>NZ_CP107880.1 GCF_036013745.1 Streptomyces sp. NBC_00483
GTACCACATCGCTGCGCGATGTGCAAGCGAACACCCGCGCTGCGCGCGGGTGTTGCGCTCCCGCTTCGCGGGAGCGCTGGCGGGATGCTGCGCATCCCGCTCAATCCCCATGCTGCGCATGGGGATTGATGCTCCGTTCGCTGCGCTCTCGGAGCTGGTTCGGGCTGCGCTTCACCTGGAGGCTTCCGCTGCGCTCCAGCCTCGTGGGCAGGTTCGCTGCGCTCTCCTGCTCCTGGCGTTCCTTCGGCTTCGCCTGCGGAACTTAGGCCCGCTGACGCGGGCCGGGCTGGCTGTAAGGGTGGGTGGCTGGTTGAGGTCTTAGGGTGTTGGTGTCTCGACTGCATCAAAGTGATGCAGTCTGTACCTTTGGCAGAAACATGGGACACCCTAGGGGTGAGATCCTCGCCTGAATGAATTCAGGCGTTGAGGGGGCACGAAGATGTCAGCGATTCGGCTCAAGGAGCATCAGGTAGCTCAACGCTCCGCGTTTCGCCGGTGGGTGGGGTTCCCTGAAAGGGCACCTGTGTCCCCGCAGGGTGCCCGGGGCACGATCGTGTCCGCGACCGGCTCGGGCAAGACGATCACGGCCGCCGCATGCGCGCTGGAGTCGTTCGCGGGCGGTCGGATCCTGGTCATGGTGCCGACCCTGGACCTGCTCGCGCAGACCGTCGAGGCCTGGCGTCTGGTGGGCCACACCGCGCCGATGGTCACGGTGTGCTCGCTGGAGAACGACCCGGTCCTGGGCGCGTTGGGGGTGCGCACCACCACCAACCCGATCCAGCTCGCCCTGTGGGCCGGACACGGACCCGTCGTCGTGTTCGCCACGTACGCCTCGCTGGTGGACCGCGAGGACTTCGACGACCCTGCGGGTCAGCGGAAGGTGTGCGGGCCGCTGGAGGCCGCTCTCGCGGGCGGGGAGCAGCTGTACGGACAGCGGATGGACGGTTTTTCGCTCGCCATCGTCGACGAGGCGCACTCAACCGCAGGCGATCTTGGCAAGCCATGGGCGGCGATCCACGACAACGCCCGCGTCCCCGCCGACTACCGGCTCTACCTCACCGCAACCCCCCGCATCCTCGCCGCGCCCCGCCCGCAGAAGGGCCCGCACGGCCAGGAGGCGGAGATCGCGTCCATGGGCCAGGACTCCGAGATCTACGGACCATGGCTGGCCGAGCTGGGACTCTCGGAGGCGATCGAACGCGAAATCCTCGCCGGATTCGAGATCGACGTCCTCGAGATCCGCGACCCCTCCCCCGTCCTCGGGGAATCCGAAGAGGCGCAGCGCGGCCGGCGCCTGGCCGTGCTCCAGACCGCACTCCTGGAACACGCCGCGAAGTGGAACCTCCGTACGGTGATGACCTTCCATCAGAAGGTGGAGGAAGCAGCGGCCTTCGCGGAGAAGCTGCCGGAGACCGCCGCGGAGCTGTACGCCAACGACACCTCCGAGGACGGCCTGGTGGCCGCGGACCGGCTCCCCGCATCATCGATCGACGCCGACTTCTACGAACTCGACGCCGGCCGCCACGTACCACCAGAGCGCGTCTGGTCGGCATGGCTGTGCGGCGACCACCACGTCACCGAACGCCGGGAAGCTCTGCGCCAGTTCGCAGAGGGCATCGACGCCAACAACCGGCGCGTGCACCGCGCGTTCCTCGCCAGCTGTCGCGTACTCGGAGAAGGCGTCGACATCACCGGCAAACGAGGCGTGGAAGCCGTCTGCTTCGCCGACACCCGTGGCTCCCAGGTCGAGATCGTGCAGAACATCGGCCGCGCACTCCGCCTCAACAAAGACGGCTCCACCAAGGTCGCACGGATCATCGTGCCCGTGTTCCTGAAGCCCGGCGAAAACCCCACCGACATGATCGCCAGCGCCTCGTTCCGCCCGCTCGTAGCTGTGCTCCAGGGTCTGCGCTCGCATGATGAACGACTCGTCGAGCAGCTCGCCTCCCGCGCCCTCACCAGCGGAAAGCGCACGGTCCACATCCAGCGGGACAAGAACGGCCGGATCGTCGGGGCCGGCGGCGAAGATGACGGCGCCGACCAGGAGCAGGACGACAGCAACGCCACTGCCGAGTCCGTGCTGCTCCGCTTCTCCTCCCCCAGAGACGCGGCCACGATCGCCGCGTTCCTGCGCACTCGGGTCTACCGGCCCGAGTCGCTGGTGTGGCTGGAGGGCTACCAAGCCCTGCTGTGCTGGCGGGCCGAGAACGAGATCACCGGCGTCCACGCCGTGTCCTACGACGTGGAGCTCGAAGTGGGGGTGACCAAGGACTTCCCCCTCGGCAGGTGGGTGCACCAGCAGCGCAAAGCACTACGGGCCGGGGAACTGGAGGAGCGGCGCAAGACCCTGCTGGACGCCCCGGAAGCCGGGATGGTGTGGGAGCCGGGCGAGGAAGCCTGGGAGAACAAGCTCGCCGCGCTCCGCTCCTACCGGCGGGCCACCGGACACCTCGCACCCCGCCAGGACGCAGTATGGGGCGAGAGCGAGGCGATGGTGCCCATCGGACAGCACATCGCCAACCTCCGCCGGAAGGGGCAGAAGAACGGCCTGGGCAAGGCCCCGGTGCGCGCCGCCGTACGTGCGGCGCAGCTAGCGGAGATCGACCCGGACTGGAACTGCCCGTGGCCGCTGGACTGGCAGCGGCACTACCGCGTCCTGGCCGACCTCGCCGCCGACGAACCCGACGGCCGGCTCCCCGACATCGCACCCGGCGTACTCATGGACAGCGACGACATCGGCAAATGGCTGAAGCAGCAGAAGCAGCCGGGCAACTGGGCACGGCTCCTTCCCGAGCAGCAGGAGCGGCTGACCAAGCTGGGCATCCAGCCCGCCCCGACAGCCACTCGTACGACGAAGGGACCGAGCAAAGCGCAGCAGGCATTCCAACGAGGCCTGACAGCCCTCACGCAGTGGGTCGAGCGGGAAGGCGCCCACCGGCCGGTGCCGCGCGGACACAGCGAACCGATCGCCGTCGACGGCGAAGCGGAGCCAGTGATTGTGAAACTGGGCGTATGGATCACCAACACCAAGACCCGGCGCGACAAACTCGACGCCGAGCAGCTGGGCGCACTAAGGGAGTTGGGCATCACCTGGGCGTAACGCTTGTGCGGTAAGGCTAGTGAGTCCGATTGCGGTTCGGTACACATCGCCGTCTCTCGGTATCTCGAGGTTCCACGTCTGCGAGGTGTCTGCGTGCCTCGCCAGCGTCCCGGCTTCGAGGGGGCTGCTTGTCCTTGGCGGCCTTCTTGAGCTTGGAGTCCGCGGTCACCTTCACGCTGTAGGCAGTGGGGGTGGTGATCGCCTCGCCTGTGGAGGGGTTGCGGCCCGTGCGCTCGGCCCGGTGGGTGTGTTCGTTGTGACGAGGATTTTTAGTTGGCGTACAAGGAGGGGTAGTTGGTGTGTCGATCTCCTGGTCTGGCCATGCAGGGAAGCGGAGCACACGAAGATCAGTGATGAGATCCCGTCCGGTCGGAAGGTTGGGCGGGATCTCTGTATCTCTGACTCCTGTTCCACGTGGTGGTGGAGTTGTGTGATCCCCGTGCGGCGGAGCACGGTGAGGAATCGGCGGCCGGGTATCACCGGCGCAGCCGTCGGCGTTCCAGGGCGAAGGCCAGGCCGTTGAGGGTGAGTGTGGCCCCGGCGAGTACTGCTTGCGGGGCGCCCTTCTTCGGCGGGTCCATGAAGGCGGTTCCGGGGTAGGCGATGGCCGACATCTGGGTGATCCAGTACAGCGAGGCGGCACCGGTCGCCAGTTTCAGTCGCTCGCCGGAGGCGTCGGCTCCGCGGCCCCACAGTGCCCACAGCCCGATGGCGCCGAGCGCGGCGCCGGTGCTCATGGTCTGGGCGTTGTGGAATTTCGCGTGTGGCGGCCAGTTGGGGTTGTGGATGTGTGTTTCGTTCCAGTCGGCGATGTAGGCGCCGCACATGGTGCTGATGGAGGTCAGTGACAACAGAACGCGTCCAGGACTGACGACGGCCATGGCTCTCCTCGGGCCGGGGGGGGATCGGCCGACCCTCCCTACTGTGAAACAACTTGTCCCATAGTAGGGGCGGGGCATCGCGTGCCAGACTGGGGGCGGAGAAGGGAGACATGTGTGAGTCCCATGCCGG
This sequence comes from Streptomyces sp. NBC_00483, assembly GCF_036013745.1. Classification (NCBI taxonomy): domain Bacteria; kingdom Bacillati; phylum Actinomycetota; class Actinomycetes; order Kitasatosporales; family Streptomycetaceae; genus Streptomyces; species Streptomyces sp. NBC_00483. The sequence goes on from NZ_CP107880.1 coordinate 4,112, forward strand.
CGCCCCCGACGCAGACCGCAGGAACGCAACGGGTCGATCCGCGTATTACGCGGAGCAGATCGGCGGCGTTGACGGCGGTACGCGAGCTGCTGCAGGAAGGCGGCTTGCCGGCCATCACGCACGTGAACGTTTCCTCGCGCAGCGGTGTGGGGCGTAGCACCCTGTACCGTCACTGGCCCGACGTCACCGATCTCCTGCGTGATGCGCTCGCCGGGCAGATGGCCCGCAGTCACAGCATCCCGAAGGGGGATCTGCGGGAGGATCTGCTGGCCGAACTCGACCTGGCCCGCGGCCAATTGACCGACCCGGCGACCGAGCGGATCATGCGAGTGGTGATCGAGCGCGCCGACAGCAGTCCCGCCTTCGCGGCGCTGAAGAGGGACTTGTACCGCGAGGGCAGCCGGACGACCGCTGCTGTCATCGAGGATGCGGTGGCCCGAGGAGAGCTGTCGACGGCCACTGACGTGGAATTCGCCGTCGCCCAGCTTCTCGGGCCCCTGTTCTTCCGGCGGCTCGTGGCAGGCGCACGGCTCGAGCGCGCCGACGTCGTCTGTGTCGTTGACGCCTTCTTGAGCCGCGGGGCTGTGGCCGACGGGCGAAGGTTGTCGGGATAGCCTCGCCGCGGTGGCGCGCCTGTGTGGCGGTGTGGACCAGGACGAGCTGACCGGGATCATCGACTCCGCGGGTGCGTACATGATGGTCCGTCACGCCCACGCTGCCCGGCTGTTCCGGCGCCGGCGAGCGGTCCACATCCTGTGTTCCGCTGGCGGCCGCATGTTGTGGAGGGGTGAGTTCACGGCGAGCACCTGCCTGCAAGAGCGCCCCGCTGGCCGCGGGCCGGGTGCTTGGTTTCCTGGATTCTCAGGAAACCCTGCGGGTTATCCGCCTCACCGGCTGACGCCATCCGGGGCTGAGGGGTGTCATCTGCTGGTAGCTCCGTTGTGCTGCCACGACGCTTTGTCTACTCGGCCAGATCGTCTTGGTAGACCACGGACACAGCCCGCATCCCGAGCGCCTCGTAGAAGGCGCGACCGTGCTGATTGCGGGGCGAGCAGTGGACGATCAACGGCGCCAGGGCGTGTTCTCTTGCCCAGGTGCGGACGTGGTCGACGAGCAGGCGTCCTTTTCCGTTGCCGCGGTGCTCCGGTGCGACCCACAGTTCGTGGATCACGCAGCATCCTCGTTCGTCCGGGCCGGCCAGGATGTAGCCGTACTCGGTGCGGTACTTCATCCCGTTTGCCGGGGCCGGGCGGTCGGGGTCGAACGGCACGGTCACGCCCTCCAGGGCCAGTGGTGGACTTGTCGGTTCTGAGGCGGCGGGAAACGACGCCGGTTCTCGCTCGCCTTGCGGACGGACCCGCACCGGTCAGCCGAGCTTCCTCTCATAAAGTCGCAGCATGGAGGGAAAGGAAGCAGCTCAGGCCGAATTGAACGCCGCCTCTGCAAGGGCCCGCTCCGAAGGCCCGACGGGGAAGAACATCACGGCCTTCGAGGATGCAGTCATCCGCCTCGCAGCAGCCCATGGCGTCACCCTGGCTCCCGCGGCCCCGCCACCGGGCAGCTGCGGACGGATCCGAGCTGACCCGACCTCGCTCCGCCGACGATGATCCGGTTGTGGAGCTCTGCCGCCGTATCGCGCCTCCACTCGGCCGACGACGAGGGCCGGAAGCTCGAGCACCTCGATGATGATGAACGCGAGAAGCAACGCGAGGTCTGGTTCGAGGCCGCGGCGAGGGCACAGGATGCGGTCTCCATGTACGCGTTCAAAAGCGACCTCAACCGGTTCGACGTCGAGAAGCAGCTCCGTCAGGTCACTCGGAACCCACCGAAGCAGGAGGAGTAGAAACTTCGGGAGCGGCCGTAATGGTCGCGATTCCCGGACAGGGGGGCCAGGCTCCCTGCTTGGCTACCAGTTCATGTGGCTGGGCATGCCGCACTTCCCGGAGGCGTCCCGCGTGGGACATTGCCCCAGCCGAGCATGAAGAGCGCCATGGCCAGCGCCAGCACTACGAGCATGACGGCGAGGCCGGTACGCGTGGCCAGGAACCGGCTGATACGGGTGCCGGAGCTGCCAAGCCGTTTGTCGCGGTACACCGTGGCCCGGCGCAGGTTCCAGACAGCGCAGACGGCGACGGTGATGGCACCGAAGGCCGCCGAGGATGAGCGCGTACATGATCCGGACCAGGACGTTAATGATCATCGTCGTTCCCGCGCTGCTCGATGCGCCGGGCGTGGAAGTAGTTCCAGCCCACGGAGCCGAGAAAAATGCACCCGCCGTTGATGACGGCGTTCCACTTTCCCGTGACGGCTCCGATGGCGCCCAGAACGGCGAACACGACCAAGGCGTACAGGACGAGCCTCGTGGGCTTCCCCATCTTCGCCCTCGTTGTGCTCCGGCCGGTCGGAACGGCGCCACCACCACTGGAACAGGAGGTGGACCCCCGTGCCGCTGACGCCCGCGCCGATCGCCATGTCCCACTTGCCGGTGATGAACCCGAGGGCGCCGAAGACCATGACGACCGTGGCAACGTTCACCACGATCTCCAGGACGGTGAGCGGCTTCGGCGGGTCCGCAACCACACCCACGAACTTGAGCCGCCGTTTGGCACGCGGCTTCATCGGTTCGCCTTTGCCAGACTGAGTGCGTCACGGATGTTCTTGACGGTGGCCACGAACAGCGCGCAGAGGACGGCCCCCAAGAGGGCCCACAGCCACCACGGCATGACCACGGCGACATCGGAACCGAATCCGCTCCAGGTGCTGCCGCCGACCCCGCCAGCGGCGACGCCGCCAGTGGTGGCGGGCATCGCACCGAGCTTCTTCAGGCGCTTGATCACTTGGGGCCCTTCTTCCATGTGCGCCGCATGCGCCACCAGTTCCAGACGGACGAGGCAATCAGCGCGCCGGTGCAGGCCGCCTGCACCGAGTAGCGCCATACGGAGGCCTCGACGCCGGCCGCGAGGCAGCAGCCCACGACGAGCCCGATCTGGACGGCATGGAACCTCCGGCTGCGCGGCGGCCCGCTGGGCGAGATCCACTTCATCGGTTCGCCTTCGCCAGCCGGACCATGTCACGGACGTTCTTGACGATGATCACGATCAGTGGGAGGAGAACGATTCCTACGAGGGCACACAGCCACCACGGCACGACGGCGCCGCCGGATCCGCCCCAGGCGGCGCCGCTCGCCCCGCCCGCCGCGCTGACCGCAGCACCGCCCGGCACGGCGCGGAGGTTCTTCTTCAGGTGCTTCTTCATCGGCGCTTCACCTCGCGGCGCATGAGGCGGTCGAGGCGCGTCAGCAGGGCCTGGCGCTCGGCACGCTGCCTGCGCCGCTTGCGGCGGGCAGCGCGGATGACGCTGCAGGCGAGGGCGGCGGGCATGAAGGTGCCCCCCAGCCGCCACCCGTTCGAGGTGTCCGAGTCCGTGGCGTTGGCAATGCCGAGGATGGTCAGTGCGATGAGCAGGACCCGGTCCGTCCAGTCCATGTGGAGCTTCACTTCGGCTTCCTCTTCCCTGCGCGCCGCTTGCGCCGGTCGCTGCGGAGGTGCCAGGCCAGAAAGCTGATGACGTAGACGCCGATGGCCAGCTCGCGCACGCGGCCCCAGCCGGTGCGGCTCGTGACGACGTTGCAGATGGTGGCCATGATCAGCACGACCAGGGCGACGACCAGCCACTTGTCCGAGCGCGTCACCTGTGTCCCCGGGCGTGCGCGCGTGCCCATCGGACCAGGACGATCCCGAAGGCGCAGAGGACGAGCGGCGCGACGCCTGCCCACCACGTGGCTTTGAAGGCGAAGATCCCGATCAGGCCGAGGATTTCCGCAAGGACGGCGCCGCAGAGGGTGACCCGGGCCGCGCCCCGCTGCACCGCGGCGTTCACACGCGGCAGGTGCGTGCCGTCGCGGCGCTGCTTGTACCGGCCGTAGAAGGCCGGCCCGATCAGGGCGGCGAAGAGGAGCACCAGGAACGGCCCCTCTGCCCCGTCGGGCAGCAGGGCGGATATGAGGCTCCCGGAGCCTCTGCCGCTGTGGGCCGGGGTCATCACGTGCTGTCTTTCCGCTCGATAAGCCCCCGGCTGTCGATGTGTCCGGGGGACGCTAGGCGGCGGGCCGGACGCGGCGGAAATTGATCATGGGTGTTCGTTGCATGTCTCACACGGTTCGCCGGCCGAGCGCCTCGATCGCGAGTAGACGCAGCAGACCCGCAAGATCGCCCGACACCCGCAGTCGCCGCAGCGACAGGCCGCTCTTCCATCGCGTCGGTGAGTTCAGCGCGTAGCGCGCGGCTCGGTCTCCGATGCAGCCGGTCTCGCGCAGGTGGACGCCCTGTGCGGTTACTTGACGCCGTCGGCCGGCCGTCTGCCCCGCTACTGGCCGGAAGTTCCCCTGTGGATGCCGTCGATGGGCGAGCGCCTCGACGCTGCCCTCGCGCTGGATGCGGCCGGGGCCACGGGCCCCGACCAGCGGCTGCTGCGCATCCTGCTCCGCGGCGACCAGGCCGCGTTCGAGCAGGCGCTGCACGAACGGCTCGTCACCCACCGAAGCGCCGCCGGTGAAGAGGCCGGGCCCGAGAGCCTGCTCCCCCTGGGCGCGATCGGTCTGTCCGTGCTGGCCGTGCAGGTCCACGGCTGGGACCTGCAGACGACCTCTGCCTATCTGCCCGCCTCCCTCCTGCAGGCGCCCACCCCGGCTCCGAGCCCGACCTGAATTACAGGTGGGCGGTGAGGAGATTGGCGTCGAGTGGGCCCAGGTCGGCAGTGTGACGGGCGCGGGCGTAGCCGGTCAGTATCCGTTTGGCGGCGATCATTGATTCCTGGGAGCGGCGGCCGAGGAGACGCGTCCAGGCGGTGACCGCGCGGTCGAGGTCCTCTTCGGGCACGGTGTCGTGCAGGAAGTCGATCCGGTGCGCGGTGGCGGCGTCGAACTCGCGGCTGGTCAGCATGAGTTCGCGGATGCGGGAGACTCCGACCTCGGTGATGAGGCGGCCGGTGGCCCCTCCCCATGCGGGCGGCAGTCCGAGGCCTACTTCGGGCATGCGGTAGCGGCTGGTGTCGGCGCCGACGCGGAGGTCGCAGTAGGAGACGAGGGCGAGGCCGGCACCGGTGACCCGGCCGTGGAGGCGCGCGATGGTGATGGCGTCGGTGGTCTCCAGTGCCTGACAGAGCCGGAAGCCCTTGTCGACGATGCGGCGCAGGGCCGCGCCGGTCGGGTCGGCCTTGCGTGCGTCGGCGAACTCGCTGCGGTCGGCTCCCAGGCAGAAGTCGTCGGCCAGCGAGGACAGGACCAGGACCTTCACGTCGGTGCGCTCGGTGAGGCTGTCGAGCAGTCGCAGGAGGTCGTCGATGGCGGCGACGTCGAGGACGGCGTCCGTGCGGCCGGCGTGGAGCCGGGCGTGCAGGACGGGCCCGTCCTGGTCGAGGTGGAGGGTTTTGTAGCCGTCGGAGGGCTGGAGGTGGTCGGTCATGCGAGGGTGAGGTCCAGGTTCAGGAGGCGGCGGAAGGCGACGCGGGGCGCCCAGGTGGGCGGGCGTACGAGGGTGGGGCGGGGGATGCGGCGGGTGAGTTGGGTGATGAGGGTCTGTGCTTCCAGGCGGACCAGGGGGGCGCCGAGGCAGTAGTGGACGCCGCCGCTGAAGGCGAGGTGGCCCCCGGGGTTTCGGTGCGGGTTGTAGGTGGCGGGGTCGGCGTGCCGGTGCGGGTCGTGGTGGGCGGCGCCGATCAGGAGGTGGGCCATCTCGCCCTCGCGGATGTGGCGGCCGGCCAGGCGCATGTCGTGGGAGGCGACGCGGCTGATGACGTGGGTGGGTGGGTCGTAGCGCAGGCTCTCCTCCACGGCGCCCGGGACGAGTTCGGGGTCGGCGGCGACCGCGTCCCAGTGCAGGGGGTGTTCGACGAGGTGGAGGACCGCTTGGGACAGCAGGGTCGCGGTGGTCTCCAGCGCGGCCAGCAGGACGAAGCGGGCCAGGTGGTAGACCTGGTGGTCGGCCTGGTCGCGGTCGGTTTCGAGGGTGTCCCAGGTGCGGATCCACTGCGAGACGGGGTCGTCTCCCGGGCGGGCGCGGCGAGCGCGGACGAGGTCGGTGAAGTACGTGCGCAGTTCCACGGTTGCGGCGTCGGAGCGGGCGAGCTGGCTCGCGGTCGGCAGGAGTTCCTGGGTGAACACCTGGTCGTGGGTGAGCTCGCGCAGCCGGGGCCAGTCGGCGCGGGGTAAACCCAGCCAGTGTCCGACCGTGGCGATGGGGAGCTCCTCGCCGACCAGGGCTGCGAAGTCGGCCTCCCCGTGGCGGAGTTGTTCGTGGAATGTGTCGAGGAGGCGGTCGGTGGCTGTCGTGATCACGGGGAGGAGACGGCCGATGGCGGCGCGGTCGAAACCGTCGGCCGCCCGGCGTATTCGGGCGTGTTCCGGCCCGTTGAGGTTGGGCAGGGCGTGGCTCATCTCCTGCGAGGACGGCGCGGCCCAGCGGGTGCCCCGGCCCTGCCGCTCGCGCCAGCGCCGGTCGGGTTCGCACCACTGCCGGTCGCGCAGGACCTGGTCGCACTCGGCGAACCCGGTGACCAGGTGGCCGCCCCAGGGTGCGGGGCTGACCGGTCCTGATGCAGCGAGTTCGGCGTAGTGAGGGAGTGGATTTGCCTGCCCCTGGGGGGTGCGCAGGCGCGAGAAGACTCTGACGGTGGCGCGGCGAAGATCCTGCGGCAGTACGGCGATTCCCACTGTGCTCCTTTCCGAGCATCAGCCGCCATGGATACCCACAAGATCATTTGAGTATCCAATGGCACCGCAGGAAAGTGGAGTTGCCTGCGTCACTCGCCCCTGGTCCATGCCACGAAGCGGCTGAACAGTCCCGCCTTGCGCTTTTTGCCCTGGCCGGACTCGTCATCGACGCCGGCTCCGGTGGAAGCGGAGGCGGCCGGCTCGGCCGCGGGCGGCTGGAGGCCGGGCGTGGGCCGGGACACCGCCGGGGCGGCGGACTCGTACGGGGCGGAGGCGGTGGAGACGGCCCGTGGGGAGAAGCGCACGGGCAACGCGGCCAGCGCGCGGCTCCACGGCGAGGGCACCCAGTCGAGCGCCGAGAAGGGCCTGTCGAGCTCCAGGTCGGGCAGCCGGTTGAGCAGGCACTCGACCGCCGTCACCGCGATCAGCAGCGCCGGGTCCTTCGCCGGACACGCGTGGGGTCCCGCCCCGAACGCGAGATGGGCCTTCGAGTTGAGCTGGGCCCGGTGCTCGGTCAGCCGCGGATCCGTGTTGGCCGCGGCGAACGAGATGAGCACCGGATCGCCGGCCCGCAGCCTCCGCTCGCCGAGTTCGATGTCCACCGTCGGGTAGTGACCGGCGTAGTTGGCGATCGGCGCGTAGGACCACAGGGCCTGGGAGACGGCGTCCTCGACCGGAAGGCCGGTGGGCCAGTCCTCCCCCAGGTACAGGGCGGCGCTGGTGCCGATGGCCGCGGCGAGCGGCGCGGTGCCGCCGGAGAGCAGCGTGACGAGCTGCTGGAGCACGGCCTCGTCGGCCTCGGCCCGGTCGCTGGTGAGGAGGGTGTGCTGGCGGATCAGCTCGGTGGTGAGGTCGTCGCCCGGCCGGCGGTGCTTGAGCGCGATCAGCTCGGCGAGCGCCTGGCCGAGGATCTGGTCCGCGCCGGCGGCGCCCTCGAAGATGCCGGAGATCCCGGTGATGACCCGGTCGCCGATCTCGGGAGGGCAGCCGAACAGGTGGGAGAAGACCAGCAGGGGCAGGGGGCCGGCGTACTCGGCCATGAGCTCGGCGCGGCCGTGCCGGTCCGAGCTGAAGCCGCTGATGAGGTAGTCGGCGGAGGCCTGGGTCTGGCGGATCAGCGCACGCTCGTCCACGGTGGCCAGGGCAGCGGTGACGGCCTGGCGCAGCTTGGCGTGGTCGGCACCGTCGGCGAACAGGGCGTTGCGCCGCCAGGCCATCATCGGCAGGGCCGGGCTGTCGGCCGGCACCCGCCCCTCGTTCAGCGCGTTCCAGCGGCGCGCGTCGCGCGGGAAGGTGGCCGGGTTCTGCAGGATGTGCAGGGCGGCGTCGTAGCTGGTGACGAGTTCGGCCTCGACGCCGGGGGCGATGTCGACGGGCGCGCTGGGCCCGGCCTGTCGCAGGTGCGCGTAGTAGGCCTCGGGGTTGGCCGCGAAATCGGTCCCGTACAGCTGGGTGTTGCCGCCCTGGGTGTGCGCGGGGCAGCCGGGCGGTATCAGGCGGGGGTCGGTCGGCTGGGACATGCAGGGGCTCCTAGGCGGCGAGCTGGGTCATGAGGTGCTGCACGAGGGTGATCAGTGCCTCGGCGGAGGAACGCTCGTCGCGTACGTCGCACCGCACGATCGGGGTCTCGGGGTGGAGGTTCAGTGCCTCGTGCACCTCCTTGAGGGCGTACTCGGTGCCGCCCGCGAAGGAGTTCACACCGACCGTGTAGGTGAGACCGAAGGACTCGACGAGGTCGAGGACGGCGAAGGACTCGTCGATGCGCGCGGGGTCGACCAGGACGAGCGCGCCCAGTGCGCCGCGCGAGAGGTCCTCCCACATTTCGGTGAACCGCTCCTGGCCGGGCGTGCCGAACAGGTAGAGGACCAGGCTGTCGGAGAGGGTGAGGCGGCCGAAGTCCATGGCCACGGTGGTGGTCGTCTTGTTCGGTGTGTTGGTGAGGTCGTCGAGCCCCACACTGGCCATCGTGATCTGCTCTTCGGTCCGCAGCGGTTTGATCTCCGAGAGACTGCCGATGCAGGTGGTTTTCCCCACGCCGAAATGGCCCACGATGAGCACCTTCACGGCCTGGCTGACAGAGGGATCCAGGTACACGTCACACTCCGAATTTCTTCTGCAGGCCGGTGCGCACAGCACGGACGAGGTCGATGTCCACCAGTTCGGCGGCCGGGACCGGCTGGCGGACGTCGAGCAGGCCGGCCTCCGCGAGTTGGGCCAGCAGGATGCGCACGACGCCGATCGGGAACCGGGTGTGGCCGGCGACCTCGGCGACGGACAGGACTCCGCCGGTGACCACTTCCATGACCCTGCGGGCCTCGGGTGTCAGGGCGCGCAGGGCGGCCTCGGACCCGTCGGCAGAGGTCACCATCGCGGTGTGCTCGAATTCGTGCTCGGGGGGCAGGGACCGCCCGTTCGTGATCACGAAGAGCGGGACGAGGTCGGACGTCAGCTCGAGGTCCGGACCGCTGGGCTCAGACATTGCCGGGCACCCTGCCGGCCCCGGCAGAGGCCGCGATCCTGAGCTCTGCCGCATGCAGCTGGGACGTCAGGTGCTCGATGTTGCAGTCGTGGTCGGCGGAGGCCGCCAGGAGCGCCCCGTCGCCGGCGGCGATGAGGAAGATCCACCCGTGCTGGAACTCGATGGCCGTCTGCTGCCACGCCACGTCCGCGGTCGCGCCCGCGAACTGCGCGGCCGCCCGGCTGTTGGCGTGGATGCCGGTCATGGCCGCCGAGATCCGGTCGGCGAGATCGCGCGGCAGGCCCGAGGTGCCGCCGCGCGGCAGGCCGTCGCCGCCCAGCAGCACCGCGTGGCGGGCGCCGGGCACGTCGGCGAGCGCCACATCGAGCTCCTTGAGCACATCGGCCGTCTCCTCACCGGGCGCCGGCTCGGGGCTGCCGCGCCGGCCTGCCTGCGGACCGTCCACGCGAGGTGCGGACGTCATGTTGTGTCCCAGCCGGGCCACCAGACGGTGCATGCGGTAACTGATCTGCTGCATGTCCACATGGGGTTCCGCGGCCGCCGCCAGATAGGCGCCCTGACCGGCACCGATCAGGAAGATCCAGCCGTGCTGGAACTCGATGATGGTCTGCGTCCAGGACGCGGCCGGCGCGGTTCCGACGAAGGGCGCCGTGGCCCGGCTCAGGGCCTGGATACCGGACATGGCCGTGGAGATGGTCACCAGGTCCCGCTCGCCGAGGCCCTCGGTGGATGCACGGGGCAGGCCGTCGGCGGACAGCAGGACCGCATGGCGCGCGCCGGGCACGTTGTTAACGATGTCATCGAGCATCCATGACAGGTCGGAGGTGCTCACCGCTCATCAGACCCTTCGCCCAGGGGGGACTCATCGGCGCGGGCTTCAAGGGTGCCGCGCTGGAACGCACCCAGGCCCCGGCTGGATGCCCGCGGCCCGGTCTGCGTGGCCTCGTCCACCGGACGGGGCGCACGGCCCGCGGCCGGGGAGGCCGTCGGCGTCTGCCGGGCAGCACGCTTGGGCAGTCCGTGCGCGGTGCGCTGGGGAGCGACCCCGGACGGGCCCGGGCCCTGCCGCACGGGGGCGGTCGCAGGGTGGGGGGCCGGGGCGGGAGCGGGAGCCGGCGCCGCGGCCTTGGGGGTCGCCTCTTCCATGGTCCACAACTCCTCGGGCAGTCGGACGACGGCCCGCACTCCGCCGTAGCGGGAGACCCCGGTGACGTCCACCCGGAAGCCGTGCTGACGGGCGATCAGGCCGATCACGGGGAAACCGAACTTGGGCTGCGTGCCCAGCTGCTGCAGCCGCGGCGCCTCGTCGCCGGAGAGCAGGGCGGTCGCCCGCTGCCGGTCCTCGTCGTTCATGCTGACGCCGGCGTCGTCGATGACGATGCAGAGGTTGCCCTGGACACGCTGGAACGTGACCTCGATCGGAGCGTCGTGCTGCGAGAAGCTCGCCGCGTTGTCCAGCAGCTCGGCGACCGCCAGCGCCACCGGCGTGACCGCGGACGCCTTGAGGGCGAGACCACTCTGCTGCATGATCGACACGCGCTGGAAGTTGCGGATCTGGCCCTTCGCGTTCTGCACGACGTCGTACACGCTGGCCGGCCGGTTGCGGCGGCCCAGCGGCGCACCGCACATCACCGCGATGCCCTGTGCCTTGCGTGCCATCTGGGCGTTCGCGTGCGCCACGTCGAGGAGGTCGCTGAGCACCTCGTGGCCGCCGTGCTTGCGCTGCACGGTGTCCAGCAGGGCGGTCTGTTCGGCCGCAAGGCTCTGCAGGAAGCTCGCCGCGCCCTTGAGGACGCTCTTCGTGCTGTCCTCCGCGGCCTCGCGCGCCCCGGCGATGACGCTCTCCCGCTCGGAGCGGGCCGCAGCCAACTCGCCCTGTTGGGCCGCGAGTTGCGCGGTGGCGCGGCTCAGCTCCTGTTTCTGCGCGGCCTCGGCCTGGCGTCTCTTCGCGGTCACCGCTCGGTTGCGGGTAATGAGTGCGACATTCGCGGCGACGGATATCAGCGCAATCGCACCCAGGGTCCACACAAGTGCGTGGGTCATGGACACCTCTCGTGGCACGGGTAGGAGGAACTGGCGACCCGTACCCCCGCTCTCACCCCGCAGGCACGTGTCAAGTCGGCACGCTGGATGAGTTGATCAAGATCGCCGCCGGGATGCTATCAGGACCGTTTCGCCTCAACCTGCCTGCCCAGCACCCCTGTTGGAAGATTCCGTTTGGCCCGCCCGGCACCCGAATGATCCCAGCCACACACCCACCAGATTTCAGCCAGGTGTGCCCGCGCGGCCCGGGAGGGCTCCTGCCTCGGCGCTCGCGGCAAGCGGCGAGACGACCGATCGGCACCTTTCACGGCCGCCGTGGACGAGGGCAGGGGCCTCGGTGAGCAGCGTGCCCCTGGCGGTTTTCGGCAACAGCATTCGGATCGGTCCCGACGGCAGAGGGCAGGTCGGGAAGAGCTCCATCCGCTCCGGGGACCCCATGGCGTGGACCGTCATGCCGGTCCGCTCCTCGATGCGTGGCTGCGTCAGTACGTCGGCGAACGCGTTCTCGTCCAGCCGCAGGGCGGCCGAGGTCTGGAGGCGTACGGTGCCGCCGCCGGTGAGCGGCACGCTCCGGCGGGCGTCATCGGCGCTCCCGCGGCGCAGCGGCATGAAGGTGTTCATGGCCGCATCCACGCGGCGCTCACGGCGCCCGGAGCGGGCCCGGCGGTGTGCCGTGTCGTCCTCGTCGCGCCACCGCGCCCTGTGTTGGCCGTTGCTCTCCCCGATTCGCTGTGTTTCATGGGGTGCGTCGGAGTGTGTGCCGGCTCCCCGGGGGGCTGGGTTCCTGGGGGTTACGGCGAGGTGCGGGGGCGGCGCAGTTCGGCGGGGCCCTGGCCGTACCAGCGGTGGAGGGCGCGGCGCAGGGAGCGCGGGTCGGTGTAGCCGGTGCGGGTCGCGATCGACTCCACGGTCAGTGAGGTCGCGAGCAGCTGCTCCACGCGCCGCCGGCGGGCGCATTCCAGCTCCGTGCGCCAGGTGGTGTCCTCTTCGTGGAGGCGGCGCTGCACCGTGCGGGGTGACATCCCCAGTCTGTGGGCGATGTGGGTGAGGTCGGGTGCGCCGTGGGTGAGGCTCAGTTCGACCTCGCCGCGGAAGCGGTCGAGCCACGACAGCACGGCGCGGGAGGTGGCCACCCTGGTGCGCGCGTGGTCGCGCAGGATGGCTGCCAGTACCGGATCCGCCCGCGGCAGGGGCCGGTTCGTGTCGGCGGCCGAGAAGGTGACGGAGGGCGTCTCCGCGCCGAACGCGATGTTGCGGGTGCCGTACGTCTCGGCCAGGTGCCCGTGCCGGCGCGGCGCAGGGCCGGTGAGGGTCACCCGGAGCGGGGTCAGCGGGCGGCCGGCGCCCGAGGCGGCCGCGGTGAGGATCATCGACACGGCGAACTCGGCGATGATCGGGAAGATCGGGTGGCTGGCGAACCGGCCGTGGAAGGTGACGGTGAGTCCGGCGGCATCGTGCACCGGTGTGAACGACTCCGACGGATCGGTGACGACTGCCGCGTGGCGGTCGGCGTGCTCGAATGCTTCCGTGAGCGTATCGGCGCTGGTGAACAGGTAGTCCCACACGCCGAGCGAGCCGGGGCGCCACAGCCGCCAGGGCAGCGAGCCGCCGCCGAGGTCGCGCAGCCGAGCCGCCCACTCCTCCCATATCCGTACGAGCGAGGCCGAGGGCAGCCGCACGGCCTCGTCGTCCAGGCTTGCCAGCCCGGCCACCTTCGCCAGCCGGCTTCGGTCCAGTCCCGCCGCCTGTCCCGCGCGCAGCAGCAGCCGCGTCACGTGCGGGGGAACGGTTCCGGCCGGAACCCGACCGGATGCGGACACGCCCGGACTCTATTCCAGGCCCTGGCCGGGGACAACGCTGTATTGCGCCGGGAGGCCCCGGCCGGGTGGATGCGGTGCGGTGCGGTGCGGTGCGTGCGGTCCAACTCGGCCCGCGGTCATGGGTGATAGGGGTGCCGTCGTCGGCTTCGGCGCCTGCGTGCCGTGGCGGCGGTCGCCTCTACGTTCTTGTCTGCACGGTACGGCGGTAGTGCTCGGCGATCTCGTCGCTGTCAGCCACACGCCTCGGTGCCCGCAGATGTACGCCAGCGCCTGCGCGAGGTATCTGGTCCTGAACGCCTGGCCGATGACGAACGGGTGCAGGGCCAGCGCCATCACCCGGCCGCTGTCCGCCGCATCGGCGTAGAGCTGGTCGAACTGGTCCTTGACCAGCTGCAGGAAGTCCGGACCCGTCATGCCGTGCAGGGTGAACAGTGCCAGGTCGTTCAGTTCGACGGAGTACGGCACGCTCAGCATGCCGGGCTCGTTCAGCAGGAACGGCTGGTCGTCGGCGGTCCAGTCGAGCACATAGTCCAGGCCGAGTTCGGCGAGCAGCCGCGGGGTGTGGAAGGTCTCGGTCAGCGCCGGGCCCATCCAGCCGCGCGGGCGGCGCCCGGTGGCCTTCTCGATCGTGGCGACGACGTCGGTGAGGTACTCCCGCTCCTCCTGCGGCGTCATGCCGGCCTGCAGGACGGAGTTGGTGCGGCCGTGCGCGAGCCAGGCCCAGCCGCGGGCCCGGCCGGCTTCGATGATCTGCGGGTAGTGGCCAGCCACAACACGCCGAGATCGGCGGTGAGCAGCACGGTGGGCAGCAGCAGAACACTCAGTCCCACCCACTGCCGCAGGCCCGCCCTTGAAGCCCCGTTCCGGGCAACGTGTTCGTCCATGCCACGACGCTATGAAAGGGAAGGGCGCGGCAAGGAGGGCCGAAGGCGCCACGACGCGGACCGAACGCGCCACCTCCGGCGCGCCGGCCTCCTGACCGGTACTCGCGGTCGGTTCGCGGTCGGTTCGCGGTCGGTTCGCGGTAAAGGGGGCCCGCTGGTGGAGGGGCCGCTGGTGGCCGGGCTTGCGGCGGGCGGCACGGAGAGCGAGACTCCAGATCCGCGGGCCGCGGGCCGCGGTGTGCGGGCCGCGGGTGTGCGGCACCAGAGAGCCTCCGGAGGACTGCCGGATGCGGGTTGTGGGTCCGTGCCACCGGCCTGGCCCGGCAGGCGGCGTCGTGGTCTGCTCCGCCGGCGCGACGCCGAAAGGCGGGGCCCCGCGCGGCGTGCGAAGCGGTGCGCGGGGCCCTTCAAGGATGTTGCGGTGTGTTCGTGCATCCTGTCGACGCTCGAAGTCCTGGCCAGCACCGACGTGTTTGGGGCAGGATGACGTCCGAGCGTCCCACCCGGGAACGCTCGTGGAAACCGAGCCGATCCGCCACGGAACGGCTCGAGTGATGTGAAGGACTGACGTATGGCCAGCGGCACCGTGAAGTGGTTCAACAGCGAGAAGGGCTTCGGCTTCATCGAGCAGGACGGCGGGGGCCCCGACGTGTTTGCCCACTACTCCAACATCTCCGGCAACGGCTACCGCGAGCTCACCGAGGGCGAAAAGGTCAGCTTCGACGTCACCCAGGGCCAGAAGGGCCCGCAGGCCGAGAACATCGTGCGCGGCTAACCCTCGCCCGCACCAGCACGGGGCGCCCACCAAAACGGTGGGCGCCCCGTCCTGCCTTTTCTGCCTTTTCTGCCCTTTCTGCCCTTTCTGCCCTTTCTGTCTTTTCTGTCTTTTCTGTCTTTTCTGTCTTTGTGGGCGCTCCAGCAGCTGTCGTGCGCGCACTAAGTGCTGCCGGAGCAGCGGGCCCGCGCAGGACGGACGGGGCGTGAGCCCGGCCATCACCGCCGTTGCTCCGTCCGCAAGGGAAGGCCGCGACGGCACAGGGCGCGCGGAGCGAGAGGGACGTGACGCCGTCCTCACAAGGGGGCCGGCCGTCGACACGCCCGGCCCCGTGCCGTGCCGTGCCGGCTGCCGCCACCGCAACGGATCGCTTGGCGTGCAGGCTGCACGAGCGGGTTCCCGGGCGCCCCCGCTCCCGCGGCCGCAATGCGCGCCTACGCCGTGCGGGTTCTCCCTTTGCCTGTGCGGCGCGTTGGTCCAGTGGTCCGACGAGCCGGCCTCACGCTGTCGGGGTGCAGCGCCGTCGATCAGGGAGCTTCCTCATGGCCTTCGGAAGGTGTGCGGCGGCCGCAGTCGCCGGTCTCCTGGCAGGGCTCGGCGGCACGCAGGCCGTCGCCGCACCCCAGGACCTCGTATTCCGGACCACCGACCCGGACCCGGTCGCGGCCGGCGGCCATTACACCGTGCGCCTCACATGCCCCCATGCCGACGACGTGGTCGACATCGAACGGGACTTCCCGCTCATCGGCGTGACCGCCAGCACCCACGGGAAGCAGGGCACCTACGGCCCCTACACGGTCCCCGCCGACACACCCCCCGGAGAGCACCTCTTCGACGCCTTCTGCGTGAGCCCGAGCGGAGCCGAGACCAGGGCGAACCTGGTAACCGTGAACGTCGAGGCCACCGCATCCCCCACCCCCACCCCGACCCCGCCCCCCCACGGTCAAGCCCATTCCCACGCGGTCCCCCGCGGCGTCTCCCACCGACACCCCCACGCTTCCCCCGCGGCCGACCGGCACCTCGTCCCGGTCGGCCGCGCCGCTGCCCACACCCCCGAAGGGCGGCACCGGCAGTCACCCGCGCCTGGCGGAGACCGGGGCGTCCACCATGCGAACCGCCGTGGGAGGTACGGCCGTTGCACTGATCGCCGCGGGCTCGGCGGTACTGCTGCTCGTGCGCCGCCGCAACCGCCGGCACTGACCACCGGTCGCGAGTTCGTCCTTGGCATCCTTGGGGCCCGCGCCGGTCGCCTCGTGGTAGGCCTCGAGTCGGCCGTGGCGCAGAGCGCGACGGCGCCATCCCCGGTCGACAGTGATTCGGTTGTGCGGTCTTCCATGCGGAGAGGACGGAGCCTGTTCGGTCTGTCTGGCGTCGGGCGGCTGGATCACCAAGGGTTACCAGCACCGGTAGGTCCCACCTGCTGATCGCGCTGGGCACCGCTGCCGCCATGGCCGCCAGCCTGGTCAACGAGCTGGTCGAAGCCGCCGACGACCCACTCGGCAAGACCATCACCCGCTACGGACGCGTCGACCTGCTCGAAATCGATGAACTCTGCTATCTCGAACTCGACCGCCGCGGCGCCGAGATGCTCTTCCAGGTTCTGACCGAGTGCGAGGAGAAGAACAGCCTCGCCATCGCCTCGAACGCGGCCTTCAGCGGTGGGAGCACGATCTTCACCGACCCATGGCTCTGCGCAGCGATCGTGGACCGGCTCACCTTCAACGCCACCTTGATCGAGACCGGCACCGAGTCCTACCGCCCGGCCCGCACCAAAGCGAAAAGCGCAACGGGATGAAGTGAGAGACCGTCCCCCCAACTTCGCACACGATCAACACGGGGTCAGCCCCCGCCGCGGAGCGAGTTGAGGATGTGGGGCCAGGCAGCCGCCCCCAAGGCCGCGTCGGCTTCGGGCGTGCCTCCGTACAGGAATTGCGGGGATGCCGACGCGGCACTCTCACCAGGAAACCGCGTCCGGTGGCCGGCATCATGGCGGACGATCAGACGCACGGGGGCCCCAACCAAGCGTCGGCGCCCGGCCAGTTGTTCGGCGAAGGGAAGGGACGGCCACATCGCATCGTCTCCGCCTGCGACCAGCAGGAGATCGACCCGAGCCTGCTCCACGGCGATCTCCGCTGGAGTAAGCAGGTGAGCGAACGTCAGCTCGCTGCGTTCGTACCATCCGCGGATGGCGACCGGCCCGCTGCCCGGCTTGGCGGGAGTCCAGGAATCATCCAGCGGGACGAAAGGCAGCGCCTGTTCCCGCCAGGTCCAGGACGATCGATAAGGGCGCTGCGCTCCGTCGCGCCCCGGTCCGACGTTGCACCAGACGCGAGACGTGGGCGACAGCGCGATCACCACGTCCACGCGCGGATCGTGCACCGCCGTCAGCAGAGCCGCCTCGGCCCCCTTGGAGCTGCCCAGCACGCCGATGCGTTCCGCCCCGTTCGCCCGGAGGAAGCCGACGGCGGCGGTGAAGGTCTCCAGGGGGACCTCGCAGATTCCCGGAGCCTGGCCCGGCCCGCCGAACCAGCGGATCGACAAGGCCGTCATGCCCTGCTGGGCGAGGATGCGCGCTCTCTCCCGTTCGATACGCCCGCTGGAACCCGCCAGCACCACAACGCCGATGCCACTGCCGCAGGCGGGAGCGACCAGAACACCTTCCCAGGGCTCGGTCAGCTCCCGCTCAATGACAACCACGTGGCCCCCTGTCGGTCCGCCCCAGTCTGTCAGCGCAGCCCCATCGGCCGTGCTGCTCCTCCCAGACCGGCCGAACCCGCCCGCGTACCCACGGACGGCAACAATGCTGTGGTCCCACACGGCCCCGCCCTCCGGGACCATCTCAAGTCGCCCGATCTGCACCAAGCATCCGTGAAATGGGGCCAGTTGGAGTCGTCTGGGCGGAGCCGCAGAACGCCGCCCCAGCCAGCCCCCATCCTCGGCAGCCGCAGTGGAGGGGCCGAGGTCTCGGCCGGCAGGACACCCCGGCTGCGGGAGCGGTGGTACCCCGGAATCGCGGCGCCGCCCCCCCCCCTGCTCTCTTCTCTCAGCGAGCCGCTCGGCGCGGCGAGCGGCTTCGCGCTCGAGGCACGTGGACCGGGTGCTGCGTGCGCCGTGCGCCGTGGGCCGGCCGCAGCGCACGGGTGTCTGCACCCCCCTCCCGCGAACGGCGTGGCTCGGGCACCGTGTCCGGACTGTCACGGCCCCGCCCCCGCCCTCCCCCGCGGGCGCAGAGAGCAGAGAGCAGGGGGCAGGGGGCAGGGGTGGGGGGCAGGGGTGGGGGCTGCGGGAGTGTCAGCGCAGGTGGACGGCTCCGGTGTGGGCGTTCAGCGTGTAGTGGTGGCCGTGGGCGCGGGCCGTGCTGTGACCGGCGTCCAGGGCGGCGATGCGCACCCCGTGCCGGGTGATCCAGGCCTGGTAGGTGCCGTTCGCCAGCTTGGTGACGTGGGCGGTGGCGCCGTCCGCGAGCCGTATGTCGTGGGTCTTGCCGGTCTGGTTCTTGTGGTGCTTGTTCTGGTGGTCGTTGTTCTTGTGGTGCTTGTTCTGGTGGTCGTTGTTCTTGTGGTGCTTCTTCGCCGGGTGCTGGGGCACGTTCTGCTCGCTGTGCCAGCCGCCTGGGTGCACCACGCCGACGAAGCCGTTCGCCTGGTTGAGCGCATACGTGTAGCCGTGCACGCGCTGGGTCTTGTGCGCGGAGTCCAGCGCCGCGATCCGCACACCCTTGTGCGTGATCCAGGCCTGGTAGGTGTGGTTCGCCAGCCGGGTGACATGCGCGGTGCTGCCGTCGCTGAGCGGCAGGGTCTGGGTACGGCCCGCCGTGGCAGTGTGCTGGGCGGCGGAGGCGGCGGCCGCGGGCCCAGTGGACGCCGGAGCGGCCTCGGCGGTGGCGGCGACGGCGGTCACGGCACCGAGGCCGAGAACGGCGGATGCCAGAGACGTGCGGAGAATACGAGAGGTCTGCATGCGCCGGCCCCTTTCCATGAGTCGAACAAGTCGAGCGAGTCGAACGAGTTGGCTGAGTTGGCTGAGTCGAACGCGTCGTGTGGACCGCGTACTCATGAAGCTAGGCGGCACACATCAAGGCATTCCGCACAGAACATCACAGACATGTGACAGCGCCTTGAAAGTGCGCATATAGGGAGTAACTGCCCGGCTGTGGCGGGACCTTGGCCTCGGCCGGAGAAGGACCTGGAGTCCCGCGCCGCGCCCGGCTCTGCGCCGGCCGGGCCTGCCGTGTCTGCCGGGCCTGCCGTGTCTGCGGGTCCGGGTTCTGTCCGGTGATGCGGCCCAGGGGTGTGTCTGCTGATGCGGCCCAGGGGTGCGTCTGCTCGGCTGCTGGTCCTGGTTGTTGGGGTGCTCCGGTGGCCGCGTGGCCTCGGCGCTGATCCGCCGGGGCTCCCGGGGTGGCTCCCGGGTGGCTAGGTGATCGGCGTGGCGCCGGTCGCGGCGAGGGACAGGTCCCAGAGCCGGGCCGCCTCGCCGGGGTCGACGGCGTGGGCGCGGACGCCGCCGTCGTCCATGGGGGTGCCGGGGGCGCAGACGCGGGCGACGTCGCAGTCCTCCAGGTAGAGGCCGCCCCGGTGGGCGAGGAGCGGGGACGTGGCGGCCCACAGGCCGGTGGCGGCCCCCTGGGAGGGGGTTTTGAAACCGTCGCCGATGACCGTGCCGTGCTCGTCCACCCAGCCGCGGTCGATCTGCTCCCGGAGTGTCATCTCCCGCTGGAGAGCGGTGATGATCCTGCCGGGGTGCAGGGCGAAGGCCCGCACCCCGTCGCCCTGCCCGACGGCGTCGAGGTGGACCGCGAACAGGGCGTTGGCGGTCTTGGCCTGGCCGTAGGCCAGCCACTTGTCGTAGCCGGTACGAAAGTGCGGATCGTGCCAGCGGATGCCGGTCAGGGCGTGTCCGGCGGAGCTGTTGACGACGACGCGCGCGCCGTCCGCGGCGGCCAGCAGCGGGTAGAGCTCGCAGGCGAGGGTGAAGTGCCCGAAGTGGTTGGCGGTGAGCTGGCCCTCCCAGCCGGGCCCGACGCGCCGCTGCGCTGTGGCCATGACCCCGGCGACAGCCATCAGGAGATCGAGCCGCCCGAAACGGTCGCCGATGTACGCGCAGGCTGCGCGGACACCGGCGAGGTCGGCCAGGTCCATGGCAATGACCTCGCAGTTGTTCACCTCCTTCAGCGCGGCACGGGCAGCGTCGGGGCGGCGTGCGGGAACGATGACCCGGGCTCCGGCGGCCGCCAGCGCCCGGGTGGTCTCCAGGCCGAGCCCCGAGTAGCCCCCGCTCACCACGGCCGTCCTTGCGGAGAGGTCGAGGCCGGCCATGACGTCTTCGGCGGTGCTGGAGGCGGAGAAGGGCGAGCCGCGGGGCTGCTGCTGATCGGTGAAGGACATGCCGTGGACGCTACGATCTAGAGCAAGGTCTAGATCAAGTCCGGGAGTGAGCGGCATGACCAGCACCGGGGCTCCTATGCAGTCGCTGGGCATCGGCGAGGTCGCCGAACGGACCGGGCTGAGCGTGCACGCCCTGCGCTTCTACGAGCGCGAGGGCCTGCTCGTCGGGCCTCTCCAGCGCACATCCGGCGGCCGCCGGCGCTACACCGCCCTCGATGTCGACTGGCTGCTGATCTGCGTCAAGCTCCGCGCATCCGGCATGCCGCTCGCCGACCTCAAACACTTCGCCGAACTCGTCCGCCACGGACCGGGCAACGAGGAGCAACGTCTGCGGCTGCTGGACACCCACCGCCGACGCGTCGACGCACAGATCCAGGCCCTGGAGGAATGCCGGTCCCTCATCGCCTGGAAGACCGGCGTCTACGCCGAACACCTCGCCCGCGGTGAAGCCGGCGGCCTGTGGGACCCGACCGCCTGAGGCAACCGCCCGCCCCGTGCTGCTCCGCGCGACGGTGAAGTGCCGGCCCCCCACGCGGGCGTTCGGGTTCGCCGGGCACCGCTGGAGCCGCACCCGGGCACTGATGCAAGCCAAGGCCCGCACCCGGCCGGCCAGATGCTGCCGGGTGCGGCTCGCCGTCCGGGAACGCTGTGCCGCTGAGCAGAGCGCCATCCGCGGCCAAGCACCACCCGATCTGCAGCAAGAGCAAGACAGGGGGTGTGTCGCGCAGCTTCTCAGCGGGCGGGGTGCCGTGCGGCGCCGGACTTTCCGGGGAGGGGATGGAGGGCATGGCGGTGGCCGCCGTGCCGTGGCCGGGAACGATCACCGGGGCGGGGTGGGGTGGCGGCTGGGGGCGACAGTGGTGGGCGTTGCGCAGGCCGGCCGAAGGGCGTGGCACGGCCTGTCAGTTGTCTGCTCTGGGGTCGCCCGCGTGGCTGAGCTCTCCTACCTGACCGCCGTCCGCGAGTCCTACGACACGGTCGCCGCCGACTACGTCCAACGCGTCCCGTCGCCGGCCGAGATGGACCCGCTGTCCCGCGCGATGCCGGCCGGGTTCGCCGAACTCGTGCGGATGGCCGCTCTGGGGCCGGTCGCGGACCTGGGGTGCGGCCCCGGCCGCGTGACGGCGCACCTGGCCGGACCGGGGGTGCCCGCCTTCGGTGTCGACCTGTCGCCGAAGATGGTCGGGCCGGCCAGAAGCGCCTACCCAAAGCTGCGGTTCACCGAGGGCTCGATGACCGCGCTGGAGACGGGGGACGGCGAACTCGGCGGCATCCTGGCCTGGTACTCCACCCATCACACGCCCCCGCAATGGCTGCCGGCGGTGTTCGCCGAGTTCCACCGCACGCTCGCGCCCGGCGGCCACCTGCTCTGGGGAGACTACGTCGGCAACGAGCGGCTGCAGCCGACCCACGGCCACGGCCGACCGGTGTCCTACGAGTCGTACCTCCTGCCCCTGGACCGCATGGCCGGCCTGCTGGAGCAGGCCGGCCTCGCCGTCACCGCACGACTGGAACAGGAACCCGGCCAACACGTGACCAGGCCGCACGCCTGCCTCCTGGCCCGCAAGCCCGATGTGATGGGCACTGCCGGGGCCCGTCCCTGAGGCGAGGCCGCCGGGCCGGACCGCCGGCGATCGCCTCCGCCTCCTCCCGGGCCGTTCGGCGGGCGCGGCGAGGGCGGCGAGGTTCCGCCGGCGCGCGGCCCGAGGGCTCCCCGGCGGCGTCCCATGCATCCGGGCACCCGTTCCCCCGTTCCTCCCTGCCTGTTGACGCCTGCTGCGAGGAGCCCACGGACCAGGACTTCGCGGTCCATCACCGGGCTGTGGCTGCCGGGCACGTGGCCAGGACCTGGCCGGTACCCGTCGCGGCCACGTTGCCGGCCGGCCCCAGGCCCTCGCTCCAGGAACTGCCGGTGCCAGGTGGCCGGGTGGTTGGGAGGACGAGGCAGGAAATGGGCGCGCCGGGCCAGGACGTCATTCCAGCGCGCACAGAGGAGGACGTGGATGCGGACCGGGAACCCGGCTTCGGCTTCGGCTTCGGCTTCGGCTTCGGCTTCGGCTTCGGCTTCGGCTTCGGCTTCGGCTTCGGGGACGATCCCGGATCATCCTCTGCTGCCCCCTCTGTCTTCCCTGCTCCAGCCGCAGTCTGCGACGGGGCCGGACCGTCCGGCAGAAGGGGCCGTTTCAGGCTTCGGGAAGCCGCTCACGCACCGGGCCGAGGAACGCCGCCGGTTCCCGTGCCGGCACGGCCGGGACCGGCGGTACGTACGGCGGACACGAGCGGACGCGGACGGACGCGGGCGGCTCACACCCTGCCGGCCGGCAGACGGGCCCGGGTGCTCCGGCACGCCGGGCGGCGAAGACCGCCCTGCCCCCCATCCAGCAGCTGTGCGAGCGGCAGGCGCGTGGGGACGGGCCCGTGGCCGCCCGTCGCCGGCAGGGCCGGATGCCGCGGGCACGGCGCGCCTGCCCGCGGGGCCGTCCGGCAGGCCCCCGCGGGCTGTTCGGAGCAACGGCCGCTACAGGTCGAACTCCAGGTGCTCGATATCGGTGAAGCGGACCTCTTCCAGGCTGCCCGCGCGGCGGCCGCCGTCCTGGAAGTACACCTCGCGCAGCGCGTCGGCCGCGATCCGGCGGAGTTCCTCATCGGAGGCGCCGGCCTGCCGGGCATCGAAGAGGCGGCCGGCGTGGACGGGCGGCAGCGCGACGGTCAGGTGCCGGATGCGGTCCTGGTCGGTGGTGCCGATCGGGGCGGTGTAGCCCATGCGGGCGCGGGTGTCGATGACGAGGCCGTCCGTGCTGGCCGCCTTCTGCCGCGCCTTGGCGCGGACCTGCGGCTGCCAGCGCCTCTTCACCTCGCGTTCCAGGCGCGCGGCGAGATCCGGGCGGGGCTTTTTGATCTGGTCCTTCACATAGCGCTCGACGGTGCGCTGGGAGACGCCCAGCAATTGGGCCGCCTTCCTGGTGCCGCCCAGCTGTCTGACCAGGTAGCGCATCTGCGGGCCCGCCCTCTTGGGTGCCGGGCGCGTGAACGCCTTCTGCACCGCGGCGTCCAGACCATCGGCGAACAGGCTCATCGCCCTCCCCTCCCCTGCTCACCGGTGTCGGCGTCGGTGACGGTGCCGTCCTTGATGTAACGGGCGAGGTTCAGCTCCGGGGCGTCAAACCGCTCGCGGACCTCCTCACCCCACAAAACGGACTGGGTGCCCTCGTGCTTGACCAGGCCGGGGTTGATGCCGAGCCGGAAACCGCCGGGCAGCGGCTTGCCGTCCCGGTAGGGCAGGAAATCCAGCGGACCCGGCCCGCCCGCGGCGTAGACGACACAGTCGGACAGCACCGCAACCGGGTACTGCCCCGTGAACGCCGCATGCTTGACGATCTTGCGGTGCAGGTTGATGCGGGTGCGGGCGATGACCGCCGCGCGGATGTCCGGGCGCCAGGTCGGGCGGGCCAGCGCGCGCCACGGCTCGCCCGGCCGCCAGCCCTCCCCGCGGGGACGCTCGCGCAGCTTGCCCAGACCACCCTTCACGGTCGCCTTGATCGCCGAGCCGACGATCGCCAGCTGGGGGTCGCGGTCCCGGTAGCCGTCCATCGCCGCCAGGAAGTCCCCGGGCGGCAGGTCCGCGGCGACGCCGAGGTCGGCCATCGTGGCGAGGTAGGCGTCGCGCAGCCGCTGGTACCAGCCGTCCAGATAGCGGCCGCTGTCGTAGCGCACCCACGCCTCGATTGGGCGGACCTCGTAGCCGAGCTCGGCCGCGTAGGCGACGGTCGGGGTCGCATACCAGGCCGGCCCCGTCGGCCGTTCGCCCTTCGGTGTGAACGGGGAGGGCAGCAGCGAACCGTCCAGCTCCACCCACCGGTCCCTGCCGGTCTTCACCCTCGACAGATCGACGTGGGAGAGATCCACCAGCCAACTGCCGGGCAGCTTCGCGTCGAAGACCGGGTCCGTGACATGCGCAGGCGCGCCGAGGCCGACATGGAGGCCGTTGGCGCCGGCCGCGAAGGCCATATTGACGTCGATGCCGACCAGATGACGCAGCGTGCACTCGGCGTCCGTCATCGGCCGCGCCCAGTCCAGGGCCTCCTCGAACAGCTTCTCGCCGGGGCCGCGGACGTGGAAACGGGGCAGGTCCCTGAGCAGCGGGTGGCCGTCGGGGGCCTCGCACGGCGCCGGATCGACCGGATCCCTGCCCAGCGAGCCGGGATTGTGCTCGGAGTGCCGGATACCGTCGCCGTCCGGACCCGAGGCCCGCGTCGGCGGGTGCAGCGCGGTCATCAGCTCCAGACCGGTCACCGCCGTCGAACCGCGCGGCGTCATCACCCGCGAGGCGTACACGCCCAGGACGCGGGCGAGTTCGGCTGGCGGGAGCTGTCCGGCCGTGTCCCAGTGCCGGGTGTCCAGCGCCTGCCAGGACGGGATGCACAGCTGCACACACGCCCGCTCCGTACCCGTGGCGGGCCGGTAGATGCGTGCCCAGGGCCCGAAGCCGCGCTTGGTCAGCTTCCAGTCCGCGCGGGCCAGCTGCCTGACGGCCCGGTGGCTGTCCGGGAGACGGCCGGCCAGCCGTTCCTGTTCCGTGAGGGCGGCCGGGAGACCGTAACGCTCCAGCGCGGCTTCGGTGAGCACGAGCAGCGGGTCGGCGTCCTTGCCCGGCCCGGACAGCTTCGGCTGCCCGAGCTCCGCCTCCGTCAGCGTCCACTCCACCAGGGCCGGCATCGACCTGGCGGGCACGTCCAGGACCAGACCACCGGTGCAGTACGCCACCACCCGCCCCTCCGCATCGACATCGACGACAGCCAGCGGGCCGTTCGCGAACCGCGCACCGGCACCGGCACCGGCACCGGCCACCGCGGTACCGGCCACCGCGGTACCGGCCGCCGGGGCCGGGGAATCCGCCGCCCGCGCCGGGGTGTTCGCCGCCGGCGCCGGGGAATCGGCCGCCGGGGCCGGGGAGTTCGCCGCCGGGGCCGGCTTCTTCGCACCGGGGCGGCGCGGCGTCGACGACGGCCCGGCGCTCCGCGCCGCACGCCGCGCGGGGCCCGGAGCCGGAGCCGTCCCAGCCCCGGACACGACCGCGGCCGCGGGATCCGGGGCCGAAGCCGTCGCAGCCGGGGCCGCGGGCTGGGGCTGGGGCTGGGGCTGGGGCTGGGGCTGGGGCTGGCGAGTCTCGGCTGCAGTCACGGCCGCAGCCCCGGGGGCCCGGCCCGGGGACAGACTCCGCGCGTGCGCCGGACCGGGCGCGACGGTGAACGCGGCGGACACCGGCGCGCCCGGTTCCGCCGGGGCGGGATAAAGCTCCGCGAGCCGGCCCAGCAGCCGCGCATACGCCTCCCGCTCCGGACCACGCGGCTCCGTCGGCTTCTTCGCCGACTCCCAGCCGGACACCGTGGCCCGCCGCACCTTCAACGCCACCGCCACCTGATCCAGCGTCAGACCATGCGCCACGCGCAACCGCTTGCGCTCCTGCGCGGGCGGCAACGACGCACGCGACGCCACCAGCGCATCGACCGCATCAAACAAATCAGCCCCGGACTCAGCCCCGGACCCGGACCCGGACTCGGACTCGGACATGGAACACCTCCCGACCCAGACCCTACCCCACCAACCGCACACATCGCGTACATCGACCGTACGGAAAGCGTACGAACGGGGGAAGGCGGGCTGTTCAGGGGCCGCCCGTGCAGCGCTGTGGCCGCGCACCGGTGGTGATGGCACTTCCCGGCAACGCCGTACAGCTAACGACCGGCACAGACAACGACACCCACGAGCAGGCCACTGCCGCCACCCGGACCGCCCGGACCGTCCGGGCTGTCCGGGCTGTCCGGGCCGTCCGGGCCGTCCGGGCCGTCCGGGCGCGGTACCCGGCGGGCCCGGCCCCGACTCCCCCTCGGCCCAGCCACACCACCCCTGCTCCACACACCACGCCACCGCCACCCGGCGAAACCACCGGACCGGCACCCGCCGGACCGCTATACGCCGGACCGGCACCCGCCCGGCCCGGTATGTGCCGGCCCGGTGCCCGCCCGGGCCGGTGCCCGCCGCCCGGTGCCCGGTGCCCGGTGCCCGCCGGACCGTGTGCGCCGGCGGGGGCCGCCCGGCCCTCCCCCCTGAGCGGTCAACAGTTGAACTGTCGAGAGGAGTGATCAGCGCGTGACATGCTGCTCACCGGCTCGCGCGTGGCACCGGCCGGTGCCACGCGCGCCCTGTCCCCCGACCGGTTCCTGCCTAGGTGAGCACCACAGATGAAAGAAAAAGTGAGATTCCCCAGCGTCGTCGGCCCCGAACTGGCCGGAGTGATCGACCTGCCGGAGGGCGAGGTCCGCGGCTGGGGACTCTTCGCGCACGGCTTCACCCTCGGCAAGGACTCGCCGGCCGCCTCCCGCGTCAGCAAGCAGCTGGCCCGCGAGGGCATCGGAACGATGCGTTTCGACAACCTTGGCATCGGCGACTCCGACGGCGACTGGGGAGACGGCTCCTTCACCGTCAAGGTCCAGGACACCATCCAAGCCGCGGCCTTCATGGCCGAGCGCGGGACTCCCGTGGATCTGCTGGTCGGCCACTCCTGGGGCGGCGCCGCCGCCCTCGCCGCCGCCCGCGACATCCCCGGCCTGCGCGCCCTCGCCACCATCGCCGCACCCGTCGACCCCAGCCACGTCGAGCGCCAGTACGACACGGTCCTGGACCGCGTACTCAGCGAGGGCTCCCACGAATGGTTCGTGGGCGGGCGCACCCTCGTCCTCAAACGTGCCTTCGTCGAGGACGTCCGCAAGGCGCATCTGCGCGAGACGATCGGCGAACTGAACCTTCCGCTGCTGGTCGCGCACTCCCCCACCGACTCCACCGTCGACATCGACAACGCCGCGGAAATCTTCCAGGAAGCCCGCCACCCCCGCAGTTTCATCTCCCTCGAAGGAGCCGACCACCTGCTGACCGCGCGGGGACAGGCGCAGCGCGCCGCGCACATCATCAGCGCCTGGGCCGACCAGTACCTCGACGAGCCACGACCCTGACCACACCGCCCCACGCCGGGGCCGGCACTTGATCGCCCGCCCCGGCGCACCGACCGGCCCTCGAGCAGACGGGCATCCGCCGCCGTATGACGTGAACCAGGCCACACGCGGTACACCGTCGCTCCGGTCCCGGCCGGCCCCACCCCCGCGGCCGGACACGGCACAGCAGGCCACCGGCTCCCGAGCGCGAGACACACACGCAGCACTACACCATCGAGCGGCGCGTCAGCCTTCTTAAGACCTGTCGTCAAACTCCCGTCGTCGCCCCAAGGGCGGCCCGGCGGCCTAGGCCGTTTCGTTCAGATCATCTGATCGTTGGTCCGGGTGTGTCGTTGACTGACGTGCAGTGGGCGCGGATTGAGCCGTTACTCCCCGACCGGGCGCCGAAGCGGGGCGGCCGGTGGCGAGACCACCGCGAGGTGATCGATGCGATCGCCTTTAAGTTCCAGACCGGCACCCCGTGGATGTGCTTGCCGGAGCGGTACGGCAACTGGCGAGGCGTCTACAACCGGCTGCGGATGTGGGCCATCGACGGCACCTGGGAACGCGTCTTCACCGCGCTGATGGCCCAGGCCGACGCCGACGAGGACCTTAACTGGGCCGTCTCCGTGGACTCCACGATCGTGCGCGCCCACCAGCACGCGGCCGGGGCCCGCAAAAAGGGGCCCCGGCTGGCGAACCGGCCGACCACGCCATCGGCCGCTCCCGCGGCGGACTGACCACAAAGATCCACCTGGCCTGCGACGGCCGTTGCCGGCCTCTGGCCTTCGTCCTGACCGCCGGACAGGCCGGCGACGCACCCGCGTTCACAGCAGTCATGGCCCGTCTGCGGGTTCCACGACACCGGGGACGGCCCCGCACCAGACCCGACATGGTCCTGGCCGACAAGGCCTATTCCTCACGCGCGATCCGAGACCACCTGCGCAGGCGCGGCATCCGCACCGTCATTCCGGCCCCGGCGGACCAGCTCCGTCATCGCATGCGGCGAGGAAGTGACGGCGGCAGGCCACCTGCCTTCGACCGTGAGGCATACAAGCAGCGCAACACCGTCGAGCGGTGCATCAACCGCCTCAAGCAGTGGCGCGGCATCGCGACCCGCTACGAGAAGACAGCCACGATCTACCTGGCCGGACTCCACGTCGCCGGAATCTTCCTCTGGTCCGCACGGTGATCCAAACGAGAGCCCCTAGGGGCTGTTTCTCGGATCTCCTTACGTGAGTGGGGAGTTGGGGCCAGTCTGGGTGGATGGGGCGTGGGGATCTGACGAATGCGGAGTGGGACCGGCTTGAGTCGTTGCTGCCTCGTGGTGGTGCGCGCGGAGGCCGGTGGAGTGATCACCGGCGGGTGATCAACGGAGTGCTGTACCGGGTGCGGACGGGGGTGCAGTGGCGGGACCTGCCCGAGCGGTTCGGTCCGTGGGAGACCGTCTACAAGCGGCATCGGCGCTGGTCGGCGGACGGGACGTGGGTGATGCTGCTGTCTCGCGTCCAGGCCGCCGCTGATGCCGAGGGCCGCATCGACTGGGACGTCTCGGTGGACTCCACCGCAGTACGCGCTCACCAGCACGCCGCGGGCGCGAGGAAACAGTCTCCACCCGCCACGCCTCAAAGGGGGCGGCAGCGGGGACGAACCGGGTCGATCCGGTGCTGCGGAAATTGGTCGTCCGGCTGGAGGAGGTGGTCAGATCGGCGAATGCCTGGGACGCTCCCGCGGCGGCTTCACCACCAAAATCCACCTCGCCGCCGACGGACGATGCCGGCCCCTCACCCTCGTCCTGACACCCGGACACTACGGTGACGGCCCTCAGCTCGAGCGGGTACTGGAGCTGATTTCGGTGCCCCGCCAAGGGGTTGGACGGCCCCGCAGCCGACCCGACAGCGTGCTGGCAGACAAGGCCTACACGTCCCGGAACAACCGCCGCTACCTGCGCCGACGCGGAATCCGACACACCATCCCCGAACGCGTCGACCAGCGAAGGCACCGGAAGAATCGCGGGTCGGGCGGCGGCCGGCCCACCGGATTCGACAGCGAGCACTACAAGAAGCGCAACACCGTCGAGCGAGCCATCAACCGCCTCAAGGGGTTCCGTGCCGTCGCCACCCGCTACGAGAAACGCGCCTACATCTACCTCGGCACCGTCACACTCGCAACCCTCATCATCTGGCTCCGCACCTGATCCGAGAAACAGTGCCTAATGGGGCCACCCCTGCTCGAGCGAAGCCGAGAGCTTGGGGAAACGTGCGACCGCAAGGCGCCGGAAAGCCCTCGTCGTGGAGCTACTCAGGCCTTTCGGCAACGCCGCGAGCGTGTCAGACGCCGCCGGGCAGACGGGAGTTTGACGACAGAACCTTCGGCAATGGCGCGGCTTCGCCACCCGTGGGGACGGCGTGGCGGAAGTGGCCTTGCAGCCCAAGCCCGCGCACCTTTCCCCCGGTTGAGGTGGAAAGGGATCCACCCCGTCCCCGTCTCCGGCACCACGCAATTCGGCGCCCGCGGGCCGCACCAGGACGCACGCGAACAGGATCCCCGCGCGCGACCGGCGAGACGGAACCCCTTGGCCGCAAGCCCTCACGCCCCAAACCGCCGGCCGAGCAGAAGCGGCATGCGCCCTCGCCCCGACCCGGGACAGGAAGCTCGGCCACAACCGCTCCTGACGTCGTGTGCCAGCACCGGCATCGCCCAGCCACCCATACCGGTGCGCTCTGCCGGCTACCGGTGAACGGACCGCTTACGGTCGCGCGCACAAGGGAGGGGCCGGCCCCGAACGGGCCGGCCCCTCCCCCGCCTCGAGTTGCCCCAGGCACCTACAACGACGGCAGCGTCTGCGCCGGCGACACACCCGGCAGCGACGGCAGCTTCGGCAGACCCTTCAGGTCCGGCGCCGGCAGATCACCACCGAGCACGATCGCAACCACCACATTCACCGTCCCGGTCAACGTCGCCTGCAGCGCCGCAGCCGTCGCCTTCGCATCCCCCGCAGCCGACGCCTTCACCAAAGCGTCCACCTTGGCCTGCAGGTCCGCCGCCGCCTTCGCGACAAGCTCGGCGCCCGGGGCCTGCCCGCGGGCACCCGGCGCACCCGCCTTGTCAGCCGCCGCCTTCGCACCGGCCGTCAGACCGTCCAGCGCCTTCTTCACGCCGGCCGCATGCCCGGCGGCCTCCTCCTTGGACAGCTTCCCGCCGGGCGCCTTCAGCACACCGGCAACAAGGCCGGTCACCGGCTGCAGGACCGCGCCCGCCCCCGCCAGCGCCGCATTCTGCTTCGCCAGCGCATCCGCCCCCGGAACCGGAGCAACCGACGCACCGGACACACCACCGGCCCGCGAATCCATCACCGACGAGAACGCCGGACCGGCCGGACCGGCCACACCCAACGCGAGCGCACCACACAACACGGTGGACCCCAAGACACCGACTTTCCGGGAAAAACGCATAACCCACCTTTTCGCGATTGCAGTTGACGAGCACTACACCCCGCCACCCTGCAAACACCACACACACCCCGCAACCACAACAACACACCCAGCAACACCCACACAACCCAACAAAAGACCCCCCACCACACAATTCCCAGCCCCACCCGAACCTCCCACACACACAACCAAAAGAATCACCCCCAGAAACCCACCACCCACCACCCACACGGCCGTGGCAAAACCCTCGGACCAGCACCCCCAGAACAACCACCGACCAAAAAACCAGCACAACACCCGCCAAAAGAGCCCCACAGCGAAACGCAGCACCGGCCACCAGTGGGCACCACACCGCCCCCTGCACCCGGCCGACAACGACCACGAAGAAACCAGGCAGGCGGGGCACCGTGGACCAGTTCCAACCAACGGCCGGCGACCACAGTGGTCACCAGGGTCCACGGATCGCTCTGTCTGGCGGCATGGCTGACTGTCTGCCAGGGAGTGGCCCGCTGGGTGCGATCGGAGACGTGTGGCCGATGTGGTGGCCTTGCGGTGCGGAGTCTGTGTGTAGTGCGCTACGCCTCATGAGGGACCTGAGGAAGAAAGGCGTTACTGCGCTGGGCGCCCTCCTGCTGGCGGTGCCCCTTCTCGTTATCGCGCCGTTTCCGTCGGCGGCCGGCACGGACAGGCCGCTGGGCGTCGACCTCGGCACAGTGACGATCCCGCAACTGCAGGCCCGCATGGCGAAGGGTTCTCTGACCTCGTCGGCGCTGACCACCGCCTATCTGCAGCGAATCAGAACCATCGACCCCAAGATCCACGCGGTGCTGCGCACCAACCCGACGGCGCTGCGCCAGGCCGCCGCCAGCGACGCCCGACACCGGCGCGGCACCGTCCGCGGCCCGCTCGACGGCATCCCTGTCCTCATCAAGGACAACGTGAATACTCGCGGGCTGTCCTCGACGGCCGGGTCGCTGGCGCTGGCCGGGAAACCGCCCAGTGTCGACGCCGACCTGGTGGCGCGGCTACGGAAGGCCGGGGCGGTCGTCCTCGGCAAGTCCAACCTCTCCGAGTGGGCGAACTTCCGTGCGGAAAAGCCGACGTCGGGCTGGTCGGCGGTGGGCGGGCAGACCAACAACCCCTACGTACTGGACCGCAACCCCTGCGGTTCCTCCTCCGGCTCGGCCGCAGCGCTCGCCGCGACGCTGACCCAGGTGGCGATCGGCACCGAGACGGACGGCTCCATCGTGTGCCCCGCCGGCATGAACGGGGTCGTCGGCCACAAGCCCAGTCTCGGCCTGGTCAGCCAGGACGGCGTGGTCCCGATCTCCGCCGAGCAGGACACCGCAGGCCCCATGGCCCGCAACGTCACCGACACCGCGCTCACCCTGTCGGCGATCCGCGGTGACGGCGCCGTCCGCTCAGGCGGCGTGGCCCGCGCCACGGATACACTGCCCGGTCCCGACGGCCTGCGGGGCAAGCGGATCGGTCTGTGGCGGTTGCCGTCGCTCGGATCCGACGTGGACGCCCTGATGACCCGTACGGCGAAGAAGCTACGCGCGGCGGGCGCCGAGGTCGTCGAGGTGACGCCGCCGTATCAGAAGCGGCTCGCCGAGCTCGAATTCCCGGCGCTGCTCAGCGAGTTCCACCGGGACATCGACACCTACCTCTCCACCCGCGACGGGCCGCGGGATCTCGCCGCGCTCATCGACTTCAACCGCACCCATTCCGAAGAGCAGACATGCTTTGCCGGACAGGAACTGTTCGAGCAGGCCCTCGCCGCGCCGTCGACCACCGACCCGAAATACCGGGCCACGCGGGCGGAGTTGAAAGATCTCTCCCGGCGTTCCATCGACGAGACCATGGCCGTCCACCACCTCGACGCCATCGCCTCGCCGACCAACCCGCCCGCATGGAGAACCGAATGCGTGCGAGGCGACAACGACGTGATCCCGTCGTCCACCCCGGCGGCAGTCTCCGGATACCCGTCCCTCTCGGTGCCCGCGGGCTTCGTGGGTGAATTGCCCGTCGGCGTCCTGCTGATGGCCGGAAACCACCAGGACGGCAAGTTGCTGTCGCTCGGCGCATCGGTGGAAACCCGCCTCGCCGCATGGCGGGCACCGCGCTACCTGCCGTCAGCGGGCACCAACATCGGCCGGTGACCCACACCCGCACCGCCGCCCCGGCCACCACCGCTCGCCTCGGCGCGGCGGAGCAGTGGTGTGAGGCGGTAGGGCACCAGTTCGCGCATGGCCAATGCCGTCGCAGTGCGGTCGATGCCGGGGATGGCGAGGATCTTGCCTGCCACTCGGTACAGGTCTTCGGCGTCGGTCGCCACCACCCTCACCAGGAGGTCGGTTTCGCCGCTGAGGCCGAAGACCTCCACCACCTCGGCAACCTCGGCCAGCGCTCCGGAGACTTCGGCCAGCCGATGCTGGTCGACCTGAGCGGTGACGAAAGCGGTCAGGGGGTAGCCCAGTGCGCCGGGAGTGATCCTGCGTTCGAAAGCGCCGAGCGCGTTGTTCCGCTCCATTTTCGCCAGGCGTGCCTGGACGGTGTTGCGCGACATTCCCAGGCGTTCGGCCAGCGCGACGACGGTCGCGCGGGGGTCGGCCGCGAGCGCGAGCAGGATCTGCGCGTCGGTGCCGTCAAGGCTCTGCTTGGTGTTCATTGTGCTCAAGTGCTTCCCCACTGTGCCGAGTTGAATTGAGCAGAATGCTCAGATCGAGAGTGACATCTTGTGCATCCAGGGGGCTATGGGTCTACTGCAGGATCACAAAGCCAGATCCAGAGTTCTGGGTGTTCAATGGAGGTGGTTCGTTGTGGTCTCGCCCTGCACGCCGGTCGACGCGACAGACGCCGGGGGTGTTCACGGGGGCGTACTCACGGCGCTGGAGGCCATAGAGCGACGGGTGTTGTGGCTGTCGACCGCGGTCATCGACCATGCGAACCGGGTGCGGCCCAACCCGTCAGGGCTGAAGGTCGGTGGGCATCAGGCGTCCAGCGCCTCGATGACCTCGATCATGACGGCGTTGTGGTTTCACCAACTCGGCGCCGAGGACCGGGTGTCCGTCAAACCCCACGCCTCTCCCGCGCTCCACGCGATCAATTATCTGTTGGGTGAGCTGGACGAGGAGCAGCTCACCACCCTGCGTTCCTTCGGTGGCCTGCAGAGTTATCCCAGCCGCACGAAGGATCCCGATCCGGTGGACTACTCCACCGGATCCGTCGGCATCGGCGCCACGGCCCCGCTGTGGGGCGCCATCGCCCGCCGTTACGTGGACGGCCACTTCGGCGGTGCGGGCGCCGGACGGCAGTACTCGCTCCTCGGCGACGCCGAGCTGGACGAAGGTGCTGTCTGGGAAGCGCTGCGCGATCCGATGGTGCCGGGTCTGGGCGAGGTCGTGTGGATCGTCGACCTCAACCGGCAGTCCCTGGACCGTGTCATCCCCGGCATCGCCGCGGACAAGCTGCAGGGCATGTTCGCGGCAGCGGGCTGGCAGGTGCTGACCCTCAAGTACGGGAGTCTGCTGCGGGAGTTGTTCGCCCGCCCCGGCGGCGACGCGCTGCGCACCCGTATCGACGCGATGGGCAATCCCGAGTACCAGCGCCTGCTGCGCTGCACCGCGTCCGAACTGCGGGAGCGGCTGCCCGGCTCCGGGTCCACCGCCGGGCCCATTGCCGAGCTGATCGCCTCGGTGGACGATGCGTCGCTCCTGTCCGCGCTGCGCAATCTGGGCGGGCATGACTTCGGCTCGCTTCTCGACGCGTTCAAAGCCATCGACGACACGCGCCCGACCGTCGTGTTCGCCTACACCGTCAAGGGGCACGGGCTGCCCACCGAGGGGCACCCGCAGAACCACTCGTCGCTGCTGACCGCCGATCAGATGGCCACGCTCGCACAGCGTCTGGGAATGGACCTGGAAAACCCCTGGTCCCGCTTCGGCGAGGGCTCGGAGGAAGCGGCACTGTGCGCGGCGGCCGCGACACGGCTGCGGCGTCCCGCCCGCGAGCTCCAAGCCCCTCCGGAGGTGCCGTCCGACCTCGGGCGCCCGGCCCCCACGGGTACCGGTGCGACCCAACAGGCCCTCGGTCGGACGTTGTTGGATCTGACCCGCCGGGCGCCCCTGGCCGCGGAACGGATCGTGACGGTCAGCCCGGACGTCAGCTCCACCACCAACCTGGGAGGCTGGCTGAACAAGGTCGGTGTCTGGTCCCCGGCGGAGCACGCCGACTGGTTCGCCGACGATGCCGAGACCATCCTCCACTGGCGCGAGCAGCCCACCGGCCGCCATCTGGAACTGGGCATCGCCGAGACCAACCTCGTCGGCCTCCTGGGCGAACTCGGCACCACCTGGGACCGCTGGGGACAGCCACTGCTGCCCATCGGCGTGATCTACGACCCCTTCGTCAACCGGGCCCTGGAGCCGTGGTCGTTCGGTATGTACGCAGGTGGGCAGTCCATCCTGGTCGGCACCCCGTCGGGCGTCACGCTCGCCCCGGAGGGCGGGGCGCATCAGTCGATCACCACCCCCTCTCTCGCCATCGAGCAGCCCGGATGTGTGGGCTACGAGCCCGCCTTCGCCATCGACACCGAGTGGTGCCTGCTCGCCGCGCTCGGGAACCTCGGCAAGCCGGAGGGGAGTTCGGCGTACGTGCGGCTCTCCACCCGCCCGGTAAACCAGTCCCTCGCCGCCGTGCCGGACGACTCGGTGGCGCGCGAGCGCCGCCGTCGTCAAGTGGCCGCCGGCGCGTACCGGTTGCGGCAGCACAGTGCGCCCGTCGTCACTGTGGCCGCGATGGGCGCCATGGTCCCGGACGCGCTGGCCGCCGCCGATCGGCTCGCGGCCCTCGGGTACGGCGCCGACGTCATCTGCGTCACCAGTCCCGACCTGCTCTTCCGCGCCTGTCAGGCGCGCCGCTGTCAAGGCCGGGAAAGCACCCCGCACTGGATCCTGGACCAGGTCTTCCCCGCCGAGCGTGCCACCCCCATGGTCACCGTCCTGGACGGCCACCCGCACACCCTCGCCTTCCTCGGCACGATCAGGAACACGCCCGTCACCACCCTCGGCGTGACCCGCTTCGGCCAGTCCGGATCGCTGGAGGACGTCCACCGCCACCACGGCATCGACGCCGACAGCATCGCCGCCGCGGCCCTCGACCTCATCGACTGACGCGGCCATGGCCGTCGTGCTGCACAGTCCTGCACAGTGCTGCACGACGGCCATGGCCGCCCGGCCGGGAAGCACTCACTGCCGCGAGACGATGAGCAACAGTCGTACCTCGGAGTCGTCGAGCACCCGCCACCGGTGCGGGAGTGAACCGGGGTAGCTGATGACTTCCGTCGGGCCGAGGCGTTCCCTTCGGCCGCCCTCGAAGTCGAGTTCGATCTGTCCGGTCACGACGTAGATCAGCTCGTGGCCGGGGTGCTGGAAGTAGTCCTCGAACTCCGCCGGACCGCCCGTGTACTCGAGCGGCTCCACCGGCCAGTCCAGCCGCGTCAGCGAGCGGACGACGGCCCCGTTGGGGGCGTCGGTGCGGGGCACCCGGATCCCGTCGGCCTCGCGGAGCACGTCCACCACCTCCTCGGCCGGTTGCGCGAGGAGGGCCGAGATCGTGGTGTCCAGGGTCCGTGCGATCCGGTTCAGCGTGGTGATGCTGGCCGTGGTGAGGCCGCGTTCGAGCTGGCTGAGGAACGCGTGCGACAGGTCGGAGCTCTGTCCGAGCTGTTGCAGCGTCAGCTTCTGAGCCCGACGCAGGGCCCTGATCCGCAATCCCAACAGTTGCATGAGGTGGTCGTCTTCGGGGCGGGGGCTGTCTGCGACCGGTTTCCGTGCCACGGGAGAAGAGTACCTACCGCCCCGTCAGCCGAGCAGTGGCACGACTTCCTCGGTGAAGCGCCGCATCTGTTCGGCGGCCATGTCGTAGGTGTGCCCGGGGAAGTGCGGGAACAGCACCAGGTGCTCCAGGCCGAGTGCGTCGCGGTGGTGGGCGACGAGTTCGGCGACCTCCTCCGCGGTGCCGACGGCCCAGGTCTTCTGCGCGGTCGAGTCTTCGAGGGTGGGGACGAGTCCGGGGGGCGCCGGCTTGCCGTCCGGTCCCATGTAGCCGCGGCTCCAGCCGAACGGCGCGAGCAGGTTCCAGAATTCGTCGTGACCGCGCCGGCCCGTCGTCCACGCCTGCTCGTGGGTGTCCCCGATGTGGAACGGGAGGACCAGGATGCGGTTCTGGCCGGGGCGCAGTTCGGCGTTGTGATGTTCGGCGTAGAGCTCGCCGTAGCGCTTCCACTGCGACTCGATGAACGAGTGGTGCTGGTTCCACCAGACGCAGCCGTGCCCGACCTCGGCGGCGTAGGCCAGTGTCGGCGGGCTGGTGACGGCCTGCCAGATCTCCACCGGGTGCAGCGGGCCGGGCAGCAGGGACAGTGATTCGACCGGGCCGTCCGGTCCCGTCGTGCCCGGCGGCGGGAACTCGAGGTACTTCCCCTTGTAGGAGAAGGTCTCGTTCGCGAGTGCGGTGCGGATGATGTCCATGTACTCGGCGAACACCTCGCGGTTCTGTTCGTCGACCGCGGTCCGGGCGTCGCCCTCGGCCAGGTGGATGTCCGCCTGGTGCGCGGCGAGGCTGCGCAGTTCGCGGGGCACCGTGCCGCGGCCGACGCCGAGCACGGCCCGCCCGCCGGAGAGGTTCAGCAGGGTGCTGAAGTCCTCGGCGAGGCGCAGCGGATGCCATTGGGGAACGATGTTGAACATCGCGCCCATCTGGATGCGTTGGGTGCGCGCGGCCAGATTCGCCTGGAGCAGCAGGGAGTTGGGGATGACCTCGTATCCCTCGTGCTGGAAGTGGTGTTCGGCGAGCCAGTAGCTGTCGTAGCCGAGTTCCTCGGCCAGGACGCCGAGTTCGAGCAGGCGCTCGGTCGCGTGCCACACCTCCTCCCGAGTGGCCCGACGCTGGCCGGCCGGGAGCCACTGTCCGCTTTGGACATCGGCCATCTCGATGGATCCGAAGTAGAAGACGCCGTAGCGCACGCCGCACCTCCCAGTAGCGGGGTCGTCGAACGAGGTCCGTTTCGACGGTTCTTGTAAGTGATACTTACATTCCTCATCGCGTCAACCCTTGCAAAAGGCCTTGACAGTAAGGCTTTTGGGACCAACTCTCGTGTGCAGATGTTCGCCACATCAACAATTGTCCTCGTGCGGGTTGGCCGGCCGGGAACGGCGTGACGTATCCGCTCGGTGACACGGCTCCAGCGTTGGAGGGCCTCATGGGTGGTAGTTCCGGAGCTGCGCGGCACCAGGGCGTACCCGTCGAGAGCAACGGGATCGAGCATGTCGCCGAGGACGAACGGCGGGGCAGGGTCTCCTCGTCGTTCACGCTCTGGTTCTCGGGAAATCTCCAGTACTCGGCCATCGTCGTCGGTGCGCTGCCGACCGCCTTTCTCGGGCTGAGCTTCGGTCAGGCCGCTCTCGCTCTGACGGTCGGCACCCTCGTGGGGAGCCTGCTGCTCGGGCTCACCTCGTCGATGGGGCCGCGGGCCGGCACGGCACAAATGGTCCAGTCCCGGGGCCCGTTCGGGTACCTCGGCAACGTCCTGCCGACGCTGCTCCTGTTCATGACGGGGTTCGGGTTCTTCGCCGTCAATACCGCGCTCGGCGCCTACATCGTGCGGTATCTGTTCGGCATTCCGTTCCTCGGTGCCGTTGTGCTCGTCGCCGGTTTCCAGATGGTCATCGTGGTCATCGGCCACGACCTCGTCCACAAGGTCGAGCGGGCGCTCGTGCCGGTCATGGGTGTGCTGTTCGTCGTGGTGACGGTCTACGGGCTGATGGCCGGCCATCTGACCGCCCCCGGCAAGGGCGCCGAGCACGGGGTCGTCGGGGCCATGCTCACGGCCGTCGCGCTCAGTTCGTCCCGGACCTTCGGCTTCGCGATCTGCGCCTCCGATTACACCCGCTATCTCCCCATCGGCACCAGCCGGAGGAAGGTGACCGGAGCCACCTTCCTCGGGGCCGCCGTCGCGGGGCTGTGGATGCATCTGCTGGGCGCGGCGATCGGCTCGGTGATCTTCCCGAAGAGCCCGACCGACCTCGTCACGGCCATCGCGCCCTCGGCCGTCGCCGTCCTCGCGCTGATCCCGCTTCTGGCCTCGACCGTCGCCGCCGGTGTCATCGACATCTACTCCGGGTCGCTCGCCCTGCTCATCGCCGACATCCCGCTGCGACGATGGGTGTCCGCCCTGGTCACCGGTGCCGCCGGGGGCTCGCTGGCCTGGTGGGCCGGGCTCGGTGACGCGGCGTTCGCCAACTTCCAGAACTTCCTGTTCGTCATGGGGTATTGGGTGGGGCCCTGGCTCGGCGTGACACTCACCGACCATCTGATGTCCCTGCGCGGTGACGGGGTGCGCCCGGCCTGGTTCTACGACCGGACCTGGCGGGTCGGCCCGGGACTTCCCGCTTTTGTCCTCGGCGTCCTGGTGTCGGTCCCGTTCATGAACCAGACCCTGTACGTCGGCCCCGTCGCCGCGCGGTACCCGTTCCTCGGTGACATCACCTACTGGATCGGCGGGGCCGTCGCAGCGCTGGCCTACTGGGCGATACGGCGCACCCGGACGTCCTGGTCGGTACGGGCCCACGCAGCACGGGACGCACAGGACACCGCCACCGACCGGAGCACGGTATGACGGCCAAGCGCGGGCTCGGCCCGCTGTATTACGGGACGGTCCAGCAGCCCTGGAGCCGTGGAGCCGCGGCCGGAGGCTGGGTTCTCACCAGCGGCATCGACGGCGTCGTCGACGACTCGGGGGCCACTCTGTCGGGCGTCGGAGCCCAGACCGTCATGGTCCTCGACCGCATCCGGACGATCCTCGCCGACGCGGGCTGCGCCGTCGACGACATCGTGGCGCTCGACCAGTACCTGGCCGATCCCGCCGAGCGGGCCGAGTACATGGACGTACGGGACCGGTGGCTCGCCGAGCACGGTCCCGGCCTGTACGCCCGGCGCGACTACGCGTCCCTGCTGATCTATCCGCGCCTGGCCACCCCTCAGATGCGGGTGGAGATCCGGGCGACCGCCTGTCTCCCCGAGCCGACCCATCCGACCCACCCGACCCATCCGACCCCGCAGGAGGGTTCATGACATCCCCGTCGCGCCGTTTCGCCGAGTTGAGCAGGGCCCAGGTCCGGGAGCGGTGCTCCGGCGCCTCCGTCGCGATCCTGCCGGTCGGCGCCGTCGAGCAGCACGGCCCGCACCTCCCCCTGATCACCGACGCGCTCGTCGCGGAGGCCGCGAGCGCGGCGGCCGTGGACTCCTACGGTGAGGCGCTCGATCTGTGGCTGCTGCCGACGCTGGGCTACGGCCGGTCCGTGGAACACGAGTGGTCACCGGGGACCCTGTCCCTGTCGACCGGCACGTTCGCCGCCGTGCTCGCCGACCTCGGCCGGAGCGTCGCCACGGCCGGGATCCGTCGGCTGGTCCTGGTCAATGGGCACGGCGGCAACAGCTCCGAGATCCAGACGATGCTGCGCGACCTCCGCAGGGCCCACGGACTCATGACCTTCGCCGTGAACGCCTTCCCGCCACCGGAGGAGGATCCGTTCGCCGGGATCGAGCAGGGGCAGGGCATCCACGGCGGGGCGGGCGAGACGTCGCTGATGCTGCACCTGCGCCCGGATCTCGTCGACATGGGCGCCGCCGCGCCACGTCTGCCCCGCGGCCTGAACAAGAACACGCACGTCCGTTTCGGCGGCAGCGTGAGTTTCGGCTGGCTGTCCGACGACTTCGGTCCTGACGGCTACCTGGGCGACCCGACGCAGGCGACCGCGGACGCCGGGCGGCGGGCCTTCGACGCGATGACCGCGCAGCTCGGTGAGCAGCTGGACGAGATCGCCCGCTTCGACTTCACCAACCACCTTGCCGGGCCCGCGTTCTGAACGGCGCCCGCCCCCCTATATCCCGCCCCCCTATTTCCCGTACGAAGGGACCGTCATGCCCGCACCGCAGTACGGCGACTACCAGTACGAGATCTACTTCGACGCCCTCGACGGCATCGCCCCACGCTTCCCGGTCGACGCCACGTCGCTCGAACGCAAGGCCGCCGAGGTGCTCCCCTGGTGGGTGCACTCCTACGTCGCCGGCGGGTGCGGCGACGAGGGCACGCAGCGTGCGAACGTGTCGGCGTTCGCCCACCACGGGATCGTGCCGCGGATGCTCAACGGGGCCTATGAACGGGACCTGTCGGTCGACCTCTTCGGGATGTCGCTGCCCAGTCCGCTGTTCATGGCACCGATCGGGGTGATCGGCCTGTGCAGCCAGGACTTCCACGGCGACATCGCCGTCGCCAAGGCTTCGGCGCGCACCGGCGTCCCGATGGTCGGCTCCGTGCTCATGCAGGACCCGATGGAGGACGTCGCACCGCACGCCGGTGACACCCCGGGGATGTTCCAGCTCTACGTTCCCCGCGACCGCGACCTGGCGGCGAGTCTGGTCGAACGCGCGGAAACGGCCGGATACCGCGCGATCGTGGTCACCGTCGACACCTGGACGACGGGCTGGCGACCGCGGGACCTCAACACGGGCAATTTTCCGCAGCTGCGCGGGCTCGTCCTGGAGAACTACTTCTCGGATCCGACGTTCCTCAAGCGGCTCGCCGCCCCTCCGTCCGAGGACCTGCGCGCGGCGGTCCGGGAGTGGATCGGGATCTGGGCCAACTCCCTGCAGTGGGACGACCTGCCCTGGCTGCGCTCGCTCACCTCGCTGCCGATCCTGCTCAAGGGCATCTGCCATCCTGACGACGTCCGCCGTGCCCGCGACGTCGGAATCGACGGCATCTACTGCTCCAACCACGGCGGCCGCCAGGCCAACGGCGGACTGCCTGCCCTGGACGCACTGCCCGGCGTGGTCGAGGCCGCCGACGGGATGCCGGTGCTGTTCGACTCCGGTGTTCGCTCCGG
Source organism: Streptomyces sp. NBC_00483 (assembly GCF_036013745.1). Classification (NCBI taxonomy): domain Bacteria; kingdom Bacillati; phylum Actinomycetota; class Actinomycetes; order Kitasatosporales; family Streptomycetaceae; genus Streptomyces; species Streptomyces sp. NBC_00483. The sequence goes on from NZ_CP107880.1 coordinate 45,581, forward strand.
ATCCGATGTGGCGAAGGCACTCGCACTGGGTGCGACAGCGGTCGGGGTGGGGCGACCGTACGCCTACGCGCTCGCGGTCGGGGGCGCGGACGGCGTGGTGTCCCAACTGCGGGCAATTCTCGCCGAGTTGGACCTCCTGATGGCGATCGACGGGTTCCCTGCCCTGGCCGACCTGCGGGCCGCGGGCACCGTACCGGTCAGGGGCTGACCTCCGCACGCGTACACCCTCCGCTACCGGCACACGGAACGGGAGAGAGACACATGAACACAGAGCAACTGCCGTCGTTCCGCGATGTCCTGGGCCACTTCGCGTCCGGCGTGACCGTGGTGACGGGGATCGGCGAGGACGGCCCGGTGGGCTTCACATGTCAGTCGTTCTCGTCACTGTCGTTGGAGCCACCGCAGATCATCATCCTGCCGGGACGGTCGTCCACCACCTGGCCGCGGATCGCGGCCGGCGGCCGGTTCTGCGTCAATATCCTCGCCGACCACCAGGACGACATCAGCACGACCTTCGCGACGTCGGGCATCGACAAGTTCGCCGGTGTCGCGTGGACCCGGTCCCCGTCGGGGTTGCCGCGGCTGGACGGGACGTGCGCGTGGCTCGACTGCACGGTCGCGGCGGTCCACCCCGGTGGGGATCACCTCATCGTCGTCGGCGCGGTGGACGATCTGGGGGCCGCGCTGCACGCCCGCCCCCTGTTGTTCCATCGCGGCCTCTACGCGGGGATGACCGGGCTGCAGCCACAGACCGCGCAATGAACCCATGCGTCAGGTGCCCAACGGCACGTCCTTGCCGGAGAGTTGGGCGCGGATTCCCTCGTTCGTGACCGTGATGTCCCGCAGGCGCAGGTCGCCGGGCATGTCCTTGGGCAGTTGGGCCGAGAACTCCATCTTCTGTGCGACCTTCGGCTCTTGCAGCTTCTGCAGGCCCTGGATCAGTGACGGGTCGATACCGGCGGGCTTGAGCAGCGCAGGGTGGTCGGCCAGCGTGTCCAGGGCGCCGCCCTTCATGAGCTTTCCGGGGAGGAGTCGCTGTCCCGTGGCCTGTTCGGTCTCGCGTTGGTCCATCTTGTTGATGGTGGGTGCGGCCAGTTGCAGGCCGCCGCCCTTGCCCGGGGTGTAGGTGAGCAGGCCCGGGACCACGATCTTGGTGTCTTCCACGGACAGTGCCAGGCCCCGGTCGCCGGTCCGCTCCAAGTGCGCGCGGCCACGGATCTGGGCCTTCTTTCCGGCGACCGGGAGATCGCCCTTGGCCTGCACCGTGTTGCGCTGCTTGCCGGGGGCCAACGTCACCTGGGATGCGCCGACTTCGCGGTTGAGGTCGTCGAAGGACAGGAACACGTCGCCGCGGACCTTGCTCAGGACGGCGCCCTTGACTGAGGACGGGAGGCTGCCGACGATCCGGATGTCGTCGACCGATCCCTTCACCTGCGCGACCGAGACCGGCCCCGCGGGCACGTGGGGCACGTTGACCTCCACGTTGTCGATGTTGCCCATGGCGACCTGGCCCAGGAAGGGGAAGCTGTTGATGTGCACCTCGGGCTCGGCGTGCAGCTTCAGCGATTCCTGCACCTTCTCGGCCGCCATGTTCTCGGCGTAGAGCACCGCCCAGCGGTCCCCCAGCGCGAGGAACGCGAGCACCACGACGAGCGTCGCCGTCACCTTCGCCGCCGTACGAGCGGGGGAACGCAGCACCCTGCGCGCCGCACGTCGGCGGGCCTTGCGGGCCTTGCGGTCCAAGGGGGCGTCGTCGTCGCCCGGGGCAGATGCCTGGTCGGGGATGTGTGCCGTGGAGTCTTCGGGAGGGCCGTTCTCAATCACCGCCACATACGAACACAGGACCGCGCCCTCACCCAAGTCCCGGTCCCACGACCCGTGCCGTACCCGTGAAGATTGCGTATCGACCCCGCGCACCGGCAAGAAGACCCGCAGTTCACGATGCTTACCTGCGGGGGTACGGCCGACCAGCCGACGGAAGACCGACCGCAAGAACGGGGAGCAACACCATGGCCAACCTTCACCTGAAGACGCTGAAGTGCATCGAGACCGAGGACTGGGTCGGCCACGACGATCCCAAGCTCGCCGTGAACGGCCAGAACATCCTGCTCCCGAGCATGAGCGGGGGCCAGAAGTACGCCATCGACGAGTACCACGCCTTCGACGGCGAGGTCACCATCACGCTCCACGAAGCCGATGGCCTCCCGGGCGACAGAAGTGACCTCCTGGGATCGCACACGCTGACCGAGGAGGGCAGCGGCATCCTCAACTTCACCAAGGACGGGGCCAATTACCAGCTCTCCTACACCCTCACCCGGCCCTGATCCAGACGGCAGACATCAGCCCTGACCCACCGGCGCGGCCGCGACAAGGCGGCGGCCGCGCTGCGCGCGGTGGCCGGTGTCCGTGAGCAGGCGGCCGTTCGTCTCCGGGGCCCAGGCGAGCGCGGTCACACCTCCGATGAGGGAGACCACGCCCATGCCGGCCATGCACCAGCCCAGGCCGAGGTGTTCCAGGCCGAGGGGCAGCAGGAAGGTGCCGACGGCCGCGCCGATCCTGCTCGCGGCGGAGGCGAGGCCCACGCCCGAGGTGCGGATCGCGGTGGGGAAGACCTCTTCGGGGTAGACGCCCGGCAGGATGCTCATGATCCCGTACGAGAAGAGGTAGCCGAAGAAGCAGGCGGTGCCCGCCCACACCGGCAGCCGGTGGCCGAGGGCGACCAGGAAGAGGGCGAGCGCGCAGCCGAACATCGGCCAGATCAGGATCTTGCGGCGGCCCACCTTGTCGACCAGGAACCAGCCGGTGACGGCCCCGACCAGCGCGACGATCGTCCCGAGCAGTGCCCCGGCCAGCGCCGAGCTGCCCATGCCGATCGCGGTGAGGACGGTCGGCTGGAAGAAGGTCAGGGCGAAGTAGGGCAGCACGATGCAGATCCAGAACGTGCACACGAAGACGGTGCGCAGAATGTAGTCCGGGGAGAAGAGCATCGAGTAGCGCGTGTCCTCGGCCTGTTCGGCGTGGATGTCGGCCGTGTCGGCGTCGATGTCGGCTGTGTCGGCATCGAGGGTGGTACGTGTCCCGGTGGCGCCGAAGGACTCGGTCAGGACCTCAAGTGCCTCTTCGCGGCGGCCCTTTGACATCAGCCAGCGTGGGGACTCCGGCAGTCCGTGCCGGAGCATCAGACAGATCACCGCGGGTACGGCGCTCGCGGCGAGCGTGATGTTCCAGGCGGACGGCCAGTGGCTGTTGATCAGGTATCCGATGAGGTACGCCACCACGTAGCCGACGTTCCACAGGATCTCGAGGACACCGAGATAGTTGCCGCGCCGCACGCGCGGCGCGAATTCGGCGAGCAGCGGGGAGCCGATCGAGTAGTCGGCGCCCACCGCGAGGCCCATCACCAGGCCGAGGACCATGACCTGCCAGGGGGCGGTCACGAACAGCATGAGCACCGCGCCGGCCAGGAACACCGACAGGTCGATCGTGAACATCGGGCGGCGGCCGACCCGGTCGGTCAGATAGCCGAGGAAGAGGCCGCCGAAGAAGGTGCCGACGAGTGTCGACGACGAAATCAGGGTGGCCCAGGTGAGGGTGACGCCGATCTCGCGGGACATCGCGCTGCCGGCCAGCGCGGAGGCGACGGAGGCGAACACGAACCCGTCGATGAACATGCCGCCGCCGGTGGCTGCGGTCAGTCGCCACAGGAAGCGGCGTGGGTCACGGGTGCTGCCTCCGGGGTGGGAGACCCCCTCGGGTGAATGCGCGGCTCGAGACGACAAGGCGGCGTGGGTCCTTTCCCTGTGCGGTCGCCGGGTCGGCCCGGCCACCCAGTTAGGTGTAGGACGCACGCGCCCCGAAGTTCCGGTGGCATTCCCGTACTTCACGGGATCTCCTCGCAGTGACGAGCCAGGACATCCCGCGGGGCGGGGCACATCAGGGCGAACCGTCCCAGGACCGCGCGGGACCGCGCCGGCTCGCGTCGGCCCGCCTCAGCCCGCGTCCGTCAGCTCCAGGGACAGCCGGGAGGTCACCGCATCCGCGAGTGCCGCCGCCGCGTCCTCACCGAGTCGCGCCGAGCGGGCATGGTCGCGCACCAAGCGGCGTACGGCGTCGAGTTGGGCCGCGGTGAGGGAGCGGATCGTGGGAGGGGGCTGGCGCCGCCGGCGGAACAGGTGGTGCAGCAGCGGCGTGCGGCGTCGCGAGCGGCCGTCGATGGCCCGGCAGGTGGTGCGCCGAGCCGCCTCGTCCAGCGCCAGCCACACCACCGGGGTGACCGGCGCGGTCACATCCACGTGACCGCATTCGAGCGATCCCATGTGCGGGTCGGTGTGCGAGTCCAGGTGCAGGTCGGTGTGCGAGTCAGTGCGCGGGTCCACGTGCGGTTCCGCGTACGGCGCCGGATGCGACTCCATGTCTCGAACTCGCCGCTCGAAGAGGCGGGTTACGCGGCCCTCGTCCAAGGGCGCCAGCTGGTCCAGCAACAGGACCTCGTCCGGCGCCACCTCGGCGACCACGTCCCGCACCACGTCACGCACCTTCGCGCCCACGACGGCCCTCCCGTCCGACCACCGGACCATGGTGCCCGGCCGCCCCCGGCTTCGTCAGGACCAGTTCACGCCGCTCCTGAGCCGGTTCCGGTCCCCCGCGCGCCCCGGTCGGCTCACTGGAGCGCGTCCACCGCGGCGCGCACGGCCCGGGGTTGGCGGAGCAGGTCGGTGCTGTCCGACCACTGGTCCACGCCTCCCACCAGAGGCCGTTCACGTAGAGCCGGGTGTGTGAGGGTGCGGGCCAGGGCCTGGGCGAAGCGTTCGGCGTGCAGCACCAGGAAGGGGCGGGAGTGGTAGGGGCGTCGGTTCGGGTCCAGTGGGGTGGTCAGTCCGGTCGCGTTGTGCAGCGTGGCCACGGCCTCGTAGGCGTCGCACAAGTGCCGTTCCCGGGTGGGGTGATCCTGGGCCGTGAGCGCGCCGCGCAGCGACGGGGTAAGGGAGTCCGCCACCGGCAGCCGGCCGAAGGAGCTCCCGAGCCACTTGCTGTACGGAACGTAGCGCCGGTCCAGGAGCAGGCACAGGCGCATCAGGTCGCGCACGAGGCGGCCCGCCACCACGGCTGATCCGATGTCGTCGCCGCTCTCCGCGCAGCGGCCCACGAATGCCTCTTCCTGGGAGATGCGCTGCCACTGGCTCGCCAGCACGTACCGCCACACCTGTTCCGGGTACCACGCCAAGGTGCGCCGCAGGGCGGTGAGGGTGCCGGGCTCGTCGTGGAACACCATGCCGCCGGTGGTCTCGGCGAGCCGCTGCTGGGGCATGGCCAGCCATTCGTTCACGCTCGGCTCCGCGTCGGCCGCGTGCAGCCCGAGGTGTCCGGCCGCCCACTCGTCCACGGTGTGGAGGTCGACGCGGTGGTTGACCGGGCCGTCGGTGGCTTGCATGCGGCCGACCGGGTCCAGCGGGTTCCCGCTCTCCTGGAAGTGCGTGGGCCAGCCCCGTACGTGCTTGGGCAGCCGCTGTGCAAGGACGTCGTGGATACGCGCGCCGTGTTCGGCCCGGTCCTCGGGCGTCAGGAAGAGTTCCAGCCGTGGACCCCACTCGTGGTCAGCGGACCGTGGTGTGTCGAAGCCGAGTACCTCGGATCCACCGCCGATGCGGGCGGCCGCGTGACGCAGCCCGGGGAACGCCTCCCGCAGGATCGGCCGTACGGCCTCTTCGTACAGGGCCCTGGACAGTTCGAGGCCGGGGAGAAACCGGGCGTCGGAGTTCGTCATGGCACCACTGTGCGGTACGCCCTTGCGTGCCGGTGGAGTCCGGGCCGGGCGCCTATCGCAGTGCGGAGCCCGATCCCGCGCCGGCGTCCCGGTCCCCCAGTGTGTCCGTCGACCGGCCCGAGATCTTTTCGAGGGCCGCGGCGACATCGTCGTGCACGCCAAGCGGCAGGCGGTCCGCCCCCACGGCGCGCAGCACGGCCTGCTCGGCGGCGTCCGCCACGACGGCCAGCGCGCCGCCGCCCGCCACCATGTCCAGACCCGCCTCGACGAACTGCCGCGCCCCGTCGGCCCCGCAGAGTTCGGCGTCCTGGAAGTCCACCACCAGACCGGACTGACCCGTGGCGCCCAGCCGCCCCATCAGTGCACCCAGCTCCGCCGCGGCATCGGCATCGAACCGGCCCACGACCTGCACGACCAGGACACCTCCGTCCTCCCAGCGCACAGGAAACCGAACCCGAGCCTGCCCCATAACCGTCCCTTCAGCCGCCGAGGCGTCCCTGTCACGCGCAGCGCCTCCGGCGGCGCGCCTACCCCCTCCCTGCCACTCCACGCATGTCGAAGGCCGACCCTGCGCGGCTCCCCCGGCACACCGGCCCATCATGCCCAGGTCCAGGCGGTCGGCGCGACGCTTGGCCCGCGTCGAGTCGTTCAGGACCTTCGGGCTCCGGTTCGCCGTGATCGAGGTGGCGGCCATGGAGTTCGAGGCGGGGCAAGCAAAATGATCACCGTTCGGCGACACCACGTACCTGTGCGGCAGCGGTGTGCATAGGGTCTCCGGCATGGCTCTGAGACCGGTTCAGGTGAACATCAAGGCCCTTGACGATGCGGTCGTCGGGCGGTTCTGGGCGGATGCGCTCGGCTGGGGCGTGTCCAGCGAGGCACCCGGTGTGACCAATGTGGAGCCCGGTGGCGGCTTCGCGTGGCCGGACGCGAGCGCCGTGTGCATCGACGTGGTCACCGTTCCGCACGCCAAGACGGCGACGAAGAACCGTGTGCACATCGATCTCGCGACCACCTCGCCCACTCATCAGGCGGAGACGGTCGCGCGGTTGAAGGAACTCGGCGCGACGCCCGCCGACGTCGGCCAGGGCGATGTGCCGTGGACCGTGCTCGCCGACCCGGAAGGCAATGAGTTCTGCGTGCTGGAGCCCCGGGAGGTCTACCGGGACACCGGGCCGATCGCGGCCGTGGTGGTCGACTGTGCGGACCCGCGGGCCATGGCCCGGTTCTGGGGCGGGGCGACGGACTGGACGGTGCGCGAAGTGGCCAACGACCGGGCCGTGTTGCGCTCCTCCCAGGGTGTGGGCCCGTATCTCGAGTTCCTTCGTTCGTCGGACGGCAAGACCGTGGAGGACCGCGTCCACATCGATCTGCTGCCGTACGCCGGTGACGACAAGGAGGCGGAGGTCACCCGCCTGAAGACCCTCGGCGCCACCGACATCGACCTCGGCCAGGGCGACGTCCCGTGGACGTGTCTCACCGATCCCGAGGGACACGACTTCTGCGTCCTCGGGCGGGGCTAGGACCTGATCCGAAACGACAGGCCCTCACCCTGGCCGGCACTGCTCAGGCCCCCGGCGCGTCCCCGAAGTCCGGGATCTCCAGGCGTGCCCCGCCCTGGCGCGCCGAGTCGTGGGCGACGATGCCCGGCAGCGTGTAGCGCGCGGCCACCCACGCGTTCACCGACGGCAGGGTGCGGGTGTTGACCGCGGTGACGAAGTCGTCCACCAGGAAGTGGTGGCTGCCCTCGTGGCCGTTGGGCATGTCGTCGTAGACGCGGGGCAGGCGGGAGCGGTCGTGGACGGGGGCCGAGCCCGACGTGAACGCGGCGCGCAGGGCGGGCGCGATCTTCTCGAGCGACGGGTCGTCCGGGCTGAGCGACGGCTTCGGTTCGAGGAGTTCGGTGATGTCCTGCACGCCCTTCTTGTCCTGCCAGAAGCTGACCGTGGCGAGCTGCTCCATGCTGGCGTCCGTGCCGAAGAACCGGAAGCGTGACTCCCTGATGTGCGAGGGGTAGCCGACCCGCCGGAACTCGTTCGTACGGAACGAGCCGCCACCGGCGACCTCGAAGAGTGCGGTGGCGTTGGAGATGTCGTTGCCGAACTGGCTGACCTCGGTGTCGAAGACACCGTCGCCGCGCTCGTCCTTCACACCGATCGCCGAGACACTGACCGCGTGTGTCCGCCACGCGCCGAGCACTCCGCCGACCGCGTGTGTCGGGTAGAGCAGCGGCGGATAGCTGGCGGTCTCCTTCCAGCGTTCGCCTCCGCTGTACTGGTACGCCTCGTAGAAGCCGAGGTCCATGTCGTGGACGTAGTCGCCCTCCGCGTAGAAGAGCCGTCCGAAGGCGCCGTCGGCGATCTGGTTGCGGGTGTGCACGGTGGCGGGGTTGTACTCGCTGGTCTCGCCCATCATGTACGTGAGTCCGGTGCGGCGGACCGCGTCGATGATCGCGGCGATCTCGTCGCGTGTGATGGCCATCGGGACGGCCGAGTAGACGTGCTTGCCGGCTTCGAGGCCCTGCAGGACGAGCGGGCCGTGGGTCCAGCGCTGCGTGAAGATGGCGACGGCGTCGATGTCGCGGGACTCCAGCATCGCCTCGTACGAGGGGAAGGTTCCGGCGAGGCCCTCTTTCGCGGCCAGTTGCTCGGCTCGCTCCGGCAGCAGGTCGGTGACGTGGACGGCGTCGACGCCCGGGTGGGCGAGGAACAACTTGGCGAAACCGCCGGCGAACTGTCCGGCGCCGACAATGCCGAGGGTGAACGTCATGTGCGCATGCCTTTCGCTACGTGCTGCGTGGTCGCTATGTGTCGCTACGTGCTGCGTGGTCGCTATGTGTCGCTACGTGCTGCGTGGTCGCTACGTGCTGTGCGTTCGCTGCGTGGTCACTGGTCGAGCAGGAGGTTGATCTGGTCGTTGGTCTCGTCGAGGCGTCTCGCGGGCGCCCCGTTGCCGAAGACGTCCTGCATCGCCGGGTGCATGAGGGCGTAGACGTCGGCGGCGTAGTTGGTGATCGGGAAGGGGAAGGTGCGGTACTGCTTGCGGTCGTCGACCGGGGTGGTGAAAGCCGAGGTGTCGATGCCCTTCTTCTTGTAGGCCGCGACGGCCGTGTCCGTCCCCGACGGTGTCGCGGGGAAGACGATCCCGTACCGGCCGACCGTCCGCTGGCAGGCGTCGGAGGCCATGTACGCGACCCACTTCTTGGCTCCCGCCTTGTTGCGGGCGCCCTTGGTGACGGAGTCGGCGAGGCCGTTCATCATGGTGGCGCGCTTGCCGGTGGGTCCTGTGGGGTTGCGGACGGTGCCGAAGTCGATGCCCTTGAACCCGGCGTAGGTGGAGAGCATCCAGGCGCCGTCGAAGGCGGTGGCGGCGCGGCCCGCGGCGAACTGGGCGTTGGACTGGTTGAGTCCGGCGTTCCAGGCGGTGAAGGGCGCCATGTAGCCCTTTTTCGCGAGGCCGAAGTACCACTCGATGACGGACTGGAAGGTCTTGTCGCCGTACCGGTACTCGTCACCCCACCGCTTCTTGTCCGTGTAGGACCAGCCGGCGGAGCCGGTGAACGGGCTCCACTGGGTCTGGCCGTCGCCGTCCCCTGCCCCGTTGGTGGCGAGGCCGTAGGTCTTGACCTTGTGCTTGTCGAAGCCGGGTTCGTCGCCGCGCTTGCCGTTTCTGTCGACGGTGAGGTGGGCGATGGCCTTCTCGAAGGTGCCGCCGTCCTTGGGGTTCCAGCGCAGCCCGTCGAGGTCCTTCGGGGTGAGGTCGGCGTCGTCGAGCATCTTCTTGTTGTAGAAGAGCGAGACGGTGTCCCAGTCCTTCGGCGCGCCGTAGCGGTGTCCGTCCTGGGCCACCCAGTTCGCCGCGAGTCCCGGCTGGTAGTCCGTGTCCTTCATACCGAGGTCGTCGAGCGGTTCGAGCACCTGCAGGTCGGCGAACTGGCCGAACTTCTGGATGTGGTTGGTGAAGACGTCCGGCTCGGTGCCGGAGATGAAGCTCGCCGTGAGCTTGGTCCAGTAGTCCTCCCAGCCGATCTGGGTGAACTTCACGTCAAGGCCGCGGTGTTGCTTCTCGAAGTCCTTCGCGCAGGCCTCGTAGGCGGGCAGTTGGTTCGCGTCCCACAGCCAGTACGTCACGGTTCCCGACGAGCGGGCTCCGGGGTCGCTGCCCGCGCACCCGGTCAGCGACAGCGCCAGTACTCCGGTCAGCGCGACGAGCGTACGAAATCGCATCCGGTGCCTCCTACTTGAGTCCGGTGAAGCTGATGGAGCTGACGATCCGGCGCGCGAACACTCCGAAGAGCAGCAGCATCGGGAGCGCCGCGATGAGGGTCGCCGCCATGAGCCCGGACCAGTCGAAGCCGGACTGCGGGGTCTGCGCGCGGAACATCGCGAGGGCGACGGTGAGGACGCGGGAGCTGTCGCTGTACGACACCATCAGCGGCCAGAAGTAGTCGTTCCAGGAGGTGATGTACGTCAGGACGGCGAGGGTGATGACCGGGGTGGACGCCATGGGCAGCAGCACCCGGAAGAAGATCCGGATCCGGCCCGCGCCGTCCAGGAGCGCGGCCTCCTCGACCTCGAGCGGGATGTTCATGAAGAACTGACGGAGGAAGAAGACCGCGAACGGTGTCATGAACATCGTGGGCAACGCGATCCCGAGCAGCGAGTCGATCAGCCCGAGTTCCTTCACGAGCACGAAGTTGGGCAGCAGCGTGAAGATCGAAGGCACCATGAGACCGCCGAGGAACAGCGCGAACACGGTGTTGCGGCCACGCCAGTTGAGCCGCGCGAACGCGTAGGCGGCCATGGCGGAGAACAGGATCTGGCAGACGGTGATCAGCGTCGAGACGACGATCGAGTTGAGCAGGTAGCGCCAGAAGTCGAGACCGCCGCCCGCGCCGCCCTGGGCGACGGCCTCCTTCGTCGACTGCAGCCCGAGGGCGCGCTCGAAGCCGCCGCCCGTCGGCTCGACGGGGAGCACGGAGGTCGGGTCGGCGGCGATGCCCGGGTTGGAGGAGAGCGCGGTACGCAGCACCCAGTAGAACGGCAGCAGGGTGACGAGCACGATCGCGCCCATCGTGGTCCAGGCGACGGCGCGCCCGAAGGAGGGCCGGCGCCGGGCGGGCCGGGCGCTGCGCGCAGGTGCGGGTGCGGTGGTGGCCATGTCGGTGCTCCTCTCTTCAGCCGAGGTCGGTCTGTCCGGCCCGGGTGATCCGGTACTGGACGATGGTGATCACGCTGAGCACGACCAGCAGGGCCACGGACATCGCGGAGGCGTAGCCGAACTGGAAGCGGCCGAAGGCCGAGCCGTAGATGTAGAACTGCAGCACGTTGGTGGCGTTGGCGGGCCCGCCTGCCGTGGTCACGGCGACGGTGTCGAAGACCTGGAAGGAGCCGATCACCGTCATGATGAGGACGACCGCGAGGACCGGCCGCAGCAGCGGCATGGTGATGCGGGTGAACATCCGCCACTCGCTCGCGCCGTCGACGCGCGCCGCCTCGTACATGTCGTGGGGTATCGCCTGGAGTCCCGCGAAGAGGAGCAGCGCGGTGTAGCCGACGTGCCGCCACACGTTGATGAGCGCGATGGTGGGGATGGCCCAGGTCTCGTCGGCGAGGAACGGGATCCGGTCGAGGCCGACGCCGGCGATGATCTCGTTGCCGATGCCGAGTTGGGTGTCGAGCATCCAGAGCCAGACGAGGCCGGCGACGACGTTGGACATCAGATACGGCGTGAGGACGATGCCGCGCAGGAGGGAGGACTGCGTGAGCCGGTGCAGCAGGACGGCGATGCCGAGCGCGGCCACCGTCTGCACGCCGATGTTGACGAGGACGTATTCGACGGTGACCTTCAACGAGTCCCAGAAGATGGGGTCGTTGACCATGCGCTCGTAGTTGGCGAGGCCGACCCACTCCGGTGGCGTGAGGAGGTTGAAGCGGGTGAAGCTCAGCCAGATGCCGCGCAGGGTGGGCCACAGCAGGAAGACGGCGAAGCCGAGCATGGCCGGAGCGATGAAGAGTGCGGCGATCGCACCGTCACCGAGGGGACGTCTGCGCTTCTCCCGCGGGGCACTGCCGGTGAGCGGCAGATGTCTCGGCGGGCTGCTGGAGGTGACAGTCATCGGGACTCCCTCGTCTGCGATTCGACCTCGTCCTCGGCTTGGTTACTTTCGCGGCAGAACTTTCGGGCCGTCAAGATGCGTGCAGCGACTACCTGAAAGGGGTTGCTGCGACTTAGAGTGACGTCATTCCTTTTGTAACAGAAGGAACGGGGAGAGGGGTTGGCGATGAACGCGAAGGCGGACACCTGGGTGCCGCTCAGTTCGGGCGAGCGCGCCGTGGCGTTGGAGGTGCTCACCCGTGGGCCGTTGTCGCGCAGTGAGCTCGCGCGGCGCCTCGACCTGTCGGCGGGCAGCCTCACCCGGCTGACCAAGCCACTGATCGAGTCGGGGCTGCTGGTCGAGGCACCGGAGGGCCCGGCGCGCTCGGAGTCGCGCCAGGGCCGACCGTCCCGCCCCCTGGACATCGTCGCCGAGTCCCGCACCTTCGCCGGATTCAAGGTCACCGAGGACACGGTCTACGGCGTTGTCACCACGCTCAGGAGCGACATCGTGGCCTGCCGCGACGCGCCGCTCGCGAGCCGCGAACCGGATCAAGTCGTCGCGGCCATAGGCGAGTTGACCGATGCGTTCGCCCACGAGTTTCCCTCGCTGTGCGGCATCGGGATCGGGCTCGGCGGCCGCGCGCAGGACCGTTCGGTCGTCGACGAGTCGGCGTTCCTCGACTGGCGGGACGTGCCGCTCGCGCGGCTCGTGCGCGAGCGCACCGGGCTGCCCGCGGTCGTCGAGAACGATGTGAGCGCCCTCGTCGAGGCCGAGAGCTGGTTCGGGGCGGGCCGGGGCCTGGACCGGTTCGCGGTGCTCACGATCGGGGCGGGGCTCGGGTACGGCCTGGTCAGCGGGGGCCGGCGGGTGGCGACGGCCGAGGACGGGCTCGGGGTGGGCCGCTTCTGGATCGTCGATCCGTCCGGGCCGCTGACCCCCGACGGTCGGCGCGGCAGCGCCGTCTCCCTTCTCACGATCCCCGGCATCCGCCGCCAGGTGCGGGCCGCCACGGGCGAGGACGCGACGTACGAGGAGATCCTCGCGCGCGCCGTCGAGGGCGAACCGCTCCCGGCCCGGGTGGTCGGCGAGGCGGCCCGCGCGCTCGGCACGCTCGTCGCGCAGATCGCGAACTTCGCGATGCCGCAGAAGATCCTGCTCGCCGGGGAGGGCGTCGGCCTCGTCGACGTGGCGGCCCCCGTGATCGAGGAGGCGATCCGCACGAACCGCCACCCGCGGGCCGACCCGGTCAATCTGGAGACCAAGGTCTCCGACTTCCACGACTGGGCGCGCGGCGGGGCCGTGCTGGCGATTCAGGTGCTCGTCCTGGGGACCGCCGGTCCGGGACCCGGTTCCCGTACCGCCGCCGGGACACGGGTACCGTCACCCCGTTGAAGTCCGGCAAGATCCAAAAGGCGGTTACGCATGGCCGACGCGGCCCCCGGCGCCACAACGTCCCCCAGTGTCACGGAAGTTGAGACCCACGGTGTCGAGCGGATTCCCGACGGGGACCGCACGGCCCGTCCCCTCGACCTGTTCCGTCTCGCCTTCGGCGGCGCCAACACCTTCGCCACGTGTGTGCTCGGCGCGTTCCCGATCCTGTTCGGCCTGTCCTTCTGGCAGGGGCTCGCCGCGACGGTCCTGGGCCTGGTGGCGGGCGCGCTGCTGCTGGCGCCGATGTCCGTGTTCGGCCCGGCCAACGGCACGAACAACGCGGTGTCCTCGTCCGCACATCTGGGTGTGCACGGCCGTGTCGTCGGCTCGTTCCTGTCGCTGCTCACGGCGATCGCGTTCTTCTCGATCTCCGTGTGGTCGTCCGGCGACGCGCTGATCGGCGCGGCGCACCGGCTGGCGGGGCTGCCCGAGTCGGACCTCTCGTACGGCGTCGCGTACGCGGTGTTCGCGGGGCTCGTCCTGACGGTGTGCGTGTACGGGTTCCGGTTCATGCTCTTCGTGAACAAGATCGCGGTGCTGGCCGCTTCGGCGCTGTTCGTGCTCGGTGTGTTCGCGTTCGCGGGGGACTTCGACCCCGGCTACACGGGGTCGTTCGCCTCCACGTCGACGCCGATGTTCTGGCCGTCTTTCATCGGCTCGGCGCTGATCGTGCTGTCCAACCCGGTGTCGTTCGGCGCGTTCCTCGGTGACTGGTCGCGCTACATCCCGGCGGCCACACCGCGCGGGCGGGCCATGGGCGCGGCGTTCCTCTCGCAGATCGCGACACTGCTGCCGTTCCTGTTCGGCCTCGCCACCGCGTCGGTGATCGCCGCGAAGGCGGAGAAGTACCTGGATCCGGCGGCGCCGAACTACGTGGGCGGACTCCTGGCCATCTCCCCCGGCTGGTACTTCCTCCCGCTGTGCCTGATCGCGCTGATCGGCGGCATGGCGACGGGCACGACCGCCCTGTACGGCACGGGTCTCGACTTCTCCTCGGTGTTCCCGCGCTTCGGCCGGGTGCAGGCGACGGTCTTCATCGGTTCGCTGTCGATCGCGTTCATCTTCGTCGGCCGGTTCGCCCTGAACCTCGCCCAGTCGATCTCCACGTTCGCCACGCTCATCATCACGTGCACCGCGCCGTGGATGGTCGTCATGGCTCTCGGCTACGTGACCCGGCGCGGCTGGTACGACGCGGAGGCGCTCCAGGTCTTCAACCGGCGCCAGCGCGGCGGGCGTTACTGGTTCACGCACGGCTGGAACTGGCGTGGTCTGTCGGCGTGGCTGGTCTCGGCCTGCATGGCGCTGCTGTTCACGAATCTGCCGGGCCAGTTCGTCGGCCCGCTCGGCACACTCGCGGGCGGCACCGACATCTCGCTCCCGGTCGGCCTCGTCCTCGCCGCCGTCGTCTATCTCGCCCTGCTGTTCCTCTTCCCCGAACCGCGCGCAGTGTACGGGCCGGACGGGCCGCGTCTGGTGCGCGCTTCGGAGGCGGAGGTGCCGCCGATCACGGGAGACGTACCGGCCACGGCACCGACCGGAACCGTCTGACGACCGAGCCGACGGGCCCAAGTCGCCTCCCGTAGCCCCGAGTTGAAGCCACACCTGGTGAAGGCCTGCCCATGGCATGATCGCGGAAGCCTTCCGGACCGGGTCCGGGGCCCGCGACGCTTCCGAGGGGCCCCGGCGATCGAGCACACGCTGGAGTCAGACATGACGGCACAGCCCTTCGAGAACCGCATCGACACGAGCAGACCCCACCCGGCCCGTGTCTACGACTGGTTGCTGGGCGGCAAGGACCACTACCCGGTCGACCAGGCAGTCGCGGAGAAGCTGCCGCCGGAGGCCCGCCAGAACGCCCTGCGCAACCGCGCGTTCATGCACCGGGCCGCCGCGTGGCTCGCCGGCAACGGCATCGATCAGTTCCTCGACATCGGCACGGGCATCCCGACCGAGCCCAACCTCCACCAGATCGTGCAGGGCATCGTGCCGACCGCCCGGGTCTCGTACGCGGACAACGATCCGATCGTGCTGCGGCACGCGGAGGCCCTGTTGGTGAGCGCTCCGGAGGGGGGCACCGACTACATCCAGGCGGATGTCCGCCGCCCCGATGTCATCCTCGACCACGCGCGCACGTTCCTGGACTTCTCCCGTCCCGTCGCCCTGTCGATGATCGCGCTGATGCACTTCATCGGCGACGACGAGGACCCGTACGGCCTGACCAGGGCGCTCGTCGACGCGCTGCCGACGGGCAGCTATCTGGTGCTGTCGCACGGCACCACCGACGAGCACCCGCACCTGGTGAAGTCCGTGACCGACACGTACCGCAAGGGCGAGATCCCGCTGCGGATGCGCACGCGGGCCGAGGTCGAGCCGTTCTTCGAGGGCCTGGAGCTGGTGGAGCCCGGACTGGTGACGGCGACCAAGTGGTACCAGTCGGGGCCTGCTCCCGCCGAGGAGCTGAGCGGGTTCTATGTCGGCGTCGCCCGCGTCCCGTAAACCGCGTGGGGCGCTGACAGGATGGCTGCGACAGAGGCCCGTCCCCGTAGCGAAAGAGGCCACCGTGGAAGAGCGTGAACTGGACCATCTGCGCCGGTGTGTGGAGCTGGCCGCCGAGGCGTTGGACGCCGGTGACGAGCCGTTCGGCTCCGTCCTTATGGACGGTGCGGGGAAGGTCAGGGCCGAGGACCGCAATCGGGTCGCCGGTGGTGACGCGACGCGGCACCCCGAGTTCGAGCTCGCCCGCTGGGCGGCCGGTCACCTCACCCCCGAGGAGCGTGCCACCGCCACCGTGTACACGTCCGGTGAGCACTGCCCCATGTGCTCGGCGGCGCACGCCTGGGTCGGGCTCGACCGGATCGTGTACGTGGCGTCCTCGGCGCAGCTGTCCGGGTGGCTGGCCGAGTGGGGGCGGCCCCAGGGCCCGGTGAACGCCCTGCCCGTGCAGGAGGTCGCCCCGTCGGTGAAGGTCGAGGGGCCGGTGGACGAGCTGGTGCCGGCCGTGAAGGAGCTGCACCGGCGGCTGGCGCAGCGCGTCTGAGGCCCGCCCCGGGAGGCCTCAGCCGAGGCCCAGTTCCCGCTCGCCGAGCGGCGCGAAGTAGCGCTCCACATCGGCGGGCCCGACCTCGGCCAGGGTCGCAGGGGACCAGCGGGGGTCGCGGTCCTTGTCGATGATCTGGGCGCGGATGCCCTCGGGCAGGTCGTGGGTGTCCAGGGCCGCGCTGATCACCCGGTATTCCTGGTCGAGTACCTGCTCCAGCGTGTCGAGGCGGGCCGCGCGGCGCAGGGACTCAAGGGTCGCCTTTACGGCCATGGGCGACCGGGAGAGGATCAGGTCCGCCGCCTCCTTGGCGGCGACGTCGCCGGTGGCGAAGAGCCGCTCGACGATCTCCTCGACCGTGTCCGCGGCGTAGCAGTCGTCGATCCAGGACCGCTGCTCGGCGAGGTCTCCGGGCGGTGCCTGCTGCGTGTGGCGTGCGACGACCTCGCCCGGCTGCTCCGCCCCGGCCAGCTCGCGCAGCAGCTGGGGCAGGGCCTCGGACGGTACGTAGTGGTCGGCGAGGCCGCACAGCAGCGCGTCGGCCGCGCCGACCGCCATGCCTGTGAGCGCCAGGTGGGTGCCGAGGTGTCCGGGCGCGCGTGTGAACAGGTACGTGCCGCCGACGTCGGGGACCAGGCCGATGCCGACCTCGGGCATCGCGACCTTCGAGCGTTCGGTGACGATCCGGATGCTTCCGTGCGCGGACAGGCCGACGCCGCCGCCCATGACGATGCCGTCCATGACGGCGACGTAGGGCTTCGGGTAGTGCGCGATAAGGGAGTTGAGCCGGTACTCGTCGCGCAGGAAGGCCGCCGACGCCCGGTGGTCACCGCTGCGCGCGTCGTCGTGGAAGAGCCGGATGTCGGCGCCCGCGCACAGGCCCCGCTCCCCCGCGCCCTGGAGCACGACGGTCCCGACGGCGGGGTCGTCCGCCCAGGTGTCGAGTGCCTCCGCGAGGGATCGCAGCATGGCGTGGGTGAGCGAGTTCAGGGCCCGGGGCCGGTTCAGGGTGAGGTACGCGGCGCGTCCCTCCACGGCCCGCAGGACGGGGGCGTCGTCGGAGCTCAACGGTGGTTCCTTCCGGTGAAGATCACGGCAGGACCATCTCTATCACCTGCGGCGGCGTGGACGACGGGCCGAGCGAGGGGTTCCCGCAATTGGAATTGCGAGGTACGTTTATGCAATCGCACTTGCAGATTGCCTCTCTCTCAGAAAGCAACGCCCGTGCCTTCACCTCGCACCCCCAAGAACCCCGGCCAGGCCGACTGGCTGGGCGACGCCCTGCCCGACGTGCCCCTGTCCAAGGCCCAGACCCGCGTCGTCGACGTCATCGTGCGCAATCCGCAGCTCGCCTCGTACGCCGAGATCGCGCAGATCGCCGAGCGGGCGGACGTGAACAGCTCCACGGTCGTCCGGGCCGCGCAGACCCTGGGCTACCAGGGCTGGCCCGACCTGCAGCGGGAGCTGCGCGCACGGTACCTGGTGCAGATCTCCACCGAGGACACGCTCACCGAGCACGGCGAGCACCGCAGCCCGCTGCACGACGCGCTGTCGCACGACCTCGAGAACCTGCGGCAGACCCTCGAGAGCAATTCCGCGGCGGAGGCCGAGGCCGCCATCGCGGCGCTGGCCGGGGCCCGGTCGATCCTCGTCATCGGCGTCGGTTCCTTCGCGGGTCCCGCCACCGTGATGGCACACCTCGGCTCCACCATGGGCTACCCGATCACGCTGGAGAACCGGGCCGGTGTGCACCTGGCCTCGGCGGTGAACAACGTCGGGCCGGGTGATGTGCTCCTGGTCGTCAACATGTGGCGCTCCACGAAGCAGGTCATCGCCGCCGCGGAGTCCGCCCACGAGGCCGGGGCCACCGTCGTCGCGATCACCGATATGCGCCGCGGGCGGCTCGCCACCGCCATCGCCGACCACCTGCTGATCGTGCCGTCCGAAGGCATCTCGTTCTTCCAGTCCGTCACCGCCGCCACGTCGGTGGTCTACGGGCTGCTCGCCGGCATGCAGGAGGCGCAGCCCGAGCGCAGCCGCGCCGCGATCCGCCGCACCCAGCAGCTGTGGCGGGACCTGGACATCTATCTCGACTGACACCCCGAGCGGCGGGGGCTCCACGCCTGATTGCCCCCTCCCTCCCGCAAGGAGCACAGATGAGCAAGCACATCGCCGTCGTCGGCCTCGGTTCGATGGGCGGCGCCATGGCCACCGCTCTGGTCGCCGCCGGCTGGCAGGTCCGGGGGTACGACCCCTCTCCCGCGGCGCGGGCCACCGCGCAGGAAGCCGGGGTCGACGCCGTCGACACACTCGAGGAGCTCGCCGGCACCCCGTACGTGGTGCTGTCCCTGCCCTCGGCCCAGGTCGTCGAGGCGAGCCTGCCCACCCTGCTGGACCGCCCGGGCTCGGTGGCGGTGGTCGACACCACGACGTCGCAGCCCGACACCTCGGCCGCGTGTGCGGCGCTCGCGGCGGAGCGGGGTGTGTCGTTCGTCGACGCGCCCGTCTCAGGTGGCCGCACCGGCGCCGTCGCCGGTCGGCTGACCGCGTTCGTGGGCGCCGAGCCGGACGCCCTCGATGCCGCGCGACCGGTCCTCGATGCCCTCACCGGCGGCCAGTTCCGGCACCTCGGCGGGCCCGGCTCGGGCAACGTGGTCAAGCTGCTCAACAACATGCTGGCCGCGGTCAACCTGGTGGCGGTCGGCGAGGCGCTGGCCGTCGCGAAGTCCTACGGCGTCGACCCGGCCGCCTCCGCCGCCGGAATCAGTGGCGCGTCCGGTGCCAGCAAGGCGTCCGCCGCCATGTATCCGGACTGGGTGCTCAGCGGCACGTACGACTCCGGGTTCTCGCTCGGACTGATGGCGCGCGATGCCGCCCTCGCCGTCGAGACCGCGAAGCAGCGTGGTGAGACACCTCAGTTGCTGGCCGCCGCGAGCGAGCGGTGGCAGGAGGCCCTGGCCGAACTGGGCCCGGCCGCCGACTTCTCCGAGATAGCCCGCACCGTCGCACCGACCCTCACGCGTTAAGGACCGACGCACCATGAACAGCACGATTTTCTCGATCGGCTCCGCGACCTCCGGTGCCGCCACCGCCCGCGCGGCGCTGGACGCCCACTTCCCGCAGGGACTCGGCTCGTATCTCGACGGCCAGGTCGTCCCCGGCCGCGGCGAGGCCGTCCGTCTCACGTCCGCCGCCACCTCGGAGTGGGTGGCCGACTACGCGGACGCCGGTACGGAGGGCGCCGACGCCGTCCTCGCGAGCGCGGTCCGCGGCGCCGAGGTGTGGGCCGCCACCGACCCCTTCGAGCGCGCGGCGATCCTGCGCGAGGTCTCCCGCACCGTCGCCGAGCACGTCGAGGAACTCGCGGCGCTGGAGTCCGCCACCACCGGCAAGCCGATCCGCGACACCCGCGGCGAGGCCGCCAAGGTCGCCGAGATGTTCGGCTACTACGCGGGCTGGGCGGACAAGCTGCTCGGACACACCATCCCGGTCCCCGGCAACTGGCACACGTACACCGAGCGGGTCCCGTGGGGTGTCGTCGTGGCGATCACTCCGTGGAACGCGCCGCTGTTCACCGGGGGCTGGAACTCGGCGGCGCCGCTCGCCGCGGGCAACGCGGTCGTCGTCAAGCCCAGCGAGTTCACGCCCGCCTCCACTGTGCGCCTGGCGCAGCTGGCACACGAGGCCGGGCTGCCGGACGGTGTGTTCAACGTCGCCACGGGTCTGGGTTCCACGGTCGGTGCCACCCTCACCAGTGACGCGCGGGTCGGGAAGGTGTCCTTCATCGGCTCGGTGGGCACGGGGCGGCGGGTGGCCGTCGCGGCGGCGGCCACGGGCATCCCGACGGTCCTTGAACTCGGCGGCAAGAGCGCCAACATCGTGTTCGCCGACGCCGATCTGGACCGGGCGGCGGACGGCGCCGTGTCCGCGATCTTCTCCGGGGCCGGACAGTCGTGTGTGGCCGGTTCGCGGCTGCTGGTGGAGCGGTCGGTGCACGCCGAGTTCGTGGCGCG
Source organism: Streptomyces sp. NBC_00483 (assembly GCF_036013745.1). NCBI lineage: Bacteria > Bacillati > Actinomycetota > Actinomycetes > Kitasatosporales > Streptomycetaceae > Streptomyces > Streptomyces sp. NBC_00483. The sequence continues at coordinate 65,926 of NZ_CP107880.1, forward strand.
CGTCGCGGAGCGGGCGGCCCGGCTGCGGGTCGGCGATCCGCTGGACCCGGGGACCGAGGTCGGCCCGATCATCACGGAGTCACAGTTCGCCACGGTCACCTCGCTCGTCGAGGCGGGCATCACGGGCGGCGCCCGCCGCGCCACGGCGGCGAGCCTCCCCACCCAGGTCACCAACTCACCGCTCGCGGACGGCCGTTGGGTCCTGCCCACCGTGCTGGACGGAGTCAGCCCCGCCAATGTGCTGGAGACCACCGAGGTGTTCGGCCCGGTCGTCGGGGTCGACTCCTTCTTCACCGAGGCCGAGGCCATCGAGCGCGCCAACGCCACCACCTTCGGGCTCGCGGGCGCGGTGTGGACCCAGGACGTCGCGCGGGCCCACCATGTGGCTCGCTCGGTGAAGGCAGGTACCTTCTGGATCAACTCGTACAAGACGATCCACGTGGCCGTGCCCTTCGGTGGCTTCGGCGACTCCGGGCACGGCCGGTCCTCCGGCCCCGGCGTGCTGGACGAGTACACCCAGACCAAGGCCGTGTGGACGCCCACGCGTGCCGCCGGTTCCCCGTTCCCGTCGCTGAGCTACTGAGGAGTCCTCCATGAGCCAGACACACACCGTCGCCGAAGGCGACCGACTCAAGAAGGACACCTCCGCCGGTGTCTCCACATGGGAGGGACAGGTACTGTCCCTGGCCCGCTCCCTGCACGCCCGTCCCGAGCTCTCCTTCGAGGAGACCGAGTCAGCGGCGGCGATCACCGCGCTGCTCGCCGAGGGCGGGCTCGCGGTCGAGCACGGCACCGGCGGCCTGCCCACCGCGTTCACGGCGACGGCGGGCAGCGGCGACCTGACGGTGGCGCTGTGTGTCGAGTACGACGCGCTGCCTGGGGTCGGCCATGCCTGTGGGCACAATCTCATCGCCGGTGCGTCGGTGGCCGCGGCGCTGGCCCTGGCCCCGTACGCCGACGAGTTGGGCATCACGCTCAAGGCGATCGGCACCCCGGCCGAGGAGCACGGTGGCGGCAAGTCGCTACTCCTGGAGGCGGGCGCGTTCGACGGGGTGGGTCTGGCCCTGATGGTGCACCCGGTGCAGGACGGTGTCTCGTACAACCCGGCGGGGACCACCGCGCAGGCGGTCGGCCGCTACCGTGCCGTGTTCTCCGGCCGTGCCGCGCACGCGGCGGCCGCGCCCCACCAGGGTGTGAACGCCGCGGACGGCGCCACCATCGCCCAGGTCGCCATCGGGCTGCTGCGTCAGCAGATCCCCGGTGACCATCGTGTGGCCCTGTTCGTGTCCGAGGCGGGCGTGGCCACGAACATCATCCCCGAGCGGGCGGTCGTCGACTTCGAGTGCCGGGCGTTCACCCTGCCCGAGTACGAGGCGCTCCTCGCCCGCGTGCGGCGCTGCTTCGAAGGGGCCGCCCTGGCGAGCGGCACCGAGGTGGTGATCGAGGCGACCGAGCCGCTGTACGAACCGCTTGTCCAGGACGACGCGTTGGCCGGGTACTGGACGGCCGCGATGGAGTCGTTCGGCCGTGACACCACGTCCACTGGCCGGCTCGGCGGCGGGTCGACCGACATGGGCAATGTCAGTCAGGTCATCCCGAGTCTGCACCCCTGGCTGAGCATCCCCGGGGCCGAAGTGCCCATCCACTCCCACGGGTTCACCGAGGTCGCCGACACCGACGCGGCGTACGAGCTGATGCTCGAAGCGGCCCTCGCGCTCGCCTGGACCGTCGTCGACGCGGCGGGCGATCCCGAGCAGCGTGCCCGGTTCGAGGGCGCCGCCTACCACCGTGACATCAGAAGGGCCGGGTGACGACATGTCCACCCTCGTCAAGCCGAACGACCGCGGCACGCGGACCCGTCAGACGCTGCCGATCGCCGGGCTCGCCCTGGTGATCGCGCTGGTCGTGCAGTTCATCGGTGAACTCGACATCGACCTGGGCATCGGCTCCATCATCATCTTCCCCATGGTGTGGGGCCTGTTGCTGGGCCTGTTGGTGTCGATCCAGAAGTTCCGGCCGCTGGGCATCGATCTGCAGAAGGTGGCGGCCGCGCTCGTCGGCGTCGCGGTGATGATCCTGGTCGCCCGGCTGGCGTTCAACATCGGTCCCAGCCTGCCGACGCTCGCCGACGCCGGTCCCGCGCTGCTGCTCCAGGAGATCGGGCATCTGCTCGGCACGGTCGCGATCGCGCTGCCGCTCGCCGTGCTGCTGCGCATGGGCAAGGCGACGGTGGGCGCCACGTTCTCCCTGGACCGCGAGCCGTCGTTCGCGATGGTCTCGGAGAAGTACGGCCCCGATTCGGATCAGTACCGCGGTGTGCTCGCCATGTATGTGTTCGGCACGATGTTCGGAGCGGTGTTCATCACGCTCCTGACCTCGCTGATCTCGAACTGGAACATCTTCGACCCGCTGGCCCTGGCGATGGGCGCCGGTGTCGGCTCGGGATCGATGATGGCCGCGTCCTCCGCGAGTATCGTGGCCGCCTATCCCGGCGACGAGCAGGCCATCCTGGGCATGGCCGCGGTCTCGAACCTGATCACGACGATCCTCGGTGTGTACGTCGGCATCTATCTGGCGCTGCCGCTGGCCGACCGCTTCTACCGTTTCCTGACACGTCGTGGGCGTGAGGAGGCGACAGAGGCCGCACCGACCGAGCCGCACGAGGCGGAGCAGAGCGCTGCGGAGAACCGGGCCTTCCGGGAGCAAGTGGCCTCGGCGGCGGGCGAGATCAAGCTGCCGCTCTGGCTGTCGCTCGGCGTGCTGACGGTGCTCGGCATCGGCACCGCCTCCGTCGCTGCGGGGCACATCAGCCTGGACATCATCGGCGGTTACGCCGTGCTGCTGGCCCTGGTGCTGGTCGGGCTCATCCTGGCCAAGGTCAGCCGGAAGATCTCGGCGATCGTGTGGATCACCACCGTCGGCGCGTACGTGTCCAGCCCGTGGTTCTTCGCCTCGGACACGCTGAACCGCCTTGTGTCGTCGGTGGACTTCCTGTCCATCGCGACGATCATGCTGACGCTGGCGGGGCTCTCCCTCGGAAAGGATCTGCCGCTGCTGCGCCGCATCGGTTGGAAGATCGTCCCGGTCGGACTCGTGGCCATCACCGCGTCGTTCCTGCTCTCGGTGGTCATCGCCGAGTTCACGCTCGGGGCGTGGGGATAGGGTCCTTCTGACTGATCAGGGGCCTTCTGACGGATCAGGGTCCGTCGTTCGGATCAGGCCCTGAGGACACCCCCTCACGAAACCCCCGCGTGCTCCGCTCGGACAGGCCGCTCGTGCTCGGCGCGGGCGGCCTCGAGCAGTTGCCGCCACGAGGTGACGGTCGGCCGTCGGCGCAGCAGGGCGCGACGCTCGCGCTCGGTCATCCCGCCCCAGACCCCGTGCTGGATCCGCTGATCCAGCGCGTGGGCCAGGCATTCGGTCTTGATCACGCATCCGCCGCAGATGCGCTTGGCGCTGCTCTGCGCGGCCCCCTCGACGAACAACTCGTCCGGGTCCGTTGTGCGGCATGCCGCCTGATCCCACCTGGAAATCTGATCGTCGCGCACTTCTCCCGCCCCCTTCTCCGTATCGCCTCTCAGCGTAGCCGAGTCGTCACTTTAGGCCATACGTGCAGCTCGCGCACCCCACCCCCTCTGAACACACGGTCAATTGACGATCCGAAACGGACAAATGGCGTGCCGTTACGGGCAGTTCGAGGGGGTGTGGTGACGCACACATGACGGGGCAGGGGCCGGGCGCGACCGTGCAGCTCAGGCTCCCGTCGTCGCCCCCACGGCCTCGCGGCGCACGACGTCGACCAGGGAACGGTCGGTGATCTTGAGGGCGGGTGAGACGGCGAGGGTCAGGGTCGACACGCTCATGAACGGGTTGAGGTGGCGCCAGCCCCAGCTCTCCAGTGCCGCCCGCACCGCGGCCGCCTGGTCGGCGACGTCCCCGGCCGGGCGGGCGGACAGCACGCCGCCCACGGGCAGCGGCATCCGCGCCGCGATCGACTCGCCCTCGGGTCCGCCGACCACGGCGACGCCTCCCCCGTCCGCGACGACGGTCGCCGCGGCAGCGGCCATGGCGGCGCGGGAGGTCCCGATGGTCAGGAGGTTGTGACTGTCGTGGGCGTACGTCGACGCCACGGCGCCGTCGGAAAGTTCGCGGCCGAGGAGGGGTGCGAAGACCGCGCCCTCGCGTCCGTAGCGGTTGCGCACGCGGACGAGGGTGGTGCGGCCCTCCCACTGCACCTCACCACCGTGGACCGGGAGTCGGATCTCCGCCGCCTCGGTGTAGGTGTCCCGCTCGTTGACCCGCATGGCGCGGAAGGTGTGCACACCGTCGGGCAGGTCGACGGTCCAGCGGAACGTGTCCGCGCCCTGCGGTTCGACGTCGACGCGGCTGCCGAGCGGCGCGACGGCCGGAGCCTGCGCGCCCGCCTCCGAGCGCGCGGGCGCGCCGTCCCGGCCCACCACCCGGCCGCCGGACAGCACCAACGCCGGGTCGAACGAGGCAAGTTCACCGCGCAGCAGCACCAGATCGGCGCGCTTGCCCGGCGAGACGACGCCGCGGTCGTGGAGGCGGAGGCGCTGGGCCGGCGTCCACGTCAGGGCCTTCAGGACGACGTGCGCGGGGAATCCGGCGGCCACGGCGACCCGCGCGATGTGGTCGAGGTGTCCCTTGTCGACGATGTGGTCGGCGGCGAGGTCGTCCGTCACCAGGCACAGCGGCGGGAGCTGCGGCAGCGCGAGGAGGGCCTCGGCCACCTCCTCGCTGAGGCACTTCTCCTGGAGCATCATCGTCATGCCGAGGCGCGCCTTCTCCAGGACCACCTCGGTGCGGTTCTTGGTGTGGTCGGAGTCCACGCCGGTGGCCAGGTAGGCGCTGAGCTCGGCACCGGTCAGGTTCGGGCAGTGGCCGTCGAGGACGACGTCCTGCGCGCGGGCGGCGGCGGTGATCTCGTGCATGCGCCGGTCGCCCGCGACCACGGCCCGGTAGTCCATGACCTCGCCGAGCGCGATCACTCCGGGCCAGCGCAGCATCTCCGCGATGTCGTCCGCGGACAGCGCGGCGCCGGCGTGCTCCAGGCCCTCCAGGGCGGGCACGCACGACGGGACGCCCCACAGCTGGGTCTGGGCGGTCTCCCGGCCGGCGTCGATCATCCAGCGCATGGCGTCGCGCCCGGCGACGTTGACGATCTCGTGCGGGTCGGCGAGCACGGTCGTCGTGCCGCGCGCGAGCGTCACCGCGGCGAACTCCTGCGGCGTCAGGAACGCGCTCTCGATGTGCATGTGCGCGTCGACGAAGCCGGGGACGACCAGCATGCCCCTCGCGTCGATCTCCTCGCGGGCGTCGGCCGGGGTGCCCGGGGGCAGCACCGCGCTGATCGTCTCGCCTCGCACGAGGACGTCCGCGGCGAACTCCTCGCCGGTGAAGGTGGACACCACGCGCCCGCCGCTGATCCGGAGGTCGTGCTGCTCACTCATGGGGTCGTGCTCCTTCAGAAGGGTGTCGTCACAGGGGCGGGGCGCCGTCACGGGACGAGTGTGTAGAAGTAGTAGCCCAGCGGGACCATGACGATCCACAGCGGCCAGGGCACTTCGCGGACCCGGCCGCTGACGGTCTTGACCAGGACGTGGGCCGCGAGCCCGACCGCGATGCCGGTGCCGAAGTTGCCGAAGAACAGCGTGGTCGCGACGGTGAGGGCCGCCGGGATCGCGTTGGTCGGGTCCTTGAAGTCGACGTTCTTGAGGGCACCGAGCATGTTCAGGCCGATATAGATCAGCACGGGCGCGGTGGCCGCCGAGGGGATCAGCGTCGCGAACGGCGTGACGAGCAGCAGCAGTCCGAAGCCGCAGGCCGCCCACACGGAGGCGAGGCCGGTCTTGCCGCCCGCGTCGGCCGCGGCCGACGACTCCAGGTAGGCCGTCATCGACGGGGCGCCGACGGCCGAACCGCCCATCACGGAGACCGAGTCGACGAGGAAGGGGCGGCGGGAGCCGGGGATGTTGCCGTCCTTGTCGAGCAGCCCGGCGCGCCCCGAGACGGCGAGGAGGGTGCCGGTCATGGAGAAGAACTCGGACACAAAGAAGGCGAAGATGTACGGGAAGTACTCCGGCTTGAGCGCCCCGAGGATGTCGATGTGGAAGAGCAGTGGCCCGGGCGAGGCGGGGGCGGCGAAGAGGCTGTCGGGGACGTCCGTGACCCCGAGGGGGATGCCGACGACCGTGACGGCCGCGATGGTGATGAGGAACGCGCCGGGCACCTTGCGCGCGGCGAGCGCGGTGAGCAGCAGCAGGCCGCCCAGCGCGAGCAGCCCGGCGGGCTTCGACAGGTCGCCGACGGCGAGGGCGGCCTTGTCGGCGTTGCCGACGACGAGGTCGGCGTCGCGGAAGCCGATGAGGGCGATGTAGAGGCCGAGACCGCCGCTGATGGCGTACTTGAGGTTCATCGGCATCAGGCGCGTGACGAGGTCACGGATGCCGAGCAGGGTCAGCACCAGGAAAGCGACGCCGGACCAGAACACCATGCCGAGCGCCGTGTCCCACGGGACGTGGTCCTGGCCGACGATGGTGAAGGCGATCAGCGCCACCCCGCCGAGGCCCGGCGCGACGACGAACGGCAGGTTGGCGATGAGGCCCATGGCCAGGGTCGCCAGCGCGATGGCGATGATGACGGCGGTGGTCGCGGCGCCGTGCGGCACGCCCGCGCCCGCCAGTTGGCCGGGAACCACGACGACGGCGTAGGCGGCGGCCATGAACATCGAGGCGCCGGCGACGAGTTCCGTGCGCGGGGTGCTCCCGCGACCGCGGACGCGGAAGAGCCGCTCGACGAGCGACGCGGACTCGGGGGCGGTGTCGGCCTGCTCGCCGGACGGCGGAGCGGTGGTGGACATGGGGACCTCGGCGGGATGAGGGGTGGGCAGGGCGGTCTGCGGCGACGTCGGCGCGAGGAGTGCGCGGGGCGTGCGGGCACCCGGCTGGGTACGGTCTCTGCAACCGGTCTCTGCAACCGGTTGCAGAGACCGGTTGCAGGTATCATGACACGGCATAAAGGGAAAGTGAACAGCGGCCCGGAGAGAACCTCGTGACACCGGGCCGGACACCTCGGTCGGGGCTACCGGTCGGGACGGCGAGCAGGGGGCAGCAGTGGCGACGCTCATGGACGTGGCGCACGCGGCGGGGGTGTCGAAGGCCACCGCCTCGCGGGCGTTGCAACGCCCCGACATGGTCGCGGAGGGGACGCGGCTGCGGGTGCGGGAGGCCGCGGACCGGCTCGGCTTCCAGCCCAACGCCGCGGCCCGCGCCCTGACCACCGGCCGCACGGGACTGATCGGCCTCATCGTGCCGACGCTCTCCAACCCCTTCTTCGCTCCCCTGGTCATCGGCGCGCAGCAGGCGGCGGAGGACACCGAGAGCCATCTGCTCATCGCGGTGTCCGAGTACGACGCGGAGCGCGAGGCCGCGCTCGCCGACCGGCTGTCCGAGCAGGCCGACGGGCTGATCATGGTGACTCCGGTGGGCACGGACGCGGCGCTGCGCGAGCGGTTCAAGCGCAGGCCGCTGGTGCTCGTCGACCGTCAGGTGGGGCGGCTGCCCGCCGTCGTCGCCGACACCGCGGCGGGCCTGGCCGAACTCCTCGGCCATCTGCTGGACCTCGGCCACCGCGAGATCGCCTACGTGTCCGGGCCCGCGGGCTCCTGGGCGGACGAGCAGCGGCGCGCGGCGCTCACCGCGCAGGCTTCAGAGGCGGGCGCCCGCGTGCATGTGCTGGGCCCGCTGCCGCCCACGTTCGACGCGGGCATCGAGGCCTCGCGCGCTCTGCCCGGAGCGGCCACGGCCGTTCTCGCGTACAACAGCTATCTCGCGCTGGGCCTGCTGCACGGGCTCGGCACGACAGGGCGGCGCGTCCCCGAGGACATCAGCCTGGCGGCGGCCGACGACCTGAGCACGCTCGGGGCGACGACTCCGCCGGTGACCGCGCTGGACGTGCCGTTGCGGGAGGTCGGCACGCTCGCCGTCACCCGCCTCCACGAACTGATCGGCGGGCAGCGGCGCACGGTGACGTCCCGGGTGCCCGCGTCGCCGGTGCTCCGCGCGTCGACGGCGGCGCCGCGGGTGTCCTGAGGGGCGCTGCCGCGGGTGCCCTGAGAGGGCGTCGCCGCGGGTGTCCTGAGAGGTCGGCGCCGCAGGGTCCTGAAGGCGCGGCGTCAGCGAGCCGGCTCAGTGGCTCAGCGCCGCCGGGGCCGCCGCCAGCTCCAGTGTGTCGCCGACCGCGATCCGGCCCGGTGTCACCACGTCCGCGTACACACCGAACAACACGCCCCGGCCCAAGGTGCTCTGGCCGAGCCCCCGGTAGCCCTTGATCAGGGACAGTGCCCGCACTCCCCCGGAGCCGTCGACCGGGTCGCGGTTCACCGCGCCGCACCGCTTCACCGGGCCCTCGACGCGCAGCTCCGCCCCGCCGACGCGCACCGTCCGCCCCTCCCAGGTGTCCTCGGCGTGGGGTTCGCCGCCGGAGAAGCCGAGCGTCATGCGGAAGCGCCGTTTGTCGACAGCGTCGAGGTCGGACCTGCGGGTCAGTTCGTCCACGGAGGCGTCGCCGAGGAGCGTGACGGGCCGCAGGTCCACTCCGCCGTTGTCGGCGTCGGGGTGCACCAGCCGCACCGGCTGTCCCACACGGTCCGAGAAGAGCTCGGCCCACGGCCCCTCGACCACACGTCCGGGCACCGTGTGATGCCGGAAGAAGTCGACCTCCAGGGCGTCACCGAGGCGCACCTCGCCGGTGACCGCCGTGCCGTCCGGGCAGGTCACGGTCAGGACGCCGGACTCCGCCGCGTAGTGGGCGGTGTATTCGGCCCAGGCTCCCGTGCGGGTCATGGACAGCAGGTTGCCCTCGGCGTCCACCATGAGAAAGGACCGGTCGCCCGCGACCCCCGTTCTCGTCAGCTCGACCTCGTCGCGCCGCACGACCCCAAGTCCCTTGATGGCGGTGGTCGTCAGCGAAGTGACCTGGAGTGCTGGAACGGGTGTCATGCGTCGGTGCTCCCCTACTTGGCGTACGTCTCCGAGTACAGATCGGCCACGTAATACTTCCCCGGGTCGGTGTTGTCGTCCAGTTGCTTGTTGCGGACGAAGAAGTCGCCGAGATCCTTCAGCCAGGTGTCCACCTCACCGCTCTTGGTCTTGGCGACCAGGTCCTTCGTGGAGAGCGTTTCCACGTGGGAGGCGTCGGCCTTGGCCTGGGCCTTGGTGACCTGGAGCATCTTGGCGGTGAGCTTGATGGTCTCCTCGGGGTGTTCCTGGCGCCAGTCGTTGGCCTGCTGGAGCACCTTGATGACCTTCTTGTTCTTGGCCTCCGGCACCTTGTTGCCGGCGACGAACGCCGTGGGGAAGGAGTCCTTGGTGTCCTTGGTGCTCGCTATCTCGTGCAGGCCAGGGACCTTCTTCCTGATGGTGTCGATGGCGGGGTAGAAGAAGCCGGCGCCGTCGATCTTTCCGGAGGAGAAGGCGGAGACGATGGTGGACGGGTCCATGTTGACCTTGGTGATGTCCTTCGTGGTCATCCCGGCCTTCGCCAGCGCGATGTTGAGGATCATGTCCCCGGAGGTGCCTTCGGGCACGCCGACCCGCTTGCCCTTGAGGTCCTTCATGGACTTCATGCCGGGCTGGCCGATGACACGGTCCGCGTAGGTGAGGGTGTCGATGGCGATGACCTTGGACTTGCCCGACGCGGGCAGCCACATGGCACCGGGACCGATGTAGCCGTAGTCGAGGCTGTCGGCGCTGAGCGCCTGGATCTGCACCGGACCGTTGTTGAACGCCCTCACCTTCGCGGTGAGGTCCGCCTTCTTCCACAGGCCCTGCTTCTCGGCGATCGCGAGCAGGCTGGCGCCGTTGTAGTCGGCGATGTAGCCGAAGCGGACCGTGTTGTCGTCTCCAGAGCCGCTGCCCGAGCAGGCGGTGACGGAGAGCGAGAGCATCAGGGCGGCGGGGAGCGCCGTGAGCGTGGTGCGCCTGATCCTGCTTCTGGGCATGCTGGAAGTCCTCTCGGGTGGTGCACGTCATCTACGGGGCGGGAGAGCGCGGGTGATGGTGTGTCAGGAGGCGCCGGCCGGTGCGTCCTGGTGGTAGACCGAGGTCCACACCTCGTTGCGGATGCGCCGGAACTCGGGCGACAGCCGGATCTGTTCGGTGCGCGGGTAGGGCAGGTCGACCTCGACGACGCGGTGGATGCGGCCGGGCCTCGCGGCCATCACCACGACGCGGCTGGCGAGGTAGACCGCCTCGTCCACGTCGTGGGTGATGAACAGGACGGTGCGCTTCTCCTGGCTCCAGGTCGCGAGGAGCTGGTCCTGCAGCTGCACCCGGGTCAGGGCGTCGAGAGCGCCGAACGGCTCGTCCATCAGCAGGACTTGAGGGTCCACCGCGTAGGCGCGGGCGATGGCGCAGCGCTGCTTCATTCCGCCGGACAGCGTCTTGGGCAGGGCGTCGGCGAACTCGTCGAGTCCTACGAGGGCGATGGCCGCCGCGGCGCGGCGGCGGCGCTCCGCTGTGGGCACGGAGGCCAACTTCAGCCCGAACTCGACGTTCTGGCGGACCGTCAGCCACGGGAACAGTGCGTACTGCTGGAAGATCACGCCCCGGTCGGGTCCCGGTCCCGACACGGGCGTGCCGTCGACCAGGACGGCGCCCGAGTCGGGTTCCTGGAGTCCGGCGGCCATGCTCATCAGGGTGGACTTTCCGCATCCTGAAGGGCCGACGACCGTGACGAACTCCTGGTCGGCGATGTCCAGATCGATCCCGTCCAGCGCGGTGAAGGTGGTCCCCTTGAGCGGGAAGGTCTTCACCACGTCCCGAAAACTGATCTTGCTGTCCATCGTTCCTTCGTGCGCCGCCCTGCCGTGCATCGTTCCGTCGTGCACTGCCTTGCCGTTCATCGACGCTCCTGCCAGCCGGTGAGCCGCCGTTCGGCCAGCAGCAGTAGCCGGTCCATGACGAGCCCGAGCACACCGATAGTGATCAGGGACACGAAGATCGTGTCCATTTCGAACCAGGTGGACGCCTTCTGCATCCGGTAGCCCAACCCCTCCTGCGCGCCGATGAGTTCGGCGGCGACCACGGTCGCCCAGGACGCGCCGAGACCGATGCGCATGCCGACGAGGATGAACGGGGTGGAGGCGGGGACGACCACCTTGGCGAAGATGGTCCGGTCCGAGGCGCCGAGCACCCGGGCCGCGTTGATCAGTGTCTTGTCGACGTCGACGACCCCTTGGAAGGAGGAGACGACGCAGGCCATGAATGACGCCAGGAAGATCACGGCGATCTTCGGCACCTCTCCGATGCCGAGGAGCACCACGGCCAGCGGGATCAGCGCGAGCGGCGGGATGGTGCGGAAGAACTGGATGTACGGCTCGACCAGGGCGCGCACCGTCGGGTACCAGCCCATGAGGAAGCCGACCGGCACCGCCGCGAGCACGCCGAGGGCGTAGCCGGACAGGACCCGGCGCAGGCTGGCGAGGGTGTCGTCGGCCAGGGTGCCGTCGGAGATCATGGTGCCGGCCTTCTCGGCCACGGCCGCCGGTGTGGGCAGGTTCTCGACCCAGCCGAGGGCGGCCACGACGGCCCATACGGCGATTCCTGCCGCCACGGCCACGACGTTCAGGATCAGGGGTCGGCCGCGGCCGCGGTGCGGTTGCTGCCGCCGGGTCTCGGCGGTGGTCTTCTGAGCGGGGGTGATCACAGCCATGGATTCCTCGCTGATGGCTTCACGCGTGCTCCTCGGAGACAGGCTGCGGGTACTGGGTGAGCAGGGGGGATTCGTGGAGGACGAGGGCGATGCCGCCGAGAGCGCTACCGGCCTCGCCGAGCGTCGCGCGGCGCAGGTCCACGTGGTGCTGGGCCATCGGCATCAGGTGTCGGCGCAGGGCCCGTTCGACCGGGTCGAGGAGCGCGGGGCCCGCCTCGGCGAGTTCGCCGCCGACGACGATGACGCCCGCGCCGACGACGTGACAGACCGCGGCCAGCACGCCGCCGACATCGCTGCCGACGTGCTCGAGGACCGCCAGGGCCGTCGGTTCGGAGGCGGCGACCGCTTCGAGGAACCCGGCGAGATCCTCGGCCGGGCCACCGGATTCGCGGTAGCGGCTCAGTACGGCGTCGAGCGAGGCGCGGGTCTCCAGGCAGCCGGTGCCGCCGCACTCGCAGGTGCGGCCGCCCACCGGGTCCACGGTGATGTGTCCGAACTCGCCGGACAGGCCGTAGCGGCCGCGGTGCAGCGCGCCGCCCACGACCAGGCCGCCGCCGACACCGTGCGAAAGGCGCAGGTAGAGCACGTCGCTGCTGTCGGCCGCCGCGCCCCAGACGGCTTCGGCGAGGGCGGCGAGCCGGGTGTTGTTGTCCAGCAGGACCGGCACACCGAACCGTTTGCGCAGCAGGTCGGGCAGGCCGTCGATGCCCTGGGCGTGGGCGTGTTCGCTGCCGGGGTCGGCGATCGGCCCGACGACACCGACCCCGATCGCGGTGAGTGCGTCGAGGTGCACGCCGGAGGACCGGCCCTGACCACCGGCCTCGCCCTCATCGGCATCGGGCGGGCCGGTGGCCAGGGCGTCGAGGAGCCGTTCCGCGTGCTCGACGCGTTCGGGCCAGGAGAGGTCCGGTGCGTGCGACTCGCTCGCCGAACCGACCACTTCATGGGCGAAGTTGACGGCCGCGACGTGTACGGCGCGGCGCGCGAAGTCGATGCCGACCGCCTCGCCCGCGGCCGGGTTGAGGCTGAGCTTCTCCACCGGGCGGCCGCGCTTGCGCGCCTCCACCTGCGGAGTGCTCGCGACCACGGCGCCACTGCCCACCAGGGCGGCGACGATGTCGTGGAGCGTGGTGCGGGAGAGCCCGCTGCGGATGCTCAACTCGGCGCGGCTCAGCGGGCCCTGCTTGCGCAGCAGCTCGAGGACGGACTGCTCGTGGCCGCGCCGGAGCCGCGTCAGCGGGCCGTCGTGTTCGTGCATGCCGCACAGCATGTGAGGGCCGACGATTTTCGTCAATGAGTCGGAACGAAATACTCGCGACGCCCCGTTCCGCAACACCACTCCCCCGCACTGGACTTGACCTGCGACGACGCAGGAAGACGCCGCGGGCGGGCAGGTCACGTCACGTTCGAGGAACGCCATACGACTGCAACATTCGCCGCTGACCAGCGCCCTCGTCACCGTCGGATCGCCACTCGCGTACCCATTTATGTAGGTGCTCTTGACTTAAATCGTGACCCCGCTGAAGCATGCTGCACACACCCGAGACCGACCAGCCGAGGAGCCACGCCTGATGACCCGGGACGAGACGAACGCAGCGCACATCGGCCGCCGCGGAGTGCTGGCCGGCATCGCCGGAACCATGGGGGCGGTGGCGCTCCCCGCGGGCTCCGCGCTCGCACAACCCGTCCAGCCCCCGCGGCCCGCGGCGGGGCGGAAGTATCCGCCCAACTGGCCCGCCCTCGAACCGTACGGGCTCGCGGACACCCGCAAGGACCTCTGGCCGCGCGAGGACAACTCCTTCGTCCTGCCGCTCGAACTGCGCCCGCGCGACAAGGAGTTGGGGCGCGTCTGGATGCGCGACACCTACGTCAACTGCTTCGTCGTCGACGGCCGTCCGCTCTACGTGGCCACCGGCACCACCCGGGTGCCAGGGCTCTCGGCGGCCGGTCCCTGGAACGACGGCATCTTCGTGTGGACCGCCCCGTCGCTGCACGGCCCGTGGCGCCTCGCCGACACCACCGGCATCCGACCCGGTGCCGAGCGCGGCAAGGTCTGGTCGCCGGAGTTCGTGGACGAGAACCGGCCGGGGCGCACGGTGGTCGCACCGTGGCAGGAGTACTGGCACGACGAGCAGTTCGGCAAGCGCGCCAACGCCTGGGCGCCCGAGCTGCACCGCTTCCGCGGCAAGTGGTACATCGTCGCGTGCATGGGCGACCACTCCAAGCTGGTCGGCTCCTTCATGCTGGTGAGCGACGGCGGGGTCGAGGGTCCCTACCGGCTCGTCGACGGCAATCTCGACAAGCCGTTCGGCGACTCGTTCATCGGCGGCCCCTCGTTCATCAAGCCGGGTGCGTACCACCACATCGACGGCGGCCTCTACACGGAGGGCGACGACGCGTGGCTGGTCCTGCACAACAACCTGTACGCCAAGTTCCGTCCGGACATGGAGGACATCGTCCCGACGACGAACCTCCCGGCGTTCCAGCAGACCCCGTACTCGCCCGAGCCGTACCTGGAGGGCGCGTACGTCTTCAAGTACGGCGGCAAGTACTTCCTGGTGCACGCGGCGTGGGACCGCACCTCAGAGGGCACGGACGGGAGTACGCGTTACGCCTACGATCCGGCCGGCACCGGCCGCACGCAGTACCAGTACGACGCCGTCGTCGCCGTGGCCGACCGTCTGGAGGGCCCGTACTCCAAGCGCTGGACCGCGGGCGTCGGCGCCGGGCACAACAACTTCTTCGAGGACCACCACGGCGGCCTGTGGGCGACGTTCTTCCGCAACCCCGCCTTCGGCTACTGGGCCGACCCGTCCAGGTCGGGCGACGCCGCGGTGGCCGGTGTCGTACGCCTGGAGTGGACCGGACCGCAGGGCAATCGCCTGTACGTGAAGCGGACCTAAATTGGACTCGATCCAAACTGGGACGTACCTTAGAAGAAGCCGAGGTACATATCAGCGCAGCCAGTGACGCCTGCCACCTCCGGTAACAAATCACCACGGAGGCCCCCACATGGCTTGCTACGACTGCATGCAGGAAAACCGTCCCGACTCGACCGGCATCGGCATCTGCACCCGCTGCGGCCTGGCCACCTGCCACGACCACTCGCGCGTGCTCGCCACGCACGTCCAGCGGGCCAACGGCATGAGCCGCTCGACCAGCCGCCTCGCCGGGCGGCGCGTCGTCTGCCGCACCTGCCTGGCCGCAGAGGCCGCGTAATGACGGGCCAGGACGCGAGCGAGCTCCTCAGGCGCAGGGGTCTGCGCAGCACGGCGCAGCGGCGCGCCGTGCTGGCCGCGCTCCAGGGCCTGCCGCACGCGTCCGCGGCCGACCTGGAGGAGCGGATCGGGCCGTCCGGGCCGGAGGGATCCGCCGCGGTCCTGTCGCGTCAGGGGCTCTACAACATCCTGGAGGACCTCACCCGGGTCCACCTCGTGCGCTGCATCGAGCCGGCGGGCTCCCCCGCCCGGTTCGAACTGCGCGTGGGCGACAACCACCATCATCTGGTCTGCCGCTCCTGCGGCCGGATCGAGGACGTGGACTGTGCCGTCGGCGCGGCCCCCTGCCTCGACCCGGTCCGGGACAGCGGCTTCACCGTTGACGAGGCCGAGGTCACCTGGTGGGGTCGATGCGCTGACTGCAGCCGGGCGTCGGAACGGCTCGCCTGACAGCCGGGACCCGGCGCGCGGGCCTTGTGCACGCACCCGAGCCGGCGCCACGATCTTGCAGGTCCGTCGTCGACCTCGCGTGCGGCACCGGTTTCTACAGCCGCCTGTTCAAGCGGCGCGGCGCCACCGACGTGTGGGGCATCGACGTCTCGGGCGAGATGGTCGACGTCGCCCGCCGGGCTACGACATCGCCACCGCCGTCAACCTGCTCAACTATTCCGAGACGGTCGACGCGATGACGGCCATGTGCCGCACCATCCACGCCGCCGTCCGCCCCGGCGGCACCTTGTACGCCCTGAACCAGAGCCCCGACTACGACTTCGACGGGCCGAGCCCGCGGCCGTACGGCTTCCACTGCGAGTTGGAGGGCAGCCGCGTGGAGGTGGGCCCGCGGGTGCGTGTCACCGCGTTCCTGGAGCCCGAGCCCGTCTCCTTCGTCGCCAATCTCCCGCGCCGCGAGGTCTACGCCGAGGCCCTGACCCGGGCCGGTTTCACCGACGTCGCCTGGTCGCCGCTGGCCGTCTCGGACGAGGGCCGCGCCGCGTTCCCGGCCGGTTTCTGGGACGCCTACGAGGCCAATCCGCCCTTCGAGCTGCTCACCGCCCGGCGTCCCTGAGCAGGGCTCATCCGTCGGGGGCATCGGGCGGGCGTCTGCCCGAGGACTCCGTCGGGTCCTCCCCCGCGGCGAGGTGTTCCAGCAGTTCGGCGAGTTCGTTGCAGGCGTTCTGCACCGAGTGCCGGGTGGCGCGCTGTTCCGTGACGAGCGCGGACAGCAGGAGCGCCGTCAGAGCGGCGGCTCCGTTGAAGGCCTGGAGCTTGGTCATGACCTCGATGTTGGACAGGTCGAAGAACGTGCCCCGGTCCTGGTGCGCCGCGTACGTGGTGAGCACGGACGCGAACAGCGCACAGAGCATGCTTCCGGCCAGCTCGAACCGGAGAGCCGCCCAGATCAGCAGCGGAAAGATCAGGAAGAGCATGCTCGGCGAGCTGAACACGGCGAACGGCACGAGCAGCAGGGCCACGGCCACCAGACACCCGGCCTCCACCCAGCGCCCTACGGGCATGCGCCCGATCCGCTGCCGGCTCGGCAGGAGTGTGCCCCGGCACAGCACGAGCAGCAGCGGGGTCACCAGCAGCACACCCATGGCGTCGCCCACCCACCAGGCCAGCCACACGGGCAGGAAGTCCTCCGGGGCCAGCGACCCCGTCCACACCTGTGGCGCGGCGCCGGCCGTCGCGCTGATCAGCATGGCGCCGAGCCCGCCGAGGAAGACCAGGCTGGTCCCGTCGCGCAGCCGTGACACATCGGGCCGGAAACCGACCCCTCGAAGCAGCAGAAAGGCGCAGATCGGCGCCGCGGTGTTGCCCGCGACCGTGACGATCGAGGTGAGGTCCGGGGTGGTGAGAGAGGTGATCACGAGGAAGGAGCCGAGCGCGATACCGGGCCACACCCACACGCCGAACACCAGTAAGGAGGCGACGGCGACCCCGGTCGGCGGCCAGATGGGGGTGACCACCACGCCCTCGACGCCGACCCGGCCCAGCAGGCCGAGGCGCCCTGCCGCGTAATAGCAGGCAGCCACGGCAAGTGCCTTCAGGGCCATCTCCATGACCGGCCGGAACCGCCGAGAAACCACCACAGCAGCCATCAGACACCGAGCGGGTCTCCTCGGCCACGCGAGACCCCCCGCTCGTGTGCGGGCGCGCACCCTTCAGGCGGTCGGCGGGCGCCGCCCCGCGGTGCCGACGTCGTGGCCGACGACGAGGACGGCGGCGTCGTCCTCGTGGCCCACCGAATCCGCCAGCTTCATCACGCCGCCGGCGAGTGTGTCGACGCCGAGGCCGGCCGCGGCGGTGACCTCGGCGAGCCGCCGCACCTGTTCGAGACCGTCGTCGAGGTCGAGGGATGGGCCCTCGACCACGCCGTCGGTGGGCAGGACGAAGACACCACCTGTGCTCAGCCGGTGGCACGCGACGGGGAAGGAGGCGCCCTCCAGGACACCGAGCGGTGGCCCGCCCTCCTCCTCGTCGATGCCGGATCTGCCGTCGGCGGTGGCCCAGATGTGCGGGATGTGACCGGCCCGCGCGCACTCCAGGGTGCCGCTGGCCGGGTCGAGCCGCAGGAACGTGCAGGTGGCGAACAGGTCGGTGTCCAGGGAGACCAGGAGGTCGTTCGTGCGGCCGAGCAACTCCCCCGGGTCTCCGGTGACGGAGGCCAGCGCACGCAGCACAACACGGACCTGCCCCATGTACGCGGCCGCCTGGATGTTGTGCCCCTGAACGTCGCCGATGGACAGGCCGATGCAGCCGTCGGCCATGGTGAAGGCGTCGTACCAGTCGCCGCCGACGTTGAGTCCGTGGTTGGCGGGCATGTAGCCCACGGCGAGGCGGACGCCCTCGGGGTGGGGCAGGTCACGGGGCAGCATGCCCCGCTGCAGCGCCACCGCCAGTTCGACCCGCGAGCGCTGCAACTGCGCCAGCTCCCGCGCCCGGGCGGTGAGCGCACCGAGCTTGGTCAGCAGTTCCTGACCGTCCTCGAGGGACTCGCTGCGGAACATCGTTCGCCCCGTTCCAGGAGATTTTCCCCCACTGTGCCCGCGGACCGGCCCGGTCGCATGTCAACGGCCCGCGCGAGCGGTACCACGTCTCCCCCTGCCTGCGGTGTTATTCGGTGCGCCGTGGGCGGGCGAGCACCGCCGTGCCGAGCGCGGTCAGGAGCAGGCCGGCCAGCGGCCAGCGCACCGCCGTGGTGAAACCGTGCAGCAGCGCGGTGCGGTGCGGGGCCGCGAAGGCGGCGGCCGCACCCGCGGCCACCGTGTTGAAGACGGCGGAGCCGATCGAGCCGCCGACTTGTTGGGCCGAGTTGAGGGCGGCCGAGGCGATGCCGGAGTCCTCGGGCGGGAGGTGGGACGTGGCCGTGGTCATCAGGGCCAGGAAGGTGGCGCCCATGCCGATGCCGAACAGGGCGAGTCCGGGCAGGATGCCGGTCGCGTAGTCCGCGTTCACCGTCAGGCGGCTGAGCCACCACAGGCCCGACGCGGCGACGCACAGGCCGCTCACCATCATCACGCGCGCGCCGAGCCGGGGCAGCAGCCGGGTGCCGAGCTGTGTCGCGGTCAGCGTGGTGATCAGGCTCAGCGGCAGGAAGCCGAGGCCGGTGCGGGCCGCCGACCAGCCGAGGACGGTCTGCAGGTGGAAGGTGAGGAAGAGCGAGAGGGACAGTTGCGCCGCCATCAGGCAGGCCCCCGCCACGAGGGCCGCCACCCGGGCCGGATCGCGCAGCAGGCGCGGCGGCAGCAGCGGGGTGCGGGCCCTGCGCAGCCAGGCGGCGAAGAGCAGGAGCAGCACCACGCCCGCCGACAGCGCCGTCACCACGGGGCGGCCGGTCCAGCCGCTGTGCTCCGCCGCGCTGAACCCGTAGACGAGCAGGGTCAGTCCGCCGCAGGCGAGCAGCGCCCCGGGCACATCAAGGCGACCGCGGGTGCGCGGCGCCGTGTCGGGTGGCATGAGCGCACTGCAGGCGAGGGCCGCCCCGGCGAAGAGGACATTGACGTAGAGGCACCAGCGCCAGCCCGCGGTCTCGGTCAGCACGCCGCCGAGGGTGACACCGAGGGCGCCGCCCGCGCCGCCGAGCGCGCCGAAGATCGCGATGGCGCGGCGGCGTTCGCGCAGGTCCGGGAAGGTCGTCGTGATCAGGGCGAGGGCGCTCGCGGCCAGCAGCGCGGCGAACACTCCCTGCAGGGCGCGCGCCGCGAACAGCGTCCCGGACCCCGGGGCCGCGCCGCCGGCCGCGGAGGCGACGGCGAAGCCGGCCAGGCCGGTCAGGAAGACCCGCTTGCGTCCGACGAGGTCGGCGATCCGGCCCGCCAGCAGGAGCAGTCCGCCGAAGGCGAGGGTGTACGAGGTGATGGCCCAGGGACGGGCCGCGTCGCTCATGGCGAGGTCGCGCTGCATGGAGGGCAGCGCGACGTTCACGATGGTCGCGTCCAGCAGGATCATCAGCTGGGCGAGCCCGAGCACCGCCAGGCCCCACCAACGGCGTGGTGGGGCGGGCGGTGACGAGGCTCCGGTCATCGTGACCGGGGCGCAGTCCTGTGTCATCGAGTGTGGTGGTCCGTGGTGTTCGGTCGGGAGCGGGCGCTGTTCCGTCGGGAAGTGGGCGGCGGGCGCGCCCCTTCAGGGCTTCAGGCGCCGGTGGGGGCGCCGGGGACGCGGCGCTCGCCGCCGTTGCGCCGCTGCCACTCGCGGTAGACGTCGACGGCGTCGGCGTGCGGCTCGTAGGTCATCGGCAGCCGGCGCTCGTCCCAGTTCTTGGCGAACTCGCCGTAAAACGTGTCGAGTTCGAAGTACTTGCGGTCGTCCACGTAGTGCGGGGCGTACTCCTCGCGGGTCGTGACGAAGACGACCTCGGCGGGGCTGCAGTAGTAGAGCGCGGCCAGGCACATCGGGCACGGGTGGGCGAGGACGTAGATCGTGGCGTCGGTGAGGTGCTCGGTGCCCAGCTTGGTGCAGGCCTCGCGGATGGCGAGGATCTCGGCGTGCGCGGTGGGGTCGTTGGTCTGCGCGACCTGGTTGGGGCTCTCCGCGATGATCTCGCCGCCCTGGACGATGACCGTGGCGAAGGGGCGTCCTCCGTCGGCGACATTGGCGCGGGCGATGTCGATGGTGCGCTGGGCGAAGTCCTTGACGTCCATGGAGAGCTCCTTCTCTTGCTGTTCCGAACCGGTCTCGCTCCCCGAAGACTCCCGGAGGACTTCCGGAGGACTTCCGGAGGGCTTCCGGAGGGCTTCCGGAGGGCTTCCGGAGGGCTTCCGGAGGGCTTCCGGAGGGCTTCCGGAGGAGCGGGCCGATGGGTTCACGGTGCATCGGCTGGACCTATAGCGTCAAAGACTCGATGGGCATGGGTTGTATTGGTGTTCTCTATACCTGCTTCTACGCTGGGAGTATGTCCGTCGAGCTGCGTCAGGTGCGCTACTTCATGGCCGTGGTCGAGCACGCGGGGTTCACCCGCGCCGCCGAGGCACTGCGGATCTCCCAGCCGACCCTGTCCCAGCAGGTCAGACAGCTGGAGCGGAATCTGGGCGTGCAGCTCCTCGATCGCAGCGGGCGCACGGTGCGGCCGACCGACGCGGGGCGCGCGTATCTGGGCCACGCGCGGCGCGCGCTGCGGGATCTGGCCGCCGGGGAGCGTGCGCTGCACGACGTACGGGATCTGTCGCGCGGGCATCTGCGCCTGGGGGTGACGCCGACGTTCACCTCGTATCTGGTCGGCCCGCTCATCGCCGCGCTGCGGGAGAGGCATCCGGGGATCACGGTCGCCGTGCGGGAGCTGACGCAGGACCTGCTGGAGGCCGAGCTGCTCGCGGACGCGTGCGACCTGGGTATCGCCTTTCGGGGCGGCCAGTTGCCCGGGATCGCGGTGGAGCCGCTGTTCACGGAGAACCTCAGCCTGGTCACGGGCGACGGGGCCGACTCGGCCCGCGCGGCGGCCGGACCGTGGGCCGCCGCGGACCTGGACCGGCTGCATCTCGCGCTGCTCAGCCGGGACTTCGCCACCCGCGGCCGGATCGACGCGTACTTCGCCGAGCACCAGGTACGGCCCCTGATCGCGGTCGAGGCCAATTCCCTGCAAACGCTGATCGACATCGTGCAGCGCACCGGCCTGGCCACCGTCCTCCCCGACCCGGTCACCCACGGCCATCCGCACCTGACCCCGCTCCCGGTCGACCCTCCCCTGCCCACGCGTACGGCCGCCCTCCTCAGCCGCGCGGACGGCTACCGGAGCGCGGCGGCGCAGGCCTTCGCCGGGCTCGTCCGCGAGCACATCGAGGCTCGTCCGTTCCGGCCTCCCGAGCCCCAAACCCATGTGACCCAGAACACACATTAGGCACGCATGATCACGGGTATGAGCCCGGGCGCTGCCTGGACAGATCCAGGGAGAACGACAAGAAACACCACACCCTGGGAGGTATCGATGTCCTCGAAGCGACGCCGTAAGAAGAAGGCCCGCCGCAAGAACGGCGCCAACCACGGCAGCCGTCCGCAGTCCTAAGGACTGACGGCAGCAAGAGAGAGCGGGGCGGCGGAGCTTTCTGCCGCCCCGCTTTCGCGTCTCACGCGGACGGTCCGTCCGCATGTCCCTCCGCGTGGCCGGCGACGCGCTCGGCCAGCCGGGCCTTGACCCGCGGCCACTCCGCGGCGACCACGGAGTACATGGCCGAGTCCCGCAGCCGCCCCTCCTCCCCCGGGGCCCATGACATCGACCAGTTGCGCAGTACGCCCTCGAAGGTGGCGCCAAGAGCCAACAAGGCATGGCGGGAACGCTCATTGCGGGCATCGGTCTTGAGGTCGACGCGTGCCACCCCGAGCTCCTCGAAGGCGTGAGCCATCAGGAGGAACTTGGCCTCGGCGTTGATTCCGGTCCCCTGTGCGGACGCGCCGAGCCAGGTGAAGCCGATCTCGACGGCGCGCGGCTTTCTCTCCCGACCTGGCCAGAATCGCGGGTCCCAGTACGCCGTGCACCCCACCGCGCGTCCGTCGCCGCGCCGGATCTGAGCGAATGGGACGAGCCCCTGCTCGATACGGGCGAACTGCCCCTCGATGTAGGAGCCGACCTGGTCCGCGCGGGGAACGAGCGTGAAGTCGTAGCGGCCGCGGTCCTCCTCGGCCGCACGTGCCAGATCGTCGGTGTGCGCGGCCGACAGCGGCTCGAGCACGACCAGGTCCCCCTTGAGTACGGGCACCTCCAACCAGGGACGCATGGCACCAAGCTCCTCTCGACTGCGCGGCGTTGAGGCGGTGACGCTATCGGGATCTTCGCCGTCGCTCACCTCCTTTCCGTCGCCGCCGTGTCCCGCGGAGGCTGAACGGGCCCACCGGGGCGCTCGTATCTCTCTGCGACGCACTGCTGGCTACGCGCTGTAAGGCGTGGAGGAGGACCGTAGAGATGTCGGAATCCGGCCAACCACCGCTGCACGCACTGCCGGACGGTGAGGCGGAACTCGCCGTGGTGTTGCGGCTGACGTGGGAGGACGTCGCCGCGATCGGGCAGGAGGCGAGCAGGCTCGCCGCGCGGGCGCAGCGGGCCGTGACGCTGGACGAGGCGGTGAGCCACCGGCTGCGCTCCCGTCCGCCCGCCTCCCATGCGAAGCCGCCCCAGACCGGCGCCACGGCCCTCCCGGTGTCCGTGCCGAACGGGCGTGCCCCGGGCGAGCAGGCCCGCCAGGCCATCGACAAGATCAACGGAAGGTCGGGGCCGGAAGCGGTGTGACCCGTTGGGAGGCTAGTGCGGGGCCGGGGCGAACTCGGTTCCGCACGGGCCGCCGCCGGTGCTCTCCTGCGCCTCCACCGCCTGCCCGTCCATCGTCCGCAGGCCGTAGTAGCCGGCGATGCGCTCGGTGGACCGGCCGACGTAGTGGCAGATGAACGAGCGGCGGAAGCGGTCCGCCGTGCGGTTGGGTCCGGAGCCGTGAACCAGGGTGCCGTTGAAGAACAGGACGTCGCCGGGCGCCATGTCGACGGGCTCGGCGACGAGGCCTGCGGGCGGCGGCACGTACTCGCGCGCGAAGGACACGCTCGCGTCCGCCTCCTCCGGGCAGAACAGGTCCATCAGGTGGGTACCGGGGACGACTTCGAGACCGCCGTTGTCCCGGTCGATGTGGTCGAGGGCGACCCAGGCGGCGATGCACGTACCTGGTTCGACCCGCAGGTAGAAGTTGTCCTGGTGCAGGGCCTGGCCGCGGGCGCCGGGCGGCTTGAAGTAGAACATGCTCTGCGCGGCCAGTGGTTCCTCGCCGAAGAGGCCCGTCAGGATGCCCGCGAGGCGCGGGTCGAGCAGTCGGCGTCGCGCCAGGTCGTTGAAGTGGTGCGGCTGCATCACGCGGGGGTAGGCGAGGAGCGGGTCGATGGCGGCGTCGGCCGGCTGCGGCTTGGGTTCGAAGTGGCCGGGCACGGGCCCCGTGGCCTGCACGCGCATGAACTCGTCGGTGAGTTCGCGTGTTTCGGCGGCGTCGAAGAGGGCGGGGGCGATCGCGTAACCACGGGTGCGGAACTGTTCCTGGAAGGCGACTGAGTCGGGGGCGGCGAACTCGTGGGTCTGCACGGGGTGTTCCTCTCGGCCGTCGGGCATCTCTTGAGCGCACACGGACCGTGTGCTGGACTGCTGCGGACTCGCGGTCCGCGCGGAAGCGGACTGCTCCGAAACTACGGCCGGGGCGGCGGACACCGAATGACAGGCACCAGCGCGCACCTGCCTGAAACTGCTGCCGACACTCCTTCGCCTCCGGCGCAGCTGCTCGTCGCCTCGCCGTTCTCACAGCCCGCCGACTACCGGGTGACCCGCGCCGCGGGCGCCGCCAACTGGCTGCTCATGTGGACCGCCGAGGGGCGTGGCCAGGTACGGGGAAGCGGCCCCTGGGTCGCCCAGCGGCCCGGTGACCTCGCCGTGCTGCCCGCCCACCGTCGACATGCCTACCGCACCGACCCTTCCGTACGTTCCTGGGGTGGCTGGTGGGTGCACTTCCAGCCGCGCGCGGCCTGGCCGGCCTGGCTGCGCGACCACGGCCGGGACGGTGGGGTGTACTGCGTCGCGGGCGTGCCCGAGGCGGCGCGCGGCCGGGTCGACGCGGCCTTCCGGCGGCTGCACGCCGACGCGCGCTGGTCCGACGGGGAGGCGCCGCCCGCCCAGGACCCGGCGGGCATCGCGATCGCCTCCGCCGGGCCCGGCCGGGAACTGGCGCTCGGCGCGATCGAGGAGGTGCTGCTCCTGGCCACCGCATCCACCGCCGCCGTGGGCCGGGCCGCCTCAGCCTCGTACGATCCGCGCATGGGGCAGGCCGACGCGATCATCGCCGCGGACCCGGGCGGCCCGCACACGGTCCGCTCCCTGGCGCGCCAAGTCGCCCTGTCCCCCTCACGGTTCGCGCATCTCTACGCCGAGCAGACCGGCCGTACGCCGATGCAGGCCGTGCGCGCCGCGCGCCTCGGTCACGCGCAGCGGCTCCTGGACGCCACCGGCCTGAACATCGGCCAGGTCGCACGGTCCTCGGGCTTCGCGAGCCCCTTCCACTTCAGCCGCGCCTTCCGGGAACGCTTCGGGGTGCCGCCGAGTGTGTACCGGGCGGGGCCCTCCGAGGGGCGGGGACAGTAGCGGTGGGCCGGATGACGAGGCCGCCTCTGTCACCCGGCGGCCGTCGTCGTACCGGCGCGCCGCCCCCTCCTCCTCACACCGAAGCTCCCGCCCGCAGTCCCTCGAGGACCGCTTCCTCCACCGACCGGGGGCTCACGCAGTCGCCGATCGATACGGCGCCGGGGTGGTCCATGAGGTCCGTGACGGGCGTGTGGCCCTGGGCCAGGACGACGGCCGCGATGTCGTCGAGGATCACGGGCTCCTCCGTCAGTGTGTGCTGGAGGTAGGCCGTGTCGTTGTCGGCGCCGTAGAGGCGGACGTTGGGGAGTACCTCGATCTTCGCGCGCACCGCAGCCGTCAGCATGGCCGCGCGCACGTACTGCTGCAGGTGCTCGCCCGCGGCGAAGCCCGTGACGCCCAGGGTCACGCGGAGGCCCTGCTGGGCGAGGAGGAGTGCGACGCCCAGGCCGACCCAGTCACCGCGCCAGTCCGCGACGAGGACGCGGCCGCGCGGCGTGCGGGCGCCCTGGATGACCTGCCAGGCGTCGAGGACGACCGGGTCGTCCAGGCGCTCCAGTTCTGGGCGCAGCGGCTGCGCGCCGGTGGCCAGGATCACCGCGTCCGGCGCGGCGTCGGCGAGCAGGGCGTGGTCGACGCGGGTGTCGGTGACGATGCGGGCCCCGGCGCGCCGTGCCTCGCCTTCCAGGTTGGTGGCCGCTCCCCCGAACTCGGCCCGGCCGGGCAGCTCTTGGGCGAGCAGGACCTGGCCGCCGGGGCGTCGGCCGGCCTCGTACAGGGTCACGTCGTGTCCGCGGCCCGCCGCGACCGCCGCCGCCTTCAGTCCTGCCGGGCCGCCTCCGACGACCACGACGCGCTTGCGTCGTGTGATCAGCGGCAGGGTGCCGAAGCGCAACTCGCGTCCGGTCTCCGGGTGTTGGATGCAGGAGATGGGGTGGCCCGACTGGAAGTGGCCGATGCAGGCCTGGTTGCAGCCGATGCAGGCGCGGATCGCCTCGGTGTCACCGCGCTCGGCCTTGCCCGGCATGCGGGGGTCGCAGATCAGGGCGCGGGTCATGGCACAGGCGTCGGCCTGACCCTTGGCGATGATGGTGTCCGCTTCTTGGGGTTGGTTGATGCGGCCCGCGACCATGACCGGCACGTTCACCACGTCTCGTACGCGGGCGGCCATCGGCGCGGTGTAGCCGGCCGGGTGGGCCATCGGCGGTGCGATGTGCTGGGCCGCCGACAGGGTGGCCGAGCTCCCTGCACACACGGACACGTAGTCGACGAGACCTTCGGCGTCGAGCCGGGCGGCGACGTCGCACACAAGGTCCGGGGTGAGTCCGTCGTGGGCGAGTTCGTCGCCGGAGATGCGCAGGCCGATGACGAAGTCGTCGGCGGCGTGTCGGCGTGCGGCCGCGAGGGATTCGCGCAGAAAACGCAGCCGGGCGTCCGCGCTGCCGCCGTAGCCGTCGGTGCGGTGGTTGACCTCCGGGTTGAGGAACTGGGCGGGCAAGTAGCCGTGGCTCGCGACGACTTCGACGCCGTCGAGGCCCGCGGCGCGCAGCCTCCGGGCCGCCTCTCCGTAGCCCTCGATCACCTCGGTGATCTCCTCGCCGGTCATCGCGCGGGGCATCACGTGGAAGCGTTCGCTGGGGACGGCCGAGGGCGCCCAGGCGACGGGGGCGCTGCCGTCGGGGGACTCCAGGATCTCGCGGCCCGGGTGGAAGATCTGGCCGAAGACGGCGGCGCCGTGCCGGTGCGCGGCCTCGGCGAGGCGGGCGTAGCCCTCGACGCACGAGTCGTCGTCGGCCATGAGGACGTGCGAGGTGTAGTGCGCGCTCTCGTGCACGCCGCCGACCTGGACGACGATCAGGCCGACGCCGCCCTCGGCGCGCGCCGCGTGGTAGGCGACGAGCTCGTCGGTGACCTTGCCGTCGCGCACCAGGACGGTGTCGTGCCCGGACGACACGACACGGTTCTTCACCCGCACGCCTCCGATCCGCAGCGGGCTGAACAGATGCGGGAACTGCGACTGGGATTGCGACTGCGGCTCCATGCGTCTTCTCCGTCCCGGCGCGCCGCGGCGCGCTTCAACTACCGTGCACTTCTGGCCTGTTCACACACTCATCGCGCTCGGACGCCGAACATCGCGCGGGCCGTGCCGAGCAGCAGATCCGCATACCGTTCCGGTGTCATGCCACCCCCTGCCGCCACCGCCATGTCGCAGCCGTCGACCAGCGCCGCGACGGAGGCGATCGCCGTGTCCACGGGGAGCACGGGTACGAAGTCCCCCTGGATGACGCCGTCTTCGACGATGCCGGTGAGCAGCGTGAGCCACTCCTCGTGGACGGACCGCACGCCGTCGCGCAGCCCGGGGTGGCGGGCGGCGCTCGCGCAGAACTCCGTCCACGTGGCACACCGGCGCTCCAACTCCGGGTCTCCGGTGAGGGCTTGGACGAGCAGCTCGAAGCGGTGCCATGGATCCGGTTCGTCCGCCGCCGAGGCCCGCCAGCGGGCGATCAGCTGCTCGATGGACCACTCGAAGGCCTCACGGAACAGGTCGTCACGTGTCTCGAAGTGGTGCTGCAGCGCGCCGATGGACACTCCGGCGGCGCGGGCGACATCCCGCAGCCGGGCGGCGTCCAGGCCGCGCTCGGCCAGCACGCGGGCCGCCGCCCGCAATACGTCCTCACGGTCGACCACAAGCCCTCCCCGGCGTTGGCGAACGCCTACGCGCCCCCAAGTAGCCGGGAAATAATAACGCATTATTGTGAGCTGACACACAGGGCTCCTCTACCCGTGTGACACATCCCTCGCTCGCGGAGTGCGGCGGAATCGGCGGCGCATCGACCACCGTCGCCAACCTCCTCATTTCCGTGAGGCTGTACGGATATTGCCGCCCGATACAGGAACGGCGCCCCACCGCTTGACGCATCGAAACGTCCGACATGCCGGTGCCGCACACAGACGGGACGATTCGCACCAAGTGACCCGACACGTCGCGCATGCCGAGTCGGGTAACTCACACTAGGAAGCGGCGAGTTGTGCCCGGCACGCACTGGGCAGGCACAAGTCGAACACAGCGCCTACGATGTGCCGCCGTGCCCCGCACTCGATCGTGAAGGACCCGCATGGCGCCCCCGTCCCGAGGCCCCGCCGGAAAGCGGCGCAAGCCGCGCACCTCGCCCGCCGCATGGCTGTCCGCGCGCGCCTCCGACGGCACGGAGCGCACGCGGGCCGCCCGTGCTGGACGCCGCACCGGTGCGTTCGTGGCCGGCGGCGCCGTGCTGGTTGCGGCCACGGTGGGCGGGGTCCTGCTGGCCACGGGCGGCTCGACGCCCACCCCGAGCCCCGGCAAGAGCACCTCGCCGTCACCGAAGCCCTCCCACTCCCCGCCGAAGAAGCACACACCAAAGCCGAAGCCGAAGCCGACACACTCCAGTGCCCCTCCCGAGCCCGTCTCGTTCGCCCCGTACGTCGACACCTCCCTCTCCCCCGCCTTCGACCTGACCCGGGCCGCCCGCGGCACGGGCGTGAAGACCTACACCTTGGCCTTTGTGAAGCCCAAGGGTGACTGCACCCCGCAGTGGGGCAGGTCGACGCTCGACGGCAACCCGGTCGCCGCCAAGATCGGCGCACTGCGCTCCGCGGGCGGCGACGTACGTGTCTCCTTCGGTGGGCAGAGCGGCAACGAACTCGCCCGCACCTGTACGTCGGTGTCACGGCTCACCTCCGCGTACGAGGACGTGATCGACCACTACAAACTCACCAAGGTCGACTTCGACATCGAGGGCGACGCGTTGACCGACCGTGCGAGCGTGGACCGGCGCAACCGTGTCGTCGCCGCGCTTCAACGCCAACGCCCGGGCCTGGACGTGTCGTTCACGCTGCCCGCGCTGCCGCGTGGCATCACCGCGGACGGGCTCTCGCTGCTGCGCAACGCCAAGCGGCACGGTGTCGACATCGGCTCCGTCAACGCCATGGCCATGAACTTCGGCGCCTCCCCCGCGCCGCACCCGCGCGGCCGGATGGGCAAGTACGCCATCGACACCGCCGAGGCCACGCACGCACAGCTCAAGGACATCGTCGGCGGCTCGGACCGCGCGGTGTGGAATCGTGTCGCCCTCACCCCGATGATCGGTGTCAACGACATCGACGAAGAGGTCTTCACGCTCTCCGACGCCGCCGAACTCGGCGCGTTCGCCAAGTCCAAGGGCATGGCCTGGATCTCCCTGTGGTCGGCGACCCGCGACCGGGCGTGCCCCGACGGCCCGGGCGGCCCCGCGGCGGCGACGTGCAGCGGCGTGAGCCAGTCGACCGACGCGTTCATGAAGGCGTTCTTGTCACACATGCGTTGACGTGGGACGACGCACCAACCATCCCTGAACATTTGGCCATTGCCAGCCTCTTGACTCGACTCTGGCCGTGGTCTTCATAATTGGCGTCACGAAATACGGGATGGTGTCCTACATTTTATGACGACCAATGAAGCCAACAACACGACCAAGCCCATGAGTTCCGCCCTCAAACTGCTGCGTCTCCTCGACGTGGTGGGCGAGACCACCGACCCCGTGCGGGTGGCGGAGCTGGCCCGAGCCGTCGGTGCCACCCGCTCCGAGGTGCACCGCCAGCTGGTCACGCTCGTGGCCGCCGGCTGGATGGAGCAGCTCCCCGACGGCGCCTACCAACTCACCGTGAAGGCCGCCCACTTGGGCAACGCGGCGCTGCAGCACGCCGGGTTCGGTGAGCGGGTCTCCCGGGTCCTCGCCGATCTCGCCGAGCGCATCGGCCAGTCGGTGTGTCTCGCGGTCCTCGACGACGACGCGACCCGCGTGGTCAAGCGCGCGGAGCCCGGTACCGCCGCTCATGTGACGCTCGCGCTGGGCCGCCGGATGTCGCTGCGGGGCGGCGCGACGGGGCGGGTGCTGATCGCCCACGCCGACGACGCCACCCTGGCGGCGCTGCGCGAACGCGGCGTCCCGCTCCCGGACGACGAGGAGCTCGTCGAGATCCGGGAGGCGGGCTACGCACTGATCCCCGAGTACGCCGACGAGGGCCTCGCCGCCATCGCCTTCCCGCTCGTCGGCCGCACCGGCCGGCCGACCGTGACACTCTGCGCGGTCGGCCCCGCGACCCGCTTCGACCCGCTGTCCGCCAAGGACGTGCTCGCGGACGGCGCCACCGACCTGGCCCGGCTCACCGCCGGCCTCGGCGACGGCCACACGTCCTGGACGGCCTGACCCAGCCACCGCGCATCGCGCGGTCATCCCCTCCGAAGGGAGTCACATGACCACCCGGAGCGAACTCCGGCCCCCCGAGGACCACCCCGAACCCGCCGCGGCCTTCATGCGCCCCGAACGGCTCGCCACCCTCGCCCCGAGCAGACTCAGCGCCAGCCGCTCGCTCATGCACCTGATGACGCGGGAGCGGTGGACGGTCGACCTCGTCCGCTTCGACATCGACGAGCGCGCCAGGGGCGAGGCGGTGTACCGGGTGCGCACTCCCGGTGCCGTCTTCGACTTCATGGTGTTCTCCTTCGAGCCGAAGCTCGAGGGGCGTACAGGACGCATCATCGGCACCGACTGGGACATGATGGGCGCGCTCGTCGAGGGCGAGACCACCGACGAGGACCTGCGGGGAACCCGCGAGGAGATGCCGAAGCTGTACGCGGGGCGGGCCACGCCCGGCAGTCTCGTGTGGTGCCGCTCCAACCGCAGCCTGCGCCTGTTCGACCATGTCATCGAGCACCTCGTGGCCGGCCGCCAGCCGCGCGTCGCGGAGCTGTGGCCGGTCGGCTATCTGATGCGCAACACCGGCCTGGACGGCAACGGCACCTTCGGCACCCGCTCCTACGGGGCCCTGGAGGCCGACCATCCGCTGCGTCTGCCGTACCACGCGCAGATGCTCGCCGCGTATCTGATGCGCGAGTTCTCCGTGGACCTCGTCGAGCACCTGGCCCGCTGCCGCAACCCGCGCGCCGCGCGACTCGACCCGGAACTGCGCCGCTTCCTGGGTCTGGGCAACGGCTCCGCGCTCGGCCTCGTCTTCTTCGCCAACAACCATCCGGTGCTGCTCGACCGCTGGCTCACCCTGCGCCGCACGGCGGTCGCCGAGGCCCGCCGGATCCCGGTGGTGCCGGGCTCGGCGGAGGCGGACCGGGCCGCCGAACTCCTGGCGCGCGCGGTCGACTTCCACGACCAGGACCCGCTCACGTACCACGACTTCACGGCCTCGTCCGTGGTGGCGGACGGGCTGCGCGTCCTCGTCGAGCGGCTGGCGGGCGCCGGGTCCGACGCCGTCTTCGGTGATCTGCTCGGCGGGCTTCCGGACGACCTGGTGTGTCAGGAGGCCGTGGAGGTGTTCGACGCCGTCCTGCTCGAACTGCGCCCGGAGCACACCGACGCCCTGCTGCGCCATCAGCCCGCGGACGAGACGCTGCGCCACCGTCCGCAGGACACCGTCACGGAACTGCGGGACCTGCTCACCCGCGAGTACGCCTGGGCCCTCGCCCACGACCTGGACGACCCTGACCAGCGGCACTTCCGCTGGTACAAGTCGCGGGATGCCGAGGAGCCGCGCCGCGGTCCTGTCGAGGAGGTGCCCGGCGGCTTCGAGTGGGCGCTGGATCTGCCCGGTGACATCCAGCGGCTCGCCGCGGCCCTCGACGCGGTGCCTGGTGACACGCTCGTCGGCGAATTCCTCGCCGAACATCCCGAGGAGCGCTGGACGGTGACCCGGGCACAGGGACTTGCGGGCCGTCACCACCACTCGCCGCACATGAACATGCTGGCCAAGGACTTCGTCCCGGTGCACGTCGTGCGATTGATGAACGCCGCGTTCCACGGCCTGGACAAGACCGTGGACGCCTTCGGTCGCAGCGTGCTCGGCCTCCTCTTCCACGGCGCGCCGACCCGCGCGGATCTGGCCGAGGGGCGCGCCTTCGACTGGATCTACCCCCGCCGCCCCGAGGAGCGTGACTGATCGTGACCTCAACTCCCCATACGCGTAAGCCCACTTCGACGGTCAATGTCTCGCTGCGCGAGTGCCGTCTGGTGACCGGCCGCGTGCTGCGCACACTCGGTGTGCCGCGCGGCGCGGTGCCCGCCGCCCGCGACACGACCGTCGTCGCGCAGGCCCTCGGCCTCGACGCGCTGCGCCGGCTGCACGACGACACGGACGTTCTCCGCGCGACCGCCGCACTGCGGAGCCACCGGCGCGCGGACGGCCCCGACACCGCCGTCGACGCCCGCGGCCGCCACGCGCTGGTCGCCGCGCCCGACCTCCTCGACCTGGCCGTGGCGCTGACCCACCGCCACGTGAAGGCCCGCATCACCGTGACGGATGTCGCGCGACCGGAGCTGCTCGACGTACTGCCCGTGCAGGCAGCCGAGTTCGGTGTGGCGCTCACGGTCAGCGGTGGCGGCCTGGTGCTGGACTGCGCCCCGCTGCAGGACCCGGCACCCGCCCCGGAGTCCCCCTTGGACCACGTGCTGCACCACGGCCTCGACGTGTCCGCCGACCTGTGGTGGAGCCTGTTCCACCTCGGCAACGAGGCCCTGACCCCGGACTCGGACCTGTCGCGGCAGCACACCGGACGCTCGGTGTTCGACGAGAGCGGCCGGATCGTCGGCGAGGTCGGCGAGGACTGGGCCGCCAAGCCGGCGGGCCAGGCACAGACCCAGGCCCAGGCGCAGGACCCCATACTCAGCGACGGAAGGTGACGGCGTGCTCTACATCGACGGCCTCGAATGCAGCCTCTACGACCGCGAGGTCTTCCAGGAGCTCCGCGCGGGTCAACTCGCCTGCGTGACACCCACGTTGGCGTTCTGGGAGAACGCCACGGAAACGATGGACGAGATCGGCCGCTGGCGCGACCTGGAGCGCGAGAACACCGACCTGATCCGCATCGCCCGCACCGCCGACGACATCGAGCAGGCCCACCGCGACGGTCGCACCGCCGTCCTCCTCGGCACCCAGAACTCCTCGCCGATCGAGGACCGCATCCGCTTCCTGGAACTGTTCCACGACATGGGCCTGCGGGTCATGCAGCTCACGTACAACAACCAGAACGCCATCGGCGGTTCCTGCTACGAGCCCGAGGACAGCGGCCTGTCCCGGTTCGGGCGCGAGGTCGTCCAGGAGATGAACCGGCTGGGCATGGTCGTGGACCTCTCCCACGTCGGCGAGCGCACCGGGCTCGACGCCATCAGGGTCTCAGAGCGGCCGGTCGCCGTCACGCACGCCAACCCTCGCTCCCTGTACGACCACCCGCGCAACAAGGGCGACGAGCTGCTCAAGGCGCTCGCGGCCGGCGGCGGCATGCTCGGCCTCGCCACGTACCGCAACATCAGCGGGCCGTGGGCGGGCAGCCGCGAGGAGTGGTGCGACATGGTGCGCCGCACCGTCGACCTGATCGGCATCGACCACGTCGGCATCGGCACCGACCTGAGCCGCAAGAGCGGCGAACCGGAACTCCAGTGGATGCGCAAGGGCCGCTGGACCCGCACCGAGCAGCGCGGCGCCTCCCTCTCCGGCACCCAGACCAAGGCCCCGCCGATCACCTGGATGGAGTCCACCGCCGACTTCCCGGCCCTGGCCCAATGCCTGTCGGAGCACGCCGGGTTCGACGAGGACGAGGTCGCCAAGATCATGGGCGGCAACTGGCTGCGCTTCTACCGGCAGGTCCTCAAGCCGGCCTGACCCCTCCCCCTGTAGTACCCACCGCCCCACCCGCCGGGGCGTGGTCCGCCATGCCCCGGCGTCCCCGCACCACCTCAAGGAGCCCCCTCTCCCCGACCCCACCACGTCACCCCCGGCGTGGCCCCGAAGGGCGGTCATCGTGACCCCACAGACCTCCACCCCACCCCACCAACTGACCGGCGCCGCCCGCGAGGTGGCGGCCCGGCTCGACCGGCTGCCGTTCACCCGCGTCCAGCGCGGCATCCTCCTCAAGGGCGGCCTGAGCACCACCTTCGACGGCATGGACAACGGGATCGTCTCGTTCCTGCTGCCCATCGTGGCCGGTGTCTTCGCGCTCTCCGGCCTGGAACAGGGGCTGCTCGGCAGCTCCTCCCTCATCGGCGCCGTGCTCGGCGCGCTGCTCGTCGGCTTCATCGGCGACCGCACCGGCCGGCGCAATCTCCTCGTCTGGTCGATGACCGTCTACAGCGCGGCGATGATCCTCGGCGCGTTCTCCCCCGACGCCTTCGTGCTGGTCGCCACCCGCATCGTCGGCGGCGTCGCCATCGGCATCAACGCCAACATCGTGATGCCGTACCTGGCGGAGTTCTCGCCGCCGTCCCGGCGCGGTCACTTCGTCGGCTCGCTCGCCGGGTTCTTCGCGTTCGGCTATGTACTGGCCGCGCTGATCGGCTACTTCATCATCCAGGCCTTCGACGGCGGCTGGCGCATCGCGCAGATCGTCGTCGGCCTCCCGATCATCCTGGCCGTGTTCTGGCGGCGCAGTCTGCCCGAGTCACCGCGCTATCTGGTCTCGCGCGGGCGGGTGGACGAGGCCCTCGCCGAGGTGGAGCGCCTGGAGGCCAAGGTCCGCAAGGCCACCGACGCCCCGTTGCCCGAGCCGGCGCCCACAGGGCACGCGGCGACTTCGGCCCCGCCGACCGACCAACCGACGGGCCTCGCCCGCTTCCTGGCCCTGTGGCGTCCGCCGCTGCTGCGGCAGACCGGACTCGTCTGGGTGCTCTGGTTCTGCTTCAGCTTCGTCTACTACGGCTTCCTGGTCTTCCTTCCGACGCTCCTGGTCGACCGGGGCTTCTCCATCAGCGAGAGCTTCGGCTACTCCATCCTCATCGAGGTCGCCCAGGTCGCCGGCTACTACCCGGCGGCCGTCCTGTCCGAGCGCCTCGACCGCAAGTGGAGCATCGTCATCTTCCTGCTGGCGGGCGCCCTGGCCGCGCTCGGTGCCGCGACGACCCACAGCGACGCGGTCGTGATCGTGTGCAGCGTGGCGCTCGCGTTCTTCCTCAACGGCGCCTACGCGCCCCTGTACACGTACACGCCCGAGGTCTACCCGACGTGGATCCGCGGCACGGGCGTCGGCGCGTCCGCCGTCTTCAGCCGTATCGGCGCGGCCCTGGCCCCGATCGTCCTCGGCGCCGCCTACACCTCGCTCACGTTCGTCGGCGTGTTCCTGCTGCTGTGCGCCGTGATCGTGATCGCGGTGGTGGCGGTCGCCGTGTTCGGTACATCGACGCGGGACCGGAGCCTGGAGGACATCACCGCCTGAAGCCCGGTGCGCAGGCGTCAGCCCCGGTGCGCAGCGATCAGCTTCCGGTACCAGTGGTAGCTGTCCTTCGGCGTGCGCTCCTGGGTGTCGTAGTCGACGCGGACGATGCCGAACCGCTTCGCGTACCCGAGGGCCCACTCGAAGTTGTCGAGCAGCGACCACACGTAGTAGCCGCGCACGTCGACGCCCGCGTCCATCGCCGCGCGCAGCGCCGTGAGGTGGCTGTGCAGGTAGGTGACGCGGTCGGTGTCGTGCACGGCGCCGTCGGCGGCCGGTTCGTCGTGTTCGGCGGTGCCGTTCTCGGTGATGTGGATCGGCGGGAGGGCGCTGCCGTACCGGGCCTTCAGCGTGGTCAGCAGGTCGGTGAAGGACTCGGGGACGACGGGCCAGCCCATCGCCGTGCGCCGCACGCCGGGGTAGGGGCGCTCCTCGTACCGGTTGTCGGTGGCGACGCGCCGCGTCGGGTCCGGCTCCCGGTACGGGGCGTCGGCGACCACGATCGGCCGGTAGTAGTTGACGCCGAGGAAGTCGAGCGGCTGCCCGATGAGGTCGAGGTCGCCTGCGCGGCGGAAGTCCTGGCGGGCGATGAGTTCGCCCCAGGTGTCGTCCTCCGTCGTCGGGTAGCGGCCTGCGAGGATCGGCTCCGTCCAGACGAGGTTGTGCTGGGTGTCGGCGCGGACGGCGGCCGCGCGGTCGGCGTCCGTGTCGGCGGCGGGGACGTTGCGGTCGAGGTTGAGGGTGATGCCCGCCTCGCGCACGCCCGCGGCCCGCAGCGCCTTCATCGCCAGGCCGTGGCCGACGAGCAGGTGGTGTGCCGCTGCCAGGGCGCCGGTGCCTTCCTGGGCTCCGGGCGCGTGGCGGCCCACCGAGTAGCCGAGGAAGGCGCTGCACCAGGGCTCGTTGAGGGTGATCCAGCGCGGGACGCGGTCGGCGAGGTGCTCGGCGACGATCGCCGCGTATTCGCCGAACCGCTCGGCGGTCTCGCGGACCCGCCAGCCTCCGCGGTCCTCCAGTGCCTGCGGAAGGTCCCAGTGGTAGAGCGTGGCGGCCGGCTCGATGCCCGCCTCCAGCAGTTCGTCGACGAGCCGCGAGTAGAAGTCGAGGCCCTTCGGGTTGGCGGGGCCCTCCCCCGTCGGCTGGATGCGCGGCCAGGCGATCGAGAAGCGGTACGAGTCGACGCCGAGGTCGCGCAGCAGTGCCACGTCCTCGGGGTAGCGGTGGTAGTGGTCGCAGGCCACGTCGCCGGTGTCGCCCTCGTGCGTGCGGCCGGGGGTGTGACTGTAAGTGTCCCAGATGGAGGGGCCGCGGCCGTCCTCCTTCGCGGCTCCCTCGATCTGGTACGAGGCGGTGGCCGCGCCGAAGACGAAGCGTTCCGGGAACACGGGCAGGTCGTTCATGAACAGCCTTACTTGAAGTGACTTACTTGAACTGACTTACTCACGGAGACCGACTCGCGGAGACCGACTCGCGGAGACCTACTTGATGGATCCGCCGGTGATCCCGGCGGCGATGTACTTCTGGGCGAGGACGAGCAGCACGGCGGCGGGGATCGCCGACAGGACGGACGCGGCCATGACGGACCCCCAGTCCCCGACGTGCGCGCCGATGTACTGGTAGATGCCGAGCGTGACGGGCTTGACGTCGTCGGTGGTGTTCAGCGTGAGCGCGAACATGAAGTCGCTCCACGCGTACAGGAAGGAGAAGAGGCCCGCGGTGATCAGGGAGTTGCGGCTCATCGGCAGGACGACCTGGACGAAGGTGCGCAGCTTGCCCGCGCCGTCGGCCTCGGCCGCCTCGATGACCTCCTTCGGGATCGCCACCATGAAGGAGCGCATGAGGACGATGGCGAAGGGGATGCCGAGCGAGGCGTCGGCGAGCATCAGGCCGAAGTAGGAGTTGACCAGGCCCATATCGACGTACGCGCTGTAGAGGGCGTTGGCGATGACGATGCCCGGCACCATCTGCGTGATGAGTGTGCCGAAGACGATGGTGCGGCTGCCGCGCAGCCGGAACTGGGCGAGCCCGTACGCGGCGGGCGCAGCAATCGCCAGGCAGATGACGACGGCGCCGAGCGCGACGGCGAGCGAGGTGAGCAGGTGGCCGCCCTGCTCGGTGATGGCCGATGTGAAGCCGGACAGATCGAGCGAGTGCGGTACGGGCGAGACCTCGAGCAGTCCCGACTCCGGTTGCAGCGCCGTGTTGATCATCCAGTACAGCGGGAACAGCATCACGCCGAGGATGACGATCCCGGCGACGGTGGCGCCCCAGCGCCGCCCGGACGTGGTGGTGGCGTTCGCCATGCCGGTCACTTCCCCTCGGAGCGGTTGGCCCGCAGGTAGAACACCGCGAAGACGGCGGAGATGAGGATGAGGACGTTGCCGACGACGGCGCCCGCGCCGAAGTCGAGCTGGACGAAGGAGTTCTGGTACGTGAGGGTGCCGAGCGTCTGGGTGGCGTCGGCGGGGCCGCCGTCGGTGAGGGCGAGGATCAGGTCGAGGATCTTCACCGTCGACATGAAGCCGAGGACGAGCACGACCGTGATGACGGGCTTGAGCAGCGGCAGCGTGATCGAGCGGAAGGTGCGCCAGGCGGACGCGCCGTCCAGGGAAGAGGCTTCGTACAGCTCCTTGGGGATCTCCTGGAGCCCGCCGTAGAGGATCACCATGTTGAACGGGATGCCGATCCAGATGTTCACCATGACCACGGAGAACAGGGCCATGCCGGGGCTGGTCAGCCACGGCGTGGCGCCACCCAGGCCGATGGTCTCGGCGAAGGAGTTGAGGACGCCGGTGTCCTGGTCGAGGATCCGGCGCCACACGATGCCGGAGACGACCATCGGAACGAGCCAGGGCAGCAGGATCAGCGAGCGCAGGAAGCCGTTCAGCGGGAACCGCTTGGTGAAGAAGACGGCGAGCGCGAGGCCGATGCCGAACTGGCCGATCAGCGAGCCGATCGTGAAGACGATGGTGTGCCACAGCGCCTTGCCGAAGAGGTCGTCGTGGAAGACCTTGCTCCAGTTGTCGGTGCCGTTGAAGGGGGACTTGCCGTCGAAGAACGTGGACGGCGAGAAGTCCTGGAAGCTCATCACGACGTTGCGGACGAGCGGGTAGCCGAAGAACAGAAGCATAAAGACGACGGCTGGGGCGATGAACCCCCACTGGCTCAGCCTGCGGCGGCGCCTCGCGCGCGCCGGGTCGGTCTTCTTCTGAACTGCCGTGCGCTGAACGGAGGGCGCGGTGGCCGTGGTGGTCGACATGACGGTTGTCCCCCTCAGTTCCCGCTCGTGGCGCGGGTCTGCGCCTTCTTCAGCGCGGCCTCGCTGGACTGCCCGGTCAGCGCCGACTGGAAGGCGCTCTGCAGGGCGAGCGACACGGACGACCAGCGCGCCCCGACCTTCGCGGTGCGGGAGCGGGCGGTGGCCACCTGGTCGGCGAGCGCGTCGAGTTCGGGCACTTCCTTGCGCCAGGTCGCGGCGGCCTTCTCGTTGGCGGGGACCATCCAGCTGTTGCGGGCGTAGGTGATCTGCTCGCGCTCGGACGACATACAGCGGATGATCTTCGCCGCGGTCTTCTGGCGGCCCGTGTCCCCGGTCTTCGGGACGGTGAGGACGGCGCCGCCGAGCGGTCCCACGGACTTCTCGCCGCTGCTGGGGACCGGGATCCGGGCGATGCCCCAGTGCAGGTTCTTCTTGGTGTTCAGCGTCTCCACCTGCCAAGGGCCGTTGATCATCATCGCGGCGTTGCCGGCCATGAACTGGTCGTTGACGTCGGCCTGCGTCCAGTTGACGGTCGACCTGGACAGCGAGCCGTCCTTGATGAGGCCCTTCCAGTAGTCGAGGGCGGCCGCGACCTTCGGCCCTGCGAGGTTGGTCTCGTCGCCGCCGTTGGACCACATGAACGGTGCGAACTGGAAGACTCCGTCCTCAGCCCCGCCCGCGCTCAGCGCGATCCCGTACTGGCTGCCCTGGGTGAGCTTCTTCGAGGTCTCCCTCATCTCGTCCCAGGTAGTGGGCACTTCGAGCCCGGCCTTCTTCAGGATGTCCTTGTTGTAGAAGAGGGCGAGGGTGTTCACCGTGCGCGCGGCCCCGTAGTACGTCCCCTTGTACGAGCCGAAGTCGACGATGCCCTTCGGGATGTCCTTCGTGGACAGGCCGAGGGAACGCAGGTCGACGAGGCCACCCGCCTCCGCGAACGTCGGCGTCTCGGAGGCGTCGAACTGGATGACGTCCGGGAGCGACTTCGACGACGCCATGCGCAGCGACTTCTGCATGACCTGCGCTGCGGGCACGCTCTGCTGCTCGATGGTGAGGCCCAGCTTTGTGCTGCAACGCTTCAGCGTGGCGGCGTCCCAGCCGTGGTACGAGGCGTCGGTCGAGGAGTTGAGAACGGTGAACACACCGGGGTCGCGCCCCGCGCCGCAGCCGGTGAGCGCCGCGCCTGCGACGAGTGCGGAACAGGCGGTGAGTGCCGCGGTGGTGCTTCGGCCGCGGCGGCCGCGCCGGGGGCGCGGCACGTCCGGTGGAAGTGCTGCTGTCACGGTGGTTACCCAAGCCTTGAAGGGGTGGCCGGCCCCGACGGAACTCCCGTGTCCCGGCGAGGTGTTCGCATCGCGCGGTACGGCTCCGGCCCGCGCCGCACACGTAGAGCGCGTTTTTGTTTTCCGCCATGACTAATACGTCATCAAGCGCTTCGACACCAGACCTTGCGACGGACTTCATCACTCGCGCACAGCCCGCTACACCCCGTTGCGAACCCCGATCGCGATCGAATCGAAGCGCTTCGACGATTCCTCGTACCGACCTCTTGATCTTTCGATGCGCGTGAGCTCAAATGCGGTGTAGCGGCGCCCTGCCCACGCACATTGCCCACCCCGAGGAAGATGATGAAGTTCACCGACGGCTTCTGGCTGATGCGCGACGGGGTCGAGGCCTCGTACGCCACCGAGGTCCGCGACCTGCGCGTCGACGCCGACCGCTTCACCGCGTTCGCCGCGGACAAGCGGATCCAGCGGCGCGGCGACACCCTCAACTCCCCCTTGCTGACGGTCGATTGCTTCACCCCGGCCGAGGGCGTCATCGGGGTCCGCGTCACCCACCACGCGGGAAAGCGGCGCCCGGGGCCGGACTTCCGGCTGCCCGGCGAGGACGCCGGCACGGGTACGGTGCGCCGCGACGGCACGAGGGTCGAGCTGTCCAGCGGGCCGCTGTCCGTGCACCTCGACGAGGCGGCGCCCTGGCAGTTGTCCTTCCGTGACGCCGACGGCCGCGAGGTCACCTCCTCGGGCGGCAAGGGCACCGCCTTCTTCCGGACGGGCGACGGGGCGCACCACATGGCCGCGCAGCTGTCACTCGGCGTCGGGGAGCAGGTCTACGGCCTCGGCGAGCGCTTCACCCCGTTCGTCAGGAACGGCCAGGTCGTCGACATGTGGCAGGCCGACGGCGGCACGAGCAGCGAACAGGCGTACAAGAACGTCCCGTTCAGCCTGCACGTCTCCCCCGCGGGTGCCTACGGCGTGTTCGTCGCGCACCCCGGAAGGGTCAGTTACGAGATCGGCTCGGAGTCGGTCGGCCAGATGCAGTTCAGCGTCGAGGACCAGTCGCTCGAGTACTACGTCGTCGCAGGGCCCACCCCGAAGGACGTGCTGCGCCGCTACACCGCGCTCACCGGCCGCCCGGCGCTGCCGCCCGCGTGGTCGTTCGGCCTGTGGCTGACGACGTCGTTCACGACGCAGTACGACGAGGAGACGGTGACGTCGTTCGTCGACGGAATGGCGGAGCGCGACATCCCGCTGAGCGTCTTCCACTTCGACTGCTTCTGGATGCGCGAGTACCAGTGGTCGGACTTCGAGTGGGACCCCGCGGTCTTCCCCGATCCGGAGGGCATGCTGGCCCGCCTCAAGGCGCGCGGCCTGCGCATCTCCGTGTGGATCAACCCGTACATCGCGCAGAAGTCCGCCCTGTTCGAAGAGGCCGCGGCCCAGGGCTATTTGGTGAAGCGGCCGAACGGCGACATCTGGCAGTGGGACCTGTGGCAGGCGGGGATGGCGCTCGTCGACTTCACCAACCCGGAGGCCTGCGCCTGGTTCCGCTCCAAGCTCAAGGTGCTGCTCGACCAAGGTGTCGACTGCTTCAAGACGGACTTCGGCGAGCGCATCCCCACGGATGTCGTCTGGCACGACGGCTCCGACCCGGAGCGCATGCACAACTACTACACGCACCTGTACAACCAGGTCGTCTTCGATCTCCTGGAGAAGGAGCGCGGCCGCGGCGAGTCCGTCCTCTTCGCCCGTTCGGCGACGGCGGGCGGGCAGCAGTTCCCGGTGCACTGGGGCGGCGACTGCTGGTCCTCGTTCGGCGCGATGGCGGAGTCGCTGCGCGGCGGCCTGTCCCTCTCCCTGTCCGGCTTCGGCTTCTGGTCCCACGACATCGGCGGCTTCGAGGGCACCCCCGACGCGGCGGTCTTCAAGCGCTGGCTGGCCTTCGGTCTCCTCTCCTCCCACAGCCGCCTGCACGGCTCGTCCTCGTACCGGGTACCGTGGGAGTTCGGCGACGAAGCGGTCGACGTGGCAGGCAAGTTCACGAAGCTCAAGCACCGCCTGATGCCCTACCTGTACGGCGCGGCGGTCGAGGCGCACACGACGGGCGTGCCGCTGATGCGCCCGATGCTGCTCGACTTCCCCGACGACCCGACGGCGCGCGCCCTGGACCGCCAGTACATGCTCGGCCCCGACCTCCTGGTGGCGCCGGTGTTCTCCGCGGACGGCGACGTCGAGTTCTACGTCCCCGAGGGCACGTGGACCCATCTCCTCACCGGCGAGCGGGTCGAGGGCCCGGCCTGGCGGCGCGAGCAGCACGGCTTCGACAGCCTGCCGCTGTACGTGCGTCCCGGCGCGGTCCTGCCGATGGGCGCGGACGCGTCA
The DNA here is from genome assembly GCF_036013745.1 of Streptomyces sp. NBC_00483. Lineage (NCBI taxonomy): Bacteria > Bacillati > Actinomycetota > Actinomycetes > Kitasatosporales > Streptomycetaceae > Streptomyces > Streptomyces sp. NBC_00483. The sequence continues at coordinate 107,621 of NZ_CP107880.1, forward strand.
CGCCCGGACGGCGACTGGCTCACCGGGCTCACGCTGCTCGTCACCCCGGACACGGAGGACGTGACGGTGACGGTGCCCGATCAGCACGGCGGTGTGGCGGCGACGTATCGGGTGGTGCGGGACGGTACGACCAGAGAGGCGGCGGTCGTGGAGGGGCACGGGGTCGACGAGGTGACGGTGAAGCGGCTCTGACGCGCGGCGGGGCCTTGTTCAGTGCAGGGCAATAGGCCCTGTTCAGTGCAGGGCCAGGAACGGCGCCGACAGCAGGAGGAAGGCCACCATCGCGTACTTCAGGCGTCGGGCCGGGATGGCGTGTGCGATGCGCCAGCCGATGAGCACGCCGACCAGTTCCGGGATGCCCACCAGGGCCGCGAGCCGCCAGTCGACGGATCCGTGCAGCACATACGCCACCGTGCCCACGCTCGCGATCACGATCGACTGGGCCTGGGCCGCGGCCAGCGACGACAGGACCGGCAGCCCGGCCACCACGAGCAGTGGCACGCTCAGCATGGGGCCGCCGAGCCCGAAGAGGCCCGCGACGACCGCGACGACGACGCCGATCAGGACCGTGCGGCCCATCGGGATGTGCGCCCGCTCGGCACCCTCCGGGGCGCGCCGGTCCCGCACCCACACCAGGATGCCGGTGACGACGACCGCGCAGGCCAGCAGGATCCCGAAGCCGCGTCCCGCGACCAGGGTGTTGCACAGCACGCCCAGCGGCGCCCCCACGAGTGCGGCTCCGGCGAGTGCGGCGGCGCAGCGCCGGGTTCCCGGGTCGCGGAGCTGTCCCGACCGGGCGTACGCCGCCGTGCCGAGCAGGCCCGTGGCGACGTGGGTGACGATCGCGGTGCCCGCCACGCCCGAGGGCGTGAGGCCGGAGAACAGGAACAGGCCGATGGTGGGCAGCACTCCGCCGGGTCCGATGGCGGTGATCCCGATGCCGCCGAGCAGCCCGGCCACCGCGAGGAGGACCAGGTGTGTGGTGTCCAGGGTCATGTGCGCTCCCGCCCGCTCTGTTGTTCGCTTCGTCGTTCGCTTTGTCGTTCGCTTCGCATAGTCGGCTCCGTCAGTCCCTCGGCAGGACGGCCCGCAGGGCGAAACGGTCCGCGCGCACCCGCAGTGACTCGGCGTCGACCGGGCGGCCGTTCGCGAGCCGGGTCAGCCGGTCGATGGTGAACAGCGCGGCGCCCTCCGCCACCCCCAGGAGGCGCGCGGTGTCCGGGTCCGCGGTGACGGCGTGCACGGTCACCTCGGCGCTGCCGAGCCGCGTGCCGCTGGTCTCCTCGATGAGCGCGAACAGATCGCGGCCCGCCAGGTGGCGGTCGAGCAGCGGGCGGCCGATGTCGGGGGCGAGCCAGGTCGAGTCCAGGGAGAGCGGATCCGCGTCGAGTGATCTCAGGCGCTCGATGTAGACCGCCTCGGAGCGCTCCGGGAGGCAGAGGCGTTGCGTGATCGCGGGCGGGGCGTGCGACACGACGCGTGCCTCGCGCACCTCGTTGCTGACCGTGCCGTACGCGGTCAACTCCTCGGCGAGGCCGACCAGTCGGGCAAGTCCGTGGCCGGCCTTGTGGCCGGTCACGAGGGTGCCGATGCCACGCCGCCGAGTCACGACACCCTCGTCCCGCAACATGTTCAGCGCCTCGCGCACGGCGTTGCGGGTGGCTCCGAGGGACAGGCCGAGGGCGCGCTCGTCCGGCAGCACACCCTCGTACGCGCCGTCGACGATGCGCTGGCGCAGCACGTCGGCGACGCGGCGTGCCCGGTCGGCCCGCGATCCGTCACGGTCTTCCATGCCCGTCCCTTCTCCGTGGTGCATGTGACGGCAGACCGTACGCCCTCTGATGTTTCGCGGGTGTTACGCCACCCCCTCCGACCTGCACAAACGTCTGACCTGCGACGGAGCGGCAGCCGTAGGGGGCAACGCCGGTCACCGGCGTCACACCCACCCACGTACCGGCCACGCCGGCCACCACCTCGCACACCACGCAGCCCCACACCTCACCACCGCCTCAACTGCCGCATGGAATACCCTGGTTGACACGTGACCCACGGCGACCCATCGACCCTTCGGAGCGACTCGTGCCCCAGGACCGTCCGCTGATCGACAGTGACTCCCCGCATTCGGCCCGCATCTGGAACTACTGGCTCGGCGGCAAGGACTGCTACGAGGTCGACCGCCAGGTAGGCGATGCCATTCAGCAGGTCAACGCGGAGATCGTGCACGTGGCCCGCGCGCAGCGCGCCTTCCTCGCCCGTACCGTCTCCCACCTCGTACGGGACGTGGGCATCGACCAGTTCCTCGACATCGGCACCGGGCTGCCCACCATCGACAACACCCACGACGTGGCACAGCGCCACGACCCCACGGCGCGCATCGTCTACGTCGACCACGACCCGGTCGTTCTGCGGCACGCTGAGGCCCTGCTGACCAGCACTCCGCAGGGAGCCACCGACTACATCGAGGCCGATCTGACCGACCCCGCCGACATCCTCCGGCAGGCCGGGGACACGCTGGACTTCACCCGTCCCATCGCCCTGATGCTGCTCGGGGTCGTCGCCCATGTCACCGACGACCGCGCCTACACGATCGTCGAGGAACTCAAGAGCGCGCTGCCCAGCGGCAGTCACCTGGTTCTGTGCGACAGCACCGAGGCGTACCACCCCGAATCCACCCGCGCGATGGTCGAACAGTGGAACAGCACCAGTGACAACCCGCGCACCAATCGCACCCCCGAGCAGATCGGTCGCTTCTTCGAGGGATTCGAGCTGGTCGAACCGGGTCTGACCTCGGTGTCCCAGTGGCGCCCCGATGACGTCGAGGGTGAACTCCCGGAGCCCGTCAGCAGCTTCGGCGGCATCGGACGCAAGCCCTGATGCGCGTCAACACGCCAACTCCCGTACCGTAAAAGGAGACCGATCTGCGCTGACGTGCCACATGATGGGCACCCGGGTGAGTACCATCCGGCCCTACAGCACACACGTGCACACACCGACAGATCACTCCTTTCCACGGAAGCGAGCCATCATGGCGGACACCACGCACCAGACCGAGCTCAAGTCCCGTTACGCCGACCGGATCCAGGACGACATCGCCAACAACGAGAGCGAGTTGAAGCGGATCAGCGAGGAAATCTCCGCGCTGCAGGCCCAGTTGGGCACCCTCGAGGAGAACCGCACTCTGCTGGAGAGCATGCTGAAGTCCCTCGGCAGCGGGAATCTCCCGCCCCTTCCGGCGCCCCTCGCGGAGAAGCCGGCCGGCAAGGCCGCGGGTAAGGTTCCGCGCCAGAAGGCACGGGACACGACGGCGGCGAAGCCCGCGCAGGCCAAGAAGACGGCCGGAGCCCCCGCGAAGGCGGCCAAGACCGCGAAGCCCGCCAAGGCCGCGGCAGCCACCAAGCCCAGCGCACCCGCCGCGCCCGCCGCCGAGAAGACCGAGCCGCAGGGCTCCACGCTGGTCGAGCTCATCGTGTCCCAGCTGGGCGCCGAGACCAGCCCGCGTTCGGCCGCCGAGATCACCGCGACGCTGGAAAAGAAGCACCCCAAGCGGGAGTTCAGCACCAAGGTGGTCCGCAACACGCTGGAGGCCCTGGTCGCCAAGGCCCGCGCCGAGCGCACCCGGCAGCAGCGTTCGGTGTTCTACGTCGCCCTGCCCGCTACCGGCACGTCCGCGAAGGCCACGGACAGCAAGGCCGGCGCGGACACCAAGGCCGGACAGGACAAGGCGGTGGAGAAGGCCGGGGCGAAGGACGGCGCCGCGTGACACCCCGCTCGTCGCCTGCGCGATGAGTCTCGTTCGCCGTGGCAGTCTCACAGTTGTCGATCACGTAGGAGGAGCCCCGTGAAACAGCAACTGCTGAAGGTCCAGAATTTCAACGTGTCCGCGGACGGTTTCGGCGCCGGTCAGGGTCAGAGCCTTGAGCGGCCGTTCGGACACGCCGACCCGGGGAACATGTTCGCCTGGGCCGGGGCCACGGCGAGCTGGCCCAATCGCACGGAACCGGGGGGCTCCCGCGGCATCGACGACTATCTGACGCGGGACTTCCACCACAACATCGGCGCCGAGATCATGGGCCGGGGCAAGTTCGGGCCGCAGCACGGGCCCTGGCAGGACGACGAATGGCGCGGATGGTGGGGTGAGGAGCCGCCGTTCCACACTCCGGTGTTCGTGATGACCCACCACACGCGGCCGTCGATCACGCTCTCGGACACCACGTTCCACTTCGTCGACGCCGACCCTGGCACCGTCCTCAAGCAGGCCAGGGTGGCGGCGCAGGGCAAGGACATCCGGCTGGGCGGTGGGGCCACCACCGTCCGCGAGTTCCTCGAGGCCGACCTCGTCGACACCCTGCACGTGGCGGTCGCGGACGGCATCAAGCTCGGCTCCGGCTCCAAGCTCTGGGACTCCCCCGACGATCTGCTCGACCGCTTCCACCTCGATGTCGTACCGAGCCCGACGGGCGCGGTGCGACACCATCTGTTCTGGCGGAAGTGACACCCGGCGCGCGTGGGGTCACGTACTCACTGGCCGTAAGCCACGTACTCAGTGGCCGCGCGCGTGGAAGGGTTCCGGCTCGATCAGGACACAGCGCGTACCGGTGTAGATGGTGGGCATGCAGCGGTTGCAGTGGATGCACAGCGAGTGCGTGGGCCGGTCCGCGGCGCGGTCCTCGGCGAAGCGGTTGATGAGGTCGGGTTCGCGCAGGAGCGCGCGGCCCATCGCCACGAACTCGAAGCCCTCGGTCATGGCCTGTTCGGCGGTCTCGCGGTCCGCGATGCCGCCGAGCAGGATCAACGGCAGTTTCAGCGCGGCCCGGAACTGGCGTGCCGAGGGGAGCAGGAACGCCTCCTCGTAGGGGTAGGCGCGGATGAACTTCTTTCCGACGCGCTCGATGCCGAAGCGCTGGGGCTGGGGGAACGTCGCCGCGAACTGGCGCACGGGCGCGCCGCCGCGAAACAGGTACATGGGGTTCAGCAGGGAGCTGCCCGCGGTGAGTTCGAGGGCGTCGACGCTGCCGTCGGCCTCCAGCCAGGCGGCGGTGCGCAGGCTCTCGTCGAGCCAGATGCCGCCGGACACGCCGTCGTCCATGTTGAGCTTGGCGGTGATCGCGATCTCGTCGCCGACCTCGTCGCGGACCGCGCGGGCCACGCCCCGGGCGACCCTGGCCCGGTTCGCGAGGGTGCCGCCGTACTCGTCCTTGCGCTTGTTGAGCCTCGGGCTGAGGAAGGAGCTCGCGAAGTAGTTGTGGCCGAGGTGGATCTCCACCGCGTCGAATCCGGCCTCGACCGCGGTGCGGGCCGCGCGGGCGTGGGCGCGGGTGACGCGTGCGATGTCGTCGCGGGTGGCCGGGCGGGCGAAGCGGAAGGACTGCAGGTTCAGGAAGCGGCTGGGCGCGAGCGCGGGCAGCCCGTTGGATACGGGGTCGGCGACGGGTCCCGCGTGGCCGATCTGCGCCGAGATCGCGGCGCCCTCCGCGTGCACGGCCTCGGTGAGTCGGCGCAGGCCCGGAACAGCCTCCGGTCGCATGTGGATCTGGTCGCGTTCGGTACGTCCTTCGGGGGCGACGGCACAGTACGCGACGGTCGTCATGCCGACGCCGCCGGCAGCGGGTCGCCGGTGGTACTCGATGAGTCGGTCACTGACGAGCGCGTCGCGAGTGACCCCCTCGAAGGTGGCCGCCTTGATCACGCGGTTGCGGAGGGTCAGGGGGCCGAGGCGCGCGGGGGCGAGCAGGTCGGGCGTGGACCCGGTGGTGTCGCGGGTGGAGTCTGCTGTGCTCATGGCTGTGCAACTCCTCAACTGTCGGTTCACTGTGGGGCGTTCAGGCCCGCCGTGACGAAGGCAATGACCGCCTCCGCCGGAGGCCGGGGCGTGCCGCCCAACTCGGCGGTGGCCAACTGTGGCTCCCCGTAGAGCTGGAGCAGCAGGTCGAACGTCATGCGCAGGCGGTGCCCGGCCTGCGCCCGGGAGAGGTCGGGCCGCGCGGCACACAGCAGCTGGCGCCACGGCCGGTGCCCGAACCACCGCTCGTCGAAGGGAAGTTCACGGCGGCTCAGCAGGACGCGGGCGAGCAGGTGCAGCAGCATGCGGCCGTGCGGGGTCCGGGTCAGCTCGTCGAGCGGACGCACGAGTACGTCGACGAAATCCTCGACGCGCGGCGTCTCTCTGTCGGCCGTCCTGCGCTCCACGTCAGCGAGCGGCTGCGCCCACAGCGGGCCGAGCCGGCTCTGCAGCAGCGCGGCGACCAGGTCTTCCTTGGTGCCGAAGTGGTAGTGGACCGCGGCCGGGTTCATGCCCGCCGCCGCGTTGACCGCACGGACCGACACCTGCTCGTATCCCTTGTCGAGGAAGAGCCGTTCGGCGGCGTCGAGCAGTGCCGCCCGCGTGGTGTCGGTGGGCATGGGGCACAGGACAGCACGGCGCGGCACACTTTTCAATCAGTGATGGAGATGATGCGGCGCAACATGGGCGCACGCATCGCCGCATCCTCGGAGGTGACGTTCAAGGACCAGGGCTGAGGTGACCTTCGAGCACCAGGGCTCACGGCGGGCGAGATTGGCCATAGACATGGCGCGACCTGCTGTGATCTCATCCGTCTCGGCGGATCGGACACCCTCGACGCCGCTCGACGGGCGATCCCTGTACGCGGCAGGTGACCGGCCGCTCCGGTCGGCTTGTGACCAGGTGGCCGACTTGTGCCAGCCTCCCGTCCAGGCCCGAAAGACGATAGACCCCCCATGCAGAAGACCAAGGCCGCGCTCTGGGAGTTCCTCCAGAGCCTCGGCAAGACGTTCATGCTCCCCGTGGCGCTGCTCGCGTTCTGCGGCATCATGCTGGGCATCGGCTCCTCGCTCTCCAGCGACGCCGTCACCGGCAACCTGACCTTCCTTCAGGGCCAGGGCTTCCACCTGGTCTTCACGTGGATGGCCAACACCGGCCAGGTCGCCTTCCAGTTCCTGCCCGTGATGTTCGCGATGGCCATTCCCCTCGGGCTCGCCCGCGAGGACAAGGGCGTGGCCGCCTTCTCCGGCTTCGTCGGCTATGCCGCGATGAACCTGGCGGTGAACTTTTACCTCACCGCCAAGGGCGTGGACTTCGACGACGCGAAGGCGATCGCCCACTACGGCATCGCCGATGTCATCGGCATCCAGTCCATCGATACGGGGCTCCTCGGCGCGGTCGCCGTTGGCATCGTTGTCAGCCTGCTTCACCAGCGGTTCCGTACGCAGCGGATGCCCGACGCGCTGGCCTTCTTCGGTGGCCTTCGCTTCGTGCCGATCATCTCCGCGCTCACGCTGAGCGTGCTCGGTCTGCTCATCCCGCTGGTGTGGCCGACGTTCAACGGCTGGATCACCGACCTGGGCCGCGCGATCGGTCATGCGGGGGTCTTCGGACCGTTCTTCTTCGGCATGGGCGAGGTGCTGCTGCGCCCGGTGGGCCTGCACCACATCCTCGTCGCGATGTTCCGCTTCACGGACGTCGGCGGCTCGGGCGCGGTGTGCGGGGACCATGTCTCCGGCGCCCTGAACATGTTCTACGCGCAGCTGAACTGCTCCAAGCCGCCCACGGCCGCCGTCACCGACGCCACCCACTTCCTGTCGCAGGGCAAGATGGCGGCCTACCTCGGCGGTCTGCCGGGCGCCGCGCTCGCGATGTACCACTGCGCCCGCAAGAGCATGCGCCCCGAGATCAAGGCGCTCCTGGTCTCGGGTGTCGTGGCCTGTGTCGTCGGCGGCATCACCGAGCCGCTGGAGTTCCTGTTCCTGTTCATCGCGCCGTGGCTGTACCTCCTGCACGCCGTCCTCGTCGGTCTCGGCTTCCTCGCCGCCGCCGTCCTCGGGGTGTTCATCGGCAACACGGACGGCAATGTCATCGACTGGCTCGTCTTTGGTGTCCTTCAGGGCACGACCACCAAGTGGTATCTGGTGCCGGTCATCGCCGCCGTGTGGTTCGCCGTCTACTACTTCCTGTTCCGCTGGGCCATCGTGCGCTTCGACCTCAAGACGCCGGGGCGCGAGGAGGAGGCGGAGGAGGCGGAGCCCGCGGAAGAAGCGGACGAGTCCGGGGCCCCGCGTGAGCTGGTCGCCGGGAAGTACGACGCGGTGGCGATCCTCGACGCGATCGGCGGCGCCGACAACATCACGTCCCTCGACAACTGCATCACCCGGCTCCGGCTGACGGTCGAGGACGCGGAGCGCGTGAACGAGCCGCGCCTGAAGAAGCTGGGCGCCGTCGGCGTCGTGAAGCTCGACGCGCACACCGTGCAGGTGGTCATCGGCCCGCAGGTGCAGTCCGTGAAGGACGCCATCGCCACGATGGTCCCGGTGGGCTGAACCGTGCGACACACCTCACCGGACTCCCCCGGCTACGAGTTCGACACCGTCGTCGACCGGCACGGCACCTGGTGCACGCAGTGGGACTACGTCGAGGACCGTTTCGGCGTGCCGGACCTGCTGCCGTTCACGATCTCCGACATGGACTTCGAGACGGCTCCCGAGGTCCTGGCGGCGCTGCGAGCCCGGCTCGACCACGGCGTGCTCGGCTACTCCCGCTGGCGCCACGACGACTTCCTGTCCGCGATCGTCGACTGGTACGCCACCCGGCACGACACCCCCGTGGACCCGCAGTCGATCGTCTACGGCCCCTCCGTGATCTACCAGGTCGGTCAGCTGCTGCGCCTGTGGTCACGTCCCGGCGACGGCGTCGTCGCGCACGCTCCGACGTACGACGCGTTCCCGAAGACCGTGGCCGCGCACGAACGGCGGCTGCTCACCTGCGCGGTGGACGACTGGGCGGAGCTTGAGCGGCTGCTGTCGCTGCCGGACACCTCGGTGCTGCTGCTGTGCTCCCCGCACAATCCCACCGGTCACGTGTGGACGGCGGCGGAGCTCGACCGCATGGCCGAGCTGTGCGCGCGCCACGACGTGGCGGTCATCAGCGACGAGATCCACTCGGACCTCGCCCACCCGCCCGCCGTCCACCGGCCGTGGGCGCTGCACGCAGGCTCCGGCACCCGCTGGGCGGTCGTCACGTCCGCGTCGAAGTCCTTCAACATCCCGGCGCTGACCGGCAGTTACGGCATCGTCGGGGACCCCGACTCCCGGGACGCGTACCTGCGGCGGCTCAAGGAGGCCGACGGTCTGTCGTCCCCCGCGGTGCTGTCCGTGGTCGGCCATATCGCGGCCTACCGGGAGGGCGGCACCTGGCTGGACGCGCTCGGCACGTACCTGCGCGGCAATCTGTCCTACGTGGCGCAGCGCCTGGCAGAGGCGTTCCCCGAGCTGGGCTGGACGCCACCCGAAGCCGGCTATCTCGCCTGGATCGACCTGCGCCCCCTCGGTGTGGACGAGGAGGCGCTCCAGCGCGAGCTGGTCGAGCGGCAGCGGGTGGCGATCATGCCGGGTACGGCGTACGGCGCCGCCGGCCATGTGCGGCTCAATGTGGGCTGCCCGCGCTCCAAGGTGGAGCGCGGGGTGAGTGCCCTCATCGACGGTGTACGCGCGATCCGCTGAAGGTCAGGTCAGCGGACGAGGGCGTACACCAGCCAACCGAGGAGGAAAAGCACCACGATTCCTGTCAGGATCGCGGTGCCCTTCCCCGGCTCCGTCGAGCGCTTCATCGAGCGCTCCATCTCCTTCTCCTTGATGAAGGCCTTGGTGTCTTCCTCGGTGCGTGTGCGCACCCACCCGTTCCCAGGACCGAACATTCCCCTGTACCTCCCCGTTTTGGACTGATCTTGCGCCTAACCGAATCGGGCCGGATCAAACGCGCACCCGTACGAGCGGTTCAGGCCCCTGCGCCCCGCAGTTCGGCCAGCGCGGCCGCGTTCAGCGGGCGCGGCGCGGAGTCCGTGCCGGTGCCGACGAGGACGACCGTGCACGCGCAGGCGTGGGTGAGGGCGGTGGTGAAGCTGCCGTCGGCGAACTGGGTGAGCGGGCCGCGCGGCGAGTGCCCGACGGCCACGACGCGGGCGCCGACGTCCGCCGCGTGCCGGGCCAGCGCGCGGCCGGCGGCGGCATGGTCCCCGACGCTGTTCAGCACCTGCCCCGTGGCGGCCACCCCCGCACCCGCGAGCCGGTCGAGGTGGTCCCGCACGGCGGCGCGGGCCTGCGCGAGGTCCTCGGCATCGGCGGCCTGGTCGTCGACGACGGCGGTCTGCCGGACGTGCACGACCTCCAGCGGGCTGCCGGTGTCCCGGGCGAGGCGTGCGGCCGCGTCGACGATGGCGGGCGCCCGGTCGTGGTCCCCGACGGCGACGACGACGCGCGGGTCGCTACTCGGAGCCACGGCTCCCACAGGCGTGAGTGACGGCTGCACCGGCTCGCCCCCGCCCAGGTTCGCCTCGGCCTGCCGCAGCAGCCGGTGCCCGCTGGCGAGGACCGGGATGGCGAGGACGAAGGTGAGCGCGGCCAGGTAGAAGGGCACGCTCAGGTCCATGGCGTCGGCCAGCTTGCCCGCGACGTACGGCGCGAGGCCGCCGCCGATGAATCGCAGGAAGCCGTACGCGGACGAGGCGACGGGGCGTTCCACCGGCGAGACCAGCATGACGGCCTGCGTGGTGAGTGTGTTGTTGATGCCGATGAAGGCACCGCTGACGATGACCGCGACGATCACGACGGTCGGCGTCGAGACCCCGGCGGCGATGACCGCCATCACGACACCGAGGCAGAAGAGATTCGCGTACAGGACGGCCGCGGTGCCGTAGCGCGCCTGGAGGCGCGGCGCGAAGTACACGCTGAACAGGGCGACCAGAAGTCCCCAGCCGGTGAAGACGAGGCCGAGTTCGTGGGCGTCGAGCTCCATGGGGTACGGCGCGTACCCGAGCATCGTGAAGAAGCCCCAGTTGTAGAGCAGCGCCATGATGCCCATGGTCAGCAGGCCGCGGTGGCGCAGTGCCTTGAGCGGGGCGATCGGCGACGTGATCTTCTTCGGCCTGGGCAGATCGGGTACGAGGGCGATGGTGGCGACCAGTGCGACGGCCATCAGGACGGCGACGCCGAAGAAGGGACCGCGCCAGCTGATCGCCCCCAACTCGCCGCCGAGCAGCGGCCCGACGGCGATCCCGAGGCCGAGCGCGGTCTCGTAGAGGATGATCGCGCCGCCGAATCCGCCGCTCGCCGAGGCGACGATGACGGCCAGGGAGGTGGCGATGAACAGCGCGTTGCCGAGCCCCCAGCCGGCCCGGAACCCCACGATGCCGTTGATGGAGCCGGTGGCTCCGGCGAGCGCCGAGAAGACGACGATGACGCTCAGGCCTATGACGAGGGTGCGCTTGGCGCCGAAGCGGCTGGAGAACCATCCGACGACGAGCATCGCGACCGCGGTGACGATGAGATAGCTGCTGAACAGCAGGGACACCTGGCTGGGCGTGGCATGCAGGCTGTCGGCCAGGGCGGGCAGGATCGGGTCCACGAGACCGATGCCCATGAACGAGATGACGCAGGCGAACGCGACGGCCCAGACGGCCTTCGGCTGCTTGAAGGGGCTCGCTTTCGTCGCTACCCGCTGCTGCATGCCGCCATCATGCATTTACGTGTACATGGAAACAAGATGCGTGCGGGTGCCGCTCTCCGCCGAGCGGCACCCGGCCCGCCGAAATCAGGCGGCGCGCTTCGGCAGCTTCCAGTTCGGTCGCGGGAAGTGGCAGGTGTAGCCCTCCGGGTAGCGCTCCAGGTAGTCCTGGTGCTCCGGCTCGGCCTCCCAGAAGTCGCCGACCGGCTCGACCTCGGTCACGACCTTCCCGGGCCACAGACCGCTCGCCTCGACGTCCGCGATGGTGTCGACGGCGACCTGGCGCTGCGCGTCGTCCACGTAATAGATCGCGGACCGGTAGCTGCGCCCCAGGTCATTGCCCTGGCGGTCCTTCGTGGTCGGGTCGTGGACCTGGAAGAAGAACTCCAGCAGGTCCCGGTAGGTGACCACGGACGGGTCATGGACGATCTCGATGGCCTCGGCGTGGTCGCCGTGGTTACGGTACGTGGCGTTGGGCGTGTCACCGCCGGAGTACCCCACACGCGTCGACAGCACGCCGGGCCGCTGGCGGATCAGGTCCTGCATGCCCCAGAAGCAGCCACCCGCCAGCACTGCCCTCTCGGTTACCTCTGACATACGCCACTCCCTGCACTACCTGACACGACGAACAGATCCAATGAGTGCAACAGAGCGCGACCCACAGATCTTCCAGCTTAGGCCGAGCCCCTAAAGCGAAGCTATCGACCCCCATAAGGCAGCCTTATGTGCCCATAGACCGGACCCGCCTACTTTCTAAGGCTTGCCTTACTTTAGGCTTCCCTACAAGCACTCGTGGCCCGACCAGCACGTACGGACCGCGGGAACCACTCGAAGGGAACCTGAACCATGCCTCGCCCCCTGAGGGTCGCCATCGTCGGAGCCGGCCCCGCCGGCATCTACGCCGCCGACGCCCTGCTCAAGTCCGAAGCGGCCTCCGAGCCGGGGGTGTCCATCGACCTCTTCGAGCGCATGCCGGCGCCGTTCGGCCTGATCCGCTACGGCGTCGCGCCGGACCACCCGCGCATCAAGGGCATCGTGAAGGCCCTCCACCAGGTGCTCGACAAGCCGCAGATCCGACTGTTCGGCAACGTCGACTACCCGCGCGACATCGACCTCGACGACCTGCGCGCCTTCTACGACGCGATCGTCTTCTCCACCGGCGCGACTGCGGACCGGGCGCTCGACATCCCGGGCATCGAGCTCGAGGGCTCGTACGGCGCCGCGGACTTCGTGTCCTGGTACGACGGTCACCCCGACGTCCCGCGCACCTGGCCGCTGGAGGCCGAGAAGGTCGCCGTCCTCGGCGTCGGCAACGTCGCGCTCGACGTCGCGCGCGTGCTCGCGAAGACGGCGGACGAGCTGCTGCCGACCGAGATCCCGGCCAACGTCCACGAGGGCCTGAAGGCGAACAAGGCCCTGGAGGTCCACGTCTTCGGCCGTCGTGGCCCCGCGCAGGCCAAGTTCAGCCCGCTGGAGCTGCGCGAGCTGGACCACTCCCCGTCCATCGAGGTCATCGTCAACCCCGAGGACATCGACTACGACGAGGGCTCGATCGCCGCCCGCCGCAGCGAGAAGCAGACCGACATGGTCGCCAAGACGCTGGAGAACTGGGCGATCCGCGACGAGGGCGACCGCCCGCACAAGCTGTTCCTGCACTTCTTCGAGTCGCCGACCGAGATCCTCGGCGAGGACGGCCGCGTCGTCGGCCTGCGCACCGAGCGCACCGAGCTGGACGGCACGGGCAACGTCAAGGGCACCGGCAACTTCACCGACTGGGACCTCGGCGCCGTCTACCGCGCGGTGGGCTACCTCTCCGACGAACTGCCCAAGCTCCCCTGGGACATCAAGTCCGGCACCGTCCCGGACGAGGGCGGCCGCGTCATCCAGGAGAACGGCGAGCACCTTCAGTCGACGTACGTGACAGGCTGGATCCGGCGTGGCCCCGTGGGCCTCATCGGGCACACCAAGGGCGACGCCAACGAGGCGGTCGCGAACCTGCTCGCCGACCACGCGGAGGGCCGCCTGCAGACGCCGGTCTCGCCCACCCCGGAGTCCGTCGAGGAGTTCCTCGGCGAGCGCGGCGTCCGGTACACGACCTGGGACGGCTGGTACAAGCTGGACGCCGCTGAGAAGGCGCTCGGCGAGCCGCACGGCCGTGAGCGCGTGAAGATCGTGGAGCGCGCGGAGATGCTCGACGCCAGCGAGGCGTGACATGACGGGTGAGGGCCCGGTCGAACTCGGCCGGGCCCTCACCCGTACCCGCGCGTTCCCCTCAGCCGTACCCGCGCGTTCAAGGCGTGACGTGCGACGGGATAAAGTGGTCGACAGGTAGATGTAAAACCCACCCACCTAGCCCACTCGCCTTGTCCGCCGCGGAGGCGCCGTGCCTCAGATCACCGTCGACTACTCGCCCCGACTCACCGACACCCTCGACCGGGCCGCCCTCGCCACCGCGTTGCACGCCCTGGTCGTCGAGGGATCCGGCTCGCGCGGCACCTGCAAGACGTTCTTCCGCGCCGCCACGGAGACGTACGTCGTCGGCAGCGAGCACGACGACGTGCCGGTCGTGCACGTGGAGGTGGCGCTGCTCCCGGGGCGCAGCGAGCGGACCATGACGCGCCTGTCGCAGCGGATTCTGGCGCTGCTCCTGGAGCACGTGGGCGCGGGCGCCGGTGCCGACGTGGTGTGTTCGGCCGAGGTGCGCCCCCTCGCGGCGTACAGCCTGTATCCGACCCGCCGCGAGTTCAGCGCCACGACGGGGTCCCGTCCCGAGCGCCACGGGTGCACCCCCGCCGCCTAGTTCAGCGGTCGCGCCACCTTTCGGACGTCGAAGGACTCCATCTCTTTCCCCGAGCCGTCGACCACCCGCCAGGTGTTGCCCGAGGCCAGGACGAGTTCGTCGCGGCCGTCGCCGTCGACATCGGCGGCGTCCTTGATCCGGCCCGAGGGCCGCGGCAGCGAGTGCCACGGCCCGGAGCCCAGGCCCGGCGAGGAGCCGCCCCGCAGGATGTCGATCCGGTCGTGCCCGCCCACCCGGTCGTCGTCGCTGCGGACGGCGAGGTCGTCGCAGCCGTCGCCGTTGACGTCCGCGGCCATCAGGTCGATACCGAAGCCGCCCTTGCGGGCGCCGCCGTCGATGATGACCGGGGCCTCGGGCGCCTTGCCGTAACGGATGGTCACCTTGCCCTTGCGGTCGCGCGGTGCGAACTCGTCGTCCATGGGGACGCCACTGTCACCGAGGGCGATGTCGGGCCGTCCGTCGCCGTCGAAGTCGCCGACGGCGACGTTCTCGCCGCGCGGCAGCGGTGCGGGCCGCGCGGCGAGCCCGCTCGCGGTGTCCGCTCCCCCGGCCAACACCCGAAGCGCGTCCGGCGCTCCGGGTTTGTACACCAGCAGGTCGGTGGCCCGGTCGCCGGTCACCTCCGCCGCGATCAGCCGAAGGCCGGTGACGGTGTCGGCCGAGCCGCTGTAGGGGTCGGCGCGTTCGGTGATCCTCGCCGGCTTGCCGGTTCGGGCGAACGGGCCCTGAAGCACCACGAGGTGACGCTCGTGCAGGCCGGTGCGGTAGGTGGCCAGGTCGACCCGGCCGTCGCCGTCGAAGTCCCCTGCCACCGGCGGGTCCTCGTAGACGTCGTTGCCCTTGCTGATCCGTACCGGCTGTCCCTTGCCCATGTGCGGAAGCGGGATGCGCGCTGCCTTGTGGCCGGGGTCCGGGCCTTGTGCGCCGCCCCACTGCACATGGGCGCTGCCGCCCGCCACGAGGTCGAGGTGGCCGTCGCCGTCCAGGTCGGCGACGGTCGGACCGCTCTCCCCGTCGGTCATGGAGTCGTGCTCGGGCAGGTCGAAGTCCGTGGGCGTGAACACCGTGCGCTCGCCGGCCCGGGCACCGTGCAGCAGGGCGATGCGGCCGGTCTGGTAGACGTCACCGTTGCCGGCCGGGACACCGAGCGCCAGGTCCGGGCTGCCGCCGCCGTCGAAGTCGGGAGCGGGGGTGCCCGCGCTCTTCGCCTTCGCGGCCGACGCCGCGCAGGCGCTGTCCGGGACCTGCGGATAACCCTCCTGGTGGCGGGCGCCCGTGGCGGTGCCCAGGACCAGTGCGGTGGCGAGGAGGCCGATGCCCCGTCGCCACCATGGTCCGCGGCGCGGAGGTGCTGTCGGCTCGCATGTCATGTGGCCACTACAACGGATGCACTCGCCCGGTTTCCAGTGCCGAGATCACTCCGTTATGCCCACCCGTGTGTCCGAACCCCCGTCAGCCGAGGCGCTCTTGCAGCCGGGCCACGTTGGCCGCCACGTCGCCGCGCGTGAGGTCGCTGCCGATGCTCACCGAGAAGGCGCCCGCGGCGAGCCACTTGTCGGCGTCGTCCACGCTCACACCGCCCGTCGCCATGATCCGGGCGCCGGGCAGCACGGAGAGCACGGACTTCAGGTAGGCGATGCCTCCGACGTGCGCGGGGAACAGCTTGGCGACGCCCCGGTCCGCCGCGATGCGCAGCTCACTCGGGGTGAGACCGCCCTCGACGAGGAGCCGGCCCGCGGCATCGGCGACGGGACGCACCTCGGGCACCTGGAAAGGACTCACCAGGAAGTTCGCACCGGCCGCCAGGGCGCGTTCGGCGATCTCTGGCGAAGTGACGGTGCCGAGGCCGAGTGTCACCTCGGGGAACTCCTTCACCCAGGCCGCTACGAGGTCCTCCCAGCCGGGTGTGGTGGCGGTGAACTCGAAGGCGGTGAGGCCGCAGTTCACGAGGGTGCGGGCCACCGCGTCGGCGGTGTCGGCGTCGGCCTCGCGCACGGTCGGGGTGACGCGCGCGGCGCGCAGGGCGTCGATGACTTCGGCGTACATGGTGGACTCCGGTCGGGTACGGGCTGTGGTCATGCCGGGGCCGCGATCTCGGCGAGGGCGTCCAGGGTCGACTCGGCGTCGGCCCCGCGGGCGCGCAGCACGATGGCGTCGCCGCAGCGGATGTTGAGTGTCATCAGCGACAGGACGCTGCGGGCGGGGACCTCGTGGCCGTCCTCCCGCGCGACGGTCACGTCGGAGGAGGCGCGGGAGGCGGTCTGGGCGAAGGCGGCGGCGGGGCGGGCGTGCAGGCCGGCCTCCTCGGTGACCACCAGGCGTCGTTCGACGACGGTCATCGGTTGTTCTCTCCGTCCAGCAGTGCGGTCAGCCGGTCCACCAGCTGTTCCTCTTCGTCGGGGTTCATGGGGCGCGGGTCGATCGCGAGGCGTCCCGTGACGGCGTGATGATCCCTCAAGTAGACGCCGACCGCGGCGAGTTCTGCGGCGAGAGTTGCCGCGTCGCGGCCCGCCGTCCCGGGGTCCACGGTGAGTTCGGTGCGGTGGATGTCGCGTCCCGCCTCGTCGCTGACGACGCGGGTGGTGAGGCCCGGCAGGTCCGCGAGGCGCGCGGCGAGCTTCTCCATGCGCGGCCGGTGCCCGCCGCTCTGGGCGCTGCCGTACTCGCGCAGGGCCTGCACGAGGCCGAAGAGGGTCTCCTTGCCGACCTTCATCGGGCGGGCGATGCCGCCGTACTGGGCCCGGCACGCCGCCATGTGCGCGGCGCTGCCGCAGATCATCCCGGACGTCGGTCCGCCAACGGCCTTGCCGCCGCTGTAGATCACGAGGTCGGCGCCGGTGGCGGGCCAGCGGCGCAGTTCGCCCTCGGCCGCGGCGTCGACGATGACCGGGAGGTCGTGGGCGCGGGCCACCTCGATGGTCTCCGCCAGGGAGACCATGCCCTTCTGCACGGCGTGGTGGGACTGGACGTACAGCAGGGCCGCGGTGCGCGGGCCGATCGCGCCGGCCAGGTGGCCGGCGCTCACCTTGTTCGCGGAACCCACCTCGACGGGGCGGCCACCGCCGAGCGCGACCATCTGCCGTACGGGCGCGCCGAAGTGGACGGAGTGGCCGCGCGGCAGGATCACCTCGCAGGGGGCGTCGCCCGCGTCGGGCAGGGCTTCGATGCGGGACAGGTCGGTGCCCGCGACGACGGCGGCGACCGCGATGGCGATGCCGGAGGCGGCGCCGGTGGTGGGACAGCCGTCCTCGGTGCCGGTGGCACGGCCGATCTCGCGGCCGACGGCGGCCATCAGGTCGTCCATGACGACGTGATGGCGGGCGGCCTCGCCCATCGCGGCGACGACGCCGTCACTGAGGACACTGCCGCCGAGCGCCGTCATCTTGCCGCTGGCGTTGATGGCGGGGGGTGTGCCGAGGTCGTGGTGGAGAGATTGCACGGTGCTTCCTCAAGCTCTGAATGGCCCAGGAGGGCGGTCACTTGCCGGGGATCGGGAAGAAGAGGCCCGCGATCATCGCGCCGATGATGGCGCCACCGGTCAGCGGCTTCTGCCACTTGTAGAAGAGCGCGGCGCCGATGGTCGAGCCGATGCCGACGGGCAGCGACGCGGTGGCGGCGGAGATGATGACGAGCGGGCCCAGATAGCGTCCGGCGGAGTTGCCCGCGCCCATCATCACGTCGGCGCCGAACGTGGAGGTGCCGCCCGTCGAGTTCACGGTGGCGCGCCGGATCGCGAGGATCGCGATGCCGATGAGGCCGCCGAGGAGGGCGCCCACCGGGATGGCGAGCCAGAAGTGTTCGAGCGGGGCGGTGAATCCGGCGCCGAGCAGCATGGCGGGGATGCCGATGCCGACGCCGGTCTGGAGGGAGCCGCCGATGTCGAGGATGCCGACCATGGGCCCCTCGATGATGCGGGCGAACAGGAAGCCGGCGCCGAAGGCGGCCGCGGCGCCGTAACTGCCGTTCTCCATACCGGCTTTCAGCATGGAGGCGACCGCGACGTCGCTGAACACGCCGGTCCCGTACGTGTAGTAGAGCTGTGTGCCGGTGAAGATGCCGGCGGCCAGGCAGGCCACGAAGACGGGGAAGGCCCATTCGGAGAGCCAGAAGCTGCCCTCGCCCGGCACCTTGGTCAGGAAGCCGCCCTTGGCCCGCTCTTCGCCGGAACCGGAGCCTGAGTTCTGCGCCGGTATGCCGCCCGTGGCGGAGGTTGATGTGTCGGTCATGTCGGTGCCTGCCTCACTCGGGCTTGGTGCCGGTCACGTCGTGGAGGTGCGTGAGCCAGTGCGGGATGTCGACGTTCAACTGCTGGAGCAGGGTGACGTCGGCCCCGCGCAGGAAGGTGCTGGCCGCGAAGAGCGTGAGCACCACGGCCGCGAGGGACTTGGTGACCTTCGTCCAGCCCAGGTCGTCGACGCCCTTGCCGATGACGATGCCGAGCACGATGCCGGGCACGGCGTTGCCCATCACGAGGTGGCCGAGGCCGCCGAGGACGGTGCCCCAGGCGCCGGCCCGCCGGCCCGCGTCGACGGCGGCCATCCAGAAGATGATCGGCATCACGGGGTTGATCAGCCACTCCGACGCCGGCCCCAGCACCTTGGCCGCGACCTCCTGCAGGGAGTGCGGGATCGAGGCGGCGGTGGTGTTGAGGAGGGTGACCAGGACCATGCCGACGGCCGTGCCGGTGATGGCCATGCGCCGCGGGTTGTGCAGGGTCTCGGCGAGCTTACGGTTCTTGATCATCGCGACCGACGCGGTCCAGTGCGGCACGATGCGGTGGTCCACGTCGGAGGTGAGCGCACCGGTACCGACCGCACTCGACCAGGCGTTGAACAGAAAGCCGAGGCCGAACGAGAAGTGCGCGACCGGGTCGTTCTGACAGGCGTTCAGCTCGCCGAGCGTGCGGAAGGCGCCCATGCCCTGGACCTTCGGCGCGTGGAACATGCGGGCCACGCCCGCGGAGGCGCCGAAGCCGATGAGTCCGCCGATGACGAGGGACTCCAGCAGGACGGTGAGGGTCTCGTTCATCGGGTCACCTCATGTGCAGGGCGTGCTGGACCGGCGAGAGCCGCTCCTCGCGCACCGTGAAGTCGACGGTTTCCAGGTCGAGCGAGGCCACCTGCACCTCGACGCGCAGGGTGAGTTCGAAGCGCTGCCGGGTGCGGGGGAAGAGGAGCCCGAGGAAGCGTTCCGTCCAGCGGTTTTCCACGGCCGAGACGACCTCGAGTTCGAGGGGCTCGACGCGGAAGCACACGCCGTCGGTCACCTTGTCGACCGCGGACTGCACCTGCCCGATGGCGGTGGCGAACGCCTTGTCCCTGGTGGGCCCGGAGCCGGTGAGCCGCAAGGTGTGGCGGGTCTGCTTCACGAGGCGTCCTCCCCCAGCTTCTTGAGGAGCGCCTGGGTGACCTTGAAGCCCAGTTCCTCGCTGTCGAGGAAGCCGAAGCCGAGGACGGTGCGGCCCTGTTCCACGGCGGTCACCCCGGCCTGCGCCGAGCGCATCCCGAACTCGATGTCGTGGCCGTACTTGGCCTTGGCGGTGACCGCTCCGGCGCCACCGCTGCCGCAGAAGGAGATGCCGAGCGCGGCGCCCTCCGCGGCCATCACGTCGCCGACCTTCATGTCGGCGCCGGGGCCCGCGATGAGGACGGGTTCGCCGCCCGCCGCGCGTACGCCGTCGGCGACGGCCTGGCCCTTGCCGAGCCGGTGTCCGATCACGATCTTGACTGTCATGGCGGTGCTCCTTGGTGGGTGGGGTCAGGCCTGAGGGGTGGACTGGGTCTGGAGCTGTGCCGCCGCCTCGAAGTGCAGGGCGAGCAGCAGGACTTCGGTGTCTCCCGCGAGGAATTCGCGCGGGGCGCAGTAGGTGTCGATGAGGGTGCGGGCGGACACGATGCGTTCGGCGCGCAGTTCGGAGGCGAGTTCCGGGTCGAGCGGGTCGAGGTGTTCGGCGGTGCGCACCCGGCGGACGAAGGCGAGCGCGTGCACGGCGAGGGCGAGCACCCGTGTCTCGTCGAAGACGATCCCGGCGACCTGCGCGTGGGCCAGCGCGAGCGGAAGGAACTCCGCCAGGTCGGCCCTGTCCTCGTCCATGACGGGCTGCGTGGTGTCGTGGACGGCCGTCGCGAGCCGTTCGATCAGGGGCGTGCTCATTCACGGGCCTCTCGGTGGTTCGGTGGAGCGGTTGGTGGGTGGGACTCAGCCGGTGGGGGTCCCGGGGGTGTGGAGGCGTCCGGCGCGCACCGTCCGGGCCGCCTCCAGCTGGGTGTGGGTGGTACGTGTGTCGCCGTCGGCGTCGGTCAGTACGGCGGTGCGCTCGACGAGGCGCAGCAACGTCAGATCGGCGGCACCACCGACGCGCAGGGTGCCCAACTCGCCACCAAGGCCGAGTACTTGAGCGGGGTGCAGCGTCGCGCAGCGGATCACCTGGTGCGGGTCGAGGCCGAGCCCGAGCAGCTTGTTGAGCGTGGTGACGAGCGAGTGGACCGGTCCCTCGACATTGCCCACGTGTACGTCGGTACTGATGGTGTGCGGGAAGAAGCCGGCGGCGAGGGCCCGTTCGGCGGTGGCGAAGTTGAGGCTCGCGCTGCCGTGACCGACATCGAGCCGCACCCCGCGCGCCACGGCCCGGCGCGCGGCGTCCTCGCTGCCGAAGAGGCCGCCGGGCTTGCCATGGAAGGCGTGTGTGACGACGTCGCCCTCGCCGAGCAGGTCCAGTACATCGGCGAGGCGCGGCGGCTCGTTCCCGACGTGCACCATGACCGGCCGGCCCACTCGCGCGGCGACCCGCTTCGCGGCCCGCAGGGGTTCGAGGCCACTGTCACCGAGGACCGAGGAGCTCATCCGCACCTTGATGCCGCGCACCCGGTCGGGGTGCTCGCGCAGCAGCTTCTCGGTGGCCGCCTCGTCGATGTCGCCGGGGCCGCCCGCGAGTTCGGTGCGGCCGTGGACGAGGCCGTGCCGGGAGATGTTGAGCCAGCTCAGGACGCGGGTCGCGGCAACGGTGACAACGTTGCCTGCGAAGTCGTCCCAGTGGTCGCTGCCACAACTGCCCGCGTCCACCACGGTGGTGACACCTTGATCGACGCCGACCGTGTCCGCCGGCACACCGAGCGCGGTGCGGGGCGCGTAGACATGTGAGTGGAGGTCGATCAGGCCGGGTGCCACGAGCAGTCCCGTGGCGTCGACGCGCACCTGTCCGGCCAGCGTGCCGGGCTCCCCGATCGCGACGATGCGGCCATCCTGCACGGCGAGGTCACCGGCGAAGGGCTCCGCGCGCAGGGGGTCGGCCAACAGCCCACCCGAGACGACGAGATCGAATCGTTGCGGACCTGCGGAAGGAGCTGAGTGCACAGCCATGGACGGCGACCTTTCCCGGCATGAGAGTAGTGCGTACGACGACGGGCGCAGTGGAGCGCGGCTGGGCGCACCGCTGCTGGACACCCGAGTTGAGGACCCAAGAACGTTCCGTGGAGTAGAATGACGTTCCGTTCTGCGGATCGAGTGGAAACATAGCCCGCGTCTCCTCGGAGGGTCAATGGAAGCGAGCAAGCCCGCGAATTCCGTCGTCAAGGCGCTTCGAGTACTGCACGCGGTGGCGCGTGCGGACGGACCGCACCGGCTCGGCGACATCGCGGAGCGCTCCGGTGTCTCCAAGGCCAGCACGCACCGGGTCCTCGCCACACTCGTCGAGGAGGGATACGCCGCCGCCGACGGCGAGGGCCGCTACGGCTGCGGCAACCACCTGCGCGCGATGGCCGCGCAGGTGCTGGCCGACGACGCGGTCGGCATCGACGCCGTGCTGCGCGCGCTGCAGCAACGCCTGGGCCAGGCCGTGCACTTGGCGGTGCCGAGCGGGGACCACGCCACGTACACGCACAAGGTCGACCCGGGCCACGCCTACCGCATCGCCACCGACGTCGGGGCCCCGCTGCCGCTGCACGCGACCGCCGCGGGCAAGGCCCTGCTGGCCCATCTTCCGCCCGAGGAGGCCGCCGCCGTCCTGGACCGCACCGGACTGCCCGCCCGCACGCCCCACACGCACACCGATCGGGCAGCCCTCGTCAAGGAGTTGGCCGTGATCCGCGATGCCGGGTACGCCACCGACTACGAGGAGGCTGACGCGTCGATCTGCTCGATCGCGGCCCCGGTCCTCGAAGCGGACGGCACACCGGTCGGTGCCGTCTCGGTCTCCTCGCTCACCTTCCTCGTCACCGAGGAGCAACTGGGCGGGTTCGCCCCGGCGGTGCGGCAGGCGGCGGAGGACGTGTCCCGCCGTCTGTGATCAGGTCCCCGACGACACACCGGAGCCCCTCCACACCAGGTGTGGAGGGGCTCGTCCCGGTGGTGTCGCCACCCGGTGTCACGGCGGGACTCAGGCGGCGCACCCGCACTGGCCACAACACCCCAGCCAGCGGCGCAGGGTGGCGTGCACGGCGTCCGGGAGCGCGCTGAGCTGGTCGATCGCCTCCGTGTCGCCGGGCGAGGGCGCGATGCCCGACGCGGTGAGCACAGCGTTCAGTTCGAGGCGGCGCATGTCCTTCGGGTCGATCCGGGAGGGCAGGCGGTGCGCCGGGTTCGGCGGGGCCAGCAGCCAGTCGTCGGCCCAGTCGGTGGCGCAGATCTGCTCTCCGTCCAGCCCGGTCGTGATGGTGTGCATACCGGCCTCCTTCGTGGCGTACGCCGTTGTCTCGAAGGCAGAGAGCGACGGGGGCCGTGCGCCGGTTGCGGCCGGGGCCGAGGATCACACGAAGGGCTCAATGCGCGGGTTATCACGCATTCCCGGCCTCCCCGGGTCGGCCCCTCTCGTCGAGGAACAGTTCCAACTCCCGGTCCATCGCGCCCTGATCGGCCTCCGCCCCGAACGGGACGAGGGCGTGACTGCGCTCCAGATAAGTGAGCAGCGCCCGGTGCCCCATGACGAAGCGCGCCGGTTCGCCGGCGCGCGCGTCGCGGATCTCGATCTCCACGCCGAGGGGCTCGCCCTCCTGCGCCACGGGCCGCACCGTGACATCGCCGATACCGGCCGCGCCGGTGAGTCCCGCGGAGAGCAGATCGCGGGACAGCACCCAACTCCCGCCGCGCGCCGAGCCCTTGGGCACGACGATCCGGACGACCAAGGGGTCGTCCGCGCTGTACTGCAACTGGACCTCGCACGCGAGTCGCTCGCCGTCCGGGTAGGCGAGAACTCCCGTCGCCAGCGCCTCCAGGCGCCCATACGTGTGCCGTTCGTCAGGGCTCACCCTGACCCACCTCATCCCTGCTGTCGCACCTGTGCGGGAGCACTCATCACTCCTTGCCCCGCACCCGGCGGCACTGCCGGACACGTGGGTCGCCCGGCCCATCACCGCTCCCGCCGGACTGTGCTGTCGCCCGACAAGGGCGACATACCAAACCTTAGGCCAAGGGACATACAACCCGTGGCATATGCGCGAATGACCAGGCGGCCTTCACAACCAGTTCGACGTGAGAGGTAGACACCGCAGGAACGTTCGATCACACCGCTCCCCCGCGGCGTCGATCAGACGTCGTCCTCCGCACAGGGCAGGTGGGTGTCACCGTCCGACCAGTGGTTGATCCAGCCACAAGCGCCGCACGCATAGCGTCCGTTGATGCCTGCCACCACGGTTCCGCAGCCACCGCACTGCTTCTCGGTGACCTGCTGCCCGGAGAGGAAGGCGGCAGCGGCCACTGCCGTCTCCACGTTCTGGTCATGCGACACGTCCATGAGCCGCCCCTACCCAGCTTCCACCGGCTCAACATCCCTGGGGCACATTCTGTTCGGTACGACTTACTGTCCGGTATACGTGAACGGCACACGCGTCCACTGTCGAGCCCTGGGAGGCCCCATGCCCACGTCCGCCCGGATCCAAGCCGGATCCGTCGTCGAGGACTTCACCCTGCCCGACGAGACGGGGGCGCCCACTTCGCTGTCGTCCCTGCTCTCCGACGGGCCGGTCGTGCTCTTCTTCTACCCGGCCGCACTCACCCCCGGCTGCACCGCGGAGGCCTGCCACTTCCGGGACCTGGCGGCGGAGTTCGCGGCGGTCGGCGCGCGCCCCGTGGGGATCAGCTCCGACGCCGTCGAACGCCAGCGGGAGTTCACGCAACGGCACACGCTCGGGTTTCCGCTGCTGTCCGACCCGGAGGGCGAGGTGCGCGGCCGGTTCGGGGTGGCGCGCGGCTTCGGCCCGTTGCCGACCAAGCGCGCCACGTTCGTCATCGGCACCGACCGGCAGGTCCTCGAGGTGGTCCGCAGCGAGTTCAGGATGAGCGCGCACGCAGACCGGGCTCTCGAAGTGTTGCGTACGAAGGCGGGTTGAGGAGCTGTCCTCGCCAGGGCTCGTCGTCGAACTCCCGTCGTCCTACGAAGAGCAGACGGGAGTTCGACGACAGGTCCTAACGCCGCCCGCGGACCAGCAGGTACACGAAGTACGGCGTGCCGACGACGGCCGTCATCAGGCCCGCGCCCAGCTGCGCCGGGGCGATCACGGAGCGACCCAGCAGGTCCGCGACGCAGACCAGGGCCGCGCCCAGAAGCATCGCGACGGGCACGACGCGCACATGCCTGCGCCCCACCAGGGCGCGGGCCGCGTGCGGCGCGACGAGGCCCACGAAGCCGATCGTGCCCGCGGCGGCGACGGCCGTGGCGCTGAGCAGCACGCTGAGCACCAGGAAGCCGAGGCGGCCGCGCGCGAGGTCGAGGCCGAGGAGGCGGGGCGTGTCCGCGTCGAGGGAGACGAGGTCGAGCTCCTTGCGCCGGGCGACCGCGATGACGGCGCCGACGACGAGCACGGCCGCGACCGGCAGGACATCCGGGAGGCTGCGCCCGTACGTCGAACCGGACAGCCACACCAGGGCCTTGGTCGCGCTGAACCGGTCGGTGAGCACGATCAGGAGACTGATCAGGGCCGCCGTCCCCGACGCCGTGCCGATGCCGATCAGGACGAGCCGGCTCTGCTGGAACCCGCCCTTGGCCGCGAGACCGAAGACGACCGCGGAGGTGATGCCCGCGCCCACGAACGCCGCCGCGGCGATGGACCACGAACCGGCGCCGGGCACCGTGGTGACCAGCAGGACCGCACCGAGCGCCGCGCCGCCGGAGACGCCGAGGACGCCGGGTTCCGCGAGCGGGTTGCGGGTCACGGACTGCACGAGGGTGCCGGACAGGGCGAGCGCCGCGCCGGCGCACAGCGCGGCCAGGACGCGCGGCACCCGGGTGTCGAGGACGAACGTGATGGCCTGACCGGCCTGCCCGCCCGCCCAGTTGACGACGTCGCCGAGCAGCAGGGTGCTGTCGCCGAGGAGCACGCCCGCGACGGCCGTGCCGACCAGCACCGCCGCCAGGCCGACCACGGTGACCGCGAACACCCTGCGGCTCGGGATGCGCAGCCGGTCCGGGGGCGCGGCGGCCTCCCCGTCCCGCAGCCGCAGCGCCATCACGACCAGGAACACCGCGCCGACGACGCTGGTGACCACGCCCGTCGGCACGGTGACCGCCACCTGGGCGGAGGTCACGGCGCGCAGCAGCAGGTCCGAGCCGAGCACGAGCGCGGCGCCGACGAGGCCCGCGACGGGGATGCGCACCCGGTGCCGTACGAGCGAACGCACGCGGCGGGCCACCGGCCTGACCAGCGCCGGGGCGCACAGGCCCACGAAACCGATCGGTCCGGCCAGGGTGACGGCGGCCGCCGAGAGGAGCGCGGCGAGCACGACGGCGGTGACGCGGGTGCCGCGCACCGGGATGCCGAGGCCGCGCGCCGCGTCGTCCCCGAGCGCAAGACCGTCGACGCGGCGGGCGAGCAGCACCAGGCCGATGAGCGCGACGATCACGAGGGGCGCCATGCGGACCACGCCCGCGAAACCGTTCTGGGCGATGCTGCCCTGGTTCCACTGGTAGAGGCCCTCGGTCTGTTCCGGGAAGAGCAGGATCAGCGACTCGGTGACGGCGTTGAGGCCGAGGGCGAGGGCGCTGCCCGCGAGGACCAGGCGGACGGTGGTGGCGCCGCGTCCGGCGAGGCCGAGCACGACGGCGGCCGCGGCGAGTCCGCCGACGAGGGCGACCGCGGAGGACGCGAACACGGAGACGGTCGCGCCGGTGGCCGCGAGCACGCCGAGCGCGAGGTACGAACCGGCGTTGACGGCGAGGGTGTCGGGCGAGGCGAGCACGTTGCGGCTCACCGCCTGCAGGACGGCGCCGGCCGCGCCGAGCGCCACGCCGACGAGCAGTCCGGCCACCATGCGCGGCAGCCGGGAGGCGACGACGACGGAGGCGTCGCCCGCCTCGGCCTGCCCGGTGAGGGCCTGCCACACCTGGCGCGCGCCGACGTCGGCCGTGCCGTAGGTGATGTCGACGACGGCGAGCACGGCGACGAGCAGCACGAGCCCGGCCGTCACCCCGACGGCGCCGAAGGACGGCGCCGTCAGAGTGCGGGGAGGTGAGGTGACGGCCACGTGCCTACTTCTTCGTCAGGGCGGCGACGACGCCGTCGATGTAGTGCTCCATCGACTTCGGCCCGCCGAACAGCCAGGTGCCGTCGGCCAGTCGGTGCACGTCGCCGGCCTTCACGAAGGGCAGCGAGGTCCACACGGAGTTGTCGGCGAGGTCCTTGGTGAAGACGTCGGAGCCGCCGGCCTTCTTGTTGCCGATGTACGTGAACCGCACGTCGTCGCCGAGTCCGGTGAGGCCCTCGACGTCGGTGGTGGCCAGGCCGTAGTCCTTGTCGCCCTTGACCTTCCAGGCGTTCTTCAGGCCGAGGTCCTCGTTGACGGAGCCGAGCAGCGAGGTGCTGGTGAAGGCGCGCACGGAGACCTGGTTGGAGGCGGAGTAGCCGTCGGCGGTGGCGATCCTCGAGCCGTCGGCGCCCGCGTCCTTGAGCGCCTTCTTGCCCTCGGCGAGCTTCGACTCGTACGCCTTCTTGGCGGCCTTGGCCTCGTCCTCCTTGCCGGTGGCCTTCGCGATGGTGTCGAGGGTCTCGAACATCGTGCCGACCTGGTCGGCGCCGTCGGCCGACTTGACCGTGAGCACCGGGGCGATCTTCTTCATCTGCTTGATCGCGGACGCCGACAGGTCGTTCGTGGCGATGATGAGGTCCGGGGTGAGGCCCGCGATGCTGTCCATGCTGGGCTCGCCCCGAGTGCCGACGTCCTTGGGCGAGTTGGTGAGCGGCGCGGCGGTGTCCCACGCCTTGTAGCCCTTGACGTCGGCGACACCGGCCGGGTCGACGCCGAGCGTGACGAGGGACTCGACGACGTTCCACTCGGTGCCGACGATCTTGGTGGCCGGACCGTCCAGGCTCACCTTGGAGCCGTCTCCACCGGTCACGGTGATCTTCTCGGACTTGGCGTCGGAGCCGGTCTTGGCAGGCTCGGAGGTGCCACAGGCGGAGAGGACGAGGGCCGCTGCGGCGGCCGATGCGGCGACGATCAGGGGGCGTCTCATGAGGTGCTCTGGAGCCTTTCGCTTCTGCTGTGGTGACGGCCTATCGCGCGGGTGCGCAGCCGTCCGGTGAAGGGGTCGGTGTCGACATCGACGCGGATGCCGTACGTCTCGGTGAGGCGCTCGGAGCGCAGTACGTCCCCGGGGGCGCCGTCGGCGATGACGCGGCCGTCGCTGAGCAGCGCGATCCGGTCGGCGACGGCGGCGGCCTGGTCGAGGTCGTGCAGGACGACGCCGACGGCGATGCCGCCGTCGTCCGCCAGGTCCCGCATGAGGTCGAGGAGTTCGATCTGGTAGCGCAGGTCGAGGTAGGTGGTCGGCTCGTCGAGGAGGAGCACGCCGGTCTGCTGGGCGAGGCAGCTCGCCAGCCACACGCGCTGCAACTGCCCGCCGGAGAGCTGGTCGACGCCCCGGTCCGCGAGTGTCTCGACCCCGGTCATCGCGAGGACCTGCGCGACGACCTCGGCGCCGTCGGCGTCGGCCTGCCCCCACCGTCCGCGGTAGGGGTAGCGGCCGAACTCGACGACGTCGCGCACGGTGAGCCCGCCCGGCGTGGGCCGGCTCTGCGTCAACAGGGCGACGCGGCGGGCGAACTGGCGGGCGGTGAGGTCGAAGCCGTCGGCGGCATCGGATGTTCCCGCGTCGAGGCTCAGCGTGCCGTGCCGGGGCTTCTGAAGCCGTGCGATGGTCCGCAACAGCGTGGACTTGCCGCTGCCGTTGGGACCGACGAGGGCGGTCACTTCGCCAGGCTTGAGGACGAGGGCCGCGTCATGCACGACGTCGACTCCGTCATACGACACGGTCACATGCTCGGCCGACAGTTCGTGACCGCGCGGACGAGAGGCGCTACCTGCGCGTTCACCAGATCTCACGTTCTGAAGGTTAGCCTAACCTTACCCCTCGGGGAACCCCGGGTGTCGCCTCCCCGATCCGGGCCGATCATGAATGGATCTCGCATACGGGGTAGTCGGACAGCGCAGCTCATTCAGCCCGAAGTCCGAAGGGAGACACGCACCATGGCTCTGCGGAGCAACCCGAAGTACACCGTCCCCGGCCTCGACGTGACCGAGGCGGGCGAGCTCATCGACATCCTGCAGCTGCGCCTGCACGCGCTCAACGATCTGCACCTCACGCTCAAGCACATCCACTGGAACGTCGTCGGACCGCACTTCATCGCCGTGCACGAGATGGTCGACCCGCAGGTCGACAAGGTCCGCGCGATGGCGGACGAGGTGGCGGAGCGCGCCGCGGCGCTCGGCGGCGTCAGCCACGGCACACCCGGCGTGCTCGTCGCCGCGCGGACCTGGGAGGACTACAGCGTCGGCCGGGCGGACGCGATCGCCCATCTCGGCGCCCTCGACATCGTCTACACCGGCCTCCTCGAGGACGTCCGCAAGGCGGTCGAGCAGACCGGCAGGATCGACCTGGCCACCCAGGACCTGCTGATCGGACAGCTGCGCGAGCTCGAGAAGTTCCAGTGGTTCGTCCGCGCCCACCTCGAGACGGCGGGCGGCGCCCTGCGCACCGGTGACGCCGACACCGAGACGGAGGCGGCACACCAGGCCGTACGGTGAGGCCCACGAGCCCGAACGTGTGACTGCGCCCCGCCGGTGCACCCCGCGCACCACCGCGTGTGCCTACCGTAGGAGTTCGTCAATTGTTGAGTCGACGCGGCACAGCGCCGCGTCGACCGTGAGGAGCTCTCATGTCCGACGATCCCATGTCCGACGAAGAGCCGCAGCGCACACGGAAGTTGGGCGTCGAGATGCGGCAGGTGTCGCTGGATGACGGCAGCGTGATGACGATCGTGTGCGACGCGGGCCTGTCCGAGGCGGATGTGCGCTCGCGCGCCACACGGATCGCCGAGGACAACCGGCGGCAGTAGCGGGCCCGCCGCTTTCTTGAGCAGCGGGCCCGCCGCCTTCTTGCCTCAGAGGCAAGCAAAATGCCAGGGCTTCAACATTCTGTTTATGATCACCGGGCCCCCGCTTCCCCTGCCCGGAGATCGCATGTCCACGCCCCCGTCCGCCGTCCCCCGCCCCCATCCGCTGCACGCCCTGCGGGCGACCGTCTTCGCGATCGGCGCCCTGCTGGTGCTCGTCGGCGTCGGCGTGCTGCTGCGGCAGCCGCTCCTGATACCCCCGCTCGCCGCGAGCGCCGCCCTGGTGCACGGCGCGCCCGGACTGCCGATCTCGCAGCCGCGCAATCTCGTCGGGGGCCAGCTGATCTCCGCCGCCATCGGGTTCGGGACGCTCGCGGTGACGGGGAGCAACGGATGGGGCGCGGCCGTCGCCGCCGGGCTCTCGCTGGGGGCGATGATGCTCACGCACCTCTCCCACTCCCCCGCGGCCGCCACCTCGGTGATCGTCGTGCTGCAGGCCCCGCACCCCGTCCCCTTTCTCTCCCTCCTCGCGCTCGGCACCGCGCTGCTGGTCCTGATCGGACTGCTGCCGGGCCGGATCGGCGGACACCCCGTCCGCTACCCATTGAGCTGGTGACCGGGCGTCCGTAGCTGTTAGTGTTCTTGGACCTTTCGCCTCTTGAGGGGAACGAACATGGCGGTGGACGACGACATCTCCGGGTGAATACCCGGCTCTGACAGGCCAGTGGCCGGTGCGCTGACGCACCGCCTCGGTGGCCTCACAGTCGTCCCCCTTTCCTGTTCCGGGCAGCCGTATCGGCCTGCCCGTCTCCCACGCGAGGTCTGCTTCCGTGTCCGACGCTTCCGTCGTCTGCTCGAACCTGTCCTTCTCCTGGCCCGACGACACCCCGGTGTTCGACGGCCTGTCCTTCTCCGTGCCGTCCGGCCGCACCGGGCTCGTGGCCCCGAACGGCGCGGGCAAGAGCACCCTCCTCAAGCTGATCGCCGGTGAGCTGCGGCCCACCGGCGGCTCGGTGACCGTGCACGGTGTGCTCGGCCATCTCCCCCAGAACCTGCCGCTGGCCGGCTCGCTCACCGTGGCCCAGGTGCTCGGTGTCGCCGAGATCGTCCGGGCCCTGGACTCCGTCGAGTCGGGGGATGTGAGCGAGGAGCACTTCACCGTCATCGGCGACGACTGGGACATCGAGGAGCGCACCCGCGCCGAACTCGACTCCCTCGGCCTCGGCGCCCTCGATCTCGACCGGCGCCTCGACACGCTCAGCGGCGGGCAGATCGTCTCCCTGGGCCTGGCCGCCCAACTGCTGCGCCGGCCGGATGTGCTGCTCCTCGACGAGCCGACCAACAACCTCGACCTCGACGCCCGCCGCCACCTCTACGACGTGCTGGAGCGCTGGAACGGCTGCCTGCTGCTCGTCAGCCACGACCGTGCGCTCCTGGACCGGATGGAGCGGATCGCCGAACTGCACCACGGCGAACTGCGCTGGTACGGGGGCAACTTCACCGCGTACGAGGAGGCGGTGGGCGCGGAGCAGGACGTCGCCGAGAAGAACGTCCGCAACGCCGAGCAGGAGGTGAAGCGGGAGAAGCGGGAGATGCAGCAGGCCCGCGAGCGTGCCGAGCGCCGCGCGAGCAACGCCGCGCGCAACCTGAAGAGCGCCGGACTGCCCAAGATCTTCGCCGGGACCATGAAGCGCGGCGCCCAGGAGTCCGCGGGCCGGGCCGGTCAGACGCACGCGGCCCGCGTCGGCGACGCGAAGGCGCGCCTCGACGAGGCGGAGCGCGCCGTGCGCGACGATCCGCGCCTGGTCCTCGATCTGCCCGACACCAAGGTGCCCGCGGGCCGCACCCTCGTCCTCGCCGAGCACGCACAGGTCCTCCGGGGCGAGCAGGACCTGTTCGCCGCCGGGGGCGTCGACTTCTCGGTGCGGGGGCCTGAGCGCATCGCTCTGATGGGTCCCAACGGAGCGGGGAAGACCACCCTGTTGCGGCTCGTGAGCGGCGATCTCCGGCCGAGCGGCGGCAGCGTGAAGCGGGCCGACGGCCGGATCGCCTATCTGTCGCAGCGTCTGGACCTGCTCGACCCCGAGCGCACCGTCGCGGAGAACTTCGCCGCGTTCGCGCCGGGGCGCCCCGAGGCGGAGCGGATGAATCTGCTGGCCCGGTTCCTGTTCCGCGGCCCGCGCGCCCAGCTGCCGGTCGGGGTGCTCTCCGGTGGGGAGCTGCTGCGGGCCACCCTGGCCTGCGTGCTGTGCGCGGAGCCGGCCCCGCAGCTGCTGCTCCTCGACGAGCCGACGAACAACCTCGACCTGGTCGGCGTCGGCCAGCTGGAGAGCGCGCTCGCCTCCTACCAGGGCGCGTTCATCGTGGTAAGCCACGACGAGCGGTTCCTTGCCCGGATCGGAGTGGAGCGCGGACTGCGGCTCGCGGGCGGCGAGCTGACCGAGGTGGGGGCGCCCGAGATGTGACCCGTCGGCGTGACGACATGGCCCGTCCCGAGGCATACGCCCGACGGGCCCCAAGGGCTCACGTCGAACGGAACACACCTCATGCCCCAACCCGCCCTCATCGCCCACGACCTGACCCGCACCCTCGGCACCCGCCGCGTCCTCGACGGTGTGTCGCTCACCGCCGCTCCCGGTCGCCGCATCGGCCTGATCGGCGAGAACGGGGTCGGCAAGTCGACCCTGCTGCGCCTTCTCGCCGGCGACGACACCCCCGACTCGGGCAGCGTCGTCCGGCCGCCCGACCTCGGCTTCCTCGAGCAGGAGGCGCCGTACGACGTCACGACGACGATCACGGACGTGCTGGACGACGCGCTGCGCGAGACCCGGGCCGAACTCGCCGAGCTCGACCGGCTCGGCGATCAGCTCGCCAGGACTCCGGAGGACTCCGACACCTACGCCGAACTGCTCGACACCTATGGGCAGTTGCTCGAGCGCGCCCGGGAGCACGAGGCATGGGAAGCGGACCGGCGCGCCGAGATCACCCTCGCCGGTCTCGGCCTCGGGACGTTCGCGCACACCCGCACCCTGGGTTCGCTCTCCGGCGGCCAGCGCGGACGGCTCGCCCTGGCCGCGCTGCTCGTACGCCGTCCCACCGCGCTGCTGCTCGACGAGCCGACGAACCATCTCGACGACGACGCCGCGCTGTTCGTCGAGGAACAGGTGCGGGCGCTGCCCGGCGTGGTCGTCCTCGCCAGCCACGACCGGGCGTTCCTCGACGCCGTCTGCACGGACCTCGTCGACCTCGATCCGGCGGTGGACGGCCCCGTGCGGTTCGGCGGCAACTACAGCGCCTACCGCGCGGAGAAGCGGGCCGAGCGGGAGCGGTGGGAGCGGCGATTCGCCGAGGAGCAGGAGGAGTTGGCAGCGCTGCGGCACTCGGCCGGTGTCTCGGCGCGCCGCGTCGCCCCCGACCGCGGGCCGCGCGACAACGAGAAGATGGGCTACGGCAAGCGCGCCAACCGGGTGCAGAGCCAGATCTCGCGCCGGGTCCGCAATGCCACCCGCCGCCTCGAGGAACTGGAGCGCACGCAGGTCGCCGCGCCCCCGCCGCCGCTGCGCTTCCGGCCCGACCGCCTCGCCGACATGTCCGCCGAAGACATGTCGGTCGAGGACATCGACGCACCGCTCGTGTCCCTGCGGGCGGTCGAGGTCCCCGGGCGGCTGACCCTGGACCTGCTCGACGTGACACCCGAGGACCGCCTGCTGGTCACCGGCGCCAACGGCACAGGAAAGTCGACCCTGTTGGCGGTCCTCGCCGGGCAGTTGACGGCGCGGGGCGGCACACATCGACGCCCGGGCCTGTCGGTGGGGCTGCTCGCGCAGGACTCCGTGTTCGCGCGGCCCGAGCGCACCGCCCGGGACACGTACGCGCAGGAACTCGGGTTCGCGCAGGCCGAGACGAGGCCGCTGGCCGGGCTCGGGCTGCTGCGCACGGCCGACCTCGACCAGCCCGTGGGCCAGCTGTCGGTCGGCCAGCGGCGCCGGCTCGCGCTCGCGCTGCTCGTGGCGAACCCGCCGGAGCTGCTGCTGCTCGACGAGCCGACGAACCATCTGTCCCCCACGCTGTGCGACGAGTTGGAGGACGCGCTGGGCGCGGGCCCCGGCGCCATCGTCGTCGCCTGCCACGACCGCTGGCTGCGCGAGCGCTGGAAGGGCCGCGAGATCCGGCTCTCCCGCGAGGGGTGAGCGCGCGACCTACCAGCGGTTCCGGTGCAGCACCTCCTCGACCGGCCTGCGGCGCACCGGGCCGAAGCGGCCGAGCGGCCATCCGACCGGGATGGCCGCGAACGTCCGCATGTCGTCGGGGATGCCGAGCGCGGCCTTCCACTCGTCCTCCAGCATCAGGTGCCAGATGGTGATGTTGGCGGCGAGACCGAGGCCGCGCGCGGCGAGCAGCAGGTTCTGTACGCCGGGGTAGACGCAGGAGCCCTCCGCGAGTGCGGCGAAGCGCTCCTGCGTGCTCGCCAGCGCGGCGGCCGCCGTGGGGCCGAGCGCGGTGACCGAGGCCTGCAGGCCCTCCTCGTCGACGCGGGACGGCGGGAACTGGTAGCAGGGGATGACGAGCGCCGGTGTCTCGGCGAAGTGGTCGCGCTGGTACTCGATGGCTGCGACCATGCGCCCGTACGCCGCTTCGTCCATGCCCTCGGGCGCGTGCTTGCCGGTGGTCGCCAGATAGGCGTCCACACAACGTGTCCACAAAGGTGCCAGTTCCGCCATAACTGCCGGGTCGGTGACCACGACGTACTCGTAGCGCTGCATATTGCCGCCACTGGGCCCCCACACGGCTGCCTGAATCAGCCTTTCCAGCAGCTCGTCGGAAATTGGTTCCGGGCGCAGCCGGCGCATGGCGCGCATCGTGGCCATGGTGCCGAACAGGCTTGCGTCGTCGGCGATTTGGGGTGTCTCGGTGTCTGTGGTGACTTGATTCATGATCGCGAGTCTAGGGGTGTCATTCACGCCAAAACACCCCCATCTTTCGCCCATCCTTCGAGCCGAAACACTCAGTTAACCCACGAGCCACCTTTGCAGAGTTAACCTGGCTCTTGACCAGCAGTTGACCGTACGTTGGCGATCTCTTGGTGAGAGATGCGCGAGGGGGGAACATGTCCCGAGGTGGGAGGAAGCGCACGACGATGGCCTTTGTCATCGCCCTGCTGCTGTCGCTTCCCCTGCTCGCGTCCGGACATTCGTTCGCGTCCGCACATACCTCGGTCGCGACGCCCGCCGACACGAAGGCCTGTCACGGCGACGGGACGGAGCCCCAGGGGCCCGCCGAAGCGGTCCGCACCCGCGACCGTCATCGCACGGCGTCGGGCTCGAGCCAACTGCCCTGCCCCTGCGCCGAGTCACCCGTGCCGGACGTCACCTCCGCGTCGGCGACCGCGCCGCACGCCTCGTACGCCCGCCCGGACAGATCCATCGACGAGCTGACAGCGGCGTCCCTTCAGATCTTCCGCTGCTGATTCCCGACAGTTGCCGTTCCCACCTGTCCTGCCCGTCCGACGCGCCCCTGCCGGCGCGCCAGGAGGAATCACCACACATGCAGCCCCTCATCGACAACGCCCGCACGTTTGGCCAGCGCCCTGAGGAGTTCGCCAGTCACGCCGACGGCCAGTCCCCGCAGGTCCTCTTCATCACCTGCTCCGACTCTCGCGTCGTGCCGGCCCTGATCACGGGCGCGCGCCCCGGTGAGCTCTTCGAGCTCCGCACCGCGGGCAACATCGTGCCCCCGTACGCCGGCGGCACCCCCTGCGGGGAGACCGCCACCATCGAATACGCCGTGGAAGTCCTCGGCGTCCAGGACATCGTCGTGTGCGGGCACTCGCACTGCGGGGCGGTCGGCGCGCTGGTGCGCGGCGACGACCTCGAGGCCGTGCCCGCCGTCCGGGACTGGCTCGCGCACGCCGCGGACGAGCCCGGAGGCTGCGACCCGGCCGACGTCACGGTCTCCTCGGCCGTCCAACAGCACGTCCTCGCCCAGCTGCTGCGGCTGCGCTCCTACCCGTGTGTGGAGCGCCGGCTCGCCGACGGCCGCCTCACGCTGCGCGGCTGGTACTACGAGGTGCACACCGGCGGCGTCCGCGACCACCGTGTCGACACCGACACGTTCGAGACTCTGTGAGCGCCACCATGACTGAAACCACCCCCCACACCCCAACCCCCAAGTTCCCGCATCTCAAGGCGGACTTCACCGCCTCGCTCGTCGTGTTCCTCGTGGCACTTCCGCTGTGCGTCGGCGTGGCCGTCGCCTCCGGTGTGCCCGCGGAACTCGGCCTGATCACCGGCATCGTCGGCGGCATCGTCACCGGCCTGATGCGCGGCAGCAGTCTCCAAGTGTCGGGCCCGGCAGCCGGGTTGACCGTCCTCGTGTACGAAGCGGTGCAGGAGTTCGGCCTTCCGATACTCGGTGTCATCGTCCTGGCGACCGGCGTGCTCCAGATCGCCATGGGCGCTCTGAAGGTGGGCCGGTACTTCCGGGCCATCTCGGTCTCGGTCGTCGAGGGCATGCTCGCGGGCATCGGCCTGGTCCTGATCGCGGGCCAGATGTACTCGGTCCTCGACGCCAAGGCCCCGGAGTCGGGGCTCGGCAAGATAGCCGGGCTGCCGGAAGCCTTCATCGACACGCTCGGCAGCACCCGGGCTCTGGCCTCGCTCGCCCTCGGCGCCGGTACCGTCCTGATCCTGGTGTTCTGGAAGTACATGCCGCGCAAGGCGCGCGTCGTTCCGGGACCGCTCGCCGCGGTGGGCCTGGCGATGCTGGCGGCGTTCGTGTTCAACGCGCCCGTCGCCATGGTCGAGGTCAACGGCCTGATCGGTTCGATCCAGCCGCCGCCCCTCGGCTCGTTCGGCGAGCTCGCCACCGTCGGTGTGCTCGGCACGATCGTGGCGTTCACCCTGATCGCGTCCGCCGAGTCACTGTTCAGCGCGGCCGCCGTGGACCGGATGCACGACGGTCCGCGCACCCAGTACGACAAGGAACTGCTCGCGCAGGGCGCGGGCAACGCGGTGTGCGGCGTGCTCGGCGCGCTGCCGATGACCGCGGTGATCGTGCGCAGCTCGGCC
The DNA here is from genome assembly GCF_036013745.1 of Streptomyces sp. NBC_00483. Taxonomy (NCBI): domain Bacteria; kingdom Bacillati; phylum Actinomycetota; class Actinomycetes; order Kitasatosporales; family Streptomycetaceae; genus Streptomyces; species Streptomyces sp. NBC_00483. The sequence continues at coordinate 144,317 of NZ_CP107880.1, forward strand.
AATGTGCAGGCGGGCGCCAAGACGAAGGCGTCGCGGGTCATGCACGGCGTCTGGCTGCTGCTGTTCGCGGCGCTGCTGCCGGCGCTGCTCGCCTACATCCCGATCCCGGCCCTCGCGGGCGTGCTGGTGCACGCCGGGGCGAAGCTGGTGCCCGTACGGGCCCTGGTGAAGCTCTGGCGCGACCATCGCGGTGAGGCGCTGATCCTGGTCGTCACCGCGGTGTCGATCGTGGCGATCAGCATGTTCGAGGGCGTGCTCATCGGCCTCGCCCTGTCGGTCATCAAGACCGCCTGGGACGCCTCGCACGTCAAGCTGGAGGTCATAGACAAGGGAGCGGGCCCGATCCAGGCACACCTGACGGGTAACGCGACCTTCCTGAAGCTGCCGAAGATCCTCGACAGCCTGGAGGCGCTCCCGCAGGACCGTCCGGTCGAACTGAACCTGAGCGGGGTCCACCACCTGGACCACGCGTGCCGCACGGCTCTGGAGAACTGGGCCGAACGGCACAGCTCCGCGGAGACGGAGCCGGTGAAGGTCACCTCGGCCTGATCCAATTCAGACGCATCGGCCCCGACTCCCGTGTTCCGCACGGGAGTCGGGGCCTTCGCGTGTCTCAGTCGACCACCGCGGCGACCGCCTCGACCTCGACGAGCTGGTCGGCGTAGCCGAGCACGGTGACACCCATCAAGGTGCTGGGTACGTCGTGGTCGCCCAAGGCGTCACGCACCACTTCCCAGGCCTTGACCAGGTCCTCCTGCCGCGTCGACGCGACGAGGACGCGGGTGCTGATGACGTCCTCGAGACCGGCGCCGGCCGCGTCGAGGGCGAGGCGCATGTTCGCGACACACTGGGCCGCCTGACCGGCGAAGTCGCCGACCGCGACGGTCGAGCCGTCCTTGTCCAACGGGCAGGAACCCGCGAGGAAGACGAGCCGCGCCTCGGCCGGCGCGGTGGCCGCGTAGGCGTACTCCGCGACATCGGAGAGGGCGTCGGAGCGGATCAGGGTGACGGCACGGGGCACGGGGTTCCCTTCGGACGGGTGCGGTGGTCGTCATCGTGCCACGGCACCCGCCCGTACGGTCAGCGCTGCGCGGGGAGTTCGCCACAGGTGGACGTGGCCGGCTCTCCCGAGAGGCGGTCGGTGAGCCAGTTGATGGCCGGTCCCTGGTCGGTGAGCAGCGGGGCGAAGTGGTTGATCAGGGCGCGGCCGACGTCCGGGATGTTCACCGCCTTGTACGTGACCTGGGCACCGCGGCCGCACCAGTCGACGGCCAACTGGCGTGCCTGGCCGTGCGGGACGAGGTTGTCGCTCACACCCGTGGCGACGCGCACCGGGCTCTGCGGCTCGATGGTGCCGATGCGCTGCTGGGCGAGGAACTCCTGGAGGCGCGGTTCGGCCTTGATGATGTCCTCGAGGCTCTCGCCGTCCTTCGTCCAGGTCGAACTCTTCTGGGACGAGTAGCCGAGGATGGCGTCGCCGACGCACGCCGTGGAGAGGTCCTTCAGGGCGGCCCGACCCTTGTCGTTCAGGTGCTTGTCGGCGATCGCCCGAAGCTCCGGGTCGGACTGCAGGAACCCGTTGAGCGACCAGCCGAGCGCCCCGACGAGGTCGGTGCCGTCGATGGCCTTGGTCGTCTCGGTCAGGTCGGCCGGCGGCGCCCCCGCGTACGTTCCGGAGAGCGTGACATCCGGTGCGTAGGTCGGCTGGAGTTCGGCGGCAGCGGCGGTGGCGCCGCCGCCCTGGCTGTAGCCGAAGAGACCGACCCGCGAACCGCTGGTGACGGTGGCGTCCTTGAGGGCGCGGGCGGCCCGCACGGCGTCGAGCACCGCGTGGGCCTCGTCCTGCCGGTTCACATAGGTGTGCAGGCGGTCGGTGGCGCCCAGGCCGATGTAGTCGGTGACGACGACGGCGACGCCCTTGGCGAGGAGCCGGTAGATCGCCAGGTCCTCGTAACCGGCCACCAGCGTCTGCCCGTTGAACACGATCGGGTGCTCGAGCCCCATCGACGCGGCGCACTGGTCGCCCTGCCCCTGCGTGCCGGGGGCGAGCGCGACGAGCGGACGAGGCCCGGAGCCGCGCCACTTGGCGCTGGGCTCGATGTACGCGCCCGTGGACGCCGCGGGCTTCCCGTTGGAGTCGGTGGTCTTGTACATGATGCGGGTCGCCTTGCCGGGCAGCGGTCCGTGCAGGCCGGGCAGGCTGAGGGCGAGCGGGAGGCCCTCGCTGCGCATCAACGTTCCGTTGGCGGCGGGCAGTTCGGCCGGCGGGTTGTAGAAGGCAGGGATCGTGACACCGCGCGAGACGGTGTCGCCGGAGGCGTCCGATCCGGTGGCCGCCGCGGCGGGCACGGCCTGGGCGCCGACACACGCGGCGACGGTGACGGCAGCGGCCAGCAGGCGGGTGGGAGCGGTGGGCATGGCGAACCTCCGGTCTACGGGCGGGGGTCGACCCCCCGCCTGGCGGCTGTCGGCCGGAACATCGGGCAGGCCGACGGCGCGTTCGGAGCGGTCGTCCCACCGCCACCACACGCCTTGCCGGACGCTATCCAGAACACCGTTACCGCGAGTAGCACCGGGAAGGTTACGGTTCAGTAACTTACGGCTGCACCGCGAGCCCGAGGAGGTCGCTCACCGTGCGGACGACACCGTTCTCGGTGTTGGCCGGGGCGCGCAGCCGGGCGCGGTCGAGGACGTCGGGGTGGGCGTTGGCCATGGCGTAGGACCAGTCGGCGGTGTCCAGCATCTCCAGGTCGTTGCGGTAGTCGCCGAACACCACGGTCTGCGCGGGCGTGACGCCCAGGGCGTCCTGGAGCCTGCGGACGGCGGCGCCCTTGTTCGCGGCCGGGTTCATGACGTCGATCCAGTGCCGGCTGGAGACGACGACCTGGTGCGAGTCGGTGAGCGGGGCGAGGAGCGGGGCGGTGGTGTCCTGCGCGTTGCCGAAGTCGAAGAGCGCGACCTTGACGAACTCGTCCTCGACGGCGGTGGCGTCGGCGACGATCTCGTGGGCGGCGTAGTACTTGCGGACCTGCTCCATGAACGCCTCGTCGGAGCGCTCCACGTAGGCGGACCGCTTCCCGCAGACGACGACGCCCGCGTCGGCCCCGCCCTCGTCGACGAGAGCGCGCACCGCCTTGACGATCCACTCGACGACGGCCGGCTCCAGCGGATCGGAGCTGATCTCGGCGCCGCCGCGCACGACGTAGGCGCCGTTCTCCGCGACGTAGACCATGCCGCCGTCGTCCACGGCGTCGAACTGGGCGGCGAGCGTGGCGTACTGCCGGCCGCTGGCGGGGCAGAAGGCGATGCCTCGGCGGTTCATTTCGGCCAAGAGCGGCCAGAGGGAATCCGGGATCTTCCCGTCGCCGTCCAGGAGCGTGCCGTCCATGTCGGTGACGACCAGGCGGATGTCGGGCGGGGTGGCGGCGGTCGCCTGGTGCTGGGTGTTCACGGTGGTTCCTGGTTCGGTGGTGCGGGCTGCGGGCCACGGGGCGAGGACGCAGCACCACCAGTCTAGAAGGGCCGTCCCGGCCGCTCTGACCGGCCAACACTCTTGATCATGCCCACGCCCGCGCCGTACGGTTCCGGCACTCACCCCGCGCGGGTCCGACCCAACCTGGAGCACTCCATGCCCCGATTCACGCAGGACGGCACCGTTTTGCGGTACGACGACCTCGGTCCCGCGGACGGTGTCGCGATCGTGCTGATCCACGGGCATCCGTTCAACCGGACCCTGTGGGCCACTCAGGCCGACGCGCTCACGGCGGCCGGGTACCGGGTGCTCCTGCCCGATCTGCGCGGGTACGGCGAGAGCGATGTCACTCCGGGGCAGGTGCTGCTCTCGCGCTTCGCGGACGACGTCGTCGCGCTCCTGGACGAGCTGGACATCGACACCGCCGTGGTCGGTGGTGTGTCCATGGGCGGCCAGATCGCCATGGAGTTCCACCTGCGGCACCCGGACCGCACCCGCGCGCTCGTCCTGTCCGACACCTCGGCGCCGCCCGAGACCCCCGAGGGCAAGGTCCACCGCAACCGGCTCGCGGTGCGGCTGCTCGCCGAGGGCATGAGCGCGTACGCGGACGAGGTCATCGACAAGATGCTCGCGCGGTACAACGTGGCCGCGCTGCCGGAGGTCGCCGCGCATGTCCTCGGCATGATGCAGGTCACCGACCCGCGCGGGGCCGCGGCGGCGCTGCGCGGGCGGGCCGAGCGCCCCGACTACCGCGACAGCCTCGCGGCGGCCCGGGTTCCCGCGCTCGTCGTGGTCGGCGCGGACGACGCGTACACGCCGGTCCCGGACTCCGAGGAGATCGTGAAGCTGGTGCCGGACTCGCTGCTGCGGGTGATCGACGGGGCCGGGCATCTGCCGGGCGTCGAGCAGCCCGAGCTGTTCAACTCCGTACTCCTGGACTTCCTCCGCGACCGCTGTCCGACCGGGTAGGGCGGGATCGTGACCCGCTCCGCGAGCGACCGGCTGCTCGACGCGCTCGGCGCCTTCGACCAGGACCACCCGTCGCTCACACTGACCCAGCTCGCGCATCGCGCCGAGCTTCCGCTGCCCACCGCGCACCGGCTCGTCGGCGCGCTCTCCCGCTGGGGCGCCCTGGAGCGCGACGAGGCGGGGAACTACCACGTGGGCCTGCGCCTGTGGGAGATCGCGGCGCTCGCCCCGCGCGGCCTCGGCCTGCGTCAGGCGGCCCTGCCGTTCCTCGAGGACCTGTACGAGGCCACGCACGAGAACGTGCACCTCGCGGTGCGCGACGGCCTGGAGGTCGTCTACATCGAGCGCCTGTCGGGCCGCTCGGCGGTGGGCGTGCACTCACGGGTCGGCGCGCGCTGGCCGCTGCACGCGACGGGCGTGGGTCTGGTGCTGCTCGCGCACGGCGACCTCGACCTCCAGGACCGCTACCCGCAGGGCGGGCTCGACCCGTTCACCCCCTACACCGTCACCGATCCGGTCCGGCTGCGCCGGATGCTGGCCGAAGTGCGGCGCAGCGGCGTCGCGGTGAGCGACCGTCAGATCACCGACGACGCACTGTCGGTGGCGGCTCCGGTGCGCGGGCCGCGCGGGGATGTCGTCGCCGCGGTCTCCGTCGTCGTACCGGTCGAGGGCGCGCGGACACCTGCGCTGATTCCGGCGGTGCAGCTGGCCGGGCGGGGCATTTCGCGCGCTCTGGGCTGGCAACCCGCCTCGACCGCACCCCCGGCTTCCGTCTGACGGAAGTGGCGTTGTGGGGCTGTGGTCCAGGTCACCAGGGTGGTCGGTGACGCGCGGCGACGGTGCCGCGCGGTGACTGGAGGGACACCCGTCATGACCGCCTACTCGGCCTTCGCCCGTAACCAGTGGTACGTCGCCGCGTGGTCGAAGGAGGTCGGCCGGGAGCTGCTCGGCCGCACGATCCTCGGTGAGCCGATCGCCTTCTACCGCACCGAGGCCGGGGAGCCGGTCGCGCTCGCGGACCGCTGTGTGCACCGCCGCTACCCGCTGTCGGCGAGCGGGCTCGACGGGGACCGGGTGGTGTGCGGGTACCACGGGTTCACCTACGACACGACGGGCACCTGCGTGTTCGTGCCGGGGCAGAAGCGGGTGCCGCGGACCGCGCGGGTGAGCTCGTACCCGGTCGCCGAGGTCGACGGGATGGTGTGGGTGTGGGTCGGTGACCCGGAGCAGGCCGACAAGGGTGTGATCCCGCGCGCCCCGCACCTGGTCGCGGACGGTTTCGTGACCGTGGAGGGCATGGAGCCGATCGACGCGGACTTCATGCTCCTGGTCGACAACCTCATGGACCTCTCCCACGAGACGTATCTGCACGGCGGTTACATCGGGACGCCCGAGGTCGCCGAGACACCCATCGCCACGGAGGTCGACGAGGAGTCCGGGATCGTGCGGGTGTCGCGGCACATGAAGGACGCCGAGTGCCCGCCGTTCTACGCCCGTTCCACCGGCATCGAGGGCCGCATCGACCGGCGCCAGGACATCGAGTACCACGCACCGTGCCTGTATCTGCTGCACAGCACGATCAGCCCGTCGGGGCAGGAGACCCCCGCGTTCCGCACGGAGATCACGTACGCGATCACCCCGTCCTCGCCCGGCAAGGTGTACGACTTCTGGGCGGTGTCGAGGAACTTCGCGACCGAGGACGCCGAAGTCACCACGTTCCTGCGGGACTTCAACCACAAGGTCGTCATGCAGGACGTGGACGCGCTCAATCTGCTGCAGCGCACCCTGGACACCGAGCCGGAGGGCTACCAGGAGCTCAGCATCAACATCGACACGGGCGGCCTGGCCGCGCGCCGCATCCTCGGGAAGCTGGCCGCCGGATGAACCGGCCCGTGTACCGCATCGAATGGCTCCCCGGCACCGACATCCTCGACGGCCACTGCTACTGCGGTGAGCGGCACACGAGCGAGGACCCGGTCGCCATGTGGGAGTGGATGCTCGCCCACCCGGACCACCCGCAGGCCTCCGACCAGAAGGACCGCACCCCGTGAGCGACCCGCTCGTCCCCCTCGACACGTACGACCTCGTCGTCGCCGAACGCCGCCAGGAGGCCGAAGGCGTCGTCTCCCTGCTCCTGCGCCGCCCGGACGGCGCGCCGCTGCCCGCGTGGGAGGCAGGCGCCCACATCGACCTGATCCTCTCCGAGGCCGCGGGCCTCGAACGGCAGTACTCGCTGTGCGGCGGGGACGCGCACTCCTGGCGGATCGCGGTGCTGCACGAGCGGGACGGGCGGGGCGGCTCGGCGCATGTGCACGGCGAGCTTCAGGAAGGCGCGGCGGTACGTGCCCGTGGGCCGCGCAACCACTTCCGGCTCGAACCGGCACCCGCCTACCGGTTCGTCGCGGGCGGCATCGGCATCACGCCGATCCTGCCGATGCTGGCCGCGGCGGCCGACCGGGGCGCGCAGTGGTCCCTGCATTACGGGGGCCGCTCCCGCGCGACGATGGCGTTCGCCGAGGAGTTGGCCGCACGGCACCCCGGCGGGCGGATCGAGCTCGTCGAGGGCCTGCTGGACCTCCCCGCGGTCCTCGCGGACCGGCGGCCCGGTGAACTCGTCTACGCCTGCGGCCCCGAGCCGCTGCTCGCCGCCGTCGAGGAGCTGGTGCCGGCCGAGGCGCTGCGCACGGAGCGGTTCACCCCGACGGCGACCGACACCAGCGGCGACACGGCCTTCGAGGTCGAACTCGCCTCTTGCGGCCGGACGTTGAAGGTCCCGGCGGACCGGACGATCCTCGCCACGCTGCAGGAGGCCGGGATCCAGGTGCTGTACTCCTGCACCGAGGGCACGTGCGGCACCTGCGAGACGGACGTGCTCGCCGGGGAGGTCGACCACCGCGACAGCGTGCTCACGGCCGCCGAGCGGGACGCGAACGAGACGATGATGGTGTGTGTCTCACGGGCGAAGGGCGAGCGGCTCACGCTCGATCTGTGACCGCCTCGTCCGTGACCGCCTCATCCGTGGCGGCCTCGGAGTCGGCCCCCGGCCGCGTCGCGTGTTCCGCGCGGCGCAGCAGCGTGGCCGCCACCAGGCCGCCAGTCAACACGGCGGCCGCGCCCACGAGTTGACCGGTCTCCAGGGCGGAGCCAAACGCCCGCGTCACCGTGTGGCGTTCGGCCGCCGAGTCGGTCGCGGCGAGGGCGGCGGGCAGTGAGGCCGCGGCCACCGGTACGAGCGCGGAGAACCGGGCGCTGAGCACGGCGCCCAGGACGGCGACGCCGAGGCCGCTGCCGAACTCGGTGACCGTGCCCTGGATGCCGGCGCCCGCGCCCGCCTTCTCTCGGGGGATCGAGCCCATCACGGCGACGGCCATCGCCGGGTTGGCGAACGCGCAGCCGACACCCATGAGGACGAGCCCGACGAGCAGGCCCCCGTACCCGTCCACGACCCGGCCGGCGAGGGCGACCGCGGCGAGTCCGCTCGCGAGCAGCGTCATGCCGACGGCCACGGACCCCGGAATGCCGAGCCGCTTGCTCAACCGGGCCGACAGGCCGGAGAAGTTGAGCAGCACGACGGTGAGCGCGAACGGGGCCGTGCGCAGCCCGGCCTCCAACGGACCGTAGCCCAGGACGAATTGGAGCTGCTGCGTGAGCAGGAAGAGCGCTCCCCCGCTGCCGAAGGTGATCAGCACGGCGCCGATCACGGCACCGGTGAACGTCCGGTTACGGAAGAAGCTCATGTCCAGCATCGGGTCGGTGACCCGCCGCTCCCACAGCACGAACCCGGTCAGCGCGCACCCTCCGAGTCCCGCGCCCGCGAGCACGTACGGGGAGGACCAGCCGTGGTCCGGGCCCGAAACGACGGCGTAGACGAGGGAGCCCATCGCGATCGTCGACAGGAGCGCGCCGAGCACGTCGGGGCGGTGGCTCTGCTCGGCCCTGCTCTCCGGCACGAGAACGCTCACGGCGCACAGGCCGAGCAGCACGACGGGCACGTTGACGATGAAGAGCGAGCCCCACCAGAAGTGCGCGAGGAGGACGCCGCCGACCAGCGGTCCCGCCGCGAAGCCGAGGGCGTTGACAGCGGCCCAGACGCCGATGGCGCGGACACGTTCGTCGTCGTCGAAAACCTGGACGGCCACCGCGAGGGTGGTGGTCAGCAGGAGTGCGCCGCCCACGCCCATCCCGGCGCGCGCGGCGATCAACTGGCCGGTGGTGTGGGAGAGCGCGGCGGCGAGCGAGCCCGCACCGAACAGCACGAGACCGGTCAGGAGCAGCTTCTTGCGGCCGTAGCGGTCGGCGGCGGCCCCGGCCGCGAGCAGCAGTCCCGCCTGCACCAGCACGTACGCGTTGATGATCCACTGGACGTCGGCGGTGTCTGCGCCGAGGTCGTCGGTGAGCGTGGGGACGGCGACGTTGAGGATCGTGTTGTCGAGGATGACGACGAGTTGGGCGAGGCAGATCACGCCGAGGATGAGCCAGCGGCGCGGGTCCCTCGGCCGGGCGGGCGTGGGTGCGGTCGGCTGTTCGGCGGCGGGCGTCGCCGTCATGCGGGCTCCTTGTAGGCAGGCGGAGAACACGGGGACCACCCCGCTGGTTAGGTAACCCTAACTCAACGGATGGCCCGCGTCCGCCCCACCCCACCAGGGCCTATAGGGCGCGGTGCATGATGTGCAGTCCGACCCTGCCGTGCCGCGGGTGGTCGTACGCCTCGGGCACCGTGCCGAGGATCGTGAAGCCGAGTGAAGTCCACAGCCGTACGGCCGGGTTGGTCTCGACGACGGCGTTGAAGACCATGGCGCGGTAGCCGTCCTGCTCGGCCACGGCCAGCACGTGTTCGGCGAGGGCGCGGCCGTAGCCGTGGCCGCCGTGGTCGGGGTCGACCATGAACCCGGCGTTCGCGGTGTCCCGCGCCGGGCCGCCGTAGTTGGGCTTCACGTAGGCCGTCGCGACGAGCGTGCCCGCGTCGTCCTCCATGACGAGGACGCGCTTGCCCGAGCCCTCGGTCCACAGGGCGCGGGCCTCGGGCTCGCTGGTGTCGGGATCCCAGGCATAGGTCTCGCCCTCGCGCACGATCCGCCGCCAGAACGGCCAGATCCGCTCCCAGTCCCCGTCCCGGATGTCTCTGATCTTCATGGGGCCGAGTCTGGCACGGGGTCCGGCCGCCCTGCCGGGGCGCCCAGTTGGTGAACTCGGGGCTGGTCAGCCGGTGAACGCCGCGCTCGGTGACCTGGCCCCACGGTCCTCGGATGCCGGCGGAGCCAGGAGCAGCATCGCGCCGAGCCCGAGGGCCGCGACGCCCGCGAAGAACCAGAAGCCCCAGGGGTGGGCGATGCCCGCCGTGACCAGGGCGCCGGTGACGAACGGTCCGGTGATCGAGCCGAGCCGGCCCACCGCGGAGGCGAGGCCGAGCGCGGTGCCGCGGGTGCGGGCCGGGAAGACATGGGCCACGTACCCGTAGATGAGGACCTGCGCGGAGAACACGAAGACGCCGGTGAGCAGCACCAGTGCGTTCAGCAGCAGGCTGCTTTCGATGCGCAGGCTCAGGACGGCGAGCAGCACGGCGCCCGCCGCGAACCAGATGCGGGCCACCCGCCGGATGCCGTACTTGTCGGCGACGATGCCCGCGACGACGAGCCCGATGACGGCGCCGACGTTGAGGACCAGCAGGAGCGCGATGGAGCGGGAGATGGGATAGCCCGCGCTGCGCATGAGTTGGGGCAGCCAGGTGTTGAGCCCGTAGACGAGCAGCAGGCCCATGAAGGAGCCGCCCCACACGGCGAGCGTGGTGCGGCGCACGCGCGGGCCGAGCAGGTCGCGCATGCCGATGCGTTCGGTCTCGGGCTGCTGTTTGGCGGCGAGGTACGCGGCGGACTCCGGCAGCTTCCACCACATCAGCGGGACGACGAGCAGCAGGCCCGCGACTCCCCCGCCGTAGAACAGCCAGTGCCAGTCACCGGCCACGGCGAGCGCGAGCACCGAGGTGAGCACCGCGCCGACGTGGTAGCCGGTCATGGTGAACGTGCTGGCGCTCGCGCGGCGGCGTTCGGGCAGGTTCTCCGACATGACGGTCAGGGCGACCGGCATGCAGGCGCCGAGGCCGAGCCCGGCGAGGAAGCGCAAGCCGCCGAACACGGCCACGTTCGGGGCGAGCGGTGTCACCAGGGTGAACACCGAGAACAGCAGCACCGAGCCGATGAGCATGCCGCGCCGGCCGAAGCGGTCGGTGAGCGGTCCGAGCCCCGCGGCGCCGACCGCGACCCCGACGAGGGACACGGTGGCGACCGCGGTGGCATCGGCCGCGGTGAAACCGAGGTGGTGCGTCTTGAGCAGGGTGGGGATGGTGGCGCCGAGCGCCACCAGGTCGTACCCCTCGAGCAGTACGGTCAGCCAGCACAGCACCGCCGTGCCGGCTGCCCGCTTGGGAGACGTCGTCATTGGCGTGCTCCTTGCCTGATGAGCGGATGGGGACGGGGACGCGCTGCTCCTGGACGACAGGGGATTTTTACGGCGGGGGACTTTGACGACAGGGGACTTTGACGGTGGGGGACTTTTACGGTGGGGCCGGATCCTCTGCGGGAATCAGAAGGGGTACGGCGCGATCTGCGGGCGCACGGTCACCCACTGCGTCTCGGTGAACGCCTCGATGTTGGCCTGCGCGCCGCCGAACCGGGATCCGTTTCCGGAGTCGCCGACACCGCCGAAGGGCGCGCCGGGCTCGTCCATGACGGTCTGTTCGTTGATGTGCACCTTGCCGGAGCGGATCCGGTCGGCGAGGGTCATCGCGGTGCCGACGTCGCCGAGGATGCCGACGGACAGGCCGTACGGCGAGGCGTCGACGATGCGGGCCGCCTCGTCGAGGTCGCGGTAGGTGCGCACGGGCGCGACGGGCCCGAAGATCTCCTCGCGCCAGGCCGGGCTGTCGTCGTCGAGGCCGGTGAGCACGGTCGCCGGATAGTACGGGGCGTCGGCCTTGCCGCCCGCGGCGACCTTCGCGCCCGCGGCGACCTTCGCGCCCGCGGCGACGCTGTCGGTCACCACCTTGTCGATGTGGGCGAGTTGCCGACTGTCGATGATCGGCCCGAGCGCGACGTCGCCGGCGGCGGGGTCACCGACGGGGAGGTGCGCGGCCTTCTCCGCGAGCAGCGCCACGTACTCCTCGGCCTGCGACTCGTGGACGAGGTGACGGCCGGTCGCCATGCAGATCTGGCCCTGGTGGAGGTACGAGCCGAACGCGCCGGCCGAGGCGGCCGCCGGGAGGTCCGCGCCGGGCAGCACGACGAGCGCGTTGTTGCCGCCGAGTTCGAGGTGGACCTTCTTGAGGTTCCGGGCGGCGGCCTCACCGACCTTACGCCCGGCGGCAGTTGACCCGGTGAAGGAGACGACGGAGACCTCGGGCGCCTCGACGACGGCGGCGCCGACACTCGCGTCGCCGGGCAGCAGGTGCAGCAGCCCCTCGGGCAGCCCGGCCTCCTCGAAGATACGGACGATGGTGACACCACCGCAGACCGCGGTGCGCGGGTCCGGCTTGAGGAGCACGGCGTTGCCGAGGGCGAGCGCGGGCGCGACGGAGCGGATGCCGAGGATCAGCGGGAAGTTGAACGGCGCGATGACCGATACGACGCCCGCGGGCACGCGGCGCGCGAACGACCAGCGGGGCTCGCCGCTGCTGAGCACGTCGCCGAGCGGGTGCGCGGGCAGGGCCGCGTCCTCGTAGCACTCGGCGGCGGCGAAGTCGGTCTCGACGGTCGCCTTGGCGCGCGTCGAGCCGGCCTCGCGGACGATCCAGTCCTTGATCTCCTCGGCGTGCTCGGCGAACAGGTCACCGGCCCGGCGCAGCACGGCGGCGCGCTCGGCGGGGGCGGTGCGGGCCCACTCCTGCTGCGCCTCGGCGGCGCGGGCCGCTGCGCGGGACACGTCGTCGGCGGTGGCGTTGCCGATCACACCGAGCCGCCGCCCGGTGGCGGGTTCGACGACGGCGGACGTGCCCCCACTTCCCGCGGTCCAGCCGTCGAGGTGGATGCGCTCGTGCCATACGGGGTCTTCGAGGAGAGTCATGTTCACTCCGGTGAGGTGGGGTGGGTGTCGACCTGGATGAGCCGGGGTCCTTCGGTCGCGTTCTTCTTCAACTGCTCGCGCAGGTCGGCGAGTTCGGTCACGGCGGTGGCGGGCACGCCGTACCCCGCGGCGAGCGCGGTGAAGTCGAGGCCGGGAATCTCGGTGCCCGGCACGTCGGGGGTGTCGAGCAGCGTCCCGAACCAGCGCAGCGCACCGTACGTGCCGTTGCGCAGGATGAGGAAGGTGACCGGTACCCGGTAGTGGGCGGCGCTCCACAGCGCCGTGATCCCGTAGTTGGCGGAGCCGTCGCCGACGACCGCGACGACCGGGCGGTCCGGGTCGCCCATCGCCGCGCCGACGGCGGCGGGCAGGCCGAAGCCGAGACCGCCGGAGGCCGGGAAGAAGTAGGAGCCGGGGCGCCGCAGGTCCATCTGCCGCCACCAGGCGCCGTTGGTGGAGGTCGACTCGACGACGTAGCGGGTGTCGGGCGGCTGGGTGTCGCGGAGGGCGGCGAAGACTTCCTCGGGGTGGAGGGCTCCGCCGGTGGCGGTGGCGGGTTCGGGCGGGGGTGTGAACTCCCTTGGCCCGCTTGCCCGTTGTGGCAGCCGGTCCAGCAGCGCCGTCAACACGGGACCCGGATCCGCGACCAGCGCCTCCCCCATCGGTGCGCGGGCCGCGGCGCCCGCGTCGTCGGTGACCTGGATCAGCCGGGCGCCGTCCGGCAGGTAGGGGCCCGCTACGTGCTGGTGGTAGCGGAAGACGGGCGCGCCGACGACGAGCACCAGGTCGTGCCCGGCCAGCGCCGACGACACGGAGCCGATTCCGGCGGGCAGCACACCACGCAGCAGCGGATGCCGGTTGGGGAACGGGAGGCGGTGCGGCGAGGGCGCCACCCACACCGGCAGGTCGAGGTGTTCGGCGCAGGCCACGGCCCGGTCGAAGTACCCGGCCGCGTCGATGTCACCGCCGAGGACGAGCACGGGATTGCGGGCGGCGCCCACTTCCCTTACGAGGTCGTCGAGTTGCTCCTCGTCCGGGGCGAGCCCGCGGCGCACTCGCCGCTCCAGGACCTCGCAGGCCCCCGGGTCGACGTCGGCGTCCCAGTCGTCGTACGGCACGGAGAGATAGGTCGGGCGGCGCTGCAACTCGGCTTCGAAGACCGTCTGGGCCAGCGAGCGCGGGACGTCGGCGGCGCAGGCGGGTTCGGCGGAGTGGCCGACGAGCGGGCGCATCAGCTGCGGGGCGTCGACGTTGGCGAGCATCGCCTCCAGGCCGACGGCGGAGCGCACCTGCTGGCCCGCCGTGAGCACCAGTGGCGAGCGCGCGTACACCGCGTTGGTGAGCGCGCCCATCGCGTTGCCGGAACCGGCGGCCGCGTGCAGATTGACCAGCGCGGGGCGGCCTGTGGCCTGGGCGTATCCGTCGGCCATGCCGGCGACGACGCCTTCGTGCAGACCGAGGACGTAGCGGAAGGACTCGGGGAGTCCCGCCAGGAAGGGCAGTTCGTTCGAGCCGGGGTTCCCGAAGATCGTGGTCAGGCCCTGTCGCTCGAGGAACGCGTGGGCGATCCGGCGTGCGGTCGGCATGCGCAGACTCCTCCTTGACCGGCGGTGATGTGGTTGAGCCTAGAAATAAAGCCGACCGTGATCCAATCAATGTTGCCTACCCGCTTCATAGACAGCATCGATAATGGGGGCAACAGACGGGAGCGATCATGCGGGACTTCGACCTCAACCTCGTACGGACCTTCGTGCTGCTCTACGAGACCCGGAGCGTGACGGCGACCGCCGAGGCCCTGCACGTGACCCAGCCGACCGTGAGCTATGGGCTGCAGAAGCTGCGCCGCCGCTTCGACGACGAGCTCTTCCGCCGCACAGGCGCGGGGCTCGCCCCGACGACCACGGCCCGCGCCCTGTACGAGCCGCTGCACCGCGCCCTCTCGGAGATCGATACGACCGTGAGCGGCTCCCGCTCCTTCGACCCGGCGACGGCGCGCGCCGCGTTCACCGTGTGCCTGTCCGACCTGGGCGAGGTGGCCCTGCTGCCGCGCCTGATGGCCGCGCTGCCGCGGCAGGCGCCGGGCGCCACGCTCACGGTGCGGCCGCTCGACATCCGTGGCGCCGCCGACCAGTTGGGCCGCGGGGAGATCGACGCGTTCATCGCCTCGCCGCTGCTCGGCTCGGCGCGGGTGGCACGGATCCCGCTGTTCTCCGAGGGATACGTCGCCGTGGTGGCCCGCGACCACCCACGGCTGCGCGGCCGCTCCGTGGACCTGGCCGCGCTCGGCGCCGAGCAGCATGTGACGGTCTCAGGACCCGCCGGGCACGAGGGGCCGCGCCGCGCCCTGGAGGCGCACGGTCTGCTGCACCGCGTGGTGTTGGACGTGACCCGGTTCGCGGGCCTGCCGTACCTCATCCAGGACAGCGAGCTCGTCGCGGTGGCGCCCCGGTTGGTGGCCCGCATGTTCGCCGCCGACCACCGGGTGCGGCTCCTTGAGCTTCCGATCGACATCGAACCGGCGCAGGTCTCCGTCTACGCCCGCCACGCGCACGCCCGCACTCCGGCGCAGCACTGGCTGGTGGACTTCATGCGGGACACGCTGGTCGACGCGACGCAGGCGTGAAGCGCGGCGCCCGCCGTGAGGGGCGGGCGCCGTGGTGTTGTCAGTCGTTGCGCGCCGTCTCCGGTCCGGTGATCCGCCGCAGCAGCGGCAACGTGGAGGCGATGACGGCGAGCGAGACGACCATCCCGGCGAGGGTCAGGCCGTAGTAGCCCGGCCCCGGCGCTCGTATCGAGTAGTCGAACTGCGCCTGGAGGAACAGTTGGGCGGTCAGGAAGCCCAACCCGATGGCAAGCGCCGCGACGATCAGCAGCGGCGCGGCGCTCTCCAGGAGCACCACCCGGCGCAGGGTGCTCAGCGGCACTCCGCTCAGCCGCAACAGGGCGAAGGGGCGCTTGCGTTCGTTCAGTCCCCCGGCGACGGCGACCGCCAGGCTGCATCCGGCGATCGGGAAGCTGATCACGATGACGACGGTGGCCAGCTGCCGGTACGCCGCGATGTCGCCCCACCGCTGCCCATAGTCCTCCTCGACCGTGTACGGCGGCAGTTCGTCCGGGTACGCCGCGGTGAGGAGCGTGCGAACGCGCTCGACCGCCGCGGTGGAGCCGTCCGTCGTCACCATGATCTCGCTCACCGGCAGGGACTCGAGGCGCTGCGGTTCGATCTTCGCCGCGGGCCAGACTGCGGGCAGGGCCGCCTGGTCCTCGTGCATGCCGAGGCGGGAGAAGTCCGGTGGGATCGCGGCGGCCCGGGCCCCCTCCGGGCACCTGTTGTGTGCGGGCATCCGTGCCAACTCGGCGCAGGGGACCAGGCCCGCCAGGATCGGCGGCTCCCCCTTCGGCGGGTGCGGCTCGGCGGGATCCGGTATGCGGAGCGGATTCGTGCGGACCACCATGACGCTCTGGACACCGGGCACGGACTCCAGCTCCGACCGGGTCGCGGCTGGCAGCGCTGCCGGGGGGTTCCGCGGGGACCCGGACTGCCAGTCGTAATCGCCGACCACCGAGCTGCCGAACGCCACCTTGTTCTCGGGCACTCCGCTCTCCGCGACCACCGCGGTGATGATTCCGACCGCCGTACTGGTGACACAGAGCGCGAGGACGAGGCCGCTGACCGCGCGGAACCCGGCCTTCGGGTCGTCCGCGAGGCGCCGCCCCGCGACGAGCAGCGCCGGTCGGCCGGTGAACCGGACAAGCAGCCGCGCCCCGGCCATCGTCAGCCACGGGCCCGCGAGGACGATGCCGACCAGGATCAGCAGGATGCCGGGGACGAAGGCGAGTATCTGGCCCGAACTGCCGTCGGGAACGCGCCCGATGACCCACCACAGCTGACCGAGGCCGAGCGCCGCAGGGATGAGCCGCCAGGCCCGTGGCGGCCGGGGCGTGGTCCGGCGGGTCACACCGAGCGGCGATACCCGCACGCGGCGCAGTGCCACGCGCGACGCGACCGCCGCGGCCACCGGCACACCCACGGCGACGAGCAGCACTTCGGCCGCGCCGAGCGACATGTCCCCGGTGAAGAACGGGGTACCGGTCAGGTCGGCGCGCGCCACCAGGGGACGCAGGGCGTACCAGAGGACGAAGCCCACCGCCGTACCGGCGACGGCGGCGACCGCGGACTCGACCGTGGAGATCAGCGACACCTGTCCTGGTGTCGCGCCGACCAGGCGCATCGCGGCGAAGCGCTGCTCGCGGCGGGCGGCGGCGAGGCGGCTGGCCGTACCGGTCAGGATCAGCACGGGGAAGATCAGTGCCAGGGCGACCACCGAGAGGATGAGCGCCATGCCCTCGGCGTTGATGCCGGTGGCGACGTCACAGTTGGGACCGCTGCAGCTGCTGGGTGAGTGGGTCTCGATGGTCGTGACGCGCCGGGCGCCCTCCTTCCCCGCAAGGTCGCCGGGGCGGTGTCCGACCACGACGACGAGCGAGTCGGGTCCGGGCAGCGCGGACTTCCCGATCGTGCCCGCCCGGCGGCCGGGATAGCGGTCCGCCAGCTCCCCGGCGGGCGTGGCGCGCAGCAGCTCGGCGAGCGCCGGGGAGACGTAGTACTCGCCGGGGCCCGGGAGGCGTGGCAGGCCCGGTGGCACCGGCGCGTTCGGCCCCGTGGCCGCCACGTCGACACGGCCGATGAGCCCGCCGTCGTAGTGGTCGGCCCGCAGCAGCCACCACAGCGGGTCGGCGCCCGCGGCCCGCGCGCTCCTGCTCTGGGTGAACTCGGCGCCGGTGTTGAGCCAGGCGTTGCGGTCGTTCTGGGTCCGGGTGGCCTGGATGGCGGCGAGTGTGGACAGCAGCAGCGCGACTCCCACCGCCACCGCGGCGGCGATCACGGTCAGCCGCATCAGCGCCTCGCGGCCGCCCGCGACGGTGAGGCGGAGCGCGAGCCTGATCATGAGACCGCCCGTTCGATGGAGAGCGGTGTCACCCTGCCGTCGCGAACGATGACCTCCCGGTCGGCGAAGGCGGCGACGCGCGGCTCGTGGGTGACGAGGACGACGGTGGTGCCCTGCTCGCGGGCGGAGCCGACCAGCAGGTCCATCACCTGTTCACCGGTGAGCGAGTCGAGGGCGCCGGTGGGCTCGTCGGCGAAGAGCACTCGCGGCCTGGCGACCAACGCCCGCGCCAGCGCGACCCGTTGCGCCTGTCCGCCCGACAACTCACCGGACCTGCGTCCTTCGAGACCGGCCAGACCGAGCCGCTCGAACCAGCCGCGGGCCTCGCGCAGCGCGGTGGAACGCCGGCCACGCGCGAGGAGCAGCGGCAGCGCCACGTTCTCCTCGGCCGTCAACTCGGGTACGAGCTGGCCGAACTGGAAGACGAAGCCGAAGCGGTCGCGGCGCAGCGCGCTGCGTTCGGCCTCCCGCATGGCGTCGATGCGCCGCCCGTCATAGAGGATCTCGCCCTCGTCGGGCACCAGGATTCCCGCGAGGCAGTGCAACAGCGTCGACTTGCCGGAGCCGCTCGGCCCCGTCACGGCGACGATCTCGCCCTGCGCCAAGGCCAGTTCGGCGCCCCGCAGTGCGGGGGTGCTACCGAACGAGAGCACCACGTCGCGTGCTTCGACCAGGCTCGTCACCGCACTCATGAGCGCACCTCCGCCGCGAGCGCGCCGAGCCGCGCCACGGTCATGTCGATCCAGCGCAGGTCGGCTTCGAGGTGGAAGAGACCGTGGTCGGCGAGCAGCCTGTCGACGAGTTCCCCGGTGCGGCGCATCTCGGTCAGCTCGCGCATCCGGTACATGTGGGCGGCCCGCTGGGTGTCGAGGTACGCCTGGGCGTCCCGCTCCAGGAGCAGAGCGAGGACGACCTTGGTGAACAGCACGGTCTGCAGGTGCTGTTCGGGGGCGACCGGCTCGACGAGCCAGGCCTCCACCTGCGTGACCCCGCTGTCGGTGATCACATACCGCTTGCGGTCCGGCCCCTCCCCCGGCTCGGACTCGCCGACCGCCACCTTCCCGTCCCGGGCGAGGCGGCGCAGCGTCGAGTAGACCTGGCCGTAGGGCAGTGGCTTGCCCCGACCGAAGTACGTGTCGTAGTTCCGCTTGAGGTCATAGCCGTGGCTCGACTCACGTTCGAGGAGCCCGAGGAGCGCCAATGGAACGGTCATACCTTGGTGTATACGCCGGGTGTATACGCCCGGTCAATACGCCAATGAGCGTGACGCGCCTGCGTCCAACTAACTGATCTTGATGGGAAGTTGAGCGTCCTCAGGCCTCTCGGACCGTGTACGGCAGCGCGTCCACGAGTCCGGCCAGATCCGCCTCGGTCGGCGCGCTCTCGAGAAAGACCACGCGGTACAGCGCGTAGCCGAGCCAGCTGTCGATCACCGCTCCGGTGTCGAGGCCGGCGGGCAGCTCGCCCCGCGCGATACCGCGCCGCAGCAGTGCGGCCCCCGGTTCGCTCCAGGCCTTGAGGAGGTCCCGCAGCTCCGCGCGTCCCGCCTCGCCGCGCTCGACGAGCGCACCGGCCACGACGCTCGGGTCACCGAGCAGCGTCAGCGTTCGGACGAGGTCGGCGACGTGCGCCCGCGCGTCCTCGCGCACGGAGCCGGTGTCCGGCTGCGGGACCGGCGCCAGCTGATCGGTGACGGCCTCGGTGATCACCGCCGCCTTGTTCGGCCACCAGCGGTAGAGCGTCATCTTGGCGACGCCGGCGCGGGCGGCGATCCGCTCCATCGTGACCTTGTGATACCCGAGCTCGGCGACGAGTTCCCGCGCGGCACGCAGTACCGCCGCGTGCGCCTGCGGGTCGCGGTAGCGCCCGCGCCTGGGCCGGGGAGCCGTCGACTCGTCCATGCCTCACTCCGATCCCGCATGTGGGAATTTCTAGACAGTACGTATCGTCTAAGAATAGTGACAGGCCCGTCGGGCGACGGCGGACCGCGACACAGTCCCCTCAGGAGGTCCGCGATGAACAACAGGTTCGACGGCAAGGTCGTCCTCATCACCGGTGGCGGCTCTGGCCTCGGCAGGTCCGCCGCGCTGCGGGTCGCGGCCGAGGGCGCGAAGCTGGCGCTCGTCGACGTGAACGCGGAAGGGCTCGCGCAGAGCGCGGCCGATATCGAGACGGCCACGCCGGGCGCCGAGGTGCTGACGCTCACCGCCGATGTCAGCGACGAGGCGGAGGTCACGCGCTACGTGGCCGAGACCACACGGGCCTACGGCCGGATCGACGCCTTCTTCAACAACGCGGGCATCGAGGGCAAGCAGAACCTCACCGAGGAGTTCGGCAGCGACGAGTTCCAGCGCGTCGTCGACATCAACCTGCGGGGCGTCTTCCTCGGCCTCAAGCACGTCCTCGCCGTCATGCGCGAGCAGGGCAGCGGCACCGTCGTGAACACCGCCTCGGTGGGCGGCATCCGCGGTGTGGGCAACCAGTCCGGTTACGCGGCCGCCAAGCACGGCGTCGTCGGCCTGACCCGCAATTCGGGAGTGGAGTACGGCCGCTTCGGCATCACGGTGAAGGCCATCGCGCCCGGCGCGATCATGACGCCCATGGTCGAGGGCTCGCTCAAGCAGCTCGACCCGGTGAACTGGGAGGAGGCCGGCCGCCAGTTCGTCAGCACCAACCCGATGAAGCGCTTCGGGCGCCCCGAGGAGGTCGCCAACCTGGTGGCCTTCCTCCTCTCCGACGAGGCGCCCTTCATCAACGCCACGGTCGTCCCGATCGACGGCGGCCAGTCCGAGCAGTACTGACGGGGCCTCCCTGCGTCACATACCGGCGGATCGGCGCCGCCGTCCACGTCGGCCGGCACCGGTCCGCGGGTACAGCGCCCGCGAGTGGCGAAAGTCTCCGGCTCCTCAACCCCACCCCGGATGTACCCACGTCACCTGATCGACGTAGGGTCCCCTTTTGTTCACCCGCAGGGTGACATCAAGACCTCGACGACCAGGAGCTCTTCCCGTGCCCGCACCGTCCACTGCCCCGGCGCCCATCTACGACCGACTCGTCGACGAGCACGGTGATGTGCTCGCCGACGCGCGTGAGGCCGCGCACAAGGCCGAGCGCACCGCGGAAGGCGTGCTCGACTTCGGGCACGCGGAGGCCCCCCAGACCCACCAGGCTCCCCAGGCCCCGCAGTCCTTCCAGGGCTCGCAGTCCCTCCAGGGCCAGCAGGCCCCCCAGGCCGCCGCCCTCGACCAGGCGCAGGCGCCGCAGGGTCAGCAGTCCCCGCAGGGTCAGCAGGCACAGCACGGTCAGCAGAACCCGCAGGGTCAGCAGGCCCAGCACGGTCAGCAGAACCCGCAGGGTCGGCAGAACCCGCAGGCCCCCCAGGGCCAGCACGCACCCCAGGGCCAGCAGGCACCGCAGGGACAGCACGCACCCCAGGCACCGCACTTCCCCCAGGCCCCTCAGGCCCAGCAGTCCCCCGCCCCGACGCAGGAGGGCTGACCGCGACCGCGGCCGGTCAGGACCCTCCCGGTCGGTCGGCGGCGCCCGGTCAGGCCCCCACGTACTGCGCCAGGTGCTCGCCGGTGAGAGTGGAGCTGTCGGCGAC
This sequence comes from Streptomyces sp. NBC_00483, assembly GCF_036013745.1. Lineage (NCBI taxonomy): Bacteria > Bacillati > Actinomycetota > Actinomycetes > Kitasatosporales > Streptomycetaceae > Streptomyces > Streptomyces sp. NBC_00483. The sequence goes on from NZ_CP107880.1 coordinate 165,366, forward strand.
GAGGTCGGCGGGGGTTCCCTCGAAGACGACCTTGCCGCCTTCGTGTCCCGCACCGGGGCCCAGGTCGATGATCCAGTCGGCGTGCGCCATCACGGCCTGGTGGTGCTCGATGACGATGACCGACTTGCCGGAGTCCACGAGCCGGTCGAGCAGCGCGAGCAGCTGTTCGACGTCCGCCAGGTGCAGACCCGTGGTCGGCTCGTCCAGGACGTAGACACCCCCCTTGTCGGCCATGTGCACGGCGAGCTTGAGCCGCTGCCGCTCGCCGCCGGAGAGCGTCGTCAGCGGCTGCCCGAGGGTGAGGTAGCCGAGCCCGACGTCCTCGAGCCGCTCGAGGATCTTGTGCGCGGCCGGCGTGCGCGCCTCCCCCGCGCCGAAGAACTCCACCGCCTCGGTCACCGGCATCGCGAGCACCTCGCTGATGTCCTTGCCCCCGAAGTGGTAGTCGAGCACCGAGGCCTCGAACCGCTTGCCGTCGCACTCCTCGCAGGTCGCGGCCGCGGTCGCCATGATCCCGAGGTCGGTGTAGACGACTCCCGCGCCGTTGCAGGTCGGGCAGGCGCCCTCCGAGTTGGCGCTGAACAGCGCGGGCTTCACGCCGTTGGCCTTCGCGAACGCCTTGCGGATGGGCTCGAGGAGCCCGGTGTACGTGGCCGGGTTGCTGCGCCGTGAGCCGCGGATCGGGGTCTGGTCGACCGCCACCACGCCGTCGTCGGCGGGGATGGAGCCGTGCACGAGCGAGCTCTTGCCCGAACCAGCGACACCGGTGACCACCGTGAGCACCCCGAGTGGAATGTCGACGTCGACGTCCCTCAGGTTGTGCGCGTTCGCCCCGCGGATCGCGAGCTTGCCGGTGGGCTCGCGCACGGTGTCCTTGACCGCGGCCCGGTCGTCGAGGTGCCGCCCGGTGATGGTGTCACTGGCGCGCAGCTCCTCGACGGTGCCCTCGAAGCAGACGCTGCCGCCGCCCGTGCCTGCGCCGGGGCCGAGGTCCACGACGTGGTCGGCGATGGCGATGGCCTCCGGCTTGTGCTCCACGACCAGCACGGTGTTGCCCTTGTCCCGCAGCCGGAGCAGCAGCTTGTTCATCCGCTGAATGTCGTGCGGGTGCAGGCCGATGGTGGGCTCGTCGAAGACGTAGGTGACGTCGGTGAGCGAGGAGCCGAGGTGACGGATCATCTTGACGCGCTGCGCCTCGCCGCCGGACAGCGTGCCCGCCGCCCGGTCGAGTGAGAGATAGCCGAGGCCGATCTCCTCGAACGACTCCAGGGTGTGCCGCAGCTTGGCGAGCAGCGGGGCGACCGACGGCTCCTTGAGGCCGCGCACCCACTCCGCCAGGTCCCTGATCTCCATCGCGCACAGGTCGGCGATGCTCTTGCGCTTGATCTTCGAGGAACGGGCCAGCTCGCTGAGCCGGGAACCCTCGCAGTCGGGGCAGGTCTGGAAGGTGACCGCCCGGTCCACGAAGGCCCGGATGTGCGGCTGCATCGACTCCCGGTCCTTGGACAGGAAGGTCTTCTGGAGCTTCGGGATCAGGCCCTCGTAGGTGAGGTTGACACCGTTGATCTTGACCTTGGTGGGCTCACGGTGAAGGAAGTCGTGCCGCTCCTTCTTGGTGTACTTGCGGATCGGCTTGTCCGGGTCGAAGAAGCCCGAGTCCCTGATGACCCGCACCACCCAGCCGTCCCCGGTGTACGTGGGGATGCTGAACGGGTCCTCGTTGAGCGACTTGGAGTCGTCGAAGAGCTGGGCCAGGTCGATGTCCGAGACCGTGCCCCGGCCCTCGCAGTGGGTGCACATGCCGCCGGTGCGGCTGAAGGACACCTTCTCCGTCCTGGTCTTGTCGGAGCCCCGGTCGACCGTGATCCCGCCCTGAGCCGAGACCGACGCGACGTTGAAGGAGTAGGCGCCGGGTCCGCCGATATGCGGCTTCGCGAGCCGGCTGTAGAGGATGCGCAGCATCGCGCTGGCGTCGGTGGCGGTGCCGACCGTGGAGCGCGGGTCGGAGCCCATCCGCTGCTGGTCGACGGTGATCGCGGTGGTCAATCCGTCCAGCACGTCGACCTCGGGCCGCGCGAGCGTCGGCATGAAGCCCTGGAGGAACGCGCTGTACGTCTCATTGATCATCCGCTGCGACTCGGCGGCGATCGTGTCGAACACCAGCGAGCTCTTGCCCGACCCCGAGACCCCGGTGAACACCGTCAGGCGTCGCTTGGGCAGCTCGATGCTGACGTCCTTGAGGTTGTTCTCCCGCGCGCCGTGCACACGGATCAGGTCGTGGCTGTCGGCGGGGTGCGACGTCGACGACGCTGCGCCCTTCCTCGCGACCTTGCTCATCATGTCTCCATCGTCCGGGGCCGCCATTGGGAGTGCTCGGCGCCGCCTGTTTCGCATCGGTGTGTTCGATTGTCGCCGTCCGCACGGCCCCCGCCACCTCAATCGGTGAACACGCCGGGGGTGACCTGCCGACGGCTCCGCCATCCGTCTGTGAGGCTATCGAGCACCACTGACAACCCGGTGTTGCACGACTCTCCCCTGGTCACGACCCTGTGCACACCTATTGACTGATATTCAAACTCGTCGGTAGCTTCAACTACCGGCGCGCTGAACCCCCTTGCCTCACACGGAACTTGGCCATGCCCCGGCCCGGTTCCGCAGGTTCCGAATGCTTCGAAGGAGCATCAGATGGCGATCCGCGCGTTCAGCGGCAGACTCACGGCCCTCGCGGCCACGACCGGCGCCGCCCTCGTCACCCTCGCCGCACCCGCACACGCGGCCCCCGAGCCCCTCTCCTACGTCGCTCTGGGCGACAGCTACAGCGCCGCTTCCGGCGTGCTTCCGCTCGACCCGAAGGCCAGCCCGCTGTGTGCCCGCTCCACGGCCAACTACCCGCACGTGATCGCGAAGCGCACCGGCGCCGCGCTCAAGGACGTGACGTGCGGCGCCGCGCAGACGAAGGACTTCGCCGGATCCCAGTACCCGGGCGTGCCGCCGCAGCTCGACGCGCTGAGCAAGGACACCGACCTGGTGACCCTCACCATCGGCGGCAACGACAACAGCACCTTCATCAACACGATCCTGTCCTGCGCCACCGCCGGGCTCGCCTCCGCGGGCCAGGGCCACCCGTGCAAGTACCTGAACGGCGACAAGTTCAGCGACGAGATCGACGCCAAGACGTACCCGGCGGTGAAGTCCGCGCTCCAGGCGGTCAAGAGCAAGGCGCCGAACGCAAAGGTCGCCGTCCTCGGCTATCCGTGGATCATGCCGCAGGTCGCGCAGAAGGGCTGCTTCCTGAAGATGCCGATCGCGTCCGGCGACGTGCCGTACGTGCGCGACATCCAGTCCCACCTCAACCGCGCGGTGCAGCGCGCGGCCGGCGAGACCGGCTCGACGTATGTGGACTTCTCCCAGTCCTCCGAGGGCCACGACGCCTGTCAGCCGATCGGCACCCGCTGGGTCGAGCCGGCCCTCTTCGGCACCAACTTCGTCCCCGTGCACCCGAACGCACTGGGTGAGTCGGCGATGGCCGACGCCACGATGGGCGCTCTCGGGATGCACTGACTCACGGGCCGCTGGCCCCGCTTCAGCGAAGTCAGCTTCAGTGGAGTCAGCTTCATATGAAGGCGATCTCCGGGTACTTCGGCGACGGCGCGTCCAGGAGCGCGCCGTCCCCGCCGCGCAGCCAGCGGTCGAAGAAGGCCGCGAGATACGCCCGTTGAGCCGCGACCGCCCGGTGGGTGGGCACCCTGCCCACCCATGCGGTCAGCGTCTCGCGCGGCAGGTCGAGGCGGGCCGCTATCTGTGGCAGCAGCGTCGTCGCGTCCGTGTACGTGGCGTGCCGGGAGCCGCGCAGGGTCAGGTCGCGTCGCCATCCACTGCTGTGCCGCCACAGCTCCCGCCAGGACGGGACGTTCGTCCGGTCGTTGCCCTCGCTGCCCATCAGGAGCACGGGCCGGTCCACGCCCTCGGCCGCGACGGTGGAAAGGCCGCCCTCGTCGTGGTCGTCCTGGACGTACGCGAGCACGCCGTCGAGGTTCGCGGCCGCGGCGAGCCGCTCGTCGTCGTGCAGGGTCTGCAGCGCGGCGAAGCCTCCCGCGGACTGCCCGAACATGCCGATCGGCGCCCGGCGCAGCCGCTGCGTGTCGAAGGCCCGCCGCACCACATCGAGGACGAAGCGGGCGTCGGCGACGCGTACGGCCGTCGTCTTCTTCAACAGCGCGGTCACCCCGGCCGGGCCGGACTGCTGCGCCTTTTCGAACTCCTGCGGGAGCCGGGAGACGGCCACGCGCCCACCGGGGAACTCCACCGCCGACGCGTCGTAGGGATGGTCGATGGCGATCACCACATAGCCGCGCGACGCCAGGTCGTCCGTGAGCGTCGTGCCCAAAGAGTGCGGGTCCACGACGCCCGGCGAGTACAGCACCACGGGATGTGCCGCGCGGCGGTCGAGCGGCGCCGCGGTGTGGGCGAAGGTCCGCGTGGCCGCCCAGTCGACGCGGCCCGCGGGCAGCCCCGCGAAGTTGTTGAGCCGGTCGAAGCCCGCCGCCTCCCGGGCCGTCATCTGCGGCGCCCGCCCGTGCCCGGCCACCGCCCGTGCCGGGTAGCGCACGTCCACCATCAACTCCCGTGCGGGAGCCGCCGTCCACGGGTCGGGGCGGGAGCGGTCCACCAGGCGCAGCGCCACCCTGCCCACAGGGTGCGGGCCGCTCGGAGCTGGTAACCGAAGCCGCACCCGCTGCGGCGCGGCGGCCACCGCGGGCGCCGCGCCCAGGGTCAACAGCGCCGCGCCGGCCGCGAGTACACCCCGCCGGGCCGGCCCGCCCATCGAAATCGTGCCGAGATCGTCCATGGCTCAAGATTCGTGGAACCGCCCCCTGCGCACCATCCGGCCCACCCCCACTTCTCGTTGGGGGCAATCCCCCAGAAGTCACCATGTGACCAGGTCGGGCGCCGTCCACCTGTCGATACTCGTGTCAAGAGCGTGCCCACCTCCTCGTATGCTCGGGGGCGACGCCGACGGACCGATCTTGGAGTGAGTACTGGTGGCGCGACGGCCGAGGGACACCTGGGACCGCTTCATTGCATCCGATCCGGGGCTGCTGCGCCTGATGGCCGGGCTGCGGATCGTCGCGGCCATCGGGCTGACGCTCGCCGTGCTCGCGCTGCTCGGCACGGATGTGACACACATGGTCGCGGGCGCGATGGCCGCGATGGTGAGCACGTTCGCGATCCGTGAGAAGAATCTGCGAGGGCAGGCGATCACGCTCGCATGGGGATTCCCGGTGGCGCTCGCCGCCGTGACCCTCGGCGCGCTGCTGCACAGCAAGGTGATCGCGGGTGATCTCTTCTTCATCGCGCTGATCTTCGGCGCGGTCTACTTCCGCCGGTTCGGCGACCGGGGCACGGCTCTTGGCCTGATGGGTTTCCAGGTCTACTTCGTGTCGCTGTTCGTGAACGCGACCCCCGATCAACTGCCGGTGCTCGCGGGCACGTTGGCGGTGGCGTTCGGCTGCAGCGCGGTGGCCCGGTTCGCGCTGGTGCCGGAGACGCCGCAGCGCGTGCTCGGGCGGCTGCGCGGGGCGTTCCGGGCGCGGCTCGCTCAGCTGGTGACCGCGCAGACGAGGCTGCTCGACGCCGCGCCGGAGGACCTCGACGACGTACTGGACGATCTCCGCCACCACACCTCGCGGCTGCACGAGACGGCTCTGATGATCCAGGGCCGGCTCGAGGACGGCGCCGGGGACGCGGCGACCGCCTCGCTGATCCAGCGCCGTATCGCCGACGCGGAGATCTCCGCGGAGCGCCTCGGCATGCTGCTGTTGAACGCGCGCAGCGCCGAACGCGCCGACACCCTCACCCTGCACCTCCCCCACGCGCCCGCGCCGGCCGCGGGCAAGCTGCTGTTCCGCGACGACGAGGACGAGTCGACGGCCACCCTCCGCCGCGATCTGGGCGCCCTGCACCTGATGGTGTCCCGCCCCGCCGATGCCAACCGGGGCACGGCCGTCGCCCAGATCCGCAACCGTCTGCTCGGCTACCGCGACGAGGAGCGGATGCCTCCGGGCGCCACGCTCGCCGTGCAGGACGTGTTCCGCGGCATCGGTGAGGCGGCCCGCGCGGTGATGGGTCTGCGGATCGCGCTCGACGGCCCGCAGGACGAGTCGGACGACTCCCCCTCCACGACGCGTTCGCGTGAGGAGCTGGAGGCGGAGGACATGTCCATCACCGGCACCGTCGCGCTGACCGACGCGGAGAAGGAGGCCGACGAGGACGAGGACAACCGCGGGGGCCTGGACCGGCCCACCACCCGCGCCGCCTTCCAGGTCGCCGTCGGCTCCGCCCTCGCGATCGTCGGCGGCGAGTTCCTCTCCAGCCAGCGCTGGTACTGGGCCGTCCTGACCTGCTGGGTCGTCTTCCTCAACACCGCGTCCACGGGCGAGATCGTCATCAAGGGCTACCGCCGCGTCCTCGGCACGGTGCTCGGTGTGCTCGCCGGAGTGCTGCTCGCGGGGGCGGTCGGCAATCACACGTGGCTGGCGTTCGTCCTGGTGCTGCTGTGCGTGTTCGCCGCGTTCTTCACCGCCCCGCTGTCGTACGCGCTGATGTCGTTCTTCGTGACGGCGATGCTGGGCCTGCTGTACACGCTCCTGAACACCTACAGCCTCGACGTGCTGGTGCTCCGCATCGAGGAGACCGCGCTCGGTGCGGCGTGCGGCATCATCGCGGCGATGCTGGTGCTTCCGGTGCGCACCGACCGGCGCACCGACGAGCTGCTCGCCACCGTCCTCGAGCGGCTCGGCGATGTCGTGGCGGGCGCGGTGGAGCAGCTCAGCGGCGGCCCGGCCGCGGACCTGCTCGACCGGGCGCGGGACCTCGACACCGCCCTGGACGACCTGCGCGCGTCCACCAAGCCGCTGACCCACGCGATCGCCCCGCAGCGCGAGCGGCGGCAGACCGTGCGCTATCTGGTGGCGCTCCTGGAGACGTCCGCGTACCACGCGCGTTCCCTGGCGGCGACCGCCGAGCTCATCCCGTACAGCAAGCATGTGGCCGCCGATCCGCGGCTCGGCAGGGCGGCGCGGCGTATCGCGCACAACATCGATGTGTTGGTCGCGCAGGTGAACGACGAGGACACGACGGGGACCGTCGAGTCCGGCGCGAGCATCGCGGCGATGCTGGAGACCGACGGCCTGGGGGTGCCGGCCGCGAACACGGTGACGTTCCGTGTGCTGCGTCACCTTCAGCGGCTCGACGAGGGGATCTCCGGTCTGGCCCGGCCGCTCGACGTCCCTGTGGGACCGCGCACATAGCGGGGGTCTGCCTTCAAACCCGCTCCGACCTGGGGATACGATCCCCGGATCCCCTCCGAACCCGATGCCGCGCCGACGCATGACTGGAGCCACCTCGTGAGTGCCCCCGCACCCGACCCCCACTCCTTGCTCCCGCTGAGCCGAATCCCGCGTACGGGACTGCCGCCGCGCGCCGTCGTCGTGGGCGATCCGGAGCGCGCCGCGGCCGTCGCCGCGCTGCTCGACGACGCCGTGGAGGTGTCGTACAACCGCGAGTACCGCACGTTCAGCGGGACGTGGCGCGGGGTGCCGGTCGTCGTCGCCTCGCACGGCATCGGCGGGCCCGGCGCGATCCTGCTGTTCCAGGAGCTGGCCGACGCGGGCGTGCGGACGTTCGTGCGGTTCGGTACGGCGGGTGCGATGCGGCCGGGGATCGGCGACGGCGACCTGGTCGTCGCGGAGGCCGCGGTGCGCGACGACGGCGTGACCGGCCAACTGGTGCCCGCCGAGTACCCGGCGGTGTCCGCTCCGGAGGCCGTGCTCGCCCTCACCCGCGCGGCGCGCGAGGCGGGCGCGCCGCACCATCGGGGAATCGTGTGGACGCGGGCGGCGTTCCAACCAGGGCTGATCCCGCTGAACCAGTACGACGGCGCGGGCCTCGCGGCGATCGAGATGGAGGTGTCCGCGCTGTTCGTCACGGCGTCGCTGCGCGGGCTCGTCGCGGGCGCCGTGCTCGTCGTCGACGGCGTGAACGCGGACGACCTGGTGGACGAGGACAGCACCGGCGGCTACGACCCGCACCGCGAGGTCGTCGCGGAGGGCGTCGCGCGCGGCAGCGTCGTGGCCCTGGAGGCGCTGCGCATACTTACCGAGGAGCAACTGTGACCGAGTCCGTCGATCTGCTGGTGCACGGCGGCACCGTCCTCACCGTCGACGACGCGTCGACCGTGCTCGCCGACGGCGCGGTCGCCGTGCGCGACGGCGCGATCGTGACGGTGGGAACCGCCGACGAGCTGCGCGCCCGCCACACGGCCACCGACACCATCGACGCCTCCGGCGGCCTGGTGCTCCCCGGCCTGATCAACACGCACACGCACCTCGCGATGACGCTGCTGCGCGGCACCGCCGACGATGTGACGCTGCAGGAGTTCCTGGGCCGGGTCGTCCCCGCAGAGGCGCGCCTGCTCGACCCCGGCACCGTCGCCTCCGCCGTCCGCGTGGCCGTCGCCGAGAGCGTGCGCGCAGGTGTCACCTCGGCGCTCGACATGTACTGGTTCCACGAGGCCGCCGAGGAGGCCGCGCGCACGGCGGGCTGGCGGCTGCACACCGGGCCGCTGTTCATGGACGTGCCCGAGCCGCCGGACGGGCGGCCGTACAAGGAGCGCATGGAGTGGGCGCGCCGGTACCTGGCCGGGCGCCCCGCCGGCACCCGTCCCGTCCTGTTCGCGCACTCGACGTACACGCTCTCCCCCGAGCAGCTCGCCGAGTGCTTCGCGCTGGCCCGTGAGTTCGGTGCGCTGATCCACCTGCACGCGGCGGAGAACGCCGCCGAGGTCGCGGGTGTCGAGGTGGCACACGGCAAGCGGCCGGTGGAACTCCTCGAATCCCTTGGCCTGTTGGGCCCCGACGTGGTGCTCGCGCACGCCGTCGACCTGACCGGCGGCGAGATCGCGGCGATCGCCCGTGCGGGCGCCTCGGTCGCCCACTGCCCGGTGTCGAACCTGAAGCTGGGCTGCGGCATCGCGCCGGTTCCCCGGCTGCTGAGCGCGGGTGTCACCGTCGGCCTCGGTACGGACGGCGCCGTCAGCTCGAACACCCTCGACGTGCTCGGCGCCGTGCGGCAGGCGGCTCTGGTGCACAAGGCGGACGGCGATCCGACGGCGGTCGACGCCGAGCAGGCCGTACGCATGGCGACCATCGAGGGCGCCCGCGCCCTGGGCCTCGGCGACGAACTCGGCTCGCTCGAGGTCGGCAAGCGCGCCGACCTGGCCGTCCTCGACCTGAACCGGCCGCACCTCACGCCGCGCCACGACCCGTACGCGATGCTCGCCTACGCCGCGCAGGCCTCCGACGTGCGGGACACCGTCGTCGATGGCAGGGTCCTTATGCGCGACCGTACGCTCACGACTCTCGACGAGGGCGCGGTCCTCGCCGATCTGGAGGCCCTCGCATGACCGGCCACCCCACCCCCACCCGAGGCTTCGTCGGTCGCCCCCGCGTCCACAACCCCGGCCTGCCGCCGGGCCAGTACGACGCGGGCGACGACTGGCCGGTGCTCTCCGCCGAGGTGACGCCTCAACTCGACCGCGAGGACTGGACGTTCACGATCGACGGCCTGGTCGCCGAGGAGCACACCTGGACGTGGGACGAGGCGCGGGCGCTGCCCCCGGCGACGTACAGCGGGGACATCCACTGCGTGACGACCTGGTCGAAGTTCGGGGTGCGCTTCGGTGGTGTCTCGCTCGACACGTTCCTCGACGCGGTACGCCCCTCCCCCGGGGCGACGCACGTCATGGCGTACTCGCACACCGGATACTCCGCGAACCTGCCGCTCGCCGAGGTGACGGGCGGCAAGGCGTGGCTCGCCTTCACCTACGAGGACGAGCCGCTGCCGACCGAACACGGCGGCCCCGCCCGCCTGTTGGTGCCGCACCTCTACTTCTGGAAGAGCGTGAAGTGGGTCGCGGGCATCAGGCTCCTCGATCACGACGAGCCCGGTTTCTGGGAGCAGAACGGGTACCACGCGCGGGGCAACCCCTGGGAAGAACAGCGATACGCAGGTGACTGAGACCGTGCCGGACACCACCACTTTCACGCCGCCGACCCGGTTCGCCGTGCCGGGCCGCATCGCCGCCGGGCAGGGCGCCGCCCTGTGGCAGCGTGCCGTGCTCACGGAGATCCGCCGGGAGACGGCGAACGCGTCGACGTTCCGTTTCGCGGTGCCCGGCTGGCAGGGGCATCTGCCCGGTCAGCACCTGATGCTGCGGCTGACCGCCGAGGACGGTTACTCGGCCCAGCGCCACTACTCGCTCGCGTCGGCTCCCGACGACTCGGGGCACATCGAGCTGACCCTCGACCACGTCGCGGACGGCGAGGTCTCCGGCTTTCTGCACACCGAGGCGCGGGTCGGCGACGAGGTGGAGATGCGCGGCCCGCTCAGCGGCTTCTTCGCGTGGCCGGGCGACCGGCCCGCACTGCTGCTCGGCGCGGGTTCGGGTGTCGTGCCCCTGATGTCGATGATCCGCCACCACAGGCAGCGCCGGCTGACCGTCCCGCTCAAGCTGATCGTGTCGGCACGCACCCGTGCGGACCTGATCTACGCCGAGGAGTACGGGGCCGAGACGACGTCGGTACTCACCCGTGAGGACGAGCGCCGACGTCTGGCCGCGGATCATCTGGCGCCGTGCTTCACCGAAGGTGCGCCACAGTGGGAGGCGTACGTGTGCGGCTCCAACTCCTTTGCCGAGCACGCCTCCCAGCTGCTGGTCGGCCTCGGTCAGCCGGTGGACCGGATCCGCATCGAGCGCTTCGGCTGACGCCTACCGGACACCCGCCCAGCGCTTGATCGTGGCCGTCGCCGCGTCCCGCTCGTTCGCGGGCAGCGCGGAGATCCGGGCGCCGTGGTTGGACTTCGGCACGACGTACTTGTACGAGTCCTTCTTGCTGGGCGTGAACTGCTCGGCGCTCCACGGGTCGTTCTGCCCGTAGACGAACAGCATCCGCTCGGACTTCGTGCGCACCCATTTGTCGACGCCCTTGATGACGGTGCCGTCGTAGGTGGTGCGCATGTCGGCGGGCAGCACGGAGTTCGGCTGGTAGATGTCCGGGTAGTGGCGCACACCCTTGAGGTTCTTGAACTTCAGGTCGGCCCAGCCGAGTTGGGCGGCGGCCTGCCGGTAGTAGGGGCCCGAGCTGTTGGCGCCGAGCGTGGAGTCCTCGTAGATGGACAGTCCGTGGTCGAGGGACCACTTGTAGAGGTCGTCGTCGGAGACCTTCTTCGCGTCCGGCACGGTCGGGCAGTCGTCGACGGAGCCGGACTGCCAGAAGTTCCACACCTGGTCGAGGACCGCGAACTCGTAGGCCCGATCGGTCGTTCCGAGGGTGTTGGTGAAGGTGTAGCCCTCGTCCTTCGCGGTCTTCTCGAACTTGGGCAGCAGGGTGTCGCGGCGCGCCAGCATCTCGCGCTGCACGGCGGCGAGCCCGTCGCGACACTGCTGGGTGCCGACCCTCTTGAAGAAGTCCTCGTAGCCGCTGTCGTCGGCATTGTTGGCATCGTTCGGGGCGACGTAGGCGACGACGCCGTCGTAGTCCTTGGGGTGGAAGCGGTAGTGGTACGTGGCCGTCATGCCGCCCTTGGAGCCGCCGGTCGCCAGCCACTTCGACGTCTTCTCGTACAGCGGCCGCACGGCCCGCACGATGCCGTGTTCGTCGGCGGCCTCCTGCTGGACGGTCATCTTGCCCCAGGGGGTGCCGCCGGCCGGTACGGACGGGCCGAAGAAGCGGTGCTCGACGCTGAGTTGGTTCGCGTCGAGGAGGGTGGTGGGCTCGCGGGTCGAGGAGGACAGCTCGTAGCCGCCTGTGTAGAAGACGACGGGCTTGGCCGTCGACTTGTGCCAGAGCGTGAAGCGCTGCTGGAACGTGCCGAGGCCGGGTCTCGCGTGGTCGACCGGCTGCGTGATCGACAAGGAGTAGAGCGGGAAGCCCTCCTTGTCGGTGACGCCGGTGACGCTCACTCCGGGCAGGGCCCGCAACTGGTCCTCGAACGAGGCGGGCGCGGCGGTCGCCGGTGCCGCGGTGGCGGCGAGGGCGCCCGCCGTGAGGGCGGCGGACAGCAGCAGCGTGGGTATGGCGCGCAGGCGCACAAGGGTCTCCCTGGGTCGAGGAAACGGTGCGGCGGATCGGTGATCCACCGACCGAGACCCTAACCTGCGGCGCCCGCCCGGGAGTTGGCCTCACGTCGAAAACGCGAGGAGCCGGGACCCCTTGACGGGGTCCCGGCTCCCAGGGTCCTTCTGACGGATCTTGCTGGAGTCGCGGGGTCTGGCACGCACATCTGCGGCGTTGTCGTCGGTTGCCAACGCTCCGCGTTGACGCCCTCCTCCGCCTTGCAGCTGCACGCACCAGACCCCGCTCGCGGAGCCGAACCGTGCGGCCTCCCACGTCCAGCCTGATCCGTCAGAAGGACCCTTGCACCGGATGATCGGCCTGGATCAGAGCTGGCCGGACTCGGAGATCGTGATCTTGGCGGAGGTGCCGCCGCTGCGCGAGCCGAGGGACTCGATCTTCTTCACGAGCTCCATGCCGTCCTCGACCTCGCCGAAGACGACGTGCTTGCCGTCCAGCCAGTCGGTGACGATGGTGGTGATGAAGAACTGCGAGCCGTTGGTGTTCGGGCCCGCGTTGGCCATGGAGAGCTGGCCCGGCTTGGTGTGCTTGAGCTGGAAGTTCTCGTCGGCGAACTTCTCGCCGTAGATGCTCTTGCCGCCCGTGCCGTTACCGGCGGTGAAGTCGCCGCCCTGCAGCATGAACTGCGGGATGACGCGGTGGAAGGACGAGCCGGCGTAGCCGAAGCCCTTCTCGCCCGTGCACAGGGCACGGAAGTTCTCCGCGGTCTTCGGGACGACGTCCTCGAAGAGGTTGAACGTGATCCGCCCAGCGGGCTCGCCGTTGATCTCGATGTCGAAGTAGGTCTTGATTGCCATGGACGCAATCCTTTCATCACCAACCCCGGATTGCCGATTCGGCCCGTCGGGATGGCCATTTTCGTACGCCATTCGTACGCTGCGTGACGCTCCGCTTACGGGGCGGATACATTCAGACCGCGAGCCGGTCCCGCGCCCGCACGCCCTCACCGAGCGGACGCACGCCGTAGGCCTTGCCGAGGCCGTAGGCCGGCATGTCGCCGTAGATCGTCTCGTACGAGCCCGCGGGCACGATGTAGGTCTCGTGCCAGACGCCCACATGCCCCTTGCCCTTGCGGAGGTAGCGGTTCGTGCGGGCCCACCAGGGATGATGCCGACTGTCGGAGGCGGCCGCGTAGGCGAGGAGCTTCTCCTTCGACTCCCAGTACTGGATGACGTAGAAGTTGCGCGGGTCCGAGGTGCCCAGGACGTGGTGGAGCAGACCGGCCGTGCGATCCTTGCCGAGGTCCCTGAGCATCATGAGCATCGCGCACATCACCGGGATCCAGCGGTGGACCGCCCAGAACCGGTTGATCCGCATACCGGCGACGAAGAGCACGACGTCGCCGTCGGCGGCCGCCGTCACCCGCCCCATCTCCAGTTTCGTGAACACAACTCCCCCGTTCCCGTCTGACATTGACAGGGGGTCAGGGGTCCCCCGATCCCCTGACCCGTGTTTGGATAGTGGCACTTTCCAAGGAGGGGCACAAGGGATGCGACTGGCAGAGCTGAGCGAGCGCAGCGGGGTGCCGGTCGGCACGATCAAGTACTACCTGCGCGAGGGGCTGCTGCCGCAGGGCGAGCGGATCAGCGCCACTCAGGCCGCGTACGGCGAGGCGCATCTGCGGCGGCTCGGCCTGATCCGGGCGATGATCCAGATCGGGCGGATCCCGGTGGCCACCGTGCGGGAGGTGCTCGGACATGTGGACGACGAGTCCCTGGGGACGACCTTCCGGCTGGGCGCCGCCCTGTGGGCGATGCCGCAGCCGCCGGAGGCGCCCGCGGACGACCCGCTGACGGCGGAGGTGACCGAGGCGGTCGACGGGTTCCTCGGCGACATGGGCTGGCAGAACGCGCGCGAGATCGGCGTCCTCTCCCCCTCATACCGCGCCCTGGTCACCACGATCGTCACGCTGACCCGCCTCGGCTTCTCGCGCGGGCCCGAGATCCTCGCGCAGTACGCGCACCTCATGGAGGAGGTGGCCCAACTGGACCTGGACCAACTCGACACCTACGAGGACGACTCCGAGAAGGTCGAGCTGGCGGTCGCGGCGGCGGTCCTGTACGAACCCCTGCTGCTCGCGCTGCGCCGGCTCGCCCAGGAGGAGCACTCCACGCGCCGCTACGGCTTGTGAGGCTCAGGGGAGGGCCGCATACGATGACGGCCGGACGCCGAACGCTCTGCGGCGGACACACAACGGGAGGGACCCAATGATCATCTTCGGCACGCGGGGCTACGCGTACCAGCTCGCGATCCTCACCTTCGTCTGCGGCAGCTGCGGCAATCCCGCGGCGCACACGCTGCGGAAGTTCGTCACGAAGTTCACGCTGTTCTTCATCCCGCTGTTCCCGATCTCGACGAAGTACCAGGCGCAGTGCACGTTCTGCGGCGCCGCGCACCAGGTGCCCAAGGATCACGTGGACGGGATGCTCGCGCAGGCCGCCGGGCCGGGGGCCGGGGCGCCGCAGCAGCAACAGCAGCACCACCAGGGCTAGTTGGTTCGCCGGGGGCCGATGCCATAAAAGGTGGCCCTGTCGCCTCCCAGGGGGGGAGAGGGGGCGACAGGGCCACGGGCTCGAGCGCCCGGGGGGGGGTGGGCTGCTTGAGCGTCTGTTCTCCTGCTGCCCGGGATCGGGCCGGGCATGCATGCCGCAGGCAGAATCGTCCCGGCGGCTTTTCACGCCCTCGTCAGTAGTCGGCGTTCATGGCCGCCCGCACCTCCCTGAGCGTCGCGTCGGCGACCGCGCCCGCCCGCTCGTTCCCGGCCCTCAGCACGTCCCTGACCAGGCCACGGTCCTGCGCGTAGCACTCGCGCCCGGCCCGGATCGGCGCGAGGTACTCGTTCACGGACTCGGTCACGCGCCGCTTGAGCGCGGCGCTGCCCCCGCCCCCGATCTCCTGCGCCACCGCGTGCGGGTCGACGCCTTCGCACAGGGCGGCGAGCAGGACGAGCGAGGAAACCTCGGGGCGGGCCCCCGGGTCGTACGTGATGTGGCGTTCGGCGTCGGTCTTGGCGCCGCGGATCAGCCGCGCGGTCTCATCGGGCGTCGCGGACAGCGATATGGCGTTGCCGCGGGACTTGCTCATCTTCGTGCCGTCGGTGCCGAGCAGCAGCGGCGCCGTGGACAGCAGGGCCTCGGGCTGCGGGAAGACCGGAGTGCCGTTGCCGTAGCGGTCGTTGAAGCGGCGGGCGACGGTTCGGGTGACCTCGAGGTGCGGCAGCTGGTCCTGGCCCACGGGGACGAGGTTCGCCTTGCAGAAGAGGATGTCGGCGGCCTGGTGCACGGGATAGGTGAACATCAGGCCGCTCACCGCGGACTGCCGGGAGTGGGCGATCTCGTCCTTGACGGTGGGGTTGCGGCTCAGCTCGGCGACCGAGACGAGGCTGAGGAACGGCAGCAGCAGCTGGTTCAGGGCGGGCAGGGCGCTGTGCGTGAAGATCGTGGAGCGCTCGGGGTCGATGCCGATGGCCAGGTGGTCGAGGACCAGCTCTTCGACGTGTCCGGTGAGATTCTCGGCGATGTCGCGGTCGGTGAGGACCTGGTAGTCGGCGATCAGGACGAAGGTCTCGACGCCGAGGTCCTGGAGCCGGACGCGGTTGTGCAGGGTGCCGAAGTAGTGCCCGAGGTGCAGTCGGCCGGTGGGCCGGTCCCCGGTGAGGATGCGGAACTGCCCGGGATCCTTGCGGATCAGCTGTTCCAGCTCGGCGCTGCGTTCCTGCGCGGCGGAGGTGCCGAGGGCGTCGGTGCTGCTGCTCATGGTGGTCTCTCCCCTGGGTCACGGGCGTCCTCGGGACGGTGTGACCTCCGGTGGGAGGGCATGAAGAAAGGGCCGTCCTGGGACGGCCCTTGTACGTGCTTGTCTGTGCGGCCGCCTCTAAGTGAGGCGCCACCAGTTCAGGCACGAAGATCGATGCATGACGTAATCGTACACCTGACGGTCCGTGCGGGTCAGGCGCTCACGGGCGTGAACCGCACCGGCAGCGCCTTGGGCCCGCGGGTGAAGACGCCCTGCTCGACCGGGTCGAAGCCGTCGGCGAGCCGCAGGTCCGGCATGGCGTCGAGGAGCTGGTTCACCCCGGTCTCCACCTCCGCCTTGGCGAGCAGCGCGCCGACGCAGAAGTGCCGGCCGAGCGCGAAGGCGAGGTGGTCGGCGGCGGCCGAGAACGCGGTCGTGGTGGTCAGGTCCTCGCGGAACAGGTCGAAGCGGTCCGGGTCCTTGTACCGGTTCTCGTCGCGGTTGGCCGCACCGATGAGGCAGGTGACGGTGGCGCCTGCCGGGACGGTGCCGCCGGTGAGCTCCACGTCGACGGCGGACTGGCGCATGATCATGTGGACGGGCGGAGTGACGCGCAGCGTCTCGGCGAAGGCCCGCGCAATCAGGGACCGGTCGGCGCGCACGGCCGCCAACTGGTCGGGGTTCGCGAGCAGGTTGGCGAAGATGCTGGCGATCGCCTTGTCGGTGGTCTCGCCGCCCGCGGCGAGCAGCAGACTGCAGAACGCCTTGATGTCCTCGTCGCTCATCCGCACCCCGTCGACCTCGGCGGCGCACAGCGCCGAGAGCAGATCGTCGCCAGGGTTCTCGCGGCGCTCCTGGATGACCGGGATCATGTACTCCGTGAACTCGACGCGCGTCCGCTCCCCCGCCGCGGCGACGTCCGGGTCCCCCGCCAGATTGCCGAGGAAGTTGATGACGGCGGTGTACCAGCCGTGGAAGCGGGCGTGGTCGGCCTTGTCGAGGCCGAGCATGTCGGCGATGACGTTGACCGGCAGGCGGGTGGCGTAGTCGGCGACGAGGTCGGCCGATCCTGCGTCCCTGAACCGGTCTATGAGCTCACGGGAGTTGCGCTCGATGACGGGCAGGAACTTGTCCTGCAGTTCGCTGCCTCGGAAGGCGGGCGCGACGAGCGCGCGACGCACCGCGTGCTCACGTCCGCTCATCTGCAGGATGGTCCTGCCGTGCACGGGCTCGAGCTGCCAGTCGTAATTGTCGGTGGAGAACGTCGCCTCTTTGTCCTTGAAGACGCGCTCCACATCGGCGTACCGCGAGACGATCCAACTCTGCGTCGCCTCATGCCACATGAGCGGAGCGGACTCGCGCATCGCGCGGTAGGCGGGATACGGGTTCGCGGCGAACTCCGGCGAGAGGATGTCGGGGACCTGCGCGGTGGACATGGGGCTCCCTGTGGGGGTGTAACGGGCGGTAGCCATCAGCCTATTGACCGACCGTCAGCCCGTACACCCCCTCCCCGTGTCAGCCGTTCGGGAGGATCACCGCACGCCCGTTGATCTTGCCGTCGTGCAGCAGCTCGTACGCCTTGGGGGCGTCGTCGAGCGAGAAGGTCTCGGTGTGCACGGAGACGGCGCCGGCCCGCGCCAGGTCGAGGACCTCGACGAGTTCGGCGCGGCTGCCCCAGTACGGGGCGGTGACATTGACCTCGAAGTTCATGGCGCCGAAACCGACGGGCAGGGTGCCGCCGCCGATCCCGACGATCGTGACGTCGCCCTCGACGGCGGCGACGGCGCCCGCGGTCTCGACGGTGGGCTGGACGCCGACGAAGTCGAAGACGGCCTCGGCGCCGCGCCCGCCGGTCAGCTCCTTGACCTTGCCGGCGGCCGCCGCGTCCGACAGGACCGCCTCGTGGGCGCCGACGGCCTTGGCGAGGGCGAGCTTCTCCTCGTTCACGTCGAGCGCGATGACACGGGCGGCGGTCATGGCGCGCAGCAGCTGGATGGCGACGTGGCCGAGGCCGCCGGTGCCGATGACGACGGCGGTCGAGCCGGGCACCAGCTTGGGCAGCGAGCGCTTGATGGCGTGGTACGGGGTGAGGCCCGCGTCGGTGAGCGGCACGGCCGCGACGGGGTCGAGGCCGTCGATCGGCGTCAGGTGCCGCGCGTCGTCGACGATCATGTATTCCGCCATCGAGCCGGGGGCGCCGAGTCCGGGCGGGCGGATGCCGAGCTCCTCGGCGCGCAGGCAGTAGTTCTCCTTGCCCTCCGCACACTTGGCGCAGGCGCCGCAGCCCCACGGCCCGTACACGGCGACCGCGTCGCCCTCCACGAAGCCGGTCACCCCGGCGCCGAGCGCGGCGACGGTACCGACGCCCTCGTGCCCGAGGGTCAGCGGAAGTTCGTAGGGGAAGCTCTCGGCGGGCCAGCTCATCACGGCGATGTCGGAGTGGCACACACCGGCGGCGGTGACCTTCAGGAGGACCTGCCCGGGACCGGGCTCCGGATCGGGGACGGTGACGACCTCGGGCGGTGCCCCTACGGTCCGGTACTGAAGTGCCTTCATGGCTCGACTCCTTCGTCGCTCTCGCCGACCCCCGCACTCCCACCGTAACTCGCTCACGTCCCAACGGGACACATGTCCCAATGGGACACGTGTCACGGCACAAAAAAGGACCCCGACCGTACGGGGGAGAACGGTCGGGGCCTGGTTAAAACTTTAACAGCATGCGGCCGGTGCCCGACGCCGGTTCGACAGGGGTCGGGGGTGAGGTCGGACACATGGGTTCATCTGGTCTTTAGAAGGTTCTTTTCGGGCGCGAGTGCCACGAGCCGCCACAGCCCATATGGTGTCAACAGCCAACTGACGCCCTCCCTCGCCATCGGAGCACTAGTGGCCGACCCCCAGCCCGTCCTCCTCACCCCGCCCTCGAAGGCCGCCGTCTTCCTGGTCGTCACGGTCGCGCCGGGCGGCGAGCCCGCCGTCCGCGACACTCTCGAGGAGCTGTCGGGGCTGAGTCGCTCCGTCGGCTTCCGCGACCGCGACGCCGCCCTCGGCTGCATCGTCGGCATCGGCTCTACCGCCTGGGACCGCCTGTTCAGCGGCCCCAGGCCGCGCGAACTGCACCCGTTCCAGGCGCTCGCGGGCCCCCGGCACCTGGCCCCCGCGACCCCCGGCGACCTCCTCTTCCATCTGCGCTCGCGGCGCATGGACCTCTGCTTCGAGCTGGCCCGCGTGATCATCGGCCGGCTCGGCTCCGCCGTCACCGTCGTCGACGAGGTGCACGGCTTCAAGTACTTCGACGACCGCGATCTGCTCGGCTTCGTGGACGGCAGCGAGAACCCGACCGGGCGGGCCGCCGCGGACTCCGTCTTCGTGGGCGACGAGGACCCGGACTTCAGCGCCGGCTCCTACGTCATCGTCCAGAAGTACGTGCACGACATGGCCGCCTGGGAAGCACTGCCCTCGACGGAGCAGGAGAAGGTCATCGGCCGCACGAAGACCGCGAACATCGAGCTGGACGACGACGTGAAGCCCGCCGACTCGCACGTCGCGCTCAACACCATCGTCGACGAGGACGGCACGGAGCGGCAGATCCTGCGCGAGAACATGCCGTTCGGCAACGTCGGCCAGGGCGAGTTCGGCACGTACTTCATCGGCTACGCGCGCACCCCGGACGTCACCGAGCGGATGCTGCGCAACATGTTCCTCGGCAACCCGCCCGGCACCCACGACCGGATTCTCGACTTCTCGACCGCGGTCACCGGATGCCTGTTCCACGTGCCGAGCGCCGACTTCCTCGACGACCTGCCCGAGCCGCCGACCGGCGCCGCCACCGCGGACCCCGCGGTCGGCTCCCTCGGCATCGGCAGCCTCAAAGGAGCCTGAAGACCATGAGTAGCGCCCCGAACCCCACCCCGAGCAACAATCTGCACCGCGAGCTCGCCCCGATCACGCCCGCTGCCTGGGCCGAGATCGAGGAGGAGGCGACGCGCACCTTCCAGCGCCATGTCGCGGGCCGCCGCGTCGTGGACGTCACCGGACCGGACGGCGCCGACCTCTCGGCCGTCGGCACCGGGCACCTCTCCGAGATCGCGCCGCCCGCGCCGGGCGTGTCGGCGCGGCTGCGCGGCGTGCAGCCGCTGGTCGAGCTGCGGGTGCCGTTCACAGTGAGCCGGGAGGCCGTGGACGACGTGGAGCGCGGCTCCAAGGACTCCGACTGGCAGCCGGTGAAGGACGCGGCGCGCTCCATGGCGTACGCGGAGGACCAGGCGATCTTCGACGGGTATACGGCGGCCGGTATCGAAGGGCTGCGCGAGCGCACCTCGAACCCGGTCCTGAGCCTGCCGGCCGAGGCCCGCGACTACCCGGACACGATCAGCCGGGCGCTGACGGCGCTGCGCCTCGCAGGCGTGGCGGGCCCGTACGCACTGCTGCTCGGGGCCGACGCGTACACGGCGGTCAGCGAGACCTCCGACCACGGCTATCCGATCGCCAACCACCTGGGCCGGATCCTCGACGGCGAGCTGATCTGGGCGCCGGCGCTGAACGGGGCGTTCGTCCTGTCCAAGCGCGGCGGCGACTTCGAGCTGCGGCTCGGCCAGGATCTGGCGATCGGCTACAGCGCGCACGACGCGCACAGCATCGAGCTGTACTTCCACCAGACCCTGACGTTCCTGCCCTACACGGACGAGGCCGTGGTCGCGCTCAAGGCGTGAGCCCTCAGGTTCCCTGGACCCTGGCGATGAACGCGTCGAGGTTGCCGAGGGCCCGGTCCACGCGCTCGTCCAGCGTGAGCGACTCCTCGTAGCGGCCCGCGCGCAGCTTCGGCTGCTTCTTGCCGCGCAGGTACAGGGAGCAGGCCAGGTCGGCGCAGACATACAGGCCGACCGTGTTGCCGTCGCGGCCGCGGGCCCCGGCGAGCGGCGCGGCGAACAGGGACACGCCCGACGAGGCGTGTCCGGTGAGGCAGATCTGGCACAGGCTCGACTTCATCGCGCTGGTGCGCCCGCTCTGCGGCACGCGCAGGCTGATGCCGACCGGTCCGTCGTCCGTGGGGCGCACGAGGTGCGCGCGCAGCGGCGCGCCCGGGTCCACCCAGCCGAGGAAGTCCAGGTCGTGCCAGGGCAGCTCGGCGAAGTCGAGGGGCAGCCGCATACGGGTCGCCTCACCCTTGGTGCAGTTCACGAAGGACGAGCGGATCTGTTTGTCGCTGAGTGGTTCCACAGCGTGGACCTTACAAAGCCGCTCGCCGATCATGCATCCGGATATTCGTGCATCGGTCAGGTGGTGTTCGGGATCACCGCCACCGGGCACGGCGCGTGGTGCAGCACCGCGTGGGCGACCGAGCCGATGCGGGAGCCGATCGCGGTGCGGCGCGCGCGACGGCCGACGACGAGCAGCTGGGCCTCGGGCGCGACCGAGAGCAGCACCTGGCCCGCGCTGCCGATCTCGACGTGCTCACGGACCGGCACATCCGGGAACCGCTCGCGCCAGGGGGCGAGCGCGGCGCCGAGGGCCTTCTTCTCGTACGGTTCCATACCGCCCGCGTCGTCGAGCAGGGCGAACGAGCTGGGGCTGTAGGAGAACACCGGCGGCAGGCTCCACGCGCGTACCGCTCGCACGGCCACGCCGCGGGCCTGCGCGGTGGTGAAGGCGAACTCCATCGCGGCGGCGCTGTCCTCCGGTTCGCCCTCCTGGCCGACGATCACGTCGCGCCCGCTCGCCTCGGCCGGCGCCGCGTCGTCCGCGCGGACGAGGACGACGGGCCGCTCGGCCTTGGCGATCACCTGCTGGCCGACCGAGCCGACGATGAAGCCGACGATCACGCCGTGCCCGCGCGAGCCGAGCACCAGGGACTCGCCGTCGTGCGCGGCCGCCAGCAGGGACTCGGCGGCCCCGTCCCCGTCGAGGACGTCGGTGGTGACCGCGAGCCCGGGGTGGCGTTCGGCGATCTCGTGCTCGATGTCCGCGAGCAGATCGCCCGCCCACTGCGTGAGCGAGGACTCGTCCGCGGCGAGCGCCAGGCCGTCGGGGGCGGGCTCGCCCACGTGCACCAGGCGCAGCGGCAGTCCGCGCCGCACCGCCTCACGCGCCGCCCAGGCTGCCGCCGCCGCGCTCTCGGGGGATCCGTCCACACCCGCGGTGATGGGCCGGGTCATCGCACCGCCTCCTCGTCTGTCCGGTCTCGTGTGTCCGGTCTCGTCTAGTGAGCTGTCTGTCCGGGAGCGCCCGTTTTACTCGTCGTACCGGTCCCGCTTGTCGTGCCGGAGTTCGCCGGGCTCTTCGACGGTCGCAGATACCGGTTCCAGCCGCCCGCCGGGCGCTCCCCCACCTGGAGGTCGCGCAGTTGCGCGAGGACGGCCGGGTCCTGCGCGTCGAGCCAGTCGACGAACTGCCGGAAGGAGACGAGCCGGACGTCGCCGCTCCCCGCCTGGTCGGCGATCCGCTTGAGCGCCTCCTCGACGGCGTCCATGTAGATGCCGCCGTTCCACTCCTCGAAGTGGTTGCCGATGAAGAACGGCGCCCGGTTGGTCTCGTACGCGCGCTGGAAGCCGGTGAGATACGCCTGCGTGGCCTGGGTGCGCCAGCCCGGATAGTTGTACGCCGGGGCGCGGGTGGAGTTCTTCGACTGGTTGGCGAGGATGTTGTAGTCCATCGAGAGGACCTCGAAGCTGTGGCCGGGGAACGGGATGCCCTGCAGCGGCAGGTCCCAGATGCCCTGGCGCTTCTCCGGCCAGCGTTGCAGTCCGCCGGGCGAAGAGGCGTCGTAGCGCCAGCCGAGTTCGCGGGCCACGGGCAGCAGGTTCTCCTGGCCGAGCAGGCAGGGCGTGCGGCCACCGATGAGTTCCTTGTCGTAGTCGAAGGGCAGGGCCGGCTGGTCGTGCCAACCGGTGTGGGTGCGCCAGGACTTGACGAAGGTGCGGGCCTGTTCGATCTCGCTGCGCCACTGCTGGGGGCTCCAGTTGCCGACGGAGCCGGAGCCGCCGCAGAAGTGCCCGTTGAAGTGGGTGCCGATCTCGTGCCCGTCGAGCCACGCCTGGTGGACGGAGCGCAGGGTCTCCTTCAGGTGCGGGTCGCTGAGGTAGCCGATGTCGGAGGCCCCGACGGGGTTGCCCGGCGGCTGGTAGCGGCGTTTCTGCGCCTCGGGCAGCAGGTAGAGCCCGGACAGGAAGAAGGTCATGCGGGCGTCGTGCTGCCGGGCCAGTTCGAGGAAGCGGGGGAACAGGCCGTTGCCGACCTCGCCCGCGCCGTCCCAGGAGAAGACGACGAACTGCGGCGGCGTCTGGCCGGGTTCCAAGGCGGTGGGCGCGGCGGGCTGCTTGGGCTGCCTGCCCGTGTACGAGGTCGAGCCGTCGCCGATCAGCCGGGGCAGGGCCTTCTTCTTGGCGGGGCGCTCGGGATGGCGGGCGGGGCCTGCCGGGGGCGGGCTCGCCTTCTCGCCGCCGCTCGTCCCGCATCCGGCGAGCGCCCCGGCCGCGGCGCCGAGGCCGACGCCGAGACCCAGGCGCGCCACGCGTCTGCGACTGATTCCGCTGGACCGACCGGATTCTTCGAACTCCATGGGCAACCCAATCCGCGCCCCGGGCGGGGGCGTTGTACGTCCCCCCACACGGACACCGACCTCCGCACCGTAGGGCGGATAAACGGACAATTGCCTCATTTGGGACGGCGTGCCGCGGAACGGGCTGCCACGCGGTGGGCTGCCAGGAGTTGTCGGAGTCTCAGTCCTCGCCGACGACCTTGCCGGGGTTGAACAGGTCCAGCGGGTCCAGGGTCTCCTTCACGGCCCGCTGCAACGCGCAGACGGCGGGGCCCAGTTCGCTGCGCATGCCGTCGCGCTTGAGCAGGCCGACGCCGTGCTCCCCCGTGACCGTGCCGCCCGCCGCGATCGCGGCCTGAAGGAGTTCCTCGAAGGCGGCCTGCGCGGCGACGCGTTCCGCCTCGTCACCGGGCTCGGTGATCAGCAGCGGGTGCAGATTGCCGTCGCCCGCGTGCGCGATGGTCGCGATGCGCACGCCGTGCCTGCGCCCGATCTTCTCGATGGTGGCGAGCATCTGCGGCACGGCGGAGCGCGGCACGCACAGGTCCTCGGTGAGCACCGGGCCGAGCCGCTCGAGCGCGGGATACGCGAGGCGCCGTACGTCGAACAGGGCCTCGGCCTCGACGGCGTCGGTGGACTGCTCGGCCCACAGCGCCCCCGCCTCCCGGAAGGCGTCCGCCACCGCGCTCGCCTCGGCCTCGCCCGCGTCGCCCGGGGCGTCGATGCGCGCGAGCAGCATCGCCTCCGCGCCCGGCTCGATGCCCAGGTGCTTCCAGTTCTCCACGGCCTCCATGCAGGCGCGGTCGAGGAGTTCGAGGGCGGCGGGCGCGAGGCCCCGGCTCGTGACGAGGGCGACGGCGGCGCCCGCGGCGACGAGGCTGTCGAAGTTGCCGACCACGGTGCGCGGTTCACCGACGGGCGCGGGCCGCAACTTGAGGGTGATCTCGGTGATGACGCCGAAGGTGCCTTCGGAGCCAACGAACAGGCTCGTCAGGTCGTAGCCCGCGACGCCCTTCGTGGTGCGCCGGCCGAGCCTGACCCGGCTGCCGTACTCCCCCGCGGGCCCGCCCATGACGACTTCCATGCCGAGGACGTAGTCGCGGGTGACGCCGTACTTGAGGCAGCACAGGCCGCCCGCGTTCGTGGAGACGTTGCCGCCGATCGTGGACCAGGGGGCGCTGGCCGGGTCCGGCGGGTACCACAGGCCGTGCTCGGCGACGGCGGCCTTGAGGTCGTTGTTGACGACCCCGGGCTGGACGACGGCGATCAGGTTCTCGGTGTCGATCTCGAGGATGCGGTTCATCTTCGACACGTCGAGCACGAGGCAGCCGTCGACGGCGTTGGCCCCGCCGGAGAGTCCTGTGCCCGCGCCCCGCGTAACGACCGGTATCCGCCGGGCCGCGCAGGCCCGCACCACGGACTCGACCTCCTCGGCGGACGTGGCGCGCACCGCGGCGAGCGGCCGGCCCATCGGCGCCCACTCGGCGTCGTCGTGGCCGAGGGACGCGAGGACGTCCGGGTCGGTGACGAGGGTGCTGTCCGGGAGCGCGGCGGCGAGTTCGCCCACCGTGCCCCTCGTGTCTGCGGTGTCGATGTCGTCCTCCTGAACAGATGGCCCTGACCGGCGCGTTCACGGGTCGGGGACACCATCATGGAACACCGCTTCGCGCCGTCACACGGCGCGGGTCGCTCAAGAAGCTCGGGGGTCGTTCAGGAGGCGAGGGTCAGCACGGCGCGCACGCGCTTGCCGACCGGCACCTGCTCCACGGAGACGACGGCGAGCGCGTCCACGATCTCCAGGCCGTGGCCGCCCACGCGCGCCGGGTCCCGAGGGAAGCGCACCGGCACGGCGGCGCTGCTGTCGTAGACGGTGACGGCGACATGCCGCGACGTGCCCTCGAGTTCCAGGACGTACGGGCCCGCGCTGTGCCGGTCCGCGTTCGTGATCAACTCGCTCACGACGAGCAGGACGTCCCCGGCCGTGCGCGGGTCGAGCTCGACGCACCACTCCTGGCGCAGGCGCGTCAGGAACACGTCGGCGAACCTGCGCGCGTCAGCCAGGCACCCCTCGTCACCTGCGTAGTGGGTCGCCTGCATCAGTGGCCCGACTGCCTCGTCGAAACCTGTGGGGATCAATGCCCCGTCCATGTACTCGGTCATTCGTGTCTCTTTCACGCCTGCAGGACTCCGCGATGGACACCCGCAGCCTGCTGATACCCCGCATCAGGCCGCGCAGTCCTGCCGGATTCGACGGGGTGACCGACTCCCCGGCTCGTCGTTTGAAGGACGACACCGTGTCCCTACGGACTTCCGGGAGAGGCCCGCCATGCCCCAGCTTCGTCGCGAAAGCATTATCCCCCGCTCACGGATAGCCACCGACCAGGCCGAGGCAGCTCTGCTCGACGAGTACACCGGCCTCGTACGCCTGGCCTATCTGACGCTCCCCGCCGTCTTCACCCGCCATCGCCGGGTGCTGCTCGCCCACACCGCCGTCCAGCGCGCGCTGCCGGGGCGCCCGGCCTCCGTGCCCGGGCCCCGTGCCCCAGGCGACGGCTCCGACACCGCCACCGACGCGCTGCGCGTACGCATCCTGCGGACCGCTCTGTCCTTCGCGCACCGGCCGGCCGGCTGGCCCGCGGCCCTGCCGCCGCCCCGCATCCTGCTGCCCCGGCTCCCCGTGGTCTGGGGGCTGCGGCTGTTCCCCCGCTCCGGCGGCGCCGAGGAACTCGCGCTGGTCCGTTCCCTCGCGGACGCTTCCGCCCCCGCGCGCGCCGCGTTCGTGCTCCGGCACATCGACTCCATGGACGCGGACCGGGCGACGGCGCTGTTGGCCGCGGCCGGGGTGGCGGATGCCGGGGCGGCCGTAGAGGAGTCCGTCGGACTCGACGCCGAATCCGGGCCTGCCGCCGCGGCGTTGCTGCACTCCCAGGAGTTCGACGCCTGCTCCGTGCAGACACGTCCCACGGATCTGCTGCGCCGCGCACGGCGAACCCGGGTCGCTCTCGCCCTCGGTGCCGTGGCCGTCGTCGCGGCGGCCGCCGTGCTCGCCCCCGACACCGCCCCGCAGCGGGAAGCGGCGGGCGCGGGCACCCCGGTCCGGGCGGCGCCCGCCTCCGGTGACCTCACCCGCGCCGGGCGGGACACCTGGGCCGACACCTCACGGGTCGACTTCACGGCCTGGCCCGCGCGCGGCGACCGGACCGACGACACCGCCCTGCTGGACCGGGCGCTGGCCGCGTGGGCCGAGCCCTCCGGCGCCGTACGCGTCAGCCGGACCCCGGACACCACGGCCGATCCACCGCCACGCGCACCGCAACTGCTGTTCGCGGGCGACGTCGACGGCCGTGCCGTGGTGCTCCTCAGCGACGGCGAACGGCTGGCCCGCTACACCGCGCCGGACGGCGACGGCCCGGCCGACCTCGCGCTGGCCCGGGTCGACGACGCCGACGTGACCACGGCGGCGGCTGTCGTCCTCACCCGCGACCACGGTTCCGCCCGCTATCTGACGGCGCCGTGGATCACCGAGGCGACCACCCGGGACCTCTTGCGACCCGACACTCAGGGGCGGCCGCTGGACGTGTCGGACGACGGGGTGAGCGACGCCGTTCCGGTCGCGCCGGCGGACGGCTGCGCGCGCCGCCCCGTGCTCCAACTGCGCTCCTCGGCGCGCATCGTGGAGAACCACTCGTTCCTGCTCGCCGACCTCGGCGGTCTCTCGCCCGTACACCTCACGTACACGCCGCTTCCCGGACACGGCACGCCTCCGCCCCGGCAGCCGCGCGAGGCCACCGGCAGCCAGGCGCTGGTCGCGTGGGCGCGCACCGCCTGCCGGCTCCAGCCGTGGCGGGGCGGCGCCGTGCGCGCCGTCAACGCGTGGGACTTCGCCGAGCAGCAGTTGCCGAAGGACGCGGGCCGGGCGGTCTGGTCCTGCGTACGCGCCTCCACCTGGCGTGGCCCGGGCGATGTCGCTCTCCTGATGCGCGCGCCCGGCGCCGCCGCCGAACCGGCGCAGCTGGTCGGCCGGGCCCGGGCCACGGCGGCCTGCAGCCGGTTCGGCCAGCACGTGGTGGCCGACACCCGGTGGAGGTCGCCGGACGACCACTGGTACCTCCTGGCTGCGGGAAGCCGCGCGGTCACCCGGATCGAGGCGAGCGGTGCGGTGACCGCGTCCCGCAAGGGCCGCACCGTGGCCGTGCGCGCGCCCGAACACGGCACGGTCCGTGTGGCGGCCCGCCTCGACACCGGGGAGCGGCTGAAGGAGGTGGCACCCGGGCGGCCCTGACCGTTCGGACCTGCTGCATCCACCCGCTCTGTTGATGCGGAAGTCGGTCTTGGGGCGGACGGTGGTGGACAGGGGGCGAGCGAGGGAGACCCATGAACGCGGAACGTGCCGGACAGCGATGCCTGGTCACCGGGGCGAGCGGCTACATCGGTGGCCGCCTGGTACCGGAACTGCTCGCCTCGGGGCATCACGTGCGCTGCCTGGCCCGCTCCCCCGCCAAGCTCCGGGATCACCCGTGGGCCGGCGATGTCGAGGTGGCTCAGGGCGATCTCACGGATCGCGACTCGCTCGGCGCCGCGCTGAGCGGCATCGACGTCGCGTACTACCTGGTGCACGCGCTCGGCACCGGCAAGGACTTCGAGCGCACCGACCGCGAGATGGCGACGGCCTTCGCCGAAGAGGCCCGCCGGGCGGGTGTGCGGCGAATCGTCTATCTGGGCGGCCTGACGCCCGCGGGCGTACCCGAGCGTGAGCTGTCGCCGCATCTGCGCTCGCGGGCGGAGGTCGGGCACATCCTGCTGGCCTCCGGCGTGCCGACGACGGTGCTGCGGGCGGCCGTGATCATCGGGTCCGGCTCCGCGTCGTTCGAGATGCTGCGCTATCTGACCGAACGGCTGCCGGTGATGGTGACGCCCAGCTGGGTGCACACCCGGATCCAGCCGATCGCGGTCCGCGACGTGCTGCGCTGCCTCGTGGACAGCGCGGCGATGCCGTCGGAGGAGTCCCGTTCCTTCGATGTCGGCGGGCCCGACGTGCTCACCTACCGCGACATGATGCTCCGGTACGCGGCCGTGGCGCGGTTGCCGCGGCGCGTCGTGGTCGGGGTGCCGATGCTCAGCCCCGGCCTGTCGAGCCACTGGGTCGGCCTGGTGACGCCCGTGCCCGCCTCCATCGCCCGCCCGCTCACCGAGTCGCTGCGCCACGAAGTCGTCTGCCACGAGCACGACATCCAGCAATGGGTGGCGTATCCGCCGGGTTCCCCGATCGGGTTCGACGAGGCGGTGCGGCTGGCGCTGCGCCGTGTCCAGGAGGCGCAGGTGGCCACCCGCTGGTCGTCCGCCGCGCTGCCGGGCGCCCCCAGCGATCCGCTGCCCACCGACCCGGACTGGGCGGGCGGCAGCCTCTACACGGACGACCGGGAGCGGCTGGTCGAGGCCTCGCCGGAGCGGCTGTGGGACGTGGTCGAGGGCATCGGCGGGGAACACGGCTGGTACTCGTTCCCGCTGGCGTGGGCCGTGCGCGGCGGGCTCGACCGGTTCGTGGGCGGTGTGGGGCTGCGGCGTGGGCGGCGGGACGCGGCGCGGCTGCGGGTCGGCGACTCGCTGGATTTCTGGCGCGTGGAGGAGATCGAGCCGGGCCGGCTGCTGCGGCTGCGCGCCGAGATGCGGTTGCCGGGCCTGGCCTGGCTGGAGCTGTCCGTGGAGGCGGCGGACGGCGGGCGCTCCCGCTACCGGCAGCGGGCGCTGTTCCATCCGCACGGCCTGGCGGGCCAGGCGTACTGGTGGAGCGTGGCGCCGTTCCACTCCGTGGTGTTCGGCGGGATGGCGCGCAACATCGCGGCCACGGCCGAGCGGGGTACCGACGGGGGCGCCCCGTGCGGGTGATCGTGCATCCGTGCGCACCGTCGGCCGGGAAGGCCTGACGTAGCCCGCTTGCCGCCCTCTCCACCTGGAGCCTTTCCGTGCGTGTCCACGTCGTCCTGTTCACCTCCGACCTCCGAGTGCACGACCACCCGCCGCTGCGGGCGGCGTTGACCGCGGCGGACGTCGTGGTGCCGCTGTTCGTCCGGGACACGGGGGTCGCCGGGTTCCTCGCCCCGAACCGGGAGGCGTTTCTCGCCGACTGCCTGCGGGATCTGGACGCGGCGCTGCGGGACCGGGGCGGGCGGCTCGTGGTGCGCTCGGGCGACGTGGTCGACGAGGTGGCGAAGGTGGTGACCGAGACGGACGCGTGCGCCGTGCACGTGGCGGGCGGCGTCTCCGCGTACGCGCACCGCAGGGAGGACCTGCTGCGGGACACGCTGCACCGGCTCGGCTGCGACCTGGTGGCGCACGACGGCGTCGTCACCTGCGTTCCGCCGGGCGCCGTCACGCCCGACGCCCGGGACCACTTCGCGGTGTTCACGCCCTACCACCGGCACTGGGCCCAGCACGGGACGCGGGCCGTCGTGCGGGCGCCGCGCGCCGTCCGGGTGCCGGACGGCGTGGGCGGCGAGGTGCTGCCCGAGCGGGCCGATGTGTCGGGGGTGTCGCCCGGGCTCGCCGAGGGCGGTGAACGGGCGGGCCGGGCGCTGCTGACGTCCTGGCTGCGTTCGGGGATCGCCGCGTACGAGGACCGGCACGACGACCTCGCGGGCGACGCCACGTCGCGGCTCTCCCCGCATCTGCACTTCGGCACGGTCGGTCCCGTCGAGGCCGTGCACCGGGCGCGCGCGGCGGGCGGCCCGGGCGCGGAGGCGTTCGTGCGGCAGCTGGCCTGGCGGGACTTCCACCACCAGGTGCTGGCCGCGCGGCCCGACGCCGCGGGCGCCGACTACCGCACGCATCACGACCGTTGGCGCAGGGCGCCCCGGGAGGTCGAGGCGTGGCAGGAGGGGCGTACGGGATACCCGGTGGTGGACGCCGCGATGCGGCAGCTGCGGCACGAGGGCTGGATGCACAACCGGGGCCGGCTGCTCACCGCGTCGTTCCTCGTCAAAACGCTGTACGTGGACTGGCGGGTGGGCGCGCGCCATTTCCTGAGCCTGTTGGTGGACGGGGACGTCGCGAACAACCAGATGAACTGGCAGTGGATGGCGGGCACCGGCACGGACAGCCGACCGAACCGGGTGCTCAATCCGGTGACCCAGGCCAAGCGCTACGACCCGGACGGCGCCTACGTACGGCGCTGGGTACCGGAGTTGGCGGGCATCGAGGGCTCCGCGGTGCACACGCCGTGGAAGGCGGCCGGACTCGACCGGGCCGCCCTCGGCGACTATCCGGACCCGATCGTCGAACTGCCGGACGGTCTTGCCCGGTTCAAGCGGGCCCGGGGCCTCGACTGATCTCCGGGTAGTGGCGCCCGATCTGGTCGAGGGCCTGCGGCAGCGTCGCCGGGTGCAGCGCGCCGCGCACGCCCCGGCCCGCCCAACCGGGCCCGGCCAGCATCACGGCGGGTTTGCCACGGGCGCCGCGCACACCCCAGCGGGTCTCGGCGAGGTGCCGGGCCAGCGGAAGGCTCGCGGTGGAGCGGGCCTGCGCCCACAGCACGACGACGCGCGGCCCGGTCCTGCGCACCGCGGCCGACACCGCCTCCACCGGCACGGCCGCCCCGAACATCCGCTGCGGTACGCCCAGTTGACTCAGACCGGCACTGAGCGCCTCCAGGGCGAGCACGTGCTGTTCGGCGGGGACGCAGGCAAGGACCAGCGGCGGCAGCGCGAGGGTGGAGTCGACGGGGGCGGCCGCACGGTGCAGGGTGCGCGAGACCTGCCAGGACAGCAGGTGCTCGACCTCGACGTACCGGTCGCCCGCCTCCTCCCACTTGCGGCCCACCGCGTGCAGCACCGGCGCCATCACGTCCTGCCAGGCGGTGACCAGGCCGTGCTCGGTCACGGCCTCGGTCAGCAGGTTCTGCACGGTCGGCGCGTCCATGCGGGTCGCGGCGCGGGAGATGCCCCGGCACTGGCGCTCCAGCGTGGCCGGCGAGGCGGGCGCGGCCGGCGCCGGGCGCTGGTGCGGCAGCCCGGCGGGCTCCGTCGCGAGGCGCTTGCCCGCGAGGAGCGCGGCCTCGGCGGGCGGCAGGCCCGTCGTGGTCAGCCGGCACATCTCCTCGACGACCGCGACGTCGTCCGCGGTCCAGCGCCGGTGGTGTCCCGTCGAGCGCTGCGCGGGCCCGAGCCCGTAGCGGCGGTCCCAGCTGCGCAGGGTCGTCGGCGAGACCCCGAGCCGCCTTGCGAGGGCGCCGGTGGTGACGCCCGCCTCCGATGGTGCCGCCTGTGTCCCCACCGCGTCGCGTACCTGCTGCCCCTCGTCCATCGGCCCACGATACGACGCACAACCGATGCGGGTTGTCGGGCAGCGGGAATCGTTTCCAGGATGACCGGGCCGTGACTTGGCGAGCACTGCGCGCGTCCGGTCCTGGCCATCACGAGTCGAGTTCAGGATCGTTTCGAGGAGTTGACGGGGCGTTGAGGATCCCAGGGATGCTGTCGCGGAACGTCGACCCGCGCGAGGCGTCGGAGGCCGCCCTGGCGGACGGTCTCGCGGCAGGTGACGTCGCCTGCCTCGCCGAGGTGTACCGGCGGTGGTCGCCGCTCGTGCGGGGCCTGGCACAGCGGGCGCTCGGCGACCGCTCCGAGGCGGAGGACGTGATGCAGCAGGTGTTCCTCGCCGCCTGGCGCGGCCGGTCCGGATATCGGCCGGAACTGGGCCCGCCGTCCGCCTGGTTGACGGGTATCGCGCGGCACCGGGTCGCGGACGCGCTCGCCGCCCGGAGCCGTCGTGCGGCGCTGTTCGAGGCGGCGGCCGGACGGCACGCCGTCTCGGCCGGCCGCGAACCCGCGACCGACGCCTGCATGGACGCGGTCGTCGAACGTCTTGTGCTGTCGCAGGAGTTGGCGCGCCTGCCGAGCACGCAGCGCACGGTGCTGCGTCTCACGTTCTACGAGGACCTGACGCAACCCCAGATCGCCGAGCGCACCGGCTGGCCGCTGGGCACGGTCAAGAGCCACGCCCGGCGCGGCATGAGACGCCTCGGCGACCGGTTGCGCGGCCGCAGCGATCGCGGCTGAGATTCGTCGGGCCCGGATGCATCCGTCCGGCCCCTTCGGGCGGAAGTTCCGGTGTGCGCGCGCCGGCGTCGGCCGCGCGCGCGGGCGGACGGCCCGGACCCCGCCGCCCGCCCACCTCAACGGAGTCGGCGCCGCTGAGGTGGGTATGGGCGGGGCGCCACTACAGTCGATGATCATGATCATTGGTTCCGTCCGCCTCCGCGAGGTACCCGAGTCCGACATCGAGCGGGCCCTGGCGCTCGCCCATCTCGTCTTCCACGAGTCGCCCGACGACGAACGCCGCAAGCAGCAACAGCAGATGCTGTCCGGCTGCCTGCGGATCGGCGCGTACGACGGCGAGGAACTGGTCGGCTTCGCCGCGGCGCATCCCTTCACCGTGTCCGTGCCGGGCGGTGGCGACCTCTCCTGCCCCGGCCTGTCGTACGTCTCGGTCGCGCCCACGCACCGCAGGCGCGGCGTGCTGTCGGCGATGATGGCCGAGTTGTTCGTCCGTTGCGCCGAACAGGCCGCGCCGCTGGCCGCGTTGTGGGCGTCGGAGGCGTCGATCTACGGCCGGTTCGGATTCGGCCCCGGCACGTACGGGGCGACCGTGGAGATCGACTCGCGGCGCGCGCTGGGGCTGCGCATCTCGCCCGACGAGCGCCCGCTGCGCCTGCTCGACGCCGACTCGGCACCCGCCGTGCTCGCGCCGTACTTCGAGACGAGGCGCGGGCTGCGGGCGGGGCGGCACGCGCGCACGGAGACGTGGTGGCGCGAGCAGTGGCTGGCACGGAAGGACGAGGAGGACGAGGACCTGTCGCCGCCGCGCGTGGTGACGCTCGGCGATCCGCTCGCCGGTTACGCGATCTACCGCACCAAGTCGGGCGACTGGTCCGGTGGCGTACCGGGCCTGGTGAGTGTCGAGGAGCTGGAGGCCGATACGCCGGGGAGCGCGGCGGCGCTGTGGCGGTATCTCGCGGACATCGACCTGACGGGCACGGTGCGCGCGCACGGCAGGCCGCTGGACGATCCTCTGCCGCTGTTCGCGGCCGACCGCGACCAGGTGAGCGTCAAGAGCGTCGAACCGGCGCTGTGGGTGCGCCTGGTGGACGTGCGCGCGGCGCTCACGGCCCGCGCCTGGGCGGCGCCCGTGGATGTGGTGCTCGCGGTGCGTGACGCGCGGATCCCGGCGAACGCGGGGACGTTCCGTCTGATCGCGTCGCCGGACGGCTTCTCGTACGCGCCCACGGACGACGCGCCCGACCTGAGCCTGGAGGCCCGCGATCTGGCGACCGCGTACATGGCGGCGACGCCGGTGGCGGCGCTGGTACGCGCGGGTCTGGTGGTGGAGCACACGCAGGGCGCGGCGTCGATGCTCGACGCCGCGCTGCGCACGGAGCTAGTGCCGCACACCGACGACACGTTCTGAACTCACTTCACTGCCAAGCGGGTTCAGCACTCCATGGTCCACGTGTGGGAGTCGCCGCTGTCGTTGGCCCAGCCGTTGGACGCGATCTCCTGGCCGGGCGCGAGACAGACGGTGCCGAAGCCGACGAGGCCCGGGTTCTCGTAGACCTGGACGTGGTCCTTGATGCCTGGCCCTGAGATTCCGTGATTGGCCCAGGAGGAGTCCTCGTCCTGGATGCCGTCCTCCCAGTCGTGGTCGTCGCCGGACCAGTTCCAGCGCATTCCGGTGTAGTTGGCGTCGGTCCAGGCGCAGAACTCGCCGCTGGGGCATTGGGCCGCGAAGGCGGTGGCGGGGAGCGCGGCGCCGCCGAGGGCGAGGACCGCGGCGGTGACCAGGGCGATCGGGTGCTTCATGAGGTCTGTTCTCCTTGCTGGGTCAGTGGCTGGTGATGTGCAGCACGCGGGTGGACGCGTCGAGCGCGCGGGACCGCAGGCGCTGCCAGTCGGTGAGTTCGGCGCGGTGTCGTGCGCGCACGGAGGCGAGGCTGAGGTCGCGGTGGGCGGCCTCGGGCTTGAGGTTGTTGACGACGGTCGACACCTGGAACCAGCGTTTCTGGTCGCCGTAGAGGGTGCGTTGGGCGGCGGCCAGGCAGCCGTCGGTGTGAGCGCGTACGGGGATGCCGTTCGCGAGGGTCAGGGAGAGTTCGGCGGGCGGCCGGCCGAAGAGGGCGGTCGCGACCCGCTGTTCCTCCGCCCGGTTCGCCGAGCGCTGTCCCGGCCGGGGCGGTGTGAGGCCCTGGCGGGTCAGGCAGCGGTCGGTGAGGGTCTGGGTCGCGGCCCTGATGGTGTCGTCGGGTGTGCGGGCGGGCCGGTCGGTGTGCTCTGTGGTGCAGCCCGCGAGCGGGAGGAGCAGGGCGGCGCCGGCCAGGATGCTGAGGGCGCGGGTTCGGCGGTTCATGGCGCGCTCAGCCCTGCTCGCACCCCATGGTGGTGTCGGAGACACCGTCGAGCTTTCCGGCCCAGTCCCAGTTCTCGGAGTAGTCGTCGCGCCTGATCTCCCGGTAGAGGCAGCCGGTCGAGGTGTAGCTGATGGCGTAGACGGTTCCCGAGACGCGGGACTCGAAGGAGGTGGCGTGGCGCGCCGTCCCGTTCTCCGCGTCGGCGTAGCCGGGAGGTCCGTAGCACCAGGCCTGGCCGTGCATGCCGACTTCGGTCCAGAAGCAGACCTGACCGGGCGGTACGGCGCCGGGCGCGGCGGCGGAGGTGGGTGCGAGGGCGGTCGTGGCGCCGCCGAGCAGTGGGAGGGTGAGGGCGAGCAGCACGGATCTGTGCTTCATGAAGCGCTTCATTTCGGTGACCCCGGAGTGATCGTTCTTACTGAGCGTGATCAGACTGCCCCGGAGTCGGCGCGATCAAGCGCCGTGTCACTCTTGTCAGTGACTATTGGTAACTGTCATGCGGCGCCGTGGGCCGCGGCGGCGCGGCTGGGTGCGGGCCATGCGGACCGCGTCGACGGACTCGGCGAGGAGCTCGTACTCGGTGGTGTCGTCGTGAGTGACGATCCTGACGAGCCGCCCGGAGGCCAACTCTTCCGCGACGTTTTCCTGTTGGTCCGGGTCGCCGCACCAGGCCCGCAGCTGTTCCGGCACGTCGGGTGCGTCATCGCCCATCGGCGTCAGCGCACCCTCGGGTAAGTGACTCAGGCCGGGGCGCGGGTCGAGGCGCTCGGCCATCCACATGGCCCGGTCGCGCAGCCACCACAGGGCCAGCGGGAGCGTGGGGGCGCGATATGTGCCGAGCGGAACACCCACGCGCCGGCCACCGCAGATTCCGTACGCGGTGACGTGGCACAGGAATTCGTCGTGCACGGTCTCCCCCATTGCCTGGCGCCCGACTGCATTGACTGTTGTGCCAAACGATCAGTGATCCACCGCAACGGCGAGAATTGCCCGGGCAATTGGCCCGCGGGACGCCGCCTACGAACAACGTTCAACCGTTCTCTGGTCAAGTATCGGCACTCGGGAGGCAGGGTCACCATGGCTTTCACGCCAGTCTCCGGGCATATTCACGGCGTTCGTTGGCCGAAATCCTCCGCGTCGGAGAGACTGCACGCATGCGCTCACATGACGTACTCATGGACGGTTACAGCCGTATTCAGGAAGAGGTGCACGCGGCCGTCGAGGGGCTTTCCGTCGACGCGCTGCACGAGCGACCGGAAGACACGGCGAATTCCATTGCCTGGCTGATCTGGCATCTCACCCGCGTTCAGGACGACCATGTCGCCGATGCCGCGGGACTCGAGCAGGTGTGGCTCGCGGGCGGCTGGGCGGGGCGGTTCGATCTGCCGCTCGCCGAGTCGGACACCGGGTACGGACACACTTCGAAGCAGGTCGGCCAGGTGCGGGTCGCCTCGGGCGAGCTCCTCACGGGCTATTACGACGCGGTGCACGAGCAGACGCTCGGGTTCCTCGGCGGCCTGAAGGACGCCGATCTCGACCGTGTCGTCGACGAGGGCTGGGATCCTCCGGTGACGCTGGGGGTCAGGCTCATCAGCGTGCTCTCGGACGACCTGCAGCACGTGGGGCAGGCCGCCTACCTGCGCGGACTGAGCTGAACCCACCGGCCTTCCGCCTTCGTCAGCGGCGCCGGACCTTCCGTCCGGCGCCGCTGACGTGCGTGCCAGAGGTCTTGACAACTCGATTGGTCTGAACCAACTTTGGCGCACACAGCGGTGGCCACCGTTCACATCCGCAGCTTCTCCACCTCTTCCCAGGAGGCTCCCCGTGGACCGTGCACGCCATCGCAGACGCAGACCCGGCCTCGCGCTCGCCGTCGTGGCGGCCGCGTCGCTCGGCGTCACCGCGCTCGCCGCACCCGCGCAGGCCGCTGATGTCAACGTGGCCAAGAACGCCGGCTTCGAGTCGGACCTGAGCAACTGGACGTGCTCCGCGGGCAGCGGCGCCGTCGTGACCTCACCCGTGCACGGCGGCACGAAGGCCCTGAAGGCGACCCCTGCGGGCCAGGACAACGCCAAGTGCAGCCAGACCGTCGCGGTCAAGCCCAACTCGACGTACACACTGAGCAGTTGGGTGCAGGGCGGTTACGCGTATCTCGGCGCGAGCGGCACCGGCACCACCGATGTGTCCACCTGGACACCGGGCAGTTCATCCTGGCAGCAGCTCACGACCAGCTTCAAGACCGGCGCGAACACGACCTCCGTGACCATCTACACGCACGGCTGGTACGGGCAGAGCGCGTACCACGTCGACGATGTGAACGTCTTCGGGCCCGACGGGGGCGGCGGCACGGATCCGGTCGTGGTCCCGGCCGCACCCACGGGGCTCGCGGCGGGCGCGGCCACCGCGTCCTCCATCGGCCTCTCCTGGTCCCCGGTCTCCAACGCCACCGGCTACAACGTCTACCGGGACGGCACGAAGGTCGCCGCCGTGACGGGTGCCTCGACGACCGTCACCGGGCTCGCGGCCGACACCTCGTACGGCTTCCAGGTCACCGCGACGAACGCGGCGGGCGAATCGGCGAAGTCGACGGCGGTGACCGCGAGGACCGCCACGTCCGGCAGCAACCCCGGCGGCGGAACCGTCCCCAAGCACGCGCTGACCGGGTACTGGCAGAACTTCGACAACGGCGCGACCGTCCAGAAGCTGCGCGACGTCCAGTCCCAGTACGACATCATCGCCGTCTCCTTCGCCGACGCCACCACCACGCCCGGGCAGATCACCTTCAACCTCGACCCGGCCGTCGGCTACGCCTCGGCCGCCGACTTCAAGGCGGACATCGCCGCCAAGCACGCGGCGGGCAAGTCCGTGATCCTGTCGGTCGGCGGGGAGAAGGGCAGCATCTCGGTCAACAGCGACGCGTCCGCGACCGCGTTCGCGGACAGCGCGTACCGGCTCATGCAGGAGTACGGCTTCGACGGCGTCGACATCGACCTGGAGAACGGGCTCAACTCGACGTACATGACGAAGGCGCTGCGCCAGCTGTCGGCGAAGGCGGGCGGCAAGCTGGTCCTGACGATGGCGCCGCAGACCATCGACATGCAGTCGACGTCCGGCGAGTACTTCAAGACGGCGCTGAACGTGAAGGACATCCTCACGGTCGTCAACATGCAGTACTACAACAGCGGTTCGATGCTGGGCTGCGACGGCAAGGTCTACAGCCAGGGCTCCGTCGACTTCCTGACGGCGCTCGCCTGCATCCAGCTGGAGGGCGGCCTCGACGCCTCGCAGGTCGGGCTCGGTGTCCCGGCGTCGACGCGCGGCGCGGGCAGCGGCTACGTGGCACCGTCCGTCGTGAACAACGCGCTCGACTGCCTGGCGCGCGGCACCGGCTGTGGCACGTTCAAGCCCGCGAAGACCTATCCGGGGCTGCGCGGCGCGATGACCTGGTCCACGAACTGGGACGCGACGGCGGGCAACGCCTGGTCGAACGCGGTCGGGCCGAAGGTGCACGCGCTGCCGTAGGCGGCGCGTGGCCGGGCGCGGTCGGCCGTCGACGGTCGACCGCGCCCGGTCGTGTCAGCCGCCCATGAAGAGCACCGTGCCGTCGGGGCCCACCGCCTCGACGCGCGCGCCGTGTTCGACGGTGCGGCTGACCGTGCAGTACTTCTCGTGGGTCAGACGGATGCCGCGTTCGAGCGCCTCCGCGGCGTGCGTGTCCCCCTCCGGCAGCTCGATCTCGTACGAGACACGGACGGCTCCGACCCGGCCGTCGTCCTCCGGCCGTGACACGGAGTCGACGGTGATGCGCAGCTCGTCGTGCGGCACGGTGCGGGCCGTGCGGTCGACGACGAGGCCGCCGCAGCCGCCGAGCGCGGCCAGGAGGAGTTCGACGGGGGTGAAGGACGGCTGGGCCCCCTCGCTGTCGGCGGGGGCGATGCGGACCTCGGCGCCGCGGTCGTTGCGGGCGGTCCAGTCGCGGTCGCCGTTGCGGACGGTCTCAATGCGGTAGTCGGCCATGCCGGAACCGTAACCAGAGGCGGGCTCCGTGCCGCGCAGCGCCTGCGGGGTGTCGGGGCGGCGGCGGGTCGGGGAGTCCGCGTGCCCCACGCCCGCGGACTCCCCGATGGTGCTCCCTCCCCAGGCGGCCGGTGCCCGAGTACGCGGCCGCCGTGCTGCAGAGTGTGCCGGGGACGGCGGCGGACTTCATCCCGCACCCCCGGATTTCGGTAACTTCACGTGTTGAATCAGTGGCGAGAAGTTACGGGGTCCTGGCGCCACATCCCGTACATACGGCCGGAGTCGAGGCGCGGACCGCACCGTCTGGCGTGATCCCTTCGCCTCAAGGAAGGCCGGATCACTGTGCCTCTCCCCGCGCCTCCAGGCGCGTCCCGCACCTGGCGCAGTACAGGGCGCCGGCGTCGTCGGCGGCCCGGCCGCAGGACGCACACACCTGGGGCAGCAGGCAGGGTGCCTCGCCGCCCTCGGCCGTCACCTGCGGTACCGCGCGGCGGATCGTCATGCCCGGCCGCCTGCGGTGCGCCGTGAGGTAGACGAGCCCGTCCTCGCCGGCGCTGACCGCGCGCCGCTCGCCGCGCGGCACGAACACGAGCGTGCCGGGCTCCACCTCCTTGTCCACGCCCGCCCGGTGGAGCGTGCCGTGACCCTCCACGACGACGAGGAGCACATCGAGCTCGGTCTCCACGTACGCGTCGCCGCCTCCGCCGGGCCGCAGGCGGACGACGTTGGCGTCGAGTTGGCGGGCCGCGCCGTCGAGCCGCCAGAGGGCGCCGGTCGCCTCCGGCGCGGCGGCGTTCAGGACGTCGGAGAGGGTGACGTGGGCTGCGGGCATCGGTCTGGTTCCCCTGACGTGGTACGGCGGGTCGTGACCGTTCGATTCTCCCTCACCGCAACTCTCTCTGTTCAAACAGTGGACTCAGCAACACAGCTCTGCAATTCTCCAACAACTGAACGCAAGAACCTGATGCGCGTCCTTAATTCACCCACATCAACGGTGCAGGGACAGGAGAAGCATGTTCGGACAGTGCGTGTTCAGATCCGGTGGAAGACGAAGGTGGCGGAGCCTCTCGGTGGTCCTCCTCGCGCTCACCCTGGCGCTGCTCGGCCTGCCCGCCGTCGCGGCGCAGGCAGCGGGCGGCCCCAATCTCGCGGCGGGGGCGCAGACCAAGGCGAGCAGCGCGAGGTCGGGGTACGGGGCGGGGAACGTCTCGGACGGCAACTCCTCGACGTACTGGGAGAGTTCGGGTACCGAATGGCCGCAGTGGGCGCAGGTGGACCTGGGGTCCACGGCGCGCGTCGACGAGGTGACGCTGCGCCTGCCGGCCTCGTGGGAGAGCCGGACGCAGACGCTTTCGGTGCAGGGCAGCGCCGACGGCACGTCGTTCGACACACTCAAGTCCTCGGCGCCGTACGCCTTCTCGCCCGGGTCGGGGAACACGGTGAACGTCACCTTCCCTGCCACGCAGACGAAGTTCGTACGGATCGTCGTGACCGCCAACACCGGCTGGACGTCCGCCCAGTTGGCGGAGCTGGAGGTGCACGGGGCCGCCGACTCCTCGGTCAACCTGGCGCGCGGCAAGACGTTCACGGCCGACTCCACGACGCAGACGTACGCGGCCGCCAACGCGGGTGACGGCGACCTGTCGAGCTACTGGGAGAGCAAGAACGGCGCACTGCCCCAGTGGGTGCAGGTGGATCTCGGCGCGTCGGTGCGGGTGAACCGCGTGGTGCTGCGGCTGCCGCCCACCTGGGAGACCCGGACGCAGACACTGGCCGTGAAGGGCAGCACCAACGGCTCGGACTTCACCGATCTGGCGGCGTCGAAGGCGTACGGGTTCAGCGCGGCGGACGGGCAGCGGCAGAGCATCACGTTCGACTCGGTGACGACGCGCTACGTACGCGTGCTCGTGACAGCCAACACCCGTCAACCTGCGGGTCAGCTCGGCGAGTTGGAGGTGTATGGGCCGACGACCGGCGACACCGAGGCGCCGACGGCGCCCGGGGATCTCGCCTACACGGAGCCCGCGACAGGTCAGATCAACCTGACGTGGAAGGCGTCCACGGACAACACGAAGGTCGCCGGCTACGACGTCTACGCGGACGGGAAGCTGCGCGCATCGGTCGACGGCGACACCCTCACGTACACGGACACGCAGCCCACGTCGGCCTCGCTCACGTACTACGTGCGCGCCAAGGACGCGGCGGGCAACCAGTCGCCGAACAGCAACTCCGTGACGCGTAAGGGCGGATCGGGTGACACCCAGGCACCCACCGCACCCGGCGCCCTCTCCTTCACGGAGGAGACGAAGGGTCAGGTCAAGCTCGACTGGCGGGCATCGACCGACAACGTGAAGGTCACCGCCTACGACATCTACGCGAACGGCAAGCTTCTCAAGTCGCTTGCCGGTGACGTCACTTCGTACACCGACACCCAGCCGGCATCGGCGACGGTGACGTACCACGTGCGAGCGAAGGACGCGGCGGGCAATCAGTCCGCGAACAGCAACACGGTGACCCGCAACGGTTCCACGACCGAGGCCGCGAACCTGGCGGCCGGAAAACCGGTGTCCGCGTCGTCGACCACGCAGACGTACGTCGCGGAGAACGTCGTGGACGACGACACCAGCACGTACTGGGAGGGTGCCGCCGGCTCGTACCCGAACAGCCTGACCGTGAAGCTCGGCGCCAACGCGGACGTCTCCTCACTCGTCCTGAAGCTGAACCCGGACGCGGCGTGGGCGGCGCGCACCCAGAAGATCGAGGTGCTCGGGCGCGAGCAGAAGGCGTCGGAGTTCACGAGGCTGGCCGAGCCGAAGGAGTACGGCTTCGATCCGGCGAACGGCAACAAGGTGACGGTGCCGCTGACCGCGCGCGTCGCGGACGTGCGACTCGTCTTCACCTCCACCTCAGGTGGTGCAGCGGGTCAGTTGGCGGAGTTCCAGGTCCTCGGCGAGCCCGCCCCGAACCCGGATCTCGTGGTCACGGGCATCACGTCGAAGCCGGAGACACCGGTCGAGTCCGACAAGATCACCCTGTCGGCGACGGTGCGCAACGCGGGCACCGAGGCGGCCGACGCCACCGACATCGACTTCAAGCTCGGCTCGCAGAAGGTGGGTACGGGTTCGGTGGGCGCGCTCGCGGCCGGAGCGTCGGCCACGGTGAGCGCGGACATCGGCGCGCACGAGGCGGGCTCGTACCAGGTCGGCGCGGTGGTCGACGCGAGCAAGCTGGTCATGGAGCGCGACGAGGCGAACAACGACTACATCAGCCCGACGAATCTGGTCGTGAAGCCGGTGACGAGCTCGGACCTAGGTCGTTTCTGATGGCTCTTGCTGGGTGGGTGGATCAGTGCGGGTGCTGGGCATGCGGGTCGTATGGTGCGACGCCATGAACTGACGGACGCGCAGTGGCAGAAGATCGAGTCGCTGTTGCCGGGAAACGGTGCCCCGGGTGGGCAGTGGGCGGATCACCGCCGAGTCATCAACGGCGTACTGTTCCGGGCCCGTACCGGGGTGCCGTGGCCGGATCTGCCCGAGCGGTACGGGCCGTGGCAGACCGTCTATGAGCGCCATCGCCGCTGGTCGGCCGACGGAACCTGGCAGCGGATCCTGACAGAGCTGCAGATCGAGGCCGCCGCGAGCGACCCGGACGGTGCCCTGGCCCGCACGGCGGCGAAGGAGGCCGAGTGGGCGGTGAACATCGACTCCACGTCCTGCCGGGCTCATCAGCATGCGGCCGGGGCCCGGCACCGGCCGCCGGGTGACTTCCCGCAAAAGGGGCGGGGCGCGTGTG
Organism: Streptomyces sp. NBC_00483; assembly: GCF_036013745.1. Lineage (NCBI taxonomy): Bacteria > Bacillati > Actinomycetota > Actinomycetes > Kitasatosporales > Streptomycetaceae > Streptomyces > Streptomyces sp. NBC_00483. Next base: position 208,036 of record NZ_CP107880.1, read on the forward strand.
GAGGCCGATGGACGCGAGGCACTGGGACGTTCCCGGGGCGGACTGACCAGCAAGGTCCATTTCCTGGCCGATGACCGGGCCCGCCCGCTGGTCTGGCAGACCTCGCCCGGCCAGCGGGGCGACAACCCCATGCTCGTCCCGGTACTGGAGTGCCTGCGGATCGCCCGGCGCGGGCCGGGGCGGCCCCGCACCCGCCCGGACCGGCTCCGCGGAGACAAGGCCTACTCCAGCCGCGACACCCGCGCCTACCTGCGCGGACGGCACATCAAGGTGACCATCGCCCAACCCGAGGACCAACGCAGCAACCGTCTGCGGCGGGGCCGGGCCGGCGGCCGGCCTCCGGCCTTCGACACAGGCCAGTACCGCCGCCGCAGTGCCGCCGAACGGTGCGTCAGCAAGTGGAAGCAGTTCCGTGCGGTCGCCAGCCGTTACGACAAGCGCGACTACATCTTCAACGGCACCCTGGCCGTCGCAGCAGTCGTCATCTGGCTCCGCGACACCGTCCAAGAGCCATCAGAAACGCCCTAGTGGCGTCGCCGGTGGCATGGTCGCCGAGCGCGCCCACCGAGGGCGACACGGTTACCTTCTCGGTCGCCCTCAAGAACCAGGGCAACCAGGCGAGTTCGAGCGGCGGGCACGACATCACACTCACGGTCACGGACTCCGGCGGGAGTGCGGTGAAGACACTCACCGGCTCTTACGACGGGACGATCGCGGCCGGTGACACCACACCACCCGTGAAGCTGGGCACTTGGACCGCAGGCAAGGGCAAGTTCACGGTGAAGACGGTGATCGCCGACGACGCCAACGAGCTCGCGGTCAAGCGCGCCAACAACACGTCCACGCAACCCCTGTTCGTGGGTCGCGGTGCCAGCATGCCGTACGACATGTACGAGGCGGAGGACGGCACGGTCGGCGGCGGAGCGAAGGTCGTCGGCCCGAACCGGACCGTCGGTGACATCGCCGGCGAGGCCTCGGGCCGCAAGGCGGTCACGCTCGAATCAACGGGAAACTACGTCGAGTTCACCACCAAGGCACCGACGAACACACTCGTCACCCGCTACTCGATGCCGGACTCGGCGGGCGGCGGAGGCAAGAACTCCACGCTGAACGTGTACGTCGACGGCACGCTCCTCAAGGCCGTCGACCTGACGTCGAAGTACGCGTGGCTGTACGGGTCCGAGACCGGCCCGGGCAACTCCCCCGGCACCGGCGCACCCCGCCACATCTACGACGAGGCGAACCTGCTGCTCGGCACGACGGTCCCGCAGGGCAGCAAGATCCGGCTCCAGAAGGACGCCGCGAACGACTCCACGTACGCGATCGACTTCATCAACCTGGAGGAGGCGAAGCAACTCCCCAACCCGGACCCGGCGGCGTACACCGTGCCGACCGGCTTCTCGCACCAGGCGGTGCAGGACGCACTCGACAAGGTCCGGATGGACACGAGCGGCAAGCTCGTCGGGGTGTATCTGCCGGCCGGTGACTACGAGACGTCGAACAAGTTCCAGGTGTACGGGAAGGCGGTGAAGGTGGTCGGCGCGGGGCCGTGGTTCACGCGATTCCACACCCCTTCGTCGCAGGAGAACACGGACGCGGGCTTCCGCGCGGAGGCAAGCGCGAACGGCTCGACGTTCACCCACTTCTCCTTCTTCGGGAACTACACGTCGCGGATCGACGGCCCCGGCAAGGTCTTCGACTTCTCGAACGTCGCCGACATCACCATCGACGACATCTGGAACGAACACACGGTGTGCCTGTACTGGGGCGCCAACACCGACAACATCACCATCAAGAACTCCCGGATCCGCGACACGTTCGCCGACGGCGTCAACATGACGAACGGCTCGACGGACAACCACGTCGCGAACAACGAGTCGCGGGCGACCGGCGACGACAGCTTCGCGCTGTTCTCGGCGATCGACGCGGGCGGCGCGGACGAGAAGAACAACGTGTACGAGAACCTGACCTCGCTGCTCACCTGGCGGGCGGCAGGCATCGCCGTCTACGGCGGCTACGACAACACGTTCCGCAACATCCTCATCGCGGACACCCTCGTCTACTCCGGAGTCACCATCAGCTCCCTCGACTTCGGCTACCCGATGAACGGCTTCGGCACGGAGCCGACGACGCTGGAGAACACCTCGATCGTCCGCTCCGGCGGCCACTTCTGGGGCGGTCAGACCTTCCCCGGCATCTGGATGTTCTCGGCGTCGAAGGTCTTCCAGGGGATCCGCGTGAACGACGTCGACATCGTCGATCCGACGTACAGCGGCATCATGTTCCAGACCAACTACGTGGGAGGCCAACCCCAGTACCCCATCAAGGACACGATCCTCACGGACGTGACGATCTCCGGCGCCCGCAAGAGCGGCGACGCCCACGACGCCAAGTCCGGCTTCGGCGTGTGGGCGAACGAACTCCCCGAGGCGGGCCAGGGCCCTGCCGTCGGCGAAGTCACCTTCCACAACCTGAAGTTGACCGACAACGCGGTGGACATCCGCAACACGACGTCGACGTTCAAGATTAATTCCCTGCCGTAGGCGGCCGCCGACGCACCAGGATGGGTGGCCGGGCATACACGCCCGGCCACCCTTTCCCTGCCCAGGAGCCGCCCATGCACCGCCGCACCTTGCACGCCCGCCTCTCCACCGCACTCGCGCTGCACGACGACCGCCGACTGCGCACCATGGTCGAGGGCGCGCGGTCCGGCGGTGCGGGGATCGGCGGACGCTCCGGCGTGGTCGATGTCGAGGGCTCCCCCGTGTTCATGAAGCGAGTACCGCTCACGGACCGGGAGTTGAGGCCGGAGCACCTGCGCTCGACCGGGAACCTCTCATGGACTAATTCGGCGGGATCGACGGGGCCGTGGCCCACTGGGAGGGCTCCCTCGCTGTGCGCGGGCGCCTCGAGGAGTTGGCGAGGGCGCGGCACAGTCTCGTCCTGTTCCTGGAGTACGTACCGGACACGGTCGCGGCGTGGCTCGCGGCACGGAGTGACGAGGTCGCCGCGTACCGCTGGGTGCTGCGGGAGCTGGCTCGCGGCGCCGGATTCCTGCGGGGCCAGGGCGTCGTGCACTTCGACGCGCACTTCGGCAATCTACTCACCGACGGCGAGCGGATCCTCTTCGCCGACTTCGGCCTCGCACTCAGCTCACGGTTCCAACTGGACGACGCCGAAGGTGAGTTCCTCGCGCGACACCTCCCCTCCTACGATTCCCTGCTGACGCTGAGCCATCTGCGGCGCCACCACCTGCCCCCGGGCAGCCCCGAAGCGGTGGCCGGGCTGCTCTCGCCCCACGCACCCGCGCTCGCAGTGTTCGACGCGTTCCTCGAGCGACTGCTCGGCGAGAGCAAGCGGACGCCGTACCCGGACGAAGACATCGCGAAGACCCAGACCTAAAGGCACCCTGGTTCCATTACGCGCCACTCCTTGCTACTGTTGCGGCACGCACTAACGGGATACAGAACCCATTAGCAGGGAGATCGCCATGGAGTACCGACAGTTGGGGACGTCCGGCCTCAAGGTTCCGGCGTTGAGTTTCGGGGCCGGGACCTTCGGTGGGCGTGGGCCGCTGTTTTCCGCATGGGGTAGCGCCGGCATCGACGAGGCGCGCCGCATGGTGGATCTGAGCCTGGAGCATGGCGTGACCCTGTTCGACACGGCCGACGTGTATTCGGACGGGGCGTCGGAGGAGGTGCTCGGTGCGGCACTCAAGGGGCGGCGCGATCGGGCGCTCATCTCCACCAAGGCCGCACTGCCGACCGGCGAGGGACCGTACGACGCCGGAGTGTCGCGGTCGCGGCTGATCGCGTCCGTCGACGCCGCGCTGCGGCGCCTCGACACCGACCACATTGACCTGTTCCAGCTGCACGCGTACGACGCGAGCACCCCGGTCGAGGAGGTTCTCGCCACGCTCGAGGACCTGGTGCGTGCCGGCAAGGTCCGTTACACCGGTGTCTCCAACTACGCGGGTTGGCAGTTGATGAAGGGGCTCGCCGAGGCGGAGAAGCACGGGCGGCCGCGGTTCGCCGCGCACCAGGTGTACTACTCGCTCGCCGGCCGGGACTACGAGTGGGAGTTGATGCCGCTCGCCAAGGAGGAGGGCGTGGGCGCCGTGGTGTGGAGCCCCCTCGGCTGGGGGCGGCTCACCGGGAGGATCCGGCGCGGACAGCCACTGCCCGCCGACAGCAGGCTGCACCAGACGGCGCAGTTCGGGCCGCCCATCGAGGACGAGCACCTCTACCGCGTCATGGACGCGCTCGACGAGGTCGCGGAGGAGACCGGGAAGGCGATCCCACAGATCGCCATCAACTGGCTGCTGCGCCGACCCACCGTCTCCACGGTGCTGATCGGGGCACGGAACGAGGAGCAGCTCACACAGAACCTGGGCGCCATCGGCTGGGAGCTCACCCCGGAGCAGGTGGCGAAGCTGGATGCGGCGAGCGAGACCAAGGCCCCCTATCCGTACTACCCGTACCGGACCCAGGACGGGTTCCGGCAGCTGAATCCACCGACCGTGTGAGACACGAATCCGAGTGTCAACTCGTAGTTGACAGTCCTCCACTGTCAACCTACGGTTGCATCATGACGAAGCCAACCGACGCGAACGTCCGCCTCGACGACCTGATCGCAGCCATCAAGAAGGTCCACCCCGACGCACTCGACCAACTCCAGGACGCCGTCATCGCGGCGGACCACCTCGGCGAAGTGGCCGACCACCTGATCGGCCACTTCGTCGACCAGGCTCGCCGCTCCGGCGCCTCCTGGACGGACATCGGCAAGAGCATGGGCGTCACCCGGCAGGCGGCGCAGAAGCGCTTCGTGCCCAAGGGCGACGAGAAGCCCATCGACCCGAACGAGGGCTTCAACCGGTACACGGTGCGCGCCCGCAATGTCGTGGTGGGCGCACAGAACGAGGCCCGCGCCGCGAACAACGCGAACATCACCCCGGCGCACCTCGCGCTCGGCCTGCTGAAGGAGCCGGAGGCCCTCGCCGCGAAGGCGATCCTCGCGCAGGATGTGTCGCTCGAGGCCGTGCGCCAGGCCGCGACAGAGACCCTGCCGCCCGCGTCCGACGACATGCCCGCCCTCGTGCCGTTCGACGCCGACGCCAAGAAGGCCCTGGAACTGACGTTCCGGGAGGCGTTGCGCCTGGGCCACAACTACATCGGCACCGAGCACATCCTGCTCGCACTCCTGGAGCACGAGAACGGATCCGGGCTGCTCACCGGGCTCGGCATCGACAAGCACAAGGTCGAGTCGCAGGTCCTCGCGACCCTCGCGGAGATCGTGAAGAACCAGCAGGAGTTCCAGGAGACCCTGGAGGGATGAGAGTTCCCTGGCAGGCCCCGCCCCGAACCGTCTTCCGCCTGTGCCGCCCACTTTTCTTCATAGGCGCAGGTGGGAGACTGCTTCCATGACTGCTGAGCGCTCAGGAACCCCCGCCCTGCCGGGCGATCTCATCGACGTCGACGCGCTGATCGAGGCGTACTACACGCGCGAGCCCGACGTCACGCGCCCCGAGCAGCGCGTCGTCTTCGGCACGAGTGGCCATCGCGGCTCCAGCCTCGACGGCGCCTTCAACGAGAAGCACATCGCCGCGATCACCCAGGCGATCGTCGAGCACCGCACCGCGGAGGGCATCACCGGCCCCCTCTTCATCGGCCCGGACACGCACGCCCTCTCGCAGCCCGCCCTGAAGACCGCCCTCGGTGTTCTCGCGGCGCACGGCGCCCGGGTGTTGGCCGACGCGCACGAGGACTTCGTGCCGACGCCCGCGCTCAGCCACGCGATCCTGCGCTGGAACCGCGGGAAGGCCGACGACGCCGACGACCGTGCCGATGGCATCGTCATCACGCCGAGCCACAACCCGCCCCGCGACGGCGGCTTCAAGTACAACCCTCCGCACGGCGGCCCCGCCGACTCCGCCACCACCTCGTGGATCGCCGATCGCGCCAACGAGCTGCTGGAGGACGCCAGTTGGACGCCGCGCACGGTCGAGGAGCCGGCCTGGGAACCGTACGACTTCCGTGAGCGCTACGTCGAGGACCTCAAGGACATCATCGACATCGACGCCATCCGCGCCTCCGGCGTGCGGGTCGGCGCCGATCCGCTGGGCGGCGCGAGCGTGCACTACTGGGCACGCATCGCCGAGATGTACGGGCTCGACCTGACCGTGGTGAACCCGGAGACCGATCCGACGTGGCGTTTCATGACGCTCGACTGGGACGGCAAGATCCGGATGGACCCGTCGTCCGCGCCCGCGATGGCCTCGGTGCTCGCACGCCGCCACGACTACGACCTGCTGACCGGCAACGACGCGGACGCCGACCGGCACGGCATCGTCACTCCGGACGCCGGCCTGATGAACCCGAACCACTATCTGGCCGTCGCCATCCACTACTTGTTCAGCCACAGGACCCGGTGGTCGGCGTCCGCGGCCATCGGCAAGACGCTCGTGTCGTCCGCCGTCATCGACCGGATCGCCGCCACCCTCGGCCGAGAACTCGTCGAAGTCCCCGTCGGATTCAAGTGGTTCGTGCCGGGCCTGGTCGACGGCTCGGTGGCGTTCGGCGGCGAGGAGAGCGCCGGGGCGAGCTTCGTCCGCAAGGACGGCAGCGTCTGGACCACCGACAAGGACGGCATCCTGCTTGCCCTGCTGGCCGCCGAGATCACCGCCGTCACGGGCAAGACGCCTTCCGCGTACTACGCCGAACTCGCCGCCGAGCACGGCGCGTCGGGCGCCGCCTACGCCCGCATCGACGCCAAGGCGACGAAGGAGCAGAAGGCCCGCCTCGCGAAGCTGACCGGCGACGCGATCACCGCCGACACCCTCGCGGGCGAGCCGATCACGGCCCGGCTGTCCGAGGCGCCGGGCAACGGCGCGGCCATCGGCGGCGTCAAGGTCACCACCGAGAACGCATGGTTCGCGGCCCGGCCCAGCGGCACGGAGGACGTCTACAAGATCTACGCCGAGTCGTTCCACGGCGCCGAGCACCTCGCCCAGGTGCAGAGCGAGGCGCAGGCGATCGTGGACGCGGCGCTCAGCTGACGTTCACGGGCTCTGGGTCTCGGCAATGCCGGGGAGGTCGGCGACGCCGTCCAACACGTAGCTGTGCGGGTGGAGTTCGAGCTGCTCACGGGTGAGCTGTCCCGTGAGCACGCCGACCACGACAGCCGCGCCCGCATTGAACCCGGCCTCCATGTCGACGACCGTGTCGCCGACCACGAGGACCTTGCGTACGTCGACGACGCCCGTCTTCTCCATCGCGCGCTGGATCATGTACGGCGCGGGACGACCACGGGGCACCTCGTCGGAGGTGACGACCGCGTCGAGGTTGCCGCCCTCTTCGGTGGACCAGCCGAGCGAGTCGAGCAGCGGCAGCGCCACGTCCGCGCTGAAGCCGGTGGTGAGGGCGACCTTGATGCCGCGGGCGCGCAGCTCTTCAAGTGCCTTGTCCGCGTGGGCTATCGGCTCCGGCGGCTGCTTGGCGTAGCTCTCGCGCAGATAGGCTCGGAACACCTCGTACTGTCGCTCGACCAGCTCCGCGTCGGGCGTGCCGCCGCCGATGCGGATGAGCGCGGCGATGGCCTCGCGCTTGTCGGTGCCCATCCAGGTCTGCAGATCGACCGGGTCGACACGGACGCCGGTGGAATCGACGGCGTGCCGCAGCGCGTCGTATACGGCCCCGTGCTCGTCGATGGTGGTGCCTGCCATGTCGAAGACGGCGAGTTCGATCACTGGGCTTCCTCACGTGTGATGCGGGTGTCTGCGGTGCCGCCGCGGGCCGCGACGGTGCGCCCGTCCATGGTGTTCTCGATGGTGAAGGTGGCCATGGACGGCAGATAGCGGTCGTCCGCGTACTCGACGGGCCTGCCGTCGCCGGTGTAGGCCAACCTCCGTACGCGGAGCAGGGGTTGGCCGGGATCGACACCGAGGAGCTCGGCGTCCTGCGGGTCCGCCGCGACGGCGTCGATGGTGTGCCGGGCGCGGTCCAGGTCGACGCCGCACGAGGTGAGGGCGTCGTAGACCGAGCCCTCGTCCGGGTCGAACGCGAACAGATGCAGGCCGACGTCGAGGACGAACGTGGACCGCTCGACCATCGCGGGCACCCCGTCGAGGTGGCGCAGCCGGACGAGGTCGACGCCCGGCGCGCCCTCGTCGAGACCCAGGCGGGCGGCGGCCTCGGGGCTCGCGCGCCGCCGGGCCACCTCCACGGTGTGCTGTCCCGGGGTCCGTCCGATCGACTCGGCCCACTGCGTGAACGACATCAGCGAGGCGAACGGCTGCGAGGGCGTGACCCTGCGGGCGACGGGCGGCTTGCCGCGCCCGCCGACCAGATGGCCATCGGCCCGCAGCTGCGCGAGCGCCTGCCGTACCGGGCCGCGCGAGGTCCCGAACTCCTCGCACAGCTGTGCCTCGCTCGGCACGGGCGCCCCTTCGGGCCACTCCCCCGACTCGATGCGTCGCCGGAACTCGGCGCCGAGCCGCTGGTGCAGCGGCCCCTCCTCGCTACTTGTCTTCACAAGTCGAGTTTCGCAGCCCGGATACCCACCGGGCAAGAGCGCACCCGGCGCACAGCTGGTAAACAACGAGGAAACTTGTATAGACAACACTTGCGGGTGGCGGCGGGCGGTCCGCAGTCTTGGGGTCATGAACAACGCATCAGCGCCATCCACCGCACTCCCCCGCGACCGCAGCGACCTCGTCGTGGTCGGTGCCGGCATCGTCGGCCTCGCCCACGCCTTCGAGGCGGTGCGCAGGGGGCTCAGCGTCACGGTGGTCGAGCGGGACCGGCGGCCTGTGGGCGCGTCCGTGCGCAACTTCGGCCACTGCTGCGTCACGGCGCAGCGCGGTGAACTCCTCGATCTCGCGCTGCGCTCGCGCACCGGCTGGGTGGACGCCGCCAAGTCGGCCGGGCTGTGGGCGCCGGAGGCGGGCGCGCTCGTGGTGGCCCGGTCGGCGACCGAGCTGGCGGTCCTGGAGGAGCTGCGGGACGAGCGCGGCACGGACGCGGTGCGGATGCGCACGCGCGACGAGGTGGGCGAGGCGCTCGGCCGCTCCCCCGAGGGGCGCGAGGATCTGGCCGGCGGCGCGCTGCTGCCCGCGGACCTGCGGGTCGACCCGCGCGAGGCGGCGCCGCGGCTCGCGGACTGGCTGGCCGAGCAGCCCGGCGTGACGATCTCCTGGGGCACGAACGTGGTCGGCGTGGAGTCCGGCACGGTGCACACCAGCCGGGGCCCGGTGCACGGGGACCGGATCCTGCTCTGCGTCGGCCATGACCTGGACCGTCTGTACCCGGCGGAGGCCGAGACGCACGGCATCGAACGCTGCCGCCTGTCGATGGCCCGGGTCGCGGCGCCCGACGCCTTCCGCACGGACTCGGCGGTCCTGACCGCCACATCGATGCTGCGCTACGACGGCTTCACGGCCATGCCGTCCGCCGACCGGCTGCGCACCGAGGTCACCGCGCACAGCCCCGAACTGCTTGACGTGGTCGCCAACGTGATGTTCACGCGGCTGCCCGACGGCACGGTCCTGGTCGGCGACTCGCACGCGTACGACGCGACGGAGATCCCGTTCCAGGACGAGGCGACGACGGAACTGCTGCTGCGCGAGGCCTCCCGCGTCCTGGGCGTCCCCTCGGTGCGGGTCACCGAACGCTGGCAGGGCGTGTACGCGAGCAGCGCCCGCGGACCGCTGCTCGTACGCGATGTGGCACCGGGCGTACGGGCGCTCTCGGTGACGTCGGGGATCGGCATGACGCTGTCCTTCGGGCTCGCTGCGGCGACGTTCGACGGGTCACTTGCTGAGACAACGTCGAGCCCGGAGCAGGATTGATCAAGTCTTTGCCTGTGGCCGGATCGCACTGGTAGCCCAAGGCAACTTTTCTCAAGAGGCCCCCGCCACAAGGGATTTGCGAAGGGGATCATTCCGTTTGACGTCACGACCGGCGGCCGAAACCGCTCGGTCGGACGCCTTCGGCGCGTTACGGGAGCATTGACCGAACCCACCTCCATGTCACACGCTCGAAACATAGATGCCGTGTACAACTTGTTGCCCCGGTTGGCCACGGCCGTACGGCGAGCAGGAGGAAGCGTTATGTGTGGCATCACCGGCTGGGTTTCCTTCGACCGTGACCTGCGGGCCTCGGCCGAGACATTGAATGCGATGACCCAGACCATGGAGTGCCGCGGTCCTGACGATCGCGGCACCTGGATCGAGGGCCCCGCGGCCCTTGGTCACCGCAGGCTCGCCATCATCGACCTGCCGGGCGGCCGGCAGCCCATGACCGTCGAGACACCGGACGGAAACGTCGCCCTGGTCTACTCGGGCGAGACGTACAACTACACCGAACTCCGCGCCGAACTGGCGGCCCTCGGCCACGAGTTCCGCACGGACTCGGACACCGAGGTGGTGCTGCACGGCTACCTCGAGTGGGGCGAGGAACTGCCCAAGCGCCTCAACGGCATGTACGCGTTCGCCATCTGGGACGGCCGCAGCGACAAGCTCGTCATGATCCGCGACCGGATGGGCATCAAGCCCTTCTACTTCTACGAGACCCCGGACGGCGTGCTGTTCGGCTCAGAGCCCAAGGCGATCCTCGCCAACCCGCTCGCCGCGCGCCGTGTCACCCTCGACGGCCTCCGCGAGTTGTTCACGTTCGTGAAGACTCCGGGGCATGCCGTGTGGGACGGGATGAACGAGGTGGTACCGGGCACGGTCGTCACCGTCGACCGCGAGGGATTGCGGCACCGCGCGTACTGGACGCTGGAGACGAAGCCGCACACCGACGACCAGGAAACGACCATCGCCAGGGTGCGCGAGCTGCTCGACGACATCGTGCGCCGCCAGCTCGTCTCGGACGTGCCGCGCTGCACGCTCCTGTCGGGCGGCCTCGACTCCTCCGCGATGACGGCGATCGCCGCCGAGCAGCTGGCCGGTCAGGAGACGGTGCGCAGCTTCGCCGTCGACTTCCTCGGCCAGGCCGAGAACTTCGTGGCCGACGAGCTGCGAGGTACGCCCGACACCCCCTTCGTGCACGACGTGGCGCAGGCGTCGGGGACCGACCACGAGGACATCGTGCTCGACTCGAACGCGCTCGCCGACCCCGAGGTGCGCGCCCGCGTCATCCGGGCACGCGACATTCCGGCGGGGCTCGGCGACATGGACGCCTCGCTGTACCTGCTGTTCAAGGCGATCCGCGAGCACTCGACGGTCGCCCTGTCCGGCGAGTCGGCGGACGAGGTCTTCGGCGGCTACCTCCAGTTCTTCGACGAGGAGGCCCGCAATGCGGAGGCGTTCCCGTGGCTGGTGAGCATGGGCAAGCACCTCGGTGACGACTCGGACGTGATCAGGCCCGAGCTCACCAAGCGGCTCGACCTGGAGGGGTACACCGCCGACAGCTACGCCGAAGCGGTCCGCGACATCGAGCGCCTGGAGGGCGAGAGCGACTTCGAGTACCGGATGCGCCGCATCTGCTACCTGCACCTGACCCGCTTCGTGCGGGTCCTGCTCGACCGCAAGGACCGGGCGAGCATGGCGGTGGGCCTGGAGGTACGGGTCCCGTTCTGCGACCACCGGCTCGTCGAGTACGTCTACAACACGCCGTGGGCGCTGAAGTCCTTCGACGGCCGGGAGAAGTCGCTGCTGCGCGAGGCGACGGCGGACGTGCTGCCGACCTCGGTGTACGACCGGGTCAAGAGCCCCTACCCGTCGACGCAGGATCCGAAGTACGCGCTCGCGCTGCAGGAGCACGCCAAGGACCTGCTCGCGAAGCCCTCGCACCGGGTCTTCGAGATCGTCGACAGGGACCGGCTCAGTGTCGCCGCCCACCGCGAGACCCCGCAGATCACGCAGGCCTCGCGGCGTGGCCTGGAGCGCACACTGGACCTGGCGCTCTGGCTCGACATGTACGACCCGGAACTGGTCCTGGACTGACGCCGGAGCCGAAGCCGGAAACGGACTGGCCACGGGCCCGGCCCCGTGTCTAAGATCCCGGGCAGCATCGCGTGCCGGTCACCGACCGGGTGAGGCATGGAGGTGCCGGAGTTGCCTTCTGGAGGCAATCCACCATGGCAGTTCAGCTCAATCACACCATCGTCCACTCCCGGGACAAGCGGGAGTCCGCCGAGTTCCTCGCGCACATCCTGGGGCTCGAAGTGGGCGATGAATGGGGCCCGTTCATCCCGCTCGACCTGAGCAACGGCGTGACCCTGGACTTCGCGACGATCCCCGCCGAGTCCATCGTCACGCAGCACTACGCCTTCCTCGTCACCGAGGAGGAGTTCGACGGGATCTTCGGGCGCATCAAGGACGCGGGGCTCACGTACTACGCCGATCCGCACCGCAAGCAGCCGGGCGAGATCAACCACAACGACGGAGGTCGTGGCGTGTACTTCATGGACCCCGCGCAGCACGGCATGGAAGTGATCACGCGCCCCTACGGGGGCGGTGACCAGTAGCACGGGATCGGGTGGGGTCGTGGCCTTCGGGCCGCGGCCCCACCGCTCGTGGTCGTCCGCTCAGCTGTCCTGCAGCACCCCGAAGACGTTTCCGTCCGCGTCCTTCAGCGACGCGATCCGGCGGCCCGGACCGACCTCCGTCACGTCCTGGATCACCTCGGCACCGGACTCGACCAGAGACTTGACCATCCCCTGGATGTCGTCGACGGTCCAGTAGCCCACGGGTCCTGTCATGCCCTGCTGGTGCCCATTCGGGTTCAGGCCGAAGTGCTGTCCCGCCACGTCGTAGCCCACGTAGTACGCCTCGTCGGAGGACGGCTCCACGCCGAGCAGCTTGGTATAGACGGCCTTGGCGGCGGCGAGGTCCCGGACGGGGGCGATGATCGTTTGCTGACCGCTGGTCATGGAGTACTCCTTCACTCGTTACGTGACTCTCACTGCTACGACACGCGCCACGACGGATGTGTGACGGCTTCCGCGAAAAAATTCCGGAAGCGTTCCCCGGCCGCGCTCAGCCGAAGTTCGTCACATCCAGGAACAGGAACACCGTTCCGACGACGAACGCCACGATGCCGAGCGCACCGAGGCCGAGCGCCGTCCGCCTGGCCGGGCGGCAGACCGCCTCGGCATCCTCCTGCCGGACCGAAGCCCCGCACGGGAGCGCCGCAAGACCGTAGGTCACCAGTCCCGCGGTACCGACCGTGAGGCCGAGTCCGAGCCACGTCACACTCGCGGACATAAAGGACATGTGTCCGATTTTGCGCCCGTTCGTGGGATCCCGCTATTCAGAGTGTGACCGTGTGCACACGCGGTGCGGGCGCCTCAGGACTCCTCGTCCAGGCCGGGCACGGGCGCGCCGGAGGGGAAGCCGGCCGCGGTGTAGGCGTCGTACAGCTCCTTCCACGGCGGCGTCGCTCCCGTGTGCCCCTCGGACAGGGGCTCGCCGCGGTCGGCCGCGTCGAGGGCGAGCAGGCAGATCTCCCAGCCCGCCGCGTTGCGCGCCGCGGTGTCCGCGGTCACCAGCACGTTGGTGAGCGTCAGGTGTGTGCCGCCGTCGCCGCGCTCCTCCAGGTCGTACTGCAGCTCGTCGCCTCCCCACATGAAGGAGAAGTGGCGTGGGGGCTCGGCGGCGACGACCGTGCCCTCGGACTCCGGCATGTTCGGGTCGCCGAAGAAGCGGATCGTCGCGCCGGGGCTCAGCTCCCCGGCCTCGAACTTGGACGGGAACCAGTGCGCGAGGTCGACCGGGTCGGTGACATAGCGCCAGACGCGGTCGATCGGCTTCTCGTACGTGCGGGTGAACCGGACGCCGGGACGGCCGTCGTCCAGAGTGAGGTAGCTACCGGTCGTGGTCGTCATGCCTGCGCCTTCCTTGCCATCACGGTCACTGCTCACTTCGAGCCTCTCACCGGCCACCGACAGCCGCCTCCGCCACGGTGGTGCGCGTGCCGTTCCTCGGGCAGGCTCGGGGCGCACCATCGTGCCCGACCCCGGAGGGAGACCCACGTGCCCGGCAACGCCTCGTACGGCAAGAAGGCCTTCAAACGGTCCCGCAGTCATTTCACCGACCGGATCACCGCCGACGGCCAAGGCGGCTGGCCGGTGGAAGCGGGCCGCTATCGGCTCGTCGTGAGCAAGGCCTGTCCCTGGGCGAGCCGCGCCCTGGTGGTGCGCCGACTCCTCGGCCTGGAGGACGCGCTGTCGCTCGCGGTCACCGATCCGATCCAGGACGACCGCAGTTGGCGCTTCACGCTCGACCCGGACGACCGCGACCCGGTGCTCGGCATCCGCTTCCTCAGCGAGGCCTACGACGCACGGGAGACCGGGTATCCGGGCGGCGTCAGCGTGCCCGCGATCGTCGACGTACCGTCCGGAAAGCTCGTCACCAACGACTACCAGCAGCTGACGCTCGACCTGGAGACCGAGTGGACGGCGCTGCACCGGGACGGCGCGCCCGACCTGTATCCGGAGCCGCTGCGCGACGAGATCGACGAGGTGATGGAGGGCATCTACCGGGACGTCAACAACGGCGTGTACCGGGCCGGATTCGCCGGCGAGCAGGACGCGTACGAGAAGGCGTACGGGGACGTGTTCGCGCGGCTCGACACGGTGTCGCGGCGGCTCGCCGGGCAGCGGTATCTCGTCGGCGACACCATCACGGAGGCGGATGTCCGGCTGTTCACGACGCTGGTCCGCTTCGACGCCGTCTACCACGGCCACTTCAAGTGCAACCGCAACAAACTGGCCGAGGACCCGGTCCTGTGGGCGTACGCGCGGGACCTGTTCCAGACGCCCGGCTTCGGGGACACCGTCGACTTCGACCACATCAAGCGGCACTACTACCAGGTGCACACCGGCATCAACCCCACGCGGATCGTGCCGCTCGGCCCCGACCCGTCCGGCTGGCTCGCCCCGCACGGCCGCGAGAAGCTGGGCGGGCGCCCCTTCGGGGACGGCACGCCGCCGGCGCCTCGATAGGGTCGGGGCGTACGTTCCGCCCGGTCACGGAGTCGCCATGTCCCGCCCCCACGTATTGCTGTCCGCCGCGGTGTCGCTCGACGGATGCCTCGACGACACCGGTCCCGAGCGACTCCTGCTCTCCGGCGCGGAGGACTTCGAGCGGGTGGACGCGGTGCGGGCGGCGAGCGATGCGATCCTCGTCGGGGCGGGGACGCTGCGCGCGGACCGGCCCCGGCTGCTGGTCAATTCGCCGCAGCGGCGCGCGAAACGGGTCGACGACGGGCGACCCGCCTACCCGTTGAAGGTGGCGGTCACCGCCTCGGGGGACCTGGATCCGGGCGACCCCTTCTGGACGACGGGCGGGGAACGGCTCGTCTACACGACCGAGTCGGGCGTCACGCGCGCCCGCACGCGCGTGGGCGGGGCGGCGGACGTGGTGGCGCTCGGCCGGCACCTCGACTGGGCGGCGCTCCTCGACGACCTCGCCGCGCGCGGCGTGCGGCGGTTGCTCGTCGAGGGCGGCGCGCACGTGCACACGCAGCTGTTGCAGCTGGGGCTCGCGGACGAACTGCGGCTCGCCGTCGCCCCGTTGGTGGTCGGCGAGCCGGGCGCGCCGCGCCTGTTCGGGCCCGGTTCCTACCCCGGCGGGCCGCGCAGCCGGATGCGGGTGCTTGCCACGGAGCGGGTCGGGGACGTGATCGTCACCCGGTACGCGCCGACCGTTCCGGGCCCCGGGGCGGCGGCCACCGCGGCGGACCGGCACTGGCTGCGGCTGGCCTGCGAACTGGCCGCCGAGTGCCCGCCGTCGCGGACCGCGTTCAGCGTCGGCGCCGTGGTCGTCGCCGACGACGGAACGGAGCTGGCGCGCGGTTACTCGCGCGAGGGCGAGGACCCCGTGGTGCACGCCGAGGAGTCCGCGCTCGGCAAGCTCGCCGCCGACGACCCGCGCCTCGCCACGGCCACCGTCTACAGCAGCCTGGAGCCGTGCGCCCACCGCGCCTCGCGGCCGAAGCCGTGCGCCCGGCTCATCGTCGACGCGGGGGTGCGCCGCGTGGTGACGGCGTGGCGGGAGCCGGACACGTTCGTGCCCGGCGCCGACGGGATCGGGGTGCTCGCCTCAGCGGGCGTCACCGTGGTGGAGGTCCCGGAGCTGGCCGACGCGGCAGTGCTCCCCAACCGCCACCTTGTCGCGGCCGCTCCGTAGCGGGTACGCGCGCGTGCCGAGCCGCACGACCACGACGGCCGCGAGGCCGAGGACGAGCCCCAGCGCGGTGCGTATCCCGAAGGGCTCGCCGAACATCAGCGCTCCCCACACGGCGGTGACGGGCGCCATCAGGAACATCAACGTGTTGACCTGGGTGAGGCCACCCCGCCGCAGCACGATCCAGTAGAGCCCGTAGCCGCCGAACGTCGACAGGCCGACGAGCCAGGCGATCGACAGCCAGAAGGACGGCGCGGCGGGCGGCGCGGCCTTGCCGAGCGCGACGGCGAGGCCGCTGAAGACGACGGCGCTGGTGGCGCAGTGCACGGTCAGCGCGACCATCGGCTCGACCCGGGTACGCGAGCGGCTCTCCACGAAGGTGGCCGCGACCAGCGACAGCATCCCGAGGAACGGGACGCCGTACGCCCACCACGGGACGCCCGCGACGGCGCCCGCGTCGGCCGTGGTGACGACGACGACCCCGACAAGACCCAGGCACAGGCCGAGCCACTGCCGTCCGGTGACGTACTGCCGCAGCAGCGGTCCTGCGAGGGCGCCCGCGACCAGGGGCTGCGTGCCGTCGATGAGGGCGGTCGTGCCGCTGGAGACGCCGAGCTGGATGGCGTAGTAGACGGTCAGCAGGTAGCCGCTCTGCGACAGGGCGCCGATGACGACCTGCCGTCCGATGGTGCGCCTGCCGAGCCCGCACCATCGCTTCCTGCCGGCCGCCGCCGCGACGGCGCCCAGGACCAGCGCCAGCGGCAGGAACCGCCACATCAGCGTGGTCACGGCGCTCGCGTCGCCGGCGCCGAGCTTGGCTCCGATGAAGCCGGAGCTCCAGGTCAGGACGAATCCGATGGACAAAAGAACGTTCATGGCGCGGCCACCGCCTCGCGTGATCGGGTTCAAGTGCAGAGGTATACAGATCTGTCTACCTGGCTCCACTATACAGATCGGTATACCCTGGAGGCATGCGTACGACGACGAACCCCGCCCCGCCGGCCGTCGACCCGGACCGGTCCGACCTCACACCGGCCGCTCGCAAGGTCCTGGAGACCGCCTCGCGGCTGTTCTACGAGCGCGGCATCCACGCGGTCGGCGTGGATCTGATCGCGGCGGAGTCGGGCGTCACGAAGAAGACGCTCTACGACCGCTTCGGCTCCAAGGAGCAGATCGTCGTCGACTACCTGGCGACCCGCGACGCCCGCTGGCGCACCTACCTCGCCGGTCACCACGAGGACGCCGAACTCTCCCCCACCGACCGGGTGCTGGCTGTCTTCGACGCCTCCCAGGAGTGGATGCGCGCCAACAGCGGCAAGGGCTGCAGCATGGTCAACGCGCACGCGGAGATCAGCGACCCCGCGCACCCCGCGTACGCGGTGATCACCGGTCAGAAGCGGTGGATGCTGGAGCTGTTCACCCGGCTCGCGGGCGACGTGGCGCCGGACTCCGCAAGGGAGTTGGGGCGTTCACTGATGCTGTTGCACGAGGGTGCGCTGGTCTCGGACGGACTGGATGTGTTCCCGGACGCCTTCGGCCGGGCGCGCAGGATGGCGGCGTTCCTGCTGTCGGCGGCGAAGGACGCGCGGTGACGGCGGTGACGTGGGAGGCCGGGGCGCCGGGCGTGCTGCGGCTGCCTTCGGGGCGGCTCGTGCGCGGCAGGGGCCTGCGCGATCCGCTGCCCGCCGGTCCCCCTCCGACGTACGGCATCTACCTCCTGGGCGCCGAACCCCCGCCCACGGACTGGGAGTCGACGTGGCTGCGCTGGCCCGACTTCCGGCTGCCCGCCGACCGTGCACGCGCGCGTGCCGTGCTCGCCGAGGCGTGGCGGCGCTGCGCGGACGAGCGGATGGAAGTGGCGTGTGCGGGCGGGCGCGGCCGTACGGGGACGGCGCTCGCGTGTCTAGCGGTGCTGGACGGAGTACCGGCCGGCGGGGCCGTCACCTACGTACGCGAGCACTACGCGCGTGGGGCGGTCGAGACGCCGTGGCAGAAGCGGTACGTACGGCGGTTCGCAGCTTCCTGAAAAAGGCATGATCAGCGCTTCCCGTGGCATTTGGTAGTCATGGGAAGGAGGTCCCCATGACGCCGAGGACCGCACTGCCCCGTTGGGCGAGGGTCGCGCGAATCCCCCTGTGGACGAAGGCGGCGCTCGCGCTGTTCGTCGTGCTCGCGGTCGTGTTCACCGGACTTGGCCTGGTGCACCGCCTTGACGACATGTTCGGCTCCGAGACGCACGACCGCTCGGGGCCCGCGCTGCTCAAGTCCGTGCGGGACATGAGCCGTTACGAGGCCGCGGCCGGGAACTACCAGGTGGTGGTGGACCTGGAGAAGGACTCCAAGTATCTGCCGGACGCCATCCAGGGCACGCGCACGCTGTACATCGGCGCGGGCACCGTCAACTCGTATGTGGACCTGGGCAAGCTCGGACCGGGCGATGTGCGGGTGAACGACAAGCGCACGTCCGCGACGCTGCGCCTGCCGCACGCCCGGCTCGCCGCTCCCACTCTCGACACGGACCGCTCGTACGCCGTGGCGAAGCAGCGCGGCCTGCTCGACCGGCTCGGCGACGTCTTCTCCGACAACCCGGGCGACGAGCAGGCGGTACGCAAACTCGCCGCCCGGCACATCGGCGAGGCCGCGCGGGACAGCAAGCTCACGGGCCGCGCCGAGCGGAACACGACCGAGATGCTCAGCGGCCTGTTGCGGTCCCTGGGGTTCCACGACGTGAAGGTCACCTATGGGACGTGACGAGCCCGGTGGCGTCTAGGGCCTGCCGTTTGGATCAGGCCCTAGCGCAGGTGCCGGGCGAAGAACCCGGCCGCGTGCTCCCCTGCGGACTGCGGGACGCCCGTGTGTCCGCCCATGTTGGCGAGCAGCGTCTTCTCCTTGGAGCCGAAGGCGTCGAACAGGTCCAGGGCGGCCTGCCGGTCGTTCCCCTCGTCGTCCCACTGCAGCAGGACATGCAGCGGAATGGTGACCCGGCGGGCCTCCTCGAACATGGTGCGGGGCACGAAGCTGCCGGCGAAGAGGCCTGCGGCCACGGTGCGCGGCTCGACCACCGCCAGCCGGACGCCGATGGAGATCACGCCTCCCGAGTACCCGACCGGACCGCCGATCTCGGGCAGGGCCAGCAGGGCGTCGAGGGCGGACCGCCATTCCGGGACCGACTGCTCGACGAGCGGGAGGATCACGGCGTCGATGATCTCGTCGCCGACCGGCTCGCCGGCCCCCAAGGCCCGGCGGAGGTCGCCGCGTGCCTCATCGACGGCGGCCAGGCGGGGCCGGTCACCGCTCCCGGGGAGCTCGATGGTGGCCGCGGCGAAG
Source organism: Streptomyces sp. NBC_00483 (assembly GCF_036013745.1). Lineage (NCBI taxonomy): Bacteria > Bacillati > Actinomycetota > Actinomycetes > Kitasatosporales > Streptomycetaceae > Streptomyces > Streptomyces sp. NBC_00483. Next base: position 227,492 of record NZ_CP107880.1, read on the forward strand.
CCCTCCGCCGCGGAGCGCCGGGCCCGGCCGGCAAGGCGCGGGTACATCTTCCGCAGCCCGAGCGGCGGGTGGCCGAGCAGGATGAGCGGGACAGGTGCGGATGCCGAAGCGGATGCGGGCGTCCACAGGATGCCGGGGATGTCGCCGAGGGTGAACGCGCGCTCGACGACACCGCCGTCGAGGCGTTGTTCAGAGGTGAAATGCATGGTCGTGCCTTTCGGGAGAGCTCAGAGACGGCGCTCCCGGACGACGACCTATCGCCCGACCGTGACCCCGGAGGAGAGCACCCATGTCGATTCGTTCACGGGTACCACCTCCTCGTTCTCTCGCACGGCCTCCGAAAGGCTAGCACTGGACCCGGACAGCCGCGCCGGTCACCCGTACCCGCTGGTCCCCCGCATTCAGGTCGATCTCCAGCAGCGACGGGCGGCCCATGTCGTGGCCCTGGTGCAGCGTCAGGTGCGCGTCGTCGGGCACGAGGCCCAGTTCGCGGGCGTACGCGCCGAAGGCGGCGGCCGCCGCTCCCGTGGCGGCGTCCTCCACGACTCCGCCGACCGGGAACGGGTCGCGTACGTGGAAGGTGGTCGCGTTCTCGCGCCACACCAGTTGCACGGTCGTCAGGTCGAGCCGGCGCATGAGGGTCAACAGGGCGTCGAAGTCGTAGTCCAGATCGGCCAGCCGGTCGCGGGTGGCGGCCGCGAGGACCAGGTGGCGCACGCCCGCGTAGGCGATCCTCGGGGGCAGAGCGGAGTCCAGTTCGCCGGCCTGCCAGCCCAGGGCGGCGAGCGCCTCCTGCACGTCCTCCTGGGCCACTTCGTGCACGCGGGGTTCCACGCTGGTGAGCGTGGCCTTGAGGACGCCGTTCTCGCGGCGGACGGCGACCGGTACGCGTCCCGCAGCGGTGTGGAAGTCGAAGTCCCCCGTGCCGTAGTGCTCGCCGAGTGCGACGGCGGCGGCGACGGTGGCGTGGCCGCAGAAGTCGACCTCCGCCTTGGGGCTGAAGTACCGAAGCGTGAAGGACCGCTTGTCCTGCGGGTCGGGTCCCGGGGTGAGGAACGCGGACTCGGAGTAGCCGAGTTCGGCGGCGATCCCGACCATCTCCTGGTCGCCGAGCGCGGCGGCGTCGAGTACGACACCGGCGCCGTTGCCGCCCTCCGGGCTCGTCGAGAACGCGGTGTAGTGCAGCACGTCGGAGGCCGGGGTCGGCGCGGTGTTCGTCATGGAGGCAGAGCCTTTCACACGGGCGGTGCTGTCCTGGGCACGGTCTCCATGACGAACACCCGCCGCACCGAGCGGAATTCCCCGGTCAGTGCCGCGTCGTCAGGCGCAGATGAAGCTCCTCCTCCTGGTCGCCGGAGGCGGCGGTCGCCTCAGTGACGGTGAACGCGGTCGCCAGTGCCCCGCGCACGCGGTCCAGGGCCTCGTGGCCGCCCTGGAGGTCCGCGGTGACCGTCCCTGTGAGGGGCTCCGCTTCGCAGTGCGCCGGCTGGGACGAGGTGTCCACCGTGGTGAGCCAGACCGTCGCGTCGCCGTCGGGGCGCTCGCTCGGTGTGCGGTCCGAGCGGAAGGCCGTGGACAGCATGCGCAGGGCCGCCTCGGCGTCCTGTGGTGTGCAGTCGCTGAGTGCCACGCCCACCACTGTGGGTGCGTAGCCGTGGACGGGAGTCGTGTCGGTCATGGTGGCTGCTCCCTCTGCGTCGCCGGTGTGCGGATCTTCCGGGTACCGGCGACGCGCCGGGTCAAACCCCGAGGTCAGGAGATGCGTGTGCCGACGACGATCGTGGCGTACAGGTCCTCGTCCGACACCACGCGCGCGTGCAGGCCCGCCGAGTGCACGGCCGCCTGTGCCGCGGCGGCCTGGCGCTCGCTCGTCTCGACGAAGAGGTGTCCGCCGGGCGCGAGCCACTCCGGGGCCTCACCGGCGACCCTGCGCAGTACGTCGAGGCCGTCGTGCCCGCCGTCGAGGGCGATGCGCCGCTCGTGGTCGCGGGCCTCGGGCGGCAGCAGGGGGACGTCGCCCGTGGGGACGTAGGGCCCGTTCGCCACCAGGGTGTCGACGTGGCCCTTGAGGTCGGCGGGCAGCGGCGCGTACAGGTCGCCTTCGTGGACCTCGCCGCCGAGCGGGGCGAGGTTGCGGCGGGCGCAGAGCACGGCCGCGGGGTCCAGGTCGGCCGCGTGCAGCCGGGCCGGGCGGTGGGCGGCCAGGACGGCGGCCACGGCGCCGGTGCCGCAGCACAGGTCGACGACGACGGCGCCGGGCGGCGTGTGGTCGAGGGCCTGTCTGGCCAGGAACTCGGTGCGGCGGCGCGGCACGAAGACGTTGGGGTCGACGGTGACCCGCAGCCCGCAGAACTCGGCCCAGCCGACGACGTGTTCCAGGGGCAGCCCGCTCGCGCGGCGCTCGACCATGGCGGCCAGTTCGGCGGCGTCGCGGGCGGTGGACAGCAGGATGCGCGCCTCGTCCTCGGCGAAGACACAGCCGGCGGCGCGCAGGGACTCGACCACTGACGTGGAATCGAGCGGAAGGGGGGAGCCGGGCGACGGGGAAAGCGTCATAAGGGGTGGCCTCTCGGGATGCCGAGGGGGCTCCCGGTCACCGGACGGCCGCGGCCTCGCTCAGCGCGAGCGGGCGGGGCGTACGGCGCGAGAAGGGAGCTCCCGACCTGACACAACGGTGATCGGACTCACCTCCTCGTTCCCTCGCGGTGCTGCACGGAGCGCACACAGTACCCCACCGAACACCGCGTCCGATTGCCGCCAGCACACCGCGCCGGGGCCGACGAGGCTGGAGTCCTCGCCGATACCGCCCACGTACGGAGATGCACAGCGATGACCTGCACAACCACCGCCCCGCACGCCCGCGTGGAGGCCCTCGACTGGGCCGCCCTGAGTGCGGAGCTCGACGCTTTCGGCCATGCCCTCACCCCTCGACCGGTACTCACCGCCGACGAGTGCCGGTCCGTCGCCGCGCTCTACGACGACGTGCACCGGTTCCGGTCGACGATCGACATGGAGCGCTACCGGTTCGGCCGCGGCCAGTACCGCTACTTCGATCATCCGCTGCCCGACCTCGTACGGGAGCTGCGCGCGGCGTTCTATCCGCGGCTGCTGCCCGTCGCCCAGGAGTGGGCACGGCGCCTGAGCAGGGCCGCGCCGTGGCCCGACACCCTCGACGGCTGGCTCGACCGGTGCCATGCGGCGGGCCAGAAGCGGCCGACACCGATCCTGCTGCGCTACGGGCCCGGCGACTGGAACGCGCTGCACCGCGACATCTACGGAGAGTTGGTGTTCCCGCTGCAGGTCGTGATCGGTCTGGACGAGCCGGGCGGCGACTTCACCGGCGGCGAGTTCCTGATGACCGAGCAGCGGGCGCGCGCCCAGTCCCGCGGATACTCGACGACGCTGCTCCAGGGGCATGCCCTGGTGTTCACGACGCGTGACCGGCCGGTGCGCTCGGTGCGCGGCTGGTCGAACGGCCCGATGCGGCACGGCGTGAGCACGGTCCGCTCGGGCCGGCGCCACACACTGGGGCTCGTCTTCCACGACGCGGAATGAGCGGTGGCCCGGTGGACCGTGCGGTCGCCGCGGAGAAGCTCAGCGGGCCCCGGCCGGGTTGACGTCCTCGCCGAGGTACGTGCCGTACCCGTCGGTGACGAGCGGGCCGTCGAAGATGAGCACCTCGTTGACCAGACCGCCCTTCTGGTTGCGGTAGTTGATGACCAGGCTGTTCACACCGACGTAGCTGCCCACCACCTCGAACCGCAGGTCGGGGATGCGCCGCAGCCCCTCCGTCCAGTAGGCGCGCAGTGCGTCCTTGCCACGCATGACGCCGTCACCGCCGAGCAGTTGCGCGGCCACCGGCGAGCGGAACGTCACGTCGTCCGCGAAGTGGGCCAGCAGTGCGTCCAGGTCGTGCGCGTTCCACGCCGTCACCCAGGAGTCGACGAACGTCCGCGCGGTCACATGATCCATGAGCGCATTATGGCAAGCCCGTGCCTCAACTCCTGCGCAGCGCCCGGTCCGTGACCGTCAGGACCACCAGGAGGACACCGAGGACGACGGAGACGCCGGCCATCAGGTGCAGCCCACTGTCACTGGCGCGCTGCCCGTACGCGAGGGCGATCAGGCTCGACGCGGTGATGGCGCCGATGTACTGGGCGGTGCGCTGGAGCCCCGCGGCGGAGCCGATGTCGGCAGCAGGGGCGTACTCCTGGACGGCTGCCTGGTTGCAGGTGCCGACGAACCCCTGCGGGATGCCGAAGCACGCGCCCGCGAGCAGCAACAGCGCCAGCGGCGTGTCTCCGTCGAGGAAGACGAGCAGCCCCGCGCCCGCGGTGAGCAGCACGCACGCGGTGATGAGCGGGCCGCGGATGCCCTTGGTGCGGGCGCCGAGCAGCGAGCAGACCAGCGCCGTGAGCGACATCGGCAGCATCAGAAGCCCGGTGTGCCCGGAGGAGAAGCCGCGGCCCTCCTCCAGCCACTGGGTGAAGCCGTACATCACGCAGTAGATGAGCAGATAGCTCAGCCCGTGACGGAGGTAGGTGCGGGCCAGCGGGCCGTTCCCGGCGAGCATGCGCACGTCGATGAACGGCGTCCTGCTGCGCAGCTGCCACCACACCAGCACGCCGACGAGCGCGACGAAGGGCGCGAGCAGCCACCACATGGGGTCGGACAGGTCGAGCAGGAAGAAGACGAGGACCGTCAGGGCCGTGGTGAACAGGCCGATGCCGAGGGGGTCGAGGGCGGTGCGCGGTGCCGGTTCCCCGTCCGTGGAGCGCGGCGGGTCGCGCGGGATCCACAGCAGGGCGGAGGCGAACGCGATCGCCGCCACCGGCACGTTGACCGCGAAGATGCCGCGCCAGCCGACGACCATGACGAGCAGTCCGCCCAGCGTCGGGCCGACCGCCGCGCTGCCGAGCGACGCGAAGGAGAGGCGGGCCATGACGGGGCGCGGCGGTCGGCGGCCCACCCGGCGGCCCTCGTCGCGCAGCACGGCCATCGCGGCCGGGTAGGCGGCGGAGGTGCCGATGCCGAGGAGCAGCCGGGAGACGATGAGCCAGCCGAAGGCGGGGGCGAGGGCGCCGACGATCCCGGAGACGCACACGACGACGAGTCCCGCGAGGAACACCCGGCGCGGGCCGAGGGTGTCGGCGAGCTTGCCGAGCACGGGCTGGGCGACGGCGCTCGCCAGGTAGAGGACGGAGATCAGCCAGGCCGTGTCGGCGGCGCCGATCCCGAAGTCGTGTCCGATGGCCACCAGCGCGGTGGAGATCATCGTGGTGTTGAGCGGGTTGAGCACCGAGCCGAGGAGCAGGGGCGCGGTCAGCCGGGCCCTGAACCCCTCCTGCTGTGCGGGAGCCTCGCCCTCGCCGGTGACGACGGCTTGGTCTCCCACGCCTTGTGTCACTTGCGCACCAGCCGTTCGAGGAGCGCGGTGGCCTCGGAGAGAGTGCGCCGCTCGGCGGCGTCGAGTTCCTCGGTGAGCGCCTGCGTGAGCCAGCCGTGCTTGGCGGCCCGGACGGCGTCCAGGGTGGCGCGGCCGCTGTCGGTGATGGACACGACGGACTGCCGCCCGTCGTTCGGGTCAGGTTCACGGGCCACGAAGCCCTGTTCCTCGAGGGCCCCGAGCGTGAGCCGCATGGACTGCGGCCGTACGTACTCGCCGCGGGCGAGCGCCGCGGTCGTGCCGGGGCCCTCGGACTCCAGGCGGGCGAGGACGGTGCGCTGGGTGGGCGTGAGCAGGCTGTCCGGCGACGCGGTGCGCAGCCGACGCGAGAGCCGGCCGACGACGGTGGCGAGGTCGGCGGCGACCTGCTGGGTGGGCGGCTCGTCCCCTGCTGCTGACTGCGTTCCTGACATGCCGCCACCGTACGAGGTAGACAGGAAGCCTTGCAAGTTACCCTTATGAATCTCTGGGTTACGGGCTGCGGGTTACGGGTCCCGGGTTTTACGGGTTACGGATTACGCACCCGCGAGCCCTGAACCGTCACAGGCCGATCGCCCCCACCAGCGCCCGTGCGCACAGGTCCCGCACCTGCTCCCGCGTGAGTTCCGGGGCGTCCAGCCAGTCGAGGCAGACGGCGACGAGGAACGCGAGCCAGCCGCGTACGGCGAGCCGCAGCACGTCCGGCGCGGGGAGCCGGTCTGCGATGTGCGGGTCCGCCGCGAGGGCGGCCATGATCTGCTCCTCGTGCGCGGCGAGCCCCTCCTGGTACGCCGCGCGCACACCCGGGTCGCCCGCCGCCTCCGCGCGATGGAAGGCGCGGAAGCCGTGCGCGTGCGTGGTGACGTACTCGAGGAAGGTGTCGAGGCCGGAGCCGAGCTGGTCGTGGACGGGGATGCCGGGTTCGGCGGCCGTCAGCCGCAGCATCCGCTGGCTCTCGCGCTGCACGACGGCGGCGAAGAAGTCCCGCTTGTTCGGGAAGTAGTGGTACAGCAGCCCGCGCGAGACGCCGGCGATCTCCGCGACCTCCTCGATCCATACGTCGCCGTAGGGGGCCTGCGCGAACAGCCTGGCGCCCACGGCGAGCAGTTGCTCGCGGCGCTCCTGCGTGCTGAGTCTGCGCCGGGTGCGCTCCCCCGGTGCCGACACTCCCGCTCGCTCCCTGGTCATGGGGCGCACCCTACTGGACACCCCGCTCCTTACTTGACGTGAGTTCAATAACAGGATCAGACTGTGGCCCGTTATTGAATCCACGTCTAACAGTGTGGTCCGGGTGTCCCAACAGGGCATCGGTGCAAGGGAGATGGACACGATGACGACGACGCCGCAGGTGACACAGGCCCCGGGAACCCCACTGCCGCGAGGTTTTCGCAGTGCCGAGCAGGGGTGGCCGCGCCTGGACCGCATCCCGCGTCCGTCCCGCCGGGTCCCGTTCCTCGGCGATGTGGTCGGCGCGAACGTCCGCTCCCCGCTGCAGGATTCGATGAAGCTCGCCGCCGAACTCGGGCCGATCTTCCGGCGCAAGGGGTTCGGCAAGGAGATCGTGTTCGTCGCGGGCGCGGACCTCGCGGCGGAGCTGGCCGACGAGTCGCGGTTCGCCAAGCACGTCGGGCTCGGCGTCGCGAATCTGCGCCCGGTGGCGGGCGACGGCCTGTTCACCGCGTACAACCACGAGCCCAACTGGCAGCTGGCGCACGACATTCTGGCGCCGGGCTTCAGCCGTGACGCGATGGCGGGCTACCACCCGCTGATGCTGGACGTGGCGGGGCAGTTGATGGCCTCCTGGGACACGAGCGAGGCCGCTGGCCGGGCGGTCGACGTGCCCGCCGACATGACCAAGCTGACCCTGGAGACGATCTCCCGGACCGGGTTCGGGCACGACTTCGGGTCGTTCGAGCGCGAGCGGCCGCACCCGTTCGTCACGGCGATGGTCGGCGCCCTGACCTTCGCGCAGCGCCGCAACGTCGTGCCTCCGCTCCTGTCGTCCGTACTGCTGCGCGGCGCCGAGAAGCGCAACGCGGCGGACCGCGCGTATCTGAACCGCACGGTCGACGAGGTGGTCGCGGCGCGCCGTGCCTCCGAAGGCGGGCCCGGAGACCTCCTCGACCGGATGCTGGAGGTGAGCCACCCGGAGACCGGTGAGCGGCTCTCGCCGGAGAACATCCGCCGCCAGGTCATCACGTTCCTGGTGGCCGGGCACGAGACGACGTCGGGCGCACTGTCCTTCGCGCTGCACTACCTCGCGCAGCACCCCGAGGTGCTCGCCAAGGCGCGCGACGAGGTCGACCGTGTATGGGGCGACGCCGACGTCCCCGCGTACGAGCAGGTCGCCAAGTTGCGTTATCTGCGGCGGGTCCTCGACGAGTCGCTGCGGCTGTGGCCGACCGCGCCGGCGTTCGCCCGCGAAGCGCTCGCGGACACGACGCTCGGCGGCACGCACCCGATGCGGCGCGGCGCGTGGGCGCTGGTCCTGACGACGATGCTGCACCGCGACACGGCCGCGTGGGGCGAGGATCCCGAGGCCTTCGACCCGGAGCGGTTCACCCCGCAGGCGGTCCGTGCCCGGCCCGCCCATGTCTTCAAGCCGTTCGGCACGGGCGCCCGCGCCTGCATCGGCCGCCAGTTCGCGCTGCACGAGGCCACGCTGGTGCTCGGCCTGCTGCTGCGCCGCTACGACCTGCGGCCCGAGCCCGACTACCGGCTCGCGATCACGGAGCGGCTTACGCTGATGCCGCGTGGCCTGCGGCTGCACCTGACCCGTAGGTGATCCGACCCGTGGGTGATCTACCCGGGGCTCCGGCACCCCACATAGGGTGCGTCAATGAGTGCCACCACCACTGACCTGCCCCACGACAGACCTTCGGGGCGCGATCCCGGCGTCCCGGAACTGCGCGGACCGGCCCGCTACTTGGGGTGGCTCATCGCGCGCCAACGCGGCCGGGTCGCCGCCGGGGCGCTGTTCGGGAGCCTGTGGATGGTGGGGCTCGCGCTCCCGCCCTACGTCCTGTCGCGCGCCGTCGACGACGGGCTGCGGGCCGGTGACTCCGGCGCACTGTACGGATGGTGCGGCATCCTCGTCGTCCTCGGCGCGGTCAACGCGTGGCTCGCGATCATGCGACACCGCACGATGACGCGGGTGCGCCTCGACGCCACCTTCCGTACGACGCGGCTCGTCACACGGCACGCCACCGTGCTCGGGGCCGCGCTGCCACGGCGCGTCGCGGCGGGTGAGGTCGTCACCATCGGCGTCGGCGACGTCCAGCGGATCAGCCAGACGCTGACGATCGCGGGCCCCGGCGTCGGCGCGGTCGTCGCGTACGCGGTGGTGGCCGGGCTGCTCCTGTCGATCTCGGGGCTGCTCGCGGCGGTGATCCTGCTGGGCGTGCCGCTACTCGCCGGCGCGCTCGGGCCGCTGCTCACGCGGTTGCAGGGCGCCGAGTCCGGCTACCGGGAACGGCAGGGTGTGCTGGCGTCGCGGCTCGCCGACCTCGTCGGCGGTCTCGGGGTGCTCGCGGGGCTCGGCGGCAAGGACGTGTAAGCGGGCCGGCTGCGGCAGGACACCGCCGGGCTGCGCGCGGAGGGGTACCGGGTGGCGCGGGTGATCAGCTGGATCCAGGCGCTCGCCGTCGGCCTTCCCGCGGTCTTCCTCGCCGTTGTGACGTGGCTGGGCGCCCGCATGGCGGCCCAAGGGGAGCTGTCCATCGGCGAGTTGGTGGCCGTGTACGGGTATGTGGCCATGCTGGTCGTGCCGGTCGAGGCGTTCATCGAGGGCGGCTACGACCTGGGGCGCGGGCTCGTCGCGGCGCGGCGGGTGCTGCGGTTCCTGTCCCTCGAGACCGAGTCGGGCGGACACCGCTCCCCCGTTCCGGGTCCACCGGAGGGCGCGGCGCTGCACGATCCGGTGTCCGGGGTGACGGTCGAACCGGGGCGGCTCACGGCGCTGGTGTCGGCGCGGCCCGGGGAGGCGGCGGCCGTGGTCGACCGGCTGGGCCGGTTCGCGCCGACGACGGCCACCTGGGGTGACGCCGCGTTGGACGCGGTGGACCTGACGGAGGTGCGGCGCCGGATCCTGCTCGCGGCGCCCGAGGCGGATCTGTTCGCGGGGACGGTGCGGGAGGCGGTCGCGGGGCGGCACACCCCGGACGGGACGACGGTGAAGGCCGCCCTGCACGCGGCCGCGGCCGACGACCTGCCGGGCGGCGCACTCTTGGCCCAGGGGCGCAACCTCTCCGGCGGCCAGCGGCAACGCGTGCGCCTGGCCCGTGCGTTGCACGCGGACCCAGAGATCCTCCTCGCCGTCGAACCGACATCGGCCCTCGACGCCCACACGGAGGCACGCGCCGCGGACCGGCTACGGGAGGCGCGGCACGGCCGCACCACCGTGGTCACGGGCACGTCCCCGCTCCTGCTCGACCGGGCGGACGAGGTGTGCTTCCTGCACGACGGGACGGTCCGCTCCACGGGCACCCACCGCGAACTACTGGCCCGCGATAAGGAGTACAGGCGCTTGGTGGGGCGGGGTACGGATGCCGTTTCGGGTCCGGGGGCTGTAGCGGACACGGATGCCGCACCAGACCCGGACGCCGGACCAGACCCCGACGCCGTCCCGGACCCAGGATCCGTCCCCGCGGCAGGAGCCGAGTCATGAGCGCACCCCGTTTCTCCCTGCCCGTCGCCGACCGCGTCGCCGTGCGTCGCGCCGCGCTCGGACTCGTCCGCGCGGACCGGCGTGCCTTCGCCTCGACGCTGGTTCTCAACTGCCTCGCGGCGGGGGCCGGGATCGTCGGGCCCTGGTTGCTCGGCCGGATCATCGACGATGTGCGGGGTGGCACGAGTGTGTCGCACGTCGACCGGGCGGCTCTGGTGATCCTGTGCTGCGCCGTGGCCCAACTCCTACTGCTGCGCTGGGCGCGCCTGGTGGGGCACCGGTTCGGGGAGCGGACCGCCGCGAGGGTGCGGGACCGGTTCGTGGACCGGGCGCTCGGGCTGCCCGCCTCCGTGGTCGACCGGGCGGGGCCCGGCGACCTCACGAACCGGGGCACGAACGACGTGGCGGCCGTCGCGAGCGCGCTGCGCGACGCGGGTCCCGACGTGTTCGTGTCGGCGGCGCAGGTGGTGTTCCTCGCGGCCGCCGTCGTCGTGGTCGAGCCGGTGCTCGGTCTGGTCGCCCTGTGCTGCCTGGCGGGCATCCCGGTGGCGGTGCGCTGGTATCTGCGCCGGGCCCGCACCGCGTATCTCGCCCAGGGCGAGGCGGACTCGCACCTCGCCGAGCAGCTCGCGGCGACGGCCTCGGGGGCCCGCACCGTCGAGGCCTTCCGCCTCCAGGAGCAGCGCATCGAGGCGTGCGAGCGGGGCATCCGGCACAGTTACCGCACCCGTATGCGCACCCTGTCCCTACGTAGCGTGCTGTTTCCCTCGGTCGACTTCTCGTACGCCCTGCCGGTCGCCGCCGTCCTCCTCGTGGGCGGCACCCTCCACGCGCACGGCGGTCCGAGCCTCGGCGCGATCGTCACGTGCGCCCTGTATCTGCGCCAGCTTTCGGGGCCGCTGGACACGATCCTGTTCTGGGTGGAGCAACTACAGAGCAGCGGCGCCTCGTTCGCCCGCGTCGAGGGCATCGGCGGGACACCGTCACGCGTACCTGCGCGCGAGGCGGCCGTTCCGTCCGGCGACGCGATCCACCTGAGCTCGGTGCACTACGCGTACGAGGGTGGCGGCGATGTCGTCCACGGCGTGGACCTGACCGTGCGGGCGGGCGAACGGCTCGCCGTGGTCGGCCCGTCCGGGGCAGGCAAGACCACGCTGAGCAAACTCCTCGCGGCGATCGACGCGCCGCGCACCGGGACGGTCAGCGTCGGCGGCGTCCCGGTCACGGAGCTCGCTCCCGAACAGCTGCGCCGTCACATCGTCCTGGTCACGCAGGAGCACCATGTGTTCCTCGGCTCGGTCCGCGACAACCTGCGGATCGCCGCGCCCGAGGCGGACGACGCGGACCTGAGCGCAGCGCTCGCGGCCGTCGGCGCCGACGACTGGGCGGACGCGCTCCCCCAGGGCCTGGACACGGAGGTGGGCGCCGGCGGCCTGCGCCTCGAAGGCCCGCAGGCGCAGCAGCTGGCGCTGGCCCGCGTGGTGCTGGCGGACCCGCACACCGTGGTCCTCGACGAGGCGACCGCCCTGCTCGACCCGACGACGGCCCGCCACACGGAACGGGCCCTCGCGGCGGTGCTGCACGGCCGCACGGTCATCGCCGTCGCCCACCGCCTCCACACGGCGCACGACGCGGACCGGGTCGCGGTCATGGAGGACGGCCGGCTGACCGAACTCGGCCCGCACACGGAACTGGTGGCGGCGGACGGCGCGTACGCGGCGCTGTGGCGGTCGTGGCACGGGACGCGGACGTAGGGCCTGGCGTGTGGATCAGGCCGGGCTCGCGGGGGCTGATCCACACCACACGCCCTGGCTCCGGCGCACCCCTCCCGCCGGGCTACTCGTCCGGCGCCGCCGCCAGCGACGCCACATCCAGTACCCCGTCCAACTCCGCGAGCACGGCCACGAGTTCCGGCACGTCGGACGCGCCCTCGATCTCCATGCGTACGGCCATCGTCCCGATCCGGCCGCTGCCGGGCTCGTAGTCGGCGCTGTCGTTGCGCAGCTCGAGGACCCGGAACCCGCGGCTCGTGCACTCCTCGAGGACGCGGGTGAGGACGCTGGAGCCGACCCGGTAGGCGAGGTGCAGGCCCGAGCGCCGCTCCGTGGCCAGGGCCGGTACCCGTCGCGTCACCCAGGGGTAGCCGCGGACGACCAGGAAGTGACAGGCGGTCGCGGCGAACGCGAGCAGCGGGAGGCCGCCGCCGCAGGCCATCCCTATGGCACACGTCAGCCAGACGGTCGCCGCGGTGGTCAATCCGCGCACCGCGTCGCGCCGCACGAAGATGAGGCCGCCACCGATGAAGCCGATGCCGGAGACGATCTGGGCGGCGACGCGTGACGGGTCGAACGACACGCTGTCCATGCCGAGCACGGAGTTGAACCCGTGCTGCGACACCTCCATGAACAGCGCGCTTCCCACGCCGACGAGGGTGTGCGTGCGCAGCCCCGCGCTCTTCTGCTGGACGGCGCGCTCCGCCCCGATCAGTGTGGAAAGCACGAGAGCGAGACTCAACTCGGCGAGCTGCCGCAGGCCTTGTCCGGCTGCCGGGTCGAACAGGGAGAACGCGAGCGAGGACGACAAGAGCGGGACCCTCCTCTCCATCGGGTTGATCTTCCCGAGGGTAGTCCCGCGTCGGCTCGGCGGGATTGTCAGACCCATGCGCAAGAGTGGAGTCATGAACGGGACCAGGAATCACGGACAGCTGACCATGAACCCCGAGTTGGCCGCGGCGCAGGCCTGCCTGCGTCTCATGCACACGGCACGCGCGGCGCTCTCCACATCCGAGCCACCGGCCACGGCCGCGGTGCTCACCGTACCGATCGCCGAGGCCGACGAGGCGCTGAGCAGGGCGGGCCTGGCGGGCAACGAGGCGTGGTTGCTCGAGCGGATCTATGGGCTGGGCCTCGAGGCCGAGGCGCCCTAGCATCGGCCCTTGATCCGTATCAGTATCCGTATCCGGTGTGTCGGTCGCGTTCCGGTGCATCGCCACTTCTCCGGCTTGCAAGGAGCTCGACGTGACCACTGTGTCCTCGGACCAGCCGCACCGCATCGACCCGACCGGCGGCTGCCCGCACGCGCGCAACGCCCGCTTGCGCGCGGAGGGCGCGGTGGCCCCCGTGGTGCTGCCCGATGACGTGCAGGGCATGCTCGTACTGGGCCATGAGGCGTTGAAGGAGTTCCTCGGGCACAGCGATGTCGCCAAGGACGCCCGGCACTTCGCGGCGCTCGCCGAGGGCCGGATACCCGAGGGGTGGCCGCTGCGGACGTTCGCGACGGTGCGCGGGATGACGACGGCCGACGGCGAGGACCACCGGCGGCTGCGGTCCCTGGTGAGCCGGGCGTTCACGGCCCGGCGGGTCGAGGCGCTGCGGCCGCGGGTGGAGGCGATGACGGACGAACTGCTGGACGGCCTCGCCGCGGCGGCGCGGGACGGGTCCGGCGTGGCCGATCTGCGCACGCACTTCGCGCTGCCGCTGCCCATGGGGGTGATCTGCGAACTCTTCGGCGTGGACGAGGAGTTCAGGGACACGCTGCACCGTCTCTCCAGCGAGGTCGTGGCCACGAACATCGAACCGGCGAGAGCCGTGGCCGCCAACCAGGAGATGGTGTCGGTGCTTGCCCAGGTGGTCGCCGCTCGCGTCCGGGAGCCGGGCGACGATCTGACGAGCGCGCTGCTCGCGGCCCACGAGGCGGACGGTGACCGGCTCAGCCGCGAGGAGTTGATCGGCACGCTCATGCTGTTCGTCGTGGCCGGGCACGAGACGACACTGAACCTGGTCACGAACGCGGTGCGCGCGCTGTGCGCCCACCGCGAGCAGCTGGCCCTCGTGCGCGACGGCGCGGCGGGCTGGGCGGATGTCGTGGAGGAGACGCTGCGCTGGGACAGCCCGGTCAGCTACTTCCCGTTCCGCTACCCGACCCGGGACCTCACGGTCGACGGCACGCTGATACCGAAGGGCACACCCGTGCTCGCCGGTTACACGGGCGCGGGCCGTGACCCGGCGGCGCACGGCCCGGACGCCGATCGCTTCGACGTCACGCGCGCCCTGCCGGGCCGGCATCTCTCGCTCGGGCACGGGGCGCACTACTGCCTGGGCGCCCCGCTGGCCCGGCTCGAGGCGACGGTGGCCCTGGAGCGCCTCTTCACCCGGTTCCCCACGCTCGAACTGGCCGTTCCCGAGGAAGAGTTGCCCGTGAACGCAAGTTTCGTGGGCAACAGCGTGGTCGAGCTCCCGGTGCGACCGGGCCCGGACGCCCGCCACGAGTGACACCCACCACGGCCGACGCGCACGACTGACGTCTCCCCCGGACGCCCCCGCCTGACGCCGGGTCGCCCACCGAACCACTGCGACACTGGCGTCATGGATCACCCCCGCACCGACGCCTACCTCCGCCGCATCGGCGCCGACCGCCCCTCGGCGCCGACCGCGGACGCGTTGCGCACGCTGCATGTGGCGCATTTGCTCGCCGTGCCGTTCGAGAACCTCTCCGTGCACCTGGGCGAGGAGATCGTCCTCGACGCGGACGCGCTGGTCGCGAAGCTGGTGGATCGCGGCCGCGGGGGCTTCTGCTACGAGCTCAACGGCGCGTTCGGCGCCCTGCTCGCCGCCCTCGGTTTCGAGGTGACGCCGTTGCAGGCGCGGGTCGTGGGCAAGGACGGCCGGCTCGGCATCCCGTACGACCACATGGCGCTGCGCGTGCGCACGGCCGAGGGGACGACGTGGCTCACGGACGTCGGGTTCGGCACGCACACGCACTATCCGCTGGCCTTCGACGAGCGGGGCGAACAGGCCGACCCGGGCGGGGTGTTCCGGATCGAGGACACCGAAACCGACGGTGATGCCGACACCGACGCCGACGCGGCTTCGGTCGAGGGCGCAGCCGAGGGCGACCTCCTCGTACTGCGCGACGGCGAACCCCAGTATCTGCTCGAGCAACGCCCTCGCACACTTCGGGATTTCGAGGCGGGCGCCTGGTACCACCGCACCTCACCCGCCTCACACTTCACACAGTCCCTGGTCTGTTCGCGGCTCACCGAGGACGGCCGGATCACCCTCAGCGGTCATACGCTCACGGCCACCGTCGACGGCCGCCGCACCGTCACCGAGCTCCCCACCGACGCCTCCGTCCTCGAGGCCTACGACCAGCACTTCGGCATCGTCCTCGATCACGTACCGCCGGAGCCGAATCCGACGGAGGGCTGACGCCCGACGCCGCCCGCTGGTTATGCTCGGCCGAAGCGTTCAGCAAAACGCTCAAACGAACAGCGGTACCAGCGGTACACGAGGGGGCCATCAGCATGCGCGAACCGGTCGATCTCAGGCGGCAGCGGATCCTTGCCGCCGTGCAGGCGCGCGGCGCGACGCGGGTCAGCGATCTGGCCACGGAGCTCGCGGTGTCGGTGGTGACGCTCCGCCGCGACGTGGAAGAGCTCGCACGCGCAGGCAAGCTGCGCCGCGGGCACGGCGTCGCCCGACCGATCCTGCCGGAGCAGGACGAGGGACACGACCAGCGGCAGGAGCAGCGCGAAGCCCGGGCGCCGGCCCCGGGCGCCGACCTGGACGGCGGCCCCATCGCCGTCGTCGTCCCCGAGCGGCACGCGTACCTGTACGAGATGCTGCACGGCGCCCGCACCGCGTTCGAGGAGGCCGGGGTCCGGATCGCCCTGCACATCGCCCCCGCCGCCCCGGGCGCCGAACAGCCCCTCGTGGAGCGGGCGTTGGCGGACGGGGCCCGCGGGCTCCTCATCGCCCCGCGCTGGCGCAGCCTCGCCACCGAGGAGGCCGACTACGCCTGGCTCGCGCGCGTGGACGTGCCCACGGTGGTGATGGAGCGCCGGCCGCGCAGGGGCAGCGCGGTGCACGCCGTGGACACCGTGTGCACCGACCACTGGTACGGCGTGCACCTCGCCGTCGAGCACCTCACGGGCCTCGGTCACCGCCGCATCGTGCTCGCGGCGCGCGACGACAGCCCGACGGCGCGCGCGGTGCGTGCCGCGTTCACCGAGATCGCGGCGGACCATCCGCAGGTGGACAAGTGGGCGGTCGCCCTCAGCTCCCCCCGCGCTGTTCCCGAGCCGGAGGCGGAGGAAGCCGAGAAGCAGCTCGAACTGCCACCTTTGCTGGACGAGTTGGGGGCCACGGGTGTCCTGCTGCACGGCGACGTCGACGCGCTGATGCTCGTCCAGTCGCTGCGCGACGCGGGGGTGCGTGTCCCGGAGGACTGCTCCGCGATCGCGTACGACGACGTGGTCGCCGGGCTCGGCAGCACTCCGCTGACGGCCGTGTCCCCGCCGAAGGCGGAGGTCGGGCGGGCGGCGGCCGAGCTGCTGCTGCACCGCCTGGGCCGGGGCGCGGGTGCCGGTCCCGCGCACCGGGTCGAGTTGCTGCCGACGCTCAAGGTGCGCGGTTCCACCCGTTCCGCCGCGTATCGCGACCCGCTTCCCTCAACCCCCGCCGCATACTGAGCGTTTGACCGTTTCATTTTCTTCTGATCGATCTATTGACCGCATCTCGTGAACCGATCAGGATTCCCGTGACTCGAACACGCAGGAGCCGCGGGAGGCGCCCATGCCTGGTCGACAGAGCCGTCGATCGGTGCTCGCCGCGATCACCGCGCTGCCCCTGACGGGCGCCCTTGGCGCCTGCAGCGGGAGTGACAGCGCGTCGCAGGCAAGCTCTAGCTCAAGCAGGACCGGCAAGACCACCATCACCTTCTGGTCCGCCCTTCGCGGCAGCCAGGAGGTGGTGGACAAGTTCAATCAGACGCACGACCACATCCAGGTCGACTTCCAGCAGGTGCCGTCCGGTACGCAGGGCGGCTATCTGAAGCTCAGCAACGCGGCGCGCGCGGGCAACGCCCCCGATGTCGCCACCATCGAGTACCCCCAGCTGCCGGGCTTCGCCATCGATGGCGTCACGCGCGACATCACCGAGCTGATCAGCGACAAACTGCGCCGCAAGCTGCTTCCGCAGGCGCTCGGCCTGACCACGTTCCAGGGGCACACCTTCAGCGTGCCGCTGGACATCGAGCCGATGGTGATGCACTACCGCAAGGACCTCTTCGACAAGTACGGCTTCGAAGTCCCCACCACCTGGGACGAGTTCGCGGAGCTCGCGCGGAAGGTGCGGCGTACGGGCGGCGGCCGCAAGGTCACACTGTTCCCCACCGACGGGATGACGCAGTTCGCCGCCTGGGCGTGCCAGGCGGGCGCCCAGTGGTTCGACACCTCGCACGGCGCGTGGAACGTCTCCATGGTGGACGCCCCGACCCGGAAGGTCGCCGCGTACTGGCAGCGCCTCATCGACGAGGGACTCGTCTACACCAACGCCTCCAGCGCCCGCATCGCCGATGCGCAGATCGGCACGGGCCTGGTCCTGACCCGGCTCAGCGGAGCCTGGGACGCGGGCGCGCAGATGAACGCGCGCCCGGAGCAGAAGGGCCAGTGGCGCATCGCGCCGCTCCCCCAGTGGACACCGGACAAGCCGTCCCTCGGTACGCATGGCGGCTCCACGTTCGCCGTGACGAAGAACAGCAAGAAGCCCGAGGCTGCCATGGAGTTCATCGAGTGGCAGGTGTCGCACCCCGACGCCCTCAAGGCTCGGCTGTCCAGCGGCGCGAGCAGCCAGTACCCGGCCGTCAGCGATCTGATCCCGGTCGGCAGCAAGGCGTTCGACAAGGCGTACTACGGCGGGCAGGACATCTACCGGCTCTTCGAGGAAGAGGCGCACAAGATCCGCGATGGCTGGGTCTGGGGTCCGCGCATGACCGCGACCGGCTATGTCATGCAGGACGCCTTCGCCCGCGCGGGCGCCGGTTCCGGCACCCTCCTGTCCGCCGCGCGCGCAGCGCAGGACGGCACGATGCCCGATCTGAAGGCGCTCGGCCTCAAGACCACCACCCGTTCCACGTGAACGCCCGCACCCCGAAAGGCAGGTGACCCATGACCGCGACAACCCATGCCCCCACGGCCGCGCCCGCCCCACAGGAGGCGGGTGGCCACTCCGCGCGCAAGGCACAGCGGGCGGCCAAGCGCCGCCGCGGCGGTGCGGCCGGCGTCCTGATGGCGCCGTTCTTCGTCCTGCTCACGCTGGTCTTCCTGATCCCGGTCGGCACAGCGGTGTGGCTGAGCTTCTTCAGCGACGACCAGCCGGGCCTCGGCTTCGGCCCCGAACGCACCGTCTTCGTGGGCCTGCGCTCGTACGCCGCCGTGATCACCGACCCGACGTTCCTGTCCGGGCTCGGCACGGTCGCGCTGTACTGCGTGATCTACATCCCGCTGATGGTGATCGGCTCTCTCACGCTGGCGCTGCTGCTCGACTCCGGCGTCGTACGGCTGCGGTCCTGGGCCCAGTTGGGCCTGTTCCTGCCGCACGCGGTGCCCGGCATCATCGCGGCCCTGATCTGGCTGTACCTCTACACGCCGGGCATCAGCCCGGTCGTCGAGGCGCTCGGCAAGGCGGACATCCAGGTCGACTTCCTCGGTCTGCACACCACGCTGCCGTCGATCGTGAACATCGCCCTGTGGTCGAACCTCGGCTACAACATGGTCATCTTCTACGCGGCCCTGCAAGCGGTCCCCCGCGAGGTCCTGGAGGCATCCGTCGTCGACGGCGCGGGGCCGGTGCGCACCGCGTTGCAGGTGAAGACGCCACTTGTGCGCTCCTCTGTGGTCATGGTCGCGATGTTCACGCTGATCTGGGCGCTGCAGCTGTTCACCGAGCCCATGCTGCTGCACCAGTCGTCGCAGATGGTGGACACCCGGTTCTCGCCGAGCATGTACATCTACGACGCGGCCTTCAGCCGCAACAACTACTCCCTCGCGGCCGCCGCGTCGGTGATCCTGCTGATCATCACCATCGCCGTCTCCTTCGGGGTCACCCGCTGGACCAACCGCGTCAACTCGGCCGAGGAGGAGGCCCGATGAGCGCCACCGACTCCACCCTCCTTCGCCCCCGGATGCTGGGGCGCGCGACGGTCAACGTCGTCGTCGCGATCTCCGTTCTGTACACGCTGCTTCCGGTCCTGTGGCTGGTCCTCGCCTCGACCAAGTCCCGAGACGCCCTGTTCAGCAGCAGCATCCTGTCGTTCAGCGACTTCTCCCTCGTGCAGAACCTCAAGGACCTGTTCGCGATGGACGGCGGCCTGTACAGCCGCTGGTACGGCAACAGCCTGCTGTACGCGGTCCTGGGCGCGGCCATCGGCGCGCTGATCAGCGTCGCCTGCGGCTACGCCTTCGACAAGTACCACTTCCGGCACAAGGAGAAGCTGTTCGGCCTGGTGCTCGCGGCGGTCATGGTGCCGCAGACGGTGCTCGCGCTGCCGCTGTATCTGATCGCGTCGGCGACCGGCATCGTGAACACCTTCTGGTCCGTGTTCATCCCGGTCCTGTTCAACCCGTTCGGCGTGTACCTCGGCCGCATCTTCGCCCAGGGGTACGTGCCGAACGAGGTCCTGGAGGCCGCGCGCGTCGACGGCGCAAGCGAACTCGCGACGTACTTCAAGGTCGCGCTGCGCATGCTGGGCCCCGGCCTGGTCACGGTCTTCCTCTTCCAGCTCACCACGATCTGGAACAACTTCTTCCTGCCGATGGTGATGCTGTCGAACCAGGATCTGTATCCCGTCAGCCTCGGCCTGTTCCAATGGAACAGCCAGGCGACCGTCTCGCCCGAGTACTACCCGGTGGTGATCATGGGCTCGCTCCTCGCGGTCCTCCCTCTCGTCCTCGCGTTCGTCTTCCTCCAGCGCTTCTGGCGGTCCGGCCTCACGGCGGGGGCGGTCAAGTGAGCAAGCCCCGCGTGGCGCTGGCCATGTCCCCCCAGGCCGCGGCGGCCGTCTTCACGCCGCGGTCCATGGCCGCGCTCACGGAGGTCTGCGACCTCGCACCGCTGCCCGTGCTCGACGACCTCACGTCCGCCCGGGCGAAGGAGGTCCTGGCCGACGTCGAGGTGCTCGTCACCGGCTGGGGCTGCCCGTCGCTCGACGCCGACGTGCTGGCGGCGGCGCCCGCCCTCAAGGCCGTGGTGCACTCGGCCGGTTCGGTGCGCGGGCACGTCACCGAGGCCTGCTGGGAGCGCGGCATCGCCGTGTCCTCTGCGGCCGCGGCCAACGCGCTACCGGTCGCCGAGTACACCCTCGCGATGATCCTTCTGCACGGCAAGCACGTCCTGGAACGGGCCCGCGACTTCCACCGTGAGCGCGAGCGCGGCGACTGGCTGCTCACCTCCCACGAAGTGGGCAACTACCGCCGCACGGTGGGCATCCTGTCCGCCTCGCTCATCGGCCGCCGGGTGATCGAACTGCTGCGCCCCTTCGAATTCGAGGTGCTGCTGCACGACCCGTACGTCTCCGAGGAGGACGCGGCCGAGCTCGGCGTGGAACGCGTCGGTCTGCCCGAACTGTTCACGCGCAGCGACCTGTTGAGCGTCCACACGCCGCTGCTGCCCACCACGACCGGGCTGGTCAGCAGGGAGCTGCTGAGTTCGATGCGGCCGGGCGCCACGCTCATCAACACCGCGCGCGGCGCCGTCGTCGACCAGGACGCCCTGACCGACGTGGTCCACGCGGGCCGCATCCGCGCGGTCCTGGACGTCACGGACCCGGAGGTGCTGCCCGCGGACCACCCGCTGTGGGACTGCCCGAACGCGCTGATCACCCCTCATCTGGCCGGCTCCCAGGGCAACGAGTGGCAGCGCCTCGCCGACACCGCGATCGGCGAACTGACGCGCTGGTCCACGGGCGACGGCTTCGCCCATCCCGTACGACGCGAAAGGCTGGCATACCTCGCATGAACAGCACCCCGTTCGATCTCCCCGCCGAGGACCGGGAGTTGAGCCCGCACACCGGCTTCACCCGGGCGCACTGGGAAGCCGTCGCCGACGGGCTGCTCGGAGCGGCCTGGCGGTGGGCGACGCCCGAGGGCGCACTGCTCGATCTGCCGGGCCGGCCCTCCGGGTCCGGCGTCCGCTCGGACGGGCTCGAGGGCTATGCCCGTACGTTCCTGGCGGCCGGCTTCCGGGTCGCGGGCGCGCAGGGCAAGGACCCGCACGGCTGGCTCGACCGGTACGCGAGCGGCCTCGCGGCGGGCACCCGGACGCCGGGGCGCGACGACGCCGAGTCCTGGCCGCTGATCCTCGACCACCACGTCCAGGGCCAGCCGATGGTGGAGTCCGCCTCGGTGGCGCTCGGCCTGTCGCTGACCCGGCCGTGGCTGTGGGACCGGCTCGACAGTGACGTGCAGGACCGTGCGGAGAAGTGGCTGCGCGGCGCCATCACGCACACGCCCGCGCCGAACAACTGGTACCTCTTCCCGTTCATGGTGGCCTCGTTCCTGGAGTCCGTCGGCCGCTCCGACGCGGCGACGACGCGCGCCATCCAGCGGGCGCTCGACCTGCTGGAGACCTGGTACGAGGGCGACGGCTGGTACCGCGACGGCGACGGGCGGGCCTTCGACCACTACAACGGGTGGGCGCTGCACCTGTACCCGATGCTGCACGCGCATCTGACGGGCGACTCCGCCCTGTCGGAGCGGGTGGGTCCGCGCCTGCGCGAGCACCTCGAGGGCTTCTCGCTGCTCTTCGGCGGCGACGGGGCGCCGATCCACTTCGGGCGTTCGCTCACTTACCGGTTCGCGGCGTCGGCGGCCGTCAGTATCGGCGCGGTCACCGGGCACACGCCGCTGTCCCCGGGCGCCTCACGCCGTCTGATCAGCGGGAACCTGCGCTACTTCCTGGACCGTGGCGGCGTCACGGACGAGGGTCTGCTCAGCCTCGGCTGGCACGGCCCGCACGACGCGACGCTGCAGCACTACTCGGGCCCGGCGTCCCCGTACTGGGCGTCGAAGGGCTTCGTCGCGCTGCTGGCGGGCGAGGACGATCCGCTGTGGACGGCGCCCGAGGAGGCGGCGCCGAGCGAAGGCCCCGACCGGGTGCTCTCGCTGCCCGCGCCGGGCCTCCTGGTGCAGTCCACGCAGGCGGACGGGATCGTACGCCTTCACAACCACGGCAGTGACCACGTCCGCCCGTTCGAGGGCGAGAACGCCGCCGATGCCGACGCCCTCTACAGCCACCAGGCCTACTCCACGCACACCGGGCCCACGTCCCCGGCCAACCCGGCGGACAACCATCTGTCGGTCGAGTGCGACGGCATCGGAAGCGCCCGGCGCCGCATCCATCCGCTGGGGGCGGGCCAGGGCGACGGCTGGGGCTGGGCGGCGTCCTGGCACCGTCCGGTGTTCACGTCGGGTCCCCCGATGGTGCCGGGGCTGCGCGTGGAGAGCGTGACCGTGGCGCGCGGCGCGTACGAGCTGCGGGTGCACCGTGTGATCGGTGCCCCGCACGGGGCGCGGGTGACGCTCACCGGCTGGGCCACGGACGCGTTGCACTCGGAGCTGATCGGCCTGCGCGGCTGGGAGCTGCGGGACGAGGTGCGCGCGCCGCAGGGCACGGCGTACGAGCCGTGGGTGCGGGTGCCGCGTCTCGCGGCGGACGTGGAAGGGACGGCGGTGTTCGTGGCGCTGGCCGCACTCGGCGCGCGGTCGCCGCAGGAGCCGCTCGCGGACGCCGTGTCCGATGTCGCGCTCCTGGACGGGGAGTTGAGGGTGCGCTGGAGCGACGGCGCGCGCACCGTCGTCGGGTTCGAGCCGCTGCACGTTCAGCACGGCTGAGCGGCGTCGTTCGGCGGCCCGCACGTGCGGGCCGCCGTCATCGCCTCACGTTCCCTTCGCGGTGGGCACCGGAGCGGGAGCGCCTGTGACGGCACGGCCCGGCGCTCCGTCGGAGGGGACGACCAGGGCGACCGCTGTAGCCACCAAGGCAACCGCACCCGCCATGGCGAACGCCATCTGGTAACCATGCAGGGACGGGACGTCGGCGCCGCCAAGACGGGTCGTGTGGTGGACGAGCACGGCGGCGACGGCGGCGCTGGAGACGGCCTGCCCGATGGTGCGCATGAGGACGTTGACGCCGTTCGCGGAGGCCGTCGCGGCGGCCGGAACGGCGCGCAGGATCAGGGTGGGCAGCGCCGAGTACGCGAGGGTGGTGCCGGTGGAGACAACGGCGGCGCCGACGAGGATCACCCACAGGTCGGTGCTGTCGACGATGCGGATCGCGTAGCCGAGGGCGAGCACCACGCCGCCGATGGCGAGCGTGATCCGGGCGCCGCGCGCGGCGGAGATACGGGCCGAGACCGGCGAGAACATCAGCATGATGACGCCACTGGGCAGCATGCACAGGCCGGTGGCGACGATGGACAGGCCGAGCCCGTAGCCGGTGGCGACGGGGGCCTGCACGAGCTGTGCGGTGACGAGCGAGTTGGCGTAGAAGGCGAAGCCGGTGAGCAGCGCCGCGAGGTGCGGAAGGCCGACCCGGCGGCCGACGGCCAGACGCAGGTCCACCAGGGGCCCCTCGGTGCGCAGTTGCTGCCATGCCCACAGACCGAGGATCACGACGGCGCCCGCGAACAGACCGAGCACCACGGGGCTCCCCCAGCCCCACTGGCCGCCCTGCGAGACGCCGAGCAGCAGGCAGACGAGGCCCGCGGCGAGACCCAGCGTGCCGAGCGCGTCGAAGCGGCCCGGGGAGCGGACCGGTGACTCGCGCACCGCCCACCAGGCGAGGCCGAGGCCGAGCGCGCCGAGGGCGCTGGTCGCCCAGAACATCACGTGCCAGTTGGCGTACTGCACGATGAGCGCGGCCAGCGGCAGGCCCAGCCCCGCGCCGATTCCGACCGTCGAGCTCATCAGGGCGACGGCGGATCCGGTGCGGTGCGGCGGGAGTTCGTCACGCAGGATGCTGATGGACAGCGGCACGACGGCGGCCGCGGCGCCCTGCAGCGCGCGGGCGGCGATGAGCAGATGGATGTCGGAGGTCAGGGCGCACAGCACCGACCCGGCGGTCATCAGGGCGAGCGCGCCGAGCAGCACGCGTCGCTTGCCGTACATGTCGCCGGCCCGGCCGAGGACCGGGGTGAGGACGGCCCCGGCGAGCAGGGTCGCGGTGACCATCCAGGACACGGCGGCGGGCGAGGCGCCGGTCAGCCGCGGCAGGTCGGGCAGGAGCGGGACGACGACGGTCTGCATGACCGCCATGAGGATGCCGCCGAAGGCGAGCACGGGCACGGCGAGCCGCTCGCGCAGGGGCGTCGCCGATATCGGGGCAGGACTCATGTGTCTCCGGTTCACCAGTTCGGTGAATCATTATTTACCGAACCCCACGCCCTGTCTGCACCCCTCGACGCGACCCTCTGTGCAGAGTCCATCGAACCGGTCGATACTGCCACTCATGACCTCTTCCACCCCGGCCGCCGATTCCGGCCCTGCGCGTTTCGGTCTCGTCGGCACCGGCTCCTGGGCCGGGCGGACGTACGCCCCCACACTCGAGGCCCACAAGGCCGTCGACCTCGTCGGGATCTGGGGGCGCAGGACACAGGCGGCGGCCGAGCTCGCGGCAGGGCACGGCACGACGGCGTACGACGACGTGGACGCCCTGTTCGCGGCGAGCGACGTCGTGGCGTTCGCGGTGCCGCCGGACGTCCAGGCCCCGCTCGCCGCGCGGGCCGCCGCGGCGGGCTGCCACCTGCTCCTCGACAAGCCGCTTGCCACCCGGCCCGACGCGGCCCGCGCGGTCGTCGAGGCGGCCGACACCGCGGGCGTCGCAACGACCGTCTTCTGCACGCTGCGGCACTCTCCGCTCACGGCGGCCTGGGTCGCCGAACAGGGCAGGGTGGAGGACTGGTTCACGGGCCGCGCCGACTGGTACGGCGCGCTGTACGCGCCCGGCGACGATGCGCACGTGCGGGCCACGACGCCGTGGCGGGCGGACAAGGGTGCCCTGTGGGACGTCGGTCCGCACGCCCTGTCGATGCTGCTGCCGGTCCTGGGCGACGTGCGGACGGTGGCGGCGCACGGCGGCCCCGGCGACACCGTGCATCTCGTGCTCCGGCACGCGGGCGACGCCACCAGCACGGCGACGCTCAGCCTGACCACTCCCCCGGCGGCGACCGGCATCGCGGTCGAACTGCGCGGCACTCAGGGCGTGTCGGCGATGCCGACGGGCACCGGCACGGCCCAGGAGGCGCTGGCCGCCGCCGTCGACGCACTGCTGGAGGCGGCGCACGGCGGCGCGGCCCACCCGTGCGACGCCCGGTTCGGCCTGCGGCTCACGGAGACCCTCGCGGCGGCCGAACGCTCCCTGGCGTCGGGCCGGGCGGAACCGGTCCCCGACCACTAGGGTCTGTCGTTTGGATCAGGCCGACGAGGCAGCGCCCGGGCCCCCTTTACGCTGGTGGTCATGCCGCTCGAGATCAGCGCCACCAACCCCGAGCACCCGGTGCTCCTGCTCGCCCTGCCCTGGCACATCCCGCTGGAGGATTGGCCCGAGGAGTATCTGGTGCCTCTTCCGCGCGGCATCTCGCGGCACGTGGTGCGTTACGCGCGCGCCGGGGACGAGGTCGTCGCCGTGAAGGAGCTGGCCCGGCGCCCGGCGCTGAACGAGTACGAACTGCTGCGCACGCTCGACCGGTTGGCGATCCCCGCGGTGGATCCGCTCGCCGTGGTCACGGGCCGCGAGCAGCCCGACGGTTCCCCGCTGGAGCCCGTGCTCATCACGCGGCACCTGGGCGGTTCGCTGCCGTACCGCTCGATGTTCGAGACGACGCTGCGGCCGACGACCGTGCACCGGCTGATGGACGCGCTCGCCGTGCTCCTGGTGCGTCTGCATCTCAGCGGCTTCGCCTGGGGCGACTGCTCGTTGTCCAACACCCTCTTCCGCCGGGACGCGGGCGCGTACGCCGCCTACCTGGTGGACGCCGAGACCGGCGAGCTGCACCCGCAGTTGAGCGACGGGCAGCGGGAGTACGACATCGATCTGGCACGGGTGAACATCGCGGGCGAGATGCTCGACCTGGAGGCGTCGGGCGCGCTGCACCCGTCGATCGACCCGATCGCGTTCGGTACGGAGATCGTGCAGCGGTACACGGACCTGTGGTCCGAGCTGACCCGTACGTCGGTGTATCCGGCCGGCAAGCACCACTACATGGAGCGCCGCATCCGCCGCCTCAACGATCTGGGCTTCGACGTGGCCGAGATGCAGATCTCCCGCTCGCCGCACGGCGACACCGTCACGTTCGTGCCGAAGGTCGTCGACGCGGGCCACCATCAGCGTCAACTCCTGCGCCTGACCGGCATGGACGCCGAGGAGAACCAGGCGCGTCGGCTCCTTGGCGACCTGGAGAGCTGGATGGCGACGCAGGAGGACGCGGCGGACGCCCGCCCCGAGGTTCTCGCCCACCGCTGGGTCCGTGACGTGTTCCGCCCCACGGTCCGCGCCGTCCGCGACCGGGTGTCCACGCCGATGGACCCGGCCGAGCTGTACCACCAAGTCCTGGAGCACCGCTGGTACTTGTCCGAGCGTGCCCAGCACGACATCGGCCTCGACGCGGCGGCCGACGACTACGTACGGAATGTGCACAAGTCCGGGCGATGACGGGGTCCGGGACCGGGCGCGGCCGGTGCCGTGGCCGCTACGTGATGGCGAGTGACGGCACCGACCGCAGCCAGTGACCTCCACCGACCGCCCGGACGAGTGTGGGCGTTCGCGTCTCGCAACGCATTTTCCGGCCACATGGATCGCAATTGGTGGCCCGGCCCCACTCGCACTTGCCTGAACGGTCGCAGAGGCTTGTGGGTTACCCGCAGCGGGAAATTTCAGCCATTTTCGAGTGGCCCGGCACAGGTGCCGCAACGCCGCGTCCACATGCGCACGAGCGAGGAAACCAGCAGGTGGGAAACCCAACTCAACCCATCATGACGCACCGTCTGATCGTTTTCTTCGGGCAATGTTTATTACCAAAGACCATGGGACTATTTAGACTGCTCACGCTCAACTCGGCGTGAACAACGAGGGATTACCCACCATGAACAAGACGGCGCTTCGCGCCCTGCTCCGTGAACGGCGCGCCCTCATAGCCCCGGAATCCCATGGCTTCGCCCGGCCCACTGGCCAGGGCCGCCGCGCTCCCGGCCTCTCTCAGCACCAGGTCGACCAGTTGCTGCACCGGACAATCGGTACGTACCACCGACTGGAGTCGGGGACATACCCCAACGCCCCCGCGGAACTACTGCGCGATGTGGCGCGGCTGTTCGGGCTCAACGAGCAGGAGTGGATCCTGCTGTGCCGGTACGCACTGCTACAGGATCCACCAGGGCCGTTGAACCTCACCGCAGGCAAGGAAGTTCCCGGTGTCTGGCAGGAAGCGGTCGACAGCATCTCGCACATGGCCTACGTGACGGACGCGTCGTGGGATCTCCTGGCGTGCAACAGATCGTTCAGCGAACTGTTCCCCGACGCGCAGGTACCGGCGAACACCATGCGATGGATGCTGCTGGATCCGACGGCACGGACAGCCCTGACGGACTGGGCCACGGCATGGGCGCCGCTCGTCATGCCTCAATTGCGTGCAGCCCTCGCCTCCCGGCCCGACGACGACACGCTGCTCCAGATCGAGAAGGAGATTCTCGCGGACCCCGAGGCAGCACCCATCTACGAGGCGGGCGGCGCGTCCGTCCACCCCGACGGCGACGAACGCCCCCTCCTCCACGCGAAATACGGGCCGGGGTGGGTCACCACCTGCGCCGCCCAACCACTTACCGCGCCGGGCACCCGCCTCATCATCCTCGTCTTCCACCCCGGCTCACGTCGGGCCCATCTACGCGCTCCGTACCTGCGCGCCGGCTGAAAGAGGTGGCGGGGACCGTATTCACGGTGTGAAGTACGTTGAGCGGCACCCCCCACGCCCGACCTCAGCCAAGTGGGAGTCACCCTCGTGCCCGCCTACATCTCACGCCCCCGGACCTCCTTCGGTGCCCACAAGATCAGCACCGACGAGATCGCCGACGACATACGCTCCCACCACCACGATCACCCACGGCTCAACGCCATCCTGCGCGTCATCGGCAACTGCGGGGTCCGCACACGCTACTTCGCCCGACCACTCGACTCACCGACGGTGTCGGGCGTCTCGGACGTCGGCGAGCGGGCACGCACCACCTTCGACGACGCGCTCGATCTGGCCGAACAAGCGGCGGGGGCCGCGCTCGCAGAGGGGGGCCTCGGCCCAGGGGACATCGACGCCATCATCACCACCCATTCGACCGGGTGGGCCGTTCCCAATCTGGACATCCAGCTGATGAACCGGCTGCGGCTCCGCCCGACGACCCGTCGCACCGCCCTCACCACCCTGGCGTGTGCCGGCGGGACCCAGGCCCTGATCCGCGCCACCGACCACGTGGCAGCACGCCCCTCCGACACCGTGCTCGTCGTCGCCGCGGAAGCCATATCCGGCGTCTACCAGCACAGCGACACGACCATCCAGTCGATGATCTATAAGGCGCTCTTCGGGGATTCGGCCGCCGCGGCGATCGTCACGGCACAACCGCTGGGGCCCGGCATGGCCATCGAGGACAGCTTCGAGTACGTACTCCCGGACAGTGTCGACCGATACAGCGGCCGAGTCGCCCCGGACGGATTCCACTTCGACTCCACCAGAGAGGCACTGACGGCTGCCGACGACGTGCTGCCGGCGCTCGTGGCCTGGCTGGACACCCGCCGCACCGACTTCCCAGTGGTCCACCCCGGCAGCACGCGCATCATCACCGATACAGCAGCGGCGCTGGGCCTCTCCGCCGACGCGGCGCGGCATTCCACGGACACACTGGCCGACGAAGGAAACCTTGGCGCGCCCAGCGTGCTCCGCGTCCTCGAGCGCACCCACCAGGAACCGCCGCCCGCCGGCACCCGCGGAACGATGGTCGCGTACGGGCCCGGCTTCACGACCGCCGCGCTGCACGGGCACTGGCACGCCTGACGCGGCGGGCCGCGATCTCCCCGCACAAATGTCCCACCGAGACATCTGTCCCATTGGGACATCAAGGTGTACCGTCGAAGACATGAACGCGAACGAGGCCACCAGCTCCGGGCCCGCCGGCGACCGCCGGCAGGCCAAGGCCCGCCGGACGCGCGAGGCGCTCGCGGAGGCCGCGGTCGAGCTGGTGCTCGAGCGCGGGCTCGGCGACGTGACCGTCGAGGCGATAGCCGACCGCGCTGACGTCACCCGCCGCACCTTCAGCCGGCACTTCGCCGGCAAGGAGGACGCGGCCCTCGACTTCACCCGTGCCGACGGTGCGGGGATCAACGCGGCGCTGCGCGCCCGCCCCGCCGGCGAGCCACCACTGCTCGCCTACCGGGGCGCGGTCGCGGACTATCTCACCGACCGGCAGACACCCGGCTGGCACCACCGTCCGCGGCTGCGCGAGCTGTACGCCGTCGTGGACGCGGAGCCCGCCCTGTTCGCCGCGTACGAGCGCATCCGGGTCGACGCCCAGGACGAGTCCGTACGCATCATCGCCGACCGGCTCGGCACCGACCCGGCCCGGGACCCGCGTCCCGAGGTCGTCGTCGGGGCCGCCGCCGGAGTGCTGACCGCCGCGCTGCGCACCTGGGCGCGCGGCGCGGGCACGGACGCCGAAGACCTCACCGATCTGGTGGCGCGGGCCTACGACGCCCTCATCGAGGAGGCCGCCGAAGCGGCGGCCCCCGACGTCGCTACCAGAAAGTGAATCGCACCATGAGCACCACCCCCACCACCGGCAACGTGACCGAGTACGCCGCCGAGTTCGCCGGGAAGACCGCCCTCGTCACCGGCTCCGCCTCCGGCATCGGCCTGGCCACCGCCCGCCGCCTGGGCCGCGGCGGCGCCAATGTCGTCATCGCGGACTACAACGAGAAGGGCGCACAGGAGGCCGCCGAGACGCTGAAGGCGGAGGGCCTGAAGGCCGCCGCGGTCGCCGTCGACGTGACCGACCCGGCCTCCGTCGAGGCGGCCGTGCAGTTCTCCGTCGACACGTTCGGCGGGCTCGACCTGGCCGTGAACAACGCCGGCATCGGCGGCGCGAGCGCGCCCACGGGCGAGTACGACATCGACGTGTACAACCGCGTGGTGCGCACGAACCTCGACGGCGTCTTCTACTCGATGCGTTACGAACTCCCCGCGATGCAGGCCGCGGGCAACGGCGGCGCCATCGTGAACGTCGCCTCGATCCTCGGCTCGGTCGGCTTCGCCGGCTCCCCCGCGTACGTCGCCGCGAAGCACGGCGTGGTCGGCCTGACGAAGACGGCCGCGGCCGAGTACGCCGCGCAGGGCATACGCGTCAACGCGGTAGGCCCGGGTTTCATCGAGACCCCGCTCCTCAAGGAGATGGACAAGGCCGCCTACGACGGTCTGGTCTCGCTGCACCCTGCGGGCCGCCTGGGCACGTCCGAGGAGGTCGCCGAGCTGATCGTGTTCCTGCTCTCGGACCGTGCCTCGTTCATCGCGGGCAGCTACCACCTCGTGGATGGCGCATACACGGCGGTCTGACCCGCCACGCCGCATACGCCACTTGTGTCACACCTTCACTCATGGAACGGTCTGCGAGGGGTACGGGCAGGAGACCCGGACCGTCCCGAGGTGGAGGGTGCAGCGAACGCGATGGCAGGGCAGGCACGCGAGTCGTACTTCGACAACGTCAAATTTCTGACGATCGTCCTCGTGGCCTGCGGGCACGCGTGGGAGCCGCTGACCTACGGCTCCCGCGCGGTGACGGCGATATACCTCGCGGTCTACGCCTTCCACATGCCGGCGTTCGCACTGGTGTCGGGCT
Organism: Streptomyces sp. NBC_00483; assembly: GCF_036013745.1. NCBI lineage: Bacteria > Bacillati > Actinomycetota > Actinomycetes > Kitasatosporales > Streptomycetaceae > Streptomyces > Streptomyces sp. NBC_00483. The sequence continues at coordinate 258,281 of NZ_CP107880.1, forward strand.
ATTTTTCGCGCAGTTTCGACATGGCGCCGCACCGCCTGCGGCGCCTGGTGACCGGGGTCGTCGTGCCGTACCTCGTCTTCGAGGTGGCGTACACGCTGTTCTACCGGTGGGCGCAGGACGATCCGGGATATCCGATCAGCCTGCTGGACCCCTGGTATCTGATGTGGTTCCTGGTGGCCCTGTTCGTCTGGCGGCTGTCGACGCCGCTGTGGCTGCAGTTGCGTCGCCCCGTGGCCGTGTCGCTGGCCGTGGGCACGGCCGTGTCGATGTGGCCGGGCGCGGGCGGCGACCTGGCGCTCCAACGGGTGCTGCAGTTCCTGCCGTTCTTCGTGGCGGGCCTGGTGCTGCGGCCCGAGCACTTCGCGCGGCTACGGACGTGGGGCGTGCGATGGGTGGCACTGGGGGTCTCGGGCGCGGCCCTGGTCGCCGCGTACTGGGTGGCGCCATGGTTCGACGCGGGCTGGTTCTTCCACCGGGGCGCCGTCCAGGGGCGGGGCGTGCCCGGGTGGGCGGGCCTGTTCGCGACACCCGCCCTCTTCGTGCTCGCACTCGCGCTGACCGCGTGCTTCCTGGCGTGGGTGCCGGGCCGCAGGCTGTGGTTCACGGCCCTGGGCACGGGGACGATCTACGCCTATCTGCTGCACGGCTTCGTCATCAAGTCCTCCCGGTTCTGGGACTGGTACGACCACCCGTGGCTGCACAGCCCGCTCGGCGAGCTGGCCGTGACGGCGGCGGCGGTCGCACTCATCACCGTGCTGTGCACGGAACCGGTGCGGCGGGTGTTCCGTTACGTCGTCGAGCCCCGGATGGACTGGGCGTTCCGGCGGCCGACAGAGCAACGGTCCCTGCCCGAACAGGTGAGGGCCCGCGAGAAGGTCACCTCCGGCGGCGGCTGACGGTCTGGGCAGAGGCGAGCAGGTGATGCATGCGCTCGGTGAGCGAACCCAGGTCGTCGGCGGGCCGGTGGAAGGCGAGCCGCACGTCGGCCTGGCCGCGCAACCGCTCCAGACGCAGCGTCAGGCCGTGCCGGTCGACGGCGAGCGGCTGGACCCGGACGACACCGTGCAGGCTGTCGGGGGCGATGAGCCGGGTGAGCTGTTCGACGGCCTCGGGGTGGGCGTCGGCGAGATGGGTGAGCAGGCGGGGCTCGGCGAGCGCGAGCGGGTCGGGCGCGGCGGCGGCGAGTTCGTCGAGGTCGATGCCGGTGCGCCCCGCGCGGGTCTGCAGGACCGCCCGTTCGGGCCGCAGCACCAACTCCTCACCGTCCGGGATCAGCTCGCCCGACAGCCACACTCGCGCGCGCACCCGGTCGCGTACGGGGACGGGCGCCGCGTCGGCGAACTCCATGAGCGTGGTGGGCCGTCCATGCGGTGAGCAGAGCACGGCGGCGGCCAGCACGCTGTCGGGCGGCGGCGTGATGCGCACCGTGCCGTCGTCGTCGTCGACGCGGTGCGCGCCGACGAGGTCGTCCTGCCCCACATCGGTGGTGACGCCGCAGGTCCATGCGGCGGTGAGCACGGAGCGTGCGTGGGCCGCCGTGCTGGGCACGGCGGCAGCGATCTGTCGGACACCCATCCCGAACCTCCATTAGGTAAGCCTTGCCTAACTTAACCGAGATGATCGACGGCGGTCCACCCCACCCTCCTTCCGTCTTCCTGTGTCACCCGCCGTCCGTATCGGCGGCCGCGGACCCCGACCGCTTCTGAGTACGGCCCTCCCCCGCGGGCGCCATCGAACAACGCCAACTCCACGCGAACGGGGGGTGAATATGCCAACCGCCCACGCGGCGCGACGCAGGGCGGCATCATGCCGACATGGACGGTAGTACTGCGCTCCTACGGGAGCTCTTCACGCCGGATGAGTACGCCGCGGTACGCAGTCATGCGGACCATCTGGGCGTGACCCTGGTCGAGTACGTACGCTCCTCAGCCGCCGAACGGGCCCTGGAGCGGCTCCAATTGACGCGGGCCCTGGAATCCCGTGCACCGCATCTGGGCAAGTTGCCGATACCGCAGGTGGAGCGCTCCCACTGCGCCGATGGGGCCTCCTCGCCCGCCATCGACCGGTTCCTCGACACGCTGGCCCACCCGCACCCCACGGAAAGCGGCTGACACGGCCTGAACCGGCCGGTGCGGGGCACTCGGTGCACAGGAGCAAGGGTGACGCCGCGGTACGGCGGGAAGGGGGACCGTCACCGAGGCACGACCCGTGCACAATCCAGCACGAGAGGAAGTGGTCGTCATGCGTGCGTCGAGGGACGCCGACCGGCGTGCCGCGCGCGTGGAATTCCTGATGCCGCAGGGATCCGGCGCCGCCCGTTGGGCCCGGCGGATGACCCGGAGGTTTCTCGCCGGGCGTACGGGCGAGGGGGTGACGGACGCCGAGCTGGTGGTCTCGGAGCTGGTCGCCAACGCCACCGAGGCACAGGGCAGCAGCTGCCGGATGAGCCTGCGTCTGCAGGCGGGCGAGCTGACCGTGGCCGTGCACGACGACGCGCCGGGGGTCCCCCGCGTGGCGCCCGAGTCGCGGACCGCCGAGTCGGGCCGGGGCATCGCCCTGGTCCAGGCGCTCGCCCGCCGCTGGAGCGTGCGGACCGATCCGAGGGGCGGCAAGACGGTGCGGGCGGTGCTGACACCCTGCTGACCTGCGGTGCCGATACCCTGCCGAACTGAACCACGTCCCGGCCGGGGCGACGGTCACGCCGCCCCGGCCGGGACCTGGGATCAGTGCCCGCGCGCGATCCACTCGTCGAGGTTCGGCGCCTCCGCGCCGATCGTCGTGCCGTCACCGTGTCCGGTGCGTACGACGGTCTCGGCCGGCAGCGTGAGCAGCCTGTCCTTGATCGACTCCACGATGGTCGGGAAGTCGCTGAAGGTCCGCCCGGTGGCGCCGGGACCGCCCTGGAAGAGGGTGTCCCCGGTGAACACGGTGCCGAGCGCGGGAGCGTACAGGCTGACCGCGCCGTGGCAGTGCCCCGGCGTGTGCAGCACGGTCAACTCCACGCCCGCGACGGCGATCCGCTGCCCGTCGGCCAGCTCCCCGTCCGGCGCGCGGTCCGGGTGCGTGCGCTTCCACAGTTCGGTGTCGGCCGGGTGCAGCAGGATCGGCGCGCCGGTGCGCGCGGCGAGCGCGGGCGCGGCGTCGATGTGGTCGTCGTGGGCGTGCGTGCACACGATCGCGACGAGCCGCCGCTCGCCGACGGCCTCGGCGATGGCGTCGGCGTCGTGGGCGGCGTCGATGACGATCGCCTCACGGTCGTCCCCGACGATCCACACATTGTTGTCGACGTCCCACGTGCCCCCGTCGAGGGAGAACGTCCCCGAGGTGACGAGGTGCTCGATACGGGCGCCGGAAGCGGTCGTGTCGGTCATCAGAACACCACCACCGAACGCAGCACGTCGCCGTGGTGCATCCGCTCGAACGCCTTCTCCACGTCGTCCAGCGCGATCGTCTCGGTCACGAACGCGTCGAGGTCGAGGCGTCCCTGCAGATACAGGTCGATGAGCATCGGGAAGTCCCGCGAGGGCAAGCAGTCCCCGTACCAGGAGGACTTGAGCGCGCCGCCGCGCCCGAACACGTCGAGCAGCGGCAGCTCCAGCTTCATCTCCGGCGTCGGCACGCCGACGAGGACGACCGTGCCCGCCAGGTCGCGCGCGTAGAAGGCCTGCTCGTACGTCTCCGGGCGGCCGACGGCCTCGATGACGACGTCGGCTCCGAACCCGCCGGTCAGCTGGCGCACGGCCTCGATCGGGTCCGTGGAGCGGGAGTTGACGGTGTGGGTGGCGCCCAGCTCACGCGCGGTGGCGAGCTTCGCGTCGTCGATGTCGACGGCGATGATCTTCGCGGCGCCGGCGAGCCGGGCGCCGACGACGGAGGCATTGCCCACGCCACCGCAGCCGATCACGGCGACGGAGTCGCCACGGCCCACGTTGCCCGTGTTGATCGCGGCGCCAAGCCCCGCCATCACACCGCAGCCCAGCAGGCCCGCGGCGGCCGGTGAGGCGGCCGGGTCCACCTTGGTGCACTGACCGGCGGCCACGAGGGTCTTCTCGGCGAAGGCCCCGATGCCCAGCGCGGGCGACAGCTCGGTGCCGTCCGCCAGGGTCATCTTCTGCTTCGCGTTGTGGGTGTTGAAGCAGTACTGGGCGCGCCCGCGCCGACAGGCACGACACTGCCCGCACACCGCACGCCAGTTGAGAATCACGAAGTCACCGGGGGCGACCTCGCTCACCCCGTCACCCACCGACTCGACGACACCCGCCGCCTCGTGACCGAGCAGGAACGGGAATTCGTCGTTGATCCCGCCCTCCCGGTAGTGCAGATCGGTGTGGCAGACCCCGCACGCCTGGATCTTCACGACGGCCTCGCCCGGACCCGGGTCCGGCACCGTGATCGTCGCGATCTCCACGGGGGCACCCTTGGCCCGCGCGATCACGCCCTGCACCTGCTGTGCCATGACGGTCAGCCCTCTTTCTGAATCGCGGTAACTTCACGCTTTGTTACCCGCCCATCCTCGCTCACCGGTCAAGCGGAGAACAGCACCGGTGCCCAGGTCGGGGCGCTCTACTGTGTTCCCGTGCGCGTTCGAACCCAGGCAGCGGCCACCCTCCTCCCCGTCAACGGAACTCTCGCGGCGGTGCTCGTCGTTCTCCTCGTGATCGCGGCAGCGGTCGCGGCGGTGTACCGCCTCTCCCCGGACGGGTCGCGCCGCCGGGCCCGCGACATCGCGATCGCCGGGGTCCGGGCGACGGTCCAACTGGCCGTGGTGTCGCTCCTGATCGGCTGGGTGGTGCGCCACGGAGCGGCGCTGCTGGCCTTCCTGCTGCTCATGCTGGCGGTGGCCGCGCGCACGGCGGGCCGTCGCCTCACCTCGAACCGGACCTGGATCTGGGCGGCCCTGCCGATCGTGGCACCGGTGACCCCGCTCGTGGCGGCGCTCATCGTCTGCGGCCTCCTCCCGCTCCGCGGCATCGCCGTGATCCCGGTGACCGGCATCCTCATCGGCGGCGCGCTCACGGCGACCGTGCTGGCGGGGCGCCGCGCCCTCGACGAGCTGACGGCGCGCAACGGCGAGGTGGAGGCGTGCCTGGCCCTCGGCCTGCTCCCCCACGAGGCCCGCCTCGAAATCGTCCGCCCGACCGCCTCCGACGCCCTCCTCCCCGGCCTCGACCAGACCCGGACGGTGGGCCTGGTCACGCTCCCCGGCGCGTTCGTCGGCATGCTCCTGGGCGGGGCGTCACCGGTGACCGCCGGGGCGGTGCAACTCTTCGTCCTGGTGGCGCTGATGGCCGTACAGGCGATCGCGGTGGCCACGACGGTGGAGCTGGTGGCGCGGGGGCGACTCAGTCGCCCATGACGGCGGGAGGGGCGGCTCAGTTGACCATGACAGCGGGGGCCGGCTCAGTCGTCCATGACGGCGAGGAGGCCGGAGAGGACGCGCAGGCAGGTGTCGATGTCGTCCTCCGTGAGATCGCCGTCGACCCCGCGCAGGGTTTCGCGCTCGCGGTCGAGCACGGCGCCGATGACGGTGCGCCCCTCCTCGGTCAGCCGGATCAGGGAGGATCTCTTGTGGGCGGGGTTGGGTGCGATCTCGACGAGTCCCCGCCCGGCGGCGTCGTTCACCATGCGTTGCACGAACTGACGGCTGAGCGCCTGGAACCGCCCCATCTGAGGGACCGTCATGGGGCCTCGCCCGTGCAGCATGCTGAGCACGGCCCGCACGCCCACGGACAGCCCTTCGGCGGCGATGTCCCGCTCGACCCTCACGTACGCGCGCCGGTACAGCGGCCCGACGAGGTCGAACACCTCGGAGAGCCGGTCTGCCACATCTGCGGACACGGAACCGCGCCCCGTCTTCTCACTCACCCCACCATCATGACACCTGGGTTGTCATTCGGCTTGTCAGTGAACGGTGAAGGTGACAACCTGGTTGTCATGTCCGACCTCTTCTGGATCGACAAAGGCACCGGCCGCCCCTTGGTTCTGCTGCACGGCGGATTCCTCGACCACCACATGTGGGACGACCAGATCCCGCAGCTGGCATCGGACCACCGCGTCATCGCACCCGACTCCCGCGGTCACGGCCGCTCCCCCAACGCCACGGGGCCGTTCCGGCACACGGACGACCTCGCCGCGCTGCTGCGCCACTTGGACACCGGCCCTGCCGTCCTGGTGGGCGTCTCGATGGGCGCCAGCATTGCGATCGACACCGCGCTGGAGCACCCGGAACTGGTCAGCGGCGTGGTGACCAGCGGCGCCGGCACCAGCGAGCCGTACTTCACGGACCCCTGGACGACCGGGATCTGGACCACCTGGCAGTCGGCGATGGCCGCGGGCGACGCGACCGCGGCGGTGGAGGCGTTCACCACTTTCGCGTCGGGCCCGCACCGCACCCTGGACGACCTGGACCCCCAAGTCGTCGACCGACTGCGGGCGATGACGTGGGGCACGATGTCGAAACACACCGCGGAAGAACCCGACTGGAGCGTCCCGCTCAAGGGCACCTGGCCCCGCGCCGCCGAGATCACGGTGCCGGTCCGCGCCATCAACGGCGCGCTCGACTCCCCCGACCACATCGGCATGGCGGAGCGCCTGACGAGCAGCGTCGTCGACGGCCGGGCGGTCTCGATCCCCGACGCCGCCCACTACCCGAACATGGAACACCCGGAGGCCTTCCACCAGGCGCTCGCGGAGCTCTTGCGCGACATGTGACGGCGTCACACCGTCGGCTCGGGGCGGCACGCCCAGGCGTCCGCACGGGCGGCCGCCGCCCGCCGCCTCCGCCGCACCGCGAGCCACTGCGCGCCTCCGGTCAGGGCCGCGACGGCGCCCGAGATGGCCATCCCGAGCAGCGCGCCGGTGAACGGACCGCCGGCGGCGATCCCGCCCAGCAGGCCCACACCTATCGAGTACGAGGCCCAGACCGCCTCGGCGACGCCCGAGGCCACAAGGAACCGGCCCAACCGAAAGTCGACGAGCCCGGCCGCCACCGCGCCGACGAACCGCCCGGTGGGCAGGAACCGGATGCCGATGATGAACGGGATCCCGTGCCGACGCACCCGCACAGAAGCCCAATCGAGCAGCGCAGCACGTCGCCGCTTGCGTCGAAGTCGCCGCAGCACCGGCCCACCGAACCGCCGCGTCGACCGATACACCAGCAGGTCCCCGATGATGGCGGCGCCCGACACCACCAGCAGCACAAGGGCGAGTGGGAGACGACCGTCGGCCGCCATGGCCCCCGCACTGACGAGCAGCCATGAATTGGGCACCAGCGGCGGCATGACGCACAAAACAAGCAGGCCGTAAATCAAGTAGTCGGGCATACCTACAGATAACGGAACAAAAGTTAAGAAAACGAGAGGAGTTGACGTATCTTGGGGAAACCTCTGGGAGCTACCCCTAAGGGGCGCGAAGTGCGGTTTCACAGCCGACTGGACCGACGCCCAAGAGGCAAGAGGCGACCGGTCAAGTTCACCACGATGCCCGCGCAGGACGCGCCGCGCACTGGGGCGGCCATCCGGATCGGGGTGGGGTTATCCCCCGGCTGCCTCGTACTCGTGCGCGCGTCCTCCGCGCCACTGGATGATCGGCGAGTCCCCGGACACCAGCCGATCGGCTTCATCGAGCCCGGCCCGGCGCAGGAATTCGACCAGGTCGTGGTCGTCACGGGCCAGACCGAAGTCCACACCGCCGACCGTGACCCGCCGCCCTCTGCCCGACGGCGACGGACGGTGCACGACTATCTCAGTCGCCATACGCCCACCGATCCGCCACAGCCTTCGCCCCGCCGGTCGGGCGCGGCATCACGCCCGACCCCGCGCCCGCCGGCGCAGCTCCGCCTTCTGCGCCGGAGTGAGTTTCTCGCCCGCCAGCACCCGGGACAGATACAGCAGACGCCGCCGCAGAGCGGTTCGACCGGGCCGATCGGCAAGCTGCCGGTAGGTCGCGTCCCACTCCCGCTGTGTCTGCACGAGGTCCTCAGTGATCGTGTTCCGCATGAGACAGATTAGATCGCGTGTTCGATTTTCAGCGCAAGCTGACACGCGAGACGCGCGGTGCGCGTGCGCGGCCGGCCGACCGAGATTTATACGTGCGTCTTAAACAAGCGTCTTGTACGCACGTATAGATCTGCTCTACGGTGACGTCATGAACACCGACATCACCAAGCGCTCCGCGCTCACCGTCGACGGCCGCACCCTTTCCTACGTGGACTTCGGCGGCCCCGGCCGCCCGCTGCTGGCCCTGCACGGGCACATGTCCGAGGGCCTGTCGTACGCCGGGCTCGCCGCTCATCTCGCCCCGGAGTGGCGGGTCATAGCCCCCGATCAGCGCGGCCACGGCGAGTCCGACCGGGCGGCCGACTACAGCCGCGAGGGCTACCTCGCCGACCTGAAAGCCCTCATGGATCACCTGGGTCTGGACCGGGCTGCCCTCCTCGGCCACTCGCTCGGCGCGATCAACGCCTACCAGTTCGCAGCCCGCCACCCCGAGCGCGTCACCGCGCTGATCAATGTCGAGGGATGCGCCGAACTCGGCCTGGACGGCAGCAATCCGCTGGCGTTCGTCCTGAACCTGCCGGAGGGCAGCGCCCCCGACCGGGAGGCGTTCGTCGCGCAACTCGGCCCGTTCGCGCCGCACTTCGAGTCGGCCGTCCGCGAGCGGCCGGACGGCACCTGGGGCCTGCACTTCCACCCTCAGGACATCTACGACTCCGAGGACCAGGTGCACGGCGACCACTGGGCCGACTGGACCGGCTCCATCTGCCCGGCGCTGCTGGTGCGTGGCACCAAGGGCGGCGTGGTGCCGGCGGAGCAGGCAGAGCAGATGGTCGCCCGACGCCCCGGCACCCACCTCGTCGAGCTGGAGACCGACCACTTCGTATACGCCAACGACCCGGCCGGCTTCGCGGCCGCGGTCCGCGGCTTCCTCGCCGCCGTCTGAAGCGCTCAGTCACAGCATGTCGCCCTCTGGGCCTCAGGCTGTGGACCTCAGGGCATGCCCGGGAGCGGCCAGGGGTTCGGGGCGTTGCGTCGGACCGCCGCGCGGATGTGGACCATGGCCAGGATGGCGCTCAAGTGGGTCTTGCCCTCGGTGTGCCGGACGTGGTCCTTGCAGAACCATAGAGCGTTCTCGGGATACCCTTCGTGTTCGAGCGGTGGCGCTATCGCGCGGAAGTACACGAGCGTAAAAGTCTCGGAGTCGTCGTCCTTGGCGGTCGCGTGGCAGATCTCGCAGAACGGGGGCATCACGGCCGGTCAACTCCACTCCGCCGAACGAATCCTGACCGCGATCCTACGTCCGTGGGGCGCGGTCACGGCGTTGTCACAGCCCCGGCGTAGGCTCCGCAGCATGACCATTTACGACGCAGTACAGATCGACAACCTTCAGGGCGGCGCCGCCGACCTGCCCCAGTACCAGGGCAAGGCCGTCCTGATCGTCAACGTTGCCTCGAAGTGCGGACTCACGCCGCAGTACACCGCCCTGGAGGAGCTCCAGAAGCAGTACGCGGACCGTGGGTTCACGGTTCTCGGCGTGCCCTGCAACCAGTTCATGGGGCAGGAGCCCGGTACCGCCGACGAGATCTCCGAGTTCTGCTCGGCCACGTATGGCGTCACGTTCCCCATGACCGAGAAGGTCGACGTCAACGGCGAGGAGCGACACGCGCTGTACGCGAACCTCGTCGACACGGCGGACGCGGAGGGGCACACCGGCGACATCCGTTGGAACTTCGAGAAGTTCCTGGTGGGGCGCTCCGGCGACGTCGTCGCGCGCTTCTCGCCCCAGACGACGCCGGACGCGCCGGAGGTCGTGGCGGCCATCGAGCGGGAGCTCTCGGCGCAGAGCTGAGGACCGGGGCAGGGGGTGAGTGCTGGGTGCGTCCCTGCGCCCCGCGCCCGCCCCGCTGCGCCTCCACTCCCCCCGTAGCACCATGGCTACATGCTGTTCGCCCGGCTCGCTCAGGTGTCCCAGGACGTCGCCGCCGCCTCCGCGCGGTCGCGGAAGATCGCGTTGCTCGCCGAGTTGTTCCGGGATGCCGATCCGGACGACGTGCCGATCGTCATCCCGTATCTGGCGGGGCGGCTGCCCCAGGGGCGACTCGGGGTCGGGTGGCGGGTGCTGAGCGAGCGGGTCGAGGCGGCGCCGGAGCCGCGGCTGAGCGTGCAGGACGTCGACGCGCTGATGACCGAGCTCGGGGATGTGTCCGGCGCCGGGTCCCAGGCCGAGCGGAAGCGTCTCGTCGGGGAGCTGATGGGGGCCGCCACCGAGGGCGAGCAGCGGTTTCTGTTCGGGCTCGTGACCGGTGAGGTGCGGCAGGGCGCCCTGGACGCCGTCGCGACCGAGGGGCTTGCGCAGGCGACGGGCGCCGCCCCCGCCGACGTACGACGTGCCGTGATGCTGGCGGGTGGGCTGCAGGACGTCGCGCAGGCGCTCCTCGCGCGCGGCACCGAGACGCTCGACGAGTTCCGGCTCACCGTCGGCCGGCCCGTCCTGCCGATGCTCGCGCACAGCGCGGGTGGCGTCGGCGAGGCTCTCGACAAGTTGGGCACCTGCGCCGTCGAGGAGAAGCTCGACGGCATCCGCGTGCAGGTTCACCGGGACGGCGATGCCGTGCACATCTACACGCGGACGCTCGACGACATCACCGACCGGCTCCCCGAAGTGACCGACGCCGTACGGGAGTTCGCCGGTGAGCGGTTCATTCTCGACGGGGAGGTCATCGCGCTCGGTGCGGACGGGCGGCCGCGGGCGTTCCAGGATGTCGCGGGGCGGGTCGGGTCGCGGGTCGACGTCGCGCGGGCCGCGGAGGCACTGCCGGTCTCCCCCGTGTTCTTCGATGTGCTGTACGTCGACGGGCGGGATCTGCTGGATCTGCCGTTCGCCGGGCGGCACGAACAGCTGGCACGGCTCGTGCCGGAGCCGATGCGGGTACGGCGCGTCGTGGTCGAAGAGGGAGAGGGCGCGGACAACGCCGTACAGCGGGGCATCGCCGAGGCGTTCTTCGCCGACACCCTCGCGCGTGGCCATGAAGGTGTCGTGCTCAAGGGGCTCGAGGCCCCGTACAGCGCGGGCCGCCGCGGCGCGTCCTGGGTGAAGGTCAAGCCCGTGCACACGCTGGACCTGGTCGTGCTCGCCGCCGAGTGGGGGCACGGGCGGCGCACCGGCAAGCTGTCCAATCTGCACCTGGGCGCGCGCCGCCCCGACGGTACGTACGCGATGCTCGGCAAGACGTTCAAGGGGCTCACCGACGCATTGCTGACCTGGCAGACGGAGCGGCTGCTCGCGTCGGCCGTCAGTGACGACGGTCATGTCGTGACCGTGCGGCCCGAGTTGGTCGTCGAGATCGCCTACGACGGGTTGCAGCGTTCGACGCGCTACCCGGCGGGCGTGACGCTCCGCTTCGCGCGCGTGATGCGGTATCGGGAGGACAAGTCGGCCGGAGAGGCGGACACGGTGGGGGCGGTGCTCGCCGCTCATCCGTCGCTCGACGCCTGAGCGTGTCGACAGACGACCGCTTCGAGGTACGGCCTCATATGGCCTTTTCCATGCCTGACCGTTTTTTTGCCAAAGCTTGGCGCGTATAGGGTGACGGACATCCATCTAAAGTTGCATCTGCCACCTATTGGCCGCCGGGACAGCGGCCACGCACGGACAAGGGGAGAGACGTGCCCGCTTCACGCCTGAGCAGGACACCATTGCCGGGGATCGGCTACCGCTATGACCTCACGACCCGCGAGCAGCGTCAGCTCTCGGTAGTCGCCCATCGGGACGGGGGGCGCACCCTCAGCGCGTACCGGGCGGACGACCCGGACGCCTGCGACCTGTCGCTGAAGCTGACGTCGGGGGAAGCGGCGTATCTCATCGACGCGTTGACGCCTTCGCACCACAGCCCGAACCTGTTGCACACCACCGACCTGGGTCTTGTCGCCGAACGCATCGAGGTGCCCGGCACCTCGATCTGGAACGGGCGGCTGCTGGGCGAGACGAAGATGCGCACCGATACCGGCGCGTCGATCGTGGCCGTACTGCGCCGCGCCGACGCGATTCCGTCGCCGACGCCGGACTTCCGGCTCGCGGGCGGCGACACGGTCATCGTCATCGGTACCCGCGAGGGCGTCGACGCGGCGGCCGCGATTCTGGGGCGGGAGTGACCGTATGCACAGTGCTCTCTTTCTGATCGAATTCGGTGCCATCACGCTGGCGCTCGGGCTGCTCGGGCGGCTCGCGGGACGCCTGCGGTTCTCACCGATCCCGCTGTATCTGCTGGCAGGGCTCGCGTTCGGCGAGGGCGGTCTGCTGCCGCTCGGCGCCAGCGAGGAATTCGTGGCCATCGGCTCCGAAATAGGCGTGATCCTGCTGCTGTTGATGCTGGGCCTCGAGTACACGGCCAGCGATCTCGTCACCAATCTCAAGACGCAATATCCGGCCGGCCTAGTCGACATGACGTTCAACGCGCTGCCCGGTGCCGCCGCCGCGCTGCTCATGGGGTGGGGCCCGGTGGCCGCCGTGGTGCTCGCCGGTGTCACCTGGATCTCGTCCTCGGGCGTGATCGCCAAGGTGCTCGGGGACCTGGGCCGACTCGGCAACCGCGAGACGCCGGTGATCCTCAGCATCCTGGTGCTCGAGGACCTGGCGATGGCCGTGTATCTGCCCATCATCACGGCGCTGCTCGCCGGGGTCGGCTGGGCGGCCGGCGGGCTCACGCTCGCCATCGCGCTCGGCGCCGCGGGTCTGGTGCTGTTCATCGCCGTGCGGTTCGGGCGGCACATCTCGAAGTTCGTGTCGAGCGACGACCCGGAGAAGCTGCTCCTCGTGGTGCTCGGCCTGACCATCCTGGTCGCCGGCCTCGCGCAGCAGCTCCAGGTGTCTGCGGCCGTGGGCGCGTTCCTCGTGGGCATCGCGCTGTCCGGTGAGGTCGCCGAGAACACGCACACGCTGCTGTCCCCGCTGCGGGACCTGTTCGCGGCCGTGTTCTTCGTCTTCTTCGGTCTGCACACCGACCCGGCGAGCATTCCGCCGGTGCTGCTGCCCGCGCTGCTGCTCGCCGTGGTCACGGCCTGCACGAAGATCGCTACGGGGTACTGGGCGGCGCGCCGCGCCGGGATCTCCGTCAAGGGACGCTGGCGGGCCGGTGGCGCGCTGGTGGCGCGCGGCGAGTTCTCCATCGTGATCGCGGGCCTCGCCGTGACGTCCGGCATCGAGCCGCGGCTCGGCCCGCTGGCCACCGCGTACGTGCTGATCCTGGTGATCGTGGGCCCGCTGACCGCGCGGTTCGTCCAGCCCCTCGCACAGCGGCTGTTCCCGCAGCGCCCGGCGGTGCCCGTGGGCGTGGTTCCCGAGCCGCGTGCGGCCGAGCAGGGCGCGGAGGCCGCACAGGTCGCGGAGGTCGCCCAGGCCGGACAGGTCGCGCAGGCCGCGCCGGTCGCGCAGGCGGACGAGAAGAAGCCGGACGAGAAGCCCGACGACCGACCGGCCGCCGTGGACGAGCACAGCCGCTGACGATCCACCGCAGAGCCTCGGCGCACGCCGCCGAACCCGGCACCCGACGGGGCCGTTCTCCAGGCATGGAGAACGGCCCCGTTCTCTCTCCAGTCGCCCGCCATGACCAGGGCGCTTAGCGTGGTGGGCGAAGTCGATCGGGGGGTCTGGTGGTTTGGAGGCCACGATGGATCGCTCGCCCGACACCTCCCCTGCAGGCGCCGAACCCGGCATAGAGAGCTCCCCTCCCGGCGGCGGCTCCGTGCCGTACGCGGGCGGGGGCAAGCACGAGCACCGCTGGCTGATCCTCGCCGTGATCGGCCTGGCCCAGCTGATGGTCGTCCTCGACGCCACCATCGTGAACATCGCGCTGCCGTCGGCCCAGAAGGACCTCGGGTTCTCCGACGGCAACCGGCAGTGGATCGTCACCGCCTACTCCCTGGCGTTCGGCAGCCTGCTGCTGCTCGGCGGGCGGATCGCCGACCTCGTCGGCCGCAAGGCCGTCTTCCTCACGGGCCTGGTCGGCTTCGCGGTGGCCTCCGCGCTGGGTGGTGCGGCGAGCAGCTTCGAGATGCTGGTCGCGGCGCGCGCCCTGCAGGGCGCGTTCGGCGCGCTGCTCGCGCCGGCCGCGCTCTCCCTGCTGACGACGACGTTCACCGACCCCAAGGAGCGGGCCAAGGCTTTCGGCATCTACGGCGCCATCGCCGGTGCGGGCGGCGCGGTCGGGCTGCTGCTCGGCGGTGTGCTGACCGAGTACCTGGACTGGCGCTGGTGCCTGTTCGTGAACCTGGCCTTCGCCGCCTTCGCGTTCCTGGGCGGCCTGCGCCTGCTGCACGGCGGGCGCCCGGCGGACCGGCCGAAGCTGGACGTGCCCGGCACGATCCTGGTGTCGGCGGGCCTGTTCTGCATCGTGTACGGGTTCTCCAACGCCGAGACACACGATTGGAGCGAGTTCGCGACCTGGGGCTTCCTGGTGATCGGCGTGATCCTGCTCGCCGCGTTCGCCTGGTTCGAGACGCGGGCCGCGCATCCGTTGCTGCCGCTGCGCGTGCCCCTCGACCGGGACCGCGGCGCGTCGTACCTGGCGATGTTCATCGCCGGTGCGGGCATGTTCGGCGTGTTCCTCTTCCTGACGTACTACCTGCAGCAGATCCTGGAGTTCTCGCCGGTGTCGACCGGTGTGGCGTTCCTGCCGATGGTCGCCTGCATGATCTTCTCGTCGATCGTCACGCAGAACGTGCTCGCGCCGAAGTTCGGGCCGAAGCCGATCGTCCCGCTGGGCATGGCCCTGTCCGTCATAGCGATGATCTGGCTGACCTTCCTCGACCTCGGCAGTAGTTACGCCGCCCATGTGCTGCCACCCACGCTGGTGATGGGCCTCGGCATGGGCATGATCTTCGCCACGGCCATGAACCTCGCCACGTCCGGTATCGCGGCGCACGACGCGGGCGTGGCCTCCGCGATGGTCAACACCAGTCAGCAGGTGGGCGGTTCGATCGGCACGGCGCTGCTGAACACGCTGGCCACGACCGCGGCGACCAGCTACCTCGTCGGCAAGCGGCCCACGCCGCTGGTGCGGGCGCAGGCCGCGATCGAGAGCTATTCGACCGCCTACTGGTGGTCGGCCGCGTTCTTCGGCGTCGGCTTCGTCGTGACGCTGCTGCTGTACCGGCCGGGGGCGCCGAAGGTGATGTCCGGCGAGGGGGCCGCGCACATGTGAGCCGGTACGCGCGGCTTCGGTTGGCGCGGCTGTGGTTGGCGCGGCTTCTGTCGGCTCGGGTTGGGTCGGCGTGAGTTTGGTCGACATGGGGTTGGTCGGCGTGGGTTTGGTTCGTGCGGCCCATTCAGGGGGCATACCCCCTGAGCACAGTCCGCCCGACGGGCAAGTGGCAGGGCGGATGGCTGCGCCGTGCGGGGCGGACCAGACAGGGGCGAGGGGGCCGTCATGCGTGGCGTGCCGTACGAGCCGTACCAGGTGGACAGCGAACGGCTGGCGACGGCGTTCGTCGAAGTGGCCGACGCCGCCGTACGGGGCGGTGCTCAGGCCCTCGGCGTGCTCGTCGGCAGTTGCGTGTCGCTGCTCGGAGTGGCGTCGGCGGTGGCGGTGCTGAATCCACCCGCGACCCGGGTCGAGGTCGCGGCGTCCGATCCACGCGGTCTGCGCCTGGAGCGGGCCGCGTTGACGTGGGGCGAGGGTCCCGGCCTGGACTGCCGCAGCTCCGCGACGGCCATCAGCGGCGTCCCGCTCGCGCATCCGTACGCGCGCGCCAACTGGCCGTCGTACACGGCGATGGCGCGCAGCATGGGCTTTGCGTGTGTGGTGGCGGTGCCGCTGCGGGCCTCGGACGGGGCGGTGGGCTCGCTGAGTCTGCTGTCGGAGCTGTCGGGGCCGATCGGGCCGGAGCGGTTGCGCCTGGGACAGCATCTCGCGGACGCGACGGCGTTGGGGGTCTTGCCGCGGAGGCGGGCCTGAAGGAACACCCGCCTCGACCCGGACCTGACCCTGGCCCCAGCCCCGACCTCGGCCCCAGCCCCAGCCCCGGCCCCAGCGCGGAACTCCTCCCCCGCGTCCGCGGCCTGGGGGATTTCCCCCAGCAGGGTCGGAGGACAACCTCGTTCCGGCGGATCGTCCCGGTTCATAGCGTGGATGTCACACGAAGGACGTGACGGCAGAGCGCGCGGGCAGAGGGAGTCGTGATGATCGAGGCCAGGGGTCTCACCAAGCGGTACGGCGAGACGGTCGCCGTGGAGGATCTGAGCTTTCGGGTGCGCCCCGGGAGCGTCACGGGGTTCCTCGGGCCGAACGGGTCGGGGAAGTCCACGACCATGCGCATGATCATGGGTCTCGACCGGCCGGACGCCGGGCACGCCACGGTCGACGGCCGCCCGTACGCCGAGCTGGACTGGCCGCTGCGCCGCGTCGGCGCGCTCCTCGAGGCCCGCACATTCCATCCGGGCCGCAGCGCGCGCAGCCATCTCGCGGCGCTCGCCGCGGGCGGCGGCATCGATCCGGCGCGGGTGGACGCGGTCCTTGAGACCGTCGGTCTGGCGTCGGTCGCGCACAAGCGGGCGGGTTCGTTCTCGCTCGGCATGGCACAGCGCCTCGGGATCGCGTCGGCGCTCCTGGGCGACCCGGCAGTGCTGCTGTTCGACGAGCCGGTGAACGGCCTGGACCCCGAAGGCGTGCGCTGGATAAGGCAGTTGCTGCGCTCACTGGCCGCCGAGGGACGTACGGTCCTGCTGTCGAGCCATTTGATCAGCGAGATGGCTCTGACGGCCGACCATCTCCTGGTGATCGGCCAGGGCAGGCTGCTCGCGGACACCTCGGTCGCCGAACTCACGGCGGGCGGACGCTCGTTGGAGGAGTCGTTCTTCGCGCTCACCGGGAGCGCGGCCGCGTACCAGGCAGGACCCGTGTACCAGGCAGGAGGAGCCCGATGAGCACCGTGACGTACGCGCCCGCCCTGGCGGGGCACCATGGCTTCCGGCAGGCCGCCCGGATGGAGTGGATCAAGCTGCGGAGCCTGCGGTCGACAATGTACGCGCTGCTCCTCACCGTGGTCGGCATGATCGCCATGGGGGTCGTGACGATGGCCAACACCAAGGCGCCGCAGGGTGCTTCGAAGGTGGCGTCCTTCGACCCGACGAACAATGTCCTGGCGGGTGTGGCCCTCGGGCAGCTCATCATCGGCGTGCTGGGTGTCCTCGTGATATCCGGCGAGTACGCGTCGGGGACGATCCACTCGACGCTGGCCGCGGTGCCGGACCGGCGGCTCGCGCTGGCGGCGAAGGCCGCGGTGTTCGGCGGTCTCGCGCTGGCCATCGGCGAGGTGGTCACGTTCGTGTCGTTCCTCGCGGGGACCGCGGCACTCTCCCCCGGTGTCCCGCATCCTTCGCTCGGTGACCCCGCTGTGCTGCGCGCCGTGCTCATGTCGGGCGCGTATCTGGCGATGGTCGGCCTGATGGGGCTCGGGATCGGCACGATCACCCGGCACACGGCGAGCGCGATAGGTGTCCTGGTCGGCATCACGTATGTGCTGCCCGCGCTGCTGGCCGGGACCACGGGGACGACGGTCGCGAAGTTCTTCCCGACGATGATCGCGGGCAATTCGCTGGCGGTGACGGTGCCGGTCGACGGGATGCTGTCGCCCTGGGCCGGGTTCGGGGTGCTGTGCCTGTACACGGCGGCGTTCCTCGCCGTGGGCGACCGGCTGCTGGCGCGTCGCGATGCCTGACTTCCCCCTCATCGGCCTGCCGACCGTACGGGCGGCGTTGACGGCCTGCGTGACGCGGCGGGCGTGGGCGGAGGCGGCGTACTGCCTGCTGTCCTACGTCCCCGCGCTCGCGGGTTTCCTCCTCGTCGTGGTCGCGCTGGCTCTGGGGTCGGCGCTGACGCTGACGGTGGTCGGGGCGGTGCTCGGCGCGGTGTTCCTGCTGGCCGGGCTCGGTCTGGCCCGTGGACTCGGCGCGCTGCACCGACGTCTTGCGGGCGCGCTATTGGGCGAGCGGGTGGCGGCGCCGGGCCCGCCGTCGGCCGAGGGTGGGACGTTCGCGCGCGTGGAGGCGCGGTTGCGGGACGGGGCGGCGTGGCGGGCGGTCGCGTACGTGCTGGTGAAGTTGCCGCTGGCGACGGTGGGCCTGTACGGGCTGACGTGGTGGGTGATCGGCGCGGTGAACATCGCGGCGCCGGTGCGGTGGTTGTTCACGCCCGAGGATCTGACGCTGGTGACGCCGTTGCCGTGGGGCGGTGAGCCGCAAGTGACCTCGCCGGCTGAAGCGTTCGGTGTCGCGCTGCGGGGGCTGCTGATCGTCGTGGTGGCGCCGTGGCTGGTCCGGATCACCGTCAAGGTGGATCGCACGTTGATGCCGGCGCTGCTCGGCCCCGGTGAGCTGGCCGACCGGGTCCGCGACCTGGAGGAGAAGCGGGCGCTGGCGGTGGAGGACGCCAATGAGCGGCTGCGCCGGCTCGAGCGGGATCTGCACGACGGGGCGCAGGTCCGCCTGGTGGCGCTCGCGATGAGCCTGGACATGGTGCGCGAGCAACTGGACGACCGGGACCGGCCGGAGCTGCACCGCATGGTGGAGACGGCGAGGGACAACGCGACGGAGGTTCTCACGGAGCTGCGCGACCTCTCGCGAGGCCTGCATCCGCCCGCGCTCGACGGCGGGCTCGGCGACGCGTTGAGCACGCTCGCGGCGCGCAGCACGCTGCCCGTGGACGTCAGCGTGGATCTGCCGGAGCGGCCGGCGCCGGCGATGGAGAGCCTGGCCTACTTCTGCGTGGCGGAGCTGCTGGCCAACGCGATAAAGCACAGCGGGGCGCAGCGCTGCGGGGTGGAACTGACCGCGGGGGACGGCACGTTGCGGCTGCGGGTGACGGACGACGGGAAGGGTGGCGCGCGCAGGGAGCCGGGCGGCGGGCTGGCGGGGCTGGTGCAGCGGGCACGGACGGTGGACGGGTCGCTGGAGGTGACGAGTCCACCGGGCGGGCCGACGGTGGTGACGGTGTCGCTGCCGCTGCACACGTAGGCGCAGGTGGAAGCGGGCGGGAGGCGAGGGAGCGAAGTGAACGCGGAGAGGGCCCATGAGACGATCCCGGCCATGCGTGTAGTCATCGCCGAGGACGCCGCCGTACTGCGGGAGTTGCTGGCCCAGATGCTGTCCATGCGGGGGCACGAAGTGGTGGCGGCAGTGAGCGATGCGGATGCGCTGCGGGCGGCCGTGGCGGAGCACAGGCCCGATGTGACGGTCGTCGACATCCGGATGCCTCCGACGCACACCGACGACGGGCTGCGTGCGGCGATCGACATCCGGCGCGAGCACCCGGGGACCGGTGTGCTGCTGTTCTCGCAGTACGTGGAGACGAAGTACGCCACGCGGCTGCTGGCCGAGGGCTCGGCGGGCGTCGGGTATCTGCTCAAGGAACGGGTGGCGAACGTCGCGGAGTTCACGGACGCGCTCACCCGGGTCGCGGCGGGCGGCACCGCGCTGGACCCGGAGGTGGTGACCCAGCTCGCCGGTGGGGGCCGGGCGACCGAGGAGCTGAGCTCGCTCACGGAGCGGGAGCGGGACGTGCTGGAGCTGATGGCGGAGGGCCGGTCGAACGCGGCGATCGCCGAGTCGCTGCACGTGTCGGCGGGCACGGTGGAGAAGCACGTCGCGGCGGTCTTCGGGAAGCTGGGGCTGCCGGTGTCGGAGGATCACAATCGCCGTGTACTCGCGGTCATCCGCTTCCTGCACCGAGACTTGACGCATGGCTGACGGGACGAAGCGAACGAAGCGCAGCGCGGGCCTGCTTCTCTTCCGGCGCGCGTCGGGCGGGGTCGAGGTGCTGCTCGGGCACATGGGCGGCCCGTTCTGGGCGCGCAAGGACGCGGGCGCGTGGGGCGTGCCGAAGGGCGAGTACGAGCAGGGCGAGACGCCGTGGGACGCGGCGCGGCGCGAGTTCCAGGAGGAGCTGGGACTGCCGCCGCCGGAGGGGACCGCGCTGCCGCTGGGCGAGACGGTGCAGTCCGGCGGAAAGCACGTGACCGTGTGGGCGGTGGAGGCGGATCTGGATCCGGCGGACATGGTGCCGGGGACGTTCACGATGGAGTGGCCCCGGGGTTCCGGTCGCACGCAGGAGTTTCCCGAGCTGGACCGGGTGGCCTGGTTCGGCCTGGACCCGGCGCGGGATCGGATCGTGAAGGCGCAGGCGGTCTTCCTCGACCGGCTCGCGGCTCAGCTTTCCTGAGCCGCGAGCCGACGGCCTACCTTCGTCGGCGCCGAGTCGCCGAGCCGCTGGGTCGCTGAGTCGCTGAGTCGCTGAGTCGCCGGATCCTCAGGCGTCCGCCGCCGTTGCGATGTCGTCGATCAGCGCGCGGACGCGTTGTTCGATCTCGTCGCGGATGGGGCGCACGGCGTCGACGCCCTGGCCTGCCGGGTCCGGGAGTTGCTAGTCCAGGTAGCGCTTGCCGGGGAAGACGGGGCAGGTGTCGCCGCAGCCCATGGTGATGACGACGTCGGAGGCCTGGACCGCGTCCACGGTGAGGACCTTGGGGACCTCGGCGGAGATGTCGATGCCGACCTCGGCGAGTGCTTCGACCACGGCCGCATTGACCGTCTCCGCCGGGGCCGAGCCCGCCGAGCGTACGTGGACGCGGTCGCCCGCAAGATGGGTGAGGAAGGCGGCCGCCATCTGTGAACGTCCGGCGTTGTGGACGCAGACGAACAGCACCGACGGCTGCTGCGGGGTGTCAGACACGGGTCGTCTCTTCCTGCGGTACGGCCGCGGCGGCAGCGGGGGCGGGGAAGTAGCGGCGCGCGTACAACGCGACGTAGACCAGACCGATCAGCACGGGCACCTCGATGAGCGGGCCGACGACGCCGGCGAGTGCCTGTCCGGAGGAGGCGCCGAAGGTCGCGATGGACACGGCGATCGCCAGCTCGAAGTTGTTGCCCGCGGCGGTGAAGGCGAGCGTGGTGGCACGCGGGTAGTCGAGCCCGACCGCCCTGCCCAGCAGCATCGATCCGGCCCACATGAGCGCGAAGTAGACGAGCAGCGGCAGTGCGATGCGGAGCACGTCCACGGGGCGGCTGGTGATGGCGTCGCCCTGGAGCGCGAAGAGGATGACGATGGTGAACAGCAGCCCGTACAGGGCGAACGGGCCGATGCGCGGGATCAGCTTCGCCTCGTACCAGGTGCGGCCCTTGACCTTCTCGCCGATGCGGCGGGTCAGGTATCCGGCCGCGAGCGGAATGCCCAGGAAGATGAGCACGCTGCGGGCGATCTCCCACACCGACACGTCCAGGCTCGTCTGTTCCAGGCCGAGCCAGCCGGGCAGCACCTGGAGGTAGAACCAGCCGAGCGCGGAGAACGCGATCACCTGGAAGACCGAGTTGAGGGCGACGAGCACGGCGGCGGCCTCGCGGTGCCCGCAGGCCAGGTCGTTCCAGATGATGACCATGGCGATGCAGCGCGCGAGCCCGACGATGATCAGGCCCGTGCGGTACTCGGGGAGGTCCGGCAGGAACAGCCAGGCCAGGGCGAACATGAGCGCCGGGCCGACGATCCAGTTCAGCAGCAGTGAGGGCAGCAGCATGCGCCGGTCGCGGGTCACGGTGTCGAGACGGTCGTACCGGACCTTGGCCAGCACCGGGTACATCATCACGAGCAGGCCCAGCGCGATCGGCAGGGACACCCCGCTGACGGTCACCGTGGCCAGCGCGTCCCCGAGGCCCGGGATCAGGCGCCCGAGGCCCAGGCCGACCGCCATCGCGGCGAGGATCCACAGGGCGAGGTAGCGGTCCAGGAACGACAGGCGTCCGGCCACGCCCTGTTCGGGTGCGTCCATGCTCACGAGGCGGCTCCGGCCGTCTCGTCGCTGCCGCGCACCGGCGCGCCGGCCGGGCGGGTCAGGATGCCGGCCAGGCGGTCGGTCATCTCCGGCAGCAGCCAGTAGTAGACCCAGGTGCCGCGCCGCTCGCAGTCGATCAGTCCGGCCTGCCGCAGCAGCTTGAGGTGGTGCGAGATGGTCGGCTGCGACAGGTCGAAGGCAGGCGTCAGATCGCAGACGCAGATGTCCCCGCCGTCCCGCGAAGCGATCATCGACAGCAGCCTCAGACGCACCGGGTCGCCCAGCGCCTTGAAGACTTTCGCCAGGTCAACGGCTTGTTCCTCATCCAACGGGGCGGTCAGCAACCCGGGACAGCACGCGTCGGCCGCGCCGTTCTGCCCCAACACCACAAGTTCTTGCTTCGACATACTTCTATATTGACAGCCGTCGATCCAAGGCGCAATGCTGCATCGACAGGCATCAATACAAGACGTCGATTCAAGCGAGTCGATTCAAGCGAATGGGGAGACCGCCATGTCCCGTGCTCAGCTCGCCCTGCAGGTCAGTGACCTGGAAGCGTCGATCACCTTCTACTCGAAGCTGTTCGGCACCGAACCGGCCAAGCGCCGCGAGGGCTACGCCAACTTCGCCATCACCGAGCCCCCGCTGAAGCTCGTCCTCATCGAGGGCGAGCCCGGGCAGGAGACCCGCCTCGACCACCTCGGCGTCGAGGTCGATTCCACCGACCAGGTCGGTGCGGCCACCGGCCGACTCAAGGACGCGGGCCTCGCGACCTTCGAGGAGAACGACACCTCCTGCTGTTACGCCCTCCAGGACAAGGTGTGGGTCCACGGCCCCGGCCAGGAGCCCTGGGAGGTGTACGTGGTCAAGGCCGACGCCGCCACGCTCGGCAAGAGCGCGCAGGCCGGGGCCGACGGCGGGGACGGCTGCTGCACGAGCCGGGCCGTCACCGCCGACACGGCCGCAGCGGAGTGCGCCTGCGGACAGTGATCCGACGGGCCGACGTCTGACGGACCTCCCCGCGGGTACCCGGCGATCGCCCCGCAGCCCGCGTTGCGCACGCCCGTGGCGCGCGGGAAGGTCGAAGGAACCGCGCAGAGGAGGTCGGCAGCATGCCCATCGCGACGGTCAACCCGGCGAACGGCGAGACCCTCAAGACGTACGAGGCCCTGTCCCCGGAGGAGATCGAACGCAGGCTCGCCCTCGCGGCGAGCGCCTTCGACTCGTACCGGACGACGACGTTCTTCGACCGGGCGAGGCTGCTGCAGCGGGCCGCCGACCTGCTGGAGGCGGACGCGCCGGACATCGCACGCGTGATGACGACCGAGATGGGCAAGCCGGTCGCGGCGGCCCGTGCCGAGGCGTTGAAGTGCGTGAAGACGATGCGCTGGTATGCGGAGCACGCGGCTGATCTGCTCGCGGACGAGCATCCCGCGGAGTCGGACGTGAAGGACTCGGGCGCGGTGCGGGCGCATGTGCGCTATCGGCCGCTCGGCCCGGTGCTCGCGGTGATGCCGTGGAACTTCCCGCTGTGGCAGGTCGTACGGTTCGCGGCGCCCGCCCTCATGGCCGGGAACGTGGGTCTGCTCAAGCACGCGTCGAACGTGCCGCAGACGGCCCTCTACCTGGAGGACCTCTTCCGCCGGGCCGGTTTCCCCGAGGGCTGCTTCCAGACGCTGCTCATCGGGTCGGGCGCGGTCGAGGGCATCCTGCGCGACGAGCGGGTGGAGGCGGCGACACTCACCGGCAGCGAACCGGCCGGACGTTCCGTGGCAGCGATCGCGGGCGACGAGGTGAAGAAGACGGTCCTGGAGCTGGGCGGCAGCGACCCGTATGTGGTGCTGCCGTCGGCGGACGTGGCGAAGGCGGCGAAGACGGCCGTCACGGCGCGCGTGCAGAACAACGGGCAGTCGTGCATCGCGGCCAAGCGGTTCATCGTGCACGAGTCGGTGTTCGAGGAGTTCCGGGACGCGTTCGTGGCCGGCATGCGGGAGCTGCGGGTGGGCGATCCGCTCGACGAGGACACGGACGTCGGACCGCTCTCCAGCGAGCAGGGGCGCAGCGACCTGGAGGAGCTGGTCGACGACGCCGTCGAGAGCGGCGCGAGTGTGCTGTGCGGTGGGCAGCGGCCCAAGGACTTCGCCGACCGCGGCTGGTTCTACGAGCCGACCGTCATCGCCGATGTGACCCCCGAGATGCGCATCCACAAGGAAGAGACGTTCGGACCGGTGGCGACCCTGTACCGGGTCGCGGACCTGGACGAGGCGGTCGCCGTCGCCAATGACACGCCCTTCGGCCTGAGTTCCAATCTGTGGACCCGCGACGAGGACGAGATCGAGCGCTTCGTGCGCGACAGTCAGGCGGGCGGCGTCTTCGTCAACGGCATGACGGCCTCGCACCCGGCCCTCCCCTTCGGCGGCGCGAAGCGTTCCGGCTACGGACGTGAGCTGTCGGACCACGGCATCAAGGAGTTCTGCAACATCACCACGGTGTGGTTCGGGGACTGACAGCAGCCGCGAGACCTTGGCGGTGCGAGGGCCGGTCGATCCGCGCCCCCGCGCACAGCCCGTGCAGCAGGTCGCTCCCGGAGCTGTGACCGACGGCCAACAGGTCGGCGACCGGTGCGGCGAGATCCGCGCCGGTCGCCGCCGCGTGCAGTACCGCCGCCACCTGTGGGATGCAGTGCCCGTCGGCGGCGTGCCGCAGGAGCGCGGCCGAGACCGGGGGCGTACGTGTCCCGGCCTGCTCTGCGGTGACTACGAGAGCGGGCAGCCAGGTGGGTGGCAGTGGGGACAGGCGGGCGGCGAGCAGCAGGCCGCACAGGAAGTCGTCGCCTGACGGGGTGGCTCCGGGGCCGAGCCCCAACAGGCCCTCAGCGGCGCGACGCCCCGCGCTCGGGGTTCCGTGCGCGAGGGCGCGGACGAGGGCGGTCGCGGCGGGGCGGGCCTCGGCCGCCAGTGGGCGCGGCGGACGCAGGCGCGCGAGCCGGTCGAGGGCCGGGCCGCTCGGGAGGTCCTGGACGCGGGGCGGCGCCCAGAACTCCCCGACGGCCAGGCGCAGGTGCCCGACCGCGATGCACCCGCCCCCGACCCGTCCCGCGCCCCCGACCGCCACGCCGTCGAACGGCCGCTCCCCCGCAGCATGCGGCAGAACCACGGCGGTCGGCACGCGCACGGCCTGCGGCACGACCACGGCGAGCGGGGTGCCACCGTCGCCCGGCAGCAGATACAGCGCCTGCCGCGCGACGGCCACGATCCGGGCGGGACGTGGGGGCCCGGCCAGTAGCGCTCGGGCCAAGGTGCTGACGGTGCACGGCAGTTGGGCGGGGCTCATGCCCTGAGGGCAGCAAAATCGTCGGGCGTCTCCGGAACCGCGAACGCCTCCAGCGCCTTCCGGAAACATTCCAGCGGTGCGTGGGCCAGGCCCGCTCCGATCTGTCCGATGCCGGGTTCGCGGTGGGCGATGCCCGTGGTGACGACGGGTTCGATGCCGGTGTCGAGGACGGCGCGCACGTCGATGCCGACCGGGGAGCCGATGCCGCCGAGGGCCGGCAGCCGGTAGGCCTCGTGCCGGGCCAGCGTGATGCGGGCCATGTCGCGGCTGGTGCGCAGCGCCTCCTGCACGGTGCCGCCGACGAAGCCGGTGATGGCGGGCGCGGCTGCGAGGGCGAAGCCGCCGAGGCCGTTGGTCTCGGTGATGGCGCTGTCGCCGATGTCGGGGTTGGCGTCCTCGGGCCCGTATCCGGCGAAGTACAGTCCCCGCACCTCGGCGGCGGGCGCCGTGAACCAGGCGTCGCCGAGGCCGCTGACACGGATGCCGACCTCGACGCCGTTACGGGCGAACGCCGTGACGAGCGTGGAGTGGGCGACACCGTGGGCGGCAGAGGTGGCGAGTTTGGCGGCCGCCATCGAGAAGTTGAGGAACCAGTAGTGGTTCTCGGCGAGGAACTCCAGGACTTCCGGGCCGTGTTGTACGCGGGCGAGCGGCGCGGCGAGTTCCCGCAGCAGCAGCGCGGAGGCGGCGGTGTTGCGGCTGTGGCACTCGTCGCCCATCTGGAGCGCCTGGGCGACGACGGACCGCAGGTCCACGCCGTCGGGCCGGTCGGCGAGGACCGCGCGCAGGGCGGGTGCCAGTACGTCCGCCATCCAGCGGAGCCGGTCCATCACATCGTCACCCAGGGCCCCGTAGCGCAGACAACGTCCCGCGCCCTCGTTGAGGTTGGCGTAGGCGCGGCGCCCGGTGGCCGGGTCCTCGACGACGAGCACGGGCATGGACGGGGAGGTGACGCCGCCCATGGGGCCGACGGCCTCGTGGTGGTGGCACGGCTCGAAGCGCAACACGCCCGAGTCCGCCAGGTGTTGGGCCTGTTCCGGGGTGTCGGCCCAGCCCTCGAGCAGCGCGGCACCGATGACACCCGCGCGCATCGGGCCGCACATGTCGGCCCAGTCGACGGGCGGTCCGGCGTGCAGCAGGACGCGTTCGCCGGTGGCCCGGTCGTCGAGCACCGGCAGGACGTCGCGGGCGGTGCGTACGTCGCGCCACACGGGTCGCACGGCGAGCAGCCGCTCGACGGCCGTGCGGTTCGCGGCCTCGACGGCTTCATGGCCGGTGAGTTCGGCCAGCTTCCAGCCGAGGTCGGGGTCGCCGCCCGCGGGCGGCCGCCAGTCGAGAGTGGTGACGTGGGCGCCTGCGGTGCGGGGCACATCGGCGAAGTCGGCCACGCCGACGGCGGCGATCCGCGGTGCGGCGTCGCCCGCGCCGAGCAGGTCGGGCACGAGGTGAGGGGTCATGTGCGGTCTCCTGAGCGGTGGTTGGGGTGGGCGGGTTCGACGTGTGCGTCGCGCCGGGCGGTGCGTGCCGACGCCTCCATGCGCCACGGATGCGGCATCACGGTCACCGCCCCGTCCTCCCCGTTGACATCAACTCACCGGAGTCCCGGCGGAGTTCACTTCCCCCGGTCACCAACGACACCGCCCACTCGGCCGCATCCGTACTGGTCGGGGCCAGCACGGCGCCCGCCTTCTCCAGGCGCGCCCGCACCGCGTCGACGTCCTGCGGGTCGCCGGCCGTGCCGACGACGAAGGCGATGACGGGCGCCCGCCCCCGCTCCCCCGCCCGCTCCAACTCGGTCGCGAGCGCCGCGGCCGGGTCGGCGCCCGCGCCGTGTCCAAGAACGACGTCCAGGACCACGGCTGCGGTGCCCGGGTCGGACAGTGCGGCGCGCAGATGGGCAGCGCGCACGGTGGGGTCGATCATCGGGTGGGGGCGGCCCGCGGTGTAGGCGTCGTCGCCGAGGTCGAGCACCAAATGGCGCTCTGGCAGGTCGATTTCACGTCCGGGAACGTAGGGGGCGACCGCCGTGACCGCCGTCGGCAGCAGTTGCCGTGCCTCGTACGCGAAGGTTCCGCCCGCGTACAGGGCACGGAGGTAACGGCCGGGTACCGCGTCCACCGCGGGCGGCGCCCAGGGGGGTGCAGGTACGCCACCGAGGGTGCGGACGACCGCGCGGGCCGCGTCGCGAAGTGTGCCGACGACGGTGACGGCGGTTACGGGGCCCGACACACCGGTCCGCTCGGCGCCCGCGAGGTCGCCGAGCTCGGCGGGCCTCTCGGTGCCGAGGAACGCGACCACGACAGGCTTGCCCGCACTCCCCGCACGGGCGATGACGCGTTCGGCCACCTCGGAGGCGGGCGGCTTCGACACCAGCACGATCAACTCGCAGCCGGGGTCGGCGGCGAGCAGGTCGAGCGCGTCGAGCGTGGTGCGCGCGCCGACCTCCGCGCTGAGGTCACGGCCGCCGGTCCCGATCATCTGCCGGACCCCTTCGCCGGCCGCGTCCAACAGGCACGACACCTGCTGAAGTCCCGTTCCGGAGGCGCCGATCAGGCCGATGCGGCCGGAGCGGAGCACATTGGCGAAGCCGAGCGGTACGCCGTCCAGGACGCCGGTTCCGCAGTCGGGTCCCATGGCGAGCAAGCCCCGGCGGTGGGCCTCCTCCTTGATGCGGATCTCCTGCTCGACGGAGACGTTGTCGCTGAAGACGAAGGCGTGCATGCCGCGGCGCAGCGCCTTGAGCGCTTCGGCCGCCGCGTACGGGCCGGGGGTGGAGATCAGGGCGAGCGCGGTCGCCGGGTCCGCCTCGCCGAGGGCGCGCGGCACCCATTCATCGGCCTCGGAGCTCTCCGAGGCGGCAGGCTGTTCGAGCAGCGCGGGCACCTCGGCCAGGGCGTGCTCGATGGCGTCGGCGGTCCCGCGCAGCGCGACGATCATGTCGGCGGGGCGTGCGGCGCGGCCCTCGTCGGTGAGGAGTCGGGCGTCGGCGAGCAGTCGCAGATTGGGTTCGGTCGCCATGACGAGGCTGGCGGCCGTGATGCCGGGCAGTTTGGTGAGGTGCTGGGCCGCGCGCATCAGGGCGACCGAGTCGGCGTAGGCGTCGCACCGCACGGAGTTCGACGTCAGGGTGTCCGGGGCGGGGTGGCCGTCGGTGGCGGGCGGGGTGGGCTCCATGGCATCGACGCTACGGCCGCACCCCGGGCGCGGTCTTCGGCGAGCGGTGCCAGCGCGCGGGTGTGGATCACCGGCAACGGCTGACAGTGACCGGGCCGCCGGGCGCACACCAGCATGATCGGGGACACCCGCGACCGTGCCCCGTCGGACCGCTCACCGACGCCGCCACCAATGCCGACACCGACGGCCACCGTCAGTGAGCGCGCGCGCTGAGCAACCGGTGGGCGTGAACGGCCAGTTCCGTCTGGAGCCGGCGCATCGGATCCTTATCGGGTGCGCCGGTGAGCCGTTCGATCTGCTTGAGGCGGTAGCGCAGCGTGTTGTAGTGCACGTGGAGTTCCTCGGCCGCCTCGACGCCGTTGCGGTCGTGCCGCAGATACACGGTGAGGCTGTGCACGAGACTGCCGTCGTGCCCGGCGTCGTACGTCAGCAGGGGGCCGAGGGCGTCGTCGACCAGCGCCTGGAGTTCACCCGCGGGCAGCTGGTCGAGGAGCCGGTACACCCCGCTCTCCTCGTGGAGCCGGACGAACGAGCGGGCGGGGCCCTCCAGTTCACGGCCCAGGGCGAGCGCGCTGAGCGCCTCGCTGTGGCTGAGGTGCAGTTCGGTGAAGTCGGCGCGGATCGTGCCCGCCGCGACGGCCACGGCGCGCCCCGGGCAGGCGGCGGCGACCGCGCGGCGCAACTCCTCGCAGCGGCTGCGCAGTTCGGAGCCGCCCGGCGCCACCAGCGCGGTGAGGCCACCGGGGGTGCCCCAGGCGGGTGTGTCGGCACCCAGTGCGGTGCGGGCGGCGGAGAGCAGGCGTTCCTCCGTGAGGCGGACGCCCGCACCCTCCGGGGTTGCCGCGGCCTCGACGACCACGGCGGCGTGCGGCCGCTCCAGGTCCCAGCCGAGGGCCGCGGCCCGGCGCGCCGACTCCGCACGGTCGCGCGGGGGGTGGGAGACGAGTTCGGTCAACAGCAGGGTGCGGTACCGGCGTTCGCGCTCGGCCAGTACGCGTTCCTGTACGGCGAGCATCCCGGCCAGGCTGGCCACGTGGTCGGCGGCGGTTCCCCACTCCTCGTCGGGTACGCAGCCGCGCCCCGCCCACAGGACGACCTCGCCGCCGCTGCGATGCCCGACGGTGATCGGCCGGGACACGGACGCGGGAACGCCGTCGGGCACGTCTCCCGCTGCCGCGAGCAGCCCCCCGTCCGGACCACGGATCGCGGCGGCGCAGCCGGTCTCCCCCGCCAGCAGGACGACGAGTTCGCCGTAGGAGCCGCCCCCGAGGACGGCCTGTGAGAGCCGGTCGCGCAGCGCCTGCGAGCGCTCCAGACTGAGCGCCTGCCGGTTGAGTACGGTGCCGATGACCTCGGAGAGGATGTCGTTGAGCATGACGTCGCCGGGCAACTCGACGATGGGGAAGCCCAGTTCGTCGGCGCGGCGCAGCATCGGGTCGGGCAGCCTCGGCAGATAGGGGCCGACCTTCACGCCGAGGGCCGCGAGGCCGCGGGCGGCGAGTTCGGGCACCAGGCCGGTGAGCGCCTCCTCGTCGTCGCGGACGGCGTAGGCGGTGGTGAGCAGGAACTCGCCGCCGCGCATCCAGCGGATGATGTCCGGCACTTCCATGATGTTGGCGACCCTGATGCCGCGGCGCGCGCCCGCCTCCCCGGCCGCCAGGCGGGCGCCCGCGAGCGCGGGCAGCTCCAGCGCCTGGGCCACGGTCAGGCCCACGGCGCCGGCGGGACGGGGTGCCGTCGCAGCGTGCGGAACAAGGGTCACGCCGCTCACTATGGGCGCCCTCGCGGGGGCTGTAAACGCTCGTGACACGAGGTTGTATACGATTCCTCGATACCGCGGCGGTGCCGTCGTCCGCCCCCACCCGGTCGCCCCCGAAGCACTGTCAGCGAGCGTCAACGCCCCCGCGCACACGCTGGCACCGGCTGCCCATGACCGCCGCGCCGGGCGTTCCTATCGTCCTGACATGCCTCCAGGAACCGCGCCCCCACCAGCCGCTTCCCCCGTGCGGCCACCGGCCGTGACGCGCCCCGTCGCCCCTGTCACCGTCCTCGCCATCGGTGGCAACGCACTCCTCAACGGCGGCCCGCGCGCCACCATCGCGGAACAGTTCGCCGCCGCCCGGCAGTTGGCGCGCCCGGTGGCGGAGCTGGTCCGTGCGGGGCACCGCGTGGTCGTCACGCACGGCAACGGTCCACAGGTCGGCTTCATCAAGCGGCGTTCCGACCTCGCGGCCGAGCTCGCCCCCGAACTCCCGCTCCTCGACCTCGACATGTGTGTCGCCGACTCGCAGGGAAGCATCGGCTACATCCTCGTACGAGGCCTGTCGGACGCCCTGCCGGCCGGGTCCCGGCCGGTCGCCCTGCTCACGCACACCGTCGTCGACCCGGCCGACCCGGCGTTCGCCCGGCCCACCAAGCCCATCGGCACCCACTACGAGCGCGCGGAGGCGGAGCGGCTCGCCGCCCGGCACGGGTGGACCGTCGCCGACGACGCGGGGCGCGGCTGGCGCCGCGTCGTCCCCTCACCGGCGCCGCACGCCATCGTCGAACTCGACGCCGTCGCCGCCCTGTTGGACGCCGGACACGTCGTGGTGGCGGGCGGGGGCGGCGGCATCCCCGTCACCCGCGGACCCGACGGGGCACTGTGCGGCGTGGAGGCGGTCGTCGACAAGGACGCGACCTCCGCACTGCTCGCCTCCGCGCTCGGCGCGGACGAGCTGATCGTGACGACCGGAGTCGAGCGGATCGCCCTCGACTGGGGCACCCCGCGCCACCGGGACCTCGACCGCATGGACGCGGCGCAGGCCCACCGGTATCTGGCGGAGGGGCAGTTCCCCGAGGGCAGCATGGGGCCGAAGGTGCGCTCGGCCCTGGACTTCCTCGCGTCCGGCGGCCACCGTGTGCTGATCACGTCACCGGGCGCGTTGAGCGAGGCGCTGCGCGGCGCGACGGGCACGCGCATCGTCCCGACCGCCCGAACTGTCCGGTCGGTCAACAGCGAGGGCAGTGGCAGTGGCAGTGGCAGTGACTTTGGTAATGGCAACACGACCGCTTCGGGGCCGTAACACGACGACATCAAGATCGTCCCTGCCGCCGACCCCCTCCTTGCCCCTCCCCGTCGCCTCCCCGCCCCCTCACGGTCGAAGGACCCCCTATGACGCTGACCTCCGCCGCCCCCTCCCCCGACGCCATGCCCGTCGACGGCCGCCACCACCTCTCCACCACGCCCGACACCGCCCGCTGGGGCGTACTCCCCCGCGCGGACAGCGCCCCGGTACTGAAGGTCGACGACGGTGACACGGTCACGTTCGATCTCGTCTCCCACGAGGGGATCCTGCCCGACCAGGGCCGCGACCCGGTGGAGTTCTTCGGCGGTTACGGAGTACCGGCCCACCAAGTGCCGCGCGACGCCCAGGAGATCGCGGCGTCCGACCTCGGGCGCGAGCCGGAGGGCCCGATCGGCCCGCACATCGTCACGGGCCCCGTCGCGGTGCGCGGCGCACGCCCCGGTGACCTGCTGTGCGTACGCACCCTGAGCCTGCACCGGCGCACGCACTACGGCATCGTCTCCAACCGGCACACCCGCGGCTCCCTGCCCGATGAACTCCCGGACCCTGCCGCCGATTTCACGAGCCCGGACACCAAGCGCGCCGCCGAGGGCACGGTCTCCTCCTTCTGCACGGTCGAACGCGATGGCGACGGCGCCGAGTTCGGCGTGCTGCGCTGCACGCCGACGCTGAGCGCACGCTTCCCGCTCGGCCCGTTCGTCGGGATCATGGGCGTGACGGACGACGGCGCGGACACGCGCAGTTCGGTGCCGCCGGGCCCCTTCGGCGGCAACCTCGACATCAAGCACCTGACCTGCGGCTCGACCCTGTACCTGCCGATACGTACCGACGGCGCGGGCTTCTACGCGGGTGACCCGCACTTCGCGCAGGGCAACGGGGAAGTGGCGCTCACCGCGCTGGAGGCGCCGCTTCGGGCGACGGTGCAGCTGTCCGTGGTGCGCGGCGCGGCGGCACGCCGGGTGACCGGGCTGCTCGCGGAGCCGTTCGCCGAGACACGTACGCACTGGATCGCGCTCGGACTCGACGCCGACCTCGACGAGGCGATGCGCCAGTGCGTGCGCTCCGCACTCGGCTTCCTCACGGCGCGCACCGGCATGGACCGGGCCACCGCGTACGCGTATCTCAGCGCGGCGGCCGACTTCGAGGTCTCACAGGTGGTCGACCAGATCAAGGGCGTCCACTGCCTGATCCGCAAGGCGGACTTCCCCGCCGAGACGTAACCCACCGATCCACCCCAGACGTAACCACCAATCCCCCCAGGTCGCGCCCGCACGCACCGCACCCGCACTTGCCCGTCACGCATCTCTCGACCGAAGGAGAACCACCGTGACCGCTCTGCTGCTGCGCCACGCGCGTGTGGAGGACTCGCCCGACCCGACCGACATCCGCATCCGTGGCGGACGGATCGAGGCCATCGGCCCCGGTCTCGCCGCGCCGGACGACATCGGCGCCGAGGTCCTCGACTGCGCGGGCCGCGTCGTCGTGCCCGGTCTGATCGAGGCCCATCTGCACCCGGACAAGGCACTGCTCGACGGGTTGACCCCGGAGGGCACCGGCTCACTCGCGGACGCCATCAGGATCACTGCGCTACTCAAGGCGGGATTCACGTACGACGAGGTACGCGCGCGTGCCGAGCAGGTGCTCCGGATGTGCGTCCTGAACGGCACCACCGCGATCCGCGCCCATCCCGACGTCGACCCGGTAGCGGGCCTGACCGGGCTCAACGTCCTATTGGAACTGCGCGAGAGGTGGGCGGCCCTGGTCACTCTCCAGGTCGTCGCGTTCCCCCAGGAGGGCATCTTCAAGGCGCCCGGCACGGAGAAGCTGCTCCGTGAGGCGCTCGACTCGGGCGCCGATGTCGTCGGGGGGTGCACCTACAACGAGGCCTCCCTCGCCGACTGTCACCGGCACGTGGAGCTGGTCCTCGATCTCGCCGCCGAGTACGGCGTCCCTGCCGATCTGCACGCGGACTTCGGCGACGACCACGGCGACAGCCGCTTCGCCCTCGCCGAGTTCATCGCCGCCCGCACCGCCGAGCGTGGCCTCCAGGGGCGGGTGACCCTCGGCCACGCCACCTCGCTCGCCGGGCGCCCGCCTGCCGAACGGCGTACGGTCCTCGCCGAACTCGCGGCCGCCGGGGTCGCGGTCGTGCCGCTGCCCGCCACGGATCTCTTCCTGGGCGGTCGCGGCGACGACACGGCGCCGCGCCGGGGCCTGGCCCCCGTGCGTGAACTCTGGGACGCGGACGTCCTCACCGCCTGCGCCACCAACAACATCCGCAACGCGTTCACCCCGTACGGCACCGGCGACGTCCTGGAGACCGCGCTGCTGCTCGCCCGGATCGCGCACCTGTCGGGCCCCGCCGATCTGCGACGGGTGCTGCGCATGGTGACGTACGACGCCGCTCGCGTGATCGGCATTCCGGAAGCGGACTACGGGGTGCGCGAGGGCGCGGTGGCGGACCTCGTCGTCCTGGACACCCGCGATTACGCCACGCTGCTCCTGGACCGGCCCGTGCGCACCGCGGTGGTCAAGTCGGGGCGGGTGGTGGCCCGTTCGGCGGTCTCCGCGGAACTCGACGGTTCTCTCGTCGCGGGCGGGGTGGTCTGACATGGCCGAGGCGACGACAGGGACGAGCACGGCCGCTCCGGTGACACCCGTGCTCCGGGAGCGGATTCCGCACGAGATCGTGGCGTCGGTGCTCGCCGCGACGACCGCCTTCGTGGGCGGGACCGCGCTGCATCTGCCACCTTGGGCGATCTTCATCTCGTGGGCGGGCATGTTCCTGATGGGCGGCCCGAACCTGGCCGGCGCGCGACGGCTGTGGTGCGCGATGCCGGTGGGTTCCACGTACGCACTGCTCATCGTGCTCCTGGAGACTCATGCGGGCACGGCGTTCGGCGAGAGCCAGTTGGCCCGGAACACGTTCGGGGCGCTGTGCATCCTCGTCCTGAACAGCGCTCTGATGTACACGGGCCGGGTCCGGTTCTTCTCGCTCATTCCCGGCATGTTCTTCGGTTTCGCCAGCTACTTCGCGACGTTCTTCGGCGGGTTCGGCTTCGAGGCGGGCAACCCGTGGGCGGCCTGGGTGTGCGTGGTCGCCATGAACGCGCTCGGCCCGGTGTACGCCTGGCTGTCGATGCGGCTGACCTTCCCGGTGGAGATCAAGTCGCCTTCCTGAGCGGCCCTGTTCACCCTGGCGTCACTCCGTGTTCGGGGCGGGGGCCGAGCGTGTGCGCTGTACACCTCGTCCGCGCCCCAGGAGGCCCCATGTCCCCGCTCGTCCCCGGCAAGCGCCGCACCCTCGGCCGTTCCGTCGCCGCGGGTGTGCCGCTCGCCGCCCTCGTGGCGCTCGGTGTGGCGCCGGCCGCGACGGGCGCACCCACCGGGTCTGCGGCGGCCGAGGTCACCGGGAGTGCGAGGCTCGGCGACGTACCCCTGGGCGAGTTCAGCAACGCCCTGCTGCCGGGCACGGTCGACGACGACCGGGGCGTGGACCTCGGCGGCATCGGCTCGGACCTCTACCCGGCGGGCCGCAAGGGCGAGTTCTGGACCGTGACCGACCGCGGCCCGAACGGCCAGATCAAGGTCGACGGCACGAAGCGCCGCACGTTCCCCGTGCCCGGCTTCGACCCGGCGATCGCGAAGATCCGCGTCACCGGCGACCAGGTGAAGGTGCTCGACGCGATCCCGCTCACCACGAAGTCCGGCAAGCCCGTCACCGGGCTGTCGAACCAGGAGGGCCGGGACGAGAAGCCGTACTCGTACGACGCCGAGTCCCCGCTCTCGTACAACCCGAACGGTCTCGACACCGAGGGCATCGTGCGCGCGGCGGACGGCAGTTTCTGGCTCGTCGACGAGTACGGCCCCTCGCTCGTGCACGTCTCCGCGGACGGCCGGGTCCTCGCCCGGCACGTGCCGAAGGGGCTGGACCTGAAGGGCGCCGACTACCCGGTCGTCGAGTCGCTGCCGTCCGTGCTGCTGCACCGCAAGGTCAACCGGGGCTTCGAGGGGCTCGCCCAACTGCCGGGCGGGGACCTGGTCCTGGCCGTGCAGAGCCCGCTGTCGCTGCCGGACGAGGACGCGGGTGACGCCTCGCGGACGACGCGCCTGCTGCGGTTCTCGCCGAAGAGCCAGGCGGTCACGGCGGAGTACGCGTACCGCTTCGACCCGGTGGACGTGGTGGACCCCGGCGAGGACGACCCCTCCGAGCTGAAGATCTCCTCCGTCGTCGCCGTCGGCGGCGACCGGCTGCTCGTCGAGGAGCGCACGGACAAGGCGGCCCGCCTTCAGGAGGTGCGGCTCACGCGCGGCGCCGACATCCTGGGCGGGCGCTGGGACGACGCCGGCACGTCCCCGTCCCTGGAGCAGCTCGACGACCCGGCGGCGAAGGGCGTGCCGGTCCTCGCCAAGCGTCTCGTGGTGGACCTCGACAAGGTCGACGGCATCCCGGACAAGATCGAGGGCATCGCCCTCGCGGGACGCGACACCCTCGCCCTGATCAACGACAACGACTTCGGGATGACCGACGGCGACGGGGCGTTCGACGCGGACGGACGGCTCGTGGACAGCGGCGTCGAGACGAAGGTGACACACGTGAAACTGCCGAAGGGCGCCCTGTAGGAGCACCTCGCGGCCGTCGGCGCGCCCTGTAGAAGCACCCAGCGGCCGTCGAGTCCGCGAATTCAGCCGCCCAGCTCGCTGGGCAACTCGCTCGGCAGCTCACTGGGGATGTCCGAGGGCAGTTCGCTCGGCAGCCCACTGGGGAGCTCGCTCGGCAGGTTGCTGGGCAGCGAGGACGGCAGCTTGCTCGGGATACGGGGCGACGACGAGCGCGTGGCCTGTTCGCTGCTCTCGTCCGGCGACTTCTTGTCCCCGTCGGAGGAGCTGCCGCGGGTCGTCAGAAGAACGACGGCGCCCACGATCACCACGAGGGCGACGAGCGTCGCGATCACCAGGGACTTGCGCCGGTCGGGGCGGCGCGGCCCGTCGGGCGGCGGCGCACCGAAGCCACCGGGCGGCGGCACGTTGTTCGGCGGCGGGGGCGGCTGCGGCGGCATCGGGGGTAAGGACACCCCTCCAGAATTGCCGCATCGGGCCCAACGCGCGAGCCCCTGAGGGAAGTTGACCGACCGGACGACGTACGTCCGGTCGGTCACGGCCCTTCCGTACTTCCGTACGGGGCTTCCGTACGGGCTACGTCAGGCGCGCACGCCCAGCAGGTGGTCCATCGCCAGCTGGTCGAGGTACTCGAACGCCATGCCGCGCTCGGCGGCCGCGTTCACGTCGAACTCCTCGAAGGCGCTCTTGTCGGCGAGCAGCGCGGACAGGCCGTCGGCGGCGGTCGGCTTGGCGAGCTCGTCCAGGCGGGAGGCGGTCAGGGCCGCCTGGACCTCGGGGTCGTCGCGGAAGGCGGCGGCCCGGTCCTTGAGGATCAGGTAGTTGCGCATGCAGCCGGCGGCCGAGGCCCACACGCCGTCGAAGTCCTCGGTCCGCGGCGGCTTGAAGTCGAAGTGCCGCGGGCCCTCGTAGCCGGCCTGCTCCAGCAGGTCGACGAGCCAGAACGCGGCGCGCAGGTCGCCGGCGCCGAAGCGCAGGTCCTGGTCGTACTTGATGCCGGACTGGCCGTTGAGGTCGATGTGGAAGAGCTTGCCCGCCCACAGGGCCTGGGCGATGCCGTGCGGGAAGTTGAGGCCCGCCATCTGCTCGTGGCCGACCTCGGGGTTCACGCCGTACATCTCGGGCCGCTCCAGGCGCTCGATGAACGCGAGGGCGTGGCCGACGGTGGGCAGCAGGATGTCGCCGCGCGGCTCGTTCGGCTTGGGCTCGATGGCGAACTTGAGGTCGTAGTCCTGCTCGATGACGTACTCGCCGAGGAGGTCGAAGGCCTCCTTCATGCGGTCGAGCGCGTCGCGGACGTCCTTGGCGCCACCGGACTCGGAGCCCTCGCGGCCGCCCCACGCGACATAGGTCTTGGCGCCGAGCTCGGCGGCGAGGTCGATGTTGCGGATGACCTTGCGCAGGGCGTAGCGGCGCACGTCGCGGTCGTTGGCGGTGAAGCCGCCGTCCTTGAAGACCGGGTGCGTGAACAGGTTCGTGGTGGCCATCGGGACGACCATGCCGGTGGCGTCGAGGGCCTGCCGGAAGCGCTTGATGTGCGACTCGCGCTCGGCCTCGGAGGCACCGAAGGGGATCAGGTCGTCGTCGTGGAAGGTCACACCGTGGGCGCCGAGTTCGGACAGGCGCTGCACGGACTCGACCGGGTCGAGTGCCGGACGGGTGGCGTCGCCGAACGGGTCGCGGCCCTGCCAGCCGACGGTCCACAGACCGAAGGTGAACTTGTCGTCAGGGGTGGGCTGGTACGTCATCTCGCGGCTCCCTAGCCGTTGCCCGGCGGCCGCGCACATGGAGTGCGGCCGCCTATTTCGTCATGGCACTTTACAAATTAGTATGCGGGAACGCCGCTGGGAAGAGCCGACCGTCCTACAGACACAGATTTCCCGAGATTTCAGGAGAGCCGCATGTCAGCTGCCGATGGACCCCTCGTCGTAGGGGTCGACAGTTCCACGCAGTCCACGAAGGTGTTGGTCGTCGATGTCGCGACCGGCGCGACCGTGGCGCGCGGGCAGGCACCGCACACCGTGACCTCGGGCGCTGGCCGCGAGAGCGACCCCGAGGAGTGGTACCGGGCGTTGCGCGACGCGCTGGCCCAGTGCGGCGACGCGGCCCGGCGCGCCTCGGCGGTGTCGGTCGGCGGGCAGCAGCACGGTCTGGTGACGCTGGACGCGCAGGGGCGTCCGGTGCGACCCGCGCTGCTGTGGAACGACGTGCGCTCCGCGCCGCAGGCCCGCCGCCTCGTGGACGAACTGGGCGGGGCGAAGGCGTGGGCGGAGCGGTTCGGCATCGTGCCGGCGGCTTCCTTCACCGTGTCGAAGTGGGCGTGGCTGGCCGAGCACGAGCCGGAGTCGGCGCGCGCCACGGCCGCGGTCCGGCTGCCGCACGACTACCTCACCGGCCGTCTTACCGGTGACGGCACGACGGACCGGGGCGACGCGTCCGGTACGGGGTGGTGGGCATCGTCGACCGAGGCGTACGACGAGGACGTGCTCGGGCGCGTGGGGCTCGACCCGGCGCTGCTGCCGCGGGTGGTGGCGCCCGGCGAGGTCGCGGGCACGGTACGCGCGGGAACCGATCTGCCCTTCGCGGAGGGCACGTTGGTGGCGCCCGGCACCGGTGACAACGCGGCCGCCGCGCTCGGCCTCGGCCTGCTGCCGGGGACTCCTGTGCTGAGCCTCGGCACATCGGGCACGGTCTACGCCGTGTCGCGGAACCGGCCGGCCGACCCCTCCGGCACCGTCGCCGGTTTCGCGGACGCGCGCGGCGACTGGCTGCCGCTGGCCTGCACGCTGAACTGCACACTCGCGGTGGAC
Source organism: Streptomyces sp. NBC_00483 (assembly GCF_036013745.1). Taxonomy (NCBI): domain Bacteria; kingdom Bacillati; phylum Actinomycetota; class Actinomycetes; order Kitasatosporales; family Streptomycetaceae; genus Streptomyces; species Streptomyces sp. NBC_00483. The sequence continues at coordinate 297,098 of NZ_CP107880.1, forward strand.
CGGATCGCGGCGCTGCTCGGCCTGGACCGGGAGGCCGTCGAGGCGGGCGGCACGGCGACGATCCTGCCGTACCTGGACGGCGAGCGGACCCCCAACCTGCCGGACGCCTCCGGCCTGTTGACGGGTCTGCGGCACGACACGACCGGCGGGCAGCTGCTGCAGGCGGCGTACGACGGGGCGGTGCACGCGCTGCTCGGAGCGCTCGACCGGGTCCTCGACGCGGACGCCGACCCCGCAGCTCCCCTGCTGCTCATCGGCGGCGGGGCGCGCGGGACGGCCTGGCAGGAGACGGTGCGGCGGCTTTCGGGGCGGGCGGTGCAGGTGCCCGAGGCCGGCGAACTGGTGGCGCTGGGAGCGGCGGCGCAGGCCGCGGGCGTGCTGACCGGCGAGGACGCGGGGGCGGTGGCCCGGCGCTGGGACACGGCGCGCGGTCCGCTGCTCGAACCGGTGGAGCGGCGGGACGAGGCGGCGCTGGAGCGGATTTCGGGGGTGCTCGGGGAGGCGGGGGCGCTTCTCGGGAACGAGTGAGGCCCACCCGATGAGCGGGCCCGGGCCCACCTCCGGAAGATCGCACCTCACCGTCCCTGGGAGCATGAGCGCATGACCGCACCACTGCACCGGCCGCGACCGGGCACGTCCGACACCCAGCAGGCCATGCGCCGCCGCAACCTGTCCCGCGCCATGCACGCCGTCGCCGCCGAGGGTCCGCTCTCGCGGGCCGCGGTGGCGCAGCACATCGGCCTGACCCGGGCCGCCGTGTCCACGCTGGTCGACGAGTTGATCCGGGCGGGGCTGCTGGAGGAGCTGGGGCCGCAGCGTCCGGGCGGCGTCGGGCGGCCGGGCTCGGCGCTCGCCGTGAGCGGTCGGGGTCCTGCCGGTCTCGGCGCCGAAGTGGGCGTCGACCATCTCGCGGTGTGCGCGGTGGACCTGCGGGGCGAGGTGCGGGCGCGGGCACGGCGCCGGGTGAGCAATCGGGAGCGCGCACCGAAGCCCGTACTGGACGAACTCGCGGAACTGGTACGGGAGGTGACCGACGAGGCGCAGGCGGCCGGGCTGCGGCCCGCCGGGCTCGCGATCGCCGTGCCGGGCCTGGTCGCACGCGGCACCACGACCGTCGTGCGCGCACCCAACCTCGACTGGCACGACACGGATGTCGCGTCCCTGCTCCCGGTCGATGTGCCGGTCACCGTCGAGAACGAGGCGAACTTCGGCGCCCTCGCCGAACTGTGGCTCGCCGAGGACTCCCCCGCCGACTTCCTCCATGTGTCGGCGGAGATCGGCATCGGCGCGGCGCTCGTCGTGGACGGTCACCTCCTGCGCGGGACACGGGGGTTCGCGGGGGAGCTGGGCCACGTGCCGGTGCGCCCGGAGGGACCCGCGTGTCCGTGCGGCGGGCGTGGGTGTCTCGAGCAGTACGCGGGTGAGGAGGCGGTGCTGCGCGCGGCGGGCATCGAGCCCGGCCCCGACCGGGTGTCGCTGCTCGCCGAGCGGGCCGCCGACGGTGACGTCTCGACGCGCCGGGCGCTGCGCTCGGCGGGCACCGCGCTCGGCATCGCGCTGACCGGCGCGGTCAACCTCGTGGACCCGCGTGCGGTGGTCCTCGGTGGCGCGCTGTCCCGACTCGCACCGTGGCTTCTGCCGTCGCTGGAGCGGGAGTTGACCCGCCGCACGGCGTCCCCGGAGGACGGCGTCATCACCTCCGGCCTGGGTTCGGACGGGCCGCTGCTGGGGGCGGCGCACTCGGTGGTGCGGGCGGTGCTCGACGATCCGATGGGGGCGGTCGCCGCCTGAGGGCGGTGCGGGCCCCACCATTGGCTGCCGCGTTGACGCCACCTGCCCCCACGCACCGTGGCGCCGCTCCCCCACACGCCACTGGTTCGGACCTCTGACATGCGGTTGTTCACATTGCGTGGGTTGTCCACAGATCTTCCGCGCCCCCTTCCGCCCCAACCTGTGGGCCCCGTACCGTAATTCACGCGAGGCGCCGCACTCCCGTCCGTCCGACGGGTGGTGGCGTGCGCACGGGAAAGGGGGATTCCTGTGTCGGGGGATGTCACGGAGAGCGTCGAGCCGCCATCGGGGCGGGGCCAGGTCTACGCGTGTTCCGTCGTGGGCATATCGCTGGTGCTCGGCGTCGTCGGCGTCCCTACGCCCGTCATCCACTGCCCACAGAGCGGAGCGCAGTCCTCATGAGCGATCTCCGGATGCTGACCGTCCGGCCGGGGCCCGGCGAGTACGCCTGGACGTTCGGCGGTGCGCCGCCCGTCGCGCGCATCGCTCCGGGCACGGCGCTCGACCTGTTCACGGAGGACTGCTTCGCCGGCCGGGTCCGCTCCGAGAAGGACCTGGTCTCGGAAGTCTGCAAGTTCCCTTTCCTCAACCCGCAGACCGGCCCGTTCCACATCGAGGGTGCCGAGCCGGGCGACACCGTGGCGGTGCACTTCGTGTCGGTGGAGCCCGCGCGCGACTGGGCGGCGTCCACGACGGTGCCGCTGTTCGGGGCGCTGACGTCGACGCACGCGACCGCGACGCTGCAGCCGCCACTCCCCGAGACCGTCTGGATATGGCAGCTCGACCGGGCGCGCCGCACCGCCCTGTTCGCGGCGCGGGACAGCGATTTCATCGCCGAGCTGCCGATGGACCCGATGCACGGCACGGTCGGTGTCGCGCCCGCGAATCTGGAGGTCCGTTCGGCGCTCGTGCCGGACGCGCACGGCGGGAACATGGACACGCCGGAGATGCGGGCGGGCGTCACCTGCTACCTCGGCGTGAACGTGGAGGGCGCGCTCCTGAGCCTCGGCGACGGGCACGCGCGGCAGGGCGAGGGCGAGACCTGCGGCGTGGCCGTGGAGTGCGCCATGCGGACCGTCGTCATCGTCGAGCTCCTCAAGGGCGTGGCGACGCCGTGGCCGCGCATCGAGTCGGACACGCACATCGTCTCGACGGGTTCGGCCCGCCCGTTGGAGGACGCCTTCCGGATATCCCAGCTCGACCTGGTGCAGTGGCTCGTACGGGACTACGGCTTCAGCGAGTTGGACGCGTACCAGTTCGTGACGCAGACCGTGGAGTCGCCGCTGGCGAACGTCTGCGACACCAACTACACGTGCGTCGCCAAGCTCCGCAAGGAATGGCTGCCTGCACGCGAGACGCACCGCGGGCTGCACACACGGCTCCGCGAAAGCGCGGCGAGCCTGCCGCGCCCCGAACTCTGAGCCCCCGCCCCAACCGATCCCCCACCCCTCCACTCCCCCACTCCCCCACTCACCCCCACAGCACCGCACCCGCCCCACTGAGTTCCGCCCCACCGGTGACCCGAGAGGCAGGATTGACATGGACCGAGCAAAAGAATCATTCCCGAGCCGCCGCCGACTGCTCCAACTCGGCGCGCTCGCCGCGGCGCCCACCGCACTGCTGGCCACGGGCCGGGCCGACGCCCTGCCGCTGGCGACGGTGGACTACCCGAAGGCCCAGTCCGTTCCGGCGAGCAAGTCCAACTACACGGAGTCCGGGCGCCCGTTGTCGTACCCGGTCGAGTTCGTGATCGTCCACGTGACGCAGGAGTCGTACGCGACGACGCTCGACATCTTCAAGAACCCGGCCAAGCAGGTCTCCGCGCACTACGTCGTCCGCTCTTCCGACGGGCACATCGCCCAGATGGTGCGCGAGAAGAACGTCGCCTGGCACGCGGGGAACTGGGACTACAACACGCGCAGCATCGGCATCGAACACGAAGGGTGGGTCGACAAACCGGAGTACTTCACCGCCGCGATGTACCGGGAGTCGGCGGCGCTGACCGCGTCGATCTGCACGCGCTACGGCATCCCGAAGACCCGCGAGCGGATCATCGGCCACGTGGAGGTGCCCGGCGCGGATCACACGGACCCGGGCCCGAACTGGGACTGGGACCGGTACATGCGGCTGGTCGCCGCCTCCTGATCCCGGCGGGCGCGGCCGTCTCCACACCCGTGAGTGGCATGTGCCGAATCGCCCGATCCGTGTTCCGCTTCTTGTCGGCCCGCGTCCCCGGGGTGACGATGGTCGCGCCACCGCACCGTCGCGAAGGATCCCGCCTGGAGGCCGCGTTGACCGAACAGTGGGTCGCCCTGGAGCCGGGCACCGATCCGTCCGAGCGGGTCCGGGCGCTGCGCCGCGCGCACGACCGGTTCACCGCGGCCGGCACCGTGGCCCGCCCTGTGCGCCCCGTCGTCGCCGCGTCCTGGCGCCGCTCGGCGGGCGCGCACGTCAGCCCGGACGCCTCGGCGTCGGTGGAGATGCCGGAGGGCGATCTCGACAGCTACCGGGCGGAGCATCCGCTGGCCCGTGTGATGCCGCTGTTCCGCGAGTTGATGGGCACGTTCGCCGCGGACGGCGAGCATCTGCTCGCGGTGTGCGACGCGCACGGCAGGCTGCTGTGGGTGGAGGGGCACGCGCGTACGCGGCAGGCGGCGGACCGAATGAACTTCGTGCCGGGCGCCCGCTGGTCGGAGTCGGCGATGGGGACGAACGCGCCGGGCACGGCCGTCGCCGTCGACCGCCCGGTACAGGTGTTCGCGGCCGAGCACTTCATCCGCAAGGTGCAGCCGTGGACCTGTGCGGCGGCCCCCGTGCACGACCCGCACACCGGACGACTGCTCGGCGCCATCGACATCACGGGCGGCGACCGCCTCGCGCACCCGCACAGCCTGGCGTTCGTGCAGGCGGTGGCGCGCGCGGCGGAGTCCCAACTCGCCCTCCTGGCACCGCCACCGGCGGCCGAGCCGGCCCTGCGCCTGACGGTGCTCGGCCGCGACGAGGCCCTCCTCCTCACGCCGGACGGCCACAAGCTGCGCCTCAGCCGCCGCCACAGCGAGCTCCTCGTCCTGCTCTCCCGCCACCCGGAGGGCCTGACCGGCGACGAACTCCTCTGCTTCCTGTACGAGGACGAGTCCGTGACCCCGGTGACGCTGCGCGCCGAACTGGCCCGGCTGCGCCGGGTACTGGGCCCCGACGTGCTGCGCTCGCGCCCCTACCGGCTGTCGACGCCGGTCGACTCGGACCTCACCACGGTCGAGCGCCGCCTCGCCTCGGGAGCGGTCACGGCGGCGGCCTCGGCGTACACCGGCCCGCTCCTCCCCTTGTCGCAGGCGCCCGCCGTGGCCCGGATCCGGCACCGCCTCGTCGACGAACTCCGGGCCGCGCTCATCGCCCGCGCCGACCCCGACCTGCTGGCCGACTGGGTGCACGCACCGTGGGGCGAGGACGACCTGGACGTCTGGCGCGCGCTCGCGGCGATCCGCCCGACGCCGCCGGTGCTTGCCCGCCTCGCCGCGCTCGACGACGAACTGCGCTCCCCGGCCCCGTACGCAACGTAACTGCAACGTCCGGACTCCTAGCCTCCCTTGCGAACGCTGCCCAAAGGCGGGCAGCCGCACAGGAGGCCACTCACCATGACCCGCTACGCAGCGCCCGGCACGCAGGGCTCCGTCGTCTCCTACCAGGCCCGCTACGACCACTTCATCGGCGGCGAGTACGCGCCGCCCGCCCGCGGCCAGTACTTCGAGAACCCGAGCCCCGTCAACGGACAGCCGTTCACCGAGATCGCCCGCGGCACGGCCGAGGACGTCGAGCGCGCCCTCGACGCCGCGCACGCCGCCGCGCCCTCCTGGGGTCGCACGGCGCCCGGGGCCCGCGCGGACATCCTCCTCAAGATCGCCGACCGCATGGAGCAGAACCTCGAACTCCTCGCCGTCGCCGAGAGCTGGGAGAACGGCAAACCGATCCGCGAGACCCTCGCGGCCGACATCCCCCTCGCGATCGACCACTTCCGCTACTTCGCGGGCGCGGTCCGCGCGCAGGAGGGCTCCCTCTCCGAGATCGACGACGACACGGTCGCGTACCACTTCCACGAGCCGCTCGGCGTCGTCGCGCAGATCATCCCGTGGAACTTCCCGATCCTAATGGCGACGTGGAAGCTGGCTCCGGCGCTCGCGGCCGGCAACGCGGTGGTCATCAAGCCGGCCGAGCAGACCCCGGCGTCGATCCACGTCTGGCTGGACCTGGTCAAGGACCTGATTCCGCCGGGCGTGGTCAACGTCGTCAACGGCTTCGGCGTGGAGGCGGGCAAGCCCCTGGCCTCGTCGTCCCGCGTGGCGAAGGTCGCGTTCACCGGCGAGACCACGACGGGCCGCCTGATCATGCAGTACGCCTCGGAGAACATCAAGCCGGTCACGCTCGAACTCGGCGGCAAGTCCCCGAACATCTTCTTCGACGACGTCTGGGCGAAGGACGACGACTTCCGCGACAAGGCCCTCGAGGGCTTCACGATGTTCGCCCTGAACCAGGGCGAGGTCTGCACCTGCCCGTCCCGCGCGCTCATCCAGCAGGGCCACTACAGCGAGTTCATCGAGGCGGCCATCGCCCGCACCGAGGCCATCAAGCCCGGCCACCCCCTGGACACCGACACGATGATCGGCGCCCAGGCCTCCAACGACCAGCTCCAGAAGATCCTTTCCTACCTGGACATCGGCCAGCAGGAGGGCGCGAAGGTCCTCACGGGCGGCCAACGCATCGAGTACGACGGCGAGTTGGCGGGAGGCTATTACGTCCAGCCCACCATCTTCGAGGGCCAGAACCGCATGCGGATCTTCCAGGAGGAGATCTTCGGCCCGGTCGTCTCGGTGGCCTCCTTCGCCGACTACGACGACGCCATCAAGATCGCCAACGACACGCTGTACGGCCTCGGGGCCGGGGTGTGGACCCGCGACGTCAACACGGCGTACCGGGCGGGCCGTTCGATCCAGGCGGGCCGCGTCTGGACCAACTGCTACCACGCATACCCGGCACACGCAGCGTTCGGCGGCTACAAGCAGTCCGGCATCGGCCGCGAGAACCACAAGATGATGCTGGACCACTACCAGCAGACGAAGAACCTTCTGGTGAGCTACTCGGCACAGAAGCTCGGGTTCTTCTAGGAGCACGAAAAGGGCGCCTGACCTGGTGTTACTCCGGCCAGGCGCCCACCCTCGAACGTGCACCAGGGTGCGAGCGATATAAGCCCTAACTCCCGATTCCTCCCACCCATATCCCACCTCTGACCAGCTGTTCCGGGGCATTTCCGGGCCAAGCTCGGGTTCCTAGTTGTTGCTGGCCAGGATGCTCATGACGGTTGTGGCCTTCACGTCCCTGGGTCAATCAAGCCGAGAAGGTGCGTCGGTAGGCGGTTGGTGTCAGGCCCGTTTGGGTGGCCAGGCGGTCGCGAAGATTGGCAGCCGTCCCAAGGCCGGATTGGTGTGCGATCTGGCCGATGGCGAGGTCGGTCTGTTCGAGGAGTCGGCGCGCGTGCTCGACGCGAACCGCGGTCAGCCATTGGTTCGGGGTGCAGCCCAGCTCGTTGCGGAAGCGTCGGTGCAGGGTCGCCGGGCTCATCGCGGCCCGCGAGGCGATCTCGGCGACCGTGATTGGCCTAGTCGCTTGCTGCTCGGCCCAGAAGAGCGCCGCGGCAAGAGGGCTCTCCTTCTCCTTGGGGAGAGGGCGTTCGATGAACTGCCGTTGCCCACCGGGACGGTGCCCTGGGAAGACGAGCCTGCGGGCGACGGTCGCCCCGATCTCAGCGCCGTGGTCGCGGCGTACCACGTGGAGCGCGAGGTCGAGGGCGGCAGCGCTGCCGGCCGAGGTGAGGATGTCGCCGTCGTCGACGAACAGGACGGCATCATCGACACGGACGCGCGGGTATCGAGCTCGAAACTCTTCAGTCCACTGCCAGTGCACGGTGACTCGACGCCCGTCCAGTACGCCTGCCTCAGCGAGGGTGAACGCCCCGCTGCACATCCCGATCATTCGTGCTCCGCGTTTGTAGGCCCGCGCGATCGCATCAAGCACGTCAGGGTGATGGGGCGCGGCCGTGTTGGGACGGTTAGGGACGATGACAGTGTTCGCCTGTTCCAGGGCCGACAGGCCGGCGATATCGGTCATCGCGAAGAAGCTCTGTCGCATCGACACCTTCGGCTTCCGTGCGCATAGCTGAAACTCGTAGAGCAGCCCGCCAGCCTCAGGCCGATCGATCCCAAGAACTTCGGTCAGGCACGCCAACTCGAACGGGTTCGAGCCGTCGTCAACCAGTGCGACGATGGAGTGCAGGTGCGAGGAATCTTTCGACATGTGCTATTCCTTGCACTGTTAGGGCGAGGGGTGCAAGTTCGAAGATCGACGCGTGACGAACACGAGCACCAACATCGACACCGTCCTGGCATCGTTCCAGGAGCGCTGGAGTCCACGGATCCTCACCCGAGTCAACGACTACGACGTCCGCCTGGCCAAGGTCGAGGGCACCTTCGTCTGGCACTCCCCAGCCAGCTCGTCGGACTGCACGCATGGGCAGAGCGCTGGGCCGCCGAACTGGAAGCGCCTGCCCCCACGGACTGAAAGCGGCACGACCCCGAACGACAGCCCGGCTAACCGTTCCTGGCCTACTCAGGACCCGACTTGGCCGGCAGTGCACCCGAAGCGAGGACTCATGGAATTCCCCCTTTTAGCAGCGCGTCAGGCAGTCAGCCGGGCGCTCGCGGAAGATCACGCGCACGACGACATCACCACCCGCTGGAGCGTGCCTGCGCAACTGCACGAAGAAGCCGAGATCATCGCCAAACAGAGCGGCGAGGCCTGCGGCCTGCCCGTCGTGTCCGAGGTCTTTCACCAGATAGATCCCGACATCGACGTGAAGGAACTCATCCCCGAGGGCAGCCTCGTCCGCCCGGGCCAGGCCGTGATCCACCTCAGCGGCCGCACACGCAGCCTGCTCACGGGAGAACGCACCGCCCTGAACTTTCTGCAACGTATGTGCGGCATAGCAACCCTCACCCGGCGCCATGTCGACCTGGTCGCCGACCTCGGCGTGCAAGTGCTCGACACCCGCAAGACGGCCCCCGGGCTGCGCGCTCTCGACAAGTACGCGGTCGCGGCAGGAGGGGGCAGCAGCCACCGCCTCGACCTGTCCGCCATGGTCCTGCTCAAGGAGAACCACGTGGCGGCCGCCGGAGGCATCACCGCGGCAATCACCGCGGTGCACACCGCCATGGCGGCCGAGGGCCACGTCACCCTCGTCGATGTCGAGGTCGAGAACGTGGCGCAGGCAGTGGAAGCACTGCACGCGGGAGCGTCCTGGATCATGCTCGACGACATGACGGTCCCGGAGATCGAACAGGTCGTCCAGGCCAGGGAAGAAATCGCCCCCGGCCGCACCGTCGTTCTGGAGGCATCCGGAGGCATCACCCTCGAACTGCTGCGGTCGATAGCGGAGACCGGCGTGGACAAGATCTCCGTCGGAGCTCTGACGCACAGTGCCCCAGCACTCGACCTGAGCATGCTTTTGACCAGGACGACAGACGCATGACCGCCCGGCCACTGCCGCCCTACGGCGACCGATGAGGAGTCAACGCGTGCCCGCCCACCGCCCGTCCCTCACGACGCCCCTGTGTCGCCGGTTCGGCGTCGAGTTACCCCTCGTCCAGGCACCGATTGGTTCCGCGGCCTCCCCTGAACTGGTCGCTGCCGTATCCAACGCAGGCGGCCTGGGCATGCTGGCGCTCACCTGGACGCCTGTGAAGGAGATCGCCCCGACCATCGACCGGGTCCGCGAGCTGACTCAGCGCCCCTTCGGCGCCAACCTGGTGCTCGACTTCCCCGTTGCCGAACGACTGGACGCCTGCCTGGAGCACGGAGTACCGATCATCTCCACCTTCTGGGGCGACCCGGCCACATGCACTGCGACCATTCACGCGGCAGGCGCCGTCCATGTGCACACTGTTGGCTCTGTGGACGAGGCACGGCACGCCGCCGACACGGGGGTCGATGCCGTGGTGGCACAGGGCTGGGAGGCCGGTGGGCACGTGCGGGGTCTCACGGCGACGCTGCCACTGGTGCCGTCCGTCGTCGATGCCATCTCCCCGCTTCCTGTGATCGCTGCAGGGGGCATCGCCGACGGCCGGGGCCTGGCAGCGGCACTGGCGCTCGGAGCGCAGGCCGTATGGATGGGTACACGGTTCCTCGCCGCCACCGAAGCCCGAACACACGACAGGTACCGCCACCGGATCCTTTGCGCCCGAACTGAAGAGGCGCAATACACCCGATGCTTCGACGGCGGCTGGCCGAACGCCCCCCACCGCTCGCTGCGCAACCGCACGCTGGACATCTGGGAACGCGCCGGATCGCCGCCGCCGCCCCGGCCAGGGGAGGACGACATCGTTGTCGTAGACGGCGAAGGAACTCCATATGTGCGCTACCAAGACGCCGTACCGCTGGTGGGCATGAGAGGCGAAGTGGACTCCATGGCCCTGTACGCCGGGCAATCCGTTGGGCTGGTCCACGAGGTCCTGCCGGCGGCAACGATCGCCGCCCGGCTGGTAGTCGAGGCACAGCGTGTGATGCTGCCGGGGTTCTGAGCCGCGGTCGGGTCTGGGCCCAAGCTCGGATCCGACTCCTGAGATCTCGCCTGCAGAGCACAACAGCACCGTCCGGCAGCGAGAGCGAGAGAAGAGGAGGAGAGGCATTCATGCGCGCGATGGCATACGAGCGCTTCGGCGGCCCGGAAGTCCTTGCGGAAACGGAGGTGGCGGATCCGGAGGCAGGGCCGGGGCAGACACTGGTCCACGTGGAAGCCGCAGGAGTCAACTTCGGTGACATCAAACAGATCGCGGGCGCACACGCCGACGGCCCCTACGCCCCCAGCGGCCCTTTCCCGCGGATCCCGGGCATGGAAGTCGTCGGACGCACCACAGCGGGCCGACGAGTCCTCGGCTACGTTTCGCAGGGCGGTTACGCTGCGAAGACGGTTGTGGCCGACCGCGATCTGATCGCCCTGCCCGATGCGGTGAGCGCGGGCGAAGCGCTGGCTGTTCTCGTACAGGGGCTGACGGCATGGCATCTCCTACGATCGGTCGCACGCATCAGGCCCGGTGAGACCGTGGTGGTCCATGCCGCCGCGGGCGGCACGGGCAGTCTCCTCGTTCAGTTGGCCCGGCAATTCGGCGCAGGACGGGTCATCGCCACCGCATCGTCTGAGGACAAGCGCGCCCTTGCCCTTGGACTGGGGGCGGACGCTGCGACCGACGGCGACCCGGAGGGATACCGTGAGCGCGTGCTCGACGCCAATCAGGGACGCCCGGTCGACATCATCCTGGATGCCACCGGCGGCCCCGTCCTCGACTCCGCACTGAATACACTCGGATATCTGGGCCGACTGGTGACCTACGGCACCTCGTCCGGACAACCCGCCGCCGCGATTGCGCCGAGTCGGCTTGCGGTGGACACCATCACTGTTGCGGGCTTCTGGCTCATCCCACTCATCGCCCGGCACGGAGCCACCGGCACAGCGCTGAAGGAACTGCTCGACCTCACAGCACACCATCACTTGCGGCCACTGATCGGCGCACAGTACGACCTGGGGCGAGCCTGCGACGCGCATGAGGACCTGCTCGGCCGCCGCACACAGGGGAAACTGATCTTGCGCCCTTGACGTGCCACTAACCGGCGCGACCTCCGCGGCATGACTACACAGCCCCCGGCCGCCGGCACCTACCCATCAGCGCATGTCGAGTTGGTCGAGGTCGTGGCGTCGTCGATCGGTGAGTTTGTCCGCTCTGCGGTGGGTGTTGGCGAGGAACATGCCCAGCGCGGCCACACCGTCCGCTTACTGCTCGGCCCCAGGCGCGCCGCGGCCACACGGCCGTGGGCGGAGTGGCCACGAGCAGCATCCAAAATCCTTGCGGGCACGTCCTGCTGGAGCAGTTCGCAGGCGAGGACGAGACCGACAGGCTCCGCACCGACGACAACAACGGGTTCTGGCACGAACGTTGCTCATCTTCGCTGAAACCGCAGGAACTTTTCTGAACGTGTTCTGCTCGGGCGGTAGTCGAATTTCGAAGAGGCGGTCACTGGTGTTCCGAGCGAACACCTCGGCACACCCGACGAGTTTGACTGCGTCTCTTTCGGAACATCCTTCGTGCCTCTCTTGCAATATTTCGAATCAGCGGCGATATGCGTAGCTTCATCATGACCGTCCGCGAGGGAGAAAGAAAGAAATGAAAGAGACATCCGCAAGGAAACCGAAAGCAAGAAAAACGAATCCCGTCGTAGGCCTCATCATCGTGGTCGTTGCGTCGCTTCTGCTTCCGGTGACGCTGACCGGTTCGTCGATCGCCATGCCAGGCGTGGCCGCCGACTTCCACAACTCGCTGGCGGCAGGTCAGTGGATCGTCAACGCCTACGACCTCACCTTCGCCAGCTTCATGCTGGCCAGCGGTTCCTTCGCGGACCGGTTCGGCCGCCGACGAATCTTCCTCATCGGCAGCATCGGCTTCGCGCTCTCTTCGTACGCATCCGCAATCTGCGGCAACATCGCACTTCTGGACGTGACACGGGCCGCAGCCGGTCTCGCGGCAGCGATGGTGCTGACCTCCGGCAGCGCTCTCCTCGCCCAGATCTTCGAAGGACCCGCGCGCACCAAGGCGTTCGGCGTCTTCGGCACGGCGATCGGCGTGGGCCTGGCCTTCGGCCCGTTCGTCGCGGGCTCACTGTCCACGGCCTTCGGCTGGCGCGCCATCTTCCTGGTCCCGGCGATCGTCTCCACCCTCGTGGTCGCACTGATCGGCTTCCTGCCCGAGTCCTCCGACCCCAACGCGACCAAGGTCGACTGGAGCGGCTCGCTCACCTTCAGTGGAGCGCTCGCAGCCCTCATCTTCGCGCTGCTGCAAGGGCCGGAATTCGGCTGGACCGCGCCGGTGATCGTCGCGTCCTACCTCTCCTGCGTGGCACTACTGGTGGCGTTCGTGATTGTCGAACAGCGCCAAGAGCGGCCCATGTTCGACCTCAGCCTTTTCAAGCAGCCGACGTTCGTCTCCCTGTGCGTAGCCGTGGTCGCGATCGTGCTCGGCTCCACCCCACTCCTGGTGTACCTGCCCAGCTACCTGACCGCGGTCAACAGCCAGTCCACGATGCACGCGGGCATAGACCTGATGATGCTCACCGTTCCCACGGTCGTCTTCCCCCTGGTCACCGGCTACTTGCTGCGCTGGATCCCCATGCGCCACATGGTCACCGCATCGATCGCGTTCATCGCCGCCGGCATTGCATGGCTGACCATCCTGCACCCCGGCATCAGCAACTGGGCAGCGCTGGGGCCCTATGCGCTGGTGGGCATCGGAGTCGGTGTCTCCTTCGGTGTCATGGACGGCGCCGCCGTCTCCAGCGTCGAGCCGGAGCGAGCGGGCATGGCGGCCGGCATGTTCAACACCATGCGCCTGGCCGGCGAGGCCATCTCCATCGCCGTCGTGGGAAGCCTGCTCGTCACCTTCACCCGCGCGCAGCTGGACGGAAAACTCGACACGTTCCCCGGCCCCTACGGCCACCAACCGGAAGCCCTCGCTAACGCCCTGAACCAGGGCCAGTTGGACAGCCCGGCGAGCACCGTCCCGGAGTCCTCGCGCGCTGCCTTCCGGCAGATCGCCGCCGACGGCTTCACCGACGGACTGCACAACGCACTGTGGGTGATGGCGGCGTTCGTCGCGACCGCCACCGTCCTGGTGGCCGCCGTCAACGCCCGTCACCACGCACGACAGAAACCGGCGGCCACGGCGGCCAAGAAGACAACGCCGGACCTCGCTCCCGCGGACGTCATCGAGGCCGGCACCGTGGAGGACCACCACCTGATCGTGGAAGTCCCAGAAACCGCCTCTACTGTGCAAGGCCCCCGCGCCCACGGCGAGTGAAGCAACGACTGCCCACAGCCTCGCCGGCATGCGACGCACGCGTCCGACTCCCGCAAGGGGAGCTGCCCTGTCCGTCCGCAACCGGCGAGCAAGGGTCTGAGGACCGACTTCCCTCAAATCGCGAGCCGCACAAGCACGGAGCAGGGCCCCGCCCGATGAATCTCAGCTCGTTCTTTAGCCTTCGAGGCTGGCGCGCTCGATGAGGCTTTCGGGTCGCCTGCTCGTCTTCCCGACGTCAGAAGCTGTGTCACCTCCTCGCCGTGAGTAGCTCTGAATGGCCAGGAGGTCTGTAAGAGACCGAAATCCCAGAAGCGTGGTCCGCTCGACCCCAGGGCGGGAGGGTCGAGCGGACCACGTCTGCCAATCAGGCCTGCAGCACACGATCGATCTCGGTGAGCTCGCCCGCCGACAGTGGTCCGAACTCCATCGCCCCGGCGTTCTCCTCCGCCTGGGCAACCGTCCGGAATCCGGGGATCGGTACCGTGCGCGGACTGCGCGCCCACAACCAAGCCAGCGCCCCCTGAGCGAGAGTACGGCCGCGACTCGTGAGGACGGACCGCGCCGCCTCCACACGCGCCAACCACTCCGGATCGACGCCGCCACCCACCGCGAACCCCGGCAGCCAGGCGGGCGGAGCGCTGCGGATGTCCGTGGTCGCGAGCGTGTTGCCCGGCGTGAACTTTCCCGTCAGCAGGCCCATCGCGAGCGGGCTGCGGTTGATGCTCGCGAGGTCGAACTCCTCGCACAGGGCGAGCATTTCGGGCGCATCCTGCAAGACGTTGCAGCGGTGCTGCACGGCCGCGCAGTGGGGGCCCGCGGCGAAGACGGCCGCGCGCTCCGGGTCATCGGTGCTCCATGCGTACGCACGGATCAGCCCCTCCCCTACGAGGCCCTCGCAGGCGTCCCGCAGCAGCGCGGCCCGCTCGGGGTCAGCGTCCGACAGATGCAGCTGGTACAGATCCACGTAATCGGTACCCAGCCGGGCCAGCGACGCGGTCAACGCCTGCCGCACGTACGCCGGTGAGTCGTCGCCGCCCGTGCGGACCCTGCTCTCCTCGTCGAAGAGGTTGCCCCACTTGGTGGCCACGACGACGTCCGCCCGTCGCTTGCCCAGCGCCCGCCCCAGCACGCGCTCGCTGTGCCCGGTCCCGTACGCGTCGGCGGTGTCGAAGAAGGTCACGCCGAGATCCAGCGCACGGCGCACGGCACGCACGGACTCCTCATCATCGACCTCGCCCCAGCCGAGCGGCTCCCCGCCAAGCCCCTGCCAGGGCCCGCGAACGCTAGGAGTTGAAGTGCACGCGAAGGCAACCCCACACACAGCCGACTCGACGGTAGCGTGATCGACATGACGGGTGAGGGCGAGACAGCAGAAGGCGAATCCTTGGTCGGCGGCATGGTGAACGCGGGCGCGGTCTTCCGTCACGGTGCCCTGGTGGAACGCCCGGCGCCGTCGACCGCGCGCGCCCTCCATGCCCATCTCCTCGCGCTCGAAGAGCACGGGTTCGACGCGGCTCCACGTCCGGTCAGTCTCGCTGCGAACGGCCGCGAACAGCTAACCTTCCCCCGGGCAAAGTCGCTCTACCACCGTTTCCGCGCTGGGTGATGACCGAGAGTGCGCTTAGTGGCTGTTGTCGTTCCGAACCTGAGGGCGGTGTTTTGGCTGGTCAGGCATAGGGGTGGTGGTGTTGTGGGAGTGGTGGCCTGTCGTGCTCATCGCCCCTGGGGAGGTCTCGGATGCCGTCGGTCGTGGGGTTGCTGGAACAGCGTGAGCTTGCTGCGCGTCGTCGGGTGGACGAGCTGCGGGAAGACGTCGACCGCGTGCAGGCCGAGTTGGCGGTGGCCGGACGGGACTGGAAGGAGTGGGCCATTGCCCGGTCACGGGTGGGCGAGGTGCTGGACCCGTCCGAAGAGGCCGACGATTCCGAGCAGGCCGAGGTGACTTCGCCGGCGGCGGCGAAGTCGCAGGTGCCGGTCTGGCGCGAGGGCCTGGGCTGGCCGGTGCTGTCGGTGGACTACCAGCGCATCCTGCAGGTCCTCGCGGACCGGTGCCGTCTCCATCAAGGTCCGTTGACCTGCCAGGAGATGGCCGCCTTGTTCAGCCTGGATGCGGCGCCGGCGAAGGTGGAGGCACTGCGCTCGAAAGCGAAGCGTCTGGTGGCACGGGGCTGGCTGGCCGAGCGGCAGCCGGGCCGGTTCACCCTCGCCGCGGGGGTTGCCGGGCCAGACGGCGGGTCATGAGCATCGTCATCGACCAGTAGATCATCGCCTCGGCACTGGTAGTGGAGCGTTCGAAGTCGCGGACCAGGCGGCGGCTTCGCATCAGGTGGGCGAAGAACCGCTCGACGATCCACCGCTTGGGCAGCACCACGAAGCCCCGTAGGTTGTCCATGCGTCCGACGATCGCCAGGACGAAACCGAGCACGGTCAGGCAGTACTCGATCAAGGACTACATAGGCAAGGCCGGAAGCTTCTCTCGCGTGGCCCGCTATCGCACTTGACCAAGGACGACTCACCCGGCACTTCGGATGTGCCAGAATCTCATCTACGGGGTCGAGAACAGCGTCAGATGACTCGTCGTGGGGTGGGCGGCTTTTCCTGGTTGAGGTGAGCGCGAGCGGCAGCCGTGAACTCGTCGATCACCTCGAGCATGAGCAGCCGCGGACGGGGTCCAGGGGGCAGCTCCAGCCCTCTGTTCAGACGTTCGAGGAAGTTGGGCCCCACTGGTTCTCGCCCCGCGTTACGGGCATGGTCCTTCGCTCTTTGTGCAAGTTCGGAGATCTCTCTTGGGCCCTCAAGATCTATGACAGCGGCCGCGGAACGGACCGGCTCGAGAGGGACAGCAGCTCGGATCTGTGATGCTCGCCGGTAAACCCGTTCACGACTGGCATCATCCTCCTCCTCGAACAGGCCCGGTCCGACCTGACGCCAGGCAACGTCCTGGCAGGCCCCGATCTCGGTTTGGTCTGCGTAGTCCCGGATTGCGGAGGGGAACCCAGCGTAGGCATCTCGTTGGTGTTGCCGGCGTACCGCATCGACAGCTCCGCGGTAGGCGCTGCGACCCTGGACGCGACCTGCCGCGTAAGCGGCGCCAGCGGCCAGCAGAGCAACGGGAGTTGGGATGATTGCGGCGAGCACGGCAGCGTCCATGAGGTGCTCCCTTGCCACACCTCACACGCGGATAAACCGATATGGCCAACGGCAGCTCTATCTGAGCATGACGGATAGATGGGCCGTGGCCGTGTCACCGGGCCGGAAGAGGGCGAATGCCTCGCCGACTTCTTACTCCTCGCCGACTGAAGGCCGTCATGGCTTCGGGAGCGAATCTCGGCCCCACCTACCGACGAGCACCGGCCCCACCGCCGTTTCGCGGGAGGCGGTTCCAGCGAGTTCTGGCTCCACCCGGCGACCAGGCCAGCCAGCTCCCAGCGCTCGTATGACAGGTTGCGGGAATCCCCGTCGCGCGGGTTCATGTTTCCCTACGTCCTCCCCTGGGAGCGGGCGATCCCGTCCAGGGGGTGAAAGCCCCAGAGCCGGGCCGAGTTGGGAGGAGCCAGAACATCCCCCCGTATTACCGTGAAACAACCCCAAACCCCCCGCTAGCCTAACGGTCTCGGCAAGGGTAAGACCGCCACCACTCTGCAGCAGGGTTCGGGCAATGACGACCTTGCCCTCCACCACCTCGGAGGAGGGCAACCACCTTGGCCAAGCACTGGCGGCTGGCACCACCACCGCGGGCAAGCCCTACCTCGTCATCGGCGTCCCGAGAACCAGGGCGACATCGTGGACGCAGGCGCCGGCCACCACCTGCGCGGCGACAACGTCGAGGTCCTCAACCTGCCTACACCCCCGAACAAGCCGCAACGACAGGCTAGTTGACGCGATCAGGCGTTACGAAAGATCGAGGTGAAGGCCCGTCGGGTAGCAGCATCGGAGCTCGACGGCTCTGGTGCACGTTCCGATGAAACTGTCAGTGGTACCAGTCATAATCACCGGCGCGCATCGTTCGTCGGTCATCGCTCGCTCGGGATGGCATGCATCGGAAGTGCCGAATGGGAGCGCCTTGATCGACGGCGCCGTCGCCGTCGCGGAGGATGTCCGGAGCGCCAGTACGACGGCGAGTTCCTGTGCGGTGCGAGGGCGGCGCCTCGGACGTGCGGGGCGCCGCCCGTGAACGTCACATCGGGTCGCCCAGCGGCCACCAGGTGCCGGGGGTCCAGTCGTGGTCCGCCCACAACCGGCCGTAGAGCGGGTTCCCGGCATCCGGCACGATCCGGGAAGGCACGTCCAACAGGAGGGTGGCACGGTCGGTGCGGTCGTACGCGGGCCAGTCGGGCAGTTGCCGGGAGGAAGGTGGGTCGCCAAGGCCGAAGGTGGCGAACGCCTCTCGAAATCCCTGTGCCACCGCGGCCGTCGCCGGATCGGCGAACTGGGCGAGGCCGAACGCGTACGCCATGTCCGAGCCGTGGGTGTACCAGTCCTGTTCAGGTGCTCCGGGTGTCGGGGCGTGGAAGCGGTAGTGCCAGACGGGCGCGTGCCGCGCCTGGGCGTCGAGCAGCCGTAGCGTGGGAGCCCCGTAGCGCTCGTCGGACATGAAGGCGCCCAGCCATCGGTCCCGACCGCCGTCCGGGTACTGCGCGGCATACGTGTCGAACGCCTGCTGATCCCGGCCCGGGAACACGTCTCGCAGTACCGCTTCGGCCTGGCCCAGGGCGCTGGGCTCGTTCGCGGTGTACGTGCCGCTCTCGTTGTCGGCGACGCCCGCGACCAGCGGAATTCCTGCCGCCCGACCCGCGGCGAGTGCCTGTGTGGGCCGCAGCGGCAGGACGGGGTCACCCACGGTGGGGCGCCAGATCCAGGTGGCCCGCAGGCCCTCACCGAGTGCGTACTGCGCCTCGGTGATTTCCTTGGTCGGGGCGTCCCGGATTCGTCGGAGGTCTCCTCCGGGCAGGTCGAGCTGCTCAATGAACCGTCGGGCCAAGGCGGTTGTGGCCTGCGGGGAGGCCGTGTGGTCGCCGCCGGAGTGGCTGATGCCCCGCCGGAACAGGCCCTCGGCGGCCGGGGAGGCCATCAGGTTGATGACACTCTTGCCGCCCGCCGAAACTCCCTGGACGGTGACGTTGTCCGGATCGCCGCCGAAGGCCGCTATGTTCTCCCGCACCCAGCGCAGTGCGGCGATCTGGTCCAGCAGAGCACAGTTGGCCGCGTCCGCGAAGCCGGCACCGAGCAGGCCGCCCAGGTTGAGGAACCCGAGAGCACCGAGACGGTAGTTGAGGGTGACCATGACGACACCGTTGCGGACGACGGACGCGCAGTCGCCGACGAACCCGGCCCCGGAGCCGAGATGGAAGCCTCCGCCGTGGATCCAGACCCGCACCGGAAGCGGTTCCTCGGCGTCGGCCGGGGCGGACACGTTGAGGTAGAGGCAGTCCTCGGAGGTGGGCAGGTCGTCGTCGGTGAACGGGGCGCCGAACGGCCCCGGCGGCAGTTCGACCGCCGCCTGTGGGGCTCGTCCGCCCCACTGGGAGGCGTCGCGGACCCCGCTCCACGGCTCCTCGGCGCGCGGCGCGGCCCAGCGCAGCGGTCCGACCGGCGGACGCGCGTAGGGGATGCCGCGCCAGGCGCGGATGTCGTCGTACTCGATGCCGCGGACGGCGCCGGACCTGGTCTGCACGACTGTCGTGACGGTCATGGGCTTCTTTCGGTCGGGAGTTCGCACGGGGGTTCATACGGGGAGTTCGTACGGGAGTGGCCTCAGAGGCGGAGGTCGGCCCCGGTCGGCAGGCAGGTCTGCCTGCTCCACAGGTCCGCGACGACGGTCGACCGGGCGCGGCCCTGGCTGTCGAGCAGCCGGGCGCTGTGCTTGACCGGGCGGAGTGTCACCGCGCGGTCCATCACCGTGAGTTCCGGCGCCCGATGGGCGATCTCCGCCTCCAGATGGCCGAGTTCGTGCAGCGAGGGGAGCCAGGCGACGCAGATCACGTTGCTGGAGCCTGCCACCGCGACCGCGAGGCGGGTCCGCGGAAGGCGGGAGAGGGCCTGACCGGCAGCCGCCAGATGCTGGGGCGAAGTGGCCGCCCACAGCGTCACGGTCACCGGTAGGCCGACCGCGGCTCGGGACACCTCGCAGCGCAGTTGCACGGTCCGGGTGGCGAGCAGGCGGCGCAGCCGCCGGGCGGCCGTGGTGATGCCGACGCCGAGCAGTTTGGAGAGTTCGGTCGCGCTCACCCGCCCGTCCCGGCTGAGTTCCATCATGATGTGGCGGTCCAACTCGTCGCGCAGGCTCGGGGGTTCCGCCGAATGCGCGGTGTCCGCGCCCAACTCCCGCTGGGCCGCCGCATCCAGCGCGCCGAGCCGCCAGCCGGCGCCGTCGGTGAAGCCGTCGGTGAAGATGCTCGTCCGGGTCGCCCGGACGCCCGGCAGCAGCCGCAGCCGACCGGAGATGTAGCCGGCCAGCGCGGCCAGGTCGGGAGCGCTGACGGTGAGCAGCAGGTCCCGGCCGCCCGCCGTCTCCTCGACGGTAAAGGCCTCCGGGTCCTGCGCGATCGCGGCC
The DNA here is from genome assembly GCF_036013745.1 of Streptomyces sp. NBC_00483. Lineage (NCBI taxonomy): Bacteria > Bacillati > Actinomycetota > Actinomycetes > Kitasatosporales > Streptomycetaceae > Streptomyces > Streptomyces sp. NBC_00483. Next base: position 317,390 of record NZ_CP107880.1, read on the forward strand.
GCGACCTCCTGTGTCCGGGCGGCGTCGCAGTCGATCTCCACCAGGGCGCCGGCCAGTTGGTCCAGTGCCCCCGACGGATAGCCGGTGACCCAGCCCAGGCCCTCGTCGGCCAGCCGTCGCCAGCGCCGGGTCGCGGTGGCCGCGTCGGTGCCGAGCGCCTTGCCCACCGCCGCCCACGGGGCGCGCGGGCTGACCTGAAGGGCGTTCAAGAGGGCGAGGTCCGTTTCGTCCAGGTCGGCAGAGACCGGCAACTGAGGCTCCTAAATAGCAAGATCCCGCGGAATTGAGGCGATGGAACAGCGGATTGCTAGCTTCTGTCAATCTCGACGACCGAAGTTCGCGATCGGAGTCCGTCATGTCCCGTACCGGGTCCAGTTCCGTCAGCGCTCCTCCATCCGCCCCATCCGCTCCGGGCGCCGCGGGTTCACTCCGGGTGGTGGGCCTCCTCGTCCTCATCGAACTCGTCAGCGGCATCGTGCAGGGAATGATGGGCACCCTCACGCCAGCCATCGGCGCCCACTTCCAGGTCAGTGCCTCCGCGCTGACCTGGGCGAACACCGTCTTCTTCGTCAGCGCGGCGATCTGGGTCCCGCTGCTCAGCCGACTCGGCGACATCCACGGTCACCGCAAACTGCTGCGCGTCGCCCTCTCACTCTTCGCGGTGGGTGCCATCGTGATCGCCGCCGCGCCGAACTTCTCCGTACTGCTCGTCGGCCGCGTGCTGGAGGCGGGACTGCTGGCGCTGCTCCCTCTCGACATGGCGCTGGTACGCGACCGGGTCGAGGCGGGCCGGGCGCGCGCCGGCATCGGTCTCCTGATCGGCGTGCTGACCGGCGGCGTCTCGCTGGGGCTTGTGCTCGGATCAGTGCTGTCCAGCGCGTTGGGTTCGCTGACGGCGGTGCTGTGGGTGCCCGCCGTGGCGACCGTCCTGTGTCTGGTGGTCCCGTTCTTCCTGATCCCGGAGTCCGTGCGGCGGGCCCAGGCGCGCATCGACTGGACGGGCACGGCCGGGCTGTGCCTCTTTCTGGTCACTCTGCTGCTCGGTGTCGGCGAGGGCCCTTCGTGGGGTTGGGGCTCCGCGCTCACCATCGGCATGCTGGTGCTGTCCGCCGTGCTGCTGATCGGCTTCGTCGTGGTCGAGCGGGGCACCGCGGAGCCGGCGGTCGACGTCCGGCGACTCGGCCGACCGCGGATGCTGGTGCTCTTCCTCGCCGCCTGGCTGGTCGGCGGCGCCTCTTTCGGCTCGCAGACGGCGCTGGCCACCTTCCTGTCCGCGCAGCCCGACCGGTTCGGGTACGGACTCGGAATCGGCACCACCTCGCTGGGCTGGTTCATGCTGCCCATGGGCCTGGCCGCGGTGGTCGGCGCCTCGGTGGTCAACCGGGCCGGAACCGTGGTCGGCCACCGCGCCTCGCTGTGCGTCTCGCTCGCGGTCATGGGGCTCGGCTTCGGCGGAATGGCGATGTGGCACGCGAGCCGGGGCGAGTTCATGGCCCTGTCTATCGTGATGGGCTTCGGTAACGGGGCCGCGATCGCCGCGCTTCCGGCGGCCATCCTCGAGCGCTCCACCGAGACCGAGAGCGGCATCAATGCCGGCCTCTACAACACGCTGCGGACGGTGGGCGGTTCGGTCACCGGCGCGATATTCGGCGCGGTGCTCTCCTCGCTCCTCATCCCGCACACCTCCGTTCCCCGGGCCGCCGCGTACACCACCGTCCTGTGGCTCGCCGCCGCGGCCTGCGGACTCGCCGCGCTGCTCACCCTGGCCGCCCGCCGGGTCACCACGGCCGCCGCGGACCAGCCCGCCACCGCCGCCCCCGAGTCACTGACCACCGCCTGAGCCCAGGCCGACCGAAACACCGACACCGTAAAGACGAGCACAGACGAGAAGGACGCACCATGACCACCACCACTCCGCCCCGGACCGCCCCCGACGCCGAACTGGCCGCCCGGCTCAAGGAGTTGGCCTGCGCCGAGATCGACCGGCAGGCCGAGCGGATCGTCGCGGTGAGCGACGACATCATGCGCCACCCCGAGACCGGCTACCGCGAGACCCGCACCGCCGACGTCGTCGCCGAGCAATTCCGCGCCATGGGCCTGGAGCCGGCCACCGGCCTCGCACGGACCGGTGTCAAGGCCCGGATGCACGGTCGCACGTCCGGCCCGACCGCCGCGGTACTCGGCGAACTCGACGGGCTGCTGATACCGGGCCACCCGCACGGCGATCCAGAGACCGACGCGGCCCACGCGTGCGGGCACAACGCACAGATCGCCTCGATGATCGGCGCCGGCCTCGGACTGCAGGCGGTGATGGACCAACTGGACGGAGACGTGGTGCTGTTCGCCGTTCCGGCCGAGGAGTGCGTCGAGGTGCAGTGGCGCCTGGACCTGGTCGACACGGGCGAGATCCACCACACCGCAGGCAAGGCCGAACTGATCCGACGCGGCGAGTTCGAGGACGTCGACATGGCGCTACTGACCCACGCCGCCGCCTCCTCGCCCGCGCTGGGCGTCGGCGGGGACGGCAACGGCTCGCTGGTCAAGCGCGTCCGCTTCACCGGGAAGTCCGCACACGCCGGCAGCACTCCCTGGATGGGGGTCAGCTCCTACAAGGCGGCCACCGTCGCCATCTCGGCGATCGACGCACACCGGGAGTTCTTCAAGGACGAGGACAACGTCCGGGTCCACCACCTGATCACCCGGTCCGGCGACTCCGTGAGCGCGATCCCCGCCCGCACCGAGATGGAGATGCTGATCCGCGCCCGGTCCATCGAGGCGATGCGGGACGCCTCCGAGCGCGTCGACCGGGCGCTGCGCGCCGGCGCCCTGGCGATGGGCGCCGACGTGGAGATCACCACCGCGGTCGCCTTCCTGCCGTTCAGCAGCGACGCGCCGCTCGCCGAGCTGGCGTACGCCAACGGATGCGAGCTGGTCGGCGAGGACGAGTGCAAGTCCGTCAGCGGCAACTTCGGCGGCTCGACCGACATGGGTGACCTCGGCCATGTGATGCCGGTGGTCCAGCCGTTCTCCGCCTGTGGCACCGACGGCGCCCCGCACGGCCCCGAGTACTTCACCTCCGACCACCACGCCGCCGCGGTACTCCCCGCCAAGATGATGGCCATGACCGTTGTCGACCTCCTCGTCGACGGTGCCGCGCAGGCCCACCGCGTCATCGAGGAGAGCGGCCCGAAGCTGGACCGCGAGGCCTTCGTCGCGCTCCACGACTCCCTCAGCGGTACCCGGCGGCACGCCGCTCCCACCGGCAAGGACTGACCGGGACCGGGGGCGATCCGGAACATCCCGGCAGGCTCGCCCACCCCTGGGGAGAATCGACTGCGTAGGACCGCACGACCCTGAAAACCCCAGGGAGACACTTGAGCGCAGGTCAGGCCACCAGGACGATACAAAAGACCTGGTCAGTGGGCTGCGGTAGACGACTTCATGACGGATCCTGCCGCGCTTCTTGTCGCAGTCGAGGATCTCCAGTCTGGTCCGGTTCGCCTGGATCGTTGGGCCGACGAGCAACGGCTGAACTTCGCTTCCATGTCCCGTCCTTGACACCTGTGGCCCAATGAGCCGCCGCAGGATGTCCCCCACTAGTGTCCGACGCCCTGATCTCGCCCAGCAAGATCCGGACCAGGTGCGGGCCAACTCCGCCAGCCGCCGACCGCTCTTGACCGTATGCGCAGTTCAGAGCCCCTTGAGGTCGCGTACCACCAGCAGACTAAGAACCTCCTTGGTGAGCTACTCGGCGCAGAAGCTCGGGTTCTTCTAGAGGGCACAAGAAGGGCGCCTGACCTGGGCTTGTCCATGTCAGGCGCCTACCATGGGCGCCCTTCGCTTAAGCGGCGCGCTGCTTACACAACCCTGCCTGTACCCATCCCGCCAACCCGCTGCAAATGTGGGCGCGTGGCGGAACCCGGCAACGGACTCTCACCGCTCTGCTCGCGGCCGACGCCGCCGGCGATCTGGACTGGGGCGTCGCCGTCGACGCCACGATCGTGCGCGCTCATCAACAGGCCGCCGGGGCCCGGCAAAAGGGGTCCCGGCCCGCGAGCCGGACCATCCTGCGCTCGGACGGTCCCGCGGCGGACCGACCACGAAGATCTACTGTCGCCCCGGTCTTGGACCGTCCGCGAGCGCCCAGGCCAACCGGTTGCCCCAGAACCACCCCCGTTTGTTCGCACCGCACAGACCGGACCAGACCGGACCGGAGCACAGCGGGCTGAGACGAGCGTTTCAGTCGTCTGCAAGTCCGGCGTGGCATCGTCCTTACGTCGGCCGCGGAGGCCGGCGAGGAGAGATACCCATAGCGGCCCAATGGGGGCCGGAACCCGTTTCCGGTCAGGGGTGCCAAGCCCCGCGCAGGTTCGAATCCTGCTCTCTCCGCTCAGCGCGGCGGCGGCCGATCCGATGCAGACGATGCGGACAAGGAAGCAGCGCATGAGCCACTGGGCACGCAATGCGGTGATCGTGGCGAACGAACGGGCGGGGGGCGCCGTTTCGGTCCCGGTCGCGGATGTCGCTGAGGCGTGTCAGAGGCTCGTCGGAGAGGTCGGCGTGGTGCGGACCGCGTACCCCGGGCACGCCCGGACACTGGCCGCGAAGGCCGTACGGGACGGTGTGGACGCCGTGGTCGCGGTCGGCGGCGACGGCACCGTCGGCGAAGTGGCGGGCGGCATCGTGACAGCCGGGGAGGGCACGGAGGTCGTGGCGGCCCGGCCGGGGCTCGTCGGCCCGGCCCTGTTCTGCGTTCCGGCCGGCACCGGCAACTCTTTCTACAAAGAGGTCTGGCACGACCGGCCGTGGCGCGAGGCGCTCGCCGCCGCCTTCACGGGAGCGCGTCCGCGGCTTCGGCGGCTGGACCTGGCGCGCGTGGCGCAGACGCGGGACATCGTGCTGCTGGGCGCCTGCTCCGGTCTCGTCGCCGAGGCGCTGGAGACGGCGGCCGGGCTCACCAGGATCAGCGGTCGGGCCCGCTACCAGCAAGCGGTGGCCGCGACCCTGCGCGACTTCGCGCCGCACCCGGCCAGGGTCGTGGTGGACGGCGAGGTGGTCCATGACGGCAGCGTGGTCCTCGCGGCCGTCGGTGGCGGCCGCTACCGGGGCGGCGGATTCCTCCTGCTGCCCCACTCCGTTCTGGACGACGCTCTGCTCGACGTCTGTGTGGTGACCGGCGATCTCGATCCTCTGGAGCTGCCCGGTCTCACCCGGGAGGGACGGCATCTCGAACGGCCCGAGGTGCTGTACCGGCGCGGTCGCCGCGTCGAGATCGAACGCACCGACGGCGCCCCCCTCACCTTCGAGTGGGACGGCGAGGTCAAGCGCGGGCGCACGCGCTACGCGCTCGACATCCTTCCCGCGGCGCTGCCGGTGCTGGCCCCGACCGCCGAGTCCGTATGACCGCAGGCCGGCCGCGGGTCGACAACCATCCGTACCACGCAAGGGACTTGCTCATGAGTGATAGCGCCCATATCCCGAACACCGACACCGGCGCCGCCTGGTCGTTTCCGATGCAGGGGCGAAACACCTTCACCTGGGAGTACGACACGGATCGAGAGCGGCTGCTGAGCCTCTATCAGAAGGGCAAGGACAAGCAGTGGGACAGCACGAAGCGGATCGACTGGTCCCTGGACGTGGACCCCTGTGATGTCCTCGGCACTCCGGAGAACGCCCTCGCGCTGTACGGCTCCCGGCAGTACTCCCGCCTGAACGGGCGGGAGAAGCAGGAGCTGCGAAGGCACATGGCAGCCTGGGAGTTCAGTCAGTTCCTGCACGGGGAGCAGGGCGCCATGATCTGCTCCGCCCGGATCGTCGAGTCGGTGCCGGACATCGACTCCAAGTTCTATGCCGCGACCCAGGTCATGGACGAGGCGCGGCACGCGGAGCTGTTCACGCGCTTTGTGCGCGACAAGATCGGCATGAGCTATCCGATCAGCCCGCATCTGAAGTCCCTGCTGGGCGAGGCTTTGAACGACTCCCGCTGGGACATGCCGTATCTGGGAATGCAGGTGCTCATCGAGGGCCTGGCCCTCGCGGCCTTCGGCATCCTGCGCGACCGTACGGACAAGCCGCTGCCCAAGCAGATTCTCTCCTACATCATGCAGGACGAGGCCCGGCACGTGGCCTTCGGGCGCATCGCGCTGCGGGACTACTACAAGGAGCTGACCAGCAAGGAGATCGCGGAACGCGAGGACTTCATCGTCGAGGGCTGCTATCTGATGCGCGATCGGCTGCGGATGCAGGAGGTGTGGGAGACGCTCGGCTTCGACATGAAGGAATGCATGGAGTACATGAACCGGGGCCCGCGCATGCGTGCCTTCCGGTCACGGCTCTTCACCCGGATCGTGCCCTGCGTCAAGGACATCGGGCTGTGGGGGCCCAGGGTCCAGCAGGCATACGCGGACATGGGCGTGCTGGACATGGCGGACCGCGACCTGCTGAAGCTCATGGCGGCGGACGAGGCCCAGGCGGAGGCGCTGGACGCGGAGCGACACGAGCTCAAGGCGCGGCAGGGCGAGGTCCACCGCGCGATTGCGGAGGGGCGGCTCACCGCCGCCGGCGACGACGGCTGAACGGCCCCGCTGCCGACCCAGCAGGCTGCGCCGGACCCGGTCAAGGGGTCCGGCGCAGCCTGCTGGGCCGGCAGCGGCATTCATCAGGGGCGGGTCAGCAGCACCACGGCGTTCTGGCCGCCGAAGCCGAAGGAATTGCTGACGGCGACCTCCACGTCGGCAGGGCGGGCCTCCTTGGCGACAACGTCCAGATCGATCCGAGGGTCCTGGCTGTCCAGGTTCGCGGTCGGCGGGATCAGTTGCTGCTCCATGGTGAGGGCGGCGACGGCCACTTCGACGGCTCCGGAAGCCCCCAGCGAGTGGCCCGTCACGCCCTTGACCGAGGTCACCGCGGGCCGGCCCCCGAGGACCCGGCGGATCAGCCGGGCCTCCATCAGGTCGTTCAGGGGTGTCGCGGTGCCATGAGCGTTGACATGGTCCACCGCGTGCGGGGCCACTCCCGCGTCCTTCAGGGCCGCGCGCAGAGCCAACTCCGCGCCGGCGCCCCGGGGTTCCGGCGCGGTGGCGTTGTAGGCATCCGCCGAGGCCCCGTATCCGCTGATGTGGGCGCGGATGCGCGCTCCGCGGGCCCGGGCGCTCTCCGGGCGCTCGAGGACCAGGACGGCGGCGCCCTCGGCCGGCACGAAGCCGTCGCGGTCGACGTCGAACGGGCGGGAGGCCGCCGTGGGGTCGTCGCGGCGCCCGGACAGCGCGCCCATCTGCTGAAAGCCCGAGATGATGGAGGGCACGAGACACGCCTCGGTGCCGCCCGTGAGCACCACGTCGCAGTGCCCGCCACGCAGCAGTTCGCGCGCCGCGCCCACGGCGGTGGCGCCCGACGCGCAGGCGGTGGCCGTCACGAAGTTGGGCCCGCGGGCACCGATCTCCATGGCGATATGGCCCGCCGGCATGTTGATCGCGAGCATGGGGATCAGCATGGCGGACACCTTCCCCGGCCCCTGATCCAGCAGCACGCCGTGCTGCTTCTCCCAGGTCCCGGCGCCGCCGATGCCGCTGCCCAGCACCACGCCCACCCGCGCGCCCGCGTCGCCCTCCCAGTCCGCCGGACGGAGGCCCGCGTCCGCGAGAGCTTCGGCCGCGGCGGCGACCGCGAACTGGCTGCTGCGGTCCAGGCGCCACGCCTTGCGTGCGCCGATCACGGCGGCCGGATCGAAGTCGGGTATCCAGCAGCCGATGTCGGCGGGGATTCCCGCGAGCGCGGGCACCCGCCCCGCGGCGGTGCCGGACGCGGCCTTGATGCGGTCCCAGGACGCGGCGGTGTCGAGGCCGGCGGCGGTCACCATGCCGATGCCCGTGACCGCCGCGTCGTACCCGCCGGCGGCCGCGGTCATCGGACCGCCACCAGCTTGGAGTCGAGTGTCCCCGCCGCCTCCGTCATGGTGCTCGTCGCGTGCAGCTCGTCTTCGGTGAGGGTGATGCCGAATTCCTCCTGCGCGGCGAGGGTCAGCTCCACGAGGGCCAGTGAGTCCAGCTCCAGATCCGCGAAGGTGCTCTCCGGTGAGACCTCGTCGGCCTCGACGCCGAAGCCCTTGGTCAGCAGGCCCACGAAGCGGTCGTAAGTGGTGGTGGCGGTCATGTCGTTCTCCTTGATGAGCTTGATGAGCTTGATGAGTGGGTGCGGATGTGCTCAAGCGGGGGTGAGGGCCGGCCAACGGAGGGTGCAGGCGCCCCAGGTGAGGCCGCCACCGAAGGCCGTGAGTACGGTGCGGTGACCGGGGGCCAGCGTGCCGGTGGCCACGGCGTGCGCGAGGGCCAGTGGGATGGAGGCGGCCGCGGTGTTGCCGACCTGGTCGAGATGGACCGGGCAGCGGTGCCGCGGGAGCCGCATCCGGTCCGCCACCGCGTGCAGGATCCGTAGGTTGGCCTGGTGCGCGACGAGCCGGTCGATGTCGTCCGTGGTCCAGCCGGCCCGACGCGCCGCGGTCAGCGCGGCATCGGCCATGCGCTCCACGGCGCTGCGGAAGACGGCCTTGCCCGCCATCCGGAAGTACGGGTCCGCGGGACCACCCGTGCCGGTGTCCGCACCGGACGTACCCGACGTACCGAACGTGTGCAGCGGCTCGCGGGAGCCTCCCGAGCGGACGGTGATGAGCTCGCTGCCCGTGCCGTCACTTCCGAGCACCGCCGTGCCGAGCGCACCGGGCTCCGTCGCGCCACCGGACCGCAGCACCACCGCTCCGGCGCCGTCGCCGAAGATGGCACGCGTGGAGCGGTCGGCGGGGTCGAGGATGCGGGAGTACGTATCCGCGCCGATGACCAGCACGCTGCCCACCGTTCCCGCGGCGATCAGCCCGGCACCGGTGGCCAGGGCGTACAGGAATCCGGTGCAGACCGCGCCCACGTCGAAGGCGGCCACGGTGCCGAGGCCCAGCCGGGCCGCCACCAGCGGGGCGGTGGCCGGGCAAGGGTGGTCCGGGGTGGTGGTGGCAAGGACCACCCCGTCCACGGCATCGCGGCCCGCGGATTTCAGCGCCCGCCGGCCCGCCTCCACCGCGAGATCGGAGGTGGCGACGGTCGGGGCGGCGACGAAGCGGGTCCCGATCCCGGTACGGCTGCGGATCCAGTCGTCGGACGTGTCCAGTTCCCTGGCCAGGTCGTCGTTGGTGACCGCCTGGGGCGGAAGCCAGGTGCCGAGGCCGCACAGCACCGCCGCCGCGGCGTTCACCGAGCTTCCCGGGGCGACGAGGCGCGGTCGGGACCGGCCGCGGCCCGGCTGACCGTACCGAGGTGGTCGGCGACCATGAGGTAGGAGCGCAGCAGCCGCTCCTCGGCGTACGGCAGGCCGCCACGCACCAGGTAGTCCTTCACCAGCGGCTGGGCGCGGCGCAGATTCCTGCGCGGCATGGACGGGAACAGGTGGTGCTCGATCTGGTAGTTGAGCCCGCCGTAGAAGAAGTCCGTGATCCGGTGGGGTGCCAGATTGCGCGAGGTGATCACCTGCCGGGTGAGCCAGTCGAGTTCCTCCTCCGTACCGTCGCGTACGGGCTGGCCCTTGTGGTTGGGGGCGAAGAGCAGGCCCATGTAGAAGCCGAAGAGCGCCTGGTGGACGACGATGAAGGCCACGGCGAGGACCGCCGGGAGGACCATGAGGACCGCGGTCAGATAGGCCGCCAGATGGAGTGTCAGCAGGGCCAGGTCGAGGGCGACATGACGCTTCAGTGCGCCCTTGCGTGCCGCCACGTACCCGGAGGCGTGCAGGCGCAGTCCTTCCATGAGGATGAGCACGTAGAACATCCACGCCTGGTGCCGCACGATGTACCGGCCGACGGCTCCGGTGCGTTTTGCGCTGTCCTTGGCGTCGAAGATCACCTGTCGGCGGAGGATGTCCGGGTCCAGCGAGAGGTGGTTGGGGTAGTTGTGGTGCTTGGTGTGGTGGGCGACCCACCAGCCGAAGCTCACGCCGGTGAGCAGATTGCCGTGGGTGTACCCGATCACCTCGCCGGCCCGCCGGGTCCGGAAGATCTGGCGGTGTCCCGCGTCGTGCCCGATGAGGTCGGTCTGGCCCCAGCACGCCGCGAGGAAGGCCGCCACGGCCAGTTGCCACCAGCTGTCGCCGAGCAACGCGAAGCAGGTCCAGCCGGCGGCGAGGAGCAACAGGTTCGCGGTGATCTTTAAGGCGTAGTAGCCGGGTTGGGAGTCCAGGAGGCCGGCTTCCCGCACCAGGCGGGTGATCTCCGGCATGTTCGGGGTGCCTTCCGGCGCCGCGGCCAGGGGGCGGGGGGTGCCGTCCAGGGAGCTCATATCGCCTCCTGGAGACCCATGTGGGCCAGCCGCGTCCGCTGCAGGTGCGCGGCCCATGCGTGGGCGGTTTCGAGGCGTTCGCGCGCGGTGGTGTCCGCCAGGCGGCGGCCGGGCCAGATCTCGTAGTCGCCCAGGAGGTCGGCGTGCCGCTCGATGCCCTGCTGGAAGAGCTCCTCGCGGCGCGCCAGCATCTCGGTGGTCGGCAGCTTGTCCCACAGGGCGTAGCCCTCCTGGATCAACTCCAGGAGCCGCGCCTTGTCGTGCGGGTGTGCGCGGAGGTGGTCGCGGACGATGGTGCTGCCGACCGTGAGATGCCTGATCTCGTCGATGCCTGCGCCCCGCTCGATGTCGGCTGCCGCCGGGTCGAAGATCCGCCACTTGCGCTCGCTGAGCTCGGCGGCCGGCGCCAGCACGCCCTCGACCAGGACCGTCAGGACCAGTACGCCGCCGATGAAGTCGCGCTCGTCGCGCAGTACACGCAGCCCGAAGTCCTCCAGGGGGGCGAGGATCTGCTCCTCGTCGGCGGCCGCGAGGCGGGCCACGGTGGCCCGCAGCTCCGCACGGGACACGCCGAGGTCGAGCAGGTGGCTGCGGAAGACCATGGCGTGCCGGGCCTCGTCGAGCAGCTGGGTGGCGTAGAACTCCATGCTGTCGGTGTCGGGCGCGAGCGCCGTCAGATAGCCGATGGCCCGGGTGGCCTTCTCCTCTGCGATGGAGCGGTAGGCGAGCTCCTGGGTGAGTGCGCTGTTGAGCGGTCCTGCCGCACTGACCGCGGCCAGTGGCCGTACGTTCGCGTCGTGGCCCGAGACGTTGCCGCGCAAGGTGCCGTGCGGCACGGCGCTGAGCCAGTACCGCAAGTTGCAGACGGCCGGGGTGAGTTCGAGGCGTTCCGCGCCGTCCAGGAGCGAGGGAGCCGTGTTCCAGTCGGCCTCGGAGGGGATGGCCGCCGGTACGGTCCCCGGTGCCGGTGCCGGTGCCGTGGTCGGTGGCGTGGTCGGTGTCGTGGTCGGTGGCGTGGTCGGTGTCGTGGTCGGTGGCGTGGTCGGTGTCGTGGTCGGTGGCGTCATGAGGAATCCCTTTCGGTCTGTCGCGGGACAGGGGTGGAGGTTCCGGGGGCGGAGGGGGCTACGGGGCCGGGGTGCAGGTCGTAGGCGAAGTTGACGAGCGGGGTGGCTCCGGTGTGGACCGCCGATACGACCTGGGCGACCACCAGTTCGTGGTCGCTGAGCGGGATGGTGAGCTTCGGCCGGCACTCCAGCCACGCCACCGCTCCGCTGAGCCGGGGCACGTCGTCGCCCGGGTCGCCGAGCCAGGCGTCCGGCGGCAGTTGGCCCAGGCCGCGGGGCCGGCCGCGGCGGGCGAAGTGCCGGGCGAGGGGCTCCTGCGTCGCCGCCAGCGCATTGGCGACGAATACCGGGCTGTTGGCCAGGGCGCGCAGTCCCCGGCTGCCGCGGCGCAGCGCCACACAGGCCATCGGGGGGTCGCCGGGGACGGTGCTGAACGTGCTGACCGTGACCCCCTCGGCCGCCTCCCCCACCCCGCAGATGAGGACCGTCACGCCGGTGACGAAGTGGCGCATCGCGGTGAGGACGGCGGTGTCGCCGGCCGCGCGGGCCGTCGCGGAGGAGCGTCGGGTGGCTACGGCCATGGCAGCGGGCCCTGGCTCGTGGCGTCGCTGCCGGTGGCCACCGCGTCCGCCGCCGCGAACTCGCTGCGGAAGCGGCGGTACGCCTGGTGCGTGACGGGCTCGAAGCGCAGAGCGAACGGCTTGAGGTAGTTGCCGCACAGCGCCCTGTCGCCGCACAGATGGATGGGCAGCGCGAGCAGCGCCCACTCGAAGCCCCACAGCCAGATCCACCCCAGCGCCAGCAGCCCCTGCGTGACCATGGAGTGCATGAGGTTGTAGGCGACGTAGTAGCCCTTGCCGACCCGGCCCTCGCGGCGCCGGTACCGGATGGCTCCTGGGAGGTATCCGATCAGATCGATATAGGCGAAGAGCACCAGGGCCGGCAGCCATCGCACCTGATCGAGGTGGACGAAGAACAAGACCGTGGCGACGACAAGCCCGAGCCCGTACTCCGCCCGTATCAGCCGCGCGGTCACCGGCGTCATGAACAGGTTCTTGGTGTCCATCAGCCGGCCTGCCACGACTGGGCGGGAGCAAGCGACGCGGCCGGAGCGCCGCCCACGGTGCGGGCCAGCGCCCGGTCGCCGAGCACCGCGCCCGAGGGGAACAGGCCGAGCACCACCTGGGCGATGGTCTCCTTGAAGACCCGCTCGGCCACCGGCTCCAGGATGCCCGCCAGGCTGGGGATGCCGAAGTCGAAGGCCGCGCGGAAGGCGACCCGTACCTCGCTGCCCTCTGCGGCGACCCGCCACGTGCCTTCGAACACCTCGAAGTCACCGTCGAGTTGGGTGAAGGTGATGGTGAGCGTCGGCCGGTCGAAGTGGTCGGACTCGGTCCAGCGCAGGATGCCGTTGCGGAAGTACACCTCCCAGGCGCTGGTCTCCTCCGTCTCGCTGAGGTCGTGGACGGTGACCGACAGGACCACCGGGGTGAGTTCGGGATAGCGGGCGAATTCCGCGACCCGGTCGTACACCGCTTCCGCGGCGATACCGGGGACGCCGATGGTCACATCAACGCTGCGCATGGGCGACGCCACCTTCGTGAGTCTGGATGTCGGGGACATAGCGGGCTGCCTGCACGCGGCAGGCACGTTCGAACGCCGCGAGGAGGAACTGCACCTCCGACGGGCCGAGGACGGCGGGCGGGGTGAAGCGCAGCACCAGGTGGGAGTTGAGCGAATGGTTCGCCACCACGCCCTGCCGGATCAGCTCGACCAGCAGGTCGCCGGCCGGACCCGGCTCGGCGAACTCGACGCCGATGAGCAGCCCCCGGCCGCGCACCTCCCGTACGAGATCGCCGAAGCACTCCCGCGCGATCCGGTCGATCCCGGCCAGGAGTACGCGGCCCAGCTCGCGGGCGCGGGTCACCAGGTCCTCCTCTTCGATGGCCCGCAGCGCGCCACGCACGGCGGCCATCGCCAGCGGCATGCCGGAGAAGGTGGAGGTGTGCAGATACGGGTCCCGGTCGAAGGCGCCGAACACGTCCGCCGCCGCGATGACCGCAGAGACAGGCATGATGCCGCCGCCAAGACCCTTGCCGGCCAGCAGCAGGTCCGGGGTGAGCCCTTCCTCGTCCGCTCCCCACCAGGAGCCGAGACGGCCGAGTCCGGTCTGGATCTCGTCCAGGACGAAGAGCGCGTCATGGGCGCGGCACAGCTCCTGGACCGTGCGCAGATAGCCGGGTGGCGGCAGCACCACGCCCGCCTCGCCCTGGACCGGCTCGATCACCACGCAGGCGCGGCCGGATGCCGCATCGAGCCGCTCGGCCAGCGCTTCGGCGTCGCCGTACGGTACATGGCAGGTGCCGGGGAGCAGGGGGCGGAACGGGTCCTTGAACAGGTCCTTGCCGGTGAGGCTGAGCGCGCCCATGGTCTTGCCGTGGTAGCCGCCGTGCGTGGCGATGAGCCGGTCCTTGCCCCGGGTGCGGGCGATCTTGATGGCGGTCTCCACGGCCTCCGCGCCGGAGCACGCGAAGTGCACCCGGTCGAGACCCGCCGGCGCCTTGGCCACCAGCGCGTCGGCGGCCAGCGCCGCCTGGGGTTCGAGAAGGACGCGGGTGGCCACCGGGTTGCGGTGCAGCTGCTCGGTGACATGGGCTACGACGACGGGGTGCCGGGCGCCCATCAGGAGGACGCCGTAGCCGCCGCAGTTGAGCAGCCGCCGTCCGGTCGCGGTGGTCACCCAGGCGCCCTGCGACTCCATCTCCAGCTCGCCGCCGAGGAGTTCGCCGAGGGTGGCGCGGCCCTTGCTCAGGCGGGTCCGGTACAGCCGGCCGATCTCTTCGCGGCCCGGCGGCTGCGCGGGCGTGACGGTCGTGGTCATGGCGCTCCTCATGCCAGTCGTAGTGGATGGCCGGCGGCGTGCTCGAGCCAGGGGTCGGCGAAGCTGGAGCGGGACGGCGGGTGGAAGGACAGGCCGTGCGAGGCGGCCGCCAGGGTGGCGATGTCGGGCGAGCCGATGAAGGCCATCCCGCCGAGCAGCTCCACGGCGCGGGCCACGACCTCACGGATCAGGTCCTGCGCGGCGTAGCGCGCGACCAGGGCCCGGGCGAGTCCCTCGTCGCCCACCGCCTTGTCCTCGATCATGCGGGCGGTGCCCTCGGTGAGCAGCGTCGCCGTCTCGCAGCGGGTGAGCAGCTCGGCCCGTTCGGTGTTCGTGCCGCGGCCGCTGGTCAGGACGCGTTCGACCAGGGCGCCGGCCATTCCGGCGTAAGAGGCGGTGATGAGCAGTTCGAACCAGATGAGGCCGATGGTCTGGAGCTCGTCCAGCTCGCCCGCCGCGCCGGTCTCGGTGCGCATCAACTGCTGCTCGTCGACGAAGACTTCGTGCAACCGCACCTCGTCGCTCTCCGCGCCGGCCAGTGCCCAGCTCGACCAGAACGGCTCCACGGTCAGCCCCTCCGCCTGCCGCGGTACGAGCACCACCGCCAAGTCGCTGGTGCCGTCCGCGTTCGGCAGCGCGGCGCTCGCGGTGAGCAGGTCCATGGAGCGGGAGAGGCTGCAGGGCTTCTTCGACCCGCTGATGCGGTAGCCCTTTCCGTCCGGCCGTGCCAGGACCGTGGGGCTGAGGATGCCTCGGCCGGGGCGTCCCTCGGCGAATCCCGAGGCGACCAGGAGCCTTTGTTCGACGATCCCTTCCAGCAGCGCCCACTCGACGCCGTCGCTCTGCGGGCTGTCGGCGAGCGCGAACAGGGTGGCCACGGAGAAGTGGTGCATGGTGGTGGCCACCGCGAGGGACGGGGCGACGGCGGCCAGCGCCCTGGTGACGTCCACGGCCTGCAGCGGCGTGGCGCCGCTTCCCGAGTAGGTCCGGGGAATGACGAGACCTGGACCGCCGTGCGCGCGAAAGAGGCCGATGGCCGGGCTGCCCGGCCGCTCCAGATCGGTCAGCGGAATTTCGTCGAGTGCGGCCAGCAGGCCGGGCAGGAACTCCTCGCAGGTGCGGCGAGCGGTGTTCATCGAGCGCATGGCGTCGTCTCCTTGTGGGCATCCGGCTGCGAGCGGCTGCCGTTGCCGAGGCGCTCGTCGATCAGGTTCTGCCAGGCGCCGAAGACCGCGTCCCGGGGCCGAGAACCCGGGCTGATGCTCACGCCCTGGAGGTGCGAGGTCCGCAGGATCGGGTAGTTGGCCTCGCCAAAGACGCCTCCGGTCAGCCCGGTGCCGCCGTGTGTGGGCATATACGGCAGGAAGCCGATGTGCGAGTCGTTCACCTTGAACAGGCCGCCGGTGTGGACGCGGGCGATGAACTCGTCGATGACGGCCGGGTCCTTGGCCCACAGCGAGTTGCGCAAGCCGTAGCGGTTGGAGTTCACGAATCCGATGAAGGTGGCCATCAACTCGGTGTCCGGCGCGGAGTCGGCGACGATCACGGGAAGCAGCGGAAAGAACGTCTCGTGCCGCACGGCGTGGAGCTCGCGTGCACCTTCGACGCCGCGCACCAGAATCACGGTCGGCTCCAGGAAAATGCCGCCCGGGTCGCGGACTTCGTCGAGCTGCATCGGGTGGCCGCCGCAGACCACCTTGGCGCCCTTGTCGCGGGCGTCCTTCAAGCAGCTGAAGAACTTCTCGTTGCGCAGCACCGGCGTCAGCAGCACGTCGGGTTCCCATGGGTAGCCCGGCCGGATGTGGCCGATCTGCCGTACCAGGGACGCCACGAGCGCGTCCGCGACATCGGGGTGCACCAGCACCTGGTTGGGAATCATGCACAGCTGCCCGGAGCCGTAGAAGCTCTCGGTGAGGGCCTCGGCCGCGAGGTCGATGTCGGCGTCTTTCCATACGGTGACGACGTCGTTGCCCGCCAGTTCCAGGATCGGCTTCTTACCCGCGGCGATGCAGCGTGCCTCGAACTTCAACCCCGCGTCGCTGCTGCCGAAATAGATGATGTCGTTCACCGCGGGATGCGCCAGCCAGCAGCTCAGCATCGGCGCCGGATCGCCGCAGACGACGTTCAGCGTGCCCGGCGGAGCGCCGCACTCCGCGAGGACGGGGGCCACGATCTCCTGCATGACGTACATGACGCCCAGCGGCGCGCTGCGCGGGGCCCGCACCACCAGCGCATTGCCGGCCATCAGCGCCGTCACGCCGAGAAGGGCGCTGGACAGGGGCGCGTTCTGCGGGGGGTTGAGACAGACCACACCGTCGGGCTGCCGACGCACCTGGAGGCGACGCTCGCCTCGATGGAACTCCTGCAGCATCTGGGACCGGTAGAAACTCACCGACTCCGGGCCGAAGCACTCCAGCATGCCGGAGACCTGCCACCGCGCCAGTGCCAGGGGGTGCCCTTCCTCGACCAGGACGGCGGCGATGTCCTCGGCGTGGTCGGCGAGGCGGGCGTGCAGCATGCGGCCCACGGTCTCCATGCGGATGTGCGGCGAAACGGCGCTCCAGGCGGGGGCGGCCGCGGCCGCGGCTTCGACGGCGCGCTGGACCGTGGCGCGATCGGCCTTCGCGACGCGTCCGACGACGGTCGACGGGAGGTCGTGCGGTGGAATGCGACCCTGTTCCAGTTTCCGTTTGAGTGCCAGGCTCGCGAAGACGTCGTCCAGCAAGGAATCGGCGCTGAGTACGTAGACCCATTCCTCGCTGGGCAGGTGTTGCCCGTTTACGTAGGACGAATAGTTTCGGTACATGCTGGCGAGCATGGCAAGGGTCACTGAAATCCAGCTGAGAATCCACTGAGACCGCGACGTCAGCCAACTCCGGTGACCTTCGGATAAGTTGACCCAAAATAGCGTCCGCCTGATGGAGGGTGTGCGACAAATGAGCCGACTGCCGAACATATTGCAAGAGCGCGCAGAGGACCCCGAGACGACGGAGCTGGCGCTGACTGCCGTTCAGAAGTACGCGGACAACCCCAGCGCATTTCTGGCAATGAACGTCGGCAACAAGATGTTCATCGGCGACGGAGGCACACTCGTCGCCTACCGGGAGGCGGGGCGCTTCTTCGTCCAGTTCGGCGGCGTATTCGGGCCTCCGGGGCAACAGGCGGCGGCACTCCAGGATTTCAAGGAATATGCGCGTGCGCGAAAACGCCTGATCGTCAGTATTCAACTGCAGCGCGCCGACGCTGCATTATATGCGGCTGCGGGGTTCGTCCTCAATCAGGTGGGGGCCTCCTACGCGGTCCGGCTGCCCGAATTCACGCTGCGCGGCACACGGTTCATGAAGCTGCGTAACAAGATCTCGCGGGCCAGGCGTGACGGACTTGACGTCCAGGAGGTCTCGTTCGCGGAACACCAGGACAGTGTCGAGCGGATCGACGAGGCGTGGCTGCGCGGGAAGGGCAGGCACGTCAAGGAGATCGAGTTCCTGGTCGGGGAGACCGGCGGGCCGGTGCAGCGGCATCGGCGGTTGTTCCTGGGGACGCTCGACGGCAGGCCGCTGGCCTATATTTCCTACGCTCCCGCGTTCGGATCCCGCCCCGGCTGGCTGCACGATCTCAGCCGGCGTCTGCCGGAATCCGGGCCCGGGGTGATGGAGGCCATCAACGCCACCGCCCTGGAGACGTTCACGCGTGAGCACGCCGAGTGGCTGCACTTCGGGTTCACGCCCTTCACCGGCCTGGACGCGGCGCATGAACTGACGCCGAGCAGCGCCCTGACGGGAAAGCTCCTGCGATTCCTCGCGGAAAAGGGGGAGCACGTCTACCCGGCTGCCAGTCAGCTCGCGTACAAGAGCAAGTGGGGTCCGCAGTTGGTACTGCCCGAGTATCTGGCCTTCGAGGGTGGCGCCAGTCTGCGCGCCGTATGGTGCATCCTCCGGCTGACCAAGTCCATCTGAGTCACTGTCACATCCGAGCTCGCCCCTCAAGCACCGCGCAGCAGAGCCCCCTCCTGATGAAGGATCTGCCTGAACCTCCGTCGCATTCCCGGGCCCGGCTCGATCCCCAGTTCCGCGTCCAGGTTGTGCTGGACCCTGCGGTAGGCACTGAGGGCGTCCGCCTGCCTGCCGGAGTGGTACAGGGCAGTCATGAGCTGTTCGCAGAAGCGCTCGCGCAAGGGGTGCTGGGTCAGCAACTGCTCGAGTTCCGGGATCACTTGCCAGTACCTGCCGAGCCTCAGGTGCGCCTCGACGAACAACTCCCGGCCCATCAACCTGGTTTCCTCGAGCCGGGTATATGCGATGCGGCAGATCAAGCCGTCCCCTGTATCGATAAGGGCCGGCCCCCGCCATTCGGAGAACGCATCGGCGAGCAGCTTGATGGCGAGTTCGCAATCTGCGTTCAGGCGTCGACCGGCCGCCTCCACGGCATGCGAGAAGCGCAACGCGTCGACGTCCGCCGGGTCGACATCGAGTAGATATCCGGAGCGGGTCGTACGGATGACATGACGGGCTTTTTGCTTGCCGGTCTGTTCGGTGAGGACACGGCGCAACCGTGCGACATGTGATTGCAGGGAGTTGTCCGCGGTTTTCGGAGGTTGATCTCCCCAGAGTTCGTCAAGCAGATCAAGTGCCGGTACCGGCGTGCCAGGTGTGAGAGCCAGTGCCGCCATAATCGTTCTGAGCTTCTCTCCCGGCAGCTGGATGGGAATGTCTTCCTCGATCACATGGAGCGGCCCAAGTAGCCTTACCTGCATGCGAACCCCCGGTTTTTTGCCACGTGAGAAGTGACTGACGTGTGTTCTCGACCATACTTCGTAGTGCGGGCGCACCCGGATTGGTATGGGACACACTTCGGTTCGGTCCGATAGGGCTGCGGTCGGGCCGGTGGGTTCGAATACTGGGCTTGAACTCATGAAGCCTCAGTAACGGGCGTTTCGGGTCGCGTCGAGGTGGTCCGCCAGGCGGTGGATGACCGCGGCGGCCACACTCCGGCCGCCGGCCGTGGCGGCCCGCGTCGGTACGTCGACGTACAGCGCGCCGTGCCGCAGAGCGAGGTCGCGGGTGCGCTCCGCCAGGATCCGCCGCCGTCGCCGCGGTCCGCTCCGCTGCTCCTCGGCCGACGTGGCGGACAGGCCCGGTCCGTACGGTCCGAGGGTGAGCACATCGGCCCCGGAGCTCCGGAGCGGGCCCACGATCCTGCTCAACTCCGCCTCGACGGCGTCGATGTCGAAGGGCTCGCGCGCTGCCTCCCGGCCGCTGGCGACGACCGCGGCCAGGTCTCCTCGGAACGCCAGCGCACGGGCCAGTTGGCCGGCCCGGACCTGGGCCGTCGAGGGTTCGTGCCGACCCAGGTTGAGATAGGCGAGGTCCGGCCGGACCGACCTCAGCGCCTCGGCCACATGGTCCGCCCAGTGCGGGTCGCCGCAACCGCGGGCGGGCCCGGGGCCCTCGGCGCCGCCGTCGCCCAGCACGATGAAGCGCCGCCAGGGCATGCGGGCGAGGGAGGCCGACTTGCAGTACTGCGGGTCGTGGTCGGAGACCGTCACGGCTGTGGTTCCTTGCCACCGACGGCATCAACTTCGAGCGCGGACGCGGCAGTTCGCACGGCATGCGGCGCGGGGCGGCCGCGGCGCCGGGCGAGGCCAAGGCCCAGCAGACCCGCGACGGCAGCCGCGGCACAGCAGAAGAGCACCACATGTCGGTACGGGGCAGGGTCGGACGAGGTCGCCACGGGCAGGATGGCGGCCACCGCCGCGATGCCCAGGGCGCCACCGATCTGCCGTACCGCCAGGTTGAGTCCGGTGGCACCGGCGAAGTCCGCCGGCTCCACGGACAGTGCCGCCACGCTGGACACCCCGGTGCTGACGGCGCCGATGCCGGCTCCGGCCAGCAGGCCGACCGGGATCCACATGCTCCACAGGGCGGGCTGCGAGGAGAGCGTCAGGCCCAGCCACAGTCCGGCCGCCACCAGCGTCAGCGCGCCGCAGAACACCACCAGGTGCGGGCGGCTTCGGCTCAGGGAGCGTCCCACCATCGCCGCGACCCCCGCGGACAGCAGCGCCCCCGGCGTCATCGACAGACCGGCCGAGATCCACGGGTAGTGCCAGACGTTCACCAACAAGAGCGCCCCGACCAGGAGCCAGGCGTACAGCGCCGCGCCGAAGAACAGAGAGACGAGGTTGGCCAGCGCGAACGGCCTGCTGCGCCACAGCCTGGTCTGCAGGGCGGGCCGCGGGTGTCGCCTGGCGCGCAGCAGGGCCCATGCCGACAGGACGAGGCCCCCGACGAGGGAGCCCAGCGTGCGCGGGTCGTCCCAGTGCCACTCCCGCCCCTGGGTGACACCGAGCACGAGGAGCCCGGTGCCGGCCGTGAGAAACAGCGTGCCGAACAGGTCGGGAAGCCGCTGCCCGCTGCGTGCCGGTGCGCGAACCGCCCTGATCCCCGCGAGCAGGGCGAGGCCCAGGGGGACGTTGACGAGGAACACCGAGCGCCAGCCGGCCGTGTCGATGAGGATGCCGCCGAGGCTGGGCCCCGCCGCGGCCGCGGCGGAGGCCGCGGCGCTCCACAGCCCGATCGCCGCCCCTCGGCGCCACGGGGCCACATCGGCGAGGAGCACGGCGAGGGAGGCCGGGATCATGGCCGCCGCCCCCAGTCCCTGCAGCCCCCGTGCGACAAGGAGCGCCGGCAGAGCGGGGGCCGCGGCACACAGCAGCGAGGCGAAGGTGAACAGGCCCATGCCGCAGACGTACAGACGGCGCCGCCCCAGCACGTCGGCGAGGCGTCCCGCGGGGGCGAGGCACGCGGCGAACACGATGGCGTACAACGAGATGACCCAGGTCAGGTCGGTCACCGAGGCGCCGGGAAAGCTGCTGTGCAGGTCCGTCATCGCGAGGTTGACCACGGTGGCGTCCAGGATCGACAGGAAGATCGCGCCCGCCGCGAGCGTCACCACGACCGGGTAACTCGGCTGCCGGGCAGCCGAATCCGGGTTCCGGCTCATGCGTCTCCACTCCTTCGTCGTACGTCCCTCGATGTACGTCCCTCGATCGACGGCCGCTGTTCGCCCCAATCTCGCAAGCTCCGGGGGCCGGCGCTGGCAGGAATTCGCCGCCACCCGTACTCCTTGGCACACCGGGCCAGAAGCGGATCCGCGCCCACCACCACCGGATGGCCCACGGCACGCAGCATCGCCAGGTCGGAGGCATGGTCGCCGTAGGCATGACAGCGGTCCGCACGGACCCCGCGCGCACGGAGCAGGGCGCGCACCGCGGCGGCCTTCTCCTCGCCGAGCATCGCGAGGTCAAGACCCCCGGTCAGGACGCCCCCGATCGACTCGGGTCGGGCGCAGAACACCTCGTCGGCGCCGAGCCACTCCGCGAGGGGATCCAGGCAGGGCGCGAAGGACCCCGAGACGAGGACGACCGTCTCACCGCGGCGCCGGTGCTCCCGCAACGCCGCCACGGTGGCGGTCAGGAACAGGCCGCCGGCGCGGGTTTCCTCGGCGAACCAGGCACGGCCCTGGGCGGCGAGCTCCCGGGCATCGCAGCCCGCGTAGAGGCGGTAGTACGCGCGCGTCAGCTCGGGCCGGGACGCACCGCGCGCCGCGAGGGTCCGCAAGCCGCGCACCGCCTCGTCGAGGGCGGGGCGCGACCGTCCGGCGACCCGCAAGTGGTGGCGCAGGAAGCGGGACATGCTGTTGACCGAGATCAGCGTCTCGTCGACGTCGAAGAACGCGACGGCGGGCGGAGCCGAGGACATGGACGGGGACGAGGATGGGGACGGGGACGGGGACGGGTGCGCGTCCGGGGGCGCGGTCATCGCGTGATCAATCCCAGGCCACGGGCATTTCTTCCACACCCCCGAGGAGCGCGAAGTCCTTCCAGCGCAGCTGCTGGGCCGGCACCGCCAGCCGCAGCCGCGGGAACCGCTCGAACAGGGCGCGCAGGCCGACGGAGAGTTCGAGGCGGGCGAGACCTGCGCCGATGCAGAAGTGCGGGCCCTGCCCGAAGGCCATCTGGGTGCGCTTCTCGCGCTCGATGATGCAGCGGTCGGGCTCCGGGTAGACCTCGGGGTCCCGGCTGGCGACGCCGACCGAGGCGAGCACCGCCGAGCCCTCGGGGATGACCGTGCCGCCCAGCTTCACGTCGCTCGTCGTGATCCGGATGGCGGTCCCGCCGCCGGGGACGTTGAGCCGCGCCAGCTCTTCCACGGCGTGCGGGTAGAGCGCGGGATCCGCGCGCAGCAGCGCGAGTTGGTCGGGATTGCCGAGCAGGGTCGCCGTCCCGGCGCAGAACACGGTCACCGTGGTGTCATGCCCCGCGAGCAGCAGCAGCGCGCCAAGGCTGACGATCTCTTGCTCGGACGGCTCGCCCTCCTCGTCGAGGATGTGCACCAGGGCGCTGATCAGATCGTCGCCGGGTTCCTCGCGCCGGTGGCCGATCAGCCGGGCGAAGTAGGCCCGCATGTCGTCGTTGGCCCGCTGGATCTCCTCGGGCGGGTACTTGGTGAGCGACATGAACCGGTCGCACCAGGCCCCGAACTTGTCGTAGTCCTCGAACGGGACGCCGAGGATGCGGCAGATGACGCGCAGCGCGAGCGGGCGGGCGTACAACTCGAGGAGGTCGCCCGCGGGCGGGCCGGCCTCCATGGCGTCGAGCAGCTCCGCGGTGACCTCCTCCACGTACGGCCGCATCCGCCGCACGCGCTGCGGGCTGAAGGCCCGGTTGGCGAGTTTGCGGATCCGGGTGTGCCGCGGGGGATCCATGGTGATCATGCTGTCCGGGTCGGGCTCGACCACCTGCGCGCGGGCGGCGCCGGGGCGGAACAGCGCCTCCCTGCTGAACCGAGGGTCCGACAGCGCGGTCCGTACGTCCTGATGGCGGGCCACGAACCAGGCGGGGTCGCCGGTCGCAAGGGTGATCGGGCACACCGGCTCCTCGCGCAGCGCCTGTAAGTATGCGTCGGGCGGCACGAGGGGGTCGGTCCGCTTCGTGGGATAGGCGAACCTGGGTATGGGGCGGGAAGTTGTGTGGTCGTCAGGTACGTAATCGTCGTTAGGCGCGTGGTCGCACATCGTGCGATTCCCCCTTCTGGCGTTCTGGAGCTCTGGCGCTCTGGCGCTCAGCGGATCGAGGCCGGATTGGCTTCGGCTGTGGGCAGCGGTTCGGACAGTGTTCTGGTCACTAGCGCGTCGACCTGGCGTGCGGTCAGCGAGGCGAGCCGGTCCAGGCCATTGATCACCTCGGTGGAGGTTCCGGACGACGCGAGCTTGGACCGGACCAGTTCACGGTGGACGTGCCTCGTCTCGGGGCCGGCCGCCCCTTTCGGCCGCCCGCACGAGGCGGTGAGCACCCGGCCGTCGCGCAGGGTGATCCGCAGCCGGGCGCCCACCGCCTTGTCGGCCTTCTGGAAGGTGGTGCTCGGCGGTCCCGCGATGTCGGCGGTGGCCGTGATGCCCTCCCCCATGACCGCCACGAGCCACCGTCTGCCGTTCTCTCCCGCCTGCCGCAGCGCCTCGCCCAACGGGGCGGTCCCGCGGAGCACTTCGCGGCTCAGCCCGGGGTCGTACTCCAGCCGCACCCGGTCCGCGAGGGACCAGCGCAGACGGTCCGCGGTCGCCGGCTCCGCGAGGTCCGCCGGTACGACGGCGCCGGTGGTGAGGGCGGTTGCCACGTTGTAGGCGACGGAGACGTTGAGCGCCATGATCGCCGACCGGTCGCGGTCCACATACGGGGCTCCGTCCTGGTCCATGGCGATGGTCAGCCGGGCCGCCGAGACCACGATCTCCTCGATGTCGTGGAGGTCTTCCCGGGAGAGCCGGGCGTGCAGCTGGGAGGCGCAGTCGACGGCCGCGTCCACGTACGCCCCCGCCGGATTGAGCTTGAAGGTGAGCGTCTCGGTGTGCCAGCGCGTGCCGAGTCCGGCCGTGACCGCCTCCGGCGACGGCACGTCCGAGAACTTGGCGAGCAGGCCGCCAGGGTGCTCCAGGATGTCCTCCGCGCCCCGCAGCCCCGCGGCCGCCGCGTCGCAGGCATCCAGCGCGGTCCGCACCGGCGTCGCCGCCGAGAGAACCTTCGCCTCACTGCCGAGCAGCGCTCTGCGCAGCGGCCATGGCGGCATCGCGAGGGCCAGGCCCCAGGCGTTGGTCCACATCCCGGCCGGGGCCCGGGCGCCGTGCAGGCGGGCCGCCACGGCACCTACGAGCTGGGTGTACGAGGTCCCCTGCCCCCGCAGCGGACCCAACGCGCAGGCGGCGGTGACCCGGGCGGCGCACTCGTTCGCGGCGACGACCGCCGTGAGCAGGGTCCGCCCGTTGAGCCGTTGCACCCGCCGGAAGGCCAGCGGGACGCCGACGGAGGCGTGGGTGACATGGCCCGCGTACATGCTGTCCTCGTAGTAGAGGCACGAGGACAGCGCGGCCATGACCTGCGCCGCCTGGCAGGGGTCGGCCATGAGCGGGGTACCGAAGGCCCGTACCAGCTTGTGCCCCAGGGGGTGCGCCAGGCTTGCCCGCAGCACCGCGAGATGCGACATGACCTGGCTGGTGGCGTACTCCTCGATCCGCCCGGGCAGATCCGCGTGGCGCAGGCCGGCGGACCACTCGGCGAGCTGCCGGGTGAGGGAGGGTACGCCGGGCGCCTGGCCGGGGCCCTGGCCGAGGTCGGTTGTGCCCGGCGTGCCCGTCGCGGTCACGACCGGCTCCAGGACAGGCCGCGCCGCGGATGTGTCGTGCGGGTGAGGTAGCAGGCGACCGTGTCGACGTCGTCGTGACTCAGGAAGCTGTGTCGGTCTGTCCCGGCCGTTTTGTACACACCTCGCTCCTTCCGAGAGCTGGGAACGCACCGGCGGTGCGACGGAGTGCTGTCTCATCGTTCAGGCCCCGGGTGGTAGCGCCCTGAAATTCCGCTGACACGGACAGCTCAGGCCCACTCCTGCCGGCGAGACCGACACTGCCTGGGACACGGCACCGCGTGATGGCGCTTTTCCGCCAGCGGGCACGGACACCGGATGCCACCGTCGATGACGTCGTCGTCGACGACGACCAGGGCACCGGGCTCAGGAGGGGATGGGGACGTGGAAACGATCCAGATGACGGAGAGGAACGACCCGCATGTGGTGTCATCGGCCGAGGGAGCGGCACTGCTCCGGGGCGCCCCGTGGTCCCGGCTGGTGATCGTCGGAGACAGCGTCGCCCGGGGCGTCAGCGAGTCGCGCCCCGGCTACCGCACCGGCCCCTGGTCGAGCCTGGTGATCGCCGCTCTCCGCGAAGTGCGGCCGGAACTGGAACACCTCAACCTGGGTCGGCGTGAACTGGTGACCGCGCAGGTACGCGAGACTCAGCTGAAGTCCGCGCTGGCTTTCGGACCCGACCTGGTGATCGCGCTGTGCGGGGGGAACGACGGCCTGCGCAAAACCTTCGACCCGGATGCCGCGGAGGGCGAACTCGAAGCCCTCTTCACCCCGTTGCGTACCGCCGGCACGCTGGTGACCGCCGGCTTCTTCGACATCATCGGCAACCCGTACTTCGACGCGCGATACCGGGACGTGGCCCGTGAGCGCCTGGCCGTCCTGTCGCGGAGGATCCGATCGGTGTCGCAGCGCCTGGACGCCGTCCACGTCGACCTGCACAGCCACCCGACCGAGCGCGACGAGTCGATCTGGAGCACCGACGGCATCCACCTCAACGCCCGAGGCCAGGCCGTCCTCGGCACCGAGATCATCCGCGCCCTGGGCACCCGCCTGGGCAACGCCTGAGCCCTGTTGACGGGCGGCGGAGTCCTGTTGGACGACGACCTGCCCATTGGGCTGCTTGACCACCGCCGCCCACAGCGTGTTCGCCGCCGGCCCGGATGAGCGCGGCGACGAGCGCGGCTGCGGTGCTGAAGTACAGCCGGAGACATTGATGCCGTCGCGGACGCTTCGAAACAGTCGGAGCGCTCACCCCGACGGCACGAACGTTTTCGGTGTGCGGCTCCCCCAGGATCCGTCAGCACCCCGGGGCGTCGACGTCCGACATCGTCAACCTGCTGCGGGCCGAGGCGGAGGAGGCGGGGGACGTCACCTCGATCTGCCGGCCGGCCTTCGCCCCGTACTGGGCGAAGGCCGGTGTCGGCGCGGAGGTCCTGCCCGTCCCCGCCGGACTGCCGTGCACCGGGCTGTGGGCCACGCTGTCGGAGCACTGCGCGAGAACCCCGCGGACGTCGGACCGGAAGGTCGTCCTCGCCGACTACGACCCTCGCCTGGGGTATCTGAGCGTGTGCCGGCTCGACACGGCAGCGGCCTGAACCGGGCGCTACCTATGGTCATTCATCGGT
This sequence comes from Streptomyces sp. NBC_00483, assembly GCF_036013745.1. Classification (NCBI taxonomy): domain Bacteria; kingdom Bacillati; phylum Actinomycetota; class Actinomycetes; order Kitasatosporales; family Streptomycetaceae; genus Streptomyces; species Streptomyces sp. NBC_00483. The sequence goes on from NZ_CP107880.1 coordinate 343,967, forward strand.
GAATGTCGATAGCGTCCCGCGACTTCTCCCCCCTCCTTCTCGCTCCTTCCCGCTCCTTCACGCCCAGCCGTCGCACCCCCGGAGGTCCGTATGTTTTCCCTGGCCACGCAGGAAAGAAGGGGCGTGTGGCGCACCATCTCGGGCCTCGCCGTCCCGCTGTTCGTGGCCGAGTCCCTCAATTTCGCCGTCCAGCTCGGCATCGTCGCCATCCTGGGGCGTATAGGGGGCGACGCCATTTACGTTCGCTCCCTGTATCAGCCTGTCAGCCTCGTCGTCCTCGCCGTGACCGTGGGCTTCGCGGTCTCCAACCAGGTCGCCGCCGCGATCGGCAAGGGGGCGGGGCGTCCCCGGGACGTCATGGCGAACGCCGCCAGCCTGGCCAGGGTCTGGCTCGGGCTCGGCGCGGTCCTGTACCTGGCTCTCACGATCGCGGCTCCCCTGCTGACCGGGCTCTTCCATGTCGACGCCGAGCAGCGGGACACGTTCGTCTCCTTCCTGCGCTGGACCAGTGCCGCCAGTCTGCTGACCATCGGGGCGGAGCTCTGCGCGTCCAGCCTGCGCGGCTACGGGTACGTGCGGCACGCCACCCTGCTGGTCGTCTGGACGGCGGGCGTACGGATCGGCCTCGTGGCCGGCCTCGGGCTCGGCACCGACATCGGGATCGCGGCGGTGCCCATCGCCGAGGCGACAGCGGGTCTGACCGGTCTGGCCATGGGCCTGGTGCTGCTGCGCCGCACCGAGCTGTGGCATCCGCAGGCCGCCCTGGTGTGGCGGCGCGAAGTCTTCACCGACCTGCGCCGCATCGGCGTGCCCATCGCGATGTCGCTCCTGGTGATCTCCGCGTACAACCTCGCGGTCATCGGCGTCCTCGGGAACTACGGCCCGGACGCCGTGGCCGGGTTCACGGTCGCGTCCACCGTGCAGAACGTCGTGCTGCTGCCGGGAATAGTACTGGGCACGGCCACGGCGATCACCATCAACCAGCAGCGCGGGTCGGGCGATTGGCAGCGCATGCGTGCGTCGATGCGCGGCGGCATCGAGGTCACCGTCATGGCCTACGTGGCGATCGCGTTGCTGGTGTGGTCGGTGCACGACCCCCTGGCGCGGCTGATCGGCGGCGACGCCGGGGTGGCCGCGGCCGCCGGCAACTACCTGGGCGCCGTGGCGCTCACCTACGCCGTCCAGGGCCCCGTCCTCACTTCACTGACCGTCATGGAGGAGACCGGCGGCGGCTTCCGGGCCATCGTGCTCAACACCATCTACTTCGGCCTGATCGTCGCGGTCAGCAGCGCGGCGGCACACGCCACCGGCAGCGCGGACGGCTTCTACGCCGCGGTGGCGTACTGCAATCTGATCGGGGTGAGCGTGCCGTTCATCGCTGTACGGCACATTCGAAAACTGTCGGCCGAGGGCAACGCCCGGGCCGCTGCCACGACGGGCTGAGTCTCGGCGAGGCCCGCCGGGGTCAGAGTTCGGACGGAGCGAGGACGATCTTGAAGGCCTCGCGGCGGTCGAACAGGTCGTAGGCGTCGGCGGCCGCGGACAGCGGCAGCCGGTGGCTGATCAACTCGGCCGGGTCAAGCCGCTTGTGACGCAGCAGCGCGAGCACCGGCTCGCGGACGTCGATCGGGTCGCCCACGACGAAGCGCACCGTCAGCTCCCGGGCGAAGGCCGTGCCCGCGGGGAAGGCGGCTTCGGCATGGTGCACGCCGACCGCGGCGACGGTGGCCCGAGGAGCCGCGGCACCGACGGCGGTGGACAGGGCAGTGGGCGACCCCACAGCCTCGATCACGGAATGCGCTCCCCACCCTCGCGTCAACTCGGCTACCGTGTCGGCGAGTTGCTCCGGGGCGACGATCCGTCCGGCACCGGTGAAGCCTTCGCGCCGCCCGGCGTCGCTGTCGGCGAGGACGACTTCGGCGGCCCCCGCGAGCCGGGCGCAGGCGGCCGCGAGCACGCCGACCGGGCCCGCCCCGACCACCGCGACGACGTCGCCGGGCCGCACCCGCGCGCCAGGACGAGGAAGGCGATCCACCGCAAGGGCTCGGAGAACGGCTGGATCACCGTGGCCACTGCCGCTCCTCCCACGACAGCGGTCACCGCGTAGAACGCATCCGCCGTCGTGGCTCCGATCGCTGCCGCGGCTCCGACCCGGAAGGAGGTCCGGGCCGTCAGATTGATCATCAGTACGGCCACGGCTCCCACCGGGATCGCCAGGCCACATGATCGATCCCCGGCTGCAGGCGTTGCGCGTTCTGCGTGCAGCCCGACCACCATGCACTGGCCGACCGTGAAACCGTACGTCTGCCGGATACCGCCCAGGAGACCTGGATCCAGGCCGGGGACCCCAGGGACCAACACCCGGTCCTCCTGCATGCCGCAGCCGCCGCGGGGTTCACCCCGCGAGTGACACACAGCGCGATCGACTGGACTGCCGTGGCCGCCCTTGTCGCCCACGGCCACGGAATTTGTCTCGTCCCCCGACAGGCACCGCTCCCTCAGGGACTGCCCCTCCGACGCGTGCCCTTGGCAGGCCCGACGACCCCCGTCCGTCGGCTCCTGGCCTGCGTCCGGCCCGGTAGCAGGAAACAGATCGCCATCGCGCGCGGCCTTGACGCGCTCCAGGACGCTGCCCTGAGGGCTGCCCCGTAACGGGTGCGGTGCCGTCTCAAGACCACTGATGAACTGACCCTCGTGGAGCCGTGGTCGGCGCCGAGAACGATTCTCGACGGCGCCTGAACCCGAGGCATTACATAGAGTTCGCAAAGAAGCGACTCAGCTGCGGAATCCGACCCCTGCCGACTGGCACAAGTCCAGTAGCGTCACCTCCGCATTCGACCATGCATGCGGACGTCGGGGGAGACAGTCATGGGTAATCTGCTGTTCAACGTGACCACGGCAGCGCTCATGGTGCTGATGTTCAAGGCGGGACTGGCACTGCTCGGCCCGGATTCGATCCCGCAGCGGCGCCTGCCCTGGGCCGCCATCGCGGTGTTCGCGGTGGCGCTCGCCGGTGTGGTGACCCAGCTCTGCTGGGCGGGGGCCATGGACGCCTTCGACGCGGATCCGGGCAAGTCCGGCTGGTGGCGCGTGGTCACGTCTGTGTTCATGCAGAACGGCGGCTTCCTGGGCGGGGCTTGGAACATCGCGACCCTCGCCGTGGTCGCTGCCCTCGCACAGTGGTTCTGGGGCGGGCCCTTGATGATCGGCCTGTTCGTGGCCGGGATCCTCCTTCCGCAGCACATCGACTCGCTGTTCATGGAAGCGAGCCGCAGCACCGATCCCCGTAACTTCGCGGGCAGTTCGGGAGCCACCTACTTCCTCGCGGCGACCCTGGCCGCCGGTCTGCTGCTGCGCGCCAAGGACCGCAAGGACCGGCTGCTCGCTGTTGCGGCACCCGTGCTCGGGCTGGTGATGTGGTTCGCCCAGGAGAACGGACACGGACTGGTCGTGGTGTACGGGTTCGCACTGGGCGCCCTGGTGTGGGGAGTTGGGCACCGGATGATCCAACCCGACCTCGATTCGCGGAAGACGCCGCGCCTCACCATGGGTTCCCTGGCGGCGACGATCCGACGCTAGCCCGACGGGACGCCGGCCGGGTGCGACCTGTGCCCGCCGCCACGAACCGCTTCCTGTTGCCCGATGAACGAAGGACTCAAGTGAATCCGCCCCTTGCCCGGACGGGCCCCGGCACGTCCACGAGCAGCGTTGCCCGTGCAGTGACCGACATCCTGCAGCCGCGCAACGTACTCGTGGCCGGCATGCTCGGGATCGGAGCGGTCGCGGGTGGCCTCGCCGGCATGGCATGGGGACTTCTCGGCGCGCTCTGTGCGGGAGTGGTGCCCGCCGCCTATATCGAGTTCGAACGGAAACGCGGAACATGGGGCGACCGCCATGTGGTGGACCGCAAGAAGCGGGCGCCCATTTTCCTCGTGATTCTGGCGTCCGTCGGGACCGGCGCGCTCCTGATGACGCTGGGGCAGGCGCCGTCGGACGTCATCAGGGCCATGGTCGGGTTGTGGCTGATGACCGTTGTCCTGTTGAGCGTCAACACCGTCTGGAAGATCTCCGTCGACTCGGCGGTCGCATCGGCCGTGGTCGCCCTGCTCGCCGTCGTGCACAGCCCTTGGTGGCTGGCGGGGTACGCCGTGACGGTGTTGGTGTGCTGGTCCCGAGTGGCTCTGCGCTATCACACGGCGTTGCAGACTGTGGCAGGTGCGGCCCTGGGTGCGCTGACCACGGCCGCGTGGATCGGAGCCTGACCCGCTTCCGGGGGCGCGGCCTGCGTCCGGAGCGGTCCGGCGCGCGTCCCGTCCCGCTCCCCCACAGTTTGGTACCTTTCACTGGACACACAAATCGATCGGATGTTCGTTTACTGGGATCTCCGAGACGTCCGGTGTCGGCAGTAGGCGCTCACGTCTTCCGACGTGCGGCGTGCCACACAATCGGACCGGGTGAAAGCTCATGGCGGGAACCGACCACGAAAAGGCGCTGGACACCGCGCTCGCACAGATCGAGCGGAAATACGGCAGGGGTGCGGTCATGCGCCTCGGCGAGCGGCCCAATGAGCCCATCGAGGTGATCCCTACCGGATCGACCGCGCTGGACGTGGCGCTCGGTGTGGGCGGTCTGCCGCGTGGCCGTGTGGTGGAGGTGTACGGGCCGGAGTCCTCCGGCAAGACGACCCTGACCCTGCACGCCGTGGCCAACGCGCAGAAGGCCGGCGGCCAAGTGGCCTTCATCGACGCCGAGCACGCGCTCGACCCCGAGTACGCCAAGAAGCTCGGCGTCGACACCGACAACCTCATCCTGTCCCAGCCGGACAACGGTGAACAGGCTCTCGAGATCGTCGACATCCTGATCCGCTCCGGCGCGATCGACCTGATCGTGATCGACTCCGTCGCGGCCCTGGTGCCACGCGCCGAGATCGAGGGCGAGATGGGCGACTCCCACATGGGCCTGCAGGCCCGTCTGATGAGCCAGGCCCTCCGAAAGATCACCAGCGCGCTCAGCCAGACGAGGACGACGGTCATCTTCATCAACCAGCTGCGCGAGAAGATCGGCGTGATGTTCGGCTCGCCCGAGACCACGACCGGTGGTCGCGCGCTGAAGTTCTACGCCTCGGTGCGGCTCGACATCCGTCGTATCGAGACCCTGAAGGACGGCACGGACGCGGTCGGCAACCGCACCCGCGTCAAGGTCGTCAAGAACAAGGTCGCGCCGCCCTTCAAGCAGGCCGAGTTCGACATCCTCTACGGGCAGGGCATCTCCCGCGAGGGCGGCCTGATCGACATGGGCGTGGATCACGGCTTCGTCCGCAAGGCCGGCGCCTGGTACACGTACGAGGGCGACCAGCTCGGCCAGGGCAAGGAGAACGCCCGCAACTTCCTGAAGGACAACCCCGATCTCGCCGGCGAGATCGAGAAGAAGATCCTCGAGAAGCTCGGAATCGGGGTACCGGCGAAGGCCGCAGTCGCCGAGGGCACGGGCGCCGTTCCGGTCCCTGATGCCGCACGGACCTCGGCGGGAAACCCCGCCTGACAGGCAAGAGCGCGGCCCGGCCGGGGCCTCGACGACCGCGTCAGGATCCGATATCCGGTGTGTCCGGGCAGGCAGGCCTCAGGTCACCTGCGGCGTTCGCGGTCCCGTCGGTCCTGGCGCAGTTTGCGGCCTCGGCGCTGGCGCCGGTATCGGCGGTCCCAGCGGTCCTCGCGGTCCCGGTGGTCCCGGTACTCCCCGTAGCCCTCGTACCGGGAATCGTTCCGACGGCCCCAACTCACGTCGCTGTCCCGGCCGTAGTGGACGTACGCGATGACCAGAACGACCGCGGCCACCCACCACAGAGAGTTGAGGAAGCCGAGCCCGAACAGGACCACGAGGAGGACGAGCAGCAGGACCAACATGGTGGGCCTCCCGGGCGTGGAAATTCGGGTCATCGCTGCCGGGGACCGGGGCCTCACTCAACAGCGTAGCCCCGCCCGCGGGTTGCGGATACGGCGTGCCGTCACCACGTATCCGTACGACGTAGATGGCCACTTGACACCTGGTCAGGGAATGTGGAGCGGGCTAGCGTACGTCGTGCCGCCCCAGCCCCCGGCAGCACCGAACAGCTCTCGCGCCCTCGCTCTGGGGGCGCACCGTGCGCATCGCTGCCGGAACCCGCCGCGTCACGAGCGTGGCCGTTCCCGTTGCCCGCACTCACCGGGTGATCCCGGCACGGCCTCGATGCGCTCCAAGCGGGCACCGTTGCGCTGCCCGCCGCATGCACGCATCTGACCAGGCGGTACGCATGATGTACACGCTGATCGTTCCAGCCGTGACCCCCTTTGTCCTGCTCGCCACCGTCATGGGCCTGTCCTGGTGGGAGGACCGCGTCCTGCCGTCGGCCGAACCTGCGGAACCTCCCGTTGAGCCTCCGATTGCCCCTGCGGCCCCGGCTTCACTCCCCCGGCCCGCCGGCCTCAACAAGCCGTTGACAGGGGAAGTTGCCAGGCGTTGACTGACAGCACGGCGTAGGGCCATGCCACTCCGGATCCACCGGGCGACGCATTCCACCTCCCCCGCTTCGCCCGGACCCCGCGGAAACACGGACCACTCCCGCGATCTGGAGGCCCGGCGATGTTATGGATCCTTCTCCTTCTGCTGATCCTGGTGGTCTTTGGGTTCGGCTTCATGATGCAGATCCTGTGGTACGTCGCGGTGGTACTTCTGGTCGTCTGGCTCGTCGGCCTCCTGATGCGCGGGCGTGGGCACAGCGGTGACCGACGCCGGTTCGGCCGCGGCCGCAGCCGCGTCTGATCCGTCCCAACACCCCGCCCTGCCCGCCGAATCGGCGGACGGGAGACGCCTTCCGACGCTGACCGACAGGGATTGTTGGGCATGCAGCAGAGCGGCCAACGGATCAAGAGCCAAAGAGGGCAGCCATGTCCACCTTCGTAGTCATCGCCGTACTCGTCATCGCGGCGGCAGCCCTGGTCGTCATCGGGCACGGCCGAGCCCGCGGCGGCGGACGCGGCCTGAAGCATCGTTTCGGACCCGAGTACGACCGCTCCGTCGCCCTCCACGACGGCTACGTCCCCGCGGCCGAGCGGGAGCTCGCCGAGCGGGTGAAGCAATACGGCCCCCTCAAGGCGAAGCCGCTGGCACCTGAGGCACGCGAGCGCTACCAAGCTCAATGGGCGGAAATTCAGTCACAGTTCGTCGAGTCGCCGCAGACGGCTGCCACCAAGGCCGACGCGCTGCTGTCGCACCTGGCCGAGGAGCGGGGCTTCCCTGGCGGTGAGCAGTTCGAGGAGCAGATGGCTGCGCTCTCCGTCCATCACGCCCACTGTGCCCACGGCTACCGCAGCATGCACACAGCAGCCCGCAGCCGGGCCGGCACCGAGGAAATACGCGAAGCCATGCTCGAAGCCCGCAGCCTCTTCGAGGCCCTGGTCTCCGAACAGCCGACGGACCCGCCCCGGAGCCGTCCGCAATCTCCCGACCGCGGCCACGCGCCGTGGGCACAGGGCCGGCGCCAGGCGAAGGGAAGCGGCACAGGATGATGTACGACCAGGAACGCGCACGACAGCCCCAGAGCAAGAGCCCGGATCCCGCGAAGCGATACGCCCCGCAACCGCCCCGAACCGAACCGGCTCACGCACCCCATGAGCCGCCCACCAGCGCCGACGACCTCACCACGCCCGGCACCCCCGACCCCGCACTGCTTCCTCGGGACCAACGGGACGAGCTCGCCATGCGGCTCCGGCAGGCCCTCAACACCTTCGTGGACAGCCCGCACCGGGCGGTGGAAGAGGCCGACAGCGTCTTCGCCGAAGCCATCACGCACCTGACCGAAACCCTCGCGGAGCGGCGCCGCGTCCTACGCGCAGGCTGGCAGGACCAGGACACCGAGGCGCAAACAGAGGAACTACGGCTCGCACTACGGCAGTACAGGAAGATCACCGAGCTATTGCTGCGCATGTAGCGCCCGCCGGCCAGAGCGCGGAACCCGCTCGACTGCGCTGCCGTCTCCCTGCGCCGCGGCGCGAGCCCCCCTGTCGTTCGCGAAGTTCAGCCGTGTGGCGTGCCTGCTACCGGTTGGCCGCGAGGAAGTCCTCCAAGATCTCGACGAACCGCGCCGGCTGCTCCTCGGCCGGGTAATGGCCGCAGTCGTCGAGAACGACCTCCGTGACGTCGCCGGCCGCCAGCCGCATCGTCTGGGCGGCATTCGCACCGCTCCACAGCGCGCCGCCGAGAGCGAGCACCGGCAGCGTCAGCCGGGTCTTGCTGCGTTGCTCGTTCTGCGCGATCGTCTCGTCCAGCGCTCGGTAGTACGCGAAGCTCGCCCGCAGCGCGCGAGGATCCGCGGCGATCGCGTCGACGTAGACATCGACGGCGTACGCGGGGATCGCGGTCGGCGTGGCGGCCTTGGTGGCGAACTGCCAGCCGAAGAAGAGCCGCTCCCGCCCCCGGACCAGTTCCTCGTTGAGGCCGGTGAGCCGATTGAAGCCGAACTGCCAGAGCCTCAGGTTGGCCGCGTCCGGGCCGAAGAACGGCGGGGACGGCGTGAGGCCGGGGATCACTGCTTCGAGGATGGCGAGCCGGCCCACCCGCTCGGGGTGATCGGCGGCGAGGGCGTATCCGGTCCACGTACCGATGTCGTGGCCGACCACGTCGAACCGGTCGTGCCCGAGCGCGGCCATCAACGCGACCAGATCGGCGGCCAGCGTGCCCGCGTCGTACCCGTCGTCGGGCTTGTCGGAGAGCCCGGCCCCGCGCGAGTCGACAGCGACGACGGTGTGCCGGCGGGCGAGCGCGGGCATCACCTCCCGCCAGGCGTACCAGGTCTGGGGCCACCCGCCGACCAGCAGCAGCGCCGGGCCGTCCCCACCGGTGACCGCGTGCAGCCGCAGCCCGTTCACCTCCACGAGCCGGCTGGTGAAGACGTCGAGGAATCCGTCAGGCAGTCGCAGCGAACCTAAGGTCGTCATGCCGGCGACCCTACCCATCTTTGAACGATCGGTACAAGATGTGTAGGCTGACGAACCATGGCAGGCCGCAAACAATTCGACGTGGACGAGGCGCTACGACGCGCGATGCACGTCTTCTGGCGCTGGGGCTATTCAGAGGCCTCGATCGATCGCCTGACCGAGGGCACGGGCCTGGGCCGGGGCTCGCTCTACGGCACCTTCGGCGACAAGAGCGCCCTCTTCCGGAAAAGCCTTCAACGGTACGGGCAGACGTACCACCCGCTGTACGAGCAGGCACTGTCCGGCCCCCACCCGAACCCGAGCGCCGTTGTGGCCGCCTACCTGCGGGTCACCCTGAACCGCATCGCCGACCAGGCGGTCCCTGACGGCTGCCTGCTCACGGTGTCGGCAACGCAGCTCCCGGCCCTCGACGCGGAGGGCCGGGCGATGGTCCGCGCCATGATCGACGGTTTGCGGGCGATGCTGGAGCAGGCGTTGCTGGCGGCGGGGGCCGGCGAGCAGGAGGCGGCAGAGCTGGCGTTGTGCACGCTGGCGACGAACAAGTCCCTGGCGGTGCTGAGCCGCGCCGGTTTCTCGGGCGAAGACCTGGCAACCGTCGCGGCGGCCGCGGCCAAGAATGCCAAGGCTCTGCCGAATCGACCGGCCGATCCGTCGGGGCCGCGATAGGCAGGAACGGCTCCGTCGCCGATGGACCTGCAGAGACCTTGGGGCAGCCGGCAGCCCGGCAGGAAGTGCCTCGGCACAGCCTTCATGGGGGCCGCAGGAAGTCGCATGTCCACGTCTCCGGTATCACCCCTCGCGACGGGTCGATCAGTCCTGCGCCACGTTCGCCGCGGCCACATTCTCGATCACGCGGCCGAGTTTGGTCTGGGCCCGGGTCAGGTCCTGGATGCGTGCGGCGATGCGGTCGCGTTCGACGATGAGCTGGTCGAGCATGGCGGGGGTCGCGACGCCGGTGCTCACGCACGGCAGGAGTTCGACGACGGTACGGCTGGAGAGGCCGGCCGCGAAGAGGTCCCGGATGAGCTGGACCCGCTCCAGGGCTTCGTCGGGATAGTCACGCTGCCCACCAGCCGTCCGCGCCGATTCCAGGAGCCGCTGCTCCTCGTAGTAGCGCAGGGCCCGCACGCTGACCCCCGACCGCCTGGCGAGCTGTCCGATGCGCATGACGCAGGTCGCCCCCTTCCCGCTCGTACCTCACGTTGACGTCAGGTCAAGGCTAGCAATACCGGCTCCGGGGGCACTGATGCAGGCACTACGCCCGACTCTGCCCCCTCTACAGCCGGGCGGCAGTTTCGGGTTGCACCTCACGTCAACGTCAGGTTCTAGAGTGGCGAACGCCGGACGAACACGTCGTTCCGGCCCGTCAAAGTGAGGCAGACCATCATGCGCGCAGCCCGGTTCCACGCATACGGCGGAGCGGAGATCCTGGTGATCGAGCAGGCCCCCGATCCCCACCCCGGACCCGGTGAGATTCGCGTCCGCGTCGCGGCGGCCGGCGTCAATCCCATCGACTGGAAGCTGCGCTCCGGCGCCCTGCACCAGATCTTCCCCCTGGATCTGCCCGGCATTCCCGGGCGCGACGCCGCCGGTGTGGTCGACGAAATCGGTGACGGGGTGCAGGGGGTGAGCATCGGCGACCGGGTCTTCGGGCTGGGCGGTGTCACCGGCGCGACCGCGGAGCTGCTCATCCTTTCGGCCTGGGCGCACACCCCCGCCACGTGGAACGACGAGCAGGCCGCGGGCGCCGGTCTCGCGTCCGTGACCGCGATGGGTGGCTTGAACGCGCTCGGCTCCCTCGCGGGGCGCACCCTCCTCGTCGAGGGCGCCGCCGGAGGCGTGGGCAGCGCGGCGGTCGAGATCGCGGTAGCGCAGGGTGCTGCCACCGTGATCGGGACAGCCAGCGAACGCAACCACGAGTTCCTCACCTCTCTCGGCGCCGTTCCCACCACCTACGGCCCCGGCCTCGCACAGCGCCTCACCACCCTCGCTCCGCACGGTGTCGACCTCGTGCTCGACACCGCGGCCTCCGGCTCCCTGGACGACCTCGTCGTGATCGCGGGCGACCCGAAGCGCGTCGCGACGGTCGCCGACCAGGCGGGCGGGCAGCGCCTGGGCACGCATGTGGCCCACGCGGTGAACGACTCCACTCTTCTGTCCGCGGCGGCGGAACTGGGCGGGCAGGGCCGCTACACACCCCGTATCGAACAGGCCTACCCCCTGGAGCGGATCGCCGACGCCCACGCGCACGCCGAGCGCGGACGCACCCGAGGAAAGATCGTGATCCGCATCTGAACAGGGCCGTCAGCATCTGCATCCGAACAGGGCCGTCAGCCCGGCTTGACCGCCAGCGTCGCGAAATAGTTCGACATGTATTGAGCCGATGCGTTGGATTGGTGCGGCGCTTCCGCGAAGCCGGTGAGGACGAACCCCGCGGCGAGTTGTCCGCCGATCTGGTCGGTGAGGGTGTGGCTGTATTCAAGAGGGGCGTCCGCGCCGAACTTCGTGGCGCGTTCCTCGGCGGAGTACTGCGTGACGTCGCTGTAGGGCAGTTTGTGCACGACGAACAGCTCGCCGCGCTCGTCGAGCGCCTCGTGGTCGAACAAGTACGCATCAGGGTTGAGGAAGCCCACGAGCAGGGTTCCGCCCGGCCGCAGGACGCGGAAGCACTCACGCCACACCGGCGCCACGTCCGGTACGAACAGGTTGGAGACCGGATGGAACACGACGTCGAATGTCGCGTCGCCGAAGGCGTTGAGGTCACGCATGTCGCCCAGGACTGTGCGCAGTTCGAGTCCGTCGCGCGCCGCCACCATCCGGTCCTGGCCGAGCTGGCGGGGTGAGTTGTCGAATACGGTGACCCGCGCTCCTGCGGCGGCGAGGATCGGACCTTGCTGACCGCCGCCGGAGGCCAGGCACAACACGTCCTTGCCGGTCAGGTCCGTCGGCAGCCAGGAGCGGTCCACCGGCTCGCGCCCGATGAGAACAATCGACCAGTCGCCCGTGCGGGCGCGCTCGACATCCTCGGCACTCACCGGCCTCGACCACTCGTTGCCCTCTTCGACACACTTGTCCCAGGCTGCCCGATTGTGGGCAACGGGGTCGACATCCATGTCCTGCACGTTCAACTCCCCCTACAGCCAAGCGAACACCTGCGGCACTGACAATTCGGTGCCGCCGGCCAACACGATCGCAGGGTGCGGGCTCAACGCGCCGGTGTTGCGGAGCATCTGCTGGAGCGACGAGGTGCGCAACAGCAACCTCAGCCCGTCGTCCAGTGACGGAGCTTCTCGGGGTTGCGCACGACCCAGATGCGCTTGATCTTCTCGTCTGTGACCTCGAACGCGAACACCGTCACGATGACGCCGTTCTGTTCGGCCACCACACCGGGCGTGCCATTGACCGTGCGTTCCAGGAACGTCATGTCGTCGGACCTGCGGCGGGCGATTTCGATCCAGGCGTGCGCGATCTGCTCGCCGCCTTCGATGGGGTCCAGGAAGGTGGTGGCGAGGCCGCCGCCGTCGCCGACCGCCACGGCGTCGGGGTCGAGCAGGCCGATCAGGGTGTCGATGTCCTTGGCCTCCCACGCCTGCTTGAAGTCCCGGATGATGCCGGCCTGTTGGGTCGCCGTGGTCGCGGAAGGCTGTGCGGCCCTGATCCGGCGGCGGGCGGAGGAGGCCAGCTGTCGGCAGGCCGCCGGGGTGCGGCCGACGATCTCGGCCACTTCCGCGAAGGAGTAGCGGAAGACGTCGTGCAGGATGAACGCGACGCGTTCGGCCGGGGTCATCGCTTCAAGTACGACCAGGAAGGCCAGGTTGATCGACTCGTCCAGGGTGATCCGGTCGGCCGGGTCGGCGGCCGCGCCGCTGTCGGTGTGCCCGGGGAGCGGCTCGGGGAGCCATTCGCCCACGTAGGTCTCGCGCCTGGCTCGGGCCGAGTCGAGCACGTTGAGACAGATGCGACTGGCGACGGTCGTCAGCCAGGCGCCGGGCGACTCGATGGCGGCCTGCTGCCGCGGCGACATGGCGTACCAGCGGGTGCAGGTCTCTTGCACGGCGTCCTCGGCCTCGGCGAGGGAGCCAAGGAGACGATAGGCAAGATTGAGCAACTGGCGCCGCTCGCTCAAGATCGCGTCGAGTCCTGGGGTGGTCATCGTGACGGCTCCCTCGGTCGTGTCTGCCTTCACCTGAACGACAAGACAGCGCGCCGGAATGTGAGGCCGCGGTGTCACCTCACATTCCGCGGGGCTGTGCTGTCGAACTGTCCGGACGAACTCGCGAGCCAGACGGCCACGTTGTCGCGGCAGCACCCCAGGGAGACACTATGAGCCTGTTCCGGCTTGACGCCAGCATCCTTCCCGGCACCTCGGCCGGCGCCGAACTGGCCGACATCGTGGAAGCGGAGTGGACCGCAGCCCACCCGGACGAGCCGGTGGTGCGCCGCCACCTGGGCACCGATCCGCTGCCCGCCGGCGCCTGGGTGCAGGCCCACACCGGCGCTCTGACACCTGAGCCCGACCGCACGCCCGCCCAACGTGACGCCCGCCTGCTCGCCGAGTCGCTCGTCGCGGAACTGGAGGCCGCCGAGGCGGTGGTGCTGGCCGTTCCGCTGTACAACTTCGGCGTCTCGCAGCACTTCAAGACCTGGGTCGACCTGGTCATCTCCGGGGCGCCCCTGGCCTGCCCGGTACTCAAGGACAAGCCGACCGTCCTGGCCACAGTGCGCGGTGGCGGCTACGCCCCCGGCACTCCGCGCGAGGGCTGGGACCACTCCACCCCGTACCTCAGGCGCATCCTCGCCGACGTGTGGCAGGCCGACCTCACCGTCGTGGAACGCGAGCTCACCATCGCCGCCTCCCCCGGTATGGAACCCCTCGGAGACCTCGCCGCGGACCTCCACGCCAAAGCCCTGAACGCCGCTGGAGAAGCCGGCCGCGACATCGCCACCACGAGCACCTTCCGGTGAGCTGCTCGGCGCAGAAGCCGGGCTTCTTCCAGGGGACTTGGAAGGGCGCCTGACCCGCTGCCTCTACGTCGTGAAGAAGTCGGTCAGCGCGCGGCCGATCCGGTCGATCTGCACGGGGGCCTTCGTCCTCGCCCGGGCCGGACTGCTCGACGGCCGCCGCGCCGCCACCCACTGGCGCGAATCCGCCCGGCTCGCCGCCGCCTTCCCCGAGGTGCAGGTGGACCACGACGTGCTCTTCGTGGACCACGGCGACGTAGCGACCAGCGCGGGGACCGACGCGGGAATCGACCTGTGCCTGCACCTCGTGCGGTCCGATCACGGCGCGGCCTACGCCACCGAGGTCGCCCGGAACATGGTCCTGCCGCCGCACCGGGAGGGCAGCCAACTCCAGTACGCAGCAGGGCCCGCACCGGCCAAGGCGGACGAGTCCCTGGCGCCACTGTTGGAGTGGGCCGCCTCCCGGCTCGACACCCGACTCACCCTCGACCGCCTCGCCGAACACGCCGGGCTGTCCAGCCGGACCCCCGCCCGACGGTTCACGGAACAGCTCGGTACCAGCCCCGGACACTGGCTGCTCGGCCAACGCATCGACGCGGCACGGGCGTTGCTTGAGCAGACCGACCTGCCCGTCGAAGCCGTCGCCACCCGTGTCGGACTCACCTCGGCGGTCAACCTGCGCCGTCACTTCCGAGCGCAACTGGGCACCACGCCCGGCGCCTACCGACGCACCTTCAGGCAGACCTGACGGTGGGGCACCCCTGCCACAACCTCTGGGAGGCGCATCCATGCACGCCCTGATCAGAGGAGAGCCGTCGGCCGCCGTCCTTCTGTGAGTTGCGGCCATTTCCGATCGCTTTCCCCTTCGTCGTCACGCCGTGTGGCACGAGCCGTCAGACTGTCCGCCATTTCCTGGTGACGGGTGGGCAAGGGCCGAGGGGACGATGTGACCACGCGGAAGCAGCACACGGGGAATCTGCCCGCGGCGACGCCGGAGCTGATCGGGCGGCGGCCCGAACTGACGGAGATCCGACGGCTGTTCACGGATGCGCGCCTGGTGACCCTGACGGGGGTCGGTGGGGTGGGCAAGACGCGGCTGGCGCTGCAGTCCGCGCACGAGGCGCAGCCGGCCTACCGGGACGGCGCGTGGTGGGTGGAGCTGTCCCCCGTGCGATACGGATCCGTGCTGGCGCTCGCCATCGCCGAGGAGTTGCCGCTGGCGGATCAGACGACACGTCCGATGATCGATGTGCTGGTCGACTATCTGGCCGAACGCGAGATGCTGCTGGTACTGGACACTTGCGAGCATCTGGTGGGTCCCTGCGCGCTTGCGGTCGAGGCATTGCTACGCGGGGCGCCTGCGCTGCGGGTTCTGGTCACGAGCCGCCGCCCGCTGGGCATGGTCCAGGAGCAGACGTTGACCGTCGCGCCGCTGGCCGTGCCGGAGAGCGACAAGGATGTGGCCGGGGCGGCGACGGACGCGGCCGTCCTGCTGGCTGCCCGCGCGGCCGAAGTGGCGCCCGGTTTCGCCGTCACCGATGCCAACCGGCCGGACCTGGTACGGCTGTGCCGGCGCCTGGACGGCCTGCCGCTCGCCATCGAGCTGGCGGCCGCACGACTGCGCGAACTGTCCCTGGCGGAACTGACCGAACGCCTGGAGGACCGTTACGCGGTGCTGAGCAGCGCCGAGAAGGTGGCGCGCGACGCCGCCCCGCCGTGGCACCAGGCGCTGCGCACCGCGATCGGCTGGAGTCACGAACTGTGCACCCCGGCGGAGCGACTGCTGTGGGCACGCCTTTCCGTCTTCGCGGGCGGCTTCGACGCCGAGTCGGCCCGGCAGGTGTGTGCCGACGCGCATCTGCCGGGCACCAAGATCCAGGTCCTCCTGGACGCGCTCATCGACAAGTCCATCCTGAATTGGCAGCCGTCCGGGAGCACCGAGCGATACCGGATGCTCGACACCATCCGTGAGTACGGTGCCTGGTGGCTGGAGGCCATCGGCGAGCGCGACGACGGTCGCCGCCGCCACGTCGGCCACTACACGTCGCTGATCCGCCACTTCGCCGACCGCTTTCTCACCTCCGAACAGGTGCCGTTGTACTGGGGACTTGTCCCCGATCGGGAGAATCTCCGCGCCGCCCTCGGCCATGCCCTCGACGACGGCGGCAACGAGGCCGTGGCGGTGACAGCGGCGATGTGGGCGTACTGGGTGTGTGCCGGGCAGCCCCGCGAGGCGGGCCACTGGATGGACCTGGCCCTCGAGCACGCCTCCCGGCCGTCGGTCGACCGGTTCACGACACTGGTGTGGAGCTGCACCTTCGCGACGTACCGGGGCGAGCACACGGCGGCACTGCGGTTCGCGGATGCGGCGCAAGAGGACGCCGACCGGCTCGCCGACCGGCGACTTGGCGGATACGCCGCCATGAGCCGCGGGATTGCGCTGGCCTACTCCGGCGAACCCGGCTCGGGCCTGGATCTGCTGCATCGGGCGACGGAGATCTTCCGCGAGGTCGACGACGCCTCCGGCACATGTCTGGCTGCCATCCGCCGTGGGATCGCCCATACGATGGGCGGCAACCCCGGCGCCGCGCTCGCCGACTTCGACGAAGCACTCGACCTGTTCGGCGAAGGCAGTGAGGAGAGCTACTTCACGGCGTTCATCCTCACCGCCAGCGGCATCGCCCACATTCTCTTCGGGGACACCACCGCTGCCGACCGGGCGGGGCGCCGGGCCCTTGAACTTCAGTACGCGCGCGACGACTTGCTCGGCCAGGCGGCCTCGCTCAGCGTGTTGGCATGGGTCGCCGCCCAGGACGGACGACACCCCCGCTCGGCCTGGCTGTTCGGCGCGGTGTGCGCGGTGGAGGAGCTGGCGGGCTCGGCCCCGTTCGTCGGCAACCCGAAACTGGGAGCATTGCACGCCCAGTTCCATGCCGCTGCGCGGCAGGCACTCGGCGACCAGCGCTACGAGGCGCTGCACCGCCAGGGCGCTGAGCAACCGCGGCCGGCCGCGGTGCACTTCGCTCTGAGCAACCACGACGCGCCTCCCGCACCCTGACGGAACGGTCGGTCCGCTTCGAGGTACTCGACCGCCGCGAACGACCACGCTGAGCAATCACCTGCGCATGCAGACCCGCCGGACGCGGGCCGCTCTTCTGTGCGTCTTGTGTTGATCCATTACCCCGTCAGCCGATGTTCGTTGGGCTTGGTGACCGTTGCCCTACTACGAGGAGTCACCTGCTCATGCCTGAGGAATTCGTACGTCGGATGCACTTCAAAGGGTTCGACTATGACTGCCGCATCGTCGAGAACCCCGCTCCTCGGACAGAGCCCATCGTGCTGCTGGGCGGTTCCTTCCAGGACATGTACGCCTTCCGGCGGTTGGAGAAGCCCTGGACGGAGGTCGCGACGGTCATCACCGTCGACCTCCCGGGGTCGGGCAAGGCCGACGACCTGCCGGCGGAGTACGGCTTCGACTTCCTCGCCGAGGTGCTGGGCGATCTGCTCGGGCAGCTGGAGTTGGACGCCGTGAATCTGTTCGCCGCTTCGTACGGCGTTCCCATCGCGTACCGGCTGGTCCAACGGCGGCCCGAGCGCGTCAAGCGCCTGATGCTCGCCGGGGCTTCCATGGAGTACCCGGCGGAGTGCCGGACCGCGCTTCGCGCCATGGTCGACAGCCTCGCCTCCGGAGACATTTCGAGTGCCTATGGCCGGGTGACGGTCGAGGCGCTCATGGCGCACCCGGACCGTCCCGTCCGCAAGCGTGCCGTGACGGCCCGGCTGCTGGCCTGCACGATGAGCGCCATCACCGAGGCCGATGTGCCCCGGCACGTCGCCATCCTGGAGCGCGTCCTGGCCACTCCCGGCCTTCCGCCCGGTGGGATCCCCGACGTACCGGCCCTGTGCTTCACCGGTGAGTACGACGAGTTCTCCACCCCGGACCGCGTACGCGAAGTAGCCGCAACGATTCAGCAGGGGCAGTTCGCCCTGATCCGCGAGTCCGACCATCTGCCCAATCTCGAACGGGGCAAGGAGTTCTCGCGGCTCATCGCGGACTACTTCACCGACCAGCCGATCGACACGCTCGACTTTCTGACGTCGATCGAGCGTCCGGCTCTGGAAAGGGTGCCTGTCGGCGCCGCGTCGTAGCGTGGGGCTTCGTACGGCGGCGCGGCGAGATGGGAAAGGCTTGCTGCGCCATCTCCCTTTGTTCTCAGTGCAGTTCGGGAACGTTTGAGACGCTCAAGGTGTGAGGATCGCCCGGCCTCGGATGCGGCCGGCTTCCAGGTCGTCCAGCGCGTCCTGGAAGCGGTCCAGGGGGTACTTGGCGGTGTGCAGGCGGACGCGGTCCTGTGCGGCCAGGACCATCAGTTCGCACAGGTCGTTGTACGAGCCGACCAGGTTGCCGACGAAGTTGATCTCGGCGGAGATGATGTCGATCGTCGGGACGTCGATGTTCTCGCCGTAGCCGACCACGTGGTAGTCGCCGGCCGGGCGCAGCATGCCGACGCCGTCCTTGGTGGAGCCGCCCTCGCCGACGAAGTCGATGACCGCCTCCACCCCTTGCCCGCCGGTCAGTTCGCGCACCCGGTCGACGTGGCCGCCGTCGGCGACGATGCCGTGGTCGGCCCCGATGGACGTGGCCAGGGCCACCGCGTCGGGATTGCGGTCGACGACGAGGAGCTCGGCGGCGGTGAGGG
Organism: Streptomyces sp. NBC_00483; assembly: GCF_036013745.1. Lineage (NCBI taxonomy): Bacteria > Bacillati > Actinomycetota > Actinomycetes > Kitasatosporales > Streptomycetaceae > Streptomyces > Streptomyces sp. NBC_00483. The sequence goes on from NZ_CP107880.1 coordinate 362,601, forward strand.
CCTTGAGCACCTGTACGCCGATGTGCCCGAGCCCGCCCGCGCCGATCACCACGCAGCGGTCCCCCGGCCGCAGCCTGCGGGCCGCCTTGGCCGCCGCGTGGTACGCCGTGAGCCCCGCGTCGGCGAGCGCCGCGACGTCGGCCGGTTCGAGGGAGTCGTCGATCCGCACCACGCTGCGCGCGGAGGTCTTCAGGTACTCGGCGTAGCCACCGGCCGTATCGATGCCGGGGAATTGGTTGTTCTCGCAGTGCACGTCGTCGCCGGCCCGGCAGGCGCGGCAAAGACCGCAGGTGATCAGCGGGTGCACGATGACCTTGTCGCCCTCGGCGACGTTGGTGACGGCGCTGCCGACGGCGTGCACCCAGCCGGCGTTCTCATGGCCGATCGTGTAGGGCAGTGTCACGCCGGACTTCTGCGCCCACTGCCCCTCCAGAATGTGGATGTCGGTGCGGCACACGCCGGCGCCGCCGATCCTGACGATCACGTCGAACGGGCCGGTTGCCTCGGGGGCCGGGACCTCGGCCATCTCGAGGTTCTTGCCGTAGCCCACGACCTGGACTGCCTTCACGAGACGTTCTCCTTCGATTGGTCGTCCGTGGCTTGCGGATAGCGGGTGCGCAGCAGCCCCCGGCAGAAGTGCGCGTTGCCGTCGATCGACACCCGGACCGCGCGGGCAAAGCGCAGCCGGAGCGGGATCTCGCCCGGCGGGACGCGTCGCCCCTCCTCGTCCACCAGTACCGGGTCGGACGGTGCCACGCCAAGGCCGAGCGCCTCCCGACGCCGCAGCAGCGCACCGGATGTCGGCGCCTCGGGGAGGTCCCCGAGGACCACGTCGTGCAGGTCCTCCTCGGTGAGGTCGGGGTTCTCGCGGAGCAGGCGCGTCAACGCCCGCTCCATCGCGGCGACATGGGCCTTGCGGCGGAATGTCAGCCGGAGCGCTTCGAGATCCTTCTCCGCCTCGGCGCCGAACGTGCCGCGGTAGCCCGCGTCCTCGGCGAGCCCGCCGTTGATCAGATCCGAGTCGTGGTGGTCGTCGAGCAGCACGACGACGTCCCGCGTCCAGGGCAGTGCCGTCAGCGCGTCCTTGGAGTCCGAGGCCATCAGGTACGCGAAGTTGGGCGAGCAGAACGAGGTGGGGAGCCTGAGGCGGACGGTGAGCGCCCCGTCGGGGGTCAGTGTCACGGAGCGTACGAAGCCCAGGTCGGTGATCGGCTCGTCCAGCTCCGGGTCGAGGACCGTGTCCAGCGCGGCGCGGGCGGAGCGTTCCCGTGCGTCGACGGTCATGTCAGGCCACCGCCGGTTCGGTGACGCCCAGTCCGGCCGGGACCTCGATGTCGTACATGGCCGCCGCGTTCAGCCCGAGGATCTTCTTCTTCTGCGCCAACGTGATCGGCGCGTATTCGGGCGTCATGTCCTCGGGGATCTGGAAGTCGACGAACCGCTCGATGAGCCAACGGGGCGTCCAGAGCGCGTAGTCGCTGGAGAACTGGATGCGGTCCTCGTCCAGCCAGTAGAGCAGTTCGCCGATGATCTGCGCGAAGTACCGGGGCCTGGTGTGGATGAAGGGGATCGCTACGGCGAGGCCGGCGTGCACGTTGGGTTCCTGCGTGGCGATCCAGCAGAAGTCCTCGAGGCGGGGCAGTCCGCAGTGCTCGACGACGAAGTTCATCTCGGGGAACTGCGTGGCCACCTTGTCGACGTCCGCCACGTCGAAGGCGTCCCGGTCGAGCGGACGGATCGTCGGCCCCTTGTGGACGTGCACGTTGTTGATGCCGAGTTCCTGGCACACCTCGAGATAGCGGTACGTCCACGGATCGTCGAGCTTGTATCCGCGGCTGTCCCCCTTCCACTCGGCGGTGTACAGCTTCACGCCCTTGAGCTGGAACCGCTCGGCGTCGCGCCGCAGTTGGTCGAGCCCCTTCTGCTCGTACCGGGGGTCCCAGGAGTGGTTGTACGTCAGCTTGTCGGGGTGCTTCTGGGTGAGCGCGAAGGCTTCCTCCGTCTGCCCGAAGCCGCCTCGGTAGAACGCTCCCAGGCGCGCGGGCTGGAAGATGGCGTGGTCGACGTACCCGTCGACGAAGAGGTCCTTCATCAGGCGCTCGCCGCCGTAGTAGAGGTACTCCTCGTACGTCCAGAGTTCCGATTCCGGGCTCAGGTTGCGGTGGTAGTCGTAGAAGCAGTCGATGAACTGCTTGCCGTGGATGTTGAGTTGGTTCTCGGGGCGCGCGTCCCAGAGCGCGATGTGCGCGTCGACGATGAAGTAGTTCTCGCCGTCCTTGGAATACATCTGTCCTCCTCGGGTCCTCGGGTCGGGTTCCTCGGGTCGGGCCCTCGGTTCCTTGGTTCCTTGGTTCCTTGGTGCGCGTCAGGAGAACTGGATGCCGCCGTCGATCATGACGGACTGTCCTGTCATGTAGTCCGAGTCCCGCGAGGCCAGGTACGAGACGAAGGACGCGACGTCCGAGGGCTCCTCGACGCGGCCGAGCGCGATCGCCTCCGCGTACTTCTTGATGGCCCGGCCCTTCTGCAGGCCCTCCTCCTGCGCGAGACGCTCGTCGATCAGGTCCCACATGTCGGTGCCGACGATGCCCGGGCAGTACGCGTTGACGGTGATGCCGTGCTGCGCCCACTCCATGGCGGCGGCCTGGGTCAGTCCGCGTACGCCCCACTTCGACGCCGAGTAGGTGCCGAGCAGCGCGAACGGGCGGTACGCGACGATCGAGGCGGCGCCGATGATCTTTCCGCCGCCGCCCTGGGCGATCATCTGCCGTGCGGCGGCCTGGTAGGAGAGGAAGACGCCGCGCAGGTTCACGGCCATGATCTGCTCGAACTCGTCGAGCCCGGTGTCGAGGAGCGGAGTGACCCTGGCGATACCGGCGTTGGCGACGTAGACGTCGACCCTGCCGAAGCGGGCGGCGACCTCCTCGACGAGCGCGTCGGTCTGTTCCTTGCTGGACACGTCGGCGTGCACGGCGAGGGAACGGCGGCCGGTCTTCTCGATGCCGGCGGCCACCTCGTTCAGTTCCTCGCTCATGCCGGGGAGGTCGGCGACGGCGACATCGAGTCCGTCCGCGGCCAGCCGCTCCGCGATGCTGCGGCCGATGCCGCGGGCGGCGCCGGTGACGATCGCGGTACGGGGTGCGTTGTCGGCGGAGGTCGCGGAAGTCATAGGAGGCTCCTGTGCTCGACGGCGGGCGACCGCACCGGTTGTGCGGCGCCGACCATCAGCGTGGGGGCCGGGGGCTCCGTCGAGTTTTTCAATGTGGAACACAACGGGCCCGGCTCCTGTAGCAGTGCACGGAAAACGCACAGGGAGTCTTGGCGAACAGCCGGTTGTCGGGTACAAACACGTTCGTAATATGGCGGAAACACGCCCATCGGAGACGCCATGCTCAGTGACAGCACGGAGCGGGACCGGACCATCGCGCGAGCGCGCCTGCAATTCCTCACGCATGCGGAACCGCCTGCGCAGATCGTGCCCGAGGGCATCCGCAACTCCTGGCAGCGTTCCAAGTACCTGGGGGTCGGCACGGACGAGGTGGTCGTCCCCTACCAGCCCGATTACGACCGGGAGAGCCGCCTTGTCCGCGCCGCCGCGCCCGTCCTCGACCGGTTGGAACGGACGTTGGCGGGTTCGGACGCCTCGGTGATCGTGACGGACCGCAAGGGCTGGGTGCGCGACCGCCGCGTCGGAGAGAAGCGGCTCTCGACGCATCTGGACCGGGTCCATCTGGCCCCCGGCTTCAACTACGCCGAACAGTTCGTCGGCACGAACGGCATCGGGGTCGCCCTGGAGGAGCGCCGGCCCAACGTGGTCCTCGGCACCGAGCACTTCAACGAACGCCTGCAGAGCGTCTCTTGCGCGGCTGCCCCGATCCGCAACTCGGTCACCGGGCGAGTAGAGGGGGCCATGAACCTGACGTGCTGGAACGGCCCGGCGCGCACGCTCATGGCGGCCCTGGTGCAGGAGGCCGCGGGCGACATCGCGCGCGTGATGTACGAGTTCAGCAGCTCGCACCAGCGTGCGCTCCTGGAGGCGTTCCAGCAGGTGAGCCACTACGGTGACCGACCGGTGCTCTGTCTCGGCCACGATCTCGTACTCGCCAACTCCGCCGCCTCCGCGCGGCTCACGGGCGACGACCACCGCCTGCTGCACGAGGCCGCCGCCGAACTGGGACACGCGCCGCGCACCCGCCAGGAGGTGCAACTGACCGGCGGGGAGACCGTGTTGATGCGCTGCCGCCAGGTCGACAGCTCGGCGGGCGCGGCCGGGTACCTGCTGGAGCTGGCCTTCGCTGACGTCCCGTCCGGCGGCCGACCCCGTTCCGGCTCCCGTACGCGGACGGAGCAGGACGCGACCCGGCCGTGGCCACTACCGGGCCTGGCCGGGACGGACCCGGCATGGAACACGGTCTCCCGTACGACGTCCCGCTGCGCCCGCGAACGGACGCCGCTCCTCCTCCACGGCGAGGCAGGAACGGGCAAGTCCGCGCTGGTCGGCGCCGCGCACGCGTTGACCGGCGCGACGTCGGCCCCCGTCGTCGTGGATGCCACGGCCACCGGGGCGACCGACACCGGAACCGACCTGCCGACCGCGCTGCGACAGGCACCCACGGGCCCGGGCCGCGCCCTGGTCCTCCGGAACGTCGACGCCGTGTCCCCCGAACAGGGACCCGCCGTCGCCCAGGCCCTGGAGGCCGCGGCGGCCCAGGGCACGTGGATCGTGGGCACGCTCCACCGGGCACAAGGCGTACCCGAGCCCCTGAGGCGCTGCTTCGTCGAAGCGGCGGCCGTTCCCGCCCTGCGACACCGCCTCGCAGACCTCCCCGCCCTGGTCGACCGTCTGCTGCTGCGCATCGGCGCGGACGTCGAGTGCGCACCGGAGGTGCTGCCGCTGCTGCGTCGGCACGACTGGCCCGGCAACATCCGGCAACTGGACGCCGCCCTGCGCGAGGCCGCGGCGGGCCGCCGCACCTACCGGATCGAACTCCGCGACCTGCCGCCGTCCCTGCACAGCGCGGGCGGCCGCTCGCTCAGCGCCTGGGAGGCGTCCGAACGCGACACCCTGGTCCAGGCCCTGCTGGCGGCGGACGGCAACAAACTGCTGGCGGCGCAGCGGCTCGGCATCTCGCGCACAACGATCTACCGGAAGATGCGGGCCTACGGGATCACGCTTCCGGCAGGCGGCTGAAGCGGGCCCTGGTTGCGGGTCAGCCCCCGCGCCGAACCCGCGCCGCCTTCCGAGCCTCGGCGAGCTTGCGGGCCTCGTTGGTCTTGCGGGAGCCGCGGGTGCCGGAGCCGGTGGTGGAGCCTGCCCCGGAGCCGGTACCAGAGCCGGAGGTGCTCTTCGGGTTCTTGGTGCTGCCGAGGCCGCGGAACGGGGTGTTCTGGTTCTTGGGGCGCTGGGCGGGGCCGCCGTCGAGGGGCTTGCCGGAGGGGGCCTTGGCGCCGGTGATGCGGCTCAGCTCCGCCTCGCCGGACCGTACCTTGGTGACCTTCGCGGTGACGTCGGCGTCCGCCATGACCTGGCTCGTCTCGCGGCGCTGGCCCGACAGGACCAGGGACACGACGGTGCCGGAGCGGCCGGCGCGGGCCGTGCGTCCCGCGCGGTGGAGGTAGTCCTTGGGGTCGGTCGCCGGGTCCACGTTGACGATGAGGTCGAGGTCGTCGATGTGCAGGCCGCGCGCGGCGACGTTCGTCGCCACCAGGGCGGTGACCTCGCCGTTCTTGAACTGGGCCAGGGTCCGGGTGCGCTGCGGCTGCGCCTTGCCGCTGTGCAGCGCGGCCGCGGCCACTCCGCTGCCCCGCAGGTGCTTGGTGAGCTGGTCGACGCCGTGCTTGGTGTCGAGGAAGAGCAGGACGCGGCCGTCCCGTGCGGCGATCTCCGTGGCGACGGACCACCGGTCCGGGCCGTGCACGACGAGGACGTGGTGCTCGATCGTGGAGACGGAGCTCGACGAGGGGTCCACGGAGTGCTCGGCCGGGTCGCGCAGGTAGCGCTGCACCAGCTGGTCGACGTCGGCGTCGAGGGTGGCGGAGAACAGCATCCGCTGCCCGTCGGTCCGCACCTGGTCCAGGATCTCGGTGACCTGCGGCAGGAATCCCATGTCGCACATCTGGTCGGCCTCGTCCACAACCGTGATGCCCACCCGGCCGAGGCGGCAGCCCTTGCGCTCGATCAGGTCGTGCAGCCGGCCGGGCGTCGCGACGACGACCTCGGCGCCGTCCCGCAGCGCGGCGGACTGCCGACCGATGGACACGCCGCCCACCACGGTCGCCATCCGCAGCCGCAGCGCCTCGGCGTACGGGGTGAGCGCCTCGGTGACCTGCTGCGCCAGCTCCCGGGTGGGGACCAGCACGAGGGCGATGGGTTCCTTGGGCTGTGCGCGCCGCCCGGCGATGCGGGCGAGCAGCCCCAGGCCGAAGGCGAGCGTCTTGCCGGATCCGGTGCGACCACGGCCGAGGACGTCCCGTCCCGCAAGCGCGTTCGGCAGCGCCGCCGCCTGGATGGGGAAGGGCTTCGTCACACCCTGCTCGTCGAGCGTGCGCAGCACCGCGGCCGGAAGACCGAGCTCCGCGAAGGACGTCACGGGAACGGGAGCGGTGCCCGGCGCCTCGTCCTGCCGCCGGTCGTCGTCGGCACGTGCTGATTCGCTCACAGAGAGCCTTCCTGGCGAAGATGGGGCCGTACCGAGGAAGGCGCGGCGGGGACGCGGCGGCCGGCCGACGGCACCCGACGGGACACCGGCACAGCTGCGCTGCAAACGCTCAACGCTAGCACGGGCCACCGGGCGACCTTCACCCGTCGCCCTGGCACCCCTCCGCTGCCCCGTTTCAACTCCGGTACCCACTTGGCGAGTTGAAGCGGTGCCACGTACACGCGCCGGATAGGGTCACCGAAGGTGGGTGGGACACGACGGGGGGCTCGCGTTGGATCGCCTGACAGAAGCAGGTCCGGGCCGTGGTGGCCGCGACGGGACCGTCGCCGAGCCGGCCCGGGTACTGCCCATGGCGCTGCGCGTCTGGCTCTGGCCGATCGCGTCCCTCGCCGCGCTGGTGGTCGTCGCGCTCGGAGTCCTGTACGCCGGGGACAGCGCGCCCGGCAGGGTGGACAGCTGGATCGTCGCCCCGACGGCGGACAGCGTGGGGCAGCCGTGGCGGGGCATCGCGCTGGTCATCGACTTCCTGGGTGGATTCGTGGGATCGGCGGTGCTGGTCGCGGCCGCGGTGACGGGTTGCCTGCTACTGCGGCGTCCTCGCGCGGCGGTGCTGGTCGTCGCGGGCGTCGCGCTGACCGTGGGGACGGGGACGCTGATCAAGCCCCTTGTGGGGCGCACCATCCACGGCCCGGAGAACCTGTCCTATCCGAGCGGGCACACCGCGTTCCTCACCGCGCTCGCCCTTGTGCTCGCCCTGCTCGCGGTCGGCCGACTCGGTCTCGGCGGAGCGGCGGGCACGGGGCTGGTGCTGGCGGCGGCGCTGGTCGCGGGCGCCGTCATGGGCTGGGCGCAGGTCGCCCTGAGCGCGCACTACGCGACGGATGTCCTCGGCGGCTGGTGCACCGCGCTCGCGGTGGTACCGGTGACCGCGTGGCTGGTCGACCGGGCGGCGGACGCGACCCGGCGCGACCGCCGCTGAGACATCACGTCACACCACGCCAGATCACGTCACATCACGCCACACCACTTCACGCCAGGGGCCGGAACACCGGCTTCACCGGCCGCCCGCCCAGCCACGGTGTGGGGTCACCCGCATCAAGTGCCTTGCGGTACACCGCACATGCCTGCGCCACCACGTCGACCGTGCGGTCGATGTCGGCGTCGTCGAGTGCGCTGCTCACCACGAACGACGGCGCCAGCACCCCGCCCGCGAGGAGTTGGCGCAGGAACAGGGTGCGGTACTCCTGCGAGGGCTGCCCGTACTCGTCGAGGGTGGCGAAGACGAGGTTGCTGGCCCGGCCCCGGACGACGACGTGCTCACCGACGCCCGCGCCCGACGCGGCCCCGCGCACACCGGCGGCCAGCCGCTCGCCGAGGGCGTGCAGCCGCGCGGTGATGCCCTCCTCGACGTAGGTGCTCTGCACGGCCATCGCGGCGGCCAGGGAGTGCGTTTCCGCGCCGTGCGTGGTGGACAGCAGGAACACCCGCTCGTGCGGATGACGCAGCCCGCCCCGCTCCATGAGCGCCCGGCGCCCGCCGAGCGCCGACACGGCGAACCCGTTGCCCAGCGCCTTGCCGAACGTGGAGAGGTCGGGGACCACCCCGTACAGGCCCTGGGCGCCCGCCTCGGACCAGCGGAAGCCGCTGATCATCTCGTCGAAGACGAGTACGCAGCCGTGCCGGTCGGCCAGTTCGCGCAGGCCCGCGAGGTAGCCGGGCGGGGGCTCGATGTGGCCGGCGGGTTCGAGGATCAGGCAGGCGATCTCGTCCTGGTACCGCGTCAGCAGCTCCTCCGTGGCGGCCAGGTCCCCGTAGGGGAACGACACGGTGAGCTCGGTGGTCGCCGCCGGAATGCCGGCGGGCATCGGTGTGGTGCCGATGAACCAGTCGTCGACAGAGAAGAACGGCTGGTCACCACAGATCGCCACCCGCGGGCGCCCGGTGACGGCGCGGGCGAGCCGCACCGCCGCCGTGGTGACATCTGAGCCGTTCTTCGCGAACTTCACCATCTCGGCGGTCGGCACGGTGGCGAGGAAGCGCTCCGCGGCCTCGGCCTCCACCATGGACGGCCGGACGAAGTTGCCGCCGCGGTCGATCTCCCGCCGCGCCGCCTCGTTCACGCGGGGGTGGGCGTGGCCGAGGCTGACCGACCGCAGCCCGGAGCCGTACTCGATGTAGCGGTTGCCGTCGATGTCCCACACATGGGCGCCCCGGCCGTGGCTGATGACCGGGGCCAGGTGTTCGGGGTACTGGTCGTCGCCCTTGGCGTAGGTGTGCGCACCGCCGGGGATGAGGGCGTGCAGCCGCTCGTTGGCCACCCGCGAGCGGGGCAGCTGGAACTCCTTGGTGTCTGCCGTCTCTTCGGTGGTCACGTCGGTCTCACCTCCCTTTGTGCTCGAGGATTTCGGCGAGGCGTGGCGCCTCCCGGTCCCGCTGGGACATCGATGTGACCGGCAGCGGCCAGGGGATGGCGAACTCCGGGTCGTCGAAGGCGATCGTCACGTCCTCCGAGGGATCGTGCGGACGGTCGATCCGGTACGAGGTGTCGGCGGTCTCGGTCAGCGCCTGGAAGCCGTGTGCACACCCCGACGGGATGTACAGGGTCACCTGCGTGTCGCCGGACAGCTCGAAGAAGGCCCGATTTCGGTACGTCGGCGAATCGGGCCGCAGGTCCACGACGACGTCGAAGATCTTCCCGTACGAGCAGCGCACCAGCTTGGCCTCGCCGGCGCCGGAGCGCAGGTGCAGCCCGCGCAGCACGCCCCGGACCGAGCGGGACACGCTGTCCTGGACGAAGGCGCCCGGGTCGAGGCCCACCGAGCGGAGCACGTCGACGTCGAAGGTGCGGCAGAAGAAGCCGCGCTCGTCGGCGTACGGCGTCGGCTCGAACAGGCACGCGCCGGCAATCTCCGGGACTGCGCTCACCTTCATGACGTCTCCCGTGTGGTGTGGGTACGGCCCGTCGGCCGGAACAGGGCCGCGGTCAAGGCGGCGAACTGGCCCTCGACGCGGCGGGCGGCGTCCTGGTTCCGCTCGGCGAGCGTCTTCCGCACCTCCGTCGATCGCCGCTCCAGCTCCCGGAACTGCTCGAGCAGCCGGTCGGCGTCGATGCCGCGAGCCGGGTGGCAGTACGCGCCGACTCCCATCAGCTCCATGAGATCGTCGCTCTTCGTCGAATAGCTGACGGCGAGCGTCGGTGTGCCGACCTTCAGCGCGCTGACCAGGTTGTGGTAGCGGGCGGCCACCACCGTGTCGGCAGCCGCCACCTCTTTCATCAGCTCGCCCAGCGAGGCCGCCTCGGCGACGGTGACCAGCGGCGAGTCCACGGCGTCGAGGATCGCGAAGGCCACCGGCCGGTCGAGTTCGTCCCCGGTGAGCAGCCGGACCGGCCTGCCGTCCTCGACCAGGGCGCGGACGAACCGGGTCGTCCCGTCGAGGTAGCGGCGGTGGATCTCCTCGGCCCGGTCGCGCTCGTCGTTGCTGCCGTGGAAGGCCATGACGCCGACGCAGACCGTGCCCGGGGAGTCCGAAGGCGTGCTCGGCGGCGTCGGCAGCGCGAAGGTGAGGTCCGGGTAGACCCCGTCGCGCTTGGTGTCCACGCCCATCGCCTGCATGGCGTCGCGGGACACGGTGCCCCGGAACGACCGGTATCCGGCCAGCCGGGCCGACCAGCGCACCAGGGTCCGGGTCGCCCGGTGGCCGATCTCGGAGGAGCCGACGCTGACCAGCGCGACCCGGGTACGGAACAGCCGGCCGCCGGCGCAGAGCAGGAACAGCGAGTACGGGAGGCCCCACGGCCGCAGGGGCAGCGTGGTCTCCAGGACGCCCGTGCCCGGGACGATCACCACGTCGTGCCGGCGCACCCAGGCAGCGGTGCGGACGACGTCGACGAGTTTGCCGAGGCCCTTCCCCGCGATCGCGCCCGCGCTGGACGCGGTCCGGTACTCGCCGCGGTACCAGTTCAGCCGCGTCGCCGGGATCCCGTACCGGCTCGCGACGACATCGGGGACACCGCACATCGCGTCCACGGTCGCGTCCGGATGCTCGGTGCGCAGAAACCCGAGGATGGCTTCGAGCGACGCGTCGTTGCCGTGGTTGCCGGAGCCGAAGAGGCCGAACAGCCCTACGCGCACCGGGGTTTTGGCTACGGACATCAGGACTGCCTCTCTTCACGACCGGCGACGACTGCGTCCACGGAGACCTCGGACTGGTCCGGGTCGACCGGAGTGCGGTCCTCGACGCGCTCACCGGTGCCCGGCCGGGTCCGGTTGGACATCCACGCGGCCAAGTGGCCGTAGCACGCGCGCCGGTCGGCCGCGGACAGCGGCGCCCGCCGGATCGCCGATACGAAGCCCAGGACGTACTCGGCGAGCAGCCGTGGTGTCGGGTGCAGTGGGCCTGCCCTGCGCGGGTCCAGGTTGACGCACCGGGAGCGCTTGGAAGGGTTCGCCCGTTCGGCACGGGTGGGGTGGTCGCGGCGGAAGTACAGCAGCTCCGGCACCTGGTGGAAGGGCCCGTTCAGGGCGATCTCGGCGACGAAGGTGCGGTCCGCGTGGTGGTAGCTGTCGAGCGGCTTCACCCGGCGCAGCGCGTCGGCCCGCAGCACCCCGTAGAAGTCGTCGCCGCCGGGCTCGAACAGCAGGCTGCGGAAGCGCTCCGGTGGGCGCGGTGAGTCGGTGGCGAGCGTGTACTCGTAGGGGACCTTGATCTTGCCGTCGCCGTCGATGACCGCCTGGTCGGCGTGCGCGAGAATCATTTCGGGATGCTCGTCCAGCGCCTCCACACAGCGCCGCAGCAGGTCACGGGCGTAGAGGTCGTCGTGCGAGGCCCACTTGAACAGCTCGCCGCGGGACTCGGTGAACACATAGTTGTGGTTCGGCGTGGCACCGACGTTCCGCGGCAGCCGGATGTAGCGGATCCGGGAGTCCTGAGCGGCGTACTTGCGGCAGATGTCCTGCGTCGCGTCCGTCGAGGCGTTGTCGGAGATGACCAGCTCGAAGTCCTCGTAGGTCTGGCCGAGCAGCGCGTCCAGCGACTCGGCGAGGTACTCCTCGCCGTTGTACACGGGCAGGCCGATGCTCAATCGGGGATGGGCGGTCATGTGGTCCTCACTTCACTGATGGTGTTCTGGTGGCGCTCGCGCAGGGCTGACCGCAGTTGCAGCCACCACACGGCCGAGGCGACGAGGTTCGCGGCGGCGACGCCCCAGGCCGAGCCGGTCGTGCCGGCCAGGGCCGCTCCGCCGAGACCGCCACCGACATAGCAGGCGGAGGCGAAGATCTGGCAGCGCAGGCTGCGCCGGGCCGCGGCGAGCGCGCGCAGCCCGGCTGCCGCGCCGACGCCGAGGCCCGCGCCCGCGACGCCGAGCGAGATCGGCATGATGAGCTCGGAGGACCCATACCAGACGGCCCCGAGCACGTGTTCGCCGAGATGGTCGGGCACCAGCAGCAGCGCCCCGCCCCACAGCAGCGCGGCGGCGGCCAGCCCGCCGCCGAGCAGGAAACAGAACCTGGCCAGCCGGTCCGGCGCCTGCCGCAGCACCCGTGCCGCCTCGGGGACGGTGACCAGCGAAAGGCCCATCAGCACGGCGAGGAACGGGCCCATCAGAAGCTCCGCGCCCCTGACCACGCCCACCGCGCTGACCGCGACGATCAGGCCGAGTCCGTACGCCCGCAGCAGGCTCGCGCCGCTGACGCCTACGTTCTCGAGCAGGTACCGGTAACCGAGGTCGCGCTGCTCGCGAAGCCACGCGCGCGCCCGGGCGGGCCGGGGCAGGATGCCGGCCTGGACGCAGCCGTACGCCCCGGCGACCACGGCCGCCCCGCCCCAGGCGAGTACGAAGCCGGCCACGCTGCCCGCGCGCGCCGCCAGCACCAGGGCCGGGATGAGCGCGACGCCCCACACCACGTCGTTGACGAACGCCTTCCGCCCGGTGCCCGCGGCGAAGAACGAGAACCGCCACGCGTCCTGCAGCAGCAGCCCGGGCAGCACCACGCCGAGTGCCACGAACGCGGCCCCCACGCTGCCGCCGAGAGCAAGGCCGACCACTACGGACCCCACGCCGATGGCACCGCCGACGCCGAGCGCGGTACCCGTCGAGCGTGCGGTCGCCGCGCGCCAGGACGCCTCCGGCACTCCGCTGAAGCGCACGACGAGCGGGTCGGTGGCGAGCCCGCGGGAGACGTTGAGCACCACGCCGTAGGTCACCCAGACCAGGCTGAACGCGCCGAACGCGGACAGCCCGAGCGAGCGGGCCACGTACATCCCCACCAGGAAGTTCGACATGCTGGAGGCGGCCTGGTCGGCGAGTCCCCAGGACAGCCGTCCGACGATGGCCCGCCTGGCGCTCGGCCGGTCCTGCCCGGCTCGGGCCGCCGTTGCCGCCATCTTCTCCCCCTTGGTGGTCATCGGAGTCATGCCTTGACCAGTCCGGCAGCGCCCAGGGCACCGGCCGCGGCGGCGACGGTGTCGAACGGCAGCCCGGACCGCTCGGCGACGTCGAGCAGGCTGTGCTCACCGTCGGAGAGGTTGAGCACCCAGAGCATGGCCAGCTGCGCCTGCTGGGTGTCGCTGCGCCCGCCGAGCGCTCCGTACAGCCCGCGGCGGCCCAACTGCGGTTCGCCGTACGGGCTGAGGTTGAGGTAGCTCCGGTTGCGGTCCAGGAGGTGGAACGCCTCGCGGCAGACGTCGAGCGTGTCCGCCATCGCCTTCGGGGAGACGAAGTCCAGGTTGTCCGCCGAGGTGTGGTACTCGGGGTATCCGGCGTACGGGGTCCTGGTGAGCGAGCCCACGCCGAGGTTGAACCCGGGCGAGCAGTACTGCCTCTCGTCGTAGCCGTACGGCGTGAACTCGGTGACCCGGTGGGGTCGTTCGGAGTCGGCGAGCACGTGCCGCATCACGCGGTCGATCTCCGAGTCGCCGCGCCTGCTCTGCTTGTACGTGAGCCCGCCCCGGTCCCCCGCACAGGCGAGCACGAGCCCGTGCTTGACCCGGTCCACCCGCTCCTTGTTGCGGGCGAGCCAGGTGATCGCGCCGATGGTGCCGGGCGCGAAGATGAACCGGTAGGTGTAGTACGGAGTCTGCTCCGCCAGCGCGCGGGCCAGGAACGTCGCCACCGCGATGCCGGCCAGGTTGTCGTTGGCCAGCGACGGGTGGCAGACGTGACAGGAGACGATCACCTCGTCGGTGACCTGCCCGGGGACCACGTGCTCGGCGTAGGTGAGATGGCCGTCCTCCAGCGTGGAGTCGACGCACACCTCGTAGTCGCCGTCGGGCATCGCGTCCAGGGTGTCCTGCGCCAGGCAGAAACCCCATTCCGGCTTGTAGTAACTGGTGCGGTACGGCACCCAGTTGGGGTGGTCCGGCAGGGTGTGCAGGTGCTCGCGCAGCTCCGCCAGCGGCAGGGTCTGCGACACCGGAACGCTGTAGCCGAGTACGTGCAGGCTGGACGCGGCGAAGTCGACGACCCGGTGCCCGGAGCTGTCGGCGATGTACGCGTCGCGGATGTTCCACTCCTGCGGCACCGTCCAGTCGAGCACCTGGGTTCCGGTCGGCACCTCGTGCACCTGGAGCGGGATGTACTCGCCGACGATGTCCAGGGTGGCGCGCACGCCGTCACCCGTGATGCTCCGGCAGAGCGGGTAGAGCCGCTCCACCAGCTCGTACATCTCGGCGCCGGCCGGACCGGCGTCGGCCGCGGTCATCCGCGCCACCGCAGGGTGTCGTCCACGGCGCCGGACTCGGACGCGGCACGCAGCACGGCCAGGCGGGTGAAGCGGCGGTCGAAGTCGTCCTTGGTGAGCCCGAAGTTCCGGTAGGCGTCGCAGAGTTCGAGTGCGCCCCGCTTCACGTTCCACTCGCAGTCGAAGCCGGGTATCGCGGCGCGGAAGCGGGCGAAGTCGACCCGGTAGGAGCGCGGGTCGGCGCCGTTCTCCCCGGTGATGCGCACCTTCGACCCGGACACCGCCTCGGCGACCTGCTCGGCGATCTCGGCGACGGTGACGTTGTTGGTCTCGCTGCCGATGTTGAACGCCCGGTCGTGCACCGCCTCGCGGGGCGCGTCCAGCACGGCGGTGAAGGCGCGGGCGATGTCGGCGGCGTGCACCAGCGGGCGCCACGGGGTGCCGTCGGAGAGCACCAACACCTCGCCGGACAGCAGGGCGTGGCCGACCAGGTTGTTCAGCACGATGTCGGCGCGCAGCCGGGGCGAGAAGCCGAAGGCGGTGGCGTTGCGCATGAAGACCGGGGTGAAGTCGTCGTCGGCCAGCGCGTGCAGGTCGTCCTCCACCCGCACCTTGGACTCCGCGTACGGGGTCACGGGGCGCAACGGGGCGTCCTCGCCGACGAGTTCGTCGCCGCCCGCGGCTCCGTACACCGAGCACGTCGACGCGTAGAGGAAGCGCTTGACTCCGGCCTCGCGGGCGAGGCGGGCCAGGTGGACGGAGGCGTGGTGGTTGATGTCGTAGGTGAGCTCGGGTGCCAGCGAGCCCAGCGGGTCGTTCGAGAGCGCGGCCAGGTGGATCACGGCGTCCACCCCGGCCACGTGTTCGGCGGTGACGTCCCGCAGGTCCACCCGGTGGCCCGACGGGTCGTCGGGTGCCGGGCCGAGGACGCAGTCGGCGAACAGGCCGGAGTCGAGGCCGACGACGTCGTGTCCGGCGTCCTTGAGGACCGGGGCCATGACGGTGCCCAAGTAGCCCTGGTGTCCGGTCAGTAGTACGCGCAAGGTTCAATCCCCCAGAGTGAGAGCGCCCGGTGTGGGGGCGCCCAGGTCGAGCGTGAGCTTGGTGACGGCGAACGCCTCGGCGTAGCGCTCGTGGCATTCGATGCCGCGGATCCGGGCGAGGCCGAGGAAGGCCTCGCGGTCGTACCAGGGCCGGTGCCGCTGCGAGGCATAGTGCTCCTGCAGCAGCCGCACCTTCTGTTCGGCGATCTCCGGTGTGAGCGGCTGGTACGCGGTCATCCGGCCGAGATCGCCGTCCCACTTGACGATCTCGTAGCCGAGCACGAGATGGTCGCGGAACGCGGTGGGTATCAGCTGCGCGAGGCCCCGGTGGTCCTGGTGCGCGTCGTCGGTGCGCGGGGCCAGGACGAGGTCCGGGTCGGTCCCCAGGCGCAGTTCCTCGACCGCGGCCTTGGCCTCTTCCCAGTGGGCGGGAAGTCGGCCGTCCGGCAGCTTGTGCACGGTCAGGCGCAGATCGGCACCCGGGCAGAAGGCGGCGAGCGCGGCCTGCTCCTCCTGCTCGCGCTCGCTGCCGCCGCCGGAGAGCACCAGCGCGTCGACGCGGATGCCGGGCCGTGCGCGGCACAGCGCGAGGAGTGTGCCGCCGGCTCCGATGGCGATGTCGTCGCAGTGCGCGCCCACCGCGACGATCCGGTCCAGGGGCCCGCCCCCGAATCCGATCACGCGCTCACCCCCATGGCGTCGCGTTCCCAGATGGCCCACGGGCGCTCGCCCCGCGCGTAGCCGTCGTCGAGCGCGGCCCGCTCCTTCACGGTGTCGGTCGGCTTCCAGAAGCCGCGGTGCTGGTGCGCCACGAGGCGGCCCTGCTTGGCGAGTTGGGCGCAGCCGTCGGCGACCAGGTCCCCGTTCTCCGGTATGTGGTCGAAGACCTCCTGGCGGAGCACGAAGTAGCCGCCGTTCTCCCACAGCGGCATGTCGCTGACCGCGGTGATGCCGCCGACCAGGCCGTCCTCGCCCAGGTCCACGCAGTGGAACGAGGACTGCGGCGGCACCACCATCATCGACGCGCCCGCGTCGCGTACGGCGAAGTTCTCGATCATCTCGGGCAGCGGGGCGTCGGTGAGCACGTCGGCGTAGTTGGCGAGGAACATGTCGTCGCCGTCCAGGTGGTGGCGCACCCGGCGAAGCCGCTCACCGATCGGTGACTCGATACCGGTCTGCGCGAACGTGATCGTCCAGTCGGCGATGTCGTTCGACAGCAGCTCCGTGTGCCCCTTGCGCAGCACGAAGTCGTTGGACGTCGTCTCCTCGTAGTTGAGGAAGTAGTTCTTGATGTGGTGCGCCCCGTAGCCGAGGCACAGGATGAACTCCTTGTGCCCGTAGTGCGCGTAGTAGCGCATGACGTGCCAGATCAGCGGGCGAGGGCCGACCATCGCCATCGGCTTGGGCACGTCGTCGGCGGCGCCGCTGCGCATCCGCATCCCGTAGCCGCCGCAGAACAGAACGACCTTCATACGGCTACCTCTTTCGTGGGCTCCTCGACAACGCTCAGTTCCGGGACGGGAAAGACGAGCCGGCCGCCCCAGTCGTGCACGTAGGACAGCTGCTCGACCAGCTCGGCCCGCAGGTTCCACGGGAGGACGAGGACGTAGTCCGGCTTGTCGACGACGATCTGCTCGGGCGACAGGATCGGGATGCGGGTGCCCGGCGTGAACCTGCCGTGCTTGTAGGGGTTGCGGTCGACCGTGTACGCGAGCAGGTCGGGGCGGATGCCGCAGTGATTGAGCAGCGTGTTGCCCTTGCCCGGCGCGCCGTAGCCGACGACGGTCTTGCCCTGCTCGGCCGCCTCGATGAGGAACTTGAGGAGGTCGCGGCGCACCTTGGCCACCCGGGCGGAGAACTCGGTGTATCCGGACAGCTCCTGGAGTCCGGCGGCCTTCTCGCGGGCCAGCACGTCGATCACCCGCTGACTCCGTGCGCCCGCCACCTCGGCCGGCCGGGCCCACAGCCGGATGGAGCCGCCGTGGGTGGGCAGCAACTCGACGTCCACGAGGGCGAGTCCGCCGCTCGCGAGCGCCCGGATCGCGGAGGCGACCGTGTAGTACTGGAAGTGCTCGTGGTAGATCGTGTCGTACTGGTTCTCCTCGATCAGGGTCAGCAGGTGCTGCACCTCGATGGAGACCCAGCCGTCATCCGCGACCAGGGCGCGCAGGCCCTGCGTGAACCCGACGACGTCGGGGATGTGCGCGTACACGTTGTTGGCCACGACCAGGTTCGCCGGGCCGTGTTCGGCGCGGACGGCCGAGCCGGTCTCCGGGCTCAGGAACTCCGTGAGCGTCGGCACACCCCCGTCGCGCGCCACGGCGCCGACGTTCACCGACGGCTCGATGCCCAGGCAGCGGATCCCCCGGTCCACCACGTGCTTCAGCAGATACCCGTCGTTGCTCGCGACCTCGACCACGAAGGCGTCGGAGTCCAGTCCCACCCGTGCCGCGGCGTCGGCGACGAAGGTGCGCGCGTGCTCCACCCAGGACGTCGAGAAGGAGGAGAAGTACGCGTACTCCTTGAACGTCTCCTCCGGCGTGATCAGCGGCGGGATCTGCGCCAGCCAGCACTCCGTGCAGACCCGCAGGTGCAGCGGGAACGTGGGCTCCGCCACGTCAAGTTGGTCCGCGGCGAGAAAGCTCTCACACGGTGGCGTGGCCCCGAGATCGACGACGCTCGCCAGCGTCTCCGAGCCGCAGAGTCGGCATCGTGTCATTTACTGCCCCCCATTGTTTCCGTCCCCCATTGACTGCTACCGACCCGCGATCGCGGTGCGGTACTCCTCTTCCAGGTGCTCCAGGCCGACGGCCGGGCTGAAGTACTTCTCGTAACGGCGCCTGGCCGCCTGGCCCATCTCCCGGCCCAGGTCCGGGTCGTCCGCGATCCGGCGGATGCAGGCCGCGAGCGAGGTGTGCTCGTCCGGCCGGTGCAGCAGCCCGGTCGCCCCCTCCTCGACGAGTTCGACGAAGGCGCCGTGACCGGCGGCGACGGCCGGGACCCCCGCCGCCATCGCCTCCACGACCACCAGGCCGAACGCCTCCAGCCACGTCGAGGGAGCCACCACGGCGACCGACCGCGCGACGACCTTCCGGCACTCCGCCGGATCCAGCAGGCCGGCGTAGTGCACGTCGTCCCGGCCCGCCGCCCAGGCGGTCACCTCTGCTTCCAGCGGCCCCGCCCCGGCGATCACGAGCGGCACACCCACCCCGCCGCTCGCCGCGACCTCGTCCCACGCGGCCATGAGCAGCCGTATGCCCTTGGCCTCCGCGAGGCGGCCGAGGTAGAGCAGATGCTCGCCTTCGCCCACTCGGTAGACACCCGGGTCCGGCACGAAGTTGTGCTTCAGCGCCAGCCGTTCGGCCGGCATGCCGGCCCTCACCAGGACGTCGCGCTGCGCATCGGAGATGCAGAAGAACCGCTGCACGCCGGACCACCACCGCCGCCGGTTGACCGACAGGCTGAGCGCGAGCGGCACCGTCGCGAGGCGGGAGCCCCGATAGCAGCCGTGCCGGACGGCAGGCAGCGGTGTCGAGCCGACACACTCGGTGCACGGCCGGCCGTCCCGCTGCAGCGTGCCCGGCGGGCAGACCTGCGTGTAGTTGTGCAGGGTGGCGACGACGGGCACCCCGGCGTCGCCGCAGGCGGCGATGACCGCGGGCGACAGCAGCGGGAACACGTTGTGGACATGGACCACGTCGGGGCGCGAGGCGCGCAACCGGGCGGTGAGCTCCTTGCGGACCGACGGATTCCACGGCACGAGGAGCGGCACCGCGGCCTTCTCGAGCAGGGGCATCGCGGCGATGTCGTCGCTGCGCCGCTCGAACACCTCGACCCGGTGGCCGGCCGAGCGCAGCAGGTCCACCTCCCAGTCGACGACCCTGTTCTCCCCGCTCGGCTGTCCCGAGGAGTAGCGGTTGTGCACCACGAGGATGTGCATGCTCAGCTCACCTCCGATCCGCGGGCCCAGCGCGGGACGCGCCGTCGGGGTACCGCGGGCGTCGAGAGTCGAGGGGCTTCGGGCAAGGACGGCTCCGTGGTCTCGGTGGGTGCCGCCAACAGCGCGGCGGCCAGGGCCAGATGCAGCAGATACGGCGAGGCGTCGCCGAGGCCCGCCTCGGTGTACGACGCGATCAGGCAGTAGCTGATGAGGAAGATCGCGCAGGCCCTCTGCAGCGACGGCGGCCGAAGCAGCGCGACGCCGCCGAGGACGAGGACGAGCACCGCGACGAGGATGACGCCCATCAGTCCCTGCTCGTGGTAGGCGGCCAGCCAGCTGTTGTCGATCGGCAGCCCGCCGAACGACTTGTCGCCCAGGCCCACTCCGAAGAACTGCTCCGACTTCGTCCGGGGCGCCGCCAGCAGGGCGTCCCAGACCTTGGCCCGACCGGTGAGGCTGGTGAAGTACTCCTGGGTCTGTCCGCGCAGGAACCACGCCTGGAGCGCGGAGGCGAAGCCCACCGCGGCCACCACGCCGCACAGCACCGCCCAGGCGAAGAACCGGCGCGCGGCGGCGCTGGTCAGGAAGAGCGAGCCGATCGCCAGCGTCAGCCCGATGACCAGGCCGAGCATGGCCGTTCGGGTGTGGGTCATCGCGAGCAGCACGAACGACGGCACGATGACCACCGCCGCACTGGCCCGGTCGGTGCGGCGGCCCACCAGGAGCAGCACGGTGAGCCCGATGATCACCGCGGAGTACTGCCCGATCTGCGGCGGCGTGAGCGGCCACAACGCGCCGACGAGACGTCCGCCGTACACGTCCGGCATCGCCGCACCCGGCGAGACGACCAGGCCGACGGCCACCGTGCCGAGCACCACGGAGTAGGTCCGGATGTGGTGCCGGACGAACGTCAGGCTTCCGTCCCACCAGCGGCTGAGCAGCCACAGCGTGGCGACGAACAGAGCGAACCGGGCGCAGCGGAACAGCGCACCGAAGCCGGACTCCAGGTGCAGGCTGGAGATCAGACTCGGCACCAGGAGCAGGGTGAGCAGGAGCACGTAGGCGCTGGCGCGGATGCGCAGCCGGAGATTGACCGCGAGTGCCAGCGCGAACGCGGCGACCAGCGCGCCCATGGTGACCATCTGGACGAGGGAGCGGGGCAGCGGGATGACGGTCTCCGCTCCGGTGGAGCCGAGCGTGTTGAGGACCAGCAGTCCCCAGGCGACGCCGACGGCTTTCGGCGTGCCGGCTCGGCGCGGGTCGGCGCCGGGCCGGGTGACCGCCTTGTCCGGCACGTCCGGCGGCGCGGCGTGCCGCAGGTTCCCGGACATCTCAACCACCGGCCCGTTGCTCGAAGGTGCTGCCCACGTCCTGCTCGGAGGACGTGCCCTGCCACCGCCTGAAGTCGAACACCCGGCTCACGTCTTCGGAGACGAATTTCCACGGTCCGACGTAGACGTTGTCGTGCCATCGGTTGTGCTGGTCGCGGGTGACCGCCCGGGCCACCTTCGAGCCCTTGTACGGCGACCAGTCGGGATAGGTGCCGTAGTTGGCGAGCACGGCCATGCGGTCGCACTTCTCCTTGCACTTCATGACGGACTTCTCCAGGACGAAGCGGTTGTCGTGGATGTCCACCCGCTGGGTCTTCCAGCGGCAGTCGGCGTAGAGCGGCGCCTTGGTGATCGCCGGCCTCGCGCAGCTCTTGGTCTTCTTCACGAGCAGCGTGCAGCCACCGGACGAGGTGTTGGCCGGGCTGTTGCAGAACCGGTCGGCGTTCTCCCACAGGGTGATCCCCGACCAGTTGTTCTCCAGCACGTTCCCGTAGATCTCGAGCTTGTCGGTGCGGGCCTTGATCCGTGGTTCGCCGCCGGACTCGGACACGTAGACGGTCGCGAACGGGAAGCTGTCGCCGCCCTTCGACTGTTCGCGACCCTCGACCCAGTTGTTCCGCCGGATGGTGTTCTTCTTGATGATCGCGTTGTAGCTGGTCTCATAGATCAGCGCGGCGCCGTCGTTGTCCTCGATCACGTTGTTCTCGAGGAGGAAGTCGTTGTTGTTGGTGTCGGCCCACAACCCGGTTCCGCGGTTGTCGTGCACCCAATTGCCGCGTATGTCAGCGCCGTTGACGGCCCAGAACTTGACGCCTCCGGTGCAGCCGCAGCCCTCCCGCCGGCTCTCCCAGTCGCCGGTGTTGTTGCCCACGATCTCGTTGCCCTCGAGCACCAGGCCGGTGATCCGGCCGGTGGGCTTGTACGCGTTCATTCCGTACTGGCCGTTGTCGCGCAGGCAGTTGTCGCGGACCCGTTGGCGGATGCCCGCCATCAGTCCGGCGCCGTCGTTCTTCTGGATCGTCGAGTGCTCGATCACCCACCCGTCGGCCGAGTCGTGGTTGACCACGCCCTGGTCCTGCGGTGCCACGAAGCGCTGCACGGTCAGGTAGCGGATGGTGACGTCGCGGGCGTTGCCGCCGAACGCGTACTGGTTCTTCTTCCCGCCGTCGAGCACCGCGCCCGGCGCGCCGAGGTAGCGGTTACCCGCCTTGGGGATGACCTGGGAGTAGCGGTCGGGGTCGAGCCTGTGCTTGCCCGGACGCAGCCAGAACGTGGTGTGCGCGGGGTTGCTCTTGGTCTTCGCCGTCAGGTCGCCGACGACCGAGGGGTCGACCGTCACCGCGCCCGCCGGCGCCTTCGCGGCCCCGGCCGGGGGCTTGGCGCACACCCGGGCCACGGTCGACGGGGCCACGGCCCCGGCGCCGGTCGGCGAGACGCTCGGCTTGTCCTCCGTGTCCGGCGTGCCGGTACAGCCGGTCGCCGCCAGCAGGGCCAGCGTCACCGGCACCGCCGGTAACGCCCAGTGCCGCCACGTCATCCTCATGTGTCCCCTCCTCCCTCGTCGCGGAACCTCAGCACGGTGGTGAACTCGCCTCTGTCCTCGGCGAATCCGGTGCCCACCAGCGCGGTGGTGGCTTCCTTGCGGCCGAATCCGGCGGAGTACCACCCCAACGGCGGGGCACTCTCGCCGCGGTGCGCCCGCCAGGACAGCTCCCCGGGCAGCTCGAGCACCGCGGAGCGCCCCTCCCCGTCCCGGATCCAGGTGAGCACGGCCCGGTTTCCCACCAGGTCCGCGGCGATCGCCGGGCCGAGGTGGAAGGCCAGGCGCACGTCACGGCGCGGGCCGCGCACCTCGTCGACCACCGTCAACTCCCGGCTATTGGCACCCAGTTCCACGCTGCGACGGTGCACGGAGGGCCGGTAGCCGTCGTGTTCGGCGGACCAGCGGGTCGCGCCCGCCTCCAGCACGCGGCTGCGCGCATGCCGGATCCACAGGAACGGCCCGCCGGAGACGGACTGGTCGGCGTCGTCGATCTGCACGGTGTTGTGGCCGAGCGTCGACCGGAAGTACCGGCGCCACTCGGGCTGCCCGTGGTAGCAGTACGTCCCCGGGTCGGCCAGCACATCGACCCCGTCGTGCCTGACCTCGACGGACAGCGCGTCGGCGTGGGCGTGCGCGGCGATGGACAGGAAACCGTGCGGGCCCGCGTCGCAGCGGCACCAGACCTCCCCCGCGGGCCCTTCGCCGCGCAGGACGGTGAGCCCCGCGTCGGCGAAGTGCGCCGGACGGACCGCCGGTCGGCGCACGGACCACGCGGAGGGCTTGATGAGCGCGGCGAGCAGCGGGGTACGCACGTCGGACCCGGTCACCGCGGGCCACCAGTCGAGCCGGCCGAACACGGCCTCGCCGGTGGCCAGGAGCGAGGCCCAGCGGTCGGTGCCCGCGCCGTCCACGATCAGACCGTGTCCGTCGTCGGCGTCGCCCTGGCGCGGGGGCCGCAACCGGCTGTCCACGACGGCGGCGAGCGCGTCGGTCATCCGCAGCAGCACGAGGCGTACGGTCGCGGGGACCGGCACGTTCGCGGCGTCGGCCTCGGCCAGCGCGGCCAGACCCAACTCCAGTACGAGCCCGTGGTATTCGGTGGCCAGCTCGCGGTTGAGGCCGGAGAGGAACGTGTTGCTGCGCAGGTGCCGCTCAAGGGATCGCAGCGCACCGGTCCGCCAACTCGCGGACGTGGGGAACCAGTCGAACGCGCAGGACGCGGCGAACTGTCCGGCGGCCTCGGCGATGACGTGATTGTTCGCCGAGGAGCCCCGGCTGGGGAAGGCGGCGAGCCAGCGCTGGTGGTGCCAGATCTGGTTCAGCGCCATCGGGTTGTCCTCGAACAGACCGGCGGCGCCCTGCCATCCGTCGAGCAGCCGGCGGATCCACACCCACGAAAGGAGTCGGATGCCCAGCTCGATCCCGCTGACCCAATGCACGCCGCGCAGCGGCGGGTTGGCCGCCCACCACGACCGCAGGTGGCCGGCCACGCGCTCGGCGTACCGCTCGTCCCCGGTCATCGCATAGGCGGCGGCGAGCACGGTGAGGTACTGGTGCCGGGACGGCTCCCAGATCTGCTTGATGTCCCCCACCGCGTCCTCGTTGCGGTACGGCACGTCGAAGGCGTAGCCCCACGGGGCACGGCGCCCGGTCTTCGGGTCGTACCACCAGTCCGGGTCGACGAGGTCGTCGCGGACCACGCCGAAGTACTCGATGTGCCCGGCCATCAGCCGGTCGGCCTCGGCGATCAGGCGCTTCGCGGCGTCCGGCGGCACGGCGGCGGTCGCCCCGGTGGGCAGCACCGCGGTGAACCGGGCGCCGGTCACGCTCGGACACTCCGGCCGCGCCGACCGCCACCGCCGCCTGCGCACGGCGTCGGCCGCCCGGCCCGCGACCTCCTGCGGCCCCATCCGGGAAAGACGCCGCAGGTACCAGCCCGCACTCATGGTCATCGCGGCCCCGCCAATGTCACCGGCGCACCACTGGCCAGGCCGGTCCCCACGGCGAGGGTGGCCGCGGTGGTGGCGACGAGCGACTCCAGCGGCACCGGCATCGGCCCGCCGGACCGAACGGCCCTGACGAACGCGGCCAGTTCGGCGTTCTGCCCCTTGTCCCGCGCCTTGGGGAGCCGCGAACTGACCCACCGCTTGCGGCCGTAGACCGAGGCGCGGACGAAGTCGTCGAGCCGCAGCGCCCGCCCGTCGGCGACGAGGTCGAGCGTCTCCTTCGGGAAGGCCGCCGGGCCGGTGGTGACGTAGCTGATGGTGGCGGTGGACCCGTCCGGGTAGCGCAGGACGACCTGAAGGTCCTCGTTGCCGGACGGGGCGACCGTGTAGACGGAGACCGGGTCGGCTTCGAGCAGCCAGCTCGCCGTATCGATGAAGTGCCCGCCCTCACCGGCGAACCGGGAGCCCTGGGTGCCCTGTTGGAGGTACCAGCTGCCGTGGTCGAGGCGGCCCGCGTTGACCAGGTAGCGGAGGTTCGCCGGTCCCGTCCTGGCGCCGAACCGCTCCTTGGCCTCCCGCAGCAGGGGTGCGAACCGGCGGTTGAAGCCGACCTGCAGCCGGTCGTTGCCGGACTCCTCCACAGCGGCCAGCACGTCGGCCAGTTCGCCCTCGGTGAGGGCCAGGGGCTTCTCCACGAACACGGCCTTGCCGGCGAGGAGCGCCTTGCGGGTCAGTTCGGCGTGCGAGCTGTGCCGGGTGACCACGAACACCGCGTCGACGGACTTGTCGCCGAGCACGGCGTCGAGGTCGGTGGTCGCCTCGCCGAAGCCGAACTTCCGCTGCGCGTTGGCCGCGGAGAGCGCCGTCGTGGTGACGACCGTGGACAACTCGACGCCTTCGCGCTGCACGAGGTGCGGCAGCAGCATCGACGTCGCGTAGTTCCCGGCGCCGACGAAGGCGAGGCGCACCGGTGTGTTGGCGGGCCTCGCAGGCGCGGTCCTCTTGGTGGACACGGACACCGCGGGCACGGTCACGGCCGGGGCCTCCGCCTCGGCCTCCACCGTCTGCTCGGGGTACTTGAACAGCACGGCGACGGCCTTGAGTTCGCCGTCCTTCAGGCTCTGGTACGTCTCGACGGCGTCGTCGAAGTCGGCGACGTGGGAGACCAGGGGCTCCACGTCGACGCGGCCGAGAGCCAGGAGGTCGAGGAAGCACGCCAGGTTGCGGCGCTCGGTCCAGCGCACGTAGCCGATCGGGTAGTCGCGCCCCTCCAGCTCGTACGACGGGTCGTAGCGACCGGGGCCGTAGGAGCGGGAGAAGCGGACGTCGAGCTCCTTCTCGTAGTACGCGTTCCACGGCAGGTCGAGGCGGCACTTGCCGATGTCGACGACCCGGCCGCGGTCCCGGCAGAGCCGGGCGGCCAGCTCGACGGGCTGGTTGCTGCCGCCGCCGGCGGCCAGGTACACCTGGTCCACACCGTGCCCGCCGGTGAGTTCGGCGACGGCCGTCTCCACGGCCGGTGACTCCGGATCGCCGCAGGCCGCGGCGCCCACGCGCTCGGCGAGCTCGCAGCGCACCGGGTCGGGGTCGGCGCCGACGACGCGGACTCCGGAGGCGGCGAGGAGCTGCACCACCAGCTGCCCGATCAGGCCGAGGCCGATGACGAGCGCCACCTCGCCGAGTTGCGGCTCGCCCTGGCGGACGCCCTGCAATGCGATCGACCCGACGGTGCCGAAGGCGGCGTGCCGCGGCGCGAGGCCGTCCGGCACCCGTGCGTACAGGTTCTTCGGCACCCAGTTCAGCTCGGCGTGCAGCGCGTGCTCGTTGCCGGCGCAGGCCACGACGTCGCCGACCGCCACGTCGTCGATGCCGGCGCCGACCTGTTCGACCACACCGCACAGCGAGTAGCCGAGCGGCGTGTAGGAGTCCAGCTTGCCCATCACCTTGCGGTAGGTGGCGGGCAGGCCGTTGCTGGCCACGCTCTGCATGACCTTGGCGACCTGGTCCGGGCGGGAGCGGGCCTTGCCCACCATCGACATGCCGGCCTCGGACACCTTCATCAGCTCGGTGCCCGTGGAGATCAGCGAGTAGGAGGTGCGGACCAGTACACCTCCTGGCTTGCACCCCGGTACCGGCACGTCCAGTACCGCCAACTCGCCGCTCTTGTAGTTCTGTACAACCTGCTTCACCCGAACTCCTCTGAATTCCTAAGCCGTTGACCGAGTGCTCTGGCCGGACCCAGAGGTCGCGTCGCGATACCAGTACTCGAGCGTCAGTACGTGCCACAGATGCTTGGAGAAGTCCCGCTGTCCCGAGGCGTCCTCGGCGACCATCCGCCGCAGCGCGTCGCGCCGCAGGAACCCGGAACGGACCAGCTCTCCGTCGTTGATCACTTCGCGCACCAGCGGCGCCAGATCCCGGCTCATCCAGGCCCGCAGCGGGGCGCTGAACAGACCCTTGGGCCGGTACACGATCTCCTTGGGCAGGATCGAGGTGGCCGCCTCCTTGAGCACGGACTTGCCCTGCCTCCCGACGATCTTGCGGTCGCCGGGGAAGGCGAACGCCGCCTTCACGACCTCGACGTCCACGTACGGCACCCGTACCTCGGTCGACGCGGCCATGCTGGAGCGGTCGGTGTACGTGAGGTTGAGGCCCGGCAGGAACATCCGGGCGTCGGCCAGGCACATCCGGTTGACGAAGTCGTCGAGTTCGTTGTCCTCGTACACGTCCGCGTGCTCGGTCAGCACGTCGTCGACCGTTGCGGCCAGGTCCGGATTCAGCAGCGCGAGCAGCTCCTGCTGGTCGTACATCGTGTAGCTGCGCCGGAACGCGGTCTCCTCCGGCAGATCGGCGAAGGACAGGAACCGCTTGGCGAAGCGCACCGACCGGAAACCGCGGCGCGACGTGGCGACCGGCAGCCGGTCCACGGCCGCGGACACACCGCGCCGCAGCGGCCGGGGCACGCGCTGATAGCGCAGCGCGATCATGTTGGCCAGGTGCTTGCGGTATCCGGCGAACAGTTCGTCGGCGCCCATCCCCGAGAGCATCACCTTGACGCCGGCCTCGCGGGCGGCCTGGCAGATCAGGTACGTGTTGATCGCGGCGGGGTCGCCGATCGGCTCGTCCAGGGAGTACGTCATCTGCGGCAGTAGGTCGAGGACGTTGGGCGCGATCTCGATCTCGTGCAGGTCGACGCCGAACCGCGCGGCGACCTGCCGGGCGTAGCGCAGGTCGTCCGGCATCGCCTCGAACTTGGCGTCCTCGGCGCGGAATCCGATCGTGTAGGCGGAGATCCCCGGCTGTTGGCGGGCCGCGATCGCGGTCAGATAGCTGGAGTCGAGGCCGCCGGAGAGGAAGGTCGCCACCGGCACGTCGGAGAGCAGGTGCTGCCGGGTCGAGTCCTCGACGATGGCGGCCAGGTCCGGCAGCTCACCGCTCAGCGCCCGCTCCCGGCCCTCGGAGGCGACGTCCTTCAGGTTCCAGTACCGGCCGCGTTCCACCTGCCCGTCGGGCCGGAACCTCATCCAGCTGCCCGGCGGCAGCTTCTCCGCCTCGCGGAACGCGCACCGCGAGTCCGGCACCCAGTAGTAGAGCAGCGAGGCCACAAGCGCCGCGTCGTCCACCTCCAGCTTGCCGCCGGTCGCGGCGGCGAGCGCCTTCAGCTCGGAGGCGAACACCAGGCCGCCGCCCCGCCGCAGCAGGAACAGCGGCTTGATGCCCAACTGGTCGCGGGCCAGCACCAGTTCACCGGTGCGCTCGTCGAAGACGCCGAACGCGAACATGCCGCGCAGCCGGGGCAGGCAGTCCGTACCCCAGCGCCGCCAGGCCTCGAGCAGCACCTCGGTGTCGGAGGTGCCACGGAAGCGCACGCCGGCGGACTCCAACTCGGCGCGCAGCTCCGGGGCGTTGTACAGCTCGCCGTTGTAGGTCAGGGCGAGCCCGTCCGAGACCATCGGCTGGGCGCCGGTCTCGGACAGGTCGATGATGGCCAACCGACGGTGTCCGAGCTGCACTTCGCCGTCACCGGCGGGGTGGCCGTAGCGGCCCGCCCCGTCGGGACCGCGGTGGGCGAGGATGTCGGTGAGCCGGTCGGTCACGACCTTCCCGTCCGGCCATCTGTACGTACCTGCGATGCCACACACGTGCTACCTCGTCTCCCCGTCGTTGTCCGCACCCTGTCCGGCCCAGACCGGCAGCCGCTCCGAGGGCAGCTGGCCCGTCCCGTTGTGCCGGGCCGGCCGCTCGGTCCTGCCGCGCAGCGCGGTGTGCACCCCGTCCCACAGCGTGCCGTCGGTCCGGTCCCGCGGATCGGGGTCGATCAGCACCACACCGAGCACCGGAATGTGCTGGTCCGCGAGCTGCCGCGCCACCGTGTGCAGCCATGCGGCGCTGCCGCGTCCGGCCCGCACGACGAGCACGGTCCGGGTGCCGAGGTACTGGAGGTCGGTCCACGCGGTGCCGGGCGCCACCGATCCGACGCCGATCCGGCGGTCCTGGGCCGACGCGGCCGCGGCCTGCTCGCCGGTGACCACGGCGGGGTCTCCCGGCCGCGGGTGATGGTTCGCGAGCTCCCGGCCGGGCAGGCCGTCGACGACAAGGACGGGTCCGTCCTCCGTCATCGCCCGCGCGAGGTCCAGGGCGATCGCACTCGCGCCGCGCGCACAGCCCAGTTCGAGCAGCGACACCGGTTCCGCGGAGCCGCGCAGGGTGCGGGCGAGGTGCGCGGTGAGCCGGGTCCGGGTGGCCCGGTTCCGGCGGCGCCGCCACAGCCTGCCCGACCGGCGGGGCAGCTCTGCGATGACCGAGGCACCCAGGTTGGCCGAGATGTCCCGGCGCAGCACGGGGCGGTCCGCCACCACGGCGGTGACCGCGGCGAGCGCGAGCCCGAGCGCGAGCCCGAGGGCAAGACCGATCGCGGCGTTGGTGACGATGGACTTGGGCAGGGAGTGCCGCAGCGCGCGCGGCGCGTCCACGATCTGCGTTCCTGCGGTGACCTTGGGCGTGCCGGTGCGCGCGTCCGCGGCCCGCTCGTCGAAGTCGGCGATCCGCGAGTTGAG
Source organism: Streptomyces sp. NBC_00483 (assembly GCF_036013745.1). Lineage (NCBI taxonomy): Bacteria > Bacillati > Actinomycetota > Actinomycetes > Kitasatosporales > Streptomycetaceae > Streptomyces > Streptomyces sp. NBC_00483. Next base: position 391,802 of record NZ_CP107880.1, read on the forward strand.
TTCGGACCGGCGCGCGAAGAGCGACTCCAGGCTCGCCGACGACTTCGGGTCGGTCACCGCATCCGGAGAGCGGCCTCCGATCTCCTTGTTGACCTCGGCGAGTTCGGTCTGCATGCGGTCGCGCTGGTCGAGCAGGGCTTGGGACTCGGCCTTCGCGCTGTCCCGCATGCGCTGCACGTGATCGGCACGGAACGCGTCGGCCAGCGCCTTGGCCCGGGCCACCGCCTCCGCGTCGCTGTCACCTGTCACATCGATCTGCAGCAGGTTGTTGGTCACGCCGGTGCCCCGGTAGTCCTTCATGAAGTCCTCGGCCTTTACGGAGGACTTGAGGTCCTTCAGGGCCTTGTCGGCGATACGCGTGGTCCGCAGCACCTCGACATCGGTACGGATCAGCGTTCCGGTGTCGTTCGGCTGGTCCTCCGCGTGCGCGACCAGCAGTTTGACCACCGCACTCGGCGGCGGGGGCAGCACGACCGCCATCGCGGCGCCGGCCAACAGCCCGAGCAGGGCCATGGCGCCCCAGAGGCGGCGGCGCCTGCGCACCGCCACTACCAGTGCGTGCAGGTCGAAGAGCGGAGTGGCTGCCGACGACTCCAACGTCTTGCTCGTCGTCACGCTGAACCTCCCGTCACATGGCCGCCCGCCGCGAGCGCCGGAGCGGCCTGGTCGGGCGGTTGCTCGACGGACCGCGCCGGACGGTCCTGGACCGGTCCTGCGACGACGATGCCGACGAGTTCGTGCCTGCCGTCCGCACAGGCCTGGGCGATACCGGCGAGTTCCTCCGCGGTCCAGTTGCCCGCGCTGAGGACGACCACGACACCGGACTCGGTGCCGCGGTCCGGCACGGTCGGCCGATCCATCGGAACCACCACGGTCCGCAGCAGCGGGTCACCCTTCGCCTCGGCGACGAGCTGCCCCGCGGCCCGGAGGGCGAGTTCGTCACCGTCCGGCACAACGGCCAACAGCCCCCGGGAGGAGGCGAGTTGACTCCGGAGACGGGCGCACACCCGCCGGTAGCGGGTCCGCCTGTCGGCCTCGTCACCGGACCTCTGCGGGGTCGGGACGTCCCACCGGTTGTCCATGTCGAGCAACCGGCGGACGCCGGCCAGCGCTCCACCGCCCTGCGACCGGGGCGCCCGTAGTGTGCCGGGCACGTCGACGGTGCCGAGGAGCGTCGAGCCGAGCGCCGCGGCGATCTCCGGTTCGGTGCGCAGTCGGCGATTCATCCGGGCGGCCGTGAGATGGGCGATGACCCCGACCAGCAGGAACAGGAGCGCCCCGCCGACGGCGAGTTGCGTGGTGGTCGGCGGCGCCTCGCCGGTCGGCGGCGCGGAGAGACCCATGACGACCGGTCCTGCCTTGTCCGTCGCCGGGCTGGTCTCGTCCAGCTTCTTCATGGCCTCCTCCAGCGAGGTGCGCATCTTCTCCAGCTCGGTGCGGACCTGCACACCCTCCACCGTCTGTCCCGGGTCGGCCTCGTCGGCCAGCTCGGTGATGCGGCGGTTGGTCTTCTGCACCTCCTTGCGCAGCGCATCGGGTCGCGCGGCCGCTTCGGGGCCTGTTTCGCCGCTGGCGATCCGCGCGGCGAAGGCGACGTACTGCTCGGCCACCCTGTCGGTGAGCCGCTGCGCACGCTCCGGGGTGTCGGCCGCACCCGAGATGGTGACGATGTTCCCGTCGGCGGGCTTGACGGTCACGTCGTCCCGCAGCTCGGCGCCGTCGACGCCCGGCCAGCGGAGCTTGTCGGCCGCGCGGTCGAGCACGGACGAACTGGTCGCGACGTCCACCTGGGTCAGCAGCTCGCGCTCTTCCCACGCCCCGGGCAGCAGGACCGACGCGGACGTCGTGTACTTCGGCGGGAACACGGCCGAGATGCCGTATCCGACGAGCGCGCCGAGCACGGCGAGAGCGGCGAGGAGCCGCCACCGCCGACGGAATATCTGCCCGATCGTGACCAGGCGTATCGTGTCGTCGCTCACCTGCGCCGCCTCCTCCCTGTCCGCACCGGGCCGTCCTGCGACACCGGAGCGCGGTCACGGCAGGCAGCGGCGTAGGCAGCGAGCAGCGACTCTTGCGAATTGCGCCAGGAGAGCGGACCGCTGATCCGCTCCTGGCCGATCTTGCCCATGCGGGCCCGCTGCTCCGGATCGTCCAGCAACAGCGCGATGAGTCCGGCGAATTCGGCCTCGTCGTTGGCACGCGCGTAGACCGCCGCATCACCTGCGGAGACGCGCGCCTCGCGAAGATCGAACGAGACGATCGGCCGGCCCATCGCCATGTACTCCAGGACCTTGTTCATGGTCGACACGTCGTTGAGCGGATTGCGCGGGTCCGGAGAGAGGCACACGTCAGCGGTGGACAGGTAGCGCACCAGGTCCTCGTCCGGAATGCGCCCGGTGAACTCCACCTGGTCGGAAAGGCCGAGCTCCTGGGACAGCTCCACCATCGCGTCGAAGGCGTCGCCCGAGCCGACGAACACCGCGTGCCAGTCGCTCCGCCCGAGTCCGTCGCGCAGCTTCGCGAGGGACCGCAGGGCGTAGTCGACACCGTCCTGCGGGCCCATCACGCCGAGGTAGCACAGCAGATGGGGCTTGCCGCGCTTCAACTCCGGCTCGGGCGGCACCGGTTGGAACCGCTCGATCTGGGGCGCGCTGCGCACCACGAACACGTCGTCGGCGTGCCGGCCGCCGCGGCTCAGCGCGACGTCCCGGTAGCTCTCGTTCGTGGCGAGGACGATGTCCGCGGCCCGGTAGGTGCGCCGCTCCAGCGCGCACACGGCGCGATAGAGCAGGTCCTCGCCGCGGTCGAACCGGGAGAGGTACAGCTCGGGCACCAGGTCGTGCTGGTCGAAGACGAACCGCGAGCCGCGCCGCCTCAGCCACCGTGCCGCCAGGAACAGCAGGTCGGGCGGGTTGCAGGCGTGGACCACGTGGACCGGGCCGACCTTGCGGGCCAGACGGGCCGTGTGCCACAGCGCCGATCCGTACTCCCGCAGGTAACCGGCCGGTCCGCCGGTGGCGGCGCGCAGCGGGTAGCGGTGGATCCGCACCCCGTCGATCACCGCTTCCGGCTCCGTGTCCCGCTTCGTGCCCTGCGGACAGATGACGTGCACGGTCCAGCCGGCGTCGCGCAACGTCGTGCACTCCTGCCACACCCGCCGGTCGAACGGCACCGACAGGTTCTCCACGAGGATCAGTGCGCGCCGGCCGTGCCCGCCGCTTCGGGTCGCGTCACTGATCGGGTCACCAAGCAAGGCCCACGTATCCCGGTTCGGTCCGGCGCGCCTCGGCGTCGGGAAGGCGGACGAGATCGACGACCACCGGGCCATCACCCTGGGGCAGCGCCGCCAGGACGGCCGGATCCCGGGTCCCGACCAGGCACACCTCGGCGTGCTCGAGCACCTCGTCGACGGAGTCCGCGAGCAGCTGCGCGAGGTGCGGCAGCCGGTTCTCGATGTACTCGCGGTTCGCGCCCATCAGCCGGGACAGGCTCACGTTGGCGTCGTAGATCTTCAGGTCGTACCCCTTGCCGAAGAGCCGCTCCGCCAGCTCCACGAGCGGGCTTTCGCGGAGGTCGTCGGTGCCGGGCTTGAAGGACAGGCCGAACAGGCCCACCTTGCGCTTGCCGGTGCGCTCGACGAGCTCCACCGCGCGCTGCAGATGTGCGGAGTTGGAGGCCAGTACGTGGGACAGGATGGGCACCGATACGTCGGCCCGCTGCGCCGCGTGGACCAGGCTGCGCAGGTCCTTGGGCAGGCAGGAGCCGCCGAAGGCGAAGCCGGGCCGCAGATAGGCGGGGCTGATGTTCAGCTTGCGGTCGGCCAGGAACACGTCCATCACCTGGTGCGAGTCCACGCCCAACGCCTGGCACACCGCGCCGAGTTCGTTCGCGAAACCGATCTTGAGGCCGTGGAAGGAGTTGTCCGCGTACTTGATCGCCTCGGCCACCGGGACCGGCACCCGGAACACCTCTCCGGGCAGGCCCTCGTACAGCGCCGCCACGACGTCACCACTGGCCGGGTCGAGCTGGCCGATGACGGTCTTGGGCGGGTCGAAGAAGTCCCGCACACTCGTGCCCTCGCGCAGGAACTCCGGGTTGACGGCGACCCCGAAGTCCACGCCCGCCGTGCCGCCGAGGCTCTTCTCCAGGATCGGCACCAGCAGATTCAGGCAGGTGCCCGGCAGCATGGTGCTGCGGAACACGACCGTGTGCCGCCCGTCCTCCGCCTTGCGCTCGGCCAGCGCGGCGCCGATCTGCTCGGCTACCCGCTCCAAGTACGTCGTGCACAGGCTGCCGTTGGCCTCCGACGGCGTACCCACGCAGATGAGGGACACGTCGCTGCCCAGGATCGCCTCACGGACGTCGCGGGTGGCGCGCAGGGCCCCGGTCCGCACGACCTCGGCGGTGAGTTCGCCGATCCGCTCCTCGACCACAGGCGCTCTGCCGTCGTTGACCAGGTCGACCTTCGCCTGGTTGACGTCCACCCCGATGACCTCGTGGCCCTGGCCCGCCAGGCACGCGGCCGAAACACAGCCGACATAGCCGAGCCCTAAGACGCTGATCCTCATGACCTTTACTCCCCCCAGAGCAGGCCCTTGTGGCCTGCCGTCCATGCGCCGCCGTACGGCGACGCCCCCCTCGTTTCAGTAAGCCCCGTGCCCGTGGAGCACGGCGCGCAGCGTCTTCCACAAGATCACCGTGTCCAGGGCGAGCGACCAGTCCTCGACGTACCGCAGGTCGAGGCGGACCGCCTCCTCCCACGGCAGGTCACTGCGTCCGCTGATCTGCCACAGCCCGGTGAGCCCGGGCTTGACCAGAAGTCGCCGCCGGATGTCCGGGTCGTACGCGGCGGACTCCTCCGGCAGCGGTGGCCGCGGGCCGACGAGCGACATCGACCCGGTGAGTACGTTGAACAGCTGCGGAAGCTCGTCGAGCGAGTACCGGCGCAGCACTTGTCCCACCCGGGTCACCCGCGGGTCCCTGCGGAGCTTGAACAGCAGCCCCGAGCCCTCGTTGCGCTCGGCGAGGCCGGCCCGCTCCCGGTGGGCCCCGACGACCATGGTGCGGAACTTGAGAATGGTGAACTCGCGGCCGTCCTTGCCGACCCTGCGCTGGCGGTAGAACACCGCACCGCGGCTGTCCGCCAGGACGAACAGCCCTATGACCGCCATCAGCGGTGCGAACACCAGGAGCAGGACCGTCGCACCGAGCCGATCGACGACCTCTTTGATCACCCGGCGCCCTCCGGTGAAGGCGGGCATGCTCACGCGCAGCAACGGAATCCCCAGGACCGCGTCGACATGCAGTCGCGGTCCTGCCACCTCCATCAGCACGGGGGCCACGACCATCTCGGCGTCGCTGCCCTCGAGGTTCCAGGACAGTCGTTGCAGCCGGTGCGGTGTCCAGTGCGGGTCCGGGGTGACCGCGACGACCCGGTAGCCGTCGCGGGAGACGTGGCTCGCGACGTCCGTCAGTGGGCCGACGACCGGCACCCCGTCCAGCTGGTCACCCTCGAGCCCGCGGCTCTCCGACAGGCAGATGGCCTCCACCCGCCACCCGATGTGCGGGAACTTGCGGGTCCGGTTGATCAGGTCGCGCACGGTGGCCGGGCTCCCGGCGGCGAGCACCGGTCGCAGGCAGCGTCCTAGCTTGCGCTGTCTGTGCAGCCAGAGGCGGAGCAGATATCGCGCGGTCATGGTGACGAGCGCGATCGCGGGGATCGCGACGAAGATCCAGAGCTTGATGTTGCGCGAGGTGAGGGCTATCCCGCCGAGCGCCAGCACGACGGTCGCCATGAACAGTGAGCGGCCGAGCCGGCGGAATTCCTCGGCACCCTGGCCGAGTACGGCCGGAGCCCACGATCGGCTCACCGCGAGCGCTCCCAGCACCAGTAGTTCGGTGCCGAAGGCGAGGATCTTCCACTTCTCGTGCCAGTTGGCCGCGTCCCGGACTCCGAAGAAGCCTCCGAAGGCCGCCACCACCACGGCCGTGGCCACGGTATCGCTGACGATCACGATACGGCGGTACCGCTGTTCCCAGTCGCTCGCGGGTCGACGGAGTGCCCCGTTCGCCGGGCGCACGCGCCCAGGCGGAAACGGGTTGATCAAGTCCCCCTGCTGTACAGCCCCGTCCGGGTCGCCAGCGGGCTCGACGTGCTCGCTCAACACGGTAACTCCCCCCTCGGAAGGCCCCCCGGCCTCCCGCGCTGTTCCCCTCCTCGGGAGGCCCCCAGCCCCCCGCGCCGCGCCGCTCCTCCCCCACGAGAGGCCCCCGCCTCCCGCACATGACATGCCCGGCTGTTTCAGCGCTACTTGAGCATTCCGCCCATTCGGTTCAGTCTGCGGCGGACTCGCATGCTCTGCTCCACACTCGACGCTCGAGGTACGCGGAAGTCCGCGGCAACCCCGGATGCTCCCCGCACCCAAGGTCCCTCTCGGGCACCAAGAAAATGATCACCCCCCGTTCGGCTCCGGAGACGCGGCTGTCAACTGCCCGTCGAGCCGGACCTATAGATCGCCATTTGTCGCCTGGTGTCCCAGCATGTGAAGCACGGTCAATCTAGACCATTGAACCGGTCCATAGAGAGGGATGTGTGGAATTTGTGGTCACCGTTTGAAGCGGGACATGCGGACCGGCCACGGCCTGCGGATTCCCTGGCGACGGAGACATTCCATGTGACCTGCGACGACGGCCCCACCCCCGGCCACGGGGACCGGCGATTCCAGGACGTTCCGGAACCGCGGATCGCGATCAACTCGACCCTGTTCGGCCGATGTTGGTGGTGCACACGGGGCTGCGGGTGCGAGTACGGACCCCCTGGGTCAATACATACGAAAGCGCCCGCTCCGACCATCCGTCGAAGCGGGCGCCTTCACAGGAGCGTCACATCTGTGGCGCCTGCTCGATGAAGGTGTCCAGCACGCCGTCGGCCACCTTGATCGGTCCCTGCGGCCGGGTGGTGTCGGGGATGGTGGTGATGGCGGCGGCCCGCTTCGCCAGGTCGGCCGCCTCGGCGAAGTCCGACTCCCCACTGCCCGAGCCGAGTTGGGCGCGCAGCCCGTCGAGGGTGGCGTTCAGGGAGTCACCCCACAGGGCGAGGGCGTCGAGCCAGGGCTTCGTCTGCGCCAGGAAGGCCGGATCCTGCACTCCGGCACGGATCTGCTCGGGAGCCCCGGCCAAGAGGTCGGCATAGCCGGCCAGCTTGCGCAGGGCCGCCCGCCGCTCGGCCTTGGACCCGCCGTCCCACGCCTTGCGGAACCCCGCGAGGCGCGCCGCGAGTTCGGGCGCCTGCGGCTGCCAGTTCGTGTCGCCGAAGGTCGGCGCGAGGTGCTGGGTGTCGAAGAAGGCCAGCAGGGCCCGCGCGGTGTCCCGGTCGCCGCCGGCCAGGTAGTCGGCGGACGCGCGCCAGGTGCGGTCGGGGTCGTAGTTCTCGTCGTTCCAGGCGAACGAGGCGCCGCCGAAGAGCGCGACCTTGCTCGGCGCCGCCTGGTTCATCGGGTTGAGCACGATGCCGCTCAACTCCTTGTGCAAGCCGGCTTCCCGCTTGTCGTACGGGGCCATCAGGAGCCGGCCCGCGGTCTGCCCGTAGTCGTTCACCGGGTAGTTGTCCCAAAGGAACACCTTGCGTCCCCACACCGTGGACGCGGCCTTGGCGTCCGCGAGGCTGATGGAGGGCGGCACGACGTCGGTGCCGGTCCACTGCACGACGACCTTCGGGTCCAACTGCTCGCGCAGCACCGACTTGTACGCGGAGTCCGCCGTGTCGGAATACTCGGTGGGCACGAACTGGAGCGGCTTGGCGCCCTCATGCTTGTCGATGAAGTCCTGCTGCACCGCATTGAGCAGATCGGCCTGCGCCTGCCCCGCGGCGGCCCGGCCCGGCGCCCCGTACTTCGCCTGGTCGGCGTCGCAGTTCCACTTGGTGTAGCTGATGTCGTCGAGCGCCACATAGAAGCTGCGGGCCCCCTGCTCATACAGCGAACCCAGCTTCTCCTTCAGGGACTTCACGTCGTCGGGGTCGACGTAACAGACGGACAGACCCGGGGAGACCGCGTACGTGAAGTCGACATGGTGGGCTGCGGCCTGCTTGATCAGTTCGCCCAGATCGGCGAGCTTGTCGGCGGGATAGGGCGTACGCCACTTCTCCCGGAGGTACGTGTCGTCCTTCGGCGTGTAGATGTACGTGTTCGCCTTGACGTCGCCGTAGAACGCGAGTTGGTCGACGCGGTCGCTGTGCGACCAGGGCGCGCCGTAGAAACCCTCGATGCTGCCGCGCAGCGGCATGCTCGGGTAGTCGGTGACCGAGACGGCCGCGATGCGGTGCGCCCCGGTCACCAGCTGACGCAGCGTCTGGGCGGCGTAGTAGACACCGTCGCCGTCGTTGCCCGCGAGGACAACGATGTCAGAACCGGCGGCGCCCCGGGACGCGAGGGAGTAGCCCTCCGGGTTCAGGGTGTCCGGCACGGTGCCGCCCGCGGCCTTGAGCGCGGCGGCCACCGCGGTGTCCTTGATGGAACCGGCCACCACGGTCAACACACCACGTGCCGGAGCCTTCTTGACCGCGTCGCCGGCCTTGACGATGTCGAGGGAACGGGCCCCGGCGGCGGACAGCGCCCGCTTGATCACGTCGATGCTCGACGCGTCGACGCCGTCACCGAGGACGAGCCGCACCCGGTTCGGCACCCGCAGGTCGGCGCCCGCCGATCTCATGTCCTGCGGGGTGGGCGTGACAACGGGCAACCTCGCCGCCGAGCCGGCACCGACCGCGCCCGGCGCACCGTCGAGCGCCTGGGCGGGTACGGCGACCGCCCCCAGGGTCAGCAGGAGCGCGGCGCCAACGAGAGCGGGGCGGGAGACACGAGGGAGACAGGACGAATGACGTTCGGGCATACGGGACACTGCACCTCCACGGAAGCGGACCCTCGCCTTCGGGCGGGGGCACGTGGTCTAAACCACCACCCATCCATGGCGGTGTCAAGATCCCGTAAGCGATGGGGAGTTGCTTCACGGCTCCTCGGGACCGTCCTCGTCCAGTTCGAACCACACCGTCTTTCCCTCCGGCTCCGGGCGGAGGTTCCAGCGGTGGGCCAGGAGGTCGAGGAGGACGAGGCCGCGGCCGGAGGAGGAGAGTTCGCCGGGGGCGCGGCGGCTCGGCACCTCGTCGCTGCGGTCGGAGACCTCCACGCGCAGCCGACGGTGGCCCTCGGCGCCGCTGATGTCGGCGCGCAGGACGGCGGCCTGCTCGGTGTGGATCAGTACGTTGCCGAGGAGTTCGGAGACGAGCAGCAGGGCGGTGTCGACCTGTTCGGGGCGGGCCCAGTCGTGGAGCAGGCCCTGGAATTCGATGCGGGCGTCGGCGATGCCCTGGGCCTGGTCCTGTTCGAGGGTGAACCGCAGATTGCGCCCGGGCCGGTCCGCGTGGTTGCCGAGCGGGTCGCGGCGCAGGAGCAGCAGGGCGATGTCGTCCTCGGTGAAGGAGGTCACGGGACGGTCGCCCGGCTGCGTGGACTGCGGGGCGACGACCGCGTTCAGGAGCCGGTCGGCCATGCCGTCGATGTCGTCGGCGCCGCCAGGTGTCAGCGCGTTACGGACCCGGAGCCAGCCGGAGTACATGTCGTGGCCGCCGGACTCGATCAGGCCGTCCGTGCACAGCATGAGGATCTCGTTCTCCCGCAGCGTGAGAAGGCTGACCGGGTAGTCGTCCTCGCCGAGGTCGAGCCCCAGGGGCAGCCCGCCGCGCACGTGCTTGAGCAGGCAGGTGCCGTCCGGCAGCCGCAGGACCGGGTGCGGGTGCCCGGCGCGGGCGATGCGCAGCGTGCCCGTCGCGGGGTCGGCCTCCAGGTAGATGCAGGTGGCGAAGCGGCCCTCCCCGAGGGATGCCAGGAAGTGGGAGGCGCGGACGAGGACGGCGTCGGGGCCGTGGCCCTCGGCGGCGTAGGCGTGGATGGCGGTGCGCAGTTGCGACATCAGCCCGGCGGCCTGCACATCGTGGCCCTGGACGTCGCCGATCACCAGGCCGAGGCGCCCGTTGGGCAGGGTGATGCTGTCGAACCAGTCGCCGCCGACCATGAGCCCGCCACCGGTGGGTACGTAACGGGCGGTGACGGTGACCCCTTCGGGACCCGGGCCGATGCGGCCCATGCTGCTGCGCAGGCTCTGCGACAGGGTGCGGTCCGCCTGGCCGTCGTAGGTCTGCTCGATGCACTGGCCCAGCAGCCGGGCGAGGGTCACCAGGAAGGTGCCGGTGCCGCCGGTCGTCTCCACCGGGGCGTCGAAGGCGGCCATCCACACGCCGGTGAGCTGGCCGTACGTGGTGAGCGGCAGGAACGCCCACGACTCGTACTGTGCCGGCTCCGCGTACCCACTGGCGGAGGGGAACCGCTCCCGGTAGTCCTGCGGCGAGGGCAGCACCACGGGCCGCCCTGTTCTGGCCACCTGGGCCGCGGGGTGGGCCGTGCGCAGCGGCAGCCGGAACGCGTCGGCCTCGCCGTCGCTCAGGCCGAACTGGCCTACGCAGTGCAGCACTTCACGGTCCGCCCGGAAGACCGCCTGTCCGCGCAGCGGGAACGTGTCGTCGGCCAGCTGGGAGATCAGCGCGAGGGCCTCCCCCAGTGACGCGACGCGGGCCAGCGCGTGTCCGGTGACGAGCAGGTCGGTGTCGTGGTGTCTCGTACCCGTACGCCGCGGAGGCCGGTCCGAGCCCGTGCCCGGCCCCCCGGAGGCCGGTCCGGCCAGCCGGTTGAGCACGTCGACCTGGCGAACCTCGGCGTCGTACGCCTCTGGTTCCTCGTGCTCCTCGGGCTCCTCTTCGGGGATTCCGCGCTCGCGCCCGCCACCCACCTGCGGCACTCCCCTCGGCTCGACGCACTCCGGTTTCACCCCATCGTCCGACGATCGGCCGTGCCGCGCCTGCTCTCGCACGCCATGCGGGCGACCACGCCGGGCGCGCGACCGGGCCGGAGCCCGTCCGGGCGCCCGGACGCGCCTGTGTCACCAGGAGGACTTGGTGACCCCCGGAAGGTGTCCCGCGTGCGCCTCCTCTCGCAGCCGCACGCGGGAGAGGCCGAATTTGCGCAGGTGCCCGCGCGGCCTGCCGTCCACGCTGTCGCGGTTGCGGACCCGCGTCGCGCTGGCGTCGCGCGGCTGCCGGCGCAGTTCGGCCAGGGCCGCGGCGCGCTCGGCCTCCGGGGTGCCCGGGCGCCGGACGATCTCCTTCAGCGCCGCGCGGCGGACGGCGTACCGCTCGACGATCGCCTTCCGCTTCTCGTTCTTCGCGATCTTGCTCTGCTTCGCCATCAGACCTTCCCCCCTCGCGCGCGGATCCGCGCGACCGCGGCCTCGACGCCGATGACGTCGACGGTCTTGACTCCCCTGGCGCTCAGGGTGAGCCGCACGCTGCGGCCCTCGCTGGGCAGCCAGTAGCGCTTGCGCTGGATGTTCGGGTCGAAGCGGCGCGAGGTGCGCCGGTGCGAGTGGGAGATGCGGTTGCCGAAGCGCGGTGCGGCTCCGGTCAGTTGGCAGTGGGCGGACATGCGGTCCCTCTCCGTTCGTCCTGTGTCGTGCGTGACCATGGCCCCGTTATTGAACATGGAAACCATTGCCATATAGTAGCGGCATGGCACGCAACGAACTGCGCCCGATCGTCAAACTCCGCTCCACGGCAGGCACGGGCCACACCTACGTCACCCGCAAGAACCGCAGGAACAACCCGGACCGCCTGGTCCTGCGCAAGTACGACCCCGTGATCGGCCGGCACGTCGACCACCGCGAAGAACGCTGAGCGTCGGCCCCCGCACAACCACTCGAACCACTCGCACCACTTGAAGCACTTGAAGCACTTGAAGCACTTGAATCACCTGGAGTCCGCCATGAAGCCCGGCATCCACCCGACCTACCGGCCCGTTGTCTTCCGCGACAAGGCCGCCGGATTCGCCTTCCTGACCCGTTCCACGCTCACCACCGACCGCACGGTCGAGTGGGGGGACGGCCAGACCTACCCCGTGTACGACGTCGAGGTCTCCTCGGCGAGCCACCCCTTCTACACCGGCACCGCCCGCGTCATGGACACCGCGGGACGGGTCGAGCGCTTCGAGCGCCGCTTCGGCCGCCGAGGGGACCGGTGATGGGCGGCCACGACCGGCTGCCCGTCGTGATCGTCGGCGGCCTGCACAGCGAAGCGCGCCGGGAGGTGGTGCGGGGCCTGCTCGACGCGGTGCCGTCCAGCGTGGCCCTCCACCACGACCTCGGCACCGCCCCGTCGGGGACCGTGACCCGCACGATCCGGGACTCGTCCGGTGAACTCGGCCGCGGGGAGGCGCCGTTGGTCAACGACTGCGCCTGCTGCGCCCTGCGCGAGGACCTCGTGCCGGAGCTCGAACGCCTCGCGGCCGACGGGCTGACCCGCCTCGCCGTCGTGGAACTGTGGGACTCCGTCGAGCCACAGGCCATGGCGGATGTCGTCGCCGCGCACGGTGCGCCGGCGCTGCAGCTGACCGGCGTCGTCACGGCCGTCGACCCCGCGCTCGTCCTCCCCTACCTGGGCAACGGGGACGACCTCGCCGAGGCCGGACTCGCGGCGGCCGCGAGCGATCAGCGTACGGTCGCGGACACCTGGGCCCGGCAGCTGGAGTACGCCTCCGTCGTCGCCGTCACCGAGAGCCCGGAGGCGGACGAGGAGGACCGGGCCCTGCTCGCCCAGCTGCACCCGACGGGGCGGCAGGTGCCGGCCCGGTCGACCGAACTGGCCCGGCTCGTCCTCGCCGGGTTCGACGTCGAGGCGGCGCGCACCGCCCAGCACCCGGCCAGCGCCCGGCTGCCGCAGGAGGCGGAGGAAGCCGGGGTCGGCACCCTCGTATGGCACCGCCACCGGCCGTTCCATCCGCAGCGGCTGTTCGACGCCCTGGAGGACCTGTGCTGCGCCGCGGCCCGCAGCCGGGGGCGGTTCTGGCTCGCCGACCGGCCCGACACCCTGCTGTCCTGGGACGCGGCGGGCGGCGCCCTGGGCGTCGACGACTGCGGGCCCTGGCTGCACTCACTGCCCGACGCCGCCTGGGAGTTGGTGCCGCCCGAGCGGCGCGCGGCGGCGGCCATGGACTGGCACCCGGAGCACGGCGACCGCTGCCAGCACCTCGTGTTCACCTCCCCCGCCCTCGACCGCGAAGGACTGACCGCGCTCCTCGACTCCTGCCTGCTCACCGACGACGAGTACCGCGCTGGCCCAGCCGGTTGGAGCCGGCTCCCCGCCGCCTTCGACCCGCTCCTCGACCCCGCACGCTGACCCTCCGAAAGGAAGAACCGACATGCCCCGTTCCCGTACTCCGCGCAAGCCCGCCAAGCCGCGCCCGAACCCGCTCGACGCGGCCGGCATCACCTACGTCGACTACAAGGACACCGACCTGCTGCGCCAGTTCATCTCCGACCGCGGCAAGATCCGCAGCCGCCGCGTCACCCGCCTCACGGTGCAGCAGCAACGCCAGGTGAGCGCCGCCATCAAGAACGCCCGCGAGATGGCACTGCTGCCGTACGGGAACAGGTGACCGGGGCGGCCGCGGCGCCACTCAGCCCTCCGACGCTGCCAGCCATGCCGGCGTGGCCACGGGATCCGTGCCGCCGATCCCTCAGTACGTGAAGGGAACGCCGAAGCGTCTCGAACTCCGGTGTGCCGGCGGCGGTCTGCGCGGTGGCGGTCGAGGCGTGGGGAAGGCCCGTCGCCTCGGCCACCGGCAGGGCGTCCATGTCGGCGCGGAGCAGCACCGTGGGGCCCTCGCCGCCGCGCAGCACGCGGATCAGGCCGATGCCGCCGACGCCCTCTCCTCAAGTCCCTTGAGGACGGTGTCGGTTGCGCGGGTCACGAAGGGGTCCCTTCACCTGGGGGCGTCCCTTCAGTACAACCCGGCCCCGGCACCGCCGCACGCTCACTCCTTGTAGTCCGGCGCGATCCGCTCCACGAGCCGCAGCAGCGCGCCCCAGGCCAGGTCGTACGCGATGTCGTCCTCGACGTCCGAGGACGCCTCGCCCTCGCCGGTGAGCTGCTGGGCGGTGTACTCGCAGACCTGCTCGGACGGGATGATCAGCTGTCCGCCCGCCTGGGCGGTGACCTGGATCTCGCAGGCCTTCTCCAGGTAGTACATGCGCAGGAACGCCGACTTGGCGCTCTCCCCGACGGTCAGCAGGCCGTGGTTGCGCAGGATCAGCGCCGGGTGGGTGCCGAGGTCCTCGACGAGGCGCTCCTGCTCGGCGAAGTTGAGGGCGACGCCCTCGTAGTCGTGGTAGCCGACGCGGTTGTGGAACTCCATCGACATCTGGTTGACGGGCAGCAGCCCGCCCTGCTGCGCGGCGACGGCACAGCCGGCCTTGGTGTGCGTGTGCAGCACGCAGTGGGCGTCCGGGCGGGCCTTGTGGATCGCGCTGTGGATCATGAAGCCGGCCGGGTTGACGGGGTGCGGGCTCGGCTCGACCGCGTTGCCGTCGAGGTCGATCTTGACGAGGTTCGAGGCGGTGATCTCCTCGAAGAGCAGGCCGTAGGGGTTGATCAGGAAGTGGTTGTCCGGACCCGGGATGCGCTGCGAGATGTGCGTGAAGATCAGGTCGGTCATGCGGAAGTGCGCGACCAGGCGGTAGACGGCGGCCAGTTCGCGGCGCAGGCGCAGCTCCTCCTGGGCGGCGTCGTCGGCCGTGACGGGGGCGGTGAGGGTGTCGGTCACGCGAGTGCTCCTTGCGTACGAGAGGCGTTACGAGGGGTGGGGTCGACGACGGGGGTGTGCGGGCGTCCGTTGGCCCACCAGGCGATGACGTTGCGCGCGGGCTCGGTGACGTAGGCGCGCAGCGAGGCGTCGGAGAGGAAGGCGCTGTGCGGGGAGAGCAGCAGGCGCGGGTGGCTGCGCAACCGGTCGTCCGGCGCGGGCGGTTCGACGGGGAAGACGTCGAGGGCGGCGCCCGCGAGGTGGCCGCCGTCGAGGGCGGCGAGCAGGGCGTCCGGGTCGACGAGGTCGCCTCGCGAGACGTTGACGAGGACGCTGCCGGGGCGCATGCGGGCCAGCAGATCGGCGTCGACCATCCCCCTGGTCTGCGGGGTCGACGGGACGTGCAGCGACAGGACGTCGGCGCGCTCCACGAGCGTGTCCAGGTCGAGGCGTTCGACACCCTCGGGCCAGTCCGTGGCGCGCGGGTCGTGCGCGGCGACCTTGCCGAAGAGGGGCGCGGCGAGGCGGGCGAGGGTGCGGGCGATGCGGCCCATGCCGACCAGACCGAGCGTCAGCTCGCTGGCCCGACGCGGCACTTCGTGCAGTTCGGTGTTCCAGCCGCCGGAGCGGACGACGGCGTCGGCCTGCGGGAGGCGGCGGGTCAGCGCGAGCGCCTGGGCGAGGGCGTGCACGGCGACGTCCTCGGTCGCGGAGTGCGGCAGGTTCGCCAGCCAAAGACCGCGCCGCTCCACCTCCGCGACATCGATCATGTCGTAGCCCGCCGACATGGTGGCGATCATCCGCACCTTGGGCGTGCGGTCGAGCAGGTCCGCGTCCACGCGCGCGTACCCGACGATCAGCGCGTCGGCGTCGTACGCGGCGGCGCCGATCGCCTCCGGGTCCCGGCTGCCGACCACCCGCACCTCCCAGCCGGCATCGACGAGGAGACGGACACCCGGCTCGGGGTCCAGCTCCTCGGTGTCGCTGATCACGACGACGGGTCGCGGCACACCATCCTCCAGGGCACTCATAAATGATTCGATCGACTTACGGGAACGAAACCTACGTTTCGACTGCCACACTTGTCCAGACCGAACGAGACGGTCGCCCATCCGGTGACCGACAATGATCGGGCGCCCGGCCGGTCCACGGCCTGGCCGCAACCGAACCGCCGAGGGGAACAGCACGTGGATCTCGACGAGACCGACCTGCGCATCGTGCGCGAGCTGCAGAGCGACGGCCGCCTCACGTACGAGACGCTGGCGCAGCGGGTGGGCCTGTCCCGGCCCGCGGCACGGATGCGCGTGCAGCGGCTCCAGGAGTCGGGCGCCGTACGGGTCGTCGCGATCGTGCACCCGGCTGTGCGCGACCTTTCGGCCTCCGCACATCTGGCGATCGACACCGAAGGACCCGCGGGCCCGGCCGCCCGCGCGATCGCCGCGCTGCCCGAGGCGCCGTTCGTGACGCTGACGAGCGGGCGGCGCGCCATCATGACGGAGCTGCGCACGGCGGGCTTCGGCGCGCTCGACCGGACCATCGAGGAGATCCGGAGGCTCCCGGGCGTACGCGCGGTGGACGCACTCGTCGCGACCCGCCACGTGAAGGACCCCTACCTCCTCACACAGGAACCGACCGTGAGCGCGCTCGACGCGATGGACGAGCGGATCCTCGCCGAACTGGAGGAGGACGGCCGCCTCGCGTTCGCCGAACTCGCCGCGCGCGTCGGCCTGTCGGCGGGCGCGACCCGCGCGCGCACCCTGCGCCTGTTGGAGGGCGGGGTCGCCAAGGTGGTGGCCCTGGTCCGCCCCGACGTGCTCGGCATGGGCTACCTGTGCGGGTTCAGCCTGCGGGTCGACGGCGCGGCGGCAGACGTCGCCGAACGGGTCGCCGCCTTCGAGCGCGTGACGTTCCTGTCGACGTGCCTGGGCGGCGCCGAGCTGGTCGGCACGATCACCGCGGAGTCGTTCGCGGCGGTGCGCACCACGCTCGAGGAGATGCGTGAACTACCCACCGTGCGGGAGGTGGAGAGCTGGCTCCACCTCGAACTGATCAAGGAGCGCTACGACCTGGGGCCGCGCACGGACTGACCCTGGGGACGGGCCATGCGGACCGATCACACGGATCGACCACAAGGACCGACCACGCGGACCGATCAACGGTCCGTACCGGGACGCACAGTCGATACGTAACCCAACCGGCGATTCGACTTTACAAACATTCTTGGCCGGACCCTCTGGTCAATCAGTCGTTCGCTATCTATGGTTCAGCGAGCCGAATCGTCTGTCGGCACACCCCCGTACGTTCCCGGTCGAAAGCAGGCCTGCCATGCCCCGCTCCCCCGAGCACACGCTCCTCGTCACCGGCGCCGCCGTAGCCGCCGCCGGCACCACCGTCCGGGCCGAGGCCCTCGCCGTCCGCGGCGAGCGCATCGTGCACGTCGGCACCGTCGAGGAGGCCCGCGCCGCGCTCGGCGGCCGGGTCGACGAGGAGCTGACGCTCGACGGCGGCCTCGTCCACCCCGGCTTCGTCGACGCCCACTGCCACCCGGTCATGTACGGGCAGGCGCTCGCGTGGGTCGACCTGCGCCCCGAGCGCGTACCGGACATCGACACGCTCGTCGAGGTGCTGACCGAGGCGGCCCGCGAGCTGCCCGCGGGCGTCCCGGTGCGCGGCTTCGGCTACGAGCACCGGCGCCTCGCCGAGGGCCGCCACCCCAGCTGCCACGACCTGGACCGCGTCGCCGACGACCGCGAGGTCTACGTCATGAACGCCTCCGGACACGGCGGCGTCGTCAACTCCCATACGCTGCGCACCTGCCGGATCACCGCCGGCACGCCGTCGCCCGAGGGCGGCAGCATCGGCCACTTCGAGAACGGGGAGCCCGACGGACAGCTGTGGGACGCCGCCTGCGACCTGCTCACCGGGCCTGCCGGCGTGAAGATCGGCAACCACGGACCGAACTTCCACCTCTCCGAGCCCGAAGACATCATGGCCGACCATCTGCTGCGCGCCCAGGAGGTGTTCCTCGCCGCCGGTGTCACCACGATCGGCGACGCGCAGGTCTCGCGGCGCGAGATGGAGACGTATCTGCGGGCGCGGTCGGACGGTTCGCTGCGCATGCGTGTGTCCGCCTATCTCACCTCGGCGTTGCTCGACACTGCTCTGGAGCTGGGCGCTGTGCGCGGCTTCGGCGACGACCTGTTCCGCATCCAGGGCGTGAAGTTCTACGCCGACGGCACGCTCGGCGGCTGGACCGCGTACTTCCCCGAGGGTTACGCCGCCGACTGCTGCCACCACGGGCAGCTGTACCACTCGTTCGAGGAGTACGCGGAGATCGTCCGCCGTGCCCACGCCGCCGGTCTGCAGACCGCGACGCACGCCCAGTCCCCGTACGCCATCGGCATGGTGCTCGACGCGATCGAGAAGGCGCAGGCCGACCGGCCGCGTAACGACATGCGTCACCGCGTGGAGCACTCCGGTCTGCCGACCGACGAGCAGATCGAGCGGATGGGCGCGCTCGGCGTCGTCCCCGTCATGCAGCCGCAGCACCATCTGCGCACCGGCGACGGCACGTTGACCGCGATCGGTGAGATGGGGCACCGCTACAACCCGGCGGGCCGCTGCCCCGGGGCCGGTGTGCCGGTCGTCTTCTCCTCGGACGCGCCGGTCGCGCCGCCCGCGCCGCTGGAGGCGGTGTCCGCGGCGGCCACGCGGCGGACGGTGCTCGGCACGGTCCTCGGTGACGAGTCGCTGCGGCTGCCGGTCGAGGCCGGTCTGCATGCGCACACTGGGGCGGCGGCGAGTGCGCTGCACCGTGAGCACGAGGTGGGTGCGCTCGCGCCCGGCATGCTCGCCGACTTCTGCGTCCTCGATGCGGATCCGCTGACCGTGGCCGCGGATGAGCTGGCCGGGATCCGGGTGCGGGAGACGTGGATCGGCGGCAGCCGGGTGTGGTCGCTTCGCGGGTAGCCGGGGTTGGGGTCGGGCCGGCCGCGCCGTGGTTGGCCCGGGCCCCATGGCGCGCCACACCGTGGCTGGGGTTGCGCAGTTCCCCGCGCCCCTGAGGGCACCGGCCTGCGCCACCCCGCAACTCTTGGTCGCCCTCACCCCGCATCTCAGGGGCATACCGCCCCACGTTTGAGCACGTCCTGTCCCCGACCGCACTCATTCGCCGGAGGTCCCCTTGACGGACCGCACCACGTCCCGCTCGCCGCAGAGTCCGTTCAGGACGGCGTTCGCCGCTCTGTCCGGTACGTCCATCGAGTGGTACGACTTCTACGCCTTCGCCACCGCCGCGGCGATCGTGTTCAACGACGTCTTCTTCCCCGCCGATATGCCGACGGCACTGAAGACGATCTCGTCCTTCGCGACCTTCGCCGTCGGCTTCCTGCTGCGTCCGCTCGGCGGCATCGTCTTCGGGCACATCGGCGACCGCGTCGGCCGCAAGAAGACGCTCGTCATCACGCTCCTGATGATGGGCATCGCCTCGTTCGCGATCGGCCTGCTGCCGACGTACGACCAGGTCGGCGTCCTCTCCCCCATTCTGCTGATCACGCTGCGCCTCATCCAGGGCATCGCGATCGGCGGCGAGTGGGGCGGCGCCGTGCTCATCGCCGTCGAGAACGCGCCCAAGGGCAAGGCCACCTTCTTCGGCTCGTTCGCCCAACTCGGCTCGTCCGTCGGCGCGTTGCTGTCGACCGGCATGTTCAGCCTCATGAACCTCTTCGGCGACTCCGCGTTCAACAGCTGGGGCTGGCGCGTGCCGTTCCTCGCCTCCGCGGTCCTCGTCGCCATCGGCCTGGTGGTGCGCACCAAGCTGGAGGACTCCCCGGTGATGGACGACATCCACGCCGCCGAGGCCGAGAAGGACACACCGAGCCGGCTGCCCGTCGCCGAGGTGCTGCACAAGGACTGGAAGACGGTCCTGACCGGCGTCTTCGCGCTGGCCACCGCGACCGGCGGCTACTACGTGGTGACCAGCTATCTGCTCTCGTACGGCACCGGCTCGCTGCACCTGTCGGAGTCGATGCTGCTCAACGGCCTCTCGCTGGCCGCGTTCCTGGAACTCGTGGTCACCCCGCTGCTCGCGCTGCTCGGTGACAAGGTGGGCGCGCACAAAGTCGTCGTCGCGGGTCTCGCCGGTGTCGTACTCCTTTCGATCCCGCAGTTCATGGTGCTCGGCGGCGGCAGCGTCGTGCTGATCTATCTGATGATGCTGGCGATGCGCCTGGTGATGTCGGCGCTGTACGGGCCGATGGCCGCGATCCTGGCCGACGGCTTCGCCCCGCACGTGCGCTACACCGGCATCTCGCTCTCCTACCAGGTCTGCAACATGATCTTCGCGGGCTTCGCCCCGGTCGCCGCGGTCTGGCTGTCGTCCCTGGCCGGCGGGGCGTACTGGCCGCCGGCCGCCGCGCTGATGGTGGTCTCCGCCATCGGCATCTGGTGCACGCTGCGGCTGCGGGTCCACTTCGAGCGCCGGGTCGCGGCCGTGGACTCGACCGCGACCCAGGAGAAGGTGCCCGTCTAGTAGCGCTGGGCCTTCGCCACACTCGCCTTGAGATGCGGCTCGGGGGGCTTGGTGCTGATCGCCAGCGGCTGCGCCCTGTCCCCCGCCTTCAGGTCCTCGGCTCCGACGACCTTCGACTCGACCACCTTGCCGTCGGAGTCGCTGAAGTCGACCTGAACCGCGTACGAGGCGGTCTTGTCGGTGGTGTTGGTGATGTGGACGACGACGGCGCGCACGCCCTTCGTGTCCGCGAGGCGCTTGCCGGTGAGCTCGACGTCGCGCACCGCGTTGCCCTGCCCCTCGGCCTTGTCCAGCTGCTTGGTGAACTCCTGCCGCTTGCGCTCCAGGTTGGCCGAGACGGATGCCTCGAACGAACTGGCCCGCGCCGAGGCCGACTTGGCGACCTCGGAGGTGGAGGCCTTGATCGACGCCTTCTTCGAGGCCAGCGCCGAGGGCGGCGTACCGGAGAACCTCGACGCGTCCGGTGAGGTGGGCCGCGCGCTGGCGCTCGCGCCCGTGTCCTGCTCGTTCCCTGAGCCGCATGCCGCGAGCGCCAGCACACCCGCCAGCGCGCAGGCGATCGGCGCGATCGTCGTCCGCCCGCGCATCAGAACCTCAACACCGCGGCGACGCGCCCGGCGTCCGCGAGGGTGTCGTCGGGGACGAACACCACCTCCGCGCCGGTCTCCAGGGCGGACTCGACGACTTCGTCGACGATGTCGTGCACGGCGTCCAGATCGTCGTCTGCGGCCGGTTCCAGGTGGCCGTCGCCGGCCCGCACCGTGATCCGGTAGTTCTCCTCGACGACGAGGCGGCGGATCCGGCCGTCCTGGGCCTCCTGCCACACCTCGTCCACGCCCGCCGCGTACTTCCGCTCGCCGCGCGCCTGCTCCAGTTGATCGAGCGCCTCGGCGACGACCAGCCGCGCCGCTTCGTCCCGGGCCGGGGCCACGGCCTGCGCGACCTCCTCCGGGGTGCCCTGCGCGAGCCCGCCGACCGACACCTCGATCGCACCCTGCGCGGCGCTGCCGACCTCCGTCAAAAGGGTCAGTGCGGCCGACTCGCCGGTGACGTAGAGCGGCCTCGGTTCCTCGCCGAGCACATCGCTCAGCTCGGTGTCTGCGTCCCGGAAGAACTGCCGGGTCTGCTCGTCGCGGAACGTGCTGGGCAGGTCGCCGACGCGCTCCTTGCGTTCGGCGTCCGGGTCCTCGAGGCTGCGGGTCAGCGGGAAGCCGTGCTCCGTGTTCTCGGTGACGCTGTCGCCGCGGCCGTCCCACAGCGTGATCCGGTCGGCGGCCAGGGCCAGCACCCAGTAGGGGCGCCGTGCGGCGTCGGCGGCGACCAGGTTCCGGGTCAGGAAGGTGTCCGCGACCACGACCCGCTCGGGGACCCTGCGGTCGACGACCCAGGCATGGTGCTCGCCCGGCGCCGCGAAGACGATGAGGCCGTCGCGCACCTCGGCGGGATCGACCTCCTGGACCGCGGCCCGCAGCTGCGCGACGACGTCCTCCTGACGCTCCTTGGTCACCGCGGGATCCGCCCCCAGCTGGCGCTCCGCCTCGCTGACGAGGTTGCCGAGCCGGACCGGGTCCTGCTCGTTCTCCGGTCGTCGCCGATGGGTGGGCATCGCCAGGGACACGGCGGGATAGGAGCGCGGCTCGCGCAGCTCCCGAAGGATCACCGGGGTCAATGAGGATTGCATGGCTGCTTGTCCTTCTCCTGAGACGGCTCGCACCATGCTGCCCACAACTCGCACAATCGGCCATTTGGAATGAACACCTTGTGACACCGGAACGCCCCCAAAAGGTGCACCTCTCAACATGTTGGTAGAAAACTGTTCCCCGAGCGTCCCAGCTCCCCCGCACCGCAACCGAAGGGGACGTGATGGAGCAGCAGGTCTCTACGGAGTCCCAGACCTCCCCACCGCCCGCGAAACTGGCCCTGTTCACCCTCACCACCATGGTCATCGGCTCCATGGTCGGCGCCGGGGTGTTCTCCCTCCCTGCCCGTTTCGCCGAGCAGACGGGGGTGGCGGGAGCGCTCATCTCCTGGGCGATCGCCGGTACCGGCATGCTCATGCTCGCCTTCGTCTTCCAGTCCCTC
This sequence comes from Streptomyces sp. NBC_00483, assembly GCF_036013745.1. NCBI lineage: Bacteria > Bacillati > Actinomycetota > Actinomycetes > Kitasatosporales > Streptomycetaceae > Streptomyces > Streptomyces sp. NBC_00483. The sequence continues at coordinate 414,095 of NZ_CP107880.1, forward strand.
GCCGTGCGCAGGCCCGATCTGGACGCGGGCGTCTACGCCTACGCCAAGGCGGGCTTCGGCGAGTACGTCGGCTTCTTCTCCGCCTTCGGCTACTGGGCCAGCTCGTGCGTGGGCAACGTGACGTACTGGGTGCTGATCATGTCGACGGTCGGCACGATCTGGTCCAGCCTCGGCGAGGGCGACACCGCGCTCGCCGTGATCCTCTCCTCCGTGGGCCTGTGGGCGTTCTTCCTGATGATCCGCCGCGGTGTGAAGGAGGCCGCGGCGATCAACAGGATCGTCACCGTGGCGAAGGTCGTGCCGATCGTCATCTTCGTGATCCTGGCGCTCGTCTTCTTCGATCCGAGCGCGTTCGCCGAGAACTGGGGCGGCGCCGACTACGCCGGCTCCCTGTTCAGCCAGGTCAAGGGCACGATGCTGGCCACCGTCTTCGTCTTCCTCGGCGTGGAGGGCGCCAGCGTCTACTCGCGGCACGCCAAGCGCCGCGAGGACGTCGGCAGGGCCACGATCCTCGGCTTCCTCAGCGTCTTCGCCATCTTCGCCTCCGTCGTGATCGTCAGTTACGGGATCATGCCGATGAGCGAGATCGCCGAGCTGCGCCAGCCGTCCATGGCGGGGGTCCTGGAGGAGGCGGTCGGCACCTGGGGCAAGGTCTTCATCAGCGTCGGCCTCATCGTGTCCGTGCTCGGCGCCTATCTGGCCTGGACGCTGATGGCCGCCGAGGTGCTGTTCGTCGCCGCGAAGGACGACGACATGCCGCGCTTCCTGCGCCGCGCCAACGCCGCGGACGTGCCGGTGCCCGCCCTGCTGATGACCACGATCCTGACCCAGGTCGTGCTCGTCGTCACCGCGTTCTCCGACGACGCCTTCAACTTCGCGCTCGACCTGACCAGCGCCCTGTCCCTGATCCCGTATCTGCTGGCGGCCGCGTTCGCCGCGAAGATCGGCATGCGCGCCGATCCGCTCACCGCGGGCGGCCGCACCTCGAACCGTGAACTGACCATCGCGTGGGTGGCCGTGATCTACACGGCGTTCCTGCTGTACGCGGCGGGGCTGAAGTTCGTCCTCGTCTCGCTGATCTTCTACGCCCCCGCCACCATCCTCTTCGTGATGGCCCGCCGCGAGCAGGGCCGCCGCCTGTTCTCGCCGCGTGAGTTCGTCATCCTCGCCGTCTCCGTCATCGGCGCGGTGATCGGCATCGTCGCCCTGGCCGCCGGCTGGATCAGCCTGTGACCACCCGTCCCACCCCCGCCCCGGGAGGCACCCCGTGACCGACCCCGACAGCTCCGCTCCCGTCCCGTACGGCGTCCACTCCGAGGTGGGCCGGCTGCGCAAGGTCCTCGTCTGCGCGCCGGGGCTCGCGCACCGCAGGCTGACCCCGACCAACGCGGACGACCTGCTCTTCGACGACGTGATGTGGGTGGAGAACGCCCAGCGCGACCACGCCGACTTCGTCAACAAGCTGCGCGGGCGCGGCGTCGAGGTCGTCGAACTGCACGAGCTGCTCGCGGAGACGATGGCGATCCCGGAGGCGAAGTCCTGGCTCCTGGACCGGAAGATCGTCGCCAATCAGGTCGGGCTCGGCCTGATCGACGACACCCGGGCGTTCCTGGAGGACCTCGATCACCGGCAGCTCGCCGAGTACCTCATCGGCGGGCTCGCCACCACCGATCTGCCCGACGACTACCGCTCCCCGTACGTGTCCCTGGCGCGCGAATCCACCGGTGTGCGCGAGTACTTGATGCCGCCGCTGCCCAACACCCTCTACACCCGCGACACCACGTGCTGGCTGTATGGCGGCCTCACCCTCAATCCGCTGTACTGGCCCGCGCGGCACGACGAGACGCTACTGATGAAAGCCGTGTACGAGTTCCACCCGGACTTCGCGGGCTCGACCGTGTGGTGGGGCGATCCCGAACAGGACTGGGGGCAGGCGAGCTTCGAGGGCGGCGACATCATGCCCGTCGGCAAGGGCGTCGTCCTGATGGGCATGAGCGAGCGCACCTCGCGGCAGGCCATCACGCAGGTCGCTGCCTCCCTGTTCGAGCGCGGCGCCGCCGAGCGCGTCATCGTCGCCGGGATGCCGAAGCTGCGCTCCGCCATGCACCTGGACACCGTCTTCACCTTCGCCGACCGCGACATCGTCACGCTCTACCCGAAGATCATGGACGCGGTGCACACGTTCTCGCTGCGCCCCAGCGACAAGGCGCCGGGCCTGGAGATCACCGACGAGGGCTCGGCCGCGTTCACCGACGTCGTCGCGAAGGCCCTGGGCATCGGCGACCTCCAGGTGATCGAGACGGGCGGCGACGTGTACGCGTCCGAGCGCCAGCAGTGGGACAGCGGCAACAACGCGGTCGCCCTCGAACCCGGCGTGGTCTTCACCTACGACCGCAACACCCAGACGAACACGCTGCTGCGCAAGGCGGGTGTCGAGGTCATCACCATCGTCGGCGCCGAACTCGGCCGGGGGCGCGGCGGCGGCCACTGCATGACCTGCCCCATCATCAGGGACCCGCTCGACTACTGAGAAGGACCCGGGACCGGTACCGTCGACGCCATGGAGAAGGGCACGCTCCATACGCTGCTCCGCGCCGTGGCCCTCGTCGTGGCCGCTGCCGCCACGCTGACCGTGTGCGTCACGGCCACCGTCCGCGGCACGCTGCTCGACCCCGGCTTCCACGCCGCGGTCCTCGACGAGCAGCACGCCTACGACCGGCTCTACAACGAGGTCCTGGTGGACCCGGAGGCCTCCCCGGTCACCCGCGACCTGCTGGCCCGGCTCGCGGTGCCGGAGGCCCAGATCACCTCCAACATCAAGCTGGTCCTGCCGCCGGACACGCTGCGCGACCTGACCCGGCAGCAGATCGACGCGGTGGTCGGCTATCTGAACGGCGACCGTGACGACCTGCGCCTCGTCGTCGACCTGCGCCCGGTCCTCGCCAATCTCGACGGCCTCGCGCACACCTACTTCGGCGATCTCGTCGCGGGCGTCCAGAACCGGTCCGAGCCCGACTTCGACCGGTTCCGGGCGACGCTCGCCGACGAGGTGCGAGAACTGGCCGCCGGGCGGGCGCCCGAAGGCCTGCCGCAGCTGCCGCTGACGCCGGACCAGGCGGGCCGCGTCGCCGACACGCTGCTCGCCCTCGTACCGGCCGGGGAGCGCGCGGAACTGCGACCGGAGGTCGAGACGGCGCTCGCGGACGGGGACGTCGGCACCGCGCTCGCCGCCGTCGCCCCGGCCACCGTCACGGACCGCGTCCAGGGCGCCGCGGCCCAGCTCCGGACGCTCGTCGACGGCGGCACCTGGGACCTGACCGACACCCTCGAGGCGTCCGGCAACGATCTCTCGGGCCTGCACGAGGCGCGCCCGTACACGGCGGTCGGCCTCGGGGTGCTCGAAGTCGTCGCGGCGGTACTGCTGTTGCTGTCCCTCACGGCGCTGTGGCTGCTCGGTCCGCAGCAGCCGGGGCGCCGGCTGATCCTGCTCGGGATTCCCTTGGTGGCGGGCGGGGTGCTCGCCGCGCTGGCCGCCTGGGTGACGCGCCTGGTCACGGACGGGCAGCTCGTGGCGCCTCCCGACTCGTGGCCGCCGAGCCTCACCCGCCTCGTCGACGACGTGCAGCGCGCCGCCGTCGGTCACCTCACCAGCACGGCGCTGTGGGCCGCACTCGTCCCGGTACTCGCCGGAGCGCTGCTCGCCGGGGTCGGCCTACTCGCCCGCTCGGAGCGGGTGGGCCGGGTCCCGCGGGTGGCGCGGGAGCGGCTCGGGTCGCCGCGGCGGGCGGTCGGCCTGGGGTTCGGGGCGACGTGCCTGGCGGTCGCGGGGATGGTGCTGATGCCGCTGGCCGCCTCCCCCGCGGCGGCCCGCGAGTGCGAGGGCAGCACCGAGCTGTGCGACCGCCCCTATGACGAGGTCGCGTATCTGACCTCGCACAATGCGATGTCGACGACCGCCGACCACTTCATCGGGCCGCTGCAGGACCCGCCCATCAGCACGCAGCTGGACCACGGGGTGCGCGCGATGCAGCTGGACACCTACCGCTGGGAGACTCCCGAGGAGATCACCGAGCGTCTGGACAACTCCGACTTCACGGCCGAGCAGCAGGCGCTGGTGAGGTCCGCGGTCAACCGGATCAATCCGCCGCGCAAGGGGCTGTGGCTGTGCCACGCGGTGTGCAGGGCCGGGGCGATCTCCCTGGTGCCGACGCTGCGCGAGATCGGCGACTGGATGAAGGACCACCCGAACGAAGTGGTCACCCTGATCGTCCAGGACGCGATCTCCGCCGAGGACACCCGAAAGGCCTTCCACCAGGCCGGGTTGGACAAGCTGGTCCACCGTCCCGACGCCGATCCGGCGAAGCCCTGGCCGACGCTCGGCGAGATGATCGACAGCGGCCGCCGCCTGGTCGTCTTCGCCGAGAAGGCGGACACCCCGGCCTCCTGGTACCGCAACTTCTACCGCTACGGCATGGAGACGCCGTTCTCCTTCCGCTCCCCGGACCAGATGAGCTGCGTCCCCCACCGCGGCGGCGACGACAAACGGCTGTTCCTCCTCAACCACTTCATCACCAACAACGGCGGCAGCCGCATCGACGCGGGCGAGGTCAACGCCCGCCGCTACGTCCTCGACCGGGCGCACCGCTGCGAACGCGAGCGCGGCAGGCCGGTGAACTTCGTCGCCGTGGACTACGCGACGATCGGGGACGCGCAGGGCGCGGTGGACGCGCTCAACGAGGGCCGCTGACCGGCTCCGGCACCGCCGCCGGGACCACGATCGCCTCCGCGTGATAGTTTCGCCGAGCCAGTCGTACCTTTGTGTGTTTTTCTACGCACACGGGTCAGGGAATCCGGTGCGAACCCGGAACTGACGCGCAGCGGTGAGGGTGACGGGCGGAGCCACTGCCACTGGGTCGGCACATCGACCCGGGAAGGCGCTTCGCGCGGACGACCCCGAGTCCGAAGACCTGCTGGCGGCCTCCAGTGCCGCGTGGCACGGGGGCGGACCGTAGGCCGGCTCCGCGTATGAGCCCTGGACGCGAAGGAACTTCCGTGCTGTTCGCACGTCAACTCCGCCGATGCGCACCCCTGTTGGCGGGCGCCCTGCTGCTCACCGGGTGCGGCACGACCGCCGCCACCGAGGACGGCGCCGACAAGGGCGGCGGTGTCACGCTCGACAACTGCGGCAAGAAGGTGCGGGTCGAGCACGCCCCGCGTCGCGCCGTCGCCCTCGACCAGGGCTCCGCCGAGATCATGCTCTCGCTCGGCCTCGAGGACCGGATGGTCGGCACCGGCACCTGGACCGACCCGGTCCCCAAGGACCTGGCGAAGGCCAACGCGAAGGTGCCGCGCCTGGCCGACCGCTACCCGTCGTTCGAGAAGGTCCTCGGCACCGAACCGGACTTCGCCGCGGCCTCGTTCACGTACACCCTCGGCAAGGGCGGTGTGGCGCCGCGCGAGGAGTTCGAGAAGCTCGGCGTGCCCACGTACCTCTCCCCCAGCGACTGTGCGGGCAAGGACAACGGCGGCGACGGTGACGGGGTGCGGACCAAGGCCCTCGGGCTCGACGTCGTGTACGGCGAGATCCGCGATCTGGCGCGCGTCTTCGACGTCGAGGAGCGCGGCGACAAGCTGATCGACAAGCTCAAGTCACGAGTCCGCACCGCCACTTCGGGGGTCGACGCGCACGGCGTGGACGTCCTGTACTGGTTCGCGAACTCCGACTCGCCCTACATGGCGGGCTGTTGCGGCGCCCCCGGCGTCGTCACCAAGGAGCTCGGGGCGCGCAATGTCTTCGACGACACGCGTGCGGAGTGGCCGCAGGTCAACTGGGAGACGGTCGCGGACCGGGATCCTGACGTGCTGGTGATCGGCGATCTGACGCGCCGCTCGCAGTCGGCGGAGTCGGCCGCACAGAAGATCAAGTTCCTGGAGTCCAACCCGGTCACCAAGCACATGACCGCCGTGAAGAAGAAGCGGTACGTGCGCCTGAGTGGGCAGGCGATGAACCCGACCATCCGCACAGTCGACGGCGTGGAGAAGGTCGCCGCGGGGCTGCGCGAGTTCGGCCTCGCCCAGTGACGGCTCGCACGGTTCCGGCTCCTGCGGTGACGGCGGCGCCCCCGAAGGCTTCTTCGCGGGTCTCTCTTCGCGCCACGCTCGCCTGGGCGGCCGGTATCGCCGCGCTGTGCGCCTCCGTCGCCTTCGCCATCACCCTCGGTCCCGCGCAGATCCAGGTCGGTGACGTGTGGGCTGCGGTGGGCGACCGGATGGGTCTGGCGACCTCGGATCTCTCGCCGATCCGGGACGGCATCGTATGGAATCTGCGGCTGCCGCGGACGCTGCTCGCGGCGGTGTGCGGGGCGGGGCTCGCGGTGTGCGGCACGGTGCTTCAGGCGCTGCTGCGCAATCCGCTGGCCGATCCGTTCGTGCTCGGCGTCTCGTCGGGCGCTTCGACCGGGGCCGTGCTCGTCGTGGTGCTCGGGCTCGGCGGGGGCGCCGTCTCGGTGTCCGGTGGCGCGTTCGTCGGCGCCGTCTGTTCGTTCGCGCTGGTCCTGGTACTCAGTCACACGCTGGGCGGCAGCACGGACCGGGTGGTGCTGTGCGGGGTCGCCGCGATGCAGCTGTTCTCGGCGCTGACCTCGTTCGTCGTACTGACTTCTGCGGACGCGGAGACGACGCGCGGCGTGCTGTTCTGGCTGCTCGGCTCGCTCAGCGGAGTCGGCTGGACCGAGGTGTGGATGTGCCTGGCCGTGCTCGCCGTCACGCTCGTGGTGTGCCTGGCCTACGGGCGCACCCTCGACGCGTTCGCCTTCGGCGCGGAGGCGGCGGCCTCTCTCGGCGTGCGGGTGGCCCGCACCCGGATCGTGCTGCTGTGCGTGACGGCACTCCTTACGGCGGCCCTGGTCAGCGCGGCGGGGGCGATCGGCTTCGTCGGCCTGGTGCTGCCGCACGCGGCGCGCGCCCTGGTCGGTCCGGGGCACACCCGGCTGCTGCCGGTGACGGCGCTCGCGGGAGCGGTGTTCCTGGTGTGGGTGGACACGGTGGCGCGGACGGTCCTCGAACCTCAGGAGGTTCCGGTGGGTGTGGTGACCTCGTTGATCGGTGTGCCGGCGTTCGTGCTGGTGCTGTACCGCGGGCGGGGTGTGCGGTGACGGCGGGGCTGCGCGCGGAGCGCGTGTCGTGGTCGCCGGGTGGCGCGCTGGTGCTCGACGGGGTGTCGGTGGCGCCGGAGCCCGGGACCGTCACCGGCGTCCTCGGCCCCAACGGCTCGGGCAAGTCGACCCTGTTGCGCCTGCTGTCCGGGGTGCTCGCCCCGGCCAGCGGCGTCGTCACGCTCGACGGTGACCCGCTCGCCTCGGTGGGCCGCAGGCAGGCCGCGCGGCGCATCGCCATGGTGCAGCAACAGTCCGACGCCCAGGTCGAGTTGACCGTCGCCGACGTCGTACGCCTGGGCCGGGTCCCGCACCGCCGCGCCTGGCAGCCCGCGTCGGCGGCGGACGAGGCCGCCGTGCGCTCCGCCCTGGAGCGCAGCGGGCTCGCCGACCGGGCGCACCGCCTGTGGCACACGCTGTCCGGCGGCGAACGCCAGCGGGTGCAGATCGCGCGGGCGCTCGCGCAGGAGCCGCGCGAGCTGCTGCTCGACGAGCCGACGAACCACCTCGACATCCAGCACCAGCTCGAACTCCTCGACCTGATCGGCACGCTGGGCATCACGTCCGTCGTCGCCCTGCACGATCTGAACCTCGCCGCCACCTACTGCGCGCGGGTCGTCGTGCTGTGCGAGGGCCGGGTGGTGGCGGCCGGGGAGCCGGGCGACGTGCTGACCGAGGAACTGATCGCCGACGTGTACGGGGTGCGCGCCGAGGTCACCCGCCCCGGCGCCCGCCCGCACATCCGCTATCTGGGCACGACGTCGCCGGACTGAGTCACCCGGACCGCCTCACCCTCACTCGACCCGCGTCACTCGAAGCGCTCGGTGTCCCCGGCCCCGCGCCGTACGATCTCGGCCTCCCCGCCGGAGAAGTCGATGACCGTGGTGGGCACGGTGCCGCAGTCGCCGGAGTCCACGACGGCGTCCACCTGGTGGTCGAGCTGCTCCTTGATCTCCCAGCCCTGGGTGAGCGGCTCCTCCTCGCCGGGCAGCAGCAGCGTGCTGGACAGCAGCGGCTCGCCGAGCTCGGCGAGCAGGGCCTGCGTCACCACGTGGTCGGGGATGCGCACGCCCACGGTCTTCTTCTTCGGGTGCTGCAGCTGCCGCGGCACCTCGCGCGTCGCGGGCAGGATGAAGGTGTAACTGCCGGGCGTGGCCGCCTTGATGGCGCGGAACACGTCGTTGTCGATCTGGACGAACCTGCCGAGCTGGGCGAAATCCTGACAGACCAGTGTGAAGTGGTGCCGATCGTCGAGCTGCCGGATGGTGCGGATCCGGTCGACTCCCGCCCGGTTGCCGAGCCGGCAGCCGAGCGCGTAGCAGGAGTCCGTGGGGTAGGCGACAAGCGCGCTGTCGCGGATGCCGTCGGCGATCGCGGAGATCAGGCGCGCTTGCGGGTTTGCTGGGTGCACGTCGTAGTACCTGGCCATTCGGCGAGCGTACGTGATCGGACGCGCCACGCCGGGGTACACGAGGGGCGAATCGGGCGCGTACGCGCGACAATCCCGACACCGGACCACCCTGCCCTGGCCCTCGCGCGCCCACGGACCCATACTGGTCGCGCCCCGATCACTCACAGAACGACTCCATGGCGAAGAAGAACTCACTCCCGACACCCGTCCCCGACACCGCCTGGCTCGGACGCGGACGCCACCTCGGGCCCGATCCCGAGCGCGACGTCCGGCGCAACCTGATCGCCCTCAAGGCGGCGGGTGTGCTCGACGACTTCCTCGACCTCGATCCCGAGGACGCGGCGCGGTCCACCGTGCTGCACCCGCGCGCGGAGGAGGCCGGTCCAGGACCCGGCGCCCGCCGGGTGTTCGAGGCGCGCTGGCGCGTCGCCGAGAACGTCACCGTGCGCGGCCAGCTCACGACGTACGACCCCGACACCCGCGCCAAGGACTCCGAAGGCGTCACCTGGATTCTCGCCGCGGAGGCGGAGCGGGCCTGGGAGCTGGCCTGGCCGTCGCCCGCGCCGATGTTCTGGCCGGACAGCGACCGGGTGCCCTGGGACCACGACACGGTGGCGGGGCTGCGCCTGCGGGCCCCGAACCACCTCCCCAAGGACGACGACGCGCTGCGCCGCCTCCTCAAGGACTGCTCGCGCTCCAGCTGGTACGTGCATGTCGTCATCCACGAGGCGATGACGCCGGACGCCCGCGGCCAGCAGTCGATCACGCAGCATCTGCCGCCGAGCCTGCAGCACCGGGTGATCGAGCACCGGGCGACGCCCGACCAGGCGCAGATCGTGGACTTCGGGCTGCGCAAGGACTTCAAGGCCGGGATGCCGCGCGGCGGCGGCATCGTGCTGCCGACCACGCCGCCGCACCCGGACTATGCGGCGGACCGTTTCACCGTGCGCAGCGTGTTCCTCGACGGCAGCGAGCCGACCGAACTGATCGACCGGATCCGGGAGTTCACCGCGTTCCCGCGGCCGCTGACCGACGAGGCGCAGCAGGCCCTCACACGTCTGCGCGACGGCTGGCATCTGCTCACGCCCGACGAGGAGCTGACGCACGCGCAGGACATGGTCACGAAGTACGCCGAGGCGCTCGACGCGATGACCAGGTCCCGGGACAGCTACCGCGAGGCGGCCGAGGCGGCACGCGCCGCGCTCGCCGAGGTGCCGCGCGGCGACGCCCCGGCGCAGGCGCCGACGGACCCGGACGCCAAGGACGCCTCACCGTTCGGCACCCTCGGCAAGGCGTTCGGACGCTTCCGGGGGCCGCAGAAGTAGGTCCCCGACGGCATTGATGGCCAGTCGGTCGGGCGCCCGCACGGGGCGGGCGCCCGCTCCCCTCACTCCTCCTCTGCCTCCGCCGCGCCCGGATCGGACATCCGCAGCGCGATCTCCTGCAGCAGCTCACTGGAGTTGACGTCGATGCGGCCCTCGTCGTGGACCTTGGCGAGCTGCGTGAAGAGGAACGCGAACGCCTCCACGAGCGACACGCTCGCCGGCATCAGCGCGGCGATGGCCAGTTCGGCCGCCTCCTCCGCAGTGGCCCCCGACGGGATCTCGATGGTCGGGAACACCTCCGACACGAGCCGCCCCAGTTGCGTCAAGTCGGTGTCGAGTGCCTCGCCGTCGCTGAGCCTGCGCACCATCTCGTGCGTCTCGGTGAGCACGCCGATGGCCCGCAGAATGATCTCCCTCTGTTCCATGTGGGGAGCTTATGCCGGGGTCCGTGTCGCGCGTGCAACGTGGTCGCAACGTCCCACCCCTTTGACTGGGTGACATGACCGACGTACCCCGCGTGGAGCTGACGGACGCGGCCGCCGAGCTGGTGCGGCGGCTGCACGAGGCCCACGGTCCGCTGATGTTCCACCAGTCCGGTGGCTGCTGCGACGGCAGTGCACCGATGTGCTATTTGGCGGGCGAGTTCCGCACGGGAGCCTCCGATGTGCTGCTCGCCGATCTCGTGGTGGAGGGGGTGGCGGAGCCGGTCTCGTTCTGGATGTCCAAGAGCCAGTACGAGGTGTGGAGCCATACGCGGCTCATCGTCGACGTCGTCGAGGGACGCGGCAGCGGCTTCTCCCTCGAAGCACCCGAAGGCGTACGTTTCTTGATCCGTTCCCGGTTGGTCGGTACCTAGCCATCGACGTGCGACCCCGCGTCTGCTGAACTCCCCGCATGCAGACGAGAGTTGGCAAGCGAGGCAGAAGAGTCCTTGCGGCCCTCGGGGTCGCTTCGATGCTGGCCGGTGCCGCCCTGACGGGTGCGGCGCCGGCCGGCGCCGCTTCGGGCGAGCGGGTCGCTCCGGGCGTCACGTACACGGAGTTCGACGTTCCCGCCGCCAAGGGCACCGCACACGCCCATGTCCTCACCGTCGATCTGACCGACCCGCGCGTGCGGGTCGACCTCCTGCACCCCGGCGCGGTCGGGGCCCGCGCCACCGTCTCCTCGATGTCCGACACGGCCGGCGCCGTCGGCGGGGTCAACGGGGACTTCTTCAACATCTCGGAGACCCAGCATCCGGGCGTCGAGGTCACCGGCGCCTCCGTCGGCCCGGCCATCACCCGCGGGCACACGCTCAAGGCGGCCGTGCCGGACGGGCAGCGCTTCGGCCCGGCCCTGCCGCCCGGCACCTCCACCCGGGACGTCCTCGGCGTCGGGGTCGACCGGCGGGCCCGCCTCGACAGCCTGGAGCTCGACGGCTCGATACGTACCCGGGACGACCGCATGCCGCTGGGCGGGCTGAACCAGTACGCGCTGCCGGTCGGCTCGGTCGGGGCGTTCACGTCCGACTGGGGCAGCGTGTCGCGGGTGCGTGCCACCTGCGGCACCGACACCCAGCGGGCGGCTCCCTGCACCACGGACACGTACGAGGTGACGGTGCGGCACGGGCGCGTCGTGTCGTCGGCCGACACACCCGGCAGCGGTCCCATAGCGGCCGACACCACGGTCCTGGTCGGCAGGGAGGCCGGGGCGCAGTGGCTGCGCAAGCTGTCACCGGGTGAGCCGGTCGCGGTCCACCACCGGCTCGTCGCCGCGCGCTCGCACATCCCGTACCGCTTCGCGATCGGCGGGTATCCCGTGCTGCGGGACGGCGCACCACTGCCTGGCCTGGACGCGACGACGTCGGCGGTGCGCACGGCGGCGGGCATCGGGGACGGCGGCCATGAGCTGATCCTGCTGGCCCTGGACGGCGCGCCCGCCTACCGCACCGGCATGTCGATGACCGAAGTGGCCGCCACGATGCGGTCCTTGGGCTCGGACGACGCGTTCAGCCTGGACGGCGGCGGTTCGTCGACCCTCGTGGCACGCGCACCCGGCGCGCCCACGGTGTCGGTCCGCAACCACCCAAGCGACCCGCCGGAGCGGGCGGTCGCGAACGGGATAGGGGTATTCTCGGCCAGGAAGTAGCCCACAACGGACGGTCGCCCGGACGGAACCGCTGAGGTTCGTCCGGGCGACCGGGGGGGGGCGCAGAACACCACTGTCCGGTCGTTCGTCATACCGGACTCCGACTGCACCAGCTTCGGGTTGTCTTCAATTGCCCGGCATGCTGAGCCGGTTGCCTCACGGGCTGAGGCTGCTGACCAGCCCCGCGGTGGAATTGATGCCGTCGTGGATGGTCGGCGCCGCGTCGGTGCCCGCGAGCAGGAAGCCGAGCAGGACGCAGACGAGCGCGTGCGAGAACTTCATCGCTCCGTTGCGCAGGAAGATCACCGCGACGATGAGCAGCAACAGCACCACGGAAATGGACAGAGACATCGCCGAACCTCCTCCGCCACGTCAACACCGTGGCTATCGGCCGCAAGTGTGACGCAGCGGAGGGCGCCGACCGGGGCATGACCTGTCCCCCGAACGGGTGTTAACCCGGGGTCACCGGCCGGAACCCTTGCCGTGAGCTGCGGCGTGCACCTTGTCGTGCGCCTCCAGGAACGCCCGCAGCCCCGCGAGATCGTCCGTGTTGAGGTGGTCGACGTCGGCGGCGATCAATTCGGCCCAGACGGCGTCGCGTTCGGGCCCGGCGACATCGGGTGTCTCCCAGAAGCGGACGCGCTGGCCGCGCGCGTGGGCGGCGCCGACGATCCCGCGCAGCTTGTCGCGTTCGGCGGCGGGCATCGGCCCGCTCCCTCGCCAGGCGAAGTTGTTGGCCCAGTTGTCGCTGATGAGCGGGATGAGCGAGGCGGGCGCCGCGCTGCCGAGGTCGGTGAGGCGGCCGTCGTAGAAGGCGCTGCGCCTGGCCTGCGCCTCCATCGGCGGGCGGGCGGCCCGGTCGCCGGAGACGACGACGGTGACGGCTCCGCTCCGCACGCGCCCGCGGTCGTACGTGGTGAAGAGGCGGCCGTAGCGGCGCAATTGGCGGTCGAGTTCCTGGTACGTCGCCGCGCCGTCGGTCTTGATGTCGACGAGGAGCTGCAGCGGGGTGCGCCAACCCCGGTACACCGAACCGTGGTTGGACTTCACGCGGGCGGCGAGCGGGGCGAGGTAGAGGGAGTCGAGGGTGCGCGCGGGGTCGAGGTCGACGGGGTCGTGGGCGACGAGGAGGTCGCCGTTCACGAGGTAGATGTCGGCCTCGACGCTGTTGAACCGCTGGTCGAGCGCGTCGAACAGGGGTCTCGGGTGCTCGTAGTCGTTGTGGGCGTGGGCGCGCCGCAGGGGCGCGGGGCCGCGCTTGGCCGCGGCGGCCTGGGCCAGGTTGGGGGTGGTGACACCGACGGCGAGCGCGGCGGCGAGGGTACCGAGGGCTCTGCGGCGGGTGGTCGGGGCCATGCGTGCCTCCCGTGGTGGGCCGGTGGGACACGGTGAGTATGCGGGGCGCGGGTCATCAAGGGGCAGAGGTGTGACGGGAGTTGGCGCGACTGGCACCCCCGGTTCACCGCGGGGCCACCACAACCCACTGGTCACGGGCGTGCATGATGACGGGGGCGGGCGAAGGATCGACGGAAAGCGAAGGGAGTCGGCCGTGCGCCAGGTGGAGTGCGTGGTGGAGGTGCTGCGGGAGGTGCTCGGGCCGGATCTGGTGGCCGCATACCTCTACGGCTCGGCGGTCTCCGGCGGCCTGCGCCCCCACAGCGACGTGGACGTGCTCGCCGTGACGGGCGCTTCCACGACCCCCGACCAGCGCGCGCATCTCGTCGGCGGGCTGATGAACCTGTCCGGTGCGGGTGCGGCACACGGCCCGGACCGTCCGGTGGAGTTGACGCTCGTACAGCTCGCCGATGTGCGGCCCTGGCGGTTTCCGCCGGTGCGGGAGTTCCAGTACGGCGAATGGCTCCGGGACGCGTACGAGCGCGGAGATACGCCGCGGCCCGAGGCGGACGAGGACCTGGCGCTGCTGGTCACGATGGTGCGACAGCGCGGTGTCGCCCTGTTCGGGCCGCCCGCCACCGAACTGCTCGATCCGGTTCCGGAATCCGATGTGCGCCGCGCGACCGTGGCCGGGATCCCGGCGCTCCTCGAGGAGTTGGAGACGGACACCCGCAATGTGGTCCTGACACTGGCCCGCGTCTGGGCCACCCTCGCGACCGGCGAGATCCTCTCGAAGGACGCGGCGGCGGACTGGGCCCTGGCTCGACTCCCGGAGGAGAACCGCGCGGTGCTGGCGCATGCCCGCGCGGTGTATCTGGGCGAGGCGGAGGAGTCGTGGGCGCGGCTACGGACCCGGCTGCGGCGCGACGCGGAGGTACTGGTCGCCGAGGCCGAGCGAGTCACGTAGCCGCCGCCCGCCTCGTCACGAACGGCTCATGCGCCGGCGTCGTCTCGGAGCGTCAGCTGCTGAGTGCCAGCCTGATACCGAAGACGCCGATGACGGTGCCGGTGATCCGGTCAAGCGGCCGGCGTGCCTGGGGGATGAACTGAGGCAGGACGGCGACGTAGAAGACGCCCATCTTCGGGTTCAGGAGGCCGTCGCTGCTGCTGTCACCGCCACAGACAGGCGAACCCGCCTACGCCCCCACCAGCTCCCCCCACTCCACCGTCCGCCCGCACCACCGCTCCAGGAGCACCCGGTCGTGCCCCACGGCCAGCAGCCCCGCCCCGGTCTCCCGCCGGTAGTCCTCCACCACGCCCACCAGCGCGGCCGTGGTCGACGCGTCGAGCATGGCGGTCATCTCGTCGCAGATCAGCCAACGGGGGCGCAGGGTGAGGGCGCGGGCGAGGCAGGCGCGTTGGAGTTGACCGTCGCTGACCTCGTGGGGGCGGCGGGTCAGGAGGTCGGTGGACAGGCCGACCGTGTCCGCCAGTTCGCTCACCCGCGCCGCGTGGTCGGCGCCGTTCGCGCGCAGGGGTTCCGCGATCAGGTCGGAAAGGCGCAGGCGCGGGTCGGCGGACAGGCGTGGTTGTTGGAAGACGACGCCGAACGCGGTGCGTTGTGCGCGTGGGGCTCGGTGGCGCCAACCTTGGGCCGGTTCGCCGTCGATGACGACGTGCCCATCGTCCGGGGCGTGCAGCAGCGCCGCGACGCGGGCGAGGGTCGACTTGCCGCAGCCGCTGGGGCCGAGGAGTCCGACGCTCTCGCCGGGGCGGACGGTCAGGGTCACGTCGCGGACGACCGGGGCTCGTCGGTCGTAGCCCGCGGTGATGGCGTGCAGTTCAAGCACGGGTGGCCTCCTGGTGGGCCGGTACGGGGTGGTGGCAGGCCACGCCGTCCGTGACCGCCGGCATCGCCGCGCACAGGCCGTCGGCGCCCGTGCAGCGCGCGGCGAACGCGCAGCCCTCCCCCAGCGCGCTCAGTTCCGGTGGCATCCCGGGGATCGGGGTGAACTCGCGGTCGGGCAGGGCGTTCAGGAGGCCCCGTGCATACGGGTGGCGGGGGCCGCGCGCCCCGAAGAAGGCGTCCGCGTCGGCCAGTTCGACGATGCTGCTCGCGTACATCACCGCCACCCGGTCCGCGATCCGCTCCGCCGCCGCGAGGTCGTGCGTGATCAGCAGCAGCGCCCGGTCGGTGCCGATGTGGCGGCGCAGTTCCTCGACGGTCCGCTCGACGAGGTCGCGGTCGAGGCCGGTGGTCGGCTCGTCGGCGAGGAGCAGCGGAGCGTCCCCCACGAGGGCGAGCGCGGTCGCGGCGCGCTGCGCGAGTCCGCCGGAGAGTTCGTGGGGGTAGCGGTCGAGATGGTCCAGCGGGAAGGCGGCACGCTCGGCTGCCTGCCGGACGGCTTCCTGCAGCCGCGGGCCGCGACGCGGCACGCCCGCCAACTGCCTCAGTACCTCGCCCAGTTGTGAGCGCACCGTGCGGACCGGGGTGAGGTGCGCGGCCGGGCTCTGCGGCACCAGGCCGATCCGGCGGCCCCGCACCGTGCGCGCGAGCGTCGCCTCGTCGGCCGCCATCAGGTCGAGGTCGCCGAGGCGCGCCGAGCCCGCCGTCTCCGCGTTCTGCGGCAGCAGGCCGAGGAGCGCGGAGGCCAGCACCGATTTTCCGCAGCCGCTCTCGCCCACGAGGGCCAGGCACTCCCCCGCCCCGAGGTCGAAGGAGGCGTCGCCGACGGCCCGTACGTACGCGCCGTCGCGCATCCGGAACCGTACGGACAGGGAGTCCACCGAAAGCACCGTGGTCACAGGGTCAGCTCCGATCGGCGGCGGGGGTTCAGGCGTTCGCGCCAGGCACCCGCGAGGCCCGCGATGGCCAGCGTCGGCACGATGATGAACAGGCCGGGGAAGAGGGTCGGCCACCAGTCGCCCGCGAGCAGCGAGCCGCGCGCCGTCTGGACGAGCGTGCCGAGGCTGGCCTGGTGGGTGGGCAGGCCCAACCCGAGGAAGGACAGGGCGGATTCGTGCCAGATCGCGTGCGGGACCATCAGCACCGCGGCGAGCGCCGCCTGCGGCAGGACGCCGGGCAGGAGGTGTCGGGCCGTCACCCGCCACCGTGACGATCCGCCGGAGATCGCCGCGTCGACGTAGGGCCGTGAGCGCAGCGACAGGACTTCGGCGCGCACGATGCGGGCCGTCGACAGCCAGTGCGTCAGGCCCACCGAGATCACGACCGGCCAGACCCCCGGCCGGAACATCGCCACGATGAAGACGCCGAGCAGCAGGTGCGGCACCGACGAGAAGGTGTCCACCACGCGCATCACGCCCCGGTCCACCCAGCCGCCGAGCGCGCCCGCGAGCGCCCCGACGGCGGTGCCGATGACGGTCGCCACGACCGCGGCCACCACACCGACGAGCAGCGAGACCCGCAGCCCGTACACGCTGCGCAGCAACAGGTCGCGGCCGACGTCGTCGGTACCGAACGGGTGCGCCCAGGACGGTGGTTGGAGCTTCGCGGCGAGGTCGACGGCCTGCTGGTCCAGTTGAGTCAGCGGCGGCACAAGCAGCACGGCGAGGACGACCACGGACACGATCACCGCGGACGTACGTATCCGCCACGCGCGCGTGGAGCGGCGCCGCACTCCGTGCGTGCGCCATTGCGGGGCCTGTCCTGCCACTGCTCGGGCAGCGCCAACTGCTTGCTCAGCCATCGAAGCCCACTCTCGGATCGGCGATGCCGTACAGCAGGTCGGCGGCCCAGTTGCCGGCGAGCACGGCGAGGGTCGCGAGGACGGTGACGGCGGCGAGCAGCGGGAAGTCCACGGACGTGGCCGCCTGCACGGTCGCGGCGGCGATGCCCGGCCAGCTGAACACGGTCTCCACGAGCAGCGCCCCCGTGATGAGTTCGGGCACCCGTGACCCGATGAGCGTGAGCACGGGCAGCATGCCGGAGCGCAGCGCGTGCCCGAACAGGACGGTGCGCGGCGCGAGTCCGCGCGCCCTGGCCCCGCGCACGGGGTCCTCGTCGAGCGCGTCGCCGACGCCCTGACGGACGTACAGGACGAACCACGGCAGCTGCGAGACCGCCAACACACCAGCGGGCAGCGCGAGATGGGACAGCACCTGCCCGGCGGTGATCGTCGAGGAGCCCGTGTCGGTGAGCCCGCCGGCCGGCAGTACGCCGAGTTTCAGCGCGAACAGCCACACGGCGAGCAGGCCGAGCCAGAACGGGGGCGCGGCCTCCAGCGTGTACGCGAGCGAGGTGACGGCCCGGTCGAGCCAGCCGCCCTGCCGGCGCGCGGCCAGGACGCCGAGGAGCGTGCCGAGGACGACCGCGACGAGGAACGCGGTGGCTGCCAGCAGGACCGACCAGCCGAGCCGCTCGCCGATCACCTGGGCGACCGGCTGCCGCATGACGGCCGAGTCGCCGAGGTCGCCGGTGACCGCGGACGTGAGCCAGTCCCACCAGCGGGCGAACAGCGGCTGGTCGACGCCGAGATTTGCCCGCAGCTGGTCGAGGTTCTCCTGTGACGCGGTGAGCCCGGCCGTGCCCGCGTACGCCTTGACCGGATCGAAGGGGGAGGCCGCGGCGATCGCGAAGACGCCGAAGGTGACGGCGGCGAGGACGGGCACGGCGAACGCGATCCGCCGGCCCGTCAGGCGCGCCATCGGCCCCCAGGGGAGCCGCCTGCTCATGCCTTCCAGTCCTCCACGTTCCACCACGGCCCAGAGGCAAGACCGTGGTCGTGCGGCTCGACCTGCGTGGAGAGGTCGCCGAACTTCTTGTCGACTACGTAGAGGTGGTCGATGTGGGTGAGGAAGGTGTAGCCGGGGTCGTTCACGAGTGCGCGCTGGACGGTGTCGTACGCGGCCTGCCGCTTCGCCTTGTCGTCGGTGCGGCGGGCGTCCTCCAGGGCGGCGTCGACCTTCTTGTTGTCGTAGTGCGCCATGTTGTTGAAGCCGTTGCCCGCGAGGGAGGACTTGAGCAGCGAGTACTGGTCGAAGTCGGGGTCGGCGGGCGCGCCGCCGCCCGCGAGGACCGCGTCCTTGGGCATGCGGGGCATGATGACTTCCCAGGTGCCGCTCTCGACCTTGACGTCGATGCCGAGCTTCTTGGCGTCGGAGGCGTAGGCGAGGGCGTGGTCCTGGCGGAGCTTGTCGCCGGCGAGGTACCAGAGCGGGAAGGCGGCGCGGACGCCGTCCTTCTTACGGATGCCGTCGGCTCCGGTCTTCCAACCCGCCTGGTCGAGGAGCTTCTTGGCCTTCGCGAGGTCGTGCTCGCGCTCGGTGCCCTTGGTGAACCACGGGCTGTCGGTGGGCACGGGCCCGTAGGCCGCCTTGCCCGCGCCCTCCAGGATCTGGTCGACCATGGCCTTGCGGTCCACGCCGATGTCGAGGGCGCGGCGGATGTCGGTGTCACCGGCCACCTTGTTGCCGGTCGGCAGGGTGACGACGCGGTAGTCGAAGGAGTTCGCCGCGTAGGTCTTCTTGGCGGTGTCGGCCTTGAAGGTCTTGGCCAGGTTGGGCGGCAGGATGGCGCCGTCGAGGTCGCCGGAGCGCAGCCGGGTGGCGCGCACGTCGTCGTCCTTGATGATCGCCATGGTGAAGTTCTTGATCTTCGGTGCGCCGCCCCAGTAGTCGGGGTTGGCCTTGAAGACGAGCTTCTCACCCTTCGACCACTTCACCAGCTTGTACGGGCCCGTGCCGATCGGCCTGGTGGTGAACCTGCCGTTGTTCACATCCTGTTGACCCGCAACGTGCTGGGGCGCGATGGGCAGGACGGTGCGCTCGGCGAACGGCGCGTAGGGGTACTTGAGGTGGAAGACGACGGTGTCGTCGCCCTTCGCCTCGACGTCCCGCACGGCGTCCAGCTCGGCCTTGGAAGCGTTGTTGGTCTTCTTGTCGAGGATCGTGTCGTAGGTGAAGACGACGTCCTTCGACGTGAACGGCTTGCCGTCGCTGAACTTCACGCCGTCGCGCAGCTTGTACGTGTAGGTGCGGCCGTCGTCGGTGACCTTCGGCAGCTCGGCCGCGAGCGCGGGCTTGAGCTTCATGTCGGCGTCGTGCGTGAGCAGTCCGTCGAAGATCTTCGAGTTGCCGTCCTTGCCGTAGCCGAGGAGCGGGCTGAGGCTGTCGGGCTCGTAGGCGATGCCGACGACGGCGCTGTCAGTGCCGCCACTCTTGGCGTCGTCGTTCGGCGCCGCGCAGGCCGCAGCGGCCACCGCCAGTGCGGTGACCGCTGCCCCTGCTGTCGCGCTCCGTGCCGGCCTGGCCACGTGACCCACCCCTATTCAAGATCAGCCGTTATTGCGAACGAGTCGCAATAATGCCATCTCGTCAAGGAGAGGTAAAACCCCGGCTGTGAAGTTGTGTGCGTAGCGGCTTCCCTCAGGGAGCGCGCAGGTCGACCAGTTCGGCCAGCTCCTCCCGGTGCCGGCCCGCCGTGCCGAGCGCGATCGAGTCGGCCTTGGCGCGCTTGAGGTATAGGTGGATCGGGTGCTCCCACGTCATGCCGATGCCGCCGTGCAGCTGCAGCGCCTCCTCGGCGGCGTGCACCGCGACGGGTGCCGCGTACGCCTGGGCGACGGCGACCGCGATGTCCGCGTCCTCGCTGTTCGCGGCGAGAGCGTCGGCCGCATTGCGCGCGGCGGCGCGGCTATTGACCGTTTCCAGCCACAGCTGGGCGAGGCGGTGCTTGAGTGACTGGAAGGAGCCGACGGGCCGGTTGAACTGGTTGCGCTCCTTCGTGTAACGCACGGTCTCCGTCAACAGCCAGTCCGCGAGCCCCAGTTGCTCGGACACGAGCATCCCTGCACCGGCCCGCAGCGCCCGCCGCACCGCCGTCGCCGCACTGTCGGTCAGCTTTCGCCCGGCGGCCCCCGCGAACGTCACGGCGGCCAGCGGACGCGTACGGTCCAGCGAGACCTGCGGCTCGACGGTGACACCCTCGGCGCCCGCGTCGACCGCGAACAGGCCGCTCGCGGTGGGCACGAGGAACACGTCGGCGGCGCCCGCGTCCGCGACACCGGTGACGCGGCCGGTCAGGGCCCCGCCCTGTTCTCGTACGTCCCTGAAGTCCTGCCCGGGCGCGGCCGACAGCGGCACGGTGAGCACGCCGATGGAGCGGCCGGAGGCGAGCGCGGCGAGGACGGTGGCCGCCTCGTCGCCCTCGCAGGCGAGCAGCGCCTCCGTGGCGATGACGGCGCTGGTCAGGTACGGCACCGGGGCGACGGCGCGGCCCAACTCCTCCAGGACGACGGCCGCTTCGCGGTGCGAGGCGCCCTGGCCGCCCTTGTCCTCCGGGACGAGGAGCCCGGCGAGACCCATCGTCTCGGCGAGGTTCTTCCACAGCTCGCGGTCGTGCGGCGCGTCCGTGTCGACGCGGGCGAGGACCTCGGTGGCGTCGCAGTGGTCGCTGAGCAGGTCGCGGACCGCAGAGCGGAGCGCTTCCTCCTCCTCGGAGTAGAGGAGGTCGGGTTCGGTGTTCGTGGTGGTCGTCGTGGTCATCGGGCGAGGTCCTTCCAGGCGACGTCCTTGTCGGTGCGCGGCTCGGACGGCAGGCCCAGGACGCGCTCGGCGACGATGTTCAGCAGGATCTCGCTCGTCCCGCCCTCGATGCTGTTCCCCTTGGCGCGCAGATACCGGTAACCGGCATCGCGGCCCGCGAAGTCGACGATCTCGGGCCTGCGCAGGGTCCAGTCGTCGTACAACAGCCCTTCCTCGCCGAGGAGTTCGACTTCCAGGCCGCTGATCTCCTGGTTGAGGCGGGCGAAGCCGAGCTTCATGCCGGCGCCCTCGGGCCCGGGGTGCCCGGCGACGAGCTGCTGACGCAGCCGCTCGCTCGTGAGGCGGGCGACCTCGGCCTCGACCCACAGCTTGACGAGGCGCTGGTGCAGGTCCTGGGTGCGCAGTTCGGGGCGCTCGCGCCAGGTCTTGGCGACGATGCCGACGAGCCCGCCCTCGCGCGGCACGCGCATACCGCCGATGGAGACGCGCTCGTTGTTGAGGGTGGTCTGGGCGACCCGCCAGCCGTCGCCGACCTCGCCGAGCCGGTGGGCGTCGGGAATCCGGACGTCGGAGAGGAACACCTCGTTGAACTCGGCCTCGCCGGTGATCTGGCGCAGCGGCCGGACCTCGACGCCGGGGTCGGTCATGTCGCACACGAAGTACGTCATGCCCTTGTGCTTGGGCACGTCCGGGTCGGTGCGGGTGACGAGGATCGCGAAGCGGGCGTTGTGCGCGTTGGACGTCCACACCTTCTGGCCGTTGACGACCCAGGTGTCTCCGTCACGGACGGCGCGGGTGCCCAGTGCGGCCAGGTCGGAGCCGGCGCCCGGCTCGCTGAACAGCTGGCACCAGACCTCCTCACCGACCCAGAGCGGCTTGAGGAAGCGCTGCTTCTGCTCTTCGGTGCCGTAGCGCAGGATGGTGGGGGCGGCCATGCCGAGCCCGATGCCGTTGCGCCGCGGGTTGTTGTCGGGCGCGCCCGCGGCCGTCAGCTCGGCCTCGACGACGGCCTGGAGGGCGCGCGGCGCGTCGAGACCGCCGAGGCCCTCGGGGTAGTGCACCCAGGCGAGTCCGGCGTCGAAGCGGGCGCTGAGGAAGTCCTCGCGGGACGTGCTCGCGGGCGGATGCGCGGTGAGGAACTCCTTTGTGCGGTCCCTCAGTTGGGCGGCGTCGAGGCTCATGCGACGGCTCCTTCCTGCTGGCGGGCGTTCAGACCCGGCACCACCACGACGCGGCCCGTCGTGACGCCGTCGGCGACGCGCTGGACGGCGGACGCGGCGTCGCTCAGGTCGACGCGCTCGCTGACGAGGGGCTTGATGGCGCCGCTCGCGGCCAGCTCGGTGAGCTTCTGGTGGCAGTGCGGGATGAGCTTCGGGTTCTTGGTGGCGTACAGGCCCCAGTGCAGCCCGAGGATCGAGTAGTTCTTCACGAGCGCGTGGTTGAGCGCGGCGGTCGGGATGGCGCCGGAGGCGAAGCCGACGACGACGATGCGGCCCTCGAAGGCGACGACCTTCGTGGACTGCCGGTACGCGTCGCCACCCACCGGGTCGTAGATCACGTCGGCGCCGTGGCCGCCGGTGGCCTCCTTCACGGCGGCGATGACGTCCTCGGAACGCCGGTCGATCACGACGTCGCAGCCGAGCTCGGCCGCGACCTTCGCCTTCTCGGGGCCGCCGGCGACGCCGATGACCCGGGCGCCCGCGGCCTTGCCGAGCTGTACGGCGGCGCTGCCGACCCCGCCCGCGGCGGCGTGCACGAGGAGCGTCTCGCCCGCCTGGAGGTGGGCGCGCTGGTGCAGGCCGAACCAGCCGGTCTGGTAGCCGATGTGCAGGGCGGCGACCTCGGCGTCGTCGAGCGAATCGGGCGCGGGCAGCAGGGACTTCGCGTCGGCAACCGTGTACTCGGCGAGGCCGCCGCGCGGCAGCGTCGGGTTCGCGATGACGCGGCGGCCGTCCTCGGTCTCACCGCAAATCTCCACGCCCGGCGTGAACGGCAGCGGCGGTGTCACCTGGTACTGCCCCTTGCACAGCAGGGCGTCCGGGAAGTTGATGTTGGCGGCGCGCACCTTGAGCAGAACCTGCCCCTCACCGGGCTCGGGACGCTCCACCTCTTCGAGGCGCATCACCTCGCTCGGCTCGCCGTTCTCGTGCACTTGCCATGCCTGCATGCGGAGCCTCCACGGGACTGCTTCGTCAAACCGGGTTCGGCCGCATACTAAGCGGTCGCTTGCCGATCTGTGAATCCCCTGCGAGGGTCACTGGTCCCTCTTCCGCGCGGGCCGCGCACGTACGTGCATCCGCTCCCCCTGCGGCCCGAACAGCACGAGGAACTCGGCGGGCCCCTCCCCCGTCGACCCGAACCAGTGGGGCACGCGCGTGTCGAACTCGACGACCTCCCCGGGCTCCAGCACCACGTCGTGCTCGCCGAGCACCAGCCGCAGCTTGCCCGAGAGCATGTACATCCACTCGTAGCCCTCGTGCGTCTTCTGTTCCGGCTCCAGCCGACGCTGCGGCTCGATCACCTTGTACGCCTGGAGCCCGCCCGGCTTCCGCGTCAACGGGATCATGGTCCGACCGCCCCGAATGATCGGCTTCGCCTGCACCCGTGGGTCCTCCACGGGCGGGGCGCCGACCAGCTCGTCCAACGGCACCTTGTGCGCGCGGGCGATGGGCAGCAGCAGCTCCAGGCTGGGCTTGCGCAGGCCCGACTCCAGGCGGGACAGCGTGCTCACGGAGATGCCGGTGGTCTCGGAGAGACCGGACAGGGTGGCGCCGCGGTCCTTGCGCAGCGCGCGCAGTCTGGACCCCACGCCGGACAGGACGGCGTCCATGCTCGCGTCGGACTGCTCGTCTTCGTGGTGCTGATGGCCTTGCCGATTCATGAATCCATTGCAGTTTCGGCAAGCTTGTTTGTCAATACGGCGAGAGCGGGTGCACCGTCGAGAACAAGGCATTCCACGGTTGTGAGGCGGTCACCATGCAGGCACAGGTCAAGCAGGACACACAGGACACCTACGAGGTCGTGATCGTCGGCGGCGGAACGGCGGGCCTGACCGCCGCGCTGATCCTGGGCCGCTCGCGCCGCTCGGTCCTCGTGGTCGACGCGGGCGAGCCGCGCAACGCGCCGGCCGCGCACATGCACGGCTTTCCGTCGCGGGACGGCATGCCGCCCGCCGAGTTCCTGGCGGAGGTGCGGCGGGAGGTCACCGAGTACGGCGTCGAGCTGGTACGGGACCGGGTGACGGCGGCCGAGCCGGACGGGGCGGGCGAGTTCGAGGTGACGCTGGCGGACGGCGGCCGGGTGCACGCACGACGCCTCGTCATCGCCACCGGCCTGGTGGACGAACTCCCCGACATCCCCGGCCTCGCCGAACGCTGGGGCGACGATGTGATCCACTGCCCGTTCTGCCACGGCTACGAGGTGCGCGACCGGCCCATCGCCGTCCTCTACCGCAAGGCGACGGGCATCCACCAGGCCCTCCTCTTCAGCGGCCTCTCCTCCGACGTGACGCTGTTCCTGAACGGCGCGGACGAGGACGACCTCCCGGACGAGCACTGGCAGACGCTGGCGGCGGCCGGGGTGAGCGTGGTGAGCGGCAAGGTCCACGGCATCGAGGTGACGAACGACCGGCTGACCGGGGTGCGCCTCGAAGGCGGCCGGGTGTTCCCGCGCTCGGTCCTCGTCGTCCCGACGGTGATGGTGCCGCGCGACTCCCTGCTGAACGCGCTCGGCGCCCGCACGAAGGACACCCCGGCAGGCCCGTTCGTCGAGGTGGACCCCACCGGCCTGACCAGCGTCCCGGGCGTCTGGGCCGTCGGAAACGCAACCGGCCCCGCGGAACAGGTCGTCAACGCGGCAAGCGCGGGCTACCGCGCCGGCGTCACACTCCACGCCCAGCTCCTCCACGCGGACCTGGAGCGTGAGGTCGCGCGACGCCGCGCCGGGGTGTTCTCACCGGAGGGCGAGCGCGCGGTGGCGCGGGCACGGCGGGAGGCGGTGGGGGCGTGAGCTCCCCACGACTGCCCGCACGGCGCCGTTCAGAAGCAGCCGGGTCTCACGGACTCGGCTGCTTCTCCGAGGTCACCTCAGTGTGGGTCGGCCGTTGTGTGAACGCCCGCAGCGACAGCCACACCGCGACAAGGAGGCTCGCGATACAGAGTCCGAGGGCGACGTGGTAGCCCACCTCGAACGCGTTTCGAGCCGTGGCCTGCATACGCGAGGGGACTTCGTGGAGGTCTCCCGTGGCGATGGAGCGGGATTCATCGTGGGTGTGTCCGAAGCGCGACGCGGCCCAGTCGTGGTGAGTCGCTGTCACTCCGATCGCGGCTACGAGCGCGAGTCCTACGGCGGTACCGAGCTGGCGGGAAGAGTTCAGCACGGCCGAGGCGGCGCCGGCGACGGACGCGGAGACGTCACGCATCGCCACGTGGGTGATCCCGGGAACGAGCAGTCCGAATCCGACTCCGGCGACCAGGTAGCCCATGCCGGCCACCCCGAAGGGCGTGGTTGACGTCAAGGTGCTCAGCACTGCCACACCGAGCGCCCCCGCCGCGCAGCCCGTGGTGACGAGGGCCCGTGACGTGAAGCGTTGACCGAGTTTGCCGGCCAGTTGCGCGGCGATCAGGAACGGGACGTTCATCAGCAGCCACGACAGGCCGGTGTGAAGTGCGGACCAGCCGCGCAGGTTCTGGAACATCAAGGTGACGTAGTAGAGCGTGCCGCTGAAGGCAACGTAGCCGGCGAAGTAGATGACACAGGCGGCGATGAACCCAGGGTTGCCGCGCACGGCTCTCGGCACCAAAGGATCGTCGGCCCGGCGTTGCCAGAACACGAACGCCCCGAGAACGAGCCCTCCGGTGGCAAGCGGCACCAGCGTTCGCGCGGGCTCCCAGGGGACATCGGTCGTGGTGATCAGTCCGTACGTCACAGCCGCCAGGCCCACCGACGCGAGCACGACGCCTCGCACGTCAAGCGGTCTCGGCTCGGAGGTCACGGCGGCTCGCGGGACCGTCAGCAGAATCAGGACGACCGTCACGACGATGATCGGGAGGTTGACCCAGAAGATCGTTGACCAGCCCAGTACCGACAGCAGCAGGCCGCCGACGATTGGGCCCGCCCCGAAGCCGATGCCGCCGATCGCAGCCCACCAGCCGATCGCGCGACCGCGCCGTTCCGGCGGGTAGATGTCTGTCAGCACGGCGAGGGTGAGCGCCAGGATGGCCGCTCCGCCGGCTCCCTGACCGACCCGCGCCCACACCAGCGCCACGGGACTGGGGGCCAGCGCCGCTCCCGTGCAGCAGAGGCCGAAGACGACGAGACCTGCCAACAGAACGGGCCGGTGGCCGAGCCTGTCACCGAGTGCGCCCATCAAAGGGATCAACGTCGCCAGGCCGAGGGCGTAACCGCTGATGATCCACTCCAACGCGCCGGGGGCGGCCCCGAGCTCGCGCTGGATCGTCGGGAGGGCGACATTGACGATGGTGACATCGAGCTGGATCACGAACCCGGCCAGGCACAACGCCAGCAGCGCCATCCGTTGTCGTTGTCGTTGTCGGGCATCTAGCGTCGGGACTGATTGGTTCGGGGCCATCACATCGTGCTCCTGTCACGTTCTCGCTCGTACGCGTGTCAAAGGCACTGACACCCCGCAACACGAGGACGTGACCGATGGACCCTGTGGAACAGCTCAGCCGACACTTCGAGGACAACCGTCAACGCCTGACTGCCCTGGCCCACCGGATCCTCGGCAACAGCGCTGACGCGGAAGACGCGCTCCAGGACGCCTGGGTCCGCCTCAGCCGCCCCGGTGCCACCGATCTGTCCGCCGTCGCCAACCTCGACGGGTGGATGACCACGGTCGTCTCACGCACCTGCGTCAACAAGCTCAGGGCCCGAGCCGCGCGCCCCGAAAGCCCGACCGACTCCATCGGGCCCGTGCTCCACGTGCGCCCCGACCACGAACCGGGCCCAGAGGATCGGGCTCTCCTCACCGAGCAGGTGACCCTGGCGCTTCATGTCGTCCTGGAGAGCCTGACGCCGCCCGAGCGCCTCGCGTTCGTGCTGCACGACTCCTTCGGGACGCCGTTCAGCGAGATCGCCGCCATCCTCGGCAAGTCGACAGAGGCCACCCGCAAGCTCGCCAGCCGCGCGCGTCAAAGAGTGCACGCCGTGGATCCGACCGATATCGAGACCGACCCGGCACGTCAACGCGGTGTGGTCGACGCCTTCTTCTCCGCATCCCGCGACGGCGACCTCGACACGCTCCTCGGCCTGCTGCACCCCGAGATCACATTCCACGCCGACGGCCGGGCCACCAGGCCTGCCGCGACCGCCACGATCCGCGGCCCGGAGAACGTGACACGGCGCGCAGCGGCGTTCGCCGTCCCGGAGGCCACCTTCAGGCCCGTCACGGTGAACGGCAGCGCCGCGGTCGTCGTCCACACCGGCGACCGGCCCGTTTCGGTCATGGCCTTCGTGGTTTCGGGCGCCCGGATCGTCCAGATCTACTCACTGCTCGATCAGCCACGCATCGACCAGCTGGTCAACAACCTCAGGTAGGCCCACGCGGCTGCGCCTGGTACGTCAGCCGACCGCGCCGACCTCCCCCTCCCACCTCAGCAGGTCCCCCGGCTGGCAGTCGAGGACCTCGCAGAGGGCGGCGAGGGTTGTGAAGCGGACTGCCTTGGCGCGGCCGTTCTTCAGGACCGCGAGGTTGGCGGGGGTGATGCCCACGCGGTCGGCCAGTTCACCGACGGACATCTTGCGTTTGGCCAGCATCACGTCGACGTCGACGACGATCGGCATCAGATGACCTCGTCCAGCTCGGCCCGCAGCCCCGTCGCCTCGACGTCGCGCGCGACCGCCTGGGCGAGCAGCACGCGCAGCACGAGCACGATGAGCGCGACCCCGAGGATGGCCAGGCCGATGCCGCCCATGATGAGGGTGACGCCAGGGTCCTCCCGCTGGCCGGGGGCGTTGACGGCGGTGACCGTGAACCAGAGGACGGCTGCCGACACGATGGCGCCGATCACGCCGTCGACGTAGCGGAACGCCGCATCGGAGAACACGGTTCCGCGACGCACCATCGCCACCAGCCGCCATACGCAGACCAGGGCGACCTGGGCCGTCACCATGCCCAGGATCGTGATCACGCGCAGCGCGGTCAGCGGGAGTGTCCCGTCCTCCGGGTCGTTCCCGCTGATCAGCACCCACGCCATCGACGCCTGGACGAACACGGTGCCGGCGAGCACCACCACGAGTACGGCGCGCAGCGCACGCACGGTCAGCTTTCCCATGACCCACCATTCCATCGAGTTGCGATGGGAATCTATCGATTTTCGATAGATGGAGCAAGGGGGTGGAGCGCGGCGGATCCGTCAGGAATCGAGAAGCGCGGAACGGGGGGTTCGGATCTAGCCTGCTCGTCATGGACCTCACCATTCACACGAGCTTTCTGCCGCACGTCGACCCGGACGCCTCGCTCGCCTTCTACCGCGACGTCCTGGACTTCGAGATTCGCAGCGACGTCGGGCAGGGGAAGATGCGCTGGATCACGGTCGGCCCGGCAGGTCAGCCCGGCACCTCCATCCTGTTGGCGCCGCCGGCCGCCGACCCGGGAATCACCGAGGACGAGCGCCGCACCGTCGCCGAAATGATGGCCAAGGGCACCTACGGCTGGATCCTGCTGGCCACCCCGGACCTCGACGCCACGTTCGAGAAGGTGCAGGCGGGTGACACCGAGGTCGTCCAGGAGCCGACCGAGCAGCCGTACGGCATGCGTGACTGCGCCGTCCGCGACCCGGCGGGCAACCTGGTCCGCATCCAAGAAGTGCGCTGAGCCGCGAGGAGAGAGGAGGGAGCGCCCTATGTGTCAGCCCGAGTGGCGACGTGCGCGGGTCGAGGCGCAGCGCCTGGCCGATCTCGCGCGGCTGCGCCGCGTTCGTGACCGGATCGACAGGGAGTACGCACAGCCGCTGAACGTGGAGGCGCTCGCCCGCGGTGTGCACATGTCCGCCGGACACCTCAGCCGCGAGTTCCGGGCGGCGTACGGCGAATCGCCGTACAGCTACTTGATGACGCGGCGCATCGAGCGCGCGACGGCACTGCTGCGGCGCGGCGACCTCAGCGTCACCGAGGTCTGCTTCACGGTCGGCTGCGCGTCGTTGGGTACGTTCACGACTCGTTTCACGGAGCTGGTCGGCATGCCGCCCGGGGCGTTCCGGCGCCGCGCGGCGGACGGCCCTGCCGGCACAGCCGTCGATCCCGCGAGTACGGCCGGGGACGCGGGGCCCGCGGTCACCGTGGAGGGGATGCCGGCGTGCGTCGCGAAGCAGGTGACCAGACCGGTCAGGAATCGAGAAGCCCCGGACAAGGCCCGGCGCCTAGCGTGAAGGACATGGCAAACACCGCTTCCACCGCAACCGACACGTCCCTCGCGTCCGTCACCCTTGAGGTGGCCGACCTCGAGGCGGCCCGTAGCTTCTACCGCGCCTTCGGCGTGGACACGTACATCCGCCTGCGGGCGTCCGAGGCGCAGAGCGACGGATTCCGCGGCTTCACCCTGGCGCTCACGGTGTCCGGACCCGCCACCGTCGACGGCTTCATCGCCGCCGCCGTCGACGCCGGCGCCACGCTGCTCAAGCCCGCCACGAAGTCGCTGTGGGGCTACGGCGGCTTCGTCCAAGCACCGGACGGGACGCCCTGGAAGGTCGCGACCTCGGAGAAGAAGGACACAGGCCCGGCCACCCGCGAGATCGACCAGGTCGTCCTGCTGCTCGGCGTCGAGGACGTGAAGGCCACCAAGGAGTTCTACGTCGACCGGGGCCTGAGCGTGGCCAGGAGCTTCGGCGGCAAGTACGCCGAGTTCACCTCCGGCGGCTCCAACCCCGTCACGCTGGCCCTGTACAAGCACCGGGCCCTCGCCAAGGACCTCGGCGTCCCCGCCGACGGCACCGGCTCGCACCGCATCGTCCTCGGTGGCGCCCCCGGCCCCTGCACCGACCCGGACGGATACGTCTGGGAGGCGGCCGCGGAGTCCACGGCGTCCTGACGCCCGGCCCCGAACTCCCGCCCCGGCCAACCCCTTTGCTGCTCCATTCCTGTACGAGAGGACATCCGACATGCCGCACACGAAGTCGCCTGCCGAGAACTCCGCCACGACCGCCGAGCAGTACAACGGGTTCACGGCCGAGGAGCGG
The DNA here is from genome assembly GCF_036013745.1 of Streptomyces sp. NBC_00483. Lineage (NCBI taxonomy): Bacteria > Bacillati > Actinomycetota > Actinomycetes > Kitasatosporales > Streptomycetaceae > Streptomyces > Streptomyces sp. NBC_00483. Next base: position 444,147 of record NZ_CP107880.1, read on the forward strand.
GCCGCGATGAAGGAGCATGCCCGGGAGCAGAAGCAGGCGGCGGCGCGGCGCGGCTCCTCCCGGGCGGACAAGGAGGCGGCCGCGGAGCAGGACGTCCTCGCGAAGATCGCCGAAATGCCGGAGGAGGACCGGCTCCTCGCCGAGCGGATCCACGCCATCGTCCGGACCGCCGCTCCGGACCTCGCACCCAAGCTCTGGTACGGGATGCCCGCCTACGCCAGGGACGGCAAGGTCGTCTGCCACTTCCAGAGCGCGCACAAGTTCAAGTCGCGGTACGCCACGCTCGGATTCAGCGACCAGGCGGCGCTGGACGACGGCGCCATGTGGCCGGCCGCCTACGCCCTCACGACGCGACTGACCGCCGCGGACGAGAAGCACATCGGCGAGCTCATCAAGAAGGCAGTGGGCTGAACCCGCTGCCCTCCACCGGCATCCGCCCCGTCGCCGGCCGCCGGCATCCGCCCCGCCCGCGGGCGTCCCGCAGACCAACACCTGCGCGGCCATGGAAGGTTGAGCGTTCAGGGGGTATCCATGTGCGCCATGACGCACTCCTCGCCCGCCCCGCGCGGCCTCCCCGCCCCTCCCCCGCTCGGCACATCCGCACTGCCCCCGGGCACGTACGACGACCGGCTCGTGCTGGTGACCGGGGGTGGTACGGGGCTCGGGCGGGCCGTTGCCGCGGAGTTCGCGCGGCTCGGCGCCGGAGTGATGATCGTCAGCCGGAAGGCGGAGCATCTGGCGCCCGCGCGCGAGGAGTTGCAGGCGATCGAGGGCGCGGGGCTGATCACTGCGGCGACCTGCGACATCCGGGACGCGGCCCGGATCACGGAGGTCTTCGACGCGGCATTCGCGGCGCACGGCCGGATGCCGGACGTCCTGGTGAACAACGCGGCCGCCAACTTCCCCGTTCCGGCAGAGGAGTTGTCGCCGAACGGCTGGCGCTCGGTCATCGACATCACGCTCAACGGAACGTACTTCATGACCCGCGAGTTCGGACGCCGGCACCTGGCGGCGGGCACACCCGGTTCGGTGATCGCCGTCGGCGCGTCGTACGCGTGGACGGGCGGGCCCGGCTACGCGCACAGTTCGGCGGCGAAGGCGGGCGTGAAGAACCTGGTGGAGACGCTCGCCGTGGAGTGGGGACCGTACGGGATCCAGGTCAACGGCCTGGTGCCGGGCCTCATGCCGCACGAGGACATGACGCCCGACATCCGCGACAACCTCGACCGCGCCGAGGACCCCGCCGCCCGCCAGCCCGCGCTCCGGGTGGGCGCGCCACGGGAGTTGGGGTGGGCGGCGACGTTCCTCGCCTCGCCGTACGCCCGTTTCGTCAGCGGCCACACACTGGTGGTGGACGGCGCGAACTGGCAGCGACGCGGTCTGGTCAACGCGCCGGTGACGCCGGTGCGGGAGCAGATGGGTCGCGGCCCGTTCGAGGCCGGTTGACGGGCCAGGCGCGCCGTGCGGGACTCAGCCGATCCGCTGCCCGTACACGTGGTCCACGGCCATCACCATCAGGACCCGACGGTCGGACACCATCACCGACCGGTACTCGTCCCAGTCCGGGTGCTCGCCGGCCGCCTTGCGGTAGTACTCGACGAGCGCCTCGACCTCGGGCCCCTTGGGGTCGGTGCCTGGACCCACGAGTGTCACGGCGCCCTCTGCGGTGGCCCAGGCCCGGCCGTCGGAGGCCGTCACCTCCAGCGCGGCACGGGGGTCACGGCGCAGGTTCACGGTCTTGGCGCGGCCCTCGGTCATCGACACGCACAACGTCTCGGTGTCGGGGTCGAAGAACGGCTGGACCGGCGAGAGTTGGGGCCTGCCGTCGGCCTTGATCGTGGCGAGGACACCGAGCCTGCTCTCGGCGAGGAGGGTGCGGGGGTCGAAGGGCGCGGATGTCATGGTCACCTTTCGGGCGGGTGGACGGACGCTATGGCGTCGACGCGATCCGCCGACACCCTTGCGAACATCTCACGCGCCCCGGTATTCCGGCGGCCTGCGCCGCGCCTTCGCCGTGAATCCTTCGGTCGCGTCCTCGGAGGTGAGCGTCAGCGCCGCGCTCATGGCGACGCGGTCGAGCGCCGCGTCGAGCCCGGCATCCGCGTACGCGTCGATGTCGCGCTTGACGGACTGCACGGCGAGCGGCGCGTTACCGGCGATCTCGGCGGCCACGTCGCGTGCGGAGCGCTCCAACTCATCGACCGGCACGACCTGTTGGAGGAGGTTCAGCCGGTGGGCGGTCTCCGCGTCGATCCGCCGCCCGGTCAGCGCGAGGAACTTCGCCCACCCGGCCCCCGCCTCGCGCGCGATCCGCAGATCCCCGCCCGCGTCGACGGCGACCCCCAACTGCGCCTCCGGCAGCGCGAAAACGGCGTCGTCGGCCGCGATCCGCACATCCGCCATGAGCGCCAGCTCGAACCCGAAGCCCAGGCAGTACCCCTGCACGGCCGCGACCACGGGCTGCGGCAGCCGCGCGAACGCGGCGAACCGCTCGTGCACCCACCGGATGCCTTCGTAGTACGCCCGGTGCCGCGCGGAACCGCTCTCCCCCTCGATGCCCCCGCCGGGCGCGGTCACATCGATCCCCGCACAGAAGGCCCGCCCCTCGGCGCGCAAAAGCACGACACGTATCCGCTCGTCGAACCGGATCCGGTCGGCCATGACGCCCAGCTGCCGACTGGACTCCCAGCTCCAGGCGTTGAGCTTGGCCGGACGACACAGCGTGAGCACACCGACGCCGCCCTTCTCGACGTCGAGGCGCATCCGCCGCTCGTCCCCTTCGGGGATACGGGTGTCGGTCGTGTCGATCATCCGCGCAGGGTAGCGGCGCGGGGGCACATCCTGAAGACCCGTCAGCTCCCCAACTCCCGCAACCGGCCGGGGCGTTGCTTGCAAAGAAACCCTTGCAAGGCTTTCTTTGCAACGTTACCTTTGCATGCATGACCGAGCCCGAGCCCGCACCAGCACCAGCACCAGCACAGCCGAAGGTCCGCAATCTCGACGCCCGCTCCCTGCGCGGGCTCGCCCATCCGCTCCGTATCCGCCTGCTGGACGCGCTGCGCTTCGGCGGCCCCGCCACCGCGTCCCAACTCGGCGAGAAACTGGGCGAGTCCAGCGGCGCCACCAGCTACCACCTGCGCCAACTCGCCGCTCACGGGTTCATCGAGGACGCGCCGGAGCACGGCAAGGGGCGGGAGCGCTGGTGGAAGTCGGCCTACCAGGGCCTGCGCTTCGACGACGCCCTGCTGACGGACGAGAACCCCGAAGTGCGCGGCGCGGCCGATCTCTACCTCCACGAACTGCTGACCACACACAACCGCGACCTGTCGACCTGGCTGGGCAACCGTCACGCCTGGCCCGAGGCGTGGAACAGCACCTGGGACCTGAGCAGCGCCACGCTGAACCTCACCCCCGAGCTGACCCGTGAGCTCGTGGAGAAGCTGCACGCAGTCATCGACACCTTCCGCGACCGGGCCGCACCCGAGGGCACCGATGAGGCGGCGCAGGTACGCATCCACACCCATACGTTCCCGCTGACCACAGAGTGAGAGGTCGCAAGCCGATGCACACCGACCCGCACATGTATCTGTTCCTGTACCACACGCGCACCTGCGAACTCCGCGCCCAGGCCGACACCCACCGTCACCCACGCACGACCGGTCGATCTTCCCGAGGCCTGCGTACGCGGGTGGGTTGGACGCTGGTCGAGGTGGGCCTGAAGCTCGCCGCACCGGCAAGGTCGGCGAGCGCCACACCATAAGCCCGGCATAGCCCGGCATAGCTCGGCGTCGAAGCGTCAGGCGCGGAGCAGGTCGGTCGAGACGGCCCAGAGGCGCTCGGCGGCCGCGGGATCGAGTGCCCATTCCTTGACGCCGTGCGGGTGCTGCGCGAGTTCGGCGTCGTTCGGCACGGTGTACGCCTCTTGCCCATCGTCGAGGTAGTGACCCCCGGTGTGGGCGAACTGCGGAGCGACCGCCGCGACGATGCTGGTGGCGGCCCCCTGCCCGACAGTCTTGTACGTGAAGGTACCGGCGGCCTCGGCCGCGTCGAGCGACGCTTTCTGCTCGGGCGTGAAGTTCCGCTGCAGCCCCGTCGCGACGCCCCCTGGGTTCACCGCGTTGGCCACGATGCCGTCGGATGCCCAGCGGCGGGTCACCTCGACGGCGAAGAGCGAGTTCGCCGTCTTGGACCGGGCGTAGGCGAGTTGCGGATCGTACGCGCGGCGCTCGAAGTGAAGGTCGCCGAAGTCGACTCCGGCACGCATGTGCGCCGTGGAACTGACCGAGACGATCCGCGCCCCGTCGCGCTCGACCGCTCCCCGCGCGAGGGCGCTACGCAGCCCTGTGGCCAGCGCGAAGTGACCGAGATGGTTCGTCGCGAACTGCAACTCCCAGCCCTCAAGCGTGCGTTCGAGCCCACCAGTGACCACACCGGCGTTGTTGATCAGCAGATGAAGCGGGCCGTCCCAACTGTCGACGAAGCGCGCGACAGAGACCCCGTCCGCAAGGTCCAGCCGGACCACGCGCGACCGAACGCCAACCGTCGACTTCGCGAACCTCTCGGCGACGGCCTCACCCGCGGCCTTGTCGCGGACGGCGAGCGTCACCTCCGCCCCGGCGGCGGCCAGCACACGCGCTGTCTCCGCACCGAGTCCAGAGGAAGCCCCTGTCACGACCGCGCGGACACCGGCGAGGTCGACACCGCGCAGCACCTCTTCCGCGGTGCTCGAGGCGTTGAAGGGAGTGGTGATGAGGACGGGAGCATCCATGCGACCGACTATACGCACTGGACTGGATTTGTATAGTTCGCTTACCGCTCCTACGCTCACCCCATGAGCACCCCCGACGCCGACCGCCGCACACTGGTCCTGGACTCCGCCATGGCCACGTTCGCGCGCTTCGGATACCGGAAGACCTCGATGGACGAGGTGGCACGCACCGCGCATATCTCCCGGCCCGGCCTGTACTTCCTCTTCTCCTCGAAGGAGACCCTGTTCCGCGCCGCGGCCACCCAGACCCTTGAGCGGGACATCGCCGCGATCGAACACGTCCTGGCCGACACCGACCGCCCCCTCGCCGACCGACTCGTGGACGCGTTCGACCGGTGGGCCGGCCGGTACGTCGGCCCGATGTCGCGCGACGTAACAGCGGTCATCGAAGACAACCCCGGGCTCCTCGGCGAGATCACCGTCACCGCGCCGCGACGCTTCGAGGAACTGATCACCGACGCGATCACCCTCGCGTCACCACAAGGGGCCGCCACCCCCATCGCCCAGACCTTGATCAGCACGTCGATCGGCCTCAAGTACCAGGCAGCGTCACGGGAGTTCTACGTGGACCGGATGAGGACCGCCGTCGCGCTTCTGGTGCGCTAGACACTCCGCTAGGCGCCCCGTCAGCGACCCACGCACACACCAGAGTAGACACTGTCTACCCACATCGGGTAGACAGTGTCTATGCAGCCGAACGACACCGCCTCCGGCGGCCTCCGCGAGCGCCTCATCGACACCGGCGTGACACTCGTCGACGCGGAGGGCGCGGCCGCGTTGTCGCTGCGCGAGATCGCCCGCAGGGCGGGGGTCTCGCACGGCGCGCCCCGCCGCTACTTCCCCACCCACCTCGAACTGCTGTCGGCGATCGCCCGACGCGGCTTCACCGACCTCGGCGAACACGCCACGCGGGCGCTCGCCGATGCCGGGCAGGACCCGCGCGCCCAGGTGACCGCCCTGTCGCGCACCTATCTCGACTTCGCGGCGCGGCACCGCGGCATGTACGAGCTGATGTTCCGTCACGATCTGTTGGAAAGCGGCGAGTTGGGGCTGCGCGAGACCAGCCTTCCGCTCTTCAAGGTGTTCGCCGACCTGGTGGCGGCGGCTCGCCCGGACGCGGAACCGGCCCTCGTGGCGGGCGCGTTGTGGGCGAATCTGCACGGTGTCGCCCAGCTGTGGGGCTGGGGCAGTCTCCAACTGGCCGTCGCCGTCGTGGACATCGAGCCGCTCCTGGCCTCGGTCCTCGACGCCCACCTGGGCCCGGCGCCCCGGTGAACGGCCATACGCGACGGCGCGTCACGCTCGCGGGCAGCGTCGTCGGCGCGGTCCTCGTCGCACTCGACGGCACGGTCCTGACCATCGCCCAGCCCGCGCTTCAGGACGACCTCGGCGCCTCCCTCGCGCAGGTCCAGTGGACCAGCACCGGCTATCTGATCGCGGTGGCGAGCCTGCTGGTGTTCGCCGGGCGGCTCGGCGACCGCTACGGGCACGCCCGGCTCTTCGGATACGGGATGCTCGGGTTCGCGGCGGCCTCCGCGGGGATCGGTTTCGCGCCGGACATCCGCTGGGTGATCGCGCTGCGCGTGCTCCAGGGAGTGTGCGGCGCGCTGCTGCAGCCTGCGACGCTCGGCATGCTGCGGGCCGCGTACGACGCCGATTCGCTCGGTATGCCGATCGCTCTGCGCACCAGCGCGATCGGCGTCGCGGCGGCCGCGGGCCCGCTGGTCGGCGGGGTACTCACGGCGCAGCTGGGCTGGCGCTCGGTGTTCTTCCTCGGCGTGCTGCCGGCGGTGGCGATCGCGGTGCTCGTCCTGGTGGTACGCGACCGGGCCGCGGAGGCCGGAACACGCGCCGTCGGGCTCGACCCGGGCGGTGCGCTGCTGCTCGCGGTGGCGCTGGGCTGCCTGGTGGCGGCGCTGGCCGCCCTCCCGGGAACCGGTTGGTCGGCGGGCACGGTGTTGCTCGCGGCCGGTGCGGGGACGGCGGTGGTGGCCTTCGTCGTGCACGAACGCCGCGCGACGGACCCGCTGTTGTCCCCCGCGCTGCTCGCGTCCCCGGCCGTCGCGCCGGCGCTCGGCATCCTGTTGACGGCTTCGGCGGCCCTGTTCGGCACGCTGTTCGTGGCCACGTACTTCTTGCAGGACGTGCTCGGCCTCGACCCGCTCGGCACGGCGCTGCGGATGCTGCCCGCCGCCCTGTGCATGGTGCTCGCGGCGCCGCTCACACCAGTGCTGCTGCGCCGCTACGGGTCCCGGGCGACGACGTCTGCCGGGATGCTGGTCCTCGCGGCGGGGGTGTTCGGCTTCGGTCGCCTCGACACGTCGGCGTCTCAACTGGCCATCGGGGCTTGCGCGTTGGCGATGGGCACGGGTTTCGGCACGGTGATGGTCGCCGCGACGGAGTCCCTCGTCCGCCGGGCCGACCTCGGCGCGGCCGGCGTGGCGGGCGGCCTCCAGCAGACGGCGATGAACGTGGGCCCGACGCTCGGCGTGGCGACGGCGACGACGCTGCTCGCCTCCGGCGCGGACTTCGTGGCGTCGATGGGCGTGACGCTGACGGCGCTCGCGGTCCTGGTGCTCGCGGCCGGTGCCGCGGCGGTGCGACTCCCCGACAGGGCGCCGCGGGCAGCGGCCCGGGCCCGCACACCAACGCCGTAGGAGAAGCGGGGGCTTGGCTCAGCCGGAGACAGGCGTACGGGACAGCGCGGTGCGCAGCGCGAAGACGCCGAGCAGGCCGCCTGCCGTGAACCGCTGGGCGGTCATGGCGCGGGGGCGGGCGGCCAGGAATCCCGACACCCGGGCGGCGCCCAGCATGATCAGGGCGTTCACGGTCATCCCCACGATGATCTGTACGCCGCCGAGTTGGAGCAGCTGCCCCCAGGCAGGACCGGCGTGCGGGTCGAGGAACTGGGGCAGCAGCGCGGCGTACATGAGCGCGATCTTGGGGTTGAGCAGGTTGGTCAGCAGCCCCATCGAGAACAGCCGGGCGTCGGAGACCGGGGGCAGGTCCGCCGCCGGAGCGAACGGCGAGCGGCCGCCGGGCTTGAGCATGCTCCAGGCGAGGTAGGCCAGGTAGGCGGCTCCGGCAAGCTTGACCACCAGGAACGCCACCGGCACGGCGGCGAACAATGCGGACAGGCCCGCGGCCGCGGCCAGCAGATAGGCCACGAATCCCACGGCCGTCCCGCTGAGGCTGACCAGGCCCGCCCTGCGCCCTTGGGTGATCGCGCGGGAGGCGAGGTGGATCATGTTCGGTCCCGGCGTGAGGGCCATGCCCAGTTCGATCAGGGCCACTCCCCCGACTGCGGTCGCACTGATCACCGGTCACCCTCCTGGTCGCTCGTCGGGCACCGGACGTGGATCGGGGCACCCGGGTGCCGGGGACGGCTGGGACGCATGGCCGGCAAGCCACCCGAACACCCGTGCCATAGGTTACGCGACCAGGCGAACCCGCCGGTCAGACCCTCAGGGCGAGATCCCGCCGGTCAGGCCGTCAGCGCGGAATCCCGCCGGTCGGACCCTCAGGGCAAGGTCCCGCCGGTCAGACCCTCAGTGCGGAATCCCGTCGATCAGTTCCCGCGCCCCCTGCCGCAGCAGCGCCACCGCCACCGACATCCCCAGCGTCGCCGGGTCCAGCGGGCCCGCCCACTCCTGCGCGTTGAGCACCCGCTTGCCGTCGGGGGTGAACACACAGCCCCGCAGCGACAGGTCGCCGGAGCGCTCGGCGCGGGCGTAACCGGCGATCGGTGAATTGCAGTGGCCCTGCAGGACGTGCAGGAACATGCGCTCGGCCGTCGCCTCACGCCAGGTGTCGCGGTCGCCGAGACCGGTCACCGCCTCCAGCGTCGACTCGTCGTCCTCGCGGCACTGCAACGCCAGGATCCCGGCGCCGATCGGCGGACACATCGTCTCCGGCGAAAGGGTCTCCGTGATGACGTCGGTGCGCCCGATGCGTTCGAGTCCCGACAACGCGAGCAGGAGCACGTCCGCGTCGCCCGCCGCCATCTTCTCCATGCGGCGATTCGCGTTCCCGCGCATCGGGACGCATTCCAAGTGCGGGTGGGAAGCGGCGAGTTGGGCCACACGGCGGACCGAGGACGTGCCGACGCGAGTCCCTTCGGGCAGCTCGTCGAGGGTGCGGCCCGCCGGGTCGATCAGCGCGTCCCGTACGTCGTCCCGCTTCAGGTACGCGCCGAACGTGCAGCCCTCGGGCAGCGGCCGGTCCGCCGGGATGTCCTTGAGGCAGTGCACCGCGAGGTCGGCCTGCCCGTCGAGCAGCGCCCGGTCGACCTCCTTGGTGAAGGCACCCTTGCCGCCGAGCTTCGACAGATCGCCCATCCACTTGTCGCCGCTGGTCGTGACCGGCACGACCTCGGTCCGGATTCCGGGGTGCAGCGCGGCGAGCTCGGCGCGGACACGCTCCACCTGGGCCAGCGCCATCGGCGACGAACGGGAGACGATACGGATCAACTCGGCTGACATGCCGACACGATAGCCCCTTTGGTGATGCGGGGATCGCCACCCCCGCTTGTCGCGAGCCGCACTCAGCGGGGCTCGGCACGCCGCGACCAGCCGCGCTCCTCGCCCTCGTCGATGAGCCGTCGCCCGGCCTGCCACAGGGACGCGGACGCCTCCCCGATCACCGCTTTACGCGCGCGGACGTCGTCGGCGGTGACGCCCGGGGTGCGCCATGTACCGCCACGCGCCATCCAGTTGAGAAGGAGGGGCTGCAGCCGGTCCATCGCCTTGGCGAATGCCGCCTCAGGGGTGCGCCGTTCCTCGAACTCGTCCCACAGTGCCCTCATCCGCCTCCCCTGGTCCGCCGGAAGCAGGCCGAACAGCTCATCGGCCGCGGCGCTCTCCCGCTCCTGTTGATCGGCGCCCGCGGCACTGTCGTACAGAGGTGTGTCGCCGGCGTAGATCTCCACCAGGTCGTGCAGGAGCACCAGCTGGACGGTGTGCCCGACGTCGATGGGCCGGTCGGAGTGCTCGGCGAGGACGACCACCATCATCGCCAAGTGCCACGAGTGCTCCGCGTCGTTCTCCCGGCGGTCCCGCCGCGGCCAGCGGTGACTGCCGGAGGACGGTCTTGAGCTGATCGACCTCTACGAGAAAGGTGAGTTGGTCCCGCAGCCGTTCGTCGAGGCCTTCGGGAAAGGGCGTCTTGTCGGCAAGCAGGCTGCGGCGCTCATCACTCATGCCTTCATCGTGGCATGCACGGCCCGGCCCGCGGCGCCCCGCCGCTCGCCCGCGGCCGCTTGGTGGACTACCGGCCGAACACCTCGAACGGCACCGCCGGCTTCCCGCCGAACCGCTCCGCCGTCGCCTGCGCGTTCCCTGTCAGGAAGGTGCGGCAGTACGTCTCCGGGTCCTCGTCCGTCAACACCTCGATGTACGTACGGTGTTCGAGGAGGGAGCTGATGGAGCGCTCGAGCCCAGCCGTGGCGTCGACGGCGTGCGTGGGCTGTGCGGAGCCGGCGATGGCCACCCACCGCACACCGTTCCACGGCTCGAGGCCCTGCTCGGTCAGCTCGGGGAAGATCCACCGGTTGCCCGCGTCCCCGGCCGCGTCGAGCGTGGCCCGGCCGACGGCGACGTGGTCGGGCGTGTTCCAGGCGACGCCGCCCCACGTGTCACGGTGGTTGAGGGTGATGACGAGTTCCGGGCGGTGGCGGCGGATCGCGGCGGCGACGTCGCGGCGCAGCGCCGTGCCGTACTCGATGACGCCGTCCCGGTGGTCGAGGAACTCGACCGTCTCGACGCCGACGACCGCCGCGCTCGCCCGCTGCTCCTGCTCGCGCAGCGGACCGCACTTGGCGGGTTCGAGGGTGTCGATGCCGGCCTCACCCCGAGTGGCGAGTACGTAGGTGACCTCACGGCCCGCGTCCGTCCAGGCCGCGACGGCGGCGGAGCAGCCGTACTCCAGGTCGTCCGGGTGGGCGACGACGGCGAGGGCGCGCTGCCAGTCCTCCGGCATGGGCTGCAGCGGGGCTTCGGTGCTGGATCCGGGCAGGGTCATACGGGCATCGTATGGCCCTGCCGGAAGTATGGCCCTGCCCGACGCCAGGGCAGGCCCTACGCCTCGCCGCGCGCCATCGCCAGCAACCGGTCGAGCACCCGCGGCCCGCCCGCGCGCAGCCCGTCGTGCTCGAACTCGTTCGTCACCCACGGCCGAAGGCCCCGGATGGTGCGGGCCGTGCGCAGGGCGTGCTCCGTGTCCACGTACATGTCGTCGTGGTAGACGGCGGCGACCGCCGGGACCTCGTTCGCGGCGAGCCGCGTCGGGTCGTACAGCGGCGCCCAGTCGGTGCGGGCCGCGACCCGCTCCGCGACCTCGCGCAGCGGCCGCAGTGCCGGGTCGGAGTCGAACTGCCACGGGTGGATGGTCTCGCCGGTGAACAGCAGCGGACCGCCGCCCGCGAGGGCCTTCTCCCCGTCGAACTGCGGGAATTCACCGCGTACGCGCTCCGCGGACCAGTCGGTGGCCCGGCCGCCCTGCGCGTAGATCGCCTCGTGCAGCACGGCGTACAGCGGGTGGGAGCGGTAGGACAGGGCGCCCGCGACCTGTTCGCAGAACGCGTCCGACAGCTCGCGCCCACCCGGAGTCCGCACGAACGCGTCCTCCAGCAGGTAGTGCAGCCGGTCGCTGCCGTCGCCCGCGCCGAGCCAGATGCCGAGGGACTGGAAGGCGGGCAGAGTCAGCCGGTAGCCGTTCGGCAGGACGGGCTCGTGCTCGAGGACGTACGCGGCGATGTCCCGCGCCCGTTCGACGTCCATCGGGTAACGGGCGTAGTGCGCCCGGACCTTGCGCTCGACGCGGGGGTACGCGGCCCGGTAGACGTCGTCCGCGTGGCCGTCGAGGGTGGGCAGGCCGCCCGTGACGATCGCGGTCTCGAGGCCCTCCGGCGCGGACGACAGATAGCGGACGGCGCAGAAGCCGCCGAAGCTCTGCCCGAGGATCGTCCAGGGCGCGCCGCCGGTGACCTCCCGGCGGATGAACTCGCAGTCGCGCACGATCGAATCGGCACGGAAGTGCCCCACGTAGGCCGCCTGCCGCTCGACGTCGCCGCGCAGCGGGAGGGTCTGGCGGTTGACGGTGGCGGAGGCTCCGGTGCCGCGCTGGTCGAGGAGGAGGACCCGGTAGTCCTTCAGTGCGCGGCCGAGCCAGGCCGCGGGGCCGGAGAAGCGGTTGGCGCCGAAGCCGGGACCGCCCTGGAGGTACAGCAGCCACGGCAGGTTCTCGTGCGCGCGCCCCGGTGCGACGGCCTCACGCGCGAAGAGCTCGATGCGCTCCCCGTCGGGAAGATCGTGATCCAGGGGTACGGAGAACCGGCGGTCGGTCAGGACGACCCCGGCCTGTCGATAGCTGGCGGCGCTCAATGCGGCTCCTGTGCGGCGGTGCGGACGGTACGTCCGCCCAGTTCAGCACATGCCGATGGTGCAGGTGGGCGCTACCCCCACAAGGCGTGCCCGCACGGTGTGCATGCGGTCGGGTGTCCTGAGTCGGGTGTGCCTGACACGTACGGCACGGGTCACGCCGAAGCGTCGGGCGACCCGCCGTGAGGCGTGCCGGACAGCGGCTCCAGGACGACCACCGTGGTCTCGAACGACCGCTTCGCCGCATGGGCATCCAGGTTCTTCTCGGTCTCGCGCCAGCGGTCCCACAACCGCGCCCGCTCGTCGCCCGTCGCGGCGCGCCCTCGTACGACCCGCCGGCCGTTGACCGTGTGGACGATCGCCTCCGGGTGTGCCCGCAGGTTGAGCCACCAGGCGGGCTCGCCCTCGCCCCATCCGTTCATCGCCAGCGTGACCAGGCGTGGACCGTCCTCCACGTAGGCGACGATGACGCCTCGCAGGCGGCCGGTGCGGCGGCCCGTGGTGGTCAGCCGCAGAGTGCCCCACTTGTTGAGGCGTGGCTTCCACAGCCCGACCCTGCCGCCGGAGGCCCGGTAGGCACCCCGGTGCACCGACCAGGCCAGGCGGATGAACCAGCGCGGCGGGAGCCACGGCGCTTTCGTACGGCCCTGGGCCGGCATGTCGGCCTCCCCACGCACGGTTGGCGGCGGTTCCGAAGCACGCTAGCCACGGCCATCGGAAGCGGATAGAGCCGAACGGCCCACAGGCCCTAGCGCGCGCCCAGGCTCGATCCGCGCACCACCAACTCCGGCTGCAGCACCACCCGTCGGTGCTCGTGCGCACGCTCCGGGTCGTCCGCCGCCTCGATCTCCTCCAGGAGGAGGTCCGCAGCCAGGGCGCCCATGTGGACCGCGGGCTGTCGCACCGATGTGAGCGGGACCGCGGCCGCCGCCGCGAACTCGATGTCGTCGTAGCCGACGATCGCGATGTCGTCGGGCACCCGGACCCCGGCCGCGTACAGGGACTGCAGGACGCCGAGGGCGAGGAGGTCGTTGGCGCAGAAGACGGCGGTGGGGCGCTCGGTGAGGCCGAGGAGGCGGGCGCCCGCGTCGCGGCCCGCTGCCACGTCGAGCCGTTCCGTCGGGAGTTCCCGCAACGCGGAGGACGGGAGGCCGGCTTCCTTCAGGGCGCGCTGGGCGCCCTGGCGGCGGTCCTGGACCTGGTTGAGCGTGCGGGGGCCGCTGACGTAGGCGATGCTGCGGTGTCCCGCGTCGATGAGGTGGCGCACGGCGAGCGCGCCGCCGTTGACGTCGTCGACCGAGACCGAGCACTCGGTGGCGCCCTCGGCGACCCGGTCGACCAGGACGAACGGGATGTCGTGCCGGCGGAAGGCCTCCACGGTGGGGCCTGTCGCCTCGGCGGGCGTCAGGAGGACTCCGCGCACCCGCTGCTCGGCGAAGAGCGACAGGTACTCGGCCTCTTCGGCGGGACTCTGCGCGCTGTTGCACACCATCACCCCGAGCCCGGCGTCGCGCGCGGCACGCTCGGCGCCGCGCGCGACATCCACGAAGAACGGGTTGCCCATGTCGAGGACGAGCAGGCCGATGATGCGGCTGCGTCCGGCGCGCAACTGCCGCGCCGACTCGCTGCGGACATAGCCGAGCCGCTCGATGGCGGCCTGCACGCGGGCACGCGTCGCGTCGGCCACGGCCTCGGGCCGGTTGATCACGTTCGAGACCGTGCCCACGGACACCCCCGCTTCGCGGGCGACGTCCTTGATCCCCACGGGCTGTCCCATCGGGTGTGGTCCTCCTGGTGAGCTGGTGCGGCAGTCGGAGTGTACGTGGCGGGGCCCGTCCGGTGTTCGACACATCGGACGAGTGGGTGAATCGTTTCGGACTCGACTACCTCCCCAACAGGCGCGACGTCCCTCCCCCTGCCTCCATTCACCCAGCATGTCGCACCAGTAGGCCAGATACGCCTCATACATACCTCATGCACGCCCCTTGCCTCTCGCGGCGCGGACCTGAATCGTTTGAACCGGAACGCCTTCACCGACGAAGGGACACCCCGAGATGCGCAGCGACATACGTCGCAGAACCGTCCTCGCCGCGAGCGCGGGCGCGGTGCCCGTCATCGCGGCCGCGGCCCCCACCGCCGCCGCGGCCCCCACCGGACCCGCCGCGCTCCCCGCTCCACCCGCTCTCCCGAACGGCGCGGTCACAGGACTCACCACCGAGCACCGCACCGACCCGCTCGGCACCGACGCCACCCGCCCCCGCTTCGGCTGGCGGCTCGGTTCGCGGAAGCGGGGCCTGACCCAGGGCGCGTACCGGATCCGGGTGGCGTCGAGCGCCGCGCGGCTCGCCCGCGCCGACGTGTGGGACAGCGGCCGCGTGACGTCGTCCGACTCGGTGGCCGTGCGCTACGACGGTCCCGGACTCAAGCCGTCCACCGGGTACTTCTGGTCCGTGACGGTGTGGGACGCGGACGGCCGGGAGGTCGGCGCCTCCCCCGCCGCCCGGTTCGAGACCGCCCTGCTGAGCAGCGACGGCACCACCCGCTGGGACGGCGCGCAGTGGATCGGCATGAAGGGCAAGAAGCCCAACTCGGCGGGCGCGCCGCTGCTGCGGAGCGAGACCGCACTGCGCGGCAAGGGTCAGGTGCGCGAGGCGCGCCTGTACGTGTCGGCGCTCGGTGTCTACGAGGCGTACGTCAACGGCGAGCACGTCACGGTCCCCGAGGGCGAAGGCCGCACGGCCGAACTGCTCACCCCGGGCTGGACCAACTACGACACGAGCGTCAACTACATGACGTACGACGTCACGGAGTCGGTCACCCGCGGCGGCGGCCGTGCCGTGACGCTCGCCGCCGTGCTCGGCAACGGCTGGTACAACGCGCGCGTCTCCGAGGGCAGCAAGTACTACTCCAAGGACGGCAATCCGCTCGCCCTCAAGGCCAAGCTCCTGATCCGCTTCGCCGACGGCAGCACGCAGAGCGTCGTCACGAAGCCGGGCGCGGGCTGGAAGGCCACCGACACCGGCCCCTACCGCGCCGACGACATCTACGACGGTCAGACCTACGACGCCCGCAAGGAGCTCACCGGCTGGACGGCGAGCGGCTTCGACGCCTCGAAGTGGTCGGACGTGGAGGAGGTCGGTTACGCCGCGAAGTACCCGGACGCCAAGCTGACCGCCTACCCCGGCGAGACGGCCCGTCTGATGGAGAAGTGGGACCGCACCCCTCAGTCGCTGACGGTCTACTCCGAGGTCACGGGCGAGGAGTCGAGCGCCAACGGCAAGGGCCGCATCGTCCCCGACCCCGCCCGCTCCACCGACGGCAAGCCGGGCCCGGTCCCCCTGCGCCCCGGTGACACCGCCGTCTTCGACCTCGGCCAGAACATGGTCGGCGTCCCCCGCTACACGCTGCGCGGCACCGCCGGAGCCGAAGTCGTCGTCAGATTCGGCGAGATGCTCAACGACGACAGCAAGGGCGCCGACGGCCCCGAGGGCTCGCTGTACCGGGCCAATCTGCGCTCGGCGAAGGCCACGAGCACATACGTCCTCAAGGGCGCGGGCAGCGGCGAGACACACCAGGACTCGCTCACCTTCTACGGCTTCCGCTACGTGTCGGTGGAGGTGACCACGAAGGACGCCGAGGTCACGGTCTCGGACGTGACCGGCAAGGTCGCCACTTCCGCGATCCGTGAGACCGGCAGCATCACGACCAACGACGAAGACATCAACCAGCTGATCAGCAACGTCCATTGGGGTCAGCGCGGCAACTATCTGTGGGTGCCCACCGACTGCCCGCAACGCGACGAGCGGCTCGGCTGGACCGGCGACACGCAGGTGTTCTCCAGCACCGGCCTCTACAACACGGACTCGGTCGCCTTCCTCAGCCACTTCGAGGACATCCTGATCGAGTCGCAGAAGACGTACGGCGTCGACGGCGCGCAGTTCACGGCGGTCGCGCCCGGCAACCGGTACAACGCGGCGGAGCCGTGCAGCGGTTGGGCGGACTGCGGGGTCGTCGTGCCGTGGACCGTATGGCAGATGAGCGGCGACCGGACCATCATCGACCGCAGCTGGGACGCGATGGTCCGCTACATCGACTGGATCAAGAAGAAGGGCGGCGACAGCTACGCAGGACAGGGCGCGATCTTCGCCGACTGGCTCGCCTTCCAGAACACCGGCACCCAGCTGATGAGCGACGTCTACTACGCGTACAGCGTCCGCCTGATGGCACAGATGGCGAAGGCCACCGACCGCGCCGCGGAGTCGAAGGCGTACGAGGACCTCTTCACCCGCGTCCGCCGCGCCTTCATGGCCAAGTACATCGTCGTCGACGGCGACAAGATCACCGTACGGTCCAGCCTCGGCGGCAAGCCGGTCATGGGCGGCGACCCTGAGGACAACAGCCAGTCGGCCCTCCTCTGGGTCCTCAAGCTCGGCTTCTACGACACCCAGGCCCAACGCCGGGCGCTGGTCGGCCTGTTGGCGGACAACATCGGCAACGACGCGGCGTACAAGGCCGCCCACCCCGACAGCGCCCGCGTCGACTACGCGGAGAACACCCTGTCGGTCGGCTTCCTCGGGGTGAATGTGCTGGCGCCGGTCCTCACCGACGAGGGCCGCCCCGACCTCGCGTACAAGCTGCTGCACCAGGACGCCATGCCCTCATGGCTGTACTCGGTGAAGAACGGCGCGACGACGATCTGGGAACGCTGGAACTCCTACTCCAAGGACGACGGTTTCGGCCCGGTGGAGATGAACTCCTTCAACCACTACTCGTACGGCGCGATCATGGAGTGGATGTACGCGTACATGGCGGGCATCGCCGTCGACCCCGACCACCCCGGCTTCCAGCGCTTCCGGCTCCAGCCGCACGTCGACCCGACGGGCGCCATCACCCAGGTGTCGGCGCGGCACATGTCGCCCTACGGCGAGATCACCAGCGAGTGGGAGCTGGCCAAGGACGGGACGTTGACGTTCGAGGCCACCGTGCCCGCCAACACGGAGGCGACGCTGAGCCTGCCCAGCGTGTCGGCGTCGTCGGTGCGCGCGGGGCGTACGCCGCTCGCGCAGGTCGAGGGCGTGCGGGCGGCGGGCTTCGCCGACGGAAGGGCGACGTTCCGGCTGCCTGCGGGGCGGTATCAGCTGACGAGTTCGGTGCGCTGACGCGGTCGGGTTCGGTGCGCTGACGCGGTCGGGCTCGGTCCGCTGACGCGAGAGGGCGGGCTCTCCTCATCCTCCGTGGGCACTCGGTGGAGGACGCCAGGAGGGCTCGCCCCGCCGCGACCGCCTTCGCCATTCGCCGGGAGTGGTGCCGTAGGCCTCGCGGAAGCGGCGCGAGAAGAAGGCGGGATTGCCGAAGCCCCAGCTCCGGGCAACCGCCTCGATCGTGCGGTGCGCATGCGAGGGCGCCGCGAGGTCACTGCGGGCGCCCTCCAGTCGTCGGCGGACGATCCACTTCTCGAGACTGAGCCCGCCGTCCGCGCACAGTCGGTACAGCGTCCGCACGGACGTGTTGTGCGCCCACGCGATCCGTTGCGGGGTGAGATCGGGTTCCCTCAGATGGACGCGGGCGTAGGCCAGGACCCGGGTCAGGAGGGTTTCCGTGGCGACGGCGCGGCGGGTGGCGTCGTCGCCCGCGACGGACACCACCCAGGCCCGGACGAGTTCCAGGGTGGCCGAGGCCAGGGCGTCGGCTTCGGGGCCCGTGGCGACGCGGTCGGCGATGCCGTGCAGGCCGTGCACGTGGTTGATCAACAACTGGCCGACGGGGCTGTGTTCGAGCGTCGGGATCGCGGCGCGGATCGCCTCTTCGGGCAGCCCCAGGCGTTCGGTGTCGAACATCAGGGCAAGCGTGCTGCCGAGGCCCGACCACCAGTACTCGTACCCGGCGGGCATGTGTTGCAGGGTCGCGCTGTTCGGGCCGATGCGCTGGTGATGGTCGGTCCAGGAGAAGCCGCCGGATCCCTGGCGATGAATGTTGATCGCGACGGTGTCCAGAGCATCGCGTCGCGCCTGCCGGGGTGAGCGGGAGACGCGCATCCCGGTGCCCTGGGTGTGGAAGAGCGTCAGTGGGCCGAGGGGCCAGAGTTCGAGGCGTTGCCAGACCGTTCCCTCGGGCTCCTCCACCTCGACGGAGGAGACACCGCCCGCACCGGCGGCCACCGCTTCGAAGGCCCCGATCCGGTCGCCGACCGGAAGGTCGCTTGTGTCGAGGACGAGCACAACGCCTCCCCTGCCGGCAGCGGCCCGTCGCCGCCCGAGGCGCCAGTGTCCGCCGCGTGCGTCTTGCCGGGCAAAGGTGAATGTACGCAGCACAGGCCTGCGCTCACGCCTCCTGTGGCGCACGGTGCGCCAGGTGCGGAGGTCGCGTGCGGACAGGGTCGTGGCACGCAGAGGACAGGCGCCGGCAGGCAGGGGCAAGCCGACGGACGACACCCGTGGCACGCTCCCACACAAGTCCTTCACAACTGCGGGGTGCGGCGAGAGGTGCTGGGTATGACCTTCCACGGCCGGTCCGATGAGCGCGGACAACTCGACCTCCTGGTCGCGGACTTGCGTCAGGGGCTGAGCGGCGTCCTCTTCCTGCAAGGTGACGCGGGGATCGGCAAGAGCGCACTGATCGACCACGTGGTCACGGAGGCGGCGGACCTTCGGGTGCTGCGGCTGGCGGGGATCGAGGCGGAGGCGGGGTTCGCGTTCGCCGCGCTGCAACGGCTGCTCGTCCCGTTCCAGGACGAACTCAAGGAAGGTGGGGCGTTGTTGCCGCTCCAGCAGGAGGCGCTGAAGGTCGCCTGCGGGCTGGCCGACGGGCCTCCGGCGGACCGGTTCCTGGTGGGGCTCGCCCTGCTGGCCTTTCTCGCGGACAAGGCCAAGCTGCGTCCGGTGCTGTGCTGTGTCGACGACGCCTGCCTCCTCGACCGGGACTCCCTGGAGGTGTTCGCCTTCGTGGGCCGTCGGCTGCACGCCGAGGGAGTCGGCTTCGTCTTCGCCGCCAGGTCCGGTTTCGACATCCCGCCCGGTCTGCCCGTCGTCCCGGTCCCCGGCCTGGTGGAGCCGGATGCGCTGGAGCTGCTGCGGTCCGTGGCGGACGGTCCTCTCGACCCCGTGGTCGGGGCCCGCATCGTGGCGGCGACCGGCGGCAACCCCCGGGCGCTGAGCGACCTCGGCCGGGAACTCTCCGCCGAACACCTCGCCGGTTCGCTGGCCCTGCCCGAGCCATTGCCCGTGGGGAGCCGACTGGAGGAGCACTACCGGCAGCAGGTACGCGGGCTGCCCGACGCCACGCGCATGTGGCTGGTGCTCGCCGCCGCCGAGCCCAGCGGTGACCTTCACTATCTTGCGCGCGCGGCGCACCTGTTGGGTATCGCGGCGGACGCGTCGGGGCCCGCCGAGGACGCGGGGATGGTGGTGTTGCGCGCCGCCGTGGAGTTCCGGCATCCGCTGGTGCGCCCGGCCGTGTACGGGGGTGCCACGAGCGTGCAACGGCGTGCTGCGCACCGCGCGTTGGCGAATGTCACGGACCGTCCGGACGACCGGGATCTGCGGGCCTGGCATCTCGCTGCCACCGTGCCCGGCCGTGATGCCGCCGTGGCGGACGAGGTGGAGCGTGCCGCCGACCGGGCCGCGACACGCGGTGGGCATGCGGCACGGGTGACGTTCATGGCTCGGGCGGCGGAGCTCTCGCCGGACGGCGGTGCCCGGGCCGGGCGGTTTCTCGCCGCCGCCGAGGCCGCCGTCGCCGCCGGAGCGCCGCTGCAGGCCGATGTGCTGCTGGGGGCGGTCGACGTCGGTCTGTTGAGCGAGGCGGGGCGATCCGGCGCGCTGCTGGTGCGGGCCGGTGTCGTCGACGGCCTGGGCGGGCCCGATGCCCATGCGCGGGCGTCGGCGCTGTGCCTCGCCGCCGCGTCCGCGTTCGGGGATCAGGAGCCGGGTCGCAAACGCCAAGCACTGCTGCACGCCGCCGAGTTGACGTTCACCGCACGGCACCGTGCCCCCGCCACGACGGCTGCCGAGATCGCGCGCGCGGTGGACTCCCTGGCGGCATCCGGGCCGCTAACGGGCATCGACGAACTGCTGCGCGGCTTCACCGTCCTGGCCGGTGACAGCTACGAACAGGCCGTCCCCCAACTGCGCAAGGCTCTGACGTCGCTGCTCGCACCGGACACTCCGGACGACGTGGTACTGGGCGGCTACGGGCTCGGCGCCTGGTTCTCCACCCTGTTGTGGGACCACGACGCCCGTACCGCCCTGTTGGAGCGCGCCGATGGCATCGCCCGCCGGCGCGGAGCCCTGGGACACCTCGACGCGATTCTCTCCTGCTCCGCCATGGCCGAGACCACGCTGGGACATCTGGCGGCCGCCGAGGCACTGGAGGCCGACGGCCGCCAACTCCGGGCGGCGATGGGCAGACCCGCCGCCCAGCCACAGCCTGACCGGAATGCCGAACTGCTGGCCTGGCGTGCCGCCGACAACGGCCCGCGGGAAGTACTGCACCGGGCACTCGAGGACGCGCGCACGCGCGGCGACGGAGCGCTGGAGTCCCTCGCGCACGGCGGCGTACTGATCCTCGCGCTGGGAAGCGGGGACTACGCCACGGCCCGCCCCGTGGCAGAAGAACTCGTCCGGCCCGATGCGCTCGGGCTGTACTCCCGGCACCTGCCGGCGGTCGTCGAGGTGGGCGTGCGCTGCGGGGACCGCACGCTGGCGACCGCGGCCCTGCGCATCCTGGCCGGCCGGGCCACAGCCGCGGGCACGCCGTGGGCGCTGGGGCTGCTGGCGCGCTCCCGGGCCCTGCTCGCCGGGGCGGGGGACGCCGAACCGCTGTACCGCGAGGCCGTCGATCTGCTGTCCCGGACGAACGCCGAGGCCGACCTTGCCGTCGCCCACCTGTTGTACGGCGAATGGCTGCGCCGGCGAAGGCGCCGCAAGGACGCACGGGCGCCCCTGCGGACCGCCCTGACCATGTTCCGCACCATGGACGCGGGCGCCTTCGCACAGCGTGCCGCACGCGAACTGGCCGCCACCGGCGCGCACTTGACCAAGGTTCCCGAAGGGGCACGGGAGCCTCTGACCTCCCAGGAGTTGAAGATCGCCCACCTGGCGGCGCAGGGCGCGACCAACGCCGAGATCGCCACCCAGATGATCATCAGCGCCAGCACGGTCGACTACCACCTGCGCAAGGTGTTCCGGAAGTTGGACGTGCCCTCCCGGCGCCGGCTCGCCGAGGCCCTACGCGCGTGACCGCGCCCACTACGCGGCGCACGTGATGCGGCGACCGCCCGGACCGGCGAACCATCGAAGCGTCACAGCCAACCCCTCCTCGGTCGGGAGCAGTTCATGCCCTACGTCGCCACATCCGACGGTGCGCAGATCTTCTACAAAGACTGGGGTACGGGCCGCCCCGTCGTCCTCAGCCACGGCTGGCCCCTGAGCTCCGACAGCTGGGAGGCCCAGCAGCTGTTCCTGGCCACTCACGGCTACCGCGTCATCGCCCACGACAGGCGCGGCCACGGCCGCTCCACGCAGACGTGGAGCGGCAACGAGATGAACACCTACGCCGACGACCTGGCCACGCTCATCGACACCCTGGACCTGCGCGATGTCACCCTGGTCGGCTTCTCCACCGGCGGCGGCGAGGTCGCCCGTTACGTCGGCCGCCACAGCACCGCCCGCGTCGCCCAGGTCGTCCTCGTTTCGGCGGTGCCGCCGTTCATGCTGAAGACGGCCGACAACCCCGGCGGCGTTCCCATCGAGACCTTCGACGCCATCCGGGCCGGTTCGCTCGCCGACCGCTCGCAGCTCTACCGCGACCTGGCCGACGGCCCGTTCTTCGGCAACAACCGGCCCGGCGCCGATGTCTCCCAGGGCATCCGGGAGGCGTTCTGGCGCCAGGGCCTGCAGGCCGGGCACCGGAGCGCCTACGAGTGCATCGCGGCGTTCTCCGCGACCGACTTCCGCGCCGACCTGGACGCCATCGACGTGCCCACGCTGGTCATCCACGGCGACGACGACCAGGTCGTGCCCTTCGAGGTCGGCGGCAAGGCGTCGGCCGCCCGCATCAAGAACGCGACGCTGAAGGTCTACCCGGGCGCTCCGCACGGCATCACCGACACGCACAAGGACCAACTCGGCGCGGATCTGCTGGAGTTCCTGAACTCCTGAAGCGGCTCCCGAGCCGCCGCCGCACCGAGCCCGGCACACGGTTTCTGCACGGCCCTTCCCTGCCTGCCCGCTTCAGAAGGAGTCACCCATGAACCCCGGTCATCCTCCGCGCCGCCGTGTCCTCGGCGGCGCGCTCGCGGCCGGCGCCGCGAGTCCCGTCGGCGCCGCCGGCACCGCATCTGCCACGTCCGCCGGAAAGGCCGCCGGCACCAAACCGACGGTCGTCCTCGTGCACGGAGCGTTCGCCGACGCCTCCGGCTTCAACGCCGCCATCGGGCTGCTGCACAAGAGCGGCTTCCCGGTGATCGCGCCGGCCAACCCGCTGCGGGACAGCGCGGGCGACGCCGCGTACATCTCCAGCGTGCTGGACACCCTCACGGGACCGGTGATCCTGGCCGCCCACTCCTACGGCGGCATCGTCATCACCAACGCCGCCCGCGGGCACGCGAACGTCAAGGCCCTGGTGTACCTGGGGGCGTTCGCGCCCGACGAGGGCGAGAGCGCGCTGCAACTGGCGCAGCAGTTCCCCGGCAGCGAATTGGGGGCCGCGCTCGTTCCGCGCCCCTATCCGCTGCCCGGCGGCGGCGAGGGTACCGACGGCTACATCGCGGCCGAGAAGTTCCAGGCGGTGTTCGCGGCCGATCTGCCCGCGGCCGAGACGCGTCTCATGGCTGTCACGCAGCGCCCCGGTTCGGTCGAAGGGCTCAGCGGCCCGAGCGGCGCGCCCGCCTGGAGAACCATCCCTTCCTGGTACCTGATCCCGACCCAGGACAAGGTCATCCCACCCGCCGCCCACCGGTTCATGTCCAAGCGCGCCGGCAGCAAGGTGACCGAGATCCGCTCCTCGCACGTCGTCATGACCTCCCACCCGCAGGCCACCGCCGACATCATCAAGTCCGCCTACGCCGCGACTCGTTGAAGGGCCACTCGTGAAACCCGACACGATCGTCCTCATCCACGGCTTCTGGGTCACACCCCGAAGCTGGGAACACTGGATCACCCACTACCAGACCAAGGGCTTCCGGGTCCTCGCGCCCGGCTACCCGGGCTTCGGGGTGGAGGTGGAGGCCCTCAACGCCGACCCGGCCCCCATCGAACAGCTCTCCGTCCCCGCGATCATCGCGTCGCTGGAGAAGCTGATCGACGGCCTCGACACCCAGCCGATCCTCATGGGGCATTCCGCGGGCGGGGTGTTCACCCAGATCCTGCTTGACCACGGCTACGGCGCCTGCGGCGTCGCGATGAACTCCGCCCCCACCGAGGGCGTCGCGGTCATCCCCCTGGCGCAGGCCAAGGCGACGTTCCCGGTGCTGAAGAACCCCGCCAACCGGCACAAGGCCGTCGGTTTCACCTACGACCAGTGGCGCTACGCCTTCACCAACACCTTCCCCGAGGACCAGGCGCGGGCGGCGTACGAGCGCTACCACATCCCCGCCTCCGGCCATGTGTTCTGGGGCAGCGCGCTGGCCAACATCCACCCCGGCCACGCCGACTCGTACGTCGACTACCACAACGACAAGCGGGCGCCCCTGCTGTTCATCTCCGGCGAGAACGACCACTTGATGCCTCCGAAGATCCAGCGCTCCAACGCCAAGCACTACAAGTCGGGGGCCCTGACCGAGATCATCGAATACCCGGGCCGTTCCCACCTGATGCCGGCGCAGGACGGCTGGGAGGAGATCGCCGACCACGCCCTCGAGTGGGCACTGGGGCACTCCTGACCGCGAGGCGCGGGTCCGGCAGCCCCCATCAGCGCGGCACCTTGCAGGACCCCCGCACGACCAACTCCGGCTTCAGCACGACGTGTTGATGCCGATGGACGGGTGCCTGTTCCCCCGTCTCCTCCAGGAGCAGCCGCGCCGCCGTCGCGCCGAGGGTGACGGCGGGCTGGCGGACCGAGGTGAGGGGGACCGTCGCCGCCGAGGCGAATTCGATGTCGTCGTATCCGATCAGTGACATGTCGTCGGGGACCCGGACCCCGGCCGCGTAGAGGGACTGGAGGACGCCGAGGGCGAGCAGGTCGTTGGCGCAGAAGACGGCTGTGGGGCGGTGGGCGAGGCCTAGGAGGCGGGCGCCCGCGTCGCGGCCCGCCGCCACGTCGAGGCGGTCCGTGGGGAGCTCGTAGAGGTGGGTGGCGGGGAGGCCCGCTTCGGCGAGGGCCTTGTGGGCGCCCTCGCGGCGGTCCTGGACCTGTTTGAGCTGGGGCGGTCCGCTGACGTAGGCGATGGAGCGGTGGCCCGCGTCGACGAGGTGGCGGAGGGCGAGCGCGCCGCCCGTCACGTCGTCGACCGCCACCGAGCAGCCCGGTTCGTCGCCGGCGACGCGGTCCACGACGACGTACGGGATGCCGTGGCGGCGGAAGTCGCGGAGCGTGGCGCCGCTGGGGTCGGCCGGGGTGATGAGGGCGCCGCGGACCCGCTGTTCGGCGAACATCGACAGGTACTCGGCCTCCACGGCCGGGCTCTGCGCGCTGTTGCACACCATCACCCCGAGCCCCGCCTCGCGCGCGGCACGTTCGGCGCCGCGCGCGAGGTCCACGAAGAACGGGTTGCCCATGTCGAGGACGAGCAGCGACACGATCCGGCTGTGCCCGGCCCGCAGTTGGCGGGCGTACTCGCTGCGTACGTAGCCGAGCCGGGCGATGACCTGCTGAACGTGGCGGCGGGTGGGCCCGGAGACCCGGTCGGGCTGGTTCAGGACGTTGGAGACGGTGCCGACGGAGACCGCCGCCTCCCGGGCGACGTCCTTGATGCCGACCGTCGCCCGGCCCGGGGCGCGTTCACGCAAGGTGGAAGACCTCGGTGAGCGGGCGCATCGCGGCGTCGGGCGCCTGCCCGTCCAACGCCTCGAAGAACTCGCCCATTTCGGCCTGCCACCGGGCGTTCACGTCGGTGGCGTCCATCGCGGCGCGCGCCTTGTCGAAGTCCTCGGTCTCCAGGTAGCCGACGAGCAGTCCGTCCTCGCGCAGGAAGAGCGAGTAGTTGTGCCAGCCGGTGGCGGTCAGGGCCTCGCGCATCTCCTGCCACACGTCCGCGTGTCGGGCGCGGTACTCGTCGATGCGGTCGGCCTTGACCTTGAGCAGGAAGCAGACCCGTTGCATGTCACTCATGTCCCTTGCCCCGCTCAGAACTTGTAGTCGTCGATGTTCTTCTTGTTGAAGACGGTCGGCTTGCCGAGGGTGACGACGCCGTCCTTCTCGATCGTGTACTCACCCATGTCCCCGGCCTTGAACTTCTCCCCCGCCTTGCCGGTGATCTGCCCGGACTCCAGGGCGACCGCGGTGTGCGCGGCGAGCGCGCCGAGCTTCGCCGGGTCCCACAGCTCGAAGGCCTCGACGGTGCCGTTCTTGACGTAGGCGCGCATGTCGTTGGGGGTGCCGAGGCCGGTCAGCTTGACCTTGCCCTTGTACTTCGAGCCGGACAGGTACTGTGCGGCCGCCTTGATGCCGACCGTGGTCGGGGAGATGATCCCCTTCAGCTTCGGGTGCTCCTGGAGGAGGCCCTGGGTCTGCTGGAACGACTTCTGCGCGTCGTCGTCCCCGTAGGCGGTCGTGACGAGCTTGATGTCCTTGTAGGCGGGCTTCTTCAGCTCGTCCTTCATGTACTTGATCCACGTGTTCTGGTTGGTGGCCGTCTGGGCCGCCGAGAGGATCGCGATCTCGCCCTTGTTGCCGATCTGCTTGGCCATCTCCTGGACCTGGGTGCGGCCGAGGTCCTCGGCGCTGGCCTGGGAGACGAACACGTTGCGGCAGTCGACCTTGGTGTCGGAGTCGTACGTGACGATGCTGACGCCGTTCTTCATGGCCTGCTTGAGCGCGGTGCACAGGGCGCCCGGGTCCTGCGCGGACACCGCGATGGCGTCGGCCTGCTGCTGGGTCAGGGTGTTGACGTAGGAGACCTGTCCGGAGGTGTCGGTGCCGGAGCTGGTGCCGACCTCCTTGTACTTCGAGCCGAGGTCCGCGAGAGCCTTCTTGCCGCCGTTGTCGGAGGTGGTGAAGTACGGGTTGTTGACCTGCTTGGGCAGGAAGGCGACCGTGAGGCCCTTCTTGGTCTTCGCGTTGGGGTCGGCCTTGCCCGCGGCGGCGGACTTGGCGTCGCCCTTGTCGGAGTCCGACTTGGTGGTGCCGCCGCAGGCGGAGGCGCCGAGGACGAGGGCGGTGGTCACGGCGAGGGCCGCGGTGAGCCGGCGCGTCTTCTGGGACATGGCGGTTCCTTACGTGGGGTGGGCGGGAGTGAGTGGTACGGGTGGGCACCTCAAGTGACCGCGGTGACCGTCCTCTTGCGGGACCTCGCCTGCGCGATCTGACGGCCGACGCGCGGCGCGAGCACCGAGATCACGAGCAGCACACCCGTGACGACGATCTGCGACTGCGCGGAGACGTTGAGCAGGCTCATCACGTTCTGCAGCGTGCCGAGCAGGAACACACCGGCGATGGCGCCACCGAGCGTGCCCTTGCCGCCGTCGAAGTCGATGCCGCCGAGCAACACGGCCGCGATGACGGAGAGTTCGAGCCCGGTGGCGTTGTCGTAGCGGGCGCTGGCGTAGTGCAGCGCCCAGAAGACTCCGGTAAGTGCGGAGAGCAGTCCGGTCGTCACGAACATCGACAGCTTGAGCCGCTTCACGCGCACACCGGCGAACCGGGCGGCCTCCTCGTTCGCGCCGGTCGCGAAGAGGGAGCGGCCCATCCGGGTGGCGTGCAGCACGACGATCGCGATGGCGAGGAGGACGACGAAGGGCAGGGCGGCGTACGGGATGAACGTGTCGCCGATCCGGTTCGCACCGAAGTCCAGGTACTGGGAGGGGAAGTCGGTGACCGAGTCCGAGCCGAGGACGATCTGCGCGATGCCCCGGTAGGCGGCCATGGTGCCGATGGTGACGGCGAGCGACGGCAGGCCGAGGCGGGTGACGAGCAACCCGTTGATGAGGCCGCAGACCACGCCGAGCAGCAGGCACAGCGGGATGATCGTCTCGATGGCCATGCCGTTGTTCCACAGCGCGCCCATCACGGCGCCCGACAGGCCGACCGTGGAGCCCACCGACAGGTCGACCTCGCCGGAGATGACGAGCATCGTCATCGGCAGCGCGATGATCGCGATGGGCAGTGTGTTGCCGATCAGGAACGACAGGTTCAGCGCGTTGCCGAAGTTGTCGACGAACGCGAACGAGCAGAGCAGCAGCACGATCAGCAGGGCGCCGACGGCGGTGTCCCAGCGCACCGAGTGTTTCAGGGAGTCAGGCATGGCGGGCGCTCCTCATCTGTGCGGCCTGCTTGCGCAGCACTGCGGCGACGCGCAGCGCGACGATCCGGTCGACGGCGATGGCGAGCAGCAGCAGGATTCCGTTGATGGCGGTGACCCAGACGGAGCTGACGCCGATGGCGGGCAGCACGCTGTTGATGGAGGTCAGCAGCAGAGCGCCGAGCGCGGCGCCGTAGACGGTGCCGGCGCCGCCGGTGAAGGCGACGCCGCCGACCACGACGGCGCTGACGACGGTGAGTTCGTAGCCGTTGCCGGTGCCGGAGTCGACGTTGCCGAAGCGCGCCAGGTACAGGGCGCCCGCGAGTCCGGCGAGCGCGCCGCACAGCACGTAGGCGGTCATGATGCGCTTGCGGACGGGGATGCCGGCGAGGTTCGCGGCCTCGGGGCTGGAGCCGAGCGCGTACATCTCGCGTCCGCTGCGGTAGCTGCGCAGGTAGTAGCCGACGCAGACCAGGACGGCCAGGGCGAGCAGCGCCAGATAGGGCACGACCCAGATGCCGTCGTGGCCGAAGTCGACGAAGCCGTCGGGCAGGTCGGCGGCGACGATCTGCTGCGAGCCGACCCAGATGGAGTCGATGCCGCGCACCACGTACAGCGTGCCGAGGGTGACGACGAGGGCGGGCACCTTGCCGAGGCTGACGAGCGCGCCGTTCAGGACGCCGAAGACGGTGCCGATGGCGACGGCGTACACGACGGCGATCAGCGAACTGCCGCCGCCCTGAAGGTAGTCACCGGCGGCGAAGGCCGAGATGCCGAGCACGGAGCCGACGGACAGGTCGACGTTGCGGGTGATGACGACGATCGCCTGACCGGTGGCGACGAGGACCAGGATGGTGGCGTTCAGGAGGAGGTCCTTGACGCCCTGCTGCGACAGGAACTCGGTGTTGGAGACCTGCGTGGCGAGCAGCATCACCACGAGCACGGCGGCGACGGCGAGTTCGCGCGCCTTGAACACCTTGTCGAGGAGGCGACGGCCCGCGGTGGGCGGTGGCGCCGCGTCCTCGCGTACGGGTGGTGCGGTGATGGTCATGTCGTGCTCCTTGCGGTGCGGGCGGCGTGTGCGGGTACGGACGTCACGCGGCCCTCCCCGTGGCCGCCGCCATCACGGACTCCTCGCTCGCCTCGGCGCGCGGCAGCTCGGCGGAGAGCCGTCCCTCGTGCATCACGAGCACCCGGTCGGCCATGCCGAGGATCTCGGGCAGGTCGGACGAGATCATCAGGACAGCGACGCCTTCGGCCGCGAGCGAGGACAGCAGCCGGTGCACCTCAGCCTTCGTGCCGACGTCGATGCCGCGCGTGGGCTCGTCCACGATGAGCACCTGCGGCCCTGTGGCGAGCCACTTGGCGAGGACGACCTTCTGCTGGTTGCCGCCGGAGAGCGTGCCGACGACATCGGCGAGGCGTGCGTACTTGACCTGCAGCTTCACCGACCAGTCCAGGGACCGGCTGCGCTCCGCCTTGCGGTTCATGAGGCCCGCGCGGGAGGTGTCGGCGAAGCCGGTGAGCCCGATGTTGCGCTCGATGGACATGTCCATCACGAGGCCCTGGGCCCGCCGGTCCTCCGGCACGAGGGCCAGGCCCGCGTGCATCGCGAGGCTGGGCGCGCCGGGCTTGAGCTTCTGCCCGAGCACCTCCACCTCACCGCCGTCGAAGCGGTCGACGCCGAACACGGCGCGGGCCACCTCGCTGCGGCCGGCGCCGACGAGCCCGGCGAGGCCGACGATCTCGCCGCGCCGCACCTCGAAGGACACGTCGGTGAACACACCCTCGCGGGTCAACCGGCTGACCTTCAGGGCCACTTCGCCGAGTTCGGTGTCCTGCTTGGGGTACAACTCGTCGAGGTCGCGGCCGACCATGCGGCGCACCAGCTCGTCCTCGGTGAGTCCTTCGACCGGCTCGCTCGCCACCCACGCCCCGTCGCGCAGCGTCGTCACCCGCTGGCACAGCTCGAAGATCTCCTCCAGGCGGTGCGAGATGAAGAGGACCGCCGCGCCCTGCTCGCGCAGCGTCCGTACGACGCCGAACAGGCGGGCCACCTCGCTGCCGGTGAGCGCGGCGGTCGGCTCGTCCATGATCAGCACGCGGGCGTCGAAGGACAGCGCCTTGGCGATCTCGACGAGCTGCTGGTCGGCGATGGACAGGCCGCGGGCCGGCTGGTCCGGGTCGAGCTCCACACCGAGCCGCTTGAACAGGGCCGCGGTGGCCTCCTTGACCGTGGTGTGGTCGACGCGGCCGAGGGAGCGGCGCGGCTGGCGGCCCATGAAGATGTTCTCGGCGATGGACAGGTCGGGGAAGAGCGTCGGCTCCTGGTAGATGACGGCGACACCGGCGTCGCGGGCGTCGGCGGGGCCGTGGAACTCGACCGGGGAGCCGTCGAGCAGAACCGTCCCGGTGTCCGGGCGGTGCACCCCGGCGAGGGCCTTGATGAGCGTCGACTTTCCCGCGCCGTTCTCACCGGCGAGGGCGTGCGCCTCGCCCGCGTGCAGGCTCAGTGACACACCTCGCAGGGCGCGCACGGCACCGAAGGACTTGCTCACCCCCTCCAGGGCGAGCACCGGAGTGGTCTCCGGCTCAGGTGGCGTCATGACAGTTCTCCAGGGGTCGAAGGGCACCCGACGTGAAATGTTTCAGTGAAACGTTCCGGAAGCTAGCCACGCCCCGGCGCCCTGGTCAAGGGGTCTGAACGGCCGGAATACATCGACGTACGAAACGATTCCGTAACGCGCTCGAGTTGTCGCACACCCCCTTGACGCACCCCACCAGGGGGACTAGCTTCGCTGCACAATGAATCGATTCACACTCGGTCGATTCAGAGACGATTCAGCAGACGGCTCGCAGACCCGTGTACTCAGAGGTGGACATGCCTGACATCGCTGCCGTGAAGGCCGCACTCGCCAACCAGCGGATCGAGACGCCGTCCTGGGGCTACGGCAACTCCGGCACCCGGTTCAAGGTGTTCGCCCAGGCCGGTGTGCCCCGCACGCCCCGCGAGAAGCTCGACGACGCCGCGAAGGTGCACGAGTTCACCGGCATCGCCCCGAAGGTCGCCCTGCACATCCCGTGGGACAAGGTCGACGACTACGCGACCCTGTCCGCGTACGCCAAGGAGCGCGGTGTCGAGCTCGGCACCATCAACTCCAACACCTTCCAGGACGACGACTACAAGCTCGGCAGTGTCTGTCACCCGGACCCGGCGGTGCGCCGCAAGGCGGTCGACCACCTCCTGGAGTGCGTCGACATCATGGACGCGACGGGTTCCCAGGACCTGAAGATCTGGCTCGCCGACGGCACCAACTACCCCGGCCAGGACGACATCGTGGCCCGCCAGGACCGCCTCGCCGAGTCCCTCGCCACCGTCTACGAGCGGCTCGGCGACGACCAGCGCATCCTGCTGGAGTACAAGTTCTTCGAGCCGGCCTTCTACACCACGGACGTGCCGGACTGGGGCACCTCGTACATGCAGTGCATGAACCTGGGTGACAAGGCGCAGGTCGTGGTCGACACCGGCCACCACGCGCCGGGCACGAACATCGAGTTCATCGTGGCGCTGCTGCTGCGCGCGAAGAAGCTCGGCGGCTTCGACTTCAACTCCCGCTTCTACGCGGACGACGACCTGATGGTGGGCTCCGCCGACCCGTTCCAGCTGTTCCGCATCCTGCACGAGGTCGCGAAGAACGGCGGCTTCGACCCCGAGACCAACGTGGCGTTCATGCTCGACCAGTGCCACAACATCGAGGCGAAGATCCCGGCGGTCATCCGCTCCGTGATGAACGTGCAGGAGGCCACCGCGAAGGCACTGCTCGTGGACCGCGAGGCGCTGGGCGCCGCGCAGGCCTCGGGCGACGTCCTGACCGCGAACGCCGTGATCATGGACGCGTACAACACCGACGTGCGGCCGCTCCTTGCCTCGTGGCGCGAGGAGCAGGGGCTCGCGGCGAATCCCGTCACCGCGTACGCCGCCTCCGGGTGGCAGGAGCGGATCGCGGCCGAGCGGGTCGGCGGGGAGCAGGCGGGGTGGGGCGCGTAACCACCTCCCCGCAGTTCACCGCAGTCAACTCCTCAGGAATTTAGGACCTTTCATGGCTACGCACCCGCAGGTCGCCGCCCTCCTCGACCGCTCGAACCGGCTCGGCGCCGACCCCCGCAACACCAACTACGCCGGCGGCAACACCTCCGCCAAGGCCACCGAGACGGACCCGGTCACCGGCGGAGACGTCGAACTGATGTGGGTCAAGGGCTCCGGCGGCGACCTGGGCACGCTCAAGGAGGCCGGCCTGGCCGCGCTGCGCGTGGACCGGCTCAAGGCGCTCACCGAGGTGTACCCGGGCGTGGAGCGCGAGGACGAGATGGTCGCCGCGTTCGACTACTGCCTGCACGGCAAGGGCGGCGCGGCGCCGTCCATCGACACGGCCATGCACGGTCTGGTGGACGCGGCGCACGTCGACCATCTGCACCCGGACTCCGGCATCGCGCTGGCCTGCGCGGCCGACGGGGAGAAGCTGACCGCCGAGTGCTTCGGCGAGAAGGTCGTGTGGGTGCCCTGGCGGCGCCCTGGCTTCCAGCTCGGCCTGGACATCGCCGCGATCAAGGCCGCCAACCCGGAGGCGATCGGCTGCGTCCTCGGCGGCCACGGCATCACGGCGTGGGGTGACACGGCCGAGGAGTGCGAGGCCAACTCGCTGTACATGATCCGCACCGCGGAGACGTTCCTCGCCGGGCGCGGCAAGGAGGAGCCGTTCGGCCCGGTCATCGAGGGCTACGCGGCGCTCGGCGCGGCCGGACGCCGTGCACGGGCCGCAGAACTCGCCCCGCTCATCCGGGGGTTGGCGTCCACGGACCGCCCGCAGGTCGGCCACTTCGACGACTCGGGTCCCGTCCTCGACTTCCTGGCGTCCGCCGAGCACCCGCGCCTCGCCGCGCTCGGCACCTCCTGCCCGGACCACTTCCTTCGTACGAAGGTCCGCCCGCTCGTCCTCGACCTGCCGCCCACGGCCGAACTCGACGCCGTGGCGGAGCGGTTGAAGGAGCTGCACGCCGACTACCGCACCGAGTACGCCGCTTACTACGAGCGGCACGCGACGCCCGACTCCCCCGCGATGCGCGGCGCGGACCCGGCGATCGTGCTCGTGCCCGGTGTCGGCATGTTCTCGTTCGGCAAGGACAAGCAGACGGCGCGCGTGGCGGGCGAGTTCTACCTCAACGCGATCAACGTGATGCGCGGCGCGGAGGCGGTCTCCACGTACGCGCCGATCGAGGAGTCGGAGAAGTTCCGCATCGAGTACTGGGCGCTGGAGGAGGCCAAGCTCCAGCGGATGCCGAAGCCGAAGCCGCTCGCCACGCGGGTGGCCCTGGTGACGGGCGCGGGCTCCGGCATCGGCAAGGCCATCGCGCACCGGCTCGTCGCCGAGGGCGCGTGCGTGGTCGTCGCCGACCTCAACGCGGACGGTGCGGCGGCGGTGGCCGAGGAGTTGGGCGGCCCCGACAAGGCGGTCGCCGTGACGGTCGACGTCACGTCCGAGCAGCAGATCGCGGACGCCTTCAAGGCCGCGGCGCTGGCCTTCGGCGGTGTCGACCTGGTCGTCAACAACGCCGGCATCTCCATCTCGAAGCCGCTCCTGGAGACCACGGCCAAGGACTGGGACCTCCAGCACGACATCATGGCGCGCGGTTCGTTCCTCGTCTCGCGCGAGGCGGCGCGGGTGATGCGGGCGCAGGAGATGGGCGGCGACATCGTCTACATCGCCTCCAAGAACGCGGTGTTCGCCGGCCCGAACAATGTGGCGTACTCGGCGACGAAGGCGGACCAGGCCCACCAAGTGCGGCTGCTCGCTGCCGAGTTGGGCGGGGACGGCATCCGGGTCAACGGGGTCAACCCGGACGGCGTGGTGCGCGGGTCCGGGATCTTCGCCGGGGGCTGGGGCGCGAAGCGCGCCGCGGTGTACGGGGTGGAGGAGGAGAAGCTGGGCGAGTACTACGCGCAGCGGACGCTTTTGAAGCGGGAGGTGTTGCCGGAGCACGTGGCGAACGCGGTCTTCGCGCTGACCGGCGGCGACCTCACGCACACGACCGGATTGCACGTCCCGGTCGACGCCGGAGTCGCGGCAGCGTTCCTCCGCTGAACCCGGGGGTTTGGGGGCGCGGGGAACTGCGCACGCAACCACGTTGGGCACGCCATGTTCCGACGACGCCCGCATCCCCGGGGTCCGGGGGCCCGCCCCCGGTTTCGGGACGGGAAGGGGAGGCGGGGGCGACTTCGCCTCCCCGCCACCCACCACACCGCACACTCGCAAAGGCAACCTCATGCCCACCACTCCCTACGCCGCGATAGACCTGGGCGCCTCGAGCGGCCGGATCATGACGGCCCACGTCGCCCCGGACACCCTGACCCTGACGGAGTCCCACCGGTTCCCGAACACCCCGGTCCGCACCCCCGACGGCCTGCACTGGGACATCCTCGGCCTCTACGCGGGCATCCTGGAAGGCCTCCGCAAGACCGGCCGGGTCCGCTCCGTCGGCATCGACAGCTGGGCCGTCGACTACGGCCTCCTCGACGCGGACAACGTCCTCCTCGGCAACCCGTACCACTATCGGGACACCCGCACGGACCACACCGCCGAGAAACTGTGGGCGACGATCCCCCCGCAGGAGCTGTACGCGGCCACCGGCCTCCAGTACGTCCCGTTCAACACGATCTACCAGCTCACGGCGGCCCGCGACACCGCACAACTCAACGCGGCCCACCGCCTGTTGATGATCCCCGACCTCCTCACGTACTGGCTGACGGGCCGCCAGGGCACCGAGCTGACCAACGCCTCCACCACCCAGCTCATCGACCCCCGCACCGGCGACTGGGCCCACGACATCGCCGCCCGCGCCGGCATCGACGTGAACCTCTTCGCCCCGATCCGCCGCCCCGGCGACCCCGCGGGCGAACTCCTCCCCCACGTCCTCGAAGAGACGGGCCTCACCGGCCCCGTCCCGGTGACGACGGTCGCCTCGCACGACACCGCGTCGGCCGTGGCCGCGGTCCCGGCGACCGAGGAGAACTTCGCGTACATCTGCACCGGCACCTGGTCCCTCGCCGGCCTCGAACTGGACGCGCCCGTCCTCACGGAGGAGAGCCGCGCCGCGAACTTCACGAACGAGCTCGGCATCGACGGCACGGTCCGCTACCTCCGCAACATCATGGGCCTGTGGCTGCTCCAGGAGTGTCAACGCACCTGGAACCAGCCGGACTTGACCGCACTGCTCGACGATGCCGCGAAGGCGACCCCGCTGCGCTCGGTAGTCGACGCCGGCGACCCCACGTTCCTGCCGCCCGGCGGCATGCCGGACCGGATCGCCGCCGCCTGCCGCGCCACCGGCCAGCCGGAGCCCCGCACCCGCGCCGAGATCACCCGCTGCATCCTCGACTCGCTCGCCCTCGCCCACCGCCGCGCCATCGAGGACGCGGCCCGCCTCGCTGATCGCCCGGTCGACGTCGTGCACATCGTCGGCGGCGGCGCCCGGGGCGCCCTGCTGTGCCAACTCACCGCGGACGCCTGCGGGTTGCCGGTCGTGGCGGGTCCGGCCGAGGGCGCCGCGCTGGGCAACGCACTCGTTCAGGCGCGGGCCGACGGCGTCGTGGGCGACCGGGTCGCGATGCGCCGGCTCGTCGCCGACACCCAGCCGCTCGCGCGCTACGAGCCGAGCGGCGACCGCAGCGCGTGGGACGCGGCAGCGGCTCGCGTCCGCACCCCGTGACCAGCCCCCGCTGACGACGTACGCTGCACCCGTCCGATGATCACCCGCAGTCCAGCCGCGCCAACCGAATCCGACCGACCGAAGGGGCCCCGATGCGTGTCGCGCTCTTCCTGACCTGTGTCAACGACACGCTCTACCCGGATACGGGCCGCGCCGTCGTCAAGCTCCTCAACCGGCTCGGTGTGGAGGTCGACTTCCCCGCCGCGCAAACCTGCTGCGGCCAGCCGCACTACAACACCGGTTACCGCCGCGAGGCCGAGCCGCTGGCCACCCACTACGCCGACACCTTCGGCCCCGGTCTCGCCTCGGGTGATTACGACGCAATCATCACGCCGTCCGGATCGTGCGCGGCGATGGTGCGCGAGCTGTACCCGCGGATGGGCGAACGGGCCCGCTCGGAGGGCCGCGGCGGCCGCCTCGCGACCACGCTCGCGCCGGTGATCCCGAAGACGTACGAGCTGACCGAGTTCCTGGTCGACGTGCTGAAGGTGACCGACGTCGGCGCGTACTACCCGCACAAGGTGACGTACCACCCCACCTGTCATGGCCTGCGCTCCCTCGGTCTCGGCGATCGGCCCACTCAACTGCTCAGCGAGGTCAAGGGACTTGAGCTCGCCGAGCTGCCGGGCGCGGCCGAGTGCTGCGGCTTCGGCGGCACCTTCGCGGTGAAGAACGCGGACGTGTCCTCGGCGATGGGCACGGACAAGGTCCGCAACGCCGAGTCGACGGGCGCGGACGTGCTGTGCGCCGCCGACAATTCCTGCCTGATGCACATCGGCGGCACGATGTCCCGCCTCAAGGTCGGCATGCGCCCCGTCCACATCGCCGAGATCCTGGCCAGCACCGAAGAGGAGCCCCTGGCATGAGCGGCACTTTCGTCGGGATGCCGGCCTTCCCGAAGGCCGCGCACGACGCCGTACGCAACACCACCCTGCGCGCCAACCTGAAGCACGCCACGCACACCATCCGTGACAAGCGCGAGCGCGCGGTCTCCGAACTCGACGACTGGGCACGCCTTCGCCAGGCGGGCAAGGAGATCAAGGACCACACGCTGCACCACCTGGAGCACTATCTGGTGCAGCTGGAGGAGTCGGTCACGGCGGCGGGCGGCACCGTGCACTGGGCGCGCGACGCCGACGAGGCCAACCGGATCGTGGCCGGGCTCGTCAAGGAGACCGGCGAGTCGGAGGTCGTCAAGGTCAAGTCGATGGCCACCCAGGAGATCGGCCTCAACGAACACCTCGAGACCGAGGGCATCCACGCCTACGAGACCGACCTCGCCGAGCTCATCGTCCAGCTCGGCAACGACCGGCCCTCGCACATCCTGGTCCCCGCCATCCACCGCAACCGCGGCGAGATCCGCGACATCTTCCGCAAGGAGATGGGCAGTTGGGGCCGCCCGGCCCCGGAAGGACTCACCGACACCCCCGCCGAACTCGCCGAGGCGGCCCGCCTGCACCTGCGCGAGAAGTTCCTGCGCGCCAAGGTCGGCATCTCGGGGGCCAACTTCATGGTCGCCGAGACCGGCACCCTCGTCGTGGTCGAGTCCGAGGGCAACGGCCGCATGTGCCTGACCCTGCCCGAGACACTCATCTCGGTCGTCGGCATTGAAAAAATTGTGCCGACGTGGCAGGACCTGGAGGTCTTTCTCCAGACACTGCCGCGTTCCTCGACCGCCGAGCGCATGAACCCGTACACCTCCACCTGGACGGGCACCACCGACTCCGACGGCCCCCAGAACTTCCACCTGGTCCTCATCGACAACGGCCGCACCGACACCCTCGCCGACGAGGTCGGCCGCCAGGCCCTGCGCTGCATCCGCTGCTCCGCCTGCCTCAACGTCTGCCCCGTCTACGAGCGGGCCGGCGGCCACGCCTACGGCTCGGTCTATCCCGGCCCCATCGGCGCCATCCTCAGCCCCCAACTCCGGGGCACCGGCAGTGAGATCGACGCCTCGCTCCCCTACGCGTCGTCCCTGTGCGGCGCCTGCTACGAGGTGTGCCCGGTCGCCATCGACATCCCCGAGGTCCTCGTCCACCTGCGCGAGCGGGTCGTGGCCGGCGGCCCCGCCACCCGCAACGGCAACAAGGTCATGCTCCGCCCGGCCAAGGGCCACGCCGCCGAACGCGCCGCGATGCGCGCCGCCACCTGGGCCTTCACCCACCCGGCGGCACTCGCCACCGGCCAGCGCCTCGCCTCGCGCACCCGCCGCTTCCACCCGCGTACGGCGCCCGGCCCCGGCAAGGCCTGGACGGCGACCCGCGACCTGCCCAAGGTGCCCGCGGAACCCTTCCGCGACTGGTGGAAGCGGACGAACGGCGGCAAGGAGACGAACAAGTGAGCAGCAGAGACGTCATCCTCGGCCGGGTGCGCCGCGCCCTCGGCGGCCCGGTCGAGGCCCCGGATTCGTACGCCAAGGACATCGACCGCAGCTATCTGCGCGAACACGGCAACCGGACGACGCAGCAGACGGTGGAACTCCTCGCGGAGAACCTCGCCGACTACCGGGCGATCGTGCACCGGGCCACCAGTGAGGAGCTGCCGGCCACCATCGTGCGGCTGCTCGCCGGGCACGGGTCGCGGGCCGTGGCGGTGCCGCCCGGGCTGCCGGACGGCTGGCTGGCCGAGGCCGATGCCACGCAGGTCCATGACCGCGCCGAGAACACCCCGGCCGAGCTCGACGAGGTCGACAGCGTCGTCACCGCCTGCGCGGTCGCGATCGCCGAGACCGGCACCATCGTCCTCGACGGCTCCCCCGACCAGGGCCGCCGCCGCATCACCCTCGTCCCCGACCACCACATCTGCGTCGTACGCGTCCCGGACCAGGTGGTCTCCTCGGTCCCGCAGGCCCTCGAACGGCTGGACCCGACGCGCCCGCTGACCTGGATCTCGGGCCCGTCCGCGACCAGTGACATCGAACTCGACCGCGTCGAGGGCGTGCACGGACCGCGCACTCTGGAGGTCGTCCTGGTGAGCGGTGGCTGAAGGGCGCGGCTAGCGTTGGTGACATGATCCGGTTCGACCATGTCACCAAGCGGTACGCGGACGGCACGACGGCGGTGGACGACCTCTCGTTCGAGGTGAACGAGGGCGAACTGGTCACGCTCGTCGGCCCTTCCGGCTGCGGCAAGACCACCACGATGATGATGGTGAACCGGCTGATCGAGCCGACGTCGGGTCACATCCACGTCGAGGGCGAGGACATCTCCGGCGTCGACCCGGTGCAACTGCGCCGCCGCATCGGCTACGTCATCCAGCAGGTCGGCCTCTTCCCGCACCGCACGATCCTCGACAACACGGCGACCGTGCCCGCGCTCATCGGCTGGAAGAAGGCGAAGGCCAGGGCGCGCGCCGCCGAGCTGCTCGATCTGGTGGGCCTGGACCCGAGCACGTACGGGAGCCGCTATCCGGAGCAGCTCTCCGGCGGCCAGCGCCAGCGCGTGGGCGTCGCCCGCGCCCTCGCGGCCGACCCGCCGGTCCTCCTGATGGACGAGCCGTTCGGCGCGGTCGACCCGGTGGTGCGCGAGCAGCTGCAGGACGAGTTCCTGAAGATGCAGGCCGCCGTCCGCAAGACGGTCCTCCTCGTCACGCACGACATCGAGGAGGCGGTACGGCTCGGCGACCGCATCGCGGTGTACGGGCAGGGCCGCATCGAGCAGTACGACACACCGGGCGCGGTGCTCGGCTCGCCCGCCACCCCGTACGTCGCCGAGTTCGTCGGCGCGGACCGGGGCCTGAAGCGCCTGTCGGTCACCGAGATCGAGCCGGACGACCTGGAGCAGCCCTCGGTGGCCCGCTTCGAGGAGTCGCCCGCCCGGGCGGCCGCCCGGATGCGCGAGGACGGGGCGCGGTGGGCGGTGGTGCTCGATGAGGGCGGTGACCTGCACGGTTGGGTCGGTGTCGACGAGGCGTCACTGGCCGGTCCCGACGGCCGGGTCGGCGATCTGGCCCACCGGATGCGGGCGTGGGTGCCGGTCGGCGCGCCGCTCAAGCAGGCGTTCGGTGTGATGCTCCAGCACGACGCGGGCTGGGTCGCGGTCCTCGACGGCGCCCGTTTCCTCGGCGTCCTGACCCCGGCGAAGCTGCACGAGGCGCTGCGCCGGTCGGTGGACGCGGACGCGCAGGGCGTGGGGCGGGACGAGGTGGAGTTCGACTCAGTGGCGGACGCGTGACCAGGCGTCACGGACAGGGGTCGGCACAGACGCGGGCGCATACGCAGGGACAGAGGCAGACGTAACCCTAAGGTTGAGGTTGAGACTCCCGCCCGCGGCGGTTCATCGCCCGCAGATTTTCGTCCTGTACGTCGCCGTTGATCGCCCGGCCGGGGCGGTACGCGTCCAGTTCCTCGGCCGCCCGCCCGCTCGTGATCTCCTGCGCGGCGAGCCTGCCGAGCACCGGGGCGAGCGTCACCGCGCTGTGCGACACCAGGTGGTACAGGCCGGGCGCCGCATCCGCCTCGCCGACCAGCGGCAGCCCGTCCAGCGGCACGGGTCGTACACCGATGCGCGCGTCGGCGATCCGGGCCCCGCCCAGGCCCGGCACGACGGTGCTCGCGCGCCGGTGCAGCTCCGAGGGCAGGCCGTCGGCGGCCATCCCGTCCAGGCGCGCGTCGACCTCCCACGACAGGGCGAGCACGCCGCCGTCCGCCGTGGGCCGCAGGTCGATGCCGGGCGCCGAGAGGATCGCGGTCAGCGGCTCCTCGGCCAGCGGGGCGCTCTCGGCGACGAGTCCGGGCACGTGCCGCAGCGGCAGCCGCGCCCCGGCGAGCGCGGCGATCTGGTCGGCGGCGGGCCCAGCACAGTTCACGACGACGTCCGCGCCCCAGCTGCGCTCTCCCGCCTCCGCGCCGACGACCCGCGCGCCGTCGCGGAGCAGTCCGGTGACGCGGGTTCCGTAGTGCGCTTCGGCGCCGGCCCGTACGGCGGCGTCGAGCAGGGCGTTCACCAGGCGCGGGGCGTCGAACCAGGCGGTGCCGGTGTGCACGACGATCTCGTCGACGGTGCAGGCGGCCGGGTCGACGGCGGGCGCGAGCTCGCGCAGTGCGGATGCCGGGGCGTTGCGGCAGTCGTGGCCCCATTCCCGTACGCGTAACGCCTGTTCGAGCAGTGTGCGCTGTGCGTCGTCGCTGTCGGCCCACTGGACGAGCGGCACCGGGTGCCGCCAGGTGGGTCCGTCGAGTTCCTCGGCGAGGGCGCGGTGGCCGTCGGAGCCCTGGCGGTTCAGCCGGTAGTAGGTGTGCGGGGTTTTCAGGTGGGTGACGTCGGCGGCGAAGGTGGCGCTGGAGGTGCCGGACGCGGGCCCCGCCTCCTCCAGCACGACGACTTCGACGCCCGCGCGGGCGAGGTGATAGGCGACGCAGGCGCCCAGCACGCCCGCCCCGACGACGACGGCTCGATTCATACGGCTTCCTGTACGTGTCCCGGTTGCGGTCGGTCGGTCAGTCAGTCAGTCAACTCCCCGACTGCCCGCCGGACCGCGGCACACACCTCTCAACCGCCCTGCCGCAGCAGTCCCTTGTCCTCCAGGTAGGTCCGCGCGACGTCCTCGGGCAGTCGGCGCCAGCTGTCGACCTGCTGGTTCATGGAGGCGAGGTCGTCGGTGGTGAGGACGGAGTTGAGCTTGCCGAGCGCCTCCGCGACCTTCCTATTGCCGGCCCGCGAGCGATTGACGACGGGCACGAGGTAGTCGGCGTTCTGCAGCTTCTTGTCGTCGTCGAGCAGCACGAGTCCAAAGTCGCCGAGAGTGGCGTCGGTGGTCGTCGTGAGCACCATCTGGTCCTGCCCGTTCTGCACGGCGTTCTTGGCCTGCGTGGTGCCGACGCCCTTGGGGTCGATCCCGGTGACGTCGATGCCGTAGACCTTCTCCAGTCCCGGCTGGCAGTACGGCCGTTGCACGCACTCGTCCCCGGCGGCGACCCGCACCTTGAGGGCGGAGGCCCCGAGGTCGCTGAGCGTCTTGAGGTCGTGCTTCTTCGCGTAGGCCTCGGTCACCGCGAACGCGTTCTGGTCGACGGCCTTCCCCGCGTCCAGCACATCGAGCCCGCGCGGCGCGGCGAGGGACCGCAGGGACTTCATGGTGGCGTCGAGATCCGGCGAGCCGACGGGTTTCGCGTCGGGCCCATGGGCCTTGGCGTTGAGCCAGTCGGCGAAGGTGGCGGCGTACTCGGGCACGACATCGATCTGCCCGGACTCCAGGGCGGGCTCGTACAGCTCGCGGTTACCCACGGACAGCAGCTCGGTCTCGTACCCCGCCTGCTTGAGCAGCAGCGCATACATATTGGCGAGCAGATCGCTCTCGGTGAATCCGGCGGATCCGATGACGAGGTGCTTGCTGTCACCGGGCGGCGCGGTCACCTCACCGCGATCCTCCAGCGAGGGCCCCGTGGCACACCCCCCGACGAACAACACAATCCCGAACAGGAGAGCCACTCGACGCAACAACACGCTCATCAGGCCCTCCTCCCCCGCAGCCACCCGGGCCCGAACCGCTCGACGAGCTCGAACAACGCCTCGACCACGAGCGCGAAGACGGCCACGAGCACGGCTCCCGCCACCACCTGCGGCGTACTGGCGAGGTTGAACCCGGCGGTGATGATCCGCCCGAGCCCGCCGCCACCGGCGATGGCGGCGATGGTGGCGGTGGCGACCAGCTGCACAGCCGCAATGCGCACACCATTCATAATCATCGGCAGCGCGAGCGGCACCTCGACCCGGAACAGCATCTGCCGCCCCGTCATCCCCATGCCCCGCGCGGCCCTCACGACCTCCCGGTCGACGCCGCGCATCCCGACGTACGCGTTGGTGAGCAGCGGCGGCACCGCGAACAGCACGAGGGCGACGACGGTGGGCCCCTCGCTGTACTGCCCGAGCGGTGTGAGCAGCAACAGCACGAGCACGGCGAAGGTGGGCACGGCGCGCCCCACGTTGGCGATGTTGACGGCGAGCGCCCCACCCTTCCCGAGATGCCCGAGCACCAGCGCGACCGGCAGAGCAATAAGACAACTGATGACGAGACAGACGACGGTCAAGGTCACGTGCTGGGCGAGCCGGTGCCAGACGCCGTTGTCGCCGGCCCAATGGGCGGAGTCGGCGAGCCAGTTCCAGGAGTCGGAGAGGAGATTCACGCGCGACTCGCTCTCGTCCAGGGGGTGAGCAGCCGCCCGATGGCAAGCAGCACCACATCGGCGACGAGCGCGATGACGACGCACAGCACGGAGGCGGTGAGCACCTGGGCCTTGAAGTACGTGTTCATGCCGCTGTAGATCAGATTCCCAAGCCCTCCGTAGCCGACGATGGCGCCGACGGTCACGAGCGAGACGGCGGACACGGTGGCGATACGCAGCCCGGCGAGCGCCGCGGGCAGTGCGAGCGGCAGCTCGACGGTCAGCAGCAGCCGGATCGGCCCGTACCCCATGCCGCGCGCGGCCTGCCGGGTGTCCTCGGGCACGGACCTCAGCCCGGCGAGAATGTTCCGTACGAGGAGGGTGAGCGAGTAGAGCACGAGCCCGGCGATCACCAGCGTGGCGGACAGCCCGTACACGGGCAGCAGCAACGAGAACATCGCGAGCGACGGGATCGTGTAGAGCACGGTCGTCAGGGCGAGCACGGGCCCGGCGGCCCACCCCCACCGCCGCGCCAGGAGCGCCAACGGCACGGCGATCACCACGGCGATGGCGACAGCCACGACGGTGATCTCCAGATGCTGCACGGTGGCATCCACCAGCATGTGCCGACGCGTGCTCAGATACTCGCCGCAGATCCAGTCGTTGCGGGCGAGACAGTCGTCGGGCGGCGAAGTGCCGGACCCACCGTTCACAAGGCGCACCCGACCATTCCAGTGCCTTGCCCGCGGCTCGGCGCGCCGGGTGACCCGTACGGGCGGCGCTCCGCTTTCCCCGGGCCGCACACCTGACGCGGCGCGGCCCCGGGGCTAGGGTCTGCGTCATGAGCAATCTTGACCGCGAGCCAGTGCCCTCGGTGTGCGGCGGACGCGGCTTCGTCGTCGCGGAACCGGTACGCGAACTCCTCAGCCCGCGCCGCGTCCGGCTCGGCGGGTCCACGGAGGTGCGCAGGCTGCTGCCGAACCTGGGCCGCCGCATGGTCGGGGCGTGGGCCTTCGTCGACCACTACGGACCGGACGACATCGCGGACGAGCCCGGCATGCAGGTGCCGCCGCACCCGCACATGGGTCTGCAGACGGTGAGCTGGCTGCACGACGGCGAGGTCCTCCACCGGGACTCGACCGGCAGCCTCCAGACGATCCGCCCCCGCGAACTGGGCCTCATGACCTCGGGCCGAGCGATCTCCCACTCCGAGGAGAGCCCGCACGCCCACGCCCGCTTCCTGCACGGGGCCCAACTCTGGGTGGCGCTCCCCGACTCCCACCGCCACGTGGACCCGCACTTCGAGCACCACGGGACGCTGCCGACGGTGACGGCGCCCGGCCTGACGGCCACGGTCATCCTCGGTTCACTGGACGGCGCGGCATCCCCCGGCACGACATACACCCCCATCGTGGGCGCGGACCTCTCCCTCACCCACGGCACGGAAACGCGCCTCCCCTTGAACCCCGACTTCGAGTACGCGGTCCTGTCGATGTCCGGCGAGGCCCACGTCGACGACGTCCCCCTGCTCCCCGGCTCGATGCTCTACCTCGGCTGCGGCCGCACCGAACTCCCGCTCCGCGCAGCCTCGGACGCGGGCCTGATGCTGCTCGGCGGGGAGCCGTTCGAGGAGGAGCTGGTGATGTGGTGGAACTTCATCGGCCGCAACCAGGACGAGATCACGCAGGCGCGGGAGGACTGGATGACAGGGTCCCGGTTCGGTGAGGTGAAGGGGTACGACGGGGAGCGACTGGATGCGCCCGAGCTGCCACCTGCGCCGCTCAAGCCGCGGGGGCGGGTGCGCTGAGCTGCGCTTTTATTGCGTGATCCGCGCATGCCCGGTGGGCT
This sequence comes from Streptomyces sp. NBC_00483, assembly GCF_036013745.1. NCBI lineage: Bacteria > Bacillati > Actinomycetota > Actinomycetes > Kitasatosporales > Streptomycetaceae > Streptomyces > Streptomyces sp. NBC_00483. Next base: position 488,399 of record NZ_CP107880.1, read on the forward strand.
CCGGGGTGGCCCACCAGCTGACGCTCCACAGCCAACGCCATGGTGGAACCTCAGCTCGTCCTCTCGACCTTGGTGCTGTGCGGCGGATTGAATACGCAGAATTCGTTGCCCTCCGGGTCGGCGACGACGATCCAGCGAAAGCCGTGCTCCTCGAGCTCTTCAGAGAGCCTCGCAGCACCGAGCCGTTCGAGGCGATTGACCTCGGAAGCCAGATCCGCTGTGCCAAAGTCGAGGTCAAGGTGCATGCGGTTCTTGCCCTGCTTTGACTCTGGGACACGCTGCAGGAGAAGGGTTGGTGCAGGAGCGGGCCCGACCAGGCTCAGGTAGGGAGGCCCGTGGAAGCCGCGCCGGTAGTCCAGCGGCGCGAGTGCGGCGAGCCAGAAGTCCGCTTGAGCTTCGGTGTCGACACAGTCCAGCGTCACAACAATCTGCATGGCGGAACCGTAGGAGGCCTGGTCCGCCCTGACGATCCATTTTTCGGCAGCACCACACCACCCGAGCGCTGAGTGCCCACGCGCAGAAGGGCCCAGGCGGTTACACGGCGGGCGCTGGTCCAGCCTCGGGAGCGGGCTCAAGGGCGCGTCGAAACAGGGTTCCCACGGCCCAAAGGCCTGCGGTCCAGCAGGCGTTGAGCATAGATGCCTGTCGGTGCCCGAGGCTCTCCGTGATGGCCCCGCCGACCGCATTGCCCAACGCGCCACCCACCAGAGATACGCCGACCATCATCGTGTACGACCTGGTCAGCGCGGCCCGGGAAGCCAGCCTGTCCAGCAGCGCAGAGGAAGCGATGGCGACCATGCCGGCCGAGAGCCCGGTCCCTCCCGCGATCAACAGCAAGACGGCCAGACCGGCGTTTTTACGGACGACGTCATGCCGACGGGGAGCGCACCGAGCACCATGGCAAGAAGCGGGACACGAAGGCCAGGAGTTCTCAGGACGTCGAGGTAGCCCTGCATGGGGACATGCCCTTCCAGCATGCCCACCCACCCGGGAGCCGGACTCCCAACGACCCACCATCGCTTCACGACGGAACGGCTGACACCCCGGGACTCTACGGTCGTTGCCGGAGCGAGCTCAATGGTGCGCGAGGACCGACAGAGCACGGTGCCTCACCGCCCCTGACGGAGTGGGGACGACGATCCCGCAGCCGGCGAGCCCTTGCCGTTCGCGGTCCTCGACCCACCGCTCCTTTAGGACGAGAGCACCCTTCAGGCCGACGCCCGTGAGCTGCGGGCGCTCCTCGGCGAGTGCTGACTACCAGTTCATGCGGCTGGGCATGCCGCACTTCTCGGCGGCATCCGTCGTGGGGCTGTCGCCCCAAGCTCAGGGCAGTGTCAGAACACCGTGTGAGATCAAGAGGTTTCGCACCTCCGACAAGGACGTGGCACACATGTGCGCCTGCCAGAGCGACTCCTCCTGGTGGGTCGTCGTCAAGCCGATCACAGTGCAGCCGGCAGCCACCGCCGCGCGTATGCCCGCGGGTGCGTCCTCCACGACCAGACATGACGAGGGGGAGACGCCAAGTCGGTATGCAGCCAAGGCGAAGCAGTCCGGCGCGGGCTTGGCGTTTTCAACATCGCTGCCGTAGACCCGAATGGCGGGTAGAGGAAGCCCCGCTGCCGCAAAACGGGATTCGACGAAGGCTCGGTCGCCGGACGTCACGATCGCCCATGGGCTGTGGGACAGATCCTGTAGCAGATCAAGAGCGCCATCGACCGGCAAGACGCTGTCTCGTTCCTGGGTCAACAGGTCGTCGAGCACCTGCCGTTCGACGACTGGGGCGAGATGGGCGCCAGCGTCCTTGACCGTGTCCTCGGGGCGCCGCCCGAAGGTGAGCTGCCACACCTTCTCAGGATCCAGGCCTCGCAGCAGCGACCAAGAGTTCCAGACTCTCCGGTGAGCGGCTGCTGAGTCCAGCAGGACTCCGTCCACGTCGAAGAGCACGGCAGAGATGGTCATCCCGGCATGCTCCCAGGTGCGAGAGCGCCAAGACCGAGTGTTGCAATCACCGGGCGACGTGGCGTTCGTGACGCCCCGTCAAGTCGAACTGTGTCGGGCGCCGGCAGCCGGAGCGCATCGGACGCAGGTCACTCGGGCTTGCCGGCGATGACGAGTTCGTTGCGGATTTGGGTGATGACGGCCGAGACGAGCTGGTGGAACTGCTCGTCCGCGGTGGGGAGTCGCAGTGTCGCCGCCTGGCGGAGGGTCGGGATGTCGAGGTCGGCGTGGTCCTCGAGCCAGGTGTCGGGGACGAGTGTGGTGCGGTCGGCTCCGGACCGGTCGGCGGGTTGCTCGACCAGGAGGGCGAAGGAGAGGACGAGCAGGGAGAGGTGGCGGTGGGCCGCGAGCGCCGCCGGGAGGTCGAGGCCGATGTCCTGCAGGAGTCGTAGGAAGCGGTCCAGGTTGAGCAGGCGGTTGGGGTGCACCGAGGTCGGGGGCGTGTCCTCGTCGAGGGAGACGAGCAGGGCGCGTGGCCAGCGGCGGTACAGCTCGCGCAGTGAGCCGGCGTAGTCGGCGACGGACGTTTCCCAGGCCTCGGGGTGGAGCGGCGGCGGGTTCCAGGAGCTCAGCACGAGGTCGACGACGAGGTTGACGACCTCCTGGCGATCCTCGACGTAGTTGTACAACGCCCGCACGGTGACGCCCAGTTCGGCGGCCAGGGCGCGCATCGTGACGGACGGGAACCCCTGCGCGCCGGCCATCTCCAGAGCCTTGGCGGCGATGAGCTCGCGGGTGAGGACCGGGCGGCCCTTGCGCGTGGTGGGGCGGCGGCGGGAGGTGGCGGGCATGGTGCCAGCCTACGACCCCGGCTTGAACTTCACACACGTTGACTTTTAGCGGCGGACCCCTTCAGGCTGGCCTGGTCACACCCGCCCACGCCCGGAGGTCGAATCCCATGCCGGCTCAGAAATCCCGCCGCTTACCGCCGTTGAGCGGGGTGCTGGTGCTCGTGATGGCTTCCACGGGGCTGGTGGTCGTCGACCTCACGATCGTGGCCATCGGACTTCCGCTGATCAGCGCGGAACTCGCGGACGGGGCCTCTGCCGAGTCCGTGGTGGTGACGTACATGGTCGCCATGGGCGCCCTCACCCAGGTCGTCGGAAGCCTGTCGGACCGGTGGGGCCGACGACCCCTGTTCCTCGCCGGAATCGCCGTGTTCACGGTGGCCTCGCTGGCCGCGACCGCGGCGCCCGATCTGCTGTGGCTCAACGTCGCCCGCGTGGTCCAGGGCGCGGGGGCGGCGGCCATCATGGTGAACGGCATCCCTCTGCTCTCCGACCGCTACTCCGGCGAAGAGCGCAACCTCGCCATCGGCGCCTGGGGCTCGTTCGCGACCGCGGCCGGACTGCTCGCCCCGACCCTCGGCGGGGTACTGGCCGACACCTTCGGATGGCGGGCGGTATTCGCGATCAATCTGCCTCTCGGGGCGGCCGCCTGGGTACTGGCTGCCCGCGTGCTGCCACGCTCACCGGCCGCGCCGGAGGCGGGGCGGTCGGACTGGCTCGGCAGCCTGCTGCTCATGGTCGGCCTCGGCACGGCGACCCTCCTGATGCTCCGCACCGGCGACGCGCCGTGGTCAGGCCGGGACACCATGACGCTACTCATCGCCTGCCTGGCGCTGGCCGCCTTCCTCGCCGTCCAACTCCGCGTGCCCGCGCCGACGCTGCACCTGCGGATGTTCGGCCGGCCCGCGTTCTCCGGCGCGATGCTTGCCATCTTCCTCTCGCGCGTCCTGACCATCGGCGGCTCGGTCTACCTGGTGCTGTACTTCTCCGACGGCCTCGACTTGAGCCCGACAGCGGCGGGCCTGCTGATGACCCCGATCTTCCTCGCCCAGATCGCCATGGGCATGGTCGCCTCCAAGCTGCTCAGTCACTGGGCTCCCGGCCTGGTGATCGGCTCCGGTTACGCACTCAAAGGCGCCGGCCTCGCCGCACTGGCGTTGCTGATCACACCTCATACCCCGTGGTGGGCGCTGCTCTTGCCGCTGCTCGCCTGGGGAGCCGGCGGCGGGGTCGCCGGCGCACCCGTCATGGCCGTCGCGGTGCGGGTCACGGCTCCTGAACGCGTGGGCATGGTCGCCGGGACCGTCTCCACCCTCGCCTCTCTCGGTGCCGGCGTCGGCACCGCGGCGCTCGGCGCGATCTTCACCCTCCATGGCGGCCACGACAGCCAGGCCGTCACCGACGGGGCCCAGGCCGTACTGGGCGCGTCCGCCGCCCTGGCGGTCGTCGCCGTGCTCACCACCGTCACGCTCATCGACCCGCGCCGCGTCCCACGCCCCGATCGCAGCCAGGCACCCGCAACATGAGGCGGGGCCGAGGCCGCAGGACGGAGAAGGTCAGGACTTGGCGGTGAGGTGCTCGGCCAGCTGGGCCAGCACCTCTCGGGCCGCCTCAGGGCCGGTGTTGAGGTAGAAGACGTCATCGTCGACGGCGATCGCCTGCTTGGCGCTGACGGCGCCGAGAGTCGGCCACAGAGCGGCCTTGGTCAGGGCGTTCGCCTTCGATGTGCCGCCTTGGACGCCGTAGAAGATCCAGTCGGCGTCGGCGCGGTCCAGCTTCTCGCTGCTGATGTCCTGGGAGGTTTCCTGGAAGGTCTGGCTGTCGGGGCGGGCGAGGCCCGCGTCCTCGGCGATGCTGCCGGTGAACGACGGGATTCCGAAGACCCGCAGCCGGTTTCCGTTCATACGCAGGAAGGAGACACTGGCCGGCTTCTTCAACTGGTGCCCCAGGGCGGCCGCGTCGGCGTGGAACTTCTTGAGGTGGGCCTGGGCCTGTTCGGTCTTGCCGACGGCGTCGGCCAGGAGGAGGAAGTCCTGCTTCCAGTACAGGCCCGTTCCTTGGGTGGCGACGGTCGGTGCGAGCTTGCTCAGGGACTTGTAGAGCCCCTTGGCGTCCTTGCCGGCGGTGTTCATGAGGATCAGGTCGGGCTTGATGTTGCCGATGGCTTCGAGGTTGGGCTCGATCCGTGACCCGACGTCGGCCACCTTGTCGAGCTGCTTGGCCTTCTTGGGGAAGGCCGACTTGAGGTAGGCGGGTACGAGGTCGGCGCCCTCCCCCCCGGGTGGAGCCGGTGGGGACGATGCCGAGGGTGACCAGTGCGTCGGCCTGCCCCGTGGAGATGACCACGATCTTCCTGGGTGCCGTCTTGAGCGTGGTCTTTCCTGCGAAGTGGGCAACGGTGCGGGGGAAGGCGCCGTCCTTCGCGCCGCTGCCCATGCCGCTGGGCATCGTTCGAGGTGCAGTGTGCACACCCGATGCCGGCGCCTTGGCCGACGTACCGGAGCCCGCGGAGTCCGTGGTGCCGCCGGAGCAGCCGGTCAGTGCGACGAGTCCCGCGAGCACGAGACCTGCTGTCAGGCGGAGGGGGAGGTGGTTGAATCTTGCCATACCGGATAGCTTAGGCTTACCTAACCGAACGGGGCGCCAGTGGGTCCCTCCGGACACACACCCCACCGCTCCCGCCCCTTCGGATCCATGGAGACCTCGACAGTCATGACGATGTCCCCACCTGCGCCCGCCCGGCCGTCCACGCCCGCACCGCCGCGCGCTCGGCGTGCCTCGCGGCGGGCGTGGGGCTGGTTCGCCTGCCTGGCGGTCGCGGCTCTGCTCTTCCTGGTCAGCCTGGGGGCGGGATCACGCGGCATCCCGCTGGACGGGGTCTGGCGCGCGCTCGTCCACCGGGACGGCACGGCCGAGAGCGTCATCGTGTGGCAACTGCGGATGCCTCGCTCCCTGTTGGCCTGTGTCGTGGGCAGCGCGCTGGGGGTCGCCGGGGTGGTCATGCAGGCAGTCACCCGTAACCCGCTCGCCGAACCCGGACTCGTCGGGGTCAACGCGGGGGCGTCGTTCGCCGTCGTGGTGGCGATCTCGGCGTTCGGGATCACTCGGGCCTCCGGCTACGTGTGGTTCGCGTTCGTGGGCGCGCTGGCCGCCGCGTCGGCCGTCTACGGGCTGACCGCGCGCAACTCCCGTACGGGACAGCACATTCGGCTGGTGCTGGCCGGCGCCGCCATGTCGGCCACACTGGGCGCCTGCACCGGCGTTCTGACCATGTTCAACAGCCAGGCCTTCGACTCGTACCGGTTCTGGGTCGTGGGCTCGCTCGAAGACCGCGGGACGGCCGCGCTGGTCGCCTCCGCTCCCTTCGTCGCCCTCGGGATCGCCATCGCGCTGCCCCTGGGCCCCTCGCTCAACGCACTGGCGCTGGGCGAGGAGACGTCCACCGCTCTGGGGCTTCGCACCAGGACTGTGCGCATCGCGGGGTTCACGGCAGTCATGCTGCTGTGCGGCGCTGCCACCGCGGCGGCGGGGCCGATCGCCTTCGTCGGTCTGGTCGTTCCGCACGCACTGCGCATGTTGCTCGGACCGGATGTCCGCTGGCTCCTGGTCTACGCGATTCCGGTCGGTGCCGCATTGGTGCTTGTCAGCGACGTCGTCGGCCGACTGATCGCTCCGCCCGGGGAGATCGAGGCAGGCATCGTGACCGCGTTCATCGGCGCTCCCGTCCTGATGTGGCTGGTCAACCGCCGCAAGGGAGTTCGTCTGTGAGCACATTGAGCACCGTGAGCACTGCGAGCCGACAGCGCAGCCGTCACCTGGTCCTATCCCTCCCCCGTGGCGGGTCGCTGCGCGGGACGCGGCGCCCCCTCTGGGCGGGGGCCATCACCGCTCTGAGCTGCCTCGTCCTGCTCGCGCTCGGCGTGTTCACCGGCACGTACCACATCGGCACAGCCGAGGTGTTCGACGTACTGGGCGGTGGTGGCAGCGCGATGGACCGGTTCATCGTCGTGGGGCAGCGGATGCCTCGTGTCTGCGCGGCACTGCTGGTCGGGGCCGGGTTGGGACTGGCCGGGTCGCTGTTCCAGAGCCTGTCCCGCAATCCGCTGGGCAGCCCGGACATCATCGGGTTCACCACCGGCTCGACCACGGGCGCCCTGGCCGCGCTGCTGATCGGCGGCGGAACGTCCCTCGGCGCGGGCGGCGGCGCCCTGTTGGGCGGTCTGGCCACGGCGCTGTTGGTTCACGTGCTGTCCGCGATGCGCGGTGCCGTCGGCGGCCGGCTCATCGTGACGGGTATCGCCGTGGGAGCCATGCTCGCCTCGGTGAACGATTTCCTGATCACCCGCGCCGACATCGAGTCGGCCGAGAGTGCCAAGGCATGGACGTTCGGCAGCCTGAACGCGATCACCTGGCCGCACGTCGTCCCCGCCGCGGCCGCCTTCCCCTTGCTGCTGGCAGCGACCGTGGTACTGGCCCGTCCGCTGCAGATGATGTCCATGGGCGATGACACCGCGGCGGCACTGGGGGTACGTGTGGATCGGATCCGCGCGCTCACCCTGCTGGTCGGTGTGGCCTGGACCGCTGTGGCCATCGCGGTGGCGGGCCCCATCGGCTTCCTCGCCCTCGCCGCCCCGCAGTTGGCGCGCCGCCTGGCCCGGTCCGGCGGTGTGCCGGTGTTCACAGCGGCCCTGATGGGTGCGCTCCTGTTGGCCTGCGCCGATTTCGCGGGCCAGCGCCTGCTCGCTCCGTTTCAGATTCCGGTGGGTCTGGTTACTGGGGCGCTCGGGGGCCTGTACTTGATGTGGCTCCTGTATCGCAAGGTGTAGCGGCGACGGCCGACGGGCGTGAGGCGCGCTGGAACGATCCGGGCCTGACCGGCCTGCCGCGGGACATTGCGCCGGCGGACCTGCATTGCGCCAGCGGTCCGGCGACCGGCTCGACTTCTGGGAGTCACGCGGCTACCACCCCATCGGCGAGGCCCGGTCCGGGCTTCGCTACGCCCACGAAGAGACGCCCGCGCCGCGCGGGGACGCGGCCCGGGCTTGACGCCGGAGCAGGTGGCGGTGCCGGTGCGCCCTACTGGTCGGACTTCTTGGTGTTGACGGCGTAGGAGTGGGCGCCGGCTCCGGCCAGGTTCCCACCGGAGACGATCAGGTACTCGTCACGGACGGGCGTGCCGTCGAGCCAGGCCTCCAGGATCTCGCGGCTGCCGGCGGCGTAGCGGGCCTGGGCGGAGAGGGTGGAGCCGGAGATGTGCGGGGTCATGCCGTGGTGGGGCATGGTGCGCCAGGGGTGATCGGCGGGCGCCGGCTGCGGGAACCACACGTCGCCCGCGTACCCGGCCAACTGGCCGCTCTCCAGGGCGTTCTGGACGGCGGCCTGGTCGGCGATCCTCGCGCGCGCGGTGTTGATGAGGTAGGCGCCGCGCTTCATGGTGGCGAGCAGCTTCGCGTCGAAGAGGTGCTCCGTCTCGGGGTGGAGCGGTGCGTTGATGGTCACGACGTCGCAGTGCGGGACCATGTCGGCGGCCGACTCGTGGAAGGTCAGGCCGAGTTCGTCCTCGACGCCCTTGGGCAGGCGGTGACGGTCGGTGTAGTGCAGCTTCACGTCGAAGGGGGCGAGGCGGCGCAGCACCGCGGTGCCGATGCGGCCCGCGGCGACGGTTCCGACGTGCATGCCTTCCAGGTCGTAGGAGCGGGCGACGCAGTCGGCGATATTCCAGCCGCCGTCCAGGACCACTTGGTGCGAGGGGAGGTAGTTGCGCACGAGGGAGAGCGTCATCATCACCACGTGTTCGGCGACGCTGATGCTGTTGGAGTACGTCACCTCGGCGACGGTCACGCCGTGCGCGATGGCCGCATCGAGGTCGACGTGGTCGGAGCCGATGCCGGCGGTGACGGCGAGCTTGAGGTTCTTGGCTGCCGCGATGCGCTCGGCACTCAAGTAGGCCGGCCAGAAGGGCTGGGAGATGACCACGTCCGCGTCGGGCAGTTCCCGGTCGAAGACCGAGTCGGCGCCGTCCTTGTCGGAGGTGACCACCAGGATGTGGCCGCGGCTCTCCAGGAAGCTGCGCAGGCCCAGTTCGCCCGACACGCTGCCCAGCAGGTGGCCGGGGGTGAAGTCGGCGCCCTGGGGCGTGGGCGCCGACTGGCCGCCGGGGTAGGAGTCGATGCGGGGCAGGTCATCCCGTGCGTAACACGTCGGGTGTCCGTCGGTGGGGTCGTCGTACAGGACGCAGAGCACCTTGGCCATGATCACGGCTCCTCGCGGGGAGGGTGGACGTGCGGGGTCGTTCCTCACAGTCCGCGTCCGGCGCCTGTGCGGTCAAAGTGAACTCTTCTATCTCCGGTGAGCCGTTGGCTATCAGTCCAGGTGGGTGTGGAGCAGGGCATCCAGCGCGTCGCGCACGCCGGCCTCCCGGGCGACCGCGAACAGGGCGCGGACCATGGGCGGTTGGGGGTTCTGCGCGACGACGGCGAGGCCGACGCGCGGGCCGCGGGCCGGTCCTGCCAGGCGCACCACGCGCATGCCGGGCGGGGTGCCGAACATGTGCAGCCAGGAGTGCGAAATGACGCTGGACCACCGGCCGGTGGCGAGGTGCGCGTACAGCCCGGCGACCGTGTCCGATTCCACGGCGGGGGCGGCGTGCGCGCCGTCGGCGGCGAAGTTCTCGTCCAGGATGCGGCGGTTGCGCATGCGGGGCGCGAGCAGACACAGGGGCAGGGTGGCCGCCTGCGACCAGCGCACCTCGGCGCGTGCGCCGTAGGGGCCGGCGGACGGGGTGAGCAGTACGTACCGCTCCTCGTACAGCGGCAGTCGGTGCATGTCGCGCAGCGCGTCGTCGTCCAGGTAGGTGAGTGCGGCGTCGATCTCGAAGTCGGTGAGGCGGCGGCTGATGTCGCGCGAGGACAGGGACTCCAGGCTCACCTTCGCGTCCGGGTGCCGTTCGCAGAACGGCGCGCTGAGCAGCGAGGTGACCGTGAGGGCGGTCGGGATGGCCCCCAGCCGCAGCGTTCCGGTCAACTCGCCGCGCAGGGCCGCAAGTTCCTGTACCAGCGCCTCACGTTCGGCGAGCACGCGGTGCGCCCAGACGAGGACGTGTTCGCCTTCCGGTGTGAGGCCCTGGTAGCGGTTTCCGCGCCGGATGACGGGCACCCCGAGTTCGGCCTCCAGTTTCCGGATGCCGGCGGAGAGCGAGGGCTGCGAGACGAAGCAGGCGGCGGCCGCCCGCGCGAAGTGCCGCTCCCGGGCCAGCGCGACCAGGTATTCCAGTTGTCGCAGCACGGTTCCCCCTACGCCCGGACGTCGGACCCTGTGCCTCCTCAGCGGCTCAGGAGCGCGGCGTGCAGGTCGAGTTTGTGGTCGAGGCGGGACAGGTCCCGTCCGGTGAGCGCCTCGACGCGGCCGATGCGGTAGTGGACGGTGTTGACGTGCAGGTGCAGCGCTTCGGCCGTGCGCGCCCAGGAGCAGTTGTGGGCGAGGAAGACCTTCAGGGTCTCCAGCAGCATGGCATGTGAAGCTGTGCCGCCGTCGGCGAGCGGCCCGAGTGCCTGCGCGTTGAAGACGGTGCGTACGTCGGCGGGGACACCGGCGAGCAGCGCCTCCAGGGACGTCAGGCTCTCGGCCAGGGACACGTGACCGACGTCAGGGGATCGGTGCCGGGCCGCTACCAGGGAGAACCTGGCCTGGGTGAGCGCGGCGTGCAGGGCCGTGGGCCGGGTGGTGAGGGTGCTGACTCCTGCGTACAGCGGGGTGTCGGGGCGGCAGCCGTGCAGCAGGGCCCAGGGCTCGCTCAGCGAGAAGGGTTCGTCGCCACCGTGTCGTACGACAGCGACCGCCTCCCCGTTCGCACTCGTTCCGGTCGCGAAGTCGGTGGACGGCAGATGCAGCAGGGCCTCCCGCAGGGCCTGTTCGGCGTCGTGGGCCGCGAGTCGGTCGCCGGCGCTCGCGGCGATGACCCGCCAGGGTCCGTCGGCGAGCGGCCCATGGGAGGCCAGAGCGCTCGTGGGCTCTCCGGTGACGAGGTCGGCCCGGTCGACCAGACCGATGAGCTCCTGCTCGCTCCCGCGCGTGGACGCGTCCCTGCGGGCACGATCGTGACGGTGCTGTCCGAGTACCTCGGCCGTCTCGCGCAGCGCACGGGGTGGCGCTCCGTCGGCCTGTGGGAGGTGGAGGTACCAGGTGTCGTAGGGCGTGCTCTCTACGGGGATGCTCAGCGTCTCGCCGTCCGGGCCGCGCAGGCTCCGGACCGCCTGTGCGGCGGGTAGTTCGGGCGCCGACGGGGTGCGGGCGATCGTGCGGCCGGTGGCGGTGAGGACGTAGGCCGGCGGGGAGCCGAACGGGGCGAGCGCGCAGGCCAGGAGGTCACTGGCCGAGGAACCGGCGGAGAGGAGACGGGTGAGGGCGGCCCGTACGTGCTCGGGCAGGGCGAAGTGAGGCGCGGGGCGGCGGCTGAGGTCGCTCCACTTGCGACGGTAGACGGCCTCGGTGATGGCCCGGAAGTTGGTGTGCGCCGGCACGGCGAGGAGCGCTATGCCGTGCACCTCACAGGAGTTGACCACGTCGACCGGGACGGACCCGTGGGTCTCCTCCCCCGCGAGCAGCGCCGTTGCCCCGGACCGGGCGAGCGCGGAGACGAAGCGTTCGGTGCGGGCCCGGGAGTCCGACGCGTTCCACCACACCAGGCCGCTGAGCACGACGTCCCCGCGCTGGAGGAAACGCGTGGGGTCGTCCAGATCGGTCGCGGTGACTCCGCTGATCTCGCGACCGAGCAGCTCGTGGCCGCCCCGGAGGAGGGTGAGGTCGAGATCGTCGATCTCGAGGAGGTCTCCGACGTGCATGTGCTGGCTCCTAGTGCGGCCGCCGGGCCCGTTCTCCCGACATCTTGCATTCGCTAGGCGAATGCGACCTGAGTCATCGTAAATGCGAGGTCCCAAAAGGAGAAAGCCTCTTGGTTGATTCACCAAATCACGGGAGGTTCCGGCGGTGGTTTTCGTGCCGCGCACCAGTCGTTTTCGCAGGCCGCACCAACTTCACTGGAGCGCGGAACACAGGCCGACGCTGGTGGGGACATGGATCTGAACACGGTTCTCGACGTGCGCGACGCACGTCTGCGCGAGCCCTGGCGGCCGGGCGACGCCTGGCTCGGCGGCGGGACGTACCTCTTCTCGGAGCCGCAACCACACCTGCGGCGCCTGATCGACCTGGGCCGGATGGGCTGGGAGCCACTACAGACGCCGCCCGACGGCTCGTTGGAGATCGCGGCCACGTGCACGATCGCGCGCCTGTCCCGGTTCGGGCGCTCGCTCGACGCTCCGGCCGCACCCCTTTTCGAGCAGTGCTGCCGCGCCTTCCTCGCCTCGTTCAAGATCTGGAACATGGCGACCGTCGGCGGCAACCTGTGCAACGCCCTGCCCGCAGGACCGATGATCTCCTTGACCGCGGCGCTCGACGGCGCGTGCCTGCTCCAGGCGCAGGACGGGTCTCGGCGGCGGGTGCGGACCGCCGACTTCGTCACCGGAGCAGGCCAAAAGGTGCTCGCCGAGGGCGAGTTGCTGCGCTCGGTGACGATTCCCGGCCGCTCGCTGCGCTGCCGCACCGCGTTCCGACAGGCGTCGCTCTACGGCCTCGGGCGCTCGGGAGCCCTCGTGATCGGCGCACTGGATCCGGTGGACGGTTCGCTGGCGGTGACCGTCACCGCCGCCACCGTACGGCCGTTCCGGCTCTGGTTCGCGCTGCCGCCCGGCCGGCGTGAGCTGCGCGAGGCCCTCACGTCGGCGATCGGCGACGCCGACTGGTTCGACGACATCCACGGACTGCCCGAATGGCGCCGCCACATGGCCTTCCACCTGGCCGAACAGATCCGCCAGGAACTCACGCAAGGCATCACGCGGGACGGTGTGCGATGAGCTACAGCATCAACGTCAACGACCAGCCCTTCGATGCCGAGCCACGACCCGGCCAGTGCCTGCGTACCTACCTGCGCGAGCGCGGCTGGTTCGGAGTGAAGAAGGGCTGCGACGCCGGGGACTGCGGCGCCTGCACCGTCCATGTCGACGGTGAACCCGTGCACAGCTGCCTGTACCCCGCCGTCCGCGCGGAGGGCCGATCCGTCACCACGGTGGAGGGCCTCGCCCGGTCCGACGGCGAACTCCACCCCGTACAGCAGAAGTTCCTCGATGCGCAGGGCTTCCAGTGCGGTTTCTGCACCGCCGGATTCCTGATGACCACGGCTGCCCTCGAACAGGAGCGGGGATCAGCACACGACGACGGCAAACTGGACGATCTACCCAGGGCCTTCAAGGGCAACATCTGCCGCTGCACGGGTTATCGGGCCATCGAGGACGCCGTACGCGGGGTGCGGCACACCGAACGCCCGTGTGCCGGCGAGGCGGTGGGCAAGAGCCTCGGCGCTCCGGCCGGCCCCCAGATCGTCACGGGCACCGCCCGCTACACCTTCGACGTCGAGGTCCCCGGGCTTCTCCACATGAAGCTGCTGCGCTCCCCGCATCCGCACGCCCGCATCCTCGCCGTCGACACCTCCGACGCCCTCCGCGTCCCCGGCGTGCGCGCCGTCCTCACGCACGAGGACGCGCCCGCCACCCTGTACTCCAGCGCCCGGCACGAGCGCCCCACCGAGGACCCCGACGACACCCGCGTCCTGGACGACACGGTCCGCTACGTCGGCCAGCGCGTCGCCGCCGTCGTCGCCGACAGCGAACAGGCGGCCGAGGAAGGCTGCCGCCGCATCGAGGTGACGTACGAGCAACTCCCGTACGTCACCGACCCCGAGGACGCCATGCGTGACGGCGCACCGGTCATCCACGCCGGCAAGGGCCCCGAGGCACGGATCGCCCGTGTCGAGAACAACGTGGCCGGTGAGGTGCACGGCGAGATCGGCTCGGTGGCGGACGGATTCGCCGAGGCCGCGGTCGTCTACGAGGACACCTTCCGCACCCAGCGCGTCCAGCACGCCAGCCTCGAAACCCACGGCTGCGTCGCCTACTTCGAGCCGAAGGACGACGGCACCGGCGAACGGCTCACCGTACGCTCCAGCACCCAGACCCCGTTCCTGACCCGCCGCGCGCTCTGCGCCCTCTACGGGCTTCCGGAGGACGAGGTCCGTGTCGTCGCCGGCCGGGTCGGCGGTGGTTTCGGCGGCAAGCAGGAGATGCTGACCGAGGACATCGTCACCCTCGCCGCGCTCAAGCTGCGCCGCCCCGTCAAGCTCGAGTACACACGCGCCGAGCAGTTCTACGGTGCCACCACCCGCCACCCCTTCACCATCGCCGTCAAGGCCGGAGCCCGCGCCGACGGCACGCTCACCGCGCTCCAGATGCGCGTCGTCTCCAACACCGGCGCCTACGGCAACCACGGCCCCGCCGTCATGTTCCACAGCGTCGGCGAGTCCTTCGCCGTCTACCGCGCCCCGCACAAGAAGGTCGACGCCTACTCCGTCTACACCAACGGCGTGCCCGCGGGCGCCTTCCGTGGCTATGGACTCGGGCAGGTCACCTTCGCCGTCGAGTCCGCCATGGACGAGCTGGCCCGGCAACTGGACATGGATCCCCTCGCCTTCCGCGAGAAGAACATCATCGGCCCCGGCGACCGCATGATCACCCCGATCGGCGAGGAGGAGGACCTGCACATCGCCTCCTACGGCCTCACCCAGTGCCTGGGCATCGTGCGCAGGGCCATCGCGGAGGACACCAGCGGCGAGGAGGCACCGCCGGGCTGGCTCACCGGTCAGGGCACGGCCATGGCGATGATCGCCACCACCCCGCCCGGCGGCCACTACGCCGACGCGACCGTCGGTCTCCTCGCGGACGGCACGTACGACATCGCCGTCGGCACCGCCGAGTTCGGCAACGGCACCACCACCGTCCACAAGCAGATCACCGCGGGCGCCCTCAACACCACGGTCGACCGCCTGGCGATCCGCCAGTCCGACACCGACGTGGTCCGCCACGACACCGGCGCCTTCGGCTCGGCCGGCACCGTCGTGGCCGGCAAGGCGGTCATGCTCGCCGCGGAGTCCCTCGCCGGGCGCCTGCAGACGCTCGCGGCCCGGCACACAGGAGTGGCCCGGCACCTGTGCACGCTCGGCGCGGAGGCGGTCGACTGCGCGGGCCGCACCGTCACGTTGAAGGAACTGTACGAGGCGGCCCTTGCCACCGGGACGCAGAGCGAGATCACGGCCGACGGCCACTGGGGCGGCACCCCGCGGTCCGTCGCGTTCAACGCCCAGTGGTTCAAGGTCGCCGTGGACCCGAACACCGGCGAGATGAAGATCCTGCGCAGCGTGCACGCCGCCGACGCCGGCAAGGTCATGAACCCGTTGCAGTGCCGCGGCCAGATCGAGGGCGGAGTCGCCCAGGCGCTCGGCGCCACCCTCTTCGAGACCGTACGCCTCGACGAACACGGCAAGGTGACCACCGCCGCCTTCCGCCGCTACCGCCTTCCGCAGTACGCCGACGTGCCACGCACCGAGGTCCACTTCATGGAGACGACCGACGCCATCGGCCCGCTCGGAGCGAAGTCGATGAGCGAGAGCCCCTTCAACCCGGTGGCCCCTGCCTTCGCCAACGCACTGCGCGATGCCACGGGTGTCCGCGTCACCGAGACACCGATGACCCGCGACTGCGTCTGGCTGGCGATGGACCGGCAGGCGGGACCCTGAATCGGCTCACGCCTTCGATGGAGCAGCCACGCTCAGCCGAACGGCCCGTCGCTCGCGAAGACATGGTCGGCGAAGTGCTTGCCCATCCGGCGGTATGCGGCAGCTGTGGGGTGGAGGCCGTCGGCCAGGTCGTCCACCTCGTCCGGGCCGAGCAGTTCGCGGCCGTCGAGGTAGTAGAGGTGGGGGTCGTGTGACCTGCGGGCCTCCACGATCCGGGCCAGCTCGGCGCGGACCACGGTCAGGGACAGCGCACCGGTGGCGACATCTCCCGGGTCGCCCAGGGCTTTGATCTTCCCGTCCGGTCCCATCGTGGTCGGGCCGGGGGTCTCTTCGAAGGCGGGGCAGCTCACCGGGGACATCAGCAGGAGCGGGGTGTCCGGGTGGCCGTCGCGGATCGTGTCCAGGAATCCGTGGACCGCCGGGCCGAACGTCCGCGTTCGGAAGGCTGCCTGGCTCACGATGTTGATGCCGACCTTGAGGCTGATCAGGTCGGCGGGTATGTCGCGGATCGTCCGGGCGACGTACGGGTCGAGCATCGCGTTGCCCGCCTGGCTGAGGTTGATCACCTCCACCCCGCCGAGCGCGGCCGCCACCACCGGCCAGGTGCCGGTCGGGCCGTCGGCCTCGATGCAGTGGCTGATGGAACTGCCGTGGTGCACCCACCGGCGGCGTCCGTCCGGCAGCGGCGCCAGCACCTCACCGTCGGCGCGCAGTGCCACCAGTTCCGTGGGGGTCTGCTGCGGCAGCCACAGCTCGACGTTCTTCATGCCGGCCGCCAGCCCGGTGAACCGTACGGTCCCCGGCTCGCCCGCGATCAGTTGCTGCTCGGCCCCGGGGCCCGCCATCCGCATCACATTGCCCACCGGGGTCTGACGGCGTCCGGCCGGGGCGCCGTCCACCACGAGATCCAGCATCCCGGTCGGGCGCGGCTCGGGATCGGTCTCGAGCTGTCCTGTCGAGGTGAGTACCTCGAGCTCCAGCTCAGTGGCATCGGTGCGGAACACCAGCCGCACCCCCGAAGGCATCACGGTCACTCCATAGACCGTTGGGTCCTGGTACTGCTCCGTGGTCCAGGCGGGCAACCGGCGCGGCATCAGCCCCGCCTTCGTGGTCTCCAGATCCAGCGCACCCCGGAATTCCACCGGCCCACCCACCAGAGGCACCGCCCGCACCGCCACCGTCACCGCTCCTGCCTCAGGTCGAACATCCCAGGTCCGGATTGCCGACATGAACCTACTGATCATCGACGTTCGATGACAACCGGTCGGCCTTCTTCACTGATGACCGCCGTTGTCACTCAGGCGTCGGCGGCCTCGCGCAGGACATCGCAGGTGTTCTGCAACTCCTCCATCAGTCGCGTGGCTTCGACGATGAGGACGCCGTACGGGCGGGAGACGTCGGCCAGTGGCAGGTCGTATCGGTCCGCCGTGTCCATGACCTGTTGCAGTGCCTCTTGCGCCACGCCGGCCGCATCCAGCATCTCCTGGGCCTGTTCGGTGAGCGTGTCGATGTCGAGTTCGGTGATGACATGGGCGATGTCTCGCAGGCGGAGGGCGAAGTCGGCGTACGCCTTGAAGGCCGGGGCGTAGGTGTAGGTGTTCTCCGTCTCACGCCACTGGTCCAGGCTCCGGGTGAGCGAGGCAAGTTGGTGGACAGCCCGTTCCATCGCGCTCAGGACCTGGCGAAAGCAGCCGAAATCCAGGTAGCTGCGATGGGCCGGCAGCAACCGCCGCGGGTTGAAGGGCAGACTGTTCTCCGCCGTGTGCAGCCCTGCCCGGGCCTGGCCCACCGCATCCTGCGCCCGCTCCCCCGCCCGACGCCACTGCGCCGCCCGATCGGCGTCCACGTCACCCTCGCTGAGGCCGTCGGCCAGATCACCCAGCAACGACTCCATCTCGGCCGCCAGGACGTGCAGCCCCTGCTCGGCGCTGCGGTAGCGCAGCGGCGGCGCGATGCACAGGTTCACGACCAGACCCACCCCACAGCCGATCAGGACCAGGACGATGATCTGCCCCAACTGACGCGCCCCGTCGGTGCTCGTCGTGGCCGCCGCGTAGGTGGAGAACGCGAAGAACGCCGCTGTGGAGACCTGGGACCGCTGTTCACCCAGCGCCGGCCACTGGCTCAGAACCAGCGCAATGATGGCGACGACCGCGAAAGCGAGCAGGTCCGGTCCGGCCGTGAACCCGATCGCCGCCTGTACGGCCACTCCCACGACGACCGCCGCCACGTACCGCAGCGTCTGCCACACCGACGTGTGCAGCGTGACGTTCATCGTCAGCACCGCGGAGAAGGGTGCGAACGCCGGCGACGTCGCGTTCATCAGGTCGTACGCGATCCACCACGCCAGGGTCGCCGCCACCACACGCTTGACGACCAGAAGGACGGTGTGGCGTTCATGCCCCGCCGACCCCCACGCCCGTCCCAGCCACGCTCCGACATTCCGCATTCGACCCACCACACACTCCAGCTTCCCCTCGGTTTCCGAGCCCCGCACGCGGTGGGCGGGGCCCAAGATCAGGTAACCCGCAATGGCACCTATGAATCACCGTGCACTGGTTAGGTGAATCACTGTGCACCCGGTCAGGCCAGGCGGATGCCCGGCCACCGGCCCGTGTCGGCCAGTTCCCTGGTGACCTCGACGATGCCGCGGCGGACCGCCACCACGGTGTCTCGTGGCTCATAGCTGTCGGTGGCCGTGCGTACCGCGATGTGGCGGCGCAGCGCGGGGTCGATGATGCGGCGGACGCCGATGCGGTGCTGGGCGCCGTGGACCGCGACCACCGAGCGCGGCAGGATCGTGCAGGCCTCGCCGCTCTCCGCGATACGGATCAGCGTGCCGAGGGATTCCACGTCGCCGACGTTCCTGGGCACCAGCCCGTGGGCGGCGAACGCCCGGTCCACCAGGGCCCGCAGGTTGCTGCGCGCGCCCGGCGTCACCAGCGGCACCTGCCGCAGGTCGTGCAGGGACACCTCGTCCGGTCTTTCCGGAGCGGGGTCAGGGTGACCGATCAGGTACAACTCCTCCGAGTAGAGCGGGAGTTCGGCCGAGCGTGGCGCGTCGTCCTCGCGGAACACCGCTGCCAGATCGAGGCGGCCTGCGAGCAGCAGCTCGTGGACGTAGCCGCTCATCGACTCGAAGAGCTGCAGGTGGATGCCCGGGTAGTGGGCGCGCACCCAGGAGAACAGGGCGGGGGCGAGCGGCGCGGTCACCGTGGTGGGCAGGCCGATCGCGACCGGGCCGTGGACCGGCTGCCGGCCGCCGGTGATGTCCTGCGCGAGGCGGTCGAACTGCCGCACCAGTTGCTGCGCGTCCCGGTAGAGCGTCCGGCCCTGGGACGTCGGCCGTACGCCGCGCGGGCCGCGGTCGAGGAGCCGGACGCCAAGGTGTGCTTCGAGTTGGGCCATGCGCTGGCTGATCGCGGGCTGCGACACATGCAGCACGCCGGCGGCCCGGGACAGGCTACCGGCGTCGACGACGGCGATGAAGTCGCGTAGCTGGGCGATGTCCACGGTGGGGTTCGCGGCCGCCTTCCTGCTCTGATTCCCGCTCGGGTTCCGGCTCGGGTTCCTGCCCTGATTCCCGCTCGGGTTCCCGCTCTGGGGTGCTGGCCTATGACGTTGCGTGCCGTGCGGCGGGCTCGACCTGGTGGAGGATGCGGCGGGCTCGTTCGACGACAGGCCGGTCGATCATCTCACCGTCCACGGTCGTCGCCGCGTCGTGGCCTGCGTCGAGCACGCGCCGGGCCCAGTTCAGCTCGTCCTCGGTGGGCGCGAAGGCCGCCCGCACGTGCGGGAGTTGCGCAGGGTGGATGCAGAGTTTTCCGCCGAAGCCCCAGGCTCGGGCGCGAGCGGCCGCCCGGGTGACGGCATCCGCGTCACGGACGGCCGTGGTGACTCCGTCCACGGGTGCGGGCCGTCCGTCCGCCGCCGACCAGCGGACGAGGTCGGCTCGGGCCGTGTCCAGCGCCCGGTCGTCGGACACGCCCAGGTCGAGGGCGAGGTCGATGCTGCCGAAGAGCAGCCTCACGGAGGCGGGTTCGGCGGTGATGCCGTCGAGGTTGACCAGCCCTCGCGCGGTCTCGATCAACGGGAGTACGCGGACTCCGCTAGCTGCGGCCGCCTCACGCACCTGCGCCGCCGACTCGGTCTTGGGCAGCACGACAGCCGCGGGCGACAGGGTCCGGCAGGCGGCGAGGTCGTCCGCGAACTCGGCGGTTCGGGGGCCGTTGACCCGTACCGCCACCGGCACGTCGGCGTCCCGAGGCCAGGCTGCGCGCAAGTGGTCACGGGCGGTCGCCTTGTCGTCCGCAGCGACGGCGTCCTCCAGGTCGATGATGACGGCGTCGGCGCCGCTGGCGGCCGCCTTCGCGAACCGGTCAGGGCGGGAGGCCGGCACGAACAGCCAACTCACCGCCGTTTCCAGTGGGTTCACCGAGTCGGCGGTCATGCGGCACCCCGGCTGGTGAGTTCGTCGATCTCGGCGTCCGTCAGGCCCGCTTCGGCGAGGATGGCCCGGGTGTGCTCGCCGACGCCGGGCACCGGGTCCATGCGTGGGGTGTCGTCGACCAGTCCCGGCGGGGCCAGCGCGGGGATCGGTCCTGCCGGGGTCTCCACCTGGTGCCAGCGGCCGCGGGCGGTCAGCTGCGGGTGCTCCCACACCTCGGCCAGCGAGTTGACCCGGGCGTGTGCCACCGGGACGGCGGCCAGCAGCTCGACGGCCTCGGCGGCAGTGAGCTCCGCGAACCGTGCCGCGATGATCGCGCCCAGTGCCTCGCGGTGTGCGTTGCGGGCGGCGTTGCCTGCGTAGTCCGGGTGCGTCGTCAGCTCCGGGCGCAGCAGGAAGCGCTCGCAGAAGGCCGCCCACTCGCGCTCGTTCTGGATGCACATCATGACGACCTTGCCGTCCCCTGCGGTGAAGGGACCGTACGGATAGATGGTCGCGTGCGCCGCGCCCGCGCGCGGCGGCGGCTCGGCGCCGTCGTACGCGTAGTACAGAGGGAAGCCCAGCCACTCCACCGTGGCTTCAAGCATCGATACGTCGACATGGACACCCTCGCCGGTGCGGCCACGCTCCAACAGGGCGGCGAGGATCGCGCTGTAGGCGTACATCCCGGCGGCGATGTCGGACACGGAGATGCCGACCTTCGCCATCTCCTCGGCGGTACCGGTCACCGACAGCAGCCCGGATTCGCTCTGCACCATCAGGTCGTACGCCTTCGCCGTGGCGTACGGGCCGGGAGTGCCGTAGCCGGAGATGTCGCAGACGATCAACTCCGGGTGGGCGGCGTGCAGTTCGTCCCAGCCGAGGCCGGCCCGCTCGGCCGCGCCGGGCGCCAGGTTCTGCACGAAGACGTCGGCGTCGGCGAGGAGTCGGCGCAGGGCGTCCATCCCCCGGGGGTCCTTGATGTCGAGGGTGAGCGACTCCTTGTTGCGGTTGACCCACACGAAGTGGGAGCTGAGTCCGCGCACACGGGTGTCGTAGGCGCGGGCGAAGTCGCCGGTGCCGGGACGCTCCACCTTGATCACGCGGGCGCCGAGGTCGGCGAGCTGTCGGGTGGCGTACGGAGCGGCGATGGCCTGCTCGAGCGAGACGACGGTGATGTCGCGGAGGGGTTGCATGTGCGTCTTTCTCTTGGGGTTCTCTTGGGGGTGCTGCCGGCTTCTCTCGGGCTTGCTGCCGGGTCGGGGCAGCGGTCTCACACCACGAAGCTCACGGCGATGACCAGTACCAGCGAGACGACCGATGCCATCGCGGTCACGAAGGTGAGTGCTTTGAGCGCGCCTCGGGTGGTCACTCCGAGGAGCGGTTGGAACATCCAGAAGAAGTTGCTGTTGACCTGGAGGGCGAAGAGCGAGCCCGAACCGATCGCCAGCGCCAGCACCGCGGGCGGCACGGCGAGGTCGCCCATGATCGGGGCGATGATCCCGGCGGCCGCGATGGCGGCGACACCGATGGAGCCGATGGCCAGGTGCAGCAGCGCCGCGACCAGCCACACGAGCAGGATCGTCACCACGGTGGACATGCCCGCGTCGGCGGAGAAGATCCCGGAGAGCACCTTGTCGAGGCCGGTCTTGCCGATGACGGCCCCGAGCGATCCGCCCACGCCGGTGACGAGCAGGATCTGCCCGGTGCTGTGGAAGCCCTCGGTCACCGCCTGGTCCACCCGCTCGTTGGTGAGCACCCGCTTCGCCAAGGTGTACGCACCGACCAGGCCTGCGAACAGCGCGAACGCCGGGTTGCCGAGGAAGGCGAGCAGATCCGACTCCACGCCCGCGGCGTCGGCGATGGCGCCGGTGGCGATGAGCAGCAGCGGGACGACGATCGGCAGCAGCGAGAGGTACAGCGGCGGCAACGGGCGGCGGGCGCCGGGGTGTTCGTCCTCGGGCGCGGGCACGGCCGCGGTGGCGGTGGCGGCGACATCGGCCGGTTCGTCCCGCGCGTCCTCGTTGTCGGGCGCGTCCTCGTTGACGGGCACTTCGTCGGTGTCCGCGTTCCACAAGCCGAGGCGCAGCAGCCGACCGTAGAGGAACGTGGTCAGCAGCGCCGCGAGCGGGCCGAGGACGAAGCCGTACACCAGCATCGTGCTGAGCGGCACATGCAGCAGTCCGGCGACCGCCAAGGTGCCGAGGCCGGGCACCACGAACACGTAGCCGACCAGGATTCCCGCGCTCAGTGCGCCGCCCATCATGGGCAGGCCGTAGCGTCCCATGCGCGGCGCGGCGGACTTGGCCAGCGGGGCGGCGAGGACGAGTTGGACGTCCACGTAGATCGACGGGAAGACGGCGCTGAGGGCTCCGGCGAGCGCGTAGGGAAGCTTTCCCGGGCCGAGGATGCGCATCAGCTTCTCGACCAGTTTCTGCAGCGCCCCCATGGAGTTCAGCAGTGAACCGAGCAGCACGCCGAAGCCGATCAGCAGCCCCACCTCGGCCATGATGTCGCCGAAGCCGTCGACGATCGTGTTGATGGTGCCCTCGAAGCCGAGGCCGGTCGCGATGCCGAGATAGAGCGAGCCGATGACCAGGGCGATCACCGGTTCCACTTTCGGCACCAGAATCAGTAGGACAACCACGAGGATGGCTATCGCGGTATGCAGAGCTGTCACGGGGGTTCCTCTCACCACGTCGTGAGTACATGTGAGGGAAACACGGTGATCACGGTGGCGGAAGGCAGGAATCCGCGATGGGGGTATCAGGCGTCCTTATGGCGTTCGTGCAAGTCACCAAGCGCCTGCGCCACCAGCTCCGGAGTCTCGTACATCGGGCTGTGGCCGGCGTCCACGAGCGACAACCGGGCGCCGGGCACGGCCGCGGTCATCGCCTCCGCGTCGTCGACGGTCCGTACGGCGTCGAAGCGCCCGTGCACAACCGACACCGGCATCCGCAACTGCCCCATCCGCGGGGCGAAGTCGGTGGCATGCTGGCTGCTCAGCGCGTCGAGCGCCGCTTGGACCGGGACACCGTGCCCGTACTCGAGCAAGCGCTCGCGCACCTCGGGCGACGGCCTCCGGTGGAACGAGCGGTCCATGACCGCCCGTACGACGTCCGCGGTCCCGTCCCTCCGCATCGAGGCGATCAAGGACGTGACATCACCGTGGTGGTGCATGTTCGGCCCCGTGTTGATCAGCATCAGTGCGCCGACCAGATCGGGCCGGGTCAGGGCGAGTTGCAGCGCGATGGCGCCGCCGGTGGAGTGCCCGACGAGGAGGACGGGATCCTGCCCTGCGTGGCAGATCGATCCGGCGACCCACTCCGCCACTTCCTCGATGCGGTGCGAGGGCGCGTCGGTCATCCACGACAGGGCGTGCATCTCGAAGCGCTCGTCGAGCAGCTCAGCCAGCCGTTCGAAGATCAACGGTGAGCCGAAGGTGCCCGGAAGCGCGATCACCTCCCGGGCCCCGACCCGCCTCACGGCGCCCGACCCGTCCGAACCCGCGGTCTGCTGAGAGGGGATCATGTTCTGCTCCATCGTTGGACAGCGGACCGCACGGTGGACAGCGGACCGCACCGGGACGGCGGCGCCGGCGAGCCGACCCTACGAAGATCGGCTCGACCGGACAAGGGGCGGTTGCCACCCCGGTTGGCCGCCGTCCACCGCCGTCCACCGCTCAGACGGTCGCGATACCCGGGTCGCTCACCGCCGGCGTGCCGTTCTCCACGTGCCCGGCCAGACGGCGCAGCCAGCCGGTGACACCCTCGGCGCGCACCGTCAGGTCGTACCAGCGCCGGGTGCTCTTCAGGTCGACGGTCTGCCGGACCGTGCCACCGGCGGGCACGGTGTACGTCTGCACGCCGCCGCCGTACGCGTTGGTGACGGTGAGTCGGACGGCCGCGGACGTCGGGTTCGTCAGGGTGAGGGCGAGGTTGCCCGTGCCCGCGTCGTGGCGCGCGGTCACCTCGGGGCCCGCGGTCTTGTTGTCACCCTGGAAGGCGCGCAGGAAGCCGTTCGGGCCGTGCGCGGTGAGGTCGTAACGGCCCTCGGAGTAGGTCGAGTTCCAGCTGTCCGCGATCGACTTCCCGGCCTCGGCCGTGTACGTCCAGGGGCCGTCGCCGCGGCTGAGCGAGCGCACCTGGAAGGCGGCACCGGACCGGTCGCCGCCGCTGAGGGTGAGCCGGTACTTGCCGGTCGCGATGTCGGCCGCGCCGTCGACGTACGGGGCGTAGGCGAGCGGGCGGCTGGGGCGCGAGCCGGCCTCCTGACGGGGCAACGCGCCCTGTGCGGGCGGCTTCGGTACGTAGCTGGGGTGGCGGTCGCGGTCCGGCGGGGTGTAGCCGGTGGTGTCGGGCAGCTCGGCCGGGTCGGTCACCTTCATGGAGAAGTCGAAGGCCGAGGTGAGGTCGCCGCAGATGGCGCGGCGCCAGGGCGAGATGTTGGTCTCCTGCACCCCGAACCGCCGCTCCATGAACCGCAGGATCGAGGTGTGGTCGAAGGTCTCCGAGCACACGTAGCCGCCGGTGGACCAGGGCGACACGACGACCATGGGGACGCGCTGGCCAAGACCGTAGGGGCCGGCGGCACGCGTTCCACCGGGGTAGTAGTCGAGCTCAGTGTCGACGGTGGACAGGCCCTGGTCCGCGGACGCCGGCGGGTAGGGCGGCACGACGTGGTCGAAGTAGCCGTCGTTCTCGTCGTACGTGATGAACAGGGCGGTCTTGCTCCACACTTCGGGGTTCGAGGTGAGGGCGTCGATGACCTGGGAGATGTACCAGGCGCCGTAGTTCGCGGGCCAGTTGGGGTGCTCGCAGAACGCTTCGGGCGCGGCGATCCAGGAGATCTGCGGCAGCTTGCCGGCCTTTACGTCGGCCTTGAGGAGGTCGAAGTAGCCGTCCCCCGCCTTGGCGTTCGTGCCGGTGCGCGCCTTGTCGTAGAGCGGGTCGCCGGGCTTGGCGTTGCGGAAGTTGTTGAAGTAGAGGAGCGAGTTGTCCCCGTAGTTGCCCCGGTAGGCGTCGTCTATCCAGCCCCAGCCGCCGTCGGCGTCGAGGCCGTCGCCGATGTCCTGGTAGACCTTCCAGGAGACACCGGCCTTCTCCAGGCGCTCGGCGTACGTCGTCCAGCCGTAGCCCGCCTCCTCGTTGCCGAGGACGGGGCCGCCGCCCGTGCCGTCGTTGCCGACGTATCCGCTCAGCATGTAGTAGCGGTTGGGGTCGGTCGCGCCCATGAATGAGGAGTGGTAGTCGTCGCAGACCGTGAACCGGTCGGCGAGGGCGTGGTGGAAGGGGATGTCCTCCCGGGTCAGGTACGCCATCGTTCCGGTGCTCTTGGCGGCGATCCAGTTGTCGTACCTGCCGTTGGCGAAGGCGCTGTGGCCACCGGCCCAGTCGTGGTCGAGCCCGGCGATGAACTGCATGCCGAGGTCGTCCGCGTCCGGGTGGTACGGCAGGGTCTCCTTGCCGCCGCTGGACTGGTGCCAGACCGGCTTGCCGCTCGGCAGGGTGACCGGGCGCGGGTCACCGAATCCGCGGACGCCCTTCAGGGTGCCGAAGTAGTGGTCGAAGGACCGGTTCTCCTGCATGAGCACCACGATGTGCTCGACGTCCTGGACGGTGCCGCTGCGGCGGGAGGCGGGGATGGCGGCGGCGCGGTCGATGGAGCCGTTGAGCGCCGTGAGAGCGGCGGTGGCTCCGGCGATCTGCAGGAAGCGACGCCGGTTGAGTTCGGTCATGTGTGGGGGGTTCTCCTGTTTCTTCAGTGGTGACGCGTCAGAGGCTGTTGTGCCCAGAGACTTGTCAGGCAAGGAGCACGGGCAGCGCAGCACTCATTACGTCACCGCCGACCGACAGTTCGGAGACATCAAGTCGAACTCGTTCTTACGCGAATCGACACAGATGATCAAGACACTGCACCAGGCGGTCACATGCCCATCACTGGCCGACTCACGCCCCCCAACAGCCGACGATCCACTGACGCAGGGTCAGGCCTGAGGCCCGCCACCGTCCGCCGCCAAGCGGGTCAGCCACTCCCGCAGCAGGCCCTGCTCGGCCTCGCTGAGGACATCCACCTTGTCGGGCAGCGCCGCGCGCAGTGCCCGGGCCGCCGGGGCGGGGCCGGACTCCGCGGCGGAGAAGGCGGGTTCGGCGCGGGTGATGGCGGCGACCATGGACTCGCGGAGCACGGTCAGCAGCGCCGGGTCGCGGCGTTCCGCCGGGGTGGCCTGCCAGGTGATGACGGCGCCCTGGCCGGTGGCCTGGATGATCTGCGCCGCCAACTCCTCGTCGACCCGCAACCAGCCTGCCGCCGCGAGTCGGCGCACCCGGCCATGAAGGATCTCCAGGCCCGCATGGTGTGCCACGTCCGCCTCGCGGCCGGTGGCCCTGTTCATCACCGCGAAGAGCCCGGGGCGCGAGACACCGAACTCCACCACCATGTCCCAGCCACGGCGCAGCTCCTCCACCGGATCCTGCGGCGCGGGGTCGAGCTGGGCGCGCTTGCTCTCCAGGAACTGCGCGTAGCCGTGCTCGGCGACCGCCTCCAGGAGTCCGTCCTTGTCGCCGAAGAGCCGGTAGATCGCCGGTGGCTGCAGCCCGGCGGCGGCGGCGACCGCGCGGGTGCTGACCGCGTCCGGCCCCCCGCTCTCCAGCAGCTCGACGGCCGCTTCGACGATGCGGTTCCGGGGGCTGTCTGCGGCGTCACGGGTAGGCATGTATCGATGATACCGAGATATTGCTTCCATCGTTAGTTCCAGTGTTACCGTTGCAGTGATTCCACTGGAAACACGGTAGGGAGAACCCCGTGATCATCGTGACCGGAGCCACCGGAAAGCTCGGCCGTCGCGTCGTCGAACGCCTGCTGGAGCGCGTCCCCGCCGAGCGTGTCGGCGTCAGCGTCCGCGACCCCCAAAAGGCCCAGGACCTCGCCGACCGCGGAGTCCGCGTGCGGCAGGGCAGCTTCGACGACCCCGCCTCACTCGTGCACGCCTTCGAGCACGCCGAGCAGCTGCTCCTCGTCTCCTTGGACCGCACCGGCGAGGAGTGCGTCGCGGGCCACCGCACCGCCATCGACGCCGCCGTGAAGGCCGGCGTCGGCCGCATTCTCTACACCAGCCAGATGGGCGCCGCCCACGACTCGCTCTTCCAGCCGTGCCGCGACCACGCGAGGACCGAGGACCTGCTGCGCGCCACCGGCCTGCCCTGGACCGCGCTGCGCAACGGCTTCTACGCCGCGAGCGCCCTGCAGTTCCTGGAGCCCTCCCGCCACAGCGGCGACATAGCTCTGCCCGCGGACGGCCCCGTCGCCTGGACCGGCCACGACGACCTCGCCGAGGCCACCGCCGCGATCCTCACCGACGAGGGCCGCTACGAGGGGCCCACTCCTCCGCTCACCGGTCCTGCGGCGCTCGACTTCGACGCCGTGGCCGAGCTCGCCGCTCAAGCCGCCGGGCGGCCCTTCACCCGCACCGTCGTCCCCGACGACACCTTCCGCGAGCAGGCCGTGGCGCACGGTGTGCCCGCCCCGATGGCCGACCTGATGCTGAGCATCTTCGCGGCGGCGCGAGGTGGCGAGTTCAGCGCCGTCGACCCGACGCTGACCGAGCTGATCGGCCGTGAGCCCGCCGGCTTCCGAGCCCTGCTGGACGGCTCCTGGAACGAGGTGGTTGAGGAGGTTCCAGGGCGATGACGTGAGGCGCTCAACTCCCGGTGCTCTCCCGCACGATGAGCTCGTGGCCGACGACATGATCCCGCGGTGGGGCCCCGCCCGGATCGTCGATGCGGTCGAGCAGGAGTGCCACCGCGGCCCGGGCGATCTCCTGCTTGTCCGGGGCCACCGTCGTCAGGCTCGGCACACTGAAGCGCGAGGCCTCGATGTCGTCGAAGCCCACCACGTCGAGGCTTCCCGGCACGCTCACCCGCCGCTCGTGCAGGGCCCGCAGCGCGCCCAGAGCGAGGTGGTCGTTGAGGCAGAGCAGGGCGTCGGGGCGCGGATCCGTGTCGAGGAGGGCGGTCGCGGCCCGCGCGCCGTCCCGCCACTGGAAGGCGTCCACCGGGATCACGAGGTCGCCGTCGAAGGGGACCCCGGCCTCCTTCAGCGCCTTGCGGTAGCCGTCGGTGCGCAGCCGGTCCGTGCCCTGCCGACCACGCGCCCTGCCGCCGACGACAGCGATACGACGCCGGCCCCGGGACAGCAGGTGTGCGGTGGCCTCGCGCGCCGCCGCCACGTTGTCGATGGCGACATGGTCCGTGCCGCCCTCGGCGGGCCGCTCGCCGAGCAGGACCACGGGGAGGTCCCGGTCGCGGGTGGCCAGGTCACGCGGGTGCAGCGCGAGCGGACTGAGGATGACGCCGTCGGTGAACTGGGCGTCGAAGCCGTGCAGCGCGGCCAGTTCACGCTCGCGCACCCCGTTCGTCCGGTGCAGGAGCACGGTCCGGCCGCGCCGGTCCGCCTCGGCCATCACGAGCCCGGCCAGTTCGGCGAAGTACGCGACGTCGAGCTCGGGCACGGCCAGGGTGATCATGCCGGTGCGGCCCTGGCGCAGCTGTCGGCCCGCGATGTTGACCCGGTAGCCGAGCGCGTCGATCGCCTCTTTGACGGCCTCGCGGGTCCGGTCCGACACATGCTCGAAGTCGTTGATCACGTTGGAGACGGTCTTGGGCGAGACACCCGCGTACTCCGCCACGTCCTTGAGCCTTGGCCTGCCCGCCACGCCGCTCACCCCTTCCGCTCACCCCGTCCACTCCGTCCGCCGCCAGTGAGCGTATCCACCCGGCTGCACCTCTTGGCCGGATCGCCGTTGGTGGCCGACCCGCCGTCCCAGCCGCCGCGTTGACACGCCTCTGCCCCTTCCCTACCGTCCAGAAGCCTCGAGGCTTACATCGATGTAAGGAGAAGCTCATGCGCGCACGACACCGTGCCGCCCTGGTCGCCGGTCTGGCAGCCGCGTTGATCGCCCTGTTCGCCGGCCTGGTCAGCGCGACGCAGGCCACCGCGGAGAAGGCCGCGCCGACCTCCGCGCAGAAGTCGGCATCGGCCGCGGCCGCATCGAGCACCTTCCGCAATCCGCTCAATACCGGTCCTGACCCGTTTCTTTCCTACGCGAACGGGGCCTACCACCTCACCACCACCCAGGGCGACAGCATCAAGATGTGGAGCTCGCCCTCCCTGGCCACGCTGCTCGACGCCGACCCGAAGACGGTGTGGACGGACAGCGACGCCTCGCGCAACCAGCACATCTGGGCGCCGGAGTTCTACCGCTCCGGCGGGCACTGGTACATGTACTACACGGCCGACGACGGCACGGACGACCACCACCGCCTCTACGTCCTGGAGTCGGACGGCGACGACCCGACCGGCCCGTACCACTTCAAGGCGAAGCTCACGCCGCCCAACCACGCCAACGACTTCGCGATCGACCCGGGCATCCTCCAGCACAACGGCAAGCTCTACCTGGCGTACAGCGGCATCAACCAGTACCAGCACAACGGCCTCAACATCGCGCCGATGTCGAACCCGTACACCGTCTCGGGCGACGCGGTCGCCATCGACGGCGCCGGCGGCTGCCCCGAGGTCCGCGAGGGCCCGGAGTTCCTGAACCGCAACGGCCGTACGTGGATGACGTATTCGGCCTGCGACACGGGCAAGCCCGACTACCAGGTGTGGATGATGTCGCTTGCGGACGGCGCCGACCCGCTCGTGGCCGGCAACTGGAAGCAGCACGACGGACCGGTCTTCAAGCGCGCCGACGACCGCGGCGTGTTCGGCCCCGGCCACCACGCCTTCTTCAAGTCCCCGGACGGCAAGGAGGATTGGCTGATCTACCACGCCAAGACCACGTCGACGAACACCTACAGCAACCGTACGACCCGCGCCCAGAAGATCAGTTGGAACGCCGACGGCAGCCCGAACCTCGGCACACCGCTCGCCATGGGCGCCACCCAGAACCTGCCCTCCGGCGACCCCGGATCGGGCAACCACTGGATCAACGACGACGGCCGCTCCAGCGGGTCCGGCTCCGTCAAGTACACCGGCACGTGGAACTCCGGTACGGGCTGCGCGGCGCAGTGCTTCTGGAGCGACGACCACTGGAGCGACAAGGCGGGCAACACCGCGACGTACTCCTTCACCGGCACCCGGATCGCCCTGCTGTCCGTCAAGGACACCGGTAACGGCATCGCCGCGATCAGCGTCGACGGCGGGCCCGAGCAGCGCGTCGACTTCTACGGCGCGATCCGCACCGGCGAGACCCTCCAGTACCTCAGCCCACGCCTCACGAACGGCCCGCACACGGTGCGGGTCCGGGTGACGGGCGACAAGAACGCGTCCTCCTCCGGCGCGTTCGTGAGCGTGGACCGGGCGGAGGCCTACACGGACTGAGCGGCGGCGGCGACGTCGTCCGGCCGCCGCGGAGGTGGGCCCTGCGTCCACACCACCCGCAGCGTCGACGCGGAGATCCGCCAGCCGTCGGCCGTCCTGACGAGTCCGGTGTCGGCATAACCGGCGGAGATGAAGACGCTGCCCGAGCCGTCGGCCAGCACGTGGGTGCTCAACTGGGCCCGGACGGTTCGGTCGTCAGGCGCCCGCGCCCGACGACACCACAGGTGAATCGGTCCGGTCGCCCACCGAGCCCTGCGTCGCCTTCTTCGGGACCGGCTGGTCGTGGCGGAGGGCCTTCCATACGCGGTGCGAGGCCTTTTCGAGGGGGAGGACGCGGCCCGCGTCCTGCGCGTCGTAGGTGACCGGCAGGGTGACCATGGTCGTCCGGTCGGGGCTGATGCCCTTCAACTCCTTGGCGAGGCCGAGGAGTTTGTCGGCGGAGGCCAGCTCGGAGTCCGCGCTGATGCTCTTGGTGGCCGTGTCCGCCAGGGCGTAGGACTTGCTCGGGCTGCCCAGCGGGTCGACGGTGTCGGCGCGGTGGATCAGGGCCTTGATGAACGCCTGCTGGAGCTGGATGCGGCCGAGGTCACTGCCGTCGCCCACGCCGTGCCGGGTGCGGACGAGTGCGAGTGCGTCCTTGCCCTTCAGGCGGTGCTTTCCGGAGTCCAGGGAGAGGCCGCTGTTGCTGTCGTGGATGGCGTTGCGCGTGGTGATGTCCACGCCGCCGAGCTCGTCGATCATCTTCTGGAAGCCCTTGAAGTCGACCTCGAGATAGTGGTCCATGCGGACGCCGGACATCTTCTCGACCGTCTTCACGGTGCAGGCGGGCCCGCCCAGCGCGTACGAGGAGTTGAACACGGCCTTGTGCTCCGCCTGGACGTCGCCGTGCGAGGTCTTGCAGGTGGGCCGGTCGACCTCGGTGTCGCGCGGAATGCTGACGACCGAGGCCTTCTTGTGGGTCTTGTCGACGTGCAGGACCATCGCCGTGTCCGCGCGGGCGCCCATGACGCCGCTGCCGTACTCGCCGTGGGTTCCCGCCCGGGAGTCGGACCCGAGCAGGAGGATGTTCATCGCGCCGTCGTGCTGTTCGTCGGGCCGGTCGGAGCCGAGGGCGGCGTCCACGTCCGTGCCCTTGATGTTTCCGTTGAGGTGCTGCCAGGCGTAGGCCACGCCGCCGCCACCGACCAGGGTCAGCCCCAGGGCGCCGCCCGCGATCCAGCGCAGGGCGCGCTTGCGCTTGCGGTGCTTGGAGCGGCGCAACCGGGCGGGGCCGTAGGCGGGCACTCCGGGCGCCGCGGGTTCATCGGCCGGGTGCGCCTGGTGCTCGTTCCCGCTCTCGTGCGGCATGGGGTCTTCCTCACTGCTCAGTGCTACGTACTGCTCGGTGCTGGCCGTCCGGCGGCTCAGTACGCCGAGTCGACGTTGTCGATGGAGCCGTAGCGGTCGGCGGCGTAATTCGCGGCCGCGGTGATGTTGGCGACCGGGTCCGTCAGATCGTTCGCCGTGCCGGAGACGTGGTACGTGTCGAAGGTGGGCTGGATCACCTGGAGCAGGCCCTTGGACGGGGTGCCGTTCTGGGCGTTGACGTCCCAGCCGTTCTCGGCGTTCGGGTTGCCGGCGGACTCGCGCATGATGTTGCGGTGCAGGCCCTCGTACGTGCCGGGGATGCCCTTCGACTTCATGATGTCGAGGGACTCACGGATCCAGCCGTCGAGGTTGTTGGAGTAGGTCTTGGCGGACGCCGCGGTCTTCGTGGACGTGGCGGCCGTGGCGGTCTTGGCGGCCGTGCCGGTGTGCTCGGCGGCGTGCGCCTGCGTGGGGACCAGGGTGAGGGCCGCGGCGATCGCGCCGGCCGCGGCGATGCCGGAGACGGAGATCTTGCGGGTACGGGCGGTGCGGTCGGCGTTCGCCGGCGTCTGGACAAACTGCATGAGGGGTGACTCTCCATCGGTTCTACGGGGGACGGCACGGAGTGCGTCGTGAGCGGATGTCCGGTGCCGGTGCTTTCCGGAGGCTTCCGGCTGGTCCCGGCTACTCGGAACTCAGTCAGGGTTAGCGGCGCGCGACGGCGGGACGCAAAGATGTGACGTACTACCCGGGTACGAAGAACCGGCGGATCGGGCACTTCGGACAGGCTCCGGAGGGGACGCCCGCGGCGACTCTCCCGGTCGGCCGCGGCTACTACCGCGCCTAGCATGTGCCGTGGCTCATATGGGTGGGCTCACAGCCGGAGGGGTCCGCGAGGGGTTTGACCGGCTTCGCCGGAAGAGCGATTCCCGGCCGTTCACATCTCCTCCACCCCGGCGTGGGCAACCGGTCACCTGCCCCAGAGGTCTGCTGTGATGTCGATGCGCCGGACTCCGCAAGGGATCCGCTCGGGAATCCCTTCGGAAATCCCCGCGCACCGGCAGCTCAGCCACAGGACAACCGGGAGTGTGTGTGAACGGCATGAGACGGCAACGGATGCTCGCAGCGTGCGCGACGGCGCTGGCGGTGACGGGAGGCGCGCTGCTGGTGGGGCCCGCGCAGGCGCAGGCCGAGCCCCGGGCCGCGGGCTCCCCCGCGGGTGACTTCGACGGCGACGGCTTCGGCGACCTCGCGGTCGGGGCGCCGGAGGGGACGATCGCCGGGTTCGCGAAGGCCGGCTACGTCTCGGTGGCGTACGGCACCGCACAGGGCGTGCGCACCACCCGCCACAAGGGCATCACCCAGCGCACCGCGGGCATCCCCGGCACCCCGGAGGCAGGTGACCGGTTCGGTTCGGCGACGGCCGTCGGGGACGTGGACGGCGACGGGTACGCGGATCTGGTCATCGGAGCCGGCGGGGAGGCCATCGGCTCCGTCAAGGGGGCCGGTTCGGTCACCGTCGTCTTCGGCGCGAAGGGCGGGCTGAGCGCGGACGCGATCGCCTTCCACGCCCCGACACCGACGGCCCGTCAGGCCTTCGGCGACAAGCTGGCCGTCGGCGACTTCGACCACGACGGGCGCGCCGACATCGCGGTCGCGGCCGGGACGAAGGTGCAGGTGGTGAAGGGGGCCGCCCATCTCCGCGACACCCCGAAGCCGGCCATGAAGGCCCTCACGCCTCCCGGCGGCGGTGCCGGGACCGGACAGATCGCGTCGGCCGACGTCAACGGCGACGGCTACACCGACCTCGCCACCGTCGCCTACGAAGACGACGCGGCGGACGAGGGCACCCTCGGCGTTCTGGCCGGGTCGGCCACGGGCCTCACGGGCACGACACTGGGCAAGACCGGCCTGCCGTTCGCGGGCTACAGCATCGTCGCCGGTGACGTCACCGGCGACGGCAAGGACGACATCGTCGTGGACACCAGCTTCTCGGACGGCCCGGACGACTTCCTCATGCGCATGTTCCCGGGCACCGCTTCGGGGATGGGCGCGGGTGTCGCCTACGAGGGTGCGGCGCAGCCCGGCCGGGCCGGCGTCCTCGCCGACCTCGACGGCGACGGCCACGCCGACCTCGTCACCGCCGACACCACCGCCACGGACCCGGACGGGTTCAACAACGCGGGGGCGGTGACGGTCGTGCCGGGCGCGGATTCCGGCCTCGACGCGCAGGGCGCGCACACCATCACCCTGGCCACGCCCGGCGTGGTCGGCTCCAGCGAGGGCAACGACCTCTTCGGCTCGGCGGTGGCCGCCGGCGACTACGACGCGGACGGCACGGCCGACCTCACCGTCGGCGCACCCGGCAAGTACCTCGGCACCGGCGCGGTCAGCGTCATCCCCGGCTCGGCGGACGGCCCGACCGGCACGGGTTCGATCCTCTTCACCCCGCAGGACCTGGACCACCCGACGACCAAGGCCCGCTTCGGCTCGTCCCTGGGCGCAACGACCCGCCACTGACGCCACGAGGGTTCGGGGGGGGGCGCTACCCACTGGGCGCACGGCCGCCCAAGCCCCCCGGGCCTTCGTCGGTCCGACCTGGTATCGCGCTCGAAGGCGGTAGACCAGCGGTCACCCGCTCACCAGACTGGGCGGGTGACGACACCACCAGGTTCTCCCGACACACTCCAGGCCGTTCTCCTCGACTCCGGCGGCGTGCTCATGCAGCCGATCGGTGGCCGCTGGAACCCGCGAGCGGACTTCGAGCAGACGGTCCTGGCCCACGCCCCCTCGATCACGCCGCAGCAGTTCACCGCGGCCATCAGCGCGGGCGACCGCTTCTTCGCCGCCTCGTCATCGACGCCCGACTACGAGGACTACCACCGGCTGATGCTCCACCACCTCGGTGTGAAGCCGACCTCGCGGCTCTTGGCCGACTTGCGCCGCGAGGTGCCACCGTCCGTGTTCCTGGAGACGTACCCGGACGTCGAGGAGACCCTGGAGGAGCTGAGCCGGCGGGGCGTACGGATGGCCGTGGTCTCGGATGCCTGGCCCGGTTTGCCCGACCTCCACGCCGGACTCGGGATCGACCGGTTCTTCGAGGCGTACGCGATCTCCGCCGTCCTCGGCTGCAACAAGCCGGACCCTCGCATGTACCACCACGCCAGCGCCGCACTGGAACTCGAGCCTTCGCAGTGCCTGTTCGTGGATGACGATCCGGACCTGGTCGCCGCGGCCATCGAACTCGGCTACGCAGGACGTGCGTTGTGCCGTGACACGGCCGCATCGAACGTATCGGACGTGCCTTCCATCGCCTCACTGACCGAACTCCTGCAATTCTTCTGATGGCGCACGCACACGGGTCGCCTGCGGGTCACTCGCCGGCCCGCACCGCAGCACCCTGCCGACGACACAGCACAGCCCCCACCGTCGTCAGTGCCAGAAAGGCGCCCATCACCAATGCCATGGGGGCGGCGCTCCGTGTGCCGAACAAGCCGACCAGCGGCGATGCCGCGGCACCGAACGCGAACTGCGCCGCACCGAGGAGCGCCGACATTGCGCCCGGCGCCTCCCGCCCTCGGCTCTGCCCCACTGTGGTCAGCGCGGGGAAAAGGAATCCGAAAGACGCCACCGACACCAGCAGGCACAGCCAGATCGGCCACAGGCCGACGCCCACCGTTCCGGCGAGCAACAGCAGTACGACCTGACCTGCCAGGCCGACTGCCGCGCCCGCCACCATCAGCGATTCCGGGGCGAATCGACGGGCCAGTCGCCCGTAGAGCAGCGAGGCTCCCAGGTTCCCGAGCGCGTTCACCCCGTACACGATGCTGCTCACCGCGGGCGACAGCCGCAGCAGGTCGTGCAGCACGAACGTGGCCCCTGCCACGTAGGCGAAGACCGCCGCGCCCATGCAGCCCATGGTCAACACCGGTGCCAGCACAGTGGGTCGCGCCACGAGGCGCCCCGTCGCGCGCAGAGCCCCGCCGGCCCCGCCCCCGATGCGTCGCTGCGGCGGCAGGGACTCGGGGACGCCGCGCGCCAGCCCCACCACCAAGACGGCACCGACGAAAGCGAGCGCCACGAACACGTACCGCCACGGCGCCAACGCCAACAGCGCCCCGCCCAACACTGGAGCGAGCACAGGCCCCAGCGCGCCGACCCCCGCCAACGTCCCGTACACGCGGGCGAGTTCGACCCCGTGGAACAGGTCGACGACGACAGCCCGCCCCACCACCAGGCCCGCGGCCCCCGACACACCCTGCCCGAAACGGAGCACCGTCATCGCTTCGATCGTCGGCGCGAACGCGCACCCCAATCCGAACAGGGCGAACACCGAGGTACCCAGCAGCAGAACGGGCCTGCGCCCCACCATGTCGCTCAGCGGCCCCAGGACGAGCTGCCCGACGATGACGCCGAGCAGGAACGCGGTGAGTGTCACCTGCGTCCCCGCGCTGCTCGTGTCCAACGACCGTGCCATGTCCGGAAGTCCGGGGACATACATGTCCGTGGCCAGCGGACTGGCCGCCCCCAGCCCGGCCAGCACCGCCAAGAGCAGCACCCGTGAGCCGTCACCGGCCCCCGTCCCGACCTTCCGTCGGATCGCTCGCGCCCGATCGGCGATCACCGCGGCCGCCCCCGCGTGTCCGAGCGCCGCGTCTCGTCGCCGGATTCGTCTCCGCTCTCCAACTCCACGTCGATGAGTGCCAGTTGCTCCATCAGCTCACCGGCCAGTCGCAACAGTCCACGCTCGGCCGGCGAAAGGCTTCGCGCCAGCGCGGAGGCCAACCAGGCGTTGCCGTCACGGACGTGCTCCCGCAGCGCCTCCACG
The DNA here is from genome assembly GCF_036013745.1 of Streptomyces sp. NBC_00483. Taxonomy (NCBI): domain Bacteria; kingdom Bacillati; phylum Actinomycetota; class Actinomycetes; order Kitasatosporales; family Streptomycetaceae; genus Streptomyces; species Streptomyces sp. NBC_00483. The sequence goes on from NZ_CP107880.1 coordinate 524,845, forward strand.
CCCACCTCGGTGACCACGATGTCCTGACGCCGCTTGTCGACGGCGCTCCGACTGCGCGTCACTCTCCCCTGCCGCTCCAGCTCCTGCACCACGCGGGTCAGCGACTGCGCCTGGACCCCCTCGATGGACGCCAACTCACTGATGGCCAGCGGGCCCCGGTGCTTGAGGTTCGCCAGCACCGAGGCCGACAGCCGGGTCAACGGCTCGGCGCTTCCCAGGTGTTCCGCCCTTAGCCGGGACGCCAGGCGTGAGACGCCCCAGCGCAGTTGCTCAGCGGTGGCCAGGTCCTCGTCGTTCGCAACCATGAAACCAAGCTAGGGCTTCTCACTTCAGGAGAGAAGACCGCGTGCGGACTCAGAAATACCAAGCCAATGCGTCCTACTCAATGCCTCGCGCCGAGGACCTCGTCCAGGACGCTCAGCAAATGGTCCGCATCGTTCGTGTCGAAGACCAGTGGTGGACGGATCTTCAGGACGTTGCCGTGCGTTCCCGTCGCCGAGATCAGGACCCTGCGTTCGCGCAGGCCGTTGACCACCGCGGTGGTCAGGTCCGGGTCCGGGGTCCTGATGTCGCGGTCGGTGACGAGTTCCACGCCCACGTACAGGCCCGCCCCGCGGACGTCCCCGATGGCCGGGTGGCGTTCGCTCAGGTCGTCGAGGCCCGCGCGCAGGACTTCGCCGACCCTGCGGGAGTTGTCGAGCAGGTTCTCGTCACGGATGACGTCGAAGGTCGCCTGGGCCGCGGCGATGGCGACCGTATTGCCGCCGAAAGTGTTGAAGTACCGCATGTCGTGGCCGAATTCGGCGACGGCGTCATGGGTGACGGCGAGGCCCGCGACGGGGTAGCCGTTACCCATGGGCTTGCCCATCGTGACGATGTCGGGGTGCACGTCGTGGCGCTGGTAGCCCCACATCCGCTCCCCCGAGCGCGCGAACCCGCACTGCACCTCGTCGGCGATGAACAGCCCGCCGGCCTCCTGCACCGCCTTGACGGCCGGGCCGAGGAGGTCCGTCGGGTGGGCGTACAGGCCGTCGGAGCTGAAGAGGGAGTCGACGACGAACGCGGCCACGCCCACTCCGTGGCGTTCGAGCTCGCGTATCTGCTCGCGCACATGGTCGGCGAACCATTCCGCCATGCCCTCCCGGGGAATGCGGTACGAGTCCGGGCTCGGCACGCGGCGCACCCAGGTGCCCAGCACGGCGTTCTCCCCCATGGCCGGCGAGATCCCCGCCACCTGGTCGGAATTGCCGTGGTACGCCTCGGAGGTGATGATGACGCCCTGGTTGCCGGTGCGGTACTTGGCGATGCGCAGCGCGAGGTCGTTGGCCTCCGAGCCGGTGCAGGTGAACATCGCGTGGCCGTCCGCGACCGGCCCGGTGAGGGTGGCCAGCAGATCCTCGGCGTAGTCCAGGACGCCTTCCTGGAGGTAGCGGGTGTGGGTGCACAGCGTCTGCATCTGCTGGTGCACGGCCTCGACGACGTGCGGGTGGGCGTGCCCGACGGAGACCACGTTGTTGTAGGCGTCGAGGTACTCGTTCCCCTCGTCGTCCCACAGCCGACAGCCTTTGGCGCGCACGATGTGCAGTGGTTGCTGGTAGAAGAGGCGGTAGGCGGGTCCCAGCAACTTCTCGCGACGTTCGATCAGTTGGCGGGAGGACTGGGACAGTCCCTCCGCCGCGTTCGGGTCGAACGCGTTGTTCATCTTTCCGCGGGCCTTGGTCCTGGTCTCAGGGGTGCTCATGCTCGTCCTTGGTGTGTGCGACGGGCCGGTCGTCCGCCGGCTGCTCGGTCAGAGGAACGTCGAGGAACGTCGAGGAGATCTCGTCGGGCGTACGGTCGAGGAACCACGCCAACTGACCCCATCCCGGCGCGGTGTTGCGCAGGATGTACGTGGTGTTCCCGGGGATCAGTGACGCGCGGTGCAGGGTGATGAGCGCCCGGGCAACCACTCGACCCATGACGAGGTGCGGGAGCAGCGCCAGTTCGGCCTCGGTGAGGTCGGCCGAACGCAGGTATCCGCGCAGCACGTCGCGGGCCTCGGCGAACAGGTCCGGCACCGGTCGCGACGCGGCGTCCCGTGGCAGTTGATTGAGCAGTGCGGTGGCGACATCCACCGCGATCGCGGTGCGCACGGCGTCGCCGAAGTCGATGACACCGGTGATGAATTCGGCGGTGTCGTGGTCGACGAGGAGGTTGGACGTGCTGAAGTCGTTGTGCAGCACCTGGTAGCGCAGGGCCGGCAGTTGGGGCACAACCACGTCCACGTAGCGGTCCAACCCCTGGACCAGGGCCCGGCGTTGCCCGGCGTCCGGGACTTCGTCGAGCAGTGGGTGCAGCGCCGGGAGGTGGCGGACGTCCCAGGCGCACACCCTGTCGTCCGCCGGGTGCCGGAAGTCGGCAGTGGCGTGCCGCAGTTGGGCCAGCATCTCCCCCACGCGTTCCCGTTCCGGCGCGGACGTCGCCCCGGCCGTGTCGAGCGGTGTGCCCACGGCGTAGGTCATGACGCGTGCCAGGCGGTGCCGACCCGCCCCGTCCCTCACCGGTTCGAGCAACCGGCCGTCGGCAGAGGGCAGCAGCTCGGGGACCGGCACTCCGTACCCAGACTCGTGCACGTGCCGCATCAGCTCGGTCTCGAAGGCGACTTCGTCGTCGTCCTCGTCCGGGTGGGAGACCTTGACGACGAACCGGCCGCCATCTGAGGTGTCGAGCCGGAACGTGTCGTCCTTCTCGGTCGCCAGCCGGGTCGCCGCGACGGCATCCAGGGACCACCGCGCGCGGGCCAGGGCGATCGCCTCGGCCTCGTCCATGACCGCGTGGGCCGCGGCCAGCCGTCCGCTCCCGAGGCCGAGTTGGCCGAGCGTCACGCCAGGTTCCACACCCTCGACCTGCCGGGCAACAGCGTCCGTCATGCCACCGTCCTCCCCCGGCGCGCCGGTCACCGGTGATGTCCGTAACGACGTACTCGACGTTGGTGCGCTCCTCGTACCGCTCTTACTCCTCGTACTCCTCGTACTCCTCGAAGGAATACGCCGACACGCCCTCGCCAAAACCTGAGCCAGGCAACCGCCTTGGGACAGGCCCTTGCTCGCGGCTCCGCGTCTACCGGAAGCCGAGGTCCGGATCGGTGCCGGTCAACTCTCCGCTGGCGGCCCACAGGCGAGCGGCCACGTCCGCGTCGGCCATGTGCGCGGGGACGGGCTCACTCCGCGGTGTGCCGCGCAGTCCGAAGACGCGCGGCCCCCACAGCTGTCCTCCCTGCACCTCCGGGTCGAGGACAGCCCGTACGACGGGCTGCGCTCCGGCCTCCTTGCCCTGCACCAGGAGCGCCGCGGGCAGGGCGCGCAGTCGCTGGCCAGTCGTGGTCACGGACACCGGTGGACGGGACGGCGTGAGGGAGTCCAGCGCCCCGCCGGGGTGGGCCACCACGCTGAGCGCCGTGCTGTTGATGGCACGCAGCCTGCGATCGAGCTCGAAACCGAAAGACATCTGCGCGAGCTTCGAGCGGCCGTAGGTGCGCTTGGGCAGGTACTCGTGGGTCGATTGCAGATCGCCGAGGTCCAGCCGTTCGGAGCGCGCCGCGAAGCTTCCCACCGTCACGACGCGGCCCGCGGGCGCCGCGGAGAGCAGCGGGGCCAGCCACTGGGTCAGTGCGAAGTGGCCGAGGTGGTTGGTGCCGAACATGAGCTCGTGGCCGTCGCCGGTCTCCCGCCGGGGCGGGTCGTCGAGCGCGACCCCGGCGTTGTGGACCACCGCGTCGAGACGGTCGAGTTCCAGCCTGCCCACGGCCGCCTTCAGGGACGTCAGGTCGGCGAGGTCCAGCGGAAGGTGGCTCACGTGCGCTTCGGGGACGCGCGAGCGGATCGAGGCCATGGCGGCGTCGGCCTTGGCGCGGTCCCGGCTGCCGAGGACGACGTGGGCGCCGGTGGCGGCGAGTTGCTCCGAGGTGAAATAGCCGATCCCGGCGTTTCCCCCGGTGACCAGGAAGGTGCTGCCCGAGGCGGCGGGCAGCCGGTGAACGTCCCACGGTCGGTGCTGGGATGCGGAAGACACGGTGTCGGGCTCCTTGCGGTCCGGGGCGGCGTGCTCATGGGAAGCACTCATGTACCCAGCATGCCTGGCGCTACCGACATATCGCCGACAGGTCTCCGACACACTGCGGCCCGGACTGCGACGGCAGGTGCACGGCAGGTGCACGGTCGACGTCCCAGTCCGGGCCGCTGGAGTTCCCGGCAGGTCAGCCCGAGACTTCGGCCCGCTCCTGCGAGGTCGTACCGGCCTCGGCCCCGGCCGGTACGGACTGCGGGTCCGTACCGGTCCGATGGCGCACCCACAGGACGTAGACCACGGTGAGCAGCACCAGCCAGACCGCGCCGACCTCGAGCGCCACGCGCGTGCTCTCGTGGAAGCCGAGCAGGACCAGCACGGCGACCATGAACAGGAGCGTGATGATCTGGCCGTAGGGCCAGAACGGGGCCGGGAACTTCAGGGCCGCGGACTCCTCGGCCGACATCGAGCTGCGGGCCTTCATGTGGGTGAGCACGATCATCACCCAGACGAAGACGGTGGCGAACGTGGCGATCGAGGAGATGATCAGGAAGATCTCGCCGGGGACGACGGCGTTCATCACGACGCCGAAGAGCAGGGCGCCGATCATGACGAGGGTGGTCACCCACGGCACGCCGTTGCCGGTCGTCCGACGCATGGCGGCGGGGCCGTGGCCGCGCTCGGCGAGACCGTACATCGTGCGGCCCGCGGCGAAGATGTCGCTGTTGATGGCCGACAGGGCGGCGGTCAGGACGACCACGTTGAGGACGGCGGCCGCGGACTTGAGGCCGACCCCGGCGAAGATCTGCACGAACGGGCTGCCCGAGTCGTCGATCTGCTGCCAGGGAGTGATCGACATGATCACGGCGAGGGTCAGGACGTAGAACAGGATGATGCGCAGCGGGATGGAGTTGACCGCGCCCGGGATCGTCTTCTCCGGGGACTGCGCCTCGCCCGCCGTGACACCGATGATCTCGGTGCCGCCGAAGGCGAACATGACGATGGCGAAGGAGATCACGAAGCCGTCGATGCCGCCCGCGAAGAAGCCTCCGTGGCTCCAGAGGTTGTCCAGGCCGACGTGGACGTGGCCGCTGCCGAGGCCGAAGGCGATGACCGCGACACCGACGAGGATCATCGCGACGATGGCGACGATCTTCACGAGGGAGAGCCAGAACTCCAGCTCGCCGAAGACCTTGACGCTGACGAGGTTGAGCGCGCCAACGATGACGACGGCGGCCAGCACCCAGATCCAGCGGGGCACGTCGGGAAACCAGAAGCCCATGTAGACGCCGATGGCGGTGACATCGGCGACGGCCACGATGACCATCTCGAAGGCGTACGTCCAGCCGGTGAGGAAGCCGGCCAGCGGTCCGAGGTGCCGGTTCGCGTACTCGCCGAAGGAGCCGGCGGTGGGCGAAGCCACGGCCATCTCACCCAGGGACCTGAGGACGAGGAAGACGGCGGCGCCGCCGATCAGATAGGCGAGCAGGACGGCCGGGCCGCCCGCCTGTATGGACTCGGAGGAGCCGTAGAACAGCCCCGTGCCGATCGCGGAGCCCAGCGCGATGAAGCGGATGTGCCGCGAGTTGAGCCCACGGCTCAGGCCGGCCTTTTCGGTACGCAAACGAGTGTCTCCCTCTTCGGGGTGGGGCCGGCGGACGGACTGCGGGACCTGCGGTCCGGGCCCCGATGACGCGAACGCCAGCCTGTATATGCCTGTCTATACAGGTGCGTCAAGAGGTAGTCCGGAGAGTGAGCGCACGAACAGCCCTGAGCGGTCCCGACACACGTCGGGCGCGTCCCTCGCAAGGGGACGCGCCCTGGAGTGCTGCTGTACCTCACCGGCCGACTGGGCCTGGTGCAGGCGCTATTTTAGCCTGTGACCTGGGCGTACCGTGCCCGCCCGCCGACCGCGTCAGTGCGTGGCGAACGCGCCCTCGAGGCGGTAGCGGGTACCGGGGTGGAGCAGCCGCGCGATGCTCACGAGGGCGTCCCTCGACCAGGTGCGGCGCTGGATCAGCAGACACGGCTCGGCCGGGCCCACGTCGAGGATCGCGGCCTCCTCCGGCGAGGCCAGGACCGCCTCCACGATGTGCTCGCCACGGCCGAGCGGCGCGACCTTCGACAGGAACGTGAACGGTGTTTGCAGTGTGAAGTCCTGCTGCAGGTAGCCGGGCGCGAAGGCCGGGTTGACGTACCGGTCCTCCAGTTGGAGCGGCACCCCGTCCTCGTAGTGCACGACCTGTGAGCGGAAGACCGGCTGCCCCTTGCCGAGGCCGAGGTGCGCGCCGGTCCGCTCGTCGGCCTGCTCCTCGCCGAGGGACAGCACGCGGGCCGAGTAGCGGTGGCCGCGGCTCTGCACCTCGTCGGCGATGTTGTGGACCTCCAGGAGCGCGGAGCTGGCCTTGCGCTCGGCGACGAAGCTGCCGACGCCCATGACGCGCCGGATGAGCCCGTCCGCGGCGAGCTCGCGCAGCGCGCGGTTGACGGTCATCCGGGACAGCCCGAGCGCGTCGACGAACTGGCTCTCCGAGGGCAGGGCGTCGTCCTCCTGCCAGTGGCCGTCCCTGATCTGCCGCTCGACGAGCTCCTTGACGCGCTGGTAGGCGGGCACGGCGCTGCGCCCGCCCTCTTCGTACCAACGGGCCAGCTCGGCCTGGTCCACCGTCACATCGCCCACTGTCCTCGCCATCCGCTCCCCCGCTACCGGCCCCTGCTGACTACAGGGAATCCTATGGGGGCGGTGGGGGCGTGACCGGCTGGGACCGACGTCCCCTCGCCTAGACGGACACCGCGCCCCGCACGAATCGCCGAAGGTGTGCGCGCACGGCGTCGGGCCGCTCCAGCCAGGGTTCGTGCCCGGCGCCCTCGATCCGCGTCAGTGGGAGGTCGAGCCGGAGCCCGAGTGCTACGAGGGCCTCGATGGGGCGGGGATCATCGGCGCCGCCGAGGAGTTCCGTGCGCGTCGGCAGGCACGCGCGCAGTTCGTCCAGGCGCGCGTCGAGCGGGTCCGCGCGTCCGTCCGTGCCGAGTTCGGCGTTCATGGCCCAGTTGACGGGGCGACGCCGCCGGGCGTCCTCGGCGGCCCGTTCCCACCCGCGTTCGGGATCGGCGTGGTCGGTGAACCAGGACAGCGTGAGCAGCTCGGCCTCCTGTTCCTCCGTGCGCTCCGGCACCTCTTCCAATGCTTGGCTCCGCGCCTGCTGTGCCGCGGACATCCGGCGGACTCGCTCCGCCCGGTACCCGGTGCGCCAATCACCCACGAACGGCCCGCACATCAGCAGCATCCCGGCCACGCGGTCGGGGTGCGCCAGGCAGAACCTGCTCGCCAGGTCGGTGCCGTAGGAGTGCCCGATCAGGACGGCCCGGGGCGCGTCCCACGTGTCGAGCAGCTCAGCGAGATCGTCGACGTGCCGGGCGAGCGAATGCCGCCCCTGCCACGGGGACCGGCCCGTGCCCCGCTGGTCGTACCGGTACACGGGCGCGAGGTCGCCGAGCATGGCGGCGACTTCGCCCAGATAGTCGGGCAGACCCGGGCCGCCGTGCAGCAGGACGACGGGCGGCTGCCGGGTCCTGTCCCCCAGCGCTGTCCAGCTCAGTTGGGCCTCGTCGGTCATCGACGCGAGGCCGTGCGTCTCCATCAAGGTCACCGCGGAGAACCTACCGATCCCGCTGACGCTCCGCCAAAGGTTAAAGCCCTCAGCGGACCTCGGTGAGGGACACGACCGCCAGCACCCCGTCGACGGCGATGTCGGCCTGGTCCTCGTCGTCCTGGAGCAGGACCGCGTCCAGCCGGTCGAGGCGGACGGAGTCCCGGTCCAGGGTCGCGGTGCCGTCCAGGACGAGCGCCAGGACGCGGGTGCCGGGGGCCGGTTCGAGCCGCGTCGGGCCGCGTTCGATGCGTACGTCGCCCTTCGCGTCGGTGCGGCGGAGCATGACGTTGAAGTCGACCAGGGGACCGCCGAGGAGCCGGCAGTCCGTGGTGGCGTCGCCGGAGAAGGCGAAGGGCGCGTAGCGAGTGTCCACGACGTGCTCCGTGCCGTCGACGGTGAGGGCCATGCCCGGGCCCTCGACGACGGTGATGATCCGGTCGACGCCCTCGAACGCGGAGAAGGGGCCGCTGCCCGCGACGTCGGCGAGGCTGATCCGCCACGCGAAGTCCTCCGTGCCGGACCCCTCGGGGTGGGCCAGGACCTCGGTGGTGACACCTCCGCCGTTCTTCCACGGTGCGGGGGTGCGTTCGTGTGCACGCAGGATCTGGGGTGCCATGAAGGTGAGTTGTCCTTGTCTTCGTACGGGCGGCCGGCCGGGCCAGAGCCTGAGGCCCTTCTGACGGACCCTAGCTCGCCGTACTCGGCGCTCGGGTGGCGGTGGTGTCACACCTCCGGGGTCCCGCGGGACCCCGGAGGTGTGAGGGCGAGCGACCGGGTCAGGACAGGGACCCGGTGACCGACTCGGCGGCGGCCAAGGCGCGGCCGGAGGCGACGTACTGGACGGCCTCCTCGATCTCGGGGGCGAGCCAGCGGTCGGTGCCGGGGCCCTCGACGGTCTTGCGCAGCCCGTCGCGCACGGCCGCGGTGGCCGGGGCGGGGGTGAGCGGGGCGCGCAGGTCCAGGGCGCGGGCGGCGGTGTAGAGCTCGACGGCGAGGACGCGGCCGAGGCCGTCGATGGCGCGGCGCAGCTTGCGGGCGGCCGACCAGCCCATGGACACGTGGTCCTCCTGCATGGCGCTGGAGGGGATCGAGTCGACGGAGGCCGGGGTGGCGAGCCGCTTGAGCTCGGAGACGATCGCGGCCTGCGTGTACTGGGCGATCATGTGGCCGGAGTCGACGCCCGGGTCGTCGGCCAGGAAGGCGTTCAGACCGCGGTTGCGGGCCGGGTCGAGGAAGCGGTCGGTGCGGCGCTCGGAGATCGAGGCGACGTCGGCGACGGTGATGGCGAGGAAGTCGAGCACGGCGGCGACGGGCGCGCCGTGGAAGTTGCCGTTGCTCTCGACGCGGCCGTCGAGGGTGACGACCGGGTTGTCGACGGCGCTGGCGAGCTCGCGGGAGGCGACGAGTTCGGCGTGGCCGAGGGTGTCACGGGCGCTGCCGTGGACCTGCGGGGTGCAGCGCAGCGAGTAGGCGTCCTGCACGTACGTGCAGTCCGGACCCGCGTGGCTGGCGATGATGGCCGAATCGGCAAGCAGGGAGCGCAGGTTGCCCGCGCTGTCGCCCTGGCCCGGGTGCGGGCGCATGGCCTGGAGGTCGGCGGCGAACACGGCGTCGGTGCCGAGCTGGCCCTCGACGCTCATGGCTGCGGAGATGTCGGCGGTGCTCAGCAGGCGGCGCAGGTCGTGGGCGGCGAGGACGAGCATGCCGAGCATGCCGTCGGTGCCGTTGATGAGGGCGAGGCCCTCCTTCTCCTCCAGGACGACCGGGGTGATGCCCGCGGCGGCGAGGGCCTCCCCTGCCGGCTTCTGCTCACCGTCGGCGGTGCGCACGACACCCTCGCCCATGACGGCGAGCGCGCAGTGCGCGAGGGGGGCCAGGTCGCCGGAGCAGCCGAGCGAGCCGTACTCGTGGACGACCGGGGTGATGTCGGCGTTCAGGAGGGCGGCGTACGCCTCGGCGGTCTCGGTGCGCACGCCGGTGCGGCCGGTGGCGAGGGTGGAGAGACGCAGCAGCATGAGGGCGCGCACGACCTCGCGCTCGACCTCCGGTCCCGAGCCCGCCGCGTGGGAACGCACGAGGCTGCGCTGGAGCTGGGCGCGCAGCTCGGTGGGGATGTGACGGGTGGCCAGAGCGCCGAAGCCCGTGGAGACGCCGTAGTGGGGCTTGACGTCGTCGGCGAGGGCCTTGATGACCTCGCGACTGCGGGCGATCTCCTGGAGGGCCTCGGGGGCGAGGCTCACCTGGGCGCCGTGACGGGCAACGGAAACAACTTCGTCGGCTGCGAGGGCGCCGACACCAACAACAACGGTCATGACCCAATGAAGCCGCAGGCAGGCAGGGGTTCGCGAGTCGTGCGACACGTCTAGTGTCTGGGATCCAAGACACTTGATCTGGGATCCCAGACAGATGGTTTGCGACATCTCTGGTCTACGCTCGCCCCATGAGCATCGTCCCGGCCGCCGCCCAGGTCCTGGCGGTCCTGCGCTATCTCGCCCGCCAGGCCGCGCCCGTCCCCGCGGCCGCCATCAGCCGCGACGTGGGGCTGCCGCGCTCGACGACGTACCACCTGCTCGACACCCTGGCGGCGGACGGCTTCGTGGTCCATCTGCCGGAGGAGCGGCGCTACGGACTCGGGGTCAGCGCCTTCGAACTCGCCTCGGGCTACGAGCGCCAGGCCCCGTTCCAGCGCCTGGCCCGGGCGCCGCTCGCCGCGCTCGTCGACCGCACGGGACACAACGCGAACCTCGCCGTGCTGCACGGCCGCGAGGTCATCTACGTCATCGAGGAACGCGCCCCCGGCCGGCCGCCGCTGATCAGCGAGGTCGGCGTCCGGCTTCCCGCCCATCTGACGGCGAGCGGGCGGGCGGTGCTCGCTCTCCTCCCACCCGCGCAGGTACGGGCGCTGTTCCCCGACCGCTCGGCGTTCGTGCAGCGGCACGGAGCGGGTCCGGCGACGCTCACCGCGCTGCGCACCCTGCTCACCCAGGCGCGGCGCCGCGGCTACGCGACGGAGGAGGGCGAGGTCACCCCGGGCCTGTCCTCGGTGGCCGCACCCGTTCTCGACCACCACGCCCACCCGATCGCCGGGATCGCGGTGACGTTCCCCGACGAGACGGTCGACGAGGCGGAGCAGCGGCGGATAGCGGGGCATGTGGCGCAGACGGCACGGGAGTTGACGCGACGAGTGGGCGGGGCGACGCGGGGGCCGGGGACGCCGTCGGCGTAGGGCCGGGGCGGGGCATGTGGCACCGTCGCGACGACTTTCACCGCTGGTGCACCCCCAGGCCGTCACGGCCCGGCGCGAGTTCGGGGCGCAGGACGAGTTCCTCGTCGTAGTCACCGCCCGCCTCGGACCGGTACGCCAGCGGTTCCTCGTCGGGCAGCGTCCGCAGCCGCTCCCGCAAAGCGGCGGACGTACGGGCGTAGTCAGCCGCGTCGTGCCGGTCCGCGCCGTACGCCACGAACGGCTCGAGGGGCGCCATCCCCGTGTACCAGAACGTGCCGTGCAGCAGCGGGAACAGCACCTGGTCCAGCTGTCCGTGGATGCCGCGCGGCCCGAATCCGGACGGCCGGGCCCCCACCGATGTGACGATGAGGGCCCGCTTGCCGGCCAGACCGCCGTCGCCGTACCGGCGGGCGTGTCCGTCCGACGCCTTCACACCGAAGCCGAGCCCCTGCACCAGGACCCGGTCGAACCAGCCCTTGAGGATCGCCGGAGGCCCGAACCACCACAGCGGGAAGTGCAGAACCACGACATCGGCCCAGGCCAGCTTCTCGATCTCGGCACGGATGTCGGCGCTCAACTCACCCGTCGTGTACGCGCGTTCCTGCTCGGCGCCGACCAACAGCCGCTCGCCGTCGGGCGGCCCGCCGCCGAAGTCGTCGGCGTCGACGACGGCCTTCCACTTCATCGCGTAGAGGTCGGACACCTGGTACGCGTGCCCGAGCCCGTCGAGGGCACCGAGCGCGTCGGCCATCAGGGAGCCGTTGAGGGAGCGCTGTTCGGGATGGGCGAAGACCCAGAGGATGTTCATGCCTTCGAGCGTGCGCCCTCACCCTCGTACGACATCAGTGGCCAGACGGCCATGGGGTGAAAGAATCTGGCCACCGCGGGCAGGGGTTACGCGGCCGGCTCGTCCGCCAGATACGGCGGCGCCGGCTCGTACTGCATGGCACGGCGCACCGCACGGGCGTGGTCGCGGCCGTGCAGCCGCCCGACGAGCCAGAGCGCGCTGTCGATGCCGGCCGAGACGCCCTGGCTGGTCAGCAGATCGCCGTCGACGACATAGCGGGCGTCGCGCACGACGGTGATGTCACCGAGCTCCTCCAGTCGCTCCTCGTGCTGCCAGTGCGTGGCGACACGGCGCCCGCGGGTGAGTCCGGCGGCGTGCAGCAGGAAGGCTCCCGTGCACACACTGTGCACCCACGACGCCCGCTCGGCGGTCTTGGCGATCCATCCGGTGACCGCGGGGTTGTCCACCTGGACAGTGCGCGCGCCGACACCGCCCGGCACCGTCACCACATCCAACGGCGGGTGGTCGTCGAGCGTGTGGTCGGGCAGCACGCGCAGGCCCTTCGCGAAGCGCACCGGGCACGGCCCCTCGGCGACGAGCACCGCGCGGTCGATGTCACCGCGCAGCCGCGCGGAGGTCGTGAACACCTGCCACGGCCCCACGACATCCAGATCCTCGGCATCATCGAAGACGAGCAGACCGTACACAGTCATCCTGAACTCCATCTCACAGTGCGGTAGTTGAACGAAAGCGGGCCCGGTACTCCGACGGCGCGACGCCGAGCCTGCGATGAAACGTGCGGCGAAGCGTCTCCGCCGTGCAGAAGCCGTGCCGCCGGGCGATCGCCTCCAACGGCTCGTCCCCTTCGGCGAGGGACCGCTGCGCCGCCTCCACCCGCACCTGCTCCACGTACCCGGCGGGCGTCACGCCCGTCTCCGCGGTGAAGCGGCGCTGCAGATGACGCGGGCTGAGGGCGGCATACGTGGCGAGGTCGAGGACGCTGTGTCGGGCGCCCGGGTCGGCCTGGATCGCGGCGACGGCGGCCCGGATCGGGTCGGTGGCCGGCGGCCGCGTCGCCATGGCCACGCTGAACTGCGCCTGGTTGCCCGGCCGGCGCAGGAAAAGGACCAGCTCGCGGGCGACGGCGTGCGCGGTGTCCCGGCCCAGGTCGTCCTCGACCAGCGCCAGGGCGAGGTCCATGCCCGCGGTGACCCCGGCCGAGGTCCAGACGTGTCCGTCGCGGATGAAGATGGGACCGCAGTCCGCGGCGATCTCCGGGTGCTCCGCGGCGAGTTGACGCTCGCGGGCCCAGTGCGTGGTGACCCGCCGCCCCTCGAGCAGGCCCGCCGCCGCCAGGAGGAAGACCCCGCTGCACACGGAGGCGACGCGCCGGGCCCCGGCCGCCGCCTCGCGGACCCAGCCGACCAGCTCCGGATCCTCGCGGGCCCGGTCGACACCCCGGCCGCCGGCCACCACGAGCGTGTCCACACCCGCCGGGTCCCGCTCGGCCAGGGAGTGCTCGGCGTGCAGCACCAGCCCGCTGCGCGAGCGCACCGCGCCGCCCGTGGGGGCGACGATCTCGCACGCGTACCGGCCACCGAGCCGGTCGCCGTGCTGGAACACCTCGTACGGGCCGACGAGGTCGAGCGACTGGAACCCGTCGAAGATCACGAAAACGATGCGGCGCTTTGTCACACCTCAACGTTCAGCGACCCCACCCCATGGCGTCAACGACACGCACCCCACAGATCGCGCCATGAGGGCAGTGACGCTCGGAGACGTGCCGGGCACGTCTACTCCATCAGGGAAACCGCGAACGCCACGACGATCAGCCCACTCGCCAACCCGACGAGAACGAGGCGCAGAGCGGCCTCCCGGTTCCGAGGTGGTCGGGAGCCATCACATTCGCGGGGAGGTGGCCCCTGCCCGAGCACGGGTGGATCGAGCCGGTTCGCATCGGTCGGCTCGGACTGTTCCTCTTCCTCGGCGCGCACGGTGTTGCTCATACCGGGGAAACGACACTGCACCGTGCACGGGCGCGGACCTGCCCGAACCGTTATGCCGCCCTCACCGAATCGGCACAGCCACCCGGCCCCCGCGCGACTCCGCGTAACGATCGCGGCACTTCGGCGGCGAGTGGTCCCGCGGCACTGCACGGTGTGGTGCATGTCCGATGCCACTGACCGCCGAGAAGGCGCACACGCGACGCAACACGGTGTCATCGCCGTGGAGCGCATGGACGGGGCTGCCGCGGTGCAGGCCGCAGGCGCGTTCGAGCTGGTCTATGCCGAGGCGTTCGCCGGTCCCCCGTACGACGAGTCCGAGGACGACGTCGACGCCGCCTTCCGCCGCTTCCCCGTCCAGGCCCGCAAGCGCGGCTTCCGTTCCGTCCTGGCCCGTACCGAGGACGGCGAGCCGATCGGCATGGCCTACGGCCACCCCCTCGGGCCCGACACGGTGTGGTGGGACGAGTTCACCGAGCCCGTGTCCGACGACATGCGGCGCGAGGACGGGCAGCGCACCTTCGGGCTCATGGAACTCGCGGTGCGCCGCGCATGGCGTGGACGGGGTGTCGCTCGGCGTCTGCACACGTTGCTGCTCGACGGCGTCGGAGCCGAGCGGGTGCTGTTGAACGTCCACCCGGCGAGCGGGGCGGCTCCGGCCGCCTACCGGTCGTGGGGATACCGCAAGATCGGCCAGGGTCGGCCGGGAGGCCAGGCAGCCGTGGACCTCCATGACGTGATGCTGCTCGACCTGCGCTGAACTCGACCTGCATTGAACTCGACCTGCGTTGAAGCGGATCCGTCACCTCACCGTGCGGGAGCGGCCGTTCGCTCCGGCCGCCGTTCTTCACACTCGCACCAGATCCGCGCTGACGGTCAGCTTCTCGTTCGCGTCGACCTCGTCACGCATGCGCTCGATACGGGCCCGGGTGCCGGCCAGCGCGTCCGAGCCGAGCAGGAGCCGCAACGGCGGCTGTTCGGTGTCCACGACGGTGGCGATCGCGGCGGCGGCACGGGCGGGGTCACCGGGCTGGCGACCGGAGACCGCCAGGGTGGAGGCCCGGCGCCTGCCCGCGGTCTCCGCGTAGTCCGCGAGGTGTGTCCCGGACTCCCGCATCGAGGACCCGGCCCACTGGGTGCGCAGGCCACCGGGCTCGACGAGGGTGACCGCGATGCCGAGGGGAGCCACTTCCGCGGCCAGCGACTCCGACAGCCCTTCGAGGGCGAACTTCGTGGCGTGGTAGTACCCGGTCCCGGCGAAGGCGGCGAGGCCCCCGAACGAGGACACGTTCACGATCCGCCCCGACCGGCGGGCCCGCATGCCCGGCAGCACCGCCTTGAGAACGGTGACGACGCCGTGCACGTTGGTGTCGTACAGCGCCCGGACCGCGGCGTCCTCGCCCTCCTCCACGGCGGCGAGGTACCCGTAGCCGGCGTTGTTGACCAGGACGTCGATGCGCCCGTACTCCTTCTCGCACGCCTCGACGGCGACGGCGACAGAGACCGCGTCGGTGACATCCAGCGACAGGGCGAGCGCGCGGTCGCCGTGTGCGGCGGCGAGAGCGGTCACGCTTGCCACGTCGCGGGCGGTGACGGCCACCCGGTCCCCGCGCCCGAGGGCGTGCTCGGCGAGGGCCCGCCCCAGTCCGCTGGAGCAACCGGTGATCAGCCACACGGGCGCACCCTGGCCGTCCGCAGTGGAGGTCAAGTCGGCCAACTCATCAAATGCTGCTGTGTCTTGGTTCGTCATGCCTTCAGTGCAACAGGGCTTCGGTGTGCGTGCCACGCCCCCTTGAGGGTGGCCCTCGGAGGGTCAGGCTCAAGGAGCGGCGTCGTCGTTCGCCGCCGACGGTAAAGTCCCACCTGATGACTCGCGACGACGGCAACCAGGACGACAATCGGCTCGGTTCCTTCCTGCGCAGTCGGCGGGAGCGGATCGACGCCGCTTCAGCCGGCGTCGTCGACAACACCCGGCGGCGGGTCAAGGGCCTGCGCCGCGAGGAGTTGGCGCTGCTCGCCGGCGTCAGCCCCTCGTACTACACGCGCATCGAACAGGGCCGCGACCGGCACCCCTCCCGCGAGATCCTCGAGGCCCTGGCCGGGGTGCTGCGCCTGGACGACACCGAACGCGGCTACCTCTGGAGCCTCGTGGCCCCGGCGCTCGCGTCCGCCGACGGCCAGGAGGCGGCGGATCCGGTCCGCACCGTGCGGCCAGGAGTGCTGGTGCTCCTCGAGCGCTGGGCCGACCTGCCCGCCCTCGTCGTCGGGCCCGGCCGCGACGTACTGGCCGCGACCGCCCTCGCGACCCGCGTCAACCCGGCGTGGAGCGCGGGGCACAACCTGATCGAGTTCACCTTCCTCGACCCGCGCGCCCGCGAGGTGTACCCCGACTGGGAGAACATCGCCGTCCAGGCCGTCGCGGGCCTGCGCACCACCGCGGCGGCCCGACCCGGCCAACTCGACGGATTCGTGGCGGACATGCGGGAACGCAGCGAGACATTCCGCGCCCTGTGGGACTCCCATGAGGTGTACGACCGGGTGACCGGCGAGAAGCGGCTCGCGGTCGACGGCCTCGGCGAAGACGGCGTCCTCACCCTCGACTTCGAGACGTTCGCCCTCGCCGGGCCCGAAGGGCATGTGCTGTACGTGTACTTCCCGCGCCCCGGCAGCAAGGACGACGCCGCGCTTCAGCGGCTCGCCCGACGGTTGGAGCGAGGATTCAGGCCACCGGGATGAGCGGGGTGTCGAGGAGACTCCGGTCGCCGTCGGTGCCGTGGGCCAGCGCGGCGGCGACATCCTCGTGCGGGGCGCCGAGCCGGATCGCGCTGACCTCGTCCAGCTTCTGGTAGTGGTACGGGGCGAGTTCGACGTTCAGGGCGTCGAGGTAGCCCTCCAGGTGGGCCGGCGTGCGGGGCCCCACGATGGGGATCAGCGAGGTACCGGCCCGCGCCGCACGCTGACGGAGCCAGGCGAGGGCGACCTGGACCGGGCCGGTGCCCAGCTCTTCCGCCACGGCGAGGACGGCGTCGAGTACGGCGGTGCGCTGGTCACCACCCTCGCCGACCGTGCCGTCGGCCGCGGCCCGCGCGCTGAGTCGTCCCTGCTCGCCCTGACGGTACTTCCCGGTCAACAGGCCGCCGGCCAGCGGTGAATAGAGGACGACGCCAAGACCGTGCGCTTCGGCCATCGGCAGGAGTTCACGTTCCGCGGAGCGTTCGGCCAGGCTGTACTCGGTCTGGACGCCGACCAACGGCATCCGTCCGCTCAGCTCCGACCCGACGGCGGCGCCCGCCACCCGCCAGGCCGGGAAGTTCGACAGGCCGCCGTAGCGGATCTTGCCCGCCCGGATGAGGTCCTCGAAGGCGGCCAGGATCTCCGGCATCGGGGTGACCCCGTCGGGAAAGTGCGGCATGAAGACATCGACGTAGTCGGTCCCCAGCCGCCGCAGGCTCGCCTCCAGGGACCGGATCATGGTCTTGCGGCTGTTGCCCGTGGTGCCGGGGCGGACCTCGGCACTCCTGGACCCGGTGTACTTGGTGATCACGACGTAGTCGTCGCGCTCGCGGCCCAGGAGCCCGCCCAGGACGGTCTCGGCCTCGCCGTTCTGGTAGATGTTCGAGACGTCGAAGGTGGTCCCGCCGGCCGCCACGAACGACTCGAAAATCTTCCGCGCCCCGTCCGGGCCCGCCGCTGCCGGGGCCGAGCCGAAGTTGGCCGTGCCCAGCACATACTCCGACACCCGTAGGCCGCTGTGTCGTCCGAAAGTCTGGTAGCGCATGGGATCCTCCTCGGATTCTGCGGTACGGTCGACGACACTAACACGTAAAACGAACGGTCATTCTCTTATGCCGAAGGTCAGCCAGGACCACCTCGACGCCCGGCGTCAGCAGATCATCGACGCCGCCCGCGCCCGCTTCGCCGAGCACGGCTTCGCACGCACCTCCATGCCCGACATCGTCAGGGCCTCCGGGCTCTCCACCGGGGCGATCTACCGGTACTTCAAGGGCAAGGACGAGATCGTCGCCGCGATTTGCGAACAGTCGAGCCGGGCGCTCCCCACGGAGCTGACCGCCGAGTCCATCCACGAATTCCTCGAGCACATTCGCACCCTGGCGCGCGAGGAGGGCCACGCCCGGCTGGTCGCCCAGATCTACGCCGAGGCCGCCGTCTCGCCGAGCCTCGCCGCGCTCGTCGACCGCCAACTCGAGGAACTCCGCGGGGCAGTCGTCGCGCTGCTGCCCGGCCACGAGCCGGCGCGCGCGGACCGGATCGCCGAGGCCTTCGTGGCTCTGTGCCAGGCCTACAGTCAGCAGCTTGCCGTGCGGGGCGACGTCGATCCCGCCCCCTTCACCGATGCTCTGGTCGCGATCACCCAGTCGTAGGCGAGGAGTTGGTACGCCTTCTTTCCGATCGCTCTGCTGCTGTAGCGCCCGTTGCGGCAGCGGTCACGCTACTCCTTGCATCGGCCGCACGCCTGGTCGGCCGTCCCAGTGCGATACCGACCAGGACCAGGGCCATGCCCGCGGCCTGGCGCACGGTGAGCGGTTCCCCTCCGAGCGCGACGCCGAGGGCCACGCCGGTGACCGGGTTGAGCAGGCCGATGAGGCCGACCGTGGCGGCGGGCAGGTGGCGCAGACCGGTGAACCAGGCGACGAACGCGAGAGCCGTGGCGATCACGGCCGTGTAGGCGAGTGCCGCCACACCGGGGGCGGCGAGCGGTAGGGGTCCGCCCTCGAAGACGAGGGCCGCGACGAGCAACAGCACACCCCCGAAGGTGAGTTGCCAGGCCGTGGTGGCCAGGACCCCGGCACCGGAATCCCAGCGCTTGGACAGGGCGTAGCCGATCGAGGACGAGGCGAGAGCGCCCGCCGAGGCGAGCAGACCGGAGAGGCTGGGCGACCCGGCCTGGCCGGCCAGCATCAGCACCACACCGCCGAGCCCGATCGCGGCCCCGGCCAGCGGCGCCAGCCGCGGCCGTTCGGACAGCAGGGCCCACGCGCTGAGCATCAGGGCCGCCGGAGACAGCGCCATCAGCGTCGAGGCGGTCGCCGTGGTCAGCTGGTGGGCGGCGACGTAGACGAGCAGGAAGAACACGCTGGTGTTGAGCAGCCCGAGCACCGCGGACCGCCACCACCAGGCGCCACGCGGAAGCTTGCAGGACAGGGCCAGCAGCAGACATCCGGCCGGCAGGGCCCGCAGCGCGGCGCCCCACCACGGACTGTCGGCCGGGAGGTACTGATGGGTGACAAAGTAGTTGGCACCCCAGGCCACCGGGGCGAGCGCCGCGACGGCACCCCACCGGTAAGTAGTTTCCATGGAAGCTAATATAGCTTCCATGGAAGACAACGCGTCCGGTGCGGACATGCCTCACCCGGACATGACTCCCCCGGATACCGCTCACACCGCTCACCCGGATCCCGCTCCCAAGGATCACGTCGCCCGCATCCAGGCCGCCTGGCGACAGGAACGCCCCGACCTCGACGTCGCACCGCAGGGCGTCATCGGCCGCCTGCACCGGATCGCGACGCTGCTCACGCAGGAGCTGTGCACGGTCTACGGCCGATACGACCTCAGCGAGGGCGAGTTCGACGTGCTGGCCGCCCTGCGCCGCGCCGGCGCCCCCTTCGAACGCGCCCCCGGCGAACTGGCCGCTCACACCATGGTCACCACCGGTGCCATCACCAAGCGCATCGACCGTCTGGAGCGCGGGGGCCTGGTCGCGCGGCGCCGCGCCACGGGGGACGGACGCGGCCGGGTCGTCGCCCTCACCGACGCGGGCCGCGCCCTCTTCGACCGGGCGTTCACCGACCACATCCGCAACGAACACCGGCTCCTCGCCGCGCTGCCGCCGTCCGAGGCCGCGACCCTGGAACACCTGCTGACCTCGTGGCTCGCCCAACTGGAGCCGCCCGTACCGGCGCCGGAGCGCAACCGGCCATAGGTGCCGGGCGCGCTCCGGGGCGGGTAGGGGCAGAGCATGTCGACGGCGATGGGTGCTGGGTAGTCAGCCCAAGAGGCGTCGGACTGGCGGTGTCTCGGACGTCTACCGCGCGCGCATGGGCCGCAGCTGCGGCCTGGTCTGCTGTGCGTCGTCGGCCCGGGTCGCCAGCCAGGCGGCGAGGGCGGCGGGGGTGGGCTTGTCGAACAGCTCGTGGATGGGGAGTTCCTCGCCCAGCACCACCCGCACCCGGCTGACCAGCTGAGTCGCGAGCAGCGAATGCCCACCGAGGACGAAGAAGTCGTCCTGCACGCCGACCACGGGGAGACCGAGGATCTCCGCGAACGCCCCGCACAGTGCCTCCTCCCGCTCGTTGGCCGGTTGCGGTCCGGCGCCCGCGGCCGCCGCCGGGTCCGGCTCCGGCAACGCACCGCGATCGAGCTTTCCGTTGCCGGTCAGTGGGAGGGAAACCAGCGGTACCACCGCGTCGGGCACCATGTGCCGAGGCAGGTTCTCCTGGGCGAACCGCCGCACTGCCTCGGTGCGGGCACCGGAGTCGTCGGCACTCCGGTCCTCCAGCACGACGTACGCGGCCAGGCGTGTGTCCCCCCGCGAATCCTCTCGGGCGATCACCGCGGCCTGCGTCACAGCGGGGTGTCGCGCCAGCACGGCCTGGACCTCGCCGGGTTCCACCCGGAACCCGCGAATCTTGACCTGTTCGTCCGCCCGCCCCAGGTACTCCAGGAATCCGCCGTCGGACCAGCGGGCGCGGTCCCCTGTGCGGTACATCCGCGCCCCGTCGTCGAACGGGCTGGCCACGAAGCGTTCGGCGGTCAGACCGGGTCGGCCCACATAACCGTGTGCCACCTGCGCCCCGGCCACGTACAACTCCCCCGCCACCCCCGTGGGCACCGGCCGCAGCGCGTCGTCGAGCACGTGCACCGCCGTGTTGGCGACGGGCGTCCCGATCGGTACCGTGCCGGCGATCACGGGCGCACGGTCGAGCCGTGCCGTCACGACCCCGATCGTGGCCTCCGTGGGGCCGTAGTGATTGAACACCGGCAGGTCCCCGGCCGCCTTGAGCAGCTGCTCGACCCAGCTGGGGGCGGCAGCCTCGCCGCCCAGCACCAGCGCGCACCGCGGCAGGAGCCAGCTCAGGTCGCCGGTGGCGCCCAGCGCCGCCAGATGCGAGGGCACCACCTTCATGAAGTCGATCCCGTGCCTGGCCAGATAGCCGGCCACCGCGACCGGATCGGTCGCCGCCTCGGCGTCCAGCACATGCAGCTCACCGCCGGTGGTCAGACTGGCGAACATCACAGTGTTCCCCAGGTCCGTCACGGCGGGCTGTAGCAGCGCATACCGGGCGCCGACGGATCCGAACCCCACGCGCCGCGGCGCGTGGAGCACATAGTTGGCCAGGTTCCCGTGAGTGACCACGACCCCTTTCGGCCGCCCGGTGGACCCGGAAGTGTAGATCACGTACGCCGGCCGCCCGGGCTGCGTGCCGGTCTCGAGGGCCGTCGTGGGCTGCGCCGCCAGTGCCGACACCACCACCGGGTCGTCCAGGGCGACCATGCGAGCCCTCCCCGCCGCCGGCATGTCGTCGAGGATCTCGGCGGTGCCGACCACCACCGATGCCCGGCTGTCCGCGAGCATGTAAGCAGTTCTGGCCACTGGTTGGGCCGGGTCCAGCGGCAGGTAGGCGCCCCCGGCCTGCCACACGGCGAGGATCGCGGTCACCATCTCGACGCCGCGCGGCAGGCACAGACCCACCACCGACTCGGCTGCGACACCGATGTCGCGCAGCTGGCGGGCCAGTCGGGCGGATCGCGCCTGCAGCTCCCGGTAACTGATCTCGACGCCCGAGCAGACCAGGGCGACGTGCTCCGGAGTGCGCGCCGCTTGTGCCTCGAACAGCCCCGGCACCGACAGGCCCGACGCCGCCTGGTCCGACACCGGCGCCGCGGTCCGGTTCAACTCGTCGAGGAGCTGCTGGCGTTCGGCGGGGTCGAGGACGTCCACGGCGACGAACGGAGTGCCGGGGGCGTCGGCCAGGGCCGTGACCAGGTTGTCCAGACAGGTGTTCAGCAGCGCGCAGATCCTGGTGGCATCGGCGGGCGCCAGCGCGTCGACCGTGACGTCGAAGGCGGACCCGGTGTCCCGGATGATCAGTGTCACCGGGTAGTTGGTGCGTTCCCTGGCGGAGCGCAGCCTGACTCCTTCGAGACCGAGATCGGACTCGTCGGCGGACGGATCGCGCCGGTAGTTGACGATGGAGGTGAACAGCGGCCTACGGGGTGGCACGGCACTCGCCTTCTGGACAAGCGCCAGCGGCGCCTGCTCATGCTCCAGGAGCTCGGCCAGTTGATGGCGCAGCCCGGCCAGCGCATCGGCCACACCACGCCCATCGACACCCAGGCGCAGCGGCAGGGTGTTGAGGAACAGGCCGGGCACCCGGTCGGCACCGGCCCCCGCGTTCATCCGGCCGGCCAGCACCGTGCCGAACACGACGTCGTCGCTTCCCGACTCGGCCGCGAGCACGCGGGCCCAGGCCAGGTGGAAGATCGTCGCCGGGCTCACCGCGCACGTCGACGCCAGGTCGCGTATCCGCCCGTTGAGCCGATCGTCGACCGGTCCGCCCGCGCGTTCCACCCCGGCGCCGTCACCGTGCACGTCCAGCAGCCCGAAAGGAGCGGTGGTCTCCGCGACGTCACCGAGCAGGCCGGCGAAGTAGCGTTCGTGCTCCGCGGCGGGCGTGCCCAGTCGCGCCTGAGCCACGAAGTTCCGGTACGGCAGCGGCGCCGGCAGCCGTTCGCCCCGCCCCGCCATGAACGCGCGGATCTCCTGGATGAGCACCCGCAGCGTCGTGAGGTCCTGCACCAGGTGATGGATGCGCAGCACGGCCGGCCAGCACCCGTCGCTCGGTTCGGTGAAGACGTGCGCCCTCAGCAACGGGGCCCGATCCAGCTCCATCCACGACCCGGCCGCGGCCAGCAACTGCTCCGCCGGGTCCTGGCGAGGGTCTCGCACGACCTTCTCGACCGGAAGCCCGACCCGGCGTGAGACCACTTGGACCGGCTCGCGCAGACCGTCCGAGACGAACGCGGTGCGGTAGATGTCGTGGCGGTCCATCACTTGCTGCAACGCGGCGAAGAACCCGTCACGTCGCTCCTGTGAGTCGAACTCCAGCACCGCTGACCGCAGGTAGATGTCGGGGTCGCCCTCGGCCCGCGCCAGATGGTGGAAGAGGATGCCTTCCTGCAAGGGCGCCAGGGGGTACACGTCCGCGACGTTGGCCGCCCCGCCCTCGACATGGGCGAGGACATGCGCGAGCTCCGCCTCGTCCAGCTCGACGAGCGGCAGCATGCCGGGGGTGATCTCGGTCGCGTTCTCGGGTATCCGGTTCGCCGGCACCGCCACCTGCTCCGGGCCGGAGACCGTGGCCAGGCTCGCCGGGGTCGGGGTGAGGAACAGGGCGCGTACCGACAGGGAAACCCCGCGCGTCCGCAGTTCCTCCACCAGGGTCACGGCCAGGAGCGAGTTGCCGCCGAGAGCGAAGAAGTCCTCGTCCGCTCCGACCACTTCCCGGCCGAGCACGCGGGCGAACGCATCGCAGAGGAGCTCCTCCTGCGCACTCACCGGTGCACGGCCCACGCCCGGCAACCGGCCCGGCGCCGGCAGGGCCTTGCGGTCCAGCTTCCCGTTCCCAGTCAGCGGCAGTTCGCCGAGCACGACGACAGCGGCGGGGACCATGTGGCCGGGCAGCCGGCCCACCAGGTGTTCCCGCAGCCGGTCCACGAGACCGTCCTCGGCCATCGGGTCGTGAGGGACGACGTAGGCGACCAGCTCCGCCCGTCCGGGCTCGCCCTGCGCGCCGCCCGGCCCGTGCTGACGGACGACGACGACCGCCCGGTCCACTTCGGGGTGGGTGGCGAGCGTGCCCTCGATCTCGCCGGGTTCGATCCGGAAGCCCCGGATCTTGACCTGGTCGTCCACGCGTCCCGCGAACACCAGCCGCCCGTCGCCGACCCAGCGGGCGCGGTCACCGGTCCGGTACATCCGCGTGCCGTCCTCGAACGGGCACGCCACGAACCGCTCGGCGGTCAGCCCGGGCCGGTTCACGTAGCCGCGTGCCAGTACGTCGCCCGCGACGTACAGCTCACCGGTCACTCCCACCGGTACCGGGCGCAGCGAACCGTCGAGGACGTAGAGCCGTGCGCCGTCGATGGGCGCACCGATCGGGACGTCGCCGTCCGCGAGGTCGTCGACGGACAGCCGAGTGGTGGCGACTCCGATGGTGGTCTCGGTGGGGCCGTAGTGGTTGTAGACCCCTCGCTCCCCGGCCGCGTCCAGCACCGCGCGGAGCCAGTCCGGCGACGCCGCCTCGCCGCCGAGCACCAGGGAGCGCGCCGGCACCACGCCCTCGGGTCCCGCCGTCGCCGAGAGCGCCGCCAGATGCGACGGAACGGCCTTGAGGTGATCGATCCGGTGGTCGGTGAGGTAGCCGGAGACCGCGGCCGGTTCGAGCACGGTGTCGGGGTCGAGGACGTGCAGTTCGCCGCCGAGGGCCAGAGAGCAGAGGACCATCGTGTATCCGAGGTCGGTCACCTGCGGTTGCAGCACCGCATACCGGGCGCCTTCGCCGCCGAGGTCGAGCCGCTCCCGCACCGATGCCACGTAGTTCGCCAAGGAGCGGTGCGTCACGGCGACGCCCTTGGGGGTACCGGTCGAGCCCGAGGTATAGATGACGTACGCCAGCCCGCCCGGTTCCGGCACGGTCGCGGGACCTGGTGCGCCGGGGGCGGGCAGGTCGTCGACCGAGACGGTGCGCACCCGACCTGCCGGCAGGTCCTCCAGGAGCTCGTCGGTGGACACGAGCAGGGCGGCACGGGCGTCGGCGAGCTCGAACGCGGTCCGCTCGACCGGCTGTTGCGGATCGATGGGCAGGTAGGCGGCGCCTGCCCGCCAGACGCCCAGCATCGCCGCGATCATCTCCGGGCCCGGCGGCAGGCAGAGTCCGATCACCGACTCGGGCCCCATCCCCGACCGGGCCAGGTACCGAGCGAGCCGTTCGGCGCGGGCGTCCAGGTCCGCGTACGTCATCGCACCGCCGGCCGAGACGATCGCGATGTCACCCGGTGTACGTGCCGCCTGCGCGTCGATCAGCTGCGGCACGCTCACCCGCGGCAGGTCGGCCGCGGTGTCGTTCCAGCCGCGCACGACCTGGACCCACTCGTCCTCGTCGAGGATTTCCGCGGCGCCGACCGGGGTCCGCGGCGCGGCCGTCACCATCCAGTCCATGATCCGGCGCAAGCGGCGCAGCAGATCGTCGGCAGCCTTCGGCCCGTTCCGGCCGCGGTCGACGTCCACGTCGATCTGCATCGGCGCCCGGGGCGAGCGGTCGTAGACCGCCAACCGCCGGTCCGTGGTCGGTCCTTGCGTGAGGTTGCGGACGGTCGCCTCCGCGGCACCGAACCGCGCCGGATAGCCGAAGCTCATGACGTCGACGATCAGCCCGCACAACGAGGCGCCGTCGCCGATATGGAGGTCCCGGATCATGTCCGCGTAGCGGTACCGGTGGTGCCGCAGCCCTCGGCCGACCGCGCGGCCGGCGCGGCGGACGATCTCGGCGACCGTGGTCTCGGGCGTGACGTCCAGCCGCACCGGCATGACGTTCGCGGTCATGCCCGGGGCCAGCTGTTCACGCCGTCCGGCGCGGCCCGGCACGGACACCCCGAGAACGATGTCGCGGGCCCCGGTGGTCCGATGCTCGTGGACGGCCGCCGCCGCGATGACGAGGACGGCGAAGCTCGTCTTCAAGTGGCGGGCAGCGTCCCTGAGTTCGGCGCCGTGCTCCAGGTCGAGTTCGGCGCTCGCGCGCGCCGGCCTCCCCGACCTCGCCCCACCGTCCCGTCCGGCCGGGTCGGCCCGATCCTGCAGGCCGTCCAGCGCGTCGAGCCAGAACGACCGGTCCGCGTCGAGGGCCGCGGACATCCGGTAGTCCCGGTCCGCCTCCACCAACGCCGAGAACGGCTCGAACCCACCGGCCCCGCGAGGGTCCGCACCCGCCGACAGCGCAGAGTACGCGGCGGCCACCCGGGTGGCGATCAGCGCGCCGCTGTGCGCGTCCATGATCAGGTGGTGGGCGCGGTGATACCAGAGCAGGTGCCCCTCTCCCAGGGAGAGGACGGCGCAGGCGAACAAGGGGGCCTGGCCCGTCAGATCAACCGGCCGACGCAGCTCCGCCTGCATCCATCGTTCCGCGGCGGCCCTCGGGTCGGGCTCGGCACTGACATCGACAACGGTGACGGGGAGATCGGCGGTGAAGTCGACGTAGCACCGCGGCTGCCCGTCCACCGTCCGGAAACGGAGCCGGTACGCGTCGACGTCGGCCAGCACCTGCCGCACGGCGCGGACGAAGACGTCCGGATCCACGTCTCCGTCGACCTCAAGGCATTCAGCGATGTTGTACGGGGCATCATCCGGTGCAATCTGCTGGGCGTACCAGATGCCGAGCTGAGCCGATGTCAACTCTCCAAGCACGACGTCTCCATCGGAATCTCCGCCGGAACCGACTAGCGCAATTGACACGGTCCGTTCCCTTTCGGAGGATGAATGAGCCTCGGCCACAGCGGTGTTCCGGATCATTTCAGTTCGCCATCCTGACCAGTCGCCGTTTGGGCGTCAAATGACTGTCCGTACTGTTCAGTTGCGACCCCCTCTGTTCAACTGCGGAATTCAGCAGTTGAACGCCGACACACGTTATTCCCGAGTTTCCGGCGCACGGGTACTGTCGGCGATCGTCGACTTCGATGAGAATGGATTCTGTGATGGTCGGAACCGCCGGTGGAAATGGGGATTCGGCACAGCCGGGCCGGCCTCCGCTGCCGGGGGAGATCGCCGACCTGACCGATCCGGGCAACCGGGAGGATCCGTACCCCTCCTTGGAGAAGCTGCGCCGGCGATCGCCCTATACGCCCTTCGACGGTCTCCTCGTCGTGGGGCGGCACAACCAGTGCTCGGCTCTGCTCCGTGACCAGACGATGAGCGCGGCCCGGGACCGGGCTCCGCTCTCCCCCACTCCGCGAGGGCCGCGGACACGGAACTTCCTCCACCTCGACCCGCCGGACCACACCCGCTACCGGCGGCTGGTGACCGGCGCGTTCACGCGGCGGAAGGTCGACGGCATGGCGCCGTGGATCCGCGAGATCGCGACCGACCTGTTCCGGGCCGCCGCCGAGGCCGGCACGCTCGAAGTCATCGACGACCTCGCCTATCCGCTGCCACTGCGGGTCATCTGCGAGCTGCTGGGCGTCCCGTTCGAGGATCGTCAGCTCCTGCAGGACTGGTCGTCCGAGCTGGCGACGGCGCTGGATCCGCCGCTGGGCACCACCGGACGAATGACGCCGGAGGCCGGGCGGGCCCGCGCCGGATTCGTCCACTACTTCCGGCGCCTGATCGAGGAGCGCCGGAGCGCTCCCCGGCAGGACCTCATCTCGCACCTGCTGCAGGTCGAGGAGGACGGGCACCGTCTCGATGACGACGACGTCCTGGCAACCTGCGTACTCCTGCTCAACGCGGGTCACGAGACGACCGTGAACCTGATCGGCAACGCGATCCTCGCCCTGCTGCGCCATCCCGGGCAGCTCGACCGGCTGCGGGCCGACACCACGCTGGCGCCGGCCGTCGTCGAAGAAGTTCTGCGCTATGACGCGCCGGTGCAGATGACCACTCGGGTGGCCCGTCGGCACGGCACGCTCGGCGACGCCGAGGTCCGACCGGGGGACACGGTGCTGTTCCTGCTCGGGGCCGCCAACCGGGACCCCGACGTGTATCGCGACCCGGACAGGTTCGACATCGAACGTCCCTCGCCCCCCGCCCATCTGGCGTTCTCGGCAGGCGCGCACTTCTGCCTCGGTGCCGGCCTGGCCCGCCTGGAAGTCGCCATCGCCCTCGAACTCTTCAGCACCTTCCTGATCCGGCCGCGGCTTCGGGACGACGGCGTCAGCTACAAACGCAACCTGAACCTGCGCGGTCCTTCACGCCTCCTGGTCGACTTCGACGGCGTCCACGCCGGTTGAGGATCCGATCACGCACGTCAAGAACCGCACCCAGAACCCTCTCGAGCCCCCTCGAGAGCCTGTCCGTCACGGTCCACACCCCAGTCAGTCGCGGAGGACGATCCCATGTGGCAAGCCCTGGCCGACGCACCCGATTTGGTGACGCTGTTCCGTGAGCAGGTGGCGGCCCGGCCGACCGCCGAGGCGGTCGCGTTCCTCGCCGACCCCGACGACCTCACCGGCGGCCTGGTGCGTTGGTCGTACGCCCGGCTCGACGAGGAGGCGCGCAGCCGCGCCGCATGGCTGCAGGAGAACGTCCCCGCAGGATCCCGCGTGCTCCTGCTCCACCCCAACGGACTCGAGTTCGCCGCGGCCTTCTTCGGCTGCCTCTACGCGGGGATGATCGCTGTCCCGGCACCGCTTCCGGGCCGCCATCCGCACCACCGCAAGCGGCTCGCCGCAGTCGCTGCCGACTCCGGCGCCGCCGCGGCGCTGACCACGTCCCGGGACCTGGAAGAGGTCCACACGTGGATGAAGGACATGGGGGTCACCACGATCCGCACCGCCGCCGGCGACGAGCCCGGATTCGGTGATCCACAGGCCTGGGCGCCCCCACGGCTGGACCGGTCGACGACGGCCCTGCTGCAGTACACCTCCGGATCGACCGGCACCCCCAAGGGCGCGGTCATCCACCACGACCATTTGCTGTACAACGGCGGCGAGGGCATGCGAGCGCTCCGGTGGCGCGGGCCTTCGGGCGGCTGGCTGCCGCTGTACCACGACATGGGGCTCAACGTCTTCCTCTGGCCGCTGCTGCGCGGCGACAGAAGCGTGCTGATGGAACCGCTGGCGTTCATCCGCCGTCCCCTGCGCTGGTTGCAGCTGATCGAGCGCGAGAACATGACGGTCTCGTTCGCTCCCAACTTCGCCTTCGAGCTGTGCACACGAAAGGTCAGCGAGGAGCAAGCGGCCGAACTGGACCTGTCTCGCTGGGACCTGGCCGGGTGCGCCTCGGAGCCCATCGCTCCGGACATCCTCTCCGGCTTCATCACCAAGTTCGCGGCCTCTGGATTCCGCCCGGAGACGATGGTTCCCGTCTACGGCCTTGCCGAGGCGACGGTGTTCGTCTCCGGGCACCCGGGCCGGCCACCCGTGACCCGAAAGGTGGACCTCGACGCGCTCGCGCAAGGCACGTTCACCCCTGCCGACGGAGCGGCCCAGGCGCGCGAGATCGTCAGTTGCGGCATCCCCACCGCCGCAGCGGAGGTCCGCGTGGTCGACCCGACGTCCCGGGAGGTGCTCCCGGAGAGCTCCCTGGGAGAGATCTGGTTGCGCGGTCGCAGCATCTCCCCCGGCTACTGGCAGCGGGACGACAACGCGGAGACTTTCGACGCCGTCACCGCGAACGGCGACGGCGGCTACCTCCGCACCGGCGACATCGGCGTGTTGCACGACGGTGAGCTCTACGTGCACGGACGGCTCAAGGATGTGATCATCGCGCACGGACGCAACATCTACCCGCAGGACGTGGAGCAGGAACTGCGCGCTCAGCACCCCGAGTTGGGCAACGTCGGCGTCGTGTTCGGCGGTCCTGGCTACGCGCAGGGCGACGATTCCATGGTCGTCGTCACGCACGAGGTGCGCAGCGTGCAGCACGAGGGACTGGTCGCCCTGGCGGCCGGCATCCGGCACACCGTGGGGCGCGAGTTCGGCATCAGCGTCGACAGCGTGGCTCTGCTCAAGCCCGGCAGCGTCCTGCGCACCACGAGCGGCAAGGTTCGCCGCGCGGCGATGCGGGACCTCTTCCACCAGGGTCTGCTGACCCCCCTCTACCAGGACCCTCGTTAGCGTCCCGCGGCCTTGCTCGCGACGCCCACGGGGCCACGACGCACTGGTTCACTCACCCGAAGGACTCACATGCGCGATGCCAGAGCCGACGAGCTCTACACCGAACTCCAGGGGTGGCTCTGCGGCCGGCTGGCCGAGGAGCTGGGGCTGCCGCAGGCAGCCGTCGACCCGACCGAACCCATGTCCTCCTACGGCCTGGATTCCATCAAGGCCATCACTCTTCTCGCCACGGTCGAGGACCACGTGGGATTTGAGATCGACCCCAACGCCCTCTGGGAGTTTCCCACTGCGGCCTCCCTTGCCGAGTCGCTGGTCGACCAGTTGGCCGCCCGCCCGCAATAGGGTGTGGCGCCGCGCGCAAACGCCAAACGGCCCTGCCCCGGATTCAATCCCGGGTCAGGGCCGTCTTGGCAATGCAGCCGGCCTGATTCCGCAATCACGGCCCCAAGGCCGAAATCACCTCGGCGCCTTCCCTATTGACGTTGCTGACGTGCCGGACGCGCCCCGGGCGGAGAAACGGCCGACCTTGCCGATCACATCCGCGCTGTGCGTGCGCATCGACTGCTCCAGCGCGAACTCCGCCATATAGCGCCGGAACACGTCGATGTCCTCTTCGGCGGCGTTCAGCATCTTCCGGTTCGCAGCGACAGCCGGCCCGCGCAGTCGGTCGAGGCTGTCTTCGACAGCACGGTCCAGCTCGTTCGGTGCGTGTATCTCGTCCACGAGGAGCCGGGCCTCCGGGTCGGCCGCCTGAATCCTGCGGCCCTCCAGGATGATCTGGCGAGCCAGGCGCGGCCCCGTGTACCGGGGCAGCCGCAGGTTGGCGACTCCGGGGACGATGCCCTCCTGGGCCGCGGGCAGGCTGAGGTAGGCGTCGGAGGCGGCGAGGACATGGTCCACGACCAGCAGCAGCTGCATGCCACCGCCGATGGCGAAGGAGTCGACGGCCGCGACCCACGGCTTGGCCCGGGCGGGCGAGTGCCAGGATGCGCCGTCGTCGACGCGGATGCCACGCCAGATCTTGTGCAGATACCCGAGCTCGCGGCGCAGCAGGAAGTTGTCGAGCGAGATGTCCCCGGCGTGCAGGCTCTTGAGGTTGATCCCGGAGCTGAACACCCGCTTGCCCGCATAGCGGGGATGGGTCATCTCTCCCCCACGCAGCAGGCAGATTTCGACCCCGGGGTCGAGCAGGGCCAGGTCGACCGCGGTCTCCATGTCGTCGACCTGCCGGTCGTCCTCGGCGTTCAGGCAGTCGTCGCGGCACATCGTCAGCCGGGCGGCCCCTTCGCGGCGTTCCAGCCGTACGGAGCCGAGGTCCGCCTGCCCGGTGGCGGTGAACTCGGGCAGCAGTTCCAGGGCCCGTGCCGTGGGGTGCAGTAGGGCGTCCACCAAGTGACCGCCGGAGCGCGGTGAGCGCAGGATCCGGCAGAAGAAGATGCCCAGGTCGATCTCGTGACCCACCTTCTGCGCCTGCGCCCGCGCGCGGTCCGCGGCCAGCTCGGCAGCGGTGGGGACGAGCCCGGGGAACGCGTCTGCCGCCGCGGCGGCGAGCTCGCTCAGCCGCAGGCGGCGGGTGCGGCCCGCGGTGAGCTCGGCGTAGACGGCGTCGGCATGCGTGTCGAGGAAGGCACTGCGCAGCGCCCTCATCCGCTCCGGGGGCTGCGCCGCCGACTGCTGTGCCGCGCGCGCGAGCGCCGCGCGCGCACCGGGCAGGTTCGTCCGCATCTCCCCCGTACGCGCCGGCTGCACCGGCGCCGGGACGGTGCCGGTCATGTCGCCGCCTCGGTCGAGGTCCGCCGCAACTCCCGGTCGCAGGCCGCCAGATGGGCCCCCAGCGCCTCCTCGAACGGGACGGTGTGGGCATCGAGCAGCAGCTGTCGCCTGATGGCCAGCTCCGTTCCGGCGAACCCCGCGGCGAGTTCGGCGGCCGCCGACACCGCGGCCGCGGTGTCGAGCGTCACCTCGTCGACGAGGTGCAGCTCCAGCGCCCGCACGGCATCGAGCG
This sequence comes from Streptomyces sp. NBC_00483, assembly GCF_036013745.1. Lineage (NCBI taxonomy): Bacteria > Bacillati > Actinomycetota > Actinomycetes > Kitasatosporales > Streptomycetaceae > Streptomyces > Streptomyces sp. NBC_00483. Next base: position 556,409 of record NZ_CP107880.1, read on the forward strand.
GGGTGCCGAACAGCACCGTACGGCGGACGGCCGCAGCGCCTGTCACCTGCTGGACGAGCCGGTGCAGCGCCATTCCGGGCCAGGTGGCTCCGTCGGCCATGACCGGCACCAACCGCAGCGAGGGGGTGGCGATACGGATGTCGGTGGCCAGCAGGGCGTCGAGAGCGAGGCCGCCGCAGTCGCCGTCGGCAACCGCGATCGTCGTCGTGGGCAGCCGCTCCAGCCGGCGCAGGGCCCTCTCCCACTTGCTGACCAGCCCCACTGTCAGCTCACCGGTCCACCCGCGGCCCGGGGTGCCGGCCAACTCGACGATCACCGGGCTGCTCCCGCCGGTGTCCTCGGCGCGGTCGCAAACGGCATTGACCGCGGCGACGGCCTCGGGCGACGGCGGTCGTCCGCCGTCGAGCCGAAGTCTCGTCGCCTCCGGCACCTGCTCCGCCCTCACCATTGGACCAGCGCCGTCTCGATCGTGGACCCCGGTCCCATGGTCATCAGCACGCCGAAATCACCCGCCCTGACGCGGCCTTCTCGAAGCAGCCGCTCGTAGGAGAACAGAAACGAACCGCTCGACAGGTTGCCGTAGTCGCGCAGCACCCCGGTGGTGTGCCGCAGATCCTGGCGGGTGAGGCCGAGGTTCATGCGGACCGCGTCGATGACCTTCTTGCCTCCGGAGTGCACGAGCCAGTGGGCGATGCTGCTGCGGCGCAGGCCCGTGTCCTCCAGGAGCCGGTCCACCACGCGTTCCACATGGGCCCCGACCACGTACGGGATGTCCGGGTCCAGGTAGAAACTGAACTTGTGCTCGGCGTCGTCCCAGTCGTATCGCATGGCATCGACCGCCTCGTGAATGAGGTGGCTGGCGAAGCCCAGCAGGCGCGGTCCTGCCGAGGAGCCTGCGCGGTCCGCCGGCAGTTCCCCGGGCATGGGTCCGGCGGCGTCGGGTGTATCGGCGAATAGGGCGATGGCGGCGGCTCCGTCACCGAAGAGGCTGTTGACGACCGCGGTGCGCATGGTCGAATCCATGACGTATGCGGCGGAGCATGCTTCGACGCAGAGCTGGACGGCGACCTGTCCGGGGTGTGCCATGGACCAGGCCGCCGTGGCGTTGAGGGCGTTCAGACCCGCGTTGCAGCCCATTCCGACCACGTCGACGCGGCTGCATCCGGCACCGATGCCCATGTCCTTGATGAGCAGCGCGCTGAGGCCGGGCGTGAGGAATCCCGTGGTGGTCACGCAGCAGAGGTAGTCGACGTCGGCGAGGTCGATGCCCGCGTCCGCAAGACACGCGCGCACGGCCCGCGCACCCATGTCGCGGCAGAGCTGCTTGTGCTTGCCGAGCAACTCGCCCTGGGATTCCTGGAGGAAGGGCTCGGCCGTACCGGAGGGCGGGAGGGTGAGGTGTCGCCGCTCGATGGCGCTGTTGAGAAACACGGAGCGGATCCTGGGATCCGTTATCCGGAAGCGGTCGAGCAGCTCGCGCTGCGAGTAGGAGGACTCGGTCACGGCGGTGCCGACACCGATGATGCGGCTGAAGTTGCCGAGGGGCTTCGGCTGGGGCTCCACAGGAGCCGGCAGGTCTCCACCGGCCGGGTGGACGATCGTGGCGGTCATCGGAAGGTCCACCCCCACATGCGGGGTTTGCTGAGCAGACGTTGTACGGGAGTGAGCACTTGTCGTCCTTTCAGTGCGAGGCCGCCGTCCTGATGAACCGCGCAAGGCGAGCGGTTCCCTCATGGATGTCGGCGTGGGAGAGGTAGCTCACGGACAGCCGGAGCGTGCGCTCCCCACCGCCCTGCGGATAGAAGTACGACATGGGCGTCCAGATGACGCCGAACTCCTCGGCCGAGCGCGCGAGTGCGGCGTTGTCGGCGAGGAAGGGGACGGTGACGGTGAGGAAGAAGCCGCCGCTGGGACGGTTCCAGCTCACGCCCAGTTCCTGCCGTTCGGCTTCGGTGATCGAGGCCTCGAGTGCTCGGAGGGTGGCCTTCATGGCTTCTCCGTAGTGGCACGCCGTGTCGACGTTGAGCTTGGTGACGCCGCCCTCGCCGGCGAGGAGCATTCCGCCGATCACGGCCTGACTGAGCGCCGAGGTGTTAACCGTCACCATGCTCTTGATCCGGCTGAGCTCGTCGGCGAGCAGGCAGGTGCTGCCCGAGGGATCCGTGACGAGCTGGTCCGCGACCGCGTAGCCCACCCGGGCACCGGGCAGGAGCGTCTTGGCGAAGGAGCCCAGCTGGACCACGCGCCGGTCGCGATCGAGCGACTTGAGTGTCGGCAGTTGCCGCCCCGGGCTCACCAGCCGGTAGGGGCTGTCCTCGAGGATCAGCAGGTCCTCGCGGGCGGCGAGCTTCAGCAGTTCGTGCCGCTCGTCCACCGTCATGACGCTGCCCGACGGGTTGGAGTGGTCGGGGATGACGTAGAAGGCGCGGGGGCGGCGGCCGCGGCCGCGTTCGGTCATGATGGCCGCTTCGAGAGCCGTGCAGCAAAACCCGTCGGCGCCTTCTTCGACCGCGGTCGGCTCGATGTCGAGCAGGCGTGCGGCACCGGTGATCCCCACATAGCAGGGGCTGGAGACGAGCAGGGCGTCGTCCGGGCCGGCGATCAGGGCACGCAGAGCGAGCAGCATCGCCTCCTGGCAGCCCACGGTGACGACGATGGACTCGGCCGGCACATCGATGCTCTCGTCCAAGCGCAGCGAATCGGCGATGAGCCCGCGGATCAGCCCGCTGGTGGGGCCGTACTGGAAGAGTGTGTCGCGGACCTGAGCTGGAGAACTGCCGGTGGCGGCCAGGTGGTCCATGTAGCGACGGATGTGCGTGAAGAGCTGCTCGGAGTCGAAGAAGCCGTCGTACGGACGGCCGGGGGCGAAGGAGATCGCGTCGGGGTAGCGGTGTGTGATCTCGTTGAGGAAGTTCATCGTGTCCAGCACCGGGTCGGAGACGCTTCCGTGCAGCTCCTCCCTCAGCAGCCCGGAGACATGCGGACGCGATCGCTCGGTGGCGGCGGAACGCCCACCAATCTCCGGGGCGGACACAGCGCTTCCCGAGACCAGTTCGGGGCCGGCGTCGGCGACCGAGGGGCAGCCGGCGAGTGTCATCGCTTCCGCCAGCTCCTCCGTCACGATGCCGAGCACGTCCGCGACACCGTCCCGCCCCGCCGCTGCCAGGCCGTGCAGCACGGGGCGGCCCATCAGCACCGCGTCCGCCCCGAGTGCGAGAGCTGCCAGGACATCGCCGCCACGCCGGACGCCGCCGTCCAGCAGCACGGCGCAGCGGCCGGCGACCTCCGCGGAGACTTCGGGCAGGACGTCCAGTGTGGCCGCGGCTCCGTCCAGTTGGCGGCCGCCGTGGTTGGAGACGATGATCCCGTCCACGCCCGACTCCGTTGCCAGGCGGGCGTCATCGGCGGTCAGGATGCCCTTGAGCAGGACGGGCAGCGGGCTGACGGCGCGCAGCCACTCGACGACGGTCCAGTCGAGAGCCGGGTCGAACGCCTCCCGTGCGTGCTCGCCAGGTGCGGAGTAGCCGGTACCGGAGAGATTGGCCGGTTCGATCCCGGGCGGCAGCCGGAAGCCGTTGCGCTCGTCCCGCAGCCGACGGCCGAGGCGGGGGGTGTCGACGGTGAGAACCAGCGCCTCGAAGCCCGCCTCCACTGCGCGTTCGATGAGGGCGCGGGTCACGCCACGGTCGCGGAAGCAGTAGAGCTGCAGCCAGAGGGGGGCCGTGGTGACGGCCGCGATGTCGTGGAAGGCACGTCCGGCGAAGGTGCTGACGACGAGTGGGACTGCGGCTGCCCCGGTCGCCGCGGCCGTGGCCACCTCCCCGTCGGAGTGGGCCAGCGTGTGGTAGGCGACGGGCGCGACTCCCAGCGGCGCAGCCCAGGTGCGGCCGAGGATCCGGGTGCTGAGGGCGGGCCGCGTCACCGCGGAGAGCACCCGCGGGCGGAGCCGGACCCGGTCGAAGGCCGCCGTGTTGTCGGCGAGCGTCCGCTCGTCGCCCGCTCCGCCGGTGACGAAGTCCCACACTTCCGGGTCCAGGCGCCGCTGGGCCAGCTCGGCGTAGTCGGCCAGGGTCAACGTGCCGTCCGCTCCGTTGCCACCATCGTTCATTCGGCGGCCAGCCGGTCGCGCTCAACCGCTTCGTACAGGGCGCGGATGTTGCCGCCGCCGAAGCCGCGGGAGCCGCGGCGCTGAATCAGCTCGTAGAACAGCGTGTTGCGCTCGTGCGGTGAGCGGCTGAACAGTTGCAGTAGATCGCCCCATTCATCGCGGTCCGCCAGCACTTGAGCCGAGCGCAGCACGTCGATCTCCGCCCGCAGCCCCGGAAGGCGTTCGGCCAGGCCGTCGTAGTAGCTGTCCGGAACGTCCAGGAACTCCACGCCCCGGTCCCCGAACTCGTGGACCGCGTGAACGATGCTTTCCACCAGGAACGCCAGGTGTTGCACCCCTGGGCCGCTGTTCCGCTCGAGGAAGGCGTCGAGTTGGCCCGTGCCCTTCTGCTGGTCGGGTGCGACGAGCGTGAAGGTGACCCGGCCCGACGAACTGCGCACCACGACGGAGTCCATGGCGTGCTCGCCGACGTCCACGTACTCGGAGGAGTAGCGGGACAGCCCGAAGGCGTCGCTGTAGAAGTCGGCGTAGCCGGCGAGCGAGCGGCCCTCCACACAGATCGCAATGTGGTCGAGCAACTGGATTCGGCCGGTGCCCGGACTGCTCGACCCGTCCGGCAGCGCGGCCCAGTCGGGCCCGCCGAACAGGCCCGAGCCGTGCGTGCGGGAAACGAGGGTGTGCACGACGCCGCCGAATCCGGAGACCGTCCGGGTGTCCTTCGTGGAAGCAGTCATCGAGGCTCCCGCAGCCACCGCCGACCGCGCGCTCTGGTCGACGTCGTCACAGGCCAGCGCGATATCGGCAATACCGTCCCCGTGCGTGCCGAGGAACTCCCAAGTGGCCGGCCCCGTGGTGACCACGAGTTTCACGCTGCCCTGCTGCAGCAGCGCGGAACTCCGGTCGACGCCCACCGACTCCGCGGTCTGCCTGAACCCCATCGATGAGACGAAATAGTCGACGACCGATTTCTTCTTGCTCGTATACAGCTCAACGTATGCGACGTCATGCACAGCCATGTATTGCCTCCCGGGCGGGCTCAATACCGATTTGGCGCGTCACCAGCGCCATTCCTGCTGACCCAAGGCCCGACGCACTATGACGTGTCACGTTTCCGAAGAACAAGGCCGTACAACTGCACAACCGTGTCCAACTGACGCGGTACGCACTTGAACACCCCCCGGTGACCTTTCGGGGATTGATGGTCACGGCAGCCGCACGCCTTGATCCTTAATGCGCCTCGGCAGGTCAGGAGGTGGCTGCGGAAACGAGGACGGCCACCGCAATCATGATCGCCCCTACGGACGACAGACGCGGTGGCCGTGGCAGCCAATGATCAACTCGCTGTGAGCGCCATTGGGTTCACCATTCGATCCATCCGTGACTCTCGCTGAATTTCACCAATTCTTGGCGGAGCTGCAAAACCTGATCCGCCGTCAGAGACGGTCCCGCCTTCAGCAGCAATTCGGTGATCTCCCTGGTGTACTCCACACCCGTGAGCACGTCACACATCGAATCGTCGCCGTCCTCCGACGTGACCGTCCCGCCTTTCCCGCTGGGCACCGACAGCGTCGGCGCCGCGGAAGCGTCGGCCCCGTCGGCGGTTTGAGCAAGCCTGATACCCGAGGCCTTCAGCCCTCGCCCACCGTCCTCGACCTCGAATTCGACCGCCAGCCCCGAGCGCAGAGACGCCTCGGGAATCAGCAGGTCGTTCACGTGCAGGAAGATGTCCTCCCCAGCACCGTCCGGAGCGATGAAGCCGTAACCCCGCGAGCTGTCGAACCGCACCACACGTCCAGAAGCCACACGTACCCCCCAACACATCTGGGCCCCTTGCCCAGCCACCATGTGCGGGGATCGTAGCTCTTGCACCGGCCCGGCACAGAAGTGCTCAACCACAGCCCGACGCGGGCCCCCTCGTTCAACACGCTTCAGCGCCGTCGCCATTCGCCGTTGCGGAGTTCCGTCGTGAGCACGTCCATCAGATCCCGGGCCACGCTCAGATGGACCAGCCCGGCCGGCTGGCCGGCCGAGTGCTCGAGGCGTACGTCCTCGACGTTGACGCCGGCGCGCGAGGCATCGGTGAAGAGCCGGGCCAACTCGCCCGGCTGGTCGCCGATCTCGATCGTCACCGTCTCGTACTGCTCCGGCAGAATGCCGCGTTTTGCGGGGATCCGGGCGCGGCCCGACCGGCCGCGACGCAGCAGGTCCTCGACCGTACGCGCGCCGCCTTCACGCTTCTCCTCGTCCGTGGCCGCCATGGCGCGCAGACCCGCGACGGCGTCGTCCATTCCGCCCGACAGCTCCTCGAGAAGGTCGGCCACCACCAGTGCGTTGGCGCCGAGGATGTCCACCCACAATCCCGGGTCCGCAGCCGCGATGCGGGTGAGGTCCTGGACGCCCGAGCCCGCGAGGCGCACTGCCCGCTCCTCGGCCCGCTCCAGGAGAGCTGCGACCAGGCTCGCCACAACGTGCGGAGCGTGCGAGACGAGGCCGACCGCCCGGTCATGCACGTCTGCCTCCATGACCACGGGCACGGCCCCGCACAGGGCCACGAGTTCGAGCGTGGTGTTCAGCGTCTCGGTGTCGGCGTCGGGCGTCGGGGTGAGGACCCAGTTGCACCCGACGAAGAGGTCCGCACGGGCGGCGAGGGGGCCGCTGCGCTCACTGCCCGCCATCGGGTGGCCACCGACATAGCGTGCGGTGTCGCAGTCCCGGGCGAGAGCTTCCTGCTGCGGGCCGGACTTCACGCTGGCCACATCGGTGTAGTGCCGCGCGACGCCGTCGGCCTGCAGACCGACGAGGACGTCGGTCACCAGCGCCGGGGGCACGGCCACGACGGCCAGATCCACGGATTGCCGCGGGGCCTCCACCGTGCCGGCGCCGAGCGAGGACGCGATCCTCACTGCGGCAGGATCCGCGTCCCGCAGATGCACAGCCACGCCGCGGGCCTTCAGAGCGAGCGCGGCCGAGGTCCCTATCAGACCCGTACCGACCACGAGAGCACTTTCCATGGTGACCGCATCCATTTCCTTGGCAGTAAACGGCTGAGGATGCTGCGGACAAGGCGCGGGGGCACTCAACATCCAATGTCCGGGCAACTGCCCTGGTGACGTGTTTCGCACCGGTTCGGACACTGGAGCGGATGATGATATTCCATTTCCTGCCGGAATCACAGGGTCCACACATTGTGATCTGTTTTCCCGCTGGCCGCATATCTCACTTGGTTGACATCGCAACACCACAAGCTAGCCTATGAAGGACGAAACAGGGGCGGGAGCGAACGGGGGTAACCGCGCTGTGGTGAGAGGTTTTCACTGGGTTGCGAGAAGCGGTCGGCCGCATTCTTTCAGTGCGTGCTGCAGGTTCCGCTAGCCACGGCCTTTCTTTTTTGGCACAACCTCTCCATTCCGGCATTCACGCGAATCCGCCGCCTACGTACATCACGTACGGGCGGCCAGTAGCTGTGTCGGCTCGCGGGTGCCTACCCCTGTCAGCTCAAACTTCACTACCGGGGGATGGTTTGAGTAGCCTTGAGCACGGAACGAACGGGATTAACCTCGAGTCGGCAAACTTATCGGCAGATGCCGAGGGGGATCTGGAGCTTCTACCAGAAGAAGTTTCGGAACTACCCATAGCGCTACTGCAGTTCAGCGAATCACCTCGCCTGGTGGGGCAGAGCAAGAAATACACCGAGCAACTCGCGCAGAGCGAGACACCATTTCCGCCCATACTGGTGAACGGGCGGAATATGCAGGTGATCGACGGCGTGCATCGCGTCCTGGCGACCATCCTCAAAGGCCGGAAAACCATCGAGGCACGCGTCGTGAATTTATCACGGAACGACGCCTTTCTGCTCGCCATCAAATCAAATACACAACACGGCCTGCCGCTGTCGCTGGCCGACCGACGTGCGGCGGCAGCGCGACTCAGCGCCTCCCATCCCCACTTGTCCGATCGCATGATCGGAGAGGCGTCCGGGCTGAGCGCCAAGAGCGTGGCCGTCATCCGGCGTTCAACTGCGTCCGGGGCGGAGTTGAACGTCCGCGTCGGCAGGGACGGCAGAGCCCGGGCAGTGGACCGGGCGGCAGGCCGGCACCGGGCCGCAGAGGTGATCGCCCTGAACCCGCAGGCCTCCTTGCGGGAAGTGGCACGCCGTGCCGGGATCTCGCCGGCGACGGCGAGTGACGTGCGCAAGCGGGTCCTCGCCGGCGAGGACGTCGTCGGCGAGTCGCCGAGGACGACCGCCATCGCCCTGGAGTCGTCGCCGGAGTCGGCCCCCGAGCCTCCGCAGATCCAGGTGCAGGAGAAGCAGGAGAAGCAGGAGAAGCAGCAGAAGCAGCAGAAGCAGCAGAAGCAGCAGAAGCCGATATCCCTGCTGAAACCGTTGCTGCACGATCCCGCCATCCTCGACGCGGACCTGGGCAGACGGCTGGTGAGCACGCTGCGGAAGAACCTCGTGGGGCACTACCAGTGGCTCGAACTGGCCGACGCCGTGCCGTCGCACTGCGGTGCCCTGGTCATCGCGCTGGCGCAGCAGAACGCGGACAAGTGGCAGGCATTCGCGCAGGCACTGGACGAGCGGGCGCTCCCCTCACCTCAACTCGCCGCAGACCAGGACGACTGCGCAGCGCCGGCGAGTTGAACCGGTACCGACGCCGCAGGACGACGCCGGTCCCCCGCTCGCCTACCGCTGAACGTGCCCGCATTTCCGTGTCCCGCCGCGGACCACCATCACCGGAAAACCAGCCAACCGCTTGCCGGTCGCGTCACCCTTTCCGCACCCCCACGCGAAATGGCAGCCGCCCACACGCGAGGTGATCGCATTGCAGCAGTTCGACACCAGCATCGTTTCCCCTGTTCCGCGCCGGTCGTCCGACGACCTCGAGGAACAGGAACATGAGCATTCCGCAGAACACGAACAGGAAATCGTCACGGTCGCGATTTCAGCGTTACGTCCGGGTGATTCACCGCGCATCGAGGGCGAGGACCGGGAGCATATCATTCGCTTGGCAGAAACCGAAGGTCCGCTGCCTCCGATAATCGTCAACAGGCACACCATGCAGGTGGTTGACGGGGTGCATCGCGTCTTCGCCGCGGTCCTGCGAGGCGATACCAAGATCGCAGCAGTATTCTTCGACGGTAGCAGAGAAGACGCCTTCTTATTTGCCGTCCGGGCCAATTCCACTCACGGTCTTCCGCTGTCACTTGCGGATCGCCGCACCGCGGCGGATCGGATCCTCGTCTCTCATGGACACATGTCGGATCGGGCGATCGCACGTGCCACCGGTCTGGGGGCCAAGACGATCGCCACCCTCCGCGGCCGCCTCGCGCCTGCCGCGCCGCAGGTGCGCGTCGGAATCGACGGCAAGGTCCGCCCGTTGAGCAGCGTCGAGGGCCGCCGGCGAGCCGCCCAGGTGCTGGCCGAACGTCCAGACGCCTCCTTGCGCGAGGTGGCCAGGTTCGCCGGCATCTCACCCGCTACGGTCACCGACGTCAAGAGGCGGCTCGCGGCCGGCGAACCTCCGGCAGGAACGCTGCACTCCGTACCCGGGGCCGACCCCCCGGTCCGGCCGGCCCCGGAGCAGGCGGCGCCGTCACGCAGCCAACGCCGGGAAGCCCCGGTGAAGATCGACCCCGGACGCGCACTGCAGATGCTGATGCGTGATCCCTCGTTGCGCCACAAACAGGTCGGCCGCGAGCTGCTGCGCCTCCTTCACCACAACATGAACGTGATGAGCGAGTGGCCGGAGCTGCTGGACACAGTGCCGGAGCACTGCACCCGGACGACGGCCGACCTGGCCCGGCAGTACGCCGAGAACTGGATGAAGTTCGCCGAACATCTCGGAAAACGTGGCTGTTCAGCAGTTCCCGCAACCTGACACGAAGGGAAAGCAATGGCACTGCAGGCGAATACGGAGACGCATGAATTTCAGGCCGAGGCCGCGCAGATTCTGGACCTCATGGCCCATTCGCTCTACAGCAACAAGGACATTTTTCTACGCGAGTTGATTTCGAATGCGTCGGACGCCATCGACCGGCTCCGGTTCGAACGGAACTCCCACCCGGAACCGGCCGGTGACGAGCAGGACGAAGCGCCGCGGATCCGGGTCACGTTCGACAAGGACGCGGGCACGATCACCATCGCCGACAACGGCATCGGCATGAGCCGCCGGGAAGTGATGGCCAACATCGGCACCATCGCCCGCTCAGGCACCGCCGAGTTCATCCGGACGCTCACCGGGGACCAGCGCCGCGACTCCGAGCTGATCGGCAAATTCGGCGTCGGCTTCTATTCCGCGTTCATCGTCGCGGAAAGAGTGGTGCTCACCTCGCGGCGGGCCGGGCTGCCCGCGTCCGACGGCGTGCGCTGGTCGTCGGACGGCAAGGGCGAGTACACGCTGGAGGCCGTCGAGCGCGCCGAGCGCGGCACCACCATCGTGCTCGAGCTGCGCGAGGGCGAGGACGAGCTGCTGAACGAACACCGGCTTCGCTCGATCATCGAGCGGTACTCGGACCACATCAGCCAGCCGATCGTGATGGATCAGGACGAGGCCCCGGTGAACCAGGCGTCGGCCCTGTGGGCGCGCCCGAAGAGCGAGTTGAGCGAGCAGGACTACCACTCCTACTACCGGCACCTCACGAACGACTTCTCCGATCCGCTCGCCCATCTGCACACGAAGGTCGAAGGACGGTACGAGTACACGCTGCTCCTGTTCATCCCGTCCCGCGCGCCGCACAACCTTTGGGTCCCGCAGGCGCGCGACGGCATACGTCTGCACATCCGGCGCGTGTTCATCCTCGAGGACTCCGGACAGCTGCTGCCGAATTACCTGCGATTCCTGCGCGGGGTCATCGACTCGGCCGACCTTCCACTGAATGTCTCCCGGGAGATTCTCCAGGGGAGCCAGGCTGTCGCCCATATCCGTTCCAGTGCGGTCAAGAGGGTCCTGAAGCTGCTGAAGGAACTGGCGGACAACCAGCCGGAGAAGTACGCCGACTTCTGGGCGCAGTTCGGCAGCGTATTCAAGCAGGGCATCGCCGACGACCCTCCCCACAGGGAGGACATCACCGAGCTCCTTCGCTTCACCTCCACCCGCTCGGAGACGCAAGCCGCCGACGTCTCGCTCAGCGACTACGTGGCCCGGATGAAGGAGGGCCAGGACAGGATCTACTACCTGCTTGCCCCCAGCCCGGCCGCCGCCGCGACCAGCCCGCACCTTGAGGCATTCCGCGCCAAGGGTATCGAGGTGCTCCTGCTGGGTGAGGCGGTGGACGGCTTCGTCGTCTCCGGCCCGCTGCGCGAGTACCAGGGGAAGCATCTGCAGTCCGTGGCCCAGGGGCCGCCCGACTTCGGCGACTTGGCGGACGAGGCCGAGAAGGAGGCCGCCGACCAGGCGGACTCCGACTACGCCGCGCTCCTTGGCCGACTCAAGGCGCACCTCGCGGGCAAGGCATGGGACGTACGCCTGACCAGCCGCCTGACGACCTCCCCCGCATGCATCGTCACCGACGGAGCGGAGACCGATTTCACCGCAGTGCAGCGGCTGCGCGGCTCAGGGCTGCCCAACCAGCCGATCCTCGAAATCAACCCCCGGCACGTCCTGGTCGAGCGGCTCAACCGCGGGCTGGACGACCCGCACCTGCCCGCCTGGGCACACGTCCTGTTCGACCAGGCGGTCCTTGCCACGGGCGCCCGGATCGAGACGCCAGCCACGTTCGTCACCCAGCTCAACGACCTGCTGATGTCGCTGGCGGCGGACGCCTCCGAACCTCCGACCGCACAGCCGTCGGACGAATCCTGACGGGTCTTGCACACTGCCGCGGCAACGCAGATCTGTGCCAATCTTGAGCATGCGAATTCTGGTGGCCGAGGACGAGCGTTTCCTGGCGGACCTGGTGGTCGAGGGACTGCACGATGAGGCAATGGCGGTCGATGTCGCCTATGACGGGGCTACGGCGCTGGAGCGCCTCGCCGTCAACGACTATGACGTACTGGTACTGGACCGCGACCTGCCCCGGGTGCACGGCGACGAGATCTGCCGCACCGTGGCCCAGCTCGGGTCGCGGGTACGCATCCTGATGCTGACCGCCTCCGGCGCGGTGCACGACCGGGTCACGGGACTGAATCTGGGGGCCGACGACTACCTGGCCAAGCCCTTCGCCTTCGACGAACTGGTGGCGCGGGTCCGCGCGCTCGGGCGCCGCGCCGGGCCGCCGCTGCCCCCGGTGTTGGAGTGCGGCGACATCAGCATGGACACGGCGCGCCGACAGGCGTCCCGCGATGGGCGCTACCTGGCGCTGTCCCGCAAGGAGTACGCGGTGCTTGAGGTGTTGATGCGGGCGAGGGGCGCGGTCGTCAGCACCGAGGAACTGCTGGAGCGGGCCTGGGACGAGTACACGGACCCGTTCACCACGGTCGTCAAGGTGACGATGAGCAAACTCCGCTCCAAGCTCGGCGATCCGCCCGTCATCGTCACCGTGCCGGGAAGCGGCTACAGGCTTTGAGCCCACATGAGCCGGTGCCAGAACGCTCGTTGGCGGGTCGGCACCACTGCGTCGCCGGCCCGCCAACTGCATGGCTCATGGGTCAGTACTTGTCGAAGAACTCCACAATCGCCTCGTTGACCGGCTCCGGGCGCTCCAGATGTCCAAGGTGCCCGCAGCCCGGAATCTCCACCAAGTCGCAGTTCGGGATGGCGGCTGCCACTTCCGCGCCGAGGTGCGGCGGTGTGACGGCGTCATCGCCGAAGGTGATGACGCGGCAGGGAGCAGTGATCCTGCCGAGCGCCGATCGGCGGTCCTGGTTGGTGTCGATCCACTGCTGGCCTGCGGCGACAGTTTCCCCGTCACCGCCGGCCAGTTCGAAGATCTCCAGCCACGAAGCCACCGTCGCCTCATCGTTGAGGGTGTCCGGCGAGAGCATGTGGAGCACCGAGCTGACCGCTCGGTACTTCGGTGGCAGCGTGACGCCGCTCTCCAGCAGGGCCCGGTCCGCCGCGGACTGCGCCCGGCGCAGCACATCCGACCGGGCGCGGGTGGCCAGGAGCACCGCGGAGCGGACCAGGTGAGGTTCGCTGATGGCGAGTTCCTGGGCGATCAGCGAGCCCAGCGAGGTGCCGAGAATCCGGCACGGTGCCAGGTCCAGCGCCTCGATCAGCCCCTTGGTGTCGGCGATCAGGTCCGCCAGCGCGTACTTGCCCGGCGGGGCGTCCGACGGCGCGATCCCGCGATTGTCGAAGGTGACGGTCGCATAACCGGCCCGGTGCAGCGCCGGCGTCTGGTACATGTCCCATGCGTGGCCGGCCGCGGCCGACCCCATGATGAGCAGGACCGTCTCGTCGCCCCGCCCCGACCGCTGGTAGGCGAGCCGAATCCCGTTGGACTTCAGAAATGGCATCGTCGCGCCCCTTTACCAGCGCCACTCGCGCTTGTTGAACAGGTGTTCCGCGTGGACGTCCTGCGCCTTGCACCAGGTGAGGAACTCCTCGATCTGCTGGATCTGGAAGGTGTCGGGCGTGTACGTCGTCGCCATGACGTGGCCCTGCCAGCTCTCCTCGCCCATGGCGTACACGTACGCCTCTCCGGCTCCGAGCTCCGTCATGATCGCGGCTGCCTGCTCGGCGTTCGAACCCGACAACTTGCGCGAGTCGCTCATCTTCTTGGTCACCGGCCGTGTCAGCAGTCCCTGGTAGAGCCAGGTCAGCGGGGCGCCGTCACACTCCATGCCCAGGAACGCCTTGTCGACGCCGCCCAGGTGCGAGCGGATGTACTGATACAGCACCGGGTCGATGCCCGAGGAGTCCGCGCCGATGAACGCCGACAGGCCGGCCAGCTGCACGAAGTAGGTCGACTTGGAGCGAATGTCGAGGTCGGAGTGCTCGCCCAGGAACGGCGTGGCCACCACCCGGGCGCCGCCCGGCAGCGGTACCTCGTCGAAGTCGTCGACCTCGATCACCGTGAAGCCCATGGACTTGAGGTAGAGACCGATCGACGGGTCGCACAGGTTGCCCCGCGACGAGCGGGGGACCACGACCGCGTCGGTGCGCGCGCGCAACTGCAGCAGGGTCTCCAGCACGATGTGGTCCTGGTGCCCGTGCGTGATCAGCGCCAGATCGATGTGATCCGGCAGGTCGTCGAGGGTGTAGCGGTCGCCGTGACGGTTGTCCGTGCTGATGAAGGGATCGACCACGACGGCGGCCTCCGGGCTCTGCAGCACCAGGCATGCGTGTCCGAAGTAGCGGATCCGGCCGCCGTTTTCGATGTGCCGGTCAGGTGCGAGGCTCGGCTCGGGGGCGAGCAGCCGGTCCAGCTGGGCGGCCTGGTCGCCGTCGAGCTCGAGCGCCTCGTGCAGGTGGGCGGCGGTCGTGCCCTCGATCCGCGCCCTCATCAGCTCGTCCAGACCGGGGTGGTCGAAGGGGATCTGCAGATCCAACACGTCGGGCGAGGGCAGCCGGGGGGTGCTGAGGATGAACGGCCGCTCCACGCCCTCGTCGAGGGAGAGTTGGACGGACTGGCGGCGCCGGTCAAAGGCCTTGCTGTGGTAGAGCAGCGGCTCGATGAGGTGCACGGACGCCTGATTGCTGGTGTCGTAGGCCAGCTCCACCAACCCGTTCAGCGCCGCCGGCAGCTTCGGGTACAGCGGTGTGAGATCGAAGCCGGTGGCGTTCTGCCGCAGCAGCTCGTCCGCCTCCGCCACGGCGGCAGCGAACGCGAGCATGTCCGCCCGCTCGCGCTTGATCGTGTCCAGCAGCTCGGCGACCTCCGTCGCACGCGACTCCTCGACGTTGACGAAGTATCCGCCGCGCAGAGCGGGGTTGCTGCTGGCCGCGATGTGCACTTGCGGGGACTGGAGGTACGACTCGAGCAGCGGCACCTGCACATTCGCCAGGTTCATGGAGGCCTGAGCGGGCGCAACGATGTGCATCCACGCATAGAACCTGTCCACCAGCGGTTCGATGATCGCATTCGATCGAAGAAATACTCGGTCTCGGCTGTCAGGCATCTGAGCCCCCCTGTACGGAATTTACGCTGCCGTTTTGCAGGCACCCGGCTCGCTGCGAACTGATTCCGCGCATACGCCTGCGCCGCACCTGGCTACTAACGCACCACAGCACCCCAGCTGCGTCAACGCCGACCGGCCTCCGTTCAACGTGCGAAACGCCGCAGTTGAACGGCTACAAGGCCGGCGCTACGGGTGGGTGAACGCCACCTGTACCGTCGGCTCTTGATGCGTCGCGAATACCTGTGCCACAGTGGATCCGCTCGTCGCTGTGGTCCCTTTTCGTCGAGGAATAAGGACAGCCTGGTGCCCAATCCATTCGAGGATCCCGACGCAAGCTATCTGGTCCTGGTCAACGATGAAGGCCAGCATTCACTGTGGCCCGTCTTCGTGGATGTACCCGACGGTTGGGAGACCGTATTCGGCGAGGCGCCCCGGGAAGATTGCCTCGAGTACATCGAGAAATCGTGGACCGACATGCGGCCCAAGAGCCTGATCGAAGCCATGAAAGCCACCGACTAGAGCGCGCCCACGGCGCCCTCGGCGTCGCACGCAAGGCCGTTCGTGATCGGCCGTCAGGTTCGCCTGGCGGCCGATTCGCGTTCCGGTCGGTTGCGAGGAGAGGGACAGGAGTACCGATGCACGCAGCAGTCGATGCCCCAAGCCTGTCGCACGATGCCCGACTGGCCACATACAGCACCGTTTCCACGGCTCTTGACCTGCACAGTGATCGAGGACTGCGCGAACTCGTGGACACCGCCGAACCACTCGGGCTCGTCGGCGGAGGGCGGCCGGCCCGGCTGGAGGTCTCCGGCACACCGGTCTTCGTGAAGCGGGTACCCCTCACCGAGATGGAACGGCTGCCGGAGCACACCCGGTCCACGGCGAACGTGTTCGGACTCCCCGCCTACTGCCACTACGGCATCGGCACTCCCGGTTTCGGGGTGTGGCGGGAGGTCACCACCCACACCATGACCACGAACTGGGTGCTGGCAGGGCAGTACCAGGGCTTTCCCCTGATGTATCACTGGCGCATCCTGCCGGACACGGGACTCAACCTTTCACGGGAGCGCGTCGAACGGGCCATCGCCTACTGGGGAGGCGGGCCCGAGGTACGCCGTCGCATCGAGGCCCTTCAACAGTCCTCGGCAAGCCTGGTGCTGTTCCTCGAATTCATCCCGCAGACACTGCAGGAGTGGCTCACCGAACAGATTCGAGCCGGTGACGAGACCGCCGACCTTGCCTGCTCTCTCGTGGAACGGGAACTCGAGGCCGGCACATACTTCATGAACGACCGCGGCCTCCTGCACTTCGATGCCCACTTCCAGAACATCCTGACCGACGGCCGGCGCCTGTACTTCGCCGACTTCGGCTTGGCTCTCTCCTCCCGCTTCGACCTGTCGCCCGCCGAGTACGACTTCTTCAACACACACAGAACGTACGATCGCGCGTACTCAATCAGTTACTTGGTGAACTGGCTGACCACGGCACTTTACGGACACAAGGGGAGTGAACGGGAGCTGCTGATACGCGCATGCGCCGAAGGGAAGCCCCCTCCGGCGGGCCCGCCGAAGGCCACGGCGATCCTGACCCGCCATGCGCCGCTTGCCACAGTCGTGACCGACTTCTACCGCAAACTGCAGAACGAGAGCCGGCAGACCCCGTACCCGCTGGAGGAGATCCGCAGAGCCCTCACGGCACGCCACGGTTGAGGATTCACCGCCTCCTTACCAGCGATCTGCACCAATGGAACCTCGGATACTGGTGACCGAGTCACCGTCCCAGGAAGCAGGTACAGGGTATGAGGCCGGTACGGGTCATGCGGCGCTTCGCCTCTGTGATCAGCGGCTCGGTGCAGGCCAAGATCACGCTGCTCTACGGCGGTGTGTTCACGATCATCACCCTCGCGGTGCTCAGCAGCGTGCAATGGCTCCAACAGCGGTTCGTCGACGCCAAGTTGAACGACTTCGTATTCACCGGACCGGTCTCCGCGATCCCCTGTCCACCGCGACGCCCGGACGTTGCCTGTTCGACCGGTCCCTACCAGCCGTCCAAGGCCAGTCCCGTCGACGCGGCGGCCGGCCCGAGCCGCAGCATCTTCGACGGGAACGAGGAACTCCACAAGGACGTGGCAAGCACCCAGCAGATCTTCGCCCTGATCGCCATCGCCGCGATGATAGTGCTGGCGTTCGCGGTGTGCTGGTGGCTCACCAGACGGATCCTGCGCCCGCTGCACCGCGTCACCGCCACCGCCCAGCGCCTGTCGCTGTCCACCCTGCACGAACGCATCGGGCTGACCGGACCACAGGATGAGCTGAAGGACCTCGCCGACACCTTCGACGCGATGCTCGATCGGCTGGATCGCGCCGTGGCGAGCCAGCGCCGCTTCGTCGCCAATGCCTCCCACGAGCTGCGCACTCCCCTGGCCATCCAGCGAACCGCGATCGAGGTCGGGCTGACCAAACCCTCTGCCGAGCGGGTCTCGCGGATCCGCGACGAACTGCTGCGCGCCACCGAGAGGTCCGAGCGGCTCATCGAGGGCCTGCTCGTTCTCGCGCAGGGGGAACAGGAACTCCTCGACCGGGACCCGGTGGATCTCGCCGCCGTAGTCACTCAGGTCGTCGGAGAGCATCTCCCCTTCGCCGAGCGGCGCGGCATCACCCTCACCACCTCCACTCAGCCGGTCGTCGTCGCAGGCGACGACACGCTGCTCACCCGCCTGGTCGCCAACCTGGTACAGAACGCGATCCGGCACAACAACGCGGGCGGTTACGTCATCGTCGACCTGTCCGCCGACGGCGGCCTGGTGGTCTGCAACTCCGGCCCGCACGTCCCTGAGGACAAGGTGGACGGGCTGTTCGAGCCGTTCCGGCGGCTGCCCGCAGACCGGACCACATCGTCCGAGGGCGCGGGCCTGGGGCTGTCCATCGTCTCCGCCATCACGCACGCCCACGACGGCACCGTGCGCGCGACGGCCAACTCCGAGGGCGGGCTCTGGGTCACCGTGACCCTACCGGCCCACGCTCCGGCGCCGTCCGCCTGAGCCTCGACTCCGCCTGCGGCCGCAGGCGGAGTCGAGGCCGGGCCTCAGGCTCCCGGTTCCGTGCGACGCGTCTCCATCCATTCGGCTATCGCCTGCCATGCCCGGCTCAGCATCTCGGGCAGCATCAGGTTGGTGTGCCGGCAAGGCAGGCCGACCGCCGCGATGGAACCGCGGACGTAGGGCTCCCAGAGCCGCAGCCGTTCGTCCGGCGTGGCGTTCTCGCCGCCGTCCTCGGCGACGACGAGCAGTAGGTCGCCGTCGAAGACACCGAGCTCGTGCCGTCGTCGCATCTCCGTGTTGTTGCGGAAGATCTTCGCGATGAGGAGCAGTTCATCCTCCGAGATACCGTCGATGACCTCGCCGATCTCCTCCCTGAACCGAGCCGCCATCTCCCGCAGCCGCAGCTCCGGGTCGTGCTCTTCGAGGGCCGGCCGCGTGGCGTTCTCGTCCTCCGTGACGCCGACGGACTCCCCGGCCCCGACCGCCTCGACAGGTCGGACCGGCTCATCATCCCGAGCCTGCGCCGGGTAGGCGTCCATGACGACCAGGGCGGCGACGGTCTCACCCGCCTCCTGCAGGCGCACGGCCATCTCATGTACGGGGATGCCACCGAACGAGAAGCCCACGAGGTGGTAGGGGCCGTCGGGCTGGACGGCACGGATCTGCTCGATGTACTCCGCCGCCAATTCCTCGATGCTGCCCGGTAGCGTCCCGTTGCCGTCCATCCCGGCGGCCTGCAGCCCGTACAGCGGGATGCCGTCCGGGACAAACCGTGCCAGCGGCCGGTAGCACCAGCTCAGGCCGGATGCGGGATGGACGAAGAAGAACGGCGGCTGGTCACCTTCGGTCCGTATCGGCAGGACCCTGCCGAGTGAGTCACCCATGGACGCCAGGTCCAGCTGGCGGACGATTCCGGCGACGGTCGGCGCCGCGAACACATTGCGCACCGTGGTGGAGATCCCCTTCTCCCGCAGCCGCGCGGCGAGCGTGACCGCCAACAGGGAATGCCCGCCGAGCTGGAAGAAGTCGTCGTCGAAGCCGACCTCGTCAACCCCGAGGACCTCGGCGAACACCTCGCTCACGACGTACTCCAGGCTCGTAGCGAGATTCCTCGTCGTGGCCGTCCCGGTGGTCCCGGCGGTGTAGTCGGGGGTGGGCAGGGCCTTGCGGTCCAGCTTGCCGTTGGCGGTCAACGGCAGCGCGTCCAGCGTGACGAACGCGGCCGGGACCATGTGATCGGGCAGCCGACCCGCCACGAAGCCGCGCAGTTCGCCGGTGGCCAAGCCGGCGTCCGCGCCCGCGGGTACCACGTAGGCGACCAGGCGCTTGTCACCCGGGGTGTCCTCCCGCGCGATCACCGCAGCCTGAGACACCTCCGGATGCGCCGACAGGGCAGCCTCGATCTCGCCGGGCTCGATGCGGAAGCCGCGGATCTTCACCTGCTCATCGGCCCGCCCGGCGAAGACGAGTTGACCGTCCACCGTCCACTTGGCCAGGTCCCCGGTCCGGTACATCCGCTCCCCGGAAACGGTCCCGAAGGGGCACGCCACGAACCGCTCACCCGTCAGACCGGGCCGGCCCACGTACCCACGTGCAAGTGAGGCACCGGCAACGTAGAGCTCGCCCGCCACCCCGACCGGCACCGGCCGCAGCGCGTCATCGAGTACGAACAGACGGGTGTTGGCGATCGGCGTACCGATCGGCACCACCCCGCCATCCACCACCTCAGCGGTCAGCTCACCGGTCGCCACCCCGACTGTGGTCTCCGTCGGCCCGTAGTGGTTGAACACCCGCCGACCACCAGCAGTCGCCACCTGGACCAATTCCCTGACCCAGCCGGCCTGCGCCGCCTCACCGCCCAGCACCACCGACCCCGCCGGCAGCAACGCCTCGACACCCACCACAGCCGTCAACGCCGCCAGATGCGACGGCACCACCTTGACGTGGTCGATCCGCTCCTCGGCCACATACCGCGCCACCGCTTCCGGATCCGTCACCAACTCCGCATCCAGTACGTGCAGTTGTCCACCCGTGACCAGACTCGCGAACACCACCGTGTTCCCTAGGTCCGTCACCTGCGCCTGCAACAACGCATACCGCGCCCCCGGCACATCCCAACCCAACCGCCCCGACACCGACACCGACACCACATAATTGGCCAGCGACCCATGCGTCACCGCCACACCCTTCGGCACCCCCGACGACCCCGACGTATACATCACATACGCCAACCCAGCCACATCCATAGCCACACCAGGCGACGCATCCCCATAACCGTCGAGGAGCGCGGTGGTTGTCGGATCGTCTACGGCAACTGTCCGGAGCTGCCCGGCCGACAGACCACTCAGCGCGTCCTGGGTGCCCAGCACAAGTTGCGCCCGGCTGTCGGCCAGCATGAACGCCACCCGCTCCGCCGGCAGTTCCCCATCAACCGGCAGATACGCCGCGCCTGCCTTCCACACCGCCAGGATCGCCGTCACCATCTCCACGCCACGCGGCAGGCACAACCCCACCACCGACTCCGGGCCCACACCCAGATCACGCAAATAGCACGCCAGACGACCCGCCCGCGCATCAAGCTCCCGATACGTGACCTGGGCACCATCAGCCACCAGCGCCACAGCACCCGGAACCGCCCGCACCCGCTCCTCGAACAAGCCGACCACGGACGAACCCGTCACCCCCGCCGCGGTGTCGTTCCACCGCACCAGCACACGGTCCCGCTCACCGGCATCAAGAACATCCACCGCGGCCAGCCGCACCTCCGGGGCCGCCGTCACCGTGTTCAGCACCCGAACGAACCAGTCCGCCATGCGCCCGGCCGTGTCCTCGTCGAACAGGTCCGCCGCCACAGTGACGGTTCCGCGCAGCCCCGCCGGACGATTCTCGTCGTCGAACATCTCGGCGATCCCGACGTTCAGGTCGTACTTCGCCGACGCCGATGCCGCCGCTCCGCCGGGCGAATCAGCGCCCGTGCCGGTGCGCGCGCCCGGTAGCTCCAGCGACGCCTCGTCGGTGTTCTGGAGGGTGAGGAACACCTGGAACAGCGGGTGGCGTGCCATCGACCGGGTCGGTGCCAGTTCTTCCACCAGGCGTTCGAACGGCATGTCCTGGTGCGCGAACGCTCCCAGGCCGGCCTCCCGCACCCGGGCCAGCACCTGACGGAACTCCGGGTCACCCGACAAGTCCGTACGGATCACGAGGCTGTTGACGAAGAACCCGACCAGGCCGTCCAGCGCCTCATCATTGCGGCCCGCTGTCGGAGACCCGATGGGAATGTCAGTACCGGCCCCCAGGCGCGACAGCGTCACCGCCAGCGCGGCCTGCAGCACCATGAACACCGTCACGCCCTCGGCCCGCGAGAGCTCCGCCAGCCTCTGGTGCACCTCGGTCGGCACCCGCAGCGGCACCCGGTGTCCCCGGTGGCCGGCCTCCGCCGGTCGCGGGCGATCCACCGGCAGCGCCAGCTCCTCCGGCGCTCCCGCCAACGTGTTCCGCCAGTACGCGGTCTGGGTCGACAGCAGGCTGTCGGGATCGGACTCCTCGCCCAGCAACTCCCGCTGCCAGAGCGTGTAGTCGGCGTACTGCACCGGCAGCGGCTCCCAGTCGGGGGCGCGACCCTGCAGCCGGGCCGCGTACGCCGTTGAGAGATCCCGGCTCAGCGGCGCCATCGACCAGCCGTCGCCGGCGATGTGATGCATCACGACCACCAGGAGCTGCTCGCCACCCGAGTCGAACAGCCAGGCCCGGATCGGCAGTTCCGCCGACAGATCGAACGCGTACCGCATCGCCTCCGCGACGGCTTCCGCCCGTTCGCCGCGCTCCACTTGGGAGACCCGCAGTTCCCATTCCAGGTCCCGAGGGTCGAGGATCTGCTGGTACGGCGTGCCGTCCACCGCGGGGAAAACCGTCCGGAGCGACTCGTGCCGGCCGATGACATCCCGCAGTGCCGCACCCAGCGCGGCCACATCCACATCGCCGCTCAGCCGGATCGTCGTGGGCAGGTTGTACGTCGGGCTCGGGCCTTCGAGCTGCGCGAGGAACCACAGCCGTTGCTGCGCGAACGACAACGGCACCCGCTCGGGCCGCGTTCCCGCCGCACGCAACGGCGTTCGGACCTGCCGCTCGCTCCCGGCCCGATGGGCGGCGAGACCGGCCACCGTCGGAAACTCGAACAGGGTCCTGACCTCGACCTCCACGCCCAGCACCGCGCGGATCCGCGACACGAGCCGCACCGCCAGCAGCGAATGCCCGCCCAGCTGGAAGAAGTTGTCGTCCACGCCCACCGACTCAAGACCCAGCACGTCGGCGAACGCCACACACAGGATCTCCTCCCGCACCGTCGAGGGCCCACGGCCCGCTCCTGAGGCGTACTCGGGGGCAGGCAGCGCCTTGCGGTCCAGCTTGCCGTTCACCGTCAACGGCAGCACCGGCAGCGGGACGACAGCGGCCGGAACCATGTAGTCCGGCAGCTGCCCGGCCACGAACTCCCGCAGACCGGCAAGGTCCATGTCGTCATCGCCATCGTCCGCGGGGACGACGTAGGCGACCAGCCGCTTGTCCCCGGGGGCGTCCTCGCGGGCCACCACGACCGCCTGCCGGACCTCCGGGTGGGTCGACAGCACGGCCTCGATCTCGCCGGGCTCGATCCGGAAGCCGCGCACCTTCACCTGTTCGTCGGCCCGCCCGACGAACACCAACCGGCCGTCCGGGGCCCACTTGACCACGTCTCCGGTGCGATACATCCGCTCACCGACGGAGTCGAACGGGCACGCCACGAACCGCTCGCCCGTCAGCCCGGGACGGCCCACGTATCCGCGTGCCACACCGGCACCAGCGACATAGAGTTCGCCTGCGACCCCCACCGGGGCGGGGCTGAGCGTGTCGTCCAGCACAAACAGACGGACGTTGGCGATCGGCGTACCGATCAACGGCTCATCACCGGGCGAGAGCGGCAGCGACATCGACGCACACACCGTGATCTCCGTCGGACCGTAGGCGTTGATCAGACGACGGCCTGGCGCCCACCGCTCGACAAGATCCGCGTCCAGGGCCTCGCCGGCGGATACCAGCGTGGTCACCGAGTCCAGGTCGGCGGCGCCGAGAGCCCTCAGGACCGCCGGGGGCAGCGTCGTATGCGTGATGCCGTGACCGGCGACCAGATCGACCAACCCGCCACCGGGCAGCAACTCGTCCACCGGCGCCATCACCAATGCCGCACCCGAGCACAGTGTCACCAGCACTTCCGACACCGCCGCATCGAAACCGGCCGAGGCGAACTGCAGCACCCGCGAGCCTTGTTCCACCGCGAACCGCCCGCCCTGGGCGGCCACCAGGTTCACGATCCCGGCGTGCTCGATCGCCACACCCTTCGGGGCCCCCGTCGACCCCGACGTATAGATCACATACGCCAGAGCGGCCGGGTCGATCGACACGTCCGGCGCGGCCTCCGGCTGAGCGTCCACAAGCGCGGACGTCGTGCGGTCGTCGAGGGCGACCAACGGCACACGGCCGACCGGAAGATCGTCCAGTAGATCCTGCGTGCCCAGGACGAGCTGCGCACGGCTGTCCGCCAGCATGAACGCCACCCGGTCCACCGGCAGCCGCCCGTCGATCGGCAGGTACGCCGCACCCGCCTTCAACACGGCCAGAATCGCGGTCACAAGGCCGGCGCCGCGCGGCAGGCACAGACCCACCACCGACTCAGGCCCCACGCCCATGCCGCGCAGATGACGGGCCAGCCGGTTCGCCGCCGCGGCCAGCTCCCGATACGTCACCTCCACGCCGTCAGCCACCACCGCGACCGCACCCGGCGCAGCCTTCACCTGCCGCTCGAACACCTCCACCACCGACGGGCCCACCACATTCGTGGCCGTGTCATTCCACCCGCCGACCAGCAGCTCGCGCTCCTGCGCATCGAGAATGTCCACCGCTGCGAGCCGCACATCAGGCGTCGTGGTCACCATGTCGAGCACCCGCGCGAACCAGCCGGCGAACCTGGCGGCCGCCGGTTCGTCGAACAGGTCCGCCGCCACCGTCACCATGCCGTGCCAACCAGCCGGCCGGCGCCGGTCATCGAGCTGCTCCACCATCGTCACGTCGAGATCGAACTTCGCGGGCACCGGCACCGAGCCGTCCACCTCAAGGGCTCCACGGCCGGTCCGCCGCCCCGGCATTTCGAGCGAGGCGCGCTCCATGGTCTGCACGGTCAGCGTGACCTGAAACAGCGGATGGCGGGACATCGACCGCTCCGGCGCCAGCTCCTCGACCAGCCGCTCGAACGGCACGTCCTGGTGCGCGAACGCGCCCAGGCTGGCCTCCCGCACCCGTGCCAGCACCTGACGGAACTCCGGGTCACCCGACAGGTCCGTGCGGATCACCAGGCTGTTGAGGAAGAACCCGACCAGGTCGTCCAGCGCCTCATCATTGCGGCCCGCTATCGGAGACCCGATGGGAATGTCGGTGCCGGCCCCGACGCGCGACAGCGTCACCGCCAAGGCGGCCTGCACCACCATGAACGGTGTCACGCCCTCGGCCCGCGCCAGCTCCGTCGCCCGCTGGTGCACCTCGGCCGACACCCGGAACGGCACGGCGTGACCGCGGTGGGTGGCCACCACCGGCCGCGGCCGGTCCACCGGCAGCGCCAGCTCCTCCGGCGCGCCGGCCAACGTCGCCCGCCAGTACCGCACCTGCTGCGACAGCCGGCTGTCCGGATCGGACTCCTCGCCCAGCAACTCCCGCTGCCACAGGGCGTAGTCGGAGTACTGCACCGGCAGCGGCTCCCACTCCGGGGTCCGGCCCCGCAGCCGCGCCGCGTACGCCGCCGACACATCCCGGCTGAGCGGACCCATCGACCAGCCGTCGCTGGCGATGTGGTGCATGACCACCACCAGCACCTGCTCCTCGGGGCCGGCCTCGAACAGCCACGCCCGGACCGGAAGCTCCGCCGACAGATCGAACGCGTACTCCGATGCCTGCCGCACGGCCGCAGGCAGTTCGCCAGGCGTCACCTGGGTGACCTGGACAGCCCAGTCGAGCTCCCCGGGGGCAAGGATGCGCTGGTAGGGCTCGCCGTTCACTGCCGGGAAGAGCGTGCGCAGCGACTCATGACGTTCGATCACATCCCGCAACGCCGCGCCCAGCACCGCGGCGTCCACCCCGCCGAGCGACACCACCACGGGAATGTTGTACGTCGGGTTCGGCCCCTCCAACTGCCCCAGGAACCACAGCCGCCGCTGCGCGAACGACAACGGCACCCGCTCCGGACGCGTCCTCGCCCGCAGCGGCGTACGCGCCTGCCCCGCTCCCTCGGCCATCCAGGCCGCCAGGCCGGCCACCGTCGGGGCCTCGAACAGCGTCCGGACCTCGATCTCTACGCCGAGTACGACACGGATCCGCGACACCAGCCTGACCGCGAGCAGCGAATGGCCACCCAGCTCGAAGAAGCCGTCGTCCACGCCCACCGACTCCACCCCGAGGATGTCGGCAAACGCCGCGCACAGGATCTCCTCCGCAGGCGTGGCCGGGCCCCGACCCACGCCAGTGGCGTATTCCGGCGCCGGCAGGGCCTTGCGGTCCAGCTTGCCGTTGGCAGTCAGCGGCAGCGCGTCCAGCGTGACGAACGCGGCCGGGACCATGTGATCGGGCAGCCGCTGCGCGAGGAACTCCCCTATGCCACCGCTGTCCACGTCTTCGGCGTCGGTGTCGGAGGGCGTCACGTAGGCGACCAGGCGCCGGTCGCCCGGGGTGTCCTCACGCGCGATCACCGCGGCCTGAGACACCTCCGGATGCGCCGACAGGACGGCCTCGATCTCGCCCGGCTCGATGCGGAACCCGCGGATCTTCACCTGCGCGTCGGCCCGGCCGAGGAACACCAACTGCCCGTCGGGCGTCCACTTGGCCAGATCGCCGGTGCGGTACATGCGCTCACCGGAACCGGCCGGGAAGGGGCACGCCACGAACCGCTCACCGGTCAGACCCGCACGGCCCACGTACCCGCGCGCAAGCCCGGCACCGGCCACATACAGCTCGCCCGCCACTCCGACCGGCACCGGCCGCAGCGTCCCATCGAGCACGAACAGCCGGGTGTTGGCGATCGGCGTGCCGATCGGCACCACTCCACCAGCCACCCCTTCCGCGGTCAGCTCAGCGGTAGCCACTCCGACCGTGGTCTCCGTCGGTCCGTAGTGGTTGAACACCTTCCGGTCACCGGCCGCCGCGATCAGTTCCGCCGTCCAGTCGACCTGCGCCGCCTCGCCACCGAGCACCACGGACCCGGCCGGCAGCAACGCCTCGACACCCGCAGCGGCCGTCAACGCCGCCAGATGCGAAGGCACCACCTTCATCGCGTCGATCCGCTGCTCGCGCAGATACCCGGACACGGCAACCGGATCCGTCACCAACTCCGCGTCCAGTACGTGCAGTTGTCCGCCAGAGACCAGGCTCGCGAACACCACCGTGTTGCCCAGGTCCGTCACCTGCGCCTGCAACAACGCATACCGCGCCCCCGGCACATCCCAGCCCAACCGCCCCGACACCGACGACACATAATTGGCCAGCGACCCATGCGTCACCGCCACACCCTTCGGCACCCCGGACGAGCCCGACGTATAGATCACGTACGCCAACCCGGCCGCGTCCACCACCACATCGGGCGAGGTCTCCCTGTACCCATCGAGGAGCGCGGCGGTCATCGGGTCGTCAACGGCGACCATCCGCACCCGGCCGACCGGGAGGTCGTCCAGTGTCTCCTGGGTGCCGAGCACGAGCTGCGCCCGGCTGTCGGTCAGCATGAACGCGACCCGTTCCGCGGGGAGTTGGGCGTCAATCGGCAGGTACGCCGCGCCCGCCTTCCACACCGCCAGGATCGCCGTCACCATCTCCACGCCACGCGGCAGACTCAAGCCCACCACCGACTCCGGGCCCACACCCAGATCACGCAGATAGCACGCCAGACGACCCGCCCGCGCATCAAGCTCCCGATACGTGACCTGGGCACCATCAGCCACCAGCGCCACAGCACCCGGAACCGCCCGCACCCGCTCCTCGAACAAGCCGACCACGGACGAACCCGTCACCCCCGCCGCGGTGTCGTTCCACCGCACCAGCACACGGTCCCGCTCATCCGCATCGAGCACCTCGATCGCACGCACCGCGATGTCAGGGGCAGCCACCACCGCCTGGAGCACCCGGGTGAACCACTGCGCGAACCGGTCGGCAGCCGGCTTGTCGAACATGTCCGCCGCCACCGTTATCCCGCCACGAAGCCCCGCCGGTGCCCCCGCGGCGTCATGCACCTCGCCGAGCGCGACCCATACGTCGAACTTCACCGAGGCCGTGGCTTCACCGCTCTGCTGCGTGTTTCCGCCGGCGGTACGGGCGCCGGACAGTTCCAGGGCCGCGTCTCCGGTGGTCTGCATGGTCAGCACGACCTGCGCCAACGGATGCCGAGCCATCGACCGCTCGGGCGCCAACTCCTCCACCAGCCGCTCGAACGGCACATCCTGATGTGCGAACGCGCCGAGGCTGGCCTCCCGCACCCGCCTCAACACCTCGCGGAACTCCGGCTCACCCGACAGATCAGTCCGGACCACCAGCGTGTTCAGGAAGAGCCCGACCAGGTTCTCCAACGCCTCATCGTTGCGCCCCGCAATCGGCGACCCGATCGGAATGTCCGTCCCTGCCCCCACCCGCGAGACAGTCACCGCCAGCGCGGCCTGCAGGATCATGAACACCGTCACACCCTCGGCACGCGCCAGCTCCACCAGACGCCGATGCACCTCCGCCGACACCCGCAGCGGCGCGACATGCCCACGATGGCTGGCCACCGCCGGACGTGCCCGGTCCACCGGTAGCGCCAGTTCCTCCGGCGCGCCGGCCAACGTGCCCCGCCAGTACTCCAGTTGCGCCGACAGCAGACTGCCCGGATCGGACTCCTCGCCCAGCAACTCCCGCTGCCACAAGGCGTAATCCGCATACTGCACCGCCAGCGGCTCCCAGCCGGGTGACTCACCCCGCAGCCGCGCCGCGTACGCCGCCGACAGATCCCGACTCAGCGGACCCATCGACCAACCGTCGCCTGCGATGTGGTGCACGACCACCACCAGCATCTGCTCACCGGAACCGGCCTGGAAGAGCCACGCCCGGATCGGCAGCTCCGCCGACAGGTCGAACGCATGCTGCGACGCCCGCACCACGGCATCGCTCAACTCGCCGGTCTCCACCTGGGTGACCCGCAGTTCCCACTCCAGATCCTGTGGATCGAGGATCCGCTGGTACGGCTCGCCGTCCACGGCCGGGAACACCGTGCGCAGCGACTCGTGCCTGTCGATCACATCCCGCAGCGCCGCGCTCAGCGCCGCGGCGTCGACACCGCTCAGCCGGATCGGCACCGCGATGTTGTAGGCCGGGTTCGGGCCTTCGAGCTGCGCCAGGAACCACAGCCGCCGTTGCGCGAACGACAACGGCACCAGCTCCGGACGCGGCCTCGCCCGCAGCGGCAGCTGAGCTTGCGCCGCGCCCTCGCCCAGGCGGGCCGCGAGCCCGGCCACCGTCGGCGCCTCGAACAACGCCCTGAGCCCGACCTCCACCCCCAACACCGTGCGGGCCCGGGCGATCAAGCGCGCCGCCAGCAGCGAATGGCCCCCCAGCTTGAAGAAGTTGTCATCGACCCCGACCGACGCGAGCCCCAGCACCTCGGCGAACACCCCGCACAGGATCTCCTCCTGCACGGTGACCGGGGCACGGCTCGTCCCGGTGTCGTATTCCGGCGCGGGCAGGGACTTGCGGTCCAGCTTGCCGTTGACGGTCAGCGGCAGCTCGTCCAGCGTGACGAACGCGGCCGGCACCATGTACTCCGGCAGCCGGGAGGCCACGAACCTCCGCACACCCTCCCCATCGATCGCGGTGGCGTCGGCGCCATCGGCAGGGACGATGTAGGCGACCAGACGCTTGTCACCCGGAGTGTCCTCACGTGCCAGCACCGCGGTCCGGGCCACATCGGGATGCGCGCCCAACACGGCCTCGATCTCGCCGAGTTCGATCCGGAAGCCGCGTATCTTCACCTGCTCATCGGCGCGCCCGACGAACATCAGCCGGCCGTCCGTCGTCCACTTGGCCAGGTCCCCGGTCCGGTACATTCGCTCGCCGGCAGATCCGAACGGGCAGGCCACGAACCGCTCGCCCGTCAACCCGGGGCGGCCCACATACCCGCGTGCCACCCCCGCACCGGCCACGTACAGCTCGCCCGCGACCCCTGACGGCACCGGCTGCAGCGCAGCATCCAGCACGAACAAGCGGCCGTTGGCGATCGGCGTGCCGATCGACGGCACATCCCCCGGCGCCAGCGGCTGCGACATCGACGCACACACCGTGATCTCCGTCGGACCATAGGCATTGATCAGTCGACGACCCGAAGCCCACCGCTCCACCAACCCCGCATCCAGCGCCTCACCAGCCGATACGAGCGTGGTCACGGATCCCAGGTCGTCGGCGCCGAGAGCCCCCAGCACCACCGGGGGCAATGTCGCGTGCGTCACCCCATGACGGGCCACCACCTCGGCCAGCCCACCCCCTGGAGTCAACTCTTCCGCCGACGCCACCACCAAGGCGGCCCCGGCGCCCAGCGCCATCAGCACCTCCCACGTCGCGGCGTCGAATCCGATCGACGCGAACTGCAGCACTCGCGCATCGCGCTCGACCGCGAACCGCTCGATCTGCGCGGTCGCCAGGTTCACCGTTCCGCCATGGGTGAGCGCAACCCCCTTGGGGCGGCCCGTCGACCCCGACGTATAGATCACATACGCCAGTCCGGTGGTGCCAATCGTGAAGTCAGGTGCGGTCTGCGGGCAGGCGTCGATCCGGTCTCGCACACGTCGGGCATCCAGCGGCGCCACGGTCACCCCGTTCAGCGCATCCGCCGGCACCGCCTCCGAACCGCCGGTCAGCACGACCGAAGCGCCGCTGTCGGCGATCATGAACCGGATTCGCTCGGCAGGCTGCCGTGCGTCGATCGGCAGATACGCCGCCCCCGCCTTCCACACAGCCAGGATCGCGGTCACCAACTCTTCCCCACGCGGGAGGCAGAGACCCACTACGGACTCCGGGCCGACACCGATCCCGCGCAGATAGTGCGCCATACGGTTGGCCGCAACGTCCACCTGCGCATACGACAACTCGACACCGTCGCCGACCACCGCCGCGGCGCCCGGAGCCGCAGCCACCTGAGCCTCGAACAGCTCCACCATCGACGAACCCACCACCTCGACCGGCGAGGCATTCCCTCCGCGCAGCAGCTGTTCGCGCTCATCGGGCCGCAGCACGTCCACGGCACTCAGCCGGGTGTCGGGCGCCGCGGTCACCAGCTCAAGGACCCCGCTCCACCGCTCGGCAAGAGCCTCCACCGAACCGGCGTCGAACAGGTCCACCGCCCCGATGACGGACCCGCGCAGTCCGGCCGGACGGCCGTCCTCGTCGTAGACCTCCCCGACCATCACATCCACGTCGCACTTCACCGACGCCGTCATGGCGCCTTCGACGCCGGCGCCCCCACCGGTCCGCACACCGGGCATCTCCAGCCCGGCCCGCTCGACGTTCTGCAGGGTCAGCGACACCTGGAAGAGCGGATGCCTGGCCATCGACCGCTGCGGTGCCAGCTCCTCCACCAGCCGCTCGAACGGCACATCCTGATGCGCGAACGCCCCGAGACTTGCCTCCCGCACCCGGGCCAGCACCTGACGGAACTCCGGATCACCCGTCAGATCCGTCCGAACCACCAACGTGTTGATGAAGAAGCCGACCAGGTCGTCCAGCGCCTCGTCGGCGCGACCGGCCACACCGGATCCGATCGGGACATCAGTGCCTGCGCCGAGCCGCGACAGGGTCACCGCGAGGGCTGCCTGCACCACCATGAACATCGTGACGCCCTCGGCCCGTGCCAGCTCCACCAGGCGCTGATGCACCTCGGCGGACACCCGCACCGGCACCGGGTGCCCCACATGGCTCGCCACCGCCGGGCGTGCCCGGTCCACCGGCAGCGCCAGCTCCTCCGGCGCATCGGCCAGCGCCTGCCGCCAGTAGCCGACCTGTGCCGCGACAAGGCTGTCGGGGTCGGACTCCTCGCCCAGCAGCTCCCGCTGCCACAGGCTGTAGTCGGCATACTGCACCGGTAGCGGCTCCCACTCCGGAGCCTCGCCACGCAGCCGCGCCGCGTACGCCGCCGACAGATCCCGGCCCAGCGGGCCACGGGACCAGCCATCGCCGGCGATGTGGTGCATGACCACCAGCAGCACCTGCTCCTCGGGGCCGGCCTCGAACAGCCACGCCCGGATCGGCAGTTCCCTCGACAGATCGAACGCGTACTGCGACGCCTGCCCCACCGCGTCCGCCAGGTCCTCGGGCGCGACCTGGGAAACCTCGAGCCCCCAAGCCAGGTCCGCCGGATGGAGGATCCGCTGGTACGGCTCACCGTCCACGGCGGGGAAGACCGTCCGCAACGACTCGTGCCGTCCGATCACGTCCCGCAAGGCGGCACCCAGCGCCGCGGTGTCCGCACCGCTCATGCGCAGCGGCACCGGAATGTTGTACGTCGGGCTCGGGCCCTCCAGCTGGTCCAGGAACCACAGCCGCCGCTGGGCGAACGACAACGGCACCCGCTCGGGCCGCGTCTCCACCACCGTCAACGCCTTGCGGGCCCGCCCCGCGCCCTCGGCCAGCCGCGCCGCGAGCCCGGCCGCGGTCGGCGCCTCGAACAACGCCCGTACCTCGACCTCCACGCCGAGAACCACACGGACCCGTGACGTCAGGCGCACCGCCAGCAGCGAATGCCCGCCCAGCTCGAAGAAGTTGTCGTCAACGCCGACCGACTCGAGACCGAGCACCTCGGCGAACACTGCGCAGAGGATCTCCTCCTGAACGGTGGCCGGGGCACGGCCCGCGCCCGTGGCGTACTCCGGCGCCGGCAGGGACTTGCGGTCCAGCTTGCCGTTGACGGTCAGCGGCAGCTCGTCCAGCGTGACGAACGCGGCCGGCACCATGTACTCCGGCAACCGCGACGCAGCCGCTGCTCGCAACCGGTCTCCGTCAAGGGCGTCGGTGTCCTGGTCCGTCGGCACCACGTAGGCGACGAGGCGCTTGTCGCCCGGGGTGTCCTCACGCGCGATCACCGCGGCCTGAGACACCTCCGGATGAGCCGACAGGACCGCCTCGATCTCACCCGGCTCGATCCGGAAACCACGCACCTTGACCTGCTCGTCGGCCCGGCCGCCGAAGACGAGTTGACCGTCCGCCGTCCACTTGGCCAGGTCTCCGGTCCGGTACATCCGCGCCCCGGACGCTCCGAACGGGCAGGCCACGAACCGCTCACCCGTCAGCCCCGCACGGCCCACATAGCCGCGCGCCACACCGGCACCCGCCACATACAGCTCACCCGCAACACCCACCGGCACCGGCTTCAGCGCCTCATCCAGCACGAACAAGCGGCCGTTGGCGATCGGTGTGCCGATCGTCGGCTTATCCCCCGGCGTCAGCGGTTGCGACATCGACGCACACACGGTGATCTCCGTCGGACCGTAGGCGTTGATCAGCCGACGACCCGAAGCCCACCGCTCCACCAGACCCGCGTCCAGGGCCTCACCCGCAGACACGAGCGTGGTCAGCGAGTCCAGGTCGGTGTCGGCGTCGAGAGCACCCAGCACCGCCGGCGGCAACGTCGCATGCGTGACGGAGTGCCGCGCCACGACCTCCACCAACCCACCACCCGGCAGCAGTTCATCGGCCGAAGCCACCACCAAAGCCGCACCGGAGCACAGCGCCATCAGCACCTCGGACACCGCCGCATCGAAACCGATCGACGCGAACTGCAACACCCGCGAGTCACGTTCCACCGCGAACCGCTCGATCTGCGCAGTCGCCAGGTTCAGCGCCCCGCCGTGGGTCGCCGCCACACCCTTCGGCACACCCGTCGAACCCGACGTATAGATCACATACGCCAGCCCTGCGGGACCCGTCACCGTCTTCGGTCGCACGTCCGAGCAGTTGTCGACCAGCATGGTGGTCATCGGGTCGTCGACCGCGATCATCCGCACTCGCCCGGCCGGCAGGTCATCGAGGGCCTCCTGCGTACCCAATACGAGCTGCGCCCGGCTGTCCGCCAGTATGTGCGCCACCCGCTCCACCGGCAGCGCCCCGTCAACCGGCACGAACGCCGCTCCTGCCTTCCACGCCCCCAGGACCGCGGTCACCAACTCCGCGCCGCGCGGCAGGCACACACCCACCACGGACTCCGGTCCCACACCCATCCCACGCAGATGGTGCGCCAGCCGGTTCGCCGCCGCATCCAACTCGCCGTAGGACAGCTCCATGCCATCACCCACGACCGCCGTCGCACCGGGCGTCCGCGCGGCCTGGGCCTCGAACAACTCCACTGCCGACGTGTCCGCGATCGGGGCGGTGGTGTCGTTCCACACGTGCAGCAGTTGCTCGCGTTCGTCGTCGCGCAGCACGTCCACCGCGCCCAGCCGGGTCTCGGGTGCCGCGGTCACGAGTTCAAGGACCCGGTTCCAGCGCTCGGCAAGAGCCTGCACCGAACCGGCATCGAACAGATCCACCGCACCGGTCACCGACCCACGCAACCCCGCCGGAGCCCCCTCCTCATCGAAAGCCTCCCCCACCATCACGTCCACATCGCACTTCACCGACACCGACACCGCCGCCGACACACCACCCGCCGACCGCGACCGCACACCGGGCATCTCCAACCCCGCACGCTCCACGTTCTGCAAGGTCAAAACCACCTGCGCCAACGGATGCCGGGACAGCGAACGCTCCGGCGCCAGCTCCTCCACCAGCCGCTCGAACGGCACATCCTGATGCGCCAGAGCGCCCAGGCCCGCTTCCCGCACCCGCGCCAGCACCTGACGGAACTCCGGATCACCCGACAGATCCGTCCGGATCACCAGCGTGTCCACGAAGAAGCCCACCAGGTCGTCCAACGCTTCATCGGAACGGCCCGCCACACCACTGGCGACCGGGATGTCCCACCCGGCACCGAGACGGGAGAGTGTCACCGCCAGCGACGCCTGAAGGACCATGAACACCGTCACACCCTCGGCACGCGCCAGCCCCACCAGCCGCCGATGCACCTCGGCCGACACCCGCAACGGCACCGAATGACCCCGGTGACTGGCCACCGCCGGACGCGCCCGATCCACCGGCAACGCCAACTCCTCCGGCGCCCCGGCCAACGCCTGCCGCCAGTACTCCACCTGCTGCGAAAGGAGGCTCTCCGGGTCCGACTCCGAACCCAGCAACTCCCGCTGCCACAGCGCATAGTCGGCGTACTGCACCGGCAACGGCTCCCAATCAGGGGCCTCACCCCGCAGCCGCGCCGCATACGCCGTCGACAGATCCCGCGCCAACGGAGCAGTCGACCACCCATCGCTCGCAATGTGGTGCATCACCACCACCAGCACCTGCTCCTCCGGACCCGCCTCGAACAGCCACGCCCGAATCGGCACCTCCACCGCCAGATCGAACGCATACCCCGCGGCCCGACCCACAGCCTCAGCCAGCTCATCACGGCCGACCTGGGAGACCTCCAACCCCCAGTTCAGATCGCGCATGTTGTGGATCTGTTGGTACGGCTCGCCGTCGACCGCCGGGAACACCGTGCGCAGCGACTCGTGCCGCCCGATCACATCGCGGAACGCCTGCTCCAACACCGCGACATCGACGCCACTGATCCGCAACGGCACCGGAATGTTGTACGCCGAACTCGGCCCCTCCAACTGATCGATGAACCACAACCGGCGCTGCGCGAACGACAACGGCACCCGCACCGGACGCGTCCCCGCAGCCCGCAACGGCATCCGCGCCGCCCGCACACCCTCCGACAACCGAGCCGCGAGCCCGGCCACCGTCGGCGCCTCGAACAACGCCCGCAGGGGCAACTCCGCACCCAGCACCGTACGGATCCGCGAAACCAGTCGTACTGCCAGGAGGGAGTGCCCGCCGAGCTGGAAGAAGTTGTCGTCGACGCCAACGGACTCAAGACCCAGTACGTCGGCGAACGCCGCACAGAGAATCTCCTCCTGCACCGTGGCCGGGGCACGGCCCGCGCCCGTGACGTATTCCGGCGCGGGCAAGGCCTTGCGGTCGAGCTTGCCGTTGACCGTCAGCGGCAACTCGTCCAGCGTCACAAATGCGGCCGGGACCATGTACTCCGGCAGCCGCGACGCCACCACGTCCCGCAGGGCGCTTGTGTCCAGGCCGGCATCGGTTTCCGTGGCCACTACGTAGGCGACCAGGCGCTTGTCCCCAGGCGTGTCCTCACGCGCGATCACGGCCGCCTGCGCCACCTCCGGACGCGCCGACAGCACGGCCTCGATCTCGCCGGGCTCGATGCGGAACCCACGGACCTTGACCTGCTCGTCGGCCCGGCCGCCGAAGACGAGCTGCCCGTCCGCAGTCCACTTGGCCACGTCCCCGGTCCGGTACATCCGCTCACCGGCAGAACCGAACGGGCACGCCACGAACCGCTCACCCGTCAGACCCGCACGACCCACATAGCCGCGCGCCACACCGGCACCGGCCACATACAGCTCACCCGCAACTCCGACCGGCACCGGCTGGAGCGTCTCGTCGAGGACGTACAGGCGCGTGTTCGCGATCGGCGTGCCGATCGTCGGCACCTCTCCTGGTGTCAGCGGCTGAGACATCGACGCACACACGGTGATCTCCGTCGGACCGTAGGCGTTGATCAGCCGACGACCCGAAGCCCACCGCTCCACCAGACCCGCGTCCAGGGCCTCACCCGCAGATACGAGCGTGGTCACCGAGCCCAAGTCGGAGTCGGCGTCGAGAGCACCCAGCACCGCCGGCGGCAACGTCGCATGCGTGATCCCGTTACCGGCAACCAGATCGACCAGCCCACCACCCGGCAACAGCTCGTCGGCCGACGCCATCACCAGAGCCGCACCCGAGCACAGCGTCACCAGCACCTCGGACACCGCCGCATCGAAACCGATCGACGCGAACTGCAGCACCCGCGAGTCCGGCCCCACCGCGAACCGCTCACCCTGCTCCGCCACCAGATTCACCACACCGGCATGCGCGACCGCCACACCCTTCGGCACACCCGTCGAACCCGACGTGTAGATCACATACGCCAGCCCAGTCGGCGACACTGTCAACTGCGGTGCGGTACTCGGCAGTTCGGCCAGCTGCGCCTGCACTTCCGGCTCATCGAGCCACACGACCGGCATGCCGGTCAGCACCGCCGCCAGGTTCTCGGCTGCCGTGTAGTCCGCCACCACCAGCTGCACACCAATGTCGCCGAGCATGAACTCGATGCGTTCGCGCGGCAGTTGTCCATCAATCGGCAGATACGCCGCACCCGCCTTCCACACGCCCAGGATGGCGGCGACCAGCTCCGGCCCACGCGGCAGGCACAGCCCGACCACCGACTCCGGGCCCACGCCGCGGTCACGCAGGCAGTGCGCCAGCCGGTTGGCGCGTGCATCCAGCTCGACGTACGACCACTCGTCGCCGTCGGCCACCACTGCCACCGCATCCGGTGCGGCGTGCACCCGCTGGGCGAAGAGCTCGATGACGGTGTCCTCCGGGCCTGCGACCTCGGTGTCGTTCCACCGGTGGAGGAGGTCCTCGCGGTCCTGGGTGGCGAGGACATCGATGCTGCGCAGCGTGGCGTCGGGCGTATCGATGAGGGAGGTGACGGTGTTCTCCACCGCGGTACGCAGCAACCGCGCCACCAACTGCGGGTCGACCGAGTCGGCCACCTCCACCGTCAGCGTCAGAGCGCCACCACTGCGATCGTTGACCGACACCGCCATCGGATAGTTCGTCCGCTCCCGTACGAACACATTGCGGATCCCGGCCATCGACTCCGGGTGCCCCGCCTCCGACTCCGCCTGGCTCGATTCCCCTGCGATATGCCGGTAGTTGAAGATGGAGGTGAACAGGGGTGCGCTGTCCGTCAGGCCGCTGGCCTGCTGTGCCACCGCCAGCGGCGCATGCTCATGCTCCAGCAGCCCGGCCAGCTGCACCTGCATGTCCTCCACGGCCTCCTGCACACCCACGTCTCCTATGCGCAACCGCACCGGGAGAGTGTTGATGAACGGGCCGATCACCCGGTCGGAGCCCTCGCCGGCATTCATCCGGCCGAACAGCACGGTGCCGAACACCACGTCGTCCTGCCCGGCCACCACCGCAAGCATCCGTGCCCAGGCCACGTGCAGCACTGTCGCCGCACTCACCCCGAGCCGCTGCGCCACATCCCGTAGCCCCGCTACGACATCCGCGTCCAGGGGAACCATCTCGGAGACCACATCAGAACCGTCGCCGCGCACATCCAGGAGCCCGAACGGGGCGGTCGTCCCGCTCACATCCGCCAACAGCTCACTGAAGAACCGCTCATGCTCGGACCGTGGCACGGCACGGCTCTGCGCCACGAAGTTCCGGAACGGCATCGCCGGTGCGAGCTCGTCCTCCCGGCCGGCCAGCACCGCCCGCAGTTCCTGCAGCAGCACGTCCATGCCCAAGTGGTCCTGCACCATGTGATGCATCCGCACTGCACCGAGCCATCGGCCCTCCGGGACCTCGGCCACGTGCAGATCCATCAGCGAAGCCCGGTCCAGGCCCATCACGGAACCGGCCATGGTCAGCAAGGCTTCGACCGCAGCCGACGGGTCCGCCGAATCGATCTCCAGCGCATGCTCGACCACTAGCAGTGCGGCCTGCCGCCACACCACCTGCACCGGCTCACGCAGCCCCTCCCACACCACTGCCGTGCGGTAGATGTCGTGCCGGTCCACCACGCGCTGCAGCGCGTGCGCAAAGTCGTCGAGGTGCTCCCGCGAAGCGAACTCCACTACCCGTACGGAGACATACGCGTCCACGCCGCCGTCCGC
This sequence comes from Streptomyces sp. NBC_00483, assembly GCF_036013745.1. Taxonomy (NCBI): domain Bacteria; kingdom Bacillati; phylum Actinomycetota; class Actinomycetes; order Kitasatosporales; family Streptomycetaceae; genus Streptomyces; species Streptomyces sp. NBC_00483. The sequence continues at coordinate 594,484 of NZ_CP107880.1, forward strand.
CATCAGATGGTGGAAGAGCAGGCCCTCCTGCAGTGGTGCCAGCGGATAGATGTCCGCCACGTTCGCCGCTCCGCCGTCGACCGCCGCGGCCACCCGGTCGATCTCCGCCTGCGACAGCTCGACCAGCGGCAACATCTCCGGCGTGATCCGCTCCGCACCCACCGGGATCAGGTTCTCGGGCACCTCCACCGATCCGATGCCCGTGGCCCCGGCCAAGTCGGCCGGAGTGGGGGCTTCGAACAGGGCCCGCACCGACACCGACACGCCCCGCACACGGAGCCGTTCGACCAGAGTCACCGCCAGCAGGGAGTGCCCGCCCAGCTGGAAGAAGTTGTCGTCGACGCCGACCGACTCGAGACCGAGCACCTCGGCAAACACTGCGCAGAGGATCTCCTCCTGAACGGTGGCCGGGGCCCGGCCCCCACCCGTGGCGTACTCCGGCGCGGGCAGCGCCTTGCGGTCGAGCTTGCCGTTGACGGTCAGCGGCAGCTCCGCCAGTGCCACGAACGCGGCCGGCACCATGTAGTCGGGCAACCGGGATGCCACGAGGTCACGCAGACCATCCGTGTCGATGTCGCTCTCACCGGGGTCGGTGTCCTGCTCCGTCGGCACCACGTAGGCGACGAGGCGTTTGTCGCCCGGGGTGTCCTCACGCGCGATCACCGCAGCCTGAGACACCTCGGCGTGGCCTTCGAGCAGGGCCTCGATCTCACCCGGCTCGATCCGGAAACCACGCACCTTCACCTGCTCGTCGGCCCGGCCGGCGAAGACGAGTTGGCCGTCCGCGGTCCACTTGGCCAAGTCACCGGTCCGGTACATCCGCTCCCCGGTCCCGAAGGGGCACGCCACGAATCGTTCACCGGTCAGCCCCGCACGACCGACGTAGCCGCGCGCCACACCGGCACCGGCCACATACAGCTCCCCCGCCACACCCGCGGGAACGGGCGTGAGCGTCTCGTCCAGCACGTACAGGCGCGCGTTCGCGATCGGCGTGCCGATCGACGGCACATCCCCCGGTGTCAGCGGCTGCGACATCGACGCACACACCGTGATCTCCGTCGGCCCGTACGCATTGATCAGCCGACGCCCCGAAGCCCACCGCTCCACCAACCCCGCATCCAGCGCCTCACCCGCCGATACGAGCGTGGTCACCGAGCCCAGGTCGCCGGCGTCAAGAGCGCCCAACACCGCGGGGGGCAACGTCGCATGCGTGATGCCATTGCCGGCGACCAGATCGACCAGCCCGCCACCCGGCAGCAGTTCCTCCGCCGACGCCATCACCAAAGCCGCACCGGAGCAGAGCGTCACCAGCACCTCGGACACCGCCGCATCGAAACCGATCGACGCGAACTGCAGCACCCGCGAGTCCGGCCCCACCGCGAACCGCTCAACCTGCGCCGCCACCAGATTCACCACACCGGCATGCGCAACCCCCACCCCCTTCGGCACACCCGTCGAACCCGACGTATAGATCACATACGCCAGCCCATCCGCATCGATCGCGACCGCCGGCGCGGTGTCCGGCTGGGCCTCGAGCAGCGCAGCCGTCATCGGGTCGTCGACGGCGACCATTCGTACCCGCCCGGCAGGCAGATCGTCCAAGGCCTCCTGCGTCCCCAATACGAGCTGCGCCCGGCTGTCCGCCAACATGAACGCCACCCGCTCCACCGGCAGCCGCCCGTCGATCGGCAGATACGCCGCGCCTGCCTTCAACACACCCAGAATCCCGGTCACCAACTCCACGCCGCGTGGCAGACACACTCCCACCACCGACTCCGGGCCCACACCCATCCCACGCAGATAGTGCGCCAGCCGATTCGCCGCCGCATCCAACTCCGCATACATCAGCTCGATGTTGTCCGCCACCACGGCCACCACGTCCGGAGCGGCAGCCACCTGCTGTCCGAATGCCTCTACGACGGACGCGTCCGCTGTCGGGACGGCGGTGTCGTTCCATCCGCGCAGCAGCTGTTCGCGCTCGCCGTCCCGCAACACATCCACAGCACCCAACCGGGTCCCGGGCGCCCACGTGACCAGCTCAAGGACCCGGCTCCAGCGCTCGGCAAGAGCCTCCACCGAACCGGCATCGAACAGATCCACCGCACCGGTCACCGACCCACGCAACCCCGCCGGAGCCCCCTCCTCATCGAAAGCCTCCCCCACCATCACATCCACATCACACTTCACCGACACCGACACCCCCGCCGACACACCACCCGCCGACCGCGACCGCACACCAGGCATCTCCAACCCCGCACGCTCCACGTTCTGCAAGGTCAAAACCACCTGCGCCAACGGATGCCGGGACAGCGAACGCTCCGGCGCCAGCTCCTCCACCAGCCGCTCGAACGGCACATCCTGATGCGCCAGAGCGCCCAGGCCCGCTTCCCGCACCCGCCCCAACACCTCACGGAACTCCGGATCACCCGACAAATCCGTCCGAATCACCAACGTGTCCACGAAGAAGCCCACCAGGTCGTCCAACGCTTCATCGGAACGGCCCGCCACACCACTGGCGACCGGGATGTCCCACCCGGCACCGAGACGGGAGAGTGTCACCGCCAGCGACGCCTGAAGGACCATGAACACCGTCACACCCTCGGCACGCGCCAGCCCCACCAGCCGCCGATGCACCTCCGCCGACACCCGCAACGGCACCGAATGACCCACATGACTCGCCACCGCAGGACGCACCCGATCCACAGGCAACGCCAACTCCTCCGGCGCCCCGGCCAACACCTGCCGCCAGTACTCCACCTGCTGCGAAAGGAGGCTCTCCGGATCAGACTCCGAACCCAGCAACTCCCGCTGCCACAACGCATAATCCGCATACTGCACCGGCAACGGCTCCCAATCAGGGGCCTCACCCCGCAACCGCGCCGCATACGCCATCGACAGATCCCGCGCCAACGGAGCAGTCGACCAACCATCACCGGCGATGTGGTGCATGACCACCACCAGCACCTGCTCCTCCGGACCCGCCTCGAACAGCCACGCCCGAATCGGCACCTCCACCGCCAGATCGAACGCATACCCCGCGGCCCGACCCACAGCCTCAGCCAGCTCATCACGGCCGACCTGGGAGACCTCCAACCCCCAGTTCAGATCGCGCATGTTGTGGATCTGTTGGTACGGCTCGCCGTCGACCGCCGGGAACACCGTGCGCAGCGACTCGTGCCGCCCGATCACATCGCGGAACGCCTGCTCCAACACCCCGACATCGACGCCACTCACCCGCAGAGGCACCGGAATGTTGTACGCCGAACTCGGCCCCTCCAACTGATCGATGAACCACAACCGCCGCTGCGCGAACGAGAGCGGAAGCCGCTCGGGCCGGGACTCCGCCGCCCGCAACGGCATCCGCGCCGCCCGCACACCCTCCGACAACCGAGCCGCAAGACGGGCCACCGTCGGCGCCTCGAACAACACCCGGACCTGGACCTCCACCCCCAACGCCACACGGATCCGCGAGATCACCCGTACCGCCAACAGTGAATGCCCACCGAGCTCAAAGAAGTCGTCGTCGACGCCGACCGACTCCACACCCAGGACGTCGGCGAACGCCCCGCACAGGATCTCCTCCTGCACGGTGGCCGGACCCCGACCAGCGCCCGCGGCGTACTCCGGCACCGGCAGCGCCCTGCGGTCCAGCTTGCCGTTGACCGTCAGCGGCAGCTCGTCCAGCGTCACGAACGCAGTCGGGACCATGTACTCCGGCAACCGCGACGCCACCACGCCCCGCAGCACGCCCACATCGATACCGATCTCGCTATCGGCAGGCACCACATAGGCGACCAGGCGCTTGTCTCCTGGGGTGTCCTCTCGCGCGATCAACGCGGCCTGAGCCACCTCCGGATGCGCCGACAGGGCAGTCTCGATCTCGCCGGGCTCGATCCGGAACCCGCGGATCTTCACCTGCTCATCCGCCCTGCCGGCGAACAGCAGCTGCCCGTCCTCCGTCCACTTGGCCAGGTCCCCGGTCCGATACATCCGCTCACCGGAACCTGTCCCGAACGGGCACGCCACGAACCGCTCACCCGTCAGACCAGGCCGCCCCACATACCCGCGCGCAAGCTGCGCACCCGCCACATACAGCTCCCCGGCCACACCCACCGGCACCGGCATGAGCGCATCGTCCAGCGCATACAGACGGGTATTCGCGACCGGCCGCCCGAACGGCACCGGACCCGGACGATCCCCGTCCACCGCACCAATCGCGACAATCACCGTCGCCTCGGTCGGCCCATACGCATGCACCAACCGACGCCCCGCAGACCACGCCCGCGCCACCGACTCACTGACCGCCTCGGCACCCACCACCATCGCCTCGACCCGCGACAGATCCTCCGGGTCCAACACCTCCAGCAGGGACGGCACCACACTCGCCGCCTGTACCCCGGTCAACTCCGCAAGCCGCCGCGGCTCCTCCCGCTGCTCCTCCGACGCCACCCACAACGTCGCACCCGACGACAACGCCACCGCCACATCCAGCACCGACGCATCAAAACTGAACGACGCGAACTGCAACACACCCACACCCGGACCCGCACCCATCACCGGCCCAAACACCGACACCAAATTCACCAACGAACCATGCGAGACCGCCACACCCTTCGGCACCCCCGTCGACCCCGACGTATAAATCACATACGCCAACCCCGACGGAACCAGCCGCACTACGGGCGCGGTACCGGGGTAATCCGCCAGCTCGTCCAGGACATTCGCGTCCACCACCACACCCACACCGGCATCCGCAAACATGAACTCCACACGCTCGACCGGCAGTTCAGAATCCACCGGGACATACGCAGCCCCCGCCTTCCACACACCAAGAATCCCGGCAACCATCTCCACACCACGCGGCAGACGAAGACCCACCACCGACTCCGCACCCACACCCCGGCCACGCAACCAATGCGCCAACCGATTCGCCCACACATCCAACTCGCCAAACGACACCTCAACGCCGTCCGACACCACCGCCACCGCACCCGGAGCCCGCGCCACGTGCGCCTCGAACAGCTCCACCACCGACGAACCAGCCACACCCGACGCCGTGTCATTCCACTCAGACAGGAGCCGATCCCGCTCTCCCGCGTCGAGGATGTCCACCGCGGCCAGTCGCGTGTCCGGGCCGCCGTCGAGCACAGTCGCCAACGCGTCGACCACGTTCGCCAGCGCAATACTCACCGAATGACCGACGCCCTCAGGATCGATGCCATCGGCAGTCGCCAGACTCACGCTCATCCCAGCGGCGCCCCGGTCGTTGACCGACACGGTCACGGGATAGTTGTTCCGCTCCTCGGCGAAGACGGTCTGGATGCCCTCAACAGGCCTCCGCTCATCGAGTTCCCCGCCGGTCGGGCCCTCGCCGGCACCGGTGATGTGCCGGTAGTTGAACAGCGAGGTGAACAGCGGCGTATTGGCCGCGACACCACTCGCCTGCTGCGCCACCGCCAACGGAGCGTGCTCGTGCTCCAGCAGCCCCGCCAGCTGATCCCGCATGGCCTCGACAGCAGCACGTACTCCCACCTGACCGGTCCACGCCCGTACCGGCAGGGTGTTGATGAACGGGCCCAGCACCCGGTCGGCGCCCTCACCGGCATTCATCCGGCCGAACAGCACCGTGCCGAACACCACGTCACCCCGGCCCGACAAGGCCGACAGCACGCGTGCCCACGTCACATGCAGCACCGTCGCCGTACTGACCCCCAACTCCCGCGCCACCCGCCGCAATCCGTCGGCGACTTCGGCTGCGATGGACACTACGGCCTCGGAGGTCCTGCTCCCGTCGCCGTGCACGTCGAGCACCCCGTACGGGGCGGTCGGCTCCGTCACATCACCGAGCAACTCGGCGAAGTACCGCTCATGCTCGGCCCGGGACACCGCCCGCGTCTGCGCCACGAAGTTCCGGAACGGCATCGCCGGCGCCAACTCGTCCGCCTGGCCCGTGAGTACCGACCTGAGCTCGCCCAGCAGCACGTCCATACCCAGGTGGTCCTGGAGCAGATGATGCATCCGCACGACAGCCAGCCACCGACCCCCGGGCACCTCCGCGGCATGCACATCCATCAGCGGCGCACGGTCAAGGTTCATCACCGACCCCGCTAAGGCCAGCAGGACATCCGCCGGGTCCGCGGACCCGCCGTCGATCTCGTGCTCGACGAACGGCAGTTGTGCCTGCCGCCACACCACCTGCACCGGCTCACGCAGGCCCTCCCACACCACACCCGTGCGGTAAATGTCATGCCGGTCCATCACCTGCTGCAACGCCCCGGTGAACGTCTCGAGCCGCTCCCGGGAGTCGAACTCCACCACCCGCGCCGTCAGATAGACGTCACCACCTTCGTCCGCCATCAGGTGATGGAAGAACATCCCCTCCTGCAACGGAGCCAACGGATACACATCCGCAACGTTCACCGCCCCGCCGTCGACCGCCGCGACCACCCGGTCGATCTCCGCCTGCGACAGCTCCACCAGCGGCAACATCTCCGGCGTGATCCGCCCTGCACCCACCGGAATCAGGTTGTCCGGCACGTCCACTGATCCGATGCCTGTGGCCCTGGCCAACCCGGCCGGCGTCGACGCCTCGAACAACGCCCGCACCGACACCGACACGCCCCGCGCCCGCAGCCGCTCCACCAACGACACCGCCAACAGCGAATGCCCACCGAGTTGGAAGAAGTTGTCGTCGACGCCGACCGACTCAAGACCGAGCACCTCGGCGAACACCGAGCAGAGGATCTCCTCCTGCACGGTGGCCGGGGCACGGCCGGCCCCACTGGTGTATTCCGGTGCGGGCAGGACCTTGCGGTCCAGCTTGCCGTTGACGGTCAGCGGCAGCTCGTCCAGCGTCACGAACGCAGCCGGGACCATGTACTCCGGCAGACGCGACACCACCACATCCCGCAGCACACCCACATCGATACCGATCTCACTGTCGGCAGGCACCACGTAGGCGACCAGACGCCTGTCGCCCGAGGCATCCTCCCGCGCCAACACCGCGGCCTGCCCGACGTCCGGCTGCGACAGCAGCACGGCCTCGATCTCGCCGGGCTCGATCCGGAACCCGCGCACCTTGACCTGCTCATCCGCCCGCCCGACGAAGACCAGTTGCCCGTCGTCCGTCCACTTGGCCAGGTCCCCGGTCCGGTACATCCGCTCACCGGTCCCGAAGGGGCACGCCACAAACCGCTCACCCGTCAGACCAGGCCGCCCCACATACCCGCGCGCAAGCTGCGCACCCGCCACATACAGCTCCCCTGCCACACCCACCGGCACCGGCATGAGCGCATCGTCCAGCGCATACAGACGGGTGTTGGCGACCGGCCGCCCGAACGGCACGGGGCCAGACCGATCCGCGTCGACCACTTCGGCCGCCACCATCACCGTGGCCTCGGTCGGCCCGTACGTGTTCACGAGCCGACGCCCCGCAGACCACGCCCGCGCCGCCGACTCACCAATCGCCTCGGCACCCACCAGCAGGGTCTCCACCCCCGACAGATCCTCCGGGTCCAACACCTCCAGCAGGGACGGCACCACGCTCGCCGCCTGTACCCCGGTCAACTCCGCCAGCCGCCGCGGCTCCTCCCGCTGCTCCTCCGACGCCACCCACAACGTCGCACCCGACGACAACGCCACCGCCACATCCAACACCGACGCATCAAAACTGAACGACGCGAACTGCAACACACCCACACCCGGACCCGCACCCATCACCGGCCCAAACACCGACACCAAATTCACCAACGAACCATGAGACACCGCCACACCCTTCGGCCGCCCCGTCGAACCCGACGTATAAATCACATACGCCAACCCCGCCCCAACCAGCCGCACTACGGGCGCGGTGTCTGGGTACTCCGCCAGCTCACCGAAGACACCCGCGTCCACCACCACACCCACACCGGCATCCGCCAGCATGAACTCCACCCGCTCAACCGGCAGTTCAACGTCCACCGGCACATACGCGGCCCCCGCCTTCCACACACCCACAATCCCGGCAATCATCTCCACACCACGCCGGAGACGAAGACCCACCACCGACTCCGCACCCACACCCCGGCCACGCAACCAATGCGCCAACCGATTCGCCCACACATCCAACTCGCCATACGACACCTCAATGCCGTCCGACACCACCGCCACCGCACCCGGAGCCCGCGCCACGTGCGCCTCGAACAGGGTCGGAATCGTCCTCCCGCCCCCCTCGACCGCGGTGTCATTCCACTCGGTGAGAACCCGATCACGCTCATCGGCGCCCAGCACATCCACCGCATGCAGACGGACCTCGGGCGCCGCAGTCACCGAGTCCAACACCCGGCCGAACCAGCCCATCAACCGCTCAGCAGTCTCCGCCTCGAACAGATCCGCCGACGCAGTCAGGCCACCCCGCAACCCACCAGGACGCCCCTCCTCGTCCAACACCTCCGACAACGACACATCGAGATCGAACCTCGCCGAAACGGTGGCCACACCGCCCGCCGTCACCTCGTCAACACCCGTGCCGACCCCGGGCAGTTCCAGGGAGGCACTGTCGATGTTCTGCACGGTGAGCATCACCTGGAACAGCGGATGCCGGGACAGCGACCGCTGCGGCGCGAGCTCCTCCACCAACCGCTCGAACGGCACATCCTGATGCGCCAACGCCCCAAGGCTCGCCTCCCGCACCCGGCCCAACACCTGCCGGAACTCCGGATCACCCGACAGATCCGCCCGAACCACCAACGTATTCACAAAGAACCCGACCAGGTCATCCAGCGCCTCGTCCGTACGCCCCGCGATCGGCGACCCGACCGGGACATCCGTTCCCGCACCGAGCCGTGACAGCGTCACCGCCAAGACCGCCTGCAGCACCATGAACACCGTCACGCCCTCGGCACGCGCCAGCTCCACCACCCGCCGATGCACCTCCGCCGACACCCGCAACGGCACCCGATACCCCACATGACCGGACACCGCAGGACGCACCCGATCCACCGGCAACGCCAACTCCTCCGGCGCTCCGGCCAACACCTGCCGCCAGTACTCCACCTGCTGCGACAGCACACTCCCCGGATCCGACTCCGAACCCAGCAACTCCCGCTGCCACAACGCATAATCCGCATACTGCACCGGCAACACCTCGAACACCGGAGCCTCACCACGCAGCCTCGCCGCATAGGCCACCGACACGTCCCGTGCCAGTGCGCCGCGGGACCAGCCATCGCTGGCGATGTGGTGCGTCACAACCACGAGCACCTGCTCATCGGGGCCGGCCTCGAACAGCCACGCCCGAATCGGCAGCTCCACCGACAGATCGAACGCATATTGCGTGGCCTGCCGCCCAGCAGCATCCAGGTCATCGGTCCGCACACGGGTGACCTGCAACGACCAGTCGAGTTCCGCCGGGTCAAGGATGTGCTGGTAGGGCTCACCGTCGACAACGGGGAACACCGTACGCAGCGACTCGTGCCGACCGATCACATCCCGAAGTGCCGCGTCCAGCACCGCGGTGTCCACGCCACTGACCCTGACCGGCATCGGGATGTTGTACGTCGAACTCGGCCCCTCCAACTGGGCCAGGAACCACAACCGCCGCTGTGCGAACGAGAGCGGAAGCCGCTCCGGTCGGGACTCCGCAGCCCGCAACGGGATCCGAGCCTGCCCCGCCTCGGTCAGGCGCGCCGCGAGACCGGCCACCGTCGGCGCCTCGAACAGCACCCGCAGCGCCAGCTCGACCCCGAGCACCGCACGAATCCGCGACACCAACCGCACCGCCAGCAGCGAATGGCCACCCAACCGGAAGAAGTCGTCGTCCACCCCGACGGCCGTCTCGAGCCCGAGGACGTCGGCGAAGGCCGTGCAGAGGATCTCCTCCTGCACGGTGGCCGGGGCACGGCCGGCCCCACTGGTGTATTCCGGTGCGGGCAGGACCTTGCGGTCCAGCTTGCCGTTGACGGTCAGCGGCAGCTCGTCCAGCGTCACGAACGCAGCCGGGACCATGTACTCCGGCAACCGCGACACCACCACATCCCGCAGCACACCCACGTCAAGGCCGATCTGGCTGTCGGCAGGCACCACGTAGGCGACCAGGCGCTTGTCGCCCGACGCATCCTCCCGCGCGATCACCGCAGCCTGAGCCACCTCCGGATGCGCCGACAGGGCAGCCTCGATCTCACCCGGCTCGATCCGGAAACCACGCACCTTCACCTGCTCATCCGCCCGCCCGGCGAACAGAAGTTGCCCGTCGTCCGTCCACTTGGCCAGGTCCCCGGTCCGGTACATCCGCTCACCGGTCCCGAAGGGGCACGCCACGAACCGCTCACCCGTCAGACCAGGCCGACCCACATACCCGCGCGCCAACTGCGCACCCGCCACATACAACTCGCCGGCCACACCCACCGGCACCGGCATGAGCGCATCGTCCAGCGCATACAGACGGGTGTTGGCGACCGGCCGGCCGAACGGCACCGGACCCGGACGATCCCCGTCGACCACCTCGGCCGCCACCATCACCGTGGCCTCGGTCGGCCCATACGTGTTCACCAGCCGACGCCCCGCCGACCACGCCCGCGCCACCGACTCACCAATCGCCTCGGCACCCACCAGCAGGGTCTCCACCCCCGACAGATCCTCCGGGTCCAACACCTCCAGCAGGGACGGCACCACGCTCGCCGCCTGTACCCCGGTCAACTCCGCCAGCCGCCGCGGCTCCTCCCGCTGCTCCTCCGACGCCACCCACAACGTCGCACCCGACGACAACGCCACCGCCACATCCAACACCGACGCATCAAAACTGAACGACGCGAACTGCAACACACCCACACCCGGACCCGCACCCATCACCGGCCCAAACACCGACACCAAATTCACCAACGAACCATGAGACACCGCCACACCCTTCGGCCGCCCCGTCGAACCCGACGTATAAATCACATACGCCAACCCCGCCCCAACCAGCCGCACTACGGGCGCGGTGTCTGGGTACTCCGCCAGCTCGTCGAGGACATTCGCGTCCACCACGACACCCACACCGGCATCCGCCAGGACGAACTCCACCCGCTCAACCGGCAGTTCAACGTCCACCGGCATATACGCGGCCCCCGCCTTCCACACACCAAGAATCGCGGCGACCATCTCCGCGCCACGTCGGAGACGAAGACCCACCACCGACTCCGCACCCACACCACGGCCACGCAACCAATGCGCCAACCGATTCGCCCACACATCCAACTCGCCATACGACACCTCGACGCCGTCCGACACCACCGCCACCGCACCCGGAACAGCCGCCGCCTGCGCCTCGAACAGCTCCACCACCGACGAACCAGCCACACCCGACGCCGTGTCATTCCACTGCTGCAGCAGGTCACGCTCGTCGCCATCCAACACATCCACCGCATGCAGACGGACCTCGGGCGCCGCAGTCACCGAGTCCAACACCCGGCCGAACCAGCCCATCAACCGCTCAGCGGTTTCCGCCTCGAACAGATCCGCCGACGCAGTCAGAGCACCCCGCAACCCGCCAGGACGCCCCTCCTCGTCCAGCACCTCCGACAACGACACATCGAGATCGAACTTCGCCGAGTTGGTGGTCGACCGATCCAGGCTCTGCGAACCCCCTCCCGCAGGCTCGATGTTCTGCACGGTGAGCATCACCTGGAACAGCGGATGCCGAGACAGCGAACGCTCCGGCGCGAGCTCCTCCACCAGACGCTCGAACGGCACATCCTGATGCGCCAACGCCCCCAAACTCGCCTCCCGCACCCGCCCCAACACCTGCCGGAACTCCGGATCACCCGACAGATCCGTCCGAACCACCAACGTATTCACAAAGAACCCGACGAGATCGTCCAACGCCTCGTCCGTACGCCCCGCAATCGGCGACCCGACCGGGACATCCGTCCCCGCACCGAGCCGCGACAGCGTCACCGCCAAGACCGCCTGCAGGACCATGAACACCGTCACGCCCTCGGCACGCGCCAGCTCCACCACCCGCCGATGCACCTCCGCCGACACCCGCAACGGCACCCGATACCCCACATGACCGGCCACCGCAGGACGCACCCGATCTACCGGCAACGCCAACTCCTCCGGCGCCCCGGCCAACACCTGCCGCCAGTACTCCACCTGCTGCGACAGCACACTCCCAGGATCCGACTCCGAACCCAGCAACTCCCGCTGCCACAACGCATAATCCGCATACTGCACCGGCAACACCTCGAACACCGGAACCTCACCACGCAGCCGCGCCGCATACGCTTCCGAGACATCACGCCGCAGCGCACCCATCGACCACGCGTCGCCGGCGATGTGATGCACCACCACCACGAGCACCTGCTCGTCGGAACCGGCCTCGAACAGCCACGCCCGAATCGGCACCTCGGCCGACAGATCGAACGCATACAGTGACGCCTGGCTCACAGCAGCGCCCAGCTCATCGGCCTCCACGCTGCGCACCTTGAGTCGCCACTCGAGCTCTCGCGCATCCAGAATCCGCTGATACGGCTCACCGTCCACGGCCGGGAACATCGTGCGCAGCGTCTCGTGGCGTCCGATCACGTCTCGCAGTGCGTCGTTCAACGCAGCCGTGTCCACCTCGCCGCTCAGTCGCACCTGCAGCGGGATGTTGTAGGTCGGGCTCGGGCCCTCCAACTGGGCCAGGAACCACAACCGCCGCTGCGCGAACGACAACGGCACCCGCTCCGGCCGGGACTCCGCAGCCCGCAACGGCATCCGAGCCACCCGCATGCCCTCCGTCAGCCGGGCCGCGAGTCCGGCCACCGTCGGCGCCTCGAACAACGCCCGGACCTCGACCTCCGCCCCCAGCACGACCCGGATCCGCGAGATCAACCGCACCGCCAACAGCGAATGCCCACCCAACCGGAAGAAATCGTCGTCCACACCGACTGTGTCGAGCCCGAGGACGTCGGCGAACACCCCGCACAGGATCTCCTCCTGCACGGTGGCCGGGGCACGGCCACTACCCGCGACATACTCCGGCGCCGGCAGTGCGTTGCGGTCCAGCTTCCCGTTCACCGTCAACGGCAACCCCTCCAACATGACGAACGCGGCCGGCACCATGTGCTCCGGCAACCGCGACGCCGCGAACTCCCGCAGACCACCAGCCTCCTGGCCGACGGGGACCACATAGGCAACCAGCCGCAGATCCCCCGGCACATCCTCCCGCGCCAACACCGCGACCTGAGCCACCTCCGGATGCGTCAGCAGGACGGCCTCGATCTCGCCCGGCTCGATCCGGAACCCACGCACCTTCACCTGCTCGTCGGACCGCCCGACGAACACCAACTGCCCGTCCTCCGACCACTTGGCCAGATCCCCGGTCCGGTACATCCGCTCACCGGCAGAACCGAACGGGCACGCCACAAACCGCTCCGCGGTCAGACCGGGACGTCCGACATACCCGCGCGCCACCCCCGTACCCGCGACATACATCTCCCCCGCAACCCCCACCGGCACCGGACGCAACGCAGCATCCAGCACGAACACCGACACCCCCGGCAACCCCTGACCCACCACACTGCCCAACACCCCATCCCCCACACCCACCCGACGATGCGTCACATGCACCGTCGTCTCCGTAATCCCATACATATTCACCAACACCACCCCACCAGCACCCTCACGCCCCCACCACCCCGCCAACCGGCCCACATCCAACGCCTCACCACCAAACACCACCAACCGCAACGCCCCCACCACAAACTCATCCACCGCCAACAGCTGATACATCGCCGACGGCGTCTGACTCAGCACCGTCACCCCCTCCCGCACCAACAACTCCGCAAACCGCCCCGGCGAACGAGACACCTCAAAGCCCACCACCACCACACGCGCCCCATGCACCAACGCACCCCACAACTCCCACACCGAAAAATCGAACGCCACCGAGTGGAAGCAACTCCACACATCCCCCGGCCCCAGACCCAACAGCCCACCCGCCGACCCCAGCAACGCCACCACATTCCCGTGACTGACCACCACACCCTTCGGACGGCCCGTCGACCCCGACGTATAGATCACATACGCCGCCTCATCCGGCGACACCACACACCCCACCGCCGAAGCGTCCAGCCCCGCCAGCTCCGCTGCCACCGACGGCTCATCCACCACCACCAACACCGCACCCTCCGGCACACACCCCTCAACCACCGCACCACACGCAACAGACGTCACCACACCCACCACACCCGCATCCCGCAGAACAAACCCCACCCGCTCCACCGGATACCGCGGATCCACCGGCACATAACCAGCCCCCGCCTTCAACACCCCCAACAACGCCACCACCACATCCACACCACGCTCCAACACCACACCCACCAACGACCCCACACCCACACCACGACCCCGCAAATACCGCGCCAAACGATTCGCCCGCACATCCAACTCGGCAAACGTCAACGCAACACCATCCCCCACCACCGCCACCGCACCCGGAGCAGCCACCACCCGCTCCTCGAACAACCCCACCAACGAACCACCCACAACACCAGCCGCCGGTTCGTTCCACCCCAACACCCGAACCCACTCATCAACCCCCACCACATCCACAACACCAAGACCCACATCCGTACCCCCGTCAAGCGTGTCGACCACGCGCTCCAGAGCGGTACGCAGCAACTGGACGATCGCTTCCGGGTCGAGCGCATCCACGGTCTGCACGCTCAGGCTGAGCCCGCCCGCCCCCCAGTCGTTGACCGACACGGTCACCGGGTAGTTGGTCCGGTCCTGGACCATGACGCGCTGGATGCCCTCGATCGACCGCTGCCCGTTCCGCTCCTCATCGACCGGGCTTTCGGCAACGACAGTCACGTGCCGGTAGTTGAACAGCGAGGTGAACAGCGGCGTGTTGTCAGTGATCCCACTGACCTGCTGCGCCACCGACAGCGGAGCGTGCTCGTGCTCCAGCAGTCCCGCCAGCTGATCCCGCATGGCCTCGACAGCGGCGCGTACGCCCACCTGGCCGGTACGCACCCGCACGGGCAGGGTGTTGAGGAACGGGCCCAGCACCCGCTCTGCTCCCTCACCGGCGTTCATCCGGCCGAACAGCACGGTCCCGAAGACGACGTCGTCGCGCCCGGACAGCACCGCCAGCACACGCGCCCACACCACATGCAGCACCGTCGCCGTGCTGACCCCCAACTCCCGCGCCACCCGCCGCAACCCGTCGGTGACCTCAGCGGCGACGGGCATGGCTACCGAGGCCACTCCACCGTCGCCACCACGTATGTCGAGCAGCCCGTACGGGGCGGTCGGCTCGGTCACATCACCGAGCAGCTCGGCGAAGTACCGCTCATGCTCGGCCCGGGGCACTGCACGCGTCTGCGCCACGAAGTTCCGGAACGGCATCGCCGGCGCCAACTCGTCCGCGTGGCCCGTGAGTACCGACCTGAGCTCGTCCAGCAGCACGTCCATACCCATGTGGTCATGCAGCATGTGATGCATACGCACCACGGCCAGCCATCGACCTTCGGGCAGCTCGGCCGCATGCACATCCAGTAGCGGCGCACGGCCCAGGTCCATCACCGGCCCCGCGAGGGAGATCAAGCGCTCCACCCGCCGCGCAGGCTCGTCCGCGTCAGCCTCAAAGTCGTGTTCTACGAACGGCAGTTGTGCCTGCCGCCACACCACCTGAACCGGCTCACGCAGACCCTCCCACACCACACCCGTGCGATAGATGTCATGCCGGTCCATCACCTGCTGCAACGCCCCGGTGAACGTCTCCAACCGGGCCCGGGAGTCGAACTCCACCACCCGCGCCGTCAGATAGACATCCCCACCCTCACCCGCCATCAGGTGATGGAAGAACATCCCCTCCTGCAACGGCGCCAACGGATAGACGTCCGCAACGTTCGCCGCTCCGCCGTCGACCGCGGCGACCACCCGGTCGATCTCCGCCTGGGACAGCTCCACCAGCGGCAACATCTCCGGCGTGATCCGCTCCGCACCCACCGGAATCAGGTTGTCCGGCACGTCCACCGAACCGACACCACTGGCCCTGGCCAACCCGGCCGGCGTCGGTGTCTCGAACAACGCCCTGATCTTGATTTCCGTGCCCAGCCTGGACCGGATCCGCGAGAGCAGCCGGATCGCGAGCAGCGAATGTCCGCCCAGCTCGAAGAAGCTGTCGTCCACTCCGACCGTGTCCAGGCCGAGGACCTGAGCGAAGATCTCGCAGAGCGCGGCCTCGGTCGCGTCCACCGGCTCCCGGCGGCGGGCACCTTCCGTGGCGTCGTCGGGGGTAGGCAGGGCCTTGCGGTCCAGCTTGCCGTTGACGGTCAACGGCAGCGCGCCCAGCGCGACGAACGCGCCCGGAACCATGTGATCGGGCAACCGACCCGCCACAAAGTCCCGCAGTTCACCGGTGACCAGGCCGCCATCGGCGTCCGCGGGTACCACGTAGGCAACCAGGCGCTTGTCACCCGGGGTGTCCTCCCGCGCGATCACCGCGGCCTGAGACACCTCCGGATGCGCCGACAGGGCAGCCTCGATCTCGCCGGGCTCGATGCGGAAGCCGCGGATCTTCACCTGCTCATCGGCCCGCCCGCCGAAGACGAGTTGACCGTCCACCGTCCACTTGGCCAGGTCCCCGGTCCGATACATCCGCTCACCGGCACCGAAGGGGCACGCCACGAACCGCTCACCCGTCAGACCGGGCCGACCCACATACCCGCGCGCCAGCCCAGCCCCCGCCACATACAACTCGCCCGCCACACCCACCGGCACCGGCCGCAGCGCCTCATCGAGTACGAACAAACGGGTGTTGGCGATCGGCCTACCGACCGGGACCACCCCGCCACCCACCACCTCAGCGGTCAGCTCAGCGGTCGCCACGCCGACCGTGGTCTCCGTCGGCCCGTAGTGGTTGAACACCCGCCGACCACCAGCAGCCGCCACCTGGACCAATTCCCTGACCCAGCCGGCCTGCGCCACCTCACCACCCAGCACCACCGACCCCGCCGGCAGCAACGACTCCACACCCACCGCAGCCGTCAACGCCGCCAAATGCGACGGCACCACCTTCATCGCATCGATCCGCTGCTCACGCAGATACCCGGACACGGCAACCGGATCCGTCACCAACTCCGCATCCAGTACGTGCAGTTGTCCACCCGTGACCAGACTCGCGAACACCACCGTGTTCCCCAGGTCCGTCACCTGCGCCTGCAACAACGCATACCGCGCCCCCGGCACATCCCAACCCAACCGCCCCGACACCGACACCACATAATTGGCCAGCGACCCATGCGTCACCGCCACACCCTTCGGCACCCCCGACGACCCCGACGTATACATCACATACGCCAACCCAGCCGCATCCACGACGGGCAACACCACATCCGGCGACGCATCCCCATAACCGTCGAGCCGTAAAGCAGTCGTCGGGTCGTCGAGGACGAGTGTCCGCGCCTCTCCGACCGACAGACCACCGAGCGCGTCCTGGGTGCCCAGCACCAGCCGCACACCGCTGTCGGCCAGCATGAACGCCACCCGCTCCGCCGGCAGTTCCCCATCAACCGGCAGATACGCCGCCCCCGCCTTCCACACCGCCAGGATCGCCGTCACCATCTCCACGCCACGCGGCAGGCACAACCCCACCACCGACTCGCGACCCACACCCAGATCACGCAGATGGCACGCCAGACGACCCGCCCGCGCATCGAGCTCACCGAAGGTCAGGCGGACATCGCCGGACACCACTGCCACAGCACCCGGAACCGCCCGCGCCCGCTCCTCGAACGCCTCCACCACGGAGACACCCACCGGCTCCACCGCAGTGTCATTCCACTGCACCAACAGCCGGTCCCGTTCCTCGGCATCGAGCACCTCGACCGTGTGCACCGCGACGTCCGGGGCAGCCGCGACTGCCTCGAGCACCCTCATCAAACGGCCGGCGATCGCCTCCGCCGAAGCGGCGTCGAAGAGATCCGTGGAAGCCATGACCGACCCGCGAACGCCCGCGGGCCGTCCCTCCGCGTCGAACTGCTCCCCCACAGCCAGATGTAGATCGAACCTGACCGGAACGGTGACCGTCTCGTTGGAGGGCTGCGTGGTCACGGGCGGCCCGCCCCTGCTGGTCTGCACGTCGGTCAGGTCCAGCGCGGAACGACGGGTGTTCTGCATGGTGAACATGACCTGGAACAGCGGATTGCGGCTCTGCGACCGTTCGGGGGCGGTTTCCTCCACCAGCCGTTCGAACGGCACATCCTGATGTGCCAGCGCGTCCAGGCTCGCTTCGCGGACGCGCCTCAGCACCTGCCGGAAGTCCGGGTCGCCCGACAGGTCGGTACGGATCACGAGCGTGTTGACGAAGAACCCGACCAGGCTCTCGAGCGCCTCGTCGTTGCGGCCCGCGATCGGGGACCCGATGGGAATGTCGGTGCCGGCGCCGAGCCGGGACAGCGTCACCGCCAGCGCGGCCTGGAGCACCATGTACAGCGTGGCGTTCTCGGTCCGGGCCAGTTCCGACAACTGCCGGTGGACGTCGGCCGGAACACGGAGCGGCACCCGGTGCCCGCGGTGTCCGGCCACCGCCGGGCGCGGCCGGTCCACCGGCAACGACAGTTCTTCCGGTGCCCCGGCCAGCGTCCGCCGCCAGTACGCCACCTGCTGCGACAACAGGCTTTCCGGGTCCGCTGCGTCGCCCAGCAACTCGCGCTGCCACAAGGTGTAGTCGGCGTACTGCACCGACAACGGCTCCCAGTCGGGGGCCTGCCCGCGCTGCCGCGCCGCGTACGCCGTCGACACATCGCGGGCCAGCGGTGCCATCGACCAGCCGTCGCCGGCGATGTGGTGGACCAGGACAACCAGAAGGGACTGCTGCGTGTCCGTGCGGAAGAGCCAGGCACGGATCGGCATGTCGGTGGCCAGGTCAAAGGTGCCCCAGGCGACCTCATCCATCGCCGCCGTCAGTTCTTCGGTGGCGACGTGCCGCACCTGCAGTGCCCAGTCGAGGTCCTCCGGAGCAAGGATGTGCTGATACGGCTCGCCGTCGGAGACCTTGCAGAGCGTACGCAACGACTCGTGGCGGATGATCACGTCGCGCAGGGCCGCGTCCAGCGCATCGACGTCCAGGTCTCCGCTGAGCGAGACGGCCAGCGGCACGTTGTAGGTCGGGCTGGGGCCCTCGAGCTGGCTCAGGAACCACAGCCGGCGCTGTGCGAACGACAGCGGAATCATCACTGATTCTCCTCACGCATTGGACGAAGTGCCGGTCGAGTCGTCTTCTCGCTGCCCAGCTTCGCTGCGAGCGCCGCCGGAGTCGGTGCTTCGAATAGGGTCCTGATCTTGACTTCCATGCCGAGCCTGGCGCGGATGCGGGACAGCAGACTGATCGCGAGCAGCGAGTGCCCGCCCAGTTCGAAGAAGCTGTCGTCCACCCGGACCGAGGCCCGTTCGAGTACCTCTGCGAACACCTCGCAGAGGACCGCTTCCTTCTCGTTCGCAGGCTCTCGTTCAGTTGCCCGGGCCGCCGTGTGCTCCGGCGTCGGCAAGGCTGTTCGG
The DNA here is from genome assembly GCF_036013745.1 of Streptomyces sp. NBC_00483. Classification (NCBI taxonomy): domain Bacteria; kingdom Bacillati; phylum Actinomycetota; class Actinomycetes; order Kitasatosporales; family Streptomycetaceae; genus Streptomyces; species Streptomyces sp. NBC_00483. Next base: position 613,993 of record NZ_CP107880.1, read on the forward strand.
TCGAGCTTCCCGCTGCTGGTCAGCGGCAGTTCCGTCAGCTCCACGACCGCAGCGGGCACCATGTACTCCGGCAGCAGCCGTGCGAGGTGCCGACGGATGCCGACGCCGCCTTCCTCGTCGTCGTCGCCGTCGTGAGCGGCAACGATGTAGGCGACCAGCCGGGGATCGCCCGGAACATCCTCGCGTGCCATCACAGCGGCCCGGGAGACACCGGGGTGACTGCGCAGCGCCGTTTCGATCTCGGCGGGCTCGATGCGGAATCCCCGGATCTTGACCTGGTCGTCGGCGCGCCCGACGAAAACCAGTCGGCCGTCGGACGTCCACTTCACCAGGTCCCCGGTCCGGTACATCCGCTCGCCCCCGGATCCGAACGGGCAGGCCACGAACCGCTCACCGGTCAGGCCGGGCCTGCCGACGTAGCCGCGGGCCAGCTGGGCGCCGGCGGCGTACAGCTCACCGACCACTCCGACCGGCACCGGCGCCAGTTGGTCGTCCAGGACGAACACCCGGGTGCCTTCGAGCGGTGTGCCGATCGGCACCACACCGCCGGCGAGTGTCTCGGTGGTCAGCCGGGCGGTGGCGATGCCGACCGTGGTCTCCGTCGGCCCGTAGTGGTTGTGGATCTGCCGGTCCCCGGCCTCCCGCACCAGCTCGCTGACCCATGCGGCGGTGGATGCCTCCCCACCGAGCACCAACGACCGGGCCGGCAGCAGCTCCCGCGCACCGGCCGCGGCGGCCAATGCGGCCAGGTGTGAGGGCACCGCCTTGACGAAGTCGATGCGCTGCTCGTCCAGGTACCCCGCGACCGCATCGGCGTCCATCACCGCGGCATCGTCCAGCACATGCAGCTGACCACCGGTGACCAGGCTGATGAAGACGACCGTGTTCCCCAAGTCCGTCACCTGTGGCTGCAGCAGCGCGTACCGCGCTCCCGGACCGGACCATCCGAGACGGGCCGACGCCGACGCCACATAGCCGGCCAGCCCGCCCTGGGTGACCGCCACGCCCTTGGCTGTGCCCGTCGATCCCGAGGTGTAGATCACGTATGCCAGTTGTTCGGGGGCGGACGTCACCGGCGGCGCGTCCTCGGGACATGCGGCGGCCGTCAGCCCCGGCTCGTCCAGCGAGACGGTCGTGACACCGGACGGCGCCTCGAGCGATTCCCCGGTTTCCGTGGCAGCGGTGAGTACCAGGTGTGCTCCGCTGTCGGCGAGCATGAAGGCGATCCGCTCGGCGGGCAGCTTGGGGTCGATCGGCAGGTAGGCCGCGCCGGCCTTCCAGACCGCCAGGATCGCGGTGATCGTCTGGAGACCGCGGGGCAGGCACAGCCCGACCACACTCTCAGGGCCCGCACCCAGGCCACGCAGATGGTGGGCGAGCCGGTTCGCCTCCGCGTCCAGCCTGCCGTACGGCACCGGGGCGCCGTCGGCCACCACCGCTGTCGCCTCGGGATCCGCCACCACCCGCTGCTGGAACTGTTCGACGACCATCGACTCCGGGGGGGCCTTCGTGGTGCCGCTCCAACGGTTCACCAGCAGGTCCCGTTCGTGCCCGTCCAGGATGTCCACCGCGTGCAGCGGCAGGCCCGGTGCCGTGGTGACGGTCTCCAGTACCCGGAGGAACCGCTCGGCCATCCGGCTCGCGGCCGGTGTGTCGAACAGGTCGGCGGTGAGGGTCAGTCCACCGCGCAGCCCGGCGGGTCGGCCGTTCTCGTCCAGCACCTCCGTCAGCGACACGAAGAAGTCGTATCGACCTGGTGCCGCGGCGGACTCGTCGAGCACGGCCCCTCCGCGGCCGGTGTGCAGACCGGGCAGGTCGAGAGAGGCGCGTTCGTTGTTGTGCAGTGTCAGCATCACCTGGAACAGCGGGTGCCGTCCCAGTACCCGCGAGGGCGCGAGTTCCTCCACGAGCCGCTCGAAGGGGACGTCCTGGTGAGCGAGTGCCTCGAGGCTCGTTTCCCGTACTCGGCCCACCAGTTCCCGGAATCCCGGATCGCCGGACAGGTCGGTCCTGATCACCAGGGTGTTGAGGAAGAATCCGACCAGGTCGTCCAACGCCTCATCGGTGCGGCCCGCGATCGGGGACCCGATCGGTATGTCCGTCCCGGCTCCCAGCCGCGACAGGGTCACGGCAAGGGCGGCCTGCACCACCATGAACGTCGTCGCGCCCTCGGCGCGAGCGAGGTCGAGCAGCCTTCGATGGACGTCGGCCGGCACCTCCACGGGAGCCCGGTGCGCCCGGCGCCCGGCCACGGCCGGGCGAGCACGGTCGACCGGCAACGCGATCTCTTCCGGTGCCCCGGCCAGCGTCCGCCGCCAGTAGCCGATCTGCTCGGACAGCGGACTGTCGGGGTCGGACTCCCCGCCCAGTACGTCGCGTTGCCAGAGGGTGTAGTCGGCGTACTGCACCGGCAGGGGCTGCCAGTCCGGGGCCTCGCCGCGGAGCCGTTCCGCGTACGCCGTCGACACATCGCGGGCCAGCGGCGCCATCGACCAGCCGTCGCCGGCGATATGATGCACCACGACCACGAGGATGCGGTCATCCGGTCCGGCCTCGAACAGCCATGCCCGGATGGGCAATTCGGCAGCCAGGTCGAATGTGTGCTGCGAGGCCTGCGCCACCGCCTCGCCCAGGTCCTCGGGCGCCACCGGTGATACCTGAAGGTTCCAGTCCAGGTTCTGCGGGTCGAGGATCCGCTGGTACGGCTCGTCGTCCACCGCCGGGAAGAGCGTGCGCAGCGACTCATGCCGAGCGATCACATCGCGCAGTGCGGCGTCCAGCGCGGCGACGTCCGCCTCACCACTCAGCCTGATCGACACCGGGATGTTGTAGGTCGGGCTCGGGCCTTCCAACTGGTCCAGGAACCACAGCCGCCGCTGCGCGAACGAGAGCGGCACCCGCTCCGGCCTGCTCTCCGCAGCCCGCAAAGGTATCCGCGCCTGCCCCGCCTCGGTCAGGCGCGCCGCGAGACCGGCCACCGTCGGTGCCTCGAACAGCACCCGCAGTGCCAGCTCGACCCCGAGCACCGCACGGATCCGCGACACCAACCGCACCGCCAGCAGTGAATGTCCGCCGAGCCTGAAGAAATCGTCGTCCACGCCGACTGTGCCGAGCCCGAGGACGTCGGCGAACACCCCGCACAGGATCTCTTCCTGCACCGTAGCCGGGCCCCGGCTGCCCCCACCCATCTCGTACTCCGGCGCCGGCAGTGCTTTGCGGTCCAGCTTTCCGTTCACCGTCAACGGCAACTCATCGAGCGTCACGAACGCGGCCGGGACCATGTACTCCGGCAACCGCGACGCGGCGAACTCCCGCAGCCCGTCAGCCTCCTGACCATCGGAAACCACATAGGCGACCAGCCGCCTGTCGCCCGGAGCGTCCTCCCGCGCCACGACCGCGACCTGGGCCACCTCGGCGTGGGCTACGAGCACAGCCTCGATCTCACCCGGCTCGATCCGGAAACCGCGGACCTTCACCTGATCGTCCGCCCGGCCGAGGAACACCAACTGCCCGTCCACCGTCCACCGCACCACATCCCCCGTGCGATACATCCGCTCACCACCCACCCCGAACGGGCACGCCACGAACCGCTCACCCGTCAACGACGGACGACCCACATACCCGCGCGCCAACTGCACCCCCGCCAGATACAACTCCCCTGCCACACCCGGCGCCACCGGCACCAAGAACTCATCCAGCACAAACACCCGGGTATTCGCCACCGGCGACCCGATCGGCACCGGACCCTCCACCTGACCCGGAACACACGCCCACGCCGTGACATCGACCGCCGCCTCCGTCGGCCCGTACAGGTTGTGCAACTCCGCACCATCGAACGCCTCGAAGAACCGCACCTGCGTCTGCAACGACAACGCCTCACCACTGCACACCACCAGCCGCACACCCGACAGCCCACCCGGACCCGACACCAAAAACGCATCCAGCATCGACGGCACAAAATGCAGCACACTCACACCCTGCTCACGCACCAGCTGCGCCACATACCCCGGATCCCGATGCCCCCCAGGACGCGCCACCACCAACGTCGCACCCCACACCAACGTGCCAAGCAACTCCCACACCGACACATCAAAAACAACCGGCGTCTTCTGCAACACCCGGTCACCCGCACCGATACGGTAGCGATCCCCCATCCACACCAGCCGGTTCACAATGCTCCGATGCGACACCACCACACCCTTCGGACGCCCCGTCGAACCCGACGTATAAATCACATACGCCGCCTCCCCTGCATCCAGCGAAACAGCATCAAACGTGTCACCCTGCCCGTCAGCAGCCGACAACCGGGCCACCACCCCCGCGTCATCCAGCACCACCACCGGCGCCGCATCCTCCAATAGCAACGCCACCCGCTCCGCCGGATACCCCGGATCCACCGGCACATACGCCGCCCCAGCCTTCAACACCCCCAACAACGCAACCACCAACTCCACCCCACGCTCCAACACCACCCCCACCCTCGACCCCACACCCACACCCCGCGCAACCAGATGACGCGCCAACCGATTCGCCCGCACATCCAACTCGCCATACGACAACTCCACACCCTCAAACACCACCGCCACCGCACCCGGAGCCCGCGCCACCTGCGCCTCAAACAACTCCGGCAACGTCACCGAATCAACAGCAACCACCGTGTCATTCCACTGCCGCAACACCACGTCACGCTCATCGGCACCCACCACGTCCACCGCATGCAGACGCGTGTCAGGCGTCGCCGTAACCGATTCCAGCACCCGCACATACCGCTCAACCATCACTGCGGCCGAGCCCACATCGAACAGATCCGCCGACGCGATCAACGACCCACGCAACCCGGCCGGACGTCCCCGATCATCGAAGGCCTCCTCCAGCATCACATCAAGGTCGAACCGAGCCACCGACGCAGTCCCCGGCCCCTCCGGCCTGACGGCACCCGAGTCCACGTCGGCGAGCTGCACCGCATCGCGCTCTGTGTTCTGCACGGTGAGCATCACCTGGAACAGTGGATGCCGGGACAGCGAGCGCTCCGGCGCCAGCTCCTCCACCAACCGCTCGAACGGCACATCCTGATGCGCCAACGCCCCCAAGCTCGCCTCACGCACCCGGCCCAACACCTGCCGGAACTCCGGATCACCCGACAGATCCGTCCGCACCACCAACGTATTCACAAAGAACCCGACGAGATCGTCCAACGCCTCGTCCGTACGCCCCGCAATCGGCGACCCGACCGGGACATCCGTTCCCGCACCGAGCCGTGACAGCGTCACCGCCAAGACCGCCTGCAGCACCATGAACACCGTCACACCCTCGGCACGCGCCAGCTCCACCACCCGCTGATGCACCTCGCCCGAGACGCGCAACGGCACCCGACGCCCCACATGACTCGCCACCGCAGGACGCACCCGATCTGCGGGCAACGCGATCTCTTCCGGTGCCCCGGACAACTCCCGCCGCCAGTACTCCACTTGCTCCGACAACAGGCTGCCCGGATCCGACTCCTCCCCCAGCAACTCCCGCTGCCACAAGGCATAATCCGCGTACTGCACCGGCAACGGCTCCCACACCGGAACCTCGCCCCGCAGCCGCGCCTCGTACGCCACCGACAGATCCCGCGCCAACGGGCCGCGGGACCACCCGTCGCTCGCGATGTGATGCGCCACCACGACCAGCACCCGCTCATCCGACCCGGCCTCGAACAGCCATGCCCGGATGGGCAACTCCGCAGCCAGGTCGAACGCGTACCCCGAGGCCTGTGCCACCGCCTCGCCCAGGTCCCCGGGCGCCACCTGCGACACATCGAGGTTCCAGTCCAGGTTCTGCGGGTCGAGGATCCGCTGATACGGCTCGCCGTCCACCGCCGGGAACACCGTGCGCAGCGACTCATGCCGAGCGATCACATCACGTAGTGCCACACCCAGCGCTGAGGCATCCACGTCGCCACCCAGCCGTATCGTCGTCGGCAAGTTGTACGTCGCGCTCGGGCCCTCCAACTGGGCCAGGAACCACAACCGCCGCTGCGCGAACGACAACGGCACCCGCTCAGGACGCGTCCCCGCCGCCCGCAAAGGCTGCCGTGTCGGCTCCGTCCCCAGGCCCGCAATACGCGCGGCCAACCCGGCCACGGTCGGCGCCTCGAACAGCGCGCGCAGCGGCAGCTCCACACCGAGTACGACACGGATCCGCGAGATCAGCCGTACCGCGAGCAGCGAATGGCCACCGAGCTCGAAGAAGCCGTCGTCCACCCCGACCGACTCCAGGCCCAGGACCTGCGCGAAGGCGGTGCACAGGAGCTCTTCCTGCACGGTCGCCGGCGCCCTTCCGGCCCCGGCGGTGTAGTCGGGGGCGGGCAGGGCCTTGCGGTCCAGCTTGCCGTTGACGGTCAGCGGCAGCGCGTCCAGCGTGACGAACGCGGCCGGGACCATGTGCTCGGGCAGCCGACCCGCCACGAAACCGCGCAGGCGACCGGTTACTAAGCCGCCATCGGTGTCCACGGGTACCACGTAGGCGACCAGGCTCTTGTCCCCCGGGGTGTCCTCACGGGCGACCACCGCGACCCGGGACACCTCCGGATGCGCCGACAGGACGGCCTCGATCTCACCGGGCTCGATCCGGAAACCACGCACCTTCACCTGATCGTCCGCCCGGCCGGCGAACACCAACTGCCCGTCCACCGTCCACTTGGCCAGGTCCCCGGTCCGGTACATCCGCTCCCCGGCAGATCCGAACGGGCAGGCCACGAACCGCTCACCGGTCAGACCCGCACGGCCCACGTACCCGCGCGCAAGCCCGGCACCGGCCACATACAGCTCGCCCGCCACTCCGACCGGCACCGGCCGCAGCGTCCCATCGAGCACGAACAGCCGGGTGTTGGCGATCGGCGTACCGATCGGCACCACTCCACCAGCCACCACCTGCGGCGACAGCTCACCGGTCGCCACCCCGACCGTGGTCTCCGTCGGCCCGTAGTGGTTGAACACCTGCCGACCACCAGCGGCAGCGGCCCGCACCAGCTCCGTCGTCCACTCGACCGGCGCCGCCTCGCCACCGAGCACCACGGACCCGGCCGGCAGCAACGACTCCACACCCGCAGCGGCCGTCAACGCCGCCAGATGCGAAGGCACCACCTTCATCGCATCAATCCGCTGCTCACGCAGATACCCGGACACGGCGACCGGATCCGTCACCAACTCCGCATCCAGTACGTGCAGTTGTCCACCCGTGACCAGACTCGCGAACACCACCGTGTTCCCCAGGTCCGTCACCTGCGCCTGCAACAACGCATACCGCGCCCCCGGCACATCCCAACCCAACCGCCCCGACACCGACACCACATAATTGGCCAGCGACCCATGCGTCACCGCCACACCCTTCGGCACCCCCGACGACCCCGACGTATACATCACATACGCCAACCCGGCGGCATCCACGACGGGCGGTGTCACCGTCTCCGTGTCCGGGGCGTTCCACCATTCGTCGATCCACGCCACCGGCACACCCGCCGCCTCGAACGGCAGATCCGCACCGATCTCACGATCCACGAGGACGATCCGCACAGCGCAATCGGTGAGCATGAACTGCAAGCGTTCCAGCGGGAGTTGCGCGTCAATCGGCAGATACGCCGCCCCTGCACGCCAGACGGCCAGAATCGCGGTGATCATCTGGGCGCCCTGTGGCAGGCACAGCCCCACCACCGACTCCGGGCCCACGTTCACGTCGCGCAGTCGGCCCGCGAGCCTGTCGACGTTCGCGTTCAGTTGCGCATAGGTGAGTGCGGCCCCGTCGGCGACCATGGCCACCGCGTCCGGGGAGAGCTCCACGCGTCGCAGGAAGAGCTCCAGAACACTTCGGTCCGGCATCGCTTCTGTCGTGGCATTCCACTGCTGGAGCACCAGGTCGCGCTCGTCGTCGGCGAGCAGCTCCACCATGCGCACCTGAACGTCAGGTGTCTCGGTGACCGCCTCCAGCACCCGGACGAACCAGCCGGCCATCCGTTGCGCCGTCTCGGCGTGGAACAGGTCCGCCGACGCGTTCAACGCACCCCGCAGCCCCGCGGGACGTCCATGCTCGTCGAGCATCTCCGACAACGACAGATCGAGGTCGAACCTCGCCGACGCCGTCGCGACGTCACCCGTTGCCGATCCTCCGGAACTGGCGACCGCCCCGGGCAACGCCAGCGTCGCCCGATCGACGTTCTGCACGGTCAGCATCACCTGGAACAGCGGGTGCCGGGCCAGCGACCGCGACGGTGCCAGCTCCTCCACCAGACGCTCGAACGGCACGTCCTGATGGGTCAGCGCGTCCAGGTTCACCTCCCGTACCCGCCCCAGCACCTGCCGGAACTCCGGGTCCCCCGACAGGTCCGTACGGATCACCAACGTGTTCACGAAGAACCCGACCAGGTCGTTGAGCGCCTCGTCGGTGCGACCCGCCACCGCCGACCCCACCGGAATGTCCGTCCCCGCTCCCAGCCGCGACAGCATCACCGCGAGCGCCGCCTGCAGCACCATGAACACCGTGGTGCCCTCGGCCCGTGCCAGCTCCACCACCCGCCGGTGCGCCGCTGCCGACACCTCCAACGGCATCTGGTGACCTGTGTGGCCGGCCACTGCCGGGCGCGGCCGGTCCGCAGGCAATGCCAGCTCCTCCGGCGCTCCTGCCAGCGCCGACCTCCAGTACTCCACCTGCTCCGACAGGAGACTGCCGGGATCGGACTCCTCGCCCAGCAACTCCCGGTGCCACGAAGCGTAATCCGCGTACTGCACCGGCAGCGGCTCCCAGTCAGGGGCCTGCCCCGTCAGCCGGGCCGCGTACGCCGCGGAGAGGTCCCGGCCCAGCGGTGCCATCGACCAGCCGTCACCGGCGATATGGTGCACCACCACCACGAGCACATGCTCGTCCCCCGACGCGAACAGCCACGCACGGATGGGCACTTCCACCGACAGGTCGAACACATACCGCGTCGCCTGCTCCACGGCCTCGGCCAGCCGCCCGGGCTCCACCTGGAGCACGTCGAGTTCCCAGTCCAGGCCCTGCGGGTCGAGGATCCGCTGGTACGGCTCACCATCGACGGCCGGGAAGACCGTTCGCAGCGACTCGTGCCGCCCGATCACATCCCGCAGCGCCGCACCCAGCGCAGCGGGTTCCACGTCCCCCGCCAGCCGGACGACCGCAGGGAGGTTGTAGGTCGGGCTCGGCCCTTCCAACTGGGCCAGGAACCACAGCCGCCGCTGCGCGAACGACAACGGCACTCGATCGGGGCGCACCCCCGCCGTCTGCAGCGGTGTCCGAGCCTGCCCCGCGTCGGCCAGGCGGGTGGCAAGACCGGCCACGGTCGGGACCTCGAACAAAGTCCTGACCTCGACCTCCACGCCGAGTACGACACGGATCCGCGAGATCAGCCGTACCGCGAGCAGCGAGTGGCCGCCCAGGTCGAAGAAGCCGTCCTCGACGCCGACCGACTCCAGGCCCAGTACCTCGGCGAACACCCCGCACAGGATCTCTTCCTGCGCGGTCGAGGGTCCCCGCCCGGCCCCGGCCGCGCCGGCGTACGCGGGGGCCGGCAGGGCCTTGTGGTCGAGCTTGCCGTTGACTGTCAGCGGCAGCTCGGTCAGGGTGACGAACGCGGCGGGGAGCATGTACTCGGGCAACCGCGACGCGGCGAAGTCCCGTATGCCGTCGCCGATCGCTTCCGTGTCACCGTCGGCGGGGACGACGTAGGCGACCAGCCGCTTGTCACCGGGGATGTCCTCCCGTGCCAGCACCGCGGCCTGCGCCACCTCCGAGTGCGCCGACAGGACGGCCTCGATCTCACCGGGCTCGATGCGGAACCCGCGGATCTTGACCTGTTCGTCGGTGCGCCCGACGAACACCAACTGCCCATCGGCCGTCCACCGCACCACGTCCCCAGTCCGGTACATCCGCGCCCCGGACGCTCCGAACGGGCAGGCCACGAACCGCTCACCCGTCAGACCGGGCCGGCCGACGTAGCCACGTGCAACACCGGCTCCGGCCACGTACAGCTCGCCCGTCACACCCGCCGGAACAGGCGTGAGCATCTCATCGAGAACGTACAGGTGTGTGTTGGCAGTCGGCGTACCGATCGTCGGCACGCCTCCCGGTGTCAGCGGCTGAGACATCGACGCACACACGGTGATCTCCGTCGGACCGTAGGCGTTGATCAGCCGACGACCCGAAGCCCACCGCTCCACCAGGCCTGTATCCAGGGCCTCACCCGCAGATACGAGCGTGGTCAGCGAGTCCAGGTCGGTGTCGGCGTCGAGAGCGCCCAGCACCGCCGGCGGCAACGTCGCATGCGTGACGGAGTGCCGCGCCACGACCTCCACCAACCCACCACCCGGCAGCAGTTCATCGGCCGAAGCCACCACCAAAGCCGCACCGGAGCACAGCGCCATCAGCACCTCGGACACCGCCGCATCGAAACCGATCGACGCGAACTGCAACACCCGAGAACCCGGCTCCACCACAAACCGCTCGATCTGCGCGGTCGCCAGGTTCAGCGCCCCGCCGTGGGTCGCCGCCACACCCTTCGGCACACCCGTCGAACCCGACGTATAGATCACATACGCCACCCCGGCCGCATCCACGAACACACCAGGAGCAGTCTCCGGCATGGCCGCCATCTGCGCCTCGACGTGCCGGCCGTCCAACGCCACCGGCATGACGCCGCGCAACGGCAGTTCGTCCAGCACATCCTCGACACCGAGCAGGACCGGTATGCGGCTGTCGGCCACCATGAACCCGATCCGCTCCGCCGGATGCGCCACGTCCATCGGCAGATAGGCCGCTCCGGCCTTGAGGATTCCCAGCACCGCGGTGACCATCCGCGCGCCGCGCGGCAGGCAGAGCCCGACCACCACCTCCGGCCCCACGCCCAGACCGCGCAGGAAGTGCGCCAAGCGATTCGACGCGACGTCCAGCTCGCGGTACGTGAGGACATCCTGGCCTGCGATGACGGCAGGAGCGTCAGGGACGGCGGCCACCTGCCGTCCGAACACCTCCACGACGGTGCCGTCCTGGTCACCGGCGGCGGTGTCGTTCCAGCCCACGAGCATCCGTTCGCGCGCTAGCTGATCGAGCACGCTCACGGCAGCGAGCGGTACGTCGGGTCCGCCGTGCACCGTGCCTGCCAGTGCGCCGACCGCGTTCTCGATCGCGGTGCACCACAGACGGCAGACCTCAAGCGAATCGATGGGGTCGACGGCCAGCACACTGACGCGCATACCAGCCGCACCGTTGTCATTGACGGCAACGGCCAACGGGTAGTTGGTCTTGTCCCGTTCGAAGACGTACCGGACGCCGTCGATCGATCGCTGCTCCCCGGCGTCCGATTCCTGGTCGGCGGGGCGGTAGTTGAAGAGCGAGGTGAACAGCGGGGTGTCGCCCGCGATCCCGCTGGCCTGCTGGGCCAGCGCCAGCGGGGCGTGCTCGTGCTCCAGCAGCGCCGCCAACTGGTCCCGCATGTCCTCGACCGCGGCCCGCACCCCCGCCCGGCGGGTCCGCACCCGCACCGGGAGGCTGTTGATGAACGGGCCCACGACGCGGTCGGCTCCCGCGCCTGCCGTCATGCGTCCGAGCAGCACCGTGCCGAAAACCACGTCGTCGCGGCCCGACAGCACGGCCAGCACGCGCGCCCACACCACGTGCATCACGGTGGCAGGGCTCACCCCCATCTGCCGTGTCACCTGCCGGAGCGTGTCCACGACCTCGTCGGAGATCGGCAGGCTCTCGACCGCCACGTCGCTGCCGTCGCCGCGCACGTCGAGCACCCCGTACGGGGCGGTCGGCTCGGTCACATCACCGAGCAGCTCGGCGAAGTACCGCTCGTGCTCGGCCCGGGGCACCGACCGCATCTGCGCCACGAAGTTCCGGAACGGCAGTGCGGGCCTCAGCTCCTCGGGACGCCCGGCCAGGATCTCCCGCAGCTCCTGCAGCATCATGTCCACGCCCAGGTGGTCCTGCAGCAGATGATGCATCCGCATCACACCCAGCCAACGGCCTTCCTCGACCTCGGCCACATGCAGGTCCGTCAGCGGCGCACGGTCGAGGTTCATCACCGATCCCGCCAGGGCGGTCAGGCCCTCCATCCATCCTTCGGGTCCCGCGGCAGCCACGTCCTCCTCGAAGACGTGCTCGAAGACCGGCAGTTGAGCCTGCCGCCACACCACCTGAACCGGCTCGCGCAGGCCCTCCCACACCACACCCGTGCGATAGATGTCGTGCCGGTCCACGACCTGCTGCAAGGCACCGACGAATGTGTCCAGCCGGGCCCGGGAGTCGAACTCCACCACCCGCGCCGTCAGATAGACGTCGCCGCCCTCACCCGCCATCAGGTGGTGGAAGAACATCCCCTCCTGCAACGGCGCCAGCGGATAGATGTCCGCCACGTTCGACGCTCCACCGTCGACCGCCGCGACCACCCGGTCGATCTCCTGCTGCGACAGCTCGACCAGCGGCAACATCTCCGGCGTGATCCGCTCCGCGCCGACCGGGATCAGGTTCTCGGGCACCTCAACCGCTTCGGCACCGGACGCCCTCGCCAGCCCGGCCGGTGTCGACGCCTCGAACAGCGCCCGCACCGACACCGACACACCCCGCGCCCGCAGCCGCTCCACCAACGACACCGCCAACAGCGAATGCCCGCCCAGCCGGAAGAAGTTGTCGTCGACGCCGACCGACTCCACGCCGAGCACCTCGGCGAACACCGCGCAGAGGATCTCCTCCTGCACGGTGGCCGGGGCACGGCCCGCACCCGTGACGTACTCCGGCGCGGGCAGGGCCCTGCGGTCGAGCTTGCCGTTGACCGTCAGCGGCAACTCGTCCAGCGTCACGAACGCGGCCGGGACCATGTACTCCGGCAGCCGCGACGCCACCACGTCCCGCAGGGCATCCGTGTCGAGCCCTGCGTCCGCGGCCACCACGTAGGCGACCAGGCGCTTGTCGCCCGGAGCGTCCTCGCGTGCGATCACCGCGGCCTGTCCGACGTCCGGCCGCGACAGCAGCACGGCCTCGATCTCGCCCGGCTCGATCCGGAACCCGCGCACCTTGACCTGCTCATCGGCCCGGCCGCCGAAGACCAGCTGACCGTCCGCAGTCCACTTCGCCACGTCCCCGGTCCGATACATCCGCTCACCCGGCGACCCGAACGGGCAGGCCACGAACCGCTCACCCGTCAGCCCCGCACGGCCCACATAGCCACGTGCCACACCGGCACCCGCCACATACAGCTCACCCGCAACACCCACCGGCACCGGCTTCAGCGCCTCATCCAGCACGAACAAGCGGCCGTTGGCGATCGGTGTGCCGATCGTCGGCTTATCCCCCGGCGTCAGTGGTTGCGACATCGACGCACACACGGTGATCTCCGTCGGACCGTAGGCGTTGATCAGCCGACGACCCGAAGCCCACCGCTCCACCAGGCCTGTATCCAGGGCCTCACCCGCAGATACGAGCGTGGTCAGCGAGTCCAGGTCGGTGTCGGCGTCGAGAGCGCCCAGCACCGCCGGCGGCAACGTCGCATGCGTGACGGAGTGCCGCGCCACGACCTCCACCAACCCACCACCCGGCAGCAGTTCATCGGCCGAAGCCACCACCAAAGCCGCACCGGAGCACAGCGCCATCAGCACCTCGGACACCGCCGCATCGAAACCGATCGACGCGAACTGCAACACCCGCGAGTCACGTTCCACCGCGAACCGCTCGATCTGCGCGGTCGCCAGGTTCAGCGCCCCGCCGTGGGTCGCCGCCACACCCTTCGGCACACCCGTCGAACCCGACGTATAGATCACATACGCCACTTCCATCGGTGTCACCGTCACCGTCGGCGGGCTCGTCGGCAGCTCTTCCAACTGTGCCTGCAGCTGCGAATCGTCGAGCCACACAACCGGCACGCCGCTCAGCGCTTCGGCCAGGCCCTCGGTCGCCGAGTGGTCCGCCACCACGAGCTGCACACCGCCGTCGCCGAGCATGAACTCCACACGCTCGCCGGGCAGTTGACGGTCAATCGGCAGGTACGCCGCTCCCGCCTTCCACACCCCGAGGATCGCCGTCACCAACTCGGCCCCGCGCGGCAGGCACACGCCCACCACGGTCTGCGGGCCCACACCCATCCCACGCAGCCAGTGCGCCAGCCGATTCGCTGCCGCGTCCAATTCGCCGTAGGACAGCTCGACCCCGTCGGCCACCACTGCCACCGCATCCGGTGCGGCGTCCGCCCGTTGGCCGAAGAGCTCGATGACGGTGTCCGCCGGGCCTGCGGCCGCGGTGTCATTCCATCCGACGAGCACCTGGTCCCGTTCAGCCGCATCAATGACGTCGACCGCATGCAGCCGCACGTCGGGCGCCGCCGTCACGTGTTCCAACACCCGGGCGAACCAGCTCGTCAGGCGTTCGGCGGTCTCCACCTCGGACAGGTCCGCCGACGCGATGAGCGACCCCCGCAGCCCGGCCGGACGGCCTTCCTCGTCCAGCACCTCAACCAGCGACACATCGAAATCGAACTTCACCGACGCCGTGGACACACCGGCCGCCGGCGCCCCGGCACCGACACGGGCACCGGCCAGCTCCAGCCTGGCGCCGTCGGTGTTCTGCAGGGTCAGCATCACCTGGAACAGCGGGTGCCGGGACAGCGACCGCTCCGGCGCGAGCTCCTCCACCAGCCGCTCGAACGGCACATCCTGATGCGCCAGAGCACCCAGACTCGCCTCACGCACCCGAGCCAGCACCTCACGGAACTCCGGATCACCCGACAGATCCGTCCGCACCACCAACGTATTCACGAAGAACCCGACGAGATCGTCCAGCGCCTCGTCAGTACGTCCCGCGATCGCGGAGCCGATCGGCACATCGGTCCCCGCACCGAGCCGTGACAGCGTCACCGCCAACGCCGCCTGAAGAACCATGAACACCGTCACACCCTCGGCACGCGCCAGTTCCACCACCCGCTGATGCACCTCGGCCGACACCCGCAACGGCACCCGATGCCCCACATGACTCGCCACCGCAGGACGCGTCCGGTCCACCGGCAGCGCGATCTCCTCCGGCACCCCGGCCAACGCGTGGCGCCAGTACTCCACCTGCTCCGACAGTAGACCGCCCGGCTCCGACTCCTCACCCAGCAACTCCCGCTGCCACAGGGTGTAGTCGGCGTACTGCACTGGCAACGGCTCCCACACCGGAGCCTCGCCCTGCGACCGCGCGGCATACGCGACCGACAGGTCCCGCGCCAACGGAGCGGTCGACCAACCGTCGCTGGCGATGTGATGCACCACCACGACGAGCACCCGCTCATCCGGCCCGGCCTCGAACAGCCACGCCCGGATCGGCAGCTCCGCCGACAGATCGAACGTGTGCTGCGTGGCCTGCCGCACGGCCGCGTCCAGTCCCGCGGGTGCCACCGGCTCGACTCGCAGGTCCCCGTGCGGTTCCCGGGCATCGAGGATCCGCTGGTAGGGCTCGCCGTTCACCGCCGGGAACAGTGTGCGCAGCGACTCATGCCGGGCGATCACATCACGCAGTGCCGCACCCAGCGCGGCGACGTCCACCTCGCCGGTCAGTGACACGACCGTGGGGATGTTGTACGTCGGGCTCGGTCCCTCCAATTGAGCCAGGAACCACAACCGCCGCTGCGCGAACGACAACGGCACCCGCTCCGGACGCGTCTCCACCGCCCGCAACGGCGTCCGAGCCTGCGCCGCCTCGGCCAACCGCGTCGCGAGACCGGCCACCGTCGGTGCCTCGAACAGCGCCCGCAGCGGCAGCTCGACACCCAGAATCGTGCGGATCCGCGACACCAGCCGGGCGGCCAGCAGCGAGTGTCCGCCCAACCGGAAGAAGTCGTCGTCGACCCCCACCGACTCCAGCGCCAGCACATCCGCGAACACCCCGCACAGGATCTCCTCCTGCACCGTGGCCGGCGCGCGGCGCTCGGACACACCCATGGCCGCATAGTCGGGAGCGGGCAGGGCCGAGCGGTCCACCTTTCCGTTCACGGTCAGCGGGAAGCGTTCGAGCAGCACCACCGTCGAGGGCACCAGATGGGCGGGCAGCGTCTCGGCCAACGACTCCAGCAGGGACTCCGCCGATATGTCCGCGTCCTCGGTGAGCGCCGCGTAGGCCACCAGCCTCTTGTCGCCCGGGACGTCCTCGCGGACGATCACCTCGGCCCGGCCCACTGCCGGATGCCCGGCGAGCGCGCTCTGGACCTCGCCCAGCTCGATCCGCATTCCGCGGATCTTCACCTGCTGATCCACCCGGCCCACGAACGACAGCACGCCGTCCTGGCGCCACACGGCCTGGTCGCCGGTCCGGTACATCCGCTCCCCGGGCTCGAACGGGCAGGCGACGAAGCGCTCGGCGGTGAATCCCGGCCGTCCCACATACCCGCGGGCCAGCCCGGCCCCGGCCGTGTAGAGCTCCCCGGGCACACCCACCGGCACCGGGTTCAGCGACGCGTCCAGAACGTAGACCCGGCTGGCCGCCACGGGACTCCCGATGGGCACACCCCGCCCGTCTCCCGGGCCGGCCACCGGGTGCGTCGTGGTGAACACCGTGCACTCGGTCGGGCCGTACACGTTCGTCAGCGCGGTCCGCGGCAGTTCGCCCGTCACACGGTCGCAGTGCGCGGGAGAGAGCACGTCACCGCCGGCCCACACCTCACGCAGACCGGCGAGAACCTGGATGTCGGCGTCCACCACCTCGTGGAACAGCCCGGCCGTCAGCCACGCGGTGGTCACCCGGTGAGCGGACACGAAGTCGCCCAGCTCCGCCACCGACAGCTCGCCCTGCTCAGGAAGCGCCAGTGTCGCGCCGTTCAGCAGCGCACCCCAGACCTCCAAGGTGCTCGCGTCGAACGACACCGAGGCCAGCTGGCTCACCACGTCCCCCGCGGTCACCCCCACATGCCGCGCCACCCGGTCGACGCCTTGGTGCAGGATGACCACGCCCTTGGGCACACCGGTGGACCCGGAGGTGTAGATGATCTGCACCGGATGCTCGGGGCGCAGCTGACGCGGCAGCGGGCCACCGTCAAGACCGGCGAGTTCGCGGGCCGTGGCGGGATCGTCCAGCTCCACCACCGGCACGTCGAGTCCCTCGAAGGCGGCGCGCGCGGATCCGGTGGCCACCACCGCGACGGCCGCGGAGTCGGACAGCATGAACGAGATCCGCTCGGCCGGATATTCGGTGTTGACCGGTACGTACGCGCCGCCCGCCTTGAGAATCCCCAGCCACGCCACGATCAGCTCGGCGCCGCCGTCCACGGCCACAGCGACCGCCGCCTCCGGTCCCACTCCCCGGCCGGACAGATACCGCCCGAGGCGATTGGCACGCTCGTCCAGCTCCGCGAAGCTCAGTGTGAACCCGGACCCCACCAGCGCCGGCGCGTCCGGCGTCCGCGCCACCTGCGCCTCGAACAGATCCGGGACCGACCTCAGGGCTCCTTCGACCGCGGTGTCGTTCCACTCGACGAGCGCCTGGTCCCGCTCCCCCGAATCCAGGACGGCCACCGCGGTCAGCAGGGTGTCCGGGCCACCGTCCAGCGCCGTCGCGAGTTCGTCGACCACGTTCGCCAGTGCGGTGCGGAGCGAACGGCCCACCACCTGTGGGTCGATGCCATCGGCCGCCAGCAGGCTCACGCTCATTCCGGCGCCGCCGAAGTCGTTGACCGAGACCGTCACCGGGTAGTTGGTGCGCTCCCGGACGAGAACGTTGCGGATGCCTTCCATCGGCCGGCGGCCGGTCTGTTCCCCACCGGTCGGGTCTTCGGAAGTGCCGGTGATGTGCCGGTAGTTGAACAGCGAGGTGAACAGCGGGGTGTCTCCCGCGATCCCGCTGGCCTGCTGCGCCACCGCCAGTGGAGCGTGCTCATGCTCCAGCAGTCCCGCCAGCTGCTCCCGCATCCCCTCGACCGTGGCCCGCACTCCGACCCTGCCGGTCCGTACCCGTACCGGCAGGGTGTTCATGAACGGGCCCAGCACCCGGTCAGCTCCTGCGCCGGCATTCATCCGGCCGAACAGCACCGTGCCGAACACCACGTCGTCACGCCCCGACAGCACCCCGAGCACGCGCGCCCACACCACATGCAGCACCGTCGCCGTGCTGACCCCCAACTCCCGTGCCACGCGCCGCAGTCCGTCGGTGACATCGGCGGCGATGGGCACGACTGCCTCGGTCACCCCGCTGCCGTCACCGTGTACGTCGAGCACTCCGTACGGGACGGTCGGCTCGGTGACATCACCGAGCAGCTCGGCGAAGTACCGCTCATGCTCGGCCCGGGGCACGGCACGTGTCTGCGCCACGAAGTTCCGGAACGGCATCGCCGGCGCCAGCTCGTGCGCGTTGCCCGTGAGTACCGCCCGCAGTTCTTGCAGCAGTACGTCCATGCCCAGGTGGTCCTGGAGCAGGTGATGCATCCGTACGACAGCCAGCCAGCGGCCCTCGGGCACCTCCGCCGCATGCACATCCATCAGCGGCGCACGGTCAAGGTTCAGCATCGCCCCTGCCAGTGCGATCAAGCGCTCCGACGCGCCGGCAGACTCGTCCGCGTCGGCATCCAAGGTGTGTTCTACGAACGGCAGTTGAGCCTGGCGCCACACCACCTGAACCGGCTCACGCAGCCCCTCCCACACCACACCCGTGCGGTAGATGTCGTGCCGGTCCACGACCTGCTGCAACGCTCCGACGAAAGCGTCCAGACGGGCCCGGGAGTCGAACTCCACCACCCGCGCCGTCAGATAGACGTCGCCCCCTTCGTCGGCCATCAGGTGATGGAAGAGCAGGCCTTCTTGCAGTGGTGCCAGCGGATAGATGTCCGCCACGTTCGCCGCTCCGCCGTCGACGGCCGCGACCACCCGGTCGATCTCCTGCTGCGACAGCTCGACCAGCGGCAACATCTCCGGCGTGATCCGCTCCGCACCGACCGGGATCGGATTGTCCGGCACGTCCACTGTTCCGATGCCCGTGGCCCTGGCCAGCCCGGCCGGCGTCGACGCCTCGAACAGCGCCCGCACCGACACCGACACACCACGGGCCCGCAGCCGCTCCACCAACGACACCGCCAACAGCGAATGCCCGCCCAGCCCGAAGAAGTCGTCGTCGACGCCCACCGATTCCAGACCCAGGACATCCGCGAAGGCCGCGCAGAGGATCTCCTCCTGCACCGTAGCCGGCCCGCGGCCGCCATTCGCGGCATACTCCGGCACCGGCAGGACCTTGCGGTCGAGCTTGCCGTTGGCGGTCAGCGGCAGCTCGTCCAGCGTCACGAACGCAGCCGGGACCATGTACTCCGGCAGCCTCGACGCCACCACATCCCGCAGCACGCCGGCGTCGAGGCCTGTCTCGCTGTCGGCAGGCACCGCGTACGCGACCAGGCGCTTGTCGCCCGGAACGTCCTCCCGCGCGATCACCGCGGCCTGCGCCACCTCGGCACGGGCTTCCAACACGGCCACGATCTCGCCCGGCTCGATCCGGAACCCGCGCACCTTGACCTGCTCATCGGAGCGGCCGGCGAAGACCAGTTGACCGTCCGCGGTCCACTTGGCCACGTCCCCGGTCCGGTACATCCGCTCACCGGCGGAACCGAACGGGCAGGCCACGAATCGCTCCCCGGTCAGCCCCGCGCGACCCACATACCCGCGCGCAAGCTGCGTCCCGCCGATATACAGCTCCCCGGCCACTCCGACGGGCACCGGCTGCAATGTCTCGTCCAGCGCGTACAGACGGGTGTTGGCGACCGGCCGCCCGAACGGCACGGGGCCAGACCGATCCGCGTCGACCACTTCGGCCGCCACCATCACCGTGGCCTCGGTCGGCCCGTACGTGTTCACGAGCCGACGCCCCGCAGACCACGCCCGCGCCGCCGACTCACCGATCGCCTCGGCACCCACCAGCAGGGTCTCCACCTGCGACAGATCCTGCGGCTCCAGAACTCCCAACAGGGACGGCACCACACTCGCCGCCTGTACCCCGGTCAACTCCACCAGCCGCCCGGGCTCTTCACGCTGCTCCTCCGACGCCACCCACAACGTCGCACCCGACGACAACGCCACCGCCACATCCAACACCGACGCATCAAAACTGAACGACGCGAACTGCAACACACCCACACCCGGACCCGCACCCATCACCGGCCCAAACACCGACACCAGATTCACCAACGAACCATGCGAGACAGCCACACCCTTCGGCGTTCCGGTCGACCCGGACGTATAGATCACATACGCCAACCCCGACGGAACCGGGGGCGCTCCGGGCGCGGTGTCTGGGTACTCCGCCAGCTCGTCGAGGACATTCGCGTCCACCACCACACCCACACCGGCATCCGCCAGGACGAACTCCGCCCGTTCAAGCGGCAGTTCCCCATCTACGGGCACGTAAGCCGCCCCCGCCTTCCACACACCAAGAATCGCGGCGACCATCTCCGCGCCACGCGGCAGACGAAGCCCCACCACCGACTCCGCACCCACACCCCGGCCACGCAACCAATGCGCCAGCCGATTCGCCCACACATCCAACTCGCCATACGACACCTCAATGCCGTCCGACACCACCGCCACCGCACTGGGAATCGCAAGCGCCTGCGCCTCGAACAGTTCAGGCACGGTCAGCGAATCAATGGCGGTCGCCGTGTCGTTCCACTGCCGCAACACCACGTCACGCTCATCGGCACCCACCACATCCACCGCGTGCAGCCGGATGTCAGGCGTCGCCGTCACCGACTCCAGCACCCGCACGTACCTCTCGACCATCACCTCGGCCGAGCCCACATCGAACAGATCCGCAGACGCGATCAACGACCCACGCAACCCGGCCGGACGCCCCTCCTCGTCCAACACCTCCGACAACGACACGTCGAGGTCGAACCTCGCCGCTCCCGTCGTCGGTCCGTCCGCGGCCCGCGACTCCCCTGCCGTACGCCCGCTGTCCTCTACCGTCAACATCACCTGGAACAGCGGATGCCTGGACAACGAACGCTCCGGCGCCAACTCCTCCACCAGCCGCTCGAACGGCACATCCTGATGCGCCAGAGCACCCAGACTCGCCTCACGCACCCGCCCCAGCACCTCACGGAACTCCGGATCACCCGACAGATCCGTCCGCACCACCAACGTATTCACGAAGAACCCGACCAGGTCATCCAGCGCCTCGTCCGTACGCCCAGCGATCGGCGACCCGACCGGGACATCCGTCCCCGCACCAAGACGAGACAGTGCAACCGCCAACGCCGCCTGAGCCACCATGAACACCGTCACACCCTCGGCGCGCGCCAGCTCCACCACCCGCTGATGCACCTCGCCCGACACCCGCAACGGCACCCGACGCCCCACATGGCTCGCCACCGCAGGACGCGCCCGATCCACCGGCAGCACCAGTTCCTCCGGCGCACCAGCCAACTCCTGCCGCCAGTAATTCACTTGCTCCGACAACAGGCTGCCCGGGTCCGACTCCTCCCCCAGCAACTCCCGCTGCCACAACGCGTAATCCGCGTACTGCACCGGCAACGGCTCCCACGTGGGGGCCTCGCCACGCAGCCGCCGCGCCTCATACGCCTCCGAGAACTCACGCCGCAGCACACCCAACGACCAGCCGTCGCCGGCGATGTGATGCACCACCACGACCAGCGTCCGATCATCCGCCCCGGCCTCGAACAACCACGCCCGGATGGGCAGTTCGGAAGCCAGCGCGAACGTGTACCGCGAGGCCTGCGCCACCGCCTCGCCCAGGCCCTCGGACGCCACTCGCGACACGTCGAGGTTCCAGTCCAGGTTCCGCGGGTCGAGGATGCGTTGGCAGGGCTCACCATCGATGGCCGGGAAGAGCGTGCGCAGCGACTCGTGCCGACCGATCACGTCACGCAGCGCGGCATCCAGCGCGGCGACATCCACCTCGCCGCCCAGCGACACCACCATGGGGATGTTGTACGTCGGGCTCGGGCCCTCCAGTTGATCCAGGAACCACAGCCGGCGCTGAGCGAACGAGAGCGGCACCCGCTCCGGCCTGCTCTCCGCAGCCCGCAACGGCGTCCGAGCCTGCCCCGCCTCGGTCAGGCGAGCGGCGAGAGCGGCCACCGTCGGCGCCTCGAACAGCGTGCGCAGCGGCAGCTCGACCCCGAGCACGGCACGGATCCGCGACACCAACCGCACCGCGAGGAGTGAGTGCCCGCCGAGCCGGAAGAAGTCGTCGTCGACGCCGACGGCCGTCTCCAGCCCAAGGACGTCGGCGAAGGCCCCGCACAGGATTTCTTCCTGCACGGTCGCCGGCCCCCGGCCACCACCCGCTACATATTCCGGCGCGGGTAGTGCTTTGCGGTCCAGCTTTCCGTTCACCGTCAACGGGAGCTCGTCGAGCGGGACGAACGCGGCCGGCACCATGTACTCCGGCAGCCGTGACGAGACGAACTCCCGCAACCCGCCCACCTCCTGGCCGGCAGCGACCACATAGGCGACCAGCCGCAGATCCCCCGGAACGTCCTCGCGCGCCAACACCGCGACCTGAGCCACCTCCGGATGCGCCGACAGCACTGCCTCGATCTCACCCGGCTCGATCCGGAAACCGCGGACCTTCACCTGATCGTCCGCCCGGCCCAGGAACACCAACTGCCCACCCGGAGACCACTTGACCACGTCCCCGGTGCGATACATCCGCTCACCGCAACCCGCCCCGAACGGGCACGCCACGAACCGCTCACCCGTCAACGACGGACGACCCACATACCCCTGCGCCAGCTGCACCCCCGCCAGATACAACTCCCCTGCCACACCCGGCGCCACCGGCACCATGAACTCGTCCAGAACGAACACCCGGGTATTGGCCACCGGCGACCCGATCGGGACCGGCCCGTCCACCTGACCCCGATCACACGCCCACGCGGTGACATCGACCGCCGCCTCCGTCGGCCCGTACAGGTTGTGCAACTCCGCACCATCGAACGCCTCGAAGAACCGCACCTGCGTCTGCAACGGCAACGCCTCACCACTGCACACCACAAGCCGCACACCCGACAGCCCACCCGCACCCGACACCAAAAACGCATCCAGCATCGACGGCACAAAATGCAGCACACTCACACCCTGCTCACGCACCAGCTGCGCCACATACCCCGGATCCCGATGCCCCCCGGGACGCGCCACCACCAACGTCGCACCCCACACCAACGTGCCAAGCAACTCCCACACCGACACATCAAAAACAACCGGCGTCTTCTGCAGCACCCGGTCACCCGCACCAAGACCGAAGTGATCACGCATCCACACCAGCCGGTTCACGATGCTCCGATGCGAAACCGCCACACCCTTCGGACGCCCCGTCGACCCCGACGTATAAATCACATACGCCGGCTGCCGCACATCCAGCGAAGCAGCCCTATACGTGTCGCCCGAGGCATCAGCGGTCGACAGCCGCGCCACCACCCCGGCATCATCCAGCACCACCACCGGCGCCGCATCCTCCAACAACAACGCCACCCGCTCCGCCGGATACCCCGGATCCACCGGCACATACGCCGCCCCCGCCTTCAACACCCCCACCAGCGCAACCACTAACTCGACACCACGCTCCAACACCACCGCCACCGTCGACCCCGCACCCACACCCCGCGACCTCAGATACCGCGCCAACCGCCCCGCCCGCACATCCAACTCCGCATACGACAACTCCACCCCCTCAAACACCACCGCCACCGCACCCGGAGCCCGCGCCACCTGCACCTCAAACAACTCCGGCAACGTCACCGAATCAACAGCAACCGCCGTGTCATTCCACTCACCCAGAACCCGATCCCGCTCACCCCCACCCAACACATCCACCGCATGCAGACGGACATCAGGCACCGCCGTCACCGACTCCAGCACCCTTCCGAACCGGCCCGCCAACCGCTCAGCGGTCTCCGCCTCGAACAGGTCCGCCGACGCGATCAACGACCCACGCAACCCGGCCGGTCGCCCCTCCTCGTCCAACACCTCCGACAACGACACGTCGAGGTCGAACCTCGCCGCTCCCGTCGTCGGTCCGTCCGCGGCCCGCGACTCCCCTGCCGTACGCCCGCTGTCCTCTACCGTCAACATCACCTGGAACAGCGGATGCCTGGACAACGAACGCTCCGGCGCCAGCTCCTCCACCAGCCGCTCGAACGGCACATCCTGATGCGCCAACGCCCCAAGGCTCGCCTCCCGCACCCGCGCCAGCACCTCACGGAACTCCGGATCACCCGACAGATCCGTCCGCACCACCAACGTATTCACAAAGAACCCGACCAGGTCATCCAGCGCCTCGTCCGTACGCCCAGCGATCGCAGACCCGATCGGCACATCGGTCCCCGCACCGAGCCGTGACAGCGTCACCGCCAACGCCGCCTGAAGGACCATGAACACCGTCACGCCCTCGGCACGCGCCAGCTCCACCACCCGCTGATGCACCTCGCCCGACACGCGCAACGGCTCCCGATGTCCCACATGACCGGCCACCGCAGGGCGGGGCCAATCAGCGGGCAGCGCGATCTCTTGCGGTGCTCCGGCCAACGCCTGCCGCCAGTAGCCGACTTGCTTGGACAACAGGCTGTCCGGGTCGGCCTCCGCACCCAGCAACTTCCTCTGCCACAACGCGTAATCCGCGTACTGCACCGGCAACGGCTCCCACACCGGAGCCTCACCCCTGAGCCGCGCCGCATACGCCTGCGAGAACTCACGCCGCAGCACACCCAACGACCAACCATCGCCGGCGATGTGATGCACCACCACCACGAGTACCTGCTCGTCCGGCCCGGCCTCGAACAGCCACGCCCGAATCGGCACCTCCGCCGACAGATCAAACGCGTACTGCGACGCGTGGCTGACGGCAGCGCCCAGCTCGTCGGCCTCCACGCTGCGCACTTCGAGTCGCCACTCGAGCTCTCGCGCATCCAGAATCCGCTGATACGGCTCACCGTCCACGGCCGGGAACACCGTGCGCAGTGACTCATGCCGGGCGATCACGTCTCGCAGCGCATCGTTCAACGCGGTGACATCCACCTCGCCGGTCAACGGCACGGCCAGGGGGATGTTGTACGTCGGGCTCGGCCCCTCCAACTGGGCCAGGAACCACAACCGCCGCTGCGCGAACGACAACGGCACCCGCTCCGGACGCGTCTCCACCGCCCGCAACGGCGTCCGAGCCACCCCAGCCCCATCAGCGAGACGGGCCGCGAGAGCGGCCACCGTCGGCGCCTCGAACAACGCCCGGACCTCGACCTCCGCCCCCAGCACGACCCGGATCCGCGAGATCAACCGCACCGCCAATAGCGAATGCCCACCCAGCCCGAAGAAGTCATCATCGACCCCTACCGACTGCACACCCAGCACGTCGGCGAACACCCCGCACAGGATCTCCTCCTGCACGGTGGCCGGGGCACGGCCACTACCCGCGACATACTCCGGCGCCGGCAGTGCGTTGCGGTCCAGCTTCCCGTTCACCGTCAACGGCAGCCCGTCCAACATGACGAACGCGGCCGGCACCATGTGCTCCGGCAACCGCGACACGGCGAACTCCCGCAGGCCACCGACATCGACACCGATCCCGCCGTCGGCAGGCACCACGTACGTCACCAGGCGCTTGTCCCCCGGAACATCCTCACGCGCCACGACCGCGGTCTGCGCCACCTCGGCGTGCTCCTCGAGTACGGCCTCGATCTCGCCCGGCTCGATCCGGAACCCACGCACCTTCACCTGCTCATCCGCCCGACCGGCGAACACCAACTGCCCGTCCTCCGACCACTTGGCCAGATCCCCGGTCCGGTACATCCGCTCACCAGACGCCCCGAACGGGCACGCCACAAACCGCTCCGCGGTCAACCCCGCGCGCCCTACATAACCGCGCGCCACCCCCGTACCCGCCACATACAACTCCCCGGCCACACCCACCGGCACCGGGCCAAGCGCCCCGTCCAGCACGAACACCGACACCCCCGGCAACCCCCGACCCACCACACTGCCCAACACCCCATCCCCCACACCCACCCGACGATGCGTCACATGCACCGTCGTCTCCGTAATCCCATACATATTCACCAACACCACCCCCGCAGCACCCTCACGCCCCCACCACCCCGCCAACCGGCCCACATCCAAGGCCTCACCACCAAACACCACCAACCGCAACGCACCCACCACAAACTCATCCACCGCCAACAGCTGATACATCGCCGACGGCGTCTGACTCAGCACCGTCACCCCCTCCCGCACCAACAACTCCGCAAACCGCCCCGGCGAACGAGACACCTCAAAGCCCACCACCACCACACGCGCCCCATGCACCAACGCACCCCACAACTCCCACACCGAAAAATCGAACGCCACCGAGTGGAAGCAACTCCACACATCCCCCGGCCCCAGACCGAAAAGCCCACCCGCCGACCCCAGCAGCGCCGCCACATTCCCGTGACTGACCACCACACCCTTCGGACGGCCCGTCGACCCCGACGTATAAATCACATACGCCGCCTCATCCGGCGACACCACACACCCCACCGCCGAAGCGTCCAGCCCCGCCAGCTCCGCTGCCACCGACGGCTCATCCACCACCACCAACACCGCACCCTCCGGCACACACCCCTCAACCACCGCACCACACGCAACAGACGTCACCACACCCACCACACCCGCATCCCCCAACACAAACCCCACCCGCTCCACCGGATAACGCGGATCCACCGGCACATAACCAGCCCCCGCCTTCAACACCCCCAACAACGCCACCACCACATCCACACCACGCTCCAACACCACCCCCACCAACGACCCCACACCCACACCACGACCCCGCAAATACCGCGCCAAACGATTCGCCGCCCCATCCAACTCGGCAAACGTCAACGCAACACCATCCCCCACCACCGCCACCGCACCCGGAGCAGCCACCACCCGCTCCTCGAACAACCCCACCAACGAACCACCCACAACACCAGCCGCCGGCTCGTTCCACCCCAACAAGCGAACCCACTCATCAACCCCCACCACATCCACAACACTCAACGCCACATCCGCACCATCACCGGACCGGTCCACCACACTCTCGAGGGCGCTCACTGCGCTCTCTGTCGCGGTGTGGAACAGGCGAACCACTGCACCAGCGTCGACCGGCGCTACGGCTTCCACGGTCAGGCTCAGTCCGGCGGCCCCTCGATCGCTGACGGACACCGTCACCGGGTAGTTGGTCCGCTCGCGGAGGGAGACCTGCTGGATGCCGTCGACGTGCCGTTCCCCGGCTGTCTCCTCGGCCTGATCGACGTGCCGGTAGTTGAACAGAGAGGTGAACAGCGGCGTATTGGCCGCGACACCACTCGCCTGCTGTGCCACGGCCAAAGGCGCGTGCTCGTGCTCCAGCAGCCCGGCCAGCTGATCCCGCATCCCCTCAACAGCCGCACGTACACCCACCCGGCCGGTCCCCACGCGCACCGGCAGGGTGTTGATGAACGGGCCCAGCACCCGGTCAGCACCTGCGCCGGCATTCATCCGACCGAACAACACCGTGCCGAACACCACGTCGTCACGCCCCGACAGCACCCCGAGCACGCGCGCCCACACCACATGCAGCACCGTCGCCGTGCTGACCCCCAACTCCCGCGCCACCCGCCGCAGTCCGTCAGTGACATCGGCAGCGAAGGGCACGACTGCCTCGGAGGTCGTGCTGCCGTCGCCGTGCACGTCGAGCACCCCGTACGGAGCGGTCGGCTCGGTCACATCACCGAGCAGCTCGGCGAAGTACCGCTCATGCTCGACTCGGGACACGGCACGTGTCTGCGCCACGAAGTTCCGGAACGGCATCGCCGGCGCCAACCGTTCCGCCTGCCCGGTCAGCACCGCCCGCAGCTCCTGCAGCAGCACGTCCATACCCAGGTGGTCCTGGAGCAGGTGATGCATCCGCACCACAGCCAGCCACCGGCCCCCGGACACCTCCGCCGCATGCACATCCATCAACGGCGCACGCCCCAGATCCATCACGGACCCAACCACGGCCAACAGGGCATCCGCCGGGTTCGCAGACCCGCCGTCGATCTCGCGCTCCACGAACGGCAGTTGAGCCTGCCGCCACACCACCTGAACCGGCTCACGCAGACCCTCCCACACCACACCCGTGCGATAGATGTCATGCCGGTCCATCACCTGCTGCAACGCCCCGGTGAACCTCTCCAACCGGGCCCGGGAGTCGAACTCCACCACCCGCGCCGTCAGATAGACATCCCCACCCTCACCCGCCATCAAGTGGTGGAAGAACATCCCCTCCTGCAACGGCGCCAACGGATAGACATCCGCGACATTCCCCGCGCCACCAGCGACGGCCGCGACCACCCGATCGATCTCCGCCTGCGACAACTCCACCAGCGGCAACATCTCCGGCGTAATCCGCCCTGCACCCACCGGGATCAGGTTCTCGGGCACCTCCGCCGAGCCGATGCCCGTGGCCCTGGCCAATCCGGCCGGAGTGGGGGCTTCGAACAGGGCCCGTACCGACACCGACACACCGCGCACGCGGAGCCGTTCGACGAGGGTCACCGCCAGCAGGGAGTGTCCGCCGAGCTGGAAGAAGTTGTCGTCGACGCCGACCGACTCAAGACCCAGTACGTCGGCGAACACTGCGCAGAGGATCTCCTCCTGCACCGTGGCCGGCGCACGGCCCGCGCCCGCGGCGTATTCCGGTGCGGGCAGGGCCTTGCGGTCGAGCTTGCCGTTGACCGTCAGCGGCAGCTCAGGCAGCACAACGAACGCGGCCGGGACCATGTACTCCGGCAACCGCGACGCCACCACGTCCCGCAGCACGCCCGCGTCGATTCCGATCCCGTCATCGGCAGGCACCACATACGCGACCAGACGCTTGTCGCCAGGGCCGTCCGCCCGTGCCAGGACCGCTGCCTGCGCCACCTCCGCACGGGCCTCGAGCACAGTCTCGATCTCACCCGGCTCGATCCGGAACCCACGGATCTTCACCTGCTCATCCGCCCGACCCGCGAACAACAGCTGCCCGTCCTCCGACCACCTGGCCAGGTCCCCGGTCCGATACATCCGCTCACCAGACGCCCCGAACGGGCACGCCACGAACCGCTCACCCGTCAGACCAGGCCGACCCACATACCCACGCGCCAACTGCGCACCCGCCACATACAACTCCCCGGCCACACCCACCGGCACCGGCATGAGCGCATCGTCCAGCACATACAGACGGGTATTCGCGACCGGCCGGCCAAACGGCACCTGCCCCGGACGATCCCCGTCCACCGCACCAATCGCGACAATCACCGTCGCCTCGGTCGGCCCATACGCATGCACCAACCGACGCCCCGCCGACCACGCCCGCGCCACCGACTCACTGACCGCCTCGGCACCCACCACCATCGCCTCGACCCGCGACAGATCCCCCGGCTCCAACACCTCCAGCAGCGACGGCACCACACTCGCCGCCCGCACCCCGGTCAACTCCGCCAACCGCCGCGGCTCCTCCCGCTGCCCCTCCGACGCCACCCACAACGTCGCACCCGACGACAACGCCACCGCCACATCCAACACCGACGCATCAAAACTGAACGACGCGAACTGCAACACACCCACACCCGGACCCGCACCCATCACCGGCCCAAACACCGACACCAAATTCACCAACGAACCATGCGAGACCGCAACGCCCTTCGGCACCCCCGTCGACCCCGACGTATAAATCACATACGCCAACCCCGACGGAACCAGCCGCACTACGGGCGCGGTACCGGGGTAATCCGCCAGCTCGTCCAGGACATTCGCGTCCACCACCACACCCACACCGGCATCCGCAAACATGAACTCCACACGCTCGACCGGCAGTTCAGAATCCACCGGGACATACGCCGCCCCCGCCTTCCACACACCCACAATCCCGGCAACCATCTCCACACCACGCGGCAGACGAAGACCCACCACCGACTCCGCACCCACACCCCGGCCACGCAACCAATGCGCCAACCGATTCGCCCACACATCCAACTCGCCAAACGACACCTCAACACCATCCACGACCACCGCCACCGCACCCGGAGCCCGCGCCACGTGCGCCTCGAACAACTCCACCACCGACGAACCAGCCACACCCGACGCCGTGTCATTCCACTCAGACAGGAGCCGATCCCGATCTCCCGCGTCGAGGACGTCCACCTCCCGCAGAGCGATCTCCGGAGCGGCGCCGTCTAGTGTCCCGGCGAGGGCGGTGACCGTGTTCTCCACGGCCGTGCGCATCAGGCGGCCTACCGCGCCCGGGTCGATGGAGCCGTACGACTGGACGCTGATGATCATCTGCTCGCGGGCGATGTCGTCCACCGACACGGCGAGGGGGTAGTTGGTCCGTTCTTGGACGAGCACACTGCGGACGCCCTCGAACCCCTGGCGGCCGGCGTTGTCCGCACCTCGCCACAGATGCCGGTAGTTGAACAGCGAGGTGAACAGGGGCGCGTCGCCCACGATCCCGCTGGCGTGCTGGGCGATGGCCAGCGGCGCGTGCTCGTGTTCCAGAAGTGCCGCCAGTTGGCCGCGCATGTCCTCGACCGCCGTCCGAACGCCCAGTCGGCCGGTCTGGACGCGTACGGGCAGGGTGTTGATGAACGGGCCCAGCACGCGGTCGGTTCCCTCGCCGGCGTTCATCCGACCGAGCAGCACCGTCCCGAAGACCACGTCGTCGCGACCGGACAACACGCCGAGGACCCGCGCCCAGGCCACGTGCAGCACCGTGGCCGGGCTGACTCCGAGGCGTTGCGCGACGTCCCGCAGTCGAAGGACGACCTCGCCGTCCACAGGCGCCAGTTCAGTGATCGCGTCGGTGCCGCTGCTCCGCACATCGAGCTGCCCGTACGGCGCCGTCGGCTCCGTGACGTCGCTGAGCAATTCGGCGAAGAAGCGCTCGTGTTCGCCCCGGGGGATGCTCCGGGTCCTGGCGACGACGTCGCGGAAGGGCAGCGGCGCGGCGAGCCGGTCGGCACGTCCGGCCAGCATCGCCCGCAGTTCCTGGAGCAACACATCCAGGCTCAGCCGATCCTGAGCGAGGTGATGCATCCGCACAAGGCCCAGCCACCGGCCGTCCGCCACCTCGGCCACATGCAGGTCCATCAACGGAGCACGTCCCAGGCTCAGCACCGAGCCGGCCGCGGCGAGCAGAGCGGCGGCCGGGTCGCGGTCGCCAGGATCCAGTTCATGCTCGACGACAGGCATGACCGCGCGGCGCGACACCACCTGGACGGGCTCCCGCAGACCTTCCCACACCACCGCCGTGCGATAGATGTCATGGCGGTCCACGATCTGCTGCAAGGCACGCGCGACCGCGTCCAGCCGGTCGCGGGTGTCGAACTCGACCACCTGAGCGGTGACGTACACGTCGACGCCGTCGTCGGCCAGCAGGTGGTGGAACAACATGCCTTCCTGCAACGGCGTCAGCGGGTATACGTCCGCGACGTTGACCGCGCCTCCCTCCACCGCCGTGACCACCCGGTCGATCTCCTCCTGGGTGAGCTCGACCAGCGACAGCATGTCGGGCGTGATCCGCTCGGCGCCGGCAGGGACGAGGTTCTCCGGCGTCAGGAACACCTCGGCATCGGCCGCGCCCGCCAGGCCGGCCGGGCTCGGCGTCTCGAACAACGCGCGCACCGGTACGGTCACGCCCCGCGCCCGCAGCCGCTCGACCAGCCGTATCGCCAGGAGTGAGTGTCCGCCGAGCCGGAAGAAGTCGTCGTCCATGCCTACCGCGTCCAGCCCCAGCACCTGAGCGAAGACCTCGCAGAGGATCTCCTCTCGTACGGTCGCCGGGCCCCGGCCGGCGCCCGCGACATACTCCGGCGCCGGCAGTGCTTTGCGGTCCAGCTTTCCGTTCACCGTCAACGGCAACTCATCGAGCGTCACGAACGCGGCCGGGACCATGTACTCCGGCAACCGCGACGCGGCGAACTCCCACAGCCCGTCAGCCTCCTGACCATCGGAAACCACATAGGCGACCAGCCGCAGACCCACATCCCCCGGAGCGTCCTCACGCGCCAACACCGCTACCTGAGCCACCTCCGGATGCGACAGCAGGACCGCCTCGATCTCACCCGGCTCGATCCGGAAACCACGCACCTTCACCTGCTCATCCGCCCGGCCGAGGAACACCAACTGCCCATCCGCCGTCCACCGCACCACATCCCCGGTGCGATACATCCGCTCACCCGCCGACCCGAACGGGCACGCCACAAACCGCTCACCCGTCAACGACGGACGACCCACATACCCGCGCGCCAACTGCACCCCCGCCAGATACAACTCCCCTGCCACACCCGGCGCCACCGGCACCAAAAACTCATCCAGCACAAACACCCGGGTATTGGCCACCGGCGACCCGATCGGCACCGGACCCTCCACCTGACCCGGAACACACGCCCACGCCGTGACATCGACCGCCGCCTCCGTCGGCCCGTACAGGTTGTGCAACTCCGCACCATCGAACGCCTCGAAGAACCGCACCTGCGTCTGCAACGACAACGCCTCACCACTGCACACCACCAGCCGCACACCCGACAGCCCACCCGGACCCGACACCAAAAACGCATCCAACATCGACGGCACAAAATGCAGCACACTCACACCCTGCTCACGCACCAACCCCGCCACATACCCCGGATCCCGATGCCCCCCAGGACGCGCCACCACCAACGTCGCACCCCACACCAACGTCCCAAGCAACTCCCACACCGACACATCAAAAACAACCGGCGTCTTCTGCAGCACCCGATCACCCACACCGATCCGGTAGCGATCCCCCATCCACACCAGCCGGTTCACAATGCTCCGATGCGACACCACCACACCCTTCGGCACCCCCGTCGACCCCGACGTATAAATCACATACGCCGCCTCCCCCGGATCCAACGAAACAGCATCAAACGTGTCACCCTGCCCGTCAGCAGCCGACAACCGGGCCACCACCCCCGCGTCATCAAGCACCACCACCGGCGCCGCATCCTCCAACAACAACGCCACCCGCTCCGCCGGATATCCCGGATCCACCGGCACATACGCAGCCCCCGCCTTCAACACCCCCAACAACGCAACCACCAACTCCACCCCACGCTCCAACACCACCCCCACCCTCGACCCCACACCCACACCCCGCGCAATCAGATGACGCGCCAACCGATTCGCCCGCACATCCAACTCGCCATACGACAACTCCACACCCTCAAACACCACCGCCACCGCACCCGGAGCCCGCGCCACCTGCACCTCAAACAACCCCGACAACGTCACCGAATCAACAGCAACCGCCGTGTCATTCCACTCACCCAGAACCCGATCCCGCTCACCCGCATCCAACACATCCACCGCATGCAGACGGACATCAGGCACCGCCGTCACACACTCCAGCACCCGCTCCAGCCGCTGTGCGATCGCCTCGACCGAAGGTGCGTCGAAGAGGTCCACCGACCCGTTCAGCGACCCTTCGAACCCGTTCGGGCGACCCTGGTCGTCGAGGGTCTCGCGCAGGTGGAATTCCAGGTCGAACCTTGCCGCGTTCCCTGACCCATCGAGCCCCTCGGCTTGGAGGCCGGGCAGGTCGAGGGTGGCGCTCTGCAGGTTTCGCAGCGTCAGCATCACCTGGAACAGCGGGTGCCGGGACAGCGACCGCTCCGGCGCGAGCTCCTCCACCAACCGCTCGAACGGCACATCCTGATGCGCCAACGCCCCCAAACTCGCCTCACGCACCCGACCCAACACCTGCCGGAACTCCGGATCACCCGACAGATCCGCCCGAACCACCAACGTATTCACAAAGAACCCGACGAGATCGTCCAACGCCTCGTCCGTACGCCCGGCAACCGCCGAACCCACCGGGACATCCGTCCCCGCACCGAGGCGCGAGAGAGTGACCGCCAAGGCTGCCTGCAGGACCATGAACGCGGTCGCGCCCTCGGCGCGCGCGAGATCGACGACGCGCTGATGCACCTCCGCCGGCACCCGCAACGGCACCTGGTGACCTACCTGCCCCGCCACCGCAGGACGCGGCCGGTCCACCGGCAGCACCAGTTCCTCCGGTGCCCCGGCCAACTCCCGCCGCCAGTACTCCACTTGCTCCGACAACAGGCTGCCCGGATCCGACTCCTCCCCCAGCAACTCCCGCTGCCACAAGGCATAATCCGCGTACTGCACCGGCAACGGCTCCCACACCGGAACCTCACCCCGGAGCCGCGCCGCATACGCCATCGACAGGTCCCGGCCCAGCGGGGCATGGGACCAGCCGTCGGTGGCTATGTGGTGCACGACCAGCACCAGGGCCCGCTCGTCCGCTCCCAGGTCGAACAGCCACGCACGGATCGGCAGCTCCGCCGACAGGTCGAACGCGTAGCTCGCGGTCTGCGCGATGGCGTCGGCCAGAGCGTCGGGCTGTACGTCGGTCACCGTGAGGCGCCAGTCGAATCCGTCCGGATCGAGGATCTGCTGGTAGGGCTCGCCGTCGGTGGAGCGGTAGACGGTGCGCAGCGGCTCGTGGCGGGCGATGACGTCTCGCAGCGCCGCCGCCAGCGCGGGAACGTCCAGCGCGCCCGTCAATCGGATGGCAAGGGGGATGTTGTAGGTCGGGCTGGGGCCGACCAACCGGCCCAGGAACCACAGGCGTTGTTGCGCGAACGACAACGGAACGCGCTCCGGACGTGTCCCCGCCCTGAGCGGGAGTCGGGACCGGTCGCGGCGGGGCCCTTCGACTCGTGCCGCAAGGTCCGCCACCGAGGGTGCCTCGAACAGCGTTCGGATCTTGACTTCTGCGCCCAGCCTTGAGCGGATCCGGGACAGCAGTCGGATCGCGAGCAAGGAGTGCCCGCCCAGGTCGAAGAAGCTGTCGTGCACTCCGACGTGGTCCAGGCCGAGGACCTCGGCGAAGATCTCGCAGAGCGCGGCCTCGGTGGCCCCCGCCGGTTCCCGGCCGGGGTTGACGGCCGTGCCTTCGTCAGGGTCGGGCAGCGCCGCGCGGTCCAGTTTGCCGTTTGCGGTCAGCGGCAGCTCGGCGAGCACCACTTCAGCCGCGGGCACCATGTATTCCGGCAGTCGCGCCGCCACGAACTCCCGCAGGTCTCGGGTGCTGGATGCGCCTTCGGCGAGCACGACGTAGGCGACGAGCCGGTCGCTGCTCGCGCCGTCCTCGCGGGCGACCACTGCGGCGCGGGAGACGGCGGGGTGCTCCACCAGGACGGCCTCGACCTCGCCGGGTTCGACGCGGTAGCCGCGGATCTTCACCTGGGCGTCGGCGCGGCCGACGAACACCAGGTCGCCTCCGGCGGTCCGCTTGACCAGGTCCCCGGTGCGGTACATCCGCTCGCCGAGGCCGTACGGGCACGCCACGAAGCGTTCTGCGGTCAGCGCGCGCCGTCCCACATAGCCGCGCGCCAGCGCGGCACCGGCGACGTACAGCTCACCGATGACGCCGGCCGGCACCGCGGCCAGCACGTCGTCGAGCACGAACAGGCGGGTGTTGGCGATGGGCGTGCCGATCGGGACCACACCCTCGGCAAGGGCCGCGGGTGACAACTCGGCGGTGGCCACTCCGATGGTGGTCTCCGTCGGCCCGTAGTGGTTGAACACGCGTCGGTCCGCGGCCGCCGCGACCAGGTCACGCGTCCAGGCGGCGGGGGCCGCCTCGCCGCCGAGCACCAGGGAGCGGGCGGGCAGCACGGCGCCCGTCCCCAAGTCCGCTGCCAGCGCGGCCAGGTGTGATGGCACCGCCTTTACGTGGTCGATCCGCCGCTCACGCAGATACTCGGATACGGCGACCGGGTCGGTCACCGCCTCGGAGTCCAGGACGTGCAGCTGCCCTCCGGTGGCCAAGCTGATGAAGACCACCGTGTTGCCCAGGTCGGTCACCTGCGGCTGCAGCAGCCCGTATCGCGCGCCCTCGCCGGTCCAGCCGAGTCGCTCGGAGACCGAGGCCACGTAGTTGGCCAGCGCTCCGTGGGTGACCGCGACGCCCTTCGGTGTGCCCGTCGAGCCCGAGGTGTACATCACGTAGGCGAGGCCCGCGGGTGCCGCCACGACCGGGACGGTCGGCTCGAGCCCAGCGGGATCCGCGGCGTGAAGTGCCTCGTCGATCGTCGCTACGGGTACCCCCGCCGATCCTGCGAAGTTCGCGGAATCCGAGTCCTGACCCACGAGCACCACGTGCGCACCACTGTCGGCGACCATGAACGTGATTCGCTCGGACGGCAGTTGGCCGTCGATGGGCAGGTATGCCGCGCCGGCCTTCCACACGCCCAGAATCGCCGTGATCATCTGGACGCCGCGCGGCAGGCACAATCCCACGACGGATTCGCCGCCCACGCCCAGGTCACGCAGGTATCGGGCGAGTCGGTCGGCGGACGCGTCCAGCTCGCGATAGGTGATCTCGGCGCCGTCGGCCACGAGGGCCGTCGCGTCCGGTGTCGCGGCCACCTGGTCCAGGAACAGGCGGGTGAGGGCCGGGCGCGGCCCGGGCGCCTCGGTGTCGTTCCACTGGTGGATCATCCGGTGCCGCTCGTCGGCGTCGAGTACCTGGATCGCGTGCAGCGGCGTGTTCCCGGTCTCGGTCACCGTCTCCAGGACCCGGACGTACCAGGCGGCCATCCGGTGCGCCGTCTCGGCGTGGAACAGGTCCTCGGCCAGGGTCACCAGTGCGCGCAGTCCCGCGGGGCGCCCTTGGTCGTCGAAGGTCTCACCGACGGTGAAGTGCAGGTCGTAACGCGCCGCAGGTGCTGCCGCGGCGTCCACGTCGCTCGTGCCTGCGCTCGCCATGTGCACACCGGGCAGGTCCAGTTCGGCGCGTTCGACGTTCTGCACGGTGAGCATCACTTGGAACAGCGGGTGCCGGGCGAGCGACCGTGTTCCGACCAGTTCCTCGACCAGCCGCTCGAACGGCACGTCCTGATGCGCGAGGGCCCCGAGGCTCGTCTCCCGGACTTGTGCCAGGATCTCCCGGAACTCCGGGTCCCCGGACAGATCGGTGCGGATCACGAGGGTGTTGACGAAGCTTCCCACCAAGTCGTGCAGCGTCGCGTCGGCACGTCCGGCGACCGGGATGCCGATCGGGACGTCGTGGCCGGCGCCGAGCCGGGACAGCAGCACCGCCAACGCGGACTGCAGGGCCATGAACGAGGTGACGCCCTCGGCACGGGCCAGATCAACCAACCGCTGGTGGACCTCGGCCCCCACCTGGAACGGCACCCGGTGCCCGCGGCGGCTCGGCACCGCCGGGCGCGGCCGGTCCGTGGGCAGCATCAGCTCTTGTGGAGCTCCGGCGAGGGTGCGCCGCCAGTACTCGATCTGCGTCGCCAGCAGGCTGTCCGGGTCGGACTCGTCTCCCAGCAGTTCCCGCTGCCACAGCGCGTAGTCGACGTACTGCACGGGCAGCGGGGTCCACGCGGGCACCTCGCCCCGCGCCCGTGCCGCGTACGCCGCCGACACGTCACGTCCGAGTGGTGCCAGCGACCATCCGTCACTGGCGATGTGGTGGAGGACGAGCACCAGTACGTGATCGTCTTCGGCGACCCGCACCAGCGAGGCCCGGAACGGCACCTCCTCGGCCAGGTCGAACGCGTGCCGGGTGGCCCGCGTCACCGCCTCGGTGACACCGGCCGCGTCGACCTGACGCACCATCAGTTCCCAGGATTCCAGGTCCGTCATGTCGAGGATGCGCTGGTACGGCTCGCCGTCGGCCGTCGGGTACACGGTGCGCAGCGGCTCGTGGCGCGCGATGACGTCCCGCAGCGCCGCCGCGAGCACGAGGATGTCGAGGTCACCCGTGAGGCGGATCGCGGCGGTGGTGTTGTACGTCGGGCTGGGGCCTTCGAGCTGGGCGAGAAACCACAACCGGCGCTGCGCGAACGACAGCGGCGGCCGTTCGGGACGGGGCCCGGCCGTCAACTCCAGCCGTACCGGGGCCGCGTCGGCCCCGGCGAGACATTCTGCGATCCCGGCGGCCGTGGGGCGTTCGAACAACACCGACAGCGGAAGCTCCGCGCCCAGCACGACGCGGATGCGCGACAACAGTCGTACGCCGAGCAGGGAGTGCCCGCCGAGCTCGAAGAAGCTGTCGTCCGGCCCCACCGCCTCAAGCCCCAGTACCTCGGCGAACGCCCCGCAGAGGATCTCCTCCTGGACGGTCGTCGTCGTACGCCCCGCGCCTGCGCCACTCGCGTAGTCGGGGGCCGGAAGCGCCTTGCGGTCGAGCTTGCCGTTGCCGGTCAGCGGCAGTTCATGCAGGGACACCACGGCCGCCGGGACCATGTAGTCCGGCAGCCGCCGCGCCACCAGTTCCCGCAGAGCGTCGCCGTCGAGCGGGTCGCCGTCGTCGTCGGGGACGACGTAGGCCACCATCCGTACGTCCCCCGGGACATCCTCCCGCGCGACGACCGCGGCCCGCGCCACCGCGGGATGGGTGTGCAGGACCGCTTCCACCTCGCCGGGCTCGATGCGGAACCCGCGGATCTTCATCTGGTCGTCGGCGCGGCCCAGGAACACCAAGTCGCCGTCCGAGGTCCACTTGGCCAGATCGCCGGTCCGGTACATCCGCTCACCGACCACGAACGGACAGGCCACGAACCGCTCACTCGTCAGCCCCGGTCGGCCCACATAGCCACGTGCCAGGCCCGCCCCCGCGACGTAGAGCTCTCCTGGTACCCCGACCGGAACCGGGGCGAGCCCGTCGTCCAGCACGTACAGGCGCGTGTTGGCGATCGGGCGCCCGATCGGCACCGCGCCCTCGATTCGCTGACCGGCCCGCACCTCGTGGATCGAGCAGCCGACCACCGTCTCGGTCGGACCGTACTCGTTCACCACCACGGCATCCGGCGCCGCTTCCAGCCAGGACGACACCGCCTGCCACGGTAGGGCCTCACCGCCGACCACCCAACGCCGCGCCGCACGCGCCAGCTGTTCGGCAGGCAGCAGCTGCGCCAGCATCGGAAGGTGCGCCGGGACGACCTTCACCAGGTCGAACCCGCCGCCCGAGCGCAGCACTTCGGCCAGCCCCTCGACACCGCCGTCCTCGCTGACCGAGATCGCCGCACCGGCGACCAGGGGCACCAGCAGGCTCGTCACCGTCAGGTCGAACGCGGGCGACGAGTACAGAACGGCGCCGCCGTGTCCCACGTCGTAGGCCTCGGCCGCCCAGTTCACGTAGTTGGCGAGTCCACCGTGTGTGACCGCGACGCCCTTCGGCCGGCCGGTCGACCCCGACGTGTACATCACGTACGCCAGTTCCGCGACATCAGGCGATGCGGGCCCGACGTCGGCGACGACCGCGGTGTCGAGGGCGTCGACGGCGATCACGGGCACGCGCACCACCGGCAGGGTGTCGAGAATGTCCTCGGTGGTCACCAACGCGACCGCCCGGCTGTCGGCCAGCACGAAGCCGACCCGCTCGGCCGGGTTCGCCGGGTCGATCGGCAGGTAGGCGGCGCCCACCTTCCACACCGCCAGGACACCCGCCACCGCATCGACGCTCCGCGGCAGACACAGCCCCACCACCGCGCCGGCGCCTACACCGAGCCCGGCGAGCACGCCCGCCAACTGCTCGGCACGCGCTGCGAGTTCCGCGTAGCCGACCGTGCGGTCGCCGTCGAGGACGGCGACGGCGGTGGGTGTTTGCGCGACCCGCCTCTCGAACGACGCGAGGACCGAGTCGCGCGGCAGGTCCGTCGCAGTGTCGTTCCACTCGACGAGAAGGCGGTCGCGTTCCGCGGTGTCCAGGACGTCCACCGCGTGCAGCGGAATGTCGGGGTCGGCGGCCACCGTCTCCAGTACCCGCAGGAGCCGCTCCGCGATGCCGGCCACCGTGGGCGCATCGAACAGGGCGTCGGCTCCGATGACGACGCCCGCGAGGCCGTCCGGGCGGCCGCGCTCGTCGAACACCTCCTCGATCATCACATCGAGGTCGAACCTGGCCACCGACATGTTCGACGGCAGCAGCTCGACGGCGAGCCCGGGCAGATCCAGCACCGCGCCGGCCGTGTTCTGCACGGTCAACATGACCTGGAACAGGGGGTGTCGGGACAGCGACCGCTCGGGGGCCAGTTCCTCCACCAGCCGCTCGAACGGCACGTCCTGATGCGCGAACGCGTCCAGGCTCGTCCGGCGGACCCGGGCCAGCACCTGCCGGAAGTCCGGGTCTCCCGACAGATCCGTGCGCATGACCAGGCTGTTGACGAAGAATCCGACCAGATCGTTCAGCGCCTCGTCGGTGCGCCCCGCCACCGCCGCGCCCATGGGAATGTCGTATCCGGCGCCCAGCCGGGACAGTGTCACCGCCAGAGCGGCCTGCAGCACCATGAACGCCGTCACGCCCTCGGCGCGTGCGAGGTCCGCCAGCCGTGCGTGCGTGTGCGCCGGGACCCGCAGCGGGATCCGGTGGCCCGCCTGGCCCCGCGCCGCCGAACGCGGCCGGTCCACGGGCAATGCCAGTTCCTCCGGCGCTCCCGCCAGGGTGCGCCGCCAGTGGTCCAGCTGGACGGAGAGGCGGCTGCTCGGGTCGGCGCTCTCCCCCAGCAACTCCTGCTGCCACACGGCGTAGTCGGCGTACTGCACCGGCAGCGGCTCCCACGACGGTGCCTCGCCGCGCGCCCGCGCCGCGTACGCCGTGGACAGGTCGCGCCCCAGCGGGCGATGGGACGAGGCATCGGTGGCGATGTGGTGCACGACCAGGATCAACACATGCTCGTCGGGCGCCGTGGCGAGCAATGACGCGCGGATGGGGACTTCCGATGCCAGGTCGAAGGCGGAATTGGCCGCTTCCGCCCTGGCTTCGTCCACGTCTTCGGGCGCCGCCCGGCGCACGACCAACTCCCAGTCGAGCTTCCCCGGATCGAGTATTCGCTGATAAGGTTCGCCGGCCACAGTGGGAAAGACGGTGCGCAGCGATTCATGACGCACCAGCAAATCCCGTAGAGCCGCGCTCAG
This sequence comes from Streptomyces sp. NBC_00483, assembly GCF_036013745.1. Classification (NCBI taxonomy): domain Bacteria; kingdom Bacillati; phylum Actinomycetota; class Actinomycetes; order Kitasatosporales; family Streptomycetaceae; genus Streptomyces; species Streptomyces sp. NBC_00483. Next base: position 654,939 of record NZ_CP107880.1, read on the forward strand.
TGCCGCGACATCCAACGGGCCGTGCATTGCCAAGGCAATGACGTTGTTATAGGTGAGACCCGAATTCTCCAGCTTGGCCAAGAACCAGAGCCGACGCTGCGCGAACGACAACGGGATCATCGATGTCTCTCCCCAGGAGCTCGAATGCGACGCCGTAACAGCACCCAGGCGTACGCACCGCCCCAGCCGGCTCGGCCATTCCAGCCCATGCGGGGAATATGAGCAAGCAGTGTCTGAATAGGGTCGACGACCCGTGTTCAACTGCGCGGATGGCTCAGTTGAACGGCGCGCGCTCCGCCCCATCGGCGAGGGCGGAGCGGTGGCCGACGGTCGTCAGCCCTCGTCGGCGCCGATCTGCTTGTTGCAGGCGCTGAAGGCCTTCACCAGCTTGTCGTTGTCCGCGGTGCCTTCGATGGTGACGTCCAGCGTCCCGGGCTTGGGATCCTTGGCATTGACGCCTTTGTTGCGCAGGCACTCGGCCTTCTTCAGCGCCAGGTCCTTGTCGGCTTCCGTGATGTCCTCGTTGATGTCGTCGCTGGGGGCGTACTTCGCGCAGGCCGCCCGTGCCGCTTCGGCTTTCGCCTTGGAACCGCCGTCGGGCTTCTCGATATTGCTGTCCTTGTCCCCACCCTGGTCCGCGGCGGGTTCCGGAACGTCGACCCCTTGCTTGGCCATGCACTTGATGAACTGCTGCATGCGGTCGTAATCGGCGTCTCCCTGCGAGGGCGCGCTCTTCTTCGGGGATGAATCGTCGCCACACGCGGTCAGTCCGAACATGGCGGTGGCCGTCAAAGTCACCGCGACGATAGTGAGTTTCTTCATGCTCACCAGCATGGCAACCGCCAGGTTTCGCCCCGGTGACCGTCAGCGTTAACCGAACTCTTACAGAGATCGCGGAGCCGGAGCAGCACACGGAAAACGGATGCCTCCGCGCCCATGAGCGGACGCGGAGGCACCCTGACGGCCGGCCGGGGGTTGTCGGCCGTCGGTCAGGTGGTAGCGAGGGCCTCCGTGGGAGTGAGGCCGGCGGCGCGGCGGGCGGGGTAGATACCAGCGACGGCGCCGATCGCGACGGCGGCCAGGGCGCCGCCCGCGATGGCCTGGCCTGGCAGGGTCAGGGGCCAGTCGCGGTAGAGGGCGTAGCCGAGGCAGGCGCCCAGTCCGATGACCACGCCGGCGGCCCCGCCGAGTGCCGACAGGCTCACCGACTCGGTGAGGAACTGCATCCGGATCTGTCCTCGGGTCGCTCCCAGCGACCGTCGCAACCCGATCTCCTGCCGGCGCTCCAGCACCGAGATCACCATGATGTTGGCGATGCCGACGCCTCCGGCCAGCAGCGCGATGGCACCGAGGCCGAAGAACAGCGCGTTGAAGGTCTCCTCCGCGGCGGCCTGGGCGGTGAGCGCGTCGGAGGGGCGGCTGACCTGAACTTCCTCCGGGTTCTTGGGGTTGATGGTGCGCCCCAGCACGTCGCGCACCGACGACACCGTCGCGTCCGTGGACCGCTCGTACAGGGAGGTGACGTGTCCGTCGAACCCGAGACGGGCGGCGTAGGGCCAGCCGATCAGGGCCGAGCGGTCGATCTCGGGGGCGAGCGGGAGCTCGTCGAGGATGCCGACGACCAGGAACCACTGGCCGCCGATGAACACGTTCGCGTCGGCGCGGTCGATGCCGAGCCGGTCGGCGGCATCGGCGCCGAGCACCACCGACGGATACCGGCTGGTGGCGGAGTTGAGGAAGGCGCCTGAGCGTACCGTGCCGCTGAGCGTTTTCAGCAGGTTGGTCCGGGTGGCCTGTACCGCGACGCCGCTGGTCTTGGCCGAGGAGATCTTGTCCGTGCGTCGGACGGTCGCATCCTCCACCAGGCCGATCCCGGACACGCCGGTCACGCCGGGGATCCGGGAGACCATGCCCTCCGCGTCCGTGGGGAGCTTCGCGGCATCGCCGCTCAGCGTCGTACCGGGTTTGGCGGTGAGCAGATTGGTGCCCATTTCCTCGATCTCGGCCATCAGCCCGGCCCTGCTGGCGCTGCTGAGGCCGACCAGCGCGACCATGGCGGCCACCCCGATGGCGATGCCCAGCGCGGACAGCACGGCTCGCAGCGGCCGGCCACGCAGTCCGTCCAGGCCTACCGCGACCAGGTCCCTTCCGCGAAGTCGGGATGTCTCGGGCAGTTCTTTCATGTCAACACCCCTGTATCGGCCTGAACTTGACCGTCGCGGATCTCCAGTCGCCGCGGCAGCGCGGCCGCAACGTCCAGGTCATGGGTGATCACCACGATCGCGGTGCCATCCCGGTTCAGCTCGCTCAGCAGCTGAAGCACCCCCGCGCCGGACGCCGAGTCGAGGTTGCCGGTCGGCTCGTCGGCGAGCAGCAGCGGCGGATTTCCCACCACCGCCCGGGCGATCGCGGCCCGTTGCTTCTCTCCGCCCGACATCTGCTGCGGACGATGGTGCAAACGGTGACCGAGGCCCACACGCTCCAGCGCCGCCTTCGCCCGCAGCCGGCGCTCCCGGAGCGACAGGCCGTGGTACAGCAGGCCGGTCGCGACGTTGTCCAGGGCGGACAGGTGCGCGGTCAGGAAGAACTGCTGGAAGACGAACCCGATCCAGTGCGCCCGTACCGCGGACAGCCGCCGGTCGGGCAACGTGGCCACGTCGTGTCCGTGGATCAGGACCCGTCCCGAGCTCGGCCGATCCAGCGTCCCCATCAGGTTCAGCAGCGTCGACTTGCCCGACCCCGAAGGGCCGACGATCGCAACCAGCTCACCGGCCCTGATGGTGAGCGATGCCCGGTACAGGGCCCGCACATTGCCGCCGTAGACCTTGCTCGCCTCCTCCACGGCGATGACCGCGGCCGGTTCCTCCGCCGCCTCGACCCCTGCGGTCATGAGCGCGGCACCTGCACCTTCATGCCCTCGCGGAGGTCGCCCTTCACCTCGACGTTGTTCCCGTCGAAGATGCCGAGTTCGACCCGCACCGAGCGCACCTTCCCCCGAGGACTCACCACCTTCACCCGGTAGCCGCTGCCGGCGGCCAGCAGCGAGTTGATCGGCACCGCCAGTACGCCCTTGTGCTCGGTACTGGTGAACCCGACCGTCGCCGGAGCACGGTCCAGGTTCCCCGCGCTGTTCTGCTTGTCCAGCTCGACGTAGACCGGGATGGTGGCATCCTGCGTGCCCTGCCCGGTCTGGGACTGGGAGTTGCTGCTGCCCGCGGTCGCCACCTTGCCGACCGACACGATGTGCCCCTGGGTGGTCTTCTTTCCCGGCAGTGTCACCCGGACCTTCGCCCCCTTCTTGGCGATGTCCTGATCACTGACCGGCACGTCCACCGTGATCCAGCGCTCGGTGCTGCTGGCGGTGAACAGGTTGCCCTTGGCCGGGGCACCCGGCAGCGCCTTCACCTCGGTCACCCGGATCGCATCCTTCTGCACCGCCACTTCACCCGGCTTGACCACTCCGTTCTCGGTGACCCCGAGAGCCTTCTGCCACTCCTTCACGGCCGACTTGGTGGCCGAGCTGAACTCCTCGTTCACGGCCAGGTAGCCGCCGTAGCCGAGCGCCTGCAGATTGCGTTCGAGCTCCAGCACGTCGCGTCCGTCGGACATCCCGACCTTCAGATCCCGCCACAGCGGCACCGACCCGTAGATGAGCGGGACGGCACGGCCGTTCGCCTCGAAGACCCGCTCGCCCCGCTTGATCACATCGCCATTTCCGGGCAGCCACGTGAGCCGTCCGGAACCCTCGGCGAGCACCGTGTAACTGCCTCGATAGCCCAACGTCCCGTCTATCTCACTGGTGTTGACCATGTTCGTGCGGAGCACCTGCTTCGTCGGCAGCGATGACAGTTGCTGCTTGGGCGCACTGTCGTCATCGCGCCCCACCACATACACCGCGGCCGTGGCACCCATCGCCAGCACCACGGCCACGCTCAGCGTCTTCCAGGGCACGCGCCGGCGCCCGGCCGGCGGCGGCTCCTCCTCGTACTCCTGGTGCAGCTTCTGTTCCAGCTCCAGCTCCTGTTCCTGTTCCGGAACCCGCGCCTGGGCCGTGGTCTCAGACTCGAACATGATTCAGCCTCCACGTGTGCCGCTCGGCACGGCACGTCGGGCCGAGGGCGAGGACGACGGCCTTCATGGCCCCGGGACTTGAAATTACCTGCATGACTCAGAGAGTGGATTGCGGCAGGTTTCCCGACGGTGAGCGGGAACCTTAACCGCCGCCTTATCCCGAAGCGTTCGCCGTCGGCCGCGCTGTTCAACTGTGGCCGCGCCGAAGTTGAACAGCGCAGGCTTTCACACGCTTCGACTCCGCCGGTACGGTCACTGACGCATCGGCCACCCGTGCCGCTTGGGACCGCGACAAGAGGAGGATTCCGTGGCCATGATGGGCGGCCCGCGCATGGGTCTGATGCCGCTCGGCGCAGACAAGTCGATCACCAAACAGAAGATCAAGCCGGGCACGGTGCGACGCATCGTTCCCTATGCCCTGCGATATCGCTGGTCATTGGCGGTGGTCATGCTGACGACGGTCGCCGGTGCGGCCATCACGGCGACGAGCCCGCTGCTGCTGAAGATAATCATCGATGACGGGATAGCGCAGCGCCGGGAGGGCTTCGTGGTGGGCTTCGCCCTGCTCGTCGCCGCCCTGTCGCTGGTGGAAGTGCTTGCCGCTTTCACCCAGACCTGGTTTTCCGGGCGGGTCGGCCAGGGCGTCATCTGCGACCTGCGCTGCCAGGTGTTCGAGCATGTCCAGCGGCAGCCACTGGCCTTCTTCACCCGCACCCAGACAGGGGCCCTGGTCAGCAGGCTCAACACCGATGTGGTCGGCGCACAGCGAGCGATCACGACGCTGCTGTCGCAGACGTTGTCGACCCTGCTGACCCTGGTGCTCGTGCTGATCACGATGTTCTACCTGTCGTGGCAGATCACACTCGCGGCGCTCGTGATGATCCCGTTCTTCCTGGCACCGGCCATGCTCGTCGGCCGCAGGCTGCAGCGGCTCACCCGCGAGGGCATGCGCCAGAACGCCGACATGGGCTCGCTGATGAACGAGCGATTCAATGTGTCGGGCGCGATGCTGGCGAAGCTCTACGGCCGGCCCGAGGACGAGTCCGAGGGCTTTGCCCAGAAGGCGGTCGAGGTCCGTGACGTCGCGATCAGGACAGCCGTCTGGGGGCGCGTTCTCGTCCTCATCGCCACTTTGATCGCCGGGGTGACCACCGCGCTGGTCTACGGCCTCGGCGGCGTGCTGACCATCAACGGCTCGCTCCAGATCGGCACCCTCGTCGCCATGGTCGCGCTGCTGCTGCGGCTGTACGGGCCGATCAACCAGCTGTCCAACATGCAGGTCAACATCATGATCGCGCTCGTCAGCTTCGACCGCGTCTTCGAGGTGCTGGATCTCAAACCGCTCGTCGACGAACGTCCCACCGCCCGACCGCTCCCGCTCGACGACGGCCTCGCCCCGGACATCGAGTTCGACGAGGTCTCCTTCCGCTACCCGGCCGCCGACGAGGTGTCCCTGGCCTCCCTCGAGTCGATCGCGCTGCGCACGCCGTCGCGTGGTGGCGACGCCATGGTCCTGAACGAGGTGAGTTTCCATGCACCGGCCGGCAAGCTCACCGCGCTGGTGGGCCCTTCGGGAGCAGGCAAGACCACGGTCACCAGCCTGGTTCCCCGGCTGTACGACACCACCTCCGGGACGGTACGCGTCGGCGATCACGACGTACGCGATCTGACCATGCGTTCCCTGCACGACACGGTCGGCGTCGTCACTCAGGACGCGCACCTGTTCCACGACACGATCCGGATGAACCTGCTGTACGCCAGGCCGGACGCCAGTGAGAAGGAGCTCGTCGAGGCATGCGAGGCGGCCCGGATCTGGGAGATGGTCTCGTCCCTGCCCGACGGTCTCGACACCGTGGTCGGCGACCGCGGTTACCGCCTCTCCGGTGGCGAGAAGCAACGCATCAGCCTCGCCCGGCTCCTGCTCAAGTCACCGCCGGTCGTCATCCTCGACGAGGCCACCGCGCACCTGGACTCCGAGTCCGAGGCGGCGATCCAGCGGGCGCTCAACGTCGCGCTGGCGGGCCGCACGTCCCTGGTCATCGCTCATCGGCTGTCGACCATCCTGGAGGCCGACCAGATTCTCGTTCTCGACGGCGGCCGGATCCGCGAACGCGGAACCCACACGGACCTGCTCGCCGCCGGCGGGCTCTACAGCGAGCTCTACCGCACTCAATTCGCAGGACAGCACTCGAACGGCACACCCAAGAATGTCGCGAACAAGGCGGGCATCTAACCCGGCCTGCCGCCAAGAGAAGAGGTCAGTAAGGTGCCAAATCCCTTTGAGGATCCTGACGCAAGCTATGTGGTCCTGGTCAACGACGAAAATCAGCACTCGCTGTGGCCGGTCTTCGTGGAGGTGCCGGACGGCTGGCAGACCGTATTCGGCGAGGCCGCTCGGGAAGAGTGCCTCGCGTACATCGAGAAGTCGTGGACCGATATGCGGCCCAAGAGTCTGATCGAGGCCATGAAAGCGAATTGACCGCGGTCACGCCCGAAAGACACCACGCGCTTTTGGAGGACGTGTTGGACACCGTTGAGTCAGGCAGTGGCGCCTGGCGGCCATACGAGATAGGCGCTGACGAGGTCGGCGCGTCCGCCCTCGCCGACCGGCTCGACGAGCTGGGCGCAGACGCTCTTGCCGACCTGCTCACCGAGCGCAAAGCGCTCATCTTCAGGGGCTTCGGCGTCTCGCCCGAGGCGATCGAGCCGGTGCTCTCCCGCCTGGTGCCGGATCGCCTGCCGTACGTGCACGGAAACTCGCCGCGCACCAAAGTGGGCGGCAATCTCTACACCTCGACCGAGTACCCGCAAAAATACACCATCTCCATGCACAACGAGCTCAGTTACGCCCACCGCTGGCCGACCCGGCTCACCTTCTACTGCGAGAAGGCGGCGGAGACGGGCGGCGCCACTCCGGTGCTCGACGGTCAGCTCTGGCTGGACTCGCTCGACGCCGAGGTGCGCGAGGCGTTCGCCGGCGGCATCCGCTACGTCCAGAACCTGCACGACGGGTTCGGCTTCGGAAAGAGCTGGCAGGACACGTTCGAAACCGACGACCGCGCGGCGGTCGAGGAGTTCCTCAGGCAGTCGCGGGCCGATTGGGAGTGGGGCCCGGACGGCCTGCGCGTCACCCAGCTCCGCCCCTCGACCACCAAGCACCCTGCCACCGGCGCCGAGGTCTGGTTCAACCAGGCCGACCAGTGGCATCCGGCCGGCCTGGGCGACGAAGCCTCGGCCGAGCTGTACGACATCCTCACGACCGACGAGTTCCCGCAGTACGTGACGTTCGCCGACGGAACCGCGATCCCTGACGCGTACATCGAGCAGATCATCGATCGTGGGCTGGAGAGCGCCGTCGACGTCGATTGGCGCAGCGGCGACGTACTGCTCATCGACAACGTCCTGCTCGCCCACGGCCGACGCCCGTTCGAGGGGACCCGGCGCGTCCTGGTGGCGATGTCGGACACCTGACGGCAGTTCGTCGAACCGGGCGGGAGAGGTCAGGGGGTCTGCCTGCCGCGACCGCACTGGTCAGCGGTTCTTCCAGGAAAACGTTCGTCACACCTCGGATCAGGTCCTCGCGCCGGTCGCCGCAGCCCCCGCGGCCGCCGTCGTGCCACGTTCCTCGGCGACCAGGGCGTGTACGCGCTCGCGCTCCGCACGCCCCCAGGTCTCCTTCGTGATCAGGATGCCGACGAGGCCGATGATGGCCGCGCCGAGGTAGAGCAGCGCGGCGCCCGGCCAGCCGAAGGCACCGACCAGGGCGGCGGCGAGCAGCGGGGCGAAGCCGCCGATGGCCGCCGCGACCTGATAGCCGAGCGAGGCGCCCGACGTGCGGGTCGCCGTGCGGAACTGCTCGGTGAGCAAGGAGCCCTGGGTGCCGGTGAGCGAGGCGTGGATGAGGCCGATGCCGATGATGAACACCGCGACGACCAGGGCGGGTTGAGCGGAGTTGGCGAGCAGGTACATGGGGAACGCGAAGAGGATGGCCGCCGTGCACCCGGCGATGTAGATGGGTCGGCGTCCGATGCGGTCGGTGAGCGCGCCGGCCAGGAAGGTGACACCGATGGCCAGGACGCTGGCGACGGTGATCGCTCCCAGGGCGACGGGCCGCAGGTCGGGGTGGTGGTCGGTGATGTAGCTGAGCAGGTAGGTCGCGGTGGAGTAGTAGGCGAAGGACTCGACGACGCGCAGCGCGATGACCCGCAGGATGCCGCGCCAGTCCCCCTTCAGCGTCGCCAGGAAGGGATTCTTCTCCGTCCTGCCGTCGGCCCTCGCCTCCTGGAACTCCGGGGATTCCGAGAGCCGCGAGCGCACGATCAGCGCGGCGACCACGAGGACGGCGCTCGCCAGGAACGGGGTCCGCCACTGCCAACTGCCCTCCAACGTGGAGCTCCAGGCGAACACACCGCTGGCCAGGGCGATGCCCAGTGGGTTGCCCGACTGGGGTATCGCGGCGAACATGCCGCGCCGGTGCCAGGGCGCGTGCTCGTACGCCATGGTGATCGCCCCGCCCCATTCGGCGCCGAACGCGAGGCCCTGGATCATTCGGATCACGGTGAGCAGGATCGGGGCGAGCGCGCCCACCTGTCCGTATGTGGGGAGCGCGCCGATGAGGAACGTGGCCGCGCCCATGACGATCATCGCGGCCACGAGGACGGGCTTGCGGCCGAACTTGTCGGCGAAGTAGCCGCCGACGGCGCCGCCGAGCGGGCGCATGACGAAGCCGACCGCGAGCGTCGCGAAGGAGAGCAGGGTGCCGACGAAGCGGTCGCTGTCGGGGAAGAAGACCGCGCCGAAGTAGAGGGCGGACGCAGTGCCGTAGGCGATGAAGTCGTAGTTCTCGACGCTGGTTCCGAAGGCGGCGGCGATCGCGGTTTTCACGCGGTCCTTGGAGCCGAGCACGCTTGGCTGTCCGGCGGGGGTGCGGGTGGACATGAGGATCTCCTGCGGGTTCGGGGCACGTGCGGGTACGCCGAGGGGACGCCTGGCGCGGTGGGTGTGCGCGGGCGTGGGGAGGGGGCGGTGCGAGGGAGAGCGGGGGTGGTGCGGCGGGGGTGTGTCAGGCGGTGGTGGGCGTCAGGTCGTCGAGGGCGTTGAGTTTCGCGACGCGGCGGCGGGTCTCCGCGTCGTCGTCGAAGGTGGCGCCCAGGAACTCGCGCACGATGTCGGGCACCAGCGCGTGCGGCACGAGCCAGGCACCCATGGCGATCGCGTTGGCGTCGTCGTGCTCGACCGACTGATGGGCGGAGTACGGCTCGTGGGCGAGGCCGCAGCGGATGCCGGGCAGCTTGTTGGCGGCCATGACGGCGCCCTGGCCGGTGCCGCACACGAGCACGGCGCGGTCGGCGGCGCCGCTGAGCACCGGCTCGCAGGTGGCGCGGGTGATGTCGGGGAAGTCGACGGCTTCGCTGCTGTGGGTGCCGCAGTCCACCACGTCGTGCCCGAGCGCCTCGATGGCCTGTCGGACGGCGTCCTTGAGTGCGAAACCGGCATGGTCCGCGCCGAGGGCGACCCTCATGTGTTGTCCTGCCTTTCGGATTTCTGTGACCGCAAGTGCCGTGCGGAAACTCACTGTTGGGCCTTGGGAGACCGGTCGACGAAGGATGTGGGGACGCGTTCGCCTGCGGCCGCGCGCCCGGCGATGAGGTCCACGACCCCGCGTACGCCGAGGCGTCCGATCTCCGCCGCGTCCTGGCGGACCGCGCTGATGGGTGGCGAGGCGAACTCGAACCAGTCGAGGTCGTCGACGGACACGACCTCGATCCGGGCCGCCTGTTCGACGCCGAGCCGCTCGCGCAGCGCACGTACGGCGCCGAGGGTGGTCAGGCCGTTCGCACCGAAGACCGCCGTGAACGGGACGCCGCGGTCGAGGATGCGGTGCATGGCCTTGGCCGCTCCGTCGGCGAGGAAGTCACCTGCCTCCAACAGCCCTTGGTCGGTACTGATGCCGTGCCGCTCGCGCCCGGCGAGGTAGGCGGCGCGGCGCTCGGCGCCGGTGGAGATGGTGTCGGGGCCCCCGATGAAGGCGACGTCGCGATGCCCGCGCCGCTGCAGCCAGTCGAGCACCTGCCCGACGCCCTGCGCGTTGTCCGTGCCGTACATCGGCGCGTCGATGCCGTCGATGGTGCGGTTGAGGAAGACGAGCGGAAGGCCGGAGGCGACGGTGGCGGCGAGCTGCGGCGAGACGGTGCTCTGCGGCGCGAACAGCAGGCCGTCGATGCGCTGGGAGGCGAAGGTCTGCAGGTAGGCGTCGGCCTGGTCGGCGTCCTCGTTGGCGTTGGCCAGCAGGACGGTGTAGCCGTGCCGGCGGGCCTCCTGCTCGGCGGCGTGCGCCAGTTCGGAGAAGAACGGGTTGCGGATGTCCGAGACGAGCAGTCCCAGTACGTCGGTCCGGGCCCGCCGCAGCGCACGGGCGGGCCCGTTGGCGATGTAGCCCAACTCGGCGGCGGCCGCCAGCACTCGGGCGCGGGAGTCGACCGAGGTCTGACTGCTCCCACTGAGCACCCGGGATGCGGTCCCCAGCGCGACCCCGGCCCGCGCCGCGACGTCCTTGATCGTGGCCATCCGTTGCTCCACCTCCTCGTGGATTCCATGGAAACGTTTCCATAGCATGGATGACTTTAAGATCGCATACGGGGCGGGGCGCGGGCAAGAGGTTGGGGTGACCGGGCCGGTCAGTCAGGTACCCCGCTCTGGTCCGACCCACCACGCGGCGACGCGTCCTGGGCCGGCACGGACGGGGCATCAGGTGTCGAGCGCCGAGCGGCGGTGTACGGGACGCTTCTGCGGTGGATCGCCTTGAAGGTGTCGTTCAGCGCGGTCGCACTGTGGTCGTAGCAACGCTGCGCCACCCCCACGAAGAGGCAGTCCACGACGGCGAGTTGGGCGGTTCGGCTGACGGTCGCCCCTGAGCGCAGCGGCATCTCCCGGACCGACGTGGTGAGTACGAGATCGGCGCTTTCGGCCAGCGGCGAGCGCGGGAAGTTCGTCAGGGCCACGGTCGTCGCCCCGCGTTCGGCCGCCGCCTGCAGCGGGTCGAGGGTGTCCGCCGTGGTGCCGGAGTGCGAGATGCCCAGGGCGACATCCCCCGGCCGAAGCAGCGCGGTGGCGGTCAGCGCGGCGTGGGCGTCCGTCCACACGAAGGCCATCAGGCCGATCCGGTGCAGCTTTTGATGGAGATCCGCCGCCACGAACCCACTGGCCCCCACGCCGAAGATGTCGATGCGCCGGGCACCGCCTACGGCCTCGACGACGCGTTTCAGTACGTCGATGTCGAGTTGCGCACGGGTCTCTTCGAGCCCTCGCGCCTCATGGAAGACGATCTTGTCCGCGATCTCGTCGAGGGTGTCCGTCTCGCTGATGTCGGTGTGACTGTGCGTCCGCGGCTGGCTCTGCGCGTTCTCCAACGCGACGGCCCCTGCGAGCGCGAGGCGCAATTCGGGGTAGCTCCGCAGGCCGTTGGTCCGACAGAAGCGCATCACGGTGGTGACCGAGGTCCGGGCCCGGTCCGCGAGCACACCGATGCTCCAACGCGAGGCCTGGGCAGGGTCTTCGATGATGGCTTCGGCCACCCGCTGTTCGGCGGGCGCGAGGGCGGGGAGCGCCGAGCGGATGCGCACCAGGATGTCTCCGGACGGCTCTCCGGCACTCTCGTTCGAGTCGGTGCGTGTGGTCGGACGACCCATGTGAAGCCTCCCCGTGTGTGGGGACCAGCGTAGGCGCAACCTCGCACACGTCAATAAGTAACCCCGAGACGAACTCCCCCGAAACTTATTGACATTGACCTCTGACCGTTCCGATACTGGCCCGCGTCACGACGACCTTCACCGGCCGTTCGGACGAGGTCCTGCCCGGCACCACCAGCCCTTGCCACGCGGCTGTTCGACCTCACGAATCCATGGAGCGACCGACCCCCAGCTGCTCCCTGGCTTCGGCACACGCACGTAATCCACTGGTTCCCTTCTGCCTCTGTGAGGTGAGCGCCCTGACTGCCGTCCTGGCTGTAGATGTAGGCAAAACCGGCTGCCGAGCCGCTCTTTGGACGCACACGTCCGCCACCACACCGCCCGAGATCCGTGAGGCTTCCGGAGCACCCGGTCTGGCAGGCCCCGATGGTGTGACGCTCACCGAGAAGGCCGTGCTCACCGCGGGGCGCACCGTCCTCGACCAGGCCGGCGTCCCGGCACCCACCGCGGTGTGCGTCGGGGCCGCAGGGGCGGCCACCGCCCCGCAAGCCGCCGACGAACTGGCACGGCGACTGCGGTCCAGCCTTGCCGCGGACGAGGTCGCGGTCACCAGTGACGCGATCACCTCGCATGCCGGTGCCCTTGGTGGCTCGGCGGGCATCGTGCTCGCGGCGGGGACCGGAACGGTCGCCGTGGGCTTCGGACATGACGGTTCGTTCGCACGGGCCGACGGCTGGGGCCCGTGGCTGGGCGACGAGGGCAGCGGTTCGTGGATCGGGCGGGCCGGGCTGCGCGCCGCCCTCAGGGCCCACGACGGCCGAGGTCCGGAGAGTCTCCTCGCGCAGGCCGCCCGACAGCAGTACGGCCCGCTGGAACAGCTGCCCGCCGCGCTGGACCAGGGCGGCAACACCGCCCGGGCGACCGCGGCCTTCGCGCCCGCCGTCGCGAAGGCGGCCGCCGCGGGCGACTCGGTCGCGGACGCCATCCTGCGCGAGGCCGCGACCGCATGGTGCGAGACGGTCATCGCCGTGGCACGCCGGCTCGGTGACACATCACCGCTGCCGGTGACGGTGACGGGAGGGCTCGCCCACTTGGAGGGCGCACTGCCGACCGAGTTCGACACCCTCCTTCTCACATCCGGGCGCGAACTGCCGCGCGTACAGCCTCTGGGCGGTTCCCTTGAGGGGGCCCGTCTGCTCGCCTCGCGGCGCGATGCCCCTCACGAGGCCTTTGTCACCAGGGTCGGCCTGTCATCCGTGTGAGCCGCTCCAGCCGCATCGGAGCGGTTCGGTTCCGTCGGCGTCCCTGCTCGGTTCCGCCGGCGTCCCTGCTCGTTTCCGCCGGAGTCTCCGCTCGCCCCCACGCATCACCTCGCCCGTGTTCATGAGCTTCGCCAACCCACTGGACAGAAAGGCTCGTTGTGAGACTCCCCATGCGTTCGTCGGAGCGGACATCAGGAGCGGGCAGGCCGCCCCTCGCCATCGTCGGCAGCGCCGCCGCCGTCGGTGTCATCTACGGCTATGACGTGGGCGCCAGCGCGGGTGCGCTGCTGTTCCTCCCCGGCGACTTCGATCTCACCATGGCCCAGGCCGCCTCGATCGTGACGATCCTCGGCGTCGGCCAGTTGATCGGCGCCCTGGTCGCGGGCCGCCTCATCAACGCGATCGGGCGCAGGGGCGGCATGCTGGTCGTCACCGCCGGCTTCGCGGTCTTCGCCCTCACCTGCGCCGCGGCCCCGAACCTGCTGGTCCTCGACGCGTCCCGGCTCCTGCTCGGCGTCGCCATCGGGATATCCACCGTCGCCGCACCGGTGTACGTCGCCGAGTCCTCACCGGCCACGAACCGCGGTGGGCTGGTCATCATCTACCAACTCGCCAACTGCATCGGCATCATGCTGGCCTACGCCGTCGCGTACCTCCTGGCTCCCACCGAGTCCTGGCGATGGATTCTGGGCGTGGCCGCCGTTCCGGCGGTCGCCGTCTTCTGGGTGCTGTGCACGCGCATGGACACACCACGCTGGTACGTGATGAAGGGGCGGCACCGCCAGGCGGAGGAAGCGCTGCGCAAGCTCGGCCGTGACGTCGACACGGTCCGGGCACTCGCCGACCTCCGAGCCACGCTCGCCACCCAGGAGGCGGGCCCCCGCCGTCGCGGTGAGACCGTGCGCACACTCCTGCGTCCGCCCTATCTCCGGGCCCTTGTCTTCCTGGTGGGTCTGGGCGCCATCATGAAGCTGACCGGCATCAACGCACTCGTCTACTACAAGCCTCTGATCCTGCAGTCCATGGGGTTCAGCGGCTACACCTCGCTCCTGCTGATCCCCGCGGCCATCCAGGTGGTCACCGCGGTCGCCACCACGTTCTCGGCGCTCCGGGTCGACCGGATCGGACGGCGTCCACTGATGCTGACCGGCCTCGCGGTCATGGCGGTCGCGCACGGTCTGATCGCGCTCACGTACGTCACCGGCGTGCGGACCACCACGACGCAGGTGCTGGCCATCCTCGGGTTCGTGCTCTTCCAGGCCGGATTCGGGCTGGGTCTCGGCGCGTTGATCTGGGTGTACGCCTCGGAGAGTCTCCCGGGATCACTGCGCGCGGCGGGCGCGTCCATCACGCTGACCGTCGACTACGGCATCAACCTGTTCATCGCGCAGTTCTTCCTCACGATCCTCAACGCCGTCGGCGGCGAGGTCGTCTTCATCGGATTCGTCGTCATCACCCTCGCCTCGTGGGCCTTCATGTGGAAGCTGGCGCCCGAGACCAAGGGGCGTCCGCTCGAAAGCATCAAGCAGTACTGGGAGAACGGCGGCAAATGGCCCGAGACCGCCCCGGTGAAGCACCCCGCTCCCCCACAGCCCGAAACCATCTGACCGGCCGACAGCACGTGAAAGAGACCTCCGCATGACCGACCGCATGACCGACAAGCCCAACATCCTCTTCCTGATGACCGATCAGCACCGGATCGACACCCTCGGCTGCTACGGGAACGACGTCGTCCGCACCCCGAACCTCGACCGGATCGCCGGCGACGGAGCCAGGCTGGACCGCTGCTACACCCCGACCGCCATCTGCACGCCCGCCCGCGCAAGCCTTCTCACCGGCCTGCACCCGTTCCGGCACCAGCTGCTCGCCAACTACGAGTGGAACAGCGGGGGCCGCGAAGAGCTGCCGGACGGGCTCCCCATCCTGTCCCGTGAGCTCAGGTCGGCCGGCTACAACGTCGGACACGTCGGCAAGTGGCATGTCGGGCGCGACCGCGGACCCGAGTACTACGGACACGACGCCGAGCACCTGCCCGGCGCTCTCAACGGCACCAACCTTCCGGGCTACCTCGACTGGCTGGACCGTACGGGCCAAGTGAAGCCACAGGTCAGGGACGCCACGCACGGCGTCCTGCCCGACGGATCACCCGGCCATCTCATCGCCGGCCGGCTCGACCAGCCGACGGAGGCCTCCTTCGAGCAGTTCCTCACCGACAGGGCGCTCGACACCCTGCGCGGCTACGTCACCGACCACCAGGCCGACGGCAAGCCGTTCTACCTCGCCTGCCAGTACTTCGGCCCGCACCTTCCCTACCTGGTGCCGGACAAGTACTTCGACATGTACGACCCCGCGGACGTGGTGCTCCCCGCCTCGATGGCGGAGACCTTCGCGGGCAAGCCCGCGGTGCAGGAGCGGTACAAGGACTACTGGTCCGCCGACCACTTCAGCCCCGACCAATGGCGCAAGCTGATCGCCGTGTACTGGGGTTACGTCACGATGATCGACGACCAGATCGGCAGGCTGCTCGACGTTCTGGACGACGCCGGGCTCTACGACAGCACGGCCATCATGTTCACCGCCGACCACGGCGAATTCACCGGAGCCCACCGCCTCAACGACAAGGGCCCCGCGATGTACGAGGACATCTACCGCATCCCCGGGCTCGTCCGCGTGCCGGGGGCGGAGCCGACGCGGGTCCGGCAGTTCACCTCGCTCATCGACTTCACCGCCACCATCCGCGAACTCGCCGGCATCACTCCGGACATCCCGGGCGACGGGCAGAGCCTGCTCCCGCTGATCCGCGGCGAGGAGCCGTCGGACTGGCGCCCGCACATCCTTGCCGAGTTCCACGGACACCACTTCCCCTACCCGCAGCGCATGATCCGGACCGACCGCTACAAGCTCGTCTGGAACCCCGAGAGCGTCAACGAGCTGTACGACCTGGAAGAGGACCCGCACGAACTGCTCAACGTGTACACCTCCCCCGCCCATCGCACCGTGCGACGGGAGTTGAGCGACAAGCTGTACACGGAGCTCCGCGCCCGCGGCGACATGTTCTACCGCTGGATGCACTTCATGGCGGACCTCGACCGCACCGACCGCGACACCACGGACACGGGCGCACAGCCCCAGCGCCGCCCCGTGGTGTCGTGAGAGCAGCACGACGGATCCGCCGGATCGCCTGCGGCGCCTGATGTCTTTACCCCGCCCACGCTCCGGCGGCATCATGATCCTTCGCGTCGCCGCACCGGACCGTCCTCGCCGCCTACGAAAGGTCGTTTCCAGTGGATGGGCGAATTCAGCAGGTCGAGGCCGTGCTGTTCGACACCTTCGGCACCGTCGTCGACTGGCGGACCGGAGTCGCGGCCGCCGTCGACGACTTCGCCGCACGGCACGGCCTGACACTCGACGGGACCGCGTTCGCGATGCGCTGGCGGGAGCTCTACCAGCCGGCGATGGAACCCGTACGCACCGGTCAACGGGGATTCGTGCCGCTCGACGTGCTCCACGCGGAGAACCTGCGGACCGTGCTGGACGAGCACGGCGTCGACCCCACGGCGTTCGACGAGACCGAGTTGAGGTGGCTCAACGAGGCGTGGCATCGGCTGCCGGCGTGGGCCGATTCCGTTCCCGGTCTCGAACGACTGGCCCGGAGCGTGACGACGGGAGCACTGTCGAACGGCAACCTCGCGCTCCTGTCCCGCCTGGCCAAGCACGCGGGCCTCCCCTGGGACGTGATCGTCGCCTCCGACATCACCCGCGCGTACAAACCCCAACGCCAGGCCTACGAACGGGCCGCCGCCTTCCTGGGGCTGCGCCCCGAACAGGTCATGCTCGCGGCAGCACACAACGAAGACCTGCGCGCCGCCCGCGACGTGGGCCTTCGAACCGCCTTCGTCGCCCGCCCGACCGAGTACGGACCCACGCAGACGAAGGACGTGACACCCGACGCGGACTGGGACCTGGTGGCGGGAGACCTGGTCCAGCTGGCGACGCTGGTGGGTGACAGGCCCTGGACTGCGGACCGGCATCTCGCGCCGTTCTGGGGGCGCGAATAGCGGTCTCACATGTGGTGCGGCGTTCCGAGCTGGTCCGCGGCGGCCTTCACTGTCTGCTCGAGCAGCACCGCGATGGTCATCGGCCCGACGCCACCGGGAACCGGGGTGATCAGACCGGCTCGGGTGAGGGCGGTGTCATGGTCCACGTCGCCGACGTTGCCGGGGTTGTAGCCGGCGTCGATCACGACCGCACCCGGTTTGATGTCCGCACCGTGGATCAGCCGGGGCCGCCCCACGGCTGCCACCACGATGTCCGCTTCCCTCAGGATCGCCGACAGGTCGGTGGTGCGGGAGTGGCAGTAGGTCACCGTCGCGTCCTTTGCGAGCAGGAGCATCCCGACCGGCTTGCCGAGAATCGCGCTGCGTCCCACCACCACGGCCCGCTTGCCGGCGAGTTCGACGTTGTACGCCTCGAGCAACCGCATGATTCCGCCCGGCGTGCACGACACGAAGCCGGGCCGCGCGAAGCTCATCGCGGCGAAGGAATGCATCGTGACCCCGTCGACGTCCTTCTCCGGCGCGATGGCCTCGAACGCGGCTCGCTCGTCGATGTGCGGGCCGCAAGGGTGCTGCAGCAGGATGCCGTGCACGTCCGGATCGCCGGACAACTCCGTGAGGGTGCGCACCAGTTCGGCGGTCGTGGTGGTGGCGGGCAGGCCGATGTGCCGGGAGGTGATGCCTGCCTTCGCGCACCGTGCCCGCTTCATGCGGACGTAGGTGGCGGACGCGGGGTCCTCGCCCACCAGTACCGTCGCCAGACAGGGACTGCCCCCCGTACGTCCGGTGATCTCCGCCGCCCTGGCGGCGGTCTCCGCGACGATCCGATTGGCGAGGCCGGAGCCGTCCATGAGGTGAGCCGTGCGAGTCTCGGACATCGTTGCCCTCCAGGCGTTGCTGACCACTCGCCCAGGCGCACGGCAACGACATCTTGTCGGACCGCTCCCCGGTGGTACTCCACCTCAGCGCCAGTCACGGCCCACGAGGAACTGTAATGGACACCGCAGCCGCACGGAGCGCGCCGACGAGAAGATCCGATTCGGTGAAAGTCCGCCGAAACGCTCGTAGGATGCCGGGGTGCCGAGACTCATACCGACGAGCCGCCGCGCGTGGGTTGTCACGTGGGCGGTGCTGTGCGCGGCCGGCCTCGCCGTCACCTTCGGCATCAACGCCTCCTCGGAGCCAGACCCGCAACCCGAGAAGCCCGTCAGCGCCCCGTGCGCCGAGCTGATCGCGGGCATCGAGAGGCAGTTGGCCAAGAACGAGGAGGACGGCAGGAAGGACGGGGTGGTGGCGTTCTCGCGCGTCCGGAGCTCCGGCGAGGACGACTGCCACGAGGCGCTCCGCGACCACTTCGGCGGTGAATGACGATCCGCTTCGTCATGCTGGTCGCCGTCCTGGTCATGCTTGTCGCCGCCGGCGTCGGGTTGGCCGTCGCAATGAATGCCACATCAGGACCTGAGCCACAGCCCACGCCGACGCGCGTGTATTCCTCCTGCCTGGCGGCTGACACCCGGCCACTGGCCTCCGGCGACGACCCGTGCGAGGGCCCCGGGGACTGAACAACTCCGCCTCCCCCGCTACGCGTTGTCTCTCGGCCCGTGCAGTCGGCCCGCCGCGATCACCGTCTCCACGGACCGCAGCGCCCCAAGCTCTGCGAGCGGGTCGCCCGCCACCACGAGGATGTCCGCGCTGTAGCCGGGAGTGAGCTGGCCGGTCGTCTCGTTCAGGCCCAGCGCGCGAGCGGCTTCCGTCGTGGCCATCGCGAGGATGCGGTCGTTGGGCAGGCCCAGGTGCTCGTAGAACGTGAGGCTGGCGGGCAGGCCGTCGAACCCGGCGCGCTGGACGCCCGCGTCGGTGCCCGCGATCAGCCGCGCACCGGCCTCGGCCATCCGACGCACCGCGCCGAACATGGCCTCGGCGCGCTCGGCGCCGAAGAACTTCGGCAGCATCCGCCAGTTCGGGCTGACCGTGGGGCAGACGTAGATGTTCCGCTGGACGATCTGGTCGAGCACGTCCTGGCGGACCTCGAATCCGTCGGCCGTCATCCACGTGCAGTGCTCGATGCTGTCGACCCCCGCCGCGGCCGCTGCGGCGATACCGTCCGCGCCGTGCGCGTGCGCGGCGACCGGCAGTCCGGCGCGGTGTGCCTCGTCGACGAGCGCCGCCAACTCCTCCTCGGAGAACTGGGTTTCCCAGCTCTTGGCCCCACCTTTGGTGAGCCCGCCGCCCGTCTCCATGACCTTGATGACCTGGGCGCCCGCCTCCACGTTGCGCCGCACCAGACGCCGGATCTCATCGGGGCCGGAGACCTCACCGCCGAGGAACCAGCAATGGCCACCGGGCGGAGTGACGGGCACCGTCGCCGGGACGACACGCGGGCCGACGACCGAGCCCTCCCTGATGCCCCGGGCGAGACGCACCGCGAGGCCGCCCCGGTCACCGAGATCACGGACCGTCGTGACGCCGACGTTCAGCAGCTGCTGCGCTCGACCGGTCATGGCGGCGAACAGCGCCTCGTCGCCCTGTTCCTGGAGCGTGGCGACGGGGTCGGGGCCCGCGTCGAAGCAGAGGTGCACGTGGGCATCGATCAGGCCCGGGAGCACGGTCCCGGCAGGAAAGGCGAGCCGAGGATCGTCGGGCCGCGCCTGGCGCTCGACCTCTTCGCGCGGGCCGGCGCAGGCGATGACGCCCTCGCGTACGAGCACCGCGCCGTCGGCGACAGCGTCACGATCGGGTCCGGCCAGTACTTGCGCGGCGGTGATCAACATGAGGCGCGGCTCTCTTTCGCGTGCGAGGACGTCGGCTACTGGAGGTACTGGAGGCAGAACATCAGACAGGACATCAGACAGAGCGAGGAGTTGGTGGATGTCGGTCCCCCCGGCGCTGATGTGTCTTGTGTGTCTTGTCGTCATCGCCGCACCATCAGCGCACCATCGCCGTCCCGTCAGCGCGCCAAACAGCAGTCTCCGCACTTGCCGCCGCCAGGAGCGCGGTAGAAGAGGCAGCAGCTGCGCCGCCGGAACGCGAGATCGGCTCCGGTGATCCGGCCCGTGCCCCGCAGTCGGCCCGTCTCCAGCAGTTCGTGCGTCAGGCGGGTGAGATCCGTGCGCAACTCGGGCCGGGACCTGAGTAGTTGCGCCGCCGATCCGACGAGCGCCGACGCGGAATTGCCGGCCAGCAGGCGCGGCGCCACCTTGGTGGTGAAGCCGCTCTCGACCGCCGCCAGGACGCCGTCCACCTCCGAGTGGACCGCGTCGGCGAGTGACGGGAACTCTGCCGCGCGTCGGCCCTCGGGCCGGGGCAGCCGGAGAGCCGAGCCCTCGCCCGACCACTCCACCGTGGTCATCGTCGGCACGATCCCGTGGACGAGCGTGCAGGCGAGGACCGGTGACCAAAGGCGGGCCGCAAGACCCAGGTGTGCGATGGAGACGCCGATGCGGGGTTCGGGCGTGTTGTAGCGGTCGTTGACCGCCTGGGCGCGTTCGCCGAAACTGGCGCGCGCGAGCCGTGCGTCGGACGGCCGTCTCCAGTCCGTGTCGAGGGCGAAGAATCCGCCGATTCTCGACACGTCGCGCAGCGCCTCGGTGACCTGTTCCGGCGTCACGTCGGTCGACTTCATGAGGTCTTGGCCCTGCCCGGCGCGTCGATGAGGTAGAGGTCCAGGATCTCGGGGCGGGGCGCCACACCCGGTCCGCCGGCCCGCACCCAGTCCGCTATGTCCTCGGTGGCGTCACGGTCGTTGACCAGACCGTGCCACACCGGCCGCGCTCCGGCCGCCCGCCCGGCGGCGGAGGGCTGTACGACGATCACGTTGGCCTGTTCGCAGACGTCCAGGCACTCGGAGATCCGCGTCGGGGCAATCTGGCGCAGTCGCGCCGTCTGCGCCGCGTGATCCCCTGTGACCTTGACCGTGCCGCAACAGCAGTCGCGGCACACCACCACGCGGCACGGAACCGCCCGGTCCGCCGCGGGTGCCGGTACTTCGGCGAGCCGTTCGGGCATGCCGTTTCCTCCCTCTCGCCGGGGAGTTCCGCCCCGGGTTGCTTCGAGGTGGCGACGGCGTGAGTCTCCTGGCTCTCGGGTCCGTGCTCGTCCCGGCCTTCCCGCCCTCGCGGGGCAGTGGCTCTCCGGGATCCGCTCGCCGATCACAGTGGCGGTACCGCACCGGATTCGCACCGGTTTCCTCGGGCCGCCGTCGCCCGTGTTCACGGTCATCATGCCATCCGGCGCGGAGCGGCCGACGGGCCGGACGTTGTAGCGCCTGCCGGGCGCGGACCCGTAGGGTGAACGACGCAGCTGGTTCGCCCCGCCCGCCAGACGGGGCGTCGCAAGAGGGAACCCGGTGGGAATCCGGGACTGCCCCGCAGCGGTGAGTGGGAACGACCGCCGTCATACGCACTGGACTCCGGAAGAGGGGTTTGGGAAGCGACGGTCACTAGGTGTCCGCCCTTTCGGGTGGGCGTGCCCGCGAGTCCGAAGACCTGCCGACTGCCCGCGCACGGACGACTCGTGCGCGGAGATCTCGGTGACCTCGAGGGCGGGTCGGCGTACACATACCGGCGAAAGCCCGTGCCTCGCGGCGCGCGGTCGCCGCCACGGTGGTGTCACTCCTTCATGCCGCAGAAGTCCTCCGGGATCTCAGGGATACGTCTCTCGAAGGAGATTTCCGTGACCACCAGGACCGCGACCACAAAGACCGCAGCCGCACGGGCCACCGTGTACGGCTACCCCCGCCAGGGCCCGAACCGGGAACTGAAGAAGGCGATCGAGGGCTACTGGAAGGGCCGCGTCGACGCCGACGCCCTCCACTCCACCGCCGCCGAACTGCGCCGCACCGCCTGGCAGGACCTGGCCGCGTCCGGCATCGACGAGGTGCCGACCGGCGACTTCTCGTACTACGACCACGTCCTGGACACGACCGTGATGGTCGGGGCGGTGCCCGAGCGCCACCGGGCCGCCGTCGCGGCGGACGCCCTGGACGGGTATTTCGCCATGGCCCGCGGCACCCAGGATGCCGCTCCGCTGGAGATGACCAAGTGGTTCGACACCAACTACCACTATTTGGTCCCGGAGTTGGGGCCGGACACAGTGTTCTCCGCCGATTCCGGCAAGCAGGTCGCAGAGCTGCGAGAAGCCCTCGCTCTCGGTCTGGACGGCCGTCCTGTGCTGGTCGGACCGGTCACCTATCTCCTGCTGTCGAAGCCCGCTCCGGGCGTGGCCGACGACTTCGATCCGCTCACCCTGCTGGACCGGCTGCTGCCCGTCTACGCCGAGGTTCTCACCGACCTGCGCACCTCGGGGGCCGCCTGGGTGCAGCTCGACGAGCCCGCGCTGGTGCAGGACCGCACCCCGGCCGAGTTGAACGCCGCCGCCCGCGCCTACCGTGACCTCGGCGCCCTCCTCGACCGACCGAAGCTCCTGGTCGCCTCGTACTTCGACCGGCTCGGCGAGGCCCTGCCGGTGCTCGCCAAGGCCCCCGTCGACGGCCTCGCCCTCGACTTCACCGGCTCCGCCGCCGCCAACCTCGACGAACTCGCCGCCGTCGGCGGCCTGCCCGGCAAGCGTCTCGTCGCCGGTGTGGTGGACGGCCGCAACGTCTGGGTCAACGACCTGGAGCGGTCCCTCGCCACGCTCGGCACCCTGCTCGGGCTCGCCGAGCGCGTCGACGTGGCCGCTTCCTGCTCGCTGCTGCACGTCCCCCTGGACGCGTCCGTGGAGCGGGACATCGAGCCGCAGATCCGGCGCTGGCTCGCCTTCGCCCGCCAGAAGACCACCGAGGTCGCCACTCTCGCCAAGGGCCTGACCCGGGGAACCGGCGTGGTCGCGGCCGAACTCGCGGCCAACCGTGCCGCGTTGAACTCCCGCGCCACCTCGCCCATCACGCGCGATCCGGCGGTGCGGAGCCGCGCCGCCGCCGTCACCGAGGACGACGGGCGCCGCTCGCAGCCGTACGCCGAGCGGACCGCCGCCCAGCGCGCCCTCCTGAACCTGCCGCTGCTGCCGACCACGACCATCGGCTCGTTCCCGCAGACCGGCGAACTCCGCTCCGCCCGCGCCGACTTGAGGGCCGGTCGCATCGACACCACAGGGTACGAGGACCGCATCAGGAACGAGATCCGTGAGGTCGTCTCCTTCCAGGAGAAGGCCGGCATCGACGTGCTCGTGCACGGCGAGCCCGAGCGCAATGACATGGTCCAGTACTTCGCCGAGCAGCTCAACGGCTACCTGGCGACCCAGCACGGCTGGGTCCAGTCCTACGGCACCCGCTACGTCCGCCCGCCGGTCCTCGCGGGCGACATCTCCCGGCCCGAGCCGATGACCGTGCGCTGGACGACGTACGCCCAGTCGCTCTCCGACCGCCCCGTCAAGGGCATGCTCACCGGCCCTGTCACCATGCTCGCCTGGTCCTTCGTCCGCGACGACCAGCCACTGGGCGACACCGCCCGGCAGGTGGCGCTCGCTCTGCGCGACGAGGTCAACGACCTGGAGACGAACGGCACTTCGGTCATCCAGGTCGACGAACCCGCGCTGCGCGAGACCCTCCCGTTGCGCGCCACCGACCACGCGGCCTACCTCGCCTGGGCCACCGAGGCGTTCCGCCTCACCACCAGCGGCGTCCGACCGGACACGCAGATCCACACGCACATGTGCTACGCCGAGTTCGGCGACATCGTGCAGGCCATCGACGACCTCGACGCCGACGTCATCAGCCTGGAGGCCGCCCGCTCCCACATGCAGGTCGCCCACGAGCTCGCCGCTCACGGCTACCCGCGCGAAGCCGGTCCGGGCGTGTACGACATCCACTCGCCGCGCGTTCCGAGCGTCGACGAGGCAGCCGCCCTGCTGCGTACGGGACTTGAGGCCATCCCCTCCGAGCGGCTGTGGGTCAACCCGGACTGCGGGCTGAAGACCCGCGGCTGGCCGGAGACCCGCGCCTCCCTGGAACACCTCGTCGCCGCCGCACGCACGGTCCGTGAGGAGCTCGGGAGGAGCGCGTCCTGACGGGCTGCTCCGCGGGCCTTGCCCCTGATGCCTGCGTCGGCATCAGGGGCAAGGCGCGCACCGCGGCCTACATCAGGTCGTCGGCGCGTACGTGCGCTTCCCCCGCCGGTACGCGATCTCGCCGAGCGTGATGTCGCAGAGCATGAACACGGCGAGCGGGATGCCGAGCAGCGGCACGAAGTAGCCGAGCAGCGCGATCACCACCATCAACGGCACCAGGACGTACGGCGGCACGTGCTGCCAGGCTCCGCGCGGGACGGGCC
The DNA here is from genome assembly GCF_036013745.1 of Streptomyces sp. NBC_00483. Classification (NCBI taxonomy): domain Bacteria; kingdom Bacillati; phylum Actinomycetota; class Actinomycetes; order Kitasatosporales; family Streptomycetaceae; genus Streptomyces; species Streptomyces sp. NBC_00483. The sequence goes on from NZ_CP107880.1 coordinate 679,283, forward strand.
GGCCGAAGGCGGAGCCGCGCCCGCGCTGCCACCACATGCGGTACCCCCACACGATGAGGAGCGCCACCGCCAGGGCGAGGGCGGCGAGGGCGATCTGGTTGACGAGGCCGAACAGGTTGCCGGTGTGCAGGTCGATGCCCCAGCGGGACAGCTTGGCGAGCACCGGGTAGTCCGCGAACCGCACCTCGTCCGTGACCTCGCCGCTCGCCGGGTCGACGGCGACGACGTCCTGCTTCTCCGGCCAGCTCCGCTGGATCTGCTGGACGACGTACGCCGAGGAGGAGTCGGCGGGCGGGACGATCTCCACGGGGTTCGAGAGGCCTTCGGCGCGGGCCGCCTTCAGCACCGCGTTCAGGCCGACGTCACCACCGCCCTTCTCGGCGCCGGCCCCGCCCTTGTCCATGCCCTCCATGCCTTCCATGCCTTCCATGCCCTCCATACCGGCCATGTCGTGGCCGGCGTGTTCACCGCCTGGAGTCACGGTCGCGGAGACGGTCGGAGTCGTCTGGCCTAGCGCGGCACGCAGGTCGGTGATGTTCGCCCCTGCGTACGTCGACCAGGTCAGGCCCGTCACGGACAGGAAGAAGAGGCCGAGCGCCGCCCAGACACCCACCGATCCGTGCAGCGACAGGGTGCGCCTGCGGCCGGTCGCGCCGCGGATCGCGCGACGGGAACGGCGCCGGGAGAACCAGAGGACGAGGCCACCGCCCGCGATCACCCACATCCAGCTCGCCGCGAACTCACTGTAGAGGCGGCCCACTTGGCCGAGGTGGAGGTCTCGGTGGAGCTCGTCGATCCAGGTGCGCAGCGGCAGCGCGCCCGTCGAACCGTACTGTTCGAGGGCGCCGCGCACCTCCCCGTTGTACGGGTTCACGAACACCGCGAGCGTGTAGTCGGCGTCGACTCCGGCGACACCGGAGAGCATGACTCGTGTCGTCGACCCGGCTTCCGGGGAAGGCCGTACGGCGCTGACGTCTCCTTCGGGATGGGCCTTGCGGGCGGCGGCGACCTGATCGGCGATCGGCAGCTCGGACTTGCCCACGGGAACGTTCAGCTCATGGGCGTACACGATCTTCTCGGCCTGGAACGAGCCCGCATAGAGCAGGCCCGTGACCGCGGCGACGAACAGGAACGGGGCGACGAACACCCCTGCGTAGAAGTGCAGTCGCAGGACCAGCCGGCGCAGCGAGGCCCAGGTCGACCGGCCGGCGGGCGGCGACGGCGGTGCGTGCCGGCTCTCTTCCGCAAGGCGCGGTTCAGAGGTGTCGGAGGTTTCGGAGGTGAGGGACAACGTGGTCCTCCAGTTTCGGGCAGCACGGAGTCCGGGCGCGGGCCGCTCGGCCCTGGGCACATCCGGATCCGGTGCGTTGCATGGGGACTCGACCGCGCGGGCCCGCTCGGGGTGTGCGCACGGCCGGATGCCCGAGGGTGCGGCGCAGCCTCGGGTGAATCGGCTGTCGTCAGGCGACAGCGTCCCCTGCGGGCGGGCCCCTGGAGGTGATCGTGTCCGCGAGGAGGAGGTCACGGAGCGGGCGGTGGCGCCGCATGCGGCGGACCTGGACACGCGGCCGGTGCGGCGGAGTCGGAAGGCGGAACGGGAGCCTCAAGGGCGCGACGAGCCGACCGACGACGGACCTCGCGATGCGGAACGCGGCCTGCTCGCCGTACGCGAGCCAGAGGCCGCTCAGCACGGCGGCCAGCAGGTGGGCCACGAGCATGCCGGACGGTGACATGCCGCCCATGTCATGCCCGTGCGACTCCATCTCGGGCATGTCTGCCATGCCGCCCATGCCATGCATGCCGCTCATGCCGCCCATGGGGTCGGCCGGCATGGACGCCGTGGGCACACGGCACAGCACCTGGTCCAGCCACCGGCCGGCGACAGAACCGCCCGACACCGCCGGGTGCGCGAGGACCTGCGCCCCCGAGAAGAAGACGTGAAGTGCCGCCTGCGCGGCCACGGTAAGACCCACGACCGGCAGGAGTCCACGCTCACGCCCGGCCGGCACACAGGCCGCTCCACCGATGACCACGAAGCCGGCGGCGGGCGCCCACCAAGGCACGGTGTCACCGGACATCAGCGTGTGCGCGAGCGCTGTGAGCAGCACGCAGACGGCCGCGAACACCGCGGCCCGTCCGGCGCGGGCATCCCAGCCTGTAGTCATGGCGGCCCATCTTGGCATCCGCCGCCCAGTGATCACCGGCAGGTGGTCAACTCCCCCACCGTTCGCCCGCTTTTGCTTCACCTTTGCCTTTCGCCCACCACTGCGTACTATCGCCAGGTCATCGCCGCGACGGGAGACAGGAAGCCGGTGCGAATCCGGCACGGTCCCGCCACTGTGACCGGGCAGCGCGAGCCAGCACTGCCCGGGAGTCAGGTCACTGACCCGTCGCGGGCTTATTCCGAGGAGCGCGGACTCCGTAGGAGGCTTCACGTGTACGACGGTCCATGCCGTCCCCATGCCCTTTCCCTTTCCCGTGCGGGACGACGGCGTTTCGTCGTGCGCGTCGGGGCCACCGTCGCCGCGCTGTCGGCGACGGTGCTCGCCGCCGGCTGCGGCCCGTCCGGGTCGGCCGCCGAGCGCGCCGGTGGCCCGCAGTCGTCCACCACCAAGGGCTTTCCCGTCACCATCGACAACTGCGGCGTCAGGACGACGTACGAGAAGCCGCCGTCGCGCGTGGTGACCGTCCATCAGCACCCCGCCGAACTCATGCTCTCGCTCGGCCTGAAGGACCGCATGGTCGGCACGGCGTTCCCCGACTCCGCCGTCCTGCCGAGCCTGCGCAAGGACTACGGGTCGGTTCCGAAGCTGTCCGCGAGGGCGCCCTCGTTCGAGAAGGTCCTCGAAGCCGAACCCGACTTCGTCTACGGCGGCTACTCCAGCGCGTTCGACGAGAAGGAGGGCCGCTCCCGAAAGGCGTTCGCCGACGCGGGCATCGACACGTACCTCAACCGCGAGTACTGCGGCGAGAAGAACGTGACCATGCGGGACACCTACGCCGAGATACGCACCATCGGCAAGATCTTCGGGGTCTCCGACCGCGCCGACGCCCTCGTCTCCGACCTCCGCGGCCGGGTCGAGAAGGCGAGCGCTGCCGTCCGGGACGAGCCGGACGTCCCCGTGTTCGTGTACGACAGCGGCGACAAGTCCGCCTTCACCGCGGGCGGCAAGAGCCTGGGCACGCAGCTGATCCACCAGGCGGGCGGCCGCAATGTCTTCGCCGACCTGGACGACGTGTTCGGCGACGTCTCCTGGGAGCAGGTGGTCGACCGCGGGCCCGAGGTCATTGCGATCTACGACTACGCGGGCGACAAGAGCGTGGAGCAGAAGAAGCAGTACCTGCTCTCGCAGCCCGCGCTCGCGGACGTACCCGCCATCAAGCACAAGCGGTTCGTCGTACTGCCGTTGACCGCGACGCTGGTCGGTGTCCGGTCGGCGTACGCGGTGGAGGGTCTGGCGCGCGGACTGCACCCGGAGAGCTTCAGGTGACGGCGTCCGTCGTGGGTGACGAGACCCCGGTCGACAAACAACCAGGCGACAAGCAACCAACAGACAAGCAACCAACTGGCGTGCGGCAACGGCACATTGGGCAGGGGGCGAGGCTCACCGCCACCCTGGTCCTGCTCACCGTGCTGCTCGTCGTCTCCCTCACGGCCGGACTCGCCATCGGCTCGGTGCATGTGCCGCCCGGTGAGGTGTGGGGCATCGTGACGCACGCGCTCGGCGCCGACTGGTGGGGTGACGCGGACTGGTCGCGGGCGCGGGAGACGATCGTGCTCGACGTGCGGGCGCCGCGTGTCCTGCTCGGCGCGACGACAGGCGCCGGGCTCGCGGTCGTCGGCACCGCTCTGCAGGCGCTGGTACGCAATCCGCTCGCCGAGCCGTACCTCCTCGGTGTCTCCTCCGGCGCCTCGCTCGGCGCGGTCGCGGTCCTCGTGTTCGGGGTCGGTGTGTTCGGGGCGATGTCGCTGTCGGCGGCGGCGTTCGCGGGCGCGCTCGGCGCACTCGTCCTCGTCTACGCCACCGCGCGCACCGGCGGCCGCATCACGTCCAGTCGCCTGATCCTGTCCGGTGTGGCGGTCGCGTCGATCCTCAGCGCGCTGCTCAACCTGCTGCTGCTCACCACGGACCGCGGCAACGAGGCACGTACGGTCCTCGCCTGGACGCTGGGCGGACTTGGCGGGGTGTCCTGGAACTCGCTGTGGCTGCCGGGTCTTGCCCTGCTCCTCGGGATCGGCGTCCTCATGGTGCAGGCGCCGAACCTGAACCTCCTGCTCGCGGGCGAAGAGGCCGCCACGACGATGGGCCTGGACGTGGCCCGCTTCCGCGCCCGCATGTTCATTCTGGTCTCGCTCGTCACCGGTGTGCTGGTCGCGGCGGCCGGGCCGATCGGCTTCGTCGGCCTGATGCTGCCGCACATCGTGCGCCTGCTCGTCGGCGGCGACCACCGGCGCGTGCTGCCGACGGCCGCCCTTGGCGGGGCGGTGTTCCTCGTATGGGCGGACATCGCGGCGCGGACGGTCGCCGCGCCCATGGAGATCCCGGTCGGCGTGCTGACGGCGCTGTGCGGCGGCCCGTTCTTCCTCTGGCTGATGCGACGGGACGCCCGGCGCAGGAACGCGGGAGGTGTCGGATGACGGCGGCCGATCTCGACGTCGAGGGTGTCACCCTCACCGCGGGCGCCCGGCGGCTCGTCGACGACGTCTCGCTGACCGCCCGCCCGGGCGAGACGATCGGCCTCGTCGGCCCCAACGGCAGCGGCAAGTCCACGCTGCTGCGGGCCGTGTACCGCGTACTGCGCCCGGACGCGGGGACGGTGCGTGTGGACGGCGCCGACGCGTGGTCGCTGCCCGTACGTCAACTCGCCCGAACCGTCGCCGCCGTCGTGCAGGACGCCGGAGCCGACGTGGACCTGACGGTGGGCGAGGTCGTCGCGATGGGGCGCGCCCCGCACAAGCGCCTGCTGGCGGGCGACACGGCCGAGGACGCCGACCTGATCGAAGCGGCGCTCGCCTCCGTCGACGCCGCCGACCTCGCCCACCGCCCCTTCGACCACCTCTCCGGCGGCGAACGCCAACGCGTCCTCATCGCCCGGGCCCTCGCCCAGCAGCCGTCCCTTCTCGTCCTGGACGAACCCACCAACCACCTCGACATCCGCCACCAGTTGGAGATCCTCTCGGCCCTGCGCCGCCTGCCCACCACGGTCCTGGTGGCCCTCCACGACCTCAACCTGGCCGCCCACTACTGCGACCGCCTGTACGTACTCCGCGCCGGCGAGGTCGTGGCCGCGGGCCCACCGGGCGACGTGCTCACACCACGGCTCCTCTCCGAGGTCTACGAGGTGACGGCCGAGGTCGCCGTCCACCCGCGTACGCGTCGGCCGCAGGTGACGTATCTGCCGAATGACGAAGGAGGCCCTCGATAGGGCGGTTCGTAGGGCAGTCCGGAGGACAGACCGTGCGATTCGGGAATCCAGGGGGTTGCCGGCGGCGTTCGGTCAATAGCCGGTACCTCGCCCCTGCTTCGTCCGGGAGACCCTCGCCCATGTCGGATCTCATGTCAGAGCCACAGATCGACGCCCTCGTGTTCGACGTGCTGGGCACGCTCGTCGACGAGCCCGCCGGAATCCGCGCCGGCATTCGTCGACTCGCCCCAGCACTCGACGACACCGACGTCGAGAAGCTCTTGGCGCTGTGGCAACAGCACATCGAGCGCGAGCAGCAGCGCGTACTCGACGGCGGGCGGCCCTACCTCGCGAGCGATGCCCTCGATCTGGAGGCCGCCCGGCTCGTCGCCGATGCCGCCGGGGTCGAGGATCCGGCCGCGGTGGCGGAGTTGGCCCTGGCGGGGCGCAGACTCCCGCCGTGGCCGGACACGGTGGCAGGGCTCGCACGGCTCGCCGAGCGGCACCCGTTGATCGGGCTGTCCAACGCGAGCCGGACGGCGCTCCTCGGCCTCAACGCCCACGCCGGACTGCGCTGGCACCAGGCGCTGTCCGCCGAGGACGCCCGGTCCTACAAGCCGGACCCGGCGGTCTACCGGCTGGCCGTCGCCGTCTCAGGACGACCGCCGGAGCGGCTCCTGATGGTCGCCACCCACGCCTGGGACCTGCGCGCGGCGCAGGCTCTCGGCCTGCGCACCGCCTACGTCTCCCGTCCCGTCGGTGACCCACCCGCCTCCTCGGACCGGTTCGACCTGTACGCCGACGACCTGGCCGGGCTCGCCGCTCGGATCGGGGCGTGAGCGGCCGGAACTCAGGTGTGCGGCAGGAAGTCGGCGATCTGCGCCGCCACGACGTCGGGGACAAGTGACGGAGCGAAGTGCATCTGGCCGGGGAGCGTCGTGTACGTGACCTGAGGCAGGGCCGTCGCGAGCCGGTCGAGGGTCTCCGGCATCGGGTGCCAGGTGTCGGCGCCCCGCATCAGCAGGGTCGGGACGGTGACATCGGACCAGCGCTCCACGTCCGCCGAGTCAGCGATCAGCGATTCGAGGTCGCGGCACCAGCCGGGCGCCTCGTCGGGCTCGGCGTCGCGTTCGGTGTCTCGTTCAGTGCCCGGCTCCGTGTCGTCGGAGTCGCCCGCGTCCATCATGTCCAGGAGTGCGGCCGGGATGCGGGCCACCTTCTCGGCGAGCAGCCGGTCGGCGCGCCGCTGCTCACCCTTCGCGGTCAGCTCCTGGAACTCCTCGAGTACGGGGGCCAGTTCGTCGCCCACCGCGAACAACGGCGGCTCCCACAACACCAGTGAGCGAACCGGCAGGCCGGCCACCGCCGCGTGCAGGGCGACGTTGGCGCCGTAGGACATGCCGACCACGTGCACGGGACGGCCGATCTTGCTGATGAGTGCGTCGAGATCCGCCACTTCGTCGGCGAAGCTCTTGGGTGAGCGGCCCGGTCCGCTCGGGGCGTAGCCGCGGCGCACGGGCGTCCACACCTCGTAGCGGTCCGCGAGGAGTTCGGCCACCGGCTCCCAGGAGTGCAGCCCGCCGCCGGAGCAGTGGACCATGACCACCGGCGGTCCTGAGCCGAACTGCCGGTAGGCGATCGCCGTACCGTCCATGGACTCGATTGACGCAACAGGCCCGAAGAAGGACTCGGGTGACTCGAACTCGCTCGGCATGGCAGGACCGTCGCACGGTCCGTCGGGAACGGTCCACTCAATTTCGCCGCTCACGAGACGGGCGGCGGCAGGTGCACGCAGCGACACGGCCCGGCGGCTCGCTCTCCCACCGCCCCTGTAGGTGACACTGAACCGACCATACGGAGCAGAGAGGTTGGATCATGACTCACGCGGTTGTCGCAGGGCTCGAGAAGATTCGGGGCGACCTGGCCGATCTCTACCGGGACCTGCACGAACACCCGGAGCTGTCGCTTCAGGAGACGCGGTCGGCCGAGCTGCTCGCGGGGCGTCTGCGGGCCGCCGGTGTCGACGAGGTCGTCGAACACGTCGGCACGACCGGCGTGGTCGGGGTGGTGCGCAACGGCGACGGCCCCGTGGTCATGCTGCGCGCCGACTTCGACGCGCTGCCGGTGGAGGAGAAGACCGGGCTGCCCTACGCCAGCGTCGCCCGCGCGGTGGACCGCGAGGGCAAGGACGTGCCGGTGATGCACGCGTGCGGGCACGACATGCACGCGGCCTGTCTGGTCGGGGCGGCGACGCTGCTGGCCGGGACGCGCGACCAGTGGAGCGGCACACTGCTGCTGGTCTTCCAGCCCGCGGAGGAACTCGGGTGCGGCGCCCGCGGCATGGTCGACGACGGGCTGTTCGAGCGCTTTCCAACGCCTGAGGTCGTGCTGGGCCAGCATGTGGGGCCGCTGCCCGCCGGGTTCATCGGTCACGGCAGCGGTCCCGTGATGGCCGCTTCGGACTCCCTCGATGTCACGCTGCACGGTCGCGGCGGGCACGGCTCCCGCCCGGAGGCCGCCATCGACCCGGTCCTGATGGCCGCCCATGTGGTGACCCGGCTGCAAGGTGTCGTCGCCCGCGAGGTGCCTCCGTCCGAGACGGCGGTCGTCACGGTGGGCCGCATGCAGGCCGGCACCAAGGACAACATCATTCCCGACGACGCGGAGCTGGGCATCAACATCCGCTCCACCACGGCGTCCACCCGCGAGCTCCTCCGCTCGGCGACCGAGCGCGTCGTCCGGGCCGAGGCCGCGGCCGGAGGCGCCACGCGCGAACCCGACCTCGTCTGGACCGGGAGCGTTCCCGCCCTCGTCAGCGACCCGGATGCCACCGCCACCACGCTGGCCGCGTTCGCCGGACACTTCGGTGACCAGCGCATCATCCCCATGCCGCCGGTCAACGCCAGCGAGGACGTGGGTGTGTTCGGCGATGCGATCGGAGTGCCGACCGTCTTCTGGTTCTGGGGCGGCCTCGACACCGAGACCGTCGTGGCCGCACTGCGGGACGGCACGCTCGACGACCTGCCGGCCAACCACTCCCCGCACTTCGCCCCCGAGATCGAGCCGACCCTGAGCACCGGCGTGGAGGCGCTCACCGTCGCCGCGCTGACCTGGCTGGGCACCAGGGACGGTCAGTAGTACCCCTTCGACCCGTCGATCAGTTCCCGCACGATGTCCGCGTGGCCTGCGTGCCGACCGGTCTCCTCGATGAGGTGGATGAGCATCCAGCGGAGGTCGATCTTGCCGTCGCCGTACTTGGGGTGGCGGCCGGTGTCGTCGAGGGAGGCCGTGGCCACGATCTCGTTGCTGCGGGCGCACTGGGACTCGTAGTCGACCAGCAGTTGCTGGAGGGGGACACCGTCGGTGCGCCAGTCGTCATCCTCGTCCGACTCGCCGAAGGACGGGTTCACCGACTCGTCGCCGCCGAGGAACAACACCTCCAGCCAGGTGTGTTCGACCCAGCGCATATGGCCGATGAGACCGGCCATCGTCATCGCAGGCGAGGTCGGGACGACGCTGCGGCGCGCGTCCTCCTCGCTCAGTCCTTCGCACTTCCACCGCAGGATCTGCCGCTGGAGGTCCAGCCATCCGATGAGCGCCGTGCGCTCGTCGGCCTGGAACGGAGGACGTTCGAGTGAGGGGGCCATGTCCAGAGACGCTAGCGTGCCCGGTCCTCGGATGTCTGCGGGTTTTCGGCGGGGGCGGGTGAGCACCGCGTGCATGTAACACCTACTGGTCTCTCGGCGCTGTCCCAAAGAGGGGTTCCTCGGCAGTCGGCGGCCGAGGAACCCCTTTCGGCGTCACAGGCTCTGATGCTCCTTCTGCCTCAGCAGGTCCGGCGAACTGTTCGCCGGTGGCGCCCGGTTGGGCTCCGGCTGCGGGGTCTGTGCGGCGCCGGAGTCGATGGCCCAGCGGGCGATCACGAACGACAGCGGCGTGGCCAGTACGCCCGCGGCCAGCGCCGTGAGGTTCTTCTCCGTCCCCAGGGAGTGCACGCCGAGGTAGAGGAGAGCACCGCTGAACACCATGTTCACGAGGCTCGACAAGGGGAAGCGGATGAATCCTTGCCAGGTCGGCCTCGTGCGGCAGGTGACGTAGCTGTTCAGCAGGAACGAGCCGACGACGCTGACCATGAAGCCGATGACGTGCGCGATCAGGTAGGGGATCCAACGGTTGAGCGACACGTACACGGCCATGTACACGGCGGTGTTGACGATCCCGATCAGTCCGAAGACGAGGAACTGCCGCAGGGTGCGCAGTCCGGCCGTTGACCGAACCGGCGTCTTCGGCCGGACGATCGCGTCCACGGTGAGCGAAGGCTCGGTGCCGGGGGCGGGCACTGTACCGACCCGGCGCGGGTTCTCCTCGGTCTCTCGCACCACATAGGGCGGGCGGCGTTTTGTCTCGCTGTAGATCCGGCCGACGTATTCACCGATGACGCCGAGCGTGGCGAGTTGGATTCCACCAAGCGCCACAATGGCGATCAGTAGCGTGGCGAATCCTGGTACGTCCACTCCGCGCCTGATGACATTGGCGGCGATCCAGAGCGCATAGGCGAACGCCGCGAAAGCGAGCCCCAACCCGACGTAGATGACCAGCCGCAGCGGACGACTGTTGAAGGAGATCAGGCCGTCGATCCCGTAGTTGAGGAGGCGCCGGCCGCCCCATTTCGACCGGCCCGCGGCGCGGTTGACATTCTGATAGGTAAAACTGACGGTCTCGAAGCCGATCCAGGAAAAGATTCCTTTCGAGAACCGGTTGGCCTCCGGAAGGGCGAGCACCGCGTCGACAGCGCGCCGCGACAGCAGCCGGAAGTCCCCCTCGCCGTCGACGACATCCACGTCCATGCAGCGCCCCATGGCCTGGTAGTACGCCGAGCTGACGGTCCTTCGCAGCAGTCCCTCGCCGGAGCGGTCCCGGCGGGCGACTACCTGGTCGTAGCCGTGTCGGCGCAGTTCCAACATCCGGTACAGAAGCCCGGGAGGGTGCTGCAGGTCGGCGTCCATCAGGGCCACGGCCGCGCCGCGGGACATGCGCAGGCCCGCGAGCATGGCCGCTTCCTTGCCGAAATTCCGGCTGAAGGACGTATAACGAATGCGCTTGTCCTCGGCGGCCAGGGCGCGGAGTTGGCCACGGGTGCTGTCGCGGCTCCCGTCGTCGACGTAACAGATCTCGAAGGAGCGTCCCGTCCCTTCCAGGACTTCCATCAACGCACAGTGAAATGTGTTGATCACTTCTTCCTCATTGAAGCACGGCACAACAACTGAGATCTGACACGCTTCCATTCGCCACTCCGGCAGGTGTGAGTCCAGCATTTGCGACTACGGCCACCACCATGACGCATCAGGTCAGGACAACGGTAAGAAGGCACGGCCGAACGCGCCGGGACAAACCCCTGCCGCGTTATCTTTCGATCAGGCCGACCGGCGACACTCAAAGAGTAAGGAGGCAGCCTGTGGTGCGTGCACCGGAGAAGGCTGTTGAGGACCAACGCACCGATGTCCCTCCGCAGTCGCGGACGTCGTGGTCGCGGAGGACGTGGTCGCCGAGGGCATGGTCGCGGACGGCCGCACCGCTGGGGCTGCTCTCCCTGCTGCCGCTCGCCGTGTTCGTCTTCGCCGCATGGAACGCACGCCTGGTGCGTACCGGTGGGGACGACTGGTGCTTCCTGCCGGTGGTCCACGACGGCGGACTGGCCGCGATGGTCGGGAAGTTCTACCTCCACGACAACGGACGGATCGTCAACGCCGTGCTGGTGTGGGCGTATGCGCGTTTCGGTGAGACGGGTCAGCAGTGGTTCGCGCCGGTCAGTGGCGTGCTCGTCCTCGCGCTCTTGTGGGCCTTCGTCGGCGCCGTCCTGCACGCTGCACGAGCACGGGTCCCCCGGGGTGTTCCGCTTCTGGTGGCGTCCATGGTGACGGCCCTGTTCCTCTTCGGATCGCCCAACACCTACAAGACGTTCTACTGGCCGGCCGCCTCCGTCTCCCACACCCTGCCTCCGGTGTTCGCCTGCGCGGCTGCCGTCCCGGCGCTGCGGGCGACGTCACGGCGCGGCAGGTTCCTCGCGCTCGGCGCCGTCGTCCTCGCGGGGGTGTCCCTGGGGCTCGTCTCGGAGGAGACGAGCGTCGTCGCCGCGACCGTCCTGGCGTGCGCGCTGCTGATCAGCGGACGCGTCTTCCCCGAAGCACGACGGCGGTTCCTCCGCCTGTGCTGCACGGCCGGCATCGCGAGCATCATGATCGGCACGCTGATCCTCTACACCTCCCCCGGCGCTTCGCGCCGCCGCGAGCGCAAGCACGCGTCGACGATGTTCACCCCCGACTCGCTGCTGGGCGCGCTGCACGGATTCGCCGAGATCGCCGCCACGGTGCTCACGACCTGGTGGTACCTGGGAGCCGTCGTGGTGGGTGTCATCGTCGGGGTGACATCCCCGGGCGTCGTGGGCCGCGTCCCGGCTGCAAGGAAGTATGTGCCGGTCCTGGTCGCGGGTGTCGGCGCGCTGCTCGTCTCCGGCTACGTGTGCACGGTCATCACATACCCCGTGTTCAAGCACCACGTGGTGTCGTCGACCCGCCTGTGGAACGACTACCTGCTGCTCTACCTCCTGCTGCTGGTGTTCGTCGGCGTTCTCGCCGGGCACGCCGCGCAGGACCGGGTGCGGCGGACGACCCCCGTCCTCGCCGCCGGGGGCCTGTTGTACGCCGTCGTCTGCGTCGCCCTGACGGCGTCACTCGCGGGCCTCGCGACCACCATGCAGACGCATGCCCGCGACTGGGACCGGCAGGATCGCTGGATGCGCGGTCAGGCCGCGGCCGGCGCCCAGGTACTGCCGTACAAACGGCTCCCCCAGAGCAGGATGACCGAGCCGTTCCGTCATGGTGGGAAGGCGAAGTGGCCCGCTTCCTGCATTGCCACCTATTACGGCGTCCAACATATCGAGCAGGCTCACAAACTGCCGTGACTCAGCCCGTCCGCCCGGCCTGGGCGAGGAGGCGTCGGGCCCGGTCCAGTACGGGCTTGTCGACCATCTGGCCGTCGATGGTGGTGACGGTGTCACCCGCGGCAAGTACGGATTGCGCCCAGGCCAGTTCGGCTTCGGTGGGCGTGAATCCCGCCTCCACCGCCGGGAGTTGAGCCGGATGGATGCACAACTTGCCCGCGAATCCGAGGCGGCGGCCGTGCGTGACATCGGCGTCGAGGGTGTCCGCGTCCCGTACGGCCGTGGTGACACCGTCGACCGGCGGGCACAGGCCGGCGGCCGCGGCCGCGAGCACCACTTGGGAGCGGGCGTGCGCCAGAGCGAGGTGGTCGTCGTGCGCGACGCCGAGGTCGGCGGCGAGGTCCACATTGCCGAAGGCGAGGCGCACCACGCCCGGCGCCTCGGCCACCTCGTGGGCGCGCAGCACTCCGCGCGCGGTCTCGATGAGGGCGACGAGCGGGCAGCGGCCGGCCGTCCGCGCCGCGATCTCCGAAAGAGCCGCCGGATCCTCGGACTTGGGCACCATCACCGGGCAGCCGTGTTCCGCCACCATGGCCAGATCGGCCTCGGACCAGGGGGTGCCCGGGGCGTTGACGCGCACGACCGGCCGGTGCCCCGCGGCCAGCCAGGCGGCGACATGCGTACGGGCCTCGTCCTTGTCGGCCGGGGCGACCGCGTCCTCCAGGTCGATGATGACGAGATCGGCGCCGGAGGCGTGCGCCTTGGCGTAGCGGTCGGGGCGGTCGCCGGGGACAAAGAGGAAGCTGCGCGCGGCCGCGATCGACTCGCGAGCATCGTGTACCTCGTGTGCATCGGTCATACGAAGGTCACCTCCGCGGAGGCGTGCCGCGCCTCCCGGTGCGTGGCGACGCCCAGTTGGGCGTCCCGGCCGTCCTCCGTCGGTGTCCCGGTGGCCAGCAGGTGTTCCCCGGCGAAGACGGGGCGGTGCAAGCGGTAGGAGAGCGAACCCACCTGTCGGTTAGGCGAGTTGCGGCGCACGAGATCCAGCATCAGCAGCGCGAGCAGCGGTCCGTGCACGACGAGGCCGGGGTATCCCTCGACGTCACGGCAGTACGGGGCGTCGTAGTGGATGCGGTGGGCGTTCGCGGTCAGCGCGCTCACCCGGAACAGCTCGCGCTCGTCGGGCTGTGCCCGAAGCTGCCAGGGGGCCTCGGAGTGCGGGACGGTCGTGCTGTCGACCGTGGTGGGGTGGCCGGCCGCCGCGCTGCGGCCGGAGCGGTAGACGATGTCCTGTTCCTCGACGAGGCAGGTGCGGCCCGCCTGGCGGAACTCGCGGCGTTCGGTGACGAAGAGCAGCTCGCCGCTGCGGCCGCTCTTGGGTGTGACGGAGGCGAGGCTGCAGACACGTTCGGCCGGTTCACCGAGGCGCAGCGGCTCCTCGACGCTCACACGGCCACCCGCGAACATGCGCTGCCGGTCGGGGATCGGCGGCAGGAAACGGGCGTCGCTGAGGTGTCCGTCGGGGCCGAGTTCGCTCTGCGCGGGCCACTCCAGGAAGTACAGCCACTGCCACAGCGGGGGCAGAGCGTCTCCCGCCTTCGCGGCCGGTTCGGGCAGGTCGAGGACGGCCGAGAGGGCGGCGGCCGGGCCCGGGGGCAGGGCGTCCTCGTCGGTCGTCGCGGAGGGCGCCCAGGACTCCACGTAGGAGCCGAGGGTAGGTGTGGAGGCGGCGGGTTCCATGGTGGGGCTTGCCTTCCGTTGAGGGGCGGGTGTCACGCGGGGGTCGTGGCGGAGGGCTCGGCGGGGGCGGCCGCGGTGCCGGGTCCGGTCTCCAGGTGGGAATCGCGGGACGGCTCGCGCACGAGGAGCGTGGCCAGCAGTGTGAGGGCGACGCACCCGGTCACGTACCAGAAGAACACGGTCTCGTGCCCGTTCTGCTTGAGGGCCAGCGCGATCGGCTCGGTCAGTCCGCCGAAGGTGGCGGTGACGAGGGCGTGCGGGAGGCCGACACCCAGGGCGCGCACCTTGGTGGGGAACATCTCGGCCTTGACGATGGCGGCGAGGGCCGAGTATCCGGTGACGAACGCGAGGGCGAGCGTCATCAGGAGGAAGGCGACCCACGGGTTGCTGGTGTGTCCCAGGAAGGTCATCACCGGGACCGTGAGCACCATGCAGCCGATCGAGAAGCCGAACATGACGGGGCGGCGGCCCACCCGGTCGGACAGCGCGCCGACCAGCGGCTGCAGCAGCATGTACACGAAGAGGGCCGCGAAGCCGATGACCGTCACGGTCGACTTGGGGATGCCCGCGGTGTTCACGAGGTACTTCTGCAGATAGGTGGTGTACGTGTAGAAGGCGACGGTGCCGCCGATGGCGAGGCCGAACACGGCGAGCAGCTGGCGCGGGTACTCCTTGAACAGGGCGACGAGCCCCTTGCGTTCGCCGTCGGTGGCGCGTGCCTGCTCCTTCTGGAAGTGCTCGGACTCCTCCATGGTGCGCCGCAGGTACATGACGGTGAGACCGGCCAACGCGCCGACGACGAACGGGATGCGCCAGCCCCAGCTCGCCAGTTGGGCCTCGGTGAGCGCGTTCTGCAGGACGATCGCCACGAGCAGCGCGGAGAGCTGGCCGAGCACGATGGACACGTACTGGAAGCTGGAGTAGAAGCCGCGCCGCCCGGGCGGTGCCACCTCGGAGAGATAGGAGGCGCTGGAGCCGAACTCGCCGCCGACGGACAGGCCTTGGGCCAGGCGCGCCACGACGAGCAGGGCCGGCGCCCACAGGCCGATGACGTCATGTCCCGGGGACAGGGCGATGACGAGTGATCCGGCGCTCATCAGCAGCACGGAGAGGGTCAGCGCGCGCCGTCGGCCGAACCGGTCCGCGTAGGCGCCGAGCAGCCAGCCGCCGAGCGGCCGCATCAGGAAGCCGACCGCGAACACCACGGCCGTGGACAGAAGTTGGGCGGTCTGGCTGCCTTCCGGGAAGAACACCGGCGCGAAGTAGACGCTGAAGGTGGCGTAGGCGAACCAGTCATACCACTCGATGAGGTTGCCCAGACAGCCGCGCACGACGTTCGCGGTGACGCGGGAGGGCGGGCTGGGGGCCGGTGTCTTACTCATCGGTGGCGTCTCCGTACTCAGTGCTCGATACGAGGTGGTCGGGCGGCTCAAAACGCCACTCATCATGAGCGCTGATGCGGGATGCGGAACAATAGAAAATCGTGATGCGCCCATGCGTCGGGAGCATGGGAGTCCGCAGGCGCAGCATCCCCGCGGACCGGCTTACCTCGACGCCCCGTCGAGGAAGTCGAGAACCGCCTCCCCGGCCTCCGTCCGGCACTCCTCGAAGTAGGCATGGCGCGCGCCGGGGAACAGCCGCGTCGTGGCATCGGGGATGCGGGCGGCGACCAGCGGCAGATTGTCCGGCGGGGTGAGCCGGTCCTGGTCGCCGTGAAGGATGAGCGTGGGCGCGGTGATGTGCGGCAGCGCGTCCCATGCGTCGTGCCGGTTGCTGGCGCGCAGGTGGCCGCGGCGGGCGTGCGGCGGCATGTCCGGGTCGCCGAGTGTGCCGTACGGGCCGGGGTGGGCGGCGCGCCAGGCAGGTGTGTACATGAGGTCGGTCAGCGCCTCCTCGGCGGCGCCCGGTTCGGGACTGACCAGCGCGCGGCGCACTTCGGCGGCGCGCTCCACCGCGTGCGGCCCGCCGGGTGAGGTGCAGCCGAGGACGAGCCGCCGGACCCTGTCGGGGTGCCGCGCGGCGACCCATTGCGCGACCCGCCCGCCCATGGAGGTGCCGTACAGGTCGGTGCGCTCGATCCCGAGGGCGTCGAGCACGGCGATCACGTCGTCCGCGAACTGACGGGTGGAGTAACCCTCTTGAGCCTCGGGCTTGTCACTGGCGCCCGTACCCCGGTAGTCGAGCGTGATCGTCCGGTGGGTCGGGTGGAAGTCGTCGCGTACGGCGTCCCACCAGTGGTGGTGGTTGGCCTGTCCGGCGAGGAGGACGAGGGGGTGGCCGGTGCCGCGGGTCTGGTAGGCGATCGTGGTGCCGTCGGCCGCGGGCGCGGTGGCTTCGAGGTGGTGGGTGTCAGGCATGGTTCTCCTGGGGCGCTGTTCGTGGAAGGTGTCGTGATCGTCGGGTGTCACTGCTGGTGTCACTGCTCCCCCGCCGCCCGGTCCTCCGTCTCGGGGAGCCGCGCCGAGGGCCATCTGCCGCTCTCCACGGCGGCGTTGACCTGGCGCACCAGTTCCTGCGCGACGACGTTCACGGCGGGCGGTGTGCGACCGGTGCGGGGCGTGCCCAGCACGATGGAGCGCCACGCGGCGGGCTCGCACAGGGGCGCGGCGCTGAGCTCGCCGGCCGCGACGTCCTCGGCGATGCCCACGCCGGGCAGGATCGTCCAGCCGTGCCCGGCCCGGGCGAGTTGCTTCTGTACGGGCATCGAGTTGGTCTGCGCCGCGACCTCGATGTGGGCGCCCGCGCGGGCCGCCGCCGATTCGATGAGCGCGCGCAGCGCGTGTCCGGACGTCGGCATCACCAGCGGGCGCGCCGCCGCATCGGCGAACGGAACGGGGCGCTCGGCGCGGAGCCCGGCCGCCGGCGGGGCCGCCACCCACAGCCGCTCGCGCACCAGGGGCCGTACGTTCAGGGAGGGCGCCCTGTCGAGGTTGTAGAGCAGCGACAGATCGAGGTCACCGTCGTCGAGCCACTGTTGCAGATGGCCCGAGTACGCGGTCATCACCCGCAGCTGCACGCCCGGGTGGGCCTCGCGCATGGCCGTCACCAGTGGTTCCGCGAGCAGTCCGAGGGTGCTCTCCAGCAGGCCGACGGTCACGATGCCGGACACCTCGCCGGGCGTGGGCCGCACCTCCGCGCGGGCGCGCTCCAGCTCGTGCAGCGCCCGCCGGGCCCGCTCCACGACGGCCGCTCCGGCCTCGGTCGGCCGCATGCCCTGCCGGGTCCGCTCGAAGAGCGGCACGCCCAACTCCTCCTCCAGGGTGCGGATCTGGCGGGTGACGGCGGGCTGCACGAGGTGCAGGACCGTCGCGGCCCGCGTGACGCTGCCGACCTCGGCCACTGTCACCAGCGCCTTGAGCTGTTTGATGTCCATCGCGTCCCGCCCCTCGCCTGCCATCCGCGCCGCGCATGGTGGCATCACGATTTGCTATTTCCCGAGCATTGCCATGAAGACCCATGATGTTAGTCGTCACGGAGCGGCCGCCTGCCGGCCACCCCGTGCACCCCACATGACCACCCCCGCTCCTGGAGGTCACCGCATGACCGGGACGACCGACCGTGCCGCCGCACCGCCGCAGCACCCGCTGTCCGGGATCACCGTCGTCAGCCTCGAACAGGCCGTGGCCGCCCCCTTCGCCACGCGCCAACTCGCCGACCTCGGCGCCCGCGTCATCAAGGTGGAGCGGCCCGACGGCGGCGACTTCGCCCGCCGCTACGACTCCACGGTGCACGGCGAGTCGAGCTATTTCGTCTGGCTGAACCGCGGCAAGGAGTCGCTGACGCTGGACGTGAAGTCGCCGGCCGGGCGCGAGCTCCTCGACGAACTCCTCGCGGACGCCGATGTGTTCGTGCAGAACCTCGGCCCTGGCGCCGCCGCCCGCCTCGGCCTCGACGCGGCCACGCTGGCCGCGAAGTACCCGCGCCTGATCCCGTGCACCGTCTCCGGCTACGGCACCAGCGGGCCCTGGGCCGACCGCAAGGCGTACGACATGCTGGTGCAGTGCCAGACCGGTCTGGTCTCGCTCACCGGCACGGCGCGCGAGGCCGCGCGGGCGGGCGTGTCGATCGCCGACATCGCCGCCGGGATGTACGCCTACACCGGAATCCTCACCGCCCTGTTCACCCGCGCGACCACGGGTGTCGCCCGCGCGGTGGAGGTGTCACTCTTCGAAGCGCTCGCGGAGTGGATGGGCCAGCCCGCCAACTACACCCGCTACGGCGGCACCCAGCCGCCGCGCATCGGCACCCAGCACGCCACCATCGCCCCGTACGGCGCCTACACCGCACGCGACGGCAAGCAGATCCTGATCTCCGTACAGAACGAACGCGAGTGGCGCGCGCTGTGCGAACAGTTCCTCAAGCGGCCCGAGTTGACCGCGGACCCGCGCTTCGCCACCGGCTCCGACCGCGTCGCCCACCGTGACGAGCTGAACGTCCTCATCGCCGAGCGCTTCCAGGAGTGCGAAGGCGCCGACGCCGCCGAGGCGCTCGACACGGCGGGCATCGCGAACGCGGGCGTCAACGACGTCGCCGAGTTCCTCGACCACCCGGTGCTCGCAGGACGCGGGCGCTGGCACGAGGTCGGCACGCCCGGCGGCCCCGTCCAGGCGCTGCGGCCCCCGGCGGATCTGGCCGGAATCGACCCCCGGATGGACCCGGTCCCCGCCCTCGGCGAGCACACCGAACGACTTCTGGCCGAGCGGGGACGCACCGCCGAGCAGATCGCGGACCTGCGCGCAGCGGGCGCGATCTGACACTCCCCTCCCCCGGACACGGCAACACAGCGACACAGCGACACAGCGACACAGCGACAAGACAGCAAGCAGAGGAGAAGGCCCGTGAGCACCCTGGACGCCCTGGACAGCGACGAGCGGTTCGTCGTCGAGACCGTGCACGACTTCGTCGACAAGCAGGTCAAGCCGGTCGCACAGGAGTTGGAGCACGCCAACACCTACCCCGAAGCCCTCATCGAACAGATGAAGGAGATGGGCATCTACGGGCTCGCCGTCCCGGAGGAGTTCGGCGGCACCCCCGTCTCGATGCCCGCCTATGTCCTGATCACCGAGGAGCTCGCGCGCGGCTGGATGAGCCTCGCGGGCGCCATGGGCGGGCACACCGTCGTCGCCAAGCTGCTCACCCTCTACGGGACCGAGGAGCAGAAGGCGGCGTATCTGCCCCGCATGGCGACCGGCGAGATGCGCGCGACGATGGCGCTGACCGAACCGGGCGGCGGCAGCGACCTCCAGGCGATGCGCACCACGGCCCGCCGCCAGGACGACGGCACGTATGTCGTGAGCGGCTCGAAGACGTGGATCACCAACTCCCGCCGCTCCGGCCTCATCGCACTGCTGTGCAAGACCGACCCGGACGCGACGCCCACCCACCGGGGCATCTCGATCCTGCTCGTCGAGCACGGTCCCGGCCTCACCGTCTCCCGCGACCTGCCCAAGCTGGGCTACAAGGGGGTCGAGAGCTGCGAGCTGTCCTTCGACGGGTACGTCGCCGCCGCCGGCAGCGTCCTCGGCGGGGCGGAGGGCAAGGGGTTCGGCCAGATGATGAAGGGCCTGGAGACCGGCCGTCTGCAGGTCGCCTCGCGCGCCCTCGGCGTCGGCCGTGCCGCCCTGGAGGACTCGCTCGCCTACGCGCAGGAGCGGGAGTCGTTCGGCAAGCCGATCTGGCAGCACCAGGCGATCGGCCACTACCTCGCCGACATGGCCACCAAGCTCACCGCGGCCCGCCAGCTGACCCTGCACGCGGCCCGGGAGTACGACGCGGGCCGGCGGGTCGACATGGAGGCGGGGATGGCGAAGCTGTACGCGTCCGAAGCGGCGATGGAGATCGCCCTCAACGCCGTGCGCATTCACGGCGGTTACGGCTACTCCACCGAGTACGACGTCGAACGCTACTTCCGCGACGCGCCGCTGATGATCGTCGGCGAGGGGACGAACGAGATCCAGCGGAACGTGATCGCGGCTCAGCTCGTCAAGCGAGGGGGCCTGGACGCGTGAGCGGCGCCCAGGTGTAGCGGACGCGCACACCATGGTCCCGGAGCCAGCTGGTCTCTCTGTGCCGGAGTTCGTGCGCGGACTCCGGGGCGATGGCGCAGGGCCAGCGGACGAGGACCGAGGTGACATCGCCGGTCTGGACCAGCTGCCGCACCCGCCGCCAGCCCGTGCGCCGGGCCGGGTCGGGCTCGCCGTAGGTGTCGGTGACGACCTCGGCGATCGTCAGTCCGCGCTCCCGGGCGAACGCGCGGCCTTCCGTCTGCGCGCACTCCGTGGCCGTCCCGGACGCCTCCGGGGACCGGTCGGCACATACGTACAGCACGGCGGGTGAAGCTGTTTCGCAGTGCGGGGTCATGGGCGCCTCCTGTGGATGGCTCGAGGAGAATGGATTCCTCGCCGCGCGAGGGTGAAAGGGCGGGGCCGCTCGGCCCCTACCGGTCTCCATGGACTCAGGAGAAGGCCGTCAACTCGGCCCAGACGACCTTGCCTTCGGCCCGCGTCGAGCGTGCGGAGCCCCAACGGTTTGCGAGCTGCTGGACGAGGAACAGACCGCGCCCGCCCTCCTCGCCGGGGCCTGCGCGGTGCTCGGGTGGCTGCACCGGATGGGGGCAGTCGTCGTGAAGTTCGATGCGCAGACTCCGCTCGTCGCCGGTCAGCCTGAGGCCGCACAGGACGTGATCGCTGTCCGTGTGCAGCAGCGCGTTCGTGGTCAGCTCCGAGATCAGCAGCACCGCGTCGCAGCAGGTGTCGCCGGGCACCCCCCAGGATCGGAGCCGCTCGCGCACGGTGTCGCGGGCGGCTCTCGCGCTCGTGCGCAGCGCGGGCAGACCGAACCAGTACTCCCGGCCGGGCGCGGTGGCGACTAAAGCGGGGGACGACGCCGGGGTCAGGGGCGTGGGGAGAGTCACGAATGTCGCCTTCCAGTGCCTTCCGCGGGGCGGGCGCGGTGTGGGGGTGCGGGCTACAGCTCGAGCTGTGAGAGGCGCGGGCCCAGGCAGACGCCCGGCGTTGGCATGCCGACGACGACGGCAGCACCGCGCGCCCCCTCCGGGCCGGATGCTGCGTCAGAGCCGTGCCGTGACCGCTCACAGTGCAACTATGCGCGTGATCGTGCTCACGCTGCAACCGACTCCCTGATAATTTCAGCAAGCGGGGTATCACTCTGGCGTCATCATCAAGTCACTGCAAGAATGGTCTTGTTGATGAAGCTTCAGGGAGGTAGGGCGTGAGTGAGGCCCGTGCTGGCACCAGCGCGCCGACAGTGCTGCGCATGATCCTCGGCCGTCGGCTGCAGGACATGCGCTTGGCTGCCGGTGCTTCGCTGGAGGACGCGGCAAGGGCACTGCGCGTGAAGACCCTGACGATCCGCCGGCTGGAAAAGGCCGAAGTAGCGCTGAAGCCTCTCTATGTGGAGAAGCTCCTGGAGACCTTCGGCGCGGACCGCCAGGAGATAGACGAGTTCGTCGACCTGGCCGAGCAGGCCAACGAGCCGGGCTGGTGGCACTCCTACCGGGACGCCGTCCCCAGCTGGTTCACCGCCTACGTCAGCCTGGAGACCGACGCCAAGACCCTGCGCACCTACGAACCCCAGTACGTCACAGGCCTCTTGCAGACCCCTAACTACGCGCGCGCCGTACTGCGCGGCGGTTTGCCGAACGGCACCGAGGAGGACCTAGAGCGCCGCGTCGCGCTGCGGCTGCGCCGCCAGGGGCTGCTGGAGAAGGAGGACGCGCCCACGTTGTGGGTGGTCATGGAGGAGGCCGTCCTGCACAAGGAGGTGGGCAGCCCCGACGTGATGCGGGAGCAGATCGAGCGCCTCCTGGACGTGTCCGAGCTCGCGCACATCAGCCTGGACATCGTGCCCTTCTCCGCGGGAGCACATGTCGGGGCGTGCGCGCCGTTCACGTACTTCCGGTTCGAAGAACCCGAGCTGCCCGACATCGTGTACAGCGAACTCCTGTCCGCATCCGTCTATTTGGACCAGCGCGCGGACGTGGTCGCCCACCTTGAGGCGCATTCGCGTTTGTCACTGCTGACGTCGTCGGATGACAGCAGGGCGCTCTTGAACCGTATGCGCAAGGAGTACTCAACATGACGGTCGTCGAAGAGGGCGTCTACAACGGGATGCCGGCCCGCAACCTCGGGGAGCAGGGCTGGGAGCGTCCCTGGAGCGGGCCCAACGGTGGTCAGTGCGTCGAGACGAAACTGCTCGCCGACGGCCGTGTGGCCGTACGGCAGTCGACCGACCCGGCAGGACCGGCGCTGATCTACACGCCGGAGGAGATCGCCGCGTTCGTCCGCGGCGTCAAGCAGGGCATGGCCGATCACTTGGCCTCCGGATGAACCGGCGGCCTGCGGGAGGGACGCCGACACCGATACGGTTCCCGGCCTCAGGACCGACAGTCACACCTACGAAGGGGAGCACATGACCACCAGGCAGTCCGGCCGGGACCTCGACACGAGCAAGGCCCACTCGGCCCGGATGTACGACTACTTCCTCGGTGGCAAGGACCACTTCGAGGTCGACAAGGAGGCGGCCATGGTCGCCGCCAAGGCCCACCCCGGCCTGCCTGTCACCGCCCGCGAGAACCGCGCGTTCATGCACCGGGCCACCCGCGTCCTGGCGCAGGAGCACGGCATCCGCCAGTGGCT
The DNA here is from genome assembly GCF_036013745.1 of Streptomyces sp. NBC_00483. Classification (NCBI taxonomy): domain Bacteria; kingdom Bacillati; phylum Actinomycetota; class Actinomycetes; order Kitasatosporales; family Streptomycetaceae; genus Streptomyces; species Streptomyces sp. NBC_00483. Next base: position 702,026 of record NZ_CP107880.1, read on the forward strand.
CGACATCGGCACCGGCATCCCCACCGAGCCCAACCTGCACCAGGTCGCCCAGTCCCTGGTGCCCGAGGCCCGCGTCGTGTACGCCGACAACGACCCGCTCGTCCTCAAGTACGCCGAGCGCCTCATGCGCAGCACGACCCAGGGGCGCACGGCCTACATCGAGGCCAGCGTCACCGACCCCGACTCGCTGATGGACGCCGTGCAGGACGCCGAGGTCCTGGACTTCGACAAGCCCATCGCGCTGTCCCTGAACGCGCTGATGCACTTCGTCACCGACCCGCACGACCCGTACGCCATCGTGCGCCGGCTGCTCGAACCGCTCCCGGCGGGCAGCGCCCTCGCCATGAACCACTGCACGCCCGACTTCGACCCCGAGACGTGGAACGGGGTGGCGGAGGCGTACACCAACTCCGGGACCCCGGTGCAGTTCCGTTCGCACAGCGACGTGCGCCGCTTCTTCGACGGTCTCGACCTGATCGACCCGGGCATCATCTGCTGCCACCGCTGGCGCCGCGACAACCCCGAGGACGGCACGGAGATCGCGGACGCCGAGATCAGCCTGCTGGCGGGCGTGGGCATCAAGCACTGAGCGGGGACGGGCCGGTGCGGACCGGCCCGGCGTGGATCGTACGCGCGGCTCTCAGGCGCGCCGGTTCCTCCGGTACCGGCGTGCCAGCACCAGACCTCCCACCACGACCACGGCACCACCCGCGGCCGCCCCGCCGATGACGAGCGGGGAGGTTCGCTCGCGGGCGTCGATGTCGGTCGGCAGCGCGGCGCTGTCGTTGCCATGGGTGCGGTCGTACTTGCCGATGACGCGGACCGTGCCGCGCGCACCGGGCACGTCGTCGTCGATGCGGAGGCGGACGGTCACGGTGGTGCGCGCGCCCTTGCGGCCGTCGATCTGCTCGAACGCGTCACTGCCCAGGCCGCAGCGCCACGCGCGGGAGCCCTTGGCCGGGCGCTTGCACGCGTTCGTCATGGGGTCGCCGTCCACCGTGTACGGCGTGCCGGTGATCGTGGTGCCCTCGGGCGGGACGATCTCGAAGCGGTCCGGGTTGACGCCGGGCAGCTTGCCCCCGTTGACGTTGCGCGCGCCGATGCGCACCGTCACGGTCTCTCCGACCCTTCCGCGGACGGGTCCCTCGACGACCGGCGCGTAGTCGACCTGCGCGGTGCCGCGCACGATCAGTGAGCCCCAGGCGTTCTTGTTGTCACCGGTCTTGATGTCACTGGTGGGAACGCGTTCGAGCGTCAGCTCCGGGCCGCTCCCCCGGTGCGGATAGACCGCCTTGTCCCGTTCTTCGTAGAGCAGTTGATAGCGGGCGCTCTCCGCGGGCATGTCCGCGTCCAGGTGGCCGGTCATGGGCCGGGCGATCCGCCAGGCGCTGTGCGGCGGCAGTGGTGTGTCGAACTCGCACCAGACGAGTTCGGTCCCGGCCAGCCCCGCGTCCGAGGCGTCGTCCCCGTCCTCGGGATACCAGCAGTTGCGGTACTTCTGGTCCACTGTCAGATGGCGGCCGTAGGCGCTCATGCGCAGCGCGAACCGCTCGACCGGCCAGCGGCTCTCGTTGGCGAGGCCCGGCCGCAGCACGACCGGCTCTCCCGGCTCGACCAGGCCGGGCACCCGCTCCGCCCCGGCCGAGGTCAGATCCGGTGGCCGGATCTCCATCCGCATGTCCGCGCGCACCGTCGCAGCGTTGTCGGCGCGCGCGGTGATGTGCACGGTCCCGCCGTCCCCAGGAGCGGCGCCGTCCTCGCCACGCAGGTAGAACGGGCTGAAGTGCGTCGCGTAACGCAGGGAGCGGGGGTCGAAGCGGCAGCGGAACACATCGTCGCCTCCCGTGCAGCGATGCCCGGGAGTCATCGTGCCGACGTCCTTCAACTCCCGGGCGTCCACGGTGATCTCGACATTGCGGGCCACCCCGCCGTGCGGATGCACGAGCATTCTGGGGGCCTCGAACCGCGCTTCGCCACCCTCATCGGGGTCGTACAGCCCGGACTCCTCGGGCACGTCGAGCGTGAGCCGGACCTGTCCGTCCGGGCCCTCCGCGGCGAGGACCGGCGCCGCCGCCCCGGTCATGGCCAGCAGCGCCCCGGTCACCAGTGCCGCGGCCCGCTCCCCGAAGCGCCGGCCCTGTCCGCGTATCCGCAATGCCACTCCCCCGTGCTCGGTCCTTCACCGGCCCCGTTGACCGTCGGGGCCTCCAATGCACCCTACGAGAGACCTTCCGGGCCACTGCGAGCCGGTCGGTGCGACCGATGACTTTTGGCGCCCCGGACAGTCCCCCCTGCGAACGGCCAAACAGCGCGCAAGCGCCCCACCGTCCGGAGGCCCCATGTCCACCACCGGCAACGCCCTGCCGCCCGTCGTCGACCGCGCCACGTGGGAGAAGGAACTGGCGGCGCTGCGGGTCCGTGAGAAGGCAGCCACGCGGGAGCTCGACGCCATCGCCGCGCAGCGGCGCCGGCTGCCGATGGTCGAGCTGCCCGACTACGTACTGGAGGGCGAGGACGGGCCGGTGCGGCTCGCCGACGTCTTCGGCGAGCAACCGCAGTTGATCGTCTATCACCACATGTGGAACGAGGGCGCGGAGTGGCAGTGCGGCGGCTGCACCGGCTTCACGTCGCAGTTCACGCGGCTCGCGGGGCTCGAGAAGTTCGACGCCCGCTTCGTGATCGTCACGCAGGGGCCGATCGACGAGGCGCTCGCGTACCGGCACAAGGTCGGCAACACGATGACCTGGTACTCCACCGCGAACAGCGAGTTCGGCGCCGACCTCGGCGCGCCGCCGAACGCCGGGTTCGCGGTCAATGTGTTCCTGCGCGACGGCGACACCGTGTATCGCACCTGGCACACCGAAGGCCGCGGTACCGAGCAACTGAGCTATCTGTTCGGCCTGGTCGACCTGCTGCCGTACGGCCGGCAGGAGGAATGGCAGGACTCCCCCGCGGGTTGGCCCAAGTCGCCGACCTACAGCCGGTGGGCGTCACCGCAGGAGATCGCCGCGGCGTACGGCGAGCGCGGCTGAGGTCAGGCGTCCTCGACGCCGAGCACGCGGTGCACGGTCTGCTGGGCTTCGTAGAAGTCGGTGTCGGAGACGTCCGGGTCGTCCTCGGTCTGCTCGAGCCAGTCCGACATGTCGTCGGGCGACCAGCGGTCGAAGTCCTTGGGGATGTCCAGTGTCGTGGTGTTCATGCGCAGCCGGGCGACGGCTGTCGCTTCCTCGACGCTGATCGTGTTCACTTCGGTCATCGCGCCCCTCCCATCGGGTCTTCACGGGATCGGACCGGCGACCTTGCCAGACGCGCCCTGCGAGTGTCCAACCGCGACGTCACGGACAGTGAGGAGCGGTCACCAAGTCCTGGCCCCGAGTGCCCGGTTGACCTCCGGAAACGGTCAGGCGTGACCCTTCGCGGCGCCCCGTACGACGGCATCCCATTGCCTCGGGCGAACCAGTGGTGTCACCATTGGTTCATAAATCGGTTCGAGCCCTCGGGAGCACACGTATGGCACGCACTGCGCGATGGATGGTGGGCGGAACGGCGGTCGCGGCCGCCGGGGCCGGGATGGCCTGGCTGTGGCGGCACCAGGAGGAGGTCGCGTTCCGGCGGCCCGTGAACGAGTGGACGTTCACGCACATGTCGACGGTGCTGCCGGTGGCGGCCGTGCCCGCCGCCGCGCAGGTGCGCCCGCTGCCACCGGGTGACATGCCGACCGGATTCACGTACGAGTTCCGCGGCACGCGCCGCACCCTGGAGGAGCTGCACGCGCGGACGCACACCACGGGGTTCGCCGTCCTGCACCGCGGGCGGCTCGTGCACGAGAGCTATCCGGGCCGGTTCGGCGGGCCCGCTCGCCGCTTCCAGCTCTTCTCCCTCACCAAGTCCGTGACGTCGGTGCTGCTCGGTATCGCCCTGTCGGAGGGCACGGTGGGCTCGCTCGACGACAAGGTGGTGACGTACTGCCCCGAACTGGCCGGGTCGGCCTTCGACGGGCCGACGATCGCGGATCTGCTCGACATGACGAGCGGGGCCGGCGGCGTCGAGGACTACGAGGACCCGCAGGCACCCGTCAACCGTCTGATGCGGGCCGTGACCGGGCGGGGCTCGATACTCGACGTGGTCCGTTCCGTCGACACCGGAGCGGCCCCCGGCACGTTCTTCAACTACTCGACCCTCGATACGCAGGTCCTCGGCTGGGTGGTCGAGGCCGCCACCGGCATGCCGCTTGCGCAGTACGCCTCCGAGCGGCTGTGGAGCAGGATCGGCGCGGAGACGGCCGCGTACTACGGGCTCTCGCGCAGCCGCCCGCGGACCGCCGTCGGCGGCGGATCGTTCAATGCGACGGTGCGGGACATGGCCCGGGTGGGGCTGCTCATGGCGCGCGGCGGGGCCGTCGACGGGGAGCAGGTCGTCCCGGAGGAGTGGATCGAGCGTGGGCGCGGGAGCGGGAAGGAGTTCCTGCGGCCGGGAGCGCTCAGCGAGCTGTACCCCGCGCACTACGGCTACGCGAACCAGTGGTGGACGCTCGGCGGCGAGCACCGCGCCTTCACCGGGCTCGGCATCTACGGGCAGTTCCTGTGGGTGGATCCGGTGGCGGACGTCGTCGTGGTGAAGACGAGCGCCTGGCCCGTGGCCGAGGATCCGGACCGGGACGCCGAGACCGTGGCGGCGCTCTCGGCCCTGGTCACCCACCTCGCCACGGCGGAGTGACGGGGCGGGCCGGTGCATAGGATTGGCGCCATGACAGACCACGGCGGCAGCACGCCGGCGCCGGCCGCCCGAACCGCCCGGCGCGGTCGGCCACCGTCCACCGCCCTCAACCGGGACCGGATCCTGGACGCCGCCCGCGCCCTCCTCGCACGCGAGGGCCCGGACGCCCTCACCCTGCGCCGCCTCGGAGCCGAGCTCGGCTCCAATCACACCGCCGTGCTGCGCCACTTCTCCGGCAAGGAGGAGATCCTCCTCGGGCTCGCCGAGCAGCTGATCGAGGAGGCGGTCACGGGGTACGAGCCGACCGACTCCTGGCGCGAGACCCTGGCCGGCCTCGCCCGTCGCGTACGCGGTGCCTGCCTCACCCACCCGCAGGTCGCCGCCGCCGTGGCCGGCCGGGTCTCCCGCCGCGACGCCGAGTTCCGGGGCGCGGATCTCGTCATCGGCGCGCTGCGGCAGGCCGGTTTCGGCGACCGTGACGCCGCCCGCTACTACCGCGCGCTCGCCGACACCGCCCTCGCCATGGGCGCCCAGGAGGCGGCCGTCGCCGCGCTGGACAGCACGGCCCGGGAGGGCGACCGGCTGGCCTGGCGGCGCGAGTACCTGGCCGTGTCGCCGACCGCCTATCCGCACCTCGCGTCGGTCGCCCCGCATCTGGCCGACGCGGACGAGGACGACCAGTTCGAGACCGTACTCGGGCTGCTGCTCGACGCGGTGGAGATGCGGGCGCCGCAGAAGCCCTGATGAGGCAATGCGGCCCCGCGCCCGCCGAACATCCACGACGATGGGGCGCGGAGACGATGGGGCGCGGGCCATCGTCGCGTCGGGTGAAGGAGACCGGACCGTGTTCGGATTGCTGTCCAAGCTCGCGGAGTTGCTCGCCCAGTTCAGCACGGGCCTCGTCACGCTCCGGCGCACCGCGCAGGACACCGATGTGGCGGCCGCGCTGCTGCGCTGCGCGGTGGAGCTGCAGGATCTGTGCGTACGCGGAGACCGGCTGCTGGCCCTCGCCGACGACCTGCTCGACGGTTCCGAAGGACCGGGTACGGCGCAGGAGTTCGTGCGCCTAGTGAACGTGCAGGCGGAGGCGGTCGGCGCGCTGCGCGGCACCCTCGTCGAGTGTCAGGCGCTGATGGCAACCGTCGACGCGGAGGTCTACGTGCAGCTCGCGCCGCTCCTCGACGCGAAGTCCGGCCTGCTGGCGCGGTGGCAGCACCAGGCCACGATGAGCGCGCTGTCGACGACGACCCTGTTCTTCCTGCCGAGGGCGGCGCTGGACGAGGTCCTCGCCGTCGGCAGGGTCCACGCGGCCCCGGACGGGCTGGCCGACGATCGTACGGACTACCTCCTGGCCGTCGGCGAAGGCATGCGCGCCGCACGCGCCCGCGAGGTGCGCGACCTCAGCCGCGCCGCGGCGACGGGCCACGCTGCCGCCGTCAGGGACGAGTTGGCCGACGCCAAGGACGAACTGGCGCGCGCCGGTGCCCTGTGCCGACAACTCGTGGACTCCGTGCAGGAGGCCGTGGGGCCCGACGCGATGGCGCGACTGCGGCGGCAGTTGGTGCCGAAGCAGGGGGTGGCTAGGCCCGGCCGGACCCCTGCCCAGTAGCCGGCTTGTTCACCTTCTCGTACAGCTCGCGGTCCCGTGGGAAGCCCGCCTTGGCGAAGGCGAGGCTGCCCACGCCCGTGGCCAGGATCCGGATCGCGTCGAGGCCGAGGGCTCCGGCGAGCCGCTCGGTGTTGAACTGCAGGCGCTGGAACAGTCCGCTCCCCCGCGCGTCCGCCGCGATGCGGACCTCGTCCATGGTGATGTCCTTCGTCCGGAAGTCGAACCGGAGTTGCAGCACGGCCCGGTTCTCCCCACCGTCCCGCAGCACCAGGTCGACACTGCCGGCGCCGTCCGGGTAGAGAACGACCTCCGCCTGCGCCCCGGTCAGCCGGTCCAGGAGCAGATCGGTGAACATCGCCGGGGTGATCGGCACCAGCGACTTCCAGATCTCGACGAACTCCTCGTCCAGCCGGCCGACGAGCAGCCTCGGCTCCAACGACCGGAACTCCGCGACCGTGAGAACAGCCACCAACTGCCGTTCAGCTTCCCGGTCTTGGGCGTCCGGTGCCGCGACGGCCGATTCCAGGGTGAGGCCGGACCCGCAGCGCACCAGATGGTCCCAGACCGGGTCCTTCGGGAAGGGCGGCAGACTCCAGTCGTCCGCGCACGCCTCCCAGCCCCGCTGCCACCACGCGACGGCCTTCAGCGAGCGCAGACCGAACCGGAGCGCGCCCGCGATCTCGCAGCGCACCAACAGGCCCCTCGCCGAGACGGTGTCGAGGTTCGCGCCCGGCTCCCCGGCGGCCGTCGCGAAGCGCTCCGCCGCGGCGACGGTCTCGGCATGACTGATCAGCCACGGCGCGTCCGAGATCACCACCGGAATCGGCGACTGGAGCACCCGCACCGGGTCCTCGGGGGCGAACACCACGTCGTCGGCGAGGACGATCAGCGGCCTGACGTCGTCGCCGTCGATCATCACGAACTCGAGCGCCGCGTCACCCATCGGCGTGTGGCTCCTCGTGACGCGCTTGACGTCACAGACGGGCAGGCCGAGCGTCTCGCCGATCGCCGGTATCTCCACGCTCACCCGACCGCCATCCACGGTGGCACGAAGGCCCAGTACCTCGGTGAACGCCGTCGCGATCTCACGGGTCAGCCCGCTCTCGTCCCGCTCACGCCTGGTCGGCAGGGCCTTGAGGGAGTCGAGGTTGGCGCGCACCGTCCCGGTCAGCGCGTGGCCCTCGCCGAGCACGCGCAGGCAGTCGGCGAGGGTGTGCTCGAAGTCCGCGGCGGCACGCTCGGCCCGACCGGACGTCAGGTACGCGGTGGCGAGGTCGTTGCGCGCGGAGAGGGTGCCGGGATCGTCGGCCCCGCTGACCCGTCGCCGCTCCGCCACGGCCAACTCATAGAGCGGCACGGCCTGTTCGGGCCGATCATCTGCGAGCCATCCGGCGAACCAGATGGAGGCGAGGTTCGCGAGCGTGGAAACGGTGACGTGGTCGTCCACCCCCACGACCCGTACCACACCGGCGAGGAGCCTCTCCTGCACTCCGAACGCCTCTACGTAGCTCCGTTCCCGGTAGTACGCGTGGGCCAGTTCTCCGCAGGCGGCGAGCGTACGCGGATGATCCTCGCCCAACGTGCGGACGTTGTCGTCGTACTGCCGCCTCAGACCGTCGATCCCCATGCCACCGATGATCCCTCAACGACCCCCGGGACCGGGAGGAGGCGATGGCAAAGGCGAAAAGGAAGGATGCGAAGGTGGATGCGGACTCCCGGGCCTTCCGTAACTGGGAGCCGCCAGGTGTGCACACCGCATTCGAGGAGGAGACAAGAGTTCATGGGGCCAGTGGAGGCGGCGGTATCTCTCATGGCATTCGGTGCCGTGTTCGGGATCGCGGGCGCCGGGAGCCTGTTCAAGAGGCGATGGCTGCGGCGCAACGGCGCGCGAACGTCAGGCACCGTCGTCCGGTTGGACAGGAGCTCCGGCAGCGACGGGGCGTCCTACCATCCGATCGTGCAGTACCGGGCCGGCGACGGCAGCCTGGTGGAGTCCCGGTCCTCGTTCGGGAAGGGCCGGTCCTCAACGCTGCAACCCGGCACACCGGTCACGGTCTTCTACGATCCGGCCAAGCCGCGGCGGATGGCCATCGACGGCTACGCCACCGGCGGCCAGTTCCTCTTCTCCCTCGTCGGAGCCGTCATCTTCGCGGGCGGCGTATTCATGCTCGGCCGAGGGTGACCTGCTCCGCCCGGCACTGACGCGCGGCACCTCCCTCCCGGCACTGCCGGGGCACATGGGGTTTTATGGATGAATGCCCCGTGGAGTGGTGAATCGCCGTTCCTTCTCCGCCCTGATGGCGGCATGCGCCGCGGGAGGGGTCCTCGGCCCACTCCTCGGCTGCTCCCGGTCCGACGGCCTGGACACCGGGGGCGGCGACAAGATCCACGCCAGCCTGCACACCGGCACTACGGCCTGGTTCACCTTGGCGGCCCGACGGGCCAATCCGCTCGTGGTGACCCGATGAGCCGGGGGAAAATTCCGGTGGCGCGGTGGCGTCGATGGGATACGCCGCCGGGGATTTCGCGCGGCAGGTTCTCTGCCGCCCCGTTCGGCGCGCTCGGCGTCGACACGCATCGCGTGCCCTGCCCGGAAGGAGGCGAGAGACATGGACCGTGCTGAATGCGTTGCGGCCATAGTTGCCTCCGGCCGTGTGCCCTCCCTCCTCTGCGGCGCGCGGTAACTCTTCCCCCCTTCTTGTTTCTTGTCTTCGGCATCTTCCTGAGATGCCGCGTCACGAGATTTCCTGGCCTGCACGGTTCGTCGCCGCTCGGGCCGCGGGGGCGCGCGCCCGAAGACGGGCCCTTCTCCTGCTGGTCACCGTGATCTCGGCACTCTCCGCCTCACGACCGGCCAGAGCGCCGGCGTGAGTTGACACGCAGCTGGTGAGGCAGGTCCCGGGTGCTGTCCGCGGTTCCCGCTGCCCTGTCGCCATGCCGTGTCCCGTGCTGCGTACACCGGACCATCGTCGCCGAGCCCTTGTGATGCCCCAGGTGTGCCGGCGGTACCGCGAGCAGGCTCTCGACTTTGAGAAGCAGGCGGCGGACATGGAGCCGGACCAGGACGGACCTCCGGGGGAAAGGTGGGGCGTACACTCCGAACATGGGTTGCACATACGCGGTGAGGGAGTGCCTTCGAGCGGCACCTCGCGCGCTGTGCGCCGCCGGTCCCGGAGTTCGCTGCCGTGCCCTGCACGGCCACGGCTGACCTGCGCGACGAGGCCCGCTCCTCACCCACCCTCTTTCCCCCCTTCCCGCGTTCCCGTCCTCGGGGCCGCGTTCCTGTCTGCTCAACACCACCCCCGCGACCCCTCGGCGTGCCGTAGGTGTCGCCTTCGGCGGCGGGCCCGGACCATCGGGCCCGCCGCACTCCGAGAGGACCCCTGTGAAGTTGAGCGAGTTGCTGGCCGGGCACGACCATGAAGTTCTCCTCGGCGACTCGGAGACGCGGATCACCGCGGGCACGTGCTTCGATGCCCACCGCGTATCGCCCGGCTCCCTGTTCATCGCGGTGCCGGGCCACGTCGAGGGCGGTCCCGAACTCGTCGGCCCCGCCCTGGCGCGCGGCGCCGTCGCGGTGCTCGTCGACCGGGCGGCGCCCGAACTCCCGGCGGGCGTGCGGGCGTCGGCCGCCGGAGTGTGTGTGGTGCGGGTCCCCGACACCCGTAAGGCGGCCGCGGTGGTCACCTCGCGCTACTACAGCGAACCCGGACGGGACATGGACATGGTGGCCGTCACCGGCACCAACGGGAAGACCTCCGTGTCGTACATGGTCGAGTCCGTGCTCCGGCTCGCCGAGGGCGCACGGGTGGGGGTCATCGGGACGGCCGGCAGCCGGATCGGCGACGAACTGATCCCGATGCCGAGGTCGGTGCTGAGCACCCCGGAGTCACCGGACTTCCAGTACCTGCTCGCCTGCATGCGCGACCGCGAGGTCACCACCGTGGTCCTGGAGGCCACGTCCATGGGCCTGTTGAACCACCGGGTGGACCGCGCGTTCCTCGACGTCGGCATCTTCACCAACCTCACGCAGGACCACCTGGACGACCACGGCACCATGGAGAACTACCGGGACGCCAAGCTGCGCCTGTTCCAGGGGCTGTGCCGGCGCGCGGTGGTCAACGTGGACGACCCGGTGGGAGCCCGGATCCCGGCGATGATGCCCGGCGCTGTCACGACGTACGCGCTCGACACTGAGGCGGACTTCCGGGCCACCGACCTCAGCATGGACGCGCTCGGCACGCGCTTCACCCTCCACCACGCCGGACGCAAGTACCCCGCGGCGATCCCCGTCCCCGGACGCTTCTCGGTGTCCAACGCGCTGGCCGCGGTGGCCGCTTGCCACCTGCTGGGCCACGATCTGAACGGGCTGGCTGCCGCGCTCGACGGGATGCCGCCGGTCCCGGGGCGCTTCGAACGCTTCGAGACGCCCCGCGGCACTTCCGTGATCGTGGACTACGCGCACTCTCCCGACTCCCTGGACAAGGTGCTCACCGCCATCCGCGACTTCGCCACCGGCCGAGTCATCACCGTCTTCGGCTGCGGGGGAGACCGGGACGTCACCAAGCGCGCGCGGATGGGGGAGATAGCCGGAACCCACTCCGACCTGTGCGTCCTCACCTCCGACAATCCGCGCACCGAGGACCCCGAGCGGATCCTGGACCAGATCGCACCCGGACTCAGGGCGACGGGGACCCGGTTCGAGCGGGTCACCGACCGCCGCCGGGCCATCGACTTCGCGCTGTCCGCCGCGGAAAAGGGAGACATCGTCCTGGTCGCGGGCAAGGGCAGCGAGCCGTACCAGACCATCGGCGAACGGCTGCTGCCCTTCAGCGACATGGCGACGGTGCGGGAACTCGCTGCGATGCAGAGCTAGGTCTTTGGACCTCCTCCGGTCGGTCCGCGTCAATCATTCACGGGCCCGATGCCGCGCCCGGCCACTCCGGGGCAGTGTTGTGGCGAACCTGCCGACAAGGAGCGCACGATGTCGTACTTCGAGAACATGCAGTACCCCGAGCCCCGCTACCACGGCGACAAGGGTGAGGTGAGCGCGTCGTTCCGCTCGGCCGACACCCCGCCGGAGGTGTCCTCGCCCGGCGGGTCCACCAGTTACCTCGCCACACAGGAGTCGACCGGCGGCGAATTCGGGCTCTACAAAGGCGTGTTGGGGCCGCGGTCCGCCGGGGCGAAGGAGCACTTCCACCGGGCGATGTCGGAGTCCTTCTACGTCCTGTCCGGCGAACTCGAGCTCTATGACGGCAAGAAGTGGGTGACGGGCCGGGAAGGAGACTTCCTGTACGTGCCGGCCGGCGGTCTGCACGCCTTCAAGAACACGACCGACGACCCCGTGTCCATGCTCATGCTCTTCGCCCCCGGCGCCCCGCGCGAGGACTACTTCGAGCGGGTCGCGGAGATGTCGCAGCGCGGCCCCGACGAGCTCAAGGAGTTCCGCGTCCGGCACGACAGCTACTTCGTGGAGGACTTCGACTTCGGGGCGGGGCCCGCACAGTAGCCGGCGCCCACCGGCTTCAGAGCAGCCACAGCCACCGCGCCACCAACACTCCCGCGACCAGCAGCACCGCGACCAACTCCAGCCAGAACAACCGGTGATCGCTCCGGCGGTCCTCGCGCGTCAGGTCCCGCACGCGCTGTGCGAGCCGCTCCGGGGCGTGGCCGTCGTTCGTCATCGGCCCGCCGCCACCTTTCCGGTCTTCTCGGTCTTGTCCCACGTCATTTGCTTGTTGCGGAGTTCCTGGACGAAGGAGGCGACCAGGCAGGCCGCCAGCAGCGAGCCGTAACCGGCCAGGTGCAGCAGGGGCGGGGCCAGCCACCGGAGCCGGGTCCCGGTCAGGAGTTCGGCGAGCCAGGCGATCGGCATCGAGAGGGCCGGCCATGCGTAGACGGCGAGCATCACCGGGTGGATCGAGTCGTCCTGCGGGAGCAGCCCCGAGCGCTCCAGCAGCGGCATGAAGATGCCGGGCAGCGCTGTGATCACGAGGATCGCCGTGGCGATCGCGCCGGAGTAGATCAGGGCCTCGAACCAGCTGCGGCGGAAGGTATCCGGGTCGATGACGGCCGACATGAACGTGATCAGGAGGTAGCAGATCAGGTTCGTCACCCAGAGGAGGTGGAACAGGGGCCAGGCGCGGTCGGGGTCGGTGAGGTAGAGGAAGAGCAGCGACGCCGAGCACAGCACGAGCAGGACGGGCGTGATCAGGAGGGAGAACCAGATCAGGCCGAAGAAGAAGGACCCGAGCCGGTGGTGGTGGTCGCCGCGCGCGGTGCGGCCCCGGAACCAGACGTCCTTGTAGCGGCGGGTGACCTGGACGTTGCCGCGGGCCCAGCGCAGGCGCTGCTTCCACAGGCCGGCCAGGTCGCCGGGTTCCTCCGCGAGGACGGTGGCGAAGCCGTCGAAGACGACGCGGCGGCGCGCGAGTTGGGTCTCGAACGTGGTGACCGTGTCCTCGGTGAGCGCGGACAGTTCGGGGTCGTGCAGGACGCTGCCCGCGACGACGATCCCGGAGTCCGTCTTATCGCGGGCGCGCGGCACCGCGGCCACCACCCGTCCGTCGGCGTTGGTGAGCACGTTCACGGAGTATTCGGTGCCCGGCAACATCTCCTGGAGCAGATACGTGCCGTCCTGCGGGAGCCGGGCGAGGTCCTCGGGGCGCTCGACGACGGTCACGCCGCGGGAGCCGGAGCCGGTGCGCGGCTTGGCGATCGCGGGGAAGCCGCCCTCGAAGTCGGCGCCCGGGACGCCGGCGGGGCCGATGAGGCGGGTGACCGGCTGGCGCACCCTGCCCTCGCACGCCTCGGCGAGACGCCACTTGTCGAGGCAGGTCTCCAGGCCTTCGGCGGACGGGACGAGCACGCGCACCCCGGCCTCGGCGAAGGAGTCGGCGGCGCGGGCCAGAGCCACGAGCTCGCTGCCCACCGTCGGGACGACGACGTCGACGGCGTAGCGGCGGCACATGGTCAGCACGGCCTCGGCGAAGTGCGGGGCGTGGCAGGCAGGCAGGCAGGCAGGCAGGCAGGCAGGCAGGCAACAGCAGCCGGTAGGCGCGCGGCACCAGGTACAGGCCCGCGCCGTTGGGGTCGATGTCGGCGGCGTACCGCTCCGCGGAGCCTTCGAGGGCCCGCAGGAAGCACACGCCGGAGGGCCCGCCCGCCGCCGGTCACCAGCACGCGGGGCGGCCGCCCGAGGGAGGCGGCGAGGTCCGGGACGGGCGTGGTGTGCGGCTCGGACATGGCCTGCGAGAAATCAGGCACGGTCTGCGGGACATCAGACCCGGTCCGCGGGAGATCAGTCATGGTCTGCGGGGAAGTAGCCGATCGGAGTGGCATCGCGGATGACCTCCAGAGGTTCTGCGTAGCGGGCCTGTGAGAAGCGGCCCCAGTAACGGGCGGTGGAGCGCAGCAGGTCCTCTTCGAGGTACCAGCGGCTCGCGGCCTGGGAGTGGTGTTCGTTGATCGCGGAGAGTTTCGCCTCGAGGTCGCTCGCGCGCAGGCCGACGAAGCGGTTGGGCCGGTAGGCGACGGTGGCGGAGGGCGACTGGTAGCACGCCACGCGCGGCACACGGCGGCAGGCCACGGGGGTGGCCCGGTGGACGGCCCGGTGGTCCTGGTGGGTGTCGCTGTCGGAGTGGACGAGGACGACGTCGGGCCGGGTCTCGGCCACGGTGCGTTCGATGGTCCTGACGGTGTGGCTGTCGTCGGAGATGGAGCCGTCGGACAGGTCCTCCATGACCAGGCGGGCGCCCATGGCCCGTGCCGCCCTGTACGCCTCCCCGCGGCGCTCGTCGGGGTCGCCGCCGCCGGCGCCGTGGGACAGCGTCAGGATGGTGACGTCCCAGCCCTCGTCGGCCCGCCGGTGGATGGTTCCGCCGGCCCCGATCTCCACGTCGTCGGGATGGGCGTCGACGACCAGCATGTGGATGCGGCTGCGCGGCTCGACGGTCTCGGCCGGGTCGGGCCGTTCGCGCAGGGCGCGGGTCACGGCCGCCACCAGACCGTCGTCGCTTCCGGTGAGTCCGGTGTCCCATACGGCGACGTCCCAGTCCGGCGCGGACGGCGGTGGCTGCTCCCCCACCTCGAAGAACGCCTCCGGCGACCCGACGGTGTGGACGCAGGCCGCCCCCTGGGCGCGCAGCGCGTCCGCGGCGGCCGTCCCGGCACCCTCGTCGTCACGGTCCGCCAGCAGGATGTGGGCCCCGGAAAGCCCGGAGGGGTCGCCCCGGGCGGGTGGGTGCAATCCGCCTTCCCCCTCATTCGAAGCGCGGGACTTTGGTCCCGGTTTGCCCGTCTCGTGCCGGGCAGGACGACCTTTGCTCACGGCCCGCCGCCGGTCCGTGCACCGAACCGTCCGACCGAACCGTCCAGTGGAAGCGACAGAGCATGCTCGCCAGCAATCCGAACCCCTCCGCCGACCGTCTCGCCGATCTCGCCGTCGCCGCCTTCACCCGCGAGGTGTTCCTGACGCCGAAGCCGGGACTACCGGATTGCCGGACCGCGCAGACCCCGTCCAACACCGTGTTCTCCTCGCTCGTCGACGCCGGTGTCGGCCTGCACGGCTCGTTCCGCGCCGCCGCCGAAGCGGGGGCCGGGGCCGACCTGGACCGGCTCGCGGCGGCCTGCGCCGACGCGCAGCAACAGGTGCCCTACGTCGCCTCTCTCAACGGCCTCGACGTCGCCGCCCGCTCGCTCTGCCTGCTGTCGGCCGCGTGGGCGCAGGGTGCACAGAGCGCCGACGAAGCCTGCCGCCTCGCTCTGGATCTCGACGCGCGGGTCGAACCCACCGGGGACTTCCGCGACGGCTACCGGGCCATGTCGGCCGAGGACAAGGAGCACCACCTGGCCACCGCGCCCACCGTCCTGCCGGAGCTGCGCGCGGCGCGGGAGCGGGGAGTCCCCGAGGAGACCGCGCAGCTCGACGCGCTCCTCACGATCATCGCGTCCATCGACGACGTCCGGGTGGCACAGGACAAGGGCCCGTTGGCGGTCCGCCTGATCCGGCAGGACGCCGCCGCCGTGCTCGCCGCGGGCGGCTCCGGCACCGAGGAAGGGAGCCGGCTGCTGTCCGAGCTCGACGAGGAGATGCTCCGCTACGGGATCTGCCCGGCGGCCGGCGGCGCCCTGCACACGGTGCTGCTCTTCCTGGACTCCGTCGTCGAGCGCCCGCTGGCGGCCGCGGCCTGACCCACGGTCCCGGCCCCCGAGCGACAGCACCGCATGGCGTACGCGGACTGGCCCGCCCCGGCCCTGGCACCGAGGCTGATGGGCACCGGCCACGTCGCGTACAGGAGGCACTCCCCCCGCATGGACGCCACCTCACCGGTGCCCGACGCCCGCACCCACCTGGCGCTCCAGTCGATCAGGGAACTCTTGGCAGCCCAGCGACGGCGGATCAGGAAGTACGCCGAGTCGTACCAGGACGAGGACGAAATCCCGGGGCGGGACCGGGACCAGGACCAAAATGCGGCCGAATCGACGGCCGCCGTCTCGTCCACTCCCCTGCCGCCTGCGCCCTCCGCCCGTGAGGTGCTCGAAGCCCTGTCCGTTCCTGCGCTCCTGGTGGCTCCACTCCTGGACGACGACGGCCGGATCCAGGACGCCCTCTACGTCGCCCGGAACGCGGCGGCCCTCGAGTACGTCGCCGAGCGCCTCCCGCAGGGCGGTGTCCCCCAGTGGAGTCGCCCCGCCTCGCTGTTCGAGCGGTTTCCGTCCCTGGCCGGGTCGCCGCTTCCCGACATGCTGACCGAGGCCCTGCGCCGGGGCGCCCCGCAGGGGCCCACCTTGGTCGAGTGGGTGATGACCACGACGCACGGCCCGGTGCGGATCAACGATCAGGTACGGGTGGCCCCTTGCGGCGAGCACCTCCTGATCACCTGGGAGCGCGGCCACCGGCTGCACATGGCGACGGCCGCCCAACAGCTGGTGCGCACCTGCTGGGCGGAGTGGAACCTGGGCGACGGCGGGGTCGATCCGTCGCGCGGGTTCCGCCGGGTCCTTGGCCTCGCCGGCCACGCGCACATCCCCACGCTGTCCGAGCTGGCGGCGACCGTGACCCCGGAGAGCCTGCCCGACCTCTACCGGACGCTGTACGACGTCATCCTGCGCAAACGCACGAGCGTCTGCGAACTGCGCATGAACGGAGCCGGTTCCCGGGTGATCCGGATGACCGCGGAGCCGGTTCGGATCGCCCCCGGCAGCCTGGTGTGGGCGCTGCGGGCCGTGCTCACGGACGTGACCGCCGAGCGGCGCCGTCGCGCGACCGCCGAGCGCGCGGAGCGCGAGGCACGGCGCCAGCGCGAGCGCGCCGAGGCCGTCGCCGAGGTCGCCGGCGTCCTGCGCGAGGCGGTCCTCCCGCACTTCCAGGACGAGCCGGCCGCCTACGGGCTCGAGGCCACCACCGTGTACCGGCCCGACGCCCGGGAGGCCGGGGTCGGCGGCGACTGGTACAAGGCGCGCAGGCTCCCCGGCGGGAGTCTCCTCGTCGCGCTCGGCGACGCCCGCGGGCACGGCCTGGCCGCGGTCACCCTCATGGCGAAACTCCGTTACGCGCTCGCGGGTCTCGCCTACACCGAGCAGCGGGTCGAGCAACTCACGCAGTGGCTCAACGAGTTGGCCTGCGCCGACGGCGCCGAGTCCACCGCGACCGCGATCATCGCCCGCTACCACCCGGAGCGGGGCCTGCTGCGCTGGACCTGCGCGGGCCATCCGCGCCCGGTCCTGCTGCGCGACGGTGCGGCCCGCCAACTCCCGGACCCCGAGGGCGGACCCGGCCTGCCCCTGGGTGTTCTGCCGGGTACGCCGTACACCGCGGTGGAGGTGTCCTTGCGGGTGGGCGACATCGTCCTGATGTACTCCGACGGGCTGACCGAGCGCCGCGACAGCGACCCCGACCTCGATACGCGGCGCTTCCTCGACGCGGCACAGGAGTGCCTGGGCGGTGCCGCCCCCGGCGCGGGGCACGAGGCGCTCAACGAGTATGCCGAGCGCATCGTCGGCGAGCTCGACGGTCCGCACCGCTCCGACGACGCGACGCTCCTGGTCCTGCGGCGCACCGCGATGTCCGCCTCGGCGCCTTAACGGTCCACCTCGGCGCCTTAACGACCGCTCAGCACCCTCCCCCGTGACGCCGGTGGACCTGGCCGGAACAACCGCGTTTCGCGCCGCGGGGGTTGTCGAAGGACCGCGCGCCTCTTAACGTTCGATCAGTCCTGGATCGGGTCCCCGCAGGCCGCCGCGGCCGGGGTGGCCCGGGCCGCCCGGCAGCCGTCGACGGGAGCCCCGCGTGTCCTCCGTGTCCGCCGCAACCGAAGCCACTGACGCAACCGACACATCAGGTCCCACCGCACCGCCCGGCCCCTCGCCCGACGCCTCCCTGCGGGCCGGTCGCCGTCTCTCGCTCGCCCACCAACTGGCGCGCCAGGCGCGGCGTACGCCCACCGCCCCTGCCCTGCGCCACCGGGACCGGGAGATCAACTACGCCGCCCTCGACGCGCGGGTGAACCGGCTCGCGCGCGCCTACGCGGCGCGTGGTGTCGGGCCGGGCCACCGGGTCGCCGCGCTGACCACCAACCGGATGGAGACGGTGGAGGTCTGGTTCGCCGCGCTGCGGCTCGGCGCGATCGCCGTGCCGATCAACTTCCGCCTGGTTCCCGCCGAGGTGGCCCATGTTCTCGGCGACTGCACGCCGACCGTGTTCGTGGTCGACGAGCCGCTGAGGGAACTGGGCCTGGAGGCACGGCGCCTGGCCGGTTCCGACTGCCGGGTACTGCACCTCGGAGAGGACGTGAGCAGCCCACCGGAGGGCACGGAGAGCCTCACCTCGGTGCGCGAGGCGTACGGCGAAGGGCCCGTCGAGGTCGACGTCGACGAGAACGATCCGGCGTTCCTGATGTACACCTCGGGAACCACAGGTCGCTCCAAGGGAGCCGTGCTCAGCCACCTCAACCTGGTCGTGAACACCCTGCACATGGCGGAGGTCCAGGCGCCCAGGCCCACCGACCGGGGCCTGTTGAACATCCCGATGTTCCACATCGCGGGCGTCGACTCGGTCGTCGCCTCCATGCTCTACGGCACCTGCACCGTCATCGGCGCCACCGTCGGCTTCGACGCCGCCGAGACGGTCGACCTGCTGGAGCGGGAGCGGATCACCGGCTGCTTCCTCGTGCCCAGCCAGTGGAAGGCGATCTGCGAGGTGCCGGGCATCCGGGACCGCAAGCTCGTGTTGAACAGCCTGAGTTGGGGCGCGTCCGTCGCGCCGCCCTCCGTCCTGGAGGCGATGAACGACACGTTCCCCGGTGTCGTCATCAGGAGCGCCTTCGGCCAGACCGAGATGGCCTCGGTGACCTGCTACCTCGACGGCGAGGACGCGGTGCGCAAGCTCGGCTCCGTCGGCAAGCCGGTGCGCCATGTGGACGCGCGGATCGTGGACGAGGACATGCGGGACGTGCCCGTGGGCGAGGTCGGCGAGATCGTCTACCGCGGCGGCAACCTGATGCTGGGCTATTGGAACAACCCCGAGGCCACCGCGGAGGCGTTCGAGGGCGGTTGGTTCCACTCCGGTGACCTGTGCCGGATGGACGACGAGGGCTACATCTACGTCGTCGACCGCAAGAAGGACATGATCATCTCGGGTGGCGAGAACATCTACTCCGCCGAGGTCGAGGCCGTCATCGACCAGCATCCCAAGGTCGCCGAGGTGGCCGTCGTGGGCGTGCCGCACCCCGAGTGGGTGGAGACCCCGCGCGCGTACGTCGTGCCGAAGGACCCGGCCGACCCGCCCACCGAGGCGGACATCACCGACCACTGCCGCGAACGGCTCGCCTCGTACAAGAAGCCGACCTCGGTCGTCCTCATCGAGGCGCTGCCGCGCAATGCCGCCGGGAAGGTGCTCAAGGTGCGGCTGCGCGAGTCCGCCCGCGACTGACCGGACTCCCCCGACGCCCGCACCCCAGACTGGACGGATCCGCATGCCTGACCTGACACACGAAGAGTTGACGGAACTGCGCGCCCGGATGGCCGCCTTCATCGACGACGAGGTGATCCCCGCCGAGAAGGCGCTCGCCGGCCGCACCCCCGAGGCCCGCGCCACGCTCACGGCCCTGCAGGAGCGGGCGAAGAAGCTGGACCTGTGGATCCTCGGCCATCCGGCCGAACTCGGCGGCAAGGGATTGCCGTTGTACGAGTTCGCGCTCGTCAACGAGATCATCGGGCGTTCCGAGTACGGCCAGTTGGCGGTCGGCACGTACACCATGCAGGACTCCATCATGCTCGACCTGTACGCCTCACGGGCGCAGCGCGAGCGCTGGTTGAAGCCGCTCGTCAATGCCGAGATCAGCCCGAGCGTCGGGCTCACCGAGCCGGAGGTGGCCGGCTCCGACCCCACCCGGATCGCGACGACGGCCGTGCTCGACGGCGACGAGTGGGTGATCAACGGCCACAAGTGGTTCACCACCGGGGCCAGCCGGGCCGCCTTCACCACGGTCTTCGCCCGCACCGACGAGGACGCCGCGAGTCCGCACGGCGCCGTCTCCGCGATCATCGTCCCGGCCGGCACACCGGGCCTGGAGATCTCCCGCGTCCTGGAGACGATGGGCGACACCGAGGGCGACCACTGCGAACTGCGCCTCACCGACGTACGGGTCCCCGCCGACCATCTCCTCGGCGAGCGCGGCGAGGGGTTCACCATCGCGCAGCGCCGGCTCGGCCCCGGCCGTATCTTCCACTGCATGCGCTGGCTCGGACAGGCGCAGCGCGCCTTCGAGTTGATGGTCGAGCGGGCCAACACCCGTTACGCGCATGGTTCGTTGCTCGCCGAGAAGGGTGAGATCCGGCGCTACGTCGCCGAGTCGGCCGCAGAGATCCACGCCGCCCGCCTGATGACGCTGGACGCGGCGCGCCGCTACGACCAGGACGGGCAGGCCCGCCTGGAGATCAGCATGGTGAAGTTCTGGGGCGCGCAGGTCCTGCACAACGTCGTCGACCGCGCCATCCAGGTGCACGGCGCGCTGGGCGTCACCGCGGACACCCCGCTGGAGGCCATGTACCGGCGCGCCCGCTACGCGCGCATCTACGACGGCCCCGACGAGGTGCACCGGATGGTCGTCGCGCGCAAGCTGCTCGCCGATGTCAGCAAGGCGCCGTGGGCGGGACTGCCCGCGTGAGTGAAGCGTTGCGGGAGGAACTACGGGCCCGGCTGGCCGAGTTGTGGGGCGGCCCCGTGGCCGTCGAGGGCTGGCGGCGACTGTCCGGTGGCGCCAGCCGGGACACCTTCTCCCTCGACGCCACGGCGGCCGACGGCATCGCGCACCCCCTGATCCTGCGCTGCGACCCGCCGGTGAAGCCGAGTCCCGAGGTGATGGCGCGGGAGGCCGCGGTCCTGGCCGCGGCGGCCGAGGCCGGGGTGCCCGTGCCCCGGCTCGTCGACCATGGCACCGTTCTCGGCCGCGCCCACCTGCTCATGGAGCACGTCGAGGGTGAGACGATCCCGCGCCGTCTGCTGCGGGACGAGCGGTTCGCGGCCGTGCGCCCGAAGCTGGCGCGCGAACTCGGCCGCATCCTCGCGCGCATCCACACGATCCCCGTCGCGTCCGTCCCGGACCTGCCCGAGGTGGACCCGCTCCATCAACTGGCCGACCTCTACCGCCAGTTCGACGACCCGCGTCCGGCGCTCGAAGTCGGTCTTCGATGGCTCGCCGATCACCAACCGCCGACCGTCCGCCCGGCCTGCGTCGTGCACGGCGACTTCCGCAACGGCAATCTCATGATCGACGAGACGGGCGTGCGCGCCGTCCTCGACTGGGAGCTCACCCACGTCGGAGATCCCGTCGAGGACCTGGGCTGGCTGTGCGTCAAGGCATGGCGGTTCGGGTCGCCGGAGCCGGTGGGCGGCTTCGGCCCGCGCGAGGAACTGCTCGCCGGGTACGCCGAGATCGCCGGTACCCGCCCGGGCGAGAACGAGCTGCACTGGTGGGAGGTGTACGGCACGCTCCGCTGGGCGGTGCTGTGCCGCATGCAGGCCGAGCGCTTCCTGTCCGGCGCCGAACAGGCCGTCGAGTACGCCGTGTTGGGGCGCAAGGTCTGCGAGCAGGAGTACGACGTGCTGCTCGCGCTCGGCGCCGCCGAACCCGGCCCCGTGCCCGACGTCCTCGCCGGCCGCGACGACACCACCGCCGCTCCCCCGCACGACCGGCCCGGTGCCGACGCGCTGCTGCGTTCCGTCCAGACCTTCCTGACCGAGGAGACGGCGGGCGATCCCCGGCTGCGCTTCCTGTCGAAGGTGGCGGCCAACGCCGTCGCCATCGCCCGCCGCGAGGCGCTGCTCGCGCCCGCCCAGGCCGAGACCCACGCCCGCCGCCTGGCCCTGCTCGGCCTCGCCGACGACCGCGCCCTCGCGGAGGCGATCCGCGACGGGGCCGTGCCGGCGGACGACGCGGCGGTCCTGGAAGCCGTACGAGGAGGCGTCACGGACAAGCTGGCGGTCGCCAACCCGGCGTACGCGGCACAGGTCGCCCGGTGACCGCCGCCCCGAACCCGTAGGAACGAGAACCGAGGAGCACACGCATGACCAGCACAAGGACCGCCCCCGAAACGGCTCAGCGGGTGACGGTCACCGTGACCGACGGCGTCGCCGACGTACGGCTCAACCGGCCCGAGAAGCGCAACGCGCTCGACCCGGCCATGTTCGAGGCGCTCGTCGCCACGGGCGAGCGGCTGAAGACCGAAGAGGGCGTCAGGGCCGTGGTGTTGTCCGGTGCGGGGCCCGACTTCTGTGCCGGGCTCGACTTCACCTCCTTCCAGGCGATGCGGGACGGGGAGCGCCTTTCGGGGCTCGCCGCGCTGCCGCCGTCGGACGGGCCCGCGCAGGCGGCCGGGCAGCGCGCCGCGTACGTCTGGGCCGAGCTGCCGGTGCCGGTGATCGCCGCGCTGCGCGGCAACGCACTCGGCGGCGGGCTGCAGATCGCACTCGGCGCCGACATCCGCATCGTCGCGCCGGATGCCCGGCTGAGTGTGTTCGAAGTGGCGTGGGGCCTGGTGCCCGACATGACGGGAACGCAGTTGCTGCCCGAGCTCGTCGGCCGCGACGTGGCGAAGGAACTGACCTTCACCGCCCGGACCGTGGGCGGCGAGGAGGCCGCACGCATCGGCCTTGCCACCTACACGGCGGACGACCCGGTGGCCGCCGCGCTGGAGACCGCGGGCCGGATCGCGGCGCAGAGCCCGCACGCCGTACGCGCCTCCAAGCGGCTCCTCGACCTCGCGGGCCGCACCGACCTCGCGACCGGCTTCGCCGAGGAACAGAAGGAGATCGGCGCGCTCATCGGCAGCCCGAACCAGGTCGAGGCGGTGGCCGCCCGCTTCGAGAAACGGGCACCCCGCTTCACCGACAGCTGACTCCCTTTACGCACTACGGACTTGAGGACTTGAGGACTTGAGGACAACGACATGACTGACGCTCAGCGGGCCACCGAAGCCACCGACGTGGGCACCGACTTCACGCAGATCCAGCTGCGGATCGCCGACCACGTCGCCACCATCACCCTGCACCGGCCCGAGCGGCTGAACGCCTTCACGCACATCATGGCCGAGGAGCTGATCGCCGCGTTCGACGTGACCGACGCCGACGACACGGTCAGGGCCGTGGTCGTGACCGGCGCGGGGCGTGGGTTCTGCGCGGGCGCCGACCTGGCGGGCGGCGCGTCCACGTTCGACCACCGGGCGGCCGGACGGGAGGGCGGGCGTACGGACTTCGGCACCATCGACGGCGCGCCGCGCGACGGTGGCGGGTGCGTGGCGCTGCGCATCGCCGCCAGCGTGAAACCGGTCATCGTGGCGGTCAACGGGCCCGCGGTGGGCGTCGGTTCGACGATGACGCTGCCTGCCGACATCCGGATCGCCGGGGAGTCGGCCCGCTTCGGCTTCGTGTTCGCCCGCCGCGGTCTGGTCCCGGAGGCGGCGTCCAGCTGGTTCCTGCCGCGGGTCGTGGGCATCTCGCAGGCGATGGAGTGGGTGGCCACCGGCCGGCTCTTCGACGCGACCGAGGCGCTCGCCGGGCGTCTCGTCTCGCGGGTCGTCCCGGACGACGAACTCCTGCCGACCGCGTACGCGCTGGCCGCCGAGATCGCCGAGAACACCTCCGCGGTCTCGGTCGCCCACGCGCGCCGCCTGATGTGGTCGATGCTCGGCGCGGCCTCACCGTGGGACGCGCACCGCCTCGACTCGGCGGCCATGGTCCGCCTGGGCCAGGGGCCCGACGCAGCCGAGGGCGTCACATCGTTCCTGGAGAAGCGCCCGCCGAAGTTCCCGGCGACGCTCGCCGACCACGCGGACACCCTGCCCGCGTGGCCGGAGCCGCCGGAGGACGTGCGATGAGCACACCTCTGGTGCCGCGTTCGCTACGCCGCTTCGGACAGCACGTCGAGTCGGTCGCGCTGCTCCCGGGTCAGCTGGAGGGATTCCGCGGCGACGTTCTCCTCCAGGTGGTCCAGGCGGGCGGTGCCGGGGATAGGGAGGACGACCGGTGAGTGGCCGAGGAGCCACGCCAGAGCCACCTGGGTGGGAGTGGTGTCGAGTTCCGCCGCCACGGCAACGCTAACAGGGAGGTTGACCTCAACATCGGTGCCCCGATCGGTGTCCAGCGCCGTCAAAGCCGTCCGAGGTCGCCCACCGCCTCGTACGCGGCCTCGCTCTGGCGCAGTACCTGACGTTCCAGCTCCTGGACGGGCAGTTCGTTCTCGCCCATCACGCCCGCCGCGAAGCGGGCCGCGACCCCGGCTCCGATGCACGCTGAGCGCCAGCGGGAGAACGCGACGTAGTACGGCAGTTGGGACACGTCGACGCCGGAGGCCTTCGCGTAGGCGTCGATCAGGTCGGTGCGACTACAGAAGCCGGGGACGGCGCTCGGTCCGGCCGTCGTCGGCGGGACCATGTCGCCCGGCTGCTCCCAGGTCGAGACGAGCCAGCCGAGGTCGGCCAACGGGTCGCCCAGCGTGGCCAGTTCCCAGTCGAACACGGCGATCACCGTGCCGTCGGGCGCGAAGGAGAGGTTCCCCGGGCGGAAGTCGCCGTGCACGATTCCCGTGTGCTGCGCCGGCACCCGGGCGAGCAGCGCGTCGTGCACCGTGTCGAGGAGCTTCAGGTCGGGTGCGCCCGAGCGGTGCACCTGCCGCTGCCAGCGGTGCAGTTGGCGTTCGACGTAGCCGCGGGGGCGTGCCATGTCACCCAGGCCGACCTCGGCGGGATCGAGCTCGTGCAGCGCGGCGAGGACCTCGACGAGGCTCGTACCGGCCCGGCGACGGGCCCGCTCCGGCCAGTCGCGTACGGCGTCCTGGTCGGCGCCCACCGTGCCGTCGACGAAGTCCATGACGTAGAACTCCGCCCCGGTGACCGAGGCGTCCGCACAGTAGGCGAGCGGGGTGGGCACCGGTACCGCGGTGGGGGCCAGGGCGGTCTGGAAGCGCCACTCGCGGCTCATGTCGTGCGCGGTGCTCAGGACGCCGCCCGTCGGCGGCCTGCGCAGCGCCCGCACCGTGCCGCTCGCGTCGGTCACCCGGTAGGTGAGGTTCGAGCGGCCGCCGGACACGAGGTCGAAGGTGAGCGGAGGGACGACGCCGGGGACGTGTGCGGCCACCCACTCGGCCACCGCGGGCTCGACGCCTGCCGTCGTCATGCCCGGCCCTGTCGCTCGGCCGGCTGCGCGTAGCGTGCCTTGAGTTTTCCCTTGACCAGCTTGCCCGTTGGTGTGCGCGGCAGTTCGTCCACGAAGTCGACGCTGCGCGGTGCCTTGTAGTGCGCGATCCGTTCCCGTACGTACGCGATCAGGCGCTCCTCCAGGCCGGGGCCCGGTGTCACGCCCGGCGCGGGCTGCGCCACCGCCTTGACCGCCTCGCCCATCTCCGGGTCGGGGACACCGATCACCGCGACATCGGTGATGTCGGGGTGCAGGGCGAGGATGTTCTCGATCTCCTGCGGGTAGATGTTCACCCCACCCGAGATGATCATGAAGGTCTTGCGGTCGGTGAGGAAGAGGTAGCCGTCCTCGTCGAGATGGCCCACGTCTCCGAGCGTCACCCAGTCCGTGTGCTCCGGGTGTTGGGCGCCCTTGGTCTTGTCGGCGTCGCCGAGGTACTCGAAAGTGCCGTCACCCTCCCGCGCGAAGTAGACCGTGCCGGTCTCCCCCGCGGCCAGCACCCGCCCCTCGTCGTCGCAGATCCGCGGCTGCCCGAGGATGGGCCGGCCCACCGAACCCGGCTTGGTCAGCCACTCCTCGGAGGTGATCAGCGTCATGCCGATGCCCTCGGTGGCGGAGTAATACTCGTACAGCTTCGGCCCCCACCAGTCGATCATCGCGCGCTTGACGTCCGGCGGGCAGGGCGCGGCGGCGTGCACGACGATCTTGTGGCTGGAGAGGTCGTAGGCGGTGCGGACCTTCTCGGGCAGCCGCAGCAGGCGGATGAAGTGGGTCGGCACCCATTGGCTGTGCGTGATGCGGTAGCGCTCGATGGCGCGCAGCGCGTCCTCGGGGTCGAAGCGCTCCATCATGACGACCGTCCCGCCGAGCGCGTGCACGGAGGCGCCGTAGCGCAGCGGCGCCGCGTGGTAGACGGGCGCGGGCGACAGGTACACCGCGTCCTTGTCGAAGCCGTAGAACAGGCGCAGCAGTTCGACGAGCGTGTCGCCCGGCTCGCCGACCTGGCGGTCCGGCAGCTCGGGGCGGATGCCCTTGGGGCGGCCGGTGGTCCCGGAGGAGTAGAGCAGGTCGGCGCCGCGCGGCTGGTCGGCCGGCGGCTCGGCGGACGCCCCCGCGAGCGCGGCCGCGTAGTCCTCGTACCCGTCGACGCTCCCGCCGTAGGCGAGCCGTACACGCACGGTGGCGGGGATCAGGCCCGCGACGTCCCGCGCCAGATCGGCCAGGGCGTCCGAGACGACCAGCGCGGCGGCGCCGGAGTCGCCCACGATGTACGCGATCTCGGGCGCGGACAGATGGTGGTTGACGAGGGTGATGTAGAGGCCGGAGCGGACCGCCGCCCAGTAGACCTCGTACGCGTGGATCGAGTTGTCGGTCAGCAGGGCGACCACGTCGCCGCGGCGCAGGCCCGCCTCCCGGAACACATGGGCGAGCCGGACGGAGCGTTCGTCCAGCTCCCCGTACGTCAGCTGTTCGCCGGTCGACGCCATGATGACGGCGGGGCGCTGCGGATCGGTCTGGGCATGGGCACCTGGATACACGGGACGCCTTTCGCATGGACGTGGACGCCGGTGGCCGTGGACTCTTTCTAAGTCACCCCGCGAGGCGGCAGCAAGACGTACGACGGAATGAATTGATCGTTCGTTCAGGGCGGGCGGGCACGGCTCAACTTCCCTCGGACCGGCCGGAGTCGGCGGCCGTCCAGCGGCGGAAGGCCCGCATGAAGCTCGACGGCTCCGAGTAGCCGAGCCGGTGCGCCAGCTCGGCCGCGGACAGCCGCTCGTCCCGCAGACCGTCCTGTACGAGGGTGAGCCGTACGTCGTCGAGCAGGCGCCGGTAGGTGGTGCCCTCGGCCGCGAGCCTGCGGCGCAGGGTGCGCGAGGTGATGTTCATCCGGCGCGCGATGTGCTCGATGCCGGGGTCGGGGCCGCCGCCCGCCAGCAGCTGCCTGCGCACCGTGCGGGCCGCGCCGCTCGCGCCCGCCCGCTGCGCCACGAGGCGTTCGCACAGCTCCCGGCAGATCTGCGCGGTGTGCGGATTCCCGTGCGGCAGCGGGCTGTCGAGGATGCCGTTGTCGTAGACGAGGGCGGTCGTCGCGGCGCCGTAGCGGACCGGCGCGTCGAGCACCGTGGGCCGCGCGGCGCCCGGCGGCTCGGGGAAGGCGAGGTCGACGCGGCGCAGCGGGACGGGCGGGCCGCCGGCGAACACCTGGCGGCCGAGGACGATGTTGGCGGCGCAGTCCCGTTCGACGAGGAAGCGCCGTACGTCGGCGGGGATCCGGCCGCCGTCCATGCGGTGCAGGACGTCGCCCGCCGCGTCCACGACGGCGCTGTGCCGGGCGAAGCCGAAGGTGAGCGCCGAGTACCGCAGCCCGTACCGGAACACCTCGCGCATCGTCGGGGCGCTGAGCAGCGCGTAGCCGAACAGGCCGAACGTGGTGACGTGGTAGCGGGCACCGACCTCGATGCCGAGACCCGGGCGGTCGCCGAGCCCGTGCAGCAGATTGCGGACGACGGCGATCTCCTGCGAGGCCTCGACGAGGTGGTGCGGGTCGCCGAGCGAGGCCGCGTCGATGCCCGTACCCCCGAGGCAGTCGGCCGAGCCCAGACCCTGTTCCGCGGCGAAGTCGAGCAGCAGGACGACGCCCGAGGCGGCGCGCGGAAAGTCCCAGTCGGTGAATCCCTCGGCGATGACCTCCGG
This sequence comes from Streptomyces sp. NBC_00483, assembly GCF_036013745.1. Lineage (NCBI taxonomy): Bacteria > Bacillati > Actinomycetota > Actinomycetes > Kitasatosporales > Streptomycetaceae > Streptomyces > Streptomyces sp. NBC_00483. Next base: position 729,745 of record NZ_CP107880.1, read on the forward strand.
CTGCGCGGCAGCCGTGTCCACCGGCACGGTCATGACCGGCCCTCCGTTTCCCGCTGTCACACGGCCAACGCCCGTACCCGTCAGGGGAGTTCATGACAGCACGGCGCTCTCGGCGGCCACAACCCGGCTGCGTGTCCGAATCTGTCCCGGCCTTGTCCGCTTTGGTCATGGAGGCGCTCGGGCGTGCCGCCCTAGCGTGAGGCAAGTGTGTCCGGCCCTGTCCGGCCGTCCGGTGGTTCGTGACGAGGGCGCGGTCGGGCGCGGCAATGTTGCCGAAGCAGGGAGGATGCGCATGCAGACCAAGGGAGCCCTGCTCCACAAGCCCGGCGAGGACTGGACGGTCGAGCCGATCGAGGTCGGCGACCCGGTCGCGGGCGAGGTGCAACTGCGCCTGGCCGCCTCGGGCTTGTGCCACTCCGACGAGCACTTCCGGGGCGGGGCGAACCTCGCCGCCTCCTACCCGCTTCTCGGCGGGCACGAGGGCGCGGGTGTCGTGACGAAGGTCGGCCCCGGTGTCGCCGGCGTCGAGGTGGGCGACCACGCCGTCCTCGGCTTCATCCCGGCCTGCGGTGTCTGTCGCCCCTGTTCGCAGGGTCTGCAGAACCTGTGCGACCAGGGCGCCAACCTGCTCACCGGGCAGTCCATCGCCGACAACACGTTCCGCACGCGCACCGCGGGCGGCGCCCCGGTCACGCCGATGTGTCTGCTGGGCACGTTCGCCCCGTACGTCACCGTCAGCCAGTCCTCCGTCATCAAGATCGAGAAGGACGTGCCGCTGGAGGCGGCCGCACTGCTGGGCTGCGGCGTCTCCACGGGCTGGGGCTCCGCCGTCTCCATCGGCAACACCCGGCCGGGCGACACGGTCGTGATCGTGGGTGTCGGCGGCGTCGGCATCAACGCGGTGCAGGGCGCGGCGGCGGCCGGCGCGCGGTTCGTGATCGCGGTGGACCCGGTCGAGTTCAAGCGGGACAAGGCACGGGAGTTCGGCGCCACGCACACCTTCGCCTCCATGGAGGAGGCCGCGGGTCCTGTCGCGGAGCTGACCTGGGGCGCGCAGGCCCACACCGTCATCCTGACCGTCGGCGAACTGCAGGGCGACCAGCTGGCCCCGGCGCTCGCGATGACCGCCAAGGGCGGCCAGGTCGTCGTGACGGCCATCGCGGACATGACGCAGATCGACGCCAAGGTCGGCCTCTTCGACCTGGCGCTGATGCAGAAGCGGATCCAGGGCGCCATCTTCGGCGGCATCAGCCCGCGCACCCAGATCCCCCGCCTCCTCGAGCAGTACCGCACCGGGCAGCTCAAACTCGACGAACTCACCACGCGCACCTACCGCCTGGAGGAGATCAACCAGGGCTACCAGGACATGCGGGACGGCAAGAACCTGCGCGGCGTGGTCCGTTACACCGACGCGGATTACTGAGCCAGGACCGGCCGACGAGGGGCGGGTCCCTGGAGAGTCACAGGCCGCCCCGTTCGCTCACCTGGCGGGCCACGTCGCGGAGCTTGACGTTGTTCTCCTGCGAGTAGCGGCGCAGCGTGGCGAACGCCTCCGCTTCGGTCAGGTCGTGGCCGGCCATGAGGATGCCCATGGCCTCACCGATGATGTGTCGGGTCTCCACGGCGCGGTACAGGGAGGCATGTTCGCGGGCGCTGGCGAAGGCCACGGCGGCGTGCGAGGCGAGGAGCCAGCCGGCGGTCTCACTGGCCTCCGTGAACGCTCCCGGCTTCTTGGAGTAGATGTTGAGAGCCCCGAGGTCGCCCTCGTTCTCGGTGTAGAGCAGGAAGCCCATCATGCTGCCGATACCGAGCTCGTGGGCGCGCGGGGCGTACTCGCGCCAGCGTGTCGTCTCGGTCGAGAGGTCCTTGAGGCGGAACACGGGGTGTCCGGTGCGGGCCGCGTCGAAGCACGGCCCCTCGCGAAGGCGGCCCTGGAGCCGGTCGCTGTCGACGACGAGTTGATCGGTGGCGGCCAGCGTTTCGACCTCGCCCTTGCGCAGGACGAGGATGCCCGCCGAGTCGCAGCCCTCGACCTGGTCGACGGCCCATGTGGTGATCTTGTGCAGCGTCGCGTCCACGGACTCCTGTGCCAGGAGCTCGCGCGCCATGGACGCCATATTCAGGGCGAAATCACGCCATTCCATGCCGTGCTCCTCGGCTTCGGGGTACGTACGTTCCTTGCGACGGGCCAAGCCTGCCACGTCCGCCCCGACCGGAACCTGTCGCGGTCCGGGGCGGACGTGGCAGGCTTGGCCCCACCACACACCGAATGGTCGGTCGGCAATTGAGCGGGAGGGGAAGCCGGCGTGAGGGAAGACAGCGTGACGGAATCCGGCGAACCGGGCCCCGCGGAGCGCATGTTCGCTGCGGACCTCGCCTCCCAGCTCCTCGGCATCGAACTCCTGGAGCACGGCACGGGACATGCCGCGCTCCGGATGAAGGTGACGGCGTCGATGGTCAACGGCCACGGCATCGCCCACGGCGGCTACATGTTCCTCTTCGCCGACACGGCCTTCGCCTGCGCCTGCAACAGCGAGGGCCCCGTCACCGTGGCCTCCGGAGCCGACATCACCTTCGTCGCGCCCGCACACGAGGGCGACGTGCTGGTGGCCACCGCCCACGAGGTCACCCGCTTCGGCCGCAGCGGCCTCTACGACGTGCGCGTGACGCGCGAGGAGTCGGTGATCGCCGAGTTCCGGGGGCGCAGCCGCAGGGTTGCTAGAGACCCAGGTCGCTGAGGCCCGGGTGGTCGTCGGGGCGACGGCCGAGCGGCCAGTGGAAGGCGCGGTCCTTCTCGGCGATCGGCAGGTCGTTGATGGAGGCGTGGCGCCTGCGCATCAACCCGTTCTCGTCGAACTCCCAGTTCTCATTGCCGTACGCGCGCTTCCAGTTGCCCGCGTCGTCGTGACACTCGTACGCGAAACGGACCGCGATGCGGTGGCCGTCGAACGCCCACAGCTCCTTGATCAACCGGTAGTCGAGCTCCTGGTTCCACTTGCGCGTGAGGAAGGCGACGATGTCGGCGCGCCCGGCCGGGAATTCGGCGCGATTGCGCCACTGGCTGTCCGGCGTGTACGCGAGCGAGACGCGCTGCGGGTCACGGGTGTTCCAGGCGTCCTCCGCCAGACGCACCTTCTGCACGGCCGTCTCGCGCGTGAACGGCGGAAGCGGCGGGCGGGCGGTGGCGGAGTCGTCCGGCGTGGCGGCGTGGTCGGTCAAACTCTGCTCACTCCTTCTGTCGTGGCCAGGACGCGCCCGCACCGCCCCCGGTCTCAGAGCAGTTCGAGCACCGTCGCGTTGGCCATGCCGCCGCCCTCGCACATGGACTGCAGACCGTAGCGGATGCCGTTGTCCTTCATGTGGTGCACCAGCGTGGTCATCAGGCGGGCGCCGGAGCCGCCGAGGGGGTGGCCGAGGGCCATCGCGCCGCCGTTGGGGTTCAGGCGGGCGTAGTCGGCGCCGGTCTGGCGCTGCCAGCCGAGGGAGACGGAGGCGAAGGCCTCGTTGATCTCGTACGTGCCGATCTCGTCGAGCGAGAGGCCCGCGCGCTCCAGGACCTTGGCGGTGGCCGGGATCGGGCCCTTGAGCATGGTGATCGGGTCGACGCCGGTGACGGTGCCCGTGTGGAAACGGGCCAGCGGCGTCCAGCCGTTGCGCGCGGCCACCTCGGACGTGGTGACGAGGAGGGCGGCGGCGCCGTCGGAGATCTGCGAGGCGTTGCCCGCCGAGATGACCCCGTCCTCCTTGAACGGCGTCTTCAGCCCGGCCAGCTTCTCGACCGTCGTGCCGCGCCGTACGCCCTCGTCGGTGTCGAAGAGCGTGCCGTCGGCGAGGGTGACCGGGGTGATCTGGTTCTTGAAGCGGCCCTCGTCGATGGCGCGGGCGGCTTTCTCGTGCGAGTCGGCGGCGTGCTGGTCGAGCTCGGCGCGGGTGAGTCCGAACTCCTCGGCGATCATCTCGGCGCCGACGCCCTGGTTGAAGACGACGTGGTCGTAGCGCTCGCCGACGAGCGGGCCGAACGGCTTGCCGGCCTGGCCGCCCGCGCGCGAGGAGCCCATCGGGACGCGGGACATGGACTCGACGCCGCCCGCGATGGCGATGTCGTACTGCCCGGCGATGACCCCGGCGGCGGCCTGGTGCACGGACTGCTGCGAGGAGCCGCACTGGCGGTCGATGGTCAGTCCCGGCACGGACTCGGGCCAGCCGGCGGCGAGCACCGCGAACCGGCCGACGCCACCCGCCTGCTCGCCGACCTGGGACACGCAGCCCCAGATGACGTCGTCGACGGTGGCCGGGTCGAGGCCGTTGCGCTCGGCGAGGGCCTTCAGGACATGGGCGGAGAGGTCGACGGGGTGGACGTCGGAGAGCGCGCCGCCCGGCTTGCCCTTGCCGACGGGGGTCCGTACGGCGTCGACTATGACTGCGTCACGCATGGTGAACTCCTCAACGTAATAAGGGGGTTGGCGCGGTTTGCGGGCGGCCTACTTGGGTGCCATGCGGATGGCGCCGTCGAGGCGGATGGTCTCGCCGTTGAGCATCGGGTTGGTGACGATCGACTCGACCATGTGCGCGTACTCGGCCGGCTGCCCGAGGCGGGCCGGGTGCGGCACCTGCGCGCCGAGCGAGTCCTTGGCCTCCTGCGGCAGCCGGCCGAGCAGCGGCGTCTCGAACAGGCCGGGCGCGATGGTCATCACGCGGATGTTCATGCGGGCGAGGTCGCGGGCGATGGGCAGCGTCATGCCGACGATGCCGCCCTTGGACGCCGAGTACGCGCACTGGCCGATCTGCCCGTCGAACGCGGCCACGGAGGCGGTGTTGACGATGACGCCGCGCTCGCCCTCGACCGGTTCGTTGCCGGTCATGGCCTGGGCGGCGAGGCGGATGACGTTGAAGGTGCCGATCAGGTTGATCTCGACGACCTTGCGGAAGGTGTCGAGGACGTACGGGCCCTCCTTGCCGACCGTGCGCCCGGCGGAGCCGATGCCCGCGCAGTTGACGGTGACGCGCAGGGGGGCGAGCGCGACGGCTGCCTCGACCGCGGCGGTGGCGTCGGCCTCGCTGGTGACGTCGCCGGCGACGAAGGTGGCGCCGATCTCCTTGGCGACGTTCTCCCCGTCGGAGGTGGGCAGGTCGAAGATGACGACCTTGGCACCCGTGGCGAGGAGCCGCTCGGCGGTGGCGCGCCCGAGGCCGGAGGCGCCACCGGTGATCAGGGCGGAGGACTGGGCGTCGATCTGCATGGCAGGTCCCTTGTTCGTCGTGGCGGTGGAGAAGGGGAGAAGGGTCAGAGGCCGAGCGACTTGGCGATGATGGTCTTCATCACCTCGTTGGTGCCGCCGTAGATGCGCGAGACGCGGGTGTCGGCGTACAGGCGGGCGATCGGGTACTCGGTGACGTAGCCGTAACCGCCGTGCAGCTGAAGGCACTTGTCGATGACACGGCCCGCGACCTCGGTGCAGAACAGCTTCGCCTTCGCGGCGTCGGCGACGGACAGCTCGCCCTCGTCGTGCAGTTCGAGGGCGCGGTCGGCCATCAGCTGCGCGGCCTCGACCTCGGTGGCGCACTCGGCGAGCACGAACTTGGTGTTCTGGAAGTGGGCGACCGGCTTGCCGAAGACCGTGCGCTCCTTCACGTAGTCGGTGGCGAAGCGCAGCGCCGCAGCGGCCGTCCCCGAACCGCCCAGGGCGATCATCAGGCGTTCCTGGGCGAGATTGTGGGACAGGTAGGAGAATCCCTTGCCCGCCTCGCCCAGCAGGTTCTCGGCCGGCACCTTGACGTCCACGAAGGCGAGTTCGGCGGTATCGGAGGCCTTGAGCCCGATCTTCTGGAGCTTGCGGCCGACGGAGAAGCCCTCGCTCGCGGACTCCACGACGAGGATCGACAGGCCGCCACGGCGGTCCTCGGGATCGTAGGGCGCGGTGCGCGCGACGACGAGGACCAGGTCGGCGAGGGCGCCGCCGGTGATGAACGTCTTGGCGCCGTTGAGGACGTAGTGCGTGCCGTCGGCGGAGAGTTCGGCCCTGGTCTGGATGTTGGCGAGGTCGGATCCGGTGCCGGGCTCGGTCATGGCGATCGCCGTCATGAGGTCACCTGAGGCGAAGCCGGGCAGCCAGCGCTCCTTCTGCTCCTGCGTGGCGTACGTCAGCAGGTACGGCAGGATCAGATTCGAGTGCACCGAGTAGTTGCCGAAGGTGACACCGGCGCGTGTCGTCTCCTCGACGGCGACGGCCGCGAACTTGAGGCTGGCCTCGCCCGCGCCGCCGAACTCCTCGGGCACCTGGATGCCGAGCACGCCCAGCTCGCCGAGCCTGCGGTAGAAGTCGCGCGGCGGGTGCCCCTGTTCCTCCCACTCCTGGTGGACGGGGGTGACTTCCTTGGCGATGAAGTCCCGCAGCATCCGGCGGAACGCCTCATGGTCCTCGTTGAACAGCGTACGGCGCACAGCGGCCCCTTCTGCCTGTGTAGAACGATCGTTAAGTTACGTCGGCCCGACGGGCCCTGACAACCCGTCCCCGTGGACCTTTCACCCGCGCGTCACGAGACTCCGCGCGGCACATGGAGGAGCGCCTCCTGGGTGACCGAGGCGACCAACTCCCCTTCCCTGGTCCAGAATTGGCCCTGCGCCAGGGTCCTGCCGTCACCGGCGACGACGCTGTGGCACGCGAACAGCAGCCACTCGTCGACGCGCACCGGGCGGTGGAACCACATGGCGTGGTCGAGCGAGGCCAGCGCGATGCCGCGGGGTCGTGGCTCGCCGTAAGCCACCAGGGCGGTGGGGGCGAGCGGAGCGTCGCAGATGTAGGCGAGGACACAGGCGTGCAGGCCCGGGTCGTCGGGCATGGCGCCGACCGTGCGCAACCAGACGTAGCGGTCGATGCGTCCGGCGTCGGGGTCCCGCTCCAGCGGCACTTCGCGGTACGCGGTCGAGGTGTACAGCGGATGGTCGTGCGGGCGGTGCGTCCAGCCTTCGGGCAGCCCTTCGGGTCCCGGCACGTCGGGCATGCCGGGCTGGCGCCAACTGCCGCCCGGCTGCGGCTGCTTGAACGACACACTCATGGCAAGGGACTCCTTGCCGTCCTGGACGCCAGTCACCTGCCGCATCGAGTAGCTGCGCCCGTCGCGCACCACCTCGGGCGTGAACCGCACCGGCCGCTCGGGCGACAGGGCGCGCAGGAAGTAGGCGTGCAGCGAGTGCACGACCCGGTCCTCGTCCACGCTGCGCCGGGCGGCGTCCAGGGCCTGGGCGAGGACGGCGCCGCCGTAACTGCGGGCGGCCGCGCGGCCGGAGTGGCAGTACCCCTCGTAGGCGCCGTCGCCGACCGCCTCGACCTGGACGTGTCTGCCCTTCCCGAGCTCGCCGAGGGCGGCCGGGGCCGCGATGTCCGTACCCTCGGACGCGTCCCGGGCCGTCGCCTCGTCGACCATGCCGCTGCTCACGCTTGTGTCACTCCCGCTCCGTCGGCGGCCGCGTACCGCTGCCGCAGGTCCGTCTTGAGGATCTTCCCGGCGGCCGAGACCGGAAGGGCGTCCAGGAAGTGGATCTCCCGCAGCCGCTGGTACGGGGCGACGTGCTCGGCCACGAACGCCATGAGTTTCCCGGCCAGTTCGGGGCCCGCCCGATGCCCGGAGCGCAGCACGACGTACGCGACGGGGATCTCGCCGACCCCGGACCGCGGCGCGCCGATGACGCTGGCGCCCGCGACGGCGGGGTGCCGGTGGAGCAGGTCCTCCAGCGGCGTCGGATAGACGTTGTACCCCTTGTAGATCAGCATGTCCTTGGCCCGCCCGACCAGGTACAGCCAGCCGTCCTCGTCGACGCGCCCCAGGTCGCCGGTGCGCAGCCAGCCGTCCTGGAACTGCTCGGCCGTCAGGTCGGGGTGACCCTGGTAGCCGTCGGTGATCTGCGGGCCGCGCGCCCACACCTCGCCGGTCCCGCCGACGGGCAGGGCGGGGCCGCAGCCGAGTTCCCTGATCTCGACCTCGGTGTCGAAGACCGGGGCGCCGACGCTGCCCTCGGGCACCGGGTTGTCGTCCACCAGCGGGTGCGCGGCGAGCGCCATGGTGGCCTCGGTGAGCCCGTATCCCTCGACGATCGTGGCGTTCGGGAAGAGCGTGGCGAGGCGGTGCATGGTGTCCGTGTCGACGGGCGCGGCGCCGGAGTTGACGCTGCGCACCGAGGAGAGGTCGAGCTTCTCGACGCCGGGCAGGGCGAGCAGCGCGTGGAAGAGGGCGGGCGAGCCGGGCACGGTGGTGACACCGTGCTCCTCGATGAGCCGCGCGAACCGGCGGGGTTCGAAGCGGCCCGCCATCACGACCGTGCTGGCCACCGCCACGCTGACGGACTGGCCGACGAGTCCCATGGCGTGGAAGAGCGGGGCGAGCGCCACGGCGGTGGCCTCGCCCAGGTTCAGCGTGTGTGCGGTCCGGGCCGCGGGCACGGATGCGAGCGCCACCCGGCCCGCGCCGTCGGTGCCGGGCACGGCGGCGCCGCGCCAGCAGGCCATCTGCAGGGCGTTCGCCAGGACGTTGCGGTGCAGCACGCGGACCGCCTTGGAGCGCCCTGTCGTGCCTCCGGTGAAGGCCAGGTGTGCCAGATCGTCCCCGCCGACGGCCACCCGCTCCCCCGGCTCGGCCGCCAGCAGCTCTTCAAGTGGTACGTCGCCGGGCTCGGCGCCCCCGTCGGCGGCGGGCGCGGTGGCCGTCGCCGGGACGAGGACGGTCAGGCGGAGGCCCGGCGCGGCGGCCTTCGTGAGCGCGGGCGCGGTCACCGGGTGGGTGAACGCGGCGACGGCCCGCGCCTCGTCGAGCTGCTCGCGCAATGCCGCGGGCGGCAGGGCCGGGTTGAGGGGGACGACGACCGCACCGGCCAGCAGGACGGCATAGTACGAGACGGTGAACCAGGCCGAGTTGGGCTGGTGCAGCGCGACGGCGTCGCCGTGCCCGACACCCCGTGCGCGCAGCCCGGCGGCCAGCCGTAGCGCGGTGTCGTACATCTCGCTGTAGGTGAAGGTGAGTTCGCCGTCGCGCAGGGCGGTGCGGTCGGGGTGGCGGTGGGCGGTTCCGGCGAGCAGGTCGCCGACGGCGGCGTCGGGGTAGCTGAGGCTCTGGGGCATGCCCGGGGGCACGTAGCGCGTCGTCAACCGACGATTCCCTTCTCGCGGAGTGTGTCGATGTCGTCGGGGTCGAGCCCGGCCAGCGTGGTGAGGACCTCCGTGGTGTCGGCGCCGACGCACGGGGCGGGGGCGGGCTCGCCGGGCGGTGTGGTGGTGAAGCGCGGCGCGGGCGAGGGTTCGGGACCGCCGTGGGGGCCGCGCCGGTAGGTCGAGCGGGCGCTGTTGTGGGGGTGCTCGGGCGCCTCGTTCAGCGACAGGACCGGGGACACGCAGGCGCCCTGCCCGTCGAAGGCGCGGGCCCATTCGTCGCGGGTGCGTGTGGCGAAGAGGTGCGCCAACTCGTCCTTCATCAAAGCCCAGTTGGCACGGTCGTGCTGGCGCGCGAACCGCTCGTCGTCTACGAGGTCCAGGACGCGCAGCAGCGCCGCGTAGAACTGCGGCTCGATGGCGCCGACGGCGACGTGCCGGTCGTCGGCGCAGCGGTACACGGCGTAGAAGGGGGCGCCGCCGTCGAGCATGTTGACGCCGCGCCGGTCCTGCCAGCCGCCCTTGGCCAGGAACCCGTACGTCATGGCGAGCAGCAGCGCGGTGCCGTCGGTCATGGCGGCGTCGACGACCTGTCCCACGCCGCTGGTGCGGGCGTGCAGCAGCGCGCTTACGAGGCCGAGCGCGAGCAGCATGCCGCCCCCGCCGAAGTCGCCCACGAGGTTGAGCGGCGGCACGGGGTCCCCGTCGGCGGGCCCCATGGTGTGCAACGCCCCTGCTACGGCTATGTAGTTGATGTCGTGCCCGGGCTCCTGGGCGAGCGGACCGTCCTGCCCCCAGCCGGTCATCCGCCCGTACACGAGCTTCGGGTTCGCGGCGAGCAGGACGTCGGGGCCGAGGCCGAGGCGTTCGGCGACGCCGGGCCGGAACCCCTCGATGACGGCGTCGGAGCGCCCGATCAACTGCCTTACGAGGGCGGCACCTTCGGCGTCCTTGAGGTTGACGGCGACGGAGCTGCGGCCCCGCAGGATGACGGGGTGGGGGCTGTCCTTCCCGGCCTCTGCGGGGCGGTCGACCCTGATGACCTCGGCGCCGAGGTCGGCGAGCAGCATTCCGCAGAACGGGGCGGGCCCGATGCCGCCCAGCTCCACGATCCGTATCCCGGCGAGCGGTCCGGCGCTCACCGGCCGGTCCAGCGCGGGGCGCGCTTCTCGGCGAAGGCGCGGGCCCCTTCACGCGCGTCGTCGGATTCCATCACCGGTCCCGCGATCTCCCGCATGCGCTGCCACTCCTCGTCGGCGGGCCAGTTGGGCGCGTTCGCGACGATCTCCTTGGTGGCGCGGACGGCGAGCGGTCCGTTGGCTGCGATGGCGCGGGCGAGTGCGAGCGCGCCGTCGAGCGCGGCGCCGGGTTCGGTGACCCGGTTGACGAGGCCGTAGGTGTGGGCGCGGGCGGCGTCCAGGAAGTCGCCGGTCAGGGCGATCTCCAGGGCGACGGAGTACGGGATGCGCCGCGGCAGCCGCAACAGCCCGCCCGCCGCGGCGACGAGCCCCCGCTTGACCTCGGGTATCCCGAACTTGGCGTCGCTCGCCGCCACGACCATGTCGCAGGCGAGCGCGATCTCGCAGCCGCCGGCCAGGGCGTATCCCTCGACGGCGGCGACGATCGGCTTGCGCGGCGGCGCCTCGGTGATGCCGGCGAGGCCGCGTCCCTCGATGCTCGGGGTCTCGCCCGTGAGGAACGCCTTGAGGTCCATCCCGGAGCAGAAGCTGCCGCCCGCGCCGGTGATCACGCCGACCACCTGGTCGTCCCTGCGGTCGAGTTCGTCGAGCGCGGCGGCCACGCCTTCGGCGACGACACGGTTGACCGCGTTGCGGGCCTCGGGGCGGTTGAGCGTGATGACGGTGATCCCGTCGGCACGGAATTCGCTGAGCACGGCGTCGGTCATTGCGGGGCTCCCGGAGTGGGTCGCGGACTGCGTACGCTGCGACGGAGCGGCCGACGACCGCTCCGCCCGGCACGGCTCGGCCTCACCCACCCCGCATTGAACATTCGTTAAGCTACGAGGGTGGGTGCCGGGCTGTCCAGACCCGTGATCAATTCCGGGGGACGGCAGGGGTGTTCGCGCCGCGCGGCCGCCTGGAGGGAACTGTCGGCCCGTCAGCGGCGCGTGACGAGGACCGGGCAGTCCGCGTGGTGCAGCAGCGCCTGGCTGACCGAGCCGAGCAGCAGCCCCTGGAAGCCGCCCCGGCCGCGCGCGCCGACCACGAGGAGGCTCGCCTCCTGCGAGGTCTCGATCAGGCTCGGGCGCACCCGGCCGTGCACGGAGCGCGCCTCCACCTCGACATCGGGGTGGCGGATCCGGCCGGCGGCCAGCGCCCCGGACAGCGTCTGCTCGCTGTCCTCGCGCAGCTTGTCCGTGTCGTACCAGAGCGGCGCGGGGGCGCCGGGGCCCGCGGGGCCCGTGCCGCTCCAGGTGTTCCACACGTGCACGGCGAGCAGCTCCGCCCCGCGGTGCGCGGCCTCGTCGAAGGCCTCCTCGACCGCCGTCTTCGCAGCGTCCGAGCCGTCGACGGCGACCGCGACGGGGCCCTCCGGCCGGGCTCGGCCGCGTACGACGAGGACCGGGCAGTCCGCGTGCGCGGCGAGGTGCACGGCGACCGAGCCGATCAGCAGGCCGGAGAAGGCGCCCAGGCCGCGGCTGCCGACGACGATCAGGTCGGCGTCGCGCGAGCGGGCGGCCAGGACGGTGAGCGCTTCGCCCGTGACGACTTCGCCCTCGACCGGGGCGAGGCCGGGCTCCTCGGTGCGGACCCGCTCGACCGCCGCCGCCACGATCTCCTCGGCCCGACGGCGCAGGGCCGGCTCCGCCGTCTCCTCGGACGACGAGCCGTGCCGAAACTTCAGCATCGGCCAGGTGAACGCGTTCAGGACGCGCACACCGAGCCCGCGCCGCCGCGCCTCGTGAGCGGCGACCGCGACCGCCTCCAGGCTCGAATCCGATCCATCGGCCCCGACCAGCACGTGGCCCGCCATGTGTGCGCTCCCTCGTCGGCTCTGCCGTCCTGCCTGCGTGGCTCCGCTCTCCAGACTGACCCGGGGAGCGGTCGCTCGCACGGCGGGGCGGCCGGGAGCCCTGCGCGTGCGGCGGCGTTCGGACCCGGCATCCAGGCCCGAACGCCGCCGTCAACCGCTCACTCGTGAACCGCTCACTCGTGGTCCTCGATCTCGATGTCGCCCGATCGCGTCGGCACCGCGTCCAGCTCGGCCAGCGTCGCCGCGTCGAGGGCGAGCGCGCCCGCTTCGACGTTCGCCGCGAGGTGGTCGGCGTTCGCGGTGCCCGGGATCAGCAGGACGTTCGGGGCGTGGTGCAGCAGCCAGGCGAGGCCGACCTGGGCCGGGGACGCGCCCAGCTTCTCGGCGGCCGCGGTGACGGCGGGCTCGTCCGTGACCTTGGGCATGCCGGGGAAGGCGCTGCCCAGCGGGAAGTAGGGCACCCAGGCGATGCCCTCGTCGAGGCAGAGCCGCAGCATCTCCTCGTCGCCGCGGGCCACGAGGCTGTAGGCGTTCTGTACGCAGGCGATCCCGGCGGGCAGGCCCCGGCGCAGTTCGTCGATGCCCACATTGCTGAGCCCGATGGCGCCGATCTTGCCCTCGTCGCGCAGGGCGGTCATGACGGCGAGCTGGTCGTCGATGTCGACGATCTGATCGCCCTCGGCCCGCAGTCCGGGGCCTGTCTCGGCGCGGCGCAGGTTGACCAGCGGGACCTGGTCGACGCCGAGGCTCTTGAGGTTGTCCTCGACGCCGGCCCGCAGTTCCTCGGGCCGTTGGGCGAGCCGCAGCGGCAGCGGTCCTTCGGAGTCGGGGGTGGCGCCGACCTTGCTGACGACGAGGACGTCGTCCTCGGGCCGCAGCGCCTCGCGGATGATCTCGTTGGAGAAGCCGTGCCCGTAGAACTGGGCGGTGTCGATGTGGTCGACGCCCAGCTCGACGGCGCGGCGCAGCAGCGCGACGGCCGCGGCGCGGTCCGGGTCCAGGCGGGGCATCTGCATCGCGCCGAATCCGACGCGCGAGACGTCCCGGCCGAAGAGCCGTCCGGCGCCGCCGGGGCGCGGGGTGCCGTTCGCGGTGACGGCGGAGGGTGAGGAAGTGGAGGGAGAGGAAGCAGAAGAAGACGCGGAAGAGGTCATGGGAATCCCGCCTCGTGCGAAGATAGAGGAAACGGAGGAACCTCCGTTACGTCGAAGGTAGCACAACCGGAGGAGCCTCCGCTTTGCCTGCGTCCACGAATGACCCGAACCCGGCGCCCAGCGGGGGCAAGGCCGACCGCCCCGCCCGCGCGGACGCGCGCCGCAACCGGGAGAGACTTCTCGCCGCCGCCCGTACTGCCTTCACCCGGGACGACACGACGGTGGCGCTGGAGGCGATCGCCCGGGAGGCGGGGGTCGGCATCGGCACCCTCTACCGGCACTTCCCCACCCGTGAGGCCCTCGTCGAGGCCGTCTACTCCGCCGAGCTGGACGCCGTGACCGACGCCGTCGAACCCCTGCTCGGCGAGCTGCCGCCGCAGGACGCGCTGCGGGCGTGGATGAACCGGTACGCGGACCTCGTCACGACGAAGCGCGCGATGGCCGGCAGCCTCGCTCTCGCCCCGGCCTCCGGGCGTGGCGTCACGGCGAACACCCGGGAGCGGCTGACCGCCGCGGTCACCTCGTTCCTGGACGCCGGCTCGCGCGTGGGCACGCTGCGCGGCGACGTGCCCGCCGACGACGTGATCACCATGCTGCTCGGTGTGTTCCTGTCCACGACGGCGGGCGACCGCGCGGACCGCGTGGGTCCGTTGCTCGACCTCGTGGTGGACGCGCTGCGCCCGTGCGAGGAGACGGACACCGGGGCCGCGTCCGCGTAGCTCCACCCCTACCCCCGGCCGCGTGGCTGATCAGCACCGCATGTGTATCCCGCACACGTTTCGCATCGCACACGTCGGCAAGGCACCCCATGGACGATGATCACTACGTGGGGAGGCCAGATGCGGACAGTCGGTCACAGCGCCGGCCGGGACGACAGCACGGACCCCGGGGTGGGAGGTTCGCGGCGGCGGGTGCTGCTCGCCGCGGGGGCGACCTCCGCGGCCGCGCTCATCGGCGGATGCGGCACGTCCGGGGCCGACGACCGGCCCTCCGGTACCGAGAAGGCGGCACGCGGACCCTCGAAGCCCTCGCGGTCCCCCTCACCCAGCCCCACCCACCACCGCCCCGAACTGCCGCGCGGCGGGCGCCGGTTGTTCCCCGAGCACCGGCTCGTCGGCTACTGCGGGCTGCCGGGCGCGACCGCGCTCGGCCGGCTCGGCACGGGTGACCTCGACGACCGTGTCGCGGAGCTCGAACGGCGCGGGCGCGCGTACGCCGACGGCCGCCGCGTGCTGCCCGTCCTCGAACTGCTCGCCACCGTCGCCAACCCCGGCGCGGGCCCCGACGGCACGTACCGCACGCGCACCCCCGACAAGACGATCAGCACCTTCTACGAGGCCGCACGCCGGCACAAGGCGCTGCTGCTGCTCAACATCCAGCCGGGCCGCGCGGACGCCCTCGGTGAGGTGAAGGCCCTGGAGAAGTGGCTCGTCCGGCCGGACGTGGGCATCGCACTCGACCCCGAGTGGGAGATGGATACCGGCCAGATCCCCGGCGACACGTACGGACACACCAGCGGGTCCGAACTCACCCGGATCGCCGACCATCTCGCCTCGCTCGTGGACCACCACGACCTGCCGGAGAAGGCGTTCGTCTACCACCAGGTCGCGGAGTCGGTCGTCCACGACGAAGCGGCGCTCGACGTCCCCGACGGAGTAGCCGTGATCAAGAGTGCCGACGGCATAGGCAGCCCCCAGCTCAAGCGGCACACCTGGGACCGCCTGGTCGACAAGATGCCCGACCGGCTCCGCACCGGTTTCAAGCTGTTCCTCGAGGAGGACACCGAGGGCGGCACCCACCTGATGACCCCCGACCAGGTCCTCGGCCTGCGCCCGCGCCCGTCGTACGTGATGTACGAGTGAGGCCGGTCTTCTGGGTGGCGCCCAGCTCGATCATCCTGCGCCCCTCCCCCGAGGCCGGCCCGGGGGCTATTGATATCGCGGACCTCTCAATACCCTGCAACAAGATATTTGTGGGGTATGGGGTCCGCTCCCTACGCTGAAGCGCAACGAGGGCCCCGCCGAACCGCAACAAAGGGGCAGTCGGATGGAATTGAGGCACCTGCGCTACTTCGCGGCCGTCGCCGAGACACGTCACTTCGGCAAGGCCGCGCAGGCGCTGCACATGGCTCAGCCGCCGCTCTCCCAGGCGATCCGTCGCCTGGAGACGGAACTGGGTGTGGAGCTGTTCACCCGCACCACCCGGCAGGTGTCCCTGACCGGCGCGGGCGAGGTGTTCCGCACCGATGTGGAGCGCATCCTCAAATCCGTCGACGAGGCGGTGGCCCGAGTGGGTCGGTTCGCCACCGGCGTCGAGGGTGTGCTCCGGGTCGGTCTGACCGGGTCCGCCTCGTACCGCCAACTGCCGTCCCTGGCACGGCTGGTGAAGCAGGAGATGCCGCACGTACGGATGGAGGTGCACACGGAGATGCTGACGCCCGCCCAGGAGCTCGGCCTCATCGAGCGGCGCCTCGACGTCGGCGTGCTGCGCCCGCCCATCCGCCAGGAGGGCATCGCGCACCGGCTGATCGCCGACGAGCCGCTCATCGCGGCCGTACCGGAAGGTCACCGGCTCGCCGACGCCCAGGGCATCCGCATCGAGCAGCTGCGCCACGAGGACTTCATCATGTACGGCGCGACGCTCGGCTCCGTCGTCAACGACGCCGTCGTCCGCTCCTGCCTGGCCTCGGGCTTCTATCCGCACCGCGCGTACGAGGTCACCGAGACCTCGGCCGCGCTCGCCCTGGTCGCCGCCGGTCTGGGGGTGGCGGTGCTGCCCGCCTCGATCCGCTCCGCGCCCCGCGAGGGCGTGGTGTGCCGGGCGATCGAGGACGCGCTGACCGTGCCGCTGGCGCTGGCCTGGCGCAGCGAGGACGAGACACCACTGATCCGGCAGCTCCTTGACGTCCTGGAGCGGCACGACCTGTTTGCGAGAGAGACCGAGGAAACCCTATGAGGACCGAGGGAATGCCATGAAGATCGTCAAGGTGGAGGCCATTCCCTTTGCCATTCCCTACGTCAAGCCGCTGCGGTTCGCGAGCGGCGAGGTGCACACCGCCGACCACGTACTGGTCCGCGTGCACACCGACGAGGGCCTGGTGGGAACCGCCGAGGCGCCGCCGCGCCCCTACACGTACGGCGAGACGCAGGAGTCCGTCGTCGCCGTGATCGAGAAGATCTTCACACCGCAGATCCTCGGACTCACCGTCCTGGAACGGGAGATGGTGCACGCCCGCCTCGACCGGACCGTGGGCAACCCGGCCGCCAAGGCCGCCATCGACATGGCCCTGTGGGACCTGCTCGGCCAGCACGCGGGACTTCCGGTGTCCGGGCTGCTCGGCGGCTTCGGCGACCGGATGCGCGTCAGCCACATGGTCGGCTTCGCCCCGGCCGACACGATGGTCGCCGAGGCCGAACGGATCCGGGACACGTACGGCATCACCACCTTCAAGGTGAAGGTCGGCCGCAACCCGTACTCCGAGGACGTCGCCGCCTGCCGGGCGCTGCGCACGGCACTCGGACCGGACGTGGAGCTCTACGTCGACGGCAACCGCGGCTGGTCGCCGTCCGACGCGGCCCGCGCCCTGCGCGAGATGGCCGACCTGGACCTGACGTTCGCGGAGGAACTCTGCCCCGCCGACGACGTGTTGGGGCGGCGGTGGCTCGTCGCGCAGAGCCAGGTCCCCTTCATCGCCGACGAGAGCGCGACCCGGGCAGCCGAGGTCACCCGCGAGCTGCTCGGTGGCTCGGCGACCGCCATCAGCATCAAGACCGCCCGCACCGGTTTCACCGCCTCCCAGCGGGTGCTGCACCAGTGCGAGGGCCTCGGCGTCGAGGTGGTGATGGGCAATCAGATCGACGGGCAGATCGGCACGTTGTGCTCCGTCGCGTTCGGCGCCGCCCACCGCACTTCCTCGCTGCACGCCGGTGAACTCTCCAACTTCCTCGACATGTCCGACGACCTGCTCACCGAGCCGCTCACCATCGCGGACGGGACGCTGCGCGTCCGCGAGGGCGCGGGCCTCGGGATCGACATCGACCCCGAGAAGCTGGCCCGCTACCGCCAGGACGTCTGACACACCCGACGCACCTCCACCCCATCAAGGACGGGACACATCATGACCGACACCGCCACAGAGCAGGCCACGGCCGCCGCATCGGGCAACGCGGCCACCGACCAGTTCCGCAGCAAGCAGCGCGCCGGGGCCCCGGCCGCCGACACCGCGCGGGTGAACACCCTCGTCTCCGAACTCCTGGGCGCCACCCACGACATCATCCGCCGCCACAAGGTGACCTACGCCGAGTACGACGCGCTCAAGTCGTGGCTGATCCAGGTCGGCGAGGACGGCGAGTGGCCGCTGTTCCTCGACGTGTGGGTCGAGCACGTCGTCGAGGAGGTCGCGAACGAGGACCGGGAGGGCAGCAAGGGCACCATCGAGGGCCCGTACTACGTCCCCGACGCGCCGGAGCTGCCCGCCGAGGCCACCCTGCCGATGCGCGAGGACGAGGGCGGCACACCCCTGCTGTTCCAGGGCCAGGTGCGCACCGTCGACGGCACCCCCCTTTCCGGCGCCACCGTCGAGATGTGGCACGCCGACGACGACGGCTTCTACTCCCAGTACGCTCCCGGCCTGCCGGAGTGGAACCTGCGCGGCACGGTCGCCGCCGACGAGCAGGGCAACTTCAAGATCCACACGGTGCAGCCGGCCCCGTACCAGATCCCCACCGACGGCTCCTGCGGCCAGCTCATCTCGGCCGCGGGCTGGCACGCCTGG
Source organism: Streptomyces sp. NBC_00483 (assembly GCF_036013745.1). Classification (NCBI taxonomy): domain Bacteria; kingdom Bacillati; phylum Actinomycetota; class Actinomycetes; order Kitasatosporales; family Streptomycetaceae; genus Streptomyces; species Streptomyces sp. NBC_00483. Next base: position 747,807 of record NZ_CP107880.1, read on the forward strand.
CGCCCGGCCCATCTGCACCTCAAGGTGTCGGCTCCCGGCCACCAACTCATCACCACCCAGCTGTACTTCAAGGGCGGCGAGCACGTGTCCGACGACATCGCCGACGCCGTCAAGCCCGAGCTGATCCTCGATCCGACGCCGGTCGCCGCGGGCGACGGGCGCGAGGTGACGTACGACTTCGTTCTCGACAAGGCGTGATGCACGATGCTGTTCGCTGTACGCATGGACGTCGACATCCCGCGCGACCTCGCGCCGGACGACCGCGCCGACCTGGTGGCCCGCGAGAAGGCCTACTGCCATGAGCTGCAGAAGTCCGGTGAGTGGGTGCACATCTGGCGATGTGTCGGCCAGTACTCCAACCTCAGCGTCTTCGACGTCGCCGACAACGAGGCACTGCACCGCATCCTGTGGAACCTCCCACTGTTCCCCTTCATGTCCATCGAGGTGACACCGCTCGCCCAGCATCCGTCGGACCTCGCCGCCGGGGCCCGGCCCACTGAAATATGATCACGCCATGCCCGACACCACCGCGAAAACGCCCGGACGGCCCGCCCTGACCAGCTGGAGCAGCTCCGAGCTCCCGGCCGCGATCGTGACGGAGGTCGCGGCATGAAGATCTCGCAACGCGCGCGGAACGTCGCCCCGTTCTACGCGATGGAGTTCGGCAAGCAGGCCGCGGCGCTGGAGGCCGAGGGCCACCACGTCGTCAAACTCAGCATCGGGGAACCGGACTTCGGGGCGCCCCCTGCGGTGCGGGAGGCGATGCGCGAGGCCATGGACGGGCGGCCGCTGCCCTACACGGCGGCGCTGGGCCTGCCCGCGCTGAGGGAGGCGATCGCCGGTTTCTACCGGGAACGGCACCACGTCGAGGTCGACCCGTCGCGCGTCGTCGTGACCGCCGGCGCCTCCGCCGCCCTGGTGCTGGCGACCGCGGCCCTCGTCGACGCCGGCGACGAGGTGCTGATCGGGGACCCCTCGTACCCGTGCAACCGGCAGATCGTCGAGAGCTTCGGCGCGCACGTCGCCCTCGTACCGACGGCCGCGGAGACCCGCTTCCAGCTGGACGCGGCATCGGTGCGGAAGCACTGGACGGACCGGACGTCGGGCGTCATGGTCGCCACGCCCTCGAACCCGACCGGGACCTCCGCGCCGATCGAGGAACTCGACGCGATCTGCCGGTTCGCACGCGAGCGCGACGCGTGGCGGATCGTCGACGAGATCTACCTCGACCTCAGCGACCACGACGAGCACGGCCGGCCGCCGCGCAGCGCGCTGTCGGTCGACCCCGACGCCCTCGTCATCAACAGCTTCTCGAAGTACTTCGGCATGACCGGCTGGCGGCTCGGCTGGTGCATCGCGCCGAAGGAGCTGGTCCCCGCGCTGGAGCGGCTCGCCCAGAACTACTTCCTGTGCGCCTCGGCCCCCGCCCAGCAGGCCGCTCTGGCGTGCTTCACCCCGGCGTCCCTCGCGGTCTGCGAGGAGCGCCGCACCGAGTTCGGCGAGCGCCGCGCGCTCGTCCTCGACGGCCTGCGGCGGATCGGCCTGCCCGTCCCGGTCCCGCCCGACGGCGCCTTCTACGTCTACTTCGACGTCGGCGGCACCGGTCTCACCTCGTGGGAGTTCTGCGAGCGGGCCCTGCAGGAGGCGCACGTGGCGCTCACCCCGGGCCGCGACTTCGGAACGCACACGGCCGACACACACGTACGGCTGTCGTACGCGGCGTCGGCCGATGAACTGCGCGAGGGCATCGAGCGGTTGGGCAGGTTCGTGGCCACCCTGCGGTGAACCTGAACAGCGGCGCCCTCAGAGCGGGTAGGTGATGACCTCCGAGAAGCTCACGGTGACCCCGCCCGGCGCGACGAAGTTGGCGATGTCGTCGGCGCCCGCCTTACCGGCCGGTGTGGCGAGCGCGGCGAGCGCGTCCTCCTTGGAGTCCCAGTCGAGCGCCGCCACCACGAAGTGCGGCGGCCGCGAGCCGTCGGGCATCTCCGACACGCTCCACTGGAAGGACCGCAGCCCCTGCGTCCCCGAAGCCAGCGGCGCGTGCACCTCCCGGTAGTACTTCAGGAACTTCTCGGGGTCGGCGGGGTGATCGTAGATGACGGTCATCCGGTACATCGGTCGGCCTCCTCGTGGCACGGTCCGCTCAAGTAGAGGGCCGTGTCGACACGGCCCTCCCGCACCACTGTCACCTTCCCCGGCCGGGACGGAGCAGTCCGGCTACTTCTGCGACTCGTCCTGCCCCTTGCCCTTGTCCGCTCCCAGATACTTCTTGGCCTGGTCCTGGGCGGAGTCGACCTGGGAGCTGTACTTGTTCCCGGTCTTCTTGTCCACGGCGTCGCCCGCCATGTCGATGCCCTTGCCGGCCTGGGACTCGCGCCCCTTGATCATCTGTTTGATCTTGTCCATCGCAGACATTGCAACCTCCTCGTGGACCTCTCCTGTCATCCAGGATCACCCCTGTGGGCGTTGCTCGCATGCGCGCGCAGCTGCGTGGCGGGAAGGAGCGCCCGGGGGCCCCGCGGGCCGGGGTCCCGGGCGCGCTACAGGTCACAGCACGCGCAGCGTCCCGTACGCGCGCGTCGTCGAGCTGGTCCCCGCGTACACGTCGAACCGTCCCCGCTCGACGCGGAAGGTGCCCGCCGGGTCGTTGGTCCAGAAGCCCAGGTCCTCCTCGCCGAGGGGGAAGGTGGCCGTGGTGGTGGCGCCGGGGGCGAGGGTGACGCGTCGGAAGCCGCGGAGCTTGCGGACGGGCTGGGCGATGCTGGCCGCGACGTCGTGGACGTACAGCTGGACGGTCTCGTCTCCGATGCGGTCGCCGGTGTTGGTGACCGTGACGGTGACCTCGACCGTGGCGCCGTCGCTCAGCTCGTCCCGGGTGAGGGACTCGCGGGTCAGTGTCGGGGCCGATGTCGTGAACGTCGTATAGCTCAGGCCGTGGCCGAAGGGCAGGCGCGGGCCGTCCTCAAGGTCGAGGTACTTGGAGGTGTACTTCTCGTCGGGGTCGTAGGGGCGGCCCGTGCTTTCGTGGTTGTAGTAGACGGGGATCTGGCCCACCGCGCGCGGGAACGTCACCGGCAGTTTGCCGCCCGGGTTCACCGCGCCGAACAGGGCGTCGGCGACGGCGCTTCCCGCCTCGATGCCGCCGTGCCAGGCCTCGAGGACGGCGGGCGCCGCGTCGTACCAGTCGCCGAGGACCAGCGGCCTGCCGTTGACGAGGACCACCACGTACGGCTTGCCGGTCGCGGCGACCGCGGCGATCAGCTCCTCCTGGCCCGCGGGCAGTCCGATGTCGGCGCGGGCCGCGGCCTCGCCGCTGAGCGCCGGGTCCTCCCCCACGACGACCACGGTGACGTCCGCCTCGCGGGCCGCGTCGGCCGCCTCCGACGGGTCCGTGCCCGCATGCGTCACCAAAGCCGACGGGGCCGCGTCGCGCACCGCGTCCACGACGCTCACGGACGGGAAGCGGCGGCAGCCGGGTCCTGCCCAGGTGCCGTGCAGGTCGGTCGAGTCGGCGAAGGGGCCGACGACGGCGACCGATCCGACGTCCGGCGCGAGCGGCAGCGCCGACGCCTCGTTCTTGAGCAGCACCATGCAGCGCGCGGCCGCCGCACGGGCGGCCGTGCGGGCGGCGGGGCCCGGTTCGGTGATCTCGGCGGACTCGTCGCAGTACGGGGTGTCGAACAGGCCGAGCGCGTACTTCAGGCGCAGGACGCGGGCGACGGCGTCGTCCAGGCGGCCGAGCGGCAGCGCACCCGACGCGACCAGGCTCTCGCCGTGTTCGGTGATGTCCGTGGAGACCATCTCCATGTCCATGCCCGCGGTGAAGGCGAGGGCGGCCGCGTCCGCGCCGTCCTCCGCGAAGCCGTGCGCGATCAGCTCCTGGACGCCCGTGTAGTCGCTGACCACGAAGCCGTCGAAGTCCCACTCGTCCTTGAGGATCGCCTGCATCGTGTGCGCGTTGCCGTGCGCGGGGACGCCGCCGACCGTGTTGAACGCGGCCATCACGGTGGCCGCGCCCGCGTCGACCGCGGCCTTGAAGGGCGGCAAGTAGTGGTTGCGCAGCCGCTGTTCGGACATGTCGACCGTGTTGTAGTCGCGACCGCCCTCCGCACCCCCGTACGCGACGAAGTGCTTGGCGCAGGCGGCGAGCCGGTCGTCGTGCGCGAGCTCGCTGCCGTCGGCCGCGCCCTGGTGGGCCCGGATCTTGGCGACGGCGTAGACCGCGTTGAGGTAAGGGTCCTCCCCGGAGCCCTCGGCGATCCGGCCCCAGCGCGGCTCGTGCGTCACGTCCATCATCGGGGCGAACGTCCAGCGCACCCCGTTCGTCCTGGTCTCGGCGTTCGCCACCTCGGCGTCGCTCCGGGACACCTCGGGGTCGAAGGCCGCGGCCTGGGCGAGCGGGATCGGGAACGTGGTCCAGAAGCCGTGGATCACGTCGAGGCCGAAGAGGAGCGGGATGCCGAGCCTGGACTCCTCGACGGCGATCCGCTGCAGCGCGTTGGTGTGCGCCGCGCCGTGGATGTTCAGGACGGAGCCGAGCCGTCCCGCCCGCGCCGCCTCCTCCGTCTCGGCGGTCTGCCCGCCGCCGGGTCCTGTCTCGCCGGTCCACGTCAGCTGCTGGAGCTGCCCCAGTTTCTCCTGGACCGTCATCCGGTCCAGCAGTTCCTTGACTTGTGGTTCGTACGCTCGCAGCACGGGGTGACCTCGAAGCCTTCTCTGCCTGTTGCCGTATCGATGTCCGCGAAGTTAACGTTCTCGCGCGGCATGAATGTAAGCGCATTCAATTGGTGGCGACAAGGCCCCCCACCGGGCCTTCCCGGAGGTTTCCCATGACGGACGACGAATCGGGACTGCTCCGGGTCATGACGCTCAACCTGCATGTGGACTGGCCCGGTTCACCCCGTCCGTGGCGCGGGCGCCGCCCGCTCGTCGCGGAGCTGCTGCGCGCTGCGCGGCCGCATCTGCTCGGTACGCAGGAGGGGCTGCGGGAGCCACTGCGCGAGCTCGCCGACGATCTCGGGAGCGAGCGCTACGCGTGGGTGGGGCAGGGCAGGGAGGGCGGCGAGAGCGGCGAGTTCATGGCCGTCGGCTACGACCGCGAGCGCTTCGAGGCCCTGGAGCACGGCGACTTCTGGCTGTCCGACACACCGGAGGTGGCGGGTTCGGAGACCTGGGGCGGGGGCTGCCCGCGCATGGTGACGTGGCTGCGGCTGCGCGACCTCGTGACCGGCGCCGAACTCCTCGCCGCGAACACGCACTTCGACCACGCGAGCGCGCACGCGCGTACCCGCGCCGCCCACCTCCTGGCCGACCGTCTGGGCGCCCTCGCCCCGGGTCTCCCCCGCATCGTGACCGGCGACTTCAACACCGCCGCGGGAGGCGACGTGCACGCGGCGCTGCTCGACGCGGCGGACCTGGTGGACGCCTGGGAGGTGGCCGAGCGGCGCGGGCCGGCCCTCGGCACATTCCACGACTACGGCACTCCGGAGCCGGACGGCGAGCGCATCGACTGGATCCTCGTGTCACCGGGCACGCGGGTCCGCGAGGTCGTGCTCGACGAGTTCACCCGGGACGGCCTGCGTCCGACGGACCACCTGCCGGTGCGTGCGGAGATTCGAGTCCCGCGCACGCCCGCCCGCTGACCACAACCACCCGCATCCCAAAGGACGTTCACCGTGTCGCTGTCCGACCGACGCCCCGCCACCGAGTGGCTCGCCGACGCCGTGCTCTACCAGATCTATCCGCAGAGCTTCGCCGACTCCGACGGGGACGGCATCGGCGACTTCGCAGGGATCGAATCGCGGCTCGACCATCTGTCCTGGCTCGGCGTGAACACTGTGTGGCTCAACCCCTGCTTCGCGTCCCCGTTCCTCGACGCCGGATACGACGTCAGCGACTACTTCTCCGTCGCGCCCCGCTACGGAACCAACGACGACCTGGCCCGCCTCGTCGAGGCCGCCCGGAGCCGCGGCATCCGCGTCCTGCTCGACCTGGTGGCCGGGCACACCTCCGACGCGCACCCCTGGTTCACGACGTCCGCGAACGACCCCGCCGACCAGCGCTACATCTGGGCGAACCCCGAGGACCCGGCCACGCTCCCCGACGGCTTCGTCGCCTCCCCCGGCAGCCGCCCCGGCTTCTACCTGCCGAACTTCTTCGAGTCGCAGCCCGCCCTCAACTTCGGCTACGCGCGCCAGGATCCGGCCGAACCGTGGCGCCTCCCGGTGGACGCCGAGGGGCCGCGCGCCAACCGGCAGGCGCTGCGCGACGTGATGGACCACTGGCTGTCGCTCGGCCTGTCCGGCTTCCGCGTCGACATGGCGGCGTCGCTGGTCAAGGACGACCCCGACCAGTCGGCGACCTCGGCGCTGTGGCGGGAGCTGCGCGGCTGGCTGGACTCCACGCACCCGCACGCCGCGCTGCTCTCCGAGTGGGGAGACCCGGCGACCTCGGTCCCCGCCGGTTTCCACGGCGACTTCTTCCTCCAGTTCGGCCCCGTCCAGGACGGCATCGCCCTGCGGTCCCTCTGGAACAACTTCGAGGGCACGGTCAGCGAGCCCTGGGAGCCCCTGGAGCCGTATTTCGGGGCGGAGGCGCAGGGCTCCCCGCGGACGTTCCTCGACATCTGGCGCTCGACGACCGACACCATCGGCGACGCCGGGTTCGCCTGCCTGCCCACCGCCAACCACGACTTCTCCCGCCTGTGCTGCGGCCCACGCACGCCGGAGCAACTCCCCACCGCGCTCGCCTTCCAGCTGACCTGGCCGACGCTGCCGGCGATCTACTACGGCGACGAGATCGGCATGCGCTACGTCCCCGGCCTGCCCGACCACGAGGGCAGCCGGCTCGGCCCGCGCTACAACCGGGCCGGTTCGCGTACGCCGATGCAGTGGGACGGCACCGAGAACGCGGGCTTCTCCACCGCCCCGGCCGACAAGCTGTACCTGCCGCTCGACCAGGCCTCGGACCGGCCGAACGTCGCGGACCAGCAGGCCGACCCCGACTCACTCCTGCACCTGGTCCGACGCCTGATCGAACTGCGCACGTCGCGCCCGGAGTTGGGCTCGCGTGGCGCGACCCGTGTGCTGCACGACGGGTATCCGCTGGTGTACGTACGGGGTGAGCACCACCTGGTCATCGTCAACCCGGGCCGCGCCGCCACCACGTTCGACCTGCCGTACGAGTACGCGGGCCGGGCCGCGACGCCGCTGCTCGCGCAGCGTGTCGAGGTGACCGAAGGAGCGGTGCGGGCGGCCGGGTTCGGCTTCGGGATCTTCGAGGTCTGAGCCGGGCCGCTCCTACGACGTGGGCGGGGCGCCGAAGAGGCGGAGGACGCTCAGGCGGAAGGCGGCCTCGGCGTCGGCGTGTGTCATGCGGCCCGAGGTCGCCTCGTCGCCCGCGGCGTGGCCGAGGGCGACCGTCGAGGCGACCAGCCAGTGCGTGGGGAGGTCCGGGGTGAACTCGCCTGCCTGTTGCCCCCGTTCGACGAGCCGGGCGAGACGTTCCGTGACGGGTTCATGGAGTTCGCGGTCCCGGTCTTCTTCACGACCCCGACCCCTTTCGCGACCCCGATCCTCTTCGCGGTCCCGGCCCTCTTCGCGGTCCCGCCCGGCTCGGTCGCCGGGCTGCGGGGGCGGGGCGGCGGCCTGGAGGAGCGGGGCATTCTCCTCGAACGACCGCCAGGACGCGTCGAGGAACCTCAACAACGCCGCCGTGGCCGATCCCTCGTCGAGCATCGCGGCTTCGAGCGCGGTGACGGACTCCGCCGTCATCCGGTCGACCGCGGCCCTGACCAGACCCTCGCGCGAGGAGAAGTGGGCGTAGACCGTCTGCCGGGTGACACCTGCGGCCTGCGCGATGGCCGCCATTCCCGCGTCGGGCTGCTGCCGGAGCAGTCGGGCCGCCGCGTCGAGCACCTGGGTCCTGCTGCGCTCTGCATCGGCCCGACGGCGCGGGCGGCGTTCCTCGGAGGCAACCATCTCTTACACCCTTGTCAGAATTACCGGATCGGGGATATCTTACAGACCTGTAAGAGATCGTAGCCGACCAGGGCTCGCCGACTCGTGGCGCCGGCGTGCACATCGAGAATCCACGGAATCCACGGGGAGCAGCCATGCCGCCTTTCGCCGACGCCGATCCCGCGACGTTCATCGGCGCCTTCTTTGATTCCCTCACCTCCTCGACCGTCCGGGGCGACGCTCCGGACGAGGTGATGGAGCGCCACTTCACCCCGGACATCGTGCAGTTCAGCGACGGTATCCGGCTCGATCACCAGCGCCTCCGCGATCACTTGCGGCCGGTCTCCAGGAACGTGACGGACTGGCACTTCGAGGTCCACGAGGCATTCGCGGACGGCACGCACATAGCCGCCCGCCTCACCATCCACGCCGGCACCCGCAAGGGCGGCCCCGCCAGCACCGACGTCCTCCTCTTCGCGGACTTCACGGACGACGGACGCATGCACCGCGCGCACCAGCTCACCCGCACTCTTCCCGAGCCGGGCGTCCAGGCGGAGGCGGAGGCGGCCACGTGAACGCATCCCGCTCCGCGCGGATCCGGCTCGTCCACGGGATCGCGTTGCTCGCCACGGGCCTGTTGGCCGGCGCGTTCGGGTACGGCGCCGCCAACCTCGCTCCCACCTTCGACGCCGTGCCTCAGAACATGCGGTTCGACTTCCACACCGAGCTGATGAAGGTCAACGGGATCACGATGCAGGCCGCGATGGCCGTGTCGGCGCTGAGCTCCCTCGCTCTCGCCGTCCTCACGCGCGGTCACCACCGGGCCGTGGCCGCGGTGGCGTGCGCGTTCACTATCACGTCCTTCCTTGTCACCCGCTTCGGGAACGTCCCGATCAACGGCAGAATCAAACAGTGGGCGGTGCACGGGGCTTCGGCGGACACGGCGGAACTCCTGCGGCGCTGGGAGCTGTTCAACATCACCCGGACCCTCACCGCCGTCGTCGCGTTCACCCTCCTGATAGGTCTCGCCCTGCGGCCGCGCGTGGCGGAGGTGGACCGGGCCGCCGCTCTCAGCCCTTCCGCACGGTGAACTCCGACCGCTTCACCCGCAGCAGCGTCCGCCCACCCTCCGACGAAGACTTGGCACCTTCGCAGCGGGCCGGGCCGTCGACGGCGACCACGGCCTCGGAGCCCAGCGCGCGGAATGTGACCTGCCCGTCGCCGACACTCGTGATCTCGGCGGTGGCGTAGGCGAGGCGCAGGCCGCCCGCCGTCACCCCCAGCGGCAGGATCGCCGCGCTGCGGCCGGGGATGTGGAGGCGTTCGCCGCCGAAGAGGGCCTTGCCCTTCTCGGTGACGGAGACGTTCTCCGCGTATCCGGAGGTGACGTTGAAGGCGTGCAGCAGGCGGCCGCCGTCGGCGTCGCGCGTGGTGAGCAGGAAGACGCCGGGGCGGGTGGCGGAGTGCCGCACGGCAGGTGTCGCGCCGAGTTCACGGAACGCGCCCAGCCAGAAGTCGAGGTCGCAGCGGTAGTCCGTGGCGACGACGGCGGCCCGGCCCTTGCCGACGGGGATGTCGAAGCCGCAGCCCTTGCCGGTGGTGAGTTCGCGCAGGATCGTCGTCCCGCGGCTCGACGCGCACAATTGGGCCTTGCCGACGCGGATTTCGGCGATGCCCTCGGCCCAGCCGTGTGCGGACACCGACAGCCAGAACCGGTCGGCGTCGGTCATGGTCTTCTCGGGCTTCAGGCCGAGCGCCTCCTGGAGGACCGTGCAGCTCTCGCCCGCCATGTCCTTGCCGGGCACCTTTCCCGAGAGGAGCAGCTTGCCGCCCGCTTCCAGGTAGCGCACCAGCCGCTTCTGCAGGGCGGCCGCGAGGTACTCGCCGGTGGCGAGCGCGAGGACCGGCACGTCCTTCGGATCGACGTCCCCCGCTTGGAGGTTGATGCTTCGGTAGCGGAAGCCGCCGAGGAGCATGGCTCGGGTCAGCGCCCCGCCGGGCCCGTAGCCGCGGGTGCTCTGCACATCGGCGAGGACCGCGTCGGCCGTGTCCCGCCCGGGCGGGTGGTACTCGGTCAGGTAGTGGTCGGGTACGAAGGCCAGGGCCACGTCGTCGTACTCGGGGCGGGCCGTCGCAAGGAGCGGGGCGAGCGCGCGGACCGAGCGGGCGCTGCGCCGGGTCGGCTCGAAGCTGACGCCGCGCTGGCCCTCGGGGTCGACGGGCGCGGCGAAGCCGTGGCGTTCGCCGGTGATGCCGATGCGGTCGTTGCCGTCGCCCGTCGGCTCGTCGAGCTTGGGATTGAATCCGCCCGCGAACAAGTAGTAGTTGAGCATTTTGTTGCCCTGGGCGAGGCAGAGGCGGGTCTTGAGCCAGGTGCTCTCGGCGTCGCTCTGGTCCGACAGGGTGTTGCCGTAGTCGGCGTGCCCGGCGTCGAACTCAAGGGCCGACAGGGGCTGGTCGTCGTCGGCGACCGCGTCCATGAAGGCGTTGATCAGGTAGAGGTCGGTGACGTTGTGGAGGTCGAGATCGCCGAGGTAGAAGTCGGCGCCGGCGATCATGCCGGGCCTGCCCGCGTACGTCTCCATGAGCTGGCTGATGCCGATGGGGAAGTTCTCTGCGGTGCCGCCGCCGGTGCCGTGGATGTTGATGAGGAAGGGGATGCCGGACACACCGCCGTCGTGCGCGTAGCGCTTCAACTCGTCGACGTAGCGGGCGAATCGGCCGCGCATGAACGTGCCGAGGTCGTGCATGAGCGCGGCGGCGTACGCGTCCCTGGGGGCGCGGATCGCCTTGTCGCGCTCGTCGGCGGAGGCGCCCGCGAAGGGGTAGCGGTCCTTGAGACCGTCGCCGTATGTCGCATCGAGCCAGTCGTTGAAGTCGGCCAGGAGGCCCGTGGTGAGGTTCGGGCCGTTGCTGACCCACGCCAGCATGCCGATCTCGTTGTCGAGTTGGCAGGCGATGACTCCGGGCCGCCCCTTGCGGTGCAGGCGCTCGGCGAGCACCGGCATGACGGCCGCGTACCAGCGCTCGACCTCTTTGAGGTAGGCCGGGGCGAGGTAGTCGAGGGCGGCGGTGGTGGCCTCGGCACCGTCCCAGCCGGTGCCGACGATCTCGGGATGGTCCTTGCCGACACGGAGCGGCACGCCCTCGCCCTTGAGCTCCGCCATGGTGAAGGGGCCCGGCCGGGCGATGACCTTGAAGCCGTTGTCGCGGCAGAGGTCGAGGAAGGCACCGAGATCGCGTTCGGGACGGGTGCGTCCTGTGACGTCGAGGCTGCCGTCGCCGGTCTCGTGCCACATCCAGGGGATGTACGTGGCGATGGTGTCGAGCCCGGCCTCCTTCCCGCGGTCCAGGCGGGACTGCCAGTCCGCGCGCTTCAGCAACCTGCTGAACTGGAGGTACGGGACGGGGAGTCGGAGGGGTGGGCGCGGCACACCGAAAACCGGGTGACCGGCGCGCGGCGGGGCATGCTGGGCCGGGTACCGCCGCGGCTGAGTCCGCGCCCCGGACCTGCGCCTGGCCCGGCCGGGCTGTACCCCGGACCTGCGCCTGACTCGGCCGGGCTCCGCCCCGGACCGCACCTGGCCCCGCCGGGCCGCGCCCCGGCCCCGCGAAGGCGCCAGCCTTGCTCCGCCCCGCTCCCCCACCTATGGTGAATGCGCTTTCATCCGTCGGAGGGCCGGTCACGCCCCCGCAGCAGACTCGGGGGCCGCCCACATGACCACCACCCCCACGGTGTACGACGTCGCCGAACGCTCCGGCGTCTCGATCGCCACCGTGTCGCGGGTCTACCGCAACCCCGACTCCGTACGCGCACAGACCCGCGAGAGGGTGCTCGCCGCCGCCCGCGAGCTCGGCTACGTCCCGAGTGGCAACGCCCGGGGCCTGGCGAGCCGTTCGACCGGCGTGCTCGGCCTGTGCTTTCCCGACTACTCGGATCCGGACGCCGAGTCGGAGGCGGAGGCCGGGGTCGGCGACGAACCGGACGACAACGCCGCGATGCTCTACTCCGACCAGATCATCCGCGGCATGGAGCGGGCCGCCCGCCGGCACGGCTACGCGCTGCTGATCGCGGCATCGCTGAAGAGCGGCCCCGAGACCCTGGTCGCGAAGGTGGCGGGGCGTGTCGACGGATTCGCGGTGCTCGCCCGCACCGTCCCGACGGAGGAGCTGGAGCTCATATCGCGTCGGCAGCCCGTCGTGATGCTGGCGGGCCCGCGCGAACCCGGCGAGCAGGACCGGCCGGTGCGGCTCGACCACATCCAGGTCGCCAACGCCGACGGACAGCGCGAGTTGACCCGCCATCTCATCGAGGACCACGACCTGCGCCGCCTGGCCTACGTGGGCTCGGCGGAGGACTCCCCGGACGTGGAGGCCCGGTTCCACGGCTACACCGAGGCCTGCCGCGCCGCCGGCATCGACGTGGCCGACGTACCCGATGTGCGCGTCGGCATGATGACGCAGGCGGAGGGCGCGCAGGCCACCGACACCCTGCTCGACCGCCCCGGCGAGCACCCCGAGGCACTGCTCTTCGCCAACGACCAGATGGCGGTCGGCGCCCTGCACACTCTGGAGCGGCGAGGTCTGCGCGTGCCGCAGGACGTGACGGTCACCGGCTTCGACGGCATCCCGCTCGGCCGCATGGCACGCCCCGCGCTCACCACGGTCCGTCAGCCGATGCGCCGCATGGGCGAGGAGGCGGTGGAGCTGCTGGTGCGGCGCCTCGGCGGCCAGGGGAACAAGGAACCCGAGTCGCTGACGCTGCCGGTTTCGCTGGTACGCAGGGCGAGTTGCGGCTGCTGAGGCCCGGCCCCTTTCGCTGGACAGCTGGATAGGCTGAGCCCCCGTCCACACCTCCTGGGGGAGCAAATGGCCAGTAGATTCACCGAGTTGGTCGTCGACTGTCACGATCCGGAGCGGCTCGCCGCCTTCTGGTGCGAGGTCCTCGACTTCAAGGTGCTCGAACGGAGCGAGGACAAGGTCGAGATCGGCTCCTGGGAGCCGACCGTCGAGGAGGTCCGGGCCCGCCAGATGCCGCCCACCTTGGTGTTCATCCGCGTACCCGAGGGCAAGAGCGTGAAGAACCGGCTCCACCTGGACGTCAGCCCGGTCGACCGCAGCACCGACGACGAGGCGACGAGGCTGCTCGCCCTCGGCGCCACCAAGGTCGACGTGGGCCAGGGCCCCGGCCGCAACTGGGTGGTCATGGCCGACCCCGAGGGCAACGAGTTCGACGTTCTACGCACGCTGGCGCCGTCCGACTAGCCACGCGGCGCACCCCGCCCTCATCGTCATCCCCATATCGGTCATACTCGATGAAACATGCACAACGTCTCAGATCGAGGAGTCCGTCATCACCATCACAGGACCCGCGCCCCGAGCAGTCGTTGACCGAGCCTCCGGCCCCTCCCGGCTGTGGCACGGCGTGTTGGCCGTCGTCGTCGCGGCGGCGCTCGTCGCGCAGTTCGTGCTCGTGTTCAGCGGTGGGTCCTCCGCCGGGGCCGGGGACACGACAGGGGACGAGGCCGGCACGTGGACCCGGCTGGTGCGCATGCTCAGCTACTTCACCATCCAGAGCAACATCCTCGTCCTGGCCTGCGCCGTGATCCTGGTGCTGCGCCCGGGCCGGGACGGCGCCGGGTGGCGGGTGCTGCGGCTCGACGCGCTGCTCGGCATCACGATCACCGGTCTGGTGTTCGCGATCGTCCTCGCGCCGCAGATCCACGCCGAAGGTGTCTCGCTGTGGATCACGGTGGGGCTGCACTACGTCGCGCCGCCGATGACGCTCCTCGGCTGGCTGCTGTTCGGGCCGCGCGGGCGGATCGACGGCGCGACCGTGGGGTGGGCGTTCGTGTGGCCGACGCTGTGGATCGCGTACACGCTCGTGCACGGCGCGGTCACGGACTGGTACCCGTATCCGTTCCTCGACGCGCACGCGCGCGGCTACGGCCTCGCGCTGCGGAACATCGTCGGGGTGCTCGTGGTCGCGGCCCTGCTGGCCTGGTTGTTCGGGTGGATCGACCGGCGCCTCGGTCGCCGACTCAAGCGGCCGCTGCCACTTCCCGATCACTTCTGACACGGCAGCGCACCACCGTGCGCTCCGAGTCGGCGCCGTCGGCGTTCAGGGCCAGGACCTTGACGACGTGTTCGCCGTCGGCCATCGGGGTGCGGGGCGTCCAGGACCAGGCCCCGTCCTCCGCGACCTGCGCCCTGCCCAGGAACCGGGCGTTCTCCCAGCGTGTCCCGGTAGTGGTCGAGGTCGTACGTGAAGAAGAGCATCGGCCGGCCGGTGTTGGCGAAGTCGAACATCAGGGACGAGTAGTCGGTGACCAGGACGTCCGTGACGAGCATGAGGTCGGCCATGTCGTTGTACGTGGAAACGTCGAAGACGAATCCGTCGCCCGCGCCCGGCACCGGGTCCACGACATTGGGGTGGCGGCGCACCAACAGGACGTGGTCGTCGCCGAGTCGGGCCCGCGCGTCGTCGAGGTCGATGCGGAAGTCGAGCGTGTACTTGCCCGCCGCGTGGTACTGGTCGTCGCGCCAGGTCGGCGCGTACAGGACGACCTTCTTGCCCTCGGGCAGACCGATCCGCTCCCGGACGAGCGCCGCGCGCCGGGCCTGCTCCTGTTCCGTGTGGTGGTGCACGTCGTTGCGGGGATACCCGGTCTCCAGCATCTCGCCCTCGAAGCCGAAGGCGCGGCGCAGGATCGGGGTGCTGAAGGAGTTCGGCGAGACGAGCATGTTCCACTGGCCGACCTCGGTGGAGAGCCGGTCCAGGTAGCCCTGGTCGGAGAAGTGCACCGACTCGATGTCGTGGCCGATCTTCTTCAACGGGGTGCCGTGCCAGGTCTGGACGACGGTCTGCCCTTCGCGGCGCCGGAACCAGGCCGGGAAGTGGTTGTTGTAGACGAGGTACCGGGAGCGGGCCAGGGCCTCGTACCACTCGGGTGACCACATGCGGACGGCGCGGGCGTGCTCCGGAACCTCGACCTGGTCGTCGCGGACGACCCAGAGCAGCTCCAACTCCATTCCCCGGCGCACCAGTTCGTCGAAGACGGCGCGCGGGCTGTCGGCGATCTGCGCGCCGCGGAAGCTGTCGAAGAGGACCGCAGGGCGCACCGGGCGCTTGCGGCAGTGCGGGTAGTGGCGGGTGCGCAACTGGCGCTGTGCGTACGGTCCGCGCGCGGCGGCCGGGATGCCGGAGTGGGAGCGCAGGGTGAACCGGTCGTGCTGCTGGGCCTGCACCTCGAAGCGGCGCCCGGCCAGGGTGCGTTCGCTGGGCAGTCCGGCGACGAGGTCACGACGGGCCTTGAGCACGAGGTCGCGGGTGCGGCCCGGCACGCGGAACGCGAAGTCCCAGCGGCCCGCGGCGAGCGGCACCGCGCCGTTCAGCCCGTCGACGCGCGAGGGGTCGATCGCGAACCGGAAGCGACCGGCCAGGCACTCCACGGGGAAGTCCCGCTCCTCGCCCTTGGCACGGGAGCGCACGACGAGGCGCAGGCCCGCCCGCTCCTCGGCCGACAGGTGCTCCTGGCCGGGGAAGGCGCCCTCGACGGTCAGGCGGCCGTCGTCGGCCCAGGCGCACCGGTCGGCGACCGGCAGTTCGTCGCGGACGAAGAGCACCAGGTAGCCGGGGGCGTTGCGCAGGACGACGACCTCGCGGTCGGCGGCCACCCGGTCGGGCAGCGGGTAGGCGCCGTCGGCGGTGTCGGGGGCGACGACCGGGTACAGCAGGCGCTCGCGGCCGGGGATGTGCAGCGAGGTCTTCCAGCCGTTGCTGCCCACGCGCCATGCCTCGGGGGTGTCCTCACCGCCCGCAGGCGCGAGTGCGTGCAGCGGGATCCGTGTGCGGAACGTGCACCAGCCCTCGCCGCCGTCCTTGAAGTCGACCGGCGCGTCGTGCTCGGCGGCCCCCGTGAGCGCGCGGACCCGCAGCGTGGCGGCCGGCGGCGTCTCAGGAGCCAGGAGCACGCCGCGCAGCTCCAGGTGCTCGCCGCTCACGCGGTGTCCGATGATGCGGGCGCGGACGATCTCCACACGGAGCTTGAGCGCGCCGTCGACGAAGAGCGGGACGACGCGGACGTTCTTGTCGACGTAGAAGTCCCGCGGGTGCGAGGCGCTGCCCGCGTCACCGGCGATGAGCGACTTGTACCGGAACAGACCGCGGCTGAACGCGCCGACCGCGACGTCCCAAGTGCCCTCCACCCACCGGCCCTTGTGCTTGAGGCGCTCGGGGTCGATGGTGGCCTCGAAGCCGGACCAGTCGTAGGAGTAGCGCTGCTGGCCCGAGTGCTCGGTGGCCTCCGGCGCGTAGGTGGTGCGCGCGGGCAGCGCGAGGAACCGGCCCTGCTTCTTCTGCCGCAGCGCGACCGCCTTGAGCGAGTGGCGGCGCTTGCCGACGTCGAGGTTGCGGATGTAGGCGCGGCCGGCGATCCGCAGCTTGCCGCCCTCCCACTCCGCGCTGACCAGCGAGCCCCGCAGGGTGAACTCGGGGCCCAGGCGGTACGCGCTCTTGGGTACGCCGGCGCCGCGGTCGCCCAGGTGCGGGTACGCGAGGTGGCGGCGCAGCCGGCGGCGGACGGGCAACGAGCCGCGGTTGCCACGCTCGAATGCGAGAACGGACAGCAGCTCGTCCAGCTTGCCCGCGCACACCAGGCCCCACTTCACGCGGTCGACGGCGCCCAGCTCCTCGACGATGCCCTCGGCCGCCGCGTCGACGAACGCGGCCGCGTGCCGCATGAAGTGCGCGCGGGTCTCGTCGTCGGCGTCCGACAGTGCGTTGAGGTGGATCATGAGGTCGGACTCGAGGCAGGACCGGTCGTAGCGCCGCTTGTGCTCGACGTACTCCCCGGTCTCCCGCGCCCGCTCGGCGAGATAGCGGCTCACCGAGCCGACCGCGGTGATGCGGTCGCGGATGTTGCCCAGGGCGTGGTTCGTCTGCGTGATCGACGGGGCGGCGCCCCGGTCCCTGCGCCGCCAGTGATAGACGGGCGTACCGACGACGTCGACGCGCTCGGCGCTGTAGTGGGCGACGAGGTTGACCCACACGTCCTCGTACAGGATGCCCTCGGGGTACGTGATGCCGACGCGGTCCCAGAAGGAGCGACGGAACACCTTGTTCCACACGGTGCGGTCGAAGATCAGGCCGTGGTGCCGGGTGATGTGGGTGCGGCGCCGGTCCCGGGCCAGGTGCTTGTGGTGCAGGGTGGAGGGCCAGGACGTGCGGGAGTTCATCATGCGCACGTTGCCGGAGACGAAGTCGGAGCCGCTCTTCGCGAGCGTGCCGATCAGCAGCTCGTACGCGTAGTCCGGGATGACGTCGTCGCCGTCCACGAAGGCGAGGAACTCGGCGTCCGGGTGGATGGCCCGCAGACCGGTGTTCCGGGCGTGGCCGGGGCCGTGCGCCTCCTGCCGGACGAGGCGGAAGCGCGGGTCGGCGGCGCAGTGCCGGGCGGCGAGCTCGCCGGAGCCGTCGGTGGACCCGTCGTCGACGAGGACGACCTCGAAGTCCGTGAAGGTCTGGAGCGAGATCGAGCGCAGACACTCCTCGAGATAGGTGTCCACGTTCTGGAACGGTACGACGACGCTGAGTCGCGGCGCGGCCTCGGGCATGATCCCTCCGGGTTCGACGGATGCCGGTCGCGGGCAGGAGCCGAAGCTCCACGACCAGCCATTTCCATCAAAGCGGGGCAATCCGTGACCGCTGTGGGAGATGCCGGGGCGGCCCCCGGGAGTTCTCCGGGAATCGGGAATCGGGATGCGGGGATCGGGACAGGGATTCGGGGATCGAGGGGCTTCAGCGCGCCGGAATCTCGGCCCACACGCAGTGCCCGCCCGCGAGCCTCCGGCTGCCCCACGCCCCGCCGGCGAGCCGGTCCACCAGCAGCAGACCGCGGCCCCGCTCGACGGAGTCGGTCGCGACAGGGGTGCGCCGCAGGACGGCGGCGGGCAGGCCGGGGCCGCGGTCGAGGACCTCGACGCACAAGGTGCGGCTCACGCTGAGGCGCAACTGGTAGGGGCCGCGGGCGTGTTGGCAGGCGTTGGCGACGAGTTCGCTGGCGACGACGACGGCCGCGTCGACGGCGCGCGGTTCGACGGCGTAGGCGCCGAGCGCCTGCCGCACCCGCTCGCGGGCCTGCGCGGCGGCGAGTTCGACGGACTGGTTCCAGGTCAGCAACGGGCGGGAGCGTTCCGCGTATTCGGGCAGCGACTGCCGACCGTCCGCTGCGCTCGGCTCGCTCGATTCATTCGCGCGGTAGACGTACATGACGGTTCCTCCGGATCGGGACGTGGGGGTGGCACCCTTCCCATGACATTCGGCGCAGCCGTGAAAGCAGCTAGGAATACGGCGTGCGACCGCCGGGCGTTCAGCGGGAGTTCTCGGGGAGCCGCCCCCGGCGCCGTGCCGCGCCGCGCCGCGCCGCGCGCAACGGTGCGGGTCAGGCCTCGCGCTCGGGGTCGAACACGTAGCCGTAGCCGCGCTTGGTGTGGATCGCGGGTGGGCCCAGCGGGTCGAGCTTGCGGCGCAGATACCGGATGTAGGTGTCGACGGCGTCCCTGCCCTGGTGGTGCGGGCCCCACACCGCGCCGAGGATCTGCTGCCGCGACAGCACCTGCCGGGGATGGGCCATGAGGAATTCGAGCAGCCCGTACTCGGTGGGGGTCATCTCCACGGGGGTTCCGGCACGGGTGACGGTGCGGGTTTCGTCGACCAGCACGATGTCACCGACCCGTACGCCGCCCGTGAGATCGGGCTCCTCCGGCTGCGGCTCCGCCTCCGGCGCGGCGGTCTCGCGCTCCCAGACGCAGCGCCGGATCAGCGCCCTGATGCGCATCTGGATCTCGGTGGCGTCCGCGGGCACGACGATGTACTCGTCCGCGCCCGCCGCGAACGCGGCCACGCGCCGGTTGGACTCGGTGTGCCGGGTGAGGAGCACGACGGGCACGGTGTCACCGCCGCCGCGCAGCTCCCGCACCGCGTCGATCGCACTGCCGTCCGGCAGGTCGGTCACGCTGATCACCAGGTCGGGGGCGGCGTCCGCGGCCCGCTCGACGAGCTCGACGGCGGTTGTGGCCGTCACGGCGTCCAGGCCGAGGATTTCCTTGCACAGCATGGCCGCCCGCTCGGCCGGGATGCTCTCCCCGCACCCCAGGAGAGCCTTGCGGAACTTTCCGTTATAGGCGGAATGCACGGATTCAGTCTATGCAGAACGCCGCACAGAACGCCGCGGTGCAGCGGCCGGACCGGCGCGCGGCCGGGCCCCTAACCACCCCCGCGCACCCCCTGTCATCACGGCCCCGTCGCGTGAAAGGATGCGCGGGCACAACTCCGACACAGCACCGCCGCAGGAGGCCCGCATGCGTAGGAGGACGGGCGGGCTGATCACGACCGGTGACGGAACCGTGGTGATGCTCGCCGAACAGCGCCCCGGCGCCGACGGCCAGTGGCGGATCTCCGCCCGCACCCAGGCCGGCCGGCAGATCGCCGAGGTCCGGTTCCGGCTGTGCGAGGACTGCGCGGTCGGTCGGATCCAGGGGATCTGGGTCGACGAGTTGTGGCGCCGCGAGGGGATAGGCCACGAGTTGTTACGCGGCGCGATCGCCGTCGGTGACGGCTTTCGCTGGACCACCACGCTGCAGTCGTCCATGGGCCGCCGCTTCTTCGTCGCCACGGGTGCGACGGAGGGCGTGGAGCTGCTGCACGGCCGGCCGCTGTGCGCGCACATGATGGGGCGGTGGGGCCGCGCCTGGGCGAGACGGGCGGCGGCCTGAGCCGGTCGCCGTCGCTACGGTCTCTGCTGCATGGACCGGTGTCCCTTGGGTACGCGGGGGCGCCACCCACCATCCACCAGAGGCTTGATCATGGATTCGAACGCAACCCCGCAGAACGGCTCCTCCCCCGCACAGCAGGCGCTCAGCGCTCTCAGCATGAATACAGAGGACCAGGGCGCGCTCGACGCGCTCGCCGAGTGCGAGGTCCTCGTGCCCGTGCCCGACGAGGTGGGCGCGGAACAGGACGCGGCCTCCCCCGGGCTGTCCCTGCCGGTCATCGAACAGCCCGGCGGCGAGCAGCTGGTCCCGCTCTTCACGTCCGAGCTGCGCATGTCGGAACTGCTTCCGTTCATCTCGCGCTGCACGCCGGTGCCGCTGGGCGCGCTCGCCGCGAGCTGGCCGACGGAGCTGTCGATGACGATCGACGCGGGTTCACCGGACGCCCTGACGCTCAACGGCGCAGGCGTACGGGAGTTGCTCGGCCACCGGACCTGAGCAGGACCCTCCGTACCGCACCCCCCACCGAGGACCACTGACGACCACAGAGGAGGCCCCGTGCCCTTCCGTGACCGTACGCACGCCGGTGAAGAACTCGCCCTGCGGATGCTGGAGTGGGCCGACTCCAGCGATCTCGTCGATCCGGTCGTGCTCGCGCTGCCACGCGGCGGCGTCCCCGTGGCGGCGCCCGTCGCGCACGCGCTGCACGCGCCCCTCGACGTCCTGGTCGCCCGCAAGATCGGCGTGCCGGGCCGGCGCGAGACCGCGATCGGCGCCGTCGTCGGCGAGGAGCCGCCCCTGTTCGACCGGGTGGCCCTGGAACTCCTGGGCCTGAGCGAGGAAGGGCTCGGCTCCGATGTCGCCGAGGCCCGCGCCGAACTGCACCGCCGCGCCCACGTGTACCGCACCGACCGCCCCGCGCCCCCGGTCGAGAACCGGACGGTGATCGTGGTCGACGACGGGCTCGCCACCGGCCTCACCGCCACCGCGGCCCTCCTCTCGCTACGCCGCCGGGGCGCGGACCGCCTCGTCCTCGCCGCGCCCGTCGGCAGCCCGCAGACCGTGGCGGACCTGCGAGGACACACGGGCGACGTGATCTGCCTCGAACAGCCGGCGGACTTCCACGCCGTGAGCGAGGGCTACGACCGGTTCCCGCAGGTCTCGGACGCGGAGGTGATGGACGTACTGAACGCGTTCCACGCCCGGGAGGACCGTCACGAGAGAAGCGGCCGCGGCGGCTGACCCTTAGGCCCTGTCACCACCCGGTGAGCACCAGGTGGTTCACGAGCAGGGCGAGCGCCACCTGCGCGGCGAGCCACGGTCTCGCCCGGGGGAGGAACGCGCAGGCGGGGACGAGCCACATCGCGAAGGGCAGCCAGATGCGTTCGGTCTCCGCCTTGCTCATGCCGGACAGGTCGGCGGCGAGCAGGGCGATGAGCGCGGCCCCGGCGAGGAGCGCGAGCCGGGCCTGCCCGCCTCCCCTGCCGTCCGGCCGGACCAGCTGCCCGACCGTCCGCCGCAGCCCCGCCACCGTCGCCACGCCGACGACCAGGACCGTGCACGCGAGATTGGCCCACACCCAGTAGCCGTACGGCCGGATGCCGCCGGCGCCCTGGTCGTAACGGGTCATCAGCAGGTGGTACGCCTCCCACCAGTTGAACCCGGCGAGCGTGAACACCACCGGCACGACCGCGAGCCCGGCGCAGAACAGCGCCGCGAGTGCCACCGGCCGATCCCGCACCCTCCCCCGCCCGAGGAAGAGGACCGCAAGCCCGATCAGCGCGAACAGCGTGAGCCCGTACGAGAGGTAGCAGGTCAGGCCGAACAGCAGCCCGGCCCCGGCCGCCCACCAGACCGAACGCCCGCTCACCGCCAGCGCGAGCAGGGCCACCGCCCACGCGGCGACGGCTGCGAAGTACGCATCGGCGGAGGCCCCCATCCACACCGCGCCGGGCACGACGACCATGAACGGGGCGGCGCGGCGCGCCAGTTCCTCCCCGGCGAGCGCGCGCACGGCGACGAGCACGGCCACGCACGCCGTCGCGCCGACGATGACGCACCACAGGCCCGCCCATCCCCCGCCACCGAGCCCGATGCGGTCGAGGAGGACGAAGGTGAGCGGGGCGGCGGGCGGGTGGCCCGCCGTGTGGGCCGGCCAGTGGTCCGGTGAGTCGATGAGGATGTGCCGCGTGTAGTCGCGCAGGGTGGCCGGGATGTCGTGGAAGCGGTCGATGACCTGCAGATACTCGTACTTGGTGGTGAGCCGTTCCGCGACGCCGCGGTGCCAGCCGTCGATCAGGGCGAGGGAGAGGATCCATGCGGTGGCCGTGGCCCAGGCCGAGGCAAGCAGCGCGCGCCAGCGGAGCCGGGCCGCGAGGGCGGGCCCGTACGCGACGACGGCGACGGCCACCGCGAGGGCGGCGGGTGTGCCGGGGCCGAGGTGCGGGAGCCACCTTCCGTACAGCGGGGGCGCGCCGACGTGCAGGGTGCCGTAGGTGTCCTCCATGTGGCGGCCGACGAGCGCGGCGGTCAGTACGAGGAGCAGCGCGGCCGCGGCGGCGTACAGGTCGCGGCGCGTGCCGCGCGGTTCGGTGCGGGGATCCGTGCGAGGGTCGGTGCGGGGGTTCACACCGGAACGCTAGGCCGAGAGGCGTCCCGCACTGCGCCGACCGGCCCTGATGTCAGCGTTTCGTCATGAGTCGCACACCCCGACGGGCGGTACTCGCGGCCTACGGTCGAGACATGCGCGACACCCCCGCCTCGCCCTCCTTCTGGCGCAGCCCGCTGCGCGGCCCCTGGCTCACCTCCGTGCTGGGCCTCGTGCTGCTCGTCGGCATCACCGCCCTGTTCGTGACCGGCCTCGTCTCGTACGCGGCGTACAACCCGGGCCTGGCCCCGGTCAACGACAAGACCCCGGACAAGGGGATCCTCGGCTTCTACCTCTTCGCCTGGCCGACGGACCCGCACTGGCTGTACCGGCTCACGCAGGGCGTGCATGTCACGCTCGGCATCGCGCTGATCCCCGTACTGCTGGCAAAGCTGTGGTCGGTGGTGCCGAAGCTGTTCGCGCTGCCGCCGGCCCGTTCACTGACGCACGCGCTCGAACGTGTCTCGCTGTTGCTGCTGGTCGGCGGCGGGCTCTTCGAGTTCGTCACGGGGGTGATGAACGTGCAGCTCGACTATCTCTTCCCCGGCTCGTTCTATCCGCTGCACTTCTACGGGGCGTGGGTGTTCTTCGCCGCGTTCGTGGCGCACGCGGTGCTGAAGGTTCCGGCGGCGGTGCGCAATGTGCGTCGTGCGCGCGAGGAGGGGGAGTTGGTGGCTCCGCGACCGGATCCGCCGACGGTGTCCCGGCGGGGCGCGCTGTGGTTCGTCGGGGGCGGCTCGCTGCTGTTGTTCGGTACGACGGCCGGGCAGAGCTTCGACGGCCCGCTGCGCCGCACCGCGCTGCTCGCCCCGCACGGCGGCGCGGACCCGGGGACCGGCCCCAACGGCTTCCAGATCAACAAGACCGCCGCCTACGCGGGGATCGACCGCGCGGAGACGGCCGAGGACGCGTGGCGCCTGGTCGTGGTCGGACGTTCGGGCCGCACGGTCCGCCTCAGTCGCATCGAACTGTCCCAACTCCCCCTTCACAGCTCGGCGTTGCCCATCGCCTGCGTGGAGGGCTGGTCGACGTCCGACCAGTGGTGGCGCGGCGTACGGCTGCGGGACCTGGCGGCGCTCGTGGGACACGACGGCGATCCGCCGGATGTGCTCGTCGAGTCGCTGCAGCGGCGCGGCGCCTTCCGGCACGCCGCGCTGCGCGCCAACCAGGTCGCCGATCCACGGTCGTTGCTCGCCCTGTACGTCAACGGGGAAGCGCTCTCCGCCGATCACGGCTACCCGGCGCGCGTGATCGTGCCCGCCGCACCGGGGGTGCTCAACACCAAGTGGGTGGCCCGACTCACCTTCGGAAAGGTGTGACCACGATGTCACTCTTGCGTCGCATCCCTCTGGGAAGCCCGCTTCAACTCCTTTTGCTGCTCTGCTCGTTCGCGCTCGCCGGGTACGCGGGGGTGCGGATGCTCGCCGACGACTGGTTCGGGGTGGCGCTGTGGTTCGTGGGCGCGGCCCTCGTGCACGATCTCGTGCTGGTGCCGTTGTACGCGGGCGTGGACCGGCTACTGGTGCGCGGGGCCGCGACGGCCGGGCGCCGGGAGCGGGTGGGGTACGTCCGGGTTCCGGCCGCGCTCTCGGCGCTGCTGCTGCTCGTCTGGTTCCCGCTGATCAGCGGGGCGCAGGAGGAGCGCTACCGGTCGGCGACCGGCCGCTCCGCCGATGTGTACCTCGGCCACTGGCTGCTGCTCACGGCGGCGCTGTTCGCGGGTTCGGCGCTGGTGCTCGCCGTGCGGGTGCGCAGCGCGGCGAAGCAGCGGCCGCCCACGGACCACTGATCGACGGGGCGCAGACCCGCCCCGGCCGCGTACCGGAGCAGGGCGGGGGTGCCGAGCCGCGCCCACGGGAAGGGGTGACCTCCGGACTGCCCCGGTGAGTCGGTGACCTGCACGCTCGCCCGCTCGTCGACGTCGACGGGCGCGGCTTCGACTATCAACATCCCGCCGGGGGCGAGGAGTTGGACGACGCGGGCGAGCAGGGCGGCCGGTTCGCCGCCGATGCCGATGTTGCCGTCCATCAGCAGCACGGTGTCCCAGCGGCCCTCGCCGGGCAGCGGATCGAACACCGAGCGGCACAGCGCCTGGCCGCCGAAAGCGCGGCTGTGGGCGACGGCGGCATCGCTGACATCCACGCCGAGCGCGGTACGCCCCTGCCCGGCGAGCTCCGCGACGAGCCGTCCGGGCCCGCAGCCGACGTCGAGCACGGCGCCCTCGCAGCGTTCCAGCACCTGCCGGTCGACGGCGTCGGCCCGCGCACACCATCGCTCCACCTCGAGGGGCAGCAGCCACCCGTCGGCGCGCCGCAGGAACAGCGGCCCGCGCCCGGTGCGCAGGGCGGCGGAGTACGGGTCGGCGCCGGCCCAGGGGGCGGCGGGTGGGGCGCTCATCGATCGGCCCCTGCCGTACAGAGCGCCAGTCGTGCGGCGAACCGGCCGTGCGGTGCCTCGGCGGCCACGGCCGCGGCGTCCTCGGCGGTGTCCACGTCACGCAGGGGCGGCAGATCGCGTACCCGCAGGCCCGCCTCGACGAGCCGGGCGCGCTGTGCGGCGCCGGTGTGCGCCGTGGACATGGGCACACCGCGCAGCAGTCCCGGTTCGGGGTCGGCCAGGCCGAGGGCCCAGAAGCCGCCGTCGAGGGCCGGGCCGAACCAGGCATCGCAGTCGGCGAAGTCCACGGTGAGGAGCTCGGGCCGGACCTGCGGGGTGTCCATGCCGATGAGGAGCGCGGGCCCCGTGCACCCGGCGAACGCGGCCGCGAGGCGTTCGTCGAGGCCGCCCGCGCACTGCGGCACGACCTCGAAGCCGGGCGGCAGCCAGGGGCCGGGCGCGCCGTCGAGGACGAGGACGCGGCGGGCGGCCGGGGCCTGGGCGACCGCCTCCAGGGTGTCGGCGAGCGCGGCCTCGGCGAGCTCCGCCGCCTCCTGCGGCGTGAAGGGCGGCGTGAGGCGGGTCTTGACCCGGCCGGGGCGCGGCTCCTTGGCGATGACCAGGAGGTCGACCGGCGATTGACGGCGTGTGCTCACCGCGTGCTTCCTTCCCGTACGGGCGTCTCGTTCAGCACCCGGCTCATGTCGCGCACCGCGTGCCAGGTGCCGCGCCAGGTGCCGGTCACCTTGGAGGCGCCGGTGCGCGGCAGGTACGGCACGTCGTGCTCGGCGATCCGCCAGCCGGCGTCGGCCGCGCGCACCACCATCTGCAGGGGGTAGCCGCTGCGCCGGTCGGTGAGGTCGAGTCCGAGCAGCGCCTCGCGGCGCCCGGCGCGCAGCGGCCCGAGGTCGTGCAGGCGCAGGCCGGTCCTGCGGCGCAGCATGCGGGCGAGCGCGAGGTTGCCGGCGCGGGCGTGCACGGGCCAGGCGCCGCGCACCGTCGGGCGGCGCCGTCCGAGGACCAGGTCGGCCTCGCCGTCCGCCACTTCGCGGACGAAGGGGACGAGCAGCCCCGGGTCGAGCGAGGCGTCGCAGTCGCAGAAGCACACGATGTCGGCGTCGGACGCGGTCAGGCCCGCGTGGCAGGCGGCGCCGAATCCGCGCCGCTCCTCGCGCACGACCTCGGCGCCCAGCGAGCGGGCGATCCCGGCGGAGCCGTCGGTGGATCCGTTGTCGACGACGAGGGCGCGCCAGTGCGGCGGGATCCGGTCGAGGACCCAGGGCAGGGCCTCGGCCTCGTTGAGGCAGGGAAGGACCACGTCGACGGTGGTGGGTGGGCTTGTCACGGGTCTCACCCTACGAGCCTGATTCCGACATTTCGGGCGCGAGATCCTTACGAAACACGGACGTCGACCGCTCGGCCCCGGCCGGGACGTCGCGGAGGCCCGGCGCGGTGCGAGGCTGGTGGCATGCAGCAGTCATACGAGCCCACGGGGCCGGCCCCCGACGGCGGCGCGGCCCGCGTCCTGGTCGTCGACGATGATCCGACCGTCGCCGAGGTGGTGGCGGGATACCTGGACCGCGCCGGCTACCGCGTGGACCGCGCGGACGACGGCCCAGCCGCCCTCGCGCGGGCCGCCGCGCACCGACCGGACCTGGTGGTCCTCGACCTGATGTTGCCCGGCATGGACGGCCTGGAGGTGTGCCGCCGAATGCGTGAACGCGGCCCCGTCCCGGTCATCATGCTCACCGCGCGCGGCGACGAGGACGACCGGATCCTCGGCCTGGAGGTCGGCGCGGACGACTACGTGACGAAGCCGTTCAGCCCGCGCGAGCTGGTGCTGCGCGTGGAGTCGGTGCTGCGCCGCGCCCGCCCCGCCACCGCACGGCAAAGCCCGCTGCGCGCGGCGGGCCTCACGGTCGACCCGGCGGCGCGCCGGGTCACACGGGACGGCACCGAACTCGCCCTGACCTTGCGCGAGTTCGACCTCCTGGCCTACTTCCTGCGCAATCCCGGGCGGGCGTACAGCCGGGAGGACCTGATGCGCGAGGTGTGGGGCTGGGAGTTCGGCGACCTGTCGACAGTCACGGTCCACATCCGCCGGCTGCGCGGCAAGGTCGAGGACGATCCGGCCCGCCCGCGCCTGATCCAGACGGTGTGGGGCGTGGGCTACCGCTTCGAGCCGACGCCGGCGGCCGCAGACCTGGAGGCCTGACCGTGCCCCTTCACGACATCCTTCTCATCGCCCTGTACGCCTTCGTCGGCGCCGCCGCCACGGGCCTCGCCGGGGCGGCCGCGCTGCGGCTGCTGCGGCGCCGTTCGCTCACCACGTCGATCGCCGTGGTCGCCACCGTCGGCGTGGTCGCGATGCTGGCGGGCACCCTCGCCGTGGCGTGGGCCATGTTCCTGTCGCCGCACGACCTGAGCGTGGTGACGCTGGTGGCGGCGATGGCTGCTGCCGTCTCGCTGGCGACGGCGCTCGTCCTCGGCCGGTGGGTGGTGGCGCGCAGCCGTGAACTGGCCGACGCAGCCCGCTCGTTCGGCGACGGCGGCGACTTCGCCGCGCCCGACGCCCCGGCCACCGCCGAACTGGAGGAGCTCAGCCGGGAGCTGGCGGCGACCAGCGCCAAGCTCGCCGCCTCCCGTGAGCGTGAGCGCGCCCTGGAGACCTCGCGGCGCGAGCTGGTCGCCTGGATCTCGCACGATCTGCGCACCCCGCTCGCGGGTCTGCGCGCCATGGCGGAGGCGCTGGAGGACGGCGTCGCCGCCGACCCGGACCGCTATCTGCGCCAGATGCGCACCGACGTCGAGCGGCTCAACGACATGGTGGGCGATCTCTTCGAGTTGTCCCGCATCCACGCGGGCGCGCTGCCGCTGGCCCCGGCAAGGATGTCCCTGTACGACCTGGTCAGCGACGCGCTGGCGGGCGCCGACCCGCTGGCGCGCGAGCACGGGGTACGGCTCGTCGGCGAGCAGGTGGAGCCGGTGCCGGTGGAGGTCGACGGCAAGGAGATGAGCCGGGTCCTGGGCAATCTCCTCGTCAACGCGATCCGCCGCACGCCGGCGGACGGCACGGTCGCCGTCGCCGCGCACCGCTCGCCGGAGG
This sequence comes from Streptomyces sp. NBC_00483, assembly GCF_036013745.1. NCBI lineage: Bacteria > Bacillati > Actinomycetota > Actinomycetes > Kitasatosporales > Streptomycetaceae > Streptomyces > Streptomyces sp. NBC_00483. The sequence continues at coordinate 775,669 of NZ_CP107880.1, forward strand.
GCGTGGTGGTGTCGGTCTCGGACGCCTGCGGCGGCATCCCCGAGGAGGACCTCCCGCGCGTCTTCGACACCGGCTGGCGCGGCACCCACGCCCGTACTCCCCCGGCAGGCGCGGGTCTCGGTCTCGCGATCGTGCGCGGCATCGTGGAGGCGCACGCGGGCCGGGCCACGGTCAGCAACATCCCCGGCGGCTGCCGCTTCGAGGTCACGCTGCCGAACGCCGCCGCGAGCACCGCCGCACCGTAATGGCCGCCGTACGGCATGGCTTGGAACCCTCCTTCGCACCCAGCAGGGCATCAAGGACCTCACCGACGCCGAGGCCCTCGTCGGCAAGGACCGCGAGTCGCACCAGCGCGACCTCTCCGACTCGATCGAGAACGGCGACTCCACCAGATCCCGGTCAACGCGCCGAAGAACCCGGTGAACTCCTACCACCGCGACGGCGCCATGCGCGTCGACGGCAACCAGGGGGCCACGCCCGGCACCGAGCCGAACTCGTACGGCCGCTGGCGCGAGCAGCCCGCCTACCGCGAGCCGAGCCAGGCCGTGGGCGCCGTAGCCGACCGGTTCGACTTCCGCGAGGACGACGACAACTACTTCGAGCAGCCAGGCAACCTGTTCCGGCTGATGAGCGCCGAGCAGCAGCAGGCGCTGTTCGCTGGAGGCGGGCCCCGATCTCGACTCGGGCACTCCGACGGCGCGGGCCGCGGCGACGATGTTCGGGCGCGAGCACCTGCTGACCCACTGACCGGGGCTCACCTGTCCATCGCGGCGTGCGCGAACTCCCGTACCCCGTCGTCGAATTGCACCTCGGGCTTCCACCCGAGCTCGGCGCGGAGTCGCGCGGAGTCCGCGGTGATGTGCCGGACGTCGCCGAGCCGGTACTCCCCCGTCACGACGGGATCGGGCCCGCCGTACGCCGCCGCGAGCGCCGACGCCATCTCGCCGACGGTGTGCGGCGTGCCGCTGCCCGTGTTGTAGGCGCGCAGCACGCCCGGCTCGGCGTCCGCCTCCAGCGCCACCGCGTTGGCCTCGGCCACGTCCCGTACGTGCACGAAGTCGCGCCGCTGGCGGCCGTCCTCGAAGACACGCGGCGCCTCGCCGCGGGCGAGCGCGGAGCGGAAGAAGGAGGCGACACCGGCGTACGGGGTGTCGCGGGGCATCCGCGGCCCGTACACGTTGTGGTAGCGCAGCGAGAGCGCCGTCCCACCGCTCGCGCGCGCCCAGGCGGCGGCGAGGTGTTCCTGCGCGAGCTTGGTCGCGGCGTACACATTGCGCGGGTCGACGGGGGCGTCCTCACCCACGAGGCCGGGCGCCAACTCGGCGCCGCAGTCGGGGCACTTGGGCTCGAACCGCCCCGCGTCCAGATCGGCGGCGGCGCGCGGACCGGGCCGGACGACGCCGTGCCGCGGGCAGGCGTAGCGCCCCTCCCCGTAGACGACCATGGACCCCGCGAGCACGAGCCGCGGCACACCGGCCTCGGCCATGGCGGCGAGCAGCACCGCCGTGCCGAGGTCGTTGCGCGAGACGTACTCGGCGGCGTCGGCGACCCCGTTGCCGAGCCCGACCCGCGCCGCCTGATGACACACGGCGTCGACGCCGACCAGCGCGCGGGCGACCGCGTCGGGGTCGCGCACATCGGCGCCGGGATCCTCCCGCACGTCGAACACGACGGGCTCGTGCCCGCGCGCGGTCAGCGCCTCGACGACATGGGACCCGATGAACCCGGCACCGCCGGTGACCAGTACTCGCATGCCGCCACGCTAGATCCCCCGGCCCCGCGCACCACGGCAACGGGCCGATGCGTCACCACTCCGTAAGACCCGGCCGCACGGCCCCTTGACACGTTTTGCATAATGCAAAGGTCGGTATTTTGCATGGTGCAAACGTGAGGCAGGGAAAAGAGTGAGCGGCACAGGAGGCGGCCTGCGGGCACTACGCCCGATGCTCGGCGGCCGGGGTTCGACGATGGTTCTCGCGGTGCTCGTGGGTGCGGGAGCGGGGCTCGGCTCGATCGTCTTCCGCTGGTGCATCCAGACGTTCACGCGCCTGTTCTCCGGGCACGGCGACTACGCGGCGGACCCCGGCAGCGCCAACCCGCACGTGCCCTGGCTCGGCCCCTTCTTCGTCCTCGTCACCCCCGTCATCGGCGGCCTCCTCTACGGCCCGCTGGTCAACCGCTTCGCCAAGGAGGCGCGCGGGCACGGCGTGCCGGAGGTGATGCTCGCGGTCGCCAAGCGCGGCGGCCGGATCAGCCCGAAGGTGGCCGTCGTGAAGACACTCGCTTCGGCGCTGACCATCGGCTCGGGCGGTTCGGTGGGGCGCGAGGGGCCGATCGTGCAGATCGGCTCGGCGCTCGGTTCGACGCTCGGCCGCATCACCGGACTCTCGGAGGAGCGGTTGAAGCTGCTCGTCGCGTGCGGCGCGGCGGGCGGCATCGCGGCGACGTTCAACGCGCCGCTGGCCGGTGTGTTCTTCGCGATGGAGCTGATCCTGCGGACCTTCACCGTCGAGGCGTTCGGCGCGACGGTCCTGGCCAGCGTCACCGCGAGCGTGATCGGCCGGGCCGCCTTCGGTGACGTGGCATTCCTGAGCCTGCCCGACTTCCCGGTCCAACACCTCGGCCAGTACGCCCTGTTCGCCGTGCTCGGCGTCGTCGCGGGCGCGGTCGGCGTCGGCTTCTCGCGCGTCCTGTACGCGATCGAGGACGCCTGCGACTGGCTGTGGCGCGGCCCCGAGTGGCTGCGCCCCGCGGTCGGCGGGCTCGCGCTCGGCCTGGTCCTGCTCGCGCTTCCCGAGATGTACGGGGTCGGGTACCCGGTCCTGGAGAAGGCGACGGAGGGCGGGTACGCCATCGGCTTCCTGCTGCTCCTGCTCGTCGGCAAGATGATCGCCACGAGCCTGACCATCGGCATCGGCGGCTCGGGCGGGGTGTTCGCGCCGAGCCTGTTCATCGGGGCGATGCTGGGCGCCGCGTTCGGCGCGGTCGCGCACGGCCTGCTGCCCGGCACGGCGGGAGCCGTCGGCGCGTACGCGCTGGTGGGCATGGGCGCCGTCTTCGCGGGCTCGTCCCGCGCGCCGATCACCGCCGTGGTGATCCTCTTCGAGCTGACCGGCGAGTACTCGATCATCCTGCCGCTGATGCTGGCGATCGTCCTCGCCACCGCCACCAGCCGCCTGCTCACGCGCGACACCATCTACACGCTCAAGCTGCGCCGCCGCGGCATCGACCTGGACGGCCCCGCGCCGGACGCGCCGCTCGGCGGGCAGCGGGTGGCCACCGTCCTGGAACCGCTGCCGACTCCCCTGCCCGCGTCGCTCCAACTGGCCGACGCCGCCGAGCTGTTGAGCCGCTCGGGCCACGGCGCCCTGCCCGTGCGCGACGACCGTGGCGCGCATCTCGGCGTCGTCACGGCGCAGGCGGTGGCCGAGACGCTGGCGGAGCAGCCGGACGGGGCGCCGTCCACCGTGGGCGAACTCGCCCTGCACACGCCCCGCGTCACCGCGGACCAGCCGCTCGCCGCGGCACTGCACACGCTCCTCGCGGCGCCCGGCACGGGACTTCCGGTGATGCACACCGACAAGGATGAGCCGGTGGGCTGGCTCAGCCACCAAGGGGCGCTGCGGGCGCTGCACCGGCCTGCGCCCGCGCAGGGCGTGTCCGCGTAGGACGTGTCCGCATAGGACGCGCAGGCCGCGCCCGCGTAGGTTCAGCCGGCGGAGCCCGTCGGCAGATCGGCCCAGCCCAGCGGGTGCAGGGTCGGGTCCGGGTTGTCGGGCGCCGAGGGCTCGCCGCCGGCCTCGTTGAACGCGTCCAGCGCGCCGATCAGCGACGCGCGCTGCTCCGGGTCGAGGCGCTCCACGATCCCCGCGATGTCCTCGCGGCGCCGCGTGGTCACGTTCTCGACGGTGCGGCGCCCCTCGTCGGTCAACTGCAGGAGCGTCTCCCGGCGGTTGGCGGGGTTCGCGCGGCGGTCCGCGAGTCCCGCCGCGATCAGCCGGTCCACCATCCGCATCGCGGTGGACGGCGCCACGTGCAACTGCTCGGCGAGCATGACGAGTTTGGTGGCGCCGCGCGTCGAGAGCACCACCAGCATCCGGAACTGGGCCAGCGTCACCCGGTCCTCGACCTCCGCGAGGGACCGGGCCGACACGGCGACGAGCAGCCGCGACGCGGTGAGCACTGCTCGGGTCACCGCGTCCACGTCGTCCCGGCCCTCGGCCCGGGGCCCGCTCCCGCTCTCAGCCATGCGCCCTCCTCGCGGTGTCGATACCCGCCAGTATGAGGTCGATGCCGGCCAGGAACTGCGCCCGGTCGTCATGTTCGGGCAGTTCCGCGGCCACCTGCCGCAGGAACGGGTAGCGAGTGGCGTCAAGTTCCTTCCACCGGGCGGCGATTCCGCCGAGGAACGCCGAGCGGTCGGTCGCGCCCGGGAGTACGAGGCCGGCGTTCGCGGCGTTCTGAGCTGCGGCTCCGAGTACGTAATTCAGCAGCGCGGAGGCGGAGTTGAACTGCTCCGCGCGCGCGACGCCCAGCTCCTGGAGCCGGCCACCGAGGCCCTCGAAGATCTGCAACAGCGCGACTCCCCAAGGCTCGCGCGAGAGCTGGGTCCCCACCCACGGGTGCACGTCGATCGCATCGAAGACGCCGAGCGCCAGGACACGGATCCCCTCCCGCGGATCCTCGTCACGGGCCACGTCCGCCATGACGCGCGTGACGACGCCGTCGGTGGCCGCGGCGAGCAGCTCGTCCTTGTTCGCGACGTGCCAGTAGATCGCCCCGGCGCCGGTCGCCAGACGCGCCGCGAGGGCACGGAAGGTCAGCCCCTTCTCGCCCTCGGTGTCGAGGATCTCGATCGCCGCCTCGACGATCCGCTCCTTGGAGAGCGCGTCGGTGCGCTGTGCCCTGGTCGCCATGGGTCCCATTTTGACACGGCTGGAACATTGTTCCAAACTGGTACTGGAACAACGTTCCACGCTCATCGCTTCCCGAAATCTCGGACTCTCGAAACGGAGCAAGATCATGAACACGACTACGCACACGACTGCGACCACGACCACGCACACGACCACCCCGATCACGATCGTCGGCGCGGGCCTCGGCGGCCTCGTCCTCGCCCGGGTCCTGCACGTCCACGGCATCCCCGCGACGGTCTACGAAGCCGACCCCTCGCCGGACTCCCGCACCCAGGGCGGCCAGCTCGACATACACGAGGCCGACGGGCAGGCGGCCCTCGCGGCGGCCGGGCTCACCGAGGAGTTCCGCGCGATCATCCACGAGGGCGCCGAGGCGCTGCGCGTGCTCGACCAGCACGGCAAGGTGCTGATGGACGAGCCCGACGACGGCAGCGCGAAGCGCCCCGAGGTGCTCCGCGGCGACCTGCGCCGGATCCTGCTCGACTCGCTGCCCGAGGGCACGGTCCAGTGGGGACACAAGATCACCGGTGTCAGGCCGCTCGGCGACGGCCGCCACGAGCTGACCTTCGCCGACGGTTCGACCGTCACCACCAGCCTCCTCGTCGGGGCCGACGGCGCCTGGTCGAAGGTCCGCCCCCTCGTCTCGGACGCCACGCCCGCCTACACCGGCACGACGTTCGTCGAGACCTACCTGTACGACGTGGACGAGCGCCACGCGGCGGCCGCCGATGCGGTCGGCGCCGGCGCCCTGCTCGCCCCTTCCCCCGGCAAGGGCATCAACGCGCACCGCGAGGCCGGCGGAATCATCCACACCTACGTCCAACTGACCCGCCCCGCCTCCTGGTTCGCCGACATCGACTTCACGGACGTGGCCGCGGCGAAGGCCCGGATCGCGGCCGAGTTCGAGGGCTGGGCCCCGGAGCTCACCGCCCTGATCACGGACGGCGAGTCGGCCCCGGTCGCGCGCATGATCCACACGCTGCCCGACGGACACCACTGGGACCGCGTGCCGGGCGTGACGCTGCTGGGCGACGCCGCGCACCTGATGCCGCCGTCCGGCGACGGCGCCAACCTGGCCATGTTCGACGGCGCCGAACTCGGCCGGGCGATCGCCGCACACCCCGGCGACATCGAGGCGGCCCTCGCGGACTACGAAGCGGTGATGTTCGCCCGCACCTCCGGCTTCTACGACGACGCGCGCGAGATCTTGGACCTCTGCCTCGGCGACGGTGCACCGCACTCACTCGTCGACTTCTTCACCGCGGCTGGTGAGTCCGTCGCTGGCGAGTCGGCTGCCGGCGAGTCCGTCACTGGTGAGCGCGTCGCCGGCGAGACGGCGACGGAGTCCGACGCCGCGCGAGCCTGACCCGACGAAGCCCACCGAAAGGCACCGGCGCACCCACCCGCACCATGGTGCGGCGCCGACCCTGGCGGGACAATGTGCCGGATCCGCCCCTCGCCGGGACGGCCCCGCACACTCGTCGAAGGTGGCACCCGTGAATATCGACGGCAGCGACGGCTATTACGACCTGGGATCCTTCCACCGCGAGGTCACCACCGGCTCACCCGAGGCCCAACTGTGGTTCGACCGCGGCCTGTTGTGGGTGTACGGCTTCCACCACGAGGAGGCGGCCCGCTGCTTCAAGCGGGCCATCGAGGCCGACGAGCAGTGCGCCATGGCCCACTGGGGCCTCGCCTACGCGCTGGGTCCGAACTACAACAAGCCGTGGGAGGCGTTCGACGAGCGCGAGCTGACGTCGAGCGTCGAACGGACCCACCACGCCGTCCAGCGGGCCACGCTCGCCGCCGCCCGCGCGACACCGGTCGAGCAGGCGCTGGTCGACGCCCTCCGGCACCGCTATCCGTCCCCCGGTCCCGCCCCCGACCAGTCGGTGTGGAACGAGGAGTACGCGCAGGCCATGGGCAAGGTCTACGCGAACCACCGGGACGACCCGGATGTCGCGACGCTGTACGCCGACGCCCTGATGAACCTCACGCCCTGGCAGCTGTGGGATCTGCCCACCGGCCGTCCCGCCGAGGGCGCCCGCACCGTCGAGGCACGGGAGGCGCTCGAACACGCGCTCGCGCGGCCCGACGGCCGCGACCACCCCGGCCTGCTGCACCTCTACATCCACCTCATGGAGATGTCGCCGACGCCCGAACAGGCGTTGCCGGTCGCCGACCGACTCCGGGGCCTGGTGCCCGACTCGGGCCATCTGCACCACATGCCCACGCACATCGACGTACTGTGCGGCGACTACCGGCGCACCATCGAGGCCAACACCCGCGCCATCGAGGCGGACGAGCCGGCACTGGCCCGCGACGGCGCCATGAACTTCTACACGCTCTACCGCTGCCACAACATCCACTTCCGGCTCTACGCCGCGATGTTCGCGGGCCGGGCGGAGGTGGCGTTCGACTCCGTGAACCGGCTCGAGGCGGCGGTCCCCGAGGAGCTGCTGCGCGTCGAGTCCCCGCCCATGGCCGACTGGCTGGAGGGCTTCGTGGGCATGCGGGTGCACGCCCTGGTCCGCTTCGGCCGCTGGCAGGACCTCATCGACCTGCCGCTGCCCCGCGACCCGGAGCTGTACTGCGTGACGACGGCGATGACCCACTACGGCAGGGGCGTGGCCCTCGCCGCGACCGGCCGCACACAGGAGGCCGCGGCGGAACGCGCGCGCTTCACCACCGCCGTGGAACGGGTACCGCGGTCCCGCACCCTCTTCAACAACACGTGCCTCGACCTCCTCGCCCTGGCCGGAGCGATGCTCGACGGCGAACTCGCCTACCGGACGGGCGACTTCGACCAGGCCTTCACCGACCTTCGCCGCGCCATCCACCTCGACGACACCCTCCCCTACGACGAGCCGTGGGGCTGGATGCAGCCGACCCGGCACGCGTACGGGGCGCTGCTCCTGGAGCAGGGCAGGGTGGCGGAGGCCGCCGACGTCTACGCCGCCGACCTGGGCCTCGACGACACCCTCCCCCGCCCCCTGCGCCACCCCAACAACGTGTGGGCGCTGCACGGCTACCACGAGTGCCTGCTCCGCCTCGGCCGCGACGCCGAGGCCCGGATCATCGCCCCGCAGCTGACGACGGCACTGGCGGTGGCGGACGTCCCGATCCGCTCGTCGTGCTACTGCCGCCTGGACTCGGGGACACCTGAGGAGGAGAACGACTGCTGTTGACGGCTGCCGTTCGGGCCCTGCCCAGCAACCTGGGTCAACTCCCCCGTTCACCTCTCATGCCTGGCCCCTCAGTCCTCACCCCTGACTCCTCACTCCTGCTCCTCCAGCAGGCAGAATCCGCCGCCACGGCAATCCCCGCACACCTCCCCCTCGCGCTGCCCGCTCCCGTGGCAGGCCCCGCACAACCCGTCGTGCCACGTCGTCCCGTCCAGCGCGTGGTGCGGGTGCGGATAGTGCGTGTCGGGGAGCACGCACTCCACCTGTGTGTCCGGATGCCGTCGGACACACAGGTCCCGGCCGGGCTGCCGACGCCGAGCTTCCTCTGTCATGACTCCTGCTTCCCCTTCCGCTACGACTCCAGGGAAGCATCCACCACTGACAATCGGGCCGACAGCGCCCCGCCGGGCCGCGCCGCAGGCCCCGGTGTCAGGCTTCGGCGCGCTCCGCGGTGACCACCACCGCCGTGTACGGCAGGGTGAATTCGCCGCCCATCGCGTCGATCGCGGCGCCCGTGCGCGCCAGCAGGTCCGCCAACTGCTCCGGCCGGTACGTGCCCGCCTCCCCGCTGGTGCGCAGCTGTTCCAACCACGCGTCGCGCGTGTACGTGGCCTCCCAGTCGAAGTGCCACTCCTCGGGCTCGCCGAACAGAGCGGTGTCGCGCAGCCCGTCGGCGACCTTCGCGAAGACCGCCCCGTACGCGTCGAGGGTGGGGCGGGCCCAGGGGTTGCGCGGCGAGTCGGGCAGGGCCTCGCGGTGGGCGGCGGCGAAGGCGGCCGCGAGCTCGGGCCCTGGACGGAAGACGTTCCAGAAGAGGGCGAGGCGCCCACCCGGGCGCAGCACCTCGGCCGCCTTCATGGCTCCTGCGACCGGGTCGACCCAGTGCCAGGTCTGTCCCGCGACGACCGCGTCGAAGGTGCGGCCCGCCGCGTCCCAGGTCTCGAACTTGCCGACTTCCACGTCGAGTTCGTGACCGCGGGCGTACTCCGCCATACGCGCGTCGACGTCGATACCGAGGACGGTGCAGCCCGCCGCCCGGAACTGGCGGGACGCGATGCCGGTGCCGCAGCCGACGTCGAGGACGTCAGGGCCCGGCGCGGCGGCGGTGATCCGGGCGACCAGGGCATCCGGGTAGCGGGGCCGGGTGCGGTCGTAGCGCTCGGGGTCGGCCCCGAAGGACTCCGCCATGGCGCGGGCCTTGTGCGGTTGGTTCGCAGCGGCCTCAGAGGGCTTCACATCACGAGTGGGCATGCGCCCACCATAGTGGGCACTCGCCCACTCTTCTACCCTGAGCCGAGTCGAACGAAGGAGAAGCGCAGGTGCCGACCGGTGTGGCCATACGCGATGTGCGGGAGCAGCTCTTCGACGCGGCCGAGCGCGTCCTCATGCGGGACGGGGCCGCCGCGCTCACCAGCCGGGCGGTCACCACGGAGGCGGGCTGCGCCAAGGGCGTGCTGCACCGTCACTTCGCCGATTTCGACGCCTTCCTGGCCGACCTCGTCATCGACCGCGCGGGCCGCATGGAGGAACGGGCCGCCGCGCTCGTCGCTACCGCCGGCACCCGTACCGTCGTCGACCTCCTCACCGACGCCCTGACGGACCTGTTCACGCCGGTCGTCGTCGCCATGGTCGGCCTGCTCACCTTCCGCGACGGCCTGCGCGCGCGACTGCGGGCGGCCGGGCGGCCCGGTGTCACGGTCCTGTCGGACGCCACCGCCATGCTCCGCTCGTACCTCGAAGCGGAGCGGCAGGCCGGCCGGTTGACGCCCGACACGGACATCGACTCCCTGGGCCTGACCCTCATCGGCTCGGGCCACCTGCTGTACGCGAACCGGGAGGACGGTCCGCCCGCGGAGGCGGACGTCCGCCGGGTCGTCACGTCCGCCGTCGCGGGAGCGCTGCCCCGCTAGCAACTGGACAGGTCGTCAGGCTCCGGCGTGCACGCCGATGCCGCCGGAGACGGCGAGGTTCTCGCCGGTGATGTAACCGGCGGCGTCCGAGGCAAGAAAGGCCACGGTCTCGGCAACGTCCGAGGGTGTGCCGACGCGGCCCAGCGGGACGCCCTCACCCCACGAGTCGACCATTTCCCGGGAGACGCCCAACTTGCTGTAGGCGGGGGTGTCGATCAGCCCTGGGCTGACGGCGTTGACGCGGATGCGGCGTGGGGCGAGTTCGAGCGCGAGGGACCGCACGAGAGGCAGCAGGGCCCCCTTGGCGGCCGTCATGGCGGCCCCGATCCCTTCGCCGGCCCCGACGGTGAACACGACCGACGCCCCCTCCTTGAGGTGCGGGAGCGCCTTTTGCAGGGTGAAGAAGTTGCCCTTGACGTTGATGTCGAAGAGGTCGTCGAAGGCGTCCTCGTCGGTCGACTCGATCGGGCCCGGCCGGGAAATGCCGGCGTTGAGGAACAGCAGGTCGAGGGAGCCGAATTCACGGCGCACCTGGCCCATCAACTCGTCGACGTCGGACAGGGACCGCGCGTCGGCCCGGACGACCTTGACGTCCTCGGGAAGTCCGGCCTCGGTGACGTTACTGACGCCGGTGACCATGACGCGGTAACCGCGTGAGCGGAGCAGTTCAGCGGTGGCCTTGCCGATACCGCTGGTTCCACCGGTGATCAAAGCTGCAGGTGCAGACATGGTGCGCCCCTTTGCGTGCTGCCGGAGGTAGGAATTGACAGCCTACGTCTACCTGTCAGCGACTGCCAAACTTCGCGTGAGTGCCACCCTGGCAGTGCCGGGATAGCCTGAGGGCATGAAGCAGGAAGCCAAGACGGCGGCAGGCGCGCCGGCCACACTGTGGGACCGGACGCGGCAACTGGCCTCCAAGGAGATCCTCGAGACGGCCCTGCGCCTGTTCACCGAGCAGGGTTACGACGAGACGACCACCGCCCAGATCGCCCGCGAGGCCGGCGTCTCCCAGCGCACCCTCTTCCGCTACTTCGGCACCAAGGAGGACCTCCTCGGCGGAGGTCAGGAGCAGTTCGGGCAGGTCCTGACGGACGCGATCAACGAGCAGCCCGCCGGGGCCGACATCTGGGACACCCTGCGCGCGGGACTCGCCGCCGTACTGGCGCTGCACGACAGCCGCGAGCAGGCCCTGGAGCGGTTCCGTCTCCTGCACAACACCGCCTCGCTGCGCGCCGGTTGGCTCGAAAAGCGCATGCGCCTCCAGGAGGCCGTACTGCCGCTCGTCGAGGCGCGCATGAGCATCGCTCCCGGAAGTGCGGACCCGAGGGCCCGCGCGGTGATCGCGACGGCGTTCGCGTGCCTGGATGCCGCATCGATGACGTGGGTCGACAACGGCGGCAAGGGCGACATCATCGACCTGTACGACGCATGCCTGGCCGCGGTGCGCGGCTGACCGCAGCGCACGACCGGCCACAGCATTGCGACCGCCGCCCACTCGTGCCGGAGCGCCACCTTCGCCTACCTGAGCACCTCCTGAGAATGTCTCCCAAATTGTTGACACTTACGTTGACAGTTGATGCCGTAGGTCCGGGGACGGGACTCGCTCGCCCCAAGAGCCACACGGGAGCCACGAGTTGAAGCACAGGGCCATCAAGCGCAGAAACGTCATGATCGGGATCGGGGCGACCGCGGGCGCCGCGGTCGCAGGCGGCCTCACCCTGTCCGCGCAGGCGTCGACCGGAACCGCGTCCGACGAGCCTTCCGGCGCCCTCACGTTCGACACGGACGCCTACAAGGAGCTGACCGCGACCGTCACCACCGACGACGGCGACAAGGAGGTGAAGTACCGCTTCTGGAAGGCGATCACCTATGTCGCCAAGCCGGTCGACGAGACGTACCAGAGCCTCAACGTGAGCGTGCCGGTGGAGATCGACGGCAAGGCGATCGACGCCTCCGACGCGCCCATCCTGTTCGCCAACTCCGTCGGCGGCTATATGCCGTCCTCCGTCGCGGACGCGGACGGCGTAGGGGGCGGCGGCATGCCCGGTGGCGGCGGTGGCGGTGGCGGCGGCATGCCGGGCGGTGGCGGCGCGATGAACGCCAACCAACTGCTCGCCCTCGCCGCCGGATACGTCGTCGTGGAACCGGGAGCACGCGGCCGCACCCTCAAGGACGACGACGGCACGTACTACGGCACCGCGCCCGCCGCGATCGTCGACCTGAAGGCCGCCGTGCGCTACGTCCGCGCCAACAAGGGCCGCATACCCGGCAACACCGACCGCATCGTGTCCGCGGGCACCAGTGCGGGCGGCGCCCTGTCCTCGCTGCTCGGCGCCTCCGGCGACAGCAGGATCTACGCGAAGTACCTGTCCGACCTGGGCGCGGCCGACGCCTCCGACGCGATCTTCGCGACCAGCGCCTGGTGCCCCATCGCCGACCTGGAACACGCCGACGGCGCGTACGAGTGGAACTGGGGCGCCAACAAGCAGAGCAACGGCGAGCAGGTCGACCAGGCGACCTCCAAGCAGCTGCGGGCCCAATTCGCCGAGTACCAGGCCTCGTTGAGGCTGCGCAGGATCGACGGCCACGGACTGCTGACCGCCCGGAACTACGACGACTATCTACTGACGCACTATCTGCAGCCGTCGGCCGCCCGCTACTTGAAGGGTCTGTCGGACAGCGACCGCGCCGCGTACCTCGCCGACAACACCTTCATCACGTGGCACGGCGGGCGGGCCACGTTCACGTGGGAGGACTTCCTCACGCACGTGGGCGCGCGCAAGAAGGACACGCCCGCCTTCGACCCGTTCGACCTGTCCGCCCCGGAGAACAACGAGTTCGGCGCGGGCACGACCGAGGCGCGGCACTTCACCGCGTACGGCGCGCGGCACGACACGTCCGGTCTGGACAGCAAGCGCGTGGCGTCGGACATCCCCGAGAAGCTCGACCTGATGAACCCGATGTACCACCTGGAGCGCCGCAACCCCGGTCGCTCCAAGCACTGGTGGATCCGGCTCGGCACCAAGGACAGCGACACGTCGCTGACCGTCTCCGCCAATATCGCGGCGAGTGCGGCCGGGCTCGGTGACAAGGTCGACCACCTCTACTACTGGGACCAGGGGCACGGGGCCAACACCGATCCGGCGGACTTCATCGCGTGGATCGCCCAGGTGACGGGCCACAAGAGGAAGTAGGCGCGACGCACGCGAGCCACTGTGGCCCGGCCCCCGCGAAGGGGCCGGGCCACAGTGCCGTACGCACGGATCAACCGGCCATCGCCGGCGCTCCCTTCCTGTCCCCGCTCCCCCGGTTCGCCCGGACCCTGATGGTGAGCGCGGCCAGCGCCATCATCACCGCGCCGAACACGGCCGCCACGGCGAACATCGAGAAGCCCAGGTCCGCGTGGCCCGCCGCGAGCAGCTGACCGCCCATCCACGGGCCGAAGACGGCGCCGAAGCGGCCAATGCCGGAGACCCAGCTGAGCGCGGTGGGCCGGTCCTCCTCGACGTGGTGCGAGCCGACCGTCGCGTACACCATCGTCTGGCCGCTGAACAGGAGCAGCCCGGCGAGGAAGACGACGCCGTACAGCACGACCACCGACATGTGTACGCCCATCAGGTAGACGAAGACCGCGGTCAGCGCGAACCAGATGATGACGATGCGGCGCGGGCCCACACGGTCGGCGAGGCGGCCCGCGACCAGCATGCCGACGATGCCGCCGACGTTGAGGAACGTCGAGAAGAGCAGCGAGTCACCGGTGTCGTAGCCGAGGTCGCCCATGATCTTCGGCAGCCACTGGCCGACCCCGTAGACGAGCAGCAGGCCGGCGAACGACGTCAGCCAGAAGCACAGCGTCGTCAGCCACTGGCGGCCACGGAACAGGGCCTTGATGCTCTCCAGCTTGTCGGCGGCGTGCCCCTTGGGCTCGGGCAGTTCGAGGCCGTACGTGCCCGCGAGGGCCTGCGCGTCGCCGGTACGGCCGCGGGTGAGCAGGTTGGTCGGCGACTCGGGCAGCAGCTTCAGGGCCAGCGGCAGGAAGATCAGCGCGGGTATCGCGCCGACGAGGAAGGCCGAGCGCCAGCCGAAGTCGTCGATCAGCCACAGCGCGAGCAGCGGCGCGACGGCGCCGCCGGTCTGGTGGGCGGTCATGATGACACCGGTCGCGAGCGCCTTGCGGGCGCCGGTGGTGAACTCCATCCCGTACGAGATGGCGATCGGCAGCAGCGCGCCGAGACCGAAGCCGCACACCAGGCGGAAGAAGCCGAACACCCCGGCGCTCTGGGCGAATCCGCAGCCGACGGTGGCGATGGTGAAGACGACGACCGAGGTGAAGACGGTCTTGCGGCGGCCCACCCAGTTGCTGACGGTGCCGGAGAGGATCGTGCCGACCAGCATGCCGAAGGTGGTGTAGCTGCCGATGTCACCGGCGGAGGCGTCGGTCAGGCCGAGTGCCTTCGAACCGAGCATGTGCGGCAGCGCGGAGCCGTAGATGAACGTGTCGATGCCGTCGATGAACACCAGCGCCCAGCACAGGGCGATGACGATGGTGCGGCTGCGGCGGGACGGGTCCGCGGCGACGGCGGAGGCCGCGTTTTTGGGCAGGGCGGAGCGGTAACGCGAGGACATCGTTGTTCCTCTCGTCCGGGCGGTCCGGTGGCGGCCCGGTAAGGGTGGAGTGGGATACGCGGGGTCAGGGCTGAATCGGCGGGGTTCCGTGCGTGTGGAAGGACTCGATGGTCTTCAGGCCCCAGGCCTGCCCCTTCTTGCGCTCTTCCTCGGTCCAGGTGATGAGCGGCCAGTCGGGGGCGAGGACGAGGCGGGTGAGCGGGTTGCACAGCTCGATGCGGTTGCCGCCGGGCTCGTAGACGTAGAGGAAGAACGTCTGCTGGATGGCGTGCTTGTGCGGGCCGGTCTCGATGAACACGCCGGTGTCGATGGCGAGATCGGCGGCGCGCAGGATGTCCTCGCGGTTGTCGGTCGCGAAGGCGATGTGGTGCAGGCGGCCGTTGGCGCCGGTCCAGTCCTCGGTGTAGACGACGTCGTACGACTTGTTGGTGAAGGTCAGCCACTTGCCGGCGATGCGCCCGGTGTCGAGCTGGATCTGCTCGGTGGGGCGGGCGCCGAGGACGTCCGACTGGAAGTCGGCGTTGAGCGCGACGTCCGAGGCGAGGAAGTTGACGTGGTCGAGGCGGCGGACGCCGACGCCGCGGTTGGGCTTGGCCTGCGGCTGGTTCTTGAGGGCCGGCTTCAGCTCGTCGGGGGCCCGGTAGTGCTCGCTGTCCCAGTAGAGGGCGAGTTCGTGGCCGTCCGGGTCGGTGGTGACGAACAGCTTCCCGATGCCGGGCTCGTCCTCCGCCCAGTGCCCGGTGCCGCCGGACTCCTCGACCGCCTTGATGCGGCGCTGGAGCGCTTCCTCGCTGGAGGTGCGCAGCGCGATCCGGCCGAGTCCCGGCTGGTCGCGGGCGGTGAGGACGAGGCTGTGGTGCTCGTAGTCGTCGAAGGTGCGCAGGTAGACGCTGTCGCCGTCCTGGCCGCAGACGGTCAGGCCCAGGAAGTCCGTGAAGAAGCCGACGCTGGCGTCCAGGTCCGGGGTGAACAGCTGGGCGTGGCCGATGTGCGCGATGTCGCCGAGGGGCGGAGTCATCGGGGACCTCCTGAGTTCTGTGCGGGGAGGGATGCGGTGTCGACGGTGCGCGGGAAGACCGTGCCGTCGAAGAGTTTTCGGGCCGTGCGGACGACGGCGGTGCGCCGCGGGGCGGGAAGTCCGTCGGGGCCCGTGGTGAGGCCGGCTTCGATGTCGGTGAAGCCGGTGGGGTGCTCGATGCGCAACCGGTCTGCTCCCGTGGGTGGTTGGGCGATGCCGTCCGCCACACTGCCGTCCATCCACAGCCCCGCCGCCACGCTCGCCGCGCCGAGCACGCCGATGGAGGTGTGGCAGCGCACGGGGATGAACGTACGGGTGGTGACGGCGCCGCCGTGCCGGGGCGGGGCGAGCAGCGTCAGCTTGGGGACGGTGGCGTCGGAGACGTCACCAAGACCCATCAACTCACCGGCTTCCAGACGGATTTCACGGAGCCGTCGAGCCAGCCCCTGGTCCGCCTCCAGCTCCTTCGGGTCCTCGTAGCCGGTGACCTTCAGGGAGTCGGCAGGGATGAGCACAGTCGGCATGCCGTTGTCGACGCAGGTCACCTCGGTGCCGGCGACCGTGTCGCGGAGGTGCCCCGTCGGCAGCAACGCGCCCTCGCCCGGCGGGAATTCGATGACCACGGCGGCCGCGGTCCCCGGTACGCCGGATATCTCCGCGTCGCCCGTGTAGTCGACCCGGCCGCCCGGCGTAGGGAACGTGGCCGTGGCCCGGTCACCGGAGTTGACCATGCGGATACGGACCGAGGTCTCCCCCTCCCCCGCGGACACCAGGCCCCGCTCGACCGCGAACGGGCCGATACCGGCGAGGATGTTGCCGCAGTTCTGACGGTCCGACACCACGGGTTCGTCGACGTTCACTTGGAGAAAGAGGTAGTCGACGTCGGCGTCCGGCTCGGCCGAAGGTGACACCACCGCGACCTTGCTGGTCAGCGGGTGGCCACCTCCAATGCCGTCGATCTGGCGCGGGTCGGGGCTGCCCATCACCCGCAGCAGCAGTTCGGCGCGGGCGGCCGGTTCGGCGGGCAGGTCCTCGGCCAGGAAGTAGGCACCCTTGGAGGTGCCGCCGCGCATCAGCAGACAGCGCACCTCATCGAACCGGGCCTCTTCCGACCCGGCCCCCTCCGCCCCGGTCACGAGGTGTGTTCCTCGTACGTGCGGTACTCGACGCCGAGCCGCTTGAGGGTGTCGCGCAACCCGTAGCGGTCCAGGCCGAGTTGGCCCTCCAGGAAGGCGGCGCGGGTGGCGGCCTCCTTCTCCTCGCGGGCCTGGGACTTCTCCGCGGCCTCGGCGGCCCGTTCACGCGGCACGACCACCACACCGTCGTCGTCCGCGACGATGACATCACCGGGACGGACGGTCTCACCCCCGATGACGACCGGGACGTTGACGCTGCCGCCGGTCGCCTTCACGGTGCCCTGCGCGGACACGGCGGCGGACCAGGCGTGGAAGCCCATCTCGCGCAGCTCGGACGTGTCACGGATCCCGGCGTTGGTGACGATGCCGCGCACCCCGCGCTTCTGCAGCGCCGTGGCGAACAGCTCGCCGAACATGCCGTCGGTGGACGGAGATGTGGTGGTGACGACGAGGATGTCGCCCTCGCCGCACTGCTCCACGGCCGCGTGGATCATGAGGTTGTCGCCGGGCCAGGACAGCACGGTCACGGCGGTGCCGGCGATGCGCGTGTCCTGCTGGTTGGGGCGCAGGTGGTGGCCGAGGAGGCCGGTGCGGCCCATCGCCTCGTGGACGGTGGCGACGCCGTACCCGGCGAGCGCCTCGACGTCCTTGGGCTCGGCCTTGGGCGGGTTGGTGACGATGACGCCGGGCATCAGGCGAGCTCCTTCGCGATCTGCGGGTACGGGCGCATGTACGCCTCGGCCATGGTCTTGTGGGCGAGCCCCAGGTTGGGCCCCGCGTTGCGCTTGAGCTGCACACCTCGGCGTACGGCCAGGTCGGTGTAGTACTCCCACAGGTGCTGCTGGGCGCCCAGGCACTCCATGGCCTTGCGCTTGGTGTCCCAGACCTCGGTGATGTCGAGGAGGACCTCGGGCTTGAAGCCGCTCATCTCGGGCTGGTGCGGCTCGAAGTAGAAGACGGGCGGGGCGCCGATGATCTCGCCCTCGCCGGGGTAGCCGATGGCCTGCGCGAGGACGCGGGCCTGCAGGGCCATGCGGTTGGCGGCCGGGTGGTCGCCGTTGTACGGGTCCTCGACCGGGTGCGTGAGCACGACGTCGGGCTGGGTGTCGCGGTAGACCGTGACGAGCCGGTCGGTCAGCTCGGCGGTCTCGACGAGGGGGTAGTCACCGGCGTCAAAGAAGTGCACGTCGGCGCCGAGCGCGGCGGCGGCCCGCTCCGCCTCGTCGCGGCGCAGCGCCTTGATCTCGTCGAGCTTCTTGCCCTCCCGCCAGGCCTTGGCGGACTCGCCGCGCTCCCCGAACGTCAGGCACGCGATGCTCACCTTCTCGCCGCGGGCGGCGGCGAGCGCGATGGCACCGCCGGCCCGCCACACGAAGTCCCCGGCGTGCGCGGTGACCACGAGGATCGATCGTGGCGGGGTGGCGGGCACGTGGCCGTTGGTCATTGCTGCATCTCCTAGGTGACAGGTGTGCGGCCCGCCCCCGGTGCAACGTCAGTCGGCGCTCAACACGTCGATCACACTGCGGAGGTGGGCGCGGACGGCCGTCTCGGCCGCCTGCGGGTCCCTGGCGCGGATCGCCTCGATCATCGCCAGATGCTCGCTCAGGGACTGCTGCGAACGCCCCGGACGCAGCGCCAACTGGAAGCGGTGACGCACCAGTTGGGCGTTGAGCCGCTCCAGGAGCCCGACGGCCGTGTGCTGGCCGGAGATCTCCCGGATGCGGGCGTGCAGCTCGTGGTTGAGGTCGGAGTAGGTGAGCGGATCACCGTCCGCGACCGCCTTGGACATGGCGTCACCGAGCCCAGTGAGCTCGTCGAGCTGCGCGTCGGTGGCCTCCTCTGCCGCCTTGGCCGCGCACAGCCCTTCGAGTGCCATCCGGCACTCGGTGATCTCCACGGCCTCCTCGACCGTGACGACCCGCACCCGCGAGCCGCGGTTACGGATCCGCTCGACCAGGCCTTCCGCGGCCAGCTCGAGCAGCGCGGCACGGATACTCGCCCGCGTCACGTCGTACTGCTCGGCGAGTTCGTTCTCCACCAGCCGCTGAGCCGGTGACATCTCGCCGCGCAGAATCGCCTTCCGCAGCTGATCGAGCGCGTACTGCTTGGCCTGCTCTCCGGAGCCCGGACGGGCTTCCTCCGGCATCTGCCCTCCCTGAGTGAGTGCGTGTCGACGCTAAATCTAGGCGAACAGAATTGTCAACGATTTTGTTCGCAACCTGTCCGCACGCTTCGACCGGTCGCCGGCGACCCGCACGACGGCAGCACGTCTCAACTTCCCTTCCCACACCACGAGTTCACCCCTTGTACGCTTCCGCTTCGGGCACCACCCCCTTCCCCCTCACACCAAGATCACAGAATGCATCCGCCATGCTCACGCCATGAAGGAGCTTTCACGTGGCCACTCCACGGACGTCCCTGCTGGTCCTCGCCACCACCGTCGCCGCGCTCGCCGTGACCACGACGGGCCCGGCCCAGGCCACCCCACGGGCTCTGCCCGCCGTCGCGCCGCGCGCCGAGACCGCCGCCCTGCACGACGACGCCGCGGGCGGTGACGCGGACGCCGACGACCCGGCGATCTGGCGCAACCCCGCGGACCCGGACCGCAGCCTCGTCGTCGCCACGGCCAAGCAGGGCGGCCTGCGCGTCTACGACCTCGACGCGCACGAGGTGCAGTCGCTGCCGGCCCCCGCGGGACCCGGCGCCGACGACGCGCCCGGCCGGTTCAACAACGTCGACCTGGTCCACAGCGCCGGCCTCGGCGACCTGGCGGTGACCTCGGACCGCGGCAACGACCGGCTGCGCTTCTACCGCATCGACCGCGACCACGCCGGCGGCCCGCTCACCGACGTCACCGACCCCAAGGCGACCCCGATCTACTCCGGCTCCCAGGACGAGATCAACGAGCAGCGCACGGCGTACGGCCTGGCCACCTGGACGGACAAGGCGAGCGGCCGCTCGTACGCCCTGGTCAGTCAGCGTGAGCGCACCCGCCTCGCCCTCCTGGAGCTCAAGGGCAACGCCGACGGCACGGTCGGCTACACCAAGGTCCGCACCCTCGACCTGCCGTCCTCCTTCCGACTCCCGAACGGCGCCACCTGGTCACCCTGCGGCGAGCCCGGCGAACTTCCGCAGGTCGAGGGCATGGTGGTGGACCCGGCGACCGGCACGCTCTACGCCGGCCAGGAGGACGTCGGCATCTGGCGGCTGCGCGCCGACCTCACCGGTGCACCGAAGCTGATCGACAAGGTGAAGGAGTACGGGGTTCCGGGCACGTACGACGAGGCGACCGAGGAGTGTGTCGCGGGCGCCGACCCGGGCTTCGGCGGCAAGCGCCTCACCGCGGACGTCGAGGGCCTGACCCTGGTCACCGAGAAGGACGGCGACGGCCTGCTCCTCGCCTCCAGCCAGGGCGACAACACCTTCGCCGCGTACGACCGCGAGGTCTCCGACGCGAACGAGTACGAGGGCGGCTTCCGCGTCACGCCCGCATCGGCGGAGCTCGACGGCTCCGAGGAGTGCGACGGCGCCGCCGCACTGAACGAGCCGCTGGGCCGCCGCTACCCGAACGGTCTGCTGGTCGTGCAGGACGGCCACGACGCCCCGGGCGAGACGGACCGCCCCTCCACCAACTTCAAGTTCGTGGACCTGGGCGCGGTCACGGACGCGGTCGACGACTGACGGCCTCGGCGGGCCGCTCGTCGAACGGCCCGCCCCACGGAGCCTCCAGCGCCGCACGCAGCCCGCCGAGCACCTCCTCCCCGATGCGCTCCGCCAGCCGGGCCTCGAGACCGTCCAGGGCCCGCCGCGCCCGCTCATGGGCGCGCCGCCCCTCCGCGGTACGGCGGACCAGGCGCTGCCGGGCCGACGCGGGGTCCGGCACCTGCTCCAGGAGGCCGTCGTCGATCAGGGCGCGGACGGCCTGATGGACGGTCTGCCGGGTCACGCCCATGCGGCGGGCCAGCTCGGAGACGGTGGTGCCGTCCGCGTCGAGCATCGCGAAGAGCTGCACCTGGGTGGGCGTTATCGGCGCCACACCCTGCGCCTCCAGAGCCGCGAGCAGCCCGTCCTCGAACCAGCGCCGGGCGTCACCGAGGAGCTGCGGCAGATCACGTCGGGGCTGGCTCATCACTTCTTCGTCCTCCCGGACTCCCGGATTTCTCGGCACAGGCCCTGCCCTTGCTCTTGCCCGTCGACCCCTTGCTTGTCGACCTCTTGCCTGTCGACCGCTTCACATGTCAGGCTACCTGACACAGAACGTCAGGCACCCTGACACAGGCAAGGATGATCCGCATGACCATGGAGTTCGCGACGCGCTACCGCAGCGCCTCCCGCATACCGGCCGACCCGTCGAAGCCGTACGTGATCGAGAAGGGCGAGGGCGACCGGGCCCACCTCTTCGGCGATCTCGTCACCGTCTACGCGGGCGGCGAGCAGACCGACAACACCTTCAACTTCTTCACCGTCGAGGGCCCGAAGGGCGACATCATCCCGGCGCATGTGCACGCGGACACCCACGAGGTGTTCTACGTGACGCAGGGCGCGGTCCGGCTCTTCGCCGAGGACCCCGAGGGCGAGCAGCTGGAGCGCCTGCTCACGCCGGGCGACTTCGGTTTCGTGCCGAAGAACTGCGCGCACGCCTACCGCATGGAGCGCCACCACTCCCAGGTCGTCGGCGTCGCCGCGGGCCCCGGCGGAACCTTCGAGCGGTTCTTCGAGACGCTGGGCACACCGGCGGAGGAAATGGGCCTGCCGGCCCGGCCGTTCGTCCCCGAGCCGCACAAGTTCGGCACGGTCCCGCAGGAGTACGACGTGCGCTTCCTGCCCGACCACCAGTGGCGGACCTCGTGACGCCGGGCGAACTGCGGCAGTTGATCGCCGCGCCGCACCCGGACGTCACGCCGCTGCCCCGGTCGACCGAGTACGCGGGTGGCGTGCGCGCGCTGCGCGGCGTCCCGTACGCGGACGTGGAGGGCGCCCGCCCGCTGGAACTCGACCTGTGGCTGCCCGCGTCGGCGGGCCCGGCGCCGCTGGTGCTGTTCGTGCACGGCGGGGCGTGGCGGCGCGGCCGGCGTGACGACATGGGTGTGCGTACGCGGGGGTGGGCTCCCGGCCCGTTCGAGCAGCTCGCGGCGGCGGGCCTCGCGGTGGCCTGCGTGGACTACCGGCTCAGCGGCGAGGCGACGTTCCCCGCGCCGCTGGAGGACCTGCGGTCGGCGCTGCGCTGGCTCGGCCTGCGCGCGGACGAGTTGGGCATCGACCCCGAACGCACCGTCGTCTGGGGCGAGTCGGCGGGCGGCCATCTGGCCTCGCTGCTCGCGCTCACGCACGACGAGCCACGGCTCGCGGGAGCGGTCGTCTGGTACGGCCCTGCGGACCTGACGACGGCGCGGCCCCCGTTCGATCCGGCCAACCCGGCCACGCCCGAGGCGCTGCTCCTGGGTGACGCCCCATCTTCGGTGCCCGAACTGGCGGACGCAGCAAGCCCGTTGAAACGGGTGCACGCGGACGCACCGCCCTTCTTCGTCGTGCACGGCGAGGCCGACTCGATGGTGTCGTGCTCCCACGGCCGTGACCTGTCGGACGCGCTGCGGGCGGCCGGGGCGCCGGTCGAGCTGCGGACGGTGCCGGGGGCCGACCACGGCTGGCACGGCGCGGACGACGCCGAGGTCCGGCGGATCTTCACCGCTTCCCTGGACTTCGTACGGCAGCACACCTGACCACCCCTTTGCGCCGCGCAGTCGACCTGGCAGATTGGTGTGTCCCTGCCCCCGCCCGGTGAAGAGGTGCGCGATGAGCCCGCAGTTCGGCGACTACCAATTCGAGATCTACCTCGACGGACTGCGGGGCGTCACGCCCTCGCAGCCGATGGACTTCGCCACCCTCGAACAGCGGGCCCAGGCGGCCCTCTCCCCCTCCATCTGGTCCTACGTCGCCGGGGGCGCGGGCGACGAGCACACGCAGCGCGCCAATGTGCGGGCCTTCGAGCGGTACGGACTCGTGCCCCGGATGATGGTGGGTGCCACGCAGCGCGACATGTCCGTGGACCTGTTCGGGATGCGCCTCGCCTCACCGCTGTTCATGGCGCCGGTCGGCGTGATCGGGCTGTGCGCGCAGGACGGACACGGAGACCTGGCGACGGCGCGGGCCGCGGCGCGCACCGGTGTGCCCATGGTGGCGTCGACACTGACGGTCGACCCGATGGAGGACGTGGCCGCCGAGTTCGGTGACACACCTGGCTTCTTCCAGCTGTACACACCCACCGACCGGGCGCTCGCCGAAAGCCTCGTCAAGCGGGCGGAGGCGGCGGGCTACAAGGGCATCGTGGTCACGCTCGACACATGGGTCACCGGCTGGCGTCCACGCGACCTGTCGACCTCCAACTTCCCGCAGCTGCGGGGCCATTGCCTCGCCAACTACATGTCGGACCCGCGCTTCCAGGAGATCGCCGCGAGCACCGACCCCACGGACCTCGTACGGTCCTGGGTCGGCCTCTTCGGCAATCCGCTCACCTGGGACGACCTGCCGTGGCTGCGCTCGCTCACCGATCTGCCACTGATCCTCAAGGGCATCTGCCACCCCGAGGACGTGCGCCGTGCCAGGGACGGCGGCGTGGACGGCATCTACTGCTCCAACCACGGCGGCCGCCAGGCC
The DNA here is from genome assembly GCF_036013745.1 of Streptomyces sp. NBC_00483. NCBI lineage: Bacteria > Bacillati > Actinomycetota > Actinomycetes > Kitasatosporales > Streptomycetaceae > Streptomyces > Streptomyces sp. NBC_00483. The sequence continues at coordinate 799,114 of NZ_CP107880.1, forward strand.
AACGGCGGCCTTCCCGCGCTCGCCGCGCTGCCGGGAGTCGTCGAGGCGGCGGAGGGCATGCCAGTGCTCTTCGACTCCGGAATCCGCTCGGGCGCCGATGTCATCAAGGCGCTCGCGCTGGGTGCCACGGCGGTGGGCGTCGGGCGCCCGTACGCGTACGGACTCGCGGTCGGCGGCGACGACGGCCTCGTGCACGTCCTGCGCTCCCTGCTCGCCGAGGCCGACCTGATCATGGCGGTGGACGGCTATCCGACCCTGGCGGACCTGACACCGGAGGCGTTGGTGAAGTCGGGTCCCTACGGCGATTGAGCAGCGGAGCCCCGTGGCGTGGGGGCTATCGCAACAGGTCCCGTACCGCCGTGAGCGCGGCCTCGGCCGTGGCCGGGTCCACGCCCGGACGGGCGAGCGCGCTCATCGGGATGGGGGCGGCGTCGGGCAGTCCGGTGCAAGGGGTCAGGCCTTCGGGTTCCTGGCCGACCGCCGCGAGCAGCGCCACGCCCTGGCCCGTGCGGGCGAGGTCCAGGACCCCCGCGAGATAGCCGGCGTCGCCGACGACCGAGGCCGGCACCCCGCGCGCGGCCAGGGTCGCGATGGCCCTGCGGCGAATGGCGCAGGGGTCCTCGATCGCCACGAGAGGTACGGGCTCCGGGGCGGTCGGCGGCTGCCAGCCGGGGACGGCGTACCAGGTGAGCGGGAGTCCGCCGACGGGTGTGCCCTCGGTGGCCGCGGCCTCGGTGACGTACACCGCGACGTCGACCCCGCCCCGTTCCACGGCCTCCACCAGGCGGGCGGAGCGGTCGATGCGGAAGCGGACCCGGCAGCCGGGGCGCACCTCCTGGACGGCCGCGGTGAGCCGGGGCAGGAACTGGTCCGCGGCGTGCTCGGTGGAGCCGATGGTCACGGTGTCGCCGTCGGCGTCGAGCAGCGTGCGTACGGCCTCGTCGTGGACGGCGAGTATCTTCCGCGCCTGTTCGAGCAGCAGCCGCCCGTCGGGGGTGAACCGGGTGCCTCTGCCCTCGCGTTCGACGACTGGCCGCCCCAGGGTCTTCTCCAGCTTCCGGACGTGCTGGCTCACCGCGGACTGGCTCAGGGACAGGGCCTCACCGGCGCGGTGGAAGCCGCCGCAGTCGGCTATGGCCGTCAGGCTGCGCAGGGCGACGAGGTCCAGGAGGGGTCGGGGCATGCCGTGACAGTAGTCGTCATCGGCGATCGATCGCGATCCCTGATCGGTTTCGATCCGAATTCGTCGTTGGACGCTGTCGACCACGGCCGGTCATGATGGGCACATGTTGCACGCGCCGTCTTCCGCTGCCTTTCTGACGCGGCGCCGAGTCATCGACTTCGGCGTCACGTGCAGCGCGCGCTGTCGCTGACCTCCTGCCGCACTCCTCCCCTTCACCGCGTCGCGCCTCTTCACCGCGTCACGCGTCGCCCGGCTCACGCCTGCGCCGACGCGTGACCTCGCGGCGCCCGAAGGGCCCGGCCCGCTGCGCCTTCCCTTCCCCTCGGCACCCCTGATCCCCTCGGCACCCCTGACACCGCCGATCGCCCTCGCCCTCCCCCTCGCCCGATGTCCGCCTGCCCCGAACCGGGAGTCCCCTCCTCATGCCCTCACCCCATGCCGAACTGCCCTTGATCGCGGAGGCCCTGGCATGACCGTGACCACGACCGTCGCCGAGTTGCGCGAGCTGCTCGCCTCCGACGCTCCCCCAGCCCTGCTCGACGTCCGCTGGGCGCTGGGCGACCCGCACGGCCGCGAGCACTACGCCGAGGGGCACATCCCGGGCGCCGTGTACGTCGACCTGGAGACGGAGCTGGCGTCCGCTCCGACCGCGCGGGGCGGCCGCCATCCGCTGCCACCGATCGACCGACTCCAGGACGCCGCGCGCCGCTGGGGCCTGCGGCGGGACCGGCCCGTCGTCGTCTACGACGACCTGGGCAACACCGCCGCGGCGCGGGCCTGGTGGCTGCTGCGGTACGCGGGCCTGGACCGGGTGACGCTGCTGGACGGCGCGCTCGGCGCCTGGCGCTCCGCCGGTCTGCTGTTGGAATCGGGCCAACCCGCCGCCCCGCCGCGGGGCGATGTCGTCCTGCGCGAGGGCGCGCTGCCGCTCACCGACGCCGACGGGGCGGCCGAACTCGCGGCATCCGGGCTGCTGTTGGACGCCCGGGCCGGTGAGCGGTACCGCGGCGAGGTGGAGCCCGTCGACCCGCGCGCCGGACACATTCCGGGCGCGGTGTCCGCGCCGACCGGCGAGAACCTGGCGGCGGACGGCACGTTCCTGCCCGCCGACGAGCTGCGCAAGCGCTTCGCGGAGCTGGGGGCCGACGCGGCCGGGCCAGGCCCCTACGCGACCGGGCCGGGTGCCGACACGGCCGAGCCAGGTGCCGACACGGCCGAGCCGGGTGACGACGCGGCCGAGCCGGGCGCGAATTCCGCACCCCGCATCGGTGTCTACTGCGGCTCCGGTGTCACCGCGGCCCACGAGATCGCCGCCCTGGAGATCGCCGGGTTCCGTGCCGTCCTCTTCCCCGGCTCCTGGTCCGCCTGGTCCACCGACCCCGACCGCCCTGCCACGAAGGGAGAGCGGCCATGACGACGGACCACCTGGACGCCGCGGTCCTGCCACCTCCCGCGGACCATCCGCCCGCGCCGTCCGCCCGTGTCACCATCCGTGGCACCGCGAAGACCGGCCGCCGCCTCGCCGTGCCACGTTCCGTGCGCCGGGCCGCGGGACCGGTCGGGCTCGTCGTCCTCTGGTTCCTGGCCTCGGCCACCGGTGTGCTCCCGGAGTCGGTGCTCGCCTCGCCCGTGGACGTCGTGCGGCAGGCCGTCGAACTCACCCGCAGCGGCGAACTGCCCGACGCCGTCGCCGCGTCCGGCCGCAGGGCCGCCACCGGATTCCTGATCGGCGGTTCGGTGGCGCTGGCGCTGTCGCTGCTGGCGGGGCTCTTCCGGCTCGGCGAGGACGTGGTCGACTCCTCGATGGGCATGTTCCGGGCCATCCCCTGGGTGGGTCTCATCCCGCTGTTCATCGTGTGGTTCGGCATCGAGGAGACGCCGAAGATCGCGCTGGTCGCGCTCGGCGTGACGTACCCCCTGTACTTCAACATCTACGGCGGCATCCGCTCCACGGACGCCCAACTCGTCGAGGCCGCCCGGATGATGGGGCTCGGCAAGCTCGGCCTGATCAAATACGTGATCCTGCCGAGCGCACTGCCCGGCGCGCTCGTCGGACTGCGGTACGCGCTGTCGACCGCCTGGCTCGCCCTCGTCTTCGCCGAGCAGATCAACGCGGACGCCGGTCTCGGCTATCTGATGAGCAACGCCCAGCAGTACTTCCGTACGGACGTCATCGTGCTCTGCCTCGTCGTGTACGCGCTGCTCGGCCTCGTCTGCGACTTCGCCGTACGGATCCTTTCGCGCCGGCTGCTCGCCTGGCGCGCCAACTTCGAGGGCGAGGCATGACCCCCATGGCCGACACCGTCACCAAAACCGAAACCGAAACCGGCACCGGCACCGGCACCGGCACGCACACCACGGTCAACAGCGTTGAGATACGCGGCCTTTCGCGGGCCTTCGACGGTCACACCGTCCTGCACGACCTGGATCTCGACCTGCGCGAGGGCGAGTTCGTGGCGCCGCTCGGGCACAGCGGCTGCGGCAAGTCGACGCTGCTGAGGATTCTCGCCGGCCTGGACGAGGAGATCGGCGGCGAGGTGACCGTGCCCGCGCGGCGCAGTGCCGCCTTCCAGTCACCGCGGCTGCTGCCCTGGCTGAAGACATGGCGCAACGTCGTGCTCGGGCTGCCGGGCCGGCCCGACCGGGCGCTCGCCGACAAGGCCCTCGCCGAGGTGGGCATCGCGGAGCGCGCCACCGTCTGGCCCAAGACGCTCTCCGGCGGCCAGGCCCAACGTGTCTCCCTGGCCCGTGCCCTGGTCCGCGAGCCCGAACTGCTGCTCCTGGACGAGCCGTTCGGCGCCCTGGACGCGCTCACCCGGGGCCGGGTCCAGCAGCTGGTGGCCGAGCTGTGGGAGCGGCACGGCTGCGCGATCCTCCTGGTCACGCACGACGTGGAGGAGGCGCTGCTGCTCGCCGACCGGGTCCTGGTGATGGACGAGGGGCGCATCGCCCACGAGCTCACCGTCGACCTGCCCCGCCCCCGCGATCTGACCGCCCCCGAGTTCGTGACCCTGCGCGCCCGCCTCCTCAACTGGCTCGGCGTGACCGGCACCCTGGAAGGAACCCCGTCGTGATCCGCAGAATCGCAGCCGCCGCCCTGAGCCTCACCGCCCTTGTCTCGCTCACCGCTTGTGGCGCGGACTCCTCCGCGGACGCCGCCGCCGAGGACGGCCGGGCCACCCTCACCATCGGCGACCAGGCGAAGACCCTGCAGACCATGTTCGCCGCGTCGGGCGCCCTCAAGGGGGCGAAGTACAAGGTGAAGTGGGCCGAGTTCGAGGGCGCGGCGCCGCTGTACCAGGCGGTGCAGGCGGGCGCCGCGGACACCGGGTACTCCGCCGACCTGCCGGCGCTTCAGGCGCTCAGCGGCGGGCTGAAGATCAAGAACATCGCCGCCCTGAAGAACGACGGCTCGCACGTGGGCATCGTCGTCCGCAAGGGTTCCGGCATCGACAGCGTCAAGGACCTCAAGGGCCAGAAGGTCGTGGTGTCCTCGGCGAAGGGCAGCATCTCGGAGTATCTGCTGGCCAATGTCCTCAAGCAGCACGGGCTCAGTTACCGGGACGTCAAGGTGCAGTATCTGCTGCCGACCGACGCGCAGGCCGCGTTCGCCTCCGGGAAGGTCAAGATCTGGGCCACCTTCGGCGTCTACCAGACCGTGGGCCTCCAGCAGGGCGGCAAGCTCCTCGTCGACGGACAGGACGGCCGGGTCAGCGGGATCGGCTTCGTCAACGCCTCCGACGACGCTCTGGCCGACTCCTCGAAGAAGGCCGCGCTCACCGACTTCGTGAAGCGTCTCGGCACGGCCCTCAAGTGGACCAGCACGCACAAGGACGCCTACGCCAAGGCCATCGTCGAGCACAACGGCGCCGACCCCTCCGTGGCGAAGACCCTGGCATCGGGGGCGTACGGCAAGGTCCTGCCGGTCTCCTCCGATGTGAACGAGACCGTCCAGGACGTCGCCGACCTCATGAACGGGATCGGTGTCCTGAACCCGAACGTCGACGTGGCGAAGTCGGCGGACACCTCGCTGCTCAAGTGACCCACCCCCACAACTGACCTTCCGAGCCCAGGAGTTGTCCATGCCTGTCGAGTTCATCAGCGCCGTCCACACCGATTCCGGCGCCTCCGGTCCCGCCGCCGCGAGCCGCACCGGCTTCGACCCCGCCTATCTGCGCAGGTACGCCCGCGCCCTGGACGACGGGGGCTTCGACCACACCCTGGTCGCCTACCACTCGGCCTCTCCGGACGCCCTCCAGGTCGCCCAGTTCGTCGCCACGCACACCGAGCGCATCCGGCCGATCCTGGCCCATCGGCCGGGCGTCGTCTTCCCCACCCACGCGGCCCGCGCCCTGGCCACCCTCGACCGGATCAGCGACGGGCGGCTGTCGCTGCACATCATCTCCGGCGGCAGCGACGAGGAGCAGCACCGCGAGGGTGACTACCTCAACAAGACGGAGCGGTACGAGCGTTCGGACGAGTACATCCGGATCCTGCGCAAGGTGTGGCAGTCCGAAGGACCCGTCTCGCACGAGGGCAAGTACTTCCGCTTCGAGGGCTACCACTCGGACGTGAAGCCCGTGAACGGGCTCGTGCCGATCTCCGTCGGCGGCTCCTCCCAGGACGCCTACCGGGTCGGCGGACAGCAGGGCGACATCTTCGGCCTGTGGGGCGAGCCGCTGAAGGAGACGGCCGAGCAGATCGCCGCCGTGAACGCGGTCGCGGACGCGGCCGGGCGCCCGCATCCACGCATCTGGGTGTCGTTCCGCCCCATCGTCGCGCCCACCGACGAGCTGGCCTGGGAGAAGGCGCACCGCACGCTGGGGGCGCTCCAGGACCAGGCACGCAACACCGAGTTGCTCCGCCACTACCGCACCACGGGCCGCCCCGCCAATGTCGGCTCCCAACGGCTCCTGGACGTCGCCGGGCGCGGCGAGGTCCACGACCGCTGCCTGTGGACCGCTCCCGCCGTCGCCACCAACGCCGCGGGCGCCTCGACCGCCCTCGTCGGCTCGCCCGAGACAGTCGCGCAGGCGCTGCTCGACTACGTCGACATCGGCTGCGACCTGCTGTCGATCCGCGGCTACGACCCGCTCAACGATGCGATCGACTACGCCCGTCACGTGGTGCCACTGGTACGCCAGGAGCTCGCCCACCGGGCCACGACCCGCGCCGCCTGACCGAACCAGGACACCGAGATGACCACCGCACCCCAACGAACCGCCTCCGCCACCCTCCTCGGGCTGCTCGCCCGCGACCTGCCTCCCGACCGGCTGAGCACCGACCCGGCGGCCCTCGCCGCACACACCACCGACCGCTCCGGCACCCGCCCGGACGGGGAACCCCTGGCCGTGGTGCACGCCCGGCACACGCAGGACGTGGCACTCGCCCTGCGGCACGCCCAGGCACTGCGCGTGCCGGTGGTGCCGCGCGGGGCCGGTACCGGCCTGTCGGGCGGAGCCACCGCCGACGAGGGCTCCCTGGTCCTCGACCTCTCCCGGATGGACCGGATCCTCGAACTCGACGCCTTCGACCAGGTGGCCGTCGTGGAACCCGGCGTCATCACCGCGGAGTTGGACCGGGCGGCCGGTGCGCACGGGCTGCGGTACGCGCCCGACCCGGCGAGCGCGGCCCTGTCCACCATCGGCGGGAACATCGCCACCAACGCGGGCGGCCTTCGCTGCGCCAAGTACGGGGTGACCCGCGACAGCGTCCTCGGCCTGGAGGCGGTGCTCGCCGACGGAACGGTGGTCACCACAGGCCGCCGTACCGTCAAGGGCGTCACCGGTTACGACCTGACCGCGCTGCTCACCGGCTCGGAGGGCACCCTCGCGGTGATCACCGGGGCGACCCTGCGCCTGCGGCCCGTCCCGGTGGCGGTGGCCACGCTGGCCGCGTACTTCCCCACCTTCGAGGCGGCCGCCGAGGCCTCGTACGCGATCGCGCGGGCCGGCGTCGAGCCCGCGCTGGCCGAACTGGTCGACGGCCCGGTGCTGCAGGCCATCGACCCGGCGCTGCGGGAGCGGGGTGCCGCGCTGCTGCTCGTGCAGTGCGACGGGGCGGGCGCGGCGGTGGAGGCCGCGGCGATCGCCCGGCTGATCGCTCCTTCGGCCACCTCGGTGGAGACCACCGAGGACCCGGCCGAGTCGGAAGCACTGCTGGCCGCCCGCCGCCTGGCGCTGCCCGCGCTCGAGAAGCTCGGCCGCCCGCTCATCGAGGACATCGCCGTGCCACGCTCCCGACTCGCGGAGGCGGTGCGGGAGATCCGGGCGATCTCCGCGCGCCATGACGTGCCCGTGTTCACCATCGCGCACGCGGCCGACGGCAATCTGCACCCGATCGTCGTCGTGGACCGGGCCCTGGACCAACTGCCGGACGCCGCGTGGGAGGCGGCCGGCGAGATCTTCGCCCTGGCACTGCGGCTCGGCGGGACGCTCACCGGGGAGCACGGGGTGGGCCTGCTGAAGCGGCAGTGGGTCGCCGAGGAACTCGGCCCCGCGTCCCACGCGTTGCAGCGCGGCCTCAAGGAGGTGTTCGACCCGCGGGGCATCCTCAACCCCGGAAAGGCCCTGTGACACCAGGGGCGGGCGGGCTCAGCCGGCGGACACCGCGTCGATCAGGCGCGTGAGCGCGTCGGCGGCCTTCGCCAGTCCGTCGTTCGGGGTGACCGGCTCGTCGAGGTAGCGGTCGCGGCGCAGTTCCAGCATGAGGGCGGTGACGCGGGGCTCCGTGCCGTAGTACGTCAGGGGGACGTACGCGCCCGCGAAGGGTGTGTTCACGGCCGTGTCGCCGTACGGGGCGAAGGCCTCGCGGGCCCGGGCGAGGAGGGTGTCCGGTGTGTGGAACGGGTCGGTGCCCAGGCAGACCGGTGGGCGCGGGTCGCTGCCGTGCAGTTCGTAGGGCAGGGCCCGGCTCGGGTAGGAGTGGACGTCGATGACGACCGCCCGGCCGGTCGCGGCCAGGCGGTCCGCCACTGCTTGCGTCATGGCCTGGGCGTAGGGGTGGAAGTACGTGTCGAGCAAGGCCTGCTCGTCCGCCGGGGGTTCGGGGCGCAGTGGATCGCGGTGTGTGGTGCGTGTGTAGACCGCGCCCATGCCGACCGACCGCATCTCCTCGCGTTCGTCGGGGAACCGCTCCGGGTCGACGACCAGACGCGAGCGCTCGTTGACGAAGCACCAGGGTGTGACGGACGCGGCCCGCGCGGCGCGTTCCGCGACGGCCTCGGTGTGGGCGTCGGTGATGAGGTCCAGCTCGTGTTCGAGGGCGGCGTCGTCCAGCAGGAGTCGTGAACGCACCCGCTCCGGGATCTCACGGGAGGCATGCGGTACGTGCAGGAGCACCGGGGAGTCCGGGTCGCCGGGGTGCAGGCGGTGGGGCGGTGTGGCCATGTGTCCCACTCTCCCATCCGTCCATTTCTTGGGACAGGTGGTTTCGAGGTGTGGGCGAGGGGTAGGGAGCCCAGCCGCTACTACTGAATGGACAGTGAGTAGCTGAAGCGCGACAGGAGTACCTCACCTTGCCCGAAGCACCTGCAGAACTCGTGCGCCACCTGTGGATCCCGCTCGCCGACGGCACGCGGCTCGCCGCCCGTGTCTGGCTCCCGGAGGGCCCCGCACGCCCGGCGCCCGCGATCCTCGAGTACATCCCGTACCGCAAGAACGACGGGACGGCCGACCGCGACAACAGCCTGCACGCCCGCTTCGCCGCGTCCGGCTACGCCGCCGTCCGCGTCGACCTGCGCGGCAGCGGCGACTCCGACGGGCTGATGCTCGACGAGTACGCGCAGCAGGAGCTGGACGACGGTGTCGAGGTCATCGCGTGGCTCGCCGAGCAGGAGTGGTGCGACGGCACCGTGGGCATGATCGGCAAGTCGTGGGGCGGCTTCAACGGCCTCCAGATCGCGGCCCTGCGCCCGCCCGCGCTCAAGGCGATCGTGACGGTCTGCTCGACGGACGACCGGTACGCCGACGACGTGCACTACACGGGCGGTTCGCTGATCGCCTCCGAGATGCTGCCGTGGGCGTCGACGATGCTCGCCTACAACGCGCGGCCCGCCGACCCCGCCGTGGTCGGCGACGCCTGGCGCGAGCGGTGGCTGGAGCGGATGGCGGACACCCCGGTGTACGTCGAGGAGTGGCTGCGGCACCAGACCCGCGACGCCTTCTGGAAGCACGGCTCGGTGTGCGAGGACTTCGGGGCGATCGAGGCGCCGGTGCTCGCGGTGGGCGGCTGGTACGACCCGTACTGCGGCGCCGTACTGCGCCTCCTCGAAGGGGTGAGCAACGCTCCGGTGCGGGCGCTCGTCGGGCCGTGGGCACACACGTATCCGCACCAGGCGGCGCCCGGGCCCGCGATCGACTTCCACGGTGAAGTGGTGCGCTGGTTCGACCAGTTCCTGCGCGGCAAGGACACCGGGGCCCTGGAGGATCCGGCGCTGCGCGCATGGCTGCCCGAGTGGGCGGCGCCCGGCGGCGATCGCGAGCAGCGGCCCGGCCGGTGGGTGGCCGAGCAGCAGTGGCCGTCGGAGCGCATCGAGCGGCAGGAGTTCGCGCTGGCCGGCGAGTCGGCGGGCGAGGCGGTCGAGCACGACCCGCTGCGCTTCAGGGACGCGCACCTCGACAGCACGCGCGTGCTCGGCACTGCGGGCGGCAGCTGGCTCCAATTCGGTGACGCGGCCGGGCAGTTCGGCCCGCAGGGCGGCGACGACGGGCTCGCGCACTGCTTCACCACCGCGCCGCTCGACGAGCGCGCGGAGATCCTCGGCGCACCGTCCGTAACGCTGCGGGTGAGCGCCGACCGGCCCGCCGCGCAGCTCGCGGTGCGGCTCAACGATGTGGCTCCGGACGGCAGTTCGCGGCTCATCACGCGCGGCCTGCTCAACCTCACGCACCGCGAGGGCCACGAGGAGACGCTGCCGCTGGAGCCCGGGCAGGCCTACGACGTGAGCGTGCCGCTGGTGGCGACCGCGCACGCCTTCGCGCCCGGCCACCGCATCCGGGTCGCGGTCTCGTCCTCGTACTGGCCGCTGGCCTGGCCGTCCCCCGAGCCGGTCACGGTCACCCTGCACCCCTCCCCCGCCACCGCGCTCCACCTGCCGGTCCGGCCGCCGACGGACGCGGACGACGAGCTTCGCCCCTACGGGGAGCCGCAGCCGGACCTGCCGGTCGAGCTGTCCACGTCCGGTGAGGGCACCTCGCGGCGGATCGAGCACGACCCGGTCACCGGCCGCACGGTCGTCGAACTCGTCATTCGTGACGGGCAGTTCAAGGACCTCACCGACGGCCTGTGGAAGCGCGGCGACGCCGTCGATCGCTTCTCGCTCACCGAGGGCGACCCGTCCTCCGCCGTCGTGGAGTGCGAGCGCACCGAGGAGGGCGGGCGCGGCGACTGGCACTGGAAGGTCGTCACGCACAGCCGGATGACCGCCGACGCCTCCGCGTTCACCGTCGTCAACACCCTCACCGCCTACGAAGGGGACACCCGCGTCTTCGACCGCACCACGGACGCAGTGATTCCCCGGCAGGGAGTCTGAACATGCGCAGACGCACGTTCCTGACCGGCTCGCTCGGTGTCGTCGCGGCCGCCGGAGTGGCCACGGCCACCGGGTCGGCCGCCGGCACGGGCCCCGTGATCACGGTCGGCTCCAAGCAGTTCACCGAGTCGTGGGTGATGGGCGAGCTGTACGCCCAGATCCTGCGCAAGCGCGGCTTCGACGTCGTCCTCAAGTCCAACGTGGGCAGCGCCGACCTCATCGACCGCGCGCTGCGCAACGGGCAGATCGACCTGTACCCGGAGTACACGGGCGTCATTCTGCAGACGTTCGCGATGCCCAAGCACATGCCGACGACGGCGCGCGACACATACGAGGCGGCGAAGAAGTTCGAGGCGGGGCGCGGGATCTCGCTGCTGCCGCCGACGCCCTTCCAGAACCGCAACGCCGTCGCCGTGCGCACCGCCGACGCCCGCAAGCACAAGCTGAAGACCGTCGGCGACCTCAAGCGTCTGGGGAAGATCTCGTACGCCGAGTACCCCGACAACATCACGGGACCGCTCGGCTTCGACGCCGTCGTCAAGGCGTACGGGCTGCACGACATGAAGGTGCGGCCGCTCAACATCGGCCTGCAGTACCCGGCACTGAAGAACGGGGACGTGGACGCGGCCGACGTGTTCACCACCGACCCTCAGCTGCGCCGCTACGACTTCACCATCCTCGACGACGACCAGGCCATCTTCGGGTTCCAGAACGTCTCCCCCGTCGTGCGCACGTCCCTCGTCGAGAAGTACGGCAAGCGGCTCACCGAACCGCTGAACGCCGTCGACGAGTTGCTCACGGAGGAAGCCATGCAGGCCCTGAACGAGGCCGCCGCGATGATGCGGCTGAGCCCGGCGAAGGTCGCCGACCGGTTCCTGAGAGCGAACAAGCTGATATGACCGTGACCGAGGAGCATTCCACGATGCAGACCGCTGGCGCCGCCGACGACATAGTTTTCGACTCGGCCACCAAGACGTACGACGGCACGGGCGAGCCCGCGGTCGACGCGCTGTCCCTGACCGTCCCCGCGGGCGAGATCTGTGTCCTGCTCGGCGCCTCCGGGTGCGGCAAGACGACCGCGCTCACCCTCGTCAACCGGCTCACCGAACTGACGAGCGGGGACATCCGGATCGGCGGCAGCAGCATCCGCGAGCAGGACGTCATCGAACTGCGGCGCGGCATCGGCTACGTCATCCAACAGGCCGGTCTCTTCCCGCACTTGACGATCGAGGAGAACGTCGCGACGGTGCCGCAGGTGCTCGGCTGGAAGAAGCCGAGGATCGCGGAGCGCTCGCGCGAGCTGCTCGAACTGGTCGGCCTCCCGCACAAGGAGTACGCCCACCGCTACCCCTCGCAGCTCTCCGGCGGCCAGCGCCAACGCGTCGGCATCGCACGGGCGTTGGCGGCAGACCCGCCCATCATGCTGATGGACGAGCCGTTCGGCGCGCTCGACCCGGTGACGCGCGAGCACGTGCAGGACGAGTTCCTGCGCCTCCAGGAGCAGGTGCAGAAGACGACGCTGTTCGTCAGCCACGACATCGACGAGGCCGTCCGCATGGGCGACCGCATCGCGATCCTCGCCAAGGGCGGCAAGCTGCTCCAGTACGACACCCCGGAGCGGATCCTGCGCGAGCCCGCCGACGACTACGTGGCCCGCTTCGTCGGCACGGACCGTGGGCTGAAGGCGCTGACCCTGCGCACGCTCGGCGACCTGAAGCTGGAGCCGGCGGACGAGGACGGGTCCGACGACGTGCTGCGCACGAGCGACACACTGCGCACCGCCCTGTCGGTGCTGATGGCCGGCGGCGCCGAGCGGCTGTCCGTCACGGACGAGGCCGGAAAGCCGGTGGGCTCCGTCACCGTCGAGCTCATACGGGAGGCGGCGTGAGCGGGTTGCTGTCCCTGGCGGCGGGGCCCGACCCCGTCATCCCCGACTTCGGCACGGTCAGTTCGTGTGTGCGCGACAACGGCGTGTTCTGCGTCGACTGGTTCACCGCAAACTTCTCCAGCGTGTTCGGCCCGGCCCTCGTCCAGCATGTGCGCCTCACGATGATCGCGGTCGGGATCGGCTTCCTGATCGCGTTCCCGCTGGCTCTCCTTGCCCACTTCCGGAAGTGGCTGGTCAGGCCGCTGGGCGGGCTGACGTCGTTCCTCTACACGATCCCGCCGATGGCGCTGTTCACGCTGCTCGTCCCTGTGTCGGGGCTGTCCGTGCTCACCGCCGAGATCGCCCTGGTCGCGTACACGCTGATGGTGCTGTTCAAGTCGACGGTCACCGGGCTCGGCGAGGTGCCGGAGGACGTGCGCCGAGCGGGGGTCGGCATGGGCCTGACCCGGCGCGAGATCCTGTGGCGCATCGAGCTGCCGCTCGCGCTGCCCGCCGTGATCAGCGGGCTGCGGGTGGCGACCGTGACCACGATCAGCGTGGTCGAGATCGCCGCGTTCATCATCGACCAGGGGCTCGGTTCGCCGATCATTCAGGGCCTCCAGTCGCCGTTCAACACGCAGTTCATCGGGGCCGGTCTGCTCGCCGTGGCGCTCGCGCTCGCCGCCGACGGACTGCTCGTGCTGCTCGGCCGGGCGCTCACGCCGTGGGCCAGGACGCGGAGGACCGTCTGATGCACACCTTCCTCTCGAGTTTCTCGTTCATGGCCGACCACTTCGGCCTGCTGCTCAGCCGGACCGTCGACCATCTGCTGCTCTCCGCGGCCGGCGTCGCCGTGGCCCTGGTGATCGCGGTGCCGCTCGGTGTGTGGCTCGGGCACCGCGGCAAGGGCTCGTTCCTGACGGTCAGCATCTCCAACATCGGCCGGGCGCTGCCGTCCCTGGCCCTCATCGCGATCTTCCTGGGCCTGCTCGGCATCGGCTTCGTGAACGTCATGACGGCGCTGGTCATCATGGCGATCCCGCCGGTGCTCACGCACGCGTACCTGGGTGTGGAGCAGGTCGACGCGGACCTGGTGCGGGCCGCGCGCGGCATGGGTCTGACGCAGTGGCAGATCCTGTGGCGCGTCGAACTGCCCCTCGCCCTCCCGGTGTTGTTCACCGGCATCCGGATCGCCGTCGTGTACGTCATCTCCAGCGCGACCCTGGCGGCCGTCGCGGGCGGCGGCGGGCTCGGCGACATCATCCTCAACCAGGTGTCGTACGGCCTGTCGGGCGTCATCGCCGCGGCGCTGTGGGTGGCGGTCCTGGCGCTGGTCGCCGACGGCCTGTTCGGGGCCGTCGGCAACCGGCTCTCGCCGCGTGGGACGCGCGTCTAGAACGACCGTCTGGGACGACCGTCTGGGACGGGCGTCCGGGACGCGCGTCTAGATCCCCGCGTCGCAGCAGCCCTCGCGGCGCATGTGGCGGCCCACTTCCAGCCAGTCGTCTCCGGTGGCCCTCAGTGTTCTGGAGGCCACCGGTTCGAACGAGCCGACAAGGTCGGCCTGTTGGAAGGGGACGCCGCCGCGCAGCACGGCCGTCGTACGGATCAGGTCGTCGAAGTCGGCGAACGGGTCGCCGTCGACGATCGTGAGGTCGGCGAGCTTGCCCTCCTCCAAGGTGCCCAGGTCCGCGTCCGCCCCGAAGATCCGTGCGGGCATGAGCGTCGCCGTGTGCAGCGCCTGGGCCGGGGACAGCCCGCCGCGGTGCAGCGCGCGCAGCGCCAGGTGCAGGTGGAGGCCGACCGGGACGAGCGGCTGGTCGGTGCCGAGCGCGATGTGACCGCCGGCGGCGAGGACACGCCGGTACACCGCGAGCTCCGTGTCCAGGGTGGCGAGTTGGGCAGCCGTGGGCGGAGTCTTGGCCAGCTTCTCCACGGCAGCGGTGTCCCATGGCGGCATCAGGCGCACAACGCGGGGGTCGTCCGCGAGGGCCGGATCGGCGCCGATCAGCGGCTGTGCCGTGAACGGAGTCGCGATGAGATGGAAGTCGCCGGTCCTCGAGTAGATCTCCTGGACGTCCTCGCCGGAGTGGCCCGTCGCCGTCGTCGCGTGCCCGAACTCAAGTCGCTGGGTGGCCTGCAGATGGGTCGTCAGGTCCTGGCCGAGCTGGATTCCCGGTGTGCACAGGTGGCTGCCACTGCGCACCCCGAGATGTTCGTGCGCGAAGGATGCCGCCTCCTTCATCACCCAACCCGGCGCCCGCACATAGGTTTTGACGAAGTCCCAGTCGAGCGCGGCGGCCCGGTCGAGGGAGCGGCGCAGGCCCGCGCGAGTGCGGTGGGCGCGTCCCATGCTGTAGGCGACGCGCGGCCCGTCGAGCAGTTCTCCGGTGGCGAGGAGCCGCGGCCCCGCGAGCGCCCCCGCGTACACCGCCTCGCGGATGCGGGCCTGCTCGTAGGCGAAGCCGCCGAGGGAGACCGCGGCGGTGATGCCGTACGCGAGTTGCAGCGCGGTCTGGCGGCCGCCGTAGGTGGACTGCCAGGGGTGGGTGTGGGCGTCGAAGAGGCCCGGGATCACGGTCTTTCCGGAGGCGTCGATGCGCTTCGCGGATGCCCTGTTGCCCGCGCGGTGCGGGGTGACGGCGGTGATGCGGCCGCCCTCGATGGTGACATCCACGTCGTCGCGGACCTCGGATCCCGTGCCGTCCCAGAACCGGCCTGCGTGCACGACCGTGTCGGCGGGGCGGGGGCGGCGGTGGTCGAGCGGGATCCTGACCGTACGGGCGGTGCCCTTCGCCACGTCGAGGAGGCGGAGCCGGCCCGCGCTCAGGTAGAGGAGCTGCCGGCTGTCGGCGGACCAGCTCGGGTGGTCCGCTGCCTCGTCGGTGACCTGGCGGGGGTCGCCGTCCGGGGTGCCGTCGGCGCGTACCGGCAGCAGCCACAGCGCGGACTCGACGACCACGGCCATGGTGCGGCCGTCGGGCGACCACACCGGCCCGGAGTCGTAGCGGTCGGCGATCGAGACGTGCGGGGCGACCGCGTGGACGACGGCCTTAGCGGTCTTGGTGTCGACGACGCGGATGAGGTTGTAGCCCTCGCGGAAGCGCTGGTTGAGGCGGCTGCGGTCGCACAGCGCGACGTATCTGCCGTCGGGCGACCAACAGGGCCTGCCGGGCAGTCCGCCGCTGCCCATCGGCGCGGCAAGGACGCGTTCGGTGCCCGCGGTGAGGTCGCGGAGGACGAGGTTGCCGGACATGTCGATGCACGCCAGACGTGTCCCGTCGGGTGAGAGCGCTGGGAACACACGCCCGCCCTCGGCGAGCACCGTCTCCTTGCCGCTGTCCAGGTCATGCCGGCGTACGGAGAACAGGCCCGCCCGGTCGTCGGCGTAGACGAGCGCCTTGCCGTCGGGGGTCCAGGTCGGGGCGAGTACGTAGCGGGTCTGCGGGGCCTGTACGACCTTGCGCGGGGCGCGCCCGCCCGAAGTCCCGCCGATCCACAACGAGTTGAGCGCGGCGAAGGCCACCTGCTTGCCGTCGGGCGACAGCGCCGGCAGGTGCGGGGAGCGGACCGGGCGGACTCCCCCGGCCTCGAAGTCGTACTGCTTGACGCGGTAGCGCGGCCGGTCGACCGGGAGCTTCGCGGTGAACGCGATCCGTTCACCCTCGCTCGGGGCGGCGGGGCGCACAAGACGGAAGCGGCCGTCGACGGTGAGCAGCAGGGCGTCCGGGCCCGTCCAGCGTGGCGGCACGGGGGCGAGGTCGCCGGGGACGTCGACCGGCTTTCCGTCGACGACGAGGGTGCAGGTGGCGGCGGGTGACGCGGTGGTCCGCAGGTAGGCGAGAGAGCCCTCGCCCTTCGGGGCGACGGCGGGGGTCATGACCTGGGCGCCGGAGTCGTCGGTGTGTTCGGTGGTGACAGCCCCGGTGCCGTCGGCGGCGGCCGAGGCGAGGGTGGACGCCTGGAGGGTTCCGGCATCGGTGACCACTCCTCGTACGAAGAGCACGCGCGTGCCGTCGGCGGACCAGGTCGGGTCGAAGTCCTCCCAGGCACCGGCCTGCCCCGGGCCTTCCTGGCCGGGAGCGCCGGTGAGGCGGGTGAGGGTTCCGTCGCGTACGTCGATGGTCCAGATGCGGTACGGGGCGGCCGACTCGGGGTCGCCGCCGCGCTCGGAGGCAAAGGCGATCCGGTGGCCGTCCGGGGACCAGGCGGGGCCGCGGTCGTCCCACGGCCCGTCGGTGAGCTGCTTCGGCGTGCCCCCGTCGGCGTCCAGAAGCCACAGGTGGAAGCCGCCGCCCTGGTAGCCGCAGACGACGAGCCGTTTCCCGTCGGGGGCGAACTGGGGGCGGGTGGGCTCGAGTTCGGGGGTGGTGAGCGGTCTCGCGGTGCCGCCCTTGCGCGGGATCGACCACAGGATGTTCTGGATCTCGGCGACGAAGCGGTCACCGGACGGGGCGAGGGTGGCGGCCCCATTGGTGGCGGCGGTGAAGAAGAGCGACGCGGGGGCGGTCGCCACGGCCGCCGCCGCCGTCGCCGGTTCGAGGAGCGCACCGGCGCCCGCGGCGACGGCGCCGGCCGTGGCGGTGGTGGTCTGCAGGAACCGGCGGCGGGTGAAGGACGGACCGGTAACAGGGACGGTGCCCGGAGTGGTGGCGGAGGTGGTGACGGGGGTGGTGACGGGGGTGGTGTCCATGAGACTCCCATTGCACGGAGGGCATGTGGGCCCACGGGACCGAGGGGGCCCGTGGGCCTTGCGGGACCGAACTGTGCGCGAGTCGGAGAAGGGACGCACAGCAACATACGTGGCACCCGCAGTGAGTCAACATGGCCGTCACCGCGAACCGGCCGAAGGACACACGGAAGCCGCCCGCCGGAGTGGACACGGCGGACGGCTTCCAGGAGCTTGAAGTTCGGATCGGCCCGCGGCTCTGCGTTCGGCTTTCCGCTACTGCTCGACCGGCCCGGTGGGTCCGGTGAGCGGCAGCACCGTCTGGCACTTCACCGCGCGGGGGTGGGCGGGGTCGAGCGCGTTCAGTACGTGGGTGAGGGTGATGGGGTCGTACGGGGCCTGCAGATGGTCGGAGTAGTCCTTGGCGCAGGTGTCCTGGAGGCGGATGTTGCGCACGGTCGCGCCGGGGCCCGCCTTGAGGAAGGCGTTGGTGTAGGGCGTGACCACCTCGTCGTACTTGGTGGCGATGACGGTGTAGTCGACGCCCGGCACGGTGTCGCCGCCGGCGTCCAGGGCCTTGTTGAAGTCCGAGCCGATCTCCTGCTCGGAGAGGGCCGGTGCGGTCTTGTCGAGGAACCCGTTCACCGGTTGCAACAGGTGGAGTTGGCGGCCGAGTTCGGTGATTCCGGAGAGCGTGGTGCCGTGGTTGGAGGGGGTGATGCCGACGAGCTTGTCGACCTTGCCCGCGGCGCTCGGGTCGTCCTTGAGGTAGGTGCGGGGCAGCGGGCCGCCGCCCTGGGAGTGGCCGACGAGGTCGACCTCGGCCGTGCCCGTCGCGCCGCGCACCTTGTCCACGAAGGCGCCGAGTTGAGCCGCGCTCTCCTTCATGTGGGCGGTGCCCTGGATCGGCGACGTCTGCTTGTCGGCCCCGTAGTTGAAGGCGAAGACGCAGTAGCCGTTGTTCGCCAGCAGGGGCGCCGCGCCGCGCCAGTTGTCGTTCATGTTCTCGAGCGTGCCGTGGACCAGGACGACGGGTCGCGGATGTTCGCCGCTCGGCTTGCAGCCCCAGTCGTTCGCGCCGGGCGGCGCCTCACCGGCCTTGAAGAATCCGGCCAGGAATCCCTTGGTGAAGTTGTACTCGACCGGCCGTTGCTCCTCGGCGGCGGTCGCGTGCGGGGAGCCGAGCGAGACAAGTCCCGCGATTCCGAGGACACCCGCGGCGGCCGCGCCGAAAACCCTGCGTCTCATTTCCAGTACCGTCCCTTGTTCTGGAATGCCGCGTACTGCGCGGCATCGGACGGCGTGAAGCTAGGAGACACCGGAGGGGCCCGGCAATGGTGTTGGCACGGCGGTGCGTTCGGCGCGCAGAACGGTGCCAGGTTTCCGTACGCACGCCGATCGAAAGTGTCACTTGGGTGAGCGCTTCGCCGCTCCCGCGACCCCAGTGATCCGCAATATCGCTGGTGAACGACCGACTAGCACCGGTAGTTGACTTCCTGTCAACATCTTGACCCGCGAGTAACCTCGACCCATACTCGGCGGACGGACGGACCTGGGAGCGAAGGGATGAACGGTTCCGACACGGCGGCAATGCCGTCTTTCGGCGGCGCATGGGCAGTGTTTCCGCAGCGCCTCGGAGACGAGCTGCGCAAGGAGAACCGCACCCTGGCGGCCGAGATCATCCATGAAATCCGGCGCCAGATCCCGGAATTCTCCCGGCCGTTGTCGGGGAAGTTCGGGGCATTCATTCGAAACGGCGTGGAAACCGCTCTCGCCGAATTCGTCGACCGGGTAGGCGAGGGCGGCGGCGAACTCGACGCGCGGCGCCTTCCGGTCTACCGGGCGCTGGGGCGCGGCGAGTTGGCGGTGGGACGGAGCCTGGACGCGCTGCAGGCGGCATACCGCCTGGGCGGCCGGGTGGCGTGGCGCCGCTACGCGCGGGTGGCGCGCCGCCTGTCGCTGGGCACGGAGGCGGTGGCGCAGCTCGCGGAGACGGCGTTCACCCACATCGACGAGATCGCGGCGGAGTCTGTCGCCGCGTACGCCCGCGCCCAGGCGGACGCGGCGGGAACCCTGGGGCGTCGCCGCCACCGTCTCCTCACGTTGCTGATCGCGTCGGACCCGCCGGCGGCGGACGCCTTGGAGCAGGCGGCGCGGGATGCGGAGTGGGCGTTGCCGGAGATGGTGGCGGGGGTGGCGTTGGGGCCTCGGCGGGTTGCGGGGTCCGGTGCCGGGGTGACTGGTCCGGGGACGGCGCTTCCCGGCGGTTCACGGTCACCCGCATCCGGCACCGGCGGTCCACCGTCACCCGCGCCTGGGACCGGCGGCTCCCAGTCACCCGCACCCGGCACCGGCGGGTCCCAGCGGCCCGCATCCGCCCCGGGTGGGCAGCCCGCGGCATCCGCCCACGACGACGCGGATGCCGCGCCCACCTTCCGGAAGCCACTCCCCCAGGACGTGCTCGCCGAGCTCGACGGCCCCGCCCCCTGCCTCCTCGTCCCCGACCCCGACCCCGGCACCCTCCTCACCGACCCCCGCCTGCATCGGCTGCTGCACGAACGCTCGGGTGTCATCGGCCCCGTCGTCCCCCTCGCCCAGGCCGCCGATTCGCTGCGCTGGGCCCGGACCCTGCGCGAACACGGTCCCGCCGACACCCACCGGGAGGCGGGCCGACACCTCCCGGACCTCCTCCTGCTCGCCGACCCCGCGCTCGTCCGCCTCATGGCCACGCGGCGCCTCGCGCCCCTCGCAGGCCTCACTCCGAAACAGCGCAACCGCCTGGCCCACACCCTCCTCGCCCACCTGCAGAGCCCGCACGGCAGCGCACCCGAACTCGCCGAGCGCCTGGACATCCACCCCCAGACCGCCCGCCAACGCCTGCACCACCTGCAACGCCTCTTCGGCCCCGCCCTCACCGACCCGGACGCCCGCTTCGAGCTGGAGGCGGCGCTGCGCGCGAAGACACCGGAGACCCAACCGTAAGCCCGTGACCAGCGGGAACGCCCGCCGGTCACCTCCAAGGAATACCCCACCCCGTACCTCCGTTGAAGGGCTCGAGCAAGGAGGCAACAGTGGAGCAGCAGTACTACACGCACGGGACGGCCGCGGAGCGCTGGGACCGTGCCCAGATGTTCTTCGACGCCAAGGAGTACGCGAACGCCGCCCGGATCCTCGACGGCCTCGTCGAGGAGGTACCCGAGCAGACCGGCCCCCGCCTCCTCCTGGCCCGTTCGTACTACCACTCGGCCCAACTGGGCCGCGCCGAGACCGAGTTGCGCACCATCGTGGAGCGCGACCCGGTGGAGCACTACGCCCGCCTGATGCTCGGCCGCACGCTGGAGCGGCAGGGCCGGGGCGACGAGGCGGCGCCGCACCTGCGGATGGCGTCGGCGCTGGCGGGCGACTTCGACTAGCCGGTCGCGCGCCAAGCACAGATCAACAGACACAGAACAGCATGCGGGTCCTGCCATCCGGGCAGGACCCGCATGCTGTTGAGGCTCGTACAGGTCTAGCTCAGGACTAGGGCCCTTCTGACGGATCTTGCCGGAGTCGCGGGCCCTGGCACGCACATCTGCGGCGTTGTCGTCGGTTGCCAACTCCCCCACCCTCGAACCAGGCTTCGCCAGGCTCGGGCGGGAGGTACCCCCTTCGCGTTGACGCCCTCCTCCGCCTTGCAGCTGCACGCACCAGACCCCGCTCGCCCGTACCGAACATGACAGTCGACCGTGTCCAGCCTGATCCGTCAGAAGGGCCCTAGCGCAGGCCGGATGCCAGAACTCGCCCGAGCGCCGCCCTGCCCGCAGGCCCCCACGTCGGCTTGCCGCCAGGAAGGCCCCGATCGCCGTTCTGGCCCATGAGGATGAGGAAGAGGCTCTTCATGGCGGCCAGCCCTCGGGCACGCCGGACCGTCGCGTCGTCCGCACGCGCGTACGCCTCGAAGAACCGTGAGACCACGCCCGCGGGAAGGAGCAGCCACGCCGCCGCGAGGTCCCACACCGGATCACCGGCGAACATGGCATCGAAATCGACCACGCCCGAGAGGGTCCCGTCCGAGACGACGACATTCGCGGGATGAAGGTCACCGTGCAGCCATACCGGTGGCCCCTGCCACTCGGGGGCCGCAACAGCGTCGTCCCAGACGTCCCGGACGGCCCCGACCTCGGCGGCAAGACCGCCGGCGTCGATGGCTTTCAGGAAATCCTCGAAGCCGTCCGTGCACTTCTTGGGGTGAGCGCCGCGGTCCGAACTGGCCGGCGCCTCGGCGGGCGCCTCCACATGCAGCGCCCCGAGGAACCCCGCCAGCGCGTCGGCCGCGTGGTCGCCGCGACTGATCGCGGCGGAGTCCAGCGGCTCGCCGCGAACCCACGTCATGACACTCCATGGCCTCGGAAAGCGCGCGGACGGTTCACCGATCCGCACAGGGGTCGGCACCGGGAGCGGAAGACGCGGGGCCAGGACAGGCAGCCAGCGGCACTCCTTGCGCAGAAGCTCCGGGACACCTTCCATACGCGGCACGCGCACGGCCAAATCGTCCCCGAGACGCCACATCTTGTTGCCCCAGCCGCCCGCCACTTCGCGGATGGGCAGCCCCGCGAGGTCCGGATGCTGGTCGGTGAGCAGGTCGTGCACCAGCTCTGCAGTGATCTCGATCTCGCCGTCGGTCATGCGAAGCCACAGTAGGTGCATTCCTGCTGACGACTCAGCCGTGTTGCGTGTTGGTGGCTCAGCCGTGTCGCCTGCCGGTGGCTCAGCCGAGTCGCCGGCGGACGGTGACCGCGAGACCCAGGAGAGCGCTGCCGCTGTGCCGGTGAACGGGGTCGGCGCAGGCCGTACAGCCAGCCCGAGAGCAGTCCGGCCAGGCTTGCGGCGGCAACGACGGGTGCGGCCGCCCCAGGCGTTCCGTGCTCGGTGGCAAAGGCGCTCACCGAGAGGCTCATGGTGCCGAAGTACAGGCCGATGGCCAGGTTGAGTGCGGCGAGAAGGAGGAATTCGGGACGCAGCAGCGTCGGCTCGGTGCGAAGTCCCTCGGCGTGCCGGCGGGCAGGACAGGGGGCGGTCCGAGTCTGGAGTGTGAGGGCTCCTCCCCCGCCCAGTACCAGGGCTGTGGCGAGGGCGCTGGCAAGCGGAGCCGCCCCGGCCGCACCGAGGGCGGTGACCAGGACGGGGCCCAGCAGAAAGGCACTGGCGTTGGCGAGTGATTCCAGGGAGAAGGCGGTGGGCAGTTCGTCGTCGCGTCCGTCACGGAGCAGATGGGCCCAGCGCGCCCCGGAGAGCGCCCCGAGCTTGCCGTACGAGCCGGTGCGGGCGTGCAGCAGCCAGACCAGACCGATGCCGGTCATGGCGATGCCGACGCGGCCCAGGGCCGCGGAGAGGAAGAAGGCGGTGGCGCCGGGGATGCGCAGCAGGGGGCGATAGCCGGAGGCGGCGGAAGGCATGACGATGTCCTTCGGTGCCGCCGGGCGGGACGGGCCACCCTGGATCGCCGGCGCCTGGCACCGCATCGGGTGCGACGAAATCACTGGTGCGATCCGTGGCCCGCCGGGGACGTCCAGAACTGCGGAAGGACGGGACACGCGTCCTTGCCGCCGCCCCAACTCACCAGGCGGAGTACGCTATTTCGGTCCGGGCCAAGGTGGACCCGGACGACTGCGAGGACCGTAGCAGGAGCCGGAGCGGAGCAGCCGTACGGCCGGGGAGCCACGGAGCCCGCGCACCCGTGAGCTGGGACTCGGCTAGCCTTGCTGGACGATGAACCGCACAGATCAGCCCGCGCCGGCCCCTCGCCTGACCACTCCCTGGGGAGACGTCGACCTCGCCCGCTTCCCGGAGAACCCCCGCGACCTGCTGCGCGCATGGGACGCCGCGGACACGTACCTGCTGCGGCACCTCGCCGACACGGGAACGGACCTGACGGGCGCGGTGACGGTGGTGGGCGACCGCTGGGGCGCGCTGGCCACGGCGCTCACGGGGATCCCCGGCTGTACGCCGACCCTGATCTCGGACTCGTACCTCGGCCAGCAGGCGACGTACGCGAACCTGACCCGGAACGAGCACACGGGCACCCGCCTCCTCACCACGCAGGACACCCCTCCCGCGACCATCGACGTCCTCCTCGTCCGCGTCCCGAAGAGCCTCGCCCTCCTCGAGGACCAGCTGCACCGCCTGCGGCCCGCCGTGCACGCGAACACGGTGGTGATCGGCACCGGCATGGTGAAGGAGATCCACACCTCGACGCTGAACCTGTTCGAGCGGATCATCGGCCCGACGCGTACGTCGCTGGCGGAGAAGAAGGCGCGGCTCATCTTCACGGAGCCGGACCCGACGCTCGCCCCGGCCCCGAACCCGTGGCCGCACACCTACGAACTCCCGTCCGACATCGGCCCGTTGTCCGCCCGCCCGGTGGTCAATCACGCGGGCGTGTTCTGCGCGGAGCACCTCGACATCGGCACCCGTTTCCTCCTCCAGCACCTCCCGCGGGCCACGGACGCGCGCAGGATCGTCGACCTGGGCTGCGGCAACGGAGTCGTCGGCACGAGCGCCGCGCTCACCCACCCGAACGCGGACGTCCTCTTCACGGACGAGTCGCACCAGGCGGTGGCCTCGGCGGAGGCCACGTACACCGAGAACGTCGGAGACCGACCGGGCAAGGCCGAATTCCGCGTCGCCGACGGCCTCGCCGACACACCTCCCGGCAGCGTGGACCTGATCCTGAACAACCCGCCGTTCCACACCCACCAGGCCACGACGGACGCGACGGCGCACCGCATGTTCACCCAGGCCCGCGCGGCACTCCGCCCCGGCGGCGAGCTGTGGGTGGTGGGCAACCGGCACCTCGGCTACCACGTCAAGCTGCGCCGCCTGTTCGGCAACAGCCAACTGGTCACCAGCAACGCGAAGTTCGTGATCCTGAAGGCGGTCAAGCAGGAGCCTCGCGACCGGCGCGGCTGAGCGCGTTCAGGCGGACCGGACGACGTGGTGGATCGCGGCCGCGACGTCGACGGCGACATGGGTGGGCCGGTAGCCGTCCGCGGCCCAGGCCCGCCCACCCGAGACCCATACGCTCCGCAGCCCGAGCGCGTGGGCACCCGCGATGTCGGCATGGGGTGAGTCACCGACGACCCACGCCCCCTCCAGGGGAACGCCGACGGCGTCGGCGGCCGCCCGAAAGATCCCCGGATCCGGCTTCTTGTGACCGACGGCCTCGGAAACGGCCCACCCCTGAACAAGCCGGTCGAGCCCGCTGGTCCGCATCTTCGCCACCTGCTGAGCAGTACGGCCGTTCGTCACGATGCCGCAACTCCAGCCCCCCGCCCGCGCTTTGACCAACGCATCGCGAGCGTCCTCCGCCAGGACGACACGATCCGCACCACCCCCATCAAGAAGCGCACGAACGGCCGCGACAGGCACCACATCGCCGTACCTGTCCGCCATCGCCGCGGCGACTTCCCCACGCGCCGCGTAGCCACCGCCATCCAGATCCATCACCCATCCGACATCGACGGCGGCCAAGCCGTACTCGGCGAGGAAGTCCACGACGGCTGCACGGAATGCGGCATCTCGGTCGACCAGGGTGTTGTCCAGATCCAGCAACAGGAGCGGCAGCGGAAGCGGCATGACCGGAAGTGAATCACGCTCCGCAAAACCGAGCGCCGCCGCACGCTGTCGGCTGGTTACGCACGGGCCACGCCATGCCAGTACGCCGCGATCTTCGAGGTCTGCCGCACGATGCGGTCGGGTTGCGGCGGCGCAGGCCAGAACTGGAGGAGGTAGTGGTCGGCCGCATCGCCCTCCACACGCGTGTCAAGATCATGCCCACGGTCCATCCCCCGCCCGCTGTAGCGCACCCGGTAGTCGGTCTCCTCGAGTCCGAGCGGCCAGTCCCGCTCCCCGGCCCACTGCTGCAAGCAGGAATCGCCGGAGAGGGGCCGGAAGGACACCTCCACGATGTCCTCCCACACCGGGTCGACAGCGGGTTCACGGTCGTGGACTTCTACGGTGAAGCCCACATCCCCCGTGTGCAGTCCGGTGACCAGCCACAGAAAGCCCGGGACCGCCGCGCCGCACAGACCGGATGCCTGTCCGGCGAACGTCTCATCCAGATCCGGTTGGTCATCGTGATCGCTGACCACGTAGACCTGCCCATACGAAACATGAACCTCACCCGTAACCGGCCTGTGCACCAGGGCCCCTCCCCATACAGGCCGCCAGCGTCAGCGGCCATCGTGGCGTCATGCTAAGCGGCCCCACTGACAGTGCGAGGTGCTGCCACCTGCGGCCCATCCCGAGAGGCGCGACAGTGAAAACTATGAGTGCCTGAGTGGTGACGGGATGCGTATCCGTCACGTCTTCGTCTCACTCAAGGAGTCTTCATGAAGCCCATGATCAAGCTGGGTCTCACGGCAGCTGCGGCCGGCGTCGCCGTCCTCGGAACAGCTGGCATCGCCGCCGCCGACACCGACCCGTTTGGTGTGGCGCAGAATTCGCCGGGCGTCGTCTCCGGCAACGTGGCTCAGGTCCCGGTGCACATCCCGGTCAACGCCTGTGGCAACTCCCTCGATGTCGTCGGCCTGCTCAACCCGGCCTTCGGGAATGCCTGCTTCAACAAGTAGTGACGCAACGAAGCCCCCTCCGCCGCAAAGGCGGAGGGGGCTTCGTCGTTCGCCGGCCCTGACCCGCACCTTGTAGGAACGTCCCCCTCCGGGCCACGATGCCCGCATGAAGGGTGATCTTTTTGCGAGCGAGTACATGGTGCAGCCCGCCGTCGCGCCGGGCATGACCGTTCAGAACGCCAAGTCGATCCGGTATGTGATCGACGGCGAAATGCTGGCTCGGCAGGGGGCGATGGTCGCGTACCGGGGGAATCTGAAGTTCGAGCGGAAGGGGCAGGGCGTCGGCGGCATGCTGAAGCGTGCCGTCACCGGGGAGGGGCTTCCGGTGATGAAGGTGCACGGCCAGGGCGAGGCCTGGTTCGCGCAAGAGGCGCAGAACGTGTTCGTCGTGGACATCGAGCCCGGCGACGTGTTCACCGTCAATGGCCGCAACGTGCTCTGCTTCGACCCCACATTGACGTACGAGATCAAGACGGTGAAGGGCGCCGGGATCAGCGGCGGCGGGCTGTTCAACAGTGTCTTCACCGGGCACGGCCGGCTCGGACTCGTCTGTGAGGGCAATCCGCTGGTGCTGCCGGTCTCGCCGCAGCAGCCCGTGTACGTGGACACGGACGCGGTCGTCGGGTGGACCGCCGGTCTGCGTACCTCACTGCACCGTTCGCAGTCGCTCGGCTCGATGATCCGCGGCGGGTCCGGGGAAGCGGTGCAACTCATGCTGGAGGGCGAGGGGTTCGTGGTCGTACGGCCCAGCGAGGCGACCCCGCAGAAGCCGCAGCAGCACTAGCGCCGGTGTAGTCAGTGCTCCGGTACCTGACCAGTACCGGAGCACCAGCAGAGCGGGAATCGCTCAGACGATCAGGACCCGGCGCCCGCGCGTGTGACCCGCCTGGCTGTCGACGTGCGCCGCCGCGGCCTCGGCCAGCGCGTACGACCTCTCGACCGGGATGTGCAGCTTCCCCCGAGAGATGAGGTCCACGGCCTCGGCCAGCGCCTGCGGCACACTCCCGGCCGCGCCCGAGAACCGGACCCCGAACTCGGGCGCACCGAGGTCGGCGATGGAGATCACCTTCTGCGGGTCCCCGGTCAGCTCGACGAGTTCGCGGATCACGCCCGAGCCGGCCAGGTCGAACGCCGCGTCGACCCGGCCGATCCCCCGCACCCGCTCGACCCAGCCCTCGCCGTACGTCGTGGCGTGGGCGCCCAGGCCGCGCAGGTAGTCCTGGTTCGCGGCCCCGGCCGTACCGATCACCTTGATGCCGCGGTCGCGGGCGATCTGCAGCACAGCAGAGCCCACTCCCCCGGACGCGCCGCTGACGAGCAGTGTCTGCCCCGGCCGGACACCGGCCTCGCGGATGAGGCGCAGCGCGGTCTCCACCACGGACGGGTATCCCGCGGCCTCTTCGAACGTCAGCTCCTCGGGCATGCGGGCCCAAGCCGTCAGCACGGCGAACTCGGCGTAGGTGTCGATTCCTTCGCCGAACGCCCGGTCCCCGACCTCGGCCCCTTCGACGCCCTCACCGACCTCGTCCACCACCCCCGCGGCGTCAAGGCCGACCCCGGAGGGCAGTTCGATCGGATGGGCCCCCAGCACCTGCCCCTCGCGGATCCTCCAGTCGACGGGGTTCACGCCGGCAGCGCGCACGGCGATGCGTATCCGGCCGGGGCCCGCATGGGGATCCTCGGCGTCGATCAGGTGCAGCACGTCAGGGCCGCCGAACTCGGCGAAGCTCACTTTTTTCATGCGGCCGACCGTAACACTAACCGTTAGTGTTTCACGACGGTTAGTTTTTTATAGCTGTTGTTCTTTTGCATCTGCTAGCGTTCGAGCATGACCGAGCCGCCGTCCGGACGTCGCGAGCGCAAGAAGGCCGCGACCCGCCAGAAGATCGCCGATAACGCCCTGCGGCTCTTCCTGGATCGCGGGTACGACGCGGTGGGCATCCGCGACGTGGCCGCCGAGGCCGACGTGGCCGTGACCACGGTCTTCTCCCACTTCGCCTCGAAAGAGGCCCTGGTCTTCGAGCAGGACCAGGACTTCGAGCAGCGCCTCACGCGGGCAGTCAACGACCGGGCGCCGCACGAGCCCCTCATCCCCGCACTGCGCCGCGAGATCGAGGCCCTGGTCCGGCACTGCACAGCGGACAGCTCCGCCCCGATCTGGCAGATGATCGAGTCCTCGCCGGCCCTGCGGAAGTACGACGAGTCGATGCGGCTGCGCCACGCGGAGTCGCTGGCCGCGGCCATCGCCGCCGACCCCGACCTGCCGCACACCGCCACGGCCTGCCGGACGATCGCGAGGTTCGTGATCGACGCGTTCGCGCTGGCCCGCGAGGCGGCCGAGCCGGACGGCGCACTCGACGAGATCTTCCGGATGGTCGAGGCCGCCTGGGAGGCCGGCCGCCCCGCGACCGACGCCGACACCGACGCCAACACCGATACCGACACCGGCGCTAAAGCGACGGCCTGAGGGTCACCCTAGAAGACGTGCGGCGTCGCGTTCGCGTGTTCCTCCACCGCGATCCGCGCCAACTTCGTCAGCATCATTCCGTTGCGGACCGCCACCAGATAGTCCACCGGGAGCCCGTGCATCCGCGTGCCCGGGCCCCTGAGCGGGTGCCAGTCGAGGACGAAGAGGGTGTGCTCGGCCCACGGGATGAGGGTCATCGCGATGCGGGCGGCCCCGAACGGGTCCGCCTTCGCCTCGAGTTCGAGGCGCTGCTCCGGCTCGCAGATCCGGACCGTGCTGGTGTCGTCGAGGGTCAGCGGGCCGAGGCCGACCCGCACCTTGAGCGCGGCGCCCACATCCGGCCACGCGGGATCGACGTCGAGCACCTGCCGGGTTCCCGTCACCCACTCCCCGTAGCGGTATCCGTCCGAGAGCAGCGCCCAGACCTCGGAGGGTGAACTCAGGATCAGTCGACGGGTTCTGGCCATGGGGTCCGTCACGCTCCTGTTCCCGTGTTCCCAGCGGACACGGATGCCGTATTTCAGGACAAAACTAACAGCGGGCCCGCCCCCTCGCCCGAGGAGGCGGGCCGCGCCCGGATCGGTCCATCGGTCCCGAAGGACGCGTATACGTCGCGTACACACGGGGGCTCCGCGACAATTGCGCGATGACAGCGACGGCTGGTCCTACTCCCGACGCCGCCCCCGGCATCCGGCTCTCGTCGGCGCGCGGGCGGTGGATCCTCGCGTGCGTGGTGCTGGCGTCCGGGATGGCCATGCTCGACGGGACGGTCGTCAACGTCGCCCTCCCGACCATGGGACGCGACCTCGGCGCCTCCCTGTCCGCGCTCCAATGGGTCGTCAACGCCTACATGCTGACGCTGTCCGCACTGCTCCTGTGGGGCGGCGCGATGGGCGACCGGATCGGGCGACGGCGGGCGCTCGTGCTGGGTGTGGCGTGGTTCGCGGTGGCCTCCGCGGCGTGCGGACTCGCCCCGAACGAGGGCACGTTGATCGCGGCGCGGGCGCTGCAGGGGGTCGGCGGGGCGCTGCTGACCCCCGGGTCGTTGGCGCTGGTGCGGTCGGTGTTCCACCCCGACGACCAGGCCCGCGCGGTGGGCGCCTGGTCGGGTCTTACCGGCGTCGCGGGGGCGCTCGGGCCGTTCCTCGGTGGGTGGCTGATCGATGGGCCCGGGTGGCGGTGGATCTTTCTCATCAATGTGCCGATCGCCGTCGTCGTGCTGGTCATCGCCCTGCGCCACGTCCCCGAGAGCCGGGACGCCGCGGCCGCGGACGCCCCCTTCGACCAGGTCGGTGCCGTGCTCGCGGCGGTGAGTCTGGCCGGGGTGAGTTACGCGCTGATCGGGTCGTCGGGCGGTGCGTTCTCCGTGGCGGCCGGCCTCGCCGCGCTCGTCGGTGTCGCCGCGGGTGTCGCCTTCGTGGCCGTGGAGCGGCGGCGGGCCGCGCCGATGCTGCCGCCGTCGCTGTTCCGCTCACGCCTGTTCAGCGCCGCGAACGGGATGACGCTGTGCCTCTACGCGGGGATCGGCGGCATCCTGTTCATGCTGCCCGTCCAGCTTCAAGTCGCCCTGGGATACGACGCGTTGCAGGCGGGAGTGGCGACGTTGCCGGTGACCGCGATGATGCTGCTGCTGTCGCCCAGGGCCGGTGATCTGGCACGCCGGGTGGGGCCGACGCCGCCCCTGGTCGTGGGACCTGTCGTCGCCGCGGTCGGGGCGCTGCTCATGTTGCGGATCGGTCCGGGGTCTCCGTACGCGGCCGATGTGCTGCCCGCGGTCGCCGTCCTCGGGCTCGGCATGAGCCTCTTCGTGGCCCCGCTGACGACGACGGTGCTCGCGTCGGTGGAACCGGAGCACGCCGGCCTCGCCAGTGGCGTCAACAACACGGCGGCGCGGGTCGCACAGCTGCTGGTGGTCGCCGCGCTGCCGCTGGCCGTCGGCCTGTCGGGCGATGCGTACACGCGGCCCGAGTCCGTGGACACGTCGTTCCACCGGGCCGCGGCCGGCTGCGCCGCGCTGTTCGTACTGGGCGCCGCCACGGCGGCCCTGTTCATCCGGCCACGCTCGGTGCGCCCGCGCCTGGAGGCCGCGCCCCGCCCGCAGTGCCGGTCCCATCTCGGGGTCTCCGCACCGGCGTTGGAACCGGGCGACGAGCGGCGCCGGTAGGCAGGGCGCAGTCGTACGTCGGCCGCGGCCGCGAATTCGCGTGCACGCGGCGCCCGACCCTGATGGGATCATCCGTCGTGAACGATCATTTCCTCAGCGACCCGGACCTGACGGACAGGATGGAGCGGAACCTGGCGGAGCACGCCTGCCATCTGCATCGCGGCATGGACGGCGCGACCGTCACGGAGGCCGATGACCTCCTGATTGCCGACAGCGGCCTGGACGACGACACCTTCAACATCGTCGCCGCGGCCCGCTTCACCGACGGCACCTCGGCGGCACGTATCGCCGAGACACAGCGCGCGCTGGCTCGCACCGGGCGTCCGTTCTCCTGGTGGGTCGGGCCCGCCTCGACGCCACCGGACCTCGGCGCCCACCTGGCGGCGGCCGGTCTACCGACGGCCGAACGCGAGACGGCGATGTGGGCCGAGCTGGACGACACCCTGCCGGCGCCCGACGTGCCCGGACTGGACATCCAGGCGGTGGCCACGCCCGAGCAACTCGCCGACTACGCCGCCGTTCTCGCCGCGAACTGGACCCCACCCGCCGACACGGTCCGCCGCTTCTTCGCCCAGGCCTCACCGCAGGCCCTCGACCCGCGCTGTGAGGCCCGCTACCTGGTCGGCTACGTGGACGGCCGCCCGGTCTGCTCGGCCGAGATGTTCCACCACGCGGAGGTCGCCGGGATCTACAACATCAGCACGCTGTCCGCCCACCGCCGGCGCGGCTACGGCGGCGCCATGACCCTCGCCGCACTCCACACGGCCCTCGACCGGGGCCACCGCATCGCGGTCCTCCAGGCGTCCCCCGACGGCGAACCCGTGTACCGCAGGCTGGGGTTCCGCACCTGCGGCGAGTTCACCGAACACGCCGTCACGCCCTGACCCGGCCCCTCGAAACCATCACGGGCCGGGTGTGGGCGCCGGAGGTCCGTGACCTGCCCCTGCGGCAGTCGGCGGCGCTGTCGGACCCGGCGGGGCCGCCCCGACAACACGTAGCCGGCTGACGTAAGGTTCCTCCCCGCGGCCGCTGCCGCCCCACCCAATGTCAGGGCGCCAGCGGCCGTTGGTACGCCCCCCACCCACCCCGAAAAAGCGCGCCGGCACAGCACGGCGCCGCACTGACGATCCCGGAACGAGGCCCCCACCGTGACCGAGACCGGTACCCGACCCGCCGCCGCGGCGGACCTTCCGCCACCCTCCCTGTCGACGAAGCGGCGCCGCTTCCTGACCAAGCTGTGCGTGGTGATCGCGGGCGGCATGTTCATCGACGGGTTCATCCTCGGCAGCACGGGCGTCGTGATGCCGGCGATATCGAAGGACCTGGGCCTGTCGTCCGCCGGCGAGGGGCTCATCGCCGCGGCCGCGCTGCTCGGCATCTTCCTCGGCGGCCCGGTCGGCGGCTATCTGGCCGACCGGTTCGGCCGCAAATCGATGTTCACCATCGACCTCGCCCTGTTCCTGGTCTGCTCCGTCGCCCAGTTCTTCGTCACCGAGGCGTGGCAGCTCGTCGTGGTCCGCCTCGTCATGGGCCTGGCCATCGGCGCCGACTACTCCATCGGCTGGCCGCTGCTCGCCGAGTTCGCACCCGCCCGCCTGCGCGGCCGGCTGCTCGCCGTACAAGAAGTCGCCTGGTACGTCGGCTATCTCATCTCCTACGCGGCCGGCTACGCCCTGATCGCGTCCACGTCCGTCAGCTGGACCGTCATCCTCGGGCTCAGCACCGTCCCGACGGTCATCGTCCTGCTGCTCCGCCTCGGCACCCCCGAGTCACCGCGCTGGCTGATGAGCAAGGGCAGGACCGAGGAGGCCACCGCCCTGGCGAGCGAGTACCTGGAAGAGGAGGACCAGCGCGACCTCCACACCCCGGCGCCGCGCACCGGGGGAGGCTTCGGCCGGCTGTTCTCCCCCGAGTACCGCAAGGCCACGATCTTCGTGAGCGTCTTCTGGGTCTGCAACGTCACCCCGTACTTCGCCATCGGCGCCTTCGCACCGACCGTCCTGGAACACCTCGGCATCAAGGACGGCCTGACCGGCGCGCTGGCGATCAACGGGCTCGTGGTCGTCGGGTCGATGGTCTCCGTGCTGCTCATCGAACGCGTCGGACGGCGCAAGCTGGCCGTTCCGCCGTTCTGGATCTCCACCGTCGCCCTGGTCGTCGTCGCCTTCTTCTCGGGCACCTCCGCCGTCCTCGTCCTGGTCTGCTTCCTCGTCTTCTCCCTGGTGAACGCCGCGTCCACAGCGCTGTCCGGGGTGTATCCGGGTGAGGTGTTCCCCACGGAGATCCGCGGCGCGGGCGTCGGTTTCGCCACCGCCGTCTCCCGCGTCGGCGCCGCGGCCGGCACCTTCCTCCTGCCGCTCTCCGTCGACAGCCTCGGCACCTCCGTGACGATGCTCCTGGCGGCCGCCATCAGCCTGATCGGCGGCATCGTCTCGCACCGCCTGGCCCCCGAGACCAAGGGCCTGACCCTCAGCCAGGCCTGCGCCCCCGCGCAGTCGGCCTGAACCCGTAGCACCGCGACGACACGTCCCGGCTCCTGCTCGTCGGCAGGGAAGCGAAGAACCGCGACGAGCGGGAGCCGGGGCGTGAGCTCCACGTACACGCCAGAACCACGCCGGTTAAGTCTGTTCTGTCCGGTGTTCCAGGCGGTAGCTTTGACAAGAGGTCGCCCGAGGGAGGCTGATGCCATGCCGTGGTACGTCTGGCTGCTTGCCGCCGCGGGTCTTGGCGCCGCGGAGTTCTTCACGCTGACACTGGTCTTCGGGCTGTTCGCGGGTGCGGCCCTGGTGGCGGCGGTGGTCGCCGGCGTGGGTGTCGGCCTGCTCGGCCAACTCGTGGCGCTCGGGGTCACGGCGGCCGCGGGCCTGATCCTCGTACGGCCTGTCGTGCTGCGCCACCTGGCGCAAACGCCCCTCATCCGCGACGGCAGCGATGCTTTGATCGGCAAGCGCGCCGAGGTCATGCAGGAGGTCACCGCGACCCGCGGCCTGATCAAGCTGTCCGGGGAGCAATGGTCCGCCCGCACCCTCGACGAGAGCCACGTGATCCCCGTGGGGGCGCTGGTCGACGTCATGGAGATCGAAGGCGCGACGGCGGTCGTCTACCCCCGCGAGCTCCTGCCCTGAACCGAACGGCCGACCATCCAGCAACGGAGGAAGCGTGGACGCAATTGTCATCCCGATTCTGGTGGCGGCCATCGTCGTCATCTTTCTCGTGGCCACCTCCGTGCGGATCGTCCCGCAGGCCCGCCGCTACAACATCGAACGGTTCGGCAGATACCGCCGCACCCTGCAGCCCGGCCTGAACCTCGTGCTGCCGGTGGCCGACCGCGTCAACACCAAGCTCGATGTGCGCGAACAGGTCTATTCGTCCGACCCGAGGCCGGTCATCACCGAGGACAACCTCGTGGTGAACATCGACACCGTCCTCTACTACCAGATCACCGACCCCAGGTCGGCGGCGTACGAGGTGGCCGACTACCTGCAGGCGATCGATCAGCTCACCGTGACCACGCTGCGCAACGTCATCGGCAGCATGGACCTGGAGGAGACGCTCACCTCGCGCGAGGAGATCAACACCCGGCTGCGCACCGTCCTCGACGACGCCACCGGCAAGTGGGGCATCCGCGTCAATCGCGTCGAGATCAAGGCCATCGACCCGCCGAACACGATCAAAGAGGCGATGGAGAAGCAGATGCGGGCCGAGCGGGACAAGCGCGCGGCCATCCTGCACGCCGAAGGGGAACGACAGGCCAAGATCCTCACTGCGGAGGGCACGAAGCAGAAGGACATCCTGGAGGCACAGGGCACGCAGCAGGCCATGATCCTGCGGGCGGACGGCGAGGCCAAGGCGGTGGAGCGCGTCTTCCAGGCCGTCCATCGCAACAACGCCGACCCGAAGATCCTCGCCTATAAGTACCTCGAGACGCTGCCGCACCTGGCGAAGAGCGAGAACAACACGTTCTGGGTGATCCCGGGAGAGCTGACGGAGGCGGTCCGCTCCGTCTCCAGCGCCTTCGCCGACCATTCGACGATGGGGCTGCCCAAGAACGTGCAGGCCGAGGAGGCCGCCTCCGGCCACGCCGCCGACACCGCGGACGACAGCGGAACCCAGGAGATCGAGCCGGGCCCGCAGAACACCGCCGCCGCGGCCGCCGACGAGGTCGCCAAGCAGGCCGCCGCCGCGGTGAACAACGCGAAGGCCGAGGCGGAGGCCGCGCGGACGCCCCAGGTGCCGGGCCGGGGGAAGCCGTCCACGGACTGAGCGAGTCCAACTCGCCTGCTTCAGCGCGTAGTTGACTGCCCGATGTGGCGATCGACGTGATCCCCCTCCCCGACCATTCCTCACCGGTCGGTGTCCGGAGGTGGGACCGGCCGCTCCGACAGCACGGGTTCCGCGCGGAGTTCGGGCCCGCGCAGGCTCAGCAGCGCCTCGAACTCCCGCGTGCGGCCCGCCTGGTACGCGGCGATGCTCTCGGGGTCGTACTCGTAGAAGCCGGTGTGGTCCTGGAGGCCGCGGCGGTGGGTCGCCATGTTGTCCTCGACCACGGAGGGCGCGCGGAACCGGTCGCCGAGCTGGGCGGTGAGGTAGCGGGAGGCGTAGTACAGGATGTCCCCGCCGCCCCAGTCGATGAACTCCAGCGGGCCCAGCACGGAGAAGCGCGTTCCGAGGCCGGCGCGTACGGCGAGGTCGATGTCGGTGGCGGTCGCGACGCCCTCCTCGACCATGCGGGCGGCCTCGTTCATGACGAGGACCTGGAGCCGGGGCACGATGTAGCCGGCCGCGGGTCCGCACACGACCGGTATCTTGCCGATCCGCCGGAGCAGCCCGGTCATCCGCTCCACCTGCGCGGGGTCGGTACGGTCACTGCGGCTGACCTCGACGAGGGGCATGAGGTCGGCGGGGTTCAGCCAGTGGGCGTTCAGGACGCGGCTCGGGTCGTCGACGAGGTCGGCGATCTCGGTGACGAGGAAGGTCGACGTGGTCGAGGCGATGACCGCGTCGTCCGCCACGTGCGCGTCGACCCAGGAGAGGATGTCGCGCTTGACGTCGATGACCTCGGGCACGGCTTCGAACACCACGTCCGCGTCGGCGAGTTGGGCCACTGCGGACTCGCGGTCGCAGACGACGAGTTGGGGTGGCCGGCCGGAGTCGGCGTCGGCTCGCAGGCGTTCCAGGACCTGTTGCTCGGCCGCCTTCCGGTATGGCGCCCGGTCCTCGTCCGTCTCCTTGACGTCCGCGAGGGTGACGTCCATGCCCGCGGCCAGGAAGGCGCGCGCGATGCCCTGTCCCATGCGTCCGGCACCGACCACCACCACGTCGATGCGTTGCGTCGCTTCGGTGTGCTCCGTGTCCGTCATCCCGGCAACCCTTCGTGAAGCAGCTTGGTCAGTTCGGGACGGGTGAGCCGCGCCAGGCCGAGGGACTCCAGCGTGCGGCCTTCGGCGTACAGGTCCTTGCCGGTGCCGGCGGACGCGATGCTCAACAGGCCCTGTGCGACCGCTGTTTGGATGCCGGCCCAGCGTCCGACCGACACCAGGAACGACAGGCCGAGGCGGGTGTCCTCCAGCATGTACCGGTGGTCGAGCAGGTCGATCTTCTCCCGCCAGTCGCCGCTGTCTGTGAGCCGTTCGTGGGCCGCGCGACCGTACATCCACTCGTCGCCGTCCGTCGCGTAGTGGTCGGCGAGCGGGAAGTGCGGGGCGGCGTATCCGAGCGCCTCGCGGACCGCGATCCGTTCGGCGTCGAGGGCGTCGGTGACCCGGCGGATCGACGGCTGGGTCCCTTCGTTGTGGATGTCCCAGGACGAACTGTGCTCCAACGGACCGGCGTTCATGAGGATGAGCGGCGGATGGATCACCGGGCCCGCGTTCATGAGCGCGCCACTGAGGCTGTCCTCGACCGGTTCGACGGACGGGTAGGCCTCCCGCAGCACGCGGAACGCGGCGTCGGAGGAGCGGACCGGGAAGACGCCGGTGGGCAGCCGCGTCGCGTACCCGCTCACCACCACCTCGGCCGGTCCGTGCGTACGCGCCAGATAGGGCAGCGTGCCGGTCTCGGCGAGCGCGACGTCCGCCGTGTTGCCCGCCTCGGCCATCGCCTTGGCGAAGAGCAGCGTGCCGAAGGTACCCGGCGGCAGGAACACCACCTGGCCGTCCTGGAGCAGCGGTGCCACCCGGGCGGCCAGGTCCTCGTGCACGGTGGCCGGCAGCGGCACGACCACGAGTGTCGCGCCGCGTACGGCTTCCGCGAGGTCCGCGACGGGATGGATGGCCCCGGCGCGTGCCGTGTCGCTCACCGGTACGTTCCTGCTGCCGCGATGGTCGCGGACGCCGAGGGCGCCGAGGGCGCGCAGCGCGTCCAGGGCCATGGTGTCCCGGCGCCACCAGCGCACGGTGTGGGCGTTCTCCGCGAGTTCCGCCGCCGCGGCGAAGCATCCGTGTCCGCCGCCGAGGATGGTGATGTCCATGAGTGGTCCCGTTCCCTTCAGTTGAGCGTACGAAGCGCGGTTGCGCGGGTCGTGCTAGGTGGCGACGTTCGGCTCCTGTGCGATGGCGCCCGGTCCTTGGGCTGCGAGCCGTTCCTCGCGTGCGAGGCTCCGGCGGAAGTGTGCGCAGCCGCGCCACAGCAGCACGATGCTGCCGACCGAGGCGACGCCGTACACGAGCGACAGGGACGTGCCGATGCGCCCGGCCGATCCGAGCAGTTCGTCCGTGACCAGCGCGACCAGCGTGGTACCCAGGCCCACGGCGGCCAGGTTCGAGATGAGCAGGAAGACGGCGGACACCTGGGCGCGCATCTGGTTCGGGCTGAGCACCTGCATGGCGGCAGTGGACGCGGGCATCGGGAACGAGGCGAAGAACATCGTGACCGCGAGCAGCGCCAGCGACAGCCACAGGGGTCTGACGTGCGGGAAGACGATGACGGGGACGAGCATGCCGATCGCGCCGATGACCCCGGCGCGCATCGCTCCGTCCGGGTGCCCGAGCTTGGTGAGACGGTCGACCAGCCACCCGCCGAAGAGCACACCGGAGCCGTTGGCCAGCAGGACGACACCACCCAGCACATAGCCGACCTCGGTCGCGCTCAGCCCGAACGCGCGCATGTAGAAGGCCGGTACCCATGCCATGAGGCCGAGCAGCACCATCGCGTAGCAGGAGAAGCCCGCGTAGTGGCAGAAGAACGTCCGTGCGTGGCTGCGCAGGAAGGTGAACACATCGCGCATGGCCACCTTCCGTACGGCGCCCGCGGAGTCCCGTGC
This sequence comes from Streptomyces sp. NBC_00483, assembly GCF_036013745.1. Classification (NCBI taxonomy): domain Bacteria; kingdom Bacillati; phylum Actinomycetota; class Actinomycetes; order Kitasatosporales; family Streptomycetaceae; genus Streptomyces; species Streptomyces sp. NBC_00483. The sequence continues at coordinate 836,866 of NZ_CP107880.1, forward strand.
CAGCCCGCGCCGCACCGGGTCGCGGACCGTCAGCAGGAACACGAGCGCGACGAGTAGTCCGGGCAGACCAATGATGAAGAACGTCAACTGCCAGGCGTGCACGTCTCCGACGAGCGGCAGCGACACCCGGTCGACGTCCTTGAGCAGCCCGATGACGTACCCGCCGATGAAGAACGCGGCGCTGCCTCCGATGAACGAGCCGAGCGAGTAGATCCCGGCCGCCCGGCCCAGCCTGCTCTTCGGGTACATGTCGCTGAACATCGAGTACGCGGACGGGGTCAGCGACGCCTCGCCGACACCCACCCCGACGCGGGCCAGGAACATGTGGGCGAACCCCTTGCTCAGCCCGGAGAGCGCGGTGGCCAGGCTCCACAGCGCGATGCCGATGGAGATGATCACGGGGCGCGAACGGCGGTCGGCGAGCGCCGCGATGGGCAGTCCCATCACCGCGTACAGCACGGAGAAGGCGAGCCCGCTCAGGAGGCTGAACTGCGTGTCCGTCAGGCTGAGATCGCGCTTGATGGGCTCGATCATCAGCGACAGGGCCTGGCGGTCCACGAAGGACAGGACGTACGCGGCCGTACAGATGCCGACGATGTAGGACTTGTACCGCTCGGACATGCGGGGTTCGGGTTCGATTTCGGACAGCAGTGATGGCTCGGTCATGGGGCGGCGCCTCATCGGGTCTGGGTGGGGTGGTGCCCGGTACGAGATGGTGCTGGCCAAACGAGTTCAGAGGCTATCCACGCCCAACTCGCCCAGCCATCCCGGGAATCCCGGTGCGGAGTCGGGGATTTCCCGCATCACCTCGGCCGCCGACTGTCACCGCGGCGATGGGCGGTGCGGGAGCGGGTGCCTGGAGGTCCTAGAGTGGGGCCGGTCTTGAAACAGCAAGGAAATGGGGATCAAGTGGTCGACATGGCAGCCGCGGCGCGGAAGGTCTTCGACCGGTACGACGTCGACGGGGACGGGCAGTTGACTGCCGAGGAGTACCGGCAGGTCGTCGCGGAGCTCGGCGACACGGGCGTCACCGCGGAGGCCGCGCAGGAGCTCATCGACACCATCGACAGCGATGGTGACCGCAAGGTCTCGTTCGAGGAGTTCCGGGCCTCCATGGGGCTCTGACCCCGAGCCACCGCGTGTGCCCCCGGATCCGCGGATCCGGGGGCACAGGCATGTGTGCATCGGCAGGCACCGGACATGAAGGTGACTTGCGGTGCTTCAGTCGCTGGGAGTAGGTCCTGCGCCCGAGGCGCGCCTCGCACCTGCTTGGCTAGGGTCGGCCCTCATGGAGACCACAGGAATCGTCCGCCGCCGGACGGCGGAGCGCTTGCGCGACGCTCTGGGGCGGCTCGCCACCGAACGGGACGTATGGGTGTCGACGGCCCACCCCGATCACGGTCCGCACCAGGTGCCGCTGTGGTTCCTGTGGGACGGGAGCGCGGCGTGGCTGTGCACCGGCGCCGCGTCCGCGACTGCGCGCAACGTCCGCGAAGAACCGCGTGTGCACCTGTCGCTGCCGGACACCTTCGACGTACTGCTCCTCCAGGGTGAGGCGGAGTGCTTCCCTGACCAGGAGGTACCCGAGGGCGCGGCGGCGGCGTTCGCCGAGAAGTTCGGGTGGGATCCACGCTCGGAGGACGGCTCCTTTGTGTACGTACGCGTGGTCCCGCGGACCGTGCGCGCCTGGCGCGGCGAGCCGGAACTGCGCGGCCGGGTCATCATGCGCGACGGGATTTGGCTGGAATAGGGGCACCCTCTTCGTCCGGTTCGTCGGCCGCTTCGGCGCGTGGCCGGCGCCACCAGTGGTCGCGGCGCGGGTGCAGTGCCCGGCCGAGCCTGCGCCCGATGAGCAGATAGCCGAGGAAGGCGCCCGACGCGTTGAGGATCACGTCATCGATGTCGAACGCCCGGCCGGTGACCAGCAGCCCCTGAGCGACCTCGACGGTCAGCATCACCAACGCCGTCATGAGCACCACCCGGACGAAGCCCCGGGTGCGCGGGAAGAGCACCGGCAGCAGCACTCCGAACGGCATCCCGAGGACGACGTTCCCGCCGACCTGCTTGATCGTGTCGAGCCAGTCGGGCTGGTCGAAGTACACGCGGATCGAACTTCCCGGGTCCAGGTTGGTGTGCGTCAGCGATTCCGACATGGGGGACGGGACGAGGGTGGCCTTCGCCAGCCCGACGGCGAAGGCCACCATGCAGACGAAACCAACCGCCATGACGAGGGCGCGGACCAGCCGCCGCCCCCACGAGCGCCTCTGCGTGCGGGATTCGGTTTCCATGTGCCGTCGTTTACCACGGAGTCGGCGCCGCACACGCCCTGTGTACGGCCGGAATCCATCGGTCCACTGCGGACGCGGGTTTCACGCCAAGACCTTGACACGCTCACGACCACTTGTATGGTCTAGTCCAAGCAACGGCCGTTCTGCACAAGGGAGTTCACCCGCGCCATGCGTCGGGTGAACTCCCTCCTGCCCCACTTCGCGCCTCTTGGCCCCACCCTCGAGAGGCCGGCCCGAGCGTGCGCCCCCACTTCACGCACGCCCCGGGAAGACCTGAAGTGAAGGAGTACGCATGAACGCCAGAAGGAAGACCGCCGCGCTCATCGGCGCGGCCCTGGCCCCGGTCATCGCCGTCAGCCTTCCCGCCGGTTCGGCGAGCGCCCACGGCTACATCTCCACCCCGCCCAGCCGGCAGGCACAGTGCGCGGCAGGCACCGTCTCCTGCGGTGACATCACCTACGAACCGCAGAGCGTCGAAGGCCCCAAGGGACTGACGAGCTGTAGCGGCGGCAACAGCCGGTTCGCCGAACTCGACGACGACTCCAAGGGCTGGGTCGCCACACCGGTCTCCCGCAATGCCGCCTTCGAATGGAAGCTGACGGCGCAGCACGCCACCAGCACCTGGCAGTACTTCGTCGGCGGCCAGGAGATCGCCGAGTTCAACGACAACGGCGCGAAGCCGGGCGCCACGGTCACTCACCAGGTGGACTTCGGTTCACTGACGGGCCATCAAAAGGTCCTGGCCGTCTGGAACATCGCGGACACGACGAACGCGTTCTACTCCTGCATCGACGTGAACGTCGGCGGCTGAGCGAGCACCCCGGTACGGCGGCGCCGCGGGCCCTTCCCCCACGGCGGGCCCGTCCCGTCACGGCCGGCGGCGCCGTACCCCCCACCCCCACCACTCCCCCCTCGATCGGAGTGCTTTGCCATGCGCCTCCGCACGCTCAGTCTGCTGACCGCGACCGCGACCGCCGCCGTCCTCGGGTCCCTGACCCTGGCCGGCCCCGCGTCCGCCGAAAAGGTCGACGCGCAGGCCGACTTCGTCGTCAGCCAGGGCCAGTTCGACCAGATGTTCCCGGGCCGGAACTCCTTCTACACGTACGAAGGCCTGACCGCCGCGCTCAGCGCCTACCCGGGGTTCACCGGGACGGGTAGCGACACCGTACGCAAGCAGGAGGCCGCGGCCTTCCTCGCCAACGTGAGCCACGAAACCGGCGGACTGGTCTATGTCGTCGAGCAGAACACCGCCAACTACCCGCACTACTGCGACAGTTCACAGTCGTACGGCTGTCCGGCGGGCACCGACAAGTACTACGGACGTGGCCCGATCCAGCTCAGCTGGAACTTCAACTACAAGGCCGCGGGCGACGCGCTCGGCATCGATCTGCTCCACAACCCCGATCTCGTGCAGAACGACGCGGCCGTCGCCTGGAAGACCGGCCTCTGGTACTGGAACACGCAGAGCGGTCCCGGCACCATGACCCCGCACAACGCCATGGTCAACGGTTCCGGATTCGGCGAGACCATCCGCAGCATCAACGGCACCTTGGAGTGCAACGGGGCAAACCCCGGGCAGGTCCAGAGCCGTATCGACAACTACAAGAAGTTCAGCCAGATCCTCGGCGTCGACCCGGGCGCGAATCTGAGCTGCTGAGCCGAAAACAGGGTGTCGGCGCCGTCATGGTGTGCCGAGCCACGTGCCGGGAAGTCGTCCTCGAGGTGCGCCGAGTGATCAATATGCACAGACTCGGCCCTGACGAGCAGAGATGAGGACGACAGCGAGAGGCGGCATCGGCACGTGGCCCACACACCTTCTGACGGCCCGACCCCCAGAGGCCGCAAGCGTATGCCGGAGACAGTCGCGGGCATGCCCCAGCATGTGCGCGAGGAACTGGCTCGCCGGCTGCGACGCACCAAGCGGGCCTATCGCAAGCAGGACGTCCAGGTCGTCGAGAAACCCCTGCTCAAGCGGGCTGTCGGCGCCTCGGCGCTCGGCAACTGCATGGAGTGGTTCGACTTCGGTGTCTACAGCTATCTCGCAGCCACCATCGGCAAAGTGTTCTTCCCGGGCGCCTCTCCGGGTGCCCAGCTGATCTCGTCCTTCGCAACATTTGCTGCCGCATTCGTGGTGCGACCGCTCGGCGGCCTGGTGTTCGGCCCGCTCGGTGACCGGATCGGGCGGCAGAAGGTACTCGCCACCACCATGATCATGATGGCGGCGGGAACGTTCTCGATCGGACTCATCCCGAGCTACGCGACCATCGGCATCGCCGCTCCGATTCTTCTGCTGCTCGCCCGAATGGTGCAAGGCTTCTCGACCGGTGGCGAATACGGCGGTGCCACCACCTTCGTCGCCGAGTATTCGCCGGACCGACGGCGCGGCTTCCTCTCCAGCTGGCTCGACTTCGGCACCTTCGTCGGCTACGCCCTGGGCTCCGCGCTGGTCACCGTGTTGAACGTGGTCCTCACGGACGACCAGATGCTGACCTGGGGCTGGCGCCTGCCGTTCCTGATCGCGGGACCGCTGGGCATCATCGGCCTCTACATGCGGCTGAAGCTGGAGGAGTCCCCCGCCTTCCAGCAACAGCTCGACGAACACGAGAAGAGCCTCGCCCAGGACTCGGTCGGCAGTGAGTTCAAGACCATCATCCGTGAGCACTGGCGCCCCCTGCTGGTGTGCATGGGCCTGGTCCTGCTCTACAACGTCACGAACTACATGGTCACCGGCTATCTGCCGACCTATCAGACGGAAACGCTGGACCGCTCCAGTACCTCGGCGGACATCCTGGTGCTCATCGGCATGGTGTGGATCGTCCTTCTCATCACGTTCCTCGGGCGCCTCAGCGACCACATCGGCAGGCGCCCCCTGTACGCGGGCGCGGCAGTCGCCATGATCATCCTCGCCATCCCCGCCTTCCTCCTCATCAAGGCGCAGGGCACCTGGCCACCCATCTTCGGCGTGCTGATCCTCTCGACGCTCCTTGCGTGCTTCGCCGCGCCGAGCGCCGCAACGCTCCCCGCGCTGTTCCCCACCGCGGTGCGGTACGCGGCGATGGGCATCGGCTTCAACTTCGCCGTGGCGGCGTTCGGAGGCACCACCCCGCTGGTGACAGAGGCGCTGGTGAACGCGACCGGCGACAAGCTGGTGCCCGCCTACTACTTGATGGTGGCTGGAGTCATCGGCCTGGTGACCGTCAAGTTCCTGCCGGAGAGCGCCCAGTTGCCCCTCAGCGGGTCCCAGCCCATGGTCGGTTCGGCGGAGGAACAGAAGGAACTCATCGACACGTCCCAGGACCTGTACCGGTACGCCAAGGAAGAGTCCTCGACGCGCTGACCACGCTCGACGATCAGCGGTGGAACCGGGGGTCCGGTTGGCGCCGGGTGGCGTGGATGGAGCCGAGCAGATCGAGGGACTGGGCGCTGGGGCTGCCCGGGTCGGCGTGGTAGATGACGAGCTGCTGGCCCGGCGCTTCGCGTACGTCGAAGGCCTGGTAGTTGAGCGTGAGGGCACCCACGTCCGGGTGGAGGAAGTGTTTGGCGTCCTGGGTCTTTCCGCGCACGGTGTGGGCGTTCCAGAGGCGGGCGAAGTCCGCGCTGTGCTCGGTCAGGGTGCGGACGAGCTCGCGCAGCCGTGGGCTGTCCGGGTCGAATCCGGTTGCCTCGCGGAGGTTGGCGACGGTGGCCTGTGCCGCCCGGTCCCAGTCCGCGTAGAAGGTACGGCCCGCGGGGTCGAGGAAGGCCATGCGGGCCAAGTTGTCCGCCGGCTCGAACGGGGCGTAGAGGGCATCGGCCAGGGCGTTGACCGCGAGGAGGTCCAGGGTCCGGTTCATGACGAACGCCGGCGTGTTCGCGTAGCCGTCCATCAGCTGGCGCAGCGCCGGGCCGACCCGCTCGGCGGCGTGGACGGAGGGCCGGTCGTCCGGCGTGGCCCCGGCCAGTCGGTACAGGTGTGTGCGGGCGTCCGCGTCGAGGCGCAGCGCGCGGCTGAGGGCGTCGACCACCTGGGCCGAGGGACGGCGTTCGCGTCCTTGTTCCAGGCGGGTGTAGTAGTCGGCGTTCACTCCGGCCAGGACGGCGACCTCCTCGCGGCGCAGTCCGGCGACTCTGCGGGCCCCATGGCTCGCCATACCGACGTCCTCCGGCTGAAGGCCGGCTCGGCGTGTGCGCAGGAAGTCTCCCAGGAGGTTGTCGTCCATGCGTTCAGGCTAGGCGGCGGCCGGATGTGCTGCCTGGGTGTGCTGCACCCAGGCAGCACACGTCCTGGTTGATGGCCACTGACCTGCGCAGACTCGGTGCGGCGGGAAGAACCGCAGCGTTCGAGGAGAGCGGGAGCGGTCGTCATCGTAGGCGGGCCAAGAGCCCCAACACAGCAGTCCGCCAGTCATCCAGTCGGCATCAACGAGAAACAAGGACTCCACCCATGACGGGACAACGACTTGACGGCAAGGTCGCCCTGATCACCGGCGCGACCGGCGGCCTCGGTACAGCGACCGCCGAGCTCTTCGCCCGCGAAGGCGCCCGGCTGGTGATCACCGATGTCGCCGAAGGTCCCCTGCGGGACCTGTCCGACCGGATCGGGGCACACGGTGCGGAGGTCGTCGCCGCCCACCTCGATGTCTCCTCCGCGCGGGAATGGGACGAGGTGATCACCCTCGTACGGGACCGATTCGGAACCCTGGACGTGCTCGTGAACCTCGCCGGCATCGTGGACTGGCCAGGCGTCGAGGACACGCGGGAAGAGGCTTGGGACCGCGTCATCGACGTGAACCAGAAGGGCACATGGCTCGGCATGAAGGCATCGTTGCCGCTCCTGCGCGCGAGCGGCAACGCGTCGGTGATCAATACGTCGTCGGTACTCGGCCTGGTGGGAAGCGGTGCGGCTGCGGCCTACCAAGCGTCCAAGGGGGCCGTGCGCCTGTTGAGCAAGACCGCCGCGGTCGAGTACGCCCGGCAGGGAGTACGGATCAACTCGGTGCATCCCGGGGTGATCGCCACACCGATGATCCAGGAAATCCTGGACGACCAGGGCGACCAGCAGCCGGACATCCGACGCACCCCGATGCGCCGCGCCGGCCGCGCCGACGAGATCGCCCCCGCGATCCTCTTTCTCGCCTGCGAAGACTCCTCGTTCGTCACCGGCTCGGAGCTGGTGGTCGACGGCGGACTCACCGCGCACTGAGCAGACCGACCGGGGCGCGCGGCGTCCACGACCGTCTGGCTGTGTCCACAGAAGCATCCGAATCCACCGAGTTCGCCGGGAAGACCGCCCTTGTCACCGGGGCCACTCGGAAGACCGGCCTCGCCCTGCTCGACCGGCCGCTCAACGCACCCCGAGACGTCGCGCGTTGCTCGGTCAGTGGCGGCGGACCAGCGGGAAGGGCCGGGCCCGGCCGGCCTGAGGAGGACGCCGAGACCTCGATGCTCGCGCTGCACCTGCTCCGGTTCGCGCTCGTGCACATCAACACCCTGCTGCCGCAGCGCGAGGGCCGGGCACAGCGGCAGTTGACCCGAGGTCGAGCCGCTTGCCCATATCCAGGCGGGAGCTCCGGTATTCAGGCTCTTCCGGCAGCAAAATCGACGTGAAGTCGTGGACGAGGACGTCGGATGCAGAACCGCAGTGGCGTACTACGGCCGCGAGGAACATCGGTACAGCCGTGGCATTCAAGGCACGGCTGTGCGTCTATCCAGTCCTTGATGCCCTCTCGGACGGTCGACTACGAGCCCGCCCCGGCCCGTCCTGTTCTTCCCGCCCCTCTCGGTGCGCCGGCATCGGGGCCCCGGCCGCTGGCGGGAGGGCCGCGGCGATGCAGTCGAGGACGCGCTGGAGCCCGTGCCGGAACTGACCTTCGCGGCTCAGGTGCGGCTGGCGCGCCTCCGTCACGATCTTGGTGAAGATCGGGTACTCCCCGCTTTTCACCAGCCCGTCGATGTACGGGTAGCTCCGCTCCATCCATTCCGAGTCGCTGAGACCGCTGCGGCGGACTTCCCTGGCCGTGCTGATCTCCTCGCGGACGATGCCCTCGACGTAGCTGTTCAGCAGGGCCACGAGGCCGAGGTTCTCGTCGATGGGGACGAAGGCGTCGAGTACGCCCATCAGCCCTTCGACCAAGCGCAGTTGGTTGGGGCCGAAGCTGGGGAGTGACCGCTGCACGGTGGCGATCCACGGGTGCCTCATCCACATGGTCCGCAGCCCGTCGGCGTAGCGGGTCAGGTCGGCGCGCCAGTCGCCCGAGGGCATGTCCGTGACGTCGATCTCGCCCATCACCTGGTCGGCCATGAGCTCGATCAGGTTCTCGCGGCTCGGGACATACCGGTAGAGCGACATCGCGCCGGCGCCGATCTCGGCGGCGATCCGCCGCATGGTGGCGGCTTCCAACCCCTCGGCGTCGGCGATCCGGACGGCCGCCTCGGTGATCTTCGCGCGGCTGTGGACGGGCGTCGGCCCGTAGGCCGAGCGCTCGGGCCGCATCCAGATGTTCACGTACTCGGCGTCGGTCACCGTTTCCACCTCCTTGGTTGCGTACATAGTACCCAGTCGTTTAGCGTGCCCGTCGAGACCGCGTACAAGGTACCCAGTGGAGGGGTCTTATGCCTGATCCGATCGTGGTCGCCGAAGGGCTGCACAAGTCGTTCGGCGACAACCACGCCCTGCGGGGTCTGGACCTGAGCGTCCCGAGAGGAAGAGTCTGTGGCGTGCTGGGGCCGAACGGCGCTGGCAAGACGACCGCAGTGCGCATCCTGGCCACCTTGTCCGATCCCGACGCCGGGCACGCCCGCATCGCCGGACACGACGTCGTCCGCGAGGCCGGCAAGGTGCGCGCCAGGATCGGGCTCGCGGGCCAGCACGCTGCCGTGGACGAGAAGCTCACCGGCCGCGGCAACCTGCGCATGTTCGGGCGCCTCTCCCACCTGTCCCGGCGTGAGGCACGACGACGGGCCGACGGGCTGCTCGAACGCTTCGACCTGATGGACGCCGCCGACCGGCAGGTCGCCGGCTACTCCGGTGGCATGCGCCGCCGCCTCGACTTGATCACCAGCCTCATCCTGCGCCCCGAGGTGCTCTTCCTGGATGAGCCGACCACGGGCCTGGATCCGCGCAGCCGCGGCGAGATCTGGGACAGCATCCGTGAGCTGGTGGCGGACGGCACCACGGTGCTGCTCACCACGCAGTACCTGGACGAGGCCGACCAACTGGCAGACGACATCGCCGTCGTCGACCACGGACAGGTGATCGCCACGGGCTCACCCGACGAGTTGAAGGCCACCATCGGCGACCGCCTCGACGTCGAACTCGAAGACCCCGCCGCCCTGGACACGGCGGCGACCGTGCTGAAAACCCTGGCCGGAACCGATCCCACGGTGACCGCCGACCGGCTCAGCGTCGCCCTGCCGGGCGGCGGCTTCCGGCTCTTCGACGCCATGCGCGAGCTCGACCGCGCCGGGGTCGCCGCGGCTGATGTGCGGCTGCGCCGTCCCACCCTCGACGAGGTGTTCCTGCGCCTCACCGATCGGAAGGAACTGGTCCGATGACCGATCTCGCCCCGCCGCCGGGTCACCGCCTGCGATGGACGTTCACCGACGGTCTGACCCTGGTCGGCCGCGAGCTGGGACGGCTGCGGCACGCTCCCGGCGAGCTCGTTGCCGCTTTGATCTTCCCGGCCGTCATGGTCGTGCTCTTCGGGTACGTCTTCGGCAGCGCGATCCAAGTGCCGGACGGCGGCGACTACCGCGAGTACCTCATGCCGGGCCTGTTCGCGATGGTGACCTTCTCCGCGTGGTTGGGGGTCATGACGCGGATGGCCGCCGACGCCTCCCGCGGTGTGATGGACCGGTTCCGCTCCATGCCGATGGCGCGCTTGGCGGTGCCGTTCGGGCAGACCGGCGCCGACCTGCTGACCGGACTGCTGATGCTGGCCGTGATGGTGGGCACGGGCCTGCTGGTGGGCTGGCAGCCGCACCGCGGCCTGATCCCCACCGCCCAGGCGTTCCTGCTGATGATCGTGCTGCGGTACGCGCTGAGCTGGGTGGGTGTCTATGTGGGTCTCGCGGTGAAGAACGACCAGGTCGCCGACGCGATGGTGCCGCTGGGCCTGCCGTTCACGATGCTGTCGAACGCGTTCGTCCCGACCGACGGGATGCCGGGGTGGCTGCGCTTCCTGGCCGACTGGAACCCGGTGAGCGCGCTCACCGCCGCCGCACGGGAGCTGTTCGGCAACCCGGGCACCCCGTCCGGAGACGTGGCCTGGCCACTGGCGCATCCGGTGACCACTGTCCTGCTCTGGTCGTCCGCGCTTCTGGTGATCTTCGTCCCGCTGTCGCTCCGCGCCTACATGCGCAGAGGACGCTGACCACTCCAGGCATCTGCCCCGCAGACCGATCGCCGCTCACCGCGCCAGAGCGGCGCTCAACGACACCGACGCCATGGAGACGTCATGAGCTTGTTCCGGCTCGACGCCAGCATCCTTCCCGGCACATCCGACAGCGCCGAACTCGCCGACCTCTTGGAATCGGAGTGGACCGCAGTCCACCGCGACGCGACGGTGGTACGCCGCCATCTGGGCACCGACCCACTGCCCGCCGAAGCCTGGGCACATGCCCACACCGCAATGCGACGCCCGGACCCGACCGCACTCCCGCCCAGCGCGACGCGCTCACCCTCGCTGGGTCGCTCACCGCGGAACTCGATGCCGCCTGGGCGGTGGTGCTCGCCGTGCCCTCCCCACCTCACCGCACCACAACCGGCACCGTCACCCTCACCGCCTCCGCTCGTCCCCCGTGGCGCGCCTGGTGCACGTCGCGGTACGACCCGTCCGCCCGGCGCCGCTGGTACACCAGCGTCAGCCGTGCCGTACCCCTGCGCAGGCCATACAGCGTCACCGTGCCGTCCTCGACGCGTACCGACGCCAGGCCGGCCGGACGTACTTCGGCCCGCACCCGGTTCTCCGGTGCCGACAGGTCGAACGCGGCGCCCGCGGCGCTGCGCACCACGCAGGCGACGTCCGCCGTCCCGCCCACGTTCACGGCAACCGGTCGGGCGGTGAGCCTGAACGGGGCGGTCCCGGCGGGCACCGGTTCGTCGCCGGTGGACTGGTCGATGGTGAGCAGAGGATGCCCGGCCGCATCCGGACGGTGGTCGTCGATACGCAGCCGCTCGGTGTAGACGACGCGGTCGGGCGAGGTGGGCGACGTCCGGCCGTGGTGCACGTAGTACAGCTCGCTGCCGTCCGGTGAGGCGGTCAGACTGCCGTGGCCGGTGGAGTACATCCCGACGTCCGGATTCTGCGAGAGCACCGGGTTGTTCGGGTACTTGCGCCACGGGCCCAGCGGGTGATCCGCGACGGCGTAACCCACGCCGTAGTACTGGTTCTCGAAGTTGTTGGCCGAGTAGGTCAGGTAGTACAAGGTGCGCCGCTCACCGGCGTGGACGTAGTCGTGCCGCCAGGCCGTGGAGCCCTCTTCCCAGCGGCGGTCCTTCTTCGAACCACCCGACGTCGCATGGTCGTTGACGTGTGCGTCCTCCCAGGGCTGCGGGTCGGCCGCGTAGGTGAGGACGGGCACGAACCCGTCCCGGCGCAGCTCGTCGGCAGTGCCGGTCCGCGCGTTGGCGTCGGCGTAACGGGGGTGGATGGTGGGCATGGTGGCGCCCTCGGGGTCCCGCCACCAGTGCGTGGTCAGCTCGACGGCGGCGATGTTGGATTCCTCGATGTACTTGCCGAGGCCGGTGTCCCACACCCAGTTGCGGTAGGCGTTGCTGGAGAAGTAGAGGTAGATCCGCCCTTCGTCGAAGAGCAGGTTCGCGTCGATCATCGGTATGTAGGAGCCCAGCGGAGCGGTGCGCCCCTCCTCCTCGGTGGCCGGCGGGGTGAGCTGGTCGGCGTCCATGATCAGGTTGACGTCGTGGTAGTCCGGTTTGTACGGGTGGTAGTCCAGCGGCCGGTCGTCGATGTTGTGGAACGGGCCCTCGGGCGTGCGGGACACCGCGACCCCGATCGAGCACGGCTCCTCGAAGTCCGCGTGGAGGAAGTACTGTTCGGCCATCGTGCTGCCCATGCGGGCCGCGTAGAACAGGTAGTACAGGCCGGTGTCGGGGTTGCGGTAGACCTCCGGCGCCCAGAACCAGTCCTTGCCCCACTGCTTCGGATCGTCGGCACGCAACGCACCACCGGGCAGCCGCTCCCACGTCGACAGGTCGGGCGAGCGGTGCACGCCGAAGTAGTAGCCGTCGTCCGAACCGCCCGTGCAGTACGCGTAGTAGTAGCCGCTGGGCTCGTCGAACAGTACGTAGGGGTCACCGCCGGACGTCATCGCGTCGTTGGCGTACGTGGCGTCGGTGGCGGTGAACGCGCGTGTGCCGCGGTCGGGTTGCCGCGGCGAGGCGACGGCGGCGCCGGGCGCCAGGGCCGCGGCGGCGAGGGCCAGCGTCCCGCCGAGGACGGCGCGTCTGGCGGGCGGGAGAGAGGGGCCTTCGGGCCGGCGGCTCATGACTGCACCTTTTCAACGTAACCATGCGCTTCAACGAAGCGACGAACAAAGGGGGTTGGGGTGTGCGGTCCGGTGGGACCGCCGGTCTGCGGTTCGGTGGGACCGCCGGTCTGCGGTCCCACACATCTGCCGTGGTCAGCAGCCGCCGCAGTTGTAGAACGTCACGTCCCAGTGGTTGCCCTCGTCGGCGTACACGTTGCCGGACGCGGCCTTGTACTGCGGGGCACCGTCGCCGCGCAGACCGATGTAGGTGAAGTGATTCTTGACGTAGTTCGTGACGCAGGTGCTCTTGCCGAAGTCGAGCTTGTAGCCGTTCCAGTGCGAGTACGTGCCGCTCGCGTGGCCGGTCTCGGTGCCACCTGTGATGTTGAGCGCGCACCCACTGGCCGACTTCAGCGTCTGGGCACCCTGGGCGGTGGCGAGATTGAGCTGGTCGAACGACGTGCACGTGGACACATTGCGGTCGGAACAGCCGCCGGACGAGGACCAGGTGATCCCGACCGATCTGAACATCGACGTCGCCGTCGCGTGCGAGATCTTCGTGGCGGCGAACGCGTCGGTGGCGGTCGTCAGCACACCGAATCCGGGGGCGACGAGAGCGCCCGTGGTGAGGGCGAGCGCGGTGAGCGCGGAACGAATACGCATGGGAATCGCGGTCCTTCCTGCCAGTGCCTGAGTGGGATGTGACAGCTGTGGTGCAGGTGGATCGGCACAGATCGTGCCAGGGTCTACGCGCGTGGGGAAGACCTGGGACGGTCGGGGGCGCGGCGGGCGACCGGACAGGACCGATGCCGTCACCGATCGGCGACGACCTCGAGATCGCCGCACCACCCCAAAGGCGATACGATACGTCTCGTCTAGCGTTGGCCCTGCCCTGGAGGAGAACCATGGAACGCTTCATCGACGCAGCACCCGGTGTACGGCTGTGGACGGAAGACCGGGGTGACACCGACGCGTCTCCGATGCTGCTGATCATGGGAGCGCAAGCGTCCGGCCTGGGCTGGCCGGACGAACTGGTGGACATGCTCGCCTCGCGCCATCGCGTGATCCGCTACGACCACCGCGACACCGGTCGCTCCACCTGGGCGTTCGACCAACGGCCCTATCCCCTCAGCCAACTTGCGGAAGACGCCGTCACGGTGCTGGACGGCCTCGGCGTCGAACGCGCCCACATAGTGGGCATGTCACTGGGTGGCATGCTCGCCCAGCTCCTCATCGCCGACCATCCGGACCGGTTGCTCAGCGCGACGCTGATCGGCACGAGCGCGCTCAGCACCATCCCCTACATCCAGCCGGACGGAACCCGGATCCCGCCTGAGGAACTCCCCGGTATCGCACCCGATCTGCTTGAGATGTGGTCCCGTCCCGTTGTGGACCTCGGCCTGGAAGCGGAGTTGGAACGGCGGGTCGAGCACTGGCGGATTCTGGGCGGCGATCAGCTTCCCTTCGACGCCGAATACGTCCGCGCCCTGGAGCGAAGGGTCATCGAGCACACCGGGCACGACGCCACCAGTACCGCGCATGCCCGCGCCGACGCGTCCGACCTGGACCGCACCGAGCAACTGGCAGGGGCCACAGTGCCCACCCTGGTCACCTCTGCTCCCGCCGAACCGGTCTCCCCGCCGCCCCATCCCGACCACCTCGCCCAGGCGATTCAAGGCGCACGCATCATCGAGATCCCCGGCATGGGGCACGCACTCCCACCTGAGGTGCACACGCCGCTCGTCGCCGCGATCCTGGACCACACCACCAGACACTGATGCGAGGCCATCACCACCGAGGCGACCACCGCACCCCACGGCACGCTGTCGGCGGTGCCGGCCGCAACACCGCAGGACACACTTCAGCAGCTGCAGTCGATCCTCGGTGCCATCGACGACATGCCGCCCGCCGCCCCCACGATGCGATACGCGCAGGGGCCGGCAGGCCGCACGTGACGCGTCAGGTCCTGTGGGCGATGGCGGCGAACCCGCCGTCGGCCGGGACGTCCACCGTCAAGGTGTCATCGGCCGTCACCTTGTGGCTCTCGCGCACGAGTCCGTCCGGGCCGTCCCTGACCACGTCGATCGTGTACGTACCGTGCCCCAGGAAACGCAGCGGCACCTTCTCGGTGTGGGCCTCGCCGGCGGTCACGTTGCCCAGGAACCAGCGGTTGCCGTCCCGGCGGGCGAGGGTGGTCTTCTTGCCGGGGTCACCGGCCACCAGCCGGGTCTCGTCCCAGACCGTGGGCACGGTCTCCAGGAACTTCTCCAGCTCCGGGCGCTTGCGGTACTCCTCCAGCGAGCCCGCGAAGTTCTGCAGCCCGGATTCGTAGACCACCGAGAGCGCCAGCTCCGCGGCGTCGGACACCGGGATCTTGCCGGTCTGGAAGTCCATCGGGGTGAAGTCCATGGAGCCGACCACGTTGCGGGTGTACGGCAGCACCGACACATTGGCCGCCGTCACGTTCATCTGCTCCGCGCCGTGCACCGCCTCCATCGACATGACCTGCGGCCAGGTCCGCTGGATGCCGTGCGGGATGGTCGAGCCGTGGAAGTCGACGAGGAGGTGGCGGGCCGCCGTCTCCTTGAGGATCCCGTCGTACCACTGGTAGCGGACCTGCTGGTCCGAGTCCATGAAGTCGATCTTGACGCCGACGACACCCCAGTCGGCCAGCTTGTCGAACATCGCCTTCTGCTCGTCGGCGGTGTCCACGTCGGTGTAGTGCAGCCAGAGCAGGACCTTGACGCCGCGCTCCTTGGCGTACGCGGTCAGCTGCGGCATCCAGTCGGTGGTGTTCCAGCCGTCGTCGACGAGTGTGTACTCCCAGTGGTGCTCGGCGGCGTAGTCCACCATCGACTTCTGCTTCTCCAGGCTTCGTTGAGCCTCGTGGCCGCCGTCCATCCACGACCAGGCGACCTTGCCCGGCTCGATCCAGGAGGTGTCCCTGACCCGCGACGCCGGGGCGACGTCGTCGTTGAGCGTGGACTCCGTGACCGTCGCCAGATCGCCGGTCGTCACCGTCCGCCACGGGGTGCTCAACGGCCCGGACGAGTCGACCTCTTCGTCCGCGAGCGAGACCCGGTACTCGCCCTTGCCCTTGGTGTGCGCCAGATGGCTGCCGGAATAGCTGCCGGTCACGTCCGACTCGCTCAGCAGCACGTAGTCGCCGTCGGACCCCGTGCCGCTGGTGCGGAACAGTGCCGGGTAGGCGTAGGCGTCGTCTGCGGCGCCGGCGGCCGAGGTCGACTGGTGTGCGGCTTCGTAGTTGCCGTCCGACCAGGTGTTGATCCACGCCGGCGCGGTGTCGGGCACCTCGAAGGTGGAGGCCTCCTTGGTCACCTTCACACCGTCGCCCTTGGCGTCGGGCACCACGTAGCGGTACGCGATGCCGTCGGCCGCGGCACGCACCACGACCCCGAGCCGGGCGCCGTCCGCGTTCTCGAAGTCGAACCGGGACTCCGTCTGATCGACCGTGCGCTTGAGGCGCTTGCCGACGGTGGCGGTGTAGCGCTCGTGCACCTTCCGGTCGGATCTGTGCACGAACTTCAGGCCGGACGTCAGATCACCCTCGTCGGTGACGATGCCCAGCGCCCCGGGTTCGAGCACGGTGCGGCCGTGCAGACCTACGCCGAGGGTGAGCCTTCCGTCATCGGCCAGGCGGAGGTTGGCAGTTGGCCCGGTTCCACCCCGGGAGACGGCCCAGCACCGGTGGTCGTCGGCCTGCGCCGACGGGGCGAGCAGGCTGCCCGCCATGGCCGCGGTCGCGATGGCGACGAGCAGCACGGATGGTCGTACACGCATGAGTTCCCCTTGGTCTCGTGGTCTCGGAAGCCGACGGCAGCATCAGGGTTTCCGGACGCGGCGCCCGCTACAGCAGGGTCAAGCTGTCGATGTTCGCGCCGGCGGACCGGGTGAGGGCCGCGCGGACGGTGACGTTCTCCCCTTGCGGAAGGTCCGCGGAGAAGGAGGCCGTGGCCCACGTGTCCCAGCCGCCGGTGGGCGGCATGGCAAGGGTGGCGACTTTCGTGCCGTTGACGTCGACGTCCATGGGGCGGTCCGCGTCACCGCCGTTGGCGTACCGGACAAGGAGCCGCTTCTCGCCCACCGCGGGCACGGTGACGGTCCATGCCAGGGTCGACCCCGCCGCCGACGTCCCGGTGAACTCGGCGTAGCCGGTGCCGGTGTAGCCGGGGTGGCGGCTGCCGATGACGAAGGCGCTGTCGAGCCGGGCGGCTTCGGCCTGGTGGACCGTCCCGCCGCCGACTCGGGGGTACGGGGCGCCGCTGGGTTCGACGGTGACGGCCCTGCCGCCGCCCTTCGCCATCCGGATCTCCGGGGTGACGACGCTCAGGACCTTCGCCTCGGCGTCCCACACACAGCCGGCTCCCTTGTCGCTGAGGAGGGCGGCAGCCTCACTGGTGAAAGCGGGCAGCGTGCCACCGCCGTCGACCCGCATTCCCACGGGGCTCGCCAAGCCGTGGAAGCGGACGAGGAAACGGCGGGCGTCGGGCGCGCCCTCGTACGAGCCCTTCGGGTGCGCGATGACGGCGCGGGTGGAGGCGTCGGTGAAGGTGAGGTGCGTGACGCTCGTCTGCCTGCCGCTCCGGTACGCCTCGGTCACCCCATCGTCCTCGACGACGTCGAAGACGCCGTCGGCCCCCGCGTAGACATCCATCTCCAGCTGCCGCTTGGTGAGGTAGGCGGTGCTCTGCGCGTACGGGTACTTGGGCAGGATCGCCCCTGCCCTGACGAACAGGGGTGTTTCGCCGGTACTCGCGGTGTGGGAGAGGTCTTCGCTGTCGGATCCGGTGTGCTTCTCATCCGTCCAGAAGTCGTACCAGTGCGCACCGGCCGGCAACCAGATGTGCTGCTCCCGGCCCTCGGAGGTGACGGGGGCGACGAGGAGCGAGGGGCCCCACATGTACTGGAGGTCGTGGGTGTAGGCCTGGGGCCGGTCCTGGTGGTCGATCACCATGGCCCGGGCCATGGGCATGCCGGTGGCGGCGGCCTGGTGGGCGAGCGTGTAGACGTACGGCATCAGGCTGTAGCGCAGCTGCCCGAATCGCGCGAAGTCCGCCTGGGCCTGCGGGCTTTGGTCGAGTGGCCAGCGTGATGCCCGCTTGCCCTTGTCCTTGGTCGAAGCGGTGCCGTGCGGGCGCCAGATCGGGGCCAGACTCGACCAGCCGACGGGCCAGTTGCGGTAGAAGGCGTCGGAGATCACCTCGCCGTGGCCAAAGCCTCCGCCGTCGATGTTGGCGTACGGGAATCCGCCGAGGCCGGCCGTCTGCATACCCCGGATCTGGTTGCGCATCTCGTCGTAGGTGGAGTCGATGTCACCGGTCCAGTAGTGCCCGTAGCGCTGCTGGCCCGCGGTGGCACCGCGGCACCAGGTCCACGGGCGTTTGCCGGGCCCGATGTGCCCGGCCCCTGCCGGGTCCCAGCCCTCCTCGCCGACTCCCTTGTGCAGGTTGAGAAAGTAGGCGTTGCGGTCCTCGGACCAGGTGCGGCCGTCCGCCGTCTTCGCCGTGTACGGGATGGCTCCGAGGTCGTCGACCTCGTCGATCCACAGTCCGTCGCCGGGATACTCGAGGGCGGGGTCGAGTGCCTTGCCCCAGAAGACCTTCCACACCCAGGCACGGGTGTCACGGTTGCTCCAGTCGGGAACGGCGTTGTTCTCCTTCACACCCGCAAGATCGGCGACCGCGAAGCTGTAACCAGGGGGCGGGCCGCCCTTCCAACCCGCCATCTCGTTGGTGTTGTTGCGGTTGTAGTCCAGCGTCACGGTGACGCCGTTCCCGGCGGCCCACTTCTGGTACCCGGCGGGGTCGGGCCAGCGCTCGCGGCTGAACTCGAACCACGATCCGGACCAGGAGCCCGAGCCTTCGGGCCAGCGGTTGTCGTTGACCTGGTGGTCGAACGGGAAGCCCGCGGCGCGATGTCGGGTGACCTTCTCTCGCCACCAGTCCTGGTCACTGACGTCGGCGAAGTTCTTGTCGGACATCTGAAGCCCGAAGATGGACCGCTGAGGCAGCCGCGGACGCCCGGTCAGCTGCGTGTAACGGTCGAGGAGCTGCGCGAACCGTGGACCGTTGATCAGGAAGTAGTCCAACTGGGGGCGCGCTCCCCCGGCGTCATGACCGTCGGCGTGGAACCCGTACCCGCCGCTTCCACCGAAGCTGAACGTCGTGTCGAACGTGGTGTTGAAGAAGACCCCGTACCCCTTGCTGGAGAGGTAGAACGGCACGATCGCGGGCGCCTGATTGGTGGGGTTCTCCACCGCGCCGGAGTAGTTGTGGGACACCGTGTCACCGGTACGGTCGAGTCGCGGCGTGCGGCCGAGGACGCCGTGCCCCGCCTTCAGGAAACGTTCGTCGGCCTGTGGTGGCGCGAACGCCTCGGCGGCGACCGTGTGGTCCGGGCCGCTCCAGGTGATGCCGTGACCAGCGTCCTCCTTCGCGAGCAGGGCGCCGGTGTCCCGGGCGTAGAACTCCAGCCGTAATGGCTTCTTGCGCAGGACGACGCGGGGACCGTCCGTCGCCGCGGTGCGGAACTCGACGGTGTCCTCGGTGGCCCTGACGTGCAGGCTGCCGCGCATGGCGGAGTGGCTCCGCGGCTGCACCATCTCGTAGTGGGTGTCGGGGAGGAAGCTCTCCCCGGCGCGGGCCGCGCGCACCCTGACGATCTGGTCGCCGTACGCGGTGAGGCGCAGCCGCTGGCCAGTGACGCTCGTGACGGTGACGCTCCGGCCGTCGTCGGTGGCGTGTCCGGCGTAGTCGGTGAGTTGTTCCTGCGCGTCATCTGCCGCGTGGGCGCTCTGCGGCACGACGGCGCCCGCGGCCAGGGCGCCGGCCGCCGTCGACAGGAGGGTTCTGCGTCTGATGCGTTCGCGCTTCATCGCGTCTCCAAAATGGACCGAATGGACCGACTGGACCGACTGGACCGACTGGACCGACTGGACCGACTGGACCGGACGGAGTCGTGCGACTCAGAGGGACGGGCGATCACCACATGACATCGTTGTCAAAGCCCCCGTACACGCATCACTGGATGTGTTTGTGCGGTGCCGGTGAACCTAACGGGCGACCCTTCGAGGGGTCAACAGCCGTGCACCACCTGCCTGTTGGGAGCGCGGCACTGGTGAGCCGGCGGGGCTCCGAGGGCGGGTTGGAGGTGCCCGTCCAGGTACCGCGGCTCCCACGTCGAGCGTCCAGGAGTTCCACCAGCCAACGGTCACCGTCGTTCCGCTGAGGCTCAGCGGGAGCCACACCAACGGGGAGGAACCGAGGTCGTCGGTGTTCCAGCGGTCTCCCGCGTAGATGTAGGTAGTGGCTGAAGTGCCTCGGACCGGGATGATGTTCGCGGTCTGCGTGTTGTACGTCTTGGTGCCCTGAGGCGCCAAGGTGCGGAAGGACGACCAGGAGCCGGAGAGCGAGGTGGCGGTCGCGTAGACGTTGTCGGCTCCGGTGGTTCCCGCCGCGCCGAATCGCGGGCTTAACCGTGCTTGAGCCGGATCTCAAGGCCGACTTAAAGATCGCCGACCGGGCCCTCAGCGATCGTTTCAAGACACTCCGACGACTAGATTCGCCCCGTGAGTCCCGAAGCAACCGCCCCTGATCCGTCCATGTACCCCGCCCTCTCCGCCTACTTGACACAGACACCACGGCTCGGGCGACGCAGGACGGTCAGGTCGTCACATCCAGAGGCCGGACCGACCAACCCCGTGCCGTCTACCGCAGCACCCACCTCACACCGCAGGACGGGCAAGGGGCGCCGCCGCACGGCCGGCCCGGCGAACCGGACGACCGGTGCCGCCACCCCGGCACTACGCATCCCGCTGCCGCGCCCGGGGTACGCGTTCGCCGCCGTGATCGCCCTGGCCACGGCCTCGTTCCTGGCCCCGACGCACGACTCCGCACCCACCCGACCGCACGCGGCAGCCCCGCACCAGCCCGACGTGTCCAGCCCTCCACACCCTCCCGCGAGCCCACCGTCCCCCACCGACAAGCCCGCACATCACTCCGCTCCTCCGGCGAACCCCGGCACCTCCCGACCACACACGACCCCGGATCCGGACGAAGGAGACCAGGATGTCCTCGCTGTCGGCAGTACCGGCAGCGCGGTGGTGCGGGTACAGGAACAACTGCGGCAACTGAGGCTCTACACAGGCCCCTTGGACGGCCACTACAGTCACGACGTCGCAGCCGCGGTGGCCCGCATGCAGCAGGCACAGGCCATACCCGAGCCTCTCGGCCACTACGGACCAGCGACCCGCGCAGCGATCACCACCGCGGCCACCTGACTCCGACTCCCCCCACTCCTCCACTCCCCCACACCCCCACACCCCCACACCGAAAGGTGACCACATGCACCGCAACGCCCTGCGCGCATACGCCACTGCGGCGGCCGCTATCGGCTGCGCCATCACCTTCTGCGTCTCCACCGCGCACGCCGCCGTCATCTGGGACGGGGACGCGTCCCAGGGCACGGGCGCCTTCGCCACCACGCTGTGCGACAGCCCCGGCAGCGTCACGACGGGCAACTGGAACGACGGGCACGGCACGTTCTTCAAGTTCAACAAGCCCATCGGCACGCCGCGTTGCGAAGGACACAGCGTGCGTACCTCGGCAGGCGAGTACACGTTCAAGAACAACAGCACGTACTGGTTCGGCTGGGACTCGATGACCAAGACCGGCAACGCGCAGACCGTGTTCCAGTGGAAGTCCAACGGCACCAACGACCAGCACAGCCAGAACTATCCCGTCCTCATGAAGGTCGAGGACGGGCAGCTCAAGGCCTGGTACGTCGCACCCGGCGAGACGTGGATCCCTATTGGCAGTACGCCCTGGACCGAGGGCGCCTGGCACTCCGTCCAACTGGGCATCACCACGGACTCCGCGGGGCAGGGCACCTTGTCCGTCTACAAGGACGGCAACCGGTTCGCCTCCCGCACCGGGGCCCGAACCTGGGACGACCTGGGCAACAAGCCACGCTGGGGCACCTACTTCGGCACGGACACCAGCACCGCCTCCATCAACTGGGTCGCCGGACTGAAGATGGGGACGTCCCGGGAAGACGTCGACTGAACCACACACCCGCCCGGTCCACGCACATCGCAGGCAGGAACCCGGACACTCGACCCAGCCGGTCCGTGAGATCTTTCCTCGGCTCCGACCTCTTCCCCATACCAACCAGTCGGTACTACCGTCGGGCCACTCCACGCGCACAGTCAACATGCCGTGGGCTCACGGAACCGGACTGGGAGGCACGGTGTCGATCACGCCTGCGGCGGCGCAGCACCCGAGTACCACCGGGCGGGGCGCGCCCCTGCGTCTGCTCGGAAACCGGCGGCTCGACCGGTATCCCGAACGCGGGCCTCGCTACTGGTACTTGGGGATCGTGGTGGCCGTCACGATCATTCTCTACTACCAGCTGTACGTGCAGTACGCGGTGTCGACCGCCATCATCGGCGAGTACGACATGTCGTTCCGGTACTTCGTGTACATCTCGGTGGCGGCGAACGCCGTCGGCGCGTTCGCCTCGCTGGCGGCGGGCCTCGCCGACCGGTGGGGACGGGCCAACATCGTGGTCTACGGCCTGCTCGTGGTGGGTCTGCTCACCACGTTCGCGCTGCCGCACGCGCCGGACAAGGTGAGCTACCTGCTCGGATACTGCGCCGTCGCGCTCGTCGAGGGCATGATCCTGGTGGCGACCCCGGCGCTGATCCGTGACTTCTCTCCGCAGCTCGGCCGCGCTTCCGCGATGGGCTACTGGACGATGGGGCCGATCATCGGCAGCCTCGTCGTCACCGCGGTGACCTCCCGCACCTACGGGGGCGGGACGAACTGGCAGGACGAGATCCGCTTCGCCGGGATCAGCGGACTCGTGTTGTTCGTCGTCGCGTTGTTCGGGCTGCGGGAACTCGCGCCGGCACTGCGCGACCAGATCATGGTGAGCCTGCGCGACCGTGCGCTGGTCGAGGCACGGGCCAAGGGCATCGACACGCAGGCGGCGCTGCACGGGCAGTGGCGGCAGATGATGCGCCTGGACGTGATCGGCTCGGCGGTCGCCATCAGCCTGTACCTCATGCTGTACTACGCGGCCGTCGGCAACTTCGTGCTGTACTTCTCCACCACGTTCGGCTACACACCGCAGCGCGCGAACGCCCTGCTCAACTGGTACTGGGGGGCCAACGCGGTGTCACTGGTGGTCGCGGGGCTGCTGTCCGACCGGCTGCGGGTGCGCAAGCCCTTCATGCTCCTCGGCGCACTCGGTTCGATCGGGTTCACGGCGGCGTTCGCCCTGCGCGCCACCCAACCGGACACCGGCTACTACACGTTCGCTCTCATCGTCGTCGGGATCGGAGTGACCAGTGGTGTGGCCTACTCGCCGTGGATGGCGAGTTTCACCGAGACCGTCGAGCGGCGCAACCCGGCGGCCACGGCGACCGGGCTCGCGATCTGGGGCTGGGTCGTGCGGATCACGGTCGCCCTCTCCGCTGCCCTGCTGCCGCTCGTCGTGCACTCGACGACCCCGCTCATCGAGCACGGCGCCGAGGTCAAGCAGGCCTCCGTGCAGGCGGCACCCGCGCTGAAGATCCGCGCGGCCCACCCGAAGCTGTTCGCCCAACTCGACACGTATGCACCGGGGAAGGTACCGCCGGCGCTGCAGGCGCGCGCGCAGGACGAAGTCGGTGCCGCTGGATTGCGGACCGTACAGAAGGCGGCACCACAGCTGAAGGTGCTAAGCGAACACGGAGCCGAGGTCGAGCAGGCCACCGCCGACACCCCTGGCCAGTGGCAGGCGTGGTGGTGGGTGTGTCTGGGCGGGCAGGCACTGTTCCTGCCCTTCGTGTTCGTCATGTCGGGTCGGTGGCGGCCGCGGGACGCGCGGCGGGACCTCAGTGACCATGAGGAGGCCGTGGCCCGGCAGTTGTCCGAGATGCACAGCGAAGAGGAAGAAGGTGCCCGCGCATGAGCGCCCCCACCGAGCTGCACGCGCTGACCGCACTGGAACAGGCGGCCGCCGTCCGCGCAGGCCAGGTATCCGCCGTGGATCTGGTACGTCATCACATCGGGCGCGCCGACGCCCACGACAAGCGGTTCGGCGCATTCATCACCCGCACGAACGAGGCGGCGCTGGACGCCGCGGCGCACGCCGACGCCACGCCGGCCGCGCAGCGGGGCACCTCTGCCCTGTTCGGGGTTCCGACAGCCGTCAAGGACCTGGTGGACACCGCAGGTGTGACCACCACGTTCGGCTCGAAGGCCTTCGCGTCACGGGTACCGACCCTCGACGCGCACAGCGTGACTCGCCTGCGGAACGCCGGCACGATCAGCCTCGGCAAGACCAACACCCCGGAATTCGGCTGCTGTTGCTACACCGACAACGACGTCGTGGGCCCGGCCCGCAACCCGTGGGACCCGGCCCTGTCGGCCGGCGGGTCGAGCGGGGGCGCGGCCGTCGCGGTGGCACTCGGGCTGGTACCCGTCGCCCACGCCAGCGATGGCGGCGGCTCGATCCGTATCCCGGCGAGCGTGTGCGGACTGTTCGGTATCAAGCCCTCACGTGGCCGCGTCAGTTCCGGGCCGGCCGGCGCCGAGGCGACCGGTCTGTCCGTGCAGGGGCCCCTGGCCCGCTCGGTACGCGACGCGGCCGCACTGCTCGACATCCTGGCAGGGCCCGAACCCGGTGACCCCCACTGGGCACCCCCGCTGCCGTCCGGCGAATCGTTCCTCGGCCACGCGGACCGTCCCCCGCGCAGACTGCGCATCGGCCGGTACGCGACACCTGCCGCGCAGGGCATCACCGTGGACCCGCAGTGCCTGGCCGCCTGGGAACACGCCTCTCACCTCCTGGAACGCCTCGGGCACACCGTGGAGGACATCCCCACACCCTTCGGCCCCGAGATCAGCGACCACTTCGTGACGGCATGGGGTGTGCAGTCCCTCGGCCATGTCCTCGACACCGAACAAGAGGCGCTGCTGCGGCCGGTGACGCGGGCTTGGCGGGAATACGGACGCGGAGTGAGCGGCGAAGAGTTCGCGGCCGCACTGACCGCAATGCACCGGGCGTCACGCGCGGCGGTACGCGCGACGCAGGACTATGACGCCGTACTGACACCGACCCTGGCAACACTGCCACAGCCGCTCGAGCACTTCGACGAGTCGGGCGACCCGTTGGTGAACCTCCATCGCCAGAGCGCTTTCAGCGCGTTCACCAGCCCGTACAACATGACAGGCCAGCCGGCCGTCAGCCTCCCCCTGTACTGGACACCCCACACCGGGACCCCGGTCGGCGTCTCACTGGCAGGACGGCCCGCGGACGAGGCCACACTCATCACGCTCAGCGCCCAACTGGAAGAAGCAAACCCCTGGCGCCACCAGTACACACGCCTGCAGACCGCACACTGACCCCGGCTCGGGGGCCCGCCGACCATAACGCTTGGTCCACCATCACAACTCCGGTACGGACGACGGGAAATGACCCGCCCCCCGACCGGTGTGCCGACGCCGCCTCCAGCAGCGCCCGCGATCAGTGGGCGCCCGGCTTGGCCGCGACGCGCTCCAGGACGGCGTCCAGTTCGGCGCGGGACCACCAGGAGCCGTCCCGCATCACTCCCGCGATCCTTCGGAGAGCGGCGTGGTCCTCCAGCGGGTCCTCGTCGAGGAGCACCAGGTCGGCGGGCATACCTGCGGCGACCTGACCGAACTCGCCTTCCTCGCCCAGGAATCGGGCCGCTTCGGTCGTTGTCATCCGCAGGATGGTCAGCGGGTCGAGCCCGGCCTCGGTGAGGTGGTCGAACTCGTCGTGGAGGGCGAAGCCCGGGATGATTCCCGCCGCCCCGCACGCATCCGTACCGGCGACCATCGGCACTCCGGCGTCGGCGAAGGTCTTGGTCATCCTCAGCTGGGCCGCCCAGTGGTTGTGCAGCGCGTCGCGGGTGACGTCGGGGAGCTGGGAGAACTTCTTCGACGACTTGTCCCAGGTACGCAGTTCCTCGGGGGCCATGTAGCGGCGCCTCGGGTCCTGGGTGTGTTCCGGTGAGTCGCCGAACTGCTGGGTGTGGACCCGGATCAGGGTCGGACACTGCCACGTGGTGTGTTCGACGAAGAGGGCCGCCAGTTCCTCCGCCTTCTGCTGGTCGTACGTGCCGTCGGCGAGGTCGTACGCGTGCGCCTCCGTCTCGGACGTGGCGGTCGCGGGGTTGGTGACCATGCCCTTGATCAGCTTCATCGCCAGCTTGTCGGCGCCCGGGATCTTGACCTTGGGAATCGGCGGGAGCTTGCGGGTGGCGTTGGTGGCCCGCACCTCACCCTCCTTCGAGGACGCCGCGGCGAACACGGTGACACCGGGGCCGAGGTGCTCGATCGACCACACACCGCCGTGGGCCGCCTCACGAGGATCGAGGTCGGCGGGCAGGTGGCCGCCGAGACGGATACCGAGACGGTTCGCCTCCTTCAGAGCCGCCAGGAAGGTCTCCCGGGTCGTCATGCCCGCCTTGACGAAGTCGGCGCCGTCCCGGTGCTGTTCACGTACGGCCTGCACCGCACCGTCGGTGGTGCTCGCGTTCAGCGGGGTCAGCAGGTCACCGGCCGTCGCCTTGAGCGCGGGCGCGCCGGTCGGCTGCGGCAACGTTCCCATGCTCCGGGACTTCAACAGCGCCCGGTTGCCCGACATCTGGCGGAAGCCGACGACACCGTTGGCGAGCATCAACGCGTACGTGCCATCGACGTCCTTCGGGGTGTTCAGGGCGTGCAGGTGCATGTCCATGTACGCCGGGACGACGAACCGGCCCCGCCCCTCCACCACGTGCGCGCCCGAGGTGGGCGCACCGGTCGCGGTCACCGACGTGATCCGGCCGCCTTCGACCACCACGTCCTGGCCGGGGGTGCGGCGCCCGTCCAGCGGGTCGACCACGGTGACGTCGCGCACCACCACGCGCCCGTTGACCGAGGACGGCTCGACGTACCTGCTCATGTCTCTCCTTGATGTCGTCTTGGTGTCATCGCGAGATGTGGTCTTGGTGCCATCGCGGGATGTCGTCTTCGTGTCATCGCGGCGTTCGGGCCTGGGCGGCCGTCATTCGGCGAAGAGGCGACGCGCGTTGCGGGTCGTGAGGTCCCGCCAGGTATCGGTGGCGGAAGGCTGCGCCGCCGAGTCGACGGAGGCAACCTGGGCGAGGGCTCCCTCGGCAGGTGTCCAGCAGTAGTCACTGCCGTACAGGAGGCGCTCGGTGCCGAACGCGCCGTCCAGGGCCGGGATTTGGCGCGGGAAGGGTGTGCCGGCCATGTCGTACCAGAGGCGGCCGAGCTGCTCCAGGGCGCTGGGCGCGTCCTTGTTGCTGCCACCGAACACGGTGCTGAACAAGTCGATGCGGTCGGCGAGCAGCGGCAGCGCTCCCCCGCCGTGGGTCAGCACCCAGCGAATCCGCGGATAGCGGGTGAGTACGCCGCGCAGGAGTAGGTCGCCGGCGGTGCGGGCGGTGTCGAAGAGGAACTCCAGCATCGGCCGCGGCCGCCCCAGGGAGACATCATCGGCGTTGGGCGGTGACGTGGGGTGGACGAAGACGAGGGCGCCGCGGCGGTCGAGGTCCTCCCACAGCGGTTCGAAGCGCGGGTCGCCGAGGTAGACGCCATGGTGGTTGGTCTCCACGGCGACCCCGTCCGCACGGAGCACGTCGAGGGCGTGGGCGACTTCGGCCAGCGAGCCCTCGACGTCGGGCAGCGGTAGGGAGGCGAAGTGGCCGAACCGCTGCGGCCGTTCGGCCCGCACACGGGCGCCGGACTCGTTGACCTCGCGCGCCAGCGAACGGGCCGCGTCGTCGTCCCCGAAATGCACGCCAGGCGAGGAGATCGACAGGTAGGACTTCTCGATGCCCGAGCGGTCCATCAGGTCGAGGTGCTGCTCGACGCTCCACGAGGGCCAGCCCGGCATCCCGTCGGGGTGCTCGACGCCGGCGGACCGGGCCGCGGCGACGTAGCTGTCGGTGACGAAGTGGGCGTGGACGTCAATGAGGCCGGTCGGGGCCGGGGTCGGGGTCATGCGGGGCTCCCTGGATTGCAGGTCCGTACCTGAACCAGCGTAGGAACGCCGCCGTAGGATGGAATCGGTGATGCCAATGAATGAAACGCCGAGTTCTGGTGGCGGCGACTCCCGGCCGCGACGCGGAGGGAAGCCCGCCGAGGGGCAACCGGTCATCGACCGGGCCTTCGCCGTGCTCGGCACGTTCGACAGCGACCACCGTGCGCAGACGCTCGCCGAGCTCGCGCAACGCAGCGATATCCCCCGCAGCAGCGCGCTGCGGCTCGCCCGGTCACTGGTCCACGCCGGTGCGCTGGAACGTCTCGACGACGGCCGTTACGTCGTGGGGCTGCGGCTGCTGGAGACCGCGTCCCTGGCGCCGCGCGGGCACGGGCTGCGGTCCGTGGCCATGCCGTTCATGGAGGACCTCTTCCACGTCACGCGGCAGCACGTGCTGCTCGCCGTGCGGGAGGGCGAGGAGGCCGTGCTCGTCGAGCGGCTCTCGGCGCTCGACGCCAGCCCCGTCCGCTACCGCGTGGGAGGCCGCCTTCCGCTCGCGTCCACCGGCGCAGGACTGGTCCTGCTGGCGTTCGCCCCGCCGCCCGTCCAGGACCACGCCATCGCGACCTACGCCCCCGGCGGCGAGGGCCACGACGACATCTGCACCCCGGCCGACCTGCGGCGCATGCTGGCGGAGGTCCGGCGCGGCGACCACGCATTGGGCCGGCAGAGCCGCCCGTGGCCGGTGACCACCGTGGCCGCGCCGGTGCGGCAGGGGGACGCGGTGGTGGCGGCGTTGTCGGTGGTGGCCCCCAGCACCGGCTTCGCGGAGGCGGGCTACGGTCCGGCGGTGCGGGCGACGGCCCGGGCGATCTCGCGTCGTCTTGACGAGGACGGCCGGCGGACGACGCGTCCCGGCGACGCCGGCACCGATCTGTGAGGCTGCGGCCGGGCCGGGCCGACGTGCGCCTGCCCCCGCCGCGGCGGTTGCCTAGCCCCTATAAACCTCCAACAACCGCAACCACACCTCACTGATCGTCGGATACGCCGGCACCGCATGCCACAGGCGGTCGATCGGGACCTCGCCCGCGATGGCGATCGTTGCCGAGTGGATGAGTTCGCCGACCGCCGGGCCGACGAATGTGACGCCCAGGAGGATCTCGCGGTCGAGGTCGACGATCATGCGGGCGCGGCCCGTGTAGCCGTCGGCGTAGAGGCCGGAGCCGGCCACGTTGGCCATGTCGTAGTCGATCGCGCGGACGCGGTGGCCCGCTGCCTCCGCCTCGGCGAGGGTGAGGCCCGCGCTCGCGGCCTCGGGGTCCGTGAAGACGACCTGCGGGACCGCGTCGTGGTCGGCCGTCGCGGCGTGGGCGCCCCAGCGGTCGGTCTCCAGGAGCGGGACGCCCGAGGCGCGGGCGGTGATCGCGGCGCCGGCGATGCGGGCCTGGTATTTGCCCTGGTGGGTGAGGAGGGCACGGTGGTTGGCGTCGCCGACCGCGTAGAGCCACGTGCTGTTCGTGACGCGGAGGGAGTCGTCGACTTCGAGCCAAGAGCCCGGTTTCAGGCCCACCGTCTCCAGGCCGATGTCGTCCGTGCGCGGCGCGCGGCCCGTCGCGAAGAGGATCTCGTCGGCCTCGAGGGTCGTGCCGTCGTCGAGGGTTGCCGTGACCGTTCCCGCGGGCGACCTCTCCACCGATGCCACCGAGGTTCCCGTGCGGAGTTCCGCGCCCGCCTCGCGCAGCGCGTCCGCGACCAGCTCGCCGGCGAAGGGCTCCATGCGGTCCAGGAGGCCGCTGCCGCGTACGAGCAGCGTGACCTGCGAGCCGAGTGCCTGCCAGGCCGTGGCCATCTCGGTGGCGACCACGCCGCCGCCGACCACGATGAGGCGGCCCGGCACCCGGTCCGCGCTCGTGGCCTCCCGGCTGGTCCACGGCTTCACCACGTCGAGGCCCGGGAGCGGCGGCAGAGCGGCGCGGGTCCCCGTACAGACGGCGACCGCGTGGCGCGCCGTGAGTGAAGTCACCGTGCCGTCCTCGGCGGTGACCGTGACGCCGCGCGGTCCGTCGAGGCGGCCGTGGCCGCGGTACAGGTCGATGCCGATGGACTCCAGCCAGCCGACCTGGCCGTCGTCCTTCCAGTGAGAGGTGTAGTCGTCGCGGTGCGCGAGGACCGCCGGGGCGTCGAGCGGGCCCTGCACCGCCTGGCGCAGGCCCGGCACCCGGCGGGCGTCGGCGCGGGCGATCACCGGGCGGAGCAGCGCCTTACTGGGCATGCACGCCCAGTACGAGCACTCACCTCCGACGAGCTCGCTCTCCACGATGGCGGCGCTCAGTCCCCCGGCTCGCGCGCGGTCGGCGACGTTCTCGCCGACGGGTCCGGCTCCGAGCACTACGACGTCGTACGCGATGGCTTCGGTCATACGCGCCAGTGTCTCAGTGTGGTCGGATGTGTGCGTGCCGAGCACATGGGTACGAGCGCGGAATACGTCCGACATCCGGACGGTTGTGCACAGCGGCTTTGCCCCCGACGGCTTCGCCCCGAACCCCGGAAGCAGGAAGAGGGAAAACACCATGAGCAGCACCACCACGGAGCTGACCAAGGAGAACTTCGATCAGACGGTCACGGAGAACGAGTTCGTACTGATCGACTTCTGGGCTGACTGGTGCGGGCCTTGCAAGCAGTTCGCCCCGGTCTACGAGGAGGCCGCTGAGGCCAATCCGGACCTGGTGTTCGGCAAGGTCGACACCGAGGCGCAGCCGGAGCTTGCCGCCGCTTTCGGGATCCAGTCGATCCCGACGCTGATGATCGTGCGTGACCAGGTTGCCGTGTTCGCGCAGCCGGGGGCGCTGCCGAAGGAGGCACTCGAGGACGTCATCGGCCAGGCCCGCAAGCTGGACATGGACGAGGTCCGTGCGTCGGTCGCCGAGCAGCAGGCGAAGGCCGAGCAGGAGGGCCAGGGGCAGGGTCAGGGTCAGGAGGGCTGAGACTCCTCCTCCCCCTCCCTCTGTCACTCGACTGAACCCGAGGCGGTCGCCTTTTTGGCGGCCGCCTCGCGGCATACCCGCGTCCTTGCCGGTGGGGCGCGCGCGTCAGGCCGACTCGCGTGCCACCAGTGTCACCGCCAGCGCCTCGCGCGGTTCCGGCTCCGTGTCCTCCTCCGGGGCCCTGACCAGGCGGTCCACCAGTTCGGCCAGCTCCCGGCCCGAGGGCAGGTCGAGGCGCACCGTGCTCAGGCGGGGGCGCAGCAGCCGGCCCAGCATCAGGTCGTCGGCGCCCATCACGGCGACGTCGCCGGGGATGTCGACGCCCGCGTCCTGGAGCGCGCGCATCAGCAGCATGGCGTACTCGTCGTTGTAAGCGAACACGGCTTGGAGCCCCAACTCGCTTACCTGCGCTGCGACTTGGGACGCGTCCTGCTCGTCGTACGCGAGGGGCAGCGGGACCGTCTCCGCGCCCGCCTCGCGTACGCCCTCAAGACGCGGCACCGCGAACATGTCGAGGCCCGTCTCCTTCGGCATGACGACGCCGATACGCCGGCGGCCACCGTTCAGGAGATGCGCGGCGGCGACGCGGCCGACCTCCCGGTGGTCCGTGAGCAGGGCGTGCGGGCCCTCGACCGGCTCCGGGCCGAGCGTGATGACCGCGCGGGCCCCGGAGCGGCGGAGCACCGCGATGCCGTCGGGTCCCATTCCGACCGGGCCCAGCACGGCGACGGGGCGCAGCTCGGCCCAGGCGCGCGCGGCGTCGTCGCCGCTGAGGCCCACGCTGCCGTACTGCACGACGGTGTAGTCGAGGCGGCTCAGCGCCCACTGGAGTTCGTTGAGGAAGGCGCTGTACAGAGGCCCGATCGGGACGTCGGGGGTGGGCACGAGGACGATCCGGGTGCGTCCCGCGCGCAGGCTGCGGGCGGCGGCGTGCGGGACGTAGCCGAGTTCCTTGGCGGCCGCGTGGACGCGCCGCCGGGTCGGCTCGCTGATGCGGACCGCGCTCGTGTTGTTGAGGACGTAGCTGACGGTGGCGCGCGAGACCCCGGCGAGGCGTGCGACATCGGCGCTCGTGGGCAGGGCGCCGGATGCGGCCTTGTGGGGCACGGACGGCTGGGCGGACTGCTGCTTCGGTATCTGCACCATGACGTACGGCATCCTTGCAGACGCCGCCCAGCGGCTTCGGCTACCCCCTGCCCCTGGCCCCTACCCCTGGCTCAGCCCCGCGCCAAGGTCCTCCACAGCTTCGGGTCCTCGAAGTTCAGCGCCCACAGGACCGTGTTCCGTACGCCGTACTTCCGCAGGACCGGGAGGTGTGCGGCGGTGCCGGCGGCGTCCTGGTACCAGACGGTGCGGCGGGTCGCCTTCTTGCCCTTGCCCTCCTTGTACGTGAAGTGGGGGGTACGGGACTCCGGGTCGAGGACGTAGCGGGCGCCGACCTTGCGACGCAGCACCTCGGCGGACTTCGACGTGACGTGCCGGGCGCGGTGCTTGCCGCCGCCGTGGGGGCCGCCGACCTTCCAGTTCCAGCCGTACGCGGGCAGGCCCATCTCCAGTTTGGCGCGCGGGACTTGGGTGGTGGCGCGGGACAGGATCTCGTCGTACCACTGGGGCGAGGCCAGCGGTCCCGGCTTGCCCTCCGCGGAGTGCAGGTTGTACGCCATGATCCGCACGCGGTCGGCGGCGGCGCCCAGCTTCCTGTAGTCCCAGATGCGGCCCGTCGAACGGGTCTTGGGCATCACGGTCAGGAAGCACTTCTTGCCGGAGGCGTGCAGGCGCGCGCAGAGTTGGGTGGCGAAGGTGGTGTAACCGGCGCGCACCGCACGGTACTTGTCGTCGGGGGCGGTGGCGATCGACTCGTAGTCGATGTCGAGCCCGTCGTAGGCGCGGCTGCGGACGACGTCGAGGAGCGCGTCGATGTGGCGGGTGCGGGACTTCTTGTTGTTCAGGACCTTGGCCAAGGCGCTCGGCTTCATCGTCTCCATGACCGTGGGGACGACCTGGATGCCGCGGGCGTGCAGTCCGTTGATGATGCGGCGCTCGCCCGCGCCGGTGTGGCCGGCGACGCGGGCCGCGGATTTCGTCTCGTACCAGAAGGGGCTGATGGTGCGGATCTGCGCTGCGTGGGCGAGGGCGTTCTGGTAGGCGGCCTCCTGGTCCCAGTACGGGAGCCAGGCGGAGACGGTGCGCGGGGGCGCGGCCTCGGATGCGGCGGGCCCGGCGGGCGCCGCGGCGGTGAGGGCGAGGGTCCCCGCGAGGACGCTGAGGACGGTGGTGTGACGTCGTTTCATGGGGCGAGCCTGCGACCCATCCGGCGTACCCGCCGCAGGGATTGGGCCGGT
The DNA here is from genome assembly GCF_036013745.1 of Streptomyces sp. NBC_00483. NCBI lineage: Bacteria > Bacillati > Actinomycetota > Actinomycetes > Kitasatosporales > Streptomycetaceae > Streptomyces > Streptomyces sp. NBC_00483. The sequence continues at coordinate 869,968 of NZ_CP107880.1, forward strand.
CGGCGTCTAACGTGACCCGCGTGACTGCCTATACGGATGACCATGCATACGAACACCCCGGCCGCGGCGGCGCGACGGCCACGGTGGAGGCCGAGCCGACACGGGTCGGCGCGGTGCGCACCGAGTACGCGCCCGCGCACGACGGCGACCCGGATCCCGGCGAGATCGTGTGGACCTGGGTGCCGTACGAGGAGAACGACGGGCGCGGCAAGGACCGCCCGGTGCTCGTGGTCGCCCGGGAGGCGGCGGGCACCCTGCTGGCGGTTCAGCTGTCCAGCAAGCGGCACGACGGCGACCGCGAGTGGGTGGCGCTCGGCTCCGGCCCCTGGGACAGGGACGGCCGGGACTCGTGGGTGGACCTCGACCGCGTGCTGCGCGTGCACGAGAAGGGGATGCGCCGCGAGGCCTGCGCCCTGGACCGCGGCCGGTTCAACACGGTGGTGCTGCGGCTCCGGGAGCGCTACGGCTGGCGCTGACCGCCAGCGCGAAAGGCCCGCTCGAACGTGGAGCGGGTGGCCGCGCCCTTCGTCCGGTCGAGAACGGCGAACACGACCTGCTCGAAGCGGTCCGCGAAACGCCCTTCGAGCGGGGCGCGGAAGGCCTCGGCCACCCGCCCCGGATCGTTGCGGAACACCCCGCAGCCCCAGGCTCCGAGGACGAGCCGCCGGTACCCCTCGGCCGCGGCGACCTCCAGCACACGCTCGGCGCGCGCGGCCAGGGCCGCGGGTATCTCGTGCACCCGCTCCGGGGTGCGCTGCGCGATCACTCCCGCGTTCGGCGCGGGTGACGTCAGGAAGCCGGCCTCGAACGGCGCGTCGAGCAGCCGGCCCTGGTCGTCACGGAACACCGGGACGGCCGGCGCGTGAATGACCCGGTCGCTGTAGAAGGCGTCGCGGTGCTCGCGGTGGTGGGCGTAGAACTCGGGCACCTCGATGAGGCACGTGTACAGCGCGGAGCAACGACAGAGCGCCTCTTCCTGGGCCTGCGCTCCGTTGAGGTAGCCGCCTCCGGGGTTGCGCGCCGAGGCGAAGTTCAGGACCGCCACCGGCTGCGGCCGCTCCCCCACCATGCGCCGCGCCGCCTCCAGGCTGCTCTCGCCCGTGACCTCGACGCGCGTCCGGTCCGCAGACGACGCCGGCGGCACGGGCGATACGTGTGTCACCGGCGACACCGGCGGCATCGGTGGCACGGGCACCGGGTCGGGCCCGTACATCCTGGTGCCCGCCCGCGCCCGCTCCACCGCGGCGCCGATCGTCACCACGCGGCCCCCGTCGCCCGCGTACTCCCCCGAGTCGACGATCTTCTCCGTGCTCCGCGCGAGCTCGCGCAGTCGTGCGCTCACGCCGCGTCCCCCGTCGTCTCCCCCCGTCGTGTTCATGAATCCATCGTGTACGCACAGTGACTGCTCGGGCAACAGGTTTTCGCCGTGCCCGGACAAGTGCCGGACAAGTCCCGGGGATGTCCAGAGGCACTCTTGTGCGAGCCGCCCGAACCGTCTTGGGTGGAGGGTCTGCATCGCCCGGAAGGGGCCCGAACCACGGGCCGAATCGACGGCATGGCCCCCACCAGGGACCATGGAGAACGTGCGAACCAGGAGGAATCCCCCATGAGCGAGGGAGACTGTACGGCGTTCGGTGAGCTGGTCACCGAGGCCGAGGCGGAGGCTCTGGTACGGGGCATCTGCTTCAAAACCGGACCACCGCGCAAGGTCGGGGTCGAGCTGGAATGGATCGTGCACGAGCCGCGGCCCCTGCTGAAGCCGTGGCACCCCTTACCACCCGAACGACTCGATGCGGCGTACGTCGCACTGCGCGCCCTGCCTCTGAGCTCGGCGCTCACCGTGGAACCCGGCGGGCAGCTGGAACTCAGTTCGCTCCCCGCCTCTTCCCTCACCGAATGCGTCTCGGCCATGCGGGCCGACCTGACCGCCGTGCGCGCCGCGCTCCGCGGCCACGGACTCACCCTGTCGGGACACGGCACCGACCCGTGGCTCCCCCCGCGGCGCGTTCTCCATCAACCCCGTTACGACGCCCTGGAGGCGTCACTCGACCGTGCCGGGCCCGCCGGGCGCTCCATGATGTGCTCGTCCGCGTCCGTGCAGGTGTGTCTGGACGCGGGGCACGAGGAGCCGGGCCCGCAGGGGCTCGGCAGGCGCTGGCGGCTCGCGCATCTGCTGGGCGCGGTCCTGGTGGCCGCTTTCGCCAACTCGCCGATGCTGTCCGGGCGCCCGACCGGCTGGCGCTCCACGCGGCAGTTGCTGTGGGAGCGGATCGACGTGGGCCGCTCCGGCGGCGTACCCCTCGACTTCGATCCGCGCGAGGCATGGGCACGGCACGTGCTCGACGCGCCCGTGATGTGCGTGCGTGCCGAGGACGGGCCGTGGCAGGTGCCGGACGGGCTGACCTTCCGCGAGTGGGCGCGCACGGGTGAGCCGCGGCCGCCGGCCCACTCGGATCTCGACTACCACCTGACCACCCTCTTCCCGCCCGTGCGCCCGCGCGGACACCTCGAACTGCGCATGATCGACGCGCAGTCGGGCGACGACGGGTGGCTGGTGCCGCTCGCCGTCACCACCGCCCTGTTCGACGACCCGCAGGCCGCCGAGACCGCGTACCGCGCGGTCAAGCCGCTCGCGGAGCGCGCGGGCCCGCAGCCCGCTCCGCACAACCCGCTGTGGCACGACGCGGCGCGGCTCGGCCTCACCGATCCCGAGCTGCGCGAGGCCGCCACGGCCTGCTTCACGACGGCGCTGGAAGCACTGCCGAGGATCGGCGCGGGCCCGGACGTGCGGCAGGCGGTCGCGGACTTCACGCGCCGCTATGTCGTCCGCGGCCGCTGCCCCGCCGACGACGTGCTCGACCAGCTCACGCGACAACCCGCTCAGGGGAGGACGGTCCGGTCATGACCGCTGAGGAGAATGTCACCACGGACCCGGAGGCGCTTCGCGGCCGCGCCGCGGACGCACTCGAGGCCGCCCGGCGCCGCACGACACTGCTGACGAGCTGTGTCGAAGAGGGCGAACTCACCGCCCAGCACTCGCCGTTGATGTCACCGCTCGTCTGGGATCTCGCGCACATCGGGAACCAGGAGGAGCAGTGGCTGCTGCGCGCGGTCGCGGGCCAGGAGGCGATCCGCCCCGAGATCGACCCGCTGTACGACGCCTTCGAGCACCCGCGCTCGGAGCGCCCGAGCCTGCCGCTGCTCGCGCCGCATGAGGCGCGCGGCTATGCGGCGGACGTCCGCGGGCGCGCCTTCGATGTGCTGGAGAAGGCCTCGTTCGAGCCGGAGGGGATGCGGAGTCTCACCCGCTCGGGCTTCGCCTTCGGGATGATCGCCCAGCACGAGCAGCAGCACGACGAGACGATGCTGATCACGCATCAGCTGAGGAAGGGCGGCGCGGCGCTCACCGCGCCCGACCCGGAGCCCCGGGCGCGTCCGTACGACGGTCCCGCCGAAGTCCTCGTCCCCGGCGGGCCGTTCACGATGGGCACGACGGCCGAGCCGTGGGCCCTGGACAACGAGCGTCCCGCGCACACCCGCCTGGTTCCGCCGTTCCACATCGACACGACGCCGGTGACGAACGCCGCGTACATGGAGTTCGTCGAGGAGGGCGGCTACCGGGAGGAGCGCTGGTGGGCGCCGGCCGGCTGGGCGATGGTGCGCGAACACGGCCTCGAGGCGCCGCTGTTCTGGCGCCGCGAGGGCGGGCAGTGGCTGCGCAGGCGGTTCGGGGTGACCGAGCCCGTGCCGCCGGACGATCCGGTGCTGCACGTGAGCTGGTACGAGGCCGACGCCTATGCGCGGTGGGCGGGGCGCCGCCTGCCGAGCGAGGAGGAGTGGGAGAAGGCGGCCCGCCACCACCCGGCCTCGGGCCGTTCGATGCGCTATCCCTGGGGTGACACGGACCCGACGCCTGACCGCGCCAACCTGGGCCAGCGCCACCTGCGGCCCGCCACGGCCGGCAGCTATGAACTCGGCGAATCCCCGCTCGGCGTACGGCAGTTGATGGGCGACGTGTGGGAGTGGACGTCGAGCGACTTCCTGCCCTACCCGGGGTTCGTGGCGTATCCGTACCGCGAGTATTCGGAAGTGTTCTTCGGGTCCGACCACAAGGTGCTGCGCGGTGGTTCGTTCGCCGTGGACGCGGTGGCGTGCCGGGGCACGTTCCGCAACTGGGACCATCCGATCCGGCGGCAGATCTTCTCCGGGTTCCGCACGGCGTGCGACGCCGAGCCACTGGAGCGTGCCTGATGTGCCGTCATCTTGCCTATCTGGGGCCGCCGGTACCGCTCGGCGAGGTCGTCGACGCGCCGCCGCACAGCCTGTTCCGGCAGTCCTGGGCGCCACGCAGGCAGCGCCACGGCACGGTCAACGCCGATGGATTCGGGGTGGGTTGGTACGCGGACGGCGACCCGGTGCCCGCCCGCTACCGCCGCGCGGGACCCATCTGGGGCGACGCGGCCTACCAGGACCTGGCCCGCGTGGTCCGCTCCGGGGCGCTGCTCGCGGCGGTCCGTGACGCGACGCTGGCCGGGGCGGACGGGGAGGCGGCAGCGGCCCCGTACGCGACCGGGCCCTGGCTGTTCAGCCACAACGGGGCGGTACCGGGCTGGCCGCAGTCCCTGACCTCTCTGACACCCACCCTGCCGCCGACGGACCTGCTCTCCATGGAGGCCCGCTGCGACGCGGCGTTCCTGTGGGCGCTCGTCCTGCACCGGCTGCGGGCGGGCGACGAGGAGGCGCAGGCGCTCGCCGACACCACCCTGGAGATCGCCGAGGCGGCACCCACCGCCCGCCTCAACTTCCTGCTCACCAACGGCGAGACGATCACCGCCACGGCCTGGGGCGACACCCTGTGGTACCGCACCGAGCCGGGCCGCTCCGTCGTCGTCGCCTCCGAGCCCTACGACGACGATCCGCACTGGATCGAGGTCCCCGACCGCACGCTGCTCGCGGCGAGCCGCACCGACGTCCTGTTGACCCCGCTCAAGGAGCCCTCCGCGTGAGCCCGTTCCGCATGACCCGCACCCTGCCCGAGGACGCCACCGACGCAGCCCTTCGGGCCGACGTCCAGCACGGCCTGACCAGCTCCCCGAAGACACTGCCGCCCAAGTGGTTCTACGACGCGCGCGGCAGCGAACTCTTCGACGAGATCACCCAGTTGCCCGAGTACTACCCGACCCGCGCCGAGCGCGAGATCCTTATCGCGCGCGCCCACGAGATCGCCGCGGCGACCGGTGCGCGCACGCTCGTCGAGCTGGGCTCCGGCTCGTCCGACAAGACGCGCCACCTCCTGGACGCGCTCACCGACCTCACGACGTACGTGCCCGTGGACGTGAGCGAGAGCGCGCTGCGCGGCGCGGCGGACACGCTCCTCGCCGAGCGGCCCGCGCTCGACATCCACGCCATGGTCGCCGACTTCACGGCCTCGTTGGAGCTGCCGGAGACACCCGGGCCGCGCCTGGTCGCGTTCCTCGGCGGCACGATCGGCAATCTGCTGCCGGACGAGCGGTCGGCCTTCCTGACGGCGGTGCGCGGCCTGCTCTCCCCCGGCGACTTCTTCCTCCTCGGCACGGACCTGGTCAAGGACGAGGCGACGCTGGTGGCGGCGTACGACGACGCGGCGGGCGTCACGGCCGCGTTCAACAAGAACGTGCTGTCCGTGATGGACCGCGAGCTCGGCGCCGATTTCCGTCCCGACGCGTTCGAGCACGTCGCCCTGTGGAACGCCGAGTGCGAGTGGATCGAGATGCGGCTGCGCTCCACCACGGCGCAGACCGTGAAGATCCCGGCCCTCGACCTCGAGGTCGACTTCGCGGCGGGCGAGGAGGTGCGCACGGAGGTCTCGGCGAAGTTCCGCCAGGAGGGCGTGAAGGCGGAACTTCACGACGTGGGCCTTGAGTTGGGCCACTGGTGGACGGACGAGGAGGGAAGGTTCGCGCTGTCGTTGAGCAGGGCGTCGGCCGGGCCCTTCTAGGCGGGGCCCTTCTGGACGGGGCTCTTCTAGGCGGGGCCCTCAGGACCTGTCCGACGGGCCGGCGGGACGGTCCGCTGTGACCAGCCAGGACGTGCTGAGCAGCCGGACCGTCCCGTCCGCCGCCTCGAAACCGCGCAGGTGGTCCGTCAGGGTGCCGCGGGCGCGGGCCTGCGCGCCCGCGCCGGTCTGCTCCATCAGGTGGCGGCCAGGGCCGGTCCCCAGCAAGAACTCCGCCGCGTCCTCGGCGCCGGTCCCCCATGTCCCGTGGGCCTGCGCCTGGTTGACGGTGACGGCGGTGAAGCCGGCCGCGGCGAGTACCTCGCGGATGCGGTCCGGGTCGGCGAGGGAGAACATGCCGGGCAGCCCCGCCCGCCCGAGGTCGCCGACCGGCAGGACGCCGCGCAGGGATGCCATCGCCGCGACCCAGTCGTTGAGGGCGGCGGCGGCCGGGCAGACGAAGGCCAGGCGGCCGCCGGGGCGCAGCGCCCTGCCGACGTTGGCGAAGGCCGCTTCAGGGTCGGCGTAGAACATCACCCCGTAGCGACTGATCCCCGCGTCGAACGCGCCCGCCTCGAAGGGATGCGTCTGCGCGTCGCCCTGCGTGAAGGAAATGTTGGCGATGCCCTCCCGGTTCGCGCGGGCCCGCGCCTCGGCCAGCATGGGGCCCGACAGGTCGAGGCCCACCGCGTAACCGTGGGGCACCCGGAGCGCGGCGAGGCGTGTGGTCTGCCCGGAGCCGCAGCCGAGGTCGAGGACCCGTTCGCGCCCGGCGACCCGGGCGGCGGCGAGGAGCGGGGCGTTGAACCCCTCGTTGACGGCGTTCCAGCGGTCCTGGTGCCGGGCCCAGTGGGCGCCTTCCGGGCCGTTCCACGCATGCGCCTGCTCTGTGTTGACGATGTCCGGCACGGGGGCCTCCTCGGGTGAAGGACGGAGAATGGGCGTGCGCCCAAACAGTATGGGCATGTGCCCAACCTGGCAATCCCCGCTACCATCCGGGATGTCGTGCCCCTCGCGGGCAGCGGAACCGGAACGGAAGAGGGGCCCATGTCACCGCGCGGAGTGGCGACGCCCGATGTGCGCGAGCGACTGTTCGCGGCCGCCGAGCGCGTCGTGCAGAGGGACGGCCCTGGCGCGCTCACCAGTCGGTCCGTGACCACCGAGGCGGGCTGCGCCAAGGGGCTGCTGCACACGCACTTCGCGGGGCTCGACGAGTTCGTGGCCGAACTCTGCCTGGACCGCTTCGCGCGGACCGCGACGAAGGCGCGGGCACTGTCGGAGCTCGTCGGAAAGGGCACGGTGGCGGGGAACGTCGACGACGTCGCCCAGGCGCTGTTCGACTCCGGTGGCCCTGCCGTCTCGGGCCTCGCCATGACCCGCCCCGCCGCCGCGCTGCGCGTCCGCGAGGCACTGGAGGGCGGGGCGCCCGGCTTCGCGACCATCCAGGAGGCCGTCACCGGCTATTTGGAGGCCGAGCGGGAGCTCGGCCGGGTGGCGCGGGCCCTCGACGCGGGCGCGACGGCCCTCGCCGTCGTCGGCACCGCCCATCACCTTCTGATGACGAGCTGGCCGGGCGCACCGGACCCGCGGCCCGAAATGACGCGACTGGTGGCCGCGTTGGTGTGCAGGTCATAGACCCTGTCTTCAAACTCCCGTCTGCCCGACGGCGTTGACGGGAGTTCGAGAACAAGGCCTAGTGGCCCGCGGGCTCCGCGGCCGCACCGGTAGCGGACCTGCCCTCTGGGACCGCGGACTTGGGCGGCTTGTCCGTTCCGGCGTCGGCCTGGCGGCTCCGCGTGCGGTGCCGCAGCAGGGCCAGCGGGGTGAGGAGTACGGCCAGGAGGCCGCCGCCCAGGCCCAGGGCGGGGAAGCCGGCGCCCGCCACCACCGCGCCGGAGGCCGCCCCGCCCGTGGCGCCCGCGAGGGAGATGCCGACGTCGACGAGGCCCTGGGTGCGGGCCCGGGTGGCCACGGGGAGCGCGTCCGTGATGAGGGCGGTGCCGCTGACGAGGCCGAAGTTCCAGCCGAGGCCCAGCAGGACCAGGGCCGTGGCGAGCGCGGCCACGGAGTGCGGCGGCGCCAGGGCGGCGAGCGCACCCGCCGCGAGCAGCGTCGCCCCGGAGGCCGCGGCCAGCCACAGCCGTCCGATGCGGTCGACAAGGAGTCCCGTGAGCGGGGACGGCAGATACATGGCACCCACGTGCAGGGCGATGACCAGGCCCGTGGCCTGGGTACCGTGCCCGTGGGCCTGCATGTGGACCGGTGTCATCGTCATGACAGCGATCATCACGAGCTGGGTGAGGACCATGACGGCGGTGCCGGTGGCCACGCCGCGGGTGTCCGTACGTCCTGCGTTTCCGGTGGCCGACACCCGCTCCGCCGCCTGCTCCTCGGCCGCTCGCTCGCGCGAGAGCAGCAGCGGGTCGGGGCGCAGGAGGACGGCCAGGGCCACGGAGGCCGCACCGTACGCGACCGTGGCGAGCAGGAAGGGGCCCGCGAGGCGCGGTATGCCCCAGGCGTGCGCCCAATTGCCCGTCGCGTGGACGAGGTTGGGGCCGATGACCGCCCCGAACGTCGTCGCGAACAGGACGGTGCTGACCGCCCGGCCGCGCCGCGCGGGCGAGGCGAGGTCGGCCCCGGCGTACCGGGCGAGGAGGTTGGCGGCCGTGCCCGCGCCGTACACCAGCAGGGAGACGAACAGCAGCGGCACGCTGCCCGCGACCGCGGCGAGCACGACGCCGAGGCTGCCGACCGCGCCGGTCCCGTACCCCAGGGCGAGTCCGGGGCGGCGGCCCCACCGCTGGCAGAGCCGCCCGATGCCCACCGACCCGAGCGCGGCGCCCCCGGTGAACAGCGCGCTGGGCAGCCCGGCAAGACCCGTGGAGCCCAGCATCTGCTCGGCGAGCAACGCCCCCACGGTGATGCCTGCGGCGAGGCCCGCCCCGCTCAGGGCCTGGCAGAGGACGAGGACGGCCAGCACCCGCCGCTGCGCGGGGTGTTCGGGCGTCGGCCGTCCGGCCTGCGGGGACCGTGCCGCAGAGGTCACGCCGCGCCCATCGGCTCGGCGGGGGCGCTCGGCGCCATCGGTTCGAGCGCCGCGATCTCGTCCAGCGGCATGCCCAGGTGCTGGTGCAGGTAGCGCACGATGGTCCAGTGCGGCAGCGCACCCTCGTCGAAGGGCCCGAACTCCCGGCAGTGCAGCGGGATCCAGCGCAGCGCCTCCTCGGCGACCTGCTCGCGGCCCGGCTCGGCCTGGTAGTCCTCGTAGGCGATGCTGCGATGGTGGATGAAGTACCGGCCCGGCAGGCGCTCCTCGCACAGGGCGACGTACTCGCGGGTCTGCAGGATCAGGTAGTGCCAGATCTCGTCAATGGCCTGCTCGACGGGGAGGAAGAGGCCACTGAGCCGCTCGCGGTACTTCGAGACGAGGTAGAGGTAGCGGAGGCACTCGGTGATCTGCCGCTCCACGTAGGCGCGTTCCTCGCCGGTCTCCTCCTCGCCGGTCTCCTTCACGAAGTACGCGACCACCTCGCCGTGCAGGTCGTGCCCGAGCAGTTCGCGAAGGTCCTCACCGGCGACGGTCGCGGCGGGCGCCTCATGCGGGTCGTTCTGGTTGCCCATGTGGCTCTGGTTATCCACGTGGTTCTGGTCGTTCACGTCGTTCCCCTCAGGTGCTTCCCTCGGTGCTTCCCGGGTACGTCCCGGCCCTCACTCCCCCGCATGGGGGCTCCTCCTCAACTCCTCGCCAGCCAGGCATACTTGCCGGAGGCGCCGATGGGGATGTGGTCCCGGTGTTCGACGCGGCAGGCGCGCCCGGTCAGCGCGGAGACGGAGCGCCCCAGTGCTTCGGACTCGTCCGTGCCGAGCGGCTTGCCGTCGAAGGTGGTGCAGCGGAGCACGGCCGACTGTGGCCCACTCCCCTCCGACTCACCCTCCAGCAGCAGCAGTTGGTGCACGAAGACGCGGGGTGAGGCGGCGCCGACCCGCTCGTCCAGGTCGCCCGCCGCGACGGGCCCGTCCGGCCCGTCGAGGAGCTCCTTCTCCCGGCCGCAGAACGAGACGATCTTCTCGGGGTCCGGCGAGCCGTCCCGCGTACGGGCGCAGTCGCCGGAGCGATAGCGGACCAGCGGCATGTGCGGGTTACGGACGCTGGTGACGATGAGGGAGTAGAGGGTGCTGCCCGGGGTGACGGGGAGGAGCTCGACGCTCATCCCCTCCAGGTACGGGCGGTAACTGCCGGTGCGGTCGCTGTAGAAGAGGTAGCCGAGCTCGGTGCTGCCGAAGAGGTCGACGACCGGGCAGTCGAAGCGGCTCTCCAGGAAGCGGCGCACGTTCCTCGGCGTGTACTCGTACGCGGTGATGATGCTCGCCGGGCGCGGGAACGCCCCCGGGTCCTCCCACAGTCCGGCGTCCTCGGCATGGCGCACGAGGTGCGCCAGGTGGTAGCCGGAGCAGTCCAGGTGGTAGCGGCCCTCGGGGTGCGAGGCGGCGATCGCGCGCAGCTCGCCGAGCATGCGCTCGACATCGGCACGCTCCCACAGGGCGGGATCGAGCCGCAGGTTGAGGTAGACGGTGCGCTCGTCCAACCGCCGGTCCTCCAGGGAGGGTTCGGCGTCCGGGGTACTCGCGTGGCCGTCGTTCCCGTCCTGCCCGCCGCGCTTCTTCGCGTTGACGCGGGCCACGTGTTCGGTCGCCAGGACGGTGGTGAGGGAGGCGCGTCGGCAGCCGTCCCGCCAGGTGTGCGCGATGTCGGGGTGCTCGCTCCACAGCCGGTAGTAGGAGCGGAGCAGGAAGTAGGGGGGTCGGATGAGCTGCATCCGCGCGTGGTTGGTGCCGGTGGACAGGACGTACTCCGCCTCGCCGGCCGCGAGGGCGGCCTCCAGCGGCGGCGTCATCCAGTTGTCCGGGAATCCGCGGGCGATCTCGGGCTTCTCCAGCACGGGGAAGTGGCCGCGCGCGACGGAGTCGCGGTAGATCGGTATGTCCTTGACCTGCTCTATGACGTCGGCCGTCGGCTGACCGTCCATGGTCGTCCTCGGAGGATCGGGAACGTGGGGGGTGAGGCGGGCGGGGCGCTCACTGTCGCCCGTACGCCGCCTGGAGGCGGGCCGGGCCGGTCCTGTCGGTCCGACCGCGGCCCGCTCCGGGGACCGCCGCTGTCACCTGGGCCGGTGTTCAGCCGCAGCCCTTGATCATGCGACCGGGTGCGTCCTGCTTCAGGAAATGCAGCCGGTCTTCGGGGCGGCGCTGATGCAGCCCGCCTTGGGGGCCGCGCTGATGCAGCCGTCCTTGGCGGCCGTCGCCGAGTTGGCGGCGACCCAGCCCTGCCAGTTGGCGTCCTGGGCCATCTTCTTGACGAGCTTCTCCATGTCGACCTCCGTAATGGGTGGGGACAGCGGTACGACCAAGATCCGTACCGCCCGGCCGAGCGTAAAAGGGGCCCCAAGAAAATGTCAAAGGTCGGTAAAGTGAACGAGCCAACGACGAGGGGAAATCGGCTCGAACTGATCGTTAACGGGGTGCCCTAGCCGCGCTCGTCGAGGCGGTGGGTGATCTCCCGGGAGGCCCGCTCCGCCTCCGTCGACGGGTCGCCGCCGGCGAGGACCTTGGACATGTACTTCTTGATGGGGTTGTCGCCCGCCTCCACGTTCGGCCACAGCGGCGAGCGGGGCGTCGCCTTGCCGTGGGCGGCGCCGACGGCCATCGCGGCCACGCCCGGCTCGCCCGCGACCGCGCCGGCGAGGGTGGTCTTGTTCGGTACGTAGTTCATGGTGCGGGCCAGGTCGGTGTTCCACTTCTCGCCGGCCAGCGCCTTCACGACCTCGACGGCGCCGTTCCGGTCGTCGGTGTTCGCCGGCACGACCAGGTCGGAGCCGCCGGTGAACACCGTTCCCGGCCTGCTCGACGTCTTGCCGGGGATCGGGAAGTAGCCCAACTTGCCCTTCAGTTCCGGGTTCTTCTGGAGGATGAGCTGGGTGGCGCCCGGCACGGAGATGATCTGCGCGATGTCGCCGCGCGCGAACTGCTCGGCCTGCGGCGGGTGTTCCTCGTCGGCGTCCTTGGGGCCACCGCCGAGCGCCTGGAGTTGCCGGTAGAAGGCCATGCCGCGCAGCGCGGCGGGGGTCGCCAGGGTGCCGGACCAGACACCCGAGGACTCCTTGGCGAGGTGGCCGCCCTCGTCCCAGATGAACCCGGAGAGCGTGTACCAGTCCTGTCCCGCGAGGTAGATGCCCTGGGTGCCGCCGGAGTTCAACTCCCGTGTCGCGTCCAGCCATTGGGCACGCGTGGTGGGCGGCTTGTCGATGCCCGCCTGCCGGAAGAGGTCCTTGTTGTAGATGACGACCCGGTTGGCCGCGTACCAGGGAATGCCGTACTGCCGGGAGGTGTCGACGCCGGGCTCGGCGAGGCCGGGCAGCCAGTCGTGCATGCCGAGGTCGCGCGCGGACTCCAGGGAGAGGTCGAGCAGGCCGTCCCCCTCGACGTACTGCGGGACCTGGGTGTTGCCGACCTCGATGACGTCGGGTGCGCCGGACTCGTCGCCGCGCTCCTTGCCGAGCGCCTTGGTGACCTTGGCGCCGATCCCGGTCCAGTCCTGGATGCGGATGTCGAGGGTGATGCCGTCGTGCCGGTCCTCGAAGTCCGCCGTGAAGCGTTTGACGAAGTCCTCCGACGCGCTGCCCCGCATCAGCCACACGGTGACCGTCTTCTCCCCCTCCCCCGTGCCCGGCAGGGCTCCGCATCCGGTGAGCAGCGCGGCGGTGGCGAGGAGGGAAGTGAAAGTCAGGGCGGGGCGGCGGGAGTTCACGTCGGTCACTTTCTGCCTGCGGACAGGGAAGGTCGGCCCGACGTGGGGGATGAGCGCACGGCTCGTACGGGTGTTCAGGGAGTTTGGTATAGACCAACGGAGGGGTCAAGAGGTGTGGCATACGGATGGCGGGCCACGCCCCGCTGGGGCACGGTGGAACCATGTCGAACCACACGTATCGCGTCACCGAGATCGTCGGCACCTCTCACGAAGGCGTGGACGAGGCGGTCCGCAATGGGATCGCGCGCGCCTCGCAGACCGTGCGCAACCTCGACTGGTTCGAGGTCACGCAGGTCAGGGGGCAGATCGTCGAGGGCCAGGTCGAGCACTGGCAGGTCGGCCTGAAGGTCGGCTTCCGCCTGGAGGACGACTAGGGTCCTTCTGACGGATCAGGCTGGACGCGGGAGGCCGTGAATGTTCGGTTCCGGCGAGCGGGGTAATGGGGCCTCCCCTGCTCGAGCGAAGCCGAGAGCTTGGGGAAGCGTGCAGCTGCAAGGCGGAGGAGGGCGTCAACGCGAAGGGGGTACCTCCCGCCCGAGCCTGGCGAAGCCTGGTTCGAGGGTGGGGGAGTTGGCAACCGACGACAACGCAGCAGATGTGCGTGCCAGACCCAGCGACTCCAGCAGGATCCGTCAGAAGGGCCCTAGGGCTGAGCCCGCCCCGGCTCAGGTCCGCCCCTCGCGCTCCTGCGCGTCATTCAACGCCGCCGACGTGCTCGCCCAGCGGGCCCGTACGACGGTGAATCCGGCGCGCTCCGCCTCGTCGCAGACCAGCTCGTCGTCGTCCACGAACGCCCGGACCTCCCGGCCGCGCGCTATGCGGCGCAGGACGTCCAGCTTGGTGCGCCGGGCCGGCCTGCGGTCGTCATTGCGCCGCATGTGGACCGGCCCCTCCGGCAGCTTCTGCGCCGCGAGCCAGGCAGCGGTGTCGGCCCGGCACCGCTCCGGGCGCCCGGTCAGATAGACGACGTCGCATTCCGCCACGTACGAGAGGACGAGCGCGATCCCCTCGGCGAGCGGCGGATCGTGCGGCGCGGCCGCGAAGAACGCGTCCCAGTCCCGCGGCCTGCGCTCCAGGAACCGCTGGCGGTGCGCGGTGTCCGCGAGGGTGCCGTCGAGGTCGAACACGGCGAGGGGGCGTCTGTCACTGGGCATGTCGCTCAGCTTATGCGGAAGGCCCTTCGCGGCTTACGTGGAAGACCCTGCGCGGCCCGGGAATCCCTGGGACGCCACGGCGTTGAACCAAGGTGTGAGCACCGTGATCGAATCGACCCGCTTCTCCGTCCTGGACCGCTCCCGCACCCGCGAGGGCCACTCCGACCAGGACGCGCTGCGCGACACCGTTTCCCTGGCACAGGACCTGGAGCGCCTCGGCTACAGCCGCCTGTGGGTCTCGGAGCACCACGGGGTGCCGGGCGTCGCCGGTTCCGCGCCGACCGTGCTCGCGGCGGCCGTCGCGGCGGCGACCCGCACCATCCGCGTCGGCACCGGCGGTGTCATGCTGCCCAACCACCAGCCCCTGGTCGTGGCCGAGCAGTTCGGGGTCCTGGAGTCGCTGTTCCCCGGCCGGATCGACATGGGGCTCGGCCGCTCGGTCGGGTTCACGGGCGGGGTGCGCAAGGCGCTCGGCCGGGACAAGGACGACGCCGACGACTTCGCGGCGCAGCTCGACGAACTCCTGGCGTTCTTCACCGGTACGTCGCCCACGCGCGTGCACGCCCGCCCCGCCGAGGGCCTGGCCGTCCCGCCGTTCGTGCTCGCGATGGGAGAGGGCGCCTCGATCGCCGCCCACGCCGGTCTGCCGATGGTGATCGGCGACCTCCGCTCCCGCGAGAAGATGCTGCGCGGCATCGACCGCTACCGCACCGAGTTCCGCCCCTCGCCCTGGGCCGCGGAGCCGTACGTCGTGATCTCGGGGACGGTGGCCGTGGCGGGCAGCGAGCCGGAGGCGCGCCGGATCCTCGCTCCCGAGGCCTGGTCGATGGCGCACTCGCGCACGCACGGCACGTTCCCGCCGCTGCCGCCCGTCGAGCGCATCGCGGGCTTCGACATGACCGAGAAGGAGCGGGAGCTGTACGAGTCCGGGCTGCGCGGCCACATCGTGGGCACGGAGCAGCAGGTCACCGACGAGCTGGAAGCGGTGATCAAGGAGAGCGGGGCGCAGGAGGTGCTGGTGACGACCAGTACGTACGACCGTGAGGCCCTGCTGGAGTCGTTCCGCCGTCTGGCCAGGATCGCGCGCCTGACGCCCCGCTAGGACGCCCCGCTAGGTGCGCTCCTTCACTCCGAGGCCGTGCAGCAGCATCGGCAGTGACGCGTGCAGTTCGCGTTGCCAGTACGGCCAGGTGTGGGTTCCGGGGCCGTAGAAGTTGGTGGTGAGGTGCTTGGCGCCCGCCTTCCTCAACTGGGCGGCCAGGGCGTGGTTCTGGCGGTTGAAGTCGGCCTCCAGGGCATTGGTGGTGGTGCCCGGCGGGTCCAGCGGGCCCGCGGTGCCGTCGCCGCAGGAGAGGTACACGGGGAGCGACTTGAGGCGCTTGGCCAGGTGGTACGGGTCGTGGGCCGCCCAGATGTCGCGCTGCGCGACGGGGTCGCCCCAGACACGCTGCGGGTCGTCGCCCTGGCCCGCGAAGAAGCCCATGATGCGGCTCGTCGACTCGTCGTTCAGGAGCGGATGCGCGGAGCCGGAGTAGGCCGCGGCCGCCTTGAACATCCCCGGGTGCCGGGCCGCGTACAGGAGCGCGCCCTGGCCGCCCATCGAGAGGCCCGCGACGACGCGGCGGGAGCCCGCGCCCCAGTCGCTCTCCAGGAGGCGGCGCAGGTCGCGGGTGTGGAAGGTGTCCCAGGCCGGATCGCCGCCCTCACCGTGGTTCCACCAGTCGCTGTACCAGCCGTTCCAGCCGGCCTCGGGCATCACGACGAGGACGTCGCGCAGGCTCTCCACGGAGGCAACGTCCGTCATGTTCGTCCAGGACGTGTAGTCGCCGCAGCAGCCGTGCAGCAGCCACAGCGTGGGCCAGTGCTTCGTGCGGTCGTCCGGGTTCCAGCCGTCGGGGGTGAGCAGGCGGACCTTGACCGTGCGCCCGCCGAGCGCCGACGCGCGTACGGAGAGGTCCACCTGACGGTCGGCGACCTGAGTGACGTCGACGACCTCGGCGGCGGGCCGCGACTTCGTGGCGGCGAGGGCCGGCGGCGCCGAACCCAGGGTGAGCAGCAGGGCGGCCAGGACGAGCAGCAGGCGTCTGGTGCGGCGGGTCAGGGCGGCGGTCATGGCGGCTCCCTCGATTCGTCCGGCGCTCGGGTCAGTGGATGTCCGCTTGGGTCAGTGGGTGTCCGCTTGCGTCAGTGGGTGTCCGCTTGGGTCAGCTCGGGTCAGTGGGTCGCGGGGAGCACCAACAGCGCGTCCCCGACCGGGCGTTCGCCGGTCACGTCGGACGGATCGTTGATCACCTGGTCGTCGACGACCATCGTGGTCGAGCCGCCGCCGTCGAGGTTGATGGCGTCCCGCAGGCCGAGGGACTTGGCGACATCGGCGCTCTCGTTGATGCTCAGGCCGAGGGATCCGGTGCCGCGGCCGTCGGCGGTGACGAGCACGGTGCGGCCGGCGGCGTCCGTGCCGGCGAGGGTGCGCGGGTTCCGCTTGTGCACCCAGCCGTAGTAGAAGCTCGGGTTGTCGGGCTGCACCATGCCGTCGGTGGCCGGGGTGACATGGAGGCGGCCGTCGCGGACGAGTTCGGGGCCGCCGTTGAGGATGCTGGTCGAGCGGGAGGCGGTGAAGGGCCGCCCCTTGGTGTCCTTCAACCCGCCCTGGATTCGGAGGGGTTGACCGATCTTGGCGAGGGCGGTCAGCTGCGCCGCGTACGCGCCCGTGACCTGGACGCTGCGGCCTCCGGCGGGCAGGGCGCCGCCGCGCGGCGAGCGCACCTCGACGACCCGGCCGGCCCGGTCCAGGACGGCCTCGGCGCCGTCGCCCTTCGGGGTCTGCTTGCCGAACTCCGGGGTGAACGCGACGAGTTCGTCGGGGTCGGTGCAGGTGGTGTCGTGCAGCGGCCGGGCGGTCGGGGAGTCGTCTGCGGTGCCGCCGCAGTTGCGGATCAGGCCGGGGACGCGGTCGATGCCGTCGAGCGGCAGTTTCGCCCCGCCGACGCGGACGCTCCCCCGCCAGGTGAGCCGCTCCACCTCGGTGCCGCGCGCGGAGTCGTGGACGACGAGGCCGGGCCGGCCGTTGACCGCCTCGCTCAGCAGCCGGCCGTTGTAGACGCCGACGCCCGCCGGGTCGCCGGGGGCGCCCGCCTTGGGGTCGAGGACGAAGAAGCCCGCATTGACGCCGGCCGTCGCGTTCTCGGCGGCGGCGAGCGCGCTGGTGGTCTCGCGGTTCTCCAGGTCGGGGCCGTACGAGGCCTTGAGGTCGCCGTGGAACTTCTTCGGGTCGATGGTCAGGACGTCGACGCGCCAGGGGCCGCGGTCCCCCGCGTCCCCGTCCCAGCCGGTGTACCAGGCGGATCCGGTGTATCCGGCGGCGCGCAGCCGGGTGCGTTCGGCGGTGGCAGCGGCCTCGGTCGTGAAGGTGCCGACGCGGACCCGCCAGCCGAGCGTGCCGCCCGCGTAGTCGGCGGTCGCCGCGGTGGTGACCTTCTCCGAGCGGGCGTCGAAGCCGTCCGTGCGCAGGTCGGAGGCGAGTTCGGCGGCGCTGGCCGCGTCCTTCAGGGCGGTCGGCGGCGCGTCCGGGTCGGGCGATCCCGCGCCGCCCGGGATGGAGACCTCCACGGTCCACGCCATGGCCGGGGCATCGGCGCCGCGCACGATCCGGGTGAGCGTCACGCCCGGCTGCAGTGTCCGTGTCGTCCGCGTCTCGGACAGGTCGGCGGCGCCGAGGGGCAGGCCGCCGTGGCGAGGACCGGACGAGGCGGGGGCCGGTGACGACGTGGCCGGTGCGGTCGCCGCACCCACGAGGGCGAGAGCGCACAACGCCGCGCCCACGCCGAACAGTCTGCCGCTCACAAGCCCCCCACTCACTGCCCGAATGACGACCTCCGTAACGGTGCGTGAGCCCATGACCACCAGTCAAGGCGTGTGCACATCATTCATCGGGCGTTCTCCGTGCCGCCGCGACCACGCCAGGGGTGGATCATGGAGTGCGACACCGTGACCGCACAGCCGTCCGTACGACCGGGAGCCCGCCCCATGCACCACCCCACCTCGCCCGACCCCCGCCACGACGGTCTCGTGCGGGTGCGCGGCGCCCGCGAGCACAACCTCAAGGGCGTCGACGTCGACATCCCGCGGGACGTCCTCGCGGTCTTCACGGGGGTGTCCGGCTCGGGCAAGTCCTCGCTCGCCTTCGGCACGATCTACGCGGAGGCGCAGCGCCGCTACTTCGAGTCGGTCGCCCCGTACGCCCGCCGGCTGATCCATCAGGTCGGCGCGCCGAAGGTCGGCGAGATCAGCGGTCTGCCACCCGCGGTGTCACTTCAGCAGAGCCGTTCGGCGCCGACGTCCCGCTCCTCGGTCGGCACGGTCACGACGCTGTCGAACTCGCTGCGGATGCTGTTCTCGCGAGCCGGTACGTATCCGGAGGGCGCGGAGCGCCTCGACTCGGACGCGTTCTCGTCCAACACGGCGGCCGGGGCGTGCCCTTCGTGCCACGGCCTCGGCCAGGTGCACCGCACGACCGAGGAACTGCTGGTGCCCGACGCTTCGTTGTCGATCCGTGAGGGGGCCATCGCGGCGTGGCCGGGGGCCTGGCAGGGCAAGAACCTGCGCGACGTCCTCGACGCGCTGGGCTACGACGTCGACCGCCCGTGGCGGGAGCTGGCGCAGGCGGACCGGGACTGGATCCTGTTCACGGACGAGCAGCCGGTGGTGACCGTGCACCCGGTGCGGGACGCGGGCCGAATCCACCGCCCGTACCAAGGCACGTACATGAGCGCGAACCGGTACGTGCTCAAGACCTTCTCTGACTCCAAGAGTCAGTCGCTGCGCGCGAAGGCGGAGCGGTTCCTGGAGAGCACGCCGTGTCCGGCCTGCGGCGGCGCCCGGCTGCGCGCGGAGTCGCTGGCCGTCACCTTCGCGGGCCGTACGATCGCCGATCTCGCCGGTGTCCCGCTGGCGGACCTCGCCGACCTCCTGGCCACCGAGGGCGACACGTCCGAGACGGCGCGCGTGCTCACCGAGGACCTGCGGGCCCGCATCGCCACGGTCACGGAGCTCGGCCTCGGGTACCTCAGCCTCGACCGGTCGACGCCCACCCTGTCCTCGGGTGAGCTCCAACGGCTGCGGCTGGCCACCCAGTTGAGGTCGGGTCTCTTCGGCGTCGTGTACGTCCTCGACGAGCCGTCGGCCGGCCTCCACCCCGCCGACACCGAGTCGCTCCTCACCGTCCTCGACCGGTTGAAGGCGTCCGGCAACTCCGTCTTCGTGGTCGAGCACCACCTGGACGTCATGCGGCACGCCGACTGGCTGGTCGACGTGGGCCCGCAGGCCGGGGAGCACGGCGGCCTGGTACTGCACAGCGGCCCCGTGGACGGCCTGCGCGAGACCACGGACTCGGCGACAGCCCGCTACCTCTTCGCCGAGGAACCGGCGACCGAACGCCAAGTCCGGGTGCCTACCGGCTGGTTGAAGGTCGGTCCGGTGACCCGGCACAACCTGGTCGACGTCACCGCCGAGCTCCCGCTGGGCGCCTTCACCGCCGTCACGGGCGTCTCCGGTTCCGGGAAGTCGACGCTGATCGGCGAGATCACCGAGGACCTGGAGGGCGTCGGCCGGCTCGTGGTCGTGAACCAGAAGCCCATCGGCCGCACACCCCGCTCCAACCTGGCCACGTACACGGGCCTGTTCGACGTCGTACGCAAACTCTTCGCGGCGACCGACGAGGCGAAGACGCGCGGCTACGGCGTCGGCCGCTTCTCGTTCAACGTCACCGGCGGGCGCTGCGAGACATGCCAGGGTGAGGGCTTCGTCAGCGTGGAGCTGCTGTTCCTGCCGAGCACGTATACGCCGTGCCCGGACTGCGCGGGCGCCCGCTACAACCCCGAGACCCTCCAAGTCACTTACCGGGGGCGGAACATCGCCGAGGTCCTCGACCTGACGGTGGAGTCCGCGGCGGAGTTCTTCGAGGCGGCAGACGACGAGACGGCTGCCGCGGCCCGTCCCGTACTGCGCAGCCTGCGCACGCTCCTCGACGTCGGCCTCGGCTATCTGCGACTCGGGCAACCCGCCACCGAACTGTCGGGCGGCGAGGCCCAACGCATTAAGCTGGCCAGCGAGTTGCAGCGCGTGCGGCGCGGCCACACCCTGTACCTCCTCGACGAGCCGACGACCGGACTGCACCCGGCCGACGTCGAGGTGCTGCTGCGGCAACTGAACGGCCTCGTCGACACCGGGCACTCCGTGGTCGTGGTCGAGCACGACATGGCGGTGGTGGCAGGGGCGGACTGGGTCGTCGACATGGGGCCCGGCGGTGGCGGCGCGGGCGGCCGAGTGGTGGCGGCAGGCCCGCCACGAGAGGTCGCCGCCGCACCCGAGAGCGCCACGGCGCCATACCTGGGACGCGCACTGCCCTAGGGTCTGCCCGCCGTGACGGGCAGGCACTCGGCGAGCAGGTCGACGACGTCGCGCCAGGCTCGCCGCGCGTGCTGTGGGTGGTAGCCGACGCCGGGACGTACGGTGTGGTCGACCTGCGGGTGGTGAAAGGCGTGCAGGGCGCCGCCGTAGACCGCGAGGCGCCAGTCGACGCCCGCAGCCTGCATCTCAGCGGTGAACGCCTCGCGTTGCGCGGGTGCCATGATCGGGTCTTCCGACCCGACCCCGGCCCACACCGGGCAGCGAATGCGCGCTGCCTCGCCCGGTCGGCCCGTGGTCAGTGCGTTGACTGTCCCGATCGCGCGCAGGTCGACGCCGTCGCGCCCGAGTTCCAGCCCGATGGCGCCCCCGGTGCCGTAGCCGACGGCGGCGATCCGGTCGGGGTCGGTCCGCGGTTCGGTGCGCAACACGTCGAGCGCCGCATGACCGATGCCCCGCATCCGGTAAGGATCAGCGAGCAGTGGCATGCAACGGGCCAGCATCTCCTCGGGGTCGCTCAGATAGCGCCCGCCGTGGAGGTCGAAGGCCAGCGCTACATATCCCAGCTCGGCGAGAGCATCGGCCCGGCGGCGCTCGACGTCACTGAGCCCCGTGCCCTCCGGTCCGAGCAGCACCGCGGGCCGGCGGTCGACACCGGCCGGAAGCGCGAGGTGCCCGATCATCGTCAGCCCGTCGGCCGGATACTCGACCGTACGCGTCGTGATCTTCGTATTCGTCGTCATGAGACTGGACTGTAGTGATCGTCGATCCCGGTCCGGCCGCTGTTCTGCCGCAGGCAGAGCAACCTGACTCCGAGCAGGCGAGGGGCGCCGGGGGGGATCTTTGTGACGGTGGCGGAACGCGATGACGGGACCGGAGGTTGAGCACCACGCCGGTCCCGCCCACCCCGCGATCTTCGCGGGACGCCTATCGCCTACGGCAAGGTCAGCGGCTGACCTTGCGGTTCGCGCGCAGCCACTCCTTGTTCATGCTGGTGATGGAGAACAGCGGGATGCCCTTCGGGCAGGCCGTCGCGCACTCGCCGGTGAGGGTGCAGCCGCCGAAGCCCTCCTCGTCCATCTGACCCACCATGTCGAGGACGCGGGTCTCGCGCTCGGGAGCGCCCTGCGGGAGGACGTTGAGGTGGTTGATCTTCGCCGAGGTGAACAGCATCGCCGCGCCGTTGGGGCAGGCGGCGACGCAGGCGCCGCAGCCGATGCACTCGGCGTGCTCGAAGGAGAAGTCCGCGTCCGGCTTGGGCACGGGTGTGGAGTGTGCCTCGGGGGCGGCGCCCGTCGGGGCCGTGATGTAGCCGCCGGCCTGGATGATCCGGTCGAAGGCCGAGCGGTCCACGACCAGGTCCTTCACGACCGGGAAGGCGGAGGCGCGCCACGGCTCGATGTCGATCGTGTCGCCGTCCTTGAAGGACCGCATGTGCAGCTGACAGGTGGTGGTGCGCTCCGGGCCGTGCGCGTCGCCGTTGATGACGAGCGAGCAGGCGCCGCAGATGCCCTCGCGGCAGTCGTGGTCGAAGGCGACCGGGTCCTCACCCTTGAGGATGAGCTCCTCGTTGAGGGTGTCGAGCATCTCCAGGAACGACATGTCCTGCGAGATTCCGTCCACGTCGTACGTGGACATGTGGCCGTCGGCGTCGGCGTTCTTCTGGCGCCAGACGCGCAGGGTGAGCTTCATGCGTAGCTCCGCTGAGTGGGGTGGACGTACTCGAAGACCAGGTCTTCCTTGTGCAGGGTGGGGGCAGCGCCGGTACCGGTGAACTCCCAGGCGGCCGCGTAGGAGAACTCCTCGTCGACGCGGGCGGCCTCGCCGTCGGGGGTCTGCGACTCCTCGCGGAAGTGACCGCCGCAGGACTCGGCGCGGTGCAGCGCGTCGAGGCACATCAGCTCGGCGAGCTCGATGTAGTCGATGATGCGGTTGGCCTTCTCCAGGGACTGGTTGAACTCCTCGCCGACGCCGGGCACCTTGATGCGGCGCCAGAACTCCTCGCGGATCTGCGGGATCCGGTCGAGCGCCTTGCGCAGCCCCGCGTCGGTGCGGGCCATGCCGCAGAACTCCCACATGAGCTCGCCGAGTTCGCGGTGGAAGGAGTCGGGCGTGCGGTCGCCGTCGACCGCGAGCAGCTTCGCGAGCCGCTCCTCGGTCTCGCGCACGACCTCGACGGTGGCCGGGTGTTCGGCGTTCACCTCGTCCGTGTGCGGGTGCTTGGCGAGGTAGTCGTTGATGGTGGCCGGGAGGACGAAGTAGCCGTCCGCGAGGCCCTGCATCAGCGCGGAGGCACCGAGCCGGTTGGCGCCGTGGTCGGAGAAGTTGGCCTCGCCGACCGCGAAGAGCCCGGGGATGGTGGTCTGGAGGTCGTAGTCGACCCACAGGCCGCCCATCGTGTAGTGCACGGCGGGGTAGATCCGCATCGGCGTCTTGTACGGGTCCTCGTCGGTGATCCGCGCGTACATGTCGAAGAGGTTGCCGTACTTGGCCTCGACGGCCTTCTTGCCCATGCGCTTGATGGCATCGGCGAAGTCGAGGTACACACCCTGCCCGCCGGGACCCACTCCCCTGCCCTCGTCGCACACGTTCTTCGCGGCGCGGGAAGCGATGTCACGAGGCACGAGGTTGCCGAACGCCGGGTAGATGCGCTCCAGGTAGTAATCGCGCTCGTCCTCGGGGATCTCGCCCGCGGGACGTGTGTCGCCCTTCGCCTTCGGCACCCAGATGCGGCCGTCGTTGCGCAGCGACTCCGACATCAGGGTCAGCTTCGACTGGTGGTCGCCGGTGCGCGGGATGCACGTCGGGTGGATCTGCGTGAAGCACGGGTTGGCGAAGTAGGCGCCGCGCCGGTGGGCGCGCCAGATCGCCGTCGCGTTGGAGTTCATGGCGTTCGTCGACAGGTAGAAGACGTTGCCGTAGCCGCCGGAGGCGAGCACGACGGCGTCCGCGAAGTACGTGTCGATCTTGCCGGTGATGAGATCGCGGGCGACGATGCCGCGGGCCTTGCCGTCGACGATGACGAGGTCGAGCATCTCGGTGCGCGGGTGCAACTCGATGTTCCCTGCGGCGACTTGGCGGCTGAGGGCCTGGTAGGCGCCGAGCAGCAGCTGCTGTCCCGTCTGACCGCGGGCGTAGAACGTACGGGACACCTGCACACCGCCGAAGGAGCGGGTGTCGAGGAGGCCGCCGTACTCGCGGGCGAAGGGCACACCCTGCGCGACACACTGGTCGATGATCTCGACGGAGATCTGCGCGAGGCGGTGCACATTGGACTCGCGGGCGCGGAAATCGCCGCCCTTGACGGTGTCGTAGAACAGGCGGTGCACCGAGTCGCCGTCGTTGCGGTAGTTCTTCGCGGCGTTGATGCCGCCCTGCGCGGCGATCGAGTGGGCGCGGCGCGGCGAGTCCTGGTAGCAGAACTGGACGACGTGGTAGCCCTGTTCGGCGAGGGTGGCCCCGGCGGAGCCGCCCGCGAGGCCCGTGCCCACGACGATGACGGTGTGCTTGCGGCGGTTGGCCGGGTTGACCAGCTTGGCCTCGAAGCGACGGGTGTCCCAGCGCTCGTTGACGGGGCCTTGCGGGGCCTTGGTGTCGACGACCGGTTCGCCGGTTGAGTAGTCCGCATACTCCGTGGATACAGTCATGTCTCTCAGCTCACCAATCCGGTCATGACGCCCACGGGCACGGCGATGAAGCCGAGCGTGAGCACTACGGCGAGTACGTTGCCGACGGTCTTCAGAACGCGGTCGCGGGTGCGGCTGCCGACGCCGAGGGTCTGTGCGGCGCTCCAGAACCCGTGCTGGACGTGGAGGCCGAGGGCGAGCATCGCGACGATGTAGATGACGTTGCTGTACCAGGTCGAGAACGTGTCGATGATGTTCTGGTACGGGCGCAGGTGCTCGTAGCCGCCGGGGTGCACCGTGCCGGTCGTCAGGTCGAGGATGTGCCAGACGATGAACAGGGCGAGGATGATGCCGCCCCAGCGCATGGTGCGCGTGGCGTAGTCCGAACGCGGCTTCTTGTGCACGTACTTGCTGGGGCGCGCCTTGATGCCGCGCCGGCTCAGCTGGTACGCGGACGTGGCGTGCGCGACGACGGCGACGACCAGCACCACCCGGACGATCCACAGGCCCCACTCGTAGTGGAGGACCGGCTCGCCCATGGTCCGCAGCCAGTGGGCGTAGTGGTTGATCTCCGGAGGACCGAAGAAGATCTTGAGGTTTCCGATCATGTGGGCGACCAGGTAGAGCAGCATGACGAGGCCGCTCACCGCCATCACGGTCTTCTTCCCGACGGAGCTGTCCCAGACAGTGCGTGCCATGGACGGCCGTCGGTCCGTCCTCGTTGCCAGAGCCATGGGTCAAGACGCTAGAGCCCAAGGGCCCGATCGGTCCAAGACATGGTCCGCCTCATTTCGATAGGCATTCGCTATCGAGGGAACTAAGCTGGCCGGTATGCAGTTCCAGCAGCTCCAGTACTTCGTCGCGGTCGCGGAGACCCGGCACTTCACGCGCGCCGCCGAGCTGGTGCATGTCGCCCAGCCGTCGCTGTCCCAGCAGATCCGGGCGCTCGAGCGGGAGCTGGGGGTCGATCTCTTCCTGCGGGCCCGCGGGAACATCTCGCTGACCGATGCCGGGGAGGCGCTGCTGCCGCTCGCCCGCAGGATCCTCGCCGACGCGGACACGGCGCGGCACGAGGTGCAGGAGCTGGCGCAGCTCAAGCGGGGCCGGGTGCGGCTGGGCGCGACGCCTTCGCTGTGCACGGGCCTGCTGCCGGACGTGCTGCGGTCCTTCCACGACCGGTACCCGGGGATTCAGCTGCTGATCGAGGAGGGCGGCTCCCACGACCTCGTACGAGAGCTCGCGCGCGGCGCCCTCGACCTCGCGCTCGTCGTCCTCCCGCTGCCGGCGCCCGCGCCCGCCCTGACGACGGTGGAGCTGCTGCGCGAGGAGCTGGTGGTGGTGTCGTCCCAGGACGCGCCCGCGCCGGGACGGGGCCGGAAGTCCGTACGGATCTCCGACCTGGAGGGCGAGCGGCTCGTCATGTTCCGGCACGGGTACGACCTGCGGGAGCTGACCGTCGCCGCGTGCCGGGGCGAGGGGTTCGAGCCGGACTTCGCGGTGGAGGGCGGCGAGATGGACGCGGTCCTCGGGTTCGTACGGGCCGGGCTCGGGGTGGCGGTGGTGCCGTGGATGGTGGCGCACCGGGCCGGGGCGGATCTGCGGGTCACTCCGTTGGCCAAGCCGGGGCTCAGCCGCACGATTGCGCTGGCGCATCGGTCGGATGTGGCGCCGCCGCGGGCTGCGCGTGAGCTTCAGCGGATGCTCTTCGAGGGGCGGGAGTGACGGGTTGCGGTCACCCCTCTTGTTTGCGGTCACCCGGTGGCGCGGTCGCGGGGCTCTGCCCCGGGCCCCGCACCCCGCGGCCTCTCGTCCAAGAGCGGGGCTTAAATTGGGTCCCGGTCCGTGAGGCAGTACGTTCCGCCCGACGGGTCCCGCAGGACCGTCCAGGCGCGGCCCTCCTGGAGGGGTGTCGCGCCCAGTGACGTGTGCCGGGCGACGGCCTCCTTGCGGTTGGCGCAGGCAAGGTCCGCGTGGGCGGACGGCGCGTCGTCGGTGTCGAGGCGTTGGAGCAGGAGTTGGATCGGCGTCGCCTTCAGGAGGCGGAACTCCGGGCTCTCGCAGGGGACTTCGGGCCATTCGGTGAGCGCCGACCAGAAGTCGACCTCCGCGTCGTACGCGCCCGGCGCCGTGTCCAGGCACAGCTGGTCGAGGCGGCTGCGGGGCTCGGTGGTGGGCGGTGGGACCGTGTGCTCGCCGCGCCAGGTGTCCACGCAGAACCGGTGCCCGGCCGGTGAGCGCAGCACTTCCAGGCCGGGTTCCGCGTGCAGCAGGCTCGCGCCGAGCCGGCGGGCCCGCTCCCCCGTGGCCACCACGTCGTCCACCAGCAGGTCGAGGTGGGCGCCGCCCGGCCCGTCCACCACGCCCTGAACCTTCACGCAGGCGTCGGTGGCGTCGGGCAGCAGCGTGGCGAACTGCCCTTGTTCACCCCGGAGTTCGGAGGTCCGCGTCCCGGTCGCCCGCGACCAGAACGCGCAGGCCGCGTCCAGAGTGGCGTACGGCCGGTCGAGGAACAGATACGCCCAGCGGATCATCCGGCGCTCACCCCGTCGCGTCGGCGAGGGCCAGTTCGTGGAGGCGGTCCGGGGGGCCGGGGCGGGCGTAGTACCAGCCCTGTGCGGTGTCGCAGTTGAGGTGCCTGAGCTGTTCGGCCTGCGCCCCGGTCTCCACGCCCTCGACGGTGACCGAGAGGTCGAGGCTGTGTGCGAGCGAGACGATGCCCTCGACGATCTTCAGGTCGACGGGGTCCGCGGGGAACTGCTGCATTCCCTGCGTGAAGGAGCGGTCCAGCTTCAGGACGTTCACGGGCAGGCGGCGCAGGTTGGCCAGATTCGAGTAGCCGGTGCCGAAGTCGTCGAGGGCGATGTCGACGCCCATTTCGGAGAGCCGTCTGAGGGGCTTCAGGAGGTCGTCGTCGGCGCCGATAAGCGCCGACTCCGTGACCTCGAGGCAGAGCGCGTCCGGTTCGAGGCCGAAGCGCTCCAGGATGTCGACGGTGTCCGTCACCAGGCCGGGGTGGGTCAGCTGCATCGGGGACAGGTTGACGTTGATGCGGAACGGGCCCGCCTCCTCGTACCGGTCCTGCCAGATCCGCGCCTGCCGGACCGATTCCTCGAGGACCCAGCGGCCGAGCGGCACGATCAGCCCTGTGTGCTCGGCGAGCGGGATGAAGCGGTCGGGGCCGAGCACGCCGTGCTGCGGGTGCAGCCAGCGGACCAGGGCCTCGGCACCGCGCACGCTGCCGTCGCCGAGGTGCACCAGGGGCTGGTACTCGATGAAGAACTCGCCGCGGTCCAGGGCGGCGGGCAGCGCCGTCGTCAGACCGTGCCGCGTGATCGCCCGGGCGTCGGCCTCGGGGTCGGCCAGCTCGTAGCGGTTGCCGCCCGCGGACTTGGCCCGGTACATCGTGATGTCGGCACTGCGCAGCACCTCGGCGGGGCTGCGCTCGGCGGCCGGGCCCTCGACGATGCCGACCGAACCGCGCACGGTCAGCTCGCGGCCGTCGATGCGGATGGGCGTGGCCAGGGCGTGCATGATGCGTCCTGCCAGCTCGTCGACCTCGGCCTGGGTGTCCTTGCCGGTGGTCAGCGCCACGAACTCGTCGCCGCCGAGCCGCGCGACCATCTCGCCGGGCGCGGTGGCGCAGGCCTGGAGGCGGTCCGCGACCTCGACGAGGAGCCGGTCGCCCGCCGCGTGGCCGAGGCTGTCGTTGATTGTCTTGAAGCCGTCGAGGTCGAGGTAGCAGAGGCCGAAGCGCATGCCGTTGCCCGCGCTGAGCACCTTCTCCAGGCGCTCGAAGAACAGGGTGCGGTTGGGGAGCCCGGTGAGCGCGTCATGGGTGGCTTCGTAGCGCAGCCGCAGGTTCAGCAGCCGGCGCTCGGTCACGTCCTCCATGAGCGCCAGCTGGTACTGGGGGGCGCCGTCCGCGTCGCGCAGCAGCGAGACCGTCAGGTTCGTCCACAGGGCGGTGCCGTCCGGACGCGAGTAGGCCTTCTCCACCCGGTAGTGCTCGCGGTCCCCCTGCACCAGCTCGTGGTACATGCGCCAGATGTGCGGGGCGTCCTCGGGGTGGGTCAGCTGGTGGGCCTTGCGCTTGAGCAGCTGCTGCCTGCTGCCGCCGAACATCCGCACCATCGTCTCGTTGACCTCGAGGATGGTGCCATCGAGGTCGGCGATCCCGATGCCGATCGCGGCGCCGTGGAACACCGCGCGGAACTTGGCCTCGCTCGCGTGCAGGGCCTCGGCGACGGCG
Source organism: Streptomyces sp. NBC_00483 (assembly GCF_036013745.1). NCBI lineage: Bacteria > Bacillati > Actinomycetota > Actinomycetes > Kitasatosporales > Streptomycetaceae > Streptomyces > Streptomyces sp. NBC_00483. Next base: position 898,181 of record NZ_CP107880.1, read on the forward strand.
CTGCGGGCGTCGAGCGCGGCGCGCGATATGGCCTCCTGTTCGCTGCGGGTGCGCTCCCGCAGCGCGCCCGCGAACCCGGCGGCCATCGCGTGCTGGATGCGGGCGCAGCGGGAGCGCAGTTCCTCCGCGCGCTCCGCGGAGGGCTCCTGTTCGCCGCAGTGCCGGACGAGATGGGTCTCCACCACGTCGAGGGACTGGGTGAGCGCCTCGGGGTCGGTGCAGTGGGCGTCGACCAGGGCCGCGCCGACGGCCTGTGCCTCCGCGCTGTCCAGGGCCTGCGCGGCGAGCACGGTGCGCAACCGGCGTACGAGCGGCACGAGTTCCGTCTCGAACTCGTGCCGGGTCAGCGAGGTCGCCGTGACCGGGAAGATCGCCCGGCTCCAGATCATGGCGAACTCGCGGGCTCTGTCTTCGGTCCCGCCCGACGCATCACCACCGATGCCGTCGTCGGTCCGTGCCGACTTGCCCGCCCGGCCGGCTTTTCCGGCCTGAGGTCCGGGGTTCGTGCCCCGGGAGGATGCAGCAGTCACGCCTTGCGCCCCACTCCCACATAGCCCGCGTACGTGTACGGGTCCTCGTCCTCCGGGGCGGTGTCGGGCCGCCACACCGGCATCGCCACGATGCCCGGTGCGACCACCTCGTACCCCTTGAAGAACCGTTTGATCTCGTCGCGGTTCCGCATGATCAGCGGATTGCGGACATCGTTTCGATAGACGTCGACCATCCCGTCCGCCCGCTCCGTCTCTATGGGCATGCCCTCATTGGAGGCATGCGTCACAATGAGCAGGCTGCCGGGTGCGAGCGCCTCACTGAGTTCGGCCACCGCCGCGTACGGGTCGTCGGCCTCCTCGATGAAGTGCAGTACGGCGACGAGGAGCAGGGCCACCGGCCGTTCCAGGTCGAGGAGTTCGGCGACTTCGGGGCTCTCCAGGATCTCCCGCGGCTTGCGAAGGTCCGCCGTGACGACTCCGGTGTGCGGGACGTCCTCGAGGACCGCCTTGCTGTGCGCGACGGCGACCGGGTCGTGGTCGACGTACACCACGCTCGCTCCGGGGCTCGCCTGCTGGGCCACCTCGTGCACATTGCCGAACGTCGGGATGCCGGAGCCGATGTCGAGGAACTGTGTGATGCCCTGCTCGGCGGCGTACCGCACGGCCCGGCGCATGAACGCCCGGTTCGCCTGCATGATCTTGGGCAGCCCCGGCAGGAACTCCATGGCCTTGCGGGCGGCCTCCCGGTCGACCTCGAAGTTGTGCGAACCGCCCAGGTAGAAGTCATAGATTCGGGACACACTGGGCACCGAGATGTCGATGCCCCGTGGGGCCCAGGCGGGACGCTGCATCAAGGTCTCCATGGCGTAGGCGTGCCGGTGTTCGAGCAGAGGCTACTGATCCACCGCCAATGGAGCGAGTCAAAACGGAAATTGACCGTCCGTTCCCGGTCACTGCCTCCGTCACGTGCCAATCGGCAACGATCCGAAACCATCCCGAAACCTTCTCTTTCCTCGACGAAAAGAACCGGCCCGCTCCCTCCACACGGCCTGACCTGGCCATGCGGGGAACGGACCGGCGACGAGCCAATTCCGTTGACGACTCTACTGTGAGCGACTCACCGAACGCACTTGACCCTCCTGGTTGTTACTTGGGAGCGCCTACCGGCTTTCCATTCGGAGCGGCCGCGTACCAAGTACCTCCTACGCCCTGACCGTTCGTGTCACCTGGCTTTTTGTCGCCCGAGAAGGTGTAGACGGGCCAGCAGTTCAAGGTCTGCTGCTTGGTTCCGTCGGGCCTTGTGAAGGTCATGTAGCCCTTCAGTGGAATGTTCTGTGTGTCGTTCTTCGCAACCGGAGCGAGTGCGGGCCACTTCTCGGCGCAGGCGCCGACGCAGTTCGACTTGATGGGCCAGGCCGAGTCCTTGAGGAAGCGGTAGACCGTCATCCCGTTCTTGTCGACGACGACCTCACCGAGCTTCGGGTCGTTGCGCGTGGAGAGGCCCTCGAGGTCGGCGGGTTGGGCCCCGGCCTCCTGCTCGGCCTTCTTGTTGGCCTTCTTGCCGTCGGGGGCCGCGGCCCACCAAGTTCCGCCCACTCCCTGGCCCTTGACGTCACCGGCCTTCTTGTCCATCGCGTAGTGGTACATGGGCCAGCCGTCGACCGTCAGCTGCTTCGTGCCGTCGGCGGCGGTGACCTCGCCGAGCAGTGAGGCGTCGACGCCGGGCGCGGCCTTGGCGCCGCTCGCCGGCACGACCGGCCACGCCTTCAGGCAGGCCGCGTCGCAGTTCGACTTGGGCGGTTCGGCGGTGTCCTTGTCGAAGCGGTACAGGGTCATACCGTCGCTGTCGGTGAGCACCTTGCCGAGTTCCTCGCTGTCCCACGAGGCCAGCTGTCCCGCGGACTTGGCCTTGGCCGCGCTCTTGTCGGTGGTGCCCGACGAGCCGTAACCGTCGGAGGACCCGTAGCCGCCTTGCGCATCGGCCGCGCTGCCCACGTTCTGGCCCGTGTCCGCCTGGTCGCCCTGGTCCTGACCGCACGCCGTCGTCAGCGCCAGCAGGGCCGCAGCTGTCGCTACGAGCGAGGCGCTCCGCCAGGAGGTCTTCATCTCAACTCCCGCACATTGCTTGGGTGTTGTGCGAGCCCCGGGTGGGTCGCACATGGCCCTAGGTACGCGCGGCGGTGACGGCTGTGTTCAATGCGGGGGAAGATTTCTTCGGGTGCGGCAGAGGAGTGCCCCGTAAGGCGCAGGTTCCGTAGCAGGCCCGCGCACTCCTGCAAACCCGAATGCTCCCGCGCCCCACCATCGGGGCATTCCGGGTCCGTGTCGGCGTGCCGGGGCCCGCCGCTGCTCAGGATCATGGTCGTGCATCGAACCAAGCGCTCCGGGTCAGCCCTGGTCACCCGCGTCATCGCGGTGCTCGCCACCGCCTGGCTGTGCGGCGCGCCGAGCGCGGCCGCCATCGCCGCACCGCTCGCCGTCCCTGCCGACGCTTGCGCGTACGCCTCCGTCGACGGCGGCTCGTCGGGCGACGCGGTGGCGGTCTCCGGCAGCGGCGTCATCTGCCGCGCGGGCCCCAGCACTCCCCCACCGAAGAAGCCCGCCCCCAAGCCTCCGCCCCCCAAGCCGGCACCCCCACCACCTCCTCCACCTCCGCCGCCAACACCTCCGCCGCCTCCGCCTCCACCGACACCAACACCGACCCCGACGCCTCCCCCACCTCCGCCCCCGGCTCCCGAACCGCCCCCGAAACCACAGCCGAAGCCGACCCCGACCCATACGAAGCCGCCGCCCAGCCCGAAGCCGGTGCACTACCCGGCCTACCGCCCCACCGCCCACCGCGCCCCACCGCGCGGCGGCCCGTCCCTGGTCACGCTCACCCTGCTCATCACAGCGCCCGCGGTGCTCGCCGTCGCCGCGCTGCGCCCCCGCTGAACTTGTTGAACATTTGTGGAGCTGTCGATGTCGGAATGGCTTGTTCTCGCCCTCGCGATGCTCGCGGTCTGCGGTGTCGTCCTCGTCGTCCAGGTCCTGCAGCAGCGCAGGATCGGCGATGACGACGACCCGTCCGAGACTCCCGACGTCATCGAGTACATGACGATGATGATCGGCGTGGTCTACGCGATCGTCCTCGGCCTCGCCATCGCGGGCGTCTGGGAGGGCCGCAGCGCCGCCGAGGACCACGTACGCAACGAGGCGCAGGCGCTGCACGAGGTCAATGAACGCGTCCGGGTCTACCCGGCGGACGTGCGGGACAAGATTCGCGCGGATGTCGACAGGTATGTCAGCCATGTCGTCACCACCGAATGGGACTCGATGCGCAACAAGGGCGAGCTGACCGCCAAGGGCGACGCGCTGTTGCAGAAGGTGCGCGAGGACGTCACGGACTTCGAGCCGAAGAACGACTTCCAGGCGCAGGCCTACCAGCCGCTGCTCGACCAGGTGACGGCCGCCGACGAGGCGCGCGGAGCCCGCTCGGACTCGACAAGCGCCACGATGCCGGGCGTCGTCTGGTTCGGTCTGATCGTCGGCGCCCTGGTCACCATCGGCATGATCTTCGCGCTGCAGATCAGGCGCACCAAGCGCGAGCTGGTCCTCGCCGGGCTCTTCTCGTCCCTGATCGCGTTCCTGCTCTTCCTGATCTGGGACCTCGACGCGCCGTACAGCCGGGGCGTCGCGGCCACGGCGGAACCGTTCCTGATGCTGTTCCCCGGCGCGAACTGACCGTTTCCTGCTGCGGTTCGCCCCTGCGCGCCGCACGCTGTGGTGCATGACCCGATGGCACGCACCGATCGTCGTCCACCCGCCCGCACCGGCGGGTGGACGGCATGTCTCCGTCCGCGGACAGGCGCTCGGCCTGGCGCACAGCGATACGGACCTGACCGAGCTGCTGCGTCGCGCCGGGTTCGGCGAGTCGGACGTGACGCTGGACGATCCGCACCTCGTGGAGTGGCGTGGCGCGGACCCGCACGTCTGGCACGCCGGCGGTCCGATCGAGCATCAGCACGGCCGGGAAGACACCTGACCGGCCCACATGTGTGCCCCGTTCGTACGACACCGATCGCGGCCGTACGGGGGTGTCCCTAGCGTTTCCGGCATCGAGGTGCCTGTCCCCTGCGCGCGGAAACGGTCCGCTGCCGCTCCTCGTGGACCCCGGAGGAACCCCATGCACGCGATACGCGCCGCATCCGCCGCCGCTCTCTCGCTCACCGCACTGACCCTGACCGCGCCGACGGCGCACGCCGAGGACTCCGACTCGTTCCGGCCGAGCATCTCCCCCACCACGATCGCCGCGGGCGGCAAGGTGACCCTGTCGGCCAGCGGGTGCAAGGGGGACACCGAAGTGTCGGCCGGGATCTTCGACACCGCCAAGATCGGCCCCGGCGAGGGCCCCCGCACCGTTCCCGTCGACTGGGACGCGAAGCAGGGCGCCGCCTACACCGTGACGTTCACCTGCGACGGCGGCCAGCCCCGCAGGGTCGACCTCACCATCGCCACCGGCCGCCCCGACTCCTCCCCCAGCCCCGTCCCCCAGGGCGTCAAGGCCGGTATCGGTGGCAGCGCCGGTGGGCTCGACCTGCAAGAGGTCGCCCTCGGTGGCGCGCTGATCGCGGGCGCGCTCGGCACCGCGTACGTCGTGGCGCGCCGCCGCACCGGCGACAAGAGCGCCTGACCCGCCCCGCCGCCTCCCCATGTCGAACTGGCGCTTCGCGGACGAGGAACGGCCCAGAAGGCGCGCCCCGTGGGGTGTGCTCGCGCTGGTGCTGCTCACCGGGCTCGCACTCGTCCGCAGCGGGTCCGGGGAGTTCGACTCGGGCCCGCCGCAGCCCGCATCTGCGGCAGCCGACGAACGGCGCGCGCCTGAGCCGGCGCAGGCGAAGGCCGCCCGCCCGCTGTCCTTCTCGCCGGTCGACCGGGTCCGGATCCCGGCGATCCGGGTCGACGCACCCGTGACGGAGGTCGGCCTGGACGCGGAGGGCTGGATCGACGCGCCGCCGCCAAAAGAAGCCAATCTGGCGGGCTGGTTCTCGGGCGCCGCGGCGCCAGGCGAGCGGGGCACCGCGGTCGTCGTCGGCCACGTCGACAACGCACGCGGCCCCGCCGTCTTCTACGGCCTGGGCTCGCTGCGCGAGGGCCACCACGTGGAGATCCGCCGCAAGGACGGCAGGACGGCCGTCTTCCGGGTCTACGGGGTCGAGGTGTTCGCGAAGTCCCGTTTTCCGGGCCGCAAGGTCTATCGCTCGCACAGCACACCGGAGCTGCGGCTCATCACGTGCGGCGGCCACTTTTCGAAGCGCGACGGTTACGAGGGGAATGTCGTGGCGTTCGCGCGCCTGGTGTCGACGCGCTGACCTCACATCACACGCCGTACGGGCGCGGAACCGTCATCCGGTACCCGGCGTCTAGCAGGCGCGGCAGATAGCTGCGTACGGCGGTGAGTGTCTGGGAGCGGTCGCCTCCCGCGTCGTGGTTGAGGACGATCACGCCGGGGGCCGCCCGGTTCACGACCCGGGAGATCACCGTCGGGGCGCCGGGGTTGTCCCAGTCGAGCGAGTCCACGGTCCAGGCCAGGGGCTCCATGCCGAGTTCGGTCCCCAGCTCGAAGACGTTCCGGTTCCACGCACCGTAGGGCGCCCGGAACCAGAGCGGAGGCTCGCCGATGGTCCGCTCGATGAGCTCGCAGGTGCGCTCGATCTCGGCGCGGATCCGCGTCCTGTCCAGCTTCAGGAGCAAGGGGTGCGTCCAGGTGTGGTTGCCGATGACATGTCCTTCGTCGGCCATCCTGCGCAGCAGGTCGGGGCTCTCCCGCGCCCGGTCCCCGCACACGAGGAACGTCGCGCGCACGTCGTGCTCGCGCAGGATCCGCAGGATCTCGGGGGTGTACGCGGGGTCGGGGCCGTCGTCGAAGGTGAGCGCCATGGCGCGGTCGCCGGGATCGGTGCCGAGGCTCAGGATGGGCGCCTTGCGCACCTTCAGGGCCGCGCGCCGCGGACCGCCCGGTCCGGCGATCGGGCGCAGCCGGTACATGGACGGCTCGCGTACGGGTCGGGCGGCCCCGCCCGCCGGGTCCGGGGCGGCGCCCTGCCGGTCGGGTCCCGCGCAGCCGGTGAGCGCGGCCAGGCCGACGGCGGTGACGCCGCGCAGCAACGCGCGCCGTCCCGTGGTGTCCTGATGCTTTGTCATGATTAATGCGTGACACGGCACGCGGGCGCCGCGCACGGAACCACCGGATGGGACGCGGGAAAGCACCTGATCGGCGGCTTCTCGGTTAACCTCTGCCGCGTGACCGAAGATCAACCACATCAGTTCGAACGTGGCACCGACGGACCGAAAGTGATCGTCGTCGGTGTCGACGGATCCGATTCCTCGTTCCGCGCGGCGGCCTACGCAGGGGGCCTGGCCCGCAGGCAGCACGCGCTGCTCGCCGTGGTCTACGTGCAACCCGTGATGACGAGCGGGGCCGCGCTCGGGGTGCCCGTCGCCGAGACGACCGACGAGATCGCGGAGGGGCTCATCGCCTACATCCGCGAGGCCACGGAGCGGGTCAAGGGCATATACGACGTGCGCTGGGAGTTCCACACCTTCCGCGGCGACCCGTTCAACGGCCTGGTCACGGCCGCCGACGAGTTGAAGGCGGACGCGGTGGTGGTCGGTGCATCGGAACAGGCGGGACACCGCATCGTCGGCTCGGTCGCCGTACGCCTGGTGAAGGCGGGCCGCTGGCCGGTCACGGTCGTCCCCTAAAAATTTCCGTGGGTGCGCCAACGGCGCTGCTGTCTTCCGTACCTGCCGCCGCAGCGGCATCATGATCGGCCGTCAGCCGTCGTCGCAGCAGCGAAGAGGTGAGGTCCCCATGACCGTCCCCCCGAAGATCTCGAGAGGGCAGGGCGTACTGCGCCGTAAGCCCATCGAGCAGATCGAGGACACGGAGTCCGGCGGAAAGCTCACCCGCTCCCTCGGCCTGTGGCAGCTCACCGCGATCGGCGTCGGCGGCATCATCGGCGCGGGCATCTTCACCCTCGCCGGCACCGTCGCGAACGGTACGGCGGGGCCCGCGGTCCTCATCTCGTTCCTCATCGCGGGTGTCGCGAGCGCGGCCGCGGCCCTCTCGTACGCCGAGTTCGCCGGGATGATTCCGAAGGCCGGGTCCGCGTACACGTACGGCTACGCCGTGCTCGGCGAGATCGTCGGCTGGTTCATCGGCTGGGACCTGCTCCTGGAGTACACGGCGATCGTCGCGGTCGTCGCCATCGGTATCTCCGGCTACTTCAGCTTCCTGCTGGGCGAGATGGGTGTCGACCTGCCCAGCTGGATGCTGGGCGCGCCGGGCACCGGCGGCGGCCACAAGGTCGACCTGTTCGCCGCGGCGCTGTGTCTGCTCATCGCGTGGCTGCTGAACATGGGCATGAAGAACGCGGCCCGCTTCGAGACCTTCGTGGTCATCCTCAAGGTCCTCGTCGTGCTGCTCGTCATCGGCGTCGGCGTCTTCCACATCAACTCGGACAACTACACGCCGTTCTTCCCGTTCGGCGTCAGCGGCGCGTTCACGGGCGCGGCCACGGTCTTCTTCGCGGTCTTCGGCTACGACGCCATGTCGACGGCGGCCGAGGAGTCGAAGGACGCGCAGCGCCACATGCCGAAGGCGATCATCTACTCGCTCATCATCTCGATGATCCTGTACGTGCTCGCCTGCCTCGTCCTGACCGGTATGCAGAACTACAAGGACATCGACCCGGAGAGCGGGTTCTCGACCGCGTTCAAGTCGGTGGGCCTGAGCGGCCTCGCGGACGTGATCGCGGTGGGCGCGATCATCGGCATCCTCACCGTGATGTTCACGTTCATGATGGGCGTCACGCGCGTGTGGTTCGCCATGTCGCGCGACGGCCTGCTGCCGAAGTGGTTCGCGAAGACCCACCCGACGCGGCACGTGCCGACCCGTGTGACGTGGATCGTCGGCGTCGCCTCGGCGCTCATCGCCGGGTTCCTGCCGATCGGCGAGGCGGCCGAACTCACCAACATCGGCATCCTGTTGGCGTTCGTCGTGGTCTGCGTCGCGGTGATCGTGCTGCGCTACCGCCAGCCGGAGCTGCCGCGCTCCTTCCGTACGCCCGCCATGCCGTTCGTGCCCGTCTTGGGCATCATCTTCTCGATCTGGCTGATCACGTTCCTGCAGTGGCAGACGTGGGTGCGGTTCGCCGTGTGGTTCCTGATCGGTCTGGTCATCTACTTCGGCTACTCCTACCGGAAGTCCGAATTGGCCCGTACATCCGACTGATTCGGCTGATTCCGCACTGGCCCGCCGGGGCTCCGCCCGTCCCGCTCGCCGCACCGCTCGTCGAGGGCTTCGCCCCGCCCGCCGCACATCCCCGCGCGTCCCCTGGGCGCGCGGGGCGTGCTGCGTTGCCATACGCCCATGACGACGGCGCTCACGACACCCACGACGACGGAGGAGGACCTCGCCCAGGTCCAGCGGGAGCACGGCGGTCCGCTGTTCTCGTTCCTGCTGCGCCTGTGCGACGGTGACGCCCAGCGCGCGGAGGACCTGGTGCAGGAGACGTACGTACGCGCCTGGCAGCATCCGGAGGCCCTCGACCCGCGCTACGAGTCGGTGCGGCCCTGGCTGTTCACGGTCGGGCGGCGGCTCGCCATCGACGCCCGCAGGGCCCGGCTCTCCCGGCCCGCCGAGGTGGGCGACGCCGTCCTGGAGAACGCCCGCGTGTGCGCGGACCACGCGGAGCGTTCGGCGGCCGCGCTCGACGTGCGGGAGGCCGTGGCGACCCTCTCCCCCGAACACCGTGCCGTACTGCTCGAGGTCTACTTCAAGGGCGCCAGTGTGGCGGAAGCCGCACGCGCACTCGGCATCCCCACCGGTACCGTGAAGTCCCGTGCGTATTACGCGTTGCGGGCGTTGCGGCGTGTACTTCCGGGTTATGCATCCGACCTGCGATGAAACCGAGGGCCGGGTCAAGCATCGGTAAAGCGCCTTGCTCCGCACCCCCTTTCCTCGATTGAGTAATCCGCTGTCCTCCCCGGTGAGTTGAGACGGGTGGTCCGGGGGCCGGAGCAGCACGCGGACCGGAGGAAGGCAGGAAGGCGATGCGGTACGGGAGCGATGAGGGCACGGACGGCATGTCCGGCGCCGAGGGTGGACCGGGCGGCGGACTCGTCGTCCCCATGGCGTGGTTGTACGCGGAGTACATCGCGGACGAGTTGTTGCGGACGGGCGACCTGATGCCCCCCACGTCCTTCGAGTTCAAGGCGGGGCGGGACGCGCTCGCGCTGACGATCTTCCTGTCCGACGCGGGCGACGAACTGTCCGGGATCCGCGTCGTGTCCCAGCTGGAGAACTGGCTGTCGCTCACGGCGTACGACCAGCCGTGGCAGTCATGGGTGCGTGACCGCTTCACGGAGCGGCTCGACCAGGACGCGCTCGCGCGGCGGCCCTCGCCCGACCTGCTGCTCGCCGAGGCGGCGTGGAGATGGCTGGAGGAGACCGAGCTGCTCGCCCCCGACCTGGACGCGGTGCCAGTGCCGGACGAGGAGGACGGGCCGCAGGTGTGGACTCCGGCGTGGCAACTCGGGTTACCGCTCGGCCACTTGGCGATCTCGCTGTTCTAGCCCCCCCTCCGTTTCAGGCGTTCGCGGGGGCGGCTACGGCGCGTACACGCCCGCCCGGTACTTCGGGATGCGGATCGTGATCTTCATGCCCGCACCCTCCGCGGTCTCGATCACCAGGCCGTACGCGTCGCCGAAGACCTGGCGCAGGCGTTCGTCGACGTTCGACAGGCCGATGCCGTGCCCCTGGCCGCCCTCGCCGCGCAGGATCGCCCGGAGTTCGCCGGGGTTCATGCCGACGCCGTCGTCCTCGATGACGACCTCGGCCTCGGCTCCCGCGTCGGTGGCACCGATCGAGATACGGCTGCGGGTGACGGCGCCCTCCAGGCCGTGCTTGACCGCGTTCTCGACGAGCGGCTGCAGACAGAGGAACGGCAGAGTGACCGGGAGGACCTCCGGGGCGATCTGCAGGGTGACGGAGAGCCGGTCGCCGAAGCGGGCGCGCACCAGCGCCAAGTACTGGTCGATGGAGTGGAGTTCGTCGGCGAGCGTGGTGAAGTCGCCGTGGCGGCGGAACGAGTAGCGAGTGAAGTCGGCGAATTCCAGGAGGAGTTCGCGAGCTCGCTCGGGGTCCGTGCGAACGAACGAGGCGATCGCCGCGAGGGAGTTGAAGATGAAGTGCGGCGAGATCTGCGCGCGCAGCGCCTTGATCTCCGCCTCGATGAGACGGGTGCGGGAGCGGTCCAGTTCGGCGAGTTCGAGCTGGACCGACACCCAGCGGGCGACCTCGTCGGTGGCGCGGGCGAGCACCGCGGACTCGCGGGCCGCGTAGGCGACGACGGCGCCGAGCACCCGGCCGTCCGCGACCACGGGCGCCGCCACCGCCCACCGCAGCGGGCAGTCGTCGTTCGGGCAGCCGCAGCCGAACGCGGCGCTGCGGCCACCGGCCAGCACCGGGCCCACCCGCTCCATCACCTGGGCCGCGTGGGCGTGTTCGGCCGCACCGTCCCAGGCGAGGACCGTGGAGCGGTTGGTGACGGCGAGGGCGTCGGTGCCGAGCAGCGTACGCAGGCGGCGCGCGGACTTGCGGGCGGTGTCCTCGGTGAGGCCCGCGCGCAACGCCGGAGCGGCGAGCGAGGCGGTGTGCAGGGTCTCGAAGGTGGCGCGCTCCACGGGCGTGCCGACGTCGCTGCGTCCGTCTGGATGCGCGGTGCGCCGCCCGAGCAGGAATCCGGCGCCGAGCAGGAGGGGGCACAGGGCGATGAGGACCGCGGTGACGGTGCCGCTCACTCGGGATCGCCTCCCGTCTCCCCCGCACGCGCCCGGGGCGGCTGGCCGCCCAGCGCGTCGAGACCGCGTCCTGACGCCCCCAGCGACTCCGGGAGGTGCAGCCGCGTCATCGTCGCCGTCGTGTGCGGCGGGATCGCGTCCCGCGTGGCCAGGGACACCAGGATCATCGCCAGGAAGCCGACCGGCACCGACCACACGGCCGGCCAGGCGAGCAGTGTGTGCAGCCAGCCGGACGTGACAGGTCCTGCCACCGTCAGCGTCACCGCGACCAGGGCGGAGCCGCCGCCGAGGAACAGGCCCGCGAGGGCGCCCGGCGGGGTGAGGCGGCGCCACCAGATGCCCAGGATGAGCAGCGGGCAGAACGAGGACGCCGACACCGCGAACGCCATGCCGACCGCGTCCGCGACCGGCACCCCGTCCACCAGGAGCGCCCCGCCGAGCGGCATGGCGATCGCGAGCAGCACGGCGAGCCGGAAGTGCCGTACGCCGCGCGCCTGCAGCACGTCCTGGCTGACGACCCCGGCGACCGCCATCGTCAGCCCCGACGCGGTGGACAGGAACGCCGCGAACGCGCCGCCCGCCACCAGCGCGCCGAGGAGGTCGCCCGCCACCCCGTCGAAGACCCGCCCCGGCAGCAGCAGCACGGTGGCGTCGGCGTCCTGGGTGGCGGTGAGTTCGGGCGCGTACAGGCGGCCCAGCCAGCCGTACACGGGCGGCAGCAGATAGAAGAGGCCGATCAGGGCGAGGACCACGACGGTGGTGCGGCGGGCCGCGCGGCCGTTGGGGCTGGTGTAGAAGCGGACGACGACGTGCGGCAGGCCCATCGTGCCCAGGAACGTGGCCACGATCAGGCCGTACGTGGCGTAGAGCGGATGGTCGGCGCGGCTGGTGGCGAGCGGCTGGCCCGCACCGACCCCGGCGGACGGCGGGGCGAGGGTCGCGGCCTCCGGTGGCGGGGCGCCCTGGCCGTGCCAGGCCAGCAGGAGAAAGAAGGCGGGCACCAGGAGGGCCGTGAGCTTGAGCCAGTACTGGAAGGCCTGGACGAAGGTGATCGAGCGCATGCCGCCCGCCGCGACCGCGAGCACCACGACCGCGGCGACGAGCGTTGCCCCGAACCAGCGGGGCGCTCCCGTGAGGATCTGCAACGTGAGGCCCGCGCCCTGGAGTTGGGGCACCAAGTACAGCCAGCCCGCCCCGACCACGAACAGGCTGACCACGCGCCGCACTTGGCGGGATTCGAGCCGGCCCTCGGCGAAGTCGGGCAGCGTGTACGCGCCCGAGCGGCGCAGCGGCGCCGCGACGAAGACGAGCAGCACCAGGTAGCCGGCCGTGTATCCGACCGAGTACCAGAGCATGTCCGGGCCGTGGATGAGGAGCAGCCCGGCGATGCCGAGGAAGGAGGCGGCCGAGAGGTACTCGCCGCTTATGGCCGCCGCGTTGAGCCGGGGTCCTACCGTGCGGGACGCCACGTAGAAGTCGGACGTCGTGCGGGAGACGCGCAGGCCGAAGCCGCCGATGAGGACGGTGGCGAGGACGACGACGGCCACCGCCGTGATCGCGTACGCCTCGTTCACGGCGCTCCGTGGTCGTGCGCGTCGGCCGGGCGGCCGCGTACGAGGTCGGCGAAGTCGCGCTCGTTGCGCTCGGCGCGGCGTACGTACCACCAGGCGATGAGCACAAGGAAGGGGTAGCAGCCGAAGCCGAGGACGAGCCATTGGACGGGTGCGTTGCGCAGGGCGCCGAAGAACAGCGGCAGGGCTGCGACGGGGACCGCGAGGAGCATGAACGCGGTGATTCCTGCGCGGAGTTGGCTGCGCATGAGGGAGCGGACGTAGGCGGCGCCGAGGGTGGTCTGTTCGTCGATCTCCCATTGCGTACGGAGGCCTGCCGGGCCGGGGGGTTGGCGGGGTTCGCCGGTCACGGTTTCGCGTTGCGGGGGATCGAGCACGTGGCGGAGTTTAGGCAGGTGAGGCGGGTTGGCGGAAGGGTCTGGGTGCAGCACGACGGCGTTACGGTTGCGGGGCTCTGCCCCGGACCCCGCTGCTCAATCGCCGCAGGGGCTTAAATTGCTCGGCCCGCACCGGAGCTTGAATGGGCCGCCCGCACCGGAAGGGGCTACGGCCTCCGCATCAGCAGTTCCCGTACCCGGCTCGCATGTCTGCGGCTTACCGCGATCTCCGCCGAGCCGACCCGGACCGTCATTCCGCCGCCGTCGAGGCGGAGTTCGTCGATGCGGTGGAGGGCGACGAGGTGGCTGCGGTGGACGCGGACGAAGCCGAGTTCCTGCCAGCGTTCCTCCAGGGTGCTGAGCGGTATCCGCACCAGGTGGCTGACGCCGTCCTCCGTGTGCAGGCGCGCGTAGTCGCCCTGCGCCTCGGCGTAGGTGATGTCGGAGATGGCCACGAGCCGGGTGATGCCGCCGAGTTCGACGGGGATGCGGTCGGCGACGGTGGCCGGGGGCGGGGCACTGACCACGCGTTCGGCGACCCGGCTCACGGCCTCGGCGAGGCGCTCGCGGCGCACCGGTTTGAGGACGTAGTCGACGGCCTTCAGGTCGAAGGCCTTCACCGCGAAGTCCTCGTGGGCGGTGACGAAGACGACGAGCGGGGGCCGCGCGAAGCCCGCGAGCAGCCGCGCCACGTCGAGTCCTGTCAGGCCCGCCATCTGGATGTCGAGGAAGAGGACGTCGATGGCCCCGTCCCCGCCGGGCCCATCCTCCAGGGCGCGGCCGATGCGGCGCAGCGCCTCGTTGGCGTCGGTGGCGCCCTCGGCGCTGCGTACGCGCGGGTCGGCCCGCAGGAGGTACAGGAGTTCGGCGAGGGCGGGTTCCTCGTCGTCGACGGCCAGTGCGCGCAACATGCCGCGGAGTGTAATCGCGCGGTCGCTTGAATGAATCAGCCGCCTCCTGCGTACCGGTAACCGACAGACGGAGGAAGGCATGTGGTCCCTGGAACGGCATCGCGACGTAGGCGCCTACGCGCTGGGGGTTCTCGACCCCGCGGAACGCTTCCGCTTCGAGGACCATCTGCCCGAGTGCGCCACGTGCGCGTCCCTGGTCGGTGAACTGGCGCCCACGACAGGTGCGTTGGCCGTGTACGCGCGGGCGACGCCGCCGTGCGTGGAGGCGTTCGCCCGCCCGGCGCCCACGTTCGTCGACCGGGCCGTGGATCGGCTCGGCGCGCTGCACCGCAGGGCGCGGCGCCGGCTGTGGGGGGCGGTCGTCGCGGCGGTGCTGGTGCTCGCGGCGACGGGGCAGGGAGTCGCGCTGCTCACCGGGATCGGTACGGGTCCCGGGCACACGGCGACGCTGCGCGGCCACGACGCGGGGACCGGTGTGGCGGCGACCGTGACGGCGGACGACCGGGACTGGGGCACACAAGTGGGCCTGGACGTCCGGGACTCGGGCGGGCCGCGGGTGTGCGAGCTGGTCGCGGTGGGCCGGGACGGTTCGGAGCAGACGGTGGGGACGTGGACGGTGCGCGGGGACGACGTGGCGCTGGACGGCGGGGTGGCGGCGCGGCCCGCGGACCTCGATCGGTTCGAGGTGCGGGCGGACGACGGGGTGCCGCTGCTGTCGCTCCCGATGCGCTGAGCCCCTATTTGAGCAGTCGTGACATCCGCCGGTCCGCGAGCGGCTTGCCGCCCGTCTGGCAGGTCGGGCAGTACTGGAGCGCGCTGTCGCTGAAGCTGACCTCGCGGACCGTGTCCCCGCACACGGGGCACTTCTCCCCGGCCCGCCCGTGCACGCGGAGCCCGCTCTTCTTCTCGGCCTTGAGCTTCCCGGCGGCGACCCCGCGCGAGCGCTCGACGGCTTCGGTCAGCGTCGTGCGCATTGCCTCGTACAGCGTGTGCACGTCCTCAGCGCTCAGCCCTGACGTCGGTTTGAACGGGGACATGCGGGCGGTGTGCAGGATCTCGTCGCTGTAGGCGTTGCCGATGCCCGCGATGAGCGACTGGTCGCGCAGGGCGCCCTTGATCTGGCGCCGCTCGCCTTTCAGCAGTTCGGCAAAAGCCGCCTCGTCGAAGTCGTCCGCGAGCGGGTCGGGTCCGAGGCGGGCGATGCCGGGGACGTCCCCGGGGTCGCCGACCACGTACACGGCGAGCTTCTTCGTGGTCCCGGCCTCGGTGAGGTCGAAGCCCTCGCCGGTCTCCAGGGCGATGCGCAGCGCGAGCGGTCCTTTGCCGGGTTTCGGCGGCCCGTCGGGGAGGCGCTCCTTCCAGTGCAGCCAGCCCGCGCGAGCCAGATGCGTGACCAGGTGGGGGCCGTCCCCGGTGCTCACGTCCAGGAACTTGCCGTGCCGCGTCACGGCCGTGACGGTGCGGCCCTCCAGGGCGGTGGGCGGCGGGTCGTACGTCTTCAGGACGCTCACCGCGACCGGCAGGACGCGCACGATGTCGTGTCCGACCAGGTGCTCGGTGAGGAAGTCCTTGAGCGCTTCGACCTCGGGGAGCTCCGGCATGTCCGTCAGCCTCTCACTCGCGCGTGGGCACCACGAATTCGCACCAGACGCACTTGCCCCCGCCGCGCGCCTCCACGCCCCACACGTCGGCAAGCTGGTCGACGAGGAACAGGCCGCGCCCCGATACGCCGTCCTCGCCCGCCTCGCGGCGGCGCGGCAGGGCGCTGGAGGTGTCCTCCACGTCGACCCTGAGCCTTCGGTCGGCGCCGGTGAGGACGCGCAGGGTGACGATGGCGGGGCCTTCGGTGTGCATGAGGGCGTTGGTGATCATCTCGTCGGCGACGAGTTCGATCTCGTCGGCGTTCTCCTTCGCTCCCCAGGCGCGGACGGCGTGCCGAATCATGTGGCGGGCGGCCCTCAGCGCCTCCGGGTCGCCGGGCGGCACGTGTTCGGTGAGCCGGCTGCCGCTCTGCACCGCGCCCGCGCCGCGGCGGCGCAGGAGCAGCAGCGCCACGTCGTCCTCGACGTCGCGTTCCTCGCACGACGCGACGAGCCGGTCCGCGAGCAGGTCGAGGTCGTCGGGGCCCGTGCCGATGAGCGTGGTGAGGGTCTGGAGCCCGTCGTCGAGGTCGGCGCCCGGCTGTTCGACGAGGCCGTCGGTGCACATCACCAGCGCCTCCCCTGGGTCGAGTTCGGCGGTGGTCACCGGGTATTCGAGCCGCCCGAACTCGGCGGACAGGCCGAGCGGGAGCCCGCCCTCCACCGCGAGCCTGCGGCAGTTTCCGCCGGTCAGGCGCAGCAGCGGGTCGAGGTGTCCGGCCCGGACGAGCTGGACGACGCCGGTCGACAGGTCGGCCTCCGCGTACAGGCAGGTCGCGAAGCGGTCGGTGTCGAGTTCGTGCAGGAAGGAGGAGGCGCGGGCCATGACGGTGGCGGGCGTGTGGCCCTCGGCTGCGTAGGCGCGCAGCACGATGCGCAGCTGGCCCATGACGGCGGCGGCGTGCGTGTCGTGTCCCTGTACGTCGCCGATGACCGCGCCGACGCGGCCGCCGGGCAGCGGGATCACGTCGTACCAGTCGCCGCCGATGTCCCGGCCGAGCGAGGCCGCGCGGTAGCGGACGGCGAGGTCGGCGCCCGGCACGTTCGGGATGGTGCGCGGCAGCATGGCCTGCTGGAGGCCCTGGGCGAGGTCCTTCTCCTGCTCGTAGAACATGGCGCGCTGGAGGCTCTGCGCGATGCTGCTGCCGAGCGCGACCATGACGTTGCGCTCGGAGTCCGTGAAGCCCTGGCGGTCGTGGAAGAGCAGGCCGACGACGCCGATGGGCCTGGCCTGCGCGATGAGCGGCAGGTAGGCGGCCGAGGTGATCTCCATGTGGGCGATCCGCGGCCACAGCTCGGGGTAGTCGGCGGCGAACTCCTGCGGTGACTCGATGAAGCGGGGCTGGAGGGTGCGCACGGCCTCGCTCATCGGATACGGGTCGTCGACGCGGGTGGTGTGGATGCCCGGAACGAAGGTGCCCTGGGGCCCCTCGGCGACGAGGTGGATGCGCCCGGACCTGACGAGGCCCATGACGAAGCTGGCCGAGCCGCGTTGGTCGACGCCGTGGGTGTCGCGCAGCACGTCGATGACGTCCTGGACGGTGCGGGCGTGCGCGAGGGCGGCCGTGGTGTTCTGCACGACGCCGGTGTCGCCGCTCCGGAGGGCTCGCCGGGCCTCGCGCTCGGCGTGCACGGTGGCGTCGTTCAGCTCGTCGGTGGCGTCACGGACGATGCCCACGATGCGGCGCGGGCGGCCGTGCTCGTCGCGTCGGATGTAGCCGCGCGTGTGGGTCCAGCGCATCTCGCCCGTGCGGGTGCGGATGCGGAAATACGTCCCGTAGGTCTCCTCGCCGCTCTTCAGGGCCCGCGCCACGAGGCTGTCGAGCCGCCCGCCCTCACTGACCGGCACCCGCAGGGCCAGCGTCTCCGGGTTGCCGTCGTACTCCTCGGGGCGCAGGTCGAAGACCTCGTGGGCCTGGGCGTCCATCGCCATGAGGCCGGTGTCGAGGTCCCAGTCGAAGCTGCCCATGCGCAGGCCCCGGCCGTAGGCCTCCAGAAATCCGCGTGGGGAGTCCTCCGGGCCCTCCCCGCCTGGGGCGTTCCCGGACTCCTCGCCGCCCCCGTTACCCGCGCCCATGGGCCCCACGCTAGGCCGAGCCCCCTTCGCCCGCACGTCGTGACCTTGGCGGGAAACGGGGCACACACTGGTGGCATGGACTGGTTCGGCGCTACGGACTACTGGCTCGCACGCCTGGTGTTCCAGCGGGGCCTCGCGGCGCTCTACCTCGTCGCGTTCGTGGCGGCGGCGCTCCAGTTCAGGGCACTGCTCGGGGAGCGCGGGCTGACGCCGATCCCCCGGTTCGTGGCGCGCGTGCCGTGGCGGGCCGCGCCCTCGCTGTTCCGGCTGCACTACTCGGACCGGTTCTTCGCCGGGTGCGCGTGGGGCGGCGCGGTGGTGGCGGCCGGGCTGCTCGCGGGGGTGGACGGGCTAGTGCCGCTGTGGGCGGCGATGCTGCTGTGGCTGGTGCCGTGGGCGCTGTATCTGTCGATCGTGAACGTGGGCCAGACCTGGTACGGCTTCGGCTGGGAGTCGCTGCTCCTGGAGGTCGGCTTCCTGGCGGTGTTCCTGGGGAACGACGAGGTGGCGCCGCCGGTCCTGGTGCTGTTCCTGCTGCGCTGGGTGCTGTTCCGGCTGGAATTCGGGGCCGGGCTGATCAAGATTCGGGGCGACGCGTGCTGGCGGAAGCTGACCTGCCTCGACTTCCACCACGAGACGCAGCCGATGCCGAACCCGCTGAGCTGGTTCTTCCACCACCTGCCGCGCCCGCTGCACCGGGTGGAGGTCGCGGCCAACCATGTCACCCAGCTGGCGGTCCCCTTCCTCCTCTTCACGCCGCAGCCGGTCGCTACCTGGGCGGCGGCCCTGATGATCGTCACTCAGCTGTGGCTGGTCGCCTCGGGCAACTTCGCGTGGCTGAACTGGCTCGCGATCGCCCTGGCGGCCTCCGCGCTCGACCTGTCCGCGCTGCACACACCGCCCGCGCTCCCCGAGGCGCCGCTCTCGTACGAGATCGTGGTCATCGCCCTCACGGCGGGGGTGGCGGCGCTCAGCTACCGGCCGGTGCGCAATCTGCTCTCGCGCCGCCAGTCCATGAACCGCTCCTACGACTCCCTGCACCTGGTCAACACGTACGGGGCGTTCGGCTCGGTCGGGCGGGTCCGGCAGGAGATCGTGATCGAGGGCACGGCGGATGAGGTGCCGCGCCCCGAATCGGGCTGGCTGGCCTACGAGTTCAAGGGGAAGCCGGGCGATCCGCGCCGGCTGCCGCGCCAGTTCGCGCCGTACCATCTGCGGCTCGACTGGATGATGTGGTTCGCCGCGCTGTCGCCCGCGTACGCCAGATCCTGGTTCCAGGGCCTGGTCGAGCGACTCCTGGAGGGCGACCGGGACACGCTGCGGCTGCTGCGCCACTCCCCCTTCCCCGCCGACGCGCCGCCCGTGCACATCCGGGCGCGCGTGTACCGCTACCGCTTCACGTCGTGGCGTGAGCTGCGGGAGACGGGGGCGTGGTGGGAGCGGACCTACGTACGGGAGTTCCTGCCGCCGACCCGGCTGAGGTAGACGCGGCGGGCGGTGCCCCCGAAGATGTGCGGGTCCGCTCCGCCCACCAACTCCCGTGCCGTGTCGACTACTTGTTGATAGGTGGCCGCGAGCGTGCACACCGGCCAGTCGGAGCCGAACATCACGCGGGCGGGGCCGAAGGCGTCGATGACCGTGTCCGCGTACGGCCGCAGATCCTCGACGGTCCAGCCCGCCCAGTCGGCCTCGGTGACCATACCGGAGAGCTTGCAGACGGTGTTGGGGAGCGCGGCGAGCGCGCGCACGTCGCCCCGCCAGGGGTCGAGCTCCCCCGATGCGATCGGCGGCTTGCCCAAGTGGTCGAGTACGAAGGTGAGTTCGGGGTGTTCGGCGACGGCCTTCACGCAGGCCGGCAGCTGGTGCGGCAGGACCAGCAGGTCGTAGACGAGCCCGGCGTCCGCGACGGCGGCGAGCCCGCGCCGCACGTCGGGGCGGAGCAGCCACTCGGGGTCGGGCTCGCCCTGCACCTGGTGCCGGATGCCCACCAGGTGCCGACCGCCCGGCAGCCCCCGCAGCCGCTCCAGGGTGTCGCCGACGTCGGGCCGGGTCAGATCGGTCCAGCCGACGACCCCCGCGACGAGGTCGCTGCGCTCGGCGAGCGCCAGGAACTCGGGCGTCTCCTCGGCGACGCTGACCGTCTGTACGAGCACGGTGGCGTCGACACCGGCCGCCCGCAGGTCGGGGGCCAGGTCGTCGAGGGTGAACGTGCGGCGTATCGGCGCGAGTTCGGGTCCGGTGATCCAGTCCTGGTCGCGTACGGAGAGGTCCCAGACGTGGTGGTGCGCGTCGACTGTTCCGGGTGTCACGGCAGCTCCCATGCGACGGGCAGTCCGGCGTCGGCGCCTTCGGCGGAGTAGTCGTGGGCGACGTCGAGGAGTTCGTCCATGCGGGCCTGCCAGGCGATGTTCACCGGCAGCTTGTCGAGTTCGGCGAGCATGCGGGCGTAGTCCTCGCACTCGATGACGTGGAACAGGTCGGTGCCGCTGCGCCAGATCGTCCACTGCCGGGCGCCCGCCGCCCGGATCGCGGCGACGAGTTCCTCCGGCACCTCCCGGTGGGCGGCCTCGTACTCGTCGATGAGGTCGGCGCGGACCTTGGTGTGCAGGGCGACTCTCACGTGTGCGGCTCCTGTTCCGAAGGTACGGGCACGTCGGCCGGGAGGAGGTGCCGGTCGCGGGCCTCCTGCCAGAACGCGGCGGGCACGGGGGTGGTGAACTGCTGTGCTGTGTCGGCGACTTCGGCGGCCGAGCGGGTGCCGACGAGCACGCTCGTGACGCCCGGGTGACCGAACGGGAAGGCGAGCGCGGCGGCGCGCAGGGTCGTGCCGTGGCGCTCGGCGAGGTCCTTGAACCGCCTCGCGCGGCGGAGGACCTGGGGCGAGGCCAGGGCGTAATCGAAGGTGCCGCCCTGCTTGGGGTCGGCGAGCAGGCCGGAGTTGAAGACGCCGCCGACGACGACGGAGACGCCGCGTTCGGCGGCCGTGGGCAGCAGCAGCTTCAGGGCACGCTGGTCGAGCAGCGAGTAGCGGCCGGCACACAGCACCACGTCGACATCGGTTTCGCGGACGAAACGGGACAGCATCGCGGACTGGTTCATGCCCGCACCGATGGCGCCGATGAGCCCTTCGCCGCGCAGCCGCTCCAACTCCGGGTAGGCCTCGCCGAACGCCTCCTTCGCGTGGTTGTCGGGGTCGTGGATGTAGGCGACGTCGATGCGGTCGAGCCCGAGGCGGCCGAGGCTCTCCTCGATGGAGCGGCGCACCCCGGCCGCGCTGAAGTCCCACACCCGGCGCGCGGTGGCGGGCACCGCGAAGCCGTGTGCACTGTCGTCGCCGACGGCCTCCCCGTTCGCGGACCGTTCGAGCAGGCGGCCGACCTTGGTGGACAAGGTGTACGAACCCGTGGGCCGGGTGCGCAGAAACTCGCCGATCCGGCGCTCGGACAGGCCGAGGCCGTAGTGCGGCGCCGTGTCGAAGTAGCGCAGGCCCGCGTCCCAGGCCGCGTCCAGGGCGAGGTACGCCTCTTCGTCGCGGACGGGCGTGTAGAGGTTGCCGATGCCCGCGCCGCCGAAGCCGAGTGCGGTGACCGGGACATCGCCGCGGCCGAGTGTGCTGGTGCGCATGCGGATCACTGTTCCACGGGGCGAAGACGCAGCCCCTGCATGCCGCCGTCCACGGCGACGGACGTGCCGGTCGTCGCGCCGGACAGGGGGCTCGCCAAGTGGGCGATGGCGCCCGCGACTTCGGCGGCGGAGACCAAGCGCCCGGTGGGCTGGCGGGCTTCGAGGGCGGCGCGTTCGGCGGCCGGGTCGTCCGCCTTGTCGAGGAGCCGGCCGACCCAGGGGGTGTCGGCGGTGCCGGGGTTGACGCAGTTGACGCGGATGCCCTCGCGTATGTGGTCGGCGGCCATGGCGAGCGTGAGGGAGAGGACCGCGCCCTTGGACGCCGCGTACAGGGCCCGCTGCGGGAGCCCCGCCGTGGCGGCGATGGAGCAGGTGTTGACGATCGCCGCGTGCTCGGAGTCCCGCAGCTTGGGGAGCGCGGCCCGGGCGACGCGGACCATCCCGATGACGTTGACGTCCAGGACACGGTGCCATTCGGCGTCGTCGTTGTCGGCGACGGTGCCCTGGGCGCCGATACCGGCGTTGTTGACGAGTACGTCGAGCCCGCCGAGGTCGCGGGCCGCCGCGGCCACGGCGGCCCGCACGGCGGCGTCGTCGGTGACATCGGCGGCGTATCCGCGCAGCGGCTTCTCCACGTCGGTGATGTCACGGTCGAGCACCGCGACGTCGGCGCCGCGCGCGGCGAGCAGCTCGGCGGTGGCCCGGCCGATGCCGGAGGCGCCGCCCGTGACGAGGGCCTTCAGGCCCGCGAAGTCCTGGACGCTCTGGACGCTGGCATCGCTCATGCGGCGGCTCCGTTCGGGTCGGTGGATCCGGGAGCTTCCGTGGATCCGGGTGCTTGAGTGGCGAGGTCCTTCGCCCAGAACTCGCCGTCCGGGTAGGTGAATTCGGCGATGGACGAGGCGTGCATGGTGGCGGAGAACCCGGGGGCCGCCGGGGCGGCGTAGTGGCCCTGGCGGACGACGACCGGGTCGACGAAGTGCTCGTGCAGATGGTCGACGTACTCGATGACACGGTCCTCGGTGGTGCCCGTCAGGGCGACGAAGTCGAACATCGACAGGTGCTGGACGAGTTCGCACAGGCCCACGCCGCCCGCGTGCGGGCAGACGGGGACGCCGAACTTCGCGGCGAGCAGCAGGATCGCCAGGTTTTCGTTGACGCCGCCGACGCGCGCGGCGTCGATCTGCAGGATGTCGATGGAGCCTGCCTGGAGAAGCTGCTTGAAGACGACGCGGTTCTGCACGTGTTCGCCCGTGGCGACCTTCACCGGGGCGACGCCCCGACGGATCGCCGCGTGGCCCAGGATGTCGTCCGGGCTGGTCGGCTCCTCCACCCAGTACGGCTCGAACTCGGCGAGGGCGTTGGTCCATTGGACGGCGTCGCCGACGTTCCAGCGCTGGTTGGCGTCGACGGCCATGCGGATGTCCGGGCCGACGACCGCGCGGGCGGTGCGGCAGCGGCGGATGTCGTCGTCGAGGTCGGCGCCGACCTTCAGCTTGATCTGGGTGAAGCCGTCGGCGACGGCCTGCCGGGCGAGGCGGGTGAGCTTCTCGTCGCTGTAGCCGAGCCAGCCGGGAGAGGTGGTGTAGCCGGGGTAGCCACGCTCGACGAGGCGCGCGGTGCGGTCGGCGGCGCCCTGCCGCCCCAACTGAAGGAGCTCCAGGGCCTCTTCGGGGGTGAGGGCGTCGGCGATGTAGCGGAAGTCGACCTGGGACACCAGCCACTCGGGGTCCGCCTCGGCGAGCAGCCGCCACAGCGGTTTGGCGGCGCGCTTGGCGGCGAGGTCCCAGGCCGCGTTGACGACGGCGCCGATCGCCATGTGCATCACGCCCTTCTCGGGCCCGAGCCACCGCAGTTGGCTGTCGCCGATCAGGTCGCGGTTGAGGCTGCCGGGGTCGGCGCACAGCGCGTCGAGCGGGCGGCCGACGACGTGGTGGCTCAGTGCGCGGATCGCGGCGACCTGGACGTCGTTGCCGCGCCCGATGGTGAAGGTGAACCCGTGCCCCTCGTGTCCGTCGGGGTCGTCGGTGCGCAGCACGACGTACGCGGCGGAGTAGTCGGGGTCGGGGTTCATGGCGTCGGAGCCGTCCAGCTCCCGGGAGGTCGGGAACCGGATGTCGTACGTGTCGACGGCGGTGACGCGGGGCGAGGTGGAGGACACGTGCTGCCTTTCGGGCGGGGGCGGAGGCACTGCGGGGTCAGTCCTGGGCGCGGCCGGTGGTGACACGGGCGACCATGAGGGCGAGCAGGATGATTCCGCCGTAGATGGCCTGGATCCAGAAGGACGGCACCTGGGCGAGGGTCAGCATGTTCTGTACGACACCGAGCAGGAGTACGCCGGTCAGGGCGCCGAACATGGTGCCCTTGCCGCCGTCGAGGCTGATGCCTCCGATGACCGCGGCGGCGAACACCGTGAAGATCATGTTGTTGCCCTGGTTGGCGCTGATGGCACCCACGTATCCGGTCTGCATGATGCCGCCGACGGAGGCGAGGACACCCGCGACCACGAAGACACCGAGCATGACGCGCTCGACGCGGATGCCCGCGGCGCGCGCGGCCTCGGCGTTGCCGCCGATCGCGTACAGGGCACGGCCCACGCGGTGGTACTTGAGGATGAGCCCAGCGACGCCGAACGCGATCGCGGCGAACCACACCGACATCGGGACCCGCAGGAACGTGGAGGTGGCGAGCGCGAAGAACGCGTCGGGCATTCCGAACAGCGTCTTGCCCTTGGTCGCCCCGACGAGCAGTCCGCGCAGCACGATCAGCATCGCGAGCGTCACGATGAACGCGTTGAGCTTCAGCTTGACGACGAGCACACCGTTGAAGGCGCCGATGCAGGCTCCGGCCACCAGCACCGCCAACAGCGAGACGGCGACGGGGAATTCGGTCCCGAACCCGGACTGCGCGACGGGCAGCACGAGCAGGGCGCCGAAGGCCGGCGCGATGCCGACGACCGATTCCAGCGACAGGTCGAACTTGCCGCTGATGAGCACGAGCGACTCGGCGAGCACCACCATCGCGAGGGCGGCGGAGGAGCCGAGGATGGAGATGATGTTCTGCTCGGTGAGGAACGAGTCGTTGAGGACGGAGCCGAGGATCAGGAGCAGCAACAGGGCGGGTACGAGGGCGAGTTCGCGGGCGCGGCGTAGGAGGACGTTCTTGGCACTATTAAGCCCCTGCGGCGATTGAGCAGCGGGGTCCGGGGCAGAGCCCCGCGGCCTGGGCCGCATGGCGACCGGAGCTTTACGGGTTGACGTCACTGGAAACCCCCTCGATCGACGCGATCAATTCCTGGTCCGCCCACCCCGCCGCGTGCTCCGCGACAACACGCCCGTGGAAAAGCACAAGCACCCGGTCGCACCGCCGCAGGTCGTCGAGCTCGTCGGACACGACGAGGACCGCCGTGCCGTCGTCCCGCGCGCTGTCCACCCGCCGCAGCAGCGACTCCTTGGACTTCACGTCGACGCCGGCCGTCGGATTGATCAGCACGAGCAACCGCGGGTCAGAGGCGAGCGCACGGGCCATCACCACCTTCTGCGCATTGCCACCGGACAGATCGGACACGAGCTGGTCCGGCCCCTCCGTATGGATGTCGAGCCGCTGGATCAGCTCACGGGCGAACCGCCGGCGGCTCTCCGTTCCGATGAACCCGCGCCGGCCGAGCCGCCCGAGCACCGACAGCGTGGAGTTGTCACCGATGGACATCCCGGTGACGAGCCCCTGGTCGTGCCGGTCGCGCGGGACACACCCCACACCCGCGGCGAGCGCGGCGGACACGTCCCCGAAGGGCAGCACGCGCCCGTCGAGCCGGGCGGTGCCCGACGTGGGCGTGTGCAGTCCGGCGAGGGACTCCGCCAGCGCGATCTTGCCGCTGCCGCTGGAGCCCGCGAGCCCGACGACCTCGCCGCGCCGCACGGTCAGATCCACGTCCTCGTACGTGTCCGAGGTCAACCCCACCACCTCCAGGACGACGGGCTCGACCGCCTCCTCGGCCGCCTGCTCGACGACCGCCTCCGCCGCGGCCGCCGCCTGTTCCGCGACCGCCTCCCCCGCCATCGCCTCGACGAGGGCGGGCCGCGGCAGTTCGGCGACGGGGGCGGTGGTGATCCAGCGGGCGTCACGCAGCACGGTGACCGTCTGGCACACCTCGTACACCTCCTGGAGGTGGTGCGAGATGAACAGGAAGGTGACGCCCGATTCCTGGAGCGCCCGCATGCGGTCGAAGAGCCGCTCGATCTCGCGGTTGTCGAGCTGCGCGGTCGGCTCGTCGAGCACGATGAACCGGGCGCCGCCGCTCAACGCCCGCGCGATCTCGACCATTTGCCGGTCCTCGACCTTGAGGTCGGCGGTGCGCGCGCCGGGATCGACGCGCACGCCCCACGTGTCGAGCAGTTCCCGGGCCTCGGCGTCGAGCTTCTTCCAGCTGAAGAAGCCGCTCCGGGCGCCCGGCTGCCGGTTCAGGAACAGGTTCTCCGCGACGGTCAACTCGGGGATGACCGTGGGCTTTTGGTAGACGCAGGCGACCTTGGCGCGCCATGCTTCCCGGTCGCCGAGCGGCGGCGCGGGCTCCCCGTCGAAGGTGAGCTCGCCCGCGTCGGCGGCCTGCAGCCCGGTGAGGACCTGGACGAGCGTGGACTTGCCCGCGCCGTTGCGCCCGACGAGCGCATGGGACTCGCCCGCGCGCACGGTGAGCCGGCCGTCGGCGAGGGCGACCGTGGGCCCGTAGCGTTTGACGATGCCGCGGGCCTCGACCAAGGGCGGGGTGGCGGCGGTCACTTGACCGTGTTTCCCCACAGCTCGGAGTCGTCGACGTTCTTCTTGGTGACCAGCGGGGCGGGCAGTTGGTCCTCAAGGGTGCCGCTGGGCAGCTTCACGATCTTCGAGCCGTGGTCGGTGGGCCCGGGCTTGAACTTCTTCCCCTGCATCGCCGCCTTGATGTAGTACATGCCGTACTTGGCGTACGTGTCGGCGGGCTGCGAGACCGTCGCGTCGATCTGGCCCTTGCGGATGGCGGCGAACTCCTGCGGGATGCCGTCGTTCGACACGATCGTGATGTGCTTGGCCGAACCCGCCTTCTCCAGCATCCCCTTGGACTTGAGGGTCTGCAGCGTCGGCGCGAGATAGACCCCGCCCGCCTGCATGTAGATCCCCTTGATGTCGGGGTTGGCGTTGAGGAGGGTGTCGAGCTTGGACGCGGCGGTGTCCGACTCCCACTTCGCCGGGATCTCCAGGACCTTGAGCTTCGGGTATTTGTCCTTCACGCAGTCCCGGAAGGCCTTGGACCGCTCGCGCCCGTTCACCGACGCGAGATCGCCCATGATCTGGACGACCTTGCCGGACTTCACGTGGTCGCCGAGGTACTCGCAGGCCTTCTTGCCGTACGCGACGTTGTTGGCCCGTACGACCATGGCGACCTTGCCCTTGTCGGGCGCGACGTCCACGGCGACGACCGGCACGCCCTTGCGCTCGGCCTGGTCGAGCCCGGCGCCGATGGCGGCGCTGTCGAGCGGCGCGACGACGAGGCCCTTCACGCCCTGGTTGAGCTGGTTGTTGATGTCGGTGATCTGCTGCGACGGGTCGCTGTTGGAGTTGACGGTCTTCAGCGCGTCCACACCCTCGGACTTCGCCATCTTCGGCACGTAGTCGTTGTACGACTGCCAGAACGGCGAGGTCAGCAGCGGCAGGATGACGCCCACCTTGCCCTTGCCGTCACCTGCTCCGCCGCCACCGCCCGCGCCGGACGCGGTGTCCTTGGTGCTGCCGCAGGCGGCGAGGGCGAGGGCGGCGCAGCCGAGCAGGGCCACCGCGCCCAGCCCCCGCCTTCTGGAACTGCGGGCGCGCGAACTGCGAGCGCGCGCCGCGCTGTTCCCCCTGGTCGTTCCCTTCGAGTCCATCGTGGTGCCAGTCATCGGACTGCTCCTCGGCTCCTGAAGTCATGGGCGCGGTCGGCCCCCGCCCCTCCGGTTTCCGGCCCGCGCCGAGATATTTATCAGACCACTTCGGGGCCCCAACACCCTTCGTAGGCAAGTTTTCTCGGTATTTACGCCCTCTGGTGCCGCGAAGAGGTCCGACTTCCTCGGTAGTGGTCCGACCACTTGGCTGGTTACACTGCGCGGCATGCAGAAGGCCACCGTCACCCAGCGGGCCATCGACCAGCTCAAGGCGATGATCGGCAGCGGCGAGCTCCAGCCGGGCCAACGGCTGCCCACCGAGCGGGATCTGGCGGTGCAGCTCGGCATCTCGCGCAGCTCCATGCGCGAGGCGATCCGGGCGCTCACCGTGCTCGGCGCCCTGGAGGCGCGGCACGGATCCGGCATCTACGTCACGCAGTTGGAGGCCGGTGACCTACTGGAGACGTTCGGGGTCGTCGCCGACCTGTCGCGCGGGCCCCGGCTCGTGGAGCTGCTCGAGGTGCGCCGCATCCTGGAGTCGACGGCCACGGCGCTCGCCGCGGCACGGATCACACGTGCGCAACTCGCCGAGGTCGAGGACCACTTGGCGGCGATGGAGGCGACGGACGATCCGGAGGAGATCCTCTCCCACGATCTGGCGTTCCACCGGACGATCGCCGCGGCCGCGGGCAACGACACGATGGCGGCGATCCTGGAGGGTCTGTCCTCCCGGACCTTCCGGGCGCGGGTGTGGCGCGGCTATGAGCAGGAGGGGGCCTTCGAGCGGACCCGTCGCGAGCATGCGCGGATCCTGCGGGCGCTGACGGCGCGGGATCCGGAGGCGGCGCGGGCCGCTGCCGCGGCGCATGTGGGTGAGGTGGAGGAGTGGTTGCGGGGGCAGTTGGGCTGACGCCCCCGGTCGGGCGGGGTTGACGCCGCGGGGCTCTGCCCCGGACCCCGCGCCTCAATCTCCCCCAGCCAACGCTGGGAGGTGCCCCCTGCGGGGCTTGAAATGACGAGACTCAGTCGCCGACCGGGCCAGGTTTGCCGACAGGACTTGAGACGGTCGACCCGGACGCCAGGGAGGAGGCGGTCGGTCCGGCCGCCGCCAAGCTGATCGACTTCTTCGGCAAGCATCTCTGATCAGGCCCGCCTCTGATCAGGCCCGCCTGAAGCCCGGAACCGAAGGCCCCACGCCCACCGCGGGTGTGGGGCCTTCGCGCGCGCTCACTCCGAGGCCGCGACCTCCAACGCCGTCAGCAGCAACTCCAACGCCACCTCGAACGAACTCCCCGCCATCAGCGGCAAGTGCTCGCGCGCAGCACCGAGTTGGGGATGCGTCTCGGCCGACAGGTTCGCGTACTCCCCCGTCCACGCCCGGTCGTCCGCCTCCCGCCGCTCCGCGGGCAGCGCCAGATACGCGGCGTCGAGGGCCGCGTGGCCGAGGACGGTGTCGACGAAGGCGGAGTAGTGCCGCACCGCGTCCTCGTCCCCGAAGCCGGCCCGCTTGAGCAACCCGATCCCCGCGTCGACGGCCCGGAACTCGTGCGGACGCCGCGTCACCCGGTACGCCGCGAGCGCCGCCACCCGCGGGTGCGCGCGGTACCCGCGGTGGATGCGCAGGCCGAACTCGCGCAGCCCGTCGCGCCAGGCCATCCGCTCGGGGTGGAAACCGTCCATGGCCTCGCCGATGAGCCGGTCGGAGACGGCGAGCAGCAGGTCGTCCGTGCTGTGGAAGTAGCGGTACAGCGCGCTCGGGTCGCAGCCCAGGGCCGCTCCGATCCTGCGCACGCTCAGCGCATCGCCGCCGTGCTGCCCGACCAGGCGCAGCGCGCAGTCGACGATCACGTCCTCGGACAGCAGCACCCCCGACCTTGTCAGCTTGCGGCGCCGCCGCTCCACCGGGATCCGCCCTTCCGGCACGGCCCTCTCCCCTCCGTCGCCCGACGCGTCCCGCTTATGACAACACCATTGACGCAAGCTGACAAGGCCGATTTGATCGCGGTCGCCGCCCCCTCGCCGCCCCTCGCGCACCTCCCACCCCCTTTCCGTCCCCGCCTCCCCGGCCATCAGGAGATCGATCATGAGAAGCGAACCACCGGGCCTGCGCCGCTCCCTCGGCCTCGTCGACGGCATCGCCATCGCCGCGTCCAGCACCGCCGCGACCACCAGCATCGGCATCGGAATGGGGTCCCTCGCCGCGACGGTCGGGCTGCACGCGCCCGCGGTCCTGCTCGTCGCGTTCGTGCCGATCCTGGGGATCGCGGTGGCCTACGCGCGGCTGAACCGCCAGGAGCCGAACATGGGCAGCGGCTATGTATGGGTGGGCCGTTCGCTCGGCCCCTGGCTAGGCTTCCTCACGGGCTGGGTCACGCTCGTCGGCACGCTGATCTTCATGGCGTACACGAGCGCGGTGACGGGCTCGGTCTTCCTTCAGTTCGCCAACAAGGCACATCTGCATACGGTGTTGGGGATCGACCTCGACCCGAACTCGACGGCACTTTCGACCGTCGTCGGCCTGCTCGTACTCACCGCCGTCACCGTCACCGCGGTCACCGGCGTCCGCAAAGCGACCCGCCTCCAGGCGTGGCTGCTCGTCTTCGAGTACGTGGTGCTGCTCGGGTTCTGCGGCTGGTCCCTGGTCACCGGCGAGCACGCCTTCCAGTGGTCGTGGTTCAACCCGTTCGACATCCACGGCGGCACGGCCTTCGCGCAGGGCCTGGTCCTCGCGGTGTTCTTCTTCTGGGGCTGGGACGCGGCGTTCACGGTGACCGAGGAGACCAAGGACGTGCGGGACGCGGGGCGCGGCGGACTGATCGCCCTGTTCGCGATGCTCGCGCTGTTCCTCTACGGTTCCGTGGCCTTCCAGCGCGAGATGTCGCTGCCCGAACTGGTCGAGCAGGGCCCACAGGCCCTTACCTATCTCGGCGCGAAGCTCGCCGACGAACCGGTGGCCAGCCTGCCGCTGCTCGCGCTGCTGTTCTCGGCGGTGGCGTCCCTCCAGGCCAGCGTGATCCCGACGGCGCGCGGGCTGCTCGCGATGGGCCGGGACCGCACGATGGGCCAGGTGTGGACGCGGGTGAGTCCCCGCTACGGTTCGCCGGCCGCGGGCACCGTCGTCGTGATGTCGATCGCGGCGGCCGTCGCCCTGCTCGCCTTGGCGATACCGAAGTTGAACGAGATGATCCTCGCCGCCGTGAACTCCATCGGGCTCACCGTCGCCCTCTACTACGGCCTCACGGCCCTCGCCTGCTCGGTCCGTTTCCGCTCACTGCTGCGCACAGCGCCCCGCGAGGCGGTGCGCGCGGTCCTCGTGCCGGGGCTCAGCGCACTCGCGCTGCTCGGCATCGGGGCGTACCTGGCGTACTCGTACGCGACGATGAGCGACCACTTCGAACTGTCGCCGGACAACGGCTGGTTCATGCTGGCCGTGCCCGCGGCGATCGTCGTGTCCGGTCTCGTCATGGCCGCCGTCGCCAAGTACGGGCGCCGCTCCCCGTACTTCAGGACCGGGCGCGGCACGGACGCCGACGCCGTCGAACTGGCCGGGCCGACGGCCAACTGACCGCCCTCTCGTAACACCCGCACATGTACTAGGAGTTGAAAACATGTCCACACCCGCCGACCTCGTCTTCACCGGCGGTCCCGTCCACACCGGCTCCCCCGCCCGCTCGCGCGCCACCACGGTCGCGGTGCGGGGCGAGCGGATCGTCGCCGTAGGCCACGACGAGGTGCGCGAGTTGATAGGCCCGCGCACCGAAGTGGTCGACCTGGCGGGGAAGTTGCTGATCCCCGGCTTCCAGGACGCGCACGCGCACCCCGTCGGGGCGGGCATGGAGATGGGCCAGTGCGATCTGAGCGGCTCGACGACGCTCGCCGCGTACCGGGAGCGGATCGCCGCGTATGCGAGCGCGCACCCGGACGCCGAGTGGATCACCGGGGGCGGCTGGGCGATGGAGGCGTTCCCCGGCGGACTGCCGACGGCGGCCGAGCTCGACGCCCTGGTGCCGGACCGGCCGGTGTATCTGGTCAACCGCGACCACCACGGCGCCTGGGTCAACTCGCGTGCCCTGCGGGCCGCGGGGATCGACGCCCGTACCCCCGACCCTTCGGACGGCCGCATCGAGCGCGACCCGGACGGCACGCCGACGGGCATGCTCCAGGAGGGCGCCGCGAACCTCGTCGGCCGTCTGCTGCCTCCGGTCACCCGCGAGGAGAAGATCGCGGGCCTGCTCCGCGCCCAGGAGCACCTGCACTCGCTCGGCGTCACGGCCTGGCAGGACGCCATCCTCGGCGACCACGCCAACCTCACCGACCCGACGGACGCGTATCTGGCGTGCGCCGACGACGGGCGGCTCACCGCGCGTGTCGTGGGCGCGCTGTGGTGGGACCGCGCGCGCGGCACCGAGCAGATCGGGGAACTGCTCACCCGGCGCGAGGCCGGCACCCGTGGCCGGCTCCGCTCGACGACCGTGAAGATCATGCAGGACGGGGTGGCTGAGAACGGCACGGCGGCGCTGCTCGGCCCGTATCTCGACGGCTGCGGCTGCCGGTCGGACAACAGCGGGATCAGCTTCGTACCGCCCGAGGCGCTGAAGAAGTACGTGACCGAGCTGGACGCCCACGGTTTCCAGGTGCACTTCCACGCGCTCGGCGACCGGGCCGTCCGCGAGGCACTCGATGCCGTGGAAGCGGCACGGGGGGCCAATGGTTGGACGGATACCCGCCCGCACCTGGCTCACCTTCAGGTCGTGCACCCCGATGACATCGGCCGGTTCCGGGAACTGGGCGCGACGGCGAACATGCAGGCGCTGTGGGCCGCGCACGAGCCGCAGATGGACGAGCTGACGATCCCGTTCCTCGGGGCGGAGCGCTCGGCCTGGCAGTACCCGTTCGCGGCGCTGCTGGGGGCGGGGGCGACGCTTGCGGCGGGCAGCGACTGGCCGGTGAGCAGCCCGGATCCGTTGCAGGGGATCCATGTCGCGGTGAACCGGGTGCTGGCGGATGCGCCTGCGGGGACGCCGGTGTTCCTGCCGGAGCAGCGGATCGGGCTGGGCGATGCGCTCGCGGCGTATACCTCCGGTAGCGCGTACGTGAATCATCTTGACGCGGATACCGGGGTCATCGCGGGCGGGTGCCTCGCAGACCTCGTGGTCCTTGACCGGGACCCGTTTGCCGGGCCCGCGACGGAGATCGGCGCGACGCGTGTCGAGCAGACCTTCGTCGGGGGTCAGCGAGTGTTTGCCAGTTGACGCCCAACGGGGCTGGGGCCTCGGGGCTCTGCCCCGGACCCCGCGCCTCAATCGCCGGCGGGGCTTGAGAAACCCGACCCGGCGTCAGTCCACGCTGGGCAGAATGTGCGGCTCCGCAAGATCGTCCTCGTAACCCGCGAGGCGAATCGGCGCCGACCTCGCCCAGACGTCGAGACTGCCAAGCTTCTCCGGCCTGCGTCGGCCGGCCCGCTCGGCTCGGTCCTTCGGGCTCTGTTCGCGATTCGTCTTCTCTGGTGTCACCGCGCACTCCTTGTGTGTCGGGTAACCCGCTTCGGCGGTCCGTCCCTGCGTCGCGCGGGGTCCGGCGCCCGATCGGGCTTGTGTAGAGGGCCAGTTCGGGCGCGGTGGCGCCGGTTGTCGCTCGTTGGGTCGGCCGTGGTTCTCGGTCTGTCCCTGTACGGCCACCATGGGTCGAGGTGTCGGACCCACTTGCGGTAACCGTGCGGCTACAGCCTAACCATATGAGCGGGGGTCCGCTCACTGGGGCTGGAATCTCTGGGTCTTTCGGAGGTCGCCTGGCGTTCATTCAGCCATGGACACCCGTCCAGGCGCGAAGGGTTTTCGCTCGTACGGGGGCACTTCAGGACATCACGGCGTGTCGCCAGGTGGTGTTGACGCGGCCCCAGGCGTCACCCGGGGCCGACGAGGCGCGTGGGACGGGGCGGCCGACGCCGAAGATTGGCGTCAACTCGCCCCCTGCCGCCGGAGGCTAATCGCTCTCGACCGGAACGTTCGCTGCTCGCCCGCGCAGGGTCCGTACAAGGAAGAACGCCCCCACCAGCACGACGACCGCGACCAGGACGAGCAGGTCCGGGACGCGGTCGCCCATGCCGCGCGCCCACTGCTCGGCGGCGAACGAGTTGTCGACGTCGAGGAGTCCGGGAAGCGCCGTCGTCCCGTCGAAGACCAGAAACAGCGTGCCGAGCGCCAGGAAGAACAGACCGGAAGCCAGCGACGTCGAGTGCGTTTCGAAACGGCCGATGCGGACCGGACGGCCGCGCAGCCACCGCTTCCCGCCAAGGTCGAACCGTTCCCACAACAGCGCGAGCAGGAACAGCGGTACGGCCATGCCCAGGGCGTACACCGCGAGCAGCGCTCCGCCGTACACCGGGTGCCCGCCGAGCGCCGCGACCGTGAGGACGCTGCCGAGGATCGGTCCCGCGCAGAAGCCGGCGAGGCCGTAGACCGCCCCGAGCGCGTACACCGACACCGCGTTGGTGGGGCGGATGCGGCCGGAGAGTTCCGACATGCGGCGGGAGGCGAAGCCGCGTCCCGCGATCTGCAGCACCCCGAGCGCGATGATCAGCCAGCCGCCGATGGAGACGAGCAGGTCACGGTTGCCGTAGAAGAATCGGCCCGCGTACGAGCCGGCGGCGCCGAGCGGGACCAGGGTGGTGGCGAGCCCGAGGTAGAAGACTCCAGTGCGGGCGACGAGCCGCGTCGGGCTGTCGATGGAGTACGCGAAGAACGCGGGCAGCAGCAACGCGCTGCACGGGCTGAGCAGCGCGAGCAGGCCGCCGAGGAATGCCGCGAAGTAGCCGATGTCGCTCACTTGCCGCCGCCGGACTTCGCGGACTGTTCCTTCGCGGACCGGTCCTTCGCCGCCTCGATGGCCTGCTCGAAGGCGGCCTCGGGCTGCGCGCCCGCGATGGGCTGGCCGTTGATGAGGAAGGACGGCGTGGAGGTGGCTCCGAGCGCGTACGCCTCGTCGCTGTCCTGCTTCACCGCCGCCTGCGCCGCCTTGCCTGCGCGGTCGGTGCGGAACCGGTCGAGGTCCTTCACCCCGGCCTCGCGGGCGAGCGCGTCGAGGCGGTCCGCGCCGAAGCCCTTGTCCTTGGCGCCGTCGGCGTACGCCGCCTTGTGGAACTGCCAGAAGCGGCCCTGCTGTCCGGCGGCCCACGCGGCGCGCGCGGCGGACTGCGAGTCGGCGCCGAAGATCGGGAAGTTGCGCCACTCGATGCGCAGCGTGCCGTCGTCGACGTACTTCTTCACCAGGTCGGGTTCGGTGTCGCGAGCGAACTTCCCGCAGTAGCCGCACTTGAAGTCGGCGTACTCGATGAGCACCACGGGCGCGTCGGCGCGGCCCTGCGCGAGCGGGTCCTTGGCGTCGCGCCGGGCGAGCTTCACGAGCTTGTCGGTCAGCTCGTCGTTGGCCTCGGTGGTGTCCGCCTGCTGCTGGTCGGCCACGTCGGTACGGGCCTCGGGCCTGGTCGCGGTGTACGAGACGGTGCCGAGGAGGATCGCGGCCACGGCGACGGATGCGGCGATCGCGGCGGTGCGGCGCTGCTTGGCGCGGATGGAGGTGTTCTTGGGCATGACGAAGTCGTCCTTGCGTGCGTGAGGAATGCGTGATGACGGGTGGGGCGGGGCGTCATCTACACGCGCAGGACGGACAGTTCGACCGGTGAGGGCGGATCGTTGGGCGGCGGCGGGCCGCGACCCGCCGGGGTCGGCGGCACGATGCCCGTGAGCGGCGCGGCGGCGCCGTGCCCGTGGGCGTACGCGAGCGGGGCGAGGAGTTCGTGGGCGCTCGTGCCGCGCGTGGGCACGCCCTGGCGACTGTCGGGGGCGTGCTGTCCCTGCGGGTCGCAGTCCGGTGTGCCGGGCGACGCCAGTTGCTGTACGGACGCGAGGGCCGGGGCCGGTTCGACGGGCGCGCCGCCGAAGTCGCTGCCCCATGCCGTGCCCAGCACGGTGACCAGGAGGGTCACCAGCAGAGCGGGAACGGTGAGGCGGCGCATGCGGCAATTCTGCACCATGGGAGAAAGGGGACAGCGTTCACGTCCTGTTGACCGGTGGGTCGGCTCGGCCTCAGTTCGCCATGGTCTGCTTCCGGACAGGCTGCGGAAGAGCTTCGGGAGGAGCCGTCCATGGAACGCGTCGAACTGCGCACCGTCGAGGAATTGATGGCCGCCCTGCACGCCTGCCGGGGCGCCTGGGACGCCCCGGACCGCAGCGGCGACCCCGTCGATCTGCACGACCACGCGCTGCAGACGGCGGCGTTGCTGCGCCGCTCCCGGCCCAGCGACAAGGAGTTGCAGGTCGCGGGCCTCGTCCACGACCTCGGACATCTGCTGTGCCCGGGCGACGACGCGGGACACGCGGACCGGGCGGCGGACGCGGTGCGCGGCCTCCTTGGCGAGCGGGTGGCACAGCTCGTACGGCTGCACGTGCCGGCGAAGCGGTATCTGGCGACGACCGAGCCGGGGCGCGGCCTGTCCCCGCAGAGCGCGCTGACGCTGGGCGTTCAGGGCGGGCCGATGACGCCCCGGGAGGTGGCGGCGTTCGAGGCGGACCCGCATGCCGAGGACGCGGTGACGGTGCGGCAGGCGGACGACGCGGGCAAGGTGGTGGGCCTCGACGCGGGGGTCATGGAGGACTGGCGCCCGGTGCTCGAACTCGTGGCGGCCACCCACGCCTCGTACGTCCGCTAGGTCGGCGGCCTCCACAAACGACCCACGAAGCGTGCACAACTGACACATCGTCATACACCGTGCGCCCGTGAGACCGTACGCGCATGGCTGCGTCCCCGATGGCTCCCACGGATCACCCGCGCGTGCTCGACGGCAGGGCGGCCGTCGTGACCGGTGCCTCGCGCGGCATCGGCCGCGCGATCGCGGAGGAACTCGCAGACTCCGGCGCCCTGTTGTGCGTGACGGCGCGGGATCCGCACGGGGTACGCGAGGCCGTCGCGGCGCTGCGGGCGCGGGGCGCGGAGGCGGTGGGTGTGCCCGGGTCCGTGGCCGATCCGGCGCATCTGTGGGAGGTGACGGAGCGGACGATGGCCGAGTTCGGGCGGGTCGACATCGTCGTGAACAACGCCGCGACCAACCAGCCGTACGGCCCGCTCATGGACGCCGACCCGGACGTCTGGCGCACGGCCTTCACGATGAACGTGGAGGCGCCGCTGCGTCTGGTGCAGTGCGCGTGGCGGGCGTGGATGAGCGAGCACGGCGGCGCCGTCGTCAATGTGTGCACGGAGGGCGCGGGCCATGTCGGCCCGAACGTCGGCGCGTACGGCACCAGCAAGGCGGCGCTGCTGCACCTGACCGCTCAACTGGCGGGCGAGATGGGCCCGTTGGTGCGCGTGAACTCCGTCTCCCCCGGCCTGGTCCGCACCGAGATGGCCCGCTTCGTGTGGGAGCGGGCCGAGGAGTCGGTGGCGGCGGGCCTTCCGGCCGGGCGGATCGGGGAGCCGGAGGACGTGGCGCGCGCAGTGCGCTGGCTGGCCTCGGACGAGGCGTCCTGGATCACCGGGGCGGAGCTGCTCGTGGACGGCGGTACGCGGGTGCGCGCCGCCTCAGCGGGCGGCGCGTCGAACGACGCCGTCCACAAGCAGCTCCGTCACCACTTGCCGGGCTCGTAGTCCTTCAGGAAGACGCCGTACACGTCGTCGCCGGCCTCGCCGCGGACGACGGGGTCGTAGACGCGGGCGGCGCCGTCGACCAGGTCGAGCGGGGCGTGGAAGCCCTCCTCGGCGAGGCGCAGCTTGTCGTAGTGCGGGCGTTCGTCGGTGATCCAGCCGGTGTCGACGGAGGTCATCAGGATGCCGTCGGCCTGGAACATCTCGTGGGCGCTGGTGCGCGTCACCATGTTCATCGCGGCCTTGGCGGCGTTGGTGTTCGGGTGGCCCGCGCCCTTGTAGCCGCGGCCGAAGACACCCTCCATCGCCGAGACGTTCACGACGTACGCGCGTCCGCTCTCCGCCTTCTTCGCGGCGTCGGACATGGCCGGGCGCAGCGCGCTGATCAGGATGAACGGCGACGTGTAGTTGCAGAGCTGGGTCTCGAGCAGCTCGACCGGGGAGATCTGGTCGATGGTCTGCACCCAGGTGTTGGAATCGACGACGTCGGGGACGAGGCCGCCCGCGTCGATCGCGGAGCCGTCGAGGTGCCGCTCGACGCTCGCGTTGCCCGCGACGAGCGCCAGGTCGGCGACCTTCTGGGCGTCGATGCCGCTGGTGCCGATGGGCAGCGCGGCGATGCCGTCGACGGAGCCCGAGTTGAAGGCGCCGATGACGTGGTGCGGCGGCAGCTCTCCTGCGGGCAGCGGCGCGCTCTCGCCGTCGACGAGGGCGGCGTAGGCGGAGGGCAGGCGGCGCACGGTCTGCGTCGCGTTGTTGATGAGGATGTCGAGCGGGCCCGCGGCGGCGACCTGCTCGGCGAGGGCGACGGCCTGGCCCGGGTCGCGCAGGTCGAGGCCGACGACCTCCAGGCGGTGGATCCAGTCCGCCGAGTCCTCCATCGCCTTGAAGCGGCGGATGGCGTCCTTGGGGAACCGGGTGGTGATCGTGGTGTGCGCGCCGTCACGGAGGAGGCGCAGCGCGATGTACATGCCGATCTTGGCGCGGCCGCCGGTGAGCAGGGCGCGCTTGCCGCTGAGGTCGGCGCGGGCGTCGCGCTTGGTCCGGTTCAGGCGGGCGCAGTCGGGACAGAGCTGGTGGTAGAAGTAGTCGACTTCCACGTACCGGGTCTTGCAGGTGTAGCAGGAGCGCGGGCGCTGGAGTATCCCCGCGAACCTGCCCTCCTCGGTCTGCGAGGAAGGCAGGATGCCCTCGGTCTCGTCGTCGATGCGCTGCGCGGACCCGGTCGCCGTCGCCTCGGTGACCGCCTTGTCGTGGGCGGTCTTGGCGGCGCGGCGCTCCTGGCGGCGGCGCTGCTTCACGGTCCGGTAGATGCCGGCGGTGGCCCTGCGGACGGTGATCGCGTCGGGATGGTCGACGTCGATCTCGTCGAGCTCCTCCAGCACACTGAGGCAGACGGCGAGCCGCTCGGGGTCGATGCCGGGGCCGAGGTCGGCGTCGCCGCTCTCGACGGCGTCCGTGGCCTCGACGACCTCGTCGGCCTGGTTGTCCTCTGTCACGGTCATCGCCGCTGCTGTTCCTCGTGTCGCTCGTGCCGCGGCGACA
Organism: Streptomyces sp. NBC_00483; assembly: GCF_036013745.1. NCBI lineage: Bacteria > Bacillati > Actinomycetota > Actinomycetes > Kitasatosporales > Streptomycetaceae > Streptomyces > Streptomyces sp. NBC_00483. The sequence continues at coordinate 936,792 of NZ_CP107880.1, forward strand.
CCTGGGGGCCGCGGCTGCCAAAAGGCGGCACCTTACAGGTCACTCGGTTGATCCCGCCAGATCCGGAGGATACTGGCGGGAGCGGCGTCGACCCAAATGACGGCCGTCGGCACCAGCGGCTACGTCAGGTCGCCGCCTTCTCGCACGCCGCCCCGAGCGCGGCCACTTCCTCCCGGATCGCCCGCGCCAGCACGTCGAGGTCCGGTACGGCGCTCGCGTCGGCGACGAGGCCGTAGTGGACCCGCCCGCGGTACGTCGACACCGCCACCGCGAGGGACTGGCCCTGGGCCAGCGGCGCCAGCGGGAAGACCTCGGTGAGCGGGCAGCCGCCCAGTTTCAGGCCGAGGCTGGGCAGCGGCACGCTCGTGACCAGCAGGTCGAAGAGGAGGCGCGCGTTCTGGCCGACGAGGCCGCCGCCGAGCCGGAGGCCGAGCGGTGGGACGTGGTCGGCGAGCAGGGCGACGGCGCCCGCGCCGCGCGTGGGCCCGACGTCCTTGCGCCGGTTCATGGCGGCCCGTACGACCCGCAGCCGCTCCACCGGGTCCGGCTCGGCGACGGGCAGGCGCAGGAGGTAGCCGGAGAGCCGGTTGCCCTGCGGGTGGGCGGTGCGGGGCCTGCGCCGGGAGACCGGGACGAGGGCGCGGGGCTCGACGCCCTCGCTGCCGTCGCCGCGCTCGTCGAGCCAGCGCCTGACGGCTCCGGCGACCACGGCTATCAGCACGTCGTTCACCGTGCCGCCGACCGTCTTGCGGATGCGGTGCACGTCGTCGAGGTCGAGCACGACCCCTGCGGTGCTCCGGGTGCCGCTGGCCTTCGAGGTGAGCGCGGGCGACGTGCGGACGCCCCAGGTGGCGCGGGCGACGGACGCGCCGATGGACACGGCCTGTGTGGCGCTGGTCGCCAGCGCCCGCACATGGTCGGGGTAGCGGCGCGGGTCGAGGTCACCGAGGGTGATCTCGCGCAGGCCGGGAAACGGGAGGCGCAGGCCGCGGCGCGGCGCGGGCGCGTCCTTCGGGGCGCGACCGGCGGGCAGGTCGATCGGGTCCATGACGCCGGCGGCGAGGGTCAGGGCGCGCAGCCCGTCGGCGAGGGCGTGGTGGAACTTGAAGAGCACGGCGAACGACGCGCCGTCGGCGGCCGGCAGCACATGCGCCTCCCACGGCGGGCGGCCGCGGTCGAGCGGGCGCTCCATCAGCGCGCCCGCGGCGGCGTGGAAGTCGTCGACGGGCCCGGCCATCCACACGTGGTCGAGCGGGTCGAAGTCGGCGGCCGGCACGCGGGCCGCGCCGCCGACCGGCACGAGCACGCCGGCGATCCGCATCCGCAGGCCCGCCACGCCCGCGGCGCGGGTGGCGAGCAGCTCGAAGGCGTGCCGGGCGGCTCCGGGGTCGTCGGCCTCGAACACGCCCAACGCCCCGAGGTGCATGGGGTGTTCGGCGGTCTCGATGTTCCAGAAAGTCAGGTCGAGTGGAGCGAGCAAGTCCGAACTCAGAGAGGTCATGAAGGGCTCTCGCGTCGACGACGGTGAGCCCGCAGTCAACCGCCAGCAGTCGATTACGGTCAAGTACGATCATGCCACTCTGCGTTAACAACTGATGAAGACCCGCCCCTCTGGGAGAGGCGGGTCTCATGTGACTCAGTAGACCACTCAAGTGGCGTGTCGTTTACGTCACTTGAGGGCGGGCGGCGCCGCGTCGGCACCGGTCCCCCACGCCGACGGTTCGCCGCCGACGGTGAAGGACAGGTTCCGCAGGCCCCGCAGATCCTCCGTGGTCAGATACGTCTTGTCGTACGCGGCGCCGTCCGTCCGCGCCGACTGGATGTACCGGTTGCCCTCCGAGGTGCCGGGCGCCCGGACGGTCAGCGCGCCCTTCGGGTAGTAGCGCCGGTCGAGCGTGACGTCGACCCGCTCGAAGACGGGCGTCGACAGGCTCCACGTGTCCGTGCCGGGCTGCACCGGGAAGATCCCGATCGACGACAGGACGTTCCAGGCGGACATCGTGCCCAGGTCGTCATTGCCGGTCATGCCGGTCGGGGTGTCGGTGAACAGGGTCAGCGCGGCGTGCACCACGTCGGTGGTCTTCCACGGCTGACCGGTGGAGAGGTACGTGTAGGGCGCGATCAGGTCCGGCTCGTTCTGCGGGTTGTACTTGTCCGCGTTGTAGTAGTCGTACGGGCCGTTGACCCACACCTCGCGGGCGGTCTTCGCGGGGTCCTTCACCAGCTCGTCGTAGGCGAAGAACGAGTCGAGGCGCTTGTTCGCGGCCTCCTTCCCGCCGATCAGATCGACCATGCCGGGCAGGTCCTGCGGGACGAGCCACTGGTACTGCCAGGACGTGCCCTCGTGGAAGCCCTCGCTCTTGGCCGGGTCGGCGGGGCCGGTGAAGGCACCCGAAGCGTCGCGCGCGCGGAAGAATCCGGTCGAACTGTCGTAGATCTTCAGGTAGTTCTGCGCCCGCTCGGTGTACCGCTTCGCGTCGTCCTTGTGCCCGAGCTCCTTCGCCATCTGGCCGAGCATGGCGTCGGACAGGGCGTACTCGAGGGTGGCCGAGGCACCGTGGTCGTAATCGGAGTCGCCGGGCTTCACGTGCTCGCGGTCCTTGATGTACGGCGCGAACCCGTCGGCGAGGTACTCCTTGTTGGCCTCGCGGCCCACGGGGGCGGAGTCGGCCGGCGGCACGCCGTCGGCGTTCTTCTTCAGCGCCCGGTAGGCGTCCTCCTCGTGCCCCTTGAGCAGACCCTGCTGGTAGGCGTTGGTGAGGAAGGGGGTGACCGGGTCGCCGGTCATGATGTTCGTCTCGACCGTGCCGTAGCCCCACTTGGGCAGCCAGCCGCTGTCCTTGTCGATCCGGATCACCGACAGCGCCATGTCCCGCGACTCGCGCGGGGCGAGCAGCGAGAGCAGCTGCGCCTGGGTGCGGTACGTGTCCCAGAGCGACCAGTTCTGGTAGTACGTGAATCCCTTGGCGCGGTGGATCTTCTGGTCCCAGCCGGTGTAGCGGCCGTCGACGTCGCTGCCGATGTTCGGCGCGAGGAACGAGCGGTACAGCGAGGAGTAGAACGTGCGGCGCAGGGTCTCGCTGCCGCCCTGTGCCTTGACGTCGTCGAGCCGGTCCTCCCACGCGGACTGGGCCGCGGCGTGCACGGAGTCGAAGGAACGGGCGCCCTCCGTACGGAGGTTGAGCGCGGCGCCGTGGGCGTCCACGTAGGAGATCGCGGTCGTCGCCTCGACGGTGCGGTCCTTGCTGGTGTCGAAGCGGAGATACGCGCCGTTGCGCTCGGCGTCCGCGGCCGAGGACTTGGAGCCCTCGGTGACGGTGTCACCCTTCCAGGTGCCGGACGTGGCGAAGGGCCGGTCGAACTTGGTGATCGTGTAGAGCGTGTACTGCTTGGTGTCCTGGCAGAAGCCGCTGCCGGTGATGGCGGTGCGCACAGTCCTGCTGTCGAGGATGTCGACCTTGGTGTGCACGGTCTTGTGCAGCGACTGGCCCGCGTTGATCATCACGTTGGCCTTGTCGGTGGCCGGGAACGTGTACTTCTGCACGCCGGTCCGCTTGGTGGCGCTCAGCTCGGCGTCGATGCCGGTCTTCAGGCCCACCTTGTAGTAGCCGGGCGACGCCTTCTCGTCGTCGTGGCTGAACTCGGCCGCGTACTTCGCGTAGTCCGTGCTGCCGATGTCGCCCACGGTCGGCAGCACCGGCAGGTCGCCGCCCAACCCGCAGCCCACGCCGGACAGATGGACGGTGGAGAAGCCGCGGATGTGGTTCTCCGAGTAGTCGTATCCGGTGTTGTGCCCGGTGTCGGGCGAGAACTGCACCATGCCGAAGGGGACGGCGGCGCCCGGATAGGTGTTGCCCTCGTTCTCCGTGCCGATGAACGGGTTGACCAGATCAGTCAGTCGGCCGTCCTTGGACGGGGCCGAGGCCGCGGCGGGTGTCGCAAGGCCGGCGCCGAGCAGCGCGGCGGCCGCGGCGAGCACCCCCAGTGTGCGGCGGACGGGTCTTCTGCGGCTTCTCATCCTGCACCCTTCGACAACGTTGTCAGCATGGCTGGTCATTCTTCGTGCGCCCCAACGGCCCGTCAAGACTCCGGCGCCCACCAAGACTCCAGCACCCATCAAGACTCCTGCGCCCATCAGGAATCCAACCGCCACAGGTGGTCCTCCGTCCCGTTGTCGGCGAACTGCACGACCTGTGCGCTGTCGGCCGTGGACATGCCGTCGACACCGAGCACCTTGCCGCTGTGCCGGTTGCGCAGCAGGAACCAGCCGTCGCTCTGCTCCTCCCGCTCCCACAGCAGATCCTCGCGGCCACTGCCGTCGTCCTCGTACTGCACGACCAGCGCGCTGTCGGCGGTGGAACTCCCCTTCACTGCCAGGTACTTACCGCTCTGGCCGTTGCGGATCCGGAGTGCGCCCGCGTCGGCCGGCAGGAGCTGCCACGCATGGTCGCCGGTGCCCGCATTGCGGAACTGCACGACCCGCGCGTCGTTGTCCGTCGACATGCCGTCGACCGCGAGGACCTTGCCGCTGTGCCGGTTCAGCACACGGTGGTGGCGCGGCTGTGGCGTCCACGAACTACCACTCGGGGCCGCGGTCGGGAACGCGGTGATCCGCAGCCGGGCCACGCCCATCGGCACCAGGGTCACGTCCTCCACCACCGCCCGGCTGCGCGCGGGGCTCGGTTGCAGGGGTGCGACGACGCCCTCCTCGTCGGCGATCCACTCGGGGATGCGGCGGGCCCGCGCGGTGAGCGTGAGCGGCGTGCCGTCCAGGGTGAACGGGTTGTCCGCGAGCGGCCCCTCCTTGCGGTGCACGGTGGCCGAACTGCCCGGAACCAGGCCGTAGTTCCAGGGGGTGGTGGCGTGCGCGTCGTACTCGGGGAACGTGTCGTCGCCACCCGTGCGCACATATCTCTCGCCGATCCGCAGCGAGTACGTGAGCGGGCCGTGGTCGACGCTGACGCTGTCGTGGTTGCCCTTCCAGGTGCGCAGCGCGGTCCTCTGCGGCAGTCGCAGCCGCACCTCGTCGCCGTCCCGCCAGGTGCGCCGGACCTCCGCGAACGAGGGCCCCTTCGCGGCCTTCACCGGGCGCCCGTTGACCGTCAGGCGCGGCGCCTCGCACCACCCCGGAATGCGCAGGCGCAGCGGGAACTCCACCGCACGCTCCACGCCGACGCTCAGGGTCACCGTCTCGTCGAAGGGATACTCCGTCTCCTCCCGCACCGTGGCCTTCACCCCGTCGCCCACCTCGGCGCGTACCTCGCACGGCGCGTACATCGCGGCCACGAGCCCGCCGTCGGGCCCCGCGAGCCACAGTTCCTCGGCGAAGTAGGGCCAGCCCATGCCGTAGTTGTGCGGGCAGCACCGGTACTGGTCGACGCCGGGCTGGTAGGACTGCATGGCGAAGCCGTTCTGGAACTGCCCGTCGGTCTTGCGGGTGTTGTCGAGGTCGATGCCGTTGGCGCTGGTGACGTAGTGGATTCCCTTGCCGGTCGGGTCCAGGGCGGCCGGGAGCATGTTGAAGGCCAGGTCCTCGCAGCGGTCCGCCCACACGGGATCGCCGGTGATCCGGGTGAGCAGCTCGTGGCTGGCCATGAACTCGACGATGCCGCAGGTCTCGAACCCCTGGCGCGGGTCGCCGAACCCGGGCCGGGCGTTCTCGTCCCCCGCCATGCCGCCGCCGGGGAACTGCCCGTATTCGTGCAGCACTTGGTCGTACGTGCGGTAGGTGGCGCGGCGCAGTTCCTCCGCCCCTTCGGTGGCCCACTGGGCGTACTGGGCGGGTTCGCGGAAGCCTTGGGCGATGTTGACGTTGTGCGGGGTGGGGAGCTTTCCCGTCCAGTCGGCGCCGTAGCGGTGCATCTTGCCGACGAGATCCACGAGGAAGGCGTCGCCGGTCCGCTCGTACAGCCAGCGCGCGGTGTCGATGCCGTCGCCCCAGCGCACGGAGACCCAGCTGCTGTCGAAGGCGCCCTTTCCCTGGGCCGCCATGTAGGTCATGAAGCGGGTCAGGAACGGCACGATGCGCTCGTCGTGGGTGTACTCCTCCCATGTGCGCAGCGCCATAAGGAGCGGCAGGAACGGCCAGAAGTCCGGGCCTCCGTTCAACGACGTGCGCAGGGCGCGCGGCCCGAAGAATCCGTCGGACTGCTGGGTGGCGAGGATGGGGTCGATCCAGCGCCTGCACGTGGCAAGCGCGTTGGCGTCGCGAGTGGCGATAGCGAGGGGCACGAACCCCCGCAGCCAGTACGGGACTTCCTCCCAGCCGGCGAGTTCCGGGTGGATCCAGCCACACGTGTCCATGTCGAGGAAGTGGGACTTCTGCTCGTACCGTCCGCACAGTCCGGCCAGTTCCAGGCGCAGTTGGCCGGCGAGCCACCCGTCGGCGGTGACACTGCCGACGGGCAGGCGCGTGAACGCGTCGGCGGCCGGTCCCGACGCGTCCGCCCGCGCCGTCGCGGTGGCCGCGCCGCCCCACGCGGTGGCCGCACAGGCCACCGTCGCGGCCTGGAGCACGCCGCGTCGAGTCACAGTCATGAAGTGCCTCCTACGAAAGAGGGGCGGGCCCGTGAGTACGGGCCCGCCCCAAGGGCGTACGGGTCAGGAGCAGTTCGCCACGGTGTCCTGCGAGGCGTCGCGGATCAGCGCCTGCTGGGCGTCGTGCACCCGCTTCACGTCGGGCTTGACGACCCGGCGGTCATAGGTGAGCAGACCGTTCAACTCGCCCTCGACGTCGGAGATCTGCGTGTAGACGGCGCCGTTGCCGCCCTTGCAGGCCAGCTTGTGCACCTCGTCCAGCTTCTCGAGGTAGCCGTCCGTGTACGTCGCCGGGTCCACGTCGACGTAGGACTGCTGGACCGACCAGGCGTGGCCCGGCACCGCGAGGCCGAGGCCGCCGTACTCGCCCGCGACCAGGGCGCGTTCGCCGTCCGGCTTGGGTGGCAGGGCGGGGCTCGGGTAGCCGTGTTCATCCATGATGTCGCCGGTGCCGCCGTCCTTGCCGAGGTTGAGGCCCGACATGCCGTTGATGAGGCGGGTCGGGTCCCAGGACTTGGCCTGGGTGGCGAGGCGGCCCTCGTCGTACTGGCCCCAGCCCTCGTTCAGGGTGACCCACATGACGACCGACGGGTGGTTGATGTGCTGGTCGATCATGATCTTCATCTCGCGCTCGAACTCGGCGCGGGCGGCCGTCGACGGGTTCGTGCCGGCCTCCATCGCCGGCATGTCCTGCCAGACCATCAGGCCGAGCTTGTCGGCCCAGTAGAACCAGCGGTCGGGTTCGACCTTGATGTGCTTGCGGACCGAGTTGAAGCCCATCTTCTTGTGCATCTTCAGGTCGTACGCGAGCGCGTCGTCGCTGGGCGCGGTGTGCAGGCCGTCGGGCCAGAAACCCTGGTCGAGGGTGGCCATCATGAAGACCGGCTTGCCGTTGAGGATGGTGCGCGGCGTGCCGTTCACCTTCTCGACGGAGATCGAGCGCATCCCGAAGTAGCTGCCGACCTTGTCCTCGCCTACGCCCACCTTGAGGTCGTAGAGGAAGGGGTCGTCGGGCGACCACAGGTGCGGCTTGGCGATCTTCAGGGTGAGCGGTCCGCCGGAGGTTCCGGTGGCGGTGGCGACCTTCTTGCCGTCCGCGTACGCCGTCGCCGTGACGGGGACACCGTCACGAACACCCGTTGCGGAGACGGCCACTTCGCCCGTCTTCACATTCGGCGTCACCTTCAGGTCGGTGGCGTGGTCTGCGGCGACCGGCTCCATCCACACGGTCTGCCAGATGCCGGAGGACGGGGTGTACCAGATGCCGCTGGGGTCGAGCCGCTGCTTGCCCATGGGCGGGTTCTCGGCGTTGTCGGCGTCGGTCGGGTCGTAGACACCGACGATGAGTTCCTGGGTGCGGCCCGGCTTGAGGGCGTCGGTGACATCGGCGCTGAACTTGTCGTAGCCGCCCTTGTGATCGGCGACCTTCGTGCCGTTCACGTAGATCTCCGACTTCCAGTCCACGGCACCGAAGTTGAGCCGCAGCCGCCGCTTGTCGCCGACCTTCCAGTCGGCGGGCACGGTGAAGGTGCGCCGGTACCACATGCGGTCCTCGTGGCGCTGGACGCCGGAGAGCTGGGACTCGACCGGGTAGGGCACGAGGATCTTCTCGCCGAGCTTCTTGCCGACCGGCGGCTGCTCGCCCTCCTTGGCAGCGGCGAACTCCCAACTGCCGTTGAGGTTCTTCCACTTGTCACGGGTGAGCTGGGGCCGCGGGTACTCGCGGTGCGCGTTGGCCGGGGTGACGTCGTCGCCCCACTTGGTGGTCAGCTCGTGCGTCGAGTGGTTGGGCCCGCTCGACCAGAAGGAGCCGATGGCCGTGCCGTCGCTTCCGGCCAGCCCGCCCTTGCCGTCGTACGTCACGTCGGCCTGGCCCGAGGCGTCGCCGTCCTTGTTGCCGACGACCGGCTCGTCGAGGCCGACGATCAGCGCGCGCGGGTCGTCGGGGTCCGCTTTCGCCGTGCCGAGCGGCCACTTGGCGCCGCCGATGACGGCCTTCAGGTGATCGTTGATGTCACCGGGGACGGCGCCCAGCTTCTGCGCGAAGTCCAGCTTCAGGGTGCGGCCGTCGCCGAGCACGGTGGTGCCGATGGCACCGTCGTACTTCCAGTCGTCGGGGATCCGGAACGCGGAGGACGGGATGGCCTCCTTCTTCTCACCGGGCTCGGTCCAGCGCAGGTGGAGGTTGGAGCCGCCGATGTGCTCGAAGTACTCGACCTTGATGTCGACCGCCTTGCCCGCGGTCAGGTCGACGGGCTGGGAAGTCTGTTCCTTCTCCCAGTCGTCGACCCAGTGGTCGATGACCAGCTTGTTGTCGACCCACAGCCGGAAGCCGTTGTCACCGATCATAGACAACGTTGTCGGCCCGGACTTCTCCGGCACCAGCTTCCCGGTCCAGCGCACGCTCGCGTCGTCCGCCTGGCCGGTCGCGGACGACAGACGGGAGTCGAGGCTGTTGAAGTCGATCTGCGGGTCGAAGCCGGTGGCCTTGAGCTTGTCGAAGTCGAAGGCGCCGGAGGCGGACTGGGTGTAGTACTCGCCCTTCAGTCCGTGCGGCACGACCGGGTCGTCGTCCGCGGTGGCGGCGGCGCCGGACGGGGCCACCGCGAGGGCGCTGAGGCCCAGGGCCGCGGTGAGGAGCAGGGACAGATGCCTTGCGTGACGTCTGAGGGTTCGGGGCTGTCCGGATTTTCTGGGGGTTCTTGTGCGCACGGATCCTCCTGTGCTGGGACGCGTCGAGGATGAGTGGCGGCTCGCCGCTCGGGTCTGTGCAACTGCGGTGTATTACGTTGGACTTCGTTGAACATTGTTGCGGGGACGGGCAGTTGGCATCACAGCACGGGCGCGCGTCCCCGGCAAGACCGCGGGACCCGGATGGCCACTGAAACCACACTGAAACCAGCCTGAGTGCGCCGTGCCACAGCCTCTGCCGCATGACCACCACGACAGCGACACCCCCTCCCCTCGCCATCGCGGCGAAGGGGCTCCGCAAGGCCTACGGCGACAAGGCCGTGCTCGACGGCATCGATCTCGCGGTGCCGGCCGGCTCCGTCTTCTCGCTGCTCGGGCCGAACGGCGCGGGCAAGACCACCGCCGTCAAGATCCTCTCCACGCTCGTCACCGCCGACGCGGGCGAGCTGTCCGTCGGCGGCCACGACCTCGCCGCCGACCCCCAGGCCGTGCGCGCGGCGATCGGGGTGACCGGGCAGTTCTCGGCCGTCGATGGCCTGATCACCGGTGAGGAGAACATGCACATCATGGCGGATCTGCACCATCTGCCCCGGCGCGAGGGCCGCCGGCTGGCCGCCGGGCTCCTCGACCGCTTCGACCTCTCCGAGGCGGCAAGCAAGCCCGCGTCGACGTACTCCGGCGGCATGACGCGCCGCCTCGACATCGCCATGACGCTGGTCGGCTCCCCGCGCATCCTGTTCCTCGACGAGCCGACGACCGGCCTCGACCCGCGCAGCCGCCACACGATGTGGCGCATGATCCGCGAACTCGTCGCCGACGGTGTCACCGTCTTCCTCACCACGCAGTACCTGGACGAGGCCGATGAACTCGCCGACCGCATCGCCGTGTTGAGCGAGGGCCGGATCGCCGCCACGGGCTCCGCCGAGGAGCTGAAGCGGCTCGTGCCGGGCGGCCATGTGCGGCTGCGGTTCACCGATCCGGCCGGCTACCGGGCCGCCGTCGCCGTGCTGCGCGATGTCACCACGGACGACGACGCGCTGACGGTACGGATTCCCAGCGACGGCACCCAGCGCGAACTGCGCTCCGTACTCGACTGGTTGGACGCGGCGGGCATCGAGGCGGACGAGCTGTCCGTGCACACCCCCGACCTCGACGACGTGTTCTTCGCCCTGACCGGCGGCGCCGAGCAGACCTCCCGGCCCGAGGAGGCCCTCCGATGAGCAGCACCGCCCTGTCCCTCGCAGTTCGCGACTCGTCCACGATGCTGCGCCGCAACTTCCTGCACGCCCGCCGCTACCCGTCGCTCACCCTGAACATCCTGCTGACACCCATCGTTCTGCTGCTGCTCTTCGTGTACGTCTTCGGCGACGTGATGAGCGCGGGGATCGGTGGCGGCCCCGCCGACCGGAGCGCGTACATCGGCTATCTCGTGCCGGGGATCCTGCTGATGACCATCGGCGCCACTCCGGCCGGGACCGCGATCTCGGTCACGATGGACATGACGGAAGGGATCATGGCCCGTTTCCGTACGATGGCCATCCACCGCGGGTCCGTGCTGATCGGGCATGTCGTGGGTAGCGTGCTGCAAGCGGTCGCCGGCGTCGTTGTCGTCGGCGCGGTCGCGGTGGCCGTCGGCTTCCGCTCCACGGACGCGACCGCCCTGGAGTGGCTGGCGGCGTTCGGCCTGACGGTGCTGGTGGCCGTGGCGCTGAGCTGGGTGGCCGTCGGAATGGGCCTGGCCAGTCCGAACGCCGAGGCGGCGAGCAACAACGCGATGCCGCTGATCATCCTCCCGTTCATCTCCAGCGCCTTCGTGCCGATCGACGCGATGCCCGGCTGGTTCCGGCCGGTCGCCGAGTACCAGCCGTTCACGCCCTTCATCGAGACACTGCGCGGACTGCTGCTCGGCACGCCGATCGGTCACAACGGGTGGCTCACGGTCGCCTGGTGCCTGGGCCTGACCGCACTCGGGTTCTTCTGGTCGAGGGCGCTGTTCAACCGCGATCCGGCGTAGCGGCGGCGCGGGCCGCGTCCCGCAGTTCGTCCCGCCCGAGGGCGGCGTACTCGGCCACCGCGTCGGTGTACGCCGCCCGGTCGGCGCTCTCGGCCGCCTGTCGGGCACGGGCCGCCGCCATCGTGGGCTGGAAGTCCCGCAGCACCCACAGCCGTTCGGCCAGGGCGAGCGTCCGTACGGCTTCCGGGGTACGGTCCGTGAGCCCGGCCGCGCCGAGCGCGTGCAGCACGGTGCCGAGGACGGGGAGTGCCAGCTGGTCGGCGGTCGGCCCCGCGTGCACGGCCCGCAGCCGGTCGACCGTGTCGGCGACCGGTGCGAGCCGGTCCGCGTACGCGTGCGCCGTCACCGCCGTCGCCTGGATCTGCAGAGCCCACGGGTCGTGCCACAGCTCCCCGTCGTGCTGTGCGCCGGCGGCGGGCAGCCGTGCGACGGCACGGCGCCACAGCTCAAGACCGGCCTCGGTGTCGCCGCGGGCGAGCGCGATCTCGGCGCGTACTCCCAGGTCCGGGCTGTAGAAGGGGTCCTTCTGCGCGGTGCCCTCGGCCTGTGCCCGCCGCTGCCAGGTCTCGGCCTCGTCCGGGTCCGCGCGTTGCAGGCAGGCGAGCGCGAATCCCCAGCGGATGCCGACGTAGTCGTTCTCGTCGCCGAACCGGGGCAGTGCCTCGCGGGCCGCCCCGAGGTAGCGGTACGCGGCGTCGCCGTCGCCCGTCGTCAGACACAGCTGGCTCAGCCGTGAGTAGCCCATGACCTCCAGGGGCGGGCTGTCGACCGCCGCCAGGACGTCGACGACCCGCCGCGCCGATGCGAGCGTGCGGCCGATGTCGTGCTCGTACTCCCAGACGTACGTGGCGACGCTCTCGGCGACGGAGACGACCAACGGGTAGTCGCTGTCGCAGAGTTCGCGCAGCACGTCGTAGTCGGGAGGCAGCATCTCCGGTACGGCGACCAGCACGACCGCGATGGCGCGCAGCAGCGTGTCCGGCGGGGCCGCGGGCAGCCGACGCAGGGTGACGAGGTGGCGCAGGACGCGCGGTGCGTGGTCCACGATGAGGCTCGCCGCGCACAACACCGCGGCGGCCCGGGCCACTTCGACGTACCCGGGTTCGGGGCGGTAGTGCGAGAGCGGGGCGCCGGTGTCGGCCGCGAGGGCGAAGAGGCGGGCGAAGTCCGAGTCCGTGGACCACAGGGCGGCGAGTACAGCGGTGACGGCCGCGGTGGTGGCCCCCTCGCCGCGGGCCAGGGCGTGCCGGAGGGCGGTGACGAGGTTGTCCTGCTCGGACTTGATCAGCTCGCGAGTGTCGGGGGAACGCGGGCCGAGCAGTGTGTCGTAGTGAGCGACACCGAACTCGCGTGCCCAGGAGCAGAGTTGACCGAGAGCCCGTTCCTCCTCGCCGGATTCCGCGAGCCGGGCCGCGCTGAACTCCCGTACGGTCTCCAGCATCCGGAACCGGACCCCTGAGGGGGCGTCGGCGACGGTCAGGAGTGACTGCTCGGCGAGCTGCTCCAATACGCCCAATACGTCCAGCACGCCCAGCGCGTCCTTGCCGAGGACCCGTTCCGCCGCGTCGGCGGAGAACCCGCCGGGGAAGACGGACAGCGTGCACATGGCGGCGCGGGCCTCGTCCGCGAGGAGGTTCCAGCTCCACTCCACGACGGCGTGCAGGGTGCGGTGCCGCTCGGGGACGTCGCGTACGCCGCCGCGCAGCAGGGCGAAGCGGTCGCCGAGGCGGCGCGCGATCTCGGGCACGGACAGGGCCCGCACCCGCGCCGCGGCCAGCTCCACGGCGAGCGGCAGCCCGTCGAGGTGTCCGCACAGTTCGGCCACCGCGTCCGGCGGCAGGTCGACGCCGGGCCGCGCGGCCCTGGCCCGCTGGCCGAACAGCTCGACGGAGGTGTCGGGCCCCAGCTCCGGCAGCGCGTGCACCGCCTCCGACGTGAGCCCGAGCGGCGACCGGCTGGTGGCGAGCACGCGCAGGTCGCGGGCGCGGGACAGCAGCGCCTGGACGAGGTCGGCGACCGCCCCGACGACGTGCTCGCAGTTGTCGAGGACCAGCAGCGCGGGTCCGGCACCGAGCGTCCGGACGATGCCGGACACCGGGTCGGCCGGGGCATGCCCGGCGACGGCGCCGTGCCGCCCCTCCCCCACGCCGAGCGCGGAGGCCACCTCCGCGGCGATGTCCGCGTCCGCGGGGACACCGGCCAACGGCACGGCGTGCACGACGCGTTGCCCGGCCCGGCGGGTCACGGCGTACGCGAGCCGGGTCTTGCCGAGTCCGCCGGGGCCGACAACGGTCACGGCGCGCGCCTCACGCAGCAGTCTCTCCACCGCGGCGATGTCCTGTTCACGGCCGAGGAGTTGGTTCGGTTCGTGCGGTACGCCGTGCCGGACGACGGCCGGTTCGTCCCGCAGCAACTCGGCCTGAATGTGACGGAGTTGAGCACCGGGCTCGGCACCCAGTTCCTCCCGGAGCCCACTGCGGTACGTCTCGTAACGGGCGAGCGCGGTGGAAGGGCCGGCCGTGGCGGCCTCGGCGCGGAGCAGTTCGGCGAGCACCTCCTCGTCGCGCGGCAGCCGTACGGCGGTCTCCGCCAGCGGGCCCGCGGCCTCCGCGTACCGGCCGAGCCGGGCGAGCGCGAGGGCCCGCGCGCGGGCGAGTTCCCGGCGGACCGGGCCACGTTCGGCGCGCAGCGCGGCCACGGGATCGTGCGTGCCGCCGGCCTCCTCCGGGGCGCCCTCCCACAGGGCGAGTCCGGCCTCGGCCCCGGCCAGCGCGCCTGCGTGGTCCCCGGCCCTGGCCCGCTCCGCGCACACGGCGGCGTACCGCAGCAGCGCGGAGCTGTCGACCTGGTCATCGGCGAGGCCGAGCCGGTAACCGGTCGGCGTGCTCGCGATGACGTCGGCGCCCAGCTGGGCCCGCACCCGCGCGACGAGCACCTGCACCGCCTTGCCCGGGTGCTGCGGCAGCTCCTCAGGCCACAGCCCCGCCACCAGCCGCTCCGTGCTGCACCCGGTGCGCGGCTCGCTCGCGAGGAGGGCGAGCAGGCCGCGCAGCCGGGGCGCGGTGACCTCCTGCCCGCGGTGGGCGACGCGGGGCAGGAGGGTCAGGTCGGTGGCCATCCGTGCAGGTTAGCCAAGCGAGCCGGGCGCGGGCGCCGCCCCGGCTCCACGCGGCGCCGCACGAGGGCGACTCCCGGCACGGAGACTGCTACACCCAGGGCGAGCCAGAACACGAGCTTGCCCGACGGCCCGTTGGCCGTCCTCAGTTCCCCGTCGTCGTGCCGGCAGAACGAATCCGGCGGCAGGTACCGCGAGACCGGCGTACCGGCGCCGTGGCACGGCGAGGTCTCCGGGAACAGGGCCGGTTGCGCACGCTGTGAGAGGAACCCGCCGACGAGCACCGTCAACCACCCGGCGGCCAGGAACACGGTCAGCATCCAGGCCGGGACCTTCGCTCGTCGCCCCAGCAGCCACAGGCCGCACGTCGGCAGGGCGAACACCAAGAGCGGCACGGACAGCACCAGCAGCGCTTTCATGAGCCAAGTACAGCACCGGCCACCGGCGCGCCCTCCCCTTTCTGCTCAGTGCACCGACTGCCCCTTGCCGAGCGCGATGACTCCCGACTTCGACACGGTGTAGAGCTCCGCGTCGCGGCCCGGGTTGACGCCGATGGTTGCGCCGACCGGGACCTCCACGTTTTTGTCGAGGACGGCGCCGCGTACCACCGCTCCTCTGCCGACCCGTACGTTGTCGTGCAGGACCGAGCCCTGGACGACCGCGCCGTCCTCGACGACGACGCCCGGTGAGAGTACGGAGCGGGTGACCTGGCCGCGGATGACGCAGCCGGGGCTGACGATGGACTCGGCCGCGATGCCGCCCGCGCAGAACTTGGCGGGCGGCAGCTGGCCGGGGTGGGTGTAGATCGGCCAGCGGCGGTTGTCGAGGTTGAAGACCGGGGTGTCCGAGATGAGGTCCATGTGGGCCTCGTAGTAGGCGTCGAGGGTGCCGACGTCGCGCCAGTAGCCGTGGTCGCGGTCCGTCTCCCCCGGCACGTGGTTGCCGTCGAAGTCGTAGAGCTGGGCGACGCCTCGCTCAGTGAGCATCGGCACGATCGAACCGCCCATGTCGTGCGCGGAGTTGGCGTCCTCGGCGTCGGTCGTCAGCGCGTCGACGAGGACCTTCGAGGTGAACAGGTAGTTGCCCATCGATGCAAACACCTGGTTCGGGGTGCCGGGCAGCGGCGGCGGATCGGTCGGCTTCTCCAGGAAGGCGTCGATGCGCGTGCCGTCACGGGCCGGCGTGATGATCCCGAACTGGGACGCCTCCCCGCGCGGCACCCGGATGCCCGCCACCGTGACGCCCGCGCCCGACTCGATGTGCTGGGCGAGCATCTGCCGCGGATCCATCCGGTACACGTGGTCGGCGCCGAACACCGCGATGTAGTCGGGCTGTTCGTCGTGGACCAGGTTGAGGGACTGCAGGATCGCGTCTGCGCTGCCCGAGTACCAGCGCGGCCCGAGTCGCTGCTGGGCCGGGACCGGGGTGACGTAGTTGCCGAGCAGGCTCGACATCCGCCAGGTGGTCGTGACGTGCCGGTCCAGCGAGTGCGACTTGTACTGCGTCAGGACGCAGATGCGCAGGATGTCGCCGTTGACGAGATTGGACAGGGCGAAGTCGACCAGGCGGTAGGTCCCGCCGAACGTCACCGCGGGCTTCGCCCGGTCCGCGGTGAGCGGCATCAGCCGCTTGCCCTCCCCACCTGCCAGCACGATCCCGAGCACCGAAGGTCCGCCGCGCATCCCAACCCCCCTGTGATTCACGTACCGTTGAGAATCTCCTGGTACACGTCGACCGTGCGCCGGGCGATCGCGTCCCAGCCGAACTCCGCCGCCGCCCGCTCCCGACCCGCCTCTCCCATCGCCCGCGCCGCACCGGGATCGGCGACGACCCGGTTCAGGGCGACCGCGAGCCCCGCCTCGAAGGCCTCGGGCTCCGCGGCCGCGTACGGGACGAGCAGCCCCGTCTCACCGTCCGCGACGACCTCGGGGATGCCGCCGACCTGCGAGGCGACCACCGCGGTGCCGCAGGCCATCGCCTCCAGGTTGACGATGCCGAGCGGCTCGTACACGGAGGGGCACGCGAACACCGAGGCGTGCGTGAGCAGTTGGATGACCTCGGCGCGCGGCAGCATGGCGGGGATCCAGCGCACCCCGTCGCGCGTGGCCTTCAACTCGTCGACCAGCTCCCGGAACTCGCGCCCGACCTCCGGGGTGTCGGGCGCGCCCGCGCAGAGCACGACCTGGACGTCCTTCGTCAGCCCCTTTGCCGCGCGCAGCAGATGGGGCACGCCCTTCTGCCGGGTGATGCGGCCGACGAAGAGGATGTAGGGGCGCTGCGGGTCGATGTCGTAGCGGCGCAGCACGTCCGTGCCGGCGTCCGCGTGGTAGAGCGAGACGTCGATGCCGTTGTGCACTACACGGACCTTCTTCGGCTCCAGGGCCGGATAGCAGGCGAGGATGTCCTTGCGCATCGCGTGCGACACGGCGATCACGCCGTCCGCGGCCTCGATCGCGGTCCGCTCGGCCCATGCCGACAGCGCGTAGCCGCCGCCCAGCTGCTCGGCCTTCCAGGGGCGCAGCGGCTCCAGGGAGTGCGCGGTCATCACGTGCGGTATCCCGAGGTGCAGCGCCGCCAGATGCCCGGCGAGGTTCGTGTACCAGGTGTGGGAGTGCGCGAGGTCGCGGCCTTCGATGGCCGCGGCGATGGCCAGGTCCACGGAGAGCGTGCGCAGCGCGTCGTTCGCACCGTCGAGCGCGGGCCAGGCCCGGTGCCGGCGCACGCCGTCGGCCGCTCCCTCGCCCCACGTGTGCACCTCGAGGTCGACGAGGGGGCGCAGCTCGCGCGCCAGGAACTCCACGTGCACTCCGGCACCGCCGTAGACATCCGGCGGGTACTCCCTGGTCAGCAGTCCCACACGCACGCGCGGCCCCCGTAGTCGTCGGTCGGCGACACTCGCTCCGGATCGCTGTTCGAAAGCGCACCTCATGGTCACCCATGGAGGGCCCGTGCGGAAGAGCGCGGACCGTAACGGGCCCGAGTCTCCCCCGGGTCCCTGGGGCACCCGCCCTGGGGATGAATCAGGATGCGGCCTACTCCAACGGGAGTAGGACCCAATGCGTGCTCAAGTCGGACGACAGGGAGAGGTGAAAAGAGCGATCGTAGAGAGTATGAGAAGCGACCGTGCGCCACGCTGCACCCCCAGGGGCGCCTCATGAGCGACCTGGTGCTTTCCGTGCTGCTCTCGCTCGTCTCCGCCGTCGCGTACGCGGGCGGGGCGATCGTGCAGGAGCGCGTGGCCGTGACGTCGCCCAAGGCGGCGTACGCCCCCCTGCGCCGGCCCGCCTGGTGGGGCGCCGGATGCCTGAACGGCCTGGGTGCGCTGCTGCACGTCGCGGCGCTCGCCTTCGGCCCCCTCAGCGTCGTACAGCCGCTGGGCGCCCTCACGATCGTGCTCGCGCTGCCGATGTCGGCGCTCCTGGTGGGGCGCAGGGCCGGGGCGACGGCCTGGCGCGGCGCGATCATGGCGACGGTCGGCCTCGCGGGGCTGCTCTCGCTGACCGGGTCCACGACCGAGCAGTCGCTGGACGGGACGCAGCGCCTGTTCGTCGGTCTGATCACGGTGGGCGGCGTGCTGACCCTGATGTCGTCGGCCCGCGTGGCGCACCGGCACCCCGTGGTGCGCGCGGTGCTGCTCGCGGTGGCGGCCGGCGGCGCGTTCGGCATGGCGTCGGTGTTCACGAAGTCCGTGACCGAGGACTGGACCGGGCAGCCGCTGGAACAGCTCGCCACGCTCCTCGCGATCGCGGGCCTGGCCGTGACCGGGATGCTGCTGTCGCAGGCCTCCTACCGGGGCGCAGGGCTCGCCGCACCACTGGCGACCGCGACGGTCGTGAACCCCGTGGTGGCGGCGACCATCGGCCTCACCATGTTCGGCGAATCGTTCCGGTACGGCACGATCGGCACGATGCTCGCGCTCGCCTGCGGCGTCGTGGCGGCGGGCGGCCTGATCCTGCTGACGACGGAGCGCATCGGGCGCGGCCGCCGGTCGCGCGCCTCGGTCGTCACCACCCTCCCGCACGGAGCGTCACCGGTGATCCCGCCCGTGGTGCCGGACAGCCCGGCCGGGCTCGACTCCGTGCCGCTGCCGCAGCGCGCGCCGGGCCCCCGGCAGAAGCCGCCGTGCGGGGGCTGGACGGCCGAGGACATCCGGTCGTCCTGATACCGGCCCTGAGGCCTCTCGGACACTCGGTCCCTGAGGCCTCTGGGACGCTCAGATCCTGACGCCGCGGGCCCGCAGATACGCCAGCGGGTCCACGTCACTGCCGAACCCGGGCCCCGTCCGCACCTCGAAGTGCAGATGCGGGCCCGTGCTGTTGCCCGTGGAGCCGGAGCGTGCGATGCGCTGGCCCGCCACCACGCGCTGGCCGCTCTTCACCGTCAGCGCCGACAGGTGCCCGTACTGGCTGTACTTGCCGTCGGCGTGCCGGATCACCACTTCGTAGCCGTACGAGCCGCCCCAGCCGGCCGAGACGACGTTCCCGGCGGTGATGGCCTTCACGGACGTCCCGGTGGGCACCGCGAAGTCGACGCCCGTGTGGTAGCCCTTCGACCAGGACGAACCGGCGGCGCGGTAGGGGGTGCCGAGGGACGCGGCGACGGGAGCGACGGCGTTGTGCGTGGTGGCCTTCGCCGTGTCGGACTTCTTGGCGACGGGATTCTCGGAAGTCTTGGCGGCGGGCTTCGAGGCCTTCTTCGCGGGCTGCGCCTGCGTCTCGCCCTTACCCTTCCCCGACACGGCGAGGCGCTGCCCCGGCGTGATCAGGTCCGGGTCGGAGCCGATCGTGGCGCGATTCGCCGCGTACAGCGCCCGCCAACCGCCCTTCACGGACCGCTCGGCGGCGATTCCGGAGAGGCTGTCCCCGCTGACGACGCGGTACATCTGGGCGCGTCCCGCCCGTGACTGCGGCGTGGCCTGCGGCCGCACGTCCGGCGTCGCGGTCGTGCGGGTGAGGTCCGCGCGCTGCGAGCACACCGGCCAGGCGCCGGGCCCCTGCCCCTTGAGCACCTTCTCCGCCACGGCGATCTGCTGGTCCCTGGTGGCGAGGTCGGCGCGCGGCGCGTAGGCGGTGCCGCCGTACGCGGCCCAGGTGGAGCGGGTGAACTGGAGTCCGCCGAAGAACCCGTTGCCGCTGTTGATGCTCCAGTTCCCGGAGGACTCGCACGCGGCGACCTTGTTCCACGTGTGCGCGTCCGCGGCCTGCGCCGTGCTCGCGCCGACGATCGGTATCGCCATGCCCACACCGCCCACGGTCACGGTGAGCGACGCCCGATTGACCCGGCTCGGCTGATACCGGCGGTGCCGGCCACGTAACGCCATGAATGCCCCCTCAGCCACACGTAGGAGCGGCAAATTAGCCGCTCCTACGTAAGTGGACAAGAGTGCCCCGAGCCACCTTGGCGGGATTCAGCCCCTCAAGTGCCCAGGAATCCAACGAAGTTGTGCGGCCTGCTGGAAGGGGCCGCCGCCCTCGTGGTCGTTGAACGTGTACACCTCGATCGACTTCTCGGCGCCCGCCCAGTGGTTGTACGCGCCGAAGACCGTGGACGGCGGGCAGGTCAGGTCCTCCAGGGCGGCGGAGAACAGGGTCGGCGCCGTGGCACGCGCCGCGAAGTTGATGCCGTCGAAGTAGGAGAGCGTGCGGAAGGCGCGCTCGTCCTCGCCGATGTGGGCCTTGAGGTAGAGGGCGATCTCCCGGTACGGGTGACGCTCGGTGAGCGTGGCCGCGCGCCGGAAGTCGCACAGGAACGGCACGTCGGGCGCGGCAGCCCGCAGGTCGGGCACGAGGCCCGCCACGGCGATCGTGATGCCGCCGCCCTGGCTGCCGCCGGCGACGGCGACCCGCGAGGCGTCCACGAGCGGGTGCGAGCGGGCCGCGTCGACGGCGCGCACGGCGTCCGTGTAGACGCGGCGGTAGTAGTACTCGTGCGGGTCCTGGATGCCGCGCGTCATGAAGCCCGGCTGGGACGGCGTGGAGCCGACCGGGTCGGGGGTGTCGCCGACGCTGCCGCCGCTGCCCTGCCCGCGGGTGTCCATCACGAAGTGCGCGAACCCGGCGGCCGCCCAGCGCAGGTGGGTGTGCGGCAGGCCGCGGCCGCCCCCGTAGCCGATGTACTCGACAACGGCCGGAAGCGGCTCGTTCGCGCCTGCCGGAAGGACCAGCCAGCCCTTCACGGGATGCCCGCCGAAGCCCGCGTACGTAACGTCGAATACGTCGACTGCCGTGTACGGGACATCGACGGGCTCGAAGCGTGCGTCCAGGTCGTGCTCCCTGGCCTCGACCAGGGTCTTCTCCCAGAAGGCGTCGAAGTCGTCGGGGGCGGTCAACTCCGGCTGATAAGTACGCAACGCATCGAGTGACAGGTCGAAATGAGGCACGCACGGCTCCAATTTCGTAGAGAGTCCACGGTGGAGAGAATCCATGGTGGGGTCGGATCGCCAACCTAACTCGACCCCCACCAGAAATGAACAAGATCTTTCATTTTCCGCAGGCACAAGCAACAGAAGCGACAGGAGCGGCAGGCATGAGCGACACAGCCCAGATCGGTGTCACAGGGCTCGCTGTGATGGGGCGCAATCTCGCCCGGAACTTCGCCCGCAACGGCTACAGGGTCGCCCTTCACAACCGCACGGCGTCCCGTACGCACGCGCTGGTCGAGGAGTTCGGCGAGGAGGGCATCTTCGTACCGACCGAGACGGCCGAGGAGTTCGTGGCCGCGCTGGAGCGGCCGCGGCGCCTGGTCATCATGGTGAAGGCGGGCGAGCCGACGGACGCGGTGATCAAGGAGTTCGCGCCGCTCATGGAGTCGGGCGACATGATCATCGACGGCGGCAACGCGCACTTCGCGGACACCCGTCGCCGTGAGAAGGAACTGCGCGAGCAGGGCATCCACTTCGTCGGCACCGGCGTCTCCGGCGGCGAGGAGGGCGCGCTGCACGGGCCGAGCATCATGCCCGGCGGCAGCGTCGAGTCGTACGCCTCGCTCGGCCCGATGCTGGAGAAGATCTCCGCCAAGGCGAAGGACGGCGCGCCCTGCGTGACGCACGTCGGCCCCGACGGGGCGGGCCACTTCGTCAAGATGGTGCACAACGGCATCGAGTACGCCGACATGCAACTCATCGGCGAGGCCTACCAGTTGCTGCGCGACGTGGCCGGGTACTCCCCGGCACAGATCGCCGACATCTTCCGCACCTGGAACACGGGCCGCCTCGACTCCTACCTGATCGAGATCACGGCCGAGGTCCTCTCCCACGTGGACGAGGCGACCGGCAAGCCCTTCGTGGACGTCGTCCAGGACCAGGCCGAGCAGAAGGGCACCGGCCGCTGGACGGTGCAGATCGCGCTCGACCTGGGCGTGCCGGTGTCCGGCATCGCGGAGGCGGTGTTCGCGCGCTCCCTGTCCGGGCACGCGGAACTGCGCACCGCTTCAAGCGAGTTGGCGGGGCCGACGGCCGTGGCACTGAGCGAGTCGGAGGCGGCCGCCTTCGCCGACCGCGTCGAACAGGCCCTGTACGCCTCGAAGATCGTGTCGTACACGCAGGGCTTCCACGAGATCTCCGCGGGCAGCGAGGAGTACGACTGGAACATCGACTCCGGTGCGGTGGCCCGGATCTGGCGCGGCGGCTGCATCATCCGTGCCGCGTTCCTCGACCGGATCACGGCGGCGTACGAGGCGGAGCCGAACCTGGTCTCGCTGCTGTCCGACAAGGGCTTCGCCGACGAGATCGCCGCGGCGCAGGACGACTGGCGCTCGGTCCTGGTCGCGGCGACCACGCAGGGTGTGCCCACGCCGGGCTTCGCCGCCGCGCTCGCCTACTACGACGCGCTGCGCGCCGAGCGCCTGCCGGCCGCGCTCACACAGGGCCAGCGGGACTTCTTCGGCGCGCACACGTACCGCAGGGTCGACCGGGAGGGCTCGTTCCACACGCTGTGGGGCGGTGACCGCTCCGAGGTCGACGCGTAGCCGCTAAGCCGGTGAGGGCTCGGGCTCCGGTGGGTGTGGATCGGGGTCCGGGTCCGGCAGCGGCGGCGTCGGTGACGGCGAGGGCCGCGGCGAGGGCTCGGGCACCGGCGTCGGGAATGGGTCCGGCATCGGACCGGGATCCGGCCGGTCGGGACCGGGGCCGGGCCCGGGCGTGGGGGTCGGCGGGACGGAATCGGGGAACGGTTGGGTCATCGTTGGTTCCTCCAACGGTTCGGAGGGGACCTTTCCACTGTCTCCCGGCTCGCGTGCCCACGCCCGCCGAGTCCACGCCTACGACCCGTCGAGTGGCCGGCCGAGGTCGGCGAGCAGCTCGTCGAGCGCCTGCGCGAGGGCCTCGACGTTGGCCGGATCGAACCAGGTGGTGCGGATGCGTTCGTTGTTCCCGTTCGGCGTCTCGTGGTCGGCCGCGAGTCGGTCCAGGGAGCGGGTCCCGTCGCCCAACGAGCGGCCGACGCCCTGGAAGAGGCCGCGGACGTAGCGGTCGGCGTCGTCGGGGGCGATGCCGTGGTCGGCAGCCCATGCGGCGAGCGTCGCGAGATACGCGTAGTGGGTGGTCAACGTGCCGGTCAGCGCGGAGAGAACGTTGAAGGCGGCCTCGTCCGCGACGGGCAGCGCGCCGCCCATTCGCGCGAAGAAGGCATCCACCTCCGGGTGCGAGGGGTGCACGACCGTGACGGAGCGGCGTTCGCGGATGGTCGGCAGGGGGATGGCGCGGACCAACGGGACGTCGGTGCCGAGCGTTCGACGCAGTTCGTCATTGCCGACGCCGGCCATCACGTTGACCACGACCCTGTCGCCGTCGATCCGTAGTCCGGCCACGGCGTCGTGCCGGTCCCGGCGGCGCACCGCGAGGAGCACCAACTCGGAGCGGTCCAACACCTCTTGGTTGTCGGCGCACACCGTGACACCCGCGTACTGCTCGGACAGTGCCTCGGCCGTGCGGGCTCCCCGCGGGGAGAGGAACACATCCGGCCAAGCACCGCCCTCGTGGCGCAGGCCCTCGACGACGGCCCGGCCGATCTCGCCCACCCCGATGATGCCGACGCGTCGCACCGTCTCGTCCTCCACCACCTGTCTCCTCCTCCATGGGTCCGTGATCACGTCGAGGCGGGTGCTGCGCGACAGGCCTGTCGCGCAGCACCTCGTTCAGTCCGCCAGAGCCGCACCGAGGAACTCGCGGATCTCCGTACGGGCGACCTCGGCCTGCGGTTCCATGCCCGGCAGGGAGAGGAACGCATGCTTCGCTCCCGGGTATTCGGTGAGCCTCACGGGTGTCCCGGCCTCCCGCAGTCGTTCGGCGTAGCGACGGCCGTGGTCGGCCACCGCGTCCTGGGTCGGCACCACCACGAGCGCCGGCGCGAGTCCGCCCAGGTCGTCCGCGTACAGCGGCGAGTACGCGCGGGCATCGATCCCCGGCGGGACGGACAGTCGCCGCAGGAAGCGCAGTAGCGGCAGGGCGCGGGTCGGGCTGTACGCGTACTCGGCCGTCGAGGGGTGGTCCTCCATCGTGTCGGTCACGTCGACCGCGGGATTGACCAGGACCTGCGCCCTGAGCCGCAGGCCGGCCTCGCGGGCCCGGATCGCGCTCAGGGCACTGATCAGCCCGCCGAAGCTCTCGCCGAAGACGGCCGTGCGCGCCGGGTCGACGCCCCACCGCTCGGCGTTCCGCACCACGTGCCGCAGCACGTCCCAGCCGTCGTCGGCGGCATGCGGGAGCGTGCTGTCCTGGGCGACGAGGCGATGCTCGACCGAGACGACGACCGCGGGGAGCCGGGCGGCGAGGTGACTGTTGGCCCAGTCACACTGCGCCGCCGTGCCCACGAAGCCTCCTCCGTGCACATGGATCACGAGCGGCAGATCGACCCGGCCGCCGGCCTCCGCGTCCCGCGTCGCCACCGGCCGGTACACCCGGACAGGCAGGTCGCGGCCAGGCAGCGCCACGTTCCGCCAGTCGACGACCGCGTCCGGGTCCGGCTCGCCGAGGACCGCCCGAGCCGCGCGGGACGCCCTGAAGCGGTTCTCCGCCTCGCGGTAGGCGATCAGTTCCTCGTTGGTGATCGCCGAGAAGTCCGGCTCCGGCGGCCGCTCCACAGCAGTGGTCTCACTCATGTCCCGTCTCCCCTGCGTCTGTTCGCTGCTTCGTCTCTTCGCTGCTCCCGATCGGGAGGCCCGGTCGGGCATGTGTCCTTAGTATGCACGCGGTGCGTGCATAACCAAGTGCATTACTGAGAACTACGCTCAGTGCAGTGCCGGGTGCATGGCCATGTGCATGAGCTAGGCTCGGCCGGGACGAGAGGGGAAAAATGGCAGCCCGAAGGCGCTGGTCGACCGAGGAGATCCTGGACACGGCGGCGGAGCTGCTGCGCACGAGCGACGCCGAGTCGTTCAGTGTGCGCAAGCTCGCCGGCGCTCTCGGGACGGACTCCTCCAGCCTGTACCGGCACTTCCGCAACAAGACGGAGCTGCTGCGCGCGGTCGCCGACCGCATCCTTGCGGCCGCGATGGAGGGCTACCGCCCCGAGGGTGACTGGAAGCAGCGCATCACCGCGACGGCCCTGCGTCTGCGGGAGTCCTTCGGCGAGCACCCTCAACTCGCCGCGGTCTGGGGGCGCTACGCGTCCGGAGGTGCCGGCTCCCGGCTGGTCATGGAAGAGGTACTACAGGCCTTGCGGACCTCGGGCCTGCCCGATGAGGAGATTCCGGCCCGCTACCACCGGATCGTGATCCTCGTCGCCTCGCTGATCGCCTCCGAGGCGGGCATCGGCAGCCTCACCCCCGGCGAGTACGAGCAGGGCATGGAGCAGTTCCGGGTCGCGGTGCTGGGTGCCGACCCCGAGCGCTTCCCCGCCCTGGCCCACTTCGCCCGCGAGATCCGCCCCCTCGGGGCCGACCGCGGTGCGGCGTTCGACGAGATCCTCGCCGCCCACCTCGCCCGGATCGAGGCCGCGATTCCCTGACGCGGGCGGGGTGGTGCGGCGAGTGACGACCGGGCCGATTCTCAGCCTTCGGTGCGGCGCAGCCGTACGACGGGAATGTCGCGGCTCGTCTTCTTCTGGTAGACCGCGTAGTCCGGGAACAGCTCCACCAGGGAGTCCCACACCCGCGCCTTGTCCTGCGGCGACAGGGTCTCGGCGCGCGCCGTGAACCGCTCGGTTCCCACACGCAGCCGGACCTCGGGGTTGGCCTCAAGGTTCAGGTACCACTGCGGGTGCTGGTCCGAGCCGCCGTACGACGCCACGATCAGCTGGTCGTCACCGTCCGTGCCGTAGATCAGGACGGTGCGCCGCCACTGGCCGCTCTTGCGGCCCTCGTAGTCGAGGAGCAGGCACGGGGCGCCGTGGATGCTGGTGCCCTTGGTGCCGCCGGACTCCTCGTAGGTGCGGGCCTGTTCGGCGACCCAGCCGGTGGGGCTGATGACGACGTCGGTGCCGGGGTCGGTCATGCGGACTGCCTCCTGGTTCGGGGAGCCGGCCGGTCGCGCCGGCGGGCTCCCGGGTTCCGGGTAACTCCCTTCAAGCTAAGCGTTATTGGCGCTCGCGCATTCCGACGCGGCGGCGCCGAGTCCGGGGCGCGGGCTGGAGAGCACGGGCAGGGCGGTGTGGGCGCGCTCGGCGGCGTCGGTCAGGGAGGCCTGGGCCAGGACGATCACGTCGGCCTCGGCGATGCCGTCGATGGCGGTGGCGACGAGCGCGAGATACCCGTCCCTGTCCCCGGCGAGGAACAGCTCCCAGGCACCCTCGACGAACACGGTGCGCACGTCCACCGCGCGCCCGGCCCGCCGGGCCTCCTCCTCGACCAGGTCGACCGTCGGCCCGAAGGTGCTGCGCACCGTGGCGACCACGGCGATCCGCTCCCCCTCGGCGACGGCCCGCGCGGCCATCGGCCGGTCCACGCGCAGCACGGGCACACCGGCGTCCGCGGCGAGGCCCTCCGCGACGGCGCCGAGCGTGGAACACGTGCACAGCACGGCGTCCGCCCCGTCGGCGACGGCCGCGACGAGCAGCTCCCGGACCTCGTCGGTGACGGCCTCGGGCCCCTCAGCGCCGGCCCGCACGAGCAGTTCCTCGCGTACGACGTGACGCAGCTCCAGGCCCGGGTGGTCGGCGTCGCGCAGGGCGTCGAAGACCGGCACGTGGACGGGCGAGGTGTGCACGAGCGTCAGGTTCATGACCGGCACCCTATGCGCGGATGATCACCGGGCGCAGGGCCGTCTCACCACTTGTCGGGGTCGGCCTCGAGGGCGGCCTTCGCGGCGAGCAGCAGGCCGGCGGAGGCCTCGGGCGCCTCGCCGGGGTGCCGCTCGGCCCACCGGACGACGAACGGGCACAGCGGCGCCACGGCCACCGACTCGGCGGCGGCGATGCCGTACAGCTCGCGGGCGAGCGAGCCCGCGATCCCCTTGCCCTCGTGTTCCGGCTCCACGACGGTGTGCACCGCAACGAGGGCCCGCTCGGGCTCGTCCAGGACGAAGTACTGGATGCGGCCGACGACTTCGCCGCCGGAGCGGGCCTGCAGCAGCCCGTGCTCGCGGTCGTCGCGGATCTCGATGTCACTCATGGGCTCTCCTGCGTCGTGGGCGACCCCGGTCGGCCTGCACGACACACGGCCGCACGTCGCGGGCCTCGGCCTCCTCGACCCGACCGTAACTGATGATCGCGATGTCAGGTCACCGCGTACGCGATGTCGCGCACCGCCGTCCGCGGGTGGGTGAAGCAGCCGAAGTGGCCGCCGTCCAACAGGCGGGCCTCCGCCGTGTTGTCGGTGACGGTGTGCCAGGCGCGGTCGGTGTCCTGCGAGAGGTCGTGGTCGTCCGTCCCGCGCACCGAGGTCAGCGGCACGCTCAGTGGCGGGCCTGTCGTGGGGCGGTAGTCCGTGAGGAGCGCGAGGTCGGCGGTCAGGGTCCGGGTGGCCAGTGTGGCCGTCTCGGTCGTGGTCAGGTCGGGGGTGTCCAGCCACTGGGGAGGCGTGTCGGCCTCCGCGCGGCAGGCGGCCGCGGCCTCGGCAGGGGGCGGGCTCCCGGAGACGATCAGGCGGCGCGGCTGCGGAAGGCCGAGCAGTGCGAGGTGGCGGCAGGTCTCGTAGGCGACGACGGCTCCCATGCTGTGGCCGAACAACGCGTACGGCTTGTCGGCCGCCCATTGCAGGGCGAAGGCGATCTGCCGGGAGAGTTCGCCGAGGCCCGACGGGTGCGGTTCGCCGACGCGGTCCTCACGGCCCGGGTACTGCACGGCCCACAGCTCGTACGCGTCGGGCAGATGGGGCAGCCAGCGCCGGTAGACGCTCGCCGCTCCCCCGGCGTGCGGGAAGCAGACGAGGCGGACGTCGGCGGTGGGAGAGGTCCGCAGCGGGCGCAGCCAGCGGGCCGCGGGCCCGGCCGCGGCGGTCATGACCGGCCCGCCGAGGTGGTGGTCTGCGCGGTGTCGACGGCGCGTGCCATGTCGGCCAGGGTGGCCGAGGCCTGGAGTTCGCGCAGCGGGATCTCGGTGCCGAAGCGGTCGTTGACGGCGAGTGCGAGGCGCATGGTGAGCAGGCTGTCGGCGCCGAGGTCGTAGAAGTTGTCGTGGCGGGAGGCGGGGGCCGGGCCGAGTACGCGGGCCCATTCCTGTGCGAGGGCCTGCTCCGTGCCGGGCCGTGGTGGTTCCTGTGGCGTGGGTTCGCGTGGCGGCGCCGCCCAGGAGATGAGCTGTTTGCGGTCGACCTTTCCGTTGCCGTTCAGGGGGAGTTCGGGCAGCAGCAGGTAGTCGGCGGGCTGGGTGTAGGAGGGTAGCCAGCGCCGGGCGTGGTCGCGTACGTCGTCGAGGTCCACGCCGTCGCCCTGGGGCACGAGGTAGGCCACGATGCGGCGGCCCGCTCCGGTGCCGGCCAGGACGGCGACGGCCCTGCCGACGGCCGGGTGCCTGCCCAACACCCCTTCGATCTCGCCGAGTTCGATGCGGTATCCGTTGAGTTTGATCTGGTGGTCGGCGCGGCCGAGGAACTCCAGGACGCCGTCGGGCCGGTAGCGGCCGAGGTCTCCCGTCAGGTACCAGCGCATGCCGTCGCGCTCGACGAAGCGTTCGGCGGTGCGGTCCGGGTCGGCGCGGTAGCCGAGGGCCACGCCGGTGCCGCCGATCCACAGTTCGCCGGGCACCCAGTCCGGGCAGTCGCGTCCGTAGGCGTCCACGGCCCGGTAGTGCTGGTTGCGCAGTGGGGTGCCGTAGGGCACGGACGGCCAGTCGGGGTCGGTCTCGGTGACTTCGTGGAAGTTGGAGTAGACGGCGCCTTCCGTCGCCCCGCCGCAGGCCACGAAGTGGCAGGAGGGCAGCAGGCGGCGCAGGCGTCCCGGCAGGTCGGTGCCGATCCAGTCGCCGCCGGTGAACACCAGGCGCAGGCTGTCGGTCGCGCCGCGCAGCTCGCCCGCGGTGATCAGCATGTCGAGCAGTACGGGGACGGAGTCCCAGACGGTGACGGCGTGCGTCTCGATGAGGCGGAGCCATGCCTCGGGGTCGCGTCGTTCCTCGGGACCGGGCATGACGACGCGGCCGCCCGCCATCAGCGGACCGAAGATCTCGTAGACGGACAGGTCGAAGTCGAGCGCGGAGACGGACAGACAGCAGTCCGCGGGGCCGACGTCCCAGCGCCCGTTGAGGTCCTCCAGGGAGTTCACGGCGGAACGGTGACTGACCTCGACACCCTTGGGGGTGCCGGTGGAGCCGGAGGTGAAGATGATGTATGCGGGCGCCTCACGGTCACCCAACACCGGTGCGGGCAGCAGTGGTTGGGCAGGATCGAGGGCGGCCTGCCACGACAGACGCAGCGGCCCGTCGTCGGGTCGCCGCCCACTGGGCGTCGCGGCGTGCTCGGGATCACGTATCACCACGCGCGCCCCGGACACCCCGAGCACCTGGCCCCTGCGCTGCTCGGGCTGTTCGGGGCCGATGGGGACGTAGCAACCACCGGCCGCCAATACACCCAGGGCGGCAGTGACTTGGGCCTCTCCTGAGGTCAGACAGATCCCGACGGGTTCGCCGCCGCGCACCCCGAGGTCGCGCAGGCGGGCCGCGAGACGCAGGGCACGCTCGGCGAGCGCGCCCCGGGTGAGGGTCGTGTTCTCGTGGTGCAGGGCGGGAGGGGTGGCGTCGGTGGCGGCCAGTTCGAAGAAGCGCTCGTGCAGCAGCAGCCCGCTCTCGGGCCCGGTGGTGTCGTTGACCCGGGCGCGGGTCTGCCGCTGGCGCGCCGGAAGCCGCTGCGGGACCGGCGAGCTCCAGTCACGGTCGGCGAACGCCCGCAGCACGTCGTCGCAGTACTCGGTCATCGCGTCGAGCGTTCCGGGCAGGAACACCTCCTCCACGGCGTCCCAGGCCAGCACGTAGCCGTCCGCCGGATCGTCGGAGACGGGGTGGGCCAGACAGTCGAGCCAGACCTGCGGAGTGTGCGAGAGCATCCAGGTCAGCGAGCCGAACCGGCGCGTGAACCGGCGGGAGACCCAACTCTGTTCGAGTTCCGTGTAGACGACGCCGAGCATGCCCGTGCGCTGCCCATGACCGCGCGCCGCCTGCTGGAAGTCGTCCACGGTGGGCGCTTGTGCGCGCAGCACCCCCTCGGAGCCGTGGGCGAGTGCGCGGAGATCGGACGGCGCTCCACCGGGCACCCGGGCAGCCGTCAATCGGCTGAAGTCGCCGACGGTCCGCTCTAGTTGGGGATTGCCACCGGGCCGGTCGAAGGTGGGCATGTTGAGGACGAATCCCGCTGCCGGGTCCGCCTGCCAGCGGTGCAGGGTCGCGCAGAACGCGGCGAACGGGACGGCCCGCGCGGAGATGCCGCAGGCCCGCGCCCGGTCCTGGATACGCCGCCACACCGCGCCCGGCACGGGCACCTGGCGCCGGGTGAACCGGGGGACGCCCGCCAGTTCCTCGGGTTCGGTGGCGTACGGCAGCCGGGGCGCGGTGCGCGGCGCGGAGGTGCCGTCGCCACCCTCGCCGATCCGGCGCTCGTCCCGCTCCCCGTTGTCGTCGGAGCTACGGCGCCGGTGGTCCGCGAAGTCGTGGGACACGTCCGGGAGTTCACCGTCATACAGCGCCACCAGGTCCTCGAAGAGTACGCGGATGGCCACCGGGTCGGCCGCCAGCAGGTCGATGTCGGCGTGCAGCCGGGATCCGCCGCCGGGCAGGAGGGTGAGGCCGAGGTCCATCACGCGTCCGGCGGCGACATCCAGGCGGCGGTGCGCCATCCGCTCGCGGATGCGGTCCAGTTCGCCCGCGACGGTGGCGGGGTCGGCGCCGCGCAGGTCGTCGACGACGAGCCGGCCGGTCGGCGACGCCAGCGGGGCCCCTTGGTCGAGGCCGTTGAACGCGGTGCGCAGGGACACGTGCCGTTGCTGGAGCCGGTGGTAGGCGTCCTGGAGCCGGGTCTGGTCCGGCGCCCGGTCGTGGTCGAACTCGAAGGTCATGTGGCAGCCGGTCCCGCCGAGCGGCGTGCCGTCCTGGCGGCCCAGCAGATACGCCCGCTGGACGTCGGTGAGCGGATAGGGGGCGAGGTGGGAGGCGTAGGAGGTGTGGGGGGCCTGCGTCATGAAGTCCTCTCCAGTCGGTCTGCGGCCTGGGCCGCGGCGACGAGCGTCTCGGCGCCGCGCCGCACTTCGTCGTCCGTCACGGTCAGCGGCGGCATGACCCGCACGCAGTTCCCGGCGCTGCCACCAAGACCCACCAGGAGCCCGCGGGTCCGGCACTCCTCCTGCACGGCGGCGGCCGTCGCCGGGTCCTGGAACGCGACCGCGAGCAGCAGCCCCCGCCCCTGCACCCGCCGTACGCCGCCGACGCCCGCGAGCCCCGTCTCCAGGAGGCCGCGCAGGAGATGCCCTGCCGTGTGCGCCCGAGCCGGGAGGTCACGGTCCTCGATCACGTCGAGGGTCGCGAGCGCGGCGGTCGTGGACAGCTGATTGCCGCCGAACGTCGAGATCGACGGCATCGGCAGGCAGTTCATGACCTCACGCCGTCCGACGACGCCGCCCAGCGTCAGCCCGCCGGCCAGGCCCTTGGCGAACACCAGCAGGTCCGGCCTGACGTCGTCGTCCCACTGGTGTCCCCACCACCGTCCGGTACGCCCCCAGCCGGTCTGTACCTCGTCGCAGATCAGCAGGGCTCCGTGGGAGCGCACCGCGCGGGCGTAGGCGGCGAGTTGCCCGTCGGCGAGCGGGACCGCCCCGGCCACGCCCTGCACCGGTTCGGCGATCAGCGCGGCCACCGGACGGTCCGGCTCGCTGTCCAGGACCCGCGTCAACTCACTTACTCCATGGGCAACTTGATGCTCGTCCGCCACCTCGCCGGGCCCGACCTGCGGCGGGACGTCCGGCACGAGGTCGACCCGCAGCGGGGTGCGTCCCGCGCCGTGCCAGCGGTGGTCCCCGGTCACGGCGAGCGCGCCGAACGAGCGGCCGTGATAGCTGTGCCGCAGCGCCACGACCCGGCCGCTGCGCCGGTGCTCGGTGGCCAGCAGCAGCGCCGTCTCCACGGCCTCGGTGCCCGAGCAGGTGAAGAACACCACCGCGTCGTCGATCCCGGACAGTCGCGCGATGCGCTCGGCCAACTCCACCTGGGAGGCGATGAGATAGAACGTCGAGGTGTGCACGACGCCGGTCCGCAGCTGCCGCTCGACGGCCTCGCGCACCTCCGGTACGTCGTAGCCGAGCAGGTTGACGGCGATGCCGGAATAGAAGTCCAGGTACGTACGGCCGTCGCTGCCGCGCACGGTCCGGCCGCTGCCCGACACGATCTCCAGCGGCTCCCGGTACGACAGCGGGGACCAGGGCGGCAGGACCGCCCGGTGCCTCTCGATCAGACTGCGGTCACCGATGACGGGCCTCCTTCGTCGTGTGCGCCGGGATGCGGGACGACAGCGGGCGCCGGCCCGGCGGGCGCTCCCAGCGCCATGCCTCCGACGTGCATCACCTCACTGCCGGACCCGGCCAGGAACGGCGCCGTGACGGGCGCTTCGAGTGCACCGATGGGGCAGGCGCCGAGACCGAGATCGGCCGCGGTCAGGCACAGCGTCTGCATCAGACATCCGGTGTCGCGGTAGACGAGGCTGAGCGTCATGCCGCCGTACTTCCATGACGTACGGGTCACGTGGGAGGCGAAGTACAGGCTGACGGGCGGGGCTTGGTCCATCCGTCCCGGCACGGTGACCAGCCGGTCGACGAGCTCTTCGAGGTGCGCGTCCCACTCACCGCGGCGCTCCAGCGTGTGCCCGAAGGGGTCGTAGTGGTGGACGCCGGGCTCGAGGCCGTCGACGGACCTGGCCAGGACGTAGATCTCCAGGCTGTGCCGACCGCCCCCGGAAGGGGATGGCCGCTGGGTCTGCTGGTGCTCCAGTGGCGACAGGTGGCCCCGCACGCGCGCCGCGCGCCCCAGCAGTGTTCCGAGGAGGTGGAGCGGCACCGGCTCGCTCGTGAACTCGCGCAGACTGCGCCGCTGGGCGAGCACGGTTTCGAAGGGGTGGGTCGGCGCCGGGGCCGGCGGATCGGGCAGCCGCGTGACGGTTTCCGGCGTGGCCGGTGCCGGTAAGCGGGCCGGGGGTGGTGTGCCCGGCAGGGAGTCGATGTCCGGGGGCACCATCGAGGCCTCCCGATGTGCGGCGCTCTGGTGCGGGCTGCAGCCGCCGGGACGATCGTGCGGGCTGTCGCGCGCGGCAGACACGGTGACGAGACCGGCCCGCGCCGCCGCCTCCAACACCTCCTGTAATCGGACGAGTTGTGGGGCATCGGGCCACCGGCGGTGCAGCTCCTCGGCGGTGGTGGGGGCGCCCAGTCGGGACAGGACGCGCAGCGTGAGTTCGGGGTCACCGGACGGGTCCGGCCAGGGACATCGGCGGCCGCTGCGCGCGTCGATCAGGAGGACGGGATGGCCCGCCGGATCCTCCTCGTCGGACGCCCACTCCATCAGGAGGTTCGGGTCGCGTTGATAAAGGAGCGGATCACTCATGCAGTCCGTATGCCTCACAAAAAACGGTACGGAACATGCACACGCCACATTCGGTATAAGTGTGACGATCGCACTTTCGGTGGGCTTTATCCGACTCGGGGACCGGCGGCGAGGCAGCGGCCGCGCCCCGAGCGGCGAACTATTCGGCCCCTGCGCTCGGCACCAGGTTCGACGCCGACGCCTTGATCAGGTCGAGGGCCTGGGCGACCACGGGGTGCCGGGCGCCGCCCTTGCGGGTGGCGGCGAGGATGCGGCGGGCGGGGGCGGGTTCGCCGGAGAGGGGGATGCGGGCCACGGGCCATTCGGTGTTGATGCGGGCGAGGCGCGGCACCAGGATCACGCCCAGGCCGTGCGCCACCATCGCCGTGCCGGTGTCCCACTCGTCGGACTGGTGACCCATGTCGGGCATGAAGCCGGCGGCCATGCACGCGGTGACCAGCAGGTCGTGGTACGTGGTGCCCGGTGTGCCCACGATCCAGGTCTCGCGGGCCGCGTCCGCGAGGACCACCCGCTCGCGCGCGGCCAGCGGATGGTCGGCCGGGACGACCAGGTCGAGCGGGTCGTCGAGGAGCGGCTGCTGCTCGAAGCGCTCATCGGTCAGCGGCGGCGAGTCGGCCGTCACGACGACCAGGCCGAGGTCCGCCTCTCCCGTGAGCAACAGCTCGAAGCAGCGCGCCGGCTCCGCCTCCACCAGGCGGACCCCCAGCTGCGGATGCCGATCGCGCAGGGTCGCCGCGGTGGACGGCAGCAGACGCGTCGCGGCCGTCGAGAAGCCGCAGAGCGTGAACGAGCCGGTCTGCACGTCGGCCATCGCCGCGAGGTCGCTGCGCGCCCGCTCCCACTGCGCCTCCAGAACGGCCGCGTGCTGGAGCAGCGTACGGGCGGCGGCGGTCAGCTTGATGCCTCGGCCCGCGGGCTCGAGGAGCACCACGCCGACCTGCTCGGCCAGCTGCCTCAGCTGGTACGAGACCGTCGACGGCTTGAGCCCCGTGGCCTCGGCGGCCGCGGTCACGCCCCCGTGCGCCTCGACCATCTGCAGCACCTTGAGCTTGGGATCGATCATTCGACCATCTTGCACGGTCACATGCA
Organism: Streptomyces sp. NBC_00483; assembly: GCF_036013745.1. Lineage (NCBI taxonomy): Bacteria > Bacillati > Actinomycetota > Actinomycetes > Kitasatosporales > Streptomycetaceae > Streptomyces > Streptomyces sp. NBC_00483. Next base: position 971,182 of record NZ_CP107880.1, read on the forward strand.
AGATTGTGTAATTGTGTCGATGGGTTACCGGTGACACCCTGCGGTGGTGTTGATCCGCTTTATCGCCCGGGCCACGGTCGGCCTGTTTCTCGCAGTCGTCCCCGCAGTCCTGATCGCCTCGGAGCAGAGCGATCCGGCCGTCGTCTGCTGTATGCCGTTGTCCGTTCTCGTGTGCTCGGCGCTCGCGCGGCCGCTCGCCGCGGAATGCGGCAGCCGCCCCGCCCAATTCGCGGGTCTGACCGCTCTGTTGGCGAGCCTTTCCGTGGTGTCGTTGACGGCTGGGCAATGGTCGGCCGGGATGTCGGCCTGGCCGACCGTGGCCGCCTCCGTGTTCGCCGGATTCGGTCACGGTCTCGCCCGCGGCGGAGCGGGCGCCGCCCTCGGCGTGCGCGCACCCACCGTCTCTTACCTGAGCTTCGGCCTGCCGGTCGTCGCCACGGGGCTGCTCACGCTCCTGTGTTCGGCGGCGACGGCGACAGCCCTGGTGGCCTCGGTGGTGGCGCTGCTCGTCTTTCCGGCGACCGGCGCCGCCCTCGGGACCGGCCGCGCCGGGCGCCGCCCGGATCGGCGCATTCATTGGATCGACCTGAACCACCTGTGCGGGAATCCCACCCGCAGTACCGCGCAATTCTGAGGAGTAGTACGTGCCAGCCGCGCACACCGTTTCCGAGCTTCCCGATACAAGGGCGGCCTCGGCCGGCGAAACATTGGTCACCGACCCCAAGGTGACCAGAAGGGCCGTCGGCGCCGCAGCCATCGGAAACATCACCGAGTGGTTCGACTTCGGCGTCTTCGCCAATCTGACCCCGGTACTCACCGCGGTGTTCTTCACCGGCGCGAGCCCGGCCGTCGGCACGATCGGAACCCTCGGCCTGTTCGCGGTCGCCTTCCTGGTCCGCCCGATCGGCGGCATGTTCTTCGGCCCGCTCGGCGACCGGATCGGCCGCACCAAGGTGCTGTCGATCACGGTCATCATGATGGCCATCGGCACGTTCGTGATCGCGTTCATCCCCGGCTACGAGACATGGGGCCCCGCCGCCCCGCTGCTGATGCTGCTCGCCCGCCTCGTGCAGGGCTTCTCGACCGGCGGCGAGTACGGCGGCGCGATGACGTTCATCGCCGAGTACGCCCCCGACAAGAAGCGCGGATTCCTCGGCAGCTGGCTGGAGTTCGGCACACTGACCGGCTATCTCCTCGGCGGCGTCGCCGGCCTGGTCATCCAGCTGCCGGGCGTCATGTCGCACGAGGACCTGCTGTCCTGGGGCTGGCGCATTCCGTTCCTGATCTCCGGGCCGATCGGCATCATCGGGCTCTACCTCCGCCTCAAGCTGGAGGACACCCCCGCGTTCAAGGCCGTCGTGGCCGAGCAGCAGGGCCGTGAGGGCAATCAGACCCTCAAGGAGATCCGTCGGGTCTTCACCGACCACTGGCGGCCCATGCTGATCTGCATGGGTCTGGTGCTCGTCTTCAACGTCACCAACTACATGCTCACGACGTACATGCTGGAGTACATCGACAAGTTCGCCCCGTCGGTGAGCCCCACCTGGGCGCAGCTCCTGGAGATCTCGGTGCTCGCCGTCGGCATGCTGCTCATCACCTTCGTCGGCCGGCTCTCGGACCGCATCGGGCGCAAGCCGGTGCTGTACTTCGGCTGCGGCATGCTGATCGTGCTCGGCGTTCCTTCCGTGCTGCTGATCCAGCAGAACACCCTGATGTCGGTCTTCTTCGGCCTGGTGCTGATGTCGATGATGCTGCTCTGCTTCAACAGCACCATCCCCTCCACGCTTCCGGCGCTGTTCCCGACGGACATCCGCTACGGCGGTCTGTCGATCGCGTTCAACCTCTCGGTCTCGCTGTTCGGTGGCACGACCGCCGTCGTCAACGCCCTTCTGGTGGAGGCCACCGGCGACGTCAACGTGCCCGGGTACTACCTGATGGCGGCGGGCGCGATCGGCGCCGTCGCCGCCTACTTCGCGGCGGAGTCCGCGGGGCGGCCGCTGCCGGGTTCGGCCCCGGCGGTGGAGGCCCCAGCGGTGGAGGCCCGCGCCTGAGGCACGCCGTCACTCATCACCCCGGTCACATATGTTGAAACTTGTGTGACCGGGGTTTTGACGTTGTCCGGATGATGTCGCGGGGCTGTCACAGGGGAACAAATGAGCGCATCGACATGCCTACGGTGTCGGTGTACCGGACAGCAATCCCCCACGGAATGGACCGCAGTGACTCGGCACACCACCTCCCGCCGCTTGCTCTTGGGCGTCTCCGCCTCCGCCCTCCTCACTGCCGCGTGCTCGCCGTCGTCCGACACCAAATCGTCGGGATCGAAGACCTCGCCGTCGCAGTCGCCGTCGGTCGAGGGCAAGGCAGCCGCGGCCGAGGGCAAGGTCCCGGGCGGCGCGCCCGACGGCGCCCTCGGCGTGAACTTCAACGAGGACCCCGCGGGCCTCGGCGCCACCCAACTGAAGGCACTCTCGGCCACCTGGGTGCGCGGCTTCGTCCCGATGACGCCGGGCGATCTCAAGGGTGACGTCACGCAGCAGCGCGCCATCAAGGCGCTCCTGACCGCGCACGGTGACGGCCGCAAGACGATCCTCTCGCTCAAGTTCCCCTATGCGCTGGGGCCCACGAAGGGCCCGCTCCCCACGCCGGGCAGCGCCGAACTGAAGGATCTGCTGGCCCTCGTGGACCGGGTGCTGGCCGCCGTGCTCGGCAAGGTCGACATCCTCACGATCGGCAACGAGCCGTTCCTGGAGACGCTGCCGGAAGAGCGCAACAAGACGCTCAACGTGTTCTACGAGACGCTGGCCCGCCACGTCATCGAGTACCGGGGGCAGCACGGCGGCGCGGGCTCCGGGACCAGCCTCTACATGGGCGCGCTCAACCACCTCGACGACCCGGCGGGCCGCACGCCCGCGACCGAGCGGTGGCTGCGGTTCGTCAACAAGACACCCGAGCTCGCCGGCGTCGACATCCACCCGCACGTCACGTCGCTGCAGAACGCCGCCAAGTACTTCAACTACGTGGTGCCGACCCTGCGTTCGGACCAGAAGTTCCTCGCCACGGAGTTCTCCCTGGTGCAGTTCTGGAAGGAGCACATGCACGACCCGGTGTCCCCGGCGTTCGCCAAGCGCTACAACGTGGACCCGGGCCGGAAGGTCTGGCAGGTGATCGGGGACGCCATCCAGCAGCCGTTCCCCCAGGCGAAGTGGAACGACTTCATCTCCATGACCCAGTGGTTCGACACCAGCAGGAACTACCTCACCGAGCAGATGAAGGCATTCCGCGACACCGGGAAACTGGCGGTGGCGACCTACGGGGGCCTGCAGATCGAGTCGATGGCCTCGGGCTGGGACGCCAACAAGATGCCGTGGATCCTCAACCCCCTGTACGCCAACCGGACCGTGCGGCCGGGCGAGGGCGGCACGCTCGGCCGCAGCGTCTGGTTCGAGCAGTTCAAGGCCCTTCAGAACCGCGCCTGACGCACGTCGTTGGCCACCACCGTGTTGCGCAGCGTTCCGAGGCGTTCCACCTCCACCTCCACCACGTCGCCGGGGTGCAGCAGCCACGGGGGCGTGCGCGCGTAGCCGACGCCGGAGGGGGTGCCGGTGGCCAGCAGGTCACCGGGGCGGAGGGTGAACGTCCGGGAGATGTGAGCGAGCGTGTCGCCGACGCCGTACACCATCTCGTCGGTACGGCCGTCCTGGACGATCTCCCCGTTCACCCGGGTCACCACGCGCAACCCCTCGCGCAGGTCGCCGACTTCGGCGGCAGGGACCATCGGGCCGAGCGGGCCCGAGCGGTCGCCGTTCTTGCCGAGGATCCACTGCGAGGTGAGCTTCTGGGCACGGCGCGCGGTGAGGTCGTTGAACGTGGAGTAGCCGACGACCGCGGCCAGCGCCTCCTCGGGGGTGGCGTCCACGAGCGGCGCCCCGACCCACGCGACGACCTCGCCCTCCCAGTCCAGGCCGTCCTCGCCGGACGGGACGGGGACGTCGGCGCCGTCGACAGTGAGCGACTGCGTCCAGCGGGCGAACAGCGTGGGGAACTCAGGCAGTTGAGTGTCGCGGAAGGTGCCCTCCGCCACGTGCTTCAGGTAGTTGAGGCCGATGCAGATGACGCGGGCGTCGGGGCGCACCGGGGGCACGAACGTCACGGTCGAGGCCGCGAGCGTCGGCCCGTCGGCGCCCGCCGCGAGATGTCCCGACGGGTCGGACCAGAACTCCTCCACCGGAGCCAGCACGGTCACCTCCCGCCCGTCGTCGGAGAGTTGGGCCACGTCCGTGCCCCTGTCCGAGCCCGGCTGCCGGATACCCACTGTGCGCATGCGCTGCTCCCACATCGGAGGAAACCTCCAATCCCTTTAAAGGTTCGGAGGTTTGTGCTTCGATGGCGACTATGCCTGACGAACCAGCGGCCCGACAAGCGCTCATCGGCGGCCTGGGCGCCGCGCCCCGTCGTACGCGGGCCGAGCAGCTCGCCGCCGACCTCGATGCCCGCATCCGCGCGCTCGGCCTCCGCGCCGGCGACCCGGTGGGCACCCTCGACTCCCTGCGGGAGGAGACGGGTTACGCGTATTCGACGGTCAGCGAGGCGGTGCGGATCCTGCGCGACCGCGGGGTGCTGCAGATCCGTCCCGGCCGGGGCGGCGGCCTCTTCGTCGCCGACCGGGGCCCGGTGGTACGCCTGCGCCACACCTTGCTCGACGTACGGGACGAGCCGGAGACAGTCGCCGACGCCATCGAACTCCGCGACCACCTGGAGGTGTTGGTCGACATCGGCGCCGCCCGCTGCCGCACCGACGAGGACGTCGCCGAGCTGCGTACGCTCCTGGAGGGGATGCGCGCGGCGCCGGACTGGGACGCGTTCATGCGGGCCAACTGGGCGCTGCACGAACGGATCGCCGCGATCTGCCCCAACCGGATGGCCGCCGCCGTCTACACCGGAACGCTCGGCCACCTCAACGCCTCCGCCTCCTCCCGGCTCGACGACGACACGGAGGCCTCGCAGCGATACCGGGCCGAGCGGTGCGGGGCGCACGAGGACCTCGTCGAGGCCATCGCCGCGGGCGACGAGTCCGCCGTGCGCGCGGCCGTGGCCCGCCACAACACAACCAGCTAGGGCCCGTCCGGGAGGAACGCCTCATGTCATCCGCCGCGTACCGCGAGTACCTCTTTCCGCCGGACCACCCGCGCATCCGGGAGCTCAAGGGCCTTGACCCGTACGCCTATCGGGAGGTCGCGCGGGCCGAGGGCACCTTCACGGGTGAGCTGATCCGCGGCTGGACGCCGCTCTACAAGAACGACTTCCGGGGCATCACGGAGAACGGCTCGCTGCGCGAGGGTCTCCACCCCCTGGAACCGGCGAAGCCGGGCGAGGAGGCACCGGTCGGCGACATGGTCTCCGCGGCAAGGGAGTTGCTCGACACACTGGACGCGGAGAGCCGGGACCGGATCTGCCACGCGGTGGACGCGGTGGAGTGGCAGACATGGGCCAACCCGGAGTTCATGCAGTTCGACACGGGCCTGCGGCTCGAGTTCCAGCCGCCCGAGGTGCGCCGCGCGGCGCTCACCCTCGTACGGGAGTCCCTCAGCGCGGAGGGGTACGACGAGGTCCGCACGATGATGCGGATCAACGGCTTCCTCGGTGAGGTCGTCGACCTCGAGAACATCCTGGGCGAGTTCAGCTACAACATCGCCCTGTACGGCACCCCCGACGAACACGCCCCGTGGGGATGGCAGCTCTTCGGCCACCACTGCGCCGTCAACTGCCTTGTGGTGGAGGGCCGTTCGACCGTCGGTCCGGTCTTCCTCGGCGCGGAGCCCAACGAGATCGACGCCGGGCCGCACGCCGGGACGACCGCCTTCACCGAACGTATCTCGCTGGGCCGACAGGTCATGGCGGCACTCACCACAGAACTGCGCGCCGCGGCGACCGTGTACGAGCGGATGGTCGACCCGGGTATGCCGGAGGGCCGGGTGCACCCCGGTGACGAGCGACATCTCGCCGGCGCCTTCCAGGACAACCGCGTGATCCCTTTCGAGGGAGTACGTGTGCGTGAAATACCCTCCGCCGCACGTGAGTTGGTGATGGCGACCGTGGAGGAGTTCCTCAAGCTTCTGCCGCCCGGCCCCCGCGCCGCGCGGATGCGGGAGGTGCGCGCGCACCTGGACGACACATGGTTCTCCTGGATCGGCGGCCACGGCCCCGACGACGTCTTCTACTACCGCGTCCAGTCCCCCGCGGTCATCGCCGAACTCGACCACCACTGCGGGGTGTTCCTCGACTACGACTCCCCCAAGCCGTTCCACGTCCACACCGTGCTGCGCACACCGCACGGCAACGACTACGGACGCAGTTGGGTGCGACAGTGGCAACAGGGGCGTCACCGGTGACCGAGGAGGACGCTCGATGACACGCACCACTGGCGCACGTGCGGCCACAGCACTCGGTCTGGCCATGCTCTGCATCGAGGGATACGACCTCTTCATCCTCGGCGCGGTCGGCCCCTCCCTCCTCAACCACCCCGGCTGGGACGTCACCAAGTCCACGCTCGGCCTGCTGGGCAGCCTCACCGCGCTCGGAATGCCCATCGGTTCCGTCGCGGCGGGCTGGGCCGGGGACCTGTACGGGCGGCGGCGACCGATGGTCATCAGTCTGGCCTGGCTCTCCGTCTGGATGCTGCTGAGCGCGGTCGCCGGGACGCTCGGCCTCTTCGCCGCGACCCGCTTCGCCACCGGCATCGGCCTGGGGGCGCTCATCCCGCTGGTCACCGCGTACGTGAGTGAATCGGCGACGCCCGCACGCCGCAACCTGCAAGTCGGCACCGCGCTGACCGGCCTCGCCTTCGGAGGCATCATCACGGGTGTCATCGGCCGCGCGCTGCTGCCCGCGTGGGACTTCCACTCCCTGTTCCTCTTCGGTGTCTTCCCGCTCGTGCTCATACCGGTGGTGTGGCGGCTCGTCCCTGCGTCGGTGCCGTCGGCGGCCGGTGGGGAGCGGCCTACCTCCGCCAACCGCCTGGGCGAGATCCTCGTCGCCCGGCACCGCAGGGCGACACTCCTCTTCTGGGCGGCCACCTTCACCGGCCTCGTCCTCGTCTACGGTGCGGGCACGTGGCTGCCGACCCTGATGGTCAAGAACGGCTACGACCTCAGCTCGTCCCTCGAGTTCTCCATCGCGTTCAACGCGGGCGCGGTGCTGGGCACGTTGGCCGCCGTTCTGTTCGCCGACCGCGGCCTCCTCAAGGCCGCCACGGTGGCGAGCTTCGTCCTCGCCGCACTCGCCATGATCACGTTGAGCACTCCGCAGCCCCGCCCCGTGCTGCTGCTCGCGTCCGCGGTCGCGGGGCTCGGCGCCCTGGGCACGCAGAACCTGGTCAACATCGCCGTCGCCCACTACTACCCGCCCCACCTGCGCGGCACCGGCCTCGGGTTCAGTCTCGGGGTCGGCCGCATCGGCGCCGTGGTGGGCCCGAGCTACCTGGGCGCGGTCACCGTCCTGTTCGCCTGGCCCAAGGCCGGCTTCTACGCGTTCGTGGTTCCGGCACTGCTGGGGGCGGGGTTGGCGGCGATGTTCAAGGGCACCTCACGCCGCTCCGAGGCAGCCACCCCAGCCCGCGCGACACCGCGAGCCCGCTGGCGATGACCGCGGGCCGCACCGCCCGCAGATCCGCCGTGCCGGCCCGTACGACGACGCCGAGTGCGGCGACCACCGCACCGTCGGCGTCGAGGACGCGGGTGGCCACGGAGTCCACGCCGGGCGAGGTCTCCCCGTGCACCGTGGCCGCCCCGCTCTCGCGCACCTCGGCGAGCTCGGCGCGCAGCCGTTCGGGCTCGGTGAGCGTCCGCGGAGTAGGCGCCGGGAGCCCGTCCCGTACGAGTACGTCGATGAGTTCGGGTGCCGCGTGGGCGAGGAGCACCTTGCCCACGCCCGAGCTGTGCAGGGGCAGCCGCCCGCCGGGCCGGAACTCGACGTCGACCGCGCGCTCGGCCGAGAGCCGCTCGACGAGCACCGCTGACGTACCGTCAAGGACCGCGATCTGCACGTGCTGGCGCAACGCGGCGTGCAGGTCCTCCATGTACGGCAGCGCGACCGTGCGCAGCGGAAAGCTCAGCGGCGCCAGCGTGCCCAGCTCCCACATGCGGATCCCCACCGTGAACGTGCCGTCCCGCGCCCGGTCGAGGGCGCCGGCCTCGACGAGCTCGAGGGCGAGCCGGCGCACCGAGGCGTGCGGAAGTCCGGTGGCACGGGTCAACTCGGCCAAGGTGAGCCGGGAACGGCCGGCACGGAAGGCGAAGAGGACGTCGAGCAGACGCGCACTCACGCTGCGCCCGGGCTGCCCGGTACGCGACATTCAGCCCCTCCTTCTCCCTCTACGCATGGGTAGTTGACGCCGATGTTCGCTCAATGAACATAGCGGTTACGCCGGTCGGCGGGGAGGGCGAGGATCCCCAGGGTGCCGCGAAGACAACGACGTACGCGGCGGAGTCCAGGAGGAAGCCAGTGCGCAACAAGCAGCAGGCAGGACCGCGGACCGCGATCGTGGGCGGTGGCATCGGCGGCATGGCGGCCGCGGCCTTCCTCCACCGCGCCGGACTGGGCGTGACCGTCCACGAGCAGGCGGCCGCGCTCACCGAGGTCGGCGCGGGCCTGGTGCTCGCGCCCAACGCGGTGCGGCCGCTGCGCGCGCTGGGCGTGGCGGAATCCGCGCTGCGCCGGGCCGTACCCCTGGACTGGGGCTGGGAGTTCCGCCGCTGGGAGGACGGCACGGTGCTGTCCGCGGAACGCCTCGACGGGGTGTGCGAGCGCCTCTACGGGGAGCGCACGTACACCGCGCACCGCGCCCACCTGCTCGACGCGCTCAGGTCGGCGGTGCCGGACGAGGCGGTGCGGCTCGGGGCGCGCTGCACGTCCGTCGAACCGCATGCCGACGGCGTACGCCTGACCTTCGCCGACGGCACCCGCACCGACGCCGACCTGGTGATCGGCGCGGACGGCATGCACTCCCTCGTCCGCGAGACGGTCGCCGAACCGGAGCGCCCCCGCTTCTCGGGCCTGTGCGCCTTCCGTACGGTGGTCCCCGCCGCGGCGGCCCCCGCCTTCGCCCTCCGCCGCGCGCAGACGCTGTGGCTGGGCCCCGGCCATCACTTCGTGCACTATCCGATCTCCGCCGGCGCGGGCGTGAACGTGGTCGCGTTCGCCCCGGCGACGGACGACACGGAGGAGTCGTGGAGCGCGACGGCCACGGTCGAGGAGTTCCACGCGGAGTTCGCCGACTGGGACGACCGGGTGACCACCCTCATCAAGTCCGGTTCCCTGCCCGGCCGTTGGGCCTTGTACGACCGCCCGCCGCTGCCCTCGTGGACCCGCGGCCGCATGGCCCTGCTCGGCGACGCCGCACATGCGATGTTCCCGTTCTACGGCCAGGGGGCCGCGCAGGCGCTGGAGGACGCGGCGGTCCTGGCCCGCTGTCTCGCCACCGCCCCCGACACCCCGGACCGGGCCCTCGCCCGCTACGAGTCGGAGCGCCTCCCGCGCACCACCCGCCTCCAACAGGCGAGCCACGCCCGCGCCGACGCCAACCACCTGCCGGACGGCCCGGAGCAGCGGGCCCGGGATGCGGCGCTCGGGGACGCGGATCCGTTGGTGGGGAGTGGGTGGATATACGGGTACGACGCGTCGGCGCTTGCCGTGTAGCGCCCCACCGTGCAGGGTTCTCTGGCCGACGACGTCCATGAACACGAAGGGGAGTTGACTGTGGCGATCGATCCGAAGGGTGCCGATCTCAAGCGACTGCTGGCCGAGGATCCCGGCGGCCCCGTCGTGATGCTCAACCTGCTGCGCTTCGCACCGGACGGCCGGGCGCTCTACCAGGAGTACGCCCGCCGCGTGGAGGAGGTGTTCCTGCCGCGCTACGGCGGAGAGGTCCTCTACTCCGGCTCGGGCGAAACCCCGCTGGTCGCCGAGACCGGCCAGGCCTGGGACGCGGTGCTGCTCGTGCGCTACCCGAGCCGCGAGGCCTTCAGTCGCATGGTGTCCGACCCGGAGTACCAGGAGGTCACCGGGCTGCGTACGCGGGCGTTGAGCGAGGCGGTCTTGCAGCCGTTGTCGGGTGGAGCGTGACGCCCGCGGGGCGTCACCGCGACGCCCTCCCCGGCGCCAGGTCGGCGAGGAGTTCGTCCAGCACGGCCTCCTCTTCGACGCGTACACCCATCTCGGCCAGCGCACCCGGCAGTTCGGGGTCCCAGGGTGCGGCGGCGGGGGCGCCGGTCAAGAGTTCCGCGCCGGTCAGACCGGTGGCGGCGCGGCGATAGTCCGCGGCCGTGTAGCGCCAGGGACGCCACGCGATGTGCCGGGCGAGGGTGGCCGCAATCCGGAGGCCGCCCCAGTCGAAGTCGCCGTGGTAGCGGAAGCCGACATCCGGGTCCGGGTCTTCGGTGCGCGTCCCCGCCAGCAGCGTGAGTGCGGCCGTCGATGGCTGTCCCTGCAGGCACACCAAGGGCGGACAGAACGGGCCGTACTCCTCGGCCGCCGCGGACAGGACGGCCGGGTTCTCGCAGATGTACACCGGGCCGGCCACCTCGATGTGGTGCCCACGCGCCAGTTGCCGGAGTGTCAGGACAGCCGGTTCGCCCGTATCGGCGAGCCAGTCCAGGGCCGGGGTACCCCGCAGGTTGAGGGTGAGGACGGTGGAGGAGAGGTCATCGCGCAGCAGTCCGGCGGACGCCCACGCCTCTCGCCGCCACCGGGAACCGCTGCCGTCCGGGAACCCGGTGAGCGCACGGACACCGGACAGGACGAGAGTCGCCAGCGGCGTCCCGTCGTCCAAGGCATGGGCGGATCCGAGCACGCGGGCCGCATAGGCCGGTAGGGAAACGGGCGGGGCAGCGGGCAGGTGGCGCAGCGCCTGCACCGCGTCCGCCACGAGTGCGCGCGCCGTGTCCGGGTCGCCGGACAGCCGTCGCACGAGGCCGCTGCGGGGCAACTGCTCCGTCCAGGAGCGAAGTTCAGTGGGCGCGCCTGCCGCGGCCACCAGATCGTCCAGCGGCCCGTACGCCGATCGCCAGGCCCGCTCCTCGCGCATCCGGGTGGCGGCGAGTGAAGTGACGGCGCCGGTGAGTGCGACGACGGCCGGAGCAAGGCCGCCCGGGCTGGCTCCGGAACGCCGCAGGAGCGCGTCGACGACATCGAGTCGCACGCTGAGGCTGCGCCCGCCGACCCGCGGCGGACGCCCCAAGAGCCGCTCCGCTGCGGCCTGTTGAGCGGGGGTGGGGGCGGTCAGGCTGACGCTCCCGGTGAGGAGCTCGTCCCGTTCGAGGCGCCGCCGCGCACGGTCGAGCAGCCACGCAAGATCGGGGTCGCCGAGCAGGCGTCGCAGGCGGGGGCCGTCGACGGGAGGTACGGCCTGCCCGTCCGGAGCGGGCGCTGCCCAAGTGGGCCCGGGCGGCGCCGAAAAGCTCGACTCCGGCCTCAGCTCCTGGCCCTGCTGGTGCCGTGGCTGCTCGCTCAGTCCCACAGCGACTCCTGGGCCGCATCGGCGTCGACTGCCCCGACAAATCCGCCGCTGTACTCGGAGGCTTTGGGCCCTCCCGGTACGGCCCGGGGGCCAGGCACGACGGGTATGAGCGCCGCGCGCGGGTCCGGGCCTCTCTCCCGCCGCGCGCCGTTCCACTCCCACCGACTGACCAGCACGGCGGCGACCTCGTCGATCCTGGACAGCTGCGCGATGGCGACGCCCGGCACCTGCGGATAGCACGCCCACTCGCGCTCGCTGGTCATCACCACGTCCAGGTCGAAGGCGTGCAGCAGACCGAGGCACTTGGCGCGCGAGTCGTCGTCGACGCCCGCGAACGCCTCGTCGAGTGTGACCAGACGCGGCGCCTGTGGATTGCTCGCCGTCTGGTAGTGCGAGGACGCGGCGGCGAACAGCGGCACCGACACGGCCAGGACACGTTCACCGCCGGAAGCGGGTCCGGTCGCCGGCACCCACTTGCCATGCTGGTGGCGCTCGATGCCGAACTCGTGCCAAGAGCGGTAGTCGAGCGCCTCGGTCAGGTACTCCAGCCAGCTTCCCGCACTGTCGCCCTCCTGCTGCGCCGCGATCTGTGTCTGGAGGAACTCGCCGACGGCGGCGCGGTCCTCGGTCGACCACGCGTCAGCAGACTGCCGCAGGAGTTCGCGGGCCCTGGCAAGCCCGGCCGGCGCCTTGCGGGACGGGCGCCACACCAGGCGCAGCCGCATACCTGTGGAGGTGGGCCGATCCTCGAGTTCGGCATTCATCGCCACCACCTGCCGCTCCGCAGCACCGATCAGCTCCTGCAGCGTTCCCGCGACCTCGGTGAGCAGGTATGTCTCCAGGATCTCGCGCTCGTGCGCGGACAGGATCCGCTGGAGTTCGGCCACCTCGGCGGTGAGCGCCCCGGCAAGCGCGGGCACGGCGCGTTCACTACCCTGGTACACGATGTCGACGACCATGCCGTCCTCGACCATCCGCGCCGACGCGGAGTGCCCGTGCCGGGAGAGGGCGTCCTGAAGTGCCTTGTACTCCTCGTTCAGGCGCTTCTGTACGCGCTCCCACGCCCCGTCCGAGCTGTCGACCGAGCCCAGTTCCTGCTCGACGGCGCGGGCGAGCGCGATCGCGGGAGTCGGCGCCCAGGGCCCGGAGTGCTGGTCGGGGACGTCGAGTTCGGGCTGCGCGACAATGAGCAGGCCGGTGCCGACGAACCTCTGGAACGCGGCGATGGCGTCCGCACGCTGGGCCGTGGCCGCCGTGATGTCCTCCTGGAGCTGCTCGATGCGGCCCTCGGCCTTGTCCGCGAGGCGCTGCGCGGTGGTGTGCGCCTCGCGCGCTCTCCGCTCGTCTTCTGCGCAGGTGCGCAGTGCGTCGGCGGTTTCGGCGAGGCGGCGCTCCAGATCGGCGACGGCGGCACCGACCGTGGAACGGAGGGTGAGGTGGCGTTCATCGGCGGCGGCTGCCAGGCGCACCGCCTCCTCGGCGCGCGAGGCGAACGCCTCGGCGCGCTCGGCAGCCTGTCCGGTCTCGGCCCGCTCCTCGGCCAACGCGCTCGCGGCCTCGCCGCGTTCGCGTAGCTCGGGCCAGAGAGCGGCGAGCACGAGGGCGTGGCCGGTGAGCCCCTGGCGCACGGCATCGAGTCCTTCACGGTCCGCGGGAAGCCCCAAGTCGGCCGCCGTGTCGTCGAGTTCGCGGTCCGCCGACTCGGCGTACTCGATGGCGCGAGCCAGTCGTCGGGCCTGCTCGGCGTGGCGCTCCCCGGCCCGCTGGGCGGCCGCTGCGGCCGTGCCGGCATGGGCGTAAGCCTGGCGCAGAGGTGCATCGTCGGGCAGCGCGGCGAGTTCGGTGTCGAGGGTCCGGCGGCGGGCCTGAACACGTCTGCCGGCTTCCTCGATGCGACTCAACTGCTCGCTCGTGTACTCCAATTCGGCAACGACGACGGCAATGCGCGCACGGCGCGCCGCCTCGCGGGCCCCCTCCCCCACGTACGCGGCGGCCGGCTTGGTCCAGCGGCCGGTGAGAGCACCGACACGGAAGCGGCCGTCGGCACTGACGGCCGTGAGAACGCCCGCGCTCTCAGCGGAGTCCTCGATGGCCCGCGCGTCCAGGGCGATGGAGCGCAGCAGTCGGTCGACCGCCGCTTCGGACACGGCGGTCGCGCCCGCGTCCGCGTGGTCGATCGCGGGCCGCAGCACGTCGGCGAGGGTCGGTCCGGCCAACGGGGCAGAGGCGCGTACGAGGACGTCCTCCGTGTCGACGGTGGTCATGGCGCTGCCGTCGGGCAGCACCCAGGCGTCGAGCAGCCCGGACGCCTCGAGAGCCGCTTCGAGTCCGGCTCGCGCGTCGGCGTCGAGCCCCGAGGCGTCCGCGCTGTCGTCACGAAAGTCGACGAGTCGCCACAGCGGGGCTCCCTGCCGCCCTTCCCGCACGCCGTCGCCACGTGTGTACGGCGCGGACGGCCCGCGCTGACCGCCCGCCTCCAACTGCTGGTGTTCACGACGTAGTTCGGATTCCGCCGAGCGCAGGGCCGCTTCCCTCTGCGCGTTGCCGGCCGCCGCGTCGGCCAGTTCGGCGGCACGCACACGCTGGGCGGCACCCACGGCGGCCCGGGCGGGCGACGGGCCGTTCAGGTGGCCGGTCCAGTCCTGGAGGCGGTCGAGCATCCCGGTCTGGTCGTCGACCATCAACTCCGTGCATTCGGCGAGGTGTCCGCGCACGGATTGAACGAGGTCCCGTCCGCGGTCCTCGGCCGCCGCGTCCGCCTCGGCTCTCAGCTCGGCGGTGTGGGTGACTTCCTCCTCCGTCTCGTCGGCGCGGTGCGCGGCCGCGAGCCGCTCGGCGGAAGCCTCTTCCACGCGTGTGGCGAGGGCGTCGACGTGCGCGACGGTGCGGTGACGCCGCTCCACCTCCCCCCCGGCGGCCTTGCGCAGCTCCGCGAGCGGCGCGCCGTCGACGCGGATGTCGGTGGTGATGCGGGCGGCCCGGGCCGTGTCCGTGGCGCGCGACAGGGTCTCGGCCACGCGCTCCTCGACAGCCCGAAGCCGGCCGGCGGCCGCGTTCTCCCGCTCGAGGGCACGCTGGTGCAGGGCCTCGGCCTCAGCGCGGTCGCGCGCCACTTGTGCGGCGTCGGCCGCCGTGCGGTGCGCGTCGGCGGCGGCCTGTTCCAGGGCGCGTGCGTCGCGCATTTCGGGGCCTTCGCGCAGCGCGGTGTCCTGCGCGGCAAGACGGGCGGCAGTCTCGTCGAGCACGGCGAGCCGCGCGGACGCCGCCTCGCGGGCCGTCTCCGCCGCCGCCTTCTCGGCCTGGTGCCGGTTCAGGTCGCGGTTGAGGGTCTCGTACCGCACGTGTTCCTCACGCGGGAGACGGGCACGACGGCGGGAGGCGACGCGGGCGTAGCGGCGGTAGTGGTCGAGGAAGGCGGTCGCGGCGCGCTCCGCCTCACCGGCGGCACGCAATTCGTCCTTCTCCTCGTCGAGGGACCGGAACGCCTCGGCGACGTCCGCGACGACGGCCTGATCCATCGGCGGCAGCGCCTCGGTCAACGCCCGTGACAGGGCCGCCTCGTTGGGCCGCTTGGACAGCTGCGGCTGGCGGAGCTGGACGAGCAGGTCGACAAGGGCGGTGTAGCGCTGTTCCCCCAGTCCGAACAGGGCCTCGTCGACGGCCCGCCGGTACGCCTTGGCCGTGTCGTGGACCATGCCGTGCCCGGCGACGGCCTCGGCGAGCCGCTCCCGGGACAGCGCGGTGCGGGTGGCGTCCAGCAGGTTCAGGTCGCGCCCGATGCGCTGGTCGGTGACGGCGAACCAGTGGCGGGCGATGCCGCGCCCGGCGACCGCCTTCAGGCCGCACAGGAGCGTGCGGAAGTGTGCCTCGCCCGTGGTCTCGTCGACGCGGCCGAACTCGATCCAGGTGTAGCCGAGCCGTTCGGAGTGCGGGTGCTCGCCGCCGAGCAGGAGGTTCCACTCCATGCGCTTGTGCGGGTCGCCGTCCGGTTCGACACGGCGTGCGGAAAGGTCGCCGTCCAGGAGGAACGGCAGTGTCAGGGCCAGGACCTTGGACTTTCCGGTGCCGTTGTTGCCGCGCAGCAAAAGCCGCCCGTCACGGAACCAGAACTCCTCGTCGTCGTAGTAGAAGAGGTCGACGAGCCCGATCCGCAGCGGCTTCCAGCGCCCAGGGGCCGGTTCGGGGAGGTCCTTGAGGGGCTGGCCGGCGGCCGGCGCGGCGGGGTCGGTCATGGTCACAGGCCCTTCCGGGGTGTGGCGGTGCGGGTGGTGCGGGTGTCGAGCACGACGGTCTCGCCGACGGCGTAGCGGGCGAGCGCGGGCCGCGCGCGCACCGTGGTGCCGTCGCGCGTGATGAGGCCCAGGGCTTCGAGCCGGGTGACGGCTCGCTCGACGAGTTCGGGTTCGGCACCCGGTTCCTTCGCGGTCTTGGCCCAGTAACTGCCGTGCTCGGTGGCGAGCTCACGTACGCGCACGTGCAGCGTGGCCAGAGTGACGGGCTTGTCCTGGGCGGCGAGATGCTCGGCGAGGAGCAGGGTGATGTGGCCGTTGGTGCCCTGCTCGGGCATGCGCACGTCTGTCAGGTCGTCCTTCGGGTCGACCATCGCGATGCCCTCGGCCCGCACCTCCGCGACGAGCCCGGTCAGTTCGGTGATGCGCGCGGTGAGGAAGGAACGCTGACGGGTCAGATACGACAACTCCGCGTCGGTGAGTTCGTCGTAGTAGAGAACGGGGTCGTCGAGCAGGCGACGAGTGAGGG
Source organism: Streptomyces sp. NBC_00483 (assembly GCF_036013745.1). Taxonomy (NCBI): domain Bacteria; kingdom Bacillati; phylum Actinomycetota; class Actinomycetes; order Kitasatosporales; family Streptomycetaceae; genus Streptomyces; species Streptomyces sp. NBC_00483. The sequence continues at coordinate 987,455 of NZ_CP107880.1, forward strand.
TGTGCCGGGTGGCACGGAAGCGCAGGTCGTCGCTGTCGAGGGCGGTCTCCGCGGTGAGCGCGGCGAGGCGCTCCTCGAACGTGGAGGCACTGACGAGCGAGGGGCCGTTGCGCGTGGCGAGCAGCCCGGCGAGCACGCGGCGCTCGACGTCGTAGAGGACGTCCCCGGCGCCGTTGACGTACGCGTCCTCGTCCCCGGCGACCCGGCGCAGCACTCCGAGGCGCAGCAGCAGGCGCACGACGGCGGCGAGGTCGAGGCGTTCGTCGCGCCGGTCCAGGGTGAACTCGATTCCTGTGGCGACCAGTTGGGGATCGGCGGCGTCGAGGACGATGTGGTCGGCGAGTCGACCGAGGGCGATCTGTGCCTCGCCGCGCTCCAAGGCAGCGAGGGCGAGGCACAACAGGACGTAGCGGCGCCGCGTGAAGGGGCGGGCCGCGGCGTTCGGCTCACGCGCGGGGTGGGTGGCGTCGTGCCGGGTACCGGGGGCCTTGCGCAGGCGGGCGGCCTGCGCGTCGACCTGGAGCGACCAGCCGGTGTTGCGGTCGAACCAGTCCCGCAGGTCGTCGGCGTGCCCGCGCACCAGCCGGAATTCGTCCGCGTACGGGCCCGTGGCGAGCAGCAACGGCTCGTTGAGCAGGGCCCGCGCGGCCCGCTGGAAGTCGGCTGCGCGCTGCCCGTCGAGGACTTCGGCGAGGGGCGTGGTCATCTGACAGCCCCTTCCGTGGCCGCGGCCGTGTCGCCGATGGCCAGGTCGACGATCTCCACGAGGTGATCCGGCCCCCGGAAGATCCCGTCCGGCAAGCGGATCTCCGCCTGCCCCGCATCACGAGGCAGGGCGGTCAGGCGGATCTCCATGGCCCCGTCGTTACTGGTCGCGACGGTTTGCGTCATGCCGGGGCGCCATGTGGCGAGGGCGTCACCGAGCAGTTGGAGGAAGAGCCGGAAGGCGAGCGTGTCGAGTTCACCGAGCCGGGAGAGGCGTATCTCCCCGTCGGTGACGAGCCGGGCGCGCGCGGCGGCCGTCTGCGCGGACTGCTCTGCGGCGAGCGCCGCGAGATGGCTTCGGGCCGCCGAGCGGTCCTCGACCCTGCGGGTCTTGCCACGCCGCTCGTAGCTGCCGGTACGGCGCAGCTGGGGGCTGATACGCAGGGCCGGCGCCTCGGCCCAGGGGGTCGCGGCGGCGACCGGGTCGGCAGCCCGTTCGCTGGCCGTGTCCGCGTCCACGGAGAGGTGCCGGGCCGGGTAGAGGCCGAAGGCGGTGCGCCACAACCGGTGCCGGGCCGCGTCGTCGGGGGCCTCGGCGAACCAGCGGGCCAGCGTACGGAAGTCCGCCGACCGGTCCGAACGGCCGGCCCGGCGGTCGTTCAAGGAACGGACCACCGCGAGGAGTTGAGGGATCGCACCGAGCGCCCGGCCGCGCAGCAGCCGCGCCTGCGATTCCCGCCCGACCTCGGAGACGAACCAGGCGGCGAGCCCGTCCCAGCGCCCGCTCCACCGGTCGTAGGCCAGCTTCTCGGCCCGGTCGGCCTCCTCGGGCGCAGCGTCGCCGGCCTCGCGCGCGGCGGCGATCCTCAGCAGCGGTTCGATGCGCCCTTCCAGCTCTCCGATGAGCCGGGCGATCCGCCCACCGAGGGTGATCAGGTCCTGCACAAACCTCTGGAGGTAGTCGATGAGCTGGTCCTTGTACGCGAGGAACACCTCGACCTCGACGCCGTGGAGGTCGATGGTGCTCTGCAGGGACCCCATGAACGCCCTGGCGTTGTCGGCGAGATCGGTGAACCGGCTGGTGAGGGCGTCGAGGGTGAGATGCACCTTCGCCGGGTCGCCCGCGCCCGCCTCGACATCCGAGGCGATGACCAGCAGGGCCCGCAGCTGCGTGATGATGTCGTGCAACGCGACCGCCTGCAGTGCACCGCGCCGCCCCAGCGCGTTGTCGTACGTCTGCAGCGCTTCTTCGGCGGCCTCGCCCGCCCGTGTCAACTGATAGATGAACCGTTTGCGGTAAAAGTCCTCGACTGCGGTGACGCGCGCGGTGTCGGGGTCGGCCCTCAGGTTCCCCCATCGCACCAGGGTGTCGAGTGCCTGCCCGACCTGGTCGACGTCGGCGGGGCGCCGCTGGGTCGGCAGCATCCCGTGCACGTCCTCGGGGCGCAGGTGTACGGCGAAGCGCTCCTTCGCCTCGAGGAAAGTGCCCATGACGGCGCGATACAGCACGGTGTTCTGCACCGTGAGGTGCGCGAAGGGCGAGTAGTCCTCCGTGTCGGCGTGCGGTGGTGGTTCTTCGATCATCGCCGCCCATTGTCCCCGACGACGCAAGCGCCGGGCCGGGTATTCGCCGCATCACCGCCGGTCACGACTGCCCGGTGGTAGCGCCATGGCCGCGACTACACCACCTGCCGTACCCCCTGGCCCCCGATCCCAGGGTTTTCCCCGTGGCCCAGGGGGTACGGCCGGGTCCATCGTGGAGACACGAAAGCACACGGGGGCTTTCGACACGGGGGACCCGACGGGGGAACAACGGGGAACCCACGGGGGATAACGGGGGACTGGGGGTGCCCGATGCGGGCACCCCCACTGTCTGTGCGCGCTGCGGAGGTACGTCAGGGGCGCGCCGACTCGCTGAGCAGGCGCACGAGTTGGGCCCGCCGGTGCACCCCGTCCAGCTTTCGGTAGATGTTGCCGAGGTGGAACTCGACCGTCTTGACGCTGAGGAAGAGCTGTTCCGCCGCTTCGTGGTTGGTGACTCCGCGGCCCACCGCCAGGGCCACGCGGAGTTCCTGGGGGGTCAGGCCGTCCAGTGGTGTGGGGCCCGAGTCGACGCGGTCGCCGCCCGCGGCGTGGAGTTCGGCGGCGGCGCGGCCCGCCCAGCCGGCCGCGCCGAGGCGATCGAAGGTGGCGAGGGCGCGCTGCAGCCGGCGTCGTGCCTCGCTGCGGCGGCCGAGGCGGCGCAGGAGCTCACCGCACGCGAAGTCGGTCCGTCCCCGCTCGAACGGCGCCTGGATATCGCCGAGTTCGGCGAGCGCCCGGTCCATATGCCGCTCCGCGTAGGCCGGTTCGAGCATGCCCCGGCAGCGGGCGGCCGCCGCGGCGGTGATGGGGCGCCTGCCCCGGCCCGCCTCGTGGTCCAGGACGCGCAGCACCTCGTACGCCTCGTCGGTGCGGTGCAGATGGACGTAGGCCTCGGCGAGGTCGGCGGCCCAGGAGAGATAGAGGCCGTCGCCGCGGCCGTTGGCGAGGGAGAAGGCGCGTACCTCTTCCAGGTGTGTCGCCGCGTCTTCGTAGCGCCCCAGGCCGAGTTCGAGGAGGCCGAGCGCTCCACGCGCGCGTGCCGCGTCCATGGGGAGTTCGGCGGCCGCGGCCAAGGAGCGGCACTGTGCCTCGTGACTGCGGCAGTCCGCCTCCCTGCCCAGGACTGCCTCCGTGCGGGCCTGCGCCGCCAGCGCCCGGCACACCTCGATGACCCGTCCCGTGTCCTCGCCGAGGCGGACGGATTCGTCGGCGTGGGCGAGCGAGGCGTTCCACTCACCGCGCCAGAACTCGACGACGGAGAGCGTGCCGAGGAGGTGGGCGAGGAGGCCGACCGTGCTGGAGGAGCGGGCCGCGTGCACCGCGCGGTCGAGGAGCGCGTGGCCCTGGTCCAGCTCTTCCGTGGCCAGGTAGCACAGGCCGCCGACGCCGGAGACCGGGTAGGGGAAGGACAGGTCCGGTACGGCCAGGGGCTTTTCGAGGTCGTGGAGCAGGGCGCGGCCGTCCTCCGCGTTGCCGCCCAGGAGTTCGACCAGCGCGTGCAGGAGGCGTACCGGCAGGGCCGCCGCCGCGTCACCGAAGGCGTCCGCGAGCTGCATCGATTCGGCGGACGTGGCGCGGGCTGCCGTGAGGTCGCCGATGGCGAGTTCGGTGAGGGTGATGCCGCCGAGCATGACGGCGGCGAGCGAGGGGTCGACGCGGCGGGCCTCGTCGACGGCGGAACGCAGCTGCTCGCGCGCGCGGGCGGGGCGGCCGCGCTGGATGTCCACGTAGCAGCGCAGTTGGCGCAGCTCCAGGCGGGTGCGTTCGTGTGAGGCATGGTCGAGGGCGCGGTCCAGAAGGTCGGCGGACTCGTCGAGCGAGCCCGCGGCCTGGGCGGCGCGGGCGGCGGCGAGCAGGCGGAGCGCCTTGCCCTCGTCGTCGGGGGTGAAGCGGGCGGCGTGGGCGTAGAGGCGGGCGGCGAGCGGGAAGGTGAGGCTGGCGGGGCCGCCGGACGCCGCCTTCGTGAGCGCGGCGGCGACCTCTTCGTCCGGATCGGCGCCCGATTCGGACAGGTGCCAGGCGTAGCGTTCGAGCGCGGCGGGGGCGCGGGCGCCCTGGAGGGCCCGTGCGACGGTGCGGTGGGCGCGCCAGCGGCGGACGGCGGTCGCGCCGTGGTAGACGCCGGAGCGGACGAGCGGGTGCCGGAAGATGTACGCGCCGCCCTCGACCGTCATCAGGCCTGCCCGCTCGGCCGGTTCGAGGTCCGCGTAGGTCAACTCGTGGGCGCGCAGTACCCGTTCGGTTCCGGCGAGCGGGCGGGGGCCGAGGACCGCGAGCAGCAGCATGGCGTCCCGGGTGGGGTCGGGGAGCCGGGTGATGGCGCTGTGGAAGGTCCGGGCGAGGATGTCGCCGATGGGCAACGGAGCGCCGCTGTCGGGGCGGTGGCCGCCGTGGGCGATCAGGGCGGGGAGTTCGACGAGGGCGAGCGGGTTGCCGCGGGCCTCGGACAGCAGCCACTGGACGTCGTGCGGCGGCAGCGGCTCCGCGGCCTCCTCGGCGACGAGTTCGCGGGCCGCCCCGGCATCGAGACCGTGGAGGCTGAGCGACTCCACGGGCGCGAGGCGGGAGGCGGTCTCGTCGGTGTCGCGGGTGGCGAAGAGGGCGACCACGCCCTCGCGGCCCAGACGGCGGGTCGCGAAGGCGAGGGCGTCCAGGGAGTACGGGTCGAGCCATTGGGTGTCGTCGACGACGAGGAGGACCGGACCGGACTCGCTGATCGCGCCCAGCAGGCTGAGCGTTCCGGCGGCGACCGCGAACCGGTCCTGCGCGACGGCGGGCCCCAGGGCGAGGGCGCCGGTGAGAGCCGCGGCCTGCCGTTCGGGGATGCGGTCGAGGTGGTCGGTGACCGGCCGGAACAGGTCCGCGAGCCCCACGTACGGCAGTTCGCGCTCCGTCTCGATGCCCTGCGTGTGCAGCCGCGTGAGGTCACGGGCGACGGATTCGGCGTAACCGAGCAGGCTGGTCTTCCCGATGCCCGCCTCGCCACGGACGACCAGGGCGGCGCTGTGCCCGGTGCGCGCGCCGTCGACGAGGTCCGCGAGGCGCGCGCATTCCGCTGTGCGACCTACCAGCATGCGGTCAGGGTAACCCGCGGTCACGTTGCGGCGTGAGTGGTCAACTGGCCGTTCGCGCGGGCGGGTTGGGCACATCAAGCCCCGCTCCGGGACGAGAGCCGGCGGGTCCCGGGGCAGAGCCCCGGGACCGCAACCACGGTGACCGTGGCGCCCCCTACGCCGCCTCCACGACCTCCGCTCCCCCGAACTGCGTCCGATACAGCTCCTCGTACCGGCCGCCCCGCACCACAAGCTCCTCGTGCGTCCCGCGCTCCACCACTCGCCCCTCCTCCACCACGAGAATCTGGTCGGCGGAGCGGATCGTCGAAAGCCGGTGGGCGATGACCACGGCCGTGCGCCCCTCCAGCGCCTCGGCGAGAGCCTCCTGCACGGCCGCCTCCGAGGTGTTGTCGAGGTGGGCGGTGGCCTCGTCGAGGATGACGACGCGCTGGCGGGCGAGGAGCAGCCGGGCGATGGTCATGCGCTGGCGTTCGCCGCCGGAGAGCCGGTAGCCGCGTTCGCCGACGACCGTGTCCAGGCCGTCCGGCAGGTCGCGGACGAGTGCGTCGAGGCGGGCGCGGGTCAGCACGTCCCACAGGTCGTCCTCGCTCGCCTCGGGGCGGGCGAGCAGCAGGTTCGCGCGGATGCTGTCGTGGAAGAGGTGTCCGTCCTGCGTGACCATGCCGAGCGTGGCGCGCAGCGAGACGGCGCTGGTGTCGCGGACGTCGACGCCGCCGATGCGGACGGCCCCGCCATCGGTGTCGTAGAGCCGCGGCAGCAGCGACGCGATGGTCGACTTGCCGGCGCCGGAGGAGCCGACGAGCGCCACCGTCTGGCCGGGTTCGGCCCGGAAGGAGACTCCGTGCAGCACCTCGGCGCCGCCGCGTGTGTCGAGGGAGGCGACCTCTTCGAGCGAGGCCAACGACACCTTGTCGGCGGAGGGGTAGCCGAAGCGGACGTCGTCGAACTCGACGGCGACCGGGCCCTCCGGGATCGCGCGGGCGTCGGGCTTCTCGTCGATGAGCGGCTTGAGGTCGAGCACCTCGAAGACCCGCTCGAAGCTGACGAGCGCGCTCATCACCTCGACGCGGGCGCCGGCGAGCGAGGTGAGCGGCGCGTACAGGCGGGTCAGGAGCAGCGCCAGAGAGACGACCGCGCCCGCCTTCAGGGTGCCGGTCAGCGCGAAGTAGCCACCGAGGCCGTACACGAGTGCCAGTGCGAGGGCGGAGACGAGGGTGAGCGCGGTGATGAACGCCGACTGCGCCATGGCGGTGCGTACGCCGATGTCGCGCACCCGGTGGGCGCGTTCCGCGAACTCGGCCGACTCGTCGCCGGGCCGGCCGAACAGCTTGATCAGCGTGGCGCCCGGCGCGGAGAACCGCTCGGTCATCCGCGTCCCCATGGCCGCGTTGTGCTCGGCGGCCTCGCGCTGGAGGCGGGCCATGCGGGAGCCCATGCGGCGGGCGGGGAGCACGAAGATCGGCAGGAGGACAAGGGCGAGCAGCGTGATCTGCCAGGACAAGGTCAGCATGACCGCCAGGGTCAGGATCAGCGTGACCACGTTGCTCACCACACCGGACAGCGTGTTGCTGAAGGCGCGCTGCGCGCCGATCACGTCGTTGTTGAGGCGGCTGACCAGGGCTCCCGTGCGGGTCCTGGTGAAGAAGGCGACGGGCATGCGCTGTACGTGGTCGAAGACGGCGGTCCGCAGATCGAGGATGAGGCTTTCGCCGAGGTTCGACGAGAGCCAGCGGGCCAGCAGCCCGATGCCCGCCTCGGCGAGCGCGATGACCGCGATGAGGAGGGCGAGCCGGATGACGCGGCCCTCGTCGTCGCCGCCCACGATCGCGTTGACGACCGTGCCCGCGAGCATCGGCGTCGCCACGGCGAGCAGCGCGGTCAGGATGCTCAGGAACACGAACTGGGCGATGCGGCGCCGGTGCGGCCGGGCGAAGCCGGCGATCCTGCGAAGGGTCGCGCGGGCGAAGGGACGGCCCTTGGGCCCGCCGTCCTGGGCGTTCATGACGCTGTGCAGCTGCGTCCAGGCTGTGGTCTCCATGCTCATGCCGATGACGTTAGGACCTCAACCAATCTTGAGGTCAAGAACAATCGAAAACCACGGGAAATGGCGTACGACTGTGCACCGGTCACAGCGCTCGCTCCAGAAGATCGAGCGCGGCGCCGACACCCCGGTCACACCTCTTGACCCTCGGGTAACCGGAACGTAACTTCGCTTCAATTCTTGTGCCCATTACACAAGTTGTGGGCCCCGTACGATCGGGAAGCGAAGGCATGCCGGAGCTACGCAGACGTACCCTGCTGTCCGCGATCGGCGTCACCGCCGGCGCGGGCGCCGTCACCACCAGCCAGACCGCCACCGCGTACGCGGCCCCGACGGACACCGCCGCGCCGCCCGCGCGGCACGAGAGCAAGGTCCGGGGCCTCCTGGCCCGTATGACTCTCGAAGAGAAGCTGGGCCAGCTCCAGCAGCTCCCCTGGTCCTACGACCTCAATCCGGGCTCCGGCACGACGAAGGCGGTCGAGGACGCGGCGCGGGCCGGGCGGGTCGGCTCGGTGTTCAGCATCTTCGGCGCCAAGACCACCAACGAGCTGCAGCGCATCGCCGTAGAGGAGTCCCGGCTCGGCATCCCGCTCCTTTTCGGGCTGGACGTCATCCACGGCTTCTGGACCAACTTCCCGATCCCGCTCGCCCAGGCCTCCAGCTTCGACCCGGACGTGTCCCGCTCGGACGCAGAGGTGTCCGCCAAGGAGGCCCGCTCCAACGGCGTGCACTGGACGTTCGCGCCGATGATGGACGTCACGCACGAGCCGCGCTGGGGCCGGATCGCCGAGGGCAACGGCGAGGACCCGTATCTGACCGCGCGGTTCGCGGCGGCCAAGGTGAAGGGCTACCAGGGTTCGGGCTACGGCTCGAAGGACACCGTCGCCGCGTGCGCGAAGCACTTCGTGGCGTACGGCGGCGCGGAGGGCGGCCGCGACTACAACACGGTCGACGTGTCCGAGTCGCGCCTGCGCAACCTCTATCTCCCGCCGTTCAAGGCGGCGTTGGACGCGGGTGTCGCCACGGTGATGGCCTCCTTCAACACCATCAGCGGCGTCCCGGCGCACGGCAATCCCCACACGCTCACCGACATCCTCAAGAAGGAGTGGGGATTCGAGGGCCTTGTCGTCAGCGACTACACGGGCGTTCAGGAGCTGATCGCGCACGGCTTCGCCGAGGACGGCGCGGACGCGGCCCGGCTCGCCCTCAACTCCGGTGTCGACATGGAGATGACGAGCACCAACCTCCTCACCAACGGCAAGAAGCTGCTGCGCGCCGGGAAGATCAAGGAGCGGCGGATCGACGAGGCGGTGGCGAGCGTGCTCCGCCTCAAGTACGAACTCGGCCTGTTCGACGACCCGTACGTGGAGGAGTCGACGGCGATCAACGAGCCCTCGGCGGCCGCCCGCAAGGCGGCGCGTACGGCGGCGTCCCGCTCGATGGTCCTGCTGAAGAACGAGCAGGACGCGCTCCCGCTGAAGAAGTCGCTCAAGTCCCTTGCTGTGGTTGGCCCGTTCGGCGACTCCTCGGATCTGCTCGGTACGTGGGTGGTGCCCGCGTCGGCCGAGAAGTTCCCTGCGGTCAAGGTGCTCGACGCGGTGAAGAGGGCCGCGCCGGACGCCAAGGTCACGTACGCGCGCGGCGTCGACCCGGAGGGCAAGGACACCGGCGGCATCGCGGACGCGGTCACCGCCGCCAAGTCCGCCGACGTCACGATCGTGGTCGTCGGTGAGCCGTCGTCTATGAGCGGCGAGGCCGCGGCCCGCAGCGACATCTCGCTGCCGGGCGCGCAGGAGAAGCTGATCGCGGCGATCTCCGAGTCGGGCAAGCCGTTCGTGGTGGTCCTGGTGGGCGGCCGGCCGTTCACCGTCGGCGACTGGCTGGACAGCGCCCCGGCCGTCCTGGAGGCCTGGCACCCCGGCATCGAGGCGGGCAACGCGATCGCGGACGTCCTGTTCGGCACGGTGAACCCCGGCGGCAAGCTGCCGGTCTCCTTCCCGCGCACGACCGGCCAGATCCCGATCCACTACAACCACGAGTCGACGGGCCGCCCGTACGATAAGGACAACAAGTACACGTCGAAGTACCTGGACCTGCCGCCGACTCCGCAGTTCCCGTTCGGCTACGGCCTCAGCTACACGACGTTCGCCTTCGGTACGCCGAAGCTGAGCCGCTCCTCGATCCCGGCGGGCGCCCTGCGCAAGGGCGACACCTTCGAGGTGTCGGTCCAGGTCCGCAACACCGGCTCGCGCTCCGGCGACGAGGTCGCGCAGCTGTACGTGCGCGATGTGGCGGCGTCCCTCACCCAACCGGTGCGCAGGCTGCGCGGGTTCAAGCGGGTCACGCTGGACGCGGGCGCGTCGACGACGGTCCGGTTCCAGCTCGGCGCGGAGGACCTCGGCTTCTGGACGAACGACTCCAGCGGCGAATTCCGGGTCGAGGAGGGCACGTTCGAGCTGTACGTGGGAAGTAGCTCGACGGCGGATGCGAAGCTGAAGCTCACCGTCACCTGACCCCGTTGCCCCGGAGGTTCTCATGCCGGTCCGCGTCGAACGCGCAGGCCACGTCACCACGGTCGTCCTGTCCCGCCCGGAGGCCCGCAACGCGGTCGACGGGCCGACGGCCGACCGACTGGCCGACGCCTTCCGGGCGTTCGAGGCGGACGGCGCGGCGCGGGTGGCCGTGCTGTGGGGCGAGGGCGGCACGTTCTGCGCGGGCGCCGACCTCAAGGCGATCGGCACGGAGCGCGGCAACCGGGTGGCGGAGGACGGGGAAGGGCCGATGGGCCCGACCCGCCTCCGCCTGACGAAGCCGGTCATCGCGGCCGTGGCCGGTCACGCGGTGGCGGGCGGCCTCGAACTCGCCCTCTGGTGCGATCTGCGGGTCGCCGAGGAGGACGCGGTGTTCGGTGTCTTCTGCCGCCGCTGGGGCGTCCCGCTGATCGACGGCGGCACGGTACGCCTCCCCCGCCTCATCGGCGAGAGCCGCGCGAGCGACCTGATCCTCACCGGCCGCCCCGTCCCGGCACAGGAGGCGTACGACATCGGTCTCGCGAACCGCCTTGTCCCGACCGGGAGTTCGCGCGCGGCGGCGGAGGCGCTCGCCGCGCAGATCGCGGGCTTCCCGCAGGACTGCCTGCGCAGCGACCGGGCGTCCCTGCGGGAGCAGCACGGCCGGGACGAGGCGGCGGCGATGGGCACGGAACTTCGTTACGGCATGGGTGTGTTGGGCGGGGCGCTCGAAGGGGCGGGGCGGTTCGCGGCGGGGGCGGGGCGGCACGGGGCCTTCGAGGACCACGGTCCGGAACGCGACTGAGGCGGCGGCGCTGCTGGAGGCGGGACGCGGCTGGGCCGCTGGATGCCGGACGCGGCTGACCTCACAGGAGCCGAGCTGCAGAGCCGACCTCAGAAGCTCACCTCACCCGACCTCAGAAGCTCACGCCACCCGACCCCAAGACCTCACCTCACCCGAGCTCAAGAGTCGTCACGCCGAAGACCCGCTCCTCGGCGAACGCCCGGACCGGCCCGGTGTACATCCGGGCCGTCTCGAACCCCGGCACGAGACCCCGCCCCTCGGCGAGAGCGACGGCCGCCGGGTTCGACGCGGGCACATCGAGGCCGACCGGCCGCCCCGCCGGAGCGAGCGCGTCGAACAGGACACGCGCGTCGTCCGGCGTGTCCGCGAACAGCGGCCCGATCCGCTGCATGTCATGTCCCTCGCGCAGCACGCCGTACCCGGTGACGCGCCCGCCGACGACGCGAGCGCGGACGACGTGCCCCTCCGTGGTCAGCCAGGACTCGAGGAAGCGGGGCCGGTCCGCCGGATAACAGGCACTGTCGTACGCGACGAGTGGCGCGATATCGCCCTCGACCGGCACGACGCCGCCGGCCGTGGGCCCGACCGCACCGCCGGTCGCGATCCCGGTGAACCGGACGGTGCGGTGGGCGAGTTCGAAGCCGGACTTGCGGTAGTTGCCCTGCTGGGCGACGACACCGTCGAGCCCGACGGTGCGCCCGCCCGCGTGCGCCAGCCCCGCCTTCCAGGTGGCGACGCCGTGGCCGATGCCACGCAGGTCGGGACGGACGAGATAGCAGCCCAAGAAGGCGTAAGCGTCCCCGTAGTTGACGACGGTGACGGCGGACACGGGCTCGCCGTCGATCCGGCCGAGGAAGAACCCGTCGGGGTCCTGGGCGAAGAAGCTGACCCCGTCGGCCACGCCGGGGTTCCAGCCCTCGTCGGCGGCCCACCCGCGGATCACCGGCCAATCGGCGAGCGTGGCGCGGGAGATGTCGAGGCGTGCGGGACGCTGGGGGACGCCACTCATGCGCGATGCTCCTGTCTCAGTTTCCACTCCGATGTCTCAGTTTCCACTCCGAGCTTCCACCCCGACCAGCCGTCCTCCCCCATTGCACCCACACGCTTCGCACACGTACGGCAGGATGTTCGTGCAGGCACTCGAACATCCACGGACGACAGGGGAGTTGCAGCCACCCATGCCCTCGACGCCCGACACATCCCCCACTCCACCGCGCATCGACACCAGCAGGCCGCACCCTGCGCGGGTGTACGACTGGTATCTCGGCGGCAAGGACAACTATCCGGTGGACGAGGAACTCGGCCGGCAGATCACCACGCTGGAGCCGACGGCCAAGTACGCGGCGCGGCACAACCGTTGGTTCATGCATCGCGCGACCCGGATGCTCGCGGCGCGCGGCGGCGTCACCCAGTTCCTCGACATCGGCACCGGCATCCCGACCGAGCCGAACCTGCACCGCATCGCGCAACTCGCGGCGCCCGAGGCGAGTGTGGTGTACGTCGACAACGACCCGATCGTGCTGCGGCACGCGGAGGCGTTGCTGCGCGGCACGCCGGAGGGGGTCACGCGCTACGTCCAGGCCGACGCCCGCGAGCCGGACAGGATCCTCGAACTGGCCCGGGAGATCCTGGACTTCGAGCGCCCGATAGCGGTGTCGTTGATCGCGCTCCTGCACTTCATCCCGGACGGCCAGGGCGCGTACGACATCGTGCGCACGTTCGTCGACGCCCTGCCCTCGGGCAGCCACTTGGTCCTGTCGCACGTGGCCGCGGACTACGACCCGTCGCGCACCCAGCAGGCGATCGACATGTACGCGGCCGGCGGCGTCACCCTCGCGCCGCGCACGCACGAGGAGATGACGAAGTTCTTCACAGGGACCGGACTCGAGCTCGTGGACCCCGGTGTGGTCTGGCTCCCCGACTGGCACCCGGAGTTGGCCGTCGACGAGGACCGCGACGGATCGCCGGTGCCGATGTACGGGGCGGTGGGCCGCAAGAACTGAAGTGACCTGAACCACCAGGCCACTTGGGAGCGACAGGACTTACGACGCCTTTACGCATGACGAAACTCACACATGGCGATAGCCACGTGACGGACCGCAGCGAATAGACGTACGGATCCCCTACGCTCTTTCACATGTCCGCCATCCCAGCCTCACGCTCCATACGGTCCGCCGACGTGGTCAACGAGCAGATTCGTGACCTGTGGGCGCGCACGGGTGGACGCCTGAACCCCGAGGACCGCGCCGAGTACGAGTCGCTGGTCACGGAATGGGCGTCCGCGATCGGCAGTGGGGTCGCGCAGCGCGCGTGACCCCACCCCGCGACCGCCGCCGCAGTCAGGACTGCGGGCGAGAGCCGTGATTCGCCGCGTGCTTGCGGCGCGCCTTCTTCTTCCGACGACGCTTCGACGACATGGGACCTCCCGGGGCAGAATGGGACATTTCGCCTGTTAACCATTCCACAGGCCCCACCCACCCGCGAACGGACATCCGGCTACGCAGCGCGACGGCTCGCATACACAGGTCACCACTCTCGGCAACCACTCCAGATGCGTCCCCTGCCGAGCACTCATACCGTTGCTGCCATCCCCCAGCTCAACCACGCAAGGAGCAGTCATGGGTGACGACAGCGCCATGGACAAGGCCAAGGGCAAAGCCAAGGAGATGACCGGCAAGGTCACCGGCAACGACCGGATGAAGGCCGAAGGGCAGACCGACCAGGCCCGCGGCAAGGCCAAGGAAGGCGTCGAGGGCCTCCGCGACAAGGCCGAAGGCGTCCGCGACTCCCTGCGGCGTGACGACGACCAGTAGTCGGCCTCGTACCGTGCCCGTGCCCTCCCGCTAGCGGGAGGGCACACGCATGCGGCGGCACGCGGCCCGCACGGACGTCACCCCGAAAGGCGCGGCGTCCGTGCGGACAGAAATCCGCAGGACTGCCCGCCCGCCTACTCCGGCGGCGTCGGCGTGTCCGCGCTGCGGTACATGGCCTGGAGGTCCATTTCGAGCTTGACCGTGGGGCCGACGACCGCGATGCCCTTGGCGAGCATGGTGCGCCAGTTCAGCGTGTAGTCCTCGCGGTGGAGTTCCGCCGTGGCGAGGGCCGCGCAGCGCAGTTCCTCGGCGTAGCCGCCGTTGACGACGCCGAGGTAGCCCGTTTCGAGGTCGACCGTGCGGCTCACGCCGTGCATGGTGAGGGCGCCCTGGACGGTCCACTTGGAGCCGCCCCGGTAGATGAAGCGGTCCGAGCTGAAGTGGATGTACGGGTAGTTCTCGATATCCAGGAAGTCGGCGGAACGCAGGTGGTTGTCGCGGGTGTTGTTGCCCGTGGTGATCGACCCGGCCTCGATGCGGACCTCGACCCGCGAGTCGGCCATGTCGGGCGCGATCTGGATGCCGCCCTCGAAGCGCGTGAAGCGGCCGTGGACGTGGGCCATGCCGACGTGCTTGGCGATGAAGCGGATCGCGGTGTGCGGCGGGTCGAACATCCAGGTGCCTGGCTGCGGCAGCTCGGGCGAGCGGCCGACGTGCAGCTGGATCCCGGTGAGCGGCAGCGTCTCGCCCTCGACGACCTCGACCGTCTGCTGGAACGGCTCCAGGCCCTCGGCCGCTATCAGGATGCTGTAGCGGCCGGGCTCCAGCGTGACGAAGACCAGGCCGAAGGGGTCGGTCGTGGCCTTCACGGAGACGCGCCCGCTCTGCGACTGCGTCACCGTGACCTGGGCGCCCGGCATGGGCTGACCGAACGGGTCGATCACCTCGCAGTGCACGCCGCCCGCACCCTGCGGCACGGAGTGGACGGGCCCACCACCCCGCGCTGCGGAACCGGCGCTCTTACGGCGGAACAATGCGAGGGGCATGAGGGGCCTTTCTTGGACATGTGACACGAGCGCGCCCACCTTGCCATGCACCCCGCCTGCCCAAATGGGGCGGAGTCGCGTATTCCGGCAGGCGCCAACCCGCCATTTCACAAGACCCACACCTTTCCGACGCCACCCGACCCCTGGACGTCACGCTCCTTCTCTCCCTCCCCGTGCGTGTTCACGGGTTCTCCGCAAAGCGTTGACGAAGCACGAAGCGCTCTGGCAGGGTCGCGAACCGGCGCCACCCCCACGTGGGACCGAGGAGATCCCCACCCGATGAAGTCAAGGCACACCCCCGCTCGCAGGACCGCGCCCCACACCCCCGCCCTGCGGCGCTTCGCCGAGACACACTGGGCCAGGGAGCCGGTGGTCGTCACCGACGCCCCGGCGCTGGGTCTCGACCCGGCCGACGCCCACGCGCTCCTCCTGGCGGCGGCCGCACAGCCGGATCCCGTTCCACTGCGCCTGGCCACGGCCGACGGTGTGCTGCGCGAACCGGACCCCCTGCTGCCCGGCCCCGCCGACCGGAACCTCGGCGGCTACGTCGCCCGCCTCGCCTCCGCGCCGCAACTCGGCGGCGACGGCTGGCTGCTGACCGCCTCCGACCCGCTGCACCGTGACTTCTCCGCGTGGTCGCGGGTACGGGACGCGCTGGCCGGGCTCTGGCGGTACGTCGGGTGGCCCGCGGTCCCGGTGACCGCGGAGTTGGCCGTCGGCGACCGACACCACTCCGTCACCGAGGCGGGCGACCCCGGCGCCGCGTCCCTCACCTGGGTCATCGACGGCGAGCTGACCGTGCGGGTGCGCCCCGAACACACCGGAACCGAGTACGAACTCCGGGCCACTGCGGGTGACTTGGTGCACTGGCCCGCCGGGAGCCGGCACCTCGATCACCGTACGGGACCGTGCACGACGCTCCGGGTGAGTGTGCCCGCCCGGACGGCCTCGGCCCTGCCGCCGGTCCTGGACGCCGTCAGCGGGCTGATGCGAAGACGCGGCCCGCACCCGGACACCCCCGTGACGCTCCCCCACCCGCTGCCCACGAGAGCCGACGGACGGCTGGCGTTACCCGCCCGGCTCACCGCCTCCGCCCGGCTGTTCACGGACACCGTCGCCGATCCGGACACCGAGCGGGCCCTGCTCGCCCACTGGGCCGGGCTGCGCTCCGCCGCGGGCCTGAATCCGGCACCCGCGCCACACCCCGCCGTACCCCTCACCTCCCGGCACCGATTACTGCGCGTCAGCGAGATCATCCGGGTCGCCACCGGGACGGACGACGCGCTGTGGGCGGCGAACGGACATGTCTGGCCGGTGCGGGGCCGCGCTGCCGACCACGTACTCAGCCACCTGCGCACGACACACCAAGACACCACGGTGGCCGACCTGGCCCGCTCGTCGGGGCTGTCCGACCGCTCCGCTTACCTCCACGGTGTGCTCCGCGAGCTGTGCCGTTCACGGGCCGTCGCGATCACGCCACCGGACCCGCACCGGTGACGGCGGGCGCCGCCACCCCGATCGACGTCCTCGGACCCGTCGGCCGGTCGGTCGACTGGCAACGCGTCGCGGCGGACCATTGGGACCGCCGGCCCGCGCTGCTCCGCCCGATCCGGACTCCCGGCCGAACCGCGCCTTTCAACCCCCACGAGGTCTTCGAGGGCGCCGTCGCCGCCGCGCACCACACCACGGCGGACGCCGACGAACGGATCCGGTTCACGTTGGGGCCGCGCCGCCTCACCGACCCCGGTGACCTCCTGCCCCGGCCGGAGGACGGCTCGTTCGCGGCCTACGACCGCCGCCTTGCACGGCAGTTGGGCGACACCCCCTTCGCCCTCGTCGTCCGGGAGCTGCACGCGGGACACCATCCGCTGTGGGCCAGGGAGCGGACCTTCCTCGCAGGTCTATGGGACGAGGTCGGCCAGCCCCTGGCGCCCATCGGCACGACGCTGTGCCACGGAACGTCCGAGCCACCACGCCCCTCGCCCTCCCACCACCGAGCAGCAACGTTCCTCTACGTCCTCCACGGCCGCCCCCGATTCCACCTCACCGGCCCCGGGGACCGACACTGGACGGCCTCGGCGCTCCCCGGCGACCTCCTCTACTGGCCCGCGGACCACGAGCACACCGTCCACGCGCCCGGCTCCCCCGCCACGACCGTGCGCATCTCCGTCCCGCGCGCCGCCTCGCCGCTCATCAGCCACTCCTCCCCGCACGGGACGTGGGGCGCGGTCGACACCCTCGTACCGCACGGCGAGCCACCCGACGACCTGCCCGGCACCCTGCCCCCTGCCCTCGCCGCTGCGCTCGACCACCTCCGCCAGGAGGCCCGCCCCGCACCGCTCCAACGGCGCCTGGCCCACGAGGTGTTGCGGCACGCCACGGACGGCGGCCTGCGCCCGGCACCGGCGCCCACCCGGCCCGGCTACTTCACCGACGACGACGCGGTGCGGGCCACGGAGCGCGTGGTGTGGATGCCGGCCGGCGGGCAGCGCCTGGTCGCGGCGTGCGGACACGTCACGCGGACGGGGCTGACGGCGCGCGAACTGGGCGCCCTGATCGGCCGCTTGAACGACGGCGAGACGCTCCCGGTGGGCGAACTGACTCCGCCCGCACGCCGGTTGCTGGCGCGACTCTCCGCATTCCGCGCCGTGGAACGCCTGTAGAACCCACCCCGCCTAGATACGCAGGACTTCTGCAAAATTCTCGTACGCACAGGGTTCCCCGACCCTCACCCTTATGCAACAGTCCTGCACAACCGGACCGACGACACCGACGATACCGACGACGCGGCGGAGGCACAGTCCATGGCGGGGCACGACCGGGCGCGCGGGCACGATCTCGCGGCCCTTCGCGGACTCAACACCTCAGTGGTGCTGCGGTCGTTGCGCCAGGAGAGCCCGCAGACGGTCAGCCGGCTCACCGGCTCCACCGGCCTGTCCCGGCCCACGGTCGAGGTGCTGGTCGAGGAGCTGATCGCACAGGGCTGGATCGCGGAGACGACCGCGCCGCCCGCCGTACGCTCCCCCGGGCGGCCCGCGCGCCGCTTCCGGTTCCGGGCCGAGGCCGGGCACGTCGTCGGCGTCGACATCGGCCTCAAGAAGCTGGTGCTGCTCCTGTCCCGCCTCGACGGCGAGATCGTCGCGCGCCACCGCGAGGACTTCCCCACGCCCCTGACCGGCGCGGAACGCATCGAACTGCTGCGCACCAGGCTGCGCACCTTCCTCGCCGACCACAGACTCGGCCCGCACGACGTGTGGTCCGTCGGCATCGGCGTGCCGGGCATGGTCGACGACACCGGCCGGATCCGCTCCGTGATCGTCCCGGACTGGACCGACCTGGACCTGGCGCGCCGCCTCGCGGACGAACTCCCCTGCCCCGTCCTGGTCGAGAACGACGTGAACCTCGCGACGCTCGCCGAGCACTGGCAGGGCGCCGCGGAACTCGCGGACGACGTGGCGTGCGTGCTCGTGGGGCGGCGCATCTCGTGCGGCGTGATGATCGACGGGCGCCTGCACCGGGGGCGCCGCGGTGGCGCGGGCGAGCTGGGCATCCTGCCGCAGCTCGGCCTGAACGAGGCCGGGGACGCGCTCGGCTGGGACGGCGACCGGCTGCCCGGCGAATCGGAGACCGACGCACTCGCACGCGCCGTCCGCGCCCAGCACCCCAAGGCCCTCGCCGTCCTGGACCGCTACCTCGCCGGCCTCGCACCCGGCATCGCCGCACTCGTCCTCGCCCTCGACCCCGAACTCCTCGTCCTGTCCGGCGCCCTGTCCCCGGTCGGCGACCCACTGGGCCCCCTCCTCGCCGCCCACCTCTCCCCCCTGACCCTCCACGTCCCCCGCATCGCGGTCAGCACGCTGGGCCGCGAGGGCGTGGCACTCGGCGCGGTGCGCCGCGCACTGGACGAGGTGGACACCCATCTCCTCGACGGGGCGGGTCCTTCGCGCCCGTCGTCCCTCGCTCACTGACACCTCTCCGTACACCTACCGACCGGAGGCGCGCATGCGCAGGAGAAGTCTTCTCGCCGGTGCCCTCGCGGCGACCCCGTTCGCCGCCGGCTGCAGCGCGAGCGGCGGCGATTCCACCGCCGCCACCCGCACGGGCCGCACCGCACTCTCGTACGGCATGTGGGACCCGGCCCAGGTCCCCGGCATGCAGCAGGTCATCCGGGCCTTCGAGCGCGAGAACCCGGACGTCTCCGTGGAGATCCAGCTCACCCCGTGGAACTCCTACTGGACGACGCTGCGCACGGCGATGCGGGGCGGCACGGCGCCCGACGTGTTCTGGATGAACGCCGTGAACATCAAGCTGTACGCGGCCAATGGCACGCTGGTGCCGCTCGACGAGCACATCACCCGCGCCCGCACCCCGCTCGGCAAGCATCCCGAGGCACTGGTCGACATCTACAAGTACGGCGGCAGGCAGTACGCGCTGCCGAAGGACTTCGACACGATCGGGCTCTGGTACAACAAGGAGCTGTTCGACAAGGCGGGCGTGAAGTACCCGGATTCCTCCTGGACCTGGGACGACCTGCGCGACGCCGCACGCGAGCTGACCGACCCGAAACAGCGGGTCTACGGGATCGCCGCCGAGATGGACCGGCAGAACAAGTTCTATCCGACGATCTTCGGCGCCGGCGGCTACGTGCTGCGCGACGGCCGCTCCGGGTTCGCCGATCCGCGCTCCATCGAAGGCCTGCGCTTCTGGACCGACCTGGTGGACCGCGGCTGGTCGCCGCCACAGAGCGCCATGTCGGAGGTCCGGGCGCGCAATCTGTACCTGTCGGAGCAGGTGGCGATGAATTACGACCTGTCGTCGATGGCCTCGTTCATGTACGGGACGCCCGCCATTAAGGACCACGGCGGCGTCGCGGTCCTGCCGAAGGGGCGGAAACGGGCGACCGTCATCCACGGCCTCGCGAACTGCATCAGCGCCAAGTCCCGCAAGCGGGAAGCGGCCTGGAAGTTCGTGGACTTCATGGCGCGGAGCCGGGCGGGCGAGATCCAGGCCAAGGGTGGCGTGACCATCCCGTCGTACGCGGGGACGCAGGACGCCTGGCTGAAGTCGATGCCCGAGTTCGACCTGCGGTGCTTCCTCGACATGGTCGACTACGCGTACCCCTATCCGAGTTCACGGAACACGGCCGTCTGGGAGGACCTCGAGTATCTGCTGCTCGGGGCGCCGTTCAGCGGCAAGGGCGGCATCGAGGGCGCGGCACGCACGCTCGCGAAGCAGATGGACCGGGCGCTCGACGAGGAGGACAACTGATGGCCGTGTTCCCGTCGACGGCCGCCGCGGAGGCGGAGGGCCGCAGCAGGAAACCTCGTACGAAGGCGGGGCGCGAGGGCACCACGCGCGGACCCAACTCCCGTACACAGAAGGCCGCGTACGTCTTCATCGCGCCGATCGGACTCGGCTTCCTGCTGTTCTACCTCTGGCCGATGCTTCAGACCTTCGGCTTCAGCTTCACCCACTTCGGACCGTTCGGCGGCAACACCTGGACCGGCGGCGAGAACTACGCGCGCGTGCTGCAGGACGTCACCGTGTGGCGGGCCATCGGCAACACGCTCCTGTACGGGGCGATCGGGCTGCTCACGCTGCCGCTGTCGATCGCCGTCGCGGCCCTGCTGAACCGGCGCGGCCTGCGCGGCGTCGCCGTCTACCGGGCCCTGTACTTCATCCCGTTCGTGACGCTCCCCGTCGCGGTGGGCCTGGTGTGGAACTGGCTCTACAACGGCAACTTCGGCCTGCTCAACGAGGTGTTGTCGTGGTTCGGCGTGTCTCGGCACTTCTGGGCCTCGGACCCGTCGACCGCGCTGTGGGCCATCGGGGTCGTCGCCGTGTGGCAGAGCGTCGGCTACTACCTGATCATCTTCATCGCGGGGATCAAGGGCATTCCACAGGACTACTACGAGGCCGCCGAGCTGGACGGGGCGGGCCCGGTGCGCCGGTTCTTCACCATCACGATCCCGCTGCTGAGCCCGAGCATCTTCTTCGCCGCCGTCATCTGCGTGATCAACTCGCTCCAGATGTTCGACCTGATCTACGTGATGATGAGCCCCATGAACCCGGCGCTCGGGTCCACGCAGTCCGTCGTCAGCCTCTTCTACCAGTGGGCGTTCCAGCAGAACAACCAGGGCGCCGCGGCAGCTCTGGCCTTCCTCCTGATGCTGCTCACGGCGGCCCTGACGTTCCTCCAGTTCCGGCTCCAGAAGAAGTGGGTGCACTATGCGTGACTCGCTGCGCCGCGTGAACGGCGGCTCCGTCGCCACGCACGCGCTCCTCTCGCTCGGCGCGCTCGTGATGGTCTTCCCGTTCCTGTGGCAGCTGCTCACGGCGCTGAAGACGCTGCCGGAAGCGGTGCACGTACCGACGACGTTCCTGCCGCGGCAGTGGAACTGGGGCTCCTTCAAGGAGGTGTTCACGGCACTGCCCTACGGGGAGATGCTCGGCAACAGCCTCATCAACACGGCCGGCCGCACCGCGGGGCAGCTAGTGTTCTGCTCGCTCGCCGCGTACGCCTTCGCGCGGATGCGGTTCCGGGGCAAGAACGTGCTGTTCGCACTGTTCCTGTCGGTGCTGCTCGTCCCGTCCTCGCTGCTGATCCTGCCGCAGTACGACATCATCCAGCGGCTCGGCCTGCTGAACTCGCCGCCCGCGCTGTTCCTGCCGGGGATGTTCAGCGCCTTCGGCACCTTCATGCTGCGGCAGTTCTTCCTCTCCCTGCCCCGGGAGCTGGAGGAGGCGGCGCGCATCGACGGCGCGGGCCCCTTCCGCATCTTCTGGTCGATCATGCTGCCGCTGATCCGCCCCGCCCTCGCCGCGCTCGCGGTGATCACGGCGATGTGGTCGTGGAACGACCTGCTGTGGCCGCTCGTGGTGAACACGGACCCGGCGAAAATGCCGATCAGTGCCGGGCTGACCTCCCTGGAGGGGCAGTTCGAGACCAACTATCCGGTGATGATGGCCGGTTCGCTGATCGCGAGCCTGCCGATGATCGTCCTCTATCTCTTCCTTCAGCGGCACTTCGTGCAGGGCATCGCCCAGAGCGGCGCGAAGGGCTGACCCGAAGGACGAACCGCCCCCTCAGCAAAGGAGCTTCATGGCACGCCTCGACGTGGGCCTGATCGGTGCCGGCGGTATCGCCCGTGCCCATCTGCCCGCCTGGACCGCCCTGGGCGCGCGCGTCACGGTCCTGTCCACCGACGGTCATGCGGAGCAACTGGCCTCCAAGTACGCCGAGTTCGATGTGACGGCGGTACAGAGTCTCGCCGAACTCCTCGACCGGTGCAGCGTCGTCGACGTGTGCACCCCTACGTACACGCACCGGCAGCTCGTCCTCGACGCGGTCGCCGCGGGCAAGCACGTGGTGTGCGAGAAGCCGCTCTCGCTCGATGTCGCCGAGGCGCAGGAGATGGCCGGTGCGGCGCGGGCGGCGGGGGTGCTGCTGTTTCCCGCCCACGTCGTGCGGTACTTCCCCGCGTACGCGGCGCTCGCCGGTGCGGTCGCGGCCGGGAAGATCGGGGAACCGGCGGCGCTGCGGTTCACGCGGGCCGGGCGCTTTCCCGTGTGGGCGCCGTGGTTTTCCGATCCCGCGCTGTCGGGTGGCATTCTCGTCGACCAGATGATCCACGACCTGGACTTCGCGCGGCTGCTCGCCGGTGATGTCGTGCGGGTGCACGCGCAGGTGCGCGGCAAGCAGGACGCGGGTGCGGTCGCGGGGGACGTGGCGACCGGCACCGCGGTCCTCACGCACGCCTCCGGCGCCGTCAGTCATGTGCTGGGGGTGTGGGGGCAGCCCGATCTGCCGTTCCGGACGACGTTCCGGGTCGCCGGGCCTGGCGGGATCCTGGAGCACGACTCCACCGCCCACACCGGCTTCCGGGTGCTGGCGCAGGGGGTGCGCCAGGTCGGTGAGGGCATTCCGGGCAGTCCGATGACGGAGAGCCCCTATCTGACAGAGCTGCGGGAGTTCGCCGCGGCCGTCGAGGGCGGTCACGCGCCCCGCGTGACGGCGCACGACGGCGTCGAGGCCGTGCGGATCGCGTGCGCCGCCGCCGAGTCCGCGCGCACGGGCGCGCCCGTCGAACTGAAGGTGACCGAGGAGGCCGGGCTGTGAAGGGCGTGCAGGGCTTGAAGGTGGGTGTGTTGTCGTTCGCGCATGTGCACGCGGGCGGTTTCGCGCGGCAGCTCGCCGCGATGGACGGCGTGGAGGTGCTCGCGGCCGACCCCGACACAGATCTCGCGGCACCGGGCGAGGCCCGGGGGAAGGACTTCGCGTCCCGGATCGGCGTCAACTACGTAGACACGTATGAGGAGTTGTTCGCCTGGGGGCCCGACAAGGTCGTGGTCTGCTCGGAGAACGTGCGGCACAGGGCGCTGGTCGAACGCGCGGCCGCGCACGGCGTCGACGTGCTGTGCGAGAAGCCGCTCGCCACGACGCCCGAGGACGGCGCGGCGATGGTCGAGGCGTGCCGGGCCGCCGGGGTGCGGCTCGCGGTGGCGCACCCGGTGCGGTTCAGCCCGGCCTATCTCGCGGTGCGCGAGGCGGTGCGGGCGGGCACGACGGGTGAGGTGCTCACGGTGGCCGGCGCCAACAACGGCTATATGCCGGGCGCGCGGAGCCGCTGGTTCACCGACCCCGAACTCTCCGGCGGCGGCGCCGTCATGGACCACACCGTGCACGTCGCGGACCTCCTCGACGACCTCTTCGAGGGCTCCCCCGCGCGCTCCGTCTACGCGCAGACCAACAACCTGTTGTACGAGGGCCGGGCCGCGGTCGAGACGGCGGGCCTGCTCACCGTGACGTACGCGAACGGGGCCGTCCTCACGCTCGACTGCAGCTGGAGCCAGCCGCAGCACCACCCCGCGTGGGGCGGGCTCTCGATGCAGGTCATCGGCAAGCGGGCGGCGCTGGAGATGGACGCCTTCGACCAGAAGGTGCACGGCTTCAGCGAGACGGCACGGGCGGCCGTGGAACTCCCGTACGGCGTCGATCTGGACGCGCTGATGCTGCGGTCTTTCCTGTTCGGAGCCGACGGTTCCCCCGTCGATGTCACCGACGGCGAAGCCGGGCTGCGGTCGCTGCGGATCGTGGCCGCGGCGTACGAGTCGGCGCGGACGGGACGGACGGTGGCGGTGGCCGGCTAGCCCGTGGTCGAGTTCGGCCGCCGGGCCGGGACCGGTCCGGCGGCCGGTCTCTGTCCGGCCGTCGGGATCACCGGCTCCGGGCAGGCAAGGCGTGCGACAGCGCGCGCATGCTGATGTCGACGACCGTACGGAGCTGCTTCTGGCTCGTCCCGGCCCTGCTCATCACGGCCAGCGACTGGTTCACCGCCGCGAGGTGCACCGCGAAGTCGTCGGCATCGCCCTCGGCCAACTGCGCGGCCCCCAAAGCGGTCCGCAGGCGCGCGCATTGCAGGCCCAGGGCCTCGGTCGCGCGTGCGGCGATGGCGGGACTGAGTGCGGGTGACGACATTGCGGTCTGGGCGACCAGGCATCCGTCGGGTACGTCGGGGTCGGCGATGCGTTGCAGGGTGACCTCGAAGAATGCCCGTACCGCCTGGAGCGGTTCCTCGGACGCACGGGAAAGTGCCTGGTCGTAGCTGTCTCCGTAGCGCGCGGCGTAGCGGTCCAGGCAGCGCAGGTAGAGCGCGTCCTTGTCGCCGAACGAGGAGTAGAGGGAGCTGCGGTTCAGCCCGGTCGCCCTGGAGAGGTCGTCGACGGACGTGTCGGCGTATCCGGCCCGCCAGAACTGGGCCATCGCCGCGTCGAGCGCGACGCCCACGTCGAACTGCTTCTTGCCCGCCATCACGCATGCACCTCGTTCCTGGGCCGGTCGTCGTGGCCCCCGGCCCATCCTATCTTGAACTAATCAGTTCAAGATGACGTAGGGTCGATGCATGATCGACGACGACGCCTTGACCATGGCCCCGAACCGCTCCCACGAACAGAACCCGCTTCCCGGGCTGCCGCTGCACGACCTCGCGGGGTTCACCCACCGCTGGGTCGACGCGGACGGCATCCGGCTGCACGCCGTGGAAGGCGGCCGGTCGGGCGACCCTACCGTCGTGCTGCTCGCCGGATTCCCGCAGACCTGGTGGGCCTGGCGCAAGGTGATGCCGGGCCTTGCGGAGCGCTTCCACGTGATCGCGATCGACCTGCCGGGGCAGGGCCACTCCGACCGCCCTCAAGGGGGCTACGACACCCACACCGTCGCGTCGCGCGTCCAGGCCGCGCTGGACGCGCTCGATGTGCCGAAGTACTGGCTCGTGGCCCACGACATCGGGGCCTGGGTCGCCTTCTCGCTCGCCCTAAGGCACGAAGAGCGCCTGCACGGCGTCGCCCTGCTGGACGCCGGCATTCCCGGAATCACGCTCCCTGACTCGATCCCCACCGATCCCGAACGGGCCTGGAAGACCTGGCACTTCGCGTTCCACCTGGTGTCGGAACTGCCCGAGACCCTCCTCACCGGGCGCGAGCGCGACTACGTCGAATGGTTCCTGAAGACCAAAACCCTTCTCCCGGACGCCTTCGACGGCGCGGAGATCGACCACTACGCCGCCGCCATCGCGGCCGAGGGCGGACTCCGGGCGTCTCTCGCCTACTACCGCGACGCGGCGGAATCGGCGCGTAGGAATCACGAGGCGCTCGGGCGAGGGAAGTTGACCGTTCCGGTCCTGGGGATCTCCAGTTCCCATGGATCGATCCCCGACATGGCCGCCTCGATCGGCCCGTGGGCGGAGAACGCGACAGGAGCCTTCATCCCAGAGGCCGGGCACTTCATCCCCGACGAGCAGCCCGACGCGACGGTGGACGCGTTGACCGCGTTCATCGATCGCGGGCGTGTCGGGTAGTTCGCCGTCACCCGCCGACCGGACACCCGGCGGCCCGGTCAGCCGCGAGGCTCCCGCCCCGCCGCGGCCAGCACCCGCGCCGCCTCCCGGACCGCCGCCGTGTTCGCCTTGCCCTGCCGGGACCCCGCCAGCTTGGCCTTGATGTGGTCGCGGACGGTGATCGGCTCGTAGGCGAGGCCCGCGTCGGCGTCGAGGTGGCTGGGGAGGGTGGCGATGACGGCGTCGATGTTGCCGTCGTGGAAGTACGCCACCGAGCGGCGCCGCTTGATGGTGCCGTCGACGATCGGCGGCTTGACCCGGTGCAGGGTCGACATCCAGCGGTCGTTGGTGAGGCGGGCGGTGAGGTCGCCGAGGTTGACCAGGAGGGCGCCCTCGGCCGGGGACACGTCGTGCCAGACGCCGTCGGAATCGAGCACCTGCAGCCCGGCGACGCGGTCCGCCCACAACACAGTA
Source organism: Streptomyces sp. NBC_00483 (assembly GCF_036013745.1). Classification (NCBI taxonomy): domain Bacteria; kingdom Bacillati; phylum Actinomycetota; class Actinomycetes; order Kitasatosporales; family Streptomycetaceae; genus Streptomyces; species Streptomyces sp. NBC_00483. The sequence continues at coordinate 1,013,342 of NZ_CP107880.1, forward strand.
ACCAGGCCGAAGTCGGTGTGCTCGCCCATGCCGGTCAGGTCGCCGTCGAGGGTGACGGTGCCTTCGGGGAGCGCGTAGTTGTTCATGCGCAGGACGTCGACGGAGTGGTCGGTGAGTGCCTCGAAGTGGCCGGGTTCCAGGCCGAGGGCGTCACCGAAGGCGCGGGTCAGGACGCGGGCGACGCGGCCCGCGTGGCCGAAGTAGGCCTGCACGCGCGGCTCGAAAGCATCGAGTTCGGCGGGCCAGACGTTACGGCCGTAGTCGTCCTCGGAGAGGTCGAGGCCGGGGAAGGAGCGGGCCTCGGTGCCGACGTTGAACGCCTCGAAGAAGTCGTTCATCCGGGACGCCGACTCGACGCCGAGGCTGAGGCTGAGCGACTCGCTCTTGGGCGGACTGTAGCCGCGGTTGGCGCCGGTGACCCGGTAGGCGTTCTTGCGCTCGGGCGGCAGAGCGAAGAAGTCGTCGACGGCGCCGGCCAGTCCGTCGAGCACCGCGTCCGGGACGCCGTGCCCGAGGATCTGCACGAAGCCCACGCGGGCGCAGGCGTCGTCGAGGGCGCGGGCCACGCGGGCCAGGTCCTCGGCCGAACCCCCGCCCACGTAAGGGCCGATGTCGACGACGGGAACCTCGAACGGGGTCGTCGCGGTCGGTTCGGGCACGGGCGTCTCCCTTGGTGAGGACCTCGACGGGCGGTCGCCGACATTGTTGATGCGAAACGGCTGGTGCGAAACGGCTGGTGCGAAACGGTTGGCGCGAACTGCTGGTGCGGACTGCTCGTACGAAATTGTTGGTGCGAACATTTTCCGCGTACGGTCCATGCCGTTTCGGCAGCGTAACGCGCCCAGTTGACCCTCGCCGCGTCCAGCCCCACGTACATCACATGGGCCCACCACACCGGTTCCCGCACACTTGAGGTCCCCACCCTCTCCACACTTCGGGCACGTACGGCAGGATGTCCGCAGTGCGCCCCCGACCGCGATTCCGGTCGGCGCGCCACCTCCGGCCCCGAACAAGCAGGTACCACGTGACCACACATCACATATCCGTCCCCACCGCAGCGTTCAGCTCTCGTGCCGGAGGTGCCCGTTGAGTCGCGGCATCGAAGTGCACGACCTGATCCTCGCCGGTGTCGCCCTGCTCGGCGGCCTGCTGGCGGGACTGCTGCTGCGCACCCTGCTGCGCTGGCTCGGCGTGCGCGCCGGGCAGACGCGGTGGTCCGGGGACGATGTGATCGTCGACGCGCTGCGCACGCTGGTGCCGTGGGCGGCGTTCGCGGCCGGCGCCGCCGTGGCCGCCGAGGTGCTGCCGCTCACCCCGCGTACGGGGCGGAATGTGAACATGGCGCTCACGGCGCTGCTCATCGTCATGGCGACGCTGACGGCGGCGCGGGTGATCACGGGGCTTGTGCGCGCGGTCGCGCAGTCGCGTGCGGCCGTGGCCGGTTCGGCGACCATCTTCGTGAACATCACGCGGGTCGTGGTGCTCGCGATGGGGTTCCTCGTCGTGCTCCAGACCCTCGGGATCTCCATCGCGCCGCTGCTCACCGCGCTCGGTGTGGGTGGTCTGGCCGTGGCGCTCGCCCTTCAGGACACGCTCGCCAACCTGTTCGCGGGCGTGCACATCCTGGCCTCGAAGACCGTCCAGCCCGGTGACTACATCCGGCTGAGCAGCGGCGAGGAGGGCTATGTCGTCGACATCAACTGGCGCAACACGGTGGTGCGGCAGCTCTCCAACAACCTCGTGATCATCCCGAACACGCAGCTGTCCGGCACGAACATGACCAACTTCAGCCGCCCGGAACAGGAGATGACCCTCACCGTGCTCGCCGGGGTCGGCTACGACGTCGACCTCGAGGTGGTGGAGCGGGTGACGGTCGAGGTCGTGACCGAGGTGATGAAGGAGGTCGAGGGCGCCGTGCCGGAGCACGAGCCGCTCGTGCGCTTCCACACGTTCGGCGACTCCCGGATCAGCTTCAACGTGATCCTGGGCGTCGGCGAGTTCAGCGACCAGTACCGGATCAAGCACGAGTTCATCAAGCGGCTGCACGCGCGCTTCCGCGCGGAGGGCATCAGCATCCCGTCGCCGGCGCGAACGGTGGCGCTGACGGCCGGCAGCCCCTCGATCGTGATCCCGCATCAGCGGGACGCGCAGGGGACGCCCGTCGCCCCGTCTCTGTAGCGCTCGACTCTGTAGCGCTCGACACCCGTCAGGTGCGGGCCGCGTCCGCGAGGATCTCTCCGACCACGCGCGACGCCGTCCGCACCATGAACGGGTTCAAGTCCCGGTAGTACGCCAGCTCGTGCACCGCGATGGTCAGCGCCCAGCCACGCCCGCGCACCCACGCGTCGTCCTCGACCGCCGCGGCCTCCCGGAAGATCCGCCGCTCCGGCCCGCCGAGGACGTACCAGGCCGTGATCAGGTCGACGGCCGGGTCCCCGGTGCCCATGCACCCGAAGTCGATGACCGCGCCGAGCCGCCCTCCGGACACCAGGAGGTTGCCGGGCTGCAGGTCACCGTGCAGCCACACCTCGCGGCCCGCGCCAGGGGTGCGCACCGCCTCGTCCCAGACCGCGAGGGCCGCCGCGGAGTCGATCGTTCCGTCCAGACGGCTGATCACCTCGCGGGTCCCGTCGGCCCGTTCGGCGAGCGGCCGGCCGCGGAACGACTCCGGCGCCCCGGCGGTGTCGATCGCGCGCATCGCCGCGACGAACCCCGCCAGATCCCCCGCCAGCGCCTCGGGCCGGTCGAGCCGCCCCACGACGGGGTTCTCGCCGGGCAGCCAGCGGTGCACCGCCCACGGCCACGGAAAGCCGTGCCCCGGCTCCCCCTCGGCCACCTGCTCCGGCACGGGCACCGGCAGCCGGGCGGCGAGATACGGCATCCACTGCCGCGCCCCCTCCAGCTCGGGCACGATCCCGTCCTGGCGCGGCAGCCGGACCACCAACTCCTCGCCCAGCCGGTACAGAACGTTCTGCGTGCCGTGCGAGTCGACGTACTTCAGGGGCAGCTCCGCCCACTGCGGGAACTGCTCGTCGACCAGCGCGCGGACGAGGTCCTCGTCGATGTCCGGCTCGTCCTGGTGCAGCTTGCGAACGCCCATGGTCACCTTTCGCGGGAGCGGTCCCTTGGCCGGGCCGAGCGTAGCCAGGCCCGGCCGCGCCCCGCGATCGGATTTCCGCTCACATCCGCGGGGTCACCCGGAGACCGAGGCCCGCCCGTTCTCGATGTGGCCCATCAGGCGCCGCGCGAAGTCGGGCTCGTCCTCGCAGCGCACCACCAGGTCGTACCAGCCGTGGGACTTCGCGGCGGGGTGCGTCACGGTGGTGCTGTCGCCGGGCGCGACACGGACCTGCCGGGTCAGGGCCGCGGCGTCGGCGGCGCGCACGTAGGCCTGTGGGCGGACGGTGAACACCTTCGCCTCGGTGCCGTGGTTGGCCAGCTTGATGCGCAGTTCGCGGGTCTTGGCGCGCACGGACGACGTGACCTCGGCGGTGGACGCGGCGAGGCCCGCGAACTCGCGGCGGAAGCCGTTGGGCCCTGTGACGGTGAACCGGTAGCGGTCCTTGGTCGGCGTCACGGTCAGGGCGCGGGTGCCGGAGACGTCCCGGTGCTGCGGCACGTCGAACTCCCCCTCGTACGGGTAGAGCGCGAAGTGGGCGCTGGAGGCGCCGGTGTTGGCGAGGGTGACCTCGACGCGCCCCTCGGCGATCCGTGCGTACGCGTCGGTCTGGTACGGCAGCGGGCGCGCGGGCCGGGTGCCGGGCTCCTGCACGGGCATCTTCTGGTCGGCCGGCGGGCTGGGCTTCCACCGGGCGGCGGCGGGCGGCACCGGGCCCGGGTTGTGCACGGCGGGCTGCTTCTCGGCGGTGTCGAAGTCGAACGCGGAGGTCAGGTCGCCGCATATCCGGCGGCGCCACGCCGTGATGTTGGGGTCGTCGATGCCGGTCCACTTCTCCAGGAAGCGGTTGACGGAGGTGTGGTCGAACAGCTCGGAGCAGACGTGACCGCCCACCGACCACGGCGAGACGACGAGCATCGGCACGCGCATGCCGAGCCCGGTCGGCTGCCCCTGCCACCACTCGTCGGGCTCGCCCGCCTCGGGCACGGGCGGCGGGACGTGGTCGAAGAAGCCGTCGTTCTCGTCGTAGTTGATGAGCACGACGGTCTTGCGCCACACGTCGGGGTGCGAGGCCAGCGCGTCGAGCACCTTGTACGGGACGCTGGCGCTGGCGGCGGGGACAGAGACGCTGGGGTGCTCCGAGTCGACCGCGGACGGCACCAGGTAGGAGACCGCGGGCAGCTTCTTGGCGGCGACGTCGGCGGCGAAGCGCTCGGCCAGGGTGCCGGTGGGCACGCGGCGCAGGGCCCGCTCGAACAGGCTGCGCTCGGCCGCCGTGAGGACGTCGACCCCCTCCTCCAGGAGCCCGAGCAGCCGGTCCCGCTCGGCCGTGTCGCCGGCGTCGGCGGCCTTGCGGACCAGCGCGTAGAACGACTCCATGTACGTGTGCCCGCCGGTCTTGGCCAGCGCCTTGCGGGCGACGGCCTTGAAGGAGGCGTAGAACTCGATCTGGTTGTCGGTGAAGTTCTCCCACTCGGTGTACGTCTGCCAGCTGCGGCCCTCCTTCTCGAGGAGTTCGGCGAACGTGGGCCAGTCGTAGCCCTTGTGGGTGCCCTCGTCGTACGCGTCGTTGCCGATGGCGCGACCGCCACCCGGCTCGTCGCCGGAGTTGCCGCTCCACAGGTAGTTGCGGTTGGGGCTGGTGGAGCTGTGCATGGAGGAGTGGTAGGAGTCGCAGATGGTGAACGTGTCGGCGAGCTCGTACTGCAGCGGGATGTCGGAGCGGTCGTAATACGCCATGGTCGCCGCGGTCTTGGCGGAGACCCACTGGTTCATCCAGCCGTTGTTCCAGGCCTTGTGGCCGCCGTTCCAGTCGTGGTTGAGGGCGTCGATGTACTGCAGGTCGTGCTGCTGCGCCTCGGCGGCCGCGCGCACGGAGAACGGCAGGACTCTCTTCGCGCCGTCCGGCTGCTCGAACACGGGCTTGCCGTCGGCGAGTTGGACGGCGTTGAGGTCGCCGAAGCCGCGGACGCCGCGCAGCATGCCGAAGTAGTGGTCGAAGGACCGGTTCTCCTGCATGAGGATCACCACGTGCTCGATGGCGTCGAGCCCGCCGGACGGCGGCGCGGCGGCCAGGGCGCGCTGCAGCGAGGGCGGCAGCAGGGAGCCCGCCGCGGCGGCTCCGACGGCGCCCGCGCCGAGGGCGAGGGCGCGACGCCGGGACACGGGGTTGGAGAAGGGATGGGGCATGTCGGCGGCTCCTGGGTTCGGTGGGCGCGGTCGGTACGCAGGGACGCTACGAGTGCAGACGGTACGGATGGTGAGCACCGGATGAACTCATGTCGGCACCACACAATCAAGCTCTGGACAAATGTGAGCATGGAATTGCTTGAATTTGACGAGTAGTGTGCGCCGCATGCTGGCAGAGCGACGACACCACCTGATCCTGCGTGCGCTGCGCTCCGGTGGGCCCGCGTCCGTCGCCGAGCTCGCCGAGCAGCTCACCGTGAGCCCGGCGACCATCCGCCGCGACCTCGTGAAGCTGGAGGAGGACGGGCTCCTCACCCGCGTGCACGGCGGCGCCGTCATGGAGGAGGGCGACCAGCCCTTCTCCGAGGTCGCGCAGGTGCGGGTCCCCGAGAAGGACACCATCGCCGAGCACGCGGCGTCCCTGATAACCGACGGCCAGTCGGTCCTCCTCGACATCGGGACGACCGCGTACCGCCTGGCCCGCCAACTGCACGGCCGCCGGCTCACCGTCATCACCAGCAACTTGGTGGTGTACGAGGAGCTGGCCGACGACACCGGCATCGACCTGGTGCTGCTCGGCGGCATGGTGCGCCGCGAGTACCGCTCCCTGGTCGGCTTCCTCACCGAGGACAATCTGCGCCAGCTGCACGCCGACTGGCTGTTCCTCGGCACCAGCGGCGTCCGCCCGGACGGGCAGGTGATGGACACCACCGTGGTGGAGGTCCCGGTCAAGCGGGCCATGATCGCGGCCGCCGACCGGACGGTGCTCCTCGCCGACTCCTCCAAGTTCCCCGGCACCGGCATGGCCAAGGTGTGCGGCCCCGACTCCCTCGACGTCCTCGTGACCAACTCCTCCGCCCCGGCGCCGACTTGTGCGGCGCTGACGGAGGCCGGCGTGAAAGTAGTCCAAGTATGAAGCTGACGATTCTCGGTGGCGGCGGATTCCGGGTGCCGCTGGTGTACGGGGCCCTGCTCACCGACCACGCGGAGGGCCGCGTCACCGAGGTCGCCCTCTACGACCTCGACGGGCAGCGGCTCGACGCGATCGCGCGGGTCCTCGCCGAGCAGGCCGAGGGGGTGCGGGACGCGCCGGCGGTCACCGTCACCACCGACCTCGACGAGGCCGTGCGCGGCACGGACTTCGTGTTCTCGGCGATCCGGGTGGGCGGCCTCGAAGGGCGCGCGGCGGACGAGCGGATCGCGCTCGCCGAGGACGTGCTCGGCCAGGAGACGGTCGGCGCGGGCGGACTCGCGTACGGGCTGCGGACGCTCCCGGTCGTCGAGGAGATCGCGCGGCGGGTCGCCGAACTCGCCCCGGACGCCTGGTTCATCAACTTCACCAACCCGGCGGGCCTGGTCACGGAGGCGCTCGCGGATCACCTGGGCGACCGTGTCATCGGCATCTGCGACTCCCCCGTGGGCCTCGGCAAGCGCGTGGCGCGGGCGCTCGGCGCCGACCCGCAGAACGCGTGGGTCGACTACGTCGGCCTCAACCACCTGGGCTGGCTGCGCGGGTTGAAGGTGAACGGCCGCGACGAGCTCCCCCGCCTCCTCGCCGACGACACCCTCCTCGGCTCCTTCGAGGAGGGCAAGCTGTTCGGCACGGAGTGGCTGCGCGAGCTGGGCTCGATCCCCAACGAGTACCTGCACTACTACTACTTCAACCGCGAGGCGGTCCACGCCTACCAGGAGGCGGAAGCCACGCGCGGCGCGTTCCTGCACGTGCAGCAGTCCCGCTTCTACGACCGGATGCGCGACCCGGCGGCCCCGCCGCTCAAGACGTGGGACACGACGCGGGCCGAGCGCGAGGCCACGTACATGGCGGAGAACCGGGAGGCGGCGGGCGCGGGCGAGCGCGACGAGGCCTCGCTCACCGAGTCCGGCGGCTACGAGAAGGTGGCGCTCGACCTGATGCGGGCCATCGCCCGCGACGAGCGCACCACGCTGATCCTCAACGTCCGCAACCGCACGACCCTTTCGGCCCTCGACGCGGACGCCGTGATCGAGGTGCCGTGCCTGGTCGACGCCAACGGGGCGCACCCCGTCGCCGTCGACCCGCTGCCCGGCCACGCCACGGGCCTCGTCACGTCGGTGAAGGCGGTCGAGCGGGAGATCCTCGCCGCCGCCCGCTCCGGCTCGCGGGCGACGGCGGTGAAGGCGTTCGCGCTGCATCCCCTGGTGGACTCGGCGAATGTCGCGCGGCGCCTGGTGGACGAGTACCGGCAGGCGCACCCGGGCCTCGCCTACCTGCGCTGACCCTCCCGGTGCTCGACCGAGTTCCGGTATCCGTACGCCGCGTAGACGCCCACCCCGATGAGCATCCACACCGCGAACCGGACCCAGGTCACCCAGTCCAGGTTGCTGATCAGCCACACGGAGAACGCGACGCCGATCGCGGGAACCCACGGCACCAGCGGCGTACGGAAGGAGCGCGGCAGATCGGGCCGCGTCTTCCTCAGCACGACGACGGCGATCGCGACCACGATGAACGCCATCAGGATGCCGATGTTGGTGAGGTCGGCGGCCTCCCGGATGGGCAGGAACCCGGCGATCAGCGCGGAGCCGATGCCGACCGGCCAGATCACCCGCGTGGGCACGTGCCTGCGCGGGTGGTTGCGCGCGAAGTAGCGCGGCAGCAGCCCGTCGCGGCTCATCGAGTACCAGACCCGGGACACCGCCAGCATGTTGGCGAACGCCGAGGTGGTGATGCCGATGACGGCACCGACGGCCACGACGAGACCGAGCCCGCCGAGCCCAACTGCCCCCAGAGCACTGGAGAACGGACTCGCTACATCGATATCCCGATAGTTCTGCATCCCCAACAGCACGACACACACCGCGAGATAGATGAACGCGGCGATGCCGAGCGAGACGAGGATGGCCTTCGGCAGCACCTTCTTCGCCTCGGCGCTCTCCTCGGCGGCCGCGCTCATGGCGTCGTACCCGTAGACGGCGAAGAACGCGGTGGCGGCGCCCGTGAATGCGCCCCCTACTCCGTAGGGAAGAAACGGCGTGTAGTTACCGGACTTGATGTGAAAGGCCCCGGCGACGACGACGAGCGCGACGATCCCCAGCTTCACCACGACGAGGATGGTCTCGAACCTCGCCGACTCCTTCGTCCCGCGCGACAGCACGAACGCAAGCAGCAGGCACAGCAACAGAGCGAACAGATCGACACGATGCCCGGACCCGGTGCCGGGCGCGCCGAGCATCCAGGACGGCACATCGATCCCGACATGCTCCAGAATGTACGAGAAGTACCCGGACACCGCGATGGCGACCACGGCCACGATCGCGGTGTACTCGAGCAGCAGGTCCCAGCCGATCGCCCAGCCGACGAACTCGCCGAGCGCGGCATAGGAGTACGTGTAGGCGGAGCCCGCCTTTGGGATGGCGCCGGCGAACTCGGCGTAGCAGAGGGCGGCCGCACCGCTGGCCACGATGGCGATGAGGAACGAGAGCATGACGCCGGGCCCGGCGTCCTCGTTGGCCACGACGCCGGCCAGCGAGAAGACTCCCGCGCCGACCAGTCCACCGAGGCTGAGGGCGACCAGCTGCCACAGGCCCATGGTGCGGCGCAGTCCGCCGCTGGTCTCCTCCTCCGAGTCGTCGACGGGCTTGAGGCGGAAGATGCCGGCGCGGGAGAGGAGTCCCCCGTCGGGCCCGGCCGGGTCTCGGGTTGGGTTGGTTGTCGTACGGGACACGGTGACTCCTTCAGGGACCGCGGGGGCCCTGCTGTGTCAGAGCACGAAGCCGTGCGGGAACGGGTCGCGCGGGTCGAGGAGGTAGTTGGCCGTGCCGGTGATCCAGGCCCGACCGGAGAACTCCGGTACGACAGCGTCGAGTTGACCGACCTTCGCGTCTCCGACGAGCCGCCCGGTGAACCGCGTACCGATGAACGACTCGTTCACGAACTCGGTGTGCAGCGGGAGTTCGCCGCGCGCGTGCAGCTGCGCCATCCGGGCCGAGGTGCCGGTGCCGCACGGCGAGCGGTCGAACCAGCCGGGCTGGATCGCCATGGCGTTGCGCGAGTGCCGGGCGGTCGAGTCGGGGGCGAGGAACTGCACGTGCTTGCAGCCGCCGATGACCGGGTCGAGCGGATGCCGCGGCCGGTTGTGCTCGTTGATGGCGTCGGAGATGGCGAGCCCGGCCTTGAGGATGTCGTCCTTGCGGGCCCGGTCGAAGGGCAGCCCGAGCTGGTCGAGCTCGGCGATCGCATAGAAGTTCCCGCCGTACGCCATGTCGTAGCGCACTTCCCCGTAGCCGGGCACCTTCACGGTGGCGTCCAGCTCCAGCGCGAAGGCATCCACATTGCGCAGGGTGACCTGCTCGGCGACACCATCGCGCACACCCACCCGCGCCTCGACGAGCCCGGCGGGTGTGTCGAGCCTGACGACGGTCTCCGGCTCGCTCACCTCCACCATTCCGGTCTCCACGAGCACGGTGGCGACGCCGATGGTGCCGTGCCCGCACATCGGCAGGAAGCCGCTGACCTCGATGTACAGGACACCCCAGTCCGCGTCCGGACGGGTCGGCGGCTGCAGGATCGCGCCGCTCATCGCGGGGTGGCCGCGCGGCTCGTCGACGAGGAACCGGCGCAGTTCGTCGAGGTGTTCAAGGGCGTAGGTGCGACGCTCGGCCATGGTGTCACCGGGGATGGGCCCCACGCCGCCGGTGACGACACGGGTGGGCATGCCCTCGGTGTGCGAGTCGACGGCACTCAGCGTGCGGACGGACCGCATCAGACCGCCTCGCCCTTCTCCAGGGACGCGATCGCGCGGGCCATGTCGGCCTCGACCTGCTCGCGCATCTCCGGCAGCAGCGCACCGCGCGGCGGCCTGCAGGGCCCGCCGAACCGCCCGACCTGCTCCATCCCCAACTTGATGGCCTGCACGAACTCGGTCCGCGAGTCCCAGCGGAAGGCGGCGACCAGCGGCTCGTACAGTGCCCGCGCCTCCTCCACCTTGCCCGCGATGGCCAGGTCGTAGAGCCGGGCGGACTCCGCAGGAAAGACATTCGGGAACCCGGCGAACCACCCGGTGGCTCCCATCAACAGACTCTCGAGCACGACATCATCAGCGCCACTGATGATCTCAAGACTCGGCGCCTTCTCCTTGATCTCAAGCACCCGCCGCACATCGCCGGAGAACTCCTTCACGGCGACGATGTTGTCGATCTGCGCGATCTCGGCGAGCAGATCCGGGGTGAGATCCACCTTCGTGTCGAAGGGATTGTTGTAGACCATCACGGGCAGCCCGACGGAGGCGACGGCCGCGAAATGGTCAATGACATCACGGGAGTTGGCCCGGTACAGGGTGGGCGGCAGACACAGCACACCGTCGGCCCCGTCCTCGGCCGCGACCTCGGCCCAGTGCTTCGCCTGGTGGGACCCGACCCCGTGCACCCCGACGACGACAACACCATCGTCACCGACGGCCTCAATGGCGGTCCTGGCGACCCTCCGACGCTCCTCGTCCGTGAGGGACGAGTACTCACCGAGGGACCCGTTCGGACCGACACCACGGCAGCCGTTGTCGACGAGCCAGCGGCAGTGCTCAGCGTAACGGTCGTAGTCGACGGCGAGCCCGGCGGGCGCGGAGGCGTCCTCGGAGTAGGGCAGAGCGGTGGCGACAACAACGCCACCAAGACCGATGGAACCCTTCGCCTGCTGCTTCTTGGCACTCATGAACTGCTCTCCTCTGTAAGGGAGTTACTGGGGGACGTGGCAGTGGTTTCGGGGGTCGTGGCAGTGGTTTCGGGGGTGGCGGCCAGATCGCCCAGCCGGATCGGGCGGGCGATGGGCCGCCGGTGCTCGCTGGCCGGGGGCAGGCCCGCGATGGTGTGGTCGTCGTCGCCGGGCGCGGGCAGGCCCGCGATGTCACGGCTGTCGACGCCGGGCCCGCGCAGGCGCGCACCGATCTCGGCGACGGTGGGCCCGCACATGCGGGCCTGGCAGGGTCCGAGTCCGGCGCGGGTGGCGAGCTTGGCGGCGCGCGGTGCGGAGGTGGACTCGTCGGTGGCGGCGCGGCACACGGTGGCGTAGTCCGTCTCCTCGCACCGGCACACCACGGTCTCGGGCCGCAGCCAGCCGGACCAGCCGGCCCCGATGGGGTGCGCGCGGGCAAGGCGGGCGGCGAAGGCGCGGCCCTGGTCACGGCTGCTCCGCAGCCGGCGCACGGCCACGGTGTTCCGGTCTCCGCCCGCGGCGAGCCACCCGGCGAGCGCACCCTCGACACGGGCGGCGGGCGCGCCCGCGATGCCGGTGATCTCCCCGGCCGCGTACACGTCGGGGCAGGTGGTGCGCTGGTCGCCGTCGACCTCGACGAACTCCCCTGCCGGGGTGGCACGCAGCGCACACCCGGCGGCGAGCGGCAGCTCCAGCTGCGGACTGAACCCGTGCGAGACACACACGGCGTCGACGGCGACGGTCCGCTCACTGCCCTGCACGACCGACCAGTCGGCGCGCAGCCGCGCGGTGACGACCTCCTCCACACACCCGTCGCCGCGCGCCTCGATGACAGTACGTCCCGTGCGGTACGGAACCCGGTGCCGCGCCAACAGGGCGCTGTACTCGGCGAGTTCGGCGGCCTTCCCGGCCTGTGCGGCCAGCTCCCAGGGCCGCCGCCCCCACCCGCGGGCGAGAGTGGCAGGGGTACTGGCCTCCAGCACCTCACGCACCCGCGACCCGGCCTCGATCAGCGACGCGGCCACCGGCAGCAGGAACGGCCCGCTCCCGGCCACGACCACCTGGTCGCCGACCACCACCCGCTCCCCCTTCGCCAGCGCCTGCGCCGCGCCCGCGGTGAACACGCCGGGCAACTCCCATCCGGGGAAGGGCAGTACGCGGTCGTGGGCGCCGACCGCCAGCACGAGCGCGTCGGGGTGGAGCACGTGCCGGTCCCGGCCACCCCCGTCGGACGGGCCGCGCAGCACGTGTACGCGCGGCGGTCCCGGCTCGGCGGGGTCGGGGCGCTCCAGGGCCCACACGGCGGTCTCGGACCACCAGACGCAGCGCGGATGGGCGAGGACACGGCGGCGACGTGCGTCGAAGGCGCGCCAGCCGTGGTGCAGGCGCTCCGGCCGGGCGGCGGCGTAGGCCTCGGGGAGCATCCGGTGGTACTGGCCGCCGGGCTGCTCGGCCTCGTCGACCAGGGTGACCCGCGCGCCCGCACCGAGCGCGGCATCGGCGGCGGCGAGCCCTGCGGGCCCCGCGCCTACGACCACTACGTGGCGTGTCATGTGGCCTCCGTGGGGATCGGGTTGAGCGAGTACGTGAGGGTGAGGGTGAGGGGACTGTGACGTGGGACTTCGAATTGGCCGTAGTTAGGCGTCACAGTCCCTCGCGGCCCGCGACGAAGCTCGCGATGCAGCGGGCGACATGGGCGACGCGCGCTCACCGTTCCTCCCCGCGCGCCTGCGTCCGTACCTCGTCCCCGTCCCGCGCCCGCCTGCGGCACGCCCGTACGTCGCGCTCGGGGCCGACCGTGACCAGGCAGTCGAAGCAGGCACCGATGCCGCAGAACACTCCGCGGGGCGCGCCGGAGCGGCCGGTTCGCCAGGCGCGGCGGCCTGAGGCGAGCAGGACGCCCGCGATGGACTGGCCCTCGATTCCGTCGACGGGCTCGCCGTCGACGGTGATCGTGAGCGGCGTCTCGCGCCGCTCGACGGCGTCCGTGGCCGCCGGTATGCGTCGTGGGCTCATGCTGCCCAACCTCCTTGAGCGGTTCCCAGGACGGCCGGGCGATCCACCCGGAACGGCGTCGCGTCGATCTCGGTGGGCCGGCCCAGGAGCAGGTCCCGCACGAGGCGTGCGGTGCCGACGGACAGGCCGATTCCCGCGCCTTCGTGGCCGCCCGCGTGCCACAGTCCGGCGAAGCGCGGGTCGGGCCCGATGACGGGCAAGTGGTCGGGTACGTAGGGGCGGAAGCCGCCGTAGGCGCGCATCACCGGGACGTCCGTGAGGGACGGGAAGAGGCGCAGCGCCTTGGCGGCGATCGCGGAGAGGGCGTCGACGCGGAGCCGGTCGTCGAAGCCGACGCGGCGGCGCGAGGAACCGATGAGGACGCTGCCGCCGCGCGTGGATTCGACGACGGCGGAGGTCTGCAGGTCCTCGACGCTGCTGCCGACGGCGCCCACATAGTCGGCGTCGTACACCTTGTGGAAGACGGTGGGCGGGAGCGGGGTCGTGACGAGGACGTCGCCGCGGCGGGGGCGGACGTCGACGGGGGCGCCGAGGCGGGTGGCGAGTTCGCCCGCCCAGGGTCCTGCCGCGTTGATGAAGATGTCCGCCTCGATGAGGTCGCCGTCGGACGTGCGGACGGCGGTGAGGCGGTCGGAGCGGGTGACCGCGCCGTGCACCTCGCAGTGGGTACGCAGGGTCGCGCCTGCCCGCAGGGCGTCGGCGAGGAGGGCGGCGGCCGCGCCGGAGGGCTGGACCTGGGCGTCCTCGGGGTAGTGGATGGCTGCCGTGTGTTCCCGGGTGACGTACGGCTCGGCGGCCGCGAGTGCCCCGGCGTCCAGGGTCTCGGCGCGTACGCCGGCCTCGCGTTGAGTCGCCGCGAACTTCGTCAGTTCGCGGGCCCCGTCGTCGGTGGTGGCGACGACGATGCCGCCCTTGGGGTCCCACTCCGTCAAGTCGCCGACGCCATCGGCCCGTTCGGACATCTCGGCGATGATCTGCGGCCACAGGCGGCCGGACAGTTGCGCCAACTCGAGTTCGGGGCCCGGGCCTTTGTCGGATACGAGGATGTTGCCCTCGCCGTGCGCGGTGGTCGCGGCGGCCGGGCGGCCGCGGTCGACGACCGTGGTGGCGCAGCCCGCGAGGGCCAACTCCCGCGCACAGGCGGCTCCGACGATTCCGGCCCCGAGAATGACCGCCCGCGTTCCATACATCGAACCGCCTCCGTTCGCTTCATCGAACAGCTCGGAGGCTAGGACGGCCCTTCAGGGGGTGTCAACGGGTCCGGAAGGAGTGATCGATTAATTACCTGTAACGCTCACTCGTTCTCGGGTTCGGAGGCACCCGGGTTCGGGTGCGGGATCCCCAAGTGGGCGTGCTCGTGCGGTCGGTACTGGAGCAGCAGCACCGAGTGCACGTCGCCGTCGAGCGCCGTGTAGGAGTGCGGGAGCGTGGCGTCGAAGCCCACGTAGTCGCCGGGGCCGAGCTCCACCTCGTCGCCGTCCACGCGGACTTGGAGCCGGCCGGTCTGCACGATGGTGTGCTCGGTGCCGACGTGACCGAGCGAGTCCTGCCTGCTGTCGGCCCGCACCACCTGGTCGTACACCTCGAAGACCAGGTCACCGAACTCCATCCGGCGCAGCGGCCGCAGGTCGACGCCCTGACCACTGAGCACCTCGACCTCCTTGGCGCGCACGACGGTCAGGCCGCCCGGCGCCCGCGTCTCCAGGAGGTCGGAGACGGGTACCTCCAGGGCGCGCGAGAGGCTGAACACCGTCTCGATGGTGGGGTTTCCGGTGCCGGACTCGAGCTGGGAGAGCGTCGCCTTGCCGATCTTGGAGCGTCGCGAGAGCTCCGATATCGACAGGCCGCGCTGCGTCCTCGCTCGGCGGAGATTGGCCGCCACCATGTCGCGCACCGACTCCTGAGGAACGTCCATAGCCTCTCCCTGACTCCCTTGACAGCGTTCGCTTTGACGAACACTATGCCGCACAACGCGTTTACTGACCCGAACGGTTCCTCGTTCGTTTCCATACTTTCGACGCTTTCGACGCAACGGCACCCAAGTACACGCCACTTGGAGGACTGATCGTGCGGCACCCCTCTGAACGTCTCCGACCGCTCCCCGGCGCCCAGGTAAAGCTCGTCGGCGGCCTCCTCGCCGACTGGCAGCGCCGCAACCGCGAGGCGACTCTGCCGCACACGGTGGAGCAGCTCCGCGCGGCGGGCAATGTGGACAACCTCCGCAGACTTCTGCCGGATGAGAGCGGGGCCACCGCGTTCCGCGGGCGGTATCCGTTTCTCGACACCGACGTCTACAAGACGTTGGAAGGGCTTGTATACGAACTGGCCGAGCGGGATGGCGAGTTGGGCGGTGAGTTGGGCCACGAATTGCGCGGTCGTCTGCGTGACTTCTACGAGGAGGTCGTCACGCTTCTCAAGCGGGTCCAGGCGCGCGACGGGTACCTCAACTCCTATTACCAGGACCCCGACCAGGCCAAGGAACCCTGGTCCGACCTCGCCTGGGGGCACGAGCTCTACTCCTTCGGACACCTCGCCCAGGCCGCGATCGCCGCTCACCGGCGGCTCGGCGACCGGCGGCTGCTCGATGTCACCGTGCGTTTCGCCGACCTCGTAGTGAAACGTTTCGGTCCGGGTGGCGAGGAGGCCGTCTGCGGGCACCCCGAGGTCGAGATGGCTCTGGTGGAGCTGTACCGGGAGACCGGGGACGACGCCTACCTCGCGCAGGCCCGGCTCTTCATCGACCGGCGCGGGCAGGGGCGGCGCAGCGGGCTGCGGCACAGCGTCTTCCCGCCCTCGTACTTCCAGGACGAGGTGCCGCTGCGCGAACTGCCGTCGGTGACCGGGCACGCGGTGCGCATGGCGTATCTCGCGGCGGGTGCGGCTGACGTGGCGCTGGAGACCGGCGACGGCGCGCTGCTCGACGTGTTGGGCCGACTGTGGGCCGACATGGCGGCCACGAAGCTGTACGTCACCGGGGGCCTGGGCAGCCGGCACTCCGACGAAGCGGTGGGCGACCGCTTCGAGTTGCCCTCCGAGCGTTCCTACAGCGAGACCTGCGCGGCGATCGCCACCATGCAGTGGGGCTGGCGGATGTTCCTGGCCACCGGGGACGCCACGTACCTCGACACCTTCGAGACCGTCCTCTACAACGCGTTCGCGGTCGGCCCCTCCGCCGACGGCCGCGCCTTCTTCTACGACAACCCGTTGCAGCGCCGCGCCGACCACGAGCAGCGCAGCGGCGCCGAGGCCGAGGGGGAGCTGCTGCGCAGGCCCTGGTTCGGGTGCCCGTGCTGCCCGCCCAACATCGTGCGGTGGATGTCCCAGCTCGGCGAGCACCTCGCGGCCGAGCGCACGGACGAGCTCGTGGTCGCCGGGTACGCGACGGCCCGGATCGACGGCCAGGAGCTGGCGGTCGACATGGTGACCGGGTATCCGTGGGACGGCGAGGTCCGCCTGACGGTCCGTACGGCGCCGGAGCGGCCCTACGCCCTCACCCTGCGCGTACCCGGCTGGGCCGACCCGGGCGATGTGCGGCTCACCGTGTGCGGGGAGGCCTCGGACCCCGATGTGGCGGACGGCTGGGTGAGCGTCCGGCGTCTGTGGCGGGTCGGCGACGAGCTCGTGCTGCGGTTGCCGATGGCCGTGCGCGCCCACGGTTCCCACCCCTACCTGGACGCGACCCGCGGCGCCGTCGCCGTCGCCCGCGGCCCTCTCGTCTACTGCGTCGAGCAGCAGGACTGCGGCGTCGACATCGACGACGTGACGCTCGACGTGGCCCAGGTCGCGGCCTCCCGTCCGCGTACGGACACGGACTTCGAGGGCGCGGTCGTCCTCGACGCGGAAGCGGGCGTCGCACCCCCGACGTCGCCCGAGCTGTACCCCGTACTGACCGGCACCGCCACGTCCGCCGCGTCCGCCGCGGACACCGCCGCCAAGACCACCGGCCTCACCCTCGTCCCCTACTTCCTGTGGGGCAACCGCGAGGCAGCATCCATGCGGGTCTGGATCCGGCGCGCCTGACCGCCGGTCCTCCGCCTCCCCCTCGCCTGTCTCTCCCCCTCGCCCCTCTCGCCCTTCCCCCTCTCCGCACTCTCCAGAAGGCGTCATGAGAAAAGCAATAGCCCTGCCCGCCGCCGTCCTGTGTACCGCGCTCGCCCTGACGCTCTCCGCCTGCAAGGGCGGCGGCGCGTCGGCCGCCAAGGAGGCCGACCCCGGCGCGGCCGCCGCGACCGGTGGCACGGTGCACGTCCTGGCCAACGCCGACTTCTCGCACCTCGACCCGGCCCGCGGGTTCGACGGCGGCGTCAACAACTTCTATCGCCTCATCTATCGCACCCTCACCACAACGGCGGCCGCCCCCGGCGCCAAGGGAACGAAGATCGTCGGTGACCTGGCCACCGACGCGGGCAAGCCGTCCGACGACAACAAGACGTGGACGTTCAAACTGAAGTCCGGCACCGCCTTCCAGGACGGCTCCGGCATCACCAGCGAGGACGTCAAGTTCGGGGTCGAGCGCGCCTGGGACCCTGATGCCGGGATCGGCTCGCCGTACGCGAAGCAGTACATCGAGGCGCCGGACGACTACCAGGGTCCGTACAAGTCGGGTGGCCTGTCGAGCATCGAGACGCCGGACGAGCACACCATCGTCTTCCATCTCAAGAAGGCGACCGCGCAGTTCGGTTACATCGCCGCGCAGCCCACGTTCACGCCGTTCCCGAAGGGCACCGGCACCAAGGCGGCCTTCGACCGCGAGCCCATCGCCTCGGGCCCGTACAAGCTCAAGAGTTATCAGCACGGCTCGAAGCTCGTCCTCGTACGCAACAAGGCGTGGAAGCGGTCGACGGACAACGTGAGGGACGCGAAGCCGGACAGTTTCGTGTGGACCTTCGGTCTGGACCCGGCGACCATCGACGAACGTCTCATCGCCGGGCAGGGCGCCGACGCGAACGCCATCACCGGGGCCGCCCAGCTCCAGCCGGCGAGCGTCTCCCGCGTCCAGACCCCGCAGCTCAAGCAGCGCACCCTGTCGGGCATGACGGGCTGCACCTCGTACATGAGCATCAACACGAGCAAGGGTCCGCTCAAGGATGTACGGGTCCGTCAAGCCATCGAGTATGCGGTCAACAAGCAGACGACTGTTGATGCGCACGGCGGTTCCTCGCTCGCGACCGTCGCGACGTCCATCGAGCCGCCGGGCATTCCGGGCCGTGACACGACCGACGTGTACCCGAGCAAGGGCGGCACCGGTGATGTGAAGAAGGCCCGCAAGCTCCTTGCCGAGGCGGGGCGTTCCAAGGGCTTCACGTTCACGCTGGACACCCGGGCGGCCGGTGTGGAGCAGGCCACGGCCGTCGCGGTGCAGCAGTCCCTGAAGCGGGTCGGCATCAAGGTCAAGGTCAACACCATTGACACGTCAACGTTCTACGAGGTCATCGGTACACCCTCGCAACAGCACGACGGCGCGCTGACCGGCTGGTGTCCCGACTGGCCGGGCGGCAGCACCTTCCTGCCGCCGCTGTTCGACGGCCGCAACATCTCCGGCAGCGGCAATCCGAACATCGCCATGCTCGACGACAAGAAGATCAACGATCGGATGGACGCGATCGAGGCGATGAGTGATCCGGACGCGCAGAACGCGGCGTACGGGAAGCTCGACGGGCAGATCATGAAGCTGGCGCCGATCGTGCCGCTGCACTACACCAAGGTCGTCTCCGTCACCGGCGACAACATCGCGGGCGCGTATCTCAGTCAGTCGTTCTCCGGCGGCATCGACTTCGTCTCCGTCGGCCTCGCGGACCCGGAGAAGTAGCCCGCCATGTCCACTTCCGTCCTCCACGAGGCGCAGCCGGGCACGGCCGGCGCGCCGCCGGGCACCGAGCTGCCCGGCTCCACCGGGCGCCGGGTCCTGCACGCCCTGTCCCGCGATGTCGGGGCGGTGCTCAGCACCGCCTTCCTGCTCCTGATCGTCCTGATGGCGCTGTTCGCCCCACTGCTCACCATGATCACGGGGCACGGCCCCGACGCCTTCGACCGCGCGGCCGTCGACACCGACATCGGCGGCCTGCCGCGCGGCTCGTTCGGCGGGATCAGCGCCGAGCACTGGTTCGGCGTCGAGCCGCAGAACGGCCGCGACGTGCTGGCGCGGATCGCCTACGGGGCCCGTACCTCACTTCTGATCGCCGTCGCCGCCACCCTGATCACCACCGCGATCGGCACGGTGCTCGGGGTGCTCGCCGGGTTCCTGCGCGGCTGGGTGGACACGGTGATCTCCCGGCTCATGGACTTCCTGATGGCGTTCCCCGCGCTCATCTTCATGATCGCGATCCTGTCCGCGCTGCCGGGCAGCGGCCGGGCGCCGCTCCTTGTCGTCGTGCTCAGCGTGTTCGGCTGGCCGTATCTGGCGCGCGTGGTGCGCGGGCAGACGCTGGCGCTGGCCGAGCGGGAGTTCGTCGAGGCGGCCAGGGCTTCGGGCGCGGCCAAGTGGCCCCTGGTGTTCAAGGAGATCCTGCCGAATCTGCGCAACTCGGTCCTGGTCATGGCGACGTTGTCGGTGCCTGGCTACATCGGTACGGAGGCGGGTCTCTCCTTCCTCGGCGTCGGCGTCACCCCGCCGACGGCGTCGTGGGGGCAGATGATCGCGAGTTCCGTCTCCTGGTACCAGGTCGACCCCCTGTACTTCGCGATCCCCGGCGCCTTCCTGTTCGGCACGGTGCTCTCGCTGACCGTGCTCGGCGACCGGATCCGGCACGCCCTCGACGCGGGGGAGGCCGTCTGATGGCCCGTTATCTCGCCGGACGCCTCGCCTGGGTGGCTCTCATCCTCGTGGCTGTCTGCGTCTTCACGTACCTGATCTTCTTCCAGCTCTCCCCCGACCCGGCCGTGATGATCTGCGGCAAGACCTGTACCGCCGAGCGGATCGAGACCATCAGGTCGTCCCTCGGTCTCGATCTGCCGTTCTTCACGCAGCTGTGGGACTTCCTCAGCGGCATCGTCGTCGGCCGCGACTACGGCAGCGGCGCGAACCTCGTGCACTGCCACGCCCCCTGCCTCGGCTACAGCTTCCAGAGCGGCCAGTCCGTCTGGGACATGGTGCTCCAGCGCCTTCCCGTGAGCGCGACCGTCGCGATCGGTGCCGCCGTGCTGTGGCTGCTCGCCGGGGTGGCCTGCGGGCTGCTCAGCGGCGTCAAGGAGGGCACCTGGTGGGACCGCGGCGCGATGAGCCTCGCGCTCGGCGGCTCCAGCATCCCCAACTACGTACTGGCGCTGGCCCTTCAGTACGTGCTCGTGGTCAAGCTGCAGATCCTGCCCTTCCCTGCGGCGGTCTCCTTCGGCGACGATCCGCAGATGTGGCTCGAGTCGTATCTGATGCCGTGGATCGTGCTCGCCACCGGATACGCCTGTCTGTACGCGCGGTTGACCCGCTCCAACGTCATCGACACCCTCTCCGAGAACTTCGTACGTACGGCGCGGGCGAAGGGGCTGCGGCCGACGCTGCTGATGCGTCGGCACGCGCTGCGACCCGCGCTCACCCCCATCACCACGCTCTTCGGCATGGACTTCGCGGGGCTGCTCGGCGGGGCGATCATCACCGAGACCGTCTTCGGGCTGAACGGCGTGGGCAAGATGGCCTCCGACGCGATCTCCAAGAACGACCAGCCGGTCATCATGGCGGTCACGCTCCTCGCGGCCTTCTTCGTGGTGCTCGGCAACCTCGTCGTCGACGTCCTGTACACCTTCCTGGACCCGCGCGTGAGGATCACCGCGTCATGACTTCCGAGATACCGAACCAAAGAGCAGCTACAGAAGGCCTGTTGACGGTCGAGGGGCTGACCGTCACGTTCCCCACCGGGCGCGGGCCCGTCGACGTCGTCCGCGATCTGTCGTTCACCGTGGAGCGGGGCGAGACCCTCGGCATCGTCGGCGAGTCCGGCAGCGGGAAGTCCATGACCTCGCTCGCGGTCATGGGCCTGCTTCCGCGCGGCGCGCGCACCAGCGGCAGCGTCCGCTTCCAGGGCCGCGAGCTGCTCGGCCGCCCCGACCGGGAGCTGCGCCGGCTGCGCGGTGACGCGATGTCGATGGTGTTCCAGGACCCGCTGTCCTCGCTCAACCCGTACTACACGGTGGGCCTGCAGATCGCCGAGGCCTACCGCAGCCACCGCGGCGGCTCGCGGCGGACGGCACGCAGGCAGGTCATCGAGGCGCTCGGCCAGGTCGGCATCCCGAGGCCCGCCGAGCGTGTGGACCACTTCCCGCACCAGTTCTCCGGCGGCCAGCGCCAACGCGTCATGATCGCCATGGCGTTGGTGTGCGAACCGGCGCTGCTGATCGCGGACGAGCCGACCACCGCCCTCGATGTCACCGTGCAGGACCAGATCCTCACGCTCCTCACCGAACTCCAGCAACAGACCAGCACCGGCATGCTGTTCATCACCCACGATCTGGCGGTGATCGCCAACCTGGCGGGCCGTGTGCTGGTGATGCGGGGCGGCGAGCAACTGGAGTACGCGACGACGGAGGACGTCTTCTGCGCGCCCCAACACGCCTATACGAGAAAGCTGTTGGAGGCGATCCCCCGCATCGACGACGAACTGGCCGAGCCCGGCGGGACGCTCGCCGATCTCACACCTCTCGGCGCGGCACAGGAGGCCCCCCGGTGACCCTCGACCACTCCGACTCCGGGCGCGTGCCACTGCTGCGTGCCCGCGGGCTGACCAAGACGTTCACCACGCGCGGCTCGCTCGGCCGCACGTCCGAGACCACCGCGGTCGACGACGTGAGCCTCGACATCCACCCCGGCGAGACGCTCGCCGTGGTCGGCGAGTCCGGCAGCGGCAAGTCGACCACCGCGCGCCTGGTGGCCAAGCTGATGGAACCCACCGCCGGCACCCTGGAGTTCGCGGGCGAGGACGTGACACGCGCGGGCGGCGCCGCGCTCGCCCGCTTCCGCAGCAACGTACAAGTGGTGTTCCAGGACCCGTACTCCTCGCTCAACCCCCGGCACACCGTCGAACGCATCCTGACCGCCCCGCTCGACTACCAGCACCTGCCGGTCCCGGGAGGCCGCCGCGCCTTCACCCGCGAGCTGATGGAGCGCGTCGGCCTCAACCCGGACCACGCGCTGCGCTATCCCGCACAGTTCTCCGGCGGCCAGGCGCAGCGCATCGGCATCGCCCGCGCGCTCGCGGTCGGCCCGCAGCTGGTGATCTGCGACGAGGCGGTGTCCGCGCTCGACGTGTCGGTGCAGGCCCAGGTGATGAACCTGCTGCTGCGCCTGCAACGGGAGAACGGCTTCTCCTACCTGTTCATCGCCCACGATCTCGCCGTGGTCCGCCGGATCGCCCACCGCGTGGCGGTGATGCACCAGGGACGTATCGTCGAGTCCGGCCGCGCCACGGACGTCTTCGACCGGCCGCGGGACACGTACACCCGCACCCTGCTCGGGGCGATCCCGCGCATCAACCCGGAGTGGGACCGCCGCCGGCGTGCCGCTCCCCGGACCTCTCAAGGACTGGAGTCGGCATGACAGAGACGACCCCCGCCACCTCCGCGCCCAGGTCGAGCACCCCGGATCCCCGGATGCCGCGCCTGGCCGAACTGCCGGACTTCGCCGCGTACATGGGCCAGGGCTGGGACGAGGCCGACCGGACGCCACCGACCGTGCCGGGGGTCGCCGATGCGGCCGCCGCGCACCGTGCGCGGCTCAGTGCGGAGTTCGCCGGGCGGCCGCTCGTGGTCGCCGCCGGACGGGCCCCGGTGCGCAGCAATGACACCGCGTACGACTTCCGGCCCGACAGCGACTTCTACTGGCTGACCGGTTGCGCGGTCGAGGGCGCCGTTCTGGTGCTGCGTCCCGCGCCCGGCGGGCACGACGCGGTGCTGTATCTGCCGCCGCCGGCCCGCCCCGGTGAGACCGGGTTCTTCGCGGACGCGGCGCACGGCGAACTGTGGGTGGGCCCGGCCCCCGGTCTGGACGACTGGCGCGAGGCGCTGCGCGTGGACACGGCGCCGCTGGGCGCCCTGGACGAGGCGCTGGCCGCGTGCACGTCGCAGGGCCCGCTGCTCACCGGCCCGCTGGATCCGGACACCGCCCGCCGCCACGGGATCGCGGTCTCCGCCGACCTCGGCCGGGCGCTCTCCGAGCTGCGCATGGTCAAGGACGCGTGGGAGATCGGCCAGCTGCGCGAGGCCGTGAACCGTACGGTCGAGGGCTTCGCCGCGGTGGTCCGCGAGTTTCCCGCGGCCGTGCGCGGCGGTGGCGAGCGCTGGCTGCAGGGCACCTTCGACCGCTACGCCCGCACGTACGGCAACGGTCCCGGGTACGCCACGATCGTGGGCAGCGGCCGCAACGCCGCGACGCTGCATTGGGTGCGCTGCGACGGGCCCGTGGCCGAGGACGCGGCGGTGCTCCTGGACATGGGTGTCGAGACGCGCAGCTACTACACGGCCGACGTCACCCGCACCTTCCCGGCGTCCGGCCGCTTCACCTCCGCCCAGCGCTCCGTGCACGACCTGGTGGAGCGCGCGCACCGGGCCGGGCTCGACGCCGTGGGCCCGGGGCGGGACTGGGCCGACTTCCACACGGCGTCGATGGAGGTGGTCGCGCGCGGCCTCGACGACTGGGGGCTGCTACCGGTCTCCGTGGACGAGGCCCTCTCCCCCAAGGGCCAGCACCACCGCCGCTATCTGGTGTGCGGCATCGGCCACCACCTCGGCCTCGACGTGCACGACTGCGCCCGCGCCGACTACTCCGCGTACCAGGGCGCCCGCATGGCTCCCGGCATGGTGCTCACGGTCGAGCCGGGCCTGTACTTCCACGCCCATGACACGACCGTGCCCCCGGAGCTGCGCGGCATCGGGGCACGCATCGAGGACGACATTCTGGTGACCGGTGCCGGTTCGGAGGTGCTGTCGGCCGAACTGCCCCTGGATGCGGCGGGGTTGGAGCGGTGGATGGCGGCATAGGCGGACCGCCACACCTTTACGTGTCTCACATATCGAACACCCATTACCGGTGAGTGAGACACATGAAAGGTTGTGATCCTCGTACCGTCCGACCGGTGCGAGGGTCGCCGGCGTCGAGTGCCGGTGGACGTACACCGCAACACCCCTGGGATTGACCCGAAGATGTCCGCTTCTGCCACCGGCCCGGCCCCTGCCACGTCCGCCGCGCCGTCACCCGCCTCCGGCCCGAACCCGGCCGCGCCGGTCAACCCGCGCTCGCGGGTCCTGATCGCCAGCCTCATCGGGACGACGATCGAGTTCTACGACTTCTACGTCTACGCGACCGCCGCCGTACTCGTCTTCCCCGCGCTCTTCTTCCCCAGCAGCGACCCGACCACCGCGCTCCTGTCGTCGTTCGCCGTGTTCGGCGCCGCGATGGTGGCCCGGCCCATCGGCGCGGCCTTCTTCGGGCACCTCGGTGACCGGCTCGGCCGCAAGAAGACGCTGGTCGTCTCGCTGCTCACGATGGGCATCGCCACTTTCCTGATCGGCGTGCTGCCCACGTACGGGTCGATCGGCTGGGCCGCCACCGCGTTCCTCGTGCTGATGCGGCTCGCGCAGGGCTTCGCGCTCGGCGGCGAGTGGAGCGGCGCGGCGCTGGTCGCCACGGAGAACGCGCCTCCGGGCAAGCGGGCGCTGTGGGGCACGTTCCCGCAGCTGGGCGCGCCGCTCGGGTTCATCATCGGCAACGGCCTCTTCCTGGTCATCGCCGCCCTCCTGCCGTCCGCTGCGGGCGCCGACCCCTCGCAGCCTTCGCAGGCGTTCCTGTCGTGGGGCTGGCGGATCCCGTTCCTGTTCTCGGCCGTGATGGTCGCGATCGGCCTGTGGGTGCGGATGCGCCTGGTCGAGGCGGAGGTCTTCACCAAGACGCAGGAGACCAAGAAGGTCCGCAAGCTGCCGCTGGCGACCGTGTTCCGGCACCACTGGAAGCAGCTGATCCTCGGCACCTTCGCGATGCTGGCGACGTACGTGCTCTTCTACCTGATGACGACGTTCTCGCTGAGCTACGGCCGCACCGCGAAGGACGCCGCCGTCCCCGGGCTCGGCTACAGCTACACCACGTTCGTCCTGATGCTGATCTTCGGCGTGGTCTTCTTCGCCGCGTTCACGCTCATCTCCGGGCCGCTGGCCGACAAGTACGGCCGCCGCAAGACGCTGGCGTGGATCACTGCGGGCATCTTCGTGTTCGGTCTGGTGTGGGTGCCGCTGATCGGGCTGGGCACGCTCGGTGTGGTGCTGTGGCTGGTCCTCGGCTTCACGCTGATGGGCCTCACCTTCGGCCCGATGGGCGCGCTGCTCCCGGAGATGTTCCCGACGTCCGTGCGCTACACCGGCTCCGGCATCTCGTACAACGTCAGCTCCGTCCTCGGCGCGGCCGTCGCCCCGTTCATCGCGGTGGCTCTGTGGGATGCCGGCGACGGCTCTCCGTGGCTGGTCGGCGTCTACCTGTCGGCGATGGCCGTCCTCACCTTCGTCGCGCTGCTGTGCAGCAAGGAGACGAAGGATGTGGCACTGGAGGCGGGCGAGAGTCCGGCGTAACCACCCTCTGCGTAAGAGCCCGGGCCGCCCTTCGTGGGCGGCCCGGGCTTTTGCGCCTACTCAGCCGCGGCGGCCGCGGGAGGTGACGCGGCGGTGACCGGCCCGGACGAGGGTGATGGCCAGTCCGAGCGCCGTGAGCAGGCCCGCGCCGAACAGGAGCGGGCGCGCCGACGACGGCCCGGTGTCGGCCAGTTGGTCGCCCGACGGACCACCGGTGGGAACCGAGGTGGTCGGGCCGGGAGACGGCGGCGTCGAGGTCGGAGTCGGGGTCGCGCTGGTGGGTGACGGCGTCGGGGTCGAATTGGTCGGCGACGGGCTCGAGCAGCCCTCGCCCGGCGTGTAGCTGAAGGTGATCCGGCCGTTGCCGGAGCGGGCACCGTCGCTGAAGGTGCTCCCGGTCGGCCCGATGCTGGACCCTCCTCCGCCGCCGCCCCCGGAGTTCTCACCGCCTCCGCCGCCGCCACCGCCCCCGCCGATGGCACCGCCGCCCCCGCCTCCGCCGCCCGCGCCACCGGTCGTGCCGGTGGGAGCGATGTCGGCGTTTCCTGCGCCGCCGGTGCCACCGCTGTCCGGGGTGCCCGCCCCGCCGTCCTCGCCCGCCAGAGTGGGGCTGTTGTTGATCACCGTGCCGCCCTGACCGCCGGCCGCGCCCTTCCCGCCGGCCTGGCCTCCTCTCGCGGCTCCGACGGCGGCCCCGTCGTCGCCGCCGTCGGTGCCGTCCCGGCCCCCGCTGCCGCCGTTCACATCGGGGAGCCAGCCCGCCGCCCCGCCACCGCCCCCGGCGATGATCAGGGGGCTGCCGGACCGGAGCACGGTGCTCGCGCCGCCGCCTCCGCCACCGTCGGGCCGGTCGGTCCCCGCACCTCCGGAGCCACCACCGTTGTAGCCACCGGTGGTGCTGCTGCCCTGTCCGCCGACCTGCACCCGGAACACGTTGCCCGGTGCGACCGTCAGCTGGGCGCTCACCTGGCCGCCCAGACCACCGGTCGAGGGCGCCACGGAGCCGCCCTGCGCACCGTCGGCCACCACTTGGAGCCGGCACACGCCCGCGGGCACCACGAAGCCCTGCCCGCTGCCGGTGTACCCGAACGTCGCCGTCTGCGGCGCGGCGGCGGACGCGGCCGGCGTCGCGGCCTGCCCCACCGCCAGCAGTGCGGCGGATCCCAGGAGAGCCCCGGCCACGCCCAAGGGTGCCGTGCGAGCGATGCGGGTCCGGCAGGCGGCCGACCGCTTACGGGGGCGCTCCCCCGCGGTCCGACGATGAGGTGTCACAGGAAATGACCTCGTTCCAGAGCGGGGGCCGTGCGCTGACGGCATGGGACGTCAACCTGGCTACCACGGCACACCAATGGGGTTCCCGGCCGACACTCGCCCCGCAGCGGAGGAGTCATCCGTCCGGCTCAGCCCCCGGCGCCCTGCCCCGCTCTTCCCTCCGAAGCCCCGTCCACCGGCTCCGCCGACGCGAGCCGCGGCGGCCACACCCCCGCCACCAGCACACCCTCCGCATACGCCCGGGCGACCAGTTCCGTGCGGTTCGACGCGCCCCAGCGGCGCGACAGTTGGCGCAGGTGGTAGGTGACGCCGTCGGTCGTCAGGCCGGTCTCGCGGGCCGTGCGGGCCGTCGTCGCGCCCGCGGCGAGCAGCGCCAGGATCCGCGCCTCCTGCGGGTGCGCGGGCGCGGACGCGGACGGCTTCGCGTCGGGCCCGACGGCCGTGTCGAGCACCCGTACCGTCACCAGCAGGTCGGGCACGCGGTTCGCGGTCTCGCTCACCGTGTCGACGATCAACTCGCCCCGGCGCCGCGCCCCGTCGCCGCCGCGCCAGGCCACCGCCACCGTGTAGCGCGAGCGGCGGCGCGCCTTCTGCGCCTGTGCGATCCGGTCGACCTGTGCCGCGTCGACCGGCGCGAACAGGTCGAGGATCGCGCGCCCCTTGAGGCGGCCCGCGGTGGTGCCCCACTCCAGGGCGAACGCGGCGTTCACCAGCCGTACGTCGCCGTAGGGATCGCACACCGCGACCGGCATCGGGATCCGGTCGAACAGCACCATCGCGCGATTGCGCCACAACACGGCGTCCCCGGTGTCCACCGACGCCTCGCCTCCCGCCTCCGTACGTACCGCTGTGCCACGGACGGCGCCCGCGCACAAGTCCGATACACCGTCAGCCACTACACAATCATGTAGTGGACCTGGCCTGGCCGGCAGGGGGAGCGGATCAAGCTGGAAGGCGCAGCTCCCCCACGCTGCGACAGCAGGTTCCCCCTCGCGAAAGGCACCGCCCCACCATGCCGGACTCCGCGCCCGCCCCCTCCCCCACGCCCGACGGCGGCGCCTACGCCGCCGCCGGTGTCCCCGTCGTCGACGTCACCGCCACCGGCCTCGGCCCCGGACCGCTGCAGCAGATCATGGGCCTGATGCGGGAGCACGGTCCGCAGCTGGTGCGGCGGGTGCACGGCCGGGACGCCCTGTTCGTCTCCGAACTCGACCTCGTCACCGAGCTCGCCGACGAGACGCGGTTCGCGAAGAGCATCGGCCCGGCGCTGCGCAACGTCCGCGAGTTCGCCGCCGACGGCCTGTTCACCGCCTACAACGACGAGCCGAACTGGGCGCGCGCCCACGACATCCTGATGCCGGCCTTCGCGCTCGGCTCCATGCGTACGTACCACCCGGTGATGTACGAGGTCGCGCGCCGCCTCGTCGACTCCTGGGACCTCGCCGCCGCCGACGGCAGCCCGGTCGACGTGCCCGGTGACATGACCCGGATGACGCTCGACACCATCGGACTCGCCGGATTCGGCTACGACTTCGCCTCCTTCGCGAGCAGCGAGCCGCACCCGTTCGTCGAGGCGATGGTGCGCTGCCTGGAGTGGAGCATGAAGCGCCTGGCGCGGGTGCCCGGCGGCGACTACGAGGCCGCCGACGCGGCGTTCCGCGCCGACGCCGACTATCTCGCCCAGGTCGTCGACGACGTGATCAGCGCGCGCGTCGAGAGCGGCGAGCGGCACACCGACGACCTGCTCGGTCTGATGCTGACGGCGCAGCACCCGCAGGACGGCTCCACGTTGGACACGGCCAACATCCGCAACCAGGTCATCACATTCCTGATCGCCGGGCACGAGACGACGTCGGGCGCCATGTCCTTCGCCCTGTACTACCTCGCCAAGAACCCGGCCACCCTCGATCTCGTACGCCGCGAGGTGGACGCCCTGTGGGGTGACACCACGGACCCGGCGCCGGACTTCGACGAGGTCGGCCGGCTCACGTACACCCGGCAGGTCCTCAACGAGGCGCTGCGCCTGTGGCCCACGGCCGCCGCGTTCAGCCGGGAGGCGCGCGAGGACACCCTGCTCGGCGGCCGCATTCCGCTGCGCGCGGGGCAGGCCGTGACCGTCATGTCGCCGATGCTGCACCGGCAGCCGGTGTGGGGCGACAACCCGGAGCGCTTCGACCCGAACCGGTTCACGCCGGAGGCCGAGGCGGCGCGCTCCCCGCACGCCTTCAAGCCCTTCGGCACCGGTGAACGGGCCTGCATCGGGCGGCAGTTCGCGCTGCACGAGGCGACGATGCTGCTCGCGATGCTCGTGCACCGCTACCGCCTGGTCGACCACGCCGACTACGAGCTCTCCGTGAAGGAGACCCTCACCCTGAAGCCGGACGGCTTCACCCTCACCCTCGCGCCGCGCACCCCGGCCGACCGCCGACACACTCCCCTGCCCGGCGCCGCAGGCAAGGCCGAAGCGGACCTGGTGTCCGACACACTGCCGGCACGGGTACTGCCCGGCACCCGCGCCCTGTTCCTGCACGGCAGCAACTACGGCACCTGCACGGGGCTCGCCGCGCAGCTCGCCGACGAGGCCGCCGCGCTCGGCTGCGAGACGGAGGTCGCTCCGCTGGACGCGTACGCGGAGGGTCTGCCGACCGACCGCCCCGTGGTGATCGTCGCCGCGTCCTACAACGGCCGGCCCACCGACGACGCCGGGCAGTTCGCCGTCCGGCTCGACGCCGACACACCTTCGGACGGCGTGGAGTACGCCGTGCTCGGTGTCGGCGACCGCAACTGGGCCGCCACCTACCAGCACTTCCCCACCCGCATCGACGAGCGCCTGGCCGCGCAAGGCGCCGAGCGGCTGTGCGAGCGGGCCGCCGCCGACGCCTCCGGCGACCTGGGCGGCACCGTCCGCGCCTTCACCGCCGACCTGCGCACCACCCTCCTGGAGCGGTACGGGGACCCCGAGGCCACCGCCGCGAACACCCCCGCCGAGCCCACCACCTCCTACGAGATCCGCGAGATCACCGGCGGGCCGCTGGACGCCGCGGCGGCCCGGCACGGGCTCGCTCCGCTGACGGTCACCGAGGCGCGCGACCTGACGGCGCCCGGCCATCCCCGCGTCAAGCGGTTCGTGCGGCTCGCGCTGCCCGATGGTGTGTCGTACCGGACCGGCGACCACCTCGCGGTGCTGCCCGCGCACGAGGACGGGCTCGTCGAGCGCGCGCTGAAGGTCCTCGACCTCGACCCGGACGCGCTGCTCGACATCCGGGACGCCCGTCCGCGGCGCGACGCCCTGCCCCTCGACCGGCCCGTCACCGTACGCGAACTGCTCACGTACCACGTCGAGTTGCAGCACCGGCCGGGCCCCGACGAGGTGGCCGCGCTCGCCGCCGCGAACCCCTGCCCGCCGGAGGCCGCCGCGCTGCGGGAGCTGTCCGCAGACGACCCGCGCACCTTCCTCGACCTGGTCGAGGACCACCCGGCGCTGCGCGACGTCCTGAGCTGGGACCTGCTGCTCGGGCTGCTCCCGCCGCTGCGCCCGCGCCACTACTCCATCTCGTCCAGCCCTGCCGAACTCCCGGGCCACGTCGACCTGATGGTGTCCGTGCTCGACGCGCCCGCCGCCTCCGGCACCGGCCGCTACCGGGGCACGGGCTCGCACCACCTGGCCGCGCTCCGCCCCGGTGACACCGTCCTCGGCCGTGTCCAGCCGTGCCGCGACGCCTTCCGCATCGGACCTGACACCCCCGAGCCGGTCATCATGATCGCCGCGGGGACGGGTCTCGCCCCGTTCCGCGGAGTGGTCACCGAACGAGCGGCGCAGGGCGCCCAACTGCCGCCCGCGCTCCTCTACTTCGGCTGCGACCACCCCGAGCGGGACTTCATGCACGCCGACGAACTCCGGGCCGCCGACGCCGCGGGCGCGGTCTCGCTCCGCCCCGTCTTCAGCGACGCCCCGGTCGACGGCCACGCCTTCGTCCAGCACCGCATCGCCGCCGAGGGCGCCGAGATCGGCCGCCTCCTCGACGCCGGGGCGCGGGTGTACGTGTGCGGGGACGGCGCCCGGATGGCACCCGGCGTCCGCGCCGCGTTCCGCGCACTGCACCGCGAGCGCACGCCGGGCGCCGACGAGTCCGCGGCCGAGCAGTGGCTCACCACACTGATGGCCGAGGGGCGTTACGTGGAGGACGTGTACGGGGGCTGACCGCACATACCCCCACGGGGCCG
This sequence comes from Streptomyces sp. NBC_00483, assembly GCF_036013745.1. Classification (NCBI taxonomy): domain Bacteria; kingdom Bacillati; phylum Actinomycetota; class Actinomycetes; order Kitasatosporales; family Streptomycetaceae; genus Streptomyces; species Streptomyces sp. NBC_00483. The sequence continues at coordinate 1,044,388 of NZ_CP107880.1, forward strand.
GTCGGCGCCCGTGCGCCCCGAGCACAGGTAGGGTGACCTGGTGTTCTCAGACATAGGCCCCTTCGAACTGCTGGTCGTGGCGCTCGTGGCGCTGGCCGTCCTCAGCGTGCCGACGCTCGTCGCCCGCCGCCGGAGGGTTCAGCGCCTGCGGCTGGTCGTCGTGGTCAATGTGATCGGCGCCTTCACCGGATTGTTCTGGTTCGTCGCGCTGATCATGGCGATGACGATGGCCACCCGTGAGCCCGACGTCACGCCGGTGCCGGGCAGCCAACCGGGCCGCTGACGACTGGCCGCAACGCGGCGAGCGTCAGCCCGCCGCCGGCACCAGCGCCGCCGCCGCCGAGCGCGCCGCGGCCAGCGCCTGGCGGTGTTCGGCGCCCGGCTGGCCCAGGACGACCCGGGTGCTCAACCCGTCGAGCAGCGCGAGGAGTTGGGCCGCGCGGCCGGCGACGTCGTCGACGGCGAAGGCGCCGCGGTCCACCCCCTTGGCGAGGATCGCCTCCAGGTCGCGCTGCCAACCCTGGTCCAACTCCTGCTGCGCGGCGCGCAGTTCGTCGTCGGCCCCTGAGCGTGCCCACAGCTCGATCCAGAGCATCCAGCGCGGGTCGCGGGGGCCGGCCGGCAGATACAGGTCCAGGAAGAGGTCGAGCCGGCGGGCCGGAGTCACCCTGCGGGCCAGCAGCCCCGTCCGCTCGTCGGTGAGCGCGGCCTCGCTGTACCGCAGGGCCTCGACGAGCAGCAGGTTCTTCGAGCCGAAGTAGTAGAGCAGGTGGCCGCCGCTGGTGCCGAGCCGCTTGGCGAGCGAGGCCATGGTCAGGGACGCGAGGCCCTGCTCGGCGACGACGGCCGTCGCTTCCTGGAGCGTACGGGTCCGCAGATCGCCGCCCGGCCGTCCCGACCGTGCCGCTGTCGACCCTGCCATCCGTGCCGCCCCTCACCGCTGTTCGTGCTGATCGCAGCCTACCTCTTGACGTGGGGCGGCACCGCGCCGCATCTTGAATGCCATTCAAGTTTCTTGAACGGCATTCAAGCCGTTCCCTTGCGACGAGAGGCGACGGCATGACGGCACACCCGACCGCGCGGAACGCCCCCACGCGGGACGTCCCCACGCCGGACGCGCCCGCGCAGCCGGCCCGGGACGAGGTGTTCCAGGTCGAGGAGCACGGCATCGACCCGATCCCGGAGTCCGAACGGCACGGCGGGGCGCGGGACCTGTTCTGGCTCTGGTTCGGTTCGAACCTGACGTTCACCTACGTCATCAACGGCGCGCTGGCCGTCTCGTTCGGACTGTCCTTCTGGGAGGCCGTGCTCGCGGTCGTCCTCGGTGGCCTGACGTTCTTCGCCATCAGCGCGGCGGGCATGAGCGGCGTACGGACGGGCACGGCGACGCTGGTCATCTCCCGCGCCGCGTTCGGTGTGCGCGGCAACTGGCCGGCGGGCCTGCTGAACTGGATCGTCAGCATCGGCTACACCATCGTGAACACCGTCGTCGGCGTCCTCGCGCTCCAGGCGATCTGCGCCGAACTCGGCTGGCACGGCACCGCCGCCCGCGCCGCGAGCCTCGCCGCCACCCTGGCCCTCACCTTCGCCGTCGCACTGTGGGGCCACGCGACCGTGCAGTGGGCCGAGCGCTGGCTGGCGTACGCGCTGACCATCGGGTTCGCGGCGATGCTGCTGTTCCTGCTGCCGGGCACGGACACCGGCGCCGCACCCGCGCCGGGCGGTGCGGCCGCCTGGTCCCTCGCGTTCGTCGTGGTCCTCGCCGGGCCGATCAGCTATGTGCCGATGCCCGCCGACTACACCCGCTACCTGCCGGCGACCACCACGATGCGCGCGCTCACCTGGAACGGGGCGCTCGGCGGACTCATCTCCTCGGTGGCCCTCGGTGTCGCCGGCGCGGCGGCCGCGACACAGGCCGACCTCACGGACGCGGTGGCCGGGACGCAGGGGCTGCTGCCGGGCTGGTTCCAGCCGCTGTTCCTCGCCCTGGTGCTCGGCGGCTCGGTCACCAACTCGATCATCACGCTGTACTCGTCGAGCCTCAACCTCCAGGTCCTCGGCATCCCTTGGAGCCGCGCGAAGGCGATCCTGATCAGCGCGGCGGTGACGGCCGCAGGCTCGCTCGCCGCGCTGTTCCTGGTCGACTTCACGGAGTCGCTGCTGTCGTTCCTCTCGCTGCTCGTCATCGTGTTCGCGCCGTGGGGCGGTGTCTTCCTCACCGACATGGTGCTGCGCCGCTGCCGCTACGACGCCGAGTCCCTGCACACCGGACGCGCGGGCCGCTACTGGTACCGCGCCGGCTACAGTCCCGCCGGCCTGACCGCCCTGCTCGCCGGCATGGTCTTCGCGGCGCTCACCTGCGACAGCGCCCTGTGGCGGGGCCCGCTCGTGGCCCCGCTCGGCGGCATGGACCTCAGCGCCCTCGGCGCCGTCGTCGCGGCCGTCGTGTACGCGGCCTTTGCCCGCACCAGCGCGCGCCCGCACACCGCGTGACACCCCTTCCCTCACCACACCCCTCGTACGAGAAAGAACCGCATCCCCATGGCACGCGCACAGCACCACTCCCCCGAACCCGCCCCCGCCGACCTCGTCCTGCGCGGCGCCCGCATCCACACCGTCGATCCGGAACTGCCCGCGGCCGAGGCGCTCGCCGTGCGCGACGGGCGGATCGTGTGGCTCGGCGACGACGCGGACGCCGGGCGCTGGACCGGCCCGGACACCCGGGTCGTCGACGCGGAGGGGCGGCTCGTGCTGCCCGGGTTCATCGACGCCCACAACCACGTCCGGCTCGGCTCGGACGACGCCTGCGTCCAACTCGCCGGAGCGGCAAGCCTTTCGGAGATCCACGACCGCATCGCCGCCTGGCGCGAGCGGAACCCGGACGCCGCCTGGATCGAGGCCGAGGCATTCGACTACTCGGCGCTGCCGGACGGCCGGATGCCCACGGCCGCCGACCTCGACCCGGTCACCGGTGACACCCCCGCCATGGTCCTGAGCTACGACGTGCACACGGCCTGGCTCAACTCGGCGGCCCTGGACCGGCTCGGCGTCCGCGCCGACCGTACGGAACTCCCCTTCGGCATCGCCCAGACCGACCCGACGACCGGTGAACCCACCGGCTTCGTACGGGACTTCGCCGTGCGTGGGCTGTCCCGGGACGGCCACCGGGCGCTGCGCGAGCTCGGTGTGCCGTGGGCGTGCCCCGAGCGGCAGTACGGGCGGCTCGTGAAGTCGCTCGACGACGCGATCCGGTTCGGCATCACCACGGTGGTAGAGCCGCAGAACTCCCTGGACGACCTGGCCCTGTTCGAGCGGGCCAGGGCCGAGGGGCGGCTGCGCTCGCGGCTCGTCGCCGCCCTGTTCCACCCACGCGGCACCTCGGACGCGGACCTCGACGACTTCGAGGCAGCCACGCGCGCGTACCGCGACGAGCGGATGCAACTCGGCCCGCTCAAGCTCTACATCGACGACGTCGTGGAGCCGCGCACGGCCGCGCTCCTCGAACCGTACTCGACCGGCTGTGGGGGTCACCGGGGCGAGACCTTCTACCCGGCCGAGGAGTTCGCCGACCTGCTCACGAAGCTCGACGCCCGCGGCTTCCAGTGCTTCGTGCACGCCACCGGCGACCGGGGCATCCGCACCGTCCTGGACGCCGTCGAGCAGGCCCGCGCCGTCAACGGCCCGCGCGACGCCCGCCACCAGGTCGTGCACGTGGAGTGCCTGGACCCGGCGGACGCGCCGCGCTTCGCCGGGCTCGGCGTCGTGGCGTGCATGCAGCCGCGGCACTGCGCACCGGAGATCGCGGGCCCCGGCCAGGACTGGGCGGCGAACGTCGGGGCGGGCCGCTGGCACAAGGCGTGGCCGATGCGCACCCTCGACGCGGCCGGCGCGACCCTCGCGTTCTCCAGCGACTGGAACGTCGCGGAGATGGACCCGATGATCGGCATCTACACCGCCATCACCCGCAAGCCGCTGGCCGGCGGCCCGGCGTGGATGCCCGAGGAGACGGTCGACGTGGCCACGGCCGTGCACGCCTACACGATGGGTTCGGCGTACGCCAACTTCCTTGAGGACGAGCGGGGTTCGCTGTCCGTAGGCAAGGTCGCGGACTTCGCCGTGCTCTCCCGGGACATCCTCCGGGCCGCCCCTGAAGACATCCCCGGCACCGTCGCCGAACTCGTCGTGGTGGCTGGGGACGTGGCCCACGAGACGGGCATATGCAGGAGCGGGCATTCCGTGAAGAATTGATGGGCACCTTGCTCCTTTTCGCCATTTCCCTCTGTACGGCAATGCGTGCATTCCACCGGTGAAGACCTTTCTCACAGTGGACCTGGTCGCAGAAATGAGGCAATGAAACCGCGCATTAACTGACGCGTATCCACCGGGACTCCTGGCGTCGATGCACTCCTTGGCATTGCAGGTCCGCCGTCAGGAGGAAATTCATGTCCTTCTTCGCCAGGGCTTCCTGGCCAGGAGACCACCGTGACGAGGTCGTGGCCGGCGCGCTCGCCGCCGCCGTGATCATCGTCCTCGGCTACGCGTCCGGCATCGGCGCAACGGCCGACCAGACCACAGCCGGCACCGCCCCGCCGACCGTCGGGGCGCCCGCCTCCCCGTCCGCCCCCAGCAGCCCCGCTCCGACACCGACCGAGTCCCCCACGTCGGATTCCGGAGGTGACGGAACCGGGGACACCGGCGAGCTGCCCGTGGGCGGAATTCCCGGCGGCGGCACGGGAGGAGCGGGGGAAGCCGCGGCCGGCCATGAGGGGCACGACAATTCCAGTGGCCTTCCCGGTGACTCCGGCCATTCCGGTCACACGTCGCCGAACTCGCCGACCCCCTCATCACCGCCGTCCGCCACCCCTTCGCCTTCCCCCTCCTCCCCCTCGACGTCGCCGTCGTGCGCGGCCGGAGAAGTCCGCCTCGTACAGCCGCTCCTGAAGGGGGCGCTCACCCCTGTGACCGGGCTTCTGGATGGCCTGACCAACGGGGGCGACGGGACCTCCTCATCGGCGCCCGGCTCTCAATCCGCATCCGACGAAGAGGTCACCCCCTGCGTCGGCCTGGCCTCCGACCCCGCCCTGCTCACGGAGTTGACGCCGTGAGAACTCGCACTCGCTCCCTTTACGTCGTCGTTCTCGCCTTCGTGGCACTCCTGTTCACGACCCCCGCCGCCTCCGCTCACACCGAGCTGGAGTCCTCGTCCCCCAAGAGCGGGGCCCGTCTCGACGAGCCCCCGAAGGAAGTCACGCTCACCTTCACCGAGCCCGTCGACCTCGCCGACCTCCATGTCACCCTGGGCGGCGACGAGTTGGCGCTCGCGCAGGGGAAGGTCCGCGACACCGTTGCCGCCGACATCCCCCTACGCAAGGCCAAGGAAGCCGGCCGCCGCCTCACCCTGGATTGGCATGTACGCAGCAAGGGGGACGGGCATCCGTCCTCCGGGTCGCTGTCCTTCGCCCTCCCCGCGCACACCGGTTCCACCGCTCCGGACCACACATCCACGGACGACGCCGCCGCCCCCGCGGTCGCGCCGTCCGGCACGGTCCGCACCGCCTGGGCCGTCGCCCGCTGGGTCGGATATCTCGCGCTGGCGCTGTACGTCGGCGGGCTCGCGTTCGTAGCGATGCTGTGGCCCGATGGCACACGGGAGCGCAGGACCCGGCGCATCCTCGCCTCGTCCTGGGCGGCCGGCCTCGTCGCCACCGTGGCGGCGGCCGGGCTACAGGGCGCGTACGGCGCGATGGGCTCGGTCGGCGACGCGTTCAAGGCCTCCACGTACGTCGACCTGTTGGGCAGTGAGGTCGGTGTCGCCCTGGCCTGCCGGGCCCTGATGTGGGTGCTCGCGGCGGTGGTGCTCGCCGCGCTGTTGCAGAACGGCGAGCGCGCCGCACGGTCGCCGGGCTGGCGGGTCGGTGCGGCCGTCGTCTGCCTGGGGCTGCTGCGCACCACGGGCATGGCGGGCCACAACTCCGAGGGCAGTCACCCGGGTTGGGGCGCGGTCGCAGACCTCGTCCATCTGCTCGGCATCTCGCTGTGGCTCGGCGGACTCACCCTGCTGCTGGCCGGCGTGCTGCCGCGCCGCCGCCCGGAGGAGATGTCGACCGCCGTCTCCGGCTACTCGGTGCTCGCCGGGGTGTCCGTCGCCGCGATCGCGGCAGCCGGGGCCGTACTCACCTGGCAGGTCGTCGGCTCGTTCGACGCCCTCTTCGCCACCGGATACGGGCAGCTGCTGCTCGTCAAACTCGCGCTGCTGGCCGGGGTGTTGCTCATCGCGCAGCGCAGTCGCGGCTGGGTGCGCACCCGGCTCGACATCGCCGTTCTACTGCGCGGGGACCGCGCGACCGTACGGCCCTTCGTCTACTCGGTCGCGGCCGAGACGGGGCTCGTCCTCGTCGTGCTCGCCGCGACGAGTTTGCTGGTCACCGCCGCTCCCGGCCGTTGACCCGCGTACCACCATCACCCAGTCCACAAGCCGATCCGCAAGGAACCGTGAGGAGAAGTTCGTTCATGACTACTGACGTTTCCGATCGCGACACACAGGCGCGGCAGCGCCCGCCGTCCCGGCGCGGCAATCGTGCCCTGCTCGCGGCCGGGCTCGGCGCCGCCCTGGCGTCCGTGGGCTGCCTCGGCCTCCTCCAGGCGGCCGACGGAGCCGCGGCTCCCGCCACCGCCGCGCCCCAACCGGCCGCCGAGGCCCACTCGATGGCCCAGATGCAGGAGCAGCGGCCCGCCGCCGCGGCAGCTGCGGCCGACCACACGATGAAGATCGCGGACATGAAGTTCGCGCAGACCAAGATGACCGTCAAGGTCGGCGAGACCGTGAAGTGGGTCAACGAGGACTCCGCTCCACACACGGTCACCGCGACGAGCGGCCCCGCGAAGTTCGACTCCGGCACGATGGAGAAGGGCGACAGCTGGTCGTACACCTTCACCAAGCCCGGAAAGTACGAGTACTACTGTGCCGTGCACCCCGACATGGTCGCGTCGATCACGGTGGTGGCGGACGACTCCGGCGGCGGGGCGGGCGGTTCGGACACGGGTGGTTCGGGCAGCACGGGCGGCTCCGGAAGCACGGGCGGTTCCGGCTCCGGTGGCTCGACCGGCGGCAGCGGATCCGGCGGCTCGACGGGCGGTTCCACCGGCGGCTCGTCCGGCGGTTCGTCCGGGGGTCACGAGTCAGGCGGCTCCATGGGCGGCGCCACCGGAGGGTCGAGCGGCGGTTCCGGCGGTGGCGACGACGGTGACGACGCCGGGCAGTGCCAGAGCGTCCAGCAGGTCCTCCTGCCCATCCTCCAGCACCTCAACAAGGCCCACCTGGAGGAGTCCCCGGGCCAGCAGGTCCAGGACGCGCTGAAGCTCGACAGCTACATCAAGATGCACACCGTCTGGGTCGAGTCGATCCTCACGCCCACCGTGGAAGGCGGCGGCTCCGTCCTCGACGGCACGCTCGGCGTCCTGCTCCAGCACGTCAACTCCGCCCATCTCGAGGAGTCCCCGGGCCAGCAGGTGGCGGACATCCTGAACCCGGACGCGTACGTCAAGATGCACACGGTCTGGGCGGAGCGCCTCCTCGCACCGTCGATCAACTACGTGTCGACCTCCTGCTGAACCGAGGTCGCCGACGAGGCGCGTGATGGCGGGCCGGCCGAGTCGCAGTCGGCCGGCCCGCCACCGCCGCCATTGTCCCCGCACGACCCGCCCAATGCCATGCCCCTCCCTCGTGAACCGAGGTGCCCGCCATGAGCGCACACATGACCACGCAGACCCTGCCCGTCCCGTCCGCCGCCCCGCCCGAACCCGGCCCTTCCTGGCTGCCACGCCCCGGCGCGTACGCCGCCGCCGGAGACCGCTGCATCGTCGAAATCAGCACCCGGCTCGGCCCGTTGACCACCCTGCGCCGCCGCGTCACCGCCGACGAGGCGACACTCACCGTCGCACCGACACCCGACGACTGTGTGCTGGCTCTCCGGCTCACCGGTGACGCGCTCGGCGGCGACGAGCTCTCCTTCGTCAGCACCGCCCTCGAACCGCGGGCGGACGGCGCCCAGTTGCTCGTCCACGGTGAGCTGGCCACGGCCGACACGACCGTTCCCGGCGTCCCCGCGACGCTGCCCCTGCGCGTCGTTTCCCGCACGGACGACACACTCCTCGTCCTCGGCACCGCCCGCGTCCCCTACGGTCACCTGCGCCGCACCACGGGCTTCGCCCTGTCCCGCATCCGCCCCGCAGACCAGCTGCGTCTGCTCGTCGCCGCGGAGTTCACATGCCCCGCCTGACCCACCGCGCCGCACACCTCGCGCTCGCCACCGTGATCGGCTCCGGCGCCGTCGTGTCCCTCCCCGTGCCCGCCGCACACGCGGCGGGTCACCAAGTCCTCATGTCGGACTACAAGTTCGGGCCCCGTACGCTCACGATCCCGGTCGGCGACAGCGTCACCTGGGTCAATCAGGACACCGCGCCGCACGACGTCAAGACCACGTCGGGCCCGGCCTCGATCCACTCACCGATGCTCGACAAGGGCGGCACCTGGAGCCACACGTTCACCAAGGCGGGCTCGTACGGCTACGTCTGCACCGTGCACCCCGGGATGACCGGCGGAATCGTCGTCAAGGCCGCCGCGACGACCCGCGCCCCGGCTCCCAGCACCCCACCCCCGGCGGCCGCACACACCCACGAACACCCCAGCCCGACACTCACCAAGACATCGAGCGCGAGCCCCACCCCCAGCTCGACACCCACGCCGTCCGAACACCACAGCAGCGCTGCCGCCGCGCCACCGGCCCCCGCATCCCCCACATCGCAAGCGGAGCAGACCCCGGCGACCCAGGCCGTCGGCGCCGCCCGCCCGCTCGACCCGCTGCTCGTCCTGGCCGGGATCGTCGCCGGGTGCGCCGTGCTCTGCCTGCTCCTGGTCGGCTCCCGTGCGGCGGCGGCCTCCGCCGCGCACCCCCGGGGAGGGGAGTGATCACACCGCGCGGAACCGCCACCCATGGTCGACCGGCCCGATCCCGGCCCCCAGCGCGAACCCCGCCGCGATGGCCCCGGTGACGTACTCCTTGGCCCGGCGCACCGCCTCCGGCACCTCATGCCCCTGGGCAAGACCGACCGCGACGGCCGAGGCGAGGGTGCAACCCGTGCCGTGGGTATGGGCGTTGTTGTGGCGCGGCGAGCGCAGCCAGTGCTCGTCCGTGCCGTCGGTGAGCAGGTCGACGGCCTCGCCGGGCAGGTGACCGCCCTTGATGAGCACCCAGCGGGGACCGTAGGCGAGCAGCCGCTCGGCGGCCCGCCGCATGTCACGTTCCGCGGTGTCGGCCTCGACCGCGACGCCGGTGAGTTCGGCGACCTCGTCGAGGTTCGGCGTGACCACCGTCGCCACCGGCAGCAGGCGGTCCCGTACGGCGTCGATCGCATCGTCGGCGAGCAGCCGGTCGCCGTGCTTGGAGACGCTGACGGGGTCGACGACGACGGGGGCCGGCACCTCGGACAGCAGCTCGGCGACCGTGACGACCATGTCGGGGGCGGCGAGCATGCCGGTCTTGAGCGCCTGCACGCCGATGTCGTCGACGACGCTGCGGTACTGGGTGCGCACGGCGTCGAGCGGGATGCTCCAAGCGCCTTGTACGCCAAGGGAGTTCTGGGCCGTCACGGCGGTGAGCACGCTCATGCCGTGCGCGCCGAGGGCCAGCATGGTCTTGAGGTCGGCCTGGATCCCGGCGCCTCCGCCGGAGTCGGACCCGGCGATGGTGAGCACGCGGGGCGGCGCGACCGCGGGCGGTGTCTCGGTCATGCGGAGGCATCCTTTCGGATACGGGGACGGGTGTGGGTATCTCGGCTGCCGGCCCAGTGGTCGGCGTAGGTCCGGGCGGCGACCAGTGGGTCGTCGGCGGCGCAGATGCCCGAGACGATCGCGGCCCCCGCCGCGCCCCCGGCCCGCAGGTGCGGCAGGTCGGCCGGGATGACGCCGCCGATGGCCACGGCGGGCAGCGCGCTCGCCCCGGCCAGTGCGGCGAAGCCGTCGAGGCCGAGCGGCTCGGGGGCGTCGTCCTTGGTGCGGGTGGTGTGCAGGGCGCCGATGCCGACGTGGTCGACGCGGGCGTCGGAGACCGCGGCGGCGTTCAGCTCCTCAGCGGTGGCCGCGCTCAGCCCCAACACCGCGTCGTCGCCGATGAGTTGACGTACGGCGGTGGCAGGCAGGTCGGACTGGCCCACGTGGACGCCCGTGACGCGTGCGCCGTTCGCCCGTGCGGCCAGGAACACGTCGACCCGGTCGTTGACGATCAGCGCGACGTGCTCGGGCAGGACCTCGGCGACGTCCAGGACGGTGCGCAGGAACTCCCGTCCGCTCGCGTGCTTCTCCCGGATCTGTACGGCGGTGACGCCCCCGGCCACGGCCTGCGCGACGGTCTCGGTCACGGTGCGGCCGCGGGCCGCGCACTGCGCGGTGTCGGTGACCAGATACACCGACAGGTCGACACCGGCATCCGTCGGCCGAGGGCGGGCCGTCATGTGTGCCGTCATGACACCTCCGCATGCTTCGCGAGGTCCTCCGGGGTGAGCGCGGCGAGCGCGTCCAGGAAGCCGACGGCGAAGCTGCCGGGTCCTGCCGCGGTCCGGGCCGCGGACTCGGCGGCGACCGTGTACGCGGTGGCCGCGGCGACGGTCGTCGCGAACCGGTCCTCGTCCACCGCGGCGAACGCGGCCATCACCGCGCCCAGCGCGCAGCCGCCGCCGGTCACGCGGGTCAGCAGGGCGTCCCCGTTGGCGATCCGGGCGGTGCGCGTGCCGTCGGTGACGTAGTCCACGGGCCCCGACACGGCGACCACGCTGCCCGCCGTCCGCGCGAGCTCCGCGGCCGCGTCCTCGGCGTCGTCGACACCGTGGGAGGCGTCCACGCCCCGGCCGCCGCCGCCCGCGCCCGCGAGCGCGATGATCTCGGAGGCGTTGCCCCTGATCACGGTCGGCCGCAGCGCGAGCAGGTCGGCGGCCAGGGCCGTGCGTACGGGCAGCGCGCCGATGGCCACCGGGTCGAGCACCCACGGTGTGCCCGCCTCGGTCGCGGCGCGCGCCGCCTCGGGCATGGCGGCGCGCTGCTCGGCGCGCGGGGTTCCGAGGTTGACCAGCACGCCCGAGGCCACGCGGGCGAAGGGCCCCGCCTCGTCGGGGATGTCGACCATGGCGGGCGCGGCGCCCACCGCGAGCAGCACGTTGGCGGTGAACCCGGTGACCACCGCGTTGGTCAGGCACTGCACCAGCGGTGCGTCGTGCTGTACGCGCCCGAGCGCCTGCGCCGCGAAGGCGACGAGGTCATCGGGGCGGCCGGGGGGCGTCTGGTGCATGGGGTGACTCCAGGTACAGGAGGTGCGACAAGTACAGGTGGTGCGAGGTACAGGGCTCGTACGGCAGGTCAGCCGCGTCGCCGCAGCCGCAGCGGCGCGTACACAACGGCGGCCACGAGGAACGCTACGTAGTACGACACGTCCGCGCCGTGCAGCGCTTCGGCCACCGGGCCCACGTACAGGCTGGTGTCCATGAACGGGACCGCCGCGGCGAAGGCCGCCGCGAAGGCCAGCAGGGCCGGCCAGGCGGGCTGCCGCCGCTCGCGCTCGGCGGCGAGGTCGAGCGGCGCTCCGGCCCGCGCCCTGGCCCGCGCACGCCAGTCGACGAGGACGATCGCCACGAAGCCGGGGATCCAGTACCCGACGAACAGCAGCACATTCTGGAACCGTGCGGTGGTGTCGGCGGCGTGCATCCACAGCACCAGCGGGAAGCCGAGCGCGGCGGCGAGGGCGGCGGCCGCCGGGCGCGGGATGCGCACGCCGATGGTCTGCAGGGCGAGCGAGCCGCTGTAGTCGTTCATGGCGTTGCTGCACAGCGCGGCCAGCGCCACCGCGAGCAGCCCGAACGCGCCGACCGCTCCCCCGCCGAGGATCTTGTCGACCCCGGCCGCCGTCTGGTCGGTCAGCACGGAGGCGCCCCACAGCCCGAGCGCCTGGACGGCCACGAACGACACCAGCAGGCCGAGCAGCGTGTACCAGAACATGCGGGTACGGGAGGTGGTGGCGGGCAGGTAGCGGCTGAAGTCGCTGGCGTACGGCGCCCAGGACAGACTGAGGCTCAGCGCGATGGTGCTGGTCAGGACGAACGCGCCGGCGCGGTCGGCCCCGTGCACGGAGCCGTGGGCGGCCGGGTGCACGCCGTCGAGCAGCCGCCAGGCGATCAGCGCGAACGCGGCGCCGAGCACAAAGGTCATGACGATCTGCAGCCGGTGGATGGCCTCGTAGCCGAAGACACCGAGCAGGCCCTGAGCGAGCAGCATGACGAGGACGCCGGCCCAGAACGGCCAGCCGAACAGCCGGGCCAGCGCGTCGCCGCCGAACAGGCCGATCAGCGCGTCCCACGCGATGGACGACAGCCACTGCAGCACGCCCGGCAGCACGACGCCCCGCCCGAACGCGAGCCCGGCCAGCGGCAGTTGCCCCGCCCCGGTCCGGCTCCCCCACGTCCCCAGGTAGGCGGTCGGCACCGCCCCGACCAGGGTGCCGAGCACGACGGCGGCGAGCGCGGTCGCGAAGTCGAGGCCGAGCGCGATGCCGACGGTGCCGGTGAAGACGCCGGTCATGGTCAGGTTCGGGGCGAACCACACGGTGAACAGGCGCCCGGCCCCGCCGTAGCGGTTGCCCTCGGGCACCGGTTCGATGCCGTGCCCCTCGATGCCGAGGTCGCCGGGTGCCGCGGGCATCCGCCCGTCGAAGGCGCCGCTCTCGCGGTCGGCAGGCAGGCCATTGGAAACATGCGCGACAGGCATGAGACATCCCTCCGCCAGTACGAACTGGTTCAGGTTCGACGGGTGTGTTCTCAGCCCTCGGGTGGGGCACCCCGTGTCCGGTTACGGCGGCCAGGGTAACGCGATGGCCGGGGTCGGTGCGCGCGTGGGTTCCCGTTCCGCCATGCCGCCTCTACCTTGCCCCGTGCAAAGTCCGCAATGAGGACCTGTGCGGCAGCTGGCCGACTTCCATCGGGTTTGCGATGCCGCGGCGCCCTCCCGCCGCGTGGACACAGGGCCGGCGTCCGCAGGGGCACACCACGAAAACGGGCCGAGATCCATCGGTCACCGGGCAAACACCGCGCGGCCTTGATCATCGCATCGAGCTAATGTCACCGGCTTTCCTTGGTTGGGCGGTCGAGGCGGCCCTTACGGTGATCCAGGTTCTGGACGCATTACCCCTGACATATCCATCTTTCCTTCTTCTGTCCCGTTGTTACGGGCAAGCGCGCTTTCGCCCGACCAAGGAGAGCTCACTCGATGACCGTTGACTCGACCACGCCGGACACCGCGTCGGTGCCGCGGCAGCAGACCAGCCTCGGCACGGCGGCCGCCCGCAACCTCGCCACCACGACCAAGTCCGCACCGCAGATGCAGGAGATCACCTCGCGGTGGCTGCTGCGGATGCTGCCCTGGGTCGAGACCAAGGGCGGCGTCTACCGGGTGAACCGCCGCCTGACCTACACCGTCGGCGACGGGACCATCGAGTTCATCCAGGACGGCGGCGACGTCCGGGTGATCCCCCGCGAACTCGGTGAACTGGCGCTGCTGCGCGGCTTCGACGACGTCGAGGTGCTCACCACCCTCGCCGACCGGTGCGTGCAGCGCGACTTCCGGGCCGGCGACACACTGGTCGAGCGCGGGGCACCGGCGGACAAGCTCCACCTGATCGCCCACGGCCGCGTCAGCCAGCTCTCCGAGGGAGAGTACGGCGACGAGGTCGCGCTCGACGTCCTCGCCGACGGCGACCGCTTCGGCGACAGCGCACTGCTGGACGAGGACGCCCGCTGGGAGCAGACCGCGGTCGCCGAGACCTCGGGCACCCTGCTCACCCTGTCGCGCTCCGACTTCGCGGCCGTGCTGTCCGCGGCGCCGCACCTGCGGGAGCACGTCGACGAGTTCAAGTCGCTCGCGAGCCGGGGCCAGAACCATCGAGGCGAGGCCGAGATCCCCATGTCGGCGGGGCACGTGGGCGAGCACGAACTGCCCGGCGCCTTCGTCGACTACGAGGCGAAGCCGCGCGAGTACGAGCTCTCGGCCGCCCAGACGATCCTGCGGGTGCACACCAGGGTCGCCGATCTCTACAACGAGCCGATGAATCAGACGAAGGAGCAACTCCGGCTCACCATCGAGGCGTTGCGCGAGCGCCAGGAGCACGAGCTCGTCAACAACCGGGAGTTCGGCCTGCTCCACAACGCCGACTTCAAGCAGCGCCTCCAGCCGCACTCGGGTCCGCCCACGCCGGACGACCTGGACGAGCTGCTCTGCCGCCGCCGCGGCTCGAAGTTCTTCCTGGCGCACCCCCGCACGATCGCGGCGATGGGGCGCGAGTTCAACGCGCGCGGGCTCTATCCCGACCACGTCGACCTCGGCGGCCAGCAGGTGCCGGCCTGGCGCGGGGTGCCGATCCTGCCCTGCAACAAGATCCCGGTCACCAAGGAGCGCACCAGCTCGATCCTCTGCATGCGTACCGGCGAGGACAACCAGGGTGTCGTCGGCCTGCACCAGACCGGGCTGCCGGACGAGTACGAACCGGGGTTGTCGGTCCGGTTCATGGGCGTCGACGAGCAGGCCATCACCAAGTACCTCGTCAGCACCTACTACTCCGCCGCGATCCTCGTGCCGGACGCGGTCGGTGTGCTGGAGAACGTGCAGATCGGCCGCTGGCCCAGCAGGTAGCGGAGCAGGACCTTCGGCCGACCGCCCCACCAAGGAGCCCTCAAGGAGACATGGATGCCCCCGCCTGAGCCGACACCTCCTCAGTCGAGCCTGCCGGAAGCGGTCTCCCGCTTCGGGGCGCAGGTCCTGGCCGACGCCGCGGCCCGCGCCCGTGACATCGCCGCCGTCACGGGCGGCGCGCCCCGAGTGGCCCCGCCGGCCGCCGAGGCGCCCACGGTCGAGGTGCCGACGGCCCCGGTGCCCGCGGCCGAGGTGCCTGCGGCCGAAGTCCCGGCCGCGACCGCCGACTTGGAGCGGCTGCTGCGCGGGCCCAGCGGCCTCGGCACGGCGGGCCTGCGGCTGACTCCGCGAGCGGAGCCGAGTCCGTCGGACCCGGCTCCGACGCCAAGTACCGCGAAGGGCCGGCCCGTTCCCGGCCTGTACCACCACCCGGCGCCCGACCCCGATCCCGTACGGGTCGCGGAGGTCGGCCGCCGGATCAAGGCCTGGGCGCTGGACGAGGTCGACCTGTACCCCGACGACTGGGAGGAGGAGTTCGACGGATTCTCCGTGGGCAGCTACATGGTCGGCTGCCACCCCGACGCACCCACCGTCGACCACATCATGATCGCCACCCGGCTGATGATGGCCGAGAACGCGCTGGACGACTGCTACTGCGAGGACCACGGTGGCTCGCCCGTCGGCCTCGGCTCCCGGCTCCTGCTCGCGCACACCACGCTCGACCCGCTGTACACGACGCGGGAGTACCAGCCGCAGTGGGTGGAATCGCTCTACGCGGACGCGCCCCGGCGCGCGTACCGCTCCGCCATGGAGTACTTCGTCCAGGCCAGCAGTGATTCGCAGGCCGACCGCTATCGGCACGACATGGCCCGGCTGCACATGGGCTACCTCGCCGAAGCGGCCTGGTCCGAGCACGACCACGTACCGGAGGTGTGGGAGTACCTGGCGATGCGCCAGTTCAACAACTTCCGCCCCTGTCCGACCATCACCGACACCGTCGGCGGCTACGAACTGCCGGCGGATCTGCACGCCCTGCCGGACATGCAGAAGGTCATCGCGCTCGCGGGGAACGCGACGACCATCGTCAACGACCTGTACTCGTACACGAAGGAACTCGACGCTCCCGGACGGCACTTGAACCTGCCGGTCGTGATCGCGGAACGCGAGGACCTGTCCGACAAGGAGGCCTACCTCAAGTCGGTCGAGGTCCACAACGAACTCATGCACGCCTTCGAGACAGAGGCCGCGGCCCTGGCCGCCGCCTGCCCGCTCCCGAACGTCCAGCGCTTCCTGCGGGGCGTCGCGGCGTGGGTCGACGGCAACCACCAATGGCACCAGAACAACACCTACCGCTACAGCCTGCCCGACTTCTGGTAAGAGATAGGACACATCAGTGACCAGCACCGAACTCACCGCCACGGCCCCCACGACCACCCCGTACATCCCCGAGCCGGCCACCCCCTACCAGGGGGACATCGCCCGCTACTGGGACGGCGAGGCCCGGCCGGTCAACCTGCGGCTCGGCGATGTCGACGGTCTGTACCACCACCACTACGGCATCGGCGCCGTCGACCACTCCGCGCTCGGCGACGGGACGGGTGACGCGAACGAGCAGAAGCTGATCGCCGAGCTGCACCGTCTCGAGTCCGCACAGGCCGAGTACCTGCTCGGGCACCTCGGTGACATCGGGCGCGACGACACCCTGGTGGACGCCGGCTGCGGCCGCGGCGGTTCGATGGTGATGGCGCACCAGCGCTTCGGGAGCAAGGTCGAGGGAGTCACGCTCTCCGCCAAGCAGGCCGACTTCGCCAACGGCCGGGCCGAGGAACTCGGCATCCAGGACCACGTCAGGGCGCGCGTCTGCAACATGCTGTCCACCCCGTTCGAGACCGGGCAGATCTCGGCGTCGTGGAACAACGAGTCGACCATGTACGTCGATCTGCACGACCTGTTCGCCGAGCACTCCCGCATCCTGGAGGTCGGCGGCCGCTACGTGACCATCACCGGCTGCTGGAACCCGCGGTACGGCCAGCCCTCGAAGTGGGTGTCCCAGATCAACGCGCACTTCGAGTGCAACATCCACTCGCGCCGGGAGTACCTGCGCGCGATGGCCGACAACCGCCTGGTGCCGCAGACCGTCATCGACCTGACGCCCGACACTCTTCCGTACTGGGAGCTGCGGGCCACGTCCTCGCTGGTGACGGGGATCGAGGACGCGTTCATCAACTCGTACAGGGACGGCTCGTTCCAGTACCTGCTGATCGCGGCGGACCGCGTCTGACCGTCCGCTGACCACCAGGGAGGGGCCGTTCGCGAGCGGCCCCTCCCCCCTTCGACACACCCGGCGTTCGCGCCTGTGCCATGATCCGTCGACGGCGGCCGGCCCTGGGGAGGGACCGGCCGCCACTTACACGGCACGACACAAGGGGAGTTCACAAGTGAATCCGGGTGGGGATCAGAGCGGTTCGTCGCTGTCGGACGAGGATTGGGAGCGCTTCCTCCAGGAGTCCGAGGACGGTGTGCGGGACGCTCCGAAGGAGCCGTCGGCGCGCGCCCGCATGGTGACGCGCCGTTTGCAGGAGGAGGACGCCCGGCCCGATCCGTGGCGTTCGCACCAGCCGGCCCGGCGGCGCCACCGTACGGGTTGGTACGTGCTCGGCCTGGTGGCGGCGCTGGCCGTGGTGGTCGTGGCACTCGCTCCGGGACGGGTGACGGACTGGTTCGGGTCCGGGTTCGGATTCGGGTCCAGCTCCGCCTCCGACGAGACGACACCGCTCGCCGCGTCGCCGCCACCCGCGGGGTCGGCGGAACTCCCCACACTGGCCGATCCGTTCAAGGGCTCCCCCGCCGCACGCTGGGCCTCCGGAACGGCCGGGATCTCTCTGCCCGCGGCCCGGGCCACCGGCTGGATGAGCAAGGCCCAGGTCGCCCGGACCCTCGAACGCTCCCGGGACTTCCTCGCCGCGTCCAGCCTGGACCCCGGGGTGCTGCGCGGCGAACACCCCGCCGAGGCCATCGCCCTCATCAACCCCCACCAGCCGAAGGAACGCTCCTTCCTGGACAGGTCACTGACCTCACCGAGCGAGAAGTACAACCCGCTCGTCCTGTTCAGCCGCTTCGACGCAACGAAGGTCGAGCCGGCCGGCGACGTGGTCAAGACCCGTGGCCGCATCACGTACCGCGCGGGCGAGAAGGGTGCGCTGGAGGTCACCACCGACGTCACGTACGTGTACCCGGTGATGAGCGCGGAGACCGGCGACGACCGTGTCACACGCGTCATCGTCCGCCGCGAGGTCGTCATGAACTGGCCCGACCCGGCGAAGGTGATCACGGAGCCGGGCACCTTCTCGGTCGTCTCGAACCGCGTGGACACCACCAACGCCGGCTGCGAGACCTACACCGGCTACCTCACCCCGACCTTCACCGCCGAGCACGCCGCCGGCGACGGCCCCGTGGTGGACCCGTACGACCGGAGCGTCGCGATGGACGAGCGGATGGGCGGGGCCGGGGACGAGAAGTGCGGGGTCGCTACGCGGTCGTGAACCGGAGGGGGCGGCGCGTCCGCCGAGCGCCCCGCCCCGCCCCGTCCTGCCCCTCGCCGACCCGATCCATCATGGGCGCAGTGACTCGGCCAGCCGCTCCAGGTGCCGCCTGATGTCGGCGAGCAGGTCGGTGCGCCCGCCGGACAGGACCCACTGCAACTGAAGGCCGTCGGACACGGCGATGCACTCTCGTGCGATGGCCTCGTAGTCGACGTCCTCACGGAAGAAGCCCTTCCGGGCACACGCCTCGAAGCGTGCCGCGAGTTCACTGATCGTGCGTTGGTACCTGGCCGCGAAGAGCTCGTGTGCGGCGCTGGACGGGTCCGCCGCCTCGGCGCTCAGCGTGACGAACAGTTCGATGAGTCCCGGCTCGGAGACGAATCGTCGGGTGACCGCGAGCAGGGCGTCGATCAGCGCGTCCCCGTCGGCGTCGGCCGAGGAGTCCACGAGGGCGGCCGCGACATCGAAGCGATGCTCGGCGACCGCGAGCAGCAGGTGCTGCTTCGACGGGAAGTGGTGCAGCAGGCCGGTCGCCGTGATGCCCACTTCCTTGGCGATGCCCGTCATCGAGGTGTTCGCATACCCCGTTGTCGCGAACCGCTCGGCGGCCGTCGCGACGATGCGGTCCCTTCTCTCCCGTCCCACGGCGTAGCTGCCTCGACGTCTCGACTCGCTCATGCACCGCAGCCTATCCCCGAAAACCGAACCCATTGGCTTTTCATTGAAACCCGAGTACTTTCGGTTTTCGTTCTCGCCGCCCGACGAGGCATGTCACGAAGGAGCCGCCGGTGGTCGCAGCACCCGTCACCCACCTGACCGTCGAGTACCAGCCCGCCGCCCTCGCGATCGCCGTGCCGTGCCCACGCCTGTCCTGGGTGCCCGGACGGGAGCAGTCCGCTTACGAGATCGAGGTACGTGCGGCCGGTGAACTCGTCGCCCACACAGGGCGCGTGCCCAGCCGGGAGTGCCACCTGGTGGAGGTGCCGGATCTTCGCCTGCGTTCCGACACCGACTACGAGTGGCGCGTGCGCGTCTGGGACACGGACGGGGCGGTGAGCGGCTGGGCCTCCGCCCGGTTCGGAAGCGCGCTGCTGTCCGCGGACGACTGGACGGCCAGCTGGGTGCTGCCGAAGGCGCGCCCCACCGACATCGAGCGGTGGACCCTGCTCGACTGGGTCACCGGCCGCCGCCCCCAACAGGAGGCGAGCGAACGCCTCGTACCGGTGCAACTGCTGCGCCAGCGCTTCGATCTCGACGCCCCCGTGGTGCGAGCCCGCCTCTACCTGACGGCCCGAGGCATCTACACCGCGGAGCTGAACGGCCGACGCGTCGGCGACGAGGTCCTGGCGCCCGGCTTCGACAGCTACACCTCCCGCCTCTCCGTGCAGTGCTACGACGTGACCGATCTGCTCGGCCGCGGCGACAACATCCTGGGCGTGGCGCTCGCGGACGGCTGGTGGGCCGGGCGGATCGGGCTGACGGGGTCGAGCGCCCAGTTCGGCGCCACCACCGGCGCGCTCTGGCAACTGCACGTCGAGACGCACGACGGACAGCGCCACCGTGTCACCTCCGACGGTGACGTGGTGTCCGCCGAAGGACCGTGGCCATACGCGGACCTCTTCATCGGCGAGCGCTTCGACGCCCGCCTGTACGACCCGGCTTGGAGCACACCGGGCTTCGACGACACCACCTGGAACCCGGTCGAGACCGAGCCGACCGACCCGGGCGTGCTCGTTCCCTTCGCCGGGGAACCGGTCCGCCGCGTCAACGAACTGCCGGCGCTGTCCGTTGCCCCGGACCCCGACGGCGGCTGGATCGCCGACTTCGGGCAGGTGGTCGCGGGCCGCGTCAGGATCACGCTGCGGGCGCCGGGCGAGGGTGACACCGTCACGCTCGAACACACCGAGACACTGGACGCGGACGGCCGCTGGTTCGAGAACATCGATGGCATCAACAAGGAGCAGCGCGACACCTACGTCGCCGCCGGCCGCCCGGCCGAGACATACGAGCCCTCCTTCACCTTCCACGGCTTCCGCTACCTACGGGTGCGCGGGATCCAGGCCCCGCCCCACCTCGACGACCTGCGGGCGGTGGTGCTCTCCAGCGACCTGCCCCAGACCGGGTCCCTGCACCTGTCCGACGAGCGCCTGGACCGGCTGCACCGCAACGTGGTGTGGAGTCAGCGCGCCAACTTCCTGTCCGTACCCACGGATTGCCCGCAGCGCGAGCGGGCCGGATGGGCCGGAGACATCCAGGTCTTCGCCCCCGCGGCGGCCAACAACGCGCTCGTCGCACCGTTTCTGACCCGATGGCTGGACAACCTGCGCGCGGACCAGGACAGCGAAGGGCGTATCCCGATCCTCTCCCCTCGCTCGACCTACGACGACCAACTGGCGGACACCGCCGAGGGGTTCGGCTCCATCAAGGCCTGCGCCGGGTGGAGCGACGCCATCGCCCTGGTGCCCTGGGTGCTCTACGAACGCTACGGCGACCGGCGGGTGCTGGCCGACACACTCGATGCCGCGCTGCACTGGATCGACCACCAGCGCGGCAGCGCCGCCGAGTTGCCCGAGCGGCTGCGTGACACCGCCCTCACACCCGAACAACACACCCGCCAGGCACTCCTCTACAACGCGGGTGAACACTTTGGCGACTGGCTCACACCGAGCACCCTGGAGGGACGCCCCCTCCACGAGGCCATCGGCATCGCGCCGAAGCTGACGGCCGAGCTGATCGCGCCGATGTTCCAGGCACAGACGCTCACGGTCACCGCCCGATCCGCCGCCGCACTCGGCCGCACCGCCCTCGCCGCGCGACTGCGCGACGAAGCCGCACACGTCCGCGCGGCCTTCGCGGCCGAATACGTCGATGCCGAGGGACGTCTACCGGTCGCCCTGCAAGGCCCGTACGTCCTGGCCCTCGCCTTCGACATGGTGCCGGCCGCGCAACGCCCACTGCTCGTCGACCATCTCGTACACCTCATCACCGAGCGCGGCGAGCGCCTGGACACCGGATTCCTCTCGGTTCCGTATCTGCTCGATGTCCTCTGGGACGCCGGCCACGCGGACCTCGCGCGGCGCCTGCTGTGGCAGGACACGTGCCCGTCCTGGCTGTACGAGGTCGACCGCGGCGCCACCACCATCTGGGAGGCGTGGGACGCCATCACGCCCGACGGCACGGTCCGCGCCGTCTCGTTCAACCACTACGCCTTCGGCTGCGTCGACGACGTGCTGTACCGGCGCATCGCCGGCATCCGGGCCACCGCCCCGGGCTACCGCTCCGCGGTGCTCGAACCCGACCTCACCGGCCCGTTGGACCACGCCGACGCCGAGGTGTGGACACCGTACGGCCCGCTCCGCGTCGACTGGACCGTCACCTCCGGTGTCGCCGCGATCCACACCGAGATACCGCACGGCGTGGACGCCGTACTGGTCGCGGCCGGCCGCTCCGTCCAACTCGCCCCAGGTACCCACTACTTGCACATCTCCCTGCCCGCACAGGAGCACGGCAAGAAGTAGCACTACACCCCACGGTCATGCTTCGGACAAAGGAGTTCCCGATGACCGCCAACGCACTCCCGCTCACTCCGGCGAACGCCTCCGTCACCAACGACACGGGCCCACGCCGCGGATTCATCCTCGTTCTCGGCCTCGCGGTCGGCTCCCTCAACGGAGTCCTGCTCGCCGCCTCGATCCTCACCCTCTCCATAGCGGCAGGCGGCATCGACAGCGCCCGGGCCACGACCGTGCTCTCCGCCGCCGTCACGGCCGGTGGGGTCGCCCAACTCGTGGGCTACCCCTTGGTCGGCCGACTCAGCGACCGCACCGCGTCACGATTCGGCCGCCGTCGCCCCTACCTGTTCAGCGGGGCGGTCGTCATGGCCATCGGCGGCGCACTGGAGGTCGTCGCCCGCTCGACCACGGTCCTCGCTCTCGCCTACGTAACCCTGTCCATCGGCGCGGTCTGCGCCCTCGTGGCATGCAACGCGATCGTCCCCGACCAACTGCCCGCCGAGCGCCGCGGTCCCGCGTCCGCGGCCATCGGACTCGGCGCCCCCATCGGCGCCGTGGTCGGAATCTTCCTGGCCCAACTCGGCCAGCCGGACCTCGGACTCATGGTCCTTTACCCCACCGCCCTGGGCATCGCCTCGGCACTCGTCCTCGCGGCGTTCATCACCGACCGGCCGATCGGCCGCGCCGAACGCCCGCGGGTCACGCTGCGGATGACGTTGACGACCTTCTGGGTCAACCCGGTCCGCCATCCCGCCTTCGGGCTCGCCTGGCTCAGCCGCTTCTGCATCTTCTTCGGCGTCTCCAGCGTCAACGGCTACCAGGCCTTCTACCTGATCACGGTCCACCACATCGACCCGGCGACCGTCGGCACGAGCGTCCTGATGGCATCCCTTGTCGGCACTGGCACGGCCGTGCTCTTCTCACCGCTCGCCGGAAAACTCTCCGACAAGGTCGGCCGGCGCAAACCCTTCGTCATCACCTCCGCGGTGCTGTTCGCCGCCGGACTCGTCCTCACGGCTCTCGCCCGCGACTTCCCCGCATTCCTCGCCGCCGTGGCCGTCACCGGCCTGGGGCAGGGCATCTACTTCGCGGTCGACTTCGCCCTGATCACCGAGGTCCTGCCCGACCTGGACAACACCGCGAAGGACCTCGGCATCATGAACCTCGCCATGTCCCTGCCGTCCTCGGTCGTCCCCGCGATCGCCCCGACGCTCCTCGCGATCGGCGCGTCGACCGCAGCCCCGCAGAACTACGCCGCCCTGTTCGGCGCCGGAGCGGTCGCCGCCGTCATCGGGGCCCTGGCCATCACCCCTATCCGCGGGGTCCGATAGCCGCCCACACGCGCCCAGTTCAGGCACGAGCCTCCGCGGCCGCAACGATCCAGTTCCTGAACTCCACGGCGTAGTGCCGCATATGGTGGTCCAGAATGTCCTCGGGGCAGGCCGTGGGGAAGTAGACCGTCAGGCTCGCGGTGAACCCGTCGGCGGTGTCGCCGAACTGGATCAGCGCCCGCCCGACGACGGTGCCGTCCTCCAGGAACAGGTTCGAGGACTTCTTGTTCGGGAACTCCGCCTCCGGCAGGAGTTCGGCCGCGTCGTCGGCCCAGGCCATCGCGGCCGTCCCCCAGCCGCCCATGTAGAACGAGCAGACGTGGGGGCCGATGTTCTCCACCACGCGCGCCCCGATCTCATCGGCGCCCATCACGTAGTGCTCGGGGTGGGCGGCCAGGAGCGGGCGCTCGTCGCCGCCCTCGAAGGCCGCGTCCATCCAGGCCAGGAACTCGCCCGAGGTCAGACCGCGCGCCGTGAGCACCGTCGTGCCCGCGTTGAACTTGCCGTCGGAGGTGCGCGCGCACTCCCGCAGGAAGGCGTTGCCCTTCTCGATGTCCTCGGCCAGCAGGTCGAGCAGGCCCTCGCGGCCCAGTCGCGTCCGGAAGCGGTCCAGGGCGCGGCGCGCGTAGAACAGCTCCATGTCGTCGATGCTCCCGGCGCCGGTGGGCCCCGAATCGAGCGTCACGGTCACGGCCTGGGCCTTCTGGTCGTCGGTCACGGGCAGCTCCTCCAGTCAAATGCGAACGTGCATGTACATTCGCTTTATGGCGATGAGAGTAGCCAGAGCGGGACACCCCTTGTCAACAACCGCTGCCATGACCGCCGTCGATACGATGCGGGGCATGACCGACCAGCACGACCGCCCGGCGCCGTACCGACAGCCCCAACAGGCGCGCAGCGCCGCGACGCTGGCCCGCGTGCTGCGCGCGGCGGAGGAGATCGCCGCCTCGTCCGGCCTGGAGGAGATGACGATCACCGGCGTCGCCGCACGCGCCGGCGTCTCGGTCGGCACCATCTACCGCCGCTTCGAGGACAAAGAGCAGCTGATCAACGCACTGACGGAACGGATGCTGGAACGGCGCGAGGCGTACGTGACCGAGCAGCTGAGCAAGGCCGAGCCGTCGCTCCCGGGCGTCATGGACGCCTACGCGCACGCCCTGCTGCACTCCTTCGCCGACCACAGCAACCTCTTCCCCGAACTGCTGCGCACACGGGGGACCAAGCCTCCGGACCGCGGGGCGCGCACCATCACCGAGGTCCACCGCCTTCTGCTCGAGGCAGCGGCCCCCTATGCCGGCGAGATCCGCCGCTCCGACCCGCACAAGGCGCTGGACACCGCGGCCCGCGCCATCCTCGGCGCGTGCTTCCACAACTCCGTACGCCCCGACCCGGCCACCGGCGAGCAGGCCCAACGCCAGTACGCGGACGAACTCAGCGACATGGCGATCGCCTACCTCCTCACGCCCGACCGCCGCGGCGCCGACCGCACTTGAGGCACCCTTAGCCGTCGACGGCCGGCGGCGCCGGGACCAGCACGCTCTGCACGGCGGGTCCGACGAGCGTGATCAGCTTCCCGCGCTCGGCGCCGGTCAGCGTGGGGACACCGACGACGCGGCGCCCGACCACGAGCCCGACGAGCATCGACGACACGATGCCCGCACGGAGCGTCGCGTCGTCGATGTCGCGCGACGTAATGGCGTCGACGAGCAGCCGCTCCTCGAGGAACTCGCGCAGCTGGCCGTTGGCCTGATCGTTGGCGATGGCGCCCCGGAGCATCGCCATGAGCGGCTCCGAGCTCGCGGCGTCCACCTCCCACACATCGAGGAAGGCCCGGACCACGCGTTCACCGAGTCCCTCGTCCGGGCCCTCGAACGCCTCACTGAAGCGCGTCAACGCCTCCGCGGGGACGGACATCACGGCAGCGAACAGCTCGTTCTTCGACCGGAAGAACTGCATCACCAGCGACGCGTCCACCCCGGCGTCGGCCGCGACCCGGCGGATCGTGGTCGCGGTGAAGCCGTCCGCCGCGAAGCGGGCGCGAGCCGCCGTGAGGATCGCCTGCCGGGTCGTGTTCGTGCCCGGCCGGCGCCCGCGACGAGCGGCGGGGGTGGCCTCGGCGGCGGCACTCGTATGCGCGGTCATGCCCCAAAACTACCTCCCATGCAATTAACTCAACACGTGTTGAGTTTTCGCTGTCGCAGACCTACGCTCGAAATGTCGGCAGAGCCAGTCCGCCGGCGGAGAGATGCGAGGTACGCGCCGTGAGCGATGTCCAGAAGGTGTACATGCCGTCCCAGCCGCTGGAGCCGGGCCCCCGCTACGGGATCCTGAGCGACTTCGAGCCCGGGACGCGCACGCTGGAGGCGGGCTTCCGGATCGCGCCGCCGTTCAAGCCGCTGCCCGTCGACATCGTGCTCGACAAGGACGTACCGGTCACCCTGCGCGACGGCGTCACGATCCACGTCGACGTCTTCCGTCCCGCCGACTCCGAGCAGGTCCCGGTGATCGTGGCGTGGAGCCCGTACGGCAAGGGCCAGGGCTCGTCCGCGAGCGTGATGGGCATCTTCGGCATGGTCGGCCTCGACAACGGCATCGTGTCCGGACTCGAGAAGTTCGAAGGTCCCGACCCCGCCTACTGGTGTGCGCGGGGCTACGCGATCTGCAACCCGGACATCCGGGGCGTGGCCAACTCCGAGGGCGACAGCGCCATTTGGGACCGCCAGGAGGGCCGGGACTGCTACGACCTGATCGAGTGGCTGGGCGTCCAGGACTGGTGCACCGGCAAGGTCGCGATGAGCGGAACCTCCTACCTCGCGGTCTCCCAGTGGTTCACCGCGGCCGAGCAGCCGCCACACCTGGCGGCGATCAACCCGTGGGAGGGCGTCAGCGACGTCTACCGCGACCTGGTCATGCGCGGCGGCATGCCCGACACCGGCTTCGCCCGCCAGCTCCAGGACAACAGCTTCTACGGCAAGGCCCAGAAGGAGGACATCCTCACCGAGGCCGAGCACCACCCGCTGATGGACGGCCTGTGGGAGAACAAGATCCCGCGGTTCGAGAACATCAACGTGCCCGCGTACGTCGTCGCCAGCTACTCCAACACCCTGCACACCGCCGGTACGTTCCGCGCCTGGCGGCGGATGGCCTCCACGGACAAGTGGCTGCGCGTCCACAACAGCCAGGAATGGCCCGACTACTACGACGAGGCCAACGTCGAGGACCTGCGCCGCTTCTTCGACCACACCCTCAAGGGCGAGGACAACGGCTGGGAGCAGACACCCCGCGTGCGCTACTCCCTCCTCGACCTCCAGGGCGGCGACCAAGTCAGCGTCCCGGCGGACCAGTTCCCGCCGGCCGATGTCACGTCGACGAAGTACTACCTCGACGGGCGCACCCGGACCCTGGCAACCACGGCGCCCGCCGCCGAGGCCACGGTCGGCTACGACGTCGCGGCCAGCCCGGACCTGGTGTCGTTCGTGGCGCGCTTCGACGAGGAGACCACGCTGGTCGGCTACCCCAAGGCCCACCTGTGGGTCGAGGCGGACGGCTCCGACGACATGGACCTGTTCGTCCTCGTCCAGAAGCTCGACGCGCACGGCACACCGCTGCAGGCGTTCACCGCCCTCAACCAGGGCGCGCTGGCCATGGACGTCACCGAACGGGGCGCCTCGATCCTGCGCTACAAGGGCTCCGACGGACGCCTCCGTGTCTCGATGCGCCACCTGGACAAGGCCCTGGCCACCGACGACGTCCCGGCCCACACCTTCGACCGGGTCGAGAAGCTCTCCCCCGGCGAAGTCGTCGACGTCGAGATCGACCTGCTGCCGGTCGGACTCACCTTCCACCCGGGCGAGCAGCTCCGCTTCATCGTCAGCGGCCGGTCGCTGCTGGGCACGATGATGCCCGGCATCCGCGAGTACGCCCCGGCCAACAGCGGCCGCCACATCATCCACACCGGCGGCGACCGGGCCTCGTACCTGCAACTCCCGGTCAGGCAGGCGTGAACAACCGTCTGCTCAGGCGGGAAGTTCGGTGATGCCGAGGGCGAAGTCCAAGTTCCCCACCCCGTGATTGGCGAGGCCCACCGTGACCACGCCCGCCCCTTCCAGCCAGTGCGCCATTTTCAGGCCGCCGACGTCGAGCGGACGCATCCCGAGGCTTTCGATGAATGCCTCCACGCTCTCCTTGGCCCGCGCACTGTCGCCGGCGATGAAGACGTCGGGCCGCCCCTTCTCCAGGACATGGCGGAAAACGGTGTTGAACGCCTTCACCACGTCAGCGCCGGCCGGGGCCGCCTTGGCGACTTCCTGCGCGATCGAGGTCTCCTCGCGGTGGGCCAGCCCGTCGAACGTGGAGTTGAAGGGATTGCTGATGTCGACGATGACCTTGCCCGCGAGTGCGTCTCCATACTGGGTGACAACCGGTACGACGCCGTCGTGCAGCAGGGCCACGATGACGATGTCCCCGGCCGGGGCGGTGCCCCATTCTCCCGTCGTGGCGCCGCCGCCGAGAGCCTTGGCCAGGTCGTCGGCCTTGGACTGATCGCGGCCCATGACCTCGACGGTGTTGCCGCCCGCTATCGCCCGCGCGCCGATGGTGCGGGCCATGTTCCCGGTGCCGATGATGCTGATGCTGCTCATGAGGTGTCCTGCCCTGGTTGTCGGGTGGTGTGCGGTTCAGAGGGCGGTGGTGCCGCCGTCGGCGACCAGTTCCATGCCGTTGACGTAGCTGGAGTCGTCCGAGGCGAGGAAGAGGGCGGCGGAGGCGATCTCGTCGGGGCGGCCCATCTCGCTGCGGGGAATGAGGGACTCGAACTGGCGCTTGGTGGCCTCGTCGAAGAGTTCTTCCTGCTTGGCGGTGGCGACCTGGCCGGGGGTCAGGACGTTGACGCGAATGCGGCGGTCCTTGAGCTCGTTGAGCCAGATGCGGGCCCATGCCTGCTGGACGGCCTTGCTGCCGGCGTAGACGCTCCAGCCGGGGAACGCGCCGAGGGAGGCGTTGGAGCCGGTCATGAGGATGGAACCGCCGTCGTTGAAGAGCGGGAGGGCCTTCTGGACGGTGAACAGGGTGCCGCGGGCGTTGAGCCCGAACCAGGTGTCGAACTGGGCCTCGGTGATCTCGCCGAGCGGGGCGGGCTCGCCCCCGCCCGCGCTGGCCCACAGCACGTCGAGGCTTCCCTTCTCCCGCTTGACGGTGTCGTACAGGCGGTCCAGGTCGTCCAGGTTCGCGGCGTCGCCCTGGACGCCGGTGACGTTGCGGCCGATCTGCTTCACGGCCTCGTCCAGGGCGTCCTGGCGGCGGCCGGTGATGAAGACGTGCGCCCCTTCGTCGACGAAGAGCTTCGCGCCGGCCAGCGCCATGCCGGTGGTGCCGCCGGTGATGACCGCGACCTTGCCGTCGAGCTTTCCCATGGTCGTTCCCTTGAGTCGGTAATGCCGTGTGTACCTGGGGCGACGGCGTTAAGTACACCGTCTAGTGTGCTTACCGTACGGGGCGGACGCCCGGCGCGCAATCTATGTACACCGGTCGTTACCCAACTCGGGTACCATGGCTCCATGACGGAGACGGAACTGGAAAAGGGCCCCACGGGCCGCCGCCGCGGTCGGGGCGCGCGCGAGCGCATCATCAGCGCGTCCCAGCAACTGTTCCGCGAGCAGGGCATCAACCGCACCGGCATGAACGAGCTCTGCGCGGCTGCCGAGGTGTCCAAGCGCACGGCCTACCAGCACTTCAACGGCAAGGACGAACTCGTCGCCGAGTACCTGCGCCGGTTCGACCCCTCCGTTCTGTCCGGCGTGTTCGACCGCACCGACCTCACGCCCCGCGAACGACTCCTCGCCGCCTTCGACGTCTCCCCCACCACGCCCCTGTGCCCCTTCATCGCGGCGGCCGTCGAGCTCCACGACCCCCAGCACCCCGCGTCCCAGTACGCGCGCGACTACAAGAAGGCCGTCGCCGCGCGACTCGCCGACACCGCCCGCGAAGCCGGCGCCGCCGACCCCGAACAGCTCGGTGAGCAGCTCGCGCTGCTGATCGACGGCGCCGCGGCCCGCACCCGGGTCCTCGACGCCGACGCCTTCCCCACCGCCGCCGCCATCGCTGCCGCCCTCATCGACAACGCCATCCCCGCCACAGCCGGCGAGGACCGGCGATGACCGGCGACGCGAGGAAGCATCAAGGTGACTCGGCACTCCGCGGCCGGACTGGACACGCTGCCGGTTCGAACTGACGGCTGATCACATCAGCCCGTACGCGGTGGCGCACGAAGAAGTCGTACGCAGCTGGGGGGGGGGGAGAGACGGGGGCCAGTCGGCCTGCTCAAGCGTGCCTTGAGGCGGCACCGCCTCCAAGCTGCCACATCTCGTAGTTCCCACACTCTGCCGTGATCTCGGCCGTCGACCGAGCCGCGGTGACGAAGTCGTCCACTACCGGCGAGGTGTGCGAGGCCGCCACCGCGAGGCACACCTGGTCGGGTGTCAGATCCGGGATGGGCACATAGGCGACGTCCGGATGCGAGTAGAAGACGGACGCCGAACGGGCCAGGAAGGAGATGCCCCGGCCGGCCGCGACAAGCTCGAGCGTCTCGTCCACCCCGCGTACCGGGTACCCGGCATTGGGGAGCGGGCGCCTGGTGGGCTGCGTGCTCGGGTCACCGTGCCAGACCAGCGTTTCACCGGCCAGGTCGGCCTCGGCGACCTCCTTCTTGCCGGCGAACCGGTGCCCTGCGGGCAGTACCGCCACCCGCGGCTCGGTGTACAGCGGGGTGACACGCAGGCCGGCCTCGTCGATGGGCAGCCGCACATAGCCGACGTCGATGCGGCCGTCGAGCAGCATCGCTGCCTGGTCGTCCCCTTCGATCCGCTGCACGTCCACGGCCACGTCCGGGTGCCGCTCCTCGAACGCACGGGCCGCCGGGATGACGGCAACGCCGGCCCGGAAGCCGACCATCAGCCGCCGCTTGCCGCCGGCGGCCGCGGACACCCGGCGGCGGACCGCGTGGGTTGAGGCGAGCAGCGGAACGGCGTCGTCCAGCAGTTGCCGGCCCGCATCCGTCAGCTCCACGCCGTGGCGATCCCTGGTGAACAGCGTGGCGCCGAGATCCTTCTCGAGCGCGCGGATCTGCCGACTGAGTACCGGCTGTGCGATGTGAAGCTCATCGGCGGCGCGGCCGAAATGCAGTTGGTCGGCCACGGTGACGAAATAGCGCAGTTTGCGCAGATCCAGATCCATAGAACCCCCAGCCCCGTGATACCTCGAGGGTATCACCGCGGCTTCAATAGGTCTTGGACGCCACTCGGGCCAGATGACAGCATGAAAAGCAGGCACTTAAGGACGTCGCAGTGAATTCGACACCAGAATTCTGCACAAGAATTCCGCATCGAAATTTGACCATGGAATTCAACGGCAGGACCACAACCCGGAAAGCAGGAACACCGATGAGCAGCATCAGCGTTATCGGACTGGGAAACATGGCCCGCGCCTTGGCCACTCGGGCGCTCGCCGGCGGTAACGCCGTCGAGATCATCGGCCGCGACCCGGCCAAGGCCAAGGACTTGGCCGCCACGCTCGGCGGCGCCACTGTCGGGACGGCCGGGGCCGCCCCGGACGGGGACATCGTCGTCCTCGCCATGCCGTACACCGGCGCGGCGGCCGTAGTGAGGGAGTACGGGGACGCACTGCGCGGCAAGATCATCGTCGACATCACCAACCCCGTGGCCCCCGACCTGCAGGGATTCGTCGTCCCCGACGGCAGTTCCGGCGCACAGGAGATCGCCAAGGCGGCTCCCGACGACGCGCATGTCGTCAAGGCGTTCAACACCGTGTTCTCCCACGTTCTGGCGGCAGGACCGGCCGAGGACCGCCCTCTGGACATATTCATCGCCGGCGACGACGCGCAGGCGAAGGCACGTGTGGCGGCGTTCGTCGAAAGCCTGGGGCTGCGCCCCTGGGACACCGGGGACTTGTTCATGGCGCGGGCACTGGAGAACGTCGCCCTGCTGGAGTTGGGCCTCATGAACAACTCCGTCAAGCACACCAATTTCTCCCTCGGCATCACCCTTCTCGACTGAGCGCACCCGTACCACCACCTCACGTGCCGCATTACGCAGCCCATTCACGGCACGAAAAGACTC
Organism: Streptomyces sp. NBC_00483; assembly: GCF_036013745.1. Taxonomy (NCBI): domain Bacteria; kingdom Bacillati; phylum Actinomycetota; class Actinomycetes; order Kitasatosporales; family Streptomycetaceae; genus Streptomyces; species Streptomyces sp. NBC_00483. The sequence goes on from NZ_CP107880.1 coordinate 1,075,630, forward strand.
TGCACCTACCTTCACAAGGACAGGTTAAAGATGCGCGTATTCGTCGCTGGAGGGACCGGCCATTCCGGTTCGTACATCATTCCCGAGCTGATCGCCGCAGGGCACGAGGTCACCGGCCTGGCCCGGTCGGACGCCGCCGCGGCGGCACTGTCCGCGCTCGGCGCGAAGGTGCGTCGCGGCGACCTTCAGGATCTCGACGGGCTCAAGGAGGCCGCCGCGGACTCCGAAGGCGTCATCCACGTCGCCCACCGGCAGGATCTGCTGCCCTCCGGCGGGCTCGACGCCGTGGCCGCTGCGGAGCTCCCGATCGTGCTCACGTACGGCGAGGCACTCGCGGGAACCGGAAAGCCGCTGGTCACGGCGGGAAGCATAGGCTCGCCCGGCAACCTGGAGCGGCCGGCCACCGAGACGGACCCGGCCCTCCCCGCCGGCGAGGAGCACAAGGGCACCCTCCGCGTCCGCAACGTCGTGGAAAGGGCCGTTGTCGACCTCGCCGCGCAGGGGGTGCGGTCCTCGGTCGTGCGGATCGCCAACATCGCGCACAGCACGACCGATCGTGCCGGCTTCCTTCCCACGCTGATCGCGCTCGCGAAGGAAAAGGGGTTCGTCGGCTACCCCGGCGACGGCGCGAACCTGTGGAACGCCGTGCACATCCGCGATGCCGCCGCCTTGTTCCGCCTGGCGCTGGAGAAGGGGCCGGCCGGCACATACTGGCACGCGGTCGAGGACGGGGGCATCGCGTTCCGCGACATCGCAGAGGCCATCGCCGGCCGCCTGGGTCTGCCCGCCGTGAGCGTTCCCAACGATGCCCTGATGACTCCGGGGTACTTCGGGTTCCTCACGAATATCGTCACGCAGAGCTATCCGGCGTCCAACCTCATCACCCGCCGGACCCTCGGCTGGGAACCCGCCCGGCCCGGCCTGCTCGCCGATCTGGACAACGGCCACTATTTCCCCGCCGGTTGACCACGTGCCCGCCCGGCCGCGATGAGGCGCAGCGTCGCGGAGAGGTGAGCCGGCGCCGGTGTCGGAGTATGGACGCAAGAACAGGAGCCCAGGCCGTGCTGGAGGAGGGGTGAGTCGATCCAGTACGGGGCGGACAGCTCGGCGAGGGGCTCATCGTGCAGTGCGTGGCTCATACCTGGGAAACGACTGTGCCCCGTGCGCGGGCGCGTGCCCCGGCGAAACCGTTATCTCGCCGGCCCCGCACGAGTGAAGCCGGATGCGCTCCGTGAGCGAAAGTGCCGATGTGAGGCCAACGTCGTGGACGAGTGGTGCTCGCGGCGCGGAATCGGGGTGCGTGCCGTCAACCCGCCGGGGCCGGCCCCGTCAGTGCGTACGGCTGCTCATTCCGCCTTCTCAGGGGATCATGGTGGGGTGGAAGAGGACGCCGCTCCCAGTCCGGGTCCCGTCTTCGACTTGGAGAGTCTCCAGGCGGCGACGGTGGGGGCAGGGCTGGTCACAGGGCCCTTCCACCGGCTGAGAGAGCGCAACCAGCCGTTCGAGAAACTGTTCGACTTCTGGCGGGTGGGACAGGAAGCGGGCGTCGCCCTGGCGGGGCCTGCCCTGCGGCCCGTGCTGCGTGCCCTGGATCTTGCCGGGACGGAGCGATCGACCGTCCTGGTCGATGTCCCCGGCAGTCGCTCCGAGGGCGCGGCGCACCATGCGTGTGTGGTGACGTGCGTCCCGGTGCGGATCTGGTGCGGGCGTGCCACGTTGCTGCTGGCCGCGCGCATCACGACGCGCGTGCTCGGTGCCGGTGGTGGGGTGCGGGAAGAGGCGCACGACGCTCCCGCGAATGCGGTCAGGCGCTACGAGGCCCTGCTGTCGGCCATCCCGCACGTGGTCTGGCTGATGGACAGGGACGGGAGCGTGTCGGCCCTGGTCGGCCGGTTCGGACAGGACAGCGGCGGCCTGTGGAACCCGGACGGGAACGGCTCGTGGATGGACGCCGTCCATCCCAAGGACCGCGCGTGGTTCGAGTCCAGGTGGCAGGACACCGCGCGCGGCCGGTCGCTCCTCGATGCGGAGATCCGCGTACGGGCAGCGGACGACACCGGCGGTTACCGCCACGTGAAGATCATTGCCGTACCGGTGCTGAGGGACGGCGAGCTCGTCGAGTGGATCGGCACGGTGAGTGACGCCGAGGAGCAGTGGCACAGGCAGATGCGGGAACGGCTCCTCGCAAGGGTGGCGGCCGAGCCCGTGGCGGGTGACCTCGCGGAACTGTTCGCCGGTACGGCCTCGGCCGTGGTGCCCGACCTCGTCGATGCCTTCGCCGTCTTCCAGCTTCAGAGCGGCGGCCCCGCCGGGCGCGATCCCGGCTCCGGCCTCCACCTCACCAGCCGGGTGCGCATCGCTCGCTCCCCGAACCTTCCGCCGATAGCTCCGCTCGCGGGCGACTTCGTTCTCGGCCCGCTGGCCGAGCAGGCGATCGAGCAGCGCCGGGCCCGGGTCATCAGGTTCCCGGTCGGCAGACCGCCCGACGGCCTGCTCTCGGGACCGACGCGGGCGTGGCTGGCCCGCGCCCAGGGCACGAGCCTGACGCTGCTGCCGATCGTCGTGGACGAGCGGACGGTGGCCCTCGCGGCGGCGGCGACCTGCCAGGGCAATCCACCACCGAGCGACGCGGACATCGAGCTTCTCCAAGAGGTCCTGCACCGGGCTCAGGGCCCCGTGTCGCGCACCCTTGAACTCCAGAACGTGCGTGACACCGCCCTGGCCCTCCAGCGCTCGTTCCTGACCGCCCCTCCCCAGGTCGACGGTGCGGAGCTGGCAGCGGTGTACCAGCCCGCCAGCTCCCGGGCCGAGATCGGCGGTGACTGGTACGACGCCACGGCCTGCCGCGACGGATCCCTGACCCTGACGATCGGCGACGTCGCCGGGCACGACCTGAACGCCGCGACAGCCATGAGCAAGGTCAGCAACATGCTGCGCGGCTTCGCCTACGACAACCCCACGAGCCCCGCCCGGACGCTGAGCCGCCTGGACCAGGTGACACAGGGCCTCGACACCAGTCCGTACGTCACCATCCTCCACGCGGTGCTCACCCCGACGGGGAACGGTGGCCGGGATGTGGTCCTGTCCAATGCCGGACACCTCCCGCCCCTGCTCATTCCGGCCGGCCATGGGGTCCCGCGCTATCTCACCGCCGTCGACGGTCCGGACCTGCCCCTGTGCGTGGCACCTGGCGCGCAACGCGGTGAGTGGCACGAACAGCTCGGGCCGGGAGACACCCTGCTGCTCTACACCGACGGCCTCGTGGAGGTACCCGGGCAGGACATCGGCGACGGGCTCGGCCGACTGGCGACCCGAGCCGCCGACCTCACGTCCCAGGGCCTGCCGCTCGCGACCCTCATCAAGGAGCTGCTCACCCTGCCCGGCGAGCGCCGCGACGACATCGCCATCATCGGCCTCCGTGTCACGGCCAACTCGCCGTGTACGGAGCGGACTTCAGGCGTTCACCAATAGGATCTCCCGACCTGCAAGAGCAGTAGTCCGTCAAGGGCGACGGACGACGAGTTGAGCCGCCATGCCCCCGCTCCCGACGGCCCAACACCCGCCGCTGGAGGAACAGTTGACTCCCAGAAAGTGGGTGCGGTCGAACTGCGTCCAGGATTTTCCGCTGTCGGTGCTCACATCGCTGCCACTGGGACCGACCGCGACAGCGGTGTGTCCGCCGCCGGGGACCCAGGCCACGCTGTTGCGGAACCCGCTGAGGGGGTCACCGATCGACCAGGACGAGCCACCGTCGACAGTGGAGGCAGCCACACCCGAATCGATCCCCTCGCCCGGGTTGAAACCGCCACCGACCGCAAGGCCGTGCCGGGGGTCCCGGAAGGACAGCGAGGCGATGCTCGCTGTCTCGCCGCGAATCGGAGTGTCGGCAGCACTCCATGTCTTGCCGCCGTCGCGGGTATGGAACACCTGAGGGTTGTGACTGGAGCCGTCGCTGGTGCCGGTCGTCCCGAACCAGGCGTTAAGCCGGCCGTTGGCGACCATGCACGTGCCGGTCGCCAGGGCGCTGTCGCCGGGTGTCGCGGCAGGCATTCCGCCGGACGGTGTCTGGCGCCATGTCCGGCCGCCGTCCTCGGTGGCCAGAATGCGGTACTTGCCGCCGACGGGGTCACTGACCGCAAGGCCGTGGCGGTCGTCGAAGAACGCCATGCAGTCGTAGAAGGCGTCCGGAAGCGTGTTGCGGAACACCAGTTGCCAGGTGGCCCCGCCGTCAGCGGTGCGGTAGATCCGCGAGAGTTCATCACCGATGGGAAGTGCCAGGACGAGGGCGTGATCACGGTCGAACGCCTCGACGTCCCGGAAGCTGTCGACGGCCCCGCCCGGCGGGGTGACGTTCTGCCAGGAGCGCCCGCCGTCCACCGTCCGCACCACGGAACCGTCGTTGGTGGCACCCCCGAATCCGCCACCTGCGGCCCACACCACCTTCCGGTCCACCACGTCGAGTGTGATCAGCGTGTTGGTCGTGGCAGTCGGTGTGAGGCGCCACGACGGCAGGTCAGCCCGTCGATCCGCCGCAACGGACTCGGCAGCCGCCCCAGGAGCGATCAGAGCAACCACGAGTCCGAGCACCATGAGTATCCGGACGGCGATCCCACGAACACCAAGTTCCATCCCATGAAGACTGGTTCGTCGCCGCGGGACCGGCCACCCCTGTAACTGGCCATTCCTGAAGAGTAATTGGGGCACGGCAGGTGCAGCTCAATCATCCGACCCGCTGGGGCAACACATTGATACTCATGGATGGTCCGGCGTCGCACTGACCCTCACGGCACAACCGTTCCCCCGACCCCCCGCGCCATGAAAGGGTCTTGACCATGGCGGAGCACCCCGAGCACACCTGGGACCACGAGGTCGACCTGCTGGTCCTGGGGTCCGGGGCGGGTGGTCTCGGCGCGGCGGCCGTCGGCGCCGAGGAGGGTCTCGACGTCCTCGTCCTGGAGAAGACGGAGTGGCTCGGCGGCACCACCGCCTACTCGGCCGGCACCGCCTGGGTTCCCGGCCACCGTCACCAGCAGGACCCGGCCGCCGACACCGAGGCGGCGCACGAGTACCTCGACGCGCTCGTCGGCGACCGCGCGCCCCGTGCGCTGCGGGAGAGCTATCTCAGCCACGGCCCCGCCATGGTCGACTACTTGGAGAAGCGGCTCGACGTCGGCTTCTGGCACTCGAAGACGGTCGTCGACTACCACCCCGAGATCGCCGGGTTCGGCATCGGCCGCGCCCTGGAACCGCGTACGTTCGACGGCCGCAGGCTCGGCAAGGCCCGCTTCGGCCGGGTCCGCCGCCCGGTCCCCGAGTTCGCGCTGTTCCGGGGCACGCTCATGGTCCGCCGCCCCGAGGTGAACCGGCTCCTGAGCATCTTCGACGGCTCACCACGCGGCGTCGCCACCGCCCTGCGCCTCGGGGTGCGCTGGGCGTGGGACATGCTGGGCCACCCGCGCGGCACCCGCCTCGCCATGGGCAACGCGCTGGTCGCCAACCTGTACCACCAGCTGCTCCGCCGTCGCGGCGACGTCTGGTTCACGGCCCGTACCAGTGAACTCGTCGCCGACGGCGAGGGCCGTGTCATCGGTGCCGTCGTCTCGCACCGGGGGCGCAGCGTCAGCGTCCGTGCGCGTGGGGGCGTGGTCCTGGCGGCGGGTGGCTTCTCCGCGAGTCATGAGTTGAGGGAACGTCATCTGCCGTATCCCACACCGCAGTTCACGCGGGCGTGCGAGGGGGCAACCGGCGATACGATCACCCTGGCCGTCGGGGTCGGCGGAGTGCTCGGCGAGTCCCGCGACGACAACGCGCTGTGGTTCCCCAGTTCCATCGGCCGCCGCCGCGACGGCTCCACCGCCGTCTTCCCGCACATCTGGGACCGCGCCAAGCCCGGCATCGTCGCCGTGAACGCGGCCGGGCGCCGCTTCGTCGACGAGTCCGTCTCGTACCACCGCTTCACCCGCGCCATGTACGACGCGCACAAGTCCGTGCCCTCGATCCCGGCATGGCTGGTCACGGACGCGCGCACCCTCGCCAAGTACGGTCTGGGCATGGTCCATCCGCACCTGCCGACGTCCCGTCTGCGGCGCCACATCGCGTCCGGGTATCTGCGGACGGGCCGCACCCTGCACGAGCTCGCCGCGTCGATCGGCGTGGACCCCGAGGGCCTGGCCCGTACCGTCGACGACAGCAACCGGTACGCGGCCACCGGCGTCGACGAGGAGTTCGGCAAGGGCTCGCACCTCTTCGGCCACCAGTACGGCGACCCGGCCCACACCCCGAACGTCAACCTCGGCCCGATCGAGAAGGGTCCCTTCTACGCCATCGCCGTCGTCCCTACGCCGCTGGCCACCGCACTCGGCCTGCGCACCGACCCCGAGGCCCGCGTCCTCGACGCGAAGGGCGCACCCGTCCCCGGCCTCTACGCCTGCGGCAACGACGCCCACTCGGTCATGGCCTCGGAGTACCCGGGCGCGGGCTGCCAGATCGGCGCGGGTCTCACCTTCGGCTATGTGGCGGCCCGCCATGTCGCCCGACACACCACGGATCGAGCGGACCCGTCCGTCACAGCCCCAGATAGATCTGCCGGACCCGCGGGTCCTCGCTGAGTTCCTCGGACGTGCCGGTCATGGCGACGGCGCCGTTCTCCATGACCAGGCAGTGGCTCGTCGCGCCGAAGGTGAGCTTGGCGTTCTGTTCCACGAGGAGCATGCTCAGGCCGTCCTCGCGAAGGCGGGTCAGGACGCGCAGGATGTCGCCGACGAGTTTGGGTGACAGGCCCATCGAGGGTTCGTCCAGGAGCAGGATGCGGGGTTGTGCCATGAGGGCCCGGCCGATCGCGAGCATCTGCTGTTGGCCGCCGGACAGGGCTCCGGCCAGGCGCTGGCTCATCTCCCCCAGGACCGGGAAGAGTTCGTGGACCTCGGTGAGCGTGGACCGAGTGTCGTCGTCCCAGGCACGGGCGTACGCGCCGAGCAGCAGGTTCTTCTCCACCGTCAGGCCGGGGAACACATGGCGGCCCTCCGGTACGTAGCCAATGCCGTGCCGGACCATGTCGCGGGCCCGTACGCGGGTCAGGTCGAGGTCGCCCAGCGTGACGCGTCCGCCGCCGCGCGGGACCAGACCCATCACGGCCTTGAGCGTGGACGTCTTGCCCGCGCCGTTGGCGCCGATGATGCCGACCGAGGCACCCGGCTCCACGCTGAAGCCGATGGAGCTGACCGCGCGGACGCCACCGTAGTGGACGGACAGGTCGTCCACGGTGAGGGTCGCGGCGGACGGGGTCGTGGGGGTGCGGGGGCGCGGAGCGGGGATCAGCTTCACCGGGTCGGCTCCTTCGGCAGCGGCAGCGGTGGTGTGGGCGCCGGCAGCGGGACGTCGTGGGCCATCGCCGAGTCACCGAGGTACGCCTCGATCACCTCGGGCGACGCGACCACCTCGGCCGGTGTGCCCTCGGCGATGACACCGCCGCTGGACAGGACGGTGACGCGTTCGCACAGCGACATGACCAGGCCCATGTTGTGCTCGATGAGGACGACCGTGGTGCCGCTGTCGCGGATGGAGCGCACGATGTCCGCGAGCTGGCGGACTTCGTCGCCGTTGAGGCCCGCCGCCGGCTCGTCGAGCAGGAGGAGGCGCGGGCGGGCGCCCATGGCGCGGGCGATCTCGATGCGGCGCTGGATGCCGTACGGGAGTGAGCCCGGCGCGGAGCGTGCGAAGTCGGTGAGGCCGAAGCGGTCCAGGAGTTCGGCGGCCTCGTGGCGCAGGCGCCGTTCCCTGCGGGCCACGCCCGGCTGCCACACGGCGTACTGCCAGATGGTGCGGGTGCGGGTCCTGTCGAGGGCGACGAGGATGTTCTCACGGACCGTCAACTGGCCGAACAGGCGCAGGTTCTGGAAGGTGCGGGCCATACCGAGGAGGGACAGGGCGTAGGGGCGGGCGGTCGTGGTGTCGCGGCCCGCGAAGGCGACCGTTCCCGAACTGGCCCGGTAGAAGCCGGTGATGACGTTGAAGAGAGTCGTCTTTCCGGAGCCGTTCGGGCCGACGATGCCGCGGATCTCGCCGGGGCGCACCGTGAGTGAGACGTCGTCCAACGCCCGCAGGCCGCGGAAGTCCTTGGTGATTGAGCGGATGTCCAGGAGGGGTTTCTCCGCAGCACCCTCCTCGCGCATGGACACCACCTCGTACGGCTGGAAGGGGCGCAGCACCGCGCGGTCCTCGCTCCTGCCCCGCCGCCTGTTCGTGAACTCCCTTACCCGGGAAGGGATTCCGGCCAGACCCGTCGGTGCGAAGACGACCATCAGGACGACCACGACGCCATATCCGAGCTGTGCGTACGTGGAGAAGTCGGAGAGCCACTCGCGGATGAGGGTGAGGCCGACCGCTCCGACCACGCAGCCGACGAGGGAGCGGCGGCCGCCGATGATGACCATGGCGAGCAGGATGAACATGTTGGCGATGGAGAAGGTCTCCGGGGCGACGTAGCGGATGAGCCCCGCGTACAGCACCCCTGCCAGGCCTCCGTAGAAGCTGGCGAGGAGGAAGGCCGTCATGCGCAGCAGCGGGATCTCCGCGCCCATCGCGCCCGCGGCCAGCGGGTCGTCGCGCATGGCGCGCAGCCGACGGCCCAGCGATGTACGGACGACGAAGAGTCCGAAGCCGAGGCCGAGGGCGCAGATCACCAACTCCAGGTAGTAGTAGAGGTATTCGCTGGAGAGGTCGATGCCGGGCAGGGTCGGCTGCGGGATGCCGGAGATGCCGTCGGCGCCGCCCGTGATGGACGCGTTGGTGATCCAGTTGATGAAGCCGAGAGCCAGGCCGAGCGTGACGATGCCCAGGTAGTGGGACTGCATGCGCAGCGCGGGGATGCCGACGAGCAGGCCGGCGGCGACCGTGGCGAGCAGGGCGAGCACCGCCGATATCCAGAAGCCGTAGCCGGAGTGGGTGGTGAGGATCGCGACGGCGTAGGCGCCGACGCCGAAGAAGGCGACCTGGGCGAGGTTGATCTGCCCGGAGATGCCCATGGCCAGGCCCATGCCGATGGCCAACAGGGCATAGATGAGGGCGATGTTGACGATGTGGATGGCGTAGCCGCCGAGCCCGTACGGCAGCAGCCAGCCGGCCACCGCGAGTACGCCGAGGCCCCCGAGTCGATAGCGGCGGGTCATGCGCGGCTCACCGTCCTCTCCCCGAAGACACCCATCGGGCGGATCATGATGGCGACGGTGAAGACCAGGAAGGTCACGAGCACCGAGTAGCCCTGGAAGTGTCCGGCCGCGTAGGAGTCGAGGACACCGATGGCGAGGCCGCCGACGACGGCGCCGGGGATGGAGCCGAAGCCGCCGAGCATGGCCGCGGCGAAGCCCTTGATGCCGAGGGCGCCGCCGAGCGAGGCGTCGACGTAGAGCATGGGTCCGACGAGTCCGCCGGCGAGCGCGGCGAGTCCGGCGCCGATGCTGAAGGCGAGGGCGTTGCTGCGGCCGACGTTGATGCCTACGGCGGTGGCCGCCTCGTGGTCCATGGCGACGGCCTGCATGGCGGCGCCCCGCTTGGTGCGGGCGAGGAACCAGGCGAGGCCGGTCACGGCGAGCGCGGCGACGGCCATGACCACGAGGTCGTAGGTGCGTACCCGGACACCGAAGAGTTCCAGTGGGGCGGACGGGACGGGCGAGGGCACCGCTCGTCCCGTGGTGCCCCAGATCAGGATGGCGACGGCCTGGAGGACGATGCCGAAGCCGATGGTGCCGATCAGCATCAGGTCGAAGTCCTTGTTCTCCAGCGGGCGCAGCACGCGCTCGATGACGAGACCGATGGCTCCGGTGACGACGATCGCCACGATCATGGCGACAGCGAAGGGCAGTTTGGAGGTGAGGTAGAAGGTCGACGCGGCGTAGGCGCCGATCATGGCGATGTCGGCGTGGGCGAAGTTGACGAGCCCCATGGTCCGGTAGACGAGCGAGAAGCCCATGGCCACCAGGGCGTAGACGGCGCCGAGGCTGAGTCCGCCGACGAGTGTCTGCAGTGTCTCTTGCATGTCTGCTCAGCTCCCCCGGGTCACTGCTGCGGGACGAGCTTGCCGGCGCGGATGACGCCGATGGTGGTCTTGGTGATGCCGACCCCGTTCTCGCCGAACTCGAAGTCGCCGAGCAGGCCGTCGTAGCGGGTGTCGCGGATGGCGTCGGCGAGCTTCTGGCCGGTGGCGGCCTTGCTGGTCTTCAGCGCGGTCAGCAGGATGTTCGTCCCGTCGTAGGCCTTCGCGCCGTGCAGTTCGGCGGCCTTGTTGTACTTGGCCTGGTAGGCGGCGGCGAACTTCTTCGACGCGGCGCTGACGTCGTTGCTCAGGTACGGCGAGCTGACGATGGTGTCCTCGACGGCGGCCTTGCCTGCGGTGTCGATGAAGACGGGGGTGCCCTGCGGGGCGGCGCCCGCGAAGGGCGCGGTGATGCCCAGGTCGCGTGCCTGCTTGACGATCAGGCCGGCCTCGACCTCCTCCGAGCCGATGAACACGACGTCGGGCTTCTTCGCGCGGATCTTGGTGAGGGCGCTGCTGAAGTCCTTCTGGTCGGTGGTGACCACCTGGTCGGTGACCGGGGTGACACCGAGGTCCTTGGCCGCCTTGAGGAACGCGTCGTGCTCGCCCTTCCCGAAAGAACCGTTGTTGGAGATCATCGCGATCTTCTTGTGGCCCTTGTCCTTGACGAGGTACTCGGCGAGCGTCGCGTCGTACGTCGTCGAGGTCGGCCCGTTGAGGAAGAGGTACGGGCTTCCGACGTCGACCAGGGCGTCGGCCTGCCCCGAGGTGATGTTGGGGATCTTGGCCTGCTGGAGGATGGGCGCCATGGCCACGGTCACCGCGCTCTCCGCGGTGCCGATCATCGCGACGTAGCCCTGACTGTCCAGCTTCCGGGCGATGTTGGTGCCGGTGGTGGGGTCGCCCTGGTCGTCGAAGAGCTTCACCTGGATCTTCCGGCCGTCGACGCCGCCCTTCTTGTTCCACTCGTCGATGGCGAGCTTGGCCCCCTTGTACTCCCAGTCGCCGAGCGAACTCAGCTGTCCGCTCTGCGCGTTGACGACGGCGATCTTGATCGGGCCCGACGAGTCCTTGTCGGAGTCGCCGGATTCGCCGGGCGCACTGCACGCGGTGAGGGCGGCGGCCAGCGCGGCGGCCGTGCAGACGGCTGTGCGGGTGGTGCGGATCATGAGGTCACCTCGTTGTGGCGGGGACGGGGTCAGCCGGGCGGGAGTAGGGGGCGGCGGTCAGTCGGTGAAGGATCCGCGGTAGATGTCCTTGATGTTCCAGTGCCCGGGGGTCGGCACCGGTTCGTTGACCATGGGTACGTCGATGACGGCGGGCCTGCGCCGGGTGATGGCGTCGGCGAGTGCCTTCGCGAGGTCGGCGGGGGCGGTGACGTGGTAGCCATCCGCGCCGCAGGAGGTGCCGAGGTCGGCGAAGTCCGGGCTGTACGGGCGCCCTTCGGCGTCGGTGAACTCGCAGCCGTAGGACCGGCCGAACGAGGCGGACTGAAGGTCGGCGATGGTGCCATGGGCCCGGTTGTTCATCACGACGAAGATCACCGGGAGGCCCTGTTCCACCGCCATGGGCAGTGCGGGGAGTTGGGCGCTCATGCCGCCGTCGCCGATGAGGGCGACCACCACCCGCTCGGGCTCGGCCAGTTGGACGCCGACGGCGGCAGCGGGACCGAAGCCCATCGTCGAGGCGCCGCCGGGCGTGATGAACCGGCCACCGGTGGGGAGTTCGTAGCACTGGGCGACGCCGTTCTTGTTCCAGCCGACGTCGGTGACGAGGACCGCGTCTTCGGGGAGCGCGTCGCGCAGGTCGGCGAGGATGCGCTGGGGGCGCAGCGGGAACGCGTCGCTGCGGCCGTCCTCGCGGGCCGTGTCGAAGACGGCGCGGCGGGCTGCGGCGATCGAGGCGCGCAGTCCTTCGCGTTGGCGTGGTTCGGGCTGCCGGGCACGGACGGCGGCGGCGATGGCCCGGACCGCGTCGGCGACATCCGCGACGGCGCCGATCTCCACGGGGTAGTTGCGGCCGATCTCGGCCGGGTCGATGTCGATCTGGATGAGCTTGCTGGGCGGGCTGTCCTTGTCGCCGAACGTCCAGGTGTACGCCGGGTCCCAGGAGCTGGCGTCGGTCTCGGCGAACCGGGTGGCGAGCGCGAGGACGACGTCGGCGCCCTTGGTGTACGCGTGCGTGGAGTCCAGGCCCCAGAAGCCGGGCATGCCGAGCAACAGCGGGTGCGTATCGGGGAGTATGCCCTTGCCCATCAGGGAGTGGGCGAGGGGGATGTCGAGGTGTGCGGCGAGTGCGGCGAGGGCTTCCCGGGCTCGGGGGTCGCGCAGGCCGCCGCCGAAGTAGATCAACGGCCGCTCGGCGGCGAGGAGTTGGTCGGCGATGCGCTCGGCGGTCGGCCGGTCGAGGCCGGGTGCGCCGCTGACGGCGGGCAGCGGGTACTGATCCTCGTACGGTTCGACGGGCCGGTTGAACAGGTCCATGGGGATGTTGACGAGGACGGCGCCGGGGCGGCCCGACTGCGCGGTCCAGAAGGCGCGTTCGGTGGTGCGGGCAAGGTCCTGGACGCGGTGCACGTCCCAGGTCCGCTTGGTGAACGGCCGGTAGATCGCGCTCTGGTCGGCGTCCGTGTGGAGGTTGACCTCCTGGTGGGGGTGGCGGCCCGCGTAGTACGAGGGGATGTCACCGGAGAGGACGACGAGGGGCACGGAGTCGAGAGCGGCGGTGGCCACGCCGGTGACCGCGTTCATCATGCCGGGGCCGACGTGGGTGAGGAGCACGCCGGGGCGGCCGGTGGCGCGGGCGTAGCCGTCGGCGGCGTGGGCGGCGGCCTGTTCGTGGCGGGCGATGACGAACTCGATGGAGCTGGGGGCGAGGGCGTCGAGCAGGGCGATGTTGGTGTGTCCGCAGGTGCCGAAGATGTGGCGGACGCCGTAGGACTCCAGTTGGCGGACGAGGGCGTGGGCGGCGGTGACGGTCCCGTCGGGGGTCGGCGCCGGGTCCTGGGTCGCGGTCTCGTGCGTCTCGCTCTCTTGCGGCTCGTTCTGTTGCGTCATGCGTCCATCTCCCCGTCGAGGGTGGTCGTGTCGCCCCACACGGACAGGCCGCGGAGCATGAGCGTCTTGACGACGGTGTAGTCGTCGATCATCGAGCGGGGTGTCTCGCGGCCGAAGCCGGAGTCCTTCACACCGCCGAACGGGACATGGTCCAGGCGGTAGTTGGAGGTGCCGCCCGCGATCAGCGCGCCGGTCTCCAGCTCGCGCCAGGCCTTGACGATGCGCCCGATGTCGCTGGTGAAAAGCCCCGCCTGTAGTCCGTAACGGCTCGCGTTGCACGTCTCGATGACCGCGTCGAAGTCGTCGTACGGGAGCACGGTGACGAGCGCGCCGAAGACCTCGTGCACGACGACGGAGGCGTGCGCGGGCGGTCCCGCGACGACGGTGGGTGTCACGGTGGCGCCGTCCCGGTGGCCGCCGCGCAGCACCCGCGCGCCGGCGTCGGCGGCCTCGGCCGTCCAGCGCACCACGCGCTCCGCGGCCTCCTCGTCGACCATGGCCCCGACGTCGGTGTCCGGGTCGAGCGGGTCGCCGACCTTGAGGCCGTCCACCGCCGTGGTCAGCAGGGCGAGGAAGTCGTCGTAGCGGGAGCTGTGGACGTAGACCCGCTGGACGGAGATGCAGCTCTGGCCCGAGTTGCTGTATCCGGCGCGGGCGCACTCCTTGGCCGCCTTCGCGAGGTCGGCGTCCTCGCAGACGATAGTGGCGGCGTTGCCGCCGAGTTCGAGGACGAGGCGCTTGGCGCCGGCCGCGCGCGCCACGGTCTGTCCGGTGGCCGCGCTGCCGGTGAAGCTGATGACGGCGACCTGGTCGGCCGCGCACAGCAGGGCGCCGATCTCGCCGCCGCCGTGCAGGAGTTGGACGGCCTGCGGCAGCATGCCGGATTCGAGGAGCAGCGCGACCACGGCGGCGGTGGCGGCCGGGGCCTGCGGCGGGGCCTTGACGAGGGTGGTGTTGCCGGCAGCGAAGGAGGCGCCGAGCTTATGGGCAAGCAGGTTGGCGGGGGCGTTGAACGGGGTGATGGCGAGGGCCACCCCGGCGGGCGCACGATAGGTGAAGGCCGTGTTGCCGACGCCGCGCTGCCGTCCGGCGACGGGCAGGGTGTCGCCGCCGATCTGCCGGGCCTCGGCGGCGCAGACCGCGAAGGTGTCCGCCACGCGGTCGATCTCGCCGAGGCCGTCCTTGAGCGGCTTGCCCAGTTCGAGGGCCAGCAGGCGGGCGAGGTCCTCGCGGTGGGCCGTGGCGGCCGCGGCGGCCCGGTCGAGGATGTCGGCGCGGGCGGCGGGCGCGAGCCGGGCCACGGCGCGGGCGGAGGGGCGGGCGTAGGTCAGGGCGCGGGTGACCTCTTCGCCCGTCGCGGCGGTGGTGCGGCTGACGGTGCGGCGCAGGTAGGGACCGGTGCGCAGGAGTTCGGGTCCGTCACCGCCCCACCGGCCGGCGATGAACGGGGGCGCGTCGACGACCACGCCGTCCACGCCGGCCTTGAGAAGGGAATCGAGCATGACATCTCCCAGGAAACCGCTGAGTGGTACTGGTGGACTGCTCTGTGGTTCGGCGTGTAACGTACGGGCGCCAACTCGCCGTGACAAGAGGTCAGTTGAAGAATCAGTTGCGGAAGACCTCCGCGGATGGCATCCACCGGCGGCAGGCACGGACGACAGCGGACGGAAGGCGGTCCCATGGGCAGCACTGACAGCACAGGACCCGGGCAGGCGGCGGAAGCGACCGGCGTACGCAGTGTGCGCAGGGCCCTGGACATCCTGGGGTTGCTGACCGAGGATCAGCCGGCGGTCACCCTGCGGGAGATCGTCGACGCCACGGGGCTCGCCAAGACCACGGCGGTCCGCATGGTGCAGACCCTCGAACAGTGCGGCCTCCTCTGGGACACCCCTGCCGGATACACGGCGGGCCCCGGCCTGTGGCGCTGGGCGCACCTGGCGCACACGAGCTGGGAACTCCCGCGTGAGACGCGCAAGTTGATGCGTGAGCTCGCGGAGGAGCAGCAGGAGACGGTCAACCTGTTCATGCTGCGCGGGCTCAGCCGGGTGTGCGTGGCACAGCAGGAGAGCCCGCAGCCGCTGCGCCATGTGGTGCGGGTGGGCGACGAACTCCCGCTGTGGGCGGGGGCTTCGTCGAAGATCCTGCTTCGTTCGGCGCCCGAGAGCCTGCTGCGTCGTGTCGCCGTCGATTCGCCGCACGGCGAGGGGCACGCGCGGCAGCTGCGGGTGTGGGCGGACGTCGCGGTCGAGCAGGGGTTCGCCGTCAGCAGGGGCGAGCGCGACGAGGGGCTCACGGCGGTGGCGGTGCCGGTGCTCGGCCGTACCGGGACCGTCGTCGCGTCGCTGTCGCTCAGCGGCCCGAGCCACCGTTTTCCCGAGGCGACCGTCCAGCGGTTCGCCACCGCACTCGTCGAGGTCGCCCGGCAGATGTCGGAACAGGGCTTCGACCACCCGCTCAGTCCGGTCGGCCCGGCCGGCGGCAGGAAGTGACTCCAGCACCGACAGCAGGGAGTGACTCCAGCATCGCCAGCAGGAAGTGACTCCCACAGGGGACCCGTAACGGACCCGCAACTGCCGTGCGGGGACCGTGAGTCCACTCCAGAAACCGGTAAGTCCACCACGGAGCCGTGAACCCACTCAGGAACCGCAGAAGGAGCCGGTGCATGCCCGAACGACCGCTCTCAGGAATCCGCGTACTCGATCTCACGAACGTGCTCGCTGGACCGTACTGCAGTTACCACCTCATGCTGCTCGGCGCCGAGGTCGTCAAGATCGAGCAGCCCGGGAAGGGCGATCTGGCCCGTGCCCTCGGCCCCGATCCCGAGCTGAACCGCAGCGGGATCGGCGCCTCCTTCCTCGCCCAGAACGCCGGCAAACAGTCCCTCGCCCTCGACCTCAAGGACCCGGCCGACCGGGCCGACTTCGAGCAGCTGGTGCGCGGCGCGGATGTACTCCTCGACAACTTCCGGGCCGGGGTCCTCGCCCGTATGGGATACGACGGTGCCCGCCTCGACGCCCTCAACCCGCGCCTGGTCAGCTGCTCCATCACGGGCTTCGGGCAGTCGGGCCCGATGAGCGGCGCCCCCGCCTACGACCAGATCATCCAGGGCGTGTCGGGGATGATGAGCATCACCGGCACGACGGACACGGCCCCACTGCGCGTCGGCTTCCCCGTCTGCGACTCGCTCGGCGGCATGGGCGCGGCCCTCGCCATCAGCGCCGCTCTGCTCGGCCGCGAGCGGACCGGGCAGGGCGCGCACCTCGACGTCTCGATGCTGGAGGTATCGCTGTCCGCGATGGGCTGGGCCGTCTCCAACTACCTTGTCAGCGGCATCGATCCGGAACCGATGGGCGACCAGAACGCGACGGCCGCACCCTCCGGAACCTTCGAGACCGCCGACGGCGGCCTGAACATCGCGGCCAACCGCCAGGAACAGTTCGCCACGCTCTGCCGCCTCACCGGCCTCTCCCACCTGATCCACGACGCGCGCTTCGCGGAGCGCGAGGCCCGCAAGCTCCACCGGGCCGAGCTGAACGCCGAGTTGAACGCGGCGCTGTCGCAGAAGACCGCGCTGGAGTGGGAGGAGACACTCTCCGCCGCCGGTGTCCCCGCCGCGCGTGTCCTGACCGTGCCGGAGGCGGTGGAGCTCGAACAGCTCGCGCACCGCGGGTTCTTCACCGATCTCCCCTACCCGGACGGCTCCGACCGCACGCTGCGGGTCAGCGGCAACGGCGTCCTGGTGGACGGCGAGCCGCTGCCGCCGGCCTCCCCTCCCCCGCTGCTCGACCAGCACGGCGAGGAACGGGCGCGGCTCATCGCGCGCTGGCGCACCGACAGCCGCGCCACAGAGGCGCTGCGCTCATGACGGCCTCACCCCCTGAGGGGCAGGACCCGGACAGCCAGGTCGCCCAGTGGTGGGCCACGGCCGTCAGCCGTATCGAGCCGGGCATCATCGAACTGCGCGAGCACCCCGTGCAGGAGCTGATCGGACACACCACCTTCGTCGAGACCATCTGGCTGCTGCTGCGCGGCGAGCTCCCCCGCCCCGACCAGGCCCGCCTCCTCGAAGCGGCCCTCGTGGCGGGGGTCGACCACGGTCCGCAGGCACCCTCCATCGCGGCCGCCCGCATGGCGGCGACCTGTGGGGTCGGCCTCAACAGCGCGGTCGCGACCGGGGTGAACATGCTCGGGGACGTGCACGGCGGGGCGGGCCAGCAGTGCGTACAGCTGCTCACCGACATCGTCGAACTACACGCTCAGGGACGGGAGTTGGAGTCCGCCACGGCCGACGTGATCGCCGAGTGGCGTGCCCGTTCCCGCTATCTGCCGGGCTTCGGCCACCGCTTCCACCCCCACGATCCGCGCCGCGACCCGCTGCTCTCACTCGTGGACCGGGCGGTGGCGGACGGCACCGTCGAGGGCGCCTACCTCCGCGCGGCTTTGGCCGTGGAGTCGCACCTCAACCGGGGCCGCGAGGGCCGCAAGCCGGTCCCGATGAACATCGACGGCGCCACCGCCGTCATCTACGCCGAACTCGGCTTCGCCGCGCCGCTGGCGCGCGGCCTGTTCGTGCTCAGCCGCAGCGTCGGCATCCTGGCGCACGCCTGGGAGGAGACGGGGCAGGGGCGCCGCAACAAGAGTCCCATGCCGCCGTCGATGATCCCGGTCCACCTGGTGGTACCAACCTCACCTGCATAAACGGGAGTTGAGGAAGTTCGCGGCAACAACCCCCGCCCCAGGTATTGCCATGCCCGCACCCCCGTCCCTAACGTGACCCACCATCCCGCGAACCTACTGTGCGGAACTTTCGAACCATCTAGCGGACCTTGATCGAATCGAGGCACTGAACGATGGAAAGACGCACCTTCCTGCTGACCGCCGCCGCGAGCGGCGCGACCTCGCTCCCCGCACTCGCCGGCACCGCCGAGGCGGCCCCGAAGCCCGCCGGCCTCGCGCTCCCCGTCCCCGCGCAGCCCGCCACCCTGGGCGTCGCCGCGCGTGACTGGCCCAAGGTCGGCGGCAACTTCGGCAATCAGAACCACTCCACCCTCACCGCCATCACCCCGGGCAACGTGAAGAAGCTCGGCGGCGCCTGGCACATCAATCTGGAGGGCGGCTCCACCAGCGCGTACCAGCAGTGCACGATCGTCGTGCAGAAGGGCGTGCTGTACGTCGAGACGACACAGCAGAACGTCTTCGCCGTCGACGGGCGCACCGGCAAGGTGCTGTGGAAGACGAACCTCGGCACCGAGACCACCAACATGCGCGGCGTCGCCGTCGCCGAGGGCAAGGTCTTCACCATCTCGGGCGCCAACATCGTCTACGCCCTCGACCAGAAGACCGGCGCGGTCCTCTGGCAGAAGAAGCTGATCGTCGAGGACAACGGCGGCGACGACGGCTGCGACATCAACAGTGGCCAGTGCGGCGGCAACAGCGGCGGACTCGCCGGCGCGGTCGTGCACCACGACGGCAGGATCTACGTCGGCACCGAGGGCTCGACGGCCGGCGCGCGCGGCCGCGGTTACGCACTGGACGCGAAGACCGGCGACGTCGTGTGGACCTTCTGGGGGCCGCCGGGACCGGGCGAGTACGGCCACGACACCTGGGAGGGCGACTCCTGGAAGACCGGCGGCGCCGTGCCCTGGATCCACCCGGCCGTCGACCCCGAACTCGGCCTGGTCTACTGGACATTCGGCAACCCATACCCCCGCACCGACGGCTCCTCGCGCGGCGGAGACAACCTCTTCGCCAACTCGATCGTCGCGATCGACGCGAAGACCGGGAAGCGGCGCTGGCACTTCCAGTCGGTGCACCACGACATCTGGGACGCCGACAACGTCATGGCGCCGGTCCTCGCCGACCTCCTCGTCGACGGCAAGAAGCGGCAGGTCGTCGTCTACGGCTCCAAGACCTGCTGGTTCTACATCCTCGACCGGCGCACCGGCGAGGCGCTGCACGGCATGGAGGAACGCAAGGTCCCTCAGCACACCCTCCAGAAGACATCACCGACGCAGCCGTTCCCCGGCGGGGAGCCGTTCACCGACCCGTTCCCCCGCTTCGACAAGCCGACGAAGCCGGTGCCGTTCTACCCGGCGGGCGGCCTGTACTCGGTGTTCTGGGACCGGGCCACCATCATCTTCCCCGGCGCGGGCGGCGGCGGTGACTGGGGTTTCCCGTCCTTCAGCCCGAAGACCGGATACGTCTACATCGGCTACGGCCTGGTCAACTCCTCGTACTCCAATACGCGCGGCGGAAGGGTCAACACCGCCCGCCCGCTTGGTGAGTTGTTCGGCGGCGGCCTGGTCGCCATGGACCCGCGGACGAACACGGTCGCCTGGCGCAAGGAGGGCGACTGGTCCCTCGCGCACGGCAACGGCATCCTCACCACGGCGGGCCGCGTCCTCTTCCAGGGCCGCCCCGACGGCGTACTCGAAGCGATGGACGACACCGACGGCTCGACGCTGTGGACGTGGCAGTGCGGCGCCGGGGTCAACACCATCCCCGTCTCGTACGAGATCGACGGCGAACAGTACGTCGCCGTCCTCGCCGGCGGCAACGGACTGCCGTTCCCCGACATCCCGCGCGGCGACCACCTGTGGGCGTTCAAGATCGGCGGCAAGGTGGGGCAGGCACCGGCACCCACACCGCCCTCCCGCCGCAACCAGATCCGCACCGCGGCGGTCACCGGCGAGACGGCCAAGAACACGGTCGTCCTCGGCCGCGTCTGGGACACCAAGACCAACGCACCGGGTACGACGGAGAACACGGTCGCGCAGAACGCCATGGCACCCCAGCACCTCACCGTTCCCGTCGGCACGGAAGTCACCTTCACCAACCCCGCCGACAATCAACAGGCGCACGGCGCCGCCGCGTTCTTCGACGCCGAATTCGACACGGCGCTACTGATGCCGGGCCAGTCGGCCAAGCACACCTTCACCGAGGCGGGCGAGTACTTCTACAACGACCCGGCCTTCCCGCAGTCCACGGGCAAGATCGTCGTCAAGTGAGAGTTCCGAGAGTTCCGAGAGTTTCCATGGGAGGTCCGACCGATATGACGGCAAGACCCCGCACCCCGATGACCCTGCTCGCGGCGGCACTCGCGACCGCTCTCGTGGCCCTCGCGGCCTTCCTCGGCGCAGCCCACGGCCAGACCCGCGACACCAAACCGGGTGCCACCGGAGCCCAAGAACTCGGCGACCCCGACTACGGCGTCTGCCGCGGCACAAGCCCCAAGTGCTACCACGACTGGGGCAACTTCACCCCGGCCACCGACGGCTACAAGGTCCTCCTCTACACCCGCACCGCCGGCCCCCGCCACGCCAACCTCGGCCCGGCCCTCGGCAGCGGCCTCAACCCGACGCTCGGCGACGCGAACGTCGTCCAGAAGGCGCTCGTCGCCATGGGCCAGAAGAACAACTTCACGGTCGACTGGACGGAGGACGTCACCCAACTGGCCACGCCCTCCCGCCTGTTCAACTACAACGCGGTCATCTTCTACTCCACCAGCCGCGACACCCTGGACGACGCGGCGCAGACCTCGCTGCGCCAGTACGTGCGCGGAGGCGGCGGCTTCGTCGGCATCCACAACGCCTTCGGTACGGAATACAACTGGCCTTGGTACGAGGGCCTGTTGGGCAACGCCAACTTCTACGACCACGGCCCGAACCAGCCCGGCACGGTCGTCACCGAGAACCACCGCGACACTTCAACCAAGGACCTCCCGGCACGCTGGAACTTCACGGACGAGTGGTACAACCTCGTCCCGGCTCCCACCCGCGTACGCCTCCTGGCCACGGTCGACGAGTCCACCCTCGCCGAAGGCGCGACCGGCAACCAGGGCCACCCCGGCCACGGAAAGTCCCACCCGGTGGCCTGGTGCCAGTACTACGACGGCGGCCGCGCCTGGCTCACCACCCTGGGCCACGACGCCAAGGACTTCACCTCGGACGGCTCCTTCCCGGGAGCCGAACAGTTCCAGAAGCTGATCCTGGGCGGCATCGAGGGGGCCATGGGCAAGGAGCCGTTCTGCCGGGCGGGGTGAGTCACGGCCCCTGGTCAGGCCGGGCAGGGTGAGCAGCGGGAACCCGGCCGTGAAGGGGCGGGGCGGCCGTCTCGCCGTCACCCGCACAACCGCGGTACCGTCCACCGCCGCATCGACCGATCGGCCGCTCCGTGAGGGGCCCTGCCATTCCCCCTAACAGCTCGGCCCCCCATAAAGCCCCACAGGCGCGATGACACAGGTGACGCGGTCGTAGGCTGCCAGCGAGAGGTACGGCCGCAGGGTTCCTCCCGGGTCGGGTCACGGACGGCGCACGTCGACGTGCCCGGCACCGCCTCGCCGCGCGCCGCGTCGGGCTCCCGACGAGCGGCGGCCGGGCGACCGGACCAGAGTGGAACCGGCCCGAATGCGATGGAGCGGAGAGCACTGATGCACAACATCCACCTGCGCGATCTGGAAGTTTCCCGGATCGGTCTCGGCGCGATGGGCATGTCCCAGGCCTACACCGGCGCCGGGAAGGACGACGCGGAGTCGATCCGCACCGTGCACCGCGCCCTGGAACTTGGCGTCACCTTCATCGACACCGCCGAGATCTACGGCCCTTACACGAACGAGGAACTGCTCGGCCGCGCCCTGAAGGGACGACGCGACGAGGTCGTCCTCGCGACGAAGTTCGGCATGGTCTCGCACGACGGCGCGGGCCCCGGCAACCTCGACTCGAGCCCGGCCAACATCCGCACCGCCGTCGAGGGCTCCCTCACCCGCCTCGGCACGGACCACATCGACCTGTACTACCAGCACCGCGTCGACCCGAACGTTCCCATCGAGGAAACGGCGGGCGCGGTGGGCGAGTTGATCGCCGAGGGCAAGGTCCGCGCGTTCGGACTGTCCGAGGCCGGGCCCGACACCATCCGCCGGGCCAACGCCGTGACGCCGGTCAGCGCCCTCCAGTCCGAGTACTCCCTGTTCACCCGCGACCCGGAGGCCCACGTCCTGCCGACGCTGCGCGAACTGGGCATCGGCTTCGTCCCGTTCTCCCCGCTCGGCCGCGGCTTCCTCACCGGCACGATCCGCTCCATCGAGGGCTTCGACAAGGACGACTTCCGGCGCGACAACCCGCGCTTCACCGGCGACAACTTCGCGCACAACCTGCGCCTGGCCGACGAGGTCAAGGAGATCGCCGCCGAGGCCGACGCCACCCCGGCCCAGGTCGCCATCGCCTGGCTGCTCGCGCAGGGCGACGACATCGCCCCCATCCCCGGCACCAAGCGCGTCACCCGCCTCGAGGAGAACGCCGCCGCCGACACCGTGCGGCTCTCCACCGCCCAGTTGGAGCGCCTGACGAACCTCCCGCCGGCGGCCGGTGACACGCACACCGAAGCCCAGATGAAGATGATGGAACGCTGACACCACCGCGCCCTGCACCGTGCCTCCCTCTGGAGAACACCTGAGCAGGAGCCCTCTGGCGATGAACTCGCCCACCCCGCCCAGCAGGCCGCAGCTGCGCGGCCTGCTGGCCGGAGCGGCGGTGGCGACTGTGGCGACGTCCAGTGCCTGCTCGTCCTCGAACCCCACTCCGAAGGCAGGTCGACGACGGCGAGACCGTTCGCCGGGTCGAGCATGGCCAGGAACGCGTGGGCCGGGTTGTCCAGAGCGGCTCGGATCAGGGTGATCGAGCCGGTCAGGTTGGTGGTGATCAGGTGGTCCACCTGCGCGTCGGTCGCTCCAGAAGCCGGCTGGACAGCGCGTGCCCGAAGCCGCTGTTGACGCCGGTGATGAGCCAGGTGCGAGAGGTCATGCGTGGTCTTCCTCAGAGGTCGCGGGAGCGATGTCGTCGACCGCGCGCAGGGCGTTGAGGGTGCGCGGGTAGCCGATGAACGGCAGCAGCGCGGTGAGTACGGCGATCAGGGTCGCCCGGTCGTTGCCCACATGGAGGTTGGCGCCCACGTGGCCACGGACCTGCGGGTCCGCCCCGCCCAGCGCGGCCAGCAGCGCGAACGTCAACAGTTCGCGGGTGGGGACGTCCAGGCCGGTGCGGGTGTAGTGGTCGCCGAAGCAGTTGGCGCTCAGCAACTCCTGGATGTGCTGCTCGTCGGCGGGCGCGTTCGCGTACATGGTGTCGACCGTGGTGTCACCCACGATCTGCTTCTGGACGGCGAGACCGTCGGCGCCCCGTGTCCCGGGGATGGTCGTGGACTGACCGGCCAGGGGCAGTTCCACACCCCGCTCGGTCAGCACGTCGTTCGTGGCGTGCAGGAAGTCGAAGACCCGGGCCATGCCGACGTACGGCACCGCCTGGTACACGACCTCCTTGGCCTCCACCGGGGTCACACCGACGGTGAGTGCCGCGCCCAGCATGACGCGGTACTCGGACACCGCGCCGACCGCGATCATCGCCGCGAGCTGCATCGCCAGGCGTGTGCGTTCCGGCAGGTCGGGGGTGTGTCGCAGCACCTCGTCGAAGGCGAAGTTGTCGAAGTACGCGATCAGCTCCGGGTCGGTCACCGCGAGCGTCGAGACATGGCCGGGGAACAGCCGCTCGTGCGCGGACCGTGCGGCATCGTTGGGCTTTCGGGCCGTCATGGCCGCACCAACTCCTTCAGAGTGTCGATGGTGTCCCTCCGGCAGTGGCCGCTGACCATGTTTCGCATGTCAGGGGTGCCTCTTGGGACGCGCGTTCACCGCCCATCAGACCTCGGAACGGCGCCCGGCGGCAGGCCCTGTCGTTCGGGGTACTGTCAGTCCCCCTCAAATTCCGCCGGTCGTTCGGCGGCCTCGGGCTGTGCGAGGAACCCGCACACCAACGGCGGGCTCCGGGGGTGCGGTCATGTCGAGCAGAAGCACGGCGTCGTAGTCGGGGGTGCCCGGCTCGGCCAGGTACACGCCGAGCTGTTGACCAGGGGTGCCGTTCAGCGGCATGGACTGGGAAGTGAGCGTGAGGGTGCCGACCTGTGGGTGGTGAATGGTCTTGTGGCCGGCCTTGCCGCCACTGACCTCGTAGCGCTCCCAGAGTTTGGCGAAGTCCGGGCTTTTGAGGAGGAGTTCACCGACGAGACTGGTGAGGTCGGGGGCGTCGGGCGCGGTGCCCGCCTGGGCGCGCAGTTCGGCGATGCAACCGCGGACCTGGCGGTCCCAGTCGGGCAGCACTGCTTGGGCGTCGGGGTGCAGGAAGAGATACCGGGCGAGGTTGCGCTGCTTGTGCGGCCAGTCGGCCATGCCCGCGTACAGGGCGAGGCCGCCGGGGTTCCAGGCGAGCAGGTCCATGTTGCGGCTGACGATGTACGCCGGGTCGGGACGCAGCGACTCCAGCAGCAGCCTGAGGTGGGGGCGCACGGTGCGGCTCGGTGCCGGCGGCGGCTGGGGCGCGTAGCGGGCGGCGCGGGCAGCCAGCTCACGTAGGTGCTGCTGCTCGGCGTCGTCGAGCTGAAGGGCGCGGGCGAGCGCGTCGAGGACCGAGGGACTGGGACGGGTCTCCTTGCCCCGTTCCAGACGTACGTAGTACGCGATGCTGATCCCGGCCAGGGCGGCCAGCTCCTCCCGGCGCAGGCCAGGGGTGCGGCGCAGGCCGGCCCCCGCAGTGAAACCGACCTGTTCCGGGCTGGTCGCGGTGCGGCGTGCACGCAGGAACCGACCCAGCTCCGCGCCCTCGCTCGCACCGCTGGGGGTGTGTTCATGTGCCATTTCTCCAGTCTCGCCCCGGACCGGCCGACTCGGCGGTGCGGTGGGGGTCCCTGTCATTACCCCCAAGATCCCGGTCTGCCACCGGGACGAGATCTCGCCGAAGGTGGTTGTGCGGCACGGCTCCGGCAGCCGCAGCAGTAGCGATCGCCTGACGGTCACCCGTGGACGGGCAGGCCGCGCACGCAGGCAGAACAAACCTTGGAGCAAGAACCATGAAGCACACCACGCTCGGAGATCTCGAGGTCTCCCGGATCGGTCTGGGCGCCATGCCGATGAGCGACGCCCTCTACACGGGGGCCGGCAAGGACGAGGCGGAGTCGATCCGCACCCTGCACCGGGCGCTGGAGATGGGCGTCAACTTCGTCGACACCGCCGAGGTGTACGGCATGTACACCAATGAGGAAGTCGTCGGCAGGGGCCTCAAGGGGCGCCGTGAGCAGGCGGTGGTGGCCACCAAGTTCGGCTTCATCTCCTACTCGGGCCGCGGCGAGGGCGCCCTCGACTCCAGCCCCGAGAGCATCCGTATCGCGGTGGAAGGCTCCCTGAAGCGGCTCGGCACCGAGTACATCGACCTGTACTACCAGCACCGCCTGGACCCGGCCACGCCCATCGAGGAGACCGTGGGCACGCTGGCGGAGCTGATCCAGGAAGGCAAGATCCGCGCCTACGGGCTCTCCGAGGTCGCGGCCGGCACGGTCCGCCGGGCCCACGCGGTCCACCCGGTGGCGGCACTGCAGACCGAGTACTCGCTGTGGGAGCGCCCCGCCGAGACCGAGCTGCTGCCCCTGACCCGGGAGCTGGGCATCGGCTTCGTGCCATGGGCCCCGCTGGGCCACGGCATGCTCACCGGCAAGATCCGCTCGACCGAGAGTTTCAGCGCGGAGGACTTCCGCACCACCAACCCTCGTTTCACCGGCGAGAACTTCCGGGCCAACCTGCGCATCGTCGACGAGGTCGAGGCCATCGCCGCCGAGGTCGGTGCCACGCCGGCGCAGATCTCCCTGGCCTGGCTGCTCGCCCAGGGCGACCACATCGTCCCGATCCCCGGCATCGAGAAGGTCGCCTACCTGGAGGAGAACGCCGGCGCCGACGCCATCGAGCTCAGCCCGGAGCAGCTGGCCAAGCTCGACGGGCTCACCCCGCCGGCGGGCGACCGGCTCACCGAGGACTACCTGAAGGTCATCGAGAGCTGACCGGGGTCCCGCCCCGCGTCTCCCGGCCTCCCGCACCACCTCGCACACACAAGGACCCCTCATGTCTGCAAAGTCCCCCCTCATCACGCTGAACAACGGCGTCGCCATGCCCGCCCTGGGCCTGGGCGTGTACCAGAGCACCCCCGAAGAGACCGTCCCCGCCGTGGAGACGGCGCTCACCAACGGCTATCGGCTCATCGACACCGCGGCCGCGTACGGCAACGAGAAGGAGGTCGGCGAGGGCATCCGCCGCTCCGGCGTCGACCGCTCGGAGGTGTTCGTCACCACCAAGCTGTGGCTGACCGACTACGGGTACGACTCCACCCTGCGCGCCTTCGACACCAGCCTGGCCAACCTGGGCCTGGACCACCTCGACCTGTACCTGCTGCACTGGCCGGTCCCCTCCGACCTGGACGCCACCGTCGCCTCCTACCGGGCGGCCGAGAAGCTCCTGGCCGACGGCCGGGTACGGGCCATCGGTGTGTGCAACAGCAGTCCGGCCCACCTGGCGGGCCTGATGGAGCGGACCGAGATCGTCCCGGCGGTCAACCAGGTCGAGCTGCACCCGTACTTCACCCAGCGGGACGTCCGCGACTTCGACGCCGAGCACGGCATCGTCACCCAGACCTGGTCCCCGATCGGCGGCGTGAACCGCTACTTCACCGACACGCCGAGCGCCGCCACCGACCCGCTGCGCGACGAGGCCGTCACCACTCTCGCCGAGAAGTACGGCAAGACCGCGGCCCAGGTCGTCCTGCGCTGGCACCTCGAACGCGGCTTCTCGCCGATCCCCAAGTCCGTCAAGGCGCACCGCATCGTGGAGAACATCGACGTCTTCGACTTCTCCCTCACCCCGGACGAGGTCGCGGCCATCGACGCCCTGGACACCGGGGTCCGCGGCGGACCCGACCCCGAGCAGGTCGGGCTGCGCTCCTTCTCATGAGCCCGCCCGGGGGGCGCCGCACCGATCCGGAACCGGCGCCCCCGTCCACCCGCTACCGTCCGTAGGTCTTCTTCCATCGCGACCGGTGCCGACGGTTGCCCTGACCGCCACCGTTGACGGCAACCAAGGACGTCAGAGCCGCCCCGCTGTTCCACAGGCCGAGATGGTCCCGATGGACGGCAAGAATGTCGTTGTCGACGGCGAACCTCTCGGACGGCCCGGTAAACCGGGTAGTGGTCACGAAGACAGCGACATCGGCCTTGAAATGCGTCCGAGCGCCGAGCAGGTCGCGCAGCTCGCGGCTGGGGATACTGGCGGCCGGGGCGTAGCGCTTGCACTGGATCACCATCGAGCGGCCGTCCGGCAGTCGGCCCACGACGTCCGCACCGTTGTCCCCGCTGCCGCCGACCCGACGGACCTCGGTGCAGCCGTCGCGTCGACACAGGCCGGCGACCAGGTCCTCGAACTGAGTGCCGGTCATCACGTCCACCTCGGCGAGCGTGCGACGGCCGGACCTGACCGCCTCGTTCCGACGCCAGGCCCTGTCTCCGCTTCGCAGCAGCCGGTCGGTGCGCCACAGCCACCACCCCGTACCACCCAGCACCACGGCAGCCACCAGGACGGTGACATAGACCCAAATGTGCTCCCAGTACACCAGCACGAGGATCATCAGGACCAGACCGGTCGCCACCGTAGCCCTCAGTCGGACGGCCCGCCGGTTCCGCGCCGCGGAGCGGTGTCGTCTGCGTCGGACCATGACTCCGCCCCCCCCTACGGCAGTTCCCTTCCCGCAGTGTCCTCAGCGCACTTGGGCGCGGAAAGGCCGCCAATCAGCCACACCGTGAGGCGAAGACCCAAGCACCGCGCGGGCTCGCATGAGTGACTCCGCACCCACCCCGACCAACAGGACCTCGGGACTCGACACATCACTGCGACGCCCTCCCGCGCGTTACGCCCAGGAAACCGGACGCGCCCCCTCCCGGTAACAGGCGCTGCATAGGAAAGGCACATCACCCGCGCACGCCACGTGTCACCACGTGACATGTGTATACCGCGATACGACGAGGGGTCTTGATGTCACACGAGCCGCGTATACCGAACCACCTTCCCGGTGCGCCCACCGCCGAGGCCACTGAACTCCCTGCGGTGTACGAGGCGTTGGCGTCCCGGCTCGGGCGGCGCGGCATGTTGCGCATCGCGGCGGGACTCGGTGCGGCCGGTGGAATGGTGGCCGTGGGCTCGCATGCCGCTGCGGCGGCGGCATCGCGGCCCGCCGCCGTCTCCCGACCTGGGCGCGTCCTGCAGCCCGGCAAGGGGCCCATCCACGGTCAGCACTATCTGCGTGCCACGCCCGACACCGTCCGCTGGGGCTACGTGCCCGCCCGCGACGCCGAACCCGTGCTGCGCATGCGGTCCGGCGAGACGCTGACCGTGGATGCCGTCTCGCACGAAGGGCTGCTCGAGGACCAGGGGCGCGACCCGGTCGCCTGGTTCGAGGAGCACGGTGTCGGGGAGGAACAGGTGTTGCGGGACGCGGTCGATCTCGCCCGCGACTACACACGTACGCCCCGCTCGTTCGACACCGACGGCCCGCACGTCGTCCTGGGCCCGGTGCATGTGGCGGGCGCCGAGCCCGGTGACGTACTGAAGGTTGAGACACTGTCACTGCTGCCGCGCGTACCTTACGGCGTCGTGTCGAGCCGGCACGGCAAGGGCGCCCTGGCGCGTGCCCGGGACGGCGGCGCCCCCGACGGCATCGCGCTCGACGAGGTCATGCCGCCCGTCGCCGCGGACGGCCGGGCATCCTCCAAGAACCCCGAACAGTACGGAAACGTCTCGGTGTTCACCCCGATCCGCACCGGCGGCGGGAGCGGGGACGGGCACGGCGTGCTGCCCCTCGACGGGCCCGGCGAGGTCACCTTCCCGCTCAACCCGCACATGGGCCTGATGGGCACCGCGTACGCCGACGCCGACTCACTCACCGACCCGCTCCTGAACTCGATCCCGCCCACCCTCGGCGGCGGCAACATCGACATCCGCCACCTCGGGTCCGGGTCCGCCTTCTACCTCCCCGTGCACGCCGAGGGTGCCCTCTTCCACACCGGCGACCCGCACTTCGCGATGGGCAACGGCGAGGTGGCGCTGACCGCGCTCGAGGGGTCGCTGCGCACGACGTTCCGGCTCACCGTCTGCAAGCCCGGCTCCGGCCACGCCCCTTCGGTCGCGTACCACTACCCGTTCGGGGAGACCGACGAGGCGTGGCTGCCGATCGGTCTTTCCGATCCGGACGGCGCGGCCGGGGACAAGGGCCAACTCTCGGACCTGGACGTCGCGATGCGCCGCGCGGTCGTCAACGCGCTCGACTTCCTGCAGTCCGACCTCGGCATGAGCCGCCCGGTCGCGTACGCGTATCTGTCGGCGGCGGCCGACTTCGAGGTGTCCCAGGTGGTCGACCGGACGACCGGGGTGCACGCGGTCATCAGGAAGCAGGACTTCGGGCGGTAGCCCCTCTCCTCCATTCAACCGCTTTCTCTCAACACCGCACGGCCACCCACCAGTTAGGGAGTTTTGTACGCATGCAGGCAGTGAATCGACGGGGTTTCCTCACTCTCGCGGCCGCGGCGGGCGCCGGTGCGGTGCTGCCGCTCGGTGCACGCCCCGCCTCCGCGGCACCCAGGCCCGGAACCCACGACCCCACCGTGTGGCGGGAGTTCGGTGACCCGCTGGTGGCCGCGACCGGGCACGGCCCGCTGTCCGGGCTCCGTGTCGCCGTCAAGGATCTGTTCGCCGTCGAGGGGCACCGGGTGGGCGCGGGCAATCCCGCGTGGCTCGCCGAGAGTCGGCCACAGGCCGTGACCGCCGCGGCGGTCGCCGCCCTGCTCGCGGCGGGCGCGGACGTCGCGGGCATCGCCCGCACCGACGAGTTCGCGTACAGCCTGGCAGGCACCAACGGCCACTACGGTACGCCGCCCAACCCCGCGGCCCCCGACCGTATTTCGGGCGGATCGACCTCCGGGCCCGCCAGCGCCGTCGCCCTCGGACAAGCCGACATCGGCCTCGGCACCGACACCGGCGGCTCGATCCGGATCCCCTCCTCCTACCAGGGCCTGTACGGCATCCGCCCGAGCCACGGCGCGGTGTCCACCGCGGGACTGCTGCCGCTCGCGCCGTCCTTCGACACGGTCGGCTGGATCGCCCGCGACGCGGGTACGCTGCGCGCGGCGGGCCGGGTCCTGCTCCCCCGCGCCGAGGGGCCCATGCCCTCGGGTGCGGTGCTTGCCCAGGACATCGTCGACGTGGCCTCGACTGAGGTATCCGCCTCCGTGCGACGGGCGGTGGCCGGCTGGCGTCGCGCCGCGGATCTGCCGCGGCTGCGTACCGTACGGTTCGACGCGAGTGTGCTGCCCGGGTGGGTGCGCGCCTTCCAGACCAAGCAGGGCGTGGAAGCGTGGCGTCAGTGGGGCCCGTGGGTGTCTCGCCACTGGGACTCGCTCAACCCCGATGTCCGGGCGCGCTTCGAAACCGCGTCCGCCTACACCTCCGCCGACCTGGCCGCCGCCGAGCGCGTGCTGCGCGAGGCCCGGGGCCGCGTCGACGACCTGCTCGGCGACCGGATCCTGCTCCTGCCGTCCGCGTCCTCCGTGGCCCCCACCCGGGAAGAGGCCTCCATCGGCGGTCCCGCCATCGAGGAAACCAGGGCCCAGACCTTCCAACTCACCTGTCTGGCAGGCCTGACGGGGCGCTGCGCCGTCAGCATTCCCATCCGCAGCCGCACCGCTCCGGTGGGCCTCTGCCTCGTGGGGCCGCGGGGCAGCGACCGGCATCTGCTGGATTTGGCGGTGCGGGTGGCGGCGGCCGGGGTCGCCTCCCGGTAAGAGTCGCTCGCCGCGCTGGTCCCGGCCTGGCGAGAATCGCTCCCCGCACCGGTCTCGGCCCGGCGAGAATCGCTCGCCGCGCCGGCCCCGCCCACCTTCACAGCAGCCCCGGCGGATGGAACTCCCCCAGGCCCGACCCGCGGTCCCGGTCCAGCCAGTAGCAGCGCGGCTCGGTGAGCATGACGTCCACGCCGGCCTTCACGATGCCCGGCACCTCCGCCAGTTCGTGGTCGATGAACGCCGCCAGAGCGACCCGGTCGGCCACGAGCCCGGTGCACAGCACGGACAGGTCGCCCGCGACGTGGGCGGTGAGCCGGGTCTGGGGCAGCCGGTCGATGCGGCCCATCACGTCGGACGTCGAACCGGGGGCGACGCGCAGACGCAGCAGGAACGGGGTGTCGAACCCCAGCCATTGCGAGACCGTCTCGAGCCGCGGCTGGACCCAGCGTTCGTCCAGGACCCGGCGGACGACGCGGTGTGCCGTGGAGTTGGCCAGGCCCGCGGCCCGGCCGTCCCGCATCAGATGGTCGACCACGGTGCGTTCGGACTCGCTGAGCGGCTTGCCGGGCGGAGTCGCGGTCGCGGTGCCCTCGGGGTGGACGCCGGTTGGGCACCCTGCTGACCGCGGCCACCTTCCGCCACCCGGGGCTGCTCGCCACCACGGTGGCCACGGTCGACGAGATGAGCGGCGGCCGCGTCGAACTCGGTCTCGGTGCGGGCTGGTACGCACGCGAACACGAGGCGTTCGGCATTCCCTTCCCGCCGCTCGCCGAACGCTTCGACCGGCTCGAGGAGCAACTCACCGTCATCCGCGGCCTGTGGGACAGCGCCCCGTTCTCCCACGACGGCACGCACTACCGCCTCACCGACAACCGCACCCCGCCCCGGCCCACCCACCGCATCCCGGTGATCGTCGGCGGTGCAGGCCCACGCCGAGACCGACCGCCGGTCCTCGGTCGCAACCTCCGCCTTCCTGCGGGAAGCGGCGGTGGTCGGCATCCCGGACACCGTCGTCCAGCACATCCACCGCCTGGCGCAGGGCAGCGCGGACACCGTGTATCTGCACCTCTACGACGCCGGGGACCTGGCACACCTGCTCCTGCTCGGCGCAGAGGAGCTTCCGCATCTGCCATGACGATGCGGCGCGCCGGCGCCGGAGTTGATGCACCCCTGCCCCGTAGCGGACCGGGCGGCAGTGTTTGATGGCTGGGCGTTCCCGTGCCACACGTGAAAGGTGCCCGAAATGCCACTGCCGAGTGAACTGGCCGCCGCCCTGGACGGGCCGGCCATCTGTTTCCTGACGACGCTGATGCCGGACGGTTCGCCTCAGATCACCCAGACCTGGGTGGACAGGGACGGGGACCAGGTGGTCATCAACACGGTGACCACCCATCAGAAAATGCGGAACATCCGCCGCGACCCCCGCGTCGCCGTCGGCATCGCGGACCCGGCAGATCCTTCTCGGTACTGGGCGGTGCGCGGCCGCGTCGTGACGTCCACGACCGAGGGTGCGGAAGCACACATCGACAAGGTGGCGCACAAGTACCTGGGCGGGCCCTATCCCTGGTTCGGCGGCCGCGACCAGGAACGCGTCCTGCTGACCATCAGCGCCGACACGGTGCACTCTCCGCGGGGCTGACCGACGTCGCGGCAGGGGTCCGCCCAGCCGCCGTACGGGCGGCGGGCGGACACTCGATCCGATCAACTCCCGGACCGCAAACGGTCAACTCTGGCTGGAGAACGTCCTGTTACTCGCCGGCCGTCGTCGCCTGCCACGCGCCCGGGCGTTGGCCTGTGGCCCTGCGGAAGAAGACCGAGAAGTTGGATGCGTCGGGGAAGCCGAGTGTGTCCGCGCAGCGGGCGGCGCTGAGCCGGTCGTGTGCGAGGAGCCGTTTGGCTTCCAGGACGATCCGTTCGACGATGTACGCCTTCGCGGTGCGGCCGGTGGCCTGCTGCACCGCTCGGGAGAGGGTGCGGGGCGCGTATCCCAGGGCGCGGGCGTAGTAGCCGGCGTCGTGGTGTTCCCGGAAGTGCGCTTCGACGCTGGAGCGGAACAGCCGGAACACCGGATGTGTGGACCGCGCTTCGGCGTGCGGTGGGCGCAGCCGCGCGATGAGCGCGGAGAGCAGGATTCCGGGCAGCTCCGTCGAGAAGTCACCGGGCGGGGCGGATGCTTCGAGGAGCAGATGGCTGCGCGCCGTGTCGACGAACGGCCAGTCGGTGTCGGGGATGCTCCAGTGCGCGGCCAGATCCGGGGACGCGACCAGCTCCCGGGTGGCGTCAGCCGGGGAACGGCCCGACCCTGGTGTTCCTGCACTACTGGGGTGGTTCCGCCCGCACCTGGGACCTCGTCGACGACCGCCTGGCGGGCCGTGACGTACTTCCGCGGGTGGAGCCGCTCGAGCGCTCTGCCCGGTCCTTACCCCCTCGGCCAGCTCGCCGACGACACACTCGCCGTGCTCGCCGATGCGGGGGTCACCGACCACGTCCTGGTGGGCATTCAATGGGCGGCAAGGTCGCACAACTGGTCGCGGCCACCCGGCCTGCGCGGCATCGCGCAGGACACTACCGAGCACACCCGCATGGTCGGCGTGCCCGCACTCGTCGTCGCCGGAGAACACGACCAGGTGGAGCCCGTCGACGTACTCCGCGACAACCTGGTGCCCTACCTCTCCCAAGCCGACTTCGTGGTGATCCCGCACACCGGTCACCTGATCCCGCTGGAAGCCCCGGCCACCCTCGTCGACGCCATCACCGCATTCGCGCCGACAGCCTGAGTGAACGCTGGTCCGAACACGAACACGAACGCCGCCCCCTTGGCGCGGCGTTCGCGGGCGGTCGCTACGGCCTGGTGAACGTCATGTGCGTGACGCCGCCAGGCGTTGTCACGGACTCGGTCCGGAAGCGCTTCTCGAGTCCTTCGAGTCCGTCCCACAGGCGCTCGCCACGGCCCAGAAGGATCGGAACGACGACGATGTGCAGATGGTCGACGAGGTCTTCGGCGAGGAACTCGCGGACCGTGGTCGGCCCGCCGCCGATCCTCACGTCCAAGTCGCCCGCGGCCTCGCGCGCCTGACGGAGCGCCTCCTGCGGCGTGGCGTCGACGAAGTGGAATGTGGTGCCGCCCTCCATCTCCACCGAGGGGCGCGGGTGGTGGGTCAGGACGAACACCGGGGTGTGGAAGGGCGGATTGGGCCCCCACCAGCCCTTCCAGTCCTCGTTCTCCCACGGCCCGCGCTGGGCGCCGAACTTGTTGCGGCCCATGATCTCCGCCCCGATGCCGGCATCCCAGGCGCCGGCGAAGGCGTCGTCGACACCAGCGCTCCCACCCGGCTTGCCCAGCATGTGCTGGAAGGTCCTGGTCGGGAAGAACCACTCATGGAGCCGCTCGCCGGCGTGGCCGAACGGGGCTTCGAGACTCTGCCCTTCGCCGGTGGCGAATCCGTCGATGGAGATGGCGAAGTTGTGGACCCTTACGCGGGACATTGCATCGACTCCTGCCGTCGAAGCGATGTGATTGCGAATTGCAATCACTAGCTGTGCGTGAGCCTAGACTTGGTGATGGCAGAATGCAATCACTGGAGGTGGGCAACTGGAGGTGGGTAATGCGAGACAGACCGCGGTCCGGATGTGCGATCAACGCGGCCGTGGAGGCACTCGGGGACCAGTGGAGCCTCATCGTCCTGCGCGACATGGTGTTCGGCGGGCGCCGGCACTTCCGCGAGCTGCTCAGCGGCTCCGAGGAAGGGATCGCGTCGAACATCCTCAGCAGCCGCCTCAAAGCCCTCGTCGCCGGCGGCCTCCTCACGCAGGAGCAGGCCGAACGAGGGCGTCGAGCGACCTACAGCCTCACGGAAGCGGGCATCCAGACGGTCCCCATCATGGCCGCGCTCGGTTCCTGGGGAATGCGGCACCGCCCGACCACCCCCGAACTCACCGTCCGCGCCCGCCTCTTGGAGGACGGCGGCCCGCAGCTCTGGGAGGACCTCATGGACGAACTCCGCGAGGTGCACCTGGGCATTCCCCGCCCGAACCCCGACCGCCCCCGGGCCTCCGAACTCCTTCAGGCCGCCTACGAACAGGCCCTCACGGAGACGCACTGACGGCTGCCCCCGATACAGGGGACACACTCACCCCGTACCGTTTCCGCATGCACCTACGCCCCTCCGCCCGCTCGCACCGCAGGCCACATGTCCGCTGACCCGCACGCCCTCGACGGAACGTCGCACGAACGCGGCCCACGCCCCGTCCCGTCGAGAGGTGACGGTTCCGTGCGGACCTGGCGAGCCGCGCTGCGCCGCACCCCGGTGTCGATGTGGCGCGACGACATGTCGGACTCCGCGGCCGCGCTCACGTACTACGCGATCCTGACCGTGCTGCCCTCCCTGCTGGTCATCTCCCTGGCGTTCAGCCTCATCAGCCCGGAGACGGCCGAGGAATTCATCGCCCACGTCAGCGAGTACGCTCCCGGCCAGTCCGGCACCCAGCTCCACGACGTGTTGTCCCGGGCGCTGCACCACGGCACGGCCGCCTGGATGCTGCTGGCCGCCGGCTCGGTCAGCGCGCTGTGGTCGGCCTCCAGTTACCTCGCGGTGTTCCGTCGTGCGGTCCACCGCATGCACCGGGTGGCGGACCGCCGCTCGACCTGGCACAAGGCCCACCGCATCCTGATCACGGCCCTCGCCCTGCTCGGCATCCTCGTCCTCAGCGCCCTGGTGCTCCTGATGACCGGACCGGTCGCCGAGACACTGGGCCGCTACCTCGGCCTCGGCACCGTCGCCTCCTTGGCCTGGAGCCTGCTGCGCTGGCCCCTGCTGCTGTGCGTGGTCGCTCTGCTCGTCGTCATCGTCTTCCGTACCGGTCCCGCACAGGCCCGCGTCCGTACCCACAGCATCCCCGGCGGCGCCCTGGCGGCCTTCCTGTGGCTGTGCGCCTCCGCCGGATTCGCCTTCTACACCTCGGAGTTGAGCGCCTACAGCAGGCTCTACGGATCGCTGGCGGGCGCCGTGGTCTTCCTCATCTGGCTGTGGCTGTCCAACCTGGCGCTGCTCGCCGGCGCACAATTCACCGCGGAGCTCAGCGAGTTGGAGACGCGGACGTCGGGCTGAGCGACATGTGCGGTGCGGCTCACTTCCGGTGGGTGGCGGCCAGGGTCGCGGTGAGGCTGCCGGTGAGGGCGGTGTCGTTGTGGGCGGTGCTCGCCCAGGCGATGTGGCCGTCGGGGCGGACGAGGGCGGCGCGGACGTCGGCGAAGTCGGCCGGAGGCTGGTCCGGGGTGCCGACGTGGACGTGCAGTCCGGGGCGCGCGTACCCGGTGAGACGTCCGCTGCCGGTGAGGTCCAGCAGCAGGTAGCGGTCGGCGCGCAGCAGGGCGAACAGGCCGGTGTCGCCGATCCGGAGGTCCGGGGCGCGGGTGCCGGTCAGCGGGTGTGCGTCGGGGGCGGCGGGCGGGTAGGTGACGGCGAGTGAACTGACCTGGGTCGCCAAGTGGTCGTTGAGGTTGGGCAAGTTGGCGATCAGTCGGGCGAGCAGGCCGCGCAGGTCGAGCCCTTCGGGGGTGAAGGCAGTCATCAGGGCGACTTGGGCGCGGCTGGTGGTGGTGAGGTCGACGCCGACCGGGTGGCGTTCGGCGTGGTAGGTGTCCAACAGGCCGCTGGGGGCCCAGCCGTTGAGGGTGGCGGCGAGCTTCCAGGCGAGGTTGGCGGCGTCCTGGATGCCGACGTTCATGCCGACGCCGCCGGCCGGGAAGTGCTGGTGAGCGGCGTCGCCTGCGAGGAAGACGCGGCCCTTGCGGTACTGGTCGGCGAGGTGGGTGGCGTTGCCGTAGCGGGAGAGCCAGACCGGGTCGCGCAGGCCGAAGTCGGTGCCGGCGATGGCGATGACGTTCTCGCGCAGTTCGTCCAGGGTGAGGTCGCCGGGCCAGGTGGTGACGAGGTCGCGGGGCGTGATGCCGACCAGGCGGTGGATGCCGCCGGGCATGGGGACGACCATGAGGGCGCCCTCGGGGCCGAAGTAGCTGTAGCCGGGGGCGGGCGGGTCGTCCAGGACCACGTCGCCGAGCCAGCCGAGCACGGTGGAGGGGGTGCCGGGGAAATCGATACCGGCCTCGGAGCGCACGGTGCTGCGGGCGCCGTCGCAGCCGACCAGGTAGGCCGCCTGGAGGGTGGCGGGCCCGTGCGGTCCGGTGGTGTGCACGGCGATGTGGTCGGTGTGCTCGGTGAACCCGGTGACCTCGTGTCCGCGCAGGATGTGCGCGCCCAGGTCGAGGGCCTGGCCCTCCAGCAGTGCCTCGGTGCGCTCTTGAGGCAGGGCGAGGGTGTACGGGAAGGGGCTCGGCAGATGACGAAAGTCCAGACGGGAGTCGAGGCCGCCGAAGTGGCCGCCGGGCAGCGGTATGCCCTCGCTCACGAAGGGCTGGTGCGCGCCGCGGGAGGCGAAGGTCTCGATGGTGCGGGGGTGCACGGTCAGGGCGCGGGAGCGGGAGTCGCGTTCGAGGCGGGGCTCGATCACGGCGACGGTGACTCCCGTGCGGCGCAGTTCGCCGGCGAGCCACAGGCCCACGGGCCCGGCGCCTGCGACGACAACTTGGTAGTCCATGGTCCTTCTCTCCCTCGAAACACACTCTTGGTCGGTGACCAATGATTGAGCTGGAGTAAACTAGGTCAGTGACCAAGAAGCAAGCCAGGGAAGACGCGGCAGGCCAGCTCACACGCACCGCCGTGATCGATGCCGCGCTCCAGGTACTGGACGAGCGTGGCCTTGACGGCCTCTCCACCCGGGCGGTCGCCGACCGCCTCGGGGTGCGGATGAACACGGTGCTGTGGCACGTGAAGACCAAGGCGCGAATGTTGGAACTGATGGCCGACGCCGTCCTCGCCGACATCGGCTACGACGACCTGCCCGACGCCCCTCTGGAACGTGCCCGCGAACTGACCGGCCGCTACCGGCGCACGCTGCTCGCCCACCGCGACGGCGCCGCCCTGGTCACCGGCACCTATTCAGCAGAGCCGCACACGCTGCGCTTCGCCGACCGCCTCGTCGACGCGTTCCTGGAAGCCGGTGCCGACGAGCGCCAGGCGGCATGGACGACCTGGACGGTCAACTACTTCACCCTCGGCCTGACCCAGGAGGAACAGGCCGCCCCCGAAGAAGGCGACGAACGTCTCGACCAGGCCGTCGACCCCGCCGCACACCCGTCCCTGCAACGAGTCCTGCCCCACCTCCGACAGAACTTCGACGAGCGCTTCACCTTCGGCCTGGAGGCGATCCTGTCCCGCATCTCGGCATGACGGTGTGCCCTCCTGAGGCGTGCCCCAGGAGCTGCGGATCGGGCATCGAGGGCGTGGCAACGGTTCGGCAGCCGCCGATCTCGACGCGTTCCGCATGCAACGCCCCGCCCTGGGCACTCCTCCACGAGCCGGCCTAGCGGAATACGGGCTGCGGGGCCGGGCGAAGACTGCCATGGTGGCGGTGGAGGACAACGTGTTCGGAGCGGGTCGTGTCATACGGAGCGGGTCGTGCGGAGGGCAGCCACTCGGGCCTGTCCGCCGCGTTGCAGTCGAACCCCGCACCGGTGCCTGCGCGTCGGCCGCTGACCAGCCCAACACCCACCGGAGCCCTCATGCCCGACCCCGGAAAGCCACAGGACCAGAGCCCGCCCGGGACCCCGCTGCCGTGAACCGCGCATCTTCGGCGAACGCCCGTGACTACCGAGCGGTCGTGGTGGTGGCCTCCTCGGCCGGTGGCGTGGAGGGCCTGCGGACGCTGCTGGGCGGCCTTGACCCCGAGCTGCCGGTGACCGTGCTGGTCGCGCAACACCTGCGCCGCGGCCGCGAGACACAGATCGTTCCTGTGCTGTCCCGTGCGACCGCGCTCGAGGTCGAGCTGGCCCGGAACGGGCCCTTGCGTGCGGGAGTCGTTCATATCGCTCCACCCGACCGGCACCTGTGCGTACGGCAGGACGGCAGGAGACTGTTCCTGACGGGCGAAGAGCGGGTGAACTACGCCCGCCCGGCCGCCGATCCACTGTTCGAATCGGCGGCGACAGCCTTCGGGCGGGGCGTCATCGCCTGCGTGCTGACCGGCTCCGACGGCGACGGCGCCCAAGGTGTCTCCGCCGTCAAGGCACACGGCGGCACCGTCATCGTGCAGGACCCGGACACCGCCGCGTT
Organism: Streptomyces sp. NBC_00483; assembly: GCF_036013745.1. NCBI lineage: Bacteria > Bacillati > Actinomycetota > Actinomycetes > Kitasatosporales > Streptomycetaceae > Streptomyces > Streptomyces sp. NBC_00483. The sequence continues at coordinate 1,114,578 of NZ_CP107880.1, forward strand.
TCAGGGCATGCCCCAATCGGCGATCAACACGGGCCTCGTCGACCTCGTTCTGCCTCTCGAACGCATCGCACCGGCCATTGCGGAGTGGGCGGGCCGCTGACCTGCCCGGTGGTCGACACCGCCCGCTCTTTTGTAGGGTCGAGGACACAACGAGCACGAGCTTGGGAAAACAGGCTCGCTCCAGGAGTACGAGCCACCCGCAACGGGTGTTGATCGGCCCCTGGTCATCTTGCTGACCGCGACGATGAGGAGCGAACCATGGCCACACGTCACGTGCACGACGATGCCCCTGACACCGAACAGGACTTTCTCCGGCTCGCGAACACACCCGAAGGACGCGAACGGGACACACTGGTCGAGCAGTTGGTGGAGGCCTGGCTGCCCATGGCACGCCGCCTGGCCGGCCGGTACCGCAACAAGGGTGAGAATCCCGATGACTTGAACCAGGTCGCGGCTCTGGGCCTCGTGAAGGCCGTCGAACGTTACGAACCCGGGCGCGGAGCCTTCGAGGCGTACGCGGTTCCCACGATCACCGGTGAGCTGCGCCGCCACTTCCGTGACCACACCTGGGACGTACGCGTCCCGCGGCGCGTCCAGGACCTGCGCAACAAGGTCCGTGTCGCCCGCCGGGACCTGCTCGACGAGCCCGATCACCGCCACGAACCCGACCTGGAGGAGATCGCGGCCCGGGCCGGGCTGACCCTGGACGAGGTCCGCCGGGGCATGGAGGCGCTGGAGAGTTACAGCAGCCTGTCCCTGGACGCCGAACTCGGCTCGTCCCAGGACGGAGGGGACGGAATTAGTCTCGCCGACACGCTCGGCCAGGAGGAGCCCGAGTACGATCTGGTCGCCGACCGGGAAGCAGCCAAGGAAGGCCTACGGACACTCCCGGAACGTGAGCGCTCCATCCTCTACATGCGCTTCTTCGAGGACATGACGCAGTCCCACATCGCCCAGGAAATGGGCGTCTCCCAGATGCACATCTCCCGCCTCATCAGCCGCAGCTGTGCCCAGGTACGGGAGTACGCGGCACCTGACATCACCGAGAGTCAGCAGGCTGCCTGACGGTTCAGACGACCACCCTCCCGCCCCCGCTCCGAACGGACATAGCGGCTCGTTCGTTGGGCACGCGGAGAGAACTGTTCACGCACCGGCACAGGGCCGATCGTGCGCCGGTTACCTGAAAGGAACGTGCCGCATGCGCAGTGTCGGGGTGGAAGAGGAACTGCTGCTCGTCGACCGTGACACCGGCGAGGCACGCGCCATGTCGAGCGCGGTCATGGCGGTCGCCGCCCGCGAGGGCGATGAGGCCTTCGAGGCCGAACTGCACCGCGAGCAGCTGGAGTTCGCCACCAGCCCGCACGAGGCGACGTCGGATCTCGCCGTGGACATCGCCCAGTGCCGCAGGGCCGCCACCGATCACGCGGAGAAGCTGGGCTGCGCGGCCGCCGCTCTTGCCACGTCCCCGCTCCCGGTGAGTCCCACCGTGGGTACCGGTGCACGTCACCAGTGGCTGGCGGAGGAGTTCGGCCTGACCACGCAGGAGCAGCTCACCTGCGGCTGCCACGTCCATGTGTCAGTCGACTCGGACGAAGAGGGCGTCGCCGTGCTGAACCGGATCCGTCCCTGGCTGTCGGTGCTCGTCGCGCTGAGCGCCAACTCGCCGTTCTGGCAGGGCAAGGACTCCGGGTACAGCAGCTATCGCAGCCGGGTGTGGGGGCGTTGGCCGTCCGCGGGGCCGGTGGAACTCTTCGACGACGCCGCCGCGTACCACCGCCAGGTCGAGTCCATGGTCGCCACCGGTGTCGTACGGGACGAGGGCATGGTCTACTTCGACGCCCGGCTGTCGGCCGCCCACCCGACCGTCGAGGTGCGCGTCGCCGATGTGTGTCTCGAACCGTCGACGACCGTTCTGCTCGCCATGTTGGTACGTGGTCTGGTCGAGACGGCGGCACGCGAGTGGCGCTCCGGCGAACCCGCTGCCGACCACCCCGTGGCGCTCCTGCGCCTCGCGGCCTGGCGCGCAGGCCGCTCGGGCCTCGACGATCAGCTCGTGAGCCCCCTGCTGATGCAGCCCGTACCGGCCCGGACCGCCGTGGACTCGCTCCTGGAACACGTGCGGCCCGCGCTGGAGGACGCCGGTGACTTCGAAGAGGCCCAGGCACTGGTGTCCCGGCTGCTGCGCGACGGCAACGGCACCCGCCTGCAACGCGAGGCCTTCCGGCGTACGGGCAGCCTGCGGGAGGTGGTCGCGGAGTGTGTGCGCAGGACCCACAGTGGCGTGTGAGGCACCCGCCTCCGCAAGGACAACACCGAAGTCAGGCCTGCCGCGAGTGCACCGGCCCACGCCGCCGATGAAGAGCACCGGCGCGGCCACCCAGGGCGCGATGTCCAGCGGGTGCCACCGCCACGATCGTCACGTCGACCAGGCTCATGAAGCCGGCCACCAAGGTGGTCGCCGGATTCGGCGTGCTCCGTGGATCGGCATCCTCGGTAGCGTGGCCATCTACTGCACGGGGTGTCCATGGGAGGCCATGGGAGGCCATGGGTCCGGCCGACCCCTGCAGGTCCCCCGACGGAGAGTGATGAGGCGGCAATGAGTGAACTGACGAAACCCGAGGTCGACGTTCCCGAAGGCGAAGCTCCCACCGAGCTGACCATTCGGGACCTGGTCGTCGGGGACGGGGCCGAGGTGAAGCCGGGCATGGTGGTCAGGGTCCACTATGTCGGGGTGACCTTCGCGTCCGGGAAGGAGTTCGACGCCTCCTGGGACCGGGGCGAGCCGTTCAAGTTCGCCGTGGGCGGTGGCAAGGCCATCAAGGGCTGGGACCGCGGGGTGAGGGGGATGAAGGTCGGCGGTCGGCGCGAGATCATCGTTCCCCCGCGTCTCGGCTACGGCAACCAGTCGCCCTCGCCGTTGATCCCGGCGGGCTCGACCCTGGTCTTCGTGGTGGACCTGCTCGACTCGTATTCCAGGACAACCGGGTGGAGCAACTCCTGACGAGCTCGTGCATCCATCACTGCGATTCACCACGCCACAGCAGGCACTTTCGCAACCAGCCCTAGAGGCCCCACAGCCCCTTGCCCACGGCCAAGGCGCCGCCCGCCACGGCGAGGCCGAGCACCATCACCCGGACAGCGCGCTCGGGGACCCGCCCGGCCAGGCCCCAGCCCACGAGGGCACCGGCGGTGAGGGCCGCGCCCGCCACCCACCAGGCCCGTCGGTCGAGCCCCGGCAGGCCTCCGGCGGCGACCGAGACGACGTTCACCACGACGCCGTAGAACTGGGCGTTCGGCACGAACTCGCGCATGGACCAGCCCGCGTTCACCCCGTACAGGGACATCGGGGGTCCGCCGACGCCGGCCGCCGCGTTCATGAATCCGCCCGCGCCGCCGGCGGCGAGCGCCCCGCCCGTGCCGCCGAGGGCGGGCAGCCGCAGTCCCCGCGCGACCAGGCCGACGGCGAGGCAGACCAGGGAACCGAGCACGACCATCAGGACGGGTTCCGGCAGCCGGGCCGCCGCCCAGGTGCACACCGGCACCGTGCACACGGACGCGGCGACGAACGGCGCCATCGCCCGCAGTCGCACCCGGCGCCAGCCGCCCGCCAGGCCCGCGCAACTGACCACTCCCGCGGCGCAGTTGGCGAGCAGTACCCCGTCATTCGGGCCGAGTAGAAGCACCAGGGCGGGCACGGCGACCAGTGCGAAGCCCATCCCGGTCAGCCACTGCACGCATCCGGCGACCGCGACTGCGCAGGCCAGCACCACATCACTCACCGCGCGAGCGTAAGAGCCCACGAGCCGGAGAAGAACCCCTGTGACAGCGTAGCCGTGGCGTACCACGAGGAGCACGGCCCGTAATTGCCGACGGCGGTGTTCACCGCCGTCGGCACCTACTGCGGCCTGTCCATCGATGAGGCCGCGGTGAAGGCCGGCAGTCTTCCCGGCGTGCTCGTCCCCATGCCCTGACCACCACAGCCGACGACGTCGACCCCCACCATGGAACATCTGCCGTGGGGGGTAACGACAGGGTCCCCCACCTTCGGCGGCGTCTCCTTACGCTGGCCGCATGGACAACCGGCAAGAAGTCAGTGCATTCCTGAAATCGCGCCGCGCCAGGATCACCCCGGAGCAGGCGGGTCTGCCCGTGTACGGGCAGCGGCGGGTGCCCGGGCTGCGCCGGGGAGAGGTCGCGATGCTCGCCGGGATGAGCGTCGAGTACTACACGCGCATGGAGCGCGGCAATCTCGCGGGGGCCTCCGACAGCGTCCTGGACGCCCTCGCTCAGGCCTTGCGCCTGGACGACACCGAGCGGGACCACCTGTACGCCCTGGCGCGGACGGCCGGCAGCAGCCCGGCGCGCGGCCGGCGCCGCTCGAAGAGGGCGACCGTTCGGCCCAGTGTGCTGCGCATCGTCGAGGGCCTGCACGACCAGCCCGCGTACGTACGCAACAACCGTATGGACATCCTGGCCGCCAATCCGCTTGCGCGGGCCCTGCACTGCGAGCTGTTCGCGACCGCGACCGAGCCGGTCAACACCTGCCGGTTCGTCTTCCTCGACCCGCGGGCCACCCGCCTCTACCCCGACTGGGAACGGGTGGCCCGCGAAGGCGTGGGGGTGCTGCGGGTCGAGGTCGCCAAGAACCCCTACGACCGTGAGCTGTCGAACCTGATCGGTGAGCTGTCGACCCGCAGTGACGCCTTCCGCACCATGTGGGGCGCGCAGGACGTGCACGTCTTCACCGAGGGCACGAAGCGGTTCCTGCATCCGGCGGTGGGCGAGATGGAGCTGGTCCACGAGACCTTGGACCTGCCCGGTGACGACGGCCTGTCCATCACCGTCTACAGCGCCGATCCCGGGACACCCGCCGCCGACGCCCTGCGGCTCCTGGCCAGCTGGGCCGCCACCCAACGGCAGGAAACGGCCGCGGAGCAGTCCGGCGCCGAGGGCTGACGCCGAACCCCGTCCCGCCTCGGCGCGGAGGGGTGCCCTGCCGTTACCCCTCACGAACGTGACTGTTTGCCGCCCGCCGCGACTGGTTCCGTAGATCTCGGCGGGGTGTTCACGCCCCCGCCGGTACGTCCCCACGGCACGTCCGCCCCCGGTCGCTCTCCAGCGCCCGCCGCGCGTGCCGTCCGATCGAAAGGACCCTCGGTGACTTCCGCCGCGTCCCCCTCCCCCACCACCGGGCAAGGCCCCACAGCCGGCACTTCGCCGGAGCACGACGGCAGCGCGCCCGTCCTCACAGAGAAGGTCAAACTGCCGCCGGTGGTATGGCTGTTGGGTGCCATCACCTTCATCATGGGCACCAGCGAGATGATCGTCACCGGCCTGCTGCCGCAGCTCTCCGGCGCCCTCGGGGTGACCGTGTCCAGCGCCGGAATGCTGATCACCATCTTCGCCGTCGGCATGATGATCGGCGCCCCGGTGATGTCCCTGGCCACCCTGCGCCTGCCACGCCGCAACGCATTGATCGCCGCACTGCTCGTCTTCGCCGCCGGCCACGTCGTCGGCGCCCTGAGCTCCGGCCTGGGGCTCGCCATGGTGGGCCGGTTCGCCGCGGCGCTGGGCAACGGCACCTTCTGGGCCGTGGGCGCGGTGATCGCGACCGCCGCCGCGGGCCCGGCCGCCGGCACCCGCGCCATGGGCGTCATGGTCGGCGGCACCACCCTCGCCAACGTCGTCGGCGTGCCCCTGGGCACCGCCGCCGGCCAGCTGTCCGGCTGGCAGACCCCCTTCTGGGTGCTCGCCGCCCTCGCCGTGATCGCCGCCGCTGTGATCGTGCGCCGGCTGCCCGCCGACCGTGGTGGGGCCGACGGCACGCTGCGCGCCGAGACGGCCTCGCTCAAGCACCCGCGCCTGTGGCTGGTCTACCTGGCCATCGCGCTCATCCAGGGCGGCGTCATGGCCGCCTACAGCTACGTCGCCCCGCTGCTGACCGACCGCGCCGGCCTCGCCGAGGCGGCGGTACCACTGGCCATGCTCGGCTTCGGCGCCGGCGCGCTGGCCGGCACCACGCTCGGCGGCCGCCGCGGCGACAGCAAGCCCTACGGCACCCTCATCCCCGCCACCGCGGCTACAGCCGCGATCCTGGCCGCGATCACCCTGTGGGCGACCAGCAGCGTTCTCGCCGTGGTCCTGGTCGTGCTGCTCGGCGCCGCCGGCTTCGCGACCAATCCGGTCGTGGTCGGTGAGGTGGTCCGCGTCGCCGGAGCCGGCCGGGCCCTGCCCATGGCGCTGGCCACGTCCGCGTTCCAGGTCGGCATCGCCCTCGGCTCCTGGCTCGGGGGCGCCGCCCTCACCTCCGCCTTGTCCCTGCAGGGGCCGCCGCTGACCGGCATGATCCTCGCCCTTCTGGCGCTGGTGCCGCTGGGCCTGCTGGCCGCCTCGCGGCGCAAGGCGGGAACGGTGACGCAGAGCTGACCGGGGCCGGGGTCGGGACCGGGAGCACGTTCACCTGCCCCCGCCCGGCAGCGGTGGCTCTGGATGCGCGAACACCCCCTCAACGACAGGGTGTTGCGGTGTCTCAGCGGCACGCGCAGATCGTCATCACCTCGTAACTGCGCTTCCCCCGAACACATCCGGTCAGGCAGGCTCAAGATCGAACAAGGGAACGGCCCGACCGGCCGACCGACCGCACATCCATACATCAACGGGGGAACCACATCATGTTTCGCAACCACCGCCGCAAGGCCGTCCTCACCGCCGCCGCTCTGATGGCCACGACCACGTTGCTCACGGCCTGCCAGGGCGGCGCGGACGGGGGCGACGCGTCGAGCAGTTCCGGGTCGTCGACCGCGGCCTCGGATGCGAAGGACAAGTCCGGAGCCGACGACGCGGGTTCCGCGGGCGGCAGCACGGAGTCGCAGGCCGGCAGCGGTTCCGGTTCCGGGGGGACGTCGCAGGGCAAGGGCGTGAGCGGAACCTGGTTCGGCACCGTCTCCTACCTGGCGCCCGGCAAGTACACCGTCAGCGATCTGAAGGACACCGAGCAGGCGTTCTTCACCTCGACCGACACCAACATCCAGGGTGCCGGCCGCATCTGCGGCGACGCCGAGGGCCAGGCCGCCACGCCGTGCACCGAGAAGGAACTCGAAGCCGCGGCAAGGAAGGGCGTACCCGCCACGGTGAAGGTCAAGAACGGCACGGCGGTCAGCATCGTCGAGGACCACTCCAGCAGCGGTGGCGACGACTCGGACACCGTCAAGCCGAGCGGCACGCGCTCCGGGGAACTCGGCTACCTGGCCCCGGGCAAGTACTCCCTGGTCGACAGCGACGGGAACACCAGCTCGTTCTTCAGCGCCACCGCCACGACCATCAACGGCAACGGCTGGATCTGCGGCGAGAACGGCGACAACAAGCGCTGCACCGAGGGCGAGCTCGAGGCCGCGGCGAAGAAGGGCGGCGTGCGGGTCGTCGTCAAGCTGTACAACGGCGCCGCAGTCACCATCGACGAAGAGCACAACTGAGCCACCTCCGGCCCGACTCTCTCGTAAGCCCCCGGCAAGTGGGTCCGACGTTCCGGACCTCTCGTCGGGGGCTCACGACGTAAGGAGTCGGCCGGACGGATCGACATCGAACTCCCGCGGAAAGCCTGGCGCCTTCGAGGTGCAGCTGTTAGCTTCCCCTCCCGTCAATCATACATTCAGTCACAGCATGTATGAATGGAGGGGCCATGCAGGGAAAGACCGCCGTGGTGCTCGGTGGCAGCGTCGCGGGACTGTGCGCCGCGGGTGCGCTCGCGCGCCATTTCGACAAGGTGATCGTCCTGGAACGGGACCAACTCCCGCCGGACGCCGAGCATCGACGCGGTGTACCGCAGAGCAAGCACCCGCACTTCCTGCTCAACTCCGGGCGCCGCGCGATCGGTGAGATCTTCCCCGGCTTCGAGGACGCGCTGATCGCCGCCGGCGGCATGCTCCTGATGCCGTCGCTGGACGCGGCGTACTGCGAGAACGACGGCTGGGCCGCGCGCAAGTCCAGTTCGATGACGATGGTCTACAGCTCCCGCGTGCTCATCGAGCGGGTCCTGCGCGACAAGGTCCGTGAGCTCCCTGCCATCGAGATCCGCGAGGGCGTGGCCGTCACCGGACTGCGTACCAGCGTGGGCGACACAACACCCGGGCGCGTAGCAGGAGTTGAGTTCCGTACGGAGGACGGCTCGGGTTCGCTGGACGCCGAGCTCGTCGTCGACGCGCTGGGGCGGGGCTCCTCCGTGGCGGACTGGCTGAGTGGGGCGGGGTGGCCGGCGGCCGAGGAGAGGACCCTCGACGCCAAGGTCACCTACACCTCACGGTGGTACGACCTGCCGCCCGCCGACCGGCGTCCCGCGTCGTGGTGGTGGAAGCACCTGGTCGTCACCCCGACCCAGGACACCGGCGGCCACCCCGAGGAGCACGAGTTCCTCAGCAACTTCTTCCCGATCGAGGGTGATCGGGCCATCGTGTGCATGGGGGCGTGGGGCCTGCGGATGCCGCGCGACGTGGACACGTTCGAGGCCGCGGCGGACCGTGTGCGGGCGGCGGCCTTCGGGCGGGCGATGCACGACAGCACGCCCACGTCCGAAGTGCACCTGACCCGCTCGACCGGAAACAAGTGGCGCCGCTTCGACCTGCTGGACCGGCCGCCCCTCGGCCTGGTGAGTGTCGGTGACTCCATCTGCGCGTTCAATCCGTTCTACGCCCAGGGCATGAGCTCGGCGGCCCGTTCCGCGCTCATCCTCGCCGAGCTGCTGCGCGCCCGCGACACCCTCGACGGCACCTTCTTCCGCGAGTTCCTCGATCGGCAGAAGGAGTCGCTCGACGTGCCCTGGATGCTCGCGATGGCGCGCGACCAGGCCTACGACTTCGCGACCGGCACCGAAGTCGTCCCCGGCTGGCGCCGCAGGATCGCTGCACGCATGAGCTGGCCGGTCTTCAACGCGACCACCGCCACGAGCCGCGAGGACGACTACGTGGACCGGACGTTCACCGCCGTCTTCAACCTCGACAAGTCGCTGCGGGAGATGGCCACCGACCCGCGCTTCTGGCTCCGTATCGCGCGCTACAAGGTGCGCGAGCTGCGCGGCCGCACGGTCGTTCCCCACGGCTTCGACGACCAACAGGACCCGCCCGGAACCGACTTCACCGGCATCACGAAGGCCAACTCCCGGACCTACGAGAACCGTTCGCCCGCCACCGAGACCGACCTCGTCAACGACTGAGACACCACCGCCGACCGACTGGAATCGCCCCGAACCGACTGGAACCAACCGGAACCGACTGGAGGAGTGACGAATGGGCTACTCATGCGACTCCGCGGCCGAGCGCCTCGCGGAAGGGCTCGGCTTCTCGTGCCATGACGCGGCTCCGATCGTGGACTTCCGCAACCCGTTCGGCCTGGAGAGCGGCACCATGCCGTACCTGGAACTGCTCGTCATCGGTGGGGCGGTGTTCGCCTTCGTCCACGCCTGGCGACGGTGGCGCCGCGACGGCGACCCGGTCAACATCTCGCTGTGGTTCGCCTCGGTCGTCTACCTGGCGGTGATCGAGCCGCCGCTCTACTTCCCGAGCTGGTTCGGGCTCCAGGAGTACGTCGGCTTCATCTTCTCCCACAACGTGTTCACCGTGCAGTTCATGTACGACCGGCTGCCGCTGTACATCGTGGCGTTCTATCCGGCGCTGTCGCAGCTCGCCTACGAACTCGTCCGCGCCCTGGGCGGCTTCACCCGGCGCGGCCGCCTTTCCGGTCCGGTCGCCGGGTCGCTGGCCGTCGCGTTCGTCTGCCAGGTGTTCTACGAGATCTTCGATCAGCTCGGGCCGCAGCTGAAGTGGTGGGCCTGGAATCCCGGCAACACGATGATCAACGAACCGGCGCTCGCCTCGGTCCCGATGAACAGCATGTTCCTGTTCGCGTCGGTGTCCTTCGGCGCGATGACCTACCTCGTCGTACGGTTTGTCGGCGCACGGGACGGCCGTGCCACGCTCACCGGCCGGCAGATCGGCCTGCGCACCGTCGCCGCCGGTGTCCTGACACCGTTGGCGATGGGCATCGCCGGTGTGCCCAGCAACCTCTTCGCGGGCGGGGACCAACTCGGCATCCAGCGAGCCATCCTCGGCGTCGAGATCGCCCTCGTCTGGATCGTCGGCCTCTACCTGCTCGCGGACGCGTGGCGTGCGCGCCGTTCGCAGCCGATGCCGGTTGCTGCCGCGTCGCCGGGGTTCGCGAGGACGTATCCGGCGCTGTACCTCGTCGTCCATGTCGTGCTCTGGCTGGTCGCGTTGCCCGCCTACGTCGATGCGTCCAGCGGCGTCACCGAGCAGGGCACACCGGTCGGCAGCCTCTGGTACACCGCTCTGTGCGCCGTCGCCGCGACCGGCCTGGTCGTGGCCGCACTCCGCGCAACCAGGCCCCAACCGGCCGTGGAGCCTGTGCGATCCTGAGGCAATGGGGCACCACGGCTGGGGAGGCCGACCTCCCGCATCGGACGCGGAGGCACGGCAGCGGATCATCGACGCGACCGCCCGCTGCGTCGACCGGCACGGCGTCACGAAAACGACCCTGTCCGACGTCGCGGCCGAACTCGGCGTCACCCGCCAGACCGTGTACCGCCACTTCGGGCGACTCAGCGACATCGTCGCCGAGGTGGCGGCCCAGGGCGCCGAGTCGTTCGTCGACCTGATGATCGCGCACCTGCAAGGCATCACGGAACCGGCCGAAGCCGTCGTCGAGGGCATGGTCTTCTGCGTACGGACCATCCCCACCGAGCCACGCCTGAGCCTTCTGCTGCAACTCGGCGACACCACCGCCTTCGGCCGCGGCGCCACCACCAGTGACACCATCGGCTACGGCGCCAGGATGCTGCGGCGCTTCCCCGTCGACTGGGCCGCCGCGGGCGTCGGCGACAAGGACCTCGACGGCCTCGCCGAGATGATCATGCGGCTCCTGACCTCACTGCTCCAGCACCCCGGTGAGCCACCACAGGACGAGACCCGACTCCGCACCCTCCTCAACCGCTGGCTGGCCCCGGCCCTGTCCCGGACGGCGGCGTCGGCGGGCGTGACGGGTGACTCGGCCTGACCAGTCGAGCCGAGCCGTCCCGGCCATGAGCGTCAGCCTTCGAACTCAGCGGAGACTGCAACCGCGGCCATCATGTGAGAGCGATCAACTGGCCGTATCTGTGGCCCCGCCTGACAGGAATTCGCGAGCCCCGCGCATCCTGGTGCGGAGACTGCGCTGGGTTCCGCTGCTGTCCAGACGCACGTCCAGCGGTCCAGGCACGCCCGTGTCGGCCCGTCGCCGCGCAGGCAGAGTGGCCGGGTCGAGGCCATCGCGGCGAGCGATCAGGAGGCCGAGTTCGTGACGGCTGACCGCGTCCGGCCCTGCGACGTGGCGGATTCCGGCGTGATCGGAGGACGCTAGTTCCAGAATCGCGGCAGCAAGGTCCGACACATGCACGGGGCAACGGACATCGTCGGTGAACAGGGCCCCGTCACGGCGCCCACCGGACAGCTCATGCACCAACGTCTCGTGCGCGGAATCCCCATCGCCGATGATCAGCGACGTTCGGGCGATGACGGCTGCCGGGGCCAGCAGACGGATCGCGGTCTCGGCGGCGGCCTTTGCGGCGCCGTAGGGCGTGATCGGATCCGGTGCAGCGGCTTCGTCGTAGTAGGCCTGGGCTCCGGAGAAGACCGCGTCGCTGGATACGTGCACCAGCCGTGCTCCCCGGCCGGCTGCGGCCATCGCCACCTGGATGGCTCCCTCCGCCGTGGTCGCCCAATCTGCCTTCCGTGAGGCCGCGTTGACCACAACACGTGGATCCACTTCGTCGAGCACCGAGGCGATCTCCGCGCGATTGCGGAGGTCAAGCGGCAGCCACTGAACCTCGGAGGAGCGGCCGGGGTTCCTCATGAAAGTCGCGGCAACGGCGTGCCCGGAAGCAGTCGCCTGTCGTACCAGTTCCCCGCCGAGGAAACCGCTGCCGCCGATGATGAGCAAGGTCATGACCCGACACACTATGCCGAGAAGGACCGCCTAGCAGGGGTGCGGTGACCGGTGGAGGGCGGTGAGGAGGACGCGACCGGCCCTCTCGCCAACTCCCGCTCCAGGACCAGGAACAGCGCCTCGCTCAGCTTCGGCCGGGCAGCCACGTTTTCGGGTCGGCGGCCTCCGCCGGCCTGCGCGCCAGCAGTCGGCGGGCGGGCCGCTCGGTCTCTTACCAGGTCACGGGCAGTGCGTGCAGGCCGTAGATGATGGCGTCGTACTTGAAGGGGATCGCGTCGAGGTCGTCGATGGCGCGGAGGGTGGGGATGCGGCGCAGCAGGGTCGGGTAGATGACCTGGAGTTCCATGCGGGCCAGGGGCTGGCCGACGCAGTGATGGGCGCCGGCGCCGAACGCCTGGTGCTGGCGGGCGTTGCGGGTGAGGTCGAGGCGGTCGGGTTCGGGGAAGACCGAGGGGTCGCGGTTGGCGAGTTCGCCGAGGAGGATGACGCCGTCTCCGGCGCGGATGGTGTGCCCGGCGACCTCGATGTCCTCCATGGCGGTACGGCGGCGGCCGAGGTGGACGATGGAGAGGTAGCGCAGGAGTTCCTCGACGGCGGTGCGGATGACGGCGGGGTCGTCCGTGTCGCGGATCAGGGCCAGTTGGTCGGGGTGCTGCAGGAGCAGCAGCGTACCCAGGCTGATCATGTTCGCGGTCGTCTCGTGTCCGCCCAGGAGCAGCAGCACACCCATGGTGGCGGCCTGGCGGCGGGTGATCTCGCCGCTCTCGATCTGCGTGCAGAGGCTGGAGAGGAGGTCGTCGCCGGGTTCGCCGAGCTTACGGCCGACGAGGTCGTCGAGGTACGTGGCGAGGTTGGTGTGGGCCGTCTGGCGTTCCTGGGGAGAGGCGACGGCGGAGACGATGGACTTGCTGTTGGCCTGGAAGAACTCGTGGTCCTCGTAGGGCACTCCGAGCATCTCGGAGATGACCAGGGAGGGGATCGGCAGGGCGAGGGCCTGGACGAGATCGGCGGGCTTGGGGCCCGCCAGCATGGTGTCGATGAAGTCGTCGGTCATCTTCTGCACGCGGGGGCGCATCGCCTCGACGCGCTTGATGGTGAAGGCGCCGCTGACCATGCGGCGCAGCCGGGCGTGTTCGGGGTCGTCCATGCCGACGAAGCTCAGGTCGGTGCTGCCCGCGTGGGCGTGTGTCGGGTCCACGGGGCTGGGGAAGCCCGGCCGGGTGAACTCCACGCTCAGGCGCGGGTCGGACAGCAGGGCCTTCTGTTCGGCGTGCCCGGTCACAGCCCAGGGAGTGCTGTCACCCCAGGAGCGGACCCGGGTGACGGGGCCGTGTTCGGACAGCGCCCGCATGCCGGGAGACGGGGCGAAGGGGCACTTCGAGGAACGCGCCGCAGGGAAGTCGGGGATCTCGGGTGTGCCGGCTTCGGGGGTGGCAGGCGTGGTGGTCATGGTGTCCTCCGGTGGGGGGCCGCCTCCGTCGTGCGAAGGGTGGGAGGCGTGCGCGGATCAGTCGGTGGGTGACGGAAACATGCGAGCGTGCGACGTGGTGGGAGCCGCTGGGGTGGCACCCGGTTCGGGCGGCGGGCTTCGGGGCACGCGCGGTCGGCCTGCCGTTGCGGGCAGCCGGTGACGTGTGTGGGCCGAGGCGTACCTGCCACTCGGTATAGGCCCTCGTCAGCGCGAGGCGGCGGCGGGTTCGACCCGGGGTGCGGGGGCGTACCGGTCGAGGAGGGCCTGGCGGTGTTGGCGGGCCTGTTTGGGCATGTTCCAGCCGAGGACCGCGATGGGGCGCCCCTCGTCGTCGAGGTACTGCGCGACGAACCGGCCCTGTTCCGTGTCACCTTCGACGATGCGCACGGTCGCGGTGGGTGTGGGCAGCCCGTACACCTGGATCTTGACGCCGAGTTGGTCGGTCCAGAAGTAGGGGACGGGACTGTAGGGGCGGTCCTCGCCCAGGATGTTCGCGGCGACCAGCATGGCCTGCTCGGTGGCGTTCGTGCGGTTCTCCAGCCGCAGCGACCGTCCGAGGCCTTCGTGGTGGAAGCGGGCCACGTCTCCCGCCGCGTAGATGCCGTCGGCGGCGCGGCAGCGGGAGTCGCACTCCACGCCGTCCCGCAGCGCCAGTCCGCTGTGGGTCAGCCAGTCGGTGGCGGGGGTGCTGCCGACCGCTGTGACGACGAGATCGGCGGGAAGGGGGTCGCCGTCGACCGGGCGGACACCGGTGACGCGTCCGTCGGCCGTCTCCAGCCCGTCCACCAGGGTGTCCGGGCGCAGCCGCACTCCGTGTTCGGTGTGCAGTGCGGCCAGGCGCTGGGCGATGTCGTGGCCCAACTGCGCCTGCATCGGCGCGGCTTGAGGTCCTGTCATGGTGACGTCGGCGCCCATGAGGCGGGCCGTGGCGGCGATCTCGGCGCCGAGCACGCCGTCGCCGACGACCACGACCCGTTCGGCCTTCAGCAGTTCCTCGCGCAGCCGACCGGCGTCGCCGAGGGTCCGCAGCACATGCACGCCCGTCGCACCCGACAGGCCGGGCAGCCTGCGTGCGTGCAGTCCGGTGGCCAGTACGACGGCCTCCGCCCGCAGCTCCGCTCCGCTCGCGGTACGCACCGTGCGCGTGGCGGCGTCGAGGGCCACCGCGCGCTCACCGAGGGCGAGTTCGGCGTCCAGGGCGTCCAGCACGTCACGGGTGCGGAGCTGCGTGCGCTCGGCCTCCCAGGTGCCGGCGAGTACCTGTTTCGACAGGGGCGGGCGGTCGTACGGCGCGCCTTCTTCCTCGCCGAGCAGCGTGATCCGTCCGCGGTAGCCCTTGCGGCGCAGGCTCTCCGTGACGGCGAGGCCCGCGGCGCTGGCCCCGACGACGAGCACGTCCGAGGGCGTACTCACGCGTCCTCGTGCAGGTGGATGGCGGCGGCAGGGCAGACGCCTGCGGACTCGCGCACTCCCTCGTGGTGCTCTGCTACGGGCGCGGCGTCGAGCAGGATGACGATGCCGTCCTCGTCACGCTGGTCGAACACTTCAGGCGCGATCAATACGCACTGACCGGCGCCGCAGCACTTCTCCTCGTCAACAGTTATCTTCACGCTGTCTCCCTTGTCGAGTCGAGTCGGGTCAGGCCGGACGGCGTTGGTTCGCACCGGCCTGTAACGGTCTTTCAGCGACGGGTGGTAGGCGCGGCGAGGAGCCCCACCAGCGCGTCTTCCAGTGCGTCGGCGATGCGTTCCCAGGACGGGCCGGGCTCGGCCGGGGTTTCGGCGAGGGCGCGTTCGCGCTCCGCGCAGGTATGGGTGATCAAGTGGCGGGCCATCTCCGCGCGTTGGGGGCGGACCTCGGGGGGCACGATGTCGTACAGGCACCGGCCCAGCCCCTGAAGGGTGCGGCGCAGGCTGTCACGGGTGAGGGACTCGTCCGTCACCAGCGTCCGCATCAGCGGGTCGGTCATCACCTGCGCGGCGAACCGTGCGTGCCAGGACGGAAAGCCGAGGGCCGCGTGATATTCGGTCACCGGACGCAACAGGCAGCGGACCCAGTCCCGCAGGTCGTCGCTGTCGCCGGCGGCCTCCACGTAACGTGTGCGGATCACGTCGACCTGATCGCCGTGCCTGGTCATCATGGCCCGTACGAGGGTCGCCTTGCTGCCGAAGTGGTAACTGACGGCCGTGGTGTTGCCCTGGCCGGCCGCCTCGCCGATCTGCCGGTTGGAGACGTTCGACAGCCCGTGCTCGGCGTAGAGGCGCTCGGCCGCGGCCATGATGGCCTCGCGGGTGCCGGCGCCGCGGCCGGTGCGGGGCTGGGTGCTGTTCACCATGTCAGGCTCCTTGATTCCGCGCTCTTGATCACTAGACCTCACACTTCCAGTTAAGTCAACCGACTGACTTAATATCTGGTCCGGCCAGGTGGGCGCGACGGGCCGGAATCGGAGGCAGGGTCACCGGTACCCCTGCGGGATTCGAGTCCTCGTACACGAGGCCTGAGGCCTGAGGCCTGAGGCCTGAGGCCTCAGCGGTTCACCGCACGCCGATCCCCGCCAGCAGATCCTCGTCCTGCCGCAGGATGCGCGCATGCAGCGCGCGCAGCGTCGGGCCCGGGTCCGCGCCCAGGGCTTCGGCGAGGCGGTGCCGGGTCGCCTCGTAGGCGGCGAGGGCTTCGGAGGAACGGCCGGTGCGGTAGAGGGCGTGCATCAGCAGCTCCACCGGACGCTCGCGCAGCGGGTGCGCGGCGATGAGCCGGATCAGCTCGTGGACCTGCTCGAAGGAGCGGCCGTGGGCGATCTCGCCGGCCAGTCGTTCTTCCTGTACGGTCACGCGCTTCTCCGCCCAGCGCTGACGTTCGGCCTCCAGGTAGGGGGCGCGCAGGCTCTCGGCGAAGTCACCGCGCCACAACTCTTCCGCACGCCCGACGAGTTCGGCGGCCGCAGGCAGGTCGCCGGCGTCCCGGGCGGCGATGGCCCGGTCCACCAGGGAGCGTCGCTCGCCCAGATCGTCGATGCCCGCGCCGGTCAGCCGGTATCCGCCGCCCGTCCAGGTCAGGTCGACCGCATCGCCGAGGCAGCGACGCAGCCCGGAGACGTACTTCTGCACCAAGTTCCTTACGTGGCGCGGTGGTTGGCTGCCCCAGACGGCGTCGACCAGAGCGTCGTACGAGATCGAGCGCCCTTCTTGCAGGAGCAGGACGGCCAGGACGGCGCGCTGCTGTGGCGGGCCCAGCGGCACTGCCTGCCCGTCCGCGCCCAACACCCGCACCGGGCCCAGCATTTCGAACCTCAACACCCGCTCGGCCTTCACGTCCGCCCCCTCGCCCATGGGGCGAGCGTAGCCCGCGCGGCGTTCCAGCGGTTGTTCCAGCGGGCGTTCCAGCGCTCGGTCAGCGGCGGCATCGAGCCTGACGGTCACGGAACACCCGCCCTGGGAAAGGCAGTTCACCATGTTCACCGCTCTGGCCCGGCTTGCCGTACACCGAGCCCGCACCGTCCTCGTCGTCTCCCTGCTGGCCTTTCTGGGGCTTGCCGGGTACGGCGCCGGCGGGCTCGCGGAGCTCGATCTGTCGCGGTGGAACTCACCGGGGACCGAGTCCGTCCGGGCCGGGGAGGTGCTGCGCGAGGAGTTCGGCACCGGGAACCCCAACGTCGCCCTGCTGGTCACCGCCCGCGACGGCGACGTCGACAGCGCCGCGACCCGCCGCGCGGCGAACCAGCTGCAGCGCGAGGTCGAGAAGGTCCCGAACGTCACCGACACCACGTCCTACTGGCAGGCGGACAGCACCGCCCTGCGCGACAGCGACGGCCGCCGCGGCCTCCTGCTCGTCCGCCTCGAAGGCAGCGCCACCGACACCCGCGACCAACTGGCGGAGCTGTCCCCGCGGTTGACCCGCACGGCGGGTGCGGCCGTCGACGTCCGCGTCGGCGGCCAGGAGGAGATCTCGCGCCAGGTCGGCGAGCAGGCGCGGACGGACTTCCTGCGCGCCGAACTGTTCGCGCTGCCCGCGATCACCCTGCTCCTGATCCTGCTCTACCGGCGCACGGTGGCGGCCCTCCTCACGGTCGCCGTCGGTCTCCTCGCCGTGGTCGGGACGCTCGCAGGGCTGCGGGCCATCGCGCAGTTCACCGAGGTGTCGACGTTCGCCGCCAACCTCGCGCTCGTGCTCGGCCTCGGACTCGGCGTCGACTACAGCCTGTTCGTCATCAGCCGCTACCGGGAGGAACGGACGGCCGGCCACGCACAACAGGAGGCGGTGGCCCGGGCGACGGTGGCGGCGGGCCGTACCGTCCTGTTCAGCGGCGTCACGGTGGCCGCTTCGCTCAGCGCCCTGCTCGTCTTCCCGTTCTTCTTCCTGCACTCCTTCGCCTACGCGGGCGCGCTGGTCGTGCTGACGGCGCTGGCAGGGGCCGTGATCCTGCTGCCGGCCGCGCTCTCCCGCTGGGGCGACAAGGTCGAACGCCGGTCCCCCGTACGCCACTCCGGCCTGTGGCACCGCACCGCGCTCGGCGCGATGCGCCGACCGGTGCTGTCCGGCATCGGAGTCCTGGCGATCCTGCTCCTGGCCGGCGCGCCCCTGCTCGGCCTGCGCTTCGGCCTCCCCGACGAGCGCACCCTCCCGGAGGGCGCCTCCTCGCGCACCACGTCCGAGATCATCCACCGCACGTTCCCGGCCGAGCCCACCGACACCGTCCACCTCGTCCTGTGGGGCGACGTACCCGAGCCCGAAGCCGTCGCCTCGTACGCCGCCGAACTGTCCCGCATCCCGGGCACGTTCCAGGTGGACGCCCCCACCGGCGCCTATCGCGAGGGTCAGCGCACCGGCGCACCCGGCCAGTCCGGCCTGACCTCTCCCGACGGCCGCGTACGTATCGCGCTGATCCCCACCCAACAGGCCATGTACGGCAACGTCCCGTCCTTCGTCGACCGCATCCGGACCACCGAGTCACCCACCACGTCCGTCCTCGTCGGCGGCTACCCGGCCGAGACCACCGACTTCCGCGCCACCCTCCTGGACCGACTGCCGCTCGCCGCCGGAATCGTCCTCGGAGCGACGTACCTCCTGCTGTTCGCGATGACCGGGAGCATCCTGCTGCCGCTGAAGGCGACGATCCTCAACCTCCTCAGCCTGTCCGTCATGTTCGGCTGCCTGGTGTGGGTCTTCCAGGACGGACACCTCTCCGGCCTGCTCGGCTTCACCGCGACCGGCTCGATCGAACCGAGCATCCCGGTCCTGATGTTCTGTGTGGCCTACGGCCTGTCGATGGACTACGAGGTGTTCCTGCTCGCCCGCATCAAGGAGGAGTACGACCGCACGGGCAGCACCCGCCCGGCCGTCGCGGAGGGCATCCGTAGGACCGCCCCACTGATCACCGCAGCCGCCGGCATCCTCGCCCTGTCCTTCCTCTCGTACGCGTCGGGCGGCGTGCTCTTCCTCAAGGAGCTCGGCATCGGCACCGCCCTGACGATCCTGGTCGACGCCACCCTGATCCGCGTCGTCCTTCTCCCGGTCACCATGCGCCTGGCCGGCCGCGCCAACTGGTGGGCCCCGGGCCCGCTGCGCCGCCTGCACGACCGCATGCGGAAGTCCTCCGCCCTGTCACCGGGGAACGAGCCGGAGGACTTCACGCCACCGTCGTCCCGTGAGCTCAGCACGAGGCGATGACCTCTTCGATGCCGCGCGGTGAGTACGCCGTGCCGGTGCTCGGGAGGTGTTCGAGTTCTTCAACGACCTTTCCTGGGACGGCGACATGGACGGCAACCGGCCCCGGGACAGCCACATGGCGACCGGCACCGCCTCCCACCCGTGGAACGGCACGGTCAACAAGGCCTCCGTCTCCCCTCGCGCATCAGTAGGTCGGCGCGGTTCAGCGCTGCGCGCCGACCGTCCAGTTCGGCTGCGTGGCTATGGAGTTGAGTGGATCGGGGGCGTGAAGGTGCCAGTCCGTCCGACCCTGGAACGCGTCACCGGCGCGCAGCACGAGTTGTTCGTCGAAGCAGCGCCCCGCGATCTGCAGCCCCAGGGGCATGCCGTCGTCCGTGAAGCCGAAGGGGACGCTCATCACCGGGTTTCCGGTGGTGTCCCAGTAGCCCGTGTACAAGGGCCCGATGCCGCCGGGCTGGAAGAATCCGTCCTTGACGCGTTCCAGGGAAGCGGCACCGCCTCCGGAGGTGGGGGTGAGGATGAGGTCGACGTTCTCGAAGGTCCGCTGGATCGCCTTCTGGCCGACGCGGCGGGCCCGTTGGGCCTGGAGGTAGTCGGCGGAGCTGTAGTAGAGGGCGGCGCCGATGGTCTGCCGTGTGGCGGCTCCGTAGTCGAGCCACCGGGTACGCAGGTCCGGCAGGTGGTAGCTGAAGGCCTCGGAGAACATGATGACTTCGTCGGCCGTGGTCATCTCGGCGTAGTGGGGCAGTTCGATGTCGACGACCTGGGCGCCGAGTCCGGCGAGGACTTCGAGGGCGGAGTCGAAGGCCCGGTTCACGGCCGGGTCGTACTCCGGGTTGACACGCTCCAGGCGGTCGACGCCGATGCGCACTCCGGTCAGATCCCCTGTGAGGGCGCCCATGTAGTCGGCGCTCGGCGCCGCGGCGAGGGTGGGGTCCGAGGGGTGGGGCCCGGCCAGTACGTCGAGCAGGGCGGCGCAGTCGCGAGCCGAACGTGCCATGGGGCCGATGTGGTCCAGGGTGTAACCGAGCGGCACCGTACCGGACTTGGGGACCAGGCCGTACGTGGGCATGAGGCCGGTGATGCCGCAGTACGCCGCGGGTATCCGGATGGAGCCGCCGGTGTCGGTGCCGAGGGCGCCGTGGACGGCGCCGAGCGAGACCGACGACCCGGAACCGGAGCTCGATCCGCCGGCCCAGCGCTCAAGGTCCCAGGAGCAGCGCGGAATCGGGAAGGGCTTGGCGGGGTCCGGCATGCCGATGGCGAATTCCATCGTGGTGAGCTTGCCCATGACGATGCCACCCGCGGCCCTCAGCCGTTCGACGACCACGGCGTCGCCGGACATCGCCGTGCGGTCGTGGACGAGCGACTGCGCGGTGGTCTCGCCTTCGCGAGTGCTGATGATGTCCTTGATGCCCAGCGGTACTCCGTGCAGGGGGCCGACCGGTTCGCCGGCCGCCAGGGCGGCGTCGGCGGCCCGAGCGGCTTCGAGCGCCTGCTCGTCATAGCGGGCGAGATAGATGCCGACCGCCTTGTCGTACTTCTCGGCGGCTTCGATCGCGTCGGTGACGACCTGGACGCTGCTTGTCGCCCCGGTCCTGATCGCCTCGGCGACGTCCGTGAGGGTCTTGACTCCCGTGGTACTGCTGACACCCGTGGTGCTGCTGACAGGGATACGGTCCACTGTGGTCATGTCGGTACGCGTCCTCCGGTCGGATCAGGTCAGGGCGTTGAAGGTCACGGCCGGCTCCTCGTAGCGGACGCCGTTCAGTCGGTAGAGGGCCGCGAGCGCAGCCCTGCACGGGGCGTAGTTCGCCACGAAGAAGTCGACCTCCTCGTGAGGGACGGTCAGGCCGTGCTGGGCGATGGCGGCTTCGACGAACTCGCGGTCGTGGGGCGTGGGCGTGGGCTGGGGCATGACTCTCCTCGCGTAGGGGCCTACCGGGAACGGAGGACCCACAAGGCCCACAGGACCTTTGGGCGACAACAGCTTTCGTAGGTGGGGTTACGCGTCGTGGTTGCCTCTGGGGCTCCGGGGTTTCCGTTTCTCCGAACGGGTGCCGACATGGTCCGACCGCGTGCCAGGGCGCGTCGAGGTCCGGGTCCCGTTTCGCTGCGGGGCGGGGTGGGGCTACAAGTGCCGGGCACCCGGGGGCCGTTGGGACAGGACAGCAGGGTGTGTCACGTCCGCGCCACACGCGTCCGGCGAGGCGCGCCCCCGCGCGCGTATCGCCGGGGCGAGACTCCGAACTGCTCCTGAAAGCGCGCGTGGAAGGTGGACGTGGACCGGAACCCGCAGGCGTGCGCGATGTGTTCGACCGTGAGCCGTGCCCCCTGGAAGCGCAGCGCCCGCTCGGCGCGCCCCAGTCGGCAACGCAGGATCTCCGCGGCCACCGTGGCTCCGTGCTCGGCGAAGGCCCGGAAGACGGTTCGGCGCGAGACATGGAGCATGGCGGCCAGGGCGTCGGGGCCGAAGCCCGGATCGTGGCTGGAGGTCTCGATCAGGGACATGGCCTCGGCATACAGACGCTTCGACGCGCTCAGTGCCCGAGCCAGGTCGGGGCTGGTTCCCATGAGCATCTCGGTGGCCTCCAGCAGGCTCGGCAGGAGGCTGGACAGCGGTCCCGGCCCCTGCCGGGAGACCAAGGACCACAGGCCTTGGACGAAGGCCAGCCACGGAGCCCCGAGCCCGTGCGAGTCGACGCGCAGAGCATGAGTCATCAACTCGTCCACCCGCGTCCCGCGGCGGCGCATCTCTGCCGTGGGCACCGACAGAACCAGTTGCCGGAAGCCCCCGGGACAGTGAAAGCGGAACGGCGCGCCAAGATTGACGAGGCATGCCTCACCGCTGCGCAGAACCGTCTGCTCGCCGTTCTGCTCGGCCACGGCGCCGCCGTCGAGCATGAAGACAATGTCGATGCGCTCCGTGGCATCCCGCGCCACATCCTTCGAACTGCGGTGGGAGGCAAGCGACTTGGCGTCGATGCTGAGCATGTGGAGGTCCCTCTCCCCCACCGCCCGCAGCTCTCCTGCGAAGTCACCGCCCATCGCGCGGAAGGACATTCCAGCGTGTTCGCGTTCCATGACTTCCGTCCACTGACGAAGGTCCGCCGACTTGTTGCGCCGTATCGCGTCTCCCTTACAGGGAACGCGTTGACTCATCACGGACACCGGACTCCTTCCAGCAGGAACAGCCAGCAAGGAACGTAGAGACGTCCTGTTTCGTACGGGTAACGGGATGCGGACGCACTGTCGTGCGGGCAGCCCGGAGCCCGTCGCCGTACGCCCCGTGCGGCGGGAATTCCCGCGGACTCTGGCCAGGTGGTTGAGAGACGGATCATTCCGGGTGAGGCTGTGGGCTGTAGTCGATGAAGGGATGACCCGCCATGGCCGCCACCGCCAAGCCCCCGTTCCGCGCCGACCACGTCGGCAGCCTGCTGCGCCCGCCCGCGCTCCTGCAAGCACGGGCGGAACACGCCGCAGGGAAGATCGACGACGCCGCGCTCGCCGCCGCCGAGGACACGGCGGTCCGTGAGGTCGTCGCGCTGCAGAAGGAGGCCGGACTGCGCAGCGCGACCGACGGCGAGTTCCGCCGCGCCTCCTGGCACATGGACTTCATCTACTCCCTCGGCGGCATCAGCCGCGTAGAGGACGAGTCGCTGCATGTCCGCTTCCACAACGAGGACGGCGACATCGAGTTCGCGCCGCCCTCCACGCGCATCGACGGCAAGGTGCGTCTCGAGCGCACGATCTTCGCCGACGCCTTCTCCTTCCTCCGTGACACCGTCACCGACGGCATCACCCCGAAGCTGACCATCCCCTCGCCGAGCATGGTCCACTACCGCGGCGGCCGCGCCGCGATCGACGCGTCCGTCTACCCCGACCTCGACGCCTTCTGGTCGGACCTGACCGACGCGTACGCGGCCCAGATCCGCGGCGTGCACGAACTCGGCTGCCGCTACCTCCAGTTGGACGACACCTCGCTCGCCTATCTCAACGACCCCGAGCAGCGCTCGTACGTCTCCTCCATCGGCGGCGACGCCGAGCACCAGCACGAGACGTACATCGCCAACATCAACAAGGCCCTGGCCGGCCGCCCCGACGATCTGCGCGTCACCACCCACATGTGCCGCGGCAACTTCGCCTCCTCCTGGGCCGCTTCGGGCAGCTACGACTTCGTCGCCGAGGCGGTCTTCGGCGGCCTCGACGTCGACGGCTTCTTCCTGGAGTACGACGACGAGCGCTCGGGCGGGTTCGCCCCGCTGCGCTACGTCCCCAAGGACAAGCACGTCGTCCTCGGCCTCGTCACCACCAAGCGGCCTCAGCTGGAGGACAAGGACGCCCTCAAGCGGCGCATCGAGGAGGCCTCGCGCTACATCGACATCGACCAGCTGTGCCTGTCCCCGCAGTGCGGCTTCTCCTCCACCGTCGAGGGCAACAAGCTCACCATTGACGACCAGTTGGCCAAGCTCCGGCTCATCGTGGAGACCGCGGAGGAGGTGTGGGGCGGAGTGTGAACCAGACTCGACAGGGGGAAGCAGTCACGCCAACTCCGCACGCCAACTCCGAAGTCCTGTAACTCCGTTACGGGGCCATGACGTCAGCGTGCGAACTTTTCGATGGCCGCTGGGGTGACGGGGGTGAAGAAGTTCACGAGGTTGCCGTCGGGGTCGCGGAACAGCAGCGACCGGTTGCCCCAGGGCATCGTGGTGGGCCCGCCCACGAACTCGGTGACGAGGCCGGTCAGGTTCTGGTGAACGCGGTCCACGTCGTCGACGAGGAACTCGGTGATCACGCTGTGGTTGTCCGCCGGGCGGGCGGAGCCCGGGGCGAACAGCGGGACGGTGCGGGTGCCGGCGATCGCGAGGGTGGCGCCCGCGGTGTCGAGTTCGGCGAAGTCCTCGGTGGCCCACGTCGCCCGCACCCCCGTGGCTCGCTCGTAGAACTCGACGAGGCGCGCCACGTCGCTGGTGATGATGCGGATCGAGACGAACTTCATGGGGGGGCTCCTTGGCTGTGCTGGTGGTGGCGTGCACTGCGCAGGTTAGGAGCAATAGAGGACAGAATCGGTCCGGTATTCACGTTAAGTTGTGTGCATGTCCCGACCCACTGCCCGCGTGCTGACCCTCCTGGAGCTGCTGCAGTCGGGCGGCACCCGGACGGTGGCCGAACTCGCCGAGCGGCTCGGCGTCGAAGGGCGCACCGTGCGGCGGTACGTGGACCAACTGATCGACCTGGACGTGCCCGTGGAATCGGTGCGCGGCCGCTACGGCGGGTACCGGCTCGCCCCCGGGTACCGGCTGCCTCCGCTCATGCTCAGCGACGACGAGGCGCTGGCCGTGCTGCTCGGTCTGGTCGCCGGCCGCAGAACGGGGCTGACGACGACACAGCTCACGGCAAGCGAGACGGCATCGGCGAAGATCCGCAGGGTGCTGCCCAAGCACACCGCACGCCGGCTCGACACACTCCTGGAATCCCTCGCCTTCACGGAACAACCCGGAGAGTTCGACACCCCGGACGCCGATGTCCTGCTCACCCTCGCCGATGCGGTGCGCCACCGCCGGCCGGTCTCGATCCGCTACACCGACCGCGACGCACGGCCCAGCGAACGCACGCTGCACGCGTACGGGATCGTCGCCCACTCGGGCCGGTGGTACGTCACGGGCAAGGACGCCCGGATCAGCGAGGACCGGACCTTCCGGCTCGATCGCATCGCGGACGCTCGGACCCTGCCCGGCTCGTTCGAAGCGCCCGTTGGTCCCGGTCCGGCACAGCGCCTGCTGTCGGCGTTCGCCACGGCCGAGTACCGGCATGAGGTGACCTTGCGGATCCACGGGACAGTCGAGCAGATCCGCACCCACCTGCCCGCCACCGTCGCGAGCCTGGAAGAGCACGAGCCCGCGGCGGACCAGGAGCGGGCGACCGAGCGCTGGCTGCGCGTCGAACTGCGGGCGGAGCGGCTCGACTGGCTGCCTCCCGTACTCGCCGCACTCGACCGGCCGTTCGTCATTGAACGCCCCGATGAACTGCGCGACCTCGTCACCGCGTTTGCCGATCGCCTTGCGTCCTACGCCCGCCGAGCCTGACCGCGAGGAACCGATGTCATGAGACCGATGTCATGAGATGGCACACCCCTGGCCTTCAGGGGATGCCGGCCCTCGCCTCAAGCGCGAACGCTACGTACTGGACGTACTGGCGACAGGGGGTGGCGCGGTCGGCCCAGAGCTCCGCCCTGCTCGGGCGCCGCCACTCCGACCTGCGCACGTTCGGCCATAATCTTCGCTACGAAGATAAAAGTCGACGTCGTGTAGATTACGGATTGCGGGTCGGCGCGCTGCCCGACCGCGCTCCCCGAGAGAGCAAGGTGAGTGCAATGAAGACATTCCTGATCACCGGCGTGAGCAGCGGCCTGGGACGGGCCTTCGCGCAGGGCGCCCTTGATGCAGGCCACACTGTGGTCGGCACCGTCCGCAAGGAGGCCGATCTGGCGGCGTTCGAGGAGCTCGCGCCGGGTCGGGCGCACGCCCGGCAGCTGGACGTGACCGACGATGCCGCGGTGTTCGCGACGGTCGAAGAAGTCGAGTCGTCCGTCGGCCCGGTCGACGTGGTCATCGCCAACGCCGGCTATGGCCTGGAGGGCGTCTTCGAGGAGACGTCGCTGTCCGACGTGCGGGCCCAGTTCGAGACCAACGTGTTCGGTGCCGCTGCCACCCTCCAGGCGGTGCTGCCGTACATGCGTCGCCGCCGCTCCGGTCACCTCATGGCGGTCACCTCGATGGGCGGCCTGATGGCTGTGCCGGGCATGTCGGCCTACTGCGGAAGCAAGTTCGCCCTGGAAGGCATGCTGGAGGCAATCGGTAAGGAGGTCGCGCCTTTCGGGATACACGTGACGGCCATCGAGCCGGGTTCCTTCCGTACCGACTGGGCCGGGCGCTCGATGACCCGCTCCGAGCGATCCATCGACGACTACGACGCGTTGTTCGCCCCGATCCGCGAAGCCCGCGTCAAGGCGAGCGGCAACCAGCTCGGCAACCCGGAGAAGGCCGCCGCCGCGGTACTACAGATCCTGGATGCGCCGAAGCCGCCGGCCCACCTGGTTCTCGGTTCGGACGCCTTGCGCCTGGTCGCCGCCGGTCGGCAGGCGGTGGACGAGGACATTCGCACCTGGGAGTCCCTCTCCCGCACCACCGACTTTCCCGACGGCCAGCAGATCGCGGCCAATTGACCACAGCCCTCCTTCGACGAACTCCAGCGGGCGGGCGCCGCCTGCCGGGGAATCCGGCTGCGCACCGCCCACCGCGACCGACCCGGACCCCAATCCGTTCGTGCAGGTGCCATTCAGCCGGTCATGACGCGACGCCAGATACCGACAGTGGTCGCTGTCGCCCGGGCCAGGTCGGGCTCGGGCGAGCAGGCAGCACGGTAGAAGGTGCGCTCCGTCATCCAGCACAGCGCATACGCCAGGGCGGCCGCATCCTCGGCGCCGTCGCCCTCTGGGACGCCTGCGCGCTTCAGGACCTCGGTCATGGTGCGCGCGAAGGCTTCGACGGTGTCGTTCCAGGCAGCGGCGATTACGGGGTGCAGCGCCGAGTAGTCGACGGCCGCACGCATGACGGTGCCGTGTTCGCGCCAGACCTGCTCGACTCCGCGCACCGCCCGCTCCATGGCATCGGCCGGTGCGGCGGCCTCGTCCTGGGCGGTGCCGTCGGCCGCGGCCCGGACGGCGCGCATGGTGCGCTCCACGAGCGCCGCGAGGACTTCATGCTTGTTGCCGAAGTAGAAGTACAGGGAGCCGCGCGAGATGCCGGCGCCCTTGGCGATCGCCTCGACGGTCAGGTCCTCGAGGCTTGTGTGCTCAAGCAGCGCCTCGGCTGTGTCCAGAAGGGCCTGTTCACGCAGGTCGCCTTTCCGGGGCGTGTCCTTGCGCCTTCCCACGGTCTTCTCCCCTGATCTGCTCTCTGCGAGCCGGCATGTCCGCCACTGTCGACGCAGAACGGCCGACCGTCACCGCGCAGATGCTTCCGGCCGTGGAATCTACACTACGTCGACTTTTCCCTCGGTGCCGCAGGAGAGGGTCACCCCGGCGCCCCCACAACGGGACATTGGGCGGGGCCCAAACAGGCGTCAGCCCTCGGGGATTCGGTGTTGCCTGCGCAGGGCGGCCCAGTGGCGCAGGCGTTCGCTGATCTGGGCTTCGTAGCCGTTGCGGGTGGGCTGGTAGTACGTCTCGCGGTCCATGTCGTCGGGGACACGTTTGCCGAGTCTGACGAGGCGACCCCGGACACGCCTGCGACGATCTTCGGATGCCGCTGTCGGACATTGCCTCGCTCGTCCGAAATCCGATCACGACGCCCGCTGCTGTGCTGCGAACCCGCGTGACCAAAGATGCGGAAGTGCCGGCGCTACGGCACGAGGACGCAGCGCTGCGCCGGCACCGTCAACTCGCCGCCCGGACATGGACGTTCGTGGATCGGCAGCCCCTCTGTCGAGTGATGCCCAAGACGAGGAACACCGGCCGGGTCACAGGCACCAAGTGCAGCCTGCCGCCCGCCGAAGCGGCATCACATTGATGCCGGACCAGGAGAGTCAAGCCCCGCTCGAGTCAGTGAACGACGCCCCGGCCAGACCGAATTCGCACCGCCGCGTGCGCAACGGCACCACCGCCTCGTCCATGCAAGGGCAGGGAAACAGGTATACAGGTCGAGTTCCCCGGCGACACCGGGCCTGGATCGCGTCACCTGTTTCGCCGGCCCGAATGGCCAACGGAGCGTGGCAGATCCCAGTGAGCGACGTCACGGCCATCGGGAAGACAACGTGGCCAAAGATTGTGGCTGGAACCAGGGGGCTGCTTTGCGCGCCCCGGAGCCTGACCTGACCAGCTTTTGACGCAAGAGGAGCCCCCATGCAGCAGTCGGCCAAGCGACGGATCGCCGTGCGAGCAGTTGGAGCGCTGTTGGCGGTGGCGTTCGCGGCGAGTTGTTCGGCGAGCGTG
This sequence comes from Streptomyces sp. NBC_00483, assembly GCF_036013745.1. Classification (NCBI taxonomy): domain Bacteria; kingdom Bacillati; phylum Actinomycetota; class Actinomycetes; order Kitasatosporales; family Streptomycetaceae; genus Streptomyces; species Streptomyces sp. NBC_00483. The sequence continues at coordinate 1,142,696 of NZ_CP107880.1, forward strand.
GGATCGAAGAACGTGAGCAAGGACGAGGTCGCGAAGCAGGCCTCAACGGCCCTGGGCAAGCAGATCGGCCGGGAGCCCGACGACATCACCTGCCAGGACAGCCTCAAAGCCGAAGTGGGCGCGACCGTACGCTGCAAGCTCACCGACGGCGGCGAGAAGCTGGGCATGACGGTCACCGCGAAGTCGGTCGACGGCGACAAGGTCAACATGGACTTCAAGGTCGACGACGCTCCGGGCGCCGACGACTCCGCGGATCCTGAGCCCACCGACGCGGCGAGCACCGGCACTGGCGGCGGGTCGGTGAGGAGGGCGGAGGTGGCCCGTCAGGGCAAGGCCGCCCTGACGGCGCAGGTCGGCAAGGAGCCCGACGCCTTCTCCTGCCCCGAGGACCTCCCGGCCAAGGTGGGTGCCGTCGTCCGCTGCCAGTTGGTGTCGGAGGGCAAGCAGTACGGGGTGACGGTCACCGCGAAGTCGGTCGTCAACGGCCGGGTCAGCATGGGCTTCAAGGTCGACGACGCCGCGGTCGGCTGACCCCGGCCACCATGCCGGCGCCGTACTGAGCCGCCAGAACACGAGGGCGTGCTGTGCGTGGGGGGCAGGGGGAAGACCTCGCGTGGAGGGCCTCCCCCGCTCCCGGCTCAGAGGGTGGGGGGGACCAGCCATGGCCTGTCTCCTCGAGCTCGGCGCCCCTGCCCCCTTCGGCTACGCCGCCGACTCCGGTTGGCGTTCAGCGGCATCCGGCGTCCCGGCCCCCGTAACAGTCACGGCACTCTGCACAGAGCCCGCACCTCGGCCGAAGAACAGCGATGCCGCGAACGCCACAAGGCCGATGACGCCCGCGAGGACGAACGCCGCACTCAGGCCACTCGCGTCGGGCGCACCGGACGCACCCTCGGACGCACGGGACGCCACGGTGACGAAGACCGCCGTACCGAAGGCGCCCGCGACCTGCTGCATCGTCGCGAGGATCGCACTGCCGTGGGAGTGCAGGTGGTCCGGCAGCACGTTCAGGGACGCCGTCATCAGCGGGGTCATCATCAGGCCGAGCCCGCCCATGAGCAGCAGGTGCATGCCGATGACCGCCGCCAGCGAAGAGTCCGGGTCGAGCAGCGAGAACAGCCACAGCGAGGCCGCCAACGCGGCCGCCCCCGGGATCACCAGCGGACGAGCGCCGGCGCGGTCGTAGAGCCGGCCCACGGGTCGGCCGAGGACGCCGAGGAGCAGGCCGCCGGGCAGGACGGCGAGGCCGCTGACGAAGGTGGTCGTCCCCATGACCGTCTGAAGGTAGAGCGGCAGCAGAATCGCGGCCGCGCCCAACATGCACATGAACAGCAGCGCGGACAGCAACAGGGCTACGGAGAAGGTGGGGTTCGCCAGCGGGCGCAGGTCCAACAGGGCGCGATCCTGGCTCTGCAGGCGCAGTTGGCGCAGGACGAACACGGTGAGGGACAGCAGACCGGCGACGATCGGCATCCATGGCTCGACGGTGTGTTCCCCGCCGCCGGACTCACCGATGGAGGCGAGGCCGTAGAGGACGCCGCCGAAGCCGACGGCGGAGAGCACCACCGACAGCACGTCCAGCGGCACCTTCCGTGTCTCGCTGTCCAGGCGCAGCCATATCGCACCGATCACCAATGCCGCCAGTGCCAGCGGCAGGACGATCCAGAACATCCAACGCCAGCCCAGCGAGGACAGCACCGCGCCGCCCACCGTCGGGCCGATGGCCGGGGCCACCGCGATGACGATCGTGATGGTGCCCATCATCGCCCCTCGACGCTCCGCAGGGACCAGGCGCATCACTGTCGTCATCAGCAACGGGATCATCACAGCGGTGCCGAACGCCTGCACCACGCGTCCGGTGAGCAGCACGCCGAAGCCGGGCGCGAGGGCGCTGATCAGGGTGCCGGTGCTGAACGCCGTCAGCGAGGCCAGGAAGATCCCGCGCACGGAGAAGCGCTCGAGAAGGAAGCCGGTGATGGGGATGACCACGGCCATCGTCAGCAGGAAGCCGCTGGTCAGCCACTGCACGGTCGTCGTGGAGACCCCCAGGTCGACGGTGAGGTCGCGCAGGGCGACGCTCAGGATCGTCTCGTTGAGGATCATCACGAACGCGGACGCGACAAGGACCGCGATGAGGACACCGGCGCGCGCTGATGTCCCGCCCTCGGGCGGGGCGGCCGTACTGCCGCCCTCCCCGGGTGCGTCCACGTTCTCGACGTTGGTTGGCTGGCTCATGTGGGGCTGTACCTCGCAAGAGTCGGTCGAAGTCATCGGCCGGGCCGTACGCCGCGGGCCAGGACTTGGCACACACGCACAGGCCGGGCCGCTCAGGGCGCTCACCGCAGGGCAGGAGAACGGCGCGCACACGTAGTGCGCACTCAACCCCCAACGGACCGTCGGTGCACGGCATTCCCGATATGACGGCGATCACAGCAGATCGCGCCATCGCAGCGGATCACGCCAACGCGCCGGATCACGCCGACGCGCCGGATCACGGCACCGCGCCGGATCATGCCGACGCGCCGGATCGCCGTCGTCGGCCTATCCCTGCGGGAAGTCGACACCGGCCGCGATCAACCTCGCCTCGACCAGCGCGTTCAGCCGGGCAATTGAGGGTGCGTCGTCCTCCCGGTGGCGGTTGACCAGTGCGTATCGGGCCGCGTTGTCGGTGCGGCCCCGAAGCCTGGTTCCCGCCGTCAGCAGCTCGCGGTCGGCCAGCACCTTCTCGGCGAGCGCCGCCGCCAGTTCGTCGAGCCGCGGATCGTCGGGCGGCCAGGACCCCGCGTCCCAGGCGCGCTTGGTCAGCTCGACGTGCTCGGGATCGTCGAGGAGGTGCTCGAGCCGGGTCAGGAAGGTGTCGAACATCTCCGGGACCAGCGCCCGGGTGAGCACCAGCGCCTCCCGTTGCGTGGCCAAGTACTCGCCGCGGAAGCCGAGTTCGGCCATGCGATCCAGGACCTCGCAGGCCCGGTCGGGCAGCAGGGCCCTGTCGCCATGGGTGATCCGGTGCAGCGTGTCGCGGCGCGCGACGAGGTCCTCGATCTGATCGGTGAGCCGACGGTGGACGTCGTCCAGGGCGACAGTGAACCGCTCGGGCGCCGCGTCGAGCAGTTCACCGACCTCGGCGAGCGGCACCCCGGCCCCGGCGAGAGTCCGCGCCTGGACAAGGCGGAGCAGTTCGGCCGAGCCGTAACGCCGGTAGCCCGACGTGTCCCGCTCCGGCTCGGCGACCAGGCCGAGCCGGTGGTAGTGCCGCACGGTCTTGATCGTGACGCCCGCGTAGGCCGCCGCCTGACCGATGGTGAGCCCGCCCTTGGCACGCATCCGTTCCCACTCCCCCCGAAGAGACTTGACCTTGACCTTAGGGCAGGGACCAGGCTCGCCGTACTGCCACTTCGGGCAGAGGAACAGAGGAGACGACCATGAGCCAGTCCCCGCACACCGCAACCGACTTCCACGCCGGGCCGGACCGTCCGCAACTGCGCGGCGTCCTCCAGGAGATCGTCGATTCCGGCATCACCGGAATTCAGCTGCGAGTGCACGACGAACAGGGCGCGTGGATCGCCACCGCCGGCGCGGCAGAGCTGGACGGCAGCGCCAAGCCTCCGGCCGACGGGCACGTACGTATCGGCAGCAATACCAAGACCTTCACCGCGACCCTGGTGCTGCAACTGGTCGCCGAGGGCAAGGTCGACCTCGACGCGCCGGCCGTCGACCACCTCCCCGAGTTCGACCTCGACCGCCGGATCACGGTGCGCATGCTGCTGCAGCACACCAGCGGGGTGTTCAACCACACCGGCGAGCTCTTCGAGGACGGGAGCGTGGTCCCCGGGATCACCTCGACCATCGCAGGCAAGGAATGGGTGGACAAACGCTTCCACTCCTACCGTCCACAGGATTTGGCCCGGGTGTCGCTGTCGAAGCCACCGCGGTTCGAGCCGGGCGCGGGCTGGAGCTACTCCAACACCAACTACGTGCTGGCCAGGCTGCTGGTCGAGAACGTCACCGGCCGACCGTGCGCCGAGGTGACACAGGAGCGGATCCTGGACCCGCTCGGCCTGACAGGCACGGTGGTGCCGGGCACCTCGCAGGACATCCCCGAGCCGTACGCCCACGCCTACTACCGGTACGAGGACGCCGGTCACCGGCACACGGTCGACGTCAGCCGCCAGAACCCGTCCTGGATCGATGCCGGCGGCGACATGATCTCGACCACCCAGGACCTGCACACCTTCGTCTCCGCGCTGGCCCGCGGCGAGTTGCTGCCCGCCCCGCTCCTCGCCGAGATGATCAAGCCGCACCCCGAGAGCGGCTTCGGGCTCGGCCTGCGCATCCAGCAGACCGGCCCCGACGGCGAGACCCTCCTTTTCCACAACGGCGGCCACAGCGGCCACGCGGCGCTGATGTACAGCACGGCCGACGGCAGCAGGACCCTGACCGCCGCGCTCAACTACGTGGACGACGCCGAAATGACCCTGGCGGTCCCGTTCATGAAGGCTCAGGAGAGGCTCGTCGAGGCGGTGTTCGGCGGCTGAGCCCGCGCAGCGGGGCGGACGGCGGTGGGGACGGCTCGTCTCAGTGACCGGGTGCCCGGCTCCACGCCCGTTCGGCTCCGCGGCGCCGCGAAAGACATGCCGCCACATGGCCAACAACCGTTCGTACGCTGCGCCGCGCCCCGACAAAGAGCCTGTACGCCGATGAGGACCCGGACAAAGTTCGACGTCACCGAAGGCCATGCCCCACTGGCGGCAGCGGAGACGGCCAGGAGAGCGCCACCGAGCATGTTGATCACCCGAAACACCTGGGCGTCCGGCTCGATGACACGACGCGCGACCAACAGGTAGGCGGCAGCCGTGGACAGGGCGCCCACCCACCCTGCTGCCGTCGCCGCTGAGGTCGCGCTTGCCTGCATGTCCCCCATGGTGGACACCCCGGTCCTGGACCGCAATTGCGTTCCGAATTCCCGGGCCTGGAACTACAGATCCACGAGATGGACGGCGAGAAGGCGCAGCAAGAGCTCCGCGCCGGGACGGTGGACCTCCTGATCGTGGAAGCCGAGACCCCCATCGGCCGCAGGTCCGCGCGTGGAACCCGCGACGTGCCGATCCTCGAGGTGCCATGGGTGGTCGTCACACCCGCCGGAACTCCTGCACCCACAACCCTGACGGACCTCGAACACCTCACCTGGCTCGGTGTCGACACGTACGCCGCCGCCCACGGCGCCACCGAACATGTACGCCGCGGCATGACCCTCGCCCGCACCGCCCACAGCTACTACGACTACAACGCCGCCCTGGCTCTGGTCGCAGGAGGACTGGGCGTCGCTGTGGTGCCGTCGCTGGCCGTGCACGGCATGCCACTTGAGCGCGTCAAGGAGGAGGCGCCGGTGATGACAACGGCCTGGTCCTGAAGGTGGTTCATGGGGATCTTCCGATGAAAAGGCTCGGCACGCTGCTGTCCTGTTGGGGCAGCACGGCCGGCAGCGATGAGGTCGCGGGATGTCAGCGCTTGCGACGCTCGACGACGTAGGCGTACTGGTCCGGCCAGGTCGGCTCGGCGCCGAGCGCCAGCGCGGCGTGCTGGGCCCAGTAGGGGTTCCGGAGCAGTTCACGGCCGAGGAAGACCGCGTCGGCCTGCCCGCTGGAGAGGATGCCCTCCGCCTGCTGCGGCTCGGTGATGATGCCGACGGCTGCGGTGGGGATGCCGGCCTGGTTGCGGGCCTGGTCCGCGAAGGGCACCTGGTAGTTCGGCCCGGCGACGATCTTCGCGTCGCGGACCATGCCGCCGGTGGACACATCCAGCAGGTCGACGCCGCGGGCCTGGAGCTCTTTGGCAAGGCGGACGGTGTCGTCCCCGGTCCAGCCCTCGCGAGCGTCCTCGGAGTTCTCGGTCAACCAGTCTGTGGCCGAGGTACGAAAGAAGACCGGCAGGTCCTCGGGCCACACGGCGCGCACGGCATCGACGACCTCCAGGGCGAAGCGGATGCGGTTCTCGAAGCTGCCGCCGTAGGCGTCCGTGCGGTGGTTGGAGGCCGGGGAGAGGAAGGAGTTGATCAGGTAGCCATGGGCGCCGTGCACCTCGGCCACCTGGAAGCCGGCGGCCAGCGCGCGCCGCGCGGAGTCGGCGAAGTCACCTACGAGCTGCTGGATCTCGTCCACGGTCAGCTCGTGCGGGACAGCCAGCCCGTCGTACGCGATTGCGCTGGGGGCGACGGGCTGCCAGCCGTTCTCGTCCTCGGGCAGGTAGCGGTCGGACAGCCAGGGCTTGTCGACGGACGCCTTGCGGCCTGCATGCGCGAGCTGGATGGCCGGGACGGCGCCGTGCGCCTTGATGGCCTCGGTGATACGGGCGAACGCCTCCTGCTGGCGGTCGTTCCACAGGCCCAGGTCCCAGGGGCTGATGCGCCCGTCGGGACGTACGCCGGTGGCCTCGGCCATGACCAGACCGGCGCCGCCGGCGGCGCGGGAGGCCAGGTGGCCGAGGTGGAAGTCGGTCGGTGCACCGGTGTCCGGGCCTTCGGGGGCGGCGGAGTACATGCACATCGGGGACATCCAGACCCGGTTGGGTATCTGAAGGGATCGCAGGGTGAAGGGGGTGAACAGGGCAGTCATGTGGGGGCTTCTCTCGTGGTCGGTGATCGATGACAGCGCGGGTCGGCCGCCGTCGGAGGTCAGGCGATGATCGTGTGGAGGCTCGCGGCAGCCTGGGCGTAGGCCGCTTCGAGGACCGTGGTGGCTGCCTGGGCAGTGGCTACCTCGGCCGGGTCGAAGGTGGCGTGTCGGCTGAGGAAGGCTCCCTTGGTGTCGACCGCACCGGGGCAGGTCCGTTGCCGCCCCGATGATCTCGGTCGCCCGCCAAGCCCCAGCCCGCCTGTGCCATCAGGCGGGCAGACGAGTGTCGATGACGAAGTTGGTCTCGATGAGCTGGCCGGGGAAGAACAGGTCGGCGACGCCGATGGTGCTGCTGGTGGGGCGGTGGTCGCCGAAGTAGGCCAAGTTGGCGGCCGCCATCGCGTTGTTGTACTTCGGCAGGTTGACGATGTACTGGGTCTCGGAGACGACCTGATTGCGGGTGGCGCCGTAGTGGGCGAGAACCTTCTCGAAGTTGGCGAAGACCCGCGCGGTCTGGGCCTCGAAGTCACCCGGGTACAGGAACTTGCCCTCGTCGTCGTGGGAGAGCTGGCCCGAGACGTGGATCGTGTGGTCGACCTTGATGGCCTGGGCGAAGCCGAACTCGCGCTCGCCCGGGACGCCGTGGCTGTAGGAGTCGATCGCAGTCATGGTGGTTGGCCTTCTCTGGTGGTGGGGGCGGGGCGCGGGGCTCAGACGGCGAGGCGGGCGACCGCATCGGCCACGGGGGTGTCGCCGGAGGTCAGCTCGACGATGACGCGGCTCAGGCGCGGCTCGTGCAGGGCGGCGTCGATGAACGCGGCGACATCGTCGCGGTGCACGTCGCCGTACTCGACGGCCGGGCCGGCCGTGACCCGGCCGCTGCCGGGGGTGTCCAGCAGGGTCCCCGGACGGACGATCAGCCAGTCGAGATCGGTGCACGTCAGGTACACATCGGCACTCTTCTTGACCTTGATGTAGTGCTCGAACCCCTCACCGGCCTCGCCGCCACGCAGCGCGTCGGGGAAAACCGAGACCAGAACGAACCGCGTCGCCCCGGCGAGGGCGGCCGCGTCGGCAGCCTTGCGAAGGCCCTTGCCGTCGATGAGGGTCGTCTTGTCCGAACCGGTGCCGTGCGCGCCGGCCGAGAAGACCACCGCGTCATGGCCCCGCATCTTCTGCGCGAGGTCGTCGACCGAGTCGTTGATAAGATCGCCGGCCACCGGCGTCCCGCCGGACTCGCGCACGGTCTCGCCCTGATCGGTCCTGCGGTGCATACCGGTCACCGAGTCGCCGCGCGCGGCGAGGAGTTGGGTGAGACGGCGGCCGACTCCACCGGCCGCGCCGATCTGGAACACCTTCATGAGTTCGTCCCGGCTTTCGAGTAGTGGTCAGTAGGGAGGAGGTGCGGTGCTTGCCGGTCAGGCGGCGAACACCTGGGAGTCGTCGGCGAACGCCTTGAACTCCAGAGCGTTGCCCGCCGGGTCGAGGAGGAACATCGTGTGCTGCTCGCCCTTCTGCCCCTCGAAGCGGACGTAGGGCTCGATGACGAACTCGGTACCTGCCGTGCGCAGCCGCTCGGCGAGCTCCTGGAAGGCAGGAATTGCCAGGATCACCCCGAAGTGCGGCACCGGGACATCGTGACCGTCGACCGGGTTGTGTATGCGCTGCGCACGCTCCGGTGCGAGGTGGGTGACGAACTGGTGGCCGTACAGATTCCAGTCCACCCAGGTGTCCGCGCTGCGGCCCTGCTCCAGACCCAGCACGTCGCCGTAGAAGCGACGCGCGGCGGACAGGTCGTCGACCGGCACAGCCAGGTGGAATCGCGGGATCGGGGACTCGAGAACGCTCATGACGCTGCCTTCCGGGAATGGGTCCAGAGGGTTGACTTGTCTCAATGTTAACATTGAGACAACAGCAAGATGTTAACATTCGGACGTAGCTTGAGGAGGTGTGCATCGGACATGGGTGATCAGGGCAAGGTGTCCCCGGCCCGCCGCCGCGGCCTGTCGGACGAGGTCGCGGACCGGATCCGCGAGGCCATCTTCAATGGGGTCTACGCCCCCGGCGCACAGCTCCGCGAGGTGGAGCTGTCCACCACGATGGACGTCAGCCGCGGTCCCGTACGTGAGGCACTGCGCGTACTGGAACGCGAGGGGCTGGTCCACTGCGCGTGGCATCGCGGGACGACAGTGACGACGGTGTCCGCTGAGGATGCCGCCGAGCTCGACAGCCTACGTGGCGCGCTGGAGGACCTGGCTGTCCGCCAAGTGATCACGCGCGCCTCGGACGAGGACCTCGCGTCCCTCGCCAAGGCGGCCGAGGTCATGAAGCACGTCACGGACGCCCACGAGATGGTCCGACTGGACATCGCCTTCCACGACGCCGTCTTCGCCGCCGCCGGCCACCAGCGCCTCGCCGACGCCTGGGACGGCATCCGGTGCCAGGTCCACCTGTTCCTGCTGACCCGGATCAACCTCAGCACCGACGGGTACCTCGGCTGCATCCCGCGCGAACACCACGGGCTCGTGACCGCGCTCCGCTCCCGCGACACCGAAACGGCGCTCGAACTCTTCGCCGCGCACCGTCGCCACGCCGTCGCCGTAGTGACCGGGAACGCCGACCCGAACTGAGGGGCCCGGCCGGCCGCAGCCTGTGGGGCTCGTAAGTCATCGCTGCCGGTGGAGTCGCGGGCCACGCCAAGGCTGGTGGTTGAGATGCTGCGGTGGTGATCGTCTCGATGCTGTACCAGGTCACCCAGGCGTTGCTATCCATGCCGGGTGCCTGCTGCACCGCAGCGCGGCCAAGGACGCCCAACTGCTGGTACTGAGGCATGAGAATGCCGTGCTGCGTCGGCAACTTGAGGGCCCGGCCCGTTAGGAGCCGGCGGACCGGGTCTGGTTGGCCGCGCTGTCGTCGCTGATACCGCGCTACGACTGAAAGCGTGCCCTCCCGGTCACCCCGGGGACGTTGACGGCCTGGCACCACAGGCCGATTGCGAAGCGGTGGGACTACTCTCACGGGCATCGACGGGGCGCCCCCTCGCCCGTCCGTCATGCCGTCGGGGAAACAACGCCCGAGATCGCGTTCAGTTTCCTGGCCCTGCGCACGAACCCTTGATGCAAGTCACGTGCCGCCTGCGCCACCGCGTCGCCCCTCCGGCGCTGCAGCATGAGAAGGACGCACGTCGAGTCGTCCGCGATCGGCCGGTAGGTGATCCTGCCGAGCCGTTCCAGCGGATCGCCGATCACACTGAAGTCCGGCAGGACCGTCGCACCGAGCCCCTCGGCCACCATCAGCTTGCCCATCTCGGCGCCGTCGGTGGAGTACGAGAACACCGGGTCCCGGCCTGCCAGGAGCCGGTGCACGAACCGGTGCATGACATAGCCGGAGCGCATCGCCACCAGAGGTTCACGGAGCAGCTCCTCCACCGTGATCGCGGGCCGGGCGGCGAGCGGGCTGTCGGGGTGCACGCACACCACCGGTCTGCCGCGCAGGAGTTGGGACGACTCCAGGCCCGCGGGCACGTCGTCGCCGGCCAGATGGTTGACGAGGCCCAGGTCGAAGCCGCCCTCGGACAGGCCCCGTTGAATCTCCGGCTGCTGCGTCCCGACCACCTCGACCTGTGTGACCGGATGCGTCGCGCGGAACTCCCGCACCACCGGCACGAGAAGGGGAATGGTCGCCGCGTTCACCGTACCGACCCGCACCATGCGGCTGATCCGGTGTTGCTCGCCGGCTGCGGCCCGGAGCCGGTCCAGCGCCTCCAGCACGCCTGCGATGTGCGGCAGCAGTTCCCGGCCCTGTGTGCTCATCGTCGATCCGGAGCGCTTGCGCTCCAGGAGGTCGACTCCCAATTCCCGTTCCAGGTTCCTGACGGTCTCGCTCAACGCGGGCTGCGACACGCGCAGTTCCTCCGCTGCCCGGCGCAGAGAGCCGAGCCGGGTCACCGCGGCAATGTATTCCAGTTGTTCGGTCCGCATGCCAGCAGAATGCGGATGCCGATCCGGACAGTGCAAGGGTTCCCCTATCACAGGCTCGTGAAATTCAATGGTCCACGATGCGAAACCGGTCTGGTTTCCCTTGACGGTTTTCAGGACGCCCTGCCAGCATCGAATCCATGAACAAGCAACTGGACCTCACGCGGCGACTCCATGTCGACCTCGCGCGCGTCTCCAGTGCTTCCTGTCGCGCTTGCGGCCTGGATCGCCAACTCGCGGCCTGAATCGCTGATCCGCCGCTCTCCCCCAGCACCAGCACCAGCACCAGCACCAGCACCAGCACCAGCACCAGCACCAGCACCCGTCATACCGACCGGCGTGCCGTGCTGTCCTCGCACTGCCTGAACTCGACTCCCGCACAAGCCTGTCGAAATCGGCGTGCCTGAAATTCCCAGCATTCCGCATTCCGCGACAGGAGTTCCGCATGCCCGCGCCCCTGAAATTCGCCTATTGGGTCCCCAATGTCAGCGGCGGCCTGGTCACCAGCAAAATCGAACAGCGCACCGACTGGGGCTACGAATACAACCGGGAACTCGCCGTCCTCGCCGAGAACAACGGCTTCGACTACGCCCTCAGCCAGGTCCGTTACATGGCCAGCTACGGAGCCGAGTACCAGCACGAGTCCACCAGCTTCAGCCTCGCTCTGCTGCTGGCCACCGAGCGTTTGAAGGTCATCGCCGCGGTGCATCCCGGACTGTGGCATCCCGGCGTCCTCGCCAAGCTCGGTGCCACGGCGGACCACCTCTCCAAGGGCCGGTTCGCGGTCAACGTCGTCAGCGGCTGGTTCAAGGGCGAGTTCACCGCCCTGGGCGAGCCCTGGCTCGAGCACGACGAGCGTTACCGCCGCACCGAGGAGTTCATTCGCGCGCTCCGCCAGATCTGGACCGAGGACCACACCGAACTCGCGGGCGACTTCTACCGGTTGCGCGACTTCACCCTCAAGCCCAAGCCTCTGAACACTCCCGGGCGGCCTCATCCGGAGATCTTCCAGGGCGGCAACTCCACGGCTGCGCGCGCCATGGCAGGCCACGTTTCCGACTGGTACTTCTCCAACGGCAAGGACTTCGCCGGGGTCACCGAGCAGATCGACGACGTACGCAAGTCCGCCGCCGAAGCGGGCCGCAGCGCACCGAAGTTCGGCCTCAACGGCTTCCTCATCGCCCGTGACACGGAGGCCGAGGCACGCGAGACGCTGCGCGAGATCGTCGCCAAGGCCGACACCGAGGCCGTCGAAGGCTTCGGTGCCGCCGTCAAGCAGGCCGGCCGGTCCGCCGCCGACGGCAAGGGCATGTGGCAGGACTCCTCCTTCGAGGACCTGGTGCAGTACAACGACGGCTTCCGCACCGGGCTCATCGGTACACCGGAGCAGATCGCCGAGCGGATCGTCGCCTACAAGAAACTCGGCGTCGATCTGCTCCTGCTCGGCTTCCTGCACTACCACGAGGAAGTCGAGTACTTCGGCCGCCGGGTCCTGCCCCTGGTGCGCGAACTGGAGTCCCAACTCCCCTCCTCCGAGGACTAGTTCACGTCGCGCCCGTTCCGCCCGATCGTCCCGCACACCCTCCGTACTGCCCACCTTCCACGCCACACCGCACCACACCGCTCCGCACCGCGAAAGAGGTCACACACCATGAGCACCGTCACGCCCGTCGACTGGCAGACCCGCCCCGCCCCGCAGTCGGCCGAGGACTGGATCACCCGCGCCGCCGAGGTCGCCACTGTCCTGGCCACCGACGCCGCCGCCCGCGACCACGCCGGCGCCACTCCGTACGCCGAGGTCCAGCTCCTCAAGGACTCGGGCCTGGTCACCCTGCTCGGCCCCACCGAGCACGGCGGCGCGGGCCAGGAGTGGCCGACTGCCTACCGGGTGGTCCGCGAGGTGTCCAAGGCCGACGGTTCCATCGGCCAGCTCCTCGGCTACCACTACCTGTGGAACTGGGCCGCCCGCCTGGTGGGCACCCGCGAGCAGTGGGAGCACGTGGAGGCCGAGGCGGCCAGGAACCGCTGGTTCTTCGGCGGAGCCGTCAATCCGCGCGACGCGGACGTCGTCGTCACCGAGGACGGCGACGACCTGGTCTTCACCGGTCGAAAGTCCTTCTCCACCGGCAGCAAGGTGTCGGACGTCACCGTGCTTGAGGGCGTCTTCGAAGGCACCGACCAGCACGTCTTCGCGATCGTGCCCTCCGACAGCGACGGCCTGACCTTCCACGACGACTGGGACAACATCGGCCAGCGACTCACCGAGAGCGGCGGCGTCACCCTCGATGGCATCCGCACCCCGTGGGCCTCGGCAGCCGGATACGTCGACAAGAAGTTCCAGCCGCGCATCTACAACACCCTCAACGTTCCCACCATTCAGCTGGTGTTCGTCAGCTTCTACCTCGGCATCGCGGGCGGTGCGCTGCAGACAGCCGCCACCTACACACGCGAGAAGACCCGCCCCTGGCTGCACGGCGGCCATGAGCACGCGGTCGACGAGCCGTATGTCATCGACATCTACGGCGACCTCACCGCGAAGCTGTGGGCGGTCGAGGCACTGGCCGACGCAGTCGCCGCCGAAGGGCAGCGACTGCACGAGGAACCCGACGCGGTCACCGAGCAGTCCCGTGGCGAATTCGAGGTGCGGGTGGCCGCGGTCAAGGCACGCGCCACCGACGTCGCCCTGGAAGTGTCCAGCCGCATCTTCGAGGTCACCGGGGCCCGCTCCACCGCCAGCTCCGAAGGTCTCGACCGGTTCTGGCGCAACGTGCGCACCCACACCCTGCACGACCCGGTCGCCTACAAGCGCCGCGAAGTCGGACGCTGGGTCCTGGGCGGTGAGCTGCCCGAACCGACCTGGTACTCCTGACCGCTCCCCCGGGCGCCTCCCATACCACGGGAGGCGCCCCGCCATCCGAAAGGGCGCCCCTGGCCACCGTCCTGCCCCTCTCCGGCAGCCCCTCCGCCTCCTCCCCCACCGGAAAACTGCTGCGCCACCTCGATACGCACCTCGCCGCCCAGGGCCACGAGGTGATCCCACTCGACGTCCGCACCATCCCCGCCGAAGCGCTCCTGGGCGCCGACACGTACTGGCCATCGACTACGCCCTGCGCCCGGTGCTCAGTTCCATGGGCGCCGGCCACATCGTCCAGGGCTGGTTCACCCTCGACAAGGACCTCACCGCCCACGAGGACGGCACCCTGACCGTCGCGCCGGCCGCGGGCGAAGCCCTGCCCCAGGTCCTCGACCAGTTCGTCTCGGCCCTCGTCCGTACGCCGCTGCTGGCCGCGGCGGGCTCAGCGACTGAAGTGGCCCCTTTAGGGTGCCTTGCCTGGGCCGCCCCGCCTCCTCAATGCCCTCACTCCTCGCCGGGCACCACACGGGTGCCGCCGATGGCGCCGAGCCAGGCGGCCGAGGGTTTGGGCGTACGGACGAAGGTCTCGCGGTCGACGGCGATCAGGCCGAAGGTCGGCGCGTAGCGGCCCCATTCGTAGTTGTCCAGGGCGCTCCAGTGGAAGTAGCCGCGGACGTCGATGCCGTCCCGCATCGCGGCGGCCAGGGAGTCCAGAGCGCCGGTGGTGTACGTGATCCGGCGGGCGTCGTCGGCGGTCGCGATGCCGTTCTCGGTGACGATCAGCGGGGTGCCGCCGCTGACGGAGGCGCTGTGCCGCACGGCATGCCCCAGCGCCTGCGGGTAGTACTCCCATCCCATGAGGGTGCGTTCCGCGCCCTCGGGTACGGGCAGCCGGCCGTTCGGGCCGATGAGCGTGCGCGTGTATGCCTGCACTCCGAGCCAGTCGTCGCCGCGGGCCGCTTCGAGGAAGACGTCCACGCGGGGGCGCCGGAAGGCCGCGGCGACATCCTCGGCCCCGGGCAGGGGCTGGCACACCAGGTTGGCGACGGACCAGCCCGTACTCGCCTGTGGCGCAAGGGACTTGACCGTGTCGACGGCGCGGGCGTGTGCACGTATCAGGGCATCGGTGGTGGCCTCGTCCGGGGCCGGCGGGTTCTCGGCGAAGTCGACGGCCTGCCCTGAGGCGAGGGCCGTCTGCGCGGCGGCCATGACGGCGAGAATGTTGGGCTCGTTGATGGTGCACACGTGTGCCACGTCCGTGGCGAAGATGGGCGCTGCTGCCGTGAGGTAGCGGGCGAAGAGTTCGTCCGATCCGGCGGCGGCCCAGCCGCCGCGCTGGGCGAACCAGCGGGGTGCGGTGAAGTGGTGCAGGGTCACCATGGGCCGCAGGCCCCGCTCGCGGGCGCCCTCGACCATGCGCCGGTAGTGGGCGATGGCGGCGCGGGAGAACTCGCCCGGGGCCGGTTCGATGCGGACCCATTCGATGCTGAACCGGTAGTCGGTGAAGCCGAGTTCGGCCAACAGGTCCATGTCCTCGCGCCAGCGGTGGTAGCTGTCACAGGCGTCACCGCTGGGCTCTTTGACGTACGGGATTCCGCTGTGCTCGAACTCCCACCAGTCGCTGTTGGTGTTGCCGCCCTCGATCTGGTGGGCGGCGGTGGAGGCGCCCCACAGGAATCCCTCGGGCAGGCGTCCTGCATGCGTCATGAGCTGCTTCTCTCTTTCGGGTGTGAATCGGGTGTGCATTTGGGTGTGAAAGCGTCAGGCGGTGGGGTCGAGGGCCCGTTCGCGGCGCGCGTGCAGTTCCTTCTGAACGCGGGCCACGTCGTCGGCGTACGAGCGGTGAAGGAGCGTCAGGAAGACGCCGTTGATCAGCATCAGGACGACAAGGGCCCACAGGAAGACCGCGCGCAGCCCGACGGCGTCGCCGAGGAAGCCGGCACCCAGGCTGTACGCGGCCCAGGCGATCGCCTCGACGATGGATACGTAGAGGGCGAACGCGGCGCCGCGCAGTTCCGGTGGGGTGATGGCCATGACCATGGGGCGGTTGACGCTCGGGTTGATGCCCTGGGTCGCGCCCATCAGGGCGAAGAAGACGCAGAACACGGCGATGCTGTCGTAGCCGAACTGGGTGCCGAAGTAGGCGAAGAGCGCGAAGGCGAACTGGGCCGCCTGGAGGACCGCGACCAGGCCGTGGCGCGGGCTGCGCCGGGTGGCCCGGTCTGCCGCGAAGCCGCCCAGCAGCGTGCCGAGGAAGTAGCCGACACCGAAGGGCAGCAGCACGATCGACGCCTTCTGGGTGCTGAAACCGTAGACGTCCACGAGGAAGACCACGCCGAAGGTGCCCACCAGGAGGTGTCCGGACAGCAGGCGCGAGACGAGCAGGACCACCAGGCTGCGGATCCTGAGGAGCGAGAGCGCCTTGGTCCAGGTGAGTTTCGCCTGGGCGTCGCGGGTGGCGCGGTCGAGGTCGGCGAGCTGCTCCTCCGCCGCGCCGCGCCCCGGATCGCGGAACCCCGCCCAAAGGGCAAGCCCCAGCAGGATGTTGAAGACGCCGATGCCCCACAGGCCCCAGCGCCAGCCGTCGTCGACACCGGCCAGCTGGCCCTTGAGCGGGCCGATCACGGCGGTGACCAAGGAGACCGCGCCGTAGACCACGCCGACCGCGCGGCCCCTGGACGATCCGCCGAAGAGGTCACCGATCAGCTCGGTGATGATGGGGTTGGCGGCCGCATATCCCGCCGCCAACACGGTGTAGAGGACGAGGAGTTGGGTGAAGTTCTGCGAGAATCCCGCGGCCACGCCCCAGACACCCCAGAGTCCGGTGGCCATCACGAGGACGCTCTTGCGCGACCAGCGCTGCGCCGCCCACACCCAGAAGGGTCCGGTGAAGGCGCCCACGACCTTGGCCGAGGCGGTCAGTATCCCGAGGGCGCCAAGCGAGACCCCGAGGGACTGCCGAATCAGCGGGAAGAGGCTGCTGACCAGGCTCGCCTCGGTACTGTCGACCAGCATCGTGCCGCCGAGCAGGGACAGCTGCCGCCAGCGCCCCTCGACCCGGACCTCGGCTTTGGGCCTGACGGGGCTCTGGCTAAGCTCAGGCATCGCGCCATCTCTTTTCTCTGCGTTCTTCTTGGCGGGAGATCTGCGGGAGGGAGAGGGCAATCGCCGGTGACGGGGCGGCAACCCCGTCACCGGCTCAAATAGCCGCAAGGTGCTCAGAGTTGAGCGAGTTCCTCGGCCACCAGGCGGAGGTTCGACGGCGGGAACAGCGCGCCCGCCATCGCGGCGACGTCGATGAGCGGGGTCGCCCCGATCATCTGGAGGAGCTCCGAGTCGGCGACGCCGGGCAGGTGCCTGCGCAGCACTTCGATGGCGACCGGGTCGGAGATCAGCGCCGCGAGGGGCGTACGCAGCGACAGGCGGCCCTCGGGGAAGTCCTCGGCGCGGGGCAGCGGTTGGGCGGCCCTCTCGGCCTGCTCGCGCTGGGCCCGTACCAGGAGGTGCTTCTCCGTGACCGGGCCGTGGGCCGGCAGACCGAGGCGTTCGTACTGGCTGGGCGGGGCGTCGCCCGCGCGCATCAGCTCCACCAGGTGGGTGGCCATGCGGAGTTCGACGTCGTCGTCGACCAGCGGGGTGTGCTGCTCGGGGTCGGTCTCCAGGTCGAAGAGGAGCGTGCCGTGGTGGTACGGGTTGACGAGGGTGCGGCCCGGGACGCGCAGGGTGCGGACGTTCTTGGTGAAGTCGAACGGCTCGGCCAGTTCCAGGTCTACGAGCTCGGCGGGCGAGAAGCGGCCCCGCATATGGGTCGGCATCAGGGTGTGTTCGTACAGGGGCGCGTTGTCGGGTGAGGCGGGCGCCCGCATGTAGACGTAGCGACCGTCGGTAACGTTGACGTGTCCGCCGTGGATGCCGAACAGGCCCGCTTCCCGCACCGGGATGTCCTCGGCGACCGGGAGCGGCGCGCCCTGCATGTCGCCGGGGCGGTCGACGCCGAAGAACTCAAGAAGGGTCGGCGCCACGTCCACGGTCTGCACGAGCGCCGAACGCCGTTCGCCCGCAACGCGGTTGCGCGGATCCCAGGCGAACAGCGGCAGATGCACCAGCTCGTTGAACCAGGGCTGGACGCTCTTGCCCCACCAGCCCTTCTCGCCGAGCAGCAGCCCGTGGTCGGTGTTGACGATGAGCAGGGTGTCGTCCCACAACTCCAGCTCGTCCATGGTGTCCAGGACCCTGCCGAGCGAGTGGTCGCACATCGACAGGAGCGCCCCGTACTCGAAGCGGGCGTGCTCCACCTGGCCGTCGGTCTCGACGACGCGCTTGTAGTCGGGCCAGTCGAAGTGCGGTCCTTCGTAGTCGTGCGGGTAGAGGTCCTTGTACTGCTGGTGGCTGAAGAACGGCTCGTGCGGGTCGAAGGTCTCGATCTGCACGAACCACCGGTCGGCGTCCTTGTTCGTGCGGACGAAGTCGAGGCCCGCGTCGAAGGTGAGGGTCTGGGGGTGCCGGTCCTCGGTCGCCATGTGGGGGCGGTTGACCCAGTCCTGGCGGTAGGCGCCGAAGCGCATCCGCTTCAGGTCCTCGGGTATCTCGGGGTCGGCGACCTGTCCCTTCCACGGGTCGCCCTCCTGGCCGCGGAAGAACTCCCAGGTGTTGTACCGGCCGTGGTAGGTGGCGCCGCCGTCCTCCCAGTAGTGCGGATGGTCGCTGACGAGGTGGGTGTAGACGCCGGTCTGCTTGAGAAGTTCAGGCATCGAGTCGTCGAAGGGTTCGAGCGGTCCCCAGCTGCGGTGCAGGAAGTTGTGCCGCCCCGTGTGGAGTTCGCGGCGGGCCGGCATGCAGGGCATCGAGCCCGCGTACGCGTTGTCGAAGGTGACGGCCCTCTCCGCGAGCCGCGCGAAGTTCGGGGCGTGGGTCCAGTCGCCTCCGTACGGCGGCAGCATGTGCCGGTTGAGGCTGTCGAACATCACCATGATGGCCCTCATCGGACGGGCTTCCCTTCTGTCAGGCTGCGCAGGGTCCGCTCCAGCCAGTCGGCCCAGCGGTCCATGGCGGACGCGCCGAGCGTGTGGAGCGCGTCGTGGACCTGCCGGTCGAGGTCCTGGTCGAGGCCGGGTGCCGGGTCCTCGTAGTGCAGGGTGCGGTCGCGGTCGCGGTTCTTGGCGATCTGCGCGCGGCGGTAGTCGAGTTCGGTCCCGACGATCCGGATCGCGGCGTCCTTGTCGAGCGGCGCCGAGACGCTGAACCGCGCGAGGAAGTCGATCTCCTGGAAGCGGCTGGGCGGCGCGTAGGGCGAGCGCACCCATTCCATGAGGACCTCGCGCCCGCGCGCCGTGAGCCGGTACACCTTGGCGTCCGGGCGGCCCTCGCGCGCGTCGACCTCGTGCCGCACCCAGCCGTCGGCCTCCATCTGCCCGAGCTTGCGGTAGATCTGGCTGTGGTGGGCCCGCGCCCACAGGAACTGCCCTTCGATCTCAAGCCACTTGCGCAGGTCGTACCCGCTGTAGGGGCGCCGGGCCAGCAGGCCGAGCAGGACGTACTCGAACTTCACGGGGGTGGACTCCCTTGTACGGACGCTGCGTTCGCTGCGTTCGCTGCGTTCGCCGTATCGCTATGTGCAGTTTCACCTAGGTGAGAATTCATATATCCGTGTCACGGGGACGTCAATGGGTTGTGCGGGCCGACGGCCGACCGCACCGTCTCGACCAGTTCGTGTACGTCGTCGAAGCCGAGGGGGACGATCGGGAGCCCGGCGAGCTGGCTGAGGCGCATGTTGGCGACCATGCGGTGGCGGGGGCTCCCCTCCTTGGGGTAGGCGTCGCCCATGGACTTCTGGACGCGGTTCAGCAGTGCCTGGATGGCCGGGCCGCCCACGGGGTGGGCGAGCCATACCGCGACGGTCGAGTCGGCGTCGGGCCGGTCGGCGTAGGCGTCGCCGTCGACCGGGACCGTCGCGGTCAGCCGGATGTCGCGGCTGGAGGCCCCGACGTCGATACGGTGGTCGGCGCCCTCGACGAGCCAGGTGCCGGCCGCGGTGTCGAAGTAGGCGAGGTCGGCGCGGGCGATCCGGACGGTGACGTCCCGGGTCTCGCCGGGCGTGAGCCACACCGTGGCGAAACCCTTCAACTCCCGTACGGGGCGCCGGGCCCGCTCCCCCGGCGCGGCCACGTACACCTGGACGACCTCGTGTCCGGCCCGCTCCCCCGTGTTGGTGGCCGACACGGTGACGTCGAGCCCGCCCGCGTCCGGGACCACCCGCAGATCCGCGTAGCCGAACGTCGTGTACGACAGGCCGTGTCCGAAGGGGAAGGAGACCGCCATGTCGCGGGCGTCGTAGTGGCGGTAGCCGACGAACTGCCCCTCGTTGTACGTGACATGGCCGTTCTCGCCGGGCCAGGCCAGGTACGCCGGGGTGTCGGCGAGCCGCAGCGGGATGGTCTCCGCGAGGCGCCCCGACGGGTTCGCCCGGCCGAACAGGAGGTCTGCGGTGGCCGATCCGCCCGCCTGTCCGAGCAGCCAACCCTCCAGGACGGCCGGTACGTCGTCGATCCACCCGGCCAGGCGCACGACGCCGCCGTTGGCGAGGACCACGACGGTGTTCGGGTTCACCGCCCGCACGGCGCCGAGCAACTGGGTCTGTTCCACAGGGAGTTCGATGTGCTCACGGTCGTAGCCCTCGGACTCGTAGCTCGGCGGGAGGCCGAGGAAGAGGACGGCCACGTCCGCCGACTCGGCCGCGCGGACGGCCTCTTCACGCAGCGCGGCCGCGTCGGCGTCCGGGGCGTCGACGGGGAAGCCGGGAGCGAAGGTGATGTGCGCCGCGGGCGCGGCCTCGACGACCGAGGTGAGGGCGTCGTCGAGCCGGGTCGGGGTCACGCGCGAGCTGCCCTCGCCCTGATAGCGGGGCGTACGCGCGAACTCGCCGATGACCGCGATGTGTTGGGGCGCGGCGGGGTCCAGCGGGAGGAGTGCGCCGTCGTTCTTGAGCAGCACCGCCCCGCGGGTGGCGACCTCACGGGCCAGGTCGTGGTGGGCGGCCGGGTCGTAGGAGGCGTCGGGGCGCGCGTGCGCGGCTGCTTTGCGGGCGAGTGCCACGACTCGCGCGGCGCTGCGGTCCAGCGCTTCCCCGGCGAATTCACCTGATTCCACGGCCGCGACGGCCCGCGCGGGGCCGACACCGGACGAGGACGGCATCTCCAGGTCGAGCCCGGCGGCAAGCGCCGGCGCCCGGTCGACGACGGCACCCCAGTCGGAGACGACCACGCCGTCGTAGCCCCATTCGCCGCGCAGGACGTCGGTCAGAAGCCACGGATTCTGCGACGCGTACACGCCGTTGACCCGGTTGTAGGCGCACATGACGGTCCAGGGCTCGGCCTCGGTCACGACGCGGTGGAAGGCCGGGAGGTAGATCTCGCGCAGTGTGCGTACGTCGATGTCCGCGCTGACCGACATGCGGCCGGTCTCCTGGTTGTTCGCGGCGAAGTGCTTGACCGAGGCCCCGACGCCCCGCACCTGCAGCCCCTTGACCCAGGCCGTTCCCAACACCCCACTGAGCAAAGGGTCTTCGGAGAGGTACTCGAAGTTGCGTCCGCACAGCGGGCTGCGCTTGATGTTGACGCCGGGGCCGAGCAGCACGTGCACGCCGTGTGCCAGGCACTCGCGGGCCAGCGCGCCGCCGACCCGCCCCGCGAGGTCGGAGTCCCAGGTGGAGGCCAGGGTGACGGCGGGCGGGAAGCAGGTGGCCGGGGCGCTGCCGTTGATGCCCAAGTGGTCGGCGTGCGTGTCGTTCTGCAACCGCAGCCCGTGCGGGCCGTCCGAGAGACGGACCTCCGGGATCCCGGCGTCCGGGAGTGCGGTGGTGTGCCACCAGCCCGCGCCTGTGGTCAGGTCGGCCTTCTCGGCGAGGCTCAGCCGGGCCACCGTCTCGCCGGGCGTCTCCGTCGGCTGGTTCGGGGTGTTCATGTCTTCTCCTTGGAGCGGGGTGCGGGGTGGTGCGCGGTGCGGAGGCGGTGGTGGTCCGCCATGGTCATCGGACGCTCTTCACCCGCAGGACGGCCACCGCACCGAGCAGCGCGAAGGCCAGGGCGAGGGGGAAGAGCGTGCGGTAGCCGCCGAGCCAGAGGACGACGGCTCCGGCGATGGCGGGCGCGAGGACCTGCGGCAGGGTGGCCGCGACGTTCACGACGCCCAGGTCGCGGGCGAAGGACCGTTCGGACGGGAGTACTTGGGAGATGAGGGCGGTGTCCACGCCCTGGAAACAGCCGAAGCCGATACCCACCAGGAAGGCCATCGCGGTCATGCCGGTCATGGTGGGGACGGCGAACGGGATGAGCATGGCGCAGCCGATGAGGGACGCCGAAGCCACCACGAACACCTTGCGCCGGCCGAGCCGGTCCGAGAGGGGTCCGGTGACGGCGGCGGCCGGGAGCAGCCCCGCGACGGCGGTCAGCGCGAGGACGGGTACGCGGTCGATCGCCTCGTCGTGCAGGCCGATGTAGTCCTGCAGGATGTAGAGCTTGTAGCCGAGGACCAGGAAGTACGCCAAGTTGGTGCTCAGCCTGCTGACGAACACCCAGAAGAAGTCGGGGTGCTTGCGCGGGTTCGGCAACAGGCCGCTCAGGAACTCACGTACCTGGAAGGGCTCTTGGGGAGCGTTCCGGCTCGGGCGCTCCGGGTTGAGGGTCACGAGGACGACCGCCAGGGCCATGGCGAGCAGGGCGAGCGCCACGTACGCCGTGGTGATCCGGTCCTCGAAGGTGGCGGCGAAAATCTGGCCGAAGAGCGAGCCGCACATGGAGCCGAGGCCGGTGACCGTGGAGAACAGGCCGCGCTTCTCGGGCGGCACCCGGTCGGGCATGACGGCCGAGAGCGGGCCCGCCCCGAAGTTGTAGCCGAACTGCACCAGGCACCACAGGGCCAGCATCGCCGGTACGGAGTGGGTGAACGCCATGCCGATCAGGGCCAGTCCACCGGTCGCCACGCCCGCCACGACCCAGGGCCCGCGCCTCCCGAAACGGCTGCGGGTCCGGTCCGAGACGGCTCCCGCGACGGGCTGGGCGACCATCGCGACGAGCGCGCCCACCGTGGTGACGACCGCGAGCGTGCCGACCTTCGCGCCCTCGCCCACCGTGCGCTGGACCTGGAGGGCAAGCAGGGTGCCGGGGACGGCTCCCCACACGAGGGCGATGCCGAGGTGGGCGGGGCCGATGCATGCCATCAGGCGTCGCAGCGCCCGCCCGTCGAGCGCCGGGGCGGCCGAGCCGGCCGGCTCGGCAGGGAGCGGGGAGGGAGCACGGAGCTCGCCAGGGGGTCTCGCCATCGGGACCTTCTTTCGGTGGGCCGCACGGGGCCACACCTGCGACTGACGAGAAACAGTACGGCGTACTGTTTTTGCGGGCAAGGCTTTGCGCAAGGGAAGTGACCGCCGCATAGGGTGGCCGCGTGACAGCCAGAAATTCCTACCCCAAGGGGGTCGCCAAACGGGAGGAGATCCTCAAGGTCACCCTTGAGATCTTCGGCCGCGAGGGCGAGCGGAACACCACCCTGCGGATGGTCGCCAAGGAGAGTCGCATCAGCCTGACCGGGCTGATGCACTACTTCGAGTCCAAGGACCACCTGCTGACCGAGGTCCTGCGCGCCAACGACCGCGCGGCCGAGGTGCGTTTCCGCGACCCGGAGGCCGTGCACGATCCGGGCGAATTCCTGGCCAAGGCCCTGACGGTGAACGCCGCGAACGCCGCCCGCGTCCGGCTCTACGTCACCCTCGCCGCAGCCTCGACCGACCCGGCGCACCCGGCCCACACGTACTTCAGGGAACGCTTCGCACTACTGCGCGCCACGATCGCCGAGCACCTCGCGGCCGAGCAGCGGGCCGGCCGGGCGAACCCCGGCCTCGACCCGCGCTTCACCGCCTCAGCCCTCGTCGCCGCGACCGACGGCATCCAACTCCAGTGGCTGAGCGACCCCGACATCGACATGGCGGACCACGTCCGCGGGGTCTGGCGGATGCTCACGGCGTCGCCCGGCTCGGAGGATGCCGCCGCATCACGCACCTAGCACCCATCACACACGTAGCACTTCAGACACGATCGGCCACATCGTGGCCCGTAACCGCTCGGGCGTAGGCGCACAGAGCGGTGATCACTTCGGTGCGGGAGCGGCGGCCCGCGAGGATCTCCATCTGGTAGCCGTCCTCCATGGCGACGAAACTCGCGGCGAGCAGGCGCGGTGGGTCCTGAAGGGTGAAGTGCCCCTGGGCCTGCCCGAGGACCAGGATCCCCGAGTACACGGCGATCTGGCGTTCCGTCAGTGCGCTGTCGAGGGCCGCTGCCCTGGCGTCGCGCAGGCACCGTGGCCAGTACTCGAAGAGCAGCCGGGTCAGCGTGTCGTCGGAACCGCTGGCGACGCCCATGTCGATGCAGGCCGCGAGTTGGTCGCGTGCGTCGGTGAAGCGGTTCGCCGCGCGTTCTCGTTCCTGGCTGTAGCGCTCGATGGCCTGTTGGTAGGCCGCGTGGACCAGGGCGTCCAGGTCGCCGTAGTAGAGCACCGCGGCCGGGGTGACCCCCGCTTCGTCCGCGATGTCGCGCAGCCGCAGGCCCTCGAGCCCGCGCGCCACGAGGGCGCGCTCCACCGCTCTGCCCAGCTCGGCCCGGCGGGCCTCCTTGCTGCTGCCCTTCCTCGCGGCCACACCGTTCCCCTCGCCGTTCTGTTGTACGCAGATTTAACGATAGCCCGGCACCTATTGACGGGACAACGACCCACGTCTTAAATCTGCGTTTAACAAACCTGCGGCTTACGGAGGCACCATGCCCAACCCGACCGACGCCGAGGCCAGAACGGAATCCGCGCCCGCCCGGGACAAGGGATTGCGCGGCGGCGCGGTGGGCCTGCTCGCCTCGGTCACCCTCGGACTGTCCTGTGTCGCCCCGGCGTACAGCATCGCCGTGACCCTCGGCTTCGTGACCCTGACCGTCGGCCATCTCGCGCCGGCCGCACTGCTGCTGGGCTTCGTGCCGATCCTGCTCACCGCGTTCGCCTTCCGTGAGCTGAACCGCGAGATGCCGGACTGCGGCACCACCTTCGTGTGGACCACGCGCGCGTTCGGGCCTCTGACCGGCTGGCTCGCCGGCGGTTGGGTGGTGCAGATCGCCACGTTCATCGCGATGACGGCCCTCTCCCAGGTCGGCGCCACCTACCTCCTCCAACTGCTCGGCCTGCACGCACTCGCCGACAGCGGTACCGCCGTGGCGATCACGGCGGTGGTTCTCCTGGCGGCGGTCACCTCGATCGCCTACCGGGGTCTGCACCTCGCAGCGTCCGTCCAATACGTGCTGCTCGGGCTGCAGTTGGCCGCCCTGCTCGGCTTCGGCGCCGCCGCCTTCGCCCGCCACGGCGCCGTCACCCCGTCCCTGTCCTGGCTCAACCCCTTCGCCGTCGACGGCTTCGGCCCGCTCGCCGAGGCGGTCATGCTGTGCCTGTTCATCTACTGGGGCTGGGACGCGCTGATCACCGCGAACGAGGAGACCCGCGACGGGGAACGCGTCGCGGGCCAGGCCGCCGTCATCTCCACCCTCGTACTCCTCGGGACCTACCTGTTCACCGCCTTCGCGGCGATCAGCTTCGCCGGGACCGGCACCGGCGGGACCGGGCTCGGCAACCCCGACAACGCCGCCGACGTCCTGTCCACCCTGGCCCCGCCGGTCCTCGGCACGGCACTGGCCAAGGTGATGCAGCTGGCCGTCTGCGTGTCCGCGGTCTCCGCCCTGCTCACCAGCCTCGTCGGCTCCTCGCGCGGCACCCTGTCCATGGCCGCCCACGGCGCCCTGCCCGCGGCCTTCGCCCGAGTCCACCCCAGGCACCGCACCCCCGGCTTCGGCACCGTGTTCATCGGCGCGACGGCCGCCTGCCTCCTCGTCGTACTCACGCTCGTCTCCACCGACTTCCTCGGCGACGCCATCCTGTGCATCGGACTGCTGATCGCCTGCTACTACGGCACCACCGCGCTCGCCTGCGTCTGGTACTTCCGGGGTCGCCTGCGCGACTCGCCCCGCGACCTGCTGCTGCGCGGGGTCCTGCCCCTGCTCGGCGGGCTGATGATGCTGGCAGCCTTTGCCCGCAGCGCCCACGACATGTACGACCCGGCCTACGGCAGTACGTCCTTCCACGGCATCGGCGGAGTCTTCCTCCTCGGCGCCGGCACCATCGTCACCGGCGTCCTGGCCCTGGCCGTCGTCCGCACCCGCTTCCACCGCTTCTTCCGCGACGGCCGCACCACGGTCGCCGAACTCACCATCACCGAGGACTGACACACCCATGCGCACGCTCGCCATCGCCGCCGTCCAAACCACCCCCGTGCCCCACGACCTCGAAGCGACCTGGCAGCGCTTCGCCGACCAGGTCCGGTCCACCCGCGACCTGTTCCCCCACGTACAACTCGTCGTCGTCCCCGAGCTGTTGCTCGCCGCCGAGGGCGCACTGCTCCAGCCGGCCCCTGACGACTGGATGGAGCAGGCCGCGGTCACGGTCCCGGGCCCGCTCACCGACCGGATCTGCGCCCTGGCCGTGGAGACCGGCCTGTGGCTGATCCCGGGAAGCGTGTACGAGCGCGCCGAGGACGGGCACATCTACAACACCGCTCTGGCCATCTCCCCGGAGGGCGAGATCGCCGCCCGCTACCGCAAGGTCTTCCCGTGGCAGCCGTACGAGAAGACCACCCCCGGCCACGAGTTCACGGTCTTCGACATCCCCGGCGCCGGTCGCGTGGGCCTGGCCATCTGCTACGACGGCTCGTTCCCCGAGACGGTGCGCCAACTCGCCTGGCTGGGCGCGGAGATCGTCATCCAGCCCACCCTCACCCCCACCCGCGACCGGGAGATGGAACTGGTCTGCGCCCGCGCCAACGCCTGGACCAACCAGGTCTACGTCGTCAACGTCAACGCCGGTGACCCGGCCGGGGTCGGCCAGAGCGCCATGGTCGACCCGGAAGGCATCGTGCGCCAGCAGGCCGGCCCCGGCGAGGAGACCCTCGTCGACGTCCTCGACCTCGACACCGTCACCCGCGTACGCCGCTACGGCAGCGCCGGCATCAACCGCCCCTGGAGCCAGCTCGCCCGCTACGGAACGTCGGTGAAGCTCCCGATGTACGGCGGCGAAGGCATCCACACACCGGACTGGCTCAGGGACAAGGCCGTGTAACGACTCCGCCGCGCCCCGCCCCACCACACACCGGACGGCCTCGTCGATCTCAGCCACCCAAAGGTCGGCGCCCTACGCTCCACCCCATGCACCTCGAAAACACAGGTGCCAGGGGGGGGGGTGGCGTGTTCGGGATCATCGGGCCCACCGCCCACGCCGGCGGGCCCGATGGTGTCCCCCGTGCCGTTCGGAAACTCGTCGCAACCCCTCTCCCGGTCGTTCCAGGACACGAGAAAGGGGCCGTTCGAAAACGGCCCCTCATCTGCGACGTTCGATCGTTCGAACTGTCGGGACGACAGGATTTGAACCTGCGACCCCTTGACCCCCAGCAAAGTGCGATGTTCCCTCGCGAGACCTTGAAGGATGTGACGCGCTCTCACGCGCGGTCAACGAACGATGAGTTGCTCTTCGCGAACATCACACGCAGCATGTCGCCACTAGGCGCTCAGTGCACCCGTCGGGCGCTATGAGCGGACGTACGGCGCTGTTGCGTACCGGGTTCCGGCTCGTCGCCCATGCGGGAAGTCCGCCTCGGTCGCCCCGGCGTGACACTGCATCCGCCAGGAGAGCTCAACGGCGCCCCACGAGCGCTCCGCGTGCCGTAGTTGCCCGAGCAACGCATAGGGGTTGGCCCGCACGAGAGACAAGATCCTGACCGCGTCGGGACTCAGTCGTGCAGGACGGTGACAGTTCGACCCGACGGGGTGACGGCCTCGGCGACCGTGGTGCGTTCGGTGATAGGCGCGGCCGTGGGGCGCTGGTCGAAGACGCGAGGATACCGGTGTCGAGACCGAGTCGGTCGAGGTAGGCGTCGAGCTGGGCCAGCCCCTCCGGTACGGGATCGGGGCACCCCTCGCGCCGGACCTTGAGCTCCATCGCCTCGCGCTGCCAGGCACGGCTGCCGTCCGGTGCGGTGTAGGGCTGGCGGACCAGGAGGTCGATCGGCCGCGGCCGACGCCGTGCTCGCGGTCGATGTAGCCTCCCCCGTTCACGATGCGGTGCAGGTAGGCCATCATGATCAGCTGCGGTGCGACCTCGTGGTACGACGAGGACTTCGCCAGGAACTCGCCGTGCTCCTTCCAGAAGGCGACGAAGCCGTCGAGCAGGCGGGGGAAGTCGAGCCTGCCGCCGGGGGAGTTTGAAGCTGCGGGGTTCGTCGGTGATCACTTCCTGGGTGCGGTCACCGAGGATCCGGCCGAGCGTGGGGTGCCCACACGCGAGGCGTTCGCGGCCTGGCAGTGAGACTTCACCCGCCCGCCCCCGACTACACCGACACCCTCCCTCCCCTGACCACCGCGCTCCCGCCCGGATCCGCCTTCGCCCTGGACGACCTCGACGCCCTGGCCCGCGACACTGCCCGGCGCGCACGCCGGCTCGCCGACGGGCACACCGCCTCCCTCACCTGCCCCCGGTCGACGACGCCATACGTCTGTCGGCGGCCGGGATCAGCGAGCAGTGGTTCCAACGGCTCGTCGTCGCCTCCGGGTCTGCCCCGGCACAGTTCGCCCACCTGGTGCGTGGCCCGCGCCACGGCAGACGCGCGGAGTGGCCGTCGCCCGCGCACCGTCCACCCCGGACCGCGCCGCCATGGCCGCCGCCCACACCGCGCTTGCCGACCCCGACACCACCGTGGACCTACGCACCTGGCGCAACCGTCTCACCGCCGACGCCGAGGACGCCCAGATCCGCCTCGGACCAGACAGCCGCTGGCACCCCTACCGCCGCGAAGGCCACGGAGTCCCCGCCACCAGCGACGCCACCGCCACCTTCCTCGCAGCCCGCACGGCCGGTGTGGCAGGCAGTGGCGAGGCGTACGGAGCAGCGGGGTCGTACGCCTGATGCGGATACGCATGCCCCGCCTCCCGCCCGGCTAATAGCCTTCGTTACGGGGGCGGCCGGCCGTGTGTAACGCCTCCCCCGCACCGTCCGCCCCACACTCACAACCGCCCTGAAGGAACGCGCCACTCATGGTCAAGCACGGCTCCGTTTCCCGCTCCACCGCGTCCGCTCCCACCGGCACGGTCCACCGCCTCAAGATCACCTTGGAGGGGGTGAAGCCCCCGTTGTGGCGCCGCGTCATCGTCCCGTCGCACCTCACCCTCGGCTCACTCCACGACGTGATCCAGACGGCGTTCGGCTGGGGCGGCAGCCACCTGCACGACTTCCGCGAACCTGCCCGCCGAGGCCGCCGCTGGGCACCCGCCGAATACCTCGAGGACGGGCTCACACTCGGCCTTCCCGGAGAGCCACAGGACCTGGACGAGGAAGCCTGGACGCTGGCCGAAGCCCTGTCGGCCGAGCGCAACACCCTGCGCTACACGTACGACTTCGGCGACGACTGGCGGCACACCGTCACGGTCGAGCAGATCCGCCCGGCAGGCCCGGACGACACCGGCCGCGCGCGCTGCACCGGCGGTCGGCGGGCCATGCCGTACGCCGAAGACATCGGCGGCTCCTGGGTCCTCGACATCGCCCTGGCACGCTACGCGGCGGGCGAGCGCCCGCACGGCACCCGGCACGGACGCGGACGCCAGGCCTGGACCGAGTACGACGACCCGACCGACGAACTCCTCGCCGAGTGGCGCGCCCACGGCTTCGACCCAGCCGCCTTCGACGCCGCCGAGACGGACCGGCAGCTCTCGCACATGACACTGTGAACCGGCGCGCGGTCCACACCGGCCAGGACGGCGGCGTCGATCTCGCCGGCGTCCTGGGCGCACTCCTGGCGGGCAGGTCGCTGGTGGTGTCGCCCGTCCGCATCGCCGACGAAGCCGAACGGGCGGCAGAGTTGCGTTCGGCGCCCCTCATGGCCGCCGCGCTACGCCTCGCCGCCCGGTGCGGGCGCGAACGTCCCGCACTGGCCCGGAAGAGCGTCCTGCGCCCCGCCTGCTATCAGCGGAACAAGGTGAGTTGCTCGTCCTCCGGTGCCTGTGCCAGGCCGGGCTCTTCCGCGAGTTCCGGATCCACGCTCATCGACTCGGTGTCCGCGACCTCTGAAACCACCCCGAGCGCCGCCACCAGGTTCTGCTCTTCTTCCGTACGCTTCGGCTCGGCACCGGCCTCAGAGGCCTCCTCTCCGTCGTCGTCGGACTCCGTGACGGTGGGCAGAACGTAATGCTGGGCCAATGCTGCCAGGTGCACGGGCAGCGGCAGCGAGAGTGCGTCCAGGTAGTCGGGCGCCTGGCGCAGCTGGTGGACCGCGAGCGCCAAGGCCTCGGGTGAGTCGCCGTCGGCAGGGTGACACCCCAGCACAGCAATCTCCACGAGTCCCGGGTTCCAGGCCGGGATATGCGTGTCGAGTGTGGGCTTGCCTTTGTTGGGGCCCTGTCGGAGCGGGCGCGGGGCGATCTTGTCGGCCTCTACCGCGGAGTCGCGGAAGGTGCTCGCCTTGGGAGTGGTGCTGTAGAAAACGCGCCCGGACGACTCGGAAGCCGAGTGCCCCTCGACCCACAGGCCCTGGGGCAGGCCATTGGCTTCGCCAGGGGCGGCATTGCCCCACCACTGAGGTGTTTCGCGCCCGGTGGCTGTGCGCACGCGGACCAAGCGCAGGTCAGGGTCGAGTCCGGCCGGCTCCGCGTGACCAGTCTTGATCAGGTCGCGTTCGGTGAGGCCGTCCTGCAGCCAGGGCCAGTGCTTGCGGCTGTTCTGGGAGTGCGTGAGAAGCATGGTGGGCCGGCCGCGAAGGGAGCGAATCATCTTCTGGAGGTAGCGAGCGGTCGCCCGGCGCTGCTCCTCCATGTCCTGCTGCCAGATCTTGTACGGCGAGCGCTGGCGGGGGATGCCGGCGCTCACCTCCGGTTCGGCCTGCGTCTCGGACTCGGCCGGCTCCTGGACCTCCGGAATCTCTGCGGTCTTCACCAGGCCGAGCAGAAACCTCGGGTAGGGCACCCACCGTCGGCTCCCCTCGTCCCAGCCGGTCACCGCGGCCAGCCCGCTGCCCGGTGCCAGCGGCGTGACCATGACGGACACCGGAGTGTGCCGCGGCAGCCGGGTGGGTCCGTCCTTGCGGCGCTTCACCATGTACGTGGCGACATAGCGCAGGCCCTCGGGAAGTGCCTCTCCGAGAGTGTGCTCCGGCAGGACGCGCACGCCGAACTGGCGCAAGGCGTCCTCCCAGCCCGAATGCACACGGTGGGCAAGATCCTTTCCGGTGTCACGCCCCTTGGTCTTCTTCGGGTGAGCGAACTGGGTGAGCACGCCCGCGTCGGCGCAGCCCAGCCGGATGGCGTACTTGGGGTCGTCCAAGCGGTGTGCGAAGTCCTGGCGTCGGTCGATCTCCACCAGGGCGAAAGTGGGGTGGTACGGCTCGGCGCCGTCGGCCGCGAGGAAATCTGCTGTCGCCTTACGGCGGCGGCTGATGCCTGCCTCCAGGGCCTTGCCCTTCGGCCGCTTCTGGGGATCGATGCCCAGGGTTTCGGTGATGCCGCCGGTCGTGCGCAGACAGCGGAGACGCAGGGCGAGGTCTGGGGTCGTCCACTCCAGGATGACCGGGGTTCCCGGACCCGTCTGCTCGTACGGGTCCTCTTCCGTCGTGGACACCGGGCGGCCGCCGTCACCTTCGAGTCCGAGCACCTCGGCGAGCGCGTCGATCGCCGCTTCCCGGAACGCCGCGCTCTGCCACAGCAGTCGGACCTCGACCGAAGTGACGCCCACAGCCTGTGCGGTTTCCTTCAGCGCGTCGGCAGCGCCCTGCCCGCCATTGATCCTGGCCGCCACCGCGAGTGCAGCCTGGCGGGCACGTGCCGAACGCTCCACCTCGGCCGCCTTCTCCGCGGCCTTGGGCTTGGGCCGTGCGTTGGCGGGTGCGCTGCCTCCCGCGCTCGCGCGGATCAACGAGGGGACCCTGGCCATCCCTTCGGGCAGTGCCTGCTCGGCCCATTCGGTGATCTGGGATCGCTGGTGGGACATGAGTCCGGCGCCGATGCCGTGGGCTCCCATGTGTGTGCTGTGGACGACGGCAGCGCGGGTTCCGGCACCGTCGCCGATCCACTGCACGGGGTCCGCGAGCAGGGTCTTCGGGTCGGGGAAGGGGCGGCTGAGCGCGAGCCTGCCGAGGATCTGGGCGGGGCCGTTGTTTCGCCATGTGTAGTCCTGGACGTCGCGGCTCCAGGCCAGTCGTGCCACCGCGTACCGGTCGCTGAGCGGCGTTCCGGGAAGCCAGGGGATGGCCGGCTGGAGATAGACGGAGGTGTCACGCCCGAACGGCAGTCGCAGCCGCCCCTTCTTGGCGTCGGGGCGGGTCGCCCAGCGGCGTACTCCGGTGTGCAGGTGAAGGCGCGGCCTGGGGTCGAAGGGGACGGTGTGCAGCGTCACATTGATCACGATGGAGAACCACCACTCGCGTCCCTTAATCACGTGAGAGAGGGGCTGGGAGAGGAGCTCCGCCCCCTGTTGGCGGGGGCCGCGTGGCACGGCGCGGAAGTGCAGGCTGCCCGCACTGTGTTCGTAGGGGCCGAGCGCGAGGATGCGGCGGGCCAGGGCATCCGTGGCCAGTTGGTACTGCCTCTCGCGCGGCGAAGCCGTCTCCCCCTTGGTCAGGGGGCAACCGAGAAGGTCGACGGTGACGTCCTCCCACTGCGGCGGGGTGGCCCGCAGAGCGGCGAGCGTGTCCAGGACGGCACGGTGGTGCTCGGGTTCGGGGCGCAGGTCCTGGAGCCAGGCCCCGGTGAGCCGGTCAAGGGTGTCGCCGGGCAGCGGATGGGGCATGTCGGTCGGGGCGTAGAGCCAGGCGTCCTCCGTGCGCTGTTCCTGGTCGCGTAGCCTGCCCCGCACGACCAGATCGGGAGCGAGGGCCTGGAGCACGCCGTTGAAGCGGGCGACGGGGGCGGCACGGTAGGGCTCGGATCCGGGCTTGAGCCCCTGGTTGCAGAGGTTCAGGATGCTTTCGTGCCACTGCTCGGGAAAGTCCAGAGCGCGGTAGCCGACGGTCCATGGTGCGGCGTCGGGCTGAAGGACGTAGGCGGCGCGGCTGGAGTCACGGTACTTGGCGGCCATGGGAGTTCCCTGTCTCCTTCTGATTCTCGGATGAAGAGGTCGGCGAGTGCGCGGAGGGAGAGTCCGTCTCCGAAGCTCAGTCCCCGGAGCTCAGTCCGCACAGGGCGTCGTAGAGCGGGTGGTAGAGCGTGCGAACCAGGGCGGGATCGGACCGGTGCGCGAAGGACTCCGACGCGGTGTCTTCGTCGAAGTACGGCGCGAGGACATCACGGAGTTTGATGAGCAGACCGTCATCGGTCCGCCGGCGAGAAGGTCGTAGTACGTCGGACGGGGCACCGGCCTCGGCCAGGCCCGGGGCAAAGGCCGCGTCGACGAACAGCACACGCGCGGGCACACCGCCTCGCACCAGGCGCCCGATGACCTGCCAGATGGTGACGAGCTGGTCCCAGGCGAAGGAGATCTTCTCCTCGTCGCTGAGTTGCGAGTAGACGTAGCGACGGGACAGCAGTCTGCGCCATTCGGAGCGGGCGGCGTGGCGGAAGGAGAGTCCGGCGGCATCCAAGTCGGGGGCATCGGCCACGAGTTTGCTGAAAGTTCCGGCCTGGAGGCGCGGCTGGTCCCGGACGCATCGGGTGACCCAGTCGTTGATAGCGAAGACGGCCAGTGACAGATCGTCGGGGCGGGGGTGAGGTCGGGCCAGGAAGAGCACAGTCCCGAAAGCCGCCTTGTGGCTGCTGTTGAGGATGTTGTGCCCGCGTTCGATGGCCATCAGCGGGGCGACGAGGACCTCGGCATCCTGGTCCTCGGCGAACGCGGCGAGGTCGCCCCGACGCACGGCGGAAGCGTTGCCGGCACTTCCGGTCGAGGCGCTGTCACCGGCGCTCTCGGGGTCGAGGTCGGCCTTGTCAGAAGCCAGAACTCGGACCTTCCCCTCCCAGCGCCGCATTCCTTGGAGCAGGTCGGCAGCGATCCGCGCGTCGTGGTAGCTGCCGACGAGCAGCAGCGCTCGATGTCGCGCGCCGTCCTCGATCCGCCGCAGCTCCTGGTCAAGAATCGAGGACCCTCCGGGCGAAGCCTTTCCCAACTGGGTGACCATCTGTGCCAGAACCCCCGTGCGTGCCTCTGGTTTCGCCCCGGAGAGCGTGAGCGGCGCCCCCTCCGCGTCGTAGAGGAACCGGGTCCTGAATGTGGTACGGCGAATCGAGTCGACGGCCTGGCGATGCGGCTTGAGAACTGCCGTGACCGGCACCATCACATGGGCGCGGGTCGAGGTGCCCGCCCAGCTGGTGCCCGACATCAGCAGGACGTGCGGGCCGGGGCGCCCCGCACCCGCGTCCGCGCCCAACGAGGGGAGATTGAGCAGGAGTTCGCGGCCGACACCGGCACAGCGGAAGAAGCGCAGCGTGCCACTGCGGTGCTCATCGCCGTCCGGGCCTCGTTCGGGGTCCTCGGGCAGGTACTGGAATCCGAGGACGTTGCCCATCGGAGCCTCCGGCACTACGGGGGCGTAATCCAGAGGCGGCCGGCGGGACAGTTCGTTGTCGGCGGTGTCCAGGTGCAGGGCGGCTTCCACCTGCGGCCAGAGGAAGGTGACCCGCTCGAGGCGCTGATGGAGTGCGGCGAGGACGAGCGTGAATTCCAGCCGCTGGGCGGCCCGTTCCCTCCAGGGCTGTGTGCCCCAGACGTCCAGGGCGTCCCGCTCACGCTGCCCAGGGCGGAGCGGACGCTGCCGGAGAGTGCCGTCGAGCAGTGGCGATCCGTCGAGCAAGGAGTCCACTACGTCCCGGACACGGTCCCTGGCCGCCGCCGGATCCAGGTTGTGCAGGAGTTCGGCTGTTCTGCGTACCAGTGTGTCGGTGAGCCCCTGGTGCGGTCCGCGGTCACCGAGCGGGTCGTCGCGGAAGGCATCGAGGGAGGCGGTCAGTTGGTCCCGCCGGGCGGACCAACTCTCCGCTCCGGCATCGGCGCCGGAGACGACCGGGTCGTCGGCGTCGCCGGTCGCCTCGTACACCTCGGACTCGAACCGGATCCCGTCGGGCAGGGAACCGTCGGCCCGCAGCCGGGGGTACCACTCGTTCAGCAGCTTCTCCTGGAGGGTCCACGCGCTGAAGTACTCGATGTCCGCCCACTCCCGGAGATCGGCTTCGGTGATCAGCATGCGGTAGAGCCGGTTGGCGGCGATGTGGACCAGGTCGAGGGCTGCCGACCAGTTCTCGACATCGCGTGCGGTGAGCGGGATACGTCCCTGCCGGGCCAATTCGCCGATCTTGTGGATACCGATCCGGTCGACCCAGGAGTCCATGCCGCGCGTGACCAGGGTCGCGGACGGGGCGAAGGCGGTGTCGAGCTGCATCTGTACGCGGTCGGCCTCGTCGACCACGATGATGTCGCTGCGCAGGCAGGCCAGTTCGAGGCGTCGGAGACGTTCGGCGTTGAGGTGGTGCGGCACGGAGCTCTGCACCAGGCTGGCCGGATTGGCCACCCAGATCAGCGCGTCGACCATGTCACGGTCGGTGGTGTGCCGCGGGCAGACGTTCCACACCGGGCACCCGTGGAAGCCCGCGGTCTCCTCGGTGGCGACGTCCGCAGCCGCCGCGGGGTTCTGTGCCTCGGCCGGCTCGTGCCGGTACACCGGCAGTGGGACATCCTCGACGATGCGATCCGTCTTCTTCACCGGCCGCAGTTCCGTGCACGGCGCGTCCACGTACCGCAGCGGTGCGGCCGCTTCGAGGCCACGCTGTGCGTCCAGGACGCAGACCGTGCTCAAGTCGTCGAAGGCCTCGTCGTCGTGCTGGAGCAGCGACTCCTGCCCTCGTCCGGCGAGCCGGCGGTGCAGCCGGGAAGCGTGCTGTTCCCGGGTGGTGCCGCCGACGACGGGTGCGGCACTCAGGCCGATATCGCGGATCCGGCGCACGAGGGTGAGCTGCTCCGCGACATCTCCTACGACCAGGGTTGTGCGCAGCCCCTTCCGCGCTCCCCAGGCCGCGACGAGGATCATCAAGGTCGTCTTGCCCGCACCTACCATGCCGACCAGATGCAGCAGTTGCTCCAGGCGTAGCACATCCGTTGCCTCGAAGCGGAGGCCGTCGGCGGTGAGTGCGTCGAGGTGCAGGTCGTCGAGTCGCTGCACCCAGTTTCCCGACGGCAGGTCGTGTGCTGTCTCCTGCTCCTCCATCCAGTGTGCGGTTTCGGCGAGTTCGGCGACCGGGATGTCGAGTGTGCGCCCCGCGGTACTCGGAACGGCGGTCAGGTCGTGGCCGGTGGCGGGCGGGAAGCAGAGCTGTTCGGGGATGTTCACGGAGGCGGGGCGTTGCCGTTCGGTGAACCGGGCCTGTCCCGCCGGAGCCAGTGGCAGCGGCCGGCGGGCGAAGCCGGGCAGCTGGGACAGGGCCCGCTCATACGTGGCGAACCGGTCAGCGGCGACGGTCGGTTCGACTCGCCGGGGCGGTCCTCCTCCTTCGGGAAGGCGGTAGGCGCGCAGTCGTTCGTCGAGTCGTGCGTACGTCGACAGGCACTGGTGCCACATGCGGCGGCGGCGCAGCTTCCACAGCAGATGGCGTGCGGCGTCGATACGGGCCTGCTGTGCCGGGGTGGTCGCGATACCCGCGGCGGTGGCGAAGGGGTAGCCGCCGAGCAGGGTGTACACGCCGGTGGCGTCGCGCGCCGGGTCGAGCCCTTCCATGAGGTAGAGGCCGAGTTCCACCTGGCAGAGCAGGGAGGGCTTGACGTCCTTGTGCTCCGGGGGCCAGAGCGGTTCCAGGGACTTGGCGAGTTTCCGGTACCACCCGCTGGCGTCACGCACGGGGTCCTCCGTTCGTCGGGTTGGGGTCCTTCAGTTGAGGGCCGGCCGATCCACGGAGCCGGGCCCCGGCGAGGGCCACGATCCGGTCGTCGGTGTGCAGGGGTAGCGCGCCCGCGTCGGCGGGCCGGTTACGCCGATACGTGCCGAGATAGTCCCGGTGCGCGTCGGCCTGTTCTCTCGGCACCACCCAGCACGCCTCGTCGAAGGGCGGCTCCGCGCGGACGGGTTTCGCCGCGCGGCCGAGCAGTCCGGGGTGCTTCCAGTCCTTGACGTCGAGGGCCCACACGTGACCGTCCGGGAAGGTGACGCGAAGGTCGTACGCATCGAATCCGGGCCAGAGCTGGACCTCGAGCCCCAACTCACCGAGCCGGGTGGCCAGTTCCACCTCGGCTCGTCCCGGGCTGGTGACGAACTGGCGGAGCGGGCGACGCAGGTGAAGAAGACCACCGGCGTCGGCCCCACTGAACACGCGTCCGTGCGGGGGCGCGCCACGACGACGGCACCGGTCGCGCTCACACCACCAGCCGTCCTTCCCCACGGGGGTCAGGAGCGTCAGGCAGCGTCCGCAGGTGGCGTAGGCGCCGGCACGCTCACAGGCGGCGGGCACAGGTGCGTAGCACTGGTCCACGAGCTCCCGGAGAGGTGCGAGGAACAGGTCCGTGTCGACCTCGAACCTCTGCGCTCCGGTGAGCACCGGTTGGTCCACGAGAAGCCTGCGGAAGGCTGTGTAGGACTCGGGCGAGGACGCCTTGCGGCAGAGGTGCATCGCCGTGTGGATGACCTGGCGGTCGAAGTGGGCCGCGCCCGCGTCCTTGGCCCGGATCCACCATTCGTGGCACAGCTGGGTGGGGACGAGCGCGTCGGGGTCGACCAGGAAGTCTCCGGGGCCGAAGGCGTCCGGGGGCAGATCGAGCGGCCAGTCCTCCAACGGGCGGCTGTGACACCAGAACAGCAGCTCCGGCAGGCTGCGGGGAACGCCTTCGACGCCTCGCAGCAGGCAGGTGAGAACGGTCTGGTCCAGGGCACGCTGCGCCTCGGCCGGGTACGGGAGGCTGAATGAGGTGAGCGGCCCCAGGTCCGCGAGCTGGATCACGGCGCCCGCGAGGGTGTGGACGAGCCGCACGTCGGGGAAGTCGAGCCAGTTGCCGTCCTGGGTGTGGTGCGAGGCGGTCATACGGACTCCTTCTGCTTCTCCGCCAGGTATGCGGTCCCCGCGTGGCACCAGTCGAGGGCCTCGCAGGTCACACACGGTCGGCCGGGGGTCGCGGGGTAGTTCTGGTCGTGTGCCCACGGCTGGGCGAGGGTTGCTATCACTTCACGTGCTTTGTCGACGGTCCCTGGCCGGGAGGGATCCAGCTCCTCGAACGTCACGTCGTCGGTGTGGAGCAGTTCGAGTTCGACGCGCGAGCGCGACAGGTCACCGTCCAGGGCGCCCGCGGCGAGCATGAGCACGCCGAGTGCGAGCTGCGGGTACCTGGCCATCAGGGGTTCGCCCTCGTAGAGGTACCGGCTCGCGGTCTTCGTCTCACGCCACATCCATCCGCCGCGACGCGTGTACAGCACGTCGGGGGTGGCGATCAGGATGAGGTCGAGCTCGCGGTCGTAGCAGGTCACCTGATGCTGAACCCGGACCTCTTCCCCCTGCCCGAGTCCGTCCAAGGGGCAGACGTACCCGTGCTGTTCGAGCATGGCCGCTCCGTCGACGGCCTCTGGACCGGTGAGGTGGATGCCGTCCGCTCCCCAGGACGAGGAGTCCACCGGTCCCGGAATTCCGTCGCAGCTCCGGTACGGGGCGGCGCCGTGCCGCTGGTTCAGGACGCTGTCGACCACGCGCCCGCGCCGCACCTCCGCGCTCTCGGGCCTGGTGGAACGGATCTTGAGCTGCCGAGTGGCGTGGTACTTCGCCGGGCAGTCGCGGTAGGCGCGCAGATCAGTGACCGAGAGGCTACGGCGGGCTCGGCGTGGTTCGGGCGGTGCGATCCCGATCAGTCCCGGAGTGCGCGGCAGTGTTTCGCACCCGGACAGGGCCTTGCAGTCGACGCAGCTGGATCCGGCGAGAACTCTGGTGCCGCCGATGGCCTGCCTGAGTGCGGGCCGTCCCGCATCGCTGAAACGCCGTTGCACCTCGTCACGGCCCCAGTCGAGGAGATCACGGTGTATGCCGTCACCGCAGCCGAACTCGATGACCCGCACGCGTTGGGGAGGCGTGACGCGACCCGGATGAAGCGTGCCGGCCGGCACCGGGGCGGATCGCTTCCGCCATCCCACCTTCGCTGGCCTGCCACGCGCGGCCACGAACGCGGCGGTGGCCTTCTCCGACTCCGGGCGGTCGTCCTTCGCGGCTCCGAAGGAGAGGAGCCACAGATCACGGACCGAGCCGTCGAGCGCCGCATAGCGCCGCCCCCAGGCCGTCATCTCGTAGGTGTCCGCTCCCAGGGCGTCGACCGTTCCGGGGTCCGCGCCGACGGCCCAGGTGTCCCGGACCGGGAAAGTCACCGGGAGTCCTGCCACCTGCCGCGCCCGCTGGTCGACGGCGCGGGCCGCGACATAGCTCCGGACTGCCGCGATCGACCAATCCACGAGAACCGGATGTGCTACACGCCGCCGGTACAGGCCGAACGTGCCGTTCGTACGCCGGAGTTCCTCGATCACCTCGTCCAGACCCCGGCGGCCGTGCTCGATCAGGTCGAGCGCATCCATCATGACCTTGAGCGTGAAGTCCTGGAGCTTTTCAGGGAGTTCCGCCGGCTCCGGGTCCGCAATCAGCATGGGCCGCAACTGACTGCTGCGGCCCGTGGGGCAGTCACGGGGATCCAGGCGCGCCGCGGCCAGATTCGTACGGACCAGCCGGATATCTCCATCGGTTCCTGCGGGACGGTGCCAGTCGGTCATGTACTCCCCCGAACGGTCTGAGCGGGACGCGCATCGAATGCCGAAGCGGAGCCTCACGAACGACGCAGCGAGGCTCTCGGCACACCCAGCATGCCACAAGGCATGTGTGAACTGAGTCCACTCACGAAATTCCATCCGCGCGCTCTACACTGAGGCGCAGTCGGTGGACGACCCACCGGAGGGAAGAGCAGACGCGCGCCGTGTCCCCGTGTCGGGACAGCGGACACGGGACGCTTCAGAGGCAAGGGGCGGGTATGCAGAAGGGCTACGTACTGGGCGGCCGGTACGAGCTGATCGAGCACCTGGGCAGCGGCGGCATGGCCCATGTCTGGCGCACGAAGGACGGGCGCAGCGGGCGGGAGGTCGCCGTCAAGTTCCTCCGTACCAACGGCGATTCGGCGGCAGCTTCGACGGACGACGAGATTCACTCCGAGCTCGATCATGCGCGGGGACGCTTCCGCCGGGAGGGCGCGCTCCTCGGACAGCTGCGCCACCGCGGCATCCCCGAGCTGTACGACCAGGGCGTCGACCACGGCGATCCCTACCTCGTGATGCGGCTTGTCGAGGGCAAGGCGCTGAACGACTTCATGGACCAGTACACCCTCACCGTCGGGGCCTGCGCCGCCATCGGCGTCCAGATCGCCGACGCTCTGGCCTGTGCCCACGATCTGCCGGTGGTGCATCGCGACCTCAAGCCGTACAACTTGATCATCGATGAGTACGGCATCGTCGTTCTCATCGACTTCGGCATCGCCAAGCCGCTCTGGCCGGGCGTCACCGACTACACCCGGCACGGTTCCACGGTGGGCAGCCGGCACTACCAGGCCCCGGAACAGCTCCTGGAACGCCAGATCACCCCGAAGACCGACCTGTACGCCTTCGGCTGCGTCCTGTACCACCTACTGACCGGCCACATGCCGTTCTCCGGGGACCGGCTGACGGACCAGCACGTGCACGACCTGCCGCTTCCCCCCACCTGCCATGTCGGGCACCTCCCGGACGAGCTCGAGGAGCTCGTCCTGCGACTGCTCGCGAAGCGTCCCGAGGACCGGCCCGCGGACGCACGCGAGGTCGCCGAAGTGCTGCGCCGGTACGCGCCGCGTCCCGGCGATCCCGCCCCGGATCCCCGGCTCGAACCGGACCCCACCCGGCCACTCCGCCTGCCGGACGACGCGCAGTACGAGCGGCCGACGGCTCCCGGATCCCCGAGGCCAGCGGCTTCCGCCCGTCGGCGGCGTGCCGCCTTTCTCAGTCGCCGCACCTTCGACGAGGCCGTCGCGCGGGCCCGCGCGGAGACCGACTCCGGAGAGCCGAAGGGCGCCCTGGACGCACTCGTCGAGCTGCTGCCCGCAGCCAGACGCGACTGGGGCGCCTCCGACCAGGCCACCCGCGCGGCACTTCGGGTCGCCGCAGACGGCATGCGTGTCGTGGGGCGCTACCGGAAGGCAGTCGAGCTGTACGAGCGCATGGCGCGTCCGCCCCGGGACGGCGAGGCTCCGGAAGATCTGGCGGACCGTTTGGAGGGCACTCTCGGAGCGGCGGAATGCCAGATGCCTTTCGGCGACCCGTTCCCGGCACTGGAAGCGCTGGCCCATGTGATCGGCGCGCTTGCCGAGCGCCCTGAGCTTCCCGTTCCGTACGCCCGACGCCTTGAGGTCCGTTGCCGTGAGGTCGCCTTCGAACTCAGGCAGCTCGAATTCGGCAGCCAGGTGGACGAGTTGCTCCGGAGTCTGTGAGGCAGACCCGTCAGGCCGCTCGCGGACCGGTGGGGCCTGGCCGAGGTTACGAGGCGGCGGGGCCCCATCGCCCTGCCGCGAGCCCGTCGCCGAGCCCCCGGACGACTTCCTCTCCGGCCGCGGCCACGGAGCGGAGTGCTTCCTCCAGAGCGAGGAGTTCACGGAACGCGGTGCCGTAGCGCTTCTGCTCAGGCAGCGCGAGCTGCAGGATCTGGAGCTTGCGGACGTCGATCCGGGCCGAACTGGAGGTGTGGGTCCCGGCCTGCCGCATGTTCGCGGGAGCGCGAAGGCATCCGGCGAGGAACCACGGGTCGAGGATGTCCTGGTCCGGGCGCAGTGCGTTCAGCTGCGAGCCCAGCACGAGGGGGGATTCCGCCTGAACCCACACACGGTAGGCGCGTTCCACACCGACCACCACGATGTCTCCGGGGTCCGCCAGGGTGAGCTTGCCTGCCCGCACGCCCGCCGCCACCGCGTCCTCGGGCAGCCACCCGCCCGGCGCACCGTTCAGGACCAGATCGGAGACGTTGAGGACAGGCACCGCACCAGGTGGGGCCTCGCCTTGCGACACCTCGCCCGGCGGCGTCTGGCCCGCCCTCAGCCGAAGTGCGCGTGCACGATCCAGCTCGGCGACCGTAACGGTGTTCACGCCCCTGCCTGCCGTCGGCAGGC
The DNA here is from genome assembly GCF_036013745.1 of Streptomyces sp. NBC_00483. Classification (NCBI taxonomy): domain Bacteria; kingdom Bacillati; phylum Actinomycetota; class Actinomycetes; order Kitasatosporales; family Streptomycetaceae; genus Streptomyces; species Streptomyces sp. NBC_00483. Next base: position 1,184,365 of record NZ_CP107880.1, read on the forward strand.
CGATCTTCGCGAGTGACCTGGACCGGCTGCGCGCCTCGTTGAGCAGGCCGTCGAGGCGCCCCCACGAGTCATGCAGCCCGGCCTGGGCCTGCTCGGCCGACTCCGGCACGTACCGGGCTGGCGTGAGGTCGGTCTGCTCGTCGAGGAGTTCCATCACGGATACGGAGGCGCAGCGCTCGGGAAGTTCCGCCGGCTCCCGGCCGGTCCGACCCTCGTACCAGCGATGGGAGCGGACGGCGTCGAGAACCCGGCCGCTCAGCCACGTCCAGTCGATGCCCTGAGCGCCGCCGGCCGCCCCCGGCGTGGCGGCGGCATCCACCATGAGCACGCGCTCGGCCGGTCCGCCTCCGCCATCGGGAGCGCAGAGGACCCACAACTGGAGGGAGACACTGTGGGGTTGGGCTGCTCCGGGGGGCAGGGCCACCACCGTGCGCAGGGCGCCGGTCCGCAGCAACGCACCGCGGATACGTCGCCCCGCCCGGCGGGAGGCCACGGCCGGAGGCACGAGGACCACCGCGACACCGCCAGGTGCGAGCCGGGCGAGTACGTGCTCGATCCAGGCGAGTTCGGGCTCGGTCCGTGGCGGGAGGCCGTAGGACCAGCGCGAGTCGGTGGCCAACTCCTCGTGGCCCCAGTCGCGTTCATTGAAGGGCGGATTGCACAGGACGATGTCGGCGCGCACCTGGGCGTAAGGGTCGTCCCGGATCGAGTCGCCGGCCGTGATAGGCCTGGTGTACTCCGCCGCAGCGCCCGGCCGGGCGACAGAGCCGCGCCGATCAGTGGCGCCGGCTCCATCCCTGTCTCCGCCTCCGTCCCCTAGGGCAAATCCCACCCGCACCGCGGCCAGTGCCGCGAGCGTCGGATCGCGGTCGACCCCCCAGAGTGCTACCTCACGCCCGTTCAGCAGGTCGGCCGCAGCCAGGAGGAGTCCACCGGTGCCGCACGCGGGATCGAGGACCGTGACAGGCCCGGCATCACCGCCCCCGTTGCAGCTCACCTCCAGGGCGATGTCCGCCATCAATCGCGCAAGGGCATCCGGCGTGGTGCTGACCTGGCGTACATGTACGTCGAGCCAGCGCGAGAGCAAGAAGGCGAAGGTCTCCTGTCCGCCTTCACTCCGGGCCGTCTCGACCGTGGCCTCCACCACCCGGACCGCGTCGCCCGTAAGGGCTGCGACCTCAGGAACCGGCCGATCCCCCAGTCTGGTCCCAGCCAGCACCCTTACCCCGGCCTCCGCGAGAGCCGCGCCCATCACCGTACGGTCGCCCAGGACCTCGTACTGCGGCCACAGCCGGTCGAGCGGCCCGACCCGTTCGATCTTCCCCTGCTCCTGAAGCCATCGCTCGATGCCGGAGAGGGAGAACAGCGGGCCGGCGTCCGTCCCGCCGACCGGATCGGGGAAGGTGGCGTGGCGACGCCGCCAGTTACTGACCGCCGCCCGGCCGACTCCCGCGATACGCGCGATTTCCGCCAGAGTGACGGGTACGTCGAGCGGGTCTGTCATGGAACTCTCCGAGCGGGTAGTCGATTTCCGGCCAGGCCTGGCGCGGAACGGCCGCAGCGTAGCGGAGGCATCATACCGCGGCTTCGTCATTGACAGAGTTCACAGTCAATTCCGCCAGCTGGCGCCCCACACGCCCTCTGCCCTCCTACACTGGGCGGTCCGGCTGGCCACCGATCACATCCGGGAGCTCCAGCGAAGACAGGTCCTGAAGCGCTTGCCGATGCCCCCGGGCTGACAGGGGCAAAGGGTCCGGATCGTTGAATGCCGGACATGGCGACACCATGTGACCGAGGATGTCGCCGGGGGGGTCCCGTCGCCGGAGTGACCTGCACCGATATCGATGCGGAAGCGACAGGGCGACGGTGACGAGCAGATGTGTGCGGGCGGGGAGCATCGACTCTCCAGTGGGGAAGGGCGGGGCGGTGCGCGAAGAAGCGAGAGTCTCGGCGGCGGCACGGAAAATCGTGGCGCTGGTGGGAGAGCACGAGAGCGGACTCGACCAGGACACGATGGCCGCGATCGTCAAGCGGCGATACCCCAGGTTTCCCGAAGGACGCCTGGGACCGCTGCTCGCGGAAGCGGTCGGGGCCGGTCTCCTCGTACGGACGGGCGCGCGGTATCGGTCGGCCCCGGCGCCTGAGCCCGCGTCGGTGAGTACGAAAGCGACGCCGGGAAAGGAAGCGACGCCAGGCACGGAAGCTGCACCGGAACCGCAGGCGCGGCGGCCCGACGGCGCACCACTGCGCGCTGTCGCCCTGGACATCGAGAGCCTCGTGCGCACGACGGCCGAAGAGCCGTACGTGGAACGGCAGGTCTACGAGATCGCCGTGGTGCGCACCGGCACGGACGAGGCCTGGGTGCGGGCGGAGCCCGACCGGCAGCGGTTCCTGCGGATTCCCGGGGCCGCCGACGCGCTCCGTGAGCCGCGCGTCAGGGCGGACGTGGAGCGGTACGGCATCGAACCGGCGCAGGCCTGGGCGGAGTTACGCGCGTGGGTGGCGGACGCGGACGCCGTCGTCGCGCACAACGGCACGGGGCTCGACTTCGCCGTCGTCCGGGAGGCGGCAGAGGCGGCCGGTGTCCCCGATCCGCTGGCGGGCCTCCGCACCGTCGACTCGCTCTATCTCGCGCACGCCCTGTGGCCCACCGCGCCTTCGCACCGCCTCCAGGACCTGGCCCCGCAACCGGTCGGAGCCGGCCGCGCGCACACCGCCCTCGGCGACGCCCGGCTCCTCACGGCGCTCCTGGAACGAGCAGCCGCACGCTTCGCCGGGCTCGGTCCCGAGTGGTCGGACCTCATCGCCGACAGCTGCCCCGACTCGACAGGATGGCGGCTGCTGCGCGAGCTGGCCCACGGCCACCGGTCCGTCGAGCGCACACCGTTGACCTGGGACGCGAGCCAGGTCGCCGAGCTGCTCGGCGACGGCCTCGCGCCGCGCACGCCCCGGCGTTGTGACGCACGGCAGTCCGCGGGGCGTGCCGCCGTGACGGTTCCGGACTCGTTACGTGGCGCCGACGGCCGGGTCGACCCCACCGCGATCGCCCGCGCGGTGCGCGACGAGCAGGTCGAACCACGCCCCGCACAACAGCAGATGACCACAACGCTCCACGCGTGGGCCGACCGTGGCGTGTGCGGTCTGATCGAGGCGCCCACCGGCACCGGAAAGAGCTTCGCGGTGCTCGCGGCGGCCCTGGACTGGCTCGCAGGAGACGACCGCCGCACGGCCGTCATCGCGACGTACACCAAGCAGTTGCAGAACCAACTCGCCGGTGACCTGCTGGCACTCCGCCAAGCGCTGCCCCGGCTGCTCGGCGTCACCGACCTGGTCAAGGGCCAACGCAGCAGGCTGTCACTCGCCGCCCTCACCGCCGTACTCGCCGAATCCACCCGGAGGACAGGAGCCCCGGCGCGTGCGCCGCGAGGGAAGGGCCGGCCGCCGCAGCCGGCGCGGCGCGGCCGGGCCCGTTTCGGTGGCGACCCGCGCTACCGGGAGCTCGCCGTCTACCTGGCGCTCCGACTTCTCGCCTCGCCCGAGCCCCCGCTATCCTGGACCGCGCGCTCCGTCGACCCGGTCGATCTGCCCGCCTTCTTCGGCCAGTACGCGGGCCGCGCCCTGCCGCTCTGGCTGGAGTCCCTCTCCCAGCGGGACGGCGACCTCGCCCCCACCGCAGCCAATCCGCTCGCCGCGCACACCGACTCCGTGCGCGAAGCACTCCAAGGGCACCGGCTGGTCCTCGCCAACCACGCACTCGCGGTATCCCACGTGGACGATCTGCGTGCGCTCGGATCCCGCACCCTCCTTGTCCTCGACGAAGCACACGAGTTGGAGAACGCCGCCACCTCGGCCCTGACCGTGAGCGTGGACCACCAGGATCTGGAATCCCTGCTCGCCGACTACCGCGGATGCTTGTCGGAGGCACGTCCCGGCGCCGGCCGGGACCGGGCAACCCAGGCCCTCGCGGAGCTCGACCGGCTCCTCGACGACGAACGGCTGCCACGGATGGCGGCCCGTGCGTTCGACGCCCATGGCCGCGGTGTCGGCGCCCGGGTCGGCAGCCGGGCGGCAACGCTCGCAGGCCCGTACACCGGCACCGCCGGCAGCCGCGGGGCACGCGACATGGCCCGGCTGCTCGCACGTATCGCCAAGGCCGCCGCCGTCTGCCGGAACACGACTGAGCAGTACGCCGTGGAGCACGCGGCCACGCTCGACGTTCTGGAACGCGAGCGGATCCGCGGCCTCGTCGCGCACACCGACACCGTGCTGACCGCCGTGGACCGCATCACCAACGACGTGGACCGCCTACTCGACCAGGCGGCCGCCCTCGACGGCGAACCGCCCTCACGCGTCGTCTACCTGGAGGAGCTCGCCGAACCCGCCGTCGACCTGCGCGCGTACCGCTTCCGCATCGCCGGCAGTCCCGTCGACCTGCCGGCCGACCCGGAGTGGCGCAGGTTCCTCGCCTCCTTCGACCGCGTGGCCTACGTCTCGGCGACCCTGCGGGTGTCCGGCGCCTGGGACTTCGTGCGGGACCGGCTCGGCCTGGCACCGGACATGCCCGCCCTCGCGCTGCCTTCGCCCTTCGACCTCGGCGCCCAGGCCGAGCTCGTCTGTTTCGCCGACTTCCCCTCCTGGGCCGAACAGCAGGAGGGTGCGCTGCGCACGGTCGCCCACCAGCTCGCGGGATTCGCCAGGGAGACCGTCCGGCCGCGGCACGACGGCCGGGGACACGACGGCGGGGGCCTGGTGCTCACCACGGCGCGCGCGACCGCCGCAGGGATCGGCAGCCACCTCCAGCGAGAGCTGCGCACCCGTGACCTGGACACACCCGTCGTGGAGGCACTGCCCCTCGGGAACGGCCGCGCCTACACGGAGTTCACCGACCCGGAGAACGGCGGCGGCTTCCTCGTGGGGACCAAAGGGCTGTGGCAAGGCGTCGATGTGGCGGACGAGGACCGGATCCGTCTCGTCTGGATCAACAAGCTTCCCTTCGCGCCGTTCGCGGCGCCCCTGATCGAGGCCCGCCGTTCCGCCGTCCGCGAGCGTGCCGCCACAGCAGGCCACCCCGACCCGGAAGGGGCCGCGACCGAGCAGTACTACCTGCCGCTCGCCGCCCTGCAACTGCGCCAGGCGGTCGGCCGGCTCATCCGCTCCGGCCGGCACCGGGGTGTGATCGTCATCAGCGACCGAAAGCTCGCCGGGCACAGCGCACTGCGCCGCTCGTACCGCCGCGCGTTCCTCGGGAGTCTCGACGAGGGGCTTGTCAGGCCCTGCCCCGACACCGGCGATCCCGTCGGCGGCAACGTCGTGCCCATGGCCGAGGGATGGCGTCGCATCTGGGCCTTTCTCGCGGCCCAGGGCGTCATTCCGCCGTCGCGCGCCGAGGACCTGTGCACCGCTGCCGCGCTGGACGAGCAGGCGCTGCTGCCGCACACCCGCCGGATCCGCAACCTCGCACTCACCGCCCCCGAGGCCGTGAAGCTACGGGAGGAAGGACGGCTCACCGAGGAAGTGCTCGACCGCTGCGAGCAAGTGGCCGGGCTGCTGCGGCTCACTGACGAGCCGGTACCGCTGCGGCGGGGCCAACGGGCCGTCATCACCGCCGTGGCCGAGGGACGCAACGCGCTCGGACTGCTGCCCACCGGGTTCGGCAAGAGCTTCACCTTCCAGCTTCCCGCACTGGTGCTTCCGGGAGTAACTCTCGTCGTCAGCCCGCTCGTTGCACTCATGCACGACCAGGCGCTGGAACTGAACCGCTCGATCGGCGGGGCGGTCCGCGCGCTCGTCTCTCCGATGCGGGAGTCCAGCAGCAGAACCGGCAAGACCGAGGTCGCCGACCAGCTCGGCGGCCGGCACGACCACGGCATCCGGCTCGTCTACATCAGTCCGGAACGGCTGTGCCAGCGGCGGTTCCGTGAAGTCGTACGACAGGCCGTCGCGGCGTGCCGGGTCACCCGAATCGCCGTCGACGAGGCACACACCTTGGCCCAGTGGGAGGACTTCCGCCCCAGCATGCGCCGGGTCAGCCGGTTCCTGGACGAGCTGCGCCGCGACCACGGGCTCGGCGTGACCGCGGTCACCGCGACCGCGAACCGGACCGTGCACGCGGCGCTGCGCGAGGGACTCTTCCGGCTGCCGGGGGACATTCCCGCGCCCGGGTCGACGGCCGAGCAGGCCGAGGCCGGGCGGGCGGGGGTTCAGGGCAGCCTGGTGACGGTGCGCGAGAACCCTGTCCGGCCGGAACTCGCCATACACCGGCGGTCGTTGGGGAGGCTGGGGCCGGGCGGCACGGCCGGGCTGGTGGAGCGGGTGACGGACGCCCTCGACGGGCACGCGATCTTCTACTGCCTCACAGTCAAGGAGGTCACCACGCTCTATACACACCTGCGCGAGTACGTCGGTGACGCCGGGGTCCGTGTGCTGCGCTACCACGGGAGGCTCACCGAAGCGGAGAAGTCCGCGGTGATGAACGAGTTCCGGGACGCACCGCGCGAGGGGGACGAAGGGTTCGCGCCCGTGGTCACCGTCGCCACGTCCGCCTTCGGCCTCGGCATCAACCGGGACGACATACGCACCGTGTTCTGTGTTTCGCCACCGACCGACCTGGCCGCGCTGTACCAGCAGATCGGACGCGCGGGACGGGACCACGCGCAGCGGGACGGTACCGGTGACGGACCGTCCAACACGGGACTCGCACTCGCCAGCGACCGCGGACTGCGCCTGGTCCGCTTCATGACCGCCGCCGAAGCCGGGCCCGGACTCCTGAGGAGGATGGGCAGGCTCGTTCTCGCGCAGGACGGGGGCAGCTTCGATCCGGCCGAACTCGCCGGTCGGCTCATGGCCCAGGACGCGGCCGCCGGCGTGCTGTCCGAATCCGATCTGCGTGATCAGCACACCCAGGACCGCTACCGGAGCGGTGTGCTGCGCGCCTTCAGCACGCTCGCCGACCTCGGCGCGGTGCAGGATCTTGGCGACTATCCGCCGGTGTGCGCGGTCCGTCCCGGGGAGCTCGGCCCGAGCAGCGACCCGGTCCGCCACGGAGTCAACGGGAAGGCCGACCGCACCGACGAGGGCCATGTGATCGACACCGTGCTCGGCAGCGTGAATCCGGCACGCACCGACGTACGCCTCCTCGACCGTGCCCTCGCCGAAGGCGACCCCGGCTACCGGTCACTGGCCGACTCCCCTGCTGCCACCTGGGAACTCCTCGCCGACCTGCACGACCGCGGCCTGCTCGACGTGTCGGCCGCCCCCAGCCGCCGCCTCGTGACCGGCCTGCGCGTCCTCCACAAAGACCTCCCTCCGGGATATCTCGAACTGCTCGGCCGGCGTAGTGCCCGCGCGGACCAGGAGATCGCCGTTCTGCGTGCCTTCTTCGACGCGCCCACCACATGCGCCCAGCGCCTCTTCGCGGACTACTTCGGTGTCCCCGATCTTCCGGAGGGCTGCTGCACCTGGGCGGGCCGCCGCTGCTCGGCGTGCTGGGAATCCGGCCGATGGCCCACCGCCGACCGCCGCCCCGCCGTCGCCCACGCCTTCGGCAGCCCCCGCCCCCACCTGGGAGGCGGCAGCGACACTGCCCTGCGGAACCAGCGCGTCGACCTCCAGGTGTACCGGCTGCTCCAGCTACAGCCCCAAGGCATCCACCCCCGGCGTCTCCTGCACGCCCTGCGCGGTGACGAGAGCGCCTTTCAGCCCGGCTCCGGCACGGTCGTCCAGCTGCCGAGGGCTCTCCGGGACAGCCGGCACTTCGGCGGCCGTGCCGACCTGACGCCCAGGGAGGTCGACGCGAGCCTGGCCCGGCTTGCCGAGCGCGGGGCCGCCGAGGAAGCCGGACAACGACGCTGGCGCGCGCTGCGCGCGAGCACGCCTGCGAGGACCGACGAGACCACCCGAAGGGGGAACCGACCATGACCGTGCCCCGTCCCGGACCTGCGACGCACACGCCGGTCTGGCAACCGTACGAAGAGGAACCGCTGCTGACCGCCGCCATGACCGGCGGCCCGGACACCACGCCCCCACAAGACCTCCGACGCCTGCGGCAGTACCTGGAAGCCGTCGCCGCGGAACGCGAGGGCCCGCTGCACACCGCGGTGGCCTTCAACGCGGCCTACTTCGGTTACGAGACCGGGGGCGAGAGGTACGGGCGAATCCCCCTGGATCCCGACACCTTTCCCGAGCTCAGGCTTCGCGGCGAGAGTCCGCCGCTCCCCGTGGGGGCGCTGGTGCGCATCGACACCGGGGACTGCAACACGCTGCTGTACGCAGAGATCGTCTATCGCGAAGGGCGGCACCCCGCCGCCGAGGAGGCGGACGACGTACCCGCCTGGCTGTCGGGTGCACCGGCCGGTGCCACGGACCCGAGGCTGCCCGCACCGGAGTATCGGCCCGGCGCGGGCGGACCCGCCGTCCGACGGGAGCTCCTGGTGCCGGACCTGACACTTTTCGGACTGCAGCCCACAGACGCCAAGTTGAGCGCACTGTGCCGTCAGGACAAGTGGCTGAACCGGCACGGACATCTCCTCACGGACATCCGGTACGCCTCCGCGGATGAGGCAGCGCGCAGCGACCGCGCCGCCTTCGTCGCATACCTGCTCACCTGCCAGCGCGAGGCCCTCCTCGCCGCCCACGTTCCCGTGCCGCTCGCCGTCCTCGCGGGCAGCACCGATGACGGTCGGCTCCAGCAGGCTCTGGAGGGCATACTCGATGTGATCGAGCACGCCTTGGCCGGCAGCGAAGAGCTCCTCTCGTGGCAGTCTTACGCCCTGCCACGACGCCGGGTCGCCGAAGGGCTCGGCAGGGACGGCGCGCTGGGCCGGCACGATCTCGCCACCTTGGCCGGATCACTCGAGCGGGCCGTGCTGCCGCGCCCGGGACACCGCCGGGCCGATACAGGGCCACGGTCGCTGTACACCGCGGTGGCCCCCTGGCTGACCTCTATCCGTGACGCGGGCGAGCTGCTCGACGGCCCCGAATACGCGGTCACCGTGTGCCGCGTCAATCTCGCCATGTCCCAGCACCTCGGGTCGGCCAAAGGAGGCCTTCTGGAGGAGTCCGACGTCCGGGTCTCACTCGACGACGCCTTCGAGAGCGGAGGGATCTGGCGCTCGCACCATCCCGGATCGGATGAGAAGGATGACGATCCGCTGACCCCGGCAGGACGGGGATGGACAGAGTCGGTCCCCCGGCCCGCGGAACACAGCGCACCGCCCACCCCTGCGCCTGAGCCCGAGCCCTTGGACGACCCGCTGGAGGACGACACCCGCCTCGGCGGTCCCCAAGACCTCCGCATCGGCGACAGCGAGGTCACCTGGCGGTTCCCGCTACGCCTCAAACACCTCACCGAAGGGACGCTTCCACTGCGCCCTCTGGTCCGCGAGGTGTTACGGACCGGGTGCGACGAAAACCGGATCGCACGCGTGGAGTTGCATCACCCGGGAGGCACCCTCGAGCCGGACGAGGAAGTACAGGAGACCATGCTCGACACTGCCACCGAACACGGCGAACTCAGTGGAATCAGCTGGCCGTTCGACTTCTTTCCGGGCCTGTTCATCACCGTCCAGTGGACCCGTGGCGCCCGCTTGTTCCGTCTGTCCACATCCGAGCTCGACGTCCCGGTGGAGGTGGACGGAGAGCTCGTGTCCCATGCGTACGACGCTCACATCCATATCCGTGAAACGGGTCCGGCCGCACGGCGACCCTCCGGCGCGGGACTCGGCGACCTGGTGTTGCGGACGGTCCGCCGGTGCGGCCGTCTCACTCCCGACGGGCACGCGCTCCTCGACCGTTCCGCGCTGCCGCGCACGGTGTACGGCGATGGCGCGACCGAGCATCAAAGCACGTCGATCCAGGCGGAGTTGAGCCGACTACTGACCGAAGGCCGATTGTTCTCAGCGATCGGCAGCCGGGATGCGGACGGTGTTCCGTGGCACCCGGCGCGCGAGGGCGAGGTGGTCATTCCGATCGTCGGGTACGACCCCGCGCCACGAGCGGTACCGCGCTCCTCGGTGCCGCGCACCGGTCCGGTGGCGAGGTCGACGGTGGCCGTCCACCACGTCAGCGGTTTCCTCAGGCGTCTGCCCGCGGGATGGGACCCGAGCGATGCACAGCGGGCCGCCTACCGGGCGCACTGCCGATGGATAGGCAAGGCGGACGGCGCCGAACTACCGCCGGGGTTCACCTTCGTCACCGAACACGACCGCAGAGGCTGATCCGCACCTCCCCTGCTCCGTCCTGTCCGCCAGGAACCGCGCGGATTCACCCAGCGAAGGAAGGCACGTCGATGAAGCCCCGCTATCCCGTCCGGAACCACCTCCCGTTCACTCCTCCAGACGTTCCGGAACACCTGCTCACCACCCTCTCCCAGGCGCTTTACGTCCTCGATCCGGTGGTACGCCCGACCCTGTCCGAACTCACCGTCAACGAGATCGAGAAGGTACTCAACTCGCTTGCGCAGAAGGACGGACAGCACCTCATGCTCCACCTCGGGCTACGCAAACTCGCACCGCGGCGCTTCGGCCCCACACTCAGCGAGCAGGTACTGAAGAGGCTGCAGGGGATATCAGACAGCGCAGACCTGGAGGGGGCCACGGCCCTCCTGACAACGCGAGTGATCCACGACAGCGTGCGCCAGGCGGTGGAAGAGCATGCCGGTCGGTCGGGTCCGGACAGGCCGTTGCGGTGGAGTGAGAACGTGCTGCGCCTGGCCGTCTTCTCCCATCTGACGGCCTCCGCGCTCGATGCGCGCGTCGTCCTGTGGGCCGCAGACAGGGACTGGCTCGGCGTCGAGGCCGAGAAGAGCGTCCTGGAGGCGATCCGTGCAGCTGCCGTGGACCTCGTGACCGCCACCCCCGGCTTCCCGGAGGATCTTGTGCCGCAGAGGCCGAGTGGTGACCGGCCGGGCCACGCGACACGCGAGCCCGAGGAGCCTGCAGCTGCTTCCCCTTCCGCGGGGAGGGAAGCCGAGGGAGCCGAGGAACAGGGAGGCAAGTACGAGGAACCCGTGCAACCTCCCGAGGATTCCACGCTCGAAGATGCGCGAGACGCTGTCGTCCGGGCGATGAGCACAGCGCAGGATGCGGTCGAGCGGATGCGCGGCGCACTCGCCGCCGGGAGCCCGCCGGGAGACGACGACCAACGCACGGTGACCGAAGTCGCCCCGGCCTTCGCCCGTGCACTGGCCCTGCTCGACGCCGCCGGGAGCCCCGGGATCGCACCGCGGTTGCTGGACATCACGGAAGCGACGGCGGCCCGGGTCGACGCATCGCGACGCGACACGCTCGCCCGTGCCCGGCTTGCAACCGTACGCATGCTTGTCTGCCCGTACGGGGGCCCGGTGGCCGATGTCCTCGCCGGGGCCCGGGAACAGGCCGAGGCTCTTCTCTCAACAACGGCATGGAGTGCGTCCGAATCGGACCGCGCACACGTCCTGGGGCTCCTCGCGGACCTGGTCGAGGTACGCGACCGGTCGGGTACAGGCCCGGAGCTGACCGAGGCGCAGCAGAAGCTTTCGGCGGCGCATGCACCGTACGCGGTGGCGGCCGTACTGCACGATCAGATCGTGGTGTCTGCACCCGCCGGGCTGTCGGTGCAAGCACCGACCCAGCGGAGTAACACTGTGCCGCAGCAGAGAGACACCACGGGGAAGGCGGAGGTCGCCAGAGAGCTGCCGGCCCATGCCACGCACGAAGGTGCGGACCCGGCCGTCACCGCCACGTCGCCGCCCGCGGCCGGCGACGGTTCCGGCGGGCTCGACGCCCCATCCGGCCTGCCGGGCACCGTCGCGGAAACGGCCGGTGGGACCTTGGAAGGGAGCGGCACCTCAGAGGACATCACGGCGACTGCTCCGGAGGACGACACAGAGACCAATCACTCTGCGGTGGAAGTTCACCCGCCGGCCGGCACGGACCCGACCGGTGGAGACAGCGCACGGCTCGTGAAGTCCATTGCCGCCGACATGCCGCCCACGGACGGCCCCGGCGAAGGCCGCACGGAGCGTCGTGCCGTACCCGGAAACCACACTTCGGCGCCACCCGCGCAGCACACGGCCGCACTTGGGAACCTCACCTCCGCCGGAGACGTCGAACTCGCCCTGGCGCGGCTCGTGTCCGAACGCCGCTTCGGACTCGCCGCGCACATCGCCGCAGCGGCAGAGCGTTCCAGGGCCGAAGTCACCGCGCTCCGGCTGGCCGGCGCGGTCACCGCACTGCGCACCCCCACGGACAAGGCGGCCGTCCATGTCGCCGAGCTGTTGCGGAACGAGGACCGGCTGGCCGACGCCGATGCCGACGGCGTACCTCTGGTTCTGCTGCCGAGCCTGGTACGGGCTGCGCTGGTGACCGGGGACCTCGTGGTCGGAGCCCAGTTGAAGACGCTCTCCACCCGGTTCTCCGGAGCCTTGGCCGAAATGGCGGCAGTGGTGGCAGACGCCACCCTGAAGGGCGCGCTGCTCGCCGTACCGCCCAGCACGGTCGTCGCCGACGTCTCAGGAACCGAGGCGAGGTTACGCGAGACGGTTGATGCCTGTCGCACGCAGCTGAAGGGAGTCCACCTCCGCTTGCCGCGGGCCACCCGTATGGTCAAGGGATGGCTCAAGCCCGAGGGCGAGCTCGGCTCCGCCCTCACCGCGATCGTGAACGGGGTCCCGGACGCGGAGGAACGCGCGCAACGGCTCGCGGACACCTTCTGCCGCAAGGCCGACATCGAAGCGTTGATCGACAAGGCCGATGCCGCCCTGCGCGGTTCCAGCGGCAGTGTCATCCAGGGAGCCGTGCGCACCGGTGCCAGGCAGTTCGTCGAGCGAACCTGTGCCACGGTCCGTGCCTGGCAGATCGCACGGCAGTCCGCCGCCCGGCACACCACCGACAACGCCTGGGCGTTCGACGAGGTCGCCGCGCTCCGGAACCGGCTCCTCGCTCTGCGGGGACAGGCGGTCGCGGACCTGGACTCGGCGGGCACCCGGACCACGCCTCTCACGCGAGCCGCCGCATTCGTCGCACGGGCTGTACTGACCGACGCGCTGGACGAGTTGGAGCACGGCGCGAGCGCCTCCTTGCCGCTGGTCACCGCGGACACCACGCGCGTACTCGACGCGGAACTGGAGAAGATCGCCCCGACCGCCGGCGACCTCCCCGACGACTCCCGTCACCGCCCTGTGGACCTGTCCACCCTGCTCCTCGCCGTGAGCACGACGTGGTCCGAGGCCATCGCATGTCTCCACGACCGCGACGCTTTCGCTTCGATCCGCGACATCTTCGTCCTCGCGGACCAGGGAGTGCTGCCGGACTCCCCCACGCTGACCCTCTCCGCGCAGGAACGCGAGGAGCTGCTCGAACGGGAGGCCCAGCGCTCGTCCCGGCTTCGGAGCCGAGCCGGGGAGCTCACCACGCTCCTTCATCTGGCACAGAGTGACGGCGCGCTGACCGTGGTTCAGGACGTGGAGCTACAGGAACTGCTCGCCGACGCCGGGCCGCACACCGAGTCCGGCACACCCCGCCCGCTCCACGCGATCCGGCACAACCTCGACCGCGTCGAGGAACTCCTGCCGCGCTACCGCAAGGAGGCGGCCGACCGGCTCCGCGCCAGGCTCCACGACCTTCCGGCCGAGCCGGCCGAGACCCGGGCGCGCATCCTCCGCTACCTGGAGGACGACAACCTGGCCACCGCGACCGAGCTCGCCTACTTCTTCGAGATCGGCGAACCCGAACCCGACATCACCAGCTACGAGTCCCACCTGGACGCCTTCCTCCCGGCCGTCCCCACGGCCCTGCCCGACGGCATCACCCCCGGTCTGATCGATGCGGTGCGCAGCAGGAGCAGCTACGGCGGCGCCCCGGCGCTCGACTACTCCGGACTTTCACGCGAGGCTTCGGAGCAGGCAGCCCAAGCCCTCGAACTCTGGTCGAAGTTGTCCGCCACGACCGCCATCAACCAGATCAACCCGCGCGTAGACCTCAGGCCCGCGCTCGCTCTTCTCGGGTACGAGGCCAAGAGCGCGGTCCCCGACCGTATGCAGGGCAGGGACCACCGCTTCTACGAGCTGACGGGCGTGCAGGTTTCCGGACGGGCCTGGGCTCCCGCGTTCGGCTCGCACATCGCGGATGCCGGGCGAAAACTGCGGACGCTTCTCCTGTGGGGGCGGCCCTCCGCACAGCATCTCCTGAGCCGCATCATGCGGGACCCCAGCGAGGACAGTCTCCTCGTCGTCCACTTCGGCACCATGGACGTCCGCACCCGTACCGAACTGGCCACAGCCTCCCGGAACGGCAGACCCGTCATGGTCGTCGACGACGCGGCTCTCGCCTATCTCACCGCGCGCGGGGACCGCCGTGCCGATGCCACCACCGAGACACTGCTGCCGTTCTCCGCCGTGAATCCGTACATCAAGGAGAAGCGCGGGCGCATCGGACGGGAGATGTTCTACGGCCGGGACCACGAGCGCAAATCCATCCTGGACCCGCAAGGAACGCAGATCCTGTACGGCGGCCGAGGTCTCGGCAAGTCCGCCCTGCTCGCCGACGCCGGCGACCGTTTCGTGGAGCAGCGCCCCGGCAAACACCTGGCCATCTACCTCAATCTCGACACGATCGGCATCAGCAGGAACAGCGCCCTGGGAGCAGCCGCCATCTGGTCCGCCCTCGCAGATCGGCTGACCAAGGCCGACGTGCTCGCGGAACCGCGTCGCAAGGAACAGAACCCCGACCACGCGAAACGGGTCCGTGAGGGTGTCGACCACTGGCTCATGCAGGACCCCGACCGGCGCCTGCTCGTTCTCCTCGACGAGTGCGACAACTTCTTCGAGGCCGACCTGCCCGACTGTACGGAAACCAGCAGGCTGCGCGGTCTCGGCGAACCTTTCCACGGTCGTACAAAGGTGGTGTTCGCCGGCCTGCACTCCGTGGTCCGCTTCACCAGCCTCGCCAGCAACACACCGTTCAACCAGATGACCCAGACCCCGACCGTCATCGGCCCGCTGGCGCCACAGTTCGCGGCAGACCTGATCGTGCACCCGTTGCGGGCCCTCGGCTTCGAGTTCGCGGGCGTCGACCTGGTCAACCGAATCCTCGGACACTGCTCGTACCAGCCCTTCCTGCTCCAGATCTTCGGCAGCAGGCTCGTCGACGTGCTGCAGGCGAAACGGTCACGTACGGATGCCCCGCCCCCGTACGTGATCGAGTCGGCGGACGTGGATGCGATCGAACGGGACCACGGTCTGCGCTCCGACATCCAGGCCGCATTCCGCGCCACGCTGGAACTCGACCACCGCTACAAGGTGATCGCCCTGGTTCTGGCCCAGCAGGCGAGGGAACACGGCCTCGAGACCCGGCTCAGCGACCGGGACATCCGAAGCGAGTGCGACTACTGGTGGCACGACGGTTTCGCAGGGCTGGACAGTTCCGGCTTCCGCGCCTATCTGGAGGAGATGGTCGGTCTCGGCGTCCTCGCCCCCAACCACGACGGGCGCGGCTGGCACCTGCGCGGGCCCAATGCGCTGCGCATGGTCGGCACAGCGCAGGAGATCGAGATGTGGCTGATCCGCGCGAAGGAGGACTGCCGTCTGGAGGAAGCCATCCTTCAGGCGAGCCGCCCCAAGTTGAACAGCGGCAGGTCCGCTCCGCTCACGGTCAACGAGATCCACTACCTGCTCGGCAACGGCGGCAACCAGGTCAGGGTCGTTCTCGGCACCGAGGCGACCGGAATCGACGCCGTCGAGGCGACGTTGCGCGAAGCCACCGGGCACACGGCGGGCTGGGCTACCCCGCCGATCGGCAGCGCCGGCGCGCATCGCACAGCGTTGATCGCCGGTCACGCCGGCGAACGGCGGCTACTGATCAGCGACTTGGCCAAGGGCGCCGACAAGCCCTGCCGCGAATCGTACGAGCGCGCCACCACGCTCTTTCCCACCGTGCCTGACGCCGGCCGTTCGGTCGTCCTGGTCTCCGGGCCCGAGCAGCTCGAGTTCTGGCGCGAGCGGCTCGCCGCGGACGCGGTCGGCGGCCAGGACACGGTGCTGGCCCTGCGCCGATACGACGCACGAGCCCTTCAGGGCTGGGCCGGAGCGCACAGTCTGTGTGAATCGGAGGAGCGGCTCGGCCGCCTCGCCGAGGTCACGGGCGGGTGGCCGTATCTCTTGAACCAGGCGCTCGACCTGCGTGCCCGGCACCACGGAGACCAGGACCGGATATTGCGGGACCTGTCGCAGTGGACCTCAGAGCGGGACCGGATGGAGGAATTCGCCGAAGCCACCGGGGTTCGATCGGACCAAGGACTCCTCCACACGTGGGCTGCACTGGTCGAACATCTCGGCACCGGCTGGCACCCGGACGGCGACTGTCAGGCCGCGGCCCAGCTCGCCGGACTGCCCGCCGACCAGGCCGCATCCACCCTGGCCTGCCTGGAAGCGATGCAGACCATCGACAGGGATGGCACGCTCCTACGCATAGAACCCCTCCTTCACCGGGTTCTCACCGCCCTGGGCGAGGTGCCCCGCCAGGACTGACCGAGCCTCGGGGGCCCTTCACCACCGACCTCCGCGCTGCGAAAAGTCCACTCCAGTCGGAGGGCAGTGGTCAAGGGCCCCCGATCCACGACCCGGTTCGGTCATCGCCACAGATTTCGTGGCGAGCGGTACGTCAAGGCCCGCGCCAGCGGGCGAAATCCTTACGATCGAGAGCCGCGTCCGAAGACGATCGACGCGTTCCTGGAGAAGGTCGAGGAGTGAGTCGCCTACCTCGCCATACCCCAGACATTCTCAGTACTCCGGTTGTTGCCGACGACCGACCGCGAGAAGGACGCGCCCGCACGTCCTGCCGGGGCCAAGGTGCCGCACGCCCGGTACCTCTCCCACGGTGCAGCCATGACATCACTCCTCCCTGCGTCACCCGATCACCCACCGACGGTGACCGCGACCGACCCAGCGCTCACGTCCGGGCAGCAGCCCGACACGAGCGTCGCCGCTCTGGCCACCGCGCTGCTGACGGCTCTGACCGCGGCCACCGGCCGCCCGGCACCCCGCCTTCCCGACGCCCCGTCTCTCGCCGGCTACGGCGCGCGCGTCATGGACCTCGCCCTCGCGGGCCTGGAACCGACCACGCGCGGGGCCTACCTCGCCGCCTGGCACCAACGCCTCCTGCCCGATCTGGGC
Organism: Streptomyces sp. NBC_00483; assembly: GCF_036013745.1. NCBI lineage: Bacteria > Bacillati > Actinomycetota > Actinomycetes > Kitasatosporales > Streptomycetaceae > Streptomyces > Streptomyces sp. NBC_00483. Next base: position 1,201,511 of record NZ_CP107880.1, read on the forward strand.
GACGTGCCGATTGACCGCGTCACCTGCGGAGCGATCGACCGGGCCGTTCACGACTGGGCGACGGCGGGCCACCAGCAGTCCGCGATCAAGAACACTCTGGCCCTGCTCGCCCGCATCACCCGCCAAGCCGTCCGCGACGGCTGGCTCGCGCAACGTCCCCAGGCGCTCAAGGGATGGCAGCGCCTCTACCTCTCCACCCACGACACGGCCGACGACTCCCGCGGCCTGGCCCTGCCCGACTTCACCACGCTGCACCACCTCGCCGACGCACTGACCGACGCCTCCCACGACCGCTACCCCGGCTGGGGCCACGCCGTGATCTTCGCCGCCTGCACCGGAGCACGCATCGGCGAGGTCTCCGGCGTACGCATCAGCGACATCGACACAGGGCGCTGGATCTGGCACGCCCGCCGCCAGACCACCCCCGCCCCCGGCGGCCTCACCGACAAACGCACCAAAGGAAAGCGCGCACGCCTCATCCCCGTCATCGAGCCCCTGCGCCCCCTGCTCACCGCGCGCATCGCAGCAGCCCAAGCGGCGCCAGAGGCACGTCTGTTCACCGGCCCAGCCCGCGGCCGCATCACCACCGCAGGTCTCCGCCGCGCCACCCACTGGGACGACGTCACCCGCAGCCTCGGCCTTCCCCACCTGCGCCGCCACGACCTGCGCCACACCGCCCTGACGTGGATGGCCGACGCCGGTATCCCCCTCCACGTCCTCCAACAGATCGCAGGACACCGCAGCATCACCACCACCCAGCGCTACCTCCACCCCAGCATCCGCCACCTCACGACCGCGGGACAGACCCTTGCCGACTACGTCAACGGCAACTGCCGCCCCATCCCGGGAACCCCACAACGCTGGTAAGCCCCATCCCCGTACCACCGCCCAATCGAGCGCCAGAATCGAACAGTTGGGAGCACGTGGGAGCAGAAACAACTCGACCAGGCGGTAAGCCGCTCCAGAAACCCCGACATGCGGGATGAATGACCCGGCAGGAATGCGGGGCCTTTTGCCGCAACCCGCTGTGCGGCGCTGTAGCACGCCCTCAGGGCTCCTTCGCGTCCGCGCGACCCCTTACACCCGAGACATGTTGTCCATCGAACAGCGCCACGCCCAAGCAGAGCGACGACCTGCACAGACACGCGTCCGCACCACGCCACTCACGCCGCGTTTTCGATTCCGGGAGCACACGGGCTCCCACCACGCTCCCACCCGTCAAATAGACAACGGCCGGTTCGAGTTACCTCGAACCGGCCGTTGACCTGCGGCTTCTCACCACGACACCGTCGGGACGACAGGATTTGAACCTGCGACCCCTTGACCCCCAGCGATGCGGACAAGGGTGGGTCGAGCTCTTGGACACGGTACGGCGACCTACACGGCGGCAAGACGTCGATCCTCGCTTCTCACACACCTTGGCGGTTCTTCAGAGCAGTTGAGCGCGCTCACACAACCTACGTAGCCGCAGCCCGATGTACGTGGTTCGTCGACCCAAGTCCCTCGCTGGCCCCCACAGCAGTCAAGCGCGGGCCGGTTCACCTCAATCTTCCACCGCATCGCGCGGTTCCCATCGAGTGACATCAACTGTGGGCACGCATACCCGTATGCCACGGACGGTCGTCACCGACCTGCCCCTCAACGCTGCAGCAGACCCCATGTCTCTGCCGGAGCGGACCGCAGCGTGAGTTGCGGTCTACACGGGTTCGGACAAGCAGCCAGGAAGGCGCACCGTGCACAGCCACGAACCCGTTGACTACAACTGCCCGTTCTGTGACTTCCCCCTGTCCGGGAGCCGGAAGTCGTCTACCGTGATGCGCTGTCATCGCCACGATTTGCCCCCGTTGGTGGCCACGGAACGAGGGACATCTGCTGATCATCCCCATTGCCCATCACGAAACCTCTATACGCTCCCCGCCGCTGACGGTCACGCGGTCTTCGACGTCACCCAAAAGCTTGCCTGCGCCATGCGGTCAACCTACGACTGCGCGGGCGTCTCCACTCGCCAGCAAAACGAGCCCGAGCGGCCAAACCGTCTGGCATTTCCACCAACACCTCTTTCCCCCGCTACCCCGGCGACGATCTGTACGCTTCGGCACCGCAGCCGGACGCACTCCCCGCCGAACGCCGCCGCGCCTACGCGCCACACTCAAGTCCTAGAGGCAGCAGCCCCCTTGGGTTGGCCCTACCACCTTTCTGCCGTCACTGACCTTGGCCCCCGGCCCGGTCCGGTGGGGGCTTGGGCTCCTTGCGTACCCGGAGTTTGGCCGTAGCGTCGGCATAGCCGGGGCAGCGTGCGGTGAACGTGACGTAACCCGGGTCGTAGGTTTCGGTGATGCGCGTGTTCGTGGCTCCGACGTCGCTCCCCTCGAGCAGGACGCGGCCCGCCACCGGTGAGCCGTCGCCGGAGTCGTGGACGAGGACGGTCACCGTGCTCTGGCCCTCCAGCACGTTGGCGGGGTTCACCGTGGCCCGCAGGACACCGGACTTCGGGATCGGGCTCCACACCCCGGCGTAGTCCCAGACGGCTGCCCCGCCCCACAGGGTGAAGGCCATGCCGTTGATCTCCGCTCCGCCCAGTCCCACGGCCGGGGCGGGGATGTCGAGGCGTATCCATTCGCCGGACGGCGGGAGAGGTCCCAGGTGGCGGCGTTCCGTCGTGCCCGGTGTGCCCCACGGAAGGCGGTCGGCGCCCCAGTACGCCCGGTGCAGCCACTCCGTGGTCCGCCACTGCAGCATGATCTCGTCGGGCGGAGTGTCCGGGTCGAGGAGCACGTAGGCGAACAGGACGTCGGCGGCGGCCACTTGCAGCGTTTGCGTGGCACCGAGGAAGTAGTGCTGGTGCCCGCCGTCCGCGCGGGCCGAGCGGTGCAGTACGGCGCCGTGGAAGGGTTTCGGGTCCGCCGTCCACAACCAGGTGTCGGCGTCGGCGAACGGCTGCGCTCCGGCAGGCAGTTGGTCGTCCACCCAGACCCGGTCGCGGCTGTCGAGCTCACGCCAGTCCACGATCCAGCACCCCTTGTAGCGCCCCTGCTCGCCACGGGTGGGAGCCACCGAGACCGCCGCGTCCACGTGGTCGGTGTGCACCTGTGTGGTCACCGTGCGGACGCCGCTCCTGTTGATCATCCCGTTGCGCAGGTCCTCGAGATGGCGCACATCACGCACCTCGATGCGCCGGGTGCCCGAGGACGGCGGGAAGTCCGGCCGGACGCTCACGGCCCAGTCGGCCTGGTTCCCGGTCGTGCCCGGTGTGCACAGGGCGCAACGTGTCGTGCCGGTACGCAGGTTGGGTCCCGGCTCGGCGAACTTCACCACCCAGTCGATGGGGTGCATCTCGAGCCAGGCGTGGTGCCGGGTGGGCGGGGTGTCCCAGGGATCGAGCACGGTGGCGGGGTCGCCGTGCCAGCAGTCCTCCCACAGCGGGCCGCGCAGCAGCACGTAGTCGCCGGTGCGCAGCGGGCCGCGGCCGTCGGGGTAGTAGGGGTGGAACGGGAAGCACGCCCCCGTGTCGCTGCCGAAGGGGTTCACCCATCCCGCCGGTGCGGGCCCGCGGCCCACGAAGTGCCGGGTGAACAGGCCACCGGTGTTGTTGACGTGCCAGCTGTTCAGCTCGCCGTGGATGCCCTCCGCGTTGCCCGGCAGGATCCAGGAGTTGAGAGTCACCGTCGTGGGCCGGCCGGACGTGCCCGCGAACGGAGGGCCCGCGGGGAAGGGGATCCGTGGCTGGTCGCCGGCCGGGTTGCCCGGGTACGAGGCGGCGGTGAGGGCCGAACTCAGACCGCCCGGGCCGTACATCCGGTCCATGAAGACGCTGTCGTAGCGCACCTCGTAGTGGATGTCCTCGATGCCGTGCGCGTATTGGTTGATGTACGGCTGCGCCGGGGTGTCGCCGTTCGGCCGCCACAGCCAGCCCGCGACCAGTGCGTCCGCGTACACCAGGTTGCGGCGCTGCTGGCAGTTGTAGTGCCACTTGCCGGTGATCGACTCGAAGTCGTCAGGGCAGCCGAAGAAGACGTCGGTGGCCCGCACTGCGGGGTCCGCACGGAACCTGCGCTCGGTGTACCGGGACAGCGTCCCGTCCTCGACCACGCGCATCTTGAGGCTGTTCAGCCCCAGGGACGGAAAATCTCCCGGGAGCAGAGGAAACTTGGTGTCGCCCACCACCAGGAAACTCTGCTGAGCCGAACTCTCGCGGGCGAGCGAGACGCTCGGCACCGTGAGCATGACCTGCGCCCGGTCCCGACTCAGCCGCGCGGCTGTCGCGGCTGACCGGTGCCGCGCAGCACGGCCCGTACGGCGAGCAGCCCGACGGCGACGGAGAGCGCCACCAGCGGAATGTCGATGATCAGGAACTCCCAGCCGACCAGGTACTCCCCGCTGGCGACCGTGGCGAGCACGCCGAACAGGACGGCCCCAGCGATCCCGGTGAGGAGCCGGAGGCCGGGGCGGACGAGGGCGAGCACCGCGCCGAGCACGAGACCGGAGGCGATGGGGAACAACTCGTTCATCGCGCGCCCCCTTTGGGGCCGAGGAGACCTCGAAGCGAGGCCATAACGCGACGATAACGGGCGAATCATCACCTGTCTGTACGGAAGGTTTGTTCTGTTACAGATCCTCACCAACGCTTCCGCTCACGGTCCACGCGGGCAGAGCTCACGGTGCGGCACATCCGTGGTGTAGCGGCGCCGCTGGTCCCGGTCGAGGGCGCCCGTCGTCGTCGCGCAGATACGGGCGATGGCCGCCTCGGGGTTCAGGTTCCAGATGCGGACCGTGTCGTCGGCTCCGCCCGTCACGAGGGTCGTGCCGTCGGAAGCCAGGGCGAGGGCGAACGTGCCGCGGTGGTTGCCCTCCAGCGGGTCGCCGATGAGGCCGGGACGGGCCCGGTCGTGTACGTCCCAGAGCCGCACATCGTCGCCGGCGGTGGCCAGCAGGCGTCCGTCGGCGCTGAACGCGACCCCGGTGACATGGCTCGTGTGACCGGTCATCCTGGCGCCCAACTGCCGTGGCCGGGCCGGGTTCTTGAGGTCCCACAGGTGTACCGAGTGGTCGGAGCTGCCGGTCACCAGGGTGTTTCCGTCCGGGCTGAAGGCCAGGGCGAAGCCGTTGTCGAAGAGGGACCTCGCGTCTCGGCCCGCCCGCCATGTGTGCAGCAGCTTGGGGTGCGGGGACTTGGTCATGTCCCACAGCCGTACCTTCTGGTCGTAGCCGCCGGCCGCCTGGAGCCGGCCGTCGGGGCTGAAGGCCAGCGCGCCGATCTGCGTGGTGGACTCCGCCGACGTCCGGTTGACCGGACGGCTCGGGTCGGACACGTCCCAGATGTGCAGCGCGGCGTCGAAGCCGCCGGAGACGAGGAGCCGCCCGTTCGGGCTGAAGGCCAGGGCCGAGACCGGCTTCTTGTGGGCGCGCGGCAAGCCGGCGACCAGCCGTGGGTGGAGGGGATCGGCGACGTTCCACAGCAGGATGCTGTTGTCCTCGCCGCCCGCGGCCAGGAGCTTTCCCGAGTGGCTGAAGGCGAGGGAGAGGGTGGCTTCGGCGGGTGCGTCGAGCGGGTCGCCCAGGGGTCGGGGCCGGGCAGGGTGGGCCAGGTCCCACAGGCGGACGGTGTCGTCCCCGCCGCCCGTGGCGAGGACCCGGCCGTCGCTGCGCAGGGCCATCGCGTCGATGGAGTCGGCATGGCCCGTGAGCGCCGTCCGCGGCAGGTCCCACACCCGGGCGGTGCGATCGGGGCCGCCGGTGGCGAGACGGCGTCCGTCCGGGCTGAACGCGACGGCACGCACCATGCTGTCGTGGCCGGTCAGCGTGGTGTGCAGCAGCGTGGGCGCGGCGGGGTCGACCACGGTCCACACCTCCGCGGACCCCTCCGTGCCAAGGGCCAGTTCGCGTCCGCTCGGGCTGAAGGCTGCCGCGACGTAGCCGGGCCACGGATCACCCAGCGATGTCGGCTTCGCCGGGTTCTTGACGTTCCACAGGCGTACGTTGTCGGTCCCGCCGACGGCGAGGGTGTGCCCGTAAGGGGCGAAGTCCAGGGACAGCACCCAGCCCGACGGCTTGGGGAGTACAGCGCCCACCGGCCGCGGTGCGCGCGGGTCGGCCACGTCCCACAGCTGCACGCTCTTGTCGAGGCTGCCCGCTGCGAGGAGGCGTCCGTCGGGGCTGAAGGCGGTCACGTCCAGGTCGTGGCCGCGCCCTGCGACGCGGCCAAGGCGGACGGGGCGGCGCGGATCCGAGACGTCCCACAGCCGTACGGTCTCGTCCGCGCTCCCGGTGGCGAGCACCTCCCCCGCCTGCCCGAAGGACACTGTTTCGACGCCTTCTGTGTGGCCCGTCAACGGCTTGGACAGAGCGGCCTGTTCGTCGTTGATGAGCCGGGTGCGGGCCGCGTCGGTCGGGGAGGTCCGGTAGGCGAGGATGTCCAGCTGCGCCGCCAGCGAGATGTCGGTGTCGCGTAGTTGGTCGGCCTGTGCCACCAGGTAGTTCGAGCGTGCGCGGTTTCGCTGGTCCAGGGCGGTGTTGCGTTGCTGAAAGGCGACGACGGCAGCGGTGCCGGCCAGCAGCGAGAGCACCATCAGGCCGACGACCCCGAGGCGCCGTTGCCGCCTCGCCTTGCGGTGCAGGGTGATGTGTCGGCCCACGAGGTAGTCCTTGTCGGTGCCGCGCAGCGGAGCGACGATCTGCGCAACGCTGTTGAGGAGTACGGGATTCGACCGGTCGAGGAGCCTGGAGGCCCGCACGGACGACAGGTCCACCCACAGCGGCTCCGAGGCGAACATCCCGCGGGCGCTGGGCGGCAGCGAGTCGGTGCGCTCCCAGTCCCAGTCGCCGCCAGCGTCGCTCCAGGTCAACTCCCCCGACGTCAGGACGATGCAGACGCGGCTGGCCGGGCGATTCGCGCGCCACCACGCCAACTCGCGTTCCACCCACTTCGAGAGTGCCGCCTCGGGGGACGCGAGGAGGATGAGCCAGGACGACCGGGACAACGCCGTCTCCAGAGCGCCCCGCAGGTCGTGCGATGCCGACAGGCTCGTGTAGTCGCGGGAGATCCGCAGACTGCGCGGCCGGTACCAGGGCGTCGCAAAACGCTCGAGCCAGTGCTGCAGCGAGGTCGCCAGGGCACCGTGCAAGGCGCTGCTGTACGAGATGAAGGCGTCGTAGTGGGGTGAGTCCCCTTCGGCGTGCGGCGTCCGCAGAGTCACACGGGACTCCCTTCAGGGCCAGCGGCCCGGTCGGATCGGACATCCGCGAACTTCCGTTTCGGTGACAGGCGTTCAAGGCCCATAGAACGAGTCACGGCTGGCGTCGCGTTTCGTCGAGCAGCAGCTCAGGGGCGTGGACACCAGCAAGTCGTGCGAAGCCGAGTGTGTAGGTGTGCAGGTTGTGTTGGACGGCGCCGAGTGCCGCACGACACTCGGCGCCGTCGGACCAGGCCGATTCGGGGTCTTGCGGGTGAAGCCGCTCGTAGGTGTGCAGTCGGGGGTGCCAGGTGGCCAGGAATGGGCGCAGTTCACGGTTGAGCATGGTGATGGCGAGGTATTCGACGGTGCGCCCGCCGGTGGCCCCTTTGGAGGGGCGGCCGGCCTTGAGGGTGTCGCGTGTCGTGGCGAACAGCCCGTACAGCGAGTTGAGCGCCTCACGCAGGTGACCTTCGTCAGGGCTCAGCGGCTGAGTGGAGATACGAGTCGCAGTCTCGACGAACAGATGCCAGGCCATGTTGCGGGCGTCGTTGTTCACGACGAACGTCAGTTCGCTCACCTGCGGAATTTGTATGGTGACCTCGCTCAGCCGCGCGGTGCGCGCGTAGAACTGGAGGATCGTCGCGGTGACGGCGCCTGCCAGACTGCCCGTGACGATGAAGAGATTACGACCGGTCACCTGCGTCAAGGCGAAGACGAGTAGGCCGGTGGCGGCACCGACCCCTACAGCCACGGCCATCCGCGTGCCCTGCCAGCGCAGTCCCCACAGGACGGTATTCTGCCGGTACATCGTCTTTCACCTCCCTGCCGTTCGAGCAACTCCGGGCTGGCCATGGATGCGGCTCGATGTCGGTCGGCGTGTGATCGGGAAGCGGCGGTTCAGCCGGTGCTTCCCGCCGCGTCGAGTTCCGGCGCCGCCTCCCCTCGCGCGAAGTCGGCTGCTGGCCGAAGGTGCACGCGTGCCGGGTGTCAGCCCGGGAGCGGGTGGAGCGCAGCGTGCGACGTCCAGAGACCGAGCTGGTCGCCCCGCGAACAAGAGGACCCAGTGGGCCGCGCCCGGGACGCACCGATCAAGTGACGAGGGGGCCCGCGCTCCAGCCGCTGGTACCCCGCCAGTAGTGCTGGTACTGCCCGTCTGTGCGTTCCGCGATCAGTTCCAGGTTCGTGCCGTAGGTGCTCTGCAGCAGGCCGATGACGCGACGTATGCCGGTGCCGAAGACCGCCGAGCGGTTCCAGGGGCCGGGCGAGCTGTTGTAGCGCCACCAGTGCTCGATCTGCCCGCCGGCGATAGGGACACATAGTTCGAAGTTGCCGATGCCGGCATCGTCCCCCGCTCCGTATGTGCTCTCAATAAGGCAGGGCGCCCCGGTCGCGTTCTGGCCGAAGGTACCGATGAGGGTCCAACCGATGGCGGCCAAGGCACGGCGGAAGTGGAGCAGCTGTCCGTCAACGGCCGTGCACACGTAGTGCAGTTCGCCCTGTTCGTTCTCCGGGGATCCGGTCATGCCGAGTTTGCTTTGTACGAGGGAGGGCCCGCCGAGGGCGATTCCGTCCCCGAAGACCTGCCGCTCGTACCACTCACCGGGGGTGTGAGTCCACGGCGCGCTGTTGTGCTTGGTGAGGTGGTGGGCCCGTCCGTCCTGGGTGACGACGACCACCTCGAAGTCGCCGGGCGCTCCGCGGTTGCTCTGTACGAAGCCGGGGATGCCCACGGGGTCCGTGGGCCCGAAGAGCGTGGCGTCGTTCCACCAGCCCGAGGACTGGTCGTAGTAGACGTGCCGCAGTTTGCGGTAGTTGGAGCGGTACACGAGCTCGAAGTCGCGATTGAACGTGGACTGAATCGCCGCCGGGCAGTCGAGTGCGTCATCGTGGAAGGTGTCCCGGTACTTGTCCACCGAGCGCACGGTCCCGACGCGGATCCAGGGCATCTTCGAGTCGGCGTTCTCCCTATACCAGTGCTCCAGGTTCGAGCCGACCTTGACGAAGAGTTCGAAGTTGTTGCGCAGCGCCCCGTTGCCGCCCTGTACGAGCGCGCCGGTACGCAGCCGCCGCTTGGCCCACGGATCGGGGTTGGTGCCGCGCAGCCCGGTGAAGCCGACATCCTCCAGCAGCCCGGCGTCGTAGGAGACCTTGCCGTATCCGCCGACGCCCCACGTGGTGCCCCAGGAGTTCTTGACGATCCAGTACCGCTCGTCGTCGTTGAACCCGACCACGAGCAGCGCGTGCGCGCCACCCTTGACTGTGGTGGTCGGCTTGTAGATGCCGTCGTGCAGGCTCCCGAAGTCAACGGGCGGCACCAGCATCACGGCCATCGGCCCGACCAGGTCGATCCACTGCCGCTTCCGGGCGGGCTCGGTGAGCGTAACGTTCGCCCCGGCGACTATGCGCATCGTGCGGCCCGCGCGGTCGGGAGTCGGGGACAGCGGGGTGGCCCGCAGATCTCCGGCGTGCGGCTTGGCCGTGTACATAGCAGCAGCTTCGCCCCAGGGAAAGCAGTCGGGGTCGGCGAGCCCATAGCGCTCCACGAAGATCGTGCCTTCGCCGATGTTGCCGAGGTCCCACGCCTGCTTGCCGGTGCCTCGTGCCAGGTCCCCTTCTGAGCGACGTGCCCACAGGCAGTGCTCGATACGGATCATCGCCTCGTACAGGGCAATCGTTGCGAACGCCCAGCAGTTCTGCGAGCCGCCCTGATCGCGCACGCTCGTGATCCAGCCGCGCCCGAAGCGCGAACGCCAGTCAATATTGGTCACGGCCCGCTCCTCTCGTTCGCTGGGAGTAGCCCGAGCTCCGTCCAGCGTGCCCGTAGATCGGGATTGGTCGGCGGCTGCGTGCTCAGCAGCTCGTGCAGGTCAACTTCCGGCGGCAGTACGGCGAGTCGCGCAGCTTCGGGAATTTGCTCCTCCGGTAAACCGCCACGCGTACGGTCGGGGAGAGGGTCGCCGTCGGCGAACCGTGGATCGACTGTCCAGGGATCGCCCAACCTTGCCAGGAGCTGCCGCAGTTCACCGGCTGTATGTGGTGTGTCCTTGCCGTTGCCCATGCCAACCTCCCCTGACTGGCGAACAGCGCCCAGTCCCAGTGCACGTAGGCGGCACAGCACGGTCAAGAGACACGGGGCCGGGGCGTAGGGTGCGGTCCCGGAACCCGTGTGTGATGGCTCGTCGGCACGGGGCACCCGGCGTAGTCACGGGTACGCCCGCTCTCTCCTTTGGCACAGCCCCTCGAAGCCGACGCTGCCGACTTCCTGAATCGCCCCGGGTTTGATGGAGACATCGAAGACCCGGAAGGATGTCGACCATGGCTGCTCCCCGTAAGTACCCCGACGAACTGCGCGAGCGTGCAACGCGGTTGGGTGTAGCTCTCTTCCGGGGACGGCCCCGAGGTTTGAGCTAGGAGATCGTGGTTGTGGGTGATGGCGGCGTGGTCGGGGTCTCTACCGTGTGGGTGGAGGAGGCGACGTTGATGGGGTCGTTGATCGGGGAGTTGGAGGCGCGGGAGGCGGCGGCCCGGGCCCGGGTGCGGTCGCCGCCGTCCTCGACGAGTGACGGAACCGCCGGGGCCGCACCGTGCCGGGAGCCGAGCGGGTCGGGCCGCCCACCGACTAGCATCGCCGAGTTCGCGCCACCCACCGGCCCGGGCATCGCGGCGCGGCGTACAGGGGAGCTGGCACGGCATGAGAACGAAGAGCGCAGCGGCGTGGGCGGTAGCGGTGCTGGTGCTCGGCGCAGCCGTCGGCGGCTGTGCCGAGCAATCGGAGAAGGGACCGTCCGGCAGCAGCGCGAAGCACACGAAGTCGCACCGCGAACCCGAGGACAAGCCTGATTCACGGGTCGTCGAGGACGACGAGGACCACACCGTCCTCGAACTGTCCGACGGCCGGCAGGTGTCGCTCCGCTTCACTCGCCGCGGCCTGGAGGCACAGCATCGCGACGCCTCTGACGACGCCTGGTCGGCCCGGAAGACGGTCTATGAGACCGGCACCAGACCGTGCGGCGGCATCAGGGCAAAGGCGTACCGGGACACCGTGTGGCTCGCGGCTGGCTTCGGCGCGTACTGCAGGGACGGCGAAGAACCGCAAGAGGTGATCGCGGCCGTCGCCACCGGGGACCTCTCCTCCTGGACCACCGACCCGACCAAGAACACCATCGTCTGGCCGAAGGTCCGCATCCGCGACGGTGGCGCCCGAGTGGACTTCGTCGCTCCCAGCTGGGTGCGAACCGCCACGCTGACCTGGCGCAAAGGCTCCGGATTCGCCAAGGTGGCCATGAAGTACAAGCCCATCCACCCCTGGTTCGTGGGCCGGTGGCGAGCCACGGACGGCAGCCAGCAGCTGACCATCCATCAGGTCGGGCCGGGCAGATGGGCACGCGCGGTCATCGAGTCCCGCACCGGCCCGCGATGCAAGGGCAGCGCCATTGTCACCGGCATCGGCCAGCACGACCTGTCCATGAGCAACTTCAAGCTCGATCAGGGCATCAGGACCGTCAACTGCCCGCCGAAGGAGACCGAGTACGACTTCGACGTGAAGTCCTCGGACGGCCCGCTGCGCCTACGCAAGATCGGCAACCACCCGAAGACCGTCCTTACCTATGAGCGGGCCGGCTGACATACGACTGCGCATGAGGGGCGGCGGGAGAGTCGGACGGACGCCGGAAGAGCTCCGCGGGCGATGCCCCTCACCGGTATCCGGTTGCGTCCGCCGGCTTGCCGGCGTCGTCGACCTCGACCAGGTAGCGCCAGCAGTCGGGGCGCTCGTCCTCCAGATGAGCCGTCAGCCGGGCTAGCTCCGCTACGAGCGTCTCCACCCGGGCCTGGGCCGCCGCCTCCCGCGCCTCCAACTCCCCGATCAACGACCCCATCAACGTCGCCTCCTCCACCCACACGGTAGAGACCCCGACCACGCCGCCATCACCCACAACCACGATCTCCTAGCTCAAACCTCGGGGCCGTCCCCGGAAGAGAGCTACACCCCATCTACGGGGACCTTGACCTGGCCGGATACACCCTCGCCGCCTGATCTTCAGGCCCGCACTCTGCTGACCAGGGCCGCAGACCTGCTGCGGTCGCCGACAGACGGACGGCGTCCATCACTCCCTGACCACGCAGAAGGGATGCCCAACAGGATCGATGAGGACCCGCGCCCTGGCCTCATCATGCGGCTGATGATCCGGCTTGCTCGCGCCCAGCTCCAGCAACCGGGCCTCGGCCTCGTCCAGCTCCTCGTCGACCTTGAAACAGATATGAAGCTGCTGGGGGACGTTCTGACCGGGCCAGCTCGGCGCCAGGTAGTCGTCGACACGCTGGAAGCCGATCAAGAGACCATCCCCCCAGTTGAGACCGGCGAATTCGGCACCGGATTTCGGGTGGAGTTCGAGGTCGGTGGCCTGCTGATAGAACGCCACCAGGGCCAGCGGATCAGGACAGTCGAGGGTTATCGCACTCAACCTCATCTGCAGGGACATCGCACCTCCGGGCCGGTCATTGGACTTCGCGATGCCCACCCTAGAAGCCTCCGCCAGCCTGGTTCGCGGCCATCCCTTCAGAGGCGCTACACCCATCCGCGTTGGCTTCGTGCGACTCCTCGTCACCGAGGGGCGACCGGGTGCGCATCGAGTTGCACGAACCCGAGCCTGAGAAGTAGTCCGCGAAGCCGGGAAGATGCATGACGGTGCGGTGACGGCTCGAAGGTGGCCACCGTGCCGTTGAAATCCTGGTGCAGGCTTCTCCACGATCTGCCATTCTCACCGCATGTTCAGGTTCGAAGATCTTGTCGCCGAAGGGGAAGCTGTTCCAACTCCAGGCTGGGACTTCTCCTGGTTCGCTGGCCGCGCGACCGAGCAGCGCCCGTCATGGGGCTATGCGAAGTTGCTCGCTGAGCGGATGGCGAAGGCCGAAGCAGCACTTGACATCCAAACCGGTGGGGGGCGAAGTGCTGGCCTCGGTGCCTGTTCCCCCGCCGACCCTGACAGCAACGGAATCGTGGCAACCGAACCTGGAGATCGCCCGGCGTAACCTGGCCAAGTTCAACGGCACGGGTCTGCCGCACGATCGGGTGACATCTTGACCTGCCCCACGTCCTGGGTTCCAGTTCTGGTGGCTAACTGACGGCCCTTCACGGAAGGCTGGCAGTCATGCCTCGTCCCTATCCTCCGGAGTTCCGGGCGCGTGCCATCGCGCTGGTCCGCGCCGGCAAGCAGACCAAGCAGACCGCGGTCGAGCTCGGCATCCATCCCGTCACGTTGTCCAAGTGGTTGCGCCAAGACGACATCGACCATGGGCGGCGGCCGGGAACCCCGTCGAGCGAGTCGGCCGAGCTGCGGGCCGCTCGTCGCAGGATCCGCGAGTTGGAAACCGAGCTGGGGATCGTCCGGCAGGCGGCGAAGTTCCTCGGCGAGGACCAGCCCCGCCCAAAAGGCTCTACCCGGTGATCGACCGACTCGTCGATGCCGGGGCACCGGTCGACCGGTGCTGCCGGGTCCTTGGCGTCACCCGGCAGAACTACTACAAGCACAAACGCACACCCACCACCCCGCGCCAGCTACGGCGGGACTGGCTGACCGGGCTGATCCGGGAGGTCCACGTCGCCTCCCGTGGCACCTACGGCTACCGCCGCATCCACGCCGAACTCACCCTGGGCATGGGCATCCGGGTCTGTTGCAGGACCGTGTCGGTGCTGATGACGCTGGCCGGGATCCACGGTCTGCCCGGCCCGGTGCGCATCAAGCAATTGCGTGGCATCGTCAGCGCCGACGATCTGGTCAATCGCAAGTTCCACCGGCTGCATCCGGACGAACTGTGGGTCACCGACATCACGCAACACCGCACCAGGGAAGGGTGGGTGTACTGCGCGGCGGTCCTGGACGCGTTCAGCCGCAGGATCGTGGGCTGGTCCATCGACTCACGACCGGACGCCACCCTCGTGGTCAACGCGCTGGACATGGCCATCCGCAACCGCCGCCCCAAGCCGGGCGGGATCGTTCACGCCGACCACGGTACCCAGTTCACCTCCTGGGTCTTTGGGGAGCGGATCCGCTCCGCCGGCCTCCTGCCGTCGTTCGGCACCGTCGGGGACGGACTGGACAACGCGATGATGGAATCGTTCTGGTCCTCGATGCAAATCGAACTGCTCGACCGCAAGCGGTGGAAGACCCGGGTCGAACTGGCCAACGCCATCTTCGAGTTCATCGAAATCTTCTACAACCGCCAGCGACGACATTCTGCACTGGGCTACCGCACCCCCATCGAGTACGAACTACTCTCCAAGAACGACACCATCCCGGCAGCCGGTTAGTCACCGAACCTGGAGCCCAAATGGTGGGGCAGGTCATCTGAACTGGCTTGCCCTGTAGGGCGGGTGGGAAGGATGTCGCTGTGCCCAAGCCTTATCCGGAAGAGTTCCGCCAGGATGTCGTGCGCGTCGCGCGGAACCGCGGCCCGGGTGTGACGGTCGAGCAGGTGGCCGCCGACTTCGGTGTCCACGCGATGACGCTGTGGAAGTGGATGCGGCGCGCGGACATCGACGAGGGGGCCAAGCCCGGAACGTCCAGCCAGGAGAGCGCCGAGCTTCGGGAAGCACGCCGGCGGATCAAGCTGCTGGAACAGGAGAACGAGGTCCTGCGCCGGGCTGCGGCCTATCTGTCGCAGGCGCATCTGCCGGGAAAAGGATCTACCCGCTCGTAAAAGAGCTGGCCGCAGGCGGGGTTCCCGTCACGGTGACGTGCCGGGTGTTGAAGCTCGCCAGGCAGCCCTACTATCGCTGGCTGGAGCGACCGGTGACCGCTGCCGAGTTCGAGCAGGCCGCTCGCGCGAACGCATTGTTCGACGCTCACCGCGAGGACCCGGAGTTCGGTTACCGCTTCCTGGCCGACGAGGCCCGCAGCGTCGGTTCTGGCATGTCCGACCGGACCGCGTGGCGGATCTGCCGGGACAACCGCTGGTGGAGCGTCTTCGGGAAGAAGCGCGGGCGGACCAAGAAGGCGGGCCCGCCCGTGCATGATGATCTCGTCCGCCGTGACTTCACGACGGACGGTCCGAACCGGTTGTGGCTCACCGACATCACTGAACATCCCACGCGGGAGGGCAAGTTGTACCTCTGTGCGATCAAGGACGCCTTCAGTAAGAGGATCGTGGGCTACTCCATCGACGATCGGATGAAGTCGCGGCTGGCCGTCGCGGCCCTGGACAACGCCGTTGCCCGCCGCGAGAACGTGGCCGGGTGCATTGTCCATAGCGATCGCGGATCGCAATTCCGATCAAGGAAGTTCGTCCGGGCACTCGCCGGCCACCAGCTGGCCGGTTCGATAGGAAGGGTCGGGGCGGCGGGCGACAACGCGGCCATGGAGTCGTTCTTCAGCCTGCTGCAGAAGAACGTCCTGGACCGCCGGCCATGGGCCACCCGCGAAGAACTGCGGATCGCGATCGTGACCTGGATCGAGAAGACCTACCACCGACGCCGCAGACAAGCCTCACTCGGCCGGCTCACCCCCGTCGAATTCGAGATCGTCATGACCGCACCGGCCCTCCAGGCCGCGTGACCGAACCTGTCACCTGAAGGTGCGGCAGACCCCACCGTCGTTGAAGTCGGTGATACGGCTGACCTGCCGTTCCCCTCGGACCACTTCGACTTGGTGGCCAGCCGTCACCCAGTGGTGACCCGTTGGGACGAGATCCGCCGTGTCCTGCGCCCGAACGGTACATATTTTTCCCAGCAGGTGGGCTGGGGCACCGTGCGCGAACTGTCCGACTTCATGATGGGGCCACAGCGGGATGCGCCTCAGTCGCTGCTTCCTCCGCTGGCGACCACAGCTGGCGCGACCCCCATGGCAGCGGCGGTCAGCGCGGAAGCGGCAGGTCTGGACGTCGTGGCCGTGCGTCAAGAAGCGCTCCGGATGGAGTTCCACGACATCGCGGCGGTCGTCCATTTCCTTCGCAAGGTCATCTGGATCGTCCCGGGCTTCACGGTGGACGAGTACCGCGACCGTCTGGCAGAACTCCACCACTTCATCGAGCGCCACGGCCCCTTCGTAGCCCACTCACAGCGCTTTCTCATCGAGGCCCGCAGGAGATAGCTCAGGTTGTTGGGCCTGGAGCGGCGGGACGCTGCCGCGCGATCGGCCCACTGAACTACGCGACCAGATAAGCAAGTTGACCGCCCTCCTCTCGGGACAGGAAGGGAGTTCTGTCTCAGTTGGAGAGGGGTGTCTCCGCTTACAAAGGTCAAGCCGAGCTCAGCATTTGCCTGATTCGGCCCGCCTGAGCGCAGCAGAGAACAGGCCGAAACCTCCAGGTCACGCGCGGGTCGAATCAAGATCGACTGCCCGGGAGCCGCAGGACACGGCGATGCCCTCGTGGGGGTCGATTCGCCGCCTGGCCGCGCGCCAAGCCGCAGCGCATTCAGGCAGGGCCCCTCAACAGGAACCGCGCCCAACCGGGGTTTAAGTAGGAGAGGCGAGGATCGCGTCGAGTAGCCCCGGAAACCGGGCGTTCAGGTCGTCCCTGCGCAGGGTGAGAAACCTCTGGGAGCCTTGGACTCGCGCATGCAGGACGCCTGCTTCGCGTAGCACCTTCTGATGGTGCGAGAAGGTGGAACGGCTCATTGTCAGGCCGGCGTCGGCCTGGAGCCTGGTGCAGTCCGACTCCCCAAGTCGAGCAAGGGCTTGCACAGTAGTCAGCCGCCCCTCATCGCCGAGCGCCGCCAACACCTTGGCGAGCCGCAGCTCGCTCACATCGGGGTGCATCCCGTCTGCCATCACCGTCACCTACGGATCGTAGATCGAGGCTTCCTGTATGTCGAACTTCCTTGTACTGTTCGACGATCTTCGACATAGTCGATGTTCTTCGAACACCTGGGGAGTGTCATGGATTCAGCTGAACGCCGTCACTGGCCGCTTCTGCCAGTCATCCTCGCGGCGATGTTCATGTACGGCTTCGACCTCAACGTGGTCAACGTCGCCGTTCCGTCGCTTCAGCACGAACTGCACGCCGGTCAGGTGGCGTTGGAGCTTGTGGTGGGGGGATACGCCTTCACCTACGCTGCAGGGCTGGTGACCGGTGGGCGCCTCGGTGACCTGTTCGGCCACCGCCGGATGTTCCTCCTCGGCATGGCGGCCTTCACAGTCGCCTCGGTACTGTGTGGCATCGCTCAATCACCCGGTCAGCTGGTCGGGGCACGGCTGCTGCAAGGGCTGACGGCGGCGATGATGGTGCCGCAGATCCTGGCCATGATCATGGCCAACTTCGCTACGGAGGAACGGCCCAAGGCGCTGGCCTGGTTCGGCGTCACGGCCGCCGTCAGCGGAGTGTTCGGCCAGGTCCTCGGTGGGCTGCTACTGGATGCGGATGTGTTCGGCCTGGGATGGCGGGGGATCTTCCTGCTCAACCTGCCGGTCGGTCTCGTCGTCCTCGCCCTCGCCACACGTGTGCTGCCCCGGAGCGCGGCCGCTCGGCATGCCGCATTGGACCCCGTGGGCGTCCTGGGGGTGTCTGGTTCACTGGCACTCGCCCTGGTGCCGCTGGTGCTCGGTCGCAGTCAGGGCTGGCCGCCCTGGTGCTGGGTCCTACTGGTGGCGTCCGTTCCGGCCGCGCTGCTGACACTGTCGTACGAGCGTCGGCTGCTGGCACGCGGTAGTACACCGCTGCTGGACCTGTCCCTCTTTCGGGTCCGCACGTTCAGCGCCGGCCTGGCTATCAGCGTGGCGTTCATGAGCTACTTCACCAGCAGCATCTTCGTTGTCAGCCTGTTGCTCCAAAACGGCCTCGGGCTCACCCCGCTACAAGCCGGACTGACGTTCGCGCCGATGGCCGTCGCCGGAGTCGTCGCGCCGCTGGTGGGAAAGCGATGGATCGTCGCCCACGGCACAACCAAGGTCATACTGCTCGGCTGCGCCATCGACCTTCTCGCCAACCTTGCTCTCGCCCTCACCCTGAACCTCCAAGGCGGGCACGTGGCCGTCCTGTGGCTTGCCGCAACACTCGCCCTGATGGGCCTGGGCAACACCCTGATCCTCCCGGCGCTCATCGGCGCCACCCTCTCCGGTGTGCAACCCCAGCAAGCAGGGATCGCCTCCGGGATGCTGAACACCACCCAACAGTTCGCCGGCGCAGCCGGCCTCGCGGTCATCGGCACCGTGTTCTTCAACGCACTCGGAACCCATCCCACAAGCGCCGCCAGTTATGCCGCAGCCACCATGACCGCGGCCTGGATTAGCGTCGCCCTCGTCGCCGCCATGGCTGTCCTCACGGCGGCACTGGCCCGTCCCTCCCGCGCGAACTCGCCCGCAGGGATCCGCAAGACCGTCACCACGACCGAGCGATGACCCCCCGTTGGGTGCGGTTCCTGTCAAGGGGCGGCCCCACCTGAATGACGTGTCCTGCGACGCCCTAGCAGTGGCACTGGACCGGGCCTCGAGCGTGACCTGGAAGAGCTATCCCTGCTGAGTTCAGGCGGGCCGTTCAGACAAATGCCCAAGTCAGCTTGTCCCTTAAAAGGAGCTACGCCCAAGGACGATGAGGGGAGATGGAGCGACCGTGGCTTCCTGGACTACTGTCTGCGCGACAGTGCCGCCCTTTCCGACACGCACGTGAAGCAGATCCTCGCCCTTGCCGACCGCAGCCCAGGGGCCTGGCCCCTTCTGATCGGCGGATGGTTGCGGGATCCTCTCATCGAGCGCATCAAGTCCCACCGCGAAGACTTCCTTACCGCCGCCCGCGCTACCACTGGCACGGAGCCAGTCGAGGCGAGTGGCTGAAATGGCAGACCAACACTGCCCCCAGGGCATCCTGTACGTCCCCTACAGCGACATAGCCTCGGCTCGGGCAGACCTGCTGGTGACACCGGGAGCAATACCAGCCCGCACGGGTCGTCGCTCAGCTGCACCGGGTCCTGCCGACCGAACCCAAAGAGGTCCACCACCTCGACTTGGCGAGAGCCCGTGTGGACGGCTCTCCCACGGGCGCCAGAACCCGGAGGGCGTTACGTCTCGTCCGACGCCCCATCCACGCACCGTGCTCGGCTACCGCAAGGACGGCCGACCGATCCACCCGATCCTCGGCGCAGACGAGCGCGCCCCCTCCAACGGGGTGCAGCCGCCCGGCAGTCAGGGCCGCATGTTCACCCAGGACGCGGTGGTTCAGCTCGAGAAGACTTGTCCGGCTACACACCAACGTCGGCTGCCTCAGTCCCGTCCACGAGGAGATCGCCCTCGCCGCCTGACCGCCACACCAACGATGTCCACCAACCACGGAACACAAGCCCATCAATCGCTTCAGGCCCAGGGGCATAGCCAGGGGGAGGTTCAAGGGGTCTGCACTGCTCGGCGTCGGCGCCCCGCGCCACGTGATGGCGGGGTGATAGCAGCCGCCCCCGGGAGGCTACGGTCCGCCAGCTGATACGCCGGGGGGATGCCGCCTGCACTGTGGAAGCCAATTGCCCCCTCGTTGGAGGTGAGCTTCATGGCTCCTCGCTCCCCTGAACGCGGTCGCCTCTACCGGCGTTGCGGGTGCCGCCGGCCCGACGGACGGCAGTTCGGGGCCCGATGCCCCAAACTCAAGGGCCCTTCCAGGCACGGCTCGTGGGCCTTCGCCGTCTATCTGTCGTCCGCCGACGGCACTCGCAGGCCGCTGTGCCGTAGCGGATTCGCTACCCGCAAGGACGCGCACGCGGCGCTGGAACGTGCCCTGGTCTGTGAGCGCACCGGCCTCGAATGCGACGAGAGCCTGACCGTCGCGGGCTATCTGGGCGAGTGGCTACGGGCCAAGCAGGACACGCTCCGGCCGGCCACGTTCGTCCGCTACCGCGACCATGTCCGCAACGATCTGGTCCCCGGCTTCGGGCGCATGCGGCTGGCCGATCTGCGCCCTCGACACATCACCGCCTGGCGCGAGGCCCAGGCCGCCCGGGGGCGCGGGCGCGTCGCCGTCTACCGGATCGCCGCCACCCTTTCCAGCGCGCTGGGTTCCGCCGTGCGCGCCCGGCTGATCCCGGACAACCCGTGCCGGTACGCGCTGCCACCCCGGCTGCCCTCCCCCGAGCGCATCTGCTGGAACCCCAGCCAGGCGGCCGCGTTCCTGCGCCACAACCACGCCCACCACCACGACCAGCTGGCCGACCTGTTCGAGGTGCTGATCGGCACCGGCCTGCGGCGCGGTGAGGCCCTGGGACTGCACTGGCCCGATGTGCACCTGGCGGAGCAGACGCTACTGGTGCGCTGGAGCCTGACCGCCGTCAACAACAACCGGCTCTATCTCGGCCATCCCAAGACGCGGGCCAGCCGGAACTGGGTGAGCCTGTCCCCGCGGGTGGTCGCCGCCCTGCAGCGCCAGGCCGTCCTCGCCCGGGCCGGCCAGGCACCGGGCACGGCGCTGGCCGGGCTGGTGTTCTGCCACCCGGACGGCGCTCCGCTGCGTCCGCAAGGCGTCCTGGTCGAACTGCGCCGGCGGGCCGCCCAGTGCGGCCTGCCGAGGATCGGGGTGCACGACCTGCGGCACACCGCCGCCACCCTCATGCTCAGCTCGCAAGTGCCGCTCGCGGTGGTCTCCAAGACGCTGCGCCACTCGACCCTTTCCACCACCGTCAACCTCTACGGCCACCTGCTCCCGCACGCCGCCCGTGACGCTGTCACCGCACTCCAACAGTCCCTGGAACAGGCCGACGACGCACACCGCACCCGCCGTGAGGGAGTATCAGGGCGGCGGTAGGCCTGAGATCCCGGGCGCACCGCGCCCCCGCCGGAACCTGCCGAGGCCAGCTACTGCCTCGGGCGCCGGCTGCCATCACGTCGCCGTCACGTGTCACACGAACGCAATCAGCGGGCCCGCCGTTTCCGGCAGACCCGCTGATCAGCACTGTCGGGACGACAGGATTTGAACCTGCGACCCCTTGACCCCCAGTCGCGAGCCCATGAACGCGGTACGGTGCCCCGCGCGACCGTCACCCGCTGCTGGACGCTCTGCGAGCACCGGTGGCGGTCTACGCGGCGCCCCTTCGCGGTCACGCGACATGAGCGGACATGAGCCGCCATGAACGAACCTCCGCGACCCTGCAGCCTTCCCGCGTCCGCACCCGCACACGGCAGCGTGGCCCAGCCGTGGCACCAGGTGACCGACCACGGGGCCCTCACCCACGACCCGTCCGACGACTACCCCGCGCCATGCATCGCGGCAGCGGAAGCCACCGTCGCCGATCCGGGGTCGCTCGGCATCGTCCTAGGCGGCTCCGGCAACGGCAAACAGATGGCGGCGAACCTCGCGCCCGGAGCCCCCGCCGCCCTCGTCTGGAACCTCTCGACAGCCACCCTGGCCCGGTCCCACAACAACGCGAACGTGATCGCTCTCGGCGCCTGCCAGCACACCACCGATGCCGCGCTGGCGCTCGTCGACGCGTTTGTGGCAGAGCCTCTCTCGGGCGAAGCCCGCCACCAGCGCCGCATCGACCAGATGGCCCGCTACAAGGACCGGGCTCCGGCCGGCACGGGGTGAAGTGCCGGGCACGCGAGGCTCGTCGGGACGACCGGCGGCCTCGCGGCCGGGCCTCCTGAGTGGGCGCCTGCGAGCCGTCGTGTCCGATTGTCCGGGGCCGCGGCCAGAGGGGCCTTCTTCCGCACGGCTTTCCGCCGTACACAGCGGTGCACTTCGGGCTGTGGCGCGAAGACAGCTCCGACCGGGCCGGCCGATCTGCTGCCCCGGACAAGAAGAGCCGGAGCAGCAAACTCGGCACCACCACCAACGCCGCTCTCGACGGCCCAAGGCAGGGCCCGTGCGTGACGGGCTGCACCGATACCCGTCGATCGACCTTGACCGTTTCCCACGCTCAAGAGCACAATGATCCGCTCGAGTTGGATCAACATCCGCCCCATCCGCGCCGGCTGGCGCCCGCGGTTGCGGATATGAAGAGCGATACGGGTACCCCGGGGGCGTGATGTCGGACCTGACGAAGGATTCGGAGAGCATCCGAAGCGGAGACTGCCCAGTGAGGCGGAGCTGACCCGGATGTTCGTGGCCAGCCGCGGAACAGTCAGGGAAGCACTCCGGCTACTCACCAGCCAGCACCTGGTGGTCACCACGCGAGGAGTCACCGGCGGCAGCTTCGTCTCGACGCCCAGCGCCAGCAGCGTCGCGGAGAACCTGGGCGGTTCGCTCGGACTTCTCGTCAACGCCGAGAACCTGACGGTGGGAAACCTCCTGGAAGGCCGTCTGATCCTGGAACCGGTGGCTGCGGGTCTGGCCGCCGAACGCTCCGACCGCGATGCTCTGGAGACACTGCGGGCGACCGCCGCCAGCACCGGCGACCTCGCTCCAGCCCGCGGCTTCACCGTCCACTGGGACTTCCACGCCGCTCTGGTCTCGGCCACCGGCAACCCCTTGCTCACCCTCATGTGCCGACCCATCAACGAGGTCCTGAGCGGCCGCCTGCACCGCGACCGCGTCGCCCGCGAGCAGTGGCACGAGGTGGACGCCGACCACATTACGATCCTGCGCGCCGTCGAGGACGGAGACGCCGCCGCGGCCGAACGCCTCACCCGTGAACACCTGATACGCCTGCGCCACCTGTACGAACAGGTGGAAGCGTCGACACCCCGACAAGGCGAGTAGCAGGGCAGACCGTCCGGGACGCCTACACCCCACCGCCCCCTGTCCGTCACGCAGGCCCAGCAGAACTCGCCGGCGTCCTCGAAGAACGGCTCGGCAACGACAGTCGCACGGACGTACGCCCGCGTGGCCAGTTGAGTCGGGTCGCCTCCAAGCCGATCGTCGTCCGTCAACGGGGTGTTGTTGGACGTGCCCTAGAACTCGACATGGCTGACGACGGATTCGATGCGCTCCCGACCGTCTCCCAGCTTCGAGGAGCAGTCGTCGACGGCGTTCTGATGGAACCGCCACGAGCAACAAGCCGCCCTCGAAATCAATGCAGTTGTCCGGTCCGGACTCCTTGTCCTTCCAATCGGTGCGCCTCCGACTCGCCCACCAAGGAACTTATAACTTTCACGGACGAGCACGCGAGAACCCCGCACCAGAGACACCATCTCCCCCTTCGACCCCACTCGAATATCGTGACATAGCCGGGCATTTAAACCAGGCCAGATGAAGCCACACGGCGAGAAGGGTTGACGACACACGAATGACTTATAAGACTCTGCGGCATGTCACCCCTGTCAAACCTTCGTGTCGTCGACACCGCCACCCTCTTCGCCGGCCCTCACGCCGCGTCGATGCTGGGTGACTTCGGTGCGGACGTGATCAAGATCGAGCATCCGCGGCGCGGAGACCCGTCGCGCGGGCACGGGCCGTCCGTCGACGGCGTCGGCCTGTGGTGGAAGTACCTCTCCCGCAACAAGCGGGCCGCAGCCGTGGACTTGTCGAGCCCGGAGGGCCAGGAGGTTCTGCGTCGAATCCTCGATGAGGCGGATGTACTGGTGGAGAACTTCCGTCCGGGCACCCTGGAGCGTTGGGGCCTCGGTCCTGATGTGCTGCAGGAGCGCAACCCGCGATTGATCATTGCGAGGATGACAGGCTTCGGACAGTTCGGCCCGATGGCCTCCCAGCCGGGATTCGGCACGCTGGCGGAGTCCATGAGCGGGTTCGCCGCAATGACGGGGGATCCGGACGGTCCGCCCACGCTGCCCCCGCTCGCGCTCGCCGACGGGGTGGCGGGCCTCGCCATGGCCTACGCGATCATGGTTGCGCTGCGCACACGGGAGGAGACCGGGCGCGGGCAGGTCATCGACATGGCCATCATCGAACCGCTGCTGGGTCTCCTCGGCCCACAGGTCACGGCCTACCAGGCACTCGGCACCCTGCCCGAGCGCACCGGAAACCGCTCGAGCAGCAACGCACCCCGCAACATCTACCGCACACGGGACGGTCGTTGGCTGGCCATCTCGACCAGTGCCCAGCCCATCGCGGAGCGCGTCATGCGCCTGGTCGGCCGCGAAGACGTGGTCACCGAGCCGTGGTTCGCATCAGGAGCTGGCCGCGTCGCTCACGTCGAGGAGCTCGACAAGGCGGTGGCCTGCTGGATTGCAGCCCGCGACGCCGACGAGGTCATCACCGCGTTCGGCGAGGCGCAGGCTGCGATCGCGCCCATCTACGACGCGTCGGACATCGTCAAGGACCCGCAGTACCAGGCCCTGGGTACCTTCGTCGAGCTGCCGGACGAGGAACTGGGCAGCGTCACCGTGCAGAACGTCCTCTTCCGTCTGTCGGACACCCCCGGTGAGGTCCGGTGGAGCGGCCCCAGCCTGGGCAGTCACACCACGGACGTTCTCACCGACATCGGCTACGACGAGCACACCATCGACAGCCTGCGCACCGCAGGGGTGATCGCGTGAGCGCGACGCCTGTCGTCTGGTTGTACGTCCCAGGCGACCGCCCCGAGCGCTTCGCCAAGGCTCTGTCCAGCGGAGCGGACGCGGTCATCATCGACCTAGAGGACGCTGTCGCCCCGGCCGCGAAGGACCGGGCCCGAGCACATGTGGCCGACTTCCTCACGGATGACCCCACGGCGGGGCCGCCCGACATCCAAGTGCGCGTCAACGACCTCGCCACCGCCCGTGGACGGGACGACCTCGCGGCCATCGCGGGACTCCCCGGGCTGGCCTCCGTACGCCTGCCCAAGGTGGAGGACACCGAGACACTCGACGTGTTCGACCGCCTGGTACCGGACACGTCCATCGCGGCTTGGGCCCTGCTCGAGTCGGCCCGCGGGCTCGCGGCCACGACGCGCATCGCGGGACACCCGCGCGTAGCCGGCCTCGCGCTCGGGGAGGTGGACCTCGGCGCGGAACTGTCGATCACCGCGCCGACCGCGCTGGACCACATCCGCGTGCAGACCGTCCTCGCGGCAGGAGCCGCTGGGCTCGCGCCGGTGGCCATGTCGGTGTACGCCAACATCGCCGACCGCGAGGGGCTCCTGGAATCCAGCCGCCACGGCCGGACGCTCGGCATGTGGGGGCGAACCGCACTACACCCGGCTCAGATCCCGGCCATCAGGGAGGCCTTCGCCCCCACCGCCGAAGAAGTGGCCCGCGCCCGCGAGGTCGTCGAGGCCGCCGAAAGCGCCGCGTCCGACGGCATCGGCGCCGTCGCTCTGCCGGACGGCCGTTTCCTTGACGCACCCGTCCTCGCCAAGGCGCAGCGCGTGCTCGCGCTGGCTGCTCGGCGCTGAACCTCATCACGCATACGTCCAACTGCCCACACAGAGCGCGTCGTTACAGAGAGGTGACGAGATGGCGTCATGGCTGAATTCGGGGACCTCGCAGCAACTTGCGGCCCCGGAGCGGCAGGACGACCCGTCCGCCGAGCCCAAACGAACCAGATGGACCTGGGACACCGTCTGGTCGAAGCATGTGGGTGTCATCCCACTGCCGATCTACCTGCTGCTCATCGTGGTCCTGGCCGGCCTCGCCTGGCAGGACGACCTGGCTCCGGACATACCGCACATGGCGGCACTGCTCGGTGTGTGCGGGTACACCTGCCTGGAGGTCGGTCGTCGCATCCCCGTCTTCCGCGCCATCGGCGGGTCGGTCATCCTTGTCACGTTCCTGCCGGCGTTCCTGGTAGCTCAGGAGTGGATCCCGAAGGACGTCGCCGAGCACATCTCGACGTTCTACGAGTCGTCGAACATGCTGTACGTCTTCATCTCGGGCATCATCGTCGGCTCGATCCTCAGCATGAACCGGGAGATCCTGGTCAAGGGGCTCCTGAAGATCTTTCTTCCGCTCTTGGCGGGCTCTGTGGCCGCCCTGCTCGTCGGGTCGCTGGTCGGATGGGCGATCACGGGCGACCTGGAGCACACCATCTTCTACATCGTCGTGCCCGTCATGGGCGGTGGTCTCGGCGAAGGCGCGGTCCCGCTGACTCTCGGCTACTCCCAATCCGGTGCCGGAGAGGCCGGCACCTTGCTGGCGCAGGTGCTGCCCGTGATTCTGTTCGCCAACGTCTGCGCCATCCTCTGCGCCAGCGCCCTATCGGTACTCGGCCGCCGCCGTCCCCACACCACGGGGAACGGCCGACTGCAGCCGAGCTCGGACGCGGACGACATCCCCCACCAACACGAGGGAAAGCCGGGTCCGTTCAACGTACGCATGCTTGCCGCCGCGGGGTTCATGGTGGTCGGCCTCTACCTCATCGGCCAGCTGGCGCACGTGACGCTCGACTGGCCCGCCCCGATCGTGATGCTGGGCGTCACCATCGCCCTCAAGCTCAGCCGCAAGCTCCCGCTCGGCCTGGAGCGGCACGCCTCGATCGTCTACGATTTCATGTCGACCAGCGTGGCGTACCCGCTGATGTTCGCCGTCGGTGTCGCCTCGACGCCGTGGGACGAGCTGGTCCAGGCGTTCAGCCTGGCGACCGTGGTCACCATCATCGCGACCGTCGTCACCATGGTGTGCGTCGCCTACCTCGTCGCCTCGCGCCTGCGGATGTACCCGGTCGACACCGCGATCGTCATCGGCACCCACAGCGGACTCGGTGGGACCGGTGACGTCGCGATCCTGAGCGCTGCCAGGCGCATGGAGCTGATGCCCTTCGCTCAGGTGGCGACCCGGATCGGTGGCGCCGTCACCGTATCCCTCGCCCTCGTCGCGTTCACGAGTCTGCACTGACACGTACCAGAGGGACGAGGGGAAGCCGCGGGACGGCGCGGGCTCACAGGGGTCCGCGCCGTCCCAGCCGATAGGCGCCACTGAATCCGACGTGCTCGATCATGATCCGCTCGGCGGTGTACCCGTCTCCGGCCCGCAGCGCCCGGCACAACTGCTCATGCGCGATCAGTTGGTTCTTGGCCTGGTCGGGGTCGAGCCACAACGACGCTCCCGCGGGCACGGAATGACTGTCGTGCAGCGCGCGTGCGTGCTCTCCCAGGAAGGAGGGCCCACCGATGTCGGTGATAGCCAGATGGAAACGACGGCTCTGCTCACCGAGCAGCTCGTGCCGTCCCTCCCGCTCGTTCTTCACCATCGCGTCGTGCAGTGCCGTCAGCTCCTGCAACTGGGGCTCAGTGATCGCGGCAGCGGCAAGTCGCGCCCCCAGTCCCTCCACGACCGCCCTGACCCGGTAGAACTCCAGCAGAGCATCATCTGTGAGATCGATGACCGTCGCGCCCTGGTGACGCTCGTAGGTGATGAGGCGGTCCCTCTCCAGCCGCCGGAAGGCCTCCCGGACCGGAGTGATCGATACCCCCAGGCGCTCCGCGACCGCTGCCGCCCGAAGCGGCGTTCCGCCGGCGATCTCGGCGTTGCGGATCTCCTTCGACAGCAAGCCGTAGACGTAATCCGCCTTGCTCATGGGCTCCTTGGCCGCACTCAATTGCTCTCCCGCTGCCACCGTGTGTCTGGCGCCTTCGTACGGCCCAGATTCATAAGGTAGCGCGTCGGTCTCACGCCTCATCGGGGCAGGAACGCCTCCTCGCCGCATCCTTCGACCTCACCGGCCGAGGGCACCTGCTCAACTCAGTTGGAAGTTCGGCATGATTCTGCGACCGCCGATGTCGTGGGTCGTTGTCCCAAGTCCTGAGTGCATGCCGTCCGCCCGGACGCCGTGAGGAACATCAACACCGGTCTCTTCCACGTCAGTTCGGGCACCACCCGTCGACCGCGACTGGAACCCCCCGCCGACGCCGCGGCGGTGTTTTCCTGCACGACGTGGCGAAATCCTTCATCCGCGTTCATCCACGCGTACGGGTTGGAGGCACGGTCTTCACGTCCACCCGAGACCGGGGTGTGCAGGATTGCCATCCGATACCCCGTACATATGCAAGATTTTGCCATTGACCGGCGAAAATTCGCTGGTTAGCGTCAAAGCATGACCCAGGAAGCCCTTTCGGGCAGCATCGACGAGCTGGACCGCCGCGTCATCGCGGCCCTCCAGCTCAACGGTCGTGCCCCGTGGAGTGCGGTCGCGCGGTGGGTGGGTGCCAGTGAGACCACGGCCCAGCGCCGCTACACGGCCATGCGCGAGCGGGGACTGCTGCGGGTCACCGGCACCCTGGAGCTCGACCGCACACGGCAGGGCTCCTCCATGCTGGTCCGGGTGCAGGCCCGGCCGGGGCGCGGCCTTGAGGTCGCGGCCAGGTTCGCGGAGAGTCCCGATGTCCGCTTCGTGGCCGTCGTCACAGGGTCCGCCGACGTCATCGTCGACTTCGTCGCCCGCGACAACGAGGAAATGCTGCGGATGCTGTTTACCGACCTGCCGGCGGCGGACCTCATCACGAGCACCGAGGCGGCCCCTGTCATCCGATCGTTCACCACGGCGGCGATGTGGGACACCGGGCTGCTCCCGCCGGCCGCGGTCGCCGCGCTGCGGCCGGACCCGTGGTCACCCGCAGGAGACCGGCCCGGCAGGGACCGCGCACCGCAGGCGCTCACCCCGCTCGAGCAGGAGATCGCCACCGCCCTGCGGGAGGACGGTCGGGTGCAGGTCAGCATGCTGGCCCGCCAACTGAAGCATGCGCAGTCAAGTGTCGCGCGCGCCATGGACCGACTCATCTCCCGGGGCATTCTCCAGTTCCGTACGCTTGTGCAACCGCCACTCCTCGGGTTCGACGCGGAGTTCATGGTGTGGCTGTCCATCGAGCCCGATCAACTGGATGCCGCGGGCAGGCAGCTCGCCAAGCATCCGGGCACGAAGTTCCTCAGCGCGGCAACCGGGCGTTTCAACCTCGTCGGGCACGTGGTGCTGCCCCGCCGCGCGGACCTCTTCCCCTACACCCGGGATGTCATCGGAGCGTTGCCCGGCCTCATGGCATCCGACGTGACCCTGCACCTCGTCACCATGAAGTACTCCTGGCACCGCATGGTCCACCCCGCCTGAACCCTCGGCCCGCCGTCGAACTCGCGCATCGTCGCGCGAGCACACGCCTCACCACCCGATTCCGAACGCCCGGCTCCGCCCCCCGTTATGAACGGCCAGCCCCGAACAGCCGCTCCAGAACGTCCGGTTGCGAATGGCCAGTACCCAAGGATTGCCCCCTCTTCCGTGGAGTTGCTGGTGTGTTCCAGGTCTGATGGCGTCGAGTTGCTGGACAATTGACCGTTCAGCAGCCTTCGGAGGCCGTCATGCCCCGCAGCTATCCGCCCGAGTTCCGCCGTAAGGTCCTTGATCTCGTCGAGTCCGGCCGGAAGATCGCCGAGGTGGCCAAGCTCCTCGGCATCAGCGATCAGACGATCTACGCCTGGCGGCGCCAACACCTGATTGATACCGGGCAGGTGCCCGGCACCACCAGCAAGGAAAGTTCTGAGCTGGCTGCGGCTCGCCGCCGGATCACCGAGCTGGAGGCCGAGTTGGCCATCCACCGGCGGGCCGCCGAGCTGCTGGGCGAGGTGACGTCCCCAAAAGGCGGTTCGAAGCCATCCACGTGATGGCCCAGGAGCACCTGCCCGTGCAGCTCGCCTGCCGGGTGCTGCACGTCGCGGAGTCCGGCTACTACGCCTGGCGCGTGAGACCGCCGTCGAACCGCCTGGTCAAGCATGCCTGGCTGACCGAGGCCATCGTCGGCATTCATGCCGCTTCCCGCGGCACCTACGGTTCGCGCCGAGTGCATGCCGAGCTCGACCTGGGGCTGAGCATCCACGTCAGCCACGGCACCGTGGAACTGCTGATGCAGCGAGCCGGCCTGCACGGACTGCCCGGTAACCGCCGCCCCCGCGCCAAGCACGTCACCCCCTCAGTCGAGGACCTGGTGGAGCGCAACTTCACCCGGCACGCTCGTGACCAGCTGTGGGTCACCGACATCACCGAACACCCCACCTTCGAGGGCAAGGTGTACTGCGCGGTCGTCCTGGACACGTTCTCCCGCCGAGTGGTGGGCTGGTCGATCGACGCCTCACCCACCGCGGCCCTGAACACCAACGCCCTGGCCATGGCGATCGGCAACCGTTCCCCACAACCCGGCGGCACCATCATTCACTCCGATCACGGGGTGCAGTTCGGCTCCTGGGCCTTTACCGAACGAGCCCACGCGTCCGGACTGTTGCCCTCGATGGGCTCCATCGGAGACTGCGTGGACAACGCGATGATGGAGTCCTTCTGGGCCCGAGTCCAGGTCGAACTGCTCAACCGCAGAAGATGGTGGACCCGGATGGAGCTCTCCACCGCGCTCTTCGAGTACCTCGAGATCTTCCACAACCGGCAGCGGAGGCATTCCGCACTGGGCATGCTCAGCCCGGTGGAGTACGAACTCCGCACACCACCGGTAGCGTGAAACCAAGTAACTCGGCTCCACTCAACTCGGGACACACCAAAACAGCCCGCCCCGACATACGTCGACACGATCGCCCTGACGGCATCCTCCATGAGTACCAACATGCCTCATAACCAGCGCGGATGAGGTTTTCGGCAAGCGCAGGGTCACGATGCCCACCTTCACCCGCGACGGTGACCGTCGCGCTCATGACGTCGCACCATACGACCCCCATGCCCAGCACCCGCACTGATCCACCCACCCCAGCAAGAGCCATCAGAAGCGACCTAGGTGACTTCCCGTCCGTCCGCCTCCACAGAGATCACCGTCGGTAGCTCCGCGACCCGTAGCCGGGCGCTGCCGTATGGCACCAGGGGGCAGTCCACCGCCGGCGAGCCCGTCACTACCGGGCTGTCCGGCGGATGCGGTGCGGAGCCGTGCTGCGCCCGCCACTCCGGCACGCGGGCGCCGCGGCCGCGGATGGTGACCGGGGGGCCTTCGGCGGTGAAGGGGACGTCCGGTACCGGGGTGCGCTCGACCGGCCAGTTCTCCAGGCCGCCCCGGGCGCGGGCGTGCAGCCCGAAGTTCCAGGAGGACAGCGGAACCACCTCCCACTCACCGAGGCCGCGCGCCTCGGGCAGCGGACGCCACGACTCGGCGACCGGCACCACCATGACGAGCGGTCCGAGCCGCACGCCCAGCGCGCCCCGCTCCCGGCGCACCCGCCGGATCGCCATCGGCAGACACAGCTCGACGACGTCGCCGCTGCTCCATGTCCGGTCGAGCACGACGTAGCCGTCCGTCCCGGCGACCGCGGCGATGCTCTCCGCGTTGACCCGCAGCTCCGGTGCCGTGCACCAGCCCGGGATCCGCAGCCGCAGGGCGAACCGGGCGGGCGTGCCGAGCGTCAGCGTGAGCCGGACCGTCTCGTCGAACGGGTACTCCGTCTCCTCCTCGATGGTCACGTCGGTGCCCGCGACGCGGGTGGTGAGCGTGCTCGGGGCGTAGGCGAACACGGCCAGTCCGTCCGCCGCCTGCATCCACAGCGAGGCCGCGAACTTCGGCCAGCCCTGGTGCAGGTTGGCCATGCAGCAGCCGTAGTGTGGTTCTAGGCCGAAGATGTTGGCGTCGTCGGAACTGTGGGTCCAAAGCCGCTCGTCGACCGTGGCGGCGATCTGGGTCGCCTGCTGGTGATACTGATGGGCCTTCATGGTCGGGTCACAGGCCGCGGCCAGCTGGTTGAACGCCACCAGCTCGCCGAGATCGCCGAGTTCGCCCTCCCCGAAGGCGAGCGCCGACTGCTCCAGCGTGTACAGGTACTCGACGACCTGGCACGTCTCGATGCCCTGGTACGCCTCCCGCCCCGCCAGCCACTCGTCCCCGGAGAACATGCCGTGGACCTGGCCGTGCCAGCGGTCCAACTCGCCAAGACAGGACCGCAG
Organism: Streptomyces sp. NBC_00483; assembly: GCF_036013745.1. NCBI lineage: Bacteria > Bacillati > Actinomycetota > Actinomycetes > Kitasatosporales > Streptomycetaceae > Streptomyces > Streptomyces sp. NBC_00483. The sequence continues at coordinate 1,233,316 of NZ_CP107880.1, forward strand.
TTCCGTCATGCGTCCGACGCCCGTACCGTTCCCGGCCGCGCCCGCGTCCGTGTTCGCGGCGGCGTCCAGGAGTGCCCGTACGGCCGGGACCTTCAGCCCCATCGCGACGTTCGGACCGTGGGTGAGGTGGTCGAAGACGGTGGCGCGGCCGGTGATCAGGTCCTCGGTGAGGTAGCGAGTCCAGTCGGCGTTCTGCTCCATGAGCAGTTCGCCGAGCCGAAGCCAGCGTGCGTCCCCGTCCCGGCGGTGCAGCCACAGCGCGGCGAGTACGTTCTCGGTGGCGCGGACGGCGCCCCACTCCGTGAGCGGCCGCCCCGGCAGATGCTCCAACTCGTACGCGAAGTAGCGGGCCAGGAACGGCGGAACACGCTCGTCGCCGGTCGCCTCGGCGTGCTGCACGAGGACCTTGAGGGCGACCATGCGCGGCCACCAGTCGTCGTTCGCCTGCGGGCCGAACTGCCCGTCCGGGCGCTGGCTGGCGAGGATCCACTCGATCCACGCCTTCGCCTTGCCCAACAGGGCCTCGTCGCCCAGGACATGGGCGAGCGGCACCAGGCCGTCGAGGTAGTAGGGGCCGCGTTCCCAGTTCTCGCCGGGGCCACCGAGCCAGCCGGAGTCGGGGCCGAGGTCCGGCCAGATCTCCTCGGCCCGGCCGGTGAGCCCGGCGGCCTGCAACTCCAGCTGGCGGCGCAGCCAGCCCCGGGGGCGTATCTCGCCGAGTCGTACGGGTTCGAAGGTCATGCCCATGTGCGGTGCGGGTCCTCTCGGTGCGTGCGAGTCGGGAAACGTCGTAAGGGGTGAGAAGAGCGCGGCGGTCAGTCGCCCGAGACGGTCGAGCCGCGGACCACGAGCCGCGGCTCGACCAGTTCGATGCCGCGCCGCCCGGAACCGGAATCCGACTGGATCTCGGCGAGCAGCAGTTCGGCCGCGCGTCGTCCCAGGAGTTCCAGCTCCATGTCCACGGTGGTGAGTTGGGGGCGGCTCGCCGACCACATCACCTGCCAGTTGTCGTAGCCGGTGACGGCGATGTCGTCCGGTACACGCAGACCGCGCTCGCGCAGCCGGTCGGCGGCCGCGCGCGCCAGTTGGTCGGAGGAGCAGATCAACGCGGTGACCGGCGAGTCGGCGGCCTCACCGTCCGTACGCAGGGCGAGGTCGACCGCTCTGCGTCCCCACGGCTCGCTCCATTCGCCGAACAGCGGCTCCCCGGCGAGTTCCATGCCGGCTTCGGTGAGGGCCTTGCGCAGGGCGGCGGCCCGCACCCGCGAGGTGTTCTGCTCGGCACGCCCCGCGATGTGCGCCACCCGGCGGTGGCCGAGGGTGCGCAGGTGGTCGACGACCAGCCGCATCCCTGCCGCGTCGTGCGGCAGTACGGAGATGTCGTCCGGGTCGGTGGAGGGCGCGAGCGCGTAGACGACCGGCACCGGGACCTCGATCGGATCGCGGGCGTCGGTGGTCTTGCCGGTGACGATGATGCCGTCCACCCGCCGTGCCACGAGGGTGCGCAGGTGGTGCTGCTCGCGTACCGCGTCGTGCCGGGCGGTGGCGACCAGCGTCGAGATCTCGCCCGCCGCGAAAGCGTTCTCCGCGCCCTGCATCACCGGCATGCTGAACCGGCCGATGTCGTCGGTGCTGAGCAGGCCGACGATGAACGTGCGCCGCATCGACAGCGCGCGGGCTCCGGCGTCGGAGACGAAGCCGAGCCGGTCCGCCGCTTCCCGCACCCTCTCCCTGGTGGTCGCCTTCAACGCCCCCGAGTCGTTCAGGGCCTTGGAGACGGTGCTCGGGGAGACACCGGCGGCGCGTGCGACGTCCACGAGGCGCACGGGCCGGCCATCCTGCTTCATGTTTCCTCCGCGTTTCCGGTCGTTCTCATCGGACACCAATGGGCTCAACTCGTCAATCCCGCCGAAGAGTTCACCTGGCGGAAACACGGGAGAAACAGAGGGTTGACGGCCCGTCGGCGCGCTCCTACGGTTCGGGAAATCGGTTTCCTGATTTTCCCTCTGGCAGGAGTTGGACACGATGGAGCTCACCCGGAGCCGGTTCCTCACGCTGCTCGCCGGCGGTGTGGTCGGCACCGCACTCACCGGCTGTGCCACGTCCCCGCCACCCATCGACGTCACCTCGGCGGCATTCGAACGGCGGGCCGGCGGCACGGTGAACGTCTGGTGCCGCGGTGGGCTGCGCGCCACCTCTGAGCGGTTCGTCTCCGCGTTCCACGCGGCACAGGACCGGGTCCGCGTCCGGCTCACGCCCGTGCCCGACGGGGCGTACGTCACCAAACTCGCCACCGCCATCCGCGGCGGCCGGATGCCCGACCTCGTCGACATCGATGTCATCAACTCGGCCGCGTTCGTCCAGCGCGGCGTCTTCGCCGATCTGACCCCGCTGATCGAGAAGTTGCCGTACAGCGACCGGCTCAGCCCCGGCCACCTCGCCCTTGCCGAGCGCGACGGCCATTACTACGGCGTTCCCGCGCTCGCCGACAACTCCGCGCTGTGGTGCAACCGGGCCCTCCTCGACCGAGCGAAGGTCGACCTCCACGATGCCACCGGCTCCTTCGAGGGGTACCTGGAGGCGGCGCGCGCCGTGCGCGGTCTCGGTGAGGGGCACTACGGCTGGTACCTGCCCGGAAACGGCTCCGGGGGCCTCGCCTTCACCGTGCAGCCGCACATCTGGGCCGGCGGCGAGGACCTGGTCGCGGGCGCCATCGGTAACCAACGGGCGAACGTCGCAGGCAACGAACCACTGCGACGCACCCTCACGTTCCTGCACACCCTGTGGGAGGAGCGGCTGATGCCGCGCGACTGCTTCGCCGACGACGGCGCCCGCTGGACGGCCGCCTTCTACGCCGGAAAGATCGCGATGCTGCCCAGCGGCTACAACATCACGTACCCGAAAGCCCCAGCGGCGCTGCGCGACGACCTCGCGGTGCGCCTGCTCAGCGGCCCGACCGGCGGCCACGCGTTCTTCGCCGGCGGCAACAGCTTCGGCATCCCCAACGGCGCCGACAACCCGTCGGCGGCATGGGAGTTCGTACGGTTCTGCCTCGACGTGCGCCAGCAGGACGACCTGCCGGACACCGGCCTCGCCCCGGTCCGCGCCGACGCCGCCACGCACGCCTTCCGCAAGAAGTACCCCCTCGCAGTGGCCCCGTTGGACGACATCGACTCCGGCCGCACCCCGCTCGCCCTCGCGTACAACCGCCTCTTCAACCAGAACGACGGCCCGTGGCTCGCCATGATCCGCCGGGCCGTCTTCGGCGGCGAGGTCGACCGGGCGATACGTGAGGGCCAGCAGCGCTTCGACGAGGTTCTTCGACAGGGGGACGCATGAGTACGACCCTCAAGGCAGCCCCGACCGAGCGGAGTTCGGCAACTCCGACCGGGCACGCCTCCAACAGGCGGCAATCCGGTTCACTCACTCACCCCGCCAGGACCGGCCTCCTGCTCGTCGCGCCCGCGGTCCTGTTCGTGCTCGTCTTCGTCTGCACACCGCTGGTCGTGGCCGGATACATCTCACTCACCGACTTCCCGCTCATCGGCTCCTACCACTTCACCGGCCTGAAGAACTACGAACTCGCCCTCACAGACCCGGTGTTCCTGCCGTCCATCGGCTACACCCTGCTCTACACGGCGATCGTCACCGTCCCGATTCTGCTCCTCGGCTACGCCCTGGCCGTCCTCGTCAGGGCCAATCGCCGCGGTTCCACACTGCTGCGCACGATCTTCTTCCTGCCGTTCATCATCGGCCTGACGACGATCAGTTTCACGACTCTCCTTGAGGCCCAGCCCAACAGCGGCGCACTCAACGCCTCCCTCAAGGCGCTCGGCATCACCGACGGCACCACGGCCTGGCTGGTCGACGGCCCGCTCGCCACGGGAGTCATCGCCGTCATGGTCGTCTGGGGCACCTCGGGTCTCACCATGGTGCTTCTGATGTCGGCCATGCAGGCCATCCCCAAGGAGGTCTACGAGTCGGCCGAGTTGGACGGCGCAGGCTGGTGGCGCACCGAACGGCACATCACGCTGCCCATGGTGCGCCGGGCCCTCGCACTGAGCGCAGTGATCTCCGTGATCGGCTCCCTGCTGGCATTCGGCCAGTTCTACATCCTCACCCAGGGTGGTCCCGGATCCGAGACCACCACCGTGGTGATGTCCATCTACCGACGCGCCTTCGTGGACCTGCAGTTGGGCACGTCCAACGCGATGTCGCTCATCCTCGTACTGATCATTGCCGTCATCGCAGCCGTGCAGTTCTGGCTGCTCCGCGAGAAGGACTGAGGTGCCATGGCCACGACCGTGACCGCACGGCCGACCGGGCCGCGACGCTCCGACACCCGCATCAAGCTACTCCTCTATGTCCTCGGTGGGGGCGGTGCCGCCCTGGCCTTCCTCGTCCCGCTCGGCTTCGCGCTGTTCCGCTCCGCTCAGCCGAACGACGTCATCATGAACAAGCCCACCCTGGCGACGTTCTTCGACTGGACGACCGACAACTTCCACCGCCTGCTCAGCGACGGCGGCATGGCCCGCCCCGTCCTCAACAGCCTGCTCGTGTCGCTGTCCACGGCGGCGCTGACGGCCGTGCTGGCGACACTGGCGGGGTACGGCTTCGCGCGCTTCGTCTTCCGCGGCCGGGGCGTTCTCCTGAGCGTCGTCGTGCTGACCATGATGGTGCCGTTCCAGGCCATCCTGACCCCGCTCTACCTGGAGCTGAACACGCTCGGCCTGACCGACTCGCTGCTCGGTCTGGTGCTCTTCTACACCACGGTCAACCTGCCGTTCGGCGTCATCGTGATGCGCAACGCCTTCGCTGCCATCCCTGCCGAGCTGGAGGACTCGGCGCACGTGGACGGTGCGGGCACGGCGCGACTGCTCCTGTCGGTCCTGCGCCCGCTCATCGCTCCGGGCGCGGCGACAGTGGCCCTGTACGCGTTCCTCGCGTCCTGGACGGAGTTCCTGGGCGCCCTCACCTTCCTCACCGACCCGGACCTCTTCACCCTGCCGGTCAGCCTCTCCAACCTGCAGCAGGGCACCTACGGCCAGGTCGACTACGGCCTGCTGGCGGCCGGCGCGGTGCTGGCCATGATTCCCTGTGTGGTGCTGTACGTGGGCCTCCAGCGCTTCTACGTCGCGGGGCTCGCGTCGGGGTCGGTGAAGGGCTGAGGGCCGGGTGTGTGGCCGGGCTGTCCACGGGCGCCTTTCCTTCGGGGGAGCCGAATCGCATGAACCGCCATCGGCATGCAGACCAGAATGCGGCACATCAGTCCGCCCGGCACTGGAGGGCCGACCATGCCCCAGGGCCGCAACGTCACCACGATGGTGCTCCACCCGCACCTCATGGGCTACTTCAAGGCGCCCGCCGCATCTCGGCTGAGCGCTGTGAGCGCGATGTGCACCGCGTGGTGACGGCGGCCTCTGCGCCTTCAAGGGAAAACGATCTCCGGACTCCAGTACTTGGCGACGCCATCGGCACCGTAGCCGACTCCGATTCCCAGAGCTTCCAGCGTAGAGGCATAAAACCGTTCGCTGGCCTCGAAGTCCGAGCGCGGCCAGACCGATCAAGCACCTCTGCGAGGCGTTATCAGTAGCCACCTGCGGCGATTCGGGATGTTCCGGCACCGCCCCGGACCGCGGCGATCCGGCGGGTGGCGGCATCGCGCAGCAGCCCGATGTCGTTGCCGGGGGTGACCAGGTGAAAGCCGGCCTCGACCAGTTGCAGAGCCTCTGACTCGTCCGCGCAGAACCCTCCCACGTAGCGACCGGCACCGCGGACCGTGTCGGCCACCTTGTGCAGCGCCTTCAACACGGTGGGCGAGAGCTGTCCGGGACGCTCGCCGAGGGACAGCGCAAGGTCGTTGGGGCCGACGTAGATGCCGTCCAGACCGTCCACGTTCACGATCTCGTCGAGATTGTCCAGTGCCTGCCGCGATTCCACCATGGCCCAGGTCAGTACGGTCCGGTCCGCTTCGGTGACGTAGTCGGCGCCGCCGTAGAGCAGTCCCCGGGCAGGGCCGTAGCTGCGCCGTCCGTGGGGCGGATATCGGCAGGACGCCACGAAGTCGGCGCAGGAATCGGCGTCGTCGATCGCGGGGCAGATGACCCCGTACGCACCGGCATCGAGCAGTTTGCCGATCTGTGCCGGGTCGGACGAGCTGCACCGCGCCATGGGTGTGGCGGGCCCACTCGACACGGCCTGCAGCAGCCTGACAGCGCTGTCCGTGCCGAACATGCCGTGCTGCAGATCGACCGTGACGGAGTCGAATCCGGCGTGGGACACGGCTTCGGCGACGTAGGCGCTGTCGCCGGACAGCCAGGCGTTGACAGCGACGTCGCCGGTGTCGATGACTCCGCGGACGGTATTGCTTCTCATGATCGGACCTTCTTTCGATCTTCAGGAAATTCCTGGTGAGTTCGTGGTGAACGATGGCGACCAGGCCGGGTGGAACGTGTGCGGCGCTTTTGCCGCGCCGGTCAGCGGGCGAGCCAACTGCGTAGATGACCGGCCAGGACGGTGGGGGCCTCGATCGGGCACATGTGGCCGGCGCCCTGGATCGTGTGGTGCTCGGCACTGGGGATCGCGGCGGCCAGCTCGGCCTGCAGCGCTGCGGGGCATGTCTGATCCAGTTCACCGGTGATCACGAGCGTGGGGACCGCGATCCGGTTGAGACGGGGCCGGCTGTCGGGTCGTGTGGCCTGAGCGGCAAGCTGACGCAGAAATCCCTCGGCGCCGACGGTGCGGGCCATGGCCAGGTTCCGCCGGGTCAGCTCCGCTCTGCGCCCCGCCGGCAGCGTGGCTGACGCGAGCTCCGCGGCAACTGCGGCGAATTCACCGGCTTCCACACGCGCACGCCAACTCGACCATGCCGCAAGCTGCCCTTGCGAGGGCCCGCGGGCACTGGAGTTGACCAGCCCCAACCGCGTGACACGGTGCGGTGCCTGCCGGTACGTCTCAAGGGCCACGATGCCGCCCAACGAGTGCCCGGCGAGCGCGAACTGCGGCGAGGCCACGGCCAGGACTCCGGCGGCCATCGCGGACACCGTGTCGTCCCGGTCGATTTGGCACACGCGCACGGCGGCACGGTCGTGCACCCCGGGGACGACCCCGTCCCAGGCCGTGGCGTCACCGAGCATTCCGCCCAACAACACCAGCGGTTGGCGCCCGGTACTCGACACGCGGCCACTCCCGTTCCCGGGCGCCGACTTGGGTTCTTCGTGGCTGATTGGCTTCTCTTCTCATACGTATACACTGACGATCCGTCTGCACCGTTCCTCGCGAGCCGCTTGGAGGGTCCGCCATGGCCGCACCCGTTACCAGCCACGACGTGGCCCGTGTGGTGGGTGTCTCGCAGGCCACCGTCTCTCGTGCTCTGCGGGACGACCCCAGCATCTCGGCGCGCACCAAGAGCCGGGTGCTGGATGCGGCCGCGAAGCTGGGCTATGTGGCCAACGAACTGGGGCGCAATCTGTCCACGCGCACCACGCGCAGGATCGCCCTGGTGGCCGATCTGGACAATCCGCTGTGGCCGCTGCTGGTGGCCGAGATCCACGACGAGCTCAGCTCCCACAACTACTCGATGACGTTGCTCACCGAGCGTGGTGACCCCGGTGGGATGCAGGCGAACCTGCTGGGGGGCTGGGCCGACGGGGTCGTCATCACCTCCGCACGGCAGGCGGCCCAGCTGCCCTTCGAACTCGTGCGACGGGGTGTCCCGTTGGTGCTGGTGAATCGGACCGTCGAGGGCCTGGACGCCGATTGCTCGGTCGCCGACAACGCTGCGGGGGGCCGGGCCGCCGCCCAGCTTCTGATCGAGTCGGGGCATACCCGGGTGGGGGCGCTGTTCGGGCCCGCCGATACCAGCACGGGCCGGGACCGGGAGCTGGGGTTCCGTGAAGGTCTGGCCGAGGCGGGGATGGCTCTGCACCCGGCAGATGTGCGGCACGGCCCGTTCGACTACGCGTACGGGCGGGCTGCGCTGCCCGAGCTGCTCACGGGCGGGAGCGGTCCGACGGCGCTGTTCTGTTCCAACGACATCATCGCGATCGGGGCGATGAACACCGCGCACGAGCTGGGCCTGCGGGTGCCCGAGGACATCGCGCTGGTGGGTTTCGACGATCTCGCACAGGCGTCCTGGCCGTTGTTCAACCTGACGACGATTCATGTTCCCTTTCAGGAAATGCTGCGCAGCGCGGTGACGATGCTGCTCGATCGGTTGGAAGGGCGCGTCACGCAAGCCCGCCATCAGGTGCATCCGGTGACCCCCGTGTTGCGGGCAACACACCGGGTTGGCGGGCTGTCCGGATGAGCACTCTGGCGGCCGGCGGTATGGGTCTCGACACTCACCACGGTTCTCCGGGACGTGCCGGGGACGAACCGACCAGGGGCCGTCGGGGTCGGTGATGGGTGGGCCGGTCGAACGCGTCGTAGCAGCGGCCGGTTCCCGGTCATCGATTCACCGTGCGGTGGGCTCGTCGCCGCGGGCCCGGGCGATCTGGGCCATGACGGCGATCTCGTCGTAGACCCGCCACTCCCGAATGATCTTTCCCTTGCGCAGCAGGAACTGCGAGGAGCCGAGGATCTCGACCGGTGTCCGGGTGATCGGCCCGTAGATGGGGGCGCCGTCGTAGGTTCCCGTGAGCCGCCACAACACCCCGACCCTGGTTCCTTGTTCGTCGGCGGTGTTGACCGCGATGTCGCGGACCTCGATGGTCGCGTCGGGGAACGGCGCGATCATCTGGCTCAGGTCGATCCGGTAGTTGTGCGGCCGGGTGCGGACGCGGGCCCGGGTGGTCTCCAGGAACAGGTCCCGCTGAGTGAACTCGGGCACCCGCTCCAGGTGCCGCTTGTTCCACACCTCGCGCAGGAACTCGTCGATCATCGAGGCTTCTGCGGTGTGGGTGTCCGGGCGAGGCCCGGACTCCCCCGCGGTGACCGCCGAGTTCGGGGCCGGGGTACCGAACAGCCCCTCGGCCTCGTCGGTGAAGGCGACCTTCCTGGCGATCTCCTGCGGGTCCAGGCCCAGCGTGGTGACGACGCGGTACTCGTCGCGAACCACCCACTCCTCCTCGACGAGCCCGTTGCGAACGAGGCAGATGGCCATGTTGCGGGACTCGGAGTTGTTCAGCGTGGGCGGGCCATAGGTCGACCACCCCTCCTGCGGACCGCTGTGGAAGACGCGGTGGTGGCTGATGAATGCGTCGTCGCCGCGTTCCTCACAGATCACGTCCTCGGCGGTGCCGACCCTGTTCGGGAAGGCGCTCTTCTTCACGAGCGATCCGCGCAGCACGTCCTCCACTCCACGGATCGGCCCGTAGGCCCCGTGTACCACCATGTGCTGGGCGTAGTGCTCGGGAAGCCGGCCCATGCCGTAGTCGTCCCAGATCAGGTCGGTCCACGACAGGATGTAGTCCTCGGGGCTGTCGAACGGAGCGTGGGACTTCGGGTTGATGGCCATCGGGCTCGGGTTTCCTCTCAGGTGGTGACGGGAGCGTCCGGGGCGGTCCGGATGCGCGCGGCGCGAGCGCTCCGCGCCGCGCGCATCCTCTGCGGATCATGACTCGGCGCCCACCAGCGAGGCCGGGGCCAGGTATCCGTTGGCGTCGTATGCAGTGCCCTTGGCCAGAGCCGCGGCGCGGACCTCCTCGTCCCAGTCCAGGCGCACCCGCCCGTCGCCCTCGGTCATGACGACCAACTGGCCTGATCCGTCCCCGATGTTCTCCAGTTCGCGCCACGCCCCCGCGGGGACCGACAGGCAGTCGTAGGGGCCCAGTTCGGTGGAGACGGGCTCCTCGCGGTTCATCGTGACCCTCCAGTGCCCGTCCTTGACGATCAGGACCTGGGCGGCGTCGTGGCGGTGCCGGGACATGCCCTGACCGGGCGTGGCACGCAGCCAGGACAGGCTGAAACCGTGCGGGTTGTGCACCCGGGGCGCCTGGTTGCGGTCCTCGGTGATGCCGTAGCCCACGACCAGCGCGAACTCGGCCCCACCGCCGGGCAGTTCGGCGTCGAGAAACGGCGTGCTCGACCACCGGAGGTCCTCAGGGGTGGTGAGCCGGTCGCGCATCTGCTGCGCACTGACCGGAGGCAGCTTCGCGATCTCTTCCTCGGGCATCGGCGTCATCAGCTGCACGTCCGTGGGCGGCTCTCCGGGCTTCCCGAGCACCAGCCGGTTGTCCGCGGACAGGAAGCTGCCGCGCTCGGCCGCCGCCGTGAGCACCGACGGCGCCCAGACAACGCCGCCGGTCTCGTCCATGCCCAGCGAGGAGAACATCCAGCCGTCGTCGGCACCGATGTTGGTGAACCCGCGGAACATCCAGGTCGGCATGGTGATGACATCACCGGCCCGCACGACCGCCTCGCCCTCGGCACCGTCGACGCCCCACCGGAACAGCCACTCGCCGCTGAAGCAGCTGAACACCTCGGCGGTGAAGTGCATGTGCAGCGAGTTCGTGATCCCGTTGGGCATCGCCGCGACCCCGAGGTTGAACCCGTGCGGATCGGTGACCGGAACCACCTGGTCAGGGTTCTCCGAGACACCCGGCCCGATCAACGCGTAGTTCTCCTTGCCGGCACACTCCGGCAGACAGGTGTCGACGAACGCCGACTTGTCGGGGATCAGCTCGGTCCGCCGGATCGTGCGGCGCTCGATCTCTGCTGCCGTCACGGTGGTCGTGTCTGACATCAAATTCTCCTCACGTATACGTATACGGAGTGCTGGCGTGTCCACCTCGTGAACCAGTGGGACCCGTTGCCCCACCGCGCCGAGCACTGTTCAGCTGACGATCGCCGCCGACGACTGGTCGGACTTCGCCCGATACCCCTCGGGTGCGAGGCGGGCGCGGCGTCCCTTGAAGGCCAGGAGGACGACGGCGAACGAGAAGAGCGTGATGGCCATGACGTAGTAGGCCGGTGCCAGAGCGCCGCCGGACTCGACCAGCGCGGTGGCGATGAAGGGAGTGGTACCGCCGAACACGGTGAAGGCCAGGTTGTAGGTGATCGCGCCGGCGGTCACCCGTACTGCCGCCGGGAACATCTCCGCGACGCTCACCGTGACCACGGGAGAGATGAAGAACAGCGCGACCGCAAACACCAGCTCCGAGCCCAGTACCGCACCGAAGCCAGGCTGATCGGCCAGCATGAAGGACGGCAGGATGAGCACGCCCAGCAGCCCGGTCCCGATCAGCAGGCAGGGCTTGCGCCCGATCCGGTCGCACAGCTTGCCACCGAAGGGCAACGCTACGATCAACATGATCAGCGCGATCGAGTTGGCCAGCAGCGCCTCGCTCTTCGGGTGACCACCCGTGGTGGTCAGATAGGTGGTCAGGTAGCTGGAGAACAAGTAGGAGCCGACCGCATTGGAGATGGCGAAGGCGAAGAACACCGTCATCGGCTTCCAGGAAGTGCGCACCGCCTCGGTCACCGGCGCAGCGACGACGTTGCTGGTCTCGACCACCTTCTTGAACTCGGGGGTGTCCTCCATCTTGGAGCGGATGTAGAGCCCGATCAGGCCCAGCGGTGCGGCGATGAGGAACGGAATGCGCCATCCCCAGGAGTTCAGGGACGCCTCGCTGAGCGTCGAGGTCAGCAGCGTGGCGAACCCGGAGCTGGCGAGCAGCCCGACGAATACGCTGACCGCGACCCAGCTGCCGTAGTAGGCGCGCTTGCGCGGCGGCCCGTGCTCCACAACGAACGACACCGCACCGGAGTACTCGCCGCCGGCCCCGAAACCCTGCACGAGCCGGCAGGCCAGCAGCAGCGCGGGCGCGGCGACACCGATCACGGCGTAGCCGGGCAGCACACCGATGGCGAATGTGCCGCCGGACATCAGCAGAATCGTGAACGAAAGTACGAACTTGCGGCCCCGCCGGTCCCCATGACGCCCCATCACCAACCCGCCGAGCGGGCGGATCAGGAACGACACGGCCAGCACGGCATAGGTCGACAACAACGCCGCCGTCTGATCGGACTCGGGGAAGAACACGACCGCGAACACCGGGGCCAGATAGCCGTAGATGCCGTAGTCGAACCACTCGATGGCGTTGCCGATCATGGAAGCCACTATCGCTTTGCGGCCCGCGGCCCGCGTGCTCACAGCCCCGTCCGGATCTGTCGCTGCGATATCGGGCCCGCTCGGATCACTCATGGAAACCTCCATGTTTCCCTCCGCCGCGCCACTGGCCGGAGAAGTGCGAGTGCAGGAGTACCGACGATGCCCGTGACCTCGGCTGCTGGCGCGGCACTGCGGCTGCACGCGGAGCTCGGTCCGGTCGCTCGATCGGGTCGCTCGGTGGGGACCGTATGCGTATGCGTAATCGGTGTCAACGGTCTCAACGAAGCCGCATTGCGGGGCGAGTTGGGCGACTGCGCCCCGCCGGACAGGTCTCGAGGCGCACAAACAGGGAGGTCATCGCGGCCCGTCACACCGGCGCCGCCACCGACCGGCACCAACCGGTTCACGTCGCCCGGCCACAACGGGATTTGGGGTGATGCAGGCGCCGGACGCGCCTTGCCAGCCCCGAACTTCCAGAAACAAGAGCCCGAGGAAGCGACGGCATGACAGGTGCGCGTGCGATTCCGCGCACCTGTCAGCGGTCGGAGCCAGCGTCGAGCTCAACCGTCCGGTATACCCCCATCTCCTCGCGGGCCATCCGCGCGTACGGCGTTGAAGATCGGCGCACGCATCTACATGGAGAGTGCCGCCTCGCCGAGCGCGAGGCGGAACGCCGCGTCGGCGGCGACGCAGCGCTCGAGGTCGCGGTCCGTGCTCGCCTCGGCCGCCTCGCCGATCAGCCGCTGCAAGGTAGTCCGTTGGTCGCCGCCGGACACCGGTCCGGCCGAGCAGCGTGAGCGACTCGATCGCCTCCCGTGTCCAGCGCATGTGCGATGCCTGCCACAGAGCCAGCAGCACTGCACACCCTGCGGAGATTCAACGATCGACCCACCAGGCGACCAACCTCTGGTATACGTATACGGAAGCCGGACGGAACACCCTGTCCGAGTCCCTTGCTCCCTACCGTCACCCGGTGGAGATCTGCACTTTCCCCGCCTCAGGCCCCAGCGTGCCGCCCGTCGGCACCGGCACGACCGCAGGCGATGGGAATCGTCCACCGCTGTACCCATACATGGAGTTCGTCTCGTCCGCGATGACGTCGCCTTGCCGGAAGGACCGAGAAGCATGACCGAGCTCGCATCGTCGGCCTACGCCCCGTACAACGACCCCGAGGACTACATCCTGTCCTGGACGGACAAGATCTGGGAGGCACGGGGCATGGGTCAGATCCGTGACCACTACATGCCCGATCTGCGTGTGCACGGCGCCTACGGCACGATCACCGGCAGCGAACAGATCATCCAGGCGTCCCTGCAGAAGAACGCCGCCTACCCGCACCGGTCCTTCACCGGAGAGGACGTCGTGTGGGAGGTCCGGGACGAGAACACCTGGTTGAGCTCGCACCGAATCCTGAACTGCGGACGCCAGGAGGGCCATTGGCAGTACGGGCCACCGACGTTTCAACACACTGTCTCGCGCAACATAGCCGTCTGTCTGGTCCGTGACGCCATGGTCGCCGAGGAATGGGTCGTGCGTGACGAGTGGTCGGTCGTGGAGCAGTCCGGGCACGACATCGACGAGATCGCACGCGGGATCGCCTTCGCACCGAATTCCGGTCTCCTCGGCGACCGCCCGGAGAAGCTGCTGGGCGAGGCCCCCAAGAACCCTCTCGTCAAGGGTATTTCGGGGACTCGACCGGACCTCCGCCGCGACGAGGACGACCATGCCGTAGCGATGATCGACGAGGTCTGGAACCAGCACCTCGGCAACCTGGTGCCCGACTACTTCTGCCGTGACATCGTCATCAATACGACCCGCAACCTCACCTTCGCCCGCGAGGACGGGTACAAGGAGGCGCTCGACCGTCTGTTCGCGCCGTTCCCGGACGCGCAGGTCGAGGTCTATGACGTCGCGTTCAACGAGGATGCGTTCCACGGCACCCGCGTCTCGGTGACCTGGGTCCTTCGAGGGTCCTACTCCGGAACACCGCTCTACGGCCCCGTCACGAACTCCCCCATCGAGATCCTCGGGGTGTCCCAGTTCCAGTTCCGGCACGGAAAGATCATCCGGGAGTGGCGGGTGTACGACGAGCTCGCCGTCCTGGCGCAGATCAAGAAAGCCCAAGGCGCCGATCCCCGCTGACTGTTGGGGGCCTCGGCGGGCCACCTGGTGTGAGGCCCGCTGCGGCTCGCAGCCGGTGCACGATCTCGTCGACGCACCCGATGAGTCGTGAGGTCGGCCGGGAGACGTAGACGACGGCGAGCAGTTCGCCGGCCTGGTCCCGGAGCGGAATCCCGAGGGAGGTCAGCCCGATCTCTGCTTCCTCGCTGGCGAGCGCGTAGCCGGGCTCGCGCTCGACGCGCAGTCGGCTCAGTAATCCGCCGAGGTCACGCGGTGCGGCCAGGCCGTGCGTTGGGGCGAGCAGGTCGTCGGCCGTCAGGCCCTCCACCAGGTTGTTGTCGGAGCGAACAGCAAAGCGCGACCTGACGCGGTGCAGTGCAGGGGAGAGCTTCTGCCGACCCAACCGCCCGCCCGTAAGGACTGCATGGATTCTTCTCTGGGCACGGCGAGCGAGCGGTTGCCGCGTCGCACCGGGAGCACAGCGGGCTCACCGGACCGTGCGACGGCCCTGCGCGGCGCAGGCCGAGCGGACGCGCAGCAGGGCCGAGTCCCCAGCCCTGGAGGCGAGCACCGGCAGGTCCCAGCCCAGGCGGTAACGCGGCGAACACCGGGTTGCACACTCTCCGAGATCGCAGATCACCCCACAGGCTTTCGAAGAAGACAGTGAGGCGACCCATGCCCGAGCACGAACCGTTGTCGGCGAAGCGGCTCTACGGGCCACAGACCGAGCTGGGGGTGACCAACTTCCCACTGCGCGGCCGTACGTTCGGCGACCTGGGAGCGTTCGTGCGCAACTATGCGCGGGTCAAGCTCGCTGCGGCCCGGGTCAATCACGAGTGCGGTGTCCTCGACGCCGTTCGCCGGGACGCGATCGTCGCCGCGTGTGAGGAGATCATCTCCGGCGCACACCCGGACCAGTTCCCGACCCCGCTGGTGCACGGCGGCGGTGGCACCACGACGAACATGAACGTCAACGAGGTCGTCGCCGCCCGCGCATCCGTGCTCGCCGGGGTCGAGGTGCACCCCAACGACCATGTCAACGCGTCCCAGTCGACGAACGACAGCTACCCGACGGCGATGTCACTGACCGTGCGGGAACTGATCGGGGGTCCGGCATCCGCGCTGCGGGAGCTGGCCGGCGCGTTCGAGCGCAAGGCCGAGGAGTTCGCCGGCACCCGGCACCTGGGCCGTACCTGTCTGCAGGATGCGGTCGCCCTGACCGCCGGTGACACGCACCGTGGGCACGCCGGCGCGATCCGCAGGGCAGCAGACGGCTTGGAGACGGCCGCCTCCGCCCTGCGCGAGGTGCCGATCGGGGCAACCGCCGTCGGCACCGGGGTCGGAGCCCCGGACGGCTTCGGCGAGCGGGTCGCCGCCGACCTCGCGGGGCTGACAGGCCTGATGATCACTGCCGCGCCCGACCGGTTCGACGCGCTGGCGCACATGGACCCCTATGCCGCGATCGCCGCGGCCGGATCCCGGGCGGCCATCACCATGGCCAAGATCGCCGCGGATGTGCGGCTGCTGTCGTCCGGCCCGCACGGAGGCCTCGGTGACCTCACCATCCCCGCGGTGCAGGCCGGTTCATCGATCATGCCCGCGAAGGTCAATCCGGTGATCCCCGAGTACGTCATGCAGCTCAGCTACCGCATCCGCGGCCAGGCCCTCACCGTCGACTGCGCCGTCGCCGCCGGTGAGCTGGAACTCAACGTGATGGAGCCGGTCGTCGTCGACGCGCTCACCACGCTCCTCGACGACCTGACCGCAGCCGCACAGACCTTCGCCCGCCGCTGCGTCGACGGTCTCGCCTGGAACGGCCCACACCGTGAGCGCAATCTCACCGGCGCGCTGGACCACTGGGTCGAACGCGCCGCCTTCGACGGCTACGAGAACGCCACGACCCAGCTCCGAAGCAAGTCCGCCGACAAGTAGCGTGACCCTGCACGTCTCTCCCAGCTGCGGAACTTCGGGCCTTCATTTGTCGGGCCGTTTCGACCCGGGGCCTGTGGTGGCGGGGACCAACACCTGACGGAGAACAGCCGACTGCTCGGCACTGGATGTACCGAGCGTGCCGCCGGCCGGATCAGAAGACGGCGATCGGATTGACGACGAGTCCGGTGGTGCCGGTGATGCGCGGCGGTGCCAGGACCAGCATGAAACTCCAGCGGTTCGACGCCTCGCAGCGCTGGGCGAGAGATCCGAGATCGGCGGCGTCGACCAGTGGGAGGCCGAGTCGTGCGAGCGCGATCTGGTGCATGGGCATGGGGAACCGTGCGGGGCGGGCGTCGCTGATGTCCCCGATATAGATGCTCGCACCGTGCTCGTTCAGCCAGTGCACGGCGCTGACGTCCAGTCCGGGCACTGGCTGGTCGAAGGGCTGGTTCGTGTCCCATCCGCCGCGCACTACGACAGCGTCTCCCGCGGACAGTGTCGTGCCTGCCCGCTCCAGGGCAGCGTCGAGGTCGGCACCACCGATGCGCCCGTCGGCGGGCAGGCTGCCGCCCCCGGGCGCCAGGTCCAGGAGTACGCCGCGGGTCACGAGTCCCTCGCCGAACGGATCGGCCGAGCCGTGCGTCACTCCGGTCGGTGTCACGGCCGCGTGCACCGGCACCCCGGGGTAGATGTGCTCGTCAACGGGCATATGGGCGACGGCATCAAGATGCGTCAGGGCGGCGTTGTGCGTGTTGATGACGAGGGTGTCCGTCATGGCCAGGGGCTTCGCGCCGTTGAAGTTCACCGCCTGCATGACTCCGGCCGGCATGGTGGCGGGGCTTCCGACGGGGCTGAGTCCGGTCGTGAGCGACACCGGCCGGATGCGGCGTGCCAGGCTGACGTGGTGCCCGTCCCTCACCTCGGCCGCGGCTCGTCGCTTTGCCGCCGCGTCGATCAGGTGCAGCGTGCCCAGCTGGTCGTCGTCGCCCCATCGCCCCCAGTTGGTGGGGAGTTGCGTCTCGCTCACTTCCCTGCTCCGTTCCGCATCGACAGGCGCGCGGGCAATCGGTCCAGAGCGGCGCGGAGGCCGGCGTCCCCGGTGCCGCGTGCGCTGAGATAGCCGTCGGGGCGTACGAGGATCCAGTCACCCTCGGTCGCGGCCAGCGTGTCCTGGACCCGGCCGTCGGAGTCCCACACACCGTGGCCGTCCTCGTCCGGGGCCGGCCGGCTCCGGTCGATGGTCACCTTGTTCAGCCAGGCCGGTAGTGGCGTGGTCACGTCGGTGGCCTGGTCCTGGCCGGTGGCGTGCTTGCTCCGCGCGAAGACGAGGAGGTGCCAGGCCGAGGTCCTGAGCAGCGCACGCAGTGCCGTCCAGCCGGGTGATTGAGCATCGGCGGCGGATACTTGAGTGAGTCGCTGGCCGGCTCTCGGGCCCTCACCCGGCTCGTCGTCGGACACCGTGAGCGGGCTGTCGGGGTAGGCGATGCTCAGCCCCGACATGTTCCGGATGAGCCGGCGCATGAAGCCACGATCCGAGTCCCGGGTGTCGCTGGTGTCCGTGGTGGTGGTGTCCACCATGGACGTGTTCATGACCTCTCCGGTGGAGGCAAGCAGGGCCTGTCCGATGGGGACACGCTCGGCGTCGTAGGTGTCGAGTAGGGCGGCATCGGCGTACCCATGTACGACCATGGCCAGCTTCCACGCCAAGTTGTACGCGTCCTGGATGCCGGTGTTGAGGCCCTGCCCGGACGCGGGTGAGTGGACATGGGCGGCGTCGCCCGAGACGAAGCACCGCCCAACGTGCATCACCGGCACCGCGCGTTGCTGGATGGTGAATTTCGATACCCAACTCGGGCTGTCCACGGTGGTGTCGCGCCCCAGGGCCTGCGACAGCTTGGTGCCGAACTGCCGGGCGATCTGCGCGGGTTGCTCAGCATCTCCCTCGCCGGTCGTGTCCAGGAGCCGCCACTTTCCCGGGTCCGGGAACGGGAACAGCATCAGCGCGCCGCCGGCCGGGAACAGCCAGTGCAGGCCGTCCCGCTCCAGATCGGTGTGCACGATCGCATCGGCGATCAGCCAGGTGTGGGCGGCTTCGCCCACCAAGGGGAGTTGGAGGGTCTTGCGGACGGTCGAGTGCCCGCCGTCGCAGCCCCAGAGGTATCGCGCACGCACGGTCTCGTGCCCCGCAGCCGAGCCATCGTCGCGGCACAACACGGCCGTCACGGCGTCATCGTCGTGCTGGAACGATTCCAGCCTCGTATGCCACTCCACCACGACCCCCGCCGAAGCGGCATGCCCGCGAAGCACCCTCTCCGTGACCACCTGGTCGATATTGAACATGTACGGAAACCGGGTCGCCAGGCCGCCGAAGTCGTAGTCGACCCGGGACGTACGGTCGGCCTGATGACGGATGAACCCGTTGACCCTCGTTCCGTGCGGAGCGATGTCACCGAGGATCCCGAGCTGATCGTAGATTTCCAGGCTTCGGGCGTGAGTACCCAGCGCGCGGCTGGTCGTGGCCGGGCCGGACGCGGCATCCACCAAGCGAACGGAAACGCCCCGCCGGGCCAGTTGCAACGCCGCAGTGAGCCCGACCGGGCCGGCCCCTACGACAAGAACGTCAACGTCATAACTCGTCATGGCAAGTAGACCTCCTGTGTCAGCTAAGCTGACACAGGAATGTAGGCGAGCGAGAGGGACGCAAGCAAGTGGGTACTGACGATCATTCGGACACGCATCTGCCACTCGTCCACCTTCTGCAACGAGGCGTCCGGTGGTTCTCCGACGAACTGATGGAGCGTCTGGAGGCCGCGGGCGTGGACCCCATCACACCGGCACACGCGACCGTGCTCGCACACCTGGACCGCGCCACATCGCTGAGCGTCGCCGAACTCGCCCGCCGCGCCGGCGTCACCCGCCAGACGATGCATCGCGCTGTCACGCAGCTCCTCGGCGAAGGCCTCCTGACCCGTGCGCCGGGGCCGGGATTCCCGCGCAGCACCCTCATCGGACTGACCGACGCGGGATGTCAGCGCCGTGACGTCGCCTTGGGCATTCTTCGCGACCTGGAACAAGTACTCGGCAGTCAACTGGGACCCGCGGCGCTGACGGAGTTGCGCAGCAGCCTGACGCGAGCATGGCCACAGTGAGGACGTCGGACGCGCCCGCCCCTCCTTCCCGCTGAACGCATCCCGTCCGCATCGGCGCCTTCACGCACGACGATCAGCCGACAACATGGTCGGCGCCACGTGCCGAGCCAGTACGCGGTCAGCATCCTTCTACCCGGTCACACCCGATGTTGCAGTCGCCGCAACTCCGTTTGTCCAGGCGGCCACAGGGCGCTGAGCATGACCGCGTTCCGCCTTGTCCCGGGCGGGCTTCACAACGGCGTGAGGACGGTGCATGACAGCAAGAGAAGACACGCTTGGAAACAGCCGGTCAGCGTTTTCTCCCACGGCACGCTTGAGTTCGTTGCCCGGAACCACCGCGTGGCAGCGGCTGTGGTGTGTGGTGCTGGGAGCTCTGTTCACGTTCGATGTCGTCGACATCAACGCGTTCTCGTACGCAGCTCCGACCATCACGGAGGAGTGGGGGCTTTCGCTGTCCAGTGTGGGCGTCGCGACCTCAGCGGCCTTCCTGGGCATGTTCTGCGGAGCAGTAGCGGGTGGCCGGGTGTCCGACCGGGTGGGGCGCAAGCGGACCATCGTCGGCGGTGTCCTGCTGTATTCGGCCGCGTCGTTGCTGACGACGCTCGCGGGCGGCCTGGGGTTCCTGGTCGTCGTGCGGTTCCTGACCGGCGTGGGGATCTCGGTGGCGACCGGCGCACTGATCGTCTACGTCGCGGAGATGTTTCCGCGTGCGTCCCGGGGCCGCTACCAGTCACTGCTGCTCGCCATCGGGCTGCTGGGGGCGCCGCTGGCAGCGTTCTTCGCCCGTCTGGTGATTCCGGCCGGCGAGGGCATGTGGCGATGGGTCTTTGTCCTGGGTGCCGGCGGTCTCGTGCCGGGCCTGGCGGCCGCGCGGCTGCTGCCGGAATCGGTGCGCTGGCAGTGTGCGCGCGGCCGGATCGACGACGCCTTGCGTACCGTGCTGCGGCTGGAGGACGAAGCCGAGCGGCGCTACGGGGCGTTGCCGCGGCCTCAGGAGGAGCCGGCGGTCGTTCCGGCCGGTCTCCGGGATCTTCTCCGGGGCGGAAATCTGCGCAACCTCACCGTGGGGGTGGTCAGTTCGGTCCTGGTGTCCTTCGCGTTCTTCGCCTTCAACGCCTACGTGCCCACGCTGCTGGTGGAGAACGGCTACACCCGTACCGAGAGCCTCAGCCTGACACTGGCGTTCTCCTGCGCGGCGGTTCCCGGGGCCCTGCTGGCCTGGCCTCTCGTCGACCGTCTGGAGCGCAAGTGGGCCATCTTCGGCCTGACGGTGCTCGTCGCCGCGCTGATGCTCCTGTTCGGCATGACCCGGAGCGAGGTGGGGGCCGCGGTGTTCGGGTTCGTGCTGAGCATGCTCCTGCAGACCCAGACCGCGTTCATGTACGCCTACCTGCCGGAGCTGTTCCCGACGCAGCTGCGGGGGCTGGGGGCCGGCCTGTCGAACGGGCTCGGACGGCTCGCGGTGTTCGGCGGTGGGTTCTTGTTCGCCCCGATGCTCCACGGCCTCGGCTTCGCCGGCTTCTTCGTTCTGATCGCCACGATTCTCGTGCTGGGCGGAGCCACCACCGGTGTGTTCGGCATCCGCACCTCGGGCCGGGCCCTCCTCGAGAACGAAGCCACGTCCCACACACCCGAACAAGCATCACATCCGTCGAAGACCACGGCATGAGGCCACGGCCCGACACGTACAGCGGCCGACACGTACACAGGAGGAAAAGTGGAAACTGAAGACGAGCTGACCTGGGCACCTGCCTGGAAGCTGCGTGAACTCGTCGCCGCCAAGCAGGTGTCGCCCGTGGAGCTGACACGGCACTTCCTCGCACGCATCGAAGACCTGGAACCGACACTCCACGCATTCATCACCGTCGCCGCCGACGACGCCATCGAACAGGCCCGGCGCGCGGAGGACGCCGCCGTCCGCGGCGAGGAACTGGGGCCGCTGCACGGCGTGCCGATCGCCATCAAGGACCAGTTCTGGACCCGCGGCATCCGCACGACCGGTGGTTCCCTGGTCTTCGACGACTACGTGCCTCAGGAGGACTCGGTGCACGCCGAGCGCGTCCGACGGGCCGGCGCGGTCATCGTCGGTAAGACGAACACTCCCGAGTTCGGCATGTTCGGCCGCACGGTCAACCGGATCACCGAGGAGACCCGGAACCCCTGGGACACCTCCCGTACGTCCGGTGGGTCGAGCGGGGGCTCCGCGAGCGCCGTCGCCGCGGGCATGGTCCCGCTCGCCATCGGCAGCGACGGAGGCGGGTCCCTGCGGCTGCCTGCCGCGTACTGCGGGGTGTTCGGCCTGCACCCGAGCGACGGCCGCGTGCCGCGCCACGGCAGCTTCGGCGGAGCGCTGTTCACCTCCGGGGTCGGCCCGGTCAGCCGGAACGTCCGCGACGGAGCCACGCTGTTTCAGGTTCTGGCCGGACCGGACGACCGCGATCCCACCTGCATGCCGGACACCCCACCCGACTACCAGGGTCAACTCGGCGACGGTGTAGGGGGGATGAGGATCGCGTGGACCTCCGACTACGGCTATGGCGACTTCGCCAGCGGGGACCCGGAGTTCCTGGACACGGCCAGGGCGGCGGCGCTGTGCTTCGGTGAACTCGGTGCGAAGGTCGAGGAGATCACACTCGGCCTGCGCGATGCCGACACGGCGTGGCGCCTGGTCTCCGGCGCCGACCGTTACGCGTCGCTGGGAGAGCGGCTGCACGGGGATCCGGCGACCCGTGCCCAACTCACCCCCTATGTCGAGGCGATGTTCTCGGCGTCGCGTGCCATCACCGGCGCGGAGTATTCGAGGGCGATGCGGATGCGCTACGAGTCGATCGCCCGGATGCGCCGGCTCTTCGAGGAGTACGACCTGATCGTGACGCCGACGACGCTCCTGCCTCCCAGCGAAGTCACCCCCAAACCCGCCGCGCTCACCCAACCGCAGGCGCACGGGTACACGCGGTACACCAGGCTGATCAACTTCACCGGGCTGACCGCGGCCAGCGTTCCCTGCGGGTTCGTGCGGGGTCTGCCGGTCGGGTTGCACGTCATAGGGAAGCCGAACGGCGAGGCGGGCGTGCTGCGCGCCTGCCGGGCGCTGGAGGAGATCGCGCCTTGGACGGACCGGCACCCGGCGCTGCCCTGACATGTGGCGGGGTGCTGCCGTGCCGACCATGGCGGCGCGCTCCAGTTGTTCGGCGGCGGCTCGGACGGGACCGATCCATTGACAGTCGGTCCGGTCCGAGCTGCCGGTTCCCCGCGGGTCAGCGGCGCGGGCGGATCAGCCGTCCTGGCTCCCGCACTTGCGCATCAGATCCGTGAGATCCGCGAGGCTGTCCAACTCGCCGACACTTTCCTCGATCTGGCGTACCTGATCGGCGGCGAGAACCCGGCCGGCGTTCGAACGGAACTTGCCGAGGACCACGGCCTCGTCGAGGGGATTGCCCGGTGTCCCGCTGGACGTGGGGATCCGCCTGCGCAGTTCACGCCCGTCCGCCAGGCGCAGGATCACCTCGCCCGGGAAGCGGACGGGGAAGTCGCTGTCGGGGTCGGGCGGGCACCCCACCTTCGCGGCGACCGCGAGTACGTCTGGGTCGTCCAGCGGCTGGTCGTAAAAGGTCGCCAGGTCGACTCGGCCGGAGACCAACGCCTGCGCCACGATGTACTGCACGCTGAACTGCGCCTCGTACAGCGTCCGCGGAGCCTTCTTCCGCTCGGCGGGCTCGGTGACCGAGGGCATGATGCGGGGCGTGGTGGGGCAGATGATCTCCTCGATCTCCGTGGACTTCAGGGGCTGCCCGCCCAGCTGCGAGCGGAGGTCGAGGGCCGCGTCGACGAATGCGTGGGTGAAGTGGCAGCAGGGGTAGGGCTTGAGCGCCGTGTCGGCGCACATCCACCGGTTGCCGAGGTCGTCGAGCCCGAGGTCGATCTCGGCCGGCGTCATGCCGAGGTGGCTCGCGAACAGGCCGCGCGGTCCTTCGAAGATCGTGGGAGGTCCGGCGAAGCCGGATGCCGCGAGTGTCGCGGCCACGATCCCGGAGTGGGCGGCCCAGCCCGGGTGGAGGCGCTTGAGGGAGGAGCCGGCGAGTTCCAGGGTGCCGGCGGCCTGGCTGCCGCAGATGCCGAGGGCCGAGACTGTGTCCGCGGTGTCGAGGCCGCGCAGGCGCGCGGCGACGGCCGCGGCCGCGAAGGTGCCCGCGATGCCGGTCGGGTGGAACCCTCGGTCGTGGAAGCTGCCCGCTCCCGCGCCCGCCACCCGGCAGCCGATCTCCAGGCCGATGACGTAGGCGGTCAGGAGGGACTCGCCGTCCGCTTCCTGCTCCTCGGCCACGGCGAGCGCGGCGGCGAGCGCGGGCGCCGTCGCATGGTAGATGGCGCCGATGTGGGTGTCGTCGAAGTCCAGGGCGTGGACGAGGGTGCCGTTGACGAGCGCCGCGGATGCCGCCGGCAGCCGCGTTCCGTATCCGATGACGTGGCTGCGTCCGCCGTCACCGAGGGCCAGGGCGGCGTCGAGGACGGGTCGGGTGAAGTCCATGCCGGAGGAGGCGAGTGCGATGCCGATTCCATCGAGCAGGTGGGCGCGGGCCATGGCACGCACCTGCTCCGGGATGTCCTTCGCACACAATTCGGTGGCGAATCGGGCGAGCCGTTCGGCGGCCGTCGCGGGCACGTTGGCCGGTGTGCCACTTCCGAGTGCTTCACCGGTCGGGCTCGCGCCGACGGTAGGTGTGATGCCGGTGGTCACAGTCACTCCTTCAAAGGATGCGGTCAACGGGGCGATCTCGTTTTCGTTGATACCGCGCGAGAATTTCCCGACCCATTACCGCAAGCGTGAAGGGGCGCCGCGACATGTCGGCGCATGCGTCCTGGGCCGGTCGTCATCGTCGGATCGGCCACGGTCGACGGGCAACCTTAGTGCCGTTCACCGCAACTAATCTCGGCGACGTCAGCGGGTCAGCAGCTCCTGGATCGTCACGTCCAGCGAGTCGAGGCGCACCGACGAGTTCGGCCCGATCACCACTGCCAGGCGAGGGGCGAGTTCGGCGCTGGCGGCCTGCAACGATCCCACCAGTCCCAGCAGTTTCCGCTCCGGCAGGCGTGCCTCGGGCCCCGCGATCGCCAGCGAGCCCAGCGGGTATCCGTCGGCGGGGTCGAGCAGGGCCGTCGAGATGCCGTGCAGTCCGACGTGATTGCTGGAAAAGGACATCGCGTAGCCCTGTTCGCGGATCTCCGAGAGCTGCCTGCGCATCCGGGGCCGCTGCTCGGGCGCCAGTTGCTGCTCGATGATCTGCTCCGCCTCGGCCTGCGGCAGATGCGCCAGGATCGACGTCCCGCTGCACCCGGAGGTCAGAGGCGAACGCTCACCGAACATCACCACCCGGCGCAAAGCGCTGTGCGGCGCCTCCTCGCCGAGTACCAGGACCCGGTGCCCGCCACTGCGCAGGTGCAGGGTGGCCGTCTCTCCGCCGCCCAGGGCCAGGCGCATCAGCACGGGCCGGGTCGACCGGATGAGCGCCGGACGCGGACTCATCAGTGTGGCCAGAGCGATGGCACGGCTCCCGATCCTGTAGCCGCTGCGCCCGACGTGATGGACGAATCCGCTGTCCTGAAGGTTCCTCAACGCGCGGTACGTCCGTGTCTTCGACAGCCCGGAACCGGCCGAGATCGCGGTCAAAGAAGCGGGCTGTTCCATGCCGGCGAGCAGTTCGAGCACCCTCAGCGCACGAAGCGCCGGTACCGGCTCTTCCGGGGCGGTCGTTGGCGCGTCGCATGCGACGTCCGTGTTTCCCATCGGAACTCCACTCCTCGATCTCGTGCCACCATTCCCGCTCGGTGCACGCTCCCACGGCCTCCGTGGTTGCGTTCATCGCAACTCTGATTGCGGCCCGTGCCGCGGATCGTCCACGGTCCTTGAGGCCGATGTCAATGGAGTCCCACGGAAAGCGACCCCGGAGACCCGGCACCGCTGACGCCATCACGGAGGTTTTCCCATGCCCGACCAGACGCGGCAAATGTCCCTCATCGCGTTTCTCCAGGCACAGAATTGCTCGAATTACGTCGGGTCCTGGCGGCACCCTGCATCGATGACGGACTTTCTGTCCGCCGACTACTTCACGCGTATCGCGAGGACACTGGAGGACGCCACCTTCGACATGGCGTTCTTCGACGACCGGCTCGCCATGCCGGACATCTACGGACAGAGCCACGACCTCGCCGTCCGCCACGGCATCCGCTCGGTCAAGATGGACCCCACGCCGATCCTCATGGCAATGGCCATGGCGACCCGCCACCTCGGGCTCGGGGCCACGTACTCGACGACGTACTACGAACCGTTCCACGTGGCACGCCTGTTCGCGACGCTCGATCTCATGACCGGTGGCCGCGTCGCCTGGAACATTGTGACGTCGATGAACGACTCGGAGGCCGCGAACTTCGGCCGCGCCTCCCACCTGGAGCACGACCTGCGCTACGACCGGGCCGACGAGTTCCTGCAGATCGTCCGTGACATGTGGACCAGCTGGGACGACGACGCTCTCGTCCTGGACAAGTCGTCTGGGGAGTTCGCCGACCCCGGCAAGGTCCGCAGGACCGCCTTCAACGGGAAGTACTTCGACGTCAACGGCACGTTCACGGTGCCACGTTCCCGCCAGGGACACCCCGTGCTGCTGCAGGCGGGCTCCAGCGGGCGCGGCAGGGCCTTCGCCGGCCGCTGGGCCGACGTGGTCTTCACCGCCTACTCCTCCCGCGAGGCCGGCGAGAAGCAGTACCGCGCCGTCAAACAGGCCGTCGCCGACGCCGGCCGGGACCCCGGGCAGGTCGTGGTCGCACCCGCGATCGGAGTCGTCACCGCAGAGACCCCCGAACTCGTCGAGAAGAAGTACGAGTTGATCGATGCGCTGGCCCGCCCGGAGGACAGTCTCGCCCTGCTGTGCGAGGTCCTCAACACCGACCTGTCCACGCGCCCCTACGACGAACCGTTCACCGACAAGGAGCTCGCCGACATGTCCTGGCAGGGACTGCGGGACCGGGTGATCCAACTCAGCGGCACCGCCAATCCCTCGGTGCGCGACTTCGTGCAGTACTCCGGACGCGGATCGCTGCCCAAGGGCGGTTCCACGCTTGTGGGTACACCCACCCAGATCGCCGACCAGTTGGAGACATGGTTCGGCACCTGCTGCGACGGCTTCGTCATCTCCGCCGCCTCGGTACCCGGCACCTACGAGGACTTCGCCCGGCTGATCGTGCCCGAACTCCGCCGCCGCGGCCTGGTCAAAGAGACCTACGCCGGCGACACCCTGCGCGGCAACCTCGGCCTGCCCGCCCCCGCCCCCTTCGCACAGGGGGCCCGCGCATGACCGTCTCGCTCCCTCTCCGCGTCTTCACCCCACAGGGCATGCTCGGCTACGGATACGACGAGACCGACCTGCACCGCACCATGGAAGACGGCGTCGACGTCGTCGTGGTCGACTCCGGGTCGACCGACCCGGGACCGTACATGCTCGGCCTCGGCACCACCCTCGTCACCGAAAAGTCCTACGCCCGCGACCTGCGCCCCCTGCTCAGGGCCTGCCTCGCCCACGGCGTCCCGCTGATCATCAGTTCGGCCGGCGGAGCGGGCACCGACGCCCAAGTGCGCTGGATGACGGACCTGGTGGAGCGACTCGCTGTCGAGGACGGCGTCTCTCCGCGCATAGCGAACATCTTCGCCGACATCCCCGCCGGCACCGTCACGGAGCGCCTGACGCAGGGCCGCATCGAGCCCAACGTCCGGGGGGAACTGCCCACACGGAACGACATCGGGCAGGCGGAGGCGATCGTGGCCCAGATGGGAGCCGAGCCCTTCCTCGGGATCCTCGGTGGTGACGAGGCCTTCGATGTGATCATCGCCGGCCGTTCCTACGACCCTGCCCCGCACGCCGCGTTCGCCATCCACCACGGCGTCGACCCCGCCATCGCCTGGCACATGGGCAAGATCCTCGAATGCGGCGCGGCCTGCGCGGAGCCCAAGGGAGGCGGCGTCGTCGCCACGGTCCACCGGGACAGCTTCGAGCTGACGCCCACCGGCGCAGCCCAGCGCTGCACCCCGCTCTCCGTCGCCGCACACACTCTGTACGAGAAGAGCCGCCCCGATCTCCTGCCCGGCCCCGGCGGCGTGCTCGACGTCAGCGACTGCACGTACGAGGCCGTCGACGAGCGGACCGTGCGGGTTCAAGGAAGCCGCTTCATCCCGTCCCCGCATCCGACGGTCAAGCTGGAGGGGGCGGCGGTCGTCGGCCACCGAGCCGTCTTCATCGGGGGGATCCATGATCCCGTCCTCATCGGCCAGCTCGACACATTCCTGGAACGCGTCGAGCAGCGCGTCGGCGCCCTGCACCCCGACCTGGCCTCCGGAACAGCCACCCTCGCCTTCCACGTCTACGGACGCAACGCGGTCATGGGACCGCGCGAGACCGAGACCACGATGCCGCACGAGGTCGGGGTCCTGGGTGAAGTCACAGCCCCCACACAGCAGTTGGCCCTCGACATCTGCACCAGCGTCCGGATCGGCTGCCTGCATCTGAGCTACCCCGGCCAGCTCGCGACGGCGGGGAACATGGCACTGCCCCTCAACCCGATGGAGAGTCCCATCGGCCCGGTGTGTGCCTTCACGCTCTACCACGTCATGGACAGCCAGGACCTGGACCTGTTCCCCATCTCGTACCGGCAGATCGGCTCCCCGGAGGTGGTGTCACGATGACCGCGACCGTCCCACTGCGCGAACTCGCCGCGGTGATCCGCAGCAAGAACGCGGGCCCCTACGAGATCACCTTCGACGTCATGTTCAACGAGCCCTCCCGCTACGCCCACGTCCGCGACAGCGGCGTCCTGAACGCCGCCGGCCTGTCCGCCCTCTTCAACGTGGCCGAGAAGGACGTCCGTACCTGCGTCTTCTTCGAGCCCGCGCTGGCCTTCAAGTTCACCATCGTCCGCGGGGGCGCCCAGGGAAGCGTGGGCGAGCGCGACACCTTCGGAGCCCAACAGCACGGACCGCTGCTCGACATCCGGATCCCGGTACACCGGTCCGCCGCGTCGTGAGCGGAGAGGAGATACACATGACCACCCCGACCGCTTCCACGGTCACCACCACAGGCCGTCGGCTCGATCCACAGACACTGCGCGAGGCGTTCGGCCAGTTCCCCACCGGCGTCGTCGCCCTCGCCGCCGAGGTGGACGGTGAGCGCGTGGGCCTGGCCGCGAGCACCTTCGTGCCGGTCTCCCTGGACCCGCCCCTCGTCTCCGTCTGCATCCAGAACACCTCCTCCACCTGGCCCCGACTGGCCGGCGCGGACCGGCTCGGGATCAGCGTGCTCGGAGCCGAACACGGCGCGGCGGCCCGTACGCTGGGCAGGAAGGCCGGGGACCGCTTCGCCGGCCTGTCCACCCACGCCACCCGTCAGGGTGCGCTGTTCGTGGAGGGCGCCTGCACCTGGCTGGACACCTCGGTCGCGGACACGGTCCACGCCGGCGATCACACGATCGCGCTCCTTCGCGTCCACGACCTCACCGTACGGCCCGAGTTCAGCCCACTCGTCTTCCATGCCAGCGCGTTCCGCCAACTGCTGACGGCTTCGTAGCACGCCGAACCCTCAGCCGACTGCTCCGACCGGTGAGTGCCCGACCACGCGACCAGGAGCGCGCCCGGCCCGTTGTAGGCGGTGGCGCGGCTGCGGGACCGCGTGGCCCAGCACGCCGACGGTGTGCACCTCCTGGCCGTTCCGTCAGGGCGGTTTGGCCTCACCGCTTCCTCCAACCAGCGGCGAGACCAAGCCTTGTCCCGCCCGCGGCGGGTGGTCAGGCGGCCCGGCTGCCGTCGGCGTCGACGCGGGTCAGGCCGCGGGCGGCGACCAGATGGGCGCTGCCGTCGGCCAGACGGTAGGTCAGGCCCACGACCGCGGTCCGGCCGGCCTCCACCTGCTCGGCCAGGGTCCGGGAACGCTCCAGGAGCAGGTCGACGGTATTGCGGGTGTGGGCGGCGATGATGTCGCCGTTGTCGGTGAGTCCGGCGGCCCGTGCGGCAAGCACGCTGGGGGTGACGCGCTCGATGACGTCACGCACGAACCCGTCGGCGCTCGCGCCGTCCTCGACAGCGCTGCGCGTCGCGGCGACCGCCCCGCAGGCGTCGTGTCCGAGGACGACGACCAGCGGGCAGTCCAGGATGCCGGCACCGTATTCGATGCTCCCGAGCACTTCCGGGCCGGCCACGTGGCCGGCCGTGCGGACGACGAACAGGTCACCCAAACCGCGGTCGAAGATGATCTCTGCGGCGAGGCGGGAGTCGGAACAGCCGAAGAGCACGGCGAACGGCTCCTGCACAGAGGCGAGGGCCGTGCGGCGGGCGGCGTCCTGGTTGGGGTGCTCGGGCACGCCGGCAACGAATCGCCGGTTGCCGGACATCAGCAGCTCGAAAGCATCGTCTGGGCTCAGGTGCGTCTCATCAGCCATGCCCACAAGAGTATGGCGCCGCACCCCAGGGGCAGGCGGCAGGCTTCGGGCCGCAAGCGGCACGCGGACACCGTCGCAGGAGGCCCCCAGCCACTGTCAGGTGGTGTCCTCACTGCCGAAGACACCGGTCCGCGAGGCCGCCGCCGGGGCGGGAGCGCTGGGTGCAACGCTCCATCCCGCGCTCTCGCAGCATGGTCAACTATGCGACGCAGGAACGGAGTTGGTGCAGCAGTCGGGAGAGGGGTTTCGTTCTGGCTTGGCTCTGACGCTGTGCAGATCGATCGCCAGGCAACTCACAGGCAACTCATCAGAAGCCCGGTTCGGACGGCAGGCCGTCCGGGGCCCGCACCGCGCCGCCCGGGCCCACCGCCAGGTCGTCCGCGGCTTCGGTCAGGGCGCGCAGCCCTTCGACGAGACCGGCACGGACCCCGACAGGGAGGGTGCCGACGAGACCGGCGACCTCCCTGTGGCG
The DNA here is from genome assembly GCF_036013745.1 of Streptomyces sp. NBC_00483. Taxonomy (NCBI): domain Bacteria; kingdom Bacillati; phylum Actinomycetota; class Actinomycetes; order Kitasatosporales; family Streptomycetaceae; genus Streptomyces; species Streptomyces sp. NBC_00483. The sequence goes on from NZ_CP107880.1 coordinate 1,263,518, forward strand.
GTGATCGAGCACCTGGCGTACCAGGGAGGTGCCGGAAGGGGTGAGCCGGAGGACGACCTCTCTGCGGTTGTCCGGGTTGGCCTTCCGGTCGACCAGGCCGCCGGCCTCCAGCTTGTCCACCATCCGCAGGGCCGTCGACGCATTGACCCCCAACGTGGCGGCCAGTACGGCGAGTTTCACCGGACCGCACCGGTCGAGCACCACCAGTGTGCGCAGCTGCGGCAGCGTCAGCGTGGCGTCGACCGTGGCGAGGGCGCGCGCCGACAGGGCGACCAGGAGCCGCGATGCGGCCATGACCGTCTCGGTGACCTGCTCGGTCTCCTCGTCGACGCTCTGCGGTTCGTCGTCGCGCCTGGCCAGACCGTCCACCGCTGCCACACTCTCCATCTCGACCCATGTTCACTATTGCAGTCTGCAATGTTACTCTCGGCGTATGCCCTCCCCGTATCGGCATGGCGGGGCTGGTTCGAGGAAGTGATGGCCGTGAGCAGTGAACTCGTACATCGAGGATATTCGTTCGTATGCCTGAGCTGTGGTCATGGATGGGAGGCCGAGTTCGCGATTCGGCTTGCCACGGACGACTACGGGAGGCTGCACGCCACGTACTACGTCGATGAGCGTCGCGTGCCGTCGCCGCTCAGCCAGGCCTGCTGCCCGACCTGCGAGAGCCATCACGTGCGCATACTGCGTCCTGGCCGGGTGGACTCCGCCCGGGTGCGGCGCGAGGACTGACCGGCCACCCCCGCGCAGCAGCACCTGAAGGTTCTCGCCTTCCACATCTCCCCCGGGCAATGACGCCCGCCCCTGCCCCCGCGAGCCCACGAGCCGACGGGCCGCTCCGGCGCGCCCGCACGGCGGCAGGTTCCTGCCCGTACGCACCACCCGCACCATGAAACCGGAGGCTCCGTGGCCACGCCCACAGCCGCCAAGGCTCCCCGTGAGCCTGCCGCCGCACAGCCAACTCCCCACACCCACCCCAAGATCCCGCACCTGGGCGACTTCCACGTCATGCCGAGGGTGGCGGTGATCGCGGCCCTGGCCGTGCCCGTCGGGGCAGCGGCGGCCCTCGTCGCCGTCGGGCTGCTCAAACTGATCGCCCTGTTCACCAACCTCTGCTTCCACGGCCGTCTCTCCTTCGGAGACACCACACCGGCGACCACCACACACTGGTGGCTGATCCTGTTCATGCCGATCGTCGGTGGGCTCGTCATCGGCGTGATGGCGCGCTACGGCTCGGAGAAGATCCGCGGGCACGGAATGCCGGAGGCCATCGAGTCGATCCTCGTCGGCGGCAGCAGGGTCCAGCCCCGCATCGCCGTCCTCAAACCCGTCTCGTCCGCGGTGTCCATCGGGACCGGCGGCCCGTTCGGCGCCGAGGGCCCCATCATCATGACCGGTGGCGCGGTCGGCTCGATCCTCGCCCAGTTCCTGAAAGTGACCACCGACGAACGCAAGACCCTGCTGGTCGCCGGGTCCGCCGCAGGCATGGCCGCCACCTTCAACGCCCCGTTCGCCGCGATCCTGCTCGGCGTCGAACTCCTGCTCTTCGAATGGCGCCCCCGCTCCTACATACCGGTCGCCGTCGGCGCCGTGACCGCGACCCTCGTGCGCGGCCCGATCCTCGGCACCACCCCCCTCTTCGCCGGCGCGCACGTCCCGGACCGGCTGGCGCTGTCCGCGTACGGACTGTGCGTCGTCGCCGGCATCGGCGCGGGCCTCCTCGCCCTGGTCGCCACCTGGCTCGTGTACTTCTCCGAGGACATGTTCGCCCGGATCCCGCTGCACTGGATGTGGTGGCCTGCCATCGGCGGCGCCGTCATCGGCCTCGGCGGCCTGGCCGAGCCGCGCGCCCTGGGAGTCGGCTACGACGTGATCGACCAGCTCCTGACCGGCCGCGCGACCGTCGGCCTCATCATCGGCATCCTCGTGGTCAAGACTCTCATCTGGGGACTGTCGCTCGGCTCCGGCACCTCCGGTGGCGTCCTGGCCCCCATGTTCATGATCGGCGGCGCGCTCGGTGCCGCCGAAGGGCTCGTCTTCCCCGCCGTCAGCCCCGGCTTCTGGGCCCTCGTCTCGCTCGCCGGCGTCCTCGGCGGCGTCATGCGCTCCCCGCTCACCGGCATCGTCTTCTGCCTCGAACTCACCCACGAGGTCAACGCGCTCGTCCCCATGGTGATCACCGCGTCCTCCGCGTACCTGCTCTCCGTGATCCTCCTCAAGAGATCCGTGCTCACCGAGAAGATCGCACGCCGCGGACTGCACCTCACCCGCGAGTACTCCGTGGACCCGCTCGAGGTGCATCTCGTGCGCCAGCTCGACACATCGCCCCCCGCCCTCACCCTCCACGCCGACGCGAGCCTCGACACCACCGCCGCCCGGCTTCGCAGCCTGCGCGACGCGTGCGACGCGTCGGGGATCGCGGCCCAGCGCCTCTTCCCCGTTGTCGACGGCGCAGGCACGCTGTCCGGCGTCGTCACCTCGGACCAGGTACTGCGGGTCGGCCCCGGCGACACCCGCCCGGTCAGCTCTCTCACCGGTCCGCCCGTCATCGCCCACCCCGACGAAACCCTGCGTACGGTCGCCAACCGGATGGCCGCCCACCACGTCACCCGCGTCCTCGTCACACCACGCGAAGAACCGGACCGCGTCGAAGGCATCCTCAGCCTGAGCCAGCTCCTGGAAGCCCGCCGCGTCGACCTCCACGAGGAACAGCACGTAGAGCGCACCTTCCTGCGCGGGCGTACCCCGGCCCGGGCCGCGACCTAGCCTAAGGCCCGGCGTCGAGGGGCCGGTTGCGGAACGCGGTGACCTGCTCGTCGAGGTGCTTGGCCATCGTGGACACCTGGGACTGGGTTCGCCCCGAGGGATTCGGCGAGCTTTTCGACCCGGCGGGTGGAGACGCCGAGCAGGTAGGCGGTGGCGACCACCGAGATGAGGGACTGTTCGGCCCGGCGACGCCGCTCGAGCAGCCAGGACGGGAAGTAGCTGCCCGACCGGAGCTTGGGGATGGCGAGTTCGACGGTTCCGGCGCGGGTGTCCCACTCGCGCGGGCGGTAGCCGTTGCGGTGGTTGCCGCGTCCGTCGCTGACCTGCCCGTACTCGGCGTTGCACACGGCATCCGCCTCGGCGGGCATGAGGGCGTCGGCGAACGTCTTGACCATCGCGCGCAGCAGATCGGGACTCGCCGCGACGAGGGTGTCTTCGGCCAGGGCGTGCGGGGGCAGACTGTCTGGTGCCGACTTGACGCCGATTCCCTACGTGACCTGCTGGCTTCCCTGCCGATGCCGCGGTTGGACAGGCGGATCGTGCTCGCCGTGGACGTCTCGTCGTGGCTGCACTCGAACGCGGCCCGTTCGCCGGAGCAGCTGCGGTCCTCGGCGATCGGCGCCAGCCCGGACGACGTCGGCTTCGCCTGGTCCTGCTACCTGCGCAGATTCGACCTGGAGCACGCATTTCTCTCGGGAAGAGGAAGGAGCGAATGTACTGACCTTCGCCGAGAAATGCGCCAGGGCACAGAGCTCAGGGAGCGGGGCTTGGCCCGCCACGTCGTCGCGGGACCCGGCACCCTCACCTGCGCACCGACCTGACACCCGCAACCGGTCCCGGCCGGAACGCCGCTGTGGCGTCCCGGCCGGGACCGTCACCCACCGAGCCGGCGGAGCGTCACGTGGCGCAGTGCACCGTCGCATCGCCCCAGTCGGAGTGGTCCTTCGCGTCGCCGTCGCCCGAATCACCGACGTGCAGCGTCAGCCGCTGCGCGCCGGTCACGTCGGCCGTGACGGGCACCGCCGCATCGGCGTTGGTGAGTTTGTCGCCCGTGTGGACCTTCTTTCCGTCGGCAAGAACTTCGAAGACGACGCTGCCCTCCGGGTCCGCCTCCTCGTCCAGACCGACCTCGGCCGTGAACTTCGTACAGGAGCCGCCGAGATAGACCTCGACGGTGGACGGTGCGTGCACTCCGAGGCCCTTCTTGTACGTGTCTTTTCCGATGGTGAGGGTCGTGCCGTCACCCGCCGCGGCCTCGCCGTTGCTCTGGTCGCGTTCCACCGGACCCCAGCCGTTGTCGGCGGTGAGCAGGTCGAGGTCGGAGACGTACGCCGTACCCCTGGGTGCGGGCGGGGTGGCTTCGAGGCGGACCGAGGCCTGTGCGCTGACCCGTGCCCCGCCCGTGGAGGTGGCGGTGACCACGGCCGTGGTCAGGCTCTTGCCGATGGGTCCCTCCTCGCCACGGGTGATCTTCACCTCGACCGACTTCTCGCCACCGGCAGGCACCTCGCCGACAGTCGCGGAGCCCGCGTCGGCGGTCCAGCCGGAGGCCGGGTCCACGGTCACCGAGGCGTCCTTCAGGGCGTGGTCGCACGGGTTGCCGACGGTGAGCTTCGCCGTCGTCGAACCGCCCGGCGGCAACGAGGTGTCCTCAGCGGTCAGTTCGGCGGTCGGGGCGCACACCACGGGTCCGGACGGCTTGCCCGTCGAGGCCTCGGCGCCCGTGAGGGGACGCAGCCGCAGCGAGTACGCGTACTCGGCGTCCGGCCGCACCTGGTACTCGGGCATCACGGTGTGGAACGTCTCGCTGACACCACTGACCGCGTGGTCGAGGTGCAGGGTGTTGCCGTTCGGGTTCCGCTTCAGCGCGAAGGGATACGCCGCGCGGTCCAGGTCCGTGTAGGGAGTCACCCCGGCGGAGAACGCCGTGGAGTCGCCGGAGACCAGCAGACCGTTCCTCCCGTCCGTGAGCGAGGCCCAGCGGACGTCCTCGTGGTTGCCGTAGTCCTGCGGGCGGAGGTAGCCGGAGAACTGCTTGTCGACGTCGGTCGCGTACACGCCGGCGGGAGCGCCGTCCTCGCGGTCGTTGTAGTTCTCCTCCGGTCCACGCCCGTACCAGCTGAACTGGTCGTACTTGTCCGGGAGTTGGAGGGACAGGCCGATGCGCGGCAGGTACGGCACGCTGCGGGCCCTGCCCTGCGCCTGGACGCGGTGGTCGACGCGGATCTCGCCGCTTCCGGAGACGGTGTAGCGGATCGTCTGCGTGAAGGACGAGTCCTTCACCCCTGGTGCCGCCACGGTGCTGGTGACCGCGACGACGACCGCTCCGCGCTCCTTGGTGACCTTCACCTTCGCCGGTTCGGTCCGCAGCCGGTCGAGGCCCGCATCGCGCCAGGACGCGTCCTCCGAGTTGATCTCGTTGGCGACCGGCGCGCGCCAGGCGTCCAACTCCGGTCCCTTGCTCAGCAGTTCATGGCCGCCCGCCTTCATGGAGGCCAGGTCACCGCTGGTGCGGTCGAAGGCGTACGCGAAGCCCTTGCCCTCGACGGTGAGCCGGTCGCCGGAGTCGGTGGCCTTCACTGTGCCGGGGGCCTGGGCACGCACCACACCGGCCAGTTGCCTGCCGCCGATGTCGAACTGCTCGACCGCGACGGTGTGTCCGGCCGGAGCCCATTCCGTGCGCCCGGCCTGTACCGCGCGTACGGTCAACTGCCGGTCGGCGTCCTTGGGGTTGGCGGGCGGCTTCGGGAGCTGGACCTCGGTCTTCTGGCCGGGATCCAGGGAGAGCGGGCGCGTCCCCTGGGCGAGCGTCCGCTCCCCCTCTCTGATCTTCCAGGTCAGTTTCAGGTCACCGGTGCCGGTGAAGGAGCGCTCGTTGAGTACGGCGATCTTCCCCGCGTCGGCCTTCACGTCCGAGATGCGGATGGGTGCGTGGACGGCGGCCAGTGCGCGTGTCTCGGGCTGGGGTGTGCGCTCGGTGCTGACGAGACCGTCGACACCGCCCATGCCGGATCCGTACGACTGATAGGTGCCCTCGGTCTTGAGTTTCTCGAAGTCCAGCGCGAGGACCGCGTCGGAGGCGGGGTCGGCCGCGAGCTGCTGTTCGGTCAACGCCTCGTGGTAGACGCGTACTTGGTCGATGACGCCGTGCGCCATGCGAGTGCCCATGCCCTCCATGCCGGTCTCGGCGTTGCGGCCGATGTTCACCGGCTGCGCGGAGTAGGCGACGGTGCCCTTGAAGTCGGCGGCGGCGACCTGCTTGCCGTCGATGAGCAGCTTCAGGGTGCTGCCGTCGAAGGTGCCCGAGGCGCGGTGCCAGGATCCGTACCAGTCGTCAGGGACGGTGACCGACGCGGTGTGCGGCTTGCCGTCGTCGCCCTGGACGGCGAACTCCAGGGTGTTCTTGTCCTTCATGCGCAGGGCGTAGCTGTGGTCGCCCTTGGAGGCGATGGTGAAGTCGCCCGTCCAGGCGGCCGGCTTGACCCAGGAGTCCACGGTGAGCCTGTCGGAGACCTGGTCGAGCTTCGGGTCGCGGTAGACCTCGACGAAGTCGTCGAGTCCGGAGAGCGAGAGGGCCTTGCCCTGGTGCCCGTCGACGTGGTCCGGCTTCCCGGTGAGGTAGGAGAGGATGCCGTTGCCCGAGGAGTCGGGGGTGGTGACCAGCGGCTGGGTGAGGTTCTGCTCGGCCCAGTCCCAGATGAACCCGCCCTGTACTTCAGGGTATTTGCGGACGACATCCCAGAACTCGCGGAAGTTGCCGAGTGAGTTGCCCTGCGCGTGGGCGTACTCGCCCATGACGATGGGCTTCTTCGTGGTCTTCGCCTTGTCCTCGAGGCTCTGGGGCGAGGGGTAGCGCGGGCCCCAGACGTCGGCGAACGGCGCGTCGCCGTCGGGGGTGTTGGACTGGTGGTAGAGGGGTCGGCCGGGGTCGTGCTCCTTCAGGTAGTCGGCCATCGCGTAGTGGGCCTTGCCGAGCCCGGCCTCGTTGCCCGTGTCCCACATTAGGACGCTGGGGTGGTTCTTGTCCCGCTCGTACATGGCGACGGCCCGGTCCATGAAGGCCTTCTGCCACTCCGGCTTCTCGGCGAGGCAGTTGTCGGGGCAGCCGTCGTGGTGGTGGGTCTCGATGTCCACCTCGTCCGCGATCCACATGCCCTGGCTGTCGGCGCGCTCGTACAGGTACGGGTCCGAGGGGTAGTGGGAGGTGCGGACGGCGTTGATGTTGAGCTGCTTCATCAGGGCGACGTCGGACGCCGTGCGCTCGTGCGTGGCGTGGCGGCCGGTCTTGGGGTCGGTCTCGGCGCGGTTGACGCCCTTGACCAGGATGCGCTCGCCGTTGACCAGGATCTTTTTGTCCTTGACCTCGACTTCGCGGAAGCCGAGGGTCTGGCTGGTCGTGTGGGTGACCTTGCCGGTGCTGTCGGACAGTTCGACGACGAGGGTGTACAGGTTCGGTGTCTCGTCGGTCCACTTGTCCGGGTTCGCCACGTCGCCCTTCAGCCGGGCCGTGGTGGTGCCCGCCTTGGCGGCCACCGGCGTGGACAACGTTGTCACACGGCGTCCGCGGCGGTCGTACAGCTTGCCGGTGACCTTCCCCTCAGCCGCCTCGTCGGACGCGACATCGATGTCGGCGGACAGGGTGGCGTCGCGGTAGTCCGCGTCGAGGTCGGTCTTGACGGTGATGTCCCGTACGTGGGTGGCCGGGGTCGAATAGAGGCCCACCGACCGGAAGATGCCGGAGAAGCGCCACTGGTCGTAGTCCTCGAGATGGGATCCGGATCCCCAGCGGTGCACCTGGAGCGCGACTGTGTTCTTTCCCGCGTGCAGGTACTTGCTGATGTCGTACTCGGCGGGCGAGTAGCCGCCCTGGTCGTAGCCGGCGTAGTGGCCGTTGACCCAGACCAGGTTGCCGCTGGTGACTCCTTCGAAGCGCAGGAACGTCTCGCGCTTGTCCCAGCCCTGCGGGAGGTCGAAGGTCCGCACGTAGGCGCCGGTGGGGTTGGTGTCGTGGGGGACGTTCGGCGGGTCGTCCGGGTACATCTCGGTGGGGATGTTGCGGAACACCGGGTGGTCGAGGCCGTCCGTCTGCCAGGTGTGCGGGACGCTCACGCTCTTCCAGCCGTCGCCGGCCGTGTCGTAGCCCTCGGAGTAGAAGTTCTTGGGCACGTCCTCGGGCCGGTCCGACATGTGGATCTTCCACGCGCCGTCGAGCGACTTCTTCCACGGGCTGCGCGTTCCGCCCGCGCGGGCATCACGCTCGTCGGCGTACGGCGTCAGGTCGGCGTGCGGCGCCTCCTGTCCGACACCGGTCGTCTCCGGATCCTCGAGGAGTTCGTACACGTCCGACGGCGGCGGTGGCGGGGCCTCGGCCGCGACGGCGGGGACGGGTGCGGCGAGCGCCACCGTCACCGCCAGTACGGCGAGTGTGCGGAACAGTCTTCGTTGGTGCATCCGGAGTTCACCTCTCTGCACACAGGAATCTCTCAGGAAGAAACAGTTCCGCACGGTACCGAACATCGATGGGCGCGCCTAGGGTCAGGACGCGCCATCACAACTCCGGTACGGGCGACGGGAGATAGGCCGTCTCCCTGCCGGGGTCGGCGCCGACGAGCCATGCCACGCCCCCTGTCAGACAGTGTCACCAACAGAGCCAACGACGCCGCTGCGCTTGGGGGCCTCGACGATCAACGCCGACTGGACCGTGATGGCTGTTTGCGCCCATTCCGAGCGTGTCAGCGTGTGGTGCAGAGTGGGCATGTCCGGAACCGCAAGGTCGGCGACGAGCTGGAACTCGCCGGTGGTCGCCGCGGCGTAGCGCACGTGCGGCGAGGCAGCAAGGGCATGTCCGATGTCGTCGACGTGCTGGGGGCGGGCCTGGATCCACAGCATCGCGCAGACCGGGAGCCCGATCAGGGCGGGGTCCACGACCGCTCGTACGTTGACTCGCGTGCTGGCGAGGAGGTTTCGGACACGGCGTTGCGCGGTGGGTTCGGACACTCCGGCCAGTCGCGCGAGGGCTTCGTTGGCCGTCCTCCCGTCCGCGGCCAATGCGTCGCGGATGATGCGGTCCTCGCGGCTGAGCGTGGGGAGGTCGGCAGCTCCCGTGGAGGGCGCGGAGGCTGGCGTGGCGGCCGCAAGCTCATCCGCCTCCGCTGTCGTGATCAGGTTCGGGCGCCACTGGTGGGCGCCGCGGTAGTACTGGGTCACCATGTGTGCGTCCACTTCCAGCAGCCCACGGACGGCATTCACTTCGTCGAGCGTCAGGGACGCGAGCCGGCTGCGTGGAGTGAAGATCTCGGCGTGGCAGTGAACGGTGCCGCTGAGCAGGTAGCAACTGGTGCAGTCGGCCCGGCTTGCCAGGACGGCCCCGACGAGACGCGACGCGCCGGGGGCACAGCGCATACGCAGGACGACGGCCTCCCCTCGTGCGGCGGTGGCGACCACGGACACTGTTCCGGAGCTGAGAAGGATGGTGCCGCGTCGGGCGACCGTCCGCTCGGGCTCGCCGAGCACCGTGGCAATACGGCGCCACGAGGCCCTGCCATTCACCTGAAGCGCTCCCACGATCCGACGGTCCAGAGGAGTCAGGGGGCGGCGGTTCTCGATCACCTGGCGACGGTATGCCGACGGAGAGCCGACAGACCATGGCTGTCGAAGAATCCGTCAAGTATCTGGCGGATTCTTCCGATTGCTGCGCCAGTTCTGTCGAACTCTCTCGCTTGTCGGCATCGTTCTGGCTGTATCAGAAAGCCCACGTCGTGGGCTGGAACAGGTGCGCCCCGAGACAACGAGTGAGGTACGCGTGGGAGCCAAGACGCAGGCAGCCAGGACGATCGACCGCGAGTCCGCGAGGCTTGTCGATCTGAGCCGGCGCATCCATGCCAACCCGGAGCTGGGGTTCTCCGAGTACAAGGCAAGTGGATGGGTCGCCGACGAACTCGAACGCGGCGGCTTCGAGGTGCGGCGCGAAGTGGCAGGCCTGCCGACCGCCCTCTTGGCCACTGCCGGGAGCGGCCCTCTCGTTCTCGGCATCTGTTGCGAGTACGACGCGCTGCCCGACGTGGGGCATGCGTGCGGGCACAATCTCATCGCCGCCGCCGGTGTGGCGACCGCGCTCGCCCTCGCCCCGCTCGCCGACGAGCTCGGGGTCACGGTGAAGGTGTTCGGCACCCCCGCCGAGGAGAGCGGGGGCGGCAAGGTCATCATGCTCGAGAACGGTGTCTTCGACGGCACCCATGCGGCGATGATGGTCCACCCCGTGCCCGCGCCCACGGAGCGGGCGGACGCACGGATGATGGCCAATGCCCGCCTTGAGATCGAGTACACGGGCCGGTCCGCGCAGTCCGCGAACTGGCCGCAACTGGGCATCAACGCCGCCGACGCCCAGACGGTCGCGCAGGTCGGCATAGGCGTGCTGCGCCAGCACATCCCGGACGGGGACCGGATCCACGGCATCGTCACCCATGGCGGGGACGCACCCAACATCGTGCCCGGCCGGACCACCGCGACGTACATCCTGCGCTCCGAGACACTCGACGGGCTCGCCGAACTTCGTCCGCGCGTCGAAGCGTGCTTCGAGGCGGGCGCGACAGCCACCGGAGCCGCTGTTGCCATCGGTCAGCCCTGTCCCTCGTACGCGGAGTTCCGCAATAACGACCTCCTGACCAGCGCCTACCAGCGCAATGCCGAGGCGCTGGGACGACGCTTCCCCAAGGAACCAAGTCCCCGAGCGTCGTCCGACATGGCCAACGTCTCCCAAGTGATCCCGGCACTGCACGCGAGTGTCGGCATCGAGACCGCGGGCGCCGTCAATCACCAGAAGGGATTCACGGCGGCGTGCAGGTCTGCCTCGGCGGAGGCCGCCCTGCTGCAGAGCTCTGTCGCGATGGCCTGGAGCTGCGTCGATCTCGCTCTCGACGACGCGCGACGAACGCGGCTGATGCAGCCCACGCGTTGAGGACCGGTTCCGCCCCACCCACTGTCCGGTGAAGCCCCACACGCGGCAAGCACACACCTGAAGAAGGGAATCGGATGATGTATCCGATGATGGCCGCCGCTCTCGTCCTCGCCGTCCTGGCGGCCGGCGAGGTGGCCTCTGCACTGACCAGGGCTCGGGTACCGGGTTTCCTGGTCTCGTTCCTTGCACTGTTCGCACTGGTACAGCTCGGCGTCTTCCCCCGTGACATCGTGGACTCCTCCACGTGGAAGACCACCGGCAATCTGCTGGCCCCGGCGCTCATGGTGCATCTGGGCACGATGATCCCGCTTCGGATCATGCGGCAGCAGTACCGGGCCGTGCTGGTCGCCGTGTGCGGGATGGCGGGTGCCGCGGCCGTGGTGACGGCCGTCGTCACCCCTGTATTCGGGTATGCCGCCGCCGTCGCGGGAGCGGGTCCCATCGACGGTGGGCTCGTCGCGTACCTCGTCACGGACAAGGCGCTGCGACAGGCGGGCCTCGACTCACTGGTGGCGGTGCCGTTGCTCGTGTTCGTCCTCCAGCAGATCGTGGGGCTGCCACTGGTGACCAACCTGCTGCGACGGCACGCCGCGACCATTGCGGTCCGTGCCGCTGCGCCACAAAAGGCGTCCGTCCTCGCTGGTACCGGCGTTGCGAACGACGGCGCGTCCGACACGCTGGAGGAGGGTCCCCGGACCGCTCCACTCCAGCGGGCGCAGCCCCGACTGCGCATTCCCGCGCGATTCGCCGAGAACCACACCGTCCTGCTCTTCCTTGTTTTCGTGGGAGGGGCGTGCGCAACCGGTCTTGAGGACCTCACCGGTGTCAACTACGCGGTGTGGGGACTGGGCATCGGCCTTCTCGGCAGTTGGCTGGGCGTGTATCCGATCAAGGCGTTGGAGAAGGCGAACAGTTTCACCATCGCCATGGTCGGTCTCCTCGCCGTGGTGCTGGCGAGTGCAACTTCCCTTTCTCTGGCGCAACTTGCCGGGGTGCTGCCCCTCGTTGCCACGATCGTGGTGACGGGGGTGGCGGGCCTGGCGCTCGGCGGGTACGTGGCGGCCCGGATCATCGGCTGGGCACCGGTCAAGGGCATGGCCGTCGCGATGACCGCCCTGCTCGGTTTCCCGCTGGACTATCTCACCACCCAGGAGGTGAGCAACAGCGTTGGCCGCAACGAGATCGAGCGCCAGGCGATTGTCGACGACCTCCTGGCCCCGATGCTCATCGGAGGGTTCACCACGGTCAGCACCGGCTCGGTCCTCATCGCCGGCCTCCTGGTCAAGACACTGTGACACGTCCCCGTCAGACACCCCTTCGAAGACAGCTTCTCGAGGTGTGACGGTGATGTGGGTGGACGAAGACAGGTCTGCGGCGGCGGTTCAACCCTCGAGCAGGGGAGCGGAACGGGCATCGCCCAGGTGGACGCCGAGGGCGATGCTGTCCCCGTCTCGTCGCGTGCGGATCAGGCCGGGGCGTGCTCGGTGCCCGCGCACCAAGTGCGGCTGATGGCGCGAGTGGCACGGATGTCGGTCAGCGGGTCGCCGTCGATGAGGACGAGATCGGCCCGCAGGCCTGGCGTGACGGCGCCGCGGTCGTGCAGCGCGAAGTGATGGGCGGGCGCGGTGGTCGCGGCTCGGAGGGCCGCGGTTGTGGTCAGGCCGGCGTCCACCAGCAGTTCCAATTCGTGGTGCAGGCTCTGGCCGTGTGAGACCTGGTAGGGCACTCCGGGCTGCGTGTTGGCGTCGGTACCGGCCAGCACCGGTACGCCAGCCTGGTGCAGTGCGGACACGTTCTGGCGGGCGGTTCGGTAGGCGGCCGCCACCCCGCGGGCCGCCGCCGTGCCTTCCATCATGGTCAGAGTCGGAACACACACCTGGCCGCCGCCCGCCATACGCTCGATGTCGGCCCTGTCCAATGGCCCGTCGAGGGGAATGTGGGTGACGACGTCGGCTCCGGCCTGAAGGGCCATCGTGTAGGCGCCGACCGTGGCCGCGTGCACCACTGTGCTCTTTCCGTGTGTGCGGGCGGAGGCCACCAACGCGTTCACTGTCTCCTGGTCGGGTCCTCCGTCGCCCGGTGACTCCGCCACGATCTTGATGTAGTCGGAGCCCGCCGACACCTGCGCCGCCACGAACTCGCCCGCCTGCTGGGGGCTGCGCACGATGGCGTCGGCGGACATGCCGGGAATCCTGGCGTGCGGTCCGCCGGGGCCGATGGCGGGTGTGCCCGCGCTGCGAATGTCGGTCAATCCTTGTGAGTGGCGCAGCGAGGCGAGCAGCTGCGGCGGCCATGTGGCCATGTCCAGCGCGGTGGTGACACCCCAGGCGCACAGTTGCTTCAGGGTGTCACTACCGTGCAGATGGACATGGGCGTCGATGAGCCCGGGAATCAGGACCATGCCGTCCCCGTCGACGACCCGGCTGCCGGCCGTTGTGGTGTCCGCGCTGATGACATCGCCGTCGATGACCACCGTGCGGGGCTCGGTGATCCGTTGGCCGTCGAAGACGCGGACGTGGGTCAGCGCCGTCCTGGCAGCCTCGCGAGGCATCGGGGCAGGGTCGAGAGGTGCGTCGGTCACCGGATACTCCCTGGTGCGTGAGGTGGACGTGGCGGTCAGTGGTTCGACTGTCGCTGCGGGCGGAGGTGGACGCGCGGCCGTTGTGTCCGACCGGGTGAGCGGCGGGCATGCGGACCGCCCCGACCACGAGGCAGGGCAGCCTCGGCACAGGGCGCGGTCGGGGCGGGAATGGGCGGGAACACAGGCGTCGGTTGGGTTCGACCGGCCCGGCGGGGCGAAGTGCCTACCGCGCCGGAGTCGACTCACGGATGTGCACCGGTGCTGCGGTGGCTGCGAGGACCTGGCCAGTCGACACTCCGGGCGCCGTCTCCACAAGGACCGGACCGCGGTCGGTGATGTCGAGCACGGCGAGGTCGGTGATGATCCGGTCGACGCATCGGCGGCCGGTCAGCGGCAGGGTGCATGTGGAGACGATTTTCGGGCTGCCGTCCCGGGCGGTGTGTTCCATGGTGACGATGACCCGGCGGGCGCCGTTGACGAGGTCCATGGCCCCACCCATGCCCTTGATCATCTTTCCCGGGATCATCCAGTTGGCGAGGTCGCCCTCGGCGGACACCTGCATGCCTCCGAGGATCGCGGTGTCGATGTGTCCGCCGCGGATCATTCCGAAGGAGTCGGCGGAGTCGAAGAACGACGCTCCCGGCAGGACGGTCACGGTCTCCTTGCCGGCGTTGATGAGGTCGGGATCGACGTGGTCCTCGTCCGGGTAGGGGCCGGTACCCAGGATGCCGTTCTCCGACTGGAGCACCACGTGCACGCCTTCGGGGACGAACCCGGGGACGAGGGTGGGCAGGCCGATGCCGAGGTTGACGTAGTCGCCGTCGTTGAGTTCGGCCGCCGCGCGGGCGGCGATCTCGTTCCTGTCCCAGGCCATCAGCGTGTCACCGTTCCTCGGGTCCCCGGGGTGGAGACCGTCCGCTTCTCGATCTGCTTGTCGGCCGCCTGCCGCGGCGTCAGGGCCACGACGCGCTGGACGTAGACGCCGGGCAGGTGGATCTCGTCGGGGCCCAGCTCTCCCGGTTCGACGAGCTCCTCCACCTCGGCGATCGTCACCCGCCCGGCCATGGCCGCCTGTGGGTTGAAGTTGCGGGCGGAGGCGTCGAAGACGAGGTTGCCGTGCCGGTCCCCTCTGGCCGCTCGTACCAGGGCGTAGTCGCAGGTGATGGCTTCCTCCAGGAGGAAGTCCCGGTCGCCGAAGCGCCGGGTCTCCTTGGCCGGGGAGGCGACGGCGACACTGCCGTCGGCGCGGTGGCGCCAGGGGATGCCACCGTCGGCGAGCGGGGTACCGACTCCGGCAGGGGTGTAGAAGGCGGGGATGCCGGAGCCCCCGGCCCGCAGCCGTTCGGCGAGGGTGCCCTGCGGCACGAGTTCGACCTCGAGTTCGCCCGACAGGTACTGGCGGGCGAACTCCTTGTTCTCACCCACATAGGAGCCGGTGACCCGGGCGATGCGGCGGGCTCCGAGGAGGATGCCGAGGCCGTGGTCGTCGGTGCCGCAGTTGTTGGACACCACGCGCAGGCCGCTCGCGCCCTGCGCGTACAGGGCGGCGATGAGGGTGCTGGGGATGCCGCAGAGGCCGAACCCGCCGACGGCCAGGGAAGCGGCGTCGCCGATGTCGTCCACGGCGGCGGCCGCCGAGCTGACTGTCTTGTCCATGGGTTCCTTCGGTTCTGGGAAGTTGCCGCCGTGGGCATCCGGGCCGCGCGACAGCGGTGACGCGGCCCGGACACCGGACGGTGCCGCGGCACAAAGGCCCCGGCACGGCGGCGCGTCGGCCCGTGCGGGACCGGCGCCGCGGTCGGCGCGCTCTTGCGGTGGCGGAGCGTCTACTGCTCTCCGGCGACGATCAGCCTGCCGGAGGCCGCAGCGTCACGGTCGACGGCGGGTCGACGCAGCAGTGCGCGCAACTGGCCCACCAGGCCGTGCAGTTCGGTGTCGTCGGTCGCCGCGCCGAACAGGTAGAAGTCCGGCCGGATCACGGCCGCTACGTGCCCGTGCTCGCGCAGGTGCGGCAGATAGCCGCCAGGGGCGTCGGTGTAGCCGTCCTCGGGTGCGGCGGTCTCGTACAGCGGGACGAGGTGGGCCCCGATGTCGGTCAGGAACGCGCGGTCCGCCTCGTCGAGGGCACGCAGCGGTGTGTCGCCGTCGGTGAGGACGGTGAAGCCGCCGCCGGTGAGGTCGTCGAGGAGCGCGGTGCGGCCATGGTGGATCAGGGTGTACTGCGGGCTGAGGTGACCGACGCCGGCGGCGCGGGTGCCGTCGGCCGCGCGTTGGAGGACTCCGTCGCCCAGCACCGGCGGAGGGGTGGGCGGCAGTGCCCGTTCCGGGTCGGCTCCCGTTGCAATCATCCGCCGGTCGCGGGCCGCGGCCTCGTCGGCGTCGAGTACGCACATGACCCGGCCCAGCGCCATCGACATGCCGATGGCGTGCTGCACGTGTTCGCTGCGCTCGGACGTGTAGGTGTCGAGGAGGTCCTCGTGGGCCCGGCCGGTCAGGACGAGGTCCAGTTTCCACGCCAGGTTGGCCGCGTCGCGCATCCCGGAACACATGCCCTGCCCCGCGAAGGGCGGCATCTGGTGGGCCGCGTCCCCGGCCAGCAGCAGCCGGCCCTCCCGCCAGGCGTCCACCCAGCGGGCCTGGAAGGTGTAGACGACGTGCCGTTCAAGGGTGGTGTTCTTTGGTGTGCGTCCCCATGGCTCCAGCAGGCGCCAGGCCGTCTCCTCGGTGTTGAGGTCCTCAACACTCTCGTGTGCCAGACGAAGGAACTCCCACCGCCGACGCCCCGGGCCGCCGGACACGATCGTGGTGGGCCGCTCGGGGTCGCACAGCTGCCAGTTCATCGGCGACCACACCTCCTCCTCGTGGGGGAGGGTGTCGACGATCAGCCAGTCGTGGAAGAACCCGAGGTCGGTGACGGAGGTGTCCATCGCGGAACGGACGAAGCTGTTGGCCCCGTCCGCGCCGATCACGTACCGGGCCCGCACCGCGCCGGTGCCGTCAGCGCCAGAGGTGCTCAACTGCACACCATCCGTGCCGACTTGCACATCCATGACCTCACAGCCGCGACGCACCGTGACCGTGGGCTGTTTCTCGGCGGCCTCGGCGAGCACCGTCTCAAGACCGGGCTGGCTGAAGAAGCTGGCAGTGGGCCAGCCGGAGGGGCCGTCCCCTGACCAGTCGATCCGTACGAGGGGTTCGCCGGCCGCGTTGCGCCACTCGTAGTGGTCCGGAACCGGGGCGGTGACCGCACGCACCTCCTCCCCCACCCCGGCGGCCTGGAAGATCCGGCCGATCTCGTGGTCGAAGTGGACGGCGCGGGGCAGGTCGTACGGGCTGGGCCAGCGTTCCAGGGCGACGACGTCATGGCCTGCCCGGCCCAGCAACAGCGCCAGCATCTGACCGACCGGCCCGAAGCCGACGATCGCGACGTCGTGCACCCTCGACGAGTCGTACTGCACGGGGGAAGACGCCTCTTTCACGGTTCTACCTCTCACTGTGCGTGCCGGTCATGATGGCGGCCAGGTCTTCGGGGGCGAGGAACGAGGGCGGGGGCGGCGGGCCCCAGTTGAACAGCCCCTTCGCGCCCTCCAGGATCTCCGGCGTCCACAGTTGGTCGTCGACGATGCAGTCCATGTCGGAGTAGTACTCGGAGAAGTTGCCGGCCGGATCCTTGAGGTACCAGAAGAAGTTGGACCCGGCGTGATGCCGTCCCAGGCCCCACACGTGCCGCTCGGGATGCTCCTCCAGCATGGCGGTGGCGCCACGGCCGACCTCGTCGATGTCGTCGACCTGCCAGGACGTGTGGTGCAGGAAGGTGACCGGGGCCGCCAGGACCAGAATGTTGTGGTGGTCCGTGGAGCAGCGCAGGAACGCGCCGTGGTCCTTGACGTAGTCGGACGCCTTGAACCCGAGTCCGTCGCGGAAGAAGGCGGTGGTGGCCTCGAGATCGGTGGTGCCGACCACCGCATGGCCGAGCTTGCGGGGGCGCACCGCGGTCTCACGCAGCACTCCGGGCGCCCTGCAGTCACTGCGTTCGACGCGACCGGGCCCGTTGTACGGGGTGGGCGCGACCGGGTCCTGAACGAGTCGGGGAGCCACTTCCAGGACGGCCCGGACCCCGGTTGCCTTGTCGTGGGCGGTCAGCCGCGTGTCTTCCAGTCGGCTGTCGGTGCCGAGCCGCTTCAGCCGGGAGGCGGCGGCCGCCAGGTCGTCCGGGGTGTCGGCGCCGATGCGGACCTCGACGAGACGGCGGGTCGGGGCGTGCACGATGCGCAGTTGGCGGCCGGCGTCGCGGGTCGCGAACCAGCCGTCGCCGTCCGGGGCGAGGCCGAAGTCCGCGTAGTAGGCGGCCGTTTCGGCGACCTGGGGCACACCCATGGTGATCGAGGTCAGACGGTGCAGTGCCATGAAGGGACTCCTTTGTCCGTCCGGTTCGGTCAGGCGAGGAAGGTCTGCCGCAGCTCGCCGATGCCTTCGATGGAGCTGACGAGTTCGTCACCGGCGGCGAGGAAGCGCTTCGGGTCCCGGCCCATGCCGACGCCCGCGGGTGTGCCGGTGAACAGGACGTCGCCGGGCAGCAGCGGCAGCGTGGCGGACAGCCGGGCGATCAGGGCGGGCACGGAGAAGATCAGCTCCCGGGTGCGGCCCTTCTGCATCTCCTCGCCGTTGATCGAGCAGCACAGCTCAAGGTCGTCCGGGTCGTCGAACTCATCAGGGGTGACCAGCCACGGGCCGATCGGCGCGAACCCGGGGTGGGACTTGCCGAGGCTGAACTGCGGCGCGGGTCCGGCCAGTTGCGAGATCCGCTCCGAGATGTCCTGACCCACGGCGAGTCCGGCCACATGACTCCAGGCGTCCGCCTCCGACACACCTTCGGCACGACGCCCGATGACGGCCACCAGCTCGACCTCCCAGTCCGTGTTGCCGCCCTCGGGCAGCTTCACTTCGGTGACCGGCCCGGAGATTGCGGTGACGAACTTGGTGAAGACCGGCGGGAGCGTGCCCGGCACCTCGAAGCCCGACTCGGCCGCGTGTTCGCTGTAGTTGAGCCCGATGGCCAGGGACTGGCGCGGCGCCGGCGCGGGCGAGCCGAGCGCGGACGTCTCGAACGTCTCCCCCGCGGGCAGCTCCGCGTCGGCGGCCCAGGAACGGAACTCCTCCCAGCGCTCGTACACGGCCTGCGGCTCGGCGGAGAAGAGGCCACCGCTCGCCTGCTCGACGTCGACGGCCCGACCGTCGACGAGCAGGGCCAGGCGGCCGGAGAGATTGGCGATACGCACGATGGGGCTCCTGTAACGGGTAATGAGGGGCGGACGACTTCGCGCCGTCACCGCTCGCACAGTGACGGCGCGAGCCGGGCCTGCCGGTGGTTCGAGTGATGCGAGACGCAGGCGCGCCAGCGACAACACGCCCTTGCCGATCCATCCGCTATTCAGCATGATGAATACCCTGATATTGCGCTCGACTCCATCACAGCGTCAAGAGTCTCGGGCTAAAATCGTCATGACGAATACACCGATGCGAGGAGCCACCGTGAGCACCACCGCCAACCGCGGGGCGCAGTCAACTCAGGAACGGTCCGGCCGGACCGTGCGGGGCAACGACCCCGGACAGCGCGCCCGGCCGACGGCCGCGGGTCGCGCCGAGCGCGCGGCGGAACGCGTCGTCGCGCTCATCGAAACCGTCTCCCCCGGCTCCCGCCTTGGCACCAAGGAGGAACTGCGGACCCTGTGCGAGGTGTCGGTCGGCACCTTCAACGAAGCCCTGCGCCTGCTTCAGTCCCGCGGCCTCGTCACCGTCAAGCCGGGCCCGGGCGGCGGCCTCTTCAGCGCCGAGCAGACCCCCATGGTCCGGCTCGGCAACTCCGTCCTCGCCCTGGACGCCCAGGAGACCGACGTCGCCAACGCCGTCCGCATCCGCGACGCCCTCGACCCCCTGCTCATCGAGGACGCCCTGTGGCACGCCTCCCCCGCCGACATCGCCGGACTGCGCGAGCACATCGCCGCGATGGAGCGGGCCGTGGCGGACGAGGACGCCACCGCCTTCGTCCACGCCAACTGGGCCCTGCACGCAGGCATCGCCGCCATCACACCGAACGCCCTGCTCGGCTCGCTCTACGCCAGCCTGCTGGACCTCATCGAGGCCCACACCCTGTCCGTCCTGCCGGCCAGTGACCAGCCGCTGGGCGACTACATCACCCACCGACACCGCCTGCACCGCGACCTCATCGAGGCACTCGACCGCCGAGACCGCGAGGAAGCCCTGCGCCTGATCCACGAGCACAACACCACCCTCGCCGCCGAGGAGTCGACAGAAGGGACCAGCGAGAAGGCCACCACGATCAACACGCCACGCTGACCTGTCCATTCGTCCTCACGCATCCCTCCTCACTCCGCACCGAAGGGCCTCCCTCCCGAAGCATCCGCGTCCGGCGCATTGACAACCGCCGTCTCGGCCCTCCAGCATCACTGCCAGATCACCGCGGTGCAGCGGCACACGAGTGCACATCACCTTCGGCCCGGCCGACTTGACGTGCGCCCCCAACTGCTCCGCGACATCTCGTCGACGACGGCCCAGCGACGCCTCCTCGACGACGTTCCTTGCGCTCACCCCAGCCACGAGTCCTGTACACACACGTGCCGGTGACGCCGCCCCTTGCGCTCCCTTTTCCGTGCCACACCTTCGTCTGGAAGGACCGCCATGACCGGCAGACCTGGCCTGCCCGGATCCGGACGCGGCTCCACCGCCGCCGTCACGCTCGGGACCCTCGTCCTGTGCGTCGAGGGATACGACCTGTTCGTCCTCGGAGCCGTGGGTCCCGCCCTCCTGAACCACCCGCAATGGCACGTCACCGGATCGACCTTGGGGCTGCTGGGCAGCCTCACCGCACTCGGCATGCCCCTCGGGTCCATCGCCGCGGGCTGGGCGGGAGATCTGCGCGGCCGGCGTCTCCCGATGGCGGCGAGCCTTGTCTGGCTGTCGCTTTGGATGCTGCTGAGCGCGACGGCCGGCGACCTCGGCTTCTTCGCCGTGACCCGGTTCGCCACCGGTATCGGTCTCGGCGCCCTCATCCCCCTTGTCACCGCCTACGTCAGCGAGTCCGCCGTTCCTGCCCGGCGATCCGTGCAGGTCGGCGCGGGCCTGTCCGGCGTCGCCATCGGGGGCATCGTCTCCGGCGTCCTCGGCCGGGTGCTGCTGCCCGGATGGGACTTCCACACGATGTTCCTGTTCGGCGTGTTCCCTCTCCTCCTGGTTCCCATGGTGTGGCGCCTCGTTCCGGCGCCGACGGGCAGGGCGCCCTCACCGGAGGCCGACGTGAGAACCGCGGATTCCGGGCCGCCGAGGCAGGCCCGCAACCGGGCCGCCCGGCTGCTCACACCCGCGTACCGCAGAGCCACGCTGCTGTTCTGGGGAGCGACGTTCAGCGGGCTCGTCCTCGTCTACGGCGCCGGTACCTGGCTGCCCGCGCTGATGGTCAGGGCCGGCTACGACCTGAGTTCCTCGCTGGAGTTCTCCGTCGCCTTCAACGCCGGTGCCGTCCTCGGCACGCTCGGCGCCGCCGTGCTCGCCGACCGCGGCTTCCTCAAGACCGCCACGGTGACCAGTTTCGTCCTTGCCGCCCTCGCGATGGCGGTCCTGAGTGCCCCTCAGCCACGCCCGGTGCTGCTGCTAGCCTCGGCCTTCGCCGGCCTCGGCGCGTTGGGCACGCAGAACCTCGTCAACATCGCCGTCGCTCGCTTCTACCCGGCGGAACTGCGCGGCACCGGACTCGGATTCAGCCTCGGTGTCGGACGGCTCGGCGCCATCGTCGGCCCCAGTTACCTGGCCGCCGTCACCGCACTGGTCGACTCGCCCGAGGCCGGCTTCTACGCCTTCGCCGCTCCCGCCGTCCTCGGCGCCTTGCTCAGCGGGATGTTCCGCGGACCGCAGGACACCCACACGGGACGCCCAACCTCGCTGCGACCCGCATCGACGGACGGCTGACCGACCGGACCACCCCGGCGCGGCACGGCCATCCCGACGGCCCCCATTCCACCCTCCTCGCAGATCACTTCTGACAAGGACAGTTCCATGTGCGGTTGTTCTGGCCACCCTTCAGAGAACGAGACAATTACTCAGCGAGCGGAGCCCGGATCCGGCTCCGGCCATCGGCGCAGAGACTTCATGCGCGCTCTGGCCGTCGGTGGGCCTGCGGTGCTCGGCACGGCAGCGTGGGCCGGGCCGTCCGCTGCCGCGACGGACACGACCACCTTCCCGAAGCACGGCACGTCGCACCGCGGGCTGGAGGTGATCCTGCTCGGCACCCAGGCCGGTCCCCCACCGGCGGTGGACCGCGCGGGCATCTCCTCCGCTCTGATCGTCGACGGGACCACGTACCTGGTGGACTGCGGCCGCAGTGCGGTCACTCAGTACCAGCGCGCCGGACTCGCCTACGCATCGCTGAAGAACATCTTCCTGACCCACCTGCACGCCGACCACATCGCCGACTACTACAACTTCCTCATGCTCGCCGGCCTGCCGTCGGCCTCGGCCCCGGGTGATGACATGGTCCCAGCGCCGGTCACCGTGCACGGCCCCGGATCAGCAGGTGCGCTGCCCGACCCCTTCGGGGGCAAGCCGGTCGACACCGTCCACCCCTCCGACCCCGTCCCCGGAACCGCCGCCCTCACCGAGGCCTGCCACGCCGCCTTCGCCTACAGCACCAACGTCTTCATGCGGGACAACGGTATGCGGGACATTCGCTCCCTCGTCGACGTACGGGAGATCGACGTACCGGACGTCGGAGCCTCGGCACGCGGTAAGACCGCGCCGCCGATGCGACGGTTCACCGTCATGGAGGACGACCGCGTCAAGGTGACCGCCGTACTCGTCCCGCACGGGCCGGTCTTCCCATCCTTCGCATTCCGCTTCGACACCGACCACGGTTCGGTCAGCTTCTCCGGCGACACCAAGTACAGCGAGAACGTCATCAGGCTCGCCCGCTCCTGCGACCTTCTCGTACACGAAGCGCTGGGCGACCCCTCCGCGGCCGGACTGGGCCCGGAGGTGGAGAAACACATGCTGGAGTCCCACACGCTCGTGGACGACGTCGGTTCGCTCGCCGCTAAGAGGTGCTAACAAAGGCGTTGGACGTGCCGATGAGTGATCAGGCAGGCGGCCAGCCCGAGGAAGGCTTCATGGATGTCGTCACGCCGCTCCCAGCGGATGCGGAGACGACGGAAGCCGTGCAGCCACGCGATGGTGCGCTCGACCACGTACCGGAAGGTGCCCAGTCCGGTGCCGTGCGGCTGACCGCGTTCGGCAATGACCGGGCGGATGCCGCGCTGTCGTACCTGGCGCCGGTAGATGTCGTGGTCGTAGCCGCGGTCAGCGAACAACAGGTCCGGCCGCTTGCGTGGCCGTCCGACCGTGCCTGCCACGGCGGGGACCTTGTCGAGCAGGGGCAGGAGTTGAGTGACGTCGTTGCGGTTGCCGCCGGTCAGCGATACGGCGAGCGGGATGCCCTGGCCGTCGGTGAGCACGTGGTGCTTGCTGCCCGGCCGCGCGCGGTCGACCGGGCTCGGCCCGCTTTTGGGCCCCGCCGAGCGGCCCGCACGTGCGAGGAATCGATCACCGCCCGGGACCAGTCCAGCTTGCCCGCCGACCGTAGCTTCTTCAGCAGCACCAGGTGCAGTCCGTCCCACACCCCCGCCTCGTTCCAGGCGGCCAGCCGGCGCCAGCAGGTCATGCCCGAGCCGAAGCCCAACTCCTGCGGCAGGTACTCCCATTGGATGCCGGTGTGCAGCACAAAGAGGATCCCGCACAGTGCCTGCCGGTCCGGGACCCGTGGTCTGCCCTCGACCTTCTTCGGGCCCGGCTTCGGCAGCAACGGCTCGATCATCGACCACAGTTCGTCCGACACGATCCATGGCCGCGACTGACGCTCTCCCATGACCAGACCTACGGACAGACAGACCGAAACACTCATGATCAGCAGCTTTTGTTAGAGCCTTTAAGGCGGACGTCCCGGAACTGGTCCTTTCCCACATCGCCGACTTCGGCAAGCCGGTGGACGTCCGCTCCTGGACGCACCGCGCACGGCAGGGCTACAGCGGGCGCGTCACGGTCGGCGCAGACCTCATGCGCGTGCCGGTGCGCGCCCACGCATGAATCCCCACCCAGTAGTTGACGCAGGCGTGGGACCACACCACCAGGGCGACCGAGCCTTTGATCCGTTGCC
Source organism: Streptomyces sp. NBC_00483 (assembly GCF_036013745.1). Classification (NCBI taxonomy): domain Bacteria; kingdom Bacillati; phylum Actinomycetota; class Actinomycetes; order Kitasatosporales; family Streptomycetaceae; genus Streptomyces; species Streptomyces sp. NBC_00483. Next base: position 1,287,041 of record NZ_CP107880.1, read on the forward strand.
CGTCAGCGCTCAGGTCGACAGGGGACAACCGGAAGCTGTACGTAACCGGGGCGCGCCGGTCCGGTGTGGAGACAGTTGGTCGCTCCGGTGTGGTAACTCGAGTCATACGCGTGGTGGGTGCCGTGGCCGTGGCCGTCGTAGGGCTGGATGTCGACGCGGATGCGGTGGCCGGCACGGATGAGGGCGGTGTGCGGGATGAGTTCGATCTCCACCGGGACGACCTCACCCGCGGTCAACGGGGCGTGATCGGCCTTGAGGTGGGTGTGCTTGGGCGCGTACTCGGTGCTGCGCGTCGGGTCGAGCTTTCGGTGGGACACCTTCAGCCAGCCCTTGGCCAGCGGATAGTGGCGGGTCTTGAGGCCCATCGTCGTGGGGCCCGAGTGGTCGACCTCCCGGTTCTTGTCGTCAATGACGCGCAGCGAGACGTAGATGTCCATGTCCTCGCTGTCGGCGGAGACCCACAGTTTGACCTTGCCGTATCCAGCGAGGACGTGGTCCTCGGTCACCGGGGCGCTGATGAAGGAGACGCCTGTGGTGCGGGGGTCGGTCGCTGTCGACTCCGTGTCGCCGCGCAGGCTTTCGGGGCCCAGTGTCGCGTCGGCGAGCCGGACCTCGGCGGAGTAGCTCGCCCGGGCCTCCTCACTCGGCGGCGTCGGCGCGAGGCGCAGGAAGTCGTCGCGTATGCCGTCGCCGGGCAAGTCGGAGGGGACGGCGTCGAAGTACCACTTCGTGTACTGGGTCCGTGCGATCGGCCATTCGTCTTCCTCTTGGAGGTAGGAGGCGCCGTTGCCCGTGCGGATTTCGAGCCGTACTGGCGGCTTGTTCATAATGCCGTTGTCGATGCCCTTGAGCCAGTGGTCGAAGAACGCCATGTGGTCGGCCACGGACTCCTCGGCGTAGGACTTGACCAGCCAGTCCTCCCAGAAGTCCAGCTTCTTGTGCGGAGTCGGGGTTCCCAAGTAGGTCTCGCTGCTGCCGAGTTGGTGGAGGTGGCTCACGTGAGTGGTCGCCGCGACGGCCCAGAGCGGCACCGTCACCTCGCTCATGTCCGGACTCATGAACACCTCGGCGCGCGGGCCGAAAATGGCCTCCGGGTCGGAATCCTTGAACGGGTTGTCCCGCATGGCTTTGAGGAAGTCCACGGCGTCGAGTTCTCCGCACACTGCCGGTACGAGGCCGTTCCGGTACCAGTGTGGGAAGAACTCCTCGTTGAGGATGCCGCCGTTGTAGGCGACCTGCTCGTAGAGGTCGATGTCGGTGCCGATGGCGACCATGGCCTTGAGGTGGGCGGGCTGGAGGCTGGCCACCGCGTGCTGGGTGACGGCGAGGTAGGACATGCCCCACAGGCCGACGTTGCCGTTGGACCAGGGCTGTTCGCCCGCCCACTCGATGGCGTCCTTGTAGGCCTCGGCGGTCGCGATCCCCCAGGGTGCCAGTGTGCCGGGGCTCCTGCCGCTGCCGGGGCCGTCGACCCGGATGACGGTGTAGCCGTTCGGTACCCACACGGCGGTGTTGACCGTCTCGTGGTTCTCCCAGGGAAGCCCGTCGGCATTGCCGTGGAAGTACTCGTCCTCCATCTGCTCGTGCTCTTCGAGGTCGGCGTCCGTGCAGATGGAGTGGTGGTTGAACGCCTTGCCGTACACGCCGCAGCCCATGATCACCGGGTATTTGCCGTCGTCCGCGGGGCGGAACACGTCGGCGTAGAGGTACGAGCCGTTGCTGAGGGGGATCTTGACGTCGCGGAAGCGGCGGATGCCCAGCGCGTTGCGGCGCAGTTCGTTGCGGGCGGCGGCGGGAGAGCAGAGACCCCTCGGTGTGCGGTACTTGAAGACGTCCGCGCGGTTCAAGTCGTCGAGGAGCGTGACGATGACGGGGTCCTCGGTGAACGCCTGGATCTCGTCGTCCTCACGGCCGGCGAACGCGATGTCACGGCGGAAGTCGAGCGGTCGGTCGGCGATGATGTCGTGGACCTCGGGGGGTATGTGCGTGCCGTGGTCCCGGTCCCCCTCGCTGTCGAGCGTGAGGACCAGGCGGGCGATGTTGGTGACGCCGGGGTCCTTGAGTTTGTGCAGGTTTCCGTCGACGCGGGCCACTGTCTGGGCCAGGTTCACGCGCGATGCGGCCTTCACCGTTCCGATCGCGGTCTCGCCGAGGAGGAAGGCGACACGCTCCCCTTCGCGGTACTGGAATTCGCCGCGCTCGTTCGTCAGGCCGGAGCAGCTCGGCGTCTCGTACTTGATGCCGCTGATGGGGCCCGCGAGTACGCCTGTGCGGAGCATGGTGGAACCTCCTGGTGTGCAGTGTCTGTGTCGTGAGGCAGGTGGCGGCAGGGACCGAGTTGTGCGGCGGGGGTGAGGTGCTACGCCCGCGGGCCTGCGCCCTCGTCCGGCGACGGCAGGGCCACGGCTCGGAGAAAGGCCTGCGCGAACGTCTCGATGGTCTCTTCCTTGCTGGGCAGGTCGGCCGCGGCTACCTGGCTGGTGACGGGGCGCAGCAGGAAGTGATGGAAGATCGGGCCGGTCATCAGCTGGGTGAGCAGCATGGGCGGCAGATCCCGGACGCGGCCGGCTGCGGCTTCCGCGGCGAGCCACGCTCCGAGGCCGGACAACAGGCGCGGGGTGAGGGTCTGGAGAACCGCTCGTACGTTGTCGTCGCCGGGGCGGGCGAAGACCTCCGCCAGGAGGGCCTGGAGCACGCGCGGCTCGCGTTCCAGTGTGTCGACGATGAGACGAGTGAGGCGTCGCACGGTGTCCGCCAGGTCGCCGTGCGACGTGGCCAGGAGCGCCTCGACGTCGACGGTGGGGCTGTAACGCTCGAAGACGAGGCGCAGAAGTTCGTCGCGTCCCCCGAAAGCCGCGTAGAGGCTGGGTACGGAACACTCGGCGGCGATCGCCACACGTTCGAATGTCACCGTGCCGAGTCCCTGCGTGCTGATCAGGTGGCCGGTGGCCTCGATCGCGCGTTCCTTGACCGGCTTGCGTCCACCAGGTTCGACGCCGGCGGCGCGCAGCGCCTCGTCCAGCGCGTGCCGGCTGCCGCCGATCCGACGCACCAGCGTGCTGTGGGAGATCCCGGCTTCCAGGGCGATGTCACGGAGGGGCACCTCGGCCGCGGAGACACCGTGTGCTTCCGCGGCCCGCAAGGTGGCCTCGATGACGCCCTGGGGAACGACCTGCCCGGCCGCCGACTTTTTGGTGCGTGACATGTTTATAAACGTATCCTACATTCACATGTCACGACGGACGGGTGCCGTGCGCCATTGCGGGAACAGCCACTACGAAGTCCGTTCGAGGACGCCGGTCGAGGCGTGGGCCTCGACTCCGCACAGCGCCCGACCGATGTTCTCGGTCCAGGTGTCGATGCCGTGCGCGGCGTGCAGGCTGCCCGCGCGACAGTTACGAGCGATCAGCTGGAGGGGCTGGCGTTTGGCGATCGCCGAGGCCCCGGACGCGCGAAAGAGTGTCTCGACGGCCGAACTGCATGCGTCCCATATGTAGGCGACGTCGGTGTGCAGTTGAAGAGTGTCCCTGTCGGACGGGTCCGTCTCCTCGGCGTCCAGACGGTCGAGTTGGGCCACTGCCGCGTCGGCCACTGCGGCCGCCGCCCGGACTTGGGTGTGCGCGCGGCCGACAGTCAGGTGTGCGATGGGCGCATCGACCTGTTTCACGTACGGGGAGTACGGAATGCTCCGCTTCTCGACCGCACCCAGGAACACCTCCATCGCGTGGTCGGCCATCCCGAGCGCCACGCCCGCACCTGTGACGAGCGAACGGGCGAGACCCCCGCGGCGTGGCCCTTCGCCGCGCGCGGTGAGCTCGGCGAGCCGTTCGGTGAGCCGTTTCGGGGTGCTGAAGTGCCCCTCGGGGACGAACAGTTCGCCGTCGGTCGCCATGGTCTGGCTGCCCGTGGCAGCCATTCCCATCGCGTCCCAGTCGTCCCGGGCAACAAGCGCGCCTTTCGGGACGAGCGCCATTCCCGTCTTCGTGTCGTCCGTCTCGTCGTAGAAGACGGCGAGGTAGCCGTGGGACGCGTGGACGCTTCCGGTGGCGAACGGCCACGCGCCTTCGATCATCCAGCCGCCGTCGACCTGCCGCGCGGTGCCCGCCATACGCCGGCTGGTGCCACCGACGGCGAAGGTGCGATTGCCGACCCAGGGGGCCTCGTACACCGGGGCGACGGCGTCCTCGTCGAAGGCGAAGCTCCACAGGTTCCCACCCGCGGCCGCCCACACCATCCAGGCCGTCGCCCCGCATCCCGAGCCGAGCGCACGGAAGATGTCATGCAGCTCTCGTGTCGTGAAGTCCGCTCCCCCGAACCGCTTCGGCGTCGTCAACCCGAAGACACCTGCCGCATCAAGGCGGTCGATACTCTCCTGGGGGATGCGCCGTTGCCGCTCGGCCGCGGCCTGCTGCACGCGCAACCAGGGCCGTAGCTCCAGGACATGGTCGACGATCTCCTGAGCCTTCGGCCAGTCGGTGTCCGTTTGGCTGCTCGTCGTCATGGACCCCATCACCTTCTTCCTCTCTCGCGTTCGGGTGTAGCCGCGGACGCCTTGACGTCGGCCGCGGGGCGCTCGGGGTGAGCGGTCAGCTGGGCCAGTCCACCGGCCCCATCGGGGTCCCGTGGAAACCGGCTACCGGGCTGAGACTCGGGTCGGTTCCGTTCCGCATGTCCACCGAGGCGTCGGGGTGGTCGTCGAACCATCCGTCAGCGGGGTACTTGTACATCCAGTCGACCAGAAGCCTGCGGCGAGAGATCAGCCAGACGCCGTCGCGTCGCTCGAACCGGTCCAGGTAACGCGCCCAGAGCCTGACGTAGTCACCTTTCCAGTGATGCCTCTCCGAGCCCTGGTGATCGGCGTTCAGGTAGGTCTCGACATGTGCAACATCGGGACCGTCGAACTCGATCAGGCTGTTGCCGAGGACGTGCATGGTGCGGACGAACCGCGGCATCTCACCCGCCAGGAAGTCGACGAAGCCGTCGACTGTACCGACGTGGAGACTTTCGGGGAACTGCACCCACGCGTCCTCGTGAAAGACGCCGCGCACCAAGGACATGTCCACCCGGTCGAGACCTCGGCAGTAGCGCAACAGCGCGTCGTGAATCTCCGCACGAGCAGTCAGTTCTTCAAGAGTCATTGACCTCTCCCTCGATTTGACCGGCGAGATCGGGTTCCCGGTCGCGATCGCGGAGTCGCAGTGGCCACCGTCCGCCGGGAGTGACGGGCACGCGGTCCATCATTGAGAGCTTCCACAAAATATGTCAACACTTTGGATCGGATGCGAGTGAGCGTACCCAGGTGACGGCAGTGAAATGCCGCCGAGCGAAGGCAGCGACCCATCAAGCCTGAGCTAAATGTTGACACTTTAGGAGAGTGGCTTTTACGGTGCGGCACACAGCCACCCCTGCTTCTCCCGGCCGGCGCCGATGCTTGCTGTCAGCAGCCTCGTCCGTCGGTCGACAGTCTCCGCCGCCGAACGCTCCAGACCGGCGGCCCTACCGGAATCGAGTGCCGCGACCGTGCCGATCGACATCACCCGGATCTCCCAGGCCCAGCCCTTCCAGCCGGTCGGTCACCACGGCGTGGGCCCCGTTCACCTCTTCGGTGGCGACGGATACGACGGCGCCGTGACGACAGCCCTGTCGCACTACCTGCCCGGCGGACATGCCGAGATGTCACCCGTCGCCTCGGAGACGCTGTACATAGTCCTCTCCGGCACGTTGACTCTCGACGCCGAGGGCGACATCCACGATCTGAACCCCCTGGACGCCGTTCGGCTCACCGTCGGGACACGCCGGAGCGTCGAAAACCGCACGAACCTGCCCGCGAGCATGCTCGTGATCCGGCCCAACCCGGCCGCCAGGCACGCGGACACGACAGGGGCCCACACCGTCTCAGCGTGACTCCCGGACGCCTCTCCGATGGTCTTCCACGCGAGCCACTTTCGGCGCCTGGCCGCCATCCGACCCCGCTGGGCCCAGCCGCTCCCCTCCCCTATGAACACACACGTCTTTGCGCACAACAAAGGAGTTGACGTCGATGAGTGTCTCCCGCGACACGTCCGACACCCTGACGGCGGTTCTCGACAAGGTCCGTGCGCTCGGGCCCACCTTGCGCGAGCGCGCCCTTGAGGCCGAGCGCGCAGGCCGTCTTTCGGACGACACCATCGCCGACCTGGACGCCACCGGCGCCTTCGACATCGGCAGTCCCGCCGAGTTCGGCGGCCACGAACTGACGGTGCGCCAGCAGCTCGACGTGGTGTCCGAAGTCTCCAAGTGGGACGGCTCGGCCGGGTGGATCGTGTGGGTGGGCGCCTCCACCAACTGGATTCCCGCCGGCTGCGGCACCCGCGTCGTCAAGGAGGTCTACGCTCCCGAATGGGTCGGCCCACGGATCGCGGGCTCCAGCCACTTCCCGGCCTCCCGGGGGCGTGCGAAGCGGGTCGACGGCGGGTGGATCGTCTCCGGCGGGCCCTGGACCTTCGGGAGCGGCTCCCTCTGGGCCCCGTACACCAACCTCGGCTGCATCGCCGACGGCGGTGACGGCCCGTATCTGGTCGGTATTCAGGTTCCGCGGGAAGAACTGCGGTTCCTCGACGACTGGAAGGTCGCGGGCATGCGCGGCACCGGCAGTGTCTCCTCGACCCTGGTGCAGAACGAGCTCTTCGTACCCGAGCACCGCGGCGTCGATTTCCGTGATGTCACCGGCCAGGCCCTGGAGAACGGCCTCGCGGGCTCGCTGTGGAAGGCTCCCACGCTGGGCTGGGCGTTCAGCCTCATGGCGGGCATGTCGATCGGCATCGCGCAGGGTGCCCTTGAGCGGTTCCTGGAGCGCTCCGCCGGGCGGCCCATCCGTGGCACCACGTACAAGAACCAGTTGGAAGCACCCCTGACACACCTGATGCTCGCCGAGGTGCATGCCAAGATCCAGTCGGCCACGGCCCTCACACGCGCCAACGCCGAAGAGACGGACCGGCTCGGGGAGTTGGCCGCCGCCGGTACACCGGCCGACGGCGAGTACATGCAGAAGTTCAGTGCCCGGGTCCTGCTGGAGACGGCCTACGCGGCCAAGTGGTGCTCGGAAGCGATCGAGTTGCTGCAGCGGAACTCCGGCTCGACCGCGATCATGGAGAGCGAGCCGATTCAGCGGGCCTGGCGCGACGCACGTGTCATCACCCTGCACGGCGCACTCAACCTCGAAGCCCTCTCCGAGAACTACGGACGGCTGATGGCCGGATCCGAGCCGCACAAGTTCGCCGGGATCACCACTCTGGACCGCTTCGCCCCGACGCCCACGCCCTCCACCCCGAAGAGCGATGCCTGACAAACAGGCGACGCGCCCGAACGACGTTCGCAGAAAGGGAGGTTGAGCAATGGCAAGCACGCAAGCGCACGACGACGTCGGCTCGCGCGCCGAGGTCCGGGCGGCCGTCGTCGATGCCCCGGGCGCCGCACCGCGCATGGGCTCGGTCGTGCTCCCGCCGCGCACGCCCGGCACCACCCTCGTCGCGGTGGTCGCCGCACCGTTGAACCCGCTCGACCTGGTCATCGCGTCCGGGACGTTCCACTCGGCGCGCCACGAAGCCCCGTACGTCCCGGGCAGCGAGTGTGTGGGGGTCGTGCTCGACTCCGACCGCCATCAGGTCGGTTCGTGGGTGTACGCCGAGTGCCACGCCGCACCGGACAGCCCCGGTGCCTTCGCCCAGCGGGTGCTCGTCGACGACGATGACGTGCTGCCGCTGCCCGAGGGGCTCGATCCGGTGCGGGCCGCGGCCGTCGGCAACTCCGGCACGGCCGCGTTCATTCCGCTCGTCGAGGAAGCCGCCCTGGGCACCGGGGAGACGGTCCTCGTCCTGGGGGCCACCGGAGCCGTCGGTCAGCTCGCGATCCAGGTGGCGTACCGGCGCGGCGCGGGCCGTGTGGTCGGCGTCGCCCGCGACCGCGCCGCGCTGGAGCGCCTCCCGGGCCTCGGCGCGGACGCCGTCGTCGAGCTGCGTGCGGGCGAGAGCGCCGAGGAGCTGGCGGAGCGCCTGCGGGAGGTGACCGGGCCGGTGGACGTCGTCCTCGACGGGGTCTACGGGGTGCCGCTGGAGGCCGCGTTGCAGGTGTGCGCACCCCGGGCCCGGGTGGTCAACGTCGGCAATCCGGCCGGCGCGACCGCGCGGATACCGGCCGGGCTGCTGCGCGGCAAGCAGCTCACCCTGTCCGGTTTCGCCGGCCTGCACACCTCGCTGCGCGCCAAGGAGGCGGCGCTGAGCTGGTTGTGGTCCGCCCTCGCACGCGGCGAACTGCGGGTCGATGTCCGTACCTTCCCGCTCGATGAGCTGCCGTCGGCCTGGCGGACGCAGGCGGTCTCGCCGCACGCCAAGTGCGTTGTCCTGCCCCAGGACGGCGGGCTCCCGGAGTACGCCACCACCACCTCGGACCGACGCGATCGGAGCACACGTCCGTGAATCACACACCTGCCGCGCCCCTACGACCGGCGGTCGACTGCGTGGTCGTCGGCGGCGGCCCCGTCGGTCTGCTGACCGCCGTCTTCCTCGGCCGGGCAGGGCTGACCGTCTCCGTCGTGGAGCGCTGGCCGCAGCGGTATCCGCTGCCGCGGGCGTGCACCATCGACCATGAGGCGCTGCGCATCCTTCAGGCCGCCGGGCTCATGGAGGAGCACATCGACCTGTTCGAGCCGTCCCAGGGCGAGCGGGGCGGGTACGAGTTCCGCAACGGCGAGGGCGAGCTGCTGCAGGCCATCGACTGGAACAGGATCGCCGAGTCGGGCTGGGCCAACACCAACGGCTTCTACCAACCCGAACTCGAGGCGGTACTGGAGGACTTGGCGCTCGCGACACCTGGTGTGACGGTCCACCGCGGCTGGACGTTCCAGTCCCTGGAGCACGACCAGAACCCCGAGGGAGTGTCCGCCCTGGTGGCTCCCACCGAGCAGCCGGACGAGCACGTACACCTCCGGGCACGCTGGCTGGTCGGTGCCGACGGGGCCAACAGCGCCGTCCGCTCCGGACTCGGTATCGGTGTCGGTGACTCGGGGTTCGAGGCCGACTGGCTGGTGGTGGACTACGAGCCGCTGGCCGAGGAGAAGTGGAGCGCCTTCGTCACCCAGTACTGCGACCCGGCGCAGCCGGCGACCGCGGTCAACAGCGGTCCGGGGCGGCGGCGGTTCGAGTTCATGCGCCGCGCGGACATGACCGTCGAGGAACTGGGCCAGGAGGCCACGGCCTGGCGGCTCATGGAGCCCTGGGGTGTCACCCCGGGGACCGCCCGGCTGGAACGGCACGCCGTGTACACGTTCCGGGGGCGGTGGGCGCACACCTGGCGCGAGGGGAACGTCTTCCTCGCGGGTGACGCGGCCCATCTCATGCCTCCGTTCATGGGGCAGGGGCTCTGCTCCGGCCTGCGGGACGCGCGAGCCCTGGCGTGGCGGCTCGGCATGGTGCACCGCGGCCTCGCGGCACCGGAGGTGCTCGACACGTACGGGCCCGAACGTACCGGCCACGTACGGGAGATCATCGACGAGGCGGTGGCCGCGGGGCGGGTCATCTGCGAGCTCGACGTCGGCCGGGCAGCCGCCCGGGACGCCGAGATGAAGCGGCGCTCACTCGATCCCGACGCCGTCACGCGGGAGCCCCCGCATCCACGGCTCGGCGAGCCGTCGCTGTCGCCGTCGCTCACAACCGGCGGAGCCGAGGGACGTCTCGCGCCACAGGGACGCGTCCAGGTCGCCGAGATTGTAGGCCTGTTCGACGATCTCGTCGCAGGCGAAGGCTGGCAGCTGATCAGCCGCGTCGGGGATCCGGCCGAGGTGTTGGACGACGAGGACGCGTCCTGGTTCCGGCGGATCGGCGGCGTACTGGCCGACGTATCGGGCGCAGGCCATATCAAGGATCTCGACGGCGCCTACGCGCGCTGGTTCGCCAAGCACGACTGTGAAGTGCTCCTGGCGCGGCCGGACTTCTATGTCTTCGCGGCCGGCGAGCACACCGACATCCCCCGCTTTGTCTCACTCCTGCGTCGCACGCTCGGAGGACTCACATGAACATGCGGAAGTCCGTGCCACCCACCTCGACACCCACGGCGCCACTCACCGAGCCACCCGACACACCGTCCGCCGAGTCGAGGGCGGGGTGGCGCACGGCGGTGGCGTCCACGCTCGGGCTCGCGTGCGGGCCCAGCGTGCTGGCGGTCACGACGTTCGGGGCGTTCATCGCCCCGCTCCACCGCGAGTTCGGGTGGGGGATTCCGGCCATCGGCCTCGCCTCCTCCATCCTCAGCATCACGCTCGTGATCGTCTCGCCCGTGCAGGGCCTCCTGGTCGACCGGTTCGGCGGTCGCCGGGTGATCCTGTGCAGCTCGCCCTTCTTCGCGCTGTCCCTGATGGCGATGTACTTCCTGCCCGACAGCCTGCCCGCCTTCTACCTGGGCTGGGTGCTCATCCCGCTCTGCGGCATGGGCCTGTGGCCGGCGTCCTACCTCCGGCTCACCGCGGGCTGGTTCGAGCGCAGGCTCGGCCTCGCCCTGGGCGTCGCCAACTCCGGCATCGGGATCGGCACGGTCCTCGCCCCGATCCTCACCACGGTGCTGATCGGCACATGGGGGTGGCGGGCGGCGTACCTCGGACTCGGAGTGGTCGCGATCCTCGCGTTCCCGATCGCGTACTTCTTCCTGGCCGATCCCCGTCCGCGTACGGAAATGCTGCGCGCCAGCGGCGACACACTACGGGCCGCGGCGAGGACGCGGCCGTTCTGGCTCGTGCTCGCCGCGTTCGTCCTGCTGGGCACGGTCGGTTCCACCGTCCTCGTCCACCAGATCTCCCTGCTCCTCGACGCCGGGATCCCCGCGAACATCGCGAACCTGGTGCCAGTCGCACTCGGAGTCGCGCTCATCGTGGCCAGGATCGTGACCGGCTGGCTGCTCGACCGCTTCACGGTGTCGCACGTCATGTCGGTCTACCTCGTCGGCGGCATCGTCTCGGTGCTGCTGTTCGCGGCAGGGCCGAACGTACCGACGGCGCTGCTCGCGGCGGCGCTGTCCGGGCTGTTGATCGGCGCCGAGTTCGACGTCCTCAGTTACCTCATCCCCCGCTACTTCGGGCGACTGTCCTTCGGCAGGATCTACGGTGTCGCCTTCTCGACGTTCCAGATCGGCGGGGCGGCCGCTACATCCCTGGTGAGCGTGAGCCGCGACAACTACGGCTCCTACACCCCGGCGATGCTCGTCCTGGCCGTCGCCTGCGCGCTCTGCGCCGTGCTGTTCCTGTGCCTCGGCCCGTACAGGTACGACGGAGGCCCCCAGGCACACACGCCGGATCCACTCCCCCACCCGACGCCGGACCTCGCGATGGTCGGCGACCACCCCACGAAGAAGGGCACGGAACACCATGACGGCGACGCGTCACCCGCATGACCCGCACCTCCCGCATCCGGGCTCGCACCCGGGCGGTGAGCTGCCGAAGGCGCACCAGCCGCGGCCGGGCGGTTCGTTCGACGCCACGGCGATCACGTTCGCGGCGATGGGTCTCTTCGACGGCCTGAGCGGCGACCAGCGTGCGCGCGTGCTGCTGCCCCACGAGAACTCCTCCCGTACACACTGGAACTTCCTGCCCGAGTCCGGCCGGCACGGCCTCCCGCTCCGCGAACTCGACCGCCACCAAGAGGCGTTGGCGCACCGGCTGATCGCCGAATCGATGTCGATCCCGGCCTACGCCCGCGTGGTCCAGGTCATGTCCAACGAGCACGTGCTGCGCGAACTCAACCTGCCCGTGTTCGGTCATGTCGCGGCCACCTTCCGCGACCCCCGCGGCTACTTCCTCACGTTCTTCGGCCAGCCGCAGCCGGACACCACGTGGGGCTGGCGCCTGGTCGGCCATCACCTGTCGGTCAACATCACCGTCGTCGACGGCGACCTGGTCAGCGCCACCCCGTTCCTGCTCGGCGCGGAGCCCGCCCGGTTCGGCCCGTTCCGCATCCTGGGCGAGGAGGAGGACACCGCCTTCGAGCTGCTCGACGGCCTCACCGGCGCCCAGAAGCAGCAGACGGTCATCCACTCCAGGCCGCCGGCGGACTTCGTCACCCGCACCGTCTCCGCCATCGGCGACGTCGAGTACCCCGCGTACCACGGCGTCGGACGCCGCGACGCGATGATCACGGACGACGACCGCAAGGCCCTGGCGTACTTCCGCGCCCACCCTCGCGGCATCCGGGCCGGCGACCTCTCCCCCGCCCAACGCACGTACTTCGACGCCCTGTTGGCCCACTTCGTCGAGCGCGCCCGCCCGGGCCTGGTCGGCCACGAGATGGACCGCATCGCGGCAGCGGGCGGCGTCGACGAGCTGCACTTCGCCTGGGCCGGCGGCACGTCCATCGAGCAGCCGCACTACTTCCGCGTCCAAGGCCCGGTCACCCTCGTCGAGTTCGACAACGCCGAGGACAACGCGAACCACGTACACAGCGTCTGGCGCGACCCGTCCAACGACTTCGGGGCCGACCTGCTGATCCAGCACCACCTCGAACACGACCACCACACCGGCTCGTCCGCGGACGACTCGCCCTGACCGGCGGCGGGTTGGCCGTCTCCGACGCATCAGCAACGACGAAAGAACAGTCCCGGGTCTGCCTCCGGAGACAGGAAAGGGAACCTCATGAGAATCGTGGGTGTCAGGCGAGCGAGCGGCGGCTCAGGCGTGGAGGTCGCGACCCTGGCCGAACAGGACGACGAGGTCACCGTCATCGCCTCACTCGCGGACTTCTGGGCCGACCCGGCGGGACACCTCTCCCGTCCGCCCGTCGGGCCGACGGTCCCGGTCGCGTCGGTCGAGCGGGTTCCCCCCGTACTCCCGGACGCGCGAGTCTTCTGCATCGGCCTCAACTACCTCGACCACGCGGCAGAAGGCAGCTTCCGCGACCAGGAACTGCCGCCGTACCCGACGCTGTTCGCGCGCTGGCCGCAGTCCCTCTCCGTGGACGGGACGGAAGTGCCCGTGCCCGCCAACGAGGAGGGCCTGGACTGGGAGGGCGAGGTCGTCGCCTGGGTCGGAGCGCCACTCGTCGACGCCTCCCCCGAAGAGGCCCTGGCGGCGGTCGCCGGATACTCCGTGTTCAACGACCTGACCTCGCGCCGGGCACAGAAGCTGACCTCGCAGTGGATCCTCGGCAAGAACGGGGACCGCTCCGGACCCCTCGGCCCGCTCGTGCCCGCCGCCGAGGTCGGCGACCTGAAGCAGGGACTTCGGCTGCGGACCCGGGTCAACGGCGAAACCATGCAGGAGAGCACCACCGACCAGATGATCTATACGGTCGGGGACACACTCTCCCTCATCTCGCACACCCTGACCCTGCGCCCCGGCGACCTCCTCGCGACCGGCACACCGGCGGGCGTCGGCTACAGCCGCACACCTCCCCGGCTGCTGCAGCCGGGAGACACGGTCGAGGTCGAGGTGGAACGCCTGGGCACGGTGCGCAACACCGTGGTGGGCAACGACCACCGGATACGCCAGGACGCCCGACCGGACGCGGCTCAGGCGGAGGCCCTGACCTCGTAGGACGCCACAAGGCCGCACGTCGCCGCCCGTCCCGCTCGGAAAATGTCGACAGGTGGGCGGCGTCGGCTACGGTTGTGCCAGTAACTCGTCCGGGCACTTCCGAGAAACCACCGAACGCTGAATGGAGACGCGTGAAAGGCCTGCAGACGACGTCGGCGCAGTCCGCCGAGGCGACGAACAAGCTCGCGTCCTCCGGTGACATGAGCAAGGCCCACCCCGATGAGGTGAGCCGGGCCCACCACGCGCTACGGCGCGCGATCATGCACGGTGAACTGCGTGCCGGCGACCCGCTGTCGCAGGTCGAGCTGGCCCGCCAACTCGGCGTGAGCCGGGGCCCCCTGCGTGAAGCGCTCAGGATCTTGCAGCGCGAGGGCTTCGTCCAACAGGAGTCGCAACACCGCGCCCGCGTCGCGGAATTCAGCGACGACGACCTGGACGAGCTGTACGCGATGCGCATCAACCTCGAGGCGCTGGCCATCGGCATCGCCGTGCCGCGCATGACCGAGGACCATCTGCGCCAACTCGATCAGTTGCTGCAGGAGATGGACGACAAGGCCCGCACCGGCGACGTAGAGCAGTGGGAGTGCCCGCACGAGCAGTTCCACCGTGCTCTGGTCCACCCGTCAGGGCCGCGCATGGAACGGGAACTCGCCCTCCTGTCGGACCACGCCACGCGCTACCGCATGGCGTTCGTCTCGTGGAACCCGCTCGAGTGGCAGGCGGACACGAGCACGCAGCACCACACCATCGCCGAGGCGGTGAAGTCGGGCGACGCGAACGCCGCCTCCCGCGCACTGGCGACCCACCTCGCCCGCACCGCTCTCGTCGTCCTCTCCATCGCCTCACCCACGTACGAACCCGTCCGCATCCGCAGGGCCCTCGCCGCCGCCTGCGGCCAGTAGCCCTATCGCTCAGATGCTCACCGTCGCCTGCGGCCAGTAGCCGCAGCGCTCAGGCGCGAGCCTCCGCCGCGGCGACGATCCAGTTCCTGAACTCGACGGCGTAGTGCCGCATGTGGTGGTCCAGGACGTCCTCGGGGCAGGTCGTGGGGAAGTAGACCGTCAGGCTCGCGGTGAACCCGTCGGTGGTGTCGCCGAACTGGATCAGCGCCCGGCCGACGACGGTGCCGTCCTCCAGGAACAGGTTCGAGGACTTCTTGTTCGGGAACTCCGCCTCCGGCAGGAGCTCGGCCGCGTCGTCGGCCCAGGCCATCGCGGCCGTGCCCCAGCCTCCCATGTAGAACGAGCACAGGTGAGGGCCGATGTTCTCCACCACGCGCGCCCCGATCCCATCGGCGCCCATCACGTAGTGCTCGGGGTGCGCGGCAAGCAGCGGGCGCTCGTCGCCGCCCTCGAAGGCCGCGTCCATCCAGGCCAGGAACTCGCCCGAGGTCAGGCCGCGCGCCGTGAGCACCGTCGTCCCCGCGTTGAACTTGCCGTCGGAGGTGCGCGCACACTCCCGCAGGAAGGCGTTGCCCTTCTCGATGTCCTCGGCCAGGAGATCGAGAAGGCCCTCGCGGCCCAGTCGCGCCCGGAAGCGGTCCAGGGCGCGGCGCGCATAGAACAGCTCCATGTCGTCGATGCTCCCGGCGCCGGTCGGCCCCGAATCGAGCGTCACGGTCACGGCCGGGAGCGTCTGGTTGTCGGTCACGGGCAGGCCCTCCAGTCGGATGCGAATGTAGATACACATTCACTTTATGGCGGCGAGACTACGCGCCGGGGTCCACCCCTTGTCAACAGCCGGCACCGTGACCTCCGCCGATACGATGCGGAACATGACCGACCAGCACGACCGCCCGGCGCCGTACCGGCAGCCCCAACAGGCGCGCAGCGCCGCGACGCTGGCCCGCGTGCTGCGCGCGGCGGAGGAGATCGCCGCCTCGTCCGGCCTGGAGGAGATGACGATCACCGGCGTCGCCGCCCGCGCCGGCGTTGCGGTCGGCACGATCTACCGCCGCTTCGAGGACAAAGAGCAGCTGATCAACGCGCTCACCGAGCGGATGCTGGAACGGCGCGAGGAATACGTGACCGAGCAGCTGGCCAAGGCCGAGCCGTCGCTCCAGGGCGTCATGGACGCCTACGCGCACGCCCTGCTGCACTCCTTCGCCGACCACAGCAACCTCTTCCCCGAACTGCTGCGCACACGGGGGACCAAGCCGCCGGATCGCGGGGCCCGCACCATCACCGAGGTCCACCGCCTCCTGCTCGAAGCGGCGGCCCCCTACGCCGGCGAGATCCGCCGCTCCGACCCGCAGAAGGCGCTGGACACCGTGGCCCGCGCCATCCTCGGCGCCTGCTTCCACAACTCCGTACGCCCCGACCCGGCCACCGGCGAGCAGGCACAGCGCCAGTACGCGGACGAACTCAGCGACATGGCGATCGCCTACCTCAGCACACCCGACCGCCGGACCTGAGCCCCGGGCTCACAGCCAGCGACGCCACTTGAAGACACCCCAGAGGCCGAACCCGAAGCCGAGCATCAGCGCCACGGCGAACGGATAGCCCCACGTCCAGTGCAGCTCCGGCATGTGGTCGAAGTTCATGCCGTAGATGGAGGCGACGAGCGTCGGGGTGAACAGGATCGCCGCCCACGACGAGATCTTCTTGACCTGCTCGCCCTGCTCGATGGTCTCCTCCGCCAGGCGGCGGCTCTCCTCGCCCTGGGCGAGGCTGGCGCTCGACATGCGCCGCATGGCCTCGTTCTGATCCATCGTCACCAGTGTGGAGTGCACAGTCAGGGCGTTCTCCAGCAGGGCCCTCGCCCCATCGACGCGTTCCGTCACCCGGATCGTGTGGTCGAGAACATTGCGCAGCCGGTTCTGCACCTCGTCGCCGGTGCCGTACCGGTCCGCTCCGCGAAGCAGGCCGCGCACCATGTTGGGGAGCGCCCCGATGGCGCGCTGCAGGGCGATCACCTGCGCGAGCAGCCGGTAGATCCGCTCGGACAGGGCGGGATCCGCGTTGCCCTTCCCGAACAGGGTGTCCTCGATCTCGTCGATGTCATTCATGAGCCCGGCGACGACGGGCGCGTAGCCGTCGACGATCACGTCGAGGAACGCCGTGAGCATCGCCTCGGGCCCCAGGCCGAGGAACTCCGGCTCCGCCTCGAGGGCGTCGCGGGCCGCCGACAGGTCCGGGACGGTGCTGTGCCGGACGGTGATGACGAACTGCGGCCCGACGAACAGGTGCACCTCGCCGAAGTCGACACACTCGTGCCGGTCGTCGTAGGAGGCGGGGCGCAGCACGACGAACATCGTGTCGCCGTAGCGCTCCAGCTTCGGGCGCTGATGTCCCTTGTGCGCGTCCTCGACGGCCAGGGGGTGCAGTCCGAACCGGGCCGCGGCGGCCTCGAGTTCGTCCGGGCCGGGGTCCATCAGGCCGATCCAGGCCACACCGCCCGAGCGCTCCAGGTCGTCGGCGGCGTCCTGTAGATCGGACGGGCACTGGGCGCGGCGCCCCTCGACGTAGATGCGGCCGTCGATCGCCGTCATGGGCTGTCCGTCCCCTCGTCGTCGCTGGGCTACGGCGTCGGGACCAGCACGCTCTGCACGGCGGGTCCGACGAGCGTGATCAGCTTCTCACGCTCGGCGCCGGTCAGCGTGGGGACACCGACGACGCGGCGCCCGACCACGAGCCCGACGAGCATCGACGACACGACCCCCGCACGGAGTGTCGCATCGTCGATGTCGCGCGAGGTGATGGCGTCGACGAGCAGCCGCTCCTCGAGGAACTCGCGCAGCTGGTCGTTGGCCTGGTCGTTGGCGATGGCGCCCCGGAGCATCGCCATGAGCGGCTCCGAGCTCGCGGCGTCCACCTCCCACACATCGAGGAAGGCCCGTACGACGCGTTCACCGAGTCCCTCGTCCGGGCCCTCGAACGCGTCACTGAAGCGCGTCAACGCCTCCGCGGGGACGGACATCACGGCGGCGAACAGCTCGTTCTTCGACCGGAAGAACTGCATCACCAGCGACGCGTCCACCCCGGCGTCGGCCGCGACCCGCCGGATCGTGGTCGCGGTGAAGCCGTCCGCCGCGAAGCGGGCGCGGGCCGCCGCGAGGATCGCCTGCCGGGTCGTATTCGTCCCCGGCCGGCGCCCACGACGGGCGGCGGGGGTGGTCTCGGCGGCGGGAGTCGTGTGCGCGGTCATGCCCCAAAACTACCTCCCCCGACATGAACTCAACACGTGTTGAGATTTTGCCGTCGCCGACCTACGCTCGAAATGTCGGCAGAGCCCGTCCGCCGACCGAAAGACGCGAGGAGCTCACGATGAGTGACGTCCAGAAGGTGTACATGCCGTCCCAGCCGCTGGAGCCGGGCCCCCGCTACGGGATCCTGAGCGACTTCGAGCCCGGGACGCGCACGCTGGAGGCGGGCTTCCGGATCGCGCCGCCGTTCAAGCCGCTGCCCGTCGACATCGTGCTCGACAAGGACGTACCGGTCACCCTGCGCGACGGCGTCACGATCCACGTCGACGTCTTCCGTCCCGCCGACTCCGAGCAGGTCCCGGTGATCGTGGCGTGGAGCCCGTACGGCAAGGGCCAGGGCTCGTCCGCCAGCGTGATGGGCATCTTCGGCATGGTCGGCCTCGACAACGGCATCGTGTCCGGACTCGAGAAGTTCGAAGGCCCCGACCCCGCCTACTGGTGCGCGCGGGGCTACGCGATCTGCAACCCGGACATCCGGGGCGTCGCCAACTCCGAGGGCGACAGCGCCATTTGGGACCGCCAGGAGGGCCGGGACTGCTACGACCTGATCGAGTGGCTGGGCGTCCAGGACTGGTGCACCGGCAAGGTCGCGATGAGCGGAACCTCCTACCTCGCGGTCTCCCAGTGGTTCACCGCGGCCGAGCAGCCGCCACACCTGGCGGCCATCAACCCGTGGGAGGGCGTCAGCGACGTCTACCGCGACCTGGTCATGCGCGGCGGCATGCCCGACACCGGCTTCGCCCGCCAGCTCCAGGACAACAGCTTCTACGGCAAGGCCCAGAAGGAGGACATCCTCACCGAGGCCGAGCACCACCCGCTGATGGACGGCCTGTGGGAGAACAAGATCCCGCGGTTCGAGAACATCAACGTGCCCGCGTACGTCGTCGCCAGCTACTCCAACACCCTGCACACCGCCGGTACGTTCCGCGCCTGGCGCCGGATGGCCTCCACGGACAAGTGGCTGCGCATCCACAACAGCCAGGAATGGCCCGACTACTACGACGAGACCAACGTCGAGGACCTGCGCCGCTTCTTCGACCACACCCTCAAGGGCGAGGACAACGGCTGGGAGCAGACACCCCGCGTGCGCTACTCCCTCCTCGACCTCCACGGCGGCGACCAGGTCAACGTCCCCGCGGACCAGTTCCCGCCGGCCGACGTCACCTCGACGAAGTACTACCTCGACGCACGCACCCGGACCCTGGCAACCACGGCGCCCGCCGTCGAGGGCACGGTCGGCTACGACGTCGCGGCCAACCCGGACCTGGTGTCGTTCGTGGCGCGCTTCGACGAGGAGACCACGCTGGTCGGCTACCCCAAAGCGCACCTGTGGGTCGAGGCCGACGGCTCCGACGACATGGACCTGTTCGTCCTCGTCCAAAAGCTCGACGCCCACGGCACACCGCTCCAGGCGTTCACCGCCCTCAACCAGGGCGCGCTGGCCATGGACGTCACCGAACGGGGCGCCTCGATCCTGCGCTACAAGGGCTCCGACGGACGCCTCCGTGTCTCGATGCGCCACCTGGACAAGGCCCTGGCCACCGACGACATCCCGGCGCACACCTTCGACCGGGTCGAGAAGCTCTCCCCCGGCGAGGTCGTCGACGTCGAGATCGACCTGCTGCCGGTCGGACTCACCTTCCACCCGGGCGAACAACTCCGCTTCATCGTCAGCGGCAGGTCGCTGCTGGGCACGATGATGCCCGGCATCCGCGAGTACACCCCGACCAACAGCGGCCGCCACATCATCCACACCGGCGGCGACCGGGCCTCGTACCTGCAACTCCCGGTCAAGCAGGCGTGACACCGACCCGCCGACTCACTCCCCCGCCGCCCGGTCGCAGGACCTGACGAACGCGCGCACCGCCCCGGCGATTTCGTCGGGGCGGCTGAGTGTCACCACATCCACGTCGGCCGCCATGTCACGCAGGGGCCGGTAGACGAGGTCCCGGAGCCCGATGCGTTCCGCGGCGGCCGGGACGACGGCCACACCCACGCCGGCCGAGGCGAGCACGAGCGCGCCGAGGGTGCCGGTCACCAGGTGGACACGGGCCCGCTGCTCCGCCCCGAAACGGTCGAGCACGCTCTCGTCGTCTTGGTCGGCCGCGTACACGATGAGGGTCTCGCCCTCCAGGTCCCCGGGGGCGACCGAGGCCTCGGCGGCCAGCGCGTGGTCGTGGCGCACGGCGATCGAGAGAGTCGTCCGGGCTCCGCGCCGCACCGCGAGGTCGCTCACCTCCCCCAGCCCGTTGTCGGGGCTGTATCCGATGTCGAGCGTGCCGTCGCGCAGGCCCTGCACCTGTGCGGCGGGCGGGAGTTCGGTCAGGTGGAGCTCTACACGCGGGTGAGCCGCGTGGAAGCGGCGCAGGTCGGTGGAGAGGGTGCCTTCCAGCACGGCGATCCCGGAGAACCCGATCCGTACGGCCCCGGTCTCGCCCCTGACCGACTGCCGGGCGACGTCCAGGGCACGGCCGGCCTGCGCCAGGGTCCGTCGCGCCTCGACGAGCAGCAGCTGCCCCGCCTCCGTCAGCTCGACCCGGCGGCTGGTGCGGACGAAGACGGGGCCACCCACCTCGCGCTCCAGCGCCTTCACCTGGGTGCTCAGCGTCGACTGCGTGACATGCAGCCGGGCGGCGGCGCGGCCGAAGTGGCACTCCTCGGCGACGGCCACGAAGTACCGCAGATGGCGAAGTTCCACGCGAGATCCCCGATCACTCGCCCACATTTCCAATCGCTGTCAACGAACAATAGATCAGATCTATCAATTGGAACTATCAATGGAAGGGTCGGAGACTGGAGCCATGCCTTCCACACCGTCACTTCCGACACTTCAGGACCGCCAGGACATCGCCGACCTCATGACCGGCTGGATCCATCGCGACAAGGGCCAATGGGACCGGCTCCGGGAGCTGTTCCACCCGGGCGCTCGGATCGAGATCACCTGGTTCGAGGGCCCGGCTGCTGAGTTCGTCGACGCGTCCTCGCGGATGGCCGCCACCGATCTGCGGACCAAGCACCTCATCACCTCCCCCTCCGTGACCTTCTCCGCCGACGGCACGCGCGCGGTCGCCGAGACCAACGCGGTCATCGTCGCCGAGAACGGCCGCCTTGGCCTGGGCTGCAACGGCCACAACCGCTTCATGGACCGCATCGAGCGCCGGGACGGCGTCTGGCGCATCGTCGACCGCAAGAGCGTGTACGACTTCGCCACGTTCACGTTCCCCGCCGGGATCGTGGAGATCGACCCCGAGGTGGTGGCCAGGTACCCGCGCGAGTACGGGGCGCTGGCCTACGTGCTCGACCAGAGCGGGTTCCCCGTCCAGCGCGTCTTCGCGACGCAGGGCAGCGAACTGGAACGTGACATCACGGATGCCGCGTTCGCCTGGCTCGGCGAGGAAGCCCGGGGCTGACGGCATGAACAGGACTGACGCAATGAAGCTGATCACCATCGAGGAGCACACCCTCGACACCGCGGTGGCGCAGGCCTCCGCCGGACGCGCGGCGCAGGTGAGCCCGCACTTCGGGGCGGCGTACTCGCCGGCCAGTGGGCTGCCCTACTGCCCCACGGCCGAGGAGCTCGAAGACCTCGACCAGGGGCGTATCGCCGACATGGACGCGCACGGCATCGACATGCAGGTGCTGTCCAACCTCACCACGCAGTTCCTGCCCGCCGACGTGGCTCCTGATTTCGTACAGGGAGTCAACGACCGTCTCGCGGCCGCCTGTTCACGCCACCCCGACCGTTTCGCCGCCTTCGCGTCGCTGCCCACGTCCGCCCCGGAGCAGGCCCCGGCCGAGCTCAAGCGTGCCGTCGAGGAACTCGGCCACGTCGGCACGCTCATCCACGGACGCACCGACGACGAGTTCCTGTCCGCCGAGCGCTTCGACCCGATCCTGCGGGCGGCCGCCGAACTGCACGTCCCGATCTACCTCCACCCCGCCCCGCCCACCCGTGACACCAGCGCGGGCAACTACGAAGCGGGCCTCGACCCCGTGGTCGCCACACGGTTCGCCACCGCGGCCTGGGGATGGCACAACGAATCGGGCATCCACTTCCTCCACCTCGTCCTCAGCGGCGCCCTGGACCGCTACCCGGACCTGCAATTCGTCCTCGGGCACTGGGGCGAGATGATCCCCTGGTTCCTGGACCGCCTCGACGAGGCACTTCCCCAGCGCGCCACGGGCCTCGACCGGACCATCGGCGACTACGTACGCCAGAACGTCTGGTACACCCCCAGCGGCATGTTCACCGCACCGCACCTGCGCTTCTGCGCCGATGTCCTCGGCACCGACCGCATGATCTACTCCGTCGACTACCCCTTCGTCGGACACGCGGGCGCCCGCAGCTTCCTCGAGGACTGCGACCTGCCCACGGACGCCAAGCGGGACATCGCCCACCGCAACGCCGAACGACTGCTCGGCCTCTGAGGCCGTGTCCCGAACGGGCCCGGGACCGAACGGGGAGCTCGGCCCTCTCCCTAACAGACTGACGATGCAGGTGAGTTAAGGGTCCAGTAAACTACCCGCATGTTTTCCAAGCCGGTGTCCCGGGCGCAGCAACTCGCCAACGAGATCGAGCGGTCCATCGTCGAGCGGAACCTGCTGCCCGGTGACCGCATCGCGACCCAGGACGAGCTGCGGGAGCGGACCGGCTACGGGCGTTCGACGATCGGCGAGACGGCCCGGCTGCTCTCCGAGCGGGGGACCGTCGAGGTGCGACCGGGCCGGGGCGGCGGGCTGTTCGTCGCGTCCATCAGTCCGGTGGTCCGGCTGCGTCGCACCCTGCTGACCGTGACCGAGGGTGCGAGCACCGCCAGTGACGCCATCGCCGTGCGGGAGGCGCTCGAGGAACTCATCGCTGTCGACGCCGCGCGCCACCGCACGGCGACCGACATCGCGGAGCTTCAGGCCTGCATGTCCGAGATGGCGGCGCATCGCGACGACTGGACGGCGTTCATGGCCGCGAACTGGTCCCTCCACGAGCGCATCGCGGCCATCACACCCAATGAACTCGCCCGCGGCGTGTACGTCGGCACCATCCGCTGCGTCGCCGAGCTGGAGGTCCATGCAGGAACCGAGCAGGAGAACGACGCGGCGGAATACCTCGCCTCACGCGTCGCAGTGCACGCGGAGCTCGTCGACGCGATCGCGTCCGGGGACCTCCCCCGCACGCGCGACGCCGTCGAGGCGCACCGCGGGAGCTCCGTCGATGCCGCGTCGAGCGGCTCGTCGGCGTCAGGACCTGCGTCGGCCGACGGATAGGTCCACACACCACAGGCAGCCGCTGCCGCCGCCGCTGTCATGAGGAATCGGCGCGGGGTCGGCTCGGGCATGGACCGGATGACATCCGAGATGTCATCGCACATCGAACTCCCCCTGCCCAGTTGGGCGTTGGTGACGGCGTTGGTGACTCTCTTAGGCGTTGATGGCTCTCTAGCCGACCAGCGACGCCGCCCGGGCGACCCGCTTGAGACCGTCGATCCACGACTCGACCTGCTCCGTGGAGGCGGAAGCGGGCAGCCCGGTCATGCGGAGAGCCATCGGCGGCAGGTCGGCCGGCGTGGGGATGAGGACGACGATCGACACAAGGTCGTAGCGGCGTCCCGGCACGAGGTCGGGGCAGAAGATATCGGCGAGCTCGGCGGTCACCTGTTGGACGGCGCGTTCATGGCGCGGCAGCCGGTCGGACTGCTCGAACGCGGACAATGCCACCCGATGGCGTTCCAGCAGCTCCGGCTCGGCGGCGAGGAGGGAGTAGCCGCGCTCTCGGACCTTGTCGAGCAGGGCGCTGTGGACGTCGCGGGTCTCGTGACTGTCGTCCGGGGAGCGCCGCAACCACCCGTCGACCTCCTCCGGAGCCGCGTCCACCATGAACACGGCGCCCATCGGGGGAATGATGGGCTGCCGGTGCCCGAGCGGCGGCGAGTCACCCACGCGCCCCTGATTGGTGGCGAGCACCTGCACCGCATCGTCGCGGACTCTGGCAAGGACGCTGCAGTTGACCTCGAACTCGGTGCTGAGTTCCTCGACCTGAGCCCTGATGGTCTCTGCGAGGTGCGCCGCCTGGATCAGTTCGGGGTCGGGCGCGGCGACGAAGGATCCGGGTGAGAAGCGCCCGTAGCCGCCCTGGAAGAAGAGCAGTGGCAGCGTGGACCGTTCGACGGCGAGGCCATGGACGCGGCCGAGGACGATGAAGTGGTCCCCCGCCTCACGCACCTCCTCGTATGTGCACTCGATCCAGGACACCGCTCCCTCGATGATGGGTGCCCCCAGCGGACCGGGCCGCCAGCCCACACCGTCGAACTTGCCCTCGCTGCTGGTCGCGATCTGTCGGCACAGCGGCTCCTGGTCGGATGCCAGGACGTTGACGCAGAACGCCGGGGCGGCACGCAGTCGCGCGAAGCTGCGGGAACTGCTCGCGGGGAAGAAGGCGATCAGCGGAGGGTCGAGGGAGACCGACGAGAAGGTGCCGACGACCATGCCGTCCGGTGTCCCGTCGTCCGTCATGGTCGTGACGACGGCCACCCCCGTCGGATAGTGCCCCAGGGTCTCGCGGAACAAGGTGGCGTCTATGGGCCCGGACATGGCTGCTCCATCTGGTCTTGGACGGCGCGGAACTCCCGCCGCACGAACTGCTCGAAGGTCGTGGGCGGCCGGCCGAGCAGCCACGTGAGCACGTTGGGGTTCCCGACGAAATCGTGGCTGCTGTAGCGGGCGCCGATCGCGCGCAACACCTCGGCCTGGTACGGCACTTCGTCGAGGTTGTCGACCCCGAGGGACGCCTTGAGGAAAACATCGGAGTCGATCTCCTCGGCGGTGACCTCACGGCCCGTCACCTCGGAGATGACGCGCGCGAGGTCGTACGCCGTGTAGCGCCCGGGTGCGACGAGCTCGTAGGTGGCACCCTCATGTCCCCGCGGATCGGTCAGAACGGCCGCCGCCACCGCCGCCACGTCGTCGACGTCGACCATCGACTGGCGGCGGTCGAGCGCCCACGACAGGCGGAAGACACCTTCCTCGAAGGCGGGGACCAGCCGATGGCGCAGCATGTAGTTGGCCGGCTGGAGGATGGTGAACTCCAGGCCCGACGACACCAGGTACTCCTCGAGATCGCGCTTGATCTCGTGCTGGATCAGGTCCGTGATGATCGCATGCAGCACCGAGCTGAACACGAAGTGCGTCACGCCCGCTCCCTTCGCGGCCTCGATGGCCACGAACCCGGTCGCCCGCTCGTCGGGGTGAAGGGCGGGCCCAACGTAGTAGACCGCCTCCACACCGCGCATGGCACGAGCCAACACCGCCGGATCGGCGAGGTCCCCGACCAGGACGTCGGCCACCCCGGCGGCGCGGAGCGCCCGCCCGGACTCCTCGGAGCGGACGCAGGCGCGCACCTCGGCTCCTGCTGCCACCAGCCTCGGGATCAGACGCTTTCCTTGATTGCCGTTCGCGGCGGTCACGAGAATCACGGGTGCACCCACTTCTGGCGTCTGCCTCTTCTACTTCTTCGCGGTGATCGCCTTGAGGAACGCGAGGTCGCCCTTCTTCGCGAACTGGTGCAGCCCTTGGGAGTTCATGTCCGGCTGGTGCTCGCGCTGCGGCTCGGGCACCGAGGGGTTGCCGGTCCACGACAGCAGTCGGCAGACGCGCCGCTTGATGCGCCAGCCGTCGGCGGTGCGGACGAGCTCGTCGTCGTAGTAGCCGGTCCCCGTCCAGGTCGGCCCGCCCTCGGCCGCCTCGCGCACCAGGATCCAGTTGCCGTAGCTGAAGGCGTTCGCCCTGTCCCCGTCGACGTTGACCAGCTGGCCCATCATCGTGTGGACGTGACTGTCCAGGCTGTCGTGGAACCCGGCGAAGGACGTCTTGAACTCCTCGAGACCGACCCAGGCGGCTCCGGCCGGGCCGAAGACGGCCTCCACGTCCTCGGTGAAGACACGGTCGAACAGGTCCCACTGACGCGTGTCGAGCGCGAAGGCGTACATGTTCAGGGCCTCGATGATGGCGGCCTTGTCGTCGTTGCTCATGCGTGTGCTCCTCTTCCTGCTCGGGTGGCCCGGACGGGCGGGTAGCGGTTCCGCAGGTCTACCGGAGCCCGGCGATCGATCCTGCAAAGCCGACAGCAACGACGCCTTGCCGTGCGGAAGATGCCGTAAACACCCGGGTCTTTTGTACGTCTGGATCTTCGAAGGTGGCGACCGCCACCGTCAAGAGGTGCGACCTTAAATACCCGGGTGTTTTCCCGACCGTCCGCACCGATCCGCACACGCCGCCCGTTCCAGGCCGAGTTGCCCCGCTTCAACCTGGACAGTTAGTATCCAGGTATGCGAATGAGTCGAGGCGTCGAGTGGGCGGTGCACACCTTGCTGAACCTCTCCTGGCTGGGCGAGGACACCCCCGTCTCGGTGGCTACCCTCGCCGCCGGGCACGACCTGCCGCGCGCCTACCTCAACAAGCAGCTGCAACAGCTGGTCAGGGCCGGGCTCCTGGAGTCACTGCCGGGCGCGCGTGGTGGTTTCGTCCTGGCGCGCCCGGCAGAGTCGATCACCTTGCTGGAGGTGTTCGACGCCATTGAGGGCGACTCCACGCTCTTCCGCTGTGCGGAGATCCGCCAGTGCGGCACCGTCGGGGCCCGAACCCCCGGCGACTTCGCCACGGACTGTGCGGTGAAGACCTCGATGGGGCGTGCCGAACGAGCCTGGCGTGACGCGCTCGCCGAGCAGACCCTCGCCGACGTGCAGGCGGAGGCCGACGCTCACGCCCCGAACATGGGGCCAATGGTCCGCGGAGCCTTCGGGCTCAACTGAATGCAGACACTTCCACTCCGGGCGCGCCAGACGTCGCGCCCGCTCTTTTCAGAAGGTGAATCTGGATGAAAAATATCCTGGTTATTGGCGGCGGTTTCGCAGGTGTGTGGAGCGCCGTGGGCGCGGTACGTACCGCCCGGGAGCAGGGTGTCGACCCTGCGGAGCTGAAGGTGACCCTGGTCGGCAACACCGACGACCTGGTGATCCGCCCGCGCCTGTACGAGGCCGATCCGCAGGCCATGCGTGTGTCCCTGGACCGCGTGCTGGGCCCGGTGGGGATCGAGCGGATCGCCGCCACTGTCACCGGCATCGACACTGAGGCCCGCCGTGTCACAGCCGTCGGCCGTGACACGCAGCCGCTCGACCTGACCTACGACCGTCTCGTGCTTGCCGCCGGCAGCCAGGTCGTCCGCCCGGCACTGCCCGGCGCGCAGTGGCTCTTCGACATCGACACGATGACCTCCGCGGCCAAGCTCGACCATCACCTGCGGCGCTTGCCCGACGCGCCCTCGTTCGAGGGTCGGTTCACAGCCGTGGTGGTGGGCGCGGGCTTCACCGGTCTGGAGATCGCCACCGAACTCGCGGGCCGCCTGCGGGAACTCGCCCCTGCCGACGATCGTGACGAGGTGAAGGTGATTCTCGTGGAGCGAGCGGCGGAGATCGGACCCGAGCTCGGTCCGGGGCCGCGCCCGCACATCACGCAGTCCCTGCGCGACCTGGGTGTCGAGTACCGGCTGGAGGCCACCGTGGACTCTGTCGGAGAACGCTCGGTGACCCTGTCCAGCGGCGAGGTGCTGCCGACCGCCACCACGATCTGGACCGCGGGCATGACCGCAAGCCCTCTCGCCGCCCTTGTCTCCGGCGAACGCGACCGTCTCGGCCGACTGATCGTCGACTCCCACCTGCGGGTCAAGGGAGCTCCCGAGGTCTTCGCGGCCGGTGACACCGCGGCAGCCGAGGCCGAAGTGGGACATGCCGTGACGCAGAGCTGTCAGCATGCGGTGCCACTGGGGAAGTTCGCGGGACGCAATGTCGCGGCCGACCTCCTGGGCATGGATCTGGTGCCCTTCGCGCCCGATCCCTATGTCACCTGCCTCGATCTCGGCCCCGCGGGCGCCGTCGTCACCTCCGGGTGGGACCGTCAGGTCCAGGCGACAGGCCAGGAAGCGAAGCGGCTGAAGGAGCAGATCAACAGCGAGTGGATCTACCCCCCGGTCGACGACGCCCACCTCATCCTCGAGGCGGCGGACCACCGCCAGACCTGGCCCACCTCGGAGACGACCGCGTAGCCCACGCTCAAGCGGACCTCACGGTGAGCAACGACTAGAACAGGCTCATCGCGAGGTCCGGGGTGAACGCGCCGACAACACTGCCAGGAAGCACGACCGAACGGGCGCAGTGGAAGGGCCAGTTGGTCACTGATGTGAGGACAGACCATGTCGCCCCGACGCGTGGCGCGGAGGCCACCAGAGCCGGCGTGCACCTCTCAGCGCTCGAGGCAGGAGAGGCAGCCGCAGTCCTCACCCAGCATCGCGCCGCCCGCTCTCGGCGCTGCGAAGCTTTGGTACGTCACCGTCTTGAGAAACTTGCCCGCCCACAGCCCATCGGGTAGCGGGTCGCCCCCAGCGTCGGAAGCATGTGGTTAGGGTCTGGACGTGCTCCGAGGCGAAGAGATGGGCGGCTTGATGTGTTTGTGCGGTGCCGGCGAACCAAACGGCCGCGCCTTCAGCGGCTCAACAGCCGCGCACTGGCTACCTGTTGAGAAATCATCCGTAACTGATTTTCTCAGCACGATGGTTGGGCGGGTGGGCCCGTGCTGCCGCCATTCGCCCTACGTCGCCGGATCCACCTCCACCACCTCGCCGATACCCCACCGTGCCGCCGCCCCGCTCGCCACGTCCGCGCCACGGACCAGCGCGGGCCGTGCGCCTGCGGCAGCGAGCCGCATCCAGGTGTCGAAGACCCGTCCGCCGGGGCCGTATTCACCTCGGGGGTCTGCCCCGGGAGCGTTGTCCGGGAGCCGTACCGCGAGCGTGCGCGGCGCCGGGAGAGACGGCTTCGCACGAGCCTCGGCCACCGCGTCGGCGAAGGCACGGCCGGTCGGCGTGGGGTTGCCGTCGGCGCCGTACAGGCCCAGTTCGTGCTCCAGGTCGTTGAAGTCGGTGAAGCGGCGGTCGACCGCGTGCGAGGACCACCACGTGACGCCCCACAGGCCCGGACAGTCCAATGCGTTGCGCACCGTGGCGTGCACGAACGACTCCACGTCGGCGTCGGCGATCAGCGGTCGTGGCGCGCCGACCTCCTGGAGCCACACCGGGCGGGCAGGGTCGTCGAGGTGGGCTGTGGCGAGCTGGATCAGGTACTCGGCGTGCCGTTCGACCTGCACGCTGCCGGAGCCGTAGCGCTGCACGGTGCCGTTGAACACCCAGGAGTGTACGGCGGCCAAGTCGCCCTCGCCGCCGACGTGTTCGGGGGTGAAGGGGTGGTCGGGCAGGTAGAACGCGGCGTCGTACGTGGAGTGCAGGTGTGTCGCGCCGGGGGCTCCGCGTCGGCAGGCCGCCAGCAGTCGGGGCAGCCAGGCGCCGACCTCGTCCGTGGTGGTGGGGTACTCGCCGACCAGGAGGTTCATCTCGTTGCCGAGTGTGATGCCGAGGAATCCCGGGACCGCGCGCAGGCGTGCCGCGACCGCCGTGAGCAGTTCCTCCTCGGCGGCCACCACGTCGGGGTCGGCGTAGATGCTGCGGCGGTGGCGGGTGGAGAGCCAGGCGGGCATGAACTCCATGCCGGACATGTGGCCTTGGAGTACATCGACGTTGGTGTCGAGGCCCGCGGCGTGGGCCCGTGCCACGAGGTCGGCGAGGTCGTCCAGTACGTGTTCGTCGACGTACGAGCGGTTGGGCTGGATGTGCGGCCACAGGCAGAAGAGCCTGACGTGGTCGAGGCCGAGGGCCGCGATCTGCTCGAAGTCGGCCGACGCCGCGTCCTTGTCGAGGTGGTACCAGCCGTAGAACCAGTCCTTGGACGGCGTGTAGTTGGCGCCGAAGCGGGGGGTCGGCGGGGCGGGGCGCGTCATCGGGTGAGCACCGCCTCCACGCCGGGGTGGGCCGCGTCGCCGCGGAAGTCCCGGTTCTCCAGGTCCTTGCAGTTCTCTGCGTACAGCGCGTGCCGGGCGTCGTCGGGGCGGGCGCGCCAGACGACCTCGCAGTCACGGAGCCGTACGTCGTGGGCGTTCTCCAGGTGGAAGCCGTCCGTGGGCATGGCGGGGAAGTTCTCGGCGCGGCGCGGGCGGAGATCCGCGTGGCCGCCCTGCCACCGGCTCCACCGGTCGATCTCGACCCGTACGTCGTCGAAGACCAGGCCCTCGACGCGGCCCGGGGCCTGGGCGACGACGACGACACCGTTCTCGGAGCGGCAAAGGATGTTGCGGAAGCGGACGTTGCGGATGGTGCCGCAGTTCTCCGTCCACGGCACCGCCATGACCGCGATCGGTTCGCCGCGGCCCCACCAGCCTTCGTGGAAGAAGCGGGTCTCCACGGTGATGTCGCTGAAGAGGATGTTCTCGATGTCGCCGCCCTCGGCCTGGCGCACGGCGAGTCCGCGTGCGCTGCCGCGGATGACGCAGGAGGAGAAGACGACGTTGCGGATGGCGCTCTGGCCTTCAACTCCCGCGATGAGTGCGCTGGATGTGGTGGTGATGGTGCATCCGGTGACGGTGACGTCCTCGCACACCGGCGCATTCTCGCGGTCGGTCCCGGTGTGTTCCAGGCACGCCTTGAGGCAGATGGCGTCGTCGCCCGCGACGATGTCGCAGTCGCTGATGCGCACGCGGCGGCAGCAGTCGAGGTCGATGGCGTCGCTGTTGGGCGTCTTGAGGTCGTTGTGGATGCGGATGCCGTGGATCACGACGTCGTCGCAGAGCGACAGGCGCAGGGTCCACACGGCGCCGTCGACGATGGACACGTCGCGGAAGGTGACGTTGGTGCAGTCGCGGAAGTAGACGGTGAAGGGGCGCTGTTGGTCCATCGTGTAGATGTAGCCGTTGTCCGACAGCACGAAGTGGCGGCCGGCGCCGTCGATGGTTCCGGCCCCGGTGACGGCGATGTTCTCGGCGCCCTCGGCGTTCAGCAGGACGCCCGTGGGCTCCTTGCCCCACTGGGTGCTGCCGTCGTTGAGGACGACGCCGCCGAACCGCACGGTGTAGTCGGCGAAGTCGGGGCTGCCCGCGAGGGTGGCGCCGTGTTCGAGGTGCAGCTCGACGTGCGAGCGCAGGGTCACGGTGCCGGTGCGGAAGGTGTGTCCGCCGGGCAGCAGCACTCGGCCGCCGCCGTGGTCGGCGCAGGCGTCGATGGCGGCCTGGACGGCGGCGGTGTCGTCGGTGGTGCCGTCGCCGACAGCGCCGTATTCCTTGACGTCGTACATGGGGGTTCCCTTCGGGAGGTGCGGAGGGGGTGCGGCGGAGGGGTGCGGCTCAGGCCGTGGTGAGTTCCAGGACGCGGACGCCGAACGGTGGCAGGTCCACGTCGCTGATGGGCGCGCCCTGTTCGTCGCGCAGGGCGAGGCCCTCGGCGAGTTCCGGCTTCGCGGTCACTTCACGGTCGTACTGGCTGGTGAACCAGATGAAGCGGCGGCCGTCCTCGTGCCGCAGTTCGCCGACGAGGATCTGCGGGTCGGTGACGGTGACGTCCTGGCGGATGCCGGCGTCGCGGGCGAGGGCGGCGTACAGCAGGTGTGTGGCCTCCGGGTTGACGAAGGAGGAGGCCGCGGCCATGTGCTCGATCGGGTACGTGCACAGGATGATCGAGCCGGTTCCGACGCGGCGGCGCAGCAGGGCCGGCCTGCCGTGCTCGTCCGTGGCGAGGACCTCGGCGCCGTCGGCCTCGACCGGCAGGAACGAGCGGGAGTTGACGGTGCCCGCCGCCCGGAAGTCGAGACGGGTCCCGGTCGGCAGTCCGCCCAGGTCCTGGGTGAGGGTGAGCGTGACGGTTTCGTCCTCGATGGGGTGGACGAGGCCGTAGCGCAGGGTGTGGCGGACGCCGAAGAGACGGTCGACGCCCGCGTACCAGGGGCCGCGCTGGTTGTCATGGGTGCCGGCGCAGAAGGAGACGTAGCAGGTCGCTCCGCCCTCGGCCAGCTCTTCGAGGCGGTTCCAGGTGGGTGCGGTGAGCTGCTTGACGGACGGCGCGAGGTAGAGCGCGCAGTCGTCGGGCAGTCCGTCCTTCTCCCGGGCGAGGCCGACGGGCAGGTCCGCCTCGCGGGCGGCCACGTACCCCTGTCGTACGGTCTCGAAGACCAGCTGCGCGTCGTCCGGCACGGTGAAGGGGTACTGCTCCTCCAGGTACGAGGAGACGACGATGGCGGCCTCGGTGTCGGGGCGCCGGCAGTGGGCGAGGTCGATGCGGTCCAACACCTTGCCGAAGTCGCGCAGTTCACGCAGCGGAGCCTTCGGGCGGCCGGTGTTGTCGGTGACACCGAAGTGCAGCTCGAAGGGGTGGTGCCGGTAGGGGTCCTGGTCGGCGAGGTTGTCGTAGTCGGTGTTGTTCCAGCCGATCCACCCGGTGGCCCCCGCGAGCAGGGTGTTGTGCAGGACCTGCCGGTAGTAGTGCCCGGCGTTCTCCTCGGAGACGTAGTCCGTGGTGACGCCGAACTCCTCCAGGATCACCGGCTTTCCGGTGAAGTCCAGGAGTTCGCAGATGTACGCGGCGTTGAGGTGCTGGCGGACCTGGTCGGTCTCCATGCGGTAGACGTGCGGGCCCATGAAGTCGACCATCGGGGCGATCTCCCGGATGCGGAATCCGTTGTCGCGGCCGGTGACCTCCACGCCCCACGCGCCGTCGCCGAGGGAGACGGGCTGGGTGGTGCCGCCGGCCCGTAGAGAGTCGACGATGATCTGCGCCCAGGAGGAGACATGGGTGTGGTCGGTGGTGTTGTTGCCGCGGCCGACCGGGTCCCCGTAGATGGGCATCTCGTTGGAGACGAGCCAGCCCGCGACGGCCGGGTGGGCGGCGAAGCGGCGGGCCAACTCGCGCGCCATCCATGCCTGTCGGGCCACCATCCACACGTCGCCGTACAGGTCACGTCCTTGTCGCCAGGCGGGGTCCCAGTTCTCGCCCGACATGTGCCCCACCACGAAGGTCGGGATGGTTCGCATGTCCGCCTGTACGTGCCGGTCGAGGAAGTCCTCGAACCGGTCGAGCATGGTCTCGTCCAGCGCGTCGGGGGTGGGCATCAGGTCGGGCCAGTAGAAGAAGCTCCGGGTCAGGTTGAGACCGTGCTCGGCCAGCACCGCGAGTTCCTGCTCGATGACCGCGGGGTCGTAGGAGCGCCACATCAGCGGCCCTCCCGTCCTGGACCAGAAGTTGACGCCCAGCCAGGGAGCCTGCTCACCCGTGGGGTCGATCGGCATGAGGTTGCGCCGCATGACGTGATCATTCCTTTCCGGCCGCGCGGGCCGATGGGTACGCGGCCGTCTCCGGTCTCGCGCAACCACAGGTATACCGTTCCACTAGAACCCGAACAAGGGGACGTCATAGCCGAGTTGGAACGCCGATGTGGCTTCAGAAACGCATCGTTAACCGGGTATTGACGCCCCGAACCAGCCTCTTTAGGCTGCGCGAAACCGTTCCACCAGATGGAGCGACGCGGCTATCGGAAGGATTCCGGAGTGCGGCGCAGAACCCTCCTCAAAGGCTCGCTTTCGGCCACGGTCGCGCCCGTTCTCGCGGGCTGCGGCGAGCTGAGCCCGGGTGACGACAACCCCAGGACACTCGTGGTGCACAACATGCTCACCGCCGGCTCCGCGAACGCGGAGGTCTACGACCACCTCCAGAGAGCCTTCGAGCGGAACAATCCCGGCGTCAGGATCAAGAACCTGGTCTCGGGCGGCACCGACCTCATCAACGTCTACGAGACCGCACGGCTGGCGGACAAGGAAGCCGACGTCGTGATGGTCAACCTCGCCGAGAAGACACTCTCCTGGACCGGCCTCGGGGCGACCGTGCCGGTCAACCGCTACCTCGACGCATGGGGTCTGCGCGATCGGTTCCTGCCGCAGGCGCTCAAGGAGTGGACCGACGCGCGCGGCCGGGTCGCCGGCTTCCCGTGGAACGGCTTCACCTGGCCCGTCGCGTACAACACGGAACTGCTCAAGCGGTACGGGGTCAGTCAAGTACCCACGACTACCGACGAGTTGACGGCAGCGGCTCGCAAGGTGCGGGCCGGTGGCGGCAAGGGCCTCGTCAGCATCGGCGGCAATGACTGGTCGGGCCAGAAGCTGTTGATGCAGATCATGCAGGCGTACCTGCCGCCCGAGCGCGCGGCCCACCTGTTCGCCCACGCCGGGTACGCGGCGGACCCCCTCGCCCTGCGGGGCCTGGAACTGTTCACGCGGCTGCGCGACGCCGGTGTCTTCTTCCAGGGCGCCCAGGGACTCAACGCCGACTCCATGAACACCGATTACTACACCGGCCGGGCCCCGGCCATCTCCGCGATCTCCTCGACCCTCATCAACGTCCCGGAGAAGATCGCCGCGGTCACCGAACTGGGCGGCTGGCCTACACCGCCCGGCGGTGTCTACGACAAGCCCACCGCCTTCCGCGGCTACACGGCCACCGGAATCTGGCTCAGCCCGAGGGGGCTCAAGAAGCTCGATCTCGTGAAGCGCTTCGTCACCTTCCTCTACCGGCCCGCCAACAGCCGCGCCTTCGTGCGGGACGCCGGCCAGGTGATGGCGGTGCGCGGCGCCACGGAGAGCCCGCGCTTCCCGCTGGTGTCCGAGTCCGTCCGGCTGCCCGAGTCCCGGATCGCGTACGCGGTGATGCCCGACCTGTACGTGCCTCCCGCGGTCTCCCAGCTATTGATCCGTGCCAGCAGCCTGGCCTACGTCCCCGGCCGCGGCGCCCACTCCATCGCGACGGCCCTCGACGCGGCCTACCGCGGCTGATCCCGACTCCCGACCGGTTCCCGTACGGCCGGCGCGACCCACGCGGAAAGGGCTCCCTTCAATGGCGCACAGCAGCCTCACGACTTCCGCCCCGGCGGCCCCGCCGCCCCCGCCCCGTCCCGATCCCACCTGGCGGCGACGAACCGCCACCGAGACCCGCCGCTCCGCCGTCACCCTGCTCGCGGTGCCCGCGCTGGTCTGGTACCTCCTCTTCCTGGCAGGACCGCTGATCGCGATGTTCGTCATCAGCGGTCTGCGCTGGCCCGGCATGCTCGCCCACCGTTCCTGGGCGGGCTGGGCCAACTACACGACGGTGCTGCACGATCCGCTGTTCTGGACGGCGGCCCGCAACAGCGCGGTGCAGCTCGCCGTCGTGCTCCCCGTGCTGATCGTCGCGTCCTTCATGGTGGGCTACTACCTCACCCTCCGACCACGCGGCCACCGCCTCCTGCGGGTCGTGCTGTTCACCCCGGCCCTGATCTCGGCGTCCGCCAAGGCGATGCTCGCCTACGGTGTCCTCGCCCCCAACGGCCTGCTCAACGGTGTGCTCGACAGCACGGGCCTGCACGCGCTCACCCGTTCCTGGCTCGCCGACGAACACACGGCGCTCGGCTGCATCATGGCCATGGACCTGTGGAGCGGCATCGGTTTCACCGCCGTGCTCTTCGCCGCGCGGCTCGGCAGCATCCCGCGGGAGATCTACGAGGCCGCCGAACTCGACGGCGCGGGGCACTGGCGCCGCATGTGGCGCATCGCCTACCCGGTCGCCAAGGACTACGTCGGCGTCACCACGATGCTCCAGTTCCTGTGGATCTTCTTCTCCTCCGCCCAGAACGTGCTGCTGCTGACCCAGGGCGGTCCCGGAAACGCCACGACGAACCTGTCCTTCCTGGTCTACAACAAGGCGTTCGTCCAGTCCGACCTCGGTTACAGCCAGGCAGCCGGCGTGCTTCTGTTCGCCATCGGGCTGCTCGGCATGCTCGTCATCCGCCGCGTGCTGCGGCAGACCTACTGACCGCCCGGAGCAGCTATGCCGACCACCGCGAACATCCAGACGACCGGCGCCGACGCGAGCGCTCCGGCAGCCGCCCCCTCCCTCGCCAAGCGCCCGAGCGGCCGGCGCTCCCACGGTCTCGGCCGCTGGCTGGCCGGGCTGAGCCACACCATGGTCTGGCTCTACGCCCTGGTGCTCGTGCTGCCGCTGTACTACCTGCTGATCTCCTCGTTCAAGACCACCACCTCGATCTTCGACTCACCGCTCGCGCCGCCGGCGCACCCCGAGTGGCACTACTTCGGTGACGCGCTGCGCTACGCGCGGCTCGATCTCGCCCTGGTGAACTCCGTTCTGGTCACCGTGGTCGCGCTCGTGCTGACCCTGCTGCTCGCCGTGCCGGCGTCCTTCGCGCTCGCCCGCGGTCAGGGTCGCGCCGCCCGGGTGCTCGAACGTGTCTTCTCGCTCGGGTTCCTCGTCCCCACCTTCGCCGCGCTGGTGCCGACGTTCCTCATGGCCGCCTTCACCGGCCTCTTCCACACCCGTACGTTCGTGATGCTCCTGCTGCCCGCCGGAGCCATGCCGCTGTCGGTGGTGGTGCTCACCCAGTTCATGCGCACCATCCCGGCGGAACTGGAGGAGAGCGCCCGCGTCGACGGCGCCGGAACCCTGACGGTGCTGCGCAGGATCTTCATTCCGCTCTGCATGCCGGGCATCGCGACGATCCTGCTGCTGAACTTCCTCAACTTCTGGAACGAGTACCTGTACTCGCTCGTCATCATCGGCCCCGACACCAGCCAGCGGACCATCCAGGTCGCCCTGCCGACCCTGCAGAGCAACCAGGCCACCGAATACGGGGTGTTGATGGCGGGCACGGCCCTCACTCTCGTCCCGGTCTATATCGTGTACGTACTGCTCCAGCGCCGGATGGAGGAGGCACTGATCAGCGGTGCGATCAAGATGTGACGGTGCCGGACGGCGGACAGCAGGGAATGACAGACCGGAGGCCACCAGCATGACGCCCGAACGGGACAGCGCCGCACCCGCGCAGTCGCGCGCCCGCCCGGCACAACCCACGATTCTCGACGTCGCAGCGCTCGCCGGTGTGTCGAAATCCGCGGTCTCCAAGGTGTTCAACAACCGCCCCGGCATCTCGGAGCCGACCCGGGAGCGGATCGTCGAGGCGGCACGCAAACTCGGCTGGTCACCGAGCGCGTCCGCGACCGCACTGCGCGGCGAACGCACCCGCACCGTGGGCCTCGTCATCTCCCGCGCCCCCGACCTCCTGTCGACCGACCCCTACTTCTCCGAACTGATCGCGGGCATGGAGCAGGAACTCGGCCCGCTCGGCTACGGACTCCAACTGCACATCATCGGCACCGATGCCGACCACGAACAGCAGCTCTACGAACGGCTCGCCCGGGAACGCCGGGTGGACGCGTTCGTCCTCACCGAAAGCCGCATCGGCGACACCCGTCCCGGCCTGCTGCACCGGCTGCACATGCCGGGCCTGCTGGTCGGCAGGTCGTGGGACGACCGGAGCACGGCGACAGGCCCGGTCGAAAGCCTGCACGTCGAGGGCCAGATGGATGCCATCACCACGGCCGTGGAGCACCTCGTCGCCCTGGGCCACCGCTCGATCGCCTCCGTGGCGGGACCGGAGGACCGGGTCCACAACGTGCTGCGCCGCCGAGCCCTGGAGGAGGCCCTCGCCCGGCACGGCCTGCGCCCGCACACGGTGCTCGCCGGGGAGTTCGGCAACGCGGAGGCGGCCCGGGCGACCAGCCACCTCTTCCAGACCCCCCAGCCACCGACCGCCGTCCTGTACGCCAACGACGCCATGGCCCTGACCGGCATCAGCACACTCGCCCGGCTGGGCCTGCGCGTCCCCGAGGACGTTTCGGTCATCGGGTACGACGACCTGCCCATCAGCGTCTGGATGCACCCGAGGCTCACCACGATCAGCCAGGACGTACAACTCATCGGCAGGGCCGCCGCGCTGCGGTTGCTGACCATGCTGGGCGAACAGGTGACACCCCCCGACGACGTACCGCCCCCGCACCTCGTCGTCAGGGAGTCGACGGGTCCGCTGCCGGGTGGGGCATGAGTCCGCGCCCGGTGTCGCCGGGACTGGGACGAGGCTCTACGCCTTGTCGAGGGCCCGCTCGCCGGAGGGCCTTCTCTCCACTGTCGCCGCGACCCGGTCGGACAGGAAGGAGAGAACGGCCGGCATGACGGCGAGGCCGTTGTGGCCTGCGCCGCTGACGACGTCCAGCCGAGTGGCGATGCCGTGACGGTCCCAGTTCTCGCGTAGTTCGCTGATGCGGTCCATGCGGCTGCCCGGCTGTTCGGCGCCTTCCCAGACCTCGATGTGGGTGTCCTGTTCCCCGATGACGAGCTGTACGGGTACGTCCGCCATGGCGGTGGTGTCCGGGGCGGTACCGAAGCGTTCCGCGCAGTCAGCGGTGCCCCGCCACCACGGAGTTCTTGGGTCGAGGAGGGTGGTGCGGCCGGGCGCGCCGATGGAGAGGGAGGCGAGGCGGTCGGGGTGGAGGTAGAAGAAGCGGTGGGCGAACTGGCCGCCGCCGGAGAATCCGTGGAGGTGGAAGCGGTCGGTGCGGATGTGCCACCGCTCGGCCGCCTCCTTGATCATGTCGAGGAGGAGCAGGTCGGCCCGGAAGCCCGGCTCGGTGAGGAACTTGTAGTTGTCCAGGTCGTTGGGGCCGGCCAGTCCGGCGGGGAACAGTGGGGCGAGTACGACGCAGTCGTGTTCCTCGGCGAAGTCGGCGAAGGCGTCGCGGAGTTGACCGGCCTCGCGGTGGGTTCCGTGGACTGCCACGACCAAGGGGCGTGGTTCGCCGCGGTTGGTGTGCCCACGGGGAACGTACAGGCAGTAGGAGACACGTGGGTCGCCTGCAAGCGCGAACAGTGGTGTCGGGCCGGTGAGGAAGAGTTGTGCGGGGTGGTCTGGCGGCAAGTGCCATGGGGACAAGGGGCGTTCGGCGGGCATGGGTGCGGCTCCTGGCTGCGGGAAGGGTGCGGAAGAGTGGGCGCGCGAGTCAGGGGGCCGGTGGCAGTTCCATGTCCATCAGTGGGGCGTACTGCTGGCCGGCGTAGCAGTCGGTGTCGTGCAGGTCGCCTTGGACAGTGGGGCGGGGCAGGGAGACCTTGACGGCGAGTGCGCGGGGGTGGTTGACGACGAGGATCCGGTCGGGGTCCGTGTCGTAGAGGGACGCGAAGAGGCTCGCGTTGAGGAAGCCGGTGGCCACCAACGCGTCGTACGCGGCCTGGTCGTGACACATGAAGTCGAAGGTGAGGGTGAAGGGTCCGGCGTTCTTGGAGCGGACGAGCGAGCAGTGGTCGAGCAGGGTGGCCACGGGTTCTACAGCTCCTCGGTGGTGGTGCGGAACAGTTCGGTGGGGGTGACCTCGGTGGCGACGTGGTTGAGGGTGAATCGGTAGAGGGGCCCGCGGTCCGTCTCGGGCGGCGAGTAGGGGTAGGCGAGCGTCGAGACCAGTCCGTCGTACTCGGGGATGGGCAGGTGACTGCTGGCGTGCGCGACGAACGTGGCGATGGCGTGCGCGGTGGCCTGGTCGGGGGCGGTCACCGTGATCAGCACACCGAGTTCGCGGGGCTGGAGCGGTTCCGGCTCCGGTCCTGCGAGGACGGCGCCGCCGCCATAAAGGCGGTAGTCGATGTCGATGGTGGCCGGGTCCACTTCTCCGCCGAACACGTCGAGGATCTTCGCGTCGAAGTACTGCTGGGCGAATGGCAGGAGTTTGGGCAGGGCGTCGATGACGACCCGGTCGCGGACGCCGCCGATGATGACGGTCTGATAGCCGACGAGTTCGGCGCCTTCGAGCTTGTTGGTGTAGCCGTCGGCGGGGAGGTAGCGGGCGCCGCGGACGCGGACGGTCTGTTCGTCGACGGCTTCGTAGGTGGCGTCGGTGGTGTCCAGTACGCCTGAGGGCTCGGCGATGTGGAACGGGTCGGCGTTCTCGTACAGGGTGTGGGCCGCGACCGAGCGGGGCGTGAGCCGGGTGCCGTCGGCGAGGGTGGTGACGTCGAAGTGGTCGTCGCGCAGGGTGGCAAGGAGGCCGTTGGCGGACGGCGGGACGGCGCAGGCGGCGCCGCACTCGATGGTCTTGGCCAGGTGCCATGCGAGACCGGGGTCGGCGCCGCGCAGGTGGGGAAGCGCGGCGAACAGGGCGGTGTCGCTGGCACGTCCGGCGAGGATGACGTCGCAGCCGTCGTCGAGGGCTTCCTGGAGGGGTTCGACTCCCATCATCGCCACGGTGTGGCTGCGTTCGAACAACTCCCGGTCGATCTGCGGGGCGTTGGCCAAGGGACGTATCCGGTCCGCGTCGTAGAGGTGCTGGAGGCGGTCGGCGGGCTGGTCGGAGTAAATCAGGGCGAGCTTGAAGTACAGGTTCTCCTCGTCGGCGATGCGGCGGGTGAGGGCGGCGACCTCGTCGACGCCTACGTCGCGGCCGGAGGTGCCGCACGAGCCGATGATGAGCGGCACGTTCAGCTCGGCGCGGGCCTTCAGCAGGAGCCGCAGATCGCGGGCGACGGCCTGGGCGGACAGTTTAGGTGTCCCGGAGCCGAGGGCCGCGGGCCCGGAGTCGGTGGAACCGGCGTCGCAGGCGATCACGTGAGGGCGGGCTTCGACACCGCGCCGGAACGCGTCGGCGTCGAAGCCGGCGCCCAGCGCCCCGGTGGGGGCGAGGATGCGGAGTTCCATGGAGGCAGGGCCTTTCGTCGTACTGGTAGAACGGTTGCTCATGCCACGCTCCGCTCGGGAGCCCGGCGGGCCAGGAGGGTGAAGACGGCGTAGGTGACCACGGCGAAGGCGGCGGCGTTCAGCATCATGTAGCGCCAACCGGTGAGGTCGACGGTGAGGCCGAGGAGCGCCGGGCCCAGGGCCAGGCCGGCGGAGGAGGCGATGGTGTAGAGGGCGGTGTAGGTGCCGAGCACCTTCTTGGTGGGCGCCAAGTTCCACAGGGCGACCAGTGCGTTGACCGCGAACGACGCATAGCCGGTGGCGGAGAGGACCGTCGAGACGACCGTCCCGGGGACCGTCGGGACCGCGAAGCCCACCAGCAGGCCGATGACGAACAGGCCGACGCCGTAACGCATGGCCCGCAGTTGTCCGAGCCGATCGGAGACGTATGCGAGGGGCAGCACACACACCAGGAAGGCGACGGCGCCCGGCAGGGCGAGCCCGCCGGCCTCACCACGGGTCAGCCCCAACACCTCGGTGCCGTAAGGGGTGTTGAGTGAACGCAGCGCGGTCCACATGCCCGAGAAGCAGAAGATGCCGATCATCAGGAGCACCGTGGGGCTGGAGGGACTGCGCAACGCGTCCCTCAGGACGGCCCAGGGGGAGGTGAACTCCGGCGCGTCCTCATGGTTGTTGGTGGGCTGCTCGGGACTGCCTGTGGGGCGCTCGGGACTATTGGTGGGCTGCTCGGGCAGGACGGCCCGCTCGTGGCGACGGCCGAGGAACATCCAGGACAGTCCG
Source organism: Streptomyces sp. NBC_00483 (assembly GCF_036013745.1). NCBI lineage: Bacteria > Bacillati > Actinomycetota > Actinomycetes > Kitasatosporales > Streptomycetaceae > Streptomyces > Streptomyces sp. NBC_00483. Next base: position 1,328,049 of record NZ_CP107880.1, read on the forward strand.
AGCATGACCAGCATCAGGGCCGGGGGTATCGCGAACGCCAGGTGGAGGCTGCGGTCGACGACCAGCAGGCTGATCAGGGACGAGATGATGACGGTCAGGCCGACGCCGGCCTTGATGAATCCCTGTGCCTTGCTGAGGTTGCCCGTGGGGACGTAGTCGGAGATCAGAGTCTCCGTGACGCCCTTGAAAGCGTTGGCGACCAGGGCGAAGCCGACGACACAAACCATCAGTACGGGAAGACTGCCTGCCCAGGGAATGAGCACGAACGGGACCGTGGCGATGACCGCGCCGATCAGCACGATCGGCCACCGCCCCGCCCTCCGACGTACGAGCCGGTCGGAGAGGAACCCCACGGACGGCTGGGTGAAGATCCCCAGGGAGTGGTCGAGGCCCATGATCAGGCCCACGACGCCTGCCGACGTGACGTATTCGCGCAGCTGCTCGGGGACCTGGGCATCGTAGAAGTTCCAGACCGACTCCTGGGCGAAGACCGCCAGGGTGACCCACAGCACCGCGCTCGCGCTCATTCGCTTCCCGGCGGCGGGTGCTGGTGGCGCGAGGGTGGGAGATCCGCCCGGGGTGGGCGCGTCGGGTCGGTTCAACATGGCGGCTCCTTGCCATATGCTATAGCAACAGGGAGATACGGGATGCGGCTACGGACGCCGGGGTGCGCCCACGTCGGCCGATCGATGGTTCCGGTGGGCAGGCGCCCGGTGGTTCCCAGTGGGTAGGCGCTCGGCGTTCCGGTGGCCGAGCACCCTACGGAATCGGGTCAGCTGCCGGAGAGCTGGTTCAGCGCCTCTCGGTGGTGATGCGCGGCGAGCAGCTCGGCCCGCTCCTCGTCCCGGTCCACGAGGGCGTCGAGCAGACTGCGGTGTTCGCGGAAGCGCCGCCGGAAAGCCTCGGCCTGCTCCGGTGCGAGCCTGATCGTCAGATCGAGTCGCTCCTCGTCGCTGAACGCACGAGCCTGCTGCAGCAGTCCCTCGAGTACCGCGTTACCGACCGCCTCCTCGACCTGGTGGTGGAAGAGGCGCAACAGGCGGTGCACGGCGGCCAGTTGGTCGGTGGCATCGGCGCGCTCCCCCTGCTCGGCCAGGTCCTGGTCGATCTGCCCGACCAGGGCTTCGGCGCGCTCCAGCGTCTCGGCCAGCTCCGCGAGCTGGGCATCGGTGGCGTTCCGGGCGGCCAGGCGGGCCATGAGGGCCGACAGCCGCACCTCCGCCTCCACGATCTCCGAACGCGCGGACGCCGAGTGATCCGCGATCCGCAGCGCCCGGGGCCCGACCCGCTCCACCACCTTCTCGTGCACCAGCTGGCGCAGTGCTTCACGCACCGGTGTGGGACTGACGCCCAGGCGGGCCGCGAGATCGCGTTCGGTGATCTTCTCGCCCGGCCGCAACGCCCCCTCACGGACCGCGACACGGAGCCGCCGGTAGGCCTGGTCGGCCAGGGACGTCGTCTCCATGGGACTGAGGGCGTCGTTGCTCATGGGCGCAAGAATGCATCCTGCTATAGCAAAGAGTCAATGAGATCTTCGCCGGCGGAACCGCTCACCGCGCGGCTCCGGTGCTCTGCAACTGCCGCGAGATCGCGCGGGCCGTGGCCCGCACGGCCGGTACATACGCCGCCGAATCGAACTTCGGGGTCGGCGCGACCACGGACAGAGCCGCGACCACCCCGTCCCGGCTGCGCACGGGTGCGGCAGCCGTCGTACGAGGGCCCGTCGTGTCGGCACGTCGCGCCACCGCGTATTCGCCGCGCCTGACCTCGGCGAGGCTGCGGCGCAGGTCATCGGCGGTGTGGATGGCGAGCTCAAGCGGTTAGCGCATCACCGCTGTTCAGAAGGTCAGCGTAGACCTCTGCCGGAGTGCGATAGCCATGGGTTTTGCGGGGCCGATGGTTGAGCTCGTGTGCGACGGCGTCCAGGTCAGCCTGGCTGAACGTGCGGAGGTCTGCGCCCTTGGCCAGGTACTGCCGAAGGAGCCGGTTCGTGTTCTCGTTGGTGCCGCGCTGCCACGGGCTCCGGGGCTTGCAGAGATAGATCGGCATCCCCGTCTCGGCGGTGATGGTCTGGTGCTCGGCGATCTCCCTGCCGCGGTCCCAGGTGAGTGTCCTCCGCAGTTGGGGCGGGATACTGAGGAGACTCCTGGTGAGGTGCGGAGTGACCTGCTCGGCCTTGATGCCGTCCGGTAGGGCGACGATGGCCGTGTAGCGGCTGGTGCGCTCGACCAGCGTGGCCACGGCCGAGGGGCGGGTGCCCATCACGAGGTCGCCCTCCCAATGACCGGGGATCTTGCGATCCTCGACCTCAGCGGGACGGGCGGTGATGGGCACCATGCCGCGGATGATGCCCCGCCCGGTGGGCCGGCGGGCGAGCTTCGGGCGGCGCATGGGCCTGCCTGACCGCAGCCGTTGGGTGAGGCTGCGGTCGATGGCCTGGCGCCGGCGGGGGTCGTAGAGCGAGAGGTAGATCGCTTCATGCGAGACCTGCATGGAGGCGTCACCGGGGAACTGGATTCGCAGCCATCCCGCGATCTGCTCGGGCGACCAGCACAGAGCCAGCTTGGCTTCCACCAGGGCGCGGAGAGCATGCTGTTGGGCGAGCTTGGCCTGCTTGGGTCGGCGCCCGCGCGAGTAGGCAGCTTCGTCAGCTGACGCGGCTCGGTAGTGGTCCCGGCCGCCGTTGCGAGCGATCTCGCGGGAGACGGTCGAAGGAGACCGGCCCAGCCGCCTGGCCAACTGCCTGGCCGATTGCCCAGCGGCGATGCCGCGGGATATCTCTTCGCGCTCACTGCCACTCAGATGCCGCTCTGCTCGCTGCTGCGGGGCGAGGCGGACCCCGCCGCTCTGGTACAGGAACCGGCGGGCGCTCTGCATCGGTGCCCCGAGCGCCCGCCCGATCAAGCTGAACGACTGCCCCTCGCGCCAGCGCCTCCAGATCTCATCCTGCTGAGTTGGCGAAAACCCGTAGTCACGCACCTGTGCCTCCACGATCACATGATCGTCCGTGGGTGGTGCGTTGATCACTTGAGGGTGCCATCGTTTGACGACAGGCGGGCGAAGCGCTCGGCTCGCCCGGTCAGTCGGCGTCGATGTCCGCCGCGAGTTGGTCGGCGACGCTGCGCGGTTCCCGGCCGAGGAGCTCGGTGAGTAGCGGGTCGACTCCGGCGAAGCGGCCTTCGCGGGCGGCCTGGAAGGTAGTGAGCGTCATCCGCGCCATCGCTTCCGGGGTGCCGGCGGCGACCTTGGCCGCGATCCACTCCTCGTCGTCCGGCGTGACGCGCATGATGTCACGGCCGGTCTTCTTCGAGGCCAGGGCGGCGATGTCGTCGAACGTCACGGCCTGGCGGGCGGTGAGCGTGACCGGGCCGTCGAAGGCACGGTCCGCGGCGAGGATGACCGCTGCCGCTTCGGCGGCATCCGCGCGGTCGGTCCAGGAGACGGGGCCGTCGGCCGGGGCGGTGATGGTGCCGGTCTGCTGCCAGGGGCCCAGCAGCCAGGCCAGGCTGTGGGCGTAGAAGCCGTTGCGCAGTGCGGTCCAGGCGATGCCGGAGTCGGCGAGGAGCTGCTCGGTGGCGGCGTGGTCGCGGGCCGGGTGGAAGGGGCTGTCCGCTCCGGCTCCCTGGTGGCTGGTGTAGAGGATGCGGCGGGCTCCCGCTGCGACGGCGGCGTCGATGCCGACGCGGTGCAGCGCGACGGCGTCGGCATGCGGGTCGTTGGAGGAGACGAGCAAGACCTGCTCGGCGCCCTCGAAGGAGTGCCGCAGCGCGTCCGGATCCTCGTAGGAGCCCTGGCGCACACGCACCCCGCGGTCGGCGAAGTGCCGCGCCTTGGCGGTGTCGCGGACGCTGACGCCGATCTGCTCGGCGGGCAGGAGCTTGAGGAGGTGTTCGACGGTGGCGCCGTTGAGGGCGCCGGTCGCACCGGTGATGACGATCATGTTGGGGGTTCCTTTCGTTCCCGCCGCGCGCGGTCGGCGCGTGCTGCGGGAAGTGGTCAGTGGCCGCGCAGGAGCGGCAGCAGGATGTCGTCGACGAGGTGTGCGACGAACCGTTCGTCGCACGGTTCGCCCGCGATCACGATGCGGTGCACTATGACGGCCGGGGCGACCTCGGCGAAGAGGCCGGCGGCCCGGGCAGTCAGTTGCTCTCCGTGCCGGATCGCCTTTTGCAGCGGCTCATCGGTCATCGCGGCCTCGTCGCGGCGCAGGATGCGGCGCATCTCCTCCGCGAGCCGCGCATCGCTGCGCATCCCGGCGAACAGAGCCCCGAGCAGGCCGACCTCCTGCTCGGCGATCTGCCGGGCCAGCCAGGAGACGAGCCCGAGCAGGTTCTCCCGCAGATCGTCCGCGGCAGGCTCGGGTGGCGTGGCCTGTGCGCGGTGCTCGACCGCGGCGGCCACCAGCGCGGCCTTGTCGCGGTAGCGGCGGTAGATCGTCGTCTTCGCCGACCCGGAGCGACTCGCGACCGCCTCCATGGACAGCTGCTCGTAACCCACCTCGGTCAGCAGCGACAGCGTCGCATCCAGGATGGCCAGGCCACGGCTGGTGTCACGTGGCCGCCCCATGACGGACGACCCGTCCGCGCCCTCGGCCCGCGGGTCACTCGATGCGCTTACCACTCCGACTCCCACTTTCGCTACGCTACGGTTGCGTATCGAAAGTAACCCGGAATGGAGCCGGCGACAACTGGAGCCGACTTCCGGCCGATGGAACCGGGGCGCGAGGAGGGAAGCGGCGGAACGGACCTCGACGGATCACCTGCGAGTGCCTGGCGGCGTCCGGAGTCGACGCCGCGCCAAGCCCCCGGAGCACGTGGCGGGCTGATCCGTCTGGGCCGTGCGCCCGCTTCAGATGGAGATGACGATCTTGCCGCGTGTGCGGCCACGCTCGGCGTGCGCATGAGCGTCGGCGATTTTCTCCAGGGGGTAACTCTGTTCGATGCGGGGCGTGTAGCGGCCCTGCCGGCCCAGTTCGGCCGCTGCGGACAGGAGGGCCGAGTCGTTCTCCGCGTTGACCACGTGCGTGCCCAGGCGCTCCCCGCGCGCGTGGTCGGCGATGGCGCCGGACGAGGTCGGCACCCTGTTCAGAGGTGAGAGGTGGCGGCGGAGTGGCCACTCCCCCCAGGGATCCATCAGCACAATGGGCACCGACGGTGCCTCGTGAGCTCGCAGAGCGGCAATACGTCCGAACCCTGTCGAGCCCAACGCCGACAAGTTGGCCGACGCACCGAGACGCCTCTTTTCTCGATTGCTTCCTGCTGTGCGTCGCGACAGCGGCTCGCAGGCTCCTACGCCGCGAAGCCGCAAGGCGGCCGCCACAGGCTGCGGGTTTGTGCCGGCGCACAAGAAGACTTCGGCCTGGTTGTGCGGGGGCCTCCGGAACGCCTGTGCTCCTGTACGTGCCGCCATGGCGGCTGATGCCATGCCCGGCATGGCTTCTCCCTCTTCGCGTCCGGCTCGGACTCCCGCTCCGTTTTCCGTCCGAATCTCCCTCACCCACCGTCGGGGGCCGGCCGCGCGGGAGCGTCGGCCGTGACCGGCGACGGGCAGTCGTTCGCCGTCGTGGTCTTCCTCGGTTTCGTCGCCGTGTCGCTGCTGCTGTGCGGGCTCGCGGCAGCCGACCTGGACGACCCCGAGCACTTCTACGCGGGAGGCAGCGCGGCCTTCGGACCGGTCGGCGGAGGACTCGCCATCGCCGGTGACTACATCTCCGCGGCCACCTTGCTCAGCACCACGGGGGCGGTCGCCCTCGACGGCGCCGACGGCATGCTCTTCGCCGGTGCCACGGTCCTGTCCCTGTTCCTGGTCATGCGAATCCTGGGCGAACCCCTGCGCCGCGCCGGCGTGTTCACCCTGGGCGACTTCCTCGCCGACCGACTCGACGACCCCTCCGTACGCAGAGCGCTGGGAGTCGCGAGCCTCCTCGTCCTCGTCCCGCTGCTCCTGGTACAGCTCACCACCGGCGGACGCATCCTGGCCGCCATGTTCGGCCTCCCCGACGGCGCGCTCACCGCATGCACCGCCGCCGGCGGCGCCCTCATGATCGGCTACGCCGCGTTCGGCGGCATGCGCGGCGTCGGCTTCGTACAGATCCTCAAGGTCGGTGTGGTGCTCACCGCCCTGTCGCTGCTCGCAGGGATCGTCCTCGCCCGCCACGGCTGGTCGCCCCTGGCCCTGCTCGACGCCGCCCGCGACCGCTCAGAAGCCGGCTCCGGCTACCTGCAGCCGGGCCTGCACTTCGGCCCCTCCCTCGCGGGCCGCCTCGACCTGATCAGCTTCCAGGCCACCCTTCTGATCGGCGCCGCCTGTCTGCCGCACCTCACCATGCGCCTGCACCCGCTCAAGGACGCCGTCACCGCGCGCCGCGCCGTGGGCTGGGCCGTCGGCCCCGTCGCAGTCGTGTGCGCCGGAGTGGTCGTGGCCGGTCTCGGGGCCTGCGCCCTCATCGGCCGGGACGCGATACGGGCCGCCGACCCCGCAGGAGGGACCGCCCTGCTCATGGTGACAGGCGCCCTCGACCCCGCCGCCGGGGGCGCGCGGCACAGCATGCTCTTCGCCGTCATCGCCTGCGCCGTCTTCGCGACCACCCTCGCGGCCGTAGCGGGCATCACACTCGCCGCCGCCTCCAGTCTCACCCGCGACCTCGGACAGTACGCCCACAGCACTAACAGATCGTCGCCCGCCCGGGAGATCCGGCGGGCGCGCCTGAGCATCGTGCTCGTCGGAGCCGTCGCCGTCATCCTCGCGGCCGCCCTCGCCGACCGCGGCAGGCTGCCACTGATCTCGCTGTCGTTTACCGTCGCGGCCTCCGTACTCGCCCCGGTCCTGTTGTACGCGCTCTTCCTGCCGGGGTACTCCGCCAAAGGCGTGCGCTGGACCGTCTACGGGACCATCCCCCTCATCGTGCTGCTCCTGGCCGGTTCCCCGGCGGCCACGGGCACGCCCATCGCGATCTTCCCCGACCACGACCTGCACTGGTTCCCGCTCCAGACCCCCGGACTGATCACCATTCCCGCCGGCTTCCTGCTCGGACTCGTGGGCCGCACCCGCACCGGTACGGCGCGGGAACACGCATGGCGAGACCGGGTGACAGTGAGTCACGGCAGGAGCGAGCGGCCGTGAACCCGGCCGCCGGCTCCGCGACAAGCGGTGTGCCTGCGTCGGCACCGACCCGGCGGGCCCGACCGACACACGGCAACCTGGACGCCCAATGTGGCGGCCATGATCGTTCGAGCCTCCAGCTTGTCCCTGAGCCGAGTGGTGCACTACCGAAGGCGGCTCGGTTCGGGGTTCTCCGAGGTCGCCTCGTCGTCAAGGTCCTGGGCGACGCGCTCCAGCTCCACGCCGTCCGTCTCGGGCAACCCCTGCTGCCCGCTTGATGCGGTGCGATCGCGGGTGCCGGTGGATCGACGGAGTCGTCATACGGCTCCTGCCCCGGGGGTGACGTCTTCACTGCTGGCGTCGGGAGTGGTGAGTGAGCGCTGCCAGCGGGCCTCGAGCGCCGCGAGGATACGGGTATTGAGGGTGGCGGCGACGTGGGAGTAGATGTCGTCGATGTCGTTGTCGAGGGTGTGGCCGAGACGACGGGCCTGGGCGACGTCGGGGATGTCGTCCTCGATCAGCCAGGTCTTCTGTGTGTGGCGCAGGCCGTGGAAGGTCAAACCGGGTGTGATGGGGGCCCAGACGGTGCCGTCGGCCAGCGTGGTGCCGCGGGTTGCCGGGGCCCAGTAGCGGCGTTGGAAGGTGGAGCGGCGCAGCAGGCGGCCGGTGGAAGTCGTGAAGAGGTGTTCGCGGCGATGGCTGTCCGTGTTTTCCGTGATCAGCGTGTTGAGGAAGGGCGGGAGGGTGACCGTGCGGACGGAGGCTGCGGTCTTGGGTGTACCGAGGCTGTGGTGGCCGTTGACTTCGTGGAGGTTGCCGTGTTCGGCGTGGACGGTGAGCGTGGCGGCTTGGGGGTCGTGGGCGGGGCGGCGCAGCGCGGCGAGCTCACCCCAGCGCATTCCGGTGTAGGCAGCGGTGATGATCAGCAGGCCCTGATTGGGGCCCGCTAGGTGGCTGACACGGCGGGCGATGGAGACAACATCGGCTTCGGTCGCGAACGCGTAGGTCTCCTGGCTGCGTTGGCGGCCGCGCTGGCGCGGGATGCGGACTGGGTTGCCGGGAATGAGGCGTTCCAGGACAGCCGCAGACAGGATCAGAGAGAGAAGCTTGCCGATGCTGGAGACGGTGGCGGGCTTGTAGGTGGTGCGCAGGGACTTCAGCCAGACGGTGACGTCGGTGGGCATGATCTCGTGCAGGGCAGTGGTCGACCAGCGGGGCAGGAGATGGTTCTTGAGGAGACTGAAGTAGCCGGCGGCGGTGTTCGCACCGACCTCGACCGTGGGCCACCAGCGTTTCACCCAAGCCTCGAAGAGCGTCGAGGACGGGGCGGGCATCCCGAACGGGCCAAACGAAACAGGCGTCGGCATGGCCACTGATGGCGTAGTCGGCTGTCCCGGGGCTGAGAACTGAATTACGAAGGCGGCTGCGCGATCATAGTCGGGGAAGGTGCCAAGGGTGGCGGCCTTACCTGTGTCCGTCCAGTACCGGACGCGGCAGCGGTCGCCGTGACGTTCGATCCAGGGCATGGCGGGTTCCTCCGGAGCGGGTGCGGATGTTCGTGTGCTGGGTTGCGGGGTCCATGGACGCTCCCTGCCGCCGGGAGCGGAACCGGCACACATGTACGGCACATCACCCGCTGCGGCGGGGCCCGCCGTGCTGGCCCCGTGCGCGCTGGCTCGCGGTCACGAGTGCGTGCAGATCGGCGTCGGAGAAGCGGAGGTAGCGGCCGATCCGGGTGTGCGCGATGGCCCCTTCCGCTGCCTTCTTGCGCAGCCAGGATCCGGGGATCTGGAGGAGCTCGGCGGCCTGGTCGGCGGTGTGCAGACGGACACTTGGGGGCTCCGGCTCCGCGACAGTCTCCGAGATGGTCTTCTTGGCGCAAGATCGCCGCGTCTCGGATTGCACCCTGGTGGACTGTGCCGGTACCTGATCAGTTGGCAACTCCACTTCAGTGCGCGCGGGTTGAGACTCCGGCCCCGATTCCGGAGTGGATACTCCGGGACTTGCCTGCTCCCCTGGAGGCAGCGCAAGTATGTGGGCAAGATCGAGGGCAGGGTGAGCGCTGGGATGGCGGGTGCTGGGTGTGCGGGCGCGCCGAGGGCTCATTGTCGCTCCTCGTCGCAACGCGGTTCGAGTGAGTGCTGCAGAAGTTGGGTCAGGGCGTGCGCGGCCTGCTGCGGGACGACGCTGTTGCCCAGGAGACGAAGTTGGGTGGCGCGGGACAAGCCAGGGACGCCGGTCACCCATCCCTGGGGCAGCATCATCCACTCGACGAACTCGGCTGACAGTCGCCGGGTGCCGATGACCGTGGGGCTTGGAGCGGGACACCCCGTGACGTCTTCCCAGCGTCGGATCGCCGGGGCGTACTCGGCCCACCAGCCGGTAGGTGAGTGACGGCCGTGCGCAGATTCATTCCGCCGCGGCGTTTCGGGGTGGTGCCCGGGCCGCCGATGCCGTCGTGTTTGGTCGGCGTGGGCAGCAGGCGTCCCGGAGTATCCGCGGGCAGGGCCGCAGCAGTGGAGGCCAGGGTGCGCCCGCCGTTGCGGTAGCGCCGATTCGGAGAGCCCTTCTCCCCATCGCTCGCGCGCGGGGTGGGCAACAGGTTCTCGACCTCGTCCGCAAGGGTCGGCCCATGGCCGCCCCGTTTGCGTTTCTCCGGGTGCTGAGACCCACCGTTGGTGCCGAGATTCGCCGTCGGGGTCTTCAACAGCGGCCGGCGTAGCTGCGATGAACGCCCGTGCCCGCTGGTGCGGGGCCCCGACGTCGCTGGCGCGAAGCAGCGTCCACGCCGCATCCAACCCGACGTCGGAAAGGGAGCCGAGTACAGCACCGAGCGCCCGCAGCAGGTGCGCTCCCGGTCCGTCTCTCACACACCTCGGGCAGGGTTCCACGTCGCGAAGAGGACCTGCCGTGGTGCGGGTGGAGTAGATGCCTCGCACATTCTCGATGACCACCAACTTCGGCCGGAGGTACTGGATCGCGGTGACGATGTGGTGCCAGAGCCCCGAACGCGTCCCTGGCACCAGGCCGGTGCGGGGGCCGGCAACCGATAGGTCTTGGCGGGGGGATCCGGCGGTGAGGACGTCGAAGGGCGCAACACGCGTCCAGTCGATCGCACGGACGTCGCCGAGGTTCGGGGTGTCGGGCCAGTGCCAACGCAGCACGGTGCTGGCAGCGTCGTCCGTCTCGGCGTGCCAGGCAACGTGCCCGCCAAGGACGGAGAGGACGCCGATATCCAGGCCGCTGACGCCACTGCATACCGACCCGATCGTCAGGTCAGCTGCTGCCATGGCGGCCGTCCAGGCGACAGGTCCGAGAGCCGTAGGCGGGAGCGGGTTTGCGCGGGGTGCGGCAGCGCTGCGGGCAGGTTCGGCCGAGATCACGATGTGAGGTGTCGGTCGACAGTCCACCGGCACCGCTTCCGTTCCGCAGCACGATCACATCCTCGTGCGCGATGAGATGTTGTGGGATTCCTTGGCGTCGGGCATCGCGGACGTTCTTCATCTGGAAGAACGAGGGACGAGCAACGAGTTGGCCGTCACGCAGGCCGGCGAGGAGGGCGATGTTACGTTCGGCTGGGATGAGGCCCGCGGCTTGACCGGCGGCCATGGCGGCCGAGGGCAGGTCGATGAGTTCGCCCCGTTCGCGCCAAGGCCGGGTGGTGATGACGACCGTGCCCCCGGGACGCAGAACATGACGGCATTCCGTGAGGATCTCGGTAAAGGCTTCGAGGAGGCGGTCGAGGCCGACGTGGGCGAGGTTTGCGGGGTCCTGGCTGTAGCGGTAGTCCGTCTTCGTCACGCCGCGTTCGCCGGATTCGCGGGTGGAGCGGACTTGGCCGTGCACGCTCGGTCCGTACGGGGGTGAGGTGAGGACCAGGTCGACCTTGCGGTGGAGGCGGCTCGGGATGTGATGGGTCGCGTGGCGGGCGTCGCCGAGGTACGCGCACCCGGATCCGGTGCCGCCTTCGTGGGCGGCCGAAGCGGCGTTGAGGCCGGCGAGGTGCGCCCAGCGGGGTTCGTACTCGATGCCGATTGCGTCGCGGCCGAGGTGGATGGCTTCGACCAGTGTGGTGCCGATGCCGCACATCGGGTCCAGGACGAGGTCGCCGGGGCTCGTGTAGGTCGCGATGGCGTGGGCGGCGAGGCGGGGAAGCATTTTGGCGGGGTGGGCGGCGGAACCAGGGAGGTAGCGGCCCTTGCGCTGGGCGGGGGCTGAAGTGGGTGCGGTCGTCCACACCGAAGCGGATGCGTGCACGGCGAACTCCCTTTCGTTCAGGCCTGCTTGATCGCGGTGAGGATGATGAGATCGGCGTGGGTGACGCCGGGCGAGGCATCCGGCGGAGGGGCAGGAGCGATGTGGGTTCCGTCAGGGCGGGCGTACGCGAAGACGATGTGCTGGAGGTAGCGGAAGCCGGCCGTGCGGGCGCTGGTGATGAGGCTGCCGATCGGGTCAGTGAGCCGGCCGTCGTCGCGGCGCTGACGGGTTGCGAGCAGGAGGAGTCCGTCGTTGCGGAGGAGGCGGTGGGCGCGGTGGAAGAAGCTCGGCCAGCCGTCCTCCAGAGCGTCACCTTCAGCAGCTGGGTCGCTGCCGGTGGAGAGGGCGTCGGGGTGGAGTTCGGCGAGGAGAACCGGAGGCACACCGGTGAAGTCGTCCGTGCATGCGTAGGTGGTGGTGCGAGTGCGGGCGTCCATCCCCGGGTCGGTGTCGCGAATGTCGAGTTTGATCAGCGGGGCGGGTGTCCGCCCGGGTCGCTGAGCGAGCTCGGTGCGGATCCTGTCGAGGGCCCAGGAGGGCAGGACCGCGCCGGACCGAGGAGTGGTGTGCTCTTCATCAGGTGCGGGGAGCCAGATCGTGGTCGGCAGGACCTCGTTGCGGGGAGTTGACCGACTCTGTCGTGCGGGGTGGTTCATGGGCGGTGTGGCACCGGGAGATGAGATCCGGCCGTCGTGTGCTGACGTGGATCAATGGAGAAGCACGCGGCGGGGATTGACGCAGTCCGCTGGTCGTTCGAGCGGCCGCTGAGAACTTCGGCATGTCGCATCAGATACCTGCGCGAAGTATGCGGACCCGGCTGTTATCCCAGGTCGGCGCGGGTTCGGTCCAGTCGCGAGCCAGCATCGAGCCACCGCCCTCGATGCAAGGGCAGTGGCATCAACTCTCATCAAGATTCTTTGTGTTCGGTTTTCGGTGCCGCTCGACCGATGGCATCCCTGGCCGGTGGAGGCGGGCCAGTCCCGAGCCATCGCACACACCGGTCCCCTGGCTGATGACCGGTCCGGCTGTGGTTCGCGGCCGGTCCAACGATGGCGTGACGGGGTGGGAGTGCTGGCGGTGCAAGCAGTTCACATCGATCCGTCGGGAGCCCCGTCATGCCGCACCACTCCTCTGCCCGCCGTCTCTGCGCAGCCTCCGTTCGCACGCACACGACGGGATCGTCTCCGTTGCAAGTTCTGGAGCAGTCGTTCCTTGGCCTCGCACAGGCCGCCGTACCGCTGACGCTTCCTGCCCGTCTGGTGTGCGGGCCGGAGGCGGAGGGCGACTGGCCCGTCGACCGGATCCGGGCCCGGCTCATTCACCCCTCCACGCGGGCCGAACTCATCCAGCAGACCTGGCACGAAGTGGTGCGGCGCTCACAGGTGTTGGGTGAGCCGTGGGGCACGGTCGCTGTGGCCATGATCGCGCCCGCACTGCACCGCGTCCTGGCCCGTACTGCCCGGCCCGCACAGGTGGAGCGCGCCGAATTGGAGCAGGAAGGGCTGACCGCCGTCGCCTGCGCGCTCGCAGGGGTCGCCGGGGCGGAGGGGCGCGTCGACTGGGAGTTGTGCCGGGCGGCCGACCGGGCCGTGCACCGCCTCGTGTACGCCGCCCGCCGCCACGCCCTTCATGAAGCCCACGAGCTCGACGAGCGTGATGTCCGTATCGGGCGGCTCACCGCGCCAAGCGCCGGACCAGCGGTCGGGGAAGCGGAGGAGACAGACGAACTGTCGGTGCTCGCGGGGGCCGTGCGGGCGCGCGTAGTCGGCCTGGCTGAAGCGCGCCTGATTGCCCGGACGAGGCTGGGCGGGGAGTCGATGGCACGCCTCGCCGCCGAGCACGGGGTGCATGTGCGTCGGCTCTACCGACACCGGGCCGCCGCCGAAGCACACCTGGCCGACCATCTGCGGCAGCAATTGCGCGACGAGTGAGCCGCGAGGGTGCCCTGGCCACGGCTGTCAATTTCCGTTCCGGGGTTCTCCATTACTTGCACGCGGACGACCGCGGCACCTCTCGAGGAGTCCGGTACACACCGCGCCGATGATGCCGCGCCTCTCCCCGGCACCACCGGATCGTGCCGCGTGGGGTGAGCAGCCGTCTCGTGCTGACACCCGAGCAACTCCCCGTCCGATGCCGCACCTCTCCCGAAACGGAGGCCGGCCCCGGTGGAGGGATCCGGCTCACCCCACGCAGCACGGGCGGGCAGCTTCACCTGTCGCGCCCGCCGCTCCTCATCTTGCCTACCTGCCAGCCCAGTTGGAGGTGCGCTGCCATGCGCGTGACGTTCCGCCGCCGGCCCGAACAGGGGGTATCGGCGAGGCGCCGCCTCACCCGCTGCACGTTCGTCGCGGTCGCGACGGCCTTCGTCCTGCTTGCCGACCCTCCCGGGTCCTGGGCAGTAGCCACAGTGCCGCAGGTCATCAACAACCTCAGGAACTGGGTGGTCGGCATCCTGGCCGGGCTTGCCACGCTGTTCCTCACCTTCGGCGGCCTGCGCTACTTGATGGCCGGCGGGGACCCCGGTGAAGTCGAGTCGTCCAAGCGGGCGTTGAAGGCCGCAGCGATCGGGTACGGGCTGGCGATCCTCGCGCCGGTCGTCGTCACCATCCTCAAGGGCATTGTCGGCGCCGGAGGTGGGCAGTGACCCCCGGCAGACACCGCGGTGCCGTCCGCTTCATGACCGTATTCCTGCTGCTGATCGCAGGAATCGCAATGGCAGCCGCGCCGGCCACTGCCACCCCTCCCGTAGTGGTCGCGGCCCCCACCGAACCCTCGCCCCAGCCATCTCCCGCTCCAGCGCCCCCACCTGCGCCGGCACCCGAGCCCTCCCCGTCACCCGGCCCCTCTCCGACTCCTGGCGACAATGACAAGGGAAAGCCGAAGAAGCCTGGCCCCACCGAACCTTCGCAGGGAGAGATCCCGCCCGCGTGTGAGGTGAGTGGTGGCGACTGTTCTGGCGAGGGTGCGGGGCTCTTCGACATTCCGGGCATGATCGCGGACGCGATCTCCTCGTTCTTCGCCAACGTGATCAAAGAGATCACCAAGCCGGTACGTGAGCTGCTCGCCGACACTCTGCTGACAACCCCGGACGTGACCAAGCAGCCTGCCGTGGCCCGGCTGTGGTCCCAAGCACTGGGCCTCACCGTCGCCATTTACCTGCTGTTCGTGACGGCTGGCGGCGTAACGGTCATGGGCTATGAGACCGTGCAGAACCGCTACGCGCTCAAACAGATCGCTCCCCGGCTACTGATCGGCCTGGCCGCTGCCACGCTGTCGAAGTCCGTGATGAGCATGGCCATCTCGCTGGCCAACGCCGTGTCCGCCACGGTCATGCGCAGTGACCTCTCGGATGCCGAACACGGCCTGGCCGAGCAGGCGGTGCGCTATGTGCTCGCCCCTGCGGCCGGCGGCCCCATGTTCTTGGTGCTGCTGAGCGGCCTGGCCCTCTTCATGGTCGTCGCCGTGCTCATGGGCTACGTCGTGCGGGTCGCCGTGATCGCGCTGCTTGCCGTTATCGGTCCGTTGGTTCTGGCGTGTCACGCGCACCCTGTCACTGACGGGCTCGCCCGGATGTGGTGGCGGGCGCTGGCCGGGTGTCTGTCCATTCAGGTCGCCCAGTCGATGGTCTTCGTGCTGTCACTGAAGGTGTTCTTCGCACCGGGCAACACCGTGCTCGGCTTTCCCCGGCCGAGCACTCTGGGCACCATGCTGGCTGGACTCGCCCTGTTCTGGGTGCTGTTCAAGATTCCGGGCTGGACCACTCAGCTGATCTTCCGTGCCACGCCGATCGGTCCGCCAGGGACTCCGGGCGTCCTGCGGATGATCAAGTCCGTTGCTCTGGTGCAGCTCATGAACGCGGCCGCTCCAGGTGCGGGGGCCGCCGCCGGGGGTGGCCGTGGTGGCGGTCTCGGTCAGCTGGTCCGGCGGGCCGGTCGCTCCGGGCCTCCTGGCGGTGGTCCGCCGGGGCGGGGCGGCGGACCACGCCCCGGTGGGCCTGGCCCGGGTCACCGGGGACCTGGCGGTCGACGGCCACGTCCCAATGGGCCCCGGCCCAGCGGTGGTTCCGGGCCAGGAGGCGCTCCCGGACCGAGTGGCGGTCCCGGACCGAACGGGGGCACCGGGCCAGGTGGCAGTCCCGGATCGCGTTCCCGCCCCGGCCGTCCGACTCCCCCACCATCAACCAGCCCGGGCCCTGCCGCCGGGGCGCCACCCTCCGCGCCGCCAGCGGGCCTTACTCCGCCCACGCCCACCCCGCCACGGCCGACCCCACGAAACCGGCCGCGCCCTCCGCAGCCGCGCCCGGCCGCCTCGAAGAAGCCGGCCGCCTCGAAGAAGCCGGCCGTCTCCCCGAAGTCGCCTCCACCCGCGCCTCGGCATCGACCCGCTACAGCACCAACCGGCCAGCCGTCCCCCGGCACAACCTCCGCCCGCCCGGCCCCACCATTTCCGCCCCCACCCGCACCTCCCAGCCCGGCCCCCAGCGGCCGGCACAACATCCCACCGCTGCCCCGCGTCCCCGCGCCCCGCCCCATGTCCATGCGGCTCCCGCTGGAGCCGCCCCGTACCGACCCGCCCAGGAGGCGCCCGCGATGAACGCGCACGAGGACGATCTCGTCACGACGGTCAAGATCCCGTCCGACATCAATCGCTCGGACAAGGTCCTGGGCCCGTTCACCGCCCGGCAGGCCGCGTCGCTCGCCGTGGTGGCTCTGACGCTGTACGGCGGGTACTGGGCGACGCACCCCTTCATGGCTCCGCTCGCCTATCTGGCACTGGTCACGCCGATCGCCGGGGTCGCCGCCGTAGTGGCGCTCGGACGCCGGGAGGGCGTCGACCTCGACCGGTTCGCGCTGGCGGCCATCGCCCACCACCGCACGCCCAAGCGTCAAGTGCACGCCCCCGAAGGCGTCCCTCCACTCCCTCAGTTCCTCAACTCCGCTCTAGTCAAGGCGGCCGGGCCGGAACCAGCACCCATGCGGATGCCCTACGACGGCATCACAATCGCCGGAGTGCTGGACCTCGGCGACCAGGGGCACGCGGCGGTGGCGACCTGCACAACGGTCAACTTCGACCTGCGCTCCGGCGCCGAACAGCAGGCCCTGACAGCCGGGTTCGCCCGCTGGCTCAACTCGCTGACCGGCCCCTCCCAGCTCCTGGTGCGCTGCCACCGCATCGACCTCGCCCCACTCGCCGACCGCCTCCAGCACGAAGCGCCCGCCCTGCCCCACCCGGCCCTGGAGGAGGCGGCTCGCGCACACGCCTCCTTCCTCACCCAGCTCGCCACCGGCGGCTCCCTGCTCGCCCGCCAGATCGTGCTCGTCGCCCGCGAGCCCTCCCCCGTCCGCCGCTCTCACCAAGCGCCCGCGGCCAAAGCAGGGCGGGCAGTGCAGCGCCTCGACGAGGCCGCCCGCGCACTCGCCTCCGCCGACATCACCCTCGCCCCGCTCGACGCGGAGGCAACTGGCCACCTCTTGGAGGCCGCCTGCAGCCCCGACACCCCTACCGCGTCCGCCCCGTCTCCCGAAGGAGCCCTGTCGTGAAGCGCCACATCAGCCGCTTCCCCTCCGGCGCAGGCACAGAGCGGGTGGCGGCCGCCGATCTGCTGCGCCCCATCGGCCCGGAGGCCGTGGAGATCCACGCCCGAACCCTCGCCCTCGGCTCCCACCTCACCTCCACCCTGGTGGTCACCGGCTATCCGGCCGAGGTCACCCCCGGCTGGCTGTCCCCGTTGCTGAACTTCCCCGGCCACCTCGACATCGCCCTGCACATCGAGCCCGTCCCCACCGCGGTGGCGGCAGCCGGTCTGAAGAAGCAGCGGGCCCGACTGGAATCCGGGCGGCGCACCGGCTTCGACAAGGGCCGACTCGACGACCCCGAGGTCGAAGCCGCCGCAGCCGACGCCGCCGAGCTCGCCTACCGCATCGCCCGCGGCGAGGGGAAACTCTTCCAACTCGCCCTGTACCTCACCGTCCACGCCCCCGACGAGGACACCCTGGCCGAGCAGGCCGCCGCCGTACGCGCGGTGGCCGAGTCGCTGCTCGTGACCGTGGCGCCGACCACGTACCGGGCACTGGCAGGCTGGCTGGCCACCCTGCCCCTCGGCCTCGACACGTTGAAGATCCGCCGCACCTTCGACACCGCGGCGCTCGCGGCCTGTTTCCCCTTCACCAGCCCCGACCTCCCGCTCGCCCTCGACCCCGACGGCGTGCCCACCGGTGTGCTGTACGGGCTGAACACGGTCTCGGGGGCGCCTGTGCTGTGGGACCGGTTCGCGCAGGACAACTACAACTCCATCACCCTGGCCCGCTCCGGGGCCGGCAAGTCATACCTGACCAAACTCGAGCTGCTGCGGCTGCTGTTCAACGGCGTGACCGCCTCCGTCATCGACCCGGAGAACGAGTACGTCCGCCTGGCCGAGACGGTCGGCGGCCACATCGTCGCCCTCGGCGCCGACGGTGTGCGCCTCAACCCCTTCGACCTGCCTGCGACCGTCGAACCGGGCGATGACGTACTCACCCGCAGGGTCCTGTTCCTGCACACCTTCCTCGCCTGCCTGTTCGGCACGACACTCACCCCGGCGGAGAAGGCCGTACTGGACCGGGCACTCCTGACCACCTACCACCGCGCCGGGATCACCACCGACACCCGCACCTGGCGCCGCACCCCGCCCCAACTCAGCGACCTTGCCGCCGCATTGGACGCCGACGCGGACGCCACCGCGCAGGATCTGGGCCGACGTCTCGTCCCCTACGTATCCGGCTCGCACGCCGCGCTGTTCAACGGACCCTCCACCACCCCGCTGGACGGGCACCTGGTGGTCTTCGCGCTGCGTCAGCTGCCCGACGAGGTGAAGGCCCCCGCCATGCTGCTGGCCCTCGACGCGATCTGGCGGCAGACCACTTCCCGTAACCGCCCCGGCAAGCACCTGGTGGTCGTGGACGAGGGCTGGCAGCTGATGCGGGAGGAGGCCGGGGCCCGGTTCCTGTTCCGGATGGCCAAGGCCGCCCGCAAGCGCTGGACCGGCCTCGCCGTGGTCACCCAGGACGCCGACGATGTCCTCGCCTCCCCGCTCGGCCGGGCGATCGTCGCGAACGCTGCCACGCAGATTCTGCTGCGCCAGGCTCCGCAGGCCATCGACGCCATCAGCGACACCTTCCATCTCTCGCACGGGGAGCGGGAGTTCCTGCTGTCCGCGGCCCGCGGCGAAGCGCTGCTGCTTGCCGACGACCGACGCCGCAAGGTCGCGCTGATGAGCGTCGCCGCGCCCGGCGAACACGCCGTCATCACCACCGACCCCGGAGAACTCGCTGCCCAGAGGGACCTGTTGGGCACGCGGGACCTCGAAGCGGCACCGGACGACTTCGATGCCGGCAGCTCTCCGGACGACGGTCAGCTCACGGACGAGGAGTGGGAGCTGTGACGGCGACCGCGAGTCTCGCGTCCAGCGCAGTGCTCGTGGACTTCCTCACCGATCCCGCTGCCTTCTGGCAACACCTCTCAAGGCAGCTCCTTCCCCGCGCCCAGGCCGCCGCTCCCGTGTCCGTTCCTGTCGCCGTACTCGTGGTGGTCTGCAGCCTGGTCCTGGCGCAACGCATACGCCGCCTGCACCAACGGCGCAACGCCGACGGAGCCCGCCTCGTAGAGATCCTCACCCCACCCGTCGTGGCCCCCAAAGGCGGTCAAGTGCTGTGGGCCCAACTGTCCGGGCTGCTACGGCCATGGTGGCGCCGCCTGCTGAGCGGGCAGCCGCACCTCGCCTTCGAATACACCTGGAACCCCGCAGGACTGCGCATCGCCCTGTGGGTCCCAGGCAGCGTGCCGCTCGCCCTCGTGCGCCGCGCGGTCGAGTCGGCCTGGCCCGGAGCCCACACCCGTGTCACCGACCCCACGCCGCTCGTCCCACCCGGCCACACGGTGACGGCCGGACGGCTGCGTCCAGCCCGCCCCGAAGCCCTCCCACTGCGCACCGAGCACACCACCGACCCGCTGCGCCCCCTGCTCCAGGCCGCTACCGGCATGGCCGACGGCGAGAGCGCCTGCGTGCAGATCCTGGCCCGCCCGGCCACCGGCCGGGCACTTCGCCGTGCCCGCCGCACCGCCCGCCGCCTCAAAATTGGCACCACACCCGGCCGCCTCCCCGCCCTGGCCGCCCTGCTCGCCCACCGCCCCCAGCCCACCGCGACCGGCAAGCAAGACCCCGAACACTCCGCCGCCGTACGCCAGTCGGCCGCCAAACTCGCCGGACCGCAATGGCAGTGCATCATCTCCTACGCCGCCACCTGCACACCCAAAACCGAGCGCGCCACGGACACGATCCGCGGCCGCGCACACAGCCTGGCCTCCGCCTTCGGCCTCTACGCCGACCGCAACTGGCTCGCCCGCACCCGCCTGCGCCATCCCGAACGGGCCCTCCCCAGTCGCTACTTGCCCGCCCGCAGCGCACTGCTGTCCGTGCCCGAACTCGCCGCCCTCGCCCACCTGCCCTTCGACGCCGACGCACCCGGCCTGGCCCGCGCCGGCGCCCGTAGCGTCCTGCCGCCCCCGCCCATCCCGGAGCCCACCCCCGGCAGCGGGGTCAAACCGCTGGGCCGCTCCGACCTCGGTGCCCGCCGCCCGATCGGTCTCGCCACCCGCGACGCGCGCCAGCACCTGCATGTCATGGGCGCCACGGGCTCCGGCAAGTCCACTCTCATCGCCAACCTGATCCTCGACGACGTACGAAACCACCGGGGCGTCATCGTCATCGACCCCAAGGGTGACCTCGTCACCGACCTCCTGGACCGTCTCCCCGACACCTGCGCCGACCGCCTGGTCCTCATCGACCCGGACGACGCACACACCCCGCCCTGCCTGAACGTCCTCGACGGCGCGGACATCGACGTCGTCACCGACAACCTCACCGGCATCTTCCGCCGCATCTTCTCCGCATTCTGGGGACCTCGGACGGACGACGTCATGCGCGCCGCCTGCCTCACGCTCCTCAAGCACCGGGACCGTGCACGCCAGCAGGTCACCCTCGCCGACATCCCTCGCCTGCTGGCCGAGTCATCCTTCCGCCTGCGGATCGTCCCTGCCCTCAAGGACCCGGTGCTGCGGGGCTTCTGGGACTGGTACGAGTCGATGTCCGAGCCCTCCCGTGCCGCAGTCGTCGGCCCGGTCATGAACAAGCTCCGAGCCTTCCTGCTGCGCGACTTCGCCCGCCGCGCGATCGCCGCAGGCCCCTCCACCTTCGACCTCGCCTCCGTCCTGGACGGCGGCATCCTCCTCGCCCGCCTCCCCAAGGGCGCCCTCGGCGAAGAGACCGCGCGCCTTCTCGGCTCCTTCATCGTCGCGGGCACATGGCAGAACACCGCCGCCCGTGCCCGCACTCCCGAACACGCCCGCATCGACGCCGGGTTGTACGTGGACGAGGCGCACAACTTCCTCACGCTCCCCTATCCGCTGGAGGACATGCTCGCCGAGGCCCGCGGCTACCGCCTCTCCATGACCCTGGCCCACCAGCACCTCGCCCAACTCCCCCGCGACCTGCGCGAAGGCATCTCCGCCAACGCCCGCAACAAGGTCTTCTTCAACGCCTCCCCCGAGGACGCCCACGTCCTGGAGCGCCACACCCTCCCCACCCTCTCGGCACACGACCTCGCGCACCTGGGCCCCTACCAGGCGGTCGCCCACCTCCTCACCGGCGGCGCCGAATCGGCAGCGTTCACGCTCACCACCCGCCCGCTGCCGCCGCCCGTTCCCGGGCGGGCCCACGACCTGCGCACCGCAGCCGCCTCCCGCACCGGACCACGCCCCACCACACGTCCGTAACCCCCTTACACACAGAGCGACTTGCAGGTGATGACCGCCATGGCCTCACTCCCCCGCCCCGCCACCGGACCCGGCTCCCGCTACACCGCCCGCGCGGCCACCACCCGCCCACGCCCTGCGCTCCGGCGCATCGATGTCGCCGCCCTGGCCCGCCGCCTCACCCCGCGCGACCGCTGGCTGACGGCCATGCTCCACGAACACCAGGTCCTCACCACCGACCAGGTCACCCGCCTCGCCTACACCAGCCGCCGTTCCGCCCAACGCCGGCTGCGCATCCTCCATCACCACGCCCTGATCGACTCCTTCCGCCCCCTCACCCAGACCGGCTCCGCCCCCGAGCACTACACCCTCGGCCCCGCAGGCGCCGCCCTCCTGGCCGCCCACGCCGGACTCGACGTCGCAGACACCGGCTGGCGGCCCACCTCCACCGGCCGCATCGCCTACTCCCCCTCGCTCGGCCACGACCTCGGCGTCAACGACCTCCTCTCCCACCTCGCCGCCCACACCCGCAACTCCCCGGCCCTGACACTGCCGTTGTGGATCTCCGAAAGATCCTGCGCCCGCCGCTGGGGCGACATCATCCGCCCCGACGCCTACGCACACTTCGCCGCACGCGAGGGCCAACTCCTGCCGTTCTTCCTCGAATACGACACCGGCAGCCAACCCCTCGCCCGCGTCGAAGCAAAGCTCACCGGCTACGAGACCTTCCACACCAGCACCGGCACCCGCCCCGCCCTCCTCATCCACACCCGCACCCACTCCCGCGACATGGCCATCCGCCGCCGCCTCGCCGACGCAGCACGCGAGCTGGGCCTGGCGGTGGCCACCAGCTCCGCCGACTTCACCACCACCCAGCCCTGGGGACCCTGGTGGACCCCACTCGAGCCCGCCGCCCACCGCCAGCCCCTCCTCCAACTCGCCACGCACTGGCCGCACCTGACAGCGGCCACCGGTCTGGAGGCAACCGACGCGGACACCGCCCTCACCCTGCCCGTTCCGCCTCTCCCCCCGCACGACGCAGACGGACCGGCGCCAGCATGAGCGGCTCCCTGGCCAAAACGGCCTCCGGCATCGGCTGCGCCCTGCTCGCACTTTCCTTCGTCGCCGCGCTTGCCGTAGCCGCGATGCTCTCCAGCCTGCTCCCCGGAGGTGCCGACGCATCCGCCTCCCCGAGCAAGCAGGCCCTCGCCGACATCCCACCTGTCTATCTGGCCCTCTACCAGCGCGCGGCACCGGAGTGCCCAGGCCTGTCCTGGACGGTCCTCGCCGCGATCGGCAAAGTCGAGACCGACCACGGACGGCACCCGACGATGGTGTCCTCGGCGGGCGCGGTAGGCCCGATGCAGTTCCTGCCGAGCACGTTCGTGGCCTACGCGCACCCCGTCCCACCGGGCGGGAAGAAGCCGCCCACGCCCTGGGACCCGGTCGACGCCGTCTACGCCGCCGCCCGCCTCCTGTGCGCCAACGGCGCCCGCAACAACAAGAACTTGCGCCGCGCGATCTGGCACTACAACCACGCCGACTGGTACGTCGACAAAGTCCTCAAGACCGCCGCCCAGTACGCAGCCGCCACACCCGCCCCAAACGGCGCCGCAGCCAAAGCCGTCGCCTACACCCGCGCTCAACTCGGCCAGCCCTACGTATGGGGCGGCGACGGCCCCGCCGAAGGCGGCTTCGACTGCTCCGGCCTCACCCAGGCCGCCTACCGCGCCGCCGGCGTCCCGCTCCCACGCGTGGCCCAGGCCCAGTACGAGTCCACGTCCAAGGTTCCGGCCCGGCAGCCGCTGCTCCCCGGCGACCTGATCTTCTTCGGCACCCGCACAAACCTCCACCATGTCGGCCTCTACGTCGGGGGTGGCCAGATGATCCACGCACCCAACAGCCACTCCGTCGTGCGCCAAGACAGCATTCGCTCCCAAGGTGACTTCTACGCCGCCACCCGGCCAAGCGCGGGAAGCTCACGATGAAGGCACCGGAGACAGAAGAAGCCATTCGGCTGCTGCGTACGATGACGCGTGTCCTGTGCGCGGTCGCGGTGCTCGCGCTCGTGTTCACCACCGTCAACGTCACCGGCTTCGCCCGCTCCCGCAACGTACCGCTGCCGATCGCGGTTCTCCTGGACCCGATGCTCGGCGCCGCGCTGGCCGTCGTTCTGTACGCGGACGCCCGCCTCGCCTCCTGGGGTGTCCGGCCACCCGGCTGGTCCACCGCGCTGCGCTGGTCGGCAGGCTGCACCGCGGCGTTGATGAACAGCTGGGAGTCGCTGTGGCCCGACGGACAGATCGGCTGGCCCCGCAACGCAGATCCGGCAGCGGTCCTGCTGCATCTGACACCGGCCCTGCTCTTGATCATGCTCACCGAGACGATCGCTGCCTACCGACGCACGATCGCCATCCTCGTCAGCAGTACGAGTTCCGCCGGTCCGACAGCGGCCCCCTCGGCGCCAGCAGCCTCCACAGCCGGACCGATCGCACGTGACACCGATCCGGATGCCGCAACACCCACACCGATCGATACGCAGCACCATGCCGCGGTAACCGAGCTTTCCGATGACACCCTGCCGGGCGGCGGGGCGGACACCGGTGGCCACGACACGCCCATACAGCGCCAGACGGCCACCATGGGCCAGCCCCGCCCCCACGACGCGGCAGACGCCGAACTGTGGGCGCACGCGGCCGCATTGGACGCCGTCGCTCGCGACGCGACCGGTCGGCCAGTGAGCGTGTGGCGGTTGCGCACCGAACTCCGCATGGGTCCCAAGCGGGCCCAGCAGATCCGGACACAGCTGCTGGCCCACCACCGACAGCCGACGTGACCCCTCTCGCGATCGGCGCCACTGCCGCATCTTGGGCCGATCCGATCGGCCCAAGAACGCCGCTTGACTTCCTGGCGCATCGAGAGCGTCCATGGTCGCAGCCGGCCCCGCCGCCACCGATTATCAATCGACAAGCAGATCGACGGCGCGGGACCGGGTCCGATCGGGATCTCCGTGCTGCGCACGCGGCCGATCGGACACCGCGACGCCACACGGCGCCGCACCCCGGCCGGGGACCTCATCCAACCCAGCGTCACTCAGCGGAATTTGAGGCCCCACCATGTCCGACACCCACACGCCCACCGACACCACACCGACCGCCACGGTGCACGTCCTCCATCCGATGCCCGCCGCCGACCCCCTGCCCGAACTGAGCGGCGCCCCCGCTGCCGTACACGCCGAGCTCCTCGACCGTCCCGCAGCCGCCACCACCGCCGAACTCGCCCTCGCTGTCGGCCTGAGCCGCTCCACCACCGGCAAGGCGCTGACCACACTTGAGTCCACCGGTCTCGCGACGCGCGAACGCGGCACACGCAACGGCACTCACCGAACCCCTGACCGCTGGCTCCCAAGCCCCAGCAACCCCGTCGACACCACGCCCAGCCCGACCGAGACCATCACGGCGGGCACGTCCACTTCCGACCCGAACACCGAGGACGACGCACACTCCGCACCCAACGAAACAGCTAGGCCCGCTTCGACCGTGGATGATGCGACTCCGGCCGCGACGGCGACCGCGACTCACTTGAACGGGCCCGTTGTTCCAGCTCCCACCGTGCCGAGCAGCAAGGCCCGGCTCGCACCCGGCGCGCTGCACCATCTCGTAACCGCACACCTCCAAGCGCACCCGGAAGAGGCATTCACCGCCACGAAGATCAGTCGGATCATCGAAAAGTCCTCGGGGGCCATCGCGAACTGCCTGGCCAAGCTGACGGCCCAGGGCGTCGCAGTGCAAGTCACCGAGCGCCCCCGTACCTACCAGCTCGCTCCGGCCTCCCCGGCAACCACGCAGAAGTAGCCCTCTCGATGCCCCTTCACGGCCGGGCCCGCCGCACCATGGCGGGCCCGGCCAGCCCGTGTCGACACCACGCGGGCGTTCCCGCCGTCACACGGCTTCGATAGTTCCGCCTGCATGCGCCGAAGCACGGAACCGGCAAAGCCCTCGTCGCACGCCAGTCCATCGAGGCCGCCACGTACCCATATCGCCGTCATACCACCCGAGTTGCATGCCCGTTGACCATGTTGCCGCGCCTCGAACTCCAAGATCCTCGTCAGAGTCAAGATGAGGACACGACAGGGGCGCGCACTGACACAGGAGTTGCTTCGCGCATCCGTGAACTGGGCTTGACCTACCGCCCATTCACATCTGCGACAGAGTCGTTGGAAGGCGGGGCGTGATCTTACGGCGGCCGGAAGGTTACAGAACTGCACCATCCACCTGCACAACCATTTTCACATGTGCTCAAGCTCACCTTACGACTGTCCATCTTGCCCCTTCGCTACCCAAGTGCCCCCTAGTCAATGCCTGTATGGAGCACCTAAGTTCACGGCGGAAATAATGAAACTTGCATGAGTAGAGCGTGGGGATGATGCAAAGAGTGGGGCGGGGGCCGTTCGGACGGCGCTGGTGGGGGGTGATTGTCAGCGCGGCACTTGGGGTGGGTGTGCTGCCGACGCTCATCACTGTCAGTGCCGCGCCAGCGGTGGCGGCGAGCACGCCAGGCGCCGAGGTGAACGGGGCGGCGGTCTCGGAGGACGAGGCGCTGGCAAAGGCGAAGAAATCGGGGGAGCCGGTCGAGGTGCTCTCCCAGCGTGGGGAGAGCAGCGAGGTCTACGCGACCCCGCAGGGCGATCTCGAGGCCCGCGAGTATCTGCGTCCGGTGTGGACGCGGCAGAGCGGCGGCTGGAAGCACGTCGACATGGATCTGGCGGTGACCGAACAGGACGCGGTCGCCCCCAAGGCCACCACCGTGGACCTGCAGTTTTCCAATGGCGGCGACAAGGCACCGCTGGTGCGCCTGGAGCGTGCGGGACGGGAGTTGAGCCTGTCGTGGCCGAAGGCACTGCCGAAGCCGGAACTATCAGGGGCGGTGGCGACGTATCCGTCCGTGCTGCCTGATGTCGATCTGCGAATGACGGCGCAGGAGGACGGCTTCAGTCAGCTTCTGGTGGTGAAGACTGCCGAAGCTGCTGCCAGTTCGGAACTGGCCGAGGTGCGGCTGAAGCTTGCCGCCGACGGCATGGACGTGAAGGAGACCGCGGAGGGTGGCCTGGAGGCCATCGACAAGGGCGCCAAGGGGGCGGTCTTCGAAGCTCCGAAGCCGATGATGTGGGACTCCAGCCCCGGCGAAGCGCCGGCCGCGAAGACTCTCAGCTCGTCCATTGCGACGACCGGCGCGGACGGCGAACCGGGCGCGGGCGAGTCCGGCAAGCTGACGCCTGTGGACGTCCACATCCCGGACGACCAGAGCGAGTTGGTACTGACCCCGGACCAGGACGTGCTGACGGGGCAGGGCACGCACTACCCCGTGTTCATCGACCCGCAGTGGTACTCGCCGCGGGCCTCGGCCTGGACGATGGCGTCCAAGTACTGGGCGTCCTCGCCGCAGTACAAGTTCAACGGTGACTCCGATGCCGGCATGGGCTACTGCAACTGGTCGTATTGCCAGCCCCACGACACCAAGCGGCTGTTCTACCGGATTCCGGTGTCGAAGTTCGCGGGCAAGTCGATCCTGTCGGCGGAGTTCGTCGCCCGCAACACGTGGTCGGCCTCCTGCTCGGACCGGTCGGTGGAACTGTGGCAGACCAAGGGGATCTCGTCGTCGACGACGTGGAACTCACAGAGTGCGTCCGGGTTCTGGATCAAGCAGTTGGCGTCGAAGTCGTTCGCCTACGGGTATTCGGGCTGCAGTGCGAAGGATGCCGAGTTCAGTGTGAAGTCGGCGGTGCAGTCGGCCGCCAACGCGCATGACTCCACGATGACGTTCGGGCTGCGGGCGGGGAGCGAGTCGGACGCGTATGCGTGGAAGCGGTTCTCCGACAAGGCGTATCTGCGGGTGAAGTACAACCGTCCGCCCGCGCAGTTGAAGTCCTCGCAGCTGACGATGGAGTACGGCGGCACGTGCAAGCCCTCCTCGAACCCCGCCCGCGTGCGCACTCTCGGGAAGATCACGGCCAACAATGTGACGGACCCGGACGGGGACAGTGTGGCGGTGCAGTTCCAGGCGAAGTGGGACGGCGGCTCGTGGAGCCCGTCCAAGAGCACCATGAAGTCTTCAGGATCCAATATCCGGATCAGCCTGCCGTCGACGATCCCGCAGAACAAGACGGTCAACTGGTACGCGCGCGTGTATGACGGTGCGCAGTATTCGCCGTGGTCGTACGCGGGGGATCCACAGGCCTGCTACTTCATCTACGACACGTCTGTGCCCAAGGCGCCCAGTGTCGTTTCCGGTCAGTACCCGGAGTCCAACCCCGATGATCCTGACGACCCGTGGTACGACGGGGTGGGCCAGTACGGTTCGTTCACCATCGACTCGGCCAGTACGGATGTGACCACATACCGGTACGGCATCAACACCGACCCGTCATCCAAGAACAAGATCACCACCTCGGGCGGGGCCCCGCAAATCGCGCAAGTGCTGCCGGCCGAGACGGGCGTCAACTTCGTGACGGCACAGGCGTTCGACTCGGCGGGTAACGGCAGCGAGATCCGCACCTACCAGTTCCGGGTGAAGGCCGGCCAGCCGTCCCGCGCCACCTGGCAAATGGACGAGGCGGCAGGGGCCAGCGAGGCAAAGGGCTCCACCCCCGCGCGCACGCTCGCCCTGCACGGCGGGGCAACGCCGGGCGTGGAGGGTGCCAATGGCACCGCAGTGCAGTTCAACGGCACCGACGCCTACGCCTCCACAGACCTCTCTCCGGTCAACACCAGCGGCGGGTTCGCCGTCTCGGCGTGGGTAAAGCTCGACAAGCTCCCCACCGCGACCGCGGACGTCGCACTGATCCCCGGCAACAACGCGTCCGGCATGGAGCTGTACTACTCCACCACGTATGGCTGGTCGTTCAACCAGTACAAGTCCGACGACGCCTCCAGCGGCATGGTGCGTGCTCACCAGGGCGACACCAGCAAGGTGAAGGCCGACACCTGGACGCATCTGGTGGGCTCCTATTCCTCCACAGAGGATCTGCTGCAGCTGTACGTGGACGGCCAGCTGGCCGATTCGGTCTCTTACGACGCACCCTGGACGGCACGGCGCGGCCTGCTGGTCGGCGCCAAGAACTTCACCGGTACACCCAGCGCCCTCTTCCCTGGTGCCATCGACGAGTTGCAGATCTTCGACAAGCCGCTGGCGCAGGACGAGGTCGACAAGCTGAAGGCCAAGCAGAGCGTCGGTGACCCCGGCCGCCCGGCCATCGCCCTCTTCGACATGGACGAGGCGGCGGACGCCACCGAACTGGCTGGACACGGCGGCGTCTTGCCCGCCAAGTACAACGGCACGGTCTCCCCCGGCATGGAGGGCATCGCGGGCAAGGCCACCAAGTTCGACGGCACCAGCGGCTACGCAAAGATCGGGCAGACCAGCGGCCCGCACATCAACACCGAGCGCAGCTTCACCGTCTCGTCGTGGGCGAAACTGGACAAGAAGCCAGCCGGCGCCGCGGTGATCACCGCGCAGGCCGGCAAAGCGGCTCCCGGCTTTGAGCTGTACTACTCGGCCACCTACGACCGGTGGGCGTTCAACCAGTACTCCAGTGACAGCGCGGATGCCAAACCGGTACGCGCGATGCAGGCCGACGGCACCAGCGCGCGAGCCGGCGAGTGGGTGCACCTGGTGGGTGTGCACGACACCACCGCCAACACCCTCACTCTGTACGTGAACGGAGTGAAGGCCGGCACGCAGACGCTTACGGACGCGTTCTACGCAGACCAGTCGATGTACATCGGCGCCAGCAGCTACGGCGGGGCCATGGGCGCATACTTCCCCGGAACCATCGACGACGTACGGGTGATGGACCGGCCTGCCTCCGCCGAGGAGGTTGCGCAGATGTACCGCCAGCGGCCACTGGTCAAGGCCCGCTGGAACTTCGAGACCGTCACCGATGCCACCCCGGCCACCAGCCCGGACTCCTCGGACAATGCCAACACCATGACGTTGGGTGGCCAGGCCCAGCAGGGCACGGGCTGGGTCGACTTCAACGGGCTGCAGCTGGACGGTGTGGACGACTACGCCAGTTCCAAGAGCCAGCCGCTGGACACCTCGGCCAGCTTCACCGTCACCGCCTGGGCTCAGGCCGCCGCGCTTCCCACCGGCAACGCCAGCGTTGTCTCGGCCGCGGGCACGCACACCAGCGCCTTCGACCTGCACTTCACCCCGGACTCCGCCAACGCGGACGGGATGGGCAGTTACAGCGCGGACATCCGCACCAGCGACACGGCCGGCGCCGGTACCGACAGCGTGTCGAACACGGAGTTCTACGACGCCCGGGACTGGAACCATCTGGCGCTGGTGTACGACGGGTTCGCCAAGGAGGCCCGCCTGTATGTCAACGGTGTACTGCAGGAGACCGCCTGCAGCGACGCCGACGGCAACGGAGATGCGGACGACAGCGGCTGCCAGGACCTGATTGCCTGGGCCGACAATGTCCTCGCGTTCAAGGCCGACGGCACCCTGCAGGTCGGCCGCGCCAAGACTGCGGATGCCTTCGGGCAGTACTTCCCCGGCGTCATCGACGATGTGTGGACCTTCCAGGGCGCGCTGAGCGATGCCCAGATCGAGCAGCTAGCGATCAGCTGGTTCGACGTACCCACCGAGGTGCCGGGCAACTGACCGACCGGGTGTGGGGCGCCGGGCCAATATCCCGGCGCCCCACACCCCTTCCCGCAAGAACCCGTACGCCCCGAGACCGTGGCTACGCACGTCCTCCGACAGGAAATTGATCCAGAAATGCACGGAATAAGACGGCCACGCCGCACCGTGAAGCTTCTACGGCGCAGAATCGCGCTGGGAGCTTCTACGGTCATGGTGGCCACCCTCGTTCAAGCGGTCGCCTTCGCTTCGGTTGCAGACGCCGCAGGTACCGGCCGCCCCGGGATCACCAACCCCGACAAGCCCATAGCGGGCAAGGCTCTCAAGCACGGCAAGGCTCGCACGGTCCAGAAAGGCTCCCGTACACCGCAGAAGGCGCCGAAGGCCACGTGGCCCTCGCCCGACGACGCGGTTGTTAGCCTCGCCGAGCCGGCCTCGAAGGCAGGCCGCCCGGTCCAGGCCAAGGGGTTGCCGCTCCAGCTCAACACCCCCTCCATCAAGCAGACCAAGAAGCCCCTCGACGGCAAGATCACCACGCGTGTTCTGCCGCAGAAGGCTGCGAAGCAGGCCGGCGTCGACGGGCTGCTGTTCACCCTCCAGCCGGAGTCCACCAAGGATTCGGGCACGGTCGGCACCACGGTGGATTACGCGGACTTCGCTGAGGCGTACGGCGGCGGCTACGGCTCCCGCCTGACCCTCGTCGAACTGCCTGCGTGCGCCCTGACCACGCCCGACAAGGCAACATGCCGGAGCGCCACGCCCGTCGCGACGGACAACGACACCGAGCAGCAGAGGCTGACCGCAAGCACGGTCCCGCTGAAGGCTGGAACGCCCACGGTCCTGGCCGCGCTCGCGGGCGACTCGGCGAAGACCGGCGACTACAAGGCGACGCCGCTGGCCCCCTCGGCGACCTGGAGCACAGACCTCAACACCGGTGACTTCGGCTGGTCCTACGACATTCCCGCGCCCGAAGTACCCGGCGAGATGTCCCCCAAGGTCGCGCTGTCGTACTCCTCGGGGACCATCGACGGCCGCACCGGCAACACCAACAACCAGTCCTCCTGGGTCGGTGACGGCTTCGACCTGTCCCCCGGCTATGTCGAGCGGCGCTACAAGCCGTGCGCGGACGACGGGCAGAAGGCCGACGACGGCGTCAACAAGCCCGGCGACCTGTGCTGGGGCTACGACAACGCCTACATCACCTTCAACGGCAAGGGCGGCGAACTCGTCCCCACTGGCACGGCCGACGAGTTCCGATTCCAGAAGGACGACGGATCGCGCATCGCCCGCCTGAAGTCCACCGCCCGCGGCAACGGCGACAACGACGGCGAATACTGGCGGGTGACCGACCCGGAGGGCAACCGCTACTACTTCGGCTACAACCGGCTGCCCGGCTGGGCATCGGGCAAGGAGAGCACCGACTCCACCTGGGCCGCCCCCGTCTACGGCGACGATGCCGACGAGCCCTGCCATGCCGCCACGTTCACCGAATCCTGGTGCCAGCAGGCATGGCGGTGGAACCTCGATTACGCCGTCGACGCCCATGGCAATGCAATCGCCTACTACTACAACAAGGAAGACAACTCCTACGGGCGCAACCTCAAGGCATCCGACGACACCCGCTACACCCGCGGCGGCTACCTCGACCGCATTGAGTACGGCCTGAAGTCGTCCTCCATGTACGGAACGAAGGCCCTGGCCAAGGTCGACTTCGCCAGCTCCGAGCGTTGCATCGCTGACAGCCACACCGACTGCTCGTCGATCTCCAAGGACGCGTTCTACTGGTACGACACCCCGTGGGACATGAACTGCGAGGAGGCCACCGACTGCGACGAAGGCCGGCTCGCACCGTCGTTTTGGACCCGCAAGCGGCTGACAGGCATCACCACCCAGGTCCTCAAGGACGACACGTACAGCAAGGTCGACTCGTGGAAACTGACCCACCGCTGGGGCCAGGCCGACGTCGACTACCAACTGCTGCTGGACTCCATCCAGCACACCGGCCACACCGCCACCCCTGAGATCACGCTGCCGAAGACCAGCTTCGCGTACACACAGCTGGCCAACCGGATGGACAAGACGGGTGACGGCTACGCGCCGTTCATCAAGGCGCGCCTGTCCACGATCACGGACGAGTACGGCGGCCAGACCGACGTCAACTACTCCGGCGAGGCCTGCGACGCGTCCTCGCTGCCGACCCCGCAGACGAACACGGCGCGCTGCTACCCACAGATGCTGGGCGGCTCGGACACAGAGGACCCCGAGCAGCACTGGTTCAACAAGTACGTGGTCGACTCGGTGACCGCGACCGACCGCACCGGTGGCGCACCGGATTCGGTCACCGCGTACGAATATCTGGGCGGCGCCGCCTGGCACTACGACGACGATGACGGCCTGACCAAGCAGAAGCACAAGACCTGGTCGCAGTGGCGTGGTTATGGTCACGTCCGCGTCAAGACCGGCGGCCAGGGCGGCGCCTCGGCCCTGACAACCCAAGAGGACTCCTACTTTTTGCGCGGAATGGACGGTGACCGCAAGGACACCTCTGGTGGCACCAAGTCCGTCTCCGTCACCCTCGGCGATGGCGAAGGCGACCCGATCACCGACCACGAGTCGGCGGCCGGCTTCGCCTACAAAACGGTCAAGTACTCCGGGCCCGGCGGAAACGTCCTGGAGAAGACCATCGAGCGGCCCTGGCACCACCAGACCGCCAAGCGTGTGCGCACCTGGGGAACGGTGACCGCAAACTTCACTGGAACCGCCAGCTCCAAGACCTACACCTCGCTGGACGACGGAGCGGGCACCAAGTGGCGCACCACCGCCCAATCGACGGCCTACGACACCGCTGCCGGCCGGGCGACTCAGGTCAACGACGAGGGAGATACGTCCACCACGGCGGACGACCAGTGCACCCGCACCACCTACGCCACGAACACCGAAAAAAATATCCTCACCCTGCCCTCACGAGAGGAGACGGTCGCCGTCAACTGTGCGACCACTCCGGACCGTTCCAAGGACGGCGTGGTCGTCTCTGACGAGCGCACCGCCTACGACGGTGGCGCCTACGACGCAGCGCCGACCAAGGGAGACGAGACGGCGTCGGCGACGCTGAAGAAGCACGACGGCACCAAGGCCACCTACCTGGAAACCGGCACCACCTACGACAGCTACGGCCGTCCGTTGAAGGTGACCGACCTGGCCGCCGATGTCACCGCGGCCGAAGGCAGCACGCCGGTCCGCGCTCCGCGCAGCGACGGGCTGACCAACACCACCACCTACAGCCCGGCCACAGGGTTCCCGGCCACCGCCACTACCACTACGCCGCCGGCCAAGGCACTGGACGCCGACTCGGCGCAGACCACGGTCAACACGCTCGATCCCTTGCGTGGCATGCCCACGGCCCAGAAGGACACGAACGGCAAGACCAAGAACTTCACCTACGATGCGCTGGGCCGCTCCGACAAGGTCTGGCTCGCCAACCGCACCACTGGTCAGACGCCGTCCTACGACTTCGACTACTTCGTCGAAGAGGGCAAGCCGGTCGCCGTGCGCACCCAGACCCTCGACAACGGGGGCGGGCAGGTCGCCTCGTACACGCTGTACGACGGTCTCCTGCGCGAGCGCCAGACCCAGGACATCGGTCCGGACGGCGGCCGCCTGTTGGCCGATACCTTCTACGACGAACGCGGCCAGGTCGCCAAGACGTTCTCCCCTTACTACACCGAAGGCGCCCCGAACCGGGACCTGTTCAAGCCGGCCGACGCCCTCAGCGTCGAGACGCAGACCCGCCATACCTACGACGGTCTGGGACGGGAGACGGAAACCAAGCAGATCGCTGGCAACGGGGACGGTGGCAGCACCCTCGCCACCACCAAGACCATCTATGGCGGTGACCGCACCACGGTCATCCCGCCCGTGGGGGGCACGGCGACCACCACACTGACCGACGCCCGCGATCACGCCACCGAGCTGCGCCAGCATCACACGCGCAGCGCAAGCGCCGCCTACGACACCACCACCTACGCGTACTGGCCCTCGGGAAGGCTCGCCAAGGTCACCGACCCGGCCAGCAACGAGTGGAAGTTCGAGTACGACCAACTTGGCAACCAGACCAAGATTTCCGATCCGGACAAGGGTGTCACGCAGAGCACCTACGACGACCGCAACCAGCTCGTCACCACCGAGGACTCGCGCGGCAAGGTCCTCTTCCACGCCTACGACCAGCTTGGCCGCCAGACCGCACTGCGCGAGACGAACGCCACCGGCGCCCTGCGCGCTTCGTGGACCTACGACGCCGTCACTGGCGCCAAGGGCCAACTGGCCTCCTCCACCCGGTACGTGGGCGACGATGAGTACACCACCAAGGTCACCCAGTACGATCCGCTGTACCGCGCAGTGCGCTCCGCGGTGACGATCCCCGCCTCCGAAGGCGCCCTGGCCGGCACCTACCAGTCGGGTACCAGCTACAAGCCCTCCGGCCTTGTCGCGGGCGTCTCCTATTCAGCTGCGGGTTCGCTTCCGGGCGGCTCGTACGCCTACACCTACGACGAGGCCCTGCGGCCCGCGTCGATCCTGGGTAACGGCTACCAGTCCGACACGAACTACTCGCTCACCGGCAAGCCACTGCAGTACACCTACGCCTCGACCGCGAGCGGCGCGAAGAAGAGCTGGCTCACCAACACCTACGAATGGGGAACCCAGCGCCTGGCCACCTCCCGCGTGGACCGCCAGGACGTCGCCGGAGTCGACCGGCTCAACACCTACAAGTACGACGAGGCCGGCAACGTCCTGTCCATCTCCGACGTCTCGCGTGCCGGCACGGACAACCAGTGCTTCGCCTACGACTATCTGCGCCGCCTGAGCGAGGCCTGGGCCGAAGGCGACACCACCTGCGCCGCCGCACCAGCGGCGAGTGCAACCGGTGGCGCGGCCCCGTACTGGACCTCGTACACCTACGACAAGGTCGGGAACCGCAAGACCGAGACCGAGCACGACCTGACCGGCGACGCAGCCAAGGACACCAAGAAGACCTACACCTACCCGGCGGCGGGCGCGGCCCAGCCGCACACACTCACCGAGGTCACGCAAGCCGGACCGTCCGGGACGTCGAAGTCCAGCTACAGCTACGACGCCACTGGTAACACCGCTACTCGCGTCATCGGCGGCGACACCCAGAAACTGGACTGGGACGCCGAGGGACACCTGGCAAAGGTGACCCAGCCCGTCGAGGGCAAGGCCGACGAAGTCACCGAGTACCTCTACGACGCCGACGGCAACCGTCTGATCGCCCGCGGCCCGGCCTCCACCACCCTCTACCTCGACCAGGGCGAACTCGTCCTGCCCAAGGGAGCAACCAAAGCCAAGGCCACCCGCTACATCGACCTGGGCAGCGGCAGCCAGGCAGTCCAGTCCGACGACGGCGGCATCTCCATCACCGTCGCCGACCACCTGGGCACCGGCCAACTGTCTATCAAAGCAAGCGATTTGAGCTTGTCCCAGCGTCGCACACTGCCCTTCGGCGGCACCCGCGGCGACAGCACCGGCACCTGGCCCGGCACCAAGGGGTTCGTCGGCGGCACCGACAACACGGCCGACACCGGCCTCACTCACCTCGGCGCCCGCGAATACGACCCCACCACCGGACGGTTCATCTCCGCCGACCCGGTGCTGGACACCGACGATCCGCAGCAGATCAACGGCTACGCCTACGCCAACAACAACCCCATCACCTTCTCCGACCCCACCGGACTGCTCTGTGCCCTGCTGGACCAGTCCAAATGCTCCGGGAATGACAAGCGCAAGTGCGGCCAGGTGCCCATGGCGCCCTGCAAGTCGAGCGGCGGAGGCGGCGGAGGCGGAGGCGGGAGCAGCAGAAACGGCAACAGCCGCGGCAGCGGAACCGGCCAGATCACTGTCAAGGTCAAGGCCAGCATTCCCTCCGCATGCTTCGGCCGCGACAACCTGCTCAACGCCATTCACTGCAGTAGCGACGGAGAATGGTTCAACCACGAGAACGCGCGTGAAGTCGTCAAGGTCCTTCTCCTGCCCGACACGGAGTCGTGGCGCAAGTGCCTGACCGAACTGGACGGCAAGAGCTGCGCGTGGGCATCCACCGACCTGCCCTGGCTGCGGCTCGCGAAGGTAGCCAAGGTCGGCAAGATCAAGAAGGTAGTGAGCGCGGGCCGTAAGGGCTGCAAGTGCTTCCTGGCCGGCACCGGCGTCCTCATGGCCGACGGCAACAGCAAGAACATCGAGGACGTCGAACTCGGCGACAAGGTCATCGCCACCGACCCGAAGACCGGCAAGACCAGTGAACGAGAAGTCACTGCGACCATCATCACCGACAGCGACAAGCAATTCACCGACCTGACGCTCTCGACCGATGACGGCACCGAGCACCTGACGGCCACACATGAGCACCCCTTCTGGTCGGTGTCCCAGCACAAATGGATACCTGCCGGCAAGCTCAAGCCCGGCATGACCCTGCGCACCAACACCGGCCGCACCGTCGAGGTCACCGCAACCCACCACCACGAGGACCGCGTACGCACCTACAACCTCACCGTCGAGGGACAGCACACGTACTATGTGCTGGCGGGGCAGACTCCGATCCTGGTTCATAATTCCAACTGCCCGCTCACTGGCGGGTTCAAGGCGGGTGTCAGTTCGGACGAGATCGCCGACATTAATCGCGGTTTCGGTGGGGAGACGTTGTTGAGCGGTTCGCCAGCAAACACCTTGGCTAACGCCAGTCGCTATACCAGCTTCTGGGATAAGTCGGCAGTGGTGATCAGGGATATTGCGGGAAGCCACATGTTCAACAACGGAAATAAGCGAACCGCTCAGGCTACCGTTGAAAAGTTGATGCAACGGAACAGCGTCACGAGCGGCCCCACTTCCGCGGACCTCCGAAGCGTCATCGACAGGGTGGGCAAAGGTCAACTTCATGACGTCAGCGATATTTCGGCAGCCTTGAGGGGCTACTGATGGGAGCGAAAGAGATGGATATCGAGCCGCTCATGGAGAAGTTGGGCCGCTCCGGCGTCACTGTGATCCTCAAGGTGGATGATGAGAGGATGGCGGAAGGTAAGGAGCCTTGGACGTTGGTAATGTCGGGGCCGGGCCTAGGGGAGCAAGGATTTATCCGTTCCGAATCATCCAGTCTCAGTGGATGCCTGGAACAAGGATTCACGCGACTGCGCGCCAGGTCCGGCAACTGGGAATGGCTGACTGAAATCTAGTAGCCATCGAAGTGAGGCCCTCCCGAGTGTTTTCGGGAGGGCCTCGTGCCTTTTTACGGCAACGTCAGCGGACGATAGCTGCAGTGGGTGGAGCATCGGTCGGGCTGAGGATATCGATGACCTGGCGCTGGAGGCGGAGGCGTACGTGGGCGTGCACCACCGCTCTGGATATAGGGATCAAGTCCCCAGACGGCTCAAGGCGTCGGCCCGCCACCCACGTGACTGTCATCGCGACCAACGCGTCTACTGCTCGAACAGACCAGCGGCGTATGTCCCTCAAGGAACGTCGCTATCACCGGATTAGGACTGCTCCCACGCCGTGATCACACCAGCCACAGCAAGTTCATTCCACTGAGTCGGAACCCTCCAGCCGGTCAGAAAGCCCCCCCCCAGATGCGAAGGCGAGGATGTCTCGCACTGCTTCGCGCAGACTAGGCACTGTTTCTCGGATCAGGTGCGGAGCCAGATGATGAGGGTTGCGAGTGTGACGGTGCCGAGGTAGATGTAGGCGCGTTTCTCGTAGCGGGTGGCGACGGCACGGAACCCCTTGAGGCGGTTGATGGCTCGCTCGACGGTGTTGCGCTTCTTGTAGTGCTCGCTGTCGAATCCGGTGGGCCGGCCGCCGCCCGACCCGCGATTCTTCCGGTGCCTTCGCTGGTCGACGCGTTCGGGGATGGTGTGTCGGATTCCGCGTCGGCGCAGGTAGCGGCGGTTGTTCCGGGACGTGTAGGCCTTGTCTGCCAGCACGCTGTCGGGTCGGCTGCGGGGCCGTCCAACCCCTTGGCGGGGCACCGAAATCAGCTCCAGTACCCGCTCGAGCTGAGGGCCGTCACCGTAGTGTCCGGGTGTCAGGACGAGGGTGAGGGGCCGGCATCGTCCGTCGGCGGCGAGGTGGATTTTGGTGGTGAAGCCGCCGCGGGAGCGTCCCAGGCATTCGCCGATCTGACCACCTCCTCCAGCCGGACGACCAATTTCCGCAGCACCGGATCGACCCGGTTCGTCCCCGCTGCCGCCCCCTTTTGAGGCGTGGCGGGTGGAGACTGTTTCCTCGCGCCCGCGGCGTGCTGGTGAGCGCGTACTGCGGTGGAGTCCACCGAGACGTCCCAGTCGATGCGGCCCTCGGCATCAGCGGCGGCCTGGACGCGAGACAGCAGCATCACCCACGTCCCGTCCGCCGACCAGCGCCGATGCCGCTTGTAGACGGTCTCCCACGGACCGAACCGCTCGGGCAGGTCCCGCCACTGCACCCCCGTCCGCACCCGGTACAGCACTCCGTTGATCACCCGCCGGTGATCACTCCACCGGCCTCCGCGCGCACCACCACGAGGCAGCAACGACTCAAGCCGGTCCCACTCCGCATTCGTCAGATCCCCACGCCCCATCCACCCAGACTGGCCCCAACTCCCCACTCACGTAAGGAGATCCGAGAAACAGCCCCTAACGAAGTGACGATGCACGCCATCAACTGCCGCTGGGGTGTTTACGCCCCACACCGTCATCCCGGCACGCAGCCCGGACTGCACCCCGGAAGGGGCATCCTCGATGACCAGACAGTCCTCCGGCCTGGCACCGAGTTGTGCGGCCGCCTGCAGATACGGCACCGGCGACGGCTTGCCTTCCGTGACGGCGGCCGCATCCACGACAACCTTCGGGACCGGCAAGCCCGTCCGCGCGAAACGTCCGCGTACCCGGTGCTCGTAGTTCGCGGTCACGAGCGCCCATGCCCCGGGCTCCAAAGCGTTCAGCAGTTCAGAGGCACCGCGGAAGGCCGCATATGAACCGGTGCGAACGTCCTCGTCCTCCAGCTCATGCAGTGCAGCCAGGCATTCCCGGGCGTCCTGATCCGGAGCAACTTGCGCGAACGTCTCCATCGGCCTCATCCGCAGGGCTACTCGATGGACCTCATCAGAATCGAGTCCGTACCGCTCCGCCCACGTGCGCCAGACCAGGCGCTGATTGTCCACCGCGTCGATCAACGTGCCATCGACATCAAACAGGACATACCTCATCGCACCGGGACGGTCGGGTTCACTGATCACGCCCCGATCATGCCATCAGGCCCTGAGCAGGCAGTTTGCGGGACAAGCCTTAAAGCGTGTTGCACAAGGCTGTGTTCGGGCAGGCCAGGGCACGTGGGCGCGGTCTTCTGGTCATGATGTGAGGGCGAGGTTGTACATGTGGGCGACGGCCTGGACGGCGTGGTGGAGGCCGTCGCCGTGCTGTCGGCAGTCGCGGAGGATCTTGTAGTTCTTCATCCGGCCGATCACATGCTCCACCGGGGCACGCACCGTGCGGTGCGCGGCGTTGTCGTCCTCCTCGCCGGGGAGTAGCGGCCGGCGGGGGCGTTTGCGGTGCGGTACGACCATCCCGCAGTTGAGGTAGGCGCCGTCGCCGAGGACGGTCACACCGTGGCAGTGTTCGGCCAGCCCGGAGGCGCGCCAGGCGTGGGCATCCGCGGTGGTGCCCGGCACCGGCCGGGCTGTTGCGATCACGAGGCGGGTGTCGGCTTCGACGATGACCTGCACGTTCGCCGAGAACCGGTAGTTGCGCGAGGACGAGCCGACGTGCCGGTCGCGGACCGGGATGAGGGTGCCGTCCACGATCCACAGCCGGTCGGTGGCATCGGCCGGGCGGGAGACGGGCTCCAGCGCCAGCAGCGGGCCGAGCCGCTGGATCACCCGGCACACCGTCGACGAGGAGATGCCGAACAGCGGGCCCAGCTGCCGCATGGTCAGGTTCGTCCGGTAGTACACCGCGACGATCAGCACCCGCTCGGCCAGTGGCAGACTCCATGGCCGGCCCCGCAGAGTGCCGTTACCGCCCCGTTCACGCACCGCCCTCAGCAGCCGCGCAAACTGCGTCACCTGCAACCCCGACCCCGCGGCACACACCACCGCACCGCGCCACCTCGGCGGACGCACGGCGGCCCGGGTACGCCGCAACCACGCCGAGGTCCACCGGCTGCTGAAGCACGGGATCGCCCTGCGCGCCATCGCCCGCCACCTGGACCTGGACCGCAACGTGGTCCGCCGCCTCGCCCGCGCGGACGTCTGGCAGCAGGCGGCGCCCACCTGGCCACAGCGCGCCGGGATCCTCACCCCCTACCAGGGGCATCTGCACCGCCGGTGGGGCGAGGGCGAGCACAACGTCGTCGCACTGTTTCGCGAAGTGGCCGCGCGCGGCTTCAAGGGCAGTGAGTCCACCGTGCTCCTCTACGCCACCGACCACCGCGAAGCCCTGGACTCCGGACTGCCCCCGCCCGCACCGGCCCGCAGCGCCTTCGAGGTCTCCCGCCTGCTGATGAGCCGACCGGACCGCCTGAGCGAAGACCAGCGCGTTTTCGTCAAGGACCTCCTCCAGCGCTGCCCGGAACTGCACACGACCCACCGGCTCATCCGCGCCTTCACGAGCGTCTTCGACAAACAGCACCCCGCGCAGCTCAACGCCAGGATCCACCGGGCCCGCACCTGCGGCATCGCTCAACTGGCCAGCTTCGCAGGCGGACTTCTCGACGACCTCGACGCAGTCACGGCAGCCGTTACCCTGCCCTACAGCTCGGGCGTTGCAGAAGGCAGGATCACGGACCTGAAACTGATCAAGAGGCAGATGTCCGGCCGCGCGGGCATCCGCCTCCTGCGCAAGCGCGTCCTACTCGTGGCCCACGCCCGCCGCACCCCAGCCCCGGACGTCACCGACGACCCATGGGCGATCAACACTCACGAAAATCTTGTATGAGCCGAGAGCCACACCCGACTCGGTAACCTCCCGCCGCGGCAATTCGATGGCGCGCGCGAACACGTGTGATCACCCTGATCCAGTGACAGAACCCAAGCACCAGATCCGAGCCCTGCACACGGACCGCACGATCACCATCTACCAGGCATACTCACCGGCGATCGGTCTGGCGGCGGCCCGAGACAGCCGTTTCCCAACGGAGTGGCAGCGGGACAGGATGACGTGGATCAAGCCGTCCTTCCTGTGGATGATGTACCGCTGCGGGTGGGGCAGCAAGGAAGGCCAGGAGCATGTCCTCGCAGTCGAGATCACCCGAGAGGGTTTCGAGTGGGCACTGCGACACGCCTGCCTGTCCCACTACGAGCATGGCCTCCACACCGACCGCGCCACGTGGAAGCGCCAGCTGAAGCGAGCCCCCGCCCGGGCGCAATGGGACCCCGAACGCGACCTGTACCTTCAGCCGCTTCCACACCGATCCCTACAACTCGGCCTCACCGGCGAAGCCGCACACCTATATGCCGACGAGTGGATCGTCTCCATAACCGATGTCACACCGCTGGCCCGCGTGATCCACGCCCATGTACGAGACGGAGAACTGGGCGTTGCCCGTCAACTCCTGCCGCGTGAAAGTCCCTACCCTGTGAGCGGCGAGAAACTGGCCCACCTACACCGATAGGCCAATACCGCCAACTGCAATCACGCCCTTTGGTCACCTGGCGTTTGTGGTACGGGACTTGGGCCGCAGCCGCTGGAACACGGGCGACTGATGGCCGCGGCGCTGCACCGTCGATGCGTAGCCGGCCGCTGATGGGGCCCTCCGAGCTCGAGGGTGCCCGCACGAACACGACCCCCGCTTGCATATCCGCGTTCCGCACGAGGAAGGAAGCCGCGCCTATGCGCTTCGCTCTGCTCATCGAGCGTCCCCTGACCGTCCACTGTCTCATGCGGGGACCCGGACGAGTC
Source organism: Streptomyces sp. NBC_00483 (assembly GCF_036013745.1). Taxonomy (NCBI): domain Bacteria; kingdom Bacillati; phylum Actinomycetota; class Actinomycetes; order Kitasatosporales; family Streptomycetaceae; genus Streptomyces; species Streptomyces sp. NBC_00483. The sequence goes on from NZ_CP107880.1 coordinate 1,369,781, forward strand.
CGAGGTGCACCACGCGTAGGCTCGCGGGTCGTGCCAGGCATCCGACGGGAGCGGTGGTCGGCCAGCCCGATGGGGCGTGGCATGCGAAGAGGGCCGACAGCGTGTGGCTGTTCGGCCCTCGTGCGCCCGAAATGAAGAGCTCCCCGCGTCGCCTCAGAAAGGCCGGGTGGTGTTGCCGGGGGTGGGCTGCCACAGGTGTACGTATGCCTCTGCCTGCTGCCACCAGGCGGACAGCCTCGGCCCAGGGCGGACCACGCCATCGGTGTGATTGACGATGACGACCTCGAAGGGGTCGCCGTCCTGGTCGAAGTCGATGCGCGTGCGGTCGAGTTCACCGTGTTCGTGGTGCAGGGCGTGGAGAGTGAGGGCGATCGCGGTGTTGGTGCGGTCGGTCCTCAGGAGCGTGCCGCTGATGACGAGTTGAGGGTTCGACGGGGAGGTGGGCGCGTAGAGGCTGTCGCCGATGAGGTACCAGTCGGTGGCCGTGGCGTCGCACATCATGGCGAGGATGTCGCGGTCGGTGATGCGCATGGTGGTGTCTCTCCTTGTGTCCTGGCGGGGTGAGGTGCGGGTGGCCGGAGTTGGTGTGGTGTGTTCGCGGGTCCGGGTGGCGGGCGCGGTGTGTCGGTGCCGCGCCCGCCGTGGGGTGTGTCAGGTGCAGGGGCCGAAGCGGCAGGTGTTGGTGTGTGCGGGGTCGTCGTCGAAGGTGGGTGGCAGGGCGTTCTGGCGGTCGCAGTCTTCGCGGGTGAGGGTGCGGGTGAGGTGGGTGCCGAGGTCGGCGAGGTGGCGGATCTCGGCGAGCGGGACCGGGGCGGCGCATTCGGGGCAGGGGCCGAGGAGTTCGAAGGCGTCCTCGTCGTAGAGAGGGAAGCGGGCCAAGAAGGTGTACGTGTCTCCGGACTCGGGGCAGGTGGCGGTCGCGAGGACCGGCTCGCCGATCGCGGTGCGGCGGCGCAGGTGGTCGGGGGTGGTGGTGATCTGGTCGAGGGGTAGGCCGAGGGCGGCGGCGAGGCGGACGGCGGTGCGGGCGTGTTCGCGGCCCTGGTACTGGCCGTGGGGGCTGAGGGCGGTGTGGTGGCGGATGTAGACGGCGGCGGCCTGGGCGCGTTCGGCGATGCTGGTCATGTCGGGTTCTCCGTTCGGTGCGGTGCAGGTTGGTGTGTTGCTCGGTTGGGGGTGGGGCCCGGCGGGGCGCGTGGTGTGTCCCGCCGGGCGGTGTGTCAGGTGTGGGTGGTGGCGAGGGCGGCCTGGGCGGCAGCACTGATCTGGGCTGCGGCCTGGGCGGGGTCGGTGAGTTGGAGGAGGGTGGTGCCGGGGCAGGGGGTGGGGTCGGGTTCGAAGGCGAGCCACAGGGCCGCGCAGCCGCTCGCGCGCAGGGCCTGGATGCGGGCGGTGGCGGCGGTGTGTTCGTCTTCGGCGTAGGCGCCGTCGGAGGCGATGACCACCAGGCGTCCGGCGCCCGGGCGGCTCAGGCCGAGGGCGGCGTCCAGGGCGTCGAGGGCTTCGGCGAGGTTGTGGCCGAAGCCGTTCGCGTGGAAGCGGGGCACCTGGGCGGGGGTGCGGCCGGGGGCGGTGATCGCGGTCAGGCAGCAGTCGTAGGCGATGGTCGCGGCGCGTGAGTCGGGGTCGCTCAGGGCGGTGGCGCGGGCCACGATCCAGGCTGCCGAGGCGATCGGGCCTTCGGCCTCGCCCATGGAGCCGGAGACGTCGACCGCGATGCCGACCCGCAGCGGCGGGGTCGGGGTGTGGTGGTGCACGGTCCGGGTGAACGGGGTCGCCGTCGGGGTGGCCCCGGCCGCCCTCTGGGCGTCGCGGGCCAGGGCCTGACGCATGTTCAGCCGTCCCGGCGGGGCCTGCGAGGCCACGGTCGTCTGGGTGCGTTCGCGATAGGAGGCGGCCCGCAGGCCCCGCGCCAGCCGTCCTGCGGCTGCCTTCTCCCCGGGTGTGGGTGTGCGGGTGCCGCGCAGCGGTGACCAGGCGGGCCCGTCGGGGTCGTGCGGGTCGAAGGGGCGGGCGCCGGGGGCGAAGATCTTCTTGGCCAACGCGGCCGAGGTGCGGGCGTGTTGGGCCTGGGACGTGCGGGCGCGGGTGCGGGCGCTCTGGGCGGCGCTCGCCTGCTCCCGGGCGCGGGTGGCGGCGTGTTCGGTGGCGTGTACGGCGTCGACGGACTGGCTGATCGCTTCGGCGAGTTCGGTGTCCGGGGCTGCCTGCGTCGGTGGGGTGGGGGCGGGGCGGTTGGGGTCGGCGGTGAGGGCCTGGCACCAGGCGCGGCCGTGGGCGAGCATCGCCTGTTCGTCGTCGTCGGCCGTGGTGTGGGCCGCCTGCCAGATGTCGGCGAGGGTGGCCAGGAGGTCGTGGCCGAGGCGGGCGGTGAGGAGGTGGGCGACCGGGTCGGTCTCCGTCTCGTCGAGGATGCCTGCGTCGCGGCGGGCGAGGAGGAGGCCAGCGGCGTGCGCGGCCTGCCACACATCACCTGCGGCCGGAGCCTGGGTGGTGAACTCGTCGAGGATGAGGGCGTGGACGGCGGCGCGCAGCCAGCGTCGGTCGTGCGGGCGGCGGGTGAGGTGTGCGGCCTCGGCGCGGGATTCCTCCAGGAGGGCGGAGGCGGCGTCCAGGGCGGTGCCGCGCAGGTGGGGTGGGGTGGTCCAGTGGGAGTGGGCGGCGTGGGCGGCTTCGTGGACGAAGGCGCCCCAGGCGGCCGGGTAGTTCTCCTCGTCGCCGGGTTCGAGGGGGTCGATGGTGTGTGCGGGGTGTGGGGCGAAGAGGGCGGCGTCGATTTCCAGGGCGGCCAGGGTGGGCATGAAGGCGGCCGGGGCGCCGGAGCGGGTGCCCGGTTCGCAGGTGACGATCACGTCGTCGCGGTCGGCGAGTTCGGGCAGCCGCTCGGTCAGCGCGGCCGAGATCCGCAGCCAGTGCCCGGCCTGCGCGCCGCGCCGGGGCAGGGCAGTCGGGCCGCCGTCGTCCTCCCAGCGGGCGGCGGCCAGTTCGTCGGCGGTGACGGCGGGCGGGGTGTGCTGGAGGTGACTGTTCAGGAGCGTCGTCGTTCCAGTCATGGTGTGTCATTCCCTTCCAGGGAGGGCGAGTTCAGGGGGGGGTGCGGGGCCGGGCGGTGCGGGGGTGCCCGGCCCCGGGCGGGGGTCAGAGTTGGCGGCCCAGGGCGAGGGCGGTGATGGGGCGGCCGATGGCCTTGGTGACGATCTCGGCGACCGTGTCCCGGTCTTCCGGGGGTGCGATGCCGACCAGGTTGGCGAAGGCGACATCGGCGCCGAGTACGTCGGCGATCTTCTGGAAGGCGATCAGTTCGCGTAGTTGCGGGGCCCAGCCGAGTTCGCCGCCCGCCTGCCGGGTGGCGATGTTGCGGGCGATCCGCACCGCCGTCGCGTTGATCTTCAGGGCTTTGGCGAGGTCGTAGTCGGAGGCCACCTGGATCTGCATGCTGAACCGTGAGGCGAGCGCCTCGGTGAGGACCGCGCCGTGCACGCCGGGGTTGTGTCCGGCGATCACGTAGAAGCCGTCGGCCGCCTCGATCGTCTCGCCCTTGTGCGCCTTGACCTGGATCTGGCGGCGCCCGTCCAGGGCCGGGTAGAGGGCGGCCAGGACCTTCGGGGAGATCAGGGTGGCGTCATCCAGGAGGAGGGCGCGGCCCTCGGTCATCGCGGTCACCAGGGGGCCGTAGATGAACTCGTAGCCGCCCGCCTCGGTTTGGGTGTACTCGCCGACCAGGTCACCGACCGTGGTGTCCCCATCGCCCGCCACCGTGATCAGGTCGGGGAAGGCCGCCTCGATCAGGGAGGTCTTGCCCGTGCCCGGCGGCCCGTACAACAACACCGGGACGCTCGCCTCGCGCAGACGCTGCAGCGCCTCGACATCGGGCAGATTCTCCAACGCCCGGGGGTGATACGTCTGCCCATTCGGGCGGGTGATCGGGGCCGGGCGCCCGCCCGGCCCCGGTACGGGCGCGGTGGCGGGGCGCGGGCGGGGCACCGCCGCCGAGGCCGGGGTGGGGTTGGAGGTCGGCTGGGCGGCGGCCCCGGTGGTCGAAGTGGCCCGGTAGGTACGGGGTTTGTGGCCGACCCGTTCGGCCTCGCCCCGGGTGACCAGCGTCTCGCAGGCGTTGCCGACCGCTCCCCCGGAATGCCCCAACTGTTTGGCCAGCTCGGTGACCGTGTAGCGGCCCTGCGGGCTCACGGCCAGGATTGCGGCCACCCGGGCGCGCAGTTGACCGGGGCGGGCCTTGCCCGACCCGGTGGGCAACAGGGCGGCGGCCGGGGCGGGTTGAGGCGGGGGCGGGGTGGGTGTGGCCATGGCGAAGCCTTCCTCTCACTGGGTAAAGGAGAAAATCGGTGGGGGTTCCTGCCACCCGCCGCACCGTCGTGGTGGCGGCCGGTTCGGGCATGGGGGTGCCGTGGCACCGGCCTCATGCGGTCTCGGTGCGGGGTCTGGCTCAGGGGGGTGCCGCGCTCGGGCGGCGGTCGAACGGCTGGGGCCGGGCGGGACAATCGTCTAGGCCGGTTACCCCTTTCCCTGAATTCGGCTACCCGTTCGGAAATTCCCCCGCCGGGCTGCTTTCGCATTTCCCGTTCCCGCCTTTTCGGGGACAATTTAAATATAGCTCGACTCCGGCCCGACCTGAAGCGGGACTCCGGCTTGATAATGCTGGAATTCTCGTGAATTCACGACCGGAATTCCGGGGAATTCGGGAGGCGGCGACGCTTTGCGTCGTGCGCGGCGCACGGGGCGACCGATTACCAGGCGGCCTGCGGGCGCCGGCAAACCCATGATTCGAGCACGCGTCCGAACCACCAGCCCGGCACGGCGGCCCGGCACGGCGGCCCGGCACGGCGGCCCGGCACGGCGGCCCGGCACGGCGGCCCGGCACGGCGGCCCGGCACGGCGGCACCTGCGGCTCCGCCTCGTGCCGCCTCCAGGCCTCCCAGGCATCCCAGGCCTCCTGAGGCCAGGCAAGCAGGGGCCGGCAGGACGGAGAGCAGGCAGAGGATGAGAAGAAAAACAGGGGGGAGATAGAGGGAAGAGAGCGGAGAGCTGTGAGGAGGTCAGCAGAGATAGCGAGATGTGAAATGCGAGCCGGGGAGGGCGGCATGTAGTAGATCGGGATGCTTTTCTGCACCGATATACAGTCGCCCTCGCCACCTGGCGGCTCTTAGGCCACCTGACCTGCTCTTTAACCATCCGCAGGGGCGTCGCATCCAAGCGCGAACACAGACATGACAGGGGAAACGACACCGGACTCGACGGGGCAAGCGCCATCGAGCCAGCAGTCGCCGGATCGTGCCGATCATGGCATCGCGACCTGCGCTTTTGTGCTTTATCGCGGCTGACGCAACGCAGGAGTAAGAAGGGCCTGGGTGGCGGCAGCCGGTTCGAGGCCAAGCTCAGCGAGGCGTCGCTGCAAGCGGGCGTAGGTGCTGCGTGCGGCGTCGTGGTGTCCGGCCTGCTGATACAGGCGCATGGTGTGCTGGGTCAGCTGCTCATGTTCAGGGTGGAGCGTTCCCAGGCGCTCCAGGAGAGCCAGCACCGTGTCGCGGGCGTCCGAGTCACCCACATGTTCCGTCTGGTGCGCCAGGCGGAGGACGGCGTCGGCGGCCTGGGCCGTCGCGTGTTCACGGATGGTGTCGGCCCACAGGTAGTCGCAGCCTTGGGCGAACGGCCCGCGGTAATGCACCAACGCCTGGCTTACGACGTCGAGACGGGTGGAGTACTCCTCACCCTCCTCGTCCGCGGAAAGTGAGCGCCGGGCCGGCCTTCGAAGGAGTTCGGTGAAGTCCGCCAGATCCGTTTCTACCAGTTGCGGGTGGAGTTTGTGGACTTCACCTTGCAGGAGGACGAATTCCTGCCCATCGATTCCCGTGGCGGGGCGCAGAGAACGCCGGACAGCGCGGCGCAGGTTCTTCAGCGCGTTTTGTTCGGTGCCGTCGGCAAGGTGGAGCTTCTCCGCGATATCCGAGGCGAGGAGCCCTGCCGGGTGGGCGGCGAGCAGGGCTAGAAATTCGTGGACTTCGCTGCGCAGGTTGGCACCGATGGGGTCGGGATTTCCGTGCGCGTGCAGTGTGATGGGGCCGAGTACGTTCAGGCGTACCGGCTTGTGTTGGGCCTCGCGGTGGTGCACAGCGTTCGGATGCTCAGCGGCAACGTGGGGAGGGCGGGCGTCGCGGGCGGGCGGGGTTCTCTGCGCGGCCGGGTTCTCTTCCTGGTCGGCGACAGTTCGTGTGGGCTGGTGGCCGGTCGCGCGTGGGTGGGGTCGCTGGCCGTGGGCACCGAGGAGGACGTCGACCATGTCCCTGCCGGCATCCGGAGTGAGGTGGAAGAGTCGCAGGGGACCCGGACCTTGGCCGGCCGCAGTGTCGGTTGTGCCGTCGGGATCGACGTGCCACCGGCTCGCGCCGGGCAGTGCAGTATCCAGGGTGAACACCATCAGGGCGTCCGGCCTGCTCTGGGCGGCCAGAGTTCGCAGTTGTCCGGTGTGGGCGGCGTCGGGGGTGGCGAGCAGGACCAGTGTTCCGGGACGGCCAAAGTCACCTGCGTCGAGCACCAGGCTCCCGGACGAGGTGGAGGCCGCGGATTCGACCGGAGGTGCGTCCGTGTTCTCCAGGTACTCGTGACGGCCGTGGGTGATCAGGTGTTGTTCGGCGAGACGGACAGCATGGGTGAGGTCACGGCCCTGAGTCAGCGCGGTGAATTGAGTCGGCAATCCGGGCAGCAGGAGCTCGGCGAGCGGCTGCGGGACAACAGCCGTGACATGGGGGCGTCCTGGACGGCAACGTTCGGCGGCGGTGAGGATGCCTACCAACAGGGCACGGGCGGCAGCCTCTGCGCCCGGCCCGAGAAGGGCAACTCCTCCCGCCGCAGCGAGCTCGGCCAGTCCGACTTCGACTTCGTCGCGAAGGCCGATGGTCACCGTGCCTGGTGCGCGTGGAGGCCGGGGCGGAGTACGACGAGTAATCAGGGCTTCGGGATCGTCTTGGCGCACGGGCAAGGAGGCCTCGTGCGCTGCCTGAGCGGCCAATTCGACAAACGGGCTCAGGCTGGCCTCCTCGTCCTCTTGGTCAGGTTGGCGTCGCCGCGCTTGATGCAGGCGCCACGCATGGCGTGCCATCAACAGCCCGGCCGCTGCTGTGATGCCGATCAGCCCGGCCTCTCCGAGTCCGATCTGGGCGGACCTTGACTCTGTCTCCGGGTTGGCACCGTCGCGCCTATGCTCCGGGGAGTCCTCGCGTCCCGCATGCCGCTCGCTCTCATCGCCGTCGCCGCCGACGTCCTTCGGTGGCTCATGCGGGGCAGCAGACTCAGGGGGAGCTGCCGATCCAGGCGCGTCCGAATCGGGAGCAGGCGCAGAGGGGGCAGCCGAGGCCCGTGGAACGGGGATGGTCAGCCGCCAGCCCGGCATGATTCTGTCTGGATCACCGAGCCGACCGCCGTCCGGCTGGATGTGGTGCTTGCTGAGCGCATAGATGCGTGGCCACTTACATCCGTCGCCGAGGCGCGCGTGCGCGATCTCCCACAGTGTGTCCCCGCTTTCCACCACGTACTCGACATGCCGAACCTCCATGGACTCGGTCACCGCGCGCGGAATCACGACCCCAGTGCCACCGGCCGTGCCCTTCTGGACAAGCGGCTGTCGACCGGCCGACGAAACCTGATGGTCCTGGCCCGGATTCACAGGCCCCGTCGCGACCGTTGCCGGCCTCATCTCCCCTGTCGTGACGGGCTGTTGCGCCGTTGACACCTGAGGACGCCAGAGGCTCAGCAGGGCCACCACGAGGGCGCCGACGCACACCGCAGCCAGCGACTCCTTGAGAGACAGTGTGGCGACGTGCGCATCGTGGGCCCGACGGTCGCGCAGCAGCTCCGGAAGATGTGCGGCGTACCAGATGGTTTCCCGGACCGCGGACAACGCGAAGCCTGCCCAGGCCACCCAGCCGACCACCGCCAGCAGGTCGACCATCAGGGGGTCGCTGATCGGTTGCATCAGCCGGTCGGCCAACTCGCTCCACGAGGCGACTGCGTCCGGCCACGGGACGCCTGCGGCGCGCCACAGGACATAGGGGAAACCCGCGAGCAGGACGAGAACGACAGCAGCCGACCCGAGTGCGGTGGCCGCCGCGGCCAGCCGACAGCGCAGTCCAACGGGGTGGCCCATGGTGGTGCCCCTTCTCGTGGCGCGCATCGGCGAGGCGATATGGCGGTGAACGGTCCTTACGAGGTGGCACGTTCGGCATGAGCTGTGCCGCTCGCATGCACCGTGAGGGTTGTGACGCCGATCAGCTGGAGGATCTGGGTTCTCTGGTGGTGGGTGACGTGCACGGTGACCGAATCGCCGTGCACGCCGGCCGTCCCCGCGTCGCCGGTGGAGGAGACGTGCGCGCGGGCAGCTCGAACCGCCTGTGCACGCAGGAGGCGAACATCGGCACCGTGCGTACGGCGCAGGTGACCGACGTCGATCTGCTGGGCGCCGGTGCGCGCGGCTTCCTGCGCGACGTCCAAGGCCTGGGCCTTGCCCGCCAATGCCAAACCACCGTCGACGACGATCCCGGCGAACAGCCACAGCGCGGCGAAGACGCCGACGACGAATGCGGTCACCTGTCCGCGGTCGTCTCCGGCTGCCACGAGAGCCCGTACGGTCCGCAGACGGCCCGAGAATAAGTTCATGGCAGGCTCCGGTAAGTGTCGACGACGGAGTACGCGGTGCCCTCCACCTGCACCCGGCCGGGCAGGCCCGTTCCCGTGAGGCGGCCGAGATCGGCTGTGCAGGACACGTGCGCAGTCACGGTGGCGCCGGGCGCGAGGTGGCCGGTGGCGAGGCGGACACGCGGCTGGGTGCAGGCCGCTCCAGCCTCGCGCAGGGCCTGGCTCGCGGCGCGGTCGGCTGAGCCGCGCGCGACAGTATCGGTGCGGGCCAGAGAGGCCGCGCGAGCCGCCTGGTGGGCGGCATCGGACACCACAAGACGGGCATCGACAAGCAACCCGACCGCCACCACTACCAGCATTACCAGCACCAACAGCGGTGCGACCAGAACGAGTTCCACTGCGGCCGAGCCGCGGTCCCGCCCGTAGCGGCTGCCTCGGGTCGGCCCAATCATGGCTGAGCTCCGGTCGGGAAGGTGACCTTCTCGGTGGCGCCGGCGGCCGTACCCGAAGCGTGCAGATGGAGGCCGGGCACCACCGCGATCACAGATCCGTCCACCCGCACGGTCGTGTACGCCGAGGTGCGCGCAACCTGGACGGACGGTCCGGTCAGCACCCGGCCACCCAACGCGGCCAGGCTACGTCGGGCCTGCGCACTGCCGTCTGCGGCGCTGCCGTCCTCCACGCGAGCAGCGGCCAGGCCCCGTTGCGCGGCGTACTGGGCGATGTGCCGGGCGTGCCACGTGAGGGCGAGCTGCACGATGAGCAGGGCGAGAACGAGGAGTGCTGGGGTGACGAGCACTAGTTGGGTAGAGGCGGACCCGCGGTCCTCGCGCAGTCGGCGCCTCAGCGTGGTCACGACTCAACTCCCAAGGTCGATGCCGTTGGCCTTCGCGGTGACCTTGGCGACGATGATGCCGACCACGGTCAGGCCCAGAATGGCCAGGAGCGCGGTGACGATGATCGTCTCCGTGGTGTATCCGGCGTCCCCACGTTCCTTGATCTGGTGACGCAAGTCGTCGAAGCGGGTACTCAGAAGGCTGGCCAGTGTGTCGAGTCGAGCCATCGCAATCACTGCTTTCGTTGTTCTCGTCGGAATCTCGTGAGTTCTCGTGGTCACGTGCGAATCAGTGCCAGATCCCGCGCCGTGATAGCGGCCGGGCTCGGGGTGCGGGCGCGGGTGTTACCCGAGGGCAGTGACGTGAGCGAGTGCCGGGTAGCCGATGAGCAGCAGAAACGCGGCGAACAGGCCGACCACCGGCACCGACATCCGCTCGGTCGCCGCTTGTGCCTGGCCGTCGGCTTCCGAAATGCGGTGCCGGCGCATGGCGCGGGCCTTGGCCGCGAGCGAGGCACGGATCTTGGCACCTTCGCTGCCCGCAAGGTTCAGCGTGGAGGCGAGTTCACTCAGGTCGGACACGCCCAACTGTCTTCCCAGGTCGCCGATATGAGGCCATGGGCTGGTGCGGGTGAGTCGGGCCACGTTCAACGCGTGCCGCAGCTTGGCCGCGGCCCATCCCTGCGGCGTTTCCACTGCCTGGGCCAGGGCCTGGTGGATACCTGCACCACCAGCGAGCGCGATCACGGTGAGGTCGAGAACCAGGCTGAGGGCGTGCCGCATCTCGCGGCGTCGGCGTACCGCTTGCTGACGGATGCTCAGGTCGGGGACGAAGAACAGGAGCGCCGCCAGGACGAGCGAACCGGCCATCGGCGTCCACCAGCCCGTCTCGATCCCTGCGCCCAGCCGCACCAGGGCAGCGACGGCCCACGGCGCCGCGAGCCCCGCCACCGCGCAGACAGCCTTGCCCGCCAGGTGCTGTTCCTCGTCCGTCCCGCACACAGCCAGGTCCCGGCGCAGCGAAGGCGTGGGGAACCCCAGCGCTCGCACCAACGGCACGGCGCGCCGGCCCAGGCGCGTCGCCCACTCTGCTTCATCAGGCTCTCCGCGGGGCGGAGGCACCCACAACTGTGGCACTTCGACCGAGGCGACGACGTCGGCGAGCCTCGGATACGCGGTACGCGCGCCGTAGGCCAAAGCGACCATGCCCGCCCCGAACAGTGCCCCCAGCAACATGACGATCATCGGAGTCCCCCCTGTCCCGCGCCCGCAGCCCCTACCGGCTCTTTGCCCCGGCCTCCGGAGGAGGCGCCGGGTGCGATGAGTCGGACGGGTTCGTCGATTCGGCTGATCACTGTGAGGTAGGTGAAGCTGGCGGCGAACAGCACGCCCACGACCGCGAGGACGATCTGCCCGGTGAGGGTGTTGAACGGGTCCAGGTAGGGGCGGTTGAGGACCACCAGGCCCACCGCCATACCCACGGTGACTCCGACCGTGACCCGCACCCCGGTCCGGATGCTCGCCCGTCCGGCGTCCACACGCTGCCGCATCGCGACCTGTTCACGCACCGAGTCGGCCAACTCCCCGAGCAGAGGGCCAAGTTTGCTGGCCTGCTGCTCCGCTGCCATCACCAGCGCCGCGACCACCACGTCGGCCAGCGGATCGTCGACCTGCTCGGCGAACTCCCGCAGCGCCTGCGCCAGCGGCCGCCCGGAGCGAACTGTGGCGGCCAGTTCCCCGAGATCCGCTTCCAACGCGGCCGGCGCGATATCCGCAGTGGCCAGCACCGCCTGCTCCAGACCGGCAGCGGCAGAGAGGGTGTCACGCAGCATCTCCGTCCACAACGCGAGCGCCTCCATACGCTCGGTGCGCCGCGCCGCCGCCCTGTCAGGGCCCAGCAAGCCGGGCAGTGTGAGCATGGCGACCGTCGTCAGCACCGCCGCTACCGGCCACGTGGTCAGGACGCCCGCCAAGGCCCCGGCCGTCACACACATCACGACACGGCGTGCAGTCCAGTTGTCCGGCAGCCTCCCGGCCAACCGACGCCACAGACCGGCGCCGCCCTCTCGCTCCTCATGCCGTACGACCCCGTAGGCAATCGCGATCATGCCGAGGCCGAACAGAGCGCCGAGCCCCAGGCCGACCCCAGTGACCGGTAGAGCCTTTCCCAGGTCTGTGTTCATGCCGGCCCCCACCTACGTGCCGCTGCAGCCCCCGCATCCCAGCCCACCGCGACCAGATCGCCAGCGGTTTCGGTGCGCAGCGGAGCACCAGGCGCCGCACGGCCACCCGGACCGGACCGGTAGACCTCGTTCGAGACGACCTGCGGCCCGTCCGCGTCGATCACCTCACGCACCGAGTCGACCACCCGGCAGCCTGACGCGTCCCAGCCCAGGTGCACGACGAAGTGCACCGCCGAGGCCACCAGCAGGTTTGTCGCCTCCAAAGTGAGCCGTTCCGGCGACTGGGCCGCGTACGAGGCGAACTTGGTGAACACGCCGCGCGAGGTCGAGGCGTGAATGGTGGACAGTGAGCCGTCGTTGCCCTGCGACATGGCATTGCACATCGGGATGACCTCTGCACCACGGATCTCGCCGACGATGACCCGGTCCGGGGACATTCGCAGCCCCCAGCGCACCAGTTCCGCCTGGTCGATGCCGCCCTGCCCCTCGATGTTCGGCTCGCGGGCCTGCATGGCCACCACGTTCGGATGTGCCACCACGTCCGTGTCCAGGCCGAGTTCGAAGGTGTCCTCGATCGTCACCAGCCGTTCTTCGCTGGGAATCTCACTGGCCAGGGCTCTCAGCACTGTGGTCTTGCCGACGTTGGTGCCGCCGCCGACCACGATGTTCTTCCGTGCCCGCACCAGCGCGCCCAGCAGATCAGCCATCTCCACGTCGCAGACGCCGAGGCGTACGAGCTCGCGGAGCGATGTCGCCGGAAAGCGGTGTCTACGGATCGTCAGTGACACCCGCCCCGTCACCGCCATCACGGCGAACAATCGTGATCCGTCCGGCAGTTGCAGGTTCAGCCGGGGCATGCCCCGATCGAAGCGGCGTTCCTCTCCGCCGGCGTGCGCAGCTAGGGTGCGCACCAACTCCACCAGTTCGGCGTCCGAAAACGCCACCGGCGCCTCACGACGCCAGCGTCCGGCGGAATCCTTGACCCAGACCACATCACAGCCGTTGACGCAGATGTTCTCCAAATCCTTGTCGGACAACAGTCGTTGAAGGCCACCGGTCCCGAACAGGGCATCCTTCACCGCCTGCGCACAGCGCTCCTCCACCCGGACGTGCATCACCGGGCTGCCCTGCCCCAGCGCGGCGCGGCGCTGCGCGGCGAGTTCCTCCGCCAGTAGCCGTTCCACCGTGATCAGGCGCGCGGCCTCGTCCTCCGGTTCCAGTCCGGCCCGCTCGCGTTCACCCGCATAGGCCTCCAGGCGAGCCACCACCCGCTGCTGCACCACCGCGACCAGCGCGCTCTCCTCCCCACCGAGTACGAGACCGGCGGACACCCCCAGGTCAGTCACGACCCACTCCCCTCTCCCGATACCTCGACCAGCCCGGCCCGCGTCCAACAAGCCGCGCCCCTGGCGCCGCTCTCGACGCCGTTGCCCTGCGCTCGCTCGCCGACCTGCGCTGCCAGGCCCTGCGCTCCGATCAAGCGACGCGCGAGATCACCGGCAGCGGCCAACAGCGCGGGCACCCGAAATCCCTCAGCTCGAAGCCGAGCCCGGCCCGCCCCGCCGAGAGCGGCCACGCTGCGCCCGTCCCACGGCCACAACACCACCCGCGGCATGGCCAGCACGTCGGCGATCTCTCCTGCCGGGTACCGGCACGGCCCCACCACCACCAGCGCGAACCGTCCGACATACATGTCCAGGTCCAGTCCGCACGTGGCCACCTGAGTCAGGGCCGCCGGCGATCCCCGTGTCACCAGCACCACCTGGTCCGCCGCTTCCAGCAACGGCACTACGTCCTCGCTGATCCGGCCCACGTCGACCAGGACAGTGCCGGTATCGCCCGCCTCGCCGCGCAGCACCCGCTGTCCGTCTTTGCTGGCGAGCACCCGCACGGCACCCACGCACGGTGCCCGCCCAGGAACGGAGGCCACCACGCGTACGCCGAAGGGCAGTTCGCTCACGGCACCCAATAGAGAACCGGGCTCCTCCTGACGGGCCGAGGCAGCCACGTCGAGCAATGAAGGCGTCGCCGGCAACCCGAACCGGATCATGAGCTCGCCACCGGAGCGATCCGCCTCGACCACCACCGGCCGCACCCCACCGTCCGCCGCCACCGGCCATGCCGCAGCCAGCGCCAGCGCGCTGGTCGTCACGCCCGGCGCCCCGGTCATCGACCCGACCACCACAATCCGTCGACTCACGGGGCCTCACGCCCCTGAACCGACAGCACGACCACCCGAGGGCGCTCCAACTGCGCGGCCCGGTTCGCGGCGGCGGTCTCCACAAGCACGCTCACCACCCGAGGCCCACCCGCGGACTCGGCCGCGCGCACCCCGGTCACCGTGCCCACCACGCTGGAAGCGCCCTTCGCGTCGTCACCGTCATCCGTCCCTCCGGAGGCATCCGGCCCCGCGACCAGAGCGACCCTGTCCCCTCGCGTGACGTCCGGAGGCGCCCCACCCGCTTCCACCGCGACCGCCACCTGCGAGAGCCCCTTTGGGGGAAACTCGGAACGCTCCCCTACCTGCCCTGAAGACAGCAACGCGCCTTTGGTCAGCGGGATTTGAGCTCGCTTCCCCAGCACCGTGCCCCGATGCGCGAGGGGCACCACGCCCGTCTCAGCCGCAACCTCCACGATCCGCAGATCCGTCGGCCTGATCACATGCCCCGCCGGAACATCCCGCGCAAGCATCAGTACGTCCGTCCGCCCTCCGATCTCGGACACGATCAGCGCGAAGCCGACGGCCGAGACTGCCACCGCACCGATCCCGGCCCACAGCCACCCCAGCCGACGGCGTCCACCTCCCGCCACGGCTGGTTGACTTGCCGGCCCCGCACCTCGCGCCCGTGGCACACCGCGTCGAGCACTCTGTTGAACTGAAGAAGGCATGGAGGTACCCACGATTCACCTCACGATCAAGGAAGTTCCCGCCGAATATCGGCCGGCCCACCTCGCAGCGGGCCATGCCGTCACACCAGGGCGTCAGCTTGTGACGACACCCTGAACCTCGTCCACGACCACCTCCCGGTGCGCGTCCATGACGAGCCCCGGCACCGTTCCGCCTTGCCCACCCCCGTGCCAGGTCACGTCCCAGACAACCCGCACGGACAGCACGAACGCAGGCCCCGGTACGGACGCCCGCTCATAGACATGACCGCAGTCCGGCGACGGCGACTTCGGCGCGTACGCCTCCGAGTACGCGGTCCCCGACCCGGCACACTCCACGCGCGCCCCGTCTCCCATGGACCACACTGTCCGCCGCGGCCGAGCGGTCGCCGTGACCGTCAGCCCCTCCACAGAAGCCGAGGCTTTGATCGGTTTCCACTGCTTGTGCTCCACCCACATCCATGTCGGCACATGAACGATCTGAACGAAGCTCTCATCCGGGCTGGTACGAATCTCCGGGTGAGGCAACTTCAGTTTGCTGACCGCCTGTTGGACGACAACTTCAATCGGGACGGCATCTTCCTCACCCCCCGGCTTCGCCTCGGCCTCGGCGTCGGGATCGGCGTCACCGGCGTCGAACTGCGGCAGTACGCACAGTCCACCGGGGCTGTACTCGCATCCCGACGATTCGACAGTCGGCGTTCCAGCAGGAGCCCCGCCCTTGGGCTGCCTTGTGTAGTCCCTGCTCGATGATCGTCCAACATCCGCCGAACCCGGAGCACGGCGAGCCCCCGTCGGCTGTTTCGGTTGCGTCTTCCGCACGCTCTTGGCCTTCGGTGCGCACTCGCCATGTGCGCACGGAGCCTCCGCAAAGTAGTCGGTCTCGTCACCCGCCACCGCAGCTCCGGGCATGGCCACAATCGCCGCTCCGGTGAAGACCATCACCACGACTCCCACTGCGACGCGGTGCGCGGTCAACACGATCCCGCCTTGTACAGGTAGAAGCGCGAAACCCGCCAGTTCCCGGACACCTTCTCGACCGTGGCGTCCGCCTTGCGGTGGCTGCCCGGGATGTCATCCTTCAACCGGCCGTCGAGGCGGTACTGCAACCAGCGCGTGCCGTCCACGCAGTCGCGCAACGTCACCTTGTCCCCGGTCGCCTCGACTACCTCCGGGGCCAACCGGACACGTCCCTTGCCGACGACCCCCTCGGCCTTCGCCTTCTTCAGCCCGTACTTCATGAGTGCAATGGCGTCGCCGCGTGCGTGGTCATTGAGCAGTGAAGAGGAAGCGTCCGAGGTCTCCGAAGCGACGTTCAGGTCGTGCCACATGGCCCGATAGGCGGCCACCGCCTCACTGCCCCGAACCGGGCTCGCACTGGTGGCGCCTCCAGCAGACGCTGGAGCCCCCTTCTCGGCCTCCGGCAGACGGCGCACCTTTGCCGTGCCATCCGAGCAACCGACCAACAGAGCACCAGCCGCCGCCACTCCCACCCCAGCCAGCAGCGTTCTCGTCCACAGACGAACCATGTTCGCTCAACCCCCCAGTTACACCACGCGTCCGGCGCAAGACATACAGCCGTGGGAAGCGACTGGAGTTGGTCAGCGCTCCACTCAGCAACCACGACACGGAGCGTGATAGTCCGCCCGTGGGCTTGACAGTCCTCCGCTTGAGGACCGGCCGTACGAGGAAAGCGGAACCTGTAGCTCGAACGAGGTACAGCCCCCATCCGGCACGACAACTTCCGCCCCACCTGCCACCAGGAAGAAGCCGCTGACCTGGCCACGGGCTGCTCGGCGCGGGCACCACGAGGCACCCCAACTCCCTTACGGATAGCAGGGAATGGCCATCCAACAGCACTTACCGGAGTCCGTCTGCCGGGCTCCCCAACAGCCGCCGCTCAACTCGTCAACAATCCGCAACCCCCGCCCACGCTCGGCAAGAATTTCACTGATCGCGTCGAGCCCTCCGCCACGCCCTTCCTCACAAGGTGCGAAGAGCTCGCCAAGGGGCTGGGTCACGCGCAGTCGCGGTAGGCATTGGCTGGTGTCGTGGACTTCACAAAGGACGTCACCACCAGCGCGGCGCAGATTGAGTGTGTAGGGCCCGGTGGCATGCTCCACCGCATTCGCGATCAACTCGCCCACAGCGAGAGTGACATCGTCGGCGGGTTCCCCGATGATATTCATCTCCGTGAGCGCGGCCTGGAGGGCGCGGCGGGCATCGCTCGGCGCATGGCTATCGCCGTCGCTCCACGAGTGGAGGGTCACGGTGGCGTCGTGCGGCGGCGCGCTCATCGCGCCCCACCCCACGGGAGGATGCGCCGAGCGCGACGGTGGCGTCCACCGCCGGATGCGAGCGTGTCGTGCAGGGCGCTGCTGAGGTAGCCGATCGAGGCCGAGCCAGCGCAGAGGAGAAGGGTGCCGGCGAGCGGCAGGGACAGCAACACGGAGTACCTCCGGTGATCGCGTCAGCGGGTTCCGCACCCATGGGGCCATCGCTCGCGGCAAGAGCGGAAGCCCTGGTCAGAGAGTTGATCGCGATTGTCGGAGTGGTGCGTGATGCTGTCCGGAGTCCCTCCCCGTGCGTCGCTGTGCGCTGCTCGGACTCGCCCACTGGCCGACCCGACTACGGAGCTCCTCATCGTGTCGTGTTCGATGGACTGCAGCCCTGCGTGGGACAACTCCGCGATGGCGGCGCGACCTTCGGGCACAGCTGATGCAGGTCGATGGCGGCGCCGGCGCCGGTGGCGCTGAACACGTCCCGCTGCTCGAGCTGTTGGTCCGGCGCGACGGGCCGCTGACAGCACCAGCACAGGCGCGGGTAACCCCTCAGCTGTCGGGCCTTCCCCACGGCGAGTCGTAGCGCCCGGTGTTCTTCGCATCGAGCGGGTTCGTCGACACACTGCTCGCACGTCTGAATGTGGTCGATGAGGTTGCGGTACCGGATGGCACTGTCGGCGCACTGCGTGCAGACCCGAGGGAACCAGCGCCGCCCCTCGCTCACCCGCTCTGGCAACGCCACGGACGTGGCCGTCGTCAACACGACGCCACAGCACACGCACATGCGCCCGCACACCTGCGCTTCGGAGAGCGACCGGAACGCAGGGACCATCACGGGTGGCGCGTCGGCCACGCCGGCGACCGCCTCCTCGGGGGCGGGGGTTTCTGCGCTGTTCGATGCACGTCTCGTGGTCACAGTCGGATGATGGTTGCGCACGGTGAGAGGCAACCAGGCCGCGCCGTGGCCATGCGTGGCCACGTGGCGGCCATGGCCAGGAACGAGCGGAATGAGCCTGCAGACTGTACGTATGGCCCGTAACGATGCACTGAGAGCAGCACGGCTGCGTGTGGGATGGCGGACCGTCGAGCAGGCCGCAGCCCGGCTCACCGAGCATGGCCAACAGCTGCTTGAAGACCGGCAGTTCACCGTGTCGGCGCGTACCTGGCGACGGTGGGAGGGCGGGCGACCGGGCTGGCCGGCCGCGGAGACCGCCGTCGTCCTGCATGACGCACTTGGGCGGTGGCCGGAAGATCTCGGGTTCACGACGCCGCCCGGCTGGATCCGGCCCGAACAGCACGGAGAGGACCAGGTGAAGCGCCGCGCATTCGTCTCCGTCACGGCGGCCGCACTGATCGCCGGACCGGTTACGCCCCAGCATGTCGACCCCGCCCTGATCGACTACTTTCAGGAGCAGTTGGAAGGGCACTATCGGGCCGACATGCTGCTCGGCCCGCATGATCTGATCGGCACCGTGTCCGCGCAGTACCAGCTCATCGACAAGCTGGTGCGCTCGGCCAAAGGCGATACCCGAAGCGGGCTGCTGCGGGTAGGCGCAGCGTATGCCGCGCTCGTGGGCTGGCTCTATCAGGATGCCGGGGACATGCAGGGCGCCTCGTTCTGGCGCGGAGTGACGCAGGAGATAGCGGTGCGTTCCCGAGACCCGCATCTGATCGGCTACAGCCTCGTCAACCAGGCCCAGGTGCGTACCGACCTGGGCGATGGGCCCGCGGTCATCGATCTGTGCGAGGCGGCATTGGAAGACCAGCACCGCCTCATGCCGAAGGTCCACATCATGGCACTGCAGCAGCAGGCACACGGCGCGAGCCTGACCCGGGACCGCAGCACGGTCGACCGCCTCCTCGACACAGCCGACCACCTGCTTTCCCGCGTCGACGACGACCTGCCGTGGGGCAACGCCTGTAAACGCACACCGGGTTACCTCGAGGTGCAGCGGGCCACCTGCTACGGACGTCTCGGACTCGGCCGGGAAGCGGCAACGCTGTGGTCACAGGTCCTTGATGCCGTCCCGCAGACCGCGCGGCGAGACCGCGGGGTCTATCTGGCACGCCAGGCGACCGTTGCCGCCGGTTCCGGGGACCCAGACCAGGCCGTGCACATCGCCCGCACTGTTGCCGACATCGCCGTGGAGACACGATCAGCCCGGATGCGCCGGGAGTTGGGCGCCCTACAGCGCGCGATGCGGCCGTGGCAGGATGCACCGGTCGGCCAGGACCTGGCGGAGGTCCTGGCACCTGTGAACGAGGAGAGCTGAAGCGTGGCCGACAACCCGGTGCCGCTGACCGAGGATGAGATCGTGATCGCGCTCGACGCCCTGCCCGGCTGGAAGCGCGTCGGTGACGAAATCACCCGCACCTTCGGGATCCGTTACCACGGCGGTGTCGCATTGATCGTGCACGTAGCCGACGTCGAGCGGCTGATCGGCCACCACGCCGACATCGACCTCCGATGGGGAATCGTCCGGTTCGCGATCACCACACACGACGCCGGCCACCGCCTGACCGCCGCCGACTTCGACCTGGCGAAGCGAATCGACGCCATCGCCACAGCCCACGACGCAGAGCCCCTCGATTCCTGACCTCTGTGCCACCGCACACCGTCTGCGCGGAGCCCGCAGACCCCATTAGGGCAGGCCGGGCTGAACCATCGCGAGCGCGCTCCCTCCGTCCGCGCCCCACTGGATTCGGGTCCCGCGTCCGCGACTGACTGGCGCCACGGTGGCGGTCACCTCAGAGATCGGCGGCATCGGCCCGGCCAGGGTTGGTCGTAGAGCGCGCGAGAGCGCCTCACAGCACCCGCTCCACAGACATGTGCTCCCCCTCAACCATCGACGAGCACCGCAGATCCCCCGACGTCCGCCCGTGGCGCCCCACCGCGTTCAACATCTCGTGACAGCCTGCATCGAGATCTGCTCCCCACGGGACAAGGGGACACGCTCCACCGGATATGGGGTCGTCAACTCTCCGGCCCCATAACCGAATTCCAGTTATGGGTTCACCCGGGCGACCCCATAACCACAACAAGGCAATGTGACCTGCACCACACCGTCAACCCGCGTCCTCGATGGGGACACCATCGGGAACGCCGGTGGGAGCCGAAACGGGCGCCACGTTGACGCGGTGACCCCTTGACCGCCGATTTGGGAGCACGTGGGAGCAAGCCCTCTCCCAGCCACCCCGGAACACGAGAAAGGGGCCGTTCGAAAACGGCCCCTCATCTGCGACGTTCGATCGTTCGAACTGTCGGGACGACAGGATTTGAACCTGCGACCCCTTGACCCCCAGTCAAGTGCGCTACCAAGCTGCGCCACGTCCCGATGTCCACTGCCTCCGGCCCGGTGTTATCCGGCCCATCCGGCGGCGACAAGAAGAACAATACCCCAAGCTCAGGGGTGGTTTGAAACCGGATCCGCGGGGCGTGGGCGGCTGAGCGAGAATCGGCGTATGAGCACTTCACGCGAGGATGACCGGGATCGGGACGAAGAGGGGCGGGCTCGTAATGCCCGGCCCCGTGATGGGCTCGGGCGGCCGCTCCCCCATGGTGCGGCCGGCGTCGACCGGCAGCCCGAAGGGGTCGTGCGGACCGCCGCGCAGAGCGTCGCGGAGGCGCAGGCGCTGCTCGAATCCGGGCGGCCCTTCCATGCGCACGAGGTGTTCGAGGACGCGTGGAAGTCGGGGCCCGAGAGTGAGCGCGGGCTGTGGCGGGCCCTCGCGCAGACCGCCGTCGGGCTGACGCACGCGGCGCGCGGCAACGCAACCGGAGGCGCCCGGCTGCTGCGGCGCGGAGCGGACGGGCTCGTGGAGTGGCAGGGCGAGGGGCAGGGCGTCGCCCCGGCCGGGCTCGACACGGCGGGGCTGGTGCGGTGGGCGCAGGAGCTGGCCGGTGAGGTGGAGCGGAGTGCCGAAGCCGTGGATGCCGCCGCCGTCGCCCCGCGCCTGACCTGACGCGGGGCGCCGGGCACGCACGTCCTTCGTCCGACACGGGCGCCGGGTGCTGGGCGCGCAGGTCCCCTGTACGACACAGAGCGCTGGGCGCGCGTGCCCCCGTCCGTCGCGCGGTGCCCCGGCGCGGACGTCTCCCGTCCGACCCGGGGCGCCCGGCGCGCACACCCCCATCCCACGCGGCAAGCGCATGTCACCGGTCCGGCCCCCACCCACATGCGCCGCCCTGGCCCCGATGTGACGCTGCGAGGGTGACGACCACCGAAGAAGCCGCAGCCCCGCCCCCGGCCGCAGAGGCCGCGCCTCCGGTCCTCGACAAGCGCCGTCGCAATGTCGTCTTCGGGACGATCATGCTCGGCATGCTGCTCGCCGCCCTGGACCAGACGATCGTCGGTACGGCCCTGCCGACGATCGTGTCGGATCTGGGCGGCGCGGCGCACATGTCGTGGGTCGTGACGGCGTATCTGCTCGCGGAGACCGTCGCCACCGTCCTCGTCGGCAAGTTCGGCGACATGTTCGGGCGCAAGATCGTCTTCCAGCTCTCGGCGATCATCTTCATCACCGGCTCGTTCCTGTGCGGCCTCTCCACGAACATGTCGCTGCTCATCGCCTGGCGCGCGCTGCAGGGCATCGGCGCCGGCGGTCTGATGGTGACGGCGATGGCGCTCATCGCGGATGTCATCCCGCTGCGCGAGCGCGGCAAGTACCAGGGCGCGATCGGCGCCGTCTTCGGTGTGTCGACCGTCATCGGGCCGCTGCTCGGCGGGCTGTTCACGGACCACCTGACGTGGCGTTGGGCGTTCTACGTCAACGTACCGATCGCGATCATCGTCGTCATCGCCGCCGCCCGGACGATCCCCGTGGTGAAGTCGGCGGCGAAGCCGATCATCGACTATCTCGGCATCGCGCTCGTCGCGGTCGGGGCGAGCGCCCTGATTCTTGCGACCAGTTGGGGCGGCAACGAGTACGCGTGGGGTTCCGGCGTCATCATCGGGCTCTTCGTCGGCGGCATCGTCGCGCTCGGGCTGTTCTGCTGGGTGGAGACGCGGGCCAAGCAACCGATGCTGCCGATGCATCTGTTCCGCAACCCGGTGTTCACGGTCTGCTCGATCCTCAGCTTCATCGTGGGCTTCGCGATGCTCGGCGCGATGACGTTCCTGCCGACGTATCTGCAGTACGTGGACGGGGACTCGGCCACCATCTCGGGTGTACGCACCTTGCCCATGGTGATCGGTCTGTTGATCGCGTCAATCTTCTCCGGCAATGTTGTCAGCAAGACCGGAAAGTATCGGATCTTTCCGATCGTGGGCGCCCTTGTGATGGCGCTCGGGCTGTATTTGCTTTCCCTGATGGACAGTTCGACCAGTGCGTGGCTCGAGTCCGTGTACATGTTCGTGCTGGGACTCGGTATCGGTCTGTGCATGCAGGTGTTGACCATCGCCGTCCAGAACACCGTCGAGTATGCGGAGTTGGGTACCGCGACCTCCGGTGTCACGTTCTTCCGTACGCTGGGCAGCTCGTTCGGCACCGCCGTGTTCGGCACCATCTACGCCAACAGCCTGGAGCCGAATCTGAAGCAGGGGGTGGCGGACGCGGCGCGGGCGGGCACCGGGATCTCGCCGGAAGCCCTCGCGAAGGCCGCGCAGAGTCCGCAGGGGCTGCACGGCCTGCCGGAAGCGGCGCGCGAGCCGATCGTCAACGGGTACGCGGATTCGCTGCACACGGTGTTCCTGTGCACGGTGCCGGTGGCGCTCATCGGGTTCCTGGTGGCGCTGTTCCTCAAGCAGGTGCAGTTGCGCGACACCGCGCGCGCGGGTTCCTCGGACATGGGCGAGGGCTTCGCGCAGCCGTCGTCGGGCGATTCCTCGCACGTGCTGGAACGGGCCGTGGCGAACCTGGTAAAGGAGACGAACCTCAACACCGCGCGGCAGATCCTGGAGAAGTCCGAGACCCGGCTCGACATCGCGGGCGCCTGGGCCGTGATGCAGGTGGACTTCTTCACGCGGATGGTCGGGCACGCGAGCCTCGGGATGATCGCGGCGCGCCGCAGGGTGCCGCCGGAGGTGCTGGTACCGGTGTTCCAGCGGATGGTCGACGAGGGCTATCTGACGCGTACGGGCTCGTACTTCTCGCACACCGAGGCGGGGCACCGGGAGTCGGAGGTCATCAACAGCGCCTGGGGCGACTGGCTGAGCCAGAAGGTCGAGGCCGATGTCGGCCGCCCCGCGGACGCGGAGCTGCGGATGGCGGTCGACTCGATCGCGAAGCGGCTGCTCGCCGAGGACATGGCGCAGGGGCTGACCAGCCAGTCGGGTTCGGAGCGGGCCCTGGTCCCCATGTAGGACCGGTACGGGGTCGGCAGCGGCCTTCAGTTCAGCAGGAGTTGGAGGCCGCCCCGCACGGTCGACACCCGACACCGTCGACCTTCAGTTCAGCAGAAGCTGGAGGCCGCCCAACACCGTCGCCGCGATGACCAGTTGCTCGAAGAGTCGCTGGTTGATCCGGTTCACGCACGCCCTGCCGATGATGGCGCCCGGCACCACGAAGAGGCAGAGCGCGGCGTCCAGGAGCAGCGAGCGGCCGTCGATGAGGCCGAGGCCCACGCTGAACGGCACCTTGGCGGAGTTCACGATGAGGAAGAACCACGCGGAGGTGCCGAGGAAGCCGAGCTTCTTGAAGCCCGCCGACAGCAGGTACATGGACATCACGGGGCCGCCCGCGTTGGCCACCATGGTGGTGAAGCCGCCGAGCACCCCGTACGAGCCCGCCTTGACGCGTGCCGCGCGGGTCTGCGTCGCCTCGGTGTCGGCAGCGGCGGCGGCCGCCTGTTTGCGGCGCCAGAGGGTTACGCCCGCCATGACGAGCAGGATCGCGCCGATCGACATCCGTACGGCCCCGTCCCCCGCGAAGCCGAGGAAGACCGTGCCGAGGACCACGCCCGCGCCGACGGCGGGGAACAGCCGCCACAGGGTGGGCCAGTGGGCGTGCCGCCGGTAGGTGAGCACGGCGAGGATGTCGCCGCAGATCAGGATGGGGAGCAGTACCCCGGTGGAGGCGCGCGCGGGCAGGATCGCGGCGAAGACCGCGAGGCTGACCGTATTGGCGCCGCTGACGGCCGTCTTGGAGAAACCCACCACCATGGCCGCGGCGGCCAAGGCGGAGAACTCCCAGGGGGTTATCCCGAATATGTCGTGCATGGCGAGGACAGATGCTAGACGCAACTACCTGCCCGGCGTCAGGGGCGCCGCATGGTGATACGGGTTACGTTCCACCGGTCCCGTAGGCCCGCATGCACCGCGTCCGGCCCTCCGGGCGGCGCGAACTCGGCCTTGTGTCCTGGCCAATTGGGGACGAGTCTCCCTCCATGACCCCGCTGGCAGAAGTGCTGCCCGAGTCGACGCTGCACGATCTGATCGGCCTGCTGGTCAGGCTGGTCGAGACCGCGGGCGCGCTGATCATCTTCATCGGCGCCGCATGGGCCTTCGCACAGTTCGTCCGGGCAGGTGTGCGCAGGCGCGGCAAGGAGGCGGAGTTCAGCCGGATCAGGCTCGGCCTGGGCCGGTTCCTCGTCCTGGGCCTGGAGTTCCAGCTCGCAGGTGACGTGCTGCGCACAGCGGTCGCACCGAGTTTCGCCGAGATCGGCCAGCTGGCAGCCATCGCGGCCATCCGTACGGCGCTGAACTACTTCCTCGGACGCGAGATCGCCCAGGAGCGGGCCGAGATCGAACAGGGCCGCTCGGCGCCCGCGCCCGGCGCCGAGGAACGGCCGACATGAGTGAGTGGCTGCCGCGGGCGGCCGTGCTGGTCTGCGCGTTCGGTCTCTTCGCCGCAGCAGCGGCCTGGCGCCTGACGCACACGGTGCGTCAGGCGCTGGTCGTGCTGCTCGACTTCCTGACCGCCGCCGCCCTCATCCGGCTGGCCGACCGGCCGTCATGGGACACCATCACCCTGACGGCAGTGGCGATCGTGCTGCGCAGAATCCTCTGACCAGCCGCCGGTCACGGCTGCCACGGTTCCGGTCGGGTCGGGCCGCCCGTCCTCAACCCGCGTACGTCTCCCGCAGCTCGCGCTTGAGGACCTTCATGCTTGGGCCGAGCGGCAGCTGGTCGGTGAACTCCACGCGGCGCGGGTACTTGTGCTTGCCCAGGTGTTCCTTGGACCACGTGGTGAGTTCAGCGGCGTCGAGCGTGGTGTCGGGCTTGAGGACGGCGACAGCGCAGACCTCCTCGCCGTGCACGTCGTCGGGCAGGCCGATGACGGCGACGTGGTCGATGGCGGGGTGGCGCATCAGCACCTCCTCGACCTCGCGCGGGTAGACGTTGTAGCCGCCGCGGATGATGACGTCCTTCTTGCGGTCGACGATCCGCAGGTAGCCCTCCTCGTCCTTGGTGCCGAGGTCACCGGTGCGGAACCAGCCGTCGACGAGGGCCTTCTCGGTCTCTTCGGGCCGGCCGAGGTAGCCGGAGAAGACGCAGTGGCCGCGGACGACGATCTCGCCGAGTTCGCCGGTGGGCAGCAGCTCGATGCGGTCGTCGAGTTCGGCGCGGGCGACCTCGACGTCGACGCCCCAGATGGAGTGGCCGATGGTGCCCGCCTTCGCGCCGTACCAGGGCTGGTTGACGGAGGCGACGGGCGAGGTCTCGCTCAGCCCGTAACCCTCGTGGACGGGGGCGCCGAAGAGTTCCTGGAAGCGTTCGAGGACCGCGACGGGCAGCGAGGCGCCGCCGGATACTGCGACGCGCAGGCGCGGCAGTTCGGCCCCCTGCTCGAGCGCCTGCGCGGCCGCCGTGAGCAGGTGCACGTACATGGTGGGCACGCCCTGGAAGACGGTGACGTGCTCGCGGACCATCAGCTCGACGGCCTTGGCGGCGTCGAAGCGCGGCATCAGGACGAGCGTCTTGCCTGCGCGCCACACGGCGTGCATGGAGGCGGTCTGGCCGAAGGCGTGGAAGAGGGGCAGGGCGCCGAGGACGATGTCGTCGGGGCTGTGCTCGTTGCAGTCGAAGGCCTCGACGGTCGCGTTCATGACGAGGTTGAGGTGGCTGAGCACGGCGCCCTTGGGGACGCCGGTGGTGCCGCTCGTGTAGAAGACGACGGCCGCGTCGTCGGCGTCGCGGGTGGCGTACGTGGCGAGGGGCTCGGCGTCCTGAGTGAGCTTCTCCAGCTCGCCGTCGGCGCCGAGGGCGACGGTGCGGATGCCGACGGCGTCCGCGGCGGCCTCGCCCGTCTTGGCCTGCGCCGGGTGGCACAGCAGGAGCGTCGAGTCGCTGTCCTTGAGGACGTGCTCGACCTCGTGCGCCGACAGGAGCAGGTGGACAGGGACGACGGTGGCGCCGGCCGCGATGGCCGCGTAGTAGGCGCGCGGGAACTCGGCGGTGTTGGGCGCCATGAGGGCGATCTTGTCGCCGGGGCGGACGCCGAGCTCGGCGAGGGCGGCGGCCTGCTTGCGGACCTGGAGCCACAGCTCGGCGAAGGTGCTGCGCAGCTCGCCCGCGACGAGGGCTGTCTTGTCGGGGTACCGGCGGGCGTTGTCGGCGAGGATCGCGGCGAGCGAGAGGGTGGCCATCGGGTAGCGCTCCGTTCCGTACTGACTGCTGGTTCGGCGGTGGACCAGGTCGGGAGGGTTCCGTAGCAGTAAATTAGCGCCGCTAGTTTTGTCCTCCTGGGGGACTCTACGCCTCGGACCCGACCGGGCGGTATGTGCCCTGGGTCACTTCCGGATCTCAGGGCTGGCCCTGATGTCCTGACAGGTCGGCCCGCCTATGGTTGAGGTCCGGCACCGCTCCGCGGACGACGTACGGGGGAGCACGGGGGCTACGGGGGTGGCGCGTCGTCCGACGGAGCGGGTAGCCGGAACCTCTTCCCTCCTTACGGAGGATGCATGGAATCAGCCGCGCAGAAAGCGCAGCACGGCCATCACGCGCCGGTGCTCGGCCGGGTCCGACTCCAGGCCCAGCTTGGCGAAGACGTTGCGGACATGGGTCTCGACCGTCTTGCCGCCGATGACCAGCTTGTTCGCTATGGCTTCGTTGGAGCGCCCCTCGGCCATCAGCGCGAGCACATCGCGCTCGCGGCCGGTGAGTTCGTCGAGCGGCCCTGCGGGACGCGGCGCGTCCATGAGGCGGGCCACCACCAGCGGATCGACGACGGTCTCCCCCGCAGCCACCCGCTTCAGCGCCCCGCTCAGCTCCTCGGCGTCGGCGACGCGCTCCTTGAGGAGGTAGCCGAAGCCCTCCGGCCGCCGGGCGAGCGCCCGGACGCTCGCGGTCGTCTCCACGTACTGGGACAGCAGCAGCACACCGGTGTCGGGGTGTGCCGCGCGCACGGCCGCCGCCGCGACCAGGCCCTCGTCGGTATGGGTGGGCGGCATACGGATGTCGAGCAGCACGGCGTCCGGGGTGTGTTCGGCGACCAGGGCGAGCAGCGGCGCGGTGTCCGCGCACTCGGCGACCACGTCGACGCCCTCGTCGGTCAGCAGCCGTACGATCCCCAGCCGAAGGAGAGCCGAGTCCTCGGCGACGATCACGCGCACGGAAGCTCCGCCCTGATGATGGTTCCGCCCCCGGCGGGGCTGTGGATGTGCAGTACGCCGTCGACGGCCGCGAGCCGGTCCGCGAGGCCGCGCAGGCCGGTGCCGCGCGCGAGGTCGACGCCGCCGACACCGTCGTCGACGGTCTCCACGACGAGGCGTCCGTCGTGGTGCCGGGCCGAGACGCTGACGGCCCTGGCCCCCGCGTGCTTGGCCGCGTTGGTGAGGGCTTCGCAGACGGTGAAGTACGCGGTGGACTCGACGAGCGGGTCGTAGCGGCGGGGCTCGGCCGCGACGACGACCGGGAGTGCGGCCTGCTCGGCGAGCTCGCTCAGGGCGGCGGCGAGCCCTTCGCGGGTGAGGACGGCGGGGTGTATGCCGTGGGCGATGCCGCGCAGTTCCTCGATGGCGTGCCGCACGCCGGCCTCGGCCTCGTCGGCGGCCTCGCGCAGCGTCGGGTCCGGGTGGTCCTCGAGGCCCTTCTGCACGCGGCGTACGGACATCAGGGCGAAGACGAGGCGGGTCTGCGCGCCGTCGTGCAGATCGCGCTCCAGGCGGCCGCGCTCGGCGTCGGCGGCCTGCACGATGCGGGTGGCGACGTCCTTCGCGCGCGTGCGCAGCCAGACGTTCTCCAGGGCGAGACGCAGGGCGGCCGCCACGGACTCCAGGAGTTCGGGGTCCTCGGAGAGGGCCGGGTCGTGGTGGAGCAGGGCGAGCGGGCGGCCGTCGGAGGCGGCCACCGGGGTGCGCCCCGGCCCGTCCTTGCCGATCTCGCGGCGGGACCCGTCGACGTATCCGCCGCGCTCCTCGTCCCACAGGCCGAGCCGCAGCGTCGGGTCGCCGAGGACGCGGACCAGCGCCTCGCGCAGCCGCGCCGGGTCGGAGTCGGTGCCGATGTCGATGACGAGCCCGCTGACCTCGGCGCGCTGCAGGCGCATGCGCAGCAGTCCCGCAAGGAAGGCGAAGGGGACGGCGACCTGGGCGAGGTCGGACAGCAAGTAGACGGCCTGTTCGGGCACCGAGCCGACTCCGCCGAACCACGGCACTACGTAGAACAGCATGTCCCACATCAGGAACACGGTGGCGACGCCGATGCCGATCCAGGCGGGCAGCAGGGCGCGCCTGCGGGCCGCGGACGCGTTCCGCCAGCGCAGCACGATCGCGACGGCGGCGACGACCGAGAGCACCCAGCCCACCGCGTGATAGGCGGCGTCGAACGGGCCGAAGAGGCCGTCCCAGGCGGGCACGTGCAGCAGGTTCGGGCCGCAGTCGCGGCAGTCCAGGTACGTCGCCCCGGCCTGGGCCGCCGGGTCGAACAGGAGTGTGCGGACGAATCCGCCGACGGCGACGAGCCCGTACGCGAACTGCACCAGGCGGCGCGAGAGGACCGTGGTCAGGCGGCCTTCGGGGAACGACAGAATGAGGTGCAGGAGGATCGCCATGTTCAGCGCCTCCCACCAGGCACCGAAGGCGAAGAGGGCCGGGACGGCGGTGCCCTGGAGATTGCCGAAGAACCAGGTGATGCCTTCGAACACCATCAGGCGCCCGGTGTGGTTGGCGGGCCTGCGCCGCCAGGCGACGAGTCCGGCGACCACGAACGCCCAGCCGACCGCGAGGTCCCGTACGAGATCGCCCGCGGACGCGCCACTGCGCGCGTACGCCCACACTCCCGCGCCACCCGATACTGCGGCGAGGGCCGCGGCCCCGGTCAGGCGCAGCCGAACCGCCCGCTCACCCTGACTGTCCACGGCCACACGTTAAGGCATCCAGGGGTGGGTCGGGGAAATCGGGCGGGGCGTGCGGGCGCACTTGGGGTCACCGGGGGCTTTTGGGGTTACTGGGGCTCTTGGCCACCTGGTCCTGCGGCCCGCGGCTGACGCCCTCCTCGCCGCTCTCCCCGTCGGTGATCGTCCCGCCGCCTGCCGCGTCGCCGCTCACCGCGCCACTTGCGCTGCCACTCGCGCCGCCGCCCGCGCGGATCAGCTCAAGGACCCGGCTCCTGAGGGCCGTGAACCGGGCGTCTGCCCGGGTCGTCAACTGGTCGCGCTCTACGGGGAGTTCGACGGGTACGTCCTCCAGGACCACGGTCGGTGACGCGCTCAGGACCAGCACCCGCTCCCCCAGGTACACCGCCTCGTCGATGTCGTGCGTGATGAACAGGACCGTCATGTCGCGCTCCCGCCACAGCCCGCGCACCAGGTCCTCCAGGTCGGCGCGGGTCTGCGCGTCGACGGCCGCGAAGGGCTCGTCCATCAGGAGCACCTCCGGCTCGTACGCCAACGCGCGGGCGATGGCGACGCGTTGCTGCATGCCGCCGGACAGCTCCCACGGGTAGGCGCGGTGGACGCCCGCGAGGCCGACCGCTTCGAGGGATTCCGCGACCCGTGCGCGGCGGGCCGCCTTCGGCATCGATTTGCGCTGCCTGAGCGGGAGTTCGACGTTCTCGGCGACCCGCATCCACGGGAAGAGGCTGCGCCCGTACTCCTGGAAGACGACGGCGAGACCGGGGCGTGGGCCGGTGACGTGTACGCCGTCCAGCGTCACCGAGCCGCTGGTCGGCCGCAGCAGTCCGGCCACGCACTTCAGGAGCGTCGTCTTGCCACAGCCGGAGGGGCCGACGACGCACACCAGCTCGCCCGCATCGAGGCGGAACGTCAGGTCGCGCAGCGCCTCCACCTGCCGGCCCGAGCCCTCGTAGAGCTTGCGCAGTCCCATGACCTCAAGCACCGCCGCCTCCCGCCTTCCGCCGCGCCCCGCGCGATCCGTGGTACCAGCCGAGCGCCCGCCGTTCGACGAGCCGGAACAGCAGCGCGAGCACCACCCCGAGCAGGCCGAGGACGAGGATCCCGGTCCACATCTCCGGCACGGCGAAGGAGCGCTGGAACTCCACGACGGCGAAGCCGAGGCCGCTGCTGGAGGCGTACATCTCGCTGATGACCATGAGGATGACGCCGATCGACAGGGCCTGGCGCAGGCCCGCGAAGATCTGCGGGCTCGCGGCGGGGAGCACCAGGTGCCGCAGCCGGGCCGCTCCCCCGATGCCGTACGAGCGGGCCGTCTCGGCGGCGACCCGGTCCACGGAGCGCACGCCCGCGGTCGTGTTGAGCAGCACCGGCCAGACGCAACCCGAGGCGATCACGGCGATCTTCATGGTGTCGCCGATGCCCGCGAACAGCATGATCACAGGGACCAGGACCGGTGGCGGCACCGCACGCAGGAACTCCAGGGCGGGCTCGCACGCGGCGCGGGCACGGCGGGAGGAGCCGATGACGACACCGAGGGCGACGCCGACGACGCCCGCGACCGCGTATCCGGCGAGCAGGCGCAGCACGCTGGGCAGCACGTCGTCCTGGAGCCGCTCTGCCGTCCAGGTATCGTCGAAGCGGCCGAGGATCGTGCGCAGGGGCGGCGCGTAGAAGCTGGTGCTGGCGTCGGAGGCGAACCACCAGACGGCGACCAGGACGCAGGGCAGGGCCACGGCCAGGACGGCGGCGCGCAGGGCGCGGAGGGTGCGGCTCACGCCGGGCCCTCCGCCCGTACGGACTGGTGCCAGGACAGGGCGCGCCGTTCCACGAACCGCGCTCCAGTGTTGATCAATACGCCCAGGCAGCCGGCGACAAGGATCAATGCGTACATGTCCGGGACGGCCTGTGAACTCTGCGCAACATTGATCCGGTGTCCCAGGCCCGGTGCACCGATGACGAGTTCGACGGTGATGGCGAGGATCAACGCGACCGCGGCGGCGAGCCGTACGCCGGTCATCACGTACGGCAGGGCCGTCGGCCACACGACGTGCCGCACGCGCGCCCACGGGCCGAGGCCGAAAGCGCGCGCCGTGTCGTCGGCGACCGGGTCCACGTCCTGCACCCCGTACAGCACCTGCACGAGGACCTGCCAGAACGCGGCGTAGACGACGAGCAGCAGGACCGAGCGCAGCTCCGTGCCGTACAGGAGGATCGCGAGCGGGATGAGCGCGACGGACGGGATGGGGCGCAGGAACTCGACGGTGGACGCGGTGAGTTCACGCAGGTGCGGGACCGTGGCGATGACGAGGCCCGCGAGGATGCCGCCCGCGGTGGCGAGGGCGAGGCCGAGCGCCCAGCCGGTGAGGGTGTCGCCGAGCGCGGTCCAGAAGGCGGCGTCGGCGAGTTCGCCGCGCAGGGCGTTCAGGGTCGTCGTGAAGGGCGGTAGGAAGTCCGGGTCGACCAGGCCGAGGCGCGGCACCGCCTCCCACAGCGCCGCGCACACCAGCAGTCCGAGGAGCCCGGGCACCGCGGGGATCACGGCAGCGATCACGGCAGCAGCGCGTCGAGGTCGGGGGTCTTCTCGAACAGGCCGTCCTGCTCGCCGAGCTTTGCGAGGGTGTCGAGCGAGGGGCGGTTCCACTGCGCGGGCCAGGCCGGGAGCGTCACCTTGTCGAGGGTCGACTGCGGGATCTTCGTGTACGTGCTGATGATGTCGCGGACCTCGTCGGGGTGACCGTTGGCGTAGGTGAGGGACTTCTGGGTGGCGGCCTTGAACTTCTTGACGACGTCGGGGTGTTGATCCACGTATTGACTCGACGAGAAGTACATCGCGACCGTCAACTTGCGTGCCGTGTCGACGAAGTTGGAGGCGATCACGCGGCCGCCCTGCGCCTTGACGGTGGCAGTGGCCGGCTCCACGACCTGGGCGGCGTCGATCTGCCCCTTGTCGAGCGCGGCGGGCATCTGGTCGAAGGCGAGCTCGACGAACTTCACCTTGGAGGGGTCGCCGCCGTCCTTGCGGACCGATTCCCGGACCGTGGTGTCGTTGATGTTCTTGAGCGTGTTGACGGCGACCTTCTTGCCCTCAAGGTCCTTGGCGGACTTGATCGTGCTGTCCTTGTTGACGACGACGGCGCCGAAGTCCGCGTTCTGCTTGCCCGTGGAACCGACGCCGTTGACGACGACCTTGACGGGGACGCCCTTGGACTGGGCGACCATCAGCGAGGTGGAGTTCGAGAAGCCGAACTGGAACTGGCCGCTGACCACGCCCGGCACGATCGCCGCGCCGCCCTGCGCCATGGTCATGGACAGGCTGAGGCCCTGCTCCTTGTAGAAGCCCTTCTTCTGGCCGAGGTACAGGGGCGCGACGTCGACGATCGGGATGATGCCGATCTTGAGCTTCGTGGTGCCGGCGTCTCCGGTGGATTCGGACTTCGGGCTGTCGGAGCCGGAACCGCAGGCCGCGGTGGCGGCGAGGAGCATCGTGGCAGTGACAGCGGTGAGTGTGCGACGCGTGCAACGCATGGGTATCCCCCTGGGAGCCCTGGTGCTCAGCGGGAACGTAGAGCCCGCACCCTATGGGGTCAACTCCCCTTGTGGGCAAGGATGTTGGCACGATTCACAGCGCAACCTTTGGGTGCGTGGCGCGTCGCCCGCGAGGACGCCCGCGGGGGCACCTGATCCCGGTCGCCATCCCGGCCGCCATCCCGACTGTCGCGTTGCGATGGTGACTGATGAGACAGTCAGAGGCTCAATGGCCAGTGTTTCCCGTTGATTGAGGAGCATCGTGTTGAGTTCTTCTCAACATGCGGTTAGGGTCGTGCCCCGTGGAATCCAGCAACGAGGCAAGCCCTGCCGACACCGCCGCCCGCGTCCGTGAGGTCATCACGGCGGCCGGTGTCAGCCAGCGCGAGTTCGCGCGCCGCATCGTCATGGACCCGTCGAAGCTCTCCCGCTCCCTGAGCGGCACCCGCCGGTTCACGGTGGCCGAGCTGGCGCGGATCGCCGACGAGGCGCGCGTCGACCCGGGCTGGCTGCTCGGCGCGCGGCCGCAGGAGGCCGAGGCCGCGGCGCCCGTGCCCGCTTCCGTGGAGGGCGGGCGGCCCCTGCAGATCGTCCAGGAGACGGTCCGGCTGGTCGCCGAGCACGGGTTCCACGCGGTGCGGGTCTCCGACATCGCCCGCGCCTGCGCCACCAGTACCGCCGCGATCCACTACCACTTCCCCGGCCGCGCGGATCTCCTGGAGGCCGCGGTGCGCTGGTGCATGGACGAGGACACCGCGCGCCGCGCCACCCACCTCGCGGAGGCGGACGACGCGGCGGCGGAGCTGCGCCAGCTCATCGAGTTGCAGACGCCGCGCACGGAGCAGCAGCGGCGGCAGTGGAAGGTGTGGCTCGACCTGTGGGCCGAGGCGGCGCGGTCCACGACGGTGGGGCGGCTGCACACGGAGTACTACCGGCAGTGGCGGGAGACCGTGGCGGATGTCCTCCGTCGTGGGGTCGACCAGGGTGTGTTCCGGTCGTCCGTCGAGCCCGCCGCGGCGGCGTATGCGTTGACCGCGCTGATCGATGGGCTTGCCACGCAGGTGCTTTCGGTGAGTCGGGAGTCGTTCGGGTCGGCCGCCGATGCGATGCATGCGGCGTTGCTCTCGTACGTGGACGGCGTGATCACGAACCCGTAGTCGACGACTCGGGGCTCTGCCCCGGACCCCGCTGCTCAATCGCCGCAGGGGCTTCACTGTGGCCCACCCGCTTGATTTGCCCACCTGATCCAAATACCTGGGAGGTCCCCCTATGCCCACCGAAAACGTCATCATCACTGCCGCTCTCACCGGTGCCGGTGACACCGTGCGGCGGAGTCCGCACGTGCCCGTCACTCCGGAGCAGATCGCCAAGAACGCCGTCGAGGCGGCCGACGCGGGCGCTGCCGTCGTGCACATCCACGTACGGGACCCCGAGACCGGTGACCCCTCGCGCGACACGAAGCTGTACCGCGAGGTCGTCGAGCGGATCAAGGAGACCGGCACCGACGTCGTCATCAACCTGACCGCCGGCATGGGCGGCGACCTGGTCATCGACCCGGACGAGCCGCTCACCCACCTGCCCGGAACCGACCTCGTCAGCGGCCTCGACCGGCTGCCGCACGTCGAGGAGCTGCTGCCCGACATCTGCACGCTCGACTGCGGTTCGCTGAACTTCGGCGACGGCTCGAACCTGTACGTGTCGACGCCCGACATGCTGCGCCAAGGCGCCAAGCGCATCCAGGAGCTGGGCGTGCGGCCGGAGTTGGAGATCTTCGACACCGGCCAGCTGTGGTTCGCCAAGCAGCTGCTCGCGGAGGGTCTGCTCGACGACCCGACCGTGTTCCAGCTGTGCATGGGCATCCCGTGGGGCGCCCCGGCCGACCCGGGCGTGCTGCAGTCGATGGTCAACATGCTGCCGGAGGGCGCCCAGTTCGCCAGCTTCGCGCTCGGCCGCATGCAGATGCCGTGGGTGGCGCAGTCGATCCTGCTCGGCGGGCACGCCCGCGTCGGCCTGGAGGACAACCTCTACCTCGGCAAGGGCAACAAGGCGACCAACGCCCAGCTCGTGGAGCGCGCCGTGACCATCACGGAGTCCCTCGGCTCGCGCGTCGCGACGCCGGACGAGGCCCGCGCGCTGCTCGGCCTCAAGCCGCGTTCCTGAAATCTCCGCTCACGCAAGCAAGACACGTTCCTGAACTCCCCTCACACGCAAGTAAACTGACACCGCTTCACCGGAAGGCAACACCACCCTCATGACCTCCCCCCTCACCGCTCCCGAGGACGTCCGCCGGGTCGCGTGCGTCGGAGCCGGCGTCATCGGCGGCGGCTGGGTCGCCCACTTCCTGGCGCGCGGCTACGACGTCACGGCCTGGGACCCGGCCCCCGACGCCGAGCAGAAGCTGCGCCGCCTGGTCGACGCCGCCTGGCCCGCCCTCACCGAGATGGGTCTCGCCGACGGCGCCTCCCGCGACCGGCTCACCGTCACCCCGACCCTCGAAGAGGCCGTCGCCGACGCCGAGTTCGTGCAGGAGAGCGCCCCCGAGGACCTCGATCTCAAGCGCGATCTGCTGTCCCGGCTCGACGCGGCCGCTCCCGCCGGTGTCGTCATCGCCTCGTCGACCTCCGGCTACCCGATGACCGACATGCAGACCACGGCCGCGAACCCCGCGCGTCTGGTCGTCGGGCACCCGTTCAACCCGCCGTACCTGATCCCGCTCGTCGAGGTCGTCGGCGGCGAGAAGACCGACGCCGACGCCACCGCCTGGGCCTCCCGCTTCTACGAGGTGGCCGGCAAGTCGGTCATCACCATGGCCCGCGAGGTGCCCGGCTTCATCGCCAACCGCCTCCAGGAGGCCCTGTGGCGCGAGGCGCTGCACATGGTCGCCAACGGCGAGGCGACGGTGAAGGAGATCGACGACTCGATCACCGAGGGCCCCGGCCTGCGCTGGGCGTTCATGGGCCCGATGCTGACGTTCGCGCTCGCGGGCGGCGAGGGCGGCATGGCGCACATGCTCGACCACTTCGGCCCGTCCCTGAAGTCGCCGTGGACGCGCCTGGAGGCCCCGGAGCTCGACAAGCAGCTGTACGACTCCGTGGTCGCGGGCTGCGATGTCGCCGCGGACGGCCGTTCCATCGCCGACCTCGTCGCCGAGCGCGACCAGGGCGTCATCGACGTGCTGCGCGCGACGGGCCGCCTGAACGTCAACAAGAACGGGGAGGCCGACCCGCGATGAGCCCACTCCCCCTGCTGCACCGCACGGTCCGCCCCGAGTGGATCGACTACAACGGTCACATGAGCGAGGCGTTCTACGTCCTCGCCTTCGGTCACGCCACCGACGCCATGATGATCGAGACGGGCCTGGACTCGACGTACCGCGAGTCCACCCACTGCTCGCTCTACACGGTCGAGTCGCACATCCGCTATCTGCGTGACGTTCCCGAGGGCGCCCATCTCGCCATCCGTACGCGGGTGTTGGGGGCGGCGTCGAAGAAGGCGCGCTTCACGCACGAGATGTTCGTGGTCGACGACGAGGCGGGCGAGCCCGACCCGGACGCGGCCCCGGTGGCGACCACCGAGCTGCTCGCGATCCACGTCGACCAGGAGGCGGGCAAGGCGGCCGAGTTCCCGGCCGTGGTCCGCGACCGCTTCACCGAGCTGACGGAGCCCGCCCCGGAGTGGGCGGGCCGGTCGATCGCCGTCGTCTGACGGAGCGCCGACCACCTGACGTGCAGGGGCCCCGGACACCTCGTGTCCGGGGCCCTGCACGTGCGCTCATCCCTGCCGTAGTAGATGCATCGTTACTGACGCGGCGTCACCAGCGGTTCCTGCGGGGCCTCTTCCTCCTGGACGCCGAACCGGTCGTGCACCCTGCGCAGCGCTCGCGGCGCCCACCACGCGCGCTTGCCCATGAGCGCCATCGTCGCCGGTACGAGCAGCATCCTTACGATCGTCGCGTCGATCACGACCGCCAGGGTGAGGCCGAGGCCGATCTCCAGGATGGGCGCGAAGCCGCCCGTCATGAAGGCGCCGAAGACGACGGCGAGGAGCAGTGCCGCGCAGCTCACGACGCGGCCCGAGCGCCTCAGCCCGGTCACCACCGCTCCCTGCGCGTCCCCCGTGGTGCGCCACGACTCGCGCATCCGGGCGAGGATGAACAGTTCGTAGTCCATGGCGAGCCCGAAGGCGATGGCGATGATGAGCGGCGGCGCGGTCAGGCTGAGCGCGCCGAGGCCCTCTCCGCCGAGCCAGGACGCGGCGTGCCCGTCCTGGAACACGAGGACCACCACGCCGAGCGCGGCGCCGAGGCTGAGCAGGGTGGTGAGGATCGTCCGCAGCGGGATCAGCAGCGAGCCGGTGAACGCGAAGAGCAGCGCGAAGATGCCGACGAGGACGGTGAGCGCGGCCCAGGGGGCACGGTCGGCGAGCATCTGGCGGAAGTCGACGAGCCGGGCCGCGACGCCTGCCACGCTCACCGGATCGTCCCCGCGCAACGCCCGTACGTCCTGCACGAGTTGGGTCGCGGTGGCTCCGTCGATCGAGCCGGCCGGGGTGACGCGCAGCACGCGGGTGCCGTCGTCGAGGGTCCGGGTCTCCGACGACGCGACGCCGTCCAGCGCCTTCACGCGGGCCTCGAAGGCGAGGTCCGTGCCGGGGCGTGCCACGACGACGACCGGGTCGACGCCGACACCCGCCGGGTAGTGCTCCTGCATGGTGTCGTACAGCTGCCGCGCCTCGGTGGATGCGGGGAGTTGGCGGGCGTCACCGATGTCGATACGGAGGTTCGATACGGGCAGCGCGAGCGTGAGCAGGGCGAGGACGCTCACCGTCGTCACCGCGA
The DNA here is from genome assembly GCF_036013745.1 of Streptomyces sp. NBC_00483. Lineage (NCBI taxonomy): Bacteria > Bacillati > Actinomycetota > Actinomycetes > Kitasatosporales > Streptomycetaceae > Streptomyces > Streptomyces sp. NBC_00483. The sequence continues at coordinate 1,407,209 of NZ_CP107880.1, forward strand.
TGGGGCGGCGGGCCGCGAACAGGGCGAGGCGGGCGAAGACGCGGCCCTCCGTCCCGGGCGCGCGCGGCTTCGACGGGGCGATGCGCGCGCCGAACCGGGTGAGCAGCGCGGGCAGCAGGGTCAGCGCGGCGAGCATGTCGACGACCACGACGGCGGCCACGGCCAGGCCCATGCTGCGCAGGAACGGGCTCGGGAAGACGAGCAGTCCGCTGAGGCTGACGGCGACGGTGAGGCCGGAGAAGAGGATGGTGCGGCCCGCGCGTTCGACGGTGCGGTGCACGGCCTCGGTGACGTCCGCGCTCGTCCGGCGTTCCTCCCGGAAGCGCATCACCATCAGCAGCGCGTAGTCCACGGCGAGGCCGAGGCCGAGCATGGTCGTCACCTGGATCACGTAGACGGAGATCTCGGTGACCTGGCTGAAGCCGAACAGGGCGAGGAACGCGCCCGCCACGCCGCTGACCGCCACGAGCAGCGGCAGTCCGGCCGCGCGCAGCCCGCCGAATATCAGCAGGAGCAGCCCGAGCACGATCGGCAGGGATATCAACTCGGCGCGCTGGACGTCTTCTTGGGCTCGCTCGCCGAGCTGCTGCCCGAGCAGCGGGCCGCCGCTGACGTGCACGTCGGCGCCGTCGATCTCCTTGACCCGGTCGGCGACGGCATCGACGGTCTCCTCCTCCGCGTCGTCGTCGAGTCCGCCCTTCAGGTTGACGGGCACGATGAGCGCGCGGCCGTCGGCGGAGGCCAGGCCCTCGGTGGCGTACGGGTCGGGCACGGCGGCGACGCCGGGAATGCGGCGCAGGTCCGCGGCGGTCCGCTCGACCTGGCCGCGCAGTTCGGGGTCGGTGACGCGGCGCGCCTCGACGACGGCGCTGAGGGATTCGCCGCGCGGGTCGATGTCGTCGAGGAGTTCGGCGGTCCGGTCGGACTCGGTGCCCGGCACGTCCGGCACCGAGTCGGAGAGCCGGCCGAAGACGCCGGTGCCGAGCCCGAAACCGAGCACGATCAGGGCGAGCCAGGTGAGGATCACGGTACGGGGGCGGCGGGTCGCCGCCCGGGCGAGTGCGCTGAGCACGGCGCCTCCTCGGAGGGTTCCGATGGGACACCGTCAGCGTGGTCGCGCACAGAGGTGCGGCGGATCGCCGGGGCGGGCGGTTCCCGGCTCGCGCGTGGGAGGGAGTCGGGGCGCGCGGCATGGGTCGCACGGGTGAGTGACAGCCGCCGGGCGCGCCGGACATGCTGGCGCGCATGCCCGTCTCGCTGCACCACATCGTCATCGACGCCCACGATCTGCCCGCCCTGGCCCGCTTCTGGGCCGGGGCGTTGCGCTGGCGGATCCTGTCGGAGCGGGAGCGCGAGGTGGTGATCGGTCCGGACGAGGACGCGCCGGTCGGGATCTGCTTCATGCCGGTCACGGACCGCAAGGTGGTCAAGAACCGGCTGCACTTCGACCTGACCTGCGCCGCCGAGGACCGGGACTCCGAGATCGAGCGGCTCGTCGGGCTCGGGGCGCGCGGCGCGGACGTGGGGCAGAGCGGCGACGAGTCGTGGACGGTGCTGGCCGACCCGGAGGGCAACGAGTTCTGCGTGGTGCGCCCGAAGCGGACATTGATCGACTGAGCGTGCTCGCCCGGCTAACCAGGCTCCACGAGCCCCGACTCGTACGCGCAGATGACCGCCTGCACCCGGTCGCGCAGGTGCAGCTTGCTCAGGACGTTGCTGACGTGGGTCTTGACCGTGTGCTCGCTGACGTGGAGGGTCGCGGCGATCTCCGCGTTGGTGAGGCCGCGGGCGAGGTGGCGCAGAGTCTCCAGCTCGCGGGCGGTGAGGGCCGAAAGGGTGGGCGTATCACGGGAGTTGGGCCTGCGGCGTGCGACGTCGGCGACGAGGCGGCGGGTCACGGACGGGGCGAGCAGGGAGTCGCCCGCCGCGACGACGCGGACCGCGTGCACGAGGTCGTCGCGGCGTACGTCCTTCAGCAGGAACCCGGACGCGCCCGCGTACAGCGCCTCGTAGACGTACTCGTCCAGGTCGAACGTGGTCAGCATGACGACGCGGCAGCTGGACTGTTCGCAGACGCGGCGGGCCGCTTCGATGCCGTCCATGTGCGGCATGCGGATGTCGAGCAGGAGGACGTCCGGGGCGTGGCGGCGCACGGCGGTGACGGCCTCCGCGCCGTCGGCCGCTTCGGCGACCACCTCGATGTCGGGCTGCGCGTCGAGGATCATGGTGAAGCCGCTGCGCACCAGCTCCTGGTCGTCGGCAACCACGACGCGGATGCTCATGGCGCGTGTTCGGCCGCGGGGCGGCGCGCGGCGGGCAGTCGGACGGTGACCCGGAATCCGCCGCGCGGGCCCGGGCCGCTGTGCGCGCTGCCGCCGCAGGCCGCGGCGCGCTCCTCGATGCCGACGAGTCCGCGCCCGCCACCGGCTCCCGGTGTGTCGGGTCCGGTTCCGTCGTCCGTCACGGTGATCGCCAACTCCGCGTCCCCCCAGTCGAGTTGTACGTCCGCCCGGGCAGCGTACGCGTGCTTGACGGTGTTGGTCAGGGCCTCCTGGACGATCCGGTACGCGGCGGTCTCCGTTTCGGGGGCGAGGGGGCGTGGGTGGCCCGTGCTGCGCAGAGTGACGGCGACTTCGGTGGTCTCGGACACCTGGCGGATCAGGCCGGGGAGGCGGGCGACGCCGGGGGTGGGCGCGACGGCGGGGTCACCGACGCCGCGCGCACTGTTGCCGTGGCCGGTCAACACGCCCAGGATCAGGCGGAGTTGCTGCATGGCCTCACGCCCGGCGCCCGCGATCGCGTCGAACGCCGCCTCCGCACGCGCCGGGTCGCTGCGCACCACGACGGGGCCCGCCTCGGCCTGCACGACCATCAGGCTGACGGCGTGGCCGACCACGTCGTGCATGTCCCGGGCGATCCGGGCGCGTTCGCTGGTCACCGCGCGGGCCCGGTCGACCTCGCGCTCCCGCTCCACGGCACGGGCACGCTCCTCCAGTGCGGTGGTGTACGCGCGCTGAGTGCGGGCCAGCACCCCGAACCCGTAGGCGCTCAGGAGGCTGAGCAGGTGGAAGGCGTACTCGAAGGGCTCGGCGTGCTCCTTCATGGACATCGTCGCCGACGCCCCGATCAGCCAGCCGACGAGCATGACGCGGCGCGGCACCGGTTCCGCGTACGCGGCGAGCGTGTAGAGCAGGACGAGTCCGCCGTACACGACGTCGGGCGGCGGCGCGTGGTACAGCGCCATGGCCGGGGTGGCGACGGTCACGACGACCGCGCACAGGAGCGGTGCGCGCCGCCGCCAGATCAGCGGCACCGCCGTGCCCGCGCCCAGCAGGAAGCCCTGCCAGGACAGCGGGTCGCCGTCCTCGTCGGGGAAGAGGAACTGCAGGGACACGGCGAACAGGACGAGGGCGGCCAGCGCCCCGTCGACGACGTACGGGCTGGTGCGGCGCGGCAGACGCATGGTGCGGCTCCTCGTGGCCTGGTCCCTGTGCAGAGTCTTCGCGGGGTGCTCTGCGGGGCCAGTATCGAGGGGCGGCCCGCCCAACACCTCGCCGGTGAGAGGGATTTCGGGCCGCCCGCACCGGTTTCCTAGAAGGGGCGGTCCCCCGCGATGGCGACGCGTTCGGCGACCCGGCGGGCGTCGCCGTAGTCGGCCACCGCGTAGTGCTGGGTGGCGCGGTTGTCCCAGAACGCGATGTCGCCCGGCTGCCAGTGGAACCGCACCTGGAACTCCGGCACATGGGCCTGCTGGTACAGCAGTCGCAGCAGCCGGTCGCTCTCGGCGCGCTCCATGCCGAGGATCCGGGTGGTGAAGGAGGTGTTCACGAAGAGCATGCGGCGCCCGGTCTCGGGGTGGCGGCGCACGACCGGGTGGGTGACCGGCGGGAACAACTCCTGCCACTGGGCGAGGCGTTCGGGACCGTAGAAGCGGCGGAAGCCGGGCAGGAAGTCGTGCTCGGCCTCGGCGCCCTCGATGCGCGCCTTCACCTCGTCGGAGAGGTTGTCGTACGCGGCCGCCATGTCGGCCCACATGGTGTCGCCGCCGAACGGCGGGACCTCGCGCAGCTGCAACACGGCGCCCAGGGCGGGGCGTTCGCGGAAGGTGACGTCGGTGTGCCACACGTTCTCGTAGCTCGGGACGCCGCCGGCACCCTTGTCGAAGCGGACGACGTCCTCGCTGTCACCACGCTCCAGGAGCGGATTGGTCTCCAACTCGCCCCAGTTACCGGCGAATTCGCGCTGGCGCTCGCTGGTCAGGTGCTGGCCGCGGAAGAACAGCACCTTCCATTCGAGCAGGGCCCGGTTCAGCTCCTCGCGCAGCTCAGGGGAGAGCGGCAGGCTCAGGTCGAGGCCGCTGATCTCGGCGCCGATGGTGGCGCCCTGCGGGGTGAGGTCGAACAGCTCGTAGGGGCGATCCTGCCAGCCGTCAGGGGTGCGGCGCAGAACGCGGCGCCCCTCGTAGAGGCCGTCGGCGGGGATGTGGGCGGGGCGCAGCGAGAGAGAAGGGGGCATTTCGGTCACGGACAAGGGGGGCCTCCACAGGCACGCAGTGACGAGGGAACGCGCTGAACGCGAGAGTGATCCGTACGTGCGGTACGTGGTGCGTGCGGTACGTAGTACGTGCGCGGCCGACGCCCTACGGGGCGGTGGCTTCTACAAGACGTACAGCAAGACCTACAGCACGGCGTACAACAAGACGCACGGGAGAGTTCGGCGAGGGGTCTACAAGCCCGCTACAAGCCGCTGCGCGCGCAACCACATCGGTCCGGCACGGGGGCCGTTCCGAGAGCGTGGGCGCGATGCATGAACATGTGCCCCATCCTGCGCCCCAGTTGATCATTCCGTCAAGTGCCGCGAGGCCGGCCCCGCGGAGAGCGGGACCGGCCTCGGCAGAGGTACCGGGCGTCAGGCGGTGGGCGCCGGGAACGTCGGGTACTCGACGCCGGAGACGTGCTGGACGACGCGGATCACCTGGCACGAGTAGCCGAACTCGTTGTCGTACCAGAGGTAGAGGATCGCGTTGTCGCCGTCGACCTTGGTCGCGCCCGCGTCGACGATCGAGGCGTGCCGGGACCCGAGGAAGTCGCTGGAGACCGCGTCGGGCGAGTCCGTGAAGTCGATCTGGCGGCGCAGCGGCGAGTTCAGCGAGACGTCGCGCAGGTGGTCGAGGACCTCTTCGCGGCTGGTCTCGCGGCCGAGCCGCAGGCTGAGGATCGCGATCGAGACGTCCGGGACGGGGACGCGGATCGAGGAGCCGGTGATCGGCGCCTTGAGGTCCGGCAGGGCCTTCGCGACGGCGGAGGCGGCGCCGGTCTCCGTGATGACCATGTTGAGCGGCGCGGACCGGCCGCGACGGTCGGCCTTGTGGTAGTTGTCCAGCAGGTTCTGGTCATTCGTGAACGAGTGGACGGTCTCCACGTGACCGCGCTCCACCCCGTACTCGTCGGCCATCGCCTTGAGCGGCGGCACGATCGCGTTCGTGGTGCAGGAGGCGCAGGACAGGATCTGCTCGTCCGGCTTGATCGTGTCGTGGTTGACGCCGTGCACGATGTTCGGCACGTCACCCTTGCCGGGCGCGGTGAGCACGACCTTGTCGATGCCGGGCCGCAGGTGCGTGGAGAGGCCCTCGCGGTCGCGCCACTTGCCGGTGTTGTCGATCAGGATGGCGTCCTTGATGCCGTACGCCGTGTAGTCGACCTCGGACGGGTCGTTGGCGTAGATCACCTTGATCGCGTTGCCGTTGGCGTTGATCGTGCTGTTCGCCTCGTCAACGGTGATCGTGCCCTGGAACTGGCCGTGGATCGAGTCGCGACGCAGCAGCGAGGCCCGCTTCACGAGGTCCTGCTCACCGCCGCCGCGCACGACGATGGCGCGCAGGCGCAGACCGTTTCCGGATCCCGCCTTCTCGATGAGCAGGCGGGCGACGAGGCGGCCGATGCGGCCGAAGCCGTAGAGGACGACGTCGCGACCCTCACCGCGCTCCAGCTTCAGGGCGCCGGTCGCGCCGGCGACGGCCTCGGCGGTGAACTCCTCGACGCTCAAGCCCCGGTCGTCGGTCTTGTACGTCATCGCGAGGATGCCGAGGTCGATCTGGGAGGGCCCCAGGTCGAGGTCGGCGAGGGCCCTCAGGAAGGGCATCGTCTCGGTGACCGAGAGCTCCTCGCCGGCGATCTGGCGGGCGAATCGGTGGGCCTTCAGCAGGCTGACCACCGACTTGTTCACCAAGGAGCGGCTGTGCAGCAGGACGTTCACGTCCCGCTCGCGGTGCAGCTTCCCGATGATCGGGATCATTGCCTCCGCGGTCTCCTCACGGTGCTTCCAGTTGGTGAACGAGTCGTCGTTGACAGTCACGTGCGTCTCTTTCGAGCTAGGCGGCGCTCATATGCTAACCCGCCCGCTCGGCTGTCATTTCAGGGGGCCGAGCCCCAGCTCGGCGAAGCGTTCGCCGATGCGGCGGTGGGCGGCCGCATCGGGGTGGACGGCGTCCGGCAGCGGGAGTTCCTCGTGGTCGGCCTCGCCGTACAGTTCGCGGCCGTCGAGGTAGTACAGGTGCGGGTCGTCGGCGGCGCGCTGGGCGACGATGCGGGCGAGTTCGGCACGGATGGTTTCGAGGGTGAGCCTGCCCTGGGCCACCTCCGCCGGGTCGCCGGTGGCCTTGAAGCGCATCTGCCCCTCGGCGACGGAGCTGAAGTCGGGCATGAGCGGGCCGGGCGTCTCCTCGTGGATCGGGCACAGGATCGGCGAGACGACGAGGAGCGGGGTGGTCGGGTGCCCCTCACGGATGGTGTCGAGGAAGCCGTGCACGGCGGGGGTGAAGGCCCGCATCCGCATCAGGTCGGCATTGACGAGGTTGATCCCCATCTTGACGCTGATCATGTCGGCCGGGGTGTCCCGCAGGGCGCGCGCGGTGAACGGGTCGAGCAGGGCGCCGCCGCCGAAGCCCAGGTTGACCAGGTCGACGCCGCCGAGGGAGGCGGCGAGCACGGGCCAGGTCGTGGTCGGGCTCGCGGCGTCGGAGCCGTGACTGATCGAGCTGCCGTGGTGCAGCCACACCTTGCGGCCGGACTCCCCGAGGGGCGCGGTGGGCTCCACGGGCGCGTCCGTGCGCAGGGCGACGAGCTCGGTGGTCTCGTTGTGCGGCAGCCAGATCTCAACGGTCTTGAGGGCGTCTGGCAGACCCGCGAAACGGAGCGTGCCCGGCTCCCCCGGCGTGTGCTCGAAGGTGCCCGCACCCATGTCGATGGTCAGGGTGTCGCCGCCTGCCACGCTCCCCTGCCCGGCGAGCTGCCCGTCCACGAGCAGGTCGTAGAGGCCGTCGGGGCGCGGCGGCACGCCTACGTAGACGCGCTTGGTCGGCACCGCGTCGAGTTCGACGACGGTGGCGCGGGTACGGAAGGCGAGGCGGACACCGGAGGGCTGCGACTCGGCCATGGCCAGCTGGCCGTCCGTGTTCTGGGCGCGGACCCAGGCGGGGAGGCGGTGCGGGAGGAGACCGCGGGCGGTGCGCTCAATGTCGATCGCACCGTGGACGAGGTCGTCCGTCAGCGGTGTGGTGGTCAACTCAGTCAACTCATGGTCGGGATTCGGGGTGCTCATGGTGGCGTCAATCTGTTGATCAAGGATGTGGATGACTCGCCGTGCAGGTCGCGCGGCGGGCGGGCGCCGGTTCACGCCTGCGCGGGCCAGTTGCGAAGCAGCGCGTCGAGCGCGTCCAGGCTGCGCGCCCAGCTCTCGCCCGAGTCGGGTGCGCTGTGACTGAACCCGCCGGCCAGTTCGAGGCTGACGTAGCCGTGGAAGACGCTGCCCAGGAGCCGGACGGCGTGGGTCTGGTCCGGTTCGGTGAGGTCGTAGCCGCGCAGCACGGCCCGCGTCATCTGCGCGTGCCGCACGCCCGCGCTCGCCGCCGCCGTCTCCGGGTCGAGCCGGTACTGGGCGGAGGCGTAGCGGCCCGGGTGCGCGCGGGCGTAGTCGCGGTAGACGTTGGCGAGAGCGGTGAGCGCGTCCTTGCCGGACCGCCCCGCGAGAGCGTCGGCGGCCCGGTCGGCCAGCTCTTGCAGGGCGATCAGGGCGATCCGCGTCTTCAGGTCGTGCGAGTTCTTGACGTGCGAGTACAGGCTCGCGACCTTGACGTCGAACTGCCGGGCGAGGGCCGAGACGGTCACATGCTCGAAGCCGACCTCGTCCGCGAGCTCGGCACCGGCCCGGGCCAGCCGCTCCGCGGTCAATCCGGCACGCGCCATGACCGAACGCCCTCTCCCTCAGCCCCCATCACTGTTACCGAAAACGATTCTGCACCTGCCTAATACCTTTAGGCAAATGTACGCCGGCTTTCGCTTACCGGGCCCCGGCCGTGAGCATCCGCAGCGAGATCGAGTCGGCGATCGCCTGCTGCCCGGCGATGTTCGCGTGGACGCCGTCCCCGTTGTCGTACGCGGGCTTGATGCTGTTGGGGTGCAGCGGGTCCTTCAGGACCTCGTCGAAGTCCATGACGCCGTCACAGGTCCCGGAGCACGAACTCGCTTTCTTCGTAAAGAGGTTGACCGTGTGGCGGTCCAGGTTGTTCTGGTCCGTGTAGCCGGGACGGGGCGTGATGGGCGTGACGTAGATCTTGATGCCGGCGTCGCGCAGTTCCTTGAAGACCTTCTTGTAGCTGGCCAGGACCTGGTCCCCGTCGCAGCCGAAGGCGAGGTCGTTGGTGCCGTAGTAGAACAGGACCGAGGTGACGCCGTGCAGGGCGAGGACGTCCCTCTTGAGGCGGCTCGCGGCGTCGAGGCCCTTCACGTTCGACGGGGCGCCGGGGCAGTCGGCCGCGCTCGTCGTGCCGCTGATCCCCGCGTTGGCGATCGCGACCTGGTCGGTGCGCGGGAGTTCGGCGTGCACGCGGCGCGCCAGGTCGTCGGTCCAGCGGCGGTTGGTTCCGGTCTCGGTGCAGCCGGGGCCGCAGTTGGTGCTGCCGACGCCGTCGACGACCGAGCTGCCGTAGGCGACCGCGCTGCCCTTGAGGCGGGGGTTGTGCACGTCGACCGCGCTGACCAGGTAGGTGGCGTCGACGGTCTTCGTGTACGCGGCGCCGCTGGTGTCGGCGGTGTGGTCGCCGGTGCCCTCCGGCGTGAGGTAGTTGGTGCGCAGCGCGGTGCGGTGCTGGCCGGGGGTGGCCGCACCCTTGAGCGCAACGGAGACGGCCACGTCGTCCTGGGCGGCCGTGTCGAGGTCGGCGGGGTCGCTCCACACCTCGCCGCCCGCGGGAACGGTGACGTGGGTCTTTCCGTCGAAGCGGACGGGGTGAGTGTCGCCCTTGATGGACGCCCCGTCGCCGCTCAGGCCGACGGAGGCGCCGCCGATCTCCAGGGGCGCCGTGCCGAAGGTGTTCTGGATGCGGACGCGGACGCCGTCCCCGCCCTGGCTGAGATGCGTGACGGTGCGGACGGACTGGTCGCGCAGCGGGTCCGTCGCCGCGTCCTGCTGGGACTGGGCCCAGGAGGTGAACCAGGCGTTGCCGCCGGCCTGTCCGGGTCTGGCCTCGGCGGGGTGCGGGGCAGAAGCGAGGCCGCCGCCAGCGATGGCGAGGACGGCCGCTGCGACGGTCGTGAGCGTACGAAGTCGAGGCATGTGCACAACCTTCTTCCGGTGAACGGGAGTCTGGATGGTGCGGTGCTACGAACGCGGAAGGGGCCCGGCAACCCGGCGCAGGCCCCATCCGTCTTTCCTGTCAGCCGCCGACGAGCGCCCTCAACGACACGTAGAAAAGCGAGGGGCCGAGGAGGCAGCCGACGCCCGTGTAGAAGGTGGCGGTCATCGCCCCGTACGGGACGAGCCGCTTGTCGGTGGCCGCGAGGCCGCCGGCCACGCCGGACGTGGTGCCGAGCAGGCCGCCGAAGGCCATCGCCGACTTGGCGTTGTTCAGGCCGATCAGGCGCGCGACCAGCGGCGTACCCACCATCACCACCACGGACTTGACCAGCCCCGCGGCGACCGACAGCGCGATCACGTCCGAACTCGCGCCCACCGCGGTGCCCGTGACGGGGCCCACGATGTACGTGGCCGCGCCCGCGCCGATGGTTGCGAGCGAGGCCGCGTCCCGGTAGCCGAACAGCGCCGCGACGAGCGCCCCGGCGACGAAGGAGACGACGACGCCGAGCAGGATCGACAGGGCGCCGGCGGGCCCCGCCCCCTTGATCTCCTTCAGGTCGACGCCGTACGCGGTGGAGACGATCGCGAAGTCGCGGAGCATGGCCCCGCCCATCAGGCTCATCCCGGAGAGCGCGGTGATGTCGGCGATCCCCGCCTCTCCCCCGGTCGCCGAGCCGCCCCAGTAGGCGAGCGCGAGGCCGAGCACGATGGCAATGGCGGAGCCCTGCAGCCGCCCTCGGGTCAGCTTCTTGGACAGCCACGCCGAGACCAGCATCAGCGTGCCGACGAGGGCGAAGGCGACTATGAGCCCGTTGTCCTTGCAGACGGAGACGAACGTATCCACGTCAGGCCCCCTGCTTCTCGGTGGCGGGCTCCGCCGCCTCCGCGCCTGGGTCACTCAGGGGCGGCAGGGGTTCCCCTTTCCCGCCGATCCGCGCGATCACCGGCACCAGGGCGAATCCCGCGACGAGCGCGACGAGACCGGCCAGCAGGGCCATCGGGCCGCCGGTGACGGCCTTGTACACGTTCTGGGTCGACGCCATCGCGATGACGATCGGGATGTACATCGCGCTCCAGAAGAGCACGCCCTGTTCGCTCGCCTCGGGGAACTTCCCCTTCTGGCGCAGCCAGTGGGTCGCGAACACGAGCATGATCATGGCGAAGCCGACGCCGCCGACATTGGCGTCGACGCCGAGCGCCTCGCCCAGGTATTCACCGACGAGCGTGCCCGTGAGCATGCACACCGCCAGCGCTGCCACTCCATAGAGGACCATCGTCTTCTCCACATTGAGAGACCGGGAAGTAAGTAAGCGAGAACGTGGGGGGGAGATGGGGAACGTAGTAAGGACGGGTAGAGGTATGAGGTAGCGGTACGGGTAGGGGTCAGGCCTTCGCGAACAAGTCCACGTACGTCTTGCGGAGTTCGGCCTTCTGGACCTTGCCCATGACGTTGCGGGGCAGCGACTCCACGACGCGTACCGCGCGCGGGTGCTTGAAACGGGCGAGGTCGGGGGCGATGGAGTCGATGAGGTCCCGCTCCTGCGGCTCCTGGCCCGGCGCCGCGACGACGACGGCGACGACCGTCTCGCCGAAGTCCGGGTGCGGGACGCCGATCACGGCGGATTCGAGGACCGTGGGGTGGGCGTCGAGAAGCGTCTCGATCTCCTTCGGGTAGACGTTGAAGCCGCCGGAGATGATCAGGTCCTTGCCGCGCCCGGAGATGCAGAGGTAGCCGTCCTCGTCGATGAGGCCGAGGTCGCCGGTGATGAAGAAGCCGTCCTCGCGGAACTCTGCGGCGGTCTTCTCGGGCATCTGCCAGTAGCCGGCGAAGACGTTGGGGCCGCGGACCTCGACGCTGCCGACCTCGCCGTCGGGCAGCGGCTTTCCGGTCTCGGCGTCCACCACGCGGATCTCGGTGCCGGGCAGCGCCTTGCCGACGGTGCCGGGCTTGCGGGGCCCGCCCTCGTACGGGTTGGTGGTGTTCATGCCGGTCTCGGTCATGCCGTAGCGCTCCAGGATGGCGTGTCCCGTGCGGGCCTCGAACGCCTCGTGGTCGCTGGCGAGCAGCGGCGCCGAGCCGGAGACGAACAGGCGCATGGAGGCGCAGGTCTCCGGGGTGACCTTCTCGTGCTTGAGCAGGCGCGTGTAGAAGGTGGGCACGCCCATGAGCACGGTGGCGCGCGGCAGCAGCTCCGCGATCGCGTCGGCGTCGAACTTCGGCAGGAAGAACATGGAGGCGCCCGAGGCGAGCACCATGTTGGCGGCGACGAACAGGCCGTGGACGTGGAAGATCGGCAGGGCGTGGATCAGCCGGTCCTCGGAGGTGAACTGCCAACTGCCCAGCAGCGCCTCGCAGTTGGAGGCGAGGTTCTCGTGCGTGAGGATCGCACCCTTGGAGCGGCCCGTGGTGCCGGAGGTGTAGAGGATGGCCGCCGGGTCGCTCGCCGCGGCCTCGTGTACGTCGTCGTGGTGGGCGTCGCCTTCGAGGAGGCTGCCGTCGCCCGCGGTGCCGAGGGTCTCGACGACGAGGTCCGGGCCCTCGCGGTGGGCGTGGTCGGCGCGGCGCTGCGGCGGGCAGACGAGGACACGCGGCTTGGCGTCGCCGATGAAGTAGTCGATCTCGGCGCCCGTGTAGGCGGTGTTGAGCGGCAGGAACACGCCGCCGATCTGCAACGTCGCCAGGTAGAGGGCGATGGCCTCGACCGACTTGTCGACCTGCATGGCGACGCGGTCGCCGGGGGTCACGCCGTCGGCGACGAGGCGCGCCGCGATGCGCCGCACGGTGTCCGCGGTCTCGCGGTAGGTCACGGACCGCCCGTCGGGCAGCTCGAAGAGCGCCTTGTCCGGACGGAGTTCCGTCTGCTCGACGAAGGACCGGTGGATGGTACGGAAGGGGGCGGTCGCCGCCGAGGGGCTCGTCTGCGTGCTCATCGGGGTGGTTCCTTTCTTCTTTTCCTCCGAGGCCCGGTCGTACGGGGCCTCGTGCTGCGGGAAGTCTTCTTCGAGGGGCCCGCCGACCGCGACGGCGCCGCGGCGCACGAAGTCCTCGTGGCGGCGCTCCAACTGGTCCGGTTCGTAGCGGTAGTTGATCATCGCGCCGTAGGACTGGCGCCAGGCTTCGGGCGAGGAGTTGGCGGGCCAGTCGAGCTGCCAGGCGGCGGCGCCGTTGCCGAGGTGGAAGCGGGCGACGGGGTCGAGGGGGCGGCCGTCGGGGCGACGTTCGGCGACGACGTAGCGGGCGAGGGCCGGGAGGAGGCGGGGGCGGATGCGCTCGGCGTCGTCGATGACATCCGGGTTGCTCAACTCGGCTGCGAGGGAGGCGAGTTCGGGCTCGTGCCCGGCCCGCGCCTCCAGCCACGCCCGGAAGCCGGGGATGGGTGACAAGGTCGCGAACTGCGTGAGGTGCGGGAGTTGTTCGCCGACCTGCTCGATGACCTGCTTGATGAGGAAGCTGCCGAAGGAGACTCCGGCGAGGCCGTCGAGCGCGTTGTTGATGGAGTAGAGCGCCGCCGTGTCCGCGTCCGCGGGGCTGAGCGCGGGGCCGGGTTCGAGCAGCGGGGCGATGCTGTCGGGCAGCCCGCGGACGAGGGCGACCTCCACGAAGATCAGGGGTACGTCGCCGATGGCCGGGTGGAAGAAGGCGTAGACGCGGCGGTCCTCGGGCTCGATGCGGCGTCGCAGTTCGGCCTCGGACGCCATCGAGTGCACCCGCTCGCCGCGCAGCAGATGCCGGTGCAGCTCGGGCGGCGAGTCCACGGTGACCTCCTCCATGCGCAGGAAACCGCGGTTGAACCAGGAGGTGAGCAGGTGGTGGAAGTCGTGGTCCAGGGGCCGCAGTTCGGGGTGTGCGGGCAGCAGGCGGCGCAGGTCGGCGCGCATGTGGACCAGGGCGAGGGTGGCGTCGGGCGCGTGGTTCATGCGGCGCAGGAGCTGCTGGCGGGCCGGCTCGACGACGTCGAAGAGGTGGACGAGCTCCGCCTCTCCCTGGGAGCCGGTGGCGCGGGCCTCTTCCCAGCGGCGGTAGGCGGTGCGGACCTGGTCGGCGTCGGCGTCGTAGGTCTTGGTGATGTGGGCGAAGAAGGCGAGCCGGCCGGCGTCGTCGAGCGCGTCGTAGGCGGCGAGGGCGCGGGCTGCGACGGCGCGCGTGGAGGCCTCGCCGACGTCGCTCATCAGGACTTCGCAGGCCGCGAGCAGCTGGTCGAGCGGGGCGTCGGCGGTGGACCGGTCGGTGCCGCCGTCCGCTCGTCCGCCGAGCTTTCCGAGGGCTCGGTACAGGTCGGTGAGCAGCCAGCCGTCATGGCGGTCGTCGTGGTGTTCGTCGTGGTGTCCGTCGCGGTGTTCCTCACGCCGTTCCATGTGCGCTCCCGCCCACGTCTCGCCACGACGCTCGATATGCATCGTGGGGCATGATGTATATAACAAGCGCACGGTAGATCACAGGAGTGACCGGCGCCACCCCCTGGAGCGGGCGGATAATCTGGGCAATCGGAGGTGGAGATGGCTCGAGTCCCTGAGGCCAGACGCGTGCGCGACGCCCTGGAGAACGCGGTGGTGGACGGCCGGTACCGGCCGGGCGAACGCCTCGACCCGGCGGAGCTGGAGCGCGAGTTCGGCTGCTCGCGCACGCCGGTGCGCGAGGCGCTGCAGGCTCTCGAGCGGTCCGGCCTCGTACAGATCCGCCCGAAGCAGGGCACGTACGTCACCGAGCTGAGCGTGTCCGAGCTGGCCGAGCGCTTCGAGGTCATGGCGGAGCTGGAGGGGATGGCGGCGCGGCTTTCGGCTCGCCGTATAGAGCGTGAGGCGCTGGCCGAGCTCGAGGACGCGCTGCGGGAGTGCGAGCAGCATGCGCGCGCGGGCGACGCCGATCCCTACTACTACGCCAACGCCCGCTTCCACGCGATCGTCTACGACTCGTGCGGCAACGAGTATCTGCGGCAGCAGTCCCATGCGCTCAAGCGGGCCCTTCAGCCTTACCGGCGGCTGCAGTTGAGGGTGCCGGACCGGATGCGGCGGTCCCTCGCGGAGCACCGGGCGATCGCCGACGCGATTGCCTCCGGCGCGGCGGAGAGGGCGGAGGAGGCGGCGCGTGAGCATGTGCTCGTGCAGGTGAAAGAGTTCAGCCAGTTGGTGCGGACGTGGCGTCATCTGACGGAGCCGGCGGCGGGCTGACCCTTGGGGTGCGGCGGGCATTGCCTACGTCACGGGCTCTGCCCCGGACCCCGCGAGTCTCGTCCCAGAGCGGGGCTTATAACCGTCACAGATACTCGATTGGGCTCCCGGCCGTTCCAACAGAGGATTGAGCGCGTGACGGAGACGACGGACACGGCAGGCATGAAGGCGTTCCACCAGGCGGTCACCGAGTGGGCCGCCGGTGGTTCCGGCACGCCGGCCCGGGAGCTGGCCGTACGTCTGCGGGTGCGCAGCGCCGTACTCCTCGAAGGGCTCAGTGACGTCGCGGCGGTTGACGCGCTCGCCGAGCGGCGCGGGCGGGACCTCGCGGCCGAGGGCGTGTGCGTCGTGTCCATGGGCGGCGCGATGAACGTGGGCCGTTACGCCCGGCTGCTCGGACCGGCAGGGCTCGGACTGCGACTGACCGGGCTGTGCGACGAGCGCGAGCGGCGCTATTACGACCGCGCGCTGGAACCGGCCGGCGGGCAGATCGAAGGGCCGGGCAGCGGCACCGTTTTCGTGTGCATCGCGGACCTGGAGGACGAGTTCATCCGCGCGCTCGGCGTCGCACGGGTCGAGCAGGTCGTCCGGGAAGCCGGCGAGTGGCACCCCTGGCAGACCTTCGCCCGCCAGCCCGCCCAGCAGGACAGGCCCGCGCACCGCCGCCTGCGCCGCTTCCTCGGCACCAAGGCCGGCCGCAAGATCCGCTACGGACGACTGCTGACCGAGGCGGCGTACGACGCCGGGTGCGTGCCCGCGCCGCTCGAGGAGCTTTTCGCGCAGCTGTAGGCGGCATGCGGCGACGTTTCGGTGCGCCCCGAAGGGTTCACCGGCCACCATGGAGTACATGCACACCACAACAATCCGGCATCGCGGCCCGGTCCTGGCGCTCATGTGCGTCGGCATGTTCCTGGTGCAACTCGATGTCACCGTCGTCAATGTCGCGCTCCCCCATATCGGAGAGGACCTGCGCACCGACCTTTCCGGGCTGCAATGGGTGGTCGATTCCTACACTGTCGTTCTCGCCGCGTGCCTGCTGGGCGCGGGGGTGATCGGTGACCGGTGGGGGCATCGCACGGTGGTGCTCGTCGGGCTCGCGCTGTTTGGCGTTACGTCGCTGCTGTGCGGTCTCGCGCCGAGCGTCGGCACGCTGGTCGCGGCGCGGGCGCTGCAGGGTCTCGCGGCGGCGCTCTTGCTGCCGAGCACGCTCGCCGTGGTGAACCGGACGTTTCCGAAGCGGGAGGAGAAGGCGCGGGCCCTGGGGGTGTGGGCCGGGGTGTCGGCGCTCGCGCTGCCGACGGGCCCCGTGCTCGGAGGTGTGCTGGTCACCGCGGTGGGGTGGCGGTCCGTGTTTCTCGTCAATCTGCCGGTGGTGCTCGTGGCCGCCGCCCTGACCTGGCGATACGTGCGGGCCGACGCGCCGTCCCGCACCGGGCGCCTCGATGTGCCGGGACTGCTCGCCGCGGCCGTCTTCCTCACCGCTCTCGTCTATTCGGCGATCTCGGCCGGGCGCTCCGGGGTGTCCGCGGCTCCGGTCGTCGCGGCGGTGGCCGCCGTGCTCGCCGCTGTCGCCCTCGCGCTGTGGGAGCGGCGGGCGGCGCAGCCGATGTTCCCGCCGGAGTTGGCCCGCAGGCCGGACTTCGTCGGGGCCAACGCGGTGGCCGCCGCCATGAACTTCGTCGGGATCGGCTCGATCTTCGTGATGACGCTGTATCTGCAGAAGGTCCAGCACCGCGACGCCCTGACGGCGGGGGCGATGCTGCTGCCGCTGTTCGTGCCGTTGGCCGCGTGCGCGCCCGTCACGGGGAGGCTCGCCGCACGCCTCGGACCGCGGCCGCCGATGGTCGCCGGGCTGCTCGTGGGGGCAGCGGGCTCCGCCTGTCTGCTGGTACTCACGCCCGCGTCCACGTATGGCGATCTGCTGCCGACGCTCCTCGGGCTCGGGCTGGGCATGGGGCTGCTGACCGCTGCCGCGGTCGCCGCCGCGTTGCAGGCGGGGCCGCCGGACCGGCCCGGCCTGTCGTCCGGCGTCAACAACACCGCGCGGCAGGCGGCCGGCGCGCTCGGCATCGCGGTGTTCGGGGCGCTGGCGCAGGACCCGGAGTCGCCGGCCCGGTTCACGGTGGGGCTGCACCACATCGGCGTACTGGCCGCCGCGCTGTGGCTGGCCGCCGCCGCGTTGACGGTGCGTGTCGTGCCGCGTCCCGAGCGGCCGCACTGAGCGATCGCCCCACGGCGGCCGGAAGTTAATCTTTGCCGCATGCAGTCCTACACAATCGGCCAGGCCGCACGGCTGCTCGGCGTCAGCCCCGACACCGCGCGGCGGTGGGCGGACGCCGGGCGGATCGTCACACACCGCGACGCGAGTGGGCACCGGGTCGTCCAGGGCAAGGATCTCGCCGCGTTCTCCGTGGAGTTGGCCGCGGGCGACGACGCCGACGACCACCCCTCGTACACCTCCGTGCGCAATGCCTTCCCCGGCATCGTCACCGCCGTGAAGCTCGGCGACGTCGCCGCCCAGGTGGAGATCCAGGCCGGGCCGCACCGGCTGGTCTCGCTCCTCACGCGAGAGGCGGTGGAGGAGCTGGGCCTGGAGGTCGGCATGGAGGCCACCGCCCGCGTGAAGTCGACGAATGTCCATATCGACCGTGCGTGAGCATCACTCCCCCTCCCACCACATGTACGTACGAACGCACATGCACACCCACACCGTCCACCCACCGGGATCATGCGAACCCACAGGCGACTTCCCCCTGGCAGATGCGGCAGTATGGTCGCCGTAAGCGTTCCAGGACACAGCAGGGGAGCTGAACCGTGACAACCCGTTCCGCGCGCAGGACCACGACCCGCCGCATGCTTCAGGTGACCGGCATCGGGGCGGCGGCGCTGCTGACCCTGAGCGCCTGCGGATCGTCCGACTCCGGGTCCGGTGCGTCCGATGCGGACTCGTCGGGGGCGTCCAGCGGCAAGAAGCTGTCCGGGACGGTGAACGTGTTCGCCGCCGCCTCCCTCAAGGAGAGCTTCACGAAGCTGGGCAAGCAGTTCGAGAAGGAGCACCCCGGCACCAAGGTCACCTTCAACTTCGGCGGCAGCGACAGCCTCGCCGCGGGCATCACCGGCGGCGCCCCCGCCGATGTGTTCGCGGCCGCGAGCCCCAAGACGATGAAGACGGTGACCGACGCCGGTGACGCCGACGGCAAGCCGAGCACCTTCGTCCGCAACCAGCTGGAGATCGCCACCCTCCCCGGCAACCCGAACAAGGTGTCGTCCCTGAAGGACCTCACGAAGCCCGGCCAGAAGGTCGTGCTGTGCGCAAAGGAGGTGCCGTGCGGTGCCGCCGCGCAGACGGCCCTCAGCGCCAGCAAGCTGAAGCTCACCCCGGTCTCGTACGAGCAGGACGTCAAGAGCGCCCTGACGAAGGTGGAGTTGAAGGAGGCGGACGCGGCGGTCGTGTACAAGACGGATGTGCACGCGGCGGGTGACAAGGTGGAGGGCGTGGAGTTCCCCGAGTCCAAGGACGCCATCAACGACTACCCGATCGCCCCGCTGAAGAAGGCGCCGAACGCCGCGGCGGGCAAGGCGTTCATCGAGCTGGTCAAGTCCTCCGACGGGCAGAAGGCGCTGACCGAGGCCGGGTTCCTGAAGCCGTGACCGTGGCGGCGAACGACACCGTGGAGGGTGGGGCGCGGCGGCGCCGTGGCCGCGTCCCTCCGCTGCCGCTGCTTGTACCCGCGCTCGTGGGCCTTGCGTTCCTTGTGGTGCCGCTGATCGCACTGCTCGTACGGGCCCCGTGGGCGCAGCTGCCCGAGCAGCTGACCAGCCCCGAGGTGTGGCAGGCGCTCCAACTGTCGCTGGTGTGCGCCACGTTGGCGACGCTGGTGAGTCTGGTGCTCGGGGTGCCGCTGGCCTGGCTGCTCGCGCGCACGGAGTTCCCGGGGCGCGGTCTCGTACGGGCCCTGGTGACGCTGCCGCTGGTGCTGCCGCCCGTGG
Organism: Streptomyces sp. NBC_00483; assembly: GCF_036013745.1. Classification (NCBI taxonomy): domain Bacteria; kingdom Bacillati; phylum Actinomycetota; class Actinomycetes; order Kitasatosporales; family Streptomycetaceae; genus Streptomyces; species Streptomyces sp. NBC_00483. The sequence goes on from NZ_CP107880.1 coordinate 1,426,001, forward strand.
TGGGCGGCGTCGCCCTGCTCACCGCGCTCGGGCGCAACGGTGTCGTGGGGCAGTACCTGGTCTCCTGGTTCGGGATCACGCTGCCGTTCACCACGACCGGTGTCGTGATCGCCGAGGCCTTCGTGGCGATGCCGTTCCTCGTGATCAGCGTCGAGGGCACGCTGCGTGCGGCCGACCCGCGCTACGAGGAGGCCGCCACGACGCTCGGCGCCTCCCGGTTCACCGCGTTCCGGCGGGTGACGCTGCCGCTGATCGCGCCCGGGATCGCAGCCGGCGCGGTGCTCGCGTGGGCGCGGGCGCTCGGCGAGTTCGGCGCGACGATCACCTTCGCCGGCAACTTCCCCGGCCGCACCCAGACCATGCCGCTCGCCGTGTACCTCGCCATGCAGAGCGACCCGGCCGCGGCGATCTCCCTCAGCCTGGTGCTGCTCGCCGTGTCGATCACGGTGCTTGCGGGCCTGCGTGACCGCTGGATGACCGCGTCATGACCGACCTTCAGAAGACGGTGCAGTACGAGGATGTGGCGGGGGCGGGGCTCGACGCGCGGCTCGTCGTGGACCGCGGCACCTTCCGGCTGGACGTCGCGCTCACCGCGAACCCCGGCGACGTCGTCGCGCTGCTCGGCCCGAACGGGGCCGGGAAGACCACCGCGCTGCGGGCGCTGGCGGGACTGACGCCGCTCGACGCCGGACACCTCCGCCTCGATGGCACCCCGCTCGACGGCACGCCGCCCGAGTCGCGCCCGGTGGGCGTGGTGTTCCAGGACTATCTGCTGTTCCCGCATCTGAGCGCGCTCGACAATGTGGCGTTCGGGCCGCGCTGCCAGGGCGCCGCGAAGGCGGATGCTCGTACGCAGGCGCAGGCCTGGCTCGACCGGATGGGGCTCGCGGAGCACGCCGGGGCGAAGCCGCGTCGGCTGTCCGGCGGCCAGGCGCAGCGGGTCGCGCTCGCCCGCGCGCTCGCCACGCGGCCCCGGCTGCTGCTCCTCGACGAGCCGCTCGCCGCGCTCGACGCCCGCACCCGCCTGGACGTGCGCGCCCAACTCCGCCGCCACCTGGCCGAGTTCGAGGCGGTGGCGGTGCTTGTCACCCACGATCCGCTGGACGCGATGGTGCTGGCCGACCGGCTCGTCGTCATCGAGCACGGCCACGTCGTCCAGGAGGGCGCCCCGTCGGACGTCGCGCGCCGCCCGCGCACGGACTACATCGCCCAGCTCGTCGGCCTCAATCTGTACCGGGGCCGCGCCGAGGGCCACACCGTCCACGTCGACGACGACGGCCCCGCGATCACGACGACGGAGGAGCTGAACGGCCCGGTCTTCGTCGCGTTTCCGCCCAGCGCGGTGACGCTGCACCGGGAGCGGCCCACGGGGTCGAGCGCGCGCAATCTGTGGCGGTGCGAGGTGAGCGGGATGGAGACGCACGGCGACCAGATCCGCGCCGCCCTCTCCGGCGACCTCCCCCTCGCCGCGGACCTGACGACAGTGGCGGCGGCCGAACTCGACCTGCACCCCGGCGCGAAGGTGTGGGCCACGGTCAAGGCGACACAGACGCACGCGTATCCGGCGTGACGGGTCCTTCGGGTTGCCCGGGCTCTAGGGTGAAGCACACGCAAAAGCCCCATAAACCCGACTTTGCGAGGCGCATCGCCATGGCCCTCTCCATCCGCAATCAGCTTCCCGGCACCGTCACGGCCGTCACCACGGGCGAGGTGATGGCGACGGTCAAGGTCCGTCTCGACGGCGGCCAGGACCTCACGGCCGCCATCACCCTCGAGTCCGTCAAGGACCTGGGCCTCGCCTCGGGTTCCGCGGTCCGAGCCCTGGTCAAGTCCACCGAGGTGGCGCTCGCGACAGCGCCCGTCGAGGGCCTGTCCATCCGCAACCAGCTGCCCGGCACGGTCAGGGACGTCGCCACCGGGGGCGCCATGGCCTCGGTCAGGGTCGACATCAGCGGGGCGGAGCTGACCGCCGCCATCACGAAGGACGCCGCCGCCGACCTGCACCTGGCGGCCGGCTCCACGGTGGTCGCCCTGCTGAAGTCGACAGAGGTGTCGCTGGCCACTGCCTGAGGGACCCGCTCGCGTCTCATGTCGCGCCCGCGATGTGAGACGCGCTCCCACGGAATCCGGCGGAAACCCTAAAGTGGCGCACATGTTCGGACCCGCTCGTCACCTGGCTCTCGCGCTCTTCGCGGCCACGACGTGGAGTGTCGACGACGCGCTCTGTCGTCGTTGACGTCCTGCCGCGCCGCTTCGGCGCGGCGAGCTCCTCCTGTCCGAACCTTCCCACTCCAGCTGCCGGAGACCTGCCGTGACCACCGCTCCCCCCGCCGGGGCGCCGCCGCGCGCCGCCCTGATCGCCCCGTCCCCCACCTCCTCGCCCGCCCCGGTCGCCGAGTCCGCGCCGCCCACCCGGTGGGGGCCGCTCGTCGGCGCCGGGGTCATCGGCGCCGCGCTCGACGCCTACGTGTTCGTGGCGCACGGCGCCAAGCCGGGCGTCCTGCTGCTGCTCGGGCTCGGGCTCGGGTTCGCCCTGTTCCACTCGCGGTTCGGGTTCACCTCCGCCTGGCGGCAGCTCGTGGCCGTCGGCAACGGCACCGGGCTGCGCGCGCACGCCCTGCTGCTCGGCACGACGGCGACGCTCTTCGCGCTGATCATCGGCACCGGCAGCGGGCTGTTCGGTTCGGTGCCCGCGCCCAGTGCGGGACCGATCGGTATCGGCCTCATCGTGGGCTCGTTCCTGTTCGCGATCGGCATGCAGCTCGGTGGCGCCTGCGCGTCCGGAACCCTGTTCGCGGTCGGCTCGGGGCAGAGCTCGATCGTGCTCACGCTCTTCGGGTTCATCGTCGGTTCCACCCTCGCCGCCTGGCAGTTCGGGCTCTGGAGCGATCTGCCGGCGCTCGACCCGTACCTGCTGTCCGACCACGTCGGCTGGTTCGGCTCCTGGGCGATCACCATCGTCGCGCTCGCCGCGATCTGGTTCATCGCGCGCGCCGTGCAGGCCCGCCGCAATCCCCCGCCGGTCGGCACTCCGCCGTCGGCGAAGGGCACGCTGCTCCGTACGGTCCGTGGCTCCTGGCCGCTGGCGGCGGGCGCCATCGTGCTCGCGGTGCTCGGCGCGGGTGTGCTGCTGGTGTCCGGCGGCGCGTGGGGCGTGACGAGCGCGTTCGCGCTGTGGGGCTCGAAGGTGGTGGGCGCGCTCGGCGGGTCCCCCGAGACGTGGGCGTTCTGGCAGCAGCCCGGCAACTCCGCCCAGCTGGCGGGACCGGTGCTCGCCGACAAGACGAGCCTCACCGACATCGGCATCATGGTCGGCGCGGCGGTCGCCGCCGCGGCGGGCGGCGTGTGGAAGCTGCACCGCGGGATCCCCGCCCGTACGGCGGTCGCCGCGGTCGTCGGCGGCATCCTGATGGGGATCGGCGCGCGCCTCGCGGGCGGCTGCAACATCGGCGCGTACCTCGCGGGCATCGTCTCCGGTTCGCTGCACGGCTGGATCTGGGGCGCCGTCGCCATCCTCGGCACGTGGGCGGGCCTGCGGCTGCGCCCGGTCTTCGGCCTCGGCAACCCGAAGCCGTCGGACAGCGTCTGCTGACCTCGTAGGGCATCGAAGACATGCGGGTCCGGGGAGCGCACAGCGTGCTCCCCGGACCCGCTCTCGTGTGACCGTCAACGCGTCTCGTGTGACCGTCAGCGCGTCTCGTGTGACCGTCAGCGCGCCATCAGCGCGAAGACTCCCCAGCCGAGATACTCGCGCTGATACCGCGCGTAGCGGGCGGGACCGGTGGTGAGCTCGGCCCGTACCTCGGCAGCCAGCTCGTCCTCGGGGTTCCCGTCGAGCCAGCGGCGGAGGTTGAGCCACTGGGCCGCCTGGTACCGGTCCCAGCTGTCCTGGTCGGCCAGCACCATTTCCACGACGTCGTACCCGAGCCCGCCGAAGCGCTCGATCAGCTCCGGCAGCGGCAGGAAGTCGTCCTTGCCGCTGGCGTGGCAGGCCCTGGCGGTGTCCTCGTCGGGCACCTCACGGCGCCAGTACGGCTCGCCGATGAGCATCAGGCCGCCGGGGCGCAGGCTCTTGGCGAGGAGGTCGACCGTGCCGGCCACGCCGTTCCCGATCCAGGTCGCCCCGACGCACGCGGCGACATCGACCGGCTCGTCCGCGACGTGCCCGGAGGCGTCGCCGTGGACGAAGGCGACCCGTTCGGCGACACCGAGTTCGGCGGCGCGGGCGCGCGCCTTCTCGGTGAACACCGTACTGATGTCCACTCCGGTCCCGGTGACGTGATGGTCGCGGGCCCAGGTGCACAGCATCTCGCCGGAACCGCTGGCGAGGTCGAGCATCCGGGTCCCGGGCGCCAGGTGCAGCGCCCGGCCCAGGACGGCGAGCTTGCCCGGGGTGAACGGGTTGTGGATGCGGTGGCTACTTTCGCGGACGGTGAAGATGCGCGGCAGATCCACGAGGGGTGTTCCTTACGTTCGAGACGTGCGATGAGGTCAGGGCTTCCGGGAGGGACAGACGACCGGAGTCGACCGCCGTTGCTCGGACCGTCATCAAGCACACCTCGTTCTGCACGCGGGGGTGGACCCGGTCAACCTAGGCCGTCCGGACCGCCCGCTCCACCGAATTACGCCCCCGCCGCCTCGCCGAGCAGCCCCTCCAGCGCGGCCACCGCATGCTCGCGATGCCCGTCGAGCAGCCGCACCGCGTCCTCCGTGCGCCCCTCGCGCAACGCGTCGAGCACCGCCCGGTGTTCGTCGATGACATGCGTACGGCTGGTCGAGTCCGCGTAGTAGAGGGAGCGGTAGGCGTCGGTGGCGTCCCACAGGGTCGCGATGAGCTGTACGAGGCGGTGCATGCCGGACGCCTCGAAGAGGACGAAGTGGAATCTGCGGTTGGCGGCCGCCATCGCCGCGACATCCGCCGCGGCGGCCTGCGCCTCCACCTCCGCCTGGGCCTCCGCCAGGGCGTCGAGGACGGTGCCGCCGCCGCGCATCGCCTCGCGTACGGCCTCGGCCTCCAGGATCTCCCGGATGCGGTACACCTCGCGCAGCTCGGCCAGGGACAGCTCGGCCACGAAGTAGCCACGGTGCGCGTGGTGCACGACGAGGGACTGGCCCTCCAGCGTCTTGAGCGCCTCGCGCAGCGGCACCCGGCTCACGCCGAGCTGCTCGGCGAGGGCGTCCTGCCGGATCGGCATGCCCGGCCTGATCTCCCCGCTGGTGATGGCGCGGCGCAGCTCCTCGAGCACGAACTGCTGCGCCGTGGGGGGCCGCCGCCTCGGTGCGGGCGTGGTCATGGCGGCTCCTCTTCCTCTCTGCCGGGCGTCGGCAGCACGTGGTGAACGGCGCCCATCCTACGGAGCCGCACTGACATCGCCCGCGTCGTCCGCTGCGGAAAGCCCCAGCTCGGCGAGGATCTGCTCGGTGTGCTCGCCGAGCCGTGGCGGCGCCGTGACGTACGCGGCGGGGGCGGCGCTCAGCCGGATGGGGTTGGCGACCTGCGCGGCGGGTGCCTCGCGGTTCGGGTCGTCGATGTGTACGCGGGGGTCGAGGCCGAGCCGTTCCGCGAAGGCGAAGGCCTCCCCGAGGTCGTTGATCGGGCCGCAGGGCACGCCGACGGCGGTCAGTGTCTCGAACCACTCGTCGGCTCCGCGCTCGCGCAGCCGCTCGGTGAGTTCGGCGAGGAGTTCCTCCCGGTGGGCGACGCGCGCTGTGTTGCTCGCGAAGCGCGGGTCATCGGCGAGGCCCGGCATCCCCAACTCGGTGCACAGCGCGCCGAATTGACGGTCGTTGCCGACGGCGAGCGCCAGCGGCCGGTCCTTGGCGTCGAGGACCTCGTACGGGGCGATGCTCGGGTGCTTGTTGCCCATCGCGCGCGGCACCACTCCCCCGGCGACGTGCGCGGAGGCCTGGTTGGTGAGCGCCGAGAGCAGCGAGGTGAGCAGGGATACCTCGACCTTCTGCCCCTCTCCGGTGGCGTCGCGGTGCCGCAGCGCCGCCATGACACCGAGCCCCGCGTGCATCCCCGTGATGACATCGACGAGCGCGACTCCGGCCTTGGTGCCCTGGCCGCCCGGCTCCCCGGTGACGCTCATGAGTCCGCCCATGGCCTGCACCAGGAGGTCGTAGCCGGGCAGCGCGGCGCCCTCGGCGGTGCCGAATCCGGTGACCGAGCAGTACACGAGGCCGGGGTTGAGCGCGCTCAACTCCTCGTAGCCGAGGCCGAGTCGGTCCATGGTGCCGGGCCGGAAGTTCTCGACGAGGACGTCGGCGCGGGCGGCGATGGCGCGGGCGGCCTCGCGCCCGGACTCCTCGGTCAGGTCGAGGGCGACGGAGCGCTTGTTGCGGTTGACCCCGAGGAAGTAGGTGGCCTCGCCGTCGGCGAAGGGCGGCCCCCAGGAACGGGTCTCGTCACCGGCTCCGGGGCGCTCGACCTTGATGACCTCTGCGCCGAGGTCGGCGAGGAGCATCGTCAGGTACGGGGCCGCGAGGACCCGGCCGAAGTCGGCGACGACGAGCCCCGAAAGGGCTCCCTGGGCGACGGGCCTTGTGGCCGGCATACGGCTCTCCTTGTGGAACCTTGGCAAGCGGTGGGCGTGCGGCTACGATCCGAGACGTAAAGAAAGTTGGATCCAAAATCCGATATCCGTCACCCTAGCGCCGACCGGCCACGCAGCCAAGGAGTCCGCGATGCCCTCAGCCCCCCTCCACCCCTTCGAACTCGTCGACATCGACGGCATGTTGAGCGACGAGGAGCGCGCCATCCGCGACACCGTGCGCACCATGGGCGAGCGCGAGCTGCGCCCGAAGGTGGCCGAGTGGTTCGAGAACGGCGCCATCCCGGCCCGCGAGCTCGCCCGCGAACTGGGCGGTCTCGGCGTCCTCGGCATGCACCTGGAGGGCTACGGCTGCGCGGGCACCAGCGCCGTCTCGTACGGACTCGCGTGCATGGAGCTGGAGGCGGTGGACTCGGGGCTGCGCAGCCTGGTCTCGGTGCAGGGCTCGCTCGCGATGTACGCGATCTGGAAGTACGGCTCCGAGGAGCAGAAGCAGCAGTGGCTTCCGGGCATGGCGGCGGGCGAGAAGATCGGCTGCTTCGGCCTCACCGAGCCGGACGCGGGCTCCGACCCCGGCTCAATGCGCACGAACGCCAAGCGCGACGGCAAGGACTGGGTCCTCAACGGCGCCAAGATGTGGATCACCAACGGTTCGGTGGCGGACATCGCCGTCGTCTGGGCCCGCACCGAAGAGGGCGTGCGCGGCTTCCTCGTCCCGGCGGGTACGCCCGGCTTCTCGGCGCCGGAGATCAAGCGCAAGCTGTCCCTGCGCGCCAGCGTCACCAGCGAGCTGGTCCTGGAGGACGTACGGCTGCCCGCCGACGCGATGCTGCCGAACGCGCGCGGCCTCTCCGGGCCGCTCGGCTGCCTCAACGAGGCCCGCTTCGGCATCGTGTTCGGCGCGCTCGGCGCCGCCCGTGACTGCCTGGAGGCGGCGATCTCCTACGCCGGTGACCGGACGGTCTTCGAGCGCCCCCTGGCCTCGTACCAGCTGACGCAGCAGAAGCTCGCCGACATGGCCCTCGAACTCGACAAGGGCATGCTGCTCGCGCTGCGCCTCGGCCGGCTCAAGGACGAGGGCCGCGGCACGCCGGAGCAGATCAGCGTCGGCAAGCTCAACAACGTGCGCGAGGCCATCCAGATCGCCCGCGAGTGCCGCACCATCCTCGGCGCCAACGGAATCACCCTCGAATACCCGGTGATGCGGCACGCCAACAACCTGGAGTCCGTGCTCACTTACGAGGGCACGAGCGAGGTCCACTCGCTGGTGATCGGCAAGACCCTGACGGGCCTGCCGGCCTTCCGCTGAGCCGCCTGGTTCACCTGCTGAGCCGCCACGTCACTTCGCCGTCGTTCCACTCGTCCGTGGGCGCGAGCCCGCAGGCGGTGGCGACGGCGGCGGATGCGCGGTGCTCGGGGTGGATGTGGGCGACGAGCGTCCCGACGCCCTGCTCCCCGAGCCACGCGACGAGCCCTCGCGCGGCCTCGGTGGCGAAGCCGCGCCCCTGCCACCGCGTGCCCACGACCCAGGCGATCTCCGCGACGCCGCCTCCGACGGTCGCCTGGACCGTGCCCACCAGGCGCTCCTCGTCCCGGAGTTGGACCACCCAGTTGAGCCAGGTGACGGCCGGGTCGGGCGAGCCCGCCAGCATCCGCCGGTAGCGCGCCCGCAGTTCCTCGACCGTGTCCGGTGTGCCGCCGATGAAGGTGTGCAGGGCCGGGTCTGCGAGCACGTCGGCCATCTCCTCGGCGTGCTCGACACGCAGCGGCAGCATGGCCAGCCGTCCGGTGGTGAAGGTGGACATCTTCTCGCTCATCCGCTCGCTCATCTACTCGCCGCCGGACTGTCCACGCGGATCAGGGTCTGCTGCCCGTTCGCCACCAGCTTGCGCCGGTCGCCCTGCACCCCGAACACCTCCAGTTGGCACACCGTCAGGGTGCGTCCCGGCTTCAGTACGGTGCCGACCGCCTCGAGGTGGTCGCCGATCGCCGGGGCGAGCAGGTTGATCTTGTACTCGACGGTGAGGACCTCGGTGCCCTCGGGGAACAGCGTGTACGCCGCGTAGCCGCCGGCGCTGTCGGCGATCGAGCTGGTGGCGCCCGCATGGAAGTAGCCGTGCTGCTGGGTGAGTTCGGGCCTGCTCGGCAGCGCGATGTGCACCCGCCCCTCGGCGACCTCGGTGAGTTGGGCGCCCAGATGTGCCATCAGGCCCTGTCGGTCGAAGCTCTTGCGGATGCGGGCCCGTATCGCCTGCATCCGGTCCATCTCGTCGTTCACGCGCGCTCCTCGGACTCCGCCTACGACAGTTGCTCCGCTCACGGCAACCGCTCCGACTACGACAACTGCTCCGTCTACGCCAACTGCTCCGCCAACAGGAAACCACCGATCGCGATCATCATGACCCCGGAGACCCGTGTCACGGCCCGCGCCGCCGAAGGTCGTGTCTTCAAGACGGTGCGCGCCAGCACACCGACACCGAGGTAGACGACGGCGCAGGCGGTCATGTGGAGGGTGCCGAGGACTCCGGTCTGCACGGCCACCGGCCAGCCCGTCGCCGGGTGGATGAACTGCGGGAAGAGGGAGAGGTACAGCAGCAGCGCCTTCGGGTTGAGGCCGCTGATGCCGATGCCCTTGATCATGACCTGGCGGCGGGAGGCGCCGACGGGCTCTTCGCCGGCGGTCAGCACGGCGGGCTGCCGCAGCACGTTGCAGCCGAGCCACACCAGGTATCCGGCCCCGGCGACGGTCAGCGCCGTGAGCAGGGTCGCCGAACTCGCCACGAGCACCGCCAGGCCCGCGACGGCGAGCAGTGTGTATCCCACGTAGCCCGTTATCAGCCCGGCCACCGCCGGGACGACCGAGCGGTCCCGCAGTCCGGCCGCGATCGCGTAGGCCCAGTCCGCGCCCGGTGTGAACACCAGCAGGAGGTCCACGGCCAGAAATGCCGCCAGTGTGGTCGTGTCCATGTGTGTCGATCCCTCTCACGTGCAGTTGTACGCGAGGAAGGCTAGGCCGGATCCGCCCGAAGGTGTTCCCTTCTTTACTCCGTCACCGGCGAATCTGAGGGAGAATCTTCTTCATGGATGCCATGGACCGGAAAATTCTTACCGAGCTGCAGATGGACGGCCGTCTCACCATCACCGAGCTGGCCGCACGCGTGAAGCTGAGCGTCTCGCCCTGCCACCGCCGGCTGCGCGATCTCGAACGCTCGGGGGCGATCCGCGGCTACCGCGCCGTCGTCGACCCGTCCGCCCTCGGCCTGGACTTCGAGGCGCTGGTCTTCGTCACCCTGGGTTGGGAGGACCGGGACACCGTCGCCTCGTTCGAGGAGGCGGTGGCGGCGGTGCCCCATGTGCTGCAGGCGCAGCGCCTGTTCGGCGACCCGGACTATCTGCTGCGGGTGGCCGCCGCCGACCTGACCGCCTTCCAGCAGCTGTACGACCAGCAGCTCGCGCGCCTGCCGGGAGTGCAGCGCCTGAACTCCACGCTCGTGATGAAGAACGTCGTCGCGAATCGGCCGCTGCCCGACTGACTCGCCACCCCCTCCAGCCCTCTCTCGCTCTCCCAACCGTTCTCCCACACTCTGATGTTGTGCACTTTATTGACCGCAGTCATCAGCGCGCATACATTCACGGGCACCCTTCCCCTGCCCAAGGGAGCCCGCGATGTCCCAACACACCAAACAACTGCGGCGAGTTGCCCTCTCCGGGCTGCTCGGGACCGCCGTCGAGTTCTACGACTTCCTCGTCTACGGCACCGTCGCCGCGGTCGCCTTCGGTGAGCTGTTCTTCCCCGGCGCCGACCCGGCCGTCGGCACCATCGCCGCGTTCGGCACCCTCGCCGCCGGCTACGTCGCCCGCCCCCTCGGCGGGATCGTCTTCGGGCACTTCGGCGATCGGCTGGGACGCAAGTCGATGCTGCTGCTCACGATGGGCCTGATGGGCGGCGCCAGCTTCCTCATCGGGCTGCTGCCGACGTACGACACCGTAGGTGTCTGGGCGCCGCTGCTGCTGATCACGCTGCGCGTCGTGCAGGGCATCGCCATCGGTGGTGAGTGGGGCGGCGCCACGCTGATGGTCGTCGAGCACGCGGGGGCGCGACGGCGTGGACTGTGGTCCAGTTTCACGCAGTTGGGGGCGCCACTGGGCTCGCTGCTCTCCGCGGCCGTCGTCGCCCTCGTCGTCTCGCTTCCTAAAGAAGAGTTCATGTCCTGGGGTTGGCGGGTGCCGTTCCTGGTGAGTGTGGTGCTGCTCGGCGTCGGCCTCTTCGTACGGCTGAAGGTCGTCGAGAGCCCGCTGTTCGCCGAGGTGAAGCAGGAGCGCGGCACGGCGCGCCTGCCGATCGTCGACGTGCTGCGCCGCCCGCGCCCCGTCGTCCTGGCCTGCTGCGTCGGCATCGGCGCCTTCACCGCGCAGTCCCTGCTGACCAGTTACCTCATCTCGTACGCCACCGACATCGGATACGCGCGCTCGCAGGCGCTGACCGCGCTCACGGTCTCCTCTTCGGTCGCGCTCGTCGTGCTGCCCTGCGCCTCGGTGCTCTCCGACCGGATCGGCCGCCGGCCGGTCGTCCTCGCCGGCGCCCTCGTCTCCGCGGCGCTCGCCTTCCCCGTCCTCGCGCTCGTCGACTCCAAGTCGCCCGGCCTGCTGATCCTCGCCGTGGTCCTGGGGCACGGGGTCGCCCAGTCCATGATGTACGGCCCGCTGGGCGCCCTGTTCAGCGAGATGTTCGGCACGCGCGTGCGCTACACGGGCGCCTCGCTCGGCTACCAGGGCGCCACCCTGGTCGGCGCCGGCTTCTCCCCCATGATCGCCGGCGCCCTGGTGGCGGGGAGCGGCGACAGCACGCCGATCGCCCTGCTGCTGTGCGGCGGTTCGCTGATCACCGCGGTCTCGCTCTGGTTCGTCCGCGAGACCGGCAAGGACGCCCTCGTGCACGCCACCGAACACCCCACCGCCCTCACCAAGGAGGCCTCCGCGTGAAGAAGCCCGGTCCCCGGACACGTATCGCCTGCGCCGTCGCCGTCGTACTGGCCGCCACCGCGCTGCCCGCCCCGGCCGTCGCGGCGGCGCCGGACAGCAGACACGTGGAGGGCAGCCTGCCCTCGGGCGCGACGTACGTCATGGACGTCCCCACGGCGTGGAACGGAACGGTCCTGCTCTTCAGCCACGGCTACAACGACGTCGGTGCGCCCAACCCCGCCGAGGACGCCCCGGACGACGCCACCAAGTCCCTTCTCCTGAAGCAGGGTTACGCCCTGGCCGGCTCCTCCTACGCCTCCGCCGGCTGGGCGCTGCCGGGCGCGGTCGACGACCAACTGGCCACCCTGTCCGCGTTCATCGACCGGTTCGGCTCCGCCGGGCGCACCGTCGCCTGGGGGCGCTCGTACGGCGGGATGGTCACCACCGCGATCGCCGAGCGGCACCCGGAGCGCATCGACGGATCGCTGTCCCTGTGCGGCCTCGTGCACGGCGGCGTCGCCAACTGGAACAACACGCTGGACCCCGTGTTCGCCCTCAAGACGCTCCTCACGCCGGGCTCCGACGTGCCGCTGGTCGACCTGCCGGACCAGGAGACGGCCACGCGCGCGGCGGACACCATGGTCGCCGCGGTCGACAAGGCGCAGACGTCCCCCGAAGGACGCGCCCGCATCGCGCTCGCCGCCGCCCTGCACAACATCCCCGGCTGGAACCAGGAGGCGCAGCCCCGGCCCGGCGCCACCGACTGGGACGCCCAACAGGCCAACCAGTACGACGCCGTCAAGGGCCTGCTCAAGATCGCCGCCTTCAACCGGCGCCAGGAGTCCGAGACCCGGTCCGGCGGCAACACGTCCTGGAACACCGGCGTCGACTACGCGAAGCTGCTCGCGCAGTCCTCCGTAAGTAAGGAAGTCACCGAGCTGTACCGCAAGTCGGGGCTCTCCCTGCGCGACGATCTCGCCACGCTGGGCCGCGCCCCTCGCATCGGCGCCGACCCGGACGCGGTGTCCTGGATGCGCCGCACCAGCACGTTCTCCGGCAAGCTCACGAAGCCCCAGTTCGACGTGCACACCACCGGCGACCCGCTCGTGCCCGTGCAGACCGAGAGCGCGCTGCGCCGCGCCGTCACGGCCGCCGGAGCCTCCTCCCAGCTGCGGCAGGCCTACACCGACAACGCCGGGCACTGCACGTTCAGCGCCGCGGAGCAGGTCGCGGCGCTGCACACCCTGGAGGACCGGATCGACACGGGGAAGTGGCACGGAACCGACGCGGACTCCCTCAACGCGGCTGCCGCGGAAGCGAATGCGACCGACCCCTCGCGGTACATCACGTACCGGCCCACCCCCTATCTGCGACCGTACGACCGCGCACACCCCGCTGATGGCCAGTGACCGGGTCCGGCCGCCCGCCGCGCTGTCGGTGGGCGGCCGTACGCTTTCCACCGTGGCGTACGACAATGACGACCTGACCGGCTCCGCGGCGGACGGCGCCCAGCCGCGCCCGCAGTCGCTCCTGCTCGCCTTCTTCGGCAACCATGTGCTGGCGGAAGGGGACTTGTATGTGTACTCGGGCAGCATCATCGAGGTCCTCGGCCGCGTGGGGGTCGGCGAGCCGGCGGTCCGGTCGACGCTGAGCCGGATGGTCAACCGGGGCCTGTTGCAGCGCCGGCGCGAGGGCCGCCGCATGCACTTCGGGCTTACGGAGCAGGCGAAGCGGGTGCTGGACGACGGCGGCGCCCGCATCTGGAAGCAGGGCGCGGTCAACGACGAGTGGGACGGCACCTGGACGCTGCTCGCCTTCTCGCTCCCCGACGCCTGGAAGCGTCAGCGCCACGAGCTGCGTTCGCGCCTCGCCTGGTCCGGGTTCGGCGCCCTGTACAGCGGGTTGTGGATCGCGCCGGGGCAGGTCGACGTGTCGGCGGTGGTCGCGGAGCTGGGGCTCGCCAAGCACGTCAAGGTCTTCCACGGGGAGGCGGGGGTGGCCACGGACATCGAGGAGATGATCCGTGACACGTGGGACCTGGAGAGCGTCGCGGCCCGGTACCGGGCCTTCGACAGCAGATGGGGCGACGCGCCCGCGGCGGGAGCCGACGACCCGCTCGGTACCCGGTTGCTGCTGGTCAGCGAGTGGCTCGACACCATCCGCGCCGATCCCCGGCTGCCGGCCGGGCACCTCCCGCGCGACTGGCCGGCCCGCTCCGCCCAGGAGACGTTCCACCGCATCGCCGAACAAACCGAGGCGCCCGCGCGGGAAATGGCCCGCGAACTGCTCCAGACGACGACGGTGCGATGACAGGATCACCCTGAGGCCATCCTGAGGAGGTGCCGGTGTTCGCACGGGGCAGGCGGTTCTTCGCGGTGGCCGTGGCCGCGGTCTGCATGGTGCTCATCGGCCCGAGCACACCAAGCGGCGCGCTCGTCTCCGAGCCGCTCCCGCTGCCCGTCGGCGCCGCGAAGGACATCGTGCCGGGCCGCGTCATGACGTGGAACATCTGCAACCCCTGCGGCAGCGCCCAGAACCTCGGCAGGGCGGCCGACATCGCGACGTACGCGCCGCAGGTCGTCGGCCTGCAGGAGGCGTGTGTGCGGGACGTCGAGGAGATCCGCGCCTACCTGAAGACCTTCTACGGTCTGACGTACCGGGTCGAGTACGGCTCGGTGCTGCGCAACTGGGGCCGCTGCGGGGGACTTCCGTGGCGGGCGGGCGGCTACGGCCAGGCGATCCTCTCCGCGGCACCGATGACCGACCCCGTCACCGTCGAGTATCCGGACGGCGGTTCCGAGGACCGCGGCTACCTGGCCGTCACCACCTCGGTGGGCGGCCGCCCCGTCCGCGTCTTCAACACCCATCTCGCGCAGCGGGAGCAGGAGTCGTTCCGCGAGAAGCAGGTCTCCGTCTTCGCCAAGGCGGTCGCCCGCCACGAACGCACCATCGTGCTGGGCGACTTCAACGCCGTGCCGGACGCTCCCGAACTCGCCCCGATGTGGTCACTGGCCACGGACGCGGACCCCCGCTGCCGCCCCGCGGCCGGCACCGACTGCGGGACGACCACGGACTGGTACAGCAAGTTCGACTACATCTTCCTGCGCGGCTTCGACGCGCGAACGCATGCGGTGCACCCCAGCGAGTACTCGGACCACCACTCGTTCCGGGCGGACCTGGAAAACGTGGAGCCATAGGGGTCGCGGCCGTCACCCCTTCTTGCGCAGCACCTCCCCCACGTTCTCCTCCCGCCACCGGCGGAGCAGTTCGTGGAAGGCGACCGCGCCGTGCGGGTAGGAGTTGGGGCCGTTGGGGCGGCCGCGGCCCTCGCGGTTGTAGTAGCCGGGGGTGCACTCGGCGTGGAACCACTCGTGGTCGGGGGAGCCCTGGGCGCAGGTCGCGCGCCAGGCGTCGACGGCCTCGGGGGTCGGCTCCAGGACGGCGTCGGCCTTCTCGGCGGCGGCGACGAGGGCCGCGGCGTGCGCGGCCTGTTCGTCCAGGATGTGGCTGAAGTTGACGCTGGAGGCGTTCTGCATCGGGCCCAGCTGGATCAGGTTGGGAAAGCCGGCGCTGGTGAAGCCGTGCAAGGTGCGTGGGCCGAACCGGCTGAGCGCGTCGAGGAGTTGGAGGCCGTCGCGGCCCGTCACCGGCAGCTTTCCCGAGGTGACTCCGGAGACACCGACGGAGAACCCGGTCGCGAAGACCAGGCAGTCGATCTCGTACTCCACCCCGCCGACGACGACACCGCGCTCCGTCATGCGCTCGATGCCGTGGGTCTCCGCGGTGTCCACGAGCGTGACGTTGTCGCGGTTGAAGGCGGGCAGGTACAGGTCGGAGAACGTGGGCCGCTTGCAGGCGTAGCGGTACCAGGGCTTGAGGGCCTCGGCGGTGGCCGGGTCCGTGACCTCGGCGGCGACCCGGTCGCGGATCTCGTTCATCGTGGCGTGGTCGGCGGCCTCGTACGCGGCCTCGAAGTCCGGTTCGCCGTCGCGACGGAAGCTGGGCAGGAGCTTTTCGAGGAGTGCCGCCGACTCGGTCCAGCGGTCGGCGACCAGGTCCCGCTCGGCGTCCTCGCCGGAGACGATCCGCAGGAAGTTCTCGCGGCGCTCGTGCGCCCAGCCTGGCCGGTCCGCGCCGATGTCCTGCGGCGTCATGCGCCGGTTTCCCCGCACGTCCACGGCGGAGGGCGTGCGCTGGAAGACGTACAACTGCCGGGCGTCCTCGGCCAGTTCGGGGATGGCCTGGACGCCGGTGGCTCCCGTGCCCACGACGCCGACCCGCTTGTCGGCGAGGCCCGTCATGCCGCCATCGGGTCCGCCGCCGGTGTAGCCGTAGTCCCAGCGCGAGGTGTGGAAGGTGTGTCCCTTGAAGTCCTCGATGCCGGGGATGCCGGGGAGCTTGGGCTCGGAGAGGGTGCCGGTGGCGGTGACGACGTACGTGGCCCGGAACTCGTCGCCCCTGTCCGTCGTGACCACCCATTGGTGGGCGCCGCCGTCCCAGGCCAGGGCGGTCACCGCGGTCGAGAAGAGGGCGTCCTCGTACAGGTTGAAGCGCTCGGCGATGCGTACCGCGTGGCGCCGGATCTCGTCGCCGGGCGCGTACTTCCACTCGGGTACGTAGCCGGTCTCGTCCAGCATCGGCAGGTAGACGTGCGACTCGATGTCGCAGTGGATGCCGGGGTAGCGGTTCCAGTACCAGGTGCCGCCGAAGTCGCCGCCCTGCTCGATCACCCGCACCTTCTCCAGGCCCTGCTGCCGCATCCGCGCGCCCGCCAGGATCCCACCGAACCCGCCGCCGACAACCGCGACGTCCACCACGTCGCGCAGCGGCTCGCGCTCGGCGACCTCGCCCGCGTACGGGTCGGCGGCGAAGTAGCCGAACTCCGCGGTGGTGGAACGGTATTGGGCCGCGCCGTCGGGGCGGACGCGGCGCTCGCGCTCGATGCGGTAGCGCTCGCGCAGCTCCGCCGTCTCCTGTGGGGTGGGGGGCGTGGCGCACTGCGGCAGGGTCATGCGGCGGCTTCCTCTCGTGGGGGGACATGCGAAGTCGCCCCACGCTGGGGCTTCCGCACGGTCACAGGTACGGTAACCCAACAACCGGACAACACTGTCCGGTAGGGTCCGGTGCACCCCACCCGGCCCCACGACGTGACGCGACACGACTCAACGCGACCCGACTCGACGCGAAAGGCCCGCGATGTCGAACCTCACCCCCACCTCCCCACTGCGCGACTGGCTCGCGAACCCCGCCGCGGGGCAGATCCTGCGCGGCATGCTGGCCTCCCAGGGGCAGAGCGAGGAAGCCCTGGCCCCCGCCCTCGGCCTGCCGCTGGAGCAGCTCGTCAAGATGTCCGGCGGCAAGTTCCCCGCGGAGCTGGTCGGTGTGCTGGTCACCGCCGCCGAGACCGGTGAGATACCCGAGGGCCTGCCCACCGCTCCCCCGGCCGCGCACGCCACCGCCGCGGACCCGGGCATCGAGATCGGCGCCCCCGAGCAGTGGACCGAGCAGGTCACCTCCGGCCGCTTCTCCGGCCAGACCGTCGTCGTCACCGGCGCCGCCTCCGGCATCGGCAGGGCCGTCGCCTCGCGTGTCGTACGCGAGGGCGGCCGGGTCGTCGCCGTCGACGTGTCGGGCGACAAACTGGCCGATCTGGCCACCGAGTTGGGCGAGGCCCTCGTGCCGGTCGCCGCTGACATCACCGAGCCCACGTCCGCCGACACCGTGCTCGCCGCGGCGGGCGGCCGCGTGGACGCGCTCGCGAACGTCGCGGGCGTGATGGACAACGACGCCGCCGTGCACGAGGTCGACGACAAGATCTGGGAGCGCGTCATGCGCATCAACGTCGACGGGCCGATGCTGCTGATGCGCGCCGTGGTGCCCGGAATGCTCGCGGCGGGCGGCGGCCGGATCGTGAACATCGTGTCCGAGGCGGCGCTGCGCGGCTCGGCGGCCGGCGCCGCGTACACGACCTCGAAGCACGCCCTCGTGGGCCTGACGAAGTCCTCGGCGTACCAGTACGCGGGCACGGGCGTGCAGGTCAACGCGGTGGCGCCGGGCGCCGTCGCCACGGGGATCCAGGTCCCGGAGGGCGCGCCGTACGGCTCCGCCCGCACCGCGAAGATGCGCGTGGCGATCCCCGGTCTCGCGATGGCGGAGGAGCTGGCCGCCTCCGTCACGTTCCTGCTCAGCAAGGACGCGGTGAACCTCAACGGGGTCATTCTGCCGTCGGACGGCGGCTGGTCGGTGGCCTGAACCCGACAGCCGACCGACGTACGACGAAGACTTACGACGAAGAAGGCAGGACACCCATGACCACGCACCTCGCGCCCCGCACCCTCGTGGGTCTCGCAGCCGTCGGCCTCCTCGCTCTGACCGCCTGCGGCACGCAGACCGCCACCGCCGAGAAGTCGGGACCGGCCTCCTCCACCGAGGGCCGCACCATCCGCGCCACCCAGGTCTCCCACGTCACCGACGTCCACGAGGCGACCGGGATGACGCTCCTCGAGGGCCCCATCCTCGTCAAGGACGACGAGCTGTACGTCGTGGACGTCACCGCGCCGCCCGGCGACCCCAAGCTCCTCTCCGTGGACCTCAAGACCGGCAAGCACAAGGGCGTCTACACCGACAAGACCGGCGCGTACACCTCCGCGCAGATCAGCCCGCACGACGGCCGCGTGTATCTGACGGAGTACCAGAGCGGTGACATCGTCAGCCTCGCTCGGGACGGCTCGGACCCGCGCACGTTCTTCTCCGGCAAGGTCGACGGATCCACCATGAACCCCGACGACATCGCCTTCGACGACGACGGAAATCTGTACGTCAGCGATCTGCACGGCATGAAGACGGGCGAGGCCGAGGGCCGCATCGTACGGATCGACCGCGACGGCAAGAAGTCCACCGTCCTCGCCGACAAGCTGGCCCACCCCAACGGGGTCATGTTCGACCCCGAGCAGAAGGGCCTGTGGATCAGCGAGCTGGCCAAGGACACCATCTCGTACCTGCTGCTCGACGCCGACAAGACGGCGGTGACCAACCGGCACGAGGCCATCCACGTCGACGGCGGCCTTGCGCAGACCGACTCCATCGCCCGTGGACGCCAAGGGCAATCTGTACCAGGCGCTGCACGGCCGGCCCGCCATGGCCGTCTTCAGCAAGTACGGGGAGCGCCTCGGCACGGTGGAGGTGCCCGCGAAGGAGGCCGAGGGGCTGCAATCGGCGACCAATATCGCCATCACGCGGGGCGGCACGGACGCCTACATGACGGTCAGCGGCCCGAAGGGCGGGTACGTCTACAAGTTCTCGGCGCTGGCCAAGGGCATCCGCCTGTCCAACGGCGGCTGACGGTCAGCTGTCGCCGAGGTCGACTCGGCGGCTGACAGTCAGTCGTCGCCGAGCTCGACGGAGCGCAGCGGCCCCACCTCGACGCCGAGCAGCCCCCAGGCCGCGAGCGCCAGGCGTTCGCGCTCGGCGAGGGTGGGTCCCGCGACGGCGCCGGAGACCATCGCGATGGCGAGCATCAGCTCGTCGGCGGACAGACCGCGCCCGGCGGACGGACAGCGGCCGAGGACGCCGCGCACCCGCGCGGACAGTTCCCGGCCCTGCTCGTCGTCCCCGCGCACCCGCAGCAGATCGACGAAGGCGGTGGAGCGTGTGATGTGCCAAGTGACCACGCCGAGAACGGACTTGAGGTTCGCGTCCGGCTCGGCGGCGGCCGCCTCGATCTGCCGTACGTTCTCGTCGAGCACGGCCGAGGCCAGCGCGACCCGGTCGGCGAAGTGCCGGTACAGACTGCCCTGCCCGACCCCGGCCAGGCGCGCGACGGAGGACAGCGGCGCGTTCAGCCCCTGCTCGGCGAAGACCTCGCGGGCGGCGGCGATGAGGGCGGCCCGGTTGCGGGCCGCGACGCGGCGTCCCTGGTTCGCCGGGCGGGCCTGATCGGGGTCGGAGGGGTTCGTCACCTTGGCAGCGTAATGCAGCGCAATACCGGCCCCACTCGCATAACTGGCTTCATCCATATCAACGAGGAGAAAACTCATGCCCAAGCCCGTGGTCGTCGTCATCGGTGTCGGCGGGATGGGGCGGGAGATCGCCCGCCGGCAGGGCTCCGGGGCCCGCCTCGTACTGGCCGACTTCGACGCCGAGTCGCTGGCGTCGGTGGCCGAGGGGCTGACGGCCGACGGCTACGACGTCACGCCGCTGCGGGTCGACGTCGCCGAGCGCACCTCCGTCGCGGAGCTGGCCGCGACCGCCGCGCGGCTCGGCCCGGTCACGCAGGTCGCGCACACCGCGGGCCTGTCCCCGGTGCAGGCCCCGACCGCGGCCGTGCTGGCCGTGGACCTGCTGGGGGTCGCCCTGGTCCTGGAGGAGTTCGGCGCGGTGATCGCCGAGGGCGGCGCGGGTGTGGTGATCGCGTCGATGGCCGGGCACCTGGCCCCGCTGCCGCCCGAGGTCGAGGCCGCGCTGCGCTCCACGCCCACCGACGCGCTGCTCGACCTGCCGTTCCTGCGGCCGGACGCGCTGGCCGACCCCGGCGCCGCCTACGCCTTCGCGAAGCGCGCCAACCATCTGCGGGTACAGGCCGCCTCCCGCGCGTGGGGCGCGCGCGGGGCCCGCGTCAACACGATCAGCCCCGGCGTGATCTCCACCGCGATGGGCCGCGCGGAGCTGGCCGGCGAGTCCGGCGACCAAATACGGGCCATGATCGAGAGCTCGGGCACGGGCCGCGCCGGCACCCCGAACGACATCACGGAGGCGGCGGCGTTCCTGCTCTCCCCCGCGGCGTCCTTCGTCACGGGAACCGACCTGCTGGTCGACGGCGGAGCGGTGGCCGCGGCGCGCTCGACGGCGGGGCGGGGCGACTCGGCGTCCTGAAGCGGCGGGGACGGGCCCCACCCCCGCGTGGCCGACCAGGCGCTCTGGACGGGATGACGGCGGAGCGGGACGCTCTTGGGCGGAACAACGCCCGTCCGCCGAAGGGGCCCCACCGTGCCCGACCAGCAGATACTCGTCCTCGACCCCAACAGCCCCGACCACCACGCCGAGCACCGGGCGTTACGGGAGCGCGGGCCGGCCACGCTCGTCGACATCCTCGGGGTGACCGCCTGGTCGGTCTCCGATCCCGCGCTCCTCAAGCAGCTGCTCACCAGCCCGCACGTGTCCAAGAACGCCCGCGCCCACTGGCCGGCCTTCGCCGAGACGGTCGCCACCTGGCCGCTGGCGCTGTGGGTGGCCGTCGACAACATGTTCACCGCCTACGGCAGCGACCACCGCCGGCTGCGCCGCATGATCGCCCCCACCTTCTCGGCCCGCCGCATCACCGCGATGCAGGCCGACATCGAGGCACTCGTCACCGGCATCCTCGACGGCCTCGACGAACTCCCCGACGGTGAAGTGGTCGACCTGCGCGAGCAGTTGGCGTACCCGCTGCCGATCGCCGTCGTCAGCCGGCTGATGGGCGTGCCGGGCAGCCAGCGGGCCCAGTTCCGCACCATGGTGGACGGGATCTTCGCCACCACCCTCACCGCCGAGGAGGCCGCCAAGAACACGGCCGCCGTCTACCAGCTCCTCGACGAGCTGATCGATTCCAAGCGCGCCGACCCGGCCGACGACATGACCTCGCTCCTCATCGCCACCCGCGACGACGAGGGCGACGGCAGCACCATGAGCGACGCGGAACTGCGCGACACCCTGCTGTTGATGATCAGCGCGGGCTACGAGACGACCGTCAATCTCATCGACCAGGCGGTCACCTCGCTGCTCGCCGACCCGGCCCAACTCGCCCATATCCGCACAGGACGCTGCACCTGGCAGGACGTCGTCGAGGAGACACTGCGGCACGAGCCGGCCGTGAAGCACCTCCCCCTGCGCTACGCGCTCCAGGACATCCCGCTGCCCGACGGGCAGACCATCCGCGCCGGTGAGGCCATCCTCGCGTCCTACGCCGCCGCCAACCGCCACCCGGACCTGCACGGCGACACCGCCGACGAGTTCGACGCCACCCGTCCCACCAAGGAGCATCTCGCCTTCGGGCACGGCGTCCACTTCTGCCTCGGCGCCCCGCTCGCCCGCCTGGAGGTGACCACCGCGCTGCGGCTGCTCTTCGAGCGCTTCCCGCACCTGCAACTCGCGGTACCGGTCGAGGAACTGGCCCCGTACCCCACCCTGATCAGCAACGGGCACGTGTCGCTGCCCGTGCGCCTGCGGCCGGACGACGACGCGCGGCACTGACGGACCGGGTGGGGCCCGCCCGGCGCGCCCCACCCACAGCACCCCTTTTCACCCGATATGTATCGTGTATGACCGCACTGGTCCTTGCACACTTCGTCGTCGCGCTCTGCGCTGCCCCGCTGATCCGCCGGGTGGGGCCGCGCGGGTTCGTGGCGCTCGCGCTGCCGCCCGCCGCCGCCCTCGGTTGGGCGCTGTCCCGCTGGGGCGAGGTGAGCGGCGGCGGGGCGAGCGAAGAGGCCTGGTGGTGGATCAGGGACTACGACGTCGAGATCGCGTTCCGGCTCGACGCGCTGTCCCTCGTCATGGTGCTGCTCGCCGCCGGCATCGGGGCGCTCGTGCTGCTGTACTGCGTGCGCTACTTCGACGGCGGCGCCCGGCAGTTGGGCTCGTTCGGCGGCAACCTCCTCGCGTTCGCGGGGGCGATGCTCGGGCTCGTCCTGGCCGACGACCTCATGACCCTCTACCTGTTCTGGGAACTCACCACCGTCCTGTCCTTCCTGCTCATCGGCTACGACAGCGAGAAGCGCGCCAGCCGCCGCTGCGCGCTCCAGGCGTTGACGGTGACCTCGGTCGGCGGGCTCGCGATGTTCGTCGGCTTCCTGATGCTCGGTCACCTGGCGGGCACGTACCGGATCTCGCGCATCCTGGAGTCGCCGCCCGCCGCGAGCGGCACCCTCTCGGCCGCGCTCGTCCTGATCCTGTGCGGGGCGCTCGCCAAGTCGGCGATCTGGCCGCTGAGCATGTGGCTGCCGAACGCGATGGCGGCGCCCACCCCGGTCAGCGCCTATCTGCACGCCGCCGCGATGGTGAAGGCGGGCGTGTACCTGGTGGCGCGGTTCGCTCCCGCCTTCGCCCATGTCACGCCGTGGCGTCCGATGCTGCTGACCCTGGGCGCGGTGACGATGCTGCTCGGCGGGTGGCGTGCGCTGCGGCTCAACGACCTCAAGCTGGTGCTCGCCTACGGGACCGTCAGCCAGCTGGGCTTTCTGGTCGTGCTCGCGGGCGCCGGTTCGTACAACGCGGCCCTCGCGGCCATCGCGATGCTCCTGGGGCACGCGCTGTTCAAGGCGCCGCTGTTCCTGGTGACGGGGATCGTCGACCACGCGAGCGGCACCCGCGATCTGCGGAGCCTGTCGGGGGTGGGACGAAGACTTCCCTGGGTGTGCACGGTCGCCGTCCTCGCGGGCGCGTCGATGGCGGCGCTGCCGCCGTTGCTCGGGTTCGCGGCGAAGGAGGCGGCGTTCGAGGCGCTGCTGCACGGCAGCGCGGGCGAGCGCTGGGTACTCGCGTGCGTCGTCGTCGGATCCGCGCTCACCACCGCGTACACCCTGCGCTTCCTGTGGGGCGCGTTCGCGCGCAAGCCGGGGGTCGCCGACACGCCCGTGCACCGCGTCGGCGCCGCGTTCCTCGCGCCGCCCGCACTTCTTGCCCTCGCCGGACTGCTGCTCGGCCCGGGGATCGACTGGACGGCGCACCTCTTCGAGCAGTACGCGAAGCAGTACCCGACCCCCGCGCACCCCTACCACCTGGCGCTGTGGCACGGGTTCGGTCCTGCGCTCGGCCTGTCCGTGCTGGCGTGGGCGGGCGGCGCGGCGCTGTTCCTCGCGCGGGAGCCGGTGGTGCGGCTCGGGCGGCGGTTCGCCTGGCCGAAGGCGGACGAGGTGTTCGGCCGGACCGTGCTCGGCCTCGAACGGTCCTCGCTCCAGATCACGGGCGCGGTCCAGAAGGGCTCGCTGCCCTCGTACGTGGCGACGGTCCTGGGCGTCATGTTCCTCGGGCTGCTCGCGGTCCTCGCCACCGACCGGCCCTGGGGCGCCACCCCCGCGCCCCGAGTGTGGGACCACCCGATGCAGGCGGGCGTCGGCGCGCTGACGTGCGCCTGCGCGCTGATGTGCCTGGTGGTGCAGCGGCGCATGAAGGCGGCGGTGCTCGCGGGCCTGACCGGGTACGGCACGGCGCTCCTGTACGTCGTGCAGGGCGCGCCCGACCTGGCGCTCACCCAGTTCGGCGTGGAGACGGTGTCGACCGTGGTGCTCGTCCTCGTCCTGCGGCGCCTCCCAGTGTTCTTCGGCGATACGCAGCGGACCTGGCGGTGGGGTGTGAGCATGCTGCTCGCGCTCGGCAGCAGCGTGGCGGTTGCCTGCGCGGTGTGGCTGGCGGCGGGCGCACGTACGGCGGAGCCCGCGGGCGCGGCGCAGATCGAGGAGACCGCACACCACGGCCTCAAGGATGTCGTCGCGACGATCCTCGTGGACTTCCGGGCCTGGGACACCATGGGCGAGTCGGCCGTCCTCGCCGTCGCCGTCCTGGGTGTGACGAGCCTGCTGTACGTGCACCGCCGCCAGGGCCGTGCGACCGCGCCGGCGCCGCGGCTCCCGGGCGGGGTGACCGCGTGGTCGCTGGCGAACTCCCGGCTCAAGGTGCCCGCCAAGTACCAGCAGGGCGCGCCCGAACGCAGCTGGCTGGTGGCCGGTGACACCCTCGCGCCCGAGCACCGCTCGGTCGTCTTCGAGGTGGTCGCCCGGCTCGTCTTCCATCCGATCCTGATGCTGTCGGTGTACCTGCTGCTGTGCGCGGAGAACCTGCCGGGCGGCGGCTTCGTCGGCGGCCTCGTCGCCGGTGTCGCCCTGACGATCCGTTATCTGGCGGGCGGACGGCACGAGTTGGCGGTGGCGGCGCCGGTCCACCCGGGCTTCTTCACCGGGCTCGGCCTGACCCTGTCGACATCGGTCGCGCTCGTCGGGCTCGCCGACGGCACGGTGCTGCACGGCTGGACCTGGCACGGGCACCTGCCGCTGATCGGCGACTGGCACGCGAGCACCGCCGTCATCTTCGACCTCGGGGTGTACCTGCTGGTCCTCGGGGTGGTCCTGGACGTCGTACGGGCGCTCGGCTCGAAGATCGACCAGCAGACCGAGTACAGGGCGAGTCTCGCGCTCGCCGGGGAGGCTCAGAACCCGTGACCGTCAGTCTCACCCTGCTGGTCTGCGCGGTCGTGCTGACCAGCGCAGGCGGGATCCTCATCCACACGCGCAGCCTCACCCGGGTGCTCGTCGGCATCATCGTGTGCGGCAACGGCGTCAATCTCTTCGTCCTCGCCTCGACGGGGGCGGCAGGCTTCCCGCCGCTGCTCTATCCGGGCGTCGAGGCGGCCAAGGTGACCGATCCGCTGCCGCAGGCCATCATCCTCACCGCCGTCGTGATCACGCTCGCCACCACGGCGTTCGTGCTCGCGATGGCGTACCGCAGCAGCCAGTTGACCGGTTCGGACTTCGTGCCGGACGACGTCGCGGACCGGCGGGTGGTGCTGCGCGCGGAGATCTCCGCCGAGCGGGCCGAACTGCGCGAGCTGCACCGCGAGGACGGCCCGAGCGCCTGGCGCGAGGAGCGGCGCGACCAGCGCCGACGGCTGCGTGCGGAGCGCGCCTACCAGGCCCGCGCCCGGGACGCGGACGGTGACCTGTGGGACGACGTCCTCGGTGCGGACCCGCCCAAGTCGTCCGCCGCCGACCCGGCCGAGCCCCCCGAGACCCGCCCGGAGGAGACCCGGTGAACTCCCTCGTCCCACTGCCCGTCGTGCTGCCCCTCGTGGTGTGCGGGCTGACCCTGTTCATCGGGCCGCGGCTGCGCTGGCTGCACCGGCTGATCACCGTCGGGGTGCTCGCGGCGGTCGTCGCGGTCGATGTCATCCTGCTCGTCGAGGCCGACCGCACGGGCCCGCTCGTGGTCCACCTCGGCGACTTCGGGCCGCCGCTCGGCGTGACACTGGTCGCCGACCGGCTCGCCGCGCTGATGCTCCTGGTGTCCGGCGCCGTCACCTTCATCGTCCTCATCTACGCGATGAGCCAGGGCATGGCCGACCGGGAGGAGCGGGCGCCGATCGCGGTCTTCCACCCGGCGTATCTGGTCCTGGTCGCCGGGGTGTCGCTCACCTTCCTCGCGGGCGACCTCGTGAACCTCTACGTCGGCTTCGAGATCATGCTGATGGCCAGCTTCGTGCTGCTCACGGTGGGCGCCACGGAGCCTCGGGTGCGGGCCGGATCGACGTATGTCGTCGTCTCCCTCGTCTCGTCCCTGGTGTTCCTGTGCGGGATCGCCGTGACCTACGCCGCGGCGGGCACCGTGAACTTCGCGCAGCTGGCCCAGCGCATGCCCGAACTCCCGCTGGGAGTGCGCACGTTGGCGGAGGTGCTGCTGCTCACCGTGTTCGGGGTGAAGGCGGCGGCGTTCCCCGTCGCGGCCTGGCTGCCCGACTCGTACCCGACTGCGCCCGCACCGGTGACGGCCGTGTTCGCAGGGCTGCTCACCAAGGTCGGTGTGTACTCGATGATCCGCGCCGACACCCTCTTCTTCCCGGGCAACCGGCTCTCCGGCGTGCTGATGGCGGTGGCGTTCGCCTCGATGATCATCGGCATCCTCGGCGCGGTGGCGCAGACCGACCTCAAGCGCCTGTTGTCCTTCACGCTCGTCAGCCACATCGGCTTCATGCTGTACGGGCTCGCGCTCGGCAGCCGGGGCGGCATCGGCGGCGCCATCGTCTACACGGCGCACCACATCACCGTGCAGACGACGCTGTTCCTGGCCGCGGGGCTGCTCGAAAAGCGGTACGGGACAACGGAGTTGACGCGGCTGGGCGGCACGCTGCGCTCGGCCCCGCTGCTCGCCGCGCTCTGGTTCGTGCCCGCCATGAACCTTGCCGGGATCCCACCGCTGTCCGGGTTCCTCGGCAAGCTCGGCCTGATGCGGGCAGGTGCGGCGGCCGGCGGCGTCTGGTCGTACACGCTACTCGCCGCCGCGGCCGTGACCAGCCTGCTGACCCTGTACGTGATGGCGAAGGTGTGGAACCTGGTGTTCTGGCGGGCCGCCCCCGCCCAACCACCGTCCGAGGACGACGTGTTGGAGGAGAGCGACGATTCCGACTCGGCGCCGGAGGAGAGCGGGGGCGGCGGCCTCTCGGTGGCGACCGCGGTGTGCGTACGCACCACGATGCGCGTGCCCCGCGTCATGACCGCGGCGACGGCCGCCGCGGTCGTCCTCGGCCTCTCCTACACGCTGCTTGCCACCCCGCTGACCGGCCTCGCCGACCGCTCGGCCGCCGAGCTCCTCTCCCGCACGCCCTACGTGGAGGCGGTGCTCAACCAGTGAACTCCTCAAGCCCCAGAGGCCGTTGGCGCCGCATCGACCTGCCGCTGATCGCCTGGCTCACGGTGATCTGGACGCTGCTGTGGACCGGCCTGAGCTGGGGCAACGTCATCAGCGGCGTGGTGGTCGCGGTCCTACTGTGCCTGGTCTTCCCGCTGCCCGCCGTCGAACTCGACCTGCGCCTGCGCCCGATCGGCATCGTCCGGCTCGCCGGCTACCTCCTGTACGACATGACGTCGTCCACGGTCACCGTGACCTGGCAGACACTGCGCGGCAAACCCGGGCCCGCGGCCGTGATCGCGGTGCCGCTGCGCTGCCGCACCGACCTGATGATCGCGGCGACCGCAGTCGCCGTGTCCAGCGTCCCCGGCGGCGCGCTCGTCGAGGTCAACGGCTCCACCGCCACCCTGTTCCTGCACGTCGTGCACGCCGACGACCCGCGGGCGGTGGACCGGGCCCGCGCCGACGTGCGACGCCTGGAGACCCTCGTCGTACGGGCCTTCGGCACGCGCGAGGAGATCGGCCGGCTCAAGGAGTCGACGCCACCGGACGCACCCGACGCTCCTGACGCACCCCGCACTCCTGACGCACCCGACGCTCCCGAAGGAAGGACGCCCGACGCATGAAGCTGGCCAACGACATCCTGCTCAACGGCGCGCTGGTGCTGATCGTCCTGGCCGGCGCGCTGCTCCTGGTGCGGATCTGGCGGGGCCCCTCGATGCTGGACCGGGCCGTGGCCGTCGACATCGCGGCGGTGCTCATCATCGCCGGGATCGGGGTCAACGCCGCTATCACGCGCACCAGTTATTACCTGTCGATCATGCTGGTGACCGCCTTCCTCGGCTTCACCAGCTCGGTGGCCATCGCCCGCTTCATCGCGGCGCGCGACCGGCCGGGGGTAAGGACGCGGCCCGGCGCCGTCTCCCTCAAGAAGGTCCAAGGCCCCAAGGAGCGCCCGTGAACTGGTACGACGTCACCGATCTCGCCGGCTCCGTTCTGCTGTTCGCCGGGGCGGCGGTGTGTCTGACGGGTGTCATCGGCATGCTCCGGCTGCCGGACGTGCTGACCCGCAGCCACGCCGCGACCAACCCGCAGACGCTCGGCATGTTGCTACTCGTGGCGGGCGTCGCGCTGCGCCTGCGCTCGGGCGTCGACCTGGGCACGCTCGCCCTTGTCGCCTTCTTCCAGCTCCTGACCAGCGCGGTCGCGGCCCATCTGGTGGCGCGGGCCGCGTACCGCACGGGTCAGGTCGGTGAAGTCGCGCTGCTTCGGGACGAGTTGGCCTCGGCGCGGGACCGGTCCTGATCCTGACCCCGGGACCGGTCCTGGCCCTGACCCGGGTGACTGCCCGGTGTGTGCCCGAACGCGCGCCGGAACACGTCGATGAACGCGCTCGTCGACGACCAGCCGCACAGGTTCGCGACGGTCGTCACCGGCGTGTGGTCGGCGAGCAGGACCAGCGCGTGGTGCAGGCGCAGTTGGGTGCGCCACTGCGGGAACGTCATGCCGAGGTCGCCGCGGAAGAGCCGGGACAGCGTGCGGTCGCTCGCCCCGACCTCCCGGCCCAGTTCGGCCAGGGTGCGGCGGTCGGCCGGATCCGTGTGCAGGATGTCGCACACGGCGCGCAGCAGGGGCGCGGTCGGCGTCGGCAGGTGCAGCGGCTGCTGCGGTGACAGCTTCAGCTGGTCGAGCAACACCGCCCGCAGGCGCGCCCGTTCGGGGCTGCCGACGTCCGTGGTGTCCGGGGACCCGGTGCGCGCGTACTCGATGATCAGCTCGCGCAGCAGCGGGCCGACGGCGAGCACGGCCGGGGTGTCGAGGCCGAGCGGGTTCTCGGTCGCGGGCAGCCCCACGAAGTGCAGTTCGACGTCGCCGTGGGCCTGGTGGGCGTGCACCGTGTCGGCGGGCACCCACAGCGCGCGGGTGCCCGGCGCGACCCAGGATCCGGCGTCGGTGGTGACGGCGACGACGCCCCGGCCCGCGTAGGCGATCTGGTGGTCGTCGTGCCGGTGGGCGTCGATCTCGGCTCCGTGCGCCAGGTACCTGGTGTGCGTGGGGGCCACCGGGGTGTGCCGCACGGAGTGCCGGGCGGTGTGACGAACAGCGTGGCGGTTCTTCGGCATTGTCTGGCAGGTTATCGGAAGCGGGACAGCGGGCCCGCTCGCGACGATGACCGGGTGCGAAAGAACACCTCCATCCCCCTGCTCTCCGTCGGGCACGCGTGCGTGGACGTCTACCAGGGCGCCGTCGCCTCACTCGTCCCGTACTTCGTCGCCGAACGCGCCTACAGCTACGCCGCCGTGTCCGGCATCGTGCTCGCGGCCTCGCTCCTTTCATCGGTGGCGCAGCCGGTCTTCGGCCTGCTCACCGACCGCCGGGCGATGCCCTGGCTGCTGCCGCTCAGCACGCTGCTCGCGGGCGTGGGCATCGCGCTGAGCGGGGTGAGCGATTCGTACGCGGTGACCCTCGCCGTCGTCGCGGTGTCCGGGATCGGGGTGGCCGCCTACCATCCGGAGTCGGCGCGGGTGGCCCGGCTCGCGAGCGGTGGCAGCCACAGCGCGATGGCCTGGTTCTCGCTCGGCGGCAACGTCGGTTTCGCGCTGGCCCCGCTCCTGGTCGCCGCCGCGGTGGCCACGGGCGGGCTGCGGTTCACTCCCCTGCTTGCGCTGCCCGCGGCGGCCGGCGCCGCGATCTGCCTGCCGGTGCTGCGCGCGCTGGGACGGCGCGAGAACGCGTCGTCCGCCACCGCGTCGACGCCCGCCAGGGACGACGTTCCGGCGTTCGTCCGGCTGTCGTTCGCGGTGGTGTGCCGCTCCATCGTGTTCACCGGCCTGAGCACCTTCGTCTCCCTGTACGCGACCCAGCGCATGGGCGGCAGCAAGGTGGCGGGCACCGTGGCCCTGTTCGTGCTCTACGTGGGCGGGGCGGTCGGCAGCATCCTGGGCGGGGCGCTGGCGGGCCGCTGGGACCGGGTCACCGTCTCGCGCTGGTCGTACCTGCTGACGGCGGCGTCGGTGGCGGGCGTGGTGTGGGTGCCGGGCCCTGCGCTCTACGGCTTCCTCGCGCTCACCTCCGCCGGTCTGTACGTGCCGTTCTCGCTGCAAGTCACGCTCGGGCAGGACTACTTGCCCTCGCGTGTCGGCACAGCGAGCGGCATCACCCTCGGTCTCACGGTGAGCATCGGCGGCCTGGCGAGCCCCCTCATCGGCACCGTCGCCGACCAGTCCTCGCTGCGCACCGCCCTGACTCCGCTCATCCTCATGCCGCTGCTGAGCTGGCTGCTGTTCCGGACGCTGCCCGAGCCGACGGGGACGAGCGCGAGTACGGGTAGGGATGCTGCGGGTACCGGTACGGTAGCCAGTGATCGATCATTGCTCAAATAGTCGCCACAGCAGGAGGGTCACCTTGCCCACGTCGCCCACTCCCGGCCCCCTCGCGCGCGTCCCCCTGCACGAGCAGGTCCGCCACTTCATCCTCGAAGGCCTGGTGGAGGGCCGCTGGGAGCCGGGCGACCGGATCGTCGAGCGGCGCATCGCGCTGGAGTTGGGCGTCAGCCAGGCGCCGGTACGGGAGGCGCTGCGCGAGCTGGAGGCCATGGAGCTGGTGACGTACGCCCCCAACAAGGGCGCGAGCGTACGGGAACTCACGCTGGATCAGCTCCGGGACGTGTACCAGGTACGGGCCTCCCTGGAGCGGCGCGCCATCACGCTCGCGGCCCCGCGCATGGCCGGTGACGTCGCCGAACTCGAGGGGCATCTGGCGGCCATGCGGCGCGCCGCAACCGAGGGCAAGACACACGAACAGGCCCTGCACGGAGTCGCGTTCCACCGTGCCATCGTCCACGCGTGCGGCAATCCGGTACTGATCCGACACTGGGACCTGCTGGGCGTGGAGGCCTGGACGCGGCTTTCGCTCGGCCGGCTGCGCACGGAGCTGCACGACAACGCGGAGGACCACGAGGAGATCGTCGAGGGCCTGCGTCGCGGCGATCCGCACTTGGGGCGGCTGATGGAGCTGCACGTCATGGATTACGCCCGAAAATGATCGATCATTGAAAATTACTCACCAGTAGTCGTTGACCCGGCACTTCGTCGCGACCTAGCTTCTGCTCTGAGAAATTGATCTTTCGCAGTGCGGAACTTGCGGAACGTATGGCCGCCCGTCACCACGGGCGCCCCGACGGAAGGGCAACCCCTATGTCCCCGATGTCCCAGAACCACCAGCTGGACCAACTCCCCGAGCCCGACCCGCAGGAGGTCACCGAGTGGCTGGCCTCCGTGGACGGCGCGGTCGGCGCCGTCGGCCCCCGGCGCGTGGGCCGGCTGCTGCGGCGCGTGGTGGATCACGCACGGCAGGCGGGCGTATCGCTGCCGCCGCCGTCGACCACGCCGTACGTCAACTCGATCCCGACGGACGCCGAACCGGCCTACCCCGGCGACGAGTCGATGGAGTCGCGGATCACCGCGTGGAACCGGTGGAACGCCGCGGTCATGGTCACCCGCGGCAACGAACGCGGCGGTCTCGGCGGCCACATGGCCACCTACGCCTCGGCCGCCTGGCTCTACGAGGTCGGCTTCCAGCACTTCTTCAAGGGCAAGGACGCCGACGGAAGCGGCGACCAGCTCTACGTCCAGGGGCACGCCTCCCCCGGTGTCTACGCCCGCGCGTTCCTCGAAGGGCGGCTCACTGAGGCCGAGTTGGACCGGTTCCGGATGGAGGCGGGCGGCGGCGGACTGCCCTCGTACCCGCATCCGCGGCGGCTGCCGTGGCTGTGGGAGTTCCCGACCGTGTCGATGGGACTCGGCCCGCTGTCGGCCATCTATCAGGCCCGCTTCAACCGCTATCTGCACCACCGCGGCATCAAGGACACCAGCCACAGCCACGTGTGGGCGTTCCTCGGCGACGGCGAGATGGACGAGCCGGAGTCGACGGCCGCACTGAACCTCGCCGCCCGCGAGGAGCTCGACAACCTCACGTTCGTCGTCAACTGCAATCTGCAGCGCCTGGACGGTCCGGTGCGCGGCAACTTCAAGATCGTGCAGGAGCTGGAGGCGCAGTTCCGCGCGGCCGGCTGGAACGTGGTCAAGGTGCCCTGGGGCGTGGAGTGGGACGGCCTGCTCGCCACGGACACCGACGGGCTGCTCCTCGACGCCCTCGACACGCTGCCCGACGGCCAGTTGCAGACGTTCGCCGCGCGCGACGGCGCGTACATCCGCGAACGCCTTTTCGCAGGCCCGCTCGCCGGCCTCGCCCGCCCGTACTCCGACGAGGACCTCGCCCGGATCGTGGGCACCTCGCGCGGCGGCCACGAGCCCCGCAAGATCCACGCCGCGTACCGCGCGGCCGTCGACCACAAGGGCGCACCGACCGTCGTCCTCGTCCAGACGGTGAAGGGCTGGACGCTCGGCCCCGGCTTCGAGTCGCGCAACGCCAACCACCAGATGAAGAAGCTCTCCGGCAAGGAATTCCGTGCCATGCGCGACCTGTTGGAGCTGCCCATCCCCGACTCCCGGCTCGGCGAGGACCTGGTCCCGTACGTCCACCCGGGCCCCGACTCCGAGGAGGTCGCCTACCTCCACGAACGCCGCCGCGCCCTCGGCGGCCCGGCTCCCGCGCGCCGCGTCGCGGCCCGACCGCTCCCTGCCCCGGCCGCCAAGCCGTTCGAGATGCTGGCGAAGGGCTCGGGCGGCCAGGAGATCGCCACGACGATGGCGTTCGTCCGGCTGGTCAAGGATCTGATGCGGGACAAGGAGACCGGCCCGCGCTGGGTGCCCGTCGTCCCCGACGAGGCCCGCACCTTCGGCATGGAGTCCCTGTTCCCCTCGGCCGGGATCTACTCCCCCAAGGGCCAGACGTACGAGCCCGTGGACCGCGACCAGCTCCTCTACTACAAGGAGTCGACCAGCGGCCAGATCCTCAACGAGGGCATCACGGAAGCCGGTTCACTGGCCTCCTTCACCGCCGCCGCCACCTCGTACGCGACGCACGGCGAGCCGCTCATCCCCTTCTACATCTTCTACTCGATGTTCGGCTGGCAGCGGACGGCCGATCAGTTCTGGGCGCTGGCAGACCAGTTGGGCCGCGGCTTCGTCATCGGCGCCACCGCCGGACGCACCACCATGACCGGCGAGGGCCTTCAGCACGCCGACGGCCACTCGCACCTCATCGCCTCCACCAACCCGGCCTGCCTGCCCTACGATCCGGCGTTCGCGTACGAGGTCGGTGTCATCGTCCGGGACGGTCTGCGGCGCATGTACGGGGAGGATGCCGAGGACGTCTTCTACTACCTCACCGTCTACAACGAGACGAAGCTCCAGCCGCCGATGCCCGAAGGCGACGGTGTAGAGGAGGGCATCCTGCGCGGCCTGTACCGCTACCGCGCCGCCACCAACGCCGACAGCGACGCCCCGCCCGTCCAACTCCTCGCCTCCGGCACGGCGATCCACTGGATCCTCGAGGCGCAGGAACTGCTCGCCGAGGACTGGGGCGTCGCGGCCGACGTATGGTCGGCGCCGTCCTGGACGCTGCTGCGCCGCGAGGCGATGGAGGCCGAGGACCAGGACCGGATCCCGTATGTCACCGGGGCGCTCGCCGAGGCGCCGGGCCCGGTCGTCGCGGTGTCGGACTGGATGCGCGCGGTGCCCGACCAGATCGCCCCGTGGGTGCCCCAGCAGTGGTCCTCGATCGGCACCGACGGCTTCGGCCTCTCCGACAACCGGGTCAATGCCCGCCGCCACTTCGGCGTGGACGCCGAGTCCGTCGTGGTGCATGTGCTGCGCACCCTGGCGGCGCGCGGCGAGGCCAAGCCGGACACCGCGGAGCGCGCCGCCCGGCGTTATGGCCTGCGCTGACGCCCAGTTGGTGGGCGTCGCCGCTATCCGACCCCGCTCATCCGGACCTCCGTCGCCTGCGCGCTGACCACCGCGTCGCGCCCCGGCTGCGAGGACGGGGTCACCTCGCGGACCGTCACCGCCAGGTTGTTGGCCGCGGTGAAGTAGGGGCCGATCCGCACCTGTTGACCCCCGGCGCCCTCATGGAAGGCCGGGGGCACCGGGTCGGTCCCCTTGCGCTCGACCACGTCCCCGCCGATCCGGCCGACGGGGATCCGGGCGCCGCGATCGACCAGGTGCAGGTCCCACAACTCGCGGCCCTCGCCGGCGGCCCGGCACCGCTCGGCGAAGTCGGCGTACGGCACGGAGAACCACACATGGTCGCCGGAGACCACGACCTCCGCCGACTCGAATGCGGTGTCCCCGCCGCGCCGCGCTGCCACCACCACGGTGTCGTCGCCCAGCGGCCGTCCGACGATCCGGCCCTCCACGATGAGGGCTGACCCGCCGGTGTCCACGGTGCCGATCTCGAGGTGTGCGGGGCGGGCCCAGGTCCGTACGGAGAGGTGTCCCGTGCCCGTGGTGCGGGGGATGCGGGAGGTGACCTGGTCCCCGATCAACTCCGGTGTGCGGCCCACCAGTTCCGCGGTCTCCACCGTCAGGGAGTGGGCCCGGCGACGTACGCCGTCGTCTGTGCGCTCCACGTAGACGGTCCACTCCCCCTCGCCCAGCACATGGTCCCGGCCGATGCGGGCGCGCAGGGATTCCGGCTCCGGGCGGAGCGGGAGGCGCAGCGTGTCATCGCCCCGCCGCAGGAGCAGTGCGGCCTGTGGTGTGTGTACGCCGGTGATGTCCACGACGATGTCACCGTCGGTCGTGGCCCTCGTGCGGGCCGCGGGGTGGAAGCCGGGGACGCGGGTGAGGCGCTTGGCGCGGCCGGGCATCAGGGTGCGGACGGCGGGTGCGAGGACGGGGCTGCGCAGGGACGCGCGCAGCACGGGGCGTACGACGGTGCCGACGCGCTCGCGCACCACGCTGCGTACGGGTCTGCGGACGCGTCCCGGCGTCGACGCCGGTTCGGGAGTTCCGGGGCCGCCCAGCTCCGCCACCAGGGCGAGGAACCGTTCGGCCGCTGTCCGAGGAGTGAAGGTCAGCGCCTTCGCCTTCGCCGCCTCGGCCATCGCGTGGCGCCGCTCGTCGTCCTCGATCAGGTCGAGCAGCGCGGCGGCGAACGCCTTCGGGTCGCCGGGCTGCACCAGGTATCCGTCGCGTCCGTCGTCGATGATCTCGCCGGGCCCGTACGGGCAGTCGGTGGCGACCACGGGCAGCCCCGCGTGCATGGCCTCGACGAGGGTCATGCCGAAGGACTCGGCGTTCGACGAGACCGCCGCGATGGACCCCTTCGACCACTCCGGCTCGATGGGTGCGACGGCGCCCATGAGCCGCACGTGATGGTGCAGCCCCGCCGCCATGACCTGCTCGCGCAGCTGTCCCGCGAGGCGGCCCCGGCCGTAGAGGCGCAGCGACCAGTCGGGGCGTTCGGCCACGACGTGCCCGAAGGCCTCGATGAGCAGGGCGTAGTTCTTCACGGAAATGAGGCGGCCCGCCGCCACGACCACTTTGTTGCGTCCGGTCGACGCGGCGACGTCCGGGACGGGGACGCCGTTGGGGATGCAGCGGATCTCGGTGTCGACTCCGGGCAGGGCGTCGCGATAGCACTCGGCGTCGGCGTAGGAAACGGTGGTGAAGGCGTCGAGAGCGGCGATCGCCTTGTCCTGGGCCGACTGTATGGCCGGCTTGTGCATGCTGTGCGTCAGGTGTTCCTGCCCGATGCGCAGCGCGCGGCGGGGGCCGTACTCGGCGAGCAGCACGTTGATGCCCGGGCGTGTCCCCACGACGACGTCGGCGTCGGTTCTGTTCAGCCACTCGACGATGCGTCTGTCGGTGAGGGTGCTGGAGTGGGCGTAGGGGCCGTCGGCGCGGAGATAGAGCTGTGAGGGAGAGGCGGCCGGATCGTGTTCCGGGTCGAAGGCCGCGGCGCCGCGCCGCGCCTCGACGAGCGCAAGGATTCTCACTCCGGGTGCCGGGTTCAGTGCGGGGTGTTCCCTGGTTCGCACGACCGACGCGATCTCTACTTCGTGGCCCGCCTCGGCGAGCGCGCCCGCGAGGTTCATCGTGGAGCGGATGGTGCCGCCGATGCCGTAGGCATTGAAGAGCAGGAAGCTGATTTTCATCCGTGGGACGCCCGTTCTGTGGTGCTGGGACTGACGCGTGGGTTGACGTCTCCCGTCAAATTAAATGCCCAGATGCGGACATATGCGACTTCGGATGTTGTGTCGCGCGCCAAGTTTTGGCCGGTAGCGGGCAGTTGGGCGTCCGCCATATGGACACCTGGACCTGACGGGGCGTCGGAAGGACGCGCGCCCGCCCTTCCGGTTGATAGGCAAGCGAACACTTGCCTATGCTGGCATCGTGGCCGATGACCTTTTCAGAGCCTTGGCCGACCCCACCCGCCGCGCGATCCTCGACGAGCTGACGGAGAAGTCGGGGCAGACACTGTTCGAGATCTGCTCACGGCTGGCCATGAAGCACCGGCTGAGCCTGTCGAGGCAGGGCGTCTCCCAGCACCTCGCCGTGCTGGAGGCGGCCGGGCTCGTCGAGACACGGCGGGAGGGCCGCTACAAGTTCCACGACCTGAACACCGCACCGCTGCGCCAGATATCGGAGCGGTGGCTCAAGCCAGCAGCCCCTGCACAGGACCCGGAAGAGAGCACCCCATGAAGATCCACATGACCAGCGTCTTCGTCGACGACCAGGCCAAGGCCGCGCACTTCTACACCGAGATCCTCGGCTTCCGGAAGAAGCACGACGTGCCCGTGGGCGAGACCGACCGCTGGCTGACCGTCGTGTCGAGCGAGGAGCCCGGCGGCACCGAGCTCCTCCTGGAGCCGGCGGGCCACCCGGCCGTGAAGCCCTACCGTGACGCGCTCATCGCGGACGGCATCCCGCTCGCCCAGTTCGCCGTCGACGACGTGCAGGCGGAGTACGAGCGGCTGACCGCGCTCGGCGTGCGCTTCACCCAGGAGCCGCTGGAGATGGGCCCGGTCACGACCGCCGTGCTCGACGACACCTGCGGCAACCTCATCCAGATCGCGACGGAGCCCAAGTAGACCGGGTTCGCATTACGCGCGCCGCCGCCGTCCGAAGACCGCGATGCCCGTGGCGACGGCGGCGGCGATCAGCCCGATCCCGCCGAAGATGAGCGGCAGCAGCCACAGCGAGAGAAACCCGTTGATCTGCGCGTCCTCGGGGTCGTCGGCCCGGTACAGCACCTCGACGCGCTCCCCCTCCTCGTACGCGGGCGGGTTGGAGCCCGTCGAGCTGCGGAAGGTGTACGGGGTGCCGTCCGCGGTGGTGAACTCGACGACCGGATACGCCGAGGGCTTGTCCCGCTCCCGGGTCTTGCGCGTCACGCCGATGTGGCTGTCGCGCCACTTCAGGGCCACGACCCTGCCCGTCGTACGGTCCGCCTCCCGCAGCAGCGAGACCGAGGACCACGCCAGGATCAGCCCGACGACCAGGAAGATCGCGCCGAACGCCGACACCCCCAGCACGACCCATCGACGTACCGCCCGCCCCTGCACCTGAACCTGCACGCTGCGCCCCTCACTCGTCCGAACTCGTCCGAAGAGGAGGGACGCTATCGCAGAAGGAAGGTGTCAGTTACTGCCGGTGAGTTCGCCGCTCAGCTTGCCGTGCAGGGCCGCGCTGTCCGGGTTGAAGCCGACGATCTCGACACTCTTGCCGCGCTCCGCGTACTTGGTCTCGATCGCGTCGAGCGCGGCGACCGACGAGGCGTCCCAGACATGCGTCGCGGAGAGGTCGATGACGACCTTGTCGGGGTCGCCTGCGTAGTCGAACTGGGTCACCAGGTCGTTGGAGGACGCGAAGAAGAGCTCACCGGTGACCGAGTAGACGACCTGGCTGCCGTCGGGGTCGGTGACCGAGGTGACGTTCGCGACGTGGGCGACGCGTCGGGCGAAGATGACCATCGCGGTGATCGAGCCGACGACGACACCGATCGCGAGGTTGCTGGTGGCGACCACGACCACGACGGTCAGCACCATCACGACGAGCTCGCCGGCCGGCATCCGCTTCAGCGTCTTCGGGGCGATGGAGTGCCAGTCGAACGTCGCGAAGCACACCATCACCATGACGGCGACCAGGGCGCCCATCGGGATCTCGGAGACGACGGGCCCGAAGACCACGCACAGCACCATCAGGAACACGCCCGCGAGGAACGTGGACAGGCGGGTCCTGGCGCCGGACACCTTTACGTTGATCATCGTCTGGCCGATCATGGCGCAGCCGCCCATGCCGCCGAAGAAGCCGGTGACAATGTTGGCGATGCCCTGCCCGATCGACTCGCGGGTCTTGGACGAGCGGCTGTCGGTGATCTCGTCGACCAGCTTGGCCGTCATCAGGGACTCCATGAGCCCGACGAGCGCCATGGCCAGCGCGTACGGCGCGATGATCTTCAGCGTCTCCAGGGTGAACGGCACGTCCGGCAGCCCCGGCACCGGCAGCGAGGACGGCAGCGCGCCCTTGTCCCCCACGGTCGGCACCGCGATCCCGGCGGCGACGGTGATGACGGTCAGGATGACGATGGAGACGAGCGGGGCCGGGACCGCCTTGGTGACCTTCGGGAAGAACACCATCAGCGCGAGCCCTGCGACGATCAGCGGGTAGACGGCCCACGGCACGTCCGTCATCTCGGGCACCTGGGCCATGAAGATCATGATGGCGAGCGCGTTGACGAAGCCGACCATCACGCTGCGCGGCACGAACCGCATCAGCTTCGCCACGCCGAGCGCGCCGAGGACGATCTGGAACACACCGGCCAGGATCACCGCCGCGACCAGATAACCGAATCCGTGCTCCCGGTTGAGCGGCGCGATCACCAGCGCGACAGCGCCGGTGGCGGCCGAGATCATGGCGCGCCGCCCACCGACGATCGAGATGGTCACCGCCATCGTGAACGCGGCGAAGAGACCGATCTGCGGATCGACGCCCGCGATGACCGAGAACGAGATCGCCTCGGGGATCAGCGCGAGCCCCACCACGAGCCCGCCCAGGATCTCGGTGCGCCACACCTTCGGGTCGGACCACCAGTCGGGGCGCAGGCCGCGCAGCCGGGCGGCCGGTGACGGAGCGGAAGGGGCGGAGGAGGGGGACAAGAGAAAGTAACCTGTCGTGGTCGGGCACACTGGCGTCACGCGGCCTGTGCGAGCGGGAGAACGGGCGGCGTGCGGCCGACCCTGACATCCGACAACTCTACCCTAACGTTAGGGTAGAGATCGGCGTCGCCGACTGTGACCCCGGTGACACCACGCAGACACGGAGAAAGGCGCCGCGTGAGCAGCGAGCACATGCAGATCGGCGAGGTCGCCGCCCGGACCGAGCTGTCGTTGCGCACCATCCGGCACTACGAGGAGACAGGCCTCGTCATCCCGTCCGCCCGCTCTCAGGGCGGCTTCCGCCTCTACACCGAGAACGACGTGGCCCGCCTCATGGTGATCCGCCGCATGAAGCCGCTCGGCTTCACCCTCGACCAGATGCGGGACCTCCTGGACGCCACGGACCGCCTCGACGCGACCCCGCCGCCCGAGGGCGACGAGCGCGAGCAACTCCTGGACCGTGTCCGCCACTTCGAGCAGGCGGCGGCCGACCGCGTCGCGGATCTGCGCAAACAGCTCGGCCGCGCGGAGGAGTTCGCGGGCACGCTGCGGGAGCGTCTGGACGGGGCCGGGGCGGCGTGATCCGGCACCGGCGGCGATAACCGCTGTCGCGCCCTGTCGGCGCGTGCCAGGATCACGCCATGACACGCACCGATATGCCGCCGTCCTGGGACGAGCGGACGATGCTCACCCACTTCCTCGACTACGCGCGCGCCACGGCCGTCGCCAAGTGCGCCGACCTCGCACCCGAGCACGGGGGCGCGGCGCCGCTGCCCGGCTCGCCGCTCATGACGCTGGGCGGCCTGATCAACCACCTCCGGTGGGTCGAGTACCACTGGATCCAGGTGATCTTCCTCGGCGAGGAGGACGCGGGCCCGTGGACGGACGAGGACCCGGACCGCGAGATGCGGCTCGGAGCCGAGACCCCGATCCCCCAACTCGTCGCCGAGTACGAGGAGCAGAGCGCCCGCTACCGTCAACTGGTCGCAGAAACAGACCTGTTGGCGACGGCGAAGCGCCCGGTCAGGGACGGCACCCATGTCACCCTCGGCTGGATCCTGATGCACATGATCGAGGAGACCTCGCGCCACAACGGGCACATCGACATCCTGCGGGAGATGGCGGACGGCGCGGTGGGCGACTAGAGCCTGTCACCTCTGGTCAGGAGACGCTTGCTTGGAGTGCACACGAAGGTCATAGCGTCGCGGGCATGCCGGTGTCACCAGGTTCTCGGAATGAGCGGGAGTCGGACGGCCGGTACCCCAGCATCTCCAAACGAGAAAGACGGCAAGTGGTGGACAGCCAATTCACAACGCATGCGGAACTCTTCGATCTTCGTGGAAAGCGCGCGCTCGTCACCGGTGGCACCAGAGGCATCGGGATGATGATCGCGCGTGGCCTTCTCCAGGCGGGCGTCCGGGTGGTCATCAGCTCACGCGACGCGGAAGCGTGCGCCGAGGCACAGGAACACCTGTCCCCATTCGGTGAGGTGCGGGCCGTCCCCGCCGACCTGTCCCGCCACGACGAGTGTCGGCGACTGTCCGACCTCGTCACCGCCGACTCGGAGCCTCTCGACATCCTCGTCAACAACGCGGGCGCCATGTGGGACGAGCCGCTGGAGACGTTCCCGGACGAGGCCTGGGACACGGTCGTCGACCTCAACCTGAAGTCGCCGTTCTGGCTGGTCCAGGCGTTGCTGCCCGCACTTCGCAAGGCGGGCACGGTCGACGATCCCGCGCGGATCATCAACATCGGCAGCATCGCCGCCATCCACATCCCGCAGCGGCCCAACTACTCGTACTCCAGCAGCAAGGCCGCGCTGCATCAACTCACCAGGGTGCTGGCCA
Organism: Streptomyces sp. NBC_00483; assembly: GCF_036013745.1. Taxonomy (NCBI): domain Bacteria; kingdom Bacillati; phylum Actinomycetota; class Actinomycetes; order Kitasatosporales; family Streptomycetaceae; genus Streptomyces; species Streptomyces sp. NBC_00483. Next base: position 1,466,800 of record NZ_CP107880.1, read on the forward strand.
AGGAACTGGGACCGCAGCACGTCACCGTGAACGCCGTGGCACCGGGACCGTTCCCGTCGGCGATGATGGCTGCGACCCTCGATGAGCTCGGCGAGGCGATCGCGGCGTCGGCCCCACTGCGCCGGATCGGCCGCGACGACGACATGGCGGGTGTCGCCGTGTTCCTCGCCAGCCGGGCGGGCGCATACCTGACGGGCGCCGTGATCCCCGTCGACGGCGGCATCGCCACCACTGCGTAGAACGGTTTGGCGGCACTACGCCTCCCGGCAGCGGTCCCTGACCTCCGGTAGTGGCTCGAAGCCGGCCGCCTTGTAGGTGGCCACGGCCGCCCTGTTGGCGCTCGGCGTGCCCACGAGGGCGCTCGACGCGCCGAGTTCACGGAGTGCGGCTGCCGCGGCGACAGAGATCGCCGCCCCGTGACCACGGCCACGGTGGTCCCGGTGCACGCCCATGGGTTCGAGCAGCCCGGGTCGGCCCGGCCCCGCCGACCACACGGTCACCGCCGCCACCGCCGCGCCCTCGTCGTCGTACGCGAGCAGACACCGCGCCTCCGCGTACGGAGCCCCGGCCGCCATCGCGTGCCACCGAGCCCCGCTGAACGTCGAGCCGTCAAACGCCGCCCGGTGCACGGCGGCGTACGCGTCCGCCCGGTCCGCCCCCGCGACCTCGATCCGCACGGCCGGGGGCCGGACCGGTTCGGTGAGATCGCGGCGCAGCGGCGTCCACGCCTCACCAGGGCGCCAGCCGGCCCCGGCCAGGAGGTCATGGAGCAGGACGCCCCGGGGAGCCTCGATGTCGACCGGCCCCTCCGGCAGGACCCCGCGCTTCGGCTCGCCCACATCGGCGAGCAACTGCCGTGCCAGCGCCGGGTCTTGGTGGGCGTCGGGCGCGAGGGTCAGCCGCAGCAGGGTGGGCCCGTCCAGCAGGCCGACGGCGAGGACCCGCCCGCCGCGGCGCCACGTCCGCACGTCCGCCGCGGTGCGCTCCGCGCCGGTCCGCCAGTACCAGCCCAGGTCGCCGGGGTGCAGCTGCATCGGCGCCGTGTCGTGCTGCCATGTGCGCAGTACGTCGACGACGTCACCCAGCTCGTCGACTTCCGGTGTCACCAACTCGATGGCCATGCTGGTGATGACACACCACCGGGCCGGTGGCCGCACCTGAATTCCCTCAGTCCTTGAAGCTCAGTCCTTGAACCGGTCGTCGTCCATCCCCGCCATGAGCGCCTGGTGGCTGCGCCGCACGTGTTCGCGCATCACGCGTTCCGCGCCGTCGCCGTCCCTGGCGCGGATGAGGTCGAGGACGCGGTGGTGCTCGTGGTCGGACTCGGTGAGGCGGCCGGGCTGCGACAGGGAGGTGCGGACGAGGCGGGCGTAGGCGAGCTGGTTCATCAGGGTGCGGTAGTGGGCCTCCAGCTTGGAGTTGTCGGCCCCGACCATGATCAGCTCGTGGAAGTCGTGCACCAGCTTCTCGTACTGCTCCGAGTCGCCGGCGCGCACCGCGTCGTCGGCGGCGCTCATGTTGTCGGCGAGGCGTTCCACCTCGGGGACGTTGCCGCGGAAGGCGAGGAGGCGGGCCGCCGCGCCTTCGAGGAGCTCCTTCATCTGGAAGAGCTCCGTGATCTCGCGGCGCGAGGGCACGGCGACGAACGTGCCGACCCGCGGGCGCACCTCCACCAGGCCCTCGATCTGGAGCTGCTTGAGGGCTTCGCGGATCGGGGTGCGGCTGACGCCGAAGGTCTGCGACAGCGTCATCTCGGAGAGGCTGGAGCGCGGCGGCAGCTCCCCACTGATGATCATCCGGCGCAGCTCTTCGGCGACCTTCGCCTGCATGCTGGTCTGCTGCAGCGGCCTGCGTGCGAGGTGCTTGGGCTCTTGCATGGCACGAGAACCTAGTCTTCGGGGACGCATGGCGTCAATTGACGGGGAATCCCGGAATTGCCATGCAAGAAGGCGGGCAATGCCGTGGGGGCGGGTGGCCTACTGGAAGGCCGGGACGACCTCCTTGATGAACAGCTTCAGCGACTCGCGCTTCTCCTCGTGCGAGAGCGTGTTGTCGATCCAGAAGCTGTACTCGTCGACGCCCAGCTCCTCGTAGCCGCGCAGCCGCTCGACGACCTCGGCGGGCGTGCCGATCATGGCGGTCCTGCGCAGGGCCTCGGGCGCGAACTCGGGGCGCTCGGCGAACTTCTCCTCGGGGCTGGGCTCCAGGAAGCCGTTGACCGGGGCCTTCTTGTTGCCGAACCAGGCGTCGAAGGTGCGGTAGAACTTGTTGATTCCTTCGGCGGCCGGGCGCCAGCCCTCCGGGTCCTCCGGGGCGTGCACATGGGTGTGGCGCAGCACCATGATGTCGGGGCGCTCCACCTCGGGGTGGTTGGCGACGGCGGTGTCGAACTTCTCCTTGAGGGCGGCGACCTCCTCGTCGCCCTTCATCAGCGGGGTGACCATGACGTTGCAGCCCTGGGAGACGGCGAAGTCGTGCGAGGCGGGGTCGCGGGCGGCGACCCACATCGGCGGGGTGGGCTGCTGCACCGGCTTGGGCACGCTGGTCGACGTCGGGAACTGCCAGATCTCGCCGTCGTGCGCGTAGTCGCCCTGCCACAACGCCCGTACGGCGGGGACGAGTTCGCGCAGGTGCTTGCCTCCGTCGGAGGCCTTGAGCCCGTCGGCGAGGCGGTCGAACTCGATCTGGTACGCGCCGCGGGCGAGGCCGACCTCGGCCCGGCCGTTGCTGATCACGTCGAGGAGCGCGGTCTCCCCCGCGGCCCGGACCGGGTGCCAGAACGGGGCGATGATGGTGCCCGCGCCGAGCCGGATGGTGTCGGTCTTCGCCGCCAGGTGCGCCAGGATCGGCATCGGGCTGGGCGAGATCGTGTACTCCATGGCGTGGTGCTCACCGACCCACACCGTGCTGAACCCGCCGGCCTCGGCCATCTGCGTCAGCTCGGTGAGGTTCTCGAAGAGTTCGCGGTGGGTGGTGCTCTCGTCCCAGCGCTCCATGTGCACGAACAGCGAAAACCTCATGACAGCTCCTTTGCTGAGGTAGGGGTGGCTTCTTCCATGGCAATGGCGGTGGCTCGCATCTCCGCGAGCGTGGTGTCTCCCGTGGACCAGTGCGTCGCGGGGACCTCGTGGACGACGACCCGGATGTACTCGGGCCGGGTGTCGATCGAGCGCAGCACGGCCTCATGGACCTCGTGCTGCAGGGTCCTGATCTGCTCGGGGGTGCGGCCCTCGGCGAGCGTGACGGTGATCTGTGGCATGGCGGGCGTCAGCTCCGCATCGTGAACGGGTCGGCCACGGGCTCCTCGCTCGTGTTGATCCATACGCTCTTGAGCCGGGTGTACTCCTTGATGGTCTCGGTGCCGTGCTCGACGCCGACGCCGCTGGCCTTGAAGCCCTGGCGTGGGGACATCGGGGACATGGCCCGGTAGGTGTTGACCCAGACCGTGCCCGCGTCGAGGCGGCCCGCCACCCGGTGGGCGCGCGACAGATTGGTGGTCCAGATCCCGGCCGCGAGGCCGTACTCGGTGTCATTGGCGAGGCCCACGACCTCGTCCTCGGTGTCGAACGGCATGATCGCGACGACCGGGCCGAAGATCTCCTCGCGGACCACGCGCATGCTGTTGTCGACGTCGACCAGGACGGTCGGCTCGTAGAAGCAGCCGCCCGTGCCGCCGTCGGTGGGCGCGCCGCCGGTCAGCACGCGGGCACCCTCCTCGCGCCCGAGGTCGACGTACGCGGCGACCTTGTCGCGCTGCGCCTCGAAGGCGAGCGGGCCGAGTTCGGTGGCCCCGTCGAGGGGGTCGCCGATACGGATGGATTTCGCGCGCTCGCAGACCCGCTCCAGAAGCTCGTCGTAGACGGAGCGGTGGGCGAAGACGCGGCTGCCGGCGATGCAGGTCTGCCCGGCCGCGGCGAAGACACCCGCGATGACACCCATGGCGGCGTTCGCCACGTCGGCGTCCTCGAAGACGATCTGCGGCGACTTGCCGCCGAGCTCGAGGGTGGAGCCGATGAAACGGCCCGCGGCCGACGCGGCGATCTTCGATCCGGTCGCCGTGGAGCCGGTGAAGGAGATCTTGGCGAGGTCCTCGTGGTCGACGAGGGGCCCACCGGCCTCGGCGCCGTATCCGGTGACGACGTTGACGACGCCGGGCGGGAAGCCGGCCTCCAGGGCGAGCTCCGCCAGGCGCAGCCCGCTCGCCGACGTGTACTCGGAGGGCTTGACGACCACCGTGTTGCCCGCGCACAGGGCGGGGGCCAGCTTGCTGGTGGTCAGGGTCAGCGGCGAGTTCCACGGGGTGATCGCGCCCACGACGCCGAGGGGCTCGCGCGCCGTGTAGTTGAGGACAGCGCGGTCGGAGGTGGGGATGGTCTCGCCGTGGATCTTGTCGGCGAGGCCCGCGTAGTAGTGGAAGTACTCGGGCAGCGAGGCGAGTTGGCCGCGCATCTCGCGCAGCAGCTTGCCGTTGTCCCGCGACTCCATGAGGGCGAGTTCCTCCGCGTTCTCGGCGATCAGCTCACCGAGGCGGCGCAGGAGGTGGCCCCGCTTGGTCTGGTTGAGGTCGCGCCAGTCCGGGTCCTCGAAGGCGGTGCGCGCGGCGGCGACGGCCTTGTCGATGTCGGCGGCGGTGCCGCGGGCGGCGCGGTAGAGGGTGCGGCCGGTGGCCGGGTCGGTGCTGTCGAAGTACTCGCCGGCGGCGGGCTCGACCCACCTGCCGCCGATGAAGTGCTTCCAGGTCGTGAGCGTCGTGGGCTCAGACATGTGCGGTGTCTCCAGGTGCGCTCTCGTCGGTGAGCTGTGCGCTCTGTGTGAGGAACGTGGTGAGGGCCTCGGCGAACGCCTCCGGGCGCTCGACGGGCAGCATGTGTCGCGCCCCGGGCACGATCACGGCCCGGCAGGCGGGCAGCGCCGCGGCGAGGCGGTGTGTCATCTCCGGCGTGGACCCGGGATCGTTCTCCCCGGTCACGGCCAGGGACGGCACGGTGATGTCACCGAGCCGCGGGCCGAGCTCGGCGTCGGCTTGCGCGAACACCCGGTAGCAGCCGAGGAAAGAGTCGACGTCGTTGGCGCTCAGCGTGGCCCGCGTCCGGTCGACGACCTCGTCCGGCACGGTGGTGCCCGCGTACCAGCGCTCGATGGACGCAGCGGTGCTCGCCGCGAAGTCGCTCTCGGCATTGCGCAGCCGGGTCCGGACGGCCGCCCGCTCGTCGGGGGTGCGGCGACAGACCGAGCTCACCGAGGTGAGCGTGCGCGTCAACTCCGGCCGGTACAGGGCCAGTTGCTGGGCGACCAGCGCGCCGAGCGAGAACCCGACGAGGTGCGAGCCTGCCGGGATGTGCCCGGCGACCCCGTCGGCGAGCTCCGCCAGGGTCACGTCGCCGCGCACGGGCGGGCGGGCGCCGTGCCCGGGCAGGTCGATCGCGATGACGGTGAAGCGGTCGGCCAGCAGGGCGGTGACGGGCTCCCACATGGTGCGGTCGAGGCCGACACCGTGCAGGAGTACGAGGGGCGGCTTGTCCATGGCGGTGCCTACTGCTCGGTGGCGAGCGGGGCGAGGCGGGCCTGCGGACGGCCCTGGGCCGCGGCGGCGAGGCCGATGACGATCTCGTCGGCGCGCGGGCCGTCCGGGACCCGTACCTCGATGCTCTGGTGGTGGGAGCGGATGGTGGCGTCGGTGATGTGCTTCAGCGGGATGTCGAAGACACCTCCGGCGACCGCGCGCTTCTCCACGGCCGGGAGCAGCGTGGTGGCGTTCGCCGCCTTGCGGAAGTGGTCGCCGAACTTCAGCGTGTGGATGAGGGCGCTGCCGTGCTCGACCTCGCCGTCCAGGCCGACGATGGCGGCCTTCCCGTACGCCTCGACGGGCGCGCCGAGCGCCTCCACGACGCGCGGCGCGAGCAACTCGCCCAGCTGCGGAGCCACTTCGTCGATGCCGGGCAGCAGGTCGTCGACGAAGCCCTGGCCCGCCCACGGGTTCTCGATCACGGCGAGCACCACCGCGGTGCGTGCCACCGAGTCGACGGGGCGGCCGCCCTCGGCGTGGATGTCTTCGACGTACGTCACGATCTTGCGGAGGTTCATCGGGCGGTCTCCAAGTCGGCGAGGCGGACCACGGGGTCCTGGCGGCGGTCTCCGATACGGGCGTTGGGGCGCGGCCCCGAGGCTGCGGCGGCCACGACGACGATCTCGTCGGGGCGCGGTGCGTCCGGCACCCGGATCTGGACGGTCTGGTAGTGGGAGCGGGTGGCGGCGGCGGTCTTGTGCCACACCGGGACGGTCAGCGGTTCGCCCGCCGCGAGCCGGTCGTCGCTGAACACGATGATCGAGGTGCCCTCGGTCAGCTCCCGCAGCACATTGCCGAAGTACGGGGTGTGGATCAGTGCCCCGCCGTGCTCGATCTCGCCGTCGAGCCCGACGACGGCCGCCTTGCCGAACGCCTCGACGTGCTCCACGCCGCCCAGCGTCTCGATCAGCCGGTCGGTGAGGAGGCGGCCGATGCCGGGCGCGATGTCCTCCACCTCGGGTCCCAGGTCGGCGACGAATCCGCGCCCGGCCCAGGGGTTCTCGATCACGGCGGCCGCGGCGACGCGGCGTACGGGGGTCGCGACCGGCCGGCCGAGCTCCAGGAGGACCTCGTCCACCACGGTGACGACCTTGCGCAGTCTGCCTCGTGTGGGCGTGGCCCACAGTTGTTGGCCTGCTGATGGTTGCTGTGCCATGGCAGCGAGGCTAAGAGTGACCCGGGGAGCCGTCAAGGGTCGGCGGCAAATAGGCGGCTCTGACCTAGGGGTTCCCTGTAATACAGCCCAGGAAGCTGCGAATTCCGTCCGAACCATTGACATGACGGATACCCGATTCCTACGGTCCTCTGCCATACAACAGATCTGCCATGCAAGAGCAGGCCGATCCGATCGATGGAGCCGCCATGTCAGTCACTCTGGAACATGCCACCGACCGCCCCGCCCGCCTCCGCGCCGCCTGGGACGCGGCCTGGAACCGGGGTGAAGTCGACGCTCTGGACGCCGTGTTGAGCACCGGCTACGTGCGCCGCCGTGGGCCGGCCGGCACCGCTCAGGACCGCGCCGGGTTCAAGGAGAGCATCAGCGCGGTGCGCGCGGCGTTCCCCGATCTGCGGACCGAGATCGAGGACCTGGTCGTGGACGGGGACCGGCTGGCGGTCCGCTGGCGCAGCACGGGCCGGCACACCGACACGTTCATGGGTGTGCCGCCCACCGGCCGGCCCGTCGAGGTGTCGGGCGCCACATTCGCCCGCTTCGACGGTGACACCGTCACCGAGGAGTCTGTGACCTTCGACTCCCGGCAGCTCCTCGAGGCGCTCGGCATCATCACGACGGCGCACGAGGCCGCCGTCGACGCCGACCTGGTCAAGGGGGTGCACCGCAAGTTCATCACCGGTGTCACCGTGGTGACCACCGACGACGACGGGACCCCCAGGGGCCTCGCGGTGAACGCGTTCTCCAGCATCTCCCTCGACCCGCCGATGGTCCTGGTGTGTGTCCAACGCAGCTCGTCGACACACCCCGCACTGCACCGTGCCACCCACATCGGCATCAACATCCTCGCGGCCGACCAGCTCGACGTGGCGAAGGTGTTCGCGAGCAAGGGCACCGACAAGTTCGCCGCCCTCGACTGGGCGCCCGGCGAGCACGGCGCCCCGCTGCTCGACGGTTCAGCCGCCCGCCTTGAGGTGGAGATCGGCGAGCGCCTGGAGGCCGGGAGTCACACCGTCTTCACCGGACGTGTAGTGTCGGCGTCTCATTCTGAGCTCGCCCCGCTCGTCTACAGCGGTGGCGGCTTCTTCGACATCTCGCAGACGGCGCCCCTTCCGTGGTGACTCGCGTCCGCCCCCGCACCCACGTTCTTCGGAGCACGCCATGACTCATGATTCACAGGGCCCACCTGTCTACGGCAGCGCCGTGACCAAGGTCGAGCCGTTCGGTGTCGACCACATCCCCGACAGCGAGCGACACGGTAAACCGAGTTCACAGTTCTTCGTGTGGTTCGCCGCGGGGCTCAATTTCCCGGTCATCCTGCTCGGCTTCAGCGCCGCGTGGTTCGGGCTCAGCTTCACCACCGCCGTCGCCGCGATCGTCGTCGGCGCCGGTGTCGGCGCCGTCCTGATGGCCGTCATGTCGCGCATGGGCGTCCGCCTCGGTGTGCCGCAGCAGATCCAGGCGAGGGGGCCGCTGGGCTTCTTCGGCAACTTCCTGCCCGTCGCCTATATCAACGTGTTCTCCGGTGTGGGCTGGGCGGCCGTCACGGTCATCCTCGGCGGCAAGGCCTTCGCGGAGCTGAGCCACCTGCCGTACTGGCTGTGTGCCCTCCTGCTCACCGTGGTCGAGCTCGTCGTGGCCATCTTCGGCTACAACATGATCAATTTCCTTCAGCGGGCGCTGACCTACGTCCTCACCCCGCTGTTCGTGCTGATCACGGTCGTGGCGGTGGCCCGCGGCGGCAGCCTCTTCGAGGCCAACCCGCACGCGGACGGCTATGTCGGCACGGCTGGTGGCTCGATCACCCTCGGCGGCTGGTTCCTGGCATTCCTCGTGGCGTGGATGCCCTTCGCCTCCGACTACTCGCGCTACCTGCCCGACACCGCGAAGGTCGTCCGGCAGACCACCTGGTACACCGCCTTCGGCAACTTCCTCACCATCGCCTGGCTCGGCATCCTGGGCGTCGTGGTCGGCGCCTCCGCCTCCAGCTCGGACACGATCACCGCCCTGCACCAGCTGATGGGTCCGTTCGCCGTCCCCGCCCTCGTCGCCGTGGGCCTGTCCGCCCTGGCGCAGAACTTCCTCAACGTCTACGGCGGCGCGATCTCCGTCCAGACCCTCAAGATCCCCGTGACCCGCACGCAGGCGGTGGCCGGGATCTGCGTCCTCGCCTACGGGATCAGCCTGTGGGGCGCCTCCGGCACCGAGGACAAGTTCAAGGTCTTCCTCAACCTGACCGCGTACTTCATCGCCCCGTTCGCCGCCGTGCTCCTGATCGACTTCTACCTGGGCGGGCGCGGCGACCCCCGCAGGATCGCCGAGCTCTACGACCGTTCCAGGGTCGTCGACTGGGGCCTGGTGGCCTGGGCGGCCGGCGTGGTGGCGTCCGTGCCCTTCTGGGTGTCCGACATCTACACCGGTGCCTTCGCCTCGGCCCACCCGGGCGCCGGCGACCTCAGCATGCTCGTCGCCGCCGGTGTCGCGGTCATCGTGTACCTGTTCACGTACCGGCTGAAGCCGCTGTGGCGGCGGGCGGGTGGCGAGAACTCCGACATCGACACGGCCACCGACACCGCTGCCGAGCAACTGCCGGAGCGCGCGCCGGACTTGATCGGTCGCGGCTGACGGATTGCCACCGCGGCGGGTGTGTCCGCCGCGGTGGCGGGTACGACACTTCCCGTGCAGGATGTCGCAGAAGCGGCGGAAGAGCGAGGAGTGCCGGAAGTGATTCGAAAACTGCAGGCGGTCGCGCTGGACTGTGCCGACCCCGTACAGCTCGCCGAGTTCTACGCGGAGCTGCTCGGCGGCCGGGTGGTCCTGGACCCCGACGATCCCGACTGGGTCGACGTGGTGGGGTTCGAGGGGACGCCCCTGGCCTGCCAGCGGGTGGACGGGTACCAGGCGCCGCAGTGGCCGGGCCAGGAGCGGCCGCAACAGGTCCACCTCGACTTCGACGTGGACGACCTCGAAGCCGACGAGAAGCGGGTGCTCGCGCTCGGCGCGACGCTCCTCGAGCGGACGGACCAGATCCGGCCGGACACCAACTGGCGGGTCTACGCGGACCCGGCCGGCCACCCATTCTGCCTCTGCCTGCACTGAGAACCCGTGCACTGAAGGCCCGTGCACTGAGGCCCCGTGCACCGAGGGCCCCTGCCCGGCGGGCCCGCCGCCCCGGCTCACCCGGTCGGCGCGGCCCGCTCCAGGTCGTCGATGCTCCCCGACATGATGTCCCGCACGTGCGCGGTGATGTGCTCCAACGGCCAGTCCCACCAAGCGACTTGAAGCAGCCGCTCGACGTCGGCGTCGCTGTACCTGCGGCGGATGACACGGCCCGGATTGCCGCCGACGATGCCGTAGTCGGGGACGTCGTCGACGACCACGGCCCCCGAGGCGATCACCGCCCCGTGCCCGATGCGGACGCCGGGCATCACCATCGCGCGGTAGCCGAACCACACATCGTTGCCGACCACGGTGTCGCCCCGCCCCGGCAGCCCGGTGATGAGGTCGAAGTGCTCCGCCCAGGAGCCGCCCATGATCGGGAACGGGAACGTGGAGGCGCTGTCCATGCGGTGATTGGCGCCGTTCATGATGAACCGCACGCCCTCCCCCAGCGCGCAGAACTTCCCGATGACCAGCTTCTCCGGCCCGTAGTGGTACAGCACGTTGCGGGTCTCGAAGGCGGTCGCGTCGTCCGGGTCGTCGTAGTACGAGAAGTCGCCGACCTCGATGAGCGGCGACTTGACCAGGGGCTTGAGGAGGACGACCCGCGGCTGCTCGGGCATCGGGTGCAGCACGGTCGGGTCGGCGGGAACGTTCGGTGTCACCAGTCGGCCTTTCTCAAGCACATGGGGAGCACATGGGGCCGCCGCGAGCAGCTGACCACCCATTGACAGGACATTTGAACAAGGACGATCGTACTCGGGCCAGAGCGCGCCAGAAGCCCGGAGCGAAGGGACGCCAGCCGAGATGTCGTTCGATGTGTTGACCATGGGCCGCGTGGGAGTGGACGTGTATCCGCTCCAGACGGGCGTAGGGCTTGCGGAGGTGTCGACGTTCGGGAAGTACCTCGGCGGCAGCCCGACGAACGTCGCGGTCGCCGCGGCCCGCTACGGGCGGCGGGCGTCGGTGATCACGAAGACGGGCGCGGACCCCTTCGGCGATTTCGTGCGAACTTCCTTGGCGGGCTATGGAGTCGACGCCTCGTTCGTCGGCACGTCGGACGTCGCGCCGACGCCGGTGACGTTCTGCGAGATCTTCCCGCCGGACGATTTCCCGCTGTACTTCTACCGGTTGCCGAAGGCCCCGGACCTGGACATCCGCCCCGACGACCTCGACCTGGACGCGGTGGCGGCGGCCCGGATCTTCTGGATGACGGGGACGGGGCTGAGCGAGGAACCCTCCCGGTCGGCGACGCTGGCGGCGCTCCAGCACCGGGCGAAGCAGGGGACGACGGTCTTCGACCTGGACTGGCGGCCCATGTTCTGGCAGGACACCTCCCAGGCGCGGGTGTACTACCGCGAGGCGCTCGCCCACACCACGGTGGCCGTCGGCAATCTCGACGAGTGCGAGATCGCGACCGGCGAACGGGAGCCGCACGCGGCGGCAACGGCGCTGCTGGCGGCCGGAGTTGAGCTGGCCGTCGTGAAGCAGGGCCCCAAGGGTGTGCTCGCGATGGACCGCGATGGCGCGGTGGCCGAGCTGCCGCCGGTGCCGGTGGACGTGGTCAACGGGCTCGGCGCGGGCGACGCGTTCGGCGGCGCGCTGTGCCACGGGCTGCTTTCGGGCTGGGACGTGGCACGGACGGTGTCGTTCGCCAATGCGGCGGGCGCGCTGGTGGCGGGCCGTCTCGCCTGCTCGGACGCCATGCCCACGGCGGCAGAGGTCGAGGAGAAGCTCCGCGAGGTGAACGGTGACGTCTGAGGAGAAGACTGTGCGCATAGGCGTCATCGGAGCCGGCTGGATCGGCCGTGAGCACATCCGCCGGCTCACCGACGTGGTCGTCGGGGCGCGGGTCACCGCGGTGACCGACATCGACGCGGAGCGCGCGGCCGAGGCGGCGCGCCACCCCGGCGCGAAGGTGTACGCCGACGGTGCCTCACTGATCGCCTCCGAGGATGTCGACGCGGTGCTCGTCACGTCGTGGGGGCCGACCCACGCCGAGCATGTCCTGAACGCCGTCGCGGCGGGCAAGCCCGTGTTCTGCGAGAAGCCGCTCGCCACCACCCCCGAGGACTGCCTGAAGATCGTCGAGGCGGAGCAGGCGCACGGCAGCCGGCTCGTCCAAGTGGGCTTCATGCGCCGCTTCGACCAGGGCTACCGGCAGATGAAGGAGGTCATCGACGCGGGCCGGATCGGCACCCCGCTGATGGTGCACTGCGCACACCGCAACGCGTCGTCCGTGGAGTCGTACACCTCCGACATGGCCGCCCTCGACACGGCGGTGCACGAGATCGACGTGCTGCGCTGGCTCCTGGACGACGAGATCATCTCTACGCAGGTGATCACCCCGCGTTCGACGACGCAGAAGCACGCACACCTCACCGACCCCCAGTTCATGCTCTTCGAGACCGCGCAGGGCGTCCGTATCGACCTGGAGGTCTTCGTCAACTGCCGTTACGGCTACGACATCCAATGCGAGGCGGTCGGCGAGGAGGGCCTGGTCCGGCTGCCCGACCCGGCGGCGGTCGGGGTGCGCACGGCGGGCGCGCACAGCACGGCGATCCTGCCGGACTGGACGGGCCGCTTCGCCGACGCCTTCGACACCGAGTTCCGCGAGTGGGTCGCGCACCTGGCGGCGGGCCGCGAGCCCACAGGACCCTCCGCCTGGGACGGCTACGCCGCGACCGTCATCACCGGCGCCACCGTCGAGTCCCGCACCTCGGGCCGGGTCGTCACCACGGACATCCCGAAGCGCCCCGACTTCTACGCCCCGCACGACAAGCGGTGAGCCCCGGCCCCGCCACCTCGCCCTACAGCCCGACGGCCAACGTCGCGACGACCGGGGCGAGATACAGCACCGGGAACGCGACCGTCTTGTAGGAGCGCGCCCGCAGCACGGTGACGACCGCACCGACGAAGTACAGGACCAGGGCGATCGCGGCCGCGATGCCGACGGCCGGCACGGCGAGGCCGGCCAACAGGCCTGCGGCGCCCAGGAGTTTGGCCACGGCGAGCCGGGGCCACCAGGTCTCGGGGACCCCGTACGAGACGAGGGGATCCACGACGAACTCGGCGCGGCGCAGCAGCGAGACACCGGAGAAGCCGACCCAGAGGGCCGTCAGGACGGTGACGATGACAACGGTGGTGGACATACGGGCGTGCTCCTTCAGGGCATGAGGAACGACACGAGAAACGAGGAAGCGCTGACGTGACAGCGGGGTGACAGGAACACGTGACAGGAGCGGGCAACAGGGGCGGCCGTCCCGAGCCAAGGGTCCTCGCTGCCGTACGCGGTATCAACGGCCGTCCCGATAACGAGCGATAATCCCCGCGTTAACGATGGGGAGGGGGCTCAGGGGTGGAGCTGCGTGACATCGAGATCATCCTGACGCTCGCGGACGAGCTGCACTTCGGCCGGACCGCCGAGCGGCTGCACATCTCGGCGGCCAGGGTCAGCCAGGTGGTCAAGACGCAGGAGCGGCGCATCGGCGCGGCCCTGTTCGAGCGGACCAGCCGGTCGGTGCGGCTCACGCCGATCGGCCGGCGCCTGACCGAGGGCCTGCGGCAGGGGCAGGATGCCATCAACGCCGCCGTCGCGGAGGCCCGCGCCGCCGCGCGCGGTGTGTCCGGCACGCTCACGCTCGGTGTGATGGGTGCGCTCGGCCATGAACTGCGGGCCCACATCGGGCACTTCGGCAAGCTGTATCCCGAGTGCGAGGTGCGGCTGCAGGAGATCCACTTCAGCGATCCGTACGGCCCGCTGCGCCGCGGCGAGGTGGACGTGCTGGTGCTGTGGCTGCCGGTCGACGAGCCCGATGTGACCGTGGGCCCGGTGGTGCTGACGGAGGGGCGGGTGCTCGCGGTGTGGGCGGGGCACGAACTGTCCGGGCACACCGATGTCTCCCTGGAGGACCTGGCGGGCCGCACCGTCATCGACGTCGGCCCCGAAGTGCCGCGGGAGTGGGGTGCGGCCATGGTGCCCACCCGTACGCCCAGCGGGCGCGCGATCCCCCGCGGCCCCCGCGTACGCACCTTCCACGAGGTCCTCACCCAGGTCGCCGCCCGCGCCGTGATCACGCCGCTCAACGCGCACGTCCTGCGCTACTACCGCCACCCCGGCGTGGAGTTCCTGCCGATCCGGGACGCGCCGCCGACCGAGTGGACGCTGGTGTGGCGCACCACGAGCGAGACCGCGCAGATTCGCGCCTTCGCGGAGGCGGCCCGCGCGTTCGGGGTGCGCAGTGCCGGATGACGGCACATGGGCGAGCGGAATACGACGTGTTTGCCCCGCCGAACCCGGGGCAGGTGCCATCGCCGACGAGCATTGCTTGATTCTGCAACTTTTCGCAGGTCGAAGAGATCGAGGTTCATGTGTCAGTCAGGCTTGAGGCCGAGCACCTGTACAAGGTGTTCGGCAGGCGACAGGAAGAGGCGGTCGAGCGGCTCCGCACCGGGACCGACCGTGAGGAGCTGCGGTCCGAAGGGACCACCGCGGGCGTGATCGACGCCTCCTTCTCGGTGGAGTCCGGCAAGATCTTCGTCGTCATGGGCCTGTCGGGATCGGGCAAGTCGACGCTGCTGCGCATGCTCAACGGCCTGTCGGAACCGACCGCCGGACACGTGAAGTTCGACGGTCAGGACCTGACCGCCCTGCCCGCCAAGGAGCTGCGGGCGGTCCGCTCCCACAAGATCAGCATGGTCTTCCAGCACTTCGCGCTGTTCCCGCACCGCAGCGTGCTCGAGAACGCGGCCTACGGCCTCGCGGTGCAGGGTGTGCCGCGCGCCGAGCGCGAGCAGCGGGCCGCGGAGGCCCTGGAGCTGACCGGGCTCAAGGGCTGGGAGACGTCCTTCCCCGACGAGCTCTCCGGCGGCATGCAGCAGCGCGTGGGCCTCGCCCGCGCGCTCGCCACGGACGCCGAACTGCTGCTGATGGACGAGTCGTTCAGCGCCCTCGACCCGCTGATCCGGCGGGACATGCAGGACCAGCTGCTCGTGCTGCAAAAGAAGCTCAAGAAAACCATCGTCTTCATCACGCACGATCTCAACGAGGCCATGCGCCTCGGTGACCGAATAGCCGTCATGCGCGACGGCCGCATCGTGCAGAACGGCACGCCGGAGGACATCCTGGTCCGCCCGGCGGACGAGTACGTCGCCAACTTCATCCAGGACGTGGACCGTTCACGGGTGCTGACCGCCGGAGCCATCATGGAGTCCGCCGACGCCCTGCGCGCCGGCTCGGGCCGGACGGACCTCACCGACACCGAGCTGCTCGCGAAAGCACCCGCCCGCGTAGGACCCGACACTCCGCTCGCCGAGCTGTTCGCGCCGTGCGCGCAGCGGGCCGCCGCGCCCGTCGCCGTCGTCGAGGACGAGGTACTGACCGGCGTGGTCAGCCAGGAGCGGCTGCTGGCCGTGCTCGGGGAAGCCGCCGCGACCGGCGGACAGGACGACGCCCAGGGCGGGACGGCCGGGGACAAGGTGAGCGCGCGTGCCTAGAATTCCCTTCGGCGACTGGGTCAACACCGCGGTCAACTGGCTCCTGAACAACGCCGCCTGGCTGTTCGACTTCTTCAAGGCCGTCTTCGAGGGCTGCTACGACGGCATCCTCGCCGTGCTCGACGCCCCGCAACCTCTGCTCCTCGCGGGCATCTTCGCCGTGTGCGCCTGGTGGCTGCGCGGACTGCTCGCCGGCGTCCTCTCCTTCGTCGGCTTCGCCTTCATCGACTCCCTCCAACTGTGGGAACACGCGATGATGACGCTGTCGCTGGTACTCGTCGCCACGATCCTCGCGCTGGTCATCGCGGTGCCGATCGGCGTCTGGGCCGCGTACTCCGAGCGGGTCGGCGCGACGGTGCGGCCGGTCCTCGACCTCATGCAGACGATGCCGGCGATGATCTATCTGATCCCGGCGATCCTGTTCTTCGGCAGTGGCGCCCCCGCGGGCATCGTCGCCACCCTGGTCTTCGCCCTGGCGCCCGGCGTCCGGCTCACCGAGCTGGGCATCCGCCAGGTCGACCGCGAACTGGTCGAGGCCGCCGAGGCGTTCGGCACCCAGCCCCGCAAGATCCTGCTGCGCGTGCAGTTCCCGCTCGCGCTGCCCACCGTCATGACCGGCGTCAACCAGGTCATCATGCTGTCCCTCTCCATGGCCGCGATCGCCGGCATGGTCGGCGCCGAAGGGCTCGGCGGCGACGTCAACGAGGCCATCGGCCAGCTCAACGTGGGGCTCGGCGCGGAGGCCGGCATCGCCATCGTGCTGCTCGCGATCTACCTCGACCGGATGACCGGCGCGCTCGGCACCCAGGTCTCGCCGCTGGGCCGGCGCCTCACGGTCAGTCGCGGCGCCGCCGTCACGGGCTTCGGCTCGCAGCTGTGGAACCACCGCCCCCGCCCCGCCTTCGCCGGGGTCGGCATCGTCGTCCTCGCGCTCGTCGCCGGCGGCCTGGGTGTCTTCGGCGGCACCGAGAAGTCCACGGTCTCGGGCGTCGGCAACGGCGAGAAGGTCACCATCGGCTACATCCCCTGGGACGAGGCCACCGCCACCACCTACCTGTGGAAGGAGGCCCTGGAGCGGCGCGGCTACGAGGTGCAGGTCAAGCAGTTCGAGCTCGGACCGCTGTGGACCGCGCTGTCCCGCGGTGACGTGGACTTCCAGACGGACGCCTCGCTTCCTGTCACCCACGCGCCGTACTGGAAGAAGTACGGCAAGGACGTCGAGCCCCTGGGCACCTGGTACACGGGCAAGATGGAGAACAAGCTGGCCGTGCCCGCGTACATGAAGGACGTCGACTCCCTCGCCGATCTGAACGGCCACGCGGGCGAGTTCGGCGGAAAGATCACGGGCATCGAGGCCAGCGCGGGCCTGACGGCCATCCTGAAGAAGAAGGTCATGCCCGCCTACGACCTCCGCCCCAAGTTCAAGGTCGTCGACAGCTCCACGCCCGCGATGCTCGCCGAGCTCAAGCGCGCGTACGCGGCGAAGAAGCCGATCGTCGTCAGCCTCTGGACCCCGCACTGGGCCTACGCCGACTTCGACATGAAGAACCTCAAGGACCCGAAGCACGCCTGGGGCAAGGGCGACGACCTGCGCGGCATCGGCCGCAAGGGATTCTCCGACGAGCACCCCCGCGTGGCCGGCTGGATCAAGAACTTCAAGATGAGCGAGAAGCAGCTCATGGACCTGGAGTCCAAGATCAACAAGGCCGGCAAGGGTGAGCAGCAGGACGCGGTGCGTGCCTGGCTGAAGAAGCACCCGGGCTACGCGGAGAAGATGACACCGCTCAAGAAGTAACGCAGTTGATTGTGCAGGGAGGTCGAGGGCGTGGCGCGCGATGCGTGCCACGCCCTCGGCCGTCCCGTCAGCGGACCTTCTTGATGGGGATCACCACCAGGGCACCCACCACGCAGATCGCCGCCGCGACCTGGAGCATCGTCGCGTAGCTGTCGCCGCCGACCGTGGTGACGAGGAAGCCGGCGAGGCCCGGGGCGAGGGCCTGGGGGCCCGCGTTGGCGACGTTGAAGACGCCGAGGTCCTTCGCCGCGTTGTCGGGGTCGGGCAGGACGTCCATCACCAGCGCGATGTCGACGCCGATGTACATGCCGTAGCCGAGCCCGAGCACCAACTCCGCCCAGTAGAAGGCCCCTATGGACTCCACGTGCACCAGCATGTACGTGCCGATGCCGAAGAGCAGGGTGGCCGCCCCCACGAACACCTTGCGGCGTCCCGTCTTGTCCGACAGCCACCCCGCGGTCTGCGAGGCCACCATCAGGGCGACCGTGTAGACGAGGATGCCGGTGGCCATCGCGCCGGTGGCCTCGCTCACGGACAGATCGAGCTGGTGCTCCAGGTACATGAGCCGGAACGTGGTGAACATGTACGCCGCCAGGATCACCATGAAGCGGGAGGCGAACGCCCAGCCGAAGTCCGGGTGTTCGCGCGGGTTCACCCAGAACGTCTTGACCGCCGTACGCCAGCCGCCGTCGGTCCGCGGGCGCTCGCGCAGCGGGACGTCCGGGAGCATCACGGCGTACAGCACCATGGCGGCGAGCCCCACGAGGCCCGGCACCATGAACAGCAACAGCATGTCGTGGCCGAGGAGTTGGCCCGCGTACGCGGCTCCCAGCACGCCCGCGTTCTGCATCAGGCCGATGAGCCCGGACACCTTGCCGCGCTGCCGGGTCGGCACCTGGTCGGCGACCGAGGCCAGATAGGCGGCGAGTGCGGCGTTCGCGCAGACCTGGGCGAACAGCCAGGCCACGGCGACGGTGGCCACGTTGGGGGCGAGGGCGATCACCAGCAGGCAGCCGGTGAGCCCGGCCGCTCCGGCCACCAGCCAGGGGCGGCGGCGACCGAAGCGGCCCGTTGTCATGTCGCTGATCCGACCGAAGATCGGGTTGGCGAGGAAGGCGCCGACCGCGCCGAGCGAGGAGACGGTGGCCAGGGCCGTGATGGCGTCGCCGTCGGCGGTGAGGGTCTGCAGCTTCAGGGTGAGGCTGACGTAGACGGGTGTGAGGAGGGCGAGGTAGAGGCCGGCCTGGGCGATCGCGAGGAAGACGATGAGCCGGGGTGGGGCCTTGCGGGTGGGTGGGGGGATGGTGGGGTCGGCGACGGAGCCGGATCTTGGGGTATCAGTGTCGGTGTCGGCTTCGGCGTCGTTCGGGGTGGACCCCATGGTTCGCCTCCTTGCGAGCCAGGGTGGATGTGGGGGGGGGCCGCTCGTTGCGGCGCGGCGGGGTTGCGGACGCGGGGCGCTGCCCCGGACCCCGCTCCCCAATCGCCGGAGGGGCTTAAATTGCCGAGCGGGAGCTCGATGTGCCCAGCCCGAGCAGCGCGTCCCGGTTGTGCTTCAGGAGGTCGAAGCGGTCGAGCTCTGTGGTGTCGATTTCGGCGATGTGCCAGGCGAGGGTGGGGCCTCCGGCCTCGATGGCGGCGGGGACGTCGACGTCGCCCGTGCCGATCGGGGTCTGCGGTTCCTGGCGTACCGCCTTGCCGTCCTTGAGGTGCGCGGCGACCACGCGGCCGTCGAGCGCGCGCAGCACGGCCGCCGGGTCCTGGCCCGCGACGGTCGCCCAGTAGACGTCGAGTTCGGCGATGACCTGCGCGCCGGTCAACTCCCAGAACACGTCGTACCCGTGGCGGCCGTCGGGCAGCGTCGTCCACTCCAGCTCGTGGTTGTGGTAGCCGAGGCGGATGCCGTGCCCGGCCAGTTCGGTGGCGGCCTCGTCGACGCGGGCGGCGAACCGGGTCAGGGTGTCGAGGTCGCCGAACACGTCGCGGCCGAAGTGGTCCCCGCCGTCGAAGCCCTCGACGAGCCCGGGGATCGGGATGAAGACAGTGTCGGTGCCGAGGATGCGGCATTCCTCGGCGAGGGTGGCCAGCTCGCCGGCGGCGATCGAGGCGTGCAGGGAGCAGACCGAAAGGCCCGCCGCGTCCAGGTCGGCGCGGAGTGCGCGGGCCTTGGCCAGGCGGTCCTCGGCAGGGGTGCGCCAGTCGCCGAAACCGAAGGGCTCGACGTGGCGGTAGCCGAGTTCGGCGAGGCGGGCGAGGGTGCCGGCGCGGTCCTTGTCCAGGTCCTCGCGGAGGCTGAACAGCTGGACGGCGAGGGTGGCGTGCGTGGTGGCCATGGTGTGTCGGTCCTCCGGGTCAGTCGACGATGAGCGGGCGGAGCGTGCTGTGGGCGATGTCGAGCCCCTGGACGATCTTTTCCGGGGTGCCGCCCCAGACGGGGTCCTCGTGCTCGACGGAGAGGGTGCCGGTGAAGCCGTGCTCGTAGAGGCGGTCGAGGACCGTGCCCCAGTCGACCTGGCCGCGTCCGGGGACGCGGTAGCGCCACCAGCCCATGTCCCAGGGGTTCTTCGTACGGTCGCGGGCAGGGCCGAAGTGGCCGTAGCGCTGCCGGTCGTGCGGGCGCAGCTCGACGTCCTTGGCCTGGGCGTGCACGATCCGGTCCGCGTACGGCGCGATGGTCTCGACCGGGTCGATGCCGATCCAAGTGAGGTGGGACGGGTCCCAGTTGAGGTACAGGCCCAGGTCGAACATCCACTCCCAGAGCTCCGGGGAGTAGGCGAGGTTGCCGGGGTAGCCGTCCGGGTGCCAGCCCTCCATCACGCAGTTCTCGATGATGAGCTTGACGCCCCGCTCCCCCGCGTAGTCGACGAGTTCGGGGAAGATCCGCTCGGCCTCGGCGAAGTTCTCGGCGACCGGCTTCGTCCAGTCGCGGCCGATGAAGGTGCCCACGTAGGGGACGTTCAGGCGCTGGGCGGTGTCGATGGCGTGCTTGAGGTGGGTGCCATACGCGGCGCGCTGCGCCGGGTCGGGGTGGAGGTGGTTCTCGTAGTAGGCGAGCGCGGAGATCTCCAGGCCGTGCCGGTCGAGGAGAGCGCGGGTGCGCTCCTCGTCCTCGCCCGTGAAGGTGGCCACGGGCAGGTGGGCGGCTTCGAAGTCGCGGCCTCCCGTGCCGGGCCAGACGGCGACTTCGAGGGCCTGGTAGCCGCGGCCCGCGGCATAGCCGGCGATCTTGTCGAGGTCCCAGGAGGGCAGGCAGGCGGTGAGCATGCCGAGTTTGATCTGGCTCATGGTCAGTTCACCTTTGTCCAGGTGCCGTTGGCGGATGAGGTCAGGAAGGCGTCGACGAGGCGTGCGGAGCGCAGCCCGTCGGTGAAGAGCGGGAGCCCTTCGGGTGTCTCGCCGGTGGTGACGGCCGCGTAGACGTCGGCGACGAACGCGGCGAAGCAGTCGACGTAGCCCTGTGGGTGGCCGGGCGGGACGACGTTGAGGCGCTGCTGCTCGGGAGAGGTGCCTCCCGCGCCGCGGTGCAGAATGCGGGAGGAGTCCTCGCCGCCGAGCCAGAGAGTGTCCGGGTTCTCCTGGTCGAAGACGGCGCTGCCGGCCGAGCCGTCCAGTTCGAACCAGAGGCGGTTCTTGCGGCCCGCGGAGACCTGGGACACCACGGTCGAGGCGAGTGCCCCGCTCTCGGTGCGCAGGAGCAGGGCGGCGGCGTCCTCGGTGGTGACGGTGGAGCGCTCACCTTCGACCGAACTGCCGGATGAGGCAAAGGACTTGGCGTCCGTGCCCGAAGGGCGGTCGGGGACGGTGACCGTACGGTGTGCCGTCAGTTCCGTGAAGCGTTCGCCGGTGACCCACTCGACGAGGTCGCACCAGTGCGAGCCGATGTCGGCGAAGGCGCGGGAGTCTCCCCCGGCCCCCGGGTCCACGCGCCAGCCGGAGGCGTCCGGGTCGAGCATCCAGTCCTGTAGGTAACTGCCGTGCAGCAGCTGCCAGTTGCCGAACTCTCCGGCAAGGGCTCGGCTTCGCAGTTCCCGTACGAGGGGGTGGTAGCGGTACACGAACGGCACGGCGGCGACGGTTCCGGCCCGTTCGGCGGCCGCCACCAGGCGCTCGGCGTCGGCCGCGCCGGTCGCCAGGGGCTTCTCGCACACCACGTGCTTCCCCGCCGCGAGGGCGCGTTCGGCGTACGCGGCGTGCGTGCGGTTGGGGGTGCAGATGTGCACGACGTCGACGTCCGCGTCCGCGAGGAGGTCGTCGAAGTCTCCGTAGGCGGCGACGGGTTGACCGGGGGCCGACCAGTCGGCGGCGACCTGCGTGGACCGCTCCGGGGTGGAGGCGAGCACGCCGGTGAGGCGGCCTCCGGCGGTGCGGACCGAGCGGCGGTGCACCTCGGCGATCATTCCCGCGCCGACGATCGCGGAGCGGACCTGAGCGGTCGCGGAGCGGACTTGAGCAGTCGCGGAGCGGACCCGAGCGGTCGCGGGGTCAGGGCTTGGTGGTGCGGGCGGGGCCATCGCGGCCGCCCTCCTTTCGACGTCGACACATGACGCCGTGCACACCATTGGCGGAGGTAACTCGTCCCGCAGACGAACGTAGGTCACTCAATTCCGTCCTGACAAGCGAAAGTTACTGCATCTTGAGAGTCATAAATGGCGGGGGCGCGTACGGTGTGCAGCCATGTCCCCTTCTGCCTTCGCCCGCGCCCGGTTGTCCGTACCCACGTTGCGGTTCCGGGACGGCGGCGGGCTGCTGTACTCCACGCTGGCCCGCCTGATCGCGTCCGGCGCCGCCGTGCACCGCGGTGACCTGGTCGAACGCGCGGGGCTCGCCCGCTCGACCGTCACCCGGCACCTGGACGCGCTGATCGAGGCCGGTGTGGTGGTCGAGGGCGGGGGCGTCGCGCGCGCGGGACGTGGTCGCCCGCCGCAACTCCTCGCGCTCAACCCGCGGGCGGGGCTGGTCGCCGCGGCGGACATCGGGGCCCGCGACGCCCGCCTCGCGATCGCCGACCTTTCGCAGAACCCGCTGGCCACCGCCCACATACCCGTGGATCTGGCACAGGGCCCGAAGGAGGTGCTCGGCCAAGTGGAGGCGTCCCTGCGCGAACTGCACGCCTCCGCGACCGACGACCACGCCCCGCTGTGCGCGGTCGCGGTCGGGCTTCCGGGTCCCGTCGATCACGACGCGGGGGCACCCGTACGGCCGCCGATCATGCCGGGGTGGGACGGGTACCCGGTGGGGGACGCGCTCGCGGAGCGCTTCGGCTGCGCGGTGCTCGTCGACAACGACGTGAACCTGATGGCGCTCGGCGAGGCGCGCAGCCTGCCCGAGGACCAACTCCCGCTGCTGTTCGTGAAGGTGTCGACCGGCATCGGCGGCGGCCTGGTCTCCGCGGACGGCGAGCTGCACCGCGGGGCGGACGGCGCCGCGGGCGACATCGGGCATCTCCCGGTCACCTCCGGTGGCGCGTCGGAGGTGGTGTGCCGGTGCGGGAAGAGCGGATGCGTAGAGGCGGTCGCGTCGGCGGCGGTGATGATCCGAGGGCTCAACGCAGGGCGGGAGACGGCGGGTTCGGAGCTGCGGACGACCGGTGACCTGGCGCGGCTCGTGGCGCACGGCGACCCCGATGCGCTGCGTGTGGTGCGCGCCGGCGCCGAGCGGATCGGTGAGGTGGTGGCGCTTCTGCTGCACGTCTTCAACCCGGCGCGGGTGGTGCTCGGCGGAGCCCTGGCGGGGGCGGGGGACGAGCTGCTCGCCGGGGTGCGGTCGGTGGTGTACCGGCAGGCACTGCCGCTGGCCACGCGCAAGCTCGTCCTCGAACCGAGTGTGCTGGACGAGCGGGCGGGGTGGGTCGGCGGCACGGTTCTGGCGGTGGAACATGTGCTGTCGCCGGACGGGGTGGTGGATCTGATGGCACGTCGGCAGGAAGCTTCTCAGGCCACGGGGCTCCGCCCCGGACCCCGCTGGCTCTCGTCCCAGAGCGGGGCTTAAAACGCGCGCACCCTTGACATCCCTCACCCCCGGTGTTTGATTGGCGCAAGATCGTGCACTTCGCGGCGGAGGTCTCGTCCCCCGAACCCACCCCGCCCGAAGGGAAGTTGCCCCCTCATGAGCCGCAGCGTCAACGTCGGCATTCTCGGCACCGGTTCGATCTTCCGGGCCTACGCCGCCGGCATCGCCACCCTCCCCGAGCTGACCGTCACCCGCGTCGCCGACGTCGACCTGGACCGGGCCCGCACGGCCGCCGCCGAATTCGGCATCCCGGCCGCGGGCACCACCGAGGAACTGCTGGCCGACGACGACGTGGAGATCGTCGTCAACATCACCCCGCCCGCCGTGCACGCACCCCTCAACGACGCCGCCCTGCGCGCCGGAAAGCACGTCTACACCGAGAAGCCGCTCGCCGCGACCACCCAGCTGGCGCGCGCCAACCTGGTGACCGCGACGGAGACGGGCCGCACGCTGGGCGGCGCGCCCGACACGTTCCTCGGCACCGCCGGGCAGACGGCGCGCGCCGCGATCGACGACGGCCTGATCGGTACGCCCTTCGCCGCCACCAGCTTCGTACGATCCAGCCGGGTGCAGGCCTGGCACCCGAGCCCCGGCTTCTTCTTCCAGGCAGGCGGCGGGCCCGTCCTCGACTGGGGTCCGTACCATGTGGCCGCGCTGGTCAACCTGTTGGGCCCGGTGCGGGACGTCATGGGCGCCAACGCGATGGCGGAGCAGGAGCTGACGGTGACGGCCCCCGCGCGCACCGTCGAGTACGTGCCGGTGGAGGTGCCCACGCACGCCACCTCCATCCTCCGTTTCGACTCGGGGGTGTTGGCGACGGTGATGTACTCCTTCGACGTGTGGGACACCGAGCTGCCACACCTGGAGATCTACGGCACCGGCGGCACGCTCTCCCTGCCGGACCCCAACACGTTCGACCGCCCGGTGCGCATCAAGCGCCGTGGTGACACCGAGTGGAGCGAACTCCCCGCGGTGACCGAGGCGAAGGCGCCCGCCACAGGCCCGTTCCGTGGCCTCGGCGTCCTCGACCTGGCGCGGCACCTGGACGGCGGTCCGCACCGCGCGTCCGGCGAGTTCGCCTTCCACGTGCTCGACGTCCTCGAGCGGATCTCCCTCGCGTCCCCGGAGTCCGGCGCGCTCACGGTGCTGTCGTCCGTGAAGCGGCCGGCTCCGCTGGATCGTCCCTGAAAGCCCGCAGTCCTACGGGTAGAAGTGTGTGAGTGACTCCGCCACGCACGCGGGCTTCTCGGAGCCCTCCAGTTCGAAGGTGAACGCCCGCGTCATCTGCACCCCGCCCCGCGCGACCTCCGTCACCGAGGTGACGGAGGCGTGCAGGCGTACGCGGCTGCCGACGGGTACGGGAGCCGGGTAACGGACGCGGTTGACCCCGTAGTTGAGCGCCCGGCCGACGCCCTTCACCTGGAGCAGCTCGCCGAACATCGGGATGCCCCAGCTGAGCACCATGTAGCCGTGGGCGATGGTGCGCCCGTACGGGCCGGAGGCGGCGCGCTCGACGTCGGTGTGGATCCACTGGTGGTCCCCGGAGACGTACGCGTACGCGTCGATGAGCTCCTGGGTGATCTCTTTCCAGTCGGAGTGCCCGAGGTCGCGTCCGGCGAGGTCGAGGATCTCCGGGATGCCGTGCACGGTCAGGGGCATGGTCAGGCTCCGTTCGTGGTAGCGGCCTCGGGGCTCCGCTGCTCAGACGCCACAGGGGCATCAAGTGCCAGCTCATCGTGGTTCGGGCGCTTGAGCAGGAGCAGCATGCAGCCCAGCGTCAACGCGACCTGGAACAGGGCGTAGGCGATGACCGCGCTGATGGACCCGGTCTTGTTGAGCAGGAACTGGCCGATGATCGGGGTCGTGCCGCCGAGGAGCGTGCCGCACAGCTGGTAGCACAGGGAGATGCCGGTGTAGCGCAGGTGGGCGGGAAAGCGGCTGGCGAGCATGCCGGCGAGGGCCGCGTAGTACAGGCAGTGCGGGATGGTGGCGACGGCGACGCCGAGCATCGCGAGGCCGTAGTTGCCGGTGCTGATGAGGACGAACATCAGCGGAAGCAGGATCAGTTCGGGCACCAACATGACGACGACCGCGCGGGACCAGCTCTTCATCTTGGTGGCGAGCACGGCGCCGAAGGGCTGGACGATGACCTGCGTGATGTTGGCGACGAGGATGATCGTCAAGAAGGTGCTGCGGTCGAAGTCGAGCGAGGTGGTGGCCCAGGACAGGGCGAACGTCGACTTGAAGTACGTCGCGGACAGGCCGATGGTGCAGGCGCCGATGCCGAGGGCGATCAGGCCGGGGTGGCTGCGCAGCACCTCGGTGAGCGGAAGCTTGACTACTTCCTTCTTCTCGATGAGCTTGGCCATGGCCGGGGACTCGGCGACCTTGAGGCGGACCAGCAGGCCCACCAGGACGAGGACCGCGGAGGCGAGGAACGGCACCCGCCAGCCCCAGGACACGAAGGCGTCGTCCGGCAGTTGGCTGATGGCGAGGAAGCTCAGCGTGGCCAGCGTGTTGCCGACGGGCGAGCCCTGCTGGGCGAACGCACCGTAAAGCACCGACTTGCCCTTGGGCGCGCTCTCGGAGGCGATGAGGACGGAGCCGCCCCACTCGCCGCCGAGGCCGATGCCCTGGATCATGCGGATGCAGACCAGCAGGATCGGCGCGGCGACGCCGATGGAGGCGTAGCTCGGCAGCAGGCCGATCGCGGTGGTGGAGATGCCCATCATCAGCAGCGTGATGACGAGCGTCTTCTTGCGGCCCAGGCGGTCGCCGAAGTGACCGAAGACGATGCCGCCGATGGGGCGCGCGAGGAAGCCGACCCAGAAGGTGGCGAAGGCGACCAACGTGCCGATGGCGCCTTCCAGTTCGGGGAAGAACACCTTGTCGAAGGCGAGCGCCGCCGCCGTGCCGTAGATGTAGAAGTCGAACCACTCGATGGTGGAGCCGACGAAGGCACCGAATCCTGCTCTGTTGGCGGCTCTGGTCTCCGCACGCGAGGTGGCGGTGGACGCACTCATGGGTCGCTCCGTGAACGTCGTTGATCAAGCGGATGGGGACGGGTGGGGACTGCTCTGGTGACTGGGGAGTCGTTACGCGTGACTGGGGAGTGGTTACGCGGCGATGCGCTCGAAGACCGCGGCGAGGCCCTGGCCGCCTCCGATGCACATGGTCTCCAGGCCGTAGCGCGCCCCGCTGCGCTGCATCTCGCGGGCGAGCGTGGCGAGGATGCGGGCGCCGGTGGCACCGACGGGGTGACCGAGCGAGACACCGGAGCCGTTGACATTGATGCGCTGCTCGTGGTCCTTCTCGCCGAGGCCCAACTCGCGCGTGCATGCGAGCACTTGGGCGGCGAAGGCCTCGTTGAGCTCGATCAGGTCGAGGTCGGCGAGGGTGAGTCCGGCGCGCTCCAGGGCGGCGCGGGTGGCCGGGACGGGGCCGATGCCCATCGTCGCGGCGGGGACGCCCGCGCGGGCGAAGGAGACGAGGCGGACCAGCGGGGTGAGCCCGAGCCGTTCGGCGGTGGCGGCGCTGGTGACGAGGCAGGCGGCGGCCGCGTCGTTCTGGCCGCTGGCGTTGCCCGCGGTGACGGTGGCCTCCGCGTCGGACTTGGCCATGATGGGCCGCAGCGCGGCGAGTTGCTCGGCGGTGGTGTCCGGGCGCGGGTGCTCGTCGGCGCTGACGACGGTGTCACCCTTGCGGCCTCGCACGGTGACGGGCACGGTCTCCGCGTCGAAGCGCCCCTCCTGAGCCGCACGGGCGGCACGCTGCTGCGAGCGCAGGGCGAGGGCGTCCTGGTCGGCGCGACTGATGGCGTACTCGCGGCGCAGGTTCTCGGCCGTCTCGATCATGCCGCCGGGCACGGGGTGGTGGATGCCGCCCGCGGTGACCCGGCCGCGCGCGAGCGAGTCGTGCAGCTGGAGGCCGGGGCCCTTGATGCCCCAGCGGCCCTCGTGCGTGTAGTACGGGGCGGCGCTCATCACGTCGACGCCGCCGGCGATCACGACCTCGCTGAAGCCCGCCCGGATCTGCATGGCGGCGTCGAGGACGGCCTGAAGACCGGAGCCGCAGCGACGGTCGATCTGGGCGCCGGTGACGGAGTCGGGAAGACCGGCGTCCAGGGCGGCGACGCGGCCGATGGCCGGGGCGTCCGAGGAGGGATAGGCCTGCCCGAGGATCACCTCGTCGACGCGGTCCGGGGCGATTCCGGTGCGGGCGACGAGCTCGGCGACGACGCGCGCGGCGAGCGCCGCGGGTGTCTGCCGGGCGAAGGCGCCGCCGAAGCGCCCGATGGGGGTGCGCACTGGTTCGCAGATGACGACATCGGCCTGTTCGGGCACGGCGGAACACCTTTCGGGCGGCTCAGGGAGGTGAGCCGACCATCGCACCCGACCGCTTAGTCGGTCCAATACCAAGTTTTCGATCCATCAAGACGGGTGGCGTCTCAATCGACGCTACGGATGGCGAATCAATCGGCGCTTCCGGGAGTCGGCAGCGCCTCCTCGCAGACCTCGAGCACCGCACGTAGAGCGGCGGAGGGGTTGTCGGCCCGCCAGGCAAGGGCCGCCTGGCGCCGGATGGGCTCTCCCGCGAGGGGCCGATAGACGAGCCCGGTCTGCTGGATGTGCCGGACCGAGGACACCGTGAGCGTGACACCGACACCGGCCGCCACGAGCGCCAGGATCGTGTACGAGTCGGGGGCCTCCTGCACCACACGCGGGTTGAACCCGGCGGCCTCGCAGGTCTCCACCATCGCGTCACGGACCGTGGACCCGGCGTTCGCGGGGAAGGAGACGAAGGGCTCCTCGGCGAGGATGCCGATGGGGATCTTGTCGCGCGTTGCGAGGTGGTGGTCGGAGGGCAGCGCGCACAGCAGCTCCTCCTCGTCGATGACCCGGTGGGCCACACCCGGCTGGGTCACCGGGAGCCGCACGAAGCCGAGGTCGAGGGAGCCGTCCGCGACCCGGTCGAGCGCGACGTTGGCGTACGTCTGGCCCTTCATGACCAGTTCGATGGCCGGGTGCGCGGCCCGCACGGCACGGGTGAGCCGGGGCAGTGTCTCGTGGCTGGAGGCGCCCGCGAACCCGATCGTGACCCGGCCGAACTCCCCGCGCCCGGCCGCCTTCGCCGCCCGCACCGCCGTGTCGAGGTCGGCGAGCACGGTGCGTACGGGTTCGAGGAAGGACTCCCCCGCGCTGGTGAGGCGCACGGAGCGGGTGTTGCGCTCGAAGAGCTGGACGCCGAGCTCCTTCTCCAGCTGCCGGATCTGCTGGCTCAGCGGCGGCTGCGCCATCTGCAGCCGCTTGGCGGCCCGGCCGAAGTGGAGCTCCTCGGCGACGGCGGTGAACGCGGTGAGATGACGCAGCTCCACGAGCCCGCCCCCATTCATTAATCAGCGGTCTTGATCCGACCTTAATTTGGTATTGGACGGCAATCAATAGGCGCTGACACGGTAGGGCGACCAGCACGCACTCGCCGAGGAGCACAGTGGAAGCCGTGGAAGTCGTGGACGCCGTGAAATCTGCGTCGCCAAAGGTCATGTCGATGAAGGAGGCCATCGCCACCTTTGTGCACGACGGCGCCACCGTCAGCATCGAGGGCTTCACCCACCTCGTCCCCACCGCCGCAGGACACGAGATCATCCGGCAGGGCCGCAGGGACCTCACGGTCGTCCGGATGACCGCGGACATCGTCGTGGACCAGATGCTCGCCGCAGGCTGCGTCTCGCGCCTCGTCTCCTCCTTCGTCGGCAACTCCTCCGCGGGTTCGCTCGGTGAGCTGCGCCGCAGGATCGAGCGGGCGGACCCGGCGCCGCTCGCCTTCGAGGAGTACAGCCACTACGGGATGATCTGCCGCTACCTCGCCGGCTCCCAGCGCCTCCCGTTCTTCCCGCTGCGCTCGTACGGCGGCAGCGACCTCCCCGGCATCAACAACGCGCTACAGAAGGTGACTTCGCCCTACCCCGGCCCGGACGGCGAACCCGAGCAGATCTACGTGGTGCCGCCCGTGAACCCGGACGTCACGATCATCCACGCGCAGCGCGCCGACCGTCGCGGCAACACCCAGATCTGGGGCCTCACCGGCATCCAGGCCGAGGCGGTGTACGCGGCCGACAAGGCGATCGTCGTGGTCGAGGAACTCGTCGAGGACGAGGTGGTCCGCTCGGACCCCAACCGCACGCTCGTCCCGGCCCACGCCGTGGACGCCGTCGTCGTCTGCCCGCGCGGCGCGCACCCGTCGTTCGCGCAGGGCTATTACGACCGGGACAACGCCTTCTACCGCGCCTGGTCGGGCATCAGCAAGGACCCGCAGCGCCTCCAGGAATGGCTGGCGGAGTGGGTGTACGGAACGGCCGACCACGCCGAGTACGTCGCCAAGCAGGGCGAGGAGTTCTGGGCGGGCCTCGCGGTCGGCGAGGCCCTCAGCGAACCGGTGAACTACGGACGGCGACTGTGAGCGCGGCACACGACAAGGACGCGACACACGACAAGGACCTGACCACCATGACTGCTGCCACGCCCGGGACCGCCGAGGCGGTCACCTCTTCGGAGCTGCTCTCCGTCGTCGCCTCACGCGAACTGGCCGCCCGCCGCACGGTGTTCGCCGGCATCGGCCTTCCCACCCTCGCCACCGAACTGGCACACCTGACGGTCGCCCCGCAGATCGAGGTCGTGTACGAGTCCGGGGTGTGCGGCGCCCACCCCTCGCACCTGCCGGAGACCATCGCGGACGCCGTGCTCATCTCGGGCGCGGAGGCGGTGCTCTCGATGCCGGCCCTGTTCGGCTGCGTGCTGCAGGGCGGACACATCGACGTCGGCTTCCTCGGCGCCGCGCAGATCGACCGCTGGGGCAACCTCAACACCTCGGTCATCGGGGACTGGGAGAGCCCGTCGGTGCGGCTGCCGGGATCCGGCGGCGGCGTCGAGGTGATGGCCAACTCCCGTGAGGTCTTCGTCGTGATGCGCCGCCACAACCCGCGCTCGTTCACCGAGACCCTCGACTTCTGCACCACGCCAGGACCCGACCGCGCGCTCGCGGAGGGCATCCGGCCGCTGGGCGTCGGTGTCACGCGTGTCATCACCGAGCTGGGCATCCTGGCCCGCGAGGGCGTCGGCGAGGAACTGCGGCTGACCGCCGTCCACCCCGGTGTCACGGTCGAGCAGGTGAAGGAGGCGACGGGCTGGGACCTGAAGGTCGCCGACCACGTCGACACGGTGGAGCCGCCGAGCGCGGCGGAGCTGCGCCTGCTGCGCGAGGACGTCGACCCCGGCCGGGTCTATCTCCGCTGACACACCCCCGTACTCCGCCGATCCACACCCGTACTCCGCTGACCCACCCCGACGTACCCCCATACACCCCCTCCCGAATCTGCGAAAGGTCCCAACTGCCATGCGTATCAGGATCGTCGGCGCCGGAGCCATGGGCCGCGGCATCGCCCAGTGGGCGGCGAGCGCCGGGCACACCGTCGAGCTGGGCGACGTCCGGGCGGAGGCGGTGCGGGAGGCGGTGGACTTCGTACGGTCGATGCTGGACCGCGCGGTGGCCAAGGGCCGCATGACCGCCGAGGACAGCGCGGCGGCCGTGGCACGGCTGGTCCCGCTGGACGACCCCTGGGCGCCGGGCCCCGACGTGGAGCTGGTGGTCGAGGCCGTACGGGAGGACCTGGACACGAAGGCGGAGGTCTTCGGGAAACTGGAGCAGGCCCTCCCGGCCACCGCCGTCTTCGCGACCAACACGTCCTCCCTGTCGGTGACGCGGATCGCGGCGACGCTCAAGGACCCGACGCGCCTCGCGGGCCTGCACTTCTTCAACCCCGTTCCGCTGATGCGCATCGTGGAGGTGGTGCCGGGCGCCGCCACCCGCCCCGAACTCCCGCCCCTTCTTACGGAGTTGGTCGAGAGCTGCGGGCATCGCGCGGTGACGGTGGCCGACACCCCCGGCTTTCTGGTCAACCACGCGGGGCGCGGTCTGGTGACCGAGGCGCTCGCGCTCCTGGAGGAGTCGGTGGCGCGGCCCGCGGACATCGACCGCGTGGCGCGCGATGTACTGGGGCTGCGGATGGGCCCGTTCGAGCTGATGGACCTCACCGGGCTCGATGTCACGGCGGCGGTCATCGACTCGATCTGGCAGGGCTTCCGCCACGAGCCCCGGCTCCGCCCGTCCTACCTCACACCGAACCGGGTGACGGCAGGACTGCTCGGCCGCAAGACCGGGCAGGGCTGGTACGCGTACGGTCCCGAGACATCGAACTCCCCCGAGGAGCCGGTGTCGGGCGACGCGGACCGCCCGGTCCACGTCGCGGGCGGGGGCGAGGACGCGGGGGCCCTGCGGGACGCGCTGACGGCGGCCGGTGCCTCCGTGGAGCACGACGGCCGCCCCTCCCCCGAAGCCCTTGTCCTCGTCCCGGTCTGGGGCACGACCGTGGCCGACGCGATCGCCGCCCACGAACTCCCCGCCGCGCGCACGTTCGGCGTGGACCCGCTGTCCGTGGCGAGCGACCGCCGTGTGCTGTCGATGACCCCGGCGGCCGACCCGACCGCCGCACGCGACGCGCGCGCGGTGCTGGCCCGCGGCGAACACACCGTCACCATCGCCCGTGACACCGCGGGTTCGGTGGCCCAGCGCCTCCTCGCCTCCGTGGTGTCGGTCGCCGCGTCGATCGCCGAGCGCGGGCTGGCCGCCCCGGCGGACATCGACCTGGCGGTGACGCTCGGCCTCGGCTACCCCACGGGACCGCTGGCCTGGGGCGACCGCGTCGGCGCCGCCCGCATGCTTGACCTTCAGCGGTCCCTGCACGCCACGACGGGCGATCCCCGCCACCGCCCGACCCGCTGGCTCACCGAACGCGCCCTGCTGGGGCTGCCGTTGACCCACCCGGGCACGACACCCGAGGACTGCCTCGGCTGAGCCGGCGGGCGCCGCGCGGCATCGTCACCAGTCGTGCACGCCCCCGTCCCGCAGCCGGTTCACCGGCAGGTACTTGCGCTCGTACGGGAACCGCTCGGCGGCCTTCTCGTCGAACTCGACGCCGATGCCGGGGCGGTCGCCGGGGTGCATCAGGCCGTCCTCGAAGGTCCAGGACGTGTGGAACACCTCCTCGTAGCCGGGGAGGTGGGCCATGTACTCCTGCATGCCGAAGTTCGGGACCGTCAGGTCGAGGTGGAGCGCGGCGGCGAACGACGCCGGGGAGAGGTCGCCCGCGCCGTGCGAACCGGAGCGCACCCCGTACAGCTCGGCGAGCGAGAAGATCCTGCGCAGGTGCGTGATGCCGCCCGCGTGGGAGACGGAGGCGCGGATGTAGTCGATCAGCCGGTTGGTGATGAGGTGCTGGCAGTCCCAGATCGAGTTGAAGATCTCGCCGACCGCGAGCGGCGTCGTGGTGTGCTGCCGGATGAGCCTGAAGGCCTCCTGGTCCTCGGCCGGCGTCGGGTCCTCGATCCAGAACATGCGGTACGGCTCAAGGGACTTGCCCAGTCGGCCGGCCTCGATCGGGGAGAGCCGGTGGTGCACGTCGTGCAGCAGGTGGAAGCCGTAGCCGAACTCCTCGCGGACGGCGGCCAT
Organism: Streptomyces sp. NBC_00483; assembly: GCF_036013745.1. Classification (NCBI taxonomy): domain Bacteria; kingdom Bacillati; phylum Actinomycetota; class Actinomycetes; order Kitasatosporales; family Streptomycetaceae; genus Streptomyces; species Streptomyces sp. NBC_00483. The sequence continues at coordinate 1,499,560 of NZ_CP107880.1, forward strand.
ATATTCAGGCACAAAGTCCAGGTAGGCGCCGGTGTCCCAGACCTCCTCGGTCGGCAGGTTGCCGTCGGCGGGCTCGTAGGTGTCCCCGTCGCCCTTGCGCATGCCGTAGACGCGCTCCAGGCCGGGCACCGCCGCCTGGGCGCGGACCGCGCGGAAGCCCTTGTCGCGGAACCGCCTTACGTCGTCGAGGAGTTCGGGGATGGTGTTGCCGCTGGCGTGGCCGTAGACGGTGACACCGTCGCGGGCGGCGCCGCCGAGCAGCTGGTAGACGGGAAGCCCCGCGACCTTCCCCTTGATGTCCCAGAGCGCCACGTCCACGGCGGCTATCGCCGTCATGGTGACCGGCCCGCGCCGCCAGTAGGCGCCCTTGTAGAGGTACTGCCACAGGTGCTCGATGCGGGCCGGGTCCTTGCCGATGAGCGTGGGGCAGACGTGGTCGCGCAGGTAGGAGGCGACGGCCAGTTCCCGGCCGTTGAGGGTGGCGTCGCCGATGCCGGTGACACCGTCGGAGGTGGTGATCTTCAGGGTGACGTAGTTGCGGCCGGGGCAGGTGACGAAGACCTCGGCGGAGGTGATGGTGGAGGACATGCGATGCCGTTCTCTCGGGAGGCGTCGTTGGATGGTGTGTCAGTCGCGGGCGGCGGCCCGCAGCGCGGCTTCGGCCCCGTGCGCGTCCAGAATTCGTGCGAACTCGGCGACGGCGTTCGCGAACTCCTCGTGTTGGGCGGCCTCTTGGGGCAGCAGGCCGCCTTCGGCGAGCAGCAGGCGGGCCTTCCCGTCGGGTCCGGTCGCGCGGGACGCCAGCTCGGCGAGGCGGGCTCGGGCGCCGTCGTGGACGGTGCCCAGGTTCCGCTCGTCGTACGCGTCGTCGGCCGTGATCACCCGTACGTAGGCGGCGAAACCGAGCGCGAGCACGCGCGGCACACGTCCGGCGGCCAGTGACTCGGTGAGGGGCCCGGCCCAGCGCACGGGGATCTTCAGGGAGCCGTCGGAGCCGACCTGGGCGGTGCGGTGGCCGAGCGCCGGGTTGGCGAAGCGGTCGAGGAGTTCGTCGATGTACGTCGCGCCGGGCATGCCGTCCGGTTCGGGGACGGTCGGCAGGATCTCCTCGCGCATCGCGAACTCGACGACCCCGCCGAGGAGTTCGTCGCCCACCGCCTGGTCGATGGAGCGGTGCCCGCGCAGCAGCCCGAGGTAGGCGAGCAGGGAGTGCGCGCCGTTGAGGAGGCGCAGCTTCATCAGCTCGTACGGGCCGACGTCCTTGGTGAACACCGCGCCCGCGTGCTCCCACGCGGGCCGCCCCGCACGGAAGTCGTCCTGCATCACCCACAGTCTGTACGGCTCCGCGGGCACCGGCACGGTGTCGCGGACGCCGAACGCGCGGGCGGCCAGGGCGCGGTGCTCGCCGGTGGTCGCGGGCGCGATCCGGTCGACCATGCTGTTCGGTGTCGACACGGAGGCGTCGGCGTACGCCTGGAGGCCCTCGCGCTCGGCGGCGGGCAGAGCGGCGATGAACTCGCCGAGCAGGGACCGGAGTCGGGCCCCGTTGTCCATGAGGTTGTCGCAGCTGAGGAGCGTCACGGGCGGGGCGCCGGTCCGGAGCCGCTGTTGCAGGCCGCGTGCGATCAGGCCGACCGTGGTGCGCGGGGTACCGCCCGCGAGGTCGGCGTGGACGAGCGGGTCGTCGAGGTCGAGGCGGCCGTCCGCGCCGAACGTGTAGCCCTTCTCCGTGACCGTGAGGGAGACGATGCGGGTGGTGTCCGCGCCGATGGCGGCGACCACGTCCGCGCCCTGCCCGTCGGCGACCAGGCCCGTGTGGTGCACGCCGGGCACACTCGCGGCGACGGCGCCGTCGCGGTGCAGGGTGAGCACGGTGTAGAGGCCGTCCTGCGCGGCCATGCCCTCGATCACCGGCCGGGGCCGGGTGCCGGGCGTGGTGGACACACCGGTGATCCCCCACGGCCCTTCGGTGTGCCGCAGCGCGTCGGCGGTGTACACCGCCTGGTGGGCGCGGTGGAAGTTGCCGAGGCCGAGGTGGACGATGCCGGACTCGGGGGTCAGCGGCGGCAGTTTGAGGCCTGCCACCGGGAGCGCGGCCCGGGTCAGGCGCGGCACCGCGCGGTGCTGGGCGGTGGTCACGCGTCCACCTCGCCGGGCGTGACGAGCACCTTCATCTGGGTGCGGTCGGTGAGCGCGGTGTGCAGCGCCACATCGGCCCGCTCCAGCGGGAACTCCGCGGTGACCAGGCCGTCGAGGCGTACGCGACCGGACCCGGCGAGGCGCACGGCGGCCGCGAAGTCCCCGGCGGCGTACCGGAAGGAGGTGAGCAGGGACATCTCCTGGCGTTGCATCCACGCCAGCGGCAGTTCGGTTTCCGGGCGGTTCGGGTTGCCGACGACGACGGCGGTGCCGCCGGGGCGCAGCGCGCGGATCCCGGAGACCAGGGCGGGGCCGACGCCGGAGCAGTCCAGGACGGTGTCGTAGCCGCCCGGGTCGGCGAGGGCGTGTGCCCGGTCGGGGTCGGGGGTGAGCGCGGTCGCGTCGACGGTCTCGGCGCCGAGCCGGGCCGCGAACTCGCGCCGAGCCGGGGCCACGTCGGAGACGGTCACCAGCGCTCCGCAGGCGGCGGCGACCTGCGCGACGAGCACGCCGATCGGCCCGCCACCGGTGACCAGGATGCGTTCGCCGGGCGCAACGGCGGCGCGGCGCACGGCGTGCACGGCAACCGCGAGGGGTTCGACGAGCGCGCCCAGCTTCACGTCCATGCCCTCGGGCAGCGGGTGCACGAAGTCCCTTGGTACGGCGATGAGTTCGGTCAGCGCGCCGTTCGTGGGCGGCGAGCCGAAGCAGGTGCCCTTCGGGCACAGGTTGTAGCGCCCGGCCCGGCAGAGGGTGCAGCGCCCGCAGGGGTGGGCCGGCTCGATCGCGACGGCCGTACCGTGCGGCAGGTCGCCGCCGCCCGCGCCGTGGCCGACGACGAACCCGGCGGGTTCGTGGCCGAGGACGGTCGGATGGCGCAACACGTTGGGCCCGTTCTCACCGTGCTCGTAGTAGTGCAGATCGGAGCCGCACAGGCCGACGGCGCGGACGGCGACGAGCACCTCACCGTCGCCCGGCTCGGGCACCGGACGGTCCTCTACGCGCAGGTCCTTGGGTCCGTGCAGCACGGCGGCGCGGTGCGTGGTGGTGGTCACGGGGCGCTCCCTTCTCTCGTACGAAAAGTCTTGCAGGCGGTCTCAGGCCCGCACCGGCAGCGGTTCGACGCGCTTGATGACGAACGCGTAGGTCAGCGCGCCGACGATGGACAGGGCGCCGGAGACGAGCAGCGGCACCAGGTACGAGCCGCCGGAGGACGCCAGCAGGAAGCCGGTGACGATCGGGCCGAGGGCGCCCGCGACGTTCGAGGCGAAGTTCTGGATGCCGGCGAGGGAGGCGACATGGCCCGCGGTGGGCGCGACATCGGCGGGCAGCGAGGCCACGGACGCGGTGGCGAAGGTCAGCGAGGCGTAGCTGAGGGAGAGCAGCGCGAGCGCGCCGGACGCGGTCGGCACGACGACGGCGAGCGCGATGACGGACGAGCACAGGGTGCCGGAGATCAGGCAGGTCTTGCGGACCTTGGTGGTGGACCAGCCCTTGCGCAGCAGCCGGTCGGCCGTGTAGCCGCCGAGCAGCGAGCCCACGATGGCGACGAGGCCGGGGACGGTGCCGAAGAAGCCGAGCGAGAGGAGGTCGAAGCCACGCTCGTCGACGAGGTAGCTGGGGAACCAGGTGATGAAAAAGTAGATGACGTAGTTGAGGCAGAAGAAGCCGAGCATCATGCCCCAGACCGTCCGGTACCGGAACAGGTCACGCCAGCGCACCTTGGGCGCGTCGTCCTTCTCGGCCGGTGTCTCCTCGATGCGGGCGCCGCCGGCCTCGATGTACTCGCGCTCCTCGGCGGTGAGCTTCGGGTGGTCGGCGGGCTCGTGGTACAGCCGCCACCAGCCGATGATCCACAGGAAGCCGAGCAGTCCGCAGGCGACGAAGGCGACCCGCCAGTGGAAGACGGAGACCAGCATCGTGACGAGCGGCAGGGCGATGGCGGTGCCGACGCGGGCGCCGTTGTCCCACACGCTGTTGGCGAAGGTGCGCTCGTGCCGCGGGAACCAGCGCGAGACGGCCTTCGCGGGCGCCGGGTAGCCGGCGGCCTCGCCCGCGCCGAGCAGCATCCGCGCCCCGACGAGCGAGCCGACCCCGCGCACCAGGCCCATGCCGATGGTGGCCACCGACCACCAGATCGCGCCGAGCGCGAAGACCCGCTTCACGCCGTACTTGTCGAGAAGCGCGCCGGCGGGCAGCTGGCAGATCGCGTACGTCAGGAAGAACGCGCTGAGGACGAAGCCCTGGGTCTCGGGGCCTATGTGCAGGTCCTTGGACATGGTGGGCAGCGCGACGCTGAGCGTGGAGCGGTCGAGGTAGTTGACCGCGAGGCCGCCGAAACAGAGCACGGCGATGCCCCAGCGGACGTTCTTGCCGCGGCCGCGGGGCCGGGGCGGCGGGGTCGTGCCGGACGGCGTCGTCACCTCGGTGTCGGTGACGGGGTGGCTGGTCATCATTGACCTCCGGTCGGAAGCGGGCTCGTCATTTTCTACCTGGGCGACCGCTTACATACAAGCCTTGTATGTAAGAATTTCCGCAGCTGAGGTGAGAGGGTGACGGCATGCGGGACGAGCAGCGACGAAGCGACAAGGCGACACGGCGCACGGTGGAGGCCGTGACACCCAAGGAGTCCAACCGGGTACGTGTGCACGCGCTGCTGCGCTCGCGCATCACGTCTCTCGAACTGCCGCCGGGCGCCCCGCTGTCGGAGAACGAACTCGCCGCGGAGCTCGACGTCAGCCGCACCCCGGTGCGCGAGGCGCTGATCCTGCTCGGCGAGGAGTCGCTGGTCGACATCTTCCCGAAGCTCGGTACGTTCGTCTCACGGATCAGCGTCGACGCCGTCCTCGAAGCGCAGTTCATGCGCGAGGCGCTCGAACTGGCCGCGCTGCGCGAGGCGGTGAAACGGGCCGACGACGAGGACATCGCGGCGCTGCGCGCGAACCTCGACGCGCAGCGCGCCGCGTTCGAGGCGGCGGACGACGATCTGTTCTTCGAGCAGGACGAGGCGTTCCACCGCCGACTGATGGAGGCCAGCGGCCACCGCACACTGTGGCGCACGGTCACCACGGCCAAGGCCCACCTCGACCGCGCCCGCCGGCTGAGCCTGCCGCTGCCGCGCCGCATCGAGCACCTCATCGACGAGCACCGGGCAGTGGTCGACGCCCTGGAACTGCGGGACGCGGCGCGGGCCGAGCAGGCCCTGCGCGGACACCTTCAGGGCGTGTTCGACGACATCGGCACCATCCAGGCCGAGCGCCCCGAACTCTTCGTGGAGACCGGGGAGTTGCCCCCGCCCAGCAGGCCCCGCGCTCACCCCGGCCTGCGCGCCTGAGCGCTCAGTCCGTGCGCCTCAGCCCGTCCAGGGTGAGGTCGAGGAGCCGCTCGGCCTGAGCGCGCTGTTCGGGCCCGGCGGAGGTGAGGGCGATCCCGGCGAGGGCGGCGAAGATGTCACCCGTGGGGATGTCGGAGCGGATCGCCCCGGCGCGCCTGCAGGCGTCCATCAGCTCGGCGATGGACGCCTCGATCATGTCCCGGCTGTGCCCGTAAGGATTTCCGCCCTCGGCGGCCATGGCGCGCAGGGCGTCGGCCATGCCGTACTTGGCACTCGCGTAGTCCATGAAGCGGCGGGTCCACGCGCGCAGGGCCTCGAACGGCGGGTGCGCCGCGAGCAGCTCGGTGGCGGCCTCGCAGACCTGGGCCACCTCGTTGCGGTAGGCCGCTTCGATGAGGGCCTCGCGGGTCGGGAAGTTGCGGTACAGCGTCGCACTGCCGACGCCCGCGACCTTGGCGATGTGCTCGAGGCGCGCGTCGAGGCCGTCCTCGGTGAACACACGCACCGCGGCGGCCAGAATCTTCTCCCTGTTGCGTCGCGCGTCCGCCCTGAGCGGCCGCTCCGCGGCTCGGTCCATCACCGGTTCCCTTCGTACCCACTTGCTAAGTGGAGGCTACCCCACTTACGGTCTCACCATCAGCCTAAGTGGGGAGTCCCCCACTTTCGCCTTGAGGCACGGCTCCGGCCTGCCCACACCCACCCCTGGGAAGGACCACCCATGTCTGGAATCGAAGGCAAAGTCGTGGCGATCACGGGCGCCGGCAGCGGCATCGGCGAGGCCACGGCCCTGCTGCTCGCGGAGCGCGGCGCGAAGGTCGTCCTCGGGGCGCGCCGCACCGAGCGCCTGGAGGATCTGGCGGGCCGCATCGAGAAGTCGGGCGGCCAAGTCGCCTGGATCCGCACCGATGTGACGGTCCGCCAGGACCTCGCGTCGCTCGTGGAGTTGGCGCGCAGCCGCTTCGGCAGGCTCGACGCACTCGTGAGCAACGCCGGGATCGGACCGATCTCCCCACTGGACGACCTGCGCGTCGAGGACTGGGAGAACATGATCGACGTCAACTTCAAGGGCGTCCTGTACGGGGTCGCGGCCGCGCTGCCGGTCTTCCGGGAGCAGGGCTCGGGACACTTCGTCAACGTCGTCTCCACCGCCGGACTGCGGATCGTCCCGACGCAGGCGGTGTACGCGGCCACCAAGAACGCCGTGCGCACCCTCTCCGAAGGCCTGCGCCAGGAGGCCGGTGAAAGCCTGCGGGTCACGGTCGTCTCACCGGGCATGACCCGCACGGAGTTCACCGACCACATCGCGCCGGAGGTGAAGGACCGGCTCGCCTCGTCCATGGGCGACATCGGCATCCCGCCGGAGTCCATCGCGCAGGCCATCGCCTTCGCCGTCGAGCAGCCGGCCAACGTCGACGTCGGCGACATCGTGGTCCGGCCGACGGCGCAGGGGTAGACACCGGGCCAGGGACTACGTCCACGCGACGGCCACGACCGCCGCGGCCGCCGTGAACGACCCCACGGCGTAGAAGGCCCACGGTCGCTTGTTGCGCATACCGGCCAGCGCGATCGCCGCCACCAGGACGTCCAGGGCCAGCTTCACCCCCATCTTCGCGTCGACCACCGGCAGGTCGAGGGATCTTCGGGTCCATATGAGCCCCACCCCGGTGACCAGCTGGACGACCGCGCTGCTCAGCATGTAGCCGCCGGCCACCGGGTCCTTTCCGCGCAGTTGGAAGAAGATGCCGCCCAGGAGCGCGGCGAACCCGAAGAGGTGGAAGACGAGGAACACATTCCGAAGGATCTCCATGTCACTGATCTTTCTCTGAAGTCGGCACGAATTGAGGGGCTTTCAAGCAGAAAGCCCGCCGCGCACGCCTCACGCCTGGAGCGTTCATCGCAGGGTGAGCGGGGTCTCGGACGCGGTGCGGGACAGCTTCTCGGGGTTGCGGACGACGTAGATGCCGGTGATGCGGTCGGCCTCGACGTGGACCGCGACGACGCTGTCCAGTTCGCCGTCCAGGTGGATCGTCAGCCCCGCCCCGCCGTTGACCGTCGCCGGACCGAACGCGACCGGGATCGTGTTCCTGCCGAGGCCGCCGGCCAGGAGCCGGGCCACCTTGTCGGCGCCGACGATCGGCCGCAGCGCGGCGTGCTTCACGCCGCCGCCGTCGCCCATGTAGACGACATCGGGCGCGAGCACATCGAGCAGGCCCTGAAGGTCCCCGCCCTCCAGCGCCCGCAGGAACGACTCCACGGCAGCCCGTGCCCTGCGCTGGGACACCACGGCGCGCGGCCGCCGGGCGTCCACATGACGGCGGGCCCGGTGCGCGATCTGGCGGACGGCCGCCGGGGTCTTGCCCACCGCCGCCGCGACGTCGTCGTATCCGACGTCGAAGACCTCGCGCAGCACGAAGACGACGCGCTCGGTCGGCGACAACGTCTCCAGGACCAGCATCACCGCCATCGACACACTCTCGGCGAGTTCGACGTCCTGGGCCACGTCCGGCGTGGTCAGCAGCGGCTCCGGCAGCCACGGGCCCACGTACGACTCCTTGCGCCGTGACATCGTGCGCAGCCGGTTGAGCGCCTGACGGGTCGTGATCCGCACCAAGTACGCACGCTGGTCGCGTACTTGGTCGAGGTCGACCTCGACCCACCGGAGCCAGGTCTCCTGCAGGACGTCCTCCGCGTCGGCCGCTGAGCCGAGCATCTCGTACGCGACGGTGAAGAGCAGATTGCGGTGGGCCACGAACGTCTCGGTCGCCCGGTCGACTGCGTCGTCATCACTCATGCCTGGATCTTCTCCCCCTCGACGGGCCCGGATCTAGGAAACCCGTTCGGCGACCGGCGCCGCGGCCCGCATGGACTCCAGCGCCTCGCGGCGGCCGGCGCCTCCCTTCATGCGGTGCAGGCCGTACCCGCCGGGCTTGTGCGCCTCGTCGGCCAGGTGCTTCACGATGCCCTTGCACACGCCTTCCTTCATCTTCGCGCCGAGGCGACCGCCGATGTGGAACCAGACCGCGACGTCGGACCTGTTGCCGAACTGGAAGACGCCGGCGCCCCGGCCCAGGCTGATGCACTGCGCCCCGAACGACTGGTTGAGGGTCTCGGGCCGCTCACCCGCCAACCTGCTGAGCACCGTGTCGGCGGCCCGCGCGCCCAGCGGCATCGCCGTCTGGCAGCTCATCCGCAACGGCAGTCCCGACGGCGCCGCCGAGTCCCCGGCCGCGACGATGCGGTCGTCGTCCACGCTCGTCAACGTCTCGTCCGTGAGCAGCCGCCCCAGGGCATCGACGCTCAGCCCGCTGCGGGCGGCCAGGTCCGGCACGCCGAAGCCCGCGGTCCAGATGGTCACGGCGCTCGGCAGCTCCCGGCCGTCGGCGAGACGCACCACGTCACATGTCACCGCCGCCACCTTCGTGCCAGGACCTGCCACGACCTTCACCCCGAGCGCCGCCAGCCGCCCGGCCACCGACCGCCGCCCCCGACGGTGCAGATACGGACCGAGCAGCCCGCCGCAGACCAGGGTCACGTCGCGGCCCTGCTCCGCCAGTTCGGCGGCGGTCTCGATGCCTGTCGGGCCGGCACCGACGACCGTCACCGGGGCCGACGCGGGCGCGGCGTCGAGGACGGGCAGCAGCCGCCGCGCGTCCTCCAGGGCGGCGATCGGGTGGGCGAACTCGGCCGCCCCCGGCACCTGCGGGTCGGCGCTGCCGCTGCCCACGGCGTAGACCAGGTGGTCGTAGCGGACCGCGCTGCCGCCCGCCAGTTCGACACCGCGCCCCGCCGCGTCGATCCGGGTCGCGCTGTCGACCACCAGCCGAATCCCCTCCGCCAGGACCTCGCGGTAGTCGACGACAGCGGCGTCTGTCCCGCCCACCAGCTGGTGCAGCCGGACCCGGTGGACGAAGGTGGGGCGCGGGTTGATCAGCGTCACGGTCACGTCGTCGCGCTGCGTGAGGCGATTGGCCGCCATGACGCCGGCGTATCCGCCGCCGAGCACCACCACGTCGGTGTTCTCAACCATGATGAAATCTCCCTCGTTGTCGAGCCGTTCGAGCGGTTCGAGCTCAAGACACCGGCTGCACACCCCCTGTGACACGTTGTGACCCGGATCACTTCGACCACCTGTTAGCGTGCGCCGATGGACGAACTGGTGCTCAACAGCTGGCCGCCGGAGCCGATCAGGACCGAGAGGCTCGTGCTCCGTGGGTCCGAGGCCCGGGACCGGGCGGCGTTCGTCGAGTTGCTCGCCTCGCCGGAGGTGCACACGTACCTCGGTGGCCCCCGGCCACGTGACGTGCTCGAGCGTGAGCTGCCCGCGGTGCCCGAGCGGTGGCCCGGGAGCTTCGTCGTCGAGCTCGATGGGGCGATGATCGGCCAGCTCCTGCTCCGGAGGGCGCCGATGCATCAACGCCCGGCCGCCGCGGGCAAGGCCGACCTCGGCTATCTGTTCCTGCCGGGGGCCTGGGGGTCCGGGTACGCGTCCGAAGCGTGCGCGGCGGCGCTCGCCTGGCTAGACGGCGTCCTCCCCGGAGAACCGGTGGTGCTCACCACCCAGACCGCCAACACCGGCTCGATGCGTCTCGCGGCCAAGCTGGGCTTCGCCGAGGTCGAGCGGTTCGAGGCCTGGGACGCCGAGCAGTGGCTCGGCATGCGGCCCCCGGTCACGGCGTCCGACTGAGGCCCCTTCCCCGGCCACCCCGCGCAACTCGTCGTCCGCGTCAAGGGGTTGACCCCGTTCCGCTTCCTGCTTACGGTGCTCGCACCCCGAAGGTATATCGATATACCAACGCGACAGGAGGCCTCCCGCCTTGCGCTCCCCGATGAATCGACGCGGCTTCATGGCTCTGGGTGCGGGCCTTGCGGCGGCGCCCGCGCTCAGTGCGTGCAGTGCGTTCTCCGCCTATGGCTCGGACCCCGACACCCTGGTGATCCACAGCCAGATGGGCGGGAACGCGCCCGGTTCCCCCACGTTCCGCGCGGTCGTGAACCAGTTCCGCAAGGAAAACCCGGACATCACCGTGAAGAACCTGATCAACGGCGATGACCTCGGGCAGGTCTACGAGACCTCGCGGCTCGCGCGCGCCGAGGCCGATGTCGTGATGGTCAACCTCTACGACAAGACGCTGTCGTGGACCGAGGTCGGCGCCACCGTTCCGGTCGGCGGCTATCTCGACGACTGGGGGCTGCGCGAGCGGATCATCCCGAAGGCCGTCACCGAGTGGACCGACACCGAGGGCAGGCTGCGCGCCTTCCCGTACATCGGGACGAACTGGCCGATCGCCTTCAACCACGCACTCCTTGAGCGCGCCGGGGTCGACACCCCGCCGGCCACATCCGACGAACTCGTCGCCGCCGCACGGAAGTTGCGCGGCAAGGGCATCACACCGTTCACGGTGGGCGGCAACGACTGGACGGGGCAGAAGCTGCTCGCCCAGATCATCCAGACGTTCCTGACACCGGCCGAGGCCCGACACCTGTACCGCACGGGCGACTTCAGCGGCTCCCGCGGCGCACAGGAAGGCATCGGGTACTTCGTGGATCTGCGCGACGCCGGGGTGTTCGCCGACAAGGCGCAGGGGCTCACATCGGACGCGATGACGACGCAGTTCAACACCGGGCACGCGGCCATGCAGTCGGCGATGTCCTCGGCTCTCGCCAGCGTCCCGGACAACGTTGTCAAGACCACGTCGGTCGGCGGCTTCCCGCTCGCGGACGGCGCCGCTCAGAAGAAGCCGACCATCCTGCGCACGTACACCGTCTCCGGCTTCTGGGTCAGCCCGAACGGGGTGAAGAAGATCGAGACGGTCGAGCGGTTCATCCGCTTCATGTACCGGCCCGAGGTCGTGGACCGGTTCGTCACCGAGGGCGGCCGCGACATGTCGGTGGTCACCGACGCGCTCAGCACGGACTTCCCGCTGGTGGCGAAGGCGCAGCAACTCGGCGACTCCGTCGGCCAGGTAGTGCTGCCGGACCAGTACATCCCGGCCGCCGCGGCGCAGCCCTTGATCCAGGCGACGTCGACCGCCTTCACTCCCGGTACCTCCGCGCGCGCCATCCGTACGGCGCTGGAATCCGCGTACCGCTCCGCCTGAGCCCGCCGTGGAGCACACCGAGAGCGCCGACATCGTCGAGACCGCTGAGAACGTCGAGCCCGCTGAGAACGCCGAGAACGTCGAGAACGGAAGTCGACCCCGATGACGATCACCACGTCTCGGCCCGCCGCCACCGCGGGCCGGACCCCCTCCCCCGTAAAGCCCGGCGGCGGCCGCAAGGGCGGCCAGGGCAGCACGATCCTCGCGCTGCCCGCGCTCGTCTGGTACCTGCTGTTCATGGTCGGCCCGATGGTCGCGATCTTCGTGATCGCGGCCCTGCACTGGCCGGGCATGCTCCAGCCGGTGTCCTTCGCCGGCCTCGACAACTTCCGTACCGTTTTCGCCGATCCGGCCTTCTGGGCCGCCGTGCGCAACACCGCGGTCCAGCTCGTGATCGCGCTGCCGGTGATGATCGTGTGCGCGTACATGATCGGCTACTACGTGGCGCAGCGGCCGCCGGGCCATCGCGTCATCCGGTATCTGCTGTTCGTGCCCGGTCTGATCTCGACGCCGGCGAAGGCGATGGTCTTCTACGCCGCCCTCTCCCCCGACGGCCTGCTCAACGGCGCCCTGTCGGGGCTCGGCCTCGACTCGCTCACCGACGCCTGGCTGGCCAGCCCCTCGACGGCCCTGTACTGCCTGATCGCCATGGACATCTGGGCGGGCATCGGTTTCACCGCCGTGCTGTTCGCGGCGCGCCTGTCCAGCGTGCCCGAAGACCTCGGTGAGGCCGCGCAGTTGGACGGGGCGGGGCACTGGCGGACGATGTGGCGCATCCACTTCCCGGTCGTGCGGGACTACGTGGGTGTGGTGACGATGCTGCAGCTGCTGTGGACGCTGTTCGGCTCGGCGCAGAATGTGCTGCTGCTCACCCAGGGCGGCCCGGGCACCTCGTCGACGACGCTGTCCTTCCTCGTCTACCAGAAGGCGTTCATCGAGGCGGACCTCGGATACAGCCAGGCCGTGGGCGTGATCCTGTTCCTCTCCGGGCTCGTGGGCCTGCTGACCATCCGCCGTGTCTTCCGCGCCACCCACTGAGCACTGAGCCCGATCGGAGCTGTTTTCCCCATGAGCGTTCCCATGAGCAAGAGTCATGTGAGCAAGAGTCATGCGAAGTTCGGCCGGTCGTGGTGGCCCGCGCACATCCTGGTGTGGGGGTACGCGGTGTTGCTCGCGGTGCCGCTGTACTACTTCGTCGCGTCCTCGTTCAAGTCCAATGACGCGATCTTCGGCAGCCCGTTGGCGCCGCCGGCCTCGCTCGGCCTCGACAACTTCACGACGGCCTTCCGGACCGCGGGCCTCGGCACCGCGGTGGTGAACTCCGCGCTGGTGACCGTGGTGGCCCTGGCGTTGACGCTCGGGCTCGCGGTTCCGGCGGCGTTCGCGCTCGCCCGTTCCGAGGGCCGGGCGGCGTCGGTGATCGAGAAGGTGTTCTCGCTCGGGTTCCTGATCCCGACGTTCGCCGCCCTGTTCCCCACGTTCCTGCTGGCGGCCGCCGCGGGCCTGTTCCACACCCGTACGTTCATGGTGCTGCTGCTCCCGGCGACCGCGCTGCCGCTGTCGGTGGTGATCCTGGTGCAGTTCATGCGAACCATCCCGAAGGAGATGGAGGAGGCAGCGCGGATGGACGGCGCCTCCACCTTCGCGGTACTGCGCCACATCTATACGCCGATGTGTCTGCCCGGCATCGCCACGGTGCTGCTCCTCAACTTCCTGAGTTTCTGGAACGAGTACCTGTACTCTCTCGTCCTCATCGGCCCCGACCCGGACCTGCGCACGGTCCAAGTCGCCCTGCCCACCCTGAAGTCGGTGACCGGCACGGACTACGGTGTGCTGACGGCGGGCACCGTGCTCACCCTCGTCCCGGTGTGGCTCGTGTACACGGTGCTTCAGAAGAGGATGCAGACGGCCCTGGTCAGTGGCGCGGTGAAGATGTGAGTGCGGTGCGGACGCAGCCGTCGGGCAAGCGCCCGACCATCAAGGACGTGGCGGCCGAGGCCGGGGTGTCACCGGCCGCGGTGTCGAAGGTGTTCAACGGTACGGGGCGGATCTCCGAACCCACCCGGCAGCGCGTGCAGGACGCCGCGGCCCGCCTCGGCTGGTCGCCGAACGCGGCGGCGAGCGCCCTGCGCCGCTCCCGCAGCCACACCATCGCCCTCGTGGTGCGCCGCCCCAGCGATGTCCTGGGCACGGACCCGCACTTCAGCGAGCTGATCAACGGCCTGGAGAGCGAGCTGGCGCCGCGCGGCTACGGTCTGCTGCTTCACCTGGTCGCGGATGTCGCCGAGGAGGGCCGGCTGTACGAGCGGCTCGCCGCCGAGGGTCGGGTGGACGGTGCGGTGCTCACGGAGAGCCGGATCGACGACCCGCGTCCGGCCCAACTTCGGCGCCTCGGCCTGCCGTTCGTGCTGCTCGGCGGCCCGGACGGGGTGATGCTCAGCCACCAGGAGACCGGTGTCACGGAGGCCGTTGAGCATCTGCTCGCCCTCGGCCACCGGAGGATCGGCTACGTGTCCGGTCCGCCGGAGCTGGTCCACTCCCGTTTCCGGCAGGGCGTGTTCACCGATGCCCTCGCCCGGTCCGGGCTCGCCCCGGCCGCCGTGATCCCCACGGACTTCGGCGCCGAGGCCGCGATCGCCGCCACGGAGCGGCTCCTCGCCCTCTCCCCCCGCCCCACCGCGATCGTCTACGCCAACGACTCGATGGCGATGTGCGGCATCGGCGCCGCCCAGCGCGCGGGCCTCTCGGTCCCGGGCGATGTGTCCGTCATCGGCTACGACGACCTGCCGCTCGGCCGCTGGCTGCACCCACGGCTCACCACCGTCGACCAGCGGGTGACCGTGGTGGGCGCGGCGGCCGCGCGGGCGCTGCTCGCGGAGGTCGGCGAGGAGGGTGTGCCCGCGCCCGAACTGACCGAACACCCACGGCTCGTCGTACGGGAGTCGACGGGGCCGGCAGGTTCGTAGACCCAACTCCCGTTACGTTTCCACCTTTTCGGCACCACCTTCTGGAGCAGAACACCATGCGTCGCCACAGCGCCCAGCTGTCCCACCACCCCGCCGTCCTGCCCTGGCTCGGTGCCAACTACTGGTCCCGCACCGGCGGTCCGCTCATGTGGCGGAACTACGACCCCGCCGTCGTGCGCGAGGAGCTCCGGGCCCTGCACGAGCACGGTCTGAACATGACCCGGTCCTTCTTCTACTGGCCCGACTTCCACCCGGAGCCGCACCGCATCGACGAGCAACTCTGCGACCGTTTCCGGGACTTCCTCGACGCGCACGAGGAACTGGGCATGGGGTCCGTCCCCACCTTCATCGTCGGCCACATGTCCGGCGAGAACTGGGACCCCGCCTGGCGCGGCAACCGCGACCTGTACGAGGACGTGTGGATGGTCGGCCGGCAGGCGTGGTTCGCGTCCGAGATGACGCGGCGTTTCAAGGACCACCCGGCGGTGACCGGCTGGCTGATCACCAACGAGATGCCGGGGTACGGCCGGATCTACCAGGTCGACCCGCCGTCCTCCGACGTGGTGACGGCCTGGGCGCAGTTCATGTGTCAGGCCGTGGTGGCGGCCGGGGCCACGCAGCCGGTGTCGCTCGGCGACGGCGCGTGGGGCATCGAGGTCACCGGCAAGGACAACGGGTTCTCGCTGCGCGACACCGACACGTACGTGGACTTCGTCGGTCCGCACGTCTACCGCTCGGACACGGACAGGACGCGCCAGCACTACCGTGCCGCGTTCGAGTGCGAGCTGGCCGCGGTCACCGGGAAGCCGGTGATCCTGGAGGAGTTCGGGCTTTCCACGGACACCGTGTCCGTGCGCAACGCGGGCGTCTACTACCGGCAGACGCTGCACAACTCGCTGCTCGGCGGCGCCACTGGCTGGATGGCCTGGAACAACACGGACTACGACGACCTGTGGGAGCAGTCGCCGTACGACCACCACCCGTTCGAGATGCACTTCGGGATCACGGACAGCGCGGGCCGCCCGAAGGAGCCGCTGCGTGAACTCGCGGCGTTCGCCGAGGTGTTGAAGGACGTGGACTTCCCGCGCTGCCGGCGCACGGACGCGGGCGCGGCGCTTGTCGTCCCGGCGTTCCTGGAGAAGGGCTACCCGTACAGCCGGCCCGCCGACCGGCCGCTGATCTTCAGCTCGCTCCAGCAGGGCTACGTCGCCGCGCGCGGCGCGGACCTCCCGGTGGGCTTCGTCCGTGAGGTCGACGGGCTGCCGGAGGACGGTGACGTACAGCTGTATCTGCTGCCGTCGACGCGGCAGTTGACGACGCGGACGCGGCGCGGTCTGGAGCAGCGGGCGCGCGAAGGGGCGACGGTGTATCTGTCGTTCTGCTCGGGCGAGCACCCGGGGACGCGCGGGCCGTGGTTCCACGACCTGGACGGGCTGTTCGGGGTCGAGATGCAGCTGTCGTACGGGGTGGCCGAGCCGATCGAGGACGACGAGCTGGCCATGACGTTCACCGAGGACTTCGGATCCGTGCGGGCCGGTGAGACGCTGCGCTTCCCCGTCGCGGGGAACGAGGACAGCCGCGCGTGGCTGCCGGTCGTGCCGGACGGCGCGCGGGTCGTCGCGACGGACGCGCACGGCCGTCCGGCGCTGCTCGTGCACGAGATCGGCGCGGGCCGGGCGGTCCTCGCCACGTACCCGCTGGAGCACATGGCGGCGCGTACGGCGCGGGTGAACCCGGAGCAGACGCACCGGCTGTACGCGGCGCTCGCCGAGGTCGCGGGGGCAGCGCGTCCGGTGACCGTGGACACGCCGCTGGCCAGCGCGGACACCCTCGTCCACGAGGACGGGCGGCGGTTCCTGTGGCTGGTCAGCCAGGCGGAGGAGGAGCTGACGGTGCGCCCGTCCGACCGACTCGGCAAGCCGCTCGACGAGGTGACGCTCGCACCGTACGGGGTGCGGGTCCTCGAACTGGACACGGAGGCCTGACCCATGGAGCTGTACAGGGACGCGGACGCGCCGGTCGCCGACCGGGTGCGTGACCTGCTCGACCGGATGACGCTCACGGAGAAGGTCGGCCAGGTCAACCAGCGGATGTACGGCTGGGACGCGTACGAGCACACGGCGCAGGGCCACCGGCTCACGGACGCCTTCCGCGAGGAGGTGGCACGGTTCGACGGGATGGGTGCGCTGTACGGCCTGCAACGGGCCGACCCGTGGTCCGGTGTCACCTTCGCCGACGGCATCACGGCGGCGGACGGGGCGCGGGTCGCGGACGCCGTGCAGCGGCATGTCGTCGAGAACACGCGGCTCGGCATCCCCGTACTGATGGTGGAGGAGGTGCCGCACGGTCATCAGGCCCTCGACGGCACCGTGCTTCCGGTGAACCTGGCGGTCGGCGCCACTTGGGACCCGGACCTGTACCGGGAGACGGCGGCGGCCGCGGCGGCCGAACTGCGGGCCCGTGGCGGGCACATCGCGCTCGTGTCGGCGCTCGACCTGGTGCGGGACCCGCGTTGGGGCCGCGCCGAGGAGTGCTTCGGCGAGGACCCGTACCTGGCGGCGCGGCTCACCGAGGCACTGGTGGAGGGGATGCAGGGCACGGGTGACACCATCGCCGCGGACCGGGCGGCCGTCGTGCTCAAGCACTTTGCCGGGCAAGGGAGTTCGGTGGGCGGGCGGAACAGTGCCGCGACCGAGATCGGCGCCCGCGAGCTGCACGAGATCCATCTCCCGGCGGCCCTCGCGGGAGTGCGGGCGGGGGCGGCGGGCGTGATGGCCGCGTACAACGAGTTCGACGGCCTGCCGTGTGCGGCCTCGGGCGACCTCCTCACCGGGCTGCTCCGTGAACGCTGGGGCTTCGAGGGCCTGGTGATGGCCGACGGCTGCGCACTCGACCGTCTCGTGCGGCTGGCCGGCGACCGGCCGTCGGCGGCGGCGCTCGCACTGTCGGCGGGCACGGATCTGAGCCTGTGGGACGGAGTGTTCCCGGAGCTGGGGACGGCGGTGGAGCGCGGTCTCGTCCCGATGGAGACCCTCGACGCGGCAGTGGCCCGCATCCTGACACTGAAGTTCCGGCTCGGCCTCTTCGAGCGCCCCTACGTCACCGAGGCACCCGAACGGGCCGTTGACACAACGGAGTTGAGCGAGCGGATCGCCCGCGCGTCGATCACGCTCCTGCACAACGACGGGGCGCTGCTTCCCCTCGGGCCCGACAAGAAGCGCATCGCCGTCATCGGCCCGAACGCCGACTCGATCCCGCAGCAGATCGGCGACTACACGTCGCCACAGCGGCCGGACAGTGGCGTCTCGGTGCTCGCCGGACTGCGGGAGACCGGAGCGGACGTGACGTACGCGCGCGGCTGTGACCTGGTGGGCGACGACCGTTCGGGGATCGCGGAGGCCGTCGAGCTGGCCGCCGCAGCCGATGTCGCGGTGCTCGTGCTCGGCGGTTCCAGCGCCCGCGAGGGCGACACACGTTTCGACAACAACGGTGCCGCGGTCGTCACCACCGGCAACCCGACGGAGATGACCTGCGGCGAGGGCGTCGACCTCGCCGACGTCCGGCTCGGCTCCGGGCAGCGGGCGCTCGCCGAGGCGGTGGCGGCGACCGGCACACCGTGCGTGGCGGTGCTGATCCAGGGCCGCCCGCACGCGGTGCCCGAACTCGCGGACGGGGCAGGGGCTTTGGTGAGCGCCTGGTATCCGGGGCCGTGGGGCGGCCGGGCCGTCGCGGACGTGCTCCTCGGCGCGTGCGAGCCGAGCGGACGGCTGCCCGTCTCGGTGCCCCGCTCCTCCGGCCAGCTGCCCGTCTTCTACAACTCCAAGGACCACGGCTTCCGCGGCTACGTGGACGAACCCGGCACCCCGCTCTACCCCTTCGGACACGGACTGTCGTACACCACGACCGAGTTCGGCGCGCCGCGCGTCCGCGACGGGGTGTGCGAGGTCGAGGTCGTCAACACCGGGGACCGGCCGGTCCGCGAGACCGTCCAGCTGTACGTGCGCCGGATCGGCGGCGGGACGTCCTGGCCGCGCGTCCGTGAGCTGCGCGGCTTTCGGCGCGTGGACCTGACGCCGGGCGAGAAGGCCACGGTCGCCTTCCCCCTCGACGACACCGTGCTGGCCTCGGTGACACGGTCCCTGGACCTGGCCGTGGAACCGGGCACGTACGAGATCGAGACGGGCCGCTCCTCGGACTCCACGCGGTCCGTGACGCTGATCGTCTGACCGGCTCTTGCGCGCGGGAGCCAGCTCACCGGCTCCTGCGCGTCAGCCGCGGCGCACCGCTCCGAGCTGCGCCCGGTCGAGGCCCGGCGCCGCGAACCGCCGCGCCACCGTGCGCAGGACGCGCGCCATCGCCTGCGCGGGCGGCGTCGCGGGCCGGGACGTGGAGCGGGCGAGGAGGATGCGGCGGGTCGGCGCCGCGACGTCGGAGGCGAAGGGCAGGAGCCGGACGTCGCTGCGCCGGCTGGTGAGGGCGAGCCGGGGCGCCAGGGCGATGCCGAGGCCGGCCGCGACCATGGCCTGCGCTTCCTGGTAGTCGTGCGAGGCGTACGCGATACGCGGCTCGAAGCCCGCCTGACGGCAGCTGCGCCGCAGCACGTCGGCGACGGGGTGGTTGTCCGCGCGGATGATCCACTCCTGGTCGGCGAGATCGCCGAGGTGTACGGGCGCGTGGGCGCGCAGCGGGGAGTCGGCGGGGACGACAAGCACCGTGGGGTCGTCGAGCAGATGCGTGAGCGCGAGGGCCGGGTCGTCGACCCTGTTCCACTCGTAGTCCCACAGCAGCGCCTGCTCCACCTCGCCCGTGTGCAGCATCTCGCGGAGTTCGGCGAGCACGCCCGCCCGCACCTCGATACGGATGCCGGTGTGGCTGCGGCGGAACTTGGTGAGCGCCAGCGGCAGCAGCGACGCGCTCGCCGTGGGGAACGAACCCAGTTGCAGCGTGCCCTGGTCGAGGGCGGCGAACGAGTGCAGGTCGGCCTCGGCGGCGCGCAGCTCACGGCGTACCGCGCGGCCACGCTCGGCCAGCGCGGCGCCCGCGGGGGTGGGCCGGATGCCGCGGGGCAGCCGCTCCACAAGCGGCTGGCCCGCCTCCTGCTCCAGGAGCGACATCTGCTGGGAGGCCGCGGAGGTGGTCATGCCCAGCTCCTCGGCGGCCGCGGTGAGCGAGCCGCGCTCGGCGGCCTCGGTGAGGAGCAGCAGGCGACGCACGTTCAGCATGGGGCCGACTCTAGTACTGCAACGGTGCTTGCCGTGACTGGTGGCCAGGTCAGGGGCTGTGTCCGCGTCGTTTGTAGTGACTGGTGCGGGCCTGGTGTTGCCGACGGCGGCGCCAGGTCGACCAGTGGAGGATGTGCTCGACAGGCCTGGGCCGGCGGTTGGCGAGACGGGTGATCAGCCGTCGTATCTCGGCGAGGCTCAGGTGGACCAGCTGGGAGGATCCGTTTCTGCTTTCCCGGCATCCAACTCCCGGGCTCGCAGGACGGTCAGGCAGGCGTGGGCGGCCATGGCGAGGGTCATGTGGCGGTGCCAGCCGGGATAGCGGCGGACTTGGTAGTCGTCCAGACCGCATTCCTGCTTGGCGCTTTGGAAGCACTCCTCGATGGCCCACCGGCTGCCCGCGATGCGGATCAGCTCATCAAGCGTGGTCTCGGCGGGGCAGTAGGCGATGTAGTAGGAGATCTCCTGCGGGCGGGCAACGCTGCGGCGGGCGATGACCCAGTGGCGGCGGTCGGGCCGATGCCAGGGCCGGACCTCGACGCGTGCCCAGTCGTAGATCCGCGGACCGTGAGCCCCGCTGCCACAGGAACGGCGCTTCCACTTCTGCGGGGCAAGGCCGTTGAACAGCTCGTGGACGGGATGGTCCAGTGCCCAGCGGGTGACGACGGTGTCGTGCCGGGTGGTGGCCATGACGTGGAAGATGTCCGCCCGTTCCAGCTCCGACCTCCAGCCCTTGCTGAACCCGTAGGCGGCATCCCCGGTCACCCACCGGAACGGGATCTGGTCCGCGATGGCGCGGCGGACCATCGCCTTGGCCATGGCCACCTTGGTCTCGAAGACGACCTCATCAGTGATGCCGGCCCGACGGCACCTATCCCGGTCGTCGGTCCAGGAGGCGGGCAGATACAGACGCCGGTCGATCAGCGTCCGCCCGCGGTCGGTTGCATAGGCGAGGAAGACGCCGACCTGGCAGTTCTCCGTCCGCCCGGCCGTGCCGGAGTACTGCCGCTGCACCCCTGCCGACCGCGTCCCCTTCTTCAAGAAACCCGTGTCGTCCACGACCAGGACCGCGTCCCGGCTACCGAGGTTGTCGACCACGTACTGACGCACGTCATCGAGGACCTCGTCGGCGTTCCACTCGATCCGGTTCAGCATCCGGTGGATGCGGTCCGGGCCGTCATGGCCGGCTTCCTCTGCCAGCGTCCAGCCGTTCTTCCGCTGCAAGGGAGCGATCAGGCCCCGCATATAGGCCAGTGCCGATTCCCGAGGTTCTGACCTGCTGAAACGGTGCACGAACCGCCCATGCACAGCTTCCAGTTCACCCGCCCACAGCCTGACATCAGCTAGGTCCCCACCCATAATCACACCAACGACCGACCTGGCCACCAGTCACGGCAAGCACCGTTGCAGTACTAGGGCCTGTCGTTTGGATCAGGCCGGATCAGGGAGCGGGGTCTGGTGCGTGCGATCGCAAGGCGGAGGAGGGAGTCGACGCGGAGCGTCGGCGACCGACGACAACGCCGCGAGCGTGCGTGCCAGACCCCGCGAGCCCGGCCTGATCCAAACGACAGGCCCTAGCTGACTTTAGCGCAGCTAAACCCGAGTGAAGTGAACTGCCATTGTCCCCAAGTCACACCTCTGCGATGGTCTTGGCAATCGCCGGAACGGCCCGTTCCGCCGGCGTTCACCACTGATCAAGAAAGAGCCTCAGACGTGCACATCCCTGCGACCCTTGTGCGTGGCGGCACCAGCAAGTGCTGGTTGTTCCACCAGGTCCATGTCCCCGCGGACCGCGACGAGTTGGCGCGGATGCTGGTCGCCGCGTACGGCGCGGCGGACCCCGTGGAACTGGACGGGGTCGGCGGCGCCACCCCCACCACCTCCAAGGCGGCGATCGTCAGCGCCTCGCCCGAGCCGGGCGTCGACATCGACTACCTCTTCGCCCAGGTCGGCATCGGCGACGCCACCGTGGAGTGGACGAGCAACTGCGGCAACTGCGCCACGGGCGTCGCCCTGTACGCAGTGGCGAAGGGCATGGTGCCGATCGCGGGTGACCGGACCCGCGTGGTCATGCGCAACAGCAACACCGGCGCCGTCCTCGAGGGGGTCGTGGACACCATGGGTGGCGTGGTGCAGCACTTCGGACGGCAGACCGTTCCGGGCACGCGGGCCGGTGGTGTCGCCGTCGACCTCACGTTCCGCGACCCGGCGGGCGGCACCACGGGCGCCCTGCTCCCGACCGGTCAGGCCACGCAGAAGCTGCCGCTCCACGACGCCGACCCGGTCCTCGTGAGCATGGTGGACGCCGGAGCCCCGGTGGTCCTCGTCGACGCCGACGGGGCGGGGCGGAGCGGCTCCGAGTCCCTGGACCAGGTGCGGGCCGATGTGCCGTGGCTGCGCGCGGTCCGGCATGCCGCGGCGCCGTTGATGGGTCTGGTCGAGCCGGGCCGTGCACCCGGTGACGCGGTGCCGAAGGTGGGTCTCGTCGGGGCCCCGGTGCCGTACACCACGACGCTCGGCGAACAGGTCGCGGCCGAGGACTACGACGTGTCGGTGCGCATGCTCAGCATGAACGCGCCGCACCCGGCGATCGGCCTGACCTCCGCCGTCGCCCTCGCCGCCGCGGGCCTCGTGCAGGACTCCGTGGTCCACGCGGTCGCGGCCGCCCGGGACGACGGCTGGCTGCGGCTCGGCACCCCCGCGGGCGTGGTGGCGGTCCGCTGCTCCGACGTACGGGACGGCCTGCCGGGCCGCGTCACCGTACGGCGCGCGGCGCGACTGCTCGCCGACGCCCGGATCTACGTACCCGGAACCGGCGAGCCGCAGGCCGCCTGACCGGGACGCACGAACACACGAACACACCACACCCCCGCACCGCCGGTCCCCGACCGTACGACCCTGTCCCCACCGCACCAAGGACAATGATGTCTGCTGAAGTGATATCCATAGGCGCCCTGTTGGTGATGTTCGTGGTCGGCACCGTGCTGCCGATCAACCTGGGCATCCTCGCCTTCGTCGCGACCTTCGTGGTCGGCACCGCCTCTCTCGGCCTCACGCAGGAGGAGATCTTCGAGGGGTTCCCGGTGGATCTCTTCGTGACGATCGTCGGGGTCACCTATCTGTTCTCCGTCGCCCGCCGCAACGGCACCATCGACTGGCTCGTCACCGCTGGCGTCCGGATGGTGCGGGGCAAGGTGGCGCTCATTCCGTGGGTGCTGTTCCTGGTCGCGGCGCTGCTGACGGCCTTCGGCACGTTCACCCCGGCCGCGGTCGCGCTCCTCGTGCCGATCGGCATGAACTTCGCCCACCGCTACAAGCTGAACCCGCTGGTCGTCGGCATGATGGTGATCAGCGGCGGTCACGCGGGGGCGTTCTCACCGCTCGCCGTCTCCGGGGCGCTGGTGCTGGGCGTCGTCGACAAGACCTCGCTGCACGTGTCCCCCGTGACCCTGTTCACCGCCAGTTTCGTGATCAATCTGGTCCTTTCGGCGGTGACCTACGCGCTCCTCTCGAAGCGCCCCGCCCCGCTGGCCGAGGACACCGACCCGACGCCCGAGGACCCTGACCTGGCCGTCTCCGGCATGCCGGACTGGCGTCAGTGGCTCACCCTCGGCGCCCTGGTCGTCCTGGTCGTCGGCGCGCTCGGCTTCCACCTGGAGATCGGCCTGCTGGCGCTCGCGGCGGGCGCACTGCTCGCGCTGGTGGACATGAAGCGGCAGGAGAAGGCCGTGGACGGGATCAGCTGGTCGACGCTGCTGCTGGTCGCGGGGATGATGACGTACATCGCCATGCTGGAGAAGGCCGGCATCATCGAGAACATCTCCGAACACGCGGCAGGCCTGGGCGCCCCGCTCTTCGTCGCCCTGCTGCTGTGCTTCACCGTGGCCATCACCTCGGCCTTCGCCTCCTCCACGGCGATCATCACCGCGATCATCCCCGTCGCCGTACCGCTGCTGCTGTCCAGCCACCTCAACGCCGCAGGCCTGATCGCCGCGCTCGCCGTCTCGACGACGATCGTGGACACCTCCCCCTTCTCCACGAACGGCGCGCTGGTCCTGAGCAACGCCCGTGGGGTCGACTCCCAGCGCTTCTACCGCCAGGTCATCAGCTATACCGGCGGCATCGTGGCCCTCGGCCCTGTGGTCGCCTGGGGCGCGCTGGTCCTGCCCTGGTCGTAGTTCGGTGAACCCATTGCGGCTCTGCCACGTCACAGGGGCGTGGCAGTCGGCCGTAGGTCCGGGTGCCATCGTCGTCCAGGAGGCCACATGCGTATCGGGGCAGTTCGCTCCGGCAGAAGGTCGGTGGGGGTCGCCCTGACCGTCATCGGGCTTGTCGCCGCGGCCGGTTGTGGGAGCGGGAAGGTGGCCGGGGACGACGACAGGGACGCGCTCGCCGAGCGGGCCCGACAGGTGGCCGACCAATGGGCGTACGAGCGACGGGACTTCCCGTCGAAGGCCCTCCGGTCCCCGGTGAAGCCGGCCCACGACATCCCGGGCTACCCACTCAACCGTCTGCTCCAAGTCTCCGCTGACGGGCGGTCGGTGACGGTCGTCGCCCTGCACGGCGTCTGCGACGACGGCCCCACGGTGGACGCGCTGGAGACCCGCGGCAGCGTCGTGCTGTCCGCGTCGGTCACCGGCCGGGACGGCGAACACCTCTGCACGAAGCAGGGAAAGCTGGAACCGGTCGAGGTGCGGCTGCGCAAGCCCCTGGGCGACCGTGTCCTGCTCGACGCGCACTCCGGCAGGCCGGTTCCCTACCGGGGCACGCACGGGCTCTCCCCCTGATCAGCGGGCCGCGACCGCACGGACGGCCTCGGCGACGGCGCGGTGGTCCTTCTTCAGGATCGCCCCGTGGTTGCTGGCGACCTTGGCGTGGATCTCGATGTGGGCGTTGCGGGCGGTGACTTCGGACAGTCCGGCGCGGATGCGTTCCTGCTCGTCGCCGCGGCTGCCGAGGGACGAGCCGGAGGCCACCACGTAACGGGTCGGGACGGTGATGGCGTCGAGCACGGGACCCAACTCGCCCTTGCTGCCGAGCCTGCCGAGTTCGATGTTGCTCTCGGCCATCTGCGCCGACGACATCCGCGGGACCAGGCCCGTCGGGCGGATGAGCGGCGCGAACCATCCGATACGCCGGAACATCGTCCGGATCCGGGCCTCCATGGCCTCGTCCAGCCAGTCGTAGGGCTGCGCGCCGTCGACCAGGACCGCGCCGATGGTGCGCTCCGGGTTCCGACTCGCCCAGTGCGCGCCGACGTACGCGCCGTAGGACCAGCCCACGAGGACCGCCCGGTCGACACCCCTGGCGGCGAGGACCGCGTCGACGTCACGGACGGCGGCCTCGAAGGAGTAGTCGGCCGAACGTCCGGACTTTCTGCCGCGGGCCCGCTCGTCGTAGGTGATGTGCCGCCACCGCGGGCCGAGGTCGGCGAGGACCCGGCGCCAGTAACCCTGCGTGGCGAACTGGCCGTTGAGGTAGACGACCGGGGTTCCGGGGCCGCCGGAGTCGGTGACGGCGAGGGCGGTGTCGTCGACCGGGACCATGCCGGTCCACGGTGCGGCGTTCGCGGGTGCGGTGCGGTGCGTCATGGCTTCTCCTGGTTCGGCGGGTCGGGCGGGTGGTGCGCGCGGGGCCCGCGGTCACCCGAGGTAGTGGGCGGGCCCCGCGCGGTGGTGCGGGGTCACAGGCTGCGGGCGGTGATGTCCCCGTGGGTGGTGTTCGCGTGGATGGTGAGCTGGGCCTTCGCTCCCTCGGAGTTCATCAGCGAGTTGTTGACCCGGCCGTAGCCGGTGCCCGCGTCGAGGGTGGCGGAGACACCAGGGGCGGCGTCGACCGTCACGTTGCCCATCTGGGTGTTCAGGTCGAGCGCGCCCGATGTGGCCTCGGCGATACGGATGTCGCCCTTCTGCACCTTGATCTCGGCGGGGCCGGTCAGCCGGCCGACCGTGACATCACCGGCGGAGGAGGACAGCCGCACGCTGGCGGCCTCGTCGATCTTTACGTTGCCGTGCGCGCCCTCGCAGACGAGCTCGCCGAGCCGTCCCACGCCGCGGAACTCGACGGCGGCGGAGACGGCCTCGACGCCGGATCCGGCGGGCAGTTGGACCGTCACCTCGATGGCGCCGGATGCGCCGAGGAGCTGGTTCTTCGCGGCCGGGGCGTCGACCCGCAGGACCCCGTCGGCGAACTCGACGGTGGTCTGCTCGGCGGCCTTCACGTCACGGCCCTTCGAGGAGTCGGCCGGCCGGACCTCGACGGTGGTGTCGGTGCGGTCGGCGGCGATGACCTGGACGCGTCCGGCGGAGAGGCGCAGGACGGCGGAGATGGCGGCGGGGGTGTCGAAATTCTGCATGGTGAGCTCCTTGAGCTGTTGTTGTTGCGTCGTCTCGTTGCTTTGCTGCTTCTTCGTTTCGCTGTTTCCGATGAGTGAAAAGCTACGTTGCGTTTCATGATCGAGCAACAGTCACATTGCACTGGAAAGGCTTAACCGCAGGCCAGAACAGCATTTTCATTGCAACGAGTGGAGATCTAATGCAACAGAACGCAAGATTCCGTTGCATTGGGATGGCGGTGAACGCTACGCTGCCGGGGTCAGGTACACGCGGAAGACGGAGAGGTGCTCGCGATGCCGGGAGGCCGACTCACCCAGCAGGAACGGCAGCAGATCTCACTCGGGCTCGCCGACGGACTCGCCTACGCCGAGATCGCCCGCCGCCTGGAGCGCCCCACCTCGACCATCACCCGCGAGGTGATGCGCAACGGCGGGCCCACGTCCTACCGTTCCGACCTGGCCCACCGCGCCACCGAACGCCGCGCCCACCGACGCAAGCAGGCCGTCCCGCGCGGGCCCGCGCACACTCCGGGCCGGGACGACGAGGCGGTGCGCGAGTACGAGGAGACGTTCACGACCCTCCTCATGCAGCAGGGCATGCCCAAGATGACGGCGCGCGTGCTGACATGCCTGTTCACCAGCGACGCGGGGAGCCTCACCGCCTCGGACCTGGTGCAGCGCCTGGAGGTCAGCCCCGCGTCCGTCTCCAAGTCGATCGCGTTCCTCGAGGACCAGGGCCTGATCCGGCGCGAGCGGGACGCCGGGCGTCGCGAGCGCTATCTCGTCGACGACGACGTCTGGTACCAGTCGACGATCGCCAGCGCCCGCGGCACCGCACAGATCGCCGAGGTCGCACGGCAGGGCGTCGGGGTCCTCGGCCGCGAATCCCCGGCCGCCGCACGGCTCGAGAACATCGCCCGCTTCAGCGATTTCATCAGCGAGAGCATGCTGCGCGCCGCCGACCAGGTGCGCGACATCCTGCACACGAAGCCGGAGGCGGGTGGGGACGCGGCGGGCTCGGCCGACTGACCGTTCGGCGATACGGTGATCAACCGTTCTCACCCACGCGAACAGGATCGGTTGATGCAGATCGAGTACATCGGCGCCGACGAGCTGACGAAACTGCTGCCGCCCCGCGCGGCGGTCACCGCGATCCGCGAGGCACTCATCGGCGGGCTCGACCCGGCGGCCGCGGGGCCGCCCCGCTCGATCCTCGAACTCCCGGAGGACCAGGGCCAGTTGCTCGCGATGCCCGCCGCGTCCGAGTTCGGTGTCGGGGTGAAGGCGATCTCGGCCGTCCCCGCCAACGCCGACCGCGGCCTGCCCCGCATCCAGGGCGTCCACCTCGTCTTCCGCCCGCCGTCGTACGCACCCGCCGCGGTCGTCGACGGCGCGGCGCTGACCACGCTGCGTACGCCTGCCGTATCGGTGGCGGCGGTGCTGCCGCTGCTGACCCGGCCGGGGCGGCGGTGGCGGGTCGTGGTGTTCGGCGCGGGGCCTCAAGGGGCCGGTCATGTACGGACGTTGCGTGATGTCGGCGCCGATCTGGCCGAGGTGACGTACGTCGTACGGGATCCGTCGCGGGCGGATGCGGCGCTGGTCGGGGACGACAGCGTGGTGGCGACGGCGGACGCCGAGGCGTGGGTGCGGCGCGCCGACCTGGTGGTGTGCGCGACGCCCTCCCCCACCCCGCTCTTCGACTCGTCCCTCCTCGGCGACGACGCCGTCGTGCTGGCCGTCGGTTCGCACGACGCCGACGCCCGCGAGGTGGACTCGGCCCTGACGGCCCGCGCCCAGGTGATCGTGGAGGACCCGGACACGGCGCTGCGGGAGTGCGGCGACATCGTGATCCCCGTGGCGGAGGGCGTGTTGCCGGCCGAGCGGCTGCTCCCCATGGCACGGGTCGTACGCGACGAGTCGCAGTACGCCACCGACCGGCCCGTGCTGTTCAAGGGCTCGGGCATGGCCTGGCAGGACGCGGTGGTCGCGGACGCGGCGGTGCGGGCTTCGGACGGCCGTGTCGGTCCTGCCGCTTCGGACCACCGTGTCAGCCCTTCCGCTTCGGACGACCGCGTCGGCCCTGCCACTTAGGACGATCGCGTCAGTCCTGCCGGTCGAACTTGAGGTCTCCCCTCGTCACCGCCCGGATGTGCCCGCTCGCGAGCATGTCGTGCGGGAAACCGAGTTCGATGGCGCTCGCCTCGTCGAGGCGCGACAGGTGGGCGTCGGTGAGGTCGACCTCCAGGGCCCCCAGATTGTCCTTCAGCTGCTCGGGGGTACGGGCGCCGATGATCGGTGCCGTCACCCCCGGGTTCCGCAGCGTCCAGGCGAGGGCGATCTGGGCGGGTGTGCGGCCCAGGTCCCCGGCGACCTCCTTCACCGCGTCGGCGATGGCGAGATTGCGTTCGGTGAGGGTGCCCAGCGCGAGGTTGAAGTTCCTGCGGGTGCCGTCGGCCTCCGCCGGGCGGAGGTCGTCGCGGCCGTACTTGCCGGTGAGCACGCCGCCGCCGAGGGGCGAGTAGGGGATCACTCCGAGGCCCAGCTCGCGTGCCATGGGGATCAGGTCGCGCTCCCCGCCGCGCTCGATCAGGTTGTACTCGATCTGCAGCGCGACCAACGGCGACCAGCCGCGCAGCTCGGCGATGGTCTGCATGCGCGCCACCTGCCATGCCGGGGCGTTGCAGATCGCCACGTAGAGGATCTTGCCCTGCCGGACCAGGTCGTCCAGGGCGCGCAGGGTCTCCTCGACCGGCGTCGTGTCGTCCCATACGTGGAGGTAGAGCACGTCGATACGGTCGGTGTCGAGGCGGCGCAGGCTCTCCTCCACCGCGGCGAACAGGTTCTTGCGGTGGCCGCCGCCCGAGTTCGGGTCGCCGGGCGTGCGCAGCGTCGTGTACTTCGTCGCCAGTACGAGGCTGTCGCGCCGGTCGCGGGCGAAGGCGCCCAGCAGGCGCTCGGAGCTGCCGTTGTTGTAGGTGTCGGCGGTGTCGAGAAAGTTCCCGCCGCGCTCGACGTACAGGTCGAACAGCTTGCGCGCCTCGTCCCGCTCCGCGCCCCAGCCCGATTCGGTGCCGAAGGTGGCGGTGCCGAGGGCCAGCGGGGAGACCCGGAGGCCGGAGCGGCCGAGCAGCCGGTAGGTGTCGAGGGTGAGGGACATCGTGTGGTTCTCCTGTGCTCGTGTGCTGCGGTGCACGCGTTCTGCCGTGCTCGTATTGCGCTGCGTTCGTGTTCTGCTGACGGGAACCAGGCTCTGCCCGTCGCGGGCCGCGCATAAGGGAGGGCCGATCCTGGGAACGCCGGTCCCACCCTCGTTGTTGCAACGACCATGACGACGCACACCGTGGACACCGCGCAGGAGCTGGCCGCCTTCCTGCGTGCCCGACGCGAGCGGCTGGATCCGCGCGCACTCGGCATGCCGCCGCGGCGCGGGACCCGCCGGACTCCGGGGCTGCGCCGCGAGGAGGTCGCCGAGCTGGCCGGGGTCAGCGTCGACTACGTCGTGCGTCTCGAACAGGCCCGCGGGCTGCGGCCCTCCGCGGACGTCGTGGAGGCGCTCGCCGGCGCGCTGCACCTGTCCCCCGTCGAACGGTCCTACCTCTTCGACCTGGCCCAGCAGCGCCCCCGCACTTCCACCGAGCC
Organism: Streptomyces sp. NBC_00483; assembly: GCF_036013745.1. Classification (NCBI taxonomy): domain Bacteria; kingdom Bacillati; phylum Actinomycetota; class Actinomycetes; order Kitasatosporales; family Streptomycetaceae; genus Streptomyces; species Streptomyces sp. NBC_00483. The sequence continues at coordinate 1,529,292 of NZ_CP107880.1, forward strand.
CCCCGCGACCGCGGCCCCTTCCCTGGCCCGCCTGGTCACCGACCTGTCGCCGCTGCCGGCGATGCTGATGAACCACCGGTTCGACATCCTGGCCTGGAACCGCGAAATGGCGGACCTGCTCCTCGACTTCGACACCCTGCCGCCTGCGCGCCGCAACGCGATGTGGCTGTGCCTGTTGCATCCGCGGATCCGCGAGTTCTACGTCGACCGGGACCGCGTTCTGCGGGAGGGGGTCGCGCACCTGCGCTCCGCGTGGGCCGCGCATCCGGAGGACCGGGCGCTGAGCGATCTCATCGCCGAGTTCCTCGCCGGGGATGAGACGTTCGCACGGCTGTGGGCCGAGCGGGACATCCAGGTCAACGGTCGGGGGGACAAGGCGGTGCGGCATCCTGACGTGGGTGTGATCACGGTGCGGTTCGAGGTGCTCATGCCCGTGCAGGACCCGGATCAGCGCCTGCTGATCTTCCGCGCGGCGGACGAGGACAGCCAGTCGGCACTGGACCGGTTGTCCGCGCGGACCACGGCTCCGTAGACATCCATAGGCATTCGCAGAAAGGCACGTTTTGATCACTCTGGAAGATGTCGAGTCGGCAGCCCGGCGCATCGGCGGGCGCGTGCGGCGCACCCCGCTCATGGAGGTGGCTCCGCAGGAGTTCGCGCCGACGGCCTGGCGGGCCTGGCTCAAGCTCGAACTGTTGCAGCACACCGGCTCGTTCAAGGCCCGCGGCGCCTTCAACCATCTGCTCACCGCGACGGACCGGGGCCTGTTGACCGATGCCGGGGTGGTCGCCGCCTCCGGTGGCAACGCGGGGCTCGCCTTCGCGTACGCCGCCGCCGAACTGGGCACCCGCGCCGAGGTTTTCGTGCCCGAGACGGCACCGGCCGTGAAGGTGGCCAAGCTGCGCGAGCTGGGCGCGGACGTGGTGCAGGTCGGCGTGAAGTACAACGACGCCTACGAGGCCGCGACCAAGCGGGCCGCCGATTCCGGCGCCCTGTTCTGTCACGCCTACGACCAGCCCGCGGTGGGCGCGGGGCAGGGCACGATCGGCCTCGAACTGTGGGAGCAGACCGCGGGCGAGCTGGACACCGTACTGGTGGCCGTCGGTGGCGGCGGGCTCATGGCGGGGGTGGCCACCGCCCTCGCGGGCCGGGCCAGGGTCGTCGCCGTCGAGCCGGAGAACGCGCCGACGCTGCACGCGGCACTCGCCGCGGACGGACCGGTGACCGTGCCCGTCTCGGGCGTCGCCGCGGACTCGCTCGGCGCGAGCCGGATCGGCGACATCGCCTTCGAGGCCGCCCGCGCCACGAGGGTCGAGTCGGTCCTCGTGACCGACGAGGCCATCGTCCGGGCCCGCCGTGCGGTCTGGGACCGGTACCGGTTGGCCGTCGAGCACGGCACGGCGGCGGCCGCGGCGGCCCTGCTCTCGGGTGCCTACCGACCCGCGCCCGGCGAGCGGGTCGCCGTGCTGCTGTGCGGCGCGAACACGGACCCGTCGGACCTGACGGGTGCGGTCGAGCCCACTCACTGACGGGAAAACGAGTGCGGATGTGCCCACTCACTGACAGGACAACGGGTGCGGTCGAGCCCGCTCATCGGCGGGACAAAGAGTCCGTCCGTGCCTACCGTCGACCGCATGACTGACGCATGTTTCGGACACCCCCGGCTCGCCGCGATCTACGACCTCCTCGACCCGGACCGCGGCGACCTCGACGCCTACCTCCGGATCGCGAAGGAACGCGAGGCGCGCCGGGTGCTGGACATCGGGTGCGGCACAGGGGTCTTCGCTCTTCTCCTGGCGGACCGCGGCATCGAGGTCGTCGGGGTCGACCCCGCCCCGGCGTCCCTCGACGTAGCCCGTGGCAAGCCCGGCGGCGAGCGGGTGCGGTGGATCGACGGCGACGCCACGACCCTGCCGACCCTCCCGCCGCTCCGGGTCGACCTCGCGACCATGACGGCCAATGTCGCGCAGGCGATCACCGACCCACGGGCGTGGCAGAGCACCTTGCGGGGCGCCTACGAAGCCCTGCGCCCGGGCGGACACCTCGTCTTCGAGACCCGCGATCCGGCCCGCCGCGCTTGGGAGGAGTGGACCCGCGACCGCACCCACCGGGTGACCGACATCCCCGGCGTCGGACAGGTCGAGACATGGACTCAACTGACCGACGTGCACGGCCCGTTGGTCACCTTCCGCCAGACCTACGTGTTCGCCGCGGACGGCCAGACCCTGACCTCGGACTCGACGCTGCGCTTCCGTGACCAGGAGGAGGTCGAGCGCGACCTCCTCGCGGGCGGCTACCTGGTGACGGACGTCCGCGAGGCGCCCGACCGACCGGGCAAGGAATTCGTCTTCGTGGCGCGACGCCCGTAGCCGTCCACAGCCCCCGGACCGGCGACGAGGACAGCGAGCAGCCCTTCGAGCGGATCGACTAGGTCCTGTTACGGGAGTGGGCCGTTGTGGCGTGGATGGTCAATCCTCGTGGGGTGTGGGGGTCCGCCGAACGAGGCGCTGCTCGCGGTCGGCACGCTCTACGAGTCCTTGGATGCCGTCGAGTACGCAGGTGAGGCCGAAGGTGAGGGGGTCGTCGTCGGTGGGGGTGAAGGCGCCTTCGGCGACGGCCCGGGTGAGGGCAGGGAACCGGTCGGCGTGCGCGGTGAGTTGGTGAGTGGTCAGTCGGTTCCACTCCTCGTCGCCCGCCGCGGTGGAGTCGAGCGCCTCCTGGGTGAGGTTGCGTACCAGGCTCAGGACGAGGATGGCGGCGTCGTGGCGGTGGCGGGCACTGAGCCCTGTCGGTTCGAGGGCGGAAAGGGCCGCATCCAACCAGGCCACCTGGTGCGGGCCCATCGCGTGGCGTCGTAGGCCCGTCGCGGTCAGGATCCAGGGGTGGGCGCGGTAGACGTGGCGGCAGGCGCGGGCCCAGGCTTCGAGGCGGGGGCGCCAGCCGCCCGGGACGCGGTCGAGGTCGGGCGGGTCGCTGAGCACCGTGTCGACCATCAGGTCGATGAGGTCGGGCTTGCCGGGGACGTAACGGTAGAGCGCCATCGTGGTGACCCCGAGCAGCTCGGCCACCCGCTGCATGGAGAGGGACTCCAGCCCTTCGGCGTCGGCGATCTCGACACCGCCGAGGGCCACTTGAGCGGGCGTGAACTTCGGCTTCGGGCCCCGTCGCGGACGGCTGTCCCCCTCGCCCCACAGCAGCGCGAGGCTGGCGCCCGGATCCCGACGGTTTTCCTTGTTCGCCGGCACGGTCCCGGCCTCCTTTCCGCGGACGGACCGCCCTGGGTGTTGCCCTCCGCCCAACAACTGCGTATAACATACACAACAATGAGCGGCGTATCACGTACACAGTTATTGGGTCCGTAGCTTCTGGAGGTCTCCATGCTTGGCATCGTCATTCCCGCCGCCGCAGCCGTCACGGTCGCCACACCTGTAGCCGGTCTCCTCGCACGCCGTGCGATCGTCCGTTCCGGTAACGCACGCCGGCTGCGCATCACCGGCAGCCAGGGTGTCGACGAGCAGTACTTCACCCGGATCGGCGGACTCGACCAGTGGCTCTGCGTCCGGGGCGAGGACCGCGCCAACCCGGTCGTGGTCGAACTGCACGGCGGTCCCGGCTCGTCCAACTCGATCCTGGCCAATGTCTCCCGCGACTGGGAGCGGCACGTCACCCTGGTGCGCTGGGACATGCGCGGCACCGGCAAGACCCTGCGCCGCTCGGGCGCCGAAGGGCGGGGCGAGATGACGTTCGAGCGGCTGCTGCGGGACGCGGTCGAAGTGGTGGAGCACATAAGGGAGCGCCTCGGTGTGCAACGGGTCGTCCTGCTGGGGTGCTCCTTCGGCAGCGCCGTGGCGATGCGCATCGCGCGCAGCCGCCCCGACCTGGTCGACGCGTACATCGGGACCGACCAGAAGATCTTCGACGGCGGCCGGGACACCTCCGACTACTACGCCGCGCTGGACCGGCTGGAGAAGGCGGGCAAGAAGAAGGAACTGGCCGCTGTACGCGATATGGGACCCGACCAAAGCGTCTGGAACGCCCAGCAGTTCAGCCACTTCAGCCGCTTCGCCTCCGCCACCGACCCGCACACCTTCGCCGCGATGAAGTCCGTGGTGATGAAGTCGCTGTGGTACTCGCCGCTGCACTCCCTGCGCGAGATCGGCACCTTCTTCAAGAGCTTCATGGCCTCCGCGGCCGTACTGCCCGCCACTGCCTCTCTCGACGACTGGGCGGACGGCACCCGGTTCGACGTCCCGTTCTTCGTCGTCCAGGGCGCCTGCGACCTGGTGAACACACCGGAACGCGCCCGCGCCTTCTTCGACGACGTCCAGGCACCGGTCAAGGAATTCACCCTGATCGAGGACACCGGCCACTTCGCCCCCTACAAACGGCCCGACCTCTTCCTCGACTTCCTCCTGACCCACGTCCTGCCGACCCTCCCCAGCGCCCGGCAGAGCGCGTGACGCAGACCCGGCCCCGCGCACTCGACGAGGCGGCAGCGCTGACCGCAGCCCTCAACGAGCGGCTGCGCCGGACCACTTCACTGATGCCTCACCGATCCTCACTTGACCCCTTCGTGTCGAATGCCTGGGCGACGGCAAGGCTGTCTTCGTAGACGTGGTGCCTGGTGACAAGGGCGTCTTCGACAGTGACGTGCAAAGCGAACCGAGCGCGATAGGCACGTCCGGTGGAGCGGGCGGTCTGACGGATCTCGCCGAGCACGACCGCGTCGTTGCCGTCGATGAGGATGCGCTCGATCTCGGTGGCCGCCTCCCCAGGCACGTGGTGCTCGGCGAGCTCGCGGTAGTGAGCGGCGGCATCGGCACGCGTGGAACGGTGGCGGATCCATGGGGTGGCAGTCCGACCGTACTCGGCCTCTGGCCAATCCAGCTTCCAGTCGCCCCGCTCGGCATACATCTCGGCAATGCGCTCAGGATCGCCCTCGCCGATCCGGCGCAACAGCTCCTCCAACACAGCGCGGGTGGTCGCAGGTGCGGTGATGGACACGACTGATCACTCCGATCCGACATCCGTGTCTGACTGACGCGGCGAGATCACCATTCTCGCCAGTGCCTACAGAGCGGTGCCATTACCTCCCAGGTAATGGCATGGAGCACCGAGATCCGCTCTCGCAACAGGCCCTGGAGCGCTGTCCTGGCCCGCACGGCTGGCGATCCATCGCGCCAGAGCTCCGGCTCCAGGTCAATGACCGGCGCACCGGAGACCGTGCCCTCCCCGGTGCGCCCGCGTCGATCAGCTCGGCGGCGTGTAGCGGCCGTCGATCGCCGTCCAGCCGCCGTCCACGAACAGTTGGCTGCCCGTTACGAACGAGGAGGCGTCGGAGGCCAAGTAGACGACTGCGCCTGCCAGTTCGTCGGGGCGGGACCAGCGGCCCAGGGCGCTCTTGGAGGCGTACGCGTCGGACCACTCCGGTACCGCGCGGATCTGTGCGGTCAGTGGGGTCGACACGACGCCCGGCGCGATGGTGTTCACGCGCACACCGGACGGGCCCAGTTCGGCCGCCGCCGTGCGCGCGAGCTGGACGAGGCCCGCCTTGGTCGCCGCGTACACGCCCTGGCCCGGCTCCACCGTCACCGCGCGGATCGAGCTGAAGCCGATGATGCTGCCCCGGCCGCGCTCCGCCATGCCGCGCCCGAACGCCCGCACCAGGTCGAAGGATGCGCGCAGGTTGAGGGAGACGACCCGGTCGAACTCCTCGGACGTGTAGTCGAGGAGGCGCTTGCGGACGTTCGTCGCGGCGGTGAAGACGAGGATGTCGACCGGGTCGAGGTCCTCGGCCGCGTGCGTCACCGCGTCCGTGTCCAGGACGTCCAGGGCGTACGCCGACATGCCCGTGCCCATCGACGCCGTCTCCTCGGCCGCCTTGAGGTCGCGGTCCGCGCACACCACCTGCGCGCCGTGCGCGGCCAGCGCCAGGGCGCTCTCCCGGCCGATGCCGCCGCCCGCGCCCACCACGACCGCCTTGCGTCCGTCGAGGCGGAACAGGGCCGCGTAGTCCGTGGGTTGCGTCGGTTCCTGCGTCGTCACCGTGTCACCGGTCCTTCTTCGTCGTGCTCGGGCGGATCACTGCCATGCGGGTCACCGTGAGTTCGTCGATCGCGAACCGCGGCCCCTCGCGGCCCGCCCCGGAGTCCTTCACGCCGCCGTACGGCATGGTGTCGGAGCGGAAGCCGGGGACCTCGTTGACGACCACGCCGCCCGCCTCCAGGCGGTCCACCGCGGCGAACGCGGTGTCCAGGGACGCGGTGTAGACGCTGGCGTGGAGGCCGTATCGCGAGTCGTTGACCAGGGCGAACGCCGCGTCCATGTCCGGGACCGAGCGGAGGCACACCACCGGGCCGAAGACCTCCTCGCTCCAGACGGCGAGGTCGGGGTCCGGGTCGAGCAGGAGCGTGGGCTCCAGCACGCCGCCCGTCGCCCCGCCGCCGACCGCGAGCGTCGCGCCCGACTTCACCGCTTCCTCCACCCACGTACGGACGCGGTCGGTCGACCCCTCGTCGATCAAGGCCGAGACACGTGTCTCGGGGGCGCGCGGGTCGCCCGTCGTGATGTCCGGGATGCGGGCCGTCAGACGGGTCACGAACTCCTCGCGCACCGCCTCCTCCACGATGACCCGCTGCACGCTGATACAGGCCTGCCCTGAGGCGTAGTAGCCGCCCCGGACGACGGCGTCGGCCGCGGCGTCGAGGTCGGCGTCGGCGGCCACCACCAGGGCCGCGTTGGAGCCGAGTTCGAGGAGCGTCTTGGTGGGGGCCGCGTCCTTGGCGATGCGGTGACCGACGGCGGCGGAGCCGGTGAAGGAGACCGCGCCGATGCGGCGGTCGGTGGTGAGTGTCTCGCCCACCTCCGGGCCTCCGGTCACCAGTTGCACCGCCGCCCGCGGCGCCCCGGCCTCGTACAAGGCCTCGCGCAGCAGGTGCACGAGCCACAGCGTCGCCAGTGGAGTCTGCGGGGCAGGCTTGGCGATGACCGGGCAGCCGGCCGCGACCGAGGGCGCGAGCTTGTGCGCGGCGAGGAGGAGCGGGTAGTTGAAGCCGGCGATGCCGACCACGACGCCGATCGGCTTGCGGGTCCAGAAGCCGAGCAGCCCCTCGCCGGAGGGCAGCAGGTCGAGCGGCACCGTCTCGCCGTGCAGCCGGGCCACTTCCTCGGCGGACGTGCGCAGCGTCAGGAGCGTACGGTCCACCTCCACCCGGCAGTCGACCAGGGGTTTTCCCGTTTCCAGAACGAGGAGGTGCTCGAAGTCGGCGCGGCGGGCGGCGATCGCGTCGTACGTCGACTGCAGGGCCGAGCTGCGGATGTGCGAGGGGAGCGCGCCGACCCGGGTACGGACCGCGACCGCCTCGTCCAGCGCCCGCCGGGCCAGCGCCGTGTCGCCGACCGGCGCGTGGCCGATGACCGACCCGTCGTACGGGAAGCGCACATCCTCGCTCGCCGGGGCCGGCAGCCAGGTGTCTCCGACGGGCAGGCCCTCGGGGAACTCCGGCTTCAACGGGCCTGCTGTTGCCGCCGGTTCGGGGTGTGCGTTCACGCGGGGTGCTCCTGGTTGAGGTCGGCCGCCGTCACTCCGGCCAGTGCCTTCTTCAGCGTGGGCACGGCGGCGATCAGCCTGCGGGTGTAGGGGTGTCGGGGATCCTCGTAGAGCTGCTCGGTCGGCCCCGTCTCGACGATCTCGCCCGCCTGCATGACGGCGACGCGGTCGCACACGTGCCGGACGACGGACAGGTCGTGGGAGACGAAGACGAGGGTGAGGTTCAGCTCGTCGACGAGGTCGGCGATGAGGTTGAGGACCTGGGCGCGCACGGACACGTCCAGGGCGCTGACCGGCTCGTCCGCCACGATGATGTTCGGCCGTGGCGCGAGGGCCCGGGCGATGGAGATGCGCTGGCGCTGGCCGCCGGAGAACTGGTGCGGGTAGCGCCGGGCGGCATCCGCGCCCAGGCCCACGGATTCGAGGAGTTCGGCCACCCGCTCCTTGCGGCTCCTGATGCCCTGCGCGACGAGCGGTTCCGCCACGATGTCACCCACCTTCATCCGTGGGTCGAGCGAGCTCATCGGGTCCTGGAAGACGAGTTGGAGGCGTTCGCGGACGAAGCGGAGCTGTCGTTCACGGAGCCGGGTGATGTCCCGGCCGTCGATCTCGACCGTGCCGCTGGTCGGCTTGTCGAGCCCGGCCAGGATGCGCAGCAGCGTCGACTTGCCGCACCCCGACTCCCCCACGATGCCGAAGCGCCCGCCCTGCGGCACGGAGAAACTGACACCGCGCAGGGCGTGCACGGGCGGGGCGGGGGTGCGCAGGGACGTCCGCGGGCGGTGGTAGTCGCGGGTGACGTCGGTGACGCGGAGGGCGTCGGTACCGGCCTGACCCTCTCCACCGGCCCGTTGCTCTCCACCGGACTGTCCCTCTCCATCGGACTGCCGCTCTCCACCGGTCTGTTGCTCAGCCACGGCCGGCCTCCTGGCGGTCGGGGGTGTGCGCATCCACGTGCTCCGTCGGCACCGGGTGGAAGCACGCGTACCCGGAGTCCGGGCCCGTCGAGGTCCACTCGGGGCGGGTCGCGCACCGGTCGGTGGCCGCCGTGCAGCGGTTACGGAAGACGCATCCGGCCGGGAAGGCGCCGGCGGGCGGCACCGAACCACCGATGGTGGCGAGCCGGCCTCGCTCGTCGACGACCGTCAGGTCCGACGCGCCGATCAGACCCTGCGTGTAGCGGTGCCTCGGGCGCGTGAACACCTCGCGTACGGGACCGGATTCGACGACTCGGCCGCCGTACATGACCATGACGCGCTCGCAGGCGGTCGCGACCACGGCGAGGTCGTGGGTGATGAACAGGAGCGCCGAACCACGCTCCTTCACCCCGCGCACGATCAGGTCGAGGACGCGCGCCTGCACGGTGACGTCGAGCGCGGTCGTGGGTTCGTCGCAGACCAGCAGCGCGGGGTCGTTGGCGAGGGCGATGGCCAGGACGACGCGCTGGCGCTGGCCGCCGGAGAACTGGTGCGGGTAGGCGCGCGCGGCGGCCGCCGGGTCGGGAAGGCCCACCTGGTCGAGGAGTTCCACGGCGGCGGCGTGCGCGGAGGCGCGGTCGGGCCGGGTGCGGTGGACGAGGAGCACCTCGGCGATCTGGCGGCCGACGCGCATCGTGGGGTTCAGGGCGGTCATGGGCTCCTGGAACACCATGGCGATGTCCTTGCCCCGCAGGCGGGACATCCGCGTCTCGTCGGCGCCGATCAGGTCGTGGTCGACACCGGCGAGCCGCACAGAGCCTGTGGCGCGCAGTCCTTCCGGGAGCAGGCCCATGAGGCTGAGTGACGTCAGCGACTTGCCGGAGCCGGACTCGCCGATCAGGCCGACGCGTTCGCCGGAGCGGATGGTGAAGTCGACGTCCTCGACGAGCGGTTGGTCGCTCGCGCGCACGCCGAGCCCGGTCACGCTCAGCACGTCGTCCGGTGGAGTCTCCACTGCGGCAGTCATCGGTGGTCCTCCACCTTGGGGTCGAAGCGGTCGCGCAGCCCGTCGCCGAGCAGGTTGAATCCGAGTACGGCCACCGCGATCGCGAGGCCGGGGAAGACGGCGAGCCGGGGCGCGGTGCCGAGCAGCTCCTGGCTCTCCTGGAGCATCCGGCCCCAGGACGGGGTGGGCGGCGGGGTGCCGAAGCCCAGGAAGGACAGCGCGGCCTCGGCGAGCACGGCGATGGCGAAGCCGACCGAGGCCTGCACGATGACCAGGCTGCTGACGTTGGGCAGCACGTGCCGCAGCGCGATGGCGAACGGCCTGCGTCCGGCCGAGCGCGCCGCCATCACGTACTCCGTGCCCATGACCTGGAGGGTGCCGCCGCGGATGAGGCGGGCGAAGTTGGGGATGGAGGCGATGCCGATGGCGACCATGGCGACCACCGTCCCTGCGCCGTAGACGGCGGCGAACATGATGGCGAGCAAGAGGGCGGGGAAGGCGAGGATCAAGTCGTTTCCGCGCATGAGGAGTTCGCCGAACCAGCGCGAGCCCATCCCGGCGAGGATGCCGAGCGGCACCCCGATCACCGCGGCGACGCCGACCGCGACCAACCCGACGTAGAGCGTCGTCCGCGAGCCGATGAGGATCTGGCTGAAGACGTCGCGCCCGAACTTGTCGGTACCGAACCAGTAGTCGGCGGACGGCTGTTGGAGTCGTACGGCGGGGTTCACCAGGGTCGGGTCGTGCGGTGTCCAGACGAAGGACAGCAGCGCCATGGCGACCACCAGCGCGACGACGATCCCGCCGACGAGGAGGGAGCCGGGCAGCGGCCTGCGGCGGCGCCGGACGATCGCGGCCTCCGCCGTGTCCGAGGTAGTTGAAGCCATCACCCACGCACCCTGAGTCGAGGATCGATCAGCAGATAGGCCAGGTCCACCAGGAAGTTCACGAGCAGCACCGCCACCGCGATGATCATGACGACGTCCTGTACGACGATGAGGTCCCGGTTGGCGACACTGTCCAGCAGCAGGCTGCCGAGGCCCGGGATCACGAAGACCCGCTCGATGACGACGGCGCCCACGAGGAGCGTCGCCAGTTGCAGCGCCAGGACGGTGACCACCGGCACGGACGCGTTGCGCAGCCCGTGCCGCACGAGGGCCTGCATCGGGCGCAGCCCCTTGGCGCGGGCGGTGCGCAGGTAGTCCTCGCGCAGCACGTCGAGCACGGAGCTGCGGACGTAGCGGGTGAGGACGGCGGCCTGCACGAGGCCGAGGGAGAGCGCGGGCATCAGCAGCTGTTTGAGGAAGAGCACCGGATCGTCGACCGGTGGTGTCCAACCGTTCGCCGGCAGCCAGCCGAGCCCCACCGCGAACACGGTGATCATGAGGATGCCCGCGAGGAACGCCGGTACGGCCACGCCCACTTGGGACACGGCCGACAGGACGAGTCCCGACGGCTTGCGGTGCCGCACCGCCATCAGCGTGCCCAGCGGCACCGCCACGATGCAGGCGATCACCATGGCCGTCCCCACGAGCCAGAGCGTGACCAGGAGGCGGTCGGCGAGCTGCGGCCCGATGGGCGTATGGGAGATGTAGGAGTCGCCGAGGTCGAAGGTGACGATGTCGTGCATCCAGCCGAGGTACTGGTCGACGAGGGGCCGGTCGAGGCCGAACTGTTCGCGCAGCCCCGCCACCGCGGAGTCGGAGGCGCTGACGCCGAGGGCGACGCGCGCGGGGTCGCCCGGCAGCACCGCCATGAACGCGAACACCACGACGGAGCTCACGAACAGGCTCGCCACCAGGATCGCGATCCGCTGCAGCAGTCGGACGATCATCGGTTCGGGCCGCCTTTCATGACCGGTCGGCCGAGCCGGCCGGGTGGGACGAGCCGGACCGGCTCAGGCCGGTGAGGTCGAGGGATTCGGTGACGCTGTTCACCGGCAGACCGGTGATGTCCGCGTCCGCCACCATCAGGTTCGGCAGCAGGAACAGCCAGTCGGCGGCAGCGTCCTTCGAGAGCGTCCGGGCGGCGGCGCGCATCGAGGTGATCTGCTCCTTCTGGCTGCCCTCGTCCGCCTTCGCAAGGAGCTTGCGGAACGCGGGGCTGTCGTAGCGGGTGTAGTAGTCCTTGCTGCCGAACACGGCGGTCATGTCACGGGGTTCGACGTGGCTCATGATCGTCATGTCGTAGTCGGCATTCTTGAACACCGTCGTCAGCCAGGCCGCGGGGAACTCCAGCTGGTCCAACTCGACCTTGAATCCGGCCTGTTCGAGCTGACTCTTGACGACGGTGCCGCAGGCGGCGGCGTACGGCAGTGTCGGAATCCGCAGCCGCAGCGTGCGCCCGGCCTCCCCGGACTCCTTCAGCAGCCGTTTCGCCTTGGCGCGGTCGTACGGATACATGTCGGTGAGGTCCTGGTACCACGGGTCGGTGGGCGGCACCATGCTCCCGATGAGCTTGCCGCGGCCGCCCCAGCAGGTGTCCACGAGGGCCTTGTGGTCGATGGCGTAACGGACCGCCTGCCGCGCCTTCCCGCTCTTCATGGGCCCTGACCCGTTGTTCAGCGAGAGCATCACCTCGCCGTTGGTCGAGCCCTCGATGACGCGGTACTTGGGGTTGTTCTCGAAGCGGTAGAGGGAGTCCGGTGACTGCATCGCGCCGATGACATCGATGGTGCCCGTGAGCAGCGCGTTGTTCATCGCCGTCGGGTCCTTGAAGTACTTGAGCGTGACCGTGTCGAAGTGCGGGGCGCGCCCCCAGTAGCCGGGTCGGCGGGCGAGCGTGATCGAGTCGCCGCGGTTCCATCTCTTCACTTCGTACGGTCCGGTGCCGACGGGGTCGGTCGCGAGCTTGTCGGTTCCGGTGCGGCTGAACATCGCGCCCACGCGGGTGGTCATCCGGTACAGCCAGTCGTTGCTCGGCCGCTTCAGGGTCACCTTCAACTCGTCGCGGGAGACGGCCCGTACGTGGTCCACGACGCCCATCGGGGCCTTGAGCGCCACCGTCCACTTGGGGATGACGCGCTCGATGGAGAACTTGGCGTCCTCGGCGGTGAACGGTGCGCCGTTGCTGAACTTCGCGTTCTTGGTGAGGTGGAAGGTGTACGTCCTGCGGTCCTTCGACAGGTCCCAGGACGTGGCGAGCGCGGGCCGGATCCTGCCGCGCTGGTCGAGCTTCACCAGGTTTTCGTAGACGTTGTAGAGCAACGCCTGCGGCACGGCGGCGCCTTCGGTCTTCGTGAAGTCGAGGTTGGACGGTTCGGCGGTGAGGCCGATCGCCAGGGAGTCGCCGGGGCCCTCGGGGCGGGAGCCGGCGGCCGTGGACCCCGCGGAGCATGCCGTGGCCAGGAGCAGGACGCCGCAGGCCAGCAGGGATGCGGCCGTCCGGACTGGGCGCCCGAATCGTCGGTCCTTGCTCATGCACGACACCTTCCGCCGTAACTGGCCTGACCAGTAAGCTCACTTGACAGGTACCGTGACGACTGAGGGAGTACCTGTCAAGAGGGCGGCGCCTGTCCAATGGAGAGATGGCTGTCCATGGGAGAGGGTCCCGTCCAGAGGAGAGGGTGCGGATGTTCACCGAACAGAACCTGGCCACCATGTCCGCCGTCGAGATGACCGCCCGCTTCGCCGATCGCTCGGTGTCGCCGGTCGAGGTGCACGACGCCGTGCAGTCGGTGATCGAGGCGCGCGAGGGCGTGCTGAACGCGTTCTGGGTGCGGGACCCCGCCGAGTCCCGCAAGGCGGCGGAGGCGAGCGAGGCCCGTTGGGCGGCCGGGGAGCCGCTGGGGCCTATCGACGGTGTGCCGGTGACGCTCAAGGAGAACATCGCCCGCAGAGGCGTCCCGATGCCTTCGGGCAACGCGGGAGTGGAGCCGGTCGTCCCCGACCGGGACGCGCCGATCACCGAACGGGTCCTGGAATCGGGCGGATCGGTCCTCGGCTCGACCGTGATGCCCGACTGGGGCATGCTCTCGTCCGGCGTCTCCAGCCGGCACGGCATCACCCGCAGCGCCTGGAACCCGGCCTGGACGACGGGCGGTTCGAGCTCCGGGGCGGGCGCGGCGGCCGCGGGCGGGTACGGGCCGCTGCACGTCGGCTCGGACATCGGCGGCTCGATCCGGCTCCCGGGTACGTGGCTGGGCCTGGCCACCCTCAAGCCGAGCGACGGCCGAATCCCCCTGGACACCCCGTACTTGGGGCGCGTGGCGGGTCCCATGGCGCGCACGGTCGCGGATCTGGCCCTGCTCATGAGGGTCCTGAGCAGGCCCGATCCGCGGGACTGGACGAGCCTGCCGCCGCAGGACATCGACTGGTCGCGGCCGGGTGGGGACGTGCGCGGACTGCGTGTGGGCCTGCACCTGGACGCGGGTTGCGGAGGCCCGCGCGATCCGGAGGTGGTGGAGGCGGTGCGCCGGGCGGCGGGCGTCTTCGATTCGGCGGGGGCGACGGTCGAACCGGTGGAGCCGTTCATGTCCCAGGAACTCCTGGACGACCTGGACCTGTTCTGGCGGGTGCGCTCCTGGAACGACCTCCGCAAGCTGTCCCCCGAGGCCGCGTTGCGCGTCCACCCGTACATCATGGGCTGGTGCCGCGAGGGCGCCGACGTGCCCGGCACCCGGGTGCTCCACTGCTACCAGCAGATCATGCGGATCCAGGCACAGACGGTGGCGGCGACGCTCCCGTACGACATCGTGCTCTCGCCGGTGGCGCCCGTGGCGGCGTTCGCTGCGGAGCAGCCGATGCCGTTCATGGAACCGGGGAAGACGATGTCGCACATCGGCTTCACCGCCCCGTACAACATGTCGGGTCAGCCCGCCGCGACGGTCAACTGCGCCTTCACGGCGGACGGTCGGCCCATCGGCGTACAGATCTCGGGGCGCCGCTTCGACGACCTGGGGGTCCTCCAGGCGGCGGCCTGGTACGAGCGGAACCGGCCGGCCGAGGCGGTCCCCCAGTGGCCGGACGACGCTCCGCCGGCCCTGGAGGGGGAGGCGCCGTGACGCCGGAGGGGGCACGGTTTCAGCAGGTCGCGCCGGTCCGGCTGTACCAGCGCATCGTCGAGCAGATCGAGCAGGCGATTGCCTCCGGCGACCTGAAACCGGGTCAACGCCTGCCGAGTGAACGCGAGTTGGTCAGCCAGTTCGGCGCGAGCCGCCCCACGGTGCGCGAGGCGCTGCGCGTCCTGGAGAGCAACGGCCTCATCCGCTCCCGCCACGGCGATCCGCACGGTCCGGAGATCCTGCCGTTCACCACGGCGGGCCTGGCCAAGGAGATGACGCGGCTCGCCCGCTTCGACACCATCTCGATGGCCGAGCTGATCTCGTTCCGCATGATCCTCGACGGCTCGGCCAGCCAACTCGCGGCGCGCCTGCGCACGGACGACGAACTGTCCGCGATGGAGGCGACGGTGACGGCAATGACACACGCCATCGACGCGGGCTACGAGGAGTTCAGCAAGGCGGACGTGGCGTTCCACGAGGTGGTGGCGCGGGCCAGCCGCAACGCGCTGATAGAGGTCTCCAACCAGGTCGTCCGCGGGGCGGTCCTCACCCTGATCGCCGACAAGGTGGCCCACGCCGACAACCGCCAGGCCCTGATGCGCACCTCCCTCCGCCACCACGAGGAGGTCCTGGAGGCCATCCGCACCCGCGACGGCCTGGCAGCGGCCCGCATCTCCCGCCGAACGTTGTACGACTACTACGCGGGGTATGTGGCGGAGGAGGAGCGGGGGCCGTTGCTGGCGCTGGTGGAGGGAGAGGGGGCCTGAGAGCCGTGTCACCTGAGCGTGTCGCAGTCATCGGCGTGGGCGTCGTGGGTGCCTGCGTGGGCTGGAACCTGGCCCGCCGCGGCGCCCATGTCGTCCTGGTCGACGCGGGCAAGCCTGGCGAAGGGGTCAGTAACTGGTCGTTTTCCTGGGTCAACGCGAGTAATAAGACCGTCAGCAGGGGCTACTTCGATCTGAACGTCGCCGGGCTTGCGGCGCACCGGGAGTTGGCCGGGGTGCTGGGGGCCGGCTCCTGGTGGCATCCCACTGGTCATCTGCGCTGGGCGGACGAGGGCGCGGCGGAGGTGAAGCTCCTGGAGACGGCGGAGTTGCTGGGGAGGTGGGGGTACCGGGTCGAGGCGTGTACGGGGGCCGAGGTGCGGCGGCGGTTCGAGCCTGCGGTCAGCGTTCCCGATGCAGCCCGTGTGCTGTTCTATCCCGACGAGGGGTGGGTGCACGGGCGGCGGCTCGTCGGGCGGCTGGTCGAGGAGGCCGTCGCGGCCGGTACCGAGGTTCGGGTCAGCACCGCCGTGCGTGACATTCGGACCGGTGCGGATGGTGGTGTTCGGGCGCTTGTTCTTGGTGATGGGAGCGCGGTCGATGTCGACGTCGTCGTGAATGCCGCCGGACCCGATGCCTCGCACGTTGCCGGGCTCGTCGGGCGGGACCTGCCGATGCGTCGGGAGCCGGGCGCCGTCGCCCGGGTCGACTGCGTCGAGGTGCCGGTGCGGCGTGCCATGCATACGCCGCACATCGAGATCCGGCCCGACGGGGACGCGTCCGTGGTGCTGCACAGCCGGGAGATCGACGCGCTCATCGATGCGGAGGAGGGCGCCAGAGATCCGGACGAGTTCGGGAGGCTGCTCCACGCGTCCGCACAGCGCGTCGTCCCTGAGCTCGCCCAAGCCCGTATCGCAGGGACTCGTGTCGTCAATCGGCCGATTCCCGTCGACGGGTTCCCCTCCGTAGGGGCCGTACCGGCCGTGCCGGGCTACTACGAAGCCGTCACCCACAGCGGCATCACGCTCGGGCCGGTCATCGGACGACTGCTCGCCGCGGAGATCCACGGCGGGAGCAGCGACGCGCTGCTCGCAGGCTTTCGGCCGGAGCGGTTCTCCCGATAGGGGGCCGCCCCGGTAAACGTCCGTCCGCCACGCCGACGCCGGCGAGAGGATCCTGCCGCGCGTCACTCACCCATGACAGGCCGACGTACCGCACGCACCATGGGCGGACCCCGGACGCGGTACGTCCAGCGTCGGGTTGCGGTCGAAGAAGCCGAACGGCTTGAGGGTGAAGCCCGTGTGGTCGACCGGCATGACCGGCCAGTCCTCGGGGCGCGGGGCGTGGGTGAGCCCGAACGTGTGCCACAGCGTGAGGGGTTGGCCGTCGAGGTCGCGGTCCGCGGCAGCGTATGCGGGCAGGCCCGCGCCACCGGGGTGCTGGTTGACGAAGTCGCCTGCCGGGTAGCGCTCGGCGGCGTCGGAGCGGGTCACCCAGAGGTGCCTCGTGGCGAAGGCGGCGCGCGCGGTGACCGAGGACGCCGGGTCGGCGAGCAGCGTCGGCTTCCCCTCCGGGAACAGGGCGTAACCGACGGGCCTGCCGAGGTGGTTGAGGGACTCCGGGTTGGTGATGTGCCACGTGCGGTCGGCGGCCGGGTCCGCGTCGCGCTGCGCCGCGCGCTCGGTGAGCAGCGGGGTGCGGCGCAGCGTGAAGGCGTTGCCGCGCGGGTTGTCGGGGGCGACCGGGACGCGGACGGCGTCGACCTCCTCGACGCGGTTGGTGACTCCGTCGACGGCCATGTCGAGGCGTGCGCAGAACAGGTGTTGGTGGAAGGGGGCGCCGAGCCCCGGCGCGATCTCGGCCCGGAACCGGTCGTCGCCCTCGTACGCGGCGGTGAAGACGACGCCGGTCGCCTTGGCCTCGAAGGCGATGGTGCCATCGAGGTACAGGTACCAGTAGAAGCCGTAGTCGTAATTGCCGATCGTGGTGAAGAAGGAGAGCACCATGCGGCGTTGGCGCCGGGTCTCGGCGGAGCCCGCCCACAGGTCGGTGTGTTTCCAGAGGATCCCGGCGTCCTCCTCGTGCAGGCAGATCGCGTTGCGCAGGGTCTGCGGTGCGCCCTGTTCGTCGGCGATCACGGCGTCGAGGTAGGTGATGTCGCCGACGCAGTCGCAGCCCAGCTCAAGGGAGTTGGCGCAGCGGCCGATCAGATACTCGCCGGTGTCGAAGTAGTTCTGCCAGGAGCGGACCGGGGACGGGTCGGCGTAGGGCACGACCATTTCCGCGATGGAGGCGCGGTGGATGATCGGGCGGGTGCGGCCGGTGTCGCGGTCGGCGAAGGCGATACGGTGCAGGACGAGGCCCTCGCGGACGTCGAAGCCGATGTCGAGCGACCAGTTCTCCCACGTCAGGCGGTGGCCGTCGAGGGCGAAGCTCGGGCCGTCGGGCTGGGTGACCTCGATGGGGCGCTGGGTGGTGCGCGGCGGCCCCGTGACCTCGGGGTCGTCGAAGTTGCCGGAGCCGGTGGGGACCGGGACGGGGCCGAGGTCGATGACCCGGTCGACGGTGCGGCTGGTGACATCGACGTAGCCGACGAGCCCGTCGACCGGGTGCGCCCAGGCGTGGTCCGCCTCGTGGTCCTGCACGAAGGCGAGGCCGCGCAGGATGCGCCGCCCGGTCTCCTGCGGATACTCGTCGGCGTACACACCGGCGGACAGGGGTGCGACCCGCACCTTCCGCACGTCGAGGCCCCGGCGCTCCAGGGCAGCGAGCCACCGCTCGTCCTTGGCGAGCACCTCCTCGACGGCGCCGAACTCTTCTTCCAGTACGGGGAGTTGTCCGTCCTTCGCCGGGTCGAGCTGCCGGTCGGACACCACACGCCCGTCCGTCAGGGACACCACGACGTCGCGGGCGGGCGCTCCGGCCGTGTCCTGGAGCAGGACCCGCACCCGGCGCCATTCCGCGTCCGCTGTCCCGCCATTGAACAGCGCTTCCTTCGCGGGTTCTTCGAGCCCCAGATAGGCGAAGCGGGTGGTGTCGGCGAGCAGGTCCGCGGCGCTCAGGATGTTCCGGGCCGCCCGGATCTCCTCGGCCGTCACCGGTGCGAGCGGATCGTGATCGTGCAGGTCACTCATGAGTCGCTCCCGAAGCTTTGCCCTACGTCCGTGTCCTGGCGAACGTAGGCCGGTGGAATCGCGCCGGTGCGGCAGCGCGTGCACGCGTAGGCGCCATTGCGTGCACCCAGTGGTGTCCCGCGCCCGGCGCGAAGGGTCAGGGTCGCAGCATGCCGTCCCGGCCGGGAACGGTCCACCGAGCGACCTACGGAGTACGCACATGGACCATCGCCATGACCACCTCTACATCGGCGGAGCGTGGGTGCGCCCCAGCACCGGGCGGCGGCTCGCGCCCGTCGACCCGAGCACGGAGCTGCCGCTCGGGTCCGTCCCCGAGGCGGTGGAGGCGGATGTCGACGCGGCGGTGCGCGCCGCCCGTGCCACCTTCGACTCCCCTGGTTGCTGGGCGAGTTGGGAGCCTGCGCGGCGCGCCGAGGTGATGGACCGGTTCGCCGCGGAGCTGGACGCGCGGGCGCAGGACATCGCGACGCTGGTCAGCGCGCAGAACGGGATGCCCGTGAGCATCGCCCGGCAGCTGGAGGTCGGCTATCCCGGCGCGGTGCTGCGCTACTACGCGGGCCTGGCACGCGAGACCGCGTTCAGCGAGGTGCGCACCGGACTGCTCGGCGGCTCGGTGGAGGTGCGGCGGCTGCCGGTGGGCGTCGTGGCCGCGATCGTGCCGTGGAACTATCCGCAGGTCCTGTCCATGTTCAAGATCGCGCCCGCGATGGCGGCGGGCTGCACGGTGGTGCTCAAGCCGTCCCCGGAGACGGTGCTCGATTCGTACCTGGTCGCCGAGGCCGCGCAAGCGGCCGGGGTGCCGGCGGGGGTGCTGAACTTCGTACCGGGCAGGCGCGCGGCGGGCGCCCATCTGGTGGCGCATCCGGGCGTGGACAAGGTCGCGTTCACCGGCTCGACGGCCGCGGGCCGCGCCATCGGCGAGACCTGTGGGCGTCTACTGCGGCCCGTGACACTGGAGTTGGGCGGCAAGTCGGCCGGTATCGTCCTCGACGACGCCGTGCTCGACCCGGCGGTCATCGGCCAGGACCTCGTCGCGGCCACGCTCACCAACAACGGCCAGACCTGCTTCCTCAGCACCCGCATCCTCGCCCCGCGCGGCCGCTACGCGGAGGTCGTCGACCTCGTCACCGACCTGGCCGCCTCCCTGCCCGTCGGCAACGCCCTGGACGCGAAGACCCTCGTCGGCCCGCTGGTCAGCGAGTCGCAGCGCGAACGGGTCGAGGGGTACGTGGCCAAGGGCGTCGCCGAGGGCGCCCGGCTCACCACGGGCGGCCGCCGCTCGGCCGGACTCGACCGCGGCTGGTTCCTGGAGCCGACCGTCCTCGCCGACGTCGACAACTCCTGGACCGTCGCCCGCGAGGAGATCTTCGGCCCGGTCCTGTGCGTCATCCCCTACGAGGACGAGGAGGACGCCGTCCGCATCGCCAACGACTCCGACTTCGGGCTCGGCGGCACCGTATGGACCGCCGACCTGGAGCGCGGCGCGGCCGTCGCCCGCCGCGTGCACACGGGCACGATCGGCGTGAACGGCTATCTGCCGGACCCCGTCGCCCCGTTCGGCGGCGCGAAGGCGAGCGGCCTGGGCAGCGAGCTGGGCCCCGAGGGACTCGCGGCGTATCTGCGGTACCAGAGCGTGTACGGGGTCGGCGCACGCTGACCTCGGAAACCCGCGGGGCCGCGGTCGCTCACGGGTGCGGCGCCCCGGCCGCCGCACCCACCCGCACGGCCGTGCCGCGCGCCCACGCGCTGGAGGCGAGCACGCCGAGGACGGCGACACCCGCGCCGAGGGCCAGGACGAGCCACCACACTCCGTGTGCGGCACCGGTGAACTCCGCGCCGCCGCCCGCGAGATGCGGGCCCATCACCGCGCCCGAGACGGCGACACCCAGGGTGGTTCCTGCCTGCCGTCCGGTGGAGGCCAGCGCCCCGGCCAGGCCGGCCATCGAGCGCGGCATACCGGAGATCGCCGAGTTGCTGATGGGCGGGTTGACCGCGCCGACGAAGACACCGAACAACAGGTAGACCGCGAGAACCGCGACGAGCGGAGTGTCCGGGCCGAGCCCCAGCGACAGGCCGCCGCCGAGGGCCAGGGCGCCTCCGGCGATCACCAACGGGAGCCGGGGGCCGCGCGCACCGACCATGCGCCCGATGCGCCTTGACACCAGGAGCACCGGCACTCCGACCGGGAGCAGGCAGAGACCGGCCGTGACCGGCGGCAGACCGCGTACGTCCTGCAGGTACTGGGTGGTGACGAACAGGAACGCGCCGAACCCGCACAGCGCCAGGAGCGCCGTCACGATCGCCGAGCTGAACGGCACGCTGCGGAACAGGCGCAGCTCCAACAGCGGGTCGCTGCGCCGCAGTTCGTATCCGACGAGGCCTGCCGTGCCGAACGCGGCGAGTGCGAGCAGCCCGACGATGGGCCAGGAAGTCCAGCCAAGCGCCCCGGACTCGATGATCGCGTAGACGACGCTGCCCAGGACCACGACGATCAGCACCTGTCCGACGGGGTCGAACCGGCGGGCGCGGGCGGCGCGGGACTCGGGCACGTACAGCGCGGAGCACACGATCGCCACCGCCACGATCGGGACGTTGACCCAGAAGACGGCCCGCCAGCCGAACGTGTCGACCAGGCCGCCGCCGACGATCGGGCCGAGCGCGAGGGCGAGGCCCGACATCGAGGTGAACACGCCGATGGCGCGGGCCCGTTCGGCGGCGCCGGTGTAGGTGTTCGCGACGATCGCCATGGCCACCGGGTTGAGCATCGTGCCACCGACGGCCTGCACGGCACGCGCGGCGATGAGCCAGCCGATGCCCGGCGCGAGGCCGCACAGCAGCGAGCCGAGGCCGAACGCGGCCAGGCCGCACTGGAAGATCCGTCGGCGGCCGAACCGGTCGGCGGTGGATCCGGCCAGGACGAGGAACGCGGCCAGCACCAACGTGTAGGCGTCGACCGTCCATTGCAGGCCGGACTCGGAGGCGCCCAGGTCGCGGCGCATCGCGGGAAGCGCGACGTTGACGATGGAGATGTCCATCACGACGACCACGATGCTGAGGCAACAGATCGCCAGGACAAGGGACTTGCGGCGCGGGCCCGGGTCGCCGACCGCCGCCGTGGGAGAGCGCAAGGAGGAACTCATGACCGCGACGCTAGAATTGAGAGCGTGCTCGAAATCAAGCCCGAATCCACGTCCCGAGCCATCCCCGCAGCAGGCGTGAGCATCGCCGAGGCGGCCCGCCGCACCGGGGTCAGCGTGCACACCTTGCGCTATTACGAGCGCGCGGGCCTGGTCGTCAGCCCCGTCGACCGCACCAGTACCAATCGCCGCCGGTACCGGGAGCTCGACCTCAAGTGGATCGTCATCTGCACCAAACTGCGCGCCACCGGCATGCCCATCCGCGGCATCCGCGTCTACGCCGAACTGGTCGCGGCCGGTCCTGGCAACGAGGCGGAGCGGCTGGCGCTGCTCGAGGCCCATCGCGCCGAGGTGCTGGCCAAGTTGGCGGAGACCCGGGAGAACCTGAAGATGATCGACCACAAGATCGACGTCTACCGGGACAGCATGGCCGCGGGCGAGGCCGACCGGTTGTGGGCCCCGGTCGACCCCCGGCTGCCGTGATCACCGCATGAACAGACCCCCGTTGGCGTCCCAGCACGCGCCGGTCACCGTGTCGGCGTGCTCGGCGGAGAGCAGGACGACCATGTCGGCGATGAACTGCGGGCGGCCGAGGCGGCCCACCGGGATCACCGTCTCCATCTGCGCGAGCTTGTCCGGGTCCACGGTGCGGCGCACCACCGGCAGGTCCTGCGGGCCCGGCGAGACGGCGTTGACGGTGACGCCGCGCGGGCCGAGGTCGCGGGCGAAGACCTTGGTGAGCGTGGCGACGCCGCCCTTGGCCGCCGCGTAGTGGGCGCCGGTCGCCGTGCCGCCGTTCTGGCCCGCGAGCGAACCGAGGTTGACGATGCGTCCGTAGCCCCGCTCGGCGAAGTACGAGCCGAAGACCTGGCAGCCGAAGAAGGTGCCGTGCATGTTGGTCTCCACCACGGCGGCGAAGCTCTCCGGGGTGATGTCCATGAGTGACTCGACCTTGGAGTGCCCGGCGTTGTTCACGAGGACGTGCACCGCGCCCCACTGTTCGACGAGCCGGTCGCGGGCGCGGGCGAAGGCTTCCTTGTCGCGGACGTCGAGGGCGAGGCCGACGGTGTTCTCGCCGGTCGGGTCGAGCTCGGCCGCGGCCTTGGCGGCGGCCTCCTCGTCGAGGTCGGCCAGGGCGACCCGGTACCCGTGGTCGTAGAAACGCGCGGCGATGCAGCCGCCGAGGCCGCCGGCCGCCCCGGTGACCAGGACCACGCGGTGCGTGTCGTCCTCCCAGCGCTCCCCCACACCCTCCGGGCTCACTTCGTCACGTCCGGCAGCGGGCGGCCGACGCGGGCCTCGATCTTCATGTACCGCCACAGGCCGTACTCGCCGACCTGCACGGTGCGGAAGAGGTTGCAGGCCGCGGCGACCGTCGGTTGGTCCACGACGTCGGCGAGGACATAGCTGGTCCAGGGCCAGGATCCGGAGGGGCCGACCATGTGCTGGTCGTCGTCGATGGTGCCGATGACGTTGACGCCCGGCAGCTCGTGCAGCTGGCGCAGCATGCTGGTGAAGCCGTCCCAGACTGCCTTGCCCTGCCCGGTCGGCAGGTCGAAGAAGTTCTGGTTGACGCCGATACAGAACAGCACCCGCAGGGGTGCCTGGGGGGAAGTGGACATGGTGGGGTCGCCTTTCGTGAGCAGGGTTCGGAACTGGCCGGACTGGGTTCAGAGATAGCCGGGGAACGGGTCGACGCCCATGAGCACCGCCCCCGCCCCGTCGTACAGGCCCTCCTGAAGGAACGCGTGCTGCGGCACCACGGAGGCGTCCCGCAGATAGCGCTGCATCGGGCTGCCGTCCGCGATGGCCCGGATGCCCGCGAGCTGGTAGGCGGTGCGGGCGACGTCGAAGGAGTCCTGCGCGAGGGCCGTGGAGGCGAGCCGCAGCAGGCTGGCCTGGTGCGCGGTGGCCGGATCGCCGCTCAGCACGGTCTCCCACACCTCTTCGGTGATCTCGTAGAAGAAGGCGCGGGCCGAGCGCAGCCGGGCCTCCGCCCGGCCCACCGCGATCCGGTACGCGGCCCGGTCGGCGGCGACAGGACCTCCGGTGTAACTGGCGCGCCCGCCCTCGGTGATGACCTGGTCGAGCGCGGCGCGCGCCACGCCGAGGCCGACGACGGCGAGGACCTGCGCCGCGTACGGCACGGCCGGGTAGCGGTAGAGCGGTTCGTCGACGGTCGGCTCGCCGCCGCGGACGAAGGTCCACTCCTCGGGGACGACGACGCCGTCGACGGCGAGGTCGTGGCTGCCGGTGCCGCGCATCCCGATGACGTCCCAGTTCTCGACGATCTCGACGTCCTCGGGGCGCAGCACCGCGGTGCGCGGCCGGCCCGCCCGGTCCTCGCCGACCTTGATGCCGACGCCGAGGACGTCGGCGCCCTTGCAGCCGCTCGCGAACTTCCAGCGGCCCGAGATCCGGTAGCCGCCGTCGACCGGTTCGGCGGGCTGGACGGGGAAGAGGCCGCCGGCGAAGGCGACGTCGGGCCCGTCCGCGTACAGCTTCTTCTGGGTCTCCAGCGGCAGCGCCGCGAGATAGATCAGGGAGGAGCCGAAACTCGCGACCCAGCCGGCCGATCCGTCGACCCGCGATATCCGCTCGATCAGGCGCAGGAATTCGGCCGGTGGCAGCGGTTCGCCGCCGAAACGGCGGGGCGCGCTGGCGCGGTAGAGGC
Organism: Streptomyces sp. NBC_00483; assembly: GCF_036013745.1. NCBI lineage: Bacteria > Bacillati > Actinomycetota > Actinomycetes > Kitasatosporales > Streptomycetaceae > Streptomyces > Streptomyces sp. NBC_00483. Next base: position 1,553,475 of record NZ_CP107880.1, read on the forward strand.
CCGCCTTCTTGAATTCGGCGATCATGTCGCGCGGTACGTGGCGCCCCGCCTCGAATTCCGCCCTGCGCTCGGCCACCAGGTCCAGCACGTTGTCCAATGTCTGCGTCATGCGTCATTCCCCTGCCTGACCGGCGAGTTGATCGCTCGAACTCGTTTCACGGACAAAACTAGGTGCGGCCTTCTGCGCCAACAATTGGGAATCAGTAGGGACGTGTAGGGGATTTCCCTGATCGTTTACGAGCCGGGGCCCCCGGCGCCCGCGGCTCCCCTCAGCGGCAGCCGGAACCGGAAGACGGTGCCGCGCGGGGAGTTGGGGAACGCCTCGATCTCACCACCGTGGCGGGTGATGATGCGATGGCTCAGGGCGAGGCCGATACCGTGACCGTTGCCCTTCGAGGTGAACACGCCGTCGAAGATCCGTCCGTCCGACGATGCCGGCAGTCCGCCGCCGGTGTCGCGCACCTCGACCTCCGCACAGTCGGCGTCCCTGCGGGTGGCGATGGTGACCTGCCCCGGTTCGTCGGGCCAACGGGCCATCTCCTCAAGGGCGTTGAACGCGAGGTTCATGACGACCTGCCCGATGAGCACCTTCTCGCAGCTGACGGGCAGATCCGCTTCCGTGCGTTCCCAGCGCACGGCGATCTGGTGCGCCCTGGCCCGTACGTCGACGAAGTACGCGCAGTCGGCGACGATGTCGTTCACGTCGGCGGATTGTTTCGCGTCCTCCAGGCGCACCACGTAGGCGCGCAGGCTCGACAGGATGGTGGTGGCTCGCTCCAGTTGGCGGGTGGCGTGGTCGAGGCCCCAGCGCAGCGAGCCGGGCTCCGGGGTGTCGTCGATGCGGCCGAGGGCTCCCGCGACGAAGTTGTGGGCGGCCGCGATGGGCTGGCTGACCTCGTGGGCGATGGCCATCGCCATGTCACCCATGGCGTTGTAGCGGGCCAGGTGGTTGAGGTACTGGGCGTCGCGCCGGTGTTCCTCCTCGGTGTGCACCGTGTCGGTGATGTCGTGGAAGAGGAGCAGCAGGCCCCGCAGGTCGTTCTCGATGTCGATGTACTGGCAGCGCGCCGCGAACCAGCGGTCGGGGCCGCCGCCCGCGCCGTCGGGGACCGAGAGCCGGTAGCGGGTGTCGGTGGGGCGGCCGCCGCGTGAGGTGTCCTTCAGTACGTCGCGCAGGACGGCGCTCGAATCGGCCGCGAGGAACTCGGTGAAGTCCGTGCCGAGCATGGCGTCGGGGTCCCGGTCGAGCAGGATGCCCGCGGATTCGCCCGCGAAGACGATCCGGCCGTCGTCGTCGAGCACCACGATGCCCTCGTCGAGGTTGCGCAGGAACGCCTGCAACCTGGCCTCGGTGCGGGTGAGGTCGCGGCGGGTGGCCTTCTCCTCCGCGATGTCGCGGAACTGCACCATGACGACGGGTCCGACCGACAGTTCCACGCGCTTGGCGAGCGCCTCGCTGAGGATGTCGGTGCCGGACTTCGACCGGTAGCACCACTCGATGCGGCTGCGGCCCTCGTCGGCGGCGCGCTGGAGCCAGGCGACGCCGATGTGCCGCGCGTACTGCGCCGCGTTGGAGCTCATGTCGGGGGCCTTGAGCGGCTTCAGCTCGTCGAGGGTGAAGCCGAGCGCGGTGCGCGCGGCGGGGTTGGCCCACAGGATGTCCTTGGTGCGGGCGTCGTGCACCAGGACGCAGTGGTCGACGGCCTCGAAGAGTCGGGTCAGGTCGGGGCAGGCGAGGTCGGCGGTGGCGGGCATCGGGCGTCACACCTCCTCGGGGCGCAGGCCGCAGCGCATCATGTCGCCGATGAGCGCGCCGAGGGTGTCGGCGTCCGTCTTCTCGCGGATGCGCGCACGGTGGGCGTCGACCGTCTTCAGGCTGATGCCGAGCTGCCGCGCGATCACCTTGCTGGGGATGCCCTCGACGACCTGGCGCAGGATCTCGCGTTCGCGCGGGCTGAGGTGGGTGATCCGCTCGCGCAGGGAGCGCTGCTCGGTTCGGCGCGCGTAGCGTTCGCCCGCCTCCCGCAGGGCGTTCTGCAGGATGTCGAGCAGTCGCTGGGGATCGTAGGGCTTCTCCAGGAAGTCGACGGCCCCGGCCTGCAGGGCGCGCACCGACATGGGGATGTCGCCGTGCGCGGACACGAAGACGATGGGCAGCGCCGCGCCCTGGGCGTTGAGGAGTTCCTGTACGTGGAATCCGCCGATGCCCGGCATGCGTACGTCGAGGACGAGGCAGGCCGGGCGGTCCGGGTCGAAGGCGTCGAGGAAGGCGTCGGCGTCGGTGAACCACTCCGTCCTGATGTGCACGGACTCCAGCAACCAGGCCAGGGAGAGGCACAGTTGCTCGTCGTCGTCGAGCACGTAGACGAGGTCGGCCGCCGGTTCACCTGTCATGATTCCTCGCTTCCTTCGTGCGTACGTGCCTCCACCCCATCACCCGGTCGCAGGCGGCCGAGGACCACTCCCCCGGCGAACACCGCGACCACGGTCAGTTCCAGGATCAGCGCCGTGGTACCGGACGCGGACACCAGGGTGGTGAAGTTGCGCAGCGCCAGTACGGTCGCGCCGCACAGCAGGGCGATCGCGAGCAGTGGGGCGAGCATGGTGTGCCAGATCCTCCCATCGAGCCGCGTCCTGCGGAAGAACACGATCACGGACACCGAGGTGAGCAGGTACAGCAGCATCAGGGCGAGCACGCTGACGCCGCCGCCCCAGGTCAGCAGCGTGAGCACCGGATCGGCCCCGGCGAGGGCGAACGGCACGACGAGGACGGCGGCGAGCACCGTCTGGGCCAGGCTCGCCGCGTAGGGCGCCCCGTGCCGGTTGGTGCGGGCCAGCCCGCGGGGCAGCACCCCGGCCTGGCCGAGCGAGTGGAAGTAGCGGTTGATCCCGTTGTGGAAGGCGACGACGCCCGCGAGCAGCGAACTGGCCAGCAGGATCTGCGTGACATCACCGGCCCAGCCGCCGAGCGTGTCCGTGAGGGGTGTGAGGACGACGGACGTGGCATCGCCCTCGCGCAGCGCGTCGAGCGCCGCCCCCTGCACCCGGTCGGCGCCGTAGTAGCTCACGATCATCCAGGAGACGAGGGCGAAGAACAGCGAGATCACCGCGACCGACACATAGGTGGCCCGGGGCACCGTGCGCGCGGGGTCCCGTGCCTCCTTCGCGTACAGGGCGGTCGACTCGAACCCGAGGAGACAGCCGATCGCGAAGGTCAGCGCCACGCCGGGCGCGCCGGTGAAGAAGGCGGACGGGGCGAACGACCCGGCGATGTCGAGGCCGTGCGGGCCGCCGCCGCTGAGGAGTTGATGGCCCGCGAACAGCAGCAGCACCGAGGTCTCGGCGACGACGAGCACGGCGAGCAGACGCGCCCCGAGCTCGATGTTGAGGGAACCGAGCGCCTGCACGAGGAGCATCGTGGCGAGCGTCCACGCCCACCACGGCAGATCGAGCGAGAGGTAGCGCTGCCCGAGTCCCTGCGCCACCACGCCGTACAGGCCGTAGAGCGCGGCCTGTGTCGCGCTGTAGCAGAGGATCGCCGCCTGCGAGGCGCCGACGCCGAGCGGCCGGCCGAGGCCGCGTGTCACGTACGCGTAGAAGGCGCCGGCGTCGGTCACGTGCCGGCTCATCGCGATGAACCCGACGGCGAACAGGCCGACCATGACGCCGACCACGAGATAGACGGCGGGCGCGGCGCCGCCGTTGCCGAGGCCGAGCGGGATGGGCAGGGTGCCCGCGACGCCGGTGAGGGGCGCCTGCGCGGACAGCACGAAGAACACCATGCCGGTCACGCCCACGGCGCCCTTGCGCAGCCGGGTGCGCGGCTGCTGTCCTGCATCCGGTCCTGCGGACTGCACGGTCACGAGGTCTCCTTGCGGCCGGAGTTCGGTGGGGTCGGGTCGTACTGTGCGCGCGGCGGGCGACCCCGGAGTGCGGGTACGTGCATCCGTTACCGCCTTTGCATGCACGCAAGTGCGGACTACGTTGATCCAAAGTCCTCCGGCAGGTGGAGCGCAGCATGCCTTCGTACGTGACGACCGAGTACATGACCACGGGGTACGTGACGACCGACGGCGTCGCCCGGGACGACCGTTTCGACCACTGGGCGCAGGAGATGTCGCACGTGTTCGGCGGGCTCGACACGCGGCCGGTCGCGGCGGGCGCCTTTCACGGCACGGCCACCTGCGACGCGCTGGGGCAGCTTCTGCTCGGCTCCATCAGCGCGGGGCCGCTGCGGGTGCGGCGCACCGAGCGGCTGACGGCGCGGAGCGAGGACGACCACTACAAGGTGGCCCTCCAGGTCGCGGGCACGTGTGTCGTCGAACAGGACGGCGCGCAGGGGGCGTTGGGCCCCGGCGACCTCGCGATCTGCGACACCACGCGCCCGTACGCGTTCCGCTACGACACCGCCTTCCGCACCGTGCTGATGCTGGTGCCGCGGGCGATGCTGCCGGTGCGGCCCGAGGCGGTGCGCGGCCTCACGGCGCGCCGGCTGACCGGGGAGAGCGGGGTGGCGGCCGTGGTGGGGCCCTTCCTGCGCTCCCTCGGCGAGCAGGCCAGGACCTGCGCGGGGCCAGCGGCGGCGGGTCTCGCGGACGGGGCGGCGTCCCTGATGACGGCGCTGGTGTCGGAGCGCCTCGACCGTGCGGCGCCCGCGGAGCCGGGGCACGCGATGATGCTTCGGATCCGCGCGCACATCGACAGCCGCCTCCCGGACCCCGGCCTCACGCCGGACTCGATCGCCGAGGCGCACGGGATCTCCCGCCGCTATCTGTTCAAGCTGTTCGCCGCCGAGGACCAGACGGTCGCGGGCTGGATCCGGACGCGCCGCCTGGAGCGGTGTGCGCGGGACCTGGCCAATCCGGCGGCGGTCCGGCGGCCCATCGGCATGATCGCCGCGCGCTGGGGGCTGCTGGACGGCCGCCACTTCAGCCGGGTGTTCAAGACGGCGTACGGCCGGACGCCGCGCGACTTCCGCCGCCAGGCGCTCGCGGGGCAGGACCCTCACGGCCGCATCGGCGCGGAGGCCGACGGGTGACATCCGTGAGGTCGCTCCCGGCGGTGCTGCCGCGCGCCCGTCACGCGGTCAGCGACGTGGGGATCGAGTGGAACTGGCGGCGGAAGTAGACGAGCGCGCCCGCCCCGTCCTCCCCGACGAGCACCCGCTCCGCCTCGATGAACATCACGGTGTGCGAACCGTGTTCGGCGGTGCCTGCGACGCGCCCGACGACGGAGGCGGCGGAGCCCTTGAGTACCGGCACATCGGCGAGTGTGTGGTCCCATACGTCGCCGCAGGCCGCGAAGCGTTCCTCGGCGGGCACGCCGCCCGCGAAGGCCTTGGCGACATCGGCGTGGTCGGGGCCGAGGACGTTGACGCAGACCCGCCCGTTCTCCGTGAACAGGTCGTGGCTGCGGCTCGACCGGTTGATGCAGACGAGCATGGTGGGTGGGTCGTCGGTGACGGAGCAGGCCGCGCTCACCGTGATGCCGGCGCGACCGCGCGGTCCGTCCGTGGTGACGATGTTGACGCCTGCGGTGAGGTTCGCCATCGCGTCACGGAACGATCGTTGGTTCGAGGTGAGTTGGTCCGACGCTGCCCTGCGAGTCACGGGTGTCATGGCTGTCACCGTAGGGCGCGGCAGGTGGCCTGCGATATTGAGAGTTCCTTCGGTTTCCTTAAGGATTTCCCCTATGCCTTCACTCCCCGCAGGGCTGACGCTCTGCCATGACCTGACCCCGGCCGCATGGGTCCGCGCCGCGCTGCCGGACTTCGCGGCCGGCATGGTCGGCTCGCTGCTGCCCGCCGGGTACGAGCGGTACGTACGCGTGCTGCATCCGGCCGGGTGCGACGAGGACGACGACACGGACGGGGACGACGGGCCGGGCGAGGGTACGCTGCCGGGCCCGCTGGCCGCGCCGTTGGCGTCGGTCCTGGAGGGGTGCACGGACACACCGGACGACTGCTACTTCGGGGTGTGGGAGGGGTGCGGCTACTTCGACGACGGCACGGTGAGTGCCCTGCTCGTGAGCGGGACGAGCACCGTGTCGTGGCAGGCGCGACCGGCCGTCGACATCACGGGCGCGCCCCGCCTCGAACTCCCGCACCGCGAGTACGCCGTGTTCCGCGGCCCGGTCGCCTCGGTGACCGCCCTCGCCATGACGGTCGCGGGTGAGATCGGCGAGGGCGCCGATGTGGCCAACGCCCTCGTACCCGACCTGTGGTGGCCCGCCGACCGCTCCTGGTTCGTGCACGGGGACACCGATCTCACGGCGACGTGGATCGCCTGCTCCGCCGCCACGGCGGAGCAGGTGCTCGGGCACCCGGACCTGGAGGCCGTCGTCATGTCCCCGGACTCACCGGTGCTCCCCTGACGACCGGGTCAGTCGGCGAGCGCGCCCATCGGGTCCCAGGCCGGCAGCACGATCGGCGGCTCGTCGAGGGCGGCGGAGAGCTCCGGCGGAAGCGCGGAGCGGCGGACCGCGACCTCGAAGACGTGCTCGCCGAACCACGAGTCGTTCATGGTCCAGAAGCCCTTGTCGGCCTTCTCCTCGCCCCAGCTGTTCTCGACCCGCCAGCGGCGCGGCGTGCCGTCCACCACGTCGACGCCGGTGAAGAGCATCGCGTGGGTCATCTGGGTCTCGTGGTGGAGGAGCCGGTCCGCCTTGTCGAGCTCGAACGACGCGTCGTAGACGGACTCGTAGTCGAAGAGCTCGGCGTCCCAGATGCCGAGGTCGGGGCGCATCTGCTGGGCGACGTCGCAGCCGAACCAGACGGGCTCGCCGCTCACGACTGCCTCCATGGTGAGGCGCTTCAGCAGGTCGATGTCCGCGTTGAGGTAGACCACGGGCGGGGCCTCGACGATATTGCCCAGGTGCTCGACGGTGAAGGTGCGTCCTGCCGGGCTCGACTCGCGCGGGTCGTGGACGAGGCACACGTACTCGTCGAGGGGTATCTGTACGTACGCCTCGGCGAACTCGGTCGGTGTCATCCAGCCTTCGCGGTGGAACTCCTGGTCCTTGTCCCGCCACTGCCACAGGAACGTCTGCGGCGGTGTGCCGAGGTGGATGCTGAGCACGCGGTGGACGGCGCCGAGCACCTCCGCCTTGCGTGCGCGCTGCGCCTCCACACCTTCCGCCACCGCGCCGCGCAGATCACGGGCGCCCTGGCGGAGCAGGCTCATCAGGGCCCGGTTCATCGGCCCGGTCGCCGACGAGCTCTCGGTCTCCGGCATCGCCGACTTGGGCACCAGGCCGTGCTTGGCGACCAGCGCCACGAACATGTTCCACTGCCCGCCGTCGCTGATCGGGTCGCCGAGCAGATGTGCCACCGTACGGTCGTCGACATCGCGGTCGGAGGTGTCGATGACGCTCTCGAGGAAGTGGTTCGCGCGCTCGAACTTGTCCCACCACAGCACGTAGTTCTGGGAGAACTCGAAGTCCTTCACGCCGAGCTTCTCCGCGGCGCCGACGCGCAGCAGGTTGAGCCCGGCGAACATCCAACAGCGGCCGCTGCGCTTCTGGTTGGTGACCTTCCAGTCGTCCAGGTGGTGCGAGACCGAGTGGTCGATGGCGGTGACGATCCGCCGGTCCAGGGCTATGTCGTCCACCGTCGTCTGCGTCACGGCGTTCTGCATCAGCCGGTTCGCGGGCCGGGCGGCGAACTCCTTCTCGTAGGACTCGAGTTGTGCCGGGGTCAGACTGCGGTCGCTGTCGGCCGGAGCGTCGGTGGAGTGAGAGGTGTGGTCATGTCCGAGCGTCACAGTGTCCGCTTCCCATTCTTGAAGCGGCCCCGTGCTCACACGGGGCCTGGGCAGGTAAAAGGGGCAACGCGCTCTCACCGTCGCACGACCGTTCTAGCCAGTCAACGGACCGGTGTTCATGATCGTCGGTCCACCACTCAGCCCTCGACGTCCTGCGGATACCACCGCAGTTCGACCGTGTTCCCGTCCGGGTCCTTGACGTACACCGACTGCGCCTGACCCCGCGCACCCCAGCGCGGCACGGGACCCTCCAGGACCTCGAACGCCCCCGAGTCGATGACCTCCTGCCAGTCCAGGGGGTCGACGACGAGGCAGAAGTGGTCGACGTTGGACTCGACCCGCGGGGTGGCGAACAGGTCGATGACCGTGCTGTCGTCGATCCGCACGGACGGGAACGGCACCTTCCCGGCCCGCCACTCCTCCACCCGCTCGGGCGCGAGCCCCAGTCGGCCGGTGTAGAACTCCAGCGACTTGTCGACGTCGGCCACGTTCAGCACCAGGTGATCGAGAGCTTTGACTCGCATGGGTGGGGTCCCCGTTCCTGTCGGTTGCGCGGTCATGGACTACCTAGTCCAGCAGCCACGCGGCGGCAAGGGCTATTCCCCGGCGCGCCCCTTCTCCGCGATCTCCTGCGTCACCCTCAGGAACCGCTCGGCCTCCTCCAGGGTGTGGCAGTGCAGCGGGGAGACACGGACGACGCCCTCCAGGCCCACCGCGCGCAGGATGCGCTCGGAGTAGGGGCTGCTCGCCACCCGCTCGTAGACGATGACGCCGCGTTCCTCGTAGGCGCGTACGGCGTCGGCGCAGGACAGGTCGTCGAAGGTGAGGGGCACGATCAGGTCGCGCGGCAGGGTGGCGGCGCGGTCGGCGAAGTGGACGTGGACACCGGGGATCCGGCGCAGGCCGCGCTGGTGCTCCGTACCGTCCAGGAGGGTGTGGAGGAGGGCCTGTTCGTGGGCGTGGACGGCCCGCATTCCGGCGACGAGGGCGGTGCGGCGGTCGGTGCCGGGCGCGGTGTCACCGACCGTGGCGAGGTAGTCGACGATCGCCGAGAAACCGGCGTAGACGGCGGGCGCGGAGCTGCCGACGGCCCAGGTTTCGGCGCTCGCGGCGGCAAGCTTGTCGTGCGGGAGACGCGCGAGCCGCGGCGAGAGGTAGGTGAACGCGTTGCCGCGGTCGCCGAACATCTTGTACGGGGCGATGTTCACGGCGTCGACGCCCCACGCCTGTGCGTCGACGACGCCGTGCGGGGCGTACTGGACGCCGTCGGTGATCACGTACGCGTCGGGGTTCTTGGCCCGCACCGCCGCCACGACCGCCGGGATGTCGGTGACGGCCCCGGTGATGTTGGACGTGGCGATGACGGAGACCAGCGAGGTGCCTTCGTCGACGAGCGCGGCGACGGCCGCCGGGTCGATGCCTCCGGTCTCCTGGTCGGCGGGCGCGACGCGGAGTTCCTGACCGGTGCGTTCGGCGTCGCGGGTGCAGGAGTCGAAGGACGAGGGGTGCTCGATGGCCGTCGTGACGATGTTCGTGCCGGGCACGTGGTCGGTGATGACGCGGACGATCGCGAACATGCCCTGGGAGGCCGTCGCGGTGGGCAGCAGCGCCCCGTCGGGATCGCCGTTGAAGAAGGCGAACAGGTCCTGCTCGCCCTGCTGTTGCACGCGGGCGAGGTCGCGGGCGACGCGCGTGGGGCGGGAGTTGCTGTCCGGCGAGAGGGACACGTCGAGCGCGCGCTCGGCGGCGGCGCGCAGCCGCAGCGAGCCACCGGAGTTCTCGAAGAAGAGCCGGTCCGCGCCGTGCATGTCCCTTTCCAGATGGGCGAATTGGGACCGTACGTAGTCCATGGTCTTAGCGGAGAAGGGGCGCGCTTCGGGGGTGGTGCGGGGCACGGATGACTCCAAGTCGTAGCGAAGAATGGTGAATTGAGGAGTAGACGGGTCAGTTCATGCGCGCGAGGAAGGCGCGGGTGCGTTCGGCGCGCGGGTTGTCGATCACCTCGCCGGGCGGGCCCTGCTCGACCACCTTGCCGCCGTCCATGAAGATGACCCGGTCGGCGACCTCACGGGCGAAGCCCATCTCGTGCGTGACCACGATCATGGTCATGCCGTCGCGGGCGAGGTCCTTCATCACGGCGAGGACCTCGCCGACCAGTTCCGGGTCGAGGGCGGAGGTGGGCTCGTCGAACAGCATCAACTTCGGGCGCATCGCCAACGCGCGGGCGATGGCGACGCGTTGCTGCTGCCCGCCGGAGAGGTGATTGGGGTACGCGTCGACCTTGTCGGCGAGACCCACGCGCGCGAGCAGCTGCCGGGCGTGTGCGAGAGCGGCTTCGCGCGGCTCCTTGCGGACGAGCAGCGGCCCCTCGACGACGTTCTCGAGGTTCGTGCGGTGCGGGAAGAGGTTGAAGCGCTGGAAGACCATGCCGATGTCGGCGCGCTGACGGGCGAGTTGCCTCCCGCTCAGTTCGAGCAGCCGGGCGCTCTCGCGTCGGTAGCCCATGATCTCGCCGTCGACGCCGACCACGCCCGCGTCCGGCCGCTCCAGCCGGTTGAGGCAGCGCAGCAGGGTGCTCTTGCCGGACCCGGACGGGCCGAGCAGACAGACCACTTCACCGCGGTCGACGTCGAAGTCGAGGCCGTCGAGGACGGTCAGCGAGCCGTACGACTTGGTGATCCCACGGGCCTGCACCATGGCGGTGCCGGAGACGGTGGCGGTGCCGGTGCTGATGCCGGTCATGCGGCGGCCTCCTTCGGGTTCTTGCGTTCCTGCACGCGCGCGTGCCCGTAGCCCTGGTTGAGCCGCTTCTCCAGCACGTGCTGGCCGAGTGTGGCCAGGGAGACGAGCGCCAGGTACCAGAGGCTCGCGACGATCAGGAGCGGGACGACCTCGTAGTTGGTGGCGTAGATGTGCTGGACGGCGGAGAGCAGGTCGAGCCCTGAGACGAAGGCGACCAGAGACGTGGCCTTGAAGAGGTTGACGAACTGGTTCACCGACGGCGGCACGATCACCCGCAGGGCCTGCGGCAGCAGCACGCGCCGCAGCAGCTGACCGCTCGTCATGCCGATGGATTCGGCGGCCTCGATCTGTCCTCGGTCGACGGCGAGGAAGCCGCCGCGCACGATCTCCGCCATGTAGGCGCCCTCGTGCAGGCCGAAGGCGAGGAGGGCCGCGGTGAACCAGTCGATGGCGTCGTTGGTGTCGATGCCGCCGGCACCCTGCCCGAAGAACATCGCGGGCCCCAACTCGGGGAAGACCAGGGCCAGGTTGAACCAGAAGATCAGCTGGACGAGCAGCGGCGTACCGCGGAAGAACCACACGAAAAGTGAGGCGGCCGCGGACAGGGCCCGGTTGCCCGACGTCCGCAGCACGGCGACCACGACCCCGATGACGACGGCGAGCGCCATGCACACCACGGTGAGGAGCACGGTCCAGCCGATGCCGTGCAGGATGTCGGCGTCGAAGAGATAGTCGCCGACCACCGGCCAGCCCATGTTGGAGTTGCCCGCGACCGATACGAGGAGCAGGGCGAGCAGCGCGATGACCACCGCGCTCGCGGCCCACTGCCAGGGCCTGCGGACCGGGGTGACGGGCAGCGCGGCGGCGGCTTCGATGTCGAGGGCGCGCGACGGGACGGTCGGGGCGCTCATGACGTGGCCGCGTTCACGCGTGGAGAGTCCATCGCCAGCTGCCCCATGTCCCAGTGCTTCAGGATCCGTTCATAGCTTCCGTTGCGCATGATCTCCTCGAATGCGGCGCCGAGCGCCTTGCGAAGGGGTGCGTCGTCCTTGCGTACGGCCGCGCCGTGGAACTGTTCGTAGAAGGGGGATCCGGCCACGTCACCCGCGTCGCTGTGCTCGGCGACGTAGCGGCCGATGACGTAGTCGATGACCACCGAGTCGGCCCGGCCGGTGCGCACCTGCATCATCGTGGCGGCCGCGTTGTCCATCTCGATGAGCTTCACACCGGCCCGGCCCGCCTTCCGGCAGGTGGTGTCCTGCTGTGCGGCGAGCTCACCGGAGAGACTGCCGACGGTGGCGGCGGCCGTGGTGCCGCACAGGTCGTCCGCGGTCTTCAGCCGCTTCGGATTCCCCTTCTGCACGAACAGGGTCTGGTACGAGGTCGTGTAGTCGACGAAGGTCACGGCCTGCTGCCGCTCCTTGGTGTCGGTGAAGTCCCCCATCGCCACGTCGAGCTTCCCCGACTGGAGGCCCGGCACGAGCGCGGTGAACCCGGCGTCGTAGAACTCGATCTCCACGCCGAGCTCTTCGCCCAGCGCGTCCATCAACTCCTTCTCGAATCCGGTGATTTCGGAGCCGTCCCGGTACAGGTACGGAGCGACGTTCGTACTGCCGCCGATCTTCAGCTTCCCCGACTGCCGTACGTGCTCGGGCAGCAGGCGGTGGAGCGGATGGGAGTCGGCGACGTTGCGCGCCACCGGGTCCGCGCCGCAGGCCGCGAGGGTGAGGGCGAGCGCGACGGCCGTGAGGGCCGGACGCAGGAGCTTGGCTCTCTTCACACCGGTCTCCTCTGCGATGGACACAGAACTGCGAGAGCAGTCTCATTTAGTGAATGAGTTGAAGGCATACGGGCCCGCCCGTCAAGACCTTGAACGCAGAGGAGTTCGGATGACGGGATGAGATAGCCTGCCGGGAAGTAAGACTCGGATCTCATGACTCATGGCGTACGGACGGACCTCGGAGGCCACCCTGAACAGCACCGGCCAACCGGCGGGGCGGAGCCGCGGCCCGCGTCAGGACGCCGTCCGCAACCGCAACAAGCTGCTCGACGCGGTGGGCGCCATCCTCGAGTCCGAACCCGCGTCGGTGTCCATGCCGCTCGTCGCCCGGCAGGCCGGCCTCTCCACGGCCACGGCCTACCGGTACTTCTCCACGCTCGAAGAGCTGATCTCGGCGTACGTCTACAGCACCATCGTCGAGCTGCGGAACTTCAGCCACGACTGCCCGAAGACCGGCACCGCCCTCTTCGAGGCGGTCGCGGCCGAGCGGGTCCGGCTCGTGCGCAGGCACGGCGCGGCCACCGTCCAGGTCCGCTCACGGCAGGGCTTCCTGGCCCGGCTACAGGCACAGGACCACGTGATCACCGCGGTCCGTGACATCTGGGAGCGGCCGATCCGCGCCGCGATGCGCCAACTCGGCGTCGCCGACGAGCACTTCGACCACACGCTGTTCCTCTACAACATCATGTTCGACCCCCGCGACATCCTGGACCTCGTCGCGACGGGCCTGGACGAGGCGGCGGTGGTACGCCGCCTGACCCGGGCGTACTACGGGGCGGTGCGGGGGTGGGTGGACGCGGATTCGGGCTGAGCGGCTTCCTCGACTTCCTCGGTCCCCACGGCCCCCTCGACCTCATGAGCACTACTGGCCCCACTGGTTCCTTTGGCTCCCCTCCGGCGCACCAGCACCGGTCCGATGAGTGCCAGCGCCGCCAAGCCGAGCACCGCGGCCGACACCGGGCGCGTGACGAAGACGGTCCAGTCGCCCTCGGCGAGGGTGAGGGCGCGGCGGAACTGGGTCTCGGTCATCGGCCCGAGCACCACGCCGAGGACCAGCGGGGCCAGCGGGTAGCCGGTGCGGCGCAGCAGGAAGCCGAGGAGGCCGAACACGACGGCGACCGCGAGGTCGAAGGGGTTCTGGGCGAGCGCGTAGACGCCGAGGCCGGCGAAGACGAGGATGCCGGCGGTGAGCAGCGGCCGGTCGATCTTCAGCAGCTTCACCCAGAGCGGGATCATGGGGAGGTTGAGGAGGAGCAGCACCACGTTGCCGATGTAGAGGCTCGCGATGAGGGTCCACACCAGCGTCGGCTGGGTCTCGAACAGCTGCGGTCCCGGCTGCACGTTGTACATCTGGAAGGCGACGAGCAGCATGGACGCGGTCGCCGACGTGGGGATGCCGAGGGTGAGCAGCGGCACCAACACACCTGAGAACGCGGCGTTGTTGGCGGCCTCCGGTCCGGCGACCCCCTCGATGGCGCCCTTGCCGAACTGTTCGGGGTGCTTGGTGAGCCGCCGTTCCAGGTTGTAGCTGAGGAAGGTCGGGATCTCCGCGCCGCCGGCCGGCAGTGCGCCGATGGGCATGCCGAGGGCGGTGCCGCGCAGCCAGGGCTTCCAGGAGCGGCGCCAGTCCTGCCGTGTCATGCCGATCCGGCCGCGCAGCGGCAGCGGTTCGGGGTCCGGGGCCCTCCTCAGCCGGGCCACGGTGTACAGCGCCTCGGCGAACGCGAAGAGGCCGACCGCGATGGCGACGAGCGCGACACCGTCGAAAAGCTCGGGCACACCGAACGTATAGCGGGCCTGCCCGGTGAGGCTGTCGATGCCGACGAGGCCGATGGCGAGGCCCAGGAAGAGGCTGCACAGTCCGCGCACCGGTGCGTCGGCGACGACCGCGGTGACGGTCGCGAAGGCGAGGACGAGGATCGCGAAGTACTCGGCGGGCTGGATGTGTTCGGCGATCGAGGAGAAGGCGGGGCCCGCGAACGTGATGCCGAGGGTGGAGAGCGTTCCGGCCACGAAGGAGCCGATCGCGGCGGTGGCGAGCGCCGCCCCGCCGCGGCCCGCGCGGGCCATCGGATGCCCTTCCAGGGTGGTGGGCACGGAGGCCGTCTCCCCGGGAACGTTGAGCAGGATCGCGGTGGTCGAACCGCCGTACATGCCCCCGTAGTAGATGCCCGCGAAGAGCACGAGCGCGCCGACCGGGTCGACGACGGAGGTGAGCGGGAGGAGCAGCGCGACGGTGGTGGCGGGACCGAGTCCGGGCAGCACGCCGACCAGCGAGCCGAGGACGCAGCCGCCGAGCGCGAGCAGCAGGTGCAGCGGGCTGAAGGCGTGGGCGAAGCCGTCACCCAGGTGGGAGAGCACGTCCATGGGTCACAGGTCCCATCGCAGGTAGCCGGGCGGGAGGTGGATGCCGAGCAGCTGGTCGAAGAGCAGATACGTCGCCAGCGCGAGGACGAGTCCGATCAGCAGGTCGCGGCGGATGCGGCGACTGCCGAGGATCCGGGCGACCGCGACGAAGAGCACTGCGGTGGTCTGCCAGTAGCCGAAGAACTCCAGCGTGAGGACGTACGCGGCGAGCGTCGCGAGAAGCAGCACGACCGGGCGCCATTCGGTGACGCGGGCCTCCTCGCGGGCCTGTTCGTCCTGGGCGGGGTCGCTGCCGCGGAAGCACTGGACGGCGTTGACCGCGGCGGTGACGGTGAGTCCGGCGCCGATCAGCAGCGGAAAGGCACGCGGCCCGACATCGGTGCCCTCGGCGAGCGCCGGGGTGGGGATCGCGAAGGCGAGGGCCAGGACGGCGATTCCGGTGGCGAGAAAGGCGAGCGCGGCGATGCGGGGACCGAGCGGACGGGTGCCGGGCGGACGGATGGCGGACTCCGCCGCCGACGGGTTCGGGGTGGGGGTGGTGGGGGTCATCCGAGACCGACCTCCTTCAGTACGGCGCCGACCTGCTTCTGCTGACGGGAGATCAGGTCGCCGAACTTCCGCCCGGGGAGCCAGACTTCGTCCCAGTCGTTCTCGCGCAGGGTCTTCTTCCAGCAACTCGTGTGCCGCATCTTGTCGACGAGCCGGACGACGGCGCGCTGCTCGGAAGCGTTGAGCCCGGGTGGCGCCATGACACCTCCGATGGCGTCCACGGCATCGTCGCCGTACCCGAGCCGGTCGAGCGTCGGCGGGGAGCCGAGGTCCTTCGGTGAACTCCCGCCGGAGACCGCGAGGATGCGCAGCTTGCCCGCCTCCACCTGGGGGCGGATCTCGGACAGCGTGGAGAGCCCGGCCGTGGCGACGCCGCTCAGCAGCATGTTGAGGACCTCTCCCCCACCGCCGGTGGGCACGTACGTGAGACGGTCCGGCGCCAGGTGCACACGCTGGGCGAGCGAGGCCACGGTGATGTGGTCGGGGCCGCCGAGGGATCCGCCGACCCACTTGGTGGCTCGGGGCTTCTTCGCGGTGGCGCGGATCAGGGAAGGGAGGTCGCGGTAGGGCGACTTGGCCGGGACGACGATCGCGGTGGTGGACACGGTGAGTCCGGCGATCGGCGTGAGCCGGGTGAGGGAGACCGGCGAGTGGTTCTGGATCTCGCCGCCGAGCAGGGTGACGGTGTCCATGGTCATCAGCTGGTACGGGTCGTCGGCGCGGCCCGCGATCCGGGCGAGGCCGATGGTGCCCGCGGCGCCGGGCGCGTTGCTGACGGTGACGTCCTCGTCGGTGACACCGCAGCCCGTGAGGGCGCCTCCGATGCCGCGGGCCCGGGAGTCGAAGCCTCCTCCTACGCTGCCGGGGGCGAGGATCGACAGGCCACGGGAGGGGTAGCCGACGACGGCCGCACCGGAGTCGACCGGTCCGACCGCGCACCCGCCGAGGCCTGTGGTGAGGGCGGTGGCGAGCAGCACGCCGAGGGCGGCCCGCCCGCGCCGATTCGGTCCCGGTGGTCGGGGGCTGCGGGAGAGCAGAGGCATGGCGGGGACTCCAGCACGGCGACGAGTGACATGGACGGGGACTGTGGCTGGGACTGTGGCGGTGACGTGTGTCGTGAGCAGAAGAGCACAGAGGGGGGAAGGGTGGCGTGAACATGCAGGGCGCGAGTGGCCTGGATCTTCCGTGCCCGGCCGTCGCGACGGCAAGAGGATTGACACCAACCGATCAATCCTCAAGGGTTGACGGATGCCCGTCGTGATCGAACTCGGCCCGGCGGCGAGCCGGTTCGTGGCCCCCAGGGTCTCCCCGCTCGCCGAGCTCTGCGCCTGCCTCCACGCCCTGCAGACACCCGGCCACCATCCGGCGAGCCGACGCTGGGCGGACGCCGTACGGCAGGACGCCGAACCCACTCTGCTCGACCGGGCGGCGGCCCTGTCACCGCTGTGGGGCGCGTTCCGGGCGCGCTATCTGCTGCCCCTGTCGGCGAACGGGGAGCGCGAACTCGCGGAGGAGATCGGGGAGATCACCGCGCTGCCCCGCGAGGAGTTCACCGGGATGACGGCGCAGGCTCTGCTGGGCAAGAACACACCACCCCCCGAAGAGGCACTGCGGGACCCGGGCCGGTTCCTGGCGCGGCTGCGGCAGCACGCGGAGGACCGGTTCACGTTGGGCGCGCGGCTTCTCTCGGACCCGGAGGGGCTGCGGGAGACGCTCACGGAGTTCCTCCACCTGGCCGGTGAGCAGTGGTTCGGGGCGGAGTGGGAGCGGCTCGCGGGCCCGCTGGGCTCCGAGGTCAGGGGCCGTTTCCAGGAGCACAGGCAGGACGGCGCCGCGGTCCTGGCCGGCTTCCCGACGGCGCGGGTGCTCACCGATCCGCCGCGGGTGGAGTTCGAGAAGCTGTACCAGGCGCGGGTGCCACTGTCCGGCACACCGTGCCTGCTCGTGCCGTCCCTGCACGTCAACCCGCATGTGGCGATCAAGCACTATCCGGGGTTCCCGATCGTCGTGCAGTACCCGGTGCGCGGCGGGGACGGGGCCGGGCCGCCCTCCCTCGACGTGGTGCGGGAGCGCCTGAAGGTGCTGCACGAGCCGCTCCGTGTCGACCTCTGCCGGACCCTGTTGCGCGAGGCGATGACCACCACCGAGCTGGCCACGCAGTACCGGATGACACCGCCTCAGATGTCCCGGCACCTCAGGCGCCTGCGGGAGTCGGGTCTGGTGGTCACGCACCGGCGGGGCGCGCGCGTCCACTACCAGCTCGACCAGGAGGCGGTCCGCAATCTCGGCGCCGACCTGCTCGCGGCGCTGCACCGCTGAACAGGCGTAGCCCACACGGTCATTGACACCTCTGCGGCAATCTCCTTGAGGCGGCCCGGCGGCACCGGCGACGCTGACGGCCGAACGCCGCGACCCGCTCAAGGCCGGCGTCCACCCACCCGTACACCGATCACCGCCGCACCACGATCGAGGTCCCGCCGCATGAGCTCGCCGAGCACCACCACGCCCAAGGGGTCACGCACCAAGTCGACCGCCGACTTCTACGTCACCGGAGCCACCACCCAGTTCGCGTCCCGCTACGACCAGCGCCTGTCGTACTGCCTGTACGTACCGGCCGCACACCACACCGCCGAGCACCCCCTGCCGCTCCTGGTCATTCAGCACGGCACCGGCCGCACCGGCCCCCAATACCGCGACGCGCTGGCCGACTTCGCCGAGGAGCACGGCATCGTGGTGCTGGCCCCGCTCTTCCCCGCGGGACTCGGCAGCGACCCGGACGACCTGCACAACTTCAAATTCATGGAGCACGAGGGCGTCCGCTTCGACCTGGCGCTGCTCGCCATCGTCGAGGAGGCGGCGGAGCGCGTCCGCATCGATGCTTCACGCTTCGTGCTGCACGGATTCTCCGGCGGCGGCCAGTACGCCCACCGCTTCCTGCTGCTGCACCCCGACCGCCTCGCCGGGGTGTCGATCGGCGCCCCCGGCCGGGTCACCCTGATCGACCCGGAGCGCGAATGGTGGCTCGGCACCCGCGGTTTCGAGGAACGCTTCGGGGCGCCCGTGGACCTGGACCGGATCCGCGAGGTGCCGGTGCATCTGGTGGTCGGCTCGGAGGACACCGAGACGTGGGAGATCAACAACCCCGGCGACACCAACTGGATGGACGGCGCGGACGCGGTCGGCCGCACCCGGGTCGAGCGCATCACGGCGCTGTACGAGAACTACCGCTCCCTGGGAATCGACGCCCGCCTGGACCTCGTTGCGGGCGTCGCGCACAACGGAATGGGCGTCCTGGACGAGGTCCGGGCCTTCACCGCGGGCGTGTTCGAGGGCCGCTGAACCGAGGAACGGTCGGGAAGACGCCAGTTCTTCTTCAGGCAGTCTTCTCCAGACGATCGTCTTCAGGCGAGGCGCGCGGAGTCGATCAGGTGGTCGTCGAGGACGCCCTGGTCGGGTACGAAGCCGAGGCCGGGGTCGTCGGACAGGCGGGTCACGGGTTCCCACGCCTGGGCCTCGTGCAGCCGCACGGGCCAAGCCACGAGCGGGACTTCGAGGCGCGTGGCGGGCTGGTACGCGGCCAGGTACTGGGCGGTGGCGAGGGTGGCCGGTCCGAAGGCGAAGTTGTGCGGCACGACGCGTACGCCGTGTGTCCTCGCCAGCAGGCCGACCTCGAGGAGTCCGCTGATGCCGCCGATCTTCGAGACGCTGGGCTGCGCCACGTCGCAGGCCCGGAGCGCGAAGAGCGCGGCGAAACCGGCGGGCCCCGAGGCGTTCTCGCCGGTCGCGACCGGGACGCCGGTGGCCCGCAGCCGGGCGAGGGCGGCCGCGTCGTCCGGTGGGAAGACCGGCTCCTCCAGCCAGGTCAGGTCGAGGTCCCGCAGCCGTTCCGTCCGGCGCTCGGCCTCGTCCGGCGTCCAGGGGCAGTTGACGTCCACCATGAGCTCGACGCCGTCCGGCAGCACGGCGCGCGCGGCGGCGACCGCCTCGTACTCGGTCTCGTGCAGCTTGACCCCCCAAAACCCTTGCTCCGCCGCGTACTTGGTGCGTCGGGCGACCTCCTCCGGCTCGTTGTCGTACACCATGAGGCTGGCGTACGACTCGACCTGGTCGGCGGCGTGCGGGTTGAGCAGTCGGCGCAGCGGAAGTCCGGCGCGCTGCGCGGCGAGGTCCCACAGGGCGATGTCGATCCCCGACTGCGCGAACAGCACGGGGCCCGAGCGGCCGAAGGCGTGCAGCGCGTGGTCCGCCTGCGGGGCCGCGCCGGGGCGGGCAGGCGTGCCGAGGTACAGCGGACCGACCAGGTCGCGCAGCGCGGCGAACGTCACCGGGTTCACGGCGTGCCCGAACGCCTCGCCCCAACCGGTCCGCCCGTCGGAGTCGACGACCTTCACCAGCAGGCACTCCATGCGCTCCACCGACGCGGCGGCCGCGTTCAGTGTCGTGTCCCCCGCGGTGGCAGGGCGCCGGCGCCCGCTGTCGTAAGGGATGGCCACGCGCAGAATGTCGATCGACTCGATGACCGGCCCCGCGTCGTCCAGCGTCATGCTGCTGATCTCCTTCCGTCAACTTCCGCCGGGCGGTGCCGCCTTCGTCGCTCGGCTCGCACCGACAGGCGTGTACGCACGGCGTTGTACGCACGGAAGGAATGCGGCCCTTGAACGCCCGCGCGCGCCCTCTTGAAGGGAGTCACTGGGATTGAGAGGACGCTACGGCTGCGGGTGATTCGCGTCCAACACTCTTTCTGGATCTCGCGATACCCACGGCACATCAATCACGCGACTGCGGTCACGCGCCCCTCGGCCCATTGCGGGGTATGCCGCCAAGTCCTCCAACACGGCCCGGATCTGACGCGTGGTCACCGCAGCGATCCCCGGCGACTCGTGGGCGTACGCGGCGTACGCGATGAGGCCGCCCGTCAGACCCCAGCCGCGGCCGCGCGCCCAAGTGGCGTCGTCCACCCCGAGGGCGGTACGGAAGACCGCCCGACTGGGCGCCGTCATCAACGAGTAGGCCATCATCAGGTCGGTGGCGGGGTCCCCGAAGGCCAGGCCGCTGAAGTCGATCACCGCGTCGAGTCGGCCGCCCGCGGTGAGCAGGTTGCCGGTGTGGAAGTCACCGTGGACCCATACGGGCGGCCGGTTCCACGGTTCGGCGGCCAGCGCCGCGTCCCACACCTCGGTCATCGCCTCCGCGTCGAAGGCGTCCGCGGCCTGCGCGATCGCCGCGCGCGTGGCACGGTCACGGTCCGCAAGTGGCTCCGGGGGCGGGACCGCGGCGGGCCCCGGTGCGGGCCGGTGGATCCGACCGAAGTCCCACAACGCACGGAGGAACTCGGCCAGTTCACCCGCGACGGCGGCGTCGTCGCCCAACTTCCCGGCGTCAGCCGTCTCGCCGTCCAGCCAGCGGGAGACCGACCAGGGCCAGGGGTAGCCGAACCCGGGACGGCCCTGCGCCACCGGGACGGGCACGGCGAGGGGCAGGTGCGGGGCGAGCCGGGGCAACCAGGCGAACTCCCTGTCCAGGCCGCCGAGCGGCCCGGGGTGCCGGGGCATCCGCACCGCGAGTTCGGTGCCGAGCCGGTGGATGACATGGTCCGAGCCACCCGGTTCGACACGCTCCAGCGGCAGGCCGACCCACTGCGGGAACTGTGCGTCGACGAGTCTGCGGGTCAGGGCGGTGTCGATGGGTGGACGCATCCACACACCTTCACGCCTCGCACCACCCCGCCGCACCCCGTTTTCCCCGGCTACCCCAACACCGGAGCGGTCTTAAATGTACGTACACCTTGAGCCAGATCACCTTCAGCCGCTTGTACGTCAGCGGGTTCTCGCTCTAGCGTAGATGTACGTACATTCACGGGAGGGATTCCCTTGGTGACCACACAGCACCACCGGACGGTGATCGTGGGCGGCGGCTCCGCCGGCATCTCGGTCGCGGCGCGGCTCCGTCGGGCCGGCGAGCGTGACGTCGCGGTCCTCGACCCGAGCGAGCGGCACTACTACCAGCCGCTGTGGACGCTGGTCGGGGGCGGACGGGCGCCGCTGAAGGAGAGCGTCCGGCCGCAGAAGTCCGTGATGCCGAAGGGCGTCCGGTGGATCCGGCGCGCCGCGGTCGCCGTCGACCCGGACGCCCAGGAGGTGACCCTCGACGACGGCGGTGTCGTGCACTACGACCACCTCGTGGTCTGCGCCGGCATCCAGCTGGACTGGGACGGTGTGCCGGGCCTTGCGGACGGGCTCGGCCAGAACGGGCTCTCCAGCAACTATCTTCCACACACCGCACCCGTGACCTGGCGTTTCATCCGCGAGACCCGCTCGGGCAGCGCCGTGTTCAGCATGCCGACCGGAGCCATCAAGTGCGGCGGCGCCCCGCAGAAGATCGCCTACCTCGCCGCCGACCACTGGCGCCGGGAGGGCGTTCTCGGCCGGATGGACATCCACCTGGTGCTCCCGACCGACACCATCTTCGGCGTTCCGGAGTTCGCGCGGGTGCTGGAGGGCGTGGCCCGCAAGTACGGCATCCACGTCCACTACGGCAGCGAGGTCACCGAGGTCCGGCCCGAGGCCCGTGAGGTCGTCGTCAGCGACATCGGCACGGGCACCAAGACGACCCTCCCGTACGACATGGCTCATCTCGTGCCACCGCAGAGCGCCCCTGACTGGATCAAGCGCAGCCCGCTCGCGGACGCCGCCAACCCGGCCGGCTACGTCGAGATCGACAAGCACCGCATGCGGCACGTCCGGTACCCCAATATCTGGGCCCTCGGCGACGCCGGCTCCTCGCCCAACTCCAAGACCGGCGCGGCCGTGCGCCAGCAGGCTCCCGTGGTCGTCGAGAACCTGCTCGCGACGATGCAAGGTCAGGAGCCGCTCGCCGTCTACAACGGCTACTCCTCGTGCCCGTTGACCACGGCCCGCAACAAGATGCTGCTCGCCGAGTTCGACTACAGCGGGCGGCCCGCCCCCTCGATCCCGCTGATCGACACGGTCCGCGAGCGCACCGACATGTGGTACCTCAAGCGGCACGGTCTGCCGTTCCTGTACTGGAACCTCATGCTCCGCGGGCTCGCGTGACCCGCACGCCTCCCCCAAGCAGCTTCATGACCCAGGAGTCCGTCATGCCCAAGGAATCCGTCGCGCCCAAGGAATCCGTCGTGCCCAAGGAATCCGTCATGCCGCAGGTTCCCGTCACCCATGACGGCACCGGACCGCTGATGCACGACGGCACGGGGCCGCTGATACACGACGGCACCGGACCGCTGATTTTCGTGCAGTTCTACCTCGACTGCCTCTCGCACGCCTCGTACCTCATCGGCGACCGCACCACGGGCCGCGCCGTCGTGGTCGACCCCCAGCGCGATGTCAACGAGTACCTCGCCACCGCCGCACACCACGGCCTCACCATCGAGCGCGTCGTCGAGACCCACGTCCACGCCGACTTCCTCTCCGGCCACCTGGAACTGGCCGAACGCACCGGCGCCCCCATCTCCTACGGCGCCGCCGCCGAGGTCGACTTCGACACCAACCCCCTCGCCGACGGCCAACACCTCTGCCTCGGAGAGGTCGACCTCCAGATCCTGCACACCCCGGGACACACCCCGGAGTCGGTGTGCGTCGTCGTACGCGAGCACGCGGCCGACCCCGTCCCCTACGGCGTCCTCACTGGCGACACCCTGTTCATCGGCGACGTGGGCCGCCCCGATCTGCTCAGCGCGCGCGGCCGGTCGGCCGAGGACATGGCCCGCGCCCTCTACCGTTCCACCCGCGAGCGCCTGCTCACCCTCCCCGACGAGACCCGCGTCTTCCCGGCGCACGGGGCCGGCTCGGCCTGCGGCAAGAACCTGTCGGCCGAGCTGAGTTGCACGCTCGGCACCCAGCGCGTCAGCAACTACGCCCTGGCCGACATGTCCGAGGACGCGTTCGTCGACGTCGTGACATCCGGCCAGTCCGCGGCGCCCGCCTACTTCTCGTTCACGTCCGAGCGCAACCGTGAGGCCCGTCCGGTGCTCGACGAGGACGCCCCCGTCCCCGCCCTCACCCCGGACGCCGCACGGCGGGCCGTCGACGACGGAGCGACCGTCCTCGACACCCGGGCCCCCGGCCCCTTCGCCGCCGCCCACCTGCCCGGCGCGGTCAACGTCCCGCTCGGCGGCCGGTTCGCCGAACTCTGCGGCGAGGTGCTCCCGGCCGGGGCCGACCTCGTCCTGTGCGGGGACCCCGGCACGGCGCGCGAGGCCCGCAACCGCCTCGCCCGCATCGGCTACGACCGGGTCCTCGGCGCCCTGCCCGCCGACACCCTGAGCGCCGAGCACGTGACGTCGATGCCGCGCGTGGAGGCAGCGGCCCTCGCCGCCCGCCTCACCGAGAACCCCCGCCCCTTCACCTTGCTGGACGTACGCGCCCCCGGCGAGATCCACGACACCGGCACCCTCCCCGGCGCCCGTACCGTTCCGCTGCCCGAACTCATCGCACGCATCGACGAGTTGACGCCGCATCAGCATCAGCCACTCGTCGTGCTGTGCGCCAGCGGCAACCGCTCGTCCGTGGCCGCCTCCGTGCTCCGGGCCCACGGCTTCGACGCCGACGACCTGCGCGGCGGCTTTGCCGCATGGCACGGCCCGGTCGAGCATCCGGCCGGCGGGGGCGGCGTCCCCGCGTGAACACCCTGATCCTCGCCGTGCTCTGCGGCGCCGTGGTCGGCCTGGCCCTCGGCGGGCTCGGCGGCGGCGGTGGCGTCCTCGCGGTTCCGGCCCTCGTCTACCTCCTGGGCGTCGACCCCGCCGACGCGGGCACCACCAGCCTGGTCATCGTCACCGTCACCTCCGCCACCGCCCTCGCCCGGCACGCGGGCACCAGAACCGTCCGCTGGCGGACCGGCGTGCTGTTCGCCGCGGTCGGCGCGGTGCCGACCGTCGGGGCGTCGATGCTCGCGCACCGTCTCCCGCAGAACCTGCTGACCGGCGCGTTCGCCGTGCTGGCCGGGGTGGCCGCCGCGGTGATGCTGCGCGGTGCACGTGCCCGTGGTGAGGCGCCGCCTGCGAGCACCGGTCCGCCGGTGCGGGCGGCGGCGGGGCCCGCGAGCGCCGGTCCGCAGACGAGGCCGGCGACGGGGCCCGCCCCCGGCCTCGTACACGTACGAGAGTCAGAAGCGACGGTCACCAGAGGAGCCACCGCCCCCGGCCGGGCCGGCCCACTGCGGACCACCGGGGCCGGGGCCGGGCTCGGCGCGGTGACCGGGCTGCTGGGGGTGGGCGGCG
This sequence comes from Streptomyces sp. NBC_00483, assembly GCF_036013745.1. Lineage (NCBI taxonomy): Bacteria > Bacillati > Actinomycetota > Actinomycetes > Kitasatosporales > Streptomycetaceae > Streptomyces > Streptomyces sp. NBC_00483. The sequence continues at coordinate 1,577,929 of NZ_CP107880.1, forward strand.
GATTCCTCGCCGTACCCACCCTGGTGTCCGTGCTGCGGCTGCCGATGCGGGTGGCCGTCGGCACCAGCCTCGTCGTCACCCTGCTCAACTCGCTGGTGTCCCTCACCACGCGCCTGACGACCGAGGGCATCTCCATCGATCCCGCGGTGCTCGGCCCCTTCGTCGGCGCCGCGATCCTCGGGGCGTGGGACGCCAGGCGGCTCGCGGCCAAGCTGTCGGGACCGGCATTGCAGCGCGCGTTCGCGGTCCTGCTGCTCGCGACGGCCGCGTTCATGCTGGTGGACGCCTTCGTGTGAGCGCGCCCAGGGGTTTGCACCGGCTCCGCAAATCGACGAGCATGCATCCCGTGCCCACCAGCAGCTCGCAGTCCGGCCCCCGTCCACTCACCCGGTCCAAGGGCAAGCCGCTGTGGTCCCAGCTCCGCGCCGACCTTCTGCGACGCCTTGAGGACGGCGAGTTCCGGGACGTCTTCCCCGGTGAGCACGATCTCGTCGCCGAATACCAGGTCAGTCGGCACACCGTCCGCGAGGCGCTGCGCACGCTGCGCGCGGAGGGCCTGGTCACGGCGCAGCGGGGCAGGGTGTCCCGGTTCGCGGCGAGCCGGCCGCTGGAGCAGAAGGTCGGCGAGGCGTACAGCCTCTTCCACTCGGTCGAGGAGGTCGGCGCCGTCCAGCGCAGCGTGGTCCGCCGCCTCGACGAGCGTGCCGACGGTGTCATCGCCGCCCGTCTCGGCCTCGAGGAGTCCACTCCCCTCGTCCACCTGGAACGCTTGCGGCTCGCCGACGGGGAGCCGCTCGCCGTCGACCGCGTCTGGCTCCCGGCGGACGTGGCCCGCCCGCTCCTGTCCGTCGACTTCACGCACACCTCGCTCTACGCCGAGCTGGAACGTCACTGCCGTACGCACATCAGCGGCGGTTGGGAGCGGATCCGGGCCGTGGTGCCCACGCGCGCGGAGCGCAAGCTGCTCGACTGCCCCGAGTCCACCGCCCTGTTCGCGATCGACCGGCTCGGCCACGACGCCGACCATCGCCAGGTCGAGTGGCGCCAGACCCTGGTCCGCGCGGACCGGTTCACGGTGGCCGCCGCGTTCTCGGCCGACGACGGCTACCGGCTGGGCGCGCCCGTTCCGACTCCCTGACGGGCCGCTTTCGTGGGCCGGTGCCTTCGAGAGCTGGTGTCTTCAGGGGCTGGCGTCTTCGAGAGCTGGTGTCTCCGAGGACTGGTGTCTCCGACGACTGATATCTCCGAGGACTGAGGTCAAAGCCTCCGCACCCGCAGCACACCCGTCCGCATCGGCAGGGTGAACTCACCACGGGCGGTCTCCGGTGTGCCGGCGAGGAAGGCACGGATCCGCCCCAGCAGGGCTTCCCGTTCCTCTTCCGGCATGACCAGCACGCCGGCGCGCGTCGCGAGAGTCTGAACAAGGGAGTCGGCGGTGCGACGCTGCCCGTGCGGGAACTCGGCCTGTTCCGGTGAGCCGAAACGGGGCGCCGCCTCGGTCTTCGGAAGGTGCATGCCGGCCGTCGCCGCACGCCAAGCGGCAGGGGTGTCGCGGGGGCCGACGGCGGCGCCGCCACCGACCCGTGCGAGCCCGGCGACCCACTCCACCTCGTCGTCCATGAGGTTCCACAGCCCGGCCAGTACGCCGCCGGGCACGAGGACACGGGCGATCTCGGGCCCCGCGACCGCCATGTCGAACCAGTGCATGGCGTTGCCGGCCACCACGACATCGACTGAGGCGTCCGACAGCGGAATCGCCTCGGCGCTGCCCGGCAGGGCGCGAACCCCTGGAAGGGAGCGCCGCAGCTGGCCCAGCATCGCTAAGTCCGGCTCTACGGCGGCAACTTCGGCCCCCAGCACAGCAAGTACGGCAGTCAACTTGCCGGTTCCGGCCCCCAGATCAAGCACACGCACTCCGGGCGCGCCCTCGAGCGCCCAACGCACCGCGGCCTGCGCGTAGTCGGGCCGATGCTCGGCGTACGAGACCGCTGCCGCACCGAAGGAAGAGGCATGACGCCACTGTTCACTCTGCTCCACGCGGCCACCGTACCCACACACAAGACGAACGAACGAGGGACCGCACGCTAGCCAACTCCCTTGCTGTACAGACTCGGTGGGATCCAGTCGTGATGCCGGAGGATCATGCGCACGGCGACACGGGAGGGCGTCAGACGCATCGCCGTGTTGCGCAGGGCGACGGGCAGCGGGTGGGCTAGCTGCTGCCCCATCCGTCCGGCCTGGCGCGCGGCGCGTGCGACGGCCTGGCTGCGGGGCCGGCGTTCGGCGTCGTACCGGGCGAGCGCGGCCTCCACGGTGAGCTCGGAGCCGAGGGCGGCGGCCAGGGTGACCGCGTCCTCCAGCGCCTGGCAGGCGCCCTGCCCCAGGTTCGGCGTCATGGCGTGCGCCGCGTCACCGAGGAGCGCTACGGAGCCGACGGCGTACGAAGGCAGCGGCGTACGAAGCTCGTTGACATCGTGGTGCAGTACAGCGCCGGGGTCCGTCGCATCGAGCAGCGCCCGAATCGGCTCGTGCCAGGCACAGAACCGGCGCCGCAGCTCGCCCAGCGGATCGTCGAACCGCACCCCTGCGGGGAGGTTGAGGACCGCGTGCCATTCGGCGTGACCGTCGGGGAAGGCGATGTGCCCGAACTCGGCGCCATGACCCCAGGCGCCCGAAGCCCGTTGGCGGCCAACGAGATACCGGCACCCACGTCATCGAGCTCCGCCGCACGCTCGACGACCACCACCTCCCAACCGACGCGACGCAGCCCGATCGCAGCGGCAAGCCCGCCGACCCCGCCCCCGACAACGACCGCACGCTTCCCCATGCCGAGCCCCTCCGCCGCCCCATCTTCTACACCTGTAGAAGCTAAACCCTACCCGCCCCTCTACAGGTGTAGAAAAGAAACATGGCAGCACCGCGCAAGACATCGGACCGCCGCACGGATGAACGCACAGATGAACACACGGGTGAACGCACAGGTGAACGCGCGAATCGACGCACCCTCCTCGCGGACACGGCACTCGACGTACTCGCCGACGAAGGGATCCGCGGCCTCACCCACCGCGCGGTGGACCGCCGAGCGGCGCTGCCGACGGGCACCACATCGGCGTACTTCCGCACCCGGGCCGCCCTGCTCACCGGCCTCGTCACCCGCCTCGTCCAACTCGACCAGGCGGAACTGCAGTCGACGGCCGAGCAGCTCGCCCCACTGCACACCGCCGACGACCTCGTGAACGGCATGACACTCCTGGCCCGCCGACGCCTCACCGGCGAGGGCCGCCGCCGCTCGCTGGCCCGCTACGCCTGCGCCGTCGAGAGCGTGCGCGACCCGGAACTGCGGGACATCCTCGTCCCCCGCGAGAACGCCGGCCGCGAAGCAGTTCGCACATTCCTCACCGAGCACGGGGCCCCAGACGTCGAAACCCGCACGCACACGCTGCTGTCCTGCATCGACGGCCTGATCTTCGACCGCCTCGTGAGCGGTGGCGAGGTACCGCGCGAGGCCCTGGAAGGCCTGGTGACAGCGGCCCTGCGGTAGGTACTAACCGCGGGCCACCCGCCGCACCGACCGCGGCCGGTACTCCACCACCGTCAGCGCCAACGACACGTACCGCTCGACGAGTTCGTCGGGGGTCACCTCGCCGTCGGTGCGGTACCACTGGGCGATGGCGTTGCACATGGCGATCACGGCGCGGCGGGCGTCGTCCGGGTGGGGGGTCAGGAACACGCCGTCGGCGACGCCGCGTTCGATGACCTCGCGGAACTGTTGCGTGCCGCGTTCCTCGTTCTTGCGGTAGCGGGCGAGGTGTTCGGGTTCCAGGCTGCGGCCCTCGGTCAGCACGATGCTGCTCTTGACCGGGTGCTCGATACGGAACTGCACCGTCGCCGTGACCAGGGCCTCCAGCTGCTCCGCGGGGTCGTCGCCGGCCTCGTCGAGGGCGGTTCCGCAGGCGCCGAAGTAGGCGTCGAGGCCCTCTTCGAGGATGGCGACGAGCAGGTCCTGCTTGCCCTTGTAGTAGTAGTACAGCGCGGACAGGCTCACTCCGGCGCGCTTGGCGATGTCGCGGATCGAGGTGGCCCCGTAGCCCTGCTCGGAGAACTCTTCGCGGGCGGCCTCGATGATGGCCTTGTGACCTGCGGGTCGAGTGGACACGATGCTCCGATCTGCTGGGCCGCCCGGTCCGTCCCGCAACTGAACATTCGTACAACCGGCGACGGAGCCGTCATCGTAGCGCCGCGTGTCCTCGGCGCCGAGCCCGCAGTGGAAGTCGGGCGACGGGGGCCTGCTGTGTGCTTCCTGCTCCCGTCGCCCGTGAACGTCGCGCATCGCGCCTAACAAACGTTAAGTCGCGGGTGCACGGCTCGCACCGCTCGCACCGCTCGGACCGCCCGGACCGCCCGGACCGCCCGGACCGCCCGAACCGCTCAGTCCGTGATCTCGATGTGGCCGTTCACCGATTCGGCGCCGGCCGGCTCGGCGGACTTCGGGGCGGGCACCGTCGCCCCCTTCGCCCCGGTGATGTTCTTCAGCAGCGCGGCGAGGTCAACACCCGTGGTGGAGTTGAGGAGTTCGACGCCCTGGGCGACGTTGTCGGCGACCGTACGGGACAACTGGCTCGCCCCGTCCGTGGAGATCACCGTCATCTTGTCGACGGCGCTCAGCGGTTCGGACGCCTTCGCGACGACCTGCGGCAGCACCTCGACCAGCATCTGCAGCACGGCCGCGTCGCCGTACTGCGCGAACGCGTCGGCCTTCTTCTGCATGGCCTCCGCCTCTGCGGCACCCTTCGCGCCGATCGCCGCCGCCTCGGACTCACCCTCGAGCCGGACCGCGTCCGCAAGCGCAGCACGGTGCGCCTTCTCGCCCTCACCGGTGAGGCGGGCCCGCTGGGCGTCCGCCTCCGCCTGCTTGACCAGGCCGATCCGGCGGGCCTCTGCCTCCTGCTCGGCCTGGTAACGGGCGGCGTCGGCGGGCTTGCGGACCTTCGTGTCCAACTCCCGGTCGGTCAGCGCCGCCTGACGCTCCGCCACCTTCTCCTGCTCGGTGAGAACTTCCTGCTGGCGGGCCGCGTCCGCGAGCGGTCCCGCCGCGTTCGCCTGCGCGGCGGCCCGGTCGGTCTCCGCCTTGATCTCGGCCTGCTTCAGCGCGAACGTGCGCTGCGCGATCGCGATCTCCTCCTCGGCCTTCAGCCGCGCCTGCTCGGAGGCGCGACGCGCGACGGCCTCGGCGATGTCGGCCTCCTGCTTGGCGCGGGCGGCCTCCGGCCGGCCCAGGTCCTCCAGGTAGGAGCCCTCGGTGGTGATGTCCTGGATCTGGAACGCGTCCAGGACCAGGCCCTGACCGGACAGCGACGCCTCCGCCTCCTCGGCGACCTGCCCGGCGAACGCGGCCCGGTCGCGGATGACGTCCTCCACCGACATCCGTCCGACGATGGAGCGCAGCGCGCCGGACAGCACTTCCTGCGTGAAGCCGACGATGCCGTCCTGCTGCATCAGGAAGCGCTGGGCGGCGGCCCGGATCGAGTCCTCGGTGCCGCCGACCTTGACGATCGCGACGCCTTCGAGGTTCGCCTTCACGCCGCGCAGGGTGACCGCGCCGCGCACCGCGACGGGGATGTGCCGCGAGGACAGTTCGAGCGTGAACTTCTGCTGCACGAACGGGACGACGAAGACGCCGCCGCCGACCACGACCTTCTGGCCGCTGTTGTCGGTGATGACATGACCCGTCTCCGGATCGGTGGACTTCTTGCCGCGCCGCCCGGTGACGATGAACGCCTCACTGGGACCGGCGACCTTGTAGCGGGTGATGACGACGAGCGCCAGCAGGACCAGGAGCACGACGACTCCGGCCACGGCGATGGTCACAGGGCTCATGATGAATTCCCCCTCTGCCCCCTCGCCTCCCGGGAGGCGGCAGTCGGTTGGTGATGGTTCGTACGGTCAGCGGGCGGTGATCAGCAGTCACCGATCAGCGGTCAGCGGCCGGCCGTCAGCGGTCGACCGTGCGGACCTCGACCGAGGTCGGCGACAGGATGTCCGCCACCCACACCTCGGCACCGCGGGCGACCGCGATCGCGCTCTTCGCCGAGAACTTCGTCGGCTGGCCCGCGAGTTGGAGCAGCACCTCGCCGTATCCGTCGACCGGGATGGCGGTGACCACGGTGCCCGCGCTGCCGACGAGGTCGTCTCCGCGGGGCGCCACCGCGGTCTGGTCCCGCATCAGCGCGCGGGTCAGCTTCCACGTCAGCCAGGCGGCGCCGCCCCCCGCGACGGCACCGACTGCAGTGGCGGGACCGGCACCGAGGTCGGTGGTGCCGAGTACGATCGCGCCGCCGAACCCGAGCATCGACACGAAGCCGGCGATCACGGGCAGCGACAGCAGTCCGTCGAAGAGCCCGTCCAGGGCCCCGACCCCGTCGAACAACCCCTCCAGGACCCCGTCCAGCACCAGGGACAGGACGAGCAGCACCACTCCCGCGATGCCGAGTCCGAGAAACCACGTCATGTCACTGGCCTCCCTCGTCGCCCCTGTTCCGTGTGCTTGACCCGGATGTTGCCATGGGCAACCACCTCACGTAACTGCCGGTTTCCGGCAATCTTTACGCGATTTTGATGCCTGCTTGCTCATCCGTTAAGAATGCGGAGGAACGGAGAGCATTCGGCATCACGATGGGGGTGGGCATGGCGTCGCAGCAGGACGTTCCCGACGAGTATCTGGACGGGTATGTCCGGGCGGTGGCCGACGCCTCCGCCACCGGACGCCGGCTGACCCGGGACGAACTCGACGCGCGCCGCGCGCTGGGCGAGCGTGCCGCGGAGGCAGGTCTCGGGCTGCGGGCCCTGGTCGCCGCCCACCTCGCGCAGACGCACACCGGCAACATCGGCACCAGGGTGACGGTCGACGCCGTCGTCGCGGCAGGCGCCCAGGCCATCGACGCGTTCGCCGAGGGCTACGAGCGCGCGCAGCGGCAGACCATGCGCCGGGAGGAGGCGGCCCGCCGCGAGTTCATCGACGACCTGCTCTACGGCCGCAGCGACCTGGGCAAACTGGCCGAGCGCGCCGAGCGTTTCGGGCTGCGGCTGTCCGGCGAGCACGCGATAGCGGTGGCCCGCGGCAACGGCGCGTACGAGGAGGGCGACACCGTCGCGCGCGAGATCGAAGGCGCGGTGATCGCCCGTTTCGGCAACCGGAACATCCTGCTGACCACCAAGGAAGGGCGGCTCGTCTGCATCGCCCCCGGCGACCAGACCGAGGTCCTCACCTACTTCGCCAAGCAGGCGTACGCCGCCGTCGACGGAAGCCAGGTCGCCATCGGCCGCCCGCAGTCGGGCCCGGGCGGCGTCGTCCAGTCCTACGAGGAGGCGCTGAGCGCACTGGACCTGGCTACCCGCCTCGGCCTCGACACCCCGGTGCTGCGCTCGGCCGACCTCCTCGTCTACCCCGTCCTCACCCGCGACCGGCAGGCCATGACCGACCTGGTCCACAACACGCTGGGGCCGCTGCACGAGGCACGGGGCGGCGCCCAGCCGCTCATCGACACGCTGATGGCGTACTTCGACGCCGGCTGCGTGTCGGCCGAGGCCGCCCGCCAACTGTCGCTCAGCGTGCGGGCGTTCACGTATCGCCTCGCCCGTATCCACCAGCTCACGGGCATCGACCCAGCGGTCCCGGCCGACCGCTACACGTTGCAGACCGCGGTGATCGGCGCCCGCCTCCTGGACTGGCCGACGGACGCCGCCTGACACGACTCTTCAACGTCACTCGAAGAACTTGAGGCTCCACCCGGTGTCGGTCTCGGCGCCGGGGACATTCGCCCGCCGGTAGGTGGTGTCGCCCCACCAGACGAACGAACCCGAGTACCAGTAGCGGTTCTCCCAGGCGTACGGCGTCCCCTTCGCCACGGCGTGGAACATGAAGGGGACCTTGTTTCCGGCCGACGGGCTGGTGTTGATGTCACCGTCCCGCAGGGCGAAGGTGTGATGGCCCGGCCCGTCGACGTGCAGCGTCGGATCCCAGCCGGTCATCATCGTCTCGCGGTGCGAGCCGAACAGGCAGCCGTTCGACTTGTACCAGTCCCATACGTACGTGGGGTCCCCGCCGGCCCGCAGCCGCAGGTCGACCAGGCAGCACTGGCTGCTCCAGCTGCCGTTGGCGGAGCAGACGACGTGCAGCTGCCCGCTCGGATCCTTTATGGCCTCGGGGCCTCGTTGATGTACGGGTCGCCGATCACCCGCTCCCAGCTCTCGCCGGTGTCCGACCACACCTTCTTCGCGGGCGCGGACGCGAGGCCGTCCAGCGACGAAGCCTGCCGTACGACGATGCCGCCATCGGCCGACTCGACGGCGACGTAGCTGTCACCGACGCGCAGCACACTGGGATCCGCTCGTTGAGCCCCGTCCGCGTCCGCCCGCACGGGAGCGGGATCGGCAGGAGCTTCCTGCGCTCGGGTTCAGGTGTGGGTGCTGGTCGCGGCGGACTGAACCATCTTGTGCGCCTCCGCCGGTGAGGTGCGCCAAGGGGCGCCATGGCCGGGGAGCACCCAGGATGCCGACAGCTCGGCGATTCGCTCGAGGGACATGAGTGCTTGCGCAGGGGCGTCGGTGAAGGGCGCGGGCTGAGGGCCTGTGCGCCCGGTGAGAACGTGCCGCGTGGTCAGGGCGTCCCCGACGAAGACCGCGTCGGCGAGTGGGACGTGCACCGCCACGCTTCCCGGGGAGTGCCCCGGCATGCTGACGATGACCGGACTTCCGGGCAGGCCCAGGATGTCGCCGTCGCCGATCTTGGTGGTTTCGCCGACGTAGCGGGGACGCAGGCCGTTCTTGCGGATGGAGTAGCCGAGGAAGCCGAGGGCGGGGCCCAGACGCATGGGGCCGATTGAGACCTTGGGCTTTTCTCCTGTGCGGGTGCGCATGGCGTCGGCGGCGTGCACGTACACCGGCACGCCGTGAGTGGTTCGCAGGCGTTCGGCGAAGCCGATGTGGTCGGAGTCGCCGTGGGTCAGCACGAGTCCGCGGATGTCGTCGACGGTCTTGCCCAGGGAGCGCAGTTCGCGCTGAAGGTCCCGCCAGTGGCCGGGCAGTCCGGCGTCGATGAGGGTGATGCCCTCGGAGGTGTCGATGAGGTAGCACGCCACGAGATCGTTGCCGAGGCGGTGCAGATGGGGTGCGAGTTTCATGGGCTTTCCTTCGGAGGCACGGACGGGAAGGTGGCGCTCTGGCCGAGGTCTGCGGCGGTGATCGCTAGCCCGCCAGGTCGTGCAGGGCGGTGATGACGTCGCGGCCGGTGGGGGTGGTGAAGTCGCGGACCATGTCTGTGACGAGGCCGGCTACCGAGGTCACGGTGCCGCCTGCCTTTTCGATCTGACGGAGTGCCGCGCTCTCCGTGCGCTCCGACATGCCGCCGCTCGCGTCGACCGGGACGATCACGTCGTAGCCGGCGGCCAGGGCGTCGAGTGCGGTGTGAAGGACCACGATCTCTGAGGTCACGCCGCAGATGACCAGTGTTCCGCGAGTGTGAGCGGCGATTGCTTCGCGCCATTGCTGGTCGTCCCAGCAGCATGGTCCGCCGCGCACGAAGGCAGGTGCTTCGGGAAGTTCGGCGATGACGCCGGGTCCGCCGGGGCGGGGTGCGACCGACACGGTGAACGGGATGTTCAGGGCCTGCGCGACCTGGCCGAGCACTCCGGTCGAGCGCTTGATGCTCTCGGGGCTGTTCGTGCTGCTCAGCGCCACGATGCTGTCCTGCAGGTCGGCGAAGACGATCTGCACAGTGCGATGATCAATCACGATTCTCATCTCGAATCATTCATGACATGAATGGTTTAAGGAAGGTAGCATGCTGTTCGTGAACGATGTCAAGTGGACCGAGACCCTAAGCTTCCGGCTCGGCACCCTGGGTGCACTGGTCGCCGATCAATACGCTGAGGCACTGGCCGCCCACGACCTGAAGCCCAAGCACGTCGGCCTCCTGGGAGTCCTCGACTCGGGGCTGGCCGCCTCCCAGCTCGAGATCTCCAAGCTGATGCGAGTGGCACCCAGCCTTGTGGTGTCCCTTGCCGACCGCCTCGAATCCATGGGCGCCATCGAGCGGCTCCGCGACCCGACCGACCGCCGCCGTCAGATCCTGAGCCTCACCGACAAGGGACGCGAACTCCTCGCGGATTGCACCGGTAAGGCGGTCGCGCTCGACGCGAAACTCGCCGCCGAACTCAGCCCGTCCCAGCAGGCCGCGCTCGGTGAGGCGCTCGGCCGCTTGGCGGCGTCCTACGGGCTGCCCATACGCGAATAGTCCGGGTCCGACTCGGCCCGGCGGCACGGATTGAAGGTTTCCACTCCTCAAACCGTCCACCGTCAGCTGTCCAGTCTCGATCGGTGGGCGCGCTCACGGCCGTCGCCGGCCCCTCGACGCCGAGGTCTACGCGCCGGTCGTCCGCCAGGCCGGCTGCCCCGACGCTCCTGCAGCCGCGTCATCGACAGCCGCTCCGCACTCCAGCCGGTCCTCGCCCCGCACCTGCTGCATCCTCTTCTCCCGAACGATCGGTCCGACGCCCCCCCATCGGACCGTTGCCTGGCAACTCACTGCATGCCAGGCCCCACCACGCCCGACCGAACCTACGTTCACAAGCACCCGGCGCAGAACACGCCTGCTCCTACTCCCCTTCCGTCACTACCCCGGAGGAGGAAACACCGCACGGTGCACGGGCGGCCGGCAGCTGGAGCAGGGGCAGACAACCGAACAACCGCCCCCGCAGCCACACGCGCTACCGCAACGTCACATCGTCCAGGTCTCAACAGGTGCCCAACACTGCCTCTCCGTCGATACTGGCGATGGAGTAGCACCCTCGGCAAGGAACACCTGACGACCCGTCAACAAAGTCAGTATTGAGTCAGCATCAGCCCCGCCCACCCCCGCCGTCGACCGCCACGGACCGCCAAGATCCAGAACTGCATACAACCAACACGACCAGGGAAAACGCAGGCCAGCAACCTACCTGCTAACGCCACCCGGAGGTACGAGTGAAAATGCTGATCAACGTAGCCGAGACGGTCGTCACCGACGCCCTGAAGGGGATGGCCTCCGCCCACCCCGAACTGAACGTGGACGTCGAGAACCGGGTGATCGTGCGCCGGGACGCGCCGGTGGCCGGGAAGGTGGCGTTGGTGTCGGGCGGCGGGTCCGGGCACGAGCCGCTGCACGGCGGGTTCGTCGGTCCCGGGATGCTCTCCGCGGCCTGTCCCGGTGAGGTGTTCACCTCGCCCGTGCCGGATCAGATGGTGCGGGCCGCCGCCGCGGTGGACAGTGGCGCCGGTGTGTTGTTCATCGTGAAGAACTACACCGGCGACGTACTGAACTTCGACATGGCCGCCGAGCTCGCCGAGGACGAGGGTGTCCAGGTCGCCAAGGTGCTGGTGAACGACGACGTCGCCGTCACCGACTCCCTCTACACCGCAGGGCGGCGCGGCACCGGGGCGACCCTGTTCGTGGAGAAGATCGCCGGTGCCGCCGCCGAGGAGGGGCAGCCGCTGGAGCGCGTCGAGGCGATCGCCCGGCAGGTCAATGAGAACGCGCGGAGTTTCGGCGTCGCGTTGAGCGCCTGCAGCACACCGTCCAAGGGCGCGCCCACCTTCGATCTGCCGTCCGGCGAGCTGGAGTTGGGGATCGGGATCCACGGCGAGCCGGGCCGTGAGCGGCGTTCCATGATGACGTCCGGGGAGATCGCGGACTTCTCCGTGAACGCCGTGCTGGAGGACCTCAACCCCAGCAGCCCCGTCCTTGTGCTCGTCAACGGGATGGGTGCCACCCCGCTTCTCGAGCTCTACGGGTTCAACGCCGAAGTGCAGCGGGTGCTCGGGGAGCGCGGCGTGCCTGTCGCCCGCACGCTCGTCGGGAACTACGTCACCTCGCTCGACATGGCCGGCGCCTCCGTCACGATCTGCCAGGCCGACGAGGAGCTGCTGCGCCTGTGGGACGCACCGGTCAGCACGGCCGGGCTCCGCTGGGGCATGTAGATAGGGGCATGTAGCCGGGGGCGTGTACATGTAGCTGGGGGCATGCACAGACCCCGCCCTGATACCTCGCCACATCAACGAATCTGAACAGCAAGGAGATCACGTGCTCGACGCCGACTTCTTCCGGCGCTGGCTGACACTGGCCGCCGCGGCCGTGGACCGCGAGGCCGACCGGCTCACCGACCTCGACTCGCCGATCGGCGACGCGGACCACGGCAGCAATCTGCAGCGCGGGTTCAACGCCGTGCGCGCCACTCTCGACAAGGACGCGCCGGACACTCCGGGGGCCGTACTCACCCTGGCCGGACGGACGTTGATCTCGACGGTGGGCGGCGCGTCGGGTCCGCTGTACGGGACGCTGCTGCGCCGCACCGGCAAGGCGCTGGGCGATGCGGCCGAGGTCGGCGAGGCGGACTTCGCGCAGGCACTGAAGGCCGGCGTCGACGCCGTCGCCGCGCTCGGCGGCGCCGCTCCCGGCGACAAGACGATGCTCGACGCCCTCGTGCCGGCAGCGGAGGCGCTCGGCGACGGGGACTTCGCCGCGGCACGGTCGGCGGCCGAGCACGGGGCCGAGGCCACCACCCCGCTACAGGCCCGCAAGGGGCGGGCGAGTTATCTCGGTGAGCGCAGCATAGGGCACCAGGATCCGGGTGCCACGTCGTCGGCGCTGCTGATCGCCGCGCTGGCCGAGACGGCGGAGGCCGCGTCGTGAGCGCCCCCGACAAGCCCGTCGGCATCGTGCTGGTCTCGCACAGCAAGGACGTCGCCGAGTCCGTGGCGCGGCTCGCGACCGGGCTCTCCGGAGGCGGCGACACCGCGCCCGTCGCGGCGGCCGGCGGCACAGAGGACGGCGGCCTCGGCACCAGCTCCGAGCTGATCTCCGCGGCCGCGGCGGAGGTCGACCGGGGTGCGGGTGTCGCGGTCCTCGTCGACCTCGGCAGCGCCGTGCTGACCGTGAAGGCGCTGCTGGCCGAGGGCGATGAACTCCCGGACGCCACACGCCTCGTGGACGCCCCCTTTGTGGAGGGCGCGATCGCCGCGGTCGTCACCGCCTCCACCGGAGCGGACCTGGACGCGGTCGCCGCGGCGGCCTCGGAGGCGTACACGTACCGCAAGGACTGAAGGACTGAGGGAGCGAGGGACCGCCTCTCAGCACCTCCCAACCTCCTTCGACACCTCCCAACCTCCTTCAACGGGTCTTTGGTACAGACCTGTTGGCGCGAACCCCTTGAGGAGAGCCCACCTCTCGTGCCATACAGGTCTGTACCAATCCGCTCGAACGGAAGGCCCTCCGTGCGACGCCTCCCCCCACGCGCCCTGCTCGCCCGCACGGCCTGCGCCGCCGCACTCGTGCCCGCGCTCGCCTCCTGCGGCCTCCTCTCCGACAGTGCGAAGGCCGAGGGGCCCGCCCTGTCGGCGCCGGCCGGGGTCACCGCGCAGGCCGGTAGCGCCACCTCCGTGCACGTCATGTGGAACCGCCCCGCGAGCACGGCGGAGGTCAAGGAGTACGAGGTGTACCGCGGCGCCAAGCGCGTGAAGCGGCTGCCCGCGGAGCGGCACATGGTCGACGTCACCGGACTCGCCCCCACGTCCCGATACGTGTTCACGGTGCGGGCCCGCGGCACGGACGGCTCCCTGGGTCCCGCCAGTACCCGCGTCACCGTCACCACCCCGGCCGCCGTCAAGGAGGACCGCGCGGCCCCGAGCCGGCCGACCGGGCTGCGTGGGCAGGCGGACGGGAGCCGTGCCGTGTCGCTGGCGTGGCGGAAGGCGACGGACGACCGGGGCGTCGCCTCGTACGACATCTACCAGGGCGCCACGAAGATCCACAGCGTCGGTGGCAAGGAGACGCGGGCGCTGGTCACCGGGCTGCGGCCGGGCACCGACTACGCATTCAGCGTGCGCGCCCGGGACGCCGCCGACAACACCTCGGCCGCGAGCGGGACCCTGCGCCTGACGACCGCGCGGGGCAAGGGCGAGGAGGGGCCCGGTACCGCCCCTTCGGAGTTCGAGGCGTCGACGCGGCGCGCGAAGGGCGCGTACTACATCGACCTGGCGTGGACGCCGCCGCGGACCGGCGGCGAGGTTCCGGCGTACCAGCTGTTCCTGGACGGCCGGGAGGCGACGACGGTGATGTGGGGCGAGAGCGCGCCGGCCGACTCGGCGACGTACAGCTTCTACATCGGCAAGAAGCCGCACGTGGAGCACCGGGTGAAGCTGCGTGCGCAGTTGCCGGACGGGACGTGGGGCGCCTTCTCGGCGGAGCGGAAGGTGACCACGGGGAAGGCTGCGAAGCGGGGCTGAGGGTCAGTCCAGTTCCGTCAGGGTCCGCTCCAGCCAGTCCACCCAGAACCGTTCGAGGTCGATGCCCGCGCGCAGCACCGCGTGTTGCAAGCGGTCGGCCTCGCTGTTCTTCTCCGGCGGGAAGTCTCGCTTCTCGATGTCCTGGTACGTCGCCAACTGCTCGCGGTGCAGGGCGAGATGGCGACTCAGGTCCTCGGCGATGCCCTCCGTGCCGACCACCGCGGCGGAGCGCAGGCGCAGCGGCAGCGGGTCGCGCAGCGGCCTGGGGTCCTGGGGGGTGGCGGTCCAACGGGCCAGTTCCGCCCGGCCCCCCGGCAGGACCTCGTACTCCTTCTTCTGGCCGCGCGAGGGTGTCTCGGTGGGCAGCGCGCGGATCAGTCCCTCGCGTTCGAGTTTGCCGAGCTCCCGGTAGATCTGCTGGTGCGTGGCCGACCAGAAGTAGCCGATGGACCTGTCGAACCTGCGGGTCAGCTCGAGGCCCGACGACGGCTTCTCCAGGAGCGCCGTGAGGATCGCGTGCGGGAGTGACATGTCGTAAGGGTAGGCGAGTTCCCGTGAGTGGACATGAGTGGTGGACATGGGCGAAGGGGAGTCACGTGTCCGGCGGGCCCGGTCACGTGACTCCCCGGTCTCTGGGACGGGCTCTACAGCGCGGCCGCGACCTCGGTGCCCTGCTTGATGGCGCGCTTGGCGTCCAGCTCGGCCGCGAGGTCGGCGCCGCCGATCAGGTGCGGGGTACGTCCGGCGGCCACCAGGTCGTCGTACAGCGAGCGGTGGGGTTCCTGGCCCGCGCACAGGACGACGGTGTCGACGGGGATGAGGGACTGCTCGCCTTCGATGGTGACGTGCAGGCCCGCGTCGTCGATGAGGTCGTACGTGGCGCCCGCGACCATGGTGACACCGCGGTGGCGCAGCTCGGTGCGGTGAATCCAGCCGGTCGTCTTGCCGAGGCCCGCGCCGACCTTGGTGGCCTTGCGCTGGACGAGGTGCACCTGGCGGGGCGGGGCGGGCCGCTCGGGCTTGGTGAGGCCGCCGCGGTCGGCGTAGTCCATGTCGACGCCCCACTGCCGGAAGTACGTGGCCGGGTCCAGGCTCGCCTTCTCGCCGTCGTCGGTGAGGTACTCGGCGACGTCGAAGCCGATGCCGCCGGCGCCGATGATCGCGACGCGGTCGCCGACGGGCGCGCTGCCGCGCAGGACGTCGAGGTAGCCGACGACCTTCGGGTGGTCGACGCCGTCGATGGCGGGGGTGCGCGGGGCGACGCCGGTGGCGACGACGACCTCGTCGTAGGAGCCGAGGTCGTCGGCGGCGACGCGGGTCTCCAACTTGACGTTCACGCCGTGCAGTTCGAGCTGCGTGCGGAAGTAGCGCAGCGTCTCGTTGAACTCCTCCTTGCCGGGGACCTGACGGGCGACGTTGAGCTGCCCGCCGATCTCGGCGGCGGCGTCGAACAGGGTCACCTCGTGGCCGCGCTCGGCGGCGCTGACGGCGCAGGCGAGGCCGGCGGGGCCGGCGCCGACGACGGCGACGCGCTTGCGGATCCGGGTCGGCGAGAGCACCAGCTCGGTCTCGTGGCAGGCGCGCGGGTTCACCAGGCAGGAGGTGATCTGGAGGCTGAAGATGTGGTCGAGGCAGGCCTGGTTGCAGCCGATGCAGGTGTTGATGGCGTCGGAGCGGTCGGCTGCCGCCTTGTTCACGAAGTCCGGGTCGGCGAGCATCGGGCGCGCCATGGAGACCATGTCGGCGGCGCCTTCGGCGAGCAACTCCTCGGCGAGTTCCGGGGTGTTGATGCGGTTGGTGGTGACGAGCGGGACGTTCACCTCGCCCATGACCTTCTTGGTGACGAAGCTGTACGCGCCGCGCGGGACGGACGTGGCGATGGTGGGGATGCGCGCCTCGTGCCAGCCGATGCCGGTGTTGATGATGGTCGCGCCGGCCGCCTCGATCTCCTTGGCGAGCTGCACGACCTCGTCGAGGGTCGAGCCGCCGGGGACCAGGTCCAGCATGGACAGCCGGTAGATGAGGATGAAGTCGGGCCCGACCCGCTCGCGCACGCGCCGCACGATCTCGACGGCGAACCGGATCCGGTTCTCGTACGAACCGCCCCAGCGGTCCTCGCGGTGGTTGGTGGCGGAGACGATGAACTCGTTGATGAGGTAGCCCTCGGAGCCCATGACCTCGACGCCGTCGTACCCGGCGGACTTGGCGAGTTCGGCGGCGCGCGCGTAGTCCTCGATGGTCCGCTCGACGTCCGCGTCGCTCAGCTCGTTCGGCACGCAGGGGCTGATGGGGGCCTGCAGCGCGCTCGGCGCGACCAGGTTCGGGTGGTAGGCGTACCGGCCGAAGTGCAGGATCTGCATGGCGATCCTGCCGCCCGCCGCGTGCACGGCGTCGGTGATCTCGCGGTGCTGCTCGGCCTCCGCCTCGGTGGTCATCTTGGCGCCGCCCTCGAAGGAGCAGCCCTCGGCGTTGGGCGCGATGCCACCGGTGACGATGAGGCCGACGCCGCCGCGGGCGCGGGTCGCGTAGAACTCGGCCATGCGCGCGAAACCGTTCGGAGCCTCCTCCAGGCCCACGTGCATCGAGCCCATCAGGACGCGGTTGGGGAGCGTCGTGAATCCGAGGTCGAGCGGGGCGAGCAGGTGCGGGTAGCGGCTCATGGGGCCCTCCGTGAGCGGTGAACGGTCGAATCAGTTGTAGAGGACACCGCACCGGTTTTGCAACAAGTTGCAAAAGAGATCCGCGCCACGTCGGGCCGCTGCCGGGCGGGCTGGGTTGTAGAGTGCAACGAGCACCACGAAAGGAACCGCCGTGGCACAGCCAGATCACGCGGCCGACCGCGAGGCGGCCGTGGAGACCATTCAGCGCGAGCTGACCTCGTTCGCCCGGCGGGCGCGGGCCACCGCCGCGCGGATGCACCCGGAGCTCTCGCTCGTCTCGTACTCGCTGCTCGCCCACCTCGACGAGCGCGGCGGCTGCCGCGCCACGGACCTGGCGGCGCACTACGCCCTCGACAAGTCGACGGTCAGCCGCCAGGTGGCCGCCCTGCAGCGGGCCGGCCTCGTGATCCGGCGCGTCGACCCCGACGACCACCGCGTCCAGGTCCTGCACCCGACCGAGGCCGGCGCCGATGTCCTGCGCCAGGTGACCGTCAACCGCCGCCAGATCTTCGGCGACCGCCTGGCGGACTGGCCGGAGGAGGACCTGGAGCGGTTCGCCGACTACCTGGTGCGCTACAACCACGCGGCCCAGGAAGAGGAAAGCGGCTCGTAGGCCGCTCCGGGCCACCGCTGAGTCCGCGGCCCGCTCCGCGCTACCGCGGGGCGCGCACCGTGCGGAAGTGGGTCGTGTTGCGCAGGTGGAAGCCCAGGGACTCGTACAGCCGGATCGCGCTGGTGTTGTCCGCGCCGGTGTGCAGGAACGGGGTCTCGCCGCGCTCCTTGACCACGGCCGCGACGGCCTTCACCAGGCGGCCCGCGAGGCCCTTGCCCCGGTGGTCCGGGTCGGTGCACACGGCGCTGACCTCGGTGTATCCGGGCAGGTGCAGGCGCTCCCCCGCCATCGCGACGATCGCGCCGCCCTGGCGGATGCCCAGGTACGTGCCGAGTTCGATGGTGCGGGGCGTGAACGGGCCCGGCTGGGTGCGGGCCACCAGGTCGAGCATCTCCGGCACGTCGTCGACAGTGAGCAGGACGGCCTCCGGGTCGGGGGTCGCGTCCACCGCGTCGCCGACCATGCGCACGCCCGCGAAGTCCACCGTCGTCTCCCAGCCGTCCGGCAGCTCGATGTCGGTGCCGAGCAGCGGCAGGGTTCCGTCGGGGGCGGCGAAGGCGGCGAGGTCCGCCCAGTCCGAGGGCCCGGGGTCAGGGGGCAGCGCGGTCCACGGCGTGACGGCGGTGGGATAGCGCAGGGCGCGGCCGCTCCGCTCGGCGAAGTGCGCGTGCGGGCCGGTGAGCGCGGCGTACGCGGGGTGGTCGAGGGGGTGGAACCCGCCCTCGGTCCCCGGTACGGGGCCGGGCGTGCCCTCGTGCGCTGCGTACGTCTGCGTCTGCGTCATCCGTCGGAACCTTCGAACCTTCTCCTGTGCCACTGCCGCCCCATCCGTTCGGGGCGGCCACAGGATCAGAACCGCCGAAGGCGCCGACACATTCCCGGGCCCCTTCCCTGCCACCTTTCCGGCTCCCTTTCCGGACCCCGCACCACGCCCCCGCGATCACGCTTGGCATCCTGGCGCCATGCCGTTCACGTCACTGAGTGATCACGTCGAGTCCCTGCTCGCCGCCGAGGAGCCGCTGCCGATCGTCGCGGCGGGCGACCCGGTCCTGCGCCACCCCGCCGAGCCCGTCGACGGGCAGCTCCCGGACGAGCTGCTCGCCCGGCTGATCGCCGCGATGCGGGTCACCATGCACGCCGCGCCCGGCGTCGGCCTGGCCGCGCCGCAGATCGGGGTGCCGCTGCGGCTCGCCGTCATCGAGGACGCGGCGGCCGTGAGCGACGAGGTGCGCGCGGCGCGGGGACGGGTGCCGCAGCCGTTCCGCGTGCTGATCAACCCGTCGTACGACACTGTGGGACCACGGCACGTCGCCTTCTACGAAGGGTGCTTGAGCGTGCCGGGCTATCAGGCCGTGGTCGCCCGGCACGAGCGCGTGCGACTGCGCGCCCTCGACGAGCAAGGGCGCGCGGTGGACGAGGAGTTCACGGGCTGGCCCGCACGGATCGTGCAGCACGAGACGGACCATCTGAACGGCACGCTCTATCTGGACCGCGCCGAGCTGCGCTCGCTTTCGTCCACGCAGAGCAGCGCGGCAGTGGAGCGGTGGGCGCAGCCGACTCCCCAACTCGCCGCTCAGGAGCTGGGGTTCGAGCTTCCCCGGTCCGACTGACCGTCAGCCCATGTCCGGCATCTCGCCCTTGGTGGAGCTCACGTCGATGACGGAGAACGCCGCGCCCTGCGGGTCCCCGACCGCCGCGAACCGGCCGAAGGGGCTGTCCACGGGGCCGAAGTGCAGCTTGCCGCCCAGGCGTTGGACGGTGGCGACGGCCGCGTCGCAGTCCTCGACGACGAAGTACACATTGACGTACGAGGGGACGTGCGCGGGGAATTCGTCGGTCATCTGCAAGCGGCCCATGACCGGTTCGCCGTCCAGCATCCAGACGTTGAAGTCCATGTGCTCGTCGGCCATCTTCTGCACGTCGTAGCCGAAGACCTTCGGGAAGAAGGAGTCGGTCCGCCCGGCGTTGCGGGTGTTGACCTCGGCCCAGCAGAACGCGCCGGGCTCGTTGACCTTCTCGAAGCCCTCGTGGGTGTCGGGCTGCCAGACGCTGAAGACGACGCCCGCGGGGTCCTGGGCGGTGACCATCGTGCCGAAGGACGCGACCTGCATCGGGTCCATCATGACGCTGCCGCCCGCGTCCTTGATCCGCTCGGTGACCGACTCGATGTCGGCGGTGGCGAGGTACAGGTTCCAGGCGGGGTGCACGCCCTCCGCGCCGGGCATCTGCGGCACGAGAGCCGCGACCCGCTTGCCGTCGGGCGTCCTGGCCTGCGTGTAGTTGCCGAACTCGGCACTGCCCTCGTCGTAGGTCCAGCCGAACAGCTCCGTGTAGAAGCCCTTCGCGGCCTCCAGGTCGGGGAACATGGCGTCGGCCCAGACCGGCGCGCCTTCAGGACGAGCGGACATGACGCGACACCCTTCCGTCGGTCGCCGGGCACGACGCGGCCCGGCAGGTATGGCTACACGCTAGGCGCGGCGGGCGTGCGGCGCGATCCGGCGGACGCCACTTCGTCCTGCTGGACCCCGCCCATCGCCACTGCGTCCTACTGGACCCCACCTATCGGCGCGTCGCCACGACCAGCCCGCACCGCGGACTGCCGTCCGGCCGCTCGCCGAGCTCGGACAGCGCGTGGAGCGCCACATCGAACCCGGCGCGGTCCAGCTCCCGCCGTACGTCGCCGAGTCGGAACGGCCGGTAGTACATGACGAACGGGGGCCGCCACACCGCGTTGCGCACCCGCATCGCGCCGTCGAAGCCGAGCATCGCCCAGTAGCCCAGCGAACCGGGACCCATCGGCGCGGGCAACGGGAACGCGAACTGCCCGCCGGGGCGCAGCACTTGGCACACCTCGGAGAACAGCCGCGGCCACTCGCGCGGCAGGAAGTGCCCGAACGCCCCGAAGCTCACCACCAGGTCGAAGACCTCGCCGAAGGGCAGCGCGAGCGCGTCCGCGCGGACGCAGTCGGCCGTCGGCTCACCGCGCCGCGCGACGTCCAGCATGCCGCCGCTGAAGTCCACGCCCACGGCCCGCCCGACACCCGCCTCGCGCAGCACGCGCAGGCCCGCGCCGGTCCCGCAGCACAGGTCGAGCCCGGTGCCGTACGGGCCGAGCCCGGCGAGCGCGCGGCCCACCGCGTCCAGCACGACATCCGGGGTGCGGAACGGCGTCTCGTCGAATTTCGGCGCCAGCAGATCGTACCCCCGCTCGACCGAGGACAGCGCCTGAACGGCCAGCTCGCGGAGGGTGGGGCCCTGATCGGTGAACATGGCCGCTCAGCATAGGGCGCACCGGCCCCGAAGTCGGGGCTTGCCGCGCGGCGGGGATCGGGTGGTACTGTCAAGGCGGTACATGTGCTCGCCCGTTTCGAGGCGCCGGTACCGAATCTCTTTCTCCAGCGCTCCCGGTGCGACGGCTTTCCCGTCGCCACACAGCGCATGTCATCCCTGGTCAGCGGCTTCTGGCGGGCTCTTCACCCGTTGCCGCGGCACCAGGTTCTCCCCGGCCGCGGGGCGCGCTCAGCCGCCCCTGCCACTCGCCGGATCCCACCCCCTTCCCTGCACTTGTACGCCTGCCGCGTCCGCGGCTCGGCCCGCGAAAGGACCTGTGATCACCATGACCACGGCCACCACCATGAGCACCACCACAGCCACATCCCAAGAACCCGTCCGCGCCGCCGGCGTCCTCGACATCGGCGGGAACGGGACCGGTTTCCTGCGGGCGGCCGACCTGGAGCCCACGTCGCACGACGTCCAGGTCCCCGCCCACCTCATCCGCCAACTCGGCCTGCGCAAGGGCGACTTCGTCGAGGGAACGTGCGGGAAGCCGCGCAGCCTCGCGCACGTCGAGACCGTCGGCGGCGCCCCCGCTGCCGCGACCCGCGGCCGCCCGCGCTTCGCCGACCTCACCCCGCTCCACCCCAGCGAACGCTTCCGCCTCGAGCACCCGGCCGCGGGGCTCGCCGGACGGGTCGTCGACCTGTTCACGCCCATCGGCAAGGGGCAGCGCGGGCTGCTCGTCGCCCCGCCCAAGACCGGCAAGACGGTTCTGCTGCAGCAGCTCGCCGCCGCGTTCGCCGCCAACCACCCCGAGGTCCACCTCATGGTGGTGCTCGTCGACGAGCGCCCCGAGGAGGTCACCGACATGCGGCGCTCCGTGCGCGGCGAGGTGTACGCCTCGACGTTCGACCGCCCGGCGAAGGAGCACATCGCGCTCGCCGAACTCGCGGTGGAGCGCGCCAAGCGCCTCACCGAGCAGGGCCGCGACGTGGTGATCCTCCTCGACTCCCTCACCCGGCTGTGCCGGGCGCACAACAACGCGGCCGCCACCAGCGGCCGCACCCTGTCGGGCGGTGTCGACGCGGCCGCCCTGCACGGCCCGAAGCGCTTCTTCGGCGCGGCCCGCAACACCGAGGAGGCCGGATCGCTGACCATCCTCGCCACCGCCCTCGTCGACACCGGTTCCCGCGCCGACGACTACTACTTCGAGGAGCTCAAGAGCACCGGCAACATGGAGCTGCGCCTGGACCGCGTCCTCGCGCAGCGCCGCGTCCACCCGGCCGTCGAGCTCACCCCCTCCGGCACCCGCCGCGAGGAACTCCTGCTCCCCGCGCCCGAGTTGGCCGTCGTCCGCGGACTGCGGCGCGCCCTGCAGAGCCGGGACCCGGCCGCTTCCTACGAGGCCCTGCTCGACAAGCTGCGCCAGACCCCGGACAACGCCACGTTCCTGCGCCAGGCGCAGTCCACGGTGCCCGCCGCCTGACCCCGGCCCGGATGCGTAATACTCGGCACATGAACGCGAGCATGACGCGCCGTGGAAGGGGTCCCTCGATCACCGTCCGGCGGGCCACCGCCAAGGACTCCCGGCGTCTCACCCGCCTCGTGCGCGGCTCCAGCGCCTACCGGGACCCCTACGCCTCCATGGTCGCGGGCTATCGGGTGGGTCCCGACTACGTAGAGGCGCATCACGTCTACGTAGCAGTGGATCCGGCCGACGAGCGGGTGCTCGGCTTCTACTCGCTGCTCACCGCGCCGCCCGAGCTGGACCTGATGTTCGTCGCGGACGAGGCGCAGGGCCGGGGCATCGGGCGGCTGCTGGTCGACCATATGCGGGAGCAGGCGCTGGCCGCGGGCCTCGACCACGTCCGCGTCGTCGCGCACCCGCCCGCCGAGGGCTTCTACCGCTCCATGGGCGCGCACCGCACCGGCACCGTGCTCGCACGCCCGCCGGCCGTCGCCTGGGACCGACCCGAACTCGAATTCCCCATTCCCCCGGCCGCCTGAGGGGTTCCGCCCTTGCCCGGTACGGCGCACACTCGTGGGCGTCGGAATGCGGCAAGGAGGCCACATTGGGCAGCAGTCAGGCACGCGCCGAGGCGTTCGACGTGATCGTGGAGATCCCGCAGGGCTCACGGAACAAATACGAGATGGACCACGACATCGGGCGGATCCGGCTCGACCGGATGCTGTTCACGTCGACGCAGTACCCCGCGGACTACGGCTACATCGAGGGCACTCTCGGCGGCGACGGCGATCCGCTGGACGCGCTCGTCCTGACCGGCGACGCGACGTTCCCCGGTTGCGTCGTCGAGTGCCGGGCGATCGGCATGTTCGTCATGAGCGACGAGAAGGGTCCGGACGAGAAGGTGCTGTGCGTTCCCGCGCACGATCCACGGCACGACGCGGTCCGGGACATCGAGGACATCCCCGAGTTCGACCGCCTGGAGATCACCCATTTCTTCGAGGTCTACAAGGATCTGGAGCCGGGCAAATCGGTCGACGGCTCCCACTGGGAGGGCCGGGAGAAGGCGTACAAGGAGATCGGGCGGGCCCGCGAACGCGCTTCCGGTCAGCCAAAAGGGAGGTAGTAGGGTGGTCGGGCCGTGGTGCTCGGGAAGACCGGTGACGGCCCTTCAGGGGCCCATTCCGGAGCGGCCCTCGCCACTGTGATCGGGTTCCGGACAGTGACGTCCGGAGCGCGCCGTTCCACCCTGTGCGCCACTGGCGGCCGTCGGCCACCGGGAAGGCCGGAGCGTCGGGCACGCCCGTAAGCCAGGAGACCGGCCGCGGCATCTCACGAAGTGATCCACGAGGTGCTGGAGCGTGATCGACGCATGACCCTGCCCGGGGACTCCCCGACCCCTGCCCTGAATTCCCCCTCCCCCGCCTTCCGTTGGCGCCGCGAGGACACGCTGCGCACCGCGGGCCTGATCGCGGTGATCGCCGCGCTGCACGTCGTCGCGTTCGGCGTGCTGTTCCTGCTCGTCGTGCCCGAGCACTACGAGGTCGGCAACAAGGCCTTCGGTATCGGCCTCGGCATCACGGCGTACACGCTCGGCATGCGGCACGCCTTCGACGCCGACCACATCGCGGCCATCGACAACACCACCCGCAAGCTGATGGCGGACGGCAAACGGCCCGTCTCGGTCGGCTTCTGGTTCGCTCTCGGCCACTCCAGCGTGGTGGTCGCCATGGCGGCGCTCGTCGCGGGTGGCGCCGCGCTCGCGGGCACCCTGCTGAACGACGAATCGCGGACCCACCAGGTGCTCGGCGTCGTCGGCACCACCGTCTCCGGTTCGTTCCTGTATCTCATCGCGGCGCTCAACCTCGTTGCCCTGATGGGCATTCTGAAGGTCTTCAAGGCGATGCGCGCGGGCTCCTACGACGAGCGGAAGCTCGAGGAGCACCTGGATTCCCGCGGGTTCATGAACCGGATCCTCGGCCGTTTCACCAAGTCCATCACCCGCCCCGGCCAGATGTTCCCGCTGGGCTTCCTCTTCGGCCTCGGCTTCGACACCGCGACCGAGGTGACGCTGATGGTGATGGC
The DNA here is from genome assembly GCF_036013745.1 of Streptomyces sp. NBC_00483. Lineage (NCBI taxonomy): Bacteria > Bacillati > Actinomycetota > Actinomycetes > Kitasatosporales > Streptomycetaceae > Streptomyces > Streptomyces sp. NBC_00483. The sequence continues at coordinate 1,602,344 of NZ_CP107880.1, forward strand.
GGGCAGCGGCGCCGCCGCGGGCCTGCCGTGGTATGCGATCCTGTGCCTGCCGCTGCTGTTCGCCGCGGGCATGAGCCTGTTCGACACACTCGACGGCACGTTCATGAACTTCGCCTACCAGTGGGCGTTCTCCAACCCGGTGCGCAAGGTGTTCTACAACCTCACCATCACCGGTCTGTCGATCGCGGTCGCGTTCTTCATCGGGACGATCGAACTCGTCGGCGTCCTGCACGACAAGCTCGACCTGAGCGACGCGGTGACCGACTGGATCGCCGGTCTCGATCTCGACAACGTCGGGTACGTGATCGTGGGCCTGTTCGTGGTCGTGTGGGCGGCGGCGATCGCCTACTGGCGCCTGGCGCGGGTCGAGCAGCGGTGGTCGGCGCGGGTGGCCGACGGCGCGTAATTCGGTTGCCGGGGCGCGCGGCCCCTGCTGCACTGAATGCAGCGGGCAATCCCGCGCGCCCCGACCGTGAGGACCGATCCATGCGCTCTGCAGACATGTTCCTTCAGAAGGCCCCTGCCCTCTCCCCCAAGGACATGACTGCCAGTGCACACACTGAATCTGGGCATTCTCGCGCACGTCGACGCCGGTAAGACCAGCCTGACCGAGCGGCTCCTGCACACGGCCGGGGTGATCGACGAACTCGGCCGGGTCGACGACGGGAGCACCCGCACCGACTCCCTCGACCTGGAGCGCAGGCGCGGCATCACCATCAAGTCCGCCGTGGCGTCGTTCCCGCTCGGCGACACCAACATCAATCTGGTGGACACACCGGGCCACCCGGACTTCATCGCCGAGGTCGAGCGGGTGCTCGGGGTCCTCGACGGGGCGGTGCTCGTCGTCTCGGCCGTCGAGGGCGTGCAGGCGCAGACCCGCGTCCTGATGCGGACGCTGCGCCGACTGCGCATCCCCACGGTGGTGTTCGTGAACAAGGTCGACCGCGGCGGCGCCCGCGAGGCCGCGCTCCTCGACGACCTGCGGCACAAACTCACCCCTGCCGTGGTCCCGATGAACACGGTGCCGCACGGCCTCGGCGGCCGGGACGCGCTCTGCGTCCCCTACGTCGCCCAGGACGCGGAGCATCGCGCCCGCCTGGTCGACGTGCTCTCCGCCCGCGACGACGCGCTGCTGGAGGCGTACGTCAAGGACGAGGGGTCGGTCACGTACGGCCGACTGCGCGACGCGCTCGCCGAGCAGACGGCGCGCACCGAGGCGCATCCCGTGTACTTCGGCTCGGCGATGACCGGGGTGGGGATCGACACCCTCGTGGACGGCATCACGCGCCTGCTCCCTCCTGCCGAGGAACTGCCCCAACTACCGCTCTCCGCCCGCGTGTTCAAGGTGGAGCGCGGTCCGGCCGGCGAGAAGATCGCGTATGCCCGCGTGTTCACCGGGACGCTGCGGGTGCGCGAACGGCTCGCGTTGCCCGGCGGCGGGGAGGACCGGGTGACGTCGGTGCGCGTCTTCGCGGACGGGGCGGACACACCACGCACGGAGGCGGGCCCAGGAAAGGTGGCACGCCTGTGGGGACTCGGCGGGGTACGTGTCGGCGACGACCTCGGCGAGCCCCAAGTCCCCGTCAAGGAGCACCACTTCGCGCCGCCCACTCTGGAGACGGTGGTCGACCCGGACCGGCCGGGGCTGCGCGGCGCCCTGCTCGCCGCGCTCACCCAGCTCGCCGAGCAGGACCCGCTGATCGGCCTGCGCCAGGACGACATCCGCCAGGAGATCTTCCTGTCGCTCTACGGCGAGGTGCAGAAGGAGGTCGTGCAGTCCACGCTCGCCGAGGAGTTCGGGCTCGACGTGACGTTCCGGGAGTCGACGCCCCTGTGCGTCGAGCGGCCGACGGGCTCCGGCGCGGCGGTCGAGGTCATGAAGGACGACGGGAACCCGTTCCTGGCGACCATCGGACTGCGGGTCGACCCGGCGCCGATCGGCTCGGGCATCGCGTTCCGGCTCGGCATCGAGCTCGGTTCCCTCCCCCTGGCCTTCATCAAGGCCATCGAGGAGACCGTGCACAGGACGCTGCGCCAGGGGCTGCTCGGCTGGCAGGTCACCGACTGCACGGTGACGCTGACGCGCTCCGGCTACGCGCCGCGGCAGAGCCACGCGCACGCCGTCTTCGACAAGTCGATGTCGAGCACGGCGGGCGACTTCCGCGGACTGACCCCGCTGGTCCTGATGAGCGCACTCGCGCGCGCGGGCACGGCGGTGTGCGAGCCGATGCACCGCTTCCGCCTGGACATCCCGGCCGACCTGTACGGGGCGGTACTGCTGGTGATCACCCGGCTGCGGGCCGTGCCGACGGGGCAGCACACGGACGGCGGGGCATGGACCACGGTCGACGGGCTGATCCCCGCGGCACGGGTGCGCGCCCTGGAGCAACAACTGCCGTCCCTCACCCGGGGCGAGGGCATCCTGGAGGCCTCCTTCGACCACTACGCCCCGGTCCGCGAGGACACACCGCGCCGCTCCCGCACGGACCACGACCCGCTGCACCGCAAGGAGTACCTGCTGCGGGTGGTGCGCGGGGCGGGGGCACGGACGGCGTGACGGTTGTGGGGCGGTCCGGGGGCCGGGGGCCGGTGGCCGGTGGCATCCGGGCGACCGGATCCGGGCGGACGGCCCGTGGCGGTTGAATCCGGGCCGTTTGGCCCACCCACGAGGGCCCCTTGGCCCCGTCCGTGACGGGGTCGCGCCCTGAGATGCTTCGAATTCGAGCCTCCCGTGCCTTCGCTCTCCCGCCGCGGCGCACGGTGGAGGCCGAGCACGGGCCCGCTGTTCGCAGAAGGGGGAGCCGCGAACAGCGGGCCCGTAAGCTCCGCAGCCCGTGTCACCGCCCGTGCCTGTCACCGCACGTGTCGCCGTCCGGGCCCGGGCCGACCGGGCGTCGCACACGTGCCCGGCGCGCCGCTGTGACAACTCGCGCGCAAAACGGCCCAATCGGAGCGATAAAGTGGCTCGTCAACCCGCACGTGCCCGATCACTCAGGAGTGCCTACGTGTCCGTAGCCATCGACTCGTCCGACGCCGCCATCCCGTCCGGCGACGCCGCCCCCGCGGAGCCCGTGCCCGCGCCGGCCGTCGCCCCGGACAGCAGCGCCGCCGCACCCGCGAACGAGGAGACGGCCGAGCCCGGGGACACCGACAACATGTGGACCCCGCCGACCACCGACGCCCCGACCGCCGACGCTCCCGACGACGCCGCGCCCGCCCCCGAAGGCACCCCCGACAGCGTGTCCGACAGCTTCTGGACGCCGCCCACGGAGGTCCCCTTCGCGGAAAGCTCCGTGGTTGACGACGAGGCAGCGGCCGACGACGACCCCGCCCCCGGCGACGTACCGGAGGCCATCACCCGCGACGCCCACGAGTTCGGCGTCTACGCCCGCACCGGTGGCTGGTCCTTCGCCCTGAAGGTGGCCCGCAGCGTCCGGCCCGGCGGGCAGTCCGCCGGGGAGTCCGCCAAGGTCTCCGCCCGGAAGTTCGCCGAACTCGCGGGCTGCTCCCCCGACCGCGTCATGCGGTTCTACAAGGCGTGGGACAGCGCGGCGGACGACGGTCTGGTCCCCCAGTTCGAGGCCCTCACGCCCGGTACCGACGTCGAACTCCCGGACGCCGACGTCTGGTTGTCGTACTACGTGTCCCGCAACAGCGCGACCTCGGTGCGCGGCCAGGCGATCACCGAGGCCGCCGAGTCCGAGGGCATCCGCCCGACGAAGGCCCTGGAGGTCGCGGAGAACCCGACGGCGCTGCGGGCCGCGATCCTCGCCGACCCCGGCACCGCAGAGGCCGCCCGCAAGGCGCTGATGGACCGCCTCGACGAGGACCCGGTGCTGCGCACGGGCATGGCCCGCGACATCGTGCGTACGGACGACCTGAAGAAGGCCGTCGCCGAGGAGACCAAGACCGGCGGCCAGCTCGAGTACGTTCGCAGGATCGCGGAGGAGGGGCAGGTCAAGACCCCCGCGGGCCAGAAGATCGAGGCCTCCCCCGCGCTGCGCGAGGAGGCAGAGCGGCACCTGTCCCTCATCGACGAGCTGGACGAGGACGAGGAGGCGGGCGAGTGGGCCCGCGAGGCGTACGACACCGTGCGCACGCTCGTCGCCGAGACCGTCGAGAAGGACCCCGAGCTGCGGGTGCAGGAGCGGCGCGCGAAGTTCTACAGCAGCCTGCAGAAGGCGACGAAGGCCTTCGAGGAGCTGACGTTCGACGACGTCGCCGCCGAGGAGATCGACGACATCGTCGAGGACGACATGCTGCAGCGCCTCGAGGAACTGCAGTCGGCGATCGCGACCTGCATCACGGCGCTCCAGTCGGCCCAGAAGAAGGACTGACTCCGGACGGGCTCCGGAGGGACTGACTCCGGTTGGACCCACGATGCCACCGCGGGACGCGCCGCGGTGGCATCGTGGCCCATGGCACACACCCCACAAACCCCGCAGACCCCGCACACCCCCAGGTCCACGGGCCGCCCGGCCCACCAGAACGTGACGTTCGACAGCCACGGCAGCACGGCCCACGGCTATCTGGCGCTCCCGGCCTCGGGGCACGGCCCCGGCGTCATCGTCATCCAGGAGTGGTGGGGCCTGACCGACCACATCGCCGACGTCGCCGACCGCCTCGCCGCCGAGGGCTTCGTGGCACTCGCGCCCGACCTGTACGGCGGGAACGTCGCGCACGACTCCGGGGAAGCGTTCCGCATGATGCAGGACCTGCCGGTGGAGCGCGGCGTGAAACTTCTCTCCGGCGCGGTCGACCACCTGCTCACCCTCCCCCAGACCACCTCCGACACGGTCGGCGCGGTCGGCTTCTGCATGGGCGGCGGCTTCGTCCTGTACCTGGCCGCGGCGGACCAGCGGGTGAGCGCGGCGGTCCCGTTCTACGGCGTGATCCAGGGCGAGATCCCGGACTTCTCCGGCCTGAAGGCGCAGATCCTGGGCCACTACGGAGAGCGCGACGAGGCGATCCCTCCGGCCACCCTCGACGGCCTCCGCACCGCGATGAAGAACCAGTCCGGCATCGACGCCGACTTCCGCATGTACCCGGCCGACCACGCCTTCTTCAACGACGGCCGCCCAGAGGTCTACAACGCGCAGGCGTCGGCCCAGGCCTGGTCATCAACACTGGACTTCCTGCGAGCCAAGCTGAACTGACCACATCAAGCCGCTCCCCCTTCAAGCCCCTGCGACGCTTGAGCAGCGGGTCAGAGGCGGAGCCCCGATCATTTAAGCCCCTCCGGCGATTGAGGAGCGGGGCCCGGGGCAGAGCCCCGATCTTTCAAGCCCCTGCGGCGATTGAGCAGCGGGGTCCGGGGCAGCGCCCCGAGACGTAGGGCCGGGAGGCGCGCACCTCCCGGCCCCGCTCAGGAACGTCTCACCAGATCCGAACCCGATCCCCCGGCGCAACCCACAACCCGTCCCCCACAACCGTGGCAAACGCCTCATGGAACTCATCCAGGTTCCGCACAATGTTCGCCCGGAACTCCGGCGGCGAATGCGGGTCGATCGTCAGGTACTGCTGCTCCTGCTCCGTGCGCCGCTTGGTGCGCCAGCAGTACGCCCAGTTCATGAACAGCCGCTGCGTACCGGTGAGTTCACCGTCACTCGGCACCGGCTCGTCGCCCAGCGCGATCTTGTACGCGGTGTGCCCGATGGTGAGCCCGCCGAGGTCACCAATGTTCTCGCCCACGGTCAGCGACCCGTTGACGAACTCCCCCGGAAGGTTCCGCGGCGAGAACCCGTCGTACTGCTTGACGAGCGCCTTCGACTTCGCCTCGAAGGCGGCCTTGTCGTCCGCGGTCCACCAGTCGTTCAGGTTGCCCGCGCCGTCGTACTGCGCGCCCTGGTCGTCGAAACCGTGGCCGATCTCGTGCCCGATGACGGCGCCGATGCCGCCGTAGTTCTCGGCGGCGTCGGCGTCCGGCGAGAAGAACGGCTTCTGCAGGATGCCGGCCGGGAAGCAGATCTCGTTCGTGCCCGGGTTGTAGTACGCGTTGACGGTCTGCGGCAGCATGAACCACTCGTCGCGGTCGACCGGCGCGCCGATCTTCGCCATCTGCCGGTCGTGCTCGAAGGCATCGGCCGCGTACGCGTTGGCCAGCAGGTCGTCGGGGACGACGGCGAGCCCCGAGTAGTCACGGAACGCGTCCGGGTAGCCGATCTTCGGCCGGAACGTGGCGAGCTTCTCGTACGCCCGGTCCTTGGTCTCGTCCGTCATCCAGTCGAGGCGGGAGATGGACTGGCGGTAGGCCTCGAGGAGGTTGGCGACCAGCTCGTCCATGAGCGCCTTGGAGCGCGGCGGGAAGTGCCGGGCCACGTACTCCTTGCCGACGGACTCGCCGATGGCGCCCTCGACGAAGGCGACGCCGCGCTTCCAGCGGGCGCGCAGCTCCGGAGTGCCGTTGAGCGTCTTGCCGTAGAACTCGAAGTTCACGCGCACGAACGGCGTCGACAGGTACGGCGCGGCGGAGCGCAGCACGCGCGCGAGCAGCCAGTCGCGCCACTGCTCGATGGGAACCTCGGCGAGAACCGCGGACAGATGCGTCAGATACGAGGGCTGGCGCACGCACGACTCGGCGAGGGTCTCGTCCTTGCCGCCGAGCCCGGTGACGTAGCCCCGCCAGTCGAACGACGGGGCGAGAGCGGTGAGTTCATCGAAGGTGGTGAGGTTGTACGTCTTCTGTACGTCGCGCGTCTCGGCGCGCTCCCAGTGGCCCTCGGCGAGCCGGGTCTCCAGGGCGAGGACGGTGCGCGCGGCGGAGGCGGGGTCCGCGTGCTCGCCGAGCGTGAACAGCTCGGTCAGGTACGCCTCGTACTTCTCGCGGATCTCGGCGAACTTCTCTTCGCGGTAGTACGACTCGTCGGGCAGGCCGATGCCGCCCTGGAGGATGTTGAAGAGGTAGCGGTCGGAGTTCCGGTCGTCGCTGTCGATGTAGGCGCCGAACAGGCCGGAGCCGCCCTTGCGCTCGAAGCGGCCGAGGAACCCGGCGAGCTGCCGCACGTCGTCGAGCGCCGCCACCTCCTCGATCAGCGGGCGGACCGGGTCGAGCCCGCGGGCCTCGACGGCCTCCTCGTCCATGAACGACGCGTACAGGTCGGCGATCTTGCGCGCCTCGTCCGCGTCCAGGCTCGTGGGGCCGCCGGCCGCGATCTCCTGAATGATCTCCTTGACCCGCTGCTCGGCCACGTCCACGAGCTCCACGAAGGGGCCCCAGCTGGAGCGGTCGTCGGGGATCGGCTCGGTCGCCAGCCACTGGCCGTTGACATGCCCGAAGAGGTCGTCCTGCGGTCGGATCGCCGGGTCCATGCCCGGGCGTGCGTCATCCAGAGTGCTCATCGCTGCACCCTACCCAGGTCAGGGCGTAGGGAGAGCGTCAAATACGGGTGCTTCCGCGCAGCGTGAACAACACTGCCCCGGTCGGCACGGGGCCGACCGGGGCAGTGTTCGCGCAACGCGGATGAGACGCGGCTCAGACGCGACTCATCCGCGACTCAGACGCGCATCAGGCGAGCGAGGCCAGCGCCTCGTTCAGCGTCTGCGACGGGCGCATGACCTTGTCGGCCTTGGCCGAGTCGGGCTGGAAGTAGCCGCCGATGTCGGCCGGGGAGCCCTGCACGGCGATCAGCTCGTCGACGATCTTCTGCTCGTTCGCGGAGAGCTTCTCGGCGAGCGGGGCGAAGGCCTTGGCGAGCTCCGCGTCCTCGGTCTGCTTGGCCAGCTCCTGGGCCCAGTACAGGGCGACGTAGAAGTGGCTGCCGCGGTTGTCGATGCCGCCGAGGCGACGGGTCGGCGACTTGTCCTCGTTGAGGAACGTGCCGGTGGCGCGGTCCAGGGTCTCGCCAAGGACCTTCGCGCGGGCGTTGTCCGTGGTGGTGGCGAGGTGCTCGAAGGAGACGGCCAGGGCGAGGAACTCACCGAGGGAGTCCCAGCGCAGGTAGTTCTCCTTGACGAGCTGCTGGACGTGCTTCGGGGCGGAGCCGCCGGCGCCCGTCTCGAAGAGGCCGCCGCCGTTCATCAGCGGGACGACCGACAGCATCTTGGCGCTGGTGCCCAGCTCCAGGATCGGGAAGAGGTCGGTCAGGTAGTCGCGCAGCACGTTGCCGGTGACCGAGATGGTGTTGAGGCCCTGGCGGATGCGCTCGACGGAGAGCTTGGTGGCGTCCTCCGGGTTGAGGATCCGGATGTCCAGGCCCTCGGGGGAGAACTCCGGCAGGTACGCCTCGACCTTCTTGATCAGCTGGGCGTCGTGGGCGCGGCCCTCGTCCAGCCAGAACACGGCCGGGTCACCGGTGGCGCGGGCGCGCGTCACGGCGAGCTTGACCCAGTCCTTGATCGGGGCGTCCTTGGTCTGGCAGGCGCGGAAGATGTCGCCCTCGGAGACCTGCTGCTCCAGGACGACGTCGCCGGCCTGGTTGACCACGCGGACGGTGCCGGTGGACTTGATCTCGAAGGTCTTGTCGTGGGAGCCGTACTCCTCGGCCTTCTGCGCCATGAGGCCGACGTTCGGGACGGTGCCCATGGTCGACGGGTCGAAGGCGCCGTTGGCGCGGCAGTCGTCGATGACGGCCTGGTAGACACCGGCGTACGAGGAGTCCGGGATCACCGCGAGGGTGTCCTGCTCCTGGTCGTCCTTGTTCCACATGTGGCCGGACGTACGGATCATCGCGGGCATGGAGGCGTCGATGATGACGTCGGACGGCACGTGCAGGTTGGTGATGCCGCGGTGCGAGTCGACCATGGCCAGGTCGGGACCGGCGGCCAGCTCGGCGTCGAAGGACGCCTTGATCTCGGCGCCGTTCGCGAGGGTCTCGAGGCCCTTGTAGATGCCGCCGAGGCCGTCGTTCGGGGTCAGGCCCGCGGCGGCCAGGTCGGCGCCGAAGCGGGCGAAGGTCTCCGGGAAGAAGGCGCGCACGACGTGACCGAAGATGATCGGGTCGGAGACCTTCATCATGGTGGCCTTCAGGTGCGCGGAGAACAGCACACCCTCTTCCTTGGCGCGGGCGATCTGCGCGGTCAGGAACTCGCGCAGCGGCGCGACGTGCAGCACGGAGGCGTCGACGACCTCACCGGCGAGGACCGGTACGGACTCGCGCAGCACGGTGGTGGTGCCGTTGTCGGCGACGAGCTCGATCTTCAGCTTGTCGGCGGCCGGGAGGACGGTGGACTTCTCGGTCGAGCGGAAGTCGTTCTCACCCATGGTCGCGACGTTCGTCTTGGACTCGGCGGTCCAGGCGCCCATGCGGTGCGGGTGGGCCTTGGCGTAGTTCTTCACCGAGGCGGGGGCTCGGCGGTCGGAGTTGCCCTCGCGCAGGACCGGGTTGACGGCGGAGCCCTTGACCTTGTCGTAGCGGGCGCCGATCTCGCGCTCCTCGTCGGTCTTCGGCTCGTCCGGGTAGTCCGGCAGCGCGTAGCCGTGCTCGCGCAGCTCGGCGACAGCGGCCTTGAGCTGCGAGACCGAGGCCGAGATGTTCGGCAGCTTGATGATGTTGGCCTGCGGCGTCTTGGCCAGCTCGCCCAGCTCGGCGAGCGAGTCCGGGACGCGCTGCTCCTCGGTCAGGTACTCAGGGAACTGGGCGAGGATGCGCCCGGCCAGGGAGATGTCACGGGTCTCGACGCCGACACCGGCGGTGGACGCGTAGGCCTCGATGACCGGCAGGAAGGAATACGTCGCGAGGGCCGGGGCCTCGTCAGTGTGCGTGTAAATAATGGTCGAGTCAGTCACCGGGTGCTCCGCTTCCACGTCTTCCACGTCGTCTGCAGTCTTGGATCGGATTGCTCGACATCAAGATATCTCCTCCCCGGCCAGGATCCGAAAGGGGTCCACCCGCCAAGATCTTTCCGGCCCCAGGGCGACCAGGCGCATTTCAAGCCCCTGCGGCGATTGAGCAGCGGGGTCCGGGGCAGAGCCCCAATCTTTTACGCCCGTGCGGCGTCACCCGCACCGGTCCAGGCCAGCACCTTCTCCACCGGCCACGTCGTCACCACCCGCTCCGCCGGAACCTCGCGCTCCTCGGCGCGGGCGCAGCCGAAGAGCTGCCAGTCGAGCTGCCCGGGCGCATGCGCGTCGGTGTCGATGGCGAAGAGGGTGCCCGCCTCCACCGCCTTGCGGAGCAGACGCCGGGGCGGGTCCAGCCGTTCGGGACGGCTGTTGATCTCCACCGCCGTGCCGGCAGCCGCACACGCCGCGAACACCTCGTCCGCGTCGAACTGCGACTCGGGCCGCCCCCTGCCCGTGACCAGCCGACCGGTGCAGTGGCCGAGGATGTCGGCATGCGGATTGCCGACGGCGGCCACCAGGCGCCGGGTCATCGCCGCGGCATCCATCCGCAGCTTCGAGTGGACCGAGACGACGACCACGTCCAGGCGGTCGAGCAGCTCCGGTTCCTGGTCGAGCGAACCGTCGTCGAGGATGTCGCACTCGATGCCGGTGAGCAGGCGGAACGGCGCCCAGCCCGCGTTGAGTTCGGCCACCACGTCCAGTTGCTCGCGCAGCCGCTGCGACGACAGGCCGCGGGCCACCGTGAGGCGCGGCGAGTGGTCCGTGAGCACCGCCCACTCGTGGCCGATGTCCCGGGCCGCGCGGCCCATCTCCTCGATCGGGCTGCCGCCGTCCGACCAGTCGGAGTGCAGATGACAGTCGCCGCGCAGCAGGGAACGCAGCTGCACGCCCACGTCGCCCTCCAAGGGCACCGTGCGGGCCAGCTCGTCCTCCAGATGCGTGAGGTAGTCCGGGATCTGCCCGGCGGCCGCCTCCCGGATCACCGCGGCGGTCTTGGGCCCGATGCCCTTGAGCGACTCCAGGGAGCCGGCCTCGACGTGCCGCGCGACCTCGGCGTCGCCCAGCCCGGTGATCACACCTGCGGCGGTGCGGAACGCGCGCACCCGATAGGTGGGCGCGCCGTCCCGCTCCAGCAGGAACGCGATCCGTTCCAGCGCCCGCACGGGCTCCATCGCCACCTCCGGCCACCTTCGCGTACGTCTCCAGCGTGCCGTACGACCCGGTGACCGGCATCCGTGAACGCCGCGGGCGGCGAATCTCAGAGGTGCTTGTCGATGGCCTGCTGGGCCTGCGCCGGCAGCGCACGCACGTGGTCGGCGGCATCGCGCACGCTCTGGGTCGCCCCGCGAGTCGCCCCGAGGGTCGCTCCACGCACGGTGTCGGCCGCATCGCGGCCGGCGCCACGCACGGTTCCGGTGGCGTCCCGCAGCGTGTGAGTCGCGTCCCGCAGCGTGTGGGTCGCGTCGCGCCGTGCCCGGCGTGCCGACGAGCGTCCGGACGCGGCGGCGCCACGGGCCCGATAGGCGGCCGACGGCTTTCCGTGCGTGTCGGCCGCCGTGATGAGCAGGCCGCCCATCAGGGACACGTTCTTCAGGAACTGGGTGCGCTGTTGGGCGCGTTGCTCGGGATCCTTCTCCTTCCACCAGGCGTGGCCGGCCAGCGTCGTCGGCACGAGCGTCCCGGCGAGGGCCAGCGCGGCGAGCCGCGGGGCGATCCCGGCGGCGAGCAGCAGCCCGGCCCCGACGTGCACCGCGCCGTTGATCCGGACCAGTTGCTCGGGGTCCTCCGGCAGCCGGGGCACGCGGGAGGCCACGGGAACCGCCACCGGTTCCGCGGCGGGCGCCACGCGCTCAGGGGCACGGAGGGTGGACAGCCCGCCGGCCACGAACGCGGAGGCGAGCATCGGACGTGCGCATTTCCTCAGTACAGCCATGCTTCGCCGCGTTCCCCAACTCCGCGCACTCAGTCCAGGATCATGGACGCCGTCCCGCGCGGCGCCCCACGGCGTACGACGCGGCGCCGACGGCCGTGACCCCGGCCCCGACGCCCATGGCCAGCATCTTCCGGTGGGCAACGGCGGTCCAGGCCGTCCGGGCCACGGTGGTGACCTGCCCGGTCGCCGCCACGGCCGCCTGCCGGCCGGCCTCGACGCCCCGCGCCGCGCTGCCCACGGCATCGGCCGCGCCCTCGGTGACCCGCTCGGCCCCGCGCTGCGCGGCCACGGCCGCGTCGACGGCCTTGGCCTCGGTCTTCTCGGCGGCGTCACCCACGGGAGCAGTCGCCTTGTCGGCGCTGTCACGCGCCCGGGAAGCGGTCTTCCGCTTCGTCGTCTCGTTCTGCTGATCCGTTCCCTTGTTCGGTTCACTCATGGAGTCCGGGTTAGCCCTCGACGGTCATCACAAACCCGAAACGCTCCCCCAACTCGTAGCCGTCGGACCGGAATCGGACCGGACGTCCGTGTCCGGCGGCCACAGTCCGCCCCGAAAGTATGGTGTCCCACCACATGTGCCGCTGACCTGCGTGTTCCTACCTTGTGCCAGCAGATACACGTCCCCACCAACGCCTGGAAGTGGTGCACATGGCCTCCGCAGCAACCGCTCCGCCAACACCCGGAAACCTCAAGCGCATTGTCGCGGCGAGTCTCATAGGCACCACCATCGAGTGGTACGACTTCTTCCTCTACGGCAGCGCCGCGGCGCTGGTGTTCAACAAGCTCTTCTTCCCCGACTCCGATCCCCTGGTCGGCACCCTCCTCTCCTTCCTGACGTACGCCGTCGGGTTCGCCGCCCGCCCGCTGGGCGCGCTCGTCTTCGGGCACTACGGCGACCGGCTCGGCCGCAAGAAGCTCCTCGTGGTGAGCCTGCTGATGATGGGCGGCGCCACCTTCGCCATCGGTCTGCTCCCGACCCACGCGACCGTCGGCACGGCCGCGCCCGTACTGCTCACCGTGCTCCGCCTGGTCCAGGGCTTCGCTCTCGGCGGCGAGTGGGGCGGCGCGGTGCTCCTCGTGTCCGAGCACGGAGACGCCCGGCGCCGCGGCTTCTGGGCCTCCTGGCCGCAGACGGGCGCGCCCGCGGGACAGCTCCTGGCGACCGGCGTGCTCTCGGCCCTGACCGCCCTGATCTCGGATGCCGCGTTCACCGACTGGGGCTGGCGGATCCCGTTCCTCCTCTCCGGCGTGCTCGTGCTCGTGGGTCTGTGGATACGTCTCTCTGTCGATGAATCCCCCGTCTTCAAGGAGGCGTTGGCCCGCGCCGAGGCCCGCAAGTCCGTCTCCGACACCGTGGAGAAGCTGCCGCTGGTGGCCGTCCTGCGGCACCACTGGCGCGATGTCCTGGTCGCCATCGGCGCCCGCATGGCCGAGAACATCAGCTACTACGTCATCACCGCCTTCATCCTCGTGTACGCCACCACGTCGGCCGGCGTCTCGAAGCAGACCGCGCTGAACGCCGTGCTCATCGCGTCCGCCGTGCACTTCGCCGTGATCCCGGCCTGGGGCGCCCTCTCCGACCGGGTCGGCCGCAGGCCCGTGTATCTGCTGGGTGCGGCGGGCATCGGCCTGTGGATGTTCCCGTTCTTCTCCCTCATCGACTCGTCGAACTTCGGTGGTCTGCTCCTCGCCGTGACCGTCGGCCTGGTGCTGCACGGCGCCATGTACGCCCCGCAGGCCGCGTTCTTCTCCGAGATGTTCGCGACGCGGATGCGCTACTCCGGGGCGTCGATCGGGGCGCAGTTCGCCTCGGTGGCGGCGGGCGCGCCCGCACCGCTCATCGCGACGGCTCTGCTGTCCGCTTACGGCTCCTCGACGCCGATCTCCCTGTACGTCATCGCGGCCGCGCTCCTGACGCTGATCGCCGTGGGCCTGGCGAAGGAGACCCGGCACCGCGACCTGTCCGACCTGGACGCCGTGGGCTCGGACGACGCAGTACGCAGCGACGACCCGGTGAAGCTGCACGGCGCCTGACGGCGTGCGGCGCCTCACCCCCGCCGGCCCCGTGGTCGCGGACTCGGGGCTCGGGGCTCGGGGCTCGGGGCTCGGGGCTCGGGGCTCGGGGCTCGGGGCTCGGGGCTCGGGGCTCGGGGCTCGGGCGGGGTCAGGCTATGTCCGGGGCCGCCAACCGGTGCAGCCGCAGGGCCAGTTGGATCTCCAGCGCACGCTCCGGCGTCTGCCAGTCCTCGCCGAGGAGCCGGCCCACCCGCTCAAGACGCTGCGCGACCGTGTTCACGTGCACGTGCAGCGCGTCCTTCGTGCGGGCCGGGCTCATGCCGGACGCGAAGTAGGCGTCGAGGGTGCGCAGCAGGTCGGTGCCTCTGCGCTCGTCGTAGGTGATGACCTCGCCGATCGTGCGGGCGACGAATCCCCCGACGTCCCGGCTGTCGGCGAGCAGCAGCCCGAGGAACCCGAAGTCCTCGGCCGCCGCGCCCTGCCCGGACCTGCCGAGCAGCCGCAGCGCGTCGAGGCAGCGCTGCGCCTCCACATACGCGGCGGCCGCTCTCTCGGTCCACCCTGCCAGGCCCTCGACGGGGGCCGAGGCGCCCACGGTGACGCTCTCGTGGATCGCCTCGGAGAGCCGGCCCGCGACATGGGACGCCAGCTCCGACGCTGCGGTGGTGTGCGCCGGAAGCAGCAGGACGGTGCCGCCGTCCCGCGCGGCGGCAAGGCCGTGCCGGGTCGCCGCGAGGTGGTTGGCCGCGGACCACAGGCGGCGACGCGCGGCCGCCTCCTGCTCGGCGTCACCGGTGCTCTCCAGGCGGGCGGCGAGCACCACATGGGTCGCGTCGAGGTCGGCGTGAAGCCGCTCCGCCCTCTCCCGCAGCAACCGCGGGTCCCGGTCGCGCCCGTCAAGGAGGTCGTCCAACAGCTCGCCCCTTACCCGCTGTTCGGCCTCGGCCGCGGAGCGCCGGGCGAGCAGCAGCAGCGAGGTGACCATGGCGGCGCGCTCCAGGGTGCGCTGGTCGACCGGGTCGAGGCCGGGGTGACCGCGCAGTACGAGGGCGCCGAGCAGCTCGCCGCCGGCGGCGACGGCCGCGACCCAGTCGTCGCGGTGTCGCACCGCGTGCCCGTCGGCTCGGGACGCTTCGATGGCGTGGCCGGGCGCCTCCTCGGCGTCGGTGAACTCCACGGTGCCGTCGAGGACTTCGGAGACGGCCGCGGCCACGTCGTGCACTCCGCCGCCACGCAGCACCAGCTCGGCGAGCCGGTCGTGCACGTCGGACGCGCGCTCGATGACGCCGCTGCGGTCACGGATGATCTCGTTGGCGCGCTCCAGCTCGTTCAGCGCCTGCCGGGTCTCGGTGAGCAGGTTCGCGGTGTCGATGGCCGCGGCGGCGAGCGCCGCGAAGGAGCCGAGGAGCGCGATTTCCTCGCGCTCGAAGACCCGCGCGCGCCGGTCGGAGGCGAACAGCACCCCGATCACTTGTGCCCCCAGCATGAGCGGCACGCCGAGGATGGCGACGAGCCCCTCGTCCCCCACCCCCGCGTCGATGGTGCGGGTGTGCTGGAAGCGCACGTCGTGCCCGTAGTTGTCGGTGACGTAGGGCCGCGCGGTCTGTGCGACGAGGCCGCCGAGGCCCTCGCCCATGCCGAGGCGGAGCTGCTGGAAGCGGGCCGCGACCGAGCCCTCGGTGACCCGCATGTAGGTGTCACCCCTGACCGGGTCGTTCAGCGTCAGATAGGCGACGTCGGTGCCGAGCAGCGAGCGGGCCCGCTGGACGATGGCGTGCAGCACCGCGTCCAGGTCGCGCAGGCCCGCGAGGTCGTGCGCGGTCTCGAACAGTGCGGACAGCTCCGCCTCGCGGCGCCGCCTGCCCTCCATTTCCGCGCGCACGCGCAGCGCGAGCACCTTGGCCGCTTCGAGTGCCGCTATCCGCTCGGGCGTCGTACCCTCGGCCCGGGCGAGCAGCACGGGCTGTTCGTAGGCATCGGCGGAGGCGCCCCTGGCGAGCAGTTCCAGGAACGGGGCCTGCGGGTCCTCGGTGGTCACCGGGCCGGAGGCGGCGTCTGAGTGCGGTTGGTGGCGCGACATGCGGACAAGGATTACCCGTCGAGCGGTCGGGCCTGCTAGCCCTGTGGACAACTCGGGTCGTCACGAAATCGCGGTCACCCGGTCGAGGGACCGCGTTCCGTGCGAAAACAACCCGAACCCGGCAAATGGTGGGGCGGAATCAGTGGGCGGACCAGCCGCCGTCGAGAACGAGGGACGTGCCGGTCATGAACGAGGCCTGCGGCGTGCACAGATACGCGACGGCCTCGGCGACCTCGGAAGGTTCGATGAGCCGCTTGATCGCGCTGTCCTGCAGCATCACCTCGCCGAGCACCCGCTCCTCGGGGATGCCGTGCGCGGCGGCCTGGTCGGCGACCTGCTGCTCGACGAGCGGCGTGCGCACATAGCCGGGGTTCACACAGTTCGATGTGACGCCGTGCGCCGCCCCTTCCAGCGCGGCCGTCTTCGACAGTCCCTCGAGCCCGTGCTTCGCGGCCACGTACGCGGACTTGTACGCGGAGGCCCGCAGCCCGTGCACCGACGACACGTTCACGATGCGGCCCCAGCCCTGCCCGTACATGTGTGGCAGCGCCCCGCGCAGCAGCCGGAACGGGGCCTCCAGCATCACGGTCAGCACGGTGTGGAAGACCTCGGGCGGGAACTCCTCGATGGGCCGGACCAGTTGGATCCCGGCATTGTTCACGAGGACGTCGGTGCCGGCCGCCGCCTCCTCCGCGGCGTCGAGGTCGGTCAGATCCAGGACGTACGCCTCGATGCCGTCGGCCTCCCCGGCCAGCGCCTCGAGCCCCGCCGCGTCCCGGTCCACCGCTCTCACCTTGGCGCCCGCCGCGGCGAGGCGCAGGGCGCAGGCCCGGCCGATGCCACTGGCGGCGCCGGTGACGAGCGCGGTGCGCCCGCCGAGATCCAGCTCGGGGGCGGTGGGTGCGGTCAGCGGGGTGTGCGGCGTCATGACTCGCACCCTAGGCAGCTGATCAGCACCGCCCGATGTGGGCAGCACCCATACTTCAGCGCTCGGTCATGGTCTCGAACCATGTGGGTCCCTCCGCCTGCGCCTGCTTGATCCGGAACAGCGCGAACTCGTCGAGCGGCGGCAGCGCGTCCAGGGCGAACCAGGCGACGTCCAGCGACTCGTCGTCGTTGACGCGCGCCTCGCCGCCGGTGGCCCGGCAGCGGAAGGACGTGTCCATGAACTGGCACTGGTCGCCGTTGGGGTACGTGATCGGCTGCAGGGCCTGCACCAGCACGACCCGCTCGACGACGCATTCGACGCCGGTCTCCTCGAACACCTCACGCGCGGCGACATCCGCGGGCTGCTCGCCCGGCTCGGGGATCCCACCGATGATCGACCACTTGCCGGTGTCGGCGCGCCGCCCGAGCAGCACCCGTCCCTCATCGTCGAAGACGACGGCACTGACCCCCGGCAGAAGCAGCAGCTGGTGGCCCGCGGTGGCCCGGATCGTACGGATGAATTCAGGAGTCGCCATGCCGACGAGCCTACCTGTAGGCCCCAACGAACCGGCAGGCCACAAGCCCCGTCAGGCGTCCGAGCGCCGCCCCGCGCGCGCCCGCACGACGGCCCAGCCGAGGCCCCCGACACCGATCGCGACGAGCAGCGCCTCGGGCCACTCGCCCGCGCGCGTGGCGAGCGTCTGCGACGTCCGCTTCGGGACGTCGGCGATCAGGGTCGCCGGCTCGAACATGCCGGTCTGCTGCTCGATCGTGCCATCGGCCCGGATCACGGCGCTGACCCCGCTGGTGACCGGGACCATCACGGCCCGGCCGTGCTCGACGGCCCGCACCCGGTCCATGGCGAGCTGCTGGTACGTCATCTGGCTGCGCTCGAACGTCGCGTTGTTGCTCGGCACGGACAGGATCTGCGCGCCTTCCCGGACCTGGTCGCGCACCGTGGCGTCGAACGCGGCCTCGTAGCAGGTCACGTTGCCGACCTTGGTGCCCGCCATGTCGAAGACGACGGCCTTCTTGCCGGGTACGAACTCGCCCGCCCGGTCGACGTCCTTGCTGAAGATCCGGAAGAAGCTGCGGTACGGCATGGTCTCGCCGAAGGGCTGCAAGCGCCGCTTGTCGTAGACGGCGCCCGGGCCCGTCTTCGGGTCCCACTGGATGAGCCGGTTCCGGGGCTTGCCGTCCGCCGGGGTCACGACAGCTCCCACCGAGATGGGCACTCCGACGGCCTGCGCGGCCTTGGTGATCTCGTCGTAGGCGTCCTGGTTGACGTACGGGTCGATGTCCGAGGAGTTCTCCGGCCACAGCACCAGGTCCGGGCGCTTCACCTGTCCCGACTTGATCTTCGCGGCGAGCTTCATGGTCTCGCGCACGTGATAGTCGAGCACGGCGCGGCGCTGGGCGTTGAAGTCGAGGCCCATGCGCGGCACGTTGCCCTGGATGAGCGCCACGCGCGCGGTGCCCGCCTCGGCGCCGGTCGCCACGAAGGGCATCGCGACCGCTCCGGCGACGACCGGAGCGACGGTGAACGCGGCCGCGGCGGCAATGCCCTTGTCCTTCAAGAAGGACAAGCCCTTGAGAGGCGACGCGTCCTCGGACGAGGCCCGGCGCACCTTCCTGACGCGCAGCGCGAGGGCCCCGAGCCCGAAGCCGCACAGGACCACACCGAAGCCGAGAAGCGGAGTGCCACCCAGCGAAGCGAGGGGCAGGAACACCCCACTGGGCTGCCCGAACGCGACCTTCCCCCAAGGGAATCCACCGAACGGGGCACGCGCACGCAGCGCCTCGGACGCGATCCAGACCCCACTGGCCCACAGCGGCCACAGCGGAAGCCGCGACACGTAGGCAATGCCCATGCCCGCGAGCGAGACCAGCAGTGCCTCCGCGGCGGCGAGCGCCAGCCACGGCAGCGGACCGACGTCGACGCCGGTCCAGGAGAGCAGCGGCACCAAGTAGGCGAGCCCGAAGGCCAGGCCGAGTCCGAAGCCCGCCCTCAACCGCCGCCCGTACACAGCCACGCCGAACAGTGCGAAGGAGATCGGCGCGAGCCACGGGAGCTCGCGCGGCGGAAAGCTCACGTACAGGAGCAGCCCGGCGATCACCGCGAACGCGAGGGGCACGAAACGCCGCAGGTGAGAACGGACCTTCGAGAGCACAGACTGCTCTGCGGGCTCGTCCGACGGGGCTACGGGAGGTGCGGTGGCGGTCACCCGGGGAGTGTACGGCGCGCCGCTGTCACGCCGACATGCCGGTCGGCGGGCGCCCCGCGTCGACCGCGCAGGCGGATCGTTCCTGTGCAACACCGGCCCGCCTCGGCCCACCAGCCGTTACGGTGTGCCCAAGTCCCCGATGCCGCGGCCACTTCCGGCCACGCATCCGGGGCCCGTCTACGTCGGGGGGCGGCGGATGGGTGCGACGGGGTGGTCAGCGGGTGCGGCGACAGATGCTGCGCTGGAACGGCGTGGTGGAGCGTCCGATGCCATCGGGGTCGCGGTCCTCGGGTGTTGCGCGGCATGGTCCCTGATCAGCGCGACGGCACGCGCGGGCAGACCGGAAGGCGTGCTCCTGGCCGTGCTCGCCGTGATCGCGGGGTTCGCGTGCGGACGCATCGGCGGGGCGCTCGTCCCGGTCGCCTCGTCCTGTGCGGTCGGACTCGGCGGCCTGTGCCTCGCGCTCACCGCTCCGTACGCGGTGCCCACACCTGATGTCGTGACGCCGATGGGCCGGGTCGGCGCGACCGCGGCGCTGCTCGCCCTGTCCACGGGGGCGCTGTGCTGCGCGGCCTGGTCGGCGCGGCGGCGGGCTGCGCGGATCGCGCTGCACCTCTTGGCGGCGGGCAGCGTGGTGGTGGCCGCCGTCGTCGACTCACCGGGCGGGATGACGGCGTGCGCCGGCGTCGTCCTGTGCTCGCTCGCGGCGGCCCGCCTACGACGCCGGGCGATCGGCCTGAGCGGTCTCGGCCTCTCCACGGCCGTCATGGCCGGTCTCGGTGTGGCGCTCGCCAAGAACGTCCTGCCGTCCGGCCCGACGGCCTCCCTGGAGGCGTGGCTCTCGCCGCGGCGGATCCTGCTGTGGCGCGACGCCCTGCACCTCGCCGAGAACGATCCCGCCCTGGGCACGGGCCCCGGACGCTTCGAGGACCTCAGCCCGACGCTCGCGCAGTCGCCGCTCTCCGACGGCAAGCCGCACTCCGCCGTCCTCCAGATGGCGGCCGAGCAGGGACTCGTCGGCGTCCTGCTGCTCGCAACGGCCTACTGCTGGCTGCTGTACGTCCTGTGGCGCTCGGCGCGGTCGACCCAGGTGGTGCTGGCGGCGGGTGCGGCGCTGACCGCGGTGGCCGCGATGGCGCTGGTAGGCAACGCGCTCAGCTTCACGACCGTGACGGCGGGCGTGGGCCTGCTCGCCGGGATCGGCACGGCCGAACCGTTCACGGACGGGCCGCCGGACGACGACGTGGCCGCCCCGGAATTCCTCCGGAGCGGCCACGACTGAGTTGACCCGCCGGGTCCTGCGGTCAGACGACCGGACCCGCGTGCGGCCGCTTCAGGCGGTCGCGGATATGCCGCACCGCGCCCTCCGCGTCGTCCACGGTCACCGTGAACCTGCGGCCGTCACCGAGGACGAGCACCACGCCCTCGCCGCGCCGCACCACGACGGCCGTGCCGATCTCCGGGCGCCAGCGGTAGCCCCAGCCGCCCCACTGCCGGGGCGTGACGCGGGGCGCGAAGTCCGCCTCGACCACATGGGCGAGCGGGATACGGCGGCGCGGGAGGCCCACGTGGCCGCAGCGCACCTCGAGGTGGTCCTTGTCGACCTTCACCGCGACGTGGAGGAAGGCGAGGGTGCCGAACAGGATGAGCAGGCCCACGGCGATCAGGCCGACCACGGACATGGCCAGGGCGAGTATGCCGGTGGCCCAGGAGTTGTCCACGGCCAGCTCGATGCCCAGAGCCAGGCAGGCGAGCCCGCCACAGGCCAGGATCCACTGCACACGGTTGTGTGCGCGGCCGGTCCAGATGTCGGTCACGGGGGCGGAAGAGCGTCGCCCTGAGTGCTCGTCGGGGGCGTGTTCCCTCATGGAATCGAGCCTACTCATGTTCCGCGGGTCCGGCACCGGCTTGCGCAGCCTTGTGGGCCGGACCGGGCTGAGCCGGGCCGGTGCGGTCGCTCAGCCCGCGTGGCTCAGCGCCTGGAGGTCACGGCCTTCCGCGTAGGCGAGTGCCTCCTTGGGAAGCGTGTCCTCCCGGCCGCCCAGCAGCACCGTGAGCCTGCCGCGCGCATCGGACCCGGCCTGCGGGCCCTCGCCGATCCGGCGCAGCGCCTGCGCGGCGACGGCGCCCGCGCTGCTGTGCAGGGCGAGCAGGTCCGCGTCGGGCTGCTGCACCGCGGAGCGGATACGCTCCGCGACCAGCTCGTAATGGGTGCATCCCAGGACGACGGCCCTTACATCACGGGGCGTGAGGGCGGCCGCGGCCTCGATGGCACGGTCGATGCCCTCCTCGTCGGCCCACTGCACCGCGTCGGCGAGGCCAGGGCAGGGCACCTCGGTGACCTGGGCGCCGCCTCCGAAGTCCCGGATCAGCGCCTGCTGGTAGGGGCTTCCGGTGGTCGCGGGCGTGGCCCAGATGGCGACCTGGCCGCCGCCCGCGGCAGCGGGCTTGATCGCGGGGACGGTGCCGATGACGGGGATCTGCGGCTCGAGCCGGGCGCGCACGGCGGGCAGTGCGTGCACGGAGGCGGTGTTGCAGGCGATGATCAGCGCGTCCGGGCCGTGCGCGGCGGCGACCTCGGCGACGGCGAGCGCCCGCTCGGCCACGTCCTCGGGCGTGCGCGGCCCCCACGGCATGGTCTCCGGGGCGGAGGAGAGCACGAGGTCGGCGTCCGGGCGCAGGCGCCGTACCGCCGCAGCGGCCGCGAGCAGTCCGATTCCCGAGTCCATCAGCGCGATCTTCACCCGGAAACCATAGACGATCGGTCCGACAATGCCCGTGCCGGTGGGGCAGACTGCGGCGGATGGACGTCGTTGTGTGGATCACCGCGGCTTCGCTCGCCGCATGGCTGTGGCTACTGCTGTGCCAGGGCTTCTTCTGGCGTACGGACCTGCGCCTGCCACCGCGCACCGAGCCCGGAAGCTGGCCGGATGTGTGCATTGTGGTGCCGGCCCGCGACGAGGCGGAGGTGCTGCCGGACAGCCTGCCGTCCCTGCTCGCCCAGGACTATCCGGGGCGGGCGGAGATCTTCCTGGTGGACGACGGCAGCTCGGACGGCACGGGCGAGGTGGCACGCACCCTCTCGGAGCGGTTCGGCGGGCTCCCCCTCACGGTCGACTCACCCGGCGAGCCGCCCCCGGGCTGGACCGGAAAGCTGTGGGCGGTGCGGCACGGCATCGGCCTGGCACGCGCGCGTGACCCCGAGTTCCTCCTGCTGACCGACGCCGACATCGCGCATGAGCCGGACAGCCTGCGGGAGTTGGTGGCGGCGGCGCGCACGGGCTGCTTCGACCTGGTGTCGCAGATGGCGCGGCTGCGGGTGGAGAGCGTGTGGGAGCGGCTGGTCGTGCCCGCGTTCGTGTACTTCTTCGCGCAGCTGTACCCGTTCCGTTGGATCACACGGCAGGGCGCACGCACGGCCGCCGCGGCGGGCGGCTGCGTGCTGCTGCGCACCGAGGCGGCCGAGCGGGCGCGGATCCCGGACGCGATCCGGCAGGCGGTCATCGACGACGTGTCGCTCGCACGGGCCGTGAAGCGGTCCGGTGGGCGCATCTGGCTGGGCCTCGCCGAGCGCGTCGACAGCGTGCGGCCGTATCCGCGCCTCGCGGATCTGTGGCGCATGGTGTCCCGCAGCGCATACGCACAGCTGCGGCACAACCCGCTGGTGCTGCTCGCCACCGTGCTGGGGCTTGCCCTGGTCTACCTGGTGCCGCCCGCGGCGCTGTTCGTCGGCCTGTTCTCGGGCAGCGCGCCGGCCGCACTGCTCGGCGCGCTCGCCTGGGCGGTGATGGCGGGAACGTACATCCCCATGCTGCGCTACTACCGGCAGACGCTGTGGCTGGCGCCGCTACTGCCGTTCACCGCGCTGCTGTACCTCCTGATGACGGTGGATTCCGCTGTGCAGCACTACAGGGGGCAGGGCGCGGCCTGGAAGGGGCGTACGTACGCCGCGCCCGATCGAGGGTGAACACCTCGCCGCGGAACGCTACTTGCGGCCCCGTGTCCAGTTCATGCCCCACCCGTAGGCGCGGTCCACGGTGCGCTGCGGGCTGACGCCCCGGTCAGGGACGAGATAGCGGGCCTCGCGCTGCACGGTCAGGTCGCCGCCGTCGTTCGTGAGCAGGGCGAGCGCGCACACCGTGGAGGGCACCGTGCACTCGTCCAGGGAGAAGTCGATCGGGGCGCCGTGCGCCGGTTGGAGCGTGACCGTCGCATGGAGGTCGGCAAAACTGCGCGCGCCTTCGTAGATGGTCACGAAGACGAGGATGCGGCGGAACGCGTCCGTGCGGTCGAGGTTGATGGTGAGGTTCTCGCCGGCGGTCAGGCCTCCGCTGCGGTCGTCGCCGTCGAGGTGGATGTACGGGGCCTCGCCCAGCGCCCCGAAGGCGTTGCCGAGGGCCTGCACCACTCCCTTGCGCCCGTCGGCCAGTTCGTACAGGGCGCACAGGTCGAGGTCGAGGCTCCGGGCGCGCCTGCTCCCCCGGCCGCCGAACTGCTTGAGCACCTCCCAGTTGAGGTTCACGCGCAGGGCGCCGGACGTACCGCCCTGCTTCGCCAGGGAGACGGTCGGAGCGGCCTTCGTCAGCGTCACCTTGGTCGGTTGCACGGGCGCCGCGCGTGTGGGCGTCGCCGATGGCGCGGCGGCGGGCGGCGCCGCCTGCTTCGGTTCGTCCACCGTGATGCCGTAGTCCCTCGCGAGGCCCGCCAGGCCGCTGTCGTAGCCCTGGCCCACGGCCCGGAACTTCCAGGCTCCCTGACGGCGGTACAGTTCACCGAGGACAAAAGCTGTCTCCACCGTCGCGTCCGCGCTTTCGTAGCGGGCGAGTTCGGCCCCGTCCGCCGCGTCGACGACGCGGACGTACAGGCCAGGCACCTGTCCGAACGCCCCGCCGTCCGCGGACGCCGCGAGGACCACCCGCTCGATGGCGGGCTCCACGCGCGCGAGGTCGACGAAGAGGGTGTCCGTGACGGTGCCCCCGCTGGTGGACCTGCCCTCGTGCCGGACCGCCCCGGAGGCGTGCGTCGGCTGGTTGTAGAACACGAAGTCCGCGTCCGAGCGGACCTTTCCGGAAGCGAGCAGGAGCGCCGAGGCGTCGACGTCGGGTACACCGGGGCCTGAACGTCGGCCCAATTCGACGCGTACGGCGGTAGCAGGCACCCCGACATTCGACCCTTTAGCCATTGTCATGTCCGCCCCAAACGCCTGCCCTCGGCTTACCGTCCAACCTATTCCCTGGAGCCTTCCGGCTCCCAGAGGCCCGTTCGAAGATCACTGGCCAACCGCCGGTAACCCCCCGAAATTTTGGGCTCTACAGGAAATCTGCCCCGGGCGACGACCGTTTTCCCCAAGTTCGCTCGCATTGAGGACGCGCGGTCACACACGACACGCAAAAGAACCCTCTTATCGGTCTACCCCAACGACCACATCGTGGGCTTAACTTATGTGTCATGACCTCCCCCCGCTCCACATATGGCGGCGGTTACTACTCCGCGCCGTCCTTCCCGGACACTCCGATCTACGACTCACTCGTCGCGGAACGGGGTACGCCGCAGATCGCCCCGATCCGGGTTCCCTCCGCGTACGAAAGCAACAGCCACCTGCCGGCGCTGCCTGCCGCGCTGCCCGCCCTGCCGTCGGCGCCCTCCGCGCCCTCGCCGCAGTACGGCTATCCGCACCCGCAGAACGCCCCGATGCAGGCGGCCCCGACCGCGTACATTCCGCAGCAGGCGAGCGCCCAGCGCGGCTATCCGGGCCAGCAGGCCCAGCAGCAGCCGCAGCGTCCCGCGCCCGGCCAGGCGACCGGTTACGAGGCAATGCGCCCGGCCACGCCGCGGCCCGCCCCCGCGCCGTACGAGGATCCGTACAACCGCCAGCAGTACCGCGGTTACTGACCCGACACGGCCGGAACGCTCCGGCCCACCACAGCAGCCACGGGCGATGTCCGTGGCTGCTGGCAGAATTACCGGCATGTCGCAGCCAGTACTCAGTTCGATCCATGTCCACCCGCTCAAGGCGGTTCGGGGGCACGCTCCGCGCGAGGCCGCCGTGGAGCCGTGGGGCCTGGCAGGGGACCGGCGCTGGGTGCTGGTGGGCACGGACGACAAGATCGTCACCCAACGGCCGCATCCGCGCCTGGCGTTGGCCGCCGCCGAGCAACTGCCCGGCGGCGGCGTTCGCGTGTCGGCTCCGGGCATGGACCCGCTGACCGTCGAGATACCCGGGCCGCGGGAGACGACCACGATCGAGGTCTGGTCGGACAAGGTCGAGGCGGTCCCCGCCGACCGCGCGGCCCACGCGTGGTGGAGTGCGTACCTGGGCACCGAGATACGCCTGCTGCATCTGGACGACCCGGCGACCAGACGCCCCATCGACCCGAAGTACGCGCGCCCGGGCGAGACAGTGAGTTTCGCCGACGGCTACCCGCTGCTCCTGACGACGCTCTCCTCGCTCGACGCCCTCAACTCCTTGATCGCTCAAGGTGACCACGCCGACGAGGGCCCGCTGCCCATGAACCGGTTCCGGCCGAATGTCGTCGTCTCCGGCACGCCTCCGTGGGCGGAGGACGACTGGTCGCGCATCGCGATCGGGGACGTCACCTTCCGTATCACCAAGAAGAGCGGCCGCTGCGTGGTCACGACGACGAACCAGCAGACCGCGGAGCGTGGCAAGGAACCCCTGCGCACGCTGGCGCGACACCGCCGCTTCGGCGACCAACTGTGCTTCGGCACGAACCTGGTGCCCGAGTCGACGGGCACCGTGCGTATCGGAGATCCCTTGAGGATCCTCGAATAACCGTCATCCGGCTGGGGAACCCGGCGCCGCGGCATGCTCGTTGAGAGACAATGGCAGTGTCGGAAGCGCCGGTGGGCAGGGGCGAGCCAGGACCTGGAGCCAGGTGACGTCGCTCTCTCTTCTCTCCTCCGGCATGCGGGCGCTGCCGTTCGGGGTTATGACAGACCCGGAAGGGGGTGCAGACCGTGCGAGCGTTGATCGGGCTATGGCGCTGGCGTCACAATCCGGTGTGCCGCGGGACCGACCTGGCAGAGGCCTGGGTCGCCCTGGTCGCACTGTTCCTCATCGTCGTCGCCGCGCCGCTGGCCGGCGTCGTCGCGGGGTCCATGTCGCGTGACGCTCTGTATCGCTCCGTGGAGGAGCAGCGCAGCATGCGCCACGAGGTGACGGCGACCGTGGTGCACAAGGTGGCACAGCCGCCGCTCGATCCCGACCCGGAGACCTCCACGGCGCGTGACGCACACACACGCGTGGTGGCGACCTGGAAGGCGCCGGACGGTTCGACCCGGCAGGACCGCGTCGTCGCCGCCCTCACCACCCCGCACCGCGGCGACAAGTTCACCGTGTGGACCGACGACCAGGGCCGCGCCGTCGGCCGGCCCCTCGACCGGCCCACCGCCGCCACGCACGCGGCGCTCGCCGGATTCGGTGCGGCCGTCGCCGTCACCGGCCTGGTGGAAGGCACCCGGCGCCTGGTCCTGTGGCGCATGCTGCGCCGCCGGTACGCGCGTTGGGACAGCGCCTGGGACATCGCCGGACCCGACTGGGGCAGGACCGGCACGGGCAGCTGACCGCCGCCCACAGGCTCGTCGCTCTGGTCAACTGCCGTGCTCCGCGCACGCTACGGTGGAGCCACCTTTTGGCAGGCAGAGCGCAGGAAGCAGCCAGGGACAGCGCCCCGCGAGGCGCGCACAACTTCCTGCGTAAGACGAGGTGGGGGCAGATCAGCGCCATGGCACAGGGCTCGGTCCAGGTGACGCACGCCGGTACTTCGCGGTGGCGGCGCCGCACGGGTGAGTATGCGTCGCTGGCAGCCGCCCTGGAGGCGGCGACCGACGGTGACGTACTGACCGTGGCCCCCGGTACGTACCGGGAGAACCTGGTACTGCGGCGGGCCGTCACGCTGCGTGGCCCCGAGGGCTCCCCCGGCTCCGTGCGGATCGCGCCCGCGGACGGCGTCCCCGTGACCGTACGGGCCTCCGCGTCCGTGCGTGATCTACAGGTCGAAGGGCAGGACGCGGCGGCGCCCGCGCTGCTCGTCGAGGAGGGCGCCCCGGAGATCGTCGGCGTCCGCGTGGTGACCCGGTCCGCGACCGGCGTCGAGGTCCGCGGCGGCGCCCGGCCCACGGTGCGGCAGTGCACCGTCGACAACCCCGGCGGCATCGGCATCGCCGTGCTCGACGGCGGGGGCGGCGTGTTCGAGGAGTGCGAGGTCGTCGCCGCCGGGCAGGCGGGCGTCGCGGTGCGCGGGGGCGCGCATCCGCGGCTCGAGCGCTGCCGGGTGCACCACACGTCGGGTGCGGGCCTGTCCGCGACCGGTGAGCACTCCGGCCTGGAGGCCGTGGGCTGCGAGGTGTACGAGGTCAAGGGTTCCGGTGTGCAGATCACCGGGCGGGCGGCCGCGCACCTGACCGACTGCGATGTGCACCGCACGACAGGGGACGGCGTCACGCTCGACACGGACGCGGTGCTCACCCTCGCCGACTGCCGCGTCCACGACGTCCCGGAGAACGCGATCGACCTGCGCTCCCGGTCCGTGCTCACGCTGACGCGTTCCACCGTGCGCCAGTTCGGGCGCAACGGTCTTTCGGTGTGGGACCCCGGCACGCGCGTGGACGCCAACCAGTGCGAGATCCACGACAGTACGGGCGACTATCCGGCCGTCTGGGTCAGCGACGGAGCGACCGCCGTGCTCGAATCCTGCCGGGTGCACGACGTGCCGGACGCGCTGTTCGTGCTCGACCGCGGCTCGCGCGTGGACGTCGTCGACAGCGACCTCTCCCAAGTGCGCAACACCGCCGTGTCGGTGAGCGACGGGGCGACCGCGCAGCTCGACGACTGCCGCATCCGCGAGGCCGCGACGGGCGCCTGGTTCCGCGACCACGGCAGCGGCGGCACGCTCGCCAACTGCACGGTGGACGCCACACAGACCGGCGTGATCGTCACGAAGGGCGCGGACCCCACGATCGAGCGCTGCACGGTCACCTCGCCCACCGAGGCCGGTTTCTACGTGTCGGCGGGCGGCCGGGGCAGCTTCCACGGCTGCCGGGTCGCGGACAGCGGCGGCTTCGGCTTCCACGTCATCGACGGCTGCCGTACGAGCCTCAAGAAGTGCCGTACGGAACGGTGTTCGCGTGGCGGCTACGAGTTCGCCGAGGACGGCCCGCTGATCGAGGACTGCACGAGCGACGAGAGCGGCGGTGTGAGCCCCGGTGCGACGGCGGCCCCGCAGCCGGCCGTGCAGACCGCGACGCAGACCGTCGGCCTGCTCAGCGCCGTGCCCGACCAGCGGCCCGTGGCGGCCCCTCAGGAGCCCGCGGAGGAGTCCCGCACATCCAAGCTCGTTCTCGGTGAACTCGACGCTCTGGTGGGCCTGGAGAGCGTCAAGCGCGAGGTGCGCGCCCTCACCGACATGATCGAGGTGGGCCGCAGGCGCCAGGAGGCGGGCCTCAAGGCGGCCTCCGTGCGGCGGCACCTGGTGTTCACTGGCTCCCCCGGCACCGGCAAGACGACGGTGGCGCGCCTGTACGGCGAGATCCTCGCGTCGCTCGGCGTCCTCGGCCAGGGACACCTCGTAGAGGTGTCCCGTGTGGATCTGGTCGGCGAGCACATCGGCTCCACCGCGATCCGCACCCAGGAGGCCTTCCAACGGGCCCACGGCGGCGTCCTGTTCATCGACGAGGCGTACGCCCTGTCCCCCGAGGACTCCGGGCGCGACTTCGGCCGCGAGGCGATCGACACGCTCGTGAAGCTGATGGAGGACCACCGTGACGAGGTCGTCGTGATCGTCGCCGGCTACACGGCGGAGATGGAGCGCTTCCTGTCCACCAACCCCGGTGTGGCCTCCCGCTTCTCACGGACCATCACGTTCTCCGACTACGTGCCCGAGGAACTGCTGCGGATCGTGGAGCAGCAGTCCGACGAGCACGAGTACCGGCTCGCCGACGGGACGCCGGAAGCACTCCTCAAGTACTTCACGGCGCTCCCGAAGGGGCCCGCGTTCGGCAACGGCCGCACCGCGCGGCAGACGTTCGAGTCGATGGTGGAGCGGCATGCGGGCCGGGTCGCCCAACTCGACGACCTGGACACCGACGCGCTCACGCTGCTCTACCCGGAAGACCTGCCCGAACTGCCCTGAGGCTGCTCGGCGTCGGGCCGCTGCTGCGGTACGCCCGGCTTGAGGCGGGCGAGCAGCCGGGCGCGCTCCTCGGCGAAGACCGGGTCGGCCTGGTAGTCGCCGTGGCCCAGGATCGGTGCGGGGAGCGGGTGTTCGGCGGTCCGTCCGTAGGCGAGCGGGTCGAGGAGTGCCGCGTGGTCGACCTGCGGACCGCACTCGCCCGGCAGGTTGATCGGCCCGCCGATGGGGTCGGTCCTGCGGTGCAGATTGCGCCAGCAGTCGACCTGGCGGTGCAGCGAGGCCAGCGCCTCGGGTCCGAACTGGGCCGGGAACCAGCGCCCGTACAGCCGCTCCAGGGGCGATCCGTAGGTGAGCAGTCCGACGCGCTTTCTTACGGAGGGATGCAGTTGCCAGGCGGCGGCCGCCGCGAGGACGCTGCCCTGGGAGTGCCCGGACAGGATGAGCCGGCCTCCGGTGGCCTGTGTCCAAGTGGCCATCCGCCAGGTCAGGTCGGGGACGGCGCGCTCGGCGTAGCAGGGGGGCGCGAAGGGGTGCGCGGCACGCGGCCAGAAGGTGCCCACGTCCCACAGGATGCCGATGGTGCGGCGTGCGGACGCGTCCTTGTAGGCGCGGCGTCCCCAGGTGACGAACAGTATGAAGCCCAGGCCGATGAGCCAGGAGCCGAGCGCCTGCGCCGAGTCGGCCGCCCCGGCCACGATCGCGTACGAGCCCTGGGCCGCGGTGCCCGGCACCTTCCCTGTGGTCCAGGCGCCGACCACGGCGAGGGCGCCGAGCAGCAGCGTCACCGAGGAGACGACGCCGATCATCACCGGCGCCTTGTCGGTGAGGGCGGCACGCGCGCGTGTGCCCGCGATGCGTGACGTACGGGCGGTGTCCGGGGGTTCGCTGGTGCTGCCCGGCTTTTCGTCGAGGTGGTAGTCGACCGCCACTTGGGCCGTCTCGCGCTTCTTGATACGGGCCGTGCGCAGGGCGAGTGCGCCGCACAGGACGGCGACCACGATCAGCAGCGGCGGGATGACGGAGGCCTGCCAGGTGAGCAGCACGGGCGGGCCCTTGATGAGGCCGCTGGTGCCGTCCAGCCAGTCGGCGACGCGCTGCGCCACGCCACCGCTCATGACGCCGCCGAGTGCGCACGCGAGCATCGCGGTGGCGGGACCGCCGAGGCCGCGCAGCGCGGTGCGCGGGTCGCGGGCCGTGCGGTAGATGGCGTGCGCGACGAAGGCCAGGGCGATCACGAGCGCGCCCTGGACGAGGGTGATGCCGCCGAAGCTCATGTCGCCGGGCAGCCGTCCGAAGGACTGCCATCCGGGGCGCGACCAGGCCGCGTACACCATGGTCACGAGGAGCAGGACGAGCGCCGCGTAGGGCAGGGCGCGTACCACCGTGCCGTCCAGGGTGTCGTCGACCCGGCTCTCGCAGCGGCCGCGGTGCACGACGACGCCGATGACGGCGAGGGTGCCGAGGACCAGTGCGCCCACGATCAGCCAGCCCAGCACGTCGAGCAGGGCAGGACCGCCGGACGCCCGGTCGAAGCGGGCCGCGGACGTGCCGACGGCCGCGGCCACGGTGAGCAGTGCGGCCGCGGTGTGCGCCGAGCGCAGGCGGGCGACGAGGCGGCGGCCGTACCAAAAGCCGGGCCTGCCGAGCGCGTTGTCGATCTCGCCGTCGGTGGGCTCGGCCATGTGCGGCAGCGGGTGCTGCGCCTCGTACGCGCTCCAGGTGCGGTGCGAGAGGTACCAGAGCAGACCTGCCAGGGCGGTCGGGACGAGCGAGGCGAGCGCGAGGCGGCGGCCGGGCTGGCTCCACCAGCCGCCGCCACCGTGCGCGTCGACGGAGAGGAAGCCGAGCCAGGCCCGCTGCTCGGCGCAGGCCGGTGTGCCCGCGCACTGCCAGGCCGTCAGGTCAAGGGCGACCTCGCACGCGGCGCCGACCAGCAGCACCGTGAGGGTGAGCGAGAGGAGGCGGACGAGCAGGCCGTAGAGGCGTACGGTGCGGGATCTGCGGCGGGCGTTGGGGCGCATCCAGTGGGACAGGTTCACCACCATGAAGGGGAGCAGCAGCAGCCACAGCGCCCGTGATCCGTTGCCCGAGGTGAGGTTGCACCAGACGTACGCCTCGGGGACGGGCTTGCCCCGGTAGTCGTCGGGGCGCGACTCCGCGTCGGCGTCCTCGCCGCGCCGGAAGACGGCCGCCGTCTCGTCGCCCGAGACCCGCACCGGCTGCGGGTCGTCGAGCATCTCTTGAGGAGTGGTGCCGCCGACTCCGTGGACGAGAAGTTCCAGAGCGGTCTCGTCCGTGGTCGTGGGCGGTGTCGCGGATGGCGTGGTGGACGGCTTCGCGGAGGGCGTCGTCGCCGGTTCCGCCGTGGTGCCGTTCCGTTGTCCGTGCTCGTGTGTCGTGCTCATGTGTCCCCCGTTTCTGAACACGACCAGGATCTCGGCCCGGCGCCCCTTCGGGCACCCCTCGTCACGGAATCTCCCCGAGGTGCCCCACCCCATTCACCCCTTGGCGCCCCCTCGCGGCGCAGGTCGGCAGCGCAGGCGGTGGTCCCGGTGTCGGTGGCGCGTGCGAGGATGACGAGAAAGCGCTGGCCGGTACGGCGGTGGTGGCAGGCGGGACGAGCCGAAGGGATCCGACGGACGTGAGCGAGAATCAGAACCTGCTCGCGGAGCAGCGCCGCGCCCTGATCATCGACGAGGTCCGTCGGCGCGGCGGCGTCCGGGTCAACGAGCTGACCAGGAAGCTCGGCGTCTCCGACATGACGGTGCGGCGCGATCTGGACGCGCTGGCCCGGCAGGGCGTCGTCGAGAAGGTGCACGGCGGCGCGGTCCCGGTCGTCGAGGCCAGCACCCATGAGCCCGGCTTCGAGGCCAAGTCCGGCCTGGAGTTGACGGCCAAGGAGGACATCGCGCGCGCCGCGGCGCCGCTGGCCGCACCCGGCACGGCGATCGCGCTCTCCGGTGGTACGACGACGTTCGCGCTGGCCCAGCAGTTGCTCGACGTACCGGACCTCACGGTGGTGACCAACTCGGTGCGCGTGGCCGACGTCTTCCATGCGTCGCAGCGCGGTGCGGCGTCCCGACAGGGGGCGGCGACAGTGGTGTTGACCGGCGGGGTGCGCACGCCGTCGGACTCGCTGGTGGGCCCGGTCGCCGACCAGGCGATCGCGGCGCTCCACTTCGACGTGCTGTTCCTCGGGGTGCACGGCATAAGCCCGGAGGCCGGCCTGTCCACGCCGAACCTGGCGGAGGCGGAGACGAATCGGCGGCTCGTGCAGTCCGCGCGGCGGGTCGTCGTGGTGGCGGACCACACCAAGTGGGGGACGGTGGGGCTGAGTTCGTTCGCCTCGCTCGACCAGGTGGACACGTTGGTCACGGACGGCGGGCTGCCGGTCGAGGCGCGGGCCGAGGTCGCCGAGCACATGCGGCTCGTGGTGGCCGGGGAACCCGAGGACGGTACAGACATCTGACGGTGCGCCAGTTATGGTGACCGGGACCGGTCACCTGGAGCACATCAACTTGGCTACGGGCGACGCCCGTTGACCCGGGTCGCGTCCGCCGCTTCAACCTTGGGGGTTGAACCTTCATGGCACGCCGACTTCGCCCCGTCGAGCTCGACTTCGTCGACAGCGCGCCCTTGCGGCTCGTGTTCGCCCGTGAGGTGTCGGCCTCCCCGGACGCCGTGTACCGGGCGCTCGCCGAGGACGTCGTCGGGTGGCCCCAGTGGTTCTCCGCGGTGACGCTCGCGCGGCCGCTGGACGGTGGGGCGCGGCGGGAGGTCCGGCTCAAGGGTGGGACGCGGTTCCTCGAGACGATCGTCGCCGCCGAGCCCGGTGACGTCTACGCGTATCGCGTTGACGAGACCAATGTGCCGGGGATACGGGCGATGGTGGAGGAGTGGCGGATCGAAGGGGTTCCCGGTGGGGGATCTCGGGTGCGGTGGACGTTTGCCGTGGATGCGGGTGCAGGGGTGCGGGCGGGGATGAAGGCTGGGCGGGGTGGGCTGGGTAGGGCGTTTCGGGGGGCCGTGGGGGCGCTTGATCGACGGCTTGCGGCTGCGCCGGCGTAGGGGCGGGTTGGTCGTTGCGCCGCGGCGGGGTTGCGGTCGCGGGGCTCCGCCCCGGACCCCGCGAGTCTCGTCCCGGAGCGGGGCTTGAATGGCTCGGCCGCCGCCGAACCCGCCTCAGCGTCAATCGGTGGCGGGGCTTGATGTACCCGGCCACTCCCCCGTCTCCAGTAGGCGGGTGATCGCTGTCGCGTACGGGGTGATGTCCAGGGATTGCTGCCGCAGCCAGTCGTCCGAGTAGTACTTGTCCAGGTAGCGGTCGCCCGGGTCGCAGAGGAGCGTCACCACGCTGCCCGTGCGGCCCTCCGACACCATTTCCGCGACGATCTTGAGGGCGCTCCACAGGCCCGTACCCGTCGAACCGCCCGCCCTGCGGCCGATGGCCGACTCCAGGGCGCGGACCGCCGCGACGCTCGCCGCGTCGGGGACCTTCATCATGCGGTCGATGGCACCTGGCACGAAGCTCGGTTCCATGCGGGGGCGGCCGATGCCCTCGATGCGGGAGCCGCAGTCGCTCGTCGCGTCGGGGTTGTCGGTCGTCCAGCCCTCGAAGAAGCAGGAGTTCTCGGGGTCCGCGACGCAGATACGGGTGTCGTGCTGCATGTAGTGGACGTAGCGGGCGAGCGTCGCCGAGGTGCCGCCCGTGCCCGCCGTGGCGACGATCCAGGCGGGCTCCGGGTAGCGCTCCAGAGCGAGTTGGCGATAGATCGACTCGGCGATGTTGTTGTTCCCGCGCCAGTCCGTGGCCCGCTCCGCGTACGTGAACTGGTCCATGTAGTGGCCGCCGGTGCGGGCTGCGAGGGCCGCGGACTCCGCGTACATCGTCCTGGAGTCGTCCACGAAGTGGCACTGTCCACCGTGGAATTCGATCAGGCGGCACTTCTCGGCACTCGTCGTACGCGGCATCACCGCGATGAAGGGGACACCGATCAGCTTCGCGAAGTACGCCTCCGACACCGCGGTGGAGCCGCTCGACGCCTCGATGACGGGGCGGCCGGGGCGGATCCAGCCATTGCACAGGCCGTAGAGGAAGAGCGAGCGGGCCAGACGGTGCTTGAGGCTGCCCGTGGGGTGGGTCGACTCGTCCTTGAGGTAGAGGTCGATGCCCCAGTGCTCGGGGAGCGGGAAGAGCAGCAGGTGCGTGTCGGCCGAGCGGTTGTTGTCCGCCTGCACCTTGCGTACCGCCTCTTTGAGCCACTCACGGTAGCCGGGGTCCGTGTGGTCGACGTCGAGCGTCGGCAGGGGGCCGGACGCCGCACCCTCGCCTGTGGGCCGACCTTGTTCCGTGGTGCTCACCGATTGGCTCCTTCTCGTCGTGCCCGGCCGTCGTTTCCGCGCTCCGGTCCCGGGCGCCGACGGCAGCCGGACACCACGATCATAAGCACCTTGCGCACGCTTCTCACCTGCATAAATGCATCTTTGAGCGTCTCAAAGGAACGCCTGGGAGGGCGGCGGAACACGTGCCCGGGGTCCCGGGAGAGTGCGGGAACGTGCGTGCGAGGGGGCGTACGCCGGAGCTGCCCCCAATGCTTCACAGCGCGTCCACATGTGCACTGGTGCTCCTGGCCAGGTGCGTGCAGACTGCACCGCAGACACCCACTCGAGGGGGCGAAACGGCATGGCGGAGCCGGAGTTCACGGCGACGGGCGTGCGCATCGGCCGACGCCTGCGATCACTGACCCGGGCGGGACAGGTCCGGATCACGGACGGCAGGCTGGAGTTGCTCACGAGCTACGGGAGCGAGATCGACAGCGCCCCGTTGGGTGAAGTCCGCGCGGGCAGGCCGTGGTTCGGCGCCGAGGACCGGGCGATGGCCGACGTGGACGGGCGGCGTTATCTGCTGCACCTCGGCGGACAGGGCGGCGCCTCGGGACCGCCCGCGGCCCGGCGGTTCATCGAGGCCGTGCGCGCCGCCACCGCGCACACCGGATAGCACCCGCCCCGCAGCGAACACCCGGCGAAGTTGCACGCCCACGCCCCCTGGGTCACGCTGGTCACACATCACTACTCAGGGTTTACCGGCGATAACGCTGCGAACCAGCCCGCCGGACACGGAGCGGGCAGTCCTGTCACAGCACGGTCGCACCGCTCGATCCGTTTTCGTCTTCTTCCGGACTCAATTTCGGGGAGTCGTAGCCGTGATCAGCCAGCCGAACAGGCATTGCACGGTGGAGCTCCAAGCCCTGCCGTCGCGGATAGGTCAGGTCCGCAGAATCGTATCGGCGCAGTTGCGCTACTGGCATCTCGATCCGTTGATCGAGATGGCCGCGCTCTGCGTCACCGAGCTTCTGACCAACGTCCACCGGCACGCCGGACCGGACAAGCTCTGCACCGTCGAGATCGAGCTGCTCAGTGGCACGCTCAGGGTCTCGGTGCACGACCATGACCCGAGGCTCCCCGAGGTACGGGACGCCGACCCCCTCGCCACCTGCGGCCGCGGTCTCGCGATGATCGCCGCGTTGAGCGAGAGCTGGGGCGTGCGCCCGCACGGCGAGGGCAAGGTCGTCTGGTTCGCCCTGCCGGCCACCGCCGCCTCGATGGCCATCGCGCCGTACCCGGTGTACGCGACGCATCCCGCGCGCCGCACGGACACGCACGAGCGCAAGGTGTCCCCGCATGCTCCCGCCCGGTCGGCCGTCGCAGGCTGACCGGGCGGTGATCACCGAAGGTACGTCGCTCACTCGGTGGCGATGGCCCGCAGCACGTCCAGGCGTGCCGCCCTGCGGGCGGGGCGCAGGCCGGCGAGGCCGCCGGCGGCGAGCCCGACGAGTGCCACGACCGCCAGCTGGACCGGCGGCAGCGCGAACGCGAAGGCGCTGTCGCTCGCCCCGTCGGACGCCTTCACCAGCACCCAGCCGAGGAAGCCGCCGAGCACGAGTCCGCCGGCCGTGCCGAACGCGGCGACGAGCACCGACTCCCAGCGGACCATCGCCCGCAGCTGCCCGCGGGTCTGGCCGACGGCGCGCAACAGGCCCAGCTCCCGGGTCCGTTCGTGCAGGGCGAGGGTCAGGGTGTTGGCGATGCCGAGCAGCGCGATGACGACGGCCAGGGCCAGCAGCGCGTAGACGAGCGTCAGCATCATGTCGATGCCGGACGCCGAGGACTGCGCGTACGCGTCGCGGGTCTGCACATCCGGATTGCCGTACGCCGCCGCGACCTTCTCGACCGCCTTCGTACCGTCGGCCGCCGAGACGCCGTCCTTGAAGGTGACGGAGACCAGCCTGTCGGCGTCCTGCGTACGGTGGGGCGCCCAGGCCTCGCGCGAGATCACGTAGTCGCCTGCGAGCTCGGACCGGCCGAAGACGGCGCGGACCGTGAAGGGTTCCTTCTTGCCGTCGGTGAAGGCGAGCCGTGCCGTGTCGCCGACCGCGAGGTGCTGCTTGTCGGCCTCGGTGCGGGTGATCGCGATGCCGTTCTTTCCGAGGTCGCCCATCGAGCCGCCGACCGTGCCGAGGTCGAACGACTTCGCGAGCGCGGCCGGGTCGGCGACAGTGAGGGCGCGCCCCTTGCCTTCGACGTCGGCGACGCCGCTGCCGAGGCCGACCGACGTGGCCACCTCGGGCCGCTCGGCGATCGCGGGCGCCAGTTTGGGGCTGAGGCCGCTGCCGCCGGCGCCGAAGGACGGGGTGGAGACGGCGACGTCGCCCGCGAAGGAACGGTTCACGGTCTGGTCCATGGTCGCCTTCAGCGAGGCGCCGAAGACGGTGAACAGGGAGACCACCGCGACGCCGATCATCAGGGCGCTCGCCGTGGCGGCGGTGCGCTTCGGGCTGCGCAGGGCGTTGCGCCTCGCGAGCCCGCCGGTGACGCCGCGCAGCCGGTCGAGCGGCGCGCCCAGGGCCCGTACGGCGGACGTGGACGCGACGGGACCGAGCACGACGAACGACGCGAGGACCAGCACGGCGCCGACGCCCGCGAGGGTGATCGACGGGGACGCCAGGACGCCGACGAGGGTCACCGCGATCGCGGCCGCGCCCAGCACACCACCGATGACGGCGCGGCGCCGCGAGGCACCGGAGTCGTCGACGGAGCTGTCGCGCAGGGCGGCCAGCGGCGCGGTGCGTCCGGCGCGCAGGGCCGGCAGCAGTGCCGAGCCGACGCACACCACGATACCGACGGCCAGCGGCAGCAGCATGGACAGCGGGCTGATCACCAAGTCCCCTTCGGGGAACGGGAATCCGATGGCGGGGAACAGCGCCTGGAGCCCGGCCGCGATGCCGATCCCGCCCGCGAGCCCGGCGACCGAGGCCACCACGGCGACCGCCGTCGCCTCCACGAGGGTCGCCGCCGCGATCTGCCGGCGGGCCGCGCCGAGTGCCCTCAACAGGGCGTTCTCGCGGGCGCGTTGGGCCACGACGATGGCGAAGGTGTTGTGGATGGAGAAGGTCGCGACGAGCAGCGCGACGCCGGAGAACACGAGGAGGAAGGTCGTGAACAGGCTGAGGAACTGGCCGGAGATCATGTCGGTGTTCTCCTGCGCCGACTCGTCACCGGTGATCGCCTCAACTCCCTTGGGCAGAGCGGCAGTCAGGCTGTCGACGAGCTCCTGCTGGCTGACGCCGGGACCCGCGCGCACCTGAATGGTGGACGCCTCTCCCGGCTTCGGGGTGAGGTACTTCTCGGCGTCGGCGCGGGTCATGCCGGTGAAGGTGGTCTGCGCCATGCCGTCCTCACCGCCGAAGGTGGCCAGGCCGACGATGGTGACCTTCACCGGGTCGGGCGTGCGCAGCGTCGTCGTGTCGCCGACCTTCAGATCGCCGGTTTTCGCGGCGCCGCGGTTGATGACGACCTCGCCGCTCTTGCGCGGAGTGCGGCCGTCGGCGAGCTGGTACGCGTTGAGCTCGGGGTCGTCGATCCAGTTTCCGGCGAGGGTGGGCGGGCCCTGGCCGCCGATGGGTTCGCCGTGGGCGTCGACGAGTTGGCCCGCGCCCTGGATGTTCGGCGCCGCGGCGGCGACGCCCGGCACCTTCGCCAGGTCGTCGGCGAGCGAGGCGGCCACCGGGCGGCGGGTGCCCTGGCTCTCGCCGGGGGTGGTGATGACGTTGCCGGAGCGTACGACGGCGTCGGTGCCGCTGCTGGCGCCCGCGAACATCGAGTCGAAGCTCGCGCGCAGGGTGTCACCCATGACGAGGGTGCCGGCGAGGAAAGCGACGCCCAGCAGGACCGCGCTGACCTCCAGCCGTTGACGTGGTGCCGCCGAATGACGGGGTGCCGCCGAATGATGTGGTGCCGTCGAACTCCGTCGACGCGGGCCCGTCGAAGGCCTTCATCCGGTCGAGGACCCGGTCCGCGGTCGGCCGTTCCATCCGGTCGACGAGGCGGCCGTCCGCGAGGAAGACGACCTCGTCGGCGTGGGCGGCCGCGACCGGGTCGTGGGTGACCATGACGACGGCGCGCGAGGCCTGGCGGGCCGTGTCGCCGAGGAGGCGGAGCACCTCGCCGCCGGAGCGGGAGTCGAGGTTGCCGGTGGGTTCGTCGGCGAAGACGACGTCGGGCCGGCCCGCGAACGCCCTTGCCACGGCGACGCGTTGCTGCTGACCGCCGGAGAGTTCGGCGGGCCGGTGGTGCAGCCGGTCGCGCAGCCCGACGACGTCGACGAGTGCGTCGAGCCACTCGCGGTCGGGGCGTTCGCCCGCCAGGTCGATCGGCAGCGTGATGTTCTCGGCGACGTTCAGCGTCGGGACGAGGTTGAACGCCTGGAACACGAACCCGACGCGGTCGCGCCGCAGCAGGGTGAGCCGCCGGTCGTCGAGCGAGCCGAGGTCGGTGTCACCGATGTACGCGGCCCCCTCGGTGAGGGTGTCGAGGCCCGCCGCGCAGTGCATCAGGGTCGACTTCCCCGAGCCGGACGGGCCCATGATCGCGGTGAACCGTCCGGCCCGGAAGCCGACGCTCACGCCGTCGAGGGCACGGACGGCGGTGTCCCCGGAGCCGTACACCTTGACGGCGTTGTCGACGCGCGCCGCGAGTGCGGTGGGGGTGAGCGTCGTGGCGGTGCTCATGACGCGCCGCCCTTCGCCTTGCCGTCGACGCCGTACGCGCCGTACTGGCCGTAGTGGCTGTCGTGGCCGAACTCCTCGTTCAGGACGGTGAGTCGGCGCCAGTACTCGTCCTCGTCGATCTCGCCGGCGGCGAAGCGGCGGCCGAGCACGGCGATCGGCGAGTTCTCGTCGAAGCGGGGGCCGACGGGGCGCCACGGTCCGCGCCGGCCGCGCCAGACGGTGCGGCGCAGCAGGGTGACGACACCGACGACGACGGCCGCCCAGATCAGCGGGAAGAACAGGATCCAGGGGCCGGGGCCGTTGCCGGGGCCGAATTCCGCGAGGGTCTGCATCCGACTCATCTCCTCTTGTTCCGGTGGCGCCGGGGCGGTGTGCCGGGCGTCCACTCGTGGTGATGACTCGAGCGTCCCGCCGGGAGGGGGCCCGGGTCGTCGTACGGCCAGCGGCACTGTGCGTACCTCCGCGGGAGTACGTGAGGGGGGCGGGG
The DNA here is from genome assembly GCF_036013745.1 of Streptomyces sp. NBC_00483. Classification (NCBI taxonomy): domain Bacteria; kingdom Bacillati; phylum Actinomycetota; class Actinomycetes; order Kitasatosporales; family Streptomycetaceae; genus Streptomyces; species Streptomyces sp. NBC_00483. The sequence continues at coordinate 1,642,008 of NZ_CP107880.1, forward strand.
CTGCTCCCTGCCGCCCGGTCGACCCTGATACGTGTCAGGGGCCGGGTCAGGGGCGGCTCCGGGGCGGCCCCCATGTGGGCGGGGCCTGCCGGGCCGGAGGATCGGAGCGTGCCCACTCCGAGACGAGACACCTTCAGCCGACGCTTGAAGTTCACCGGCCACGGCCATCTGCTCGCCCCCGCGGTCTGGACCGCCGTGGTCGTGGCCATGATGGCGGCGTTGCTTGCGCCCCGGGACACCGATCCGGGACTCAGCCCGATGTCCCTCACCGTCAGCGACTTCGCCGCCCTGGACCGCGGTGGACCGATCGAGACCGCCATGGCCTCGCTCGGCCTCGTCTCGCTGCTGCTCCTCGTGGTGGCGAGGAAGCGGCTCCCGGCGATGCGCGGGCTGCCGTCCGTGCTGCTGACGGTCTGGGGTGCGGGGCTCGTGCTCGCGGCCGTGGTGCCGACGGATCCGCTCACCACGCAGCTGACCGGGTCGGCGTATGTGCACCGCTACGCGTCCGTCGCGGCGTTCGCGGCGCTGCCGGCGGCCGGGCTCGTCCTGGCCGGGCGGCTCAGCCCGGCAGCGGGGCGGACCGCGTGGTGGTTGCGCGTGCTGTCCCTGCTCGCGGTGGTCGGGGCCGGGGTGATGGCGTACTCGGCGGGGCCGGGTGGCCGGGAGCTGATCGGTCTGGTCGAGCGAGTGATGCTCGGGTGCGAGGTGATCATGCTCGGGGTGCTCGGCCGGTACGTTCAGCGCCTCGCGCGCGGGGGCCGCGAGCGTGCCAAACTGGCGCCATGAGCAAGGCGGAGACCACGGACGAGTACTACGAGGGCTTCGACGGTCAGGGCCGTGAACTGCTGGAGCAGGTGCGCGCCTTGGCCCACGAGGCGGTTCCCGAGGCGACCGAGGCGATCAAGTGGGGGACCCCGGCCTGGATCCACCCGTCGGGGACGATCCTCTTCATGGTGAACGGCTACACGAAGCACGCGAACGTCGTCTTCACCCCCAGCACCCGCGCGGCGTTCGACGCCGACCTCGCCGACTTCACCACCGGCAAGGGCTCGGTGAAACTCCCGTACGGCCGGCCCGTGCCCGGTGAGCTGCTGCGGCGGATGATCGCGTACCGGGTGCGGGAGCACGAGGTCGAGGGTGTGCGGTGGATGTAGCCGCGGCGCCTCCCACCCCGTCCCCCACTGCCGACCACTGAGGACGCGATCCATGCACGCGATGCAATACGAGATCACCCCCAGGACTCCCGGCGACCGCTACCCGGTCCCGCACCTCTCCCAGCCCGAACGCGACAGCCTGCCGTGCGGGCGGCAGTGGTGAGCGGGGCCGTCCGCGGCGTCCAAGGCGACCTGGATCCAGGGCAGTTGGGCATCGTCGACGCACACGACCACCTCTTCTTTCGCAGCCCCGTGCTGCCGGGACAGGAGCTGGACGACGCCGGACTCGCCCGCCAGGAGCTGGAGGCGTACGCGGCCGTGGGCGGCGGCACCGTGGTGCAGTGGACGCCGTACGGGCTCGGCCGGCACGCGGCGGAGCTGCCCGCGCTCGCGGTGGCGACCGGAGTGCACATCGTGGCCGCCACCGGACTGCACCAAGCGGCCCACTACGCCGAGGAGTTGCTGGCCGAGCGGCGCGACGAACTCGCCGAGGTCTTCGTACGCGAGCTCACCGAGGGCATCGCCGACAGCACCGTACGCGCCGGTCTGATCAAGGTCGCAGGCGGCTTTCACGCACTGGACGCGCACGCCCGCTGGACGATGGCGGCCGCCGCCGAGGCACACCACGCGACCGGGGCGCCGATCGCCGTCCACCTGGAGCTGGGCACGGGCGCACTGGACGTACTCGACCTGCTGTGCGAGGAGTTGGAGGTGCCCGCGCACCGCGTCATCCTCGGCCACCTCAACCGCTCCCCCGACCTCGTGACCCACCGGGAGGCCGCGGACTCGGGGGCGTACCTGGCCTTCGACGGCCCCTCACGGGCGAACCACGCCACGGACTGGCGGATGCCGGACGCCCTCGCGGCCCTGTCCGACGCGGGCCACGCGGACCGCCTCCTGCTCGGCGGCGACACCACGACCGCCGGGGCCCGTTCGGTGACCGGCGGCCCCGGTATGCCGTACCTGCTGCGCCGGGTACGCCCGCGCCTCGAAGCGGTGCTGGGCGAGGGGACGGTGGAGCGAATCCTGGTGGACAATCCGGCGCAGGCGTTCTCGGTCGAGTGGCGGTGAGGGGTGTGCGTGACCGGGATCACGTATTGCACCGAGCGATCCAAAACAGGTAGCGTTCCCGTATGGCCCGACCGAGGATGTTCGACGAGGAGCGGGCCCTGGACGCGGCGATGCACGCCTTCTGGGAGCACGGCTATGAAGCCACCTCCACGCAGGACCTGTGCACCGCCACCGGGCTGGGGCGCAGCAGCATCTACAACACGTTCGCCAGCAAGCACGACCTGTTCACGCGCTCGCTGACCCGTTACATCGAGCGGATGACGGCGAACCAGATGGAGATCCTGGAGGACGCGGAGGAGTCGCCGCTCGACCGGATCCGTACGTTGTTCGCGACGACGGTCGACACCGAGTCCGGGACCCGTAAGGACGGCCACAGCCGTGGCTGCCTCACTGTGAACACCACCGTGGAGTTCGCGGGGCGCGATCCCGAGTCGGCGCGTCTGGTCGAGCGGGATCTCGATGTCCGGCTCGCCGCCCTGCGGTCCGTGATCACGGCCGGGCAGACCGACGGCTCGATCACCTCGAAGCGGCCGCCGGAGGAGCTGGCACGCTTCCTCAACACCGTGATCGGCGGGATGCGCGTCTCCGGACAAGGGGGCGCCGACCGCGCCACTCTTGAGGCCACGGCACACATCGCCCTGGACGCCCTCACCGGCTGATCTCCTCACCCCAGTACCGCAGTTGGATCGCAGTCGAGTACCGCGTCGTGCTCAGTCATGCCCTGATTTTGTACTGCTCCATCCAAAACAAACACCTCCCGGAGGGACACCCATGCCACGCGCCGTATACGTCTTGGCCCTCGGCATCTTCGCCATGGTCACAAGCGAGTTCGTCGTCGCCGGTCTGATGCCGCAGATGGCGCACGGCCTTGATGCGACGATCCCGCAGATCGGGTATCTGATCACCGCCTTCGCCGCGGCCATGGCGTTCGGCGGCCCGTTCCTCACCGTCGCGCTCCTGAAGGTCCCTCAAAAGCGGGCCCTGATGGTGCTGTTCACGGTGTTCCTCGCCGGCAATGTGCTGGCCGCGACCGCATCGACGTACGCGGTGATGCTGGCGGCGCGAATCGTCACCGGCGTCGCCTCGCAGGCCTTCTTCGGTATCGGTCTCGCGATGTGCGCACAGCTCACCCGGCCCGAAGTCCGCGGCCGCGCCGTCTCCGTGGCGCTCAACGGGCTGATGCTCGGCACGCTGCTCGGGCTTCCGCTGGCCACGTTCATCGGCGACCGGCTCGGCTGGCGTGCCGCGTTCTGGGTGATCTCGGGGATCGCGGTGCTCGCCGCGGCGGCGACGCTCGTCGGGGTGCCGGACGTGCCGAAGGACGCGGGCGCCGGTCAACTGCGGGAGGAATTCGGCGTGTTCCGCTCCGCGCGGCTGTGGTTCACGCTGTCGACCAGCACGCTCGTGATCGGCGCGACGTTTGCGGCGTTCAGCTACCTGGGCCCGATCCTCACCGAGATCTCCGGATTCGGCGCGGGCACCGTGCCGCTCCTGCTCGTCGCCTACGGGGCGGCGACCGTCATCGGCAACACGGTGACGGGACGCCTCGCCGACCGGCACACCCTGACCGTGCTGCTGGCCGGGCTCGCCCTCAACTCCCTCTTCCTTCTGGGGTTCGCGCTGTTCGCCCAGGTGAGTGCCGCGGCCGTGGTGTGCATGCTGGGCATCGGTCTGGTGGGTGTCACCATGAACCCGGCGATGGTGGTGCGTGTGCAGCGCAGAGGGAACGCGGGGGCGCTGGTGAACACCGTGCACTCCTCGTTCATCACCCTCGGCATCGTCATCGCCACCTCGGTGGGCGGTGTCGTCATCGACGCGTACGGGCTGCGGGCGCCGCTGTGGATCGGTCTGGCGCTCGCGGTCGCCGGGATCGCCTCGCTCGTGCCGGATCTGATGGCGCGGAGGGACCAGGTGGCGAAGCCGCAGGAGCCGGTCATGGAGCCCGTCGGCGTCACCCCCCGCTGAGCGCCCCCAGGGGATCGTCGAGGACCGGCTGCCAGGCCAGTTCCGCCGCGCCCACCAGGCTGTTGTGGTCCAGCGTCGACGCCAGGATCGGGACGCTGCCGCTGCGGCCCCACAGGCTGCGGTCCGCCACGACGGCCCGGAGGCGCTCGGGGTCGGCGTCGAGGAGGGTGCGGTGGAGGCCGCCGAGGACGATGCGGTCCGGGTTGAGGATGTTGACCAGGCCGGCGAGGCCGAGGCCGAGGCGGTCGATGAGGAGGGCGGTCGCCGCGCGGACGTCCGGGTCGTCCTTCGCCTCGGTCAGCAGGCCGCGGGCCTGTTCCAGGAGTGAGCCGCCGGGGTCGGGGGCGCGGCCCGCCGCCGTGAGGAAGGCGAGCGGGTCGGCCTCGACGTCCAGGCAGCCGCGGCTCCCGCAGTGGCAGGGGCGTCCCTCGGGGTTCACGGTGAGGTGGCCGACCTCCAGGGCGAGGCCCGAACTGCCGGTGTGGAGGTGGCCGTCGAGGACGAGGGCGCCGCCCACTCCGCGGTGCCCGGTCGCCACCAGCAGCAGGTCGCGCGCGCCGCGCCCCGCACCGTGGCGGTGCTCGGCGAGCGCGCCCAGGTTGACATCGTTGGCCGCGAACGCCGGGATGCCGAGGCCCGCTTCCCGTACGCAGTCGGTGAAGATCTGCCGCACCGGGGCGCCCACCGGCCAGGCCAGGTGGAGGGGGTTGAGGGCGGTGCCATCGGGTTCGGCGACCGCGGAGGGGACGGCAAGACCCGCGCCCACGCAGCGTCGCCCCGTGGAATCGAGGAGCCGGACGCCCGCCTCCACCACCGACCGCAGTACGTCCGCCGGGTCCGGGTCGATGATCTCGCAGCCCGGCGTGGTGGCGACGATGCCGCCGCCGAGGCCGACGAGCGCCGCCCGGTAGCCGTCGGAGTGGACCTGTGCCGCCAGCGCGACCGGTCCTTCGTCGGCGACGGACAGGCGGTGCGAGGGGCGGCCCTGGGAGCCGGATGCCGCGCTCGGCTTCGCGTCGATGCGGATGAGGCCGAGCGCCTCCAGCTCCGCGGCGACGGCACCCGCGGTCGCGCGGGTCACACCGAGCTCGGCGGTCAGCACGGCGCGGGTGGGAGCCCGCCCGGTGTGGACGAGTTCGAGCGCGGGACCGAGCGCGCTGCGCCCCCGCTCCAGACGCGGTGGCCGCCCGGCCGTGTCGCCCGCCGTGTGGCCCCCGGTCCCGGAGGCCGCCTTGCCGCCGCTCATCAGCAACTCCTCGCCCTGATCACGCTCAGGAATGTTAGCCGGTGAACGCCCCGTGGCCGATCCGTGCGCGCACCCCGTCTACAAGCCGCTGACCCGCAACGTGATGTTGAGCCGCCCGCTCAGGCCGAGCCCGGGCGTCGCCGTCCCCGGCTCGGTCCTCGGCACCCCGTGGTACGCGAACCGCGACGCGCCGCCGAACACGAACAGATCCCCGCTGCGCAGCTCGACGTCGGTGTACGGCTTCGTACGGGTCTCGGTGTTGCCGAACCGGAAGACGCAGGTGTCACCGAGGCTGAGGGACACGACCGGCGCGGTCGACTTCTCGTCGCGGTCCTTGTGCATGCCCATGTGGGCGTCGGTGTCGTAGTAGTTGATCAGGGCGATGTCGTAGGGGTCGGCCGGGCCTTCGCCGTAGGCCGCCGCGACCGCCCGCCGGCCGAGCGCCACCAGCTCGTCCGGCATCGGCTTCACCGCCTCCCCGTCGCCGTCGACCGCGGTGCGCGCGTAGCCGTACGGGAACCAGTGCCAGCCGAGGCCGAACTGCCGCACGCTCATCCGGCCCCCGCCCGGCAGCCGCACATCGCGCAGGCCGGCGGGCGGGCGCGCCCAGGTGCGGCACAGCTCGATCAGGCGCCGCTGTTCCCGCTCGTCGAGCCAGTCGGGGACGTGGACGGCGCCGGGGGCGATCTCCGTGCGGTCGCGGGCGAACAGTTCGTTCATGGGTCCAGTGTTCCCGAAGACACGTGGGCCGGTGCGGCTCGGTACGGTGTGCGGCTCAGTACGGCCGCAGCTCCCCCTTCTCCGCCCCCTTCCCCGGCCGCGCCGCCGTGTCCTTCGGGTACGAGATGTGGTCCGGGTCGCCGTCGGATGTGTAGCGCGTGAGTTTTCCGGCGGAGAGCTGGTCGAGCCAGTGTGTGGAGCTGTAGTTGGCGTCCTTGCCCTTGGCGGGGGCCGAGCGGATGCGGGGGATCGCGGCCGGGTCGAAGGAGTCCGCGTACGGGGAGGGGGCCGGGTTCGCGCCGACGAGGTAGACGCCCCGGTTCTTGTACGCCGTGCCGGACGCGCTGCCGGTCAGGGCGAGGTCGGCGGGTTCGGGCTGAATGCCGTACGGGAGGGCGAGGGAGCGGACGTCCGTGCCGGGGACGTCGCGCACGATGGAGCGCTGGCCATTGGCGATCTGGGCGCGCGCCTCGGCGGTGCCGCTCTGCGCGAGGTCGGCGTGGTCGAGGGTGTGGTTGCCGATCTCGAAGCCGTTCTTCTTCAGCCAGGTCAGGGCCTTCTTCTGGCCGGTGGCTGCGAAGGCGTCGCCGTTCACGAAGAGGGTTGCGCGGGCCTTGAAGCGCGGGTGGTCGCGGGCGACGGCGCGCAGGACACCGACCGCGCAGTCGTCGGTGGGTTCGCCGTCGGCGCCGAGGCGGAGCTGGCTGTCGGTGGAGTCGTCGAAGGTGAGGACGACCGGGTGGGCGCCGGCCGGGATGTCGATCCTCCCCGTCTCGTACTCGCCCGCGGTCACGGGCACGTACCCCTCGCGCACCAGGCGTTCCAGTTCGGCGCGGAGGTCCTTGGGTGTCCGGTCGTACGCGCTCTTCGGGTGCTCGACGATCTGGTGGTACATGAGCACCGGCACGGCGCCCAGTTCGTTGGCGCGCACCTTTTCCGGTGCCGGAGGTTTGGCCGGTTTCGCTGCCCCGGACGAGTGTCCTGAGCCCGGGGAGTGGGAATCCTGCCGGTCACCGGCGGACTGCGGAGGCTTGGCTCCATCAGCCGGCGCATCGCTCCCGGTACCGCCACAGGAGACAGCGGCCATCGCAAGGACCAGAGCAGATACGGCAGTTGTGCCGGAACGGTGAACACGAGGAACGCGAAGAAGACGAGGACGACGAGGACGACGCTGTAGACCACGACGCACGAGACCTCCTGGAGGATCTGCTGATGCGGCTCGACTGGAAGAACTGGCTCCGCTCCCCCACCTCCCGCTCATCCGGTTCCGTTTCCGACCCTGCGGCCAGCGCTTCCCCGGCGGGCTTCCCGCGCAGACGGCCGGTCATCCTCGTCTGCGTACTGCTCGCACTGGTTCTCGCCATAGGCGGCACACTCTCGCTACGCGCCGCACACGGAACCACCCTGAACCTCGTGGGCCTGCCCAACGACGGCAAGCTGGGCGCGCAGCTCCTGCGCACGGGAGAGTTCGAAGTCGCGGGCGCCGAGGGCGACAAACTCAAGGGCACCAAGGTCACCCTCGACGGCAAGCCCCTGCGGACACGGGCCGCGCACGGCAGCGCCGGCGCCCTCTCCGTCGGCCTGGGTGACATCAAGGACGGCACACACGAACTGCGCGTCACCCACCCCGGTTCCTGGCCCACCGGTGACACCGAGGTCGTCCGAAAACTGACGGTCGACACCGAGGCACCCCGCCTCAAGGTGGCCGACACCAAGGCGGACGGCTTCCACGAGCCCGTCACCGTCAGGGGCACGGCGGCCGGCGCGCAGCGAATAACCGTCGCGGGGCACACGGCGAAGCCCGCGAAGGACGGCGCCTTCGCCGTCCGGCTCCCGCGTCCACCGGGACGTACGACGGTCACGGCGACCGACGCCGCGGGCAACACCGCCCGCCATGAGGCCGAACTCACCGTGCACCGGCCGCTGTTGAAGGCCGTGCACGTCAGCGCCCAGGGCTGGGCCTCCGACGCGCTGCGCGAGCCGGTCATGAAGATGCTGAAGCAGAAGAAGATCAACGCGGTGCAGCTCGACATCAAGGACGAGCTCGGCGAGGTCGGTTACGCCTCCAAGGTGCCACTCGCGAAGAGCGTCGGCGCCGCCAAGGGGTACTACGACGCGAAGAAGGCCGTCAAGGAGATCCACGCCGCCGGCGGCACGGTCGTCGGCCGCATCGTCGCCTTCCGCGACCCGATCCTCGCCACCAAGTCCTGGAAGTCCGGGCACCGCGACCGTGTGGTGCGGACCCCGGGCGGGGGCGCCTACAACGGCGGCAGCTACGGCCAGTTGTCGTTCACCAACTTTGCGAACAAGGAGGTGCGGCAGTACAACATCGACCTGGCCGCGGAGGCCGCGAAGCTGGGCTTCGACGACATCCTCTACGACTACATCCGCCGCCCCGACGGCCCGATCCGCAAGATGTCCTTCCCGGGCCTCGGTGACACCACGCCCGAGCGGTCCGTCGCCGATGTCGTCGGCGAGACACGTGCCGCCGTCCGCAAGCACAACGCGTTCCTCGGTGTCTCGGTGTTCGGCATCGCCGTCGACCGGCCGAAGGAGATCGCCCAGGACGTCGGCCTGCTCGCGCAGGAGGCCGACTACATCTCGCCGATGATCTACCCCTCGCACTGGGCCAAGGGCGAGTACGGCGTCTCCGACCCCAACTCCCACCCGTACCCGATCACCAAGCGCTCCCTCGCCGCGTTCGCGAAGAAGACGCGGCACACCGACGCGCAGATCGTCCCCTGGATCCAGGACTTCTCCCTCGGCGTCTCCTACGGCGACAAGGAGGTCCGCGCCCAACTCGACGCGGCCCGCTCCGACGGCATCAAGGGGTTCCTGCTGTGGAATCCGGGGGTGCGCTACCACGAGGGGGCGTTGGGCTGAGGGACGGGTGAGCCCCTTGACCGAACGGGTGGGTCCCTCCACCCCGTGGGGCGGGCCCTCCACCCCGCCGTCTTTTTCATCATCCTGAAGAATTTCAACATGACCCTTGTCGGGCGCGGCGTCGTGCAGTTCAATCGTCATTGAGCCCGCCGGTGTCCGTGCCGCGCGGGGACAGTCGACCCGACAAGGCAGGTACGTCCATGAGCGAGGCCAAGCCCGATGTGGACGCCCTCGTCGCCACGGTGGGACTGCAGGTGCGGGCGGCCCGCAAGCAGGCAGGGCTCACTCTGGACGCGCTCAGCAAGGCGGCCGGCGTCAGCGTCGGCCTCATCAGTCAGGTCGAGCGGGGCAAGGGCAACCCGTCCTTCGCCACGCTCGCCCAGATCGCGCACGGCCTGGACATCCCCATCGGCCGTCTCTTCCACCTGGCGGACCAGGTCTCGCCCGTGGTGCGCCACGACGAGCGGCGAGTCCTCGACTTCCACGGAGCCGCCGAACTGACCGGCGCGCGCTACGAGTTGCTCACGCCGACCCTGAGCGGGGCGCTCGAGTCGATCTGGGTGGAGACCGAGCCGGGGCACGACACGAGCGACACCCCGTTCCGACACAACGGCGAGGAGTTCGGCATCGTGCTGAGCGGGGTCAAGGACGTCTACCTCGACGGCGTCCGACACCGCCTGTACCCCGGTGACTCCATCACGTACTCCAGCAGCGTGCCGCACTGGTACGCCAACCCCGGTGACGAACCGGCCAGTTCGGTCTGGGTGATCACGCCGCCCACTTGGTGATCCCCACCGGCCCCGCCGACCCCGCTTCCCGAGCCTGAAGAACAAGCCCCACAGCAGAAGACACCCCACCGGACGCGCCCACCGCAGCGCGCGCCCGTCATCCGCGCACGCCCGATCCTCGACCAGCGAGGTGCCTGATGGCATCGCTTTTGCAGAGATCCCCTGCCCGTGTGCCGGTCTCCACCCGTCGTGCCCTACTCGCCCTCGGCGGCGGAAACGCCGTCGAGTGGTACGACTGGATGGTCTACGGCCTGCTCGCCTCCTCCATAGGCCCGCAGTTCTTCCCCTCCTCCAACCCCCTGTCCTCCACCATGTCCGCGCTCGCCGTCTTCGCCGTCGGCTTCGCGGCGCGCCCGCTCGGCGCCGTCGTCTTCGGCCGGATCGCCGACCGGGCGGGACGCAAGGGAGTGATGCTCTTCTCGATCGGCTCGATGGTGGCGACCAGCCTGGTCATCACCGTGACCCCCACCCATGCCGCGATCGGCACCTGGGCGGGCGTGATCCTGCTCCTGTGCCGGATCGTGCAGGGCGTGTCCACCGGCATCGAGGCCCCGCTCAACTCCACGTACGCCGTGGAACTCGCGCCCGAAGGACACACCGCCCGGTTCGGCGCGATCATGGGGTTCTACGTCCAAGTGGGCATCGTGGGCGCGTCGTTGGTGTGCTTCGGCGTCAGCTCGGTGATGAGCCAGGACGCACTCGACTCCTGGGGCTGGCGCATCCCCTTCGCCATCGGCGCGCTCGCCGGAGGTGTCTTCCTGTGGCTGCGCAGGGCGCTCCCGGAGACGCTGGAGAGCACCGCAGCCGCCGCGGACGACACCGGGGACGCGGCACCCGCAGGACCGTGGGCCGAACTCGCCCGCCGCAAACTCGCCCTGCTCACCATCGTGTTCGTCGTCGCCGGCGCCCAGGCCATCAACTACACATGGACGACCGGCCTGCCCAACCTGGCCCGCACCACCCACCACGAGGACAGCTCGGCCGTCTTCGCGATCACCACGCTCTCCGGAGTCCTCGTCGGGTGTCTGTACCCGCTGGTGGGGCGGATCGCCGACCGCTCGCGGATCTCCCGTACGTTCTGGATCTCGCGGCTCGGCACCGCCGCGCTCGTCTTCATCGTCCTCGTGTACCAGGGCCCGGGACTCACCCGGTTCACCGTGGTGATGCTGGTCGGCGCGCCCGTCCTCGCGTTCACGATGGGCCTGTACAACACGGTCGCCGCCACGCTCATGCCCATGCACTGCCGGGTCACCGGTGTCGGGATCGGCTACGCCGTCGGCGTCGCGGGCTTCGGCGGCACCGCCCCCTACGTCCTGCTCTGGTTCCAGAACCACGGCGCGGCCGCCGCGTTCCCGGTGTACGTGGCCGTCCTGTGCCTGCTCAGTGTGCTGCTCTACCGGCTCGCCTTCGCCCGCGGCGCGGTCCGCGCCGGCGACTGACCGCGGCCGTCACCCTCAACGTAAGGACATCGCTGTGCCTGTAGTTCCCCCTGCCCTGACGGGCGACCGCATCGCTCTCGAAGCGGTCGAGGCCCCCGTCGTCCAGCGCTCCGACGTCGTCGTCGTGGGCGGCGGACCGGCCGGCGTCAGCGCCGCCGTCGCCGCCGCGCGGACCGGCGCGAGCGTCACCCTGCTCGAACGCTACGCGGCGCTCGGCGGACTCGCGTCCGGCGGCATGGTCCTGGTGCTCGACGACATGATCAACGGCGACGAGATCACCGTGACCGGCGTCGTCGACGAGTACGTGGAGCGGATGGCCAAGCTCGGCCTCGCCGTCTATCCGCCGGTCGAGGACCGCTATTCCTCACCCGAGATGTGGGCCAAGTGGGGCCGCTGGGGCTCCTTCGACTTCCACCAGCACATCAACCCCAAGCCCATCTGCTACGCCGTCGCGTTCGACCCGGACGGCTGGAAGCGGGTCTCCAACGACCTGGTGCGTGAGAGCGGTGTCACGCTGCGGCTGCACAGCTGGTTCTCCCGGCCGATCGTCCAGGACGGTGTGCTCAAGGGTGTCGTCTGCGAGACCAAGTCGGGGCCGCAGGCGGTCATGGGCGATGTCGTCATCGACACCACTGGTGACATCGACGTGGCCGCCCGCTCGGGCGCCGCGCACACCAGCGCCGGCTACCTCACCACGCTCGTCTTCCGGCTCGGCGGCATCGACACCGACGCCGCCGAACGCTACGAGCAGGAGCACCCGCGCGAGGTCCGCGCCCTCAACCGCAAGATCAAGCGGATGCTGGGCGGCGCCTGGGAACTGTGGTGGCTCAAGACCCCGATCCCCGGCGTGGTGTGGTGCAACTGCCCCCACATGACCGGCTTCGACGGCACCGACCCTGCCTCCCTCACCGAAGCCGAGTTCGAGGCGCGGGACCGCATCGCGACCGCCCTCGACACCATCCGCCAGGAGCTGCCCGGCTTCGAGAAGGCGTACCTGCTGGACGTCGCCGAGCAGATGGGCGTACGGCAGACCCGACTCCTGGAAGGCGAGTACGTGGTGACCAAGGACGACATCACCGCGCGACAGCACTTCACGGACTCCGTTGCCCGCGGGCGCGACTACTACTACCCGTACCGGTCGCTGCTGCCGCGCGACGTCGACCAGTTGATCGTGGCGGGCCGGCACTATTCGGCCACCCCCGAGGCGCAGCGCATGTCCCGCGAGATACCGCCGTGCATGGCGATGGGGCAGGCGGCGGGGATCGCCGCGGCCACCGCCGTCGAACAGGGCGTTCTCGTACGCGATGTGGACCCGGCCGTGATCCAGCGCCGGATGCGCGACCAGGGGGCCGACCCCGGCGACGTACCCGCCGCGAACGCCACGACCGCCACCGCCGCACAGCCCTCGCAGCCTTCGCAGGAGGCCCTCGTATGACCACCACCCAGCCGCTCACGGGCGTCACCGTCCTCGACTTCACGCAGGTCTTCATGGGCCCGTCGGCGACCCAGCTCCTCGGCGACTACGGCGCCGACGTCATCAAGGTCGAGCGTCCGGGGACCGGCGACATCTCCCGGACCTCGATCCCCGACGAGGCCGGGCTCGACAACCCGATCTTCCTGTCGATCAACCGGAACAAGCGCAGCATCGCCCTCGACACCCGCACCGAGGAGGGCCTCGCGGCGGTGCGCGAGCTCGCGCGCACGGCCGATGTCGTCGTCTCCAACTTCCGCGCGGGCGTCATGGAACGCCTCGGCCTCGGCTACGAGGATCTGAAGTCCCTGAATCCGCGCGTGATCTGGGCGTGCGGCACCGGCTTCGGCAGCTCGGGACCGTATGCGCACAAGGGCGGCCAGGACGCCGTCGCGCAGGCCTACAGCGGGGTGATGTGGCGCAGGCCCGCCGACGACGACCCGGTCGGCCTGTACGCCACCACGCTGTGCGACTACACGACGGGCATGCACCTGCTCCAGGGCATCCTGCTCGCGCTGCTGCACCGCGACCGCACGGGAGAGGGGCAGCGGGTCGAGGTGTCGATGTACGACTCGATGCTGCACATGCAGATGCAGGAGGCCTGCCAGCAGCTCAACAGGGGCTCCGAGATCAACTGGGCGGCGATGCCGCTGACCGGCGTCTTCCCGACCACGGACGGCGCTGTCATCTTCGTCGGCGGCTTCCGGGACAACGCGCTGCATCACATCAGCATCGCCCTGGAACTGGACGAGGATCTTTCGCTCCGTCCCGAACTCGCCACGCTGGACCAGCAGTTCGCGGCACGGCCCGAACTCCAGGAGATCTTCCGCACGGCCGTCGCGGGACGCTCCACCGAGTACTGGGTCAAGCGCCTGGAGGAGCAGGACATCCTGTGCGCCCCGGTGCGCAGCCTCGCCGACGCGCTCGACGACGAGCAGACCGCCGTCAACGAGATGATCGTCGAGATGCGGCACCCGGTGGCCGGCACGGTCCGCGCGCTCAACGCGCCGATCAAGCTCTCGGCGGCCGAGGCGACGGTGCGGCGGGTGCCGCCCCGGCTCGGGGAGCACGGGGACGAGATCCTGGAATCCCTCGGGTACGACGCCGAGCGGATCGCCCTGCTCCGCGAGAAGGGGGTCCTGCGATGAGCGCAACCCCGGCCGAGGCGCCCCCGGTCGACGAGATCCGCTTCGAGCGGGACCGTGACGGCCATCTCGCCCGCGTCACCATCGACCGCCCCGCCGTCCTCAACGCCCTTGACGGCAAGGCGACTTCCCGACTGAACGACATCTGGTCCGAGATCGAGTCCGATCGCGCCATCCGCGCCGTGGTCGTCACCGGAAGCGGTCCCCGCGCCTTCTGCACGGGCGCCGACATGTCCGCCGACGCGGCCCCGAAGACGGGCCTCGAATACTGGGCCGACCTCGACCCGAACGGCTTCGGCGGCCTCGGCCTGCGCACCACGCTCGACGTCCCCGTCATCGCCCGCGTCAACGGCTACGCGCTCGGCGGCGGCATGGAGATGGTCCTCGGATGCGACATCGTCATCGCGGCCGAGCACGCCCAATTCGGCCTCACCGAACCCCGCGTGGGCCGCATCCCGCTCGACGGCGGCGTGTTCCAGCTCCTGCACCGGCTGCCGCACACCCAGGCGATGGGCCTGCTGCTGACCGGACGGCGCGCGCCGGCGGCCGAGCTGCATCGGATGGGCCTGGTCAACGAGGTTGCTCCGGACGGCGAGTTGGACGCGACGGTCGAGCGGTGGGTGGACGACGTACTCGCCTGCGCGCCCACGTCCCTGCGCGCCATCAAGCAGATGGTGCAGCGCGCGGGCCATCTGCCGCCCGGCGAGGCCCACGCGATGCGGCTGCCCGCGCTCACCGCCGCCCTCGACAGCGAGGACGGCGAGGAAGGTGTGCGCGCCTTCCGCGAGAAGCGCAGGCCGCAGTGGCCGGGCCGCTGACACACCCTTCCGTACGACAAGGAGCGCTCGACATGACACATCACCTCGCGCCCGGTGTCTGGGGCGTGGTGGCCACCCCGTTCACGGGCCCTTCGCTCGACGTCGACGAGGCCTCGCTGGCCCGTCTCGTGCGCCACTACGCGGGCATCGGCACGAGCGGCCTCACCGTGCTCGGCGTCTTCGGCGAGGCGGCCCGGCTCGACGCCGCCGAACGCGGCCGGGTCCTCGACACCGTGGTCGCCGCGGTGGACCTGCCTCTCGTCGTCGGTGTCACCGCGCTGTCCACGGCACCCGCCGTGGAGGAGGCCGCGCAGATCCGCGCGGCGCTCGGCGACCGGCTCGCCGCGCTCATGGTGCAGGTCAACTCGCCGCGCCCGGACGTGGTCGGCGAGCATCTTCAGGCCGTCCACAAGGCGACAGGCGCGCCGATCGTGGTGCAGGACTACCCGGTGAGCAGCGGCGTGCGGATCACGACGCCGGATCTCGTCACCGTCGTACGGGAGTTGCCGGCGGCGGCGGCCGTCAAGGCGGAGGCGCCGCCCACGCCCGCCGCCGTGGCCGCGCTGACCGAGGCCCTCGACGTGCCGGTCTTCGGCGGCCTCGGCGGACTCGGCCTGCTCGACGAGCTCGCGGCGGGAGCGGCCGGCGCCATGACCGGATTCTCCTGCCCCGAGGGCCTGTTGGCCTGTGTCGAGGCGTATCGCGTCGGTGGCTACGAGACGGCTCGCGCGGCCTACGAGCCGTATCTTCCGCTCGTCAATTTCGAGGCGCAGGCGGGTATCGGCCTGGCCGTCCGCAAGGAGGCGATACGCCGCCGCGGCCTGATCGAGGGGTCCGGGGTGCGGCCGCCGGCGCCGACCATGCCGGTGGCGCTCCACGCACAGCTGGACCGGCATCTGACGGCCACACCAGGCGCGTTGCCCTCGGAGAAGGAGGCCCGCTGATGGGGGTCGCAACGCGGGGGCCGAGCACGGCAGACACCGCGCGGACCGCCGGGCCCGGACACGACACACAACAACGCCCGCACCACGATCACCGTGCGGGCCGATTCACGGAGGTGCGCTGAATGGACTTCGGAATCAAGGGGCGCGTCGCCCTCGTCGCCGCCTCCACCGGTGGCCTCGGCCGTGCCGTCGCCGAGGCGCTCGCCGCCGAGGGCGCCCGGGTCGTGGTGAGCGGGCGGCGCGGCGAACAGGCGGCCGAGGTCGCCGCCGGACTGCCGGAGGCCGTCGGGGTCGCCGTGGATCTGCGGACGCCGGAGGGGCCACAGCAGCTCGTCGACGCGGCGCACGAGGCGTTCGGGGCACCGGACATCGTGGTGCTCAACGGACCGGGGCCGCCGCCCGGCGCCGCCGGGGACACGGACGGCGACGCGTATGCGGCCGCCTTCGACACCCTTTTCCTGGCCCAACAGCGGCTCGTCGAGCTGACGTTGCCCGCGATGCGCGCGAAGGGGTGGGGGCGGGTGCTCGCGGTCGGCTCCAGCGGGATCGCCGCGCCGCTGCCAGGACTCGCCGCGTCGAACGCGGGACGGGCTGCGCTCGCCGCCCACCTCAAGACCCTCGCGGCGGAGGTGGCGGCGGACGGTGTGACGGTGAATCTGCTGCTGCCGGGGCGCATCGGCACCGCGCGGGTGGCGGAGCTGGACGCCGCCAAGGCCAAGCGGCTCGGGAACACCCCCGAGGAGGTCGCCGCGGAGTCGCGGGCCACGATCCCGGCGGGCCGCTACGGGGAACCTCACGAGTTCGGCGCCGCGGCCGCGTTCCTGTGCTCGGAGCCCGCCTCGTACGTCACGGGGACGGCGCTGCGCGTCGACGGGGGCCTGGTGCGGAGCCTTTGACGGTTGCTCAGCTCACCCGGACTGCGCCTCCCGCGCCGCTCGGATCGTGGCGCGGTGGGCGGAGTCCAGGTACTCGTCGATGCGGCTGATCCGGCCGTCCTCGATCCGTACGTACATGGCGGCGTGCAGCGTCACCGCGGCGCCGCCGGGCAACGTGCCGTGCAGGACGTGTTGTTGGAGCACGCCGTCGTCGAGGCGGGCCCGGCGGACGATCTCGTAGCGCAGGTCGGTGACCGTGCGGTGCAGGCCGCGCAGCACCTTGAGGTTGTCCTCCACGGACTGTTCCACGAGGTCGTCGTTGTGCCAGATGACGGCGTGCGGCGCGTACAGCGAGCGGACGGTGTCGATGTCGCCGGCCTCGATGGCGGCGAAGAACCGGTCAATGAGCCGGTCGATGAGCCGGTCGTCCATGGGCACTCCTCTGGAGGGGATGTGGAGCGGTGAGCGACGGATCGATGCGAGGGGTCAGTGGGCGGTGCGGACGGATCACGGCCATGGGTCAGTCGGCGGTGCCGCGGCCGCGCAGCTCGCGCTTGAGTACCTTGCCGGTCGTGGTGCGGGGCAGCTCGGCGGTGAACTCGACGCTGCGGGGGCACTTGAAGTGGGCCAGGTGTTCGCGGGTGAAGGCGATGACCGCCTCCGCCGTAGGTGTGCTGCCGGCTGCCGGTACGACGACGGCGTGCACGGCCTCGCCCCAGCGTGTGTCGGGGCGACCGACGACGGCTGCCTCCGCGACGTCGGGATGGCGTGCGAGGACCGCCTCGACCTCCGCGGGGTAGACGTTCTCCTCACCCGTGATGATCATGTCGGTGGCCCGGTCGAGGATGGTCAGATAGCGGTCGGCGTCGAGCCGGGCGATGTCCCCGGTGCGGTACCAGCCGCCGTCCGTGACGGCCTCGGCCGTGGTCTCCGGGGCATTCCAGTAGCCGCTGAAGAGGCAGTCGCCGCGGATCAGGAGTTCACCCGCCTCGCCGGCGGGCACCGGCCGCCCCTCCGGGTCGACGATCGCGACCTCCCAGCCGAAGGAGATCCGCCCCGCCGTGGCCAGGCGCGGGTTGTCCGGCTGGTGGTCCTCCGGCGCCAGCAGGCTGATCATGCTCTGGCTCTCGGTGTTGCCGTAGATCTGCCGGAACCGGCAGCCGAACGTGGCGAGCGCGGCCGCCAGTGACGTCGGGGTGATGGGCGCGGAACCGTAGGCGATCTCGACCAGGCTCGACAGGTCGGGGGCGCGGTCACGGCCGCGTACCTCGGCGACGAGCATGTCGACGATGGACGGGCCCGCCGTGAAGAACTGGATGCGTTCGCGTTCGACCGTGTCGATCGCCGTCGTTGGGCGGAATGCCGTGGGGACTATCAATGTGCCTGCGGTGAGCAGCACTTGGAGGGCCTGGCCGAGGCCGCCCAGGTGGAACAGCGGCATCAATTGCAGGTGGCGCGCGCCCGCGACCTGGTCGCCGACCTCCAGGGCGAAGGCGGCGACGCTGGTGATCAGTGCACCGTGACGCAGTGGAACCGCCTTGGGCCTGCCGGTGGTTCCGCTGCTGTGCACGAGGGCCATGACCGCCTCGCCGCGCAGCTGTTCAACGGGCCGGGCGGGAGCGGGGGCGTCCAGGGTGTCGCCGTCGAGCCATCCCTCGGGGAGCGGGCCGCCGCCGATGCGGACACGTATGGGGAGGTCGTGGGGCGAGGCGAACTCGGCGTCGGCGGCGACGGCCACCGGCTGGAGGAGGTCGAAGAGGTTCTTCAACTCGGCTGGCGAGAGACGCCAGTTGACCAGGGCGGGGATGGCGCCGACGCGCATCAGCGCGAAGGAGTGGACGAAGAAGTCCGCACTGTTGCGTGCGATCACCGCGACCACGTCACCGGGCGCGACGCCCGCCCGCGCCCAGCCACCGGCCCGCCGTTCCACCGCGGCGAGCAGCTCGGCGTAGGTGAGACGGGTCCCCCGGTCGTCGATCAGTGCGGGAATGTCCGGGCGCGTGGTGGCCCGCCATTCCAGGACATGGATCCAGCTCTGCATCCGTGCGCCTCCATCCGTCGACGTGACTCTCCACTCGTTTCCGTACGTCTCCAGCCGGCTACGTACGCCTCTCTCCCCGGCTCCGTACGTCTGTTGGTGTCACGGCGTGCGTTCCGCCACCCAGTTCGCGATCAGGTCGGCGGCCAGGGACCGGGTGCCGTCCGGCTCCTGGAGGTAGTGGTCGGACTTGACGGTTTCGAGGCGCTTGTCCGGGGCGGCGAGATGGCGGAACAACGCGTCCGCGTCGCTGTCGTACACGCAGGCGTCGGCCGTGGCGTGCACCACGAGGGACGGCACGGTGATCCGGGCCAGGTGCGGGGCGGCGATGCACTGCGAGGTGCGCAGGCTCCACATCGACAGCCAGGTGCGGAGCGTGGAGAGCGTTCCGATGCCGAACATGCCGTAGTTGGCGCGGGCGGGATCGCCCAGATAGCACCAGTTGGGGCGGCGGTCCGACGGCTCGATGGCCGGGTCGATCATCCGCAGGTCGGCCCAGGTGCGGTGGAGTTGGAAGAGCTGGTCGCGGGCGCGCGTGCCGCGCAGCGCGTCGAGCCGCTCGAGCACCCAGTCGGTGATCCGCTCGTTGCGGGCCCGCTGCGCCGCCCGGTAGCGCCGCTGGAAATCCGCGTCGTACGGGGCCGGATTGCGCGGGCCGAAGGGGTCGAGGTCCGGATCGACGGAAAGTGCGTCGGTCTCGTCCGTGACCGACGGGTCCATCCAGTTCGTGAGCACCTCGGGACGCCCCGAGTGCGCCGCGAGGGCCACGAACAGGTCGCCGGCGTCGAGGTGTTGGATGGCGTCCACGGGACGGCCGCCCGCCGTGGGCAGCACATTCGGCTCGACCGCCTGCGACTGGTAGGCGGCCATCAGGGAGCCGCCGCCGGAGTTGCCGAGCAGCACGACGCGCTCGACGCCCGCGACCTCCTTGAGCCAGCGCACCCCGACACCGATCTCCGCCAGCGCGTGGTCGAGGAGGAAGTACGGCTCGTTCCCGCGGAACCGGGTGTTCCAGCCGAGGAAGCCGTAGCCCCGCTCGGCGAGATACGACGCCAAGTAGTGCTCGGAGAAGTCCACGTTGTAGTGGGTGGCGATGAACGCCGTGGTCGGGCGGCGCCCCTCGGGGCGGTGGTAGATGCCCTGGCAGGGATGGCCACCGGCCCCCGCCCGCCCCACCAGCGGCGATGCCAAGCCGACGAATTCCCTGGTGATGTCGTGCACTGCGCTGCCTCCTCTGACGAGAACGGCTCCCGAACGCCTGATGCGTCGGCACCCTAGCGCAGTTCTGAATCTGAGTTTAGATTCAGAACAGGATTCACCGGTCGACGACAGGAGGTCCGGCACATGACATGGCGGAACCCGAAGTACGAGCTGGGCGGGGTCAACCATCTCGCCCTGGTGTGTGCGGACATGGAGCGCACGGTGGACTTCTACACACGGGTCCTCGGCATGCGCCTGATCAAGACGATCGAGTTCCCCGGCGGCGCCGGGCAGCACTTCTTCTTCGACATGGGCGGCGGCAACGCGCTGGCGTTCTTCTGGTTCGCCGACGCGCCCGACGCCGTGCCGGGCGTGAGCCGGCCGGTGACCGTGCCGGGCATCGGCGAGTGGATCTCGGCGGTCGGCACCATGAACCACGTCGCGATCAACGTGCCCGAGGAGCGGTTCCTGGAGTACCGCGCCAAGCTCAAGGAGGACGGCGTCCGGGTCAGCCCGGTCATCGACCACGACGACAGCGAGGACGGATACGCCGAGAAGCTGCACGACGGCGTCTTCGTGCGGTCCTTCTACTTCCAGGACCCGGACGGCATCCTGCTCGAATTCGCCTGCTGGCGCCGGGAGATGGGCGAACCCGGCGATGTCGCCCACACCCCGCGGACCGCGGCCGACCGGGTCCCTCCGACTACGGCCGGCTGACCCGTGCCGGCCTGGCAGCACGTACTGGACTGGCGCGCCGCGCACGACGCCGACCGGATCGCGCTCAGCGACGACCGGGGCGGCGAGCTCGGCTACGCGGAGCTGGCGGACGCGGTGGAGCGCGAGGCGGCGCGCCTCGCGGCGGCCGGGGTGGCGCCGGGCGACGTGGTCCCGCTGCTCGCGCACAACAGGGTGGAGTGGGCGGTCGCGCTCTTCGGCCTGCTCCGGGCCGGGGCGCTGCCCGCGCCGGTGAACTGGCGGCTCGCCGCGCCCGAAGTCGCCGTGCTGCTGGACATGATGAAGGTACGTCATGTGGTGACGGACGAGGCAGGGGCCCAACTCCTGGGCGAGGGTGGCGGGTTCGGCGGTACTGTCCTTTCGCTGACGCCCTACGCCCCCACCGGCGACCCGACCCCCGTACGCCCTCACGAACGCATGCTGACCTCCGCTCCTTGCGCGCTGCTGCACACCAGCGGCACGACCGGGCGGCCCAAACTCGTGCCGGTCACCCACGAGATGCTGATCTCGGCGGCCACCTTCATGTCACTGGAAGTGCCAGAGGCCGTGCCGGGCGCCCGCCACCTGAGCGCGCTGCCGCTGTTCCACGTCGCGGGGCTCGTCAATCTGGGCTACGCCCTGTTCACCGGCGGCCATCTGCACCTGCTGGACGGTTTCGCGCCGGCCCGGTTCGTGGACGAGCTGGTCGCCCGCCGCGTCCAACTCACCCAGCTCGTACCGACGTTGGTGGACGCGGTGACGGCGGAAGTGGCCTCGCGCGCGACACCGCCCGACCTGTCCGCGCTGGTCGAGGTGGTGTACGGGGCGTCGGCGATCCGGCCCGAGGTGCTGGAGCGGGCCGTCGCCACGCTGGGCTGCCGGTTCCGGCAGGCGTACGCGAGCACCGAGACGGGACCGCTGCCGATCAGCTCGCTGACACCCGCCGACCACGACGTGTCCCGCGGGCGCCTCGCCACCGCGGGCCGCCCCTCACTGGGCTGGGAGATACGGCTCGGTGAACACGGCGAGGTCCAGGTGCGCGGGGCGGCCCCCTTCCCCGGCTACTGGAACGATCCCGACGCCACCCGCCAAGTGCTCACCGACGACGGCTTCTACCGCACCGGGGACATCGGGACGATCGACGACGAGGGCTATCTCACCCTCGTCGACCGGCTCAAGGACATGATCGTGTCCGGCGGCGAGAACGTGTACCCGGCGGAGGTGGAGGCAGTGCTCGCGGCGCATCCCGCGGTCCGCGAGGTCGCGGTCATCGGCGTTCCGCATCCGCGCTGGGGCGAGACGGTGCACGCCGTGCTCGTCCCCGTCGACGCGGAGGGCGGGTTCGCGCCCGAACCGTTCCTCGCCTGGGCGCGTGAGAGGCTCGCCCATTTCAAGACGCCGACCGGCATCACCGTCGCCACCCGCCTGCCGCGCAATGCCACGGGAAAGGTGCTCAAGGGGCCGTTGCGCGAACCGTTCTGGGCCGGGCACGCGCGCCGGGTGTCGTAACACCGCCCAACGGCCCCCGTCCCACCCGTCGTCCCTGGTACGGGGCCGATCCGGATAGCATCGCGGCGGCAAGAGGGGAGGCCGCAGCATGCGGAGACACACCGTCAGGCCCGCGCGCAAGGCGACGACGGCGACCCGTCCCGGCGCCGAGCGCGCGGCGAAGGCGACCCGGAAGGGGCGGGAGACGGACGAGGCGTTCCGCGCCGCGGCCCGGACCGTGTTCGCCAGGGACGGCTACCTCAACTCCCGGATCAGCGACATCGCGGCCGAGGCCGGCAAGTCGGTGGCGTCGTTCTACAACTACTACGACACCAAGGCCGACCTGCTGGCGGCGCTCGCCGAGGACTTCCACCACGAGGCGTCCGAGCTCACGAAGCGGCCCTACCGCGCGGGCCTCGCACCCCAGGAGGCGCTGCGCGAGGCGGTGGCCGCGTTCTGGCACACGTACCGCAGGCACCGCGGCGAACTCGTCGGGGTGTTCCAGGCGTCGATGCTGGAGGAGGAGTTCCGCGAACGGTGGCTGGCGATCCGCGCCGAGGGCACCGGGATGATCGCGGCCGAGATCCGGCGGGCGCAGAAGGACGGGTACTGCCCCGGGGCCGACCCCGAGCTGACGGCGTCGGCCCTTTCGGCGATGCTGGAGCACTCCTGCTACATCTGGATGGGGCACGGCGACAGCGGGACCGGGACCGCAGCGGACACCGCGGCGGACGAGGAGCGCGCCATCGACGCGCTCGCCACGATCTGGGTCAAGTCCGTGTACTGGCGCCCGTAGGACGGCCGTTCAGGCGCGTACCGCCCCGATCGGTTCGCTGTCCTCAGGCGCGTACCAACCCGAGCGGTTCGCTCCCTCAGCCGCGTACCGCCCCGATCAGCTCGCTCCCTTCAGCCGCGCACCACCCCGATCAGCTCGCTCACGGTGCGCACCATCGCCTCGCGCGCCACCTTGAGGTACTTGCGGGAGTCGACCGCCTCCGGGTGCGCGGTGAGGAACTCGCGGATGGCGGACGTCATCGCGATGTTCAGGGCCGTCCCCACGTTGACCTTGGCGATGCCGCCGCGGACGGCCGCTGCCAGCTCGTCGTCGGGCACGCCGGACGAGCCGTGCAGCACCAGCGGCACGTCGAGGCCGTCGGCCAGCCGCTTGAGCAGGTCGTGGTCGAGCGTGGCGGTGCGGGTGGTCATCGCGTGCGAGGAGCCGACCGCGACGGCGAGCGCGTCCACGCCCGTGTCGGTGACGTAGGCGCGGGCCTCGCCGGGGTCGGTGCGGGCGCCGGGCGCGTGCGCGTCCAGGGGCGCGGCGCCGTCCTTGCCGCCGACCTGGCCCAACTCCGCTTCCACCCAAAGGCCGTTGGCGTGCCCCCAGTCGGCGGCGGCACGCGTCGCGGCGAGGTTCTCGTCGTAGGACAGCCGCGCGGCGTCGTACATCACCGAACCGAACCCGGCGTCGGCGGCCTGCCGCAGCAGCTCGTCGCTCTGTACGTGGTCCAGGTGCAGGCCCACGTCGACGCGCGCCGACTCGGCCGCCGCGACCGCGGCGCGGGCCAGCGGCAGGAGCCGGCCGTAGCGGTAGCGCACGGCGTTCTCGCTGATCTGGAGGATGACGGGGGCGTCCGCCGCCTCGGCGCCCGCGACGACCGCCTCGATGTGTTCGAGGGTGATCACATTGAACGCGGCCACGGCGCCGCGCCGGGCCGCCGCCGCGCCGACGAGGGTCCCTGTTGCTGCGAGGGGCACTGCCCCTCCCTTCTCAAGTCCTGTACAGAGAGGGTCAGTTGGCGTCGAGGATCACCGAGCGGGTGAGGTGGCGCGGGCGGTCCGGGTCGAGCTCCCTGCGGGCCGCGACGGCGACCGCGAGGCGCTGGGCGCGGACCAGTTCCGCCAGCGGGTCGAGGCCGCCCTCGATCCAGAGCCCGCCGGTCGTGGCGACCTGCGCGGCAAGACCCTCGGGCGCCTCGCCGAGCATCCACGTCGCGGTGCCGGAGGTGGTGATGCTGATGGGGCCGTGGCGGTACTCCATCGCCGGGTACGCCTCGGTCCACGACAGGGATGCCTCGCGCATCTTGAGCGCCGCCTCGTTCGCGAGGCCGACCGTCCAGCCGCGGCCGAGGAAGGTGAACTGCTCGCAGTTCACGAGGCCTTCGGGCAGCGGCTCGGCGAGCGCCGTGCGCGCGTCCGCGACTGCCTGCTCCGAGTGCAGGCCCAGGTGCGCGCGGAGCAGCGTGAGGGCCGTGGTGGCGAAGCGGGTCTGGACGACCGACTGCTCGTCGGCGAAGTCGAGGACGACCAGGTCGTCCGCGGCGTCCGCGATCGGGGTGGCCGGGTCGCCGGTGATCGCCGTGGTGCGGGCCCTGCCCCGGTGGGCGGCGAGGAGGTCGAGGACCTCGGTGGTGGTGCCGGACCGGGTCAGCGCGATCACGTGGTCGTAGGAGCGGCCCGCCGGGAACTCCGACGCGGCGAACGCGTCGGTCTCACCCTGCCCCGCCTGCTCGCGCAGCGCGGCGGCGGCCTGCGCCATGAACCACGAGGTGCCGCAGCCGACGATCGCCACCCGCTCCCCCGCCGCGGGCAGCGCCGCCTTGTGCCGGGTGGCGAGCCCGGCGGCCCGCGTCCAGCACTCCGGCTGGCTGTTCAGTTCGTTCTCGACGTGGCTTTCCTTGTGGCCCGTCCGGCCTTGGTCGTTGCTCATGCCGTGCCCCCACTCCGCGGTTGGTCACGCCTCTGGGGGCGCGCTCACTGGATGCGTGTTCTTGCAAGATATAGCGAGCTTTCGCGCACAATCAAGCATTCGTGCGCATGCCAGTTAAGGTCGTGACACCGACGTGCCACCGAATGCACCACCGCACGTACCACCGAAACGAACGACGAGTTGGAGCCGCCGATGTCCCGCGACGCCCGCTGGAAGTCCCTCCTGGAACTGCTGGTCGAGCGCGGGCGCCTGGACGTGGAGGACGCGGCGAGCGAGCTCGGCGTCTCCGCCGCGACCATCCGCCGCGACTTCGACGGGCTCGCCGAGCAGCAGATGCTGGTGCGCACCCGCGGCGGCGCTGTCGTGCACGGCGTGAGCTATGAACTCCCGTTGCGCTACAAGTCCGCGCTCGGCGCCGCCGAGAAGCAGCGGATCGCGAAGGCCGTCGCCGAACTCGTCACGCCGGGTGAGGCGGTCGGCCTCACCGGCGGCACGACCACGACGGAGGTGGCGCGGGCGCTCGCCGTCCGGCCCGACCTCGCGTCCGGGACGCCCGCCCTGACGATCGTCACGAACGCGCTCAACATCGCCAACGAGCTCGCGGTGCGGCCCCAGTTCAAGATCGTGCTCACCGGCGGGGTCGCGCGCCCGCAGTCGTACGAGTTGATCGGTCCGCTCGCCGACGGTGTGCTCGGCCAGGTCACGCTCGACACGGCGGTGCTCGGCGTCGTCGGCCTCGACGTCACGCACGGCGCGTCCGCGCACGACGAGGCGGAGGCGGCGATCAACCGGATGCTGTGCGAGCGGGCGGAGCGCGTGGTGGTCGCGGCCGACTCCAGCAAGCTGGGCCACAGGGCGTTCGCCCGGATCTGCGACGTGGCGCAGGTGAACATCCTCGTCACGGACACGGCGGCGGACAAGGCGACGCTGGGGCGGTTCGAGGAGGCGGGCGTGCGGGTGCTCACTGTGTAGCCCTCACGCACCTGCGGGCGCCCACCGTGCAGCCCCCACACACCTGCGGGCGCCCACCGTGCAGCCCCCACACACCTGCGGGTGCCCACCGTGTAACCCACACACACCCGCCAACAAACCCCCTTGTTCAGCCACGGAGTCCCGCTCTACTCTGACTTTGTGCCGCTACTGAACAAACTCCGGGCCGTCACCGCCGACGCCCCCCGCGCCGCGTCCCTGGCCCGCCTGCGCCTGGCCCTCACCGCGTTCTTCGCGCTCGACGGCTTCGTCTTCGCCGGCTGGGTGGTGCGCATCCCCGCCGTCAAGGCGCAGACCGGGGCGTCCGCGAGCACCCTCGGCCTCGCGCTGCTCGGCGTCTCGGCCGGCGCCGTCATCACGATGATGCTGACCGGTCGGCTGTGCCGGCGCTTCGGCTCGCACGCGGTGACCGTCGCGTGCGGTGTGCTGCTCCCGCTGACCGTGATCCTGCCGCCGCTCACGCACTCACCCCTCGCGCTCGGCCTCGTCCTGCTGGCGTTCGGGGCGGCGTACGGCGGCATCAACGTGGCGATGAACAGCGCCGCCGTCGACCTGGTCGGCGCCCTCGGCAGGCCGATCATGCCCAGCTTCCACGCCGCGTTCAGCCTCGGCGGCATGATCGGCTCGGGCCTCGGCGGACTGGTCGCGGCACACCTGACACCCACGAAACACCTGATGGCGATCGCCGTCATCGGCCTGGTCGTCACCGCGTGCGCCGCCCCGACACTGCTGCGCCACCCGGCACCGGGCCCCGTGGACCGTACGCCCGACACCGAGGCTCCCCGCACCAGCACGCGTATCGACAACCGCACCCGCCTCCTCGTCCTGGTCTTCGGGCTCATCGCGCTGTGCACGGCGTACGGCGAGGGGGCGCTGGCCGACTGGAGCGCGCTGCACATGGAGCAGGACCTGCACGCCCACCCGGGCATCGCGGCGGCCAGCTACTCGTGCTTCGCGTTCGCCATGACGATCGGCCGGCTCACCGGCACGTCCCTGCTCGAACGGCTCGGCAGGACACGGACGTTGGTGGCCGGCGGCCTGACCGGCGCGGTCGGCATGCTGCTCGGCTCGCTGGCGCCCACGGTGTGGCTCGCGCTGATCGGCTTCGCAATCACCGGGATCGGCCTCGCGAACCTCTTCCCCGTCGCGATCGAACGGGCCGGGGCGCTCGCCGGGCCCACGGGCGTCGCGGCCGCGTCCACGCTCGGCTACGGCGGCATGCTGCTCGGGCCGCCCGCGATCGGCTTCATGGCGGACTGGTTCTCGCTGTCCGCGGCCCTGACGAGCGTGGCGCTGCTCGCCGCCGTGGCGGCCACGATCGGCTTCGCGACGCGGCGCGCGGCGACGACGTAGACCAGGTATTGGAATTGGCTTGCGTTGACGCACACGTGTAGCGGCAGACTCCGCGTATGCAGATTGCCGAACACATTCACATCGTCGACGACGAGGGCCAGTTGCTGGCAGCGGCCGCAGAAGAGGCGGGCGTCGACGCCAAGGTGTCGACGTGCCCCGGCTGGCAGGTGCGCGATCTCCTACGTCACCAGGGTGCGGTGCACCGCTGGGCGACCTCGTACGTGGCGCAGGGGCAGCTCAAGCCGCACGGGATCGACGAGCACGACACCGCACTGGACGGCGCCGACCTGCTCGCCTGGTTCCGCGAGGGACACCGGCAGCTCGTCGACACGCTGACGAACGCGCGGCCCGACGTGGACTGCTGGGCCTTCCTCCCGGCCCCCTCGCCGTTGGCGTTCTGGGCCCGCCGCCAGGCGCACGAGACGACGGTGCACCGCGTGGACGCGCAGTCGGCCCTGAACAGGGCCACGCACGACGAACCCGCCCCGATCACCCCGGAGTTCGCGGTCGACGGGATCGACGAGCTGCTCACCGGTTTCCACGCCCGGGGGCGCAGCCGGGTACGCTCGGACGTCCCCAGGGTCCTGCGCGTACGGGCCACGGACGCCGGCCCGGACGCCGTGTGGACGGTGCGGATCACGCAGGATCCGCCGGCCGCCGAGCGCGGCGTCTCGGGCGATTCGGAGTGCGAACTCGCCGGCCCCGCGGCGCGGTTGTACCTGGCGCTGTGGAACCGGCTGCCGTTCCCTGACGTGAGCGGGGACTCCGCGCTCGCCGCACTTTGGCGGGAGCACTCCGGGGTCTAGTGTGCGGCGCCGCGATCGGTCTCAGCCCAGCCATCCCGGCCGCACGAGGCCCGACTCGTAGGCGAGGACGACGAGTTGGGCCCGGTCGCGGGCGCCCAGCTTCACCATCGTGCGGCTCACATGGGTCTTCGCGGTGAGCGGGCTGACGACGAGGCGGCGGGCGATCTCCTCGTTGGACAGGCCGATGCCGACGAGCGCCATCACCTCCCGCTCCCGCTCCGTCAGTTCGTCGAGCGGCGCGGCGGCCGCCGGCTCCTTCGAGCGCGCTGCGAACTCGGCGATCAGGCGCCGGGTGACGCCCGGCGAGAGCAACGCGTCGCCATGAACAACTGCCCTTACGGCGCGCAGTAGTTCCTCCGGCTCGGTGTCCTTGACGAGGAACCCGGAGGCCCCGGAGCGGATCGCCTCGAAGACGTACTCGTCGAGTTCGAAGGTGGTGAGCATGACCACCTTCACCGTCTCCAGGTCGGCATCCGCGCCGATCCGGCGGGTCGCCACGAGGCCGTCGAGCAGCGGCATCCGGATGTCCATGAGCACGACGTCGGGGCGCAGTTCGCGCACGAGGCGCACCGCCTCCTCGCCGTCCGCCGCCTCGCCCGCGACCTCGATGTCGCTCTGCGCGTCGAGCAGCGCCCTGAACCCGGCGCGGACGAGCGACTGGTCGTCGGCGAGCAGTACGCGGATCACTGGAGCTCCTCCGGTGCGGCGGCGGTCGTGGTGAGCGGGAGCCGGGCGACGACGCGGAAGCCTCCGTCGGCGCGCGGGCCCGCCTCGATCGTGCCACCGAGGGCGGCGGCGCGCTCGCGCATTCCGGCGAGCCCGTTGCCGCTGCCGCCCGCGTCGGCGTGGGTCGAGGGCCCGTCGTCGTCGACGGTGAGCGTCAACGCGTCGCCCCCGTACGACAGTTGCACGCGCGCGTGGCGTGAGCCCGAGTGCCGTACGACGTTGGTGAGCGCTTCCTGCACGATGCGGAACGCGGCGAGGTCCGCGCCCGGCGGCAGCGTGGGCGGCACCGTCGACGTACCCTCCGTGTTGACGTCGACGGTGAGCCCGGCGCCCGCGGCCTGGTCGACGAGTTCCGGGAGGCGGTCGAGGCCGGGTGCGGGTGCGCGGGGCGCGTCGCCGGGGGTCCGGAGGGTGTCGAGGACCTGCCGCACCTCTCCCAGCGCCTCCTTGCTCGCGCTCTTGATGGTGGTCAGCGCGGTGCGGGCCTGCTCCGGGTCGGTGTCGAGCAGGGCGAGCCCGACGCCCGCCTGCACGTTGATCACGGAGATGGAGTGGGCGAGCACGTCGTGGAGTTCGCGGGCGATGCGCAGGCGCTCCTCGTCGGCCCGCCGCTTGGCCGCCTTCTCCCGCTCCACGCGCGCGTGCTCCCACTGTTCGCGCCGCACCCGCGCCAGCTCGGCGATCGCCATGATGGCGAGCACCCAGGCCGCGACGATCCCCTCCTGCGCCCACGGGGCGGGCCCGTCGCCCGAGGGCGGCAGATACGCGTACAGCCAGTGCCCGATGAGCAGATGCCCCAGCCAGAGCACCCCGGCCGCGCCCCACGCCGCCCACCGGCGCCCCGCCACGATCGCGGAGAAGCACGCGAGGGCCACGAGCAGGAACACAGGACCGTACGGATATCCGGCGCCCAGGTACACGGTCACGCACGCCGTCGTGCCGAACGCGACGGCGACCGGGTACCGCCGGCGCCACAGGAGCAGCACGCCCCCGACGAGCATCAGCAGCCGCGCGAGCACATCCAGGTCCGCGCGCTCGCCCACCTGCCCGTGCGCGGCGAAGTTGGTCCCCCCGAGGACGAACGCGGTGACGAGCAGCGTGGACCGCCACGGCCACCGCCGGTCGCCCTCGACGGACCTGCGCCCCCACCGGTCGCGCAGCCACGGTGGCCCGCCCCACTGCCGGGGCGGGCCACCGTCACGTACGCGCTGCTCGTCCATGCCGCCACGCTAAGCGCCCCGGGCGGCGTCGGGCGTCCGCCGTGCGAGGTGATCACGTGTACTTCCGCGGGAGTACGGCTACCCGGGGAGCCCGACGTCCTGGGCGAGCCGCGACACGGCGTGGGCGAAGAAGGCGGATCGGTCGTCGACGACGCGGTTGAACTGGCCGAACAGCTCGAAACCGATGAGCCCGAACAGTTGCGCCCACGCGGCGACGAGCGCGGCCACCACCCCCGGTGGCAGGTCCGGCGCGAGATCCGCGGCCATGCGCTCGGCCTCGGGCCGCAGCGCGTCGGAGATCGGGGGCGGCGTCACGCCGCCGCCCTGGTGCGCGTCGCGGACGATCCCGATGAGCAGTTGCCCGACGCGCGCGGCGGCCCTGACCGTGCTGTCCGGAGCCGTGTATCCGGGCACGGGGGACCCGTAGATGAGGGCGTACTCGTGCGGGTACGTCAGGGCCCAGTCCCGTACCGCCCCGCACACGGCGCTCCAGCGCTCAGTGGCCGCCGACGTCCGGACGAAGCCGACGTCGGCGCCTTCGGCGGCCTCGCCGAGGGCGTCGTAGGCGTCGATGATGAGCGCGGTCAGCAGGTCGTCGCGGCTGGGGAAGTAGCGGTACAGGGCCGAGGAGACCATGCCGAGTTCCCGGGCCACGGCGCGCAGCGAGAGCTTGGCCGCGCCACTCTCGGCGAGCTGTCTGCGCGCCTCGTCCTTGATGGCGGTGGTGATCTCTTGCCGGGCGCGGGCGCGGGCTCCTTGAGCGGCACTCGTGGCTCGTGGGGGTGTGCTGCGGCGCGTACTCATGGTTCGAGTGTTCCACGGATATGGAGCGGTGCACACATTGCAGTGCGGCGCTCAAAAAAGAGAGCACCGCTCTTGCTTTGGATCATCAAACCCGTGCAGACTGCTCTCAAGCGAGAGCACCGCTCTCGAAATCACTCCGGGGGGTCGCCATGACCGCACAGTCCGAGCCTTACTACCTGAAGGCCAACCCGACCGCCGTCCGCCTGAACCGGGTCATCGGCTGGCTGGCCCGCCGCGGACTCAGCCTCGCCGGCTCCGCGGAGCTCTCCGTCCGCGGCCGCAAGAGCGGCGAGATGCAGCGCATCCCGGTCAACCCGCACACGTACGAGGGCAAGCAGTACCTGATCTCGGCGCGCGGCCACTCGCAGTGGGTGAAGAACATGCACGCCGCGGGCGGCGGCGAGCTGCGGGTGGGCCGCAAGGTCCGCACGTTCGAGGCCGTCGAGCTGTCCGACGACGACCTCAAGCGCGACGTGCTGCGCACGTACCTGGAGCGGTGGGGCTGGCAGGTGAACGACTACTTCAAGGGCGTCACGGCGAAGTCGACGGACGCCGAGCTGTCCGCCGCTCTGCCGGACCACCCGGTCTTCCGCGTCACGGTCAAGTGACCGTGACGCGGCCCGGAGCACGGTCAAGTGACCGTGACGCGGCCCGGAGCACGGTCAAGTGACCGTCAGCGGTCGAGCCGCGACAGCGCCCGCCCCGCCATCGGATGCGTCCGCACGAGCTCGCCCAGGGAGGACGAGCCCCGCGTGATCCTCGCGAACGCGTTCCACGCGGGGCGCACCGAGGTGAGTACCGCGTGCAGCAGCCCCGGCTTGCGCTCGAAGACGGCCAACATGCTCTTGCCGACGGCCATTTCGACGCCGAGCCCGGCCTTGACGGCGAACGCGTAGTTCAGCGCCTGGCGCCGCGCGTCCACCGCGTCGTGCGCCTCGGCGACGCGCACCGCCCACTCCCCCGCGAGCCGCCCCGAACGCAGCGCGAACGAGATGCCCTCCCGGGTCCAAGGCTCCAGGAGTCCCGCCGCGTCGCCGCACACCAGGACGCGGCCGCGCGAGAGCGGCGAGTCGTCGGCGCGGCAGCGCGTCAGGTGCCCGGACGAGATCGACGGCTCGAAGCCGGCGAGCCCGAGGCGCGCGATGAAGTCCTCCAAGTACCGCTTGGTGGCGGCGCCTTCCCCCTTCGCCGAGATCACGCCCACGGTGAGGGTGTCGCCCTTCGGGAACACCCACCCGTAACTGCCGGGAATCGGCCCCCAGTCGATGAGGACCCGCCCCTGCCAGTCCTCGGCGACGCTCTGCGGTACCGGGATCTCCGCCTCGAGGCCGAGGTCGACCTGGTCCATCTCCACGCCGACATGCGCGCCGATCCGGCTCGCGCTGCCGTCGGCGCCGACCACGGCCCGCGCCAGGATCGTCTCGCCGCCCTGCAGCCCGACCGCGACGGTACGCCGGTCCGGCACGGCGCTGCCGTGCTGCTCGACGCTCGTCACCGTGGCACCGGTGCGCAGCTCGGCGCCCGCCTTCTGGGCGTGCTCGACGAGCTGGGCGTCGAACTCGGGCCGGTTGATGAGCCCGAACAGCATCTTCTTGGAGCGCCGGGTGCGGGTGTACCTGCCGTTCAGGGAGAACGTCACCGCGTTGATCCGGTCCTTGAACGGCAGCACGAAGCCGGGCGGCAGCGAGTCCCGCGAAGGGCCGATGATGCCGCCGCCGCACGTCTTGTAGCGGGGCAGTTCGGCCTTCTCCAGGAGCAGCACCCGACGCCCCGCGCTCGCGGCCGCGTACGCGGCGGAGGCGCCGGCCGGGCCCGCGCCCACGACGACGACGTCCCACACACTCCCGGAGGGCCCGCCGTCGCCCGTCTCGTTGCCGTCCGTGCCGTCCGTCGCCGGATTCTCGCTGCTCACGATGGTCTGCTGCTCCCGTTTCGGCCATCTTGGAATGCCTGCCGCACCTGTCCCAGGCATCCTACGGCGGGCAGTGCGTCGGCCCTCTATGGGAGGATCTTCCGCACACCCTGCACAACGTCGCACCTACGAGGAGCGTGCCCATGTCGCCGCATCCGATCGCCGAGACCGTCGCCTCGCTCATGCCGAGGGCCAAGACGGAGCTGACCGAACTGGTCGCTTTCAAGTCGGTGGCGGACTTCGAGCAATACCCGAAGAGCGAGAGCGAGGGCGCCGCCAACTGGGTCGCCGACGCACTGCGCTCGGAGGGTTTCCAGGACGTCGCACTGCTCGACACCCCGGACGGCACGCAGTCGGTGTACGGATTCCTGCCCGGCCCCGCGGGTGCGCCCACGGTGCTGCTGTACGCGCACTACGACGTACAGCCGACGCTGGACGAGTCGGCGTGGGTGACACCCCCGTTCGAACTGACGGAGCGCGCGGACGGCCGCTGGTACGGGCGCGGCTCGGCCGACTGCAAGGGCGGCGTGCTGCTGCACCTGCTGGCGATCCGTGCGCTGAAGGCGAACGGCGGGGTGCCGGTCAACGTCAAGGTGATCGCGGAGGGTTCCGAGGAGCAGGGCACGGGCGGCCTGGAGCGCTACGCCGAGCAGCACCCCGAACTGCTCACCGCCGACACGATCGTCATCGGCGACGCGGGCAACTTCCGCGTCGGCCTGCCGACCGCGACGGCGACCCTGCGCGGCATGACGCTGGTCCGCGTCCAGGTCGACACCCTCGAAGGCAACCTGCACTCCGGCCAGTTCGGCGGCGCCGCCCCGGACGCGCTCGCCGCCCTGGTCCGCGTCCTGGACTCGCTGCGCGCCGAGGACGGTTCGACGACCATCGAAGGACTGGACTCCGCGGAGTCCTGGGACGGCCTGCAGTACGACGAGGAAACGTTCCGCAAGGACGCGAAGGTGCTCGACGGCGTCGGCCTGATCGGCTCCGGCACGGTCGCCGACCGCATCTGGGCGCGCCCCGCCGTCACCGTCCTCGGCATCGACAGCCCGCCCGTCGTCGGCGCGACGCCGTCCGTGCAGGCGGGTGCCCGCGCGCTGATCAGCCTTCGCGTCCCGCCGGGCGTCGACGCCTCGGAGGCCACGAAGCTCCTCATGGCGCACATCGAGGCGCACACCCCGTGGGGCGCCCGGGTCGCGGTCGAACAGGTCGGCCAGGGCCAGCCGTTCCGCGCGAACACCTCGAGCCCCGCGTACGCGGCGATGGCCGACGCCATGGCGCAGGCGTACGACGGCCAGGAGATGCAGTACGCGGGCCAGGGCGGCTCGATCCCGCTGTGCAACACGCTCGCCTCGCTCTACCCGGAGGCGGAGATCCTGCTCATCGGCCTGAGCGAGCCGGAGGCCCAGATCCACGCGGTCAACGAGTCGGTGTCCCCGGAGGAGCTGGAGCGTCTCTCGGTGGCGGAGGCCCTGTTCCTTCAGAAGTACGCGGCCGCCAACTGACCCCGCGCAACCCGTCTCTGCCCTGAGCCAAGTCGTACGCGGCTCGGGGCAGGGGGCTCGTACGGTCGCGGCATGGACACCACCGACGCGTACCCGGTCGTCGAGACCATCGACGTCACACCCCGGCTCCGGTTGCTGCGGTTCGCCGTCGGCCAGGCTTATCTCTGGCGCGACGCAGCCGGGTTGACGCTCATCGACGCGGGCGCGGTCGGCGCGGCGCGCCCCATCGCCGACGCCGTACGCGCGTGGGGGCACGAACCCGGCGACGTACGGCGGATCGTGCTCACGCACTTCCACAAGGACCATGCGGGCGGGGCCGGGGAGTTCGCGCGCCTCAGCGGGGCCGAGGTGTCGGCGCACCGGCTCGACGCACCCTATGTGCGCGGCGAGGCGGTGGGGCCCGAGCCGGTCCACGAGGACTGGGAACGTCCCCTTCACGCGCAGGCGCTGGCCCAGCTCCCGCCGCGTCCGGCCGACCCTGTGCTCCCTTACTACGTAAGGGATTTGGACGACGGTGACGTGCTCGACTTCGGCGACGGGGCGCACGTCGTCGCGGCGCCGGGACACACCGAGGGCTCGATCGCGGTCCATCTCCCCCGGCACGGCGTGCTGTTCACCGGCGACGCGATCGCGGCGTCACCGCTGGACGGGCAGGTGATGCTCGGCGTGTTCAACCGGGACAAGGAGCAGGCGATCGCCTCCTACCGGCGGCTCGCCGGACTCGACAGCGAGGTGGCCTGCTTCGGGCACGGCGATCCGGTGGTGGGCGGCGCGGGCGCGGCGCTGCGGGCGTCGGCGCGCGCTCACCCCACCGGCACCCCGGCCTCCAAGTAGTGGGCGGCGCCGCGCTCGCGCGCCCTGAGGGCCCAGCGCAGCCGCTCGAACCGTACGGGCGGCAGCAGCACGGCCGCCTCGCTCTCCGTCACGAAGCGCCATGCGCGCAACTCGGGCCCCGGTAGCAGCACTTCGTGAGCCCGCGAGCCCATGAGCCGGCCGCCGTCGAAGAGGAGCCGCAGGCCGCCGTAGCCGGGCGGCACGGGTGCCTCCCAGTCGACGACCAACAGCCGTGGCACGTCGTCGAGTTGGATCCCCGTCTCCTCCGCCACCTCACGCACGCCCGCGCGCGCGGGCGCCTCGCCCGCCTCGACGACACCGCCGGGGAACTCCCAGCCCGGCTTGTACGTGGGGTCGACGAGCAGCACCCGGTCCTCGTCGTCGAAGAGCAGCACACCCGCGGCGACCGTCTCCGCGGTGGGCTCGGGCGTCTGCACGATGTCGCAGGACGGCGCGTCCCCGGTGCGCAGCGCCGCGGCGATCCGGACGGCGGTCTCGTACGGGGACAGTGCGCTGTTGTCGACGGGGTAGGCGTCGGCGGTGAGCCAGCCGGCGAGCGCGGCCCGGTACGGCTCGATGTCGGCGGGGGCCTCTCCGACGGGGTCACGGGCGCGCAGGATCGTTTCCCCAGGAGCAAGGAGCACATGACACACAGGAATCCGCCGGGCCGCGAGCCCACCGAAGACCTCGTCGCGGTACTCCTCGCGGAGCAGCCCCATCGGCACCACGAGCACGCCGCCCAGCTCGGCGAGGAGCGCAGCGGCGGTGTCGACGACGAGGCGGCGCCAGATCGGCAGGTCCTGATGGTCGCTCACCTCGGCAAGGCGCTTGGCGGGCAGCAGCCGCTCCAGCTCCCCGTCGATCACCTCGGGGTCGAAGAGTGTGCAGTCGGGGATCAGGTCGATCAACTCCCGCGCCGCGGTGGTCTTCCCCGCGCGGGACGCCCCGTTGATCCAGACGATCACGGCTCCCCCTCATCCATCGGCCCCCTGTGGCTTGCCCGCAACACCCTGTCACGGAAACCAGCCGCTGATGAGGGGATCGATGTATGGACCAGCGACCTCTCGGGGGAGTTTGAAGGCGGGCCCCAGGGCCCGTCGTACGGAGAGCCCGCCCACCACCCAGGGAAGTCGCGGCAGGCGGGCTCTCCGTACCAGGCGGTCGCACGCCATGACACCGCCCGCGCGACTCCGGGTATCGGGGGAGCCCCGGAGTCGCACGCGAGAGACCCGTCGGCCGGATGACGCCCACCGCTGCCCGACGGTCGACGACCGGCCCTGATCATGACCTCCCGCGTTTTCTTCGAGCCAGTCAAGCGCGCCCCGGCGGAGTGCGACACCGTGTGTGCACATCCGGTGACGGTGCGGAGTTCACACGGGGTGTGCACAGAACACACGGGTAGCGCCCTTAGCGGAACAACCCCGAACGTCAAGTGATTTCACAGTTATTCACCCCATCAAGTGACGTGAGCTGCTCAGGAATCGTTACGCCTCCACAGCGAGGGAATCCTCCGACTAGCGTGATCGACCAGGCACCCTGGACCCCGGTGGCCTCGTTCCGCCCGCCCGGTACCGTCCTCGGACCCGGCCGGGCTCGTGACCCGGGGGGCCAAATGCTACAGAGCGGGCAACAGGACTGCGCCTTCAGCGCTTTCGGAGCCATCGACATCACGTCCGCGCTTGAGGACGGCACCCCCGCACCCCGGTTGCGTACCGTCGGGGACTGCGTCGTGGTCGAACTGACCGGCGAGATCGACATTTTG
This sequence comes from Streptomyces sp. NBC_00483, assembly GCF_036013745.1. Taxonomy (NCBI): domain Bacteria; kingdom Bacillati; phylum Actinomycetota; class Actinomycetes; order Kitasatosporales; family Streptomycetaceae; genus Streptomyces; species Streptomyces sp. NBC_00483. The sequence continues at coordinate 1,678,589 of NZ_CP107880.1, forward strand.
ACGTTCCATCAGATCTCCCCGATCCTCAACTCGGTGGCAGCCAAGCCCTACCGTGTGGTGGTCGTCGACCTGACCGGCACCACGTTCTTCGACTGCTCCGGCCTCAGGCTCCTGGAGCTCGCCGCGAAAAGGGCCCGCGAGCACGACGGCCGCGTCACCGTGGTCTGCCGCCACCGCCTCACCCTCCGCCTCATTTCCCTGGCCGGACTGACCGGGCTGCTGGCGCCGGCCTGGACGGTGGGCGAGGCGGTGCGCAGGGACCGCCAGCTGCCCGGATAGTGGACAGCGACGGAGAGCGTGGCGGGTCTTTCCTTACGTGTGGCGGTCTTCCGTACGTGTGGCGGTGCGTCCGTACGTGACGACGGTGTGCCCGCCGGTGCCTCAAACCGCCTGCCGGCGCACCCCGTTCACACTCGGACCCACGCGCAGCGCCGCTGCCGCCGCGCCCACGAGACCGGCGTCCGTGCCCGTCGACGCCGGGGTCACCGTAAGGCCCTGCACGAAGGAGAGCGTGGCGTAGTCGCGCAGTGCGCGGCGCAGGGGTGTGAACAGCACGTCGCCGGCCTTTGCCACGCCACCGCCGATCACCGCGATGTCGATCTCCACGAGCGTCGCCGTCGCCGCGATACCGGCCGCGAGCGCCTGTGCCGCGCGCTCGAAGGAGGCGATCGCCACCGGGTCACCGGCGCGGGCCGCGCGGGCCACGGCGGCGGCCGTGGCGTCTCCGTCGGACCCCGGCTGCCAGCCCTCGGCGAGGGCGCGACGGGCGATGTTGGGGCCGCTGGCGATGCGCTCGACGCAGCCGCGGGCGCCGCACGGGCACGGGTCGCCGTCGAGGTCGACGCTGATGTGGCCGATGTGCCCGGCGTTGCCCGTCGGGCCGGGGTGCAGTTCGCCGCCGAGGATCAGGCCGCCGCCGACACCGGTCGACACGACCATGCACAGCGCGTTGTCGTGGCCCTGGGCCGCGCCCTGCCAGTGCTCGGCGGCCGTGATCGCCACGCCGTCGCCGATCAGCTCGACGGGCAGCTCGCCCGTCACCGCGCGAACCCGGTCGACCAGCGGAAACCCGCGCCAGCCCGGCACGTTGACCGGACTGACCGTGCCCCGCGAGCGGTCCACGGGTCCGGCGCTGCCGATGCCCACGGCGCGTACCCGCGGCCACAGGTCGGAGGCCGTGAGCTCGCCGAGCACCTCCTCCACCGCGCCCATCACCGTCTCGCCGTCCTCCTGCGCGAGGGTCGGCCGCTGCGCTCGCAGAAGGAGGTGGCCCCGGTCGTCCACAAGGGCACCGGCGATCTTGGTGCCGCCGATGTCGAGCGCGGCGACGAGGTCCATGTGCATCAGTGTCTGTTCCCCTGGAAAGGCAGGTCGGATGGGCGGCTGCGAGTGGACAACCGATCAGTGATGGACAGTCTCTCTCGCATCTGACAACGTTGTCCAGGCCCTATGCTCGACGCCACACGCCGGGACGACAGGACAGGACAGCGCACAGTGGACCGTACCGCCCGCCGCACCGAGAACCGCTACGGCAACCGACCGACGATGAAGGACGTCGCCGCGCGGGCCGGGGTCGGCCTGAAGACGGTCTCCCGCGTCGTCAACGCGGAGCCGGGTGTCACCGAGGACACCGAGCGCCGCGTACAGGAGGCGATCGCCGCGCTCGGCTTCCGGCGCAACGACAGCGCACGCGTCCTGCGCAAGGGACGTACGGCGAGCATCGGACTCGTCCTAGAGGATCTGGCCGACCCGTTCTACGGGCCGCTCAGTCGCGCCGTCGAGGAGGTCGCGCGGGCGCACGGGGCGCTGCTGATCAACGGGTCGAGCGCCGAGGACCCGGAGCGGGAGCAGGAGTTGGTGCTCGCGCTGTGCGCGCGGCGCGTGGACGGGCTCGTGGTGATCCCCGCGGGCACCGACCACCAGTACCTGGCGCCGGAGATCGCGGCCGGTGTTGCGACCGTCTTCGTGGACCGGCCCGCAGGGAAGATCGACGCGGACGTGGTGCTGTCCGACAACTTCGGTGGCGCGCGCGACGGTGTCGCCCACCTCATCGCCCAGGGCCACCGCCGGATCGGCTTCATCGGCGACCAGCCCCGCATCCACACGGCGATCGAGCGTGTGCGCGGGTACCGGGCGGCCATGGAGGACGCCGGGCTCGCCGTCGACGACCGGTGGGTGTCGCTCGGTGCCACCGAACCCGAGCGGGTGCGGCGGGCGGCCGAGGACATGCTCACGGGCCCCGACCCGGTCACGGCGATCTTCTCGGGCAACAACCGTGTGACGGTCACGGCCGTCCGGGTCCTGTCCGAACACGAACGCCCCGTGGCCCTGGTCGGCTTCGACGACATCGAGCTGGGCGACCTGCTGAAGCCGGGCGTGACGGTCGTGTCGCAGGACGCGGCGCAACTGGGCCGCACGGCGGCGGACCGTCTCTTCCTTCAGCTGGACGGGGCGGCGCTGCCGCCCGAGCGGATAGAGCTGACGACGCGCCTGATCCAGCGCGGCTCGGGCGAACTGCCGCCCTCCGACTGAGCGGGCGGTCGGGGGGCGGTCAGCGGTCGGCTCAGTGCTCGATCAGACCGCCCACCGGCACCGGCGCGACGTGGCCGGTCGCCGGAGTGGTCAGCGCCAGGGCGAGCCCGATGTCGAGCAGCGAGGAGCGGGCGAGGGCCGCGACGTCGGCGAGCGGTGTCCAGAGCGACTCGGCCGTGTCCCCGTTGGGTTCGGGCCGCAACGTTCCGCCGGTGATCCGGACCGCGTAGAAGACGCCGACGTTGTGCAGCGGGGGTGATCCGGGCACGCGGCGCTCCGCCGCGGGCACGACCCGCGAGTCCACGCCCAGCAGCCGTTCGACCTCGCCCGTCAGGCCGGTCTCCTCGGCGACCTCGCGGACCACCGCGTCCACGGGGTCCTCCGCGCCCTCGACGCGCCCGCCGGGCAGCGTCCACGTCCGCTCCCCGCAGGGCTTGACGGCGTGTGCCAGCAGCACCCGCCCGTCCTCGATGCACACGGCGTAGGCCGCCAGCCGTAGATCCATCCCGGGAGACTAGGCGCGCGCGGGTGCCGAACGCACCGCTGCCCTCCCCCGGCCGTCCCCGGGGAAGGGCAGCGACGAACTGTGTGTCCTACTCCGCCGTGGCCGTCAGGTCGCCGCGGCGCGGGGCCGAGTAACCCTCCAGGTCGGCGCGGGTGAGGCCGGAGCGGCGGGCGACCTCGGCGACGTCGAGCGCGCCGCAGTCGAGGCCGCGCAGCAGGTAGCCGGCGAGGGCCTTCGCGGTGGCGGGCTCGTCGGCGATGTCGCCCTCGGCCTGGTTGGCGTAGGCCGACAGGCGCGCGGCGGCGGCCTCGAAGCCCTCGCGGTAGAAGGCGAAGACGGCGGCGTAGCGCGTCGGGATGTGGCCCGGGTGCATGTCCCAGCCCTGGTAGTAGGCGCGGGCGAGGGCGCGCCGGGTGAGGCCGAAGTGCAGGCGCCAGGCGTCGTGCACCTTGGCGGTGGAGCCGACGGGCAGCACGTTCGTCGAGCCGTCCGAGACGCGGACCCCGGTGCCGGCGGCGGCGACCTGCATGACCGCCTTCGCGTAGTCGGCGGCCGGGTGGTCGCTGGCCTGGTACGCGGCGGAGACGCCGAGGCAGGCGCTGTAGTCGAAGGTGCCGTAGTGCAGGCCGGTCGCGCGCCCCTCCGCCGCCTCGATCATGCGGGCCACCGTGGCGGTGCCGTCGCCGCCGAGGATGGACTGGCTGGTCTCGATCTGGATCTCGAAGCCGATCCGGCCGTCCTCGAGACCGTGCTGCTTCTCGAACGCCTCCAGGATCCGCACCATGGCGGTGACCTGCTCCGGGTACGTCACCTTGGGCAGGGTGAGCACGAGGCCCTCGGGCAGGCCGCCGTGCTCCATGAGGCCGGTGAGGAAGATGTCGAGGGTGCGGATGGCGCGGTCGCGGACCGCCTCCTCCATGCACTTCATGCGGATACCCATGTACGGGGCGGCCGTGCCGTTCGCGTACGCCTCGGCGATGACGCGGGCGGCGCGCGCGGCGGTCTCGTCCTCGTCGGCGTCGGAGGCGGGCCGGTAGCCGTCCTCGAAGTCGACCCGCAGGTCCTCCACCGGCTCGTGCTCCAGCTTCGCGCGTACGCGGCTGTAGACCGGCTCGGCGAGCTCCTCGCTCAGGCCGAGGACGGCGGCGAAGGAGGCGGCGTCCCGGGCGTGCTCGTCGAGCTGCGCGAGCGCCTTGTCGCCCCAGGTGCGGATGGTCTCGGCGTCGAAGGCGTCACCGGGGACGTACACCGTGTGGACGGGCTGACGGGTGCCGGGGTCTCCCGGGTAGCGGCGGGCGAGCTCCGCGTCGACCGGGGCGAGTGAGGCGCTGATGCTCTCGCTGACCGCGCCCGCGAGGCTCGTCGACACCTTCTCCTGCTGACCCATTCGTGCACTCTCCATATGCTCGATGTTTCCACTTCACGGAATCAACAATCCGTATAGCGAAGTTAACCGTCGGCGTGATCGGCGTCAATGGGTCTTTTTCGTCGTCCCGTCACGCGGACGGGGCCGCGCGGTGTGATCACCACGCGGCCCCGTCGACGTCGGAACTGTCTCAGCCCTTGCGGGTCTTGACCTCTTCGGTCAGGGCGGGGACGACGTCGAAGAGGTCGCCGACGACGCCGTAGTCGACGAGGTCGAAGATCGGGGCCTCGGCGTCCTTGTTGATGGCGACGATCGTCTTCGAGGTCTGCATGCCGGCGCGGTGCTGGATCGCACCGGAAATGCCGGAGGCGATGTACAGCTGCGGCGAGACACTCTTGCCGGTCTGGCCGACCTGGTTGGAGTGCGGGTACCAGCCCGCGTCCACCGCGGCGCGCGAGGCACCCACGGCCGCGCCGAGGGAGTCGGCGAGCGCCTCGATGACCGAGAAGTTCTCGGCACCGTTGACACCACGGCCACCGGAGACCACGATCGCGGCCTCCGTCAGGTCCGGACGGCCCGTGGACTCACGCGCGGTGCGCGAGGTCACCTTCGTGCCCGTGGCCTGCTCCGAGAACGACACGTTCAGGGCCTCGACGGCGCCGGCGGCCGCGGCCGGCTCGACGGCGGCGGAGTTGGGCTTGACGGTGATGACCGGCGTGCCCTTCGAGATGGTCGACTTGGTGGTGTACGAGGCGGCGAACACCGACTGCGTCGCCACCGGACCGCCGTCGCCGGCCTCCAGGTCGACGGCGTCGGTGATGATGCCGGACCCGATACGCAGCGCCAGACGCGCGGCGATCTCCTTGCCCTCCGCGGAGGACGGCACCAGCACCGCGGCCGGGGAGACCGCGTCGTAGGCGGCCTGCAGCGCGTCCACCTTCGGCACGACCAGGTAGTCGGCGTACTCGGCGGCCTCGTGGGTGAGGACCTTGACCGCGCCGTGCTCGGCGAGCGCGGCGGCGGTGTCGGCGGCACCGTTGCCGAGGGCGACGGCGACCGGGTCGCCGATGCGGCGGGCCAGCGTCAGCAGCTCCAGGGTGGGCTTGCGGACGGCACCGTCCACGTGGTCGACAAAGACCAGAACTTCAGCCATGGGACTTCAATCTCCTGCAATCACAAAGAACTTGGGCGACTTAACTGGACGGCTGAAGCTCAGATGAACTTCTGGCCCGCGAGGAACTCGGCGAGCTGCTTGCCGCCCTCGCCCTCGTCCTTGACGATCGTGCCCGCGGTGCGCGCCGGACGCTCATCGGCGGACGCGACCTTCGTCCAGGCACCCTCCAGGCCGACTTCCTCGGCCTCGATGTCCAGGTCGGACAGGTCCCACGCCTCGACCGGCTTCTTCTTCGCCGCCATGATCCCCTTGAACGAGGGGTAACGCGCCTCACCGGACTGGTCCGTCACCGACACCACGGCCGGAAGGGACGCCTCGAGCTGCTCGGAGGCGGTGTCACCGTCGCGGCGGCCCGTCACCTTGCCGTCGGCCACGGCGACCTCGGACAGGAGCGTCACCTGCGGCACACCGAGACGCTCGGCGACCAGCGCCGGGACGATGCCCGCGGTGCCGTCGGTGGAGGCCATGCCGGAGACGACCAGGTCGTAGCCGGCCTTCTCGATCGCCTTCGCCAGCACCAGCGAGGTGCCGATCGCGTCCGTGCCGTGCAGGTCGTCGTCCTCGACGTGGATCGCCTTGTCCGCGCCCATCGACAGCGCCTTGCGCAGCGCGTCCTTGGCGTCCTCGGGACCCACGGTCAGGACGGTGATCTCCACGTCGTCGTCGGAGTTCTCCGAGATCTGCAGCGCCTGCTCCACCGCGTACTCGTCGAGTTCCGAGAGCAGACCGTCGACATCGTCACGGTCCAAGGTCAGGTCATCGGCGAAACCCCGGTCGCCCGTGGCGTCCGGCACGTACTTCACGGTGACAACGATCCTCAAGCTCACGCCGGCTCTCCTACTGCAATCGTCTTTATCTGGGCGGCTGTCTTGCTACCAGCTGTACTGGCCACGCCTTTGCTGTACTGCTGCGGCTGAAAACGCCTTCTCGCAGGCAGCATATGCGCCTTGTGCGGACTCTTCCGGTCGGGGCGGCCCGCGCTCCGAACAAAAGGTTACTCGCCAGTACACCCAGCTTACGCCCACTAAGCAAGCGCTTTGAACTGTGACCTTGCCAACGCTGTGTAACCGCGCCGCACAGGAACTTTCAGTCGCGCAGCCCGTTGAAGCGGCCCTGGTGGTACAGCAGCGGACGACCGGCGCCCGCAGGGTCGCCGCAGAGCGCCTCCGCGAGCACGATCTGGTGGTCCCCCGCGGGCACCCGCGCGATGACCTTGCAGACGAGCCAGGCGAGCACGCCGTCGAGGATCGGCACGCCCTGGGGCCCCTCGAACCATCGGGTGGGCCCGCCGAAGCGGTCGGCGCCGCTCTTCGCGAACGTCGCGGCGAGATCGGCCTGGTGCTCGCCGAGTATGTGCACGCCGACGTGCTCGGCCTCGGCGACGGTCGGCCAGCTCGACGAGCCGAGGCCGATGCCGAACGAGACGACGGGAGGCCTCGCGGAGACCGAGGTGAGAGAGGTGGCGGTGAAGCCGACGGGGGCCGCACCGGGCGCGGTGACCACCGCGACGCCTGCCGCGTGCTGTCGGAAGACGGAGCGGAACAGGTCGGGGGTCGCTGCCTGGGCGGTGCGCAGGTCGGGCGTGGCCGTCATGGAGTTGTCCTTCTGGCAGGAGGGTTCGAGCGAGGGTCCGTGGCTGCGTCAGACACGCGGACAGCGGGCGCTCGAACAGCGAGCCAGGTCGACATGGACCCGCTCGACGAGAAGGAGTTCCGAAGGCATACGGTCACCCTGACGATACGTGGCGCGTGCAGTCAAGTGCGTTCCGTCATCTGGGAGATGCGTCACGCGGCGCCCACCGCCCCTCACGCGCGGCGACCATCGGCACGTCAGACCGCTTCGCCCAGCGCCGCGATGACGTCCACCTTGCGCGGCTGTCCCGCCGCCCGGCGCACCTCGCGGCCGCGCGCGTCCAGGACGAGCACGGTCGGGGTCTTGAGGACGCCCACGTCGCGTACGAGGTCGAGGCGTTCCTCCGCGTCGATCTCCACGTGGGAGACGCCGGGCACCATCGCGACGACCTCGTCGAGGACCCGGCGGGTGGCCCTGCAGGGGGCGCAGAACGCGCTGGAGAACTGGACGAGCGTCGCCCGCTCCCCCAGCTCCTCGCCCAACTGCGCGGCGTCCCAAGTCTGTTCATCGACCGCCACTCTGCTCCTCCTCCATTCCGCTGCTTTCTGTGCAGCGATTTCCGGACGTTCCCGTATTCCCCGCACGTGACAAGGATCTCGTACGGTGCTGGAACCAGGACTGGCCACCCGGCCGTTGATGGGGCACGATCTGCGCAAGCCGGAAAACCTACGGCCGCGTAACTTACTGAAGGGCCAACCCCCTCCATGGCAGAGCTCGTCTACCCTCCGGTCATCGGCGCCGCCCGCACGATGTTCAAGGCGCTCGACCTGAAGATCGACCTCAAGGGCTCGGAGAACATTCCGCGTACCGGCGGCGCAGTCCTGGTCAGCAACCACATCAGCTACCTGGACTTCATCTTCGACGGCCTGGCGGCCCTGCCGCAGAAGCGTCTCGTCCGCTTCATGGCCAAGGAGTCGGTATTCCGGCACAAGATCTCCGGCCCGCTGATGCGCGGCATGAAGCACATCCCGGTGGACCGCGCCCAAGGTGAGCACGCCTACCAGCACGCGCTGCACTCGCTGCGATCCGGCGAGATCATCGGCGTCTTCCCCGAGGCGACGATCTCCGAGTCGTTCACACTCAAGAGCTTCAAGACGGGCGCCGTGCGCCTGGCCCAGGAGGCCGGCGTTCCGCTGATCCCGATGGCGCTCTGGGGCACGCAGCGACTGTGGACCAAGGGCCGTCCGAAGAACTTCAAGCGGCAGCACATCCCGATCACGGTCCGCGTCGGCGAAGCCATGGAGGCACCGAGCGACCAGTACGCGGGAGCGATCACGCGCCGCCTGCGCACGCGCATGCAGGAACTGCTCGAGGCCGCGCAGCGCGCCTACCCGGTGCGCCCCAAGGGACCCGACGACACGTGGTGGATGCCGGCGCACCTGGGCGGCACCGCCCCGACCCCGGAAGAGGTCAAGGCCGCCGAGGCCGGCTAGGACCCTTCTGAAGGGTCCTGAGTCACCCCGGGATCGCGTCCGGAAGGTGCTCCCACAGATACGGACGGTCCGGCGCTCCGCGCAGCGCGTCGAGCACCGCCGGGTGCGGCGCGTCGTGGAGCGCCGGATAGTCCGCCTCCCCGGCCTTCGGGTCGGGTATCCACGCCAACCGCTCCCCGCCCAGGGAGAATTGGGCGTCGACGCCCGGCTTGTTCCCCCGGCAGTCCTGCCGGTGCCACGCACCGCGCAGCCGTACGGCCACGAGGCCGTGCACGCACCAGCCCGTCCCCGCGTCGTGCGACAGCCGCTGGTAGCAGAGCGCGGTCGGGATGTCCTCGGCGCGCAGCAGCGCCGCCAGCGCGTGCGCCTTCGCGTGGCAGATTCCGGTGCCCTTCTCCAGGACGTCCGACGCCCGCCAGGTGACGCGCAGGTCTCCGCTGTCGGCGGAGTGCGGAATCGTGTCCCGTACGAATTCGTAGGCGGCGTGAGCGTATGCATATGAATCGTCGACGCCGCGCGCGAGGCGCGCCGCGGTCTCCCGTACGAGCGAATGATGATGGTCGATGACGTCGTCGGCCGCCAAATACGCGGACAGATCGGGGTTCTGCTGGATCAGCTGCATGGCACGCGAGCATAGGAACGCGGCCGACCGTTCGTCAATAGATTTACGGTCGACCGCATACCTATGCGGATTCGGTGGCTAGCGAGCCATCTCCTCCTTGAGGGCCGCCACGAAGGAGTCGATGTCCTCCTCGCGCGTGTCGAAGGCGCACATCCAGCGCACGTCGCCGGCCGCCTCGTCCCAGAAGTAGAAGCGGTACTTCTTCATCAGGCGCTCGGAGACGTCGTGCGGGAGGCGGGCGAAGACGCCGTTGGCCTGCACCGGGTAGAGGATCTCGACGCCGTCGACGGCGCGGGCGCCCTCGGCGAGGCGCTGGGCCATCTCGTTCGCGTGCCGGGCGTTGCGCAGCCACAGGTCCTTGGCGAACAGCGCCTCCAACTGCACCGAGATGAAGCGCATCTTGGAGTGCAGTTGCATGGACAGCTTGCGCAGGTGCTTCATGTGGCGCACGCGGTCCTGGTTGAGGACGACGACGGCCTCGCCGAACAGTGCGCCGTTCTTGGTGCCGCCGAGCGACAGGATGTCGACGCCGACCGTGTTCGTGAACGTCCGCATGGGGACGTCGAGGGATGCCGCGGCGTTGGATATCCGGGAGCCGTCGAGGTGCACCGTCATGCCGCGCTCGTGGGCGTGCTCGCAGATCGCGCGGATCTCGTCCGGCGTGTAGAGCGTGCCCAGTTCGGTGGACTGCGTGATCGAGACGACCTGCGGCATCGCCCGGTGCTCGTCGTCCCAGCCGTAGGCCTGCTGGTCGATCAGCTCGGGGGTGAGCTTGCCGTCCGGGGTCGGCACGGTGAGCAGCTTCAGGCCGCCCATCCGCTCGGGGGCGCCGCCCTCGTCCACGTGGATGTGCGCGGACTCGGCGCAGATCACCGCGCCCCAGCGGTCGGTGACCGCCTGGAGCGCGACGACGTTGGCGCCCGTGCCGTTGAACACCGGGAACGCCTCGGCGGTCGGGCCGAAGTGGCTGCGGATGATCGTCTGGAGATGGTCCGTGTATTCGTCCCCGCCGTACGCGACCTGGTGCCCGCCGTTGGCGAGGGCGAGCGCCGCCATCACCTCGGGATGGCCTCCCGCGTAGTTGTCGCTGGCGAACCCCTGCGTGGTGGGGTCGTGATGCCGGTGGGCATCGGTCTTCGGAGGGTTCACGGCTTCTCGGTCAGCCACAGACGGGTCCCGTTCAGTTCGGCGGCGGGCCGCTCCCAGACGCCGGTGATGGCCTCGGCCAGCTCCGTGACGTCCGTGAAGCCCGCGAACTTCGCGTTGGGGCGTTCGGCGCGCATCGCGTCGTGCACCAGCGCCTTGACCACCAGGATCGCAGCCGCCTGCTGCGGCCCGGCCTCGCCCCCCGCCTTGCGGAAGGAGTCACCGAGCGCGAGCGTCCACGCCTCGGCGGCGGCCTTGGACGCGGCGTACGCGGCGTTGCCCGCGGTCGGCTTGGAGGCGCCCGCGGCGCTGATCAGCAGGTAGCGGCCGCGGTCGCTGCGGGACAGGCCCTCGTAGAACGCGAGGGACGTGTGCTGCACCGTGCGGATCAGGAGCTTTTCGAGCAGGTCCCAGTCGGCGAGGTCGGTGTCGGCGAAGGTCGCGCCGCCCCGCCAGCCGCCCACCAGGTGCACGAGGCCGTCCACGCGGCCGAAGTCCTTCTCGATGCGTCCCGCCCAGTCACGGGTGGCGTGCAGGTCGAGCAGGTCGACGTTGTCGCCGATGACAGTGGCGCCGCCGTGCGCGTAGCGCGCCTCGTCGACGGCCGCCACCAGGCGCTCGGCGTCCGCGTCGGCCCCGATGACGGTGGCGCCCGCCTCCGCGAGCCGCTTGAGGGTGGCCTTGCCGGCCGGTCCGGCCGCTCCGGCCACCGCGATCACCGCACCGTCCAGCGTGTCCCTGGTCCCATGGGTGTCGGTCATGACAGTCGCCTCCTGCTGCTGTTCGCCGTGGCTCACGCGGCCACCTTCTCGGCACGCTCCGCGGTGATCCCCTTCGTAGAAGCGATCACGGTCTTCAGCTTCTTGGAGAGGGCCTCATAAAACATGCTGAGCGGAAACTCGTCGGGAAGCACCTCGTCCACGAGTTTGCGCGGCGGCAGGGACGTGTCCAGGGCGTCGGGACCCTTCGCCCAGGTGGATCCCGGGTGCGGGGACAGATACGTGGACACCAGGTCGTACGCGGCGAACCAGTGCACCAGCTTCGGGCGGTCGATGCCGTCGCGGTACAGCTTCTCGATCTCGCCGCACAGCTGGTTGGTCACCTCGGGGGCGCGTTGCCAGTCGATGTGCAGCTTGTTGTCCGTCCAGCGCACCACGTCGTGCTTGTGCAGGTACGCGAAGAGCAGCTGGCCGCCGAGGCCGTCGTAGTTCTTGACGCGGTCGCCGGTGACCGGGAAGCGGAACATCCGGTCGAAGAGCACGGCGTACTGCACGTCGCGCGCCTGCGGGACGCCGTCGGCCTCCAGCTTCACGGCCTCCTTGAAGGCGGTGAGGTCGCAGCGCAGCTCTTCGAGGCCGTACATCCAGAACGGCTGGCGCTGCTTGATCATGAACGGGTCGAAGGGCAGGTCGCCGTGGCTGTGCGTGCGGTCGTGGACCATGTCCCACAGCACGAACGCCTGCTGGCAGCGGTCCTGGTCGGCGACCATCGCCTCGATGTCCGCGGGCAGTTCGACGCCGAGGATGTCGACGGCGGCCTCGGTGACGCGGCGGAAGCGGGCCGCCTCGCGGTCGCAGAAGATGCCGCCCCAGGAGAAGCGCTCGGGCGCCTCGCGCACGGCGATCGTCTCCGGGAAGAGCACCGCCGAGTTCGTGTCGTACCCGGAGGTGAAGTCCTCGAAGGTGATGCCGCAGAACAGCGGGTTGTCGTAACGGGTCGCCTCCAGCTCGGCGAGCCATTCCGGCCAGACCATGCGCAGCACGACGGCTTCCAGGTTGCGGTCCGGGTTCCCGTTCTGCGTGTACATCGGGAAGACCACCAGGTGCTGGAGGCCGTCCCGGCGCTGCGCGGCGGGCTGGAAGGCGAGCAGCGAGTCCAGGAAGTCCGGGACCTCGAAGCCGCCCTCCGCCCAGCGGCGCAGGTCGCGCACGAGCGCCTCGTGGTACGCCGCGTCGTGCGGCAGCAGCGGGGCGAGCTCCTCGACCGCGGCCATGACACGGCCCACGATCCGCTCGGCGTCGGCCTTCGCCGGGGCGCCTTCGGCCTCGAAGTCGATCGACCCGTCCTTGCTCTGCAGGGGCCTGAACTCCTCCACGGCGTCCTTGAGCAACGGCCAGGCCGGGTGATCCACCACCCTGGGTCCGACCACCTGGACCGGAGAATCCGCCCCCTCCGCGCCAGCCTGCACAAGAATTTCCGTCATGTCCCAACCTCCACGGGAGAACCTCGCGTAAGAACACCGTATGCACGCGAGGTTCCCGACCACAAGGGGGGTCTCGGGAAATTATCCTGCGTTACCCCCTTGATCACCGCTGTTTTTCCTGTGACGGGCGGTAACCGCAATCACCTCTGCCGCACCGGCCAAGGCCTGCCGGGAGTCCTCGAGGAGTTCGGGGAACCCGAAGAAGCCGTGGAACATCTGCGGGAAATGGCTCTCCGTGACCGCGACGCCCGCGTCCCGCAGCGCCTTGCCGTACGCCCGGCCCTCGTCGCACAGCGGGTCGCAGCCGGCGGTGACGATGTGCGCGGCGGGCAGCCCGGCGAGGTCCTGCGCGAGGAGCGGCGATACGCGGGGGTGGGCGGGGTCCCCGTCCGCGCCCAGGTACTGCTCGCGGAACCAGCCGCAGTGGGCGGCGGTGAGGAAGTAGCCCTCGGCGTTGACGTCGAAGGAACCGGACTTCTGGCGGGCGTCGGTGGCCGGGTAGACGAGGACCTGGCGTGCGATGTCGGGGCCGCCCTCGTCGCGCGCGATCTGCGCGACGACCGCGGCGAGATTTCCGCCCGCACTGTCGCCCGCCACGGTCAACGCCCCTGGATCCGCCCCCAGTTCGGGCGCGTGGTCGGCGACCCAGCAGACGGCGGCGTACGCGTCCTCGACGGCGGCAGGGAACGGGGCCTCGGGCGCGAGCCGGTAGTCGACCGATACGACGACGGCGCCCGCGTCCCTGCACAGGGCGCGGGCGGTGTGGTCGTGGCTGTCGAGGTCGCAGATGACCCAGCCGCCGCCGTGGAAGAAGACGACGACGGGGCGGGGTTCCGGCGCCGCGTCCGGCTCCGGCTCCGCGTCCGGTTCCGGCAGATACACGCGCACGGGGATCGCGGGCGCACCCGGCGGCCCGGGTATCTCCCGGTCCTCGACGGCCCCCACCACGGGCGCGGGGAACGGCGACTCGGGTGCGGCGGCGAGGATCCTGCGGGCCTCGACGGCATCGGTGACGGCGCCCCCGAGGTCGGGGAACGCGGCGGCGATGGCATCGACGAGGGGCCGGGCCTCTGGGGCGAGGCGGTCGACCGGGTCGGGGGTCATGGGCGGCTCCTGGGTCGGTGTGACGGTCGTGACGGTGCGGGGTGGCGGCTGTGACGGTGGTGGCGGGGCGGGACGGCGGCCGTGCTGTAACGGTGCGGGGTGGCGGACGGATCCCTGCCCAGCGGCGGGCGTCACTCACCGACTTCCCCACGGAAGTACGGGATCACCTTCTCGCCCCACTGCCGCAGCGTCTCCATGCACGCCTCCTGCGGCACCGTGCCCATCTGGATCAGGCACATGATCTCGTCGGCGCCCGCGTCACGGAGGCGCTCGACGTAGGCGATGGCGTCGTCGGCGGTGCCGTACGCGTGGTCGGCGTTGAAGGTGGCCGTGGCGGTGGGGCGGACGGGGATGTGGTGCTCGTGGAGCCGGGCGACCACCTGCTCGGCGGCCCTGCGCATCTCCTCCGCCTCGTCCGCCCCCTCCACGACGGCCTCGTCGGGGATGCCCGCGCCGCCGTACCAGTGCCCGATGGACTGCGCGAAGAAGCGCTGGCCGCGGATGCCGATGCTGCGGGCCGTCTCCCGGTCGTCGAGCACGATCGTCGGACAGAGCACGGAGAAGTGGTCGTTGACGACCGAGGACACGAGGCGCTCGGGGGTGCGGGCCGCGACCGCCGCGTCGTAGGCGCCGCGCATGTCGGCGATCGCCTCCGGGCCCGCGAAGCCCATCACCAGGGCGCCGACGCCGAGTTCGGCGGCCTGGCGCAGCGTCTCCGTACGACTGCACGCGAGGAACAGCGGCGGATGCGGGGCCTGTGCGGGGCGGGGCAGGATCGGGTGCGGGTCGATGTCGAGGAGCGGGCCGTGGTGCTCCAGCTCGTCCTTCTCCCACGCCTTCCCGATGATCCGCAGCGCCTCCTCGACCTCCTGCGTGGTCCGCTCCTTGTCGACCCCGCACAGCGACGTCTCCTGCGTGGTGCCGCCGCGCCCCGCGCCGAGGTCGAGCCGGCCACCGGACAACAGGTCGAGCATCGCGGCGCGTTCGGCCACGCGCGCGGGGTGGTTGAAGTTGAACGGCATGCACACCACGCCGTGCCCGACGCGGATGCGGGAGGTGCGTGCCGCGACCCAGGTCAGGAAGATCTCCGGCGCGGACATGTGGGCGTACCACTTGAGGGAGTGGTGCTCGACCGCCCAGATCCGGTCGAAGCCCATCTCCTCGGCGAACACGGCCTGTTCGACGCTGTCGCGCAGCAGTTGGTGCTCGCGTTCGACGGTGGGGTCGGCGAGCTGGGCCTCGAAGATGACGCTGAACTTCACGGTGCCTCCCGAGCGGTCGGTGCTGTCGATGCCGTGGATGCGGCGTGCTCCATGCACTCCATGTGCTCCATATGACTAATAGCTATATGACGGCCCGTCAGAGAAAGGAAGGGGCACGACGCTCCGCACGGGCGGTGCTGGCACGCTCTACGCTTCCCCGGTAACCCCCTAGCCCCAGGAGCCACCCGTGTTCGACCCCGCGCCCGCGCCTTCGTACCCGTACGAGGAGATCCCCGAGCCGCACCCGCTGCTCGCGCCCGTCCTCGGCCTCCTCGGCAGCTGGCACGGCCGGGGGCGGGGCGAATACCCCACCCTGGACGGCGACTTCACGTACGCGCAGGAGGTCACGTTCAGCCACGACGGCAGGCCGTTTCTGCGGTACGAGGCGCGGGCCTGGCTGATCGACGCCGATGACGCGCCCGTGCGGCCCGCGGCGCGGGAGAGCGGCTGGTGGCGGATTCAGCCCGAGGGGCGCGTCGAGGCGCTGATCACGCAACCCACCGGGATCGCGGAGATCATGGTCGGCACCGCCGCCGACGGCACGGTCGAGCTCGCCACGCACACCGTGGGCCTCACCCCGACCGCCAAGCACGTCGACGCGACGGGGCGCCGCTACGCGCTCACCGACGACGACACCCTCACGTTCACCCACGACCTCGCGGCCGTCGGCCAACCCCTCCAGCACCATCTTTCGGCCCAGCTGCGCCGGAAGTAGCTCTTGCGCCCGTGACCTCCGCTGACTTCAATGCGGAGCCATGCCGACCTCTCCGCTGCCACCGACCGCCTGGGCCGTGCTCGGACTGCTGTCCTTCCCGCCCGGCGAGCGGACCGGGTACGAGCTGAAGAAGTGGGCGGACGCGTCGCTGCGCTTCTTCTACGGCTCCCCCGCCTTCAGCCAGATCTACGCCGAGCTGCGCAGGCTGGAGCGGCTCGGCTACGCCACGTCCAGGCGCTCGGGCCCGGAGGAGCCGCGCACCAAGCGCACGTACGCCATCACGCGCGCGGGCAGGGACGCGCTCGCCGCGTGGGCGGCCGACGACCGGGACCCGGCCGCCGTGTCGCTGCGGCACCCGGTGCTGCTGCGCGTATGGCTGGGGCATCTCGCCGCCCCGGGACGGCTGCGCACGCTCGTCGAGGAGCATGTGGCGCGCGTCGAGGGCGAGTTGAAGGAGGTGCGGGACGCGGCCGCGCGGGCGGAGGGCGTGGAGGCGTGGGCGCACCCGCAGATCGCGCTGCGCTGGAGCGAGCGGCACCTCGCGGCCGAAGTCGAGCTCGCCCAAGGCATGTTGGCGGACCTGGACGCGCTGCCCGCCGCCCCCGAAGTCAACGCCGCCGGAGACGCGCCCACCACCGGGTGAGCGGACTCGCGCGGAGAGTGACCTGCCCGGTAGGACGGTCGGCACCCCCTGCCCGTACCGTCCGGAGGCGCATCCGCCGTGAGTACCCGTGCCATCCTCGTCGCCGCCGTGATCACTGGACTGATCCTCGGTGTGGTGGGCACCAGAACCCACGACTCCGGTCCTTCTCGCAGGCACGGTTCCCTGACGCAGACGGCCCGTTAGTGTACGAGTCTGTCGCGTCCGCGCGGCAGCACAGAGCCGCAGTCGACGGAGGCGAGACGACCTTGAACTTCCTCACCATCGGGCATCGCGGAGCCATGGGTCTCGAACCCGAGAACACCCTGAGGTCCTTCGTCGCCGCCGAGCGCGGGGGACTCGACATAATCGAACTCGACCTGCACCTGAGCAAGGACGGCGCGCTCGTCGTCATGCACGACGCCGACGTCGACCGGACCACGGACGGCCACGGGCCGATCGCCGAGAAGACCCTCGCCGAGATCCGCGGCCTCGACGCCGGGCGCGGCGAGCGCGTGCCGGTCTTCGAGGAGGTGCTCGACGCGGTCGGTACCCCGTTGCAGGCGGAGATCAAGGACACGGCGGCGGCGCGGGCGCTCGCCGATGTGATGCTGCGCCGCGATCTGGTGCACCGGGTCGAGGTGATCTCGTTCCACGACGAGGCGATCGCCGAGATCGCCCGGCTCGTGCCGGGCGTGCGCACGGCGCTCGTCGCCAGCCGCTACGGCACCGGAGTCGTCGAGCGGGCCGTCACGGCGGGGGCCACGACGCTGGTGCTCAACATCCGGCGGCTCACGCAGGAGATCGTCGAGCACGCCCGCAAGGCCGACCTGCGGATCATCGGCTGGGTCGTGAACACCCAGGACGATCTGCGGCTCGTGCGGGCGCTCGGCCTCGACGGCGCGACCACGGACTATCCGGAGATCAAGCGCACGGGCCGCTTTACCGCGTGACCTTTGCGCCTACGCGAGCGGCTTGACGAGCAGTTCGAACTTGAGGTCGTCGCGCTGCGGGATACCGAAGCGCTCGTCGCCGTACGGGAAGGGGCTGAACCGTCCCGTACGGCGGTAGCCGCGGCGCTCGTACCAGGCGATGAGCTCCTCGCGGGCGTCGATCACCGTCATGTGCATCTCGCTGACGCCCCACGTCTCGGCCGCCCTGCGCTCGGCCTCCGTGATGATCGTCTTGCCGAGGCCCGCGCCCTGCTGGGCGGGGCTGACCGCGAACATGCCGAAGTAGGCGTGCTCCCCGCGGTGCTCCAGCTGGCAGCAGGCGACGACCGCGCCGTCCCGCTCCACCGTGAGCAGCCGGCTGTCGGGGTCCTCGATGACATCGAGGACGCCCTGCGGGTCGGTCCGCTGCCCCTCAAGGATGTCCGCCTCCGTGGTCCACCCGGTCCGGCTGGAGTCGCCTCGGTAGGCCGACTCGATGAGGGCGACGAGCACGTCGACGTCCTCGGGCCGGGCGTCACGGAAGACGAGGTCGACGGTGGTCATGAGAGGGCCTCCAGGTTGAGGGACGGCGAGTGTGCGGGCGCCGCATGTGCGGGCGCCGTCGAGGTTAACGCGAGCGGACTACGCTGCGTCGGCATGGTTCATGTACTGAGCAGCAGGGTTCTGATCCGGCCGACCGATCCCGAGCGGTCGCGGGCGTTCTACGGGGAGGCGCTGGGCCTCGCGGTGTACCGGGAGTTCGGCACCGGGCCCGAGCGGGGCACCGTGTATTTCCTGGGCGGCGGATTCCTGGAGGTGGCGGGCCGCTCCGCGGAGCCTCCGGTGCCGAGCCTCAAGCTGTGGATGCAGGTGGCCGACGTGCACGCGGCGCACGAGGAGCTGGCCGGGCAGGGCGTCACGGTGGTCCGGGAGCCGGTCAAGGAGCCGTGGGGCCTCATCGAAATGTGGATCACGGATCCGGACGGCCACGAGATCGTCCTCGTCGAGGTGCCGCAGGAGCACCCGATCCGGTACCGGCCGGGGATCTGAGCCGCCCTGGACGCCCTCCCCTCGCCCGAACGGCCTAGGCCGCCGAGCCCCGCGCAAGGGGTCGTTCGGGGGCGGTGGGGCGCGGGTCGGGTGTCTCGTACGGTTCCCGCGAACGCGTGCGGTGAACCGGTCGGGGGCAGAGGATGGCGTGAGTTCGGGATTCGGGTGTGCCGAATCCGGATACGCAGGGATCGACGACGCCCACCGGTCCTACGCAGCCCACCCCAGGAGAGATCCGACATGACCACTCCGCGGAACACCAGCGCTTCCCGTACGTCGTCCGTCCCCCGGATCCTGATCATCGGCGCGGGATTCGCCGGGATGGAGTGCGCGCACAAGCTGGAGAAGGAGCTCAAGCCCGGCGAGGCGGTGCTGCGGCTCATCAGCCCCACCGCGCACCAGCTGTACCTGCCACTGCTTCCGCACGTGGCCTCCGGCGTGCTCACCCCGCAGTCCGTGGCGGTGCCGCTGCGCAGGATGCTGCGGCGCACCCAGATCGTGCCGGGCGGCGCGATCGGCGTGGACCCGCAGGCGAAGGCCGTCGTCGTACGGAAGATAAACGGCGAGGTCAGCGTCGAGCACTACGACTACCTGGTGCTCACGCCGGGCAGCGTGACGCGCCAGTTCGACATCCCGGGTCTGGACAAGTACGCGGTGGGCGTGAAGACGCTCGCCGAGGCGGCCTGGATCCGCGACCACGTGATCACGCAGCTGGACCTGGCGGCGGCCAGCTCCGACCCCGCCGAGCGCGAGGCGCGGCTGCAGTTCGTGGTGGTCGGCGGCGGCTACGCGGGGACGGAGACGGCCGCGTATCTGCAGCGGCTCACGACCGCCGCGGTCAAGCGCTATCCCGGGCTCGACCCGGCGCTCATCAAGTGGCACCTGGTCGATGTGGCGCCCAAGCTCATGCCGGAGCTGGGCGATCGGCTCGGCGACAAGGCGATGGACATCCTTGAGCGGCGTGGGCTGCACGTCTCGCTCGGGGTGTCGGTGGCGAGCGTCACCGAGGACACGGTGACGCTCACGGACGGGCGCGAGCTGCCCTGCCACACGCTGATCTGGACGGCCGGCGTCGCGCCCAGCCCGCTCGTGGCGACCCTCGGTTCGGAGACCAACCGCGGCCGGCTCGTGGTGTCGCCCGAGCTGACCGTGCCCGGGCTCGACGGGGTGTTCGCGCTCGGCGACGCGGCAGCCGTCCCGGACCTCGTCAAGGGCGGCGACGCGATGTGCCCGCCGACCGCGCAGCACGCGATGCGGCAGGGCTGGGCGGCGGCCCGCAACATCCTCGCCTCGGTGCGCGGCAACCCGCTGGTGCCCTACCGCCACAAGGACCTCGGTCTCGTCGTCGACCTGGGCGGCATCCAGGCCGTGTCGAAGCCGCTGGGCATCCAGCTGACCGGGCTCCCGGCCCAGGTCGTGGCGCGCGGCTACCACATCGGCGCGCTGCGCACCCTGACGGCCCGGTTCCGCACGGCGGCCAACTGGGCCCTCAATGCGGTCGCCGGCGACGACTTCGTCCGCACCGGCTTCCAGCGGCACCGTCCCGCGACGCTCAGGGACTTCGAGATGACCGACGCGTACCTCTCCGCCGAGGAGCTGCAAGAGGTGATCGCGGCGCGGGTCGACGGCCGCTCCATGTCCCCCGAGAAGCCGGAGCTTCCGATCACCTGACGACACCGGGGCGCATGGCCCCACCCGTCACCACGTGGGCAGCCCCGATCTCGGGGCTGCCCACGTTTTCATGGGGGAGATCGTCATGGGTGCCATCGTGTTCGGCTTGGCCATCTGCGCGACGCGGCGGCGGTCGAGGGGCGCGTCGTCACCACCTCCATGCCCCACGGCGACATGGGCGACGGCTCCAGCGACGACAGCAGCAGCTCGACGTACGCCGTGTGGGCAGTCCAACTCCCGTACCGGGTCGGCACGTTCATGGTGCAGCGCACCGGGATGCTGCGGCGCGCGTTCGGGGCGGGCGACGATGCGAGCATCGGGCACCCGGCGTTCGACGAGCGGTTCACCGTGCGGACGCTGCAACCGTCCGTCGCCGCCGCCGCGTTGAACGGGCCGCTCGCCGAGTTCCTGCTCAATGATCCGCGGGCCGCGAAGTATCCGCTGCGGTTCACCGACACGGAAGTGATCAGCTGGGACAAGGACGAGCAGTCGCCGCAGGAGATCGAGCCGGCGCTGGAGTTCCTGAGCGACGTCGCCGATCTGGTGGCTGCTCAGCAGCCCGTCGGTGGCGGGCAGTTGGGGCAACGGGTCGGCGTCGGTGTTGCGGGGCCCGCGTGGGGCCCGCCGGGTGCCGGTGACGCCGCGACCTCAGGCGGCGACGCGTCCGCGTGACGCCGGACGGCGGCAAGCGCAGGTTCACGGTCACCTACAGCGGTCACCCGCTCGGCCCCGACGGGGGCCTGGGCCCCAGGTCCTGGAACGGACAGGCCGGCTGGAAGGAGTTCCAGCGCGTGACGAACGCCGGGGCCGCGGCGCTGGATCCGGGCCCGCACAACGAGGACTTCGGCGTCGCCGTCGTCGCGCAGGTCGGCGCCAAGGCGGGGTGGCGCGGGCCCGGCAAGGGCAATGACTGGCTCGGGTACGTCGTGATCGGCATCGCCGCCGTGGGTCTGCTCGGCGGGATCGCGGCAGGTCTTGCCGTGTTGCTGGGCGCGGCGCACTGAGGACCGAATCGGGTGCGGGCGTGGGGCCTGTGATAGCAGGCCCCACGCCCGCACCGCCGCCTCACTTCCCTGCGGCGCGCAGCTCCTCGTACTCCTCACGGGACAACGGCTTCGCGCCCGGGGTGCCGAGCCGGTCGAGCGGGATGCGGTACGTCTCCGGGGACTTCCACGTCGCGATCGAGGCGACGACGGTGATGACGAGGCAGAGCGTGCCGATGGTGAGCGGCACGTTCGAGGAGCCGGGCGGCGCCACCAGCGTGAAGATCGTCGGCAGGAAGGCCACGATCGCCAGGCCGATGTTCTGCGCCAGCGCGAACCCGGTGACGCGGCGGGCCGCCGGGAACAGCTCCTGGAAGAAGCAGGCGAACGTCGCGTTCCAGGACTGGTAGGCGACGCCCCAGGAGAGCACCGCGAGCGCGAAGGTCAGCGGCACGTTGTTGGCGCCGACCGCCCACAGGTACGGGTAGCAGAGCAGGCCCGCCAGCAGACCGCCCCCGATCATGATGGGGCGGCGGCCGAACCGGTCGGAGAGATGGCCGAATACCGGGACGACGAACATGCCCGCCACGTTCGCGGCGATCTGGATCCAGAGGTAGACGCTCGTGCTCATGCCGACGCCGTAGCCGGACTGCGTCGCGTAGGCGCCGCCGAACACCGAGACCGTGACACCGATGACGTTGACGAGCGTCATGCACACCGCGCGGAGGATCTCGCGCCAGTTCTCCCGGAACGCCTCGACGAGCGGCACCTTGTGCGCCTCGGGGCCGGTCTCCTGCTGCTCCTCGAAGGTCCTGGTCTCCTCGACGCGTCGCCGGATCAGGAAGCCGGCGATGACGACCACGGCGCTGAGCACGAACGGGACGCGCCAGCCCCAGGACTTGAAGGCCTCGTCGGACAGCAGCATCGACATGGGCAGGAAGATCGCGGCACCGAGGATCTGCCCGGCGACGGTCCCGTGCAGGGCGAAGCTCGCGAGGAAGCCGCGCCTGCCGTGCGGAGCGTGCTCGATGATCATCGCGCTGGCCCCGCTCAACTCGCCCGCCACGGCGAAGCCCTGCACGAGGCGGACGAGGGTGAGGAGGATCGGGGCGATGATGCCGACCTGGCTGTACGTGGGCAGCAGCGCCACCACGAACGTGGAGACGCCCATCAGGAGCATGGCCAGGACCAGGACGTTCTTGCGGCCCTTCTTGTCTCCCCAGTGGCCGAGCACCGCGGCGCCGATGGGGCGCGCGACGTAGCCCACGGCGTAGGTGCCCAGGGACGCGAGTACAGCGATCGTCGCGTTGCCCTCCGGGAAGAAGATCCCCGGGAAGACGAGCGCCGCCGCCTGGGCGTAGATGAACCAGTCGTAGTACTCGAGGGCACTGCCGATCCAGCCGCTGGCCGCGGCTTTCCTCGACATCGCCCGCCCGGTGGCGGGCGCGTCCGCGGTACGCGACTCCTTTGACGCGGTCACGCTCATGGCTCTCCTAGGTGTGATCCGGCCACCGCACGACGTAGAAAGCGCTTGCACGGCGTACCTCCGCAGCCGTTTTTGAAACGCTCCATTGATGGCGGCTCGCCCGCGGCGGCGACGCTGCTGGAGGCGGGGCTCGCGGCACCCGCACTCGGCAGCGGCAGACAGTCGCACCCGACGACCGTGACCCGCAGGCGGGTCCCATACGAACCCGCCGCGGACGCACCTGTCAATGGATTCCGGCGGCTTTCCCGGCGTGGAGGGGGAAATGACTGAGTCGTTTCAAAAACGTCGCACGAAACTGTTCAAGTCGCGCCCACGATCGAGATGCGGGGGCCGGAGCCGAACCCTGCGGCCGAACCCCTGGGCCCCTTGTCCGGACCCGCAACCCCCGCTTAGGGTCGGCCCCAACGGAAAGCGCTTTCCCCCGATAGCTCTCCGCGAGGAACCCGCATGCCAAGCCCTTCCCGCCAGGGATCCCGTCTGCGTGCCGCCGTCGTCGGCACGGGCGCGATCGTCACCGGTAGCCACCTGCCCGCCCTCACCTCCCTGCGCGACCGCGTCGAACTCGTCGCCGCCGTCGACGTGGACCAGGACCGACTCGACGGATTCCGCGCCCAGGCCGCCGAGGCCGGGTTCGCGGACGTCTCCGTGCACACCGACCTGACCGCGATGCTCGAAGAGGCGAGGCCCGATCTCGTCCTCATCGGCACCCCGCCGGTGTTCCACCGCGAACAGACCGTCGCGGCGCTCAAGTCCGGCGCCTGGGTGCTGTGCGAGAAGCCGCTCACCCTCTCCCTCGCCGAGTACGACGAGATCGCCGCAGCCGAGGAGGCCAGCGGCGCCTACGCGTCCGTCGTCTTCCAGCACCGCTACGGCTCGGGCGCCGTGCACGCCCGCTCGCTGCTCACCGAGGGCACGCTCGGCCGCCCGCTCGTCGCCCACTGCCAGACGACCTGGTACCGCAACACCGCCTACTACGAGGTGCCTTGGCGCGGTAAGTGGGCCAGCGAGGGCGGCGGCCCCGTGATGGGCCACGGCATCCACCAGTACGACCTGATGCTGCACCTGCTCGGCGAGTGGACCGAGATCCGGGCGATGGCGGCCCGCCTCGTGCACGACACGGAGAGCGAGGACGTGTCGACCGCGCTCGTCCGCTTCAAGGACGGCGCCCTCGGTACGGTCGTCAACTCCGTGCTCTCGCCCGACGAGACGAGCCGCATCCGCATCGACTGCGAGAAGGCCACCGTCGAGCTGACCCACCTGTACGGGCACGGCAACGACGACTGGCGCTACACCCCGGCCCCCGGTGCCGAGCAGCCGCCCGCGCCCACCGCCGACGTACCCAGCTCGCACACCGCGCAGCTGACGGCGCTGCTCGACGCGTACGACGCCGGCACCCGCCCGCCCGGCAGCGGCCAAAGCGCCCGCAGCACGCTGGAGTTCGCCGCCGCGCTGTACAAGTCGGCGTTCACCGGTGCCACGGTCGCGGCCGGCGAGATCGGCCCCGGCGACCCGTTCTACGCCGCGATGCACGGAGACCACCCGGATTGGAGCCCGAAGCAGTGAGCAGCGCCGAGAATTCACTCGAGGTCATTCACACCCACGGCGACCGCGTCGTGGTGCGCTCCGCCGCGACCGGTACGGACCTCTTCTCCTACGTCTACAAGCCGGACCCGGACGCCTTCGAGGCCCGCAAGCCGTACGTCCACCCGCTGCGCACCCTGTCCGGCAACCTGGTCTCGGGCTACCGGCCCAACGACCACCGCTGGCACAAGGGCCTGCAGATGACGGCCAGCCACCTCTCCGGGCAGAACTTCTGGGGCGGCAACTGCTATGTCCACGGCGAGGGTTACCTCCCGCTGCCCGACCGCATCGGGTCGATGCGGCACGACGGCTTCGACGCCGTCGAGGCCGGTGCCGACGAGCTGAACCTCACCGAGCGCCTGACCTGGATCGAGAACGGCGGCGACGAGTGGGCCCGCGAGAAGCGCGGGGTGCGTGTGCACTCGGTGGACCCGGAGTCCGGCTCGTACGCCATCGACTGGTCGATCGAGCTGACGAACACCCGCGCCGACGGCGAGGCCCTGCGCTTCGGCTCGCCGACCACGGCGGGGCGCGAGATGGCCGGATACACGGGGCTGCAGTGGCGCGGACCTCGCGACTTCACGGGCGGCAAGGTCTTCGGGCCCGAAGAGCCTGCGGACGCCGCCGGGTCCGTCGCGACGTATGACGCGCCCGGCGCGCTGATGGGCACGCAGGGGCCGTGGCTCGCCTTCACCGCCGAGCACGACGACGTGGACGCCCACTCGACGCTGATGTTCGAGCACGCTCCGGAGAACCTCGACGAGCAGGCCGCGATCCACGCCTCGCACTGGTTCGTGCGCGCGGAGCCGATTCCGACGGTCGCGTTCTCCTGGGCCTTCTTCGAGGAGTTCGCGCTGCCGGCGGGTGAGACGTTCCGCTACCGGTACCGGATCGTGGTCGCCGACGGCGCCTGGGACAAGGAGCGGGTCGCCGCCCGTCTGAAGGAGCTCCCGTGGTGAGCCCGGACGCCTCGGGCCTCGACCGGCCGCTGCCCGGCGGGATCGGCCTCTCCCACATCTCCGCGTACGACTGGCAGGCGGCGGACGGTGTCTGCGGCGGCAGCCCGCATCTGCACCTGGTGTGCACGGAGGCGTACGTCGTGACGGGCGGGCGCGGCGCGGTGCAGACGCTGAGCCCGGACGGCTACCGGGACACGCCCCTGGAGGCCGGTTCGCTCGCGTGGTTCGAGCCGGGCACGGTGCACCGCATGGTGCAGGGCGAGGATCTGCGAATCACCGTCCTGATGCAGAACAGCGGGCTGCCGGAGGCGGGCGACGCGGTGTTCACGTTCCCGCCGGAGTACCTGGCGGACCCGGAGAAGTACGCGGCCGCGGCGGCCCTGCCCGCCCCGGCGGGGCCCGAGGCGGAGGCGGCCGCGCGTCGCCGCCGGGACCTCGCGGTCGAGGGTTACCTGCCGCTGCGCGAGGCCCTGGCGGCGGGTGACGCGGAGCCGCTGCGCGCGTTCCAGCGGGCGGCCGCCGCCCTGGTCCGCCCGCGCGTGGCCGCGTGGCGCGAGCTGTGGCGCACCGGCGCCCTGGCCGCGGCGGAGCGGACCGGGGCCCAGCTCGACGCCCTGGAGAAGGGCGATGCGGACGGCTACCTGTCCGCGTCGACCACGCACACGTCCACGCCGACGCGCCACGGCGGCCTGGGCATGTGCGGCCGGCGCGAGGAGTACGGCATCGAGGGGGCGACGGTGCCGCGCTGAGGGCGCCGCACGTAGCCGCACGTATGCGAAGGGCCGTCGGTGGGACACGCATCCCCCGACGGCCCTGGGCGTGCCCTGGGCGTGCCCTGGACGGCTCTAGTGGGGACCGCTCCCCAGCCGCCCCTCCAGCTGGAGCAGCAACTCCCCCAGCAGTCCGCTGAGTTGCGCGTCCTTGCCCTCGCCCAGACCCGAAAGGACCGCCCCCTCGTACGCGAGTTGACTCGGCAGGATCTCGTCGACGAGGATCCGGCCCTCCTTCGTCAGGCTGAGGTGGGAGACGCGGCGGTCGCGGGTGTCGCCGCGGCGGGAGA
Source organism: Streptomyces sp. NBC_00483 (assembly GCF_036013745.1). Classification (NCBI taxonomy): domain Bacteria; kingdom Bacillati; phylum Actinomycetota; class Actinomycetes; order Kitasatosporales; family Streptomycetaceae; genus Streptomyces; species Streptomyces sp. NBC_00483. The sequence continues at coordinate 1,704,645 of NZ_CP107880.1, forward strand.
TGAGGCCGCGTTCCTGGAGCTGCTTGAGGCGCTTGGTGACGGCGGCGCCGGAGGCGAAGGTCTCGCGGGCGAGGTCGCCGGGGGTGAGTTCGCGGCCGGTCCTGCGCAAGGTGCCGAGCAGGTCGAACTCGGCCCTGGTGAGGCCCGCGTGCCGCAGCGGCGCGTCCTCGGCCTGCTGGAGCAGCGCGGCGCACCGGTTGATGCGCCCGATGATCTCCATGGGGCCGGTGTCGATGTCGGGGTGCACGGTCTGCCACTGCCGTACGACGGACGACACGATGTCGAGCGGCCCCGTTGCCCCCGCGCCTTGCTGCGTGCTCATTCCTGCCTGACCGGACCTTCCTCATGGGCCGAACGTTGTGCGTCCGCCACTATCCGCTACTGCTGGGCGCCCGCACCACTCGGGGAGGCGGCGACGCCCGCTTCTGCCGCCTGCCGGCGCACCGTGGCCGCGAGCGTACGGTGCCCGGACTGTTCGGCGGCGAGCACCCGCTCCTCGGGCAGGGCGCGCTGCCACCACTCGCCGGCCGCGGTGTCGGCGGCGGCGCGCAGTTCGACGAGTGCGGCGGTGAGGCCGCGGCGGGCCGTCTCCAGCGCGGCGTGGCCGGGCGTGGGCAGCGCGAGGGTGCGTTCGGCGGTCTCGCGGGCGGTGTCGCTCGCGGCGAGCGCCTGCTCGATGCCGTCCGTGGCGCGCCGGTTGGTGACGGCGATGGCCGCGACGACGCCGAGCACGGCACCGACGAGGGTGTCGAGGAGACGGTCGCCGATCAAAGCGCCGGGCTCCTGGTAGCGGGCGAACTGGGTGACCAGCAGCGCCATCGGCGTGACGCACAGGCTGCCCAGCCAGTAGTTGCGGGTGATGAGCGCTTCCGCCCCGAAGGCGCAGGCGAGGCAGCACAGCACGAGGGCGAGCCGGCTGGCGTGCGCGAGCGGGACGACGGCGGCGAAGACGAGGACACCGGCGATGTTGCCGACGACGCGCTGGATGCCGCGGTTCCAGGACAGCGTGAGGTTGGCCTGGTAGATCGACGCGGCGGTGACGAGGGCCCAGTAGGGGCGGCCGACACCGAGGGCCAGCGAACCGTATCCGGCGAGGGCGCAGCCGACGAACGTACGCAGAACGATGGGCAGCACCGGGGAGCCGGGGCCGATCCGCCGCCACAGCGAGAGCTTGCCGCCCGCGAGCTCGGCTTCGATGCCGAGGAGTTCGTCGTCCATCCCGGCGATGCGCGCGGGCCGCGGCACCGAGCCCGCGCCTCGCAGGCCGCCCGCCCAGGCGCGCAATTGGTCCGCGTCGGCGTCGCCGGGTGCCGCGATGGCGACCTCGGCGCGCAGCACGAGCCGCTCAAGGGCGCGCCGGGCCTCCGTGCGCGCCCCGGTGGCGAGCAGCGACTGCCACGCGGCGTGCACGGCCGCGGCCGCCGCGCCACGGGCGGGCGCGTGCTCGGGCCGCTCGACGTACGCAGCGGCGGCGTTCAGCGCGCGGGCGGTGGCGCGGCGCTCGGGCCCGTGGGGCCGGACGAGGACGGGGGCCATCCCGACGATCCAGGACACGGCGCCGGCGGCCAGCGTCAGCGCGAGGTGGCCCGGTACCTGCCCGAGCTGCTGCGGCGCGAACAGGGTCGCGGAGCTGATGAACGTGAAGATCAGGTGTCCCGGCGGGCCGATCCGGGTGGCGTCGCACAGGCCCTTCTGCGCGGCGGCGAGCAGCGCGCCGATGGCGACGAGGACGGCCGCGGACGAGGTGAGCGAGGCGGAGACCATCGCGACCCCGACGCTCGCGAGCATGCCGACGACCACCCACGCGAGGGCACGCGCGCGTGCCGCGTACGGGAGGTTGTGGGCGTACAGGGCGCACAGGCTGCCCGCCATCGTGTACATGGCCAGGTCGAGCCGGCCGAGGGCGAGCAGCGCCATGTTCGGTATCGCGGTGGCGACGACCACGCTGGTCGCGGGCTTGAGCCAGACGTCCGACGGCTTGTTGAGGCGCAGCACTCCGGCGAGCGGGAGGCGATGGACGGCGGGGGTGCGAGGTGACGGTGGTGTGCTGCTCATAAGGAAACCTTAGCAGGTGTTTTACCTGTAAATGATTCCACGTGATCGGTCCCACAGGGGCGCGCACCCCACCCGCGCGACCACCCGTGCTCCCCTGCGCCGCCATACGCCCCCGCCCGCCCGGGCATCTCCTGGACGGGACACCGACGACGAGACGTGACGACGAGACGGACAAGATGGGGGACCCGGTGCACGGACCGCTCTCGGCCGCCTGGCTGCTGGTCGCGCTGTGCGCGGCGACCGGCGCGTACTGCCTGCTGCGCCTGCGCAGCGACGTCGAGGAGCAGCGCCGCACGGCCGGCGGCGAGGCCCTGATGGGATTCGGGATGGCGCTGATGGCCGTCCCCGCGGCGGTGCTCACGCCGCCGCACTGGGCGTGGCTGCTGTACGCGACCGTGTTCGGGGCCGCCGCGCTCCGCGCCCTGTGGGCCTCCCGGACGGGCACCCATCACCTGCACCACTTGGTGGGCACGTTCGCCATGGCGTACATGGCTGTGGCGATGGCCGTCCGCCCGGAGGCGCACGCGCACCACGGCGGCGCGGGCGCCCCGGCCCTCACGGGTGCGCTCTTCCTCTACTTCACGGTCTACGTCCTGTGGTCGGGCGCCCGCCTCGTTCCCGCCGCGACGGCCGCAACAGCCGGGTCGGAAACGATGGCCGCCGGCTGGGGCGACCGCCCGGAACTGGCGCGGGCGTGCCGGCTCTCGATGGGAATCGGCATGCTCGCCATGCTGCTGACGATGTAGCGCGTCGATCAACGAAACCGTGGCGTGCGTCACTTGACGCCCCAGGCCATACCCGTGGGTAGCGCTCGCCTCATAGGGTGACGGCCATGACGGTCCCCGTAGCACTGTTGCTGCTCGGCGCCCTTGCCGCCCTGGTCGCGCCGAGGTTGCTCGCGCGCGCGGACTGGACGGAGCGGGAGCCGATCGTCGCGCTGTGGGCGTGGCAGTGCGTGGTGGCGGGCGTACTCCTGTGCTGCGCCCTGTCGATGACGTTGAGCGCGGCGGCCGCCTGGGGCGCCGTGCGCGGCCATGTGTTCGCGGCGGCGCCGCACGGGGTCGTGGACGCGTACGCGCTGCGCGCGGCGGGACCGTGGGCGGCGACCGTCGCCGTGACGCTCGCCCTGGGCGGGGCGTGGACGGCGGCGATGCTGGTGCGCGAGGTGCGCGGCGCGCGGGCGAGGCGGCGCGCGAGGCGGGCCGAACTCCTGGAGCGCGCACCGCTGTTGCCGGGCGAGGAGCCGGGCCCCGACCGCCTCGTCATCCTGGAGGGCAAGCGCCCCGACGCCTGGTGGATGTCGGGCACGACGCCCCAACTCATCATCACCACCGCCGCGTTGCAGCGCCTGAAGGGGCGTCAACTGGACGCGGTGCTCGCGCACGAGATGGGTCACGCGCGGTGGCGGCACGACTGGCTGCTGCACTGCTCGGGCGCGCTGGCCTCCGGTTTTCCGCAGGTTCCGGTGTTCGCCTCGTTCCGGGACGAGATGCACCGGCTCGTGGAGCTGGCGGCGGACGACGTCGCCTCGCGCCGCTTCGGGCGCATGAGCATCGCGCTCGCGCTGGTCGAACTCAACGAGGACCGCGGTGTGTTCGGCCCCTGCCCGACGCCGCACGCGCAGGTCCCGCAGCGTGTGCACCGGCTGCTCGCGCCGCCCTCGCGCCTGACGCCCGCGCGCCGGCTGCGCCTCACGGCGGCCGCGGCGCTGGTCCCGCTGGTCCCCCTCCTGGTCACGTTCGTCCCCGCCCTGCGAGCGTTGGGATAGCGGGATAGCGGGATAGCGGGATAGCGGGATAGCGGGACCGCACCACGCCGATCCGTCCACCGGGATGGCCCGCGCGGCACCCGATGGGCGAGGATCTTTCCCATGCACCCGGTACGGCCCGACTCCCCGCCCCGACGCCCCCGACCCGTCCTCGCGCTCACCACCGCACTGGCCCTGTCCTGTGTCCTGCTGCTCGTTCTGGTGGCGATGCGGTGGAGCCCGCTGATGCGCCTCGACCGGGACATCGTCCGCTCGCTGCACGGCCGGGCCCTCGCCGAACCGGGCGTCACGCAGGTCAATCGCGTGCTGACCGACTGGGTGTGGGACCCCTGGACCATGCGGCTCCTGTGCGCGGTGATCGTGCTGGTCCTCGTCTGGCGCTTGCGGGGCTGGCTGCTCGCGGGCTGGGTGGCGGCCACCTGCCTGGTCGGCTCGCTGCTGCAACAGGGCCTGAAGGCGGCCGTCGACCGGCCGCGCCCGGTGTGGCGCGATCCGGTGGACTCGGCGCACTACGCGGCGTTCCCTTCGGGCCATGCGATGACGGCGACCGTGGTGTGCGCGCTCGTCCTGTGGCTGCTGCGGCGGTACGGGGCCGGGCGCACGCTGTGGCGCACCGCGCTCGCGCTCGCCGTGGTGTCGGTGCTCGGCGTCGGGCTGACCCGCCTGTGGCTGGGGGTGCACTGGCCGTCGGACGTTCTGGCCGGCTGGCTGCTCGGGGCGCTGACGGTGACGCTGTCCACGGCGGCGTACGGCAAGTGGGTGGCGCCCAACGCCCGCGCTTGACCCGGGCGTTCCTTGTCCGTGCGTTCCTTGACCGTGCATTCCTTGACCTGTGCATTCGACGCGCCGGAGGATCGACGGCATGACGATCAAAGCCGTGCTGTTCGACTTCTCCGGGACGCTCTTCCGCATCGAATCCACCGAATCCTGGCTGCGCGCCGTGCTCGACGAGAGCGAACTGACGCTGCCGCAAGCGGAGTTCACGCGTGCGGCCGAGGGCCTGGAGGCGGCGGGGGCGCTGCCGGGCGGCAGCACAGATCCGGTGAACGTCCCCGAGCACCTCACCGAGCTCATCGCCGTCCGCGACGTGGACGCCTCGCGGCACCGCGCCGCGTACACGAGCCTGGCCCGCCAGGTGCCGCTGCCCGACGAGCGGCTCTACGACGCCCTGTACGACCGGCACATGACGCCCGCCGCCTGGCAGCCCTACCCGGACGCCCGCGAGGTGCTCGCCGGACTGCGCGAACGCGGCGTACCGGTGGCCGTGATCACCAACATCGGCTGGGATCCGCGCCCGGTCTTCGCCGGTCACGGCCTCGACGGGTTCGTCGACGCGTACGTCCTGTCGTACCGGCACGGCGTCACGAAACCGCATCCGCGGCTGTTCGCGGCGGCCTGCGAGGAGTTGGGCGTGGCGCCCGGTGACGCGCTGATGGTGGGCGACGACCGGCGCGCGGACGGCGGGGCCGCGGAGCTGGGCTGCGCGGTGCACTTCGTGGACCATCTGCCGACCGGGGACCGACCGGACGGGCTGCGGCCGGTGCTCGGCCTGATCTGAGCGGCCTTCACCTGACGCGACCGTACATACGCGGTCGTACATGACGCGGCGGCCCCTGACGCCCCCACACATGACCCAGCCGTATTCGGACGATCCCCCGCGTCGCCCGAATACGGCCGGCCCTCCCGCGCACACCTCGCCCAACAGGCCGGTGGCCGGGAAGCGCTGAGTATAGTTGGCTCAGAGCCAGTCAACGCAGGAGTCAAGAATGTCCCCCCGCAGCGCATCGGTCAATGAGGAGTTGCGCCGACGTTCCCGCGAACGGCTCCTGCAGGCGACGTTGGAGCTCGTCGGGGAGCGCGGGTACGACGCGACGACGCTCGGCGACATCGCGGACCGCGCCCGCTCGGCGCGCGGTCTGATCTCGTACTACTTCCCCGGGAAGCGGCAGTTGCTGCAGTCCGCCGTGCACCGGCTGATGCACCGCACCCTCGAGGAGATGCTGGAGCGGGAGCCGCGGCCCGGATTCGACGACGGGGACGAGCGGCTTGCGCGCGCCATCGACGCGATTCTCGGCCTCGCCCGGGATCAACCCGTCCTCATGCGCACGCACATGGCGGGGATCCTGCAGGCCGAGGGCTTTGTGCAGTGCCCTGAGCAGCAGCGGCTCGCGGCGCTGCTGCGCGACACCGTCGTGCGGCACGGGACGCTCGACGTCGACACGGACTATCCGATGCTGCGCGCCCTGTTGATGGGCGCCGTGTTCTCGATCCTGGTGCCCGGCGTGCCGATGTCGATGGCGGCGCTGCGCGCCGAGCTGTTCCGCCGCTACGGGCTGGAGTGGCAGTGGGGCTTCCCGCCGGACGACGAGGATGACGCGTCGTCCGACGAGGGCCCCGCTCACGGCAGACCGGCCGATTTCTCACGGTACTTCGAGCCGCTGTCACCGGCCGTCAACGGTGAACGGACCAGTCAGCCGAAGTAGTCGGGCTGCGTCTGGACGTTCAGCTCACCCAGGCGGATCTTCTTCGCCGGGTCGGTGCGGGCGTCGTTGACCTTCAGGACGTCGAAGCCCTTCGCGATGTCGTTCGAGTAGATGTAGCCGTTGTAGTAGTACGCCGACCACGAGCCGCCCGTCGTCATCGCGTCCGTGGTGAGCGGGCCGCGCTCGAAGTAGCCGATCTCCTTGGGCTTCGCGGAGTTCGTGAAGTCCCAGACGGAGACGCCGCCCTGGTACCAGGCCTGCACCATGAGGTCCTTGCCCTTGACCGGGATCAGCGAGCCGTTGTGCGCGACACAGTTCTCGGTGTCGGCCTGGTGGCGCGGGATCTTGAAGTAGCTCTTGAAGACCAGCTTGCGCTTGTCGCCCTTGCCGGTGATGTCGTAGATGCCGTCGGCGCCGCGGTCGGGCCCGATGGCCTCGTTGCAGGTGGCCGCGCCACCGCCGCCCAACTCGTCGGTGAAGACGACCTTGTTGGCCTTCTGGTTGAAGGTCGCCGAGTGCCAGAACGCGAAGTTGACGTTGTCCTGGACCTGGTCGATGACCTTCGGGTTCTCCGGGTCGGCGATGGAGAACAGGATGCCGTCGCCCATGCAGGCGCCCGCCGCGAGGTCCTTGGAGGGCAGCACCGTGATGTCGTGGCAGCCGGTGGTCTTGGAGACACCCGGGTTGGTGGGCGCGCCGGGGTTGCCGCCGCCGTCCTCCCCGGCACCGGGGAAGAGCACCGGGAAGTTCACCACGGCCGCCTTCTGCGGCGACTTGCGGGGCACCTTGATGACGGAGATGCCGTCGTGCGGCGGCTTGCAGTCCGGGAACGTCGCGCTCGGCGAGTACGAGGAGACGTACACGTAGACGTTCTTCTTCTCCGGCACCAGGGTGTGCGTGTGCGAACCGCACGCGGTCTCGACGGCGGAGACGTACTTCGGGTTCGCCTTGTCGCTGATGTCGAAGACCTTCATGCCCTCCCAGGACGACTTCTCGGTCGCCGGCTGGGTGGTGGAGGCGCAGGAGTCGTCGCTGCGGGAGCTGTCCGTGGACAGGAACAGCAGGTTCCCGGAGACGGAAATGTCGTTCTGGGAGCCCGGACACAGCACCTGGGCGACCGTCTTCGGCGCCTTCGGGTTGCTGATGTCGAAGACGCGGAAGCCGTCGTAGTTCCCGGCGAAGGCGTACTTGCCCTGGAAGGCGAGGTCCGAGTTGGTGCCGGGCAGCGCTTCCTTGGGGATGTTCGTGACGTGCTGGATGTTGTCCGAGTGGACGATCTCGTCCTGGCCGGGTATGTCGCCGGCGGATATCGCCTTCTCGACCTCGGCCTCGGTGCTCTTCGAAACGCTCTTGGGGGCCGACGACTTGTCGCCCGGGTCGGGCGTCGCCGATACGGGTCCCGCGGCGAGCAGTGCCGCGAGGAGTCCGACCGCCGCTGTGGCAACTCCCAGGCGTCTGCGCCGTGTTCGGGGGGAGTACAGGGTCACTGTTGTCTCCTTGGGTGACGGTGACTTCGCTCGTACGTGAACGATTCACGGATCTCCCCGAGTATCGTCTTCCTCATGCACAGATCAATAGCTGGCAACGCAATCGTCATGAAAGTTGCCGCCGTCGCGCTGGTGGCGGCGTCGACGCTGGCATTGACCGCGTGCGACTCGGGGGGCTCGGGCGACGCCGACAAGGCCAACTCCCCTGCGTCCGCCGGGCCTTCGGTCATCGCGCCGGGCAAGCCGGGCGACGTGGCCGAGACCCTTTCGGCCAAGGACGCCGAGCGGCGCGGGTCGGACGACACCCCGAACTCCGCCGACGTCACGTACGCGCAGATGATGATCCCGCACCACGAGCAGGCCCTGAAGATGACCCGACTGGCCGCGAAACAGGCCAAGTCGGCGAAGATCAAGGGGCTCGCCGAGCGGATCACCGCCGCGCAGGGGCCGGAGATCGAGACGATGCGCGGCTGGCTGCACAAGTACGACCGCGACACCGAGCCCAAGGGCCACCAGGCGCACGACGCGATGCCGGGGATGGCGACGGAGTCCCAGCTGAAGAAGTTGCGGGCCGCCCGGGGCCAGGCCTTCGACGAGCTGTTCCTGAAGCTGATGATCACGCATCACCAGGGCGCCGTGACGATGGCCACGGAGGTCAAGAGCGGCGGGAACAACGTACAGGTGGAGGAGATGGCCGACGACGTGATCGCGCAGCAGACCAGCGAGATCGACCGGATGCGCGACATGTCCTGAGCACCATGTCCTGAGCCCTGCCGCGCCCCCTCCCCCACCGCGCCTCCCGGTGTCATGCTGAGACACATCAGCACCCCGGCGGAGGGAGCCTCCCGTGCCGCACATCGCTGTCGTCGGCTCGGGCCCGAGCGGGGTCTACACCGCGCAGGGCCTCGTGGGGCAGGGCCGCGTCCCGGACGTCCGCGTCGACGTGCTCGACCGACTTCCCTGCCCGTACGGCCTGGTGCGCTACGGCGTCGCCCCGGACCACGAGAAGATCAAGTCGCTGCAGAACAATCTGCGGGCGGTCCTGGAGGACGAGCGGGTCCGCTTCCTCGGCGGGGTGGAGATCGGCCCGGCGCTGCCGCCCGCCAAGCTTCTGGAGCTGTACGACGCGGTGGTGTACTGCGTGGGCGCGGCGGCCGACCGGCGGCTCGGGGTGCCGGGCGAGGACCTGCCGGGCAGCTGGTCGGCGACCGACTTCGTGGCCTGGTACAGCGCCCACCCGGATGCGATCGAAAGCGGCTTCGTACGGGGCGTGCGCACGGCCGTCGCCATCGGCGTGGGCAATGTGTCGGTGGACGTGACGCGGATGCTGGCCCGCGGCGTCCCCGAGCTCCTGCCCACCGACATGCCGCGCGCAGCCCTCGACACCCTCGCCGCGAGCGAGGTCCGGGATGTGCACATGGTGGGTCGGCGGGGCCCCTCGCAGGCCCGCTTCACCACGAAGGAGCTGCGCGAGCTGGGCGGCCTCCCGGACACCGAAGTCCTCGTCGACGAGCGCGAGTTGGCGCTCGACCCGCTGTACGCCGACCCGTCCACCCTGCCCGCCGCGCAGCGGCGCAACGTGGAGGTGCTGCGCGGCTGGGCCGCCGAGCCACCACGGGGCGCGCGCCGACGGATCCATCTGCGGTTCTATCTACGGCCCGCCGAGCTGCTGGCGGGCGACGACGGCCGGGTGGCCGGGGTCCGCTTCGAGCGGACGCGGCCCGACGGGCACGGGGGCGCGACCGGCACGGGGCTGTTCGAGGAAATCGGCGCGGAACTGGTGCTGCGGTCGGTGGGCTATCGCGGAGTGCCCATGGAGGGCCTGCCGTTCGACGAGGGCAGCGGCACCGTGCCGCACGAGGCGGGGCGGGTGCTGCGGGACGCCCGGGTGGCGCCGGGCGAGTACGTCGCCGGGTGGATCAAGCGCGGCCCGACGGGCGTGATCGGCACCAACCGCCCTTGCGCCAAGGAGACCGTAGCGTCCCTCCTGGACGATGTCCCCGCCCTCGTACGCAGCGGGGGTGCGACGCGGGATCCGCTGAGTGGTCTGATCGCGGCCGGGGTGCGGCCCGTGCAGTGGGACGGGTGGCGGGCGATCGAGCGGGCCGAGGCGGAATTGGGGCGGGGGCTCGGGCGGGGCTCGGTGAAGATCCCCGACTGGGAGGGCCTGTTGGGCGCGGCGCGGGGTTCGTAGACAACTCAACGCAGCTCTGGGGTAAGGACACGTACCGGCAACACGACGGAAATCAACAAAACGTTCAAGCTCATTACGTTCTCGTGCATGACAACGCACCCCGTGGACCAGGTCCCGCCCGCGCGCCAGTTGGCGGCGTTCGGGCTGCAGCACGTTCTCGCCATGTACGCGGGCGCGGTCGCCGTGCCGCTGATCGTGGGCGGCGCGATGAGGCTGTCGCCCGCCGATCTCGCGTATCTGATCACCGCCGACCTGCTGGTGTGCGGCATCGCGACGCTCATCCAGTGCGTGGGTGTGTGGCGCTTCGGCATCCGGCTGCCGATCGTGCAGGGCTGTACGTTCGCGGCCGTGTCGCCGATGGTGCTGATCGGCACGACGGGCGGCGGCCTCCCGGCGATCTACGGGGCGGTGATCGTCGCGGGCCTCGCCATGATGCTCCTCGCCCCGGTCTTCGGGCGGCTGCTGCGCTTCTTCCCGCCGCTGGTCACCGGCACGGTGATCCTGATCATCGGCCTGTCACTGCTGCCGACCGCGGGCACGTGGGCCGCGGGCGGCTCAGGGGCGAAGGACTTCGGCGACCCGAAGAACATCGGGCTCGCGGCGCTCGTCCTGGTGCTCGTGCTCGGCGTGCAGCGGTTCGCGCCGCCGGCCCTGAGCCGGGTCGCGGTGCTCGTCGGCATCGTGGTGGGCACGGCGGTGGCGATACCCACCGGCTTCACGGACTTCTCCGCCGTCGGGGAAGCGCACTGGTTCGGGATCAGCACGCCGTTCCACTTCGGTGCCCCGGAGTTCCACGCGGCGGCGATCGTTTCGATGTTGATCGTGGCTCTGGTGACGATGACCGAGACCACAGGTGACTTCATCGCGGTCGGCGAGATGACGGGCCGCCCCGTGGACCGGCGCGCGCTCGGCGACGGACTGCGCGCCGACGGCTTCTCGACCGTCCTCGGCGGCGTCTTCAACACCTTCCCGTACACGGCGTTCGCGCAGAACGTGGGCCTCGTCGGCATGACGAAGGTGCGCAGCCGCTGGGTGGTCGCCGTCTCCGGCGGCATCCTGATCCTGCTCGGGCTGCTGCCGAAGCTGGGCGCGGTGGTCGCCGCGATCCCCTCGCCCGTGCTCGGCGGCGCGGGCCTGGTGATGTTCGGGACGGTCGCGGCGAGCGGCCTCAGGACCCTGGCGAAGGTGGACTTCGAGGGCAACAGCAATCTCACCGTGGTGGCCGTCTCGGTCGCCGTCGGTCTGCTTCCGGTGGGCGTGCCGACGATCTACGAGCACTTCCCCAACTGGTTCCAGACGGTGATGGACAGCGGCATCAGCGCGGGCTGCCTGACGGCGATCGCACTGAACCTGCTGTTCAACCACCTTCCGCAGAAGGCGGGTTCGGCGCCGTCAGCTGTCGCCGAGCCGGTCCTCCTGCCGGGTAGCCGCGTCGAGCACGGCGTCGAGAAGGCCGGGGAAGAGCGCGTCTAGGTCGGCCCTGCGCAGGCCGTTGAGCTTGGCGGTCCCCCGGTAAACCTGCTCGATCACGCCTGCCTCGCGCAGCACGCGGAAGTGGTGCGTGGTGGTCGACTTGGTGACGGGCAGGTCGAAGGCCGAACAGGACAGCTCGGCCTGGGCCGAGGCCGCCATCTCCCGGACGACGGCCAGGCGCATCGGGTCGGACAGCGCGTGCAGCACCGCTTCGAGCCGGATCTCCGTACGGGCGGGGTGCGCGAGCGTGCGGCCGCCGGCGGCGGTCCCGGTGTGCGGTGCTGCGGTCGTCATGGACGACTCCCCTTTGCGGTCCGTGTGGTCCGGAGTGGTGCGGATGGCTCGATGCCTGCGATGCGGGCGGCGCCTCAGGGCCATTGTACGAGAACCATCGTAGTTTGACATCCGCCGTACTACGGTGGCTATCGTACTAGGGAGGTCCTCGCCGCCATCCGCGAGGCAATTCCGCGATCCACACCGAATGGAGTCCGCCGTGAGCGCACTGTTCGAGCCCTACACCCTGCGGTCCGTGACCATCCCCAACCGCGTGTGGATGCCGCCGATGTGCCAGTACAGCGCGGCTCCCGAGGGCCCGTTCACCGGCGCTCCGAACGACTGGCACTTCCAGCACTACGGGGCGCGCGCCGCGGGCGGCACCGGCCTGATCATCGTCGAGGCGACGGCCGTCTCCCCCGAGGGCCGCATCTCGCCGCAGGACCTCGGCATCTGGAACGACACCCAGGTCGAGGCCTTCCGCCGGATCGCGTCGTTCCTGAAGTCGCAGAACACCGTGCCGGGCATCCAGCTGGGCCATGCCGGCCGCAAGGCCTCGACCGACCGGCCCTGGAAGGGCGGCGCGCCGGTGGGCCCGGACGCGTACGGCTGGGAGGCCGTGGCGCCCAGCCCGGTGCCCTTCGACGAGCAGCACCCGGTCCCGGCCGAGCTGTCGGTCGAGGGCATCAAGGAGATCGTCCAGCAGTTCGTCGACGCCACCCGCCGCACTCTGGAGGCCGGTTTCGAGGTCATCGAGCTGCACGGCGCGCACGGCTACCTCATCGGCGAGTTCCTCTCTCCGCACTCCAACAAGCGCACCGACGAGTACGGCGGCTCCTACGAGAACCGCACCCGTTTCGCCCTGGAGGTCGTGGACGCGGTCCGCGAGGTGTGGCCGGAGGAGCTGCCGCTGCTCTTCCGTATCTCCGCGACCGACTGGCTGGAGGAGGGCGAGGGCTGGACCGCCGACGACACGGTCCGTTTCGCCTCCGAGTTGCAGGCCCACGGCGTGGACCTGATCGACGTGTCGACGGGCGGCAACGCCGCGGGCGTCCGCATCCCCCTCGGCCCCGGCTACCAGGTCCCCTTCGCGACCCGTGTCCGTAACGAGGCCGGCGTCCCGGCCGCCGCGGTCGGTCTCATCACCGAGCCCGAGCAGGCCGAGAAGATCCTCGCCAACGGTGAGGCCGACGCAGTCCTCGTCGGCCGCGAGCTCCTTCGCGACCCGTCCTTCGCCCGCCACGCGGCGCGCGAACTGGGCTCCGAGAGCCACGTGCCGGACCAGTACCACCGTTCCGTCTGAGCGCACGGCCGTACGCCCCCGTGGTTCGTGAACCGCGGGGGCGTACGCATGTCAGTGCCCGGCCACCGTGCCGGACAGCTCATTGGTGCTCTTCGGCAGCTTCACGGATGTGAGCTTCTTGCCGGTGTCCAGGTCGATGGCGTGCAGGGCCTTCTCGCCGGGGTCGGCGACGTACGCCGTGTGGTCGCGGACGAACAGTGTGGGCCGGGGCTGCTGCCAGTCCAGGGGTTCCCGCCACTCGCCGACGGCGTCGATCTTCTTCTCGGCCTTTCCGGTTGCCGGGTCGATGACATGGATCTTCCCGTCGGTGCCCAGGACCAGCGCCTCGCCCTCCGGCCCGCGGGCCAGCGAGCGGAACGAGTAGCTGGTCCCCAGGTCGACCAGGCGGAGCTTCTTCTTCTCCGTGTCGACGAGGGAGACGCGGGTGGGGCGTTCCAACTCGGCCTCCGCGTCGGTCTTGTAGTCGCCGAGGAGGACCGGGGAGGCGTCGCTGCCGGCCTGGTTGCCGATGCGGCCGTAGTCGTCGGGGGCGTCGACCTTGGTGAACTCGCCGTCCTTGTAGACGAGGATGCCGTCCTCGCAGCCGACGCCGATCGCCTCGCCCTTGGCCGCGGCCTCGCCGTGCACGCCGGGGCACTTCTCGTTGCGCGCGATCTCCTTGTTGTCCTTGTCGAGGACGAGCACGCCGGTACGTGTCTCCTTGTTGCCCAGGGTGCTGAGGAGTTCGCCGTTCTCCAGCTCGATGGCCACGCCGTGGTGGGCCTCGGCCGAGGTGTAGGTGCGGCCCTTGGGCTTCGTGCCGCTGCCCAGGTCTGCGGGGTCGAAGACGTCGACCTCGCCGGTGCCGTCGGTGAAGAGCACCGTCTTGCCCGCGTGCCGTACGACGTGTCCCGGCTCGGAGCCCTTGTACGTGATGTCGGTGAAGCGCTGACCGGCGGCGTCCAGGACGCGGAAGCCGCTGTCGGTGGAGACGACGACGTGGTCCTCGTCGCCCGCGGGGTTGAGGCGGTTGAAGCCGGGCAGGTCGATCGTCCTGCTGAGCTCGAGGCTCTTGCCGTCGAGTATGTAGAGGCCGCCGTCGAAGCCGGCGACCAGCGGATCCTTGACCGCGGCGGCGGGTGTGGCGCCCTTGGCCCTGGACGAGGCGGTGGTGTCGTCCTCGCTCCCGCAGGCGGTCAGCACCGTGGCGAAGGCGAGGGCGCAGACCGTTCCCCCGAGGGCTCTCCTGCGGGTTGTCGGGGTCGTGTTCACTTGTGTTCTTCCTTCCCTGTCGAACAGTCGTGGGTCAGCGGGCCGTCAGGCCCTTGGTCATCGCCGTCGTGTTGGCGCGCATCATCCGCAGGTACGTGTCCGCGCCCTCGCCCTTGGCCGTCAGGGACTCGGAGTACAGCTTCACGACCTGGACCCCGCCGCCCATCTCCTTGCGCAACACCTCGGCGAGGCGCGTGGGTTGGGAGGAGTCGGCGAAGACCGTGCGGACGCCGGCCTCGTCCATGGCCTGCGTGAGGGAGCGCAGGTCGGAGGAGCTGGGCGAGGCGAGGGTGGTGCCGCTGGGGACGACGGCGCCGACGACGCGGAGGTCGAAGCGGTCGGCGAGGTAGCCGAAGACGTGGTGGTTGGTGACGATGGCGCGCCGCTTCTCGGGGACGCGGTCGAAGGACTTCTCCATCCAGGTGCTGAGGTTCGCCAACTTCTTGTCGTAGCGGTCGGCCTGGGCGCGCACCGCGCTGTCGTCGACGCCGTCGACGTGCTCGGTGATCTGGTCGGCGATGAGGCCCGCCGCCTTGCGCATGCGGTCGGGGTCGGTCCAGAAGTGCGGGTCGACCTGGCCGTCCCCGGCGTCGTCGCCCGTGTGGAAGGTGAGCGGGTCGACGGCCTTGCCGACCTCGAAGGTGGCAACGCCGGACTCGCGGGCTGCGTCGACGTGGCGCAGCACGTTCTCCTCCAGGCCGAGGCCGTTGTGGACGACCAGGTCGGCCCGTTCGATGTCGGCGGCCTGCCGTGCGGAGAGCCCGAAGGAGTGCGGGTCGGCGTTGGGCTTCATGAGGACGGTGACCTCGGCCTGGTCGCCCGCTATCTGCCGGGTGACGTCGCCGAGGATGTTGGTGGTGACGACGATCCGGGGCCGTTCGCTGTCGGTGGCGCAGGCGGTCGCGGTGGCGGCGGCCGCCAGGGTCAGCAGGCCGAGCAGCAGGCTGCGCAGCCGTGCCGTGCCCACACGGACGCGCTTCTTCGCCTCGTCCGCGCTCATCGGCCGGTCTCCGCCATCAGAACCGGTTCGACGTCGAGGTCGAAGGTACGGGCGATGCGCAGGTCGTCGTTGTAGTCGATCTCGAACACCCGCTTGCCGTATGGGTCGTTGACGTAGGCGCGGCTGCGGTCGACCTCGATGACCGGGGCGTTTCGGGTGTGCGGCTTCCCGGTCAGGAGCTTCTTGGTGCGGGTGGTCTCCTTGCCCGTCTTGATGTCGTAGCCGTGCAGCCTGCCGTCGGTCTCCAGGACAAGGAGCGGCGCGCCCTCCCCTGCGGTGTTCGCGGCGACGACGGGCCCGGTCTCCACCCGCGTCCAGGCGCGCTCGCCGACGTCCAGGACCCATACGGCGTCTCCGGCCGGCGCGGTCAGGGTGTCGCTGCCGGGGCGCTGCCGGAACTCAGCCGCCCGCTCACTGTCCAGCACGTCCTTCTCGTAGGGGATGGACTCGGCGGTGAACTTCCCGCTCTCCTCCCGTACGAGCAGCGCCCCGTCGGCGCAGCCGAACACCACGCCGCGGCGGGTGACGGCGTCGCCCTTCGGGCTCTCGCACTCGGCGTCCGGCGCGGCGACGCGCTTGCCCTTGCGGTCGAACACGGTGAGCTTCGCGGCGTCCCCCTTGCCGGCGAGGGCCAACAGGTGCTCCTCGTACGGGACTACGGGCCCGGTGGCCGTGCCGGGCAGCGTCCCGGTGCGCGCGATGTCGCCCGCGTCCAGCTTGCCGCGGTCGTACAGGACGGTCCGCCCGCCCTTGTCGGTCACCGCGGTCACGGCGGCGTCGCTGCGCACCAACGCACCTTCTCCGACGGGCAGTTCCCCTACGTCGCGGATCGCCGCACGGTAGTAGTGGACGTGGTCGCCGTGGTCCACGGTCCAGGAGCCGCCGTCGAGGACGTGGGTGGCGCCGGAGGCGTGGAGGTAGCCGAAGCGGCCGTCCGTGGCGAGATCGGCGGCGCCCGCGACCTTGTCCGTCTTCGCCACCTTGCCGGTGATGAGGTCGAGGACGCGGGTGCTTCCGCTGTCGGGGTCGTTGAGGACCAGCCGGGACTGCTGCTCGGCGCCCTCCTTCGCGCCCTCCACGTAGCCGTGCGGGGTGGCGGACGGTGAACTCGCCGCGGCTTTCGGGTCGTTGTCCTCCTGCGCGGAGCAGCCCGCGGCGAGCAGGGCGGTGAGCGCCAGCGGGACAAGGGCCCACTTCGCGGCGTTGATTCGGGCGGTCAAGACATTGCCTCCGACTTCCTTCGGTCGACTTCGGGAACGGGAGCGGCAGCGGCGCCGTCGGCGGCACGGCTCGTACGGCGGTGGCGGACGCCGGAGGCGAGATGGGAGAGGAAGAAGAGACTCACCGCGAGCGCCGAGACGGTGGCTCCGGCCGCGGTGCCGAGGTGCCACGACAGGAGCAGCCCGCCGAAGGTGGCGGCGGCCCCGAGGAGGGCGGCGCCCACCATGACCCCGCGCACACTGCGCGCCCAGGGCAGGGCGGCCGCGGGCGGCGCGATCAGCAGGCCGAGGACGAGCAGCGTGCCCACGATGTGGAACGAGGCGACGATCGCGAGACCAAGGAGACCGAGCAGCACGGCGTGCGCGAGCCGCGGGCGCAGGCCCAGCGTCTGGGCCTTGCGGGCATCGAAGGTCAGAGCAAGAAAGGCCCGATGCCCGAGGACCGAGACGACGAGCGCCACGAACAGGGCCACCCCCAGCACGGCGAGGTCCTGTCCGCGCACCGCGAGCACATCACCGAAGAGGAATCCGGTCAGATCCACCGCGAAGGACTGCGAGCGCGACACGATGATCACGCCGAGCGACAGCATGCCGACGAACAGCAGCCCGATCCCGGTATCCCGGGACAATCGCCGTGCCCTGCCGAGGACGGTCACCCCCGCCGTCATCACCGCCGCGCTCGCGACCGCGCCCACCATCAGGTTGCCGCCGAACAGCGCGGCCAACGCGACACCGGGCAGCAGCCCGTGGGACATGGCGTCCCCGAGGAAGGCCATCCCCCTGAGCACCACCCAGGTCCCGGCCAGCGCACAGATCGCCGACACCAGGATTCCGCCCCACAGGGCGCGCTGCACAAAGGCCACCTCGAACGGGGCCGTCAACCACTCCATGCGAGGACAGTACAATGAAAACCATGTTCAACAAACCGGCCATCGTTCCGGCCCCACGACAGAACCGGACCACCCGCGTCCACCTCAACGAGCTGTGCGGGGGTTATCCCGGCCGCAAGGTTCTCCATCAACTGACCACCGACATAACGGAGTTGGCGAACGTCGCGCTCGTCGGGCCGAACGGCAGCGGGAAGTCCACGCTGCTCGGTGTGGTCGCCGGTGTGATCCGCCCTACATCGGGAGAGGTGCGGCACCACGGGGAACGGCGGCCGGCCTTCGTGCCGCAGCGCGGAGCCGTCGGGGACGCGCTTCCCCTGACCGTGCGTCAGACGGTGGAGATGGGGCGCTGGGGCGGGCTCGGGTCCTGGCGCAGGCCGTCGCGGCGGGACCTGGCGGCGGTCGACGCGGCGCTCGACCGGCTCGGCATCGGCGACCTCGCCGGGCGTCAGTTGGGCGAGCTGTCGGGTGGGCAGCGGCAGCGCACGCTGGTCGCGCAGGGGCTCGCCCAGGAGTCCGACCTGCTGCTCCTCGACGAGCCGACCACGGGGCTCGACCCGGAGGCCCGCGGCCGGATCGGGGCGCTGCTCACGGAGCTCGGGGGCGAGGGCGTGACCGTCGTGCAGGCGACCCACGACCTCGAGGCCGCGCGGGCGGCGGACGTCTGCTTGTTGCTGTGCGAGGGGCACCTCGTCGGGCAAGGTCCGCCCGACGAGGTGCTCACGGAGTCGGCGCTGGCGCGGGTCTGGCAGCCGGCGTGATCTGGGGTGCGCGTCTGGCTGTGTCCGGCTCGGGTGCGCGTCCTACTGTGCCCAGCTGGGGTGCGCGCCCTACTGCGCCGGGTCGGCCCCACCCACTTGTTCGGTGGGCCCGCCGAAGGGGAGGGCCAGCGTCCGGCTCGCCATGAGCCAACGGCCGTCCACCTTGCGGAAGGTGTCCTCGTAGTGGCCGACGTTCGCGGGCAGCCGGGTCGGGACGATCGCGCCGCTCGTGTAGCCGTCGACGCGGTAGGTGGCGAAGTATGTGGTGGCCGTGGCGGTGTCCGGTGTGTCGACGGTGACCAGGATGTTCGTGCACATCCGCCGGGACAGGCGGTCGGCCGGGCGGCCGCCGAAGTAGGCGCGCAGTGCCCCCCTGCCCTCGATCCTCCGGCTGTCGTAGGGCCACTCCCAGACGCCGTCGGGGGTGAAGAGTTCACAGACCGTACCCGGGTCCCCGAGGTCGAGGCGGCGCACGAGTTCCAGGATCAGCCGCTCACAGGCGCGTTCCCCCAGGAGGCGTTCCAGTGGGCCGAGTTCGTCCGCCGTGTCTTCCTTGGTCATCCACCAGTCCTACCAAGCAGAGCCGTGCGCCTGCGAGTTCTTTTCGAAGCGGCGCCGGGTCGCGTCGTCCGCCGGCAGGAACGTCTCCAGGTGCAGTCCCTCCAGGGCGGCGTCGGCGGGTGTGGTGAGCTGCGCGGAGGTGCTGAAGAAGCGCAGCGGTGCGGCGTCCGGCACGGTGAGTTCCAACGTGAGGACGGGACTGCCGGTGGGGGCGGTGCGGGGCATGGCGGCGAGGTGCCGCGCGGTTTCCTCGGCGAGGGCGAAGTGGCGCGGGTCGTGGGTGCGTTCGGCGCGGTGGACCAGCTGGTGGTGCAGGTGGGAGGCCCACTGCGTGAAGTTGCGGATCCGCGGGGCAAGGCCCTCCTCGTGCACGCACAGCCGGATGACGTTGATCGGGGGTTCGAGGAGCCGGGGCGCACACCCTTCGAGTAGCGCGGCCACGCCCTCGTTGGCGTCGACGACGTCCCAGTAGGTGTCCAACAGCAGTGCCGGGTACGGCATATGGGCGTCGAGGAGCCCCCGGAGACCGTCCATGACGACCGCGAGCGAGGCGTCCGCCAGGTCCCGGTCCCGGTAGTGCGGCGCGTAACCGCCCGCGAGGAGCAGCTCGTTGCGTGCGCGCAGCGGGACGTCGAGGTGGTCCGCCAGGTGCAGGATCATCTCGGGCGTCGGGTGCGCCCTGCCGGTCTCCACGCGGCTGAGGTGCCGGGTGGAGACCGCGGAGCGGTTGGACAGCTCCTGCTGGCTGAAGCGGCGCCGCTCGCGCCAGCCGCGCAGCAGCGGGCCGACGGTGCGGGCGTCCACGGGGTCCGCCGGGGCGAGGGAGTCCACGAGGGTGCTCATGACGGCAGCGTACGGGGCCGGGGCGCGCGCTCCATGACCTCTGAGGTCATGGAGCTTCCGCCACGGCCCGGCCACTGTGATGGTCGTCAACACACCGCATCCCACCGGAGGTTCGACCATGACCGCACAGCACGCCGTCGACGCCTACCTCGCCACCTGGAACGCGCAGGGTGAGCAGCTCACGAAGCTCATCGCCGAGCACTGGACGCCCGACGCCACCTACACCGACCCGCTGGCCGAGGTGGCGGGCCACGCCGCGCTCGCCGCGCTGGTCGACGGGGTGCACCAGCAGTTCCCAGGCATGGCGTTCACGGAGGTCGGTGAAGTGGACGCGCATCACCAGCAGTTGCGGTTCCAGTGGGGCCTGGGCCCCGAGGGTGCCGAGCCGCTGGTGATCGGCTTCGATGTCCTGGTGCTGGACGAGGAGGGCCGGATCCGGGAGGTCCGCGGCTTCCTGGACAAGGTGCCCGCGGCCTGACACCACGCCATCGCGCGAGGCTACTTGGGCGACTCCGCGTCCGCGGGCTGCGCGTCCCCGGGTTGCGCGTCCCCCGGGTTCACGACCCGTGCGAGGAACGAACGAGTGCGTTCCTCGCGGGGGTTGCCCAGTACCTCGTCCGGGGTTCCCTCCTCGACGACCACGCCACCGTCCATGAACACGACGCGGTCCGCGACCTCGCGGGCGAAGCCCATCTCGTGGGTGACGACCATCATCGTCATGCCCTCGTCGGCGAGCGAGCGCATCACGGCGAGCACATCGCCCACGAGTTCCGGGTCGAGCGCGCTGGTCGGCTCGTCGAACAGCATCAGCTCGGGGCCCATCGACAGGGCGCGGGCGATGGCGACGCGCTGCTGCTGGCCGCCGGAGAGCTGGGCGGGATAGCTGGTCTCCTTGTCGGCGAGGCCGACGCGGTCGAGGTTGGCGCGGCCCGTCCGCTCCGCCTCGGCGCGGTCCCGGCCCAGGACCCGGCGCTGCGCGATGGTGAGGTTCTCCAGGACGTTCAGGTGCGGGAAGAGGTTGAACTGCTGGAAGACCATGCCGATCCGGCGGCGTACGCGGTCGATGTCGAGGTCCGGGTCCGTGAGGTCGGCACCCGCCACCACCACCCGCCCCGACGTGGGCTCTTCCAGCAGGTTGGTGCAGCGCAGCAGGGTGGACTTGCCGGATCCGGAGGGGCCGATGACACACACCACCTCGCCGTGCGCGACGGTGAAGTCGATGCCGCGCAGCACCTCCAGGTCGCCGAAGGACTTGTGCAGTCCCTGGATCTCGATGGCCGCGGTCATGCCGGTGTCCTCGTCCTCGGTGCCGTTCGGTGTGTCCTTGGTGTCCTTCGGTGCATCCTCGGTGCCGTTCGGTGCGTCCTCGTTGCCGGTGTCGTGCGTCATGACCCCGCTCACCTGGCCTTCGCGTGCCGCGCCTCTAGGCGGCGCACCAGATAGCCCAGAGGGACGGTGACGAGCAGATAGCACAGGCCCGCGACGAAGATGGGTGTGCTGTTGGCGGTCTCCCCCGCCAAGTCCCGGCCGAACTTGGTGAGTTCGCGGGTCTCCAGGGAGACGCCGAGGAAGAGGACCAGCGAGGAGTCCTTGAACAGCAGGACCAGTTCGTTGGTGAGCGGCGGCACGATGATGCGGAAGGCCTGCGGGATGACGATCGAGCGCATCGCCAGGGTCTGCGACATGCCGAGCGTGCGGGCGGCCTCCATCTGGCCGCGGGGCACGGCCTGGATGCCGGCCCTGATCGTCTCGGCCATGTACGCGGCGGCGACCAGGCCGAGCGCGATGGCCACCTGCCCGTACACGCCACCGGGCAGGGCGGTGCCGGGGAAGGCGAGCGGCACGCCGACGCCGATGAAGATGAAGATCAGCAGGGCGGGCAGGCCACGGAAGAACTCGATGTAGATGGAGGCGAGCCACCGGTAGGGGGCCACCGACGACAGCCGCATCAGGGCGATGACCAGACCGAGCACGAGGCCGACGACGAACCCGGTGAGGGTGTAGATCACCGTGTTGACCAGCGCGGTCGTGATCAGGTCGGGGAACATCCGCCGGGCCACGGACGGTTCGAGGAACTGGTGCTGGAGCTGCCCCCAGTCGGCGAGCGTCGCGGCGAGCAGCACCGCGACACCGAGGATCACGTACTGGACGACGCGCGTCACCTTGCGCCTGCGACGCGGCGACATGCGCCTGCGCGGCGTGGCATCGCCCCCTGAACTCCCGTTCACCGGGGGCGTCTTGACGGTGCTCACTTGGCGGCCCCGTCCTTCGGCATCGGGCCGATCCACTTCTCGTACAGCTTCTTGTACGTGCCGTCCTTCTTGGCCTGGCCGATCGCCTTGTTGATCGCGGCGAGCAGCTTCGGGTTGCCGCCCTTCTTCACGGCGAAGCCGTACTCCTCGCCGGTGGGAACGGTGTTGAGGAGGACGAACTTGTCCTTGACCGCGGAGTCCTTCAGCCAGTTCTGGACGACCGGGTAGTCCTGGACGAGGACGTCGACCTGGCCGGTTCGCAGCCCGTTGAGCTCGGCGTCGGAGCTCTCGAAGGACTGCGGGTCGACGCCCTTCTTGTGCGCCAGGTCCTCGCCGGTGGTCGCGGCCTGGGAGCCCAGCTTCAGCTTGCCGCTCTTGATGTCGTCGAGGGTCTTCGCCTTGACCCCCTTGCGGGCGAGCAGCGCCTGGTCGGCGTCGAAGTAAGGGGCGGAGAAGTCGAGGTTCTGCTTGCGCTCGTCGGTGATCGTCATGCCCGCGGCGGCGACGTCGCACAGGCCCGCGTTGAGGTCGGCCCCGGTCTTGATGGTCTCGAAGGACTTGTCGATGATGTCCTGCTTCACCCCGAGCTTCTTCGCGACGAGGTCCATCACGGAGACGTCGAAGCCGACGACCTTGCCGTTCTTCTCCGACTGGAAGGGCGCGTACGGCAGGTGCGTGCAGGTCGTCAGCTTGCCCTTGTGGACCAGCTTCACCCCGCCCGCGGTCGTCGTGACGTCGTCGCTCTTGCTGCACGAGGTCGTCAGGGCCACGAGGCAGGCCGCGACGGCGAGCGGGACACAGCGGCGGGCGAGGCGTGCGGTTGAAGTCACGGGGCTTCCCTGGGACATGGAGGAGCGGGCGATGCCCGGCACGGACGGCCGAGAGCACGTCGGTCCGGACTGCGGGACCGGCACTGACCTCGGAAAACATGAGGTTCGGACACACTGACGCACGGGGCGCGGCAAGGTCCACATCACATTTCTTTGCCCACCCCAAGAAACGCTTACCGATCTTGACTTGCGGGATGAACTCCATAGCTTGTACCCATGTTTGACTCGCGGCACATCCAGACGTTCGCCGAAGTCGTGCGCACGGGCTCCTACGCGGCGACCGCGCGGGACCTCGGGTACACGCAGCCCGCCATCAGCCAGCAGATGAAGGCGCTCGAACGCGCCGCGGGCACGCCGCTGTTCGTCCGGGCGGGGCGCGGTCTGCGGCTCACGGACGCCGGGCAGGTGCTGGCCCGGCACGCCACGGGCATCCTCAGCACCATCGCGACGGCGCACGGCCAGTTGAAGGCGATCACGCGCCTGGAGTCGGGGCGCGTCCGCGTCTGCGCCTTTCCCGCCGCGAACGCCACCCTGCTCCCGGCGACCGTCGCCCGCGTCGCCGCGGCCCACCCGGGCATCCGCGTCGAGCTGTTGGAGGAGGAGCCGCCCGACTCGCTGCGCGCGCTGCGCGAGGGACGGTGCGATCTGGCGCTCGCCTTCTCGGCGGGGCACGGCGGCGACGCCGCGGAAGCGGACGGCGACAGCGACGAGGGTCTGGTCGAGTTGCCGCTGCTCGACGATCCGCTGATGGTGCTGCTCCCGGCCGGCCACGTCCTCGCGGAGAGCGGCCGCGTGGAGCTGGGCGAGCTGGAGCGGGAGCGCTGGATAGCGGGGTGCCGGCACTGCCGGGGCCACTTCGTCGCCGCCTGCGCGGAGGCGGGTTTCGCGCCGGACATCGCCTTCGCCACCGACGACAACCTCGCGGTGCAGGGGCTGGTGGCCGCCGGCGCGGGGATCGCGCTGGTGCCCGGCATGACGCTGCCGCTCCTGCGGCACACCGAGCTCGTGGCCCGCCCGCTCGCCCCCGCGGGCGGGCGCCGCGTCTCGGCCTTCGTCCTCGAGGGGCACGAGACGGCGCCGGTCACCGCGCTGCTGCTGCGGACGCTGAGTGAGGCGGCGGTGGACATGGAGCGGGCCGCTTCTGGTTTTCCCCGGCCCGAGGCCTGATCCGCGGAGGCCATCCGAGCCATGGACACCGCCTTCACCGGCGCGAACTCTTCTGACATGGTGAGCCACCGGACGATCAGTTCACCCTGCAACCACCGTGTCGAGGAGTAGTCGAGATGAGCCGCCGCACGTCCAGACAGCGTGTCGCCACCCTGTCCGCCCTGGTCTGTCTGCTGGGCCTGACCGCTGCCGCGCCCGCGGCGCCGTCGGCCACCCAGCAGTCCGCCAAGAAGCAGCCGACCAGCCTGCTCGACTCGGTGCCCAAGTCCGGTGTGCTGCGCGTGTGCACGACCGGTGACTACAAGCCGTTCACGTACAAGGACCCGAAGGACGGGTCGTACAGCGGCATCGACATCGACATGGCGAAGGACCTGGCCAAGAGCCTCGACGCCAAGGCCGAGTGGGTGGACACCACGTGGGCGAATCTGACGAAGGACCTGTCGGACGGGAAGTGCGACGTCGGCGTCGGCGGTGTCTCGATCACGCTGCCGCGCGCCCGCCAGGTGTACTTCAGCGAGCCGACCCGCGAGGACGGCAAGACGCCGATCGTGCGCTGCGCTGACAAGGACAAGTACCAGACGCTCAAGGACATCGACCAGGCGGGAACGACGGTCGTCGTCAACCCCGGTGGTACGAATGAGCAGTTCGCCCGGGCGCATCTCCAGAACGCCACCATCAAGGTCCACCCGGACAACCGCACGATCTTCGACGAGATCG
The DNA here is from genome assembly GCF_036013745.1 of Streptomyces sp. NBC_00483. Taxonomy (NCBI): domain Bacteria; kingdom Bacillati; phylum Actinomycetota; class Actinomycetes; order Kitasatosporales; family Streptomycetaceae; genus Streptomyces; species Streptomyces sp. NBC_00483. The sequence goes on from NZ_CP107880.1 coordinate 1,729,170, forward strand.
TGGCGGGCCGGGCGGACGTGATGATGACGGACGCGAGCGAGACGCTCTACCAGGCCAAGCTCCACCCCGAGCTGTGCTCGGTCCACCCCGACAAGCCGTTCAGCTTCGCGGAGAAGGCGTACGCGACGCCGCGCGGCGACCGCGACTTCCAGGGGTACGTCGACCAGTTCGTACACCTTGCGACGCACGATGGCACGTACAAGAAGTACGAGGCGGAGTGGCTGAGTTGAGCCCCGGGCGGCTCAGAGGATGACGGGTGTGAGGTCGGGGCCGGCCCCGGCCTCGTACGCGTCCTCGTCGAACGGGTACAGCGGGCGTTCCACCCGGTGGTGTCCCAAGCGCAGCAGGTCCTGGTCGACGCCGCCGGGGGTGAGCGCGAGCAGCCAGTCCGCGGCCATGTCGTGCAGCTCCGGCTCCAGGTAGCCGATCTTGACGACGACCACGTCGTACGTCCGCGGGTCGATGCCGAGGCCGCCCTCGGCCGGGCCCGTGAAGTCGGCGAGCGTGTGGAACGGCTTGCGACGCCCGACGAGGATCACGGTGAGGCCGCCGACGCGGACCGCTGCCATGTCGACACCGCGGTCGTACGCGCCACCCTCCGCGCGGTCCTTCTGGTCGGCGGCGCGCTGCAACGCCTCGACGGTGCCGGTGAATTCGTACGGTCCGCCGTGGTTCGCGTCGACCTTGCCGCCGACGGAGAGCGTCACCTCGGCGCCCACCCCGGCCTCGAAGCAGGCCGCCACGGCGACGGGGTCGGTGATGCCGGGGTGGACGGCCGTGACCTTCCCCGTGCGAATCGCGTCGTTCTCCAGCAGCTTGCCCAGCATGTACGCGAGGTCGCCCGCGCCGCCCGCGGTCGGGTTGTCGCCGGAGTCGCTGATGAGGAAGGGACGCTTGTCGGAGGCGACCGCCTTCTCGATGCACTCCTCGGCTCCGCCGGTCGGGCCGACGAAGAGGAAGTCCTTGCGGGCGTCCCAGTAGCGACGCGCCAGCAACTCGGCTTCTTGGGAGGCCAGTTCGGCGTCCTCGCCGGTGACGACGATCGCTGCCTTGCAGCGCGGCTCGTCGGCCCAGGCGTAGCCGACCCACATCGCCGCGTCGAGGATGCCGTCCTTCTGCTCGATGTCGGCGAGCGAGGCGTAAAGGGACTTGGCGGGCTCCAGGCGGGTGCTGGTCTTCTCGCCGGGGAGGAGCACCGGGACCTGGACCCAGGCGCGGTGCGGGCGGGTGCCCTCGCGCAGGCAGTGCACGAGGTTGCGGGCGGCACGCTCGCGGGTGTCCCAGGCGTCCTCGTGCGGGGCGAGGCGGTGCGCGGTGAGCAGGTCGATGGGCTCGGCGAAGCGGCGCGAGACGTTGCCGTGCAGGTCCATGCCAGTGGAGATCATCGGGCGGCCCCGAGCCGGGTCGTCCGGGGTGCCGTTGTGGTCGAGCGCCGCGCGGACCGCCTCGGTGAGGTCGCCCTCGGCGTCGGTGAGGCCGATGACGCTCATGGCGCCGTGGATGTCGTAGACGAGACCGTCGAGCGGGCCCGCCTCCCGTATCCGGGTGACGAGTTCGTTCTTGAGGATCAGGTACGACTCGGCCTCCACCGGGCCGCCGGGCAGCGAGGTCGCGTGCAGCAGCGGCACCCACTCGACCAGCTCCGCGAGGTCGGAGTCGGCTTGCGTCCACGTGTAGCGGTCGAGGAGGTCCTGGCCGCGCGTCTGCCGGAAGTCGTCCGTGGTGGAGCGGTGCGGGCAGAACGTGGACGACTCGATGCCGATGCCGCCGATGCCGATGCGCAGGCGGCGGCCGGTGATCGGGGTGGTGCTCGTCATGCGTGGACGCTCTCTTCCTTGAAGGCGGGGGCGGTGGACGACAGGTTGTTGAGCAGCGCCGTGAGACCCGCGCCGAGCAGGCCCGCGTCGCGGCCCGCGGCCGTCGTGGTGATCTCCAGGTCTGCTGTGGCGAGCGGCAGACAGCGCTCGTAGAGCACGCCGCGGACGGCGGCGACGAGGGGTTCGGCGGTGGCGAGGACGCCGCCGATGGCGACGGCCCGCGGGTTGAAGAAGTTCACGACGACCGAGAGGACCGTGCCGATGTGCCGTCCCGCGGCGCGGACCAGCGTGGTGGCGAGGGGGTCGCCGTCGGCGACGAGCTGAAGCAGCTCGGTGGTGTTCGTCACGTCGACGCCCTGCGCCGCGAGTTCGCGGATGAGGGCGGCGCCGCTCGCGACGGTCTCCAGGCAGCCGATGTTCCCGCAGGAGCAGGGCCGCTCACCGGCCTCCTCCACGCGGACGTGGCTGATGTCTCCGGCGCTCCCGTTGGCACCGTCGTGCGGCCGGCCCGCGACGATGACGCCGCTGCCGATGCCGCGGCCGGCCTTCACGACGACCATGTGGTCGAGCTCGGGCCGGGAGGTGCGGTGCTCGCCGACCGCCATCATCGTGGCGTCGTTGGCGACGGTCACCGGCATGCCGAGCCGCTCGGTGAGGACGTCGCGCAGCGGGTAGCGGTGCCAGCCCGGCATCCGCGACGGGCTCAGCACGCGGCCGTCCGCCGGGTCGACGGGGCCCGGGAAGGAGACGCCGAGCGCGCGCACGGTGCGCCCCGACTCCTTCTGCTTCGCGGCGAGTCGAGCCACTTGACCGCACAGCCAGTCGACGGCGGACTCGGGTCCCGCGGTGATGTCGTGCGGCAGGTCGACGGCGTCGTGCACGGCCGCGCCGAGGTCGACGGCGCCGAGCCGCGCGTGCCGGCTGCCGAGGTCGGCGGCGAGCGCGACGCCGCCCTGCGCCTTGACCCGCAGCAGCCGGGGCCTGCGCCCGCCGCGCGAGGCGCCTTCGCCGGACTCGGTGAGCACACCCTGGGCCACCAGCTCCTGCACGCGCAGCGAGACGGTGGAGGGCGCGAGGCCCAGTTCCCTGACGAGGTCGGCGCGGGAGGAGGCGGCTCCGGACGAGACGAGCCGGAGTATGTGCCGGGCCGAACCCGGCTCGCCTTCGTTCGCGGTGTCCGTCATCCGGTCCCCCTGGGGTCGCACTTCGCTGCGTACCTAGATGTGTACCTAGCTGCGTACTTAGTTGCGTACTTACTTCGACTAGTTTGTTCGATGCCGGACCGAACACTAGCCGCACCCGAACCAAGTACGCCAGACCCCGGGGTTTTTGGATTACTTTCCGAATGAACCTATTGACTTGTTTCGAACGGTCGACTTAGCGTTCGGGCGCCCCTCGTCGAATCTTCACACGGGGCCGCACCCCTTCCCCTTGGAGGCCCTTCGGCATGCGTTCCCTCAGGTCAAAGGCGTCCGCGGCGCTCGCCCTCGTGGCGGCGCTGGTGGCGCTCACCGGCTGCACGCACGAGGCCGGCAGCATCGCCATGGGCCGCACGGGCGGCACTCCCGTCGAGGGAGGCACGGCCACCATGGCCCTGCCGCCCGCGGCGACCCCGAACTGGATCTTCCCGATCGGCGCCCCCGGCTACGGCGGCTCCTACAACTACGCGATCCAGTCGCAGCTCTACATGCCCGTGTACGACGCCGTGCAGGAGAAGGGCGAGCTGGTCACGCACGGCCCCAGCACGCTGGGCCTCGAGCCGAAGTACAGCGACGGCAACAAGACGGTGACCGTCCCGCTGCGCAAGGGCGTCAAGTGGTCCGACGGCACCGAGGTGACCGGCCGCGACCTCGAGTTCTGGTTCAACCTCGTCAAGGCGAACAAAGCCGACTGGGGCGGCTACTCGGTCGGCAACATCCCGGACAACGTCAAGAAGTTCGAGCTCGTCGGCGACCACACCGTACGGCTGCACCTCAAGCGCGCGTACAACCCGGACTGGTTCACGGCGAATCAGCTCTACTACATGCGCGCCCTGCCCCAGCACGCGTGGGACGCCAAGACCGACGGCGGCAAGGTCGGCGACTTCGACCGCACCACGAAGGGCGCCAAGGCGGTCTTCGCGCGGCTCACCCAGCATGCCAAGAGCCTCGGCTCGTACGGCACCGACCCGCTGTGGAAGACCGTCAACGGGCCGTGGAAGCTGGCTGGTTGGCGGGACAACGGGCAGGTGACACTCGTCCCGAACGAGAAGTACACCGGCCCGAAGTCGGAGCGCCCGCACCTCGACAAGGTCGTCTTCAAGCCCTTCACCACGGCCGACTCCGAGTACAACGTGCTGCGTTCCGGCGGCGTCGACTACGGCTACATCCCGCCGTCGGTGATGGCGCAGAAGGAGAAGTTCGAGAGCAAGGGGTACCGCGTCGACCCGTGGGAGGGCTGGGCGGCCACCTACATCGTCTACAACTTCAACTCCACCCACGCGGGCCCGGAGATGAACCAGCTCTACATCCGGCAGGCGATGCAGCACCTCGTCGACCAGAAGGCGATGAGCAAGGTCATCTGGCAGGGCAGCGCGACCGAGACGCTCGGCCCGGTCCCGGTCACGCCGAAGAGTCAGTACCTGTCGAAGGAGATGGCGCACAACCAGTACCCGTTCTCCGTCTCGAAGGCCAAGTCGCTGCTGTCCGCGCACGGTTGGAAGACCGTCGACGGCACTGCGCGCTGCGTCCGGCCCGGCACGGGTGACGACGAGTGCGGCCAGGGCATCGGGAAGAACGACCCTCTGGAACTGACCCTGCTCTCGCAGTCCGGCTCGACCGAGACGACGAACATGATGCAGGAGCTCAAGTCCTCGCTCAGTAAGGCCGGCATCGATCTGACCGTGCGTCAGCAGCCGCTCAACTCCGTGCTCGGCAACTCCGTTCCGTGCAAGGCGAAGGACTCCGGCTGCAACTGGGACATGTCCTTCTTCGGCACCGCCGGCAGCTGGTACTACCCGCTCAACCCGAGCGGCGAGCAGCTCTTCTCCACGGGCGCCTCCTCCAACTTCGGCAACTACAGCGACAAGAAGGCCGACCGTCTCATCAGTGCCGTGCAGTACGCGCCCGACATGAAGGCCATTCACGAGTACGGCGAGTACCTGGCGGAGCAGCTGCCGGTGATGTGGATGCCGAACCCCGCGTACCAGGTGTCGGTGATCCGCAACGACCTGCGCGGCATCGAGCAGAACCCGACCGTGACCTTCCAGCCGTCGCACTGGTACTTCGTCAAGAAGGGAGCCGAGAAGTGACCGGCTTTCTGGTCAAGCGTTTCCTTCAGGCGCTCGTCGTCCTGTTCCTCGTCTCGATCATCGTCTTCACCCTGCTGCACCTGCTGCCGGGCGGCCCCGCCCGCGCGATCCTCGGCCCCAAGGGGACGCCGCAGCAGATCGAGCACTTCAACCACGTGCAGGGCTACGACCGTTCACTGCCGACGCAGTACCTGATGTACCTGAAGCGCCTGCTGACGGGCGACCTCGGCGAGTCGTACAAGCTCAACTCGCCGGTGATCGACCTGCTCACCCAGCGCCTGCCGAAGACGCTCCTGCTCACGCTCATGTCGACGGTCCTCGCGGTCGTCATCGCGGTGCCGCTCGGCCTGCTCCAGGCGGTGCGGCGCGGCAAGGCGTCCGACTACGCGCTGACCGGGCTCGCGTTCCTGCTGTACGCGACGCCCGTGTTCTTCCTCGGCCTCATCATGATCATCCTGTTCGCGCAGGTGCTGCCGATCTTCCCGGCGGAGGCACCGCAGGGCGAGACGATCGGTCAACTGCTGGGCGACATACCCGGGTTGATCCTGCCGGTCGTGACCATGGCGTTCGGCATCGTGGCCATGTTCAGCCGCTACATGCGCTCGGCGGTCCTCGACAACCTCACCGAGGAATACGTGCGCACGGCCATGGCGAAGGGCCAGTCGAGCCGCCGGATCATGGTCAAGCACGTGATGCGCAACGCCCTGATCCCGCTCGCCACCCTCCTCGGCCTGTACCTGCCGACGCTGTTCAGCGGCGCCCTCGTCGTCGAGTCGATGTTCAACTACCCCGGCATGGGGCTGCTGTTCTGGAACGCCGCGCAGGGCTCGGACTTCCCCGTCCTCCTTGGCGTGACCCTCGTCGTCGGCATCGCGACCGTCCTCGGCTCGCTGCTCACCGACATCCTGTACGCCGTCCTCGACCCGCGGATCCGGAGCGTGTCATGACCACTGCTGTGACGACCTCTGCCATACCGGGACAGGAGGAGACCGCGCAGGCGACACCCTCGCTCGCCCGCCGTACGCTGCGCGTGTTCACGGGCAACAAGCTGGCGCTGAGCGGCGTCATCCTGCTCGTGCTGCTGCTGGCCTTCTGCTACCTGGGCCCGCTGGTCCACCCGACCGAGCAGATCCACACCGACCTGTCGCAGGCGAACCTGGCGCCGGGCGCGTCAGGTCACCTCCTCGGCACCACCGACCTCGGTTACGACATGGTGGGACGGCTCATGGTCGCGGGGCAGACGTCCCTCGAGATCGGCCTGGCGGCAGGCCTGTTGGCGACCCTGTTCGGCACCGTGTACGGCGCCGTCGCCGGATACTTCGGCGGCTGGGTCGACGCGACGATGATGCGTATCACAGACGCCGCGCTCGCCATCCCGGCGATGTTCCTGCTCGTGGTCGTGGCCGCGATCATCACGCCCAGCAAGGGCATCCTGATCCTCATCATCGCGGCCGTCGCCTGGCTCTCCCCCGCCCGCCTGGTGCGCGGCGAGGCGCTGTCGCTGCGCAACCGCGAGTACGTACAGGCGATGCGGATGATGGGCGGTGGCGGCGCGCGCGCCGTGTTCAAGCACATCGTCCCGAACGCCATCGGCACGGTCATCGTCAACTGCACGTTCCAGATCGCCGACGCCATCCTCTACGTCAGCTACCTGGCCTTCCTCGGCCTGTCGATCCCGCCGCCGTCCGCCGACTGGGGCTCGATGCTGTCCGCCGGCATCACCTACACGCAGAACGGCTACTGGTGGCTGATCTTCCCGCCGGGCATCGCGATCGTCCTGGTCGTCGCCGCGTTCAACTTCATCGGCGACGGGCTGCGCGACGCGTTCGAAGTACGGCTGCGCAAGTAGCGCTCACGTCGGAGGACCGCTGCGCGACCAGCGGTCACGTGGGATCAGGCAACGCAAGGGATCTAGGAAAGCTGACATGACCGAGCCTCTGCTCAGGATCGACGACCTGCGCGTCGACATCTCCACGCGCGACCGCACCGTCCACGCCCTCGACGGCGTCTCGCTCGAACTGGCGCCGGGCGACGCACTCGGCATCGTCGGCGAGTCCGGCTGCGGAAAGACCATGACGGCGCTCAGCGTCCTCGGTCTGCTGCCGTCTGGCGGCGAGGTGACCGGCGGACGCATCATGTTCGACGGGCAGGACCTGGCGACGGCGCCCGCGCCTGTCCTCCAGGACGTGCGCGGCAACACCATCGGCATGGTGTTCCAGGACCCGCTGACCTCCCTGAACCCGACGATGACGATCGGCGCGCAGGTCGCGGAGCCGCTGCTGCTGCACCGGGACGTGTCCAAGAAGGAGGCGTGGGCGCGCGCCGAGGAGACGCTGCGGCTTGTCGGTATGCCGCAGCCGGCCGAGCGGATGAAGGCGTATCCGCACCAGTTGTCCGGCGGCATGCGCCAGCGCGTGGCCATCGCCATGGCGCTGGTCTGCGAGCCGAAGCTGCTGATCGCGGACGAGCCGACGACGGCGCTCGACGTGACGACGCAGCACCAGATCCTGGAGCTCATCGACGACCTGCGCGAGCGGCTCGGCATGGCGATGATCCTGGTCACACACGACCTCGGCGTCATCGCGAACCGGGTCGACCGGGTGGCCGTGATGTACGCGGGCCAGGTGGCGGAGCAGTCCGATGTACGCGGCCTGTTCGCCCGCCCCCGGCACCGTTACACGGAGGCGCTGTTCGCGGCGCTGCCCGAGCGCGCGGCGGACAACGAGACGGAGCTGCACACCATCCCCGGCCTGCCGCCGAGCCTGACGGTGCGGCCCACGGGGTGCCGGTTCGCGCCGCGCTGTCTGTTCGCGACGGACGACTGCCGAACCCTTGAGCCGTTCCTGGAGGAGGACGAGGTGCAGGGCGCGGAGCACCGGTTCGCGTGCTTCCACCCGGTGCCGACGGCGGCGGACGCCGCCTCCCCGGACGAGGTGGTGACACCCACGCCGATCCCTGCGCAGGACGCGTCCACCTCCGATGTGCTGGTCGAACTCGACGCGCTGGTCAAGGAGTTCCCCCTCAAGGGCGGCCCGTTCTCGCGCAGTCGCGGCACGGTCAGCGCGGTCGGCGGGGTGTCGCTGAGCATCCGCAAGGGCGAGACGTTCGGCATGGTCGGCGAGTCGGGCTGCGGCAAGACGACGCTCGGCCGGATCGTGGCGGGCCTGGAGGAGCCGACGGCGGGTTCCGTACGGTTCGAGGGCCGGGACCGCGCTTCGCTGTCGCGCTCGGAACGCCGGGCGCACCGCCGCGACGTCCAGCTGATGTTCCAGGACTCGACGGCGGCGATGGACCCGCGGATGCGGGTCGGCGAGATCCTGCGCGAGCCGCTCGTCATCCAGGGCGTCGGCGACAAGGCCGAACAGGAGAAGCTGATCGGCGAACTCCTCGACGCGGTGGGCCTGCCGCGCGGTGCGGTGCACCGCTACCCGCACGAGTTCTCCGGAGGCCAGCGTCAACGCCTGGGCCTGGCGCGGGCGTTGACGCTCTCCCCCGACCTGGTGGTGGCGGACGAACCGGTGTCGGCGCTCGACGTGTCGGTCCAGGCGCAGATCCTGAACCTGATGCGGGAGCTTCAGCGCGAACGCGGCCTCACCTACCTCTTCATCTCGCACGACCTCGCGGTGGTCCGCTACCTCGCGGACACGGTCGGCGTGATGTACCTGGGCAAGCTGGTGGAGGTGGGCCCCGCCGAGCAGGTCTACTCGCACCCGCTCCACCCCTACACACGCGGCCTGCTCGACACGGTGAACGTGCCGGACCCCGAGGCGACCGTCGCCTCCGGGTCCCCGCTCACGGGCGAGACGCCGTCGGCGGCGAAGCCCCCGTCGGGCTGCCGGTTCCGTACGCGCTGCCCGATCGCGCAGGACGTCTGCGCGACGACGGAGCCGCCGGAGTCGACACCGAACTCGGCGGGCCACCGGGTCGCGTGCCACTTCCCGCTGGCGGTGCCTTCGCCGGCTTGACTGGCGGTGCCGACACCGGCCTGACCTGCGGCAATGTCCGGTACGGGGCCATTGTCAGTGGCGGGGTGCAGACTGACCGATACCTGGAGACAACGACGTTTCGGAGGTTCGGCATGACTGACGTACTGCTGGCAGTGGGCACCCGCAAGGGCCTCTTTCTGGGCCGCAAGCGCGACGGCGGCCCGTTCGAGTTCGACGAGAGCCCGTACTTCAACGCACAGGCGATGTACTCGGTCGCCATCGACACCCGCGGGGAGCGACCACGGCTCCTCGCGGGCGGCGACAGCACACACTTCGGGCCGTCCGTCTTCCACTCGGACGACCTGGGCCGCACCTGGACCGAACCGCCCGCGCCCGCCGTCAAGTTCCCCGATTTCACCGGGACTTCGCTGGAGCGGGTGTGGCAGCTGCACCCGTCGGCCTCGGAGCCGGACGTGGTGTTCGCGGGCACGGAACCGGCGGCGTTGTACCGCTCGGAGGACCGGGGCGAGACGTTCGAGCTGTGCCGCCCGCTGTGGGAGCACCCGACGCGTTCGCAGTGGGTGCCGGGTGGCGGCGGAGAGGGCCTGCACACGATCCTGACGGACGAGCGGGACCCCGGCGCGGTGACGGTGGCGGTGTCCACGGCCGGCGTCTTCCGTACGACGGACGGCGGCGCGAGCTGGGACCCGGCGAACAACGGAGTGGCCGCGGTCTTCCTGCCCGACCCGAACCCCGAGTTCGGCCAGTGCGTGCACAAGGTGACGCGGGACGCCGTCGACCCCGACCGCCTCTACCTCCAGAACCACTGGGGCGTGTACCGCAGCGACGACGGCGGCGGAAAGTGGCTCGACATCGGCGAGGGCCTCCCCTCGACCTTCGGCTTCGCCGCGGCCGCGCACCCGCACCGGGGCGACACGGCGTACATCTTCCCCATCACGGCGGACATCGACCGCGTCCCCGCCGACCACCGCTGTCGCGTCTACCGCACGCAGGACGCCGGCACCACTTGGGAACCCCTCACTCACGGCCTCCCGTCGAACGACCACTACGGCACGGTCCTGCGCGACGCCCTGTGCACGGACGACAACGACCCGGCGGGCGTCTACTTCGGCAACCGCAACGGCGAGGTGTACGCGTCCCCGGACGACGGCGACACCTGGAAGCGGGTGGCGTCGCATCTGCCGGATGTGTTGTGTGTGCGGGCGGCTGTGGTGGGGTGACGGCCGCCCGGGGGCGCGGTCACGGGGCTCCGCCCCGGGCCCCGCTCCTCAATCGCCGGAGGGGCTTGAATTTGCCAGCAAGCGCTGTAGGTAGAGACCCCTTTGCGCGTTCAGTTCGCTGGACCGTCCCAGCCGAACGGCCTCCGCGAACTCCCGTCGCAGGATCGGCCAGCACTCCTCGTGGTCGATCTCGGCCGTGTCGTAGGTCAACTCGGGGCCCGGGCCGAAGAGTTCGACTCGGGTGAGGGCGCGGTCACGCGCGACGCTGCCGGACAGGGACGCCTGGCTCACCGCGCCGTTCTCGTGTTCGCAGGTCAGTTCCAGCCAGCGGCGGGAGTCGCCGGTGGCACGGATGGAGGCGATCGGGCCCACCGCCGCGTCGAGGAGGTCGAGGAGGTGCGGGCCCAGGTCGTAGAGGGCGCCGTGTTCCAGGCGCCAGGACGTGGCGAAGTCGCCGCCCAGGAAGGCTCCGTGGAGGTAGCAGGAGCGGGCGCCCGTCACCGACATCCCCTGCGCCTGCTCGATGAAAGCGCGCGTCGTCGGGTGGTAGCGCTTCGTCAGGACGAGCTGGGACACCACGCCCGCTTCGTCGATGGCGTCCACCATGCGTTCGGCCGATGCAAGGTCCAGGGCGAGGGGCTTCTCCAGGAGCAGTGCCTTGCCTGCCTTTGCCGCCCTCGGCGCCAACTCCGCCTGCACGGACGGCGGTACGGCGAAGGCGACCGCCTCGCAGGTGTCGAGGAGTTCGTCGAAGCTGCCCGCCACCGCCGCGCCATAGGGTTCGGCCGTCGCGCGGGCCGCGTCCGTGCGGCGGGCCCAGACGGCGGTGAGCCGGGTCTCGGGGCCCGCGGCGAGCATGCGGGCGTGCATGGTGCGGGCCCAGGGACCGGCGCCGACGAGTGCGACCCGGACGGGGTCGTGGGGCCATGCGGCGTTGTCTGTCACTGCGTTCCTTGAGGTGCTTGTCATGCTTGTGCGTCGGCAGATTCGGCGAGCGCGCGCAGGCGGGCGTCCGCGCGTTCGGGGGCGTAGAGGACGTCGACGACCATCGCCGCCGCGCCGATCAGGCCCGCGTGGTCGCCGAGTCGGGAGGTGACGACGTCGAGGTGGGCGGTGGTGCGGGGCATCGCGCGCTGGTAGAGGAGTTCGCGCACGCCGGTGAGGAAGGGGATGCCCGCCAGGTCGCCGGCGAGCATCAGGACGCCGGGGTTGAGGAGGGTCACGACCGTGACCAGGACCTCGCCTGCGCGCTGCCCCGCCGCCCGGGCGAGGCGGACCGCGTCGGGGTTCCCCTGTTCAAGGAGTGCCTTGACGTCGGTACCGGTGGACACCTCCATGCCCTGGTTGGAGAGGTCCTTGGCGAGCGCGCGGCCGCTGGCCACCGCCGCCAGGCAGCCGTAGGACCCGCACATGCACAGGGCGTCGGGCTTGTCGTGGAGACGGATGTGGCCGATGTCGCCCGCTCCGCCGTCGATGCCGCGGAAGATCTCGTTGTTGACGACGACGCCCGCGCCGATGCCGGTGGAGACCTTGATGAGGACGAAGGCCGAGCAGTCGGGGTGGCCCGCTTGCTGTTCGGCCAGGGCCATCAGGTTGGCGTCGTTGTCGACGAAGACCGGGATCGGCCGGCCGCCCGTCGTGTCCTCCATCGAGGCGCCGACATGCTCGGCGTACGCCTCCTGCATGCGTTCCCTGATCGGGAAGCGGTCCCAGCCCGGCATGATCGGCGGCTGGACGACCTGTCCCGTCTCCCAGTCCACCGGGCCGGGGACCGACAGGCCGATGCCGCAGACCCGCTCGGCCGGGGTGCCTGAGGTGGCGAGCAGCTCCGGGAAGCAGCGGGCCAGCCCGTCGAGCACCCGGTCGGGGCCGTCGCCGATGTCGAGGTCGACGGTCCGCTCCGCGAGGACCGTGCCCCCGAGGTCGAGCACGGCCACGCGCGCGTACCGGGTCTCCAGGTCCACCGCGAGGACGGCGGCGTGGCCGGGGTCGAAGACGATGCGGTGCGAGGGCCGCCCGCCGGTGGACGTGCCGGTGTCCTGGCGCAGCCAGCCCGCCCGGTCGAGTTCGTCGAGGCGGAGCCCCACCGTGGAGCGGGACATGCCGGTCGCGCGTTGCAGGTCGGCGCGGGTGTTGGCCTGGCCGCCGCGGATCAGCTGCAACAGCCGGCCCGCGCTCGTCGCGCTGGGCGTGCTCATCGTCTTCTTCCCCCTGTTCACCGGGTCGTTCCCCCCGGTCAGCTCTTGTCCGCGCCGGCGGTCAGACCCTCGGTCAGCAGGCGTTCCGCGGCGAAGAACAGGATTACCACGGGGATCGTCAGGACCACGGACCCGGCCATGAGCACCGTCTTGGACACCTCGATGCCGTTCGACAGCTGGGCGAGGCCGAGCGACACCGTCCACTTGCCGGGGTCGGCGGCCAGGAAGAGGAGCGCGAAGAGGAATTCGTTCCACGCGATCATCAGCACGTAGAGGCCGGTAGCCATCAACGACGGGAGGGCCAGCGGGAGGATGACCTTCCGGACCGTCTGCAGGCGGCTGCAGCCGTCGAGCGCCGCCGCCTCCTCGATCGAGTACGGGATGGTGACCAGGTAGTTCTTGAGCATGTAGATCGCGACCGGGACCGTCTGCGCCACGTAGACGATCGCCAGGCCCACGAGGCTCGACGACAGGCCGATCTTCGCGAACATCACGAACAGCGGCACCGCGAGCAGCGTCGACGGGAACATGTAGACCGCGAGAAACAGCGCGCTGACCTGGCGGTTGCCGAAGAACTTCAGGCGGCTGATGGCGTACGCGCCGGGGACGGCCGCGAGCAGGGTCAGCGCGACCGTGCCGAGGGACACCAGGGCGGAGTTCTTCAGGAGTTGGAGGAAGCCCTGGCCGCCGTCGTCGGTGGAGCGCAGCACCTCGGTGTACGTGTCGAGGGTGAACTGCTTGGCCGAGACCCACAGGGAGCCGGGGTCGAGCAGCAGTGCGTCGATCGGCTTCACCGACAGCAGCAGCATGTAGTAGAAGGGCACGATCGTGATCAGCGCGAGGAACGCGATGACCACCCAGCGTGCGACGCCGAAGAACCGCTCCTCGAACTGGGCGCGCGTCATGGCCGGCCTACCGGTACGCGTACTGGTACTGGTCACGACTCCTCCTGGACCTTGTTGCCGAAGAACTTGAAGTACAGGCCCAGCAGGACCATGAGGGCGACGGCCAGGACGAGGGCCTGGGCGGCCGCCGCGCCGACGTCGTAGCGCGAGGTCAGGAAGTCGTAGACGCGCACGGCCGCGACGTCGGTACCGGCTCCGCCGCCGGTCAGCAGGTAGACGTCGTCGAACTTGTTGAACGTCATGATGAAGCGCAGCACGCAGAGCAGCGCGATCACCGGCATCAGCTGCGGCAGCATGACGTGCCGGAAGCGCTGGGTGGGCGTGGCGCCGTCGACCTTCGCGGCTTCCTCCAGGCCGTCCGGGACCGCCTGGAGGCGGGCGAGGATGAAGAGGAAGGCGAAGGGGAAGTAGCGCCAGCACTCGAAGGCGATGACCGTGAGCAGGGCGAGCGGGATGTCGAAGTGCAGGCCGAGCAGGTGGACTTCGTACTCGCGCGTGGACAGGAACGCGATGGGGTCGTCCCAGCCGAAGAGCTTCTGGCCCCACTCGTTGACGATGCCGTACTGCGGGCTGAGCGCGACCTCCCACACGAACGCGACGGCCACGACCGGCGCCACGTACGGCAGCAGCATCGCGGCGCGCAGCAGGCCACGCCCCCGGAAGGGCTTGCGCAGGGCGAGCGCGGCGATCAGGCCGAGGGCGACGGAGCCGAAGGTGGCGCCGACGGTGTAGAGGAGCGTGGTGCCGAGGCTGGACCAGAAGCCCGCGGAGTCGAAGACCTGCGAGAAGTTGCGCAGGCTCCAGTTGCCGAACAGGCCCATGCCCTGGATGTCGACGAGCTTGGCGCGCTGGAAGGCGAGCAGCACCGTCCACAGGATCGGCAGCACCACGACGACAAGGACGACGAGGAAAGTGGGGCTGACGAAGGCGAGGCCCGCCCGGTTGGTGCGGCGGCTCGCGGTCATGGGCCTGCGGGGGCGGCGGCCGCCGGACGGGGCCGGTGATCCGTCCGGCGGGTTGGTGCGCTGCTTCGCGCCGGTGGTGGCTGTAGTCATGGGGAGGCTTTCGACGAGAAGGTCACGAGGGAAGGCGAGGAAGGGCCGGGGCGGGCCGCTGCTGCAGGGACTTCTGGCGGGCCGCTATTGCAGGGACTTCTTCAGGGCGGCCACCTCTTCCTCGGCCTCGCGCGAGGCCTCGCGGGGTGAGGTCTGGCCCGCGGTCATGGCGCCGATGGCCTTCGGCACCGGCAGTTCGCCGTTGGTGGCGCCGACCAGTGCGCCCTCGCCCTGCTCGATGCCCCAGCGGCGCAAGTCGCCGATGCCGTCGGCCAGTTGGTCGAGGACCTGCGGCGAGTAGACCTCGTCGAGGGGCTTGCGCTCGCCGACGCCGATCTTGCTGTGCCGCCAGGCGGCCATGTACTTCTCGGGCTCCGCGGCGGTGCCCCGGCGGACCGGGATCTTGCCCTCGGGGGCCTGTCCGAACCAGGACTCGTAGCCGCTGCCCATCATGTACTCGATGAACTCGCGGGAGGCGTCCGTCTCGGCGGTCTTGGTGGTGACCCAGGACGTGATCTCGCCGAACTGTGCGGCCTTCTTCGCCTTCGCGCCCTTGAGCGCGGTGACGATGCCGGTGTTGTCGGCGAGGAACTGCTTGTCCTTGCCTTCGCACTGCGGGCAGCTCGGCAGGGCATCCTTGCGCAGGCCCGCCAGTTCGTCGAGGAGGAACGAGGACCAGATCATCATCGACGAGCGGCCCGCGAAGTAGGTGGCGCGCGTCGAGTCGACGGTCTGGGTGCCGGGGGCTCCGTACTCGCGCGCCAGCTGGTCGTAGGTGTGGAACGCCTTGACGCACTGCGGGGAGTCGAGGGTGACCTTGCCGTGGCCGTCGACGAGCTGGCAGTCGTTCGCGAGCGCGAGGCTCTCGAAGCTCTGCGAGGTGAAGACGTCCGAGGGGTCGGTGGCGGCGGAGACGCCGTCGTGGCCCTTGGTGGTGAGCTTCTTGGCGGCCGTGACGAGCTTGTTGTACGTGTCCGGCTTCTTGAGTCCCGCCTCGGCGAAGTCGTCCTTGCGGTAGACGAGGAGCTGCAGCCAGGCGTCGGAGGGGACGCCGAGGCTGACGTTGCCGTCGCTGGTGAGCTTGAGGGCGTTCTTGTCGAACGTTCCCCGCCCCAGCTTCTTGACGATCTGCCGGGGTATGTCCGTGTTGAGCAGGCCGTTGCTGTACATCTGCCAGGTCTGGCCCATGGGGGCGGCGCCGATCACGTCGGGCAGATGGCCGGACGCCGCCGCGGACATGATGAGTTGGGGCATCTGCCCCTCGTCGACGCCGACGAGATGCACCTTGACGCCGGTCTTCTTCTCGAAGCCGTCGATGATCTTCTGCGTCGCCGCGACGCGGTCCGGGAGGTTCTCCTGGGACCACACGGTGATCTCACGGTCCGGTGTGCCCGGCCCTGTGCTGCTCGCGCAGCCGGTGAGCAGTCCTATGCCCAAGGCTGTCGTGGCGCCGACCGCGATCGCCTTCGACCGCCGCGTCCTGGTGCGCATTACCGTCCCCATCGCCGACTTACGTCTATCAAGCACGCATCTCAGCACTACTTTTGCCTGTTGACAAGACATAAGTTGCGGATATTGTCGACCCAACCAACAGGCACACCACCCTTTTTCGGAGCCGTCCGTGGAACGCGTCGTTCAATTCACAGGTCCCCGCCAGGTGGAGGTGGCCGAGCACGAGAGCCTGGAGCTGCCGCCGGGCCACCTGCGCGTCCACACCCGCTATTCGGGCATATCGGCCGGCACGGAGCTGACCGCCTACCGCGGCACGAACCCCTATCTGACCCGGACCTGGGACGCCGACGCCCGCCTCTTCCGCGACGACGAGGCCGGCATCTCGTACCCGGTCGTCGGCTGGGGCTACTCCGAGGTCGGCGAAGTCACCGAGGTCTCCCCGGAGTTGGTCGGCACGCCGGGCATGCCCGAGGTCGGCGACCTCGTGTGGGGCATCTGGGGCCACCGCAGCGAGGGCATCGTCCCGGCCGAGCGCATGATCGGCCACACGCTCCCGGCGG
Organism: Streptomyces sp. NBC_00483; assembly: GCF_036013745.1. Lineage (NCBI taxonomy): Bacteria > Bacillati > Actinomycetota > Actinomycetes > Kitasatosporales > Streptomycetaceae > Streptomyces > Streptomyces sp. NBC_00483. The sequence goes on from NZ_CP107880.1 coordinate 1,745,613, forward strand.
GCCTCGAACCCCTGGCCGGAGCGTTCGCCCGGGTCGGCGCCATCGCGTACAACGCGATCCTGGCCGGCGGCATCAATCTCGGCGAGGACGTCGCCGTGTTCGGCCAGGGCGTCATCGGCCTGATCGCCACCCGCCTCGCCCAGCTCAGCGGCGCCCGTGTCACCGCGGTCGACGCGATGGACGCCCGCCTGGAGTCGGCGAAGAAGTACGGCGCCCACGCGACGCTCAACGCCCGCACGGACGCGGTCGCCGAGCGCATCCGCGAGGCCACCGGGGGCCGCGGCACCGACCTCGCCATCGAGATCAGCGGCGTCTACCCGGCGCTGCACCAGGCCGTGCGCTCGGTGACCGTCGGCGGCCGCGTCGTCGCCTCCGGCTTCTACCAGGGCGACGGCATGGGCCTGCGGCTCGGCGACGAGTTCCACCACAACCGCGTGGAGATCGTCTGCTCGCAGATCGGCGGCGTCCCGGCGCAGCTGTCCGGCCGCTGGACCGTGGAGCGCCTCCAGCAGACGTTCCTGCGGCTCGTCGCCGAGGGCCAGGTCGACGTGGAGTCGCTGGTCAGCCATGTCGTCCCGGTCGCGGACGCGGCCGACGCGTACGTCCTGCTCGACGAGCGCCCCGCGGATGCCCTCCAGGTCGTCCTGGAATTCTGAGAAGTTTCGAGACGGCCCGATCCACACGACAGGGCCCAGGCCCGAGACGGCCCCGTAGGCCCGAGACGGCCCCCGGAGGGCCTGAGAGGTACCGAGAAAGACATGCTGAAGATCGCTGCCCAGGAACAGTTGCTGCCCGGCGAGAGCCTCCAGGAGAAGTGGGAGTTCGCGCAGGGCGCCGGGTACGGGGCCATCGAGCTGCGCGCCAAGGGCGACCTGCACTTCGCCTCCCGGCTCCCGGAGTTGAAGCAGGCCCTCAAGGACGGCGTGGTCATGCCGACCGTGTGCGTCGACATGCTGCACTTTTTCGGCGCCTTCGACGACGAGCTGCGCCGCGACGCGATCGTCCAGATGAAGTCGCAGCTCTCCGTCATCGCCGAGATCGGCGGGCTCGGCGCGCAGACCCCGGCCTCGTACGGGATGTTCTCGCGCCGCCTGCCCCCGTTCGAGCCGCCGCGTTCGGAGGAGCGGGACCGCGAGGTCCTGCTCGAAGGCCTCACCGAGCTGGGCGAGCACGCGTCCGCCGAGGGCGTCACGCTCTACCTCGAACCGCTCAACCGGTACGAGGACCACATGGTCAACCGCCTTGAGCAGGCAGCCGAGTTGATCAAGGAGGTCGGTCTGGACGCGGTCCGGATCGGCATCGACAGCTACCACATGAACATCGAGGAGACCGACCCCGCGCAGGCGATCCTCACCCACGCCCCCTACATCGGGCACGCCCAGGTGTCGGACTCCAACCGCTTCCAGCCGGGCGCGGGACACCTCGACTGGCAGGCGTGGCTGGGCGCCCTGCACACCGCCGGCTACGAGGGGTACCTCGCGGCCGAGTGCCGGCTGACCGGCGACCCGGTCGAGGCGGTCCGGTCCGTGCCCGCGTTCCTCAAGGGGTCCGGCGCGTGACCGCTCTTCTCGACGGGCCCGCCCGCACCGCCGCCGCGGACCTGACCCTGCGGCGCGGTGCGGGCCGGGTCCTCCTCGACAACTGGGTGGGCACGAGCACGGTGCCGTCCCGAACCCTGTATCCGCACCAGTGGAGTTGGGACTCCGCGTTCATCGCGATCGGCCTTCGGCACCTGTCCGCGCGCCGGGCGCAGCGCGAGCTGGAGTCGCTGCTCGGGGCGCAGTGGGGCGACGGGCGTGTGCCGCACATCGTGTTCAACTCGGCGGTGCCGAACGGGGCGTACTTCCCGAGCCCCGACTTCTGGCGCTCGTCCACGGCGGGCGCAGGGGTGGGCGCGCCGGTCTCGCCCGAGACGTCGGGCATCGTCCAGCCGCCCGTGCACGCGCTGGCCGCCTGGCTCGTGCACCGCGCCGACCCGGCCGAGTCGCACCGCCGCGACTTTCTGGCCCGGGTGTATCCGCGCCTCGTGGCCTGGCACCGCTACCTCCTCGACCGGCGCGATCTGGGCGGCGGTGGCCTCGCGGCGATCGTGCACCCGTGGGAGCCCGGCATGGACAACAGCCCTTGCTGGGACGCCCCGTTGGCCCGCATCACCCCGGCGGACCCCGGCAGCTACCGGCGCGCCGACCTCGACCACGGCCACCCGGCGGACCGCCCCACGGACCTCGACTACGGCCGCTATGTGCGGCTCGCCGTCGACTACCGCGACGCGGGGTACGACGACCGTGCGGCCGAGCACCCCTTCCGCCTCGAAGACCCGTGCATGAACGCCCTGTTGATCGCGAGCGAGCTGGCGCTCGCCGAGATCGCGGGCCGCGTGGGCGGCGACGCGGCCGTCCACGAGGCGGGGGCCGCGAAGCTCACCGACGCGCTCGTGACGCGCCTGTGGGACGACGGGGCCGGCCTGTTCCGGGCCCGCGACCTGGTCGACGACACCTTCGTGCCGGCGCGCAGTGTGGCGGGGCTCGTTCCGCTGCTCGCGCCCGGTCTGCCCGAGGAGGTCGTGGACCGTCTGGTGTCGACGCTGGACGGCCCGGCCTTCCACGCCGACTCCACGGCTCTCGTGCCGAGTTACGACCTGACGGGCCCGGCCTTCGACCCGACCCGGTACTGGCGTGGGCCTGCCTGGTTCAACACCGCGTGGCTCATCGAGCGCGGCCTGCGCACCCACGGCCGGCACCTGCACGCCGACCGGATCCGCGCCGCGCTCCTCGACACGGCGGGCGCGTCCGGGTTCGCGGAGTACGTCGACCCGACGACGGGCGCGGCGCGCGGCGCCCGCTCATTCTCCTGGACGGCCGCGCTCGCCCTCGACCTGCTGAACTCCGAGGAGGCAGCCCGATGAGCGGCGCCACGCAACGCACTCAACTCGTGCGCGACGCCACGTTCGCGCACATCGACGCGGACGGCGGTGTCACCGGTACGCGCGGGGCCACGCCGGACGGATTGTTCGTGCGCGACGCCCGACATCTGAGCCGCTGGCAGCTCGCCGTCGACGGCACCGCGCCCGCCGTGCTCTCCCCCGCCGGGTCGGCCGGGGAGTGCGTACTCACCCCGGAAGGGACCCGCGACGCACCGCCCACGTACACCGTCTTCCGCCAACAGGCCGTCACGGCAGGCGAGTTCACGGACGTCCTGCAGCTCGTCAGCAACAGCCCCGACCCGCTCGCCGCCGAGGTCGTCATCACCGCGGACGCCGACTTCGCCGACACCTTCGAGCTGCGCGCGGACGAGCGCAGCTACCCCAAGCCAGGTGCTGAGCGCACGGCTCACCGCACGGACACGGGCGTCGAGTTCGACTACCGCAGGGCCGACTGGCACTCCCGCACGGTCGTGTCCGCGTCCCCCGCGCCCGACTCCGTACGCGGCGACGGGCCGTACGAGCTGGTGTGGCGCCTCGCCCTGGCGCCGCACGGCCGGGTCGAGCTGCGGCTGAACGTCGCGGCGCATCCGCACGGCGGTCCGCAGCTCGCGGCGGACCGGGTGCGCGGCGGTGCGGCCGAACTCATCGACGTATCCGACGACTTGGACCGGGCGTGCGCCCAAGGGCTCGCGGATCTGGACCTGTTGACGATCTCCGCTCCTGGCGTGGACGGCGAGCCCGTCAGCATCCCGGCGGCCGGTGTGCCGTGGTTCCTCACCCTGTTCGGGCGGGATTCCCTGCTCACCTCGTACTTCATGCTCCCCTACCGGCCCGCCCTCGCGGCCGGCACGCTGAGCGCGCTCGCCGCCACGCAGGGACGGGAGTGCGACGCGTTCCGCGGCGAGCAGCCCGGCCGGATCGTGCACGAGACGCGGCGCGGCGAGCTCGCCCACTTCGGGCAGGTGCCGTACGGGCGTTACTACGGGACGATCGATGCGACGCCGCTGTTCCTGGTGCTGCTGCACGCCCACTTCGAGGCGACGAAGGACGCGGCGCTCGCCGCCCGTCTGGAGACGCACGTGCGCTCCGCCGTCGACTGGATGCTCGGCGACGGCGGCCTGCGCGAGCACGGCTATCTCGTCTATGAGCCGGACCCGAACGGTCTCGTCAACCAGAACTGGAAGGACTCCGCAGGCGCCATCTGCTTCAAGGACGGCACCCAGGCGGAAGGCCCCATCGCCGTATCCGAGGCCCAGGGCTACGCGTACGACGCTCTGCGTCGCACGGCCCGCCTCGCCGCGCAGGTGTGGCAGGACGCCGCGTACGCACGGGAGTTGGACCGGCTGGCCGACGATTTGCGGGCGCGCTTCGCCCGTGACTTCTGGCTGGCCGATGACGATTTCCCGGCGCTCGCCCTCGACGGGGAGGGCCGCCAGGTCGACGCGCTCGCCTCGGACGCCGGGCATCTGCTGTGGTCCGGCATCCTCGACGAGGACCGCGCGCGACGCGTGGGCGAGCGGCTGCTCACACCGGACTTCTTCTCGGGCTGGGCGATCCGCACGCTCGCCGCGGACCAGCGTCCCTACCACCCGCTGTCGTACCACCGCGGCAGCGCCTGGCCGCACGACAACGCCGTCATCGCGCTCGGCCTCGCCCGCTACGGGCTCGGCGACGAGCTGCGCCGGATGGCGTCCGGGCTGATCGACGCGGCGGCCGGGCACGGGCACCGGCTCCCCGAGGTGCTCGGCGGCTACGCGCGCACCGATGCCGCCCGCCCGGTCCCCTACCCGCACTCCTGCTCCCCGCAGGCGTGGGCGGCGGCGACGCCGTGGGCGCTGCGCACCGCCCTTACCGCGGTGGGAGGTTGACGCCTTACCACGACCAGTGGTCGACGGGCGGCCGGTTGAGTCGGGGTGCCGGGGCGGCAGTAGGGTGACGCCCGTGGCACCACGACCTCTGCATGAAATCGTCGAAGCGGGCTGGGCGAAGGCCCTCGAGCCCGTGGCCGGGCAGATCTCCGCGATGGGGGAATTCCTCCGCGCGGAGATCGGCGCCGGGCGCACCTACCTCCCGGCGGGCGCCAACGTGCTGCGCGCCTTCCAGCAGCCGTTCGACGACGTGCGGGTGCTGATCGTCGGGCAGGATCCCTACCCGACGCCGGGGCACGCTGTCGGTTTGTCCTTCTCGGTGGCTCCTGACGTACGCCCCCTGCCGCCCAGCCTCATCAACATCTACCGCGAGATGAACGCGGACCTCGGGCTGCCGGAGCCTTCGAACGGGGACCTGACCCCGTGGACGCAGCAGGGCGTGCTGCTCCTCAACAGGGCGCTCACGGTGGCCCCGCGCCGTCCGGCCTCGCACCGCGACAAGGGCTGGGAGCAGGTCACCGAGCAGGCGATCCGCGCCCTCGCCGCGCGCGGGACGCCGCTCGTGTCAATCCTGTGGGGCCGTGACGCGCGCAATCTGCGGCCGCTGCTCAGCGACTATCCGGCGGTCGAGTCCTCGCACCCCTCCCCCATGTCGGCGGATCGCGGCTTCTTCGGCTCCCGCCCGTTCAGCCGGGCCAACGACCTTCTCGAACGCCAGGGCTCGCAGCCCGTCGACTGGCGGCTGCCGTGACCGAGGGCCCGGCCGAGTGGGTGCTCGGGGTGGACTCGGGCGGCTCGGGACTCCGGGCCGCGCTCGCGCCCGTCGACGACATCGGGCGCGCGCTGACGAACACTTCGTCCGTACCTGTACGTACGTCGGGCTCCGGCATCGATCCCGGGCACATGGTTGAGCAACTCGTGCCGATGGCGCGGGAGTTGCTGGGCCACGCCGGGGAAGTCGCCGTGTCCGCCGTCGCGTTGGGGGCGGCCGGGATGGCGACGCTCGGCGACGGGCTCCGGGCCGAGTTGCCGGGGGCGCTCGCGCGTGAACTGGGCGTCGGGCGGCTCGCGTTGGCCGCCGACGGGGTCACCGCGTACGCGGGTGCGCTCGGGCAGCGGCGCGGGGCGGTCGTCGCCGCGGGCACCGGGATGATCGCGCTCGGCACCGACCTCGCGGGCTGGCGGCGGGCCGACGGGTGGGGACATCTGCTCGGCGACTGCGGCGGCGGCGCGTGGATCGGACAGGCCGGGCTCGACGCCGCGATGCGCGCCTTCGACGGGCGGCGCGGCGGGAGCAAGGAGCTGCTCGCGCTCGCCGAGGAACGCTTCGGGCCCGCCATCGAACTGCCGGGCCGCATCTACCCGCGCACCGACCGTCCGGCGGCCCTCGCCGCGTTCGCCCCCGACGTGGCACGTTGCACCCTCGACGACCCGGCGGCCGCGGACATCCTGCGTCGGGCCGCCGCGCACATCGCCGAGGCGGCCGCGGCGGTCTGTCCGGCCGACGGCGGCGAGGTCGCCCTGACCGGTGGCCTTTTCAAGCTGGGCGAGCCGCTGCTCGGCCCGCTGCGGGAGGAGCTGACCGAGCAGCTTCCGCAGGCCACGGTCGTGCCCGCCGCCGGCGACCCCCTGCACGGGTCCCTCGTGATCGCTGCCGCGCTCGCCGCGGACGGACTCCGGCTGCCGCTCGACCGACGCCTGCTTCATGTGCCGTAATTCACTTCGAATATCCCGCACACCCCTCCGGACCAGGACACTTGCAGGATTCGTAACTGAAAGGACAATCTCGGACGGAAACCGCTCATGTGCACCCTGACCGAACAACGAAGCCGGTCGAGCCAGTAGCATGCGGCGCCATGAGCACCCCCACTGGGCCCGCATCCGGCCTGCCCGTACGAATGCCGCGACCCCGACAGCCCGGACGCCACCGTCGCCCGGAACCCGTGGCCGCCCCCGAGGGCGCGCCGTCTCTTGTGCTCGCGGTGCCCGGCACGCCCAGCGCCGCCACGCGCATGCTCGCCGACGAGGTGGTGAGCATCGCCCGGTCCGAGCTGCCCGGTCTGGACGCGCGGGTCGGCTTCGTGGAGGGTGAGCTCACCGACTTCCCGATCTCTGCCGAGTTCCCCTCGCTGGCGTCCGTGCTCGCGCACGCCGCGAAGGAGCGCACCGCCCGCTACGAGCAGGCGCTCGCGGCCGGTGTCGAGGCGCAGGAGCCGGCCGGGCCGGTCGGCGTCGTCGTGCCGCTGCTCGCAGGACCGGACAACGCCCAGCTGCGGCAGATCCGGCAGGCCATCGCCGAGAGCCGGGTCGCCGCGGAGCTGACCGATGTGCTCGGCCCGCACCCGCTGCTCGCGGAGGCGCTGCACGTGCGGCTCTCGGAGGCCGGCCTGGCCCGCGCCGACCGCGCCCGCCTCTTCGCCGTGACCACGGCGGCGGACGGGATCATCCTCGCGTCCATAGGCGGCGAGGAGGCGGTCCAGGCCGCGGGGATCACCGGCATGCTGCTCGCCGCGCGTCTCGCCGTGCCGGTGATGGCGGCGGCGCTCGACGAGGAAGGGGCGGTTGCCGCCACGGCCGAGCAGCTGCGCGGTTCCGGTTCGCAGCAGCTGGCGCTCGCGCCGTACCTCGTCGGTCCCGAGCTCGACCCGTCCGTACTTGAGGCTGCCGCCAAGGATGCGGGGTGTGCCGTCGCGGAGCCGTTGGGGGCGTATCCGGCGATGGGGAAGCTCGCGCTCGCGAAGTACGCGACGGCGCTCGGGATCACGCCTCAGCCGGTTGCCTCTGGCAGCTGAGCGGTTGGGGGTTCGGGGTCCGGGACGATGTCCCGGACCCCGTTTTTTTGTCCTCAATCGCCGGACGGGCTTGATGGGTGATCGTTGGCCGTTACGGTCGGGGGATGACCCTCGATGACGCCCTGGTGACGGAACAGCTGGCCTACTACCGGGCGCGGGCGCCCGAGTACGACCGGCCCTATGCGCAGCGGGCGGACTTGCAGGAGTTGTTGCGGGGCAGCGCGGAGTGGCCCGTCCGCGGGGACGTGCTGGAGCTGGCCTGTGGGACCGGGCAGTGGACCGCGCGGTTCGCGCCGCGGGTCACGTCGGTGACGGCCGTCGACGCGTCGGAGGAAGTGCTCGCGATCGCACGGGAGCGGGTGTCCGCGCCCAACGTCCGCTTCGAGCAGGCCGATCTGTTCGACTGGCGGCCGTCGCGGCGCTACGACACCGTGTTCTTCGGATTCTGGCTGTCGCACGTGCCGCCGGCCCGGATGCCGGGGTTCTGGAGCTCGGTCGCCGCGTCCCTCGCTCCCGGCGGCAAGGTGGTCTTCGTCGACGACGGCCCGTCCATGGCCGCGGACGAGGAGCTGCTGACGGACGAGTCCGCCCCGGCCGCGGTGCGCGAGCTCGACGACGGCAGCCGGTACCGCATCGTGAAGGTCTTCCACGAGGCCGAGGCACTGACCGGTGACCTGGCCTCCCTCGGCTGGGCGGCGGACGTACGCCCTGCGGCGCGGAACTACCTCGTGGGTGTGGCGGAGCCTGCCGTCTAGCCGAAGACCACGCAGGACGCCGCCGGCACCGGTGCGCTGCCGCCCCGCACCGGGACCCCGGACTCCCGGTCGACCGTGAACCACGTGACGTCGCCGGAGCGCTCGTTCGCGGCGTAGAGGAACCGGCCGGACGGGTCGAGGGCCAGGTCGCGGGGCCAGTTGCCGCCGCAGGGGACGGTGCCGTGGAGGGTCGGCCGCTCGCCGGTCGGGTCGAGGGCGAAGAGGGAGAGCAGGTCGGCGCCGCGCGTCGCCGTCCACAGGAAGCGGCCGTCGGGGGCGACGACGAGCGCCGAGGGGTACGCGTCGCCGGCCGGTGCGCCCGTCAGAACCGGGGTCTCCGTGAGCGGCTTGAGGGCGCCGTCCGCGGCGTTCCACGCGCAGACCGTCAGCGTGGGGGCGAGTTCGTTGAGGACGTACACGTAGTCGCCCGACGGGTGGAAGGCCAGGTGGCGGGGGCCCGAGCCGGGGCGCAGGGCCGTCTCCTGGTGCGGCAGGAGGCCGCTTCCTTCGGGGTTCTTCGCGTACACGTGGACCGAGTCCGTGCCCAGGTCGACCGCGAGGGCCCAGGCGCCGGTGGGGTCCGGCAGGATCTGGTGGGCGTGCGGGGACTGCTGGCGCTGCGGGTGCGGGCCCGAACCGGTGTGGCGGTGCGCCTCGGCCGCGCCTCCGGCCGGGATGCCGTCGGCGCGCAGCGGGACCGAACTGACGCTGCCGGAACCGTAGTTGGCGGTCAGGACCCGCCCGTCCCAGACGGACAGATGGGTGGGGCTCTCGCCGCCCACCGGCACCGGCGGCGCGGCGGGCGTCAGCGGCGCCGAGTCCGTGCGGAACGCGGCCACCGCCCCGTCGGCCGTCTCGCTCACCGCGTACAGCAGGCCGCCGGAGACCGTCAGGTACGAGGGGTCGGGCAGCTCGTCCGTGGCGTCGAGGAGCGTGAGCGAGCCGTCCTTGGGGTCGAGCGCCGCGGTCACGATGCCGCGCCCGCCGGCCGCCGTGAACGATCCGATGTACGCCCGCTCTGCCTGACTCCCGGTCACTGCGTCCCCTTTCGGCGTGCGGACCCGGCGCCCGCGCCGCCGACGGTAGCAGCGGGCCAGGGCCTGCCGTTTGGACCGGCCCCGCGAGCCCGGCCTGATCCGAACGGCAGGCCCTGGGTCAGAGCAGGTCCCGCCAGGGCCTCGTGGGGCGTTGCGTGGCCGGCTCCTCGCCGCGGGCGCGGGTGTGGGCGTCGGGGTGGTGGACGTAGGCGGGGGTGGCCGGTGCGTCGTCGTACGTGCGGTGGAAGACCGGGGTCGTCGAGCCGGAGAGCGGCGGGACGATCCAGGACCAGTCGGCGCCGACGGCGCGGCCGCGGGACTCCTCGCGGGCGACGTGGGTGAGGAAGCGCCGGGACTCGGTGTGGTGGTCGGCCATGGTGACGCCCGCGCTGTCGAAGGAGTGCAGGACGGAGCGGTTCAGCTCGACGAGGGCGCGGTCCTTCCAGAGAGACCGGTCGCTGGAGGTGTCGAGGCCGAGGCATTCGGCGAGGTAGGGCAGGAGGTTGTAGCGGTCGGTGTCGGCGAGGTTGCGGGCGCCTATCTCCGTGCCCATGTACCAGCCGTTGAAGGGCGCCGCGCCGTAGCAGACGCCGCCGATCTCCAGGCACATGTTGGCGAGCGCGGGGACCGCGTGCCAGCGCAGGCCGAGATCGGACCACCAGTCGAACTCCGGGTGCCGCAAAGGGACTTCGAGGATCGCGTCGGAGGGGAGGTCGAAGCAGCGGGGCGGGCGGCGCGGGTCCGCCTGGACGAGCAGCGGCAGTACGTCGAAGGGGCTGCCGGCGCCGCCGCGCCAGCCCAGGCGGCGGGCGTACGCCGTGAGTCCGGTGCCGCGCGGGTCCCCGACCACATGGCCGTCGCGCTGGACGTAGCCGGCGTAGCGGATGAGTTGTTCGTTCCAGATCCGGGGGCCGGAGTGGTCCGGCCGATCGGGGGCGAAGACCGTGATGAGCGGGCGGATGCGGCCGCCGGGGGCCGCCTCGCGCAGATGGTCGGCGCAGGCCTCGGCGATCTCCTCGGCGGCGGTGAGGTGCCGCAGGTCGCGTACGCGCAGGGACTGCCAGTAGAGGCGGCCTATGCAGCGGTTGGCGTTGCGCCAGGCGACGCGGGCGCCGAAGACGAGTTCCTGCGGTGTGTGCGTGTACGTGCCCGTGGCCGCGAGCTCGGCGTCGACCTCGGCGAGGCGGGCGGACGGGTCGCCGAGCCCCTGCTCCGCGTGGTGCTGGCGGACGAACGCGGCCGCGGCGTGTGCGACTTCGCCGGTGCCGCGTGGGGTGGGGGTGGCGGGCCTGGGGCGGGTGCCATCGGCGGTGACCGGGCAGCGGTCGTGGCGGGGCGGTTCGGGGGCGCGGGGGCCGGTGTGCCGGTTCGGGGCGAGGGCCAGCCAGCCGGCGGCGTCCGCCGGGTCCGTCGTGCTCCTCGCGTTCGTCACGTCCTCCACGGCTCGTGTTCCGTTCCGGCGCAGGTTGCTACGCATGGTGCACCCCCAGCGACTGGTCATCGGCGCGCGGCCCGCTCCCGCACGGACGTGCGCCCTGGATTCGATGGCGCGGGGTCTACCCGTCGGGCGAACTGATCCACCCTGTATGTGCCCCGGACACGTGCCTCAAACGATGCGGCGGTGTCCACGCCGCTGCGAGACAACCACAAGCCGACCCCGGTCGGCGCCCGGTTACGGAGGCGCGGGGAGCGCATGGAACTGCGCCTGGGGCGCGCGCGGCCGACTGCGCGCCCGGCCTGATCCAAACGACAGGCCCTACGCCTCCCGAGCCCCGCGCAGCGGTACCGCCAGCTCCACCAGCGCGCGCTCGAGCGCGTGCAGGTGGGCCAGGACCGGATGCCCCGCCTCCGCGACCTGCGGAACCGCAACCGCCGCGCGAGCGTACGGCGCGGGAGCCGTGAGCGCCTCGACCGCCGCCTCCACCCGCTGGCACGCCGCTGCGAGCCGCGCGTCGTGGGAGGCCTCCGGGTCCGCGGCGACGGACGCCAGCCCCCGCACCTCGCGCGCACAGTCGTCGAGCAGCGTGAGCACCTGCCGGGCCCGGCCCTTCCGGGCCTTCACGGGGCTCAGCGGATGCACGAGCGGCGACAACGACAGCCGTACCCGCCCGAGGATGTGCTCCAGTTCCGCGACGCGCGGCGCCGGATCGGCGCTCGCGTCGCCGCTCAGCCGCGCCGCCGTCTCGGCCGCGCACGCGTGCACACACCGCAGCGCCCGCTCGACCCATGCCTCGGTCACGGAGTGCGTGGTCACGGGCAGCAGGAGCAGCACCGCGAGCGCGGCGCCGAGCGAACCGACCGCCGTCTCCCCCACCCGGAGGGCAAGCAGCGCCGGGTCGAGCACGCCGAGGAGCCCGTACAGCATGCTCGCCATCACCGTGACCGCGAGCATCATCCAGGTGTACGAGACGTGCGCGGTGTAGAAGATCCCGAAGACGCTGACCGCGACGATCACGGCGGCGGCCACCGCGTGGTCGTGCAGCGGGACGGCGACCAGGAACCCGAGCACGATGCCGAGCACCGTCCCCAGGAACCGCCGGAAGCCCCGCACCACCGTCTCCCCGCGCGACGTCGTCGCCACGAACACCCACCACGTCGCGCCCACGGCCCAGTACCACCGCTGGTCCGAGAGCAGCTGCCCGATGCCGAGCGCGAATCCCGCCCCCACGGTCGCCTGCACGGCCTGCCGCGTCGTGATCCGCGCGAGCCCCGTGCCCCCGGTCGGCGCGGGCACGCCGACGGGCGCCGGGAGCCGCCGCTCGTAGCACCACACCCCGAACCGGACGACCGCCGCCGCGCCGAGCGACAGCAGCACGGCGACGTACAGCTCGGGCAGTTGCCGCGGCACGGTGTGCAGGAACTGGGAGGCGAAGAAGGTCATGAACGCGAAGACCCCGAGCGAGTGCCCGCGCGGCCCCCACCGCCGCGCGTACACGCCCGCTCCCACGACGGCCAGGAAGGCGAGATCGCGGGCGAGGGGGATGTCGTGCAGGGCCGCGGCGAGCGCGAGCACCGGCAGCCCGACGGCCGGCAGCAGCGCCGTCGTGACGGCCTGCCCGCGCACCGTCGCGTCGGTCACCGTGAACAGCGCGAGCAGCGCGGCGAGGCCGCCCGTGATCGCACCGGTCAGCGACTGCCCGACCGCGCCGCACAGCGCGACGGCGAGCCCGATCCCCAGCACGGCCCGCGTCGCGAACCGCAGCCGTATCCGCCCCGGATCCGCCGCCACGAACGCCCTCTTCAGCAACGTGCCCCGCCCCTTCCGTACCGCGTCCGTCTCCTGACATGGAAAAGGCGCCGCGGAGACCCTCCCGGGTCCGCAGCGCCATCGACAGGCCCATCTCAGCACCTGTGGGGCCCGTGGTTCAACAGAGCCCGGAATCGCTGGGCCATTGGCCCAGTCCCCGGCTCCCGCCCCGTCGCCCCACCGGACCATCTGTCCAGCCGGGCCGCCGACGCGACTTTCTCTCGACAGGACGTCCGTGATGCGCGGTGTCTGTGGAGTGACGGTGAAGCGGGTTTCGGCCGCTCGGGACGGGCAACATGCCGCCCGTGACTCACCCCAGCGACGGCATTCCGAACAATGCCCCATACGGTTCCAGCCCGAACAGGCCTCCACATAGGGGCCCTTATCCCGCACAAGGCGGAGACACCGCCCCGATACACGGCGGCCCCGGAACTCCGTACGACGGCGGCCCCGGCGCCCCGTACGACGGTGGTCCCCGCGCCCCGTACGACGGTGGCCAACGCCCCGCGTACGACGGTCCCCCGCCGCCCGCCTACCGCCAGGACCCGGACGTGCCGTACCAGCCCGTCCCCCACACCGGCTACGGCCAGAACTCCGGGTTCACCCCGTCCGGCCGCCCGGTGCGCAACCGCAGCGGCCGTGGCGCGGACCGCTTCGCCCTGATCGTGCACACCCTGGCCGACATCGCCGCGGTCTTCCTCGGCCTCTGGATCCTGCTGTACCTGCTCGACGCGAACCAGTCGAACGTGTTCGTCGACTTCGTGCACGGCATGGCCGACTGGCTCGCCGGCTGGTCGCAGGACATCTTCACCATGGACACCGAGGGGCTGCGCGTCTTCTTCAACAACGCACTGCCCGCGGTGATCTATCTCGTGGTGGGCCACGGCGCCGCCGCCTGGATCCGCCGCCTGTGAGTCGCTCGTCGGCCGGACTTCGGGGCGGCCCCCAACGCCCTGGAGACTCCGCCGACGGGCCTTCTTCCGATCACACCCGTCGCACACCTTGACGCCCGCGGGCACCCGGCGGGACGCTCGGCTCACCTTGAATCCGACGTCAACTCCGACGTCCACATCGAGAGGCGCGCCGATGACGCAGGTCTGGACGGTCCGCGGTCCGATCGACTCCAGCGAACTCGGGAACGTACTCGTCCATGAACACGTCGTCATCGTCGGCGAGGAGTTCCGGCAGAACCACGCGGAGTGGGACGAGCAGGCCGTCGTCGACGACGCCGTCGCCCAGCTGAACGAGCTCAAGGGTCTCGGCATCGACACCATCCTCGACCCGACGGTGCTCGGCCTCGGCCGGTACATCCCCCGCATCCAGAAGATCGCCGCGCGCACGGACCTCAACATCGTCCCCGCGACCGGTCTCTACACGTACAACGACCTGCCGTTCCAGTTCCACTACAACGGTCCCGGCACCCTGTTCGGCGGCCCCGATCCGCTCATCGACCTGTTCGTGAAGGATCTGACCGAGGGCATCGCGGACACCGGTGTGCGTGCCGCGTTCCTCAAGTGCGCCATCGAGGAACAGGGCCTCACCCCCGGCGTCGAGCGGGCCATGCGGGCGGTCGGCCAGGCGTCCGTACGCACCGGGGCGCCGATCACCGTGCACACCCACCCGGCATCGGAGTCGGGGCTCGTCGCGCAGCGCGTGCTCGCCGAGGAGGGCGTCGACCTCACGCGTGTCGTGATCGGCCACTCCGGGGACACCGCTGACCTGGACCACCTGATGCGGCTCGCCGACGCCGGCTCGTACCTCGGCATGGACCGGTTCGGGCTCGACACACCACTGACCACCGAACAGCGCGTCGACACCATCGTGGAGCTGGTGCGCCGCGGCTACACCGACCGGATCACGATCTCGCACGACGCCGCGTGTCTCATCGACTGGTTCGGCGACATCGACCGCGCCGAGGTCGCCCCGCACTGGAACTACCGGCACATCAGCGAGGACGTACTGCCCGCCCTCGCCGACAAGGGTGTGTCCAAGGACGACATCGACACGATCCTGCGGGCCAACCCGCGGCGCCACTTCGAGAGTTAGGTCCTGTCGACAGGCCGTGGGGCCTGTCATCAGGACCCAGCGCCTCAGGGGCTGACCGCGCCTCCCCCGCGCTCCACGCTGCGCAGCACCTCCGCGTGGAGGGCGGCAAGGCCGCCGGGCGGCACCGTCGCGGGGCTGCCGGTGAGGGTGTACCACTCGTCGGCGCCGGTGTACTGGACGGCGATCCGGGCCCGGTCCCCGGCCTCCCGGACGGTGGCGACGGTGAGGTCCCCGGTGACCACGCCGACCTCGTCGGTCATGGCGCCACCGGGACCGGCGTGTACGTCGCCGGTGAGGGTCTCGGCCTTCTTCTCGTCCCCGCTCATGTCGTCCCCGCTCATGTCGTCCCCGCTCATGCGGAACACGTGCCCAGCATCGTGGTCAGCTCGGCCTTCTCGGCGTCGGTGACCGTCAGTTCGTACGTCGACTTCACCGACACCCAGGAGCGGGCGTACGTGCACCAGTAGTCCTTGACGTCGGGCTGCCACTCGTCGGGCCCCTGGTCGCCCTTGGAGCGGTTCGAGTGGGCGGACACCGACAGGAGTTGGGGGTGCTTCAGGTCGTTGGCGAACGTCTTGCGCTGCTCCTGCGTCCACTGGTCGGCGCCGGAGCGCCAGGCGTTGGCGAGCGGCACGGTGTGGTCGATGTCGAGGTCCCCGGAGTCCGTGAACTTCTCGCCGTCGTAGACGCTGACCCAGTTCCCGGAGACCGCGCGGCACTCGTCGTCCGTCTTCACGTCCTTGCCGTCGCGCTTGAGGACGGCTTCGCGGGTGGTGCAGTTGTCGCCCTGCTCCTCCCAGTGCGGGAACTTGTCACGGCTGTAGCCGGACATGGAGCCGTGGGGTGCCACCTTCAGTTCGGCCAGTTCGGCTCGGGCGTCGTCCGCGCTCGGCACGCCGGGGAGAGTGCCCTCCTGCGCGGGGGCGCCGGTGGTCGCGCTCGCCGACGTCGAGGGTTCGGCGCCCTGCGCCGGGTCGTCGGACCCGCTGCCGACCCCCTGGCACCCCGCGAGCAACAGCACCGTGAGCGCTGCCGGCACCGCCGACCGGCCCAACCGCCCGAACCGCGTACGTTCCTGAAACCCCATGCCCCGCAACTACCTTCCGTCGGCCGCTTCGAACACTCGAAGCGTACGATGCGGCCGACGGAGCGTCAGGGACCAGGCGCGGCCGGGCCCTGTCGCAGGCAACCGTGGAGTGCGAACTAGCGAGTCGAGGCCAGCAGCTTCAGCACCTCGTCCGTCGTGCCCGTCTCCCCCAGGCGCGGGAAGATCCGCTCGACGCTGCCGCGGTGCCCCTCCGGGTCGAGGTCGGTCATGGCGTCGGTGGCGAGGGTGACGTGGTAGCCGTGCTCGTGGGCGGCGCGGGCCGTGGACTCCACGCCGATGCTGGTGGCGACTCCGGTCAGGACGACCTGGGTGATGCCGCGGCGGCGCAGGTGCAGGTCGAGGTCGGTGCCGTAGAACGCCGACCAGTTCCGCTTGGTGACGGTGATGTCCTCCGGGTGCCCGGCGAGCGCGTCGGTGATCTCGTCCCAGCCCTCGGGCATGGCACGGCCACTGCCGGGCGTCTCGGTGCGGCCGGGCGTCGCGTCGGAGCCGTCGGCGGCGAAGCTGACCCGGACCAGGACCACAGGGAGCCCCGCCCCGCGGAAGGCATCGGCGAGGCGCGCGCTGCGGTCGACGACGTCGGACACGGCGTACGGGGCGCCGGACACACCCATGAGGCCCTTCTGGAGGTCGACGACGACGAGGGCGGTCTTGGGGTCGAGCGTGGTGAGAGACACGTGAACTTCCTTAGGGACGAGCAGTGTTGACAGATGAGTAGTGGTGTCAGTCCCGGCCGACCCGGCGCACCGCCCGGTCGGCCGCGGTCACCAGGAGCAGCAGCACGGAGACGACAACGAGCATCCAGGCCAGCTCGTGCAGACCAGCCGTGTTGGCACCGGTCTTGAAGAACGCGGCGTTCCCGGCGGAGGCGAGCAGCGCGCCGAGGTAGGTGAACGTGCGCAGCAGTCCGGCGGACGCACCCGTGCGCTCCGGGTCGGCCTGGGCGTAGAGGGCGTTCTGATTGGCGAGGCCGATGAGGCCCTGCGGGATGCCGAAGATGGCGCCGACGACGACGAGGACCCAGATCGGGCTGTCGGAGTTCAACCCCAACAGGGCGGCCACTCCGACGAGTTGGGCGATGCCGCCGACGAACAGCTTGCCGCGCACCTGCGGTCGGCGCCCGGTGAGGACGGTGACACCGATGGCCATCAGGGACATCGGGAGCAGCAGAAGTCCTGCCTGTTCGGGGCCGAGGCCGCGGCCGTCCTGGAGCCACTGGCTGTAGCCGTACAGGAACGCGTACGACGTTGTGTAGGCGAGGAGTTGGCGCGCGTACGTGGCGAGCAGCGGGGTGTTGCCGCTCAGCACGCGCAGGTCGATGAAGGGGTCGGCGGAGGCCAGTTCCCTGCGGGCGAAGACCGCGCCCGCGACCGCGCCGATCACCGGCAGGTACCAGTGCGCGACCCCCGGCGACGTGAGGAACAGCATGAACGCGGTGAGTGATCCGGCGAACAGCAGCATGCCGGGCACGTCCGCCGAGGTGGTGGCATCGGCTTCGCGGCCCGCCCTCACGTGCTTCGGCAGCCGCAGCGCGCCGAGCACCAGACAGGCGAGCGACAGCGGCACATTGATCGCGAAGATCAGGTGCCAGCCGCCGAGGCCGATCAGTACGCCGCCGAGGGTCGGGCCGATGACGGCGATGACCTGGTTGGACACCGACAGCGCGGCGAGGATGCCACTGGGGCTCTTCATGCCGGTGCGCTCGGACTCGGTGCGCAGCAGATACATGGAGGCCGGGTACGCGGCGGAGGTGCCGAAGCCGAGCAGTACCCGGGAGACGATCAGCACCCAGAAGCTCGGTGCGAGTACGCCGAGCAGGCCCGCGACACCGACGAGCGCGGTGCCCAGCAGATAGAGCCTGCGCGGTCCGAACGCGTCGACGAGCCGGCCGATGACGGGCTGGCCGACGGCCGTGGCGAGATAGAGCGCGGAGACGAGCCAGGCCGTCTGGGACGGCGGGACGCCGAAGGCGTGGCCGATCGGGACGAGCGCCACGGCGAGCATCGAGGAGTTGATCGGGTTCAGGATCGACCCGAACATCATCGGCGCGACGAGGCGCCGGTCGAACCCGTCGCCCGCGCCCCGCCTCCGCCCGCTGCGGACGCGCTCGACTATGCCGCTCACGCCTGCGTCACCTCGTCGAGCAGCGCCATCGCCGTGATCACGGCGCGCAGCTGCTCCTCGCTGCCGCGCTCGACGAGCTGCCCGGCGAGCCACGCCTGGCGGGCCCTGCGCACACCCTGACGGCGCTCGCGCCCCACCTCGGTGAGCGCGACCACGCGGCGGCGCCCGTCCTCGGGGTCCGCGTGACGCTCGACGAGGCCGCGCTCCTCCAGGGCGATGACGTGCTTGGCCATGGACTGCGGCCGCACGTTCTCGATCGCCGCGAGGTCGCTGGCGGTGGAGGGCCCGTACCTGTCGAGCCGGGAGAGCACGGACGCCTGGGCGGGCGAGAGCTCACCCTCGGGGTCCACGTCGAGCGCCATCAGCTTGCGGCGGAGCCGGCTGATGATCACCCACACGTCGTCGGTGGCCCGCGCCGCGAGCTCCTCGATCGGTGCGCTGTCGTCGTTCATGCCTCCACGGTAGATCGACAGCCCAGGCTGTGCAACTTTGACTGCACAGTTTTCCTGTCGAGTACGTCGTGCGGGCCCGGGTCGTGGCGGCGCATCCGCGGGGCCGCCCCCACGTGAAAGTAATGACGTACGAAAGTCCGGCCCATCCGTCGGGCCTTCGGCTCCGGATTACCTCTGCACCCGCGATGACGCGCGTACCGGCACAGCGCCTTGGAGGACCTGAACGTGAAGGAAGCCGTCCACATCGGCCCGGGCCCGGCACCCGGGCCCGATCTGCAAGAACTCATGGCCGACGTGGCCAGGGGCGACCAGGAGGCATTCGCGTCGGTGTACGACGTCGTCGCCGGGTCCGTGCTCGGCGTCGTGCGCAGCGTGCTGCGCGACCGCGCGCAGTCCGAGGAGGTGGCGCAGGAGGTGCTCGTCGAGGTGTGGCGGACCGCGGCGCGCTACCGGCCCGACCGCGGCACCGCGATCAACTGGGTGCTGACCCTGGCGCACCGGCGCGCGATCGACCGGGTCCGGTCGGTGGAGGCCGCCGCGGCCCGCGACCACCGCGCGGCGCTCCTCGAGCGGACACCGGAGTTCGACGAGGTGACCGAGGAGGTGGAGGCCCGACTGGAGCGCGAGCAGGTACGCCGCTGTCTGCGCATGCTGACCGAACTCCAGCGTGAGTCCGTATCGTTGGCGTACTACCGGGGTCTGACCTACCACGAAGTGGCCGAGTTGCTGACGGTGCCGCTGGGGACCATCAAGACGCGGCTGCGCGACGGTCTGATCCGGCTCCGTGACTGCCTGGGGGTGAGCGCGTGAGCGCCGCGGATCTGCACACGTTGACGGGCGCGTACGCGCTGCACGCACTCACCGAGGCCGAGCGGGAGGAGTTCGAGCGGCATCTCGGCCCCTGCGAGTCCTGCGCGCAGGAAGTGGCGGAGCTGTCCGCCACGGCCAACCGGCTCGGCCTGGGCCTCTCGATGGTGCCTCCGGCCGGATTCAGGGACCAGGTGCTGCAGCGGATCACGACCGTCCGCCAAGAGGCGCCGCGCACCTCCCCGGACGCCCCGAAGGCCCGGCTGTCGTGGCGGGCGCGGCGCGTTCCTCGCTGGACGCTGGCCGCCTGCCTCGCCGGTGTCGTCGCGCTGGGCGGTACGACGGTGTGGCAGTACCAGGAGGCGCAGGACGCGCAGCAGCGGGCGCGGACCGCGCAGGCGGGCACGGACGAGGTGGCGGCGGTCCTCGCCGCGCCCGACGCGAAGGTGCGCACGGCGTCCCTCGACGGCGGGGCGAACGGCACCGTCGTGGTCTCCGGGCAGCAGGACAAGGCGGTGTTCGTGGCGTCCGGGATGACGGCGCCGCCGCGCGGCAAGGTGTACCAGCTGTGGTTCGACGACGGCGGCACGATGCGCTCGGCCGGCCTGATGGACCCGGGGCGCGAGTCGCAGACCGTGCTGATGGCCGGCGCGGTGGGCGACTCGACAGGTATGGGCATCACGGTGGAGCCGACCGGTGGTTCGGACCGGCCGACGTCGAAGCCGCTGGCGTTGATGTCACTGCCGACGTGAGGACGTACTGGGCTCCGGTCGTCCGGGGGACGATCGGAGCTCAGCCACGGCGGGGCGGACGCGGGAAGAAGCCGCTGGTGCGGGCCGCGTACGCGGCGTACCCCGGGCGCTCCGCCATGTGCCGCTCCAGCAGCGCCTTTCCGCTGCCGCCGATCAGCAGATAGCTCATGGCGAGCGGGGAGACGAGGGCGAGCAGGGCGGGCAGCGGGCCCGCTTCGCATGCGATGAGGAACAGGCCCCACCAGACGCAGAAGTCCCCGAAGTAGTTGGGGTGCCGGGTCCAGCTCCACAGGCCGCGGTCCATGAGGCGGCCCCGGTGCGCGGGATCGGTCTTGAACCGGGCGAGTTGACGGTCGCCGACCGCTTCGAAGAACAGGCCCACGGCCCACACCACCGCTCCGGCGACCACGAAGAAGGACAGCGGCAAGGACAGCGGCCGGGTCGCGTACGCGGCGATCTGCACCGGCAGCGACACCAGGACGATGAGGGCTCCCTGGAGCAGGTACACCATGCGCAGCGCGTACCACTGGCGGTTTCCGGGTGCCTTGGCGAGGAGTTGCTCGTAGCGCGGGTCCTCGCCGTGCCCGCGCGAACGCCGGCCGATGTGGACCGCGAGTCGCACACCCCACACGGCCGTGAGCACCGTGACGAGCAGCCGCCGCGCCGCGTCGCCCTCGCCCGCGGAGACCCCGTACGTGGCGACGGCGACCGCCGCGAACCCGAGACCCCACGCCACATCGACGCCCCGGTGCTTCCCCGTCCGTACGCCGATCAGGAACGCGGTCAGGACGACGGCGAGCACCACGCCCGCGCTGACGGCGACGTTCCATCCGAACGCGCTCCAACTCAGCTCACTCATGGCCGCTCCAGGTGCCGAGGCGCAGCGGCAGCGCGGCGCCGCCCTTGGGATCGGGGCGCACGGCCAGGATCTGGTCGACGCCCATCCGGCGTTCCGCGAAGGCGAGTTGACCGCCGACGAGGTACAGCCGCCACACCCGCGCACCCTCCTCGCCGAGCAGCCGCACCGCGTCGTCCCAGTTCTCCTCCAGGGTCCGGTGCCAGGCGTCGACCGTGCGGACGTAGTGCTCCCGCAGGGCCTCGACGGAGCGGACCTCCAGGCCCGCCTGTTCGAGGAGCGTCACCGTGTCCCCCAGCGGACGCATGTGCATGTCCGGGGCGATGAACGCCTCGATGAACGCACCGCCGCCGGGCGCGGTGTGCTGCCGCGACATCTGCTGGACGAGGATCCGGCCGCCCGACCTGACCCGGTCGTTCAACAGCGCTGCGAACGCAGGGTATTCGGCGTCGCCGACGTGTTCGCCCATCTCGATGGTGGCGGCCGCGTCGTACTCGCCACCCGCGGGTTCCCGGTAGTCCTGGCAGAGCGCCTCGACGCGCTTGTCCAGGCCTCGCGCCGTCGCCTGTTCCTTTACGTAGGCGGCCTGTTCGGCGGCGAGGGTGACCGCGGTGACGTGCACGCCGTGCTGTTCGGCGGCGTACAGCGTGAGCGAACCCCAGCCGCAACCGACGTCGAGGAGGCGGTCGCCGGCCTTCAAGTCGAGCTTGCGGCAGACGAGTTCGAGCTTGGCGCGCTGGGCGGCGGCCAGGGTGGTGGGCGGGGCGTCGCCCCGACTGTCCTCCGGTGTCTCGTCCGGCTCATCCGGCCAGTACGCGCACGAGTAGGCCATCGTGTCGTCCAGCAGGAACTGGTAGAAGGCGTTCGACAGGTCGTAGTGGTGGCTGATGGCGGCGCGGTCGCGGGCCCTGCTGTGCAGTGTGCCGCGCAGGCGGGCCTGGCCTGCCGGGGGCGCGGGCGGGGGCCCGACGGCGCCGAGGCGCAGCAGTGTGCGGGCGGCGCGGGCGCGGACGGCGAGGGTGATGCGCGGCGCGTGCACGGACCGGTCGCGCGCGGCCCGCCACATCGTGCGCAGGGCCTCGCCGAGGTCCCCTTCGACGTCGATGTCGCCGGTGATGTACGCCTGGGACAGGCCGAGTTCGCCCGGATTCCACAGGAGACGGCGCAGGGCACGGCGGGTACGGATCACGGCCACGGGGGTGCCGGCCGGGCCCGCCTCGCTGCCGTCCCAGGCGCGCAGGCGCAGCGGGAGCGGACCGCCGAGCGCGTCCTCGGCGAGTGCGGCGAGCCGGTCCGCGGCGCCTGTTCGGGTGGGCTTCGGGGTCATCGGCGCGCACTCTCCTTGGTGAACAGGAACTGCTGGACATCGAGGTACCCGGAGCGGAACCCGGCCTCGGAGTAGGCGAGATAGAGGGTCCACATGCGCCGGAACGTCTCGTCGAAGCCGAGGACCTCGACCTCGTCGGCCCGTTCAGTGAAGCGCTCGCGCCACAGCCGCAGCGTCTCGGCGTAGTGCGGTCCGTACGCGTCGCGGCGTGCGGTGCGCAGCCGGGTGTGGTCGCGGGTGATCCGGTCGACGGCCTCGACCGACGGCAGCAGCCCGCCGGGGAACACGTACTTCTGGATCCAGGTGTACGTGTCCCGGGTCGCGAGCATCCGGTCGTGCGGCATGGTGATGGCCTGGACGACGGCCCGGCCGCCGGGCTCCAGCCGGTCGTCGAGGGTGCGGAAGTAACCCGTCCAGTACTCCTCGCCGACGGCCTCGACCATCTCGACGCTGAGCACGGCGTCGTACGTGCCCGTGCTCTCGCGGTAGTCGCGCAGCTCGACGCTCACCCGGTCGGTGAGGCCCGCCTGGTGGATGCGGCGACGGGCGAGGTCCTGCTGCTCGGCGGAGAGCGTCAGCGAGGTGACGTGGGCGCCGCGGGCGGCTGCGCGCACGGCGAGTTCGCCCCAGCCGGTGCCGATCTCCAGGACACGGGTGCCGGAGCCGACCTCGGCGAGGTCGAGCAGCCGGTCGATCTTGCGGTGCTGCGCGGCGGCCAGGACGGACCGGTCGGCGGGGAAGCCCCGGAAGACCGCCGAGGAGTAGCTGAGCGTGTCGTCGAGGAACAGGGCGAACAGGTCGTTGGAGAGGTCGTAGTGGTGGCTGATGTTCGCGCGGGAGCCCTGCACGGTGTTGCGCCGGGCGTCGGGCTGGCGCTGCGCCCACAGTCCGCGCAGCCGCTGCAACGGGGCGGGCACGAGGCTGCCCACGTGCCGGGCGAGGACGGTGAGCACGGCGACGAGGTCGGGCGCGTCCCACTCCCCCGCCTGGTACGACTCGCCGAAGCCGATGAGGCCCCGGGCGCCGATTCTGCGGTGGAACGCCTCCGGATCGCGTACGTCGAGCACGGGGCCTCCCAGACCCACCGGATCCTCCCCCAAGTACCGTACGCTCAACGGGAGTCGGCGCAGGGCGGAGCGGACCACGGCTGCGGCGACGGCCGTGCGGGCCCGTGACGCGGGCGGCAGCGCGGCGACGTCGGGCCAGCGTGCGGCGTCCACTGCGGTGCGGGCGGCGGGCGGGATGGCTGTCGAGCTCGCGGTCGCGGTGGAGGTCGCGGTGAGCCTCATTTCATGCCTTTCTGCGGCTGGTGACGGGGGCGGGGCACGATGCGCAGGCCGCGCAGCAGCAGCCGTACGCCGTGCCACCGGATCGCGGCGGACACCGCGCGCGTGGACAGGGGGTGACGCAGGACGGTGCGCGCGATGCCGAGCGGGGTCGCGGCGCGGCGCAGGCCGCGGACGGTGGCCGTGAACGGCGGTGCGGAGCCGCCCTCCAGACGGATCGTCAGGTCGAGGCGTTCGCCGGGTGGCGCGAGCCGCATCCGGTAGTGGCCCTCGACCTCGAAGAACGGCGAGACGTAGAACTCCTTGTCCGCACGCGCCCGGTGGTCGGCGTCGGGGCGCAGCAGATAGCAGTGGCGTTCGCCGTACGTGTTGTGGACCTCGGCGACGACGCAGCGCGGCGGTCCTTCCGGGGCGTCGGCGTCGTGGCACCAGTAGACCGTGAGCGGGTTGAAAACGTGGCCGAGGACGCGGGCGTGGGCGAGCATCTCGACCCGGCCGCCCGCGAGGTCGACACCGTTCGCCGCGAGGAACGTGTCCAGGCGCCCGCGCAGGGTGGGTGCGTCGCCGCCGAGGTGGTCGCGTGCGTCGAAGCGGGCGAACCAGCGCAGCGGGTACGGGAGTCGGGGCGGCCGGTCGATGTCGATGAGCCACAGGTACGTGCGGTGGCGCAGGGTGTGGCGCACCGGGCCGGTGCGGACGTGGGCGACGGTGCAGGGGTAGAGGGCCGGGAGGCCGGTTCGCCGGGGCGTCACCACGTCACCCCCAGTGCGGCGGCGGCCGCGACGCCCGACCGGCAGCCGTCCTCGTGGAAGCCCCAGCCGTGGTAGGCACCGGCGAACGCCGTGACGGGGCCGTTCAGTTCGGGGAGCAGGCGCTGGGCGGCCACGGATTCTGGGGTGAACACGGGGTGTTCGTAGACCATGCGCGCCAGGACGCGGGAGTCCGCGACGCGGCCGGCCCCGTTGAGGGTGACGAGGAACCGTTCGGGGGCGTCGAGGCGTTGCAGCCGGTTCATGTCGTAGCTGACGCGGACGCCCGCCGCGTCCGTGTCGCACGACGGCATCAGGTAGTTCCAGGAGGCCCCCGCCGCCGGACTCCGCGGCAGGACACGGGTGTCGGTGTGCAGGAGCGTCGGGTTGCGGGAGTAGCGGAACGCGCCGAGCACGGCGCGTTCGCGCCGGTCGGCGTCGGCGAGCAGCCGCAGCCCCTGGTCGGGGTGGGTGGCGAGGACGACGGAGTCGTACGTGACCGTGCCGAGCCGGTCGGTGGTGACATCGGCGCCGGTGGTGTGTCGCCGCACGGCGCGCACCGGGGTGCCGGTGTGCACGGCGTCGAGACCCTTGGCGACGCGTTCTACGTAGCGGTGGGAGCCGCCGGTCACGGTGCGCCAGACCGGCGAGCCGGAGACCGCGAGCATCCCGTGGTGGTCGAGGAACCGGAAGAGGTGGGTGGCGGGGTACTGCCGGGCGGTGTGTCCGTCGCACGACCAGACCGCGGAGACGAGAGGGGTCATGAAGTGGGCGACGAAGTAGGGCGAGAAGCGCTCACGTTCGAGGAACTCACCGAGGGTGAGCGGCAGTTCGCCCTGCCCGGTCTCCGCGAGGAGTCGCCCGGCCTCCGCAAGGAGTCGGCGGGCCGCCCGGTGGAAGCGCGGCACCTCCCCCAGCATGCGCAGATAGGAAGGTCGCAGCGCGCTGCGCGGCCGGGCGAACAGTCCGCGCGGTCCGCGAGCACCCGCGTACTCCAGGCCGCAGCCCTCGCAGCGCACGGACATGCTCATCTCCGACGCCTGCGTGGCGACGCCAAGTTCATCGAAGAGGCGTAGCAGGTTCGGATACGTACGCCGGTTGTGCACGATGAACCCGGAGTCCACCTGATGCACCCGGCCGTCCGTCGACGCCAGGTCATGGGTGTGCGCGTGCCCGCCGAGCCGGTCGTCGGCCTCGTACAGGGTCACCTGGTGGCTGCGCCCGAGAATGTGCGCCGCCGTAAGACCCGCCACTCCGCTGCCGATGACGGCCGTGTGCCGCCTCGCCCCGCCTGACATCGCGCTCCTCCCGACCGGCCCCGCTCGGGCCTCTCACCTGTGATCCGGAGCGGGGGCGTGCGTGGATTGGCCGGGCCGCTCAACATCCTTTCGGGTGATCGGGGTGTCGGGGATGCACCTGTGGTGTCCGTGTGGCCCTCGACGCCGATGGTTACCGCCGAGTAAGATCACGCGGACCGCACAGCACACCGCACCGCACGCCACTCCCCGCAGCCAGGAGGCACCCTTGCGTCGCGCCCGTTCCTCCGACCTCCTCGCCGGCCTGCTGGCCGGGGCCGGAGTCGCCCACTTCCTGATCCCGAAGCAGTTCGACGCCATCGTGCCGCGCCGGCTTCCCGGCTCCCCACGCTTCTGGACGCAGGCCAGCGGGGTGGTGGAGCTGGCGCTCGCGGCGGGCATCGCCGTGCCGCGCACCCGGGCCCGCTCCGCCACCGCGGCCGCCGCGTTCTTCGTCGCCGTCGTGCCCGCCAACATGAAGATGGCGGCCGACTGGAAGGACCGCCCCGCGCCGCTGCGGCGGGCCGTCCAGGCGCGGGTTCCGCTGCAGATCCCGCTGGTGCTGTGGGCGCGCAAGGTGGCGCGCGACGCGACGCGCTGAGGGCGGCGGGCCGTCTACCGGCCGGCCGCCCCGCGCCACGCGATCCGTGCGTCAGCTCTTCGGCATCAGCACGGTGTCGATGAGGTAGACGTTGGCGTTGGCCGTCTTGACGTTGCCGCAGACGACGTTCGCGGAGTCGTTGACCTTGTAGGACTCGCCGGAGCCCGAGGTCGTCAGCTTCGACTTCTCCAGCGTTTCGAACGAGCCCTTCTCCAGGTCCTTCGGCTCCAGCTTCTGACCCACCACGTGGTACGTGAGGATCTTCGTCAGCTGGGCCTTGTCGTTCAGGACCTTGTCGAGGTCGGCCTTGGGGATCTTCGCGAACGCGTCGTTGGTGGGCGCGAACACGGTGACGTTCTCGGCGTTGTTGAGGGTGTCGACCAGGCCGGCCTTCTTCACCGCGGTGACGAGCGTGGAGAGCGCCGGGTTGTTCGACGCGGCGGTGGCCACCGGGTCCTTGGCCATGCCGTCGAAGGAACCGGCACCGTCCTTGGGCACCGACGCGCACCCCGGGCCGAAGGGCTTGCTCTTCGAGGACATGTCCTCGGAGGGCGAGGCCTTGGAACTGGACTTCTTGGCGGTGTCGGAGGCGCTGTCCTTGGTGTCGGTGCCCGAGCAGGCGGTGAGGGCCAGCGGGAGCACGGCGGCCGCGGCGAGGGCGATTGCTGCGCGGCGGGTACGGAGGGTGTTCATCGTTGTCTCCTGGTGGTGACGGTGTTGGGACAAGGGCTTTGGGGCTTTGGGGCTCTGGGGCTCTGGTCAGTCCACGGTGACCACCACCGTGTGTCGTCCGGACGCCCCGTCGGGGAAGGTCCCGGCGCGCTGCGCGGTCTGGACGTCGCCCGTGCGGTCGGTGGCGCGGACGGTCAGGTTGTGACCGCCCTTGGTGGCCCGCCAGGCGTACGACCACTGGCGCCAGGTGTCCCTGGAGTCCTCGGCGGCCAGCTCTGCGGCCTCCCAAGGCCCGTCGTCGACACGGATCTCGACCTTGTCGATGCCGCGGTGCTGCGCCCAGGCCACTCCGGCGACCATCACGGTGCCGGTCTTCGGGTGGGCGAAGGGCTTGGGTGTGTCGATGCGGGCCTGGGTCTTGATGGGCGCGCGGCGGGCCCACTTCCGCCGCACCCAGTACGGGTCGTAGGCGTCGAACGTGGTCAGTTCGAGGTCGGTGAGCCACTTGCACGCGGAGACGTAGCCGAAGAGTCCCGGCACCACCATCCGCACCGGGAAGCCGTGCGCGAAGGGCAGCGGCTGCCCGTTCATGCCGACGGCCAGGAGCGCGTCGCGGCCGTCCATGACGTCGTCGACAGGAGTGCCGATGGTCATGCCGTCGACGGAGCGGGCCACCAACTGGTCGGCGGGACCGCCCTCTTGGGGTGGGCGCACCCCGGCCCCACGCAGCAGCGCGGCGAGCGGGACGCCGAGCCAGCGGGCGTTTCCGGCGTAGGGTCCGCCGACCTCATTGGAGACGCAGGTCAGAGTGATGTCGCGCTCGATGAGATCGCGGCCGAGCAGGTCGTCGAGGGTGAAGGTCACCGGCCGCGACACACCCTTGCCGTGCAGCCGCAGCCGCCAGGTACCGGCGTCGACCTCGGGGACGACGAGGGCGGTGTCGACGCGGTAGAAGTCACTGTTCGGCGTGCGGAAGGGGCTGATGCCGGGGATGCGCAACCGGGTCCCCTTGGGCACGGGCGGCGCGGGCGAGGTCGGGGCGGGGAGGGTGAGCGCCTCACGGGAGGCGCGGGCACCGCTGCCGCGCGAGCCGGCCAGTCCGCGCCCCAGGGCGCCGATTGCGACGCTGCCGACTGCCGTGCCACCTACGGCGAGCAGGAAGGGGCGCCGGGCGAGCAGGTTCCGGGGTGCGGGTGCTGCCTCATCCGTAGGTGCGGCCACCACCACATCTGCGGCCCGGTCCCTCGCCGCGAGACCGCTCAGCCAATACAGGACCAGCGCACCCACCACGGCCGCCACCAGCGACGGCAGGGTGTCCAGTGGGCCGGCCGCGTCGGGGCGGGTCAGTGCCGCGGCGGCCCCGACGAGGCCGATCAGCAGCACGCCCGCCGAGCCGGCCCGCCGGTGCCGTACGGCGACGACGCCGAGCGCGCACGCGAGGACCAACAGGACGGCCACGATGCCGAGTTGCAGCATCGGTTTGTCGTCGGTGCCGAACGTGCGGATCGCCCATTCCTTGACCGGGGTCGGCGCACGGTCGATGGCGGCGCCGCCCACGACAGTGAGCGGCGCCACCTGCGGACGCACCAGGGCGGCCACCGGCTCGGCGGCCGCGAGCGCGGCGCACCCGGCCACGCACCCGGCCACCGCGCCGCGCACCGCACGGCGGAGCCGCGTCCCGCGTCGTTCACTTCCCTCTGCTGTCACATGGGGAATACGGAACCGACGGGTGCGTGGATGGGGTTCTCATTCGATCGAGTGAGAACCGGTGGGAACGGGCAGGTCGGGGCGGGGGTGCTCGGCTCAGGCCAGCGGCTCCTGCAGCTCGGTCACCCACTCCTCCTGGTCCTCGGGGCACTCCAGGCTGATCTCCCTCGGGTAGCCGGCCGACCGGTGCGCGTGCGCGTCGATCCAGCGGGCCAGGGTCTGGGCCGACGGCAGGACCGCGTCCATGGAGCCGCGGTGCACGAGCGTCGCGGCGCGTTCGACGGGCGGGACGTCGAGGATGCGCAGTCCGCCGTCGTCGCGCGGCGCGGCGGACACCTCGACGCCCGCGTGGACGAGGATGCCGCCGCCGGGCACGTCCTCGTAGCGGGCGATGCCGGGCCCGGTGGGACGGATGCCCGCCGCGTCGAGGCGCTGGAACAGCTCCCCGTACAGCGGCTGGATCACCGGGCCGATGGAGCCGGGCTCGAAGTCGGGTGCCACGGCGGTCAGTTCGGCCACGCGCACACCCGGCAGGGGTTTGATGACGACGTCGTCGGTGGGCATGAATCCCTCGCTCTCGATCGATCGGAGCCGCGCCTCGACGCCGGTCAGCCGGGCCGCCGCCGCGGCCATCTCCGCCTCCAGGTCCGCGCGCCGCATCCGCAGCATGGCGCGCAGCTGACCTGAGTCGATCTTCTCGTCCAGCAGCTCCCCGACCTGTTCCAGCGTGAAGCCGAGGTCCTTGAGCGCGATCACACGGTTGAGGCGGGCGAGCTGGGCGGCGGTGTAGTGGCGGTAGCCCGTGGCCGGGTCGACATGGGCCGGGCGCAGCAGCCCCATGGCGTCGTAGTGACGCAGCATGCGGACCGACACACGCCCGTGCCGGGCGAACTCTCCGATGGTGAACATGATGTCTCCCAGTCCACGGGCTCACACGGTGTGAGAGTCAAGCCGCCTACTTCGTGGTGAACACCGCCACCGTACGGGCCGGTACCTCGAAGGTGCCCGAGCCCTTGGCGTACGAGGCCGACTTCACCCCGTCGTCCGAGCCGCCGGCCTGCACCGGATGGAGCCGGTACCCCTCCCCCGCGAGGTCGGTGACCGTCTGCTTCTGCCGGTCGGGCGTCGCGTTGAAGACCACCACGAGGTCACTGAGCCGCATCGTGATGACACCTGGTGTCTCGGCCTTGCCGGAGAGCGGGAAGGAGAGGGACTTCTGGACGTCTGCGGACGTGGACAGCTGGAAGGCCGGCTCGGTGGTGCGGATCTTCAGGAGGTCCTGGTACGCGGAGGACGTCCCCTCGATGTCCGCACAGCCCGGCACCTTCACCGCCGCCAACAGGGGCTTCGCGTAGGGCCACTTGGGTTTGTTGTCGGCGGCCATCGGGAGGCCGCGGCCGAAGCCGTTGCCCGCGCGGCAGTCCCAGTGGATCGCGTTGAACCAGTCGCCGCTGTCGAACGAGTTGCGGTCGAGGGACTTCGAGCGCAGCAGGTCGGTGCCGGCCTGGGAGAGTGCCGGGCCCTGCGAGAGGGCCGCCGTGGCCATCGCGAGGACCTGCATCCGGGAGCGGGCCGCCGTACTCGTCGTCGCGGGCAGTTTGTACGTCAGCGTGTCGTAGAGGGACTCGTTGTCGTGTGCGTCGGCGTAGGCGAGGGCGTCGCCGGGGGCGTCCGCGTAGCCGGCGGGCGCGCCGTTGTAGTCGACGTCGGAGCCCTTGACCGTGCGGCCGCCGGTGTCCGTGAACTCGTAGGCCGCGAGGTTCCCCGACAGGCCCACCTTGATGAGGTCCTGGTAGTGCAGCAGGCGGGCCTTCTGTTCGGCCGAAGTGCCGTTCGCCTTCGAGGTGTTGGGGTCGGTGTAGAGGCCGGACGCGAAGCCCTGCACGCCCGGGTCCTCGTCGAACGGTGAGCCGCCGCGCACCGCGTCCCGCGCCCGGTCGGAGAACGTGGCGATGCCGGTGCCCGCCATGTTCTTCTGTGTGGCCTGGACGAAGCGGGCGTCGTCGGCGATCTCGCCGAAGTTCCAGCCCTCCCCGTAGAGGATGATCTTCTTGCCGTCGACGCCGTCCTTCTTGAGGGTCAGGGCGTCGAGGGCCTTGCGAACGGCCAGGATGTTGGCCTTCGGGTGGTGTCCCATCAGGTCGAAGCGGAAGCCGTCGACCTTGTACTCGCGCGCCCAGGTCACGATCGAGTCGACGACCAGCTTGCCCATCATCTTGTTCTCGGGCGCCGTGTTGGCGCAGCAGGTGGAGTTCGCGACCGAGCCGTCGGCCATGAGCCGCTGGTAATAGCCGGGCACGGTCCGGTCGAGGACGGAGGTCTTGTCCTGGCCACTGGCCGCCGTGTGGTTGTAGACGACGTCCATGACGACCCGCAGGCCGTCCTCGTTCAGCGACTTGACCATCTTGCGGAACTCGACGGTGCGTTCGGTGCCGTCGGGGTCGCTCGCGTACGAGCCCTCGGGGACCGTGTAGTGGTACGGGTCGTAGCCCCAGTTGTAGGCGTCCTTGCCGGCCGTCTTGCCGACGCACTCCTGTTGTTCGTCGCTGTCGGGCGCGGATGACGTCAAGTCACAGTCCGGCGTGGCCTGTTCGGACTTCTTCTCGGGGATCGTCGCGATGTCGAAGGTCGGCAGCAGGTGCACGTACGAGGTGCCGGACTTCGCGAGCTTGCGCAGGTGCTTCGAGCCGTCGGTGTTCTTGTCGGTGAAGGCGCGGTACGTGCCGCGATCCTTCACCGGTGTCGTCTCGTCCTCCACCGAGAAGTCCCGGACGTGGAGTTCCTGGATCTGCGCGTCCTTCATGGGGACGGCCTTGGGCTTGGTCAGACTCAACCATCCTTGCGGCGCGAGGGACTTGTCGTCGAGGTCGACGACGAGGCTGCGCTCCGAGTTCGTGGTCAGCGCCACGGAGTACGGGTCGGTGACCTTGTTCATGACGAGTTTCTGGACGCTGGGCGCCCACACCCGCACGGCGTACCGGTACTCCTTGCCGCGCCACGCGGCCGCGGACCCGGTCGCCGACCAGACGCCGCTCGCGTCGTCGCGGCGCATGGGCAGGGTCTTCCCGGCGAGTTCGAGGGACACCTCACGGGCGGTCGGCGCCCACACCGACAGTGTCACCTTTCCGTTCTTGAACACCGGGCCCAGGGACGCCTTTTGGGCGGCGTCCGCATAGGTGGCGTCGAGAACGCCCGGCGTCTGTACGCCGGTCGCCGCGAGCAGTGCCCCGTTCGCCGCCCGCTGCGTGGCGATCAGCTGGCCGCGCAGCGCCTCACGCACTCGGTCGCGGTCGCGCGGGTCCACGGTGAACGCCGGATAGTCCTTCAGGTGAGGGTACTTGGCCTTCTGTGCGTCGCTCAACGCACCGGGGTTCAGCCGCAGCCACCGGCCCTCGTCGGTCAGGGCGCCGTCCTCGACGCCGATCCCGCCCTCCGGCGCGTACACCAGCTGCTGACTGGTGGCGGCGGTGGCCTTCACCTTCCAGACGACGGTGTCGGAGTCGATCCACTGCGCCTCGGCCTTCGAGAGGTCGAGGTCCGCTCCCGAACCCATGGACGGCAGTAGGTAGTTGGTGTCACCGGAGTTGAGCCACGCCTCCTTGCCGTATGTGGCGAAGTCGAGCCTGCGGTCCGTGGCGATGTCCTTCTCGTCGCCCTTGTGGAGGATGTAGCTGAGCGAGGTCGCGCCGTCGGCGAGCGGCACCTCGAAGGTGACCCCGTATGCGTCCTTGCCGGTGGGCTGCAGCGGCTTCGACCAGTCGGTGGGGTTCGCGGCGCCGGTCCACGTGTGCAGGCCCCAGCCGTCGTAGTCGCCGTCGGGGCGGTGCACGTGGATGACGGCCTTCTTCTCGTCCTGCGGCGGGTAGGCACCGTCGGGCCTGGTCGCGGACTGCGTGTCCTTGCCCTGCTCGACCCAGACCTCGCCGGTCTTCCCGAGGTCGACGGTGCGCTGCGGACCGTCGGCCGTGCCGGACTTGTCGATCGTGTACGACACCGATCCCGCGCCGTCGGGGACCTTCACCCAGGCGAAGGCTCCGTACGCGTCCCGCCCCACGAACTCGGCCGACGTGTCACCGGACTTGAGCCGCCAGCCGTCGTAGTCGCCGTCGGCACGCTTGTAGTGGACGACCGCGTAGTCACGGTCGACGGCCGTGGGCTTCTCGGGCGCGGGTGCCTGCCCCGCCGTCGTGTCGGCGAGGGCGCTCGCGGTGCGTCCGGCGCGGTCGACCACAACTGCCTTGTACCGCAGGGGCGTTCCTGCCGCCACCGTGTCCGGGACGTGCTGCGTGATCTTGTACGGGGCGTGGTCGACGGAGCCGAGCGTGCGCCACTTGCCGTCGCCCACCTGTGCGGCGAAGACGACGCGGGCCGAGGCCGTGTCGCCGGGGTCGGCGGAGAGGGCGACCGTGCCGGTGGCTCCGGCGGCGGGGGCCTTCAGGGACAGCGTGGGCTTCGCTGCCGGCGCGGGGAGCTTCGACGAGGCACGCAGGACGAGCGAGGACAGGGCGGGGACGGTGACCTTCATGCGGCCGCCGGACGCCGACTCGACGCCCGAACCGCCGTACAGCGACTGGAACTTCGTCGACTCCACCGGTATCTCGACCGACTTCGCCTCGCTCGCGTTGTTCACGGCGACGACGTACTCGCGGTCGTCGCCGGTGCGCGAGAAGGCGTACACGGAGTCCTTCGCGTACAGCTCCTTCTGTGCTCCGTCGGTGAGCGCCGGATTGTCCTTGCGGAGCTTCGACAGCGCGGCGACGGACGTGAACAGCGGGTGCTTCGTGTCGTACGCGGCGTCGGCGTGTGTGCGGTCGGTGCCGAGCTCGTCGTCGTCGAGGTAGTCCGCGACCTTCGAGCCGAACATCGTCTGCCGGGCGTCCTTGTCGCCGCCCGCACCGGTGAAGCCCTGCTCGTCGCCGTAGTAGACGACGGGGTTGCCGCGTGACAAGAACATCAACTCGTTGGCGAGCTTGTCGCGTTGGACGAGTTCCGCGTCGGACGCCTTCGGGTTGTCGGACTTCAGGAACGTGCCGATGCGGCCCATGTCGTGGTTGCCGAGGAAGGTGACCTGCTCGTACGCGTTCGCCTTGTCGGTGGCGTACTTGTAGTCGTCGGCGAAGACCTTGGCGAGCTTGTCCGCCGAGGCGCCCTGCGAGGTGTAGGCGCGGGCCGCGTCCTGGAACGGGAAGTCGAGCGTCGCGTCGAGCCGGCCCTGGGTGACGTACGGCGAGGTCACGTCGGTGTCGGCGGAGTAGACCTCGCCGAACATGAAGAAGTCCTTGCGGCCGCGTTCGGCGGCGTACTTGTCGAGCGCCGTCGCCCACTGCGTCCAGAAGTCCATGTTCACGTGCTTGGTGGTGTCGATGCGGAAGCCGTCGACGGCGAAGTCCCGCACCCACTTCTCGTAGATCTTCTCCATGCCGGAGACGACCTCAGGGCGTTCGGTCCACAGGTCGTCGAGGCCGGAGAAGTCGCCGTACGTCGTGGACTCGCCCTCCCAGGTCGAGTCACCCCGGTTGTGGTACATCGTCGGGTCGCCCAGCCAGGACGGCACCATCTCGCCGGTGTTCTTCGGTGTGTACGGGAAGGAGTCGGTGTCGACCTTCGCCTTGACACCCTTGCTGTCGTCGAAGGGGCGGCCCTTGGTGTCGAGGTACGGGTAGGCGCCCTTGGGGCGGTAGCCGTACTTCTTCTCGGCGTAGTCGACCGTGTTGGCGGTGTGGTTGGTGATGACGTCGAAGAAGACCTTCATGCCCTTGCCGTGGGCCTTGGAGATCAGGTTCTTGAGGTCGGCGTTGCTGCCGAAGTGCGGGTCGACCTGCGTGAAGTCGGTGATCCAGTAGCCGTGGTAGCCGGCCGACGCGTCCTTGCCCTCGCCCTGCACGGGCTTGTTCTTGAAGATCGGGGCCAGCCAGATCGCCGTGGTGCCCAGGTCCTTGATGTAGTCGAGCCGGTTCGTCAGGCCCTTGAGGTCGCCGCCCTGGTAGAAGCCCTTGTCGGTGGGGTCGTAGCCGGTCGCGAGGCGTGAACCGGTCAGCCCGCCCTTGTCTTTGGCGGTGTCACCGTTCGCGAAACGGTCAGGGAGCACGAAGTAGTACTGCTCGCGGGTGAGGTCGTGGCGGGCCGGCTCGGCCGCAAGCTTTGCATCCGACGGTGGCGGGGGTGGCGCGGCGGCGCGGGCCACCAGGGGCTGGGCCAGCGTCACGAGGAGCGCCGCGGCCGCGGTGTACGCGGCGGCGCGTCTGTGCGGTACGCGAATCGGGCTGCGGCTCACGTCATGAACTCCTCGCGGGATGCGGCGTATTGGGGCGGACCGGCCACGCGCGTGGGGAGGTGGGGCCGGCCCGCCGCGTGACGGTAACGCCTGCCGGAACACGCCTGCAAGAGTTGCGAAAGATGTAGCAAGAATTTTCAACTGCCCATTGACGGGGCCCACTCGTCTGCCCCACGCTCACGACGCGCCACCAGAACCCCACATTCAGGAGCCGCACATGCAGCACGACACATCCCTCACACCCAAAAGCCCTCGTCGGCGCCGCCGCACCGCCACCGCTGTGGCCCTCGGCGCCCTCACCCTCGGCGGCATGGTGACCCTGCCCGCCCCGACCGCGACCGCCGCCGACACCGGCACACCCAACGGTGATGTCATCGCCAACCTGTGGCAGTGGAACTGGACTTCGGTCGCCAAGGAGTGCACCGACACCCTCGACCCGGCCGGCTACGGCGCCGTCCAGGTCGCTCCTCCCCAGGAGTCCCTCAAGCAGGCCGACCTCTTCTGGTGGGACGTCTACCAGCCGTACTCGTACAAGCTCGACAGCCGCTTCGGCAGCGCGAGCGACTTCAAGTCCATGGTCGACACCTGCCATTCGGCCGGCATCGAGGTCTACACGGACGCCGTGATCAACCACACGGCGGCGCAGACCGGCACCGGCTACGCCGGCACCGCCATCTCCAACAAGTACGACACCCCGGACTTCGACCCGGCCGACAGCGACGACTGCACGAAGACCATCTCCAACTGGTCTGACCAGCACGAGGTACAGCACTGCGAGCTGCTCGGCCTGCCCGACCTGGACACGTCCGAGTCGGGCGTCCGCGAGAAGATCACCGGGTTCCTCAACAAGCAGATCGACCTGGGCGTCGACGGGTTCCGCGTCGACGCCGCGAAGCACATCGAGACCGGCGACCTCAACGCGATCGTAGGCGCGCTGCACACGACCACGTCGGGCGACGCCCCGTACATCACACAGGAGGTGTATCCGGGCACACCGCCCGCGACAGGCGACTACTACGGCAACGGTGACGTCCTCGACTTCACGTACGCGGCCGCCATGAAGTCACAGTTCGGCGGTGGTGACATCGCCAACCTGTCGTCGTTCGGCAGTAGTTGGGGCCTGGCCGACGAGGAGCACTCCAACAGCTTCGTCACCAACCACGACACCGAGCGCAACGGCTACACGCTCAGCTACAAGGACGGCGCGACCGCCACCCTCGCCAACGTCTTCCAGCTGGCGCGTGGCTACGGGCGGCCCTCGGTCTACGCGGCATGGAAGTTCAACCAGAGCGACGAGGCGCCGCCGAACAACGGCAGCGGCATGGTCACCGGCACCGACTGCTCGGGCGCCTGGTCGTGCCTGGACCGCGACAAGGCGATCACCGGCATGGTGGGCTGGCACAACGCGGCGACCGGCAAGGCGGTGGCGGACTGGCAGTCACCGGCCTCGAACGTGATCGGCTTCGGTCGCGGCGACGCCGGCTTCGTCGCCATCAACAACTCGTCCGCCGAGAACACGCACACGTACACGACGAGCGTGCCCGACGGCACGTACGACAATGTCGTCGGCGAGGGCTCGGTGACGGTCACCGGCGGCAAGGTGGAGCTCAAGGTGCCTGCCAAGGGCGCGGTGGCGTTCCACACGTCGTCGTAGCCACTCAGCGCGGGTCGCGGGCGCGCCGCATCGCCCACATCACGTAGGCGGTCGCGCCCGCGACGGCGAGCGCGGCGCCGTAGCCGAACACCATCGCATTCTCGGGTGGTGCCTCGTCCACATGTGCCGTACCGGAGGCGGAGACCCAGATGCGCAGCGGGCCGAGCGTCTGCCCCGGTTCGAGCGCCTCGTCGTAGTACCCCTCCTCCCCGAGGCCGTGCACGATTCCGTGCACGGCCTCTCCGTGCGGCGACCTCCACACGAAGGTGTCACTGTTCTCCGCCTGCTCGTTCGCCGTGGCCCAGTACCCGTCCACGTACGCACGTGTCGCCACCAACCCATGGCGCAGCGGCAGCGCGAAGGAGACGAGCACCAGCGCCCACACCGCAGCCCGCACGGCCCAGCGGGCGCCCGACACCCGGCCGCCCCTCCCCTGTGACATCACATCGGGGAGCCTATGCCGCAGGGGCGGCACCCGGCCGGGTGCCGCCCCTTACTGGTGCCGTGTCGGGGGTCAGGCGATCTCCCACCACACCGTCGTGTCGGCGGGCAGTTCTACGTGACCGTCGGCCACCTCCACCGGCGCGGACGCGAGCAGTACGTCGCCCGGGGCGGGGATGCGGACCGCGGCGCCCGTGGTGTTGACCGTGCAGGCGAAGCCGGAGCGCTCGAAGTGGAGCACGCCCTGCGGGGCGTCCCCGTGCCACTTCACACCGTCGCCGGCGCCGAGGCCCGGCGTGGTCCGGCGCAGCGCGAGAGCCGAGCGGTACATCTCCAGGGTCGAGTCCGGGTCGCCGGTCTGCGCCTCGACGCTCAACTCCCCCCAGGTGTCGGGCTGCGGGAGCCAGCTGCCGCCGTCACCGAAGCCGTACGAGGATCCGTCGCGCGTCCACGGGATCGGCACCCGGCAGCCGTCACGGAAGCCGTCCTGGCCCTCGGCGCGGAAGTACGAGGGGTCCTGGCGGACCTCGTCGGGCAGGTCCGTGACGTCCGGGAGGCCGAGCTCCTCGCCCTGGTAGATGTACGCCGAGCCGGGCAGGGCGAGCATCAGCAGGGTGGCGGCGCGGGCGCGGCGCAGGCCGAGTTCGCGGTCGCCGGGGGTGCGGATCTGGGTGCCGCCGGGCGGGTTGGCGTAGCGGGTGGCGTGCCGGGTGACGTCGTGGTTGGAGAGGACCCAGGTGGCGGGGGCGCCGACGGGGCGCATCGCGTCGAGCGAGCTGTCGATGATCTCGCGCAGGCCCTCGGCATCCCAAGGGGCGCCCAGGTACTGGAAGTTGAAGGCCTGGTGCAGCTCGTCGGGACGGACGTAGTTCGCGGTGCGCTCGACCGTCGGGGTCCACGCCTCGGCGACGAAGATGCGCTCGCCGTCGTACTCGTCGAGGATCGTGCGCCAGGAGCGGTAGATCTCGTGTACGCCGTCCTGGTCGAAGAACGGCATCACGTCGTTGCCGAGGAGCTTCAGCTGCTCACCGCCGCCGAGGTCCGGCAGTCCCTCCGCCTTGACGAGGCCGTGCGCGACGTCGACGCGGAATCCGTCGACGCCCATGTCCAGCCAGAAGCGCAGGATGGAGCGGAACTCGTCGGCGACCGCCGGGTGTTCCCAGTTGAGGTCGGGCTGCTCGGGCGCGAAGAGGTGCAGGTACCACTCGCCGTCCGGGAGCCGGGTCCAGGCGGGGCCGCCGAAGATGGACTCCCAGTCGTTGGGCGGGAGTTCACCGCCCGCGCCCTTGCCGGCGCGGAAGTGGTAGCGGTCGCGCAGCGGCGATCCGGGGCCGTCCGCGACGGCCCGCTTGAACCACTCGTGCTGGTCGGAGGAGTGGTTGGGGACCAGGTCGACGATGATGCGCAGGTCCAGGGCGTGCGCGTCGCGGATCACCGCGTCGGCGTCGAGCAGGGTGCCGTACATGGGGTCGACGGCCCGGTAGTCGGCGACGTCGTAGCCGCCGTCGGCCTGCGGCGAGGCGTAGAACGGGGACAGCCACACCGCGTCCACGCCCAACTCGCGCAGGTGCGGCAGGCGTCGGCGGATGCCTTCGAGGTCACCGGTGCCATCGCCGTCGCTGTCCGCGAAGCTGCGCGGATAGACCTGGTAGATGACCGCGTCCCGCCACCAGTCGGTGGCCTGGCGGGTCGTGGTGGCGGCGGCCACCGGCTCGTCCGTGGAGTGCTGGCTCATGATGTCCTTGCTGCGTAGCCGGGTTCAGCCCTTGGTCCCGCCGGCGGTCAGGCCGGTGACCAGGTGCTTCTGGACAAGGTAGAAGAAAGCGGTCACCGGGATGGCGATCAACACCGCGGTCGCCGCCATCAGGTTCCACTGCGCGTCGTGCTCGCTGACGAAGCTCGACAGGCCGATCGCGAAGGTGTACTTGGTGTCACTGAGCATGAAGGTGTTGGCGAAGGCGACCTCGGCGAACGCCGTGATGAAGGCGTAGAACGCGGCGACCGCGATGCCCGGCTTAGCGAGCGGCAGGATGAGGCGCCAGAAGGTGCCGAACGGGCTGAGCCCGTCGATCCGGCCCGCCTCGTCGATCTCGCCGGGGATGGTGTCGAAGTAGCCCTTCAGCAGCCAGGTGCAGTACGGCACGATCGTCGTGCAGTTGATGAGGATGAGGCCCTGGTAGGTGTCGATCAGGCCGAGTTCCGAGAAGATCTCGTAGATGGGCACGATCAGCACGGCGATCGGGAAGGCCTGCGTGAGCAGCAGCATCCACATCAGCGGGCGGTAGCCGGGGAAGCGCATACGGGAGACGGCGTAGCCGGTGGTCGCCGCGAACAGCACGCCGACGAGCGTGGTGCCGAGCGCCACGATCAGCGTCGACGCCGCCCAGTAGAAGAACTGGGTGTGCTCCAGGACGTAACTGTAATTGTCGAGGGTCGCCTTGCTGAGGATGTTGCCCGGGTGCAGATAGTCGTCCTTGTCGGGCCCCAGCGACAGATACGTCAGCCAGACGACGGGGAACAGCGCGATGAGGCTCGCCACGGCGAGGATGCCGTGCGTGAGGGCCTTCGCGAGCGGGCTGCGCTCGCCACGCCTGCGTACGCGCCGGTTCTTCGCGGCAGCGCCGTCGGTCGCGGATCGCTGTGCGGGGATCCGCGACGCGGAGCGGGTGGTCGTGGTGCTCATGATGTCGGCTCCTGCGGCGTCAGAGGGCGAGCTGCTCATTGCGCTTCAGCCAGCGGTAGTAGAAGGACGTGAAGACGGTGAGGATCGACAGGAGCAGCACCCCGTACGCGGCGGACTGCGCGAAGTCGCGCGGCTGCTGCCCGAAGCCGAGCCGGTAGGCCCAGGTGACGAGGATCTGCGCGTCCGGTGCCGTGTTGCCGAAGAGCAGGAAGATGATCGCGAACTGG
This sequence comes from Streptomyces sp. NBC_00483, assembly GCF_036013745.1. NCBI lineage: Bacteria > Bacillati > Actinomycetota > Actinomycetes > Kitasatosporales > Streptomycetaceae > Streptomyces > Streptomyces sp. NBC_00483. Next base: position 1,785,296 of record NZ_CP107880.1, read on the forward strand.
TTGAACGTCCAGATGATGCCGAGCAGGACGACGGTCGAGCTGACCGGCCTGAGGCCCGGCAGCGTGATGTGCCTGAAGCGCTGCCAGGCCGTCGCGCCGTCCATCTCGGCGGCCTCGTACAGCGACCCGTCGATGGACTGGAGCCCGCCGAGCAGCGAGATCATCATGAACGGCACACCGCACCACGTGTTGACGAGGATCGCGGCGATCCGCTGAAAGGTCGGGTCCTCCAGCCAGCTCGGCTGCGGCAGATGCAGCGAGCCGAGGGCCACGTTGATGATCCCGGAGTCGGCGAGCATGATGCGCCACGCGAAGACGGTGACGAAGGTCGGGACCGCCCACGGCAGGATCAGCAGCAGCCGGTAGATGGTGCGTCCGCGCAGCTTCTCGTTGAGGAGCAGCGCGAGGCCGAGCCCGATGCAGTAGTGCAGGGCGACGCAGATCGCCGTCCATGCGATGGTCCACACGAAGTGCGACCAGAAGCGGTCGTACGAGGAGGGGCCCCACAGGATGTCGGCGTAGTTGTCGAGGCCGACGAACTTGTAGGTGGCCTCGATCTGGTTGACGCCGATGGTACGGGCCGAGTTGAGGCTGTTGGCGTCTGTGAGCGTCAGGTAGAAGCCGCGCACCAGCGGGTAGACAACGAGGACACCTAGGACGACGACCACCGGGGTGATCATCGCGTACGCGTACCAGTACTTGCGGTACGAGTCCTTGAAGCGCCGGATCGGGCCTGGGCGCGGCGCGCGCTTCTTCGCGGCCGGGCGGTCGACGGCAAGGGTCATGCGGGGCACCTTCTGAATCGAGCTGCGGCAGGGCTGTGACAGGGCTGTGCCGGTTCGCGCCCACCCCTCCGGGGCGCGAACCGGCGTTTGCTAGCAGGTCACTTGGAGAAGCCGGGCAGCAGCTTGGCGAACGAGGTCTCCAGGCTGCTCACGCCCTGGTCCAGGGACTCCTTGCCGGTGGCGACCTTCGGCAGCTCCTGGTCCATCGGCGTCCACAGCGAGCTGTACTCGGGCAGCTCCGGGCGCGGCTGCGCGCTGCCGAGCACCTTCTGGTAGCCGGCGATGCCGGGGTCGGCGGTGACCTTCGCGGTGTACGCGTCCTGGCGGGTGGGCAGCGTCGCGTTCTTCAGGGCGACCTGCTCCTGCGTCTTCGCCGACGTCATCCACTTCACGAACTTCAGCGAGGCCTCCTGGTGGGCCTTGTCCGAACCCGCGTACAGGGACAGGTTGTGGCCGCCCGTCGGGGCGCCCGGCTTGCCGCCGGATCCTGCCGGGACGGTGGCGATGCCCAGGTTCTTCTTGTCCTTGAACGCGGAGCCCTTGTAGAAGTTGGTGATCTCCCACGGGCCCTGGATGGTCGAAGCGACCTTGCCGTTCACGAACGCGTCCTGGATGTGCGCGTACGCGTCGGCGGTGGCGTCGGCCTTGTGCAGGCCCTTGCCGCTGAACAGGCCCTTCCAGGTGGTGAGGCCCTTCTTGGCGGCGGCGGAGCCGATGGTGATCTTCTTGCCCGCGGGGTCGACGGTGTCGGTGCCCTCGCCCATCAGGAACGGCTCGGCGTAGTAGCCGGCCGTGGAGCCCCAGAAGCCGTCGGCGCCGGTCTCGGCCTTCACCTTGGCCGCGTCCTTCTTCAACTGGTCCCAGCTGGTGGGCGCTTCGGTGATGCCCGCCTTCTTGAAGAGGGCCTTGTTGTAGACGAAGGCGAGGGTGTCGGTGACGAGCGGGACGCCGTAGGTCTTCCCGTCGAACTGGGCCTGCTTGATGAGGGACGCCTGGAACTTGTCCTTGTCGGCGAGTGCCTCGGTGCCGTCGAGCGGCAGCAGGTAGCTCTTCTTGGCGAACGCCGGGGTCCAGCCGACCTCGGCGCGCAGCACGTCGGGGGCGCCGCTCGCGCCGGCCGCCGTGTCGAACTTGTTCTGCGCCTGGTCGAAGGGCACGTTGACGTACTTGACCTTGATGTCCGGGTTGGCCTTGGTGAAGTCCTTGGCCAACTGCCGGTACGTGGGGGCCTCGTTGGTCGCGTTCGACGTGTCCCACCACGTGATGGTGACCGGGCCCGACGCCTTGTCGCCGCTGTCGTCACTTCCACCGCAGGCCGTCGCCGCGAGTGCGAGGGACGCCACCACCGCGGTGGCCACAATGCCACGCCGCATGAGAACTCCTAGAGGGTTGGGCCCGACTGGGCGACGTGAACGTAACAGCGCTGCAAGCCCGAGGAAAGACCTTGCTGAAAAATATTGCAGAGATGAGGGGAGGTTACGGCTTCGTGACCTCCAAGTTGCGGCACTCCCCGGGTGGTTATCGCCCGTTACATGGGCTTATGTGGCACTGCAAGGGTCTGCAAGCTCTTGCCACGGGGCGGTGTCACAGGGATCATCGGGACTCTTGCCAGCTCCCCCAGCTCTTGGCCCCCACAAGGAGTGCGATGACCCAGCTGCCCGCCCAGGCCGCCCGCAAGGCGGTCCCGGCCCCGCCCGCGACCGCGCGCCTCGCCGACATCGCGGCGCAGGCGGGGGTGAGCGAGGCGACGGTGAGCCGGGTCCTCAACAGCAAGCCGGGCGTCGCCGCGGCCACCCGCCAGTCGGTCCTCGCCGCGCTCGACGTGCTCGGCTACGAACGGCCGGTGCGGCTGCGCCGGCGCAGCGAGGGGCTCGTCGGCCTGATCACGCCGGAGCTGGAGAACCCGATCTTCCCGGCGCTCGCCCAGGTCATCGGCCAGGCCCTGACCCGCCAGGGCTACACACCCGTCCTCGCGACACAGACCCCCGGCGGCTCGACCGAGGACGAGCTGACGGAGATGCTCGTCGACCGTGGTGTCACCGGCATCATCTACGTGTCGGGACTGCACGCGGACACCACCGCGGACATGCGGCGCTACGAGCAACTCCGGGCGCAGGGTGTGCCGTTCGTGCTCGTGGACGGGTTCTCGCCGCAGGTGCGGGCGCCGTTCATCTCGCCGGACGACCGGGCGGCCATGCAATTGGCGGTCACCCACCTCGGCTCGCTGGGCCACACGCGGATCGGTCTGGCGCTGGGGCCGAAGCGGTTCGTGCCGGTGCAGCGGAAGATCGAGGGCTTCGTGCGGGCGATGCGGGACCGGTTCGACCTCTCCCCCGACGACATCGAGCGCGAGTTCGTCCAGCACTCCCTGTACACACTGGAGGGCGGGCAGGCCGCGGCCTGCGACCTGATGGACCGCGGCTGCACGGCGATCGTGTGCGCCAGCGACATGATGGCGCTCGGCGCGATCCGGGCGGCGCGGCAGCGGGGGCTCGAGGTACCGGACGACATTTCGGTGGTCGGGTTCGACGACTCCCCGCTCATCGCGTTCACCGATCCGCCGCTCACGACGATCCGCAAGCCGGTGCAGGCGATGGGGCAGGCAGCGGTCCGCACGGTTCTCGAGGAGATCGGTGGGACTCCCGCGCCGCACACGGAGTTCGTGTTCATGCCGGAGCTGGTGGTTCGGGGGTCGACGGCGTCGGGGCCCAACATCGTGGCTCGGCGCTGACCGCGAGGCACAAAGCACTGACCGCAAGGCACAAAGCGCTGAACGCTGCGGCGCCCCGCTCCGTATCCTGCACTGAGCCCGGGGCGCACCGGGCTACTACGGGGGCCGTGCGGGAGGTACGGATGGCACGCAGAGCGCACCGCTGATCACGGGTGGCGCGGACGGCCGAGGGCGCCGCGCCCGTTTCGATCTCTTCTCCTTGCTTACCAAGTGAACTCTGCTTTCTTTTTTCCCCGTGTGAGGAGTGCCGCTTCCCCCTGCCCGAAAACAGCGGGAAAGCGGCCGCGAAAACAGTTCCGGAAGTTATGTACGGATGCTTCAATTCCGCGTTGACATGCCCGAATTCGCATGTCAAAGCTTGCTCCAGCACCGCGATTCCGGAATTCGCCACAACTCCGATGCCCCGGAAGGGGGAACACCATGAAGAAGATTTCTGTCCGCAAGGCAGGGCCCATCCGTCTGACCACGGCCTGCTACTACCTCTGCGGCGACGCCGCGTAATTTGCGCCTCCTCGGCCGGGGCCGGACCGCCTTCGGGGTCCGGCCCCGGCCACCTGACTTCCATCTCCTACAAGGGGGGTGTGCCGGATGAACGACACCGTTCGTCTGCACCGGCTCACGATGGTCGCCGAGGACGACGGCGTGATGGTCGGCCGGCCCGACACCGGTTCGTACGCGGTGTTCCCCGAGGAGGGGGCACAGGCGCTGCGGATGTTCGCCGACGGGGCGTCCGTCGGCGAGGTCGGGGACTGGTACGAGCGCACGTGCGGCGACCCGCTCGACATGGACGACTTCCTGGAAACCCTCGCCGACCTCGGTTTCCTGTACACCGGCGAGCCGGTCGCGGAGCCGCGGCGGGTGCGCAGGCAGGGGCTCGGCAGAGCGTTGTTCTCCTGGCCGGCCTGGGTCGCGTACGGCGTCCTGGTGGCGGCCGCGGTCGCCATGATGGTGCGCGAGCCCGGGCTGCGGCCCTCGTACCACCAGGTGTTCTTCACGCACTATCTGACGCTCATCCCGCTGACCGTCTTCGCGCTCGCGCTGCCGTGCATCGTCGTGCACGAGGCGTTCCACGCGCTCGCCGCGCGGCGGCTCGGCCTGCCGTCCACGCTCGGGATCGGACGCAGGCTCTACTACATCGTCGCGGAGACGCGGCTCGATTCGCTGCTCAGCGTGGAGCGCAGGAAACGCTATCTGGTCTTCTGCGCGGGCATGTTGGCGGATGTTGTTCTGCTCTGCGGGTTCACGCTGCTTTCGCTCGCGCTTGACACAAACGCAATTCCGTCGTGGATTCACAAACTCTGTCTTGCTGTCGCCTTCACCTGTGTCCTGCGTCTCATCTGGCAATTCCTGTTCTATTTGGAGACGGACATCTATTACGTGGTGACGACCGCCACCGGATGTACGGATCTGCAGAATGCGTCGCGGTTCCGGGTCCGTACCGGGTTCCGCAAGGTACTGCGGCTCGCGCCGCCGACGGCGGACACCGAGTGGTCGCGGCGCGACCGCGCCGTGGCCCGCTGGTACGCACCGCTGCTCTGCGCCGGATACGGGTTCTCGCTGGCTTCGCTGGCCTGGGCCGGGATCCCGACCGCCACACGCTTCTGGACGACGGTCGCCGACCGGCTCGGCGACCCGCACACCCCGTTCTGGGACCTGGTCGACGCGGCGGGCTTCCTGCTCCTGTCCGGCCTGCAGATCGGGCTGCTCGTCCACGTCACGCTGCGGGACCGACGGAACCGGTCCCGTACCAACTCACCTCAAGGAGCCCTGACATGACCTCTCACCTGTCGACACACCACTGGTGGTTCGACGCCACCGCGGACACCACCGCCGCCGAGTCACCACCGTCCCCGTCCCTGGAGGTCGCCTGCCACCGCCGGTTACGCGGCCCGTTCACCGCCGCGCACTTCCTCCTCCACCAGGCCGTACCCCAACTGGTCGCACAGGACAGCGAGTTGGTGGCTTCGGCACGGGCGGCCGAAGTGGAGTCGATCGCCCCGGAGCTGATGGAGATCGTGCCGACGCCGCCGCAGACCCTCACCAACCTCGCCGACGCCAAGGAGCGCACCCGCTTCTATCCGGCGCCCCGCGCCCTGCGCATCGCGCACGGCGTGGCCGAACTCCTCATGGACTGGGCGCGGTCGGCCCACCCGCGCGGCCTCACCCTCGCCTTCCGTGGCCTGGACGAGGCCGATCCCACGGACCGCGATCTGGTGGCCGTGCTGCTGCGGCGCTGCGATCCCGCCACCCTGACCGTGGTCGTCGACGGCGCGGGGGCGTCCGACGACCTGCTCGGCAAGGCGCTCGCCGCACACACCCACCGGGTCCCCCGACTCCCCTTCGTGGACGCGGAGTTGCTGCCCGACACGGACCTCGCGCAACGCTACATCGACAGCGACGGCACCAGCGACGACGCCCGCCTGCTCAGGGCCTACGAAGCACTGCCCGCCGCCGAGCGGGCCCGCCGGCACACCGCACGCGCCGAACTGCTCGCCGGGCGGGACGAGCCGACACTGCGACTCGGGGCGATCCCGTACCACCTGGAGCACGGCACGGACCCGCGGGGCGCGGGCGTCGAGGCGATCGTCCACGCCGTCAACGCCTGCTTCAACAAAGGGTTCTACGAGGCGGTCGTCGACCTCGCCGAACGCGGCCGGGCGCTGCTGACCGGCGTCGAGCCCGACCGTACGTACTGGAACCTGACACACAAGACCGGCGCCTGCCTGTGCTATCTGGGGCGCGGCGCGGACGCGTTCGCGTACTTCGAGGAGATGCGGCGCGGCTCCACCTCGCAGGACGCGCACATGGGCACCGCGTACCTCATGGCGATGCTGTACACCCGGTTCCTGCCGAAGGACGCGCACGACGAGGACCTCGCGCTGGCCTGGGTGAACACGGCGATCGCGATCGCGGACGTGCACCCCGATCCGCACAAGCGGGTCCTGGTGCGGGCGTTCATGCGCAACGCACGGGCCCTGGTCGAGCTGCACCGCGGCAACGCCGACGGTTCGCTCGCCCTGGTCGAGGAGGCGATGGCGATCACGGACGCCGACTTCGGCCCGGACGAGCAACTCCTGCACCGCTCCGTCCTGTTGTACAACCGGGCGCAGGTACGCGGCGCGCGCGGCGACCACACCGCTTCGCTGGCCGACTACGACGAGGTGATCCGCCGCGACCCGGACTACGGCGACTACTACTTCGAGCGGGCCGCCCAGCACCGCGCGCTCGGCGGGACCCACGAGGCGCTCGCCGACTACGCGACCGCGATCCGTCTCACACCGCCGTTCTACGAGGCGCACTTCAACCGGGCCGATCTGCTGCGGGAGTTGGGCGACGACGCGGGCGCGCTGCGCGATCTGGACCACGCCCTCTCCATCGAGCCGGACCACCTCGACTCACTGCTGCACCGCGCGAACCTGTCCCTGGAGCGCGGCGACTTCGACCGGGCCCGCGCGGACATCGACCACGGCCTGGACATCGCGCCGGACAACTCCCAATTCCTCGCTACACAGGGCGCGTTGCACTCCGAACTGGGCGACACCGGAGCCGCGTACGAGAGCTATTCGGCGGCGCTGAAGGCGGACCCGCGCTGCCTCGCCGCCTGGGCGAACCGGGCCGTCCTCGCCTTCGACGCGGGCCGCCCCGCCGAGGCCGTCGCCGACCTGGACGCGGCCCTCGCGCTCGACGACGACGCGGAGCTGCGGGCCAACCGGGCCGTGGCGCTCCAGTCCCTCGGCCAGCACCGGCGCGCGGCCGCCGACCTGGACCGTGCGATGGCCTCGGCCGGCGGCGTGCCCGACCCGGAGCTGCTGTACCTGCGGGGCGTCAGCCGCTTCGCCCTCGACGACCCGTCCGGGGCGCTCACGGACTGGCGCGCCCACCTGGCCGCGTACGACCGCGGCGGCGCCTCCCCGCACGCCGAGGAGATCCACGCCCGCGCCGGGGCCGCGCTGCGGGAGGGCGCGGCGTGACCGCCGAGGCGACGAGCCCGCCGGGCGTCGAAGCGGCCGAGCCCGACCTCGTACGGTCCGCGCTGCGGCGCCATGCCAAGGGGGTCGCCGTGGTCACCGTCGGCGGGGAGCGGCCCGCCGGGTTCTGCGTCACCTCGCTCGCCTCGCTCTCCCTCGACCCGCCGCTCCTGTCGTTCACGGTGGGCCTGCGGTCGGGTTCGTGGGAGGCGGTGCGGGGCGCGACGCATGTGATGGTGCAGCTGCTCGCGGCCGGTCAGGAGGAGGTGGCACGGGCCTTCGCGGGCCCGCGCCATGCCCGCTTCGGGCCGGGCACCTCCTGGCACCGCGACCCGCTGGGCCTGCCCGCCCTGGACGGCGTACTGGCCCGCTTCGTACTCACGCCGGTCAGCATGCGCCCGGTGGGCGACCACGCCCTGCTCATCGGGCTCGTGGTGCGGGCGGACCGGGTCACGGAGGCCGGGCCGCTGGTGCACCACGCCGGGACGTTCGTCGACCTCCCGAGGCCGCCGAGCACGACCGGCGCGACAGGCACCACCGGCACGACCGGCGCCCGGCACTGAGCCATTGGTACAGTCGGCGGCGTTCCGCCGCGCCACCGAAGGAGCCCGACGCCCATGGCAGTGGACCAGCTCGACACCCGCATCCTGCGGCTCCTCCTGGAACAGCCCCGCACGAGCATGCGCGAGTACGCCCGGATCCTCGGCGTGGCCCGCGGCACGTTGCAGGCCAGGCTCGACCGGATGGAGCGGGACGGTGTCATCACGGGCGTGCAGCCGTCCCTCTCCCCCGCGGCCCTCGGCCACCCGGTGCTCGCCTTCGTGCACATCGAGACGACGCAGGGCCACCTGGGGGACGTCGGGGACGAGCTCGCCGGGGTGCCGGAGATCATCGAGGCGTACTCCACCACGGGCGGCGGCGATCTCCTCGCCCGCGTGGCGGCGCGCGACGCCGAGCATCTGGAGGATGTGATCCAGCAGCTCAACCGCCTGCCCGGCGTGGTCCGCACCCGTACCGAGGTGGCGCTGCGCGAGCGCGTCCCGCACCGGCTGCTGCCGTTGGTCGAGGCGATCGGGAAGGCGGCGGGGCAGCCGCGCGGATGATCGAGGGACCCCGGTCCTGCATCCTGGTTCCCATGAGCGACGCGAACCACCCCTCGTACCACTTCCGCGACACCGCGATCGTCTTCGATCTCGACGGCACCCTCGTGGACAGCGAGCCGAACTACTTCCGGGCCTCCCTGGCCACCCTCGCCCGCCAGGGCGTCAAGGACTTCACGTGGGCCGACCACGAGACGTACGTCGGGATCTCCACGCTGGAGACCATCGGCGTCTGGAAGCGGAAGTACGGCATCGACGCGCCGGACGGCGAGCTGCTCGAGGAGATGAACGCCCGCTATCTGGACCTCGCGCGCGCCGACACCCATGTCTTCCCGCAGATGCGGCTGTTCGTCGAGCGGCTGCACGCGGCGGGCGTGCCGATGATCGTCGCGTCGGGTTCGTCCCCGGAAGCGATCGACGCGATCCTCACCGGTACGGGGCTCGGGGCGCAGCTGCCGCTGTATGTGTCGGCGGACGAGGTCGAGCACGGCAAGCCGGCGCCCGACGTGTTCCTGGAGGCGGCGCACCGGCTCGGCACGCAGGCCTCGCACTGTGTGGTCCTGGAGGACGCGGCGCCGGGGGCCGCCGCCGCGCACGCGGCCGGCATGCGCTGCATCGCGCTGCCGTATGTCGCGGCGCAGGCGGAGGACCCGGCGTTCACCACGGCCGACCTGCTGTTCAAGGGCGGTCAGGAGGAGTTCACCGCACGGGCCGCGTGCGAGTGGCTCGAGCGCTCAGCTCCGTCTTTCTGATCTTCCCGGTGGGGGTGAGCGGCAGCTCGTCGAGTATCTCGACGATGTGCGGGACCTTGTACGTCGCCATGGCCCCGGCCGCCCACTCCTTCAACGTGTCCCCGGTGAGCGCGGATCCGGGGACGGTGCGCGCGAACGCGTACGGACGCTGACCACTGTCCGGGGCGTCGACGGCGACGACCGCGGCGGCGAGCACGTCGGGGTGCTGGGCGAGCAGTGTCTCCACTTCCGTCGGGAAGACGCTCATGCCCTTCACCTTGATCATGTCCTTGTCGCGGCCCAGGTAGTGCAGGCACCCCTCTTCGTCGAGGGCGCCGATGTCCCCGGTGTGCAGCCAGCCGTCGCGCAGCGCCGCCTCCGTCGCCTCGGGCGCGCGCCAGTAGCGGGTGAGCACGGACGGGCCGCGCACCACGATCTCGCCCCGCTCGCCCAGTGGCAGTGGCTCACCGGTGGTGAAGTCGACGACCATGAAGTCCGTTCCTGGGACCGGGAGTCCGCAGAACACCGGGTCGCTCAGCAGATCGTGGTCGCCGTCCTGGAAGCCGAGTGTGTTGGTGTCACTGGTGTGCGTCTCGGTCATCCCGTACGAGGCCTCGCGCAGCACACTGTGCTCGCCGACGGCCTCCTTCCACCGGGCGCGCAGGGCCGGGGTGAGCTTGCGGATGAAGGAGACGGTGAGCGGGCTCGACAGGCTCGTCAGGTCGTGGCGCGCGAAGTCGGGGTGGTCGAGGAGTTCGAGGTAGTTCTCGACGGTGCCGGCCATGGTGGTCGCGCCGTGGGTCTCGATGGCGTCGAGGACCTCGGCCGCGTTCCAGCGGGTGAGCAGGATGCTGGTGCCGCCGGAGACGAGCGGGGCGAGGATGCCGAGGTTCTCGCCGGCGATCCAGAAGATGGGCAGGTAGCAGACCGAGACGATGCCGCGCTCGCGCTCCGCGTCCGTGGCTGTGCGGCCGTTGTCGATGGCGGTGGCCGTGTAGACCATGTGCCGCTGGGTGTGCTCGCAGCCCTTGGGGAGTCCGGTGGTGCCTCCGGTGTAGTTGAGGGCGGCGAGCGCGTCGAGGTCGTCGGCGATGGGCTCGTGGCGCTCGTGGGCGACGGCCCGCGGCCAGTCGGCGTCGGCCAGCACGGTGCGGACGGGGGTGTCGGCGCGCGCCTCGTCGACGGCGGGCAGCAGCGCGTCCCGGGTGACGACCAACTCCGGTGCTGCGTCGTTCAGTTCGTGCCGCAGGTCCGCCGCGCGGAACATCGGGTTCACCGGCACGTGCACCGCCCCGATGCGCAGCACGGCGAGCAGGGCGACGACGAAGCGGGCCCCGTTCGGCAGGAAGACGCCGACGCGGTCGCCGGGCCGCACGCCCTGTTCGGTCATCCACCCGGCCAACCGGGCGCTCTGGTCGTCGAGTTGCCGGTAGCTGAGGGTCTCGGCCGCCGTGACGATCGCGGGCCGGTCCGGATGGCGCGCGGCCGAGCGGGCCACATGCCCGGGGAGCGTCAACTCCCCTGCCTCGTGGCGGGTTTCGGACGACTGGCGGCCGGACCTGGACCTGTCCTGGCGGGCGCGCAGGTCGCGCAGATACGCCTCTGTGTCGATGGTGGACGTGCCGTGAGACAACGTGCGGCTCCCTACTGCTGCGGTGCTGCTCCGATACCGAGAAGGTGCAGATACATGACGGTCGCGTCGGCGACCGCCTGGTCGTACGTGGCCGGCCGCTCGGCGACGAGCCGTGCGAACTCGATGCTCATCCCGCCGACGGCACGGGACAGGGTGAGCGGGTCGACGACCGGGTGCGCCCTGCCCTCCGCCGCGACCCGGCGTACGTAGCGGGCGGCGCGGCGGACCGGACGCTCGCGGATCTCCTCCCACAGGGCGCGCACCTCGGCGTCGCCCCGCGCCTGCTGTTCGAGCAGGACGAGCAGGGGCAGGTGTCGCGCGTAGGCGGCGATGAAAGCGGCCGTGGAGGCGCGCGCGACCGCCGCCACGTCGTCGGGGTCCACCCCGGGCACGTCCTGCGCGGTGAGGAACGCGTCCCGTACGCGCCCCGCGAGCACCCGGAAGACCTCTTCCTTGGACGCGAAATAGACGTAGAAGCCGGCCCGTGACACCTCGGCCTGCGCCGTGATGTCCGCGATGGTCGCCGGGCCGTAGCCGAGCCGCGCGAAGACCTGCTCGGCCGCGTCGAGCAGCCGTCCGCGCGCCGGGGCGTCGGTCCGGTCGCGGGCGGTGCGGGTCGCCCATTCCTGCCGCCGGGGCGGTCTGTCCTGCTGACTGCGTGCCACAGCGCCAGAGTATTGACGTTGACGTCAGTGTCAATGAGCATGACGGAATCCGCGTTCGGCACCTCGGAACCTTGGCCCCTTCGAACCTCGGGACCTCGGGCCCTTGGAGCCGAACCCGACTTCGACATCCCGGAGGGGCACATGGGGTCTGCCGCCGTACTCGTCGCCAACCGAGGGGAGATCGCCGTACGGGTGCTGCGCGCCGCCGCCGAACTCGGGCTGCGCACGGTGGCCGTGCACGAGCCGGGCGACGAGGCGCACCTGCACTTGGCGGACGAGGTCGTGCCGCTCGCTTCGGGCGGCTATCTGGACGCCGAGGCGCTGGTCGCGGCCGCGCGCCGTTCCGGTTGCACGTATCTCCACCCCGGTTACGGCTTCCTGAGCGAGTCCGCGGCGTTCGCCCGTCGGTGCGCGGGCGCCGGGCTCACCTTCGTGGGCCCTTCGCCGGAGGTGCTCGACCTGTTCGGGGACAAGGCGCGCGCCCGTGCGCTCGCGGTCGGGACCGGGGTGCCGGTGCTGCCCGGTACGGAGGGTGACACCACGCTGGAGGAGGCGCGGGCGTTCCTCGCCGAAGGGCCGGTGATGGTCAAGGCCGTGGGCGGGGGCGGCGGGCGCGGGATGCGGGTCGTACGGGACGCGGCGGAGCTCGACGAGGCGTGGGAGCGGTGTGCCTCCGAGGCTCAACAGGCTTTCGGTCGCAGCGAGTTGTACGTGGAGCGGCTGTGGGAGGGTGCCCGGCACATCGAGGTGCAGGTCGTCGGCGACGGTGACACCGCGAGCCACCTTTGGGAGCGGGACTGCAGCGCGCAGCGGCGCCACCAGAAGCTCGTCGAGATCGCCCCGGCGCCGGGCCTCGACGCCACCGTGCGCGGCCGGCTCCTCGACGCTGCCCTGCGGCTGGCCGGCGCCGCCCGCTACGCAGGCGTCGGCACGGTCGAATTCCTGGTCCGGGGCGAGGAGTTCGTGTTCATGGAGGCCAATCCGCGCCTCCAGGTGGAGCACACGGTGACGGAGGAGGTGACGGGTGTCGACCTGGTCGCGGCGCAGTTGCGGATCGCGGCGGGCGAGACCCTGGCCGACCTCGGCCTCGCCGGGGAGCCGCCCGCGCCCCGCGGCTTCGCCGTGCAGCTGCGGGTGAACGCGGAGGTCACGGACCCTGACGGTGCGGTGCGCCCGTCGGCGGGGCGGCTCGCGCGCCTCGACGTGCCGACGGGCCCCGGTGTGCGCGTCGACACCGCCGCCCGCACCGGCACCGAACTCGGCACGCGCTACGACTCCCTCCTCGCCAAGGTCGTCGTGCACGCGCCGGCCGGTGACTTCGCGGCGGCGTGCGTGCGGGCGCGGCGGGCGCTCGACGAATTCACGGTGGAGGGCGTGCGGACCGGAATCCCCTTCCTGGCCAGGCTGCTCGACCACCCCGGCTTCACGGCGGGCGGCTTCGACACCGGGTTCGTACAGCGCCACCTCGCGGAGCTCGCACCGCCGGCCGACGCCGCACCGGAAGGCGGCACGGAGCCGGGTACGGTGACCGCACCCATGGCGGGCACGGTCGTCACCGTGGACGCCGAGACCGGCCAACTCGTCGCGGCAGGCGCCACCTTGCTCGTACTGGAAGCGATGAAGATGGAGCACGTGGTGCGCGCCGAGCACGCGGGTGTCGTACGTGCGGTGGGTGCGGAAGTCGGCGAAACAGTCGCCGAGGGCGCCGAGTTGGTGCTCCTCGACGTGACGGAGAGCGGCGCCGCCCAGGAGGACGCGGCCGAGGAGCTCGACCTCGACGCGGTGCGCCCCGACCTCGCGCAGGTCGTCGCGCGGCACGCCTTCGGCCTGGACGAGAACCGCCCCGAAGCGGTCGCCAAGCGGCATGCGACCGGGCTCCGTACGGCCCGCGAGAACATCGAGGACCTGTGCGACCCGGGGACGTTCACCGAGTACGGCGCGCTCGCGGTGGCCGCGCAGCGGCGGCGCCGCCCGCTGGACGACCTGATCCGCTCGACGCCCGCCGACGGCATGGTCACCGGCACGGGCCGGATCGGCGGCGCGCCCGCGGTCGCGATGTCGTACGACTACACCGTGCTCGCCGGAACGCAGGGCCACAACAACCACCGCAAGACCGACCGGATGCTGCACCTGGCCGAGGACCGCGGACTGCCCGTCGTGCTGTTCGCGGAGGGCGGCGGGGGCCGGCCCGGCGACACGGACACGTCGTCGATCGCGGGCCTGGACGTCATGACGTTCCATCAAATGGCGCGGCTCAACGGCAAGGTGCCGCTCGTCGGCATCGCGTCGGGCCGCTGCTTCGCGGGGAACGCGGCGCTACTCGGCTGCTGCGATGTCATCATCGCGACGCCCGAGGCGAACATCGGCATGGGCGGACCCGCGATGATCGAGGGCGGCGGCCTCGGCGTGCACCGACCGGAGGACATCGGCCCGCTGTCGGTGCAGGTGCCGAACGGGGTCGTGGACCTCCCGGTCGCCGACGAGGCGGAGGCGGTGCGCTTGGCCCGCGCCTACCTCTCGTACTTCCAGGGCCCGCAGGCGAGTTGGGAGGCTCCGGACCCGCGACGCCTGCGCCACGCGGTGCCCGAGAACCGGCGCCGCGCCTACGACATCCGCGCCGCGATCGAGGGACTCGCCGACACGGACTCGGTGCTCGAACTGCGCCGCGGCTTCGGCGTGGGCGTGATCACGGCGCTGGTGCGGATCGAAGGCCGTCCGATGGGCCTGGTCGCCAACAACCCGGCGCACCTCGGCGGCGCCGTCGACCGGGACGCCGCGGACAAGGCGGCACACTTCCTGCGGCTGTGCGAGGCGTTCGGTCTCCCGGTCGTCTCGCTGTGCGACACACCGGGGTTCATGGTCGGCCCGGACTCCGAACGCACCGCGACGGTAAGGCAGTTCGCGGACCTGTTCGTGGCGGGCGCCCGCCTCACCACGCCGCTGGTGTGCCTCGTACTGCGCAAGGCATACGGGCTCGGGGCGATGGCCATGATGGGCGGTTCGACGCGGGCTCCGCTCGGCACGGCGGCCTGGCCGAGCGGCGAGTTCGGCGGGATGGGCCTGGAGGGCGCGGTACGGCTCGGCTACCGGCGCGAACTGGAGGCGATCGCCGATCCCGCCGAGCGGGAGCGGGCGTTCGAGGCGCGGGTCGCCGAGATGTACGAGCACGGCAAGGCGGTGAACGCGGCGGCGGCGCTGGAGATCGACGCGGTCATCGACCCGGCGGACTCAAGGAGTTGGATCATGTCGGCACTGGACGCGCCGACCGTGACCTCAGTCATGCCCGCGCATTGATGCACGCCAAGAGGGGTACTCCGCCGATCATGCGTATCAGTGTGGTGGATGTCGGTTCGAACACCGTGCGCCTCGCGATCGCGGACGCCCGCGACGGGGCGCCGCTGCCGGTGCACACGGCCAAGCGGCGGTTACGCCTGTCTGAGCTGGTGGACGCCGACCGCAGACTTTGTCCCGAGGCCGTCGAGCGTCTGGTGGAGGCGGTGCGGGCGGCGGTCGCGGAGGCCGAACGGTGGGGCAGCGACGAGCCGTTCGTCTTCGCCACGGCCATCGTCCGGGACGCGCCGAACCGGGACGAGGTGCTCGACGCCGTCGAGCAGGGCACCGGGGTGCGGCCCCGGGTGCTGCCCGGCGAGGTGGAGGCCGAGCTGACGTTCCTCGCGGCGCGGCGCTGGATGGGCTGGCGGGCCGGGCCGCTCGGCGTCCTCGACATCGGCGGCGGCTCGCTCGAGGTCGCCTTCGGGCGTGGTCGGCTGCCCGAGTTCGCGATCTCGCTGCCGCTCGGGGCGGGGCGACTCACCCGCGAGCATCTGCCGGCCGACGGCTCGCCACCCACGGAGCAGCAGTTGAAGGCCCTGCGGCGCCATGTGCGGCACCAGCTCAGGGACGTCGCGGCGCGGATCCGCTGGGAGGGGCCGCTGACCGCGGCGGCCACGTCCCGCACGTTCACGCAGCTGGCGCGCCTGTGCGGGGCACCGCCCGGACGTCATGGTCCTTTCGTGCCACGCCAGTTGAGCCGCAGGGCGCTGGGCTTCGCGGTCACCGAGCTGGCGGCGCTCCCGGCCGATCGCCGCGCGGAACTGCCCGGCATCTCCGCGCCCCGGGCGTCGCAGTCCCTCGCGGGAGCGCTCGTCGGCCACACGGCGATGAAGCTCATGGGCATCAGCGAGCTCACGGTCTGCCCGTGGGCGATCCGCGAGGGCATTCTGCTGCGCCACATCGAGGGAGACGTGGGATGGGGCGGTTCGCCGGTACCAGCGCTCCGCCTGGCAGCCGGCGACACCCCCTCACCCCGCACCGGGGCCACCCCCTGGGGCCTGACCCCCCAAACCCCTCGCCGCCCTACGGGCTCCCCTTCAAACGCCGGCAGGGCTTGACCGGACCGACCGCCCTCCTGGTTTCCAACAGCACTGACATGAGGCCGAATTGGCCATTTGATGGTTCTAAATGAGCAGACCGAGGGTCCGAACGGGACTACCGTCCTGCCCCATGACGAACACCACGGTCCTCATCTCGGGCGCCGGTGTCGCGGGCGCCGCCCTCGGACACTTCCTGCATCGCGACGGCTACGACGTCACCGTCGTCGAGCGCGCCCCCGGCCTGCGCGGCAGCGGTTACGCCGTGGACTTCCGCGGCGCCGCCTTCGATGTCCTCGACGAACTCGGCATCCTGGACGAGATCCGCGGCCACGACACCGCGATGCGCGGCACCGTGCTGGTCGACGCGGACGGTGCCGAAATGGGCCGGCTGCCCGCCGAGACGTTCGCCGGTGAACTGGAGGTCCCCAAACCCGAGCTGACCAGGATCCTGCACCGCCTCACCGAACCCGAACTCGCCTACGTCTTCGACGACTCCATCACCACGCTCGCCCAGCACGACGACGGTGTCGCCGTCGAGTTCGAGCACGGGGCGCCCCGGACCTTCGACCTGGTGGTCGGTGCGGACGGACTCTTCTCCAAGGCCCGTCGACTGGCCTTCGGCCCCCACGAGGAAGCGCTGCGTCACCTGGGCATGTCGGGCGCCGGGTTCACCGCCGACAACATTCTCGGCCTCGACCACAGCGGGGTACTGCAGACCGGCGACGGCACCGCCATCTACGCGTTCAGCGGCGCCGACGCCGACCAGATGTCAGTGAGCCTGTCGTTCGCAACCGACGCGCCCGCCCTGGATCGCCGCCCGCGTTCCGAGCAGGAGGAGGCCCTGAAGGGCGCGTTCGCAGGGGCCGGCTGGGTCGCGCCCGAGCTGCTGAAGGCGATGTCGGCCGCCGACGACTTCTACTTCTCCTCCTCCACCCAGGTCCACCTGGACGCCTGGTCGACCGGACGGGTCGTCCTCGTCGGCGACGCCGGATACTGCGCCGCACCGACCGCCGGCATGGGTACCTCACAAGCCTTGATCGGCGCCCGCACCCTGGCCCGGCAGCTCGCCGCGGCCGACGGCGACCACCCCACCGCGTTCACCGCCTACGAGGCCGAACTACGCCCGTACGTGCGGGAAAACCAAGTGAAGGGCCAGGAGGGCGCCGCAGCCTTCGGCGGCCGCGACGAGTGACCTCTACGGTGCCGGCCAGACCGGCCCCGCCTTGGGCGGCAGGGTGGGCAAGGCGGGAACCGGCGCGGCCGGAACCGGCAGGGACCGTGCCGCGGATCGGTGCCGCATGGGTCAGCCCCGACACCCGGCCGACGTCAAGCGCAGCGGGACCGCTCAGCCCACCCCCCGTACCAGCTCGATCGCCCGCCCCAGCGTCGCCAGCCGCGCGTCCACCGTGTCTCCGGCCGGGTACAGCCGCACCGTGTCCACCCCCGCGTCCCGCCACACCTTCAAGCGGTCCCGCACCATGTCCTCCGTGCCGATGAGCGTCGTGGCGAGGACCATGTCGTCGGTGACCAGGGCGGCCGCCCCCTCGCGGTCGCCGGCCTGCCAGCGTTCGCGGACCGCCGCGGCGACGTCGGCCCAACCCTGCCTGCTGTACGCCTGGTTGTAGAAATTGGTCGAGGCGGAGCCCATGCCGCCGAGGCTGAAGGCGAGCTCCTTCTTCCGGCTGCCCACCACCGCGGCCAGCTCCTCCTCGTCCTCGACGAAGTTCACCTCCGCCCCCTGGCAGATGTCGAGGTCGGCCCTGGTCCGCCCGGACGCCGCGAGCCCGGCGTCCAAGTGGTCGAAGTACGCCTCCTTGGCTCCCTCGGGCACGAAACTCGTCCCGAGCCACCCGTCGGCGACCTCCCCGGTGAGCCGCAGCATCTTCGGCGACAACGTGGCCAGGTAGATGGGAAGTTCGTGCTCCGCCCGCATCGACAGCCGCATCGGCTTCGCATCGCCACCGGGCAACGGCAGCGTGAACTCCCGCCCCTCGTAGGCAAGTTTCTCGCCCGTCGCCGCCATCCGAACGATCTCGACCGTCTCCCGCATCCGGCCCAACGGCCGCGCGAACGGCACCCCGTGCAGCCCCTCGATCACCTGCGGCCCGGACGGACCGAGCCCGAGGAGGAAGCGGCCCTCGGAGATGTTCGACAGCGTGATCGCCGCGCGCGCGATGGCCGCCGGAGTGCGGGTCGCGAGCTGGATGATGCCGGAGCCGAGCAGCATCCGCTCGGTGCGCGCCGCCAAGTACCCCAGCGGGGACGGCGCTTCGGAGCCCCAGGCCTCCGCGACCCAGCAGATGTCCAGCCCAAGACGCTCGGCCTCGGTGACGAAGTCGACGGTCTCCCGCCAGTTCCCGCCGGACGCCTCGATGGTGGTCGACGTACGCATCAGGCAGCCGCCCCTTCCGCGAGGTCCTTCAGGGCGTCGAGCGTGGCGGTCATGCCCTGCTCGAACTCCTTCAGCCGGACGTGGACGATCTTCTGCTCCTTCTCCGGCATCCGGTCGATCGCGAAGGAGAGGCCCGAGCGGCCCGGCCCCATCCGCACCCACTGGGCCAGCTCCGTCGCCCCGTCGTCCAGCGCGTCGAGGGTGAACCGCCAGACGGCGCTGGGAACTTCGGGGTCGGAGACCGCCCACGCGAACACGCGCGGCGCCGTGCACTCGACGACGTACGAGGTGGTCTCCCACGCGCCGAACGCCTCGTGCCGATTGCGTCCCACGAACCGGGCGCCCACACCGCGCTCCTCGCCGAGCCACTCGGCGGACTGCAACTCGGCGCTGAACCGCGGCATGAGGCCGATGTCCGTCACCAGCTCCCACACCCGCTCCGGCGACGCCTCGATCCTGCGCCGCACCTCGACGGTCGGGGTGTCCGCATAGCGCGCGCCCGTCCACTCCATCGTGGCCCACCTCTCTCTCGTATCGGCTCGAAGCATGAGAGTTTCGTAGTTGGACTCACCACGTCAAGGGGGGTGCGGGCCCCTGCGGGGATCCGTTCAGCGGGTGAAGCGCGCCGCGATGTCCGGGCGCCGCGCGAGCTTCTCGGGGTAGCCGGGGCCCATCCGCGCGTGGGTGTCCTCGGCGGTCATCGGCTCGCCGCAGTGCCCGCACACGACCTCCGCCTCGGTGGCATGACCGCACCGGTCGTGTTCGAAGACGACGGGCGCGCCCTCCTCGCCGGACAGCCAGCGATTGCCCCAGGCGTTCATCGCGGCGAGGACGCCGAAGAAATCGCGCCCCTTCTCCGTCAGGACGTAGTCGTGCCGCACCGGAGCACTGTCATAGGCCCGCTTCTCCATCAGCCCCGCCTCGACCAGCCGCCGCAGCCGCTCCGCCAGAGTCGTCCGGGCGATACCGAGCTCCTGCTGGAACACGTCGAACCGGGTGATGCCGTAGAACGCCTCGCGCAGCACGAGCGGCGTCCACCAGTCCCCCAGGAGGTCCATGGTGCGGGCGATGGAGCAGGGCCAGTCGGCAAAGGAAGTGCGCCTCATGCCGTCAGGATACGAAGGGTCTGCAAGTAGGTCCGTTTACGAGACGGAGCCGGTCACCACCGCCCGACATCGGGAGTGACGTTCACCATGAACAGCGCGAGCCCATTGTGAAGGGGCCCCGTACCTGATCACCTAAAGGTTCGACAACGCACCGAGCAGGAGGCCCCGTTGTTCGCTTCCGTGGACGAAGTCACCACGCGCCTGGCCGGGACCGGCTATCTGGCCTCGCCCGCCGTGGCGACCACCGTCTTCCTGGCCGCCAAGCTCGGCAAGCCACTGCTCGTCGAGGGCCCGGCCGGCGTCGGCAAGACGGAACTCGCGAAGGCGGTGGCCGCGATCAGCGACGCCCGCCTGATCCGCCTCCAGTGCTACGAGGGCGTGGACGAGAGCCGCGCGCTCTACGAGTGGAACCACGCCAAGCAGCTGCTGCGCATCACGGCGGGCCGCGACGAGACCTGGGACCAGACCCGTACGGACATCTTCAGCGAGGAGTACCTCCTCTCGCGCCCGCTCCTGACCGCGATCCGCGGCGAGGACGCCAAGGTCCTCCTCATCGACGAGATGGACAAGGCGGACGTAGAAGTAGAAGGTCTCCTCCTCGAAGTCCTCTCCGACTTCCAGGTGACCGTCCCCGAGCTGGGCACCATCGCCGCCACCCGGCGCCCCTTCGTGGTCCTCACCTCCAACGCGAGCCGCGAACTGTCGGAGGCGCTGCGCCGCCGCTGCCTCTTCCTCCACATCGGCTTCCCCGAGGAGGAGTTGGAGCGCCGCATCGTCGCCCTGAAGGTGCCCGAGCTCGACGCGGTGCTCGCCGAGTCCCTCGTACGGGTCGTGGGTGCGCTGCGCGCGATGGATCTGCGCAAGGTGCCCTCGGTCGCGGAGACGGTGGACTGGGCGCGCACGCTGCTGGCGCTCGGCGCGGACCGCCTGGACGAGGAGGTCGTACGGGCGTCCCTCGGCGTCGTCCTCAAGCATCAGGAGGACGTGAACACGGCAGCGGCGAAGCTCGACCTGGACGCGGTGTGAGCACGGCGCTCTCGGTCGCGGACCGGGTCACCTCGCTCGTCCGGGCGCTGCGCGCGCACGGCATCCGGATCGGCACCGGCGAGAGCGTGGACGCCGCACAGGCGGTGGCGGCGCTGGGCCTGGACAGCCGGGACCGGCTGCGCGAAGGGCTGGCCTCCACGCTCCTCCACGACCAGGGCCAGCGCGCGGTCTTCGACCCGGTCTTCGACGTGTACTTCCCGCACGCGGTGGGCGCGCCCGGCGAAGCCGGCGCCACCGACAGGGACAGCCTCCGCGAACGCCTCACCGAAGCCCTGACCAGGAACGACAGCGCCGCCCTCGCCCGCCTGGCAGCCGCGGCGGTGGACGCCCTCGGCGGCTACGACACGAACGGCTGGTCGTCCCAGCAGACGCTCGACCGGCTGCGCCCGCAGACGCTCCTCGCGCCCGTCATGTCGGCGATCCGCGCGGGCGGCAGCGGCCAGTCAGGGGCGTTCACCGACCGCATCGAGGCGGACGAGATCCGGCGCCGCATCGAGGCCTTCCGCGAAGGGGTGCGCGGCGAGGCCCGCCGCCGCGTCGCGGAGGCCCGCAACCGCGACGAGCTGGCGCGCCGCATGCCGGTCCAGACACCCGACCGCACCCTGTTCCTCTACGCGGACAAGGCCCAACTCGCCGAGCTGCGCCGCACGGTCCACCCCCTGGCCCGCAAGCTGGCCACCCGCCTCGCGGCCCGCAGACGCCGCGCGGCCCGCGGCCACATCGACCTGCGCCGAACGCTGCGCGGCTCCCTGTCGACGGGCGGCGTCCCCATGAAGCCCGTCCTGCGCAAGCGCCGCCCGACCCGCCCGGAACTGGTCCTGCTCTGCGACGTGTCGGGCTCGGTGGCCGGCTTCGCGAACTTCACGATGCTCCTGGTCCAGGCCCTGCACGACCAGTTCAGCAAGATCCGCGTCTTCGCCTTCGTCAACCGGATCGACGAGGTCACCGACCTCATCGCGCACGGCGCCGCGGACGCGGAGGGCCTCGGCGCCCGCATCGCCTCCGAGGCCACGCTGACCGGCTGGCACGGCAGCAGCGACTACGGCACGGCGCTCGGCGAGTTCGTCGAGCGCTACGAGTCCGCGGTGGGCCCCCGCACCACGGTCCTCATCCTCGGCGACGCCCGCAACAACCAGCAGAACCCGAACCTCCCGGCCCTCCGCCGCATCACCCACGCCTCCCGCCGCACCTACTGGCTCAACCCGGAACCCCGCTCCCAGTGGGACACGGGCGACTCCGCGGCCTCCACGTACGCGGAAGTGGTGGACCTGTACGAATGCCGTAACGCGCGCCAGCTGAGCACCTTGGTGGGCCGCCTGCTTCCCGTCTAGCGGGCCCCGTCTAGGCGGACCCGTCCAGCGGGGCGCGTCCAGCGGAACTGTGACGCCTCCCTACGACTCCATCGTGGTCAGCCGCCACAGTCCCCAGCGGCTCGCCAGGGTGAGGGAGAAGTAGGCGCAGGTGATGGCGGTGACGAACAGCAGGCGCACCATGATGCCCGTGGGCCCCAGCAAGGTGACCGCCAGGAGGCCCACGCCGATCCACAGCAGCGCGCCGAGCCCGAAGGTCACCATGCGCCGCGCTCTGGACGCGGAGCGCGTGGGCTCGAAGCGGACGGCGGCCGCGGGACTCGCGGGCGTCACGGC
This sequence comes from Streptomyces sp. NBC_00483, assembly GCF_036013745.1. Lineage (NCBI taxonomy): Bacteria > Bacillati > Actinomycetota > Actinomycetes > Kitasatosporales > Streptomycetaceae > Streptomyces > Streptomyces sp. NBC_00483. The sequence continues at coordinate 1,807,473 of NZ_CP107880.1, forward strand.
TGTCATGGGACTCGCGGGCGTCACGGCTGTCACGGGCGTCACGGGCGTCACGGGCGTCATGGGCAAGGGGCCACCTTCCAAATGCGAATCGCGCAAATCGTGCAAGTGGGGCTAATCAGAGTACATGCGCAACTTCTACTCGCCCAGCGCGCTGATCCTGCGTCCGCGCACGGCCGCTTCGCACCCTGCGTAGCCCTCTCACTTGCGCAATCGTCGGGGTCCGTGAAGCGTGAGCGGGAGGTTCACCGACCGGGACGGAGACCGCATGAAGGCGGACGGCCGTGACGCGTACTTCGACAACGCCAAGTACCTGGCGATCGTCCTCGTCGCGCTCGGGCACGCCTGGGAACCGCTGCGTGGCGACAGCCGTGCGGCCTCCGCGCTGTACTTCACCGTCTACACGTTCCACATGCCGGCGTTCATCGTGATCTCCGGATACTTCTCGCGGTCGTTCGACGCGAGCCCCCGCCGGATGAAACGCCTGGTCACGGGCGTACTGGTGCCGTATGTGATCTTCGAGGTGGCGTACACCTTCTTCAAGCGCACGGTGGGCGACGACCCGGACTACCCGATCAGCCTGCTCGACCCCTGGTATCTGACCTGGTTCCTGATCGCGCTCTTCATCTGGCGGCTCACCACCCCGCTCTGGAAGATCATCCGGGCGCCGCTGCCGCTGGCCCTCGCGGTCGCCGTGCTCGCCGCCGTCTCCCCCGACATCGGTGACGACCTGGACCTTCAGCGGGTGCTCCAGTTCCTGCCCTTCTTCGTGCTCGGGCTGTGCCTCAAGCCGCACCACTTCAGCCTGGTGCGGCGCCGCGAGGCCCGCCTGCTCGCCGTGCCGGTGTTCGTGGGCGCGCTGCTCGTCGCTTACTGGGCCTCGCCGCGGATGACCGCCGCCTGGTTCTACCGCCGTGACAGCGCGCAGGAGCTGGGCGCGTCCGGCTGGACGGGCGTGGTGATGACGCTCGCACTGTTCGGCTGCTCGGTGATCCTGATGGCCTGCTTCTTCGCGTGGGTGCCGGGGCGCAGGCTGTGGTGCACGGCGCTCGGCGCGGGCACCCTGTACGGCTATCTGCTGCACGGCTTCCTCGCGAAGGGCTCCCGCTTCTGGGGCTGGTACGACCACGACTGGGTGCACACGCCGCTCGGCGAGATCACCGTCACCGTGATCGCGGCGAGTGTCATCACCGTCCTGTGCACCCCACCCGTCCAGCGGCTGTTCCACTGGGCCATGGAGCCCGAGATGAAGTGGGCCTTCAAGAAGGATCCAGCTTCCTAGGTTCCGCGCCGGTTTCCTGAGCGCAACGCCGACGAAACACCCGCTCCCTACCGTCCCCATCACACCGGTCATGGCTGCAACGGCCAGTGGGCGCCCACGCGTTGACCCGCCACGGCGCTAACCAGCCATCTTCCACCGAGCTGTGAGGAGGAACGATGGCTGTTGTCGAGCATGCCGTCGCGCCCGCACACCAAGGACCCCACCCCGTCGACGCCCGGCCGCCGCTGCGGCGGCTCGTGCCGCTGAGCATGCAGCATCTGCTCGTCGCGTACGCGGGCATGGCGACGATGCCGCTGCTGGTGGGGACCGCGCTGCATCTCCCCGAGGACCGGATTCGGCTGCTCATCAGCGCCAATTTGTTGGTGAGCGGGGTCGCGACCGTATTGCAGTCGATGGGGCTGAAGTGGTTCGGGGCGCGGCTGCCGATCGTGATGGGGTCCACGTTCACCGCGATCACCCCCGCCATCCTCATCGGGCAAGAGCACGGGCTCGCCGCCGTGTTCGGCGCCACGGTCGTGTCGGGTCTCGTGACGCTGGCCATCGCGCCGTGGTTCGGGCGGTGCCTGCATCTGTTTCCGCCGCTGGTGACCGGGACGGTCATCGCCGTGATCGGGTTCTCGCTCGTACCGTCGGCGGCCGGCCTTGTCACCGGCGACGGCAGGGGCGGAAAGGGTCTCGCGCTCGCCGCCGCGACCGTGCTGCTCGTGGTGGTCGTGGAGCGCGTCGCGCCGCCCGCGCTGGCCCGGTTCTCGGTGCTCGTCGCCATGGCCGTGGGGACCGTGGCCGCGCTGCCGCTGGGGCTGTTCGACGGGTCGGGGGTCGCGGACGCGCGCGTCGTCACGGCGCCCGATCCGACCGCCTTCGGGGCGCCCACGTTCGTGGTGCCCGCGATTGCGGCGATGCTCGTCGTGCAGCTCGTGAACATGGTGGAGTCCGTCGGCGACACCCTCGCGGTCGGCCAGATCGTCGGCCGCGGCGACGACGCGCCCACCGTCGTACGGGCGCTGCGCGCGGACGGGGCCGCCACCGTGCTGTCGGGGGCGCTCGCCTCCTTCCCCATCGTGACGTTCGGGCAGTCGGTGGGCCTGGTGAGCGTGACGCGGGTGAAGAGCCGTCATGTCGTGGCGCTGTCCGGGGTGTTGATGGTGGTGCTGGCGTTCGTGCCCGTGCTCGGGGCCGCCGTCGCCGCCGTGCCGGGGCCGGTCCTCGGCGGGGTGTCGCTCGTCATGTTCGGGACCGTGGGCGCCGTCGGGCTGCGCATCCTCGCGCGCGCCGATCTGACCGAGCCGCGGAATCTGCTGACCGTCGCCCTCGCCTTCGCGCTCGGCATGATCCCGCTCGGCGCGCCGGACTTCTACGCGCCGCTCCCCTCGTACGTACGCACCGTCCTGGACAGCGGCATCGCCGTCACCGGGATCGTGGCGTTCCTGCTCAATCTGCTGTTCCACCACACGGGCCCGGCCCGCCTCCGGAAGGAGCCCGCCCGATGAACCTCCGGACGATCACGGACGTCACCGTTTACAGCGGGGGCCGCTGGCTGCCCGGGATGGATGTGCACATCGCCGACGGGCGAGTCACGGCGCTGGTGTCGCACGGTGAACTCCCTTGTGTTGGCGCGGTACTGGATGGCGGTGGCGGACATCTGACGCCCGGCCTCGTCAACACTCACACCCACCTCTTCCAGGCCGGGCTGCGCGGTATCGGTGAGGGGCTCGGGCTGCTCGCGTGGCTGAGCGCCGTCGGCGAGGAGGCCGCGCTGCTCACACCCGAGCGGGCCTACGCGACCGCTGCCGCCGCCGCGGCCGAGGCGCTGCGCAGCGGCACCACCACGCTCGTCGAGCACATGTGGCCGCACCCGTCGCCCGAGGTGCACGACGCGGTGCTGCGGGCCCTCAAGGACAGCGGCGTACGGGCCGTGCTGTGCCGGGGCGTCGCCGACCGGCCGGACCGGAGCCGCAAGTGGGGCTTCGACCCTCGGCTGATGCAGCCGCTGAAGGAGGCACTCGCGCACACGGACGAGCTGATCGCGCAGGCGCGCGGCAGCCGGGTGGACGTGGGGGTGGCCGTGCCCAACCCGCGGTGCCTGACACCGGACGGGATGGCCGCCGTACGCGCGTACGCGGACGAGCGCGACCTGCCCGTCTCGCTGCACCTGTTGGAGACGATGACGGACGACGCAATGTGCCGTGACCATACGGGAGTCGGCGCCGTCGAGTATCTGGAGCGGGCCGGGTTCCTGTGGGAGCGGCTGCTCGCCGTGCACTGTGTGGAGCTGGACGCGGCGGGCCGCGGGACACTCGCCCGGCACGGCGTCGGTGTCTCGTACAACCCGCTGAGCAATATGCGGCTCGGCAGCGGGATCGCGCCGGTGCCCGAGATGCTGGAGGCCGGCCTGAGCGTCGGGCTCGGGGTCGACGGGGCCGCCAGCAATGACACGCAGGACATCCTTGAGGCACTGCGCATCGGCGCGTATCTGCAACGGGCCGCGCACCGCAAGGCGGATCTGTTCGGGTTCTCCGAGATGTTCGCGATAGCGGCGGGCGGCGCGAACCGGGTCCTCGGGATCGAGGAGAACCCGGACGGCGGGGTGCGGGTCGGGATGCGGGCGGACCTCGTCCTGCACCGCTTCGACCGGGACTACGCCTGCCTTCCGGTACGCGATCCGGGAGCGACGCTCCTGACGTGCGCGGGCAGCAGGACCGTGACGGCCGTCCTGGTCGACGGGGAGATCCTCGTACGCGACGGGGAGCATGTCCGGCTCCCCTCTCGCGAGTTGGCAGCGGCCCTGACCAATTGACCCAGATCAAGCCCCTGCGGCGATTGAGCAGCGGGGCCCGGGGCGGAGCCCCGAGTCCGCAACCACGGACCGCCCTCACATCTCAAGGAGCGAACCCCACGATGACCGACACCACCACGTACGACCTCGCCGAACTGACCAAGGAAACCCGGATGGGCGGCGCCGGGACGGAGACCTCCGCCCGGGAGATCCGCCGCATCGACCTCGCCGACTTCGAGAACCGCAAGGCCGAGATCACCGAGGAACTGTGGGCCGCCGCCACCGACATCGGCTTCTTCCAGCTGGTCAACCACGGCATCGAACCACGCGCCGTGGACGGCGCGTTCGCCGACGCCGAGGCCTTCTTCGCGCTGCCGGAGGAGACCAAGGCGCGACACGGCCTGAAGAAGGGGCTCAACTCCGGCTGGGAGTCGATGACCCAGGTGCGTCCTTCGATCGGGACGCCCGACCAGAAGGAGTCGTACCAGCTGACCCGTCCGCACATGGAAGGCCTGTGGCCGGACGACGCCCTGCCCGGGTTCCGGGAGCGCACCCTCGAATTCGAGGCGCGCTGCCGGGAGTTGGCGATGCGCGTCCTGGGCTGCTTCGCCGACAAGCTGGGCCTGCCGGACGGATTCTTCGCGCGGGCCCACGACCCGGCGAGCCCGCAGTACCAATCGACGCTGCGGATGCTGCACTACTTCGCCGTGCCCGAAGACGCCGTGATCCCCGAGAACGTGTGGCGGGCGGGGGCGCACACCGACTTCGACTGCCTGACGCTGCTGTTCCAGCGGGACGGGCAGGGCGGGCTGCAGGTGTGCCCGGGCAAGGAGGCCGAGGCGCAGGAGTGGACGCCGGTCGAGCCGGCGGACTCCGTGATCACCTGCAACATCGGGGACATGCTGATGCGGTGGAGCGACGACCGGCTCCCGTCGAACTTCCACCGGGTCAGGTCACCGGGCCCTGACGACGATCGGTCGGCCCGCCACAGCATCGCGTTCTTCGCGCAGGCAGACCGTGACGTGGTGATCGAGGGCCCGGAGGGCCGCTACCCGCCGATCACCGCGGCCGACTACATCCAGCAGCGGATCGCTGCCAACTTCGCCCGATAGTCAGGTGGTTGACGTGACGATTCCCGCGAACGGCGGACGGCGGCCGGTTCAGGAGGGTTCCACCGCCACCCGGATTGTGCGCAGTTCCGGGTCCGCCGGATCGGGTACGTTCATGCCCGCCGTGAGGCCCGAACGCAGATAGGTGAGCACCGGGTCGGTGAGCCGCTCCCCCGGCAGCACCGTCGGGATGCCCGGCGGGTACGGGCTGGCCATTTCGGCGGCGACGCGTCCCGCGGCGCGTTCCAGCGGCACCTCCTCGATCGGCCCGAAGTACGCGTCGCGCGGCAACATGGCTTGTTCCAGGCGGAGTTCGGAGGGCTTCGGCACGGCGACAGTGGGCGCGCCGCGCAGTTCGGCGCGGTGTTCGGTGACATCCCGCAGGCCGTCGAGGAGGGCGGCGAGCGTCGCCGGGGAGTCCGCGAAGGTGAGTTGGGCACCGACCCTGCGGTGGTCGGCGATGTGCACGTCGAGGGCGCGGTGGGAGCGCAGCCAGTCGGCGACGCGGTAGCCGCTCGTGTCGAGGTCGGACACGTCGATGAGGACGGGCAGCGGGTCGAGGTCGTACGCGAGGCCGGGACCGGTGAGGTCGTCGCGGCCGTACACGTGCAGGCCGTCGATCGCGTCGATGGCCCGCCGCGCGTCCGCCGCGAGGTCGAGGGCGTCGCCCAGGAGCTCGCGGCCGTGCAGCCGCATCTGGCGCCGCCAGCCGTCGAGGCCCGCGTAGATGAGGACGGAGGGACTGGTGGTGCCGAGAAGGTCGGCGCGGGAGGTGAGCGTGTCCGGGTCGATGAGGTCGCCGCGCAGATGGAACACCGAGCCCTGCTCCAGGCCGCTGCCCATCTTGTGGATGCTGGTGACACACACGTCGGCGCCCGCGTCCATGGCCCACTTGGGCAGGTCGGGGTGGAACGGCAGATGCGCACCCCACGCCTCGTCGACGATCAGCGGCCTGCCGCGCGCGTGGCAGACCTCGGCGAGCCGTTCCAGGTCGCCGCAGGTCCCGTACGGGGTCGGGCTGGTGATCAGCGCTCCGCGCGCGTCCGGATGACGCTCGAAGGACTCCTCGTACGACTGTGGGGAGGGCGGGTGCGCGAGGCCCCGGTCGTCCCACTGCGGTTCGACCCACACGGGGTCGATGCCGCACAGGATCAGCCCGCTCACCACGGACTTGTGGGCGTCACGCCCGATGAGCAGCTGCTCGTGGGGCCCGGCGACGGCCAGCATCGCGGCCTTGACCGACAGGGAGCTGCCGCACGTGGTGAAGAAGGTGTGGTCGGCGTGGACCGCGTCGGCCATCAGCTCCTCGGCGCGCCGCAGCACCCGGCCGCGCATCCGGCGGTCGTCCAGGCCGCCGCTCGCGAGGACGTCCGAGTGGAAGGCGTCGCCGAGCACTCTCCTGGCCTGCTCGTCGGCGCCGCGCGCCTGCTTGTGACCGGGTGGCGTGAAGGCGAGCCTGCCGTGCGCGTGGTACGAGTCGATGGCTTCCAGAACGGGGGCGGAGGTGTGATCCATGGGACCCGGGTACCGGATATCGGGCCTGTTCATGCCACCTGCTCCTGCCGGGTCGTGCGGTGCGGAAGGGATTCGGCCGCGCGCCCGCCGGGGCCCGGTACCCGGATTCCGGGCTTGAGCAGCCCCTTCGAGGGGACTCGGGACGCATGACCGCCCCCTGGCGCCGACCGCGAGTTGAGGGAGCACCATGACCCACCACGAGCATCGCGGACACGACGAGGAAGGGCCCGCCGAGACGGCGACAACGGGTGAGCCGAGCCCGGACCCGAAGGGCCCGAAGGATCCGAAGGACCCGAATGGCCCGAAGGACCCGACGGACCTTCCGGCCCGCTCCTGGTGGGCGGTGCTGCGCCGCACCGGAAAGGAGTTCCTCGACGACGACCTGCCCGACCGGGCGGCCGCGCTGACGTACTACGGCGTCCTCTCGATCTTTCCCGCGCTGCTCGTCCTGGTGTCCTTCCTCGGCGTGGTCGGCGAGCGGGCGACGCGGGGCGTCCTGAACAACCTGCGTCACCTCACGCCGGGTCCCGTGCGCGATCTGCTGACCGATGCCGTGCGGCAGTTGCAGGACAGCGGCGGGGCCAGCGGGGCGGTCGCGATCGTGAGCCTGCTGACCGCGGTCTGGTCGGCCTCCCGCTATGTCGCCGCGTTCATCCGCACCTCGAACGCCGTCTACGACACGGAGGAGGGCCGCCCGGCCTGGAAGCTGACGCCGTTGCAGCTCGCGCTGACCGGCGCGCTGATGGTGCTGCTCGCGCTGAGCGCGATCATCATCGTGTTCACAGGACCGCTGGCCAAGCGCGCGGGCGACGCGCTCGGGGCGGGCGACGCGGCGCTCACGACGTGGCACATCGCGAAGTGGCCGGTGCTGCTCGCACTGGTGGTCCTGATGGTGGCGCTGCTGTTCTGGCGCGCCCCCAACGTCCGGGGTCCCGGCTTCCGCTGGCTGAGCCCGGGCAGCCTGCTCGCGGTGCTGCTGTGGCTGGCGGCCTCGGGCGGCTTCGCGCTGTACGTGACCTGGTTCGGCTCGTACAACAAGACGTACGGCACGCTGGCCGGCGCCATCATCTTCCTGGTCTGGCTGTGGCTGTCGAACCTGGCGCTGCTGCTCGGCCTGGAATTCGACGCGGAGCTGGCCCGGCAGCGCGCCATCGTCGGCGGCCTCCCCGAGGACCAGGAGCCGTACGTGGAGCCGCGCGACACCCGCAAATGGCCGGCACGGCTCCGCCGCAGGACCACCCACGGCGGCCGGCCGGTGTAGGGCCTGTCGTTCGGATCAGGCCGGCCGGCCGCTCAGCCGTGGATCGCCCCCTCGCCGCCGCGCAACGACTGCCCGCTCCCGCCACGCCGTGCCGCGACGATCTCCGCGCCGATCGACACCGCGGTCTCCTCCGGTGTGCGGCCGCCGATGTCGAGCCCTATCGGGGAGTGCAGGCGCTCCAACTCGGCCTCGCCCAGCCCGACTTCGCGCAGCTTCGCCATCCGGTCGTCGTGCGTGCGCCGCGAGCCCATCGCCCCGACGTACGCGACCGGCAGCCGCAACGCGACCTCCAGCAACGGCACATCGAACTTCGCGTCGTGCGTCAGCACGCACAGCACGGTGCGCTCATCGGTGTCGGTCGAGCGGAGATAGCGGTCCGGCCACTCCACGACCACCTCGTCCGCCTCCGGGAAACGGGTCGGCGTGGCGAAGACGCCGCGCGCGTCGCACAGGGTGACGTGGAAGCCGAGCAGCTTGCCGACCTTGACCAGCGCGCCCGCGAAGTCCACCGCGCCGAACACGATCAGCCGCGCGGGCGGCACGCTCGACTCGACGAACAGGGTGACGTCTCCCTCGCAGCGCGCCTTGCTCTCCGGCACCTCGCACAGCCCCGTGCGGCCGAGGTCGAGATAGGCGCGGGCCTGCGCAGCGAGCCCCGAGTCGTCGCCCTCCGTGAGCCGTCCCTCGTGCGAGCCGTCGGGACGGATCATCAACAGGCCGCCGATGGACGGGAGTTCACCCGGCCCGTCGAGGATGCGGGCCAGCGCCACCGCCTCGCCGCGCGCCGCGACGGCGAGCGCCGAGACCACCGTCGCCCGGGACGGCGAGTCGAGCCGCACCGGCTCGACGTGCACCTCGACCTCGCCGCCGCAGGTCAGACCCACGGCGAACGCGTCGTCGTCGCTGTAGCCGAACCGCTCGCGGGCCGGCGTACCGTCCGCGAGCGCCTGGACACACAGTTCGTATACGGCGCCTTCCACGCAGCCACCGGACACCGAGCCGATGACCTCGCCCGCCGAGTCGACGGCGAGGGCCGCGCCGGGCGGCCGGGGCGCGCTGCCGCTCACCGAGACGACGGTGGCGACAGCGAACTCCCGGCCCTGCGCGGCCCATTCGCTCAGCTCGGCGGCGAGGTCAAGCATTGCGCTCCGCCTCGGCCAGCAGCACCCGGTCCGGACGCAGCGGCAGATCGCGGTGCCGCACGCCGGTCGCGTGCCACACGGCGTTGCCGATCGCGGCGGCCGTGCCGACGATGCCGATCTCGCCGACGCCCTTGATGCCGACGGGGTCGTCCGGGTCGCTGTCGTCGACCCAGTGCGCCTCGACGACCGGCACGTCCGCGTTGGCGGCGACGTGGTAACCCGCGAAGTCGGCGCCGACATGCCCGCCGTCCGCCGCGTCCCGCACGGCCTCCTCGTGCAGGGCCATGGAGATGCCCCACGTCATGCCGCCCACCAACTGGCTGCGCGCGGTGAGGGGGTTGATGATGCGGCCCGCGGAGAAGACACCGAGGAGGCGCCGCACGCGGACCTCGCCGCTCGCCACGTCCACGGCGACCTCGGCGAACTGCGCGCCGTAGGAGTAGCGCTCCTTCTGCGCGAGGGCACCGACCAGCTCGGTGGTGTCGGTGCGGACCGTGAGGCCCTCGGTCGGAACGGCGGCGGTCGGGGACAGCCGGTCGCGCAGTTCGCGACTGGCCGCCATCACGGCCCAGCCCCACGAGCGCGTGCCCATCGAGCCGCCCGACAGCCACGCCTGCCCGAAGTCGCTGTCGGCGATCCGCACCCGCACCAGGCCCTGGTCGACGCCGAGTTCGTCGGCGGCGATCTGGGTCAGGGCGGTGCGCGCCCCTGTGCCGACGTCCGCGGCCGTGATCCGGACCGTGAACGTACCGTCGTGCTCGGCGGTGACGGACGCCGTGGACGGGGCGACACCGGACGGGAAGGAGCAGGCCGCCACGCCCGTGCCGAGGAGCCAGCGGCCCTCGCGGCGCACGCGCGGTCGCGGGTCGCGGCCCGCCCAGCCGAAGCGGCGCGCACCGTCCTCGTAACAGCCGAGGAGATTGCGGCTGCTGAAGGGCAGCCCGGAGACCGGACCGACCTCGGGTTCGTTGCGCACGCGGAGCGCGACCGGGTCCATGCCGAGCTTCTCGGCGAGCTCGTCGAGCGCGGATTCCACGGCGTACGAGCCGGGGGCCTCGCCGGGCGCCCGGACGAACGTCGGGGTCGGCAGGTCCAGGGGCACCACACGGTTCACGGAGTGGTGCGCGTCGGACGCGTACATCACACGCCCGTACCCGGCGCTCGCCTCGACGAACTCGCGGATGTTCGAGGTCAGCGACTGCGCGTCGTGCCCGAACGCGCGAAGCCGTCCGTCGGCGTCGGCGCCGAGCCGCATCCGCTGGGTGGTGGGGCTGCGGTAGCCGGTGATCGCGAAGACCTGACGGCGCGTCATGGTGAGCCGGACGGGGCGATGGAGTTCCGTCGCGGCCATCACTGCGGCGATGTGGTGCGCCGCCACGAGCTTGCCGCCGAAGGCGCCGCCGACGTGTTCCGAGCGGACGCGCACGGCGGACGGGTCGAGCGAGAAGGTCTGCGCCAGCTGGTCGGCGACGGCCTTGCTGCCCTGGTTGGCGTCGTACACCTCCAGCCGCCCGTCCTCCCAGCGCACGGTCACCGCGTGCGGCTCCATGGCGGTGTGGTGCGTCTCGGGGGTGGTGTAGCGCTCGTCCACGACGGCGGCGGACGCGGCGAGTTCGGCCTCCAGGTCGCCCTTGGTCGCCTCCGAGCCCTCGGGCGCGTAGGTGCCGGGCCTGTCGGCCTCGAAGGCGATGTCGTGCGGCTCGGTGTCGTACTCGACGACGAGCGCCTCCGCGGCCTCCCGGGCCTGCTCGGAGGTCTCGGCTACGACGAGCGCGACGGGCCAGCCGGCGTGCTTCACCTTGTCGTCCTGGAAGACGTGGAGGATGCCGTCGGGCGGCCCCATCAGGGTGAGGTAGTCGGTGTTGATGCGCGGCGCGTTGCCATGGTGCATGACGGCGAGGACGCCGGGCATGGCGCGCACGGCCTCGTCGCCGACCGAGCGGATCCGGCCGCGTGCCACGGTGGACAGCACGAGCCAGCCGTGCGCGAGGTCGGTGAACGGGAACTCGCCCGCGTACCGGGCGGCCCCCGTGACCTTCTCGCGCCCCTCGATCCGGCTGCGCCCGACACCCACCGAGCCCGATTTCGTCGTGCCGGCCGCTGTGGTGGTGGTCGTCGTCATCGGGTGGCCTCCGAGGCGAGTTCGGTGAGCAGCGCAACGATCAGATTGCGCATCAGGGGCACCTTGTACCTGTTGTCGGGCAGCGGCTTCGCCGCCGCTAGTTCGGCGTCCGCGGCGGCCGCGAACGTCGCGCCCTCCGCGGGCTGCCCGATCAGCGCCGCCTCTGCGGCACGGGCCCGCCACGGCCGCGAGGCGACCGCGCCGAGCGCGATCCGCGCGTCCCGTACGACGCCGTCCTGGACGTCGACGGCGGCGGCCACGGAGCCGATCGCGAAGGCGTACGAGGCGCGCTCGCGGACCTTGCGGTACACCGAGTTCGCCGCGACGGGCGCGGGCGGCAGGGTGACCGCGGTGATGAGCGCACCGGCCGGGAGGCCGGTCTCCAGGTGCGGGGTGTCGCCGACGGGCCGGTAGAAGTCGGCGAGCGCCAACTCGCCCTTGCCGTCGGCGGTTTCGTACTCCACGACGGCGTCGAACGCGGCGAGCGCGACACCCATGTCGGACGGGTGCACCGCCACGCAGTGCTCGCTCGCGCCGAGGATGGCGTGATTGCGGTGCTCGCCCTCGACGGCCGGGCAACCACTGCCGGGCTCCCGCTTGTTGCACGGCTTGCTGACGTCGGTGAAGTAGCCGCAGCGGGTGCGCTGCAGCAGATTGCCGCCGACGGTGGCCATGTTGCGCAGCTGCCCGGAGGCCCCGGCGAGCACGGCCTGAGTCAACGCCGGGTAGCGGCGCCGCACTTCGGGGTGGGCGGCGAGGTCGCTGTTGGTGACGGTGGCACCGATACGGAGCCCACCGTCAGCGGTCACCTCGATCTCGCCGAGCGGCAGTTCCCGCACGTCGACGAGGCGCGCGGGCCGCTCGACGCCGATCTTCATCAGGTCGACGAGGTTGGTGCCGCCGCCGAGGAAGCGCGCCTCGGGGTCGGCGCCGAGCACCGCCACCGCGCCCGACACATCGGACGCCCGCTCGTATCCGAACTCCCTCACGCCACGGTCTCCTTCGCGTCGTCGGCGGAGTGCGCGGCCGCGTGGGCGACCGCTTGCACGATCGACACGTACGCGCCGCAGCGGCACAGGTTTCCGCTCATCCGCTCCCTGATCTCCTCCGGGGTCAGCGGCCCGGCCTCGGGCCGCACGTCGCCGGTGGCCGCGGACGGCCAGCCCGCGGCGTGCTCCTCGATGACGGCGAGGGCCGAACAGATCTGGCCGGGCGTGCAGTAGCCGCACTGGTAGCCGTCGAGCTCGACGAACGCCTCCTGCACCGGGTGCAGTTCGCCGTCCGGGCCCGCGATGCCCTCGATGGTGGTGATCTCGCGGTCCTCGGCGGCGACCGCGAGCTGCAGACAGGCCACGGCCCTGCGCCCGTCGACGAGCACCGTGCAGGCGCCGCACTGCCCCTGGTCGCAGCCCTTCTTCGTGCCGGTCAGATCGAGCCGCTCGCGCAGGGCGTCGAGCAGCGTGGTGCGGTGGTCGACGGGCAGCGTGTGCTTCTCCCCGTTGATGTTCAAGGTGACGACGCTGGACGTAGCGGACACGGTCGTGCCGCCGGTGTCAGCTGGGGGCATGTGTGCAGCCTTCTTTCGCGTGTCTGGTGCGTGGAGAACCGGCGCTGTACGCAGGGTGGGATGCGGACCGGACATGGATGCGGTCCGGGGCCCGGACCACTATGGTGTGGACTCTAACCGGACAGCTGTCCGTTCAACGGGACACGAACGTAGTGGACAACTGTCCGCCTAGCAAGGACTATTCCCCGCCACGGCCGAAGGAGGAGAAGTCGCGTGGGCTACGCGAAGAAGTCGGCCGCGCTGCGCTCGGACGCGCAGCGCAATCGCGACCGCATCCTCGAGGTGGCCCTGGCCGAACTGACGCGCTCCGCGGACACGCCGTTGAGTGCGATCGCGAAGAAGGCGGGTGTCGGGCAGGGCACGTTCTACCGCAACTTCCCCAGCCGTGAGGCGCTCGTCCTCGAGGTGTACCGCTACGAGGTGGAGCAGGTCGCCGACGCGGCCTGCGAGTTGCTGTGCGGACGACCGCCGGAGCTGGCGCTGCGCGAGTGGATGGACCGCCTCGCCCAGTACGCGATGGCCAAGGCGGGCCTCGCGGACGCGCTCCGCGAGGCGACCAGCGCGCGCGGCACGATGAAACAGCTCGCGCACGCCCCACTGACCGAGGCGGTCACGCACCTCCTGGAGGCGAACGAAAAGGCGGGCACAATCCGCCCCGACGTCACCCCGGACGACTTCATGCTGGCCATCGCAGGCCTGTGGCTGATCGACCCCCACGGCGACTGGCAGGCACGGGCGGGCCGCCTACTGGACCTGGTGATGGACGGGCTGCGGGCGGGTGCGCCTGGCGCGTCAGACCCTTGCGGCGATTGATACTTCGGGCCTCGCCGACGATTGGCATTTCCAGCCCCGCCGGCGTTTGAGGCGCGGGGTCCGGGGCGGAGCCCCGTGACCGGAGGGCGGGCGACCCTGCGCGCGGACCGGTAGCTCAGGAACGCTTACGCGGCTTGCCGCCCTTGACGTTCTTGGCCGGCTTATTCGCACTCCGCTTCGACTGCGGCTTCCCGTCCTGCCGAATCCGCCCCGGCTTCACGAAGGCCTTCTTCCCCGGCAGCCTCTTCTTCTCCGCCGCCTTCTTCTCGGGCTCCGCCTGCGTACGACCCCGCGAACTGTTCACGGTCCGGCCGCGCACGATGCCGATGAAGTCCTCGACGAGATCCGTGGTGCGCTCCTCGGGCCACGCGAGCACCACGCTCGACTCCGGCGCGTCGGTGACCGTGCGGTACGTGAGGTCGCGCCGGTGGTGCAGACGGGCGAGCGACATCGGGACGACGAGCAGGCCCACGCCCGCCGCGACCAGCTCGATGGCGTCGGTCGTCGTGGCGGGGCGCTCGAAGGCGGGCTGCCCCGGCGGCCGCTCCCAGCCGAGCACGTCGTCGAGCGGATGCTGCACGATCTCGTCGGCGAGGTCGGCGAGGGTGATCTCGTCGGCGGCGGTCACGAGGTGGTCCTTCGGGGCCACGACCACGGTCTTCTCGGTGTAGAGCGGGATCGCGCTGAAGTACGTACGGTCCACGGGCGGCCGCACCAGGCCCGCGTCGGCGTCCCCGCGGCGCAGCACGTCGGGCACCTCGGCCGCGGTCACCTGCACCAGGTCGAGCGGCACGTCGGGCCGGCGCTCACGCCAGATCCGCACCCACTTGGCGGGGGTGGCCCCGGGAACGTAGGCCAGGCGGAAGCGGGGTCCTGAGGGCGGTGCGGGTGTCTCTTGCGTGCCGGTCACGGGCCCAAGGCTACCCGCCGTGGTCAGCGGGTCCCGTCACGATCGATACCCTTGACCTCATGAGTTCGAACCAGAGCACCCAGACCATGAAGCCCGCGACCGCGGCAAAGAAGCTGGGTGTGTTCCTCGACGCCACGCCCGCCGAGTTCCAGGAGGGCGTCGTCTCGCGCGCCGAGCTGACCGCGCTGCAGGCCGAGCCGCCGCAGTGGCTCGTCGACCTGCGCGCGAACGGGCCGCACCCGCGCCCCGTGGTGGCGCAGAAGCTGGGCGTCTCCATCTCGGGGCTCGCCCGCGGCGGCGTCACGGATGCGCTGACCACGGAGCAGATCGAGGCCATCAAGACCGAGAACCCCGAGTGGCTTCAGGCGGAGCGGGCCACGCAGGCGGATGTCCGCAAGGAGAACGTCCGCGTCAAGAAGCTTCACGCCGAGCAGGCGGAGCAGCGGGCGCAGCGCGAGGCGTGACCGGGTGGGGCGTTGAGGTCACCGGGTGGCCTGCGCCCCACCGCACGGGGCTCTGCCCCGGACCCCGCGCCTCAAACGCCGGCGGGGCTGGATCTGCTCAATCGCCGCAGGGGCTTGATGTGCTCACCCCCGCCTTGGGCATGGAGCGATCAGTCTCGGCAACAGGCTCCCCCGCCCACCGGGGAAGGACCACCAGCGCCCCCGCCACCACCAACGCCCCGCACACCACCCCGCTCGCCGCGCCCCAGCCGCCCGCCGCGACAAGCGGCGCCGCCAGGCCCGCGCCGAGGGCTCCCGCCAGGAAGTACAGGAGCAGGTAGACGCCGCTGAGGCTGCCGCTGCGGGCCGGGTCGATGGACATGACGCGGGTCTGGTTGGCGGCCTGGGCCGTGAAGCAGCCCGCGTCGACCAGGGCGAGGCCCACCGACGTCACCACGGGCCGGTCGAGCCCCGTGCACAACAGCCCCGCACCGGCGGCCGCCACCACCATGCTCCCGGCGATCACCGCACGCGGCGAGTACCGGTCCCCCAGCCGCCCGGCCACGGGCAACGCCGCGAACCCGAGCGCCCCGGCCAGGCTGTACAGGCCGATGTGCGCGGCATCGAGACCGTACGGCGGCTGCGCGAGCCGCACCGTGAGCGCGACCCAGACGAGGCTGAAGGCCAGGTACCAGAGGCTGCCGCTCAGCACCGCGAGCCGCAGCGCACGGTGCCGGCGCAGCAGTCCGGGCAGCGCGGCGAGCGTGCCGAGGTACCCACCGCCACCGCCCTCGGGCCGCTCCCCTGGCAGCCGCGCCCACGCGATCGCCCCGCAGACCACCACGAGCCCCGCGAACGCGAGCAGCATGCCGCGCCAGCCGAACGCGTCCGCGAGCGCCCCGCCGACGAGCCGGCTCAGCAGGATCCCCGCCGACATGCCCGCCGCGACGCCCGCGACGGCCCGCCCGCGCCGCTCCCCCGGCACCCCGCGCCCGGCGATCGTGGACGCCATCGCGCTGACGCTCGCCCCCGCACCCACCATCACGTACGCGAGGAGCAGCAGGCCGAGGCCGGGTGCGCAGGAGGCGAGCAGCAGCCCCGCCGTGAGCAGCGCCAACTGTCCCGCGACGAGCCGCCGTGGCGCCGCCCGGTCCGCGAGGGGCAGCAGGAAGGCGAATCCGGCGATGCATCCGCCGAGCGCGGCGGTCGTGACGAGGCCGATGGCGGCGGCAGAGGCGCCGGTGTCGTGGGCGACGTCGCCGAGCGCAGGCTGGATCGCGTAGTTGTTGGCGAGCGCCACTCCGGCGGTGCAGGAGAGCACCGCGACGCCTCCGCGCGGCAGCCTCACGGGGCCTCACCGCGCACCAGGACCACGGCGTAACGGCAGTCCCGCTGCGTCGAGTTGGCGAAGACGCAGGCCGTGGGCGGGCCCAGTTCGACCGTGTCGCCCGCGTCGAGTTCGTGCACGACGTCGCCCTCGTGGAACGTGAGATGCCCTTCGAGCACCCAGATGATCTGCCGGTGGAACGCGAACGCCGCTGCCGGGTACGGGACTTCGGCCCCGGCCGGGAGCCGGATCTCGGCCACCTCCGCGGGGAAACCGGGTCCCGACACCTGCCGCCGCGCGTATCCGGTCTCCGGGTCGCGCCACTGCGGAGCCGCCTCCGCCCGCCGCACCCGCTCCTCGGCCGACTCGGGCTCCAGTTCCGGCTCGGGGTCGAGCAGCGTCGCCACGCTCAGCCGGAACGCCGCCGACAGCTTGCCGAGGATCACGGCGCTCGGGCTGCTCTCGCCGCGCTCGATCCGGTGGATCATCGCCCGCGACACCCCGGACTCCTCGGCCAGCTCCGCGAGGGTCCAACGGCGCCGGTCCCGCTCCGCACGGATCCGGGCACCGATGCGCTCCACCAGGGGGTCTACGATATTGGACATGGATCCACGATACGAGACGCGGGCCCCGGCGGTGAAGGTCCGCCCGGCCCACGAGGACGACCTGGACGCCGTCCTCGCCATCCGCAATCACGCCATCGAGCACGGCACGGCGCTGTGGACGGACACGCCGCAGTCCCGCGAGGAGGGCGCGGCCTGGCTGGGCGCGCATCTTGAGCGCGGTTCGGCCTACGTGGCCGAGCTCGGCGGAGAGGTCGTCGGGTTCGGTGTCTACGGGCCCTGGAAGGCGTACTCCGGCTTCCGGCACACCGTGGAGAACTCGGTGTACGTCACCGGCGGCCACCAGGGGGCCGGCATCGGTTCCGCACTCCTGACGACGCTCGTCGACTCGGCCACCGCCGCGGGCCTGCACGTCATGATCGCCGGGATCGAGTCGGGCAACGCGGCCTCGATCCGCCTGCACGAACGGCACGGTTTCGAGCATGCCGGAACGGTCCGCGAGGTGGGCACCAAGTTCGGCCGCTGGCTCGATCTGACGCTCATGCGGCGGCAGTTGAGCTGACCGGCCGCGGCCGCCACCCCCACTGCTCCCCCGCCCTCACTCCGCGGACTGCTCCGACGACGGTGACGGTGACGACTGCGACGGCGACCGCAGCGCGGCATAGCGCACGACGGCCCGTTGCAGCTCCACCCGTTCGTCGTCCGGCAGGAGGCCGCCCTGGGCGAACTCCAGGAGGTGCTCGGCCACCAGGTTCAACTTGACGTTGGTGCGCTGCGACACGTCACGCAGCACGCGCCACGCGTCCTCGGGCGGGATCCGGCCGAGCACGACGACGACGCCGATCGCCTGATCCACGAGGGCGTGCGAGGTCACGGCCTGCTTGAGCTGGGCGACCTCCGTCTGCAGCCGTTCGTACTCCTTGGCGAGGTCGGTGGCGGACAGGAGGGTGAGCGGCCGCGTCGAGGACAACATGAAGAAGGCCATGGGGCCACCTGGTTCAGAAGCGGGAGCGGGCAGGGCGTTCACCTTTCTCAGACTGCGACGGGAGCGCCTGGCAGGCGCTCTCGACCCGTAGCCGCCACGGTACTTGGGCATGGGAAGGGCCGACCTCTTGATGCTCGGGCCTGCCGCACGAAAGCCGCAGTCCTCAGAACGAAGTGTCGGGCGAAGCTTCATCCAAATAACGAAAAGTGCAGGCTGCCCGCCCTCGCAGGTACAGGCCGTGACAGATGCCCCTGCGACGGTCGTAAGCTGACCGCGCCGGGCATATTCGGTGAGGATTCAGTGGGGAGGGCGGCGCACATGGGCACACTGCATTTCGACAGCAGCGACCTCGAGGTCACCGAGGATTTCCTCAGTCGTCACTATGCCCGCATGCGCATCGGTAACGGCACCCCTGAGTCCTGTCGGATTCGGATCCGGCGCGAGGCGATGTCGGGGGTGTCCGTCGACGAACTCGACCTCGACTTCGACATGCGCTACTCGGTGACGCCGCTTCAGAAGATCTGTCTGTGCCTCGTCCACGAGGGCACCATCCGGGATCACGCCTTCGGGGACGTCGAGGACTCCTACGGCCCCGGCGACGTGGTCTCCTTCGCCCCGCCCGAACTGCCCTACGAGGGGCGGGTCTGCGGCGCCCGGTACAACATCACCATGCTCGACCCCACCCTCCTGGGCCAGGTCGCCACCACCATGCCGGGAGCGGCGCCGGGACCGGTCCGGCTCACCGGCCACCGGCCGGTCTCCGACGCCGCGGCCCGGCACCTGAAGCGGACCATCATCCACGTCCGCGATCACGTGCTGGCCGACCCCGAGGTCGCCGCCGAGCCGTTGGTCGCCTCGACCGCCGCCCAGCACCTGGCGGCGAGCGTGCTGATCGCCTTCCCCAACACCGCGCTCATCCGGCCCACCGGGACGGATCGGCACGACGCCCACTCCGCGACGCTGCGGCGCGCCATCGCCCATATCGACGCGAACGCCCAGGAGCCGCTCACCGTCGCCGAGATCGCGGCGGCGTCCCATGTCACCGTCCGGGCGCTGCAGTACGCCTTCCGGCGGCATCTGGACACCACGCCGCTGGCGTATCTGCGCCGGGTGCGGCTCGCGCACGCGCACGACGAGCTGCGGGACTCCGATCCGGCGAGCGCGACGGTCACCGCGATCGCCGCGCGGTGGGGCTTCCACCACTCCGGCCGCTTCGCGGCGCTCTACCGCGACGCCTACGGACGCACCCCGCTTCAGACGCTGACCGGGACCTGAGACCTGCCGCGACCGGGGGTGGGCGGCCTTCCCACACCTTGATCGTTCATATTCACGAACAACGATCACATACATAGCCGTTGACGCGGACACGACGACAGTTCTACCGTCACGTCGACCGCCCGCAGAAAGGGCTTTCCCCCGCCGCGATTATGGCGCCTCAGGGCGGTCACGTTCACGGATTCGAACCAGCCAATTCACGCACCTGGAGACGAACGATGAACTTACGAGCCGCGAGACCCCTCGTCACCCTCACCTCCGCCGGCCTCCTGGCCGGCGCCCTCGTCGCCCTGTCCGGCAACGCGACCCAGGCCGCGACCACCCCGCAGGCGAGCGACGCCCTGTACGTGTCGCCGACGGGCACCGACAGTGCGGCCGGCACCGAGTCCGCGCCCACCACGCTGACTTCGGCGATCAGCCGCGTCACCGCGGGCGGCACCATCTACGTGCGCGGCGGTACGTACGCGTACTCCTCGACGGTCACCATCCCCGTGGCCAAGAACGGCACCTCCGCCGCCCGCACCACGCTCGCCGCCTACCCTGGCGAGAAGCCGGTGCTCAACTTCAAGGCGCAGAGCGAGAGTTCGACCAACCGCGGGCTCGCCCTCAACGCCTCGTACTGGCACCTCAACGGGATCATCGTGGAGCGCGCCGGGGACAACGGCATCTTCGTCGGCGGCAGCAACAACGTCATCGAGCGCACGGTGACCCGCTTCAACCGGGACACGGGGCTGCAGTTGGGGCGCACGACCTCCACCACGCCCGAGTCGCAGTGGCCGGCCAACAACCTGATCGTGAGCGCGGAGTCGCACGACAACGCGGACTCCGACGGTGAGGACGCCGACGGGTTCGCCGCGAAGCTGACCACCGGCACGGGCAACGTGTTCCGCTACGCCGTCTCGCACAACAACATCGACGACGGCTGGGACCTCTACACCAAGTCCGACACGGGCCCCATCGGCCCGGTGACCATCGAGGACTCCCTCTCGTACAACAACGGCACCCTGAGCGACGGCACCGTGAACTCGAACGGTGACCGCAACGGGTACAAGCTCGGCGGCGAGGACATCGGCGTCAACCACATCGTGCGCCGCAGCATCGCGTACAAGAACGGCAAGCACGGGTTCACGTACAACAGCAACCCGGGCTCCATGGCGGTGTCGAACAACCTCAGCATCGACAACCCGGAGCGCAACTTCTCCTGGGACAAGGGTACTTCGGTGTTCCGGAGCAACACCTCGTGCCGGTTCTCGGTCGACGGGTCGAACGACAAGACCGTCGGCAGCGCGGACTCCACGAACCAGTTCTGGACCGGCACCAACGGTTCGCGCTGCGCCTCCTACAGCGGCGCGCTCGCCTGGTCGTACGCGGCGGACGGCAAGCTCGTCGTGACCCTCGGCGGCAAGCAGGTCTCCCTGTAGCCGGCGTCACCCGACTCGCCCCTTCCCTGGGGCGGGTCGGCTCGTCGGCCCGGCACGATGGCCACAAGGGCTCTTCGTACGCGGCCGGGAGGGCGGCAGACTGGCGGCGCCGAGCACACCTCGCTACCGATGGAGCTGACATGGCGAAGGATCTGTCCAAGCACCAGGCCGCCGCGCTCGACGCGCACTGGCGGGCCGCCAACTATCTCGCGGCGGGCCAGATCTACCTCCTCGACAACCCGCTGCTCACCGAGCCGCTTGTCCCCGAGCACATCAAGCCGCGCCTTCTCGGCCACTGGGGCACGTCCCCAGGCCTCAACCTCGTGCACACCCACCTCAACCGTGTCATCAAGGAGCGCGGCATCGACGCCCTGTGCGTCTGGGGCCCCGGCCACGGCGGTCCCGCCGTGCTCGCGAACTCCTGGTTGGAGGGCACGTACTCGCAGGTCTATCCGGACGTCTCGCGGGACGCCGCCGGCATGGGGCGGCTGTTCAAGCAGTTCTCCTTCCCCGGCGGGGTGCCCAGCCATGTCGCGCCCGAGACGCCCGGCTCGATCCACGAGGGCGGTGAGCTCGGCTACTCCCTCGCGCACGCCTACGGCGCCGCCCTCGACAACCCGGAGCTGCTCGTCACGTGCGTGATCGGCGACGGCGAGGCCGAGACCGGGCCGCTCGCGACCTCCTGGCACGCGAACAAGTTCCTCGACCCGGTGCACGACGGGGCCGTGCTGCCGATCCTGCACCTCAACGGCTACAAGATCGCCAACCCGACCGTGCTCGCCCGCATCCCCGACGCCGAACTCGACGAGCTGCTGCGCGGATACGGGCACGAGCCCCTGCACGTGACGGGCGACGACCCGCTGCGGGTCCACCGCGACCTGGCCCACACCATGGACCAGGCCCTCGACCGCATCGCCCGCTTCCAGCGCGAGGCCCGCGCGGGGAACACGAAGGACCGCCCGCGCTGGCCGATGATCGTGCTGCGTACGCCGAAGGGCTGGACGGGCCCGGCGACCGTGGACGACGAACCCGTCGAGGGCACGTGGCGCTCCCACCAGGTGCCGCTGCCCGGCGTCCGCGAGAACCCGGACCACCTGCGGCAGTTGGAGGCGTGGCTGCGCTCCTACCGCCCCGAGGAACTCTTCGACGCCGAGGGCCGCCCCACCGAGCAGGTCCTCTCGTACGTGCCCGATGGCACCCGGCGCCTCGGTGCCACGCCGCACGCCAACGGCGGGCTGCTCACCCGCAAGCTGCCGATCGCCCCGCTGGAGCGCTTCGCCGTGCCCGTCGACAAGCCGGGCACCACACTCCATGAGCCCACCCGGGTGCTCGGCGATCTGCTGGCCCAGGTCATGCGGGACACCGCGGACCGCCGCGACTTCCGCATCGTCGGCCCCGACGAGACGGCGTCCAACCGCCTCCAGGCCGTCTACGAGGCCACCGGTAAGGCCTGGCAGGCGGGCACGCTCGCCACCGACGAGGACCTGGCGCGCGACGGCCGCGTGATGGAGGTCCTCTCCGAGCACCTCTGCCAGGGCTGGCTGGAGGGCTACAACCTCACCGGCAGGCACGGCCTGTTCTCCTGCTACGAGGCGTTCGTGCACATCGTCGACTCGATGGTCAACCAGCACATCAAGTGGCTGAAGACCTCGCGGGAGCTGTCGTGGCGGGCCCCGCTGCCCTCCCTCAACTACCTGCTGACCTCGCACGTCTGGCGGCAGGACCACAACGGCTTCTCGCACCAGGACCCCGGCTTCGTCGATCACGTCCTCAACAAGAGCCCCGACGTCGTACGGGTCTATCTGCCGCCGGACGCCAACACGCTGCTGTCCGTGGCGGAGCACGTGCTGCACAGCCGGGACTACGTCAATGTCGTGGTGGCCGGGAAGCAGCCGTGCTTCGACTGGCTGTCCCTGGACGCGGCCCGTGCCCACTGCGCGCGCGGCGCCGGGGTGTGGGACTGGGCGGGTACCGAGGACGGCAGCCGCGAGCCGGACGTCGTCCTGGCGTGCGCGGGCGACGTGCCGACGCAGGAAGTCCTCGCCGCGGCGGGCCTGTTGCGCACCCATCTGCCCGAGCTGGCCGTACGTGTCGTGAACGTCGTCGACATGACGCGGCTGCTGCCCCAGGGCGAACACCCGCACGGGATGCCGGACTTCGAGTACGACGCGCTGTTCACGGCCGACAAGCCGGTGATCTTCGCGTACCACGGCTACCCGTGGCTGATCCACCGCCTCGCGTACCGCCGCACCGGCCATGCCCAGCTGCACGTACGCGGCTACAAGGAGTCGGGCACCACGACCACGCCGTTCGACATGGTCGTGCGCAACGACCTGGACCGGTACCGGCTGGTCATGGACGTCATCGACCGGGTGCCGGGGCTCGCCGTGCGGGCCACGGCGGTGCGCCAGACGATGGCCGACGCCCGCACGCGGCACCGCGCGTGGATCCGCGAGCACGGCACGGACCTTCCCGAGGTCGCGAACTGGTCGTGGACCGGGTGAGGGGTTCCGGGCCCCTCAACTCTGGCCGTTGCTGAACCAGTCGGCGAGTTCGGGCGCGACCCGGGCCACCGTCACCGGCTGCCCGTCGGCCCGCAGCGACTCCGTGGCGGCGACGCCCGCGGCGACCGCCTCGCGGGCCGCCACGGGGCTGGTGTCGGTGGCGCCGCCCTCGCGCACGAAGCGCAGGAACTCGGCGACGAGCAGCGGGTCGGAGCCGCCGTGCCCGCCCTCGCCGGGCGAGGGCATCGGGACGACGAGGTCGGCGTCGGCGCGGTAGCCGCTGCGCCGCTTCCAGACGCGGACCTCGGCGCTCTCCCCGTGGTCGCCGAAGTTCTCCAGGCGGCCCTCGGTGCCGATGACCGTGTAGTTGCGCCAGTAGTCGGGCGTGTAGTGGCACTGCTGGTAGCTGGCGTGGATGCCGCCTTCGAGGCGCATCACCATCATGGAGAGGTCCTCGACGTCCACGACGGGGTTGAGCCCGGTGAGGGACTTCGGGGGCCAGTTGTTCTCGGGGTCGTACCAGTCGGGCATGGTGGCGCCGGGCGCCTGCCCCGAGCGGTCGGCGATGTCCCCGTAGACGGTGAGCCCGCCCAGCGCGCTGACCCGCTCCGTGTAGGCGCCGGCCAGCCAGTGGATGACGTCGAGGTCGTGCGCGCCCTTCTGGAGGAGCAGTCCTGTGGTGTTGCGGCGGTCGGCGTGCCAGTCCTTGAAGTAGAAGTCGCCGCCGTGCCCGACGAAGTGGCGGCACCACACGGCCTTGACCTCGCCGATCTCGCCGCGCTTGATGAGGTCGCGCATGACGCGGACCACCGGCATGTGCCGCATGTTGTGGCCCACGTACAGCCGGGCGCCGCTGGTCCGCGCGGCTTCGAGGACGCGGTCGCAGCCCTCGGTGGTGATGGCGAGGGGCTTCTCGACGAAGACGGCGACCCCGGCTTCGAGGAGTTCGACGGCGAGGTCCTCGTGGGTGTGGTCGGGCGTGATGACGAAGACGGCGTCCAGGTCCTCGGCGTCCAGCATGGCCCGGTGGCCCTCATAGGTGTGCACATCGTCGCCGAACCACTCGCGGGCCCGGTCGAACATGCCGGGCGAGATGTCGGCGGCGGCGACCACCGCGGAGCCCTCGCCGGGGTGGTGTGCCTCGCGGGCGACGGTGGCGCGCAGGCCGAGCCCGATGACACCGATGCGGAGATCACGGGTGTGCTGGGGCGTGTCCTGCGGTTCTCCCGTACGGAGGTCGGTGGTCGTATCGGTGGTCATGCGTGGTTCAGCCCTTCATGCCGGAGAAAGCGATGCCCTGGATGAACTGGCGCTGCATCGCGACGAACACCACGATCACCGGGAGCGTGGCGAGCAGGGACCCGGCCATCAGCACCGGGTACTCGGTGAGATGGGCGCCCTGGAGCGAGGCGAGGCCCGCCGACAGCGGCATCTTCGCCGGGTCGGTATTGACGATCATCGGCCACATCAGGTCGTTCCAGGACCACAGGAACGTCAGGATGCCGAGCGCGAGCAGGCCGGGACGGGCCAGCGGCAGCGCGATGCGCCAGAAGACGGTGAAGGGGTTGGCGCCGTCGAGCCGGGCCGCCTCCTCCACCTCTTCCGGGAGCCCCATGAAGAACTGGCGCAGCAGGAAGGTGCCGAACGCGGAGAACATGCCGGGGACGACGAGCGCCTGCATGGAGTCGAGCCAGCCGAGGTTCTGCATGATCTGGTACTGCGGCAGCAGGAAGAGCTGCCCCGGCACCATCAGGACGGCGAGGAACCCGAGGAAGATCGCCCCGCGCCCCGGGAAGCGGATACGGGCGAAGGCGTACGCGGCCATGGAGCACAGCAGCAGCTGGGCGGCGGTCCGCAGCAGCGCCATGACGAGGGTGTTCACGAACTGCCGCGCGAACGGGACGCCGTCGAAGACCTTCTGGTAGTTCGAGAAGTCCCAGTGCGCGGGCAGGATCGTCGGCGGCACGCGCACGGACTCGCCGAAGCTCTTGAAGGAGGTCAGCAGCTCCCACAGCAGCGGGAACACGGTGATCACGGCGCCGAGTACGAGCAGGACGTGGGCGGGCCAGATCCGCCCCTGGCGCATGCCCGTCGTACGCACAGTGGACTTACGCATAGTGGACCCACTTCTTCTGCAGCCTGAACTGGACGGCGGTCAGCGCCATGATGAGGACGAACAGCACGCACACGATGGCCGCGCCGTAGCCGCGCTGGTTGTCGAAGAACGCCTTCTGGAAGAAGAGCATCACGACGGTCTGCCCCTCGCCGTAGGCGGGGTTCTGCAGCGAGTTCTGTGTGTTGGCGCCGATGATCAGGTAGACGAGGTCGAAGACCTGGAGCGACTGGATCACCGAGAGCACGGTGGTGAAGAACAGCGTGGGGCTCAGCAGCGGCATGGTGACCGAGAAGAACTGCCGTACGCGGCCCGCTCCGTCGAGGGCGGCGGCCTCGTAGTAGTCGCCGGGGATGCTCTGCAGTCCGGCGAGCAGCAGGATCATGTTGTACCCGACGGTCATCCACACACCGACGACGGCGACCGCGATGCGGATGGTGTGCGGGTCGGACACCCAGTGGGTGCCGTCGATGCCGATCGTGGACAGCGCGTGGTTGAGGATGCCGGCGTCGCCGTTGTAGAGCCAGCGCCAGACCACGGCGACCGCGGCGGGCATGGTGACGACGGGCAGGAAGTAGAGGGTCCGGTAGATGCCGGTGCCGCGCAGCCCCTTCAGGTTGAGCAGTACGGCGATCAGCATCGAGAGCGGGATGCCGAGGAGGACGAGTCCGGTGTAGACGGCGGTGTTGCCGAGGGACTGCCAGAACTCCGGGTCGCCCACGAGGGTGCGGTAGTTGGCGGCGCCGATCCAGGTCGTCCCGCCGAAAGCGCCCCATTCGGTGAAGCTGTAGTACATCGTCTGCACGACGGGCCACAGGTAGAAGACGGCGAGGCCGATCCCGGCCGGGGCGATGAGGGCGTAGCCCCACCACTTGTCGCGGTGCCGGAAGCGACGCTCGCGGCGCTTCAACTCCCGCTGATTCAGCGGCTGTTGGTGACTTCGCTGCGCGGGAACCGCCGCTTTCGGCTGCGTGTCGACGCTCATCAGGCCCTGCCCTTCCTCTCCTGCGCGAGCAGCTGGTTCATGGCGTCCGCGAGGGAGTCGGTGGCGGAGTCGAGGCTCACCACGCCGCTCCACGCCTTGGCGAGCCACATCTGTTCCTTGTGCTGCCAGGCGGCACTGTTGGCGGAACCGGGGAAGGGCACCGCGTAGTCGAGCGCGTCCAGGTGTGCCTTCAGGTTGAAGTGCGGCATGCCCGCGGCCCACGGCTGCGCGGTGCCGTTGCGGGCGGGGATGGCGGTGCCGTACTTGCCCTGGAGGAGGGAGATGCGTTCGGTGCCGAGGAAGCGGACGAAGTCGCGGGCGAGTTCGGGGTTCGGTGTGCGGGCGTACACGACGTTGGCGAGGCCGTGCAGCACACCGGCGCGGTGCTTCCCCCTGGGCATCGGCGCGACGTCGACCTTGGCCCGCAGCTCGCGGTCGCGGTAGAACATCGCGGCGTTGTAGGACGCCTCGTAGGTCATGGCCAGCGTGCCCGACTGGAACATCTGGGTGGGGTCGGTGTCGGCCATCTGCTGGAGGGTGGGCGAGGAGCGGTAGCGGTGGATGAGGTCGATCCACAGCCGCAGCCCTTCGCGGGTCCGCTCGTCGGCGTACCCGGAGCTCCGCTTGTCGTCGGAGATGACCCGGCCGCCGGCCTGGGGTATGGAGTTGTAGTAGTTCTCCTGCGCACGGACGGGCGCCCCCACGCCGTAGATCCCCCGCCCCCGGTCGGTGAGCCGCTGGGAGTGCTCGATGAGGTCCTGCCAGGTCCAACTGCCGTCCGGGTACGGCACCTTGGCGCGGTCGAAGAGTTCCTTGTTGTACCAGAGGGCGACGGTGTCGAAGTCCTTCGGGGCGCCGTACTGGGTGCCCTTCCAGCGGTACAGGGAGACCAGATCGGCCGGGAAGTCGCGGGTCCGCAGCACGGCGTCGCCGCCCTCGGTGTCCAGGGGGAGCAGCTGCCCGGCGTCGGCGTACATGCCGAAGTTGGGCCCGTTCATCCAGAACACGTCGGGCGCGGAGCCGCCGGTGCAGGCGGTGCGCAGCTTCGTCCAGTACGTCCCGTTCGGGGTCAGCTGGACGTCGACGCTCACGCCCGGCCGCGCCCGCTCGAAGGCCCGGGCCGCGCGCTGCATGGCAGGCAGTTGGTAGACGTCCCAGACGCCGTACGTGAGATGGCCGCGCCGCGCGTCGCCACCGGCGGCGTCCGAGGCGTTCGACGAGGAGGGGCCGCAGCCGGACGTCAGCGGCGCCGCCGCGAGTGTCGTGGCGGCCGCGGCGAGGAG
The DNA here is from genome assembly GCF_036013745.1 of Streptomyces sp. NBC_00483. Taxonomy (NCBI): domain Bacteria; kingdom Bacillati; phylum Actinomycetota; class Actinomycetes; order Kitasatosporales; family Streptomycetaceae; genus Streptomyces; species Streptomyces sp. NBC_00483. The sequence continues at coordinate 1,834,866 of NZ_CP107880.1, forward strand.
AGAGCGCCTGCGCACAGGGAGCCTTCCTGGTGAAGGGTCGACCGGAATGCAAGGACGCTATTTGCTCGAAGTTGATGGGTCAAGGCTTGTTTCGATCACCTTTACGCAAACGTGGGAGCGAACGGGAAGAATACGGGCATGCGGCGGCCGCAGCAGTCGAGGTGTCACCCGGCGCGGGCGACGTGCGTCCGGGCCGTGGGCCCGACAGTGCCCGGCAGGAGTGCTTGTCCCCCGCCGGGAGGGCGTTGTCATGACGATCACGGATACCGCCCGGCCCCTGGCGGGCCGGATCGTGCAGCAGCTGGTGCACGTCACCATCCTGGACATGGCGACACGCCTCGCGGCGCAGGCCTTCCTGGCCGCCCTGCCGATGCTCATCGCCCTCGCCTCGTTCTTTCCACAGCCGGTGCGGCACGAACTCCTGCGCTCGCTGCGTACGTTGCTCGGGGCGTCGGGACCGGTGGTGGAGCAGGCCAAAAAACTGACCGGGGGCGGCGACTCCGCCCTGCACAGCTGGGGCGCGGCCGGCGTGCTGGTCGCGCTGCTCTCGGCCACCGCGTTCGCCCGGGCCCTGCAGCGGCTGTGCGAGCGGGCCTGGGACGTGCCCCGCTCCGGAGTGCGTGTCGTGGCGTGGCGGTGGGCGGTGTGGCTGCTCGTGTGGGTGACGATGCTGATCGTGCAGGGCGCGCTGCTCCGGGCGTTCGGCGCGGGCGCCGTCATCGGCTACCCCTTGCAGCTCGGGGCGGCCGTCCTGATGTGGTGGTGGACCCAGCATCTGCTGCTCGCCGGGCGGGTGCCGTGGCTGCCGCTGCTCCCGGGGGCGCTGCTGACCGGGGCGGGTGCGGTGGCGTTCTGCGGGGTGTCGGGGCTGTGGCTGCCGCGGGCGCTGCGGATGAGCACGGACCGCTACGGGGCGCTCGGGTCGGTGTTCACCGTGCTGTCCTGGCTGATCCTGTTCTTCACCGTGGTGGTGTTCGGCGTGGCCGTCGGGCGCGTCCTGGCCCAGGAGGAGTTCCTGCGGCACAGGCTCGGCGGCACGACGGCCACCGGCTCACAATGACTCGACCGTGACCCTGCCTGCCCGCGCGGCCGCGGCCAGCGCCTCGTGGTCCCGCTCGTTCTGGTCGGCGTAGGCCTCCGCGAAGCGGCCGAGCGCCTGGTCGAAGCGGTCGGAACGGCCCAGGTAGGCAGCGAGGACGACTCGGTCGCCGGAACGGGCGTGGGCGCGGGCCAGCGTCGCGCCGCACGCCCGGCCGAACAGGCCCATGACGCGCGGGGTCATCAGATCCGCCTGCGGAATCACCTTCCAGTCCCTCAACTGCCGCACATAGAAGTCGCGTTGCTCACCGTCGAGCCCTTCCACCCGCTCCCAGCCGAGGAACATGTCACCGGCCGCCTGCATGAGGCGCTGGCCGACGACGACGCGTTCGCCCTCATTGGTGTGGTCGCCCTGCCCCGCGAAGTCCGCGAGCACGGAGGTCCCCGCCTCCTTCGCCTGCAGCAGCAGCGGATCCCGGTCGTCGCGGCCGAGCAGCAGAATGATCCAGCAGCGGGTGCCCACACTGCCCACCCCGACCACTTTGCGCGCCATGTCGACGACGTGGTACTGGGAGAGCAGCGCCCTGCGTTCGGCGCTGAGCGTGCGCGCGTACCGCTCGATCAGGTCCATCAACTGCGCTTCCAGCTGCTTGCGTTCGACGCCCGGCAGCAGCTGGTCGAGCGGGGTGATCAGAGGCGGATCGGCGGCGATGCGCAGTTCGCCGTCGACGACGTGGGCGAGCTTCTCCAGGGCCTGCATGTGGTCATGGCCGCGGGCCTTGCCGAGCGCATGCGACATGCGCCGCTTGGTGCGGCCGTCCAGCTTCGCGGACACCGTGGCGTACAGCTCGTCCGCCTCGATCCGCGAGTACCAGACGTCGAGCGTGCGCATCCCGGCGAACCGCTCCATCGACTGCCGGTACGAGGCCGCCGTGACCTGCACGACGCGCTCCCGCTCCGTGCGGCCGAAGCCGTTGCCGCGGCCCGCGATGACGAGGCTGGCGGCGAGCCGCTTGACGTCCCACTCCCACGGCCCGCGCAGCGTCTCGTCGAAGTCGTTGACGTCGAACATCAGGCGCCGCTCCGGGGAGGCGAGCAGCCGGAAGTTCAACAGGTGTGCGTCTCCGCACAGTTGGGCGCGCATTCCGGTGACCGGGGTGTGCGCCAGATCGGATGCCATGATCGCGGCAGCGCCCCGGAAGAACCGGAACGGCGACTCCAGCATGCGCCCGTAGCGGATCGGAATCAGCTCCTGGAGCCTGCTCGCCGACTGCTTCTCCAGGATGTCGACGGGATCGGGGCGGTCGGCGGCGGGGGTGTAGGCGTCGTGCCCGGAGCGCGGGACCCTGGACCTCGCGGACCTGCCCGTGCTCGCCCGCTCGCGCGCGGTGCGGCGCCTGCTCGTCATCTCGGTCATGGCGGAGCTCCCTTCCTGGCTGTGCGGCTGTGCCCACCGTGCGCCGGGCCGGGCGCCGCGACGTCACCCCGCCGGTGTGAGGTCGCCTCCCGGGGGTGAGTCCCCGGGGCCTTCCCGGTCGCAGACTGTCGGTCATGGAACCGACGAAACACCGGCGGACGACACAGCAGCGGGGGCAACGGTGGCTGGCGCGTGGGTCGTTGGCCGCCGCGGCGGCCGCCGTGCTGGTCCTGGCCGTCTTCGCGGGGCTGCGGACCTTCGCGCTGCTGGGCGTGGGGATCCTGGGGACGGCGGTCACGGCCGCCGCCGTGTGGTGGGTGCTCAGCAGGCGGGGCCCCGCGCGGTATCTGGCGCTGCTCCTGGCGCTCGCCGCGCCGGTATGGGTGGTGGTCGAGTACGCCCGCGGGCACCTGGTGTGGGTGGTGCTGGTGTCGGGCGGGCTGTGGCTGCTCGCCGCGGGTGCGGGCCGGGCGGCGCTGGGGCCGCGCTCGTCCCCCACCCCGATGCCCGAGGCGCCGGCTCCGGCGTTCCACCGGCCGGTGCTGATCATGAATCCGCGCTCGGGCGGCGGGAAGGTCGACCGCTTCGGGCTGCGCGCGAAGGCCGAGCAACTGGGCGCCGACGTCGTGCTGTTGGAGGGTCCTGAGCCGGTCGACGTGGCGGCGCTCGCCCGGGCCCGCGCCGCCGCGGGGGCGGACCTCCTCGGCGTCGCGGGCGGCGACGGCACGCAGGCCCTCGTCGCCGACGTCGCCGCCGAACTCGGCCTGCCGTTCCTGGTGATCCCCGCCGGGACCCGCAACCACTTCGCCCTCGACCTGGGCCTGGACCGCGAGGACCCGTCGAAGGCACTGGACGCGCTGTCCGACGGCGTGGAGCTGCGGGTCGACCTGGGCCGGGCGGGCGGCCTCCCGTTCGTCAACAACGTCTCGTTCGGGGCCTACGCCGAGGTGGTGCAGAGCCCGGCCTACCGCGACGGCAAGACGCGTACCACCCTCGAGCTGCTGCCCGATCTGCTCGCCCGGCACCAGGGCGCGGAGCTGACGGCACGGGTCGACGAGCACGAAGTCACCGACCCGCAGGCGCTGTTGGTGAGCAACAACCCGTACGGCGCGCGTGACATCGCGGGCCTCGGCCGGCGCACCCGTCTCGACGGCGGGATCCTCGGCTGCGTCGGCGTGCGGGTCACGAGCGCCGCGCAGGCAGCGGGACTGCTGCGGGGCAGCCGGTCCGCCGGCGTGACGACGCGGACCGCCGCCTCGGTGGTCGTCGACGCCGACCAGGACTCGATCCCCGTCGGCCTCGACGGCGAGGCGGTGCGCATGGACGTCCCCGTCCGTATCGAGGTGCGCCCCGGCGCGCTGCGGGTGATCGTGCCGAGGCAGCGCCCGGGAACGTACCGGGAACGCCCGCCGCTGGACTGGCGAGGCATCACGGGTCTCGCCCTGACGGTGCGGCGCCCCTGAGCGGCAGGGCCCTGTCCGCCTAGAGCGGCGCCCCGTAGACCTTGTGCGCCTCACGGTGTCCGTACATGGCGAGGGACCAGATCACGAGGATGTCGAGGGCGATGAGGATCGCCGACCACACGGGCTGGTACGGGGTGAAGAAGAAGTTCTCCAGCGCGCTCATCGCAGCGATGATCATGACGACGATCCGCGCCCAGGTGCGCCCGCTGAAGAGGCTGACCGCCGCGGCGAAGACGATGACCCCGGTGATCATCTGCACCCAGCCGCGGGCGTTGACGTTGAAGTCGAACGCGTAGTCGTCCTGCGCTTGGTAGAAGTTCTCGTTGAGTATCGCGGCGAGGCCGGCGATCGCGTGATAGGCGCCGATGATGCCCATCACGAACGCGGCGAAGACGACTCCCCCGACGACACCCACGTTGGCGCGGGGCGCCGGCTCGGGCGCGCCGGAAGGGCCGGAGCGCGCCGGGCCCGGCGACATCTGCTCGGTCATGTCGAACCTCCTCCTCGACGGCCCCGGCTCGATGGCCGCGGAGCCGATGGACCCGGAGCATGCGGCCCGCACCGCCCGGCCCGGTTCACCCGCAGCGGATGAGCCCCGCCCCACGCGCGGCTGTCACCCGTCCGAGGTGATGCCCCCGACCGTGCGTTCGCCGGGAGAATGGCACGCGGGGTGATGCTCGCACTGGAGGTGACGTCATGGACGGGTCACACTCGGGTCCCGGACCCGATCGAACCGGAACGCCCTCCGGAGGCAGCGACTTCGAGATCCGCGTCAGGGGCAGGCTCGGCGATGCCTTCCGGTCGGCGTTCGGCGAGCTGACGGTCGTGCTGCGCCCCGCCGAGACGGTGCTGGTCGGCGCGGGACTCGACCAGGCCGCCCTGTACGGGATCCTCGACCGCATCCAGGGCCTCGGCCTCGAACTCCTCGAGGTCCGCCGGCTCCCTGGGCCGCGGGACCCGAGGGAGTAGCCGGACACACGGCCCCTTTCGGCCGCGCAACGGGCCGAACCTCCCGGAAAACGGCGCGGAAGACCCCTTCCGCCGGGCTCGCGCGGGCCCCACCGTGGTGGGGTGATGCCCTCCACATGGGGAGGTGAGGGGCATGCCCACAGTACTGTGCCCACGCACGGTCGATGATCCGGGAAATTCGGGGCGCGCGTCCGCGCTGCGCCTCCAGCTGTGCTCGCTCAACCAAGAAGGTACGGCGGCGGCCGACGCCGCCCTGACGACCTGTCTGATGTGGGTCGCCGGGGTCCTCGTGGAGATCGCGGGGGACGTGGCTGATCCGCGGACCGCCGGTGCGCTGGTGCACCGGGCCTCGGACGCGCTCGCCGCGGTGCCGGCACCGGCGCCCGTCCCACAGGCGAACGGCACACTGCCGTCGCCACAGCGGCTCACCGGCCGTGAACTCGCCGTGCTCCAACAGTTGCAGGAGGAGGTTTCGCTGCGGCAGATCGCCGACGATCTCTACGTCTCGCACAACACGGTCAAGAGCCACACGCGCGCCGTGTACCGGAAGCTGGGCGCGCGCTCGCGCGCCGAAGCGCTGGTCCGGGCACGGGAGTTGGGGCTCGTCTGAGACGCTGCCCGGCCCGGCATGCTCACAGGATCTGGAGCTCGCGGGCCCGGCGGACCGCCGCCGAGCGGCGGGACACGGCCAGTTTGCGGTAGACGCTCTTGAGGTGTGTCTTCACCGTGTTGACCGAGAGGTAGAGCTCATCGGCTATCTCCTCGGTGGTCATCATCTGCGCGAGCCGGCCGAGGACATCGCGTTCGCGTGCGCTGAGCCGCTCGGCGGGAACCTGCGCGAGCGGGTCCTGCTCGGGCGGCGCGGCGGCGTGGGCGCGGTGCGGCTGCGCGGGGCTCAGCAGCCGGGCGCAGGTCGGCGCGACCGTCCGTTGCACCGTCTGCGGCAGCCGGGACACCGTCACCGCGTTCGCGACGGCCTCCGCGCCCCGGCCCCCGCGCTCCACCGTGCCCGCGATCCGGGCGACGATCCCGCCGATCTCGGCGAGGAACGTGTCGGAGCCCTTTCCCAACGCCGCTTCGCTGTGGGCGAGTTCGTGCCGGGCCCGGACGGGCTCACCGCGCGCCAGGGCACCCCAGGCCCGCACCAGGTGCAGGGTGGCGCGCGAGGGTTCGCCCGCGGTCCACGGCGGCATCGGCGGCTGGACGGCCTGGGCGGTGAGCTCGTCCGCGGCCCGGAAGCGGCCGCGCAGCGCCTCCAGGAGCGCGAGTTCGACGAGGCAGTCCCGGCGCAGCGCGCCGTTCCCCGCGGCGCCCGCCGCCTTGAGTCCCCGGGTGAGGGAAGCCTGGGCGGCCTTCAGGCTGCCGGCCCGCAGCTCTCCGCTGCCCCGCACGGTCAGGATGAGGGCCGGGATCTCGGGGCGCTCGGCCAGCAGGGTGTGCGGCACTTGCGGTGCCGCCGCCTCCGCGTCGGCCGCGGCGACGCCTGCGCGGCGCGGATCGTGGCAGCGCAGCCGGTCCATCCGGATCACGGCGTGGGTGAGCCGGCACCGTGCGACGCGGTCGTCCTCCCCCTGCGGCAGCCGGTCGAGGAGTTCGGCGGACCGCTCCAGGTTCGTGGTGCACGCCTGGTCGTCCTTGCGGGTCCTGGCGACGGCCGCCGCGAGCAGCGCGGACTCCGGTTCCTCGGCGGGCAGTTCGTCGGGCGAGGGCCGGCCCGCGTCGACGGACAGCCGGGTCCTGGCCAGGCCGAGCACCTGCCCGATCGCGAGGTGGTGGACGATGAGCCGGGCCGCCTCGTCCCCGTCGCCCGCGGCGAACAGGTGCCGCACGGCGTCGGCGAGCAGACCGCACCCGGCGAGCCACGCGGCGGCCGTGCGGTGCAGGGGTGCCACGAGTCCGGGCGTCTCGTGCCGCAGGCAGGTCCGCAGCACGTCGGCGAACATCTGGTGGCAGCGGTACCAGCCCTGCCCCACGGGCCGCAGGAAGGAGTTCTCCCGGACGAGTCCCGCGAACAGGGCGCCGTCGGTGTCGCCCGCGAGTTCGGCGGCCAGTTCGGCGTTCACCCGGTCCAGGATGCTCGTCGTCAGGAGCAGCCTGCGCATGCCGGGCGACTGCTGGTCGAGCACCTCCTCGACCAGATAGCTGGAGATCGCCTCGTCGTCCCCCGCGAGCTGCGCGACGAACCGTTCGGGGTCGCCGCGCCGCTCCATGGACATCGCGGCGAGCCGAAGGCCCGCGGCCCAGCCGTCCGCGCGCCGCCGCAGCGTGCTCACCGTCTGCTTCGTCACGTCGATGCCGTGCTGGGCCAGGAGGGCCGTCGCCTCCCGGTCGTCGAAGGCGAGGTCCGCGGTGCGTACTTCGGCGACCTCGCTGGTGAGCCGCCCGCGGTACAGGTGCAGGGGCGGGTCGCGGCGGGCGAGCACCACGAGACGCAGCTTGTCGGGGGCGTGCCGGAGCAGATGCGTGACGCCACGGGCGATCGGCGAGTCGAGGGCGGGCTGGAAGTCGTCGAGGACGAGGACCGACGGGTCCCCGTGCTCATTGAGGCAGGTGGCGAGGGTCGCGACGAGCAGCGGGCCGTCGTCGCTCGATGCGGGTTCGGGCACCGTGACGCCCGCGGCGCGCAGCGCGCCGAACACCCGCTGCCAGAACACGCCGGGGTGCTCGGCGGGCCCGTCGCAGGCGACCCAGGCGAGCGGCCAGGGCGGGCGCCGGGTGTGCGCCCACTCCAGGGCGAGGGCCGTCTTGCCCGCGCCCACGGGGCCGACCACGACGGTGAGCGGACCGCGCACGCCCCTGGCCAGTTGGTCGGTGAGGCGGGGGCGCGGAACGATCCAGCCGGGCAGCGCGGGCACGGAGTCGGTCTGCTCCGCGCTGTGCTCGCCGTGCTCGCCGTCCGGTGTGCGGTGTGACCACTCGGCCATGGTGCCCCTCGCTCTCGCAGCGCAGTGGACCCGCCCCGTTGCGGCAAGTGTGGGGGCGGGGGCGCTGCGTCCGGCACATGCCAAGCGCCATCTCACCCGGGTGAAGTTCCGGTGTGAGACGGCGCGTCGACAACGAGGGCGGCCCGGTGGGCGACCCGGCGACTACTTGGACTGCAGAGCCTCGACCAGCTCCTCCTCCCGGTCCTTGGTGAGGGAGGTGTGGATCACGGTGGGGCTGAAGGGGCGCAGCGCTTCCTGTACCCGGTCCGGCGTGGTGCGCCTGACGAGCGTGAAGAGGGCGGCGCGGCCGGGTTCGAGGGCGCGCGCGGTCTCCTTGACGAAGGCGTCGTTGATGCCGATGTCGGTGAGCTTGCCCGCGGCGGCTCCGGTGGCCGCGCCCACGGCGGCGCCGAACACGGGCATCAGGAAGAGCATCCCGAACAGCGCGCCCCACAGGGCGCCGCCGGCCGCTCCCGCTCCGGTGGTGCTGTGCGTCTGGTGGACGTGCAGCTTTCCGTCCATGGTGCGCCAGGCCACCACGGCGTCCTCGAGCTCGAGCAGCTCCTGCCGGGACAGCTCGCCGGCCAGGCGCAGCACCGATTCGGCCTTTTCCTTGTCCGAGAATCCGAGTACGACGAGTTCGGCCATCAGGTCCTCCTGGGACGGTTGCCGGGTTTGGGTACGGGAGTGGGTTTGGGGGCGACCGGATCGCCCAGGCGCTCGGCCGCGGCGGCGAGTTCGACGGCCACGGGCTCCAGGGCCTCCTCGGTGAGGAAGCCCTCGGCGACGGGCACGCCGCCCGCGTCCCTGACCGCCTTGCGCAGATGCTTCGCCCAGACGTGTTCGAGCAGGATGTACGCCGCCGACGTGCCCGGGTCCTGGGCCTCGGCCATCTCCCTGATCTCGCCGGTGCTCAGCCCGAACGCGTTGCCCTCGGTCATGCTCGGATACGCGTCCTGCACGGCGCGGATCCGCTCCCGGGAGATTCCGAGCAGGGCGGCGACGGTCTCTCCCATCCCCTCCTGCTGGAAGTCGAGGGAGAACAGGCCACCACTGGGCTCCTTGCTGACGAAGAGCACATCGAGGACGCGGATCTGTTCGTTCGCCTCGAGAATCGCCAGTTCCTCGATGATGCGCCCCTCGAACTTGGCGTCGGGCCCGAACTCGATGGTGAGCAGCTGAACCGGTCCGATGACCGCCATGGCGTCTCCCTCCGACTGTCGACGGAATCTCCACCGTCATCACATCGTTGCCGCCCGCGCCACGCGTCACCCGCCGCAGGTGAGCACCGCGACGCGGACCGCCGCGACGCTGGCCGCTGGAGGTGCCACGCCATGAGCGATGACAAGGCCCCCGGCCCCGGCGAAGCCGCGTCCGGCCCACCGTCCGCCACCGATTCGGAACTGGAGCGGCTGCGCGCCGAGGTCGAGGTACTGCGTGATCGCGCCGGCAGCCAACGCAGGCGCCACGCCCGGACGTTCGCGGTGCGGCGCACGATCGCCGCGATCCTGATCGCGCTCGTCGCGGTGCTCGCGGTCACCTCCGTGGTGGGTGGGTGGGGTTCGCGGACCACCCTGAACACGGACCGCTGGATCTCCACGGTCGGCTCGCTGCCCGAGGACCCGAAGGTGAACGCCGCGGTCTCCAAGTATCTGGCGGACGAGATCTTCGATCAGCTCGACGTGGAGCAGCGGCTGTCCGATGCGCTGCCACCGCGCGCCTCGTTCCTGGCGGGCCCGGTGACGGGGGCCGTGCACGACTTCATGCACGACAAGATCTCGGAGCTGATCGCGACCGAGCGGTTCCAGGAGCTGTGGCGGACCACGAACCGGTTCGCGCACGAGCGCATCGTCGCCCTCCTGGAGAAGCGCAACGAGAACATCAAGGTGAAGGGCGACACGGTCACGCTCAACCTGCTGCCCGTGGTCAACAATCTGCTGGGCTCCCTGGAGACCGAGCTGCCGTCCGTCTTCGGCAAGAAGATCGACCTTCCGACGCTGTCCTCCGGGGAGCTGCCGCCCGGTCTGCACCAGCGGATCGAGAAGGCGATCGGGAGGGACCTGCCGGAGAACTTCGCGCAGATCCGCCTCTACAACCGGAACGAGCTGGGTCAGCTCCAGGACGCGGTCCTGCTGTTCAAGAAGGCCGTCATCGGTCTGCTGATCGCCGTCCCGGTCCTCCTCGCCCTCTCCCTGTGGGTGTCACCGAACCGGCGGCGCACCCTGCTCCAGCTCGGTCTGTGGCTGGTGGTGTCGGTCACGGTGCTGACGGCCGTCCTACGAGGCGTGCGCGACCAGTTGCTGGGTCAGGTGCCGGAGGGCGTCTACCGCGACGGACTGCGCTCGGCGCTGTGGACCATCTTCACGATGCTGCGGGAACGGGGCGATCAACTGCTGTGGCTCGGCGTCGCGATCGCCGTCCTCTGCTATCTGATCGGTCCAGGACGGTTGCCGTCCGCGCTGCGCAGGTGGACCGCGCAGGGCGCCCGCGCCACCGGACACGGGGTCTCGAGGGCGAGCGAACATCTTGGGAAGAACAAGCAGTTGAGGCCGTGGCTGGCCCGGCACGTGGATGTGCTGCGCGTCGGCGGGGCCGTCCTGGCGGCCCTGATGTCGATCCTGCTGTCGTCGTGGACCGCGCTCCTCGTCATCGCCGTGCTGCTCGCCGCGTACGAGATCGCGGTCACGCTCGCGGCCCGTGCCGGGAGCTCACCCCCGGAAGGTGAGGCGACCCCGCGACCCCCTGCCGAGACTGGCGCCCCGGGCTGACCCATGAGCACGTGGAGGGTTCACATGAAGAAGGAATCGCGCGTCGGGCCGACCGGCGACGGAAGCGGACGCTCGCGCCTGTGGGGCCCGTACCTGAGCGAGCGGCAGTGGGGAACGGTGCGTGAGGACTACAGCCCGGGGGGCGACGCGTGGTCGTACTTCCCGCACGACCACGCCCGTTCGCGCGCCTACCGGTGGGGCGAGGACGGCCTCGGCGGCCTCTGCGACGACAAGCAGCGCCTGTGTCTCGCGGTCGCCCTGTGGAACGGCCGCGACCCCATCCTCAAGGAGCGCGCCTTCGGCCTGACCAACGCGGAGGGCAACCACGGCGAGGACGTCAAGGAGTACTACTTCTACCTCGACGCCACGCCCAGCAACTCCTACCTGAAGTACCTGTACAAGTATCCGCAGGCCCCGTACCCGTACAACGACCTCGTGGCCGTCAACGGCGGGCGCTCCCGGCAGGAGTTCGAGTACGAGCTGCTCGACACCGGAATCTTCGGCGAGCAGCGGTACTTCGACGTGACGGTGGAGTACGCCAAGGCGGAACACGACGACATCCTGATGCGGATCACCGTCGACAACCGGGGCCCGGAAGAGGCGACGCTGCACGTCCTGCCGACGCTGTGGTTCCGCAACACCTGGTCGTGGGGCGAGCACTCCGCCGCGGGCCAGAAGCCGGTGCTGCGCGCGGCCGAGGGCTCGCGCTCCACCCGCACGATCCGTGCCGACCACCCGGAGCTCGGCAGCTACGACCTGCGCTGCGACGCCACGGCCGAGCTGCTGTTCACGGAGAACGAGACCAACAGCGAGCGGCTGTTCGGCTCACCCAACGCCTCCCCCTACGTCAAGGACGGCATCGGCCGGTACGTGATCGAGGGCGACGAGGGGGCCGTCGACCCGGAGCAGCAGGGCACCAAGGCCGCCGCCCACCACAAACTCACCGTGCCCGCCGGCGGGTCCGAGACGCTGCGGCTGCGCCTCGGGCCCGCCGGTGCCCAGCTCAGCCTGGCCCGCGGCTTCGACGCGGTGTTCCGCGACCGGATCGCCGAAGCGGACGCGTTCTACCGGGAGTTGACGCCGAAGGGTAAGAGCGAGGACGAGGCGCGGGTGATGCGCCAGGCGCTCGCCGGGATGCTGTGGTCCAAGCAGTACTACTCGTTCGACCTGGAGACGTGGCTCGCCGAGCACCACATGACGCCGTGGAGCATGCCACGGGCCGGCGTGCGCAACCGCGAGTGGTTCCACATGGTCAGCGACGACATCGTGTCCATGCCGGACAAGTGGGAGTACCCGTGGTTCGCGGCCTGGGACCTCGCCTTCCACGCGGTGGCCCTGTCCGTCGTCGACATCGACTTCGCCAAGCAGCAGATCGAACTCCTGCTGCGGGACTCCTTCCAGCACCCCAACGGGCAGATTCCGGCCTACGAGTGGAGCTTCGGCGACGTCAATCCGCCGGTGCACGCCTGGGCCGCGTACTTCGTGTACACGGTGGAGAAGGAGACGACCGGCCGCACGGATCACGAGTTCCTGGAGCGCACCTTCCAAAAGCTCCTGACGAACTTCACATGGTGGGTCAACCGCAAGGACCCGACCGGCCGCAATGTCTTCCAGGGCGGCTTCCTCGGCCTCGACAACATCGGCGTCTTCGACCGCAGCGCGCCCCTGCCCACCGGCGGCTCCCTGGAGCAGGCCGACGGCACGGCGTGGATGGCCCTGTACTGCCAGTCGATGCTCCAGATCGCCCTCGAACTCGTCGAGCAGAACGAGATGTACGACGATCTGGTCCTGAAGTTCGTCGAGCACTATCTGTGGATCTCCGCGTCCATGGACCGGCTCGGCAACCTCGGTGACGAACTCTGGGACGAGGAGGACGGGTTCTTCTACGACGTGCTGCGGCTGCCCGACGGGGAGGCGGTGCGGCTGAAGGTCCGCTCGATGGTCGGCCTGCTGCCGCTGTGCGCGTCCACCGTCTTCCAGCCGCAACAGCTGGAGCGCCTCGACGGCCTCGGTGAGCGGTTGCAGCGGTTCGCCTCGCGCCACCCGTCCCTGTCCGTGACGCTGTCACAGGCGCAGGCCGGCAAGGCGGGCGGGCCCCGGCTCCTCTCCGTCGTCGACGAGAAGAAGCTGGTGCGCGTCCTGTCCCGGGTGCTGTCGGAGGACGAGTTCCTCAGCCCGTACGGGATCAGGGCGCTGTCCAAGTACCACGAGGAGAACCCCTACACGTTCACGGTGCACGGCCAGGAGTACTCAGTGGGCTATCTGCCCGCCGAGTCCGACACCGGCATGTTCGGCGGCAACTCCAACTGGCGCGGCCCGGTGTGGATGCCGATGAACGCCCTCGTCATCCGGTCCCTGCTGCATCTGTACGGCTTCTACGGCGACGAGCTCACCGTCGAGTGCCCGACGGGCTCCGGGGTGCGCATGAACCTCTTCGAGGTCGCGGAGGAGATCTCCACGCGGCTCGGCCGCATCTTCCTGCGCGACGAGGACGGGAACCGCCCGGTGTACGGCGGCCAGGCGATTTTCCGGGACGACCCGCACTGGCGCGACCTCATCTCCTTCTACGAGTACTTCCACGGCGACAACGGGGCCGGCATCGGCGCCTCGCACCAGACGGGGTGGACGGGGCTCGTCGCGGCCCTGACGAAGATCTTCGGCACGCTCGGCCCCGACGCCTTCCGACCGCGCAACACCAGGAGGTAGCAGCGATGGCCGCTTTGCCGGCACAGCCCGTCATCCATGAGGTCAACACCCGTGTGTGGCTGCGGGAGACGGGACGCAGGCTCGGCCGCGAGATCGGCCTCGCGGACGTGCCCAAGGACATCTGGGACGAGATCACCCCGTCCGGGGTCGATGTCGTCTGGCTGATGGGCGTGTGGGAACGCAGCCCGGAGGGCCGCGCCATCGCTCTCCAGAACCCCGCGCTGCGGGCCGCGTTCCAGGCGGCCGTCCCCGGCATCGGCGAGCAGGACATCGCGGGCTCCGCGTACTGCATCCGCCGCTACGAGGTGGACGGCGCGCTCGGCGGGGCCGTCGGCCTCACCGCGGCGCGCGCCGAACTCGACCGCCGCGGCGTGGGGTTGCTGCTCGACTACGTGCCGAACCATGTGGCGCCCGACAACCCGTGGGTGGGCGAGTACCCGCAGCTGTTCGTCCGCGGCGACGCCGAGGACCTGCGGCGGGATCCGGACGGCTTCCTCGACACGGGACGCGCGGTGCTCGCGCGGGGCCGGGACCCGTTCTTCCCGCCGTGGCCCGACGTCGTCCAACTCAACGCATTCGCACCGGAGTTGCGGCATTCGACCGTCGAGATCCTCGACCACATCGGCCGGTTCTGCGACGGCGTCCGCTGCGACATGGCGATGCTGATGACGAACGACGTCTTCGAACGCACCTGGGGCGAGCGGGCCGGGAAGCGTCCCGCGGAGGAGTTCTGGGTCGAGGTCATCGGCGCGGTCCACCGCGAGCGCCCGGACATGATCTTCGCCGCGGAGGCGTACTGGGACCTCGAATGGACGCTCCAGCAGCAGGGCTTCGACTTCTGCTACGACAAGCGGCTCTACGACCGGATCCTCGCCCACGACGCCGCGTCCGTGCGGGCCCACCTGCACGCCGACGAGACGTACCAGCGCGGGCTCGTCCGCTTCCTGGAGAACCACGACGAGCCGCGGGCCGCGCACACCCTGGCCCCGGACAAGGAGCGGGCCGCGGCCGCGCTGATCGCCACGCTGCCCGGCGCGACGCTGTGGCACGAGGGCCAGTTCACGGGCCGCCGGGTCCAGCTGCCGGTGTTCCTCGACCGGCGCCCCGAGGAGCCGGCCGACGACGAGCTGCGCTCCTTCCACGAGCGACTGCTGTCGGCCGTGCACGTCAGCGGCATGCGCACGGGCAGCTGGCGGCTCCTCGACTGCGCGGGCTGGCCGGACAACGACTCGGCCGCGGCGCTGGTCGCGTCGTGCTGGACGGGCCCGGCGGGCCGCTTCCTGACGGTGGTCAACCTCTCCGACCACCGGGCACAGGGCCGGATCCGCCTCCCGTGGTCCGAACTGGGCCCGGAGACCTGGCAGTTGACAAGCCTCCTCGGCACGGACCGCTACGAACGCGCGGGCGCGGAGCTACTGGAAACGGGCCTGTACGTGGACCTGCCGGCGTGGGGAACGCACCTGCTGGCGGCAGCCACTTAAGCCCCGCCGGCGATTGAGGCGCGGGGCCCGGGGCAGAGCCCCGCAACCGCACCCCCGGCCCCCGCGACTCAATCGCCGCGGGGGCTCGCCGGCGTGGCCGACCACTCCACCCCGGCCCTCTCCCGAAACGCCTCCACCGCACTCTCCACGGTGGGGTAGAACGCCTCCGGCCCGAACGTCCGGGCCAACCCGTACCGCTCGATCTTCCTCCGCACCGGATCCTTCAGCTCGGCGAACACCAACTCCACCCCCCGCTCGCGCAGCGCCTCGTGGAGCTCCTCCAGGACATCCGCCGCGGTCGTGTCCACATCGGTCACCGGCTCCGCGGCAACCACCACGCACCGCGGCTCGACCGCCTCCCACACCGCCCCCCGCACCTCGTCGCGGAACGACTTCGCGTTGGCGAAGAACAGCGGCGCGTCGAAACGCAGCAGCACGAGCCCCGGCAGCCGCTGCGCACCGGGATGTGAACTCACGTCGTGGTAGCCCTCGAGCCCCGCCACCCGACCGAGCACCGCACTGTACGGCCACCACGCGCGCCGGAAGACGTTCAGGATCGACAGGCCGACCGCGACCGCGATCCCCGGCAGCACACCGAGCAGCGCGACGCCGAGGAACGCGGCCATGCACAGCCAGAACTCGGCCTTGCGCTGCCGCCACAGCCGCCCCGCACCCGACAGGTCGGCCAGCGAGAGCGACGCCGTGATGACGACGGCGGCGAGCGCGGGCTGCGGCAGGTTGCGGAACAGGCCGGGCAGCAGGACGAGCATGAGCAGGATCAGCGCCACGCCCACGAGTCCCGTCAACTGCGTCTTGGCGCCCGCCCGTTCGGCCACCGCGGTCCGCGATCCGCTGGTGCTCACGGGGAAGCCCTGGAAGAGACCCGCGGCCGCGTTCGCCGCGCCGATGGCGATCATCTCGTTGTTGCCGCGGACCTCCTGGCCGCTGCGGTTCGCGAACGCGGTGGCGTTGGAGATGGTGTCGGCGAGGGAGACCAGGGCGATGCCGAGAGCGCCCACGAACAGCGGGCCGAGGTCGTCCCAGCGGATGTCGGGGACGGTGAACGGCGGCAGTCCCTTCGGCAGCCGGCCGACCAGCTTCACCCCGTGCTCCCCGAGGTCGAACACGACGGTCGCGCCGATGGCGAGCACCACCATCACGAGGACGGCGGGCACCTTCGGCAGCAGCCGCTGCAGCAGCAGGACGAGCGCGATGCAGCCGACGCCCACGCCCACCGCCGCCGGCACCGCCGCCCCGTCCGCCAACCCCCGTACCAGCGCGTCGACTTCACCGATCAGACCGTCCGCGTCCACGGAGAACCCGAACAGCTTCGGCAGCTGGCCGACGAGGATGGTCAGGGCGAGCCCGTTCATGTAGCCGATCATCGTGGGCTTGGAGATGAGGTCGGCGATGAAGCCCAGGCGCCCCACGCCCGCCAGCATCGTGATCGCCCCGACCATCAGGGCGAGCACCGAGGCGAGGGCGATCGCCCGATCGCTGTCGCCGCCCGAGGCGACCAGCGGCAGGATCGTCGCCGCGATCATCGGCCCGAGCGAGGAGTCGGGGCCGAGGACGAGGATCCGGGACGGCCCCGCGACGGCGTACGCGAGCAGACACATCACCGACGTATAGAGCCCGGTGATCGCCGGAAGCCCGGCGAGCTCGGCGTACGCCATGCCCTGCGGCACGAGCAGCGTGGTCAGGACGACGCCGGCGACGAGATCCTTGACCAGCCAGGAGCGCCGGTAGGTGCGCAGCGTCTGCACACCGGGCGGCATCGGCAGGGACTTGGGCACCGCTGGGTCACCTCCGCCGGACGATCAGCTTGCCCAGCTCCCACAGCGCGAGGAGCGCGAGGGCGGGCAGCAGCGCCCAGCCGAACTGGCCGATGTGCAGGGGGACGGTGCCGAGCAGCCGGTTGAAGACATCGGTCTGTGTGACGAGCACGGCGAGCACGAACTCGCCCAGGATCGTCCAGTTGAGCTGCTTGCTGTCGAAGGTGTCGACGGTGAGCACGGTCCCGGTCTGGCTGCGGCACTCGACCGCGGCCACGATCAGGCACAGCGCGAACGCCGCGAACGCGATGGAGTTGCCGATGCGGACGCTGTCGTAGCGGGCCTCGCCGAGCTTGATCAGGCTCAGCAGCGCGACGGCGATGCCGGCGCCCACGAGCCCCACCGTGAGCATCAGCGCCGGAGTCATCACCGGTTCGCCGCGCGGCCGCGGGCGCCGTGTCATGAGCCCCGCGCCGACCCGGTCGAAGCCGAGGGAGAAGCCGAAGGCCGCGTTGACGACGAAGTGGATCCACAGCACCTGGGCGGGGTTGAACGGCTCGGCGTCCGCGATGTCGAAGAGCGAGGCGCCGAGGAACGTCAGGACGAACACGACCAGCAGGATCAGCACGAAGCGGATGTACTTGGTGAGGTTGTCGTAGATCTTGCGGCCCTGTTCCACCGCGTGAATGATCGTGGCGAAGTTGTCGTCGGACAGAATCATCCGCCCGGCGTTCTTGGCCACCTCCGTGCCCGATCCCATGGCCACGCCGATGTCGGCGGCCTTGATGGCGGGCGCGTCGTTGACGCCGTCGCCGGTCATGGCGACCACGTCGCCCTTCTTCTTCAACGTCTCGGCGAGCAGCACCTTGTGCTCGGGCGCGACCCTGCCGACGACGCCGATCCGCTCGATCCGTTCGAGCCGCTCGCTCTCGGGCAGCGCCGCGAACTCGGCGCCGAGGATCGCCTCTCCGCCGATCCCGATCTGCTCGGCGATCGCCGCGCCGGTGATCACGTCGTCGCCTGTCACCATGCGTACGCGGATATGGGCGGCCTGGGCCGCGGCGACGGCCGCCTTCGACTCGGGGCGCGCCGGGTCGACCATGCCGACGAGGCTCGTGATCCGCAACTCCCGTATCACGTCGAGGAGTTCACCGTCCGGCTTGAACGTCTCCGGGTCCAGGTCGCGCGTCGCGGCGGCCATGACCCGGCGGCCGGCCCGCTCCATCCGCTCGACCTCGGTGTCGGCCCGGCCGCGCAGTTCCGCGTCGAAGGGGATACCCGCGCCGTCGGACAGGGCCGTGGTGGTGAGCGCGAGCACGGCGGGCGCGGCGCCCTTGATGAAGCAGCGCACGACGGGCCGCCCCAGCCCGTCGTGCGCCGCGTGGAAGGTGGCCATCAGTTTGTACGCCGGGTCGAACGGCAGGGTGGCGAGGCGGGGCAGCCGCTCGCGCGTGGCGGCCACGTCGAGGCCCGCCTTGTGCCCGAGTACGAGCAGTGCGCCCTCGGTGGGGTCGCCCACCACTTCGCCGTCGACGAGCGAGGTGTCGCTGGCGACGAGGTACGGAAGGATCGCGTCCTCGATGCCGGGCGAGCTGCCCGCCGCGTGGTGGATCCTGCCCTCCAGGCCGTAGCCGGTGCCCGAGACCGTGTACCGGTCGAAGGCGTCGACGACCTCGACGACGGTCATCTGATTCATCGTCAGGGTGCCGGTCTTGTCGGAGTTCACGGCCGACGTGAAGCCCAGTGTCTCCACGGACGGCAGGTCCTTGACGATCGCGTTGCGCTTCGCCAGGTCGAGCCCGCCCATCGAGAGGATGGTCTGTGTCACCGTCGGCAGCGCCTCGGGCACCGCGGCGATGGCCAGGGACACCGCGCTGACGAACAGCGCGTCCCAGGGCTCGCCGCGGCCGCGGCCGAGCGCGAACATCACGACCATGGTGAGCGCGGCCGCCCCGACGATCCACAGGGTGAGCCGGTTCAACTCCTTGGACAGCGGCGACATTTCGCGCGGTGTCGCCGTCAACATCCCCGAGATACGGCCCAGTTCGGTGGCGGACCCGGTGGCGGTCACGAGCAGCACACCACTGCCGTGCGTCACCGGAGTGGTCATGAACGCCATGTCGCTCTGGTCGGCCGGGCCGAGCTCCTCACCGAACACCGGGTTCGCGTCCTTGGCCGCGGGCACGCTCTCGCCGGTGAGCGCCGACTCGTCGATCTGCAGCGCGGTCGCAGAGACGATCCGGCCGTCCGCCGGCACCTCGTCCCCGGCGGCGAGCAGCACCACGTCCCCGACGACGACGTCCTCCGCGGGGATCTGGGCCTCCCTGCCGTCCCTGCGCACCCGTGCGGTGGCCTTCGTCATCGCCTTCAGGGCGTTCATGGCGCTGTCCGCCTTGCCCTCCTGGCGCAGGCCGATGACCGCGTTCAGGACGGACAGGGCGAGCAGCACCACCGCCGTGCCCCACTCCTGGATGGCGAGGGACACGGCCGCGGACACGACGAGGATGATCTGCATGTACGAGGTGAACTGGCCCAGGAGCCGGCGCAACGCCGGTGTCGGCTTCTCCTCGGGCAGGGCGTTGGGCCCGTACTTTTCGCGCCGCGCCGCCGCCCGCGCGGTGTCGAGTCCCTCGGCCGGGTCGACACCGAGTTCGCGGGCCACCGAGTCGGCGGGCTCGGCGTGCCACAGGCGCGCCGGCGGAGCGCCGGGCCCGGTCGCCGCCGCGGTCACCGCGCCCGCCTCCGGGCAGCGTACGGGTCGGCCGCGGATCCGGACGGCGCCTCCTTCTCCAACTGCCGCTTCTCCAGCTCCAGTTCGTGACGGGCCTTGTCGCCGACGACCGGATACTGCGGATCGATGTCCATCAGGGTGTGTGCGAGCACGGCCGCCGAGCAGGTCCGTGCGTACCACTTGCGGTCGGCGGGCACGACGTACCACGGGGCCCAGCGTGTGCTCGTGGCGGACAGCATGTCCTCGAACGCCTCCTGGTAGTCGTCCCAGCGGGCGCGTTCACGCGCGTCCGCCGCCGAGAACTTCCAGTTCCGCTCCGGTACGTCGATGCGTTTGAGGAATCGGACCCGCTGCTCCTCCTTGGACAGGTTCAGGAACAGCTTGACGAGCCTGTATCCGTTGTCCGTCAGATACCGCTCCCACTGGTTGATCTCGCGGTAGCGCCGGCGCCACAGCGCCTTGCCGCTCTGCTTGCGTCCCGGGAGCCGCTGGCGGTCCAGGAGTTCGGGATGCACCCGCACCACCAGGACCTCCTCGTAGTGGGAGCGGTTGAAGATGCCGATCTCCCCGCGGCGCGGCAGGCCGCGGGTGTAGCGCCAGAGATAGTCGTGGCTCAGTTCGTCGTGCGAGGGCACCTTGAACCCCGCCACGCGTACGCCCTGCGGGTTCACGCCGCTCATGACGTGACGGATCGTGCCGTCCTTGCCGCCGGCGTCGATCGCCTGCAGACACAGCAGGACGCCGTGTGTGCCCTCGGCGGCCAGCCTGCGCTGGTGGTCGGCGAGCAGGGCGACGCCCTCGGCCAGCAGCTCCCTGCCCTGCCGCTTGTTCTTCAGGCCCGACGTACGGGCGGGATCGAAGTCCTTGGACAGGTGCACCTTCGTTCCGGGCTCGACCCGCAGGGGTGCGATGAACTCGGCGATCCGCTCGGCGCGCTTGTCCTTCGTGCGCGCCCGTCCGTCCTTCATGAGCCACCTCGCTCCGTGTCCGCCGCGGGTCGAGCCGGTCCGGTCACTACAACGTGTCCCGCTTCACCACGCACAGGCCCCAGATGACGAGCGCGTTCATCGCGATCAGCGTCAGGGACCAGAACGGGTAGTACGGGATGGAAAGGAAGTTGCCGATCATGACCAGGACGGCGACGACCACGCCGAGCACCCTGGCCCATTTCATCGCGACGAACAGGCCGAAGCTGACGACCACGGCGACGATGCCGAGGAGCAGATGGATCCAGCCCCAGGTCGTGAGGTCGAACTGGAAGGTGTACTCGGGCGTGCTGAGGAACACCTTGTCCTCCAGAACCGCCATCAGACCGCGGAAGAAGCCCATGGTCCCAACGATGAAGAGCATGACCGCCGCGAAGATGGTCAGCCCGCCGGCGGCCGCTTCCCTCGCGCCGCCCATGCCGTGTTGCGAAGTGGTCGAGGTGGCCATCACAGGACCCCCAAGGGTTGAGGAGGGTGCCGATTGCACCGCTGTGCCGCCGAGTGTCATGGCCCGGAGGAGCCGCGGTCGTCACCCTCCGGGGGTGACGACCCGACAGTGCGCCGCGCGGAGGCTGTCGGGGATCCGGCCCGCAAGCTGAAGCGAGGCGATGAGCGTGGCAAGCACTCCCGGGGCGGCCGACGGCCAAGGGCCCCTCCCAGAAGCCGGACCCGGCCCTGACCGAAGTCGGCAGCGCCGCATTCTCGCGCCGCTCGCACTGGCCCAGTTCATCTGCAGCTTCGCAGGGTCGAACATGAACGTGATGATCAAGGACATCAGCAAGGACCTGGACACCACCGTGCAGGGCGTACAGACCGCGATCACCATCTTCCTGCTGGTCATGGCGGCGCTGATGATCCCCGGCGGGATCCTCGCCGACCGCTACGGCCGCAAGCGCTGCCTCGTCATCGGGCTCTCGATCTACGGGGTCGGGGCGCTGATCAGCGCGGCGGCGCCGGGCCTCGGCGTGCTGATCCTGGGCAACTCGATCCTGGAGGGCATCGGCACCGCCCTGCTGATCCCCCCGGTCTACATCCTCACCACCCTCCTCTTCACCGAAGTGACGAGCCGCGCCAAGGCGTTCGGCACGATCATGGCCTTCGCCGGCATCGGCGCCGCCACGGGACCGCTCCTCGGCGGCCTGATCACGTCGGCGATCAGCTGGCGGGCGGCGTTCGTGTTCCAGGCGGTGGTGGTGGCGGTCATCATCGTGCTGAGCCGCAAGCTCGAGGACCCGCTCCCGGCCGACCCCTCCCTCGACTTCGACACCGTGGGCGCGATCCTGTCGGCGACCGGACTCGTCCTCGTGGTCTGCGGGATCCTCGCGGCGGACGACAACCTCTGGCTCATGGGCGGGCTGCTCCTGGTCGGCACGCTGGTCCTGGTGGCGTTCTTCCGCTGGGTGAAAAGGAGGGAGCGGACCGGAGCCCAACCGCTCCTGCCGACCTCGCTGTTCCGCAACCGGACGTCGAACCTCGGTCTGATCACCCAGCACACCCAGTGGCTGATGCTCATGGGCGTGTCGTTCGTGGTCGCCGCGTATCTCCAGGTCGTCCGCGGCTACAACGCCATCGACACCGGCATCATCTTCACCGCGTCGACCGTGGGCCTGCTCATCAGCTCGCTCGGCGCGGAGCGGTTCGCCAAGCGCCGCGAACAACGCACCCTCATCATGGCCGGTTTCATCGTCACGGTGTGCGGCATCGGCGTGCTCCTGGCCGTGGCGGACGTCTCGTCGAAGGCCTGGGCCTCCACGCCGGGACTGCTCCTGATCGGCCTGGGCGTCGGCCTCATGCTCACGCCGTCGGTCAACGTGGTGCAGTCCAGCTTCCCCGAGGACATGCAGGGCGAGATCTCCGGGCTGTCGCGCAGCGTGTCCAACCTCGGCTCCTCCGTGGGCACGGCGCTCGCCGGCACGATCCTCGTCGCCGACCCGTCCGCCGGGCCCTACGCCGTCTCGCTTGTGGTGCTCGCGGTGATCGGTCTGGGAGGCCTGGCCGCGGCGGCCCGGCTGCCACGGATCCCGCCGGCGCCACCGGCACCGACCCCTCACCCGTAATCGCGGTCGTACGACACGGCGCTGCGCACCACGAGGTCCTGCAGCGCCGCACGATGCTTGCTGAACGGTATCCAGAGCAGCCCCAGGGGAAAGGTCACCGACACCGCGGCCCGTACGAGGGCCCGCACCGTCCGCAGCCGCCGCCCCGCCCGGTCCGTCACGCACACGCCCAGCAGCCGGTCTCCGGGTGTGGCCCCGACCACCGCCCACGAGCCGCCGAGATAGCAGACGGCCAGGGTCCAACCGATCGGACCGGCAACCCAGTTGGGCACGTCCGGCACTTGGAACGGCGGCCCGACGACCATCAACCGCGCACAGCCCGCGCCGACTTGGACGATCAGACCGATCACGGCGAGCACGAGCACGTCGACCAGGGCGGCGAGGCCACGCGAGACGATTCCGGCGGGCCGGGAGCGGAGAGCGGGTCTGCTGTCGGCCGCGGTCACGGGGAGCGCTCATCCGAAGGCCCGGCACGCCGCAGCATCCTGTCGGCGAACCGGTTGACGCTCCGGTCCCCGCGCTGCCCGAGCAGGCGCACCGCCTCGGCCGCCTCGACGGTGAGCCCTCCCCCGGTGTCCCGCACGATCCGCCCGAGATCGATCTCCCGCAGCACTCCACGGGTGATCCCCACCAGGTCGAACCGGGCGAGCACGGCGTCGACGTCGAGTCTGGCGGCGATGTGGTCGACGTCCACGCGGGCGACGATGCGGTCGACATCGACGCGTGCCGCGATCCGGTCCACGTCCACTCGCGCGGCGACGCGGTCCACGTCGACGCGGTCGGCCACACCGTCCACGTCGACGCGGCGGGCGACCCGGTCCACATCGACGCGGTCCGCGACGGCGTTGACGTCGACGCGGGCGGCGACCGCCGCCACGTCCACCCGAGCGGCGACCGCGTTGACGTCCACCCGGCCGACGACCGCTGCGATGTCGAGCCGTTCGGCGATCCGGTTCACGTCCACGCGGTCGACCAGCTCGTCCAGGTCGAGGCAGTCGAGCACCACCCCGACCGACCGCCGGACCACGACCCGCGGCACCTTCCCCAGCACACCGAGCACACCGAGCACCCCCCGTGCCATCCGACCCGCCACCGCCACCGCGCCGTCCGCACTCACCTCGACCATGCCGCGACCGAAGCAGCCGGCGGCGCGCCCGGCATCCTCCGCGACGGGTGAGTGACACGGGTCCGCGGACCCGCGCCCCCGTGGACGTAGGACAACGGCAGTCATCCCGGCGGCAGTTCGGGCACCGGACGAAGGTCCCCCGCGAAACCGAACGCCACGCCACGCTGCGCGGCCAGCAGCCGGGCGAGCCGCAACACGCTGAGCCCGCTGACCCCCAGTTCGCGCGCGTGCCGCAGGTCGACCACGACGCCCGCGACACCCGGTCGGATGGCCGCGTGCAGCACCTGCCCGATACGGGCCTCTGCGGCGGGTCCGATCGCCTCGAACACCTCGATCACCAGACAGCCCGCGACGCGCCGCACCACCACGGGTGGGGCGTCGGAACGGGGCAACACGGCCTTCGGCCTGCGAGTCACGAGCGGAACGTTCCATGCCATGAATAAGTCCCCCCGAGTGCGCCGGACTTGGGAGAACAGCATCGTCACGCCGGACGGCGGCGGCATCGCTCCGCGAGGGTGAGCGGGTTCGACGGGATCGGCAACGACGGTTCCCGTCCGCACTGTTGATCATCGCCCGGGAGGTTCTTAGTCTCGACCCGTCGCACCGTGGACACGTTTCCACGCCCCGCACGGCCTTGACGAAGGTGGAACCCCGCATGAGTCACGCAAATGAGGCACAGCAGGACCAGCAGGCACAGCACACCGGCCCGAGCCGCCGCCGAGTGATCGGCGGCGCGGCCACGCTGGCCGTCGCCGCGACAACGTTGCCCACCGGCATCGCGTCCGCCGCCCCTGACCGGTCCTCCCCCTCCGACCTCGCCCGCTGGAAAAGACAAGCGGCCCGGGTGACGATCACCCGCGACGACTGGGGCATCCCGCACGTAGTGGGCAGGACGGACGCCGACGCGGTGTTCGGGATGATGTACACGCAGGCCGAGGACGACTTCAACCGCATCGAGCGCAACTACCTCGTCAGCCTCGGCCGCCTCGCCGAGTCCGAGGGTGAGAGCGCGCTCTGGCAGGACCTGCGCCAACGCCTGTTCATCGACCCGGAGGAGCTGAAGAAGGAGTACGCGAAGTGCCCGTCCTGGCTTCGCGCCCTGATGCGCGGCTGGGCCGACGGCCTCAACTACTACTTGGCGACCCACCCCGACGTACGCCCCCGGGTGCTCACCCACTTCGAGCCGTGGATGCCGCTGAGCTTCTCCGAGGGCAGCATCGGAGGCGACATCGAATCGGTGGCGCTGAGCCAGCTGGAGGCGTTCTACGCACAGCGCGAGATCCCCTGGACAGACGAGGAACGCGGCCTGAAGTTCCGCGAACCGTCCGGCTCCAACGGCATGTCGATCGCCCCCGGCAACACCCGCGACGGCAACGCCCTCCTCCTGATCAACCCCCACACCAGCTTCTTCTTCCGCGCGGAACAACACGTGACGAGCGAAGAGGGTCTCGACGTCTACGGCGCCGCGACCTGGGGCCAGTTCTTCATCTACCAGGGCTTCAACGAGAACACCGGCTGGATGCACACGTCGAGCGGCGTCGACAACATCGACGAGTTCGCGGAGACGGTCGACCGCACGTCGGACGGCACGTACACCTACCGCTACGGCAAGGACCACCGCCCCGTAACAACAAAGGACATCACCCTCACCTCCCGCACGGAGAACGGCGACACGGAGCGCCACACCTTCACGACGTACGCGACCCACCACGGCCCGATCGTCCGCGAGGCGGACGGCAAATGGATCGCATGCGCCCTGATGAACAAGCCACTGGAAGCCCTGAAACAAAGCTACTTGCGCACAACGACGCGCAACTACACCGAGTACATGAAGGTGGCGGAGCTGAAGGCCAACAGCTCCAACAACACGCTCTTCGCGGACTCGAAGGGCGACATCGCCTTCCTGATGCCGCAGTTCATGCCGGTCCGCAATGACCGCTTCGACTACATGAAGCCGGTCGACGGCAGCGACCCGGCCACCGACTGGCACGGCCTGCACACCCTGGACAGCATGCCGCAGGCGGTGAACCCGAAGAGCGGCTGGGCGTTCAACAGCAACAACTGGCCCTGGACGGCGGCCGGCGCGGACAGCCCGCACGCGTCGGACTACCCCCGATACTTCGACAAGGCGGGCGAGAACCCCCGCGGCCCGCACGCGATCCGCGTCCTCACCTCCAGCCGGAACTTCACCCCCCATTCCCTCATCAAGGGCGCCTTCGACCCCTACCTGACGGCATTCGCCCGCCTCCTCCCGGGCCTGGTGAAAGCCTGGGACCACCTCCCGACGGGCAGCGCCCAGAAACGCAAACTCTCGTCCCCCACCGCCCTGTTGCGCGACTGGGACCACCGCTGGTCGGCCGCATCGAAGGCGACATCACTCGCGGTGTTCTGGGGCGAGGCGCTCTGGGCCCTGGTCTCCAAGGCGGCAGCGGACGCGGGCCTCTCGGTCTGGGACTACATGGCGGACCGCGCCACGGACACCCAACGCCTCACGGCCCTCGAATCGGCGGTCGACCGCCTGACACAGGACTTCGGCGGCTGGCAGGTCCCGTGGTCCGAGATCAACCGCTACCAGCGCAACGACGGCGCGATCACCCAGACCTTCGACGACACCAAGCCCAGCTACCCGGTCCCCTTCACCTCCGCCCAATGGGGCTCCCTCGCCTCCTTCGGCGCGAAGCGCTACCCCGGCACGAAGCGCTACTACGGCACGAGCGGCAACAGCTTCGTGGCGGTCGTCGAATTCGGCCCACGCCTCCGGGCCTGGGCCATCACAGCCGGCGGCGCCAGCGGCCACCCGGACTCCCCGCACTTCGGCGACCAGGTGAAGCGGTACGCGAGCGGGGACCTGCGGCCGGTGTACTTCTATCCGGAGGAGTTGGAGGGGCATGTGGAGCGGAGGTACCGACCGGGCGAGTGAGGCGACGCACGCGGGGAGCGCAGCAGTTGAGCTCTCCCCTTGGTCGACTACTTCCCCGGACCGAAGTACTTCCCGACGCCGTCAATGGCCGCGTATCCCCTGGCCGTCAGGTACGGCGTCACGTAGCGCGTGGCGCCGTTCGCCGGGTCGGGTCCTGACCACGTCCTGCCACGCTCGGGCACCTGGGAGTCTCCGCGTGCGGCGTGCAGACGGAGGACGCGCGGCGTCAGGCCGTCCGCCTCGAAGACGACCCGGAGATCCCAGATGTCGGGGGCCTCGACGGAGTCGTCCGTCAGGCGGCGCGGGGCGACGACTGCGTCGAACGTGGCGTGTTCGCCGTCCTCGCCGGCCCGATGGGCTGGCACGGTCAACTCCGCTCCGTGGATGCGGCCCAGCAGAGAGAGCGAGGCGCGGGCACCGTCGACACGGACACCGCCGGCCGCGGAGACGACGAAGGTGAACAACTCGTCGTCTCCCTGCTGCTGTTGCACCATGAGCACGGCGTCGAGAGGCGCGGTCTCCCCGCCGATGTCGAGGACTCCGAGGCCGCCTCTTGTCCGCAGAGCGCGCCAGTACCGCCCGCCGTGCGGAGTGTGCCGGTGGGCCGACATGGGCCAGGCGGCATCCGCGGGTGCGGTCAGCGGGACGTCGCGGACGAGACCGCCCCCGCGCAACCGGGCCCACAGCGCCCACACACCGTCGCCCGGTTCGGACAGTGCCAGCTGTGCGCTCCACGAAGCGTCCGGCCCTTCAGTGTCAGTGTCGGTGTTCGTGGGCAGAGCACGAGAGGTACCGTCCACGCGGTGGCGCAGCTGGACCTCGACGTCGGGCGCTCCCTCGTGGCCGGGCAGCCGCAGCACGGCATTCCCGGTGAGGCTGAGGGTGCCGTCCTCCTCAGTGAGGGTGGCAACAGTGGCACGGGCCGGGATGGTGTCGGTGACGTCGTAGACGTCGTCCGGGATGCGCTCCTCGGGGGCGTCGTGGAACCGGAAGAACGGCCACGTCCGGTACGCGCGGCCGCCCTCGATGAGCAGGTCGACGTCCGCTCGATGAGGGTGGAACCAGCCGAGGTACAGCAGCTCGTCGAGCTTGCCGCTGGTCAGGCAGTGCACCATGAGTCGCTCGTAGGGGCCGATTTCGGAGGCGAAGTCATCGCTCCAATAGCGGTCGAAGAGATCCAGCGTGGAGGCGAGGATCTCGGCGGTGTACGCCTCGTCGTAACGGGGTCCGGTGCCGGGGTCGAAGCGGGAGAAGCCGATCACCGGCAGCAGAGTCTTCCCCAGGATGTTCCTGAAGTGCCGGCCGAGGAGCGTGCGCCGCCCACGCGGATCGCTCACCCGCTCGTCCACCATGCTCAGCAGCCGCTCGAACATGACGACCCGCTCCTGAGCGGACTTGGGGCGCTTGCTCAGGTTCTGGCCGTCGTCACGGGCGCGCGCGTAGTAGCACGTGTAGTCGCCGACGACGGAGATCGTCCGGGCCGACAGCAACGCATCGGTCACGAAGACCTGGTCCTCGCCCAGCCACAGGTCCGTGTCGAACCGGATGTGGTTGTCGTCCAGGAGGGAGCGCCGATAGAGCTTCGTCGGACCCAGCGAGCGGTACACCTGACTGGTGTACAGGTCAGCGCGCGGAGCGTGCCGGAAGGCCGCTTCCGCCATACGGCGACCGCCGACACCGGCCATCTTCCCGACCACCACGTCACTGTCCTGCTCGTCGGCCATGGCCACCATGCGAGCAAGCGCCTCGTCACCCAGGTAGTCATCGGCGTCCATGAGAAACACGTAACGGCCGCGGGCCTGGTCGATGCCCTGGTTGCGGGGAACGCTGGGCCCACCGGAGTTCCGCTCGCGGGCCACGACACGGACTTGAGGGTGGCGGTCGGCGAAGCGCCGCAGCTCCTGGAGGCTCGCGTCGGTGGACTTGTCCTCGACGGCGACGATCTCCATCTGCTCGATTCCGAGTGTCTGCCCGACGAGGGAGTCGAGACACTCGGTCAGATACGGCATCGCGTTGTACACGGCCACGACGACCGAGACGGCCGGGGGCGTGGGCTCGCCGGCGGAGGCTTGGGGATCGGTCACGATGGCGCCTATCCATTAAGTGGGCCGGTCGGTCAGGCGGGCTGGGGCCACGGCGAGGGTGCGGCTCGGCCCAGATCGTGGACGCTCACGGTGTGCGCCGCGGCCGGCGACACAAGCGGGCCGAACACGGCGACGACACTCAGGTGGTGCTCGCCGGCGTGCCACGGCTCCTCGCCGAGGAAGGACCAGGAGCCGTCGGCGCGCACCGGGGCCCGACCGATCCGCCGTTCGCCGTCGAACAGGACGACGGCCGACGCGTGCGGCGCCCGGCCCCGGATGCAGGGGTGACCGCCCGACAGCCGTCCGGGCCGCGGCATCGTTACCCGGGGGGCTTCCAGAGCGTCGACGACGTGCACGGGGTGGTCGACCGGTGCGGTGAGGACTCCGTCGGCGCGCTGTCCGACGAGGGTGAGGACGTGCTCACCGGGAGGCCAGTACGTCGTTCGCCGCCACGTCCATTCGCCTTTGGGGCCGATCAGCGTCGCACCGATGCGGGAGCCGTCGAGGTAGAAGCTGATGCGCGTGAGGGTGCGGTCGGCGACGCCGGCGAACTTCTGGGCCGGGACGATGCGCCGCCCGGCGCGCGGTCCACGGATCTTGATGCGCCCCGGTGCGGTACCCGTGCGATCCGAGTGGAGGGGAAAGGTCTCCGCGGTCCTCCCAGGATGGGCGGGCAACTCGGGGGCCTGGGGCGACACGGCACGGAGCACGTGCTCCGAAAGCACCTCCAGCCGTACGAGCTCCGCGGCGACGCGCTGAGCCACACGCCATGCTCCGGCCCGGTTCAGGTGCAGTGAGTCGATCCGGCCGGCCGGGACGTCGGGGTGCCCGCCCGCGTCGTACCAGCGGAAGTGGCGGCGCGTCTCCTCGGGGCCGAGCTCCTGCCACAGCTGGGTGGTCAGCCGGTGGAGGTCGAGCAGGGGGACGCCCGACTCCACGGCCGCCGCCCGGGCGTGCTCGGAATATCCACCGGTGGTGTCCGCCACCGTGCCGTCCTCGGTGAAGTCGGCGGGGCAGAGCTGCGTGACGACCACGGGGACACCTCCGCGTTCGGCGACCGCGGCGGCGAACCGTCGAAGGTTGTCGCGGTACACCCGCGGCGGCACGTACCAGTTGTCACGGCCTAGCTGCTGATCGGTGTTGCCCAAGGCGATGAGGCACACGTCCCCGGGTCTCATCAGGTTGACCAGCGTCGCGGCACGGTGGCGGAGGAACGTCGAGCTGTTGTGCCCCTCCTGCGCGTAGTTGAACAGGGGCGGCTCGGGCACGACGAAGCGCGGCAGGTGCTGGGGCCAGCCCGAGAGGGGATCACTGTCCTTGGCCCGCTGCTGGGTCACGGAGTCACCGGCCACGAAAAGAGCTGGCACTTCCCTGGTGTCCGTCATGCATTCCACTCTCCATGTTCCCCGGGGCGGCCGCCACAGAAGTCGCGCAGTCCCCGGTCCGGTTGGCGGACCGCCCGGACGTGTGTTGGTCTGATGGCTGGAGCGGACTCCCGAACGGACGAAATGGAGACTGCCATCGATACCGATATGCGCGCGCATACCGATATGCAGGAGCGCTGGAATTGCGCGCCGGCCGTCTACATCCTCGGAGATTCCGTAGCCAAAATGGTCGCCCCGAAACGCCGCGACCGCGCCGGCTGGGGCGAAGAACTCGAGCGGCTTTTCACCGACGAAGTACGCGTCTACAACTTCAGCAGGAAAGACTGGTCGATTCTCAGCGCCGCGGAGATATTTCTGCCCTCCGTCCTGAACACCCTGCGCCCCGGCGACATCGTCCTCATCGCCTACGGCCACGTCGACCAACAGCTCCACCGCCACGACCGCTACGTCGCGCCGGCCGACTTCTGTTACGTCCTGTGCCGGATGGCGCGGCAGGTCCGCGACCGTGGTGGGGTTCCCGTGTTCGTCACGCAGGCCACCCGCGCCGGGTTCTACGAGGACGGCACCGTGATCGACGCGACCGGGGGCTACGCCGACCTCGTGCGCGAGACCGCCGCCGCGCACGAGGTACCCGTGCTGGACCTGAGCGAGCTCACCGCACGCCTCTTCCGCTCGCTCGGCCCTCGCGAGACCCGCCTCTACTTCAACTGGTTCGCCGCCGGTGAGCTGCAGGAACTGCCGGACGGCCAGATCGACACCAGTAACTTCAACCGGGCCGGCTGCGCGCGCATCGCCGTACTGATGGCCGAGGAGCTGAAGGCCCAGGGCCTCGTCGAGGCTCGGTGGTTCCTTCTCCCCGCCCCGGTTCCGCCCCCGCTGCCGGGCCGCCCCGAGTGGGACACCGCGCAGATCGAGGCCGAGCTGGCCCGCCGGGCGGTCGTCCCCGAGCTCCCGGTCGAGGTGTCCTTCCAGGATCCCGCCCCGGGAGCCGTCGTCCTGCCGCGCCGCGTCTTCCGCGGGACCGCGGGCCAAGGCGTCCGGCACATCGTCTTCTTCAGCGACGGCCGGCCCGTGGGCGAGACGAGCGTCGGCCCCCAGGGCACCTGGCTGTGGCGGCTCGCGTACTACTGGCCGCCCGGCCCGCACACCCTCACCGCGGTCGGCCTCACCGACAAGGCAGCCACCACCCCGGTCGAACTCCCCCTGCGGGTGATTGCCTCGATCGAGGCGCCGACGGTGACACATCCGCTGCCGGGCCGGGTCGTGCCGGGCACGCCGGTGATCGCCGGAGTGGCCAGGAACGCCTCGAAGGCCGTGTTCCTCCACCACGGCCGCCGTATCGGAGAGACCAAGGTCGACGACGGCGGCCGCTGGTCGTTCACACCGTCCGAGCCCTGGCCCGCCGGGCGGCACACGGTCCGTGTGGTCGCCTGTCACGGCATGGTCATCTCGCCGCCCGCCGACTGGGAGATCGAGGTCGTGGACGCCGTCGCCCCGCCCGCTGAGCTGCCCGGCACGGACACGCTCCCCACCGAGGTCCATGGGTGGCGGCCCGCGCTTCGAAGCGACCGGTAACCGGAAGGGGAGGCCCATCACCATGCGTACCGAGACCGTGTCCGGCGGTCCACGCCCGGCGGATGTCAGCGTTCTGCTCGCGGTCCGGAACGGCATGCCCGAGCTCGGCACGTGTCTCAAGTCGCTGGGCCGGCAGACCCTGGCTTCCGAGCGCATGGAAGTGATCGTCGTGGACGACGCGTCCACCGACGCGAGCGCCGGGGAGGCGGAGGCCTTCGCGTCCGGAGCGGGGTGTCCCGTCAGGATCGTCCGCCGCGAAACGGCCGCCGCCGTCCCCGGACTCGTACGCAATCAGGCACTCGCCCAGGCCACCGGACGGTACGTGCTGTTCCTCGGAAGCGCGGACCGTCTCGGCGACGAGGCTCTGGAGCGCATGCTCGCCACGGCGGACCGCGACGACAGCGACGTCGTCGTGGGCAAGGTCGTGGGGGGCGGTCTTCGCGGGTTCGAGAAGCAGGCGTTCAAGGCCAAGCCGGGCGAGGAAGGGGCGCGCGCCCAGGCCCTGCGACACCTCGGGGTCATGAAACTCTTCCGCCGCGAACTGCTGTCCCGAAACGACATCCGCTTCGACGCGTCGCTGTGCGGTGGGGACGACGTCGTCTTCGTGACACAGGCCGTGGCCGCCGCCGACCGGGTCTCCTTCGTGTCCGACTACGTCTGCTGCCGCATCGGGCAGGCTCGCGAGCCGGAGGACGGAGTCGTGCCGTACGCGTGCGACTGCGCGGAACGGTCGCTCCCCTTCTTCCGGGCCGCCGCGGCGGTGGCGAAGCGGGCCCGGAGCCAGGTCGAGACCGAGCGGATGCTGTCGGTCCTGCTCGCGCACCACATCGACGAGATGCTCTCGGTCGTCGACTCCGACGCTTCGTACAACGAACGACAGTCCGCGGTCCTCGAGATGCAGCGCATGCGCCAGGCGTACTGGACCAACGGGGTCGGCAGGAGAGTGGGCCTCTATCCCGGCCTGTGCTCGTTCGCCGCCGCCCGCGGGCTCTTCGACGAGGTCTGCTACCTGGCGGTCAACCGCCGCTTCTCCCACCGTGCCCGGACCGTGGTGGAGGGGAACCGCGTCTACCGCGCGTTCCCGTTCTTCCGGGCCCACCGCGGTCCCGGGAACCTCCTGCCCGACCACGTCTTCGAATGCACCGACCGCCTCAGGGCCAGGGGCGAACTGCTCCAGGCCGTGTTGTCGGGACCGACCAAGGTGGTGCTCTCCGGATTCGGTTACGTGGGGTCCCTGGACAGCTCCAAGTGCACGGTCACCCTGCACCTGCGCAGGCGCGGCGGCGGAGGAGCCCTGGTGCTCCCGGTCGAACCGTCCCCCACACCGTTCCTGACGCGCGAGCGCGGTGACGGCGTGCACGACTACGACGACGCCGGCTGGCGCGCCGAAGTGGACTTCGACCGGGTCGACTGGTCCCGGAAGAAGCACGGTCCGTGGGACTTCTGGGTCATCGTGTCCTCGGCCGGGATGGCCAAGGAGGCACGGCTGAAGGCTCCGGCGAGCGTCGGGAGGGCCCTGGACAACGGCCTTTTCACGGGCAACGACTCGACGCGGGTGCGGGTGTACCGGACCCCTGGCGGCTATCTGGCCTGCGAGATCTCCGCGGCCGCTGGCGGCGGGGGGTCTCGATGACGGTGCCCGGCACACGATCCGCGGAGGGGACGGCGACCGATCCCGAGGAGGACGAGGGGCAGGGGCAGGAGGCCGCCGCGTCCCCGGGGCGTCGGCTGCGGCACGCGCTGCGCTTGTCCGGCCGGTGGCTCATGGCGAACACCCTGCTGCTGGCCCTGCTCGGCGCTTACGTGGCCATGGCCTACGGCGTCGCCACGCTGTCCAAATGGTTCTTCGCGACCGGCATCGTCGTCAGCTACGGCGTCGATCTCGCCCTGCCGTACGTCAAGTCCAACGCTCTGTCGCTGCTGCGCAAGAACCGCTTCGGGCTCACGATGCGTTTCCTCATCCGCCAGCTTCTGCTCATCGGGTTCTTCGGTGAGCTGCCACTCTTTCCCCGCCATGCCACCGCGATCCTGGCCTGCGGGTTCATCTACCTCTTTGTTTTCCTGGTGCTGTACGGGCTGCCTCTGGAGACCGCGAAACGGAAACACCGGATGATCCCGGTGACCGTACGGACCCTGGACCTCGGCGAGGCCATCCCGCCACCGCTCCCCCGCAACCTCGTCTACCGGAGCTACGTCCGCAAGATTCTGTATCTCGACGTCCTGATCTCCGCGGGCGCCACGGGGGCGATCGTCACCGACCAAGTGGCTTTCCTGTACGGGGGAATCGGGGCGCTGGTTCTTGTTTCGTTCGTCGCCATGACCGTCATGCTGCCGCAGGCGGCTCGGGCGCACCGGGTGCCCGAGCGCGAGGATTCGCTCGCCGCGGTCAACCGGGCTCTCGGATACGCCGGTCCCGAGGTGGTCGTGTACTTCAGTTTCGCCTCGGCCACGAGCGACTTCATGTACCAGGTCAACATGTGGCTGCCGGTCCTGAAGAGCACCCGCAGAAGCTGTCTGGTCGTACTGCGTGAACGCCGCTCGATGGAACTCCTCGCCCCCACCGACATTCCCGCCATTTGTGTGCCGAAGGCGGATGACCTGGGCGAGATCGAGCTCCCGCACGCGCGGGTCGTGCTCTATCCCGGAAATGCCGGAAAGAACGTGCACATGCTGGGGCGTGCCGAAATGAAGCATGTCTTCGTCGGCCATGGCGACAGCGACAAGCTCGCCTCCAGCAACCGGGTCAGCAAGACGTACGACGAGATCTGGGTGGCCGGCCAGGCGGGCCGGGAACGGTACCGCCGCCTGCGCGGCTCCATACCCGACGAGGCCATCGTGGAGGTCGGCCTGCCGCAGCTCGACGAGGTCGAACCCGCCGCTCCGCAGGCCAAGGAGCACCCGGCCGTCCTGTACGCGCCGACGTGGGAGGGCTGGACCCGGGAAGGGGACTACAGCTCGGTCCCGGACCTCGGCGTCCGCATCATCACCGAACTGCTCCGGCTGAACCCGGAGGGCCGCATCGTCTACCGGCCCCACCCGATGCTCGGCTATCGCTCCCCGGAAGCGGCCGAGGAGCACCGCAAGATTCTGGCGATCCTGGAAGAGGACAACAAACGGCGGCTCACCGAGAACCCCGGACTCGTGGCGGATGCGACGGTCCTCAAGGAAATGGCCGCGCTGGAGGAACGAATGGCGGAACTCCAGGACCGCAGCCGCGACTCACCCGCGTACCACCTGACCGAACAGGAGCGGGTGGTACGCCAGGAATTCGCCATCTCCCGCTGGTACGAGCTCTTCCCGATGGTCAACAGCCCGCGCCTGCACTTCCACAGCACGGGACGGCTGCCGGGCCTGTTCGCCGTGTTCAATGCGGTCGACGGAATGATCAGCGACATTTCCAGTGTGGTGTCCGACTTCCTGGCCAGCGGAAAGCCGTACTCGCTGTCGAACCCGCGCGACCTTTCGGTGGCCGAGCTGACGGAACAGGTGTCCGTGGCGGGCGCCGCGTATCTCGTGCCCGTGGGCGAGGATCTGGCGGTGGGTGACTTCCTGGAGGCCGTACGGGCCGCGGGCGACGACCGGCTCGCGCAGCGCCGCCGCGTTCTGCGGACATTCGTCCTGGGCGGGCCCGAGGCCCAGAAGCGCTTCACGTACGCGGTGGACGATCTGTACGAGCGGGGAATCAGGACGTTCCCGGCCGGCGAGGTCCCGGTGCCGACGGTGGCCACGCCCTTCAATCAGGAGGACACCGAGCAAGAGGACGTTCCACCGGAGATCCAAGAAGAAATCCCGCCGGACATCCAGGAAGAAATCGAATCAATGCCCACCGCGACACGGGAAGGGGATCTCGGCAATGGTTGACATCAGCGTCATCGTTCCGGTGTACAACGCGGAAACCACCATTGAGCGGTGCATCACCTCCGTGGTGCGGCAGAGCATCGGGGTGGACAGGATCGAGCTCATCGTCGTCGACGACGGTTCCATCGACGCCACCCCTACGGAGCTGAGCAGGCTCGCCGCGCTGCACCCCGTGCTGACCGTGCTGACGATCGACCACCGGGGAAAGCCCGCGGCTGCGCGGAACACCGGGATCGAACACGCCCGCGGCCGATTCCTGTACTTCCTCGACGCGGACGACTGGCTCGGCGAGGAAACGCTGGAACGCACACTCACCCTCGCGGAGCGCGGCGGCGCGGACATCGTCCTGGGGAAGATAGTGGGCGTCGGCGGCCGCAGGCCCGCCACGTCGATGTTCCGGGAGACCGTGACCCTCGGGAACATCTTCGACACGTACGCCTATCGGAACCAGGTCGTCTTCAAGCTCTTCCGACGCGAGTTGATCGACCGGCTCGACCTCCGTTTCGACGAAGAGGCCGGTTACGGCGAGGACATCATCTTCGTGTCGACCGCCTACCTGGCGGCCCGCGATTCCATCGGCATCGTGTCGGACTACGACTGCTACTACTGGACCCGGGCCCAGGGTGACCAGCAGGAGCTGTCCCGTACGTACCAGGCGCCGGAGCGCGTCACCAACATCATCGAGCCCGTCCGGCAGATCCAGGAAGCCGACCTGGACCCGGACCAGCGGGACGCCATGATGTCGCGGCACTTCAAGGACGTGGTCGGCTTTCTGCGTCGCTGGGTGGGGGTGCAGGGCGTACCGGCCTCGGAGGCGGCGTTCGACCGTATCGCCACGGTGATCTCCCCTGTCCTCACCGATGGGGCGCTGCTGCACTGCGATCCGTTCGAGCGGCTGTCGGTCGTGCTCCTCACGAAGCACCGCCGAGATCTCCTCTCCGAGCTCTACACCACGGATCTCGTCTCCCACCGCCCGGCGCAGGCGAAGTTCTCGTCGGGCGGACGGTTCTACGCCGATCTGCCGTATCTGCGCGACGCCGAGGCCGCAGTTCCCGACCTGGTCTACGACGTCACGGACTCGCTCGAGGCCTCCGCCGCGCTGGAATCCGCCTTCCACGACGAGGGCGACTTCGCTCTCACCGGCCGCACGGAGGTGCCGGGCCTGCCGATCCGGGACATGGAATTCCACCTGCTGCTGACGCGACGGGACAGCACCGAGGAGGTCGAGCTCCCCCTCACCCCACTCTCGTACGCCGCCTTCGACCTGATGACCTGGCGCGCGCGAATCCCTCTGACCACCTGCAACGAGGGGTCGATCCTGACGCCCGGGGTCTGGGACGTCTCCCTCGTGGGCCGCCTCGGGGAGGCCACCGTCCGGGGCCGGCTGCACGGCGGCGACCTGGGCAGCCATCGAGTCCCCACCCCCGTCTTCGCGGAGCCCCTGCCCGGATACGGCATGTACGAGGCGGAGATGTACGCGACCTCGCGCGCCCACTACGTCGCCATCGGTGTCGCGGGCCGCCACCGGACGCCGGCCAGGGCCTTCCTGGCCGGCGTGACCTGGAAGGACGACTCCGCGCAGCTCGTCGGAGGTGGCTGGAGCGGCCGGGACAGCACGATGCCGCTGACCGCGAGCGTGGTGCTCTCGGAGCGCGGCACACGCCGGGAGATCGAGCTCCCCACCACCGTCACGGACTTCCCGCCCCTCCTGGACCCCCCGGCCGCCCGCGCCCCGCAGAGTCCCGACGGAGGAGCGGACCGGCCCGCGACGGAGACCCCCTGGGCGCCCCCGGTACCCGACTGGGCCATCGGGTTCACGGCCACGTTCACCGCCGAGCTGCGCGAGGGCCTCGACGGCACGTGGGACTGCTATCTCAGACTGCGGCGCGGCAGGGACCTGCGTGACATCCGCGTCGCGGCACCCACGTACGCGGTCTCCGCCGATCTCCAGCCCTTGACCCGTAAGGCGAAGGCGCTGCACTGCAGCCCGTACGTCACGGACAAGCGCAATGTGAGCCTCCGACTGTGAACCAGCACCACCGTCAGCAGACCCTAAATGCCCGGTTTGACGGGTTAGTTCCAGTTGATGCAGCCTGAGTACATTCGACGATCAGACGGCCGACGACACCCGCAGTGACGCAACGCCTACCACTTGCAGTCTGGGGAACGACGTGAATCAGCAGCACGAAAGCGAACAGCAGACCGGCCGTACCGTCGCCGTCATTCTCGCTGGAGGCACGGGCACCCGGGTCGGCCTCGCCGTGCCGAAGCAGCTGGTGAAGATCGCAGGCAAGACGATCATCGAGCACACCCTGGACATCTTCGAGCGAGCGCCGGGCGTCGACGAAATCGTCGTCCTCATGACGAGCGATTTCGTCCCCACG
The DNA here is from genome assembly GCF_036013745.1 of Streptomyces sp. NBC_00483. Classification (NCBI taxonomy): domain Bacteria; kingdom Bacillati; phylum Actinomycetota; class Actinomycetes; order Kitasatosporales; family Streptomycetaceae; genus Streptomyces; species Streptomyces sp. NBC_00483. Next base: position 1,872,513 of record NZ_CP107880.1, read on the forward strand.
CTGCAGAAGATCGTGGACGCCGCCGGATACACCAAGGTGAGCCGCGTGATAGCGGGCGGAACCTCCCGCAACGAGACCACACGACGCGCCCTCGGAGCCCTGGGGGCCCAGGCCGGCACTCCCCCCGAGGACAACATGAAGGTCCTCTTCCACGACTCGGTGCGCCCCCTCCTCTCCCAGCGGATCGTCGCCGACTGCATCGCCGCCCTGGACCGCTACGACGCGGTGGACGTGGCCATCCCCTCCGCGGACACCATCGCGCACTGCCGCACCCACGGGACCGACGGCGAGTTCATCACCTCGATCCCCGACCGCACCCGGCTCCGCCGTGGCCAGACACCCCAGGGCTTCCGCCTCGCGACGCTCTGGCAGGCCTACGAGAAGGCCTCCGGCGACCCCAACTTCGAGGGCACCGACGACTGCTCCATCGTGCTGCGCTACCTCCCCGACGTGCCGGTGCACGTCGTACGCGGAGAAGAGCAGAACATGAAGGTCACCCACCCCGTCGACGTGTTCCTCACCGACAAACTGTTCCAGCTCTCCTCCAGCGTCGCTCCCGAGGCCCTGGAAGAGGAGGAGTACCGCAAGCGCCTCGACGGCCGCACGGTGGTGATCTTCGGCGCGAGCTACGGCATCGGGGCGGACATCGCCGACATCGCCCGCAGCCACGGCGCGAAGGTCTTCGCCAACAGCCGCTCGGGAACCGGCACTTACGTCGAGCACCCCGAGCACATCGAACGCGCGCTGACCGAGGCGTACGAGGAGACGGGACGCGTCGACTACGTCGTCAACACCGCGGGCGTGCTCCGCATCGGCAAACTCGCGGAGAGCAGCACAGAGACCATCGAAGAGGCCACGGCGGTGAACTACCTGGCCCCCGTGCACATGGCCCGCTTCGCCCACCGCTACCTGGCCGAGACCAAGGGCCAGCTCCTCCTCTACACCTCCAGCAGCTACACCCGCGGCCGCGGCTCGTACAGCCTCTACTCCTCCGCCAAGGCCGCCACCGTCAACCTCACCCAGGCCCTCGCCGACGAATGGGCCCCCGACGGCATCCGCGTCAACTGCATCAACCCGGAACGCACCGCGACCCCGATGCGCACCAACGCCTTCGGCGACGAACCGTCCTCCTCCCTCCTCACCTCCGAGGCGGTGGCCCAGTCTTCGGTCGACGTCCTGGTGTCACCACTGACCGGCCACGTCATCGACATCCGCCGCCAGGACCCGACACTGAACACGGTGGGCGACGACTTCTACGCGGCGTTGGTGGCCGGGCTCGAGGAGTAGGCGAGGCCTCGGACGTCCGGAAGAGCGATATGAGCAGCCCCCAGCCACAGGCTTCGAACCACGCCCCGCGCGTCTTCGTCGCCGGCGATTCCACCGCTGTCACACGCCCGAACACCCATCTGCCCATGACCGGCTGGGCGCAGGCGCTGCATCTCTTCCTCGCCGACGAGGTGGAGGTCGTCAACTGTGCCCGCGCGCGGTCGAGTTCGAAGAGCTTCCGGGAGCGCGGCCGACTGCGGTGGATCCTCGAACAGCTCGCTCCCGGGGACTACTTCATCGTCGGCTTCGGCCAGATCGACTGGAAGCCGGACCCGGGCCTGCACACCGAGCCGTTCGACGACTTCCAGGAGCACCTGCGCGCCTACATCTGCGGCACCCGGGACGCCCAGGCACATCCGGTGATCCTGCTGCCCTACGAGCGGCGCCGGGTGGACCGCCACTCCAATGTCTCCCGCTTCCTCGGTGACTACCCGCTGGCCATGCGGGAGTTGGCCCGCGAGGAGCACGTTCCCGTCGTCGACCTGTACGGGCAGAGCGTCGCCTGGTGGGAGGAGCTGGGGCCCGAGGACTCGAAGCGGGCCTTCACCTATCTGCGTCCGGGGGAGCCTCTGATGGGGGTCGTCCTGGACGCCGACAATGTGCACGTGCGGCCCGAGGGTGCCATCGAGTGCGCCCGCTTCGTCGCCCGCAGCCTCCTCGAACAAGAAGTGCTCCCCGCCCGCCTTGTGCAGGACCTCGGCCGCCGCACGTTCTCGTACGAGGAGCTGGGCTGGCTGGACGAGGCCACGTACGACCGGCTGACCAAGGAGCGGGTCTCGCGTCGGCCCGCCCCGGAAGGGCACTGACGATGCCTCACGAACTGTGCCGGGGCCGGGTCACGGGACACTCCACCGCCGACGGGGTCGTGTCCGCCGCGGTCTTCTCCTCGGCGGATCCGGAGCTCGGCGTCCGGCCGGGCGAGGAGCTCCATCTGACGCTCTCCGTGTCCTGCGACGAGCACGCGCACCTGGGGTTCGGTTACCTGCTGGCGAACTCGCTCGACGGGGTGGCGACCGTGGCCGGGTTGCAGGACGTCGAGTACTTTCCGCAGCAGGGCTGGTACCGGGTCCGCGCCGAGCGGCAGCAGACCGCCACCGGAAGCGTCACCGTACGGATCGACGACCGGCCGAAGACCCCGCGCCTGCGTCCTGTCCTCGCCGCGACGCTCCGGCTGCCCACCACCGGCGAGCGGATCCGCGTCAAGCGGCTGACCCACGCCGCGCTGCCGATCCGGGCAGCCGACGTCCGCGGCCTGCGCCTCACGACCGACATCGGCGCACCCGTGTCCGTACACCCCTGGGACAGCCGCCCGGACGCGGGTTCCGTGCTGTCGGTGACCCAGCCCGCGCACGGCGTCGTCGAGCACCCGGGAGACGACTGGATCCACTACCGGCCCACGCCCGGGTTCACGGGCTACGACCGGTTCACATACACGGCCGTGGACGCGAACGGCATTACGGCGACCGCCCCGGTCAACGTCTTCGTGGGGGAGCTGGGCCCGACGCCCGGTGTCTTCCCCGTCGAACCACCGGCACCCGCCTTCACCCCCTGGCAGTGGCCCGAACTCACTGGGAGCCTGCCCTGGCCCGGCATCCCGACCAAGGCATCGCACGGCTGAGGAGCCGCACCCCCATGAACGCCAACTCCGCTCCCCCTGTGTCGCTCCCGGACGCGACCGTCGCACTCCGGGTGCAGAACCAGGACGGCCGGCTCGGCGCGTGCCTGGACTCGCTGTTCGCGCAGACATTGGGGACGGACCGGATGCAGATCGTCGCCGTCGACGACGGTTCGTCGGACTCCAGTGGCAGCCTGCTGCGGGAGCTGTCCGCCGACCGGCCAGAGCTGCTCACCGTGGAGCTGCCGCGGCGCGGCGCCACACCCGCCGAGGCCCGCAACACGGCCATCGAGCACACCCGGGGCCGATACGTGATCTTCCTTGACGCCTCCGACCAGTTGGCCCCCGACGCCCTGGAGCGCATGGTCCGGGCAGCCGACCGCAACGAGGCCGATGTCGTCCTCGGCAAGCCCGTCGCGCTGGGCAAGCGATCCGTACCGACGTCGATGTTCCGCAAGAGCAGCACCTACGCCGCCCCTCTGACCAGCAGGGTCTACTGGACCCTCACGCCGGACAAGCTGTTCCGCACCGAGCTGCTTCGCCGGGCCGGTCTCAGCTTCCCCACCGACCTGCGGTTCGGTGAGGACCAGCCGTTCACCGCCGCCGCCTACCTCGCCGCCGACGCGGTGTCCGTCGTGGCGGACGGTCCGTGCGTCCTCAAGGGCTCCCCCGCGCCGCCGGCCGCACCGGTCGGGCCGTCCGACCGGTGCGGCCTGGCCGAGCGGATGATGTCGATGGTCCACTCCCTCGTCCCGGAGGGGCCGGGCCGCGATCGGCTCCTCTCCCGCCACCTGGAAGTGGAACTCGGCAAGGCGACCGGTGCCGCCCTGCTCGCCAGTGACTCCCCCGAAGAGCGACGGCAGACCCTCACGCATGCCGAGTCACTGCTCAACTCCCTTGCCACACCGGGATCGTTGGCCCTGCTGCCACGGCCGCTCGCCGTCCGGTACGCACTGCTCGCCGGGGGCCACCACGAGCACGCGGTACGGATGGCCGAATACTCCGCCGCGGCCGACCGCCCCACGCCGAAGAAGGTGGTGGACGGCGGCAGGGTGTTCGCCGCTCTGCCGTACTTCCGCGATCCCGCTGTGGAGCTTCCCGACTCCGTTTTCGACATCACCGACCAGATGAAGGTGATGATGGAGCTTCAGACGCTCCGGTGGAGCGGGTCGATCCTGCACCTGGAAGGCTTCGCCTTCTTCGACCAGCTGAGCACCGCGAGCCGCCGAACCCATGTCCTCCTGAGACACCGCGACACCGGGACGGAGGAGCGTTACTCCGTCACCGCCCACCGGGACGACAAGCTCGTCAATTCCAAGGGTCGCCCCCGCGCCATGGGCCGGTTCGCCGCACGCGTCAATCTCGCGCAGAGCTCCGACGGCTGGCCGCTCGCGCCCGGCATCTGGGACGTCCTGCTCTCGGTGAGCTTCGAGGGCGTCACCAGGGAAGTCCCGCTGGGCGCGCGGCGCGCCGCTTCGGTGGATGTCGTCTCGCGCCTGCCGCAGGTCCTGGGAGACTCGCCGCGCACCGAAGACCACCAGCTGGTGGCCGTACCGGCATACACGGAGAAGGGTCACCTGATCCTGGAGATCTCGGAACGGCTGCCGCTCCCGCAGCTGGACTGAGGCAGCGGCCGACCCGGCCGGAGCACACGCCGGCGGCATACGCATATGCCTTATATAAGTCCATATAGGTAAAACCGACCGCGTCAGGCGTTGCCGTACCAGACTTCCCCGCCGGCGCACGTCACCCTTCCAACGGACACACCCGTCTCTGGAGGAAGGGCGCCGATGGACCGCAGCAGACGACCGGCCTGGGGGGTGAGGCTGCGGCGGCTCACCCCCGCACTGGCCGTGACCCTCGGCACGGCGATGGGAACGGCCGTCGCGCTCCCGGCCCTGGCCGAAGCACCGTCAGCCACCGCACAGCCGCAGGAGCACACTCGGGCGGCCGCCGCCGCCCAACCGGGAGTTCCCGAGGACCCGACCGTCGTGTACGGCGAGGACTTCGAGAACAATCCGGCCCCGCAGCCCATCAAGCTGACCGACTACACCGGTGGCGCCGCGGCCCAGGGGATGACCTACACGGCGGACGACGCCTGGCTGAACAACTGCAACGGCTGGGTCCTCAACAAGACGGACTCGGACGGCTTCGCCCCCGGCATCCAGGAGTGCGCCGCCAACACCACCAACTGGAACAACCTGCGCAACATCACCGACGCCATCGGGATGTACAACGGCACGGGCAACCCGCCGGACAACCACGCGGTAGCGGCGTACACGTCGGCGGATCCCGGCGCCGACAAGGTGGAGTTCGAAACCGAGCGCCAGATCCCGCTGACCTCGAGAAACCGGTTCCTCACCGCTTCGGTGACCTCGGGTGCATCCGCCTGCTCGGTCTCGGCGCCCGAACTGAACTTCTTCCTGCTCGACGGGGGCACCTCCTACCCGGTCTCCGACAAGCCGATCAATCCCTGCACCGACCCCAAGGCGACGACGTACCCGGCGTCCGAAACCGGCTTCGCCAAAGACATCAACGTCGTGAACAACAGGGCCGACGCCCCGATGATCTACCCCGGCGCCAGCCTGGGCATCCGCATGACGAACGCGAACGGCAGCTACAGCGGCAACGACGCCGCCTTCGACGACATCAAGATCGAGGACGTCACCCCGCACGTCGAGAAGTCGTTCAGCCCGGACGCGGTCGCCGTCGGAGGTACGTCGAAGCTGACGTTCACCGTCACGAACACGTCGGACCTCATGAAGAAGGAGGGCTGGTCGTTCACCGACGACCTGCCCGCCGGGCTGACCGTCGCCGACCCCGCCGGCACCGAGACGACGTGCTCCAACGGTGCGGTCGACACGTCCGCCGGCAGCGGCACCGTGGACTTGAAGGGTGACCTGAAGGAAGGTCAGACCTCCTGCACGCTCAGCGTCGATGTCACCTCCGACCAGGCCGGCTCGTACGAGAACTGCGCCGAGAGCAACATGGCCAACCTGCAAGGTGTGAACCCGCAGGGCTGCGCCCTCGTTGTGTTCGACAAGCCCAGCTACACCCTGTCCAAGACATCGACCCCGGCCGACGGCAGCACGCTCTCCCAGGGCGACACGGTCGAGTACTCGGTGAAGGTGGAGAACACCGGCGACGTGCCGGTCGACGCCACCGCCAACGACGATCTGAGCGATGTCCTGGACGACGCGAAGTACAACGGGGACGCGAAGGCCAGTACCGGTGATGTGTCGTACGACGACCCGAACCTGAAGTGGTCCGGGACCCTCGATCCCGGTGAGACGGCGACCATCACCTATTCGGTCACCGTCGAGGCCTCGGACGGGAGCAACGCCCACCTGGGCAACGCGGTGACGGGCAACGACTACTCGAACTGCGACACCGGCACGGAAGACGGCTGCAACGACCAGCACGACGTCATGGACCTGGACATCACCAAGTCCGCCGACACCGCCACGGCCAAGGCCGGCGACAAGGTCACGTACACGGTGAAGGTCACCAACCACAGCGCCGACGACGTCAGTGGCGCCGAGGTCAGCGACGATCTGAGCGGGGTTCTCGACGACGCCGCGTACAACGGGGACGCCACGGCCTCCTCCGGTTCGGTGTCGTACGACGATCCGAACCTGAAGTGGTCCGGTGACATCCCGGCCGGCGAGACGGTGACGATCACGTACTCCGCCACGGTCAACAGCCCGGACAAGGGCGATCACCAGCTGACCAACACGGTCACAGGGCCCGGCGATTCGAACTGCGCGAAGGGTTCGGACGACACGGACTGCCAGACCCTCGTCCCGGTCGCTGAGCTCCAGATCGCCAAGACCTCCGACGCCGACAAGGTCAAGCCCGGTGACAAGGTCACGTACACGGTGACGGTCAAGAACGTCGGCGAGGCCGACTACGACGGGGCCACGCTCACCGACGACATGTCGAACGCGCTCGACGACGCCGTCTACAACGGCGACGCCGCCACCGACACCGGTGACGTCTCCTACGACGCGCCGAATCTCACCTGGTCCGGCGACCTGCCCTCCGGTCAGACCGCGACGCTGACCTACTCGATGACCGTCAAGGACCCGATCACCGGCAACGGCACACTCGCCAATGCGGTGGTCGGCCCCGACGGCTCGAACTGCGCGGCCGGCTCGGACGACCCCGCCTGCGGCACGAGCGCCGAGGTCACCCCGGACAACTCGGGCGGCGAACTCCCGGACACCGGGCCTTCGACCGGCACGCTGATCGCGGCGCTGGCGTCCGTGTTCCTGCTGGGGCTCGGTGTGCTGCTGACGACGGCTGTGCGTCGGTCGCGGAAGTGATCACGACTCTCACCGGCTGACGGCGACAACCGACAGCCAATAGCCGATAGCCGATAGCCGATAGCCGATAGCCGAACAGCGTCGTACGACGTCGGTGGGGCCGCCCTCTTTCCGGAGGGCGGCCCCACCGACGTTTGCGGAGACACCTGGGCGTCGACACAGGCGCGGCGCCGCTGTCAGCAGTCCTCCAACACTCCTTGGATCAACTCCGCAGCCCGCCCCGCCCCTCCCTCCGCATGGAACCGCCGCCCCATCCCCGCGGCCGCTCCGCTCATCCCCGCATCCCCCAACACCCGCTCCACCGACGCCCGCAGCGCAGCAGCCGGTACGGGGCGGTGGGACAGGGGCTGGCGGAGGACCACCGCCGCGCCGCGTTCCGCGACGGCTCGGGCGATCAGCAGTTGTTCCACCTGTTGCGGGACGACCACCAGAGGTACCCCGCAGTGGAGGGATTCGAGCGCGCTGTTCATGCCGCCGTGGGTGACGAACACCGATGCCTCGCGCAGGACCGCGAGTTGAGGGACCGTGCGGCGGGCGAGGGTGTTCGGCGGTGTGGGCCCCAGGTCGGCCGGGTCGACTCCACTGCCGGTGGCGAGGACCACGCGGACGGGGAGGTCTCCGAGCGCGGCGCAGCAGGTACGGAAGAAGGACGCGCCGCCGTCGTGCAACGTCCCCAGCGAGACCAGGACGACCGGCTGTCCGCCCGACAGATGGGCGGAGAGCTCGGGGTCCAGCGGTGTGGATACGGCGTCCGGGGTGGTGGTCGGGCCGGTGAAACGGCAGCTGGAGTCCAGGCGCGGGTCGGGTGACTGGAGTTCCTCGGGGATCGGGAACAGCGTGAGGTCGCCGCGCAGCGGCAGCATCGGCGAGGGCGGGACGGCGGCCGTTCCGAACTCCTTGACCAGCGCGCGCCGGGCCCGCAGCGCGGCGGGCATGTCGCGCAGGGTCGGCCCGATGGCCGTCAGGTTCTCCCGCACCGTGAGGGCCTTCACCGCACCGGCTCCGACGAGGAACGTCGTCATGAAGGAGACCGTGGGCAGGCCCAGGGTGGTGGCGGCCAACCGGCCCCAGAGCGCGTTCGAGTCGTGCATCAGGGCCGACGGGCCAAGCGATTTGGCCTGTTCGACGACGAACGGGACGAGCGCCGAACACGCCCTCAGGACCTTCACCACCACCCCCACACTGCTGCCGGCCCTGGTGGCCTCCGCGATGTCACGGGACGTCAGCACACCCTCGGGATACGGCACGAACCCCGCACCCGTGCCCCGGATGCGGTCCTCGAACTCGGCGTCGCACAGGTACACGGCGTCGACGCCGGCGCCGACGAGCTCGGTGACGACGGGAAGGGTGGGATTGACGTGTCCCGCGGCCGGCATGCCCGCGATCAGCAGAGTGGTCATGGAATCGACCATAGACATGGACACCGTGAGACACCGTGGTCCGCTAGACCGGCGTCAAGGGATGATGAGGGGCATGGAGTTGAGCGGGGACAAGGTTCTTCTGCGGCCAGTGGCCGGCGGCGAGGCGGAGATTCTTGCCGGGATCGTGCGCGAACCGGAGGTCGCGGCGTGGTGGCCGCCCCCGGACGGCTACGAGGGCATGCTCGTCGTCGTCCACGAGGGGGAGGTCATCGGCGCGATCCAGTTCGACGAAGAGAACGACCCGGAGTTCCGCCGCGCCGGCATCGACATCTTTCTGACGGCGCGGCAGCACGGGAAGGGGCTGGGGGCCGACGCGGTGCGCACGCTGGCCAGGTGGCTGGTGCGGGAGCGCGGTCATCACCGGCTGACCATTGATCCCGCCGCGGCCAACACCGTCGCGATCCGCAGTTACCGCAAGGTCGGCTTCAAGCCCGTGGGGGTCATGCGGGCGTACTGGCGCAACCATCGGACGGGTGTCTGGGAGGACGGGCTGCTCATGGATCTGCTGGCCGAGGAGTTGACCTGACCGGCTCGGTCCGGGGCAGCGGCAGGTACGCGCCCTTCGCCAGGATGCGGTCGATCTCGCGCCCCTCGGTCACGGTCACCCGCTTGTGCGGGAGGGGCACGCCCACCATGTGTGCCAGGCGGCGGAGTTGGAGGTCCACGGCCGCTTCGCAGGCGAGGCAGAAGTCGTCGGCTCCGCGGCGTCCCTGGGACCAGCCGAGAAGGATCAGAGTGAGGGCGACGGCCGCGGCCGGCCACCAGAACAGCGCGAGCGCGGCGTAGGGCAGCGCCCAGGCGACGCGGACCGTGGCGGCGGCGTACTCGTCCCACGCCGCGGTGACGATCTTGGGGCTGCGCAGGTCGTGGAGTTGCCACAGCCTGGGCCACACCCTGGCGAGCGAGATGCCGTACTGCGCGGCGACCCGCTCGTCCACCAGGGCGAAACGGTCGCCGATCCAGGTGGCCCGGGAGGGCAGATAGCGTTCGGGCACGGCGTAGCCGCCCTGACGGGCCGCGTCCAGCGCCATCCGTCGGCGGCGTTGCGTGCCAGGGGTCATGACGCGGCGCAGGGCGTTGGAACGTCCCGTCCAGAGTCGGTGCACGGCGAGGCTCAACTCCCGTACGAGGAGCGCCGTTACGACGACTCCGCCGATGAACAGGCAGCCGATCACCGCCCCCTTGGTGCTCGTGGCGGTGTCGCCGAGCGCGTCCAGGCGTCGTACGAGGATGTCGACGTCGAGTGCGTGGGCCGCGCCGGAGGGTGTCATCGCCCAGGCGACGAGCACGGCCGCCGCGAACGGCACGCCGGGCAGGATCAGGAAGGCGAACCAGCGATCGGCGATGCGTTTGCCCAGCTCCGTGAGGATGCCGTCCATCAGCCACCGTCCTGCGGAGGCATGAGCGCCCCGTCGATGTGGCAACGCGGCTCGGAGGCGTCCGCGTTGCGCCCCCGGGCGGGGCAGCGGCCGCTCGGGCAGCGGAACCACTCGACGACGGGCCGCTCCTGCCAGGAGTCCGCGGCCGGGAGCCCCGAGGAACGGTGGCCGTCGCGCCGGAGGTCGAGCGCGCGGAGCGCTTCGGCGGCGGACTTGCCCGCGCGGACCTCGGCGACCTCCCGGTCCAGCGCGGCCCGCCACGCGAACCGGTCGGCCTTCTCCCGCAGTTCGGGCAGGTGGGCGCAGAGCCATGCGAGGGCGGCCTGGTCCGTGTCGACGGCGCCTGTCGCCTCGGCGGAGCCTGTCGCGTCGACGGCGCCTGTCCCGTCGGCGGCGCCTGTCCCGTCGGCGGCGGCGCGGGCGGCCGTGTTGTCCGGCCTGCGGTGCCAGGGCCAGCGGTCGCGGATGGGCATGGGTGGCGCTCCTCTAGGGTCCGATGTGCAGCAGGGAGGACCAGACGTCCACGTTGCGTGGGGCGGCCTGGCGCAGGGTCTGTGCCGCGTTGTGCACGGCCTGGGCGGCGAGCCTGCTGTCGGGCGGGCCGTGCTCGGCGAGCGTCCGGTACACCTCGCGCGCGGCGTCGAGCGCCCTGTCGCTGTCGACCTCCCACAGGGTGCCCACCACGTGCGTGTACGACTGCAGGTGGAGGAGGGCTGCGAGGTGGATCGCCTCGTCGTACGCGCGCGGGTCAGGGGCGGCGGTGCTGCACGCCGACAGATAGCAGAACTCGGCGCTGGGAAGACCGAGGTCGGCCAGTTGGTCGAGGGAGACCACGCCGTCGGCCACGGCCAGTCCCGCGGCGTCGGCGTGGCAGGCGAAGTGCGCCCAGCGGGCGTCGCACAGCCGCGTGAGGACGTCGTCGACGTGTGCGGGGTCGAGCGGCACCGCGTCGGGGAAGTGGCGCAGGAACTCGGCGGATTCCTGGGCCACTTGCGGCAGATCGGGCCGGTCGGGGGTCTGCGGTGCGGCGACGACGAGCCGGCCGCGGGCCGTCACGGTGCGCTCGGCGGACCGCAGCAGCGCGCCGATGGTGGGGGTGTAGGAGGAGACGACCTCGTCGAGCAGGGCGGGGCCATCGGGATCGCCGGGACCGCCGGGACCGCCGGGACCGCCGGGACCGCCGGGACCGCCGGGGCCACCGTGCTGTCCGGCCGCGTGGATCGGCAGGGCGGTGAAGGGGCCGGTGGGGCACCACCAGATCCGCCGGTCGGCCTTGAGGTGGGGCGTCAGGGCCGCCAGTACGGGCACGGCGAGGTCGTCCCACAGTCGCGGCGCGATGACGTTGAGCATGGCCTGGTGGCGGCCGTCCGGATCGGCGGACTGCCGGGCCCACTCGACGAGTTCGTCGTGGTCGAGCCGGTCGAGCGGCACGAGGAGGGGTTCGTCCCGGTCGGCCAGTAGGATGATGGCGTCGCAGCGCAGCGGGCCGGCGTTGAGCACCACGACGGGGCCGCGCTCTGCGGCTCTCGCCAGCTCCCGATAGCCGGCCCGCTCCGACTCCCTTAGTTGAGCGGCGAGTTGCTCCCATTCTCTGCCCAGACGGATACGCCGCTCCACGTCGGCGCCCGTCCGGTCGTCGGGGCGCCCGCCCGCCTCGTCGCCGGGCATGTCGAGCTCGGCACGGATCTCGGCGAGGCGGCGCGCCAGGTCGGGATCCGCGGCGCGGGCCGCCTCAACTCCCGTACGCAGCCGGGCCAGTTGGCCCCACATGACGGCTCGGCCGTGCTCCAGGACCTCGACCGCGTACGCCACCCGGCCCTCGGCGATCGCGGCCGCGGCGGCGGCCGTCGACACCCCCTGCCAGCGGCTGAGCAGCCACCGCTGGTCGTCGCGGCGCAGCCCGATCCAGGCCATCTGCGGCAGGAGTTCGGCCGCCGCCCCGTATCCCTCGACCGACAGCGGTCCTCCGGAGCCGAGTTCACCGAGGCCGACGGCGGCGGCCAGCCGGGTCTGCAACGGCGACGAGGAGTCGCCGACCGCCTCGCGCAGGCACTGCGCGGCCGCGTCGCGCTCGCCCGATACGTCCAGCGCGCGGGCCCTGACCGTCAGGCACACGGCGTGCAGCGGGTGGCCGGGGCCACGCTCCGCCACCAGACGGTCCGCCAACTCCCGCGCCTCGTCGAGGTCTTGGCGGTCGCCGTCCCGGTCGAACCGTTCGAGCAGCGCCTCGACCGTGCCCGGGTCGGGGTCCCCGCTCCGCCCCTCCCCCACGGCCGCCGCCAGCGCCGCCGGGTCGGCCGTGGCGCGATATCTGATCAGCTCCAGCTCGACGAGGCGGGCCCGCGCCCTGGCCGGATCCCGGTCGGACACCTGCCTGACCAGGGCGAGGGCCCGTTCGAGGTCGGCCCGGTCCGCACGCAGCTCGTAGCGGTCCTTGAGTGCCCAGGCCAGTGTCAGGAAGACGACGGGCCAGTCGGTCAACGTGAGCCAGAACCAGCGGTGCGGCTTTGCGGCGAGAGGGTCGAGGACGTCGATCGCCCGGTCCAGGTTGACCGCGGCCCCGGTCCACTCGTAGCGGAGGATGAAGGCCCGAGCCACGTTCACCTCCGCCGCGGGCCGCCCCACCATGAACAGGACCCGGTCCATCACGTGCCGCGGCGAAGCCTCCAGAGCCGCCGGGCCGTCGCGCAGCAGATCGTCCAGCACGGTGTCGCTGCCCTGGTCCGCCAGCAGGTCGATGAACGCCTCCGCGCGCACAAGACCTGCCAGGGAATCGAAGTCGCGCACGGTGTCCGTCCGGAACACCTCGGCCCGCCGCGCCACGTCGCGCAGGGCGTCCTGCCGCCCGGCACCGGGCCCCGAGGACGCGTTCTTGGCCCGGAACAGGCGGAGTAGCAGCACCATCGTCCCGATGCCCCGAACAACGAGCCACGGCACGTACACCAGCATGGCGACCGCCAGCACGGACCCCATGGTGGCACCGAGGAAGACCGCGGTCGGCGGATCCCGGAGGACAGCGGCGATGACATCGCCCTGAGCGAGATAGGGCACGCCGAGCAGTACCGCCCACAGCCCCAGGACGGCCAGCACGTTCAGCGGCCGCCGCACGGCCTCGCGCCATGCGTACCCCACCAACTGCCGTTGCTCGAAAGCCCAGTTGACCGCGAGCACGAGGACCGCCAGGCAGCCCACTCCCAGGAGCAGGAACACGTAGGGCATCAGCGGTGAGTCGGGCGCGTACCGATGCAGCTGCCCCGTGTCCAGGTAGAGCCAGCCGCCTCGGGCCGGATCGAAGAGGGCGTTGCGCTCGGCGTCGTAGACGGACGTGTCGTGCGGCCCGGACCGGAACAGCCGGTGCCGCGCCACGCGCTGTCCCCACACCCCACCCAGCACTGCGGCACCCGCAGCCAAAACCCCCACGGCGATCAGCCGCTTCCCCCTTGCCACGGGAGGGATGATACGGCGCGGGCAAGGGATCCGTTGGCACAGTTGAAACAACAGGTCAGGGACAAATGAAACAACCGGTCGGGAACAAATCGGTCACCCCGGGAACAGCCGACCCGTCCCGCGCGGTTGCATCTGCCGAGGGCGCGGCACGACTGCCGCCGCGCCCTCCTACCAGACGTGTTTTCGCAGGAGGCCCCTTTCATGTCCGACCGACCCTTGACGCTCATGGCCGTGCACGCCCACCCCGACGACGAGGCCACCAGCACCGGAGGGGTCCTCGCGCGATATGCGGCGGAAGGCATCCGCACGGTGCTCGTGACCTGTACCGACGGCGGTTGCGGTGACGGGCCGGGGGGCGTCAAGCCCGGCGAACCCGGGCACGATCCGGTGGCCGTCGCCAAGATGCGCCGCCAGGAGCTCGAGACGAGCTGCGAGGTCCTGAAGATCAGCGACCTGGAGACGCTGGACTACGCCGACTCCGGGATGATCGGCTGGCCGAGCAATGACGCGCCCGGATCCTTCTGGCAGACCCCCGTGGAGGAGGGCGCCGCCCGTCTCGCGGAGCTCATGCGCCACTACCGCCCCGATGTGGTCGTCACCTACGACGAGAACGGTTTCTACGGCCACCCCGACCACATTCAGGCCCACCGCATCACGATGGCGGCGGTGGAGATGACCGACCTGACACCGAAGGTGTACTGGACGACGATGCCCCACTCGGGCATGCAGCGGTTCGGCGAGATCATGCGCGAGTTCAATGAGGACATGCCGGAGCCGGACCCGGCCGAGGCCGCCGCACTGGCCGACATCGGCCTTCCCGACGACGAGATCACGACGTGGGTCGACACCACCGCGTTCAGCGACCAGAAGTTCGACTCCCTGGCCGCGCACGCCAGCCAGGGCGAGAACATCTTCTTCCTCAAGATGGGCAAGGAGCGGTTCGGCGAGCTGATGGGCCTGGAGACCTTCGTCCGCGTCAAGGACACGACCGGGGCGGCCCTGCCCGAGAAGGACCTCTTCGCCGGACTGCGCTGATCCACCCGTCCGGGCGGAGCCCGAAGGCGCCGCCCGGACCGTTGTCCTCAGCTCCCGGACGGCTCCGCCACCTGCGAGCCCCCGGGCACCTCCGCCCCGTCGCGGGTCCCCGCCGCGTACAGATCGCGGCGGAAGGACTCCCGGATCGTATAGACCGCGATGAAGGTCAGGACGGAGAGCAGGAGGATGTACGCGGAGACCGACCAGGAGGAGCCCGTCGCGGCCAGCATCGCGGTCATCAGGAAAGGGGCGAGGCCGCCGGCGAGCACCGAGGCGGTCTGGTAGCCGAGGGACGCGCCGGAGTAGCGCACCTCCGCGGGGAACATCTCGGCGTACAGCGCGGCCTGCGGCCCGTACATGGTGGCGTGGATCGTGAAGCCGATCAGCAGGGACAGGAAGGTCAGCGGCGCCGATCCCGTGTCGATCAGCCAGAACAGGGGGAAGGCGAAGAGGCCCATGAGCGCCGCGCCCGTGAGGTAGAGCTTGCGGCGGGACCAGCGGTCCGAGAGCGCCCCGAAGAGCGGGATCGTGACGATCTGCGTGGCGCCGGCGCCGAGGACGCAGAGCAACGTGGTGGTGCGGGAGAGCCCGGCGTGGGTGGTGCCGTAGTCGAGCATGCCGCTGATCAGGATGTAGAACGTGGCGTTCACGACGAAGAAGGCGCCGGACGCCTGGAGGATGGCCCGCCAGTGGTGCCGTACGGCCTGGCGCAGTGGGGACTTTTGGGCCCCGGCGGTGTGCTCGGCCTGCGCCGACCGGTCGCGCATGGCCCGGAAGACCGGCGAGTCCTCGATCTTCAGCTGAACGTAGAGGCCGACGGCGACCAGGGCGAGGCCGGTGACGAAGGGGATCCGCCAGCCCCAGCTGGTGAACGCCGAGTCGGACAGGGTCGCGGTGAGCAGCAGGAAGACGGCGTTGCCCGCGACCGCGCCGATGATGGCGCCGGTCTGGACGAGGCTGCCGTAGAAGCCGCGCCGTTCCACGGGTGCGTGCTCGGTGAGGAGCAGCGCGGCGCCGCCCCACTGGGCGCCGACGCCGAGTCCCTGGATCAGGCGGAGGAACACGAGCAGGACGGGTGCCCAGGTGCCGACGGTGGCGTACGTGGGGAGCACACCGACGCCGAACGTCGCGACGCCCATCACCACGAGCGCCCCCACCAGCGGCGGTTTGCGCCCGAACCGGTCGCCGAGGTGGCCTGCGACGATCCCGCCGAGCGGCCGCGCGACGAAGCCCACGGCGAAGGTCGCGAAGGAGGCCAGGGTTCCGGCGATGTCGCTGAAGGAGGGGAAGAAGAGATCGCCGAGGACGAGCGCCGCGGCGGTGGCGTAGATGAGGAAGTCGAACCACTCCAGCGCCGTGGAGAGCACGGCCGCCCCCGCGAGTCGGCGCATTCCGTTGCTGGTCACCGCTGTTCGCCTCCTGTCAGGAGCTGCTGAGCCTGTTCGCGGAGCGCGGCGGCCCGGATCTTGGTGCCGTTCGTGCCCGAGGTGGTGGGCATGCGGTCCAGTACGTGCACGGCCGCCGGGACCTTGAAGCGGGCCAGGCCCTGCGCACACCATTCCCGGAGCCCCTCGGGCCCGGTGGGTGTGTCGAGGACGACGAAGGCGACTGCCTGCGGGGCGCCGTCCTCGCCGCGCGCGCCGACGACCTTCGCGGTCCGTACGGCGGTGTGTGCGGCAAGACGCTGCTCGATCTCCGCCGGGTCGACGAGGAAGCCGCGCAGCCGCAGCACGTCGCCCATCCGGCACACGTACTCGACGGCCCCGTCCTCCGCGAGCGTCGCCAGGTCCCCGGTGCGGAACCATCCGTCGGCGGTGAAGGCGCGCTCGGCGGCCTCCGGGTCACCCAGGTAGGCATCGACCACGTTGGGGCCGCGCAGCTGCAACTCGCCCTGGGCGCCGGGCCGTACGGGGTCGTCCGTCTCCGGGTCGACGACCCGTACGGCGATGTCCGGTGACACCGGACGGCCGCCGCCGAGCCAGCGGCGCGGCGCGGGTTCGCCGGGCGGCCAGCACAGGGCGAGGGCGAACACCTCCGAGGAGCCGTACACACCGGAGGTGTGAGTCCCGAACTCCTTCTGCGCCCAGGCCGCGATGTCACGGGTGCGGCCGAGGAAGTCGGCCATGCCGAGCCAGCGCAGGGTGGAGAGGTCCCGCGGTGCGCGCCGCCAGGCGTCGACGAGCCGGGAGACCATGTCGTCGCCGCCCACGAGATGGGTCACCCCGTGCCGGGCGAGACCAGCGAGGGCCGTGTCCTCCTGGAAGACCGGTTCGAGCAGGCAGGCGGCGCCTCCTGCGATCGCGGCCATGGCGGTGGTGAAGCCGAAGGTGCCGGAGAGCGGGAGGATGCAGCCGACGACGTCGCCGTCGTCGATGCCGAGGGCTCGGGCGTCGGCCTCCGCGTGGGCGACGACGGCGGACTCGCGGTGCGCGGCGAGTTTGGGTCGGCCCGTGGAGCCGGAGGTGGTGAAGGCGACGGTGAGTTCGTCTCCGGTGGGCGGGGGCACGGCAGTGGTGTGTCCGGTGTGCGCGGGGGTGCCTTCGGTGTGCGCGGGCGCCGCAGTGGTGTCTTCGGCGGTACGGGGTGTCCAGGCGCCGGCGCCCATGTCGTACGCGGAGGGGTCGGCCGGCGGGTCGGTGTCAGGGCCCGGGACGACGGCGACCACGGGGGTGGGCGCGGTGGTGCGGGGCAGGGCGCGGCGGAGGATGCCGGCCAGGTCGAGGCCGTGGAAGTCGTGTGCGAGGGCGAGGACCTTGGGCCGGGCCCGGTCGAGTACGTGCACCAACTCGTCGACGTTGTAACGGGTGTTGACCCCGATGACGTGCGCTCCGAGGCCGGCGGCGGCGAACTGCCAGGCCAGTGCGGACGACCAGTTCGGCAGCCAGACCGCCACGCAGTCGCCCCGGCCGACACCGACGTCGGCGAGTTCCGTACGGAGCCGGGCGGCGCGCACCTGGAACTCCCGGCGGGTGACGGCCGCCCGCTCGCCGCCGGCCCCCGCGTCGATGGCGAATACGGCGTCGGGGTCGCGGTCCACGAGTCCGGACAGGAGGTCGGTGAGGGTGGTCATCGGAGTCCTTTCACCGTGCGGGTGGGCAAGACGGTGTTCCCGTGGTCGAAGAGTCCGGCAGGGCGCGGCGCGGCCGGGGCGCAGTGCGGGGCGGGGCTCAGCCGGCCGCGGCGCGGTCCCGGGACAGCTGCCGCAGCCAGCCGTCGAGGAGGCCGGCGAAGCCGTCGACCTCCTCCATCGGGTAGTGGCCGACGCCCGGCAGCAGCGCGTACTGTCCGTGCGGAAGCGCCTCGGCCGTCCGCCGCACCTGTTCGAGGTCGAGCCACAAGTCATCCTGGCCCGCGACCAGTTGGACCGGGCAGGTCGCGGATTCCAGTGCGTCCCGTACGTCGTGCGTGCCCCAGCCGATCAGGTCGGCACTGGAGACGGCGGGATCCTCGCGACGGTGCATGGTGGCGATGAGTTCGGCCGTGGCGGGCGGCACGGCGGAGCCGACGACGGCGAGGGTGCCGAGGTAGGTCCGGTCGGAGCGGCTGGGCGCGGCCAGATCCTGCAGTTCGCGGCGGAGCCCTGCCACGTTGACGCGTCCGGGACCGGCCTCGGCGGCCAGGGCGACGGCCCCCGCCAGCTCGTCCCCCGCCCGTACCGCCAGCTCGAGGGCGATCTTGCCGCCGATGGAACAGCCGACGACGTACGGGCGCTCCAACTCGAGGGCGCTGATGAGCCATTGACACCATTGCGCGTACTGGGTCAGGTCCTCGACCGGGCCGCTCCGGGCGGGCTCGGAGCGGCCGTGGCCGGGCAGATCCGGGACGATCACGCGGTAGCCGAGTGCGGCGAGCTCCTCGGTGGTGCGGCGCCACTGCACACCACTCTGCCCGGCGGTGTGCAGGCAGAGCACCGGGGCGCCCTCCCGAGGCAGCTCGGTGCCTGACGGGTCGACGCCTGACTGCTCGCCACCTGCCTTTTCGAGGTACGCCTGCTCGACGTAGCCGAACGCTCCGTCGATCTCCAGGTAGCGGGCTTCGTGCCGGATGCGGGTCATGCGCGCGCCTCCTCGGCCAGCGTCCGTGCCGCGTCCGTGATGAGGTGCAGGACCTTGGTCAGGCGCAGGTACTCATAGGCGTCGCCGGTGGCGTGGAACTGCCCGCGCATCATGCGCGCGACGAGGTCGTTGCGTTCCCCGGTGAGCAGTTCGGCCCAGGTCAGCTCGTCGGCGGCGAGGGTGAAGGTCGGCCCGTGCGGGGTGCGGCGGGCGACGTCGATGATGCGGCCGAGGTAGACGCGCAGCTGCACCTCGTTGTCTCCCGCCCTGAGACCGATGGCGCCGTCCCATGTGGCGGTCGCGGCGGCGAACTGGTCGTCCTGGGACAGGAGTTCCGCGACAGCGCTCCCCCACTCAACGGTTCCGGGTGCGAGGGATGCCGGGTCGGGACCGGTTCCGCGGGCGTGCACCAGGACGGCGCTGGTGCCCTCCTGGACGCGTTCGCCCCGCTGATTCTCGAGGACCACGTGCCGGTGGACCACGCCCTGGTGAGGGTCGGACGTGCGGCGACAGCGCGTGATGGTGAGGGTGCACTGGAGGGTGTCGCCGACGTACGAGGGCTTCAGGTAGCGCCAGTTGGTGTCGAGCAGGGCGATGACGGACTCCCCTGCGAGGCCCATGTCGTGGAGGAATCCCAGGAAGGCCGCGATACCGAACGGCCCGTGCAGTATCGGCCGTTCGAAGCGTGTCCGTGCCGCCCACTCGGGGTCGGTGTGCAACGGGTGTCTGTCGCCGCTGAGTTCGGTGAACGCCGCGAGGTCGTCGGCGGTGATCCGGCGTGCGGTACTGGTCCAGCGCTGCCCGGGGCGGAAGTCCTCGAAGTACAGGGACTGCGTTCGGACCGCCGATTGCGATGCCGCCATGCGACTCCTTAAGAACGAACGTTCATGCGTAGACAAGCAGCGCACAAGTCCGGCCGTCAATAGGCGTGTTGAGATACGCATTGCGATGCGTGTTGCGATGTATCGAGCCGCGTTGACCATGACCCGAGAGCCCCGTAGCCTCCCCGCATGAACGATCGTTCTCCCGTACTGGACCTGATCAGCGACTCCGGACGGGGCAATGAGGCGGCCATCCTCCGCGCCGCCCTGCAGCTGTACGCGGAGCGCGGCTTCAACGGCGCCTCGATGCGGGACATCGCCCGCGCCGCGGGCACCAGCCTGTCCAACCTCTACAACTACTTCCCCTCCAAGGCCCGCCTTCTCACGGAGCTCCTGAACCGCGCCAACGCGGTGCTGTCCGCGCAGGTGACATCGGCGGTGGACACCGCGGGCAAGGATGTGGCCGGCCAACTGGGCGCGGCCGTACGCGCCTACGTGAGTTTCGTGGCGGACTACCAGACCGCCATGCTCATCGCGCTGAGCGAGGTGCGCCACCTGGAGGGCGAGGAGCGCGCCCAGGTGGTCGCCGAACGCGACCGCAACCAGGAGATCTTCGAGGAGCTGGTCGCCGCGGGCGCCGCGTCGGGCGTCTTCACCACCCCGTACCCGCAGGACGCGGCGCGCAGCATCCTCGCGATGTGCTCCACCATCGCCACGTGGTACCGCCCGGAGGGACGGCTGACCAAGCAGGACCTGTGCGACCAGCACGCCCGCTACGCCTTGGCGCTCCTGGAGAGCGGGGCCGACGGCCGCTGAATCGCCGTACGGAGCTGAACCGCGGTACGAAGCTGAACCGAGTCACGGAGCTGAACCGCGGTACGAGTCAGAGCCAGTCGCCGTCGGTCACGGAGCCGAGGCCGACTCCGGACAGGCGGCGGTGCAGGGCGACGGCCTGGCCCTCGGTCAGTGACGCGACGTGGTCGGCGGCGGCGCGCAGCGGGTCGCCGTGGAGGGCGAGTTCTTCGGCGCGGTCGGTGGGCAGCAGGTGCGGGGATTCGTGGGTCCAGCGCAGGAGTTGGGAGACGATGCGGCGTTTGCCGTGCTGCTGGGTGGCCAGGGCCGGGCGGTCGATGACGTAGCACCAGACCAGTTCCTTGAGCAGCTCGCAGGCTGTCCGGCGCTCGGTGGGGACGACGAGGCGGGCGCCGTACCGGATCGCTGCCGCGCCGCCGACCTGCAGGTCGATGTCGCGGGTGAAGTGGTCGATCAGCTTGGCGGTACGGGCGTTGAGGGCGACGTCGTCCTCGTGGCGGCCCCCGTACGGCTTCGCGATCGACAGCGCCTTTGCGATGTCGGCCAGGATGTGGACCGCCTCGTCGCGGTCGAAGCCGGCGCCCTCGCGGTGGCGCTTGGCCGCCACGTAATCCAGGAAGCGCTGCGTCTCGCGCTCGGTGTCACCGCCTGCGGCCCCGGGCGCCGGGAACAGCGAGGCCAGCGGGATCAGCCCCGCGCGGTAGAAGTCCTCCACGTCGTGGCAGGCGTAGGTGACATCGTCGGCCCAGTCCATCACCTGCTCCTCGACCGGCACCGCGTCGTCGTCACGGCCCGCCCGCACCCACCGGAACGCCTCCCGGTCGATCGCGTAGACGCCCCATTTGCCGTGCCGCGCGGGGTCGACGTCGCGCGCGGCACGCTCCCACGGGTACTTCGTGGCCGCGTCCAGGCAGGCCCGGGACAGGTGCAGGCCGCGATGGCCCGCGTACTTGTGCGCGGCGAGGAAGGTGAGGATGTGGAGGGTCTGGGCGTTGCCCTCGAAGCTGTCGAGGACGCCGTGCCCGGCGTGCAGCTCGTCCATCGTCGCGCGCAACGCGGTCTCTCCGGCGTGACCGAACGGCGGGTGCCCGATGTCGTGCGCCATGCAGGCCGCCTCGACCAGGGCCGGGTTCGGACCGCCGTAGCGCCGCTCCAGACGTTCGGCCATGCGCCGCCCCAGCTGCGCGACCTTCATCGAGTGGGTGAGCCGCGTGTGGTACGCCCCGAGTTCGCTGCTGGCGACGACCTGGCTCTTGCCCGCGAGCGCCCGCCACTGCGTCGAGTACAGGATGCGGTCCACATCGTGCTCGAACCCCGACCGCTGTCCGTCGTCCGCGACGCGTCGACGGAGGGAGTGCTGCTCCAGGTCATCATCGGTGTAGTGGGCAGGTCGCATGGCGCGATGGTACTGGCCGACCGGGAACGCGTCCTGGCGTTCGGTCGACGCCAGGACGCGTTCCCGGCCGACACCAGGACGCGTTCCGACCCGTTCAGGCCTGGGTCTCGGTGGCCCGGCCGCCACCGAAGACCGCGGGGAGCGGGCCTGCGGCGCAGGGTGTAGTTGGTGTTGGCGTAGCTCCAGTCCGCCCCCGGCTCGAACCGGGCGGGCTTGGACAGCTGAGCCTGGACGAGTCCGTCAGGACCGCATACGACGCGACGTGTTGCGCAACCGCGTGCTGCTACTGGAGGGCGAACGCGACACGGCCGTCGCCGGGTTGCGGGAGCTGGCCGCGAAAGCCCAACACAGCGGCGACATGGGCCTGGCCGCTGAGATCTGACGCCCGGTCGCGGAGACGCCCGCGGGCTAGGCCCTTCTGACGGTTCGACAGGCGTGAGCCCCACGCGGCGTTCGGCGCGGCGAGCACGGTGCCGCTGCCGGACACGGACCGGACCTGGCCGCCGCCCCTTTCCGCGACGGCGGACAATGAGCCCTCCAGGACACTTCGAAAATCGAGGCCGCACCTCAGGAGGGGAAGCGTGACCGAGACCAGCAACACCCGATCCGCCGACAGTGAATCGCCAAAGGCGCCACGGAGCCGGCTGCAGCGCCTGATGCGTTACATCCCCATGATCGCCCCCGTCCTGCTGTGGGCCGTGCCGTGCTGGGTTCTCCTGCACGCCGGTCAGCACTGGCCGCTCCCCGTCGCCCTGATCGGCACCGCGCTGTTCGCCGTCGGCCTGATCGGGATGCCGCTCGCGATGGTGCGCGGCCACGGCCGGCGCCAGCAGGACCGGGCGGCGATCGTCGGTGACACGCTGCTGGGCAGCGTCTGGGTCCTGTTCACGTGGTCCGTTCTGCTCGGCGTTCTGCTGCGGCTCGCCCTGACCGTGGCCGGCGTCGGTGACGGAGAGGGCCGGGCGCGCATCGTCACCTGGGCCGTCCTCGGCGTATCCGCCGTACTGCTCGTCTGGGGGTACGCCGAGGCCCGACGCGTGCCACGTGTGCGCACGCTCGACGTGCAACTCCCGCGCCTGGGAGCCGGGTTGGACGGCACCCGGGTCGTCCTCATCACCGACACCCACTACGGTCCGCTCGACCGTGCCCGCTGGTCGACCCGGCTCTGCGAGACGGTGAACACCCTGGAGGCCGACCTGGTCTGCCACACCGGCGACATCGCGGACGGCACGGCCGAACGCCGTCGCGCCCAGGCGACACCCTTGGGCACCGTTGAGGCGACTCGCGCCCGCGTCTACGTCACCGGCAACCACGAGTACTACAGCGAGGCCCAGGGCTGGGTCGACCTCATGGACGAGCTGGGCTGGGAGCCGCTGCGCAACCGCCATCTGCTCCTCGAACGCGGCGGTGACACCCTCGTGGTCGCCGGCGTCGACGACGTCACGGCCGAGTCCTCCGGACTGGCGGGTCACCGCGCCCACCTCGCGGGAGCCCTCGACGGGGCCGACCCCGACCTTCCGGTGCTACTCCTCGCCCATCAGCCCAAGTTCGTCGACCGCGCGGCGGCCCAGGGCATCGACCTCCAGCTCTCCGGCCACACCCACGGCGGCCAGATCTGGCCCTTCCACCACCTGGTCCGGCTCGACCAACCGGCCCTCGCCGGCCTCAGCCACCACGGCACCCGCACCCTCCTCTACACCAGCCGCGGCGCGGGCTTCTGGGGCCCACCCTTCCGCGTCTTCGCCCCCAGCGAGATCACCCTGCTCGTACTCCGCTCGCCGGAGCGGTCCGCTTCGGCGTAGGCGTGAACGGGTCGAGATGTCCACTCGGAGCGGCACAGGAGACGAAGAGGCACGAGTCCGGAGTCGCCGCGGCGACGGCCTGATCCGAGGGTACGAACGGGAGCAGGCTCATCGCCCCTCCAGGTACGCCGCCAGGTGATGCAGGCGAGTGTGGTAATCGGGATGCGATGACAGAAGCTTCCCTGAGACGCTCGGCCTGCAACGGCGTGCCGTGGGCCCGGTGCCAATCGCTGCCGCGCTGCCACACCCGGACAACGCGGAAGCCGTCACACGTCCGCTTTCCCGTTCTGCCGCCTGCATCATGTGCAACACCTCGGCGAGCATCGGCCCGAACCCGGCCGCTGCCGCATGACGATCCGCTCGCAGCTCGACTCGGCGCGCCACGGCGGCTAGCAGATACGGAGAAGCGACCAGCGGCAGGACGACAAACCAGTAGGACAGTGCGGCGACCAGCACGATGCCGCCCGTTGCTATGAGCAGCACTGCCGCCCAAAAGCCCATCCGCCCACGGCCAATGACGGCGACGAGGCGGACAAGCCCCCATACGGCGGACCACGCGAGCCGAGCCGGAACCGCGTACCACTGCCCCAGTAACGACGTCCATGCGTGACCACGAACGTGGTGACCCAGTTCATGGGCGAGGATCGCGGCCAATTGGCCACCGGACAGTCTCTCCAGAGCAAACCGAGTGACGCCCACGATGTGGCCCGCCGCGGCAAGCGCGTTGAGACGATCGCTGTCCTCGATCCACAACTCGTAGACGCGGCCCTCGACGCCCGTCCGGGCTGTAGCCTCCCGCCACAGCGGTTTCAGCCGGGCCAGTTCCTGCCGGGTGGGGTGACGGAGGTTCAGCAGATGCCGAGCCAGCACTCTCTCGGTGGGCCGGTGAAACGCCATGGCGCCCGAAACGAGCCACAGCAGAGTCCCCAGCCAATCCACGGCAGGGAGCAGGGCATGGGAGAGCACCCCTACGATGACCAGGCTTACGAGGAACGAGGGCAGATGCAAAAGCAGTTGCCCCCAGGCCGTGGCATCAATGCCCCGCTGTCGCTTCGCGAGGTGCACCCGCCCACGCCGACCGAGTTCCTCGTGCGGCGGGCGCCTCCCGGCGCTCGGATCGGACCAGTATTCCGATTCGCCGATGAGGTGGCCCTCGTCAGGCCCTGTCGCGCTACCCGGGTATTGCGACAGGGGTGGAACGGCCTCGCCCCGACAGTGCGGAAGCGGAATCGCCACAGCATCCGGGGAAGCCGAGGGCTCAGCACTGGGAGCGTGGCCGGGGCGGGCGGGATCTGGAGGAGTGATCATGGGATCTTCCTGTGTAAACGTACGGCCGGAACGTGACGGCGCCGTGAGAAATCGGTCGGCGAAGGACCTTCAGCCAACGAGCCGCACGATGGGCAACAGCAGCATTCCCACGCAATAGGCACCCAGGCCGACGCGGATCCACCGGTGTTTGGCGCCGACGATGCGGCTGTTCTGAGCCAGTGCCTCGAGCACTCCCTCGGTCGGATGCGCCTCGGTGACATCGAGTGCCTCCGCGAGCCGACAGTCGTCCGTGGCCCGGCGGATGTCTCCGAAGTACGTCAACGGCCGTCCAGGAGCCCACTGGACGTTGCCGTAACGGGGCACAACGGCGAGGAGCAGACACACCAGTGCGCCGGCCAAGGCCGCCAAGGCCACCCACAACAACGCGCTCCCCGCGACGGAGAGCCGTAATGGAAACCGTCCTCGGGCCGCGAGCAGACCAACGAGCAAGCTCACCGTCATGCTCATGACTCCCAGAAGTAGGGACGCCTTGCTGTCCGCACGGGCCGCCTCGGACCGCAGCTCCGTGAGTAGACGGGCCCCCGCAATCGGAGCTTCCGTCCCACCGCAGGTCATCGCTCCTCCTCGGAGCTGTCGGCGGCCGCCCTGTCCTTCTCCTTGTGGAAACGCACCAGGGTGTCATCGGCCCCGACCCAGGACAGGGCATCCGCTGCGGCAGGAGCAGGAGCTGCAACAGTGACGTTGCGGGCGAGGAATCCCTCCATGATCTCCACGGCCTGCTTGCTGAGACCCGCCCGCTGGTAGTCCTCCAGGTTCCCTTCCTTCAACACCTGCAGGGCGACCTCGGACTGGCTCCGGATCAGGTCCGCCTGGTCCTTGCGCAGGTTCTCCAGGACCAGCCGCGAATCCTCTGGGTGCTCCGCCAGGTGCAGGGCCCACATCGCCACGCCACCGCGCTGGAGGTACTGCTCGTAATAGCGGATCTTCGCTGCCTCCAGCTCCCTCACCTTCTCCTGCTGGCGGCCGTGCAGCATGACCAATTCATGGTCGTGCCGCGCCTGCTCGGTATTTCGCTCCGCCCTGGTCCGGTCCTCCTGCAATGCCAAGTCGTGTGACAGACCCAGCTGTTCGTCGGCGTACCGGAGTCGGCGAACCTCCTGCTGATGGATGATCGCGGCGTCGTCCAGCCTCAGCCGAAGGGCCCACGACGTGCGCAACCCGACTTCGCTTCCCAGCTCGCCCGCGTCGGCGATCACCTGGCACGCGGCGTGCTCGGCACCCGCACTCTCCTCGATGGGGAAGCGCCTGCTCACCGGACGTATCAGCCGCTCTATGCTGCGCTTCAAAAGAGCAGGCACATTCCGCTCGCCGCTGGCCACGAACTGTTCCGGCTGGGAGACCTGCCAGGTCAGGTCCACCTCTGCGGTGAAATCGAAGGCATCATTGTCGCTGGGCATCGGCAGCGAAGCGATGCAAGTGTGCACCCCCATATCTACTTCGTAGACCGCGGTGTACCGCCTGACGGCGAACAGCGAGCGCGCTGGCCGGCGGGGCGGCAGGTAGACCTTAAAGTCCCCCTTGTCCGTGGTGAAGACCAGCGCATTGTCGATCCGGCTGTAACCCCTGCGGTGGTCAAAACGGGACAGCTGACGCACGGTCAGTACGGGGTCGGCCAGGTCACTGTGCCGGTCTGCGCCCTGGTCCCAGTCGGTCTCGCGGCGGAGGTCTGCCATGGCTCGATTCTCCTCACTCAGTGGTGATACGGAACTTCACGGCCCTCAGCCGCAGGTGCGGCGGCAGCGCCACGCAGCACGGCCATCAGACGGCCGGCTACCGCAGGCGGGCCGTCTCCGCGTCGCGCGCACAATGTCCCGAGCATGTAGTCGAGACGCTTACCGTCCTCGGGTGACACGGCGAGCCTGGGAAGTAGCAACGTCAGTTGTCGCTCTACCTGCGGATCGCCGTCCGCCTCGAGAACCCAGCCGGCGAGGCCCTTCAACGCATCGGTGGTGTAACGCAGATCGGCCAGAGCGGTCTGCCACAGCAGGATCAGCTTCTCTGCATCTTCCACGCCCGACGTGGCAGCCTCCGCGTACCACCGCAACAGCAGCCGGCTGTCAGCGCGCGTGCCTGCAAGGACGAACGCATGCAGTGCCAGCCTCCGGCCGGAAGGCTCGTCCTGGAGCAACTCGAGCAGCCGCCCCAATACCCGGCGGCGGACCGGCACCGATTCGTCGCTCAGCAACAGCGCGGTGGACTCGGCGATGTGCTGCGCCTCTTTTTCATCGCCCCCGGTGCGGGCCGCTTCCGCCAACGCTTCCAGCGCTTCGTCGGGCATGTGGGGGCCCACGAGGGCATACGCGCGGATAGCCGTCCAGCGAGTCCGTGGTTCGGCCTCGCCATCGCACCAGGAGCGCAGGATCTGCGGGATGTTCGGGGCACCGACGGCGTACGCCGTGGCCAGAGCATTGGCGGCGACGAGGCAGTCTCGGTAGAGCTTCGACTTTGCCCAGCCTTCGATGAGCAGGGCCATCGCCGACGGCAGGTCGGTCTCGGCCAGCACGGCAGCGGTGACTGCCGCACGGGTGCGCACCAGCGGGCGTCCGTCCTTTGCGAGCTTGCGGAGCCACGCGAGCAGAGCCGGCCGCGCGGAGGGGTGGCTCGTCCACACTTCACGGAGGACCTCTCCGGCGGCTCTGCGTTCCTCGAAGCGTGCCATGCGCTGGAGCACAGGGCCCCACTCGGTGTGTTCCTCCTGCCAGTACTCGACGGCTCGGGCCAGACGAAGCCGCTTGGTTATGGACGTCCCGAAGATGCCGACACGGGGCTCCTTCCCGGCATCTTCGGTCCTCTGGAATTGCCCCCACAGGGAATCGCTGAGCTCCGCGGTCAGGGCGTAGGCGGCTTCGTCGAACGCCGCGAGGGAGATGAGGAACGCCTTGTCCCGAAGTGTGGTCTCGTCGGTTCCGAACCATTCTTGGACCTGATCTCGGACCAATATCGGGCCGACGTCCACCAACTCCTCGTAGGTGATCCTGCCATCCGCGTGCGCGGCCAATGCCTCCGCGAACGACGCCGCCTCCCGCAGTTGATGGTCGTCCCTGCCAAGGAACTCCCGGGAGATCGGCAGGCTCAGCAGGCCGTTCTCCTTCCGCGGGTCCTGTACTCGGGCGTGCAGGTGTGACCGGAGCACGGCCTGGGGCGATGACGGCTGCCATTCGACGACGGCTACACCCCGCAGGGTTGCGAACAGGTCGACAGTGATGACCATGTAGGCATCCTTCTTGCGCAGGGTGTCCTGCACCGCCCATAGGTCGATGTCGCGCAGCGGGTTGTCCCTGTCCGTCACCAGATCGCTGATGAGGTAGCCGAGCGAATCGCCATTCATCTCGTCCGTCAGCGCCGTCGGCCGGGTGTTGGGGTCGATGGCGCGTACACGCGAGGCGTCAATGGACCGCAGCAGCATCAAAGCGGCGCTGCGACGACCCGTGAAGGGCGCGCCGGACAGTACGAGAACCCGCTCCTCGCGCAGCCGGTCACGAAGGGGGTGAACGAGCGTCTCGTATCCGGCGAACACCTCGGCCAGGTGGTCGAGTTCGGCAGCCGGGATGTTGCCGGAGGCATGGGTGGCGGCACCGAAGCGGTAGTGGTGCTCCACCTTGGTTCCGAGGACGACGTCGCCCACGACGCTGCCACCGGTGACACCGGTCTGAGCACCGCCGACCAGGCTGCCGCCGACGGAGGCCGGTACGTGTTCGTACAACTCTCGACGGGCGGCCCAAGGGTCTTGGGGGCGATCTTCCTCCGCGTCGGCGTGCTCGCCGTTCCCCGGTTCCTGCCTGTCGGCTGCCGGGTCGGTGTCGTCCTGGGACGATTCCGCAGACTTGTCGCCGGGCTGCTCGCTCATGGCTGCTCGCTCCCGTTCTCGCACTGGACACTGCCCAAGATCACGTCACCGATGACCCGACCGCCACTGACTCCGGTCTGATCACCCATGACCTGGCTGCCGCCGAACGACACGGTCCCGCCGTTGAATGTGACGTCCGCCCCACTCTTCGCGGGCGCGACACCAGGCGCCTCTCCGACTGCGACGTCCTGCGCATCCGAGCCCTCGCTCCCAGCGGAGGGAGACTCCGGGGCGGGGGTGGTCGTGCCGTACGGGAGCGGACCATGCAGCCACAGCTCGAGTCGGTCCTTCTTCACGGCCACGGGAGCGTGATGGAACTCCTCCGGGCGCAGTCCGCGATGTCCG
Organism: Streptomyces sp. NBC_00483; assembly: GCF_036013745.1. Classification (NCBI taxonomy): domain Bacteria; kingdom Bacillati; phylum Actinomycetota; class Actinomycetes; order Kitasatosporales; family Streptomycetaceae; genus Streptomyces; species Streptomyces sp. NBC_00483. The sequence continues at coordinate 1,901,469 of NZ_CP107880.1, forward strand.
TGACGGACCACGCCTTCGTAGACCGAGGGCGACACCCCCAGCACACAGTCCGCGTCCCGCTGTGCGAGGGCCTTACGCAGGACCTCGGAGTCGAGCAGACGGCAGGACTGATTGAGGTCGTGCCCGACGAGCCCACCGACAGTGCCACGCTTCGGGTCCAAGGCGACTTCTCCCGAGGCCAGGACCATCCGTAGCCGCATCTGCGCACTGCTCGATGCCAGGCGGTTGTACAGGTGCAACGCATCTGGAGTGGTCGTCAGCAGGACCCGAAGCAGCGCAGTTTTCGGGATGTCGGAACTGATCAGAACGATTAGGCCGTCCCCGCGGTCCTCGCGGTACTGCATGTTCCGCTCGACCCCCGCCTCGGCGAGGGTGTCCTCAACTGCGTTGTGCAGTTCCCGGCGCAGGTAAGCCTGCGCCACATTGTCCCGTCGGCTGAAGTCCTCTATGTCGAACAGCAGAATGGTGCGGTTGACGGGTTCTCTCAGGGCCAGGCTCATACGTGCCTCTCGGACGGTCGGGCTCGGTCCGAAGCACTATCCCGCGAGGGTCTGACATTGAAGAAGGAACACCTGCACACAGCCTCTGTAACCGATGGCACACAACTCGGTCCGGCTGCATGTTTTTTGACTACCCGCCACCCGCGATCCGGCGCAGCAGGTCCGGCCGGATGATCACCATCCCCCTTCGGCTGGTGCGGACGATGTCGCGCTCTCGCAACTCCTTCAGAAGCCTCGCCACCGCCTCTCGCGAAGAGCCGACCGCACCTGCCAGCTCATGTTGGCTGAGGCCGGTGGTCAAGCGCACACCCTCCGCATCCTCCACCCCGTGTGTGCGCGACAGCTCCAAGAGCAGGAGTGACAACCGCTCACGAATCCCAAGGGCTCCTTGATCCACACGCCGCCGGTCACTGGCGCGTGTTCTGTCCCCGATGAGGCTGAGCAGTTGGAGAGCAGTTTCCGGGTACTCCGCAAGATGGCCCAGGAACCTGTCGCGCTCGATCGCGACGGCCTCGACCTTGCCGATCGCAGTGACCATCGCTGAGCGTGGGCGGCCACTGACTGCGGATGCCTCACCGCCGACGTCGCCCGGCCCTCTCAGGGCGAGTAGGGCTTCGTAGCCGTTGGCCGCGGAGCGGGTGACCTTGGTCCAGCCGGCAAGGATGATCATCACGTGGGTGGACGGTTCGTTCTGATGCACCAGAACGGACCGTGGGCCGTACTCGATGGGTTGACCCAGTTCCAGCAGCGCGACGCGTACCGGGTGTTCCAGCCGGGCCAGGAACGGAACTTGGTCGTCGAGCCTGTTGGATCGCAGCGGCGCCGGCGGTTGGGACGGCGCGGGAGCGTCCGCCGATCCATGCTGCCCGGGCCTGGCCGTACCGTTAGTCTCCACCCGTACTCCCCCAGGCCAGGCAGCTCCGCCATGCTTCAGCGGATCCCTACCCTCGCTCCGCGCATCCACCCTATGACACGAGAATCAGAACAACCCGGCTGCGTGCTTCCCTCTGGCACCGACTCGCGCCTCGGATCGCTCAACCTGGCCTCACGGTTGGCATGGTCCACGCCCGTGTCCGCGAAGCGCTATCTGAACGACCGCCAGCGCCTCCAGTGCCCCTCCCCTCCCCTCCCCGGAGACCGCCCCGTGGCCGCGGTCCGCGAGAGGCGGCAAATACCGAGGGATACAGAGGTCAAATCCTGGAAGAACAAAGGAAAAGAAGGAGTCAAGCGTGCGGATGCGCCCCAACCCGAGGCGCGTGTGGATGGAGCGGGGAGTTAGCCTGGGTGTTGGTTGTCCGGGGCAACCAACGCTCCCGGGCGGGTGCCACTTGTGCCGGGCGCGGCGTCATGCGCCGACGGCTCCGGACTGCCTCCCCCACGACCAACAAAGCACTACCACCGGCGCGTACGGAGACAAGCGGGTCGGTGGCCCCAGGAGGACAATCCATGCCTGCAGAGGCATCCGCACCCACCCCCACCCCCGCAACACCCCTGGATTCCGAGGGCACTTCGAACGACTCGGTCATATCTGACGCGGCGTCCGGCACCTCGGAACCCTTCCGCACCTTCATCGAGGACAATCTCGCCGCACTGGCGGCCCACCCGGACCGCGAGGTCCTGGTCTACGAGGACCGGCGGCTGACCGCGAGTCAGTTCCACTCGCTGGTGCACCGCATGGCCCATGCCATCGCCGCTCAAGGTGTCACGCGCGAGTCGACCGTCACCCTGCTCAGTGGCAATCTGCCCGAGATCATCGCGGCCCGTTACGCCGCCAATCTCGTGGGCTGCCAGGTCAACCACCTCTACAACAAGCTGTCGGCCGATGTGCAGGCGGCGATCGTTCAGGACGTAGAGACCCAGGTACTGATCGTCGACCCGTACTACGCGGACCGCGCCGTGGAGGTCATCGAGAGCGCGCCCGTGCGGCACGTTCTCGTGCTCGGCGAGGACAAGCGGGAGATCGGGCAGGACCTGCTGGCGCTCGCCGCCGAGCAGCCCGACGAGGCGTTCGTGTCGCGCGCCCGCCCCGATGACATCTGCACCATCCGGCACACCGGCGGTACGACGGGCCACCCCAAGGGCATCGTCACCACCTTCGAGCAGGTCAACCGGATGCGCCGGATGGTGGATCAGGCGCGCCCCGCTGAGCGGGAGTTGCCCCGGCAGCTCGCGTGCACCACCCTCGCGCACGCCGCGGGCATGCTGGCGGACAACGTCATCCATTCCGGCGGCTGCATCGTGCTGCTCGACGACTTCGACGCGGGCGACGTGCTCGCCACCATCGAGCGCGAGCGCATCACGCACCTGTTCCTGCTGCCGCCGCTGGTCTACCAGCTCCTCGACCACCCGGACTCCGAGCGCCGCGACCTGAGCAGCCTGCGCGGCCTGACGTACGGCGGTTGCCAGGCGTCGCCCGCCCGGATCGCGGACGCCGTACGCCGCTTCGGGCCCGTACTCCTGCAGTTCTACGGGCAGAACGAGGCCGGCGGCATCAGCGTGCTCACCCCGGACGACCACGACCTGGACCGGCCCGAGCGGATGCGCTCCGCGGGCAAGGTGCTGCCGGGCGTGGAGGTCGCCATCCGCGACACCGACGGCAAGGACCTGCCGGTCGGCGAGCTGGGCGAGATCTGCATCCGGTCCGAGGGCACCATGACCGGCTACTGGAAGCAACCCGAGCTGACCGCCGAGGTGCTGCGGGACGGCTGGCTGCACACCGGTGACATCGGCTTCCTCGACGACGAGAACTACATCACCGTCGTGGACCGGCTCAAGGACATGATCGTGGTCGTCGGCGGCCACGTGTACACCACCGAGCTGGAGGACCTGCTCAACTCGCACCCGAAGGTGCTGCAGAGCGCGGTCTTCGGCGTCCGGGACGCCGACCGCATGGAACAGGTGCACGCCGCGGTCGTGGCCGCGCCGGGCGTCGCGGTGGAGGCGGAGGAACTGCGGGCGGCGGTGCGCGGGCAGCGCGGCCCGATGTACGAGCCGGCCCACATCGACTTCGTGGACGCGCTGCCCCTGACGGACGCGGGCAAGCCGGACAAGAAGCTGCTGCGGCAGCGTGCGGAGGAGCGGGTCTAGCACCCACCGGGTGTCGAACGCGGCCCTGTCCTCTGCCGGAGCAGAGGGCGGGGCCGCGTTCCACGCCCGCCGAGTGGCCCACGCCGACACCGAGACATCATGAGCGTGATGGCAGCGAGGGAGCAGCGCGGCCCGGCGCCCGCGGGGTCTCCCGTTCCGCGGGCTGTGCGGGTCGGCGGAGCACCACCAGCGCGACCACGAATGCCGCTCCGATCAGACCGGCCCCGACGGCGAACGCGAGCCGGTACCCGCCGGTGAGCGCGGCGGCCTGTGAACTGCCGCCGTCCATAAGGGCGTTCGCGCGGGACGCGGACAGCGTCGACAGGACCGCCACGCCGAGCGCCATGCCGATCTGCTGCGTCGTGTTGAACAGGCCAGAGGCCAGCCCGGCGTCCTCTTCGCGCGCCGCCGACATGCCGAGCCCCGCGAGTGCCGGGAGCACGAGCCCGCCGCCGGAGATGAGCAGCATCACGGGCAGCAGATCGGGAACGTACTCCCCCTGCACGGGCACCCGGGCGAGATATCCGAGCGCCCCGGCCAGGAGCACGAGCCCGGCGAGCAGCACCCGCCGCGGTCCGAAGCGCGCGGAGAGCCGGGCCGAGGCGCCCAGCGAGACCGCGCCGATCATGACGGCGGCCGGCAGCATCGCGAGGCCGGTCGCCAGGGCCCCGTACCCGAGCACCTCCTGCATATAGAGGGCGGCGAGCACCTGGAAGGCGAACATCGCGGCGAGCGTGAGGATCTGGGTGACGTTGGCGCCGACGACGGTGCGCGAGCGCAGGATGCGCAGCGGCATGAGCGGCGTACGGGCCCGGGCCTGGCGCACGACGAACGCGGCGACGAGGACGATCCCGGTCCCGATCAGTCCGGCGGCGCGCCATGAACTCAGCCCGTACGCCTCGATGTTGACGACGCCGTAGATGCCGAGCATCAGCCCGGACGTGATCAGCAGCGCACCCCAGGCATCGGCCCCCGCGCGCAATCCGAGGCCGCGGTCGGCGGGGAGCGCGGGCACCGCGAGGGCGAGCACGGCGGCACCGATGGGCAGGTTGATGTAGAAGATCCAGTGCCAGTCGAGGGCGTCGGTGAGAACGCCCCCCAGCACCTGCCCGATCGAGGCTCCGGCGGCGCCGGTGAAGCTGAACACGCCGATGGCGCGGGCCCGTTCACGGGGTTCGGTGAAGAGCGTGACAAGAATGCCGAGGCCGACGGCGGCGGCCATCGCGCTGCCGACGCCCTGCAGGAAGCGGGCGGCAAGCAGGATGCCGGGGCCCGTGGCGAGCCCGGCGAGCAGTGAGGCCGCGGTGAAGACGGCGGTGCCCGCGAGGAACATCCGCTTGCGGCCGATGAGATCGCCGAGCCGTCCGGCGAGCAGGAGCAGGCTCCCGAAGGCGATGAGGTAGGCGTTGACCACCCAACTCAGTGCTGTGGGCGTGAAGTTGAGGTCGTCCTGGATGGCCGGTAGTGCCACGGTGACGATGGAGCCGTCGAGGATGATCATCAGGGTTCCCGTGGCGATGACGCCGAGGGCGACCCAGCGGGACGAGCTCTGCAGCGGGACAGGTGGGGCTGGCGATGCGGACATGACGATGCCCTTCGGTCGAGTCGCCCCCCTCCCGGGCGGCGACGACAACACGACCGTAACAGATAGTTCCGTTGCAGACTATTTTTATCGGAACCACTCGTGGACTACCCTGGACACCATGACCGCCATGACGCCCGCGCCCACCCGGACCAGGCCGGACCTCTCGTACCTCCTGGACCACACCAGCCATGTGCTGCGCACGCAGATGGCGGCGGCGCTCGCGGAGATCGGCCTCACGGCCCGTATGCACTGCGTGCTCGTCCACGCCCTCGAAGAGGAGCGCACACAGAATCAGCTCGCCGAGATCGGCGACATGGACAAGACGACGATGGTCGTGACCGTCGACGCCCTGGAGAAGGCGGGCCTCGCGGAGCGCCGACCGTCGAGCGCGGACCGGCGGGCGCGGATCATCGCGGTGACCGAGGAGGGCGCGCGGGTCGCCGCACGCAGCCAGGAGATCGTGGACGGGGTGCACGAAGAAGCACTGGCGGCGTTTCCGACGAAGGACCGGGAGACGTTCCTGCGCCTGATGAACCACCTGGTGGACGGCCACCTGAACACCCCGTCCCCGAGCCCGTCCCCGGCGCGGCGGCCGCGGCAGCGCGGTTAGGCTCCGCCATCAACCTCCCCTCCCCTGTAGGGCCTGCCGGGCCTGCCGGGCCTGCCCGTGAAGCATGAAGCCGACATGTCAGATCTGTCGGTTCCGCGTAACAGCTCACGTTTGCGTCGGTCAGGACCTGCGGCAGCGGTCTAGGCTGGGGGGGGCAGTCCTCCACCGCCTTCCTGATGCGGCAGCGAGGGCATCTCCCCGCAGCAGAGTGAGCCTGCGGCGCATCCCACAAGCGCCGGGCTTGCCTTCCCCTCCCGCGGAAGTCGCCGACAGTCCGGCCAGTCCCTCGGGGCAACTTGGAGGCCGGGTAAGAACCACGCCCCCGGCCGCCTGGAGGGAGTGCTCCAGTGGCCGGGGAGCGGCTACCAGGAGGGAGCACGCGGCCGCCGTTCACAACGGCGGCCGCCGCCCGTTCGCCCCCTTGATGCGATCGGACCGGTACGGCGACGCATCGGGTTTTTGGGCGGACATGCGGTCGCCGCGGTGGGAGGCTGGAAGGAGCCCGGTCGCCGTCGCAGCTGTGGCGGCGACCTGGACAGCGCTGGACCACGGCTCCCCCTTGGTCCTCGCGCGAGTTGCCCTCCTGGCGTGAGGGCGGGGCGAGGGCTGCGGGAGTTGCCCCGTCGGCAAGTCACGTGTGGAGAGCAGGGGTTGGAGCCGTGTTGTCGGCGATGCGGCTCCAGCTAGGGCCGGCCCAAGGAGCTCGGAACGACCAGCGCGTTCGCCCCTCTGACCCAGCTCACGAGCACCGCTTCCGCGAAAGCGCCGGGTCAGCACGTCACACGTCAGGCGTCACACGTCACACGCCACACATCAGGCGAGATACCGACCGAAGATCTCCCGACTGTCAGGAGTGAAGGTCCACTGCTGCAGATTCCGCCGCAGCTCGGACTCGGTCAGCCACCCGTGCCAGGCCACTTCTCCCGGATCGGGGACGCCGACCTCCGGAAGCACGGCATCGCACACCCCGAGCCAGTAAGGGCTGAGCCCACTCCGGTTGAGGGACGTGAACCGAAGACACACCGCCGCCCGCACCCCCAACTCCTCACCGAGCTCGCGGGCAGCCGCCTGCTCATAGGACTCACCGACTCCCGCAGCGCCCCCGACACCGAGTTCGTAGTGCCCCGGGAAACGGGACAGCTGCGCGGCACGCCGATGGACGAGAAAGCGACCTCGCCCATCGCGGCACACCACCACGCCGACCCGGTGCAGCCAGCCCTCCCGAACAGCGTCCCGCCGACCGACCACCCCCAGCACACGGTCCCGCGCATCCACACGTTCCACGAGTTCATCCACGACGCACACGGTCGCAGAACCCACTGACACCGGACCTGACCATGTCCGTCTCAGCGGTGGAGACGGCGCGCCCGACCCCGGGCCGCCGCCGCGCACCGGTCGTCGCCGACGTTCACCGCACCTTACGTACGGGCAGGATGGCCGGCGCGCCGGCGAGACACACCAAGGTCAGTACCGAAAATCTTTCGACCAGCGACTCAAGAAGCCGGCGGCGCCGTGCTCTTGCGGACGACGAGGCTCGTCGCCAGTTCGAGGCGTGTGGTCACCGGCTCCTGGACGCGCAACCGCATGATCATCTGCACCGCCTCCTCGGCCATCTCCCGGAGCGGCTGGTGCACCGTCGTCAGGGCCGGGCTCGACCAGCGCGCCACCGGGACGTCGTCGTAACCGACCACCGAGAGGTCCTGCGGCACCCGCAGGCCGCGGACCCGGGCCGCCTCCAGGACGCCGAGCGCCTGCAGGTCGCTGCCCGCGAAGATCGCCGTGGGCGGCTCGGGCAGGTCGAGGAGTTCGAGGGCGTGCTCGAAACCGCCCTCGACATGGAAGTCGCCGTAGCGGACGAGGGCGCGATCGCCTTCGATGCCCGCCATGCTGAGCGCGGAGCGGTAGCCGTCGAGGCGGGCGTGCGAGCAGAGCACGTCGTCGGGCCCCGTGATGATCCCGATGCGGCGATGCCCGAGGTCCACCAGGTGCCGCGTGGCGACCCGCCCCCCGTTCCAGTTCGCCGAGCCGACGGAGGGCACGTCCGGGTCGGGATCGCCCGCCGGGTCGACGATGACGAACGGGATGGAGCGCGACCGCAGCCGCTCCTTCACCTCGGCGGGCAGCGCCGAGAAGACGAGCACGACGCCGCGCGGCCTGCGCTGCATCACGCCCTCGATCCAGTCCGGGGCGGGCGCGTGCCGCGTCCCACTCTCGGTCAGCACGACGCTGGTCTGGTGCGCCTTGGCGACGTTCTCCACGCCGCGGATCAGCTCCATCGCCCAGATGCTGTCCAGCTCGTGGAAGACCAGCTCGACGAGCGGCGCCTCGCGGGCGGCCCGCGTCGTGCGCCGGTAGGAGTGCGCCTCCAGGACCCGCTCCACCTTGACCCGCGTCGGGGCGGCAACATCCTGCCTCCCGTTGAGCACTTTCGAAACTGTCGAAATGGAGACGCCTGCCTTTTGGGCCACCTCGGCGAGGGTGATGCGACCCAAGTCCTCGTCATCACGCATGCCTTGGAGCATAAGGCACGGTCAGACCCCTGTGCGTCATAACGCTTTGATAACCCGCCGAAGCGGGGTTGACCGCCCACGGGTCGAGATCTAGCGTCCCGACTCGTGAACTTTCGGTAATTGCGACGAAACAGTTTCGAGAGGCGAGGCGATGACTCTACGCGCACGGTTGCCCAAATCGGTCGCAGCGGGCGGTGCGGCCCTGGCCCTGCTGCTCTCCCTGTCCGGCTGCGGCGGCGGGTCCTCCGCGGCGGGCGACGACGACGGGAAGATCCATGTCCTGGTCTACGGAGACTCCGCGAACAAGGTCGAGAAGCAACTGATCGCCACCTTCAACAAGAAGTCGAAGGTGAAGGCGGTCCTGGACACCATCCCCGGCGCGGACTACCAGGCGAAGCTCCAGACGATCATCAACAGCAAGCAGGCGCCCGACGTGTTCTTCAACTGGGGCGGCGGCAGCATCAAGCCGTTCGTGGACGCGAACCTGCTCATGCCCCTGGACGACTTCATCGCCGACGACCCCACCCTGAGGTCGAAGTTCCTGCCGTCGGTGTTCAACAGCGCGATGCTGGAAGGCAAGTCGTACGGCGTGCCCATGCGCGGCACGCAGCCGGTGCTGCTCTTCCACAACAAGAAGGCACTCGACGAGGCGGGCGTGAAGGCGCCCAAGACCTGGGCCGAACTCCTGGACGCCGTCAAGGCGTTGAAGGCGAAGGGCATCACGCCCATCGCGCTCGGCGGCGGCGACCAGTGGCCGACGCTGATGTGGTTCGAGTACCTCTACGACCGGGTCGCGGGACCAGGCCTGTTCCCGAAGGCCCTCGACGGGAACACGACCGTCTGGGAGAGCGCCGAGAGCAAGAAGGCGCTCGGCATGATCCGGCAACTGGCGAAGGCCGGGGCGTTCGGCACGAACTTCGACTCCGTGAAGTTCACCGACAAGGGCTCCCCCACGCTGCTCGCCACCGGAAAAGCCGGGTTCGAGCTGATGGGTTCGTGGGAGTACTCGACCCAGCAGGACGCCCACCCCGAGTTCGCGAAGAAGGACCTCGGCTACACCACCTTCCCTGCGGTCAAGGGCGGCAAGGGCAACGCGGACAACCTCGTCGGCAACACCAACAACTTCTACTCGGTCCTGAAGAAGACCGAGCACCCCGAGGCCGTCGCGGACTTCCTGAAGCTCCAGTACTCCGACGAGTTCGTGAAGGAGCAGCTCGGCATCGGCAATCTGCCCACCACGACCAACACGCCGGACTACTTCGACAAGGCCGCGAGCCCTGAGTACGCGAAGTTCCAGTTCGACCTGGTGAAGAAGGCGCCCTCGTTCCAGCTGTCGTGGGACCAGGCCTATCCGCAGTCCGCGGCGACCGCGATGCACCAGGCGGTCCAGCAGTTCCTGAACGGGCAGCTGGATGAAGGCGGCTTCATCAAGGCGATGCAGGCCCTGCCGATCTCATGAGCACCGAGACCCTCCTGAAGCGCGAAAGGGCCGCCCCGCCTCCGGCGTCCGCCGCACGCCGCGGCGGTCGCGGTGGCCCCGATGGTCGCGGGAACCGCGGCGGTGGCATCGGAGTGGACCGTCCCGGCGTCGGCTGGGCGGTCCCCGCCGCGATCTTCTTCGGCCTGTTCGCCCTCGTCCCCCTCGTCCTGGTCGCCGTTCTGTCGTTCGCGACGTGGAACGGCCTGAGTGCCCCTGAGTTCACCGGGCTCGACAACTGGAAGAAGCTCTTCGACGACCCGGTCCTGCTCAAGAGCCTGTGGCTCAGCGTCCTGCTGACCGTACTCGGTGTCGCCGTGCAGACGCCGCTGAGCATCCTCCTCGGCGTCTGGGCGGCCGGCCACCAGCGCAACCGCGCCGTCCTGTCCGCCATCTACTTCGTACCGCTGCTGCTGTCGGTCGCCGCCGTCTCGGTACTGTGGCGTGCGGTCCTCGACCCGAACTTCGGCGTCCCGGCGCAGGCCAAGTGGCTGTTCGGCGACGGCAACCTGTTCGGCCACCAGGCGAGCGCGGTCGGCGTCCTGGTGTTCGTCAGCACCTGGCAGTTCACACCGCTGCACACGCTGCTCTACCAGGGCGCCGCCCGCGCCGTGCCCCAGGTCCTGTACCAGGCCGCGCAGATCGACGGAGCGGGCACGGTCCGGCAGTTCTTCCACATCACCCTGCCGCAGCTGCGCAACAGCATCATCACCTCGATGATCCTGATGGTGGTCGGCGGCCTGACCACGTTCGACACCGTCCTGATCCTCACCCAGGGCGGCCCCGGCACGGACACCACGATCAGCGCGTACTACATGTACCAAAAGGCCTTCAAGAGCTTCGACTACGGAACGGCGTCCGCGATCGGCCTGCTCCTGGTCCTGGTCGCCACGGTCATCTCGCTGGTGATGGTGCGCCTGTCGGGCTACGACAAGATGCGCAGCACGATGGAGGGCCTGTGACACACGTCGAGACCCGGACGGTGCGCCGCCGTCGCGAGCGGCCCAACTACCTCGCCGGATTCGGGTCGTTGATCTGGTTGTTCCTGGTCGGTCTGCCGCTGTACGTGATGCTGGTCGCCACGTTCCAGTCGAGCTCCGACTACGCGGCGAACGGCCCGCTGGCCTTCCCCGAGCACTTCACGCTCGACAACTACATCGACGACTTCAACAACGGCTTCGGCCAGTACTTCGTCAACACCGTCGTCGTCACCGTGTGCGTCGTCGGCATCATCCTGCTCCTGGTGCCGCCTCTCGCGTACGCGATCGTGCGCGGCCGCGGCCGGCTCACGAGTGGTGTGTTCCGGCTGTTCCTGCTCGGCCTCGCGATCCCCGCGCAGGCCGTCATCGTCCCGATGTTCTACGTGATCAGCGAGGCGGGCCTCTACGACAACCTCATCGGCATCATCCTGCCGACGGCGGCCTTCGCCATGCCGGTGTGCACCCTCATCCTGACCGGGTCGATGCGTGACATCACCCCGGAGCTGTACGAGGCGATGACGGTGGACGGCGCCTCACCGCGGCGGATCTTCTTCCGCCTGGTGCTGCCGCTGTCCCGCAGCGGACTGTCGACGATCATCGTGTTCTCCGCGCTTCAGGCGTGGAACGGCTTCCTCTTCCCGCTGGTCCTCACCCAGTCCGCGAGCACCAAGGTCATCACCATGGGTCTCTACGACTTCCAGACGGAACACGGCGTCGACATCCCGGGCCTTCTCGCCGCGGTGGTGCTGTCCATGCTGCCCATCCTGATCGTCTACCTGTTCGCCCGTCGTGCCCTGGTCCAGGGGCTGATGGGAGTCGGAGGAAAGTGACCGAGCACCTGGCCGTACCGGCCGAAGAGACCGACGCGACACATGTGCCCGCGTGGCGCGACGCGAGTCGTACCGCTCAGGCCCGTGCGGACGCGCTGCTCGCCGAGATGACCCTCGAGGAGAAGATCTCCCAGCTCTTCGGTGTGTGGGTGGGCGCCTCCGCCGAGGGCGGTGACGTCGCCCCGCACCAGCACGACATGGAGGAGACGGTCCACCTCGACGAGCTTCTCCCTTACGGGCTTGGGCAGTTGACGCGGCCGTTCGGCACGGCGCCCGTCGATCCCGCGCTCGGCGCGCTGTCCCTCGCCCGCACGCAGCGCCGCATCGCGGCCGCGAACCGGTTCGGCATTCCGGCGCTTGCCCACGAGGAGTGTCTGGCCGGGTTCGCCGCGTGGGGCGCCACCGCGTACCCCGTTCCGCTCGCGTGGGGCGCCTCGTTCGACCCGGACCTGGTCCGGCGGATGGCCGCGGCGATCGGCCGTGACCTGCGCTCGGTCGGCGTGCACCAGGGCCTCGCCCCGGTCCTGGACGTCGTACGTGACGCCCGCTGGGGCCGCGTCGAGGAGACCATCGGCGAGGACCCGTACCTCGTCGGCACGGTCGCCACCGCGTACGTCCAGGGCCTGGAGTCGGCCGGGATCGTCGCCACGCTCAAGCACTTCGCCGGGTACGCGGCCTCCCGCGCGGGCCGCAATCTCGCGCCGGTGTCCATGGGCGGACGGGAGTTCGCCGACGTGGTGCTCCCGCCGTTCGAGATGGCCGTGCGCGAGAGCGGCGTACGGTCCGTCATGCACGCCTACACCGACATCGACGGCATCCCGTCGGCCGCCGACGAGCGCCTGTTGACCGGGCTGCTCCGTGACACGTGGGGCTTCGAAGGGACCGTCGTCGCCGACTACTTCGGCATCGCGTTCCTCAAGACCCTGCATGCGGTGGCCGGTTCGTTCGGCGAGGCCGCGGGCGCCGCGCTCGCGGCGGGTGTCGATGTCGAGCTGCCCACGGTGAAGACGTTCGGCGACCCCCTGCGCAAGGCCATCGCCGACGGGTCCGTACCGGAGTCCCTCGTGGACCGCGCGGCCCGCCGAGTCCTCGCCCAGAAAGCCGAGTTGGGCCTGCTCGACGAGGACTGGGACCCGACTCCTCCCGCCCTCGCGGGAGTCACCGCCGACCGCGCTCGGGCGACCGTCGACCTGGACCGCGAGTCCAACCGTGAACTGGCCCGCCAGGTGGCCGAGGAGTCGGTCGTCCTGCTGTCGAACGACGGCACACTGCCGCTCGCACCGGACGCCCCGGCCCGCATCGCCGTGATCGGCCCCAACGCGGAGACACCGACGGCCGTCCTCGGCTGCTACTCGTTCCCGGTGCACGTCGGCAGCCGTACGCCAAGTGCCCCGCTCGGCATCGAACTGCCCACGCTGCGCGAGGCGTTGGCGGCGGAGTTCCCCGGCAGCGAGGTCGTCACGGCGCCCGGTCTCGCCGAGGCCGACGCCACCGACACCGGCTCCGAAAGTTTCGCGGCCGCCGTCGCCCTGGCCCGCGGGGCCGACCTGGTCGTCGCCGCGCTCGGCGACCGGGCGGGACTCTTCGGGCGCGGCACGAGCGGCGAGGGCTGCGACGCCGCGTCCCTCGCCCTGCCCGGCGCACAGGAACAGCTCCTCGACGCGCTCCTGGACACCGGCACACCGGTCGTCCTGACACTGCTCGCCGGCCGGCCGTACGCCTTGGGCCGCGCGGTCCGGGAGAGCCCGGCGATCGTGCAGACCTTCTTCCCCGGCGAGGAAGGCACGACCGCCCTGGCCGGCGTGCTCAGCGGCCGGGTACGCCCCTCCGGCCGGCTGCCGGTCAGCGTCCCCGGCGGTCCGGGCGCCCAGCCGTCCACGTACCTCGCTCCGCGCCTGGGCCAGGCCACCGAGGTCTCGAACCTGGATCCGGCCCCGGCGTTCGGCTTCGGCCACGGCCTGACGTACACCACGTTCGACTGGAGTGATCTGGAGGTCGGCAGCGAACTCGCCGCCACCGACGGCGAGTTCACGCTCGCCTGCACCGTGCGCAACACCGGCGCACTGCCCGGGACCGAGGTCGTCCAGCTGTATCTGCACGACCCGGTCGCGTCCGTGGTGCAGCCGGTGCAGCGACTCATCGGCTACGTACGCCTGCCGCGACTGGCGCCGGACGAAGCCGTACGGGTCCGGGTGCGCGTGCCCGCCGACCTCGCGTCGTTCACCGGGCGCGAGGGACGCCGCGTCGTCGAGCCCGGCGACCTGGAGCTGCGGCTGAGCGCGTCGAGCACCGAGCCCCGGCTCACGGCGCGGGTCACGCTCACCGGCCCCGTCCGACATGTCGACCACCGGCGCAGCCTGCACGCCCACTTCGCGTTCAGCACGCTCCATGCGGGAGATGGTGGGCGAGGCACGGCCACCGAACAATAGGTACGCCGGACCGAAAATTTTTCAGTCATCAACCCTCCTTAGAAGCCCCAACTCGCCTCTATCTGCCGCCTGTTGATTGAAGAAGCCCAGCTCGACAGTCGTTTTCCAAGGTCAACGGGGCCGCTCCACCCACCCGAGGCACCAAAAGTCTTTCGCCGAAGCTTCCGAAACCATTGACTCGCTTCAGCCCCAGGGCCACGATGTGCCGCACCGATCCCGGCAACCGATGGCCCCGGGCGCTGCTGTGCTCGGCCATCGCCTTCACAAGGAGGACGCGTGCACGAGGACGACACCCCCACCCGGATCAGCCGCAGAGGCGTCATCGGCGGCGTCGGCGCATTGGCGCTCGGCGCCGCGTCCGGCCTGCTGCTCCCCACTTCCGCACATGCGGACACGACCATCACGACGAACCAGACCGGCACCAACAACGGGTTCTACTACTCGTTCTGGACCGACGGCGGCGGCTCCGTCTCCATGACCCTCGGTTCCGGCGGCAACTACCGTACGTCCTGGACGAATTGCGGCAACTTCGTCTGCGGCAAGGGCTGGAGCAACGGCAGCCGCAGGACCGTCCAGTACTCGGGCAGCTTCAACCCGTCCGGCAACGGCTATCTGACCCTCTACGGCTGGACGTCGAACCCGCTCGTCGAGTACTACATCGTCGACAACTGGGGCACCTATCGGCCCACCGGCACCTACAAGGGAACGGTGACCAGCGACGGCGGCACCTACGACATCTACCAGACGACGCGGTACAACGCGCCGTCCGTCGAAGGCACCAAGACCTTCAACCAGTACTGGAGCGTGCGGCAGTCGAAGCGCACCGGCGGTGCCATCACCACCGGGAACCACTTCGACGCGTGGTCCCGCGCCGGCATGCCTCTGGGTAACTTCAGCTACTACATGATGCTGGCGACCGAGGGCTACCAGAGCAGCGGCAGCTCCAACATCACCGTGTCCGGCTGACGCCGCCCCCAACCGTCACGTGCCATGGGCGAAGTACTCACTTCGCCCATGGCACGTGACGGTTCCGCGCCCCGCTCAGCCCGCGTGCCGGGCCATCCACGCCTCGACCTCGTCCGCCGAGCGCGGCAGGCCGGCCGACAGGTTCTCGTGGCCGTCGGCGGTGACCAGCAGGTCGTCCTCGATCCGGACGCCGATGCCGCGCCACTCCTCGGGCACGCTCAGGTCGTCGGCCTGGAAGTACAGGCCGGGCTCGACAGTGAGCACCATGCCCGGCTCGAGGACACCGTCGACGTACTCCTCGGTGTGTGCCTGCGCGCAGTCGTGGACGTCGAGGCCCAACATGTGGCCGGTGCCCGCCATGGTGAAGCGCCGCTGGAGCCCGAGCTCGTAGGCGCGCTCGGCCGGGCCCTCGATGAAGCCCCACTCGACGAGCCGGACCGCCAGGTGCCGCTGCGCCGCCTCGTGGAAGTCCCGGTACGCGGCGCCCGGCTTCACCGCCGCGAAGCCCGCCTCCTGGGCCTCGTACACCGCGTCGTAGACCCTGCGTTGGACGGACGTGAAGGTGCCGTTGATCGGCAGGGTGCGGGTGACGTCGGCGGTGTACAGGGTGCGCGACTCGACACCCGCGTCGAGCAGGAGCAGGTCGCCGGGGCGCACCGGGCCGTCGTTGTCGGTCCAGTGCATGATCGTGGCGTGCTCGCCGGCCGCGCAGATGCTGCCGTAGCCGACCGCGTTGCCCTCAAGTCGCGCGCGGCGGAAGAAGGTTCCCTCGATCCACCGCTCGGACGAGGCGACCGCCTTCGACAACTCCCCCACCACATCGGTGAATCCGCGCACGGTCGAGTCGACCGCGCCGCGGATCTCGCCGATCTCCCACTCGTCCTTGACCACGCGCAGGTCGTCGAGCGCAGTCACCAGTTCGGCGTCGCGGTCGGCGTCCGTGGTGACGGCGGCCTCCAGGGCCGGGTCCACACCGCGGACGATGCGGGTGGGTGCGCTGCCGGTGGCCAGGTCGGCCGCGGCCGTGCGCACGTCCCGGCACTCGAGGCCGAGCACGCGCTGCGCCTCCGCGAGGGAACGGCGGCGGCCCATCCAGAGCTCCGCGGTGGCACCGGTCCAGAAGCCGTCGTCGTCGCGGCTGTCGCGCGGAAGCTGGTAGCAGTACGCGTCGTGGCCGCCGTCCGCGCGGGGTTCGAGCACGAGCGCGCCGTCGCGGGCCTGGTCCCCGGTCAGGTGGACGTACGCCGAGTACGGGCGGAACGGGTAGGTGTCGTCGTTGGAGCGCACCTTGAGGTTCCCCGAGGGGATCACGAGCCGCTCGCCGGGGAAGCGCGCGGAGAGTGCGGCGCGCCGGGCGGCCGCGTACGGGGCCTGCTCGTCGGGGGTCAGGTCGCGCCGCTCGGTGTCCGCCCAGCGCGTGCGCATCAGGGCGGACAGTTCCTCGGAGATCCCGGAGTAGAGCCCGTTCCTGCGGCCTTCCGCCATGACGTACGCCTTCCAATCCTGTGGGTGCTGGGTGTGTGCCGCGGCTGGTCGGCTGCGGTGGTCCGCGGCTGGTCGGCCACGGTGTCCCGCCGCCGGTCGGCCGCGATCCTCGCGCACCGTAGTCGACTCGGCGGCCCTCTGGTGCCCAGCAGCGCCACTGGCACGGATCGGCCACGCGCGAGCCCGGGACGCAGCCGATAATGCGCTTCATGACCAACGCGAAACTCGGTGCGTCCCTCCGGCTGCTCGGCCTCGACGACGCGGCGGCCCGGCTCTATCCGGCGCTGCTCGACCTGGCTCCCGCTCCGCTGGACGAGATCGCCGCGGCGGCGGGCCTGGACCGGACCGACGACCCGGCCGCGGCGTACGGCGCGCTCGTCGACGCGGGTCTCGCCGTGGCCACCGGGCCGGACGGGGACCCGGTGGCGCCGGTGCCGCCGGCCGCCGCGCTGGAGGTGCTCGCCCGGCACCGGACGGCGGAGCTGGAGGAGTCGCGGGTCGCCGTCGGCGGTGCCTTCGAGTCGTTCCGCCGCCGACGGCTCGCCACCCACCGGGACACGCTCGTCGAGGTCGTCACCGGCGACGCCGTCGGACCCCGGACGCGGCAGGCCTGGGCGAGCGCGCGCGAGCAGATCCGCCAGCTGGAGTCCCCGCCGTACACGCCCATGCCCGAGTCCACGGACGACGCGCTGGCGACACTCGCCCGCGGCGTGACCCAGCGGGTCGTCTACTCGCGCGAGTCGCTGGAGCATCCGGGCCGCCTGCGGGAGTCCATCGAGCCGTGCATCAACGCCGGCGAGCAGGCCAGGGTGCTCCCCTCGGTACCGGTCAAGCTCGTGATCATCGACGACGCGTACGCCCTGGTGTCGCTGGCCATCGAGGAGGCCGACGTGAACCACACGACGCTGGTCGTGCAGCCGTGCGGGCTGCTGTCCGCGCTGGTGGCCCTGTTCGAGCAGTGCTGGCGCCAGGCCCTGCCGTTCCACGGCCGCACCACGGCCCCGGGCGGCCTGCCGCCCGCCGACCGCCGTCTGCTGTGGCTCCTCGCGGGCGGCGCGAGCGACGAGACCATCGCCCGCGAACTGGGCATGAGCCGACGCACCCTTTTCCGCCGCCTACAGGTCCTGATGGCCCGCCTCGGCGCCGCGAACCGCTTTCAACTCGCGCTGCACGCGCAGCGCAACGGGTGGCTGTGAGGGATCCCCGCACGTACGGGTCGCCGCGGGGTCCCCGCACGTGCAGGTCACGGCAGGAGGACTGCCCTACTCGTGGTCGGCGCAGAGGTCGGCGGTCAGGGCCGCGCAGGCCCATCCCTCCCAGGCGTCGGGAGACCAGCCGCGGTCGCGGACGAGGACCAGGTACAGCTCGGGGCTGAGCAGCCCGTACAGCAGATCGGCGGCGCGGGTGACATCGACGTCGGCGCGGGCGTCGGACTTGGTGACCAACGCTTCGGCCGCGGCGTACTGGACGGTGTAGCGCGGGTCCGGGCTCGCGGGCCACTGCGCGGCGATCTCCGGATCCGTGGCCGCGGCGGCCGCGATGAGCGGCATGATCGGGGCGACCCGGCCGAGGATCTCGCGCACCCCCCGCACATGGGCGCGGAGTTGGCCGGCCGCGGTGGGCTCGGCGCACGCGTCGCGGAACCAGTCCCGCGCCATCGTCGCGACCGGTTCGACGTCACCGGCGATGGACGTGTCGACGACGTCCTTGAACAGTGCGCGCTTGTTGCGGAACACGAAGTACACCGTCTGCACGGCCACGCCCGCGCGGTCCGCGACCTCCTGGAGACTCGTCGCCCCATACCCCTGCGCGACGAAGAGGTCCCGCGCGGCCGCGACGACCTTCTCACGGGTGCGCCGCGAACGCTCGGCCCTCTTGTCGGGCCGCTTGTCGATGCGCTTATCGATGTGTTTGCCGGTACCTGTGTCGGATCCCTTGACCGCCGCCATGCCCGGAGTCTATCTCTAGAGTCAGACACTAGAGTTCAACTCTAATTTCTTGGATGGGGGCAGCGATGCACGAGACACGAACGGCTGCGGAGCTCGACCAAGAGGCGGCGGTGCGCCGCGCGCTGGAGGACTACTACCGGGACGGCAAGCCGCCGTGGGACAGCGGCGTCACACCGCCCGAACTGGTGGACGTGGTGGAGGGACCCGGCGCGCTGCCACCCGGCCGCGCCCTCGAACTCGGCTGCGGCACCGGGACCAACTCCGTGTACCTGGCCCGGCACGGCTGGCGGGTGGCGGCCGTGGACCTGGTCGACCGTGCGGTCCTGCGGGCCCGGGAGAAGGCCGACGCGGCGGAAGTGGACGTCACGGTGCTGTGCGGGGACGCCACGCGCCTTGACGAGGCGGGCGTGCCCGGCCCGTACGACCTGTTCTTCGACCTGAGCTGCTACTGCGGCATTCCGACACATCGCCGCGACGCCTATGCGGCCGGTCTCACGGCGCGGGCCGCACCGGGAGCACGGTTGCTGATGTTCGGCTACGGCCCCGGGGTGCTCGACGACCGGTTCTCCGGGGTCACCGCGGACGAACTCCGTTCCAGGTTCACCGGGTGGCGCCTGACCGACGCGACCCCCGGCACGAACCCGTTCCCGACGTTCTGGTTCACCTTGCACCTGCTGCCCCAGGTGTTGGTCAGCGAGGCGGCGTCGCCGCATGGTCCTCGCTGACCGACACATCACCCCGTGCCGAACGAGGCGATGGCCGAAGCGTGAGTACATAGCGGGTGACCAGGGTCAGCAGGAGGTACACGCCGATGCCGCCGAGCAGCATGACGGTGCGTGGGGCCGTGCGTCGTTGCAGGTTCACACGGGATCCCGGCCGCACCCCGCAGGGCGGACGTCGTGGAACCGCGGCGCCCCGGGCTCGGAAGTGAGTCTGGTGGCCCGGGCGGTGTAGCTGACGGCGTGGTACCAACCGCACAGCATGAACAGATCCAGGAGCTGCTCGGGGGCGAACTCCGCGTCGAGGCGCGCCCAGAGCAGGTCGTCGATGTCGTGGTGGTCGTGGAGTGCGTCCGTGGCGTCGAGCAGCAGGCGGTCGCGCTCCGCCGTCCAGCACGGATCCGCGCTCGCGCCATGGGTCAAGGACGCGACCTGGTCATCGGTGAGTCCGGCGCGTGCCGCGAAGCGTGCGACGTGCACACCCCATTCGTACTCGCAGCCGCAGCGGGCGCAGGTGCGGTCGATGACGATTTCCCGGTCGCGCAGCCCCAGGCCGAGGCGGCGACTGAGCTGATAGGAACCCCAGCCGTGCAGTGCCTCGGCAAGCTGTTGGTGGTGCGCGTACAGACGGAACAGGGCGATGGGCTCCTCGTCGGTCGCCATCATCCGGCGTAGCAGCGCCGCGGTCTCCGGTTCGTAGGGCGCTTCCAGGGGCGTGATGCGTTCGGGCATGGAACCTCCCAGCGCTTCTCTTTTCAAAGCAATGCCGGGAGCGTAGTGTTTCTAAAACCGAAGCGCCAGGCTTCTCGGACTCCACAGACTGCACAGACTGCACAGAGAGGAGGCTCGGACGATGCCTTCGCCCCCGAAGCCGGGACACCCGGTGCGCGGCTCGACCACAGGCCGCCCCTTGATGGCGGCACTCGACCTGTTCGGCCGCCGCTGGACCCTGCGGGTGCTGTGGGAACTGCGCGACGACCCGCTGGGCTTCCGGGCACTGCAGCAGCAGTGCGACGGCATGTCCTCAAGTGTGTTGCGCCAGCGCCTGGTTGAGCTGCAGGACGCCCAACTGGTGGAGCGCGGCGGCCAGGAGAGCTACCGCCTCACAAAACTGGGGCGAGAGGCGTACGAGGAGCTGCTCGGCCTGCACTCGTGGGCGGAACGCTGGGCCGCCGAACTCGAAACAGGACGTTCCACGGACCAGGAGCGGTGACGTCCACCGCGCCGGCCTTACGTGACAAGTGAGGACCCTATGGACTACCCCGCCTCAGCGGTACGCCAAGCCGTCACCCGGGCACTGGCAGAGGATCACGCGAACGACGACATCACCACCCGCTGGGCCGTCCCCGCGAAACTTCACGACGAGGCCGAGATCATCGCCAAGCAGCCCGGCACCGTCTGCGGCCTGCAAACGGTCTCCGAGGTGTTCCGTCAGATCGACACCGACGTCTTCGTGAAGGAACTCGTACCGGAGGGGAGCTTCGCCCACCAGGGCCAGGCAGTGGTCCGACTCAGCGGCAGAACCCGCAGCCTCCTGACGGGCGAACGCACCGTCCTCAACTTTCTCCAACGCATGTGCGGCATCGCCACCCTCGCCAAGGCATACGTCGACATGGTCGCCGACCTGGGCGTGCAAGTGCTCGACACCCGCAAGACAGCCCCCGGCCTGCGTGCCATCGACAAGTACGCTGCCGCGTCAGGCGGTGTGAGCAGCCATCGGCTCGACCTCTCGGCCATGGTGCTGCTGAAGGAGAACCACATCGCGGCCGCCGGCGGGATCACCCCGGCGATCGACGCCGTCCGCGCGGGCATGGCCGATGAGGGCCGCGAGACACTCATCGACGTCGAGGTCGAGAACGTGTCTCAAGCAGTCGAAGCCCTCCACGCGGGCGCTTCCTGGATCATGCTCGACGACATGTCCGTCACCGAAATCGGAGAGGTCGTTCGGGCCCGGGACGCCATCGCCCCAGGCCGACGAGTCGTCCTGGAGGCATCCGGAGGGATCACCCTCGAACGCCTCAGGCCGATCGCCGAATCCGGAGTGGACAAGATCTCCGTAGGAACACTCACCCACAGCGCACCGGCGCTCGACCTCAGCATGCTGCTGACGAGGGCGACGGGCGCTTAACGGCTGCCTCGTCACCCGAGAAACGCCAGTCGAACCTGCCGGCGAGGATTGTCCCTGTTGGTGTCCGCCACCCCACTCGAAACCCGAGTCCGATGGCAACACGACTGCACCACCGCAGCGTAAGTACCCGCTGTCCACGGCCATGGGGGAGCTTCAGTGCGGTATTGCCGTTGTGCAGTCAAGGGCGCTCCGGTGGGCGCCGTCGCAGAAAGTGCCAGGCGAGTCCGAACAGGAAGGTGAAGACGACGGCGAAGACGAGCATCGTGGTCCGGTAGGCGGTGATGTAGGTGTCGGTGGAAGCGGCGATGACCTGTTTCATGAGGTCGGTGCCCTGGGCCCACTTGGGCACGTTGCCGTCCTGGAACCAGCCGGCGACCGTGGTCTGCTCCGACGGTGTCAGGCCGAGGTCGGCCAGCTTGTCCGGCAGGCCGCGGCCCAGGCCCCCGTAGAGCAGGGTCGAGCTGATCGCTGAGCCGAGGGCGAAGGATGCCTGGCCGACCGCGGGTTTGCTGGCCACCGTGACGCCCACGAGGTCGGGCGGTGGTACCTCGACGTAGAAGCCGCCCGCCGCGGTCTCCGTGAGCATCCGCGAGAAGCCGCCGACGACGAGAGCGAGGGCGAACACCCAGTACGGTGTCGAGGCGCCGGCCACCGCGAGCAGGAACATCGCGAGCGCCACCCCGGCGAGGCCGAGCAGCACCAGGCTCTCGGGCCGCCGCCCGCGCGCGGCGAGCCGGCCCGCCGCGAACGCGCCGATCACCATGGCGAGGGTCGCGGGGAGCTGGCCGAGTGTCACGCCGAGCGGGCTGTACGCGTAGACGTACTGCCACAGCAGTGCCAGTTGGAGTGCCATGACGGCCTGCCACATGTTGAAGGACACGTCGGCGACGAGGGCACCCGCGAGACCGCGGTTCTTGAACAGGTGGACGGGCAGGGCGGGTTCGTCGTAGCGGATCTCCCACCATACGAACGCGACGAGGGCCACCACGCCGAGCACCACCGGGACGAGGACCCGTGCGGTCAGCCAGCCGTGGGAGGCGTTGCTGACGCCCCAGATGAGGCCCGTCAGGCCGAGGGCGACGAGCACCAGGCCCACCGGGTCGGCCTTGCGGCGGTGCACGGCCTTGGAGCGGGGCACGTAGACCTTGTTGAGGATCAGGGCGAGCGCGGCGACGACGGGCACCACCAGGTAGCCGAGCCGCCAGTTCGCCCCGATGAGGCCGCCGCCGATCACCGTCAGCGGCAGCGCGATGCCCACCTGGCCGGTGAAGTACAGAGACATGGCCTTGGGGACGCGGTCGGGAGCGACCGTGCGGATCAGCGCCATGGACAGCGCAAGGGTGCCTGCCAGGCCGATGCCGGTGATCACGCGCCCGATCAGGTACACGGCGAGGTCGGGCGCCGCGGCGGTGACGAGGCCGCCGACGATCAGCGCGGCGGCGCACCACAGCAGGGTCAGACGGCGGCCGTAGCGGTCGCCGACGGTGCCGATCGCGAGGATGGACGCGGCGAGCGCCAGGGTGGCGGCGGATGCGGCGACGGACCGTTGAGTCGCGGACATCCCGAACTCGGCGGCCGCCGACGCGAGGGCCGTGTTGTGCAGCGACACGTCCGCCGCCTGCGCCACGCCCGCCACGGTGAGGGCGAGGATCGCCGCGCCGGGGCGCCGTGCGACGCCGTCGGCGACCGTCGTGTCGCCGGCCGAGGTGCTCACCGCCCCTCGTACACCGTGACGCCGCGCTTGATGGTGCGCAGGACCTCGATGTCGCGGATCGCGTCCACCTCGACTTCAAGTGGGTTGGCGTCGAGGACGACGAGGTCGGCGAGTTTGCCGGTCTCGATGGAGCCGCGGTCGTCCTCGGTGCGGTGTTCGTACGCAGCGTTGATGGTCAGCGCGCGCAGGCCCTCCAGTGGTGTGACGCGCTCGTTCTCGCCGAGCACGACACCGCCGGTGGAGGTCCGCGCGACCGAACTCCACAGCAACACAAGGGGGTTGATCGGGGTGACCGGGTAGTCCGAGTGGTTCGTGGGTTTCAGTCCCCGGTCGATCGCCGAGCGCATCGGGGAGATGCCGAAGGCACGCTCCTCGCCGAAGTTGCGGATGTGCGTGTCACCGAAGAGGAGGGTGTGGATGGTGAACATCGACGGCTCGAAGCCCTCGGCGACGTACTCGTCGAGCTGTTCGCGGCGCATGACCTGCGAGTGGATGGGGACGGTGCGTCCCGGCGGGGTGGCCCCCGCGGTTTTCGCCGCGCGGTGTGCGGCGAGCAGCCGGTCGATGGCGGCGTCGCCGTTGCAGTGCGCGAAGACCTGCACACCGTTCTCGTACGCCTTGGTGACGACGGCGTCGGTCTCCGCCTGGTCCATGTTGGCCAGGCCGTGCCAGCACTGCTCGCCGCCCGGTCCACCGGTCTTGTACTCCTCGGTGACGAACGCGGTGCGGCCCTGCGGGGAACCGTCGATGATGAGCTTGACGCCCTGCACGGTGTGCCCGTCGACGGTGGTGTCGACGAGCCCAGACTCCAGGGCCTTGGCGAGGTCCGAGTAGATGATCAGGGACCGTACGTCGATGTGGAGCGGCGCCTGTTCTGCGTAACCGCGCACCTTGGCGATCTGGGCCTGGGTGGCCGCGCCGTCCTGGGCGGTGGTCACGCCCCAGCGCGCGTACTCGGCGAGCATGGCGTCGAACTCTTCGCGACCGTAGTCCATCAGGCTGAACACCAGCGGGATCCAGGCCTGCTCCCACAGGATGCCGTTGGGTTCGTTCGTGCCCGGGCGGCGCACGATCGTGCCGCCCTCGGGGTCCGGGGTGTCGGCGGTGAAGCCGAGTTCGGCGAGGGCGCGGGAGTTGACGGTGCCGCCGTGCGCGGAGATGTGGACGACGGCGACCTTGTGGTCGGGGAACTCGCGGTCGAGGATCTCGGCGGTCAGCTCCCCGCCGTCGTCCATCGCGTCCGGGTAGTGGGCCCAGCCGACGATGTAGTCGTCGGGGCCCGGTTGGTTGCGTTCCTTGGCCTCGTGGAGCTTGCGGAGGATGTCGGCCACCGTGCGGGTGTCGCCGACGGGCGGCGTGTGCAGAGCGGCGTGCTTGATGTACGGGGCGCCCATCGACACATGGCTGTGCGCGTCGACGAAGCCCGGCACGACGGTGCGACCCTCCAGGTCGATCACCTCCGTGCCGGGCCCCGCGAGCGCGGTGACGTCGACGGTACTGCCGATCGCCGTGATCTTTCCGTCGGTGACGGCGACGGCCTCGGCGACCGTGTCGGACGCGTCGACGGTCAGGACGGTGGCGTGGGCGAGGATCAGGTCTGGCGTCCCCATCGGTGCTCCCGGTGTTCGAGCGCGGCGTCCGGGCTGTGCGGCGCCGCGCGGTGTGGCTCCTGGCAGGCGGATGTGTGGTGGGGGTCAGGCCCGGTCGGTGGTCTGGTCGGCGAGGGCGGCGGGGCGGCCGTCCAGGGGGAGCGGGCCGTCGACGAGGCGGCCGGCCTTGCGGTCGCGGTTCGCCTTGGCGAAGAACAGCGTGCTGATCACGGCGAAGAAGGCGAGGAAGCCCGCGATGATGAACATCGTGCCGCTGAGGGAGTCCACGAAGACCTTCGAGGCCTGGTCGACGGCCTTGTGCACGAGGGCCGGGTCGTAGTCGGACATGTCACCGCCGGACACGTACTGGTTGATCATTCCGGTGTAGTAGCCCTGCTGGGACGGTTCCACGTTGGCCTTCTCCAGGGCGTCGGCGATGCCGCGGCCGTACTGGCCGAACAGGAACGTCGAGGACAGCGCGGTACCGAGCGCGAAGCTGGTCTGCCCGATCGCGGTCTTGGACGAGGCCATCGCGCCAGTGAGCGCGGGCGGCGGTTTCGCCACGAAGAACTGGCCCATGGTGGTCTCGTTGAGCATGCGCGCGAAGCCACCGATGATCATCGGGATCGCGAAGAAGATGTACGGCGACGTGGTCGTGGAGAAGCCGAACACCAGCATCGTCCCGATCAGCAGGACGTGACCGACGATCAGGTTCACGGAGGCGGGCACGCCCTTGGACAGCAGCCGCCCCGCGACCATGGCCCCGACCACCATGGCGAGGTTCATGGGGAGTTGGCCGAGGCTGACCTGGACCGGTTCGTAGCGGTAGACGTACTGCCACAGCATGGACAGCTGAATCATCACCACGGCCTGCCACATGTTGAACGAGAACCCGGTGGCGACCGAGCCGGCCAACTCGGGGTCCTTGAACAGCTTGACCGGGAACGCGGGATGGCTGACCCGCGCCTCCCACCAGATGAACACCACCATGCACACGACGCCGATGATCAGCGGAACCAGCACCTGCGCCGCGCCCCAGCCGTAGGTCGACGAGTTCGACAGGCCGTAGATGAGGCCGATCAGTGAGATCGCGATCGAGCCGAGACCCACGTAATCGAAGCGCCCGACGTCGTCGGACTTGGCTTCCGGCAGCCCGCGCAGACACATGACGAAGGCAACGAGCGCGATGATCGGCATCGTCAGATAGCCGAGCCGCCAGCCGAACCCGGCCATCCACCCGGCGACAACACCGAGCACCAGCGCGGCGGCGGTCTGCCCGGCGAGCCAGAACGCCACGGCCTTCGGGATCGCGTCGGGCGCCACCTCGCGCAGCAGCGCGAAGCTCAGGCCGAACGAGGCGGCGATGCCGAGGCCGGTCACGGCGCGCCCCAGAATGAAGATGCCGGTGGTCGGCGCGATCGCCGTGATCACCCCGCCGACGATCGCGGTGAGCAGGCCGAGCCGCATGATCTTCCGGCGGCCCAGACGGTCGCCGAGCGAACCCGTCGTCAGAATGAACGCGGCCAGCGCCAGCGTTCCGACACTGGCGGCGAACGCGCGGCCCGAACTGGACATGTCCAGATCGCTGCCCGCCCCGACGATGGCGATGTTGTTGGCGGTGGGGTCCACGACCTGCAGGCAGGACGCGGCGGTCAGCGCGATGAGCGCCGCCGTCGTCCCCTTGCGTGTCGCGCTCGGCGTTGCCATCGCAGCCCTCTCTCACGAGCGGAGATCTTGATCCAGAGACGGGCACCAGTATGTGACAGTAAGTCGCTTTTCGCTCGATGCATGCCACTTACCCCATATACCGAGGAGTTCGTCACTGCGGGGTCCGGGAGACTGCGGCGGATCGTGCCGACTGTCGCGGGGTGCGCATGAGCGGCCGGTGGTGTTCGTCGCCGGGCAGCCTGAGATGGGCAGCCGGCGCCCGGCTGGCAGTCCCGAACGGCGTCTCATACGATCCGTTTCATCGCGAAACACGCATAAGGTGAAAAGTTGCCGGAGCCTGCCATCGACCTCGACGCCATCGCGGACGCTCGAACCGGCAAGCCGGGACGCCTCGCCCGGTACGCCAGGCGTGGCGTGGACCTGCTGCCGGTGCTGCTGATCCTGGCAGGCGCGCTCTTCATCCAGTGCGCCCCGGACGAGATCTCCTCGCAGGACTTTCTCGAGATCGCCGTACTGATGGCCGCTGCGCTGCAGTCACTGCGGGCCACGTTGGCGACGGCCGCGCTCAGCATGGTGGTGCAGTTCTGGCTCGAGTACGACACGGGGGACGTGGGTTCCGCAGCTTCGGTGGCGGAACTGGTCGGCCAGTTCACGGTCTGCGTGGCGGCCGTCGCCATCAACCGCCTCGCCGCCGGTCAGTCCCGGCGCCTTGCCTCGGCCAGGGCGATCGCGGCGGTCACCACGCAGGCCGCGCTGCCTACGCCGCCCGAGGAGGTGGGCGGGCTGCGACTGGCCGCGAGCTACCGGGCGGCGGACACAGAGGCACGCATCGGCGGCGACCTCTACGCCGCGCAGGAGACCCCGTACGGAGTCCGGTTCGTGGTCGGCGATGTACGGGGCAAAGGCCTCCAGATGGTGCAGACCGTATCCCTGGTGGTCGGCTCCTTCCGGGAGATCGCCACGCACGAGCCCGACCTGGCCGCCGTCGCCGACCGGTTGGACGGCACCGTGCGCCGCGGCGTCACCGCCCACCACGGGCTGATGTCCGAAGAAACGTTCGTCACCGCCGTCTTCGCCGAGGTCGCCACCGACACCGGTACCCTGCGGCTGGTCAGCCGCGGCCACCCGTCCGCGCTGCTGCTCACCCCCAACGGCGGGGTGGACGTACTGGAACCGACGACGTGGTCCCTCCCGCTCGGCCTGGGCGACCTCGCCCCCGAGGCGGACGAGGTGGTCGAGCACCCGTTCCCGCCCGGCTCCACCCTGCTGCTCGTCACCGACGGGGTGACCGAGGCCCGCGACCGCCGGGGAGTCTTCTACGATCCGGCCACCGCCCTCCGCGGCCGTACCTTCACCGGCCCCGCCGAGCTGCTCCGGGAGGTCCGCTCGGACGTCGTCCGGCACACCCGCGGCCACCAGGAGGACGACGCAGCGATGTTGGCCGTCACCCGGCCCAATCCCGATGATCGGAGGGCCCGATAGCAGAAGGGCGCCGACGCGCTGCTGTGCGAGAACGCCTATGCAGTGGCACCGTTCGATCTCAGGTGCACTTGGTACGGCCGAACTTCAGGCCTACGGTCGACGTCCTCGTCACCCGAGAAACGACAGGCGAACCTGCCGCCGCGGATTGTCCTTGTTGGTGTCCGCGAATCTCCGTTAAGACAACCGTCAGCGTAGCCGGTGAGTAGCAGTCTCCTCCGACTCGGGCCACCACCTCGTCGAACCGGTCAGTAGAACCGCTGAAGAGTTCCCTCACGCTGAAGTTCCCGTACGTGTTCGACCGTGCGGGAAGGAGTCGTCCCACCCCTGATCAGAGTTCCGGCCTCGATATTGCGGTCCACTCCGGACTGAGTGAAGTTGGCGCTGGTGACCAGCAGGGTCCGCCGGTCCGCAACGGCCAGCTTCGCGTGCGTCTTGGCTCCGCTCTCCACTCGTTTGTCCAGTGGCCAATGCCAAACGCGGACCCCAGGGATCCCTTCGAACGCCGAGGCGGGCTCCGCTCCCGCGAGTGCGCTTCCCGCGCCCTGCAGGGTCTCGACCACCACATCGATGGTCACACCCCGCTCTGCGGCTGCGGTCAGCGCCGTGACGAGCGGCGGGTAAGGCTTCGCCGAATACGTCATGAGCAGGAGCTCCCGCCGGGACTCCTCGATCAGTTCCACCAAAGTTAGGCTGGTCGAACGGACCGGGACCCGGTGAGAGGAGGGGCCGCTCCAGACGAGGGAGACCCGTTGCTCGGCGGCGCGCAGGGCATGCCCCTCCGCTAGGCCTTCCAGGTAGGCCGCCGCCTCACCGGCAGGTATCCGGTCCGAGGCGGCGGCGTCCATGACGGCGGCCGCCTCCTCGGCGAAGCCCGGGACGGAGCGCAGGGACAGAACCGCGGCCCGGGGCCGCCCGTCGGCGATGCCATCGGCGAGAGCCCTGAGCGCTTGCGTCCCGACGACCGTGCGGGCCTGTGCCGCTGCCTTCCGGAACGCCGCATGTCTCACTTGATGTCCTGAGTGAGGACGAGTCCGGGGTCGCCGATGGGCACGACGAACCGGCGGTCCAGGAAGCGGTTGCCACGTTCACAGGTCGTCTCTGAGACGAAGAGACACACATGGCAGGCGGCGCCGTGCAAGAAGTCCTCGTGCGGCGGGTGGGGCAGACGTTCGGCGCACAGCGGGTCTGATGAGCAGCGCCGGGCGTCGGCGAGGGCCCGGCGCACGATGCGGGTGAGCTCTTCGGGTTCGGCGAGGGAGGCGAGACCCCCGAGGGTTCCTTCCGCGTCCGGTACCGCCGTGTAGATCAGGATGCCGGTCCGCGGGTCGCCCTCCTGCCCTGCGTAGATCCGTTCAGAGAGGCTGGCGGAGGAGTAGCCACAGTTCAGGGAGATGGCTCGGATGAGGAGGTGGGACAGGGTGTGCAGGGCGATGTACCGGGCGCCGGGCCAGCCGCGCAGCGGGTCGTCGTTTCCCTGGATCCGTCCGGAGTAGCGATTGCGGCGGAACTCGACGTAGGCGTCACGATGCGCGGCAAGCTCCTCAGTTCCGGCGACCCTCTGCTCCCAGTCGGCGACCAGGGGTTCCGGAAGGCGCAGGAAGATTCCCTCGCCGCGCACCTCGCTGGCCGGTACCCATGCGGGGGTCCGGTTCCGGGAGAGCGGGGCGCGGGTGACCAGGGTCGGGTCCTCGGGGTCCGGCGCGTCGAGTCGGGTGAAGCCGACCAGAGCACGGACCTCGCGGAGGCGCTCGGCCTGGACGATGTGCGAGAACAGGCCGCCGAGGGCGGGGGGAATCTCGATGTCCCGCAGCGCGAAGTCCTCGGTCGGTGCAGGGGTGTCGGGGCTGGTGAAGATCTCCCATTCCGGGGTGAGGAGATCGGGATACGTGACGGTCTGCGCGGCGGCAGGTCCCGCCTCCACGCTCGCACGATGTTCCTGCACCGCGTCCAGGACTTCGTCCTGCGTCCACTGGTGGAGCACCTTGAACTGCGGGAGGTCCCAGACCATCTGCAGCATGGCCGGCGCGGTGGCGTTCTGGAGGGTGTCCCAGAGCTTCTCCACCTCTCCCTGCAATGCGCTGCCCTGGGTCGGCGGGACGGCAAGGACACTCAGCGTCTGCGCGAACCACTGGTTGGAGGCACCGATCACCAGTGGTTTCGGACGATGCTCGCAGCCTGCCGGGTCGAAGGTGGACAGGTGCGGGTGACGGCCCCGGCAGGCAGGCAGATTGGCTTCGCCACGCGGCCCCATCGCGTCCCGGATGTTGCGTTCTTTGTTGCAGTTCACACATCTGAGCTTGACGTTGGCGGCCTGGTTGCCGCCATGGTCGAGCATCTGAAGGCGCGGATGGCTCACCGCGGTGCAACTGCCGCCGCGGTGCACGAAGGTGGTGTACGGGAAGTCGTCGAGGTGGCCGGCCTGGCAGGCGAGGACGAAGCGGGCGGCCACGGCGAGCGGGGGCTTGCCCTTGCGCTTGGCTGTGCAGCCCGCGTGGAAGAAGCGGGCCTTGTCGGGGCGGCGGGGTTTGTCGTTCTCAAAACGGAAGTTGCTGGAGTCCAGGGCCCCGAGCTCATTGCAGGCAGTACAGCGCAGCCATTGAGGGAAGGGCAGGACGGGCACACCGACCTTGGCCGCGGGGCCGTTGGGATCCCGGTCCGCTCCGTCCAGCCACGGGGCCGGACGCAACTGGGACACCTGGTAAGGGCTGTTGGGAACGGCAAGGAGGCTGTTGACGGCCCGCAGTAGGCGGGGTTCCTTGAGGTCGGACCACCCGGGGACGACGTCATAGTTCCAGTCGTCGATGCCTCGGACCAGGACGGCGAAATTGGGCAGGTCGACGAGGGAGCCGACGCCGCCGGTGAACATCAGATGGCTGGGGCGTACGGATCCGACGCGGCGGCGGTACTGGGGCGTGTCGGTCATGCGCGCGCCTCCTTTCCGTTCGGTCCGTCGGGACTCTGCTGCTTGTTGTCCAAGACGGCTCCGGTCTCGTCGCCGTCCGGGGTCTCCTCGGCTGGGTCGCCGTCGCCCGGTCCCTGACCACCGGAATAGTTCCATGGCGGAGCCCCGCCCACGACGTCGAAGAGTCCGCTGCCGGGGACCAGGAGGTTGATCTCGTTCTCCGTCTCGCGCATCGACTGAGAGACAGTGAGCTCGCCCCACTTCGCCCCGGTGGCCTTGTCGAGCAGACCCGTGAGCTGCTGCCGCTGCCATTTCCCTTCCTCGTAGCCGAGGCGCGAACTGCCTTGCTTGCGCCGGGTCCAGGCCTCCTTGAGGGTGTCGATGCGCTCAGCGAGGTAGTCGCGGGCCCGCTCGCCGCCCACGGTTTCGGCGCGCGCGAGGAACCGCTCGGTGACCTGGCGCGCGACCGGCCCTTCGAGGTCCACGTCGTAGGCGTCCGCATTACGCGAGTGACCGGTGTCCGCGTTGCGGATGGCGCCGATCCACGCGGCCGCTGTCGTGCGGTCCAGGGAACGGCGGGCGAAGGGTGTGACCGAGAGCGCTTCGACCTCACGATAGAAGGTGGCGTGGTAGTGGCCGAAGGTCTCGAAGTGGGCGAGGTCGCGTGGGCGCGTCCAGTTGTAGAGAGTGACGACGAGGCCGGGCCGTCGGGCGTCGCGGCCGACGCGGGAGGACGCCTGGATGTACTCGGCGGTGTTCTTCGGCTGTCCGACCACCAGCATCAGGCCGAACCGGGAGACGTCGACGCCGACTTGGAGCATGGAGGTGGCGATGACGGCGTCCACCGCGCCGTTGCTCTCGTTGCGCAGACTCAACTTTGCGGGGTCGAGACGCTGCTTGTGCTGTGCGGCGGCCTTGAGCTCGTCGAGGAGGGCCTGCCTGCGGACCGTTGTGTCCAGTTCCTCGTCGAAGCCGATCTCCAGGCGGGCAAGCACCTCAGTGATGTCGCCCGAGGAGATGCGGGAGGTCAGTTCCTGGACGGAGAGCATCTCGGTGCGGCGAAGGAGCCGGTTGGACAGGC
The DNA here is from genome assembly GCF_036013745.1 of Streptomyces sp. NBC_00483. Classification (NCBI taxonomy): domain Bacteria; kingdom Bacillati; phylum Actinomycetota; class Actinomycetes; order Kitasatosporales; family Streptomycetaceae; genus Streptomyces; species Streptomyces sp. NBC_00483. The sequence goes on from NZ_CP107880.1 coordinate 1,933,160, forward strand.
CTTTGCGGGTGCCGTGGACGCGCACCCGGGTGGCGATGTCGTCGTCCAGGAAGCGGCGCATTCCCGCGAGTTCGCGGGTGGCGTTGAAGTAGCCGACCAGAGTCATGTACGGGTCGGCGGGTGCACCGTGCCGGTCGAAGAGCGTTTGGCCGGCCAGGGCGAGGATCTCGGCGACGCGGATCTCGGCCTGCTTCATCCGGACGCCGTGTGCGCAGATGCCCAGGTAGCGGCGGCCGGGGGCAGCGGGGGTGACGGCGACCTGCTGGGAGAAGAAGGTGTCCTCGACGTCGACCACCTGGGGCGGAAAGATCGCCGCCCGGCGGGCGAAGACGCCGCGGATCTGGTCGGCGGCGCGTTTGGTCGTCGCGGTGGAGGCCACGATCTTAGGGCCGACGGGGCGGCTAGCGCCGCGGGCGTCGAGGGCGGGCCAGGTGCAGAGTTCGTCGACGGCGGCTTCGAAGAGGCCGACGGTGGTACCCAGCGCGCCGGAGATCAGGTGCAGTTCGTCCTGGATGATGAGGTCCGGCGGGCGCAGCCGGGTGACGGGACGACTGGCGACCGCCTCGTACTTGCCCTTGGCGTTGTGAGTCTTCCCGCAGGAGGTGCGCACGTCGAGGTCGGCGTGACGGTACCCGTGGCGGGGGCAGAACTCGGAGACCCGGCCGAAGAGCATGCCCGCGTAGCCGCGCCAGGGCAGCTGGGCGAGTTTGTCCACGGTGGCGATCAACAGGCTGGGGGCGAGACGGTAGATCTCCTCGTCCACGGTAAGGATGGGCAGCCCCTCACCGGGCGAGCGCCGCTGGGAGAACGGGCAGGCGTTCTTGCCCTCTCCGTCGGCGCAGTAGAGCAGGACCCGGCGCAGCGTGTCGTCGGGGTGGAGGTCGCGCTGAGCGCTCAGTGCGGTACCACACCAGGGGCAGGCGAGGGTCTGGAGAACCTTCGCACCCCGGCCCGCACCGGCTTCCTTGGCCTCGGCGATCTGCTGGGCGGCTTCCTCATAGCGGTTGGGCGAGACGGCCCCGCCGACCCAGAGCCCGATCCGGAAAGGGGTGTCGCCCCACCGTGTGTCGCCTGCGTCGTACGCCTCGCGGCGGAGCATCTCAGCAGCGCAGACCAGAGCCGCGGCGCGCTGAAACTGCTGGGCTGTGAGCAGTCTCAGCGTGTACCGCATGAGGACGGCCACTCCGGCCTCGCCGCTGCGCGCGTCGGGGCCTTCTCCGAGCCTCCCCTGAAGCCTGCGGATGGCGAAGGTGAAAGCGGCCAGGCCCAGGTACGCCTCGGTCTTTCCGCCGCCGGTGGGGAAAAACAGCAGGTCGACGATGGCGTCCGGTCCTGCTTCCCGCTCCGTGAGGGTGGGGACGGCGAGTGCGCGAAGGTTGAGCAGCACGAAGGCCAGCTGGAACGGGCGCCAGGAGGCGGCTGCGGCTCCCTGCTCATCGATCCGCGCCTTCGCCTGCGCGAAGCCGAGGCCTTCGCGCTCGCGCAGTGCGGCGATGGCGGTGTGCCGGCGCTGGAGGGCCATGGCCCGGTTGGCGAACCGGAACGCCTCGAGCGCCTCGGGGCACGCGGGGTCGGAGAGCAGGTCCACGCCGAGCGTGATCCGCGCGGCCACGTCACCGGCCTGTTCCACGGCGTCCAGCGCGGTGGCACGCAGGCTGGGCGGCAACGCCCCGGCACTGGCCCGCTGTTCCTCGAGCCACGCGGTGTATCCCTCGGCGAGGGGGGCGAGGGCGGCGGTCAACCGGTCGGCGGGGAGCTCGGCGAGGGCGTCCATCGAGAGTTCCAGGCCGGCCAGGTGGGTGGCGTCCGCACCGGTGGGCGCGATGGTCGCCGGTACGTCATGGACGGGGAGCCAGTTGGTGGTGAGGCGGTGGGCCCGCCGTTGCCCCTGGTCCACCAGCGCGTCGACGGCGACGTTACGGCCTGCGGCGTGCTTGAGCTGGTTGCGGTAGAGCAGGGTGAGGCGCTGCTCCTCAAGGTCGGCCGGGACCTCGCCTGCTGCATCGGCACTCTCGTGGAGCGGGTCGGAGATGGGCGCGAAGACAGCGGCGGCTCCGTCGAGGGCGGTGACCCGCAGTTCGGTCTGGAAGAGCCAGGCGCTGTCCTTGGACTGGGCGGGCTCGTCCTGACCGTTAACCAAGGCGAGTTCGACCACCCGGACCGCTCCGGGCCGCTCCCGTACGTCGACTTCCAGGCGTACGCCCGGAGTTTCCGGGCCGGCCACATCGAGTGGCAGACTCTGCCGTTCCGGGCCGTCGAGCCGGACTTCCACCGGCACTTCGACCTGTCGGCGGCTCCAGGTCGTACGGGCGACACCGTCCTCGGCGAGGACCTGTGTCTTGCGGTACTGGCCCCAGCGGACACGCACACTGACGGCGTCGGCCCCCGCGTCGCCGGGCACGGCGAACATCATGCCCATCGAAGAGGCCCACATCCGGCCCGCGTTCTGCGTGGTGAGCTTTTCCGGGAGGCTGTGGTCGCTGCCGTCCCCTTCGCCGTCGGAATCGTCATCGAGCTGTTCGGACGCGGCGGCGAGCGAGTTCGTCAACGTCCGCTTGGGGCCCAGCATGCCGACCAGATACCGGTCGCGCGGTCCTGCCGCCCGCGGGTCGAACTCCTCGTCAGGGCCGTCCCACGGTCCGAGCAGGTCCCGGCTGATGATGGCGCCGAGCTCGTCCCGGACCTCGTAGGACGTGGCCGCCGCGAAGTCCTGCGAGACCTCACGAACCCGTTGGAGAAGGTCCTCCTCCGGCGTGGACGGCAGCGCTCCCGCCACTCCCCCGGCTGACGTGCTCGGCATCCACGCTTCCTCTCCTCGGGTCCGTCGTGTTGCGTCGTCCATGACTCGTACGCACCTTGCGGGGACAGTTCACCACCGCAGGAAGGAGCATGACGGTCCGTCAACATCATGATGCTAACGGGCGGCACCGACATTCACGCTGCGGCGGACTCCACCCCGTCTCCTGACTGCGCGAGCAGATCCACGATGTCCCGGTCGCCCCGTTCCCGGAGCCTGGCTGCGAGCTCCTCGGCATCCGTGACCGCCGCCATGCCGGTGCGCTGTGCGATGACATCGACCGCAGTTTCGGGGGTGACCGCCGCGGTCCAGCCCGTCAGCCGGACCGCACGCTGCTCAGGCGTGGTCCCAGGCTCGTCGGCCGGGAGCCGCAGCGCGGACAGCACGCCGTCCGTCACATTGAGGAAGACCTGCTCGCCCAGGGCGGCGCCCACACTGTCCACGACCGCCCGGACCGACCCGAGCATCGGCTGGGTGCGCCAGTGGAACCTGACGTCACCGGTCGCGTGCCGCAAGACCACCGGCTCGGCGTCCGCGGATGGCGAGGACCCCAGGTCCGCCGCCCAGCCTGCGGGCACCGGACTGCCGGAGCCTCGAAGGTGTTCGCCGGTGACCTCCATGCGGTACCACCAGCGGCCGTCGCCGCCCAGGAAACACCGGCGCGTGTCCGCAATGCTGTACCGGGGCGTGTAAGCGGCTTTCCCTGCCTGCTCGGAGGGAGCAAGGCCCAGCCAGCCGCGTCGGGTGCGGGCGAACCGGGGAGCAGCGAGGTTGGTGCGCACGGAGGCCGCAGACACGTCGAAGCGCGTGGTCAGGCCCTCGACCATCGTGGCGATCTCAACCTCGCCACCACCTCGCTCGATCTCCCGGACGATCATTTCCTTGATGCCCAGGTACTCCTCACCGCCCCACTGCCGCAGTCCGTACAGGTCGCGGTCGAGACGCACGAAGCGTTCGTCGGCCCAGATCTGGTTCCGCATGCTGTTGAGGGCGCTGCCGTCCGCGAGGCGCTGGTGGATCTCCTCCATCGACAGCGGCTCTCCGTGCAGCGCAAGGACAACCGCAGAACGGTCCCCGACCGAGCGCCCCCAATGCACCAGGTGTCCGTCCAGCACCCGGAACCGCCCGATGCGACCGGCCCACTCGCCCAGTACTTCGGTCCGCACGCCGTACCTGCCCGCGAGCGCCGTGGCCTCGTCCCATCGAAGGGGCGCCTCGGAGCATGCGGCGTGCAGCACGTCACGCACCTCGGCGGCCAGTGTGTCCGCGTCACCCCGGACGATCCACTCGTCCTCGACGCTCCGCTCGGGGAGCAGTCGTGCGACGACTCCGGCGAACGGGACACCGAGCCCGTCGACCTCACCCGCGTGATCCTCGTGCACGTCCCGGATCTCGTGGACGCGGCCCACTGCCCCGAGAAGTTCGGCGACGGCGGCCAGGTGTGCGGCGAAGGCCTGGCCCTCCGGCGCCGTCGCGAGCCATGCGCCGATCGACGCCCGAACCCCTTGCTCCACCTGGTATATCCGCGCACGGCCGACGCCGAACTGGTCGACCAGCACGCCGATGCGCTCCGGCTCGTCGGCGAAGATCCGGCTACGGGCGATCACGGCCTCCCGTTCGTCCCAGCCTGCGACCAGCTGCTCGAAAGCAGCGAGCGGTGCGTCCATGAGCTGGGCGGGCAGCGCGGCATCAGCACTGGCGGCCTCTTCACTCCCGACCGGAGCCTCCTCGACGGGCCCGGTCGGAACGACGGACAGGCCGTAGGCAGCAGTTGCGAACTCACTGCCTTCGGGCTGGTGCCTATCGGAGGAAGAGGCGTCCGGTTCTGTGCCCCGATCCCTCTCGCCGTGTTCACGCCGCAACACCGCCAGTGCCTCCCGCACTGCCGCGGGCGCGTCCGCCGGCATCCAGCGGCCGATCACCGCCACGGCTTCCCGCATACTCCGACCGACCGGTTCCACGGGTCCTGTCGGGCGCCCGTGCAACCGGTCGAGCAGCCCGCCGAACAGGGCGGCCAGTACCGCATCGCCCTCGGCCACGGTCACGCCCGCCTCCCCGGCGGCCCGTGCCACCGTCTTCACGGCCGCATCGGCAGCCGGCCCGTCGAGCAGGCGCAGTACCGGAAGAAGGTCGCCGAGCACCACCTGCGGCCAGAGCGCGCGCAGCGCCTGCGCCACCCTGTGCGTGAGCGCCTCGGCCCCGATGACGCGCTCGATCTCCGTCAGAGAAGTCGCATGCCACCAGCCGAGAGGCAGCCGTACGTCGTCGAGTCGGGACGCGAGGAGCTGAGGGTCCATGTACCGGACGGCGGGCAGCAGATCGGCGAGGCTGGTCGTCGGATACGACGGCGCACTGTTCATGATCAGAAGAGACTCCGGGACAGGGATCGGGCCAGGTCGCCATGGGCCGGACCGTGACAACGTCTGCCGGCGGGGGCATCCGTCCCGATCCTCCCGCCCCGCCCGTCACCCGGCCAGGGCCGAAGGTCATCACGGGCAGGGCCTCTGTTCCTGTGGCGCACACGCCGCTACCGTCGGTTGTGGTGGCTTCGTCATGCACCTGCCCGGATCACCGTTGTGCCACGGGGGTGTTCATGGCTCGCAGTGCGCCGACCGTACGAACCGGGGCCAGGCCACATGGCCTCAGGGGCACACCGCTGGACGACAGGCAGCAGCACAAGGAATGGCTGGCTCTCGTCTCAGTGGACGGCCCCTTCCTCCCGTTGGCGACGCTCACCGACGTTTGGCCCCACCTCGACGCACTGGACGAGGCAGCGCGGCGGCCGCTCCGCCAAGCCCACCGAGCCTGGCAGTCGGATCCACAGCGATTGCACGACGACTGGATCCGGCACCTCCTGAACTCCCTGCTCGGCTGGGGAGACGCGTTACACGAGGAATCGGAACTGCTTGCGCGTCTCAGCGCCCACATACCTGAGCATCCGGAGGGGCTCACCCCGTCCTTCGCTCTCGTCTCCCCGGACGCCCACGAGCCGGCCACCCCGGAGCCGTCGGAGATCGCACTGCTCGGACTGGTCTGCCCGCCGGGCACGGTGCCAACGGCACGGCAGCCCGGCGCCGCCTGGGCGGACTCACCCGCGGACCGGCTGGCAGGCCTGTGCCGGCACCACGGCACCGGCCTCGGCCTTGTCTCGGCCGGCCGCTGGTGGACCCTCGTATGGGCACCCCGCAACGCGCCGACCAGCTACGTCACCTTCGACACCGCGGACTGGGCGTCGGCCGCCGACCGCCCGGTGGTTCGCGCCTTCCTCTCGCTCCTCTGTCGACGTCGCTTCTTCAGCGTGCCCGACGACGAAACCCTCTCCCACCTGCTCTCCCACGCGAAGGACGAGACCGAGGACCTCACCGAATCCCTCGGACGACAGGTCAAGGAGGCCGTGGACCTGCTTGTCGCGGCCATCGGCCGTAAGGACCAGGAAGCACGCGGCAGCCACCGGCCGGACCTCGGACGCCAACCCGCCGCCGAGGTGTACAAGGCGGCGCTCTCCACCCAGCTGCGCATCCTGTTCGTCTTCTTCGCCGAGGAGCGCGGACTGCTCCCAGCGGACAACCCCCTTTACGCCGCGGCCTATTCGGCGAGCGCTCTCTGCGCCGACCTGGAAGCTCAGGCCAGGGCCACGAGCGAGGAGGATCTGGAGCAGAGCCACGCGGCATGGCACCGTCTGGTCGCTCTCTTCCGCGCCGTGTACCAGGGCGTGGATCACCCGGATCTCCAGGTGTGCGGATACGACGGCAGTCTCTTCGACCCCGGCCGCCACCCTTGGCTGGAGCCTGTCGACGGCGGCTCACCGTGGCCGGTCGACGACCGGACGGTGCTGCACATGCTGCGTGCGGTGCAGTTCGTCACGGTCGGTCGCGGCCGTACTCGCGAGCGCCGCAGGACCGCCTTCGGGCAGTTGTCGATCTCCCAGATAGGCCACGTCTACGAAGGGCTCCTGGAGTACGAGGGACGCCGCGCGGCGGATGCGGTCGTCGGCCTGATCGGCAAGCCCGGCCGGGAGATCCAGGTGGAGCTTGCCGAGTTGGAACGCCTCGCCGCCGAAGCGGCACGGCAACCGGATGCGCCGGTCCGGCTGGCCGCGGCGCTCGCGGACCGGTACAGGAAGTCGGGTCTGGGTACCGCGAAGGTGGTCGAGCGCGCACTCCGCCCGCTAGGGACCACCGAACGCGAGGAGGGCGTAAGGAAGTTACTGGCCGCGACCAACGGAGATGCCGAACTCGCCGATCGCCTCCTTCCCTTCCACGGCATCATCCGCCGCGACCTGCGAGGGCTCCCCCTCGTCGTGCCGCCCGGCGGCCTGTACGTCGGCCGCTCGTCGACACGCAGGGCCACGGGCGCCCACTACACCCCCGAGCGGCTCGCCGCGAAGGTGGCACGGGGCGCGCTGGAGCCCTTGGTCCACTCCCCCGGGCCGCTGGAGACCGCGGACCGCAGAGCTTGGGTCGTCAAGCCCAGCAGCGAGATCCTCCGACTCAAGATCGCGGATATCGCCTGCGGGTCCGGGGCGTTCCTCGTCGCGTCGTGCCGGTACCTGGCGGAGAAGCTGGTGGAGTCCCGCGCGCGTGATCAGCGGAGCCGCCTCCTTCGGGAAGCGAAAGACACCGATGCCGATGCCGATGCCGATGCCGATGCCGATGCCGATGCCGACCGTACGATGCTCCGGGCACGCCGCGAGGTCGCCGAACGTTGCCTGTACGGGGTGGACATCAACCCGCTCGCCGTCGAACTCGCCAAGTTCGCGCTGTGGTTGGAGACCGTCGAGCCGGGCATGCCGTTCACGTTCCTCGACGACCGCCTGCTCGACGGCGACTCCCTCGTAGGACTCGCGTCGTACGCACAGCTTGAGGCCATGCACCTGCTTCCGGGGCGCCGCCGAGTGCACGACCGCTCCCCGGTCGACTTCACCGCGACCGTCCCCCAACTCACCGGATTCGGCGGCGATGTGGAGCGTGCCGCGAGGCTGCGCGCGAGCATCGTGGACATCCCGGGTACGTCCCTCGCCGCGCTGGAGGAGAAGCGGCGGGTCCTCAGCGAGGCCGAGGAAGCGGTGGCGCTCCAGGAACGCGTCGCCGGACTTCTGGTCACCTCCTCACTGGACCGGGCCGCGCGCGGCGAGTCCGGGTTCGACGATGCCGCCGTCTCGGCCGCCGACCATGTACGCCGGTGGGGCGAATCCGATCCGGCGGGACGCGCCAAGATCGAACGGCAGATGGACGAGGCCGCCCACCGCGGCACACGCAGTGCGCTCGGCACCGACGGCGACGCATGGAAGCCCTTCCATTGGCCCTACCGCTTCCCGGAGGTGTTTCAGCAGGGCGGCTTCGACGCCGTCGTCGGCAACCCGCCGTTCCTCGGCGGCCAGAAGCTGACCGGATCCCTGGGCAAGCCGTTCCGCGACTACTACGTCACCGGGATCGGACGATCCGCGCGCGGCAGCGCGGACCTGGTGGCGTACTTCCTGCTGCGGGCTCATGACCTGCTGAACGAGGGTGGCCAGACGGGGATAATCGCGACGAACACCCTGGCGCAGGGGGAAACCCGGGAGGTCGGGATCGATCGACTGGTGGCGGACGGGGTGGAGTTGCGGCAGGCGGTGAAGAGCGCGCCGTGGCCGTCGCGGAGCGCGGTGCTTGAGTACTGCGCGGTGTGGACCAGCCGGGCGGCGATGCGACCGGGAGGGCTACGTGTCGCGGACGGGGTGGAGGTCGCCGGCATCACGTCGTCGTTGGATGCGGTGTCGCGGGTGACGGGGGCGGCGCACCGGCTGGCGGAGAACCGGGGGATCGCCTTCCAGGGTTCCATCGTCCTCGGACTCGGTTTCACCATGGAGCCGGAGGCAGCACAGGCGCTGATCGCCCGTGACGAGCGGTACCGGCAGGTGCTGTTCCCTTACCTGAACGGACAGGACCTCAACTCGCGCCCGGACGGATCGGCAAGCCGGTGGGTGATCAACTTCCACGACTGGAGCGAGGAGCGCGCCAAGAGGTTCCCCGAGGCCTACGAGCAAGTCGTCCGCGACGTCAAACCGGATCGACTCAAGGTCAAGTTCAGCAAGAGAGCGCGCGAGCGATGGTGGCAGTACGAGCGGAGTCGCCCTGAGCTGTACGCCGCCCTCGAGAACACGGACCGGATGATCGTATTGACGCGGCATAGTAAGTCAGTGATGCCGCTGTCCGTTCGAACTGGTCAGGTTGCGAGCGAAGCGACGGTCGTGTTCGCCTCTGCTGACTCAGCGATGCTGGCGGTGCTGAGCAGCTCTCCGCACTACTGGTGGGCCATCAACCGGGCCTCGACGATGAAGGGCGACCTGCGCTACACGCCCTCGGACGTCTTCGAGACCCTCCCCCGCCCTCAACTCACCCTGCCTCTCCGCGAAGCGGGCACCCGCCTCGACACCCACCGCCGCACCATCATGCCCGCCCGCGGCGGCCTCACCGCCACCTACAACCTCGTCCACGACGAGAAGTGCACCGACCCCGACATCACCAAACTCCGCACCATCCACCGCACCATCGACGAAGAAGTCGCCCGCGCCTACGAATGGCACGACCTCCTCGACCAGCCCGGCGGCCTCGACCACGGCTTCCACGACACCCGCCAAGGCCCCCGCTACACCATCGGCCCGGCCATCCGGCAGGAGATCCTCGACCGCCTCCTCGAAGAGAACCAGCGGCGCCATGCGAGGGAGACCGGCTCACGAAACGTCGCGTCGGGCCAACTGTCCTTCGAAGAGGAACCACGGCCGACAGGGGCTCCGCGAGCGACTACGACAAGGCGTCCAATGTCTGTACCGTCGCAGTCATCCCCGGCCAACTCACCGAACGGCGCCGTGCGATGAGTTCGGCGCATCAGGTGAACGGGTCGTACGGCTCGGGCCAGCCGAAGATCTCACCGAATACCGTGCAGGCCGTGTCCATGCACTCCTGCGCGGTGGGCAGGTACCCGGTTTGGTGGGCGAGTTGATCCTCCCAGTCCATGACGGGCGGGGTCCGGAAATGATGGCGCCCGGGAGTGATTCCGGTGATGTCCCGCACCAGCCTCGGGACGTCGTCCGTCACCTTGTCCAGTCGGGCGAGGGCCGCCAGATCGAAGAGATCACGAGGTGCACGACGGTCGGCATAGGCCGCGATCTTCATGCCGGCGAAGGCATCGAGAGTGGGGACACGGAGTCGGACAGGCCCGGGGACATCGCCGTAACGCAGGTCGATCTCGCGGACTTCGGTCGGCCAACGGTTCCAGTCCGCGTGGGTGCTGCCGGTGTCGATCAGCTGGATACGCAGACGGAGTCCGTCCTCGGTGACCAACTGGGCGGCGTCGACGGATCCGACGTCGGCGAACGCGGGCTCCCAGCGACTGCGCGGGAACTCGCGACGGAGGCGGCGTGGCAGGGCCTTGTCCAGAACCCCGGCGACCATCCTACGATCACCGGTCAGGAGGTCGATGTCCTCGGAGAGGCGGCCGCCGGCCTCCGCCGTGGTCAGGTGGGTGCGGGCCAGCGCTGTGCCGCCGAAGAAGACGAGGGGAACGTCCAGTTCGGCCAGTGCGTGCAGGACATGACTGATGAGGTGGTCACGCCGGATCTGGTTCTCTGCCGCGCCGTAGTCGGCGGCTACGCGGGCCAGTTCGTGCCGGGAAAGCATGCCCGGTCAGCCTCCTTCGGCGTCGACGAGAGCGCGGGCACGACGCAGCGCGGCCGCCTTGCGCTGCCCCCGGCCCAACTCCTCAAGCAGTTCGGTGTCGGTGCGTGGCCACAGAGCGCGAAGGGCTTCGGTGACGGCGCCCTGTGACAGGCCGCCGAGAGTGGGCCGGGCCGCCAGGTCGAGGACGGTCTGCTCGGGGGTGGTGATCCATCCCTGTGTGAGTTCGGTGTCGGCACGTTCGAGGTCAAGGGTGTCCAGGGTGCGGCGCACGAAGAGGATGCGGCCGTAGTCGGTGTCGAGCGGCGGCCGCTGCTTGGGAATGGCTACGACCGTCACGGCGACGGCCCGGGGAATGGCACCGAGCACGCGGGCCGCGCCCACACCCATCAGCGCCGCACCGCCCTCCCCGTAGTCGCACTGGGCGATTCCGAGCGCGAGCGAATGGAGGTCAGGCCGCCAGGCCGGCGATCCGAGATGACGATCGGGCACCAGCGCGTAGTAACCCTGAGCGAGCTTGCGGGCGGCCCCATTGCGAACCAGCCGGGCGAATTCCGGTCGGGGCTGGGCGTAGATCCCGGCAGCGTCCTGGGGCCGGATCACGCGATTGTTCCGACGAGCGAGCTCGGCGGGAACGGCCACCGCACTGCGAGCCATCGCTATCACCTCCGTTGGGCTAGAGCCAACGCCCATAATACTCATGACACTGACGATACTGCCCGCTCGGCGATCCTTTGCGGAGTACGCACCCGACCCGGCACCCGCACACTCACGCAGCGCGCCCCGAGCTGCGCTCCGGCCCGCCCACTCCCCGGAGCAGCCCGAGCGCCTCGTCCACCTCGCGTTGCTTCCGCCCAGTCAGCCCCGCTGCCGCCACCGCCCCACCAGGCCCATCGGGCAGCTCTCCGGCCTCGGCCTCCACCCACGCGATCGCGACATCGAACCCGACAAACAGGTCTGCGACGTGAGCGGGGCCCTGGTCCTGGACAGCGAGGGCTTGGCCAAAGCCGTGCAACGCGACCGCGAGGTGCACGAATGGCTGACCGCCGCCCGCAATACGGACCTCCCGGTGATCACCTCGGCCGCGGTTCTGGTCGAGGTGATCCACCCGAGGATCAACACTCCCGCGCTGGAATGGACCCTGTCCCGGGTACGCGTCGAGCCGGTGACCCAAGCCATCGGCCGGTCCGCCGCCACCCTGCTGCGGACGGCAGGGCTCCACGGCCACAAGTACGCCATCGATGCCATGGTGTGCGCCACGGCTCTCGCACAGTCCGGCCGCATCACGATCCTGACCTCCGACGTCGAAGACATCACCCTGCTGACCGCCGAGCACCCTCGCGTAACCGCCCAGAAGGTCTGAGCCGCCCCCGCAACGGCTCAGGACGCGGCCTGCAGGTCTAGTTCCGCCCATACTGTCTTGCCGATCGGGTCACGGTCGGTGACGCCCCAACGCGCGGCGACGTGTTCGACGAGGAGGAGGTTGCGGCCGGAGGCGGCCTCGGGAGGCGCGACCGGGAGAGGGCGCGCAGGTCGCTTCTCGGCGCGGGCATCGGACAGCTCGATACGGAGTACGGGGGCGGAACCGTCACTGAGCGCGAGGGCGAGTTTGAAGTCTCGACCGGGGAGCGCGGCGTGCCGTACGGCGTTGGCCGCCAGCTCGGCGACGACGAGGGCGACCGCGTCCGAGACGTCGCCGTACGGGTGCCCCCACGCGTCGAGCTGCTGCGTCGCGAAAGGTCGGGCGAGGCGGGCGCCACGGCGGGTCGACGTGAAGGTGGCGGTGAAGTCGCGGGTGGGGATGGCCGGTTGGGGCTGGGCTGCCGGGTTGGCAATCTGCTGATTCATGTCACGCAGAGTGGCCAGTCGTCCGTACGGTGAACAGTAACCGGGTTGGTACAGCGTGTAGTTGTCGGCTGGTCGCCGTGTTTTGTACGGGCTGTCGGCCGCGACCCGGATGCGGGGCAGGGGCAGGGGCAGGGGCAGGGTACGTCCGGAGGTGGCGGTGACATGGCGGAGTCGGGTACGGAGGCGGAGACCGAGTCGGCGAGTCGGGACTGGGACGAGGGGATGTCCGGGGTCCTGGAGATGGTGGGGCGACAGGTACGGCGCTGGCGCGAGCGGGCGGCGCTGTCGCAGGCGGAGCTGGGGGCGGCGATCAGATACACCGAGCACCAGGTGTCGGCGGTCGAGCGGGGGCGGCGCATCCCGAAGGCGGCCTTCCCGGAGAAGGCGGACGAGGCGGTGGGTGCGGGCGGGATACTGGCGGCGCTCGCGGAGGAACTGGTCGAGGTCCGGTACCCGAAGAAGGTCCGGGACCTGAAGCGACTGGAGTCTGACGCCGCCGAGATGGGCACGTACGCGAACCACGTGATCCATGGCCTGCTCCAGACCGAGGACTACATCCGCGCGCTGCACCGGATGCGGCAGCCCCCGCTGGACGAGGAGATCATCGAGCAGTACGTGGCGACCGGCTGTCCTGACAGGATGTCTTCGAGCGGCGGCCCGCTCCGATCCTCACGTTCGTCCAGGAGGAGGTGACGCTGCGACACCCGCTCGGTGGCAGGATGGCGATGCGAGTGCAGCTCGAACGACTGTTGGAGGTCGGACAGTTGCGGAACGTCAAGATCCAGGTGATGCCGCCGGAGCACGAAGAACATCCGGGGCTGGGTGGCGGGTTCAAGCTGATCGACCCCCACCACGGGGCGAAGGTCGGCCACGTCGAGGCGCAGCAGTTCAGTCGCGTGATCTCGGAACGAGAAGAGGTGCGCCGCCTGGAAGCGCAATATGGCAGCATCCGGGCGCACGCTCTGACGCCACGGAAGTCGATGGCGTTCATCGAGAGGGTTCTGGGCGAGACATGAGGATCAAGCCCTCTACCGGCGAAGTCACCGATGGCCTTGCGTGGTTCAAGAGCAGCTACAGCAGCAACGAAGGCTCGGAATGCGTGGAGGTCGCGGACGACACCGGTACGGTCCATGTCCACGGCTCCAAGCGGAAGTTAGGGGCGCGACTGACGTTCGGGGCGAACGAGTGGGCGACGTTCGTTACGCATGTCAGGGGCCAGGAGGGACTGACGAGCACGGGACGTACAACGTGGGCGTGGCCTCTCACCGGGGCCGCGCCCACGTTGCCGTGTCAGAAGAGACTCGGAGGCTCTCCCTCAGGCGAAGCCGCCTTCTTCTTCGCCGCCCCACCCTTCCCCTTCTTGTCGTGCAGCCCGGCTTCGACCTCGACCTTGTAGCGCCGCTGGTTCTCTTCGAGGAGGCGGTCGAGGATCTCCTGCCGGACGACGGGGCCGACGGTGTAGCGGGGGCCCTGGCGGGTGTCGTGGAAGCCGTGGTCGAGGCCGCCGGGCTGGTCGAGGAGGTCGTGCCAGCCGTAGGCGCGGGCGACTTCCTCGTCGATGGTGCGGTGGATGGTGCGGAGTTCGATGATGTCGGGGTCGGTGCACTTCTCGTCGTGGACGAGGTTGTAGGTGGCGGTGAGGCCGCCGCGGGCCGGCATCACGCCGCGGCGATATCCATCCAACCGATCGCCCAGTTCACGCATGACAGCCGATCGCTTGGGCCGCGGGAAAGGAACAAACGCCGTCGAAGGAGTGAACCTGATGTCACCCTTCAAGGAGGCACTCCATTGCGCTGTCCATAGGTACTGCATGGCACTCGAGTGCAATGCGAGATCTGCCGAATCATCCGTCGCAAAGACAACGAGCATTTGCGAGATGACTTGCCCAGTCTTCACAAATAGAGGCATCTGGGTAGAACTATTCAGCGTGATCGCAAGCACGCGATCCATGCCGTCGATCTTGCGATACAGCTCCACTGCCGGCCGAGTGAACCGCCACCAGACCTCGCGCCGCTGCCGATCCTTATTCTGAGCCCGCTCCGGCTTCACGAGCCTAAGCACCTGCTCGTATGTTTCCGGATACCCCTTCGCTCGCTCTTCGGTCCAGTCGTGGAAATCGATCACCCACCGGCCAGCAGAACTATCCGGACGAGAGTTCAGGTCCTGCCCATTGATGTACGGGAACAGCACATCTTGATACCGAACATCTCGCGCGATCATCTCCTGGGCCTCCTCCGCCTCAAGATGAAACCCCGCACCGTGAACGTAGGAACCAATAAATGCAATCCCCTCGTTCTCTGCCAAGCGATTCGCTACCCCACTCGCGCGCGATTCCGCATCAAGCGACGAAGTAATCCCACTTGCCGGTACTCCATCAGCCAGGCGTACCGCACCTGCTTCGAGATTGGCTTCACTCGTCCATACAGCACAATATTCCAGCACAGCGCTTCGCGAGGGCCAGGGCGCACTCTTCACCGACCGCCTAACGGTCACCCCGTCCGCAACTAGCTGGTCGAGGCCAACTTCACGAGTATTCGCCTGCGCCAAGGTATTTGTCGCGACAATGCCAGCCTGACCTTGCTGATTCAGTAGCTGATGGGCCCGCAGCAGGAAGTACGCAACCAGATCAGCGCTTCCACGATGCCCTCTCCCCAACCGTTCTACCAAATACTCTCGATACGGTCCCCCCATCGCCCCCGTGAGCTTCTGGCCACCCAGGAACGGCGGATTCCCCACCACCGCGTCGAACCCGCCCCGCTCCTCCCACACCTCCGGGAAGACCAACGGCAAATGCACCGGCTCCCGGTCGAACGCACCCTCCGGCTGCCCCGTCGCCAGCCACTGCCCCGCCAGCCGCTCCGCCTTGCGCAGCTCGGCCGCCGCCAGCTCGGCCTCATCCCCCGCGTCGACCACCGCATGCGCAGCCGTAACCCCCGCGAACGACAGCTGGTCCTGCTCCCGCTCACCCCGCCCGGCCCCCGCAAGCGCCGCCCCCACCACAAGGTCCGCGAACACCCCCGCCTGTCGCGTCTTCTCGCGCACCGAGCCCAGAATGGTCCGCTTCCGCTCCAGTTCCGCGAGCCCTACACCCGGAATCCCGGCCAACTTCCGCCGCTCCTCGGCGACTTCACGCACCACTCTCCGCACACCGCCCGTGAAGTCGATGCCATCCCCGTGGATCCGCCGCCCCCGCGCCGGGTCCAGGTGCATGGCCTCGACCTGCTCCACGGACGTGATTCCGAGCAGCGCGTCCCCCGCCACCAAGCGGTCGTCCAGGAACGTGAACGGCCGCTGCGGGTCCATCGAGACCAGCCACAGCGACAGCTTGGCCATCTCGACGGCCATGGGGTTGATGTCGACGCCGTACAGGCAGTGTTCGATGATCTGCCGTCGTGCCTCGACCATCACCGGGTCCGCCTCCGCCTCGACCGCCGAGGCGGACAGGGAGCCGGCCGACTCCAGGTAGGTCTTCGCCCGTACGTCCCCCTCCCGGCTCCACGCCTCGACCAGCGCGCCCGCGAGATAGCGGCAGGCGGCGACAAGGAACGCCGCCGAGCCCATCGCGATGTCCGCGACCTTCAGTTTCAGCAGCTCTGACGACGGCTTCGGACACCACTGCTTACGTTCCGACGTCGTCAGCGGGCCGTGCTCCTGCTCGTACACCAGTGGTTCGAGCGCGCCGTCCGCGACTTCCTGCGCCAGGGACTTCGGGGTGTAGTGGGTGCCCGTGTTCTTCCGCAGGGCGGACTCGGTGACGTACAGGGCGCCCGCGCGGATGACGACCGGCAGGCCACGCAGGTCGGACCGGATGATGCCGTGAAAAGACAGCAGCCGCTCCGCGAGATCGAGGTCGCCGCCCGTCGCGGCGAGCAGCTTGCGGCGGGCCTCCCCTCGTACCGACTCGTCCATCGGCGCGAGCGCCTTCGCGAGCTTGCCCGCCGTGCCGATGCCGGTGGTCTTGTTGAACTCCTCCGCCAGCGCCCCGGCCAGTCCGGCCACGTCCGTACTCCTGGCCGCCTTCGCCTCCAGGTCCGTGAGCAGGACCTCGGCCTCCAGGCCCGGCTTGCCAATCAGGCCGACGACGGTGTCCTCGGCCCGTCGGCCCTGATAGGAGAGCAGGCCCTCGTAGACGTAACCGATCTGCTCGACGTCCAGCGTCCGGAACGTCAGACGCCTGCGCTCCCGCCGCTTGCCCGTGCCGATCCAGACGTGCTGCACGGACTGGAGCATGTGGAGCACCGTGCGGTCGTCGATGGGAAGCGGGTCCGTCGGGTCGCCCTCCCCACTCCCCCGCCCCTCCAGCCATGGGTACGTGTCGGGATCGAAGATCGAGCCGTCGTAGGCGTGCAAGGAGAGGGACGGGTGGTCCACTCCCCCGTACACAGCGTTGAAGAGGGCGATGAGGCGGTGCCAGCCGGAGCGGGTCTGCTCCAGGTCCTCCTCGGTGGTCTCGCGGGCGCGCTGTTCCAGGTCCGCGCAGAGGCGGCCGGCCGAATAGGCCTGTAGGTACAGCTCGTTGTCGCTGGGGAGCAGGCCGCGTTCCTCGGCGAAGAGGAGGAAGACGACGCGCATCATGATGGCGACCGCGCCCCGGTAGACGTCCTGCGCGGGCACGTCGGCGAGGCCGCGGCCGCCCTTGGCGCGCTCCGTGACATCCGCCCGGCCGATGGCCTCGACGAGGAGCTCCACTGCTTGGCGCACCTGTACGCCGAGGGCGTCGGTGACGTCCTCCTGGTTGTCCAGGGACTCGCGCAGGAGCGGCAGGAGCATCTCGTCGTCGGCGACGGCGAAGAAGCGGCGGCGGGAGAGGAGCGAGAGGAAAGCGCGGACGACGATGCGTTCGGCCTGCTCGGTCCAGGCCACGGTGTCGAAGACCGCGGAGGTGGTGACGCCGCCGCGCGGCGCCCAGACCAGGGCCCACCAGCGGCCGTCGGTGACCAGGCCGAGTTCCGTGCCGTGGTGGCGGCAGAGGTGGGCCATGCGGTCGATGGGCGTGGCCGACCAAGGCGAGTCGGGGACGCGGCGGGCGGGGTGCTGACCAGCCGGGACGGTGAGGCCGAGGATCGCGCAGTCGGCGGCCAGGACGGAGCCATCCTCACCGGCGCCTTCCAGCGCCACCGAGTCCGGGTCGAGCAGTGCGAACGTCGGCGCGACGCGGTCGTCGTGCTCGGGCACATCCACGGCGAGGGCGTCCGTCAGGGCCGCGCCCTCCGTCAACGCGTCACCCCAGCCGAGGAGTTCGTCGAGGACGAAGCGGATCCAGGACTGCTGTCCTGCGGCCGGGGCGGACTGCCACACGCCGTGCTCGTACCGCAGTCGGACGCGTACCGGCTTGTCGACGGAGTCCAGCTGCGGCCAGGTCTTCAGGAGGACCGGCAGGGTCAGGAAGGGGCCGGAGACGTCGACCAGACTGAGCCAGTCGAGGTGCTGCTGCCTGCCGTCGGGAGTCGGCGCCCCGCTGCGGGGACGGCCCCGGAACGTACGGGGCGTGGACTGGGTGGTGCTCACTGCACGGCCTCCCGGCGGGGAACGACGAAGACGACGGCGACGGGGAAGAGCAGGGGCTGCGGGGTGGCGTAGCGGGCGGCGATCGCCGCGGTCTCGCGCTGCTTCTCGCTCTCCAGGGCCTCCAGCCGCTGCTCCCAGTTCTCGCGGTCACGGCGCTGCTGCTCGGCCTCGTCGAAGGCCAGCTCCAACTGGCCGTCCCCTTGCGGAGCTTGACCGAGGGCGGCGCGCAGCGATGCGCGGAACCGGTCGATGTTGGCGGCGATCCGTTCGGATTCGGCGCGGCGGCGGTTTTCCAGGCGGCTCTCCAGGGCGGTCAGGCGGTTGCGGGCCCGCCATTCCAGAGAGGAGACCAGGCCTTCGCCGAGTTGCGGCCAGGCTTCGGCGAGACGTTCCTGGACGAGTGGGGAGGCCTGGGCGGAGTCGGCGAGCGCGCTGTCGAGGAGGTCGCGGACCGTGGTGGTGCGCTCCAGGCGGGCGAAGCGGGCCGCGCTGTCGTTCGCTTCGCGCCGGATCCAGCCGCCTGCCTGGAGGACCTCCTCGTGCAGGCGTACGCCGTCCGCGCCGACCAGGACGAAGCGGGCGAAGGCGCCGACGAAGGCGGTCTCCAGCTCGGGGTGGTCGCTGACCACGGCGGTGACGCGGGCCAGGCCGGTCTGGTCCTGGTTCCAGACGGCGGCGCGCAAGAGCCGCGTGGACATGGAGACCAAGGGGTGGCCGAGGTGGGCGAGGACGACGTCGTCGCGGCCCTTCACGTTCTGCGCGTCGAAGGTGACGGGCCGCTGGATCTCGGGGCGCAGCTTGTCGGCGAGACCGTGTGCGGCGCGCTCCCAAGAGCCGGTGAGGGTGGGCACGCGGTAGAAGCCCGGGGCGAATTCACGTTCGTCGACGGTCGGGGTGATGGCCTGCTGGCGGGCGAGCGGGAGGGCAGTGGAGACGACGCGGGCGATCTTGGGCGGGGTGATGCCGAGGGTGGAGACGGTCGCGTCGACCTGTTCTTTCAGCTTCATGGCCTGCGCCTGGACGTCGCGTTCGGCGGCGACGTTGCCGCCGCGGCGGGCCTTGCGGTCGGCGTACAGCTCGGCTCGTTCCACGTCGAAGTCGGCGGAGAGATCGCCGGTCATGCGGCGCTGGACGGCCTCGGCGAGGACGGCGTTGACCTTGCCGAGGTCCTCCTCCATGCGGGCGACCTTCTTGGCGACGCGGGCGAGGAACTCCAGGTCCGCGTCGTAGGTGTCGGCGGTCTTCTCGTAACCGCTGCCGATGAAATGGACGACTTCGGGGGCGGTGGTCTGGCCGTAACGGTCGATGCGGCCGATGCGCTGTTCCAGCTTGTTGGGGTTGAAAGGAATGTCGTAGTTGACCAGGCGGTGGCAGTGCCGCTGGAGGTCGATGCCCTCGCTGGCGGCGTCGGTGGCGAGCAGGATACGGACCGGGTTCTCGGAAGGTTCGGCCTGGAACGCGAGACGGAGGTGCTCGCGTTCCTCGGCCTTCAGGCCGCCGTGCAGGAGGGCGACGCGGTCGCCGCCGAGACCTTGGTCGCGCAGGAGGTTCTGGAGCCAGATCTGGGTGTCGCGGTACTCGGTGAAGATCACGACGCGTTCGTTGGTCCAGAGCTCGCCGTCTGGGATGCAGACGGCCTTGACGTAGGAGATCAGTTCGCCGGCTTTGGAGTCGGCCTGGGCCTGGTGGCGCAGCGCCCATTCCTGCATCTGCTCCAGGAGGGCCGCCTCGTCGCCGTCCGTGCCGGGCTGGAGGGTGGTGGCACGGGCGATCGCGTCGTCCTCGGCCTCCGTGAGGGGCTCGTCGTCGAAGTCCGCGTAGTCCTCGAAGAAGGTCTCCTGCCAGTCCTCGATCTCCTCGGCGGCCTGCTGCTTCTTCGTCCGCAGGGTGTCGAGGTAGACAGCGATGGTGCGGGCGAAGGCGTCCGGGGAGGAGAACAGGCGCTTCTTGAGGAGCAGGGTGACCAGGTCGGCCGCTTTCCTTCCGCCCTTGTGGCGGGTGGCGAGCTTGGCGCGGCGCAGGTGCGCGTACTCCTTGAGCAGGCCGTGGATGCGGCGCTCGTCCTCGGTGTAGTCGACGGGAAGGGCGAGGGTGCTGCGCTCCAGGAAGCGGCGGGTGCCGTCCGGTTCGCGGATGTCGGTCTTCAGGCGGCGGACGACGGTGTCCTTGACTGCCTCCGGGTCCGGTTCGACGCCGCGGGCGAACCGCTGGCTGTCGATGATCTCCAACAGGGCGGTGTACGACTCCTGGTAGCCGTTGTGCGG
The DNA here is from genome assembly GCF_036013745.1 of Streptomyces sp. NBC_00483. Classification (NCBI taxonomy): domain Bacteria; kingdom Bacillati; phylum Actinomycetota; class Actinomycetes; order Kitasatosporales; family Streptomycetaceae; genus Streptomyces; species Streptomyces sp. NBC_00483. Next base: position 1,953,232 of record NZ_CP107880.1, read on the forward strand.
GGTGGCGGAGAGGAAGAGCCGGTGCTCGAAGTGCGGGGCGAGGCGGCGGATCAGCTTGGTCTGCTGGGAGTCGACGGGGTAGAGCTGCTTGGGCGCGGAGGGCGCCACATGGTGGGCCTCGTCGAGGATGAGCAGGTCGAAGGCGCGCTTGGCCGGGGTCGCGGCGGGCTCGGCCTCCTCCTGGGGCAGCACCTCGGCGAGCAGCCGCTGCGCCTTGGGGCCGCGCAGCCAGGGGAGGCTGACGATGGCCCGCGGATAGATGTTGAACGGGTTGGCGGCGCTGCCGTGACTGCGGCGGACCTCGGCACAGCGCTCGGAGTCGATCACGGTGAAGTCGAGACCGAACTTCTCCTCCATCTCGTCCCGCCACTTCACGGTGAGACCGGCGGGGCACACGATCATGATCTTGTGGGCGCGGTTGCGGAGGATCATTTCCAGGGCGACCAGACCGGCCTCGATGGTCTTGCCGAGGCCGACGTCGTCCGCGAGCAGCAGGTTCACACGAGGCGCGGCCACGGCTCGGGAGACCGGCTCCAGCTGGTACGGCTCGACGGCGACGCCGGAGCGGAACGGGGCCTGGAGGGTGCGTACGTCCGCCGAGGTCACAGCGGACCAGCGGACCGCGTCCAGGAACGCGGCGAGGCGCTCAGGCGGATCGAAACCGGTACGGGTGACATCGGGGAGCGATCCGGCAGGGAGCCTGCGACGCCCCGGCTCGACCTCCCAGATGACGGAGAGGGTGTCGTTGTAGCGGCCGTCCTCGACGCTGTTGAGCGTGACGAGGGTGACCGGTGCCCCCGAGCCCGGGTGCCGCGCCTCGCCCGGTTTGACGTTAGCGACCACCCAGCGCTGGCCGCGCACCTCCACGAGGTCGCTGATTCGCGGTACGGCCGTGGGGTCCTGGGCGTCCCCGCGGCGTCGCGCGGACCGCTGGGCCACTCCCGCCAGCTCGGTGTTCGGCGTTGTCGGCGTCGTCATCGGCCTGTCGCACTCCCTCGTAACCGCTGTGCCGTTCCGGCCCGGGCGAATCCCGTGAAACAGAGCAATTCAAACACGCACCGGATACGTGCCGAATATGGTGCACACACCTCCGGGCATTGCCTGCGCGGCCCGGCCGGATCATTGTTCAGAGCACATCGAAGAAGGTGAGTCCGCTCAGCTCGTGGTAGGTGCCACGCAGGGTGAGATCTCCCTCGATCCTGAGGTCGCGAACGTCCCGATGGGCGTCGGTGGCCCGGTTGTACTCGTGTTCCTCGAGGCGTACGTGGATCTGGCGCTGCTGACCCACCAGGTCCCCGTTCTCCTTCATCAGCCGGCCCACTACGGTGACGTCGCCGGGGCCGAAATCGGCCTCCCGCTTCAGCCTGGTCGGCCTGCCGACGATGACCACTCCGCGCTCCGGCTCGTTGCGGCGCAGGTCCTGGGCACCGGCCAGCAGGACCGGGGCCAGGTGCCGGGGAAAGTCCGTGCGGGCACTGTCAAAAGGCACCGGCCACCGCGGCGACCAGGCGAAACCGACGGAGAAGCCGTGGCCATGCGCCTGCGCGTCCCGGCCGTCGTGTCCGCCCAGGCCGGCCAGCGCCTCGCACAGGTCGGCGGAGACACCCCGGCCGACGCCCTCGGCGAAAGAGACCGAGTCGTCCGTCAGGTCCGCTTCCTCGGCCGCGTCGCGGGCAGCGGCGACCGCTTCGAACAGGGTCCGGGAGACCTTGCGGGCGAACGGTTCCGGCGCGACATCGAGCTCGGGACGGTCCTCGAAGAGCGAGCCGTCCGAGCCCGGCTCGGGCAGCGGAACCTGCACGCTGAGGATGTAGCTGCCGGGTGAGGTCGGCCCGAACCGCGCACCGGCCACGAAGTCCTTGGCGCGCTGCGGCTTGCGTCTCGGGTGCACGAGACGGCGCTCGTCAGCAACCGTGGTGCAGGCAGCGGCCATCAGCAGGTCCCTGGCGCTGGTCATCGCCAGGACACCGTCCTGGACCGGAATAGTGCCCGAGGGCGTCTTGGGCTGCGTCCGGATGTACTGCACGTCGAGCCCGGTCAACGCCAGGTCCTGGTGCACGGCGGTCTCTGGCCGTCCTTCCAGGGCGGCAAGCGCCCGGATCAGATCCGCCATCCGGTCGGTGTAGTCGGCCAGCTCGCGGTCGAGTGGAAGCAGCACCCGGCGACGCTGTCCGGACCACTCCAGCTCGTAACGGCGGCTGTAGCGGACCCGGCCGCCCGGGCTCCAACCCCTGCTTCGCAGATAGCCCGCCACATCGTCAGGCCGCAGCCGTGCAAGGTCGTGCTCCGGCACTCCCCCAGCAGTCATGACGCAGGCACCTCCTCGCACGCCCGGTCGAAGAACTCGTGCAGAACTTCGATGGTGAGGAGATTGTCGCGCGGCACAGTGACAGTCACGGTTTTCTGGCCCTGCTGGACCGGCAGCAGGTGGTTCTCGAGAGACAGCCAGTACGCGGAGTGATGCAGAGTCAGCGCCTGCTGGGCGACCTCGATGTATTCGCGCGGATGCTCCGGCACCATGACCATCACGAGATAGCAGGGGACCTGCCGGCGTCCGCGCAGCCGCTTGAACTGGTCGATCGGGAGAGCGATCGAGAAACCGGTGCCGCAGGTAGCGAATTCACCAACCCGCCGCGACTTGACCTGCAACGCGATCTGCACATCCAGCTCCGGGTCCTCGTGGTCCCGGCCGAGGATGAGGTCCTTGCCGATGTCCGGATACGGGACGGCCACCTGAAATCCGGCGGCCGCGGCGATCGCGGACACGAACGTCTCCCCGTACCAGCCCTGGTGGTTATTGAGCTCCATGCGCCCCCGCGCTCCGGTCGCAGGCCACTCTCCACGCGCCTATGCCCGGGGTGACGTACCGATCACTGTTCGCGCAGGCTACCCACGCCCTGATCGTTTCAAAAGACGGATTCCAGCCAGCGGTCACCCGCCCCCGTCAGAACATCGCGTGCCCGCTCCCGCCCCCGTCACCGTCGTCCAGCGGGCGCCTCGCCTCAGCCAGCGCGACGACGTGGACGAACCACTCCAGTACGGTGCGGATCTCCTCCCCATGGTCCGCGAAGACCTCCAGGGGGAAGGAGGGGCGCAGATCCAGTTTCGCCTCGGCGAGATCGATGCCGTCGATCTTGTTGAGGCGGGTCATCAGTTCGCGGCGCAGCGGTTCGTCGTCGAAGGGAGGACGGCGCTTCAGGTGCTGGAAGACCACCTCGACCACGCCGGTCACGGGGTAGAGCGTGACCGGCCACAGGACGCGCGGGCGCGGATCGTCGTCCACCTGGATCGCGGGATAGCAGCTGGTCTCGCTCGCCTTGCCGTAGTCGCGGTATCCGCCGAGTTCCTCCCAGGCGGACAGCGCGGCCCGTACGCCGTCGGCGGTCGACGGCGTCTGGTTGTCGCGCAGTTGAGCCTCGAAGCGGGCATCGGCCGACAGCTGTGCATGATCCGGGGAGGGGGTGGGAACGGCGAAGTCCTCGGGGTCCCTTCCGAGGAGGGCCGCCAGTTCCGTGGCGGTCAGCCGCTGGGATCGGCGGGCACGGCCGGCATCGTCGAAGGAGATGCCTTCAGCCTCCAGGAGAGCGCGCGGATCGCCCTGGTCGTGCCCGTCGGCCCAGCGGAATCCTTCGGCGACCCGACCGTCGGCGGTCAGCACCCGGTGGGCCCCGTACACCCCCGCTTTCGACACCAGGTAGTTGCCGACAGGCATGGCGTGCGTACCGACGAGGGCAGCGAGCTCTCCGTACGTCGTCCAGGTGCCAGTGGGCATGGCCCGCAGGGCCGCGCGCAGCTCCGTCCAGACCGGCGACTGGGCGTCGGCGGGGGCCAGGTCCTCGATCGGCCCGGGCCACAACTCCAGGGCGCGTTCCGTCAGTTCTTCGGCGCGGGTGAGGATCTCGGCCCGTCCCCAGCGGGCCTGCGCGGCGATCTGCTGGTTCATCCGCAGGGCACTGGCGTCGAGGATCTCCTGCTTGCGGCGGAAGGGGTGGTTGGACAGGCGGGCGTTGTCGGCCGACAGGGTGAGGTTGCCGAGAGTGTGAACGAGTCCGGCGTGCAGTTCGCCGGGGCTCTGCGCGTCATCGGTCTCCTCGGCGAGGAGGTCGAACCATTCCTGGGCGGGATTCTGCGGCAGGACGTGCTCCACGGTGAGCCGCGCCCTGGCGTAGTCGACCGGCTCGCTGGCCTCGTAGCTCTCCTCCAGCCTGCGAAGCACTTGGAAACGCTGACCGCCGCGGCCCGCCTTGTAGAAGGCGCGGGTACGGATCGCCTCGCGGACGGTCTCGTCCCGGGGCCAGAGGCGGGGCCCGGCCGGATGGCGCGACAGGTGCCGCCGTACGGCTTCGGCCGACGGAAGGTTGTTGTCCAGTTCCTTGGGGAGCTCCATGAAGACCCGGTTGTTGCCCGTCGTGGACAGGCCGGCGAACAGGCGGCGCACCAGATAACTCTCCGCGTACGCGAGGGCCTGGGCCGCGTCGGCGGCGGATGCCTGCCCGGAGTCCACGCGGTCCAGGAGGTGAAGGGCCAGCGGATAGTGGGTCAGGCCGCCCCACCGGTCGAGCCTCTCCAGCGCCAGCCGGAGGCCGGGGTCCTGCTCGCGTGCGGGTTCCAGGATCCGCATCAGCCGCTCTGCGCGCTCCGCCAGCGCGGCCACTTCCTGCTCCAGAGCGGCCTCGCCCCCTCGCAGGGCCTCCAAGCGCTTCTTCTGGTCGCGGTAGGTCTCACTCTGCTTGGCCCGGCTGTTGCCGCTGACCACCAGGTCCAGCCAGACAAGGAGTTCGAGATTGTCCGGCCCGAGCAGCTCCTGCATGGGCAACCAGCGGCTGCGGTAGACGGCCTCCCCACGGGTCGGCAGACACATGAAGATGTAATTGCGCAGGAGGTCGCTCTGACTGAGTCCGACGCCGGTGTTGTTGATCGACTCGAAGATCCGGTAGACATTGTCGCCCTCCGCCGCAGTGATCGCGACGATGGACAGCTGCCCGCCCAGTACGGTCTCCACCGCCGCGGTCCACTGCTCTCCACCGCTCTCGGCGCCCTCGGCCAGCGCACCGAGGAAGAAGCGGTAGGCGGCCCCGATATTGCCCGGGCCGCCCGCGCGCGGAGTGCTCTCGACGCAGGCGGTGAAGGCGTCCCGGTCGGCCTGGGTCGGCAGCAGCCGGTAGTGGTCGTCGCCCTCGCGGTAGGTGTTGACCAGCAGAAGGTCGTTGATACGGGCGGCCTTCCTGTCCGCGCCGAGCTCCCGGTAGTGGTCGCGCAGGGCGGTGAAGGCGAGCATCAGGGTGGTGAGCCGTTGCTGCCCGTCGACGACCAGCCAGCGCTGCATCGTCCCAGCGGCGACGCCGGTCGGGGCGAGCACCACCGAACCCAGGAAGTGCCCGGCCACCGGACGCTCCGCAAGGCGCTCCTCGACCAGCTCCAGGACGTCCTCCCAGAGCTGCCTCAGTTCTTCCTGCTGCCAGCTGTAAGTACGCTGGTACAGCGGCACCTGGAACTGCATCTCGCCCTGGACGAGCTTGCTGAACGTGGTCTCCTGAGCGTGCACGCGCGTACCCCTCCGACAAGGTGTGGCAAGACTGCCTCGTCATTCTCCCCCATCCGGGTACGGTGATCAGGAGAACCGACAGGCCGCACGTGCGGAGGCACTCATGGCGACGCTGGGCATCCACAAGGACTTCCTGATGGAGTTCGCCCGGCTGGAGAAACCCGTACAGAAGCGGGTCCAGGAGGTCTTCGACAAGTTCGAGGAGCACCGGCACGCGGGCCTGCACCTGGAGAAGCTGGAGAATCCGCGCGACCCTCGGATCCGGACCATCCGCGTCAACAAATTCATGCGCGGTGTCGTCCTCGCCCCCGAGTCCGGCGACAGCTTCCTCCTGCTCAAGGTCATGCCGCACGATGACGCGATCGCCTGGGCTCTCAAGCACCGGGCTACGGTCAACTCGGCGACCCAGGGCATCGAACTGCGCAACGACGTGGCCCTGGAGCGCGCGACCGCGGGGGTACGGCAACTCGCCGAGGAAGGCGACCGTCGCTTGTTCGGGAAGGTCGGCGACAAGGACCTCGTTCGGCTCGGCGTCGACGCCGACCTACTGCCGCTGGTCCGGCACCTCGCCGACGAGGCCCATCTCGACGCGCTACGGAAGATCCTCCCCGAGCAGCAGTACGACGTACTGGCCGGACTCGCCGCCGGGATGACTCCGGAGGACGTCTGGCGCGAGGTGGTGGCGGTCCAGTTGGAGCACGCCTCACCTTCGGCGTCCCAAGAGGCCAACGTCGTACCGGGCAGCGACCTGTCCCCGTCGCCCACCGACCCGGACGACCTGTCGGCCGCGATGGCCCGTTCCCGGGGCCGGATCGCTCTGGTCACCGGCCCCGACGAGTTGATGGACATCCTGGAGCGGCCGTTCGACGCCTGGCGCGTCTTCCTGCACCCCAGCCAGCACCGGGTCGCCTACCGTCCCTCGTACAAGGGTCCTGCGCGCGTCGTGGGCGGTCCCGGCACGGGCAAGACCGTCGTCGCCCTGCACCGTGCCCTGCACCTGGCACAGCGGCTGCCCGCCGATGCCCCGGACGAGTCCATCCTTCTGACCACGTACACCCGGGACCTCGCCACCGATCTCCGGCGCAGCCTCGAACTCCTCATCCCTGACCCCGCGTTGCGCGCGCGGATCAGAGTGGCGAACGTGGACGCATTGGCCCACCAGCTCGTGCGGGAAGACCGCAACGCCCCTCTCAACCTGGTCACCGACCAAAAAGAGATCATCGCGCGCTGGGCCCGGATCGCCCGCCGGACCGGTGTCGACTTCACCGATGTCTTCCTCGATCAGGAGTGGCGGCAGGTAGTACTGGCCCAGGACCTGCGGACGCCCGAGTCCTATCTGAAGGCGTCACGCACCGGCCGTGGGGCCGCACTCGGGCCGCTCAAGCGGGCCCAGACCTGGCGCGCGGTCGAGGCCTTCACGAAGGAACTGGTGCTGGCGCAGGAGTGGACGTTCCTTCAGGTCTGTTCGGAAGCCGCCCGGCTGCTCGACGCGCAGGGAGGCGAACGCCCGTATCGCCATGTGGTGATCGACGAGGCGCAGGATCTCCACCCGGCCCAATGGAGGCTGTTGCGGGCGCTGGTAGCCCCCGGACCGGACGACCTGTTCATCGCCGGTGACACGTACCAGCGGATCTACGGCAACAGAGTCTCGCTACGCAGTCTCGGCATCCCGGTGACCGGCCGTTCCACCCGGCTACGCATCAACTACCGCACCACGCAGGAGATCTTGGCCTGGTCGACGGCGTTGCTCAGCGGTGAATCGGTCGATGACATGGACGAGGGAACCGAGTCACTGAACGGCTACCGGTCCGCCTTTCACGGCGCAGCGCCCCGGACTTCAGGAGCCGAGGACAAACTGGAGGAGCTCGCCGGACTAGTGGACCAGGTCCGCGACTGGACGCACAGTGGTGTCGCCCCGCAGGAGATCGGCATCGCGGTGCGCTACACCCAGCTCGGCAAGGAGATCAGGCAGGCGCTCGAGCAATCGGGCATGCCAGCCGTGGTGCTCGGCGGCAGGTCGGCGACGGGTGACGGAATCCGGATCGGCACGATGCACCGCATGAAAGGGCTGGAGTTCCGCTGTGTCGCGGTAGCCGGGGTCAAGGACGGCACGGTTCCGCTGCGCAACGCCGTGACGGCCGAGGCAACCGACGCCCAGCAGCACCGCGAGGACCTGCTCGGCGAACTGAGCCTGTTGTTCGTGGCCTGCACCCGGGCTCGGGAGGCGCTGCGGGTGTCATGGCACGGGGCGCCGAGCCCATTCCTTGCCGCGGTGCGCGCGAAATAGTCGCCCCGGACAAACCAGACATCATCATCGGATGCCCGACGTGGCCCGGTCCCCCTCCACGTGCAGTCTTCTGCGCTTGCTCTTACTTGGGAAGCAGGAGCAACCGCAGTACCACCTGGCACCGCCTCCTGACGGAACGTCGGGCCACCTGCGGACCCGACGCGTTTGGCGTGGCCGGACTACATCCCGAGAGTCCCCCGGCCCCTCTCACCCAAGAAACGACAACCGCACCTGCCGCCGCGGATTATCCCTGTTGGTGTCCACCAAACACACCGACTGCCACGTCCCCAGCTCCAACCCACCCCCCACCACCGGCAACGTCGCATGCGGCGGCACGATCGCCGGGAGGACGTGGTCGCGGCCGTGGCCCGGGGAGCCGTGGCTGTGCTGCCAGCGGTCGTCCGCGGGGAGGAGGGTGTGGAGGGCGGCGAGGAGGTCGTCGTCGCTGCCGGCGCCCGTTTCGATGATGGCGATGCCTGCCGTGGCGTGCGGGACGAAGAGGTTGAGGAGGCCGTCGCGGCCGTGGGCGACCTCGCGCAAGAAGGACTCGCAGTCGCGGGTGAGGTCGGCGATGCGCTCGGTGGAGCCTGTGGTGATGTCCAGGACTCGGGTCGTGAAGACGTCTGACATAGGGACATTGTCGCCCGGATGAACTGCGGAGCGCCTGCTCGGGCGACCGGCTGCCGGTACGCATGGTCCACCCGCTGAGACGATATTGACCGTACGTCGACAGCTGGATACGTTCTGCCGCATGTTGCGTTCAGCCATGCTCACCACGCGCGGTCACATCGACCTGCTGCGGGTGGCCTCTGCCGCGTGTCGCCGCGGCTGCTGACGCCTTTTCTCGCTTCTTCTGCGCTTCTTCACTCTTCTGCGCTCACCCTCTTCTCGTTGCCGCTTCGGTGTTCGGCCGTGACGGCGCGCCGCTGACGCGCGCCCGCTGACGCCGAGGCGTGCCCTCGCCTGCCATGGAGTGCCATGAGCACCAGTCATGCCCCGCCCGTTTCGTCCGCCCGGTCGCCCGAGGAGGAACCCGGGCAGGCCGCCGACAAGGCGTCCGAAGGCCAAGCAGTTGGCCAGTCGCCCGAGCTCGTTCCCCTTGTCCCTTCCTCCACCCGACGCACCCGCGTTCCCCGTTGGCTGCGCCGTACCAGTGGGCCGTTGCTGCTTCTCGTACTGTGGCAAGTCCTCACGTCTGTAGGGGTGTTGACGCCCGAGGTGTTGGCGTCGCCGGGCACCATCGCGCGGGTCGGTGCGGGTCTCGTGTCCGACGGGTCACTGCCCGCGGCCATGGGTGTCTCGCTGCAGCGCGTCGCCGTCGGGCTGCTGTGTGGTGTCGTCGTCGGGACCGGGCTCGCGCTGGTGTCGGGCCTCTTCCGGGTCGGCGAGGATCTCGTCGACGCGAGTGTGCAGATGCTGCGGACCGTGCCGTTCGTCGGGCTGATTCCGCTGTTCATCATCTGGTTCGGCATCGGTGAGGCGCCGAAGGTAGCCATCATCACCCTTGGTGTGTCCTTTCCGCTGTACCTGAATGTGTACGCCGGGATTCGTGGTGTCGACTCCCAACTCATCGAGGCCGGGGAGTCGTTGGGGCTGAGCCGATGGAAGCTCGTGCGTCATGTCGTGCTGCCGGGCGCGCTGCCTGGCGCCATGACCGGGTTGCGGTACTCGCTCGGCATCTCGTGGCTGGCGCTCGTCTTCGCCGAGCAGATCAACGCCGACGCCGGCATCGGATTCCTGATGGTGCAGGCGCGGGACTTCCTGCGCACCGACGTCATCGTCGTCTGCCTGATCGTCTACGCGTTCCTCGGCCTGCTCGCCGACTTCGTCGTCCGTTCCCTCGAAAGGCTGCTGCTGCAATGGCGACCGACGTTCACCGGCCGGTGACCCCTTCCCCCAAGACCACCATCGGTGCCGGTTCCGCCGTGCGCGTCGAAGGTCTCTCCCGTTCCTTTGACGGGCGCGCCGTCATCGATGACCTTCAACTCGACGTAAAGCCAGGGGAGTTCGTCGCCCTGCTCGGGCGCAGCGGGTGCGGCAAGTCCACGCTGCTGCGCATCCTCGCCGGGCTCGACCGCGACATCGAAGGCACCGTACTCGTACCTCGGCGCAAGGCCGTCGCGTTCCAGGCGCCGCGGCTCATGCCGTGGAAGCGGGTGTGGCGCAACGTCCTGCTCGGCCTGCCGGGCAAGCCAGAACGCGGCGTCGCCGAGCGGGCGTTGGACGAGGTGGGGCTCGAGCACCGTACGGACGCCTGGCCCAAGACCCTCTCCGGTGGCGAGGCCCAGCGTGCCTCGCTCGCCCGTGCCCTCGTGCGCGAGCCCGATCTGCTGCTGCTCGACGAGCCGTTCGGCGCGCTCGACGCGCTGACCCGGATCAAGGCCCAGCGCCTGGTCGGCGAGTTGTGGCAACGGCGGGGCTGTGCCGTGCTGTTGGTGACCCACGATGTCGAGGAGGCGGTACTGCTCGCCGATCGGGTGCTGGTCATGGACGACGGTGTCATCGCCCACGAGACCCGCGTCGATCTGGAGCGGCCGCGCGATCTCACCGATCCGCGCTTCGCCGAACTGCGCGCCGAGCTGCTGAACCGGCTGGGTGTGGACGAGTCCTCCCACTGACCCGATCTCCGCGCCCCATCTTCACGCCCCATCTCCGCGCCCCATCTCCGCTCCCCTTCTCGCGCTTCTCTCATCGCCCCCCTATTTTTGAACGGACTTGTCATGCGACGCCCTCTCATAGCCGGCGCCCTCGTCACCCCCCTCGCCCTCCTGCTCGCCGCCTGCTCCGGTGCCACCACCGCCAGCACATCCACCGGCAGCGGTGGCAGTGGCGGCGTCGACGGGAAGGGGCCACTCACCCTCAACGTCGGCGACCAGAAGGGTGGTTCGGAGGCCGTACTCAGGGCCGCCGGTGAACTTGACGACCTGGACTACAAGATTCGCTGGTCCACGTTCACCTCGGGGCCGCCGCTCCTCGAAGCCATCAACGCCAAGGCCGTGGACATCGGCGGCGTCGGCAACACACCACCCGTCTTCGCGGCCGGTGCCGACTCGAAGATCAAGGTGGTGTCCGCCAGCCACGGGACCGCCAAGGGGGACACGATCCTTGTCCCGAAGGGCTCGAAACTGAAGAGTCCTGCGGGGCTCAAGGGCAAGTCGATCGCGGTGGCCCAGGGGTCATCGGCGCACTACCAGCTCGTCGCCTCGCTCAAGAAGGTCGGGCTCGCGCTGAAGGACGTGAAGGTCAAGTACCTTCAACCGGCCGACGCGCTGGCCGCGTTCACCGCGGGCAAGGTCGACGCGTGGGCCGTCTGGGATCCGTACACCTCGCAGGCGTTGCGCGCGAAGCTCGGTCGCGTACTCACCGACGGCGACGGGGTCACCAACGGGCTCGCCTTCCAGGTCGCCTCCCCCATCTCCCTCGCCGACAAGAAGAAGTCCGCCGCCATCAAGGACTATCTCGATCGGCTGCGGCGCGCCCAGAACTGGGTCTACAAGCACCCGCAGGCGTGGGCGAAGGTGTGGGCCAAGGACACCGGACTGCCGTACGGGGCGGCGTACGACGCCGTGAAGCGTACGAACGGCACACGCGTTACGGTCGCCGTCGACAAGAACGTGATCACCTCTGAGCAGCAAATCGCCGACTCCTTCACTGAGTTGAAGTTGATTCCGCGCAAGGTCGACTTCTCGAAGTACGTCGACACGCGCTTCAACGACAAGCTGCCGCCCTCCACCACCGCCCCGCGCACATACGGCAAGGAGTCCTGAACCCATGAACGTTCATCTGCACTGGTTCCTGCCGACCGGCGGCGACGGACGCACCCTCGTCGACCGGCACGCCTTCAGCGGCGGGGCACTTGAGCGTTCGCCAGGCGGTCCGATCTCCGGAGTGCGCGCGCCCGACCTCGACTATCTCGTTCAAATCGCCAAGGCGGCCGAGCAGTTGGGCTTCGAGGCCGTACTCACTCCGACCGGGACGTGGTGCGAGGACGCGTGGCTGACGACGGTCGCGCTCGCCCAGCACACCGAGCGCCTGAAGTTCCTCGTGGCATTCCGGCCCGGGGTGATCTCGCCGACGCTCGCCGCGCAGATGGCGTCGACGTATCAACGCCTCACGAACGGACGGCTCTTGCTCAATGTCGTCACCGGTGGTGACTCGGCCGAGCAGCGGCGCTTCGGCGACCATCTCGACCACGATCAGCGCTATGCACGCACCGACGAGTTCCTTTCGGTGGTGCGTGGCGTGTGGGGCGGCAGCTCGCAGGAGCCGTTCGACTTCGCCGGGGAGCACTACCGGGTCGACGGCGGCTACACGGCGCTTCCGCCGGATCCGCGGCCGGAGATCTTCTTCGGTGGCTCGTCGGCCGCCGCGGGGCCGGTCGCGGCGCGGCACTCCGATGTGTATCTGACGTGGGGCGAGCCACCGCAGCAGGTGAAGGAGAAGATCGACTGGATCCGTTCGCTCGCCGAGCACGAGGGGCGCACCGTGCGGTTCGGGATCCGGCTGCACTCGATCTCGCGCGACTCCGCGCGGGACGCGTGGGCCACGGCGGACCGGCTGCTCGACGACCTCTCCCCCGAGGCCGTCGCCGCCGCGCAGGCCGCGCTCGGGCGCAGCGAGTCGGTCGGGCAGCAGCGGATGCTGGCGCTGCACGGCGGTGAGCGTAAGAGCCTGGAGATCTCGCCCAATCTGTGGGCCGGGATCGGTCTCGTGCGCGGTGGCGCCGGGACGGCGCTCGTCGGCAGCCACGCCGATGTCGCCGACCGGATCGAGGAGTACCACACGCTCGGCATCGAGCACTTCGTGCTCTCCGGATATCCGCATCTGGAGGAGGCGTACTGGTTCGGGGAGGGTGTCATTCCCGAACTGGCCGCACGCGGGCTCGTGGAGCCGGTCGCGCGCCGGTCCGGTGTGCCGCTGGCGGTTGCGGGCGGGCGCTGATGGTCGCGGGCGAGCGCTGACGGGGGGCGCTCGTTTCCTGGTCGGCGCACGCGGGAAGATCTCGCGCTCCGATGGAGTTAGTAGAAACGTGAACGACATCGGGGTACGAGACGCCGCCTCCGCCGATGGTCCGCGCCGAGTCGACGTCGTCGTCATCGGCGCCGGCCAGGCAGGGCTTTCCGCCGCCTATCACCTGCGCCGCGTGGGCTTCGAGCCCGAGCGGGACTTCGTCGTCCTCGACCACGCGCCCCGCCCCGGCGGCGCCTGGCAGTTCCGGTGGCCCTCGCTCACCTACGGCAAGGTGCACGGCATGCACGCGCTGCCCGGCATGGAACTGACCGGCGCCGACCCCGCGCGACCCTCCTCGGAGGTCATCTCCGGGTACTTCACCTCGTACGAGGAGGCCTTCGATCTGCGCGTACGGCGCCCGGTCGACGTGCGGTCGGTGCGCGAGGAAAGCGAGGGGCGCGAAGGGCGCGAGGGGCGCGAAGGGCGCGAAGGGGAGGACGGTCGGCTGCTCGTCGAGACCTCCGACGGGGTGTGGTCGACGCGCGCCCTGATCAATGCGACGGGCACCTGGGACCGGCCGTTCTGGCCGCGTTATCCGGGGCAGGAGACCTTCCGCGGGCGGCAGTTGCACACCGCGCAGTACCAAGGACCCGAGGAGTTCGCAGGTCAGCGCGTCATGGTGGTGGGCGGCGGGGCCTCAGGGACGCAGCACCTGATGGAGATCGCTCCGGGCGCCGCCTCGACGACCTGGGTCACCCGCCGGCCGCCCGTCTTCCGCGAGGGCCCCTTCGGCGAGGAGGCGGGGCGGGCCGCCGTGGCGGCGGTCGAGGAGCGGGTACGTCAGGGGCTCGCGCCGCTGAGTGTGGTGTCGGTGACCGGGCTGCCGGTGAACGACGCGATCCGCGCGGCCCGCGCGAACGGTGTCCTCGACCGGCACCCCATGTTCGACCGGATCACGCCGACCGGTGTGGCCTGGGACGACGGGCGCGAGGCGGCGGCCGACGTGATCCTCTGGGCCACCGGGTTCCGTGCCTCCATCGAGCATCTGGCGCCGCTGAAGCTGCGCGAAGCGGGCGGCGGGATCCGGATGGAGGGCACGCGCGCGGCCCTCGATCCCCGCATCCACCTGGTCGGCTACGGCCCGTCGGCGAGCACGATCGGTGCGAACCGCGCGGGGCGGTCCGCGGTCCGGGACATTCAGCGGCTACTGGGGCGCAGGACGTCGGTCGCGGTGTGAGGCGACGCGGGTCGGCGCTCACCTGCCGGTTAAGCACCCAAGCCCCTCGGCACCGCGGTCCCCCGCCGGCACCCCGGTATCCCGGCACCAGGACGGGGCCCGTCAACCGTCCTTCTTGGCCTTCGCCTGGTTCTCGTTGAACTCCGCCACGTTCTTCTCCTGCTCGCCCAGGTCCGCGGTGAAGCGCGTGTCCCCCGGCTTGACCGTCACGAAGTACAGCCAGTCACCCGACGCCGGGCTGGTGGCCGCCTCCATCGCCTGCTCCCCCGGATTGCCGATCGGGGTGGGCGGCAGCCCCTTGCGCGCGTAGGTGTTGTACGGGTTGTTGATCTTCGTGTCGTCGTGGGTGGTGTCCAACGTGGAGCGGCCGAGCGCGTAGTTGATGGTGGAGTCCATCTGCAGCGGCATGTCGTGATCGAGCCGGTTGTATATGACGCGGGCGACCCTGTCCATGTCCTCCTTGTTGTCCGCCTCGGCCTGCACGATGCTCGCGATGATGACGCGCTGGTACGGGTTGACGGCGTTGCGCTCGGCGCCCGCGGTCGTTCCGCTACCGCTGCCGCTGCCGCCGCCGAACCTCTTGTTCGCCGTGTCGACCATGTACGCAAGGACCGACTGCGGGGTCGACTTGTCGTTCAAGGGATACGTCGCCGGGAAGAGGTAGCCCTCGGCGTTGCCACCCGCGTCGCCCGGAAGCTTGAGGTGGGCCTTGGGCGCGGCCTTCTTCGTGGTGCCGGCCGGGACGTCGAGCGCCTTGTCGACGGCCTCGTACACCTGGCCCGAACGCCAGCCCTCCGGGATGGTCAGAACCCGGTTCGACTCGTCCCCGCCCGCCAGGGCCAATGACACCGCGACGGCGGTTGCCGCCACGACGGCCCCGGTCACCGTCATGGCGACGCGTCCTCGGCGCGTGATTCGCGTCGTGCTCCGTCGCGGAGTCTCGGTCTGCATGCCGGAACGGTAACCCCTGCGTCAGAACATCCCTGACATATCTCTGCCCTCCTTGACTCCCTCACGGACTCTCTCCCCACTGTTCGCGCCGATGTCATGGCGGCCCGGGCACAACTCCCGTCACGCGGCCGCTTCCACGCGCGCGTCCCGCCGCACGAGCGCCGCGTAGCGGCCCTCCTGGCCGAGCAGTTCCTCGTGCGTGCCGCGCTCGGCTATTCGCCCGGAGTCCAGGACCACGATCTGCTCGGCGCCGCGGACCGTGGAGAGACGGTGCGCGATCGTGAGCGTCGTGCGGTTGGCCGAGAGCGCATCGATGGCTTCCTGTACGGCGTGCTCGGTGCGGGTGTCGAGCGCACTGGTCGCCTCGTCGAGGATGAGCACCGGCGGGTCCCGCAGAATGGTGCGGGCGATCGCCAGGCGCTGCTTCTCGCCTCCGGAGAAGCGGTGGCCGCGCTCGCCGACCACGGTGTCGTAGCCGTCCGGGAGAGCGGCTATGTGCTCGTGGATCTGGGCCGCGCGGGCCGCCGCATACAGCTCCTCGTCGGTCGCGTCGGGCTTGGCGAACCGCAGGTTCTCGGCCACCGAGGCATGAAACAGATACGTCTCCTGGGAGACCACGCCGATCGCGCGCGCGAGGGTGTCGAAGTCCAGGTCGCGGACGTCGACCCCGTCGAGCGTCACGCGCCCGCCCGTGACGTCGTAGAGCCGCGGCACCAGATAGCTGAGCGTGGACTTGCCGGAGCCGGTGGGGCCGACCACGGCGAGGCTGCCGCCTGCGGGGACGGTGAGGTCGATGCCGTCGAGGATCGCCTTCTGCCGCTCGTCGGCGGCATCGTCGGTGGCATAGCGGAACTCGACGTTCTCGAAGCGGACCTCGCCCTTGACGGTGTCGAGGCGGACCGGGTCCTCGCGCTCGGTGATGTCGACCGGCAGGTCCAGGTACTCGAAGATGCGCTGGAACAGGGCGAGCGAGGTCTGGATCTGGACGCCGGTCTGCAGCAGGCTCACGGTCGGCCGGAACAGGCCCTGCTGCAGCGAGACGAACGCGACGAGCGTGCCGATGGAGACGGTGGGGCCGCCGAAGTGCAGGGCGATGCCGGCCGCCCAGTAGATGACCGCGGGCATGGCGGCCATGACGATGCTGATGACGGCCATCCGCCAGCGCCCCGCCATGTTCGACCTGACCTCCAGGCCGACCAGTTCGTCCGACTCGTCGGCGAAGGACTTGGTGAGGGAGTCGGCTCGGCCCATGGTGCGGCCGAGCAGGATGCCGCTGACGGAGAGCGACTCGGTGACCGTGGCGGCCATCGCGGCCATCTGCTTCTGGCGCTGTGTGGCGATCTTCTTGCGCTCGCGGCCGACCCGGCGGCTGATCCACACGAAGATCGGCAGCAGGAGCAGGGAGACGATCGTCAGGCGCCAGTCCAGGGCGATCATCGCGATGACCGTGGCGACGACGCTCGTCAGGTTCGAGACGAGGGAGGTCGCGGTGGAGGTCACGGTCGCCTGCATGCCGCCGATGTCGTTGGCGATGCGGGACTGGACCTCGCCGGTGCGGGTCTTGGTGAAGAAGGCGAGGGACATGCTCTGCAGCCGGCCGTAGACGGCGGTGCGCAGATCGTGCATGACGCGCTGGCCGACCGTCGTCGAGATCAGCGTCTGCAGGACGCCGAAGACGCTCGTCACGACGGCGCTGACGATCATGCCGAGGGCGAGCAGGCTGAGCAGCCCGGTGCGACCCTGCGGGATGGCGACGTCGAGGATCTCCTTGAGCAGGAACGGTGTCGCGACCGTGACCAGCGAGGCGGCGCCGACGAGCAGCCCGACGAGGGCGAGGCGGCCGCGGTAGGGGCGGAACAGGGACAGGATGCGGCGGATCTGCCGCGGCTGCCCCGATGCGTCGGCATCGGGGGGCGGCGTCCAGCGGATTTCGTCGCGGGGCATGGGCCTCCTAGGCATAGAGGGAACTCGGCACGCGCCACTCATCGGGTACCGACGGGGCAGCAGTCGAGTTCGACTCGAGGAGCATAATGCATTGTTACCTCTATTCACAATGCACAAGGTCCTGCTAATGTTCCCGGCATGAAGACACCGGACGCCGACGGTTTCCTCGCCGAGCAGCTGCTGCGGCTGACCCGCCGCCTGCAGCGGATACAGCGGCGCCAGCTGGAGCCGGTCGGGATCACGCCCGCGCAGTCCCGGCTGCTGCGCACGCTGGTGCACTACGAGACGCCGCCGCGCATGGCCGATCTCGCGCAGCGCCTCGAGGTGGTCCCGCGCGCGGTGACGACGACGGTGGACGGCCTGGAGGCGGCCGATCTGGTGCGCCGTGCGCCGGATCCCACGAACCGCCGGGTGATCCGCATCGAGCTCACCGACAAGGGCCGGGCCGCCCTGCGGGAGCTGCGCAGCGCGCGCCGCGCGGCGGCAGAGGAGATCCTGGCACCGTTGGACAAAGAGCAGCGCGCGCAGCTGACGGTCTTGCTGAACGCGCTGTTCGAGCCCCCGCGCACACCGGAGTGCTGACCGCGCCGCAGCACTGACAGAGCCGGGGTACTGACATTGCCGGGGTACTGACAGCGCCGGAGTACTGATAGCGATCGAGGAGAGGCCATGCCGCTGCTGGAGCCGAAGCCGGAAGCCCTGCGCCCCGGAGCCCGTCCGTCGGGGCCTGCGCCCGACCGGGTCGCGGACCAGCAGTCCGGTGGCACGCCCGAGCCGTTGCGCTCGGAGCTGACGCGGCTGCTCGGCGCGGACAAGGTGCTCACCAAGATCTCGGACCTGGTGCGCTACGCGTCGGACGCCAGCCCGTACCGCTTCGTGCCGCAGGTCGTGGTGGTCGCCGAGGACATCGACGACGTGTCGGCGGTGCTCTCCTACGCGCACGGCAAGGGCCGCGAGGTCGTCTTCCGCGCGGCGGGCACGTCGCTGAACGGGCAGGCGCAGGGCGAGGACATCCTCGTGGACGTCCGCAGGTTCTGGGCGGGCATCGAGGTGCTCGGCGACGGTTCGCGCGCGCGGATCGGCCCCGGCACCACGATCGTGCGGGCGAACGCCACGCTTGCGCGGCACGGGCGCGTACTCGGCCCCGACCCGGCGAGCGCCATCGCCTGCACAGTGGGCGGCGTGGTGGCGAACAACGCGTCGGGGATGACGGCGGGCACGACCCGGAACTCGTACCGGATGGTCTCCTCCCTCACCTTTGTGCTGCCGTCCGGCACGGTCGTCGACACGGGCGACCCGCGCGCGGACGAGGACCTGGCACACGCCGAACCGGCGCTCTGTGAGGCCCTGTTGGCGATCAAGCGGGAGATCGAGGAGGACGCCGAGCTCACCCGCAGGATCCGCGCCAAGTACGAGATCAAGAATACGAACGGCTACCGGCTGGACGCCTTCCTGGACGGCGAGACCCCGGTGCAGATCATGCGCGGCCTCATGGTGGGCTCGGAGGGCACCTTCGGGTTCATCTCCGAAGTCGTCTTCGACACCCTGCCGTTGGACCGGAAGGTGTCGACGGCGCTGCTGTTCTTCCCCTCCCTGACCGCGGCCGCGGCGGCGGTGCCGGTGTTCAACGAGGCGGGGGCGCTGGCCGTGGAGCTGATGGACGGCAATACGTTGCGCGCCTCGGTCAGCGTGCAGGGTGTGCCGCAGGACTGGGCCGAGCTGCCCAAGGAGACGACGGCGCTGCTGGTGGAGTTCCGCGCCCCGGACGAGAAGACCCAGGCCACCTACGAGAAGGCGGCTGCGAAGGCCCTCGAAGGTCTCGAACTCGTCGCGCCCGTGACCTCGGTGACCAATGAGTTCACACGGGACGCGAAGACCATCGGGGGCTACTGGAAGGCGCGCAAGGCGTTCGTGACGGCGGTCGGCGGCTCGCGCCCTTCGGGCACCACGCTCATCACGGAGGACTTCGCGGTGCCGCCCTCGCGGCTCGCAGAGGCCTGCGAGGCGCTGCTCGAACTGCAGACGCGGCACGGCTTCGACGCGGCGGTGGCGGGGCACGCGGCGCACGGCAATCTGCACTTCCTGTTGGCTTTCGACGCGGCGAAGCCGGAGGACGTGGAGCGGTACGCGGCGTTCATGGACGAGTTCTGCCGCCTCACGGTCGACCGGTTCGACGGCTCCCTGAAGGCGGAGCACGCGACGGGCCGCAATATCGCCCCCTTCCTGGAGCTCGAATGGGGCGCCAAGGCCACGGAGTTGATGTGGCGCACCAAGCAGGTCATCGACCCGGACGGGGTGCTCGCGCCGCGCATCGTGCTGGACCGCGACCCGAAGGCCCATCTGCGGGGCCTCAAGACGATCCCAAAGGTGGATCTGATCGCCGACCCGTGCATCGAATGCGGCTTCTGCGA
The DNA here is from genome assembly GCF_036013745.1 of Streptomyces sp. NBC_00483. Classification (NCBI taxonomy): domain Bacteria; kingdom Bacillati; phylum Actinomycetota; class Actinomycetes; order Kitasatosporales; family Streptomycetaceae; genus Streptomyces; species Streptomyces sp. NBC_00483. The sequence continues at coordinate 1,972,557 of NZ_CP107880.1, forward strand.
ACCCACGTGTCCCAGCGAGGACTTGACGACAACGCCGCGCCAGCGGATCGTGCTGCGCCGCGAGATGATGCGCCAGCCGTCGGGCTCGCCGGTGGAGGACGAGCTGATCGACGCCTACGGGTACGACGCCGTGGACACCTGCGCCGGCGACTCCACGTGCAAGCTGGCCTGCCCGGTCGGCATCGACACGGGGGCGTTCATGAAGAGCTTCCGGCACGCCCGTCACTCGCCGCGCGAGGAGCGGACGGCCGCGCTCGTGGCGAAGAACTTCAAGGCCGTGGAGACCTCGGCCCGGCTCGCGGTGGCGGCCGCCGACAAGATCGGTGACCGCCTCCTGAGTGCCGTAACGGGCGCCGCACGCAAGGCGGTTCGGCCGGACCTGGTGCCGGAATGGCTGCCGGAGGTACCTGCCGCTGCGGCCAGGAAGCTACCGCGTACCGCGCGCGTGGGGGCCACGGCCGTCTACTACCCGGCGTGCGTGAACCGCATTTTCGGCACCCCCGGCGACGTATCGCTGCCTCAGGCCGTTGTCGCGGTCTCCGCGCGCGCGGGCAAGCCGGTGTGGATCCCGAACGATGTGGCCGGGACGTGCTGCGCCACGATCTGGCACTCCAAGGGCTACGACGAGGGCAACACGGTGATGGCGAACCGGATCGTCGAGGCGGCCTGGGCCTGGACCGGGGGCGGCAGGCTTCCCCTCGTGGTGGACGCCTCCTCGTGCACGCTGGGCATCGCGCACGAGGTGGTGCCGTATCTCACCGACGACAACAGGGAGTTGCACGCGGAGCTGACCATCGTGGACTCCCTGGTCTGGGCCGCGGAGGAACTGCTGCCGCGACTCACCATCGAGCGCACGATCGGCTCGGCCGTGCTGCATCCGACGTGCTCCATGGAACACCTGGGCGACGTCGGCCAGTTGAGAGCCCTGGCCGAGGCCTGCGCCGACGAGGTGGTGCTGCCGGACGACGCGGGTTGCTGCGGCTTCGCGGGCGACCGAGGCATGCTCCACAAGGAGCTGACCGAGTCCGCCACGGCGAAGGAGGCCGCGGAGGTCACGTCCCGCACATACGACGCCCATCTGTCGGCGAACCGGATGTGCGAGGTCGGCATGGACCATGCGACGGGCCGCTCGTACTACTCCGTACTGGTCGAGCTGGAGCGGGCGACGCGGCGCGGTGCAGCCCGCGTGTGAGGGCGCGTGAGGGCGCGTCACATGAGTCCAAAAGCCCGATGACATAAGTCCAACCACCCGTCCGATTCGACCTCTTGCGCCCCTGCTCTCACTCCCAGCAGGGTGGCTTGCGCTTGCCCCGGCACCGCACCCACCCTGTTGGAGGTCCGATGCACGACAACGAGCGCAGCCCCCTCGACAACCCCGAGCCCGATGGCCGGTCCCGCCGCGAGGTGCTGCGCACCGCGGGCGCCACCGGCGCCGGACTCGGGTTCATCGCACTGGGTTCGAGCTCGACTGCACAGGCCGCGGAGACTTCCGACGCCGGTGGCTCCGGGGCGGCCGAGGCCACCACTGCGGCGGCACCGGCCCGGCAGGGCGACACGATGATCGGCGTACCGTTCGAGCGGCGCTCCACGGTTCGGGTCGGCATCGTCGGCCTCGGCAACCGCGGCGGCAGCATGATCGACCTCTTCCTTGCGATCCAGGGCGTCCGGGTCGTCGCCCTGTGCGATCCGGTCAAGGAGAAGACCGCCAAGGCGGCGGCGAAGGTGACGGCAGCGGGTCAGCCCGCGCCCGCCATCTACGCCAAGGGCGACCACGACTTCGAGAACCTGTGCAAGCGCGGGGACATCGACTTCGTCTACGTGGCGACGCCGTGGGACTGGCACTTCGAGATGGCGAAGACGGCGATGCTGAACGGCAAGCACGTCGGCGTCGAGTGTCCCATCTCGCTCCAGCTGGACCAGCTGTGGGAGCTGGTGAACCTCTCCGAGCGCACCCGAAGACACTGTATGCAGCTGGAGAACTGCTGCTACGGACGCAATGAAATGCGCGTCCTGCGGATGGCCCACGCGGGCAAGTTCGGTGAGCTGCTGCACGGCGCCGGCGCGTACAACCACGACCTGCGCGGCCTCATGTTCGACCCGGACTACTACGAGGGACCGTGGCGCCGGCTGTGGCACACGCGGCTGCGCGGCGACCTGTACCCGAACCACGGCTTCGGTCCCGTCGCGAACTACATGGACGTCAATCGCGGCGACCGCGTCACCCACATCTCCAGCTTCGGCACACCCTCCCTGGGCCTCGCCGAGTACCGCGCGGCCAATATGCCCAAGGACGACCCGAGTTGGAAGGAGTCGTACATCGAGTCGGACCGCACGATCAGCCTGGTACAGACGGCGAAGGGCCGGGTGATCCGTCTGGAGCACGACGTCAGCACCCCGCACCCGTACTCGCGGATCAATCAACTCGGCGGAACGAAGGGCGTGTTCGAGGACTACCCGGAGCGGATCTATATCGAGCCCGACCACACGGACGACGCCTGGGGCGACTTCGCGAAGTACGCCGACTGGGACCACTGGCTGTGGAAGGAGCACTCGAACCCTCCAGGTGGGCACGGCGGGATGGACTACATCATGGTGTTCCGCCTGATGCAGACGATGCGCCTCGGGCTCGTCCCGGACTTCGACGTGTACGACGCCGCCACCTGGACCTCACCGGTTCCGCTGAGCCATCTCTCGATCAAGGCGAAGGGCGCGCCGCAGCAGATCCCCGACTTCACGCGCGGCGGCTGGCGCAAGGCGCGCGGCGGTGTCGACTCGGAGAAGCCGAGCGAGGCCTGACAGACCCGAGCACAGGGCGGGGGCCCGCGCGGCTCACGCCTTGAGCTCGGCCTTGTCGCCCATCACGACCACCGGGTGCTGCTTCGGGTCGAGCGTCTTGAGCAGGTACTCCATGTCGCCCTTCGACTGGCTCACGCACGCCGAGGTGCCGCTGCCGTGGTCCATGTGCAGCCAGATGCTGCCGCCCTTGGACTGGCCCTGCGGCCGGGTCGGGTCGTTGGGCGAGGTGCCCTTGGCGCGGTTGTAGTCGATGGCGATGACGTAGTCGAAGTCGTGCCAGTGCGACTTCGACCAGTAGTGCGGGGCCTGGAACGACGCGGACTGCGTGTACGGCAGCTTCGCGCCCGGGTCGGCCAGGACCCCGCCGGCGTCGCTGAGCGTGAAGACACCGACGGGGCTGCGGTTGTCGCCCTCGTGGTGGCTCGTCGTCCAGCCCTTCTTGCCGTTGTGCCCGGACCAGCCGCGCTGCTTCTTCCAGGTGTCGCCGGACTTGGTGTAGAGGGCAATGGTGGAGCCCGCCGCGTCCTTGCCGTCTCCGTACACGGCGACGACCTGCCGGGCGTTCGCCGGGAGCTGCTTCTGGTAGCGGTCGCCCACCCCCGGGATGCGCTTGAGATCCGCCGCGCGCGCCTCGGCGCCCCCGGACTCGCCGCCCGAGGAGTTCGCCCCCGCCGTGGCCTTCTTCCCGCTGTCGCCGCCGTCGGCGCCGCAGGCGGCCACCGTCGTCAGCAGGACACCGCACGCCGCCATCGCGACGCCCGCCCTGATCACACCCGCACTCCGCATGCGTTCCATGGTCGCACCACCGGTCAAAAACCGCGGGACCGACTCCGATCACGACCGTCGATCCGGCCCGATTCTTTGCCCGGCGCCGGAAAACCGTTTGCCTCGGCTCGCCATGGGACGCGAACCTTTCACGGTTTGCTGCCTTTGAGTCCGCTTCTTCGATCCACCCCGCTTCGAGCCCTGGGACGTCATGCAGATCTCCGACCTTCCGTATCCGGACCCCGGTGCGCCGGACGCCCGCTCGGGCCCCCGGTTCCTGCTCTGGCTCGGCCGGAACCAGCTCGGTGGGCAGGCCAAGTCCCTTGTCTGGGGCCTGATCCACTTCGTCTCCGTCGCCGGTCTCGCGTACGGCGTCGGCTACGCGGTGCAGGCGGTCGTCGACCGCTCCGGCACCGGTCTCGCCAAGGCCGGCGCGCTGATCGTGCTGCTCGGCATCGGCGTCGCGGTCGGCGACACGATGCTGCACCGCACGTCCGTCACGAACTGGATCACCGCCGCCGCCCGCGTCCAGCAGCTGCTGGCCCGCAAGACCGCGACGCTCGGCGCCGCCCTCACCCGGCGGGTCGCCGCGGGCGAGGTCGTCGCGGTGTCCACCGGCGACGTGGAGAAGATCGGCTGGTTCGTCGAGGCGCTCTCCCGCTTCACCGCCGCCGCGCTCACCATCGTCATCGCCGCCGTGGGACTTCTGATCTACCAGCCCGCGCTCGGTGTCGTCGTCGCGCTCGGCATGCCGGTCCTGGCGCTCGCCGTGCTGCCCCTGCTCCCCCGCGCCACCCGGCGGGCGGACCATCAGCGGGAGAAGGCGGGCCATGCCACCGAACTCGCCTCGGACACCGTCGCGGGCCTGCGCGTGCTGCGTGGCATCGGCGGTGAGGAGCTGTTCCTCGACCGCTACCGCCGCGCCTCGCAGGACGTGCGCCGGGCCGCCGTGCGCAGCGCGCGCATGTGGGCGCTGATCTCGGCGATCCAGGTCCTCCTTCCCGGCCTGCTGACGATCGTGCTCGTCTGGCACGGCGTCACCCTCGCGCGCGAGGGCCGGATCACCGTCGGTGAACTGGTCACCGTCTACAGCGGGGTGATGCTCCTCAATTACCCGCTGCGCCACTTCGAAGAGATCGCCATGGCGTACTCGTTCTCCCGGCCGTCCGCGCAGCGTGCGTCCAGGGTGCTGGCGCTGGAGCGCGTCACCGAACCGGAGGGCGGGCTGCGCGACGCCAAGGCACCGACCGGCGACCTGTACGACCCGGCGACCGGCGTGCTCGCGTCCGCGGGGCGGCTCACCGCCGTGGTCTGCGGCGACCCGGACCTGGCGGGGCGCCTCGCCGACCGGCTCGGCGGACACCCCGCTTCCGCCACCGACGACGACGCGGGCGAGGCGGCGCCATCCGCCCTGCTCGACGGTGTGCCGCTCGACGAACTGCCGCTGGATGTCGCGCGGACGGCCGTGCTCGTCCAGGACAAGGACCCGGTGCTGCTCTCCGGCACCCTCGCCGAACTCCTCGACGTACCGGCCTCCGGAGACATCGCACCCGACGACGCGCTGGCCGCGGCCCAGTGCTCCGACGTGCTGGACGCTCTCACCCAGGGCTCCCTGGACGAGAACCCGATGACCGCCCGCATCACCGAACGCGGCCGGTCCCTCTCCGGCGGCCAGCGCCAGCGCCTCGCGCTGGCCCGCTCGCTGGTCACCGACCCGGAGACGCTGGTGCTCGACGAGCCGACGTCCGCCGTCGACTCGCACACCGAGGTCCGGATCGCCCAGGGCGTGCGCGCGCTGCGGCGCGGCCGCACGACCGTGGTGCTGACCTCGTCACCGCTGGTCCTCGACCGCGCGGACCGCGTGGTGTTCGTCCACGAGGGCGTGGTCGCGGCGGTCGGCGAGCACCGTGAACTGGTGCGCACCGAGCCCCGGTACCGCGCGGTCGTCACCCGCGAGACCGACGAGGAGAAGTCCTCCCCCGGCGCCGAGCCACGGCCCGACGAGGACGGCACGGACACCGGATCCGGCGCGGAGGCGGGCGCGGGCGCAGGCGCAGGCGCAGGCGCAGGCGCAGGCGCAGGCGGCGCAGCCGTTGGCATCAACACCGATATCGAGATCGACATCGAGGAGACGGCATGATCGGCGTAGCGCCCCCGGCCTACGACCCGGCGGCCCCCACCACGGCGCACACCCTGCCGGTCGGCGCCCCGGCCACGGTCCGCGCCTATGTGCGGGAGCTGTACCAGCGTCACCGGCGCGAGTTCCTCCTGCTCATCGGCGTGAACACGGTCGCCGTCATCGCGTCGATGGCCGGCCCGTACCTGCTGGGTGGACTGATCCAGGACGTCTCCGAGAACCCGGGCGGCGTCGACTCCCTCGAAGGGCCCCAACTGGCCCGCACCATCGGCCTGTTCGCGCTCGCCCTGGTGGTCCAAGCCGTGTTCATCCGGCAGGTCCGGCTGCGCGGGGCGATGCTCGGCGAGCGGATGCTGGCGGACCTGCGGGAGGACTTCCTGGTGCGGTCCGTGGGCCTGCCGCCCGGCGTTCTGGAGCGGGCGGGAACGGGCGACCTGCTGTCCCGGATCACCACGGACATCGACCGGCTCGCGAACGCGATGCGGGAGGCCGTGCCCCAGCTGTCCATCGGTGTCGTGTGGGCGGCGCTGCTCATCGGCGGGCTCGCGGTGACCGCGCCGCCGCTGGCGCCCGCGCTGCTCATCGCGGTGCCGGTTCTGGTGCTCGGCTGCCGCTGGTACTTCAAGCGGGCGCCGTCCGCGTACCGCTCGGAGGCCGCCGGGTACGCGGCCGTCGCCGCGGCGCTCGCCGAGACCGTGGACGCCGGGCGCACCATCGAGGCGCACCGGCTCGGCGACCGCCGCATCGACCTGTCGGAGCGGCGCGTCAAGGAGTGGACCGCCTGGGAGCGGTACACCCTCTACCTGCGCTCCGTGCTCTTCCCGGTGATCAACACCGTGCACGTCCTCGTGCTGCTGTCGGTGCTGGTGGTCGGCGGTGTCTTCGTCCTCCAGGGCTGGATCGGCGTGGGGCAGCTGACCACGAGCGCCCTCATCGCGCAGATGCTGGTGGATCCGATCGGGATGATCCTGCGCTGGTACGACGAGCTTCAGGTCGCCCAGGTGTCGCTGGCCCGGCTCGTCGGTGTGCGGGACATCGAGCCGGACGCGGGCGATGCCTCCGTGCGGCCCGCCGGCCGTGATGTCCAGGCCGACGCGGTGCACTTCGGCTACCGCGAGGGCGTCGACGTACTGCGCAAGGTGTCCTTGGAGGTCGCCCCCGGCACGCGGCTCGCCCTGGTCGGCCCCTCGGGCGCGGGCAAGTCGACGCTCGGGCGGCTGCTCGCCGGGATCTATGCGCCGCGCACCGGGCAGGTCACGCTGGGCGGCGCGGAACTCTCCCGGATGGAGGCCGAGCGGGTCCGCTCCCATGTGGCCCTGGTCAACCAGGAGCACCACGTCTTCGTGGGCTCCCTGCGCGACAACCTCCGCCTGGCCCGCACGGGCGCAGAGGACGCGGAGCTGTGGGCCGCCCTCGGTGCGGTCGACGCCGAGGGGTGGGCCGGTGGCCTCGCCGACGGCCTCGACACGGAGGTCGGCTCGGGCGGGGTGGCCCTCACCCCGGCGCAGGCGCAGCAGATCGCGCTGGCCCGGCTGGTCCTGGCCGACCCGCACACGCTGGTCCTCGACGAGGCGACCTCTCTGCTCGACCCGCGCGCGGCCCGCAACCTGGAGCGCTCGCTCGGCCGGGTGCTCGACGGCCGCACGGTCGTTGCCATCGCGCACCGGCTGCACACCGCGCACGACGCGGACGTGATCGCCGTGGTCGAGGACGGCCGGATCCGCGAACTCGGCAGCCACGACGACCTGGTCGCGGCCGACGGCGCGTACGCGGCGCTGTGGCGGTCCTGGCACGGCTGATGTGCCGACGGCGGCGGTCGGGAGCCCGCTCTTCGGGATGGCTCCCGCCCGGCGTCGCCTCAGTAGCCGTAGCCACCACTGTCGTTGTCGCCGTCGTCCCCGCCGCCCGCGGGCGCGGCCTTCTTGATCGCATTGCCGTGGGAGTCGAGGACGTACCAGATCTGGTCGATGCCCTGCCCCTTCGTGTCCCCCGCCTTGTGGTCGTCGGCGTAGTAGTAGAGCGGGTGTCCGGCGTACGTCGCCTGCGCTGTGCCGCTCCCCTTCGTCGTGGCGATCAGGTTCGCCCGGACCCCGGCGCCCGCCTTCGGTTTGCCCTCCATGTGCGGCCATTCCTTGACGCACTTCGCATCGCACTTCATGGAGTTGCTGTTCTTGCCGTCGCTGGTGAACAGGTAGAGCGTGCGTCCCTTGCCGTCGACGAGGATCTTGCCCATCGGCGAATCGCTCGTGCTCAACGTGGAGGCGTCCTTGGCCGCGGTCGTGCCGCCGTCCGAACTGCCGCCACCACCTGAGCCGCCACCGCCCCCGCAGCCCGCCAGCCCGAAGGCCGCCACGAGCGCGAACCCGGCCACGCCGATCCTGAAGTTCTTCATGATCACTCCGTCCCTTCTCGCGGAGGTTGTACGAGCGGGGGACGCCGATGGATTGCGCCACCCGACGGAACACGGACACTGCGTGCAATCCCTTCACCTCTCTCGTACGTATAAGGGGGCGTGGAACTGTTCTCGCGGGCGGATCGCGCCGACGACGCCTCGCTCGTCGCCGGCTTCGCCCTGGGCGACGAGCAGGCGGCCGTCGCCTTCGTACGCCGCTTCCAGGACGCGGTGTACGGCCTCGCGCTGTCGGTCATCCGCGACTCCGCGCTGGCCGAGGACGTGAGCCAGGAGGTGTTCGTCCGGGCCTGGCGGGCCGCGGGCAGCTACGACGCCCGCCGCGCCTCGGCCCTCACCTGGCTGCTGACGATCACGCGCAATGCCGCCATCGACGCCGTACGCGCCCGCAGGCCCGTGCCGGTGCTGGCCGAGACCCTGGAGCGGCTGCTCGACGTAACCCTGCAGAGCGAGAGCCCGGAGCGCCTCGCCATGGTCTCCCTCGAAAGCGAACGTGCCGTCCGACGGTTGCGCGCCCTGCCGGTCGAGCAGGCCCGCGCGGTCGCGCTCGCGGTGCTCGGCGGGTGCACGGCGCAGGAGGTGGGCCGCCACGAGGACATCCCGCTCGGCACCGCCAAGACCCGGATCCGGACCGGCCTGCGGAGGTTGCGTGAGGCGTCGAAGGAGGAGAGCCGCGATGGCACACCACCCCGATGAGGACGAGCTGGTCGCCCTCGCGCTCGGCACGCTCCCCGGTGGGCAGGACGAGCTGCTGCGCCACCTCTCCCTGTGCTCGAACTGCCGCTCCGCCTACGACGACCTGTCCGCGGCCGTCGACAGTGTGCTGCCCGCGACGCCCGCGCTCGCCGCCCCGGCAGGGTTCGACGCACGGGTCCTTGAACGCCTCGACGTGCACCGCCCGACGCGGCGCCGCGCGCTGCGGCGGCCGGCTCTGCTCGTCGCGGCGGCCGTGCTCGCCGGCGTGTGTGCGGGAGGCGCCGGCGCCACGGTCCTCGGCCACCTCGGCGGGGGAAACCCGCCCACGGTCACCGCGAGCGACCAAGGGGCCGCGCTCGTCACCGGCTCCGGGACGGCGGTGGGCACGGTCGAGCCCAGCCGCGTCGGCGACCGGCGCGTGGTGGTCATGCAGCTCGCCGACAGCGGCGCCGGCGGCTACTACACGTGCCGGCTCCTGCTGAAGGACGGCTCCGTCCGCGACGCGGGCCACTGGTGGCTGCCGTCGTCCGGGCGGGCCACCTGGATCGCCGACGGAGCGGCGAGCTCGATCGACCGGGTCGACCTGGTGGACGCCAGCGGTCGGGTCTGGTCGTCCGCCGACCTGGACGGCTGACGCCCGCCCGTCGCGGAGCCGGCCCTCGGTCAGATGAAGTTGAGCGCGGCCGCGCACCCCACGCCGCCGGCCAGCATGAACACCGGCATGAGCACCTTCAGCTCGATCCAGCTGCCGGCCCGGAACCGCATCAGCTTCGGCGGCCCGATCGGGTACCAGCGCTTGCGGCCGATCGGGATGGGCCACAGGATCGGGCAGCCCGAGACGGTGAGCGCGTCCCCGATGTCGTGCATGAGCGCGCCGAGCACGATCGGCAGGCCCAGCCACAGGTACTCCTGGCCGGGGTCCGTGAACAGCCAGTCCGAGCCGTTGCCGGGCTGGTCCAGGATGCCCGCGAGAATCCATGCGCTGGTCGCCGCGAGCAGCCATACGAGGAGGTCGCTGCTGTGACCGCGGGCCGCCCGCCACAGCAGGCCCTCGATGGCGAGCACCATGTGCACGAAGAGGATCCCGAGGACGGCCCAGCGGCCGCCGAAGATCGCCAGGGCCGAGGCACCCGCCCCGATGAGGACCGCCCAGACCCACGTGTGGGTGAGCGTGCGGTGACCGCCCGAGCGCCGGGGGTCGCCCTGCATCCGGGTCCCCTTGTAGACGGAGTACGAGAGTTTGTCGACGATCTCGCAAAGGCCCCGGGAGATCGGGCCGAAGGCGCCCGAGATGGTCGCCGACTTGTGGTCGAGGTCCGGGGCGAGCGCGGCGCCCGCGCAGATCAGTGCTCCGACGAGGAGGACAGGCCACGGCATCGGGTACCCGGCCGCCGTTGTCGCCGCCCCCACCCCCAGCCAGGCCGCCGCTCCTGACAACGAGTGTGCCGGTCCCATCATGGCTGTGTTCCGCCCCTGTTTCTGTTGTGCCGGCCGCGCGCGATGTACCGACATGTCGCTTGTTGCTGCGCCGAGTTGCCCCGTGAGGGCCGCGCGCGTGCTGACGCCCCGTCGGCGACCCAGCGTAGCCTTCGTGATCTTCGCTCCGACATCCGATTGCCGGATCGAGCCGGATGGCAGGCAAGATGGTTCCGTGACCCTTATCGATCAGCTCCCGAAGACCGCCGACCCGGACGCCCTCTACGACGCCTTCGAGTCGTGGTCCGAGGAGCGCGGGCTCACCCTCTATCCCCACCAGGAGGAGGCGCTGATCGAGGTGGTGTCGGGCGCGAACGTGATCGTTTCGACGCCCACCGGGTCCGGCAAGTCCATGATCGCCGCCGGTGCGCACTTCGCCGCGCTGGCCCGGGACGAGGTCACCTTCTACACGGCGCCGATCAAGGCGCTGGTGTCCGAGAAGTTCTTCGAGCTGTGCAAGCTCTTCGGCACGGAGAACGTCGGCATGCTGACCGGCGACGCCTCCGTGAACTCGGACGCGCCCGTCATCTGCTGCACCGCCGAGGTCCTCGCCTCCATCGCGCTGCGCGACGGCGCGCAGGCCGACATCGGCCAGGTCGTGATGGACGAGTTCCACTTCTACGCGGAGGGGGACCGCGGCTGGGCCTGGCAGATTCCGCTGCTCGAACTGCCGCAGGCGCAGTTCATCCTGATGTCGGCGACGCTCGGCGACGTCTCCATGTTCGAGAAGGACCTCACGCGCCGCACCGGCAGGACCACGTCGGTGGTCCGCTCGGCGACGCGCCCCGTACCGCTCTCGTACGAGTACCGGCTCACGCCGCTCACGGAGACGCTGACGGAGCTCCTGGAGACGAAGCAGGCGCCCGTCTACATCGTGCACTTCACGCAGGCGCAGGCCGTCGAGCGCGCGCAGGCGCTGATGAGCATCAACATGTGCACGCGCGAGGAGAAAGACCAGATCGCCGAGCTGATCGGCAACTTCCGGTTCACCACCAAGTTCGGCCGCAACCTCTCCCGTTACGTACGCCATGGCATCGGTGTGCACCACGCCGGCATGCTGCCGAAGTACCGCCGCCTGGTGGAAAAGCTCGCCCAGGCTGGCCTGTTGAAGGTCATCTGCGGCACCGACACCCTCGGCGTCGGCGTCAACGTGCCCATCCGCACAGTGCTGTTCACCGCCCTCACCAAGTACGACGGCACACGCGTGCGGACGCTGCGCGCGCGAGAGTTCCACCAGATCGCGGGCCGTGCGGGTCGCGCCGGGTTCGACACGGCGGGCTTCGTCGTGGCGCAGGCACCCGAGCACGTCATCGAGAACGAGAAGGCGCTCAACAAGGCAGGCGACGACCCCAAGAAGCGCCGCAAGGTGGTCCGCAAGAAGGCCCCGGAGGGCTTCGTCGCCTGGACGGAGAGCACCTTCGAGAAGCTGATCGGCTCCGACCCGGAGCCGCTCACCTCGCGCTTCCGTGTCACGCACACGATGCTCCTGTCGGTCATCGCCCGCCCGGGCAACGCCTTCGACGCGATGCGGCACCTCCTCGAGGACAACCACGAGCCGCGCAAGGCGCAGCTGCGGCACATCCGCCGGGCCATCGCGATCTACCGCTCGCTCCTGGACGGCGGCATCGTCGAGAAGCTGGACACGCCGGATCCGACCGGCCGCATCGTGCGCCTGACCGTCGACCTGCAACAGGACTTCGCGCTCAACCAGCCGCTGTCGACGTTCGCCCTCGCCTCGTTCGACCTGCTCGACCAGGAGTCGCCCTCGTACGCCCTCGACATGGTCTCCGTCGTGGAGTCCACGCTCGACGACCCGCGGCAGATCCTGCACGCCCAGCAGAACAAGGCGCGCGGCGAGGCCGTCGGCCAGATGAAGGCGGACGGGGTCGAGTACGAGGACCGGATGGAGCGCCTCCAGGACATCTCGTACCCGAAGCCCCTGGAGGAGCTGCTCTTCCACGCCTACGACACCTACCGGCAGAGCCACCCGTGGGTCGGCGACCACCCGCTGTCCCCGAAGTCCGTGATCCGCGACATGTACGAACGCGCCATGACCTTCACGGAGTTCGTGTCCCACTACGAGCTCGCCCGCACCGAGGGCATCGTCCTGCGCTACCTGGCGAGCGCGTACAAGACGCTCGACCACACGGTGCCCGACGACCTGAAGTCGGAGGACCTGGAGGACCTGATCGCCTGGCTCGGCGAGATGGTGCGCCAGGTCGACTCCAGCCTCCTGGACGAGTGGGAGCAGCTCGCCAACCCGGGTGAGATGACCGCCGAGGAGGCCCAGGAGAAGGCCGACCAGGTCAAGCCGGTCACGGCGAACGCGCGCGCCTTCCGGGTCCTCGTCCGCAACGCCATGTTCCGCCGCATCGAACTCGCGGCGCTCGACAACGTCGAGGAACTCGGCGAGCTGGACGGCGACTCGGGCTGGAACGCGGACGCCTGGGGCGACGCGATGGACAAGTACTGGGACGAGTACGAGGACCTCGGCACCGGCCCCGACGCGCGCGGCCCCAAGCTGCTCATGATCGAGGAGGACCCGGAGCACGGGCTGTGGAAGGTCCGCCAGACCTTCGCGGACCCGAACGGCGACCACGACTGGGGCATCAGCGCCGAGGTCGACCTCGCGGCATCCGACACCGAGGGCCGTGCCGTCGTCCGGGTCACGGACGTCGGTCAGTTGTAATTCCAAGGACGGTCGGACGGTAGATTCCGGCCGCGCCCCTGCGCCGGTCCCCTCCGGCCGCACACACGAGAGAGATCCACCCATGACGAATCCTGCGGAGCGGCTCGTCGACCTGCTCGACCTGGAGCAGATCGAGGTCAACATCTTCCGCGGACTCAGCCCGGACGAGTCCCTCCAGCGCGTCTTCGGCGGACAGGTCGCGGGCCAGGCCCTGGTGGCGGCGGGACGCACCACCGAGGGCGACCGCCCCGTGCACTCGCTGCACGCGTACTTCATTCGCCCCGGCCGCCCCGGCGTGCCGATCGTGTACCAGGTCGAGCGGATGCGCGACGGGCGCTCGTTCACCACGCGGCGCGTCACCGCCGTGCAGCAGGGCCGCACGATCTTCAATCTCACCGCCTCCTTCCACAAGCCCGAAGAGGGTGCCTTCGAGCACCAGTTGCCGCCGGCCCGGCAGGTTCCGGATCCGGATTCGCTGCCGACGATCGCCGACGAGGTGCGGGGCCATCTGGGCGCGCTGCCCGACGCCCTGGAGCGGATGGCCCGCCGGCAGCCCTTCGACATCCGCTACGTCGACCGGCTGCGCTGGTCGCCCGAGGACATCGAGGCGGCCGAGCCGCGCAGCGCGGTGTGGATGCGTGCCGTGGGCCCCCTCGGCGACGATCCGCTCGTGCACACGTGCGCGCTCACCTACGCGAGCGATATGACGCTGCTCGACGCCGTGCGGCTGCCGGTCGAACCGCTGTGGGGTCCGCGCGGCTTCGATATGGCCTCGCTCGACCACGCCATGTGGTTCCACCGTCCTTTCCGTGCCGATGAGTGGTTCCTGTACGACCAGGAGTCGCCGATCGCGACGGGCGGCCGTGGCCTTGCCCGTGGCCGCATCTACGACACGGAGGGCCGCCTGCTGGTCTCCGTGGTCCAAGAGGGGCTGTTCCGCAAGCTCGAGGGCTGACCGGGCGCGGGGCCGGCGCTCCGCGCCGGGCGACCGAACAGGCGCGGGCCGTGCGGCGGTTCAGGCTCCTCTTCCGACGAGGCGGGCCCACAGGCTCCGCGGCCGCACCTCCGGAGGCTCGGCGACGGGCTCCGGCGGGGCCTGCGGCAGCGCCGCCGCGGGCTCCATGTGCCCGGCGGGCCGTGGTGCGGGGCTCCGCCTGCGGGCCTCCTCCAGGTTGAGCAGCAGGTTCCCGCGCAGCCAGCTGATCTCGTCCGGTTCGTCGGCGGTCAGGATGCGCTGGACGATCGCGGCGTTGGGCGACTCCGGTGCTCCGTACCAGAACTCGTCGGGCCGCAGTCGCTGCAGATGGGCCCGCTCGTAGGGGCTCACGACGAGTTCAGCGAGCTGCGTCGGGTCCAGGAGCGTGGCGACGGCCGCCGCCCGGTCCCATGGCCCGTCGGCCTGCCCGAGCAGATATCCGGCGTGCCTGGCCCGCCAGTTCTTCGGCCGCAGATCCGCACCGTCCTGCAGCCTGGCGCGCACCCTGTCGGGCGCCCGCCCCGTCAGGAGCGGCCCGTTGACCTCTGCCCCCGCGAACTCCCGTAGTTCCTGGGCGAGATACAGCCACACCACCGTGCGGTACCGGTTGACGTAGAACTTCGCGGGCGTCAGCATCCCGGCGCGAGCCAGCCTGGTGAACCGGCTCGACGGGATGTCCATGAGCCCGGCGCCCTCCGCCGTGCCCACGACCTTGACCTGCTCGAGCAGCGTGTTGGGGAACCCTTCGGCCTCACGGATGCGGACGATCTCCTCGCGCGGGACACGGCGTCGGCCGCCGCCCGGTGCCGGGACGGTACGGATGCGGCCCAGCCGGACGGCGAGGTCGAACTCGCCCCGTTTCAGCCCCAGTTCCCGCGCCGCGCTGCTCTGAGGCCTGGTCATGATGTCGCCTTGCACGATGGTTCTCCCCCGTCTGCGAATCAGACGCAGTCACTCTCCGTGACCACTCGAGAGAACCGTAGCTCGGATCGGCCAGGCCCGTGCGAGCCTGTGGATAACCCTTCCGACCCCCGCATCGCCGCAGGTCAGAGGTCTGCGAGCGGACCTCGCTCCGGATTGCGCGGGTCGACGGTGAGACGTTCGCCGACCCGGTGCACCAGCAGCGTCATCTCGTACGCGACCTGCCCGATGTCGGCCTCGGCCGCGCTGAGCACGCACAGGCAGCTGCCCTCGCCCGCCGCGGTGACGAACAGCACCGCGTCGTCGAACTCGACCATGGTCTGGCGCACTCCGCCGGTGCCGAAGTACCTTCCGGATCCCTTGGCCAGGCTGTGCAGTCCGGACGAGACCGCGGCGAGGTGCTCGGCGTCCTCGCGGCGCAGGCCCGTGCTCGCCCCCGTCACCAGGCCGTCGTTGGACAGGACCAGAGCGTGCCGCACATGTTCGACGCGCTGCGTCAGGTCGTCCAGCAGCCAACCGAGTCCTTCGTACTGCCCCATGGTCCCCTGTCCCCGCTTCCCTGTGGCTCCCCGCCCCGGAGGGGATCCGCTCCCCTGGCCGGAGGATTCACTCGCAAGCCTTCCCCACGGTGGGCATCCGGGCAAGGAGGATGGGCGCATGGCACACAAGATGACCGATGAGGAATGGAAGGCCTTCGTCTCCGAGGGCACTCACACCGCCAAGTTGTCCACCGTGCGGGCCGACGGCAGCCCGCACATCGCGCCCGTCTGGTTCGTCCTCGACGGCGACGACATCGTGTTCAACACCGGCAAGGACACGGTCAAGGGGCGCAACCTGGCCCGGGACGGGCGGGTCGCCCTCTGCGTCGACGACGAGCGGCCCCCGTTCTCGTTCGTGTCGATCCAGGGCCGCGCCGAGCTCAGCGAGGACGCGGACGAGCTGCTGGATTCGGCCACCAGGATCGGCGGCCGGTACATGGGCCAGGAGCGCGCCGAGGAGTTCGGCCGGCGCAACGCGGTGCCGGGTGAACTCGTCGTCCGCGTACGGGTCGAGAAGGTCGTGGCGCTGGGCGACATGGCCGGCTGAACCGGCCGGCCACCCGCGTCAGCCCACGGAGTCGAGCAGCCGGGCGGAGTGCATGCGCCCGGCGTACTCGACCAGTCTGATCAGCACCTCCTTCCCAGAGTCACGGTCGCGCGCGTCGCACAGCACCACGGGTGTCCCGCGGTCGAGGTCCAGGGCGCGGGCCACTTCGTGCGCCCCGAAGGCCTTGCTGTCCGCGAAGCAGTTCACCGCCACGACGAACGGAATGTGCCGGTGCTCGAAGTAGTCCACGGCGGGGAAGCAGTCCTCGAGCCGCCGGGTGTCCGCGAGGACCACGGCGCCGAGCGAGCCCTGCGAGAGCTCGTCCCACAGGAACCAGAAGCGGTCCTGGCCCGGCGTGCCGAACAGGTAGAGAGACAGGCCGGACCTGATGGTGATGCGGCCGAAGTCCATGGCGACGGTCGTGGTCGTCTTGCGTTCGACCGCCCCGGTGTCGTCCACGTGCTGGCCCACTTCGCTCAGGCGTTCCTCGGTGCGCAGCGGCCTGATCTCGCTGACCGAGCCGACCAGGGTGGTCTTGCCCACCCCGAATCCGCCCGCGACCAGTATCTTCAGGGCCAGGGCCGTGGTGGGGCCGTCGGCCGTGGTGTCAGAGTGCTCTGAGCCCATCGATGACTTCTCTCAGGATCTTCTCGTCAGGTAGCTGTGCGGGCGGCACCGGCCTGCTGACCTTCACGCAGGCCAGTTCGAGCAGGTCGCCGAGGAGCACACGGACCACGCCCACGGGTACGTCGGTGCCCGCGGCCAGTTCGGCGACCGTCTGGGTCTCCGTGCGGCACAGCTCGATGATCGACCGGTGCTCGGGACCGAGGGCGGTGTCGTCGTGGGTGCCGGGTGCCGCGGTGTCGAGCGACACCAGGGCGATCAGGTCGAAGTGCGCTCCCTGGGGCCCCGGCGCGGTCCGTCCACCGGTCATCGCGTAGGGGCGGACCAGGGGCCCGGCCTCTTGGTCGAACCACTGGCTGCCGGGGTCGTTGTCGTTCATGTCGCCGACCGTGCCCGTCAGCCCGCGGTGGGCGGCTGCCCGGCGGCTCTCGGGGCCGTGTAGAGGTGTTCGCCGACCCTTCTGACCAGGCGCGCCATCTCGTAGGCGACGAGCCCGATATCGGCGGTGCCGGTGCTCAGGACGGCGAGGCAGGAACCGTCGCCTGCGGCCGCCACGAAGAGGAAACCTTCATCCATCTCGACCATGGTCTGCCGCACTCCGCCCGTGCCGAAGTGCCGCCCTGTGCCCTTGGCGAGGGAGTTGAAGCCGGAGGCGACGGCCGAGAGGTGTTCGGCGTCCTCCCTGCGCAGGCCGCTGGAGGAGCCGACGGCAAGGCCGTCGTTGGAGAGGATCACGGCATGCCGCAGTTCGGGCACTCGCAGCACCAAGTCATCAAGGAGCCAGTCGAGTTCGCCGGCACCGTGGGCCGTCCCCGTGGCGCTCGGTTCCTTGATCATGCGCGATCTCCTTCATGGGTGTCGGGGCCGGGCGGTCGGCCACCGCCTCTGGCCCAGCCGTCCCGGAAGGAGGCCATCCGGGCCCGGACCTGTTCGGGGGTGCGCTCGTCCGGTGCGGGTACGCGCGCGGGGGACGTGGGTTCGGCCGGCCGCTCGCGCAGTTGGGGCGCGAGGCTGGCCTGGCGTACGCGGCGTGGGAGGCCGTCGGTGGGTGGGTCCGTGTCGTCCCCGGGGTGTTCGGGGAGCGCGGGCTCCGGTGAGGTGCGCAGGCGCAGTGCGGTGACGCCCGGTGGGTGCCGGGGCCTCTCGGGCTCCGTCGAGGGGGCGAGCGCCGGGCGGGGCGCCGGCGCGGGGACGGGGTGGCTGTCGTTCATCGGCCCCGCTTCGGGCTCGGGCACGCGCGCGTAGCGGCGCTCTTCCTGGGACAGTTGGGGCGCGTCATGGGCGCTCGGCCCGATCTCGCCGTCCTTGTGCAGTAGGGGGGTGGGCAGGAGGACGACGGCGGTGGTGCCTCCGTACGGGGACGTACGCAGGTTCACCTTGATGTCGTGGCGTTTGGCGAGCCTGCTGACCACGAAGAGGCCGAGCTGGTCGCTGTCGAACAGGTCGAGGGCCTCCGAGTGCCCGATGCGCTGGTTGGCCTCTTCGAGGCTCTCCTTGCCCATGCCGAGGCCGCGGTCCTCGATCTCGATCGCGTACCCGTTGCCGACGGGCTCGCCGCTGATGCGCACCTTGGTGTGCGGGGGCGAGAACTGCGCGGCGTTCTCGACGAGTTCGGCCACGAGGTGGGTGAGGTCGGCGACAGCGGCACCGGAGACCTGGGCGGCGGAGAGGTGGCGCACCTCCACGCGCGCGTAGTCCTCGATCTCGGAGACCGCGGCCCGCACGACGTTCGTCAGTGGGACGGGCTGTCGCCAGGCGCGGCCCGGCGCGGCTCCGGAGAGGATGATCAGGCTCTCCGCGTGGCGGCGCATCCGTGTGGTGAGGTGGTCGAGCCGGAACAGGTCGCTGAGTTCGCTCGGGTCGTCGGCGCGGCGCTCCATGCCGTCCAGGAGGCCGAGTTGACGGTGGACGAGGACCTGGCTGCGGCGGGCGAGGTTGACGAAGACCCCGGAGATGCCGCTGGCGAGTTCGGCGCGCTCCACGGCGGCGTACAGGGCCGCGCGGTGCACCGTGGTGAGCGCCTCGGAGACCTGGCCGGTCTCGTCCTCCGCGGGCGGGCCCTGAGGGGCTTCGGCCGCCACGTCGATCTCCTCGCCGGCCCGCAACCTGCGCATGGTGTCGGGCAGTTTGCGGCGGGCGATCTCCAACGCGGTGTTGCGCAGGCTGACCAGTTCGACGACGAGGCCGCGGCCGATGCGCACGGAGATCACCAGCGAGGCCGCCACGGCGAAGAGTCCGAGCAGGACGGCCCCTCCCGCCGGGGTGAGCAGTCCGCGGGTGAGCGGGTCCGCGCGGACAGCGGCGCCGCGTGCGGCGTCCGTCTCGATGGCGCGCATCTGGTCCTGCACGGTCACGTACGCCGTGTTCCAGGCGTCGGCGGACGCGGCGGCGAGCGCCTTCCCGCCCGGGTCCGCGATGAGGGTGCGGTCCTCGACGGCGCGTACGTCTCCGTAGGCGCGGCTTGCCTCCAGGCGCTTCCATGCGGCGCGTTCGGGCCCGCGCAGGTCGTTCGCGGCCGTGCCGATCAGGTTCCCGCGGGTCCCCACCGCCCCGGTGAACAGCCGCAGCCGCTCGCCGTCCAGGGAACCGGCGAGGCGTGCGCCGACGAGCACCGCGTTCTCCCGGGCGAGCATCTCGCCGGAGCGGCCGAACTCCAGGAGTACGCGCGCGTCGGAGCCGAGTTCGGAGTCCTGGATGCCGGTGAGCGAACCGCTGACCGCGAAGGCGCTGTCGACGGTCCTGGTGTACTGCCCGTATGCGTCGTCCCAGCCGATGCGCCGTTCCTGCACGGCCTTGCGCACACTTCGTAGGTGCTCGACGCCGCCGACGAACGAGTCCAGTCGGCCGGCCACCGCGCGCGGGAGGTCGGCTCCGTCGGCGACCGTGCCGTCCTTGCCGATACGCAGCGGGGAGACGGCGCGGTCGGTGGTGGCGGCACGGCGTGTGAGGGCGTCGGCGCGGCCGGCGGTGGGTTCGGTGGCGTAGGCGACGGCTGCGGTGCGTTCGGCCTGCAGGGCGGCGACGGCCGCGCCCACGGGTGCGCGCACCGTCTCGTCGACCCGCTGCAACTGCCGTAGCCGCGCGACGTCCTGGGCGGTGCTCACGGTGGCGAAGGCCCACAGGGCGAGCAGCGAGACGACGGGCACCATCAGGAGGCAGATGATCTTCGCCCGGACCGTACGCGGACGCAGATGCATGGCTCCCCCGCGCGCGGGGGACGCACTGCCGGGCTCCGGCTCCACCAGGACGTCCTCGTCGGCGGGCAGCCCGGCGTGCGCACGCCGTCCGCGCGCGGGGGCCGAAGTCTCGTGCGGAGGGCCGGAGCTGGGGGTTCTGCGGGGCGGGCGCATGGCCTCCTCGATCGGGGTCGGGGCACCTTCGCGCTCCTGGTGCCGGGCCGGTGGCGGTGCGGGGGCGGTCAGGGAGTCTGGTGCTCCAGCGGGCGCTGCGCCGACGTGGAGGCCTCCCTCTCGTCCGCGGTCGGGGACAGCGCGACGAACGCCGAGGTCAGGAAGAGGTAGGAACCGAGCCCCACGGCCAGCGGGAAGATGAACTGCATCGCCGTGGCCCCGGCGAGCTCCGCCGTGGAGGGGGTCACCCGCACGCTCACCGCCATCATCCCGGTGTAGTGCATGCTGCTCACGGCGCCGCCCATGACGAGGGAGGCGACCGCGACGGCGCCCGGTGACTTGATGTTGAGGGCGGCCCACAGCGCGGCGGTCGCCGCGACGACGGCGATCACCACGGAGAGGGCGACCAGCAGCGGGTCGTAACTGACCTTCCCGTGCAGGCGCAGGGCCGCCATCCCCAGGTAGTGCATGCTGGCCACGCCGATGCCCGTGGTGAGGCCGCCCAGGACCAGCGCGCGCCCGCGCTCGCTGTGGTGACCGACGGCGAAGACGCCGACACCGACGACGGTCACCGCGACGACCAGACTGAGGATGGTCAGCGGGACGTTGTAGCGGATCTCGGTGCCGGTGACGGTGAACCCGAGCATCGCCACGAAGTGCATGGTCCAGATGCCGGTGCCGATGGCGGAAGCGGCCGTGAGCAGCCAGTTGCGTCGTGCGCTCCCCGTGGTGTTCAGGGCGCGTACGGTGCAGCGCAGTCCGAGCGCGGCGCCGATGCAGGCCATCGCGTACGACAGCACGGGGGTAAGCCAGCCGAAGGCGGCGTGGTCCAGGTGTCCCATGAGTCAGGGACGGTAGGCCCGTGGGGGCGTACAACAGGGGCGCAGTTCGAAAGGTTTTGGAATACGAAGGAGATACGGTGCGGAACGGTCGCCGGAAAGTCGAACATGCGCACCGCACGTGCATGCGATGTCTTCGACGAAGAACGGGACCTTTCGATCCTTCGTCCCCCACTCGTGTCACGGGACGCGCCTGGGCGCCGCTGTCAGTGCGCTGCGCAATCATGGAGCGCATGAGCGATGACGCCACACGTGTGCAGGAGTTCTTCGCGGCCAGAGCCGCCGACTGGGACACCCGTTTCCCCGACGACGGCCCGGCCTACGCGTCCGCGGTGGCCGCGCTGGAACTGCGCCCCGGTGACCGTGTGCTCGACGCCGGGTGCGGCACGGGGCGGGCGCTGTCACCGCTGCGCGCGGCCGTGGGGCCTTCCGGGGTGGTCCTGGGCGCCGACCTGACAGCGGCCATGCTGGAGCGGGCCGTACGGGCGGGCAGGGACACCGAGGGGCGGCTGCTGCTCACGGACGTGGCCCGACTGCCGCTGCGCGCGGGCGTGCTGGACGCGGTGTTCGGGGCCGGGCTCATCTCGCACTTGCCGCAACCGTCCGAGAATCTGCGCGAGTTGGCGCGCGTGGTACGCCCCGGCGGGCTGCTCGCACTGTTCCACCCGATCGGCCGGGCCGCCCTCGCCGCCCGCCACGGCCGCGCCCTCACCCCGGACGACCTGCGCGCCGAGCCCAACCTGCGCCCACTCCTCGCCGCCGCCGGCTGGCGCATGACCTCGTACGCCGACGAGGACGACCGCTTCCTGGCACTCGCGGTGCGGGAGGAGGGCTGAGCCGCGGCACTACCCCTGGAGGGCGGCCGCGAAGGCCTCCGGGTTGTCGAACATGACGTTGTGCCCCGCGCCGGGGACGTCGACCACCTGGACGCCCGCGCTCACCAGCCCGTCCCTGCCAGGGAGTTCGCCGCTGAGCGCACCTTGGAGATAGACCCGGTCGATCGTGAGCGCTGTGAGCATCTCGCGCATGGTGGGTTCGGTGCCGCGCACGAGACCGGTCGCGCTGCGGTGCAGGGCGAGCGGGTCGGTGAGGCGCATGGTGGCGGCCCATGACGGCCCGACCTGCTCGAGCACCCGCGCGTGGCCGCCTCCCGACACGTACGCCTCTTCTTCGTAGGACGCGATGCGCCTGCTCCCGGCCCCGATGGGCGGTGACGGGTCGAGGTTGCCCTCGGTGACGACCAGGCGGGAGACGAGGTCGCCGCGCCGGTGCGCCAGGACGATCGCGACCGCGCCGCCCATGCTGTGGCCGACGATCTGCGCCCCGCTCACCCGTGCGGCGTCGAGCGTCGCCGCCAGCGCGTCGGCGTGCTCCTCCAACGTGTATCCGAAGTCGGCGGGGCGGTCACTGATGCCGTGTCCCGGCAGGTCCACGAACAGCGTGCGCCGGCCGACCAGTTCGGGCCGGGCCGCGATGTGCGCGTGGTAGACGGTCGACGCCGCCCCGAGCCCGTGGACGTACACGCGCGCCGGCCCCCCACCCGCCGTTTCGGTCCACCGGATCCGACTTCCCCGCTCGTCGAACGGCGCCTCCCGCATGACGTCCTCCTTGTTCGGCCTCCCCGGCGTCCTTCACCGACAATACATCGGCCACGTAGTACTACGTCAACGATGTACAGCGTGGGCGCAATCATGGGCGAGAATGGAGAGCATGCTGGAGCTCGCGATCCTCGGTTTCCTGTACGACGCCCCGCTGCACGGCTACGAGCTGCGCAAGCGCATCACGGCGCTCACCGGACACGTCCGCCCCGTCGCCGAGAGCACCCTGTATCCGGCGATCAAACGCCTGGAGAAGACCGGGCTGCTCGCGCGTGAGACACAACCGGGCACCGCGGCGGCGCCACGGCACGTCCTCAGCCTCACCGAGCAGGGCCGCCTGGAGCTGTGCGGCAGACTGCGCGAGCCGGCCCGGTCCGACATCACCGACGAGAACCGCTGGTTCACCGTGCTCGCCTTCCTGCGTCACCTGGAAGCCCCACAGGAGCAGACCGCCGTGTTGCGGCGCAGGCTCGACTTCCTGGAGGAGCCCGCGAGTTTCTTCTACGACGGCGACCGGGCACTGCGCGCGGAGGAGTTGGACGACCCGTTCCGGCGCGGCGTACTGACCATCGCCCGCGCGACGAGCCGCGCCGAACTCACCTGGCTGCGCGCAACGATCAAAGACCTGGAAACCGAGGCCCACTGACCCCCGCCGCACGGGATCCGTTGCGTGGGCGGGTCTGTCACGATGGCCGGAACTCCGTGACACACGTCGGGGGTTACGGGTAGGGG
This sequence comes from Streptomyces sp. NBC_00483, assembly GCF_036013745.1. Taxonomy (NCBI): domain Bacteria; kingdom Bacillati; phylum Actinomycetota; class Actinomycetes; order Kitasatosporales; family Streptomycetaceae; genus Streptomyces; species Streptomyces sp. NBC_00483. The sequence goes on from NZ_CP107880.1 coordinate 1,995,652, forward strand.
GACGGTGGCGTCCATGATCGATCGGGTCCGCAAGGCGTGGAGGACGTGGCGCGAGGACGGTGGTACGCCGAGCAAGAAGGAGCGGGCGCACAATCTGTTCGAGGCGGCTGCCACCTATGTGGTGGCGGGCGTCGAAGATGACCAGGAGCGGGCCGACGAGGCGGCGGGCTGGGTCGAGCCGAGTGCGCTGGCCTTCGGGGTCAATGAGCTCGCCTGCCGGGCCGTCATCGCCCTCGCGCGGGAACGCGACGAGCCGCCACGGACCGTCGCTCGCGCCCTTCTTGGGCTGCCGGCCGGCTGAGCAACGTGTGCGAGGCGCACATGGTGGGCACGGGATGTTGACAGTTTGCTCACGGGAGGGGTGCAGGGGCTGGATTGTTGTCGATTTTCCTGGTCATCGAGTGTGGACCCCCCTGTACGGCGGCATCGGGCACTGGCTAAGGTCTCGCCGGTGGAACGAAGTTCAGGGGAGGCCGGCGTGACCGGAGTGGACGAAGCGGCGGTCGATGGGGACGACGCGCTGTACGTGCTGACGGCGGTGTTGCTGACGCCTGCGAAGTTCCCGAGCGTGCTCGGTGACGACTACCCGGAGGCCTGCGGGGCCCTGGGGCTCGCGCCGTTGGCCGAGGGATACGGTCTGGTGCTCGGCCAGGACGGGCAGGGCGCTCGGTGGACCGTCGTGGTCGACGACGTGTCGCTGGTCGCCGTCGCCATCGCGTCGTGGGACTGCGGCATGGAGTACGAGCTCTCGCCCGACGAGGACAGCATGGTCGCCGCGCTGCCTGGCTGGCCGCTCTCGCTCGCCGTGGCCGCCCCGGGCGTCCCCGCGCCGCACGATCCCGAGCCCGACCCCGAGTACGCCGACACACCGCCGCTGACGCCGCCCGACACGGAGACGTGGGGCCCGGCCCAACGGCGCCTGGGGGCGGACGAGATAGCGCTCCAGTGGGCCGTGTGGCGGGAACAGCTCGACGACTCCCAGTTCGCCACGGAGGAGGACGCCGAGGCGCCTCAGGAGGGCGAGCCGAGCGGCACCCAGACGGGCATCCGGCGGGTCCTCTCGGAGGTGCGCGGGTACGTGGACGCGCCGCCGCCCCTGGGCCGCGTGCGCTCCTCGTTCGCCTCCGGCGACGCCCGGACGCTGCGCGCGGACGGGCCCGGCTGGTCGATGGTCGCGCGGACCGACGACATCGCCTTCGTGCTCCTCGACGACGAGCCGGGCGAAGTGCTGCCGGTCGGCCGCGGCCGGGAACTGCCGAGCCTGCTCGAAGCGCTCGACAAGATGGCCGTACGCCCTACGTGAATCGACGGAGCCGCGCGGGGCGCGAACGTCCCGTGCGGCTCCGATGGTCACGATGTCCCCTCAGCGCCCCAGCTCCTTGCGCGAGGCGCGGCGCAGCCGGCGCCGCTGCGAGGGGTCGAGCAACATGTATGCGGCGGCGGGCGCGCCCAGCACGATGAGCAGGGCCGCCCACCAGGGCAGCCAGATCAACAAAATGATGCCGGCCGCCACACCTCCCACGGCAATCTTCGCGCTCTTCGACATGTGTGGCCTCCTTCGGGGCGGCCCGCCCTCGCCTGAGTGGAGCGGACCCGCCTCTGCTGTGAGAAACGGGCCCACGTCGCCCGCAGTTCCGTCCGGCAACCCTGAGACATCCCTGATTCCACGCCCCGCACACGGCGGGGAAGCCGTCAGATGTCGACCCGCAGCGGCTCTCCCACTTCATACATGTGGCGCAGCGCCTGGCGGTAGGAGTCGACAAGCCCTGTCTCCACGAAGGGGATGCCGAGCCCGCGGCAGTGGGCCTTCACCATGGGTTGGGCGAGGCGCAGGTGGGGGCGGGGCATGCTCGGGAACAGGTGGTGCTCGATCTGGTAGTTGAGGCCGCCGAGGAACCAGTCGGTCAGCGCACTGCCCTTGATGTTGCGCGAGGTGAGGACCTGGCGGCGCAGGTGGCCCCACTTGTCGCCGTCCGGGTCCGGCATCTCCATGCCCTTGTGGTTGGGGGCGAACGCCATACCCAGATGCAGCCCGAACAGTGCCTGATGGAGGGCCGCGAAGACGAGCGCGTGGCCGAGCGGCATGGTGGTGAGGAGCAGCGTCAGGTAACCGGCCACGTGCGCGACCAGGAACGCGCCCTCCACGAGGCGTTCGCGGCCGCTCTGGCGGCGCAGGTCCTGGAATCCGGAGATCTTCAGGGCGAGGCCCTCGAGCAGGGTGAGCGGGAAGAAGAGCCAGGCCTGGTGGCGGGTGAGCCAGCCGCGGAACCCCGCGCGCGTGGCGGCCTGTTTGCTGGTGAAGACGAGTACGTCGGCGGCGACGTCGGGGTCCTTCTCGATGTGGTTCGGGTTGGCGTGGTGCCGGTTGTGCTTGTCGTTCCACCAGGAGTAACTCATGCCGAGCAGCAGGTTGCCGTGGACCAGGCCGATCAGCCGGCTCACCGAGCGGTTCCCGGTGATCTGGGCGTGGCCCGCGTCGTGTCCGATGAAGGCGGTGCGTGCGCACAGCGCCGCAAGGACCGGTGCCAGGGCGAGCACCCACCAGGAGCCGCCGATGAGAGCCATGCCCGTGACGACGGCGCCGAGGCACAGGGCGTTGACCAGGATGGTGCGTACGTACCAGCCGGTGCGCCGCTCCAGCAGCCCCTGCCCCTTGATGGCGCGCAGCAGTGGCGTGAACTCGCTTCCCCCTTCGGGGGAGGCCGGCCCGGTGGTGGGCTCCGGCAGGGTTCCGACGGCCGAGGGCATGGCGGTCTCCGGTCTGTGGTGGGTGAGGTCGATGCGGCGGGCTACGCGTCGCCCGACCACTAGGAACCTATGGATCACGGGCCTTCATCGGCCATGGCGCCACCACCCGAGTACCGCCTGGGCGCACCCCACCACGACAGGGGGGTAAGCCCCACCCTTAAGGGTCAGGTGATCCAGATCACGACATATGGAGGCGCGTCCGGCCGATCGGGAGGTGTACCCTCGGCGCCTCCAGGGTGAGTAGTCAAGTTTGATGAATACGAGGACGTCGCCATCTCCGAGCACACCCACACCGCTCCGCCCACCCCCTCCGAGACCACCGAACTCGCGCGCTGCGGCGTCGTGTTCACCCCCGCCGACCCGGCCCGCACGTCGACCGTGGCCTTCTGGCGACCCGAAGGCGGCGAGCCGCCGCTGCCGGACGCGGGCACCCGCACCGAACTGCGCCTCGCGCTGCCCGGTGAGGACGCCGTGGAGCCGGTGACCGTACCGGCCGTCACCCTGCCCATGCGCGCCGCGCTGCCGGTGCTCACCCGCGCGCGTACCACCGCGGACGCCGACCCGACGGCGACCTTCTGGGGCGCGGCCGGCCTCCTGGCGCTCCAACTCGTCGCCCGTGGGCTGCTGTTGCCGGGAGTGAGCGCCGAAGGCCACGACGCGTGGCGCGCAGGACCGCTGGGGGCCGGCGACCTCGACCGGGTCAGGGAGCTGGCCGCCGCGATGCCGCCCGAGGCGCACGCCGTGCCGCTGGACGGGACCGAAGCGCCGCGCCTGCACGCCCCGGAACGACTGCTGCGCGCGTTCCTGGACGCGGTGGCCGACGCCCTGCCGCGCTCCCCCGCCGCCGCGCACGCCGCCGGTGGACCGGCGTTCGCCGCGCGGGAACCGCAGCGCGTGCCCGAACTGCGCCCCTGGGCGGGGGATGTCGCGGCGGGGCTCGACGCGGGCGTGCGGATCTCGCTGCGCGTGGAGGTCCCCGGACTCGAGCAGATCACGGACGACGAGCCCCGCTCCCCGTTCCGCGCGGTGCTTCAACTGCACAGCGTCAGCGATCCCACCCTGGTCGCGGATGCGGCACAGGTGTGGGCCGGGGGCGGTTCCTCGGCGCGGGCCTTCGGCGACCGTGCCCGTATGGACGCGTTGTTGGCACTGCGCCGCGCCACGCGCGCGTGGACACCACTCGCGCCACTGCTCTCCGCGACCGTGCCGGACGCCGTCGAACTGGCCGACGAGGAGGTCACGGAGCTGCTCGGCGAGGGCGCGCGGGCGCTGTCCGCGGCAGGCGTCGAGGTGCACTGGCCCCGGGAGCTGGCCCGCAAGCTGACGGCCCGTGCGGTGATCGGCCCGGCCGAGGGCGAGGCCCCCGACGGGCTCTCCTCCGACGGTCCGTCCTTCCTGTCGGCCGACGCCCTGCTGGCGTTCGACTGGCGGTTCGCCCTCGGCGACCAGGAGTTGAGCCGCGCGGAGCTGGACGTGCTCGCCGAGGCGAACCGTCCCGTCGTACGGCTGCGCGACCAGTGGGTGCTGATCGACCCCGCGGAGGCCCGCCGCGCCCGCTCGCACCAGGACCGCAAGGTCACACCGGTCGACGCGCTGAGCGCCGTTCTCACGGGCTCGACGGAGGTCGAGGGCCGCCGGGTCGACGTACGGCCGACGGGCTGGCTCACGGCCCTACGGGACCGTCTCGCGGACCCCGAGGGCATGACGCCGGTCGGCCAACCGGCGGCGCTCGACGCCGAATTGCGCGACTACCAGCTGCGCGGGCTCAACTGGCTCGCCCACATGACCTCGCTGGGCCTCGGCGCCTGTCTCGCCGACGACATGGGCCTCGGCAAGACGATCACGCTGATCGCGCTGCACCTGCACCGCCAGACCTCCCCGGAGAGCGCGGGACCGACGCTCGTGGTCTGTCCGACATCCCTGATGGGCAACTGGCAGCGCGAGATCGAGAGGTTCGCCCCCGGCACCCCCGTACGCCGCTTCCACGGCGGGCGCCGCTCCCTGGAGAACCTCGCCGACGGCGAGTTCGTGCTCACCACCTACGGCACGATGCGCCTCGACGCCACCCAACTCGGCACCGCGTCCTGGGGAATGCTCGTCGCCGACGAGGCGCAGCACGTGAAGAACCCCTACTCGGCGACGGCCAAGGAACTGCGCACCATCGGCGCACGCGCGCGCGTGGCGCTCACCGGCACCCCGGTCGAGAACAACCTCTCCGAGCTGTGGGCCCTGCTCGACTGGACGACGCCCGGTCTCCTGGGCCGCCTCGGCACCTTCCGCACGCGCTACGCCCGGGCGATCGAGGGCGGCAAGGACCCGGCAGCGGCGGAGCGTCTGGCCAAGCTCGTGGGGCCCTTCCTGTTGCGTCGACGCAAGTCGGATCCCGGCATCGCCCCGGAGCTGCCGCCCAAGACCGAGACGGATCGCGCGGTGTCCCTCACCGCCGAACAGGCGGGCCTGTACGAGGCCGTGGTGCGGGAGACGCTCGCGGAGATCTCCGGGGCGGCGGGATTCGAGCGGCGCGGTCTGATCGTCAAGCTCCTCACCGGCCTCAAGCAGATCTGCAACCACCCGGCGCAGTACCTCAAGGAGGACAAGCCGCGCATCACCGGCCGCTCCGGGAAGCTGGAACTCCTCGACGAGCTCCTGGACACGATCCTGTCCGAGGACGCCGGCGTGCTGGTCTTCACGCAGTACGTGCAGATGGCCCGCCTCGTGGAGCGGCATCTGGTGGCCCGCGGCGTGCCGGTGATGTTCCTCCACGGAGGCACCCCGGTCGCGGAGCGCGAGGCCATGGTGCGGCGCTTCCAGGAGGGCGAAGTGCCTGTGTTCCTGCTCTCGTTGAAGGCCGCGGGCACGGGCCTCAACCTCACGCGCGCGGAGCACGTCGTGCACTACGACCGCTGGTGGAACCCGGCCGTGGAGGCGCAGGCCACCGACCGCGCGTACCGGATCGGGCAGACCAGGCCGGTGCAGGTGCACCGGCTGATCGCCGAGGGCACGATCGAGGACCGGATCGCGGAAATGCTGCTCCGTAAGCAGGAGTTGGCGGACGCGGTGCTCGGTTCCGGTGAGGCGGCGCTGACCGAACTCACCGACGCGGAACTGGCGGACCTGGTCGAGTTGCGAGGGGGCACCCGATGAGCCACATGGAAGACGACATGCGCACGTTCGCGGCACTGCCGCCCGCGCGCGGGCGGGCCTTCGCCGAGACCTGGTGGGGGCAGGCCTGGTTGAAGGCCCTGGAGGACACCGCGCTCGACACCGCGCAGCTGAAGGCGGGACGTCGGCTCGCGCGCGCGGGAGCGGTGGGCGCGGTGTCGGTCCGGCCGGGTCGCATCACCGCGGTGGTGGAGGACCGCGGCGGCGCCACACACCGCTCGGACGTGCTGCTGCAGTGCCTGGACGAGGACGAGTGGGACGGCTTCCTGACGATGGCGGCCGAGCGGGCCGGGCACATCGCGGCGCTCCTGGACCGCGACATGCCGCCGCACCTCGTGGAGGACGCCTCGGCCTCGGGTGTGGAACTCCTGCCGGGGATCGGCGACTTGGAGCCGCGCTGCGACTGCGACGCCTGGGACCACTGCGCGCACACGGCGGCGCTGAGCTATCAGCTCGCCCGTCTGCTGGACCAGGATCCGTTCGTGCTGCTCCTGCTGCGCGGGCGCGGCGAGCGCGCGCTGCTCGACGAGCTTCAGGTGCGCAGCACCGTACGCACCGAACCGGAGGCGCCGCACGCAGCCCGGGAGGCCGAGGGGGTGGACGCGGCCGAGGCGTACGCGTCGGCGATCGTGCTGCCACCGCTGCCGGGTCCGCCGCCGCTGCCCGACGAGCCCGGCCTGCCGCCGTCGCTCGACACGGAGACAGCACCACCCGCGGGCACGGACGTCGACGCGCTCGGCTTCCTCGGCGCGCAGGCGGCGACCGAAGCGCACCGGCTGCTCGCGGAGGCACTGTCCCCCGGGCACGAACAGCGCCCTGCCCCACCGGAATTGACCGTGCCGCAGGACGCCGTACGTCTGGCCTCCGCGTCCCCCGTGCCGCACATCCGGGCACGGCTCGCCGAGGTCGGTGGCCGCGGCCGGGAGGGCCTGACGCTCGCCGTACATGCCTGGGAGTACGGGGGCGCCGCCGCGCTCGACGTACTGGACGAGGACCGGACCCCGGACGCGGAAGGCCTGGTACGCGCGCGTGCCGCGCTCGACGCGGCCTGGGACGACGACGAGCGCCCCGCGCTCAAGGCCGCCCGCGGCCGCTGGAGCACCGCCGACGGGCAGGCCCAACTGCGGCTCGGCCGGGACGGTCGCTGGTGGCCCTACCGCAAGCAGCGCGGTCGCTGGGCTCCCGCCGGGCCCTCGGCGTCCGACCCCGCCTCCGCGCTGGCCGGAGCCCTCGGCTCCGCCGACGAGGACGGGTAGGCGGAGTCCCGCCGGGCACAGTCCCACCGGGCGCAGTCCCGCGGTGGCCTCTCCGACATCGGTGAGGCCACCGCGAAACCCGCTATCGGATCGGCATGCCCGAGAGGGTGCGGGCGATGACCAGGCGCTGGATCTCGCTCGTGCCCTCGAAGATCGTGTAGATCGCGGCGTCGCGGTGCATGCGCTCCACGGGGTACTCGCGGGTGAAGCCGTTGCCGCCGAGGATCTGGACGGCCTGGGCGCTGACCTTCTTGGCTGTCTCGCTCGCGAACAGCTTGGACATGGAGCCCTCGGCGTTCTCGAACTTCTTGCCCGTGGACGCCATCCAGGAGGCACGCCACACCAGGAGGCGCGCGGCGTCGATCTGGGTGCGCATGTCGGCGAGTTGGAAGGCCACGCCCTGGTTGTCGATGATCGGGCGGCCGAACTGCTCGCGCGTCTTCGCGTACTCCAGGGCCTCCTCGTAGGCGGCGCGGGCCGTGCCGACCGCCATGGCGCCGACGGCGGGACGCGAGGCCTCGAAGGTGGCCATCGCGGCGTTCTTCACGCGCTCGCCGCCCTTCTTGGCCTTCTCCCGCGAGCGGGCCAGGCGCTCGTCGAGCTTGTCCTTGCCGCCGAGCAGGCAGGAGCCGGGCACCCGGACGTTCTCCAGGACGACCTCGGCGGTGTGCGAGGCGCGGATGCCGTGCTTCTTGAACTTCTGCCCCTGGGACAGACCGGGGGTGTTCGGCGGCACGATGAAGGAGGCGTGCCCCTTGGAGCCGAGCTCCGCGTCCACGGAGGCGACGACCACGTGGACATTGGCGATGCCGCCGTTCGTCGCCCACGTCTTGGTGCCGTTCAGGACCCACTCGTCCTTGGCCTCGTCGTAGACGGCGCGCGTGCGCATCGCGGCGACATCGGAGCCGGCGTCCGGCTCGGAGGAGCAGAAGGCGGCCACCTTCACGTCGTTCGCGTCGCCGTACATCTGCGGGATCCAGGTGCCGATCTGCTCCTCGGTGCCGTTGGCGAGGACGCCGACCGCGGCGAGGCCCGTGCCGACGATGGACAGGCCGATGCCCGCGTCGCCCCAGAACAGCTCCTCCATGGCCATCGGAATGCCGAGGCCCGAAGGGTCGAAGAACTGCTGCGCGTAGAAGTCCAGGGAGTAGATTCCGAGCTTGGCCGCTTCCTGGATGACCGGCCAGGGGGTCTCCTCGCGCTCGTCCCACTCGGCGGCCGCGGGGCGGATCACATCGGCGGCGAAGCCGTGCAGCCAGTCACGGACTTCCTTCTGCTCGTCGCTGAGATCCATGGTGAACTCGGCCATAACCCCTCCAGGGCGCACGCAATACTGTGTTACTTAAGGTAACTCGAGTCTGTTACTGGCGAGTAGCCCCTGTCAACCTCCGAGTGCGCGTTCGATACCGGATGGCCATCGGGTGTTACCTTTCGCGTGCGTCAGGCAATCGCACGGGGGTGGGGAGAGCTCATGGAGACCACACAACGGAACGATCAGCGCGCGGACCAACAGTCCGCCGCCGAGCGTCGGCGCCGCGAGCTGCTTGAGGCCGCGGACCGGGTGGTGCTCCGGGACGGCCCCGGCGCCTCGATGAACGCCATCGCGGCCGAGGCCGGGATCACCAAGCCGATCCTGTACCGGCACTTCGGCGACAAGGGCGGCCTCTACGCCGCGCTCGCCATGCGACACACGGACGCGCTGCTCGCCTCGCTGCGGGCCGCCCTGGACGCGCCCGCGGAGCGGCGCGAGCGCGTGGAGGCGACGCTCGACACCTACTTGGCGGCGATCGAGGCCCGCCCTCAGGTCTACCGCTTCCTGATGCATCCGTCGGAGGGCGCCCCCGCCGAATCCGGGTTCGACGTCGGACGGCACTCGGCGCCGCTGCTGCGCCGGATGGGCGAGGAGCTGGCCGAGGTCATCGAGGAGCGCGTGGACCTCGGCCCCGGCAGCCAGCAACTCGCGCGTGTGTGGGGGCACGGGATCGTCGGCATGATGCACGCCGCCGGTGACTGGTGGCTCGGTGACCGCCCGTGCGAGCGCGCCGAGTTGGTGCGCGCACTGGCCGATCTGCTGTGGGGGCGGCTCGCCGCGGCGGGCGACAAGGTGGGCGGCCCCGGCTTCTGACCGGGCCATCTCCTCAACACCTGACGGCGCGGCCTCAGTACCTGGCGACTCCGCCTCACTACCTGACGCCGCCGCACCTGACGACGCCGCCTCAGCGCCTCACGTGGCCCACGGCGCCTTCGCCGCCTGCCGCAGCACCTTCCTGCGGCGCCACCCGGTGACCCGCTCCGTGTACGTACGACCCTCCAAGTGGTCGCACTCGTGCTGGAGGCAGCGGGCGAACCAGCCCGTGCCGTGGATCACCACAGGTTCGCCGCCGAGGTCGTACCCCTCCACGCGCGCGTGGTCGAAGCGGGGCGTGCCCGCCTCGAGGCCCGGGAGCGACAGGCAGCCCTCGGGGCCGCGGATCACGTCGCCGTCGGCCTCGACCAGACGCGGGTTCACGACGTGGCCGACGTGGCGCACATCGTCGTCATCCTCACAGTCGAAGACGAAGACCCGAAGTCCCTCGCCGACCTGGTTCGCGGCGAGGCCCACGCCCTGCGCCGCGTACATCGTGGCGAACATGTCCTCGACCAGGCGCGCGAGGTCCGGGCCGAAGTCCGTTACCTGGGCGCAGGGTTGGTGCAGCACGGTTTCACCGAGCAGGGTCAGGGGTCGTACGCGCCCTGAGGCGCCCGGGATCGAGCCGTGTCGCATGCCGGTAAGGGTACGGTCCAGTACGCACCACGAAGTGCTGGTGGTGCCACTGTTCGGGCTTGTCAGAGGATCTCGATAGGCTGAGCCCACAATCGATGCCGGGGGCAGGCGCGGCGCGGTACGCAAGGAGGACCCAGGAAGATGTCAGGCAACTCGGAGCCGATGACTCCGCGGGCCAAGCTGGCCGTCACCGCGGGCAGGGCCGCGGCCGCGGTGTCGCGGGCGGCGGGCCGCGGCAGCGGATCAGTGATCGGCGGCAAGGTCGCGCTGCGGCTCGACCCCGAGCTGCTCGCGCGGGTCGCCCAGCACCTGGACGTGGTGCTCGTCTCGGCCACGAACGGCAAGACGACGACCACGCGACTGCTCGCGGAGGCCCTGCGCGCCAGCGGCCCCGTCGTCTCGAACGCGCTGGGGGCGAACATGCCCGCGGGCATCACCTCCGCCCTGGCCGGCGGCGGCGAGGCCAAGTACGGCGTGATCGAAGTAGACGAGAAGTACCTGGCCGGTGTCGCCCGCGACACCGACCCGAAGGCGATCGCGCTGCTCAACCTCTCGCGCGACCAGCTGGACCGCGCCGGCGAGACCCGCATGCTCGCCGAGAAGTGGCGTGAGGGCCTGTCCGGTTCGAAGGCCATCGTGATCGCGAACGCGGACGACCCGCTGATCGTCTGGGCCGCCTCCTCCTCGCCGAACGTGGTGTGGGTCGCCGCGGGCCAGGAGTGGAAGGACGACGCCTGGTCCTGCCCGGCGTGCGGCGGCGTGATGCAGCGCCCCGGTGACGACTGGTTCTGCGGCGAGTGCGGCTTCCGCCGCCCGCTCGCGAGCTGGGCGCTCCAGGGCGACCACGTCATCGACCCGCACGGCTCCGCATGGCCGATCAACCTCCAACTGCCGGGCCGCGCCAACAAGGCGAACGCGGCGACGTCCGCTGCCGTGGCCGCCTGCTTCGGGGTGCCCCCGCAGGTCGCCCTGGAGCGCATGTACCAGGTGCAGGCGGTGGCGGGGCGCTACGACGTCGTGCAGTTCCAGGAGCGCGACCTCCGGCTGCTGCTCGCCAAGAACCCGGCGGGCTGGCTCGAAACGTTCACTCTGATCGACCCGCCGCCGACCCCGGTGATCCTCTCGGTGAACGCGCGGGGCGCCGACGGCACCGACACCTCCTGGCTGTGGGACGTCGACTACACGCGCCTGGCCGGGCACCCGATCTGCGTGATCGGCGACCGCCGGCTCGACCTCGCGGTCCGCCTCGAGGTCGCGGGCCTCGACTTCCGGGTCTGCGAAACGCTCGACGAGGCGGTGCAGATGTCGCCCCCCGGGCGGATCGAGCTGATCGCCAACTACACCGCCTTCCAGGACGTCCGCCGCCGCGTGGGCAACTGACGAGCCCCACACAGAGCGCGAACAGCGAAGGATCATGAGCATGAGTGACAACAGCCTGCGTCTCGTGTGGGTCTACCCCGACCTCCTGAGCACCTACGGCGACCAGGGCAACGCTCTGGTGGTGGAGCGCCGCGCCCAGCAGCGCCGCCTCCAGGTCGAGCGCTACGACGTGCGCAGCGACCAGGCCGTGCCTACCTCCGGCGACATCTACCTCATCGGCGGCGGCGAGGACCGTCCGCAGCGCCTCGCGGCGGAGCGGCTGCGCCGCGACGGCGGCCTGGAGCGCGCGGTGGCCAACGGCGCGATCGTCTTCTCCGTGTGCGCCGGTTACCAGATCCTCGGCCACGAGTTCGTGAACGACCTCGGTGAGCGCGAGCCCGGCCTCGGCCTGCTCGACGTCGTCTCGACGCGCGGCGAGGGCGAGCGCTGCGTCGGTGACGTACTGGGCGACATCGACCCGTCGTTGGGCCTGCCGGAGCTGACCGGCTTCGAGAACCACCAGGGCGTCACGCACCTCGGCCCCACGGCGCGGGCCTTCGCCCGGACCCGGATGGGCAAGGGCAACGGCACGGGGGACGGCACCGAAGGCGCCTTCAACGACACCGTTTTCGGCACGTACATGCACGGGCCCGTACTCGCGCGCAATCCGCAGATCGCCGACCTGCTGATCAAGCTGGCGCTCGATGTGAACGCACTGCCGCCGGTGAACGACCACTGGTACGAGGAGCTCCGCAGCGAGCGGATCGCGGCGGCTACGACGCAGCCCGCCTGATCCTCTCGGGGCCCTCCCCCAGGGCCCTTTAGGGCACCCACGCGCCCATGTGAGCAGGCCAGTCCACCAGTCGGACGCCCGGTGCGGTCGGGCCCCCGGCCGCCGATAAGGTACGGGGGTCAAGGCGGACGACGCAGTCCGGCCATCGGCCCACGTTTGCAAAGGTAATCCGGGCTTATGCGTATTGGTGTCCTCACTTCAGGCGGCGACTGTCCCGGCCTGAACGCCGTGATCCGTTCGGTCGTGCACCGTGCCGTCGTCGACCACGGCGACGAGGTCATCGGCTTCCACGACGGGTGGAAGGGCCTGCTCGAGTGCGACTACCGCAAGCTGGACCTCGACGCAGTGGGCGGCATCCTCGCCCGCGGCGGCACCATCCTCGGCTCCTCCCGCGTACAGCCCGCGCATCTGCGTGACGGCATCGAGCGGGCCAAGGAGCACGTCGCGGATCTCGGTCTCGACGCGATCATTCCGATCGGCGGCGAGGGCACCCTGAAGGCGGCCCGCCTCCTCTCGGACAACGGCCTCCCGATCGTCGGCGTACCGAAGACGATCGACAACGACATCGCCGTCACCGACGTGACGTTCGGCTTCGACACGGCCGTCGGTGTCGCCACCGAGGCGCTCGACCGCCTCAAGACCACCGCCGAGTCGCACCAGCGCGTGCTGATCGTCGAGGTCATGGGTCGGCACACCGGCTGGATCGCGCTGCACTCCGGCATGGCCGCGGGCGCGCACGCCGTCGTCGTGCCGGAACGCCCCTTCGACATCGACGAGCTGACCAAGAAGGTCGGTGAGCGGTTCGAGGCCGGCAAGAAGTTCGCCATCGTGGTCGTCGCCGAGGGCGCCAAGCCGCGGGCCGGCTCGATGGAGTACGACGAGGGCGGCAAGGACGTCTACGGCCACGAGCGCTTCGCGGGGATCGCCCGCCAGCTCTCCATCGAGCTGGAGCAGCGCCTCGGCAAGGAGGCACGCCCCGTGATCCTCGGTCATGTGCAGCGCGGCGGCACCCCCACCGCGTACGACCGCGTGCTCGCGACGCGGTTCGGCTGGCACGCCGTGGAGGCCGTGCACCGCGGCGAGTTCGGCAAGATGACCGCGCTGCGTGGCACCGACATCCTGATGGTGCCGCTGGCCGAGGCCGTGGAGACGCTGAAGACGGTCCCGGACGAGCGGTACGCCGAAGCCGAGTGCGTGCTCTGATCCACACCCGCTGATCCACACCCGCTCCAGGACACACAGAACTGCCCCCGGCCGAAACAGCGGCCGGGGGCAGTTCTACTCTGGGTGCGCACAATCCGTACGAAACGAGCAACAGGAGCCGGCGGATGGATCACAGCGGGCACGGCATGAACATGGATCTGCCGCCGTTCACGCTGGGGCGTGGCCTTCAATGGTCGGCCGACCCCTTCTTCCTCGTCGGGTGCCTGCTGGCGCTCGCCCTCTACGGATGGGGCGTGCTGCGCCTGGCCCGGCGCGGTGACGCGTGGCCGGTGTCCCGGACGATCGCGTACGTCGTGGGCGTGCTCACCATCGGTCTGGTGATGTGCACGAAGCTCAACGACTACGGCATGGTCATGTTCAGCGTGCACATGGTGCAACACATGGTCATCAGCATGCTGTCGCCGATCCTGCTCCTGATGGGCGCCCCGATCACGCTCGCGCTGCGGGCGCTGCCGGTGTCCGCGAAGCGCGGCAGCAAGGGGCCGCGTGAGCTGCTCCTCGCGCTGCTGCACAGCCGCTACCTGCGGATCATCACGCACGCGGCCTTCACGATCCCGCTGTTCATCGCGAGCCTGTACGCGCTCTACTTCACGCCGCTCTTCGACTTCCTCATGGGGTCCAAGGTCGGCCACCTCGCGATGATGGTGCACTTCCTCGCCGTCGGCCTGGTGTTCTTCTGGCCGATCATGGGCGTGGACCCGGGGCCCAACCGGCCCGGCTATGTGATGCGGATGCTGGAGCTGTTCGCGGGCATGCCGTTCCACGCCTTCTTCGGGATCGCGCTGATGATGGCGTCGACGACGATGGTCGGCACGTTCGAGAATCCGCCGGCCTCGCTGGGCATCGATCCGCTCGCCGACCAGACGGCGGCGGGCGGCATCGCCTGGGCGTTCAGCGAGGTGCCTTCAGTGCTTGTGCTGCTGGCCCTGCTCTTCCAGTGGAAGAAGTCGGAGGACCGGCAGGCGCGCCGCAAGGACCGGGCCGCGGACCGGGACGGCGACAAGGAGCTGGCGGCGTACAACGCCTACCTGGCCTCCCTCAACGCGCGCGGCCAGTAGCGCCACCCCGCGCGCGGCAGTAGCGCCACTACCCCGTTACGGGTGAATATGGCCTCCTGGTCGCGGCTCGGACTCCGTCCGGCCGCTGGGAGGAGGGTGTCATGCCCGGTTCCACGAAGACGATGGGTGCGTTCACCGTGGGCGGCCTGGTGGCCGTGACCGCCTACACGGTGGCGCTCGGCAGCAACGGGTGGCTGTGGTTCGGCTGGGTGGTGCTCGGCCTGCTCACTGTGGCGATGGTGGCGTCACGCAGCAACTGACGGCCGGCACCTTGGGGGGTCAGAAGCGGAAGACGTGGCCCGTCGACGCGTCCATCTCGCAGGCGTTGCCGAAGGTCTTGTGCCAGGAGATCGCCTTGCCGCGATACGTGCCGGTGGCCGCGACCGTGACCGGGTCGTACTGCTTGGTGCAGATCTGCTGTTCGACCGGCAGCGCGTCCAGGTCGCCGCCCGCCGCCCTGAGGTCGGCACAGGCCTCGGCGGCGTACGGGTGGTGGCCCGAGGGCTTGGGCGTGCAGCGCAGGAGGACACCCCGGACCCAGGTGTTCTCGGCTCCGGAGACCGTCAGGAACAGGCCCCGCGGCCGCTCGGACCCGGCGGGCCCGGTGGTCACGGCGTGGGCGGCCGGGGCGGCCGCGGCCAGGGACAGGAACGCGGCCGCGGCTACGTAGAGGGAACGCATACGGAAGACCTCCGGTGCTGTGACATCAGGGGACGTCGGGGTGGGGCGTCTCGGTGGGACGTCAGGGTGGGAACAGAGCACCCGCCGGGGCCGCCGCCGCCAAGCGGACGCGCCGTGCGGGCCCGGGACAGGGCCCGATCGGGCTCTCGCGCCGACGCTGCCGATTGGTTACTGTGCGCAAGCACGCGGCGGTACAAGCGGCAGTACAAGTGGTCCAAGTGGTTTGTGGGGGAAGGCGATCGGGATGTTCTACCGGCTGCTCAAGTACGTGATCCTCGGGCCGCTGCTGCGGCTGCTCTTCCGGCCCCGGATCGAGGGCCTGGAGTACATACCGGAATCCGGCGCCGCGATCGTCGCGGGCAATCATCTGTCGTTCTCCGATCACTTCCTGATGCCCGCGATCATCAAGCGGCGGATCACGTTCCTGGCGAAGGCCGAGTACTTCACGGGTCCCGGCATCAGGGGGCGTCTCACCGCCACGTTCTTCCGCAGCGCGGGTCAGATCCCGGTCGACCGCTCGGGCAAGGAGGCCGGGAAGGCTGCGATCCGCGAGGGCCTCGGGGTGCTGCGCCGCGGGGAGCTGCTCGGCATCTATCCGGAGGGCACGCGCTCGCACGACGGGCGCCTGTACAAGGGCAAGGTGGGCGTCGCCGCGATGGCGCTCAAGGCGGGGGCGCCGGTCGTCCCGTGCGCGATGATCGGCACGTTCGAGGCGCAGCCGCCGGGTCAGAAGATCCCGAACATGCGCCGGGTGACCATCAAGTTCGGCAAGCCGCTCGACTTCTCGCGCTACGACGGCATGGACGGCGAGAAGGCGATCCTGCGGGCGATCACCGACGAGATCATGTACGCGATCCTGGAGCTGTCCGGGCAGGAGTACGTCGACAAGTACGCGGCCCTGGTGAAGGCGGAGGCCGAGGAGGAGAAGGCCCGGAAGTTCCCGCGGCTGCCGCTGAGTTGATCTCCCCCGGTTCCCGCGGCTGCCACTGAGTTGGCCTCCCCCGGGTTCCGCGCTCTGCGCTGAGCAGATTCCGGGGTCCGGGCGGCCCCCGCCGACGTACGGTCCGGTCATGAAGAAAGCATTGGTGATCGGTGCGGCAGGGCAGATCGGGCGGCCCACGGTGCGGGCGCTCGCGGCGGACGGCTGGCAGGTGACGGCGGCCTCGCGCGGTGGCGGGCGGGACGCGGGCTGGCCGGGGGACGTGCGGGCGGTGGCGCTCGACCGGGAGGACGGGGACGCCGTCGCGGCGCTCGTCGGGGACGGGGTCGACCTCGTCGTGGACCTCATCGCCTTCACGCCGGCCCACGGACAGCAGCTCGCGGGGCTCGCCGACCGGATCGGTTCGGCCGTCGTGGCCTCCAGCGCGGCGGTGTACGAGGACGAGCAGGGGCGCGGCTTCCACACGCAGGAGCAGCCGGACGGCTGGCCGCGCTATCCCGTGCCGATCCCGGAGACGCAGCGGACGGCGTCACCCGGCGACGGATCCAGGGCGCGCAAGGTGCGGATCGAGCAGGATCTGCTGGCTCTCGGTGACCGGCTGCCGACGACCGTGCTGCGGCCGTCCGCCGTGCACGGCCCGTACTGCCGCACGCCCCGGGAGCTGTACTTCGTCAAGCGGAACCTGGACGGCCGCCGTACGCGCCTGCTCGCGTACAACGGCGAGAGCCGCTTCCATCCGGCGAGCACCCGGAACCTGGCGGAACTGGTGCGGCTCGCGGCGGCGCGGCCCGGATCCCGGGTGCTCAACGCGGCGGACCCCGACCATCCCTCGGTCGCCGAGATCGGCGCGATGATCGACGAGGTGATGGGCGTGGAGACCGAGACGGTGCTCGTCGACGGTCCTCCCCCGGCGCCGAACGTCGGGGACAGCCCCTGGTCGGTGCCGCTCCCGCTGATCCTCGACATGTCGGCCGCCGAACGGGAGCTCGGGTACAAGCCGGTGACGACGTACGCCGACGCGCTCCCGGAGACGGTCGAGTGGCTGGCCGCGCGGCTGCGGGAGCAGGACTGGGAGACCGGTTTCCCGAAGATGGTCGCCTCGTACACGACCGGCATCTTCGACTACGCGGCCGAGGACGCCTGGCTGGCGTCCTCGGCTGCGTAGGCCTACTGAACGGCTACGACTACGGCTTGGGCGTGGCGTGCGGGGCGCACGTCACGTCCTTCTTGTCGGTCTTGCCGGTGAGCAGGTAGCTGTCGACCCGGTCGTTGACGCAGGGGTTGGTGAGACCGGTGACGCCGTGCGAGCCCGCGTCCTTCTCGGTGATCAGGCGGGATCCCTTGAAGCGCTTGTGCAGCTCGACGGCGCCCTCGTACGGGGTGGCGGCGTCGCGCTCGGACTGCACGATCAGGACCGACGGCAGGCCCTTGCCGGTCTTCACGTCGAGCGGCGTCTGCTGCTTGGTCTTCCAGGTGGCGCAGGGCAGGTTCATCCACGCGTTGGCCCACGTCATGAACGGGTACTTCTTGTGGAGCTCGGTGTTGTCCCTGTCCCATTTGGACCAGCTGGTGGGCCACTTGGCGTCGGCGCACTCGACGGCGGTGTAGACCGCGTTGCTGTTCTCGGAGGCGGCGTTGCCCGCGGTGTCCGACATGTCGGGGGCGATGGCGTCGACCAGGGCCTGCGTGTCACCGGCGACGTACTTGCTCCACGTCTGCGCGACCGGCACCCACGAGGAGTCGTAGTACGGCGCGCTCTGGAAGAAGGAGATCAGCTCGGCCGGGCCGACGACCCCGCCGATGGGGCTCTTCTTCGCGGCGGCGCGCAGGGTCTCCCACTGCTGCTGCACCTTGGCGCGGGTGTCGCCGAGGTGGAAGGTCGCGTCGTTCTTGGCGACCCAGTCCTGCCAGTCCTTCCAGCGGCCCTCGAAGGCGATGTCCTGGTTCAGGTTCGCCTCGTACCAGATGTTGCTCTTGGCCGGGTTGACCACGCTGTCGACGATCATGCGGCGGACGTGGCCCGGGAAGAGCGTGCCGTAGACGGCGCCCAGGTAGGTGCCGTAGGAGACGCCGAGGTAGTTGAGCTTCTTGTCACCGAGGGCGGCACGGATGACGTCGAGGTCGCGCGCGGTGTTCGGCGTCGTCATCTGCGGCAGCATCTCGCCGCTCTTCTCGTAGCAGCCGTCCGCGTACTCCTTGGCGAGCTTGCGCTGGCCGAGCTTGTCCGCCTCGCTGTCGGGGACCGGGTCGGCCTTGGGCGCCTTGACGAACTCCTGCGGGTCGATACAGGAGATCGGCGCGGAGTGGCCGACGCCGCGCGGGTCGAAGCCGACGAGGTCGTAGGCCTTCGCCATCTTGGCGTAGATCGGGTTCTTGGTGGTCACCCGCGTCGGGAAGCGCATGCCGGAGCCGCCGGGGCCGCCCGGGTTGTAGACGAGGGAGCCCTGGCGCTCGCCCTTGGTGCCTGTGTTGCCGATGCGGTCGACGGCGAGCTTGATCTGCTTGCCGTTCGGCTTCGCGTAGTCGAGCGGCACGCTGACCCAACCGCACTGGATGGGCTTGGCGAGGCCCCAGTCCTCGGGGCAGTCCTTCCAGTCGACGCCGGCCTTCGCGGCCTTGGCGGCGGCGAAGGCCGCGCCGCGCGCCTGGCGGTCGGCGGTGCTGCTGCTGCCGGACTTGGATGCGTCGGCCTGCGCGGCGGGGGCGGAGACCGCGCCCGCTATCAGCGCCGCCGCTGCGAACGCGCCCGCGGAGCCGATCACCGCCTTTCGGCTGCCGCGCGCTGTCTGTCTGGTCCGTCTCAAGTGAGGCCTCCCGCACATCGATTCGATCCGTACGTCGATCGTGTTGCTGATCGGTACGCGGATCCTGACGCGTGCGGGGTCCCCGGCAACAGGGACAGCGGGCGTTCTTTACCAATCCGATAAACGGTATAACTCGCCCCGGTGAGCGGTTCAGGCCAGTCGGCCGAGCACCTCGTCGAGTGTCCGGCGCAGTTGCAGGGCGTCCGGCGCGACCGCCGTGACCAGTACGGCGGGGCCCGCGAGGGGCGTGAGCGCGGCCGTTCCGGCCTCGTCGAGAAGGGCGGCGGACGGCTTCTCCGTCTCGAACTCCGGGCGTACGACGACCAGTTGACCGAGGGCCCGATGGCCGGCGAGGACGGCGGGACCGTCCCAGCCGCCGGGTGCGCCTGGTCCGCAGGCCAGCTCCTGGTCGAGCAGCGGACGCCCGGCCCGGTACACGGTCAGCCGGCTGGTGAGCCGACCCGGCTCCTCCGCCACGCGCCCGAGCACCTGCTCCTCGCGGAGCACGAGCCGCGCGCCCGGCGCGAGTTCGGCGCGCGT
Organism: Streptomyces sp. NBC_00483; assembly: GCF_036013745.1. Lineage (NCBI taxonomy): Bacteria > Bacillati > Actinomycetota > Actinomycetes > Kitasatosporales > Streptomycetaceae > Streptomyces > Streptomyces sp. NBC_00483. Next base: position 2,014,981 of record NZ_CP107880.1, read on the forward strand.
GTTCACTCGCAGATCGCTTCCGCCCGCCGAGATCAACTGCTCCGGGAGCCAGTCGAGGCGGGCCCCTTCGGCGACGTCGAGCCGTACGTCGTAGTGGGCCTCGCCCTTGTTCTGCCCCGGCAGGGCGATGGTCGCGGCGATGGAGCCCACGTGCAGATGCGCGCCCTCCTCGGCGCGCGCCTCCACGGTGAGGTGGTCGCCGCCGAGCGGGCCGCTCATGACGCCGACGAGCATGACGCGGGCCTCGTCGGCGCTCGCGCCGCGCGTACGGCGCAGCGCGAACGAGCCCTCGCCCTCCATGACGGGCAGCGCGGTCGCGCCCCGCCCGTCGCCGCGCGCGACGATCCGGGCGGTGGACCGGACTCCGGCGCTCACGCGGTCCACGCGGCGAGCTGCGCCCGCACCCAGGCCGCGACGTCCCCGACGCCGACCTCGGAGCGCAGGGACTGCAGCACGACGGGGAGTTCGGCCCGCGCCTCCTTGGCGTCGGCCTCCATCCGCGCCAGGTCGGAGCCGACGTGCGGGGCGAGGTCGGTCTTGTTGATGACGAGCAGGTCGGCGGTGGTGACGCCGGGTCCGCCCTTGCGCGGGATGTCGTCGCCGCCCGCGACGTCGATCACGAAGATCTGCGCGTCGATGAGTCCCTTGGAGAAGGTGGCGGTGAGGTTGTCGCCGCCGGACTCGATGAGGATCAGGTCGAGCGGGCCGACCTCGTCCTCCAGGTCCTCGACGGCCTCCAGGTTCGCGGAGATGTCGTCACGGATCGCGGTGTGCGGGCAGGCGCCGGTCTCCACGGCGGTGATCCGCTCGGGCGGCAGCACGGCCTCGCGCAGCAGGAAGGCGGCGTCCTCGCGCGTGTAGATGTCGTTCGTGACGACGGCGAGCGAGAGCTCCTCGCGCAGCGCGCGGCACAGCGCGGCGACAGTGGCGGTCTTGCCCGAACCGACGGGCCCACCGAGCCCGATCCGCAGGGCACGCCGCGTACCGTCGGGCCGCTGAGCGTCGGCGGAAACGGCGGAGGCTTCGTCGTGGGAGTGTCCAAGGTGCATAGAAATCACGGCTCCAGATGTCTGATCGGCCGTTCAATCCAGCCCGTCCAGGGGGCACCCCCAGCGTTAGCTGGGGGAGTTTGAGGACGAGGCCGTTCAGGCCGACAAGGGGGGTCTGGGGGCGAAGCCCCCAGGGGTCGGGAATGGGAAGGGGCGGCGGGGGCGACTCCCGCTAGGACGCGAACAGCCGCACGGGCCAGGCCGCATGGGCCTCCGCGCCGATCTCCAGCAGCGGGGCGGACCCGGCGGGCAACGCATCGACACCCAGGTCGACCGCCCGCCGCGCCGCCTCCACGGCATCCGCGACCACCCGGTCCACCTCAGGCGCAAGCCGCGCCAGAACTCCGGTCGCATCGAACGGGTCGAGGCTCAACAACCGCACCACGGCGGTCGCCGCCCCACCCACCCCTTCGTACGCGGAGCAGTACGCGGCGTCCTCCGCACCAAGCCCGGCGGCCCGAGCGGCGAGCCCGAGCACGACGGGCTGATGCGCCCCCTTGGGGAACTGCCGCGCCAGGACGTCGAGTTCGGGATGCGGCCAGGTGGCGCGCGCGGCCCGCATCATCTGCCGCCCGAGCTTGCGGGCGGCGACCCGCAGCGCGGCCGACGGCGTACGCGCGTCGGCTGCCTCGTCGAGCGTCCCGGGGTCGATGCCGAGCGCGGCCGCCGCGGCGAGGGCGGCGGTCACGGCGCCGCTGGTGTACAGGCGGCCCCGGCAGAAGTCCTCAAGGCTCGCCGCGCCGGTGATGCGCCCCGCCTTGACGGCGGCCTCCGCCCCGCCGGAGTGGGCATGCCCTCCGGCGGGGAAGCGGCCGTCGGCCAGGACGAGCAGTGCGGCGCGCGTCATGACGTACGCACCCGGCTCGTAAGCACCCGCATCAGAACAGGAAGTACCGCTGCGCGAGCGGCAGTTCGGCGGCCGGGGCGGGCTCGACGAGCTCGCCGTCGATGGTCACGGCGAACGAGTCGGCGGCGACCTCGACGCGCGGCAGGGCGTCGTTGTTGACCATGTCGGACTTGCCGCGACCGCGGGTGGAGTGGATCGGCACGAACTGCCGCCCGAGCCCGAGCCGCTCCGGCAGCCCGTCCTCGATCGCCCACTCGCTGGTGAAGTTGACCGAGTTGGCCTGCGGCGCCTTGCCGTACGCCCCGTACATCGGGCGCGGCAGCACCGGCTGCGGCGTGGGGATGGACGCGTTGGCGTCGCCCATCTGCGCGTACGCGATCTGTCCGCCCTTGACGACGAGTTGCGGCTTCACGCCGAAGAACTTCGGGTCCCACAGCACCAGGTCGGCGAGCTTGCCGGACTCGATCGAGCCGACCTCGTGCTCGATGCCCTGCGAAACGGCCGGGTTGATCGTGTACTTGGCGACGTAGCGGCGGGCGCGCGCGTTGTCGGCGCGGGTGTCGCCGGGCAGGAAGCCGCGGCGGCGCTTCATCACGTGCGCGGTCTGCCAGGTCCGCATGATGACCTCGCCCACGCGGCCCATGGCCTGCGAGTCCGAGGACATGATCGAGATGGCGCCGAGGTCGTGCAGGATGTCCTCGGCCGCGATGGTGGTGGGCCTGATGCGGGACTCGGCGAAGGCCAGGTCCTCGGGCACCGTCGGGTTGAGGTGGTGGCAGACCATCAGCATGTCGAGGTGTTCCTCGACGGTGTTGACGGTGTGCGGCCGCGTCGGGTTGGTCGAGCTCGGCAGCATGTTGGGCAGCGACACCGCGGTGATCATGTCGGGCGCGTGCCCGCCGCCCGCGCCCTCGACGTGGAAGGCGTGCAGTGTGCGCCCGGCGACCGCGTCGAAGGTGTCCTGGACGAAGCCGGCCTCGTTCAACGTGTCGGAGTGGACGGCGAGTTGGACGCCGGACTCCTCGCAGATGTCGAGACAGGCGTCGATCACGGCCGGGGTCGCGCCCCAGTCCTCGTGGATCTTGAAGCCGATGGCGCCGCCGCGCAGCTGGGCGCGCATGGACTCCTTCGACATGGTGTTGCCCTTGCCGAGGAAGCCGATGTTGACCGGGCTGTTCTCCATCGCCGCGAACATCCGGGCGAGGTGCCAGGAACCGGGGGTGATGGTGGTCGCCTTGGAGCCCTCGGCGGGACCCGTGCCGCCGCCGACCAGCGTGGTGACGCCGGAGGCGAGGGCCTCGTCGAACTGGGTCGGCGAGATGAAGTGGATATGGGTGTCGATGCCGCCGGCGGTGACGATCTTGCCGTTGCCCGCGATGACTTCGGTGTCCGGGCCGAGGACGAGGTCGGGGTGGACGCCGTACATCGTGTCCGGGTTGCCGGACTTGCCGATCGCCGTGATGCGGCCGTCGCGGATGCCGATGTCGGCCTTGACGATGCCCCAGTGGTCGATGATCACGGCGCCGGTGATGACGGTGTCCGGGGTGCCGTCGGCGCGGGTGGCGCGTGACTGGCCCATGGACTCGCGGATGACCTTGCCGCCACCGAAGACGGACTCGTCGCCGGAGAGGCCGGGGCCGCCGGAGCGGTCCTCCTCGATCTCGATGAGCAGATCGGTGTCGGCGAGCCGGATGCGGTCGCCGGTGGTGGGGCCGAACAGGTCGGCGTATGCGGCACGGGACAGCTCAGGCATCGAGGGCACCTCCGGTCTCGCCGCGCAGGCCGGTGACGATGCGATTGCCTGCGAGGGCTACGAGTTCGACGTCTACGGGGATGCCGGGCTCGAAGCGAACGGCGGTGCCCGCGGCGATGTTCAGCCGCTTGCCGCGGGCGGCGGCGCGGTCGAAGTCGAGGCCGGGGTTGGCCTCGTAGAAGTGGTAGTGGGAACCCACTTGGATGGGGCGGTCGGCGGCATTGAGCACCGTCATACGTATGACGTCGCGGCCCTCGTTGTATGCGACCGGTTCGTCGGCGAAGAGTATTTCTCCGGGAATCATGACTTCCGCTCCCCCGTCAGACGATCGGCTCGTGAACGGTCACGAGCTTGGTGCCGTCCGGGAACGTCGCCTCGACCTGCACGTCGTGGATCATCTCGGGGATGCCGTCCATGACGTCGTCGCGGGTGAGCAACTTGCGGCCGGATGCCATGAGTTCGGCGACCGTGCGCCCGTCCCGGGCGCCTTCGAGAATGTGCGAAGTGATCAGCGCGATCGCCTCGGGATGATTGAGCTTGAGACCCCGGGCCCGACGCTTCTCGGCGACGTCAGAAGCCACATGGATGAGCAGTCTCTCCTGCTCGTGCGGGGTCAGTTGCACGAATCCACCTCACAGTCCTTCACGCCGGGCCATGCGGGCCCGGCTGCCGCGGCCACCGCGACGGGTCTAGATGTAACACACAACAAAGGCGCACATCTGTGCCGACCCCTGCCGCGAAAAGCGGCCGATGACCTGGGACTGGAGGGTAATTCAGCGGAGTTTCAACGGCGTTAACCGACGCTTGACCGTCTTATTGCTGAACGCCGAGCGCGCTACCTCATCTCGGGGCCGCGATGTTCCGCGGCAATACCAAACCTTTGCTGTTCGCCGGGAGCGGACGTCAGGGTGCCAATTCGTGACACGGACGTGATCACCGGTTCATCCACGACATCTCCGGCGGACTCGCTCATCGCCTCGAGTCGCTCCAGGTCCGCGGCCGAGACCAGGGCGACGAGCGGCTTGCCGTGCCGGGTGACGACCACGCGCTCACTTCCGTACACGACGCGGTTGATCAGGTCGGCGAGCTCAGCCCTGGCTTGCGTCACCGGAATCTCGTAGGCCATGCTCCCCATCGTACGTCATGTACGTCCTGTACATTTTTGGAGAAGCAGGTCCCGCAGCAGCGCCTTGAGGAGGCACCATGACCCGTCCGTCCGGCCGCTACGTCCTGCCCGAGTTCACCGAGCGCACCAGTTCGGGGAGCCGCACCCTCGACCCGTATTCGAAGCTCCTGGAAGAGCGCATCGTCTTCCTCGGGACACCGATCGACGACATCTCGACGAACGATGTGATGGCGCAGTTCATGTACCTCGAGTACCTGGCGCCCGACCAGGACATCTCCCTGTACATCAACTCTCCCGGCGGCTCGTTCAGCGCGATGACCGCGCTCTACGACACGATGCAGTACGTCAGCTGCGACGTGGCGACGACCTGTCTGGGGCAGTGCTCGTCCGTGGCCGCGGTCATCCTCGCGGCAGGGGCGCCGGGGAAGCGGATGATGCTGCCCGGCGCGCGCGTGGTGATCGACCAGCCCTCACTGCCCGAGCCGGCCCAGGGACAGCCGAGCGACCTGGAGATCTACGCGAGCGAACTGGTGCGCATGCGCGACCAGTTGGAGAGGTTCCTCGCCCTGCACAGCGGCCGCTCCAAGGAACAGGTCGGCGCCGACATCGAGCGCGACACCGTGCTGACGGCGCACCAGGCCCTCGAGTACGGCCTGGTGGACCACATCGTGGAGAACCGGACCGCCACCCTGCGCTCCCCCGACGCGAGGTGATGCCGATGTACCCGCCCGAACTTCCGCCGCTGCCCGCGATGACCCGCGCCGAGTGCGAGCTCGTGGACCGCTATCTGGAGGTGGTCGACCTCATCGCCCGCATCAACCCGGCCCGGGGCGACAACACCTACAGCGGGCTGCGCGCGGCGCAGGCGCTGGTGAGCCGGGCGGTGGAGCTGCGGGACGCGCTGAACCTGATGCACCAGCGGGGCGAGAGCCGGGTGCACGCGACAACGCTGGCGCGGGCGCTGCGCGTCCTGGACGGGGAGCGGCGCACCAAGCGGGTCACTTTGCCCTCAGAACCGATCAGTTGAAGTCGGGACTGTTCACTGGACATCCCGAACCGCTACGGCACGATCCAAACGCCCCGAACGAGGTACCCCGTACGGCCCAACCTCCGGTCCGTCGATGAGCCCGGCAAAGTTGCGCACGAGCCGTAGGCGGCTGTCGGAATTCGGCGTTCCGTCGCTGGTGCGGGGCTCGTCGGGGCTCGTCGGTCCGGGGCGAAAGCCGCACCGTCCACCTGAACGGGTCAAGGGTGACGAGACTCACTTACCGCCGGTTCACCTCGGTTTTCGCCCCCGCCGTGCGTGAAGATCCGTTGCGACGACAAGCCCCCGCCACCGCGGCGGGGCGGTCCGCACGGACGCCGAGTCCTGCCGCCGTGCGGATGCCAGGTCGACAGGAGTGCATCGGCAGGAGTGGAGGACCCGAGCACGACGGGCCCCCGCCGCGCCTCGTCAGAGGCCGCGACGGACGGTCCTTGGGGTGAAGCCGCAGCTTGCGGCCGGGCAACTTCGCCGGCCCGAACCCGACAGGTCATCCTTCACAGGCGGCTGACGAAGGGTTGCGCATGACTGCGCTGAATCGTGTTCCGTCGCTGCTGACCCGGGCGGGTACCGCTTCCGCCCTCTCCATCGCCGTCGCCGGCGCGGGGCTCATGGTCCCCGGCGCCGCATCCGAGGCATCAGCGGCCACGGCATCCGTCAAGGCACTGCACGTCGCCGCGTCCAAGAAGGGTGCACCGTACAAGTGGGGCGCCACCGGGCCGCACCGGTTCGACTGCTCGGGCCTCACGCTCTACTCGTTCAAGCGGGCGGGCAAGAAGCTGCCGCGCACCGCGGCCCAGCAGTACAACAGGACCAAGCACATCTCAAGGTCTCACCGCACTCGCGGTGACCTGGTGTTCTTCCGCTCCGGCCGGAGTATCTACCACGTGGGCATCTATGCCGGTAAGGGCCGCATCTGGCACTCCCCGAAGACCGGCGCCGTGGTACGTCTCGAGCGGATCTGGACGAACAGCGTGTCGTACGGCCGGGTGCGGTGAGCCGCAGCGCTCGCGCGTGAGCGTGCCGCGAGCGGATACTCGTAGGGGATGCACGAGCGCAACGAGACGCCGCTGGAGCGCGCCGATCGGAACTTCGGAGAACTCCTTCAGGAGCTCCGGGTCATCCAGACCGGCGTGCAGTTCCTGTTCGCGTTCTTGTTGACCCTGGCGTTCACGTCGCGCTTTCCGTCGCTCGACACGGTCCAACGGACCACGTACGTCACGACGTTGCTCCTCACGGTCATCGCGGCCACGCTGTTCACGGCGCCGGCCGCGGTGCACCGGATGCTGTTCAGCCTGGGCGCGAAACCGCAGATAGTGCGGGTCTCCTCGCGGCTCGCGGCGTACGGGATGGTGGCGCTCGTGCTCGCGCTGAGCGGGTCCGTGCTGCTCGTGGTCGATGTGACGGTCGGCAGGGCCGGCGGGATCGCGGCGGGCGTGGGGACGTTCTGCGTCTGTACGGGCCTGTGGGGGCTGCTGCCGTGGCTGTTGCGGCGAGCGGTTCTCAGGCGGGTCGGGTGACCGGAGCCACCCAGGGCAGCGTGATCAGCACCGTCTTGCCGCCCTCCGGGGTCGGTCGCACCGTCAGCGTGCCGCCGAACTCCTTGATGAGGCAGCGGATGATCACCATGCCCCGGCCGTTGTCCTGCTGGACGGCGGCCGGCAGCCGCTTGGGGTAGCGCGGGTGGCTGTCGGTGACGCCGATGCGCAGCTGCTCGTCGCGCTCCAGCTCGATGTCGACGGTGAACGTGGGTGACTGCCCGAGGGTGTGCTGCACCGCGTTCGTCGCGAGCTCGGAGACGATCAGGCGGATGGTGTCCGCCGCATCGGTCCCCGCCGCCATGCCCCACTCCGCGAGGACGGTGGCGACATACCTTCGGGCGGCCGAGACCGAGGCGGGATCGCTCGGCAGCGTGACGGATGCTTCCTGGTGGTCTGCCATGGCGACGTGTCCCTTTCCCGCCGAGGTGGCTCGTCCGGCCTCGCGGATCGCTCCCGCGCGGCCCCCGGCAACTGCTTCGCGCCAGATTGCCACTTGGACGTACCACTGTGGTGCCGATCCCCCAAGATATGCATATATCTGTCGCTCGATGCGGTGAACTCTGCGACGGTGGACCGTATTTGGGCCGAGGCACGCTCCGTCCTCTACCGTCGGCTCAGACACGCGCCCCGTGCGGGCCGGGAGGGAGTCCGGCCGGGTGGCGCGAGGAGCCCGAGGAGTCCCCCATGAAATACGGTCCCGCCGTACGCCGTCGCAAGCTCGGTGCCGAATTGCGGACGCTGCGCGTCCAGGCCGGCCTCACGAGCGGGGAGGCGGCACGGCTCGTCGGCTGGCACCAGTCGAAGGTGAGCAGGATCGAAACAGGACGCAGCGGCGTGAAGCCTTCGGACGTGCTGCGGCTGCTCGACGCCTTCGAGGCCCGCGATCCCCGACTGCGCGAACTGGTGGTCGCACTGGCCGGCGGGGACGAGGTGGGCGGACACCACTGGTGGCACGCGTACCGCGGTCTACTGCCGCCCGCGTACCGCGATTTCATCAGCCTGGAGTCCCAGGCGTGCCGCATCAGGACCCTGGAGACGAGCGTCGTACCGGGGCTTCTGCAGACACCCGAGTACGCGCACGCGGTGACACGTTCGGTATTGAACGGGGCGCCGGACCAGCACATCGACGCGCTGGTGGAGGTGCGGCTCGCGCGCCAGGACGTGCTGCGCGCCGATCCGCCGCTGCGGCTCACCGCCGTGCTCGACGAGGCGGTGCTGCGCAGGGAGGTGGGCGGGAACGGAGTGCTGCGGCGGCAATTGGCACATCTGGCCGAGGCCGCATCAATGCCACATGTCCGGATCCATGTGCTTCCGTTCTCGTCGGGTGGCCATATCGGCTTGACGGGACCTTTCGTTGTGTTCTCTTTTCCGAACACATCTGATCTGGATGTGGTTGTTCTCGACCATTTGACGAGTAGCCTCTACCTCGAACGGAAAGAAGACCTCAAGGCGTACACCGACGCCTTCGACGCTCTTCTGCTCCATGCCAGGTCACCCGAGGATTCACTCGAATTCATCGCGAAGATTGCCGGGTAAGCGAGGACGCCGACACCTCGTCGTGCGCCGGCACCGCGTGAGGAGGCATCATGGCCATTGCCCGCAGTACGTCGCTGAGCGGTGTCCGATGGCGGCGCAGCAGCCGCAGCACGGGCGCCAACAACTGCGTGGAGACAGCCTCGTTGAGGCCGGGTTCGCCGGTCGGCCTGCTGGCCGTCCGCGACTCCAAGCGCACGACGGGGCCCGCGCTCCTGTTCACGTCCACGAGCTGGCGTACGTTCGTCAACTCCTTACGGTAGAAGCCCCGTTGGGAGCGGTGCGGCTGATCACTCGGACGGCCTCGGCGACCTCGGTCTCCGTGAGGTCGGCGCGGGCGGTCAGCCGCAGCCGCGCGATGCCGTCGGGCACGGAAGGCGGCCTGAAGCACCCCACCGAAAGGCCCGCGTCCCGGCAGTCCGCCGCCCAGCGGACCGCCGCATCGGGCGAGGGGGCACGCACGGAGACGACCGCGGCATCGGGACGGACGGCCAACAGGCCTTCATTTTGCAGTAGTTGATGCAGGGATGTCGCTACGTTCCGTGCGCGCGCGGCGCGTTCCGGCTCGCGGCGCAACAGCCTCAGTGCCGCGAGGGCAGCGCCGCACGCGGCCGGGGCGAGGCCCGTGTCGAAGATGAACGTGCGGGCCGTGTTGACGAGATGGTCGATGACATGGGCGGGGCCGAGCACCGCGCCGCCCTGACTGCCGAGGGACTTGGAGAGGGTGACGCTGACGACGGTGTCGGCCGCGCCCGCGAGTCCCGCCGCGTACGGAACGCCGCGCCCGCCGGCGCCCACGACGCCGAGCCCGTGCGCGTCGTCGATGATCAGACCCGCCCCGAACTCCCGTGCCACCTGCGCAAGTTCGATGACCGGTGCCCGGTCGCCGTCCACCGAGAAGACCGAGTCGGTGACGACGACGGCCGCCCCTTCATGCGTGCCGAGTGCCTTGCGGACGGATTCCGGGTCCGCGTGCGGGGCCACCTGGGTGGCGCCGCGAGCGAGCCGGCAGCCGTCGATCAGCGAGGCGTGGTTGCCCGCGTCGGACACGATCAGTGATCCGTGCGGGGCCAGCGCGGTGACGGCTGCGAGGTTCGCCGCATATCCGGAGGAGAAGACGAGGGCCGCCTCGAAACCGCAGAACTCCGCCAGTTCCCGCTCCAGTTGGGCGTGCAGCTCGGTGCTGCCCGTGACCAGACGGGACCCGGTGGCCCCGCCGCCCCACCTGCGCGCGGCCCCGGCCGCGCCCTCGACGACCTCGGGGTGCCGGGCGAGGCCCAGATAGTCATTGCTCGCGAGGTCGAGCATCGGGCTGTCCGCGGGGCGCGGGCGCAGGGTGCGGACGAGCCCGGCGGCCTCGCGGGCGCGCCGCTGTTCGCCGATCCAGCCGAACGCGGGTGTGTGGGGCGTGGCCATGAGTCCTCTGCGAGTCCGGCAATGGGCGAGCGGTGCTTTGTAGGTGCGGTGCTTTGTAGGTAATGCACAGACACTAGCGCCCGCGCCACTCGGGCAGGATGTGGCAATACCCACACGACGTGCGCCGTCCTTTGTAGAGAGTCTCCTTTCCCCGAGAGCACGGGATAGGTAAGGATCAGGGCCCATGGACCTGCTGAACACGCTGGTGGACAAGGGGCTTCGGCGCGAACTGCCGAGCCGTGAAGAGGCGCTCGCGGTACTCGCGACGTCGGACGACGAACTGCTCGATGTGGTGGCCGCGGCCGGCAAGGTGCGCCGCCAATGGTTCGGGCGGCGGGTGAAACTCAACTATCTGGTGAACCTCAAATCGGGGCTTTGCCCGGAGGACTGCTCGTACTGCTCGCAACGCCTCGGTTCGAAGGCGGAGATCCTCAAGTACACGTGGCTGAAGCCCGACGAGGCATCGAAGGCGGCGGCCGCCGGGGTCGCGGGCGGCGCCAAGCGGGTGTGTCTGGTGGCGAGCGGGCGCGGCCCGACGGACAAGGACGTGGACCGGGTCGCGAAGACCATCGACGCGATCAAGTCCGAGAACGAGGACGTCGAGGTGTGCGCCTGCCTCGGCCTGCTCGACGAGGGGCAGGCGGAACGCCTTCGCGGCGCGGGGGCGGACGCGTACAACCACAACCTCAACACCTCCGAGGCGACGTACGGCGACATCACCACGACGCACACGTACGCGGACCGCGTCGAGACCGTGAAGAAGGCGCACGCGGCGGGGCTTTCCGCCTGTTCCGGCCTCATCGCGGGCATGGGCGAGAGCGACGGGGATCTGGTCGATGTCGTCTACGGGCTGCGCGAACTCGACCCGGACTCGGTGCCGGTGAACTTCCTGATCCCCTTCGAGGGGACACCGCTGGCCAAGGAGTGGAACCTGACGCCGCAGCGGTGTCTGCGGATCCTGGCCATGGTGCGGTTCGTGTGCCCGGACGTGGAGGTGCGGATCGCGGGTGGCCGCGAGGTGCACCTGCGGTCGATGCAGCCGCTCGCGCTGCACATCGCCAACTCCATCTTCCTGGGTGACTACTTGACGAGCGAGGGCCAGGCCGGGAAGGCCGACCTCGACATGATCGCGGACGCGGGGTTCGAGGTGGAGGGCGCCGAGCAGGTGACGCTGCCGGAGCACCGGGCCGGGGGTGGCTGCGGGTCGACCTGTGCGCCTTCGCCGGAGACCGGGAGCGAGGCCGCCGCCGAGGCCGGGGCCGATGAGGCGCGGACCGATGAGGCGCGGACCGATCTCGTCACCGTACGTCGCCGGGGTGCGGGGACGGATCTCGCGCCCAATGCCTGAACTGAACCTGGACGAACTGCTCGACCTGGACCGGCGCCACGTCTGGCACCCGTACGGTCCGATGCCCGGAACGCAACAGCCCCTGGTCGTCGAGTCGGCGGCCGGGGTGCGGCTTCGGGTCACGGGGCACGGCGAGCTGGTGGACGGGATGTCGTCGTGGTGGTCGGCGATCCACGGCTACGGCCACCCGGTGCTCGACGAGGCGGCGCGCGGCCAGTTGGATCGGATGAGCCATGTGATGTTCGGCGGCCTGACGCACGAGCCGGCGGTACGGCTCGTGGAACGTCTTGTCGACATGTCACCGGAGGGCCTGGAGCACGTCTTCCTCGCCGATTCGGGGTCCGTGTCGGTCGAGGTCGCCCTGAAGATGTGTCTGCAGTACTGGCGTTCCCTCGGCCGGCCCGAGAAGCGGCGCATGCTGACGTGGCGCGGTGGTTACCACGGTGACACCTGGCAGCCGATGTCCGTGTGCGACCCGGAGGGCGGGATGCACGGGTTGTGGGCGGGCGTGTTGCAGGAGCAGATCTTCGTGCCCGAGCCGCCGAGCGGCTTCGACGCGTACGAGGAGGCGTACGCGGAGCAGCTGCGGGAGGCTATCGGGCGGCACGCGCACGAGGTGGCGGCCGTGATCGTGGAGCCGGTGGTGCAGGGCGCGGGCGGGATGCGGTTCCACTCCCCCGCGTATCTGCGGGTGCTGCGGGAGGCGTGCGACGCGCACGATGTGCTGCTGGTGTTCGACGAGATCGCCACGGGGTTCGGGCGGACCGGGGAGCTGTTCGCGGCCGGGCACGCGGGGGTGTCGCCCGATGTGATGTGCATCGGGAAGGCGTTGACCGGTGGCTATCTGACGATGGCGGCGACGCTGTGCACGGCGCGGGTCGCCGAGGGGATCTCGCGGGGCGAGGTGCCGGTGCTCGCGCACGGGCCGACGTTCATGGGGAACCCGCTGGCGTCGGCGATCGCGTGCGCGTCGATCGATCTGCTCCTGGAGCAGGACTGGCGCGGTGAAGTGAAGCGGATCGAGGCGGGGCTGCGCGAGGGGCTCGCGGGGGCTGTCGAACTGGCCGGGGTGCGGGATGTGCGCGTCCTCGGCGCCATCGGCGTCGTGCAGCTCGACCGCGAGGTCGACATGGCGGCGGCGACGCGGGCGGCGGTCGCGGAGGGTGTGTGGCTGCGGCCGTTCCGGGACCTCGTCTACACGATGCCGCCGTACGTCACGAGCGACGAGGACGTGGCACGGATCGCTCGCGCGGTGTGCGCGGTCGCTGCCGCCGCTTCAGGTGAAAGGTCAGTGCCGAGATGAGTGTGCTGGTCGTGACCGGGACCGGGACCGAGGTGGGCAAGACCGTGACGACGGCGGCGCTTGCGGCCGTCGCGGCGCGGTCCGGGCGTTCGGTGGCCGTGCTCAAACCGGCCCAGACGGGCGTCGCGCCCGGGGAGCCGGGAGACGTGGACGAGGTGGTGCGGCTCGCGGGGGACGCGGTGACGGGAGTCGAGCTGGCGCGGTACCCGGAGCCGCTCGCGCCCGGGACGGCGGCGGCGCGGGCCGGGCTTGCGCCGGTGCGGCCGGGGCAAGTGGCCGACGCCGTCGAGAAGTTGGCGGCGTCGCACGACCTCGTGCTGGTGGAAGGTGCGGGTGGTCTGCTCGTGCGCTTCGACGAGGAGGGTGCGACGTTGGCGGATGTGGCGGGGTTGCTCGGGGCGCCGGTGCTGGTGGTCGCGGCGGCGGGGCTCGGGACGTTGAACTCCGTGCAGTTGACGGGTGAGGCGTTGCGGTCGCGCGGCCTTCGCCAGGCGGGGGTCGTCATCGGCAGCTGGCCCCGCGACCCCGGGCTCGCGGAGCGCTGCAATGTGGCGGATCTGCCGGTGGTGGCTGGGGCGGAGTTGCTGGGGGCGGTGCCTGCGGGGGCCGGGGCGCTGCCACCCGTGGCGTTCCGGGCCGGGGCGGAGGGGTGGCTGGGGCCGGAGTTGGGCGGGGTGTGGGACGGGGGTGCGTTTGCGGAGAGCGAGCGCCCCGAGGCTTTCCGGGGTTGACGCCTTCGCGAGGGGCGCGCGGCACCGGGGGCCGCCTTGCCCACCCTGCCGCCCAAGGCGGCAGATTGCCCAAGGCGGTTGGCGGCGACCGCCAAGGGTGGGGAGGCGTGGTTGGCGGCAGATTGCCCAAGGCGGGGGCAGCCACCCGCAGGCCCAGGCGGCGGGTGGGCATGTCAAGCCCCGGTCTGGGACGAGACTCGCGGGGTGCGGGGCGGAGCCCCGATCTTTTCAGCCCCGCCGGCGTTTGAGGCGCGGGGGCCGGGGCGGAGCCTCGGGCGTAGGGTCCAGGGCTCCGCGGCGGGGAAGACTGGAGGTGGGGGGCGCGCCCAGTGAAGGAGGCCCCGTCGTGGACAAGGCATCGTTGGTCGGCAAAGCGGCCCGGCGCGGTGGGCGGGACGCCGTGCGGCATCCCGTGTTCGCCCGGTATTACGCGCAGGTCGTCGAGCGGGTCGAGCCCGTCATGGCCCCCATACGGAGGGAGCTCGTCGCCGGGCTCTCCGGACGCGTACTGGAGATCGGCGCCGGGACCGGCATCGGCTTCGGGCACTATCCGACCACCGTCTCCGAGGTCGTCGCCATCGAACCCGAGCGCTCCCTGCGCCGGATCGCCGTCGACGCGGCGCAGCGCGTGGACGTGCCGGTCGACGTGGTTCCGGGCGCCGCGGAGGCACTGCCCGTGAAGAGCGAGGCGTACGACGCCGTGGTGCTCAGCACCGTCCTGTGCAGCGTACGGAACGTGGAACGCTCCCTGGGCGAGGTGTGGCGCGTGCTGCGGCCGGGCGGTGAGGTGCGGTTCTTCGAACATGTGCGGGCTCCGGGGCGCGGCATGCGCCTCGTCCAGGGCGCCCTCGACCGGACTCTGTGGCCGCTCTGCGTCGGCGGCTGCCACCTGCGGCGGGACGCCCTCGGCTCGCTGCGCGCGGCCGGCTTCGAGCTCGGCGACCACCGGGCGCTGACCATGCCGGGGCACGGGCCCCGGCAGCCGATGTCGTACTGCGTGCTCGGCACAGCCAGGCGGCCCGCACGCGACGGGGACCAGGCGTAGCCGCACGGGCTCCGGGCCGCCTCACAGGCTCCAGGTGCGGAGTTCCTTCTCGATGTCGTGGACCGTCGCCGTGCCCGTCTTCACCAGGCGCGCCAGATCGCGGATCTGCTCGGGCGACGTGACGATCTTCAGCCCGCTGGCGACGAGGTACGCGTAGGCGACAGCCGTCGCGTACATCGCGTTCGAACGCTCCAACGCCGGTACATGGATGAGGAGTTGGAGAAGCGACGCGGCGCGCGCGTGCGCCGAGTCGTAGACCGGCACGTCGAAGATCGCGGCCCGGTGGCGGGCGACGGCGCCCACGAGGGCGCCCCAGTCGGTGACCTGCGGATCACCGGGGGTCTTCTGCTCCGCGACCATGAGCAGCCAGGCGAGGTCGATGGTGAGATGCGGCGGTTCGTTCAGCGGTTCATTCGACGAATCACTCAACGGGACGGCGCCGGCCTTCGGTGTCCGAGCCGAACTCCTCGGCGAACACCGACTCGTACTGCTTCATGAAGTCGGCGGCGGCGTCGACGAACGTCCGCCCCTGCTCGCCGGCGTCACGCCGCACCAGCTCCTCGATGTACCGGTTCACGCTCACCCCTTGGGCGAGCGCGCGCTCGCGGGCGGCGCGGGCGGTGCCCTCTTCCACCCTGACGTTCAGCTGCGTCTTGGCCATGCCTCCAAGCTAGCGCCGATGTGCTAGCACCGGCAAGGTGCGGACGATCGATCGTCTGCGCCTCTCCACACCTTTGATCTACGGCTGTACTCTCGCGGGCCGGACGGGACAGGACATGCGGATGAGCGCGAAGGGGCCCTCATGCCGATGGACATGCCGGACACACCGAATGCCGCCGCGGCCTCGGCCCGTGGCACGTACCCCGAGCGCTGGCTGCGCGTGTGGAGCCACCGGGAGGAGCTGCTCAGGGTCGCCCGGCGCGGATCCGTCACCCCGGAGGACGCCGAGGACGCGGTGCACGAGGCGATGCTGCGCGCGGCGGAGCGTCCTGGCCTGGACGACGAGCGGCTCGGCGGCTGGCTCACGACGGTGACAATGCGGCTGTGCGTCGACCGGCACCGGCAGGTCATGCGGGAGGCCGAGGTGCACCGCAGCCCGACGCTGACGGTCCCGGGCCCCGTGCCCGTCGAGGAGGCCGTGTGCGACCGGGACGAGGCGCGCTGGCTGGCGGCCCGCAGCGCCCGGCTGCCCGAGCGCCAGGCGGAGGCGCTGCGGCTGAAGGCCGAGGGCCTCGACGTGGGAGAGGTCGCCCTGCGGATGCGGCTCGGCTATCGGACCGTCGAATCGCTGCTGGCGCGGGCCCGCCGCACCTTGGCGGAGACGCTGGGGCTCGCCCTCTTCCTGTGGGGCCGCGGGAAGCTCGTCGCGAGCGGGCCCGCGCAGGCCGTCGCGGTGTCGTCCGCGACGGCGGGGCTTGTGGTGGCGGGGTTCGTGGCGCCGGACGCCGCGGAGCACGGGGCCGCTGAGCCGCGGGTGACCGAGTCGCGGGTGGCCGGGGCGAACACGGGGGATGTGCGGCCGGTGGGCGATGCGGGTTCCGGTTCCGCGATTCCCCGTGTGCGCGAGGAGCGGGACGCGCAGCACCGGGGCGCCGCGTCGCCCGTGCGCACGGAGCCGGGTCCGGAGCGTTCGGGTTCCACCGAGGAGGGTCCTACGCGGTGGTTGCCGACGGTGGCGCTGCCGTCCGTTTCGGTGCTGAGAGTGACGGTGTCGTTGCCTGCGCTTGGGAGCAACCCACCACAGTCACCCGCACCTGCCCGAAAGAAGTCCGCCCCCGCCGCGACGGATCGCCCGCCCCTCCCTCGTGGGCCGGTTGGAGCCCTCCGGCCTCGCCCCCGTACGGATCGCCTGCATCAGCCGGTTGATCGTCGACCTGAACGCACAGACCGGCGATTTCGGCGGCGAGTACCGCAAGACGACGTCGACCCGCAGCACGCGGATCTCGTGGACCTCAACCGGGTCCGGATGACCATGAGCCGCACCTCCGACGGCTGGAAGGTGAGCGGCGCCGACGCGCTCTGAGACCCGTTGTCAGAGCAACCGGCTATCCTCGGACCCGATATCGAGCCTCGAAGCCCGATGCACAACTGGCTTACTAGGTAAGGGAGTTGGGGTGGGGGGAACGGGTGTGGCCAAGGAGACCGCCGTCGCCGCGCGGGCCAGGGGCCTGACGAAGGCGTACGGCTCCGGCGAGACGCAGGTGCTCGCTCTCGACGCGGTCGACGTGGACATCGCGCGCGGCCGGTACACGGCCGTGATGGGCCCTTCGGGCTCGGGCAAATCCACGCTGATGCACTGCCTGGCGGGCCTCGACACCGTCTCGGCGGGACAGGTGTGGCTGGGGGAAACGGAGATCACGGGACTGAAGGAGCGCGAACTGACGCGACTGCGGCGCGACCGCATCGGTTTCATGTTCCAGTCCTTCAACCTGATCCCCACGCTGAACGCGGCGGAGAACATCACGCTGCCGATGGACATCGCGGGCAAGGACCCGGACGAGAAGTGGCTGGAGCAGGTCATCGACACGCTCGGCCTGCGGGACCGGCTGAAGCACCGCCCCGCTCAGCTCTCCGGCGGGCAGCAGCAGCGCGTCGCGTGCGCGCGGGCGCTCGCCGCGCGCCCCGAGCTGATCTTCGCGGACGAGCCGACGGGGAACCTGGACTCGCGGGCCGGGCTCGAAGTGCTCGGATTCCTGCGCCAGTCGGTCGACGAGCTGGGTCAGACCGTGGTCATGGTGACCCACGACCCGGGCGCCGCCGCCCACGCCGACCTGGTCCTCTTCCTCGGTGACGGCCGCGTCGTGGACGAGATGCGGGAACCGACCGCGGAGTCCGTCCTGGAGCGCATGAAACAGTTCGACGTCGTGCGCCAGGTTGTCGCCGAGAAGCCCGGCCCCCGGGGTTAGCCATGCTGAAAGCGACCTTACGGAGCTTCCTGGCGCACAAGGGGCGCCTCGTCCTGTCCGCACTCGCCGTCGTCCTGTCGGTGGCGTTCGTCGCGGGCAGCCTGATCTTCTCCGACACCGTGTCGCGCACCTTCGACCGGCTCTTCGCGTCGACGTCGGCGGACGTGCGGGTGGGACCCCAGGAGGACGACTTCGACGAGTCCGTGCCGTCGGGCACGGTGCGTACGGTGCCCGCCTCGCTGGCCGGGCGGATCGACCGGGTCGACGGCGTGGCCGCCACGCACATCGACGCCGGGGTCGAGAACATCACCGTCGTCGACCGGCACAACAAGTCGGTCGGACCGACCACCGGTGCGCCCACGATCGCCACCAACTGGGAGCCCACGGACCGCAGTCCGCTGCGCCTCACATCGGGGCACGCGCCGCGCGGCCCCCGCCAGGCGCTGCTCGACGCGGACACCGCCGACAAGAAGCACGTGGGCATCGGGGACCCGCTCACCGTCCTCGCCGAGCCCGGTTCGTTCAAGGTCGAGGTCGTGGGCATCGCCACGTTCCGTACGACGAACCCGGGCGCGGCCCTCGTCTTCCTGGACACGGGCACCGCGCAGCGCAGGCTGCTCGGCGGCACCGGGCGTGCGTCGAGCATCGCGGTGGACGCGGCGCCGGGCGTCGCCGACACGACCCTCAAGCGGCGGATCGGCCAAGAGCTGGGCGGCGCCTACGAGTTGAAGACGGCCGACGAGGACGCGAAGTCGGCCACGGACGACCTGGGCGGGTTCCTCGACGTCATCAAGTACGTGATGCTCGCCTTCGCTGGCATCGCCGTCCTGGTCGGCGTGTTCCTCATCGTGAATACGTTCTCGATGCTGATCGCCCAGCGGACCCGGGAGTTGGGACTGCTGCGGGCGCTCGGTGCGGACCGCCGGCAGGTGCGGCGCTCCGTCCTGACGGAGGCGTTACTGCTCGGGCTCGTCGGTTCGGCGGCCGGGTTCGCCCTCGGCGTGGGGCTCGCCGTCGGGCTCATCAAGGTGATGAGCGTCTTCGGCATGAACATCAAGTCCACGGAAATGGCGGTGGGTTGGACCACTCCCGTGATTTCGTTCGTGGTCGGCGTCGGGGTCACGTTCGTGGCCGCGTATCTGCCGTCGCGGCGCGCGGCCCGCGTCTCCCCGATGGCCGCGCTCGCCGACGCCGAGATCGCGGGTGTGGGGCGGCCGTTGAAGGTGCGGGCACTGGTGGGCTCGGTGATCGGCGCGGCCGGCGCCGCGGCCCTGATCGGCTGCTGGATGGCGGACGAGACGGGGCCCGCGTCCTCGCTGCTCGGCCTCGGCATCGTCCTCACGCTGCTCGCGACGGTCGTCGCGGGGCCCCTGCTCGTACGGCCCGTGATCCGGGTCCTCGGCGGCGCGTTCCCCGCCGTGTTCGGTTCGATCGGCCGGATGAGCCAGCGCAACGCGCTGCGCAACCCGCGCCGCACCGGAGCCACCGCCGCCGCCCTGATGGTGGGCCTTGCCCTCGTGGCGGGGATGTCCGTGGCGAGCGCGTCCATGAGCAAGTCGTTCGACGAGCAGATCGACAAGACGCTGGGCGCCGACTTCACCGTGCAGAACGCCAACTTCATGCCGTTCTCGCAGGAGGTCACCCGGAAGATACGGGCGACGGACGGCGTGGGTCTGGTGGTGCGCCAGCGGTTCAGCGCGCTCGCCGTGCGCATGCCGGACGGGAAGCGGGTGAAGACGACGGCTGCCGGGTGGGACCGGCGGGTCGACGAGGTCGCGCACGTCACGTACGCGCGGGGCAGCAGCGCCACGGGCCTGGCACCCCGGCATCTGCTGCTGCAGAAGGAGTTCGCGGACGAGCACGGGGCGCGGATCGGCAGCGTCCTGCCCGTGGAGTTCGCCGGCGGGAAGCGCACCGAGCTGACCGTGGGCGCCCTGACCGACCAGGAGGCCAACGACTTCGGTATGACCGGCGGCTTCGCGATGGGCCTGTCCACACTGGTGAAGTACGCGCCAGGCGGCCAGGACTCGGCGGTGTACGTGAACGCCTCCTCCGGCACCTCGCCCGACGTGCTGCGCGAGCGCCTGGAGAAGACGCTCGACCCGTATCCGCAGGTGCAGGTGCGCGACCTCGCCGACTACAAGGAGCTGATCCACGGGCAGATCGCGGTGCTCCTGTATCTGGTGTACGCGCTGCTCGGCCTGGCGATCGTCATCGCGGTCCTCGGCGTGGTCAACACCCTTGCCCTCTCGGTCGTGGAACGCACGCGGGAGATCGGGCTGCTGCGGGCGATCGGGCTCGCGCGGCGCCAGTTGCGGCTCATGATCCGCCTGGAGTCGGTGGTGATCGCCGTGTTCGGGGCGGTGCTCGGGCTCGCGCTCGGGCTCGTATGGGGCGTGGTCGCGCAGCGGGTGCTGGCCCTGGAGGGCATGGAGGCGCTGGCGATCCCGTGGACGACGATCGCCACGGTGGTGGTCGGCTCGGTGCTCGTGGGCCTCGCGGCGGCGCTGTTGCCGGCGCTGCGGGCCTCGCGGCTGAACGTGCTGGCGGCGATCGCGCACGAATAGCGGGCCGGACGTAGGGTCGGCACGGCAACTGTCCACGTTCTGAGGAGAGTTCATGAGTACGGCAGGTTCCCAGGCGGCGCGCCCGTTCCGCTTCGGCGTCAATCTGGTGACCCCCGCGCCGGACGACGCGTGGCGCGCCAAGTGCCGGCGCGCCGAGGAGATCGGTTACGACGTGATCCTCGTGCCCGACCATCTGGGCGCCCCGTCGCCGTTCCCCTCGCTCGTGGCGGCGGCCGACGCGACGAGCCGGCCGAAGGTCGGCACGTTCGTGCTCAACTGCGCGTTCTGGAACCCGGTGCTGCTCGCCCGCGAGGTCACCACCACCGTCGCCCTCACCGGCGGCCGCCTCGAACTGGGCCTCGGAACCGGCTACGTACGCGAGGAGTTCGAGCAGGCCGGCCTGGAGTGGGGCACGCCCGGCAGCCGCGTCGACCACCTGGTGCGCACCGTCACGCAGCTCGACCGGCTGCTCTCCGCCCCCGACCAGGGCCCCAAGCCCCCGCTCCTGATCGGCGGCAACGGCGACCGGATGCTGCGGATCACCGCCGAGCACGCCGACATCGCCGCGTTCACCGGGGCCCGCGCGCCGGCGGGGAACGCGGGCGGACTCGAACCGCTGACCGGCGACGAGCTCCAGGAGCGGGTGGCCACCTACCGGAAGTTCGCCGCCGACCGAGCGGAGAGCGCCGAACTCAACCTGCTCGTACAGATGGTGGCGGTGACGGACGACCGGCCCGCCGCCGTCCGGCCCCTCCTCGAACATCTGCCGCAGCTCACCGAGGAGCAGGCCCTCGACTCCCCGCTGCTGCTCGTCGGCACCGTCGAGCAGATCACCGAGCAACTGCTGGAGCGCCGCGAGCGGTTCGGGTTTTCGTACATCACCGTCCTGGAGCCGTCCATGGAGGCGCTCGCGCCGGTGATCGAGGCGCTGCGGGGGCGCTGAGAGCCGGTACGCCAAAGACCGGTACGCGAAAGGCGCGTGGGCTACAGCGACTTCACCCAGCGGCGCCAGTGGTCCTCGCGGTGGTATCCGGAAGCGGACCACGCGCCGTGCGCCCGCGTGTTGGACTCCAGGACCATGGCGTCGACGCGACGGCCGCCGAGCGCGGCGAAGCGTCGTTCGGCCGCTTCCAGGAGCGCCGACGCGATGCCCTGCCGACGGTGGTCGGGGTGCACGGCGAGCCGGTAGGCCGAGCAGCGCCACCCGTCGAAGCCGGCGATGACGGTGCCGACGAGCTGCCCGTCGCGTTCCGCGAGGATGAGGGCCTCGGCGTCGCGGGCGATGAGCCGCGCCACCCCGTCGTGGTCGTCGGAGATGCTCGTGCCTTCGGCCGCCTTGCGCCAGAACGCGAGGACCGCGTCGATGTCGTCGGGGGTCGCGGGGCGCATGTTCAGATCAGTCACCCCCGGATTCGAACACGGCTGCCTCCGCCCGGCCAAGGTCTTTTGGCCGGGCGAAGGCTGAGGCGATGGCCGTCCCCGCGGCCGGCCCCTCGGTGGCGGCCTCAGTCCTCGATCACCTGATAGAGCGTGGTCCAGAAGTCGTTGTGCAGCCGGATCGCGTGCCCCACGGACGCGCCGACCTGGGTGAGGACGATGCCGGTGACATCGTTGACCGGGTCGGCGTAGGTCGAGGTGCCGCTGCCGCCGTCCCAGCCGAACTGGCCGAGCGGCGCGTAGTCGCCGATGTAGGTGCGCACCGCCATGCCGAAGCCCCAGCCGCCCTGTTGCGCCTGGCCGAACGACACATGGACGTTCTCGGTGGCGAGGGCCGTCCGGGCCGCCTGCTGCTCGGAGTTGAGGCGGTTGGTGGTCATGAGCCGCACGGCCGGCTTCGACAGGACGCGCTCGCCGCCGTGCACTCCGCCGTTCAGCAGCATCCGGAAGTAGGCGTGGTAGTCGTCGGCGGTGGAGTTCAGACCGCCGCCACCGCCGGGGAAGGCCGGAGGCACGCTGTGGCGTCCGCCCTCGGCCTCGTCCCAGACCTGGAACTCGCCGGTGGCCGGATCGGGGGCGTACAGCGGAGGGAGCCGGTGCATGTCCTGGGCGGGCACGTGGAAGCCGGTGTCCTTCATGCCGAGCGGCTCGAAGATGCGCTCGCGCAAGAACGTGTCGAACGACTGCCCCGAGACCCGGGCGACCAGCACGCCGAGCAGGTCGCTGGCGATCTGGTACTGCCAGCACTCTCCGGGCTGATGCATCAGCGGCAGCGTGCCCAGGCGCTTCATCCACTCGTCGGGCTCGGGCATCGGCTCCGGGAGGTTCGGGATGATCCCCCGCTCGGCGATCGCCCCGAAGACCGGGGTGCCGATCGCGGTCATATCCATGCCGAGCCCGAACGTGGACGTCAGGATGTCCCGCACGGTGATCGGCCGGCGCGCGGGGACGGTGTCGTCCAGCGGTCCGTCGACCCGCTTCAGCACCTGTCGGTCGGACAGTTCCGGCAGCCACTCCTCGACCGTGTCGTCGAGGCGCAGCCGACACTCGTCGAGCAGCACCATGCCCGCCGCGATCGAGACCGGTTTGGAGGTGGACGCCATCCGGAAGATCGTGTCCCGGCGCATCGGATCGCCGCCGTCCTGACGCATCGTCCCCAGCGTCTCGACGTACGTCTCCTCGCCCCGGCTGTAGAGCACGACCACGCCGGGAATCCGCCCGGACTCGACGTGCCGCGCCAGCAGGTCACGGACCCTGCGCTGCCCCGCCTCGGAGAAACCGCCGCTGATGTGTCCCATCGCCCACCCCTCGCGGACCCGCCCGCGCGGCCCGCCCTCGTCCGGCTCGCAGGCCCGGAGACGTCCGGGCCCCTCGCCCTCAGCCTGCGCCGGGCCCGACGGGTGATCAACAATGAGTTCGGCAAGGCTGTGTTGTCCTCCGAAGCATCAATGCGCATTGTGTCACCGCACAGTTGACCGCTAGGTTCACGCTCACTGGGGAGGCGGGGGCCGATGGAGCTGCGGGACATCGAGATCTTTCTGACGTTGGCGGACGAGCTGCACTTCGGGCGGACCGCCGAGCGGCTGCACATCACCCCGTCCCGGGTCAGCCATGTCATCAAGAAGCAGGAGCGCCGGCTCGGCGTGCAGCTCTTCGAGCGGACCTCGCGCACGGTGCGGCTCACCCCTCCCGGCCAACGACTGCGCGACGAGCTGCTCCCGGCCCACCGACGCATCCTCCAGGCGCTCGACCGGACCGCCGCCGAGGGGCGGACCGAGGCCGGCGAACTGCGCGTCGGCTACTCCGGCCCCTGGTGCGCAGAACTGTTGCTGCGGGCCGCGCAGGAGCTGCGCGGCCGGCACCCCGGCTGGTCCGTACGGATCCAGGAGATCCAGTTCAACGATCTCTACGGTCCGCTGCACCGCGGTGAACTCCAGCTGCAGATCACCGAGTTCCCCGTGTTCGAACCGGGCCTCGCCGCAGGCCCGGTGCTGCTGCAAGAACGTCGCGCGCTGATGCTGCCGGCCGACCACCCCATGGCCGACGCCGACACCGTGTCCCTGGAGGACCTGGCCGAGGTGCCACTGCTCCGGCTCCAGGGGGACCATCCGAAACCCCAGATGGACTTCCACTTCCCCCCGACCACACCGATGGGCCGCCCCATCCCCCGCGGCCCCTCCTACACCTCCTGGTACGAGATCCCCGTGCTGGTCGCCGCCGGGTTCGGCGCGTCGATCGTGGCGGCCCGCATCGCCGACTACCACGCCCGGCCCGGCGTCGCCTTCGTTCCGTTCCGGGACGGTCCGACGCTGGACTACGGCGTGCTGCTGCCCGCCGCCGCCCCGGCGCCGCTCGTGCCGGCCTTCGTCGAGCTGCTGCGCTCCCTCGCCGAGGGGGACGGCGGCCGGTGAGCGGGGGCGTACGGGGCCGCGAGCGGGGGCACCCGTACGACGGACCGACACCCTTTGCCGACGCTTTAACATGGATGAGTCATCCGAACTCCTACGAAAGGTGTGAGCGTCCGCCCATGGGCGAGCCTCCCAGTCCGACAGGGACTCCTCCCTGCTCCGTCCCCCCGCGCGGCCCCCGCGAGCGCGCATCCGTCCCGGCCCTGGCCGATCATGGGACGGAGGTGACGCCCCGATGACCGAAGTACTGCTGCTCGCCGTCGCAGTCCTGCTGTCGCTGGCCTGCGGCGCGTTCGTCGCCGCGGAGTTCTCGCTCACGACCGTCGAGCGCGCCGATCTCGAAGAGGCCGTCGAGCGCGGTGAGCGCGGCGCGGCCGGCGCCCTGCGGGCCGTACGGAACCTGACCTTCCAGCTCTCCGGAGCCCAGCTCGGCATCACCGTCACCAACCTGGTCGTCGGCATGCTCGCCGAGCCGTCCATCTCCAAGCTCCTGGCGGGGCCGCTGGGGTCCATCGGGCTGTCCGAGGGGGCCTCCTCCTCGGTCGCCCTGGTGCTCGGCACCGCCCTGTCGACCGTGTTCCTGATGGTCGTCGGCGAGCTGGTGCCGAAGAACTGGGCGATCTCCTCGCCGCTGGCCGTGGCCAAGAAGGTGGCGACGCCGCAGCGCTGGTTCAGCGCCGCGTTCCGCCCGTTCATCACGCACCTCAACAACACCGCGAACCGGCTCGTGCGCCGCTTCGGCATCGAGCCGACCGAGGAGCTGGCCTCCGCGCGCGGCCCGCAGGAGCTGATGGCGCTCGCCCGGCACTCCGCGAAGGCGGGCGCGCTGGAGGCGGACACCGCCGAGCTGTTCGTGCGCACCCTGAACCTCGCCGACCTGACCGCGGAGAACGTGATGACGCCGCGCGTCCAGGTCATGGCCCTCGACCTCCAGGCCACCTGCGAGGACGTGGCGAACGCGACGCGGGCCACGGGACTGTCCCGCTTCCCCGTCTACCGCGGCAGCCTCGACTCGGTCGTCGGCGTCGTGCACATCAAGGACGTCCTCGCCGTGCCCGACGAGCAGCGGTCCCGCAAGGGCGTCACCGATCTGCTGCGCGAGCCGCTGCTGGTGCCGGAGACGCTGACCGTGGACCGGCTGCTCGACCGGCTCTCCGGCAAGCGGACGATGGCCGTGGTCATCGACGAGTACGGCGGCACGGCCGGTGTCGCCACCCTGGAGGACATCGTCGAGGAGGTCGTCGGCGAGGTCCGCGACGAGCACGACCCGCACGAGACCCCCGACATCGCGGCCGCGGGAACCGACCCGGAGGGCCGGACGCTCTACTCCGCCGACGGCGCCGCCCGCACCGACCAGCTCGCGCGGGTCGGACTGCGCGCGCCCGACGGACCGTACGAGACGCTGGCCGGGCTCGTCGCGACGGAGCTGGGCCGGATCCCGGACATCGGCGACAGCGTCGACGTCACCGGGTGGCGGCTCGACGTCGTGGACGCGCACGGGCATCGCGCGGCCCGCGTACTGCTGCATGCGCCGCTGATCCCGGACACCGAGGACAGCGGGACGGCGGAGGAGACGAGGAGCGGCCGGACGGCCGCGAAGGCCAGGGCGGCGGGCAAGGCCGAGAAGGCCAGGGCCGCGAGCAAGGCCGACAAGGCCTCTCAGGAGAAGGGGGCGGCCCGATGACCGCGATCCAATTGCTCATCGGCCTGGCGACGCTGTTCGTCAACGCCTTCTTCGTGGGCGGCGAGTTCGCGCTGATCTCGGTGCGCCGCAGCCAGATCGAGCCGTACGCCGAGGAGGGCGACCGGCGCGCGCGCAGCGTCATGTGGGGTCTTGAGCACGTGTCGGCGCTGCTCGCCGCGGCGCAGCTCGGCATCACGCTGTGCACGCTGGTGCTCGGCATCGTCGCCGAGCCGGCCATCGCACATCTTTTGGAGCCCGCGTTCGACGCGGTCGGCGTGCCGCACGGCCTGGTCCACCCGATCTCGTTCGTGATCGCGCTGACCGTGGCGACGTATCTGCACATGCTGCTCGGCGAGATGGTGCCGAAGAACATCGCGCTCGCCGAGCCGGTCCGCTCGGCGCTGCTGCTCGGCCCGCCGCTGGTCGCCGTCGCGCGCGCCCTGCGCCCGGTGATCTTCGCGATCAACGCCTTCGCGAACGGGCTGCTCAAGCTGCTCCGCGTGGAGGCGAAGGACGAGGTCACGGCGACGTTCTCGGACGACGAGCTGGCCCGCATGGTCAAGGACGCCTCCGCCGCGGGCCTGATCGACGACCGCGCGCAGGAGCGTCTGCACGACGCGCTCGAACTGGGCCGGCGGCCCGTCAAGGACGTCGTCCTGCCGATCGAGAAGGTCGTCTACGCGCGCGTGGGCGTCACGCCCGAGGAGCTGGAGCGGCTCTCCGCCGAGTCCGGTTTCTCGCGCTTCCCCGTGGTGGACGAGGGCCGGCGGATCGTCGGCTACCTCCACGTGAAGGACGCCCTGGACGCGATGCCGCGCGACCTGCCGTTCCGGGTGCCGGACATGCGGTCCATCGCGCGCGTGCGGGAGACGACGCCGCTGGACGACGTGCTGACCGCGATGCGCGGCAGCCGTACGCACGTCGCGGCGGTGCTCGGCGCGGACGGCCGGCTGGCCGGGCTCGTGACGATGGAGGACGTGCTGCGGGAGCTGTTCGGCCAGCCGGTGTGAGCCCTTCACGGGGGCCGGGAACCTCGCGGGGCCAGGAACCTCGCGGGGCCGGGAAAGGGGAGGCATGAGTCAGCTCGTCCTGAAGGACGTGTCGTACGGGTACCCGGACCGGCCGGTCCTCGACCGGATCTCGCTGTCGGTGCGGCCCGGCGAGAAGGCCTGCGTCATCGGTGAGAACGGCTCCGGCAAGTCGACGCTGCTGCGGCTGCTCGCGGGCGAGCTGATCCCCTCGGAGGGCTCCGTCGTGGTCGGCGCCGACGGCGGCACCGGCTACCTCGCCCAGACGCAGCCGCTGCCGCCCGACGCCACGGTGCAGGATGCCGTCGACGCGGCGCTCGCCGAGCTGCGCGACCTGGAGCGGCGGATCACCGAGGCGGAGGCGGCCCTCGGTTCGGCCGGGCCCGGCGCGCTGACCGAGTACGCCGATCTGGTGGCGGCCTTCGAGGCGCGCGACGGCTACCGCGCCGACGCCCGTCTGGAGGCGGCCCTGCATGGGCTCGGCGTCCCGCACCTGGAGCGCACGCGCACGCTCGACTCCCTGTCGGGCGGGGAGGCGGCGCGGCTCGGCCTCGCCTGCGTCCTCGCGCCGCGACCCGAGCTGCTGCTCCTGGACGAGCCGACGAACCACCTCGACGACCAGGCGCTGAGCTGGCTGGAGGAGCGGCTCCGGGCACACCGCGGCACCGTCGTCGCCGTCACCCACGACCGCGTCTTCCTCGACCGGGTGGCCGGCGCGATCGTCGAGGTCGACGGCGACCGGCACTCCGTCGCCCGCTACGGCAACGGCTGGGACGGCTACCTGGAACAGCGGGGCACGGCGCGGCGCCGCTGGGAGGAGCGGTACCGGGCGTGGTCCGACGAGGTGGACCGGCAGGAGCGGATCGCCGAGGACACCTCCGCCCGTCTCTCCGGCGGCTGGCGGATGCGGGACAGCAGCGCGTTCGCCAAGTTCTCCAAGCACCAGCGCTCCGTGGAGGGCCAGGTCTCCGGCGTCGTCCGCAACGCGCGGGAGCGGCTGCGGAGGCTGCGCGCCGACCCGGTCCCGAAGCCGCCGGAGCCGTTGCGGTTCCGGGTGGGCGGGGGCCCGGAAGGCGGAGCTCCGGAAGGTGGCGACCACCCCTTCCTGCGCCCCGTGGAGGTGACCGACGTCGCCGTCGAGGGACGGCTCACGGTCGAACGCCTTGTGCTGGAGCCCGGGTCGCGCACCCTGGTGACCGGGCCGAACGGTGCGGGCAAGTCGACGCTGCTCGCCCTGCTCGCCGGGCACCTCGCGCCGGACCGTGGCACGGTCCAACGCCCGCCCCGCATCGGCTACTTGACGCAGGAGGTCGCGCACGACGGCACCGCGCAGCCGCTCCTCGACGCGTTCGCGGCCGGGCTCGGCGGGCTCGGCGGGCTCGGCGGGCTCGGCGGGCTCGGCGGGCTCGGCGGGCTCGGCGGGCTCGGCGGGCTCGGCGGGCTCGGCGGGCTCGGCGGGCTGCCCGAGGAACACGCGGGGACCCTGCTGGCGCTGGGCCTCTTCCGCGAGGAGGACCTGGCCGTGCCGGTACGGGACCTCTCCGTCGGCCAGCGCCGCCGGCTCGATCTGGCCCGCCTGGTCACCCGCCCCGCCGATCTACTGCTCCTGGACGAGCCGACGAACCACGTCTCGCCCGCGCTCGCGGAGGACCTGGACGAGGCGCTGGCCGGCTACGCGGGCACGCTCGTCGTGGTCTCCCACGACCGCAGGCTGCGGGCCCGCTTCGAGGGCCGTCAGGTGCGCGTGGCGGGCGGGTCGCTCGTGGGCTTCTTGGGCTGAGGGCGCGGCGCCGCGGGCTCCGGCGTCGGGGCCTCCAGGATGCCGGGACCGTGCGGCCCGATGCGTGCGGTGCCGACCGCCGTGAGGACCGCGAGCAGCGTGGCGAGCCCCGCGGTGCCGAGGGCCGCGGCCCAGTCGACGTCCAGCAGGTTCGTCGCGCCCGCGACCAGCACCGCCGCGAGCGCCTGCGCGAACGTCCGGATCGCCCGCTCGGCGGTGGCCTTCCAGAATCCGATGCTCCACATGACCCGCTCCCCCGTTCGTCGCGCCCGCCCGGCCGGGCGAGCCGGTACGCGCTCCTGGCATACCGCCGCCGGGCGCCGCTGCCCAGCCCCGCGGCGCCCACCACTTCGTTGCCTCGGGATACGATCTGGGTAGTCATGCACACGAACCCCCACCACACCAGCCTCGTCGCGGTCGGCGACTCCTTCACCGAGGGCATGTCGGACCTGCTGCCGGACGGTTCCTACCGAGGATGGGCGGATCTCCTCGCCGCCCGGATGGCCGCGCGCACCGAGGACTTCCGCTACGCGAATCTCGCCGTGCGCGGCAAGCTCATCGGCCAGATCGTCGACGAGCAGATCGATGTCGCCGCCGCGATGAAGGCCGATGTCGTGACCCTGGTCGGCGGCCTCAACGACACCCTTCGCCCCAAGTGCGACATGGTCCGCGTCCGCGATCTGCTCACGCAGGCCGTGGAGACGCTGGCCCCGTCCTGCGAGCAGCTCGTCCTGATGCGCAGCCCCGGCCGCAACGGCCCGGTGATGGAGCGGTTCCGGCCGCGCATGGAGGAGCTGTTCACCTGCATCGACGAACTGGCGGTGAAGCACGACGCCCTCGTCGTCGACCTGTACGGGGCGCCGGTCCTCGGCGATCAGCGCATGTGGGACGTGGACCGGCTGCACCTCACCGCTGAGGGTCACCGCCGGGTCGCCGAGGCGATCTGGCAGGGCCTCGGCCACGAGGCGGAGTCCGACTGGCGCGCCGAGCTGCCGCCCGCGCTCCCGCCGAACTGGGTGGCGCGCCGGGTGGCCGACGCCCGCTTCGCCAAGCAGCACCTCGTGCCGTGGATCGGCCGCCGCCTGACGGGAAGGTCGTCGGGCGACGGCCGGGCACCGAAGCGGGCGGAGCTGGCCCCGTACGCGGACGAGTCGCGGGACCGCACCGCGTAAGCGGCCCGCAGGCCCCGAGGTTCAACGCGGCGCAGCAGCTCAGTCCACGGACAGCACGAGCTTGCCCCGCGTGTGTCCCTCGGCGTTGAGCCGCCAGGCCTGTGCCGCCTCGGCCAGCGGAAGCACCCGCGCGACAGGCACGGTCAGCTTCCCCGCGTCGGCGAGGTCGGCGAGTGCCGTGAGATCGGCCGGGTCCGGGCGGACCCACACGTAGTGGCCGCCCTTCTCGGCGGCCTCCGCCTCGACGATGGACGCGAACCGGTCGGGCCGGTCGAGCAGCCGCAGCGAGGTCTCGACGGCTTCCTCGCCACCGACGAAGTCGAGGGCCGCGCCGATGCCCTCGGGCGCCGACTCCGCGACACGGTCGGCGAGTCCGGGACCGTAGGCCACGGGTTCCGCGCCCAACTCCCGTACGAAGTCGTGGTTGTGGGCGCTCGCCGTGCCGATCACGCGGGCGCCGAGCGCCACCGCGATCTGGACGGCGAACGAGCCGACGCCGCCCGCGGCCGCGTGCACCAGGACGGTGTCACCCGTGCCGACACCCACGCGCTTGATGGCCTGGTAGGCCGTGAGCCCGGCGAGCGGGAGGCCCGCGGCCTGCTCCCAGGAGAGCGCGGCGGGCTTGCGGGCGAGCATGCGCACGTGCGCGGAGACGTATTCGGCGTAGGCGCCGAGCTGGGCGGCGTCCTTGCGGATGTAGCCGAAGACCTCGTCCCCGGGCGCGTACTCCTCGACGTCGAAGCCGACGCGCTCGACCACTCCGGCCACGTCCCAGCCGGGGACGAGGGGGAAGTGTGTCTCCATGATCGGGTCGAGGCCGCCCGCGGCGAGCTTCCAGTCGACCGGGTTGACCCCGGCGGCCCGGACCCGGATCAGCACCTCACCAGGTGCGACCTTCGGGTCGGGGAGGTCGGTGAGCCGCAGCGCGTCGGGGCCGCCGTATCCGTTCAGAGTGATGGCCTTCATCCGGTCAATGGTTGCACACGGCGGTAAATGCAGGACCCCGATACGTGCGTTTACATTTAACCCGCGCCTGCAATTACCGTCGGACGGCGTAAGCACCCGTAGGGCCCGTACCACCCGAGAGGCCACCCACACCATGGCACCGTCCACCATCCCCACCGTCACCCTCAACAACGGCGTCGAGATCCCCCAGCTGGGCTTCGGCGTCTTCCAGGTGCCGGACGACGAGACCACCGCGGCCGTGACCGCCGCGCTCGAGGCCGGTTACCGCAGCATCGACACCGCGGCGATCTACGGGAACGAGACCGGCGTCGGCCGCGCGCTCGCCACCTCCGGCATCGCCCGCGAGGACCTGTTCATCACGACCAAGCTGTGGAACGCCGACCAGGGCTACGACGCCACGCTCGCGGCCTTCGACGCCTCGCTGGAGAAGCTGGGCCTCGACTACGTCGACCTCTACCTCATCCACTGGCCGACCCCGGAGCGCGACCTCTACCGCGAGACCTGGAAGGCCATCGAGAAGCTGGTCGCCGACGGCCGGATCCGGGCCGCGGGCGTCTCCAACTTCCAGCCCGCGCACCTCGAGCGGCTCCTCGCGGACTCGCCGCTCGTACCCGCCGTGAACCAGGTCGAGCTGCACCCGGGCCTCCAGCAGAGCGAGCTGCGCGCCGTGCACGCCGACCTCGGCATCGCCACCGAGGCGTGGAGCCCGCTCGCGCAGGGCGCGGTCCTCGGCGACGAGGCGATCACCACCATCGCCGCCCGACACGGCAAGTCGCCCGCCCAGGTCGTGCTGCGCTGGCACCTCCAGCTCGGCAACGTCGTGATCCCCAAGTCCGTGACGCCGGCCCGCATCCGCGAGAACCTCGACGTCTTCGACTTCACGCTCACGGACGACGAGCTTGCCTCCATCGCCACCCTCGACCGCGACCTGCGCACGGGTCCGCACCCGGACGAGCTCAACTAGTCCGCCAGCTCGCGCTTGAGGATCTTGCCGGTCGCTCCCTTCGGCAGGGCGGCCACGATCCGCACGCGGCGCGGGTACTTGTAGGCGGCGACCCGTTCCCGGACGAACTCCCGTATGGCGTCGGCCTCGGCGCGCTCGCCGGCGCGCAGGCTGACGACGGCGACGACCTCCTCGCCGTGGGTCTCGTGCGGGACGCCGAGCACGGCGGCCTCCGCGACGGCGGGATGCTCGTGGAGCACTTCCTCGATCTCCCGCGGGTAGACGTTGTAGCCGGAGCGGATGATGAGGTCCTTCTTCCGGTCGACGACGTAGTAGTAGCCGTCGTCGTCGACGCGGGCGAGGTCCCCGGTGCGCAGCCAGCCGTCCGTGAAGGCCTCGCGGGTCGCCGCCGCGCGGTTCCAGTAGCCCTTCATGACGTTGTCGCCGCGGATCACGATCTCGCCCACCTCGCCGGCCTCGACGGGCTGCCCGGCGTCGTCGAGGAGGCGGAGCGCGACGCCGTCGACCGGCAGCCCGATCGAGCCGGGTCGGCGGGGCCCGTCCGGCGGGTTGAACGTGGCGACCGGGGACGTCTCGGACAGCCCGTAGCCCTCCAGGATCGGCACCCCGTACGCGCGCTCGAAGGCGTGCAGCGTGTGGACCGGCAGGGAGGCGCCGCCCGAGACGGCGAGCCGCAGCCTTCCGGGCCGTACCCCCACGCCTCCATGGAGCAGGGCCGCGTACATCGTCGGCACACCGAGGAAGAGCGTGACTCCGTCGCGTGCCATGGCCTCCAGCGCCGCCCCGGCGTCGAACCGGGGCAGCAGGGTGAGCGTCGCGCCCGCGCTCACGGCGGCGTTGAGCGCGCAGGTCTGGCCGAACGCGTGGAACAGCGGGAGCCCGCCGAAGACCACGTCGTCCCGGCCGATCCGGAGGATGTCGCGCGCGACGGTGCGCGCGTTGGCGGCGAGATTGCGATGGGTGAGCTCGGCCCCTTTGGGCGCTCCGGTCGTCCCCGAGGTGTAGAGGATCACGGCCGTGTCGTGGTCGGCACGCTCGACGATCGACCTCAATGGCTCGGTACCGCACAGCAGTTGGGTGAACTCCTCCGTCCCCACGGTCAGACAGGGCGTGCCCGTCGGCGCGGCGGCGGCAGCGACCTCGTCCGCACACGCTGCCACCGTCACCACGGCACGGGGCTCGCAGTCCCCCAGCACGTGGGCGAATTCCCGGGACTTCAGCAGCGGGTTCAGCGGGACCACCACGGCGCCCGCGGCGAGGATGCCGTAGTAGGCGACAGGGAAGTCGACGACATTGGGCACGGCCATGGCCACCCGGTCACCGGCCCGCACGCCCCACTCCCCCAGCAGCGCGGCGAACCGGGCACATGCGTCGCCCAGCTCCTCGTACGTGAGACGGTCCCCGCCCTGCCGCACGGCCGGCCGGTCGCCGTGCTCCCGGGCGGCTGCGACGAGGAGGGTGGCAAGGTTGGTCATGCGGCTCCTTCGAGGGCTGATCTTCGGCCGGTGCCTTGTCAACGCGCTGTCCGGCCGGTTTCCTGGCGTTCGGTAACTCCGTGACCGGGTGGCCTCGGGGACCGTCGCGGCGCTGCAACGCTAGGTCGCGGTCCGGTCCCCCGCTTGCCTCCTCGTGACGTGCGACTTATCCAACGGGGACAGGCAAGGAGCGTGCCCATGAAGCCCCGCGTCCGCAGCGCCGCGCTCAGCGGCTACGTCCCGCTCGCCCGCTCGCTCGGCATCGCGCCGGAACCGCTGCTGCGCGAGGTGGGCCTGCGCCCCGCCGAACTCTCCGTACAGGACCGGTGGATCCCCGGGCCCGCCGTGACCCGGCTGCTCGAACGGTCGGCCGCCGTGGCGGGCCGCGAGGACTTCGGGCTACTGCTCGCCGGACGGCGACGGTTCGCGAACCTGGGACCGATCAGCCTGGTGGCGCGCGAG
The DNA here is from genome assembly GCF_036013745.1 of Streptomyces sp. NBC_00483. NCBI lineage: Bacteria > Bacillati > Actinomycetota > Actinomycetes > Kitasatosporales > Streptomycetaceae > Streptomyces > Streptomyces sp. NBC_00483. The sequence continues at coordinate 2,048,564 of NZ_CP107880.1, forward strand.
GAGCCGACGCTGCGCAGCGCGCTCGATCTGCTGATCCGCCACGAGGACGCGTACAACGAGATGCTGCACGGCCGGCTCGACGAGTCGGAGGGGCGGTCGGTGCTGAAGGTGTGGCTCGAATCGGGTGAGCCGACGCCCGCGCGGCAGGCGACGGAGCTGGCCGTGGGCGTCTTCCACCACGTCGTTCGGGAGATCCTGGGCGACCGCTGCCGCCCCGCCGCCATCTGCTTCACACACCCGGCGCCCACCGAACCCGGCACACACCACCGCCTGTTCGGCCCCGCCGTGGAGTTCGGCCGTGCGTTCAACGGCCTGGTGCTGCACGCGCGTGACCTCGACGCCCCCAACCCGCACTCGGACCCGCTCCTGCACGCCTACGCCCGCCAGTACTTCGACTCGGTCACCGAGCCGCGCGGGGCCGCCCTCGTCGACCAGGTGCGGGAGTTGATCGAGGCGCTGCTGCCGACGGGGCGCTGCTCCATCGAGGAGGTCGCGCACAGCCTCGGTGTGGACCGCAGGACGGTGCACCGGCATCTGGCGTCGGCGGGGCACACGTTCTCCTCGCTGCTCAACGCCACCCGCGCCCGCCTCGCCGAGCAGTTGGTGGCGAATCCGCGGCAGCCGCTGACCGAGGTCTCGCTCCTCCTCGGCTTCTCCGCGCCCAGCGGCTTCTCGCGGTGGTTCCGCGAGCAGTTCGGCTGCACGCCGCGGGCCTGGCGGGCCCGGCGTACGGGGAGTTCGGAACGTACGGGGAGTTCGGAGACAGCGGGGAGATCGGAACCAGCGGGGAGATCAACTCCTGTCCCCAAGTGACAAGTTGGCTGTCCCTTTCGGTTAAGCGGGCCACGTAACCCGTCCTTAACGTGGCGGTGGTAGGCGAGAAACCGCACCGAAAGGGCGTAAAACCATGCATTTCCACGATGACTCCCTCTACCCCGAGAACCAGCAGAAGCTGGTGATCCAGGCCGCGCCGTACGGCCCCGAGTGGCTGCCCGGCGACGCCGACGACCTGCCGATGACCATGGACGAGCACGTGCAGGCCGCCGTGGACTGCTACAACGCCGGCGCCACCGTGCTGCACATCCACGTACGCGAACTGGACGGGCACGGCTCGAAGCGCCTGTCGATGTTCAACGAGCTGATGGGCCGGCTGCGCGAGGCCGTACCGGACATGGTGCTCCAGATCGGCGGTTCGATCTCCTTCGCCCCCGAGGACGAGGGCGGCGACGCGCAGTGGCTCAGTTACGACACCCGCCACATGCTGGCGGAGGTCTCGCCGAGCCCCGACCAGGTCACCATCGCGATCAACACCAACCAGATGAACATCGTCGAGATCTTCGACGACGCCGACATCGAGGGCACGTCCATCGCCAAGCCGGGCTACTACAAGGCGTACCGGGACATGGTCGTCGAGGCGGGACCGGAGTTCTATCTGGAGCACCTGAAGCGGCTGCGGGCGAACGGCATCCAGCCGCACTTCCAGCTCGCCAACCTCTCCCAGCTGGAGACGGTCGAGCGCCTCATCCGCAAGGGCGAGTACCACGGCCCGCTCGTCCTCAACTACGTGGCGATCGGCGGCGGGTTCGCGGGCCGGCACCCCGCCGACCTGGTCGAGTTCATCCGTCGCGTGCCGGACGGCGCGGTGCTCACCATCGAGGCGTCGATGCGCGCGGTGGCTCCCATGAACGCGGTCGGGATCGCGCTCGGCGCGCACGTCCGCGTCGGCAACGAGGACAACCTGTGGAGCCGCAAGGGCGAGCGGATGTCGTCGGTGCAGCAGGTCGAGCAGATGGTGCGGATCGCCGACGCGGTCGGCCGCGAGGTGGCCTCCGGGCCCGAGGCGCGGGAGATCTACCGGCTCGGCGAGTGGTACGACGGCACGGACGAGACCCTCGCGCAGCTCGGCATGGTGCCCAACCGCCGCCCCGGGCAACGGGGTTCGATGCTGCGTCCCGTCGCGACCGAGGGCAAGCACTGATGGCGTACGCGGTCCGCTTCCACGAGACCGGCGGCCCCGATGTGCTGCGCTGGGAACAGGTCGCGGTGGGCGCCCCGGGCCCCGGCGAGGTGCGCATCCGGCATCAGGCGGTCGGCCTGAACTTCGCCGACACCTACTTCCGCACCGGGCTGTACCCGGCGCCGCTGCCCGCGGGGCTCGGCGTCGAGGGCGCGGGCGTGATCCTGGCCGTGGGGCCGGGCGTGACGGAGTTCGCCGCGGGCGACCGGGTCACGTACACGGGAAGCCCGCTCGGCGCGTACAGCACCGAACGCGTCATGCCGACCGGCTCCCTGATCAAGTTGCCGGACGGCATCGGCTTCGACACGGCCGCCGCCATGACCATGCGCGGCCTGACCTCCGCGTATCTGCTGCGCCGCATCCATCCGTTGGAGGCGGGCGACACGATCCTGCTGCACGCGGCGGCCGGTGGCGTCGGGCTGATCCTCACCCAGTGGGCGAAGCTGCTCGGCATCAGGGTCATCGGCACGGTCTCCACGGAGGAGAAGGCGGCCGTCGCTCGCGAGCACGGCTGCGACCACACCATCCTGTACCGGCGCGAGAACGTCGCGGAGCGGGTCCGTGAACTCACTGACGGAGAAGGCGTTCCGCTCGTCCTCGACAGCATCGGCAAGGACACCGTCGAGGCGTCGATGGCCTCGCTGCGCCGCCGCGGACTGCTGGTGTGCTTCGGCACGGCGTCGGGTGTGCCACCGCTGGACGCCATGCAACTGGCCGTCCACGGCTCGCTGTTCGTGACGCGGCCCGCGCTCGCCGACTACATCGCGGATCCGGCCGAACGGTCCGCCCTCGCCGGTGAGTTGTTCGACCACGTGGCGGCCGGCCGGATCACGGTCCGGATCCCGCAGCGGTTCGCGCTGCCGGACGCTGTGGACGCGCACCGCGCCCTGGAGTCGGGCCGCACGACGGGCTCGTCCGTCTTCGTCCTCTGAACCTCCTCCGAACCTCTCCGCGCTTCTCCGGGAGTACCCATGCCTGTCCGTACCGCCCTCACCGTCGAACCCCTGACCTGCACACTCGGCGCCGAGCTGCACGGCGTTCAGCTCAGCGACGCGGCCCGCGACGAGGAGCTGTTCGCCGAGATCCGTCAACTCCTCCTGAAGTACAAGGTGTTGTTCCTGCGCGACCAGGACATGTCGCGGGCCGAACACGTCACCTTCGCCTCCCGCTTCGGCCCGCTCGAGGACCATCCGGTGGCGGGCAGCGACCCCGAGCACCCCGGCCTCGTCCGCATCTACAAGGACCTCGACAGCAAGCCCGAGCACTACGAGAACGCCCTGCACTGCGACGCGACGTGGCGCGAGTGCCCGCCCATGGGCGCGGTGCTGCGCTGCGTCGAGGGCCCGGCGGTCGGCGGCGACACCATGTGGATCGACATGGCCGAGGCGTACCGACGGCTGCCCGATCGGGTCAAGCAGCGTATCGAGGGGCTGCGCGCCCGGCACAGCATCGAGGCGACGTTCGGCGCGGCCCTGCCGACGGCGGAGCGGCACGCGCTCAAGGAACGCTTCCCCGACGCGGAACACCCGGTGGTGCGCACACACCCGGAGACCGGCGAGAAGATCCTCTTCGTCAACGCGTTCACCACGCACTTCGTGAACTACCACCGGCCCGAGAACGTGCGCTTCGGCCAGGACTACGCGCCCGGCGCCGCGGACCTCCTGCGGTATCTGATCAGTCAGGCGGCCGTCCCCGAGTACCAGGTGCGCTGGCGCTGGAGCCCGGACTCGGTCGCGATCTGGGACAACCGCTCGACCCAGCACTACGCCGTCCAGGACTACTGGCCCGCCGTGCGCCGCATGGAGCGCGCCGGCATCACCGGCGACCGACCGTTCTGATGGCCGGGGCCGTACTGACGTCGGGGGCCGTGGACTCCCCTCCGGTCGTGTCGCGTCGTTACGCGTGGCTGGTGTTCGCGCTGAGTTTCGCGCTGCTGCTGTCCGACTACATGTCGCGGCAGGTGCTCAACGCCGTCTTCCCGATGCTCAAGGCCCAATGGCTGCTGTCCGACGGCCAGTTGGGCACCTTGAGCGGCGTCGTCGCCCTCATGGTCGGCGTGCTGACGTTCCCGCTGTCCCTGCTCGCGGACCGGTGGGGGCGGGTGCGGATCCTGGTCGCGGCCGCGTCGATGTGGAGCCTGGCGACCCTGGGCTGCGCCGTCGCGGCGGGCTACGGCGAGATGTTCCTGGCCCGCTTCGTGGTCGGCATCGGAGAGGCGGCGTACGGCAGCGTCGGCATCGCGGTCGTGCTCAGCGTCTTCCCCGTGGCCCTGCGGGCGACGCTGGCCGGCGCGTTCATGGCCGGGGGGTCGTTCGGGTCCGTCCTCGGTGTCTCGGTCGGCGGCGTCGTGGCGCAGGCGCACGGCTGGCGCTGGGCGTTCGGCGTGATGGGCCTGTACGGGCTCGTGCTCACGGTCGTCTACGGACTCGTCGTCAAGGAGCGACGGATCGGCGGCGCCGAGCGGCGCTCCGGACGCACCCAACGCGCGCCGGTCCGCCCGCAGTTGCCCCACCTTTTCAACTCGGTCTCGGTCATCTGCGCCTACGTCGGCAGCGGTCTGCAGATGTTCCTGGCGATGGCGCTGCTGACGTGGATGCCCAGCTATCTGGACCGGGCGTACGGGCTGCCGACGAGCAAGGCGGGCCTGGCGGCGGGGGTGTTCGCCCTCATCGGCGGGATCGGGATGATCGCCTGCGGCGCCGTCGCCGACCGGCTCAGCCGTGCGGCGCCGATCCGCAACTGGAGCGTGGCCATCGTCTGCAGCCTCGGCTCACTGACCCTCCTGACCACCGGTTTCCTGCTGCCGACCGGACCGGCACAGCTCGTGCTCGTCGGCCTCGGCACACTGCTCGCGGGTGGCACGTCGGGCCCCGCGGCGGCGATGGTGGCGAGCCTGACGCCCGCCGCCATCGCGGCGACGGCGCTCGCCACGCTCACCCTCGCCAACAGCCTCATCGGCCTGGCGCCCGGCCCCGCCCTGACCGGCATGCTCGCCGACCACCTGGGCCTGGGCGGAGCGCTGCGCGTGATCCCGCTGGTCGCGCTCCTGGGCGCCACGGCCTTCGCCATCGGCAGAAGCACATACGAGAAGGACCTGCGCCGATCGACCTCCCTGGAGCCCTCCCCATGAACAACGTGAGCAACATGAAATACCTGAGCAGCAAGAACAACATGAACAACCCGGAACAGCCCACCGTGGTGATCGTCCCCGGCCTGCGGGACCACGTCCCGGACCACTGGCAGACCCACCTCGCCCACGAACTCCCCCGCTCCCGCACCGTCCCACCACTGGAACGCGACCGCCTCAGCCGCGCCTCTCAAGTGACGGCACTGCAACGGGAGTTGATGGACACGCCCGGACCCGTCCTCCTGGTGGCGCACAGCGCGGGCGTGCTGACCACCGTCCACTGGGCACGGCAGCACCGCGCACGCGTCGTCGGAGCGCTGCTCGCCGCCCCACCCGACTTCGACGCCGAACTGCCCGACGGCTACCCCTCCCGCAAGGAGCTGCGCGAGCACGGCTGGTCACCGGTCCCGCGCGAGCGGCTCCCCTTCCCGAGCATCGTCGCCGCGAGCAGGAACGACCCCTTGGCCTCCTTCGACCGGGCGAGTTCCCTGGCCGCCTACTGGGGCAGCCGCCTCGTGGACCTCGGCCCGGTGGGCCACCTCAACCCCGCCTCCGGTTACGGACGTTGGCCCCGCGCCATGGACCTGCTGAGCGAACTCGGCGCCATGCAGCGGGCCTTCACGTAGGGCCGGTCAGTGCGCGGGCACGGGCTGCGCGTCCCGCTCCTGCGCCGCGCCGACCTCCGCCAGCTCCCGGTCCCGCAGGTCCGGCGCGAACGCGATGGCCACCATGGCGATCACCGTCGTCACGATGGCGAACGCGATCACCATCCAGAGGCCCCCGTCGGCCCACAGCACCATCGCGCCGGCCAGCGCCGGAGTGAAGCTCGCCAGCAGGATCGAGGCCATCTGGTACCCGATGGAGATGCCCGAGTAGCGGACCGCCGTGGGGAACATCTCGCAGTACAGGGCGGGCAGCGGCGCGTACACCATGGCGTGGCCGAGGGCGAGGAACAGCACCACTCCCGCGACGATCGCCCACAGCTGCCCGGTGTGCACCAGCGCGAAGACCGGCCAGGTCGTGACCACGATCAGCGCGCCGCCGATGAGGAAGGTGCGGACGCGTCCGATGCGGTCGGAGACGGCCCCGAACACCGGGATCATCACGATGTTCACCGCGGCGCCGATCATCGACGCCGTCAGGCCGTAGCTCTTCGGCGCGCCGAGGGTGGTGGTGACGTAGGACAGGATGAAGGTCGTGAACAGGTAGTAGTTCCCGGCCTCGGCGAAGCGGCCGAAGACCGTGATCAGCAGGGCCTTGCGGTGGTCGCGGAAGACGACCGCCGCGGGCGCCTTGCGGCGCTCCAGCTCGGCGTCCATCTTGCGCTTCTCTTCAAGGAACGCCGGGCTCTCGGTGGCCCGCAGGCGGATGAAGAAGCCGACGGCGGCGAGGATCACGCTGAGCAGGAACGGCAGTCGCCAGCCCCACTCGTCGAAGGCGTCACCGGAGAGCCACGACGCGAGCGACACCGCGGCCGTGCCGAGCAGCAGGCCTGCCGAGACCCCGATCTGCGGCCAGGAGCCGAAGTAGCCGCGCCGCTTCTTCGGTGCGTTCTCGACGGCGACGATGGCCGCCCCGCCCCACTCGCCACCCACGGCGAAACCCTGCGCGAGCCGCAGCACGCACAGCAACAGCGGTGCCGCGACGCCTATTTGGTCGTAGGTCGGCACGAGGCCGATCGCCGCCGTGGCCACCGTCATGATCGAGAACGTGAGGATCAGCGTGGACTTGCGGCCGATCCGGTCCCCGAGGTGTCCGGCGACGAACGCGCCGATCGGGCGGGCCAGGAACCCCACGCCGAACGAGGCGAGCGAGACGATCTGGCCGATGCCGGGCGACAGGTTCGGGAAGAACAGGTGCCCGAACACAAGCGCCGCTGCGGTGCCGTAGATCGTGTACTCGTACCACTCGACGATCGCACCGATGGTGCCGGACTGCAGTGACCGGCGCCGGAGTTGCTCCGGTGTCGGGGTGGCGGCGGTGGCCATGGGATCTCCGTTGATCGGGGGTGAGCGGGGCGACCCTGTGGGGTCAGGAGCGGGCGGACTCGTAGTGGTCGGTCCACGGCAGCGTGGCGCCGGCGTACTTGGCGGCGCGGACGTCGCCGGAGCGGGCGTGCCCCTCGAACAGCTCGACGCGGGCCGCGCGGCCGCACAGCTCCCCCAGCTCGGCGGAGGACTTCTCCTCGCGCACCTCCTGGTACGTGACGGTGCGCAGGTACATGCCGACCCACAGGCCGCCGGTGTAGCGGGCGGCGCCGCGGGTGGGCAGCACGTGGTTGGTGCCGATCACCTTGTCGCCGTAGGACACGCAGGTGCCCTCGCCGAGGAACAGGGCGCCGTAGGCGTGCATCTTGTCCAGGGCCTCGCGGGGGTTCTCGGTGAGGATCTGCACGTGCTCGTACGCGAAGCCGTCGGCGACGCGGTAGGCCTCGTCGAGGCCGTCGACCAGGATGATCTGGCCGTGGTCGCGCCAGGCCGGGCCCGCGATGTCGCCGGTCTGCATGCCGGGCAGGATCTCGTCGATGTGCCGCTGCACCTCGTCGGCGACCCGCTGACTCGTCGTCACCAGGGCGGCGGGCGAGTCAGGGCCGTGCTCGGCCTGCGAGAGCAGGTCGACGGCCGCGACGAACGGGTCGGCGTCGTCGTCCGCGACGACCAGGATCTCGGTCGGCCCGGCGAACAGGTCGATGCCGACCTCGCCGAACAGCTGGCGCTTGGCCTCGGCGACGTACGCGTTACCGGGCCCCGCGAGCATGTCGACCGGCTTGACGGTCTCCGTGCCGACGGCCATCGCGGCGACCGCCTGCACACCGCCGAGGACGTAGATCTCGTCGGCGCCCGCGAAGTGCATGGCGGCGATGGTCGCGGCGGGGATCTCGCCGCGGATCGGCGGCGTGCAGGCGACGACGCGCGGCACACCGGCGGCCTTCGCCGTCACGATCGTCATGTGCGCGGAGGCGGTCAGCGGGTAGCGGCCGCCGGGGATGTAGGCGCCGACGGACTGCACCGGCACGTGCCGGTGACCGAGGAAGACGCCCGGGGCGGTCTCGATCTCGATCTCGGACATCGAGTCGCGCTGCGCCTCGGCGAACCGGCGGACGTTGGCCTGGACCGTCTTGATGTCCTCGATCACCTGGGGGTCGAGCGTGCCGATGATCTCGGTGAGCCGCTCGCCGTCCAGGCGGAAGGACTCCGGCTCCCAGCGGTCGAAGCGCGCCGACAGTTCACGGACGGCCGCGTCGCCGCGGCCGCGCACGTCGGCGATCAGCTCGCGGACGGCCTGCCCGACGGTGTCGTTGCCGGACGGCGCGGTGGACGGGGTGGTGGCGGCCTTGATGGTGCGGGACACGCCCAGCTCCTCACTCGTTATGGATACGTATCCATTGGATACGTATCCATAGAATGGAAGACGAAGGGTTGAACGGTCAAGAGGGATCTCAAGAGGAATCTCGAGAGGGATTTACGAAGGGATCTGCGCCGGGCCCGTGGTCGAGCGTCCGACGAACTCCACCGGCAGCACCTCGTGCCGGTGCGGCAGCTCGGGGTCCTCGAGCCGGCCGAGCAGCAGCTCCACGCCGACCTGCGCGATCCGCTCCAGCGGCTGGCGCACGGTCGTCAGATCGATGCGCTCCCACGCGGAGAGCGGCACGTCGTCGCAGCCCACCACACTCAACTCGCCCGGCACGTCCACGCCTTCGGCCGCGGCGGCGTTCAGCGCCGCGTACGCCATGATGTCGTTGTGGCAGTAGAGCGCCGTCGGCCGCTCGGGGGTGGCGAGCAGCGCCCGCACCGTCGCGTAGGCGGTGTCGTAGTCGTAATCGCCGTCGATCTCGGTGAGGGCGACGCCGCCGGCGGCCCGCACCCGGTCGCGGAATCCGCGGCCGCGCTGCTGGGCCGTGCTCGATCGGGCCAGACCGCAGACCATCGCGATCCGCCGGTGCCCGAGGCCCAGCAGATGCTCGGCCGCGAGCTCGCCCGCGGTCGGGTTGTCGGCCTCGACCTGGTCGGCGGGGAAGTCGTCGAGAGTGCGGTGGACCAGCACGACGGGGATGCCGTGCCCGGCCGTGCGGTGCGCCAGCGGCTCGTCCTGAAGCGCCGAGGTGAACACGACCCCGTCGACACCCTCGCGGCGCAGCTGCGCGAGCCCCTCCTCCGCCGTCATCACGTCCGTGACCAAGGTCAGGCGCATGCCCTGCTCGTGCAGGACGCGCTCCATCGCCTTGACCATGACCGGGTAGAACGGGTTGGTCAGATCGCGGATGACCACGCCGATCAGGCCGGAGCGTGAGCCCACGAGGCTGCGCGCGGCCTGGCTGGGCTGGAAGTCGTACTTGGCGACCACTTCGAGCACGCGGCGGCGCGTCTCGGGCGCGACGCTCCCGCCGTTCAGGACGCGGGAGACGGTCGACTGCGCCACTCCGGCCTCGCGGGCGATCTGCACGCTGGTGACGGTCGGCCGCCGCGCCATGTGTCCTTACCTCCGGGTCGGGTCGAGGCAAGGATACGGATCGCCGGGTGCCGGAGGCATTCCGCCTCCGGCACCCGGCGTCTGCGTGTCCGTCAGGCCTGGACGGTCTCCAGGAGCGCGGCCAGCCCGTCGACGTAGATGCCGTGGAAGAGCTCCTCGACCTCGGCGTCGCTCACACCGACCGGGGTGAACGAGCCGGACCACTCGACGCGGGAGGCGTCCGGGCGGCCGGGGACGGCGTGCACCGTCAGGGTGGAGAGGTAGCCGGTGACAGGGAACGGGGCCTGCTCGATGGCGTAGCTGTAGTGGCGCTCGGCCTCGTTGAACTCGACGAGCCGCTCGACGATGACGCCGCCGTCCGCGTTGGTGAGGTGGCGCACGCGGCCGCCCTCACCGAGTTCGCTCTTCGGGATGTACGGGAGCCAGTCCGGCAGCGAGTCGAAGCCGCCGATGAGCCGCCAGACGCGGTCGGGGCTCTGCGGGATGTCGAGGGATGCGGTGGTGGAAGCCATGACGGGCCTCTCTTTCACGGTCAACTGGTGGTGGTTCAGGCGTTGTTGGGGAGCGGGGCGGCCGGGCTGACGAGGCCCTCGGCGCGCAGCTCGGTCCAGAACGCGGCCGGGATCTCCTCGGCGAGGGCGGCGGTGTCCTCGGCGATGCGGCTGGGGCGGGTGGCGCCGGGGATGACGGCGGCGGAGGCCGGGTGGGCCAGGGAGAACTGCAGGGCGGCGGACTTGATGCCGATGCCGTGCTTCTCGGTGAGGGCCTTGAGCCGGCCGACGCGCTCGATGATCTCGGCGGGCGCCTCCGCGTACTCGAAGTGGGTGCCACCGGCGAGGATCCCGGAGCTGTAGGGGCCGCCGGCGACCAGGTCGACGCCCTGTTCCTGGGCCATCGGGAGCAGGCGCGTGAGGGCGTGCTCGTGGTCGAGGAGGGTGTAGCGGCCGGCGAGCAGGAAACCGTCGGGCTGCGGCTCGTCGAGGGCGAGGGTCAGCTCGATGGGCTCGGTCTTGTTGACGCCGAGGCCCCAGGCCTTGATGACGCCCTCGTCGCGCAGCCGGGACAGGACGCGGAAGGCGCCGGTGCGGGCCTCCTCGAACTTCTGGATCCACTGGTCGCCGTGGAAGTCCTGCGCGATGTCGTGGACCCAGACGATGTCGAGGCGGTCGGTGCCGAGGCGCTTGAGGCTGCCCTCGATGGAGCGCTCGGTGGCGTCGGCGGTCCACTCGTGGAGGATCTTGTTCGGGTTGCCGTGCTCGAACAGGCCGCCCTTCTCGCCGAAGTCGGGGACGTCCGTCGCGTGCTCGTCGAGGATGACGCGGCCGACCTTGGTCGACAGCACGTAGGAGTCGCGCGGCTTGGTGGACAGGACCTCGCCCAGGCGCTCCTCGGCCAGGCCCGCGCCGTAGAAGGGGGCGGTGTCGAAGTAGCGGATGCCGTGGTCCCAGGCCGCCTCGACGGTGGCGCGGGCCTCGTCGTCGGGGATCGCGCGGAACATGTTGCCGAGGGGAGCGGTGCCGAAGCCGAGCCGGCCGGGGAGGAGGGACTTGATACCCATGGAGATCGTTCCTTGCCTTGGTGCTGTACGCCTACTGCTGTGTGCGCGGCTTTGCGGAGATTTCTTTGGGTTTCTCCTGCTCCGCGCCTCTTGCTCCTCCGAGGTTAGGATCGATGGGTAAGACTGTCCAAGACTCACTTGGACATACTTGAGTCCCCCGAGGTCCAACATGCTTGACCTGCGACAACTTCGCTATTTCGTGGCCGTGGCCGAGGAGGAGCACGTCGGCCGTGCCGCCGAGCGGCTGCACATCTCGCAGTCGCCGCTGAGCCGGCAGATCGCTCAGCTGGAGAAGGGCCTCGGCCTGACCCTGTTCGAGCGCAGCCAGCAGCGCATCCGGCTCACCTCCGACGGCCGCGTCTTCCTCACCGAGGCGACGGCCCTGCTGCGGCACGCCGCCCGCCTGGAGAACCTCGGCCGCCGTCTCGGCCGCGGCGAGGAGGGCGGCCTGTGCGTCGGCTACGTCGGCGACGCCATGCACACCGGCCTGCTGCCCAGGGCGCTGCGCTCCCTCAACGAGGAGCGCCCCGGCATCCACGTCGCGCTCTACGACATGACCGCGCACGAGCAGTTCGAGGGCCTGCGCCAGCGCAGCCTCGACATCGCCCTGGCCCCTGAGGCGCCGCCCGAGGACGATCCGGACCTGCGCAGCGCGCTCCTCCTGGAGGACCCGCTGCTGCTGGCCGTCCCCAGCACCCATCCGCTGGCGGACGCGGGCGAGGTGCGGCCCGAGGACCTCGACGGTCTGCCGTGGGTCGCGGTCGAGGACGGTCAGGACCACGTCTGGCGGGACGACTTCGTCGCGGCCTGCGCCGCCGCCGGGTTCACCCCGGACATCCGCTTCGAGGCCCCCGAACCGCTCACGGCGGTGGGGCTTGTGGCGTCGGGGCTCGGCATGGCGTTCGTCCAGCGGAGCATGCTGACCGGCCGCACGGCGGGGATCACCGTGCGCGAACTCCCCTGGTTCCAAAGGTCCGTTCGGCTGTGGGCCACATGGCACCGGATCGACCTGCGGCCGGTCGTCGCGTCGTTCCGTACGACGGTGCTGGCCACCGGGGACGGGGAGTCCGGGGACTGAGGCGCTGCCGGACAACTCCCCAGCCCCGCATGCCCGTTGGGATGCTCAGCGCAGCGGGTCGAACGCCGTGAGGTCCGTCCCCGGCTCCGCCCCGCGCGCCAGACGGGCCGCGACCGAGCCCGCGTACGGGCCCATGGTGAGGCCGGACGCGCCGAGGCCGTTGACCACGACCAGGCCGGGGACCTTCGGGACCGCGCCGAGCAGCGGGCGGATGTCGGGTCCCACCGGGCGGAACCCGATGCGGGTCTCCACGTGCGTGGCGTCCGCGAGGCCGGGGGCGACCCCCAGCGCCTCGTCGAGCACCTCCTTCATGCCGGCCGCGGTGACCCGGTGGTCGAATCCGGCGCCGTCCTCGCGGGTGGCGCCGACCACGACCCGCGAGTCGTCGAAGGCCAGCAGGTAGTGCCGGGACATCGGCAGCACGACCGGCCAGTTCATGGTGTCCGCGCCCGGCAGGCGCAGGTGCATGATCTGGCCGCGCTGCGGCTCGACCCGTACGTGCACGCCGAGCGGTTCGAGCAGTTCGGGCGCCCAGGCGCCGGCCGCCACGATCACGGAGTCCGCGCCGATGGTCTCTCCGTCGACCCGCACGCCGCGCACCGCTCCGTCGGCCCCGTCCGCGACGAGCGCGGCCGTGCCCTCGACGATCCGGGCGCCGTGCCGCGCCGCCGCCCGGCACATCGCGTCCCGCACCAGACGGCCGTCGAGGCGTGCCGCGCCGGGGATGTGCAGGGCGGGCCCCTCGTGCCCGAGCGGCGGGAAGAGCTCGCGGGCCCGGCGCGCGTCGACCAGCTCCACGTCGCCCGCCAGCGGGGACGTGGCCGCACGCTCGGACACGCGCCGCAGCACGTCCTCCGCCTCACCCTCGGTGGTGAGCCGCAGCGAGCCGACCTTCCGGTACCCGAGGTCCGTCTCTCCGTCGGCGGCGAGGCCCGCGCGCAGTTCCTCGTAGTACTCCGCCCCCGCGACCGCGAAGCGGTACCAGTCCGGGTCGTCGACCCGGGACGACCACGGGCAGATGATGCCGGCGCCCGCGGACGTGGCGCGGCCCTCGATCCGGGAGTCCACCAGGGTCACGTCGACCCCGTTCCGGGCCAGTTCGTACCCGGCGGCCGCACCGGCGATACCGCTGCCGACGATCACTGTGCGCATGCGTGCTCCTTCTCGTTCGACTTCTCGCTCGACTTCCCGTTCGCCTTCTCGCTCCACCAGCTTCAGCTCACCGCACGAAGCTCACCGCACGCCTCCCATCCGCCTCCGCACCCACGGAGTCATCAGGTGCATGACAACGCCTGCTCCCATGACGACCGCGCCGACCCCGGCGAAGTACCGCACCTCCGTCGCGGGGCTGTAGAGCCGCACCAGCTGCGCGTTGATGCCGCCCGCCGCCGCGGAGGCCAGGAACCACAGGCTCATCATCTGTGCCAGGAAGGCGCGCGGCGCGAGCTTGGTGGTGGCCGAGAGGCCCACGGGCGACAGGCACATCGATCCGCAGATCACCACTACGTAGCTCAGGACGAGCCACCACGGACTGGCGGGTTCGTCCACGCCGTTCAGCAGACCGGGCCCGGCCATCAGCACGAACGAGGCGCCGCCGAGCAGCAGTCCGGTGCCGAACTTGCGCGGTGTGGACGGCTGTCGGTCGCCCCACTTGATCCACAGCCAGGCGAAGAGCGGGGCCAGGACGAGCGTGGCAATGGGGTTCAGGGACTGGAACCACGACGACGGGATCGCGAAGCCCAGGATCTCCAAGTCGGTGCGCTGGTCGGCGAATTGGGCGAGGACCGAACCGGTCTGCTCGTTCACCACCCAGTAGCACACGGCACCGATGAACAGCGGAACGTAGGCGATCAGACGGGACCGCTCCACGGCGTCGGTGTGCGGGCTGCGCAGCATCATGACCAGGTAGCCCGCCGGCAGCAGCACCGCGAGCACCGACACCGCGTTGATCAGAGCGTCAACGGTCAGTGAGCCGGCGGCACCGAGCACCGCGACCACGACGGCGACCGCCGCGACACCCGCGGCCGTGCGCAGCACCAACTGGCCCCGCTCGTCCGCCCGCAGGGGATTCGTGGGGGCCTCCCCCGCCCCGCCGAGGCGCGCCCGTCCGCGGACGTAGCCCACGAGTCCTGCGGCCATGCCGACCGCCGCGAGGGCGAACCCGAGGTGGTAGTCGACCTGTTGCCCGAGGGTGCCCACGAGGTACGGAGCGATGAAGGCGCCCAGGTTGATGCCCATGTAGAAGAGGGAGAACCCGGCGTCGCGGCGGCTGTCCGTCGGGGCGTACAACTCCCCCACCAGGCTTGACACGTTGGGCTTCAGGAGGCCGGTGCCGAGCACGATGAGGAGCATCGACACCAGCAGCGCGGGCAGCCCGCCGGGTATGGCGAGCGCCAGATGGCCGCACATGATGGCCACGCCCCCGACCAGCACCGCGCGGCGCATGCCGAGCAGCCGGTCGGCGAGCCAGCCGCCGAGGACTCCGGACATGAAGACGAGGGCGCCGTACACGGACACCAGGGCCGCGGCCGTCGGCTTGTCGAGGCCGAGCCCGCCGTCGGAGGTCCGGTCGTACAGGTAGTAGAGGAGGATCGCGGACATCCCGTAGTACGAGAACCGCTCCCACATCTCCAGGGAGAACAGGGTGGCCAGGCTGCGCGGGTGACCGAAGAAGGCGCGGTCGCCGGGTGGAGCCTGCGTGGCTTTCGTCAGTTCGCTCATGGCCGCCTCTCGACGGGTGGCGTGCACGACAGGGCAGAAGGCGCGTTCAGCAGGGATCAGCAGGGGGTGGTGCCGTCGGGGCGTCGCAACAGCGGGCGGTCGACCGTCCAGAGCACCTCCGCGACGTCGGTGCCGCGGTTGTGAATGGCGTGCGGGACACGGGACTTGAAGTGGATCGCGTCGCCCGCACCGAGCACCGCGGTCTCGTCCGGCAGCAGGAACGTCAGCTCACCACGGAGCACGTAGCAGAACTCCTCGCCCTCGTGCTGTGTCACGGGCGAGGGCTCCGCGGTCGGACGCACCTTCATGGCCAGCGTCTCGATGCGCTGGTCCGGAAGTTCGGCCGTGAGCACCCGGTACTCGCGCTCGCCCATCGCCAGCCGCGCGACGTCCGCGTCGTCGTGCCGGGCGATCGCGTACTCCTGCCGGCCGCGACGCCCGGCCGCGCCGAGCAGTTCGACCGCGTCCACGTCCAGGGCGGTGGCCAGCGCGAAGAGGGAGGTGAGCGAGAGCGAGTTGATGCCGCGCTCGGCCAGCGAGAGAAAGCCCGCCGAGAGCCCGCAGCGTTCCGCGAGCACCCGCAGCGTCAGCCCGCGATCGGTGCGCAGCCGCTTGACCTCGGCCCCCACCAGACGGCTGGGGCCGTCACCGGCGACCGGCTCCCCCGGCGGCTCCTTGTCGACCATGAGCGGAATTAAGTCACGCCAAACAGAGGCCGTCAATACTAAACAGCAGTACCAAGCAGCGGGACGGGCTTGACACCAGCCCCACGGCAGGACCCCTGACCTGTACGTTCCTACATTCCGACGACGGTTCGGAGCCTGTAGGGACGCCCGGTAAACTCCCTCCACTGTTCTACTGATCCAAAGATCACAGCAGGTCAAAGGGACTTTACCTAGGCGTGTGAGAGATCAAATCTCACGTTTTCTCACAGAGCCGCTTGTTGATCTACGCCGTGGAACACGTCGAGCGCCGCCGCGGCGCCCCGCATGTCCTCCGCCTCGATGGACACGTACTTGCGCTTAGTGAAGGCCGCGTTCGTGTGCCCGGCCCACGCGGCGAGAACGACGTCAGGGACGCCTGACAGAGCCAGGGCCTTCAGCACGGCGTGCCGCGCGTCGTACAGGCGCACCTTCCGCAGGCCGTGCTTGGCCATCAGGCGGTAGGCGTACTCGCGCAGGTGCCGCGTGTTCATCGGACGGCCGAGCTCGTCGACGACGACGTACCCACTCAGCGTGTAGCCCTCGCCCGCCCGCTCAGCCTCGACGAGCTGCAGCTGCCGGAACGCCTTCAGCGCCTCCCACGGCCCGCGGGGCAGGGGCAGGCCACGCTCGCCGGCCGCGGTCTTCGTGTCCTTCTCCAGCACGGTCTTGTTGCCGACCATGGTCCGGGTCATCGCGATGAGCAGCAGCCCGTTCTCAAGGTCGACGTCCCGCCACCTCTGCCCGCACACCTCGGCCGGCCGTAGCCCCATCAGCGACAGCAGCAGCGGCGCGAATAGACGGTCCCCAGAGATGCCGCGGATGAACGTCTGCACCTCGGCTACGGTCCATGGCTTCTCGCGCTGCCGCTCCCGTTTGTCCGTCTTCTTGTCGGCGAGCGACGGCCGCACCTCGGCCGCCACATTCACAGGGACGAGTCTGCGGATGACGGCCCTCCCCAGCGCGCTGCGGAGCCGAACCAGGACACCCTCGACCGTTGAGATCATCAGCCGGGTACCTGGCTCGCCGCCCTTGCGGCGCCCCTCCCGCACGACGGTGTCTACGAAGTCCTGGACCATGTCCTCGGTGAGCTCTTGGAGGAGGACGTGCCCGAGACGGTCGTACACCTGGGCCAGGCTCATCCGGTAGTTCCTGATCGTCGTCGGCTCGACGTCCCGCTCCTTGTAGACGAGCCACTGGTCGAGCCATTCCCGGAGCGTCAGCTTGCTGGGCGCGATGTACGTACCGGCCGACCGCTCGTACATGATCCGGTCACGCTCAGCCCGGCATTCCTTGATCGTGTCGCGAGTGACCGTGACCTGGATTCGCTTCCCGGTCGCGTCGCGGCCGGCGTCGACCATCAGGCGATAGCGCACCTTCCCGTTCGCCAGGTTGATTCGCTTAGGTTCCGCCATGACAAAGCCTCCTCCTGCGGGGAATCCCGCACTCTCCTCCAAGGGGCGGAGGGCGCCGCCCAACTACGACGCCCTCCGCAATGACGACCGCGCGGTGCCCAATCCGCCGCCGCTCGCGCTCAACCGGCCGCCTGGGAGCGCGAGTTGCCTTCGGCCGTCGCTACGACCGTCGTCGCCGGTGGTACGTGGCGATGAACCGAGCCTGTGGATCTGCCGGAGCGTCCTGCTGGGGTCGCTGCTGGCCGCCGATCGGCGTCAGTACGCCCGTGTACGGGATCGGGGCGGGCAACGGACGCTCCGGAGGCAACAGCACCGGCTCACCCGCCAGCCACGCATCCTTCGCGGCCTGGTAGTCGAGTAGACCGAGGTACCACTCGACGTAGGACGGATCAGGGTGTCCCTCGGGGGCCGGCGGGCGCCAGTCTCGCCAGTCGAACCGGGCCAAGCACACGGGCATAAGGGCAGCGGACGGGCGCCTGTGTCGGCTCACGACGGCCACCGCGCCTCGGAGGTACCGAACGTCGACCGCACCCATGCCACCGGAGGGCGCGGCGTACCGAACATGTCGCGGCCGTTGACGCGTCGGGGAACGCCGTGGCTCCGCAGCCACTCCCGCCGTTCCGTGAGGTAGGCCCGCCACACGGCCATCGCAGCCCAGAACGTGTCATCCGGATGGTTCTCGAGGTAGCTCGCCGCCGCGTCCCGGTACCGGTCCGGCTCCATCTTCCAGATGTACGGCGGCACCTCGTCACGGACCGCAGTCCGCCGCAGCCGGCTCACGACGCATCACCCTGCCGTGACCACATCGGACGGACGGGCGCAAGCGCACGGTCTCCGTGGTGCCGGGCCAGCGCCGCCTTACGGCCGCGCTGTGACGGTGTGAGCCGCTCCTGGTCGTCCTCGCCGGGCCTGGTCGCTCCCAGCTGCCGCAGGATGCGCGACAGCGCGAGACGGTGCCCACGAATCTCGCGGATGAGCGGGTTCGCGACCGGCTGTCCTCGCGACCCTTTCGACAGCAGGTCTCCCTCGTCGAGGGCGGCGCCCATCGTGTCGAGCTCGTCCGCCAGTCGGGCCGCCTCTTCCAGCAACAGCAGCTCGTCGGGGTCGAGTTCCAGCTTCTCGAGGGTGTCGTTCCACAGCCTCAGCCCCCGTTCCCCGAGCCCTTCAGGGGCCGGTGGAGGGGTGTTCTCGTCGTCCGACACGGGTCGACCTCCTTGGTAAATCCAACGTTTCTGCGTCGCAGCGACAGGCGACAGGTATACGGCCCCGATCCCACAAAAGGCCTGGTCAGGGGCATTCCCCCTGGTCAGGGGCCTGATCGTTTACCGATCCGACCGACGCTTGACCGCGTCTCCCGGTGTCCGGTCGAGGGCGGCGAGCGATGTTCGCTCGCTCGTCTCGCGTCGTTGTCGATGTTGCTCAACTTCGTTGATCAGCTTTGTTCTTGATGTTGTTCAACTTCGTTGATCGATTGAGTTGTTGATCTCTGTTGTGATGTTGCTTCGCTTGGTCTGTGACCTTCGCGTTGTCCTGTGCCTTGCCCTGTGCTGGCCTCCACCCCTGCCCCCGGTAGGGGGTGGGGTAGGGGTGCGGTCCGGCCGGCTGGCGGCTACGGGCTCGGGCCGGCCGGACCGCGTCGACGCTGGTGAGTCAGTGCAGTTGCCCGAAGAGAGGTCTTCTACTGCTCGTCACCATCGGTTCGAGTCGTGCCTCGACAGCTCGCTCGATGCCGTTGACGTCGGGTCTGTGGGAGTCAGGCGGCCTGTGGCCCGTCGCCGTAGACGGTGAGGTCGGAGTCGGCGAGCTGGGTGACCTGTGCTGTGGTGAGCCTGCCGAGTTCGGAGGGCGTGTCGAGCGCGTAGCTCCAGTCGCCTCCGGTGTTGGGCTTCTGCAGGTTGGCGAGCTCGTCGTAGGTGTCGCCCTTGCCAGGGCTGGACTCGGCGTACTGCTGGACGATGGGCTGCCAGGCCTGGCCGAGCAGGTGCACACCGGCCTGGTCTGCGGCGTGGGAGGCGATGGCCTTGACCATGTCCGTGTCGCCGGCGCGCTGGGCTCGCTTGAAGGCGGCCTGAGCGTCGCGGGGGTCGGACAGCTGGGCGGCCTTCTCGCGGGCGTCGCGTGCGCTGAGCGCGTTGTAGCCGGTGGAGTCCTCGCCGCCGAACAGCTTCCGCTCGAGGAAGTTGCGCTGGCGGTGGTACTTCTCGGTCTCCTCCTGCAGGAGTCCCTGCATCTGCTGCTCGGCTGCCTGCTGGGTACGGGCGATGGCCACCTTGCGGGCCTCGTTGCTGAGGTCGCGTCGGCCGCGGATGGTGGCGAGCTGGCGGTCACGGGCGGCGCGGATGTCGGCGGCTGTCGTCTTAGCCATGGTGTGGCTCCTTACTGGGCGTGATGATGCTGGGGCGGGCGGCAGATATTCGGGCTCTGTTGAGAGCCCAACTGCGTACCCCCTGCTGGCGGGGGTGTCTCGTGTGCTCTGATCTGCGGTGATGCTCTGTCGCGTGGGGGTACGCGGCCGTGCGTACCCCTTGGCTGTGCTCTCGGGGGGTACGCATCGCTGCGTACCCCTGACGGATGGGCGGTGACCTGCGGCGTTACCCGTAAGGGAGGGGGGTACGCACTTGGGTCGGAGAGAGGGAGGGTTTTCCTGTGCGACTGGAAGGTCATGTCACTCTCCGTCTTCGTCGTCGGGTGCGGCGAACACGTCGGGCGTGAAGACGTAGAGGCGTACTTGGGTGCCGCTCATCTTCTTTTTGGCGAGGTAGGGCGGCCGGTAGGCGGGGTTCTCGACGAGTACGCCGGCCTCCCGCCAGCTGGGGATGACGGATTCCAGCTCGTAACCGGCCCTGCTCAGTGCTTCCTTGAGCTTCTGCGCCAGCAGTCCCACCGACGGGACACCGTCCACGCTGAGCTCACGGCCGATCCATCCGAAGGACGGAGCGTCGTAGCCGACGCCTGGCGACCACAGGGCGCGCCGGTTGGAAGCGACGTACTCACGGACGACGTCGAGCGCCATCTCGCCGCGGTTGTCCGTCTGGTCCGCAACTGCGAACAGTCGTTGCCAGACGGACATAGGCGGCGCGGGGAAGGGGACGATGCCCCACTCGTTGCCGACTTCCGCAGCGAGGGCGAGAGCAGCCACGAGGGGCGCCCGTCGGGCGGACATGTCGCTGTCGTACCGGTGAGCCTCCGTCAGTTCCTTGTGCCTGGCGACCAGGCGGCGCTTCCCGTCCCCTGCTGTGGCCTCGAGCAGCTTCTCGACGAACCGCGGTCCGGCCGTGCCGTAGTGCTCGGCGCAGCCGTCCCGTACCTCGACGGCCGCCGTGGCGGACTCGGGTCCGCCGGTGCCGAACGGGGCTTCCTTCACGGTGAGGACGCGGGCGCCGGCGCCCTGGTCGGTCGTGAAGGTGAGGACGGACTGTTCCCCGGTCGAGATCATGATGGTTCGCCACGGGAGACCGGACGGCCAGCCGCCGCCGCGGGCCTGCCCGTGGTTCTTCGGGATGGAGTACAGCAGGGCGTGCACCATCTCGGGGTCGCGCACGAGCTTGGTCTCGTCGAACACGACGGGCAGGCCGTTGACGAGGTTCAGGCGCTTCTCGGCGGCGAGCATCGTGGTACGCCACGAGTACATGCCGTCGGCCCTCTCGCTGGGGTCTGCCCACACGCTCATGCCCGCGCCGGCCGCCGTGGTCTTTCCACGCGTGGACCGGCCGCTGATGTCGAGGGTGAACGAGTTGATGCCGACGAGTTCCAGCAGCGGGGCCGCCAGGGAGGCGTACACCGCCATCTGTGCCGCGGGGTACACCTCCATCAGCTTCACCGCGGCCTGCCAGCCCTCGAACGTCCCCTCGGGGGCGTGCGCTGCCAGGGCAGGCTTCTGCTCGTCGAACTTGACCTCGACGCGGTGCGGGGTGTCCTGCGCCGTGACGAACGTGCCGTCTTTCTGCCAGCCCAACTGCCGGGCCAGGTGGACGCGCGGAATCTTGCCCTGGTTGATGGACTCGAACGCGGCGAAGTACCGCTCGGCGAGCTTGGCGTCGGCCTCGATGACGGGCAGGCCGGCGTCGCCGAGGGTCGCGACCAGGATGCGGCCACGGCGCACGATGGAGCGCTGCACGGTGCGGGTGACGACCTGGCCGCGGTCGACCCACGCCAGCTCTACGGCCTGGTCGCCCACGGGGTCGACGTACACGGCCTTGATGACCAGGGGCGCCCACGCGATACGGACGTCCACGAAGGTGTCCTTGGCGACCTGCTTTTCGACCCACACCCCGCTGTAACTGATCTTGTATCCGGCAGGCATACGCACGCCCTCGGGAACGAGACGGTTGTCCGTCCACTCCTCGGCGGCCTGCTCAGTCGTCTCCTCACTCACGCGGCCACCCCCCGCCCTGCAGAGGCGACGGTGCGGGCGGCTTCGCCGGCGCCGAGACCGATCCGGATAGCCGCCTCGATCAGCGCACCCTCGACGTCAGCAGCGGCGACATGTCCGTCCCGCACGTGTTCCCACGCCTTCGCGGCAGCCCAGTACAGACGGTCGTTGCGGGTGCCCTCGGGGGCGTTGAGGACGACGTTCACGAGCCCGTCGATGGCCCGCCCCGCAGCGCCGGGCGTGGTTGTTTGACGACGCTGGGGGCGGGCGGGCGCCGGCGCGGGCAGCATGAGGGCGAGCAACTGCTCGGGGATCGGCTGTGGCTCGATGTATCCGACCTTGGGGTGCAGGACGTACTCGCCATTGCGGCCGGTGCTGCCGGGCCCGACGAGGTAGCCGCGGGTGCTGCGGACATCGATGCCGGGACCGAGGCGGCCGACCGAGTTCGGTACGAGGGTGCCGCCCTCGACAGACATCCACAGGTGGAAGCCGCCGGACGGGGTGCACACGGTCGTCGTGCGCGGAACCTCGAAGCCGTGGCGGTCGGCCAGCTGGTTCAGCGTCGCGACGCCGTCGACATTGCCCTTGCGGTCGAGGTCGATCCCAACTAGGCGCGTGCCACAGGCGATTCCGTAGCCCACAGCCTTGGGGGCCTGGTCAAAGAGCCAGTCGAAAGTGGCGTGATCGTCAGTCGCGTCACCAACACCGTGCCCAGGGGCGCCGCAGTGGGACATGCCAGGGCAGCGATGTCCTTTCTCGTGCGGAGACTTGATGATCGGCGTCTTGTTGAGGCTGAGCGGCATCCCGCGGTAGCCCCAGTCGAGGGCCTGGTGGCCGCTCGCGCGAGCCTTGTCGTGGTTGGTCATGCCGCCCCCTTCAGCTTGGCTTTCGGCTGCAGCTCGTACCTGGCGCCGCAGGGGCCGGTGACCTTGCCGAGGTGGGTGTGCCGGTGCATGTTCTGGCAGTTGGGGCAGCGCCCCAGGAACTCGACGCGTCCGCGGGTGACGAGTACGAGCGGTCGGGCAATGGGGGTCTGTGGGTCGGCCGCAAACAGGCCGTCGCCCTGGTGCGCGTCGTCAGTGCCGTGTGGCACGATGGAGTCCGCGACTACCGCGTTGTTTTCACGAACCCCGGGAGCTAGGGACTCTCGGGGTTCGTTGCTGTTCAGGGTCATGTTGCTCCCTGGGTTTCACCGGACAGCAGACGCAGCAGGTCGGCCGTGATGACGACGCTGCGATTGCCGAACGGAAGCGTCTTTACGGGGCTGTCCCCGCAGCGAACTCGTTCTTGGAGGTGGCGAGCACTGCACCCAAGTGCGAGCGCACCCTTGGGAATGCTGACCGTGGCGGGCCACTTGCGGATCTCGGCCAGGGTCGGCCTAGCCGGGGTCTCACGCGGCATTGGCGGCCTCCTCGGTCAGGAGGGCATCCACGGAGGTGCCGAGGGTGTCGGCAATGGCGGCCAGGGTGGCGACGCTGGGAGTGACGCGGCCCATCTCGTACTCGCGGATGGAGTAGAACGAGCGGCCAACGTTGATGGCGAGTTGTTCGGGAGAGATGCCGGCCGACATCCGAGCGTTGCGGAGTCGGGGGCCGGAGAAGATCCGTGCCATGGAAGGTCCCTTAGAAAACGCGAACGCCGAGCACGTGACGCGATCCGTCTTGGATCACGCACTGCCCGGCGCCTTGGGAACCTCCTGGGTGGCACCGCTGGCCTTACTCAGTAGGGGTTCTCCACCTGGGTGAACCTGCCTACTGCCTGGGGCTAGCAGCTCGACATTCTCTGTCGATTGCCGGGCAGCGTACTACAAGCGATCAGCTACGTAAAGATCTATCGGGCTTACGGGCGCCGGTAGTTGAGACCGGAGCGACCGTCAGGGCAGCTGTCAGCCGCCGCTGTCAGGGCGCGTGACACCTGCGCCTGCCTAGGGGGTTGGGTGTCACGCGGCCCTGACGGTGTCAGGCGTCAGCGGGTGTCAGGGTCGGCACGATCCGCCAGCGGCCCGTCTTGTTGGTCTCCTTCAACCGGCCGTCCTTGTACGCCTCCGTGAGCCGTGCAGAGACCCACGGGCGAGACAGCTTGTTGCGCTCGCACCAGTCGTTGAAGTCCTTCGGGCCGACGACCATCTGCCCGTTCCGCTCGAACTCCTCGAGGGCTGCGGCGAACAGCTGGCGCGCCTCCTCCGGTCCCGGCTTACGGCCGCCCTGGTCGAACATCGGGGCGTCGTCGCCCGGTTGGGGCTCCGGCAGCTCGTTCTCCTCCTCGACGTCGACGTCCTCGGGGTCGACGAGCGGGCCCTGGTCCATGTCGTCCTCGTCTTCCTGCAGCTGCTCGCCGCCCTTGCGCTCCGTGTACGCGCGGCCGACGACGCGCTCGGCGGCCTTGGCCGTGACCGGGTCCGGGCTGGCGCCGTTGCGGGCAGCCCAGTCCGCCAGCACCTCGAGCATCGGGACAACTCGCTCAGGGAAGTGCACCGTTCGCCCCGGTGACGCATACCGGTCCTCGTCGATGCCGGGCGAGACGACGTAGCAGTAGCCGGGCCGGCGGTTGCCCCACGCTCCGGGGTGGGCGCCCGCGGCGAGCACCTCGTCGGGGAGGCAGAACCCTTCATCGTCTGCGGCGCAGCCGAGCGCGATGACGGACGGCAGGGACGCGCGGGTGCTGGTCGACATCTGGTCGTAGGACGGTCGCTGCAGCGACACGACCAGGGCGATACCGGCCGAGCGCGCTTCCTGGGCAATGCCCGTAAAGGCGCTGTCGCCGAGGTACCGCAGCGTGTTCGCGGCCTCCTCCATCCACGTGACCAGGAAGGGCATTCCCGCACAGCCGCACGCGGTGCCGTCCTTGTGGCAGGAGTGCTTGGGATCGTTCTGCTGCTCGGCAGCCGCACGGGTCCACTGGCGGTAGCCGTGCGCGCCGAGCCACCGGGTACGGGCGGGAATGGCTGCCTTGATGGCCTCCACCATCATCTCCGTGGGGGCGCCGCCCTCTACCCCCCAGTCCATTCCTGGCCGCAGCGGGCCGAAGTCCTGGAACGCCTTGGGGTCGGAGAACCAGACGACGACGTCACGGCGAGACATGATCTCGGTCAGCAGATTCAAGGCAGTGTCGCCCTTACCCGATCCGGTGCCGCCCGCGATCAACACGTGCGTGCTGTTGCGCTTGGCCTCCGGGTCGCCAGGCAGCCACAGCAGCAGCGGGGAGCCGTCGTCGTAGCGGCCGATGACGAGCGGGTCGGCGATCGAGCCGCCCGCGTTCGAGGGCCCTTCCCATTCGACGACGTACCGCAGCATGTCCTCGGGGACGATGACCAGTTCCCCGCGGCGCTCCGAATCCGGGTCGGGCCGGTAACGCACCGCGGTGCGCGGCACGTCGAGCGCGGACGCCAGCTGCGGCAACGCCTTGGCGACGTCGTCGTTAGTCTGCTCGCCGGCCGCGAGCGTCACGGGTGCCGTGACGCGGTTCGGCTCGACCTGGCCGGCGCCGAGCTGGGCGCGGGCCAGGCCCACCTTGGCGAGCAGGCCCTTGTCTCCGCCCCCGCCCTCGGGGTCGGAGGTGCGCAGCATCAGGCGGACGTTCCACGACAGGGCGAACGAGGCGCCGCCCATCAGGTACAGGTGCGGAATGGCCCCGGTGAACGGGCCTGCCAGGGCCGCGGCCGTGAACCAGCTGGAGCTGGCGGCCACGGTCACGGCCGAGTGCAGGCGCCTCTGCGCGCTCGTCGAGCGGCCCGCCCACCATGTGGCGGCCGTCAGGGCGACGGACGACAGGGTGAGGCCGACGCCGGCCGCGGCCGACCCGTCCCACAGCAGGTTCGCGCCCCCGCCCGTCAAACCGAGCCCCGCCACGGTGAGCCACGGCGGCAGGTGCGGCTTGGCCCGGTTGAGGAGGTAGGCGCGGACCGTACCCCCCGTACCCGAGGCGTCGCCGGGAAGTACGAGCGGGTACATCTGCCCGTCTCGGTCGGTGATCTGGTGTGCCATGGTCGTACCTCCCTCCTACTGCTGAGCCCAGTCGATGACGGGCTGCTGCGGCTTACGGGCACGGTGGCGTACCCGGTTGATCTCCTCCTCGTACTCCTGCTGAAAAGTGGAGTACGCGGCAGCAGCGTTCTTCGCGGCGGCCCGCAGCGCGTCGGCGGACCGGTTCAGCTTCCGGGCGACCTTCGCGGCCCGGATCTTGGAACCGAACGCGCGTCCCTCCGGGTCGGGTACGGCCCCGAGTACGCCCTTGAGGATCTCGGCAGCCATCGACACCTCGATGGAGAGCGTCACGCCCGCGGCTCGAACCGTGTTGCAGTAGTTCCGCACCTGCGCCGGCGAGTTGAACTCGGGGGCGGGCAGCAGGGACTGCGACCCGCGGTGCCCGCCACCGCCTCCCCCACGGTTGATGTTGATGTTGATGGGCGGGGTGAAGGTGCTGGCCATTCCCCCGGCGACGCCTCCGGCGAATCCGCCAGCGGCGGCCCCGACGTTGACGAACTTGTTGCCCTTGTCCGAGGGGTTGGTGTCGGCCGTCCGACGTCGGCCGTTGGTGCGCTGAGCCATGAAAACTCCCTGATCAGTGGGTACGACGGACGAGCGGCCACGTGGTCTGAGCGCCGATCAGGGCGAGCAGCCACACGATGCACAGCGGCCTGGCGTGCGAGCCAAAGAGCGGGCCGAACGTGGCGGCGAGAGCCAGCCAGGCGGCCGTGAAGGTGGACGCTGCGGCGATACCGATGCGCCAGGTGAGCGCGGCACCGCGGACCGGGTGCCGGCGCTGCACGATGGCCAGCGCCACGACGGGCGCCAGGGCGGCCGGGGCCAGGATCAGGCCGGACCACCAGGCCAGGACGTGCAGGAGCGCGGCCAGGTTGAATGCGAGCACGGCCGCGAAGGTGGGGGCGAGGGCCTGGCGGTACTCCCACGCGGCGACGGCCAGACGGCCACCCGCGCGGCGGGCCATCGACTGGCGGGGCGGGACAACGACGATGAGCTGTTCGGAGCCGCGTCCGCGCTGGTGCGGAATCTTGACGGTATGGACGCCCGCGGCAGCACGGCGGGTACGGGTACGACTGGGCACGACGATTCCCCCTACTGGTTGTGGATGTTGGTGCGGCCCAGCCACTTCTGGTGGACGTGGGTGTGCTGCTCGTGGCGCACGTAGGAGCCGCCGCCACGGCCGCTGAACGCGGCGCGGGCGCAGGCCAGGGCCAGGAAGAACAGCAGGGCGCCGCCCCCGGAAAGGCTGGCGATCAGGTCGCCCGCTCCGGCGAGGAACTTCCCGCCGCCCCACAGCAGGAGTCCGCCCCCGGCGCCGGCGCCGAGCAGGCGCTGAGCGATCGGGTCCAGGACCGGATGCGGGGCCAGGTCGCGCGGGACCGCCAGCTGCACGGGCGCCGGCGCCTGCGACTTACGGACGGGCACCATGCCGCCGTAGGCGCCGGGCACCCACACGACCGCCTCCCGCTCGCCGTACAGCTCAACGGGCCCGGTCACCGGCTGCTCGTCGACGACCTCGACGTAACGGCGATACTGGGCAGGCAGGTTGGACGCGCTCACGACGTCGCCCCCGCCCCGGTCAGCTGCGGGAGGGCCTGGCGGAACGCCTCTTGGATTTCCTTCGCGCGGTTCTGCCCGACCCGAAGCCGGGCCTTGATCTCACGGATGGGCGGCAGGTCGCCTGCGAGCAGTTCGGTCCTGAACTGCTCGGCGGCGTCGTTGAGCCCCGCCTCGGTGAGCGGGTCGTCGTCGTGGGGCGGCTCGGGTACGTACTCGGCGTGTACTTCGGGCCGGGTACGGGCGTGCTCGGCTGCGGGTACGAGGGCGGGCCGCTCGTTGCGCAGCGCCCGCTGCAACTCCCCGCGGCACTCGAAAGTCGGCAGGAGCCGCGCGCTCTCGGGTACAGCCACGGGTACGGGACGGGCAGGCTCCGGCTTGGTCTCGGGTACGGGCTCGGCGGCAGGCGCCTGCTCGTACTCGACCGGCTGCGGTTCAGGGGCGGCTGCCTCGTGTCGGTGCAGCGCGTGCACCCGCCACAGGACGACGGGAGCGATCGCGGACACGAGGACGACGAGCCACGGAGCGACCGTCAGCATGCCGCCCTTCAGCAGGTGCGCCGCCGCGTTCGTCGCGACCATCAGGAGGACGGGAGGGAAGATCTCCCGACCGGCCCGCATGGCACGGATCGCATAGGCGTCAATGGCAATGGGGAGACCGGCCGCGACGACGGGGGCGTAGCCGCTGGCGACCGCCAGCGACCACTCCCCGTGTGCCGTGACCGCGATGGATGCCGCCATGGCGGCCCATCCCAGTGCGTCACGTTCGAAGTTCACGCGGCCCCCTGCTCGTGCAGGTGGGCGCAGCGGTCGCGCCAGTTCAGGTGTTCCGGGCAGGTACGCCGCTCGGCGATCGGCACGTTCCACACGGCCTCGACGTGCAGCTTGCGCAGCAGTTCGTCGGAGGCGTCCGCGGGGATACGGGCCAGGGTCGTGGTGCTCATTCGCCCAACTCCTTCGGGGCGGCGACGCGCACCGTGCGGTGCGCGGCCAGGCAGACGCCCTCACGGTCACGCCGATCGTTCGCGACGATCAGCGCGGCCATCAGGGCAGGTACGTGGGGAAGGGGGCGCTGCGACTTGTCGAGCCGCCGCAGCGCGGCATGTTCGGTGGGGCGACGGACGGGCCAACGGGCCGTCACGCCGGGTCGCCCTTGGTCTCGATGCGCTCCAACTGGCGGATGAGCGCAGGCAGGTGGCCGAGGGCGTAGACGATGAGCGCGTCGACGACGTCCCGCAGGCCGGCCGAGTCGTACTCGAAGAAGTCGACCCCGCCGAACTCGACGGCCGTGGCCGGGAAGTCGCTGAACGGGCGCTGCACCAGGTAGGCGGTCAGGAACTCCCGCTCCTGTTGCACGCGCTCCGAGTAGAGGTTCAGCGGCACCTCGGGACCCTGGTGCGTGATGTCGACGCGGTACCCCTCGACGGGGTGTTCGCCGGTGCACCAATGCGGTTCGGGGATCATGATGTGGCCGTGGTCCTGCGTGCGGACGACCACCGTGCGGGGCACGTTCACGACGGCTCACCCCACGCCCGGTATCCGTCCGTCGGGTGCTCGGCCAGCCGCTCCCGCAGGTAGTCGAGCGTCCACTCGACGTCTTGGCGCGGGTTGTCGCGGATCGACTTCAGAGCGACCACGAGGTGCATGACCCGGTCGTTCAGGACCTTGTCGTGCCCCTCGGTGTCGCCGACCGTGGCCGGGTGCGGGAGGTCAATCGCCTCCAGCACCGCAGCCAGCAGCACGCCCGCCTCGTCGGAGAGCGCGCTCACTCGGCACCGCCGGCCGTCTGGTTGGCCAGCCGCGCGGACCGGGCGAGGCGCCGCAGGTGCGCGGCGAACGCGGCGAAATCGTCGGCCAGCTGGTCGGCCATCTCCTCGGTCAGGTGCGCCTGCAGCGGGGTGTCGTCGTCGGCGAGTATGTGCGCGGCCCGCATGCGGGGGTCGCTCGATGCCGGGTCGCTGTAAAGGCGCGCGTTCAGGCAGTGAGCGACACCGAAGGCGTTGTCGAAGCTGGGGACGGACACGTGCGCCTCGTCGCCCTGGTGGGCGATGTCGTCCAGCATGTACGGGTACTCGGTGTGGTCCTCGGTGCACCAGTTCGCGCACTCGATGTAGGCCAGCTGGTGAGCGGAGCGCGTCCCGATCAGCGCGGGGACCAGGCGGTATCCGGGCTGGATCGCGGGGAGGTCGGCCGCGCGGTTGCCCGCGTCGGTGACGGTGTACGGGACCGGGGCGTCGGACGCGATCTGCGGCAGGCGGTCGATGATCGTCACAGCTCCACCGCCAGCTCTGCGGCGGGGATGCCGCGGTCGGCGAGGTACTGCGCGAACACGGCCCGTGAGACGCGGATGCTGCCTCGTCCCGTACCGACCCGGTAGTGGGAGAGGCGGCCCGCCGCGATCTCGGCGTAAACGGTGGCCTTCGACCAACCCGTGGCGCGGGCGATGTCCTTGACGTGAAGCGGCTTTGCGCGCTCCGTTTCCTGCGCCTGCGCAGGGGAGATAGCCTGAGATTGCATCTATGAGCCTCACTCTGGATGCGGGCCCTGGCGGGGTGGTCTCGGTGTTAGCGCACCGAGCCCGTCAGGGCTTTTGGCATGTCTGGCTCGGCCTGCTCTGTTGAGCGGACCGGGCATGCACCTACGATGTTCTAGAACACCCGGCAGGGTCAACAGGTATTCCAGAACGTTCTAGAATTTGGAGGTTCATACGATGCGCAACCGTGAGGGGTTGCCCCCGTATCAGCGGATCGCGGCGCAGATCATTGCCCGCATCGAGAGCGGCGAGCTGCAGCCGGGCGATCGCGTCCCCTCGGTAAGTCAGATCATGGAAACCGAGGGCGTCAGCAGGGCCACGGCCGCGCGCGTCCCTGGCGTGCTGCGAGCGGAGGGCTACGCCACGGCGACGCCGGGCGTCGGAACCATCGTCACCCAACCGAAGAAGCTGACTGCAGGCGCCGACCGGCTCGCCAAGCTGCAGGCCGGCGGGGCAACACTGGGAGACACAGAGCGTGTCGAAATCCTCGACGCCGTGCGGGAAGCGGCGTCCCAGGAAGTCGCGGATGCCCTCGGCCTTGAGGCCGGCGCCGAGGTGGCGCGACGCCGACGCCGGTATCTAGACGGTGCGGGCGTCGTCACGGTGTCGACGACGTGGATCTCTGCCGCCATCGCTGACCAGGCCCCGGAGTTCCTCGAGCCTGCCCCGCTCCCGAAGATGACGTTCGGGCTGATCGAAGACCGCACCGGCCGACGAGTCGTCCGCCGACGAGACACGGTGACTCTCCGGGAGGCCCCCGAGGACGTCGCACCCCACCTTGACGTCGAACCAGGCACGCAAGGTCTCGCCGTGATCAACCACTACTGGGACCAGAACGGCGAGCCGACCGAATACGCCGTCGACTACCTCGGCGCCGGCCGCGAACTCTCCTCGGAGTACGACTTGGACGACTAAGCGTCTGCCCAGTGGAGTTGGGCAGAACGCAGAAAGGGGCCCCTCGCCCGGTGGAGTCAGGCGAGGGGCCCCTTCTTGGTGTATCCGAGGATCGCATGCGCGGGACGTGTCGGTGGAACGTCTCACATCTGTCTCACACGCCATGTTGTGCGATCTTCCCAAGCGTGCGTCTGACCTGCTGTTCTGCGCCTTCCATGCGCGTGACAGACCCCGTATGCGCGTCGACTAAACTTCCTCCACGTGACTGCGCCTGCAAAGCCCCGTATCCCGAATGTTCTCGCCGGCCGCTATGCCTCCGTCGAGCTCGCCACCCTCTGGTCCCCCGAGGAGAAGGTGAAGCTGGAGCGACAGCTCTGGCTCGCCGTGCTGAAGGCCCAGAAGGACCTCGGGATCGACGTCCCGGACGCCGCCATCGCCGACTACGAGCGCGTGCTCGACCAGGTCGACCTGGCCTCCATCGCCGAGCGCGAGAAGGTCACGCGGCACGACGTGAAGGCCCGCATCGAGGAGTTCAACGCCCTCGCCGGGCACGAGCAGGTCCACAAGGGCATGACGTCCCGCGACCTGACGGAGAACGTCGAGCAGCTGCAGGTCCGCCTCTCGCTCGAGCTGGTCCGCGACCGTGCCGTCGCCGTCCTCGCGCGCCTCGCCAAGCTGTCCGGCGAGTACGGCGAGCTGGTCATGGCCGGCCGCTCGCACAACGTCGCGGCGCAGGCCACCACCCTCGGCAAGCGCTTCGCGACCGCCACCGACGAGCTGCTCGTCGCGTACGGCCGGGTCGAGGAGCTGCTGAACCGCTACCCGCTGCGCGGCATCAAGGGCCCGGTCGGCACCGCCCAGGACATGCTCGACCTGCTCGGCGGCGACGCCGACAAGCTGGCCGACCTGGAGCAGCGGATCGCCCAGCACCTCGGCTTCTCGCAGGCCTTCACCTCCGTCGGCCAGGTCTACCCGCGCTCGCTCGACTACGAGGTCGTGACCGCGCTCGTCCAGCTGGCCGGGGCCCCCTCGTCGACGGCCAAGACGATCCGCCTGATGGCCGGGCACGAGCTCGTGACCGAGGGCTTCAAGCCGGGCCAGGTCGGCTCCTCCGCGATGCCGCACAAGATGAACACCCGCTCCTGCGAGCGCGTCAACGGCCTCATGGTGATCCTGCGCGGCTACGCGTCGATGACCGGCGAGCTGGCGGGCGACCAGTGGAACGAGGGCGACGTCTCGTGCTCCGTGGTGCGTCGTGTCGCGCTGCCGGACGCGTTCTTCGCGCTCGACGGTCTCCTTGAGACGTTCCTCACCGTGCTCGACGAGTTCGGCGCCTTCCCGGCCGTCGTCGCCCGTGAGCTGGACCGCTACCTGCCGTTCCTCGCCACCACGAAGGTGCTCATGGCCTCGGTGCGCGCGGGCGTCGGCCGCGAGGAGGCCCACGAGGCCATCAAGGAGAACGCGGTGGCCTCGGCCCTCGCGATGCGCGAGCAGGGCGCCGAGCGCAACGAGCTGCTCGACAAGCTGGCCGCCGACTCCCGGATCCCGCTGGACCGTGCGCAGCTCGACGAGCTGATGGCGGACAAGCTGTCGTTCACGGGCGCCGCCGCCGGTCAGGTCGCGCAGATCGTGGCCCGCGTCGAGGAGATCGTGAAGCAGCACCCGGAGGCCGCCGGTTACACGCCGGGGGCGATCCTCTGACCCGCCTTACTCAAGCGGACCTGGAGGCCGCTCGCGACCGTCTGGTTCCGGACGTCGTCGCGAGCGGCCTTCGGGTTCTCTTCTGCGGGATCAACCCGGGCCTCATGACGGCCGCGACCGGTCACCACTTCGCCCGCCCCGGCA
Source organism: Streptomyces sp. NBC_00483 (assembly GCF_036013745.1). Classification (NCBI taxonomy): domain Bacteria; kingdom Bacillati; phylum Actinomycetota; class Actinomycetes; order Kitasatosporales; family Streptomycetaceae; genus Streptomyces; species Streptomyces sp. NBC_00483. Next base: position 2,080,834 of record NZ_CP107880.1, read on the forward strand.
ACCGCTTCTGGCCGGTGCTTCACCTCTCCGGCTTCACGCCCCGGCAACTGAAGCCGTCCGAGCAGCAGGAGCTTCTCTCGTACGAGCTCGGGATCACGAACGTCGTCGCGCGGGCCACTGCGCGGGCGGACGAACTGAGTGCGGAGGAGTACCGGGAGGGCGGACGGCTGCTGGAGGAGAGGGTGGCGCTCCTGCGGCCCACGTGGCTCGCCGTGGTGGGCGTGACCGCGTACCGGTCGGCCTTCGGTGAGCCCAAGGCCCAAATCGGCCCGCAGGAGCGGACGATCGGCGGCGCCCGGGTCTGGGCGCTGCCCAACCCCAGTGGTCTGAACGCCCATTGGACGGCGGCGACCATGGCGGAGGAGTACGCACGCCTCCGCGAGACCGCCACCGACTCTTAAGGGCCTAGGAGCCCTAGGAGCCCTGGGCCCCTAGGTCACGGCTTGCGGGCCACGGCCCCGTACTGGGCGACCTGTGTGCCCTCCTCGTCGCGCCAGCGCGCGCACGAGACGAGGCCGGGCTCCACGAGGTCCAGGCCGTCGAGGAACGCCGCCACCTCGGCGCCGGTGCGGGCGGTGATCGGCGGCTTCGCGTTCTCGTTCCAGAACGCCATGGCCTCCGTGTTGCCCTCGCCGCCCAGCTCCAGAGTGGGGTGGGTGAGGACGACGTAGCTGCCCGAGGGGACGGCGTCGACGAGCTCACGCACGATGGACGTGGCCTCCTCCGTGTCGAGCACGAAGTTGAGGATGCCCAGGAGCATGATCGCGACCGGGCGGTCGAGGTCGAGGGTCTCGGAGGCCGCCTCGATGATCGCCCTCGGGTCGCGGGCGTCCGCGTCCACGTAGTTGGTGCGGCCCTCGGCGGAGCTGGTGAGCAGCGCGCGGGCGTGGGTGAGGACGATCGGGTCGTTGTCGACGTAGACGACGCGCGCGTCCGGAGCGATGCGCTGGGCGACCTCGTGCGTGTTCTCCACGGTCGGCAGGCCCGTGCCGATGTCGAGGAACTGGCGGATGCCCGCCTCACCGGCGAGGAAGCCGACGGCGCGCCCCAGGAACGCGCGGTCGGCGCGGGCGACCTCGCCGATGCTCGGGTACATGGACGTCACCATGTCGCCGACCTTCTCGTCGACCTCGTAGTGGTCCTTGCCGCCCAGCCAGTAGTTCCACACGCGCGCGTTGTGCGCGACGTGACTGGAGATCCGCTGCTCCGGCTGGTTCCCGTCGGCGTCACTCATGCGATCTCCCTCGTACGTTGCTGGGCTCCACTCAAGATCCCATAGTGGCACGGGAGTTCGATGATGTGCGCGACGGGCCCGCCGCGCTACGCGTCCCTGCGCCGCACCGCCCACCATCCGGCGAGCAGCGCGGCCGCCGCCCACAGCGCGGTCACGGCGAGCCCGGTCCAAGGACCGAGGGAGCCCTCCGCGTGCTGGTAGAGGACCTGCTGACCCGCGCGGTCGGGCAGGAAGTCGGCGACCGAGCCCGCGATGTCCCCGACGACGAAGGACACGATCAGCAGGAAGGGCACGAGGATGCTCAGCACCGCCACCGCGCTGCGCAGCACGGCCGTGAGCCCCGCCGCCAACAGTGCCATCAGCGCCAGATACACCCCGCCTCCGACGCAGGCCCGCAGCGCCCCCGGATCACCGAGGCCGAGCGTGTACGGGCCCATGAACGCCTGGCCGACGAGGAACGCGGTGAAGCTCGTGAGCAGGCCGACGACGAGCCCGCAGCCGCCGATGACCGCCATCTTCGCGGCGTAGAAGAGGTTCCGGTTCGGCACCGCGGCGAGCGAGACGCGCAGCGCGTTGTTCAGGTACTCGGAGGAGACGGCCGTGGCGCCGAAGGCGAGCACCGCGATCTGGCCGAAGTTGAGGGCGTAGAAGGCGCCGAAGAGGAGGTCCTCTCCGTTGTCGGCCTCGGCCTGGCCGACGGTCGCGAAGGCGAGGGTCGTGACGGCGAGGGTCGCGATGAAGACGGCGAGCAGCGAGCCGAAGCTGCCGCGCAGCGATCTGATCTTGATCCACTCGGAGTGCAGTACGGCGGTGGTCGACGTGGCGGACATGCCGGTCATGGGTCAGGCCTCCTGGAGGGGCGCGGCGGCGAACTCGGCGTCGTTCGCGGTGAGGGCGAGGTAGGCCTGCTCCAACGAGGCCTGTTCGTCGGCGAGTTCGAGGACGGGGACGCCCTCGGCGGCGGCGAGCGCGCCCACGTCGGCGGCGGTGACGCCCTCCACGTCGCAGCGGCCGTCGTCGGCGAGCGTCACCGTGTGTCCCGCACGCACGAGTGCGGCGCGCAGGCGGGCGGGGTCCGTGGAGCGCACCCGTACGCGGCGTGCGCTGTGCGCGGCGATGAAGTCCGGCATCGGGGTGTCGGCGAGGAGCCGCCCGCGGCCGAGGACGACGAGGTGGTCGGCGAAGGTCGCGGTCTCGTTCATGAGGTGGCTGGAGACCAGCACGGTGCGTCCGGCGCGCGCGAGGTCGCGCATCAACTCCCGGATCCAGATGATGCCTTCGGGGTCGAGGCCGTTGGACGGCTCGTCGAGCAGCACCACTTCGGGGTCGCCGAGGAGCGCCGCCGCGATGCCGAGCCGCTGTCGCATGCCGAGCGAGAACGTCTTGACGCGCTTCTTCGCGACGGTGGCGATCCCGGCCTGCTCAAGCACTTCGTCGACCCGCTTCACCGGAATCCGGTTGCTGACGGCGAGCGCCCGCAGGTGCTCCCGCGCGGTGCGGGAGCCGTGCGCCGCCTGCGGGTCGAGCAGGGCGCCCACGACGCGCAGCGGTTCGTCGTACGTGGCGTACGGGCGGCGCCCGACGAGCGCGGTCCCGGAGGTGGGGCGGTCGAGGCCGAGGGCGAGGCGCATCGTGGTGGACTTGCCGGCGCCGTTCGGGCCGAGGAAGCCGGTGACGCGGCCGGGTCCGACCTGGAAGGTCAGCCCGTCCACGGCACGCGTCGTCCCGTACTCCTTGGTGAGGTCCTGGACGTCGATACTGGTCATGACCTCAGAATCGTCCGCGCCAGGGGGCTCGGGCCTCCCCCGCCCGTGGAATTCGCCTCCCCCGTGCGGGGGAGCCGTCGGGCGCGGGGCGGCTGGCACGATGACGGTATGCCCCGCTTCCTGAGGCCGCTCGCGCGCGCGGTCACCTACACCCGCTGGCTGCATCTGCTGTGCTCGTCGGTGATCGCCTTCGTGTTCGCGATGGTCTACCCGGGGCTCTCCTCTCCCTCCGTGGGTGCCTGGGTGCTCATCTACGTGATACCCGCACCGCTGCTCCTGGTGCTCGGCGCGATTCCGGTGATGCGGCGTTCGGAGGGGCTGCAGGCGCGGATGATGCTGTTTCCCGGGAAGCACGCGCGCGTGGCCGGCACTGGTGCGGAGCGTGAGATCTCGGTCGCGCCCTCGGCATCGTGGCGGGACCGCGGCAGGACGTCGGGCTGGCTGGTGTTCCGGCTGTTCCTGGGGCTGTCGGTCGCCCTGTTCTCGGGTCAACTGTTCGCGCTGGCCTTGGAGTTGACGGGCGCGGCCATGGGTGAGCGAGTCGACGAGCTGTCGGTGCTGCCCGTGCCGGAGGCGCCCTGGTTGTGCGCGGCGGCGATCCCCTTCGCCCTGCTCTTCCTGGTGTACGTGGTGGCGGGCGCGGGGTGGCTGACGGCCCGCACGGCCCTGGTGCTCCTCGGCCCGTCCGGGGCCGAGCGGCTCGCCGCCCTGGAGGAGCGCACCGAGCAGCTCCTTGAGCGCAACCGCATCGCCCGCGAACTGCACGACTCCATCGGCCACGCGCTCACCGTCGCCGTCGTGCAGGCGGGTGCGGCGCGGGCGGCGGGCGATCCGGCGTTCACGGACCGGGCCCTCGGTGCCATCGAGGAGACCGGCCGGGCCGCCCTGGAGGATCTGGAGCGGGTGCTGCTGGTGCTGCGCGAGGCGGAGCAGCCGGCGGGCAGCCGCCCCACCCTCCAGGAGGCGGACCGGCTGCTCGACTCGGCGCGGGCCTCCGGGGCGAAGGTGGAGGTGACGGTGTCGGGCCCGCTGGAGACGGTGCCGGGGCCGGTGTCCCGCGAGGGCTACCGCATCCTTCAGGAAGCGCTCACGAACGTGCTGCGGCACTGCGGAACCGTGCCGGTCACCGTGACCCTCCAGGTCGCGGACAAGAACCTCGTCCTGGAGGTGCGCAATCCGCTGCCGCCGGAACGCGGGTCCGGACATGGCGGCACGGGAAGCGGCCTGCGCGGCATCCGGGAGCGTGCGGCGCTGCTCGGCGGGCATGCCCGGACGGGCCCGGTCCACGACGAGTGGCAGGTTCACGTCGAACTGCCGGTCGCGTGATCCAGGACCTGGCGACAAGATCCGCCGGAGAGGCCCTAGTCTGGCGGCGTGCCGCTCACAGTTCTGCTCGTAGACGACGAACCGCTGGTCCGCGCGGGCCTGCGCGCGGTGCTCGAAGCGCAGCCGGACATCACGGTGGTGGGCGAGGCCGCGGACGGCGCGGCGGTCGTGCCCCTGGTCCGCGAGCTGCGACCCGACGTGGTCGCGATGGACGTCCGGATGCCGCTGCTCGACGGGATCGAGGCCACGCGCGCGGTGCTGCGCGGCGCGGAGCGGCCACCCAAGATCCTCGTGATCACCACGTTCGAGAACGACGAGTACGTGTACGGGGCGCTGCGCGCGGGCGCCGACGGCTTCCTCCTGAAGCGGGCACGCCCCGAGGAGATCGTGCACGCGGTGCGCCTCGTCGCGGCGGGTGAGTCGCTCCTGTTCCCGGCCGCGGTCCGCAAGTTGGCGGCGGAGTACGGGAGTTCGGTGGCCCGTGCGGCCCTGGAGCGCGCGGCGCTGACCGAACGCGAGGAGCAGGTGCTGCGGCTCATGGCGCGCGGCCTGTCGAACGCGGAGATCGCCACGGACCTGGTCGTCGGCACCGAGACGGTCAAGTCCCACGTGAGCGCGGTGCTGACGAAGCTGGGCGCGCGGGACCGGACGCAGGCCGTGATCGCGGCGTACGAGTCGGGGTTCGTGGCACCGAGTTGAGGCCCGACCTGCACCGTTCCGGGCGCGCGCGGCTGAGCAACGTACGTCACAGAGGTGCACCCGACTCTCGCCGGTATCGGTGGCTGCGGGTACCATCCGGCGAACACGCGCGACTGCGGGGAGGACGACGGTGGGGCGGCTGACCGGCGGGGATCCCTCTCTGCTCAGGCGGATCAATTCCGCGGTGGTGCTGCACGCGCTGCGTTCCACAGATTTCGCGACGCTCACCGAGGTCACCCGCGTCACCGGTCTGTCGCGGCCCACCGTGGAGGGCGTCGTCGAAGGGCTCATCGTGGGCGGGCTCGTCGTGGAGACCACGGTCGAGGAGCCGGGCGCGCGGCGGCAGGGCCGGCCCGCGCGCAAGTTCCGCTTCCGGGCCGAGGCCGGGCATCTGCTCGGCCTGGAGATCGGCGCGCACCGGGTGACCGCGGTGCTCTCGGCGCTCGACGGCAGGGTGCTCGGTTCGGCGTCCAAGGAGGTCGAAGAGACCGCGTCGGTGGACGAGCGACTCGAAAAACTGCGCGGCACCGTCGCCGATCTGCTGCGCCGCGCGGGCGTGGCCCGTGGCTCGCTGTGGGCGGTCGGCGTCGGCAGCCCGGGGATCGTGCAGGCGGACGGGACGGTGCGGCTCGGCACCGCGCTGCCGGGCTGGACCGGGCTTCCGCTCGGCGAGCGGCTGCGGCGCTCCTTCAAGTGCCCGGTCCTCGTGGAGAACGACGCGAACGCGGCGGCCGTGGCCGAGCACTGGCAGGGCGCCGGGGCGGACACCGACGACATGGTGTTCGTCCTCGCGGGCCTCAGCCCCGGGGCCGGCGCCCTGATCGGCGGCCGCCTGCACCGTGGCTTCGGGGGCGCAGCCGGGGAGATCGGCGCGCTGCACCTGCTGGGCCGCGAGGTGCGGCCCGAGACGCTGCTGTCCACCACGGGCGAGCCGCTGCACCCGCTGGACGAGCTCGCCGTGGCGCATGTGTTCACGCTGGCGCGCGAGGGCGACGACCGGGCGTCCGCCGCGGTCGAGCGGTTCCTTCAGCGGCTCGTGCACGATGTCGCGGCGCTGGTGCTCGCGCTCGATCCGGAACTGGTCGTCGTGGGCGGCTGGGCCGCGGGGCTCGACGGCGTGCTCGAACCGCTGCGGCGGGAGCTCGAGCGCTACTGTCTGCGGCCCCCGCGGGTGGCGTTGTCGACGCTGGGCGAGGCGGCGGTGGCCACGGGGGCGTTGCGGCTCGCGCTCGACCACGTGGAAGAGGAACTCTTCGCTACGGAGAGCACGGTTACGGCCCGCCGGTAGGCACCGGCGGGCGGCGTACCGCAGCCCGCATCTTTACGAAGTCCGAGCCTTACGAAGCTCGAGCCCTACGAAGCCCGACCCTTACGAAGCCCGAGCCCTACGAAGCCCGCCTCTTACGAAGCCCGCGTCTGCGGAGCGTGGTGGATCTCCACGCCCGCCGTGTCACCGAAGGTGAGCCGGCAGGTGTCCGCGCGGTAGGTCGCCACCGAAACGGCGGCGGTCGTGCCGCGGCTGAAGTAGCGGGTCGTGACGACGAGGACCGGGGCGCCGGGCAGCCGGTCGAGTTCCTTCGCGTCGTCGGCGCGCGCCGAGCCCAGCTCGACCGCGCGGTCCTCCCCGTCGAGCCCGAGGCGCTGCAGCTCCCGCACGACCGCACGCGCGCGTGCGGCGCCGGACGCGGCGTCGATGGCCGTCAGGTCGGGGGCCGAGCCCACGGGAACGTACAGCAGCTCGGCGGCGACCGGCTGGCCGTGCGAGACCCGCGTGCGGCGCAGGACGTGCACCTCGGTGTCCTGCGCGGCCTCCAGAGCTGCGGCGACGGCGCCCGGCGGAACCTCGAACGTGGAGTCGACGGCCTGCCACGCGTCCGCGCTGCCACCGGGCCAGTCCCGGTCGTTCGACGCGACGGCGACGCCCATGCGGGGCGGCGCGACCGTGGTGCCGACGCCGCGGCGGCGCTGCAGCCGGCCTTCCAGCTCCAGCTGCTCCAGGGCCTGGCGGAGTGTGGCGCGGGCGACGCCGAAGCGGGCCGCGAGGTCCCGCTCGTTCGGCAGGATCTCGCCCACCGCGAACTCGGAGTCGAGCGCATCGGTCAGCACGGTCTTCAGGTGCCAGTACTTCGGCTCCGGAGCCGCTTCCAACTGCGTGGTCCCCACCCTGTCCTCCGCAACAGCCGCGCCCTGGCAGGTTTTTATCGCCCTTGTTTATTAAAGGTTCCTGCCTTATCCCTGCGAGCGTAGGACTGCTCTCGGAACTTGGTCAATACCAATCGGCCTCCGGTTCTCACAGGGCGGAACGCGGCGCACACAAGGCGGAACGCGGAAGGCCCGCCCCCGTTTGCGTAACGGGAGCGGGCCTTGACCAGGTGTGCGGAGCGGCGGCTAGCCGAGCGCCGCGAGCTTGTCCGGGTTGCGCACGATGTAGATCTGCTGGATCCGGCCTTCGCCCAGGCCGAGTTGGAGGACGGCGTCCGGCTTGCCGTTCACGGTGACGAGCACGCCGAGCGTTCCGTTGAACTCCACGAGGTGCAGCTCGAAGCCCTCCGCACCGCCCTGCCGCACGGCGCCCTGCACGAACCGGCCCACCTTGTCGGCGCTCTCGATGACCCGCAGCGGCGCCCTGGCCTTGCCGCCGCTGTCGCCCACGAGCTGGGCGTCCGGGGCGAGCATGGCCATCAGCCCGTCGAGGTCGCCCTCGGTGGCGGCGGCCAGGAAGCGCTCGGTGAGGTCGCGCTGCTGGACCGGGTCGACGTCGAAGCGGGGCCGGCGCTCGTCCACGTGCTTACGCGCGCGTGCCGCGAGTTGCCGCACGGCGGCCTCGCCGCGCTCCAGCGTGCCGGCGATCTCCGCGTAGGACAGACCGAAGGCCTCCCGCAGCACGAACACCGCGCGCTCCAGCGGCGAGAGTGACTCCAGGACGACGAGCACCGCGAGCGACACGGAGTCGGCGAGCACGGCCTGCTCGGCGGTGTCGGGCACCGTGGGCCCGAAGTCGGTGACGAGCGGCTCGGGCAGCCACGGCCCCACGTAGGACTCGCGGCGCGACTGGGCCTGTCGCAGCCGGTCGATGGCGAGCCGGGTGGTGATGCGCACCAAGTAGGCGCGCGGTTCGCGGACGTCGGCCCGGTCCGCGCGGGACCAGCGCAGCCAGGCGTCCTGTACGACGTCCTCCGCGTCGGCGACCCGGCCCAGCATGCGGTAGGCCACGCCCATGAGGACTGGGCGGTGCTCTTCGAAGTCATCGATCTCTGTGTCGGTGGCCACCCGTCCATCCCATAGGACGCTTCGGGCGCTGTCCAGCGGGCGCCCCGCCACTTCGGTTGGGCTGTGCCACTTGAACTGCGGGCTACTGACCGGTAATTGTTGCTGACAAGGAGTCTAGGGAGACCGTCGCGGCGCGGCGGGGACAGGGAGCGAGCGACATGGTGACAGAGGCGTCCTTCAGCATCGAGAGCGCCGGAGGGACCCACACCGTGCGCCTCGCGTACGAACGCACGGGCACCGGTGAGCCGCTGCTTCTGCTGCACGGGATCGGGCACCACTGGGAGGCCTGGCAGCCGGTGCTGCCGATCCTCGCGGCGGAGCGGGACGTGATCGCGGTGGATCTGCCGGGATTCGGGAGGTCGCCCGCGCTGCCGGCCGGGCTCGCGTACGACCTGGCGGGCGTGGTCCCCGTCCTCGACGCGTTCTGCCGCCACATAGGGGTCGAGCGGCCGCATGTGGCGGGGAACTCGCTGGGCGGGCTGCTCGCCCTCGACCTCGGCCGGGAGAAGCTCGTACGGTCCGTCACGGCGCTCTCCCCCGCCGGGTTCTGGACCGGGGCCGAGCGGCGCTACGCGTTCGGGACGCTGCTCGCGATGCGGGCGGGCGCGCGGGCCATGCCGGTGCCGGTGATCGAGCGGCTCTCCCGCTCCGCGGCGGGGCGCGCGGCGCTCACCAGCACCATCTACGCGCGGCCCGGCCGCCGTTCACCCGAGGCGGTCGTCGCGGAGACGCTGGCCCTGCGGGAGGCCACCGGGTTCCGGGAGACCCTGGAGGCCGGTCGTGCGGTGCTGTTCCAGGACGACATCCAGGAGCTGCCGGTCACGATCGCGTGGGGCACCAGCGACCGCATCCTCGTGCGCCGCCAGGGCATCCGCGCCAAGCACGTCATCCCGCAGGCCCGCCTGATCAAGCTTCCCGGCTGCGGGCACGTCCCGATGAACGACGACCCGGCGCTCGTCTCGCGGGTGATCCTCGACGGGAGCCGGTGAGGCGGCAGCCGCTGACGTACGGGACAGCCGGCCGAACACACCCGAGCCCAGAGCGACACCGGCGGCGACGAGCACGCTGCCCGCGCCCTGGGCGACGCCGTACGTCCCGGAGCCGACCAGCGGCGCGGTGCAGGCCGCCGCGACGGGGATGAGCCCCGAGAACAGCGTGGCCCGCTCGGCGCCGATCCGCTGCATACCCATGTACCAGCACACGAAGCCGACGACCGTGACGACCACGGCCTGCCAGGCCAGGGCGGCGAACTCGGCGCCGTCCGGCCTGCGCAGCCAGGAACCGCCGTCCACGACGATCCCCACGACGGCGGCCTCCAGTGCGGCGATTCCGCACACCGTGCAGGCCAGCAGCCGGGGGCCGAGCGGGCGCAGCACCGGCACGGCGAGCACCGCGAAGCCGACCTCGCCCGCGAGGGCGCATACGGAGAAGGCGATTCCGGCGACGTCCGTACGCCCCCATCCCTGGACCGTCAGGGCCCCGGCCGCCACGAGCAACGCCCCGTACAGCACGGCCCGTTGTGGCTGTGCCCTGCTCAACAGAGGCATCAGTACGGCGACCACGACGGGCGCGCATCCTACGAAGACGCCGGGTACCGCGGGTTCGGCGGAGCGTTCCGCGGCGAGGACCGCGAGGTTGAAGCCGACCATGCCGACGGCGGCGAGCAGCGCGAGCCGGCCCCACTGGCGCGGCGTGAGCCGCCGCAGCGGGCGCAGGCCGCCCTTCCCGAGCAGCGGCAGGAGCAGCAGGCACGCGACGGCGTAGCGGATGAACTGGCCGCCTGCGTACGGGTAGTGGCCCAGGACGCTGTTGGCGGTGAAGGAGCCGCCCACGAGGACGCAGGCGAGGGTGGCGAGCAGGGAGCCTCGGAGTGAAGTGGCGTTCATGAAGGCGACGTTAGGGACGGTGGGTGGTCCGTCACGAGGTCCATTCGCGCGGCCGTATCGGGGACCAATCACGGACCGGTCACGGACACCCGGGAGGCCACCGTAGGGTCCCGGTATGACACAGCCGCCCGTCCCTGGAAGCCGCGAATCACCCACCCCCGCCTGGGAGTTGCTGCTGCCTGCGTCGTCCGCCCCGGCACGCGCGCGTGGTCGCGCCTTGCAGTCCACGCTGCGGGACGCGGTGCGTTCGGGGCGGCTCGCACCCGACACCCGGTTGCCGTCGAGCCGGGACCTGGCCCGGGACCTCGGGGTGTCGCGGGGCCTGGTCACGGAGGCGTACGAGCAGTTGACCGCCGAGGGGTATCTGCGCGCCGGGCGGGGTGCAGGGACATGGGTGGGTGAGGCGGCGCGGGCGGCCGCGCCGGGCGCGAGCGACCTGGCGCCACGCCCTTCGACCGGCGCCCGGGCCGACTTCGTCGCGGGAACCCCTGACCTGTCGCTGTTCCCGCGCGCGGCGTGGTCGGCGGCGCAGCGCGCGGTGCTCCTCGACCTTCCGCACCACACCCTCGGCTACCCGGACCCGCGCGGCCTCCCCCGCCTGCGTACGGCCCTCGCCGAGCTGCTCGTCCGGCGGCGCGGCGTGGTGGCGGACCCGGAGCGGATCATCGTGTGTTCCGGGGTGACGCAGGCGGTGACGCTGCTCGGCATCGTGCTCCGCGCGCGGGGGCAGCACGCCATCGGTGTGGAGAACCCAGGCAGCCCGCAGTTCGAGGACCTGTTCGCGACGGTGGGCTCGCGGGCGGTGCGCCTTCCGATGGACGAGGAGGGGCTCGCCATGGGTCCTCTGCGGGAGTCCGGGGTCCGCACGGTGATCACCACTCCGTCGCACCACTTCCCGTCGGGCATCGCGTACTCGGCGCCCCGCAGGACCCAACTCCTCTCCTGGGCCAGGCGGGTGGGCGGCCTGATCGTGGAGGACGACTACGACGGGGACTTCCGCTACGACCGCGCACCCGTGGGCGCGCTGCAAGGGCTCGACCCCGAGCACGTCGCGTACACCGGGTCGGTGAGCAAGTCGCTTGCGCCGGGGCTGCGGCTCGGCTGGCTGATCGTGCCGGACGCGCTGACCGACGACGTCGTCGCGCGCAAGCGCTACATGGACCTCGGTAATCCGGCCCTCGACCAGGCGGTGCTCGCCCGCTTCGTCGAGCGCGGCGATTACGACCGCCACCTGCGCCGCTGCCAACGCGCGTACAAGGAACGCCGCGACGCCCTGGTGGCGGCACTGCACGAGCACCTGCCCGGCACCGAGGTCTCCGGCATCGCGGCGGGCCTGCACGCCATCGCCACGCTCCCCGACCGCTTCGGCCCGCACCAGGAACTCCTGGACCTCTTCTCGACCGCCGGGGTGTCCGTCCGCCCGCTCGGCCACTACGGCGGCGGCGCGGACGGCGGCCTGTCCCTGGTGATCGGCTACGCGCATCTGTCCCCGGCCCGCATCACCGAAGGGGTACGCCTCATGGCACAGGCCGCCCTGCGCGCCAGGTTCCCTTGATGGTGGGGGCAGTTGTTCACTGGGGGTTCGCGTGTGCGCCGTGGCACGGCAGTAAGAGTGGCAGCGCGGCGCCGCGCGCAGGCCATGGCACCGCACTGTCGTCGAGACCGTCACTGGAGGCGTCCATGTCAGACCGTCCGCAAACTTCCGAGCCCGGCCGCCGCGGGGTGCTGCGCGGCGCGCTCGCCACGTCGGCGGCGCTGGCCCTGCCGGCGATCGGCGGGGCCGCCGCGCCCGCGTTCGCGCTCTCCGGGCGTCCGAAGGCGGGCTGGGGTGTCCAGGCAGGTGACGTGGGCGCGCACTCGGGCCTCGTGTGGGTGCGCTCCGACCGGCCCGCGCGGATGGTCGTGGAGACCTCGCCCACCGAGTCGTTCAAGAAGGTCACCAGATGGCGGGGGCCGCTGATCGGCCCCGACACCGACTTCACCGGGACGACCCGGCTGCGCGGCCTGCCGCCCGGCGAGCAGATCCACTACCGCGTGCGGCTCGCCGACCCGGACGACCCGCGGCGCACCGGCGAGCCCGTCGAGGGGACCTTCCGTACGGCGTCCGTGTCGCGCCGGGACGGGGTGCGGTTCCTGTGGTCCGGCGACATCGCCGGGCAGGGCTGGGGCATCAACCCGGACCGTGGCGGCTACCGCGTGTACGAGGACATGCGCGCCCTCGACCCGGACTTCTTCCTGTGCAGCGGCGACAACATCTACGCCGACGGCCCGATCCTGCCCAGCGTGACGCTGCCGGACGGGCGGGTGTGGCGCAATGTGACCACCGAGGAGAAGTCCAAGGTCGCCGAGACGCTGGACGAGTTCCGTGGCGCGTTCCGCTACAACCTGCTCGACGAGAACCTGCTGCGCTTCAACGCCCAGATCCCCACGATCACGCAGTGGGACGACCACGAGGTGCACAACAACTGGTACCCCGGCCAGATCCTCAGCGACGAGCGCTACACCGAGAAGAACGTCGACGTGCTGTCGGCCCGCTCGCTGCGCGCGTTCAGCGAGTACTTCCCGGTCTCCACGCTGCCGCCGGGTGATGCCGACGGGAGGGTGTACCGGGTGCTGCGGCAGGGGCCGCTGCTCGATGTGTTCGTGCTCGACATGCGTACGTATCGGAACGCGAACTCGCCGGGGCGGCAGACCGACGACACCACCGGGATTCTCGGAGCCGAGCAACTCGCCTGGCTGAAGTGGGAGTTGTCGCGCTCGCGCGCCGTGTGGAAGGTGATCGCCTCCGACATGCCGCTGGGCCTCGTCGTCCCGGACGGCACGAACTTCGAAGCGGTGGCGCAGGGCGACCCCGGCGCGCCGCTCGGGCGTGAACTTCAGCTCGCCGAGCTGCTGCGGCACATCAAGCACGAGCGGATCACCGGCACCCTGTGGCTGACGACCGATGTGCACTACACGTCCGCGCAGCACTACGAGCCGTCGAGTGCCGCGTTCAAGGACTTCGAGCCGTTCTGGGAGTTCGTGTCGGGGCCGCTCGCGGCGGGCGGGTTCAAGGCGCTGAAGCTGGACGGGACGTTCGGCCCGCGGCAGGTCTTCATCAAGGCGCCGGACCGGAACAACACCTCGCCGGCCGAGACCCCGCCGTACTTCGGGGAGGTCGAGATCGACGGCGGCAGCGGGGAACTCACCGTACGGCTGCGGCAGGAGGGCGGCAACGTGCTGTTCTCGCAGACGTTGCAGCCGGGACGGGTGGGGCAGTGACCCCTGCGCCACTCAGCACCCAAAAACAGACATAAGCACGCTTAACCCGCCGGTCACAAAGCGTTTGTGATCACGCAACACCGGTCCTGCACAGTGGATGCATGACTAACGAGACGCATGTTGTCGCTGTTGTCCTGTGCTGTGCCGCGGTCCTGCTCGCCACGTCCGCCGCCGGGTTCCGATTGCTCTGGTCACGACGCCAGGAGCACGCGCCACCCACGGCGGATACCGGCGCCCGGCCGCCCGCCTCTCCGGAGGCCGCGGCCGGGCCGCTCGACCCGGCGAGCAGCACGCTGTGGCGGATGCGGACGACCGTGCGGGACGAGCCGGGGTCGCTGGCCGCGCTGTGCACGGTCCTCGCCCACGAGCGAGTCGACATCCTGAGCCTGCAGACTCACCCGCTCGCCGACGGCACCGTCGACGAGTTCCTGCTGCGGACGCCCGAGGAGCTGACCTCGGGCGCGCTGACCGAGGCCGTCGCGGGCGCGGGCGGCGCCGACACCTGGGTCGAGCGGGCGGACGCCCACGACCTGGTGGACGCCCCCACCCGCATCCTCGGCCTCGCCACCCGCACGGCGCTCGACGCCGCCGAACTCCCGCTCACCCTGCGCCAGTTGCTGGGCCGCTGCACGATCAGGTCGCTGCCGGCGAAGGCGGTCTCCGCCTCCGGGGGCGCGCCGGTCGAGGGCGGCTTCGACGACACCGTGCTGCGGCTTCGCACCCCGGAGGGCGGGGTCATCGCGGTGGAGCGGCCGTATCTGCCGTTCACGCCCACCGAGTTCGCGCGTGCCCGCGCCCTCGTGGAGCTGGACACTCGGCTCGGCCCGCGGGTGCCGAACGGCGAGGACGTCCTGACGCTGCCCGAGGGCAACGACATCACGGTGCGGCGCGCCGACATCGGCGACCTGGACCTGTCGAGGGCGATGCACGAGCGGTGCTCCCAGGCCACGCTGGCCCGCCGGTACCACGGGCCGGTCGCCGACGCGGACCGCTATCTGAACCACCTGCTCAGCCCCCGCTACGGCCGCACCCTCGCCGCGCAGACCGCATCCGGCCGGATAGTCGCCCTCGGCCATCTGCTGTGGGACGGCGACGAGACCGAGATCGCGCTGCTCGTGGAGGACGACTGGCAGCGCCGCGGCATCGGCGCCGAACTCCTCGGCCGCCTGGTCGCGATGGCGGTCGAGGCGGGCTGCGCCAGCGTGTACGCGGTGACGCAGTCGGCCAACACGGGCATGGTCGCGGCGATGCGCGGCCTCGGCCTGCCCCTCGACTACCAGATCGAGGAGGGCACGTTGGTGATCACCGCCCGGCTCGATGCGGCACCGGTGGCGTCCCTGCTTCCGTCCGCGCTTCCGTCCGCACTTCCGTCCGCGCACGAGGACGAGTACGAGCGGGCCGAGCAGCACGGCTGACCGGCTGGGCGGGCCCGGCTCCGGCGCCCAGCGCCCGGTCCAGGTCCGCCCACAGGTCCTCGACGTCCTCCAGGCCGACCGAGAGCCGCAGCAGCCGGTCGCCGACGCCCGCCGCCCTGCGGTCGTCGGCGGCGACCACGCGGTGGCTGATCGAGGCCGGGTGCTGGATCAGTGAGTCGACGCTGCCGAGGCTGACCGCCGGGGTGATCAGTTCGACCCCGGCGGTCACCGCGTGCGGGTCGCCCGCGACCTCGAAGGCGGCCATGGCGCCGCCGATCCGCGGATAGTGGACGCGGGTGACGCGCGGGTCTCCTGCGAGCCGCCGGACGAGCTCCGCGGCCGTCGCGGACGCGGCCCGCACCCGTACCGGCAGGGTCGACAGGCCGCGCAGCAGCAGATAGCCGGCGAGCGGGTGCAGCACCCCGCCGGTCGCGAACCGCACCTTGCGCAGCTCCCGCGCGAACGCCTCGTCGCAGGCCACGACGCCGCCGAGGACGTCCCCGTGTCCGCCGATGTACTTCGTGGCGCTGTGCAGGACGAGCCGGGTCCCGCTCTGCGCGGGCCGCTGCAGCACGGGTGTCGCGAACGTGTTGTCGACGAGCAGCGGCACCGAGCCGCAGGCGTGCGCGACGGCCGCGAGATCGACCTCCACGAGCGTCGGGTTGGCGGGCGACTCCACCAGGACGAGGCCGGTGTCGGGCCGTATCGCGTCGGCGATCCCCGCGGGGTCGACCCACGTCACCTCCGAGCCGAGCGCGCCCGCCGTCAGCAGGTGGTCGCTGCATCCGTACAGCGGGCGGACCGCGACGACATGGCGCAGGCCCGCCGCGACGCGTACGAGGAGCACGGCCGTCAGCGCCGCCATGCCGCTCGCGAACGCGACCGCGCTGTCCGTGCCTTCGAGGCGCGCGAGGGCGGTCTCGAAACGGGCGACGGTCGGGTTGCCGAGGCGGCCGTAGACGGGCGGCCCGCCGTCGAGGGCGCCGTCGGCGGCGAACGCGTCGACGCGGGCCGCCTCCGCGCGAGTGTCGGCGGACGGGTAGGTGGTGGACAGGTCGAGGGGCGGGGCGTGCAGTCCGAGCGCGGCGAGGTCGTCGCGGCCCGCGTGCACGGCCTCGGTGGCGAAGGCGCGGGTGCGGGCCCCGCTCGTGTCCCAGTGCGTATCCATGGTCGGCATCCTGAACAACGGGCGGGATTCGTGGTTCAACTCCCGTGCTACGTTCGGCAGATGACCGACTCCGTCGTACTCGATCCGGTCGACCTGGACATACTGCGGCTGCTGCAGAACGACGCCCGCACCACGTACCGGGATCTGGCGGCGCAGGTCGGTGTCGCGCCCTCCACCTGCCTGGACCGGGTGAACAGGCTGCGGCGCGGCGGCGTGATCCTCGGGCATGTGCTGCGGCTCGACCCGGCGAAGCTGGGGCGCGGCCTGGAGGCGCTGCTGTCGGTGCAGGTGCGTCCGCACCGCAGGGAGCTCGTCGGGCCGTTCGTGGAGCGGGTCCGGGCCCTGCCCGAGGCGCGCACCGTGTTCCATCTGACCGGCCCCGACGACTACTTGGTGCACGTCGCCGTCCATGACATGGCGGACCTTCAGCGGCTCGTGCTCGATTCCTTCACAGCGCGCCCCGAAGTGGCCCGCGTCGAGACCCGTTTGATCTTCCAGCAGTGGGAGTGCGGGCCACTGCTTCCGCCCGCGGCGAATCATGGTGACGCGACCCCCTGACTCGTACGAGGATGTGTCGCATGCCACACATCCCGAGCTCTCAGCACTCCGCAGCCCTACTGCCCCGGCAGATCGCCGATGCCTACGTCGACGCGATGGTCGACCTCGACCCCGTGGAGGGCACCTTCCTGGGCGTCCGGGAGGCCCACAGCAAGCTGCCCGACCTGTCCCCCGCCGGCCTCACCGCCGTCGCGGACCTCGCCCGCGAGACCCTCGCGAAGCTCGACGACGCGGAGCGCGCGCCCGGCGCCGACAGCGACGTCGAGCGGCGCTGCGCCCGGCTGCTGCGCGAGCGCCTGACCGCCTCGCTCGCGGTGCACGAGGCGGACGAGCACCTGCGCGAGGTCTCCAACCTCGGCTCGCCGATCCACAACGCCCGCGAGGTGTTCACCGTCACCCCGACCGACACGGACGAGGACTGGGCGGCGATCGCCGAGCGGCTGCGCGCGGTGCCCGCGGCGTTCGCCGGCTACCGGGAGACGCTCGCGCTCGGCCTGGACCGGAAGCTGCACGCGGCGCCGCGGCCGACGGAGACCTTCATCGGCCAACTCGCCGAGTGGCAGGGCTGGTTCGAGGACTTCGCGGCCGCGGGCCCCGAGTCTCTGCGCGCCGAGCTGACCGAGGCGGCGCGCACCGCGGACGCCGCGACGGTCGAGCTGCGCGACTGGATGCGGGACGTGTACGCGCCCGCCGTCGAGGGCGCGCCGAACGTGGTGGGCCGCGAACGCTACGCGCGTTGGTCGCGCTACTACAACGGCACGGACCTCGACCTGGACGAGGCGTACGCGTACGGCTGGAGCGAGTTCCACCGGCTGCTCGCCGAGATGCGCACGGAAGCCGAGAAGATCCTGCCCGGCGCCGAGACGCCCTGGGTGGCGCTCGCGCACCTCGACGAGCACGGGCGGCACATCGAGGGCGTCGACGAGGTGCGGCAGTGGCTGCAGAATCTGATGGACGAGGCCATCGGCGCGCTCGACGGCACCCACTTCGAACTCGCCGACCGGGTACGGCAGGTGGAGTCCTGCATCGCGCCCGCCGGCAGCGCCGCCGCGCCGTACTACACACCCCCGTCGGAGGACTTCTCGCGCCCCGGCCGCACCTGGCTGCCGACGATGGGCCTGACCCGCTTCCCCGTCTACGACCTGGTGTCGACGTGGTACCATGAGGGCGTCCCCGGCCATCACCTCCAGCTCGCGCAGTGGGCACACGTCGCCGGTGACCTGTCCCGCTACCAGGCGACGCTCGGCATCGTCTCCGCGAACGCGGAGGGCTGGGCGCTGTACGCGGAGCGGCTGATGGACGAACTGGGCTTCCTCACGGACGCGGAGACCCGGATCGGTTACCTGGACGCGCAGATGATGCGGGCCTGCCGGGTCATCGTCGACATCGGCATGCACCTGGAACTGGAGATCCCGGCGGACTCGCCGTTCCACCCCGGCGAGCGCTGGACCCCCGAGCTGGCGCAGGAGTTCTTCGGCGCGCACAGCAGCCGTCCCGCGGACTTCGTGGAGAGCGAGCTGACCCGGTACCTGTCGATCCCCGGCCAGGCGATCGGCTACAAGCTGGGCGAACGGGCGTGGCTGCTCGGCCGGGCGGGCGCGCAGGCCGCGCACGGGGACGCCTTCGACGCGAAGGCGTGGCACATGGCGGCGCTGTCGCAGGGGTCGCTGGGGCTCGACGACTTGGTGGACGAGCTCTCCAAGTTGTGACTCTCAGGAGGTTCGCCGGAAGCCGCCCTCCGAGCCGATGACCTGCCCGGTGATCCACGCGGCCTCGTCCGTGGCCAGCCACGCGATGAGCCGCGCCGGGTCATCGGGCATCCCCCACCGCTTGGCGGGAAACAGTTCGGCGATGGATTCGTACGCCTCGCCATCGAGGTAATCCGTGTCAACGGGCCCCGGGTTGACGGTGTTCACGGTCACGAACTGCGGGGCGAGGGTGGTGGCGAGCGAGCGGGTGATCGACGCGAGCGCGCCCTTCTGCAGGGCGTACGCGATCTCGCCGGGCATGCCGTCGGCGATGTCCTGACCGGAGGTCATCATGAAGACGCGGCCGCCTTCCTGGGGCTCCTCGGCCGTCGCCCGGTGCCGGGCGAAGGCCTGGACGAGCAGCACCACGGAACGGGCGTCGACGGCCCAGTGGGCGTCCAGCATGGCGGCGTCGATGGTGTCGAGCGTGCCGTCGCCGCCGCTGAGGGCGTGGTTGGCGACGACGATGTCGAGCCGTCCGCCGAGCGCTTCGGCGGCGTCCTGGATCAGGCGCGCGGGGGCGTCGGCTTCGGTGAGATCCGCCGGTCCGTGCGCCACGACGGCATCCGGCACGCCACGCACGGCCCGCACCGCGTCGGCCACCTCGGCGGGCCGGTCCGCGCCCCACGGCATGGCCTCGTCGTGCGCCACGTGGTGGTGCAGATACACGCCCGCCCCGTACGCGGCGAGCCTGCGGGCCACGGCGAACCCGATGCCACCGCGCCGGCTCGCACCGGTGACCAGGGCGGTGCGGCCGCGCAGCGGGAGGGGGTCACGGCGGAGTTCGGTGGACGTGGGGTGAGGCTGTTTCGGCATGCCATGGATCATGCCCGACAGCGCCCTCCCGCCTCCTGTGAATTACGCGCCTATCCTGCCCTCATGGAGACCGCCCGCCCGCCCTTCATCGACGAGCACGGGATCGTGGTCGCCGCGCCCGCCGAACGCGTATGGCCCGCGCTGGCCACAGAGTTCGGGGGGAGCAGCGGCCGACTCTTCGACCTGTACGCGCGGTTCATCGGCGCGAAGCCGCTGCGGTCCAGCGGGGCGCCGCTCACCGAGGGCTCGACGCTGCCGGGCTTCGCCGTGGTGGAGGCGGTCACCGGACGCTCGGCGCGCCTGGTCGGACGGCATCTGTACTCGCGCTACGAGTTGACCTTCGACCTGGCCGAGCGCCCCGGCGGCACCCTGGTGCGCGCCCGTACGTACGCGGCGTTTCCCGGCCCGCTCGGGTGCGTCTACCGGCTTCTGGTGATCGACTCGGGTGCGCATCGGGTGCTGATGGTCCGCCGGTTGGCCGCGCTCGGCAGGCGCGCCGAGCGTGCCCGCTGACCGCCGTACGTCGACGCGCAGGCGCAGGGCGCATTCTTCAGCACCCCGGTTGGGATATCACCGATACGGGAAAAGTACGGACAGTAGTCATATGCCGTCGGTAACGTAACCGTCTCCTGCCTTCGCAGTGGACGGATGGCGGGGTCCGTACGAGCGTGTCCCAGATCGATGACCTCCTTGCCAGAGCAGAGAAACTCATGCGGTGCGGGGCCCGCCGCGCAGCCCTGCGCCCCGTATCCAGTGGTGACAGTCGGCGCGGACGGCATCGTGCTGTCCCACAACGACCAGGCCGGGGCGCTGCTGGCGCAGGTCGGCGTCGGTGTCGCGTTCGGCAAGGTCGCGCCCGCTTGGCTGGCCGAGGCACACATACGGCGCACCGGGGGTACGGGAGAGACGCTGTCGACCTGGGCGAGCGGCCGGATCGACGGCCACCACGTGAAGGCGCTCCCCGGCCCGGACGTGGACGGCGCGGTGACCTGGTGGCTGGTCAGTGACCGTGCCCAGGCGGGCGTGGAGCAGGAGTTGGTGCGCGAGCGGGCGAAAGCGCATCTGCTGCAGGAACTCTCTTCCGACCTGCTCGCCTCGTTGAACGTCGAGCACCTTACGGCGGTGATCGTGGAACGGGCGGCGCGGCATCTGGCGGACGCGGCCGTCGTCGTCGGGACGGACGACGGACACGGCTTCCCCGTGACGCGGTGCACCGCCGACGGGACGTTGACCCGGGAGCGGATCGCCCTGGATCCCGGGCAACTGCCGGGCCTGGCAGAGGTGTTGACGGGACTTCCCGCGGTGCCCTCCCAGTGGATCGATCCCCACCAGGTGCCGTCCTGGGCCCTTCCCTTCGGTTTCGTGGACGACGCCGCCGACATCGGTTCCGTCGCCGTGGTGCCGCTGCCGGGTCACGGCGCGCCGGCCGGGGGCCTCATCCTGCTGCGCCGCCGCCAGGAAGCGGTGTTCACTCCCGCCGAGGAGTCCTTCGCCCAGTTCTTCGCCGCACGCGCCGGCGCCGCACTGTCCACGGCCCGCTGGTACGCCGGACAGGCCCACACCACGGAAGTCCTGATGCGCGAACTGCTGCCACCCGCGCTCGACCGTGTGCACGGCATCTGCTTCTCCGGCCGCTACCGCGCTTCCGTGGCGGGCGAACGCGTCGGTGGCGACTTCTACGACCTGTTCCCCGCCGATACGCCGGAGGCCGAGACCGTCGCGGTGCTGGGAGACGTGTGCGGCAAAGGGCTGGAGGCCGCGGTCACAGCGGGCCGGGTTCGTCACGTGCTTCAGGCGCTGGTGCCGTTCGCCGCCGACCACACCCGCGTGCTCACCCTGCTCAACAAGGCACTCCTGTCCGCGAACCGGACCCCGTTCGTGACGCTGGTCCTGGCCACCGCCGTCCGCCGGGGCGCGTACGTACGGCTGCGCATCTCGAGCGCGGGCCATCCCGCTCCGCTCGTCGTGCGCACCACCGGCCGTGTCGAGGAGGCCCCGACCCACGGCACACTCATCGGCGCGTTCGCGGACATCGAGCTCACGACCGCCGAGGTCACCCTGAACCCGGGCGAGACCTGCCTGCTGTACTCCGACGGGATCACCGAGGCGCGCGGCGGACCGCTGGGCGACACGATGTTCGGCGAGGACAGGCTGCGCACCGTGTTGAGCCAGTGCGCCGGAATGCCGCCCGAAGTGGTCGCCGAACGCGTGCAGATGGTCGCCTCCCAGTGGGTGGGAGAGCGCCGGCACGACGACATGGCCGTCCTGGCGATCGGCGCGCACCACGACAACGTCCGACAACCGTGAACGAGTCACCCCGGAAAAGGTGAACCGCATGACCGACACCATGAGCCCGAACTCCCTGGCCGAGCCGCGTGAGCAACTGTGGCGGGCGGTCGGTGACGGTGACGAGACGCGCGCGGTCACGCTGGTGCGTCGTCTGCTCGACACGGCAGAGCCTGAGCGGACGTCGTCCACCACGGACGGTTCGGCCGCCGCCGCACAGCTGCGTGCCGCGGGTGAGCGGGTCCTGCTCGAACTGATCGCGCCGACTCAGGAGCGGATCGGCCTGGCCTGGGCGGCCAATGACATCACGGTGGCGCAGGAGCACGCCGCGACGGCCATCAGCGAGCGGTGCGCCGCGGCCGTCGCCGACGCCACCGTCCCCGCCCTCAGGGACGCGCCGAAGGGAAGGGTCCTGGTGGCGTGCGTCGACGGCGAGTGGCACTCCCTGCCCGCACGACTGGTCGGCGAGGTGCTGCGGCTGCGGGGCTGGCGCGTCGACTACCTCGGCGCCCAGGTCCCCACCGAGCATCTGGTCGCCCACATGCACCACACCCGTACTCAGGCGGTGCTGCTGTCCTCGTCCATCCCGACGCTGCTGCCCGGCGCCCACAACGCGATCAACTCCTGCCAGGCCGCCGGCGTTCCGGTACTCGCCGGCGGGCGGGCGTTCGGTCCGCAGGGCCGCTACGCCCGGCTGATGCGGGCCGAGTGGGCCGAGGATGCGGCCGGCGCGGCCGACCTGCTCGACCGGAGCCCGGCGCAGCCCGGTGCGCACGCGGCCCGCCTGCCCGCTGTGGACCTGCCGCATCTGGACGACCAGGAGTACAGCATGGTCCACCGCACGAAACCGCAGTTGGTCAAGCAGGCCCTCGCCGACGTCGAGACGGGCTTTCCCGAGATGCGCCAGTACAGCGCGTACCAGCGGGAGCGCACCGTCGAGGACATCCACCACATCGTCAGTTACCTCGCCACCGCCCTCTACGTCGACGACCCCGACCTCTTCACCGGGTTCATCACGTGGACCGCGGACATTCTGACCGCCCGTGGCGTTCCGGCGCGGTGCCTGCTCCCCGCTCTGGACTCACTCCTCAACCAACTCAAGGACTTCCCCCGCACCAGCGCCATCCTCACCGCGGCCCACGGCTAGGGTCTGTCGTTTGGATCAGGCCCTAGGACGCTCCCGTGGTCCCGCGCTGACGCACCACCGACCCCTCGCGTCCCTTCACGACCTCCAACTGCGCGTGCACCCGACGCCGCAGATCGCCGACGTGGCTCACGATGCCGACGCTGCGGTCCCGCTCGCGCAGGGAGTCGAGGACGTCGAGGACCTCGTCGAGGGTCTGGTCGTCGAGGCTGCCGAAGCCCTCGTCGATGAAGAGGGTGTCGAGGCGGACGCCGCCCGCCTCGTCCGTGACGACGTCCGCGAGGCCGAGCGCCAGGGCGAGCGAGGCGAAGAAGGTCTCACCGCCGGAGAGCGTCGCCGTGTCGCGCTCGCGGCCCGTCCACGCGTCGACGACGTGCAGGCCGAGGCCCGAACGGCCGCGCCCCGCAAGGGAGTCGGAGTGCACCAGGGTGTAGCGGCCCGAGGACATGCGGCGCAGGCGTGCGGTCGCGGCGGCCGCCACCTGCTCCAGGCGGGCGGCCAGCACATACGACTCCAGGCGCATCTTGCGCTCGTTGTCGGCGGCGGTACCGGCCGCGAGGGAGGCGAGCCGGGCCACCCGGTCGTATGTCTCCCGCAGCGGGCCGAGGCGGCGGGCCTCGGTGGCGACGCGGCGCGAGAGCCGGTCGAGTTCGGCGCAGCGCCGCTGGGCCGCGTCGCGCGCGGATCCGGCCGTCCGTACGCGCGCGTCGGCAGCCTGCGCGGCGGCCCGGGCCGCGGCGACGTCGGCCGCGGGCCTCTGGGCGGCCTCTGCGGTGTCCTCTTCGGCGAGCACCGCGCGTACGGCGGCCTCCTCCGACTGCCGGGCGTCCAGGCGGTGTTGGAGTTCCCGGTGGTGCGCGTCGTCGAGCAGCGCGGCGGCCGCGGCCTCCGGCGTGTCGAACCCGGCCCGGAACGCCGCGTCGGCGAGTCGCGCGTCCGATTCCTTGAGGCGCCGCGCCGTGTCCTCGACGGCGCGCGCCGCGTCGGCCGCCTCCGTGAGCAGCGCGCCCTGCCGCTCCAACTGCTCCGCGCGCGCCTCGACGCTCTCGGCCGCGCCCCGCGCCTTCACCAACTCCCGCTCCAGGCCTGCCTGTTCACGGTCCATGGCGTCACGCAGCGAGGTACGGGCTGCGGTGCGCTGCGCGGCCTCCTGGCGGGCGGCGATGCGGCGGTCGCGCTCGCCATCGGCGCGGGCGAGGGTCTCTCGGGCGGGATGCGCGGTGGACGCGAGGGCGTGCGCCTCGGCGTGTCGCTCCGCCAATTCGCGGGCGGTCCCGGCGAGTTGCGCGGCCGGAGCCTCCCCAGCCGCGGCCTTCGCCGCCGCCAGTTCCTCCCGTACGTCGCCCAGGGCGCGCTCGGCCCGGGTGCGGCGCTCGTCGGCGGCGCGGTAGGCGGCGAGCGCGGACTCCTCGGCGGCCCGGTCGACGTGCCCCTCGGACTTCCGCATGGGCGCGGGGTGTTCGCTGGCGCCGCACACCGTGCAGGGCTCGCCGTCGACGAGGGCCTCGGCGAGTTCGGCGGCGACGTCGCGCAGCCGCTGCTCCTTCAGGCCGAGCCAGTGCTCGTGGGCGGTCGCCGACTGCTCGCGGGCCCGCAGCGCGTCGGCGTCGGCGGTCTCGGCGCGCTCGGCCAGCCGGTCGCGCTCGACGGCGGCGCGGGCCTGCTTGCGGGCCGGTTCCAGTTGTCCCGCGAGGTGTTCGGCGCGGGTGGCGGCCTCCTGGGCCTCGTCGACCTTGGCCTGGAGGTCGGCGCGGCGGGCCTCCCAGCCGTCGAGCCAGCCTTCGGTGTCGGCGAGCAGGTCGGTGTCGGCGCGCTCCTCGCGGTCGAGGTCGGTGCGCTCCTTGGTGAGCTCCCCGAGCCGCCGCTCGGCCCGCCGCGCCGCGTCGAGCCCACCGAGCTCTTGAACGACACGCCGGGCGGCTTCGGTGAGCGCTTCCGGCGAGGTCGGGATGTCGGTGTCGGTGCCGGTGTCAGTCTCGGTGTCGGCATCGACGTCGGAGCCGGCAGCGGCATCGGCATCGGCATCGGCATCGGCATCGGCAACAGCCGCGTACGGCTCCCCCGAGCCGAAGTCGCCGACGCCCGAGGCGCCTGGCCACGCCGCCCGCAGCTCCCGCCGGGCCCGACCGTCCTCCGCCAACGCCTCCCGGTGCGCCGCCTCCGACTCGTCCCGGAGGGCCAGCGCCGGCTCCACCGTCGCCGCCTTGCGGGCGCGGTCCATCCGATCCTGGAGCGCGCGGTGTTCCCCGGCCCGCTCCTCCAGGGCCGCCTCCCGCTCGCGGGCCTGCGCGAAGCGAAGTTGCAGGCGGTGGGTCTCCGTCACGTCGGACAGGTCGTGCTGCGCCGCGATCCGCGCCGACTCGGCCGCGTCCAGGGCGAGATGGGCGTGCGTGAAGTGTTCGCGCGCGGTCGAGCGGGCCGTGGCCGCCCAGGTCAGTACGGCGTCCGCGATGCCGGGGTCGCCCGGTGTCGCGTCGACGGGGTCCAGCTCCACGACGTTCCCCGCCGCCTGCTGCATACGGTGGGCGTCGGCCAGCAACTCCGAGTCACCGGCGGCCACTTGCTTCTGCGCCGCCTTGCGGTCCTCGGCGAGCCGCTGCTCCACCGCGGCGAACCGGTGCGTGTCGAAGAGCCGGCCGAGCAGCTTGCCGCGGGCCTCCGCGTCGGCCCGCAGGAAGCGCGCGAAGTCGCCCTGCGGGAGGAGGACCACCTGGCAGAACTGGTCCTTGCTCATGCCGAGCAGCTGCGTGATCTCCTCGCCGATCTCCTGGTGGGAGCGGCTGAGGTCCTTCCACTTCGCCGCCACGGCGTCGTACTCGCGCAGCCAGCTCTGCGCCTTCTCCGTGGTGAAACCCGTGCCGCGCTTCTTGGGGCGGGCGAACGGCGGCTGCCGGGTGATCTCCAGGCGGCGGCCCGCGACGGTCAGGTCGAGGGACACTTCGGTGCGCACGCCCGCCTCGGCGTGGTCGCTGCGCAGGTTCTGCCCCTGGCCGCTGCCGCTCTGCCGGGCGCCGGGCACGGACCCGTACAGCGCGTAGCAGACCGCGTCGAGGACGGAGGTCTTGCCCGCGCCTGTCGGCCCGTGGAGGAGGAAGAGGCCCGCCGCCGACAGGTCGTCGAAGTCGACCTTCTGCGTGGCGCCGAAGGGGCCGAACGCGGTGATCGTGAGTGTGTGCAGCCTCACCTGGCCACCTCGCGTACGACGTCGTCCGCGCGTACGGCGTCGAACGCGGCCCGCAGCACCACCCGCTCGCTCTCGTCGGGCCCTGCGCCCCGGACGTGGGTCACGAAGTCCTCCGCGATCTCGTGGTCGTCGCGCCCCTTGAGGCGCTCGGCGTAGCTGGCGTCCGGCTCCTCGTCGTCCGTGCGCCGCGGGTCGAAGAGCAGGCTGAGGGTGTGCGGGAACCGGTCGGCGAGGCGGGCCATCGGATCGTCCGGCCGGATCGCGTCCGTGAGCGTCGCCTCCACCCACGACTCCTCGTGCCGGGCGAGGTCCGGGTCGGCGAGGAGGTCCTCGAGGTCGCCGCGGAGGCGGACCAGCGGACGCGGCACCGGGCAGTCGAGGCGCTCGGCGGTGACCGCGCCCTCGGCGTCGAGGTCGATCAGCCACATGCTCTTGCGGTGGTCCGCCTCCGAGAACGAGTACGGCAGCGGGGAGCCCGAGTAGCGGACCCGGTCGCTGATGACCTGGCTGCCGTGCAGGTGCCCGAGCGCCACGTAGTCCGCCCCGTCGAAGACACCGGACGGGACCGCGGAGACGCCGCCCACCGTGATGTCCCGCTCGCTGTCACTGGGCGCGCCGCCGGACACGAAGGCATGCGCGAGGACGACGGACCTGGTGCCGGCCGGGCGCGCGGCGAGGTCGGCCCGCACCCGCTCCATGGCGGCGGCGAGCACCTGCTCGTGCCCGGCCCTCGCCACTCCGAACTCGTCCTTCACCAGGGCCGGTTCGAGGTAGGGAAGTCCGTAGAACGCGACGTCGCCGTGTGCGTCCGGCAGCACGATCGGCTCGCCGCACCGGGCCGGTGCCGTCCGCAGGTGGATGCCGGCCCGGCCGATGAGGCCCGCGCCGACGCCGAGGCGGCGGGCCGAGTCGTGGTTCCCGGAGATCATCACGGTGGGCACGCCGAGCTCGGCGAGGCGGTGCAGGGCGTCGTCGTACAGCTCCACGGCGGCGAGCGGCGGGACCGCGCGGTCGTACACGTCACCCGACACGACCACGGCGTCGACGCCGCGCTCGCGGGCGGTGTCGACGAGGTGGGCGATGAAGGCGGCCTGGGCGTCGAGCATGTTCACGCGGTGGAACGAGCGACCCAGGTGCCAGTCGGATGTGTGGAGCAGCCTCATGACACACGAGGCTAACGGGTGGGTCTGACATGGCGGGTGGTTATGCCCGGGATGCCTGTTGCGGTGGGAGTGGCGGCTCAGCCGTACGCCTCTCCGCCCAGTTCGAAGCCCGCCGTGCCCGCCGTCGCGTCCGCGAGCCAGCCCTGGAAGCGGTCGATGTCCGATTCCGGGAGGCCGATCTCGATGGTGACCGCCTCCCCGTAGCGGACGTCACGGACCTCGCACCCCGTGGACCGCAGGTCGTTCTCCATCTTGCCCGCGCGCGCGTGGTCGACCGTCACGGTGGCGAGGCGGAAGCGGCGTCGCGTCACCGTGCCGAGCGCGTCGAGGGCCTCGCCCACCGCGCCTCCGTAGGCACGGATGAGACCGCCGGCGCCGAGCTTCACGCCGCCGAAGTAGCGGGTGACCACGGCGACGACGTAGCGCATGTCGCGCCGCGTGAGCATCTGCAGCATCGGCACGCCCGCCGTGCCGCCCGGCTCGCCGTCGTCGCTCGCCTTCTGTACGGAGGCGTCGGCCCCGATGACGTACGCGTAGCAGTTGTGGTTGGCCGACGGGTGTTCCTTGCGGACGCGCGCGACGAAGGCCTGGGCCTCCTCCTCGGTCGCGGCGGGCGCGAGCGCGCACAGGAACCGGGAGCGGCTGATCTCTGTCTCGTGCACGCCCTCGCGGGCCACCGTGCGGTACTCGTCCTGCATCGGACCAGCGTATGCGCAGGTGACACAGGACTCGCCCCCGCCCGGGGCACAGGTGACGATGTGGTGGATACTCGCTCGTCGTCACAGACAGTCGCCCAAGTCGCCCCCGTCACCCGAGTCGCCCGACAGGAAGCACCGCACATGACCGGCATCCAGGCCGAGAGCCCGGCCGCCCCCGCCGCCTCCACGAGCCGTTTCCGCTCCTGGCTGCTGGAGGGGCTGAGCGAGCAGACGGCCCGCCACCAGGGGCCGCACGGGCACGCCCCCGAGGAGCACAAGGGCCACAAGTGGTGGCGCGTGATGTGCCTGACGGGTGTGGACTACTTCTCGACGCTCGGCTATCAGCCGGGCATCGCGGCGCTCGCCGCGGGACTGCTGTCTCCGCTCGCGACGCTCGTCCTGATCGCGCTCACCCTGCTGGGCGCCCTGCCGGTGTACCGCAGGGTCGCGAAGGAGTCGCCGCACGGCGAGGGGTCGATCGCGATGCTGGAGCGGCTGCTGCCCTGGTGGGCGGGGAAGCTGTTCGTCCTCGTGCTGCTCGGCTTCGCCGCCACCGACTTCATGATCACGATGACGTTGTCGGCGGCGGACGCGGCGGCGCACGTCGTGGAGAACCCGTTCGCGCCCGCCGGGCTGGACGGCGAGAACACCTGGATCACGCTCGCGCTGCTCGTGGCGCTCGGCGCGGTCTTCCTCAAGGGGTTCCGGGAGGCGATCCGGGTCGCGGTGGTGCTCGTGGGCGCCTATCTGACCCTGAACATCGTCGTGCTGATCACGGCCGCCGCCCATGTGTTCACCGAGCCGGTCAAGATCGGCAACTGGTGGGACGCCATGACGGCCGAGCACTCCTCACCGTTCATGATGATCGGCGTCGCGCTGCTCGTGTTCCCGAAGCTGGCGCTCGGCATGTCCGGCTTCGAGACGGGCGTGGCCGTGATGCCGCAGGTCCAGGGCGATTCCACGGACACGTACGCGAAGCCGGCGGGGCGCATCCGCGACACCCGCAAGCTGCTGACGACGGCCGCGCTGATCATGAGCTGTTTTCTGCTGCTGTCCAGCCTCGCCACCACGATCCTGATCCCGCAGCACGAGTTCGAGGCGGGTGGCTCGGCGAACGGGCGCGCGCTCGCGTATCTCGCGCACGCCTACCTCGGCGAGGGCTTCGGCACCGTCTACGACATCTCGACGATCGCCATCCTGTGGTTCGCGGGCGCCTCCGCGATGGCGGGGCTGCTCAATCTGGTCCCCCGCTATCTGCCCCGCTACGGCATGGCTCCCGAGTGGACGCGGGCCGTGCGCCCGCTGGTCCTCGT
This sequence comes from Streptomyces sp. NBC_00483, assembly GCF_036013745.1. Taxonomy (NCBI): domain Bacteria; kingdom Bacillati; phylum Actinomycetota; class Actinomycetes; order Kitasatosporales; family Streptomycetaceae; genus Streptomyces; species Streptomyces sp. NBC_00483. The sequence goes on from NZ_CP107880.1 coordinate 2,109,769, forward strand.
CTTCATGGCGGCCGCGGTCCTCATCACTCTCTGGTTCAACGCCAACGTCGACGACCAGTCCGGTGCGTACGCGACCGGCGTGCTGGTGCTCATGCTCTCCGCGTCGTTCGCCTCGACGGTCGCGGTGCACCGGCGGGGCCACCGCAAGGCGACGATCGGCTTCGGCGCGATCACGGCGGTCTTCGCCTACACGCTGGTCACGAACGTCGTGGAACGTCCCGACGGCATCAAGATCGCCATCATCTTCATCGCGGCGATCCTCCTCACCTCCTTCGCCTCCCGCGTACACCGCGCCTTCGAACTGCGCGCGGGCGCGGTCACGTACGACGAGACGGCCCTGCGCCTGATCGACGAGGCGGCGGCGCGGGGCCCGCTGCGGATCATCGCGAACGAGCCGCAGGAGCACACCACCGCGGAGTACCGCGACAAGGAACACTGCCAGCGCGAGGACACGCCCATGCCGGACGACGGCGGGGTGCTGTTCCTGGAGGTCTTCATCCAGGACTCCTCCGACTTCACCGAGGACCTGCTCGTCCACGGCGACGAGAAGCACGGCGTGCGGCGGCTGCGGGTGCACGGCCCCGGCGTCCCCAACACGGCCGCCGCCGTCCTCATGGACCTGCGCGACCGCACCGGCAGCGTCCCGCACGCCTACTTCAACTGGACCGAGGGCCACCCCGTCGGCCACCTGCTGCGCTTCCTGGTGTTCGGCGACGGCGAGGTCGCCCCGGTCACCCGCGAGGTGCTCCGCCGCGCGGAACCCGACCCGGAGCGCCGCCCGCGCGTGCACGTGGGCTGAGCCCTCCCCCGGAATCCCTGCGCCGCGCGGGGAGTTGTCCTGTCCGTACGAAGCAACGTCCGGTACGAAGCAACGTCCCGTACGAAGAATCGTCCGATTTCGCAGAACCGTCCCGTCTCAGGAGGCCCCATGTACGGCGATCACGACACGGTCCGCAAGATCCTCACCGAGACCGGGGACACCTGGGCGGTGGTCGGCCTCTCCTCGAACCAGGCCCGCGCCGCCTACGGAGTGGCCGACGTGCTCCAGCGTTTCGGCAAGCGGATCGTGCCGGTGCACCCCAAGGCGGAGACCGTGCACGGCGAGCAGGGCTACGCCTCGCTCGCGGACATCCCCTTCCCCATCGACGTGGTCGATGTCTTCGTCAACAGCGACCTCGCGGGCCCGGTCGCCGACGAGGCCGCCGCCATCGGCGCGAAGGCCGTCTGGTTCCAGCTGGGCGTCGTCGACGAGGCGGCGTACGAGCGGACGCGGGCCGCGGGGATCTCCATGGTGATGGACAAGTGCCCTGCCATCGAGATCCCGCGGCTCGACTGACCCTCCGCGCGAGCCCCTACGTTGCGCGAACACCCCGTCATCGTCCCTCACGCGGAAAGGGACGAAAACGGATCGCACCGTCAGAGCGGGCAGAGTCCCCAACGGCGGCGCTGGGACCCTGCCGCCCTCCACACTCCCGAGCGCTGGCACAAGAGGGCGGGTCTAGGCGGAGGTCTCCCAGTGGAGTTCCCCGATGTCGAGCAGTCGGCCGGCATGCTCGGTGCGCGCATGCTGCGGGATCAGGAAGCAGTGCACCACCACGGCCGCCACGTCACGCCCGCAGATCTCCCATAGGTTCTGGACTATCGGCTTCGGGACGCGTCCCTCCGCACCACACGTGGGGCGCTCGCGGGCGCTCACGACTCCACCGCCGGAGGCTCAACCGCGATGACGTCATCGTCCAGCGGTGTCGCTCTCCAAAGCGACGTCTGCACGCACCGGAAGCCCGTGTGTGAGGGGTGCTTCCACGCATGGTTGATCGCCCAGTTCTCCGGCTCCTCCGTCGTCGCATCGAGAGAGCCCGAACGTTCAGGGCACGTAGTGCATCCGACGTGTACGAGGGGTACCCGCAGCTTTCCCGGTGGCAGGTAGGGCCCGATGCGCCACCGCACTTCACGGACAAACGTGCGGACCGTCACGTGATTCCTTCCACGTACGCGAGCGGCACCTCCAGGATTCCCGCTCGGAGCTTTTCGCCTTCGTCGGCGGGGCGGAGTTGATCCGGATTGGCATCCCACTCACGCCCGCCACCGGGTGGCCGGAGCTGGACGTAAGGGCCCTCGCGTCCCATGACCTTCCCGACCCTCTGTGTTTCCGTGTCGACGACGAGTGCGCCGACCCATAGCTGTTCCGCCTTCACGCCGTAGCGCCCCCTCTGCGGATAACGTCAGCGAGCCTTGTGGCTACGTCGGCCCGAGCGCGTCCTGGGTTGACGAGTCCCGGACCGAAAGATCCGTTGTCGACGCCCAATGACGGGAGCACGATTCCGGCGCCGTCAAGCGCCGCTCGAAGTGCCTCAGTTGCCGCGTGAGCGTCGGCTTCCGATGGGTGCGCTGTGACCATGGGGACGACGCTAGGGAGCACGGTGTTCCGGTGTCGACGCGATGTTCTCGAATGTTCCCGCGCGTTCTCGGAATTCCCTCGTGTGTTCTCACGCGGCATGCTGAAGTGTGTGGAGAACCAAGAACACTACGGCGACGCTGAGAGGACCCAACTCCCCTGAAGGGGGACGAACATGGTTCGCGATATCCGGTTCAACGGCACCGACAGCAAGAACGGCGGATGCCCGGCGGTTCACGAGGTCGTCGGCACTGAGGAGTTCATCGTCCAGGGCCTCCCGGTCACCGACCCGGACGAGTTGGCGAAGCTCCGGTTCCTGGGGGCCGATGACGTCGCCGTCGTCGTGTCACGGGAGACTCTGGTCAACCACGGACCTAAGGAGCTTGTGCGTGTGCCGAAGTTGATCGACCTGGAGGAGTTCGGGCGGCTCTTCGAGACGTTCGAGTACACCGCGTGGAGGCTGGAGACCCGTGGGCGGTATCAGTCCGACACGGAAGATCCGACGTACGACGAGTTCGTCCGGACCGGAACCTTCACGCTCGACACTGAAGACGAGTGGTCACAGCTCATGCGGTCCCAGACATCGGCCGGCAAGACCGTGGGGCGCGTCCGTGTGGTCGACAATCCGCCCACCGTCGGTCAACGCTTCCTCCTCGCGGACGCTCCGCGGAACGCAGCCGCAGGGGAGAGCATGCGCTACCTGTGGCGTGAGGAGGCGGACGACCGCAACCTCCCCCGCGAGGACTTTTGGATCTTTGACTCCCGCCTCGTCGCTGTGCTCCGCTTCGACGATGTGGACGTCCTCCACGGGGCGGAGTTCATCACGGAGCCGACAGAGGTCAACCGCTACATGCAGTTGCGCGACATCGCGTCGCACGGGGCCGTACCGCATGATGTCTTTGCGCACGCCGTGGCGACCTTCGACGAGTAAGTGAGAGCCGGTGAGCACTGATTACCAACAGGCACGCGAAGCCTTCGGTATCTCCCTTCGGGAGCTGCGGCTCCGATGCCCGTCGGGCAAGCTCACCGGCACTCAGCTCGCCTCCGCCCTCAGTTGGCCGCACTCGAAGGTCTACAAGTGCGAGGGCGGGAAGCAGACCATCACGGAGGACGACCTCCGCAGGTGGGTCGACGCATGCGAACAGCCGGACAAGTTCGACGGCATGCAGGCTCGACTGCGCGGATTCGAGTCGCAGATCCGCTCATGGCGACGCCAACTCTCCTCCGGGCACAGCGCCGTTCAGGACTCGTGGAACGTGGAGGTACAGCGCTCACGGGTTCTGTATGCGTGGGAAGAGTCCGTGGTCGCCGGCATGCTCCAGACCGCGGACTACGCGCGCCACGTCTTCCGGCGGTACGCCACGTTCTTCGGGACCACGCAGGACGCCGAGGAGGCAGTACGGGCGCGTGCCCGTCGGCAAGAGTGGCTTTACGAGAGTGGTCATACGCTGCGCGTGGTCATGTGGGAGGCCGCTCTTCGGGCTCTCGTCTGCCCTCCGTCCGTGCTCGACGCCCAACTAGACCGACTCGCGAGCGTCGTCGGGATGGACTCTGTCGAGCTGGGGATCATCCCGTTCACGGCGTCGCTGAAGCTCCCAACGGCCAACGGATTCTGGGTCTTTGACGAGCGCCTCGTCGTCACGGAGGACTGGCACGCGGAGCTGTGGCTCGACGACGCCGACAACATCGCCTTGTACGGGCGCGTCTGGTCAACCCTCCGGGAGTCCGCGGTCTACGGCCCCGACGCCCACAACGTCATCAACGCCGCACGGCGCTCGCTCAGTTCACGGTGACACAGTCTTCTGGCCCCGCCCGCGACCAAGCGATCGCCCGATAGTCCAGGAATTACCGGTACTCCACCAAGTTGTCATCGACGCCGACACCCGGCTGGTCGTCGTGGTCGGCCGTCCGCTGCCCGGAAACCGCAACGACTGCAAAGCGTGATCGGGTTTGCGCCGAGCCCAAGATCGTTACGGGGCATGCCTCAGGGCGGCGTCCTGGAGCGCGTCAAGGCCGCGCGCGATGGCGATCTGTTTCCTGCTACCGGGCCGGACGCAGGCCAGGAGCCGACGGACGGGGGCCGTCGGGCCTGCCAAGGGCACGCGTCGGAGGGGCAGTCCCTGAGGGAGCGGTGCCTGTCGGGGGACGAGACAAATTCCGTGGCCGTGGGCGACAAGGGCGGCCACAGCAGTCCAGTCGATCGCGCTGTGTGTCACTCGCGGTGTGAACCCCGCGGCGGCTGCGGCATGCAGGAGGACCGGGTGTTGGTCCCTGGGATCCCCGGCCTGGATCCAGGTCTCCTGCGCAGTATCCGGCAGACGCACGGTGTCACGGCCGGCCAGTGCATGGTGGTCGGGTACGAGCAGGTCCTGGGGCTCTTCGATCAGCACGTCGTGTTCGACGAGGCCACTTCCCGTGGACGACACGTCGAAGGTGGCGATCACTATGGCGATGTCCACTTGGTGGGAGAGCAGCAGGCTGATGCGGTCCTCGTCGGGGTGCTCGTCGAGTCGGCAGGCCATGTCCGGGAACTGCGCGCAGAGTGTCTGTGCCGCGGAGGCGATCACGGTGGCCAGGGCGCTGGCCACACCGGTGATCCGCAGAAGGCCGGCGGCCCCCTCACGGTGGGAGTCCAGGACGGCGTTGGCCCGTTCCCATTCTGCGTTCATGACCTCCACGTGCTCGACCAGGGCGAGCGCGGCGGGCGTCAGTCGGACCCGTCGGCCCACGGGTTCCAGGAGTTTCAGGCCGAGTTCGCCGGACAGCTGACGCAACTGCTGCGAGACCGTGGGCGGGGAGAGGTGCAGGACCGCCGCCGTGGCGGTGACAGTTCCTTCTGCCCGCAGAACGCGCAACGCCTGCAGCCGGGGATCGATCATGTGGTTTCTCCGAACGGAACGGTGCGGAACTTCCCAATGGACGCCATCAGGGCGCCCGGACCAGGATGAAGATCCGAACCTTGGACGGCCACCTCTCGCACAGGGCCCATCCGAATCCTGCTTTCCTCACTGTTCTTCAGCGTCCCCTGGAGGCTTGTTGTGTTGGATACAGCCGTCGCGGGAGCGCTGGCCGGATATGGCCTGGCGATCCCGGTGGGAGCCGTGGCCGTACTGATGATCAATCTGACGGCCCGGACCTCCTTCCGGGTCGGAGCCGCGGCAGCGATCGGAGCCACGACGGCGGATGCGCTCTACGCGGTGACCGCTGTCGTGGGAGGAGCGGCAGTGGCCACGGTGATCCAGCCGTTCTCCGAGCCCTTGCGGTGGATCGCCTTCCTCGTCCTGGCCGTGATGGCCGCCCGGATCGCCGTTGCCGGACTTCGAGGGCAGAAGGGCGGAGCGGTCCAGGCGCCGACAGAGGAGACGGCCATCACTCCACGGCGGTCGTTCATGACATTCCTGGCGCTCACTGCACTCAACCCGTGGCCTGCCCTCTACTTCGTCGCGCTCATCCTCGGGCACCAGGGCCTCCGGAACGCATCATGGGCGGAGGCTGTGGTCTACATCGTTACTGTCGTCGCCGCGTCCGCGAGCTGGCAGTTGCTGCTGGCCGGCGGAGGGGCCGTTTTCGGCCGCTTCATCACCGGCCCTCGCGGCAGAAAGGCGACCGCTGTGGTGTCCAGCGCTCTGATCTTTGGGCTCGGCGCCCACATGGCACTGGGATAACAGAGCTTCCCCGACCCTCCAGACTGCCCAGGGGAATACTCCACAGGTCTCCGGCCATTGAAATCCCGCGGCTCGGCTGACCCTCCGCAAGACGGGAGTTCGAAGGCAGGCCCTACGCCTGCGCGAACACCCCGTCCGTCGAGGCGCCGGAGGCGATGCCGTACTCGGGCTCCGGGACCGCCTCGGGCAGCAGCAGCGTCGAGCGGCGGCCGTCCACGCCGACCGGGACGTCGCCGTCGATGGTGACGCGGCGCAGGGTGCGCGTGTGGGCGTCGGAGTCGTCCACGCCGTAGTGCTGGGTGGCCCGGTTGTCCCAGATGGCGACGTCGCCGGCGTGCCACTGCCAGCGGACCGTGTTCTCCGGGCGCTCGACATGCGACTGGAGGATGCCGATCAGCGCGCGCGAGTCGCGGGCGTTGAAGCCGGTGAGCTTCTGCAGGAAGTTGCCGAGGATCAACGTGCGTTCGCCGCTCTCCGGGTGCACGCGCACGACCGGGTGCTCGGTCTGGAACTTGGTCGCCGTGAACACCTTCCGGTGCTGTTCGAGCGCCGCGGAGGGGGCCTCCGGGCGGGCGGCCGCGTAGTCGTAGTCGTTGGTGTGCACGCCGCGCAGGCTGTCGGCCAACACCCGCAAAGGTTCCGGGAGTTCGGCGTACGCGGCCGCGGTGTTGGACCACAGGGTGTTGCCGCCGTACGGCGGGACGACCTCGGCGCGCAGGATGGAGAAGGCGGGGTACGCGGGCACGAACGTGACGTCGGTGTGCCACTGGTTGGCGCGCCCGCCGTGCTCGTTGTCGATGCCGAGCGCGTAGCGGCCGTCGACGGACGGGACGGTGGGGTGGGCGACCGGGGTGCCGAGGAGGCGGGCGAAGGCCTCGTGGCTCCCGGCGTCGAGGTGGTCCTGGTCGCGGAAGAAGACGACCTTGTGTTCCAGGATGGCGGCCCGGACCGCGGCCACGGTGGCCTCGTCCAGGTCTCCCCCGAGGCGGACGCCGGAGAGCACGGCGCCGAGCCGGCCGCCGACCTTCTGAACGGTGACTTCGGATGCGGCCGGCGCGGTCGCTGCGGCGGGTGCGGTGGACGTCATGGCGGTACCCCTTCAACTGGGTGGGTGGGCGGTTTCCGCTTCCGCCGGGGCGGCAGGCTGCGACGTGGGGCGAGCACAGGGGCGGAGACCGCGGTGGGAGCGGGAGCTGCGGGTCGCGAGCGTCAGCGGCACGGACACGCGAGCGGTGCCGGGCGGCAGCGGCTCGGACACGCGAACGGTGTCGGGCGCTCCAGGTCGACGTGGAGCCGCGTCACGAGCTGCATCGTCGTCGCGGTCATGAACAGGAGCTTGGCCAGCGGCCCGAGAGCCGGTCAAGGCTCCGCCGGATCGCTTCACGACCCTGCAATGCGTGTGACATGTGTTCCCACATGCTGGACCGGGCGCGCTTCTCGTCACGGCCGTCGACCCGGCAGTGAATTCGCTGCTCACAGGCGCACGGCAAGCCCTCTTGGCAACGAATACGGGGCGCCACGCGAGACGGACGCGGGCCCGCTACCGCCGTACGGCGAGGCGGAGTTCCGTCAGGTAGCGCTTCGTGACCCGGCCGTCGTAGCGCGAATCGATGAGCGTGCCGATGCAGTCGAGCAGGCCGGCGCGGGCGGGCGGGTCGAGGGCGAGCGTGCCGGAGAAGGTGCACAAGAGGTCGAGGTAGTCCGCGGTGCGGTAGGTGAGTTCGCGTTCGTAGCGGCGGAAGACGGGCGGCTCGAAGCGGTCGGCGCCAGGGAGCGCCGCGTTGCCCTGTTCGACGTTGCGATTCGGCGCCTCCTGGCTGTCGTACGGGATGTCGGCGGCCGGGGTGAGGCGCAGGCCCGGCGGGGTCGTCGGGTCGAAGCGCAGGTAGCAGTCCTGGGCCTCGGCGAAGAAGTCCTCGGTGCCGCCCGCGACGTGATGGGTCGAGACGGTGGCGAGGGTGCCGCCGGGGCGCAGCGCGTCCGCGCTCTTGGCGATGCGTACGGCGGGGTCGATCCAGTGGAAGGAGGTCGCGGCGAGGACGAGGTCGAAGGGCTCGGGCGGCAGCGGCCAGTCCTCGAAGGCCGCCACGTCGACGGTCGTGTCGGGGAGCTTGCGGCGCGCGACGGCCGCCATCTCCGCGCCCAGCTCCACACCGACGACCCGGCAGCCCCGCTCGGCGAGCGGCACGGTCGCCTTCCCCGTGCCGCACCCGATCTCCAGCACGCGGCGCCCCGGCCCCGCCCCGGCGAGCTCGGCGAGGTCGTCGAACATGCGGGGCGGGTAGCCGGGGCGGGCGCGGTCGTAGAGTTCGGCGTCCTGGTTGAAGGTGTCGCGCAGGCGTTCACGGTCGGTGTCGGTCACCTGCCGCACGGTACGCCCGCGTCAGGCGTCCAACTCCTTCAAGCGGAGCGCCAAGGCCTCCGCGATCCGTTCCACGTACTCCTCCTTGAGCAGCTCCGGGTGGGTGCACGGCAGGTCGTGGTTGGTGATCCGGCCCGAGATGTGCGGGCGCCAGGCCTCGCGGGTCAGCCAGTTCTCGGGGCGGGGGGCGGCGGCCGTGAAGAAGAGGACGTCGCCCTCGTAGCGGCGGTGTGCGTGCGCGCGCATCATGCGGGCGTGGTTGGGCACGATGTCGACGATCCGCGAGAGCGTGCTGTCCTTGAGACCCGCGAGAGGGCTGCCCGCCTTGCGCAGCGTGGCCAGGACGTCCTCGCGTGTCTCCTCGTCGGTGCGCTCGAAGCCGGCCATCCGCAGGACCGCGGTGAGCGCGTCGCCCTCTTCCGGAGCGGGCCGCTCGCGCCACTGCTCGGCGGGGAACGCGTCGAGCAGCGCGAGGAGTTCGACCTCTTCGCCCGCCTCCTGGAGCAGCACGGCGACCGTGTGCGCGAGGATGCCGCCGACCGACCAGCCGATGAGCCGGTACGGGCCGTGCGGGCGGATCCGGCGGATCTCGTCCACATACTCCGCCGCCTGCTCCCACAGGGTGCCCGGCAGCGGATCGTCCGAGGTGAGGCCGCGTGCCTGGAGCGCGTGGACGGGCTGGTCCCGGTCGAGGCGTGCGGTCAGGCCCGCGTAGCACCAGGAGATGCCGCCCGCCGGGTGGATCGCGAAGAGCGGCGGGCGGGAGCCCTCGCGGCGCAGCGGCAGCACGACGCCGAGGGCGTCCGTGGACACCGGTGACGCGTCGTCGATGCGGGCCGCGAGCGCCGCCGGTGTGGGGGATGCGAAGAGCGAGCCGATGGTCAGCTCCGCGCCCAGTTCCTCGCGGACCCGGTTGACGAGCCGCACCGCGAGCAGCGAGGTGCCGCCCAGGTCGAAGAAGGCGTCGTCGGGGCCCGTCCCTTCGGCGTCGAGGACCTCGGCGAAGAGGCGGGTGAGCGTCTCCTCGCGCGGGGTCGACGGGCGACGGCCCGTTCCGCTTCCCTCGAACACGGGCGCGGGGAGTTCGCGGCGGTCCAGCTTGCCGTTGGGGCTGAGCGGGAACGCGTCGAGCGGCACGATCGCGGAGGGCACCATGTGCTCGGGCAGGGTCCGGGAGAGCGCGGTGCGCAGCTCCGAGGGGTCGAGCGAGGCCCCGGTCACGTAACCGACGAGGCGGTCGTCGAGGACCAGCGCACACGAACCGTCGACGCCCTCCAGCGCCGCCAACTCGGCCTCGATCTCGCCGAGTTCGATGCGCTGCCCGCGCAGCTTGACCTGGTGGTCGGTGCGGCCGAGGTACTCGACCTCGCCGAGTTCGGTCCAGCGGGCCAGGTCGCCGGTGCGGTACATGCGACCACCCCCATAGGCACTGAAGGGGTCGGGGACGAAGCGTTCATCCGTCAGCTCGGGGCGATTCAGGTAGCCGTCCGCCAACTGGCGTCCCGCCAGGTGCAGTTCGCCGATCACGCCGGGCGGGCACGGCTGCCCGGCCGGGTCGAGGACGTACAGGCGGGTGTTCCACACCGGGCGGCCGATGGGCACGGGTCCCGTACCGGACGGCTCGCACGCGTGGTACGTGACGTCGACGGCGGCCTCCGTCGGGCCGTACAGGTTGTGCAGTGCCACGCCGGGGAGCGCCCGCGCGAAGGCGTTCGCCGTCTCTCGGGGCAGGGCCTCGCCGCTGCAGAAGACGCGGCGCAGCGCGCCCGCGCACGAGGCGGTGTCCGGTTCCGCGAGGAACACCTGGAGCATCGACGGCACGAAGTGGCAGGTGGTGACCGCCTGTTGGCGGATGATCCGGGCGAGATACGCCGGGTCCTTGTGGCCGCCGGGCTCGGCGACGACGAGCGTCGCGCCCTCGCGCAGCGGCCAGAAGAACTCCCACACCGACACGTCGAACGAGGACGGTGTCTTCTGAAGGACGACGTCCGCCGCCCCGATGCGGTACTCGTGCTGCATCCAGCGCAGCCGGTTGTCGATCGCGGAGTGCGGGACGACGACACCCTTGGGCCGGCCGGTCGAGCCCGAGGTGTAGATGACGTACGCGGGGTGGGCGGGGGTGAGCGCGCGGCCGGGGGCGACGGTGGCGTACGCGGAGAGGTCGAGCCCTTCGAGGACGACCAGCGGGGTGCCCGCGTCGCCCGGGAGACGGTCCGCGACATCGGTGACGGCGCAGACGGGTTCGGCGTCCTGGAGCATGTACGTGAGGCGCTGCTCGGGATAGTCCGGGTCGAGCGGCAGATACGCGGCGCCGGACTTGAGGACGGCGAGCAGCGTCACGATCAGCTCGGCCGAGCGCGGCACGGAGACCGCGACGAGGCGGCCGGGAGCGGCCCCCAGTGCTTGCAGGTGACGTGCCAACTGGTTGGCCCGCGCGTTGAGTTGCGCGTACGTGAGCACCGTCCCGTCGTACACGAGCGCGGTCGCGTCGGGGGTGCGGGTGGCCTGCGCCTCGATGGGGCCGATGAGGGTGGTGGGCGGCAGGGCCCGCTCGGTGCGGTTGAACTCGTCGAGGACGAGGGAGAGTTCGGCGGGCGTGGCGATGGTATGGGTGGCTAGCGGGGTCCCCGGGTCGGTCTCGGCGAGGCGGCCGAGGAGGTCGAGGAACCGGTTCTGGTGCGCGGCGAGGTCCTCGTCCTCGTAGAGGGCCGGGTTGCCGTCGTGGTCGATGCGCAGACCGCGGCCGTCGGCACGGTCGTAGATGTTGACCGTGAGGTCGTCGACGGGTCCTGCCGACAGGTTGTGGGCGCGGGCCGGGGCGCCCGCGAACTCGGCGCCATAGTCGAACGGCATGACGTTGACGAGCGGCCCGACGAGGCCCCGGCTCTCGCCGAGCAGGCCGAGGTCGCGGCGGATGTCCTCGTAGCGGTAGCGCTGGTGGCGGCGCACCTGCCGTACGCCGAGGACGACTTGGCGGACGAGTTCCGTGAAGGTGGCCTCCGGGGTGACGGTCAGCCGCAGCGGCAGCACGTTCATCACCATGCCGGGGACGCGCAGCGCGACCGAGCCCATCCGGCCCATCATCGGCAGGCCGAGGACGACATCCGAGCGGCCCGTGCCGCGGGAGGTGTAGAGGGCCTGCGTGGCGATGAGGACGTCGGGCCAGGTGGCACGGGTGCTCGCGGCGAGTTCCTTCAGCCGCTCGGTCGTCTCCGGCGCGATCCGCGCCGTACGGCGGTGGAAGGTGCGGGACGGCAGCGCGCCGCGCCCCGCGAGCCGGGGTGCCTCCGGGCGGTCGGCGAAGGCCTCGCCCCAGTGCGCGCGGTCGGCGGCGAAGGCGTCGGAGGCGCGGTACTCGGCGTCGACGGCCAGCAGGTCGGCGAGCGTCTCGAAGGCGCGTGGGCCGGGGTCCTCGCCGCGTACAAGTGCCGTGTAGATCGCGGCGGTTCGGCCGACGAGCAGGGAGTAGCCGAAGCCGTCGATGACGAGGTGGTGGATGCGCTGGTACCAGAGCCAGCGCCGCTCCCCCACGCGGAACAGGGCGTGCCCGAACAGCGGACCAGTGGCCAGGTCGCAGGGCTCGGCCAGGTCGGCGCGCATCCACGCCAGGGCCTCGTTCTCGCTCAGGTCCTCGCGCACGGTCAGCGGCAACTCGACGCTGCTGCACACCCGTTGGCGGGGTCCGTCGGCGGTGTCCTCGACGCGGACGCGCAGCGCGTCGGCCTCGGCGACGACCCGGCGCAGCGCCTCGGCGAAGAGCTCCGGGTCGAGTTCGCCGTCGATCTCCAGGTACTCGGCGGTGTTCTGCGCGGGGCTGAGCGGGTCGAGGGCCTGCGCGAACCACATGCCGTACTGGGCGGAGGTGAGCGGCAGCACGAGGTCGCGGGCCTCGGTGGGCTCGCTGATCAGTGCGGTCACGAGGCGGCCACCCCCAGGACCTTCACCCAGGCCTCGATGGCCGGCTGCTCGGCGAGATCGACGAACGAGGCCTCGGCGCCGTGGTCCCTGCGCCAGCGCTCAAGCAGGGTCATGACGCGCACGGAGTCGAGCCCGTAGTCGACGAGGTTCTCGTCGAGCGGTATCTCGGCGGGGTCGTCCTCGCCCAGGCAGTCGGCGACGTCCTCGCGGATCTTCTGAACGGTGAGCGTGGTCATGCTGCCCGTACCTCCTCGATGAACGTCTCGGTGGTGGTGACGACGGCGCAGCGGCCCGCGGCCCAGCGCAGCGCCATGTCGTGGTCCTCGCGCGTGAAGTCGGCGACGGCGTCCGCGACGACGAACGCCTGGATGTCCCGCATCCACGCGTCGGCGGCGCTGATCATGACGCCGATGTGCGCGTACACGCCGACGATCACCAGCTGGTCGCGGCCCGACTCCCGCATCAGCTCCTCGAGTTGGGTGCGGACGAACGCGCTGTACTTCCACTTGGTGAGGACCGTGTCACCGTCCTCGGGTGCCACGTTCTCGGGCATGGCGAGGACGGCGGGGTCGTCGGCGACGCCGGGCCCCCAGAAGTCGAGCTGTAGGCCACGTTCCTCGGGGGTCTGGCCGCCACGTTGCGCGGAGTAGTAGACGGGAATGCCAAGCCCGCGGCTCTCCTTGAGCAGCCGGGCGGTGTTGTCGAGCATGCCGGTCAACGGCTGTTCGGCCTGCGGGTACTTGGCGAGGAAGTGGTGCTGGAGGTCGTGCACGAGCAGCACGGCGCGGGCCGGGTCGACGGTCCAGGGGACACGGTTCGCGGGGAGCTCTTCGGTGGTCGGGAGCGGGTAGGCGGCGATGGCGGGCAGGGCCATGGTGGGGGGTACCTCTCAGTGCTGCTCGGCGGCGGACCGCTGGTGCTTCTTGCTGATCTTGCCGATGCCGGTCTGCGGGAAGGCGTCGACGAATTCGACGAGGTCGGGCACCTTGTACGCGGCCACGCCCCGCTCCCGTACGAACCGCTTCACGGCGACGGACCTCAGAGGTGCGGCGTCCGCGCGCAGGATGACGTAGGCGAGGGAGCGTTCGCCGAGGTACTCGTCGGGGACGCCGACGACGGACACGTCGTGCACGGCGGGGTGGGCGAGGAGGATGTTCTCGATCTCCTCCGGGGCGATCTTCTCGCCGCCCCGGTTGATCTGGTCCTTGGCCCGGCCCTCGACGACGAGGTGCCCGGTCGGGGTGCGCCGCACGATGTCGCCGGTGCGGTAGAAGCCGTCGGCGGTGAACGAGCGGGCGTTGTGCTCGGGGGCGCGCCAGTAGCCGCGGATGGTGTACGGGCCGCGGGTGAGCAGATGCCCGAAACCGCCGTCGGGGACGTCCTGGTCGGCGTCGTCGACGACGCGGACCTCGTCGTCCGGGGAGATCGGCAGCCCCTGCGTGGCGACGATCGCCTCCGGATCGTCGTCCAGACGCGTGTAGTTGACGAGTCCTTCCGCCATGCCGAAGACCTGCATGAGCTTGCACCCGAGGGCGGGTTCGAGGCGGCGAGCGGCCTGCTCGCTGTACTTGGCGCCGCCGACCAGGACGAGTTCCAGGGTCGACAGGTCGTGTGTGGTGCCGGCCGCGGAGTCGGTCCAGACGAGGGCGAGCGGCGGGACGAGCCCGGTCATGGTGATCCGCTCGCTCGCGACGAGCGGGAACGCGGTGTCCGGGTCGGGCGCGGGCGCGAGCACCACGGCGCCGCCCGCGTACAGCACACCGAGCCAACCGGGGCTGCTCATCGGGTAGTTGTGGGCGGCCGGCAGCACGACGAGGAAGCGGGTGTCGGCGTCGACGCCGCAGATCTCGTTCGAGCCCCACAGCGAGTACATGTAGTCGTCGTGGGTGCGCGGGATGAGCTTGGGCCGGCCGGTGGTGCCGCCGGACAGCTGGAGAAAGGCGAGCTCATGCGGCGCGGGCCCATCCAACTCCACTGGCTTGGTGGGAACTTCGGACAGCGAGGTGTGCTCGCCGGGGTCGCCCCCGACCACGAACACGTGCTTCAGCGTCGGCGTCTCGGCCCGGACCCTGCTCGCCAGCGCCCGGTGGTCGAACCCGGCGTGCCGCTCGGGGATCACGTAGGCGACGGCCTCGGTGAAGGAGCAGAAGTACGCGATCTCGCTCTCGCGGTGCGCGGGCAGCGCGTACACGGGCAGCGCGCCGATACGGAACAGCGCGAAGACGACCTCGACGAACTCGCCGACGTTCGGCAGCTGGACGACGACGCGGTCGCCCTTGCGTATGCCGCGCGCCACGAACCCGGCGGCCAACCGATCGACGCAATCGTCGAGTTGGCGATAGGTCCAGGTACGTCTGGACGGCGCGGGGTCGACGAGGGCGACGCGATCGGGATGCGAGTCGGCACGCTCGCGCAGCACGCCGCCGAAGGTCTCGCCGCGCCAGTACCCGGCGGCGCGATAACGCTCGGCGTACTCGGCGGGCCAGGTGGGCGCGTCGAGACCGGGGGTCAGGGAGTTGGCGGTCACAGAGCGGCTCCCACAGCGTTCAGGAACGTACGGAACTTCGCGCCGGTCTCGGCGGTCTCGGCTTCCGGCGAGGACTCGGCGACGACACCCGCACCCGCGAACAGGCGCAGCAGCCGGCCCTCGGCCTCGGCGCAGCGGATGGTGACGACCCACTCGCCGTCGCCGTCCGCGTTCTGCCAGCCGACCATGCCGGTATAGGCGCCGCGGTCGAACGGCTCGGACTCCGCGATGACTTGACGGGCGAGGTCGGTCGGGGTGCCGCACACCGCGGGGGTGGGGTGCAGGGCGGAGGCGAGGTCGAGGGCGGTCGTCCGCTCGGGGTCGGCGAGTTCGCCAGTCACGGTGGTGGACAGGTGCCACATGGCGGCCGTCCGTACGAGGGTGGGGCGGACGGGGACGTCGATGGTCCGGCAGAACGGGGCGAGGGCGGCCCGCACCGCGTCCACGACGACGGCGTGCTCGTGCAGGTCCTTGGCCGACTCCAGCAACGCGGCGGCGCGACGCACGTCCTCGGCGAGGTCGGCGGAACGCGGCGCGGAACCCGCAAGGGGGTTCGCGGTGAGCGTCGACCCGCTGCGGGAGACGAGGAGTTCGGGGCTCGCGCCGATGAGGGTACGGCCGGGGGCGCTGGGCACGGCGAAGGTGTAGCCGGCCGGGTCGCGCCGGGCCAGGCGCCGCAGCATGGTGGGGAGATCGGGAGCCTTGGACGCGGTCAGTTCGAGCGTCCGGGCGAGCACGACCTTGTCGAACTCACCGCCCTTCATGCGCTCGACGGCCGCGGCGACGGCGGCTCCGTACACCCCGGGCTCCGGAACCTCGCGCACCGTCCAGTCGGCGGCGTCCCCGGTCGACGGCACAGGCAGCGCGATGAGCGGGTCCTCACGCAGCGGCGGCGCCCACCGCACGGCCTCCGGAACGGCGAGAGCGGGAGCCGCGTCCGGGGCGAAGGGCAGCGCACCCATCACGACGGGATTCGGATCCCCGGCCCTCCGCCGAGCATCGAGCAACGCCCGCACACGGGGACTCAACGGCCCGTCTCTGTGCGGAAGTTCAGCAACAACACCCCGCCCGAGCAGAGTGCGATGCGGAGTAGCAAGGAACCGATCGGTGACGGGCGCGTACTCCTCAAGGAGCGCGGTGGCTGACCCGGGCTCAACGAGCTCGGGGACGGGTGCGTCGGAACGATTGACCGTGATCGGACCGGTCAGAGACGTGGTCATGGATGTCTCCAAGAGTGGGGGGCTTTCAAGCCCGTCGGGCCCATCAAGCCCGTCCGGCGTTTGAGGACAAAGGGGCCCGGGGCGAAGCCCCGGTTTCGGGAAGGGGCGGGGTGGGGGAAAAACCCCCGGTCACCCCCGGAGGGTCGCGCCCCCGTCGACGTACAGGTCCTGCATCGTGATGTGCCGAGCCCTGTCGCAGGCAAGGAACGCAACCGCCTCCGCGATGTCCCCGGGATCGGCAATGCGCCCGAGAGGAATACCGGTGCGGTGAGCCGCGAGGTCCCCCTCGATCACGGACCGCGCCCCGGCCTCCACGTCACCCCCGGGAGCCGCCTCCCACATGCCACGCTGCATGTCGGTGAGCGTCGACCCGGGACAGACGTTGTTGCACCGCACCCCGTGCGCGGCGACCTCCAGGCCGAGGCATTTGGTGAACATCGCGGTGGCCGCCTTCGACGCGGCGTACGCCGCCATGCCCTTCCGCGGAATACCCGCCGCATTCGAGGCAACGGTGACGATGCTGCCGGCGCCGCGCCCCGTCATCCGCCGCGCGACGGCACGGGAGACGTGCATGGCACCGTTGGTATTGACGGCGAAACACGCCGCCCAGTCCTCGTCGCTGAGGTCCACGACGGCCGAACCCCGCAGGATCCCGGCGACGTTGACGGCGACATCAAGGGGCCCGAGGGTGTCCTCGACATCACCGACGAGCGCCTCCACGGCTCCCGCATCGGTGACGTCGAGGGCCCGGGCGACGACCTGCCCTCCGGCGTAAGGGGCCGCGACCTTCGCGACAGATTCGGCATCCAGGTCCGTGGCAACGACACGCGCGCCGCGCCCGGCGAGCGCGGCGACGACCGCCTCGCCGATCCCCCGGCCCGCCCCCGTGACGAGGGCGAGCCGGCCGGCCAGGTCCTGACCAGTGTTCGGGGTGGTCACTTGGCCAGCGCCCCCTTGATGTCGTCGAGGACGGTCCGCGCGGCGAGCGGACCGCCCGCGCTGTTCCACGCGGAGCCGTCGATGACGACGACGTGGCTGTCCTTCTCGGCCTTCAACTTGCCGAAGTTGGTGACCTTTTGGGCCTCGCCGTAGGCCTTCTCACTGTCGGCCTCCGTGCCGAGCGCACCGAAGAACAACCAGTCGCCGTCGATGGTCGCGAGCTTCTCCAGGGAGACCGGCTCGCTGTGCCCGGTGCTCGCGCCCTGCTGGTCCTTGGGCCGGTCCATGCCGAGCGCCTTGAGCGTCGAGCCGACGTGGCCCTCGCCCTTGCCGACGACGGACGGGGCGCCGTCCTGCCAGCGGATGACGGAGACGGACTTGCCGGCGTTGTCGCCGAGCTTCTTCTTCGTGTCGGCGACCTGCGTGTCGAAGTCGGCGAGCCACTTCTTGGCGTCGGACTTCTTGTTGAGGGCGTCCGCGGTGTCCGTGAAGGCCGTCTTCCAGTTCTCGTTGAGCTTCGCGGTGACGACGGTCGGCGCGATCTCCTGGAGTTTGTCGACGGTCTTCTTCGCGCCGGTCGTCT
Source organism: Streptomyces sp. NBC_00483 (assembly GCF_036013745.1). Lineage (NCBI taxonomy): Bacteria > Bacillati > Actinomycetota > Actinomycetes > Kitasatosporales > Streptomycetaceae > Streptomyces > Streptomyces sp. NBC_00483. The sequence goes on from NZ_CP107880.1 coordinate 2,127,378, forward strand.
CGTCGAGGAGGATCAGGTCGGGCTGGAGCGCGGCGAGCTTCTCCATGTCGGCCTCGGCGACGGACGCGACGACCTGCGACTTGGACGCCTTGTCGGCGAGGTAGGAGGACACGCCCTTCTGGCCGCGGCCCGCGGTGGTGCCGACCGGCTCGACGCCGAGTGCGAGCGCCGCGTCGAGGGTCGGCTCGCTCAGCGCGACGACCTTCTTCGGGTCGCTCGGCACCTTGACCTTGCGGCCCTGGGCGTCGGTGAGCTGCCGCGTCTTCGACGCGGACCCGGCCTTCTCGGCGCCGCCGGCGTCGTCTCCGCTGCCGCTGCCGCAGGCGCTCAGAAGCAGGGCGCCGGTGACGGCGGCGGCCGGTATCAGGGCGGCGCGGCGGATTCTCGGGGAGGACATGTTCGCAGGGCTCCTTAGGGCAATGAGATGAGAGAGGTGATGCGTGGGGGGTGGTGCGTGGGGGGAAGTCCGAGGGACCGCGCTAGGCGGGGGCGGGGCCGGCGCCCAGGAGACGGATCAGGGCGTCGACGAGCGCGACGTGCCAACAGGCGTAGTCGTGACCGCCGTTGAACTCGTTGCGGGTGACCTCGTAGCGGGCCGAGTGCAGCGTGTCGCAGAGCGTCCGGCAGTGGTCGACCATCGTGCCCTCGTGCAGACCCGCGTCGAGGTGGACGGTGATCGGCGCGGGGTCGGTCTCCGCGTACCGGGCGGCGAGCCACGGCACGCCGATGATGTGTTTCTGCACGACGCCCGGCGCCAGGGTCGGCCGCCACCACAGCGAGGGCGACTGGGCGACAACATGGCCGAAACGGTCCGGTCGCAGCCGTCCCGCGTGCAGGGCGGCCAGGCCGCCGAGGCTCTGTCCCGCGACGACGGTGCGCGCCGGGTCCGTGGCGAGGGGCCAGCGGCCCGCCGCCCACGGCAGCAGCTCGTCCGCGAGGAACTCCACGAAGGGGTCCCGGGCGCCGAGTTCACGGTTGCGGGTGTGCCGGTCGACGGCGTCCGGCGCGAGCACGGCCAGCGGCGGCAGCAGCCCGTCGGCGATCAGCGAGTCGAGGGTGTGCTGGAGGCCCACGCGGCCGAACCACATGTCGCCGTCGCAGAGCACGAGGACGGGCAGCCGTTCCGTGTCACCGCGAGGACCCGGACGTTCCGTGTCACCGCGAGAACCCGGACGTTCCGTGTCACCGCAAGAAGCCGGGGGCAAATATACCCATACGTCACGTTCGTTACGTACATCGCGGTCGCCACCCAGCGCCGCGGCACCGATCCTGTGCCGCTCGACGCGCCCGGCGGGCACGGTGCCGCGCCGCTCGGTCCACGCCGGGGCGGGGGCCTCGGGCAGGGCGAAGACGGAGTTGTCGCCCGCGCCCCAACGGGTGGGGAGGCGGCGGGGGTTGAGCGGGTCGTGCGCCGCGTGCACGGCGAGGGAGCGCAGCCGCGCCTGCAGCACCTCGGGGTCCTCGGGCGGCTCCTTGGCCGAGACGTCGGCGGCGATCCGGTACGAGGCACGGTGGTCCGCGCGCAGCCGCAGACCGAAGTGCCAGATGTCGGTGCCCGGGACCTGCTCCATGAGGGAGCCCGCGAGGTGGGCGCGGTCGCCGAGGTGGCTGACCATGAGCAGCACCTGCCGGGTGGCGCGGTGGCCGCGCCACAGGAAGGTGACCGCCCGGTGGTCGGGTTCGCCGTCGAGTTCCTCGACGAGTGGCGTGCCGCGGGCGGCGGCCTCCTGCCAGAACTCCTCGGCGATGTGCGCGCGTTGAGCGTCGTCGGCCGCGGCGATGCACTCCTCGAGGCGCGCGACGCGGGCACCGGTGACGCGGTCCGGCCGGTGGTCCGGCAGGGCGGCAACGGACTGGACGCTCATGTCTCCTCTTCCTCCGGAAGCGACCTGCGTCCTCCGGAAACGGCCTGAGCCATCAGGAAACGACCCAGGCTTTTCTGTCGACGTAATTGTTAGCAGACGTAGTTAGGTTAGCCTAAGCTAACCACATGCCCGCAGTGATACGACTCCGCCCCGGCGGAACACGACAACTCCCGGCCACCGAGCCGCGCAGCCGCCCACCCCGCACCGCGGGTCTCGTGATCGGCCTGGTGCTGCTCCTCGCGGCGGCCGCCCTCTCGCTCGCGGTGGGCACGGAGCACCTCACGCTCGGCCAGGTCTGGAGCGGGCTGTTCTCGCCGTCCGGCTCCCGATACGACAACATCGTTCGTGAACTGCGGCTCCCCCGGACGTTCATCGGCATCGCCGTGGGCGCGGCGCTCGGGCTCGCGGGCGGCGTGATGCAGGTGCTGACCCGCAACCCCCTCGCCGACCCCGGGCTGCTCGGGGTGAACGCGGGCTCGTCGGCCGCCGTCGTCACCGCGATCAGCGTGTTCGGCATCACGTCGTTCACCGGATATCTGTGGTTCGCACTGATCGGCGCCGCCGTCGCCGCCATCGTCGTCAACGCCCTGGGTGGCACCCGGTCGGCGACGCCGGTACGTCTCGCGCTCGCCGGCACGGCCGTCAACGCGGCCCTGTTCGGCTACGTCAACGGGCTGCAGCAGTGGGACCTGAGCACGCTCGACTCGATGCGCTTCTGGTCCGTCGGCACGCTGGAGAAGCGCGATCCCGAACTCCTGCTCACCGCACTGCCGTTGCTGATCGCCGGTGCGCTGCTCGCGTTCGCGCTCGCCCGGCCGCTCGGCGCCCTCTCGCTCGGCGAGGACCACGCCCGCGCGCTCGGCACCTCGGTGCGGCGCACCCGGGTCCTGTCGATCGTCGCGATCACGCTGCTGTGCGGCAGCGCCACCGCCGTGTGCGGGCCGATCGGCTTCGTCGGCCTGATGATCCCGCACGCGGTCCGCGCGTTCACCGGACCCGATCCCCGCTGGATGCTGCCCTACTGCGCGCTGTTCGCGCCCACCCTGCTGCTCGTGGCCGATGTCATCGGCCGGGTCGTGGTGGCGCCCTCGGAGATCCAGGCGGACATCGTCACGTCGTTCATCGGCGGGCTGATCTTCGTCCACCTCGTACGTCAGCGGAAGGTGGCCCAGCTGTGACCCCAGAGACCCTGGAGCCCCTGGAGAAGGAGGAACCTCGGGCCCTCAAGGCCGAGTTGCGCCGCGGAAGGCTGCGGATCGGCCGGTTCTCGGTCCGCTTCGACCCGCGTACGGTGCTCGTCTGCCTGGCGCTGATCGTGGTCACGGCGTGCCTGGTGGTGCTCTCCGTCGGGACGGGCACGTACGAGCTGTCGCCGATGGAGGTGCTGCGGACATTCGCGGGGAACGGGCCGCCGGGCGCCGAGTTCATCGTGCTCGACCTGCGGCTGCCGCGCGCCGTCGTGGCGGTCCTCGTCGGCTTCGGGACGGGCATGGCGGGCGCCGTCTTCCAGTCGCTCACCCGCAATCCGCTGGGCAGCCCGGACATCATCGGGTTCGGCAACGGCGCGTCGGCGGGCGCGCTCGTCGCCATCATCTTCCTCGACGCGGGCGCCGCGCAGACGGCGCTCGGCGCGCTCGTCGGCGGCTTCGCCACGGCCATCGCCGTCTATCTGCTGGCCTGGCGCCGGGGTGTGCACGGCTACCGGCTCGTGCTCGTCGGCATCGGGGTGTCCGCGGTGCTCGGGGCGGCGACCAGCTTCCTCTACATCCGCGCCGACATCGGCAAGGCGGCCCAGGCCGCGAGCTGGACGATCGGCTCACTCAACGACCGCGGCTGGACCGAGGCCAGGACGGCCGCGCTCGGCCTGATCTTCTGCGTCCCCGTGGTCATGGTGTTCGGCCGCCGCCTGACGATGCTGGAGATGGGCGACGACACGGCGGGCGCCCTCGGTGTGCCGCCGGAGCGCAGCCGCCTGATCCTGCTGTGCGCGGGCACGGGCCTGACCGCGATGGCGGTCGCCGCTGCGGGCCCGATCCCGTTCCTCGCCATGGCCTCCCCCCAACTGGCCCGCCGCGTCACCCGCGCCGCGGGGCCGAACGTCCTGCCCGCCGCATGGATGGGCGCCCTCCTTGTGACGGCGGCCGATCTGCTGACGCAGCGCGTGACCGGTTCGGCGCTGATGCCGGTGGGCGTGGTGACGGGTGTGGCGGGCGGCCTGTTCCTGGCGTGGCTGCTGCTGCAGGAGCGCAGGGCGCACCACGTCTGAGCATGTGTCACACGATTCTTTGGAAGGCGACCCCGTATGACGAACCCGACGGCGCCGGCGACACCCGAAAGCCCCCGGCTGGCTCGGCTGTCGGATGAGGTGAAAGCGCACGGGCAAGCGGCGCTCGACCGGTTCTGGCGCGAACTCGCCCGTACGGGAACGCCGTTGGTCGAGCCCGTTCCGGGCTTCCCGGGAGTGCGTCTGGTCACGGTGGTGTGGCGGGAGGACCGGCCCGTCGAGGGTGTCTATCTCCTGGCCAATCGCGTCACCGACAAGCACCGCGTACGCCACGGCATGATGCGCCACCTCGACGGCACCGATGTCTGGTACGTCGGCCTGCGGCTGCCGCTGGGCCTCCGCTCCACCTACCGCATTCATCCCTTCGGCGCGGACGATCCCCACATGACGTCCGACGGCCCGCGCAGCGGCACGTTCCGCGAGCTGCCGGACGACCGCGTGGACCCGCTGAACCGGCACGCGGGCGGGCCGTTCGGTTCCCTGATCGAGCTCGACGAGGCACCGTCACTGGCGCAGTGGCCGCCGACGGCCGGCCCGCACCCCGGCGAGGCCCTCGGCTTCACCACCGCCGACGGATCCGTGTACCGCGTACGGCGGTTCGTGCCGGACACCTGTGAAGCCGGCCCCGCCCCGGGGCTGCTCGTCGTGTGCGACGGCGAGCGGTGGTTCGACCGGTACGGCATCACGGCCGCGATCACCGCCGCCGTCGAGGCGGGCCGGATCCCGCCGATGGCCGTCGTCGGGATCGAGGCGGGGGCGGATGTCGCGGCGCGGATGCGGCAGCTCGGCGCCGATCCGCGCTTCATCGACACGCTGGCCGACGAGCTACTGCCCGCAGTGACGAAGGATCTGCCCCGGCCGCCCGGGCCCCGGAACACCGTGCTGTGCGGGCAGAGCCTCGGCGGGCTTACCGCGCTCGCGGCGGCCCTGCGCCGACCGGACGCCTTCGGCACGGTGCTCGCCCACTCGGCCTCCACGTGGTGGCGCCCCGGCATGACGGCCCGGCCGGCGCGGCCCGCGGAAGGAGCGGAGACCTGGCTGTACGAGCAGGCCGCCGCGGCACCGGTCGGCGACGTCCGTATCCGCATGGACGTCGGCTCCAACGAAGGACCGATGGTCGACGACCTGCACCGGCTGCACGCCCTGATGGCGGCCCGCGGCTTCGACGTCTCGCTGAACGTCTACACCGGAGGTCACGACTACTCCTGCTGGGCTGCCGCCCTCATCGAGGGGCTCTCGGAGCAGCTCGTGCCCCACGGCACGGGGCCGTGGGGCACGAGAAGCGGCTGATCAGGACGTCACATCGGTGACCCGCCACCGTTGATTGGAACCGGAGTTGGGCTGCCACGTCCCGACGGGAGCACCCTCGTTCGTGGCCTGCCCGCCGACCTCCAGGAGGCGGCCCGTGCCCGCGTTGACGAGGGTGTACGTGCCGTCGCCCGTGCTCGACAGGATCCACTGGGCGGCCGGATCGCGCTCGCCCGTGTCGGGTTCGACGACCGCCGCACCGTCGCGGACGGCGAGCCGCTTGCCGTCGGCGGCGCTGGTGAACACGTGCCGCTTGCGACTCGCGGGTCCGTCGCCACTGATCTGCGCGAGCCGCCACCGCTGTCCGGCCGCGCCCGTCCCTGACCCGATGACGAGCGTGCCGCCGCCGTCGGCGACGGTGAGGTCCTTGCCGCTCTGCACACCCGTCAGCTCGTAGGTGCGTCCCCGGCGCAGCTCCGCCGCGTCCTTCGCGACCCCGGACACGCCCTTGATCACGAACGTGGTCACCGACTGCGCGGGCACCGTGAACGTGGCCTTCCGGCCCGTCACCGCGACCGGCGCCCGCTCTGCCAGCTTGCCGTCCGTGCTGGTCACGACCGGGGTGACGGTCGCGCCCCGGCGTACGGTCGCGAACCTGGACAGGTCGAGCGTCACCGTGCGGGTGCTCGTGGTGCTGTTGACGTGCACGACGGTGGCGCCGTCGCCGCCGCGGGTGACGGCCGCGGTGCTGCTCGTGTCGTCGGTCTTGATGAGGTGGTCGCCGGGCCGGATGTAGTGGGTGAAGTTCCGGGCGGTGTCGAACTTCGTGTTCGTGTAGACCGGGCAGGTCTCCAGAGTGTCGTCGGGACCCGCGCTGAAGGAGACCTGGACCTCGCCCCAGTTGCCACCCTTCGCGGACTCGCCACCGGGCTTCATGTTGTCCCAGTCCTCGACGGGCTGCCAGAACACCCAGGCGCTGGGCTCCAGTTCGCGCAGATCGTCGACGATGTGCTGGGCGAGCCCGAGGCCGGGCCGCATGTCGGTGAAGGACTGCCCGTCGCCCCAGTCGCCCTCGACCTCGCTCATCCACAGCGGCGTGCCCTCGGCCTTGGCGAGGTCGCGTACGGAGGTGCGGCCGCCGGTGCCGTACGTGTGGACGTTCATCTGGGCGACGCGGCTCTTCACGTCGGCCGGGTAGCTTGTCCAGTTCGTGACGAAGGTCGTCGGGTTGGTCTCGTCCATCGCCGAGACGACCGCGCCGGTCCGCGCCTTGCGCAGGGCGGCGTCGAGGGCGGGCACGATCTTCTGCTGGAGTCCGGGGCCGATGTGGCAGCCCTCCTGGCGGCCGCCGGTCGGATTGCCGTCGGCTCCCAATTTGGTACCCCAGTAATCGGTGTTGGGCTCGTTGCACGGGTCGACGGTCTTCACCTTGATGCCGTGCGCCTTCTCCAGGCGTCGCGTCGCACCGGCCAGATAGGTGGCGAAGTCGTCGACGGACGCCTCCTTCAGCTGGTCCTTCGACGCGTCGAAGCCGCCGGAGACATAGCCGCTGACCGTCATGAAGTACGGCGGCGAGTTGGAGAACGTCTCCCAGTGGGTGATGTCCTTCTTGATCCGGTCCACCCACCAGCGCTGGGCCGCGTCGGTGTCCTCGTTCCAGTGGTCCTCGTTGCCGGGGTCCCACCAGTCGGTGTCGGTGCGGGTGGTGCCCTCGGGCGCCTTCCACCAGCCCTCGACGGCGCCGCCCGCCCTCAAGTAGTCGGGCACGTCGGGGGCGTTGCCGCCGCCGATGTTGTAGCGGGCGATGTTCAGGGCGAGGCCGTCCCGTCCGAAGACGAGGTCGGCGATCCTCTCGCGGATCTCGGCCGGGTAGTGCCCGGTGGCGTTCGCGAACCAGACCAGGCTGGTGCCCCAGCCCTCGAACCGGTCCTGCCGGTACGAGGGGTCGGGGGTGACCGTGACCGTCACCGCAGTGGTGGCGGCGGCGACGAGCTGTGCGGCCGAGATCTGGGTTCCCGCCGCCGCGGCCGTGGCCGCCGCGATGCCGATGAACCGTCTGCGGGTCAAGCGCGCCAACGTGTGCTCCCTACGTCGTTGTGTGAGCGGGGTGTTGGTGGTGCCGAACGCTGGTGGTACGTGGTGGTGCTAGGAGGTGGCGGGCTGCCTCAGGACGGCGACCTGGCGGGGCGCCAGGACCAGCACGTCGTCCTCGGCCGCGGGCCCGACCAGCACGTCTCCGGTCAGGCCCGGCAGCGGCACCTGCTCGTCGCTCCGGTTGACCAGGAAGACATAGCGGTGCTCGGCATCCCGTCGCACGATCTGCTCGACCAACCCCCTTGCCTGCTCCGGGAGTTCACTGCCCACCTCGGCCGGCGCGAGCAGCTCGGGCAGCAGCGCGGTGAGCCCCTCGACGCCGAGGCGGGTGGAGACGTACGCGGCCGAGCCTCGCCCTGTACCGCGCCGGGTGACGGCGGGGCGGCACGCGTACGTGCCTGTCCGGTAGCCGGCGAGGACCTCGACGTCCGTGCCGGCGACGGAGATCCGGTCGGTCCACAGGCTGCCGGTGGTGCCGTTGTCCAGGTCGACGGTGTCACCGTCGAGGAGCGGCCCGAACTCCTCGATGCGGATGCCGAGGACGTCGCGCAGGGCGCCGGGGTAGCCGCCGAGCCACACGTGGTCGTTCTCGTCGACGATCGCGGAGAAGTACGTGGTGACGAGGTGGCCGCCGCCCTCGACGTACCGGGTCAGCTCCTTGGCGAGCGGCTGCGGCACCACGTGCAGGACGGACGCGATGACGACGTCGTACGTGGACAGGTCGGTGTGGTGCGCGGGCACCACGTCGGCGCGGATCCCGAGGCGCAGGAGTGCCGAGTACCAGTCGAGGGCCTCGCGGTGGTAGTCGAGGCGGGAGGACGGGTGGGAGTCCTGCTCGCTCGTCCACCACGAGTCCCAGTCGAAGAGGATCGCGACACGGGCGGGTTCGCGCGCGCTGCCGGCGATCGGGGCGAGCGCTTCGAGGGTGCCGCCCAACTCGACGACGGAGCGGAAGAGTTCGCTGTCGGCTCCGGCGTGCGGGAGCATCGCCGAGTGGTACTTCTCGGCGCCCGCCGCCGACTGCCGCCACTGGAAGAAGCAGACGGCGTCGGCGCCGTGCGCCACGTGCAGCAGCGAGTCCCGGGCCAACTCCCCCGGTTTCTTCGGTAGATTGACGGGCTGCCAGTTCACGGCGCTGGTGGAGTGCTCCATCAGGAACCAGGGCCGGTGGCCCGCGATCCCGCTGGTGAGGTTGGCGGAGAAGGAGAGCTCGTCGCGGTCCTGGGGGCCGGGGATGACGTAGTGGTCGTTGGCGACGAAGTCGACCTCGCCCGCCCAGTCCGCGTAGTCCATGCCCTTGGTGCCGGGCATCACCATGAAGTTGGTGGTGACGGGCGTCTCCGGGCTCAACTCGCGCAGGATCTCGCGCTCGGCCAGCAGATGATCCTTGAGCGCGTCGGAGGAGAACCGCTTGAAGTCCAGCTGCTGGGTCGGGTTCGGGTGCGAGGCGGCGAGCCGCGGCGGCAGCAGCTGCTCCCAGTCGCTGTAGCGCTGCGACCAGAACGCTGTCCCCCAGGCGTCGTTGAGGGCTTCGAGCGTGGTGTAGCGGCGGCGCAGCCAGGCCCGGAACGCGCGGGCCGCGTCGTCGGAGTGGTCGTAGACGTTGTGGCAGCCCAGCTCGTTGTTGACGTGCCAGGCGACGAGCGCCGGGTGGTCGGCGTAGCGGGCGGCGAGCTTGCGCACCAGACGCAGCGCGTGCTCACGGAAGACGGGCGAGGTGGGCCGCCAGTGCTGGCGGGCGCCCGGCCACAGTGTCTCGCCGCTCGCGGTCACCGGAAGGATCTCCGGGTGCGCGGCGGTCAGCCACGGCGGCGGTGACGCGGTGGCGGTGGCCAGGTCGACGCCGATGCCGCCCGCGTGCAGCCGGTCCATGATCTCGTCGAGCCAGCCGAAGTCCCAGCTGTCGGCGGTGGGTTGGAGCCGCGCCCAGGAGAAGATGGCGAGGGAGACGACGTTCACCCCGGCCTCCCGCATCAGCCGGATGTCGTCCGCCCACACCTCCCGCGACCACTGCTCGGGGTTGTAGTCGGCGCCGTAGCCGAGGCGCCGGCTGCCGTCCGAGCCCTTCGCGTACGGGAAACGGGAGGAGAGGGGGGCGACCATGAACGTCCTTCCAGGAATGCGGGCTTGTGGCGGGGCGGGCTACTTCTCGACGGTGAAGCCCTGGTCGGTGCCGTACTTGGCGGACGCGTCCTGCCAGGACTTGAGGCCTGCGGGGAGCTTGGTCGAGGAGACGTAGGCCTTGCCGACGGTGTCGTTGAAGATCGAGTTGGCGTACACCTGGAACGGCAGGTACTTCCAGTCGGTGGGCACGCTCTTCGCGGACTCGGCGAAGATCTTGTTGGCCTTCTGGCCGCCGAAGTACGGGAACTCGGTGTTCTGGAACGACGAGGAGTTCAGGTCCTTCGTCGTCGCGGGGAACGCGCCGTTCTTGATGCGGGTCCCCACGCCCACACCGGAGTTGGCGTACTCGACGAAGGCGTACGCGAGCTCCTTGTTCTTGCCGAGCTCGGGCAGCGCGAGCGAGCTGCCGCCGTTCTCGGAGCTCGCGGTCGCGCCCTTCTCCCACTGCGGCATGGGGGCGACGCGCCAGTCGCCGGACGCGCCCTTCACGCCGGAGGCGAAGTTGGCGGGCATCCAGGCGCCGGTGGGCAGCGTGGCGATGGTGCCGTCGCCGAGGCCCTTGTACCAGTCGTCGGTCCAGCCGGTGACCGGCGCGACGAGCTTGTCGTCGATCAGCTTCTGCCAGGTGTCGGTGTACTTCTTCGCGCCCGCGTCGGTGAAGTCGATGCCGACCTTGGTGCCGTTCACCTTGTACGGGTGCGAACCGGCCTGCCACAGCAGGCTGGTGGTCAGGCCCGCGTCGCCGACGTCGCTGGTGATGTACGCCTTCGGGTCGGCCTTGTGCAGCTTGCGGGCCGCCTCGACGTACTCGTCCCAGGTGGTCGGGACGGCGATCTTGTACTTGTCGAAGACCTTCTTGTTGTAGAAGAGCGCCATCGGACCCGAGTCCATGGGCAATCCGTAGACACCGCCACCGTCGCCGGACTTCACCGAGTTCCACGGACCCGGCGAGTACGAGTCCGCCAGCTTCTCGGCGCCGTAGGCCTTGAGGTCGGTGATCTGCTTCGTCAGGGCGTACTGGCCGAGCGCGTAGTACTCGATCTGCGCGACGTCCGGGACGCCCTTCTTCGCCGAGATCGCGTTCGACAGGGCCTTGTACTGGTCGTTGTTGGTGCCCGCGTTGACCAGCTTGATGTCGACCTTCGGGTACTTCTTCTCGAAGTCGGCGGCGACCTGCTTCAGGGTGGGCTCCCACGCCCACACCGTGACGGTGCCGCCCTTCTTCAGGGCCGACTTGATGTCGGCCGAACCCACCTTCTTGTCACCGGAGTTGCCGTCGTCGGAGCCGCCGCAGGCGGTGGCCCCGAGGGCGAGGGCGCAGAGGAGACCTATGCCGCGCAGGACGCGGCGGGAGTGCTGGGGCATGGCGATGGCTTCCACTTCTTCGTGGTCCTACAGAGCTCTTCGTGGTCCTACAGAGGGTGTGCGAGGGGTGAACCGCCCTGCCGCGCCTACTCCTTGACGCTTCCGGCGGAGAGACCCGACTGCCAGTACTTCTGGAGCAGCAGGAAGGCGGCGATCAGCGGCACGATGGTGAGCAGCGAACCGGTGAGCACGAGATGGGGAATGGCCTCGCCGCCGGCCGTCTGCGCCTGCTTGTTCCAGGAGTCGAGGCCGAGCGTGAGCGGGTACCAGTCGGGGTCCTTCAGCATGATCAGCGGCAGGAAGTAGTTGTTCCAGGTCGCGACCGTGGTGAAGAGCAGGACGGTGACGGTGCCGGGCGCGAGCAGCGGCAGCGCGACCGTGAAGAAGGTGCGCAGCTCGCTCGCGCCGTCGATCCGGGCGGCCTCCATCAGTTCGGTGGGGATCGCCTCGGTGGCGAACACCCACATCAGATAGAGCCCGAACGGCGAGATCAGCGACGGGATGATGACGGCCCACGGGGTGTCGGTGAGCCCCATCTTGCTGAACATCAGGAACGTGGGGACGGCGAGCGCCGTGCCCGGCACCGCGACCGCCCCGATGACGACGGCGAACACGGCACGCTTGCCCGGGAAGGCGAACTTGGCCAGCGCGTACCCGCCGAGGACCGCCAGGAAGGTGGCTCCGCCCGCGCCCACCACCACGTACATAAGGGTGTTGAGGAGCCAGCGGCCGAAGACGCCGTCCTGGTACGTGAAGGTCACGCCGATGTTGTGCCAGAGGTCGAAGTCCGAGTCGAACCACAGGCCGAACGAACGGGCCAGGCCCTGCTGGGACTTGGTGGCACTGATCAGGAGCCACACCAGGGGCAGCAGGCTGTAGACGAGGACGACACCGGTGAGCACGGTCAGCAGAACGCTGCGCCGGGGGCGCCCCGTGGTGCGCCGCCGGACGGTGCGCAGGCGCGGGGCGGTGGACTTGAGCGATGCGGTCGGCCGTACGGGCCCGGTGGTGGTGGTCATCGCGCTCACGCTCCCTTGCGCATGCCGCGCAGCTGGACCACGTAGGCGACGATCATCGTGATCACGCCCATCACGATGGCGACCGTCGCGGAGTAGTTCTGCTGCTGACCCGCGAAGGACAGCGAGTACGTGTAGTAGTTCGGGGTGTAGTCGGTGGTGATCGCGTTCGGCGCGAGCTTCTGGAGGATGGCGGGCTCGTTGAAGAGCTGGAAGCTGCCGATGATCGAGAAGATCGTGGCGATGACGAGGGCGCCGCGGATCGCAGGGAGCTTGATGGCCGTGATGACGCGCCACTGTCCGGCCCCGTCGATCTCGGCCGCCTCGTACAGCGAGTGCGGTACGACGCGCAGCGCGGCGAAGAAGATCAGCATGTTGTAGCCGACGAACTCCCAGGTCACGATGTTGCCGAGGGAGGCGAGGACCAGGTCGGCGGAGAGCGGGTCGGGCAGCTTCGTGCCGAACGCGTCGTTGAGGTCACCGACCAGGCCGTAACGGGTGCCGTACATGAAGCCCCACATGAGGGTCGCGACGACGGCGGGGACCGCGTAGGGCAGGAAGACGGTGATCCGGAAGAAGTCCTTGCCGAAGAGGCGTCCGCTGTCGATCGCGAGGGCGACGAGCAGGGCGATGCCCAGCATGATCGGCACCTGGATCAGCAGGAACAGGCCGACACGGAGGACTCCGTCCCAGAACTGGCCGTCCTGGAGGGCCTGTTGGTAGTTGTCCAGGCCCACGAAGGTGGTGCCGCCGATGAGTTGTGTACGGAACAGACTCAGGTAGACCGAGTAGGCGAGCGGCGCGAGGAAGACCAGGGCGAAGACGAGCACGAAGGGGCCGATGAACCCCCAGCCCGTCCATGAGCGGCGCCTCCTCAAGGCGACCGGCGGTTGCAGCGTGGTCATCTGGCGCCCCTCACTCGTCCATGCGGTCCAGCCGTGCGTCACGGGTCCGATGTTTGCGTAAACATCCCTGGCAATGAAGGGTCCGACAGCTGTTATGTTTGCGTAAACATTCGGTGGCGGCATGTCTACACTGCCCCGAGGAGCACGGTCAAGAGTCGGTGAGGGACACGGTGACAACCCAGGAGAGCGCCCCGCAGCACGGCAGGCGCCGCACGCAGAACGCGTCGATGGCCGACGTCGCCCGGGTCGCCGGCGTCTCGTCCCAGACGGTCTCCCGCGTCTCGAACGGCTTCCCCGGTGTCAACGAGGAGACGCGCGAGCGGGTCCGCGCGGCGATGAAGGAGCTCGGCTACCGCCCCAACAGCGCGGCGCGGGCGCTGAAGCGGGGCGACTTCCGCACCATCGGCGTCATCACGTTCACGCTGTCCACGACGGGCAACATGCGCACGCTCGAGGCCATCGCCACCTCCGCCGCGCAGGAGGGCTACGCGGTCACGCTGCTACCGGTCGCGGTGCCCACGCAGGACGAACTGCGCGGCGCGTTCTCACGCCTCGGCGAGCTGGCGGTGGACGCGGTCATCGTCATCATGGAGGTCCATCTACTCGACTCGGCACGCCTGTCGCTGCCGCCGCACGTCAAGGTCGTGGTCGCCGACTCCGACGCCGGCGACCGTTACGCGGTGGTGGACACGGACCAGGCGGGCGGCACACGCGACGCGGTGCGCCACCTCCTCGACCTCGGCCACCGCACGGTCTGGCACCTGGCGGGCCCCTCCGAGTCGTACGCGGCGCAGCGCCGAACGGACGCCTGGCGTACGGCACTTGAGGCCGCGGGCCGCGCCGTGCCACCGCCGGTACGGGGCGACTGGTCGGCCGAGTCCGGCTACCGCGCGGGCCTGCGCCTCGCCGAACAGGACGACTGCACCGCGGTGTTCGCGGCGAACGACCAGATGGCGCTCGGCCTGCTGCGGGCCCTGGAGGAGCGCGGCCGCAAGGTCCCCGAGGACGTCTCGGTCATCGGCTTCGACGACATCCCGGACTCGGGCTCGTTCCAGCCCCCGCTCACCACGGTCCACCAGGACTTCGCCGAGGTCGGCCGCCGCTGCGTTCAGAGCGCGCTGCGCCAGGTACGGGAGAGCGAGGCGGAGCGGGGGACGACGTTGGTACCGACGAGGTTGGTGGTGCGGGAGAGTACGGGGGCGGCGCGGCGGGGGTGACCGGGGGGTGCGGCGCGTCAGACCGCGACGCCCAGCCCCTCCACCACCACGGCTCCCGGCAGTTCGGACAGGGCCTTGCCCGGGACGATCAGCTTGCCGCGGCGGGTGCCGCTGCCGATGAGGACGTGCGGGAGGTCGACGACGGCGGCGTCCACGAGGACCGGCCAGTCGGCGGGCAGGCCGATCGGCGTGATGCCGCCGTACTCCATGCCGGACTCGCCGGTCGCGGTGTCCATCGGGGCGAACGAGGCCTTGCGGGCGCCCAGTTGGCGACGCACCGCGCCGTTGACGTCGACCTTCGTCGCGGACAGCACGACGCAGGCCGCGAGGGTGGTCTCGCCACCGCGCTTGCCCGCGACGACGACGCAGTTCGCGGACGCGTCGAGCAGATCGGGGCCGTAGTGCTCGACGAACGTCGCGGTGTCGGCCCACTCGGGGTCGGTGTCGACGTGGATCAGGTCCTGCGCGGGCACGGTGCCGCGCCAGTTGCGTACGGCGTCGGCGACGGGCCGGGTGAGCAGGTCGAGGGCCTCGGGGGCGGCGAGTACATGGTCGAAGGTGCCGATGGGTGCGCGCATGGCGGCACGCTAACAGCCGCCGCCCGGGCGCCAACGGGGTGTCTCAGCGTACGAAAGGCACCGATACGGCCATGATCATCTCGACGTCCTCGGTCCCGTCGTTGCGGTAGGAGTGCGCGGTGCCCGCCTCGAACGAGACGCTCGCCCTCGCGGGCACCGCGTGCGGGGTGCCGTCCACGACGAGGGTCAGCTCGCCCGCCGTGACATGGACCAGTTCGATGGTGCCCTGCGGGTGCGGGTCGGAGTCGCTGCCGTCGCCGGGCACGAGCCGCCAGTCCCACATCTCGAGCGGCCCCTGGGACTCGGTCCCGGCGAGCAGCCGGTTGTAGCTGCCGGCGTCCGTGTGCCACAGGCGTACGGCCTGATCCTCCGTCACGATCCGGACGTTGGGGCCCTGTTCGTAGTCGAGAAGCGTGGTGATGCTGACGCCGAGGGCATCGCCGATCTTGACGACGGTGCCGATGCTGGGGTTAGTGCGGGCCTGCTCGATCTGGATGAGCATGCCGCGACTGACGGCCGCGCGGGCGGCGAGCGCGTCGAGGGTGAAGCCGCGCTCGGACCGCCAGTGCTTGACGTTGCGCGCGAGCGCCTGGTTCAGGAGATCGAGATCCGCCACGTTCCGTCCAGAGTCGGGGGCCAGGGGGCTGGGGGCTGGGGGCTGAGGGCCTACGAGGTCTTGGACCTTCGAGGCCCTGGGTCAATATTTTGAATGACAGCGTTCAGTTCATTGGACTACGCTGTGGTGCACCACAGCGTCCAGCAAACTGTACTGCGAGGTCCGGCATGACAGCACTCTTCGCCCTGGCCACGAGCCTCATGTGGGGCTTGGCCGACTTCGGCGGCGGGCTGCTGACGCGACGCATCCCGGCGCTCACCGTAGTGGTCGTCTCGCAGGTGATCGCCGTGGTCGTGCTCGGAGTGATCGTGGTCGCCACGGGTGCCTTCTCGGAAGCGGGACCGCAGTTGTGGTTCGCCGTCGCCGCGGGGCTTGTCGGGCCCGTCGCCATGCTCGCCTTCTACAAGGCGCTCGCCCTCGGGCCGATGGGCGTCGTCTCGCCGCTCGGCTCGATCGGCGTCGCCGTGCCGGTCGGCGTCGGGCTGGTGCTCGGGGAGCGGCCGGGGCTGCTGCAGTTCGCGGGGATCCTGGTCGCCGTGGTGGGGGTGGTCCTCGCGGGCGGGCCCCAGTTCAGGGGCGCGCCGGTGCAGCGGCAGGCGGTGCTGCTCACGCTGCTCGCCGCGTTCGGCTTCGGCGCGGTGATGGCGCTGATCGCGGAGGCGTCGACCACGGTCACCGGGCTCTTCCTCGCGCTGTTCGTGCAGCGGGTGACGAATGTCGTGGCGGGCGGGAGCGCGTTGTACGTGTCCGCGAAGCGGGGTGGGCGGGTGCTGCCGGAGGAAGGGGGATGGCAGATCGTCCAGGGCTCGTTGGTGGCGCTCGGCCTTGTGGGGTTGGCAGATGTGGCCGCCAACGGAACGTATGCGCTGGCCGCTCAGGAGGGGCCGGTTACGGTGGCGGCCGTACTTGCCTCGTTGTACCCGGTGGTTACGGCACTTGCGGCACGCGGCGTCCTCAGCGAACGGCTCCGCGGGGTGCAGGCGGCGGGCGCCGGGCTTGCGCTGGTGGGAACGGTGCTGTTGGCGACGGGCTGACTTCCGCCGGATGTGCTTACGCCTACGGGGCGCCTGCACCGGTACCGGCGTGACACCCACGGGGGGGGGCTCCCCCATCGCGCACCGGCATGACACCCACAGGGGGCAGCCCCACCACCGAGCACCAGCACCGGCGTGACACTCACCGGGTGGCTGCCCCATCGCCCCGCACCGGTACCGGCGTTACGCCCACGGGGCGGCAGCCCCACCACCGAGCACGGTATCGGCGTGACACCCACCGGGCTCCGCCCCGGACCCCGCTGCTCAATCGCCGCAGGGGCTTGATTTGGCCCACCCTCCGCGCGGGCTTGATGTGACCCACGCGTCGCACGGGCTTGATGTGGCCCGCCCGTCGCCAGCCCGGCTCGCGCCTGAGCCATCCGCCGCCTGAAGCCGTCACCCGCTCATCTCCCACCCACCCGCCCCCTCCGGGGGCGCCAGGTCGGCGGGTCACCACCCGCCTCGGTCACTCCACCACCAAGCCCAACTCCCCACCCGTTGCGGGCAACCACCACCCGCCTTGAGCAAACTGCCCCCTCAAGCGGCTCCCACCCGGCCCGGCCGACTCCGCCCCACCAACCACGGCTCCCCACCCCGGCGGTCAGCCGCCTCCGCCTCGGGCAATCCGCCGCCTGGGGCGGCAGGGTGGGCAAGGCGGCGCACGGTGCCGCGCAACGAGAACGACAGGCGCCGACCACGGCACGGGCCCGGCACCGCTCCATGGGCATCACCAACCCCGGGCAACCGAAGCCCCCGGAGGGGGCGGGCGGGAGGGAGATAGGCGGGGACCGGCGCAGCCGGGCAAAGAACGGTGCCGCACACCATCACGGCACACGCCGACCACGGCACGGCCCAAAGACCCCGGTGCCGCGCACCCCTCACCGCAGTCACCGACCCCGGCAAGCCCCGCAACCCCGGGCAGCCGAAGCCCCCGGAGGGGGCGGGCGGGTGGGAGATAGGCGGGGACCGGCGCAGCCGGGCAAAGAACGGTGCCGCACACCATCACGGCACACGCCGACCACGGCACGGCCCAAAGGACCGATGCCGCGCACCCGTCACCACAGACGCCAACCACGGCACAGCCCAAAACCCCGGTGCCGCGCACCCGAAACCGCAGGCGCCGACCACGACCGGTCAGATGCGGTAGCGCCGCAGCGCCGGTGCCGCCACAGCCAGGACCAGCATCGCCAGGACCACCAGGACCCCACCCCCGGCCACCGCCGACCCCGCTCCGAAGGTCGAGCCCGCGGAGCCGTGGAGGACGTCCGCCAGGCGGGGGCCACCCGCGACGACCACCGTGAACACCCCCTGCATCCGCCCCCGCATCTCGTCCGTCGCGGCCGACAACAGGATCGCCCCACGGAAGACCATGGACACCATGTCGGCGACCCCCGCCACGGCGAGGAAGACGACCGCGAGCCACAGGCTGCCGCTCAGCCCGAACCCGGTGATGGCGAGGCCCCACGCCACGATCGCCCCGATCACCATCCACCCGTGCCGCTTCGCCCGCGAGAACGTCCCCGAGAACAGGCCCCCGACCACCGCCCCGATCGGAATCGCCGCGAACAGCAGCCCGAGCGCGAGCCCTTCCCCGTACGGCGCGTAGGTCTCCGCGGCGAGCTGCGGGAACAGGGCACGCGGCATGCCGAACACCATCGCGATGATGTCCGCGAGGAAGGACAGCAACAGCACCTTGTGCGTGGACATGTAGCGGAAGCCGTCGACGATCTCCCGTACGCCCGCCCGCTTCTTGACGAGCGTGCCGAGCGGCGGCAACGCGGGCAGCCGGTACACCGCCCACACGGTGACGCACAGCGCGACGGCGTCGATCAGGTACAGCTCGGGCAGCCCGATGACCGGGATGAGGACACCCGCGAGGAGCGGGCCGACGACCTGGCCGGTCTGCATCACCGTCGAGCCGAGCGCGTTGGCCGCGGCCAGTTGGCTCTCGGGCACGAGCCGCGCGATGGACGCGTTGCGGGCGGGCGCGTTGAGGCCCCAGAACGCCTGCTGCATCGCGAGCAGCACCATCAGCACGGCCACCGAGTCGAGCCCGGATATCGCCTGCACCCAGAACAGGACCGAGGTCACGGCGATGCCGCTGTTGGTGATCAGAAGCAGCTTGCGCCGGTCCACGTGGTCGGCGATCGCGCCGCCCCACAGCGCGAACACCACGAGCGGCACGAGCCCCGCCATGCTCGCGGCGCCGACCCAGGCCGAGGACCCGGTGATGTCGAAGATCTGCTTGGGCACGGCGACCGCGGTCAGCTGGCTGCCGACGGCCGTGACGATGGTCGAGGACCACAGCCGGCGGTAGGCGGGGATGCGCAGGGGCCGGGTGTCCATGGCCCAACGGCGCCAGCCACGCGGCTTGGCCTCCGACGCCTCCGACGCCGACGTCTCTGACGTCTCTGACGTCTCCGACGCTCCGGACGCCCCGGACGCCCCGGACGCCTCCGGCTCGGCTTCGCCGCCTGTCTCTCTCGTCTCGCTCGTGTCCACGGCTTCCTTGATTGCTCGCTACATCTATCTGGTCCGGGGTTCAGTGTCCCAGGCGTCGTCGTCGAGTTCGGACAGAGCGAGCAGCTGGTCCGGAGTGACCCCTTCGGGGATCGCCCGCGGCGTCGGCGTCCTGAGCGGCGGCTGCCAGCCTGACTCCGCGTCCCAGCTCCGTACGACGCGTGCGGGCGCACCGGCGACCACGGCGTGGTCGGGTACGTCGCCGCGGACCACGGCCCCGGCCGCGACCACCACGTTCCGGCCGAGGCGGGCGCCCGGCAGGATCACGGCGCCGGTGCCGATCCAGCAGCCGGGGCCGATCTCGACCGGCTCCATCCGGGGCCACTGCTTGCCGATGGGCTCGTGCGGGTCGTCGTACGAATGGTTCGTGGACGTGATGTAGACGTACGGGCCCATGTAGACGTCGCTGCCGATCCGCACCGTCGTATCGGCGATGACATGGCTGCCGCGGCCGATCACGACGCCGTCGCCGAGGGTCAGGATCGGGTCCTGGCCGAGGTCCAGGTCCGGCATCAGGCCCGCGGTCAGGGTCACTTGCTCCCCGATGATGCAGTGCGCGCCCAGCCGGATCCACGGCTCACCGAACACCGTGCCCTGGGGGAACGCGAGCTTCGTGCCGTGCCCGATCGCGCCGAACCGGTGTCCGCCGGACTGCCGCGCGGTGACCGCGCCCTTGCGCTGCACCCAGCGCCATCCGGCCTGTACGAGCCGGTGTGCTGGCCCACCCTTGTCGTTCCGCGTCTTCGGCACGGCGTCACGTTACCCACGCGTATCTGCCACCCCCACCTCGCCGACCTGTGATCTTCGCCCCACAGGTACCTTTCCCTTGGCGCGACGCATGCATGACACACACGGCATGACACGTACACGTACGACACGTAGGGAGCACAGACCTCATGTCCCACGAGGCACTCGTCACCGGCATCGGCGACAAGGAACCGAAGGTGGACCCGGAGGCGTTCGTCGCCCCGACGTCCGTGGTGATCGGCGACGTCACGCTGCACGCGGGCGCGAGCGTCTGGTACGGCGCGGTGCTGCGGTCCGAGGTCGAGCCGATCACGCTCGGCGCGGACAGTAATATCCAGGACAACTGCACGGTGCACGTCGACCTCGGGTTCCCCGCGACGATCGGCGAGCGCGTCTCCGTCGGCCACAACGCGGTGCTGCACGGCTGCACCGTGGAGGACGACTGCCTCATCGGGATGGGGGCGACCGTGCTCAACGGCGCGGTGATCGGGGCGGGTTCGCTGGTCGCGGCGAATGCGCTGGTGCCGCAGGGGATGGTGGTTCCGCC
Organism: Streptomyces sp. NBC_00483; assembly: GCF_036013745.1. Classification (NCBI taxonomy): domain Bacteria; kingdom Bacillati; phylum Actinomycetota; class Actinomycetes; order Kitasatosporales; family Streptomycetaceae; genus Streptomyces; species Streptomyces sp. NBC_00483. The sequence continues at coordinate 2,147,538 of NZ_CP107880.1, forward strand.
CGGCTCAATGGTCGCGGGCGTCCCGGCGAAGGTCCGGCGTGAGCTGTCCGCGGAGGAGCGAGAGATGCTCACGCTCAACGGGACGCATTATGTGGAGCTGGCGAAGAGGCACCGGGCACTTTGAGCCCCCCTCTTAGACGAGAGCCAGCGGGGTTTGGGGCAGAGCCCCGAGCGGTGCGGCGGAACCTCAGCTCACGGGCTCGGGCTCCGCCGACTCCTCATGCTCCGCCACCATCTTCGCCGTCCGCCGCTTCACGATCAGCATGGATCCCAGGCCGATGAGGATGGCCACGCCCAGGCCCACGTACGAGAACCTCTTGAGCCAGTCCTCCGCGACCACGCCCACGTAGTAGATGACCGCGGTCGTGCCGCCGGCCCAGATCACGCCGCCCAGGACGTTCGCGATGAGGAACTTCCAGTACGGCATGTGCAGGACGCCCGCGAGCGGCCCGGCGAAGATGCGGAGCAGGGCGATGAAGCGGCCGAAGAAGACGGCCCACATGCCCCACTTCTCGAAGGACCGCTCGGCGGCACCGACATGTCCGGGACCGAAGTGCTTGGGGAACTTGCGTCCCATCTTGGCGAGCAGTGGGCGCCCGCCCTTGCGGCCGATCGCGTACCCGATGGAGTCACCGACGACGGCGCCCGCGCTGGCGCAGGCCCCGAGGATGATCGGGTTGACATCGCCGTGCTGCGAGGAGAGCAGCGCCGCGGAGATGAGCACGATCTCGCCGGGCAGCGGGATGCCGAGGCTTTCGACGCCGATCACTCCGGCCACCAGTAGGTAGACGGCGACCGCCGGAATCGTGTCGAGCCATGCCTGGACGTGCATCGACGTCGCCTCCCGTACCCACCAAGATCTGCCTGTGCCCGGCGCGCGCTCCCCTCCGGTACGCGCACGCCGGGCAGCCTACCTGCTCCCTATGACGCCGCCGCGTCCCACAAGGTGCAGTGATGTTCGCGATGAACGTCCGTGGAGAGGGTGATCCCGCCCACACCCGACGTCTTCAGGGACAGCACGTGTCCGGGTGTCCGCCGCTGGTCGGGCATGGCGGGCGCGCCGTCGGCCCGTGGGGTGCCGCCTCTGATGAAGGAGCCCCAGTACTGCACCATCCGGTCGGCGAGCGCCCGCTGTTCGGTATTGAGCGGGGAGTCGAGGCCGAAGTGCTTGAAGAGGTACTGCACCTCGTTGACGTGCGTGGCCCCGAAGTCGAACGTCCTGCCCGCCTCCCTGATCGACGCGAACGGCGGTGAGGTGCGGTCCGCGAACTCGTACGCATAGACGGGCGGCCTGCTCTTCGCAAGCCGCTGGTCGAGCCGGAGCGCCGGGCACGCCATGAGCTGGTCGCCCTGGGCGGCGGCGTACGCGTAGGTGGGAGACGCGTAGTCGGAGAGGGGGTAGGCGTGCAGCGCCTTCTCCCCCGTCGCCTTCCCGTATGTGTCCGTGAGCGCCTTCGGGTAGGCCTCGGCCGTGAGCGGCTTGCCCTGGCCGTCGTACGCGCCGTACGCGAAGAGTCGTCCCTCGTCCTTGTTGGCGCCGTTGAGGACGGGCACATGCGCCGAGCGGCCCCCGGTGATCGCGGCGGCCGGCTGCTCGGGCAGGAAGTCGCCTCCGGTCACCGGCGCCCAGTCGAATCCGGCCTGCGCGTCGAGGATCTCCTTGGCGGACTTGTTACGCAGGCACGCCATCGTGTCCGCCGCCGCTCCGCACCCGGCCTTCTCCGCGAACTTCGCGCCCTCCGCGACCGCCGCACCGTGTGCGCGGGCCGCGCAGTCCCCGTACGCCCCGGACTCGATGATCCCGGCGCGGAACAGGCCGCGCCCGCCCGGCGACGCGAGCTGGGTGCACACCGAGCGACCGCCCGCGGACTCGCCGGCGATCGTCACGCGGTCCCGGTCCCCGCCGAAGCTTCCGATGTTGGCGCGCACCCAGCGCAGGGCCAGCTGCTGGTCCTGGAGGCCGAAGTTGCCCGAGACGCCGTCGGAGGTCTGGCCGTCAAGGCCCGCCGCCGCCAGGAAACCCATCGCTCCCAGGCGGTAGTTGACGGTGACGACGACCGTGCCGGTGCGGCGCGCGAAGGTGTCGGGGACGATGTCGGCGCCCGCACCCGCGGTGAGCCCGCCGCCGTGCAGCCACACCATGACGGGCCGCCCCGCCGAACCGTCCGGCGCGTACACGTTCAGGTCGAGGCAGTCCTCCGTGTACGTCGGGTCCCCGTATCCGGGGTCCCAACTCGACGCCTGTACGCACCTGTTGGAGAAGTCGGTGGCGTCTCGCGCGCCCCGCCAGGACTGCGCCGGGCGCGGCTCACGCCAACGCAGCTTGCCGACGGGCGGTGCGGCGTACGGGATGCTGAGGAACTGCCGCCCCTCGCCGGTGTGTTGACCGCGCACCCAGCCGGACGCGGTGTGCGCCAGGGGGCCGTCGGGCCGTTCGGCGGCGTGCGCCGGCACCAGGGCCGCGGCGGCCAGCGCCACCACGGCCGCGAGCACCACGCGTATTCGACCGCGTCTCATGTCACGTCCACCTCTTCCGCCCGACCACCGCATCCGTGCGCAGCGGAAACTATGACCCAGGTTGACTCGTGTCAACGGATTGAACGAGAAACAAAGAAGGCACCACCCCGTCGGGCAGTGCCTTCCTCGCGGTACGGACCCCGCTCAGCCGTTGGGGCGCAGCGTCCAGACCACCGTCATCTCGCCGGTGACGGCCCCGTCCTGGCGCGTGATCGCGATGGTCACCGGGAACTCGGGGCGCTCGCCCGCGTCGAGCTCGGCGACCACGTCGGCGGCCGGACGGCCGAGCGTCGCGGTGGCGGTGACCGGGCCCATCGCCAGCTTCTTGTACGCGATGTCGGCGCTCACGGCGAGCGGCACGGCGCGCGAGAGCTGGTCGCCGAAGGCGGCGAGCACGATGGCGCCGCTCGCGGACTCGCCGAGCGTGAACATCGCTCCGGCGTGCGGTCCGCCGACGTGATTGTGGTAGTCGGCCTGGTCGGGCAGCGCGACGACCGCCTTCTCGGGCGTGGTCTCGTGGAACTCGAGGTTCAGGGTGCGGGCCATCGGCACCGTGGCGGCGAGCATCTCGCCGATGGACATCTGATCTGCGCTCATGCCCGAATGTTACCCGTCGGTAGCAAGCTTGACCATCCCTTCGAACCCTTGTGGACAACCGGGAGATATCCGGCATCGGCCGACCAATCACCCGGTGTCCGGGGAAGCGGTTTGTCGATTCGGCGGCATGGCGGCGATAGTCCCTCAGTGACCTCTGCCGCCGCCCCCGAACCGAAGCGTCCACGCCTGCGCCCCGCATGGGCCGGGCGGAACTACACGCTGCTCTCCGTCTCGGCGGTCGTCACGACACTGGGGGCGCACGGCGCGCTGATCGCCTCGGCGTTCGCCGTGCTCGACGCGGGCGGCGACGGCGGTGACGTGGGCCTGGTGGCCGCGGCCCGCACGCTGTTCCTGGTGGTCTTCCTGCTGGTGGGCGGCGCGGTCGCCGACCGGCTGCCGCGGCACCGTGTGATGGTCGCGGCGAACGCCCTCAACTTCCTCTCCCAGGGCGCGTTCGCGCTGCTCGTCCTCCAGGGCGACCCGAAGCTGTGGCAGATGATGGCGCTCAGCGCGCTCGGCGGCACGGGTCAGGCGTTCTTCAACCCCGCGGCCGAGGGCATGCTGATGTCCTCCGTCTCCGGGGAGCAGGCGAGCCGCGCCTTCGCCATGTTCCGGATGGGGATGTCCGGGGCGGGTGTGGGTGGCGCCGCGCTCGGCGGGGCAATGGTCGCGGCGTTCGGACCCGGCTGGGTGCTCGCCGTGGACGCGGTGGCATTCCTGGTCGCGGGCGCGCTGCGGATGTTCCTCGACGTGCGGCACATCGCGCCGCGGGAGCCCGGCGGCGGACTGCTCGCCGACATGCGGGACGGGTGGCGGGAGGTCATCGGCCGGCCGTGGCTGTGGACGATCGTCGCCCAGTTCGCGGTCGTGGTCGCGGTGGTGGGCGCGGCCGAGTCGGTGTTCGGCCCGCTGGTGGCGCGCGACGAACTGGGCGGGGCGGGGCCGTGGGGCATCGCGCTCGGCTCGTTCGGCGTCGGCACGATCCTCGGCGGACTGCTGATGATGCGGTGGAAGCCGCGGCGGCTGCTGTTCGCGGCGACGCTCTCCGTGTTCTCCCTCGCCCTGCCGTCGGCGGCGCTCGCGGTACCCGTGCCGCTCGGCTGGCTGATCGCCGTGATGTTCGTCAGCGGCGTCACCATCGAGATATTCGGCGTCTCCTGGATCACCGCGCTGCACCAGGAGATCCCCGAGGAGAAGCTCTCCCGCGTCTCGGCCTACGACTGGTTCGGCTCGGTGGCGATGGTGCCGCTGGCCACCGCGCTCGCCGGCCCGGCGGAGTCCGCCTTCGGCCGGTCGGCCTCACTGTGGGGATGCTCGGCGCTCGTGGTCGTGGCGACGGCGGCGGTGCTGTTCGTGCCGGACGTACGGCACCTGCGGCGGCGCGGACCGGCCACCGCCGCGCCCCACGAACCGACGCTGACCGACCCCACGCTGGCCGAACCCCCGGTCACCCCACGCTGACCGACCCCACCCTGGCCGAGCCTCCCGTCACCCCACGCTGAACGAACCGCCCGGCGGTTCCGGCGAGGGAACCGCGTCCGCGTCCGCCACCGGCTTCGCGTCACCGACGAATCGGCGCAGCGCGGCGCCGTGCTCCACCCGCGCGGGGAACGCGTCGCGGGCGGTGCGCCGCGCCAGCTCCGCCACCTCCAGCTCCTCGCCCGAGGCGAGCAGTACGGCGTTGCCGAACCGCCTGCCCCGCAGCACCGCCGGTTCGGCGACGAGCGCGACATTGGGGAACACCGCGGCGAACGTGGCCAGTTGGGAGCGCAGGAACGCGAAGGGCGCGCCGTCCGCGAGGTTGGCCGCGTAGGTCCCGCCGGGCCGCAGCACCCGCGCCGTCTGACGCGCGTACGCCAGGGTCGTCAGGTGCGCGGGCACCCGGGAGCCACCGAACACGTCCCCCACGAGCACGTCCACGCAGGCGTCGGGCGCCGCCTCGAGCCAGGCCCGCGCGTCGCCGCCGTGCACCACGACGCCCGCGTCGTCCGGCACCGGCAGATGTTCGGCGACGAGCGCGAGCAGCCCCCGGTCCGCCTCGACGACCTCCTGCCGCGAGCCGGGCCGGGTGGCGGCGACGTACCTGGGCAGGGTCAGCGCGCCCCCGCCCAGGTGCAGCACGTCGAGCGGCGCGCCCTCGTCGCCGAGGCAGTCGAGGACGTGGCCGAGCCGGCGCGCGTACTCGAACTCCAGGTGCGCGGGCTCGTCCAGGTCTACGTACGACTGGGGCGCCCCGTCCACCGTGAGCAGCCAGGCCCGCCGCCGGTCCACGTCGGGCAGCAGCTTGGCGGTGCCGTGGTCGACGTCGCGGGTGACGGGTATCGGCTCGGGTTCGGATGCGTTCACGTGCACATTGTGCCGTCGCGGGGCCGGAACCCGTACGGTCCCGGCCCCGCTCCTGTTCACTCCACGGACGTCACCGTCCCCGCCCCCACGGTCCGCCCGCCCTCACGGATCGCGAACCCGAGACCGGCCTCCAGCGGCACGTCCCGCCCCAGCTCCACCGTCATGGCGACGGTCTCGCCGGGCCGGGCAACCGCAACCTCACCGAGGTCGACGTCCCCCACGACGTCCCCCGTCCGCAGGTAGAACTGCGGCCGGTACCCGGTGGCGACAGGCGTGGAACGGCCGCCCTCCGCCGCCGACAGCACGTACACCTGCGCCGTGAAGCGGCGCGCAGGCTTGACCGTGCCGGGCTCGGCGACGATGTGCCCGCGCCGCACCGCGTCCCGCGGCACACCGCGGAGCAGCAGCGCCACGTTGTCCCCCGCCTGCGCCTCCTCCATCGGCTTGCCGAAGGTCTCGACGCCGGTGACGACGGTCTCGACGTCATCCGCCCCGTAGACCCGCACCCGGTCGCCGACCCGCACACGGCCGCGCTCGACCGCGCCGGTCACCACCGTGCCGCGCCCGCTGATGGTCATCACGTTCTCGACGGACAACAGGAACGGCGCGTCCACGTACCGCTCCGGCATCGGAACGTACGTGTCCACCGCGTCGAGCAGCGCCTCGATCGACGCCGTCCACCGCGGGTCCCCGTCAAGGGCCCCCAGCCCGGAGACCCGCACGACGGGCACGGAGTCGCCCCCGTACCCGTGCGCGGACAGCAGCTCGCGCACTTCGAGCTCGACCAGGTCGGTGAGCTCCTCGTCCCCCGCGTCCGCCTTGTTGATGGCGACGACGATGTGGTCGACGCCCACCTGGCGGGCGAGCAGTACGTGCTCGGCGGTCTGCGGCATGATCCCGTCGAGCGCCGAGACGACGAGGATCGCCCCGTCGAGCTGGGCGGCGCCCGTGACCATGTTCTTCACGTAGTCGGCGTGGCCCGGCATGTCCACGTGCGCGTAGTGCCGGGTGTCGGTCTCGTACTCGACGTGCGCGATGTTGATGGTGATGCCGCGCTGCGCCTCCTCGGGCGCCTTGTCGATCCGGTCGAACGGCACGAACGTGCCGGCGCCGCGCTCGGCGAGGACCTTGGTGATGGCGGCGGTGAGGGTGGTCTTGCCGTGGTCGACGTGACCCATGGTGCCGATGTTGAGGTGCGGCTTGGTGCGCACGTATGCCGTCTTGGGCATGGCGATGAGGTCCCTTCGGGAACTTCAGGAAGCTACTGGCCTCCAAGCGGGAGGCGGGGACCCCTGAGCCGGACCGACCCTCCCCCTGCGGGGTCCGCCGGAGTGTCCGGAGAGGGTCAGCTTCGCGCGCCGTCAGCTGCGGCGGCGGTCAGGAAGACGGCAGCCTGAGCTGCGTCCGCGACTGCGGACGGAGCTGCGTGGAAGGCGTGCCGGAACATGTGGCAGATCTTCTCCGACGCGGCGCCCCACGTCGAACGATTTTCCGCGCCCCGTACGGGAGTTACCCGCCTACGTTCTTCAGGGCCTCGCGCACCGAGAGCGGGCTGAGGGTGTCCCGGTGCGCGGCGACGAAGGACCGTACGGCGTCGGCGTCGGTCTTGGCGTATTCGCGCAGGGCCCAGCCGATCGCCTTGCGGATGAAGAAGTCGGGGTGTCCGGACTGCCGCAGGCAGTAGGCGAAGAGCCGGTCGGTGTCGGTGGCGTCCTTGTGACGGAGCTGGTGGAGGAGCGCCGTCCTGGCGACCCAGAGGTTCTCGTCCGCGATCCACGCGTCCATGTCGGCGCGCAGCTTCGGGTCGGCCGCGACGAGGCCGCCGACGATGTGCGCCGCCAGATGGTCCACGGTGTCCCACCACGGCACGGTCGTGACCAGTTCGCGCGCGACGGGCAGGAAGCCGGATGTGAGGCGTCGCACATGGCGGCGCAGGTAGTCGATTCCGAAGTAGGCGTACTCGCGCTCGGGCAGCGCCCAGCAGCGCAGTGCGACGGCGGTGAGGTCGCTCTCGTCGGGACGCGGCGTGCCGTCGAGCACGGCCTTGGTCAGCTCCCGGCGCACGGGCGAGGTGAGGCCGAGAAAGGGGGCCACGTCCTTCATGTACGCGCGCATCTGCGCCGCCCGCTCGGGGTCGGCGGCCGCGCCGTACACCTCGGGGAGCCGGGCGAGGAGCGTGTCGGCGAGAACGCTGGCGGGCGGCGCGGTGACGGGCACGTGACGCTCCTCGCAACTGGGGCAAGAGCCGGGAAAGTGAGACACAACCTACGGCGATCTTATGCGGGGGTCGGTTAGTCTCCCCGGATGTTCGAGACCGTCCCCGCCCGTCCCGCAGGGCTCGCCGCCCGCTGCGGCCAGGCGCTGCTGTCGCCGTGGTCGCGGCTTTCGCTGCTGGTGCTGCTGCTGGCCGCGGGCGCGACGTGCGTGCTGCTCTTCGAGCCGCAGCAGCTGATCACGCAGGGCTGGCCGCCGCAGGTGAACGGGGCGGCGGCGGTCGTCCTGTTCGCGGTGGCGTACGGCGTGTGCACGGTCGCGTTCGTCCCGAGACCCCTGCTCAACCTGGCGGCGGGCGCCCTGTTCGGCTCCCAGCTGGGGCTGCTCGGCGCGATCGGCGGGACGGTGCTCGGCGCCGGGCTCGCCTTCCTGCTCGGTCGGCTGCTCGGCCAGGACGCGCTGCGGCCGCTGCTGCGCGGGCGCTGGCTGAAGGCGGCGGACGGGCAGCTCAGCGAGCACGCCTTCCGGTCGATGCTCGCGGCCCGGCTCTTTCCCGGCATCCCGTTCTGGGCGGCGAACTACTGCGCGTCGATCTCCAAGATGAGCATCGTCCCGTTCCTCCTCGCCACGGCGCTCGGCTCGATCCCGAACACGGCGGCGTACGTGGTGGCGGGCGCCCGCGCCTCGACGCCCACGTCCCCCATCTTCCTGATCGCGATGGGCTTCATCGTCGTCACGGGGTGCGCGGGCGCGGTCGTGGCGTGGTGCAAGCGCCATCAGCTGCGGAAGCGGACGTCGCAGGAGGACTGACCGGCTCCCCCTTGAGGCCCCTGCCGAGGCGCAGCGTCACCGCGACGGAGGCCACGGCGAGCACCGTCATCGCGGTGGCGGGCGAGGTCGCCTGGGCCAGCGCGCCCGCGAGCACCGCGCCCACTCCCTGCATGGTCAGCATGCCCGCGGTGTGCAGCCCGAGGGCGTGCCCGCTCAGGCGCTCCGGGGTCAGCGCCATCAGCCGCTCTTGCAGCAGCAGGCCCGCCGAGAAGCCGACCGAGGCGAGGGCGACCGCCACCACGGCGAACGGCAGGGCGGGCCGCAGGGCGAACACCAGGTACGGGGCGGCGAGCAGCAGCCGCAGCGGTGCGGCGAGCCGGGCGCGCCACCGGGGCGGCAGGAAACGGCCGGTGAGGATGTCCCCGGCGAGCATGCCCAGGGCGGCGCTCGCGAGCAGCACTCCCGCGTGCCCGGTGTCGTAGGGGACGAACAGCGCCTCGCAGCCGACGATCAGGCCGTTGGGCACCCACAGCGCGAGATAGACGTACCGGCGCGGGACCGAGGACCACAGGGCGGCGTTGCCGCGCATCGTCTCGCGCGGGGACGGGCGACCGGACGCGCGCGCCGGGCGCCGGGACAGTCCGCAGCGCGCGACCACCGCGGCGAGCACGTAGAGGCCTGCGCCGACGAGGAGCGTGCCGCGCGCCGACAGCACGGCGACGAGCAGGCCGCCCAGGGCGTATCCGAGGATCTGGCAGACTCCCCCGCTCATGTTGAGGACGGAGCGGCCGAGCAGATAGCCGTCGCGGGCGAGGATGTCGGTGAGCAGGCCGTAGCGGACCCCACCGCCGAGCGCCGACGGCACACCCTGGACCAGGACGAGCGCGAGGGCCGCGGCCGTCGGAAGACCGGGCGTCGCCTGCGTCGCCGTGGCGAGGCCGAGGAAGAGCGCGAGCCCGACGAGGGCGGCGCGCGGCGGCACCCGGTCCGCCGCGGAGAGCAGCGTGAGCGCGCCCACGACCTGGGCGAGCGAGGGCCCGAACATGGCGAGCGCGGACAGCAGCGGCGATCCGGTCGAGGCGTAGACGAGCGAGCCGAGGGCGAGCCCGCTCACCGTCTGCCCGGCGACCTGGAGCGAGACGGTGGCGAAGAGAGAGGGGTATTCGGGCGTGCGGAACAGCTCCCGGTAGGTGTCCATGAGGGGAGGCTGCGGGGCGGCGGACAGGGGGCGTTAATGTTTCGCGCACTGGCGAAACGACGGGCGCGGACGGCGGGATCGTACGGAGGCGGAGACGGGGGTGCGGCCGTGGGCATCTGGCAGGTCGACGCGGACACCCTCGCGGGCAGCCGGTTCATCGTGTCGCGGCTCGCCGAGGCGACCGCGAGCCTGAGGAAGCTGGCCGATCCCGTCGCCGCGCACCCCGGCGAGCGGCGCTGGCTGGACACCCACCTGCCCGCCTACCGCGCACGGCTCGCCGCGGAGCCGACGACGGCGCTGCTGCTGGACGCCGGGTTCGGGGCGCGGTGGATCGCCGACTTCATGACGCCCACACCCGACGGCGCCCGCGAGGACGATCTGGCGGACGGCCTCGCGCGGATCCGCGCCACGCCGCCGGCGGCCGTCCGCGCCGACCTCGCGGTCTCCTCCCCCGGCCCGCTGCCCGACGCGCTCGCCCACGCCGGGGACCTGGCGGAGCGCGCGGCGGCGCTGCTCGCGTGGGTGTGGCGGGAGACGGTCCTTCCGGAGTGGCCGCGGCGCCGCCGGATCATCGAGGCCGATGTCCTCGCCAGGACAAGGGAGTTGACGCGGGGCGGCTGGGCGGCGGCCTTCGGCGGGATGCGCCCCACGATGGGCTGGCTCGGCGAGGGCCGGCTCCGGATCAACGCACATGACTACCCGCCACGGGACATCGCCGGCACACAGCTGCTGTTCGTCCCGGTCACACCGAAGCAGGGCTGGGTGTCATGGCCGGAGCGGGTTCCGGTCGACCGGTACGCCGTCGTCTACCCGTGCGCGGGCGCCCTCGCGGACGTCGACAGGGCGGCGCCGCCCGGCGGACTCGCGGCGCTGCTCGGCACGGCCCGCGCGCAGGTCCTCGTCCTCCTCGAACAGCCGCTGACCACCAGCCAGTTGGTGGCCCTCACAGGACAGGGCCTCGGCTCGGTGGGCCGCCACCTGAAGGTGCTGCACGCGGCCCGTCTCGTACAGCGGCGCAGGGCGGGCCGCTCGGTGCTCTACTTCCGTACGCCGACGGGGGACGCGCTCCTTCGGGCCCAACGGCCGGGCCTGTAAAGGGGTTTGTAAGGGGACCTGCAAAGGGGTCTGTGTGCGGGCCTGCAAAGGGGCCTGAAAGGGCCCTGTAAAGGCTCCGCTCACTCCGCTGTGGTGCTCCCGTCACTTTCGAACGCTACTCTGCCCCACGCGTACCCCGGGCCCGGTGTGACGGGAGTTCGCGCCGCCCCGCCTGGCCCGCGTTCGCGGCCGGTTCCGCCGAGCACCTGGATCGCGTACCCACCTCATGTCCTGGTTCGAATCATTCATCCTCGGGCTCGTCCAGGGGCTCACGGAGTTCCTGCCGATCTCGTCGAGCGCCCATCTGCGCCTCACGGCCGCGTTCGCGGGCTGGCACGACCCCGGCGCCGCCTTCACGGCGATCACCCAGCTCGGCACCGAGACCGCGGTCGTCATCTACTTCCGCAAGGACATCGCGCGGATCATCTCGGCGTGGTTCAGGTCCCTCACCGACAAGACGATGCGGGGCGACCACGACGCGCAGATGGGCTGGCTGGTGATCGTCGGCTCGATCCCGATCGGGGTGCTCGGCGTGACGTTCAAGGACCAGATCGAGGGCCCGTTCCGCGATCTGCGGCTCACCGCGACGACGCTGATCGTGATGGGCGTCGTCCTCGGCATCGCCGACCGGCTGGCGGCCCGCGACGAGACGGGCGGTCGCCACCGTGTGGCCCACACCCGCAAGGAACTCAAGGATCTCTCGGTCAAGGACGGCCTGATCTACGGCCTGTGCCAGGCGCTGGCCCTCATCCCCGGCGTCTCCCGCTCCGGCGCCACGATCAGCGGCGGCCTCTTCCTCGGCTACACCCGTGAGTCCGCGGCCCGCTACTCCTTCCTCCTGGCGATCCCGGCGGTCCTGGCCTCGGGCGTCTTCGAGCTCAAGGACGCGAGCGAGGGCGGCCATGTCTCCTGGGGCCCCACGGTGTTCGCCACACTGATCGCCTTCGGCGTCGGATACGCGGTGATCGCCTGGCTCATGAAGTTCATCTCGACGCGCAGCTTCATGCCGTTCGTGTACTACCGGATCATCCTCGGCATCGCCCTGTTCATCCTGGTGAGCGTGGGCGTACTCAGCCCGCATGCCGCGGAGTCGGCGGGCTGAGCGGATCCGGAAGAGAGACGGACCAAGAGAAACAGACCCGGGAAAGGGGCCGACCCGGGGAAGAGACCGGGCGCCCCAAGTGTTGCGACCCACGTCACAGTTGATCCGAACGGGACGGGTGGGCGCGGGATGCGAGCGGTGCGGTTTCACGAGTACGGCGGGATCGATGTGCTGCGGGTCGAGGACGCGCCGCGGCCCGTGCCCGCGGCCGACCAGGTGCTGGTCGAGGTGCGGGCGGCCGGGATCCAGCCCGGCGAGGTGAGCATCAGGACAGGCTTCCTGCACGAGCGGTGGCCCGCCACGTTCCCGTCGGGGCAGGGCAGCGATCTGGCCGGGGTCGTCGTCGAAGTCGGCTCCCACGTACGGGACTTCGGGGTCGGCGACGAGGTCGTCGGATTCACGCACCGCAGGGCCAGCCACGCCGAGTACGTCGTCGTCGACGACGTGAACCTCGTGCACCGCCCTTCCGGGCTCCCCTGGGACGTGGCCGGATCCCTGTACGTCGCCGGGTCCACCGCGTACGCCTGCGTATGGGCCGTGGACCTCCGCCCCGGCGACACGGTCGTGGTGTCCGGCGCGGCGGGCGGCGTCGGGTCGATGGCCGTACAGCTCGCGCGGCGCCACGGCGTCACCGTCATCGGGCTCGCGAGCGAGCCGCATCACGGCTGGCTGAAGGAGAAGGGCGTGATCCCCCTCGCGTACGGGGACGGGGTGCGGGAGCGGATCCGGGAGGCCGCGGGAGACCGGGGTGTCGACGCGTTCATCGACACGTTCGGCACCGGCTATGTCGAGCTCGCCGTGGAGCTGGGGGTGCGGCCCGAGCGCATCAACACCATCCGCGACTGGAAGGTCGCGGGCCGGGTCGGCGCCCGTACCTACGGGGAGGGCGCGGCGGCCAGCGCGGTCGTCCTCGGCGAACTGGCCCGACTGGCCTCGCGCGGCGAGCTGGAGGTCCCGATCGCCCGCACCTACCCGCTGGAGGAAGTACGCGAGGCCTTCCGCGAGTTGGAGCGCCGGCACACCCACGGGAAGATCGTGCTCAAGCCGTAGGGGCGCGGGCAGAGCGTCACCAGGGCAGCGGCCCCTCGGCGGAGACATACGTACCCGTCGGCCCGTCCGCGCCGACCCGCGCCATCCGCACGATGATCTCGGCGCCCTGTTCGACGGTCTGGACGCCCGTGTTGCCGTTCAGGTCGGTCCTGGTGAAGCCGGGCTCGACCGCGTTGATCCGGAGCTCCGGGAACGCCTTCGCGTACTGCACCGTCAGCATGTTCACGGCGGTCTTGGAGGCCGGGTAGGCGAGGCCGGGGTAGCCGGCCGCCGGGTTGCCCGGGTCGGTGGCGCCGGCCAGCGAGGCCAGGCCGCTGCTGACGTTGACGATGACCGGGGCGGCGGAGCGGCGCAGCAGCGGCAGGAACGCGTGGGTGACGCGGACGGTGCCGAAGACGTTCGTCTCGAACAGCGGGCGCAGGGTGTCGACGGTCTCGTCGGCCGGGAGCACGATGCCGTTGCCGTCGGTGCGGCCCTCGATGCCGGCGTTGTTGATCAGTACGTCGAGGCCGCCCTCGACCTCGATCGTCTTCGCGGCGGCCGCGACGGAGGCGTCGTCGGTGACGTCGATGACGACGTGCCGCGCGCCGAGCTCCTCGGCGGCGCGACGGCCGCGCTCGGGGTCGCGGGCGCCGACGTAGACCGTGTGGCCCGCCTCGACGAGGCGGCGGGCGGTTTCGTGTCCGAGGCCCTTGTTGGCCCCGGTGATCAGTGTGGTGGTCATGCGTCCAGGCTGCGCCGGGGGCGGTCCGGCGACCAGTCGTCCCGTCTTCCTGGGACCGGCGATACCAGGAAGATCCGGCCCTGGCGGGGCACAGTGGTGGCATGGCACATGCGGAGCTCGGCGATTTCGGGGAGACGGTGCGGCGCTGGCGGGACCGGGTCCCGCCGGAGGCCGCGGGGATCGCCGCCGTGGGGCAGCGGCGGGCCGCGGGGCTGCGCCGCGAGGAGCTTGCGCTGCTCGCGGGGATCTCGGCGGACTACGTCACCCGGCTGGAACAGGGCCGCGCCACCCACCCCTCCGACCAGGTCGTGGAGGCGCTGGCCCGCGCGCTGCGCCTTACGGACGCGGAGCGTGAGCACCTCTTCCGGCTCGCGGGTCTCGCGCCGCCGGGCCTTGAGACGGTGCCGGCCCGGCTCACCCCTGGCGTGCGCCGGCTCCTGGACCGGCTGTCCGGGACGCCGGCCGCGGTGTTCGACGCGGCGTGGACGCTGCTGCTCGCGAACCCGCTGTACACGGCGCTGCTCGGCGAGCGCCCGGAGTGGGGAGGCAACGGGCGCAACGGCGTGTGGTGGACGTTCCTCGGGCCGACGAGCCGGGTCCGGCAGACCCCCGACGAGCGGCAGGCCATGGAGACGGCCCTGGTGTCGGACCTGCGCACGACCGCGAGCCGCTACCCACTGGACCCGCGTCTGCACACGCTCGTCGACGAACTCCGCACGCGCAGCCCGCGGTTCGCCGAGCTGTGGGACTCGGGGGCCGTCGGCCGGCACGCCGCGGCGCGCAAGACGATCGACCACCCGGAGGTCGGCCCGCTGACGCTGGACTGCGACATTCTCACGGTGGCGGGCGACGATCTGCGCGTCATGCTCTACACGGCCGAGCCCGGCACCCCGGACGCGGACCGTCTGACGCTGCTCGCCACGACGGCGCTTCCGACGGCGGTCGGCGCGTGACCAGGCCTTTCGCGAACTCCTTTACATCTTCGGTCACTTGACGCTCAGGACCGTTCGCTCAGGGTTCCCAAACCGGGCGGCCCGCACGTAGCCTTGGCACATGCCGCCCGTCAATTCTGGTCCTGTGCGGTCTGCCGAGGAAGTCAACGAGCAGATCCGCGGATTGTGGCTGCGCACCGGAGGCCGACTCACCGGAGAGCAGCGCGCCCAGTACGCGCTGCTGGTCACGGAGTGGGCGGCCGCGGTGCGCGCGGAGGTCGTGGAAGCGGCCTAGGGCCTGCCGTTCGGATCAGGCCCCGACCGTCTCCACAGCCACCACCGCCTCCACCCGCCGGGGGCCGCTCAGCGTCCCCCGGCCACCCTCACCACGGTCCCCGTCGTATACGACGCGTCCGGCGACAGCAGCCAGGCGATCGCCCCCGCGATCTCGTCCGCCCTCCCCGGGCGCCGCAGCGGGATCCCGGGAGCCGCTTCGCGCGCGATGTCGGGCGTGCCGCTGGTGGCGTGGATCTCGGTGTCGATGATGCCGGGCGCCACACCGTTGACCCGTACGCCCGCCGGGCCGAGCTCCTTGGCGAGGCCCAGGGTGATCGTGTCCACGGCCGCCTTGGACGCGGCGTAGTGCACGTACTGGCCGGGGCTGCCGATGGTGGCGGCCCCGGAGGACACGTTCACGATGGCGCCGGCGCCCGCCGCCGTCATGTCGCGTGCGGCGCGGCGGCAGCACAGCAGGACACCGAGGACGTTGACGTCGAGGACGCGGCGGAAGTCCTCGGTGCGCGCCTCGGCGAAGGGGCCGACCGGAGCAGTGACACCCGCGTTGTTCACCAGCCCGGTGAGCGGCCCGAGTTGGGCACGCGCCTCGTCGAAGAGGCGCTCCACATCGGCCTCTTGGGAGGTGTCGGCCCGTACGACGGCGCAGCGGGCGCCCTCGGCACGCACGGCCTCGGCGGTGCGCTCGGCGGCGTCCTTGTCGCTCACGAAGGACAGCGCGACATCGTGGCCTTCGCGCGCGAGACGCACGGACGTGGCGGCGCCGATGCCTCGGCTGCCGCCGGTGACGAGCGTGATGGGGCGGTTCAAGGGGGCCTCCTGGTCAGAAGTGCGTCCCCGTGGGCCGGGATGTGGCCACGCGGACGAAGATCATGTCGCGGCGGGCGCACCGTACCAGCGCCACTTCCCGCGCCGGCCCCTGTCCTCCAGCTCGCCGCGGCCCGTGGCCCACAGCAGCGTCGCCCACGGCTCGGTGTCACCGGGGACGTCGGGGAAGAGGCGGTGCAGCGTGCGCGCGCACAGGTCGGCCGGCGGCTCGAACGCGATGCCGAGCCCGAGCGCCAGGTCGTGCGCGTGCACCAGCGTCTCGACGACGCCCATCGCAGCGAAGCCCTCGGGGTCGGAGGCGCCGAAGACGTGGAATCCGCGGGCGGTCGGCGGGGTCGCGCGCACCACCGCGGCGAGAATGCCGCCGCCCGCCTCCAGGGCCCCGAGCATGGCGGACGGACCCGCTTCGAGCTCGACGGTGATCGTGTTGTCCGGTCCCTCGGCGCGGCGCCGGCTGTAGCCCCAGCGGACGGAGTCGTCCTCCAGGGGGCGCAGCGAGCCGATCTGCGCGGCGTAGAAGAAGAGGTCGTCGGCGAGGTGTTCGCCGGTCTCCCAGCACGTCCACACGAGCGAGCCCGCCGGGGCGTTCCAGTCGGCGTCGGGCGCGGCCCGCAGCGCGGCGACCGCGAGCTCGACGGCCTGCACGACGTCGTCCGCCGTGACGGGTCCTGGTGTCCCGGCCGGGAGTTGCGTGTTCGGATCAGCTGCCATGGCGCGACCGTAACAGCGCACGCCCCGCGCTCCCCAGGAGTTTTCGACCTGGCGGCGCACGCCTCTTGGTTCTGTGCGCCCAGGGCCCGAGACTGAGCCGATGACGCAGCGTGTGGAACTGGCAACCGTCCTCGACCGCCTCGCCGTCGACGAGTTGGTGACGGACTACGCGGCGGCCGTGGACGACGGCGACTGGGCGGCGTACCGCGCCCTGTTCGAACCGGAGGGCCGTGCCGACTACCGGGAGGCGGGAGGGGTGGAGGGCACCGCCGCGGAGATCGCGCAGTGGCTGTCGACGACGATGGAGCTGTTCCCGATGCGCCAGCACCTGATCGTGAACCGCCGGGTCCGCTTCGACACCGTCGACCGCGACATCGGCGACACGGGCCGCGTCCGGGCTGACTACTTCAACCCCATGCGCTTCGCGGGCGACGGCGACTCGACCGCCCCCGACTTCATCTGCGGCGGCCGGTACGCCTTCGACCTCGTCCGTACGGCCGGCGGCTGGCGGCTGCACCGGGTGACGGTCTACGAGAAGTGGCGCCGCGTCCCCCAGCCGGCCGTCGCGGGCAGCTGACCCGCTCTCCGCCCACTGTCGTTGATCGTCGGCGGCGCGCACACTGTAGGCGCGAGGCGATGGGTCGTACGAGTACGAGTCGGGAGGCGCGGCGCATGGAGGGGTGGCGGCAGCGGCTCGACACATCACGTTGGTGGCGCGGCGCCGCGGCGGTCGGCGCGGGCGCCCTGCCCGCGCTCGCGTTCCCGGCGCCCTCCCTGTGGTGGTTCGCGTACGTCGCCCTCGTGCCGTGGATGCTGCTCGCGCGCTCGGCCGGCACGCCGCGCCGGGCGGCGCTCGACGGCTGGCTCGGCGGGCTCGGGTTCATGCTCGCGGTGCACCATTGGCTGCTGCCGAGCCTGCATGTGTTCACGCTCGTCCTCGCGGCGCTGCTCGGCGCGTTGTGGGCGCCGTGGGGCTGGTTGCTGCGCCGCCTCCTGCACGGCCGGCCGACGCCGGGGCAGGCGGCGACCGCGCTCCTCGCCGTCCCTTCGGGATGGCTGATGGTCGAACTGGTCCGTTCCTGGCAGGGGTTGGGCGGCCCGTGGGGTCTGCTCGGCTCCAGCCAGTGGCAGGTGACACCCGCGCTGCGGCTCGCGTCGGTGGGCGGCGTCTGGCTGCTCAGCCTGCTCGTGGTGGCCGTGAACACCGGCGTGACGCTCCTCGTCGTCGCGCGCGGCGCCCGCGTTCCGGCGGTGGCGGGCCTGGTAGCCACGGTCACGGTCACCGGGGTCGCGTGGGTGTGGGCGCCGCGCCCCGAGACGGACGGGCAGGCGCGGATCGCGGTGGTGCAGCCGGGCGTGGTGGACGGCCTCGGCAGCATCAAGGCCCGCTTCGACCGGGAGGTGCGGCTGACCCGTCAACTGGCGGGCCGGGGCGTGGACCTCGTCGTCTGGGGCGAGAGCAGCGTCGGCTACGACCTGCCGCGCCGCCCCGACCTGGCCCGCCGGCTCGCCGCGCTCTCCCGTGAGGTGGACGCGGAGATCCTCGTCAACGTCGACGCACGGCGTCGCGCCGCCGACGGCTCGGGCCAGGGCATATACAAGAGTTCCGTGCTCGTCGGCGGGGACGGCCTCACCGGCGACCACTACGACAAGATGCGGCTCGTCCCCTTCGGTGAGTACGTGCCCGCGCGCTCGCTCCTCGGCTGGGCCACCTCGGTCGGCAAGGCGGCGGGCGAGGACCGGATGCGCGGCACGCGGCAGGTCGTGATGGACGTGCGCCACGGTGGGCGGACGCTGCGCGTCGGGCCGCTGGTCTGCTTCGAGTCGGCGTTCCCCGACATGACGCGGCAGCTGACGCGGGACGGGGCGCAGGTGCTGCTCGCGCAGTCCTCGACGTCGACGTTCCAGCACAGTTGGGCGCCCGAGCAGCACGCCTCGCTCGCGGCGGTACGGGCCGCCGAGACCGGCCGCCCGATGGTGCACGCGACGCTGACCGGGGTCTCCGCGGTGTACGGCCCGGACGGGACGCGCGCCGGCGCCTGGCTCGGCACATCGGCGAGCGCGGCCCGCGTCTACGACATGCCGACCGCGCGGGGCACCACGCTGTACGTACGGTTCGGCGCGTGGCCGGTGCACGGGGCGGTGACGGTCCTGGTG
The DNA here is from genome assembly GCF_036013745.1 of Streptomyces sp. NBC_00483. Taxonomy (NCBI): domain Bacteria; kingdom Bacillati; phylum Actinomycetota; class Actinomycetes; order Kitasatosporales; family Streptomycetaceae; genus Streptomyces; species Streptomyces sp. NBC_00483. The sequence goes on from NZ_CP107880.1 coordinate 2,166,074, forward strand.
GCGCTGGCGGCGCTCCAGGCCCTGCGGCGTTTGACTAGCGGGGTCCGGGGCGAAGCCCCGAGTCCGCAACGCCGTCGCCGCCTGAACGGTTCATTCGAGCCCCGCTGACTCACACCCGCCGCTGCACCTCACGCACAACCTGTTCGCACAGCTCATGCGTGGCCAGCGCGTCCCGCGCGCTCAGCACCTTGCCCGCCCGCACCGCGTCGAGGAACGCGAGCACGGCCTGCTCGATGCCGCGCTGGCGGGCGACCGGCACCCAGTCGCCGCGACGGCGGACCGAGGGCTGGCCCTTGTGGTCGACGACGTCGGAGAGGTTGTTGACCTGCCGCTTGGAGTCCTGCCCCGACACCTCGAGGATCTCCTCGGTGGAGCCGCTCAGCCGGTTCATGACGCCGAGCGCGGTGAAACCGTCGCCCGCGAGCTGGAGCACCACGTGTTCAAGGAGGCCGCCCTCGACTCGGGCGCGCACGCTCACGTCCTCGACCGGGCCGGGCACGAGGAAGCGCAGCGTGTCGACGACGTGGATGAAGTCGTCGAGGACCATCGCGCGCGGCTCCTCGGGGAGCCCGACGCGGTTCTTCTGCATCAGGATCAGCTCGCGCGGGTGCTCGACGCACTGCGCGTACCCGGGCGCGTAGCGGCGGTTGAAGCCGACGGCCAGGCTCACGCCGCGCTCCTCGGCGAGCCGGACGAGCCGCTCGGACTCGGCGAGTTCGTAGGCGAGCGGCTTGTCGACGTACGTCGGAACGCCCGCCTCCAGGAGCCGCGTGACGATCTCCGGGTGGGCGGCGGTGGGCGCGTGCACGAAGGCCGCGTCGAGGCCCTGCGCGAGGAGCGAGTCGAGGTCGGCGTGGCGCTGCGACGCGGGCACGCGGAGCTGGTCCGCGACCTCGGTCAGGGTCGCGGGCGTCCGCGTCTGCAGGTGCAGTTCGAGCGCGGGCCGCGCTCCGAGCACCGGCAGGTACGCCTTCTTGGCGATGTCGCCGAGTCCGATGACGCCGACTTTCACGTCTGAGTGCTCCTGTCCTGCGATGGCCGGGCCGTGCCGGCCCGCGCTTGCGTCCGGGCAGCATACGGGGCGGCGTACGGCTCGCGCTGAGGCGGGCGCCAGTCCGCGATGCCGTCCATGCCGCGCAGCAGGAAGGCCGGACCGAGCGCGCCGACGGCGCGGATCGCCGTGTTGCGCAGGGCGATCAGGGGCCGGTTCGCGGTGAGGTTGACGCGGCTGACGGTCATGGCCTTGCGCGCGATCGCCGTCGTACGGGGCAGCCGTGCGGCCGTGTAACCGGGCAGGTCGAGCGGGGCGTCAGGGGCGGCATGGTGGGCGAGGACGACCGCGTCCTCGATGGCCTGGTTGCCGCCCTGGCCGAGGGTCGGCGCCATGGCGTGCGCGGCGTCGCCGAGCAGGACGACGCGTCCGCGGTGGAAGGCGGGCAACGGCTCGGCGATCTGGTGCACGTCGTGGCGAAGGACCTGATCCGGCTCTACGGCGTCAAGGATCGCGGGAATCGGGTCGTGCCAACTCCCGTACAGACGACGGAGTTCCGCCCTCTCGTCGCCACCCGGCGCCCGCTGCCCGGCCGGGGCCATGGCCGCCGCGTACGCGTAGACGGTGCCGTCGGCGAAGGGGTGGGTGCCCCAGATCATGCCGGGGCCCCAGGTCTCGTGCTGGGTGAAGGGGCGGCCGAGCGGCGGCACGAGCACGCGCCAGGTGGTGAAGCCGGTGTACTCGGTGCCGGGGTGCTCGGGGAAGAGCGCGCCGCGCACGGCGGAGTTGATGCCGTCGGCGCCGACGACGAGCTCCGCCTCCAGGTCGCCTTCGGGTGTGCCGACGCGCGCGGGGCGGGCCGGGTCGTCCGGGTCACCGGGATCGAGGAGCCGCGCGTCGGACGCGGTGCGCACAGCATCGGCGGGCAGCCGGCCCGCCAACTTGTCGACCAGGGTCGCCCGGTGCAGCAGCACGATGGACCCACCGAACCGCTCGGCCGCGAGCTTCGGGTCGGCCCGCGAGAGCCAGCGCCCCTTCGGCGTGAGCAGCCCACCGTCCCCTTCCCAGGCCTCGAGGGAGCGGATCTCGTCACCGAGCCCGACGACATCGAGGGCGCGCTGCGCGTTGGGCGCCAGGGATATCCCCGCGCCTACGGGCTTCAGCTCGCCCGCCCGCTCCAGAACGGTGACCTGCCAGCCGCGCAGCTGGAGCGCGAGTCCGGCGGTGAGCCCGCCGATCCCGCCTCCGACGACGACGGCACGGGGCTGTCGGGACATGACGCCTCCTATGTGGAGTACCGAAACGATCACTACACCTGTAGTGAGTTCGCATCTCGACCGTACTACAGTTGTAGTGGTCGCGGTAGATTGCTCCCATGAACCGCCCCGACACCCCGCACACCGAAGATGCTGCCCCCCTCACCCGGGCCGACCGGATCGCCGACGCCGCCCTGACACTGCTCGCGGAGCGCGGCATGCGCGGGCTGACCCACCGCGCGGTCGACGAGACCGCGGGACTGCCCCAGGGCTCGACGTCGAACCACGCGCGCACCCGGCTCGCCCTCCTGGAAGCGGCGGTGCGGCGGCTCGCGGTGCGCGAGGGGCAGGTGCTCTCGGTCGACGAACTCCCCAACCCCGCGGGCGGCCTCGCCTCTCTGATCGACGGCATGGCACTCGCCCTGCACCGCTACCTCACCCACCACCCCCAACTACTCGTCTGCCGCTACGAATTGGCGCTGGAGGCAACCCGCAGGTCCGAGCTACGCACCTTCTTCGACGAAACGGGCCGCCAGTTCCGCGACCCCCTCACCGCACTGCTCCGCGCAGCAGGCTCAAGCACCCCCGAGCGCCACACCCTGTCCCTGGTCGCCTGGACGGAGGGCATCATGTTCTCGTCCGTGGCCGGCTCATTCCACGCCTCACCCCCCACCCTCCCGGCCCTCCGCGCGGGCTACACCGAACTCCTCAACGGAATGCTGCCCCAATAGAGCCCCTGCGGCGATTGAGCAGCGGGGCATGGGGCAGAGCCCCAATCTTTCAAGCCCCGCTTGGCGGACGAGAACCAGCGGGCCCCGGGGCAGCACCCCGCGACGTAGGCACCCCTCCCGCCCCACGCGGAGCACCCGTCACTCATGCGGGGCATCATCCCCCCGTTCCCTCCCCCACCCCCCGGTTCCCGACCAAAGTGGCTCCCGTGCCCCGAACGCCCAGCTCAACCACGATCCTGCTGACCGCGGCCGCCGCCGCCTTCGCAGCCACCGCCTCCGGCTGCGTCAGCGTCCGCGCGACGCCGACCACCCCGAAGACGCACTCCCCCTCGGCCTCCGCCCCGGCGCCCCGCCCCGAGGGACACGCCGAACACCCGGTCGTCCAGGCGCCCGCGCGCGAGGCCCTGGAGCAGCTAAAACCGACCACCCCGCAGCGCGCCCCGGCGCGGCGCCCGGAACAGCCTCAGCAAGCCGCCGCCCCCACTCCCCCGCGCACGGCCCCGAAGGCCACCCCGGCCCCACGCCTCACCACCGCCCCCGAACCCCGTACCGCCCCCGAGCTCCGGCACGTCAAGAAGGTCCCGAAGGCCCCCGCCCAGACCAACGTCTGCGCCCTCGGTCGTCGGTACGGCGGCTGGGACCCGGACAGCCCCCAGTCGGTCATCTGCCGCGACACATACGGCGGTTGACCGCGCCTCCGCCTCCGCCGCCGCGGGAACCTCCCCCGCCTACGACCCCGTCCGCGGCGGCCCCAGCGGCTCCCCGCCGGGCCTCCCCTCTCCCGGCTCCCTCGGCCCCGCCCCCATCGTGGCCACCCGCTCCTCGAGCCGGGTGAGGGCGGCGCGGATCCCGTCCCCGTAACCGTCGTCCCCCAGGGCCCCCTCCGCCGCGCGGGCCCGCGTCAGGTGGCTGCGGGCCGGCCCGGGGCGGTCCAACTTCACGTAGTCCGCCGCCAGGTTGAGATGCAGCGACGGATAGAACGCGCGCAGCGCCAGGGACGCCTCGTGCTCGGCGAGCCGCTCCTGGGTGAGGGAGTCGGCGGCGGACAGCGCGCGCAGGTCCCAGGCCAGCTCGTCCGACGGGTCGTCCTGGGTGTCGGCCATGTAGTGCGCGAGCGTGCAGCGGTGCAGCGGGTCGCCGTCCTCCCCGATCTCCGCCCACAGGCCGAGGAAGCGCCCCTGCGCCTCCTCGCGGTCGCCGCCGTGGTGCAGCATGACCGCCTGCCCGATGCGGCTCATCATGGCGTCGTCCGACGCCTGCTCACGCTGCTGTTCCACTGTCTCCTCCAAGCCCGGCCGCCCGGCGCGCCCGACCACGATGTCCGATCCGACGACGCTAACCGGCGGCACTGACAATCCAGCTCAGGCGCGGCTCCCCGCGAGCCGGGCCCCCGCTCAGCCCAGGTCCGGGACACTCCAGTCGATCGGCGTGTGGCCCTGCGCGGCGATCGCCTCGTTGATCTGCGTGAACGGCTGCGAGCCGAAGAACTTCCGCGCCGACAGCGGCGAGGGGTGCGCGCCCTTCACCACCGCGTGCCGCTCGGTGTCGATGAGCGGCAGCTTCTTCTGCGCGTAGTTCCCCCACAGCACGAAGACCGCCGGGTCGGGCCGCTGGACGACGGCGCGGATCACCGCGTCCGTGAACTTCTCCCAGCCCTTGCCCTTGTGCGAATTGGCCTCGCCGGCCCGCACCGTCAGCACCGCGTTGAGCAGCAGCACGCCCTGCTCGGCCCACGGCATCAGATACCCGTTGTCCGGGATCGGGGTGCCGAGCTCGGCCTGCATCTCCTTGTAGATGTTGCGCAGCGAGGGCGGCGTCTTCACGCCGGGCCGCACCGAGAAGCACAGGCCGTGCCCCTGCCCCTCGCCGTGGTACGGGTCCTGGCCGAGGACGAGCACCTTGACCTTGTCGTAGGGCGTCGCGTCGAGCGCGGCGAAGACCTGCTCGCGCGGCGGGTAGACGGGACCCTTCGCGCGCTCCTCCTCGACGAACTCGGTGAGCTCTTTGAAGTAGGGCTTCTGCAGTTCGTCGCCGAGGACGCCGCGCCAGGACTCGGGCAGCATCGCGGTGTCGGTCACGTCAACAACCTCCGGGGTACGGGCACATGCACGCCCGCGCCCCACCGTGCCGGGGACGCGGCCGTATCTACACCCAGAAACCTACCGGCGCCCACTGACAATCGACGCCCGCGCCCGGTTCACCAGCTCGTCTTGCGGTGCAGCTCCCACATCATCATGATCGTCGACGGGTCGAGGGCCCGCTCGCCGCCCGAGATCTCCTCGCTCGACGCGATGAACTGCTTGCCCTGCCACAGCGGTAGCAGCCGCGCGTCCCGCACCATGATGTGCTGGGCCTGCTCGAACTGCCGCGCCACGACGCCCCGGTCGCTCTGCTTGCGGGACAGCGGAAGCAGCTTGTCGGTGATCTCGGGCGAGACGTACGGCGTGCTCAGGGCGTTCTTCTCGCCCACGAAGGGCGCGATGAAGTTGTCGGCGTCGGGGAAGTCGGGGAACCAGCCGCGCCCGAACACCGGATACTCGCCCTTCTTGTAGCCCTGTTCGAACGACTTCCAGGGGCGGCTCTTGAGCGTGACCTTGAAGAGCTTCGACGCCTCCAACTGCCGCTTGATCTCGGCGAACTCGGGCGCGGTGGCGGAGCCGTAACGGTCGGAGGTGTACCAGAGCGTGAGCGGGACGGGGGCGTTGATGCCCGCCTTGGAGAGGATCCCGGCCGCCTTCTTGGCGCTCGGGTCGTTGAACTCGTCGAAGTAGTCGGTGGTGTGGCCCGCGAGACCCCTGGGGACCATCGAGTACAGCGGTTCCACGGTGTTCGCGTACACCTTCTCCGCGATCGCCCCGCGGTCGACGATCTGGGCCACCGCCCGGCGCACCGCGCTCTTGCCCGCCCACGGGTCCTTGGGGTTGAACACCAGGTAGCTGATCTCCATGCCCGCGCCCTCGACGAGCTGCACGCCGCCTGTGCCCTGCTTGTTCTGGAGCTTCACGATGTCGTCGGCCGCGAGACCACGGAAGGTCGCGTCGATCTTCTTCGCATTCAGGGCGCCGACCATGGCGGACGACGTCTTGAAGTAGCGGATCGTCACCGCGTCGTTCTTGCGGTCCGCGAAGCCCTGGTAGTTGTCGTTGCGCACGAGTTCGGCCTTGCTGCCGTCGGCGTACGACTTGAGTACGTACGGCCCCGAACCGGTCACCTTGCCGTCCGTGCGCGCGGAGTTGGCCGGATAGGCGGAGGGGTCGACGATCGACATGGCGGGAGTGGAGAGCACGAACGGGAAGGTGGCGTCCGGCTTGGTGAGGCGGAACGTTACGCCGCGCTCGCCCTGCGTCTCCACGCGGTCGAGGCTGCCCAGCAGCCCCGCGGGCCCGCCGCCCCCGCCGACCTTGCGGACCCGGTCGATGGAGTACTTCACGGCCTTGGCGTCGAGCGTGTCCCCGTTGGAGAACTTCATGTCCTCCCGCAGCTCGCAGTGGTAGACGCGGTTGGCTGAGTCCTCGAACCGGCAATCGGCGGCGTCCGACTGCGGTTCGGCGGCGCCCGACGGCAACGACACCAGCGTCTGGTAGACGTTGCGGAACAGCTCCCACGAGCCGTCCCAGGACATCGCGGGGTCCAGCGTGCTCGGCACACTGGTGGTGCCCACGGTGATGGGCCGCGCATCGGAACCCTCACCCGAACTCATCAGCCCGCACCCTGTGAGCAGGGTCATCGACGCGAAAGCCGCCCACACGCGAGGGGCAGGGAAACGGTTGAACACGCGCTCGCTCCTCGATCAGCCATGCCAGGTCGGCAGACAATATCGCAGCGCCCCGCCGGTTCAACTGGTTGAAACGGCGGGGCACTTCACGAGCGGAACCCTTTGTGGAACGTTGTCGGCCAACGCCCGGAATCTGCCCTTGGGGCCGTCGGCCCAGGGGCCTATTCGACGCCGGCGTTGAGGAACTTGCCGCCGTCCACGACGAGGTTCTGTCCGGTGATCCAGCCGGACTGCTCGGAGGTGAGGAACGCGGCGGCGCCCCCGATGTCCTCCGGCACACCGAGCCGGCCCATCGGGTACGTGGCCGCGACCTCGGCCTCCCGGCCCTCGTACAGGGCGGTCGCGAACTTCGTCTTCACGACCGCCGGGGCGATCGAGTTGACCCGCACCACCGGCGCGAACTCGTGCGCCAGCTGGAGCGTCAGGTTGACCATGGCGGCCTTGCTGATGCCGTACGCGCCGATGAACGGCGAGGCGGAGATGCCCGCCACGGACGCGATGTTGACGATCGCGCCGCCGTTCTCCTTCTGCCACGCCTTCCACGTCTGCTGCGCGAAGCCGAGCGCGGAGACGACGTTGGTCTCGAAGACCTTGCGCGCCACGTTCAGGTCGAGCTCGGCGATCGGGCCGAAGACCGGGTTCGTACCGGCGTTGTTGACGAGGAAGTCGACGCGGCCGAACGCCTCCATGGTGCGCTCGACGGCGGCGGCCTGGTGCGCCTCGTCGTGCGCCTTGCCCGCTACGTAGATCGCGCGGTCGGAGCCGAGCTGCTCGACGGCCTCCTTGAGGGCGTCCTCGCCGCGTCCCGTGATGCAGACGCGGTCGCCGCGCGCGATGAGGGCCTCGGCGATGCCGTAGCCGATGCCGCGGCTCGCGCCCGTGATGAGCGCGACCTTGCCGGAGAGCTCCGGAAGTTCGGAAGTCGTCATGTCCGTATCCCCCGGCCTCAGTTGAGCGGGCCGCCGGCCACGTACATGACCTGGCCCGAGACGAAGCCGGCCTGCTCGCCGGTGAAGAAGGCGATGGCGTTGGCGATGTCCTCCGGGCGGCCCACGCGCTGCACCGGGATCTGCGTCGCGGCCGCGGCCTGGAAGTCCTCGAAGCCCATGCCGACGCGCTCGGCGGTGGCCTTGGTCATCTCGGTGACGATGAAGCCCGGGGCGACGGAGTTGGCGGTGACGCCGAACTTGCCGAGCTCCTTGGCGAGGGTCTTCGTGAAGCCCTGCAGACCGGCCTTGGCGGCCGAGTAGTTGACCTGGCCGCGGTTGCCGAGCGCCGAGGACGACGACAGGTTGACGATGCGGCCGAACTTGGCGTCCACCATGTGCTTCTGGACGTACTTCGACATCAGGAACGCGCCGCGCAGGTGCACGTTCATGACCGTGTCCCAGTCGTTCGCGCTCATCTTGAACAGCAGGTTGTCGCGCAGCACGCCCGCGTTGTTCACGAGGATCGTGGGGGCGCCGAGCTCCTCGGCGATGCGCGCGATCGCGGCCTCGACCTGCGCCTCGTCGGAGACGTCGCAGCCGACGGCAAGGGCCTTGCCACCGGCGGCGGTGATCGCCTCGACGGTGTCCTTGCAGGCGGCCTCGTCGAGGTCGATCACGGCGACGGCGCGGCCCTCTTCGGCCAGACGGATCGCGGTGGCGGCGCCGATGCCGCGCGCGGCTCCCGTGACGATCGCTACGCGCTGCTCAGTGGTGGACATGCTCTTCGGTCTCCTCGCCCTAGAGGTGCGGCCGCTGCACCCGATGCGGGTGAGCAACCGCTTAGTACCCTGTGCGTGCGACGCTAGAAGCCCTGGCACCCGGTGTCAACGTGCCCACCAGGTGCCGCTGATCACTAGATGGCCCCGACCTCGGCGTTCAGCGCACCAGCAGACCCAGCAGACGCTCCGCCTCGGCGGCCGGATCCGCGGTCAGTCCGGTGTGCACGGGACCGGGCTGCACCACGGTCGAGCGCGGCGCGACGAGCCAGCGATAGCGCCGCCCGGCGTCGTCCCCGGCCGCCTGGCCCGCGTCGTCTCCCCCACGGCAGTGCCGCTCGACCGCATGCAGCACGGCGCGCACCCCGGTCACGTCGGCCTCGGGGTCGAGCGCGAGCAGCCGCTTCTCGTCGAGGTGGGTGAGGGCCGTGACGAAGGACTTGGCGCGGCAGTAGACGACGACACCGGCGTTGATCTGCTCCCCGCGTTCGATGCTCGGCACGACGCGCAGCAGGGCGTACTCGAAGACATGCCGTTCGGTGACATGGCGTTCGGTCATCGGGCCGCTCCTTCGGTCACCCAGCCGGGAGTTCCGGCGGGCCGGGCGCCGCCTGCGGGCAGCGTGACGCGTTCGTGAATCGTGGCGGCACGCGCGCGTAGCGTCTCTACGTAAGCGCGCCGCACCGCGTCCGGGGTGTCGAATCCGGGCTCGTCCGCGAGCCACACGTCGGGCACGTCGGCTGCGGCCTCGGCGATCAGCTCCTCGGTGACGAGCGGCGCGAGCTCGGCCGCGGCGGCGGGGACATCGGGCCCGAAGGGGGCGAGGGCGTGGTCGCTCGCGTCGTACGGCTTGTCCGCCCACGCGTGCGCGCCGCGCCAGTTGTGGTGCCAGATCATGCTGGCGCCGTGGTCGATGAGCCACAGCTCGCCGCCCTGGACCAGCATGTTGGGGTTGCGCCAGGACCGGTCGACGTTGTTGATCAGCGCGTCGAACCAGACGATCCGGCCCGCCTGAACCGGATCGACGACGTACGCGAGGGGGTCGAAGCCGAGCGCCCGCGGCAGGAACCGCATGCCGAGGTTGATGCCGCCGCTCCCCTTCAGCAGCTCCTGCACCTCCTGGTCGGGCTCGCCGAGGCCGATCACCGGGTCCAGGTCGATCGCGACGAGCTCCGGCACGCGAAAGCCGAGCGCGCGCGCCAACCGGCCGCAGACGACCTCGGCGACGAGCGTCTTGCGGCCCTGTCCCGCGCCGGTGAACTTCATGACGTACGGGACGAGGTCGTCGGCCTCGACGAGACCGGGCAGCGACCCGCCTTCCCTCAATGGGGTGACATAGCGGGTCGCGGTGACTTCGGTGAGCATGCGCCCAGGTTATGAGATCAGGAGGGCGTTGAACGTCCAGGGATCACCGTACGTACCTCAGGGAAACCCCCACGGGATCCAGCACGTCCCCTCGACCCGACCCACCGATGAAGGGACCTTCACCTCATGACCGCTTCGCAGGAGCCCGCCCCCACGAGCCACGTCCCGTCGCGCCGCACCGTCGTCACGGCGGTCGGCGCCGTGGGGATCGCCGCGGCGCTGAGCGCGTGCGGCAGCTCGGACGAGGACACGTCACAGCCCGCGGGCAACGCGTCGTCGGGCGGCGGCGAGAAGAAAGGCAGCGCGATCGCCAAGACCTCGGACATCCCGGAGGGCGGTGGAAAAATCCTCGCGGACGCCGGGGTGGTCGTGACGCAGCCCGCGGCGGGCGAGTTCAAGGCGTTCACCAACATCTGTACGCACTCGGGCTGCAAGGTGAACAAGGTGGCCGACGGCACCATCGACTGCCCGTGCCACGGCAGCAAGTTCTCCATCAAGGACGGCAGCGTGGCGCATTCTCCGGCCACGCAGCCCCTGGAGGAGAGGAAGCTCAAGGTCAGCGGCGACTCGATCGAGCTCGCGTAGCGCGGCCTGGTGCGTTAACGGCGCTTCCATGCGTCGAGCACGTCCGGCGTCGCCGTCACGGTGGCGATCAGGGCGAGCGTGTTGTCGATCATGGCGGGGGTGTAGTCGGCGGGCACCCCCGCGATGGCGTCCCGGGGCACGACCACCGTGTAGCCGAGGTTGACGGCGTCGAACACGGCGTTCGGGATGGCCACGTTGGCGGAGACCCCGGTGACGACGAGCGTGCGGCAGCCGAGATTGCGCAGCAGTGGATCCACGTCGGTGCCGGAGATGGGTGAGAGCCCGTGCAGTCGGCGTACGACGAGGTCCTCGTCCGCGACCTCGACGGGCGGCGCGACGCGGACGGCGTCGGTGCCCGAGAGCTGTTTCACGGGAAGGCGTTCGGTCGCGCGGAAGAGCCGGGCGTTGCGGCTGGCCCCGCGGCCGTCCGGGCGCCGCTCCGCGACGGCGTGCAGGACCTGGACCCCGCTCTCGTGGGCGGCGGCCACCAGTCGCGCCACGTTGTCGAGGGCCCCCGACGACCGTGCCTCTTCGGCGAGTTCGGGCAGTGCGCTGTCGGCGCCGACGACGCCCTGCTGGCACTCGACGGTCAGCAAGACCGTGCTCGCCGGGGCGAGCAGCTCGGCCAATTTCTCGCGCTTCTCGTGCTTCTCGTGCTTCTCGTGCGACGGCACGACCGCCCCCTGCCTGTCGGCTCTTCGCCTGTCGGGATTTCGGCTGCTTCTCCGGGCTGCTGGAGGGTAGCCACCATTGCGTGCACAGGGAAGAGGTCGCATGCTGCGTTCCTGATACCACGTCAGGCGAGTCGGATGCCCGCCCGATACACGTCGGATGCCGGACAAGGGAGCCCCTATGACCACCACCACCCAGCGCCGCGGCCGGAAGATCATGATGTCGACCGAGGAGCGCGACGCGTTCCTCACCGAGCAGCGCACCTGCCGGGTCGCCACGGTGGCCGCGGACGGCACGCCGCACGTCAGCCCGCTCTGGTTCGTCTGGGACGGCACGTCGCTGTGGATCTACTCGCTGTCCCGCAGCCGCCGCTGGGCCGACCTGCGGGCCGACAGCCGGGTGGCGGTGGTGGTCGACGCGGGCGAGCAGTACGGGGAGCTGCGCGGCGTCGAGCTGTCCGGGCGCATCGAGTTCGTCGGCGAGACCCCGCGCACCGGCGAGGAGCGCCCCGAACTCGACGCGGTCGAGCGGCTGTTCGCGCACAAGAACTTCGGGATGACCGAGATGGTCCACGACGGCCGGCACGCGTGGGCGCGACTCACTCCGGACAAGATCGCGTCATGGGACTTCCGGAAGCTGGCCGATCCGGGCCAACGCTGACGTCATCCGCCAAGGGTCACCCATCGGCCATCACCCGTCGGCCAGCTGCCCAAGATCCGCCCCCACCTTCTGAAGCGCCCGCACCGCCGCGCGGATCGAGGGCCGACGGTCCGCGTCCGCACGCCACACCACGTACACATGACGCCGCACCTTCTGCCGCACCGGCACCGTCACCACGCCCTCGGGCATCGGGTCGCGGCCGAGCAACGGCGCGACGCACACACCCAACCCGGCCGCGACCAGGCCGAGTTGGGTGTGTGTCTCGGCGGCGCGGTGTCCGACCTGCGGCTCGACGCCCTTGGCGCGCAGTGTGAACATCAGCCACTCGTGGCAGAACTCGCCCTGCCCCCAGGTGATCCACTCGTCGTCCGCGAAGTCCTCCAGGCCGACCTCTTCGCGCCCCGCCAGCGGATGACCGGCCGGCATGGCGACATCGGCCGGATCGTCGAGGATGCTCGCCTTGACCAGGCCTTCCGGCATGGGCATCGGCTTGTTGTACCAGTCCAGTACGACGGCGAGATCGAGATCCCCGCGAATCACCTCGGCCACCGCGGCCTCGGGCTCCAACTCTTGTGACCGTACGCGCAGTTGAGGATGTTCGGCACGCAGCGCGGCGAGCGCGCCGGGGAACAGTCCGCGGGCGGCCGTCGGGAACGCGGACAGCCGCAGCTCCCCCACGACCTGCCCGCGCTGCGCCTCCAGGTCGGACTGCGCCAGCTCGACCTGCGAGAGGATGCGCGCCGCGTGCTCCGCGAGCAGCCGGCCCGCGTCGGTGAGCCGCACGCCGCGCCCTTGCTTGGCAAGCAGTTGCTGTCCCGCCTCGCGCTCCAGCTTGGCCATCTGCTGCGAGACGGCGGACGTGGTGACGTGCAGCCCCTCGGCCGCGCCGCTCACCGATCCGTGCCGGGCCAGGGCGTCCAGGACCCGTAGGCGCTCCAGGTTCAACATGTAAGTGATGCTAATCGGTACCCGGAAATTAATCTCGCTTGTGCTACGAAGACGCGGGGAGCCACTCTGGACCCCATGAGCACGACGACCGCTTCCCGAGCCACTGCGGCTCCATCCACCGCCACCCCGCGCCCCGCCCTCGACTGGCGCATCCGCTTCGGCGTACTCGCCCTCATCTGGGGCTTCAGCTTCCTGCTCATCAAGGTGGGCACGGAGGGCTTCGCCCCGTTCCAGGTCACGCTCGGGCGCCTGCTGTTCGGCGCGGCGGTCGTGCTCGTGGCCATGATCGTGAAGCGTCAACGGCTGCCCCGCGGCGCTCGCACCTGGGGGCACCTGGCGGTCGCGGCGCTCTTCCTGAACGCGCTGCCGTTCTCGCTCTTCGCGTTCGCCGAGGAGACGATCCCGTCGACGCTCGCCGGGATCTGCAACGCGACGTCGCCGCTGTGGGGCATGGCGCTCTCGCTGGTCGCGCTCTCCGAGGACCGGCCCACGCGGCGCCGGGTCGCGGGACTCGGCATCGGCTTCCTCGGCGTGCTGACCGTCCTCGGCGTGTGGCAGGGCTTCCACGGCCTGGACTTGGCGGGCACGGCGATGGCCCTGCTGGCCTCGCTCTGCTACCCGATCGGCTGGATCTACGTCCGCCGCACACTCGCGAACACGGGCGAGTCGAATGTGTCGATGATCGGGGCGCAGCTGCTGCTCGCCACGGCCCAACTGGCGCTCGTCACCCCGCTGTTCACGTCCTGGCCGACCCACTTCGCGATGGGCCCACTGCTCGCGATCGCCGCGCTGGGCGCGCTCGGCACGGGCGTGGCGTTCCTCATCCAGTACGGCCTTGTGTCCGAGGTCGGCCCGACGACCGCACAGATGGTCACGTACTTCGTCCCGGTCATCGCGACAGCGGCCGGCGTCGCAGTCCTCGGCGAGTCCCTCTCCTGGTCAACCCCGATCGGCGCGGCAATCGTCCTGTCGGGCGCAGCACTTACGCAGTCGCGTCGACGGGGCGGGGGCCGGGCCTGAACCCTGGCACTGCGCACCCGCCACGGCTCCCCACTCGCTGCGGTCGACCGCACGCGCCTTGGGCAATCTGCCGCCTTGGGCGGCAGGGTGGGCAAGGCGGCACCCCGGTGCAGCGCACCCATCACCACGGGCGCCCACCCCGGCACAGCCCAAGAACCGGCGCCGCGCAACGGAACCCCACAAGCCCCGCCCCGACGCGGCACCGAACCCACGGCGCGCCGCACCCCCCTCACGCGTAATGCCTCCGCGGAGCGGGCCGCACCGCAGCCACCACCGCGTCCGCCACAACCCCGATCTCCTCGAACCCCAGCCGGGACACCGTGATCCGCACCCCCGGCGCCGCCTCCATCCGGAACCTCGCCCCCGGCGCGACCGCCCACCCGGCGTGCAGCAACCGCGCCACCGCCCCGGTCTCGTCCGGCACCGGCACCCACACGTTCATCCCGCTGCGCCCGTGCGCAACGACTCCCCGCTCGGCCAGCGCGGCGACCAGCGCGTCGCGCCGCTTCCCGTACGAGGCCGCGACGGTCCCCGCGTCCACCGCCCCGGCCTCCCACAGCCCGGCCACGGCCCGCTGCGTGATGCGGCTGACCCAACCGGGCCCGAGCCGCTGCCGTCCCCGCACCCGGTCGACCGTGCCGGCGTCCCCCGTGAGCACGGCGAGCCGCAGGTCGGGCCCGTACGCCTTGGCCACGGAACGTACGAACGCCCACTGCCGCGTGGCCCCGGCGAGCGGGTGCAGCGGCAGATCGACGATGCCGTGGCCATGGTCGTCCTCGATCAGCAGGACCTCCGGGTGCGCGCCCAGGATCTCCCGCAACACCTTCGCCCGGCCCGACCCCACCGCCGCGCCGGTCGGATTCTGCGCCCGGTCCGTCACCACGATCGCCCGGGCCCCCGCGTCCAGCGCCCGCTCCACGTCGTCCGGCAGCGGCCCCTCGTCGTCCACCCCGACCGGCACCGTCCGCAGCCCGAGCGCGGGCACGAGGTCGAGCATGCTGCCCCAGCCGGGGTCCTCCACGGCGACCGCGTCCCCCTGCTTGAGGTGCACGGCGAGCACCCGCTCGATGGCGTCGAGCGAACCGGACGTCACGGTGACGGGCCCGTCCGGCACCCCGTCCGCGTCGAGGTCGGCCCGCGCGCGGCGCACGAGGCCCGGCTCCAGGGAGTCGTCCCCGTACAGCACAGGATCCTTGTCGGCGACGCCCGCGGCCGCCGCGAACGCCTCGACCAGCGAGGGCAGCAGCGCGGTGTCGGGATTGCCGTCCGACACGTTCCGCACCCCCTCCGGCACGTCCACGCGGATGGCCTCGCGCGCGGTGATGACCGGCTTCGGACGCACCCGGCTGCCGCGCCGCCCGGCCGTCTCGATGACCCCGCGCTCACGCAGCGACCGGTACGCGGCCGCGACCGTATTCGGATTCACCCCGAGCCGCTCCGCCAACTCCCGCATGGGCGGAAGCAGTTGACCCGGCTCCAGGTCCCCCGCGATCACCGCACGCTCGACACTCGCACAGATCTCTGCTGCGCGACGCCCACTGATCAGATACTCTCCTAGCACAAAGAACAGTATGTACTAGTGCAATGGAGTTCGCAACATGAGTGTCACCCAGGACGTGAACCAGGAACAGTCGGCCGCCTCCTACACGCGCACGGACCGCACGACCCCGACCCGCGCCAAGGAGCGCGCGGCGTACGACCACGACCTGGTGCACTCGATACTCGACGAGACCTACCTCTGCCACCTCGGCTTCGTCCGCGACGACGCCCCCGTGGTGCTGCCCACGCTGTACGCCCGCGTCGGCGATCGGCTCTACGTGCACGGCTCCACCGGCTCGCGCCCGCTGCGCATGGCGGGCCAGCAGGACCCGGGCCTGCCGGTCTGCGTGACCGTGACGCACGTGGACGGCCTGGTGCTCGCCCGCTCCGCCTTCCACCACTCCATCAACTACCGCTCCGTGGTGGTGCACGGCACGGCGCACCAGGTCACGGACGCCGAGGAGAAGCGGCTCGCCCTGGACGCGCTCGTCGACCACGTGGTGGCGGGCCGCGCCGCCGACTCCCGGGCCGCGAACGCCAAGGAGCTCGCCGCGACGGCGGTGCTCCGCATCGACCTCTCCGAGGTCTCGGCGAAGGTCCGCGAGGGCGGCCCGAACGACGAGCCCGAGGACATGGACCTGCCGCACTGGGCCGGCGTGGTCCCGGTACAGCGCGGCTACGGGGAGTTGCTCCCTTCGGACGACCTCGCCGACGGCATCGACGTTCCCCCGTACCTCAAGGGGCTGTGATGCTGATCCATCCCTGGGACGCGGCGCGCGACACGGCCGAGTGGCAGCAGTGGCTCGCCGCCCACGACTTCGGCCAGCTCGCAATCAACGGCCTCGACGGCGAACCGCCTTTCGTACAACCCATGCACTTCGCGTACGACCCTCAGGGCCCGGGCGAGTTCGGCGAGGTCGTCGCCCACCTCGCCCGCCCCAACCCCCTGTGGTCCGCGCTCGACGCCAACCCGGAGGTGCTGCTGAGCGTCGTCGACGACTACGCGTTCGTGCCGGGCCCCTGGCAGGCACCGCCGGACGTCCCACCGGAGCACGGCACGCCGACCAGCTTCTACGCCGCCGTCCAACTCCGCTGCACCGCGCGCGTGGTGGACGACGCGGAGGAGAAGGCGGAGCTCCTGAACCGGCAGGTGGGCCACTTCCAGCCACCCGGCCTCTCGGTTCCGGTGGCCGCGGGCGAGGCCCCGTACGGCCGGATGCTGCCCGGCATTCGGGGCCTGCTGCTCGAAGTGACCGACGTGCGCGCCAAGTTCAAGTACGCGGAGCACAAGCCCGAGGAGGTCCAGGACAGGATCGCGGCGGGCCTCGCCGGACGCGGCGACCCGCGCGACGCCGCCGCCCTCGCCACGCAGCGACGACGGCGTCACGAACTCGCTTAGCGGGTCATCCGGTTGAGTGCGACCGGGCCTCGACCCGCGCAGGAGATCAGCCCGTCGACCGGGCCTCCGCCGCGGCGAGGCCCGTCACCGCCGCCAGCATCAGGGCGGTGCCTGCGACGGTCGCCCCAGTCAGCTCCTCACCGAGCAGCGTGACCGCGATGACGGCGGCGCCGACCGGTTCGAGCAGCATGATCACGGAGACGGTGGCGGAGCGCACGGCCGCCGCGCCCGCGAAGTACAGGGCGTACGCGAGCGCGGTCGGCACCGAGGTGATGTACACCAACAGGCCGATGACGGCGAGGTGGTGGCCGGTGTGCGGCACCAGGCCCTCGGCCGCGCCGAGCGGCAGCAGCGCGAGCGAGGCGACCGCGAACGTACCCACGGTCGTGCCGAGCCCGTTCCCTCCCCCGCCGTGCCGCCCGAACCACCGGGTGAGCAGCGTCATCACGGTGTACCCGGCCGCGGACAGCAGCGCCCACACCACCCCGAGCGGGCGCACCGTCGCCTCACCACCGCCGAGGACGAGGACGGCGAGCCCGCCGAGCGCCCCGGCCACGGACAGCAGCCCGCCCACGCCGAGCCGCTCCCCGAGCAGCACGCGCGCGCCGACCGCGATGAGCACGGGCCCCGCGCCGAGCGCGACCACGGTGCCGACGGCGAGCCCGGTCACCTGCACCGCGGCGAAGTAGGCGGTCTGGAACACGGCGAGCGAAAGACCGAGCACGCCGAGCCGGACGGCCTTGCGCCCCCTCGTCTCGTACGACACCGGGGCAGGCGTACGCCGCAGCGCCCGCACGGCGACGAGCAGCAGGAGCCCGCCGACGCAGCGCCAGAACGACAGGGCACCCGGCCCCACGTCACTGGCCCGGAACACCAGCGAGGCGGCAGCGCCCGCGGTGCCCCAGGCGACACCGGCGACGACCAGATACACCAGGCCGCGGGCGACCGGCAGTTGACGTAGGGCCCCAGAAGCAGGACCAGAGGAGGAATCGGAAGCCGAGCCAGATCCGGACACAAGGCCGGCTACAGAATCAGCAGGCGCGACCGCCCCCGCCTTGAAGACATGCGAGACATGCGACACGTGACACTCCACGGAGAGCGGCCCTCCGGAGACACCGGGGGCCAGGAACACGGACCGTCGTGAGCGGACGGCCGTGTCCCTCCGGGAAGCGCCGCCCGCGGCAGGGCCAAGCACGGCGCCGGGGATCACTCAGGCAGCACGGTTTCGACCGGCACCCTCAGGTGACGGCCCCACAGTGGCGAGATCCCCGGTCGACCGGGCCCGGCCACGACGGCCGGGCAGCCCTCAGACGGCCGGGGGCGGAAGGACGAGTGCATGTGCGTGCATGCCCGGCACCCTAGACAGCCTCACCAGAGCGCGACAACACGTTTTCCGGTGCGTCGTCAGCGTCGCCGGACGGGCCGCGCGGCGCCGCGACCGACTTCGACGACTGTGCGATGAGCGCCCCGACCAGGACCATCGCCCCGCCGAACAGCTGCGGCCCCGACAGGTGCTCCCCGAGCATCACCCAGGCGAGGACGGTCGCCACGACCGCCTCCAGGCAGGCCACGACCCCGGCCACCTGCGGCGAGAGGAGGCGCACCGACACCACACCGGTGAGGTACGCGACGACCGTGGCGAGCAGCACGATCCAGCACAGCAGCAGCCACGCGGGCACGGACGTACCGTCCATGGAGGCACTGCCCGCGAGCACCGACCAGTCCATGCCCCAGGGGCGAGCGACGACCGTCAGCAGCACGGCGCCGATGAGCAGCCCGTACGCGATCACACCGAACGGGTCGGGCACCTCGGCCCCGGACTCGGCCGCGTCGCCGCCGTGGTCGGACAGCACGAAGTAGCCGACCTGGCAGCAAGCCGCGCAGAGCGCGAGCAGCAGGCCGAGCGCGTCGAAGCCGAGCCCCGACCACACCTCGACGACACAGGCGAGGCCGGCCACGGCGATCACGACGCCGAGCGCGGCGGCGCGCGTCACGGGCTTGCGCTGCACGAAGCGGACCCAGCCGAGTACGAGCGCGGGCGCCAAGTACTCGATGAGCAGGGCGACGCCGACGGGGATGCGGGAGATCGCGGCGAAGTAGCAGGCCTGCACGCCCGCCACGGCGAGCAGTCCGAAGCCGACCAGCAGCGCGGGCCTGCGCAGCACGAGCGCGCGGTGCCGCCAGGCGACCGGCAGCATGACCAGGGCGCCGCCCGCGACACGCAGCCACACCACATGGAGCGGGTCGAGCCCCGCCTCGATCAGCGGTTTCGCCGCCACCCCGGAACCGCCGAACGCGAGCGCGGAGAGGAGGGCGAGGCCCAGTCCCATGCCGCGCCCGCGGGTTGCCTGCTTCCCCGAAGACCCCAATGACTCGTGCACCGGCACATCATGGCAGGGCGCGTCAGGACCGTCACCCCCATTGACACCTGTCTCACGGGATGGACGCCGGCCCCCTTGGTCGCCTTACGTGGGAGGTCAGTTGAGCTGCTGCCGCAGCCGCTCCACATCGACGCCCGCCCGGCCGAGCACCTCGACCGCCCGGCACTCCACATCCGCCGCGAGCGCGGCGAGCACGTCGACGCCGCGCGCCCGCTCGTCCCCGCGCGACGCGGCCCGCTCCACGCCCGCCTCCATCGCGGCGGCCGCGACGGGCGACCAGCCGGGGGCGGAGGGTACGAGGGGCACGGCACCGGAGTCCTCCACGGAGCCCTGCCAGCGCAGCCCGTACCCGATGCTTCGCTGCACGAGATAGCCGAGCAGCCGCGCCACCTGCGCGCCTTCCGGGAACGCGGCGCGTACGTCGGGATCCGTCTCGAGGAGGGAGTGCAGCAGGTGCGCGGTGTCGATCTGCCGGTCCCCGTCCCGGACCGCGCGCCGTCGAGCGCCCGCGACGACCGCCGCGAGTTCGTCGCTGAGCTGGGCGTCTACGGGTTCGTCACTGGTGGGGCCGAGCGCATCGGCGTCGGACGGGGTTGAGCTATGCACACTCCCCACCCCATCAGCGCGGGCCCCTCGGAACATCCACGGTGAGGAGCATTCTCATGTCCGACACAAGTTGGGCACTGATCAAGAACATCTCCTCCTTACGGATGAGATCGAGCCACGCGTCCCCGAGGGGACCGGAACACGCCACCCCGGAACTGACGGGTCATCAGTATTGAATGTTCGAGGCCACACGGCTACTTTCCGCGACGACGCGACACCGAAGCCCGTCATGGCTCACGACTCAAAGGGGTGGCCACATGGCCGAAGTCAGCGCGGAAGCACGCATGGAAGCGCCCACGGAGAAGGTCTGGGCGCAGCTCACCGACTTCTCTTCGTACGGGAAGTGGAACGCCACCCACACCGACTTCCCGAAGGGCGGCCCCACCTCACTCGAAGTGGGCGGCCAGTTCGAGGAGAACATGAAGCTGATGGGCTTCCCGGCCGAGGTCAACTGGACCATCGAGGAGCTGGAGGACGGCCGCGCCTTCGCCATCAGGGGCAAGGGCCCGATGGGCGTGAACCTCTTCATGCACTACTCGCTCACCCCGGACGGCGACGCGACGACGGCCCGCATCAAGGGCGAGTTCACGGGTGCGGCGGTCTCGCTGATGGCGGGCAAGCTCAAGGACTCGGCGACGGCCGCGCTCGACGAGTCGCTGCGCAAGCTGAACGGGCTCGTGACCTGAGCTCGTGACCTGACCCTTCGTACGTACTACGTACGTACGCGAAGAGGCGCCCCGCACCTGTCGTACGGGACGCCTCTTCCGCGCTCTGTGGCCTGTCCGGGCCCGCACGGGACTCAGTCCTCGTCGGCGAGGATCAGGTACAGCTTCTTGCGCGCGTCGGTGATGACGGAGAGCGCCTTCTCGCGCTGCTCCTTGCTGCCGGTCTTCCAGACCTGGCCGAACGCCTCCATCAGGCCGAAACCGGCCTGCCGGATCTCGTTCATGGCCTCCCAGTCGACGCCGCGACCGGCCTCCTCCCAAGGAGCTTCGGGCCCCTCTTCGGCGGCGGTACGGCCGTCGTCGGTGAGCGAGAAGAGCTTCTTGCCGCCCTCGCTCGCGCTGGCGATCAGGCCCTCGTCCTCGAGCAGCTGCAGCGTCGGGTAGACCGAGCCGGGGCTCGGCTTCCACGCGCCGCCGCTGCGCTCGGCGATCTCCTGGATCATCTCGTAGCCGTGCATCGGGCGGTCCTTCAGCAGGGCCAGGATCGAGGCGCGCACGTCACCGCGCCGCGCCCGTCCGCGAGGCCCGCCACCGCGGCCGCCGCGCCCCCAGGGGCCGGGACCACCGGGGCCGCCGAAGCCGGGCCCGAAAGGCCCGAACGCCGCACGCCGGCCCTCGAAGCCGCCGCGCTCGAATCCACCCCTGCCGGGGTGGCCATGTCCGTGTTCGTGTCCGTGGTTACGCATGGGAATCAGTCCTTTCACAACTGATCGCGGATTTCGTTGACCGCGATCGTCAACCGATCGCGATGCCTCAACGATATATCGGGACTGTTCGGATGGCAAGCCCCGGACGACAAGCCCGATGGCAAGCCCGACGGCTCCCGGAAAACAGGCCAGCCGCCCCGGATTGGCCTTGGGCCGTTGTCAGTGGGGGCAACTACCGTCTCTGACATGCGTATTCGTATCGTCGACGCCTTCTCCGACCGGCCCTTCGGCGGCAACCCCGCCGGCGTCCTGCTCCTGGACGCCTTCCCCGACGACACCTGGCTTCAGAACGTCGCCCTTGAGGTCAACCATGCCGAGACCGCCTTCGCACACCCGCTGCCGGAGGGCGGGGACGCCGACTGGGCGCTGCGCTGGTTCACGCCCACCACCGAAGTCGACATGTGCGGGCACGCGACCCTGGCCACCGCCCACGTACTGCACTCCACCGGGGTGACGCGCGGCCCCGTGCGGTTCGCGACCCGCAGCGGCGTGCTCGTGGCGACACCCGGCGAGGACGGTTCGCTCACGCTCGACTTCCCGACGGCGCCGCTCACCGAGGAGCCCGCCCCCGCGGGGCTCGCCGAGGCCCTCGGCGCCGAGCCGCTCTCCGTGCACGACACGGGCCCGTCCGTCGGCGACCTGGTCGTGGAGCTCGCCGACGAGAAGACCGTGCGGGCGCTCACCCCCGACCACAAGGCGCTCGTGGGCCTCTCCCGGCGCGGCGTCATCGCCACCGCCCGCGCCGAGGACCCCTCCCGGGGCTACGACTTCGTGTCGCGCTGCTTCTTCCCGGGCGCCGGCATCGACGAGGACCCGGTGACCGGGAGCGCGCACACGGCGCTCACCCCGTTCTGGGCGGCGCGGCTTGGCCGTGAGGAGTTGACCGGACTGCAGGCCTCCGCCCGCAGCGGTCTCGTACGCGTCGCCCTGCGCGGCGAGCGCACACTCCTGACCGGCCGCGCGGTCACGACCATCGAGGGCGAACTGCACGCATGACCCGGGCTACGCGGTGGGCAGCCAGCCCACCTTGCCCGCCAGCACCGCGTATCCGACGAACGCACCGATGTCCAACAGGGAATGGGCCACCACCAGTGGCCCGACCCTCCCCCACCGCCGGTACAGGAAGGCGAAGACGACGCCCATCGCGAGGTTCCCGAAGAACCCGCCGATGCCCTGGTACAGGTGGTACGAACCGCGCAGCACGGACGACGCGACGAGGGCCGTCCCCGGCGTCCACCCCAACTGCCCGAGCCTGCGCAGCAGATACCCGACGACGATGACCTCCTCCAGTACGGCGTTCTGCACTGCCGACAGGATCAGCACCGGGTACTTCCACCACACGTCGGGCAGCGCCTCCGGCACCACCGTCAGGTTGAAGCCGAGGCCGCGTGCGGCGAGGTAGAAGGCGATCCCCGTGCTGCCGATGACGGCGGCGACCGCGGCACCCCGGCCCGTGTCGAACCACGGGCGCTTGCGGTCCAAGCCGATCGTGCGCATTCCCTCGCCCTCCCTGAGCAGGAAGTGCGCGACGAGCGCGACCGGCACGAGGGCGCTCGCGATGCCGAACAGCTGCCAGGCCAGGTCGAGCCACGGTCGGCCGGGCGCCGCCGAGGCGTTCAGGGTCGCCGCCTGGTCCTTGAGGCCGCCGGGTTTCGTGACAGAGCCGACGAAGCTGATGAGCGCGGACACACCGCTCGCACCGAGCGAAAGCCCCAGAACGAGCAGCGTTTCGTCCCGCAAGAAGCGCCGTGAGAGCCGCCCTTCGGGAGAAGAACCGGGCGTCGGTTCCGCCTCCACCTGCACACCTGCCTCCAGTTGATGAATCCCGCCGCATCCGTCACAGCGCCCCGCTAGGGTCTCGAATGCAGGTACGAAGATCGCGTGCGACAGGCCGAGGGGGCCAGGGCGACGCAATTCGGCGCACCGCTCCCCTCCACTGCTCCACCGCTTATACCGCAACTGCCTTTGTGGCTCAGGGAGGGGCTCCACCGCCATGGGACGTCACAGCAGCATGCCCGACGAGTACGGGGCGGCCGCCGCCGCACCCCGTCCCCGCTCGCGCGGGCGCACCGTGGCCATCGCGACCGCCCTCGTCGTCGTGGCCGCAGCAGGCACGGCCACGGTGTTCCGCCCCGAGCTGCTCGGCCTCGGCAGCGGATGCGAGGACGAGGTCCATCTCGATGTGGTCGCCTCCCCCGACATGGCCCCGGCGCTGCGGGAAGCGGCGGAGCACGCCCGCCGCGAGAAGCTCACCTCCGACGGCAACTGCCTCGACATCGCCGTCACCGCGCGCGAGGCGTACAAGGTCGCCGACACCCTGCGCGCGGGGAAGGGCGCCGCGGACTACCAGGTCTGGGTGCCGGACTCGGACGTCTGGGTGCAGCGCGTCACCACGGGCACGGGGGACACAAAGGTCACGCCGGCCGGCAACGTCGCCTCTTCACCGGTCGGCGTGGGCATGGTTCCCACGGCCGCGAAGTCCTTCGGCTGGCCGCGAAAGACGTACACCTGGGCCCAGTTGACGGGCACCGCCATGCAGGACGACAAGCTGCGCCTGGGCGCCGCCGACCCCGCCCGCAGCGCCAGCGGACTGCTGGCGCTCACGAAGCTGGCGTCCGCGTCCGCGAAGGGGGACGGCACACAGGCCGCCGCCATGGCCAAGAGCCTCTCGCAGCGCACGTCCGACAGCGACGCGCAGCTCATGGACACGGTGCCGCGCGACGACTCCGGCACCGAGCAGGGCAACCCGCGGCGCAACGAGGCGCTGATCCTGTCCGAGCAGGCCGCGTACGCGCACAACAAGGAGGCGGGTGACGCGGGTTCGGTCGATCTCTTCTATCCGAAGGACGGCTCGCCCGCCCTCGACTACCCGTTCTCGCTGGTCGGCGAGGACAGGCTGAGCACCGACGAGAGCCGGGCGGCCGTCCGCTTCATGACGCTGCTCGGCGCGCCCGAGGGCCGCTCGATCCTGGAGCGGCACGGCTTCCGCACGGACAGCGACCGCTCCCCCGCGACGGTCGTCTCACGGGCCGGTGGCCGCTCCCCGCAGCCGTACGCGCGCGTGGCGGCGAAGGCGCCCACCGAGGAGCAGCTCGAGGAGACCCTCGGCATGTGGACGATCACGGTGCAGAGCGCCCGGATCACGACGGTCGTGGACGCGTCGGCCTCGATGGGGAACATCGTGCCCAGCCGCGGCGAGTCCCGCATGGAGGTGACGAAGGCGTCGATGCTGGCGGCCCTCTCCACGTTCACGCCGGAGGACGAGATCGGCCTGTGGGAGTTCGCCACGTTCCTCGACGGCGACCGCGACTACAAGAAGCTCGTGCCGACCGAGCGCCTCGGCGACCGCGTCGGCTCCGGCACCCGGCGCGACCGCCTGTCGGCCGCGTTCACCTCGCTGCAGCCGGTGCCCGGCGGGGCGACGGGCCTGTACGACACGACGCTCGCGGCCTACAAGGAGGCCACGTCCTCGTACAAGAGCGGCAGGTTCAACGCCGTCGTGGTGGTCACGGACGGCGTGAATGAGGACCCGGGGTCGATCTCCCGCGAGAGCCTCATCAAGAAGCTCGGGAACCTCACCGACCGCGACCGCCCCGTCCCGCTGATCGCCATCGCCGTGGGGCCCGACACCGACAAACGGGAGGTCGAGCAGATCGCCGAGGCGACGGGCGGCTCGGGACACCAGGTCAGCGACCCGGCGGACATCCAGAAAGTCATCCTGAAGGCGATCATCGAAGCGGGCGCCACAGGCAACTGAGCCGGCCGGGCCCTTCAGCCCAGCGGAACCGCCGGCTCCGGCAGCCCGACGGGCCAGCTGTGCACCGGCTCGCCCCGGTGCATCAGCTCGCAGTACCGGCGCGTGGTCGCCGCGAGCGCCGCGTCCCGCGCCAGACCGCTCTCCAGGGCCCGGTGATACGTCGCCGACTGCCACGCCGCGCCGTTCATCCGCAGCCGGCACCGCTCCTCGATCACCCCCAGGTACAGATCCCGGTCGGCCGGCGCCACACCCCACGCGTCGAGCCCGGCCGCAGCGAGCGGCAGCAGCTCGTCCCGTACGAGGTTCACGGCCGGCACCCGCTCCGTGCCGCCGAACCGGCCCCTGCGCGGCCACTCCAGGCGCGCGTCGATGCCGTACCGGCAGGCGGTGTCGAAGTTGCGGGCGGCCGCGGCGAAGGGGAGCCGCGACCACACCGGCCGGGACTCCTCGGCCAGGGCGCGGACGAGGCCGTAGTAGAACGCGGTGTTGGCGATGACGTCCGTGACGGTGGGGCCTGCGGGCAGCACCCGGTTCTCGACGCGCAGGTGCGGCACGCCGTCCGCGATGCCGTACACGGGGCGGTTCCAGCGGTACACCGTGCCGTTGTGCAGGACGAGTTCGGCGAGGCGCGGGATGTCGCCCTTGGCGATCACGTCGAGCGGCTGCTCGTCGTCGAGGATCGGCAGCAGCGGCGGGAAGTACTTCAGGTTCTCCTCGAAAAGGTCGTACGCGGAATCTATCCAGCGCTCCCCGAACCAGGTGCGCGGCCGCACGCCCTGCGCCGCGAGCTCCGGCGGCCGGGTGTCGGTGGACTGCTGGAACAGCGGCGGCCGGGACTCGCGCCACAGCTCGCGGCCGAACAGGAAGGGCGAGTTGGCGCCGAGGGCTGTCTGCACGGCGGCCACCGCCTGCGCCGCGTTCCACACATCGGCGAAGCGCCCCGGCGTCACCTGGAGGTGCAACTGCACGGACGTGCACGCGGCTTCGGGCGCTATCGAGGAGGACGTGCAGGTCAGCCGCTCGACACCGGCGATGTCGAGCGCGAAGTCCTCGCCCCGCGCGGCCACGATGCGGTCGTTGAGCAGGGTGTAGCGGGCGACGTCCGACAGGTTCGCCGAGACCAGGTCGTCCGCGCTCAGCGTCGGCAGAATGCCAATCATCACGATGCCCGCGTCGACCTCGTTCGCCTTCCGGTGCGCATATCCGAGCCCCGTGCGCAGTTCCTCGGCGAGCTGGTCGAGAACGCGGCCGCCGAGCCGGTGCGGGGCAATGTTCACTTCGAGATTGAACATCGCGAGTTCGGTCTGGAAATCGCGGCTCGCGATGCGCTCCAGAACTTCCGCATTCATCATTCTCGGCAGCCCGTCGGGCCCCGCGAGATTCAGCTCGATCTCCAGCCCCATGAGATTCTTCGGACGATCGAAGCGCTTCTCTCCCAGCAGTCGCCCGAACCCCTCCAGGCACTCCTTGAGCTTCTCCCGATAGCGCCGCGGATCGGCCAGACCGACCGTCCCCGCATCGACCTTCTCCCCCATGGAAGCGTCCCTCCTCGCACGGGCGACCCGTTGATGCTCCGTCACGGCCGCGTGTCACGGTGGATGATGCCCCGGCAATGTGATCCGTAACGCCCCGCGCTCATCCACGGAGCAGTACGCTCAAGGCGGTTACCCGCGGGCACATTCCTTAGGCATGCGGCCGCCCCCAGATTCCGTCACTTGCGGCCCTGGTGAAAAACGCCGACAAGAACACGCCGACCGCTCGGCCGAAGGACGCCGAGGTCACGCACGGCGGCCCCACCGGAAATGGGGAGGATACCCACAAAACCCCATGGGAACCGCGCCCGAATAGCACCTTGCGAAATCCGGGCGGCGTGCTAGGCGAAACACCGTGTGAACACGCATCGTATAAACTCCGCTGGCGAGACAGAGAGTTGGCGCCCGCGGCCCGGATTCGGACCGGACCCCCGCCCCCTCTGCCCCGTGTACCCCTGTGCATCCGCAGCAGACAGCGCCGTCCGCTCGTCCGCACCGCCCTCGCATCACATGCCTGTCGAATGAGAGGCGACCCACCATGCCGCTGCACGTCCCACCGGCTCCCGCGCCCGCCCTGCGCAGCGTTCTCACGGCCCTCGGTTCCCCCACCGCCGTCCGCGAGGCACGCACCCCGTCCCTGCGCGCCGCACAGGGACCCGCAACACCCGAACTCCCGCTGCCCCTCCATGTGTTGGACCACATCAACGGAACCACCGGGCCATCCAGGGCCCGCCTGACCGGCTGGCGCTTCCTGATCCGCTGCGGGGAGCGCGCGGTGGCAGCGGCCGACACCATGCTCACACCGGACGGCTGGGCCTTCTCGCACTTCTTCGAGGGCCCCTACATCAGGTCCACCGAACGGGCCCTTCGCCAGGCGGAGTCGCTGCCCCAGGCCTACCAGCCGCGGCTGCTCTCGGTGCCCGAGCTCTACATGCTCACGCTGTGGCTGCACGGCGAGCGCACCGCCGACCCGGCGAGCGGCCAACCCGCGGCCGACGACATCCTCGTCCCGCTGGCACCCGCTCCGCCCGGCATCGCCCCGCACCAGCCGCACCGGGTGGCGGAGCTCCTGCCGGTCCTCACGCACCGCCTGACGCCGACCCCGGCAACCGCCGGCCTGCTCGCCTGACCGATGGGGGCCCGCCGACGGCCCCTGTCACACACTCCTGTGCCCCGCACCGTCCGCCGTCCGGTCGCGGGGCACAGCCCTGCCCGAGCGGACTAGCCCGTACCGACCACTCCTAACCACCCGAAGGGAGAGTCGAGTTGAACTGAACCGTCCGCACGGGTGATGCGTCTGACACCCATAAGGACCGCTGCAAGGAAATCCCTGCGGATTGACGCCCACAGGGCAACACTGGGTTCCAGAACTCACGAAAACGGGGGGCGGCCATGAACAAGCCTTCAAGCCGCAGCACGACAGGCACCACCAGCACAGCCCACGTCATCGAGATCACTTCGCAGCGAAAGATCCCATCCATGTGCCAGCACCAGCCACTCTGCCCGACAGCGGAATCCGAGGACAGGGAAGCAGCACTCCCTGTGGCTCACCACCCCGAGCAGGGGTGGAGCCTCCTCTGCAACGGGGTCCTGCTCTTCGAGGACACCGGCGAGCTGCTGCCGAGTGGCAGGATCATCGCCCCGCACCGCCCACTGGGCAGGGTCGTGACGGCGGCGTAGGGATCAGCTGAGCAGGACTGCGCGACCGACGGCCGCGCAGTCCCGAGCGGATCAGCCCTCGTAGGCGTCGAGCGGCGGGCAGGAACACACCAGGTTCCGGTCGCCGAACGCCTGGTCGATACGCCGCACCGGCGGCCAGTACTTGTCAGAGGCGACCACCCCGGCCGGGAAGACACCTTCTTCCCGGCTGTACGCGTGCTCCCAGTCACCGCCGAGCATCCCGGCCGTGTGCGGAGCGTTCCGCAGCGGGTTGTCGTCGGCCGGCCACTCGCCGGAGGCGACCCGCTCGATCTCGCCGCGAATCGCGATCATCGCGTCGCAGAACCGGTCGAGCTCCTCGATGTCCTCGCTCTCGGTGGGCTCGATCATGAACGTCCCGGCGACCGGGAACGACATGGTCGGCGCGTGGAACCCGTAGTCGATGAGCCGCTTGGCGACATCGTCGATGCTCACGCCCGTCGCCTTGCTGAGCGGCCGCAGGTCGATGATGCACTCGTGCGCGACGAGCCCGCCCGGGCCGTTGTAGAGCACCGGGAAGTGCGGCTCGAGCCGCTTGGCGATGTAGTTGGCGGAGAGCACGGCCACCTGCGTGGCCCGCTTCAGCCCCTCGCCGCCCATGAGCCGCACGTACGCCCAGGAGATCGGTAGGATCCCGGCGGAGCCCCACGGCGCCGCGGAGATCGGGCCGACGCCCGTCTCGGGGCCCGCGGCCGGCTGCAGCGGGTGGTTCGGCAGGTACGGCGCGAGGTGCTCGCGCACACCCACCGGGCCGACGCCGGGACCGCCGCCGCCGTGCGGGATGCAGAACGTCTTGTGCAGGTTCAGGTGCGAGACGTCGCCGCCGAAGCGGCCCGGCTTGGCGAGGCCCACCAGCGCGTTGAGGTTCGCGCCGTCGACGTAGACCTGACCGCCCGCGTCGTGCACGGCGGCGCAGATGTCGGCGACGTGCTCCTCGAAGACACCGTGCGTCGACGGGTACGTGATCATGAGGACGGACAGCTGGTCCGCGTAACTCTCGATCTTGGCGCGCAGGTCCTCGATGTCGACCTCGCCGTCGTCGGCGGTCTTCACGACGACGACCTTCATGCCGGCCATCACGGCGCTCGCGGCGTTCGTACCGTGCGCGGAGGACGGGATGAGGCAGACGGTGCGCTGCTCGTCACCGTTGGCCCGGTGGTAGCCGCGGACGGCGAGCAGACCGGCGAGCTCGCCCTGCGAGCCGGCGTTCGGCTGCAGCGACACCTTGTCGTAGCCGGTGACCTCGGCGAGCCGCTCCTCCAGCTCACGGATGAGCGTCAGGTAGCCCTGCGCCTGCTCGGCGGGGGCGAAGGGGTGCAGCTGGCCGAACTCGGGCCAGGTGACCGGCTCCATCTCCGTCGTCGCGTTGAGCTTCATCGTGCAGGAGCCCAGCGGGATCATGCCGCGGTCCAGCGCGTAGTCGCGGTCGGCGAGCGCCCTCAGGTAACGCAGCATCGCCGTCTCGGAGCGGTGCTGGTGGAAGACGGGGTGCGTCAGGTAGTCGTCCTCGCGCAGCAGCCCGCCCGGCAGCGTGTCCGCCGCCTCGGCGTCCAGGGCCTCGATGTCCCCCTCGACACCGAACGCGCTCCACACGGCGCCCAGTTGGGCCCGCGTGGTGGTCTCGTCACAGGAGAGCGAGACGTGATCGGCGTCCACGAGGCGCAGGTTGACGCCGCCCTCGCGCGCGGCGGAGACGACCTCGGCGGCCCGGCCCTGCACCCGCACGGTGAGGGTGTCGAAGTACGCGCCGTGCACGACCTCGACGCCGCCCGCCCTGAGCCCCGCGGCGAGCACGGTGGCGTAGCGGTGGGTGCGCCGGGCGATGGACTTCAGGCCCTCGGGCCCGTGGTACACGGCGTACATGCCGGCCATGACGGCGAGCAGCACCTGCGCGGTACAGATGTTGCTGGTCGCCTTCTCGCGGCGGATGTGCTGCTCGCGGGTCTGCAGGGCGAGTCGGTACGCCTTGTTGCCGTCGGCGTCGACGGAGACACCCACGAGGCGGCCGGGCAGCGAGCGCGCGAACTTCTCGCGCACGGCCATGAATCCGGCGTGCGGACCGCCGAAGCCCATCGGGACACCGAAGCGCTGCGTCGTACCGACGGCGATGTCCGCGCCGAGTTCACCGGGCGAGGTCAGCAATGTAAGAGCAAGAAGATCAGCGGCAACGGTGACGATGGCGCCCAGCTCGTGCGCCTGGTCGATCACAGGCTTGATGTCCCGCACGACACCGGAGGCACCGGGGTACTGCACGAGCACACCGACGACACCGCGCTCGGCGACCTCGGCGGGGATGCCCTCGCTCAGGTCGGCGACGACGATCTCGACGCCGGTCGGCTCGGCGCGCGTCTCGATGACGGCGATGGTCTGCGGAAGGGCGTCGGCGTCGACGACGTAGACGCCGTTCTTGACCTTGCCGACGCGGCGCGACAGGGCCATCGCCTCGGCGGCCGCGGTGCCCTCGTCGAGCAGCGAGGCGCCCGAGGTGGGCAGGCCGGTCAGCTCGGCGACCATGGTCTGGAAGTTGAGCAGCGCCTCGAGTCGGCCCTGCGAGATCTCCGGCTGGTAGGGCGTGTACGCCGTGTACCAGGACGGGTTCTCCATCACATTGCGCAGGATGACGGGAGGCGTGAACGTCCCGTAGTAGCCGAGGCCGATCATCGAGCCGAGCACCTGGTTGCGCTCGGCGAGCGACTTGAGCTCGGCGAGCACCTCGGCCTCGCTGCGGGCGGCCGGAAGGTCGAGCGCCTCGGCGCTCTTGATCACATCGGGCACCGCGGCCGCGGTCAGCTCGTCCAGCGAGCCGTAGCCGACCTGCGCGAGCATCTTGGCCTGAGCGGCGTCATCGGGGCCGATGTGGCGCTGCTCGAAGGGGATTCCTCGCTCCAGCTGGGAGAGCGGAATACGGTTGGCGGTCATTGGCGGAGGCCTCCTGGTCATTGCGACCTACGAGGGGCACCACGGCGCGGGTACCCGTCCGGCCTCCCCCTCTGTCATCTCAACCTGAGAGCTTCACCGGCCCACCCCGCGAGAACACGGAACACACCGGCTTGCACCGTCGGTGAGAGCGGAAACCGTGCACCCCGCCCTGCTTTCCAGAGTGACCTCGTCCGTGCGGTACAGGGGCCTGAGAGATTCCGGGGAGGATTTGCTCCTTCGGCGCCCCCGACTACTGTCGGAAGACTCTCCCGCACGGGGTCAGCAGCCAGTCGCCAGCCTACCAGCGGCAACTTGGCCGGAGCCCCCGAGTGGCCGCCTTCCGCAATGTGCTCTTTCGTAGTGGTTACAGACGAGTTGCGATCATCGCGATCAGTTGGAGGGCCCGTGCAGACCGATGTCGATCCGCGCAATCTGATCGGCCGCAAGGCGTTCGACCGCAACGGAGCCAAGATCGGCACCATCGACGAGGTGTACCTGGACGACGCCACGGGCGTGCCGGAGTGGGCCGCGATACGAACCGGCCTGTTCAGCCGCGATGCCTTCGTCCCGCTCGAACCCAGCGACTTCACGGACGGCACGCTGCACGTGCCCTTCGAGCGCTCCCTGATCAAGGACGCCCCCGACTTCGGCGTGGGCCGCCATCTCTCCCCCGAGCAGGAGCTCCAGCTCTACCACCACTACGGTCTGGACATCACGGCTCCTCAGTCGCCCGACGTCACATTCGGCAAGGTCGCGGGCGCGGAGGACGACCCGACCTGAACTTCGGCGCCCTCCACCAGCGGCAGCGGATCCGCCGACTCCAGCTCGGGATCATCGACCCGGAACGTCCGCACCCGCCCCGGCACCGCCGCATACGGCGTCTCGAACCGCACGGTCACCCGCCCGAGCCCGCTCCCCTGCACCCACCCGGGCCCGAACTCGGCATGCCGCACATCGTGCCCCGCCAGCCATCGCCGCTCGACGGGCTCGGCGGCCTCCACGGTCTCGGCCGCGACCGCCTCCCCCTCCGGCTCCTCGGCGGCGGCCTCCTCAGCGGCTGCTTCCTCCGCGGCGGCGAACTGCGCGAACAGGTCCTCCTGCGTGAAGTCGGCGAGCCCGCTGACACCGACCCCCAGCAACCGCACGCCACCGGTCGTGTCCACGCTCTCCAGCAGCCGCGCCGCGGCCTCCCGCACCACCCCGGGATCGTCCGTCGGCCCCCGCAGCGTCTCTGAACGCGTCAGCGTCGAGAAGTCGTAGCGCCGCACCTTGAGCACCACGGTCCGCCCCGAGCGCTCGGCCGCTCTCAGCCGCTCCACGCACCGGTCGGCGAGCCTGCGCACCTCCATCCGGACCCGCACCCGGTCATGGATGTCCACGTCGTACGTGTCCTCGACCGATACGGACTTGGAGTCCCGCTCGGCGACGACGGGCCGCTCGTCGCGGGCCAGCGCCATCTCGTACAGGTGGCTGCCGTGCGCCTTCCCAAGGAGGCGCACCAGCTCGTCCTCGCCGGCCCCCGCGATCTCCTCCACGGTCAGGATCCCGGCCCGCCGCAGATGATCCGCCGTCGCGGGCCCGACGCCGGGCAGAATGCGCACGGACTGCGGCCCGAGCAGCGCGCGCTCGGTCCCAGGGCGTATGAGCACGAGCCCGTCCGGCTTCGCCTCCTCCGAGCCGATCTTCGCGAGCATCTTGGACGCGGCGAGCCCCACGGACCCGTTCAGCCCGGTCACGCGTCGGATGTCGGCCCGCAGCCGCTGCCCCACGGCTTCCGCCGAAGCGGCGTCCCAGGCCGCCTCACCGGCCTCCAGATCGACGAACGCCTCGTCCAGGCTGAGCGGCTCCACGAGCGGAGAAAGGGCACCCAGGAGCCCCATCACCTGCTCGCTGATCTCCCGGTAGAGCCGGAAGCGCGGCACCAGATACGCGGCATGCGGGGCGAGCCTGCGCGCCTGCCCCATCGGCATCGCCGAGTGCACCCCGAACTTCCGCGCCTCGTACGACGCCGTGGCCACGACACCGCGCGGACCCAGCCCGCCCACGACGACCGCTTTCCCGCGCAGGCTCGGCTTCGCCGCCTGCTCCGCAGAGGCGTAGAAGGCATCCATGTCGAGATGCAGGATCGTGGGCGCGGTTCTCACATCACTGATGCTGCCCTACGCCACTGACAACGCGGCGGTACGGACCTCACACGGCCCTGCCCCGCCGCCTCGCGAGCTCGTCCGTGGGGTTCGGCGGCACGATCGTCTCGCCGGTTTCCACACGCTCACCGTGCAGCTGCGACAGCGCGGCCTCCACGTCCCGCCAGACCACGCCCACGGCGATCCCGAAGACCCCCTGGCCGCCCTGGAGCAGATCGTGCACCTCGTCGGGCGACGTGCACTCGTACACGGTCGCGCCGTCGCTCATCAGCGTCATCCGCTCCAGATCCCGGAAGCCGCTCTCGCGCAGGTGCTGCACGGCCGTCCGGATGTTCTGCAACGAGACACCCGTGTCCAGGAACCGCTTGACGACCTTGAGGACGACGACGTCCCGGAAGCTGTAGAGCCGCTGTGTCCCCGATCCGTACGCGGAGCGCACACTGGGTTCGACAAGGCCGGTCCTGGCCCAGTAGTCGAGCTGCCGGTAGGTGATGCCGGCAGCCGCACATGCCGTCGGCCCCCGGTATCCCAGCTGCTCTGTAGCGGCCTCGCCGCTGTTCCCCGCCACCACAGGCACGGCCTGCGGGCGCTGCGGAGTGTGATCGGCCGCGCTGCCGTGGAGGGGGTGCCCCCTGCTCGAGCTCATTCGAGAGCTCGGGGGAAGGTACGGACCGTCCGTCGCCGTACCGTCGCCGCTGCTTCTCACGCCGACCTCCTCATTGACCTGCCTTGTCGACGGTAGGCAGTCACAGGGGGTGCGTCAACGAACGCCACACTAGGCACGCCGAGTGATAATCACCCTAAGAGTGGTTTCCCGTGACCCACCGCCGGGAAAGGCTAGCCGAATGTCCCGAGGGCGCCGCCGCTCGACGGCCGAGCCCGGCCGTCGGCAGGGCGGTCACTGGCTGTTGGTGCCGAAGTCCTCGGGAGAGATCTGGTCGAGGAACTCGCGGAACTTCTCCACCTCGTCCTCCTGCTCGTCGGGGATCGCGATCCCCGCATCGTCCAGGACCCCGTCACTGCCGTAGATCGGCGTACCGGTGCGCAGCGCCAGGGCTATGGCGTCCGACGGGCGGGCGCTGACCTCGACCCCGCTCGCGAACACCAGCTCCGCGTAGAAGACGCCTTCGCGCAGGTCCGTGATGCGCACTTCCGTGAGCTCCTGGCCGACCGCCTCAAGAACATCCTTGAAAAGGTCGTGCGTCAGCGGACGCGCGGGCGCCATGCCCTGCTGGGCGAAGGCGATCGCGGTCGCCTCCCCCGGTCCGATCCAGATGGGGAGGTACCGGTCGCCTCCCACTTCACGCAGGAGCACGATCGGCTGGTTGGAGGGCATTTCGACCCGGACACCTACGACGTCGAGCTCGTTCACACAGCAACCCTAGGACGTGCCCGGTCGGTTTGGGTAGTCGGGCATCCACCGAGGACCGGGCCATCGGTGCTCACCCGCGCCCACGATCAGGGCAGACGCACCCCGAGCGCGGTCTGCACAAGTGCCGAGTGCAGCCTCACGGTGAGGCCTGCCAGCTCCTTGGCGCGGGCCTCGGCATGCGCCCGCGTCTGCGGGTTGCGGTGCACCTTCAGGGGGGCCACCACCTGGTCCACCAGGCCGGCCTCCCGGTCCGCGGCCGCCCGCATGACCCGCAGGTGCCGCGGCCCGATCCCGAACCGGGCCAGCTCACCGATGAGCTCGGCGACCGACACGGCGGAGGCGTCGTAGCCACCATCGGGCAGAGGCGTGAGGAGTCCGTACGACTCCCATTCGTCGAGCTCGTCCTCTTCGACGCCGACGGCGGCCAGCAATTCGTCCCGGCCGACCCGCGCGGCCGTGGGCACGTCGGTGCCGTCCTCCGCGTCGCCGGGGCGTCCCGGCGCGGGCACGGACAGCGTCTCGCCCGGCTCCAGGGCGTCGAGCTGCTCTTTGATGACCTTCAGCGGCAGGTAGTGGTCCCGCTGCATGCGCAGCACATGGGCGAGCCGCTCGACGTCGTCCGGGCTGAACTTCCGGTAGCCCGAGGGCGTGCGCCGGGGCTCCACAAGGCCCTCGGACTCCAGGAACCTGATCTTGGAGATGGTGACTTCGGGAAACTCTTCTCGGAGCACGTTCAGTACGGTGCCGATGCTCGTCAGCCGACTGTCCGTGGTGGCGGTGCCCCCGGGGGCACCGCCACTCGTCGTGTGCAGCATGGACCTTCCTGAAGGGTCGCGGACGGTTCAGATACCGCGCTGGCTCGCGTAGAACACCAGCCGGTACTTGCCGATCTGCACCTCGTCCCCGTTGTTCAGCGTCACCGAGTCGATGCGCTCACGGTTCACATACGTGCCGTTGAGGCTGCCGACGTCGGCGACGGTGAACGAGCCGTCCTGCAGGCGACGGAACTCCACGTGGCGGCGTGACACGGTCACGTCGTCCAGGAAGATGTCGCTCTGCGGGTGGCGCCCCGCGGTGGTCAGCTCGCCGTCCAGGAGGAAGCGGCTGCCCGAGTTCGGACCGCGCCGCACCACCAGGAGCGCCGAGCCCAGCGGCAGCGCGTCGACCGCCGCCTGCGCCTCGGGCGAGAGGGCCGGAAGCTGCGTCTGACCCGTCGCCTCCGGGTCGTAGGACTCGAGGCCGGAGATGGAGATCGTGGACGTCGTCTCGGACGGCCCCTCCGGCGCCGCACCGCCACGCAGCGGCGCACCGCAGTTGGAGCAGAACCGGCTGTTCTCCCCGTTCCGGTTTCCGCACCTCGTACACACCAGGGCCGACATGGACGGATCCTCCTGCCGCGGCTGCCCCGCGGGGGCGTGGGACGCGTACGGGTCGGGGGCAAACTCTCCACCCGTACTTGAGGTTGACGGTTCTCCGAAACCTATGCGGCCGGAACCGGCAGGGTCAACAGACGACGCGCCCTGTCCGTCCGAATTGTCTCCGGCGACCTGGTCCCGGAACAGCGGGCGCTCACCCACCTGCGTCTCCGGGACGTCCCCTTGCCGCGGCGCACGGTGACGCGCGTCCTCACGGCTCTTGCCGAACAACTTCGCAAACAACTTCACGGGCGATTCCCCTTGACCGAAACAGACCCGCCCGTGGGGCAGGACGAACCCTGACTGCACACATCGGCGTACATCGCGTACATCAATGACACGGACACCCTCACAACGTCCGTATCCGCCAAACAGTTTCCACCACGCACACCACCCTTGCTGCGGCGACCCCCCGCAACCTCATGCCCTCGCACGGTATCCACCATGCACCCCCGACTTCACTCCGAGGACGACCGAGCGTAATCAGGCCGTTTCGCCGATCGCAAGGCATCCACGACGATCTTGTTCGAGCGGCTCACGGCCACCGTGGCCTGCTCCTTCTCCAGCGTCTGCACCACACCCCCGGGAATGTTCAGGGCCGGCTCCAGGTCCTGCGGCTTGCCGATGACCTTGAACCGGTAGGGGCGGCCGATCTCGTGCCCGTCCACGCTGATCCCCTTCCCGCCGCTGCCGTCCGTCAGATACGTGTTGGCCACGACGCGGACATCATTCACCTGAATCGCCTCCGCACCGGCGGCGCGCAGCTCCTGGACCGCGTCGAGCAGCATGTCCGCCTCCACGGCCCCCTTCGTGTCGGTGACGGTCATGGTGATCCCGGGGCCCTGCGCGGCCGTCGTGCCCGCCAGAATGCCGAGCTGCTTCTGCTTCTCGGCCGTCTGCTTGCGGGCCTCGTCGGCCTGGTCCGAACTGCTCTCCAGCTCGGTGCGCTGGTCCACGAGACCTTGCTTCTCATCCTCAAGACGCTGAGTTCGATCATCCAGTTCATCGAGAATGCGAACGAGATCTTCCTGACGCGCACCGCGCAGGGCGCTGTTGTCGCTGGTGGACCGCACCTGGATGGCGAGCCCGAGCCCCAGGACGAACAGCAGCACAGCCATGATGAGTTGGGCACGTGACGCGCGCGGCGGCCACAGACCCTTCACGAGCCGCTGCCGCCCGGTCAGTTCGGGTTCGACGACGTCCGGGCCGGCCTCCGGGCGGTCATCCGTGCCGGCCGGCTCCGGTTCGGGCGCCTGGGGTTGGGACGCCTCGGGTTCGGCCGCACCCGCCTCCGCCTCCCGCTCCGCCGCACGGTTCGCCGGCGGCACCTCGGGGGGCAGCTCCTTGGAGAGCTCCTTGCGCAACTGGCCGCTCTCGCCGTCCGGTTGCACGCCCCGCGAGTTCTCGCGGTTCTCTGCGTTCTCTTCGTTCTCGTTCTGACTCATCGGCCTCACGCCCGGAACACATGCCGCCGGATCGCGGCCGCGTTGGAGAAGATGCGGATGCCGAGCACCACGACGACACCGGTCGACAGCTGTGCGCCGACGCCCAACTTGTCGCCCAGGAAGACGATCAGCGCGGCCACGACGACGTTCGACAGGAACGAGACGACGAACACCTTGTCGTCGAAGATCCCGTCCAACATGGCGCGCAGCGCCCCGAACACCGCGTCCAGCGCCGCGACGACGGCGATGGGAAGGTAAGGCTCGACGACCGCCGGAACCTCGGGCCGGACGAAAAGACCGACCACGACTCCCACGACGAGGCCCAGTACGGCGATCACGATGTGCCCTTCTGCTCTGCTCTCGGCTGTGCTGTACGTACGATCACGCTGGGTGCGGCAGGAAGCTCGATGTCGTCCTGAGCCGAAATACTGGTCCTGACCCCGAAGTTCTCCTGCAGTGCATGCAGATAGAGACCGTCGGGGCTGTTCTGGAACCGGGTGCTCAGCCGTTGCCCGTCCCCCACCGCGAGCACCGTGTACGGCGGCACCAGCGGCTTGTTGTCGACCAGTATCGCGTCACCCGCGGCCCTGATCGCGGACAGCGAGGTGAGGCGCTGCCCGTTGATGCTGATGGCCTCGGCGCCGGACTGCCAGAGACCGTTCATGACGCGCTGCATGTCCCGGTCGCGTACGCGGCCCGTGTCCGAGAAACCGTTGCTCTCGCGCGGACCGCTGCCGTCGCCCGTGGTGGCCGACTTCGCGTCGTCGACGACGAGCTTCACACCGGGGCCGTGCACGGCGACGGCGCCGGAGAGCACCCCCGCCAACTCCGCCTGCTCACCACCGTGCTTCTTCAACGCCTCGCGCTGCATCTCCCCCACGCGCCCGCGCAGCGAGTCGACCTGTCCCTCCAGTTGGTCGGCGGACTCGGTCTCCCGGTCGATGCGGTCGATGAGCTCCTCGCGCTCCTTGGCCACCACCGGCGCGGTGACACGGGCCTGCGCCGCCCCCACCGTCACCACGAGAGCGGCGAGCACAAGCCCCGCCGCAAGCCCCAGCTTCGCCCGCAGCGTCTTCGGCAAACCGCTCTGCCCCAGCGCCTCTTTGCGCGCGGTGGCCTCCGCATACCCGTCGTCAAGGCTGTGATCCATGACGTTGGTCAGCAGCGACATGGAGGCGTCGGGGCGCGCGGGGCGCTCTGGGGTGCTCCGTTTGGGGGGCTGCTGCGGCATGCCGCACATCGTCGCACGTCGTGGCCACTGTCACCCAACGACCCCACTGCCCTGCCGCCCGACGCCCGAAATAGGCGTCGAGCAGCAGGGATCCGGGTCAGCGCCCGGCGCTGTCCACGACCGCCGACCACTCGTCGAGCAGTTGCTGCGCCGAGGCGTCGTCCGGCCCCTCGGCCCACAGGTGGGTGACCGCCTCGGCCGGGTCGGGCAGCACCATCACCCAACGTCCGTCGGCCTCCACGACCCGTACACCGTCGGTCGTGTCCACGGACCGCTCGCCCGCCTCCTCCACGACGCGGCGCATGACGAGGCCCTTGACGGCCCACGGCGTCGCCAGATCCCGCTTGAGCACATGCGCCCGCGGAATCCGCGCGTCGATCTGGCTGAGGGTCAACTGCGTACGGGCGACGAGCCCGATGAGCCGCACAAACGCCGCGGCCCCGTCGAACACGCTGCTGAACTCGGGAATGATGAACCCGGCCCGCCCGTCCCCACCGAAGATCGTCCCGTCCTCACGCCCCACGCGCGTCAGGTCATCGGGAGACGTGGTCGTCCACTCGACCTGCGTCCCGTGATACGCGGCGACCTGCTCCGCGATCCGGGTCGTGGTCACGGGCAGCGCCACCCGCCCGCTCCTGCGCTCCGCGGCGACAAGATCGAGCATCACGAGCAACGCCCGGTCGTCCTCGACGATCCGCCCCTTCTCGTCGACCAGCGAAAGCCGCTCACCGACCGGGTCAAACCGCACCCCGAACGCGGCCCGCGCCGAGGCCACGATCTCCCCCAGCCGTACGAGCCCGGACCTGCGGGCGTCCGCGGTCTCCGTGGGCCGCGACTCGTCGAGCCCGGGATTGATCGTCAGGGAGTCGACGCCGAGCCGCCCGAGAAGGCTGGGCAGCACGAGCCCGGCACTTCCGTTCGACGCGTCGACGACCACCTTGAGCCCGGCCTCCGCGACCCCCGTCGTATCGACGTTCCGCAGCAAAGACCCCGTGTACGAGTCGAAGACGCTCGACGGGAAGTGCAGATCGCCGATCTCCCCGGGGAACGCCCTGCGGTACTCCTGCCGCGCGTACACCCGGTCCAGCTTGCGCTGGCTGCCCTGCGAAAGATCCGCCCCGCGCTCGTCGAAGAACATGATGTCGACGGAGTCCGGCACCCCGGGCGTCGTACGGATCATGATCCCGCCGGCACTTCCCCGAGCCGTCTGCTGCCGCGCCACGGGCAGCGGCACATTCTCCAGATCCCTTACGTCCATGGCGCTGGCCTGGAGCGCGGAGATGACGGCCCTCTTGAGCGCACGCGCACCACGGGAGTGGTCACGCGCGGTCGTGACGGTCGACCCCTTCTTGAGCGTCGTCGCGTACGCCCCCGCGAGCCGCACGGCCAGTTCGGGCGTGATCTCGACATTCAGGATCCCGGAGACGCCCCTGGCCCCGAACAGATGGGCCTGCCCACGCGACTCCCAGATGACCGACGTGTTGACGAAGGCGCCTGCCTCGACGGTCTTGAACGGGTAGACCCGCACATTGCCCTGGACGATCGATTCCTCACCGACGAGGCACTCGTCGCCGATGACGGCGCCGTCCTCGATCCGCGCGGCCCGCATGATGTCGGTGTTCTTGCCGACCACGCAGCCGCGGAGATTGCAGTGCTCCCCGATGTAGACGTTGTCGTGCACGACGGCCTTGTGCAGGAAGGCCCCGCTCTTCACGACGACGTTCGAGCCGACGACCGTGTGCTCCCGGATCTCCACATCCGCTTCGACCTTGGCGTAGTCGCCGATGTAGAGCGGCCCACGCAGCACGGCGTCCGGGTGCACTTCAGCACCTTCGGCCACCCACACACCGGGCGAGATCTCGAACCCGTCGAGTTCGACGTCGACCTTTCCTTCGAGGACGTCGGCCTGGGCCTTCACATAGCTCTCGTGTGTGCCGACGTCCTCCCAGTAGCCCTCGGCGACATAGCCGTAGATGGGCTTGCCTTCCTTCATCAGCTGCGGGAAGACATCCCCGGACCAGTCCACCGGGACATCGGCCTCGACGTAGTCGAAGACTTCGGGCTCCATCACGTAGATGCCCGTGTTCACCGTGTCCGAGAAGACCTGTCCCCAGGTCGGCTTCTCGAGGAAGCGCTCGACCTTCCCCTCCTCGTCGACGATGGTGATACCGAATTCCAGCGGATTGGGCACACGCGTCAGACAGACGGTGACGAGCGCACCCTTTTCCTTGTGGAATTCGATGAGCTCGGTGAGGTCGAAATCGGTGAGGGCGTCACCCGAGATGACAAGGAAAGAGTCATCCTTCAGCGCTTCCTCAGCGTTTTTCACGCTGCCGGCAGTGCCGAGTGGCTTCTCCTCATTGGCATAGGTGAGCTCCATTCCAAGCTCTTCGCCGTCCCCGAAGTAGTTCTTGACCAGTGAGGCCAAGAACTGAACGGTGACCACGGTCTCGCTGAGCCCATGCCGCTTGAGCAACCTGAGCACATGCTCCATGATCGGCCGATTGGCCACTGGTAGGAGCGGCTTGGGCATACTCGAGGTCATGGGGCGAAGGCGTGTGCCTTCGCCTCCGGCCATCACGACGGCCTTCATGTCGGAAGCGTCCTCCTTGAAGAGACGACGGTCTAGCCGACTTCACCCGCCCTGAATGGCCCGCACTTGTCACGGCGGGCCATCTGGCCCCGCCAACGCGCAATGGCGAGTTCAATCGGCCATGGAGTCCGCCCGGACAAGACGGCGGACTTGAACCACGTAGAGGATCCCTGCCCACCAGTACAGCGTCGTACCCCATCCGGCGAACGCCCATCCGAAAATAGCAGCGAGTTCGTGGATCCAGCCCGTTCCGTCGCTGAGAAGCAGCAAGGGGAACGCGTACATCAGGTTGAAGGTCGCTGCCTTCCCGAGGAAGTTCACCTGGGGCGGCGGATAGCCATGGCGCCTGAGGATCCCCACCATCACCAGCAGAAGCAGTTCACGCGCCAAAAGTACGGAGGTCAACCAAATGGGCAGAATGTCACGCCAGGTCAAACCCACCAACGTGGACAAAATGTAGAGCCGGTCAGCGGCCGGGTCGAGCAGCCGGCCAAGGCTGCTGATCTGATTCCAGCGTCGCGCGAGCTTCCCGTCGAGATAGTCGCTGATGCCGCTGAGCGCGAGCACGAGCAGCGCCCAGCCGTCACTCTTGGGGCCCCCGAACTCAGGGCGCAGGATGAGCCACAGGAAGAGGGGCACGCCGACGAGACGCGCCATGCTGAGGATGTTCGGGATGGTGAGGACCCTGTCCGTCTGAACACGGGTCTCCTGGACCTCCACCCGGGGGCCTCCTGTGGGGAACGAACCAACGATGCCCCCTGACTTTACCCTCAGTGTCGGGAGGCCTGAGCTACCGGGGCGTCGTAACGCAGTACACGACAACGCCCCCAAACGCAGAAAAGCCCGGACCGTATCCCGGCCCGGGCTTTTCGATAAAAGGAGTTCGGCGGCGTCCTACTCTCCCACAGGGTCCCCCCTGCAGTACCATCGGCGCTGTGAGGCTTAGCTTCCGGGTTCGGAATGTAACCGGGCGTTTCCCTCACGCTATGACCACCGAAACACTATGAAACTGTCAACCGGAGCCGTGGCACATGGCTACGACGGTTGTTCGTGGTTTCAGAACCAACACAGTGGACGCGAGCAACTGAGGACAAGCCCTCGGCCTATTAGTACCGGTCACCTCCACACCTTGCGGTGCTTCCAGATCCGGCCTATCAACCCAGTCGTCTACTGGGAGCCTTAACCCCTCAAAGGGGGTGGGAATACTCATCTCGAAGCAGGCTTCCCGCTTAGATGCTTTCAGCGGTTATCCTTTCCGAACGTAGCCAACCAGCCATGCCCTTGGCAGGACAACTGGCACACCAGAGGTTCGTCCGTCCCGGTCCTCTCGTACTAGGGACAGCCCTTCTCAATATTCCTACGCGCACAGAGGATAGGGACCGAACTGTCTCACGACGTTCTAAACCCAGCTCGCGTACCGCTTTAATGGGCGAACAGCCCAACCCTTGGGACCGACTCCAGCCCCAGGATGCGACGAGCCGACATCGAGGTGCCAAACCATCCCGTCGATATGGACTCTTGGGGAAGATCAGCCTGTTATCCCCGGGGTACCTTTTATCCGTTGAGCGACGGCGCTTCCACAAGCCACCGCCGGATCACTAGTCCCGACTTTCGTCCCTGCTCGACCCGTCGGTCTCACAGTCAAGCTCCCTTGTGCACTTACACTCAACACCTGATTACCAACCAGGCTGAGGGAACCTTTGGGCGCCTCCGTTACTCTTTGGGAGGCAACCGCCCCAGTTAAACTACCCATCAGACACTGTCCCTGATCCGGATCACGGACCCAGGTTAGACATCCAGCACGACCAGAGTGGTATTTCAACGACGACTCCACAACCACTGGCGTGGCCGCTTCAAAGTCTCCCACCTATCCTACACAAGCCGAACCGAACACCAATATCAAACTATAGTAAAGGTCCCGGGGTCTTTCCGTCCTTCTGCGCGAAACGAGCATCTTTACTCGTAGTGCAATTTCACCGGGCCTATGGTTGAGACAGTCGAGAAGTCGTTACGCCATTCGTGCAGGTCGGAACTTACCCGACAAGGAATTTCGCTACCTTAGGATGGTTATAGTTACCACCGCCGTTTACTGGCGCTTAAGTTCTCAGCTTCGCCACACCGAAATGTGACTAACCGGTCCCCTTAACGTTCCAGCACCGGGCAGGCGTCAGTCCGTATACATCGCCTTACGGCTTCGCACGGACCTGTGTTTTTAGTAAACAGTCGCTTCTCGCTGGTCTCTGCGGCCACCCCCAGCTCATGGAGCAAGTCCAATCACCAGGAATGGCCCCCCTTCTCCCGAAGTTACGGGGGCATTTTGCCGAGTTCCTTAACCATAGTTCACCCGAACGCCTCGGTATTCTCTACCTGACCACCTGAGTCGGTTTAGGGTACGGGCCGCCATGAAACTCGCTAGAGGCTTTTCTCGACAGCATAGGATCATCCACTTCACCACAATCGGCTCGGCATCAGGTCTCAGGCACAAGCTGTCCGGATTTACCTGGACAGCGCCCTACACCCTTACCCCGGGACTACCATCGCCCGGGCTGGACTACCTTCCTGCGTCACCCCATCGCTCACCTACTACCAGCTTGGGCCGGCGGCTCCACCACTTTCCATTCCCCGAAGGGTCCGGAACGGCTTCACGGCCTTAGCATCACTGGATTCGATGTCTTTCGCGTCACAGCGGGTACCGGAATATCAACCGGTTATCCATCGACTACGCCTGTCGGCCTCGCCTTAGGTCCCGACTTACCCTGGGCAGATCAGCTTGACCCAGGAACCCTTAGTCAATCGGCGCACACGTTTCTCACGTGTGTATCGCTACTCATGCCTGCATTCTCACTCGTGAACCGTCCACAACTACCTTCCGGTGCTGCTTCACCCGGCACACGACGCTCCCCTACCCATCCATACAGGCG
Source organism: Streptomyces sp. NBC_00483 (assembly GCF_036013745.1). Classification (NCBI taxonomy): domain Bacteria; kingdom Bacillati; phylum Actinomycetota; class Actinomycetes; order Kitasatosporales; family Streptomycetaceae; genus Streptomyces; species Streptomyces sp. NBC_00483. The sequence continues at coordinate 2,210,166 of NZ_CP107880.1, forward strand.
TTGGCCCTGTTGTATGAATGACACGACTTCGGCGGTACGCTTGAGCCCCGCTACATTGTCGGCGCGGAATCACTTGACCAGTGAGCTATTACGCACTCTTTCAAGGGTGGCTGCTTCTAAGCCAACCTCCTGGTTGTCTCTGCGACTCCACATCCTTTCCCACTTAGCGTACGCTTAGGGGCCTTAGTCGATGCTCTGGGCTGTTTCCCTCTCGACCATGGAGCTTATCCCCCACAGTCTCACTGCCGTGCTCTCACTTACCGGCATTCGGAGTTTGGCTAAGGTCAGTAACCCGGTAGGGCCCATCGCCTATCCAGTGCTCTACCTCCGGCAAGAAACACACGACGCTGCACCTAAATGCATTTCGGGGAGAACCAGCTATCACGGAGTTTGATTGGCCTTTCACCCCTAACCACAGGTCATCCCCCAGGTTTTCAACCCTGGTGGGTTCGGTCCTCCACGAAGTCTTACCTCCGCTTCAACCTGCCCATGGCTAGATCACTCCGCTTCGGGTCTTGAGCGCGCTACTAAATCGCCCTATTCGGACTCGCTTTCGCTACGGCTTCCCCACACGGGTTAACCTCGCAACACACCGCAAACTCGCAGGCTCATTCTTCAAAAGGCACGCAGTCACGACGCATTGAGTAAACTCAATGCGCGACGCTCCCACGGCTTGTAGGCACACGGTTTCAGGTACTATTTCACTCCGCTCCCGCGGTACTTTTCACCATTCCCTCACGGTACTATCCGCTATCGGTCACCAGGGAATATTTAGGCTTAACGGGTGGTCCCGCCAGATTCACACAGGATTTCTCGGGCCCCGTGCTACTTGGGTGTCTCTCAAACGAGCCGTTAATGTTTCGACTACGGGGGTCTTACCCTCTACGCCGGACCTTTCGCATGTCCTTCGCCTACATCAACGGTTTCTTACTCGTCTCACGGCCGGCAGACCGTAAAGAGAGATCCCACAACCCCGCACACGCAACCCCTGCCGGGTCTCACACGTATACGGTTTGGCCTCATCCAGTTTCGCTCGCCACTACTCCCGGAATCACGGTTGTTTTCTCTTCCTGCGGGTACTGAGATGTTTCACTTCCCCGCGTTCCCTCCACACTGCCTATATATTCAGCAGCGGGTGACAGCCCATGACGACTGCCGGGTTTCCCCATTCGGAAACCCCCGGATCAAAGCCTGGTTGACGACTCCCCGGGGACTATCGTGGCCTCCCACGTCCTTCATCGGTTCCTGGTGCCAAGGCATCCACCGTGCGCCCTTAAAAACTTGGCCACAGATGCTCGCGTCCACTGTGCAGTTCTCAAACAACGACCAACCACCCGTCACAACCCACCGAAGCGGATTTTTACCGGGGCCGGCACTGAAGGCGACCATCACGGCCGTACCTTCAGACACCCAACAGCGTGCCCGACACCCTCGCCACTCGTGATCAGCTTTCCACGCTCCGAAGAGCAGTACTTGCAGCCCGAGATGACTGACGGTGCCGAATAATCAACGTTCCACCCATGAGCAACCACCGTCGAACGTTTGCCGACGTAGTGGCCTCTGACCTCGTCCCGAAGGACTCGGTAAGAAGTGCTCCTTAGAAAGGAGGTGATCCAGCCGCACCTTCCGGTACGGCTACCTTGTTACGACTTCGTCCCAATCGCCAGTCCCACCTTCGACAGCTCCCTCCCACAAGGGGTTGGGCCACCGGCTTCGGGTGTTACCGACTTTCGTGACGTGACGGGCGGTGTGTACAAGGCCCGGGAACGTATTCACCGCAGCAATGCTGATCTGCGATTACTAGCAACTCCAACTTCATGGGGTCGAGTTGCAGACCCCAATCCGAACTGAGACCGACTTTTTGAGATTCGCTCCACCTTGCGGTATCGCAGCTCATTGTATCGGCCATTGTAGCACGTGTGCAGCCCAAGACATAAGGGGCATGATGACTTGACGTCGTCCCCACCTTCCTCCGAGTTGACCCCGGCGGTCTCCTGTGAGTCCCCATCACCCCGAAGGGCATGCTGGCAACACAGAACAAGGGTTGCGCTCGTTGCGGGACTTAACCCAACATCTCACGACACGAGCTGACGACAGCCATGCACCACCTGTACACCGACCACAAGGGGGCGCCTGTCTCCAGACGTTTCCGGTGTATGTCAAGCCTTGGTAAGGTTCTTCGCGTTGCGTCGAATTAAGCCACATGCTCCGCTGCTTGTGCGGGCCCCCGTCAATTCCTTTGAGTTTTAGCCTTGCGGCCGTACTCCCCAGGCGGGGCACTTAATGCGTTAGCTGCGGCGCGGACAACGTGGAATGTTGCCCACACCTAGTGCCCACCGTTTACGGCGTGGACTACCAGGGTATCTAATCCTGTTCGCTCCCCACGCTTTCGCTCCTCAGCGTCAGTAATGGCCCAGAGATCCGCCTTCGCCACCGGTGTTCCTCCTGATATCTGCGCATTTCACCGCTACACCAGGAATTCCGATCTCCCCTACCACACTCTAGCTAGCCCGTATCGACTGCAGACTCGGGGTTAAGCCCCGAGCTTTCACAATCGACGTGACAAGCCGCCTACGAGCTCTTTACGCCCAATAATTCCGGACAACGCTTGCGCCCTACGTATTACCGCGGCTGCTGGCACGTAGTTAGCCGGCGCTTCTTCTGCAGGTACCGTCACTTTCGCTTCTTCCCTGCTGAAAGAGGTTTACAACCCGAAGGCCGTCATCCCTCACGCGGCGTCGCTGCATCAGGCTTTCGCCCATTGTGCAATATTCCCCACTGCTGCCTCCCGTAGGAGTCTGGGCCGTGTCTCAGTCCCAGTGTGGCCGGTCGCCCTCTCAGGCCGGCTACCCGTCGTCGCCTTGGTGAGCCATTACCTCACCAACAAGCTGATAGGCCGCGGGCTCATCCTTCACCGCCGGAGCTTTTAACCCCCATCCAGGAGAATGGGAGTGTTATCCGGTATTAGACCTCGTTTCCAAGGCTTGTCCCAGAGTGAAGGGCAGATTGCCCACGTGTTACTCACCCGTTCGCCACTAATCCACCCCGAAGGGCTTCATCGTTCGACTTGCATGTGTTAAGCACGCCGCCAGCGTTCGTCCTGAGCCAGGATCAAACTCTCCGTGAATGTTTCCCCGTAATCGGGGTGACACCACGAGAGCGGAACAGTCGGAGGAATAATCCGACCGTTCACAGCGTCCTCGCTGTGCGCCTGCCGACCAGAAGGCCTGCAGGACTTTTCAAAGGAACCTCGCCCCAGCAGATGCTGAAGACGGGGTATCAATATATCTGGCGTTGATTTTTGGCACGCTGTTGAGTTCTCAAGGAACGGACGCTTCCTTTGTACTCACCCTCTCGGGCTTTCCTCCGGGCGCTTCCCTTCGGTCTTGCTGTTTTGCGTTTCCGACTCTATCAGACCGTTTCACCGGCCGATTTCCTCGGATTGACACTCGCCTTATAAGAGTTCCGCTTTCGCGGCCCTTTCGGCGAGGTCAAACACTATCAGTCTTTTTTCGGCCCGCTTGCCACGTCTCTGCAGACATGCAGAGATACGGTTCGCAAAGCAACTTAGGACTTGATAGATGCTGCCGAGGTGTTGGACGCTCGATGGCGTCGCTTGCCTCCCTGGCAGGTGTACGACGGTACAACGGGCCCGAGCTTCGACGCAAATCGTTTGCCCGCGGCCCCTACGTCCGCCAACCGGTACCTCTCGTAGGGAACCGGGACTTTTTATGACTTACGCTTCTGAACAGTACGCCGTCCAGGACAGGCAGTGACGGCGACCCTGAATCTCCGCCCTCTGGGAGGCTTGCCATGACCAGTGTGACGTCCCCGCTCACCGGACGCGCCATCGGGCTCTCTGCTGTTCCTGACCCGGTGTTCTCCGGTGCGATGGTCGGCCCCGGCTCCGCCATTGACCCCGCGCGCGAGGCGTCCGACGCCGTGGCCCCGGTGGACGGCATCGTGGTGTCCCTCCACCCGCACGCTTTCGTCGTCGTGGATGAGGAAGGCCATGGTGTGCTGACGCACCTGGGCATCGACACTGTCCAGCTCAACGGCGAGGGCTTCGAGCTGCTCGTCAACAAGGGCGACACTGTGCAGCGCGGGCAGGCCGTGGTCCGATGGGACCCGGCTGCCGTCGAGGCCGCCGGCAAGTCGCCGATCTGCCCGGTCGTCGCCCTTGAGGCCACGGCCGAGTCCCTTTCCGGTGTCGTCGAGGACGGCGACATCAAGGCCGGCGACGCGCTGTTCGGCTGGAAGTGACGCACTCCGTCACTGACGGTCGGCAAGAAATCAACGCGGCGGCTGCGCTCGCCGCACTATCGGAGACGGGTGAGATGGAGACAACGCTGCGAGGCGTCGGCGTGAGCCACGGTGTGGCGATCGGCGAGGTTCGGCACATGGGGACGGCGGTGCTGGAGCCGCCGGCCAAGCAGATTCCGGCTGAGGATGCCGAGCGCGAACAGGGGCGCGCCCGCCAGGCCGTCGAAGCTGTCGCTGCCGATCTGATGGCGCGCGGCAATCTGGCCGGTGGCGAGGCCCAGGCGGTGCTCGAGGCTCAGGCCATGATCGCCCAGGACCCCGAGCTGATGGCCGACGTCGACCGTCGTGTCGCCGTCGGGAGCACGGCCGAGCGCGGCATCTACGACGCGTTCTCGCACTATCGAGAGCTCCTTGCCGGTGCCGGTGAGTACATGGCCGGTCGCGTCGCGGACCTCGACGACGTGCGGAACCGCATCGTGGCCCGGCTCCTCGGGGTGCCCATGCCCGGCGTTCCGGACAGCGACAAGCCCTACGTGCTCATCGCCCGTGACCTTGCGCCCGCGGACACCGCGCTCCTGGACCCCGCGCTCGTGCTCGGTTTCGTCACCGAGGAGGGCGGGCCGACCAGCCACAGCGCGATCCTGGCCCGTGCCCTGGGTGTGCCGGCCGTGGTGGCGCTTCCTGGTGCGGGTGAGCTCGCCGAGGGTTCCGTGGTCGCCGTCGACGGCAGCACCGGTGAGATCTTCGTGGACCCGAGCGCGGAGAAGCGGGCCGCGATGGAGGCCGCTGCCGCCGAGCGCAAGGCGGCGCTGACCGCCTCGACCGGTCCCGGTGCCACCTCTGACGGGCACAAGGTGCCGCTGCTCGCCAACATCGGCGGCCCGGCGGACGTGCCCGCGGCGGTCGAGGCGGGTGCCGAGGGTGTCGGTCTCTTCCGTACCGAGTTCCTCTTCCTGGACGACAGCAAGAACGCTCCGTCCGAGGAGAAGCAGGTCGAGGCGTACCGGCAGGTGCTGGAGGCGTTCCCCGAGGGCCGTGTCGTGGTGCGGGTGCTCGACGCCGGCGCCGACAAGCCCCTGGACTTCTTGACGCCCGGCGACGAGCCCAACCCGGCTCTGGGCGTGCGCGGTCTGCGGACGCTGCTCGACCACCCGGAGGTGCTGCGCACGCAGCTGACCGCGCTGGCGAAGGCTTCCGAGGGTCTCCCGGTCTACCTCGAGGTCATGGCGCCGATGGTGGCCGACCGCGCCGACGCCAAGGCCTTTGCCGATGCCTGCCGTGAGGCCGGTCTGCAGGCGAAGTTCGGCGCGATGGTGGAGATTCCGTCTGCCGCTCTGCGTGCCCGGTCGGTGTTGCAGGAGGTCGAGTTCCTGTCGCTCGGCACCAACGACCTGGCCCAGTACACGTTCGCCGCGGACCGTCAGGTCGGCGCCGTGTCGCGTCTGCAGGACCCGTGGCAGCCCGCGCTGCTCGACCTGGTCTCGCTGTCCGCCGAGGCGGCGAAGGCCGAGGGAAAGAGCTGCGGCGTCTGCGGTGAGGCCGCGTCCGACCCGCTGCTCGCGTGCGTCCTGACCGGTCTGGGGGTCACCTCCCTCTCCATGGGCGCCGCTTCGATTCCGTACGTGCGGGCGACGCTCAGCAAGTACACGCTGGCCCAGTGCGAGCGCGCGGCCGCTGCCGCGCGTGCCGCGGAGTCGGCGGAGGAAGCGCGCAGCGCCGCTCAGGCCGTGCTGTCCGGCGAGTAACCGAGCATGACCGGCGCCTTACCGGTGCCTTTGGAGGGCGCTCCGCCTTTGGGCGGGGCGCCCTTCGCGCTTGTCCGCAGGGATCAGCGGCTCGAGCGATCAGTGCAGATGCCTGCCTTCCGGTTTCGCGTCGTCCACCTTTGGTGCGGTGCAGTAGTTCACGCCTGGTTCCGGACCGGACAGGTCGCCGGAGTCCGCGTCGGTGCAGTAGGCGTCGAAGACCCGTCCCCCGGGGATCGGTTGGAATCCCTCGTCCTTCAGGTGCCAGCCGCAGACGCGGTCCTCCTCGCCAGGGACCGAGCTGCGCACGATGACCGCGCAGGCGCGCCGGCTGACGATCGCCAGCGCCAGTACGGCCGTGACCTCCATGGCCGCGGACTCATCCACCGTGACTGTGTCGGGTTCCGTGGCGTCCACGTGCAGGACGGCATGCAGGGACTCCCTGTCGGTGAGCACGCTGCACACCCAGTGGTGGGCTCCTTCGCCGAGCGCGTCGATCACTCGGGAGACCAGGTAGGAAGCCCTGGCGAAGGCCATGCGTCCGACGTCCTGCCCGCACACGGCGCAGGCCCCTGTCCGGGACAGGACGGACGTCGCGAATTCCCAGGTCGCTTGGCGGACGGCCTCTTCCACGAGTTCGGGGACGAGGTCGGCCATGGGTTGTCCCTGGTAGGCAACCCCGGGGCCCGACGCGGCGAGTTCCGCGGTGAATCGGGTACGGCTGATCGCACTGTCCGGGTCGAGGCCCTCCGCCCGGCAGAATTCCGTGAACTCGGCCGGGTCGAACAGCGTGACCGTGGTGTACCCGCCGGCCGCGGCCTGGGATTTGAGCAGTCCTTCCACTTGGCGCAGGTACGTCGTGTGGTCGTCGAAGGTGAAGCTGCGGTAGAGCCGCATCGCCTCGAAGTCCTGCTCGTCGGCCAACAGGCCGATGGTTCCCGCCACTTCACGGCGCAGGCCGCGTCGAACGCCGGCCGTTCGGCTGTGTTGAGTGTGCCCCATGATTCCCCCTGAGTGCGCTTGAACGATGCTCACTCAGAGTAATCAGAGGTACTGACAACGCCACGTTCGGTGACGGTGCACCATCGGTTTCGGGCGGCCGATCAGGCTCGCTTGCGGGCGATCTCCTCGTAGAACTTGAGGAGTTCGAGGTTGTCGATGGAGCCGGGGTTGACCGCCTTCTCCAGCGGCGTGCCCGAGAGTAGGCGCTTGACGGGCACCTCGATGCGCTTGCCGGTGAGGGTGTGCGGGACGCCGGGAGCTTCGATGATCTCGTCGGGCACGTGGCGCGGCGAGAGCTGTTCGCGAATGACCTGCTTGATGCGGGAGCGGAGCGCGTCGTCGAGGGTGGCGCCCGGCGCGAGGTGGACGAAGAGGGGCATCCAGTAGCCGCCGTCGGGCTGTTCCAGGCCGATGACGAGTGATTCGCGGATCTCGGGGAGGCGCTCCACGACCTCGTAGATGTCGGCCGATCCCATCCGGACGCCCTGGCGGTTGAGAGTCGAGTCGGAGCGGCCGTGGATGACGACGGAGCCGCGCGAGGTCAGCGTGATCCAGTCGCCGTGGCGCCAGACTCCGGGGTAGGTGTCGAAGTAGCTGTCGTGGTACCTGGTGCCGTCGGGGTCGTTCCAGAAGCGGATCGGCATGGACGGCATCGGGTTGGTGACGACGAGTTCGCCGACCTCGTCGGTCAGGGGTTCGCCGGCCGGGTCCCACGCCTGGAGGTCCGTGCCGAGGCTGGGCGCCTGGAGCTCGCCGATGTGGACGGGGAGCGTCGGCACGGCTCCGGCGAAACAGGAGCAGACGTCGGTGCCGCCGCTGACGGAGGCGATCCACAGGTCGTCCCGCACCTCGTCGTGGAGCCAGCGGAAGCCGTCCGGCGGGAGCGGGGAGCCTGTGGTGGCGACGCACTTGACGCGGGAGAGGTCGTGGTCGCGCGTGGGGTGCACGTCGGCCTTGCGGCAGGCCATGACGTATGCGGCGGAGGTGCCGAAGAGGGTCGCGCCGGTGCGTTCGGCGATCGCCCACTGGGCGCCGGTCTCGGGGTACCCGGGGCTGCCGTCGTAGGTGACGATCGTGGTGCCGGTGAGCAGGCCGCCGACGAGGAAGTTCCACATCATCCAGCCGGTGGACGTGTACCAGAAGAAGCGGTCGTCGGGGCCGAGGTCGGAGTGCAGGCCGATCTGCTTGAGGTGCTCGATGAGTATGCCGCCCTGCGACTGCACGATGGCCTTGGGCAGGCCTGTGGTGCCGGAGGAGTAGAGCACCCACAGAGGATGGTCGAAGGGCACTTCTTCGTAGACGGGTGTGACGTCCGCGGAGGTGAGGGCCGACCATTCCAGCGCGCCTTCGGGTGCCTTGGTCCCGAGAAGCGGGATGTGTACCACCGCGCGCAGGGACGGCAGTTCGTTGCGGAGTTCCTGCACGGTGTCGCGGCGGTCGTGCTCCTTGCCGCCGTAGCGGTAGCCGTCGACCGTGAACAGGACCACGGGCTCCACCTGCTGGAAGCGGTCCAGGACACTGCGCGCGCCGAAGTCGGGGGCGCAGGACGTCCACACGGCTCCGACGGCCGCCGTGGCGAGGAGGGCGGCGACGGCCTCGGGGATGTTGGGCAGATAGCCGCTGACGCGGTCGCCGGGGCGTACTCCGAGGGCGCGCAGTTCCGCGGCCAGGGAGCCGACCTGGCCGCGCAGCTCGGACCAGGTGACGGGACGGGGTTCGTGTGTCTCGTCGACGTGGAGGATCGCGGGGGTGTCCGCGCGCGCAGGGTCGTCCGCCGTGCGCAGGGCATGCGCGGCGTAGTTGATCGTGGCCCCGGGGAACCACTCGGCACCGGGCATGTCACGGTTGCCGAGCACGCGCGTGTACGGGTGCGTGAAGCGCACGTCGAACCACTCGGTGACGGCCTTCCAGAAGGTTTCGAGTTCGGTGACCGACCAGCGGTGCAGCGCCTCGTAGCCGCCGTCGGCGGGCGCGCCGTGCTGCTCGGCCGCCCAGGCCTGGAACCGTGTGATCTGCGCGTCGGCGATCTGCTGCCGATCGGGCTGCCAGAGCGGTGACGGGTTCACGGTGGACATGATGCGGCTCCAGGAAGTGCGTGCGCGGCGTGTGCGTCCTCGGCGCGCTCCGCGGAGTGTGCGCCTGACGCGGCTCACTGGACGATGCCACGTGATCGACTTCGACACCAGGGTGTATCCCACATAGTCGGCCCGGCGAAGATGTGCTGGCACCACGGATGAACGGCAGTTGAACGCGGCACGCACGCGTGCGCCTCGGTGGCAGGGTGAGCAGCATGGATGGTCGTGACCTGGTGCGCTTGGCGAAGGCGGTTTCGTCCGTGGGGTCGGCCCATGGGCTGCGCTCCGTTCGGGCGTCGTGGCGGCACCGTCGCGCGGACTCCGTGGGCCTGCCCCGGCGGGGAGTCGAGCGGGCCCGGGTCCCGGGCTCGGTGGTCGGTGTGACGCCCGAACCGGGTGGCGGTCTTGTGCGGTTCACGCGGTCCCGGCTGCGCATCATCGTCACCGTGAGCGGTGCCCTCTTCTGGGGCTGGGACAGGGCCGAACCGGAGCCTTCGTACGCGTTGGCCGGGCTCTGCCCGGAGGCGGACCCGCGGGCGGTGCTGGAGCCGGACAAGGACGGCGGTTGGCGGGTGGTCTCCGAGCGGGTGACCGCGGTGGTCTCGCGGCACGGCGCTTTGGAGGTGCGTACGCCGGGCGGGGTCTTGCTGCGCCGCGATCTGCCGCCCCGGTGGTGGGAGTCCGAGGGTGGCGGTGAGGCGCGCTGGGCGCAGCGGTCCGAGGTCTCGGCCGATGCGCGCTTCTTCGGCCTCGGAGGCCGTGCGTCGGGCCCGCGGCTGCGTGACGGGACGTACCGGTTGTGGAACACGGATCCAGGCGGTTCGTTCGGTCGGCAGGACGATCCGTTGTCGCTCACGATGCCGGTGCAGGTGGTGGTCGCGGATGCGGGCACGCATCTGGTGTTCCACGACAACACGTGGGACGGCACCGTCAGCCTCCGTGAGGGCCATGAGGGTGCGGGCTCCGGGCATGACTACGCCGGGACGTCCGAACTGCGCATGGAGGGTGGCCCGTTGCGCTGTTGGGTGGTGGTGGGCGCACCCGCGCGCGTGCTCCACGTCTGGTCCCAGCTGACCGGCGCTCCGGCCGTGCCGCCGGGCTGGGCGCTGGGCCACCAGCACGCGCGTTGGGGGTTCGGGAGCGAGCAGGAGGTGCGCCGGGTCGTCGCGGGCTACAGGGAGCGCGATCTGCCCCTGGAGGCCGCGCATTTGGACGTCGATCACTTCACGGAGGGACAGGCCTTCACTGTCGATCGGGAGCGGTTTCCGTCCTTGCCCCGTCTGGCCGAACAGTTGCGCGGCGAGGGCGTCCGGCTGGTGTCGGTCGTCGACCCGGCGGTCAAGGCCCAGCGCGGCAACGCCCTGTACGACGGCGGGCAGGCGATCGACGCCTTTGTACGGGACGCGGCGGGCCGGCCCGTACGCGGGGTCGTGTGGCCGGGTGAGTCGATGTATCCGGACTTCACCGCGGAGCGGGTGCGCAAGTGGTGGGGCGGTCTGTACGAGGAGCGTCTCGAGCAGGGCTTCTCGGGTTTCTGGCACGACATGAACGAGCCGGTGTCCTTCTCCGCCTTCGGTGAGCCCACGCTCCCCCGTTCGTCCCGGCACGCGGTCGAGGGGCGGGGCGGCGACCATCGGGAGGCGCACAACGTGTACGCGCTGTGCATGGCGCGGGCCGGCTACGAGGGGCTGCGCGAACTGCAGCCGCAGGAACGGCCCTTCCTGTTCTCCCGGTCCGGCTGGGTGGGCTTGCAGCGCTACGGAGGGACGTGGTCCGGTGACGTCGCCACCGGGTGGGCCGGCCTTCGCTCCTCGCTCTCGTTGGTGATGGGGCTCGGCTTGTGCGGGGTGCCGTATTCAGGACCTGATGTGGGCGGGTCCGACGGGAAGCCGTCACCGGAACTGTTCTTGCGCTGGTTCCAGCTGGGCGCTCATATGCCGCTGTTCCGCACGCGTTCGGCGCTGCGGGCGGGGCGTCGCGAGCCCTGGATGTTCGGCGAGGAGGTGCTCACGCACGCGCGCGTGGCGCTGGAGGAGCGGCGTCGCCTCTTTCCGTACTTCATGACCCTCGCGCATCTCGCCCGGCGCACCGGCGCCCCGTATGTGCGGCCTCTGTGGTGGGGTGCTCCGGAGGACCGGGCTTTGCGTGACTGTGAGGACGCCTTCTTGTTGGGCGACTGCCTGTTGGTCGCGCCCGTCCTGGAGCAGGGAGCCGTCCGTCGCACGGTTCAGTTGCCGCCTGGACGCTGGTACGACACGGTGACCGGCGAAGTCTTCGAGGGGCCCGGGCAGGTCACGGTGGACGCCCCCTTGTCGCGTATTCCGGTGCTCGCGCGTGGTGGGTCGGTACTTCCTGTGCGCGATCCGGGTGGGGGCGTCGCCCTGGAGGCGTGGGCGCCGGCACCGGGCCGTACGGGCGGCGGCTACTTGGTGCGGGACGTCGGGGACGGCTGGGAGGAGCCGGAGATCGAGCGGTTCCGGGTGCGCTGGGCCAAGGGGCGCGTGGTCGTCGAGACGGACGGAGAGGACGGCGAGGTCGAACCGCGGTATCCGGTGCGTGTGCGCGGCCTGTGAGCGCCTTACGGCAAGGTCGCGCTGGACGCTCACGGGACCTGGCTCCTACAGGTAGCGGCCCTCGAACCAGGCCTTCACCGCCAACGTGTGGAGTGGAAACGCCAGTTCGGTCGGGCGGCGCAGGAGGTGCCAGCCGTCCGTCTCGTCCGTGGGCGCGCTGGTGGGCAGGAATCCCGCCGGACGTTCGGGCAGGAGGCCGAGGAGCAGGAGGTGGCCGTCCGGGGCGCTCATGGCGTCCACGAGGCGTACGTCGCGGGCCGCGGCGACGATGCCCGTCTCCTCCTGGAGCTCACGGACGACGGCTCGCCGCCAGTCCTCCCGGTCGTCGATGAAGCCGCCGGGCAGGGCGGGCTCCCCGCGCGCGGGGGCGATGGTGCGCGTGATCGCGACGAGGGCGGTGCCCACCGTGTCGTACACCGGTTGCAGGGCGATGGCCACGGGGAGCGGGTTGCGGTAGGCGACGGAGTCACAGGCCCGGCAGGTGCGGGGCCAGCCGTGAACCTCTGCCCCGTAGGCGGCCCCACAGCTCGAACAGTGGGAATCCGGAACGGGGTTGAGCGTGGGGTGGGTTGATGCGGGCACGGCGCGGACTGTATCCGATCACTCGGCTGCGGTCTTCCCCGGTGGGCCCGGCTCCTGATAGACGCTGATCCATGACTCGAGCCTCCACCGCTCTGCGGAAACTCGCCGCCCTGGCCGCCGCCGCGCTGCTCGGCGTGGCCGCCGCCCCTTCGGCTGCCCATGCGACGCCCGACCCGAAGGCCCCCAAGGACTTCGTGGCGCTCCATGACGTGGACCCCACGATCATCCAGGAAATGCGCTACTACACGGAGCACGACTTCATGGGTGAGCCGGTCGACGGCTACAAGAAGCCGATGTGCCTCCTCACGAGACCTGCCGCGCAGTCGCTCCACAAGGCGCAGATCGGCCTCCTGAAGAGGGGCTACTCCCTGAAGGTGTACGACTGTTACCGCCCGCAGCGCGCGGTCGACCATTTCGTCCGCTGGGCGAAGGATCTCGACGACCAGAAGATGAAGGCGGAGTTCTACCCGCGCGTCGACAAGACGCGCCTGTTCGCGGACGGCTACATCGCGGAGAAGTCGGGCCACAGCCGTGGCTCCACCCTCGATCTGACCGTCGTGAAGCTGCCCGCCCGACCCACGCGCCCCTACGTGCCCGGGGAGAGGCTCACGCCCTGCTACGGGCCTAAGGCCGAGCGGTTCCCGGACAACTCGCTGGACATGGGGACCGGGTTCGACTGCTTCGACACGCTCGCCCACACGGACGATCCGCGCGTCCAGGGCGTGCAGCGAACCAACCGGGACCTGCTGCGCAACGCGCTCGGCGCGCAGGGGTTCGTCAACCTGCCCGAGGAGTGGTGGCACTACACGTACAAGCCCGAGCTCTACCCGGACACGTACTTCGACTTCCCGATCTCCAGGCGTTCGCTGACGGGGCGGTGACGTGGCGGGCGCAACCGGAAGCACCCCCGTGGGTCCCGGTCGCGCCCTCACCGGTCACGGACGCCGGTAGGACGCGGGCGGTTCTGCGGGACCCCTGACGTCATTCGGCTCCCCATGGCACACTTCTGACGTTCCGTCAGATTCATTGCCGGGGAGGAACTGTGGCGCGTACGCGTACACCTGTCGTGGCCGATTGGTTCAGCGGAGAGGGGGACGACTTCCGCCTGTTGGGCACGCGCTGCTCCGCATGTGCGTCGGTGTTCTTTCCGCGCGAGGACGGGGCGTGCCGCAATCCCGCCTGCGCGGGCGGCGAGCTGGTGGCACTGCCTCTGTCGCGGCGCGGGCGCGTCTGGTCGTACACGGACGCCAGGTACCGACCACCGGAACCGTACGTGTCGGATCGGGAACTTCCCTGGGAGCCCTACGCGTTGATCGCTGTGGAGCTCGAGACGGAGCGATTGGTCGTGCTCGGCCAGGGAGCTCCTGGCGTCTCCGTGGCCGATCTCGCGGTCGGCATGGAGGTGGAAGTCGTACCGGGCGTGCTCAACGAGGAGGGGGACGACGAGACCGGGACGACATGGACGACGTGGCACTGGCGGCCGACGGGGGTGGCGGCATGACGGGAGACGTGGCGGTTCTCGGCGCGGGCATGCACCCCTGGGGGAAGTGGGGGCGCAGCTTCGTCGAGTACGGGGTGGCAGCGGCGCGGGCCGCGCTCGCCGACGCCGGGGTCGACTGGCGCGACGTCGGCTCGATCGTCGGTGCGGACACGGTGCGCGGCGGCTATCCCGGCTACGTGGCGGGAGCGACGTTCGCGAAGGCACTCGGCTGGCAGGGCGCGCGCGTGGCCAGCGTCTACGCGGCCTGCGCTTCGGGGGCCCAGGCGGTCAACACGGCGCGGGCGCAGATCCTTTCGGGACTCGCGGACGTCGTGCTCGTGGTGGGGGCCGACGCCGCGCCCAAGGGGTTCTTCAAGCCCGCCGGCGGTGACCGGCCCGACGACCCCGACTGGTTGCGTTTCCGTGCACTTGGGGCGACCAACCCGACGTACTTCGGTCTGTACGCGCGCCGGCGCATGGCCCTGCACGGGGACACGCTCGAGGACTTCGCGCAGGTCAAGGTGAAGAACGCCGCCTCCGGCGCGCTGAATCCGAACGCGCGCTATCGCAAGACGGTGACGGCCGAGGAGGTCGGGGCCTCCGCCGTTGTCGCCGATCCGCTGCGGCTGCTCGACATCTGCGCCACGTCGGACGGCGGTGCGGCGCTGGTGCTGTCCAGCATGGACTTCGCGCGCCGGCACGGAGCCGCGGATCCCGTCCGCATACGGGCCGTGTCGACGGTGACTCCGACGTACCCGAACACCGTGCTCGACCTCCCGGACATCGCCACGGACTCGGCCGCCGGGGTCGCGTCCGAAGGCCCCGCGTTCCGTGCATCGATCGCCCGCGCCGCCTACGAAGAGGCGGGGATCGGCCCCGAGGATCTGTCCCTCGCGGAGGTCTACGACCTGTCCACGGCCTTGGAGTTGCAGTGGTACGAGGACCTCGGGCTGTGCGGCGAGGGTGAGGGCACGAAGCTGCTCAGGGACGGCGCGACCGCTCCCGGAGGGCGAATACCCGTGAACAGCAGCGGTGGGCTCGCGTCCTTCGGGGAGGCGGTTCCGGCGCAGGCGATCGCCCAGGTCTGCGAACTGACGTGGCAGTTGCGGGGCACGGCGGGCGACCGGCAGGCGGCCGGGGCCCGGGCCGGGATCACGGCCAACCAGGGCCTGTTCGGCCACGGTTCGTCGGTCGTGGCGGTGCGCTGACCGCCGCGTGCGTACGCTGCGTGGCCGTGCGGGAATGCTGCGTGAACAGCGTGTGAACCGGCCCTCGTGGCGTCCGTGTGACGCCATCATGCTGGCGTGCACACCTGGCCGGACAGCCTCCGCTTCGCCTTCCAGCCCGTGGTCAATCTGGCCACGGGATCGGCCGCGGCTCTGGAGATACTCGCCCGCCCCGAGTCGGGTGATGTGCTCGCGCGGGCGCATCGCGATCCCGAACTCGACGGCGACCTCGCCGCGTTGGCGATCCGCGACGCCGCACGCCGGGAGACGCTGCTGCCGCTGCACGTGAACGTGTTCGCGGGCACGCTCGCCGACCTGGGCGGTCTTGATGCGCTGCGGCGCGCGGTGCGGGATGCGGGCCGCCTGCCGTGGGAGGTGACCGTCGATGTGGGGCCGCCGTTCACGCACGTGCCGCACCGCGCGCTCCTGGAGGGCGTCGCGGTGCTGCGCAAGGAGGGCTTCCGGGTGTGCGCCGACGGCGTGGGCGACGGCGACGTACCCCTGCGGCTGCTCGACGATCTCGCGCCGGACCTGATCAAGCTCGACGCCTCACTGCTGTCGCGCGGGGCGACGGTGCGGGCCATGCGGACACTGTGCGAGGAGATCGGCGCGCTGCTCGCGGTCGAGGGCGTGGAGACCGAGACCCAGTGCATGGCGGCCCGGGACGCCGGGGCGCAGCTCGCGCAGGGCAATCTGTTCGCGCCGGCGGCCCGGCTGCCGATCTCCGAGGTGTACGTGCCCGAACTGCCCCCGGCCGTCGGCTCGTCGCGGCCGACCGGGCCGCCGGTACGGGACTTCGTGCGGCCCGCGGCGCTGCTGCCCGATTCGGCGTCCGCGGAACAGGTGCGACGCCGGCTCACCGGTGCGGCCGAGGTGTCCGGGGTGCTGCTCGTCGATGCCGCCGGGGTGCCGGTGCGGTCGGGGCAGCGGGACCGCTTCCTGCTGTCGTTGTCGACGCGCTATGGGCACGCGCTGTACGCCGACCGGCCCGCCGCGCGGCTCGGCGACCGGCCGCGCACGGTGGGCGTCACCGCGACCGCCTGGGAGGTGCTCGACGTGGTCGCGGACGGCGAGCACGCCCGCACCGCCGACGACGTCGCCGTGGTGGACGACGGCGGGCGCTGCGTCGGCGTCGTACGCCTCACCGACCTCGTACGGGCGCTCGCCGAGAGCCGGGTCGAGGAGGCAGCCGGGCTCAACCCGCTGACGCGGTTGCCGGGTTCGGACTCCGTGACGGGCGAGCTGGACCGCTGGGTGGCGCAGGGCCGCGGCTTCGCCCTGAGCTGGCTGGACATCGACGGGTTCAAGCAGGTCAACGACGGTGCGGGGTTCGCGGCGGGCGACGAGCTGATCCGTGCGGTGGGGCGGGCCCTCGCGCGCACGGCGTCGGAGTCCGTGCGGGTGGGGCACATCGGGGGTGACGACTTCCTGGTCCTGGCGGATCCGGAGCAGCTCGGTCCGCTCGCGGCCGCCGTGCTCGATGCTCCCTGGTCGGCGGGCGGCAGGGCGGTGACGCTGTCGCTGGCCACGGTGGTGTGCCCGCCCGGCAGCGTGCCCGACCACCGGCGGGCCGCCGCGCTGCTCGCCCCGCTCAAGAAGGCCGCGAAGGCGCTCTCCGGGGCGAGCTGGGTCTGCGGTCACGCGGGGCGCGAAGGTTTCGACGTGCGCCGCGGCGCGCGAGCCGCGGCTGCCGCGCGCGACCGGAGGGGAGCGTCGGCCGCCGGTTAACCGTTGCCGTCCACGACCTTGACGCTCCAGTACGGCCGGTGAACACTTCCGGGTGTCAGTCGGCATCGGCGCAAATCGGCCCACCGCTGCTCGGGGCCCTGCCTGCCCCAGGTGCGCCTTCCTGCCGGGTTGCGGCAGGTCAGGGCCGCTCCCCCACGTGTGGTTCCGACTGTTCGGGCACGCTCGTCACGGACGCCGGGCGGGGCGCGGGACTTCCCTGCCTACGGCAGCCGTAGTTCAGAACCAGCCATGGGAAACGCACCCTGCACGGAGGACCGGGGAGCACTGACCCCGGGCGAGGGCCTAGGAGCCGCCATGAGCAACGGAGACATCTTCATCGGTGAGGTCATCGGCACCGCGATTCTGATCCTTTTCGGCGCGGGCGTCTGCGCCGCCGTCACCCTGAAACACTCCAAGGCGAGGGCCTCCGGGTGGGTCGTCATCGCGTTCGGCTGGGGCTTCGGCGTGCTGGCCGGCGCCTACACGGCCGCCCCGCTGTCGGGTGGTCACCTCAACCCCGCGGTCACCATCGGCATCGCGGTCGACACCGAGAAGTGGGACAAGGTCTGGGTCTATCTGCTCGGCCAGATGGTCGGCGCGATGCTCGGCGCCGTCCTCGCGTACCTGGTGTATCTCGCACAGTTCAACGCCAACGTCGGTTCGGACGAGGACTCCGCCGAGGACGGTCCGACGCCGACGCTCGGCATCTTCTCGACGATCCCCGAGATCCGGAACGTGGTCGCGAACCTGCTCACCGAGGTCATCGCGACGATCGCCCTGGTCCTGCCCATTCTCGCGTTCGGCCTCACCAAGGGACTCGGCGAGTCCGGCACCCAGGTGCTGATCGTGGCGCTCCTGGTCGTCGGCATCGGCCTGTCGCTCGGCGGGCCGACGGGTTACGCGATCAACCCCGCCCGCGACCTGGGCCCGCGCATCGTGCACCACTTCCTGCCCATCCCCAACAAGGGGACGTCCGACTGGGGTTACGCTCTCGTCCCGGTCGTCGGGCCGCTCATCGGCGGCGCGCTGGCGGGGGTCATCTACAACGCGGCGTTCTGAAGCAACGCAGCGTTCTGAAGCGCAGAACACTCTCGTACGTCTTCTTACGAAGGGGTAGCCATGCCCGACGCTTCCGTGAAGTACGTCGCCGCCATCGACCAGGGCACCACCTCGAGCCGCTGCATCATCTTCAACCAGGCCGGCGAGATCGTCGCCGTCGACCAGCGCGAACATCGTCAGATCTTCCCGAAGCCGGGCTGGGTGGAGCACGATGCCACCGAGATCTGGTCCAAGGTCCAGGCCGTGGTCGCGGGGGCGATCGCGAAGGCGGGACTGCGCGCGGACCAGCTCAGCGCCCTCGGGATCACCAACCAGCGGGAGACGACGGTCCTTTGGGACCGTGCGACCGGCAAGCCCGTGCACAACGCGATCGTCTGGCAGGACACGCGGACGTCGGCGCTCTGCAACGAGCTGGGCGGCGCCGACGGACAGGACCGTTTCCGCGAGACGACCGGGCTGCCCCTGGCGAGCTACTTCTCCGGGCCCAAGGCGGCCTGGCTGCTCGACAACGTACCGGGGCTGCGGGCCAGGGCCGAGCGCGGGGAGCTCGCCTTCGGCACGATGGACTCGTGGCTGATCTGGAATCTCACCGGCGGCACCGACGGCGGCGTGCACGTCACCGACGTCACGAACGCCGGGCGCACCATGCTGATGAGCCTGGAGACCCTCCAGTGGGACCAGTCGATCCTGTCGGCGATGAATGTCCCCGAGTCGCTGCTTCCGGAGATCCGTTCGTCCGCCGAGGTGTACGGCACCGCGGTCGGGCAGCTGGCCGGTGTGCCCGTGGCCTCCGCCCTGGGCGACCAGCACGCGGCCATCTTCGGGCAGGCCTGCTACGACGCGGGGACCGCGAAGAACACGTACGGGACGGGCAGCTTCCTGCTGCTCAACACCGGTAACCGGCCGGTTCCTTCGAAGAACGGCCTGCTCACCACCATGGGCTACAAGATCGGCACCGAGGCGCCCGTGTACTGCCTCGAAGGCTCGATCGCGATCACGGGTGCCCTGGTGCAGTGGTTCCGCGACCAGCTCGGCATCATCAAGAGCGCCGACGAGATCGAGACGCTCGCGGCGAGCGTGGACGACAACGGCGGTGCCTACATCGTGCCCGCGTTCTCCGGTCTGTTCGCGCCCTACTGGCGCTCCGACGCGCGCGGCGTCGTCACCGGCCTCACCAGGTACGTCACCAAGGCGCACCTGGCGCGTGCCGTCCTGGAGGCGACGAGCTGGCAGACCCGTGAAGTCGTCGACGCCATGTACCAGGACTCCGGGGTGCGGATCACGACTCTGAAGGTCGACGGCGGCATGACGAAGAACAACCTCCTGATGCAGCATCAGGCGGACGTGCTCGACGTGCCCGTGGTGCGCCCCAAGGTCTCCGAGACGACGTGCCTGGGCGCCGCCTACGCCGCCGGGCTCGCGACGGGCGTGTGGAACGACCTGGACGAGCTCAAGGCCCACTGGCAGCGGGACGCCGAGTGGACTCCCGCGATGGACGCGGGCGTCCGGGACCGCGAGTACCAGAACTGGCGCAAGGCCGTGGAGAAGAGCTTCGGCTGGCACGCGGACGGAGACGACGCATAGGCCATATCCCTGCGCGCGTGGTGACGTACAGCCCTCCACGCGCGCGTACGCGGCGGTTCGAACCCTGGTCGGCGGGGGTGCGGGCCGCCGCTGTGCGTGCTCAGGTCGCCGCGGGCTGCCTGCGCTCGGCGGCTTCCGCCGCATGGCCGACGACGCCGATCAGCACGTCCTTCACCGACTCCTTGTCGCGTGCGTCGCACAGGACCACGGGGACGTCCGGGTCGAGGTCGAGCGCCTGGCGGACCGCGTCGGTCGGGTGGCGTGCGGCGCCGTCGAAGCAGTTGACGCCGACGATGAACGGTATGGAGCGCCGCTCGAAGTAGTCGACCGCGGCGAAGCAGTCCTCCAGGCGGCGGGTGTCCGCGAGGACGACCGCTCCCAGCGCCCCGGTCGACAACTCGTCCCAGAGGAACCAGAAGCGGTTCTGGCCCGGTGTGCCGAAGAGGTAGAGCACGAGGTCGTCGCGGAGCGTGATGCGGCCGAAGTCCATCGCCACCGTGGTGGTGCTCTTGCGCTCGACTCCCTCGATGTCGTCCACGGGGCGGCCCGCCTCCGTCAGGAGTTCCTCCGTGCGCAGCGGCCTGATCTCGCTGACCGCGCCGACCAGCGTCGTCTTGCCCACGCCGAAGCCGCCGGCCACCAGGATCTTGAGCGTCACGGGCTCGACGGGGGCCTTTCGGCGCTCAGAACGCCCGAAGATCATGGCTGTGTCTCTCCTGCCTCGCTGGTGTCGCTGTCTCGGGTACTGCTGCTCGCCCCGGGCGGCCCGTAGCCGCCGCCTCCGGGCGTTTCGACGACGAGTACGTCGCCGGGGTCCACATCGGCCGTGTCGCTGCCGTCGAGGCGGGTGACGGTGCCGTCCACGCGCTCCACGGAGTTGGCGCCGAGCGCTCCGGGGGCGCCACCCGCCATCCCGTAGGGCGGCACCCTGCGGTGCTGGGTCAGCGTGGAGACGGTCATCGGCTCACGGAAGCGAATGCGTCGCACGGCCCCGTCGCCGCCCGGCCAGCGGCCCGCTCCCCCGCTGCCGCGCCGCACCGCGAACTCCTCCAGGAGGACGGGCAGCCGCCACTCGAGGACCTCGGGGTCGGTGAGCCGCGAGTTGGTCATGTGGGTCTGGACGACGGGCGCGCCGGGGAAGCCGTCGCCTGCGCCGGAGCCGGAGGCCACCGTCTCGTAGTACTGATGGCGCGCGTTCCCGAAGGTGATGTTGTTCATCGTGCCGGAACCCTCGGCCTGTACGCCCAGGGCCCCGTAGAGGGCTCCCGTGATGGCCTGCGACGTCTCCACGTTGCCCGCGACGACCGCGGCGGGCGGCTGGGGCGAGAGGAAGGATCCGGGCGGCACGACGATGTTCAGGGGGCGCAGGCAGCCGTCGTTGAGCGGGATGTCGTCGCCCACGAGTGTCCGGAAGACGTACAGGACGGCGGCGTTGACGACGGCGAACGGGGCGTTGAAGTTCGTGGGGAGCTGGTCGGAGGTGCCGGTGAAGTCGACGGTGGCGCTGCGCTGTGCGCGGTCCACGCTCACGCGCACGCGGATGACCGCGCCCGAGTCGGTCTCGTAGCTGAACTCGCCGTCCTCCAGGGCGTCGATGACGCGTCGCACGGATTCCTCGGCGTTGTCCTGTACGTGCTTCATGTAGGCGAGCACGACGTCCAGGCCGAAGTTCTCGATCATGCGGGCGACTTCGTCGACGCCCTTCTGGTTGGCCGCGATCTGGGCGCGCAGGTCGGCGAGGTTCGTCCGCGGGTTGCGGGAGGGATGGGGCGCCTCGGTCAGCAGGCGCAGCGTCTCCTCCTCACGGAACCGGCCGGCCTCCACGAGCAGCCAGTTGTCGAAGAGCACGCCTTCTTCGTCGATGGTGCGGCTGTTCGCGGGCATGGAGCCGGGGGCGATGCCGCCGATCTCCGCATGGTGCCCCCGCGAGGCGACGTAGAACAGGATCCGGTCACCGTCCGTGTCGAAGACCGGGGTGATCACGGTGACGTCGGGCAGGTGCGTGCCGCCGTGGTAAGGGTCGTTGACGGCGTAGGTGTCGCCGGGCCGCATGGTCGAGCCGCGACGGCGGATGACCTCCTTGACGCTGGTGCCCATCGAGCCCAAGTGCACGGGAATGTGCGGAGCGTTGGCAACCAGGCTGCCGTCGGGATCGAAGAGCGCGCAGGAGAAGTCCAGACGTTCCTTGATGTTGACGGACTGCGAGGTCGACTCGAGTCGGGCACCCATCTGCTCCGCGATCGACATGAAGAGGTTGTTGAAGACCTCGAGCCGAACCGGATCGATTTCCGTGCCGAGATCGGAACTCTCTGTAATCGCCGTCCGTTGCATGATCAGGTGGCCGTCGTCCGCGAGGGCCGCCTGCCATCCGTCGTCGACGACGGTCGTCGAGCCGTCCTCGGCGATGATCGCCGGCCCCTGGACGGGCTCGCCGGGCGGGAGTTGGTCCCGGTGGTGGAGGGATACATCGCGCCAGGTTCCGCCGGTGTGCAGGCGGACGGTCGTGGCGGTGGTCGGCGCGGTGGTGCGGGGTGCGAGGTGCGAGAGATCGGGGGGATCGGTCAGGCCAGTGGCTTCTACGGAGAGTGATTCGACGACGAGCGGTCGGTCCAGGGTGAAGGAGTAGTGAGCGCGATGACGTTCTTCGAAGGCGCGGGTCATGGCGTCGGGTTCGGTGAGTTCCACGGTGAGCGCGGTGTCCGTGCCGTCATAGCGGAGCTGGGCCCTGCGCACGATCCGAATGCGCTGCTCCGGGACGTCCTCGGCGCGCAGTTCCTCGCGTGCGGCGCTCTCCAGGTCGTCTGCGGTCTTGAGAATGTGCGGCATCGAGGAGTCGTCCACGGTGGCCTCGACGGACTGTTCCCGCATGGCGGTGGTGTCGGCGAGCCCGATGCCGAGCGCCGAGAGGACGCCTGCCATGGGCGGTACGAGGACCGTCCGGATGCCGAGTTCGGCGGCGACCTTGCACGCGTGCTGCCCACCGGCACCACCGAAGGTGGTGAGGGCGTAGCGGGTGACGTCGTGGCCCTTCTGCACCGAGATGCGCTTCACGGCGTTGGCGATGTTGGCCACGGCGACCTGGAGGTAGCCCTCGGCCACCTGCTCGGGGGTGCGCGCGTCACCGGTCCTTTCGCGGATCTCGGTGGCGAGGGCGGCGAAACGCTCGCGTACGAGGTCGTCGTCGAGCGGCTGGTCTCCCTCGGGCCCGAACACGCGGGGAAAGTACGCGGGTTGGACGCGTCCGAGGGTGACGTTGGCATCGGTGACCGTGAGCGGGCCGCCGCCCCGGTAGCAGGCCGGTCCCGGCACCGCGCCGGCCGAGTCGGGTCCGACCCGGTAGCGGCTGCCGTCGAAGTGCAGCACGGAGCCGCCGCCCGCCGCGACGGT
Source organism: Streptomyces sp. NBC_00483 (assembly GCF_036013745.1). Taxonomy (NCBI): domain Bacteria; kingdom Bacillati; phylum Actinomycetota; class Actinomycetes; order Kitasatosporales; family Streptomycetaceae; genus Streptomyces; species Streptomyces sp. NBC_00483. The sequence goes on from NZ_CP107880.1 coordinate 2,232,870, forward strand.
GTGGATGTCGAGCATGGGCGCGCGCAGCCGCACTCCGGCGATCTGCGTGGTGAGGACCCGCTCGTACTCGCCCGCGAAGTGCGAGACGTCCGTGGAGGTGCCGCCCATGTCGAAGCCGATGACGCGGTCGAAGCCCGCGCGCCCCGACATACGGGCCATGCCCACGATGCCGCCTGCGGGCCCGGACAGGATGGCGTCCTTGCCGCGGAACTGCCCGGCCTCGGCGAGCCCTCCGTTGGACTGCATGAACATCAGCCGCACGTCGGGGAGTTGCTCGGCGACCTGGCGCACGTAGCGGCGCAGGACGGGCGACAGGTAGGCGTCGACGACGGCCGTGTCGCCCCGGGGCACCACCTTCATGAGCGGGCTGACCTCGCTGGACAGCGAGATCTGCGGGAAGCCAATGCGCTCGGCGAGGGCGCCGATCTCGCGCTCGTGATCCGGGTGGAGGTGGCTGTGCAGGCAGACGACGGCCACCGCCCGAATGCCGTCTTCGTAGACCCGGCGCAGCGAGGCCTCGAGGGAGCCCAGGTCGAGCGGGGTGAGCACCTCGCCCTGGGCGTCCACCCGTTCGTCGACCTCGATGACGCGCTCATGGAGCAGTTCGGGCAGCTCGATGCGGCGGGCGAAGATGCGGGGCCGGTTCTGGTAGGCGATCCGCAGGGCGTCGCGGAAGCCGCGCGTGATGACGAGGGCGGTCGGCTCGCCGCGGCGCTCCAGGAGGGCGTTGGTGGCGACCGTGGTGCCCATGCGGACGGAGTCGACGAGGTCGCCGGGCCCGCCGCCGGGCGCCGGCTCCGCGCCCTCACCGAGGAGTTCGCGGATCGCGAAGACGGCCGGGTCGCGGTAGCGCGCCGGATGGTCGGAGAGCAGCTTGTGCGTGAGCAGGCGACCGTCGGGCCGCCGGGCCACGACATCCGTGAAGGTGCCGCCTCGGTCGATCCAGAACTGCCAGCCTGCCACGTGTGTCTCCCGCCGTCCGCCCCGTTCCTGTGCCCCGCATGCTCCGCTGACGGATCAGAGCGCTCTGAGGCCGTCGATCACGTCGCGGAGAATACCCGCGTCGGGCAGCTCGGCCGGTGGAACCGGCCGCGTCACGTGGACCAGTTCGTCGTCGACGAGATCCCCGATGAGGACGCGCACCACCCCTACCGGAAGATCGAGCTCCGCGGCCAGTTCGGCCACGGACTGCGGGGCGTCCTGGCAGAGCCCGACGATGTCGACGTGTTCCGGCGACAGCGTCTGGTCGGTCGACGCGTCGCCTTGATGCCGTTCGGCGACGACGACCGCGATCAGGTCGAGCCGGTGCTGGGTCGCGCTGCTGGTGCGGCCGCGCGTCATGGCGTACGGGCGCACGACGGGGCCCGCGTCGTCGTCGAACCAGTGATGCGTCTCCTGACCGTCTGGTCTCATGCCAACCCACTACCCTCCGGCGGGCAGGTCTGTGCGCCTGGCCGTCCCCAGATGCACTCCGACGCGCTTGACCAGCAGGGTCATCTCGTAGGCGACGAGGCCGACGTCGGAGTCCGCGTCGGACAGCACCGCGAGGCAGCTGCCGTCCCCCGCCGCGGTGACGAACAGGAAGGCCTCGTCGAGTTCGACGACCGTCTGCCGGACACTGCCTGCTTCGAAGTGCCGGCCCACCCCCTTGGCGAGGCTGTGGAATCCGGATGCCACGGCGGCGAGGTGTTCGCTGTCCTCGCGGCTGAGCCCCTCGGAGACGCCCGTCGGCAGCCCGTCGCCGGAGAGCACCATCGCCTTGCGGATACCGGCGACGCGCTCGACCAGGTCGTCCAGGAGCCAGTTCAGCTCGCCGACAACCCCGTTGGTGGTCCCCGCATTGGCCTTCGGCGCGGTCATCGACCGTCCCCCTCAGATTTCGTTCCTCGTGCTGTACCGTCGGCGCGCTCATCGCCCGCGGTGTTCTCCGCGCGTCCACGCCGCCAGCCGCGTTGGAGCGAGGCCATACGGCTGCGCACCTCGTCGGCGTCCCGGTCGGTGGGCTGTGCGGAGGGAGTCCTGTCTTCGGCCGGTGCCGCGCTGTCGCCGCGCAGGTCCGGGCCGTCCTTCAACTGCGGGGCCAGGTTGGCCTGTCGGACGCGGCGGGGCAGCCCGCCGGAAGTGGTGCTTGGCGTGCCGGGCTGCTGGGCGTCCGGTGCGGGCTCGGGGGTCTCGCGCGGGGCCTCGGTCTCCTCCACCGCACGGGTGCGGCGCCTGGGGAGGCCGACCGGGGTGTCCCGCTGTCCGTCGCCGTTGCCGCCGCCGTTGCCGTTGCCGTTGCCGTTGCCGTTGCCGTTGCCGTTGCCCCGGTCGTGCCGCTCGCCCGGTTCTGGCGCGATGCGGTCGTCCGCGCCGGGCCTGCTGTGGGTCACGGGCCTGCCGTGCGAGCTGACGAGCTTGGGCACGCGCCGGCGCGGAAGCGGCAGCGGCCCCTCCGGACCGGCTGCCGGGTCCTGCGCGTTGTGGTCCCCGGAGCGGCGCGGGCCGCCCGTGTGGCGGGAGGTGTCCGTGCCGTCGGTCCCGGCGCCGTCGTCCTCGGCCTGCTGGTGCTGTTCACCGGGAGGCCCGGCCACGGCGCGGCGGGGGCGGAACAGACCGCCGCGCTCGCTGTCCTCGTCGCCCAGGGCACCGGGGAACTGGGTCATGTCGGAGGTCGTCAGCGGGGCCTCCAGCTCGACCGGCCCGTTGAGCACGGAGGCCGGCAGACCGGGCAGCCCGGCCACTCCGCCCGGCTTTGCTTGGGTCACCGAAGGGGCCGTGCGGCGCAGCGCGTTGGGCCGGTCGAGACGGAAGCCGGCGCCCTCGGTGTCGGGGGCGTCCGTGAGCAGGGAGTCCGGGATGAAGACCACCGCGGTGGTGCCGCCGTAGGGCGACGGCTGGAGGGAGACGCGAATGTGCTGCCGCTGGGCGAGGCGGCTGACCACGAACAGGCCGAGCCGGTCGGTGTCGGAGAGTTCGAACTCCGGTGTCTCGGCGAGGCGCAGGTTGGCGTCGAGCAGTGCGTCGGGGGCCATGCCGAGGCCGCGGTCGTGGATCTCCAGGGTGAAGCCGTTCGCGACGCGCTCGCCGACCACCTGCACGGCGGTGTGCGGGGGCGAGAACACCGTGGCGTTCTCCAGGAGTTCGGCCACGAGGTGGGTGAGGTCGGCGACGGCCGGTCCCGTCACGGCGATCCGCGGCAGCCGCCGTACCTCGATGCGCTCGTAGTCCTCCACCTCGGCGACGGCGGCCCGCACGATGTCCATGAGCTGGACGGGTCTGCGCCACTGCCGGGACGGGGCGGCGCCGGAGAGGATCACCAGTCCCTCCGCGTGGCGGCGCATCCGGGTGGTGAGGTGGTCGAGGCGGAACAGGTCGGCGAGCTCGTCTGTGTCCTCGGTCCTGCGCTCCATGGTGTCGAGCAGGGTCAGCTGCTTGTGCAGCAGGACCTGACTGCGCCGGGCGAGGTTGACGAACACCTCGGAGACGCCGCGGCGCAGCTCGGACTGCTTGACGGCTGCTTCGACGGCGGATCGCTGCAGGGTGTTGAGCGCCTGGCCGACCTGGCCGATCTCGTCCCTGCCGTATTCGAGACGCGGCGCCTCGGTCTCCACGTCGACCTCGTCCCCCGCGGCGAGGCGGCGCATCACACCGGGGAGCCGCACACCGGAGGCCTCGTGCGCCTCAAGACGGAGCCGGCGCAGGTCGCGGACGAGCCCGCGGCCGATGCGTACGGAGAGGTACAGGGAGACGAGGAGGGCGAGCAGACCGAGCACTCCGGCGATGCCTGCCCGCAGCAGGACGTCGATGGCCTCCGGGCGGGCGCGGTCCTGGTAGCGCTCGGTCGCGGCGGTGTCCCGGTCGACGAGTTCGTCGAGCACGGGCTGCGAGGCCCTGTCCCAGCTCCGTGCGGTGGCGCCCTTCGGTGTGCCGGGGGAGCCGTTCACGACCGCTTCCTCAGCGGTGCGCAGCGGGTTGGTGTCCGGGCTCTTCCAGTACCGCTGATAGCGGGAGCGCTCGGAGTCGGGCAGGAGCGCGAGATTGCTCTCGTAGAGGAGGGAACGCTGGGCGACGAGGTCGGAGACCTGCCGCAGTTCCTGCTGGGTGAACCGGCGGGCGACGAGCCCGGAGCCGACCAGCGCGTCCTCCTGGGACAGTAGTTCGCGTGCCTTGAGTACGCCGACGAGGGCGCGCGCCTGGCGTTCGACCTTCGCGTTGTCGAGGGCCGTGAGGTCGAGCAGGAAGTCGTACGTCGGCGCGACGAGGCGGTTGTAGAACTCGAGGGCCTGGGCGCGGGTCACGGTGCCTTCGTCGACGTTCCGACGAAGCGAGGCGATCCCTTCCAGTCCCTCGACGGCGGTGTCGAGGGAGACCCGGGCGTCGCCGTCCAGGCCGACGCGGATGTCGCCGTCGCGCGCCTTCTCCTTGATCCGGGTGATCGATTCGTCGGCCGCGGTCCGCTTGGCCCGCAGCGCCGACTGGGCGTCGGAGGCACGGGGGTCGGCGAGATAGACGAGCGTCTGGCGGCGTTCCGCCTGCAGCGTACGGCTCGTGGCGACCAGCGGGTAGGCGACCGAGTCGATCGCCTGGCCCGCGGATATCAGCTGGACGGCGGCGCGCCCCGTGATCACCGTGGCGAAGGCCCAGATGGCCGTCAGGGACAGCAACGGCACCAGCAACAACGCCACGATCTTCCGGCGGATGGACTTCCCGCGAAAGCGCATGGCCTCCCCCAGATCGACCCCTCTGCCTTCAGGGGCACACATGTGCGTCAACAAACGGCGCGAGCCTACTACTGAGACAGGAGCAACTCGAAGGCCTGTCCGGATGATGTCCGAGTGAACTGTGGTGCCGACATCATGAGTTGTCCGGCATTGCGGGAGATTAACTCCGCTCTGGACCCACCTCGGCAACGATCACAATCGGTCCGTCCTGTCGGAGAGTTGGCCGGAATCCTGCGCACCGCACCCCCGGAACAGGCGAGTTCGCCGAACCGGGAATCTCCCCGGCCCGCCGTTCGTCTTCATTGAGGGAGGGGCAACTCGACGGCGTAAAGCACAGCAATTCGGGCAGTCACTGTGCAGTGCCGATGCGGGGCATCGGCTTGAGGGTCGTTGAGGGCCCACGAGCGGTGGGGAGTGACGTGGCGATGGGCACGGCGGAGCAGAACAGACTGTGGGTCGAGGAGCCGGCGCGTCGACGCCGGATGCCCGATCCCGTACGGACGTCCGCGGTGCGGGCCGTCCTCATAGTCGCGCTCACCCTGATCCAGGCCATGATCGCCGTGCTCTGCACGCTGACCGACTCCTGGCTGGCCTTCCCGATGGTGCTCAGCAGCGTGGGGAGCACGGTGGTGGCGACGTGGGGCGTCCTGGACGTCTGGGTGACGCGCCAGGTGTGGAACCAGCGGCACGGCGTCATCTCGGTCCCGGCCAGCACGGCCCGGCAGTTGCGCAAGGAGCGACGCCAGGCCCGCCGTGCCGCGAGGTCGCGGCGCGGCGTCGCGCGGCCCGACTCGGTCAACATACGCAGGCGCGGCAGGGCCGGGCAGCTGACCCACTCCTGAGCCGCCCCCGCCGCGCGGTCGGGCGTCAGGCTTCAGCAGGTCGCTTGTACATCCGCGTGGCCGTGATCTCGCCGTGCACCGTCTCGCCTTCGGGGTCCTGCTGCGGCAGGCCCGGGCGCAGGTGCTCCTCCACGCTGATGTACTTCAGACCGGCCCGAAGGTCCGCGTCATTGCGCATCCGGATCACCAGGGGGAACTCGGCGAGCGCCGTCGTGTCGAACAGGCCGGTGGTGTACAGGAGTTGCACGCCGAGCGCGTCGGACACCGCACGCTGCAGTTCGAGCAGATACGTGGCGTTGGCGCGGCCGATCGGGTTGTCGAGGAACAGCGTGCCCGCGTGGCGGTGCTTGTCGCGGCCCCGGTCGTTGGAGCGCAGCGCGGCCATCGTGCAGTACAGGGCGATGGCCGCGGTGAGCAGCTGACCGCCGGAGAAGACGTCGCCCATCTGTCCGACGGGGACGCGCTCGGCGCGCAGCACCGCGTCCGGCTTCAGGATCTCGACGGCGATGCCCTTGGGCTGGAGTGCCGCGCTGACGCCGCGCAGCAGCAGCGACATGCCGTCGCGGCGCAGGTCGGAGTTCTTCTTCACGGCCGCGCTGGTCGCCTCGTCGATGACCTCGCCGAGCCGCTCGATCAGCGTGGCCTGGTCGGGCTCCTCGAAGCGGATCCGCAGGAACTCCTGTCCGGACCACTCGCCGAGCCCCTCCGGCAGCCGCGACAGGCGCTGGGCGGAGCGGAGCGTGGCGAGCGAGGACTCCACGAGGCCGCGCAGCCGGTCCACGATCGAGTCGCGGTTGCGCTCCAGCTGGGCCAACTCGTCGGTGAGGACGCGCAGTCGGGGCGCGAACGCGTCGGCCCACTTCTGCGCGTGCTCGGGGAGCGCGGACGCGGGCAGTTCGCGGATCTGCTGGCGGGCGGGCGTGCGCACCTGCTCGTACCGCGTCGAGTTCGCGTGCCGTACGAGGATGTCGCTCGCCTCTCGGACCGCCGCCTCGGCCGCGGACAGGTCGGCGGCGCAGCCGCGCAGCGAGCGCCGGGTCTCGGCCGCCGCCTGGCGGGCCTCCTCCAGGGAGCCGGGGTAGGGCTCCGGCTCGTCCTGCTCCTCGGCCGGGTCCGCGTGGTCCCGCAGCAGGTCGCGCAGGAGCGCCGCGGTCTCGTCGAAGCCCCCGGCCCCGTCCTCGGCGGCACGGTGTGCGTCGAGCAGCTCGGCGTGGGCGGCGCGGTCGCTGCTCAACGCGTCGGTGCGGACGGCGAGTTCGGTGGCGGCCGTGCGCAGCAGGGACTGCGCGTGCTCGGTGTCGGACGGGACGAGGTCCTCGGGCAGCTCCGTGTGCGCGTCGCCGTCCTCGGGCGCGTGCCGCTCGGCCTCGCCGCGCAGCCGGCCGAGCTGCTCGCTCGCGGTGGAGGCGCGGGTCTCCAGCAGCTGGACGAGTTCCTCGGCGCGGGAGGCGGCGGCCTGCCGGGAGGGGCCGTCGGCGCCTTCGGAGGTTTCCAGCAGGGTGGCGGCGCGGGTGCGCACCTTGTTGCTGAGGCGGTCCAGCTCGGTGAGCGCCGCGGACTCGTCGGACTCGGCGCGGGCCTGCTCGGCCCGCAGATCGGCGCCGACGCCCACCTTCTCGTAGACCTGGGACGCGGCCCGGTACGCCTCGCGCAGTGCGGGCAGCGACGCCTGGGGCGCCTCTCCCTCCGGTACGTCGTCGGGGGCGCCGGCGATCTCGGCGCGCTCGGCGCGCAGCGTGCGGGCGGTGCGGCGGGCATCGTCCGCGGAGCGCTGGGCGGCCCGGCGGTCCTCGTCGGCCGAACGCGCGTGCTCCAGGCAGGACTGGGCGCGGGCCTCCGACTCGACGGCCTCGTCGGCGAGTTCGCGGACCTTGGCCTGCCAGCCCGCGCGCTCGCGCAGGCGGAACGCGAGTCCGGCGAGCGCGTCGGCGGCGCGGCGGGCCTTCTGCGCCGCCTCCTGTCGCTCGTCGCGCACGCGGGTCGCCTCGGCAGCGGACTCGTCGGCCTCGGCGCGCAGGGTGCGGGCCTCGGCCAGCTCGGCCTCTGACTCCTCGGCGAACGTACGGGCCTCACCTGCCGCGGCGGCGAGTTCGGCGAGGCGGCCCGTGGGGCAGCCGGAGCGCCAGGAAGTGAGGCGCGCCGCCAGCTCTCGGTCCTTGGCGAGGCGCCCGGCGCGCGCCCTGATGTCCTCGTCGCGCCGGGCCGCGCGCTCGCGCAGCGCCTGCCGCTCCTCGTCGGCGGCGTGCTCGTCGTGCATGGCCGGGTTCGGCGGGACGAGGAAGACGGCCGCGTCCCTGGAGGAGGACGCGTCCTCGGACGGGGTCGGGGCGAGCAGCGCGGCGGCGGTGCCGACGGCGACGGCGGAGCGGGGCAGCAGGGCCGCGCCGGCGAGCGCCTCCCGGGCCCGTCCATGGGCCGCCGCATCGGTGATCACGACGCCGTCGACCAGCTCGGGCCGGGCGGCGAGCACGCGCGCGTGGTCGGTCGGATCGACGGACTGGGCAAGGTAGCGCCAGCCCGGCAGGGCCGGGATGCCGTGCTCACCGAGGAACTCCACGGTGGCCAACACATCGGGGCCAGGCGGGAGCAGGCCGCCGTCGCCCAGGGCGCCCAGGATCCGGGAGTCGTCCGCGGCGGCCGTACGGAGCTCGAACAACTGCCGCTCGGCGGTGGTCACGGTGTCGTCGAGCAGCGCCTTCAGGTCGTCGGCGGCGCGGTCCAGGTCCTCGGCGGTGAGGGTGCCCTCGGAAGTTCCGAATGCCTCGCCGTCCCGGCCCCCGGACGCGTCCTGCACTTCGGCCCCGCTGTCGTCGGACCGCCCGCCCACACCGAGCAGTTCGGCCAGCCGCTCCTCCCCCGCGAGGGAAGCGGCCGCCCGCTCCTCCGCCTGGTGGGCCTGCTCCGCGGCGCTCGCGGCGTCGGCGGCGCGGGCCGCCGTCAGCTCGGCGCGCGACTCGACGGCACCGGCCTCGCGCGCGTGCTCGGAAGCCCGGCGGGCGGCCTCGCGCGCGGTGTCCCACGCGGCGACAGTGGTCTTCTCCGCGTCGGCCGCGGCGAGCGCGGCACGGGCCGGGTCGGCGTCGGGCGCGCTGTCGTCGATCCACCCGGCGCGCACGGCCTCGGTGGTCTCCTGCTCGACCTCGGTCAACCGCTGGCGCAGGTGCCCGAGTTCACTGCGGGCACGCTGGGCCTCGGTGGCCGCGGCCGTCGCGTCGCGGTGCGCGGTCTCGCCCGCCTCCTGGAGGACGGCGGAGCGCTCCTCCTCCACGTTCGCGTGCGTTTCGGCCTGCTCGGCGGCGCCGTGCAGCGCCCGGACGAGTTCGGACGCGGCCTTCGCGCGGGCCGCGAGCGCGGGAGCGGCGTCCCGCTCGGCCTCGCGGATGGCGACGGCCACGCGCGCGGAGCGGTCCGCGGCGGCGCGGTGGCGCAGGACGGCCTCGGCGGCCTGCCAGGCGGAGTGGAGGCCCCGCGCGTCGGCCAGCTCGCGCTTCTGCGCGGCGGCGGCCTTCTCGGCCCCGGCGAGCGCCAAGGAGGCGTGGCGGTAGGCCAGTTCGGCCGCGATCAGGGAGCTGCGCTCGCGCGCCGACTCCGCTTCGGCGACCGTGCCCGAGGCCGCGGTGACCTGCTGGGCCAACTCCCCGGTGCGGCCGCGCTCGACGGCGGCGCGGGCGGACAGGCGACGGGCGAGCGTGCGCGTGCGGCGCTCGGAGGCGGTGTGGATGTCCCGCGCGCGTGCCCGCGTGTCGGCGGCCTCCACGATGCGGGTGAGCAGATCGACGGAGCCAGCGGTGAATTCGCGCTCGGCCATCAGCTCGGAACGCCGTCCCAGCTTGTTCCCGAACCCGCTCACCAGGTCGGCGAGGCCGTCCGTGTCCCGCGTGTCAGTGACGGCGCGCAGCAGCAGGTCGGTGAAGTCGGAGTCCTTCTTGACGGCGAAGAGGCCCGCGGCCTCGCCCTCGTCCGCGTTCATCTCCCGCTGGTAGCGGAAGAGTTCGGGGTCGAGGCCCAGGTCACCGAGGTGCTCGTTCCACCGGTCGTGGATCTCCTCCCAGTGCACCTCCAGGTGCGGGTACGCCTTGCCCGCCTCCGTCAGCGCGTCCCGGAAGCCCTTCATGGTGCGGCGCCGCCCCTGCGCGCCCGAGGCGCCCTCGGCGGCGGGACGTACGGCGCTGGCCTCGGCGACCGGCAGCGAGTCGAGGCTCAGACCGGGGCCCGGCCGGAACGAGTACCAGGCCTCGGCGAACTTCCGCGGGTCGTTGGAGACCTGCCGCCCCCGCCACTCGCTGACCTTGCCGACGACGACGCACTCGCCGGTGAGCGTGTGCTGCCACTCCAGGGCGACGTGTCCGCAGTCGTCGGCGAGGAGGAACTTGCGCAGCACACCGGAGCTGGCGCCGCCCAGCGTGTTCCGGTGGCCGGGCAGCATGACCGAGAAGATCAGCTTGAGCAGGACCGACTTGCCGCCGCCGTTCTCCAGGAAGAGCACACCGGCCGGCGCGGGGCGGCGCGGCGGACCGACGGGCTCGTCCTCGAAGAACTCCGCCTGGGTGGGTGCGGGGTCGGGCACGGGCTCGCCAACGCCCCGCAGGTCAAGCACGGTGTCGGCGTAGCGTGCACCGGCGGGCCCGATGGAGTAGAGGCGAATCCGGGACAGCTCGTACATGGCGGACTCTCGTGGTAGGTACGGAAGTTCAGAAGGTCAGGAGTGGAACGGCAGGCCCGCGTCGGCGGCGAGCCCGGTCGCGTCCTCGTCCATCGGCGGCACCAGGCTCGCGGACCCGTCGGTGACGGGAACGACGCCCAGCTCGAGAAGTTCGGCCATGGCGGCCGTGCCGGCCATGTCGCGGACCTGGAGCTGGTAGCGGGCGGTGGTGCGGTACGTGCCGCCCGAGTCGTCGCCGGTTCTCTGCAGGAAGCCGGAGTCGGTGAGGAAGGCGACGGCCTTGCCGACGATGCCGGTGGTCGAACTGGCGAGGCGGCGCGTGTCCTTGGTGGCGCCCGTGGAGCTGCGCCGCGCCCAGATCCGCCAGGCGGCTTCGAGCCCGGGGGCCTCGGTCGCCGGGTCGGTGTTCTCGCCGGTCTCCTCGGCCCGCTCCTCCAGCTTGCGGCAGGCCTGCCGGACGAAGGCGTCCACGCCGTTGACACTCACGCGGCCGATGTAGCCGTCGTCGGCGAGGTCCTCGGGGCGCGGGAAGGCGAGCGCGGCGACCGCGAGATGGGCGAGGCCGTGCAGGAAGCGGTCGGTGGAGTCCGCGGTCGTCCGGCGCGCGTAGTCGCCCATGCGAACCGCGAACACGGAGTCCTCGGCGGCGGTCACGGCCATCCCCGCGCGCGGGGACACCTCCAGGACGACGAGGCCGAGCCCGGTGGCCACGGCGTCGGCGAGCCGGGCGAAGGGCGGGTCCTCGCGATAGCGGCGCAGCAGCTCCCCGTACTCCTGATCACGGGAGGGCTGGAGCTTCGGCTGGAGGCCGAAGGAGACCAGACGCGCCGCGTCGGCGGCGTCGGCCGGGGTGACGGGCGCCTGGGCCCTGGCCGAGCCCGAAGCGTCGGGCTCGCCCCATTCGGCGTGCTCTTCGGCGTACTCGGTCACGGGTGGTGCTCCTTCATGGGTGCTGCGTAGAAGTTCATGCGCGCTACGTGGTTCACGCGGACTACGTCGTTCATGCGCGCTACGTAGAGGTGGGTCGCCATCACGCGGCCTCCGTCCGGCCGGCGGCCATCCCGACCGCGTCGAGCAGGGCCATTCCCACGATGAGGTCGGCGCCGCCGAACTCCGGGTCGTCGAGCTCGGTGCCGTCGTCCACGGCGAACAGCAGCTTCTCCTCGCCCTGGCGGTAGGCCGTGCCGACCGGCGGGCTCGCGGCGTGGACCGCCAACAGGGCCACCAAGTACGGCAGTTCGGCATCGCGCTTGCGGGCGTCGGCGAGCAGCCCGGACAGCCGGCGCGGCGCGTCCGACGGCAGGTCGAGCAGCTCCATGGCGCCCGCGAGCTGCTCCTCGCTGAACCGGCTGTCGTCCGGCGTGGCGATGAGGTCCGGCTCGGGCATCTCCGCGCCGAGGTGCTCACGCTCCATGGGCGGCGTGAGCAGTATGTCGACCAGGTCGCCGACGCGTACGGACACGGGCGTACGAAGCCCGGTGCCGCGCGCGAAGAACGCGTCGGTGGCCTTCTTCGCGCTCTCCACCGGCAGCGGCAGCAGCGGCGCGAGGAGCTGCCCGTACAGATCGAGGCCCACGCGCGCGGAGGGCGCCGTGAAGGCCTGCCGGTCCTGCTCGGCGCGGAACAGCGGGCCGGCCTCCAGGAGGCGCGACTGCAGCTGCGTATGACGGCGGATGCAGTCCTTGACGATGTCGACGAGCTCGGCGGCGCGGCGCTTCTGCTCCGGCTCCTCCGACTCGTCACGGGCCTTGCGGATGTTCGTCAGGATCGCGTTCTCGTGCCGGTAGCGGTCCGCGACGTGGTCGAGCGCCTCGGCGATCATGTCGGGCACGGCCTGCAGCCAGTCGACGGCGCGCACATTGCGGCGCGTCGCGTCCAGCGCCTTGCGGAGCGTCTCCGAGTACTGCACGGTCCGGTACCTGGCCTGCTCGGCGGCGAGCTGCGCGTCCGCGAGCCGGCCGCGGCTGATCAGCACCTCCAGCTTGACCTCGGCGGCGATCTGCGCGCTGGTGACGTCCGTGTCGAGGGCGCCGACCAGGACGTTCACCGCCTCGTCCGTCGTGCGCAGGTAGACGCTGCCCCCGTAGCCGGGGACCTCCTCGATCAGCTTGAAGTCGTAGTCACGCCGTACGTAGGAGCCGTCCTGCGCGAACGTGCCGTACACGGCGCGGAAGCCGCGGTCCACGCTGCCGACGTTGATCAGGTTCTCCAGGACCCAGCGGGCCACCCGCTCGTGCTCGGCGGAAGGCCGCTGCGGGGCCTGTGCCGCGATGCGGGGAACGAGCCTGGCCACTATCTGCTCGTGGTCGGCGCCCGTGTCGAAGTCCATGTTCAGTGTGACGAGGTCGATGGCGGACAGCGCCACCTCCGCCATCCCGTACGTCGAGTACTCGCCCGCGAGATTGGCCTTGCGCACGTCCAGATCGTGCAGCGGCGCGGTGCACGCGAGCGCGCGAAGGCGGCGCGCGAGCCCTTCGTCGGCGGCCGGGCCCGGTGCGGGGCGCGGCCCCGCGCTGAGCTGGGGCGGAACGGATTCCGTGCTGGCAGGCGAAGTCACGGAGCACAGGGTATGCGCTGGGTCTGACAACGGTCGAAACGGCGCAGATGCGACGGCTTTCGGGCCTGCCCGCGACGGGCCGCGAAAGGCGGCTAGCCGTCCTTCGGCATCCGCTGCCGGTACGCCTCGACGAGCCCGTCGCGGGAGTCGTCGAGGTACTCGCCGAGCAGCGTCTCAGCCGTGTCCCTGCGCCCCTCGCGCAGCATCTCGACGAGTTCCAGATTGCGCGCCAGGTACGGCTCGTGGAGGCGCTGCGGGTCGTCCACGACGTGGAACGCCAGGCGCAGCTCGGCCAGGACGCTGCGCATCAGTTCGTCGGTGCGCTCGCTGCGTGCCAGGGCGACGAGTTCACGGTGGAAGTGGATGTTGGCGGTCGAGACGCTCTTCCACTCGCGCCGCTCGGCCGCCCGGTGTCCGTCGGTGACGGCTCCGGCGACCCGGTCGAGTGCGTACGGCGGGTCTCCCAGGGACCGTACGACGGCGCACTCGACCATGCGCCGGGTCCGGTAGATGTCCTCGACGTCGTCGACGCTCAGGACGCGCACGAAGACCCCGCGGTTCAGCCGGTGTTCGAGCAGCCGCTCGTGCGTGAGCAGCCGGAACGACTCACGGAGCGTATTGCGCGACACCCCGAGGGCGCCTCCGATGCTGTCCTCCGACAGGCGCGTGCCGGGCGGGAAGTAGCCTTCCGCGATCCGGTTCCGCAGGATGTCCGCGACGCGCTCCGCGGTGCTGGTGCGTCCCAGCAGCGCGCGGTCGTCCGCGAGGGCGTTGAGTTCGTCCATGGCCACGGCCGAATTCAAGCGCAGTTCCCGGAACGAGACAACGTGGTATCGATGGATCGTTCAACGACGCCTCGAACGCCTCAGGACACGACCGCCTTCAGAGCCGTGAGCAGCCGCTCCACGTCCTCCGCGCTGCTGTAGGGGGCGAGGCCCACGCGGACACCGCCCGTGTCGCCGAGGCCGAGCCGCCGCGAGGCCTCCAGCGCGTAGAAGGAGCCGGCGGGGGCGTCGATGCCGTGATCGGCCAAGTGCCGGGAGATCTCGGCCGGGCTCCGGCCCTCGACCGTGAACAGGAGGGTCGGGGTGCGCCGCTCCGCACGCGAGTACAGGGTGACGCCGCCGAGGTCCGCGAGTCCTCGCTCCATGCGCTGCCGCAGCACCTCCTCGTGTTCCTCCAGAGCTGCGAAGGAGGCGACGAGGCGCTCCCTGCGGCTGCCGCGCGCGCCCACGTCCAGGTCCGCGAGGAAGTCCACGGCGGCGCTCGCACCCGCCAGCAACTCGTAAGGAAGCGTGCCGAGTTCGAAGCGCTCCGGTACGGCGTCGCTGGACGGCAGCAGCTTGTCGGGACGCAGCGACTCCAGCAGTTCGGCGCGGCCGGTGAGCACGCCCAGATGCGGGCCGAGGAACTTGTAGGGCGAGCAGACCAGCGTGTCCGCGCCGAGCGCCACCAGGTCGACCACGGCATGCGAGGCGTAGTGCACTGCATCCACGTGGAACAGCCCGCCCACTTCGTGGGTGAGGGCGGCCAGGGCCGACAGGTCGGGACGCGTGCCTATCAGGTTGGACGCGGCGGTCACGGCCACCAGGCGGGTACGTTCCGAAAGCACCGCCTTGAGGTGCTCGGGCCGCAGCTCCCCCGACTCCGGGTCGAAGTCGGCCCACCGTACGGTGGCGCCCGCCGCCTCGGCCGCCTGGATCCACGGGCGGATGTTGGAATCGTGGTCGAGCCGGGTGACGACCACCTCGTCACCCGGCCCCCAGGTCTTGGCGAGCGTCCGGGACAGGTCGTAGACGAGCTGTGTGGCGCTGCGCCCGAACACGACGGTCCCGGGGGTGGTGCCGAGCAGATCGGCCAGCGCCGCGCGGGCCTCGACGACGATCCCGTCGGCACGGCGCTCGCCCTCCGTAGTCTGCCCCCGGTTCGCCAGCGGGCCGGTCAGCGCGGCGGTGACGGCGTCGATGACCGGCGCGGGCATCTGGGTGCCGCCCGGCGCGTCGAAGCGGGCCGTGCCGGACTTCAGGGCGGGGATCTGTGCGCGGACGGCGGCGATGTCGAGGGCCATGGCTCAACTCCTATGGTGCGTAGGCGATACGGGGCCCGCTCCCGGTCAGGGGCAGACCTCGCACGGCTGGCTCGTACCCGGAGCCGCTCCCGCGACTCCCGTCACATGATCGCAAGCCCGAAGCGACACCTCCAGACCCGAGCCCATTGGCACCTCCAGACCCGACATCGAGGCGAGCGCCGCCGCAACTCCCGCGGAGGCCCGCAGGTCGAGACGGGCGCCGGTGCCGCGCATATCGTGCCGCACCTCGTCCGCGGCGAGCGCCAGGAGCCCGGGCAGCAGGTCGGCGCAGCGCCGCGCGACCCAGCCGGTGCCCGCCGTGGCGAGCCTGGGGGGAGGCGCTCGGCCCGGCGCCCGACGTCGAGCCGGAACGGCCCGCGCCGACCCGCGCCGCCGGCCTGTGGTGCGCGGCGACCCTGAGCGCCTTCATGCCGCGCCCCCAGCCGGAACCTGAACGGGTGCGTCGTGCGCCGCCAGGAAGGCGTCCACGGCGACGTCCCACCCGAAACACTCGGCACGCGCGCGTGCCCTTTCCCTACGTTGTCCCGTGGGCCGCCCGAGCACGTCCCGGACGGCTGCCGCGAACGCCGCACCGTTGTCCTCGGCCACGGCCCCTGCCCCGCCGATCGCCTCCGGCAGCGCCGAGGACGCGCTGACGACGACGGGTGTCCCGCAGGCCAGCGCCTCCAGGGCGGCGAGCCCGAACGTCTCTGCGGGCCCCGGGGCCAGGCACACATCGGCCGTGGCCTGCAGGGCCGCCAGCGCGACCGGGTCGGCGACGTGCCCGAGGAAGTCGACCGGCAACCGCCGGGCCCGCGCGCGTTGTTCGAGCCGCGACCGCCGGGGCCCGTCGCCCGCCACGAGGAGCCGGGCGGGCACACCGGAGCGGCGCAAGCGCGCCACGGTGTCGAGGCCGATGCCCGGCCGCTTCTCCACGGAGAGCCGTGTGCACATGAAGAGCAGCACCTCGTCCACGCGCGCGTACCGCGCACGCACCTCCGCGCTCCGCTCCCCCGGCCGGCACCGCACGAGATCGACGCCGAGCGGCGCCCGGACCACGTTGCGCGCCCCGATCCGCACGAACTCGCGCTCGGCCCACTCCGTGGTGCACACGACGCGCGTGTAGGCGTGCGCCGTACGGACGTTGAGCACGTCGGCGGCCCGCCGCGCGGCGCGCTCGGGCATGCCCCACGTGCGCAGCACTCCCTGGGCGGTCTCGTGGGAGACCATCACGGCCGGCACCCGCGCGCGGCGTGCCCACTCACCGGTCCAGCGCAGCGTCGTCCGGTCCGACACCTCCAGCCGGTCCGGGCGCAACCGCTCCAACAGCCGTGCCACGCACTGCCGGTCGGTCAGGACGCGGTAGCCGCCGGTCGCGGGGAGCGGCGCCCCCGGCAACGTAATGACGCGGCCTTGAGGCGTCTCCGTGTCCGAGAGCCGCTCCCCCGGCACGATCAGCACCGGCTCGTGCCCGGCCGCCAGGTACCCCACGCCCAGCTCTCGTAGCGCGGTCCGCAGCCCGCCGGACGCGGGGGCGACGAAGTTCGCGAGCCGTACGATCCGCAGGCGCCCGCTCATGCCGCCACCGCCCCGGTCCCGGCCTGCCCCGCATGCAGCACTTCTACGTAGTGCTCGACCAGGAGGTCGCCCACGGCCTCCCAACTGCGCCCGGACACAGCGGCCCGCCCGGCGCTTCCGTATGTGGCGCGCAGCCCGGGGCCCCCGGAGAGCGCCCACACGGCGTCACGCAACGCCTCCGGGTCGCCAGGAGGTACGAGCATCCCGGTCCTGCCGTGCGCGACGAGGTCGAGGGGCCCGCCGGCCGCCGGGGCGATCACCGGCACCCCGCTCGCCATGGCCTCCTGCACCGTCTGGCAGAACGTTTCGTAGGGCCCTGTGTGCACGAACACGTCCAACGCGGCGAAGATCCGGGCGAGTTCGTCCCCGGTGCGCCGCCCCAGGAAGAGCGCGCCGGGCAACGCGCCGCGCAGGGACGCCTCGCTCGGCCCGTCGCCCACCACGACGACGCGCACACCGTCGAGGCCGCAGACCCGCGCCAGGAGCTCCACGTGCTTCTCCGGCGCGAGCCGCCCCACGTACCCGACGAGCAGCTCCCCACGCGGCGCCAGCTCGGCACGGAGGAGCTCGCAGCGCCTCGCGGGCCGGAACCGTACGGCGTCGACCCCACGCGGCCACAGCCGCACCCGTGGCACCCCGTGCGCCTCCAGGTCGCGCTGCGCGGTGGTGGAAGGCGCGAGGGTGCGGTCCGCGGCGGCGTGCACGGTGCGGATCCGCCGCCAGGCCGCACTCTCACCCACCCCCACGTACGTACGCGCATAGCCCGCCAGGTCGGTCTGGTAGACGGCCACGGCGGGCACGCGCAGCCGGGTCGCGGCCGCCATGCCGCGCATACCGAGCACGAACGGGCTTGCCAGATGGACGAGTTCGGCCCGGTGCGCGGCCACGGTCTGCACGAGGCGGCGCCCCGGCAGTGCGACACGGACCTGCGGATAGCCGGGCAGCGGCAGGGACGGCACCCGGACGACAGGGCAGGGCGCCGCCGCGTCCGCGTCCGGCCCGGCGGGGGTGGCGGGGGCGACGACGAGGGGGTCGTGGCCGCGGGCGGCCAGATGACGCGCGGTCTGCAGGGCGCAGTGCGCCACACCGTTGATGTCGGGCGGGAAGGACTCGGTCACGATGACGACACGCATACGGGGTTTGTCGCCCCGCCGGACGTGCTCACGTCAAAGTGGATCTTTCCTGGCGAGGAACGGTCCGTGAGCGTTGGCCGCCGGTGAAAACCGCAGGTGAACGAGCAGAAGGTGACCCCTCACCGAAGGGCCACCTCCCGGAAATCAGCGCGTCACAACGCCGGGGCGTCGGGACCGATTCTGCTGCGGACCGCGGTCTGTACCTCGTCCTCCTCGGCCGGATCGGCGGCGAGGCGGCGCAGTTGATCGACGACGCGGGCGTCGCCCGTCTCGGCGTGCCGCGCGGCGACCTCGCGGGTGCTCTCCTCGCAGTCCCACAGGCACTCGACGGCGAACCCGGCGGGGAAGGAGGGATCGGTGGCGGCGAGCGCGCAGGCGGCGCGCCCGCGCAGATGCGAGGACGCCGTCTCGCGGTAGATGTGCCGCAGCACGGGGGTGGCGCAGACGATGCCGAGCCGTCCCGCCCCGTCGACGAGCGGCCAGAGGGTGGGGGCGTCGGGGCCGTCGCCGCGTACTGCCTCCCGTAGGGAGGCGAGGACGAGCTCGCCGTCCTGGGCACCGCCCCTACAGGCGAGCATGCGGCCCGCGGCGGCGCCGAGCGCGTCCGGCCGGGGGGCCCACTGCCGGGCCCGCTGCACGGCGGCGACGCTGCGCATCCGCTCGAAGGCGTCAAGCGCGGCGTCCACGACCACGCGGGACGGCGCCTCCACGGCAGCCTTGATGAGATCGAGTACGCCCGGATCGTGCATGTCGGCGAGGTAGCGAAGGGCCGTGCAGCGCGCCCCGTCGGTCCCGTCCTGCGCGGCCCGCACGATCTCGGCGTGGTCCTCGGGACCCGCCACGGCGGTCAGGCAGCGAGCGGCGGGCACGTACAGGACGGCGCCCCGCTCGAAGCCCTCCTGGGCCCAGTCGAAGACGGCCTGCACGCTCCACTCGGGGCGCGGCCCCGCAGGACGCATCTGCCGCTGCCAGCGGTCGAAGGAGCCGGTTTCCTGCGCGGCACGCACGCGTGCCCCCACATGCGGCCGCGGATCCTCGGCCCACAGACGCCAGGGTCGCGGCTCGAAGGCGTCGCGCACGACGACGGCGAGCTCGGCCTCGGCGTCGGCCGGGAAGCGGGCGAGGACCGGCTCGGCGAGCGCACGCAGGCCCGCGTCGTCGTCGCGCAGAGCCAGCTCGTCGAGCGCCCAGGCCCAGTTGCCGCCCACGGCGGCGTACCTGCGCAGCAGCTCCAGGGCGTCCCGCCTTCTGTAGGAGGCGAGGTGGCCGAGGACCGCGAGCGCCAGGCCCGTACGTGACTCCTCGGTGTCGAGGAGGTCCTCGGGGTCGAAGAGGTGCCGCTCGATCTCGTCGAGCTCGCCATGGAGATCGACGTAGAGCCGGGCGTAGTACAGCGAGCGGTTCTCCACCTGCCAGTCGTGGCGGGGGTCGCTCAGCACACAGTGATTGAGAGCCGCGAGCGCCTCGGCACGCGGCGCCGTCAGCGCGTGCAGCGTGCCGTCGCCGCGGCCCCGCTGCAGCAGGCCGAGCAGCGTACCGCTGGGCGCTATGACCGGTTCGAACATGGGAAACAGCCTCAAATCAAGCGTCGACGCAACCGGGATGCTCACCTACCTGGCCACGCGACAACACGTCGGAGCGCCCGCCGTCTCTTGCTTGCTGCTACCCATTTCTCTGCCTCTCGTCCAAGGCCCGGAACCGGGCCGTTCACGGCCCGCTCTGCACGTGGGCACCACCTGCCCCGGCCTCGCGTCCGTAAATCACGCCGTCATCATGACCCAGCGACTCAAGCCACCGCGACCACATTTCCCGCACCCCCGTTTTGCCTGGTCAGAGCCGGTGTGTCAGGAGGTGCCGAAGAGGTCGACGAGCTCCGTCTTGCCGAACATCCGGGCCGTGTCGACCGCCGAAGGGGTCCCCGCGGCCGGATCGGCGCCCCCGTCGAGCAGCGCCCTGATCACGTCGTCGGCGCCCTTGAAGACGGCGCCCGCGAGCGGGGTCTGGCCCTTGTCGTTGGCGCGGTTGGCCTCGGCGCCGCGCTCCAGGAGGGCACGCACCGCCTCGGCGTGCCCGTGGTAGGCGGCGAGCATGACGAGCGTGTCACCCCGGTCGTTCGTGAGGTTCGCCGGCACCCCGGCGTCCACGTAGCCCACGAGAGCCTCCGTCTCGCCGCGTCGCGCGAGGTCGAAGATCTTGGTGGCCAGCTCCACGACCTCCGGGTCGGGGGCTTCGCTCATCGGGCGGACCGCCTTTCTCATACGTGCCGGTACGGCTGTGCAGCCGTACGAGTGAATCGACAGGGTACTGCCCGGTCGGGCACATGACCCGACCCCACCGAGGCAAAGATCACGAAGAGTGCGGACGGACGTCCGGCAGCACGCTCGGGCGGCTCAACAGCGGCCGGTCAATTGGGTGAAAGCTACGAATTTCCACCCATTTGCACCTTTTGTCGTATAGATACATGCTGTGAGCCTGGAAGAACTCATGGTGACTGTCCCCATCAACCAGGAGAACCCTCATGATCCTGTCCATCTCGGGCGTCGTGCTGCTCGGCATCATCGTCTTCTTGTTCTTCCGCAAGGACGGCCTGAAGGCCTCGCACGCACTGGTCTGCGCCCTCTTCGGCTTCTACTTGGCGGGCACTGCCATCGCCCCGAGCATCAAGGCGGGCGGCCAGAGCCTCGCCAGCCTGCTCGGCGGGATCAAGTTCTGACGGACCCCTCACCCGCACACACCTTCAGGAGAACGACGTGGCCAGGCGCCCACTCCCCCGCATTCTGAGCAACGGCAGCGCCACGATCGCCCGGAGCCGGGACATGGCTCGGACGGCCGCCGACGGTGCCACCGACGTACTCCACCCCCTCATCACGGTCAGCCGTGGGCTGCGCCGCCTGGCCGGTGCCGGGCGGCAGAAGTGGGCGAACACCCCCAAGGAGCGGCGCGGACCGCTGCTCTTCCTGGTGGCCGCCGTCGTCCTGGTCGTGGTGTTCATTCCATACGGTCCGCTGCTGGCGCTCATCACCCTGATGGCGGCGGCCGGATGGAAGGGGCGCGATCCGAAGCCGCCGGAGCAGACCGGCCCCGACGATTCGCAGGTACAGCGCCTCTCGTCCCTCTACGAGGCGCTTGTACCGTACTTCTCCGTAGCCGACGACCCGAGCCCGCTCTACGCGCACGGTGGCGACTGGGAGAAGGCCTTCGAGACGTTCGACTTCGACGGCGACGGCCGCGTCGACCGGATCGACATCCGCTACCCCGCGTACTTCACGGACGGGGAGGCGGCATCGCGGGCCCGGATCGAGCAGCTGCTGCACGCCAAGCTCGGCCGGGGCCGCGAGTACCACTTCGCGTGGGACGAGGAGGGCAACCACCTGACGGTGAACGTGCTCGACCCGCTGCCCACGGACATCGCCGCCCAGCCCTTCGTGACCTCGCCCGGTGAGACCGTGCTCGGCTTCACCGACGGGACCGGCGTTCAGCGCACGCTGCCGGTGATGGCGGGCGAGGAGGAGCGGGACGTGCCGCCCGTCGTGTGGCGCACCGGCGTCCGCTCCACCGAGCCCCACCTGCTGGTCGCGGGACAGCCGGGCAGCGGCACGACGTCCCTGCTGCGTTCCGTGGCACTCCAGGCGCTGCGCCACGGTGACGTGCTGATCGTCGAGGGCAGCGGGACGGGCGACTACGCGTGCCTGGTCGGCCGCTCCGGGGTGCTCGCCGTGGAGTGCGGTCTTGCCGGTGCGCTGACCAGCCTCGAATGGGCGGCACACGAGACGGAGCGGCGACTGATCGCCGCGAACCGGGCGCGACAGGCCGGGCACCCCACCCCGGACGACATCAAGCGCCCGCTGTGGATCCTGCTGGACCGTCCGAGCGCCCTGGGTCACCTCGCCGCCGCGGACGGCCGCAAGGACCCGCAGACGCTGCTCCAGGTGCCTCTCAGGCACGGCCGCGCGGCCGGTGTGACGGTCGTCGTGGCCGAGCAGTTCGACAGCCTCGACGCCCTGATCGACCCGGTCAGGCAGCACACCCGCGCGCGCGTGGTGCTCGGCCCGGCCACTCCGGAGGAGCTGCAGGACGTGCTCGGCACGGTGCCGCAGACGACGCCCACCGCTGACATCCCGGCGGGCCGCGGCTACGCCCGCCTGGGCACAGGGCCGGTCCATCGCCTCCAGGTCCCCGCCACCCCGGACCCGTACGACGACGCGACGAGCGAGGTCCACCGGCAGGCGGTCGCGGCGCTCCTCCCGGAGCGCAACACACCGGCCGACGCGGCCATGGAGACCCCGGTCGAAGCGGTGCCCGAGGAGGCCGAGGCGCTGGCCGAGCGCTGAAGGCTGGGCTCCACAGGAAAGAAAGCGCTGAAGGCTGGGCTCCACAGAAAAGAACAAGCAGGGCCCCACACGAAGGAAGCAGCGCCCTCCATGAGGGCCCTAGCCGGCTACGCGATCAGGGTGCGCGGTACGTCCCCGCCCGCGCCCTGACCGTCCCGGACGAGCTGCGCCGCCGCCGCGAGCCGCGCCGCCGCCTCGTCGGCCACGGCGCCGCCCACGGTGAACGGCAGCCGTACGTACCCCTCGAAGGCCCCGTCGACGCCGAAGCGTGGCCCCGAGGGGACCCGCACCCCGACCCGCTCGCCGAGCTCGGCGAGGCGCGAGCCAGACAGGCCACCGGCCTTCACCCACAGGGTGAGGCCCCCGTTCGGCACCTCGAACTCCCAGTCGGGCAGCTCCCGCCGCACGGCGGCCACGAGCGCGTCACGGTTCCCGCGCGCCTGTGCGCGCCGCAGCGCGACGGCCTCCTCCCAACCCCCGGTGTTCAACAGCCAGTTCACCGCCAGCTGCTCCAGGACCGGGGTGCCGAGGTCCGCGTACGCGCGGGCAGCGACCAGGCTGCGGATGACGTCGGGCGCGGCCCGCACCCAGCCGATCCGCATGCCCGCCCAGAACGCCTTGCTGGCCGAGCCGACCGTGATCACCGTGGAGCCCGCGGGGTCGAACGCACAGACCCGGCGCGGCATTGCCGCACTCACGCTGTCCTCCCCGTCGAAGTGCAGCTCCGTCATGGTCTCGTCGACCACCAGGACGGTGCCCGCCGCGCGCGCGGAGTCCACCAGTGAGCGGCGCTGCTCCTCGTCGGCTAGCGCGCCCGTCGGATTGTGGAAATCGGCGACTACGTAAGCGAGCCGGGGCGCCGCCTCGCGCAGTACCTGGCGCCAGCGCTCTAGGTCCCAGCCCTGGAGCCCGTCAGCCATGGCGACGGGCACGAGCCTGAGGCCCGCCTCGCGCATCAACTGAAGGATGTTCGCGTACGAAGGTGATTCCACGGCCACACGTTCGCCGCGGCCCGCGAAGAGGTGACAGATCGCGTCGATGGCGCCCATCGCACCGGTCGTGACCATGATCTGTTCGGGCATGGTCGGGATGCCGTGCGCGGTGTACCGCTCGGCGATCATGGTGCGCAGCGCGGGCAGCCCCGCCGGGTAGTCGCCGTGGGTGTGGGCGTACGGCGGCAGTTCTTCCAGGGCGCCCTGTACGGCGCGGGTCAGCCACGGTTCGGGGGCGGGCAGGGCCGCCGTGCCGAGGTCGATCATGGAGCCGAGGGCCTCGGGCGGCAGGGGTTCCAGGCCGCGCGCGGGGAGTGGGTTCCCGGCGGGCACGGCGGTCCAGCTGCCCGCTCCCCTGCGGGACTCCAGGAAGCCCTCGCCGCGCAGCGCCTCGTAGGCGGCCGCGACCGTGGTGCGGCTCACCGAGAGTGCCTGGGCCAGTTCGCGCTCGGCAGGAAGCCGCGTGGCCACCGGGACGCGGCCCTCGAGGACGAGCAGGCGGATGCCGTCGGCGAGGGCGCGGTAGGCGGGCGGGCGGCGGGTGCCGGGGCCCGCGGGGCGCGGCTGCTGCGAGGTGAGCAGCCGGGCGAGCTGGGTCGAGCCGATCGCCGAAGTCCACTGAGCCATGCGAGCCAGTCCACCTTCCCCGAATTGGCCATGGTTGGCATCCAATTCCACGCCACAGAGTGTCATGCGTCAGGCCACTACCACCACTGAGGGGCTCAACTTGTCCGCGTCACCGTCCACTCCGTCGCCAGGCGGCCCGCTCGTCCGCCGCCTCGTGCAGCTCTACGTAGGTCTCGCGCTGTACGGCGCGAGTTCGGCGCTCCTCGTGGAGGCGGGACTCGGCCTGGAGCCCTGGGGCGTGCTGCATCAGGGGCTCGCCGAGCTGACGGGCATCTCCATCGGCGTCGTGTCGATCATCGCGGGCGCGATCGTGCTGCTCCTGTGGATCCCCCTGCGGCAGCGGCCCGGCCTCGGCACCGTCTCGAACGTCTTCGTGGTGGGCCTCGCGATCGACGGCACGCTCGCGGCCGTCCCGGATCCGCACTCCTACGGAGTGCGCATCCCGTTGATGCTTGCGGGCATCGTGCTCAACGGTGCCGCGACCGGCCTCTACATTGCGGCGAAGTTCGGCCCCGGCCCGCGCGACGGCCTGATGACCGGACTCCACCAGCGCACCGGCCGCTCGATCCGCCTGATGCGCACGGTCATCGAGATCGCCGTCGTGGCGAGCGGCTTCCTGCTCGGCGGCACGATCGGCGTGGGCACCGTTCTGTACGCCCTGACGATCGGCCCGCTGGCCCAGTTCTTCCTGCGCGTCTTCGCCGTCCCCGCGTCGCCCGCCGGCTCCACCGCGGTCGCCGGCGGCACACCCCGGCGGGCCATACTGCGACGGTGACCTCGCGCGTACGCCATCCCTACCTCGACCACCCGGGTCCGCTCGCGCTCGCCCACCGGGGCGGGGCGGCGGACGGCCTGGAGAACACCGCCGCCGCGTTCCGCCGCGCCGTGGACCTCGGCTACCGCTACCTCGAGACCGATGTGCACGCGACGTCCGACGGGCGCCTCGTCGCCTTCCACGACACCACGCTCGACCGGGTCACGGACGGCGGCGGCCGGATCGCCGACCTCCCATGGTCCACGGTGCGCCACGCGCGCGTGGCGGGCAGCGAACCGGTGCCGCTCTTCGAGGAGTTGCTGGAGTCGTTCCCGGACGCGCGCTGGAACGTGGACGTCAAGGCGGAACCCGCGCTCGTCCCCCTCCTCGACCTGCTGCGCCGCACGCGCGCGTGGGACCGCGTCTGTGTCGGCTCCTTCTCCGAGGCGCGCGTCGCCCGCGCGCAGGCGCTCGCGGGCCCCCGCCTCGCCACGTCGTACGGCACCAAGGGCGTGCTGGGCCTGCGCCTTCGCTCGTACGGGATTCCGGCCGCGCTGCGCCGCTCCGCGGTCTGCGCCCAGGTGCCGGTGGCGCACGGGCGGATCCGGGTCGTCGACCACCGCTTCGTGCAGGCAGCCCACGCGCGCGGGCTGCAGGTCCACGTGTGGACGGTGAACGACGAGAAGGAGATGCGGCGACTTCTCGACCTCGGGGTCGATGGCATAGTTTCCGATCACATCGAGACGCTGCGGGACGTCCTCAAGGACCGGGGGACGTGGGTCTGACCGCCACCCCGCGGCGCCGGACGGCGGGGACGGCAAGGGGACACGGGTGGGGACCGAGATCGCGCGGGAGACGGCGCAGGGGGCTTCCGCGGCCGCCGAGCGCAAGCGCGAGCAACGCGGCTGGTACTTCTACGACTGGGCGTGCTCGGTCTATTCGACCAGCGTCCTGACGGTGTTCCTGGGGCCGTACCTGACCTCGGTCGCGAAGGCGGCGGCGGACGCGGACGGCTTTGTGCACCCCTTGGGCATCCCGGTCCGCGCGGGCTCGTTCTTCGCGTACTCGGTCTCCCTGTCGGTGATCCTGTCGATCTTCGTGATGCCCCTCGCGGGCGCGGCCGCGGACCGTACGGGCCGCAAGAAGCCGTTGCTCGCGCTCTGCGCCTACATAGGCGCGGCGGCGACGGCCGGGATGTTCTTCCTGGACGGCGACCGCTATCTACTGGGCGGCCTTCTCCTCGTGATCGCGAACTCCTCGCTCGCCGTCTCGATGGTGCTCTACAACTCGTACCTGCCGCAGATCGCGCCCCCGGAGGAGCGCGACGCGGTCTCCTCGCGCGGCTGGGCCTTCGGTTACGCCTCGGGCGCCCTCGTCCTCCTGGCGAACCTGGTGCTGTACACGGCCCACGACACCTTCGGTGTCTCCGAGTCGACGGCGGTACGCATCTGTCTGGCGTCGGCGGGCGTCTGGTGGGGCGCGTTCACCGTGGTGCCGCTACGCCGCCTGCGCGACCGGCGCACACAGCCCGCGCCCGGTGGTACGGCCTCCGGGCCGCGGCAACTCCTTGCCACGGTGAAGGACATGCGCCGCCACCCACTGACGCTCTCCTTCCTCCTCGCCTACTTGGTCTACAACGACGGCGTGCAGACGGTGATCTCGCAGGCCTCCGTGTACGGCTCCGAGGAACTCGGACTCGACCAGTCGACGCTCATCGTGGCGGTGCTGCTCGTGCAGCTCCTGGCGGTGGCCGGGGCGCTCGCGATGGGCCGCCTCGCCCGTACGTACGGCGCCAAGCGCACGATCCTCGGCTCTCTTGTGGCGTGGACGGTGACGATCGGGGCCGGCTACTTCCTGCCTGCCGGGGCGCCGACGTGGTTCTTCGTGCTCGCCGCCGGCATCGGGCTCGTCCTGGGCGGCACCCAGGCGCTGTCCCGTTCGCTTTTCTCGCACCTCGTACCGGCCGGCAAGGAGGCCGAGTACTTCTCCGCATACGAGATGAGCGACCGCGGGATGAGCTGGCTGGGGCCCCTGGTGTTCGGGCTCGCGTACCAGCTGACCGGGAGTTATCGCGACGCGATCGTGTCCCTTGTCGCCTTCTTCGTGATCGGTTTTGTTCTGCTCGCGAGGGTTCCGGTCCATCGGGCGGTGCGCGACGCGGGCAATTCCGTGCCGGCCCGGATTTAGCACCTGAAGGCAAATCCCGGTAGTGTACGCGGTTGGCCTGCCAGGCGTACCGTTACTGCACGTCTAGATCGCGAAACGCTGGGTGACATCCTGCGTGAGATGTGACAAACCGGTCACCGGTGGGTACAACAAGGGGCGGCTACGACGGCGACGCATGACCCGGGAACCGGGAATCTTTACCGCCGACCGGACGTTGACCGGATGACGACGACAGCGACACCTGTCCTGTGGGCGACAAGCCCGGGAGGCACGATTCATGAGTGAGCGAGCTCTTCGCGGTACACGCCTCGTAGTGACCAGCTACGAGACGGACCGCGGCATCGACCTGGCCCCGCGCCAGGCCGTGGAGTACGCATGCGAGAAGGGACATCGCTTTGAGATGCCCTTCTCGGTGGAGGCCGAAATTCCGCCGGAGTGGGAGTGCAAGGTCTGCGGGGCCCAGGCACTCCTCGTTGACGGCGACGGCCCTGAGGAGAAGAAGGGGAAGCCGGCTCGTACGCATTGGGACATGCTGATGGAGCGGCGCACCCGTGAGGAGCTCGAAGAGGTCCTCGAGGAGCGTCTGGCAGTTCTGCGTTCGGGCGCGATGAACATCGCGGTGCACCCGCGGGACAACAGCGGACGCAAGTCGGCCTGACTCCCAGAGACACCGCACAACGGCCGGGGCCGGACACACACCGTGTGTCCGGCCCCGGCCGTTTGTCGTGGTCCGTCGTCGTGGATCCGTCGTCGCGAGTCCGTCAGGGAGTGAGCGGCGGCCGCGGGTCCGCGTCGTCCCCGCGCGACCCCGGACGCTCGTCGTCCTTGACCACCTCGCCCTGGATCACGGTGCTGCCGGACTGCCGCATCCGGGCCTTCTGGAACGCGTCACCGAACGACCCCGGGCCCGCCGCCGCGCCCATCTTCCGCTCGACCTTGCGCTCCGTGTACCGGCTCAGCGCCGTGCGCAGCGGCGGAACGAGCAGCAGCAGGCCGAGAACGTCCGAGATCAGCCCAGGGATCATCAGGAGGAGCCCGGCGAGCATCAGCAGCCCGTTCCCCTGCGAGCGCTGCTCAGGGGGCTTGGAGGCCTCGGAAGAGCCGCTCTGCTGGCGCTGCAGCGTCTCGGTGAGGTTCTGGAACGCACGGCGCCCCGCGGACTTCATCACCACGGATCCGAGCACGATGCCGGCCACCAGCAGGATGCCGAGCGTGAAGCCGCCGATCGCGCCCGCCACCACCGTCAGCAGCCAGATCTCCAGGACCATCCAGGCCGCGACGGCGAGCGGCAGATACCTGCGGAGCCGGGAGCGCCGGGCCCCGGTGGACGGATTACGAGGCGGAGTGCCAGTGGTCATGCATCCAGTTTGCCTGGGCCCGGGTGCGATTGGCGTAAGCGGGGGATCAAGATCGCTCTCAGCGGACGTCCGGCTTGCGGCCCAGGACCTTGTCCACCCGCGCTCCCACTCCCCACGTGGTGACCCGCCACAGGGCCTCCACGACGATGTCCTTGCTCATCTTGGAGTCGCCGCGCTCGCGCTCCACGAAGGTGATGGGGACCTCGACCACGTGATAGCCCTCCCGCACCGCGCGCCGGGCCAGGTCGACCTGGAAGCAGTAGCCCTGCGAGGCGACCTCGTCGAGCCCGAGGCCCTCCAGGGTCTCGCGGCGGAAGGCGCGGTAGCCGCCGGTGACGTCGCGGATCGGGACGTCCAGGAGGAGGCGCGAGTACGTGGAGCCGCCGCGGGAGATGAACTGGCGGGACTTGGGCCAGTTGACGATCCGTCCGCCGGGCACCCAGCGCGAGCCCAGGACCAGATCGGCGCCCTTCAGTGCGGTCAGCAGCCGGGGCAGCTCCTCCGGCTGGTGGGAGCCGTCGGCGTCCATCTCGACGAGGACGCCGTAGCCGTGCTCCATGCCCCAGGCGAAGCCCGCGAGGTAGGCGGCGCCCAGGCCCTCCTTGCCGGTGCGGTGCAGGACGTGCACCTGCTCGTCATTCGCGGCCAGCTCGTCGGCGAGCTTGCCCGTGCCGTCCGGGCTGTTGTCGTCGGCGATCAGGACGTGCGCCGCGGGCACGGACTCCCGGACGCGGCCCACGACGGGCTTGATGTTCTCCGCCTCGTTGTAGGTCGGGATGATCACCAAGGTCGTGCCCAGAGGGCCGAATTTCCGCCCGCCGCCGTCGCTCACAGCTTCCCCTTAAAACTTCCGTCCACAAGGGGACCACCATAGCGAGCACCCCAGTTCACGCCGATAAGGCGCCCTGGGTGAGCTGTGGAGGGCGGGAAACGAGACCAATCACTACTTGTCTACGAGTACTGCGGATCGGGGCCGGGCGTCCTTCGGGCCGACCTGGGGCCCGCTGGCTGCGGGTCGACCTAAAGCCGTTGTCTACTGAACGCCCGGGCCCCACCCGGGTCGCACCTGGCCGACCGGCCGGAACGTTCCAGCGCCCCGTGGCGCGGGCGCTGGGCCTGGCTCCCAGTGGTGGTACGCCGGTGCGGCGCACCACCCCCTGACCCAGCTGCGTTCTACGAATGCCTGGACTTCCCCGGTCGTACCTGGAGGTGGTGGACCCGGCCGAACCTACCCGTCGACCGCCGCGCCTTGTCAACAGGCGTTCGACCTGCGGCTCTCTTCGAACTCCGCTGGTCAGCGCAGAGGATTCGCAGGTCGCACGGGACCGTGCCGCGGCAAGATCGAAGCCGTGGCGCCCCGGTTATCACTCGTCCGGCCCTACGAAGACCGTCTGACCGAAGACCACCGTCCGCAGGCAGACCGGGAGTTGGACTCCCGGGGAGAGGTCCGGCAGGCCGGGCGTTCCGGAGCGCGGATCGGTCGACCAGCGGGCCACCCGGTCGTCCGGTGCCTGCACGACGAGTTCGTCCGTGCGCCAGACGGCGTAGTCGGCGGGGGCACCCGGGACGAGGATGCCCGCGTCGTCGCGGCCGACGGCGCGCCAGCCCCCGCGCGTGTGGGCGGTGAACGCGGCGCGTACGGAGACGCGGTGTTCGGGCGTCCTGTGGAAGGCGGCGGCGCGGATCGTGCCCCACGGGTCGAGCGGGGTGACCGGGCTGTCGGAGCCGAAGGCGAGCGGGACGCCGGCCTTCAGGAGGGCCGAGTACGGGTTGAGGGTGCGCGCCCGCTCGACACCGAGCCGGTCGGCGTACATGCCGTCCTCACCGCCCCACAGGGCGTCGAAGGCGGGCTGTACGGAGGCGGTGAGGCCGAACTCCGCGAAGGCGGCGACAGTTTCAGGGGTGAGCATCTCGGCGTGCTCGACACGGTGCCTGGCCGCGCGCACGCGCGCGAGGCCGACCTTTTCGGCGGCGGCGCGCATGCCGTCGACCACGGCGGTGACGGCGGCGTCCCCGATGGCGTGGAAACCGGCCTGGAGGCCGGACTCCGTACAGGCGACTACATGGGCGGCGATCTCTTCGGCCGACATGTAGGCGGTGCCGTTGTGCGACGCGTCTACGTAGGGCTCGTGCAGGCACGCCGTGTGGGAGCCCAGTGCGCCGTCGACGAACAGGTCGCCCGCGGCGCCCAGCGCGCCGAGTGCGCGGGCGCGCTGGATGTCGCGGTCCGCCCAGTAGCCGGCGACGCGCGGGCCCGGCTCGGAGCGGGCGAGGTCGAGCAGACCGGTGAAGTCGTCCTCGGAGGAGATGTCGGGGCCCGCGCACTCGTGGACCGAACCGATGCCGAGCGACGCGGCGTGCTTCAGCGCGGCGCGCTGGGCTTCCGTACGTTGCTGGGGGCCCACGGCGGCGAACGCGGCGGCGCGCACGGCGTGGTGGGCGTCGCGGGTCAGGGGGCCCTCGGGGGCGAATCCGGGGCGGTCCGCGATGCCGGGGACGAGGCCGAGGAGGGCGGTGCTGACGGCGGCCGAGTGCACGTCGATACGGGAGAGGTAGAGCGGCCGGCCGGCCGTGGCCTCGTCGAGTTCGGCGCGGGTGAGGGGGGTGCGGTCGGGCCAGCGGGCGGCGTCCCAGCCGTGACCGAGGAGGACGCGGTCGGTGGGGTTGGCCGCGGCGTGTTCCCGTACGAGGGTCAGGGCTTCGGTGCGGGTGCGGGCGGCCGTGAGGTCGAGGCCGGTCAGGGCGAGGCCGGTCGACGTGGTGTGGACGTGGGCGTCGGTGAACGCGGGGGTCACCAGGGCGCCGTCGAGGTCGATCACCTCGTCCACGCCGTCCGTGAACGCGTCCGCCGCGCCCTCCGAGCCGACCCAGGCGATGTGGCCGGCCTCCACGACCATGGCGGTGGCGAAGGGGTCGGCCGGGCTGTGGATCTCGCCTCGACGCAGGAGAACGGTGCGGGGGGTGGGGGGCGTGCTCATGGTGACAGTTTCCCGTGTCCGTGGGGTGGGGTGTGCCGCGGGGTGGTCGACGTCGGCTTTCCTACCCGTGCGGGGGCGGCGCCTGCCGGGATCGTGGCGCGGGGGCGGGGTTCCCCTGCCCGTGCCGGGGTGGGCGCCTGACGGGATCGTGGCGCGGGACGGGGGTCCCCAACCCGTGCCGGGGTGGGCGCCTGCTGGGATCGTGGCCCGGGACGGGGGTCCAGGGGTTCGCCGGGGTGGCGCCCTCCGTCATGCCGCGCGGCACGGGGGTCCAGGGCGTTGCCGTAGCCGGGGCCGTCGTCGCGTTGCGCGGCACCGTGCGCCGCCTTGCCCACCCTGCCGCCCAAGGCGGCAGATTGCCCAAGGCGGGGGCGGCGTCGACCGCACACGGGTGGGGAACCGTGGCCGGCGGCAGACTGCCCAGGCGGGGGCAGCGTCGACCGCACACGGGTGGGGAACCGTGGCCGGCGGCAGACTGCCCAGGCGGGGGCAGCGTCGACCGCACACGGGTGGGGAACCGTGGCCGGCGGCAGACTGCCCAGGCGGGGGCGGCGTCGACCGCACACGGGTGGGGAGCCGTGGCCGGCGGCAGATGGCACGAGGCGGGTCGCCGTCGACCGCTACGGACGGGGAGCCGTGGTCGGCGGCGGATGGGCCAGGGCGAGGTGCGGTCCTCGTCGGGCCGACGCCCCCGGAGGGGGCGGGTGGGTGGGAGATGGGCGGGAGCCGGGCCATTGCCTGCGGGCCGGCGGGCCACTCAAGCTCCCGCGGCGGGTGGCCAACTCAAGCCCCGCTCTGGGACGAAACTCGCGGGGCCCGGGGCGGAGCCCCGAGTCCGTAACGCCGGTTCGGCACGATCAGCCCCGCCGGCGATTGAGGCGCGGGGGCCGGGGCGGAGCCCCGTGGCGTGAGGCCGGTCGACCGCAACAGGCGGAGAGGCGCTGGACCGGCGGGCCGCAGAGGTCCGGCACCGCACCACCGGAACGGTCGTGTCGCCCCAGACCAGACCCACCTCACCGGCCAGGCCCCCCGGTCCCGCCGAGCCGCCCAGGCCCGCCCCCTAAACCCGCGGAGGCCTCGCCTCGTACGGTGTGGAGAGGACCACCGTCGTGCGGGTGGAGACGCCGGCCAGGGAGCGGACTCGGGCCAGGAGGTTTTCCAGCTCGTGGGGGGTCTCGACCCGGACCTTGAGGATGTAGTTCTCGTCGCCGGCCACGCTGTGGCACGCCTCGATCTCGGGGACACCCGCGAGGCGCTCCGCGATGTCGTCGGGGGCGCTCGGGTCGAACGGCTTCACCGAGATGAACGCGGTGAGCGGCAGGCCGACCGACTCCGGGTCGACGACCGCGGCGTAGCCCCGGATCACGCCACGCTGTTCGAGGCGGCGCACCCGCTGGTGCACCGCGGACGTGGACAGGCCCGTGGCCTTGCCCAGGTCGGTGTAGCTCATCCGCCCGTCCGTGACGAGCAGCTGCACAATCTGTCGGTCGAGCTCCTCCATGCCGCTGAACCTACCCGTCCCTTGATCCTCACGGATACCTGAAGGAACGAGATGGGCGATACGTCTACCGCCGGGCGGGCAAGTCCATTCGACATGTGACGAACACCACAGGACTCGGGCCGTGTCCACCGGCATGGAGTGATTACCTCGACGAACAGCCGGGAAATGCTTGCTGTGGCCGAGGCCGCCACTCATGGACATCAGCGGCCGGCCCACCCGAGGGGGAGAATCCCATGCAGAGTGTGAAGCGTTCCGGACGTCCTGGCGCGCGCGGCCGCCAGCAGGCGATCGCAGAGCCCCAGCCGGAGGGCGTCGAACCCGACGCCTTCGACGCGGCCGGGGACGAGGGGGACGAGTACGACACGTTCGAGATGTACCGGGTGGCCTGCCCCGACTGCGGCAAGGCCATCGCCCTCCTCGCGGAGGAGGACGTACTGCCGGAGCACGCCCATGTGACGTCGCCGTGGGACCCGTTCGGGCTCACCGTCTGCGTCGGCAGCGGCAGGACCGTCACGGAGGCCCTGCCCACGGACGACCTGGTGGGTACCCAAGAGCAGGCCACCGCGCTCCTGTTGACGCTCCCTCAGGGGCTCGACTGGCGTACGCAGCCCTTCTCGCACGCCGGAGGCGCCGGCTCGCGCCCCATCCGGATGCCCGACCAGCCCTACCGCCGAGCCGCCGCCTGACCCGCTACGACCGGTCGGCCCAGTAACTGCCCCGCACCATGGCCCGCAAGCTGTCGTGGTGCAGGATCAGTGTGTCCGGGTCCGCGGGCTCGGTGGCCTCACCGAAGTGGATCTGCCGGTAGGCGACGCGGAGCATCACGGTCGCGTGCCGCAGGGCCGCGTAGAGCGTGTAGAACTCCATGTCGCGCGGGGTGTGGCCGGTGAGCCGGGCGTAGCGCGCCTCGACGCGGTCGCGGCGCAGGAAGTCCGGCAGGCCGCGCTGCCCGAAGGCCTCGGTCAGGTCCTGGAAGAAGCGGTGCAGATACACCGTCCAGCCGAGGTCGACCTCGCGCGGAGCGAGCGAGGCCATCTCCCAGTCGAGGACGGCGGCGGGCGCGAACCCGTCCTGCTCGTAGATGATGTTGCCGATGCGGGCATCGCCCCAGTTGAGGACCGCGGGGCCGGGCTCCCGCGGCCACATCTCCTCCAGGCGCGCGAAGGCGCTCTCTATGAGGGGCGAAGGGCTGCGGCCGTCCACCACCCAGGCGTAGTAGGCGCGTTGGGCATCCACGTGTCGGCGCAGCGGGCTTCCCTCGCCGGGCAGTTCCAGGAAGGACGCCTCGGCCGCCGGCACGCCGTCGTGCAACCGTGCCAGCACGTGGACGCTCGCGTCCTCCAGGCGTTCCCGCTCGTCGCCGGTCGCCTCGTGCAGCCAATTCCCCTCGTACGTATAGGGCATGACGTCGGGCGGCACGCGGCCCGCCACCCGTTCCATGACGAAGAACGGGGCGCCGAGCGGTCCCGCGTCCTCCTCCAGCCACAGCACGCGCGGCACCGGAAGCCCGGTGCGCTCGGCCGCGAGCCGCATCGTCCGGTACTGGCGCGGCATGTCGTACACCGGGAAGATCGTGTACGCGGACGGGTCCGCGGCCAGCCGCAATGCACAGGCACGTATGGGTGGTTCGGGGTGCTCGATGTCGAAGAGCAGGGTCTCGCTCGACATGCCGTTGGACTCGGGGACGGTGACGTTCACCGCCTTCGCTCCCGGCAGCCGGCGCCCCAGCCAGGCGGTGAGGCGCCGGGACACCTCCTCGGGTTCACGGGTGGATGTGCGGGGCCTGGGCTGTCGGGGTGTTGTCGCCATCGCCGAACTCCCTCTCCGTGAAGGGTGGTTACGAACTCTCAGTGGCTACGAACGCTCAGTGGTTACGAACGCTCCGGGGCCACCGAGTCGAAGCCCGTGAAGCCGCTCGGATCGTGGCGGCCGAAGGAGCCGTGCTCGAAGATGCCGTGCCCGACCTGCCCGTTGAGGGTGAAGCGCGCCGCGTGGTCGATGACCCCGAACGCGGCCCGGGGGTGGGCCGCCGAGTCCGCCAGGTCGTACGTCCGCCGCTCGCACCAGTCGTGGCCGCGCCAGGTCCCGTGCTGCCAGTCGTCGGCCGGCGGATAGCCCGCGCCGACGGCGAGCGGGGAGGAGGCGAGGATCTCGACGCCCACGTCGAGCGGCTTGCGGTCGACCGGGTCCATGAGGTGGATGACCGCGCGCTCGGGGTGGCGGGTGCCGGGGCGGTACGTGATGTCGGTCTGGGGCCAGCCGAGTTGGCGGTCGCGGTGGCCCTCGCGGACGACCGTTGCGTCGTTCAGCGTGCGGTAGCCGTCGGCGTCCTCCTGGGTGATCACCATGAGGAAGCGGTCGTCGAAGCGGATCGGCGCCCAGATCCAGTGGAAGCCCTCGGTGGGGTACTCCTGCGCGAGCCGGCCACCCTCCTCCCCCGGCACCGGCCGCACGCCCCAGCTCCGGTCCCGGGTCCCGGTCCAGTCGCTCAGCCGGATCTCCCGGCCCCCGATCCGCAGCCACCCGTCGCACCGCCCGGCCTGCACGAACCGCTTGCCCTCAAGGGTGAGCCGCGGCCCCTTGCGCTGCGTGCGGTGCGGCTCCCACAGGGCCGGGAAGTCGGCGCTCCAGTTGATCTCGTACGAGAGTCCCTCGGGGTCGTCCGGGTCGGCGGCGCAGGACAGAATGAAGTCCTTGAGCGGGCGCTCGACCATGATGTGCAGCGGTCCGACGCGCATGTTCATCCGCGTGTCCTCGCTCAGGGCGTCGGAGGCGCGGACCGCGTGGAGCGTGTCACCGACGCGCAAGGTGGCGTAGGCGTCGATCACACCCAGGTTCGGGTAGACCCCGAGGCCGAGGATGAGCAGGAACTGTCCTGTGGGGTCGAAGACATGGAAGATGCAGCGGTCGTAGGCGTTGCGGTCGCTGGTGGCGACGTGCTTCATCGACAGCGGGACCTGGTGAACGGGCCACTCGTCGAAGGCGACGGGGCGGTCGGCGGCCTCGTTTGCGGACACGGCAAACCTCCCTGGGCGCACGGCGGTTGACGTCGCCCGGAGGGGTGCAGCCTGCCCGGCGGCGGAGTTGACGGTACGTCAGCTCGGCAATGCTGGCCAGATGTTCGACCGGCCCATGCCACGCGTATGGGTATGTCGTGAACTGACGCTCGAATTCGTCAACCAGTGACCTCGCCGATCCCCCTTTCGTTGAATCGGCATGACCTCGACGCAGACCTCGGCACCTGCGCCCACGGGACGACGCAGGCGCATCCTCGTACCGGTTACCGCAGAATCGGTTCACCAGGGCCGACAGTCCCCCACGTCCCACCCGCTCCCCCAGGGTCAGCAGGTGCCACAGGAACAGCAGTCCCAGCAAACGTCACAGGTTCAGCGCACCCCCAGGGCCGCCCAGACCCCGCGGCCCTCGACGCCCCCGGCCGTAGGGCCCCCGGGGCCTCCCGCGCTCCAGCCCGCGGGGCCGCAGCCGCTCCCCCGGCCGCAGCAGGCCCGGCCGCCGCACCCGCAGCCGCCCCAGCCGCGCCTGCACAACCCGCCGATCTACCAGGCGATGGTCGCGGCCTGGACCGAGCGCGGCAGGACGCTGCCGGGGCGCGAGGACCCGGAGTGGGCGCGGCTGATCGCGCCCACCGTGCGCACCGGGCAGTTCAGCGCGATGCAGAGCACCCGGCAGTAGGTCCCGCGGCGTCGCGGGGCTGGGCGCTACCTACTGCCGGCCCCTCTCAGGACCGGCGAGGTGACGGGCGATGACCATGCGCTGGATCTGATTGGTGCCCTCGACGATCTGGAGCACCTTCGCCTCGCGCATCATGCGCTCCACGGGGAAGTCGGCCGTGTAGCCGTACCCCCCGAGGACCTGCACCGCGTCCGTGGTGACCTTCATCGCGGCGTCCGTGCACAGCAGCTTCGCCATGGCGGCCTGCTTGGAGAAGGGCCTGCCCGCGTCCCGCAGCCGGGCCGCCGACAGATACAGGGCGCGGCCCGCCTCTATCTGTGTGGCCATGTCCGCGAGCATGAAGCGCAATCCCTGGAAGTCCGCGATGGGCCGGCCGAACTGGGCGCGCCCCTTCGCGTACTCCACCGCCGCGTCGAGCGCGGCCTGCGCGACGCCGACCGCGCAGGCCGCGATCCCGAGGCGGCCCGAGTCGAGCGCCGAGAGGGCGATCTGGAAGCCCTGCCCCTCGTCCCCGAGGCGGCGCGCGTCGCTCACCCGCACCCCGTCCAGGTGGATCTGGGCGGTGGGCGAGCCCTTCATGCCCATCTTCTTCTCGGGCACCGCCGCGCTCAGCCCCGCCGCGTCACCGGGCACCAGGAACGCCGTGATGCCGTGCGCACCCTCACCGCCGGTGCGGGCCAGGACCGTGTAGAAGTCGGCCACTCCGCCGTGGGTGATCCAGGCCTTCGTCCCCGTGAGCACCCACGCGTCGTCCTCGCGGACCGCCTTGGTGCGCAGGGACGCCGCGTCGGAGCCCGAGGACGGCTCGGAGAGGCAGTAGGCCCCGAGCAGGCCGCCGCCCAGCATGTCGGGCAGGTGCTCGGTGCGCTGCTGTTTCGTGCCGAAGTTCGCGAGGGCGTGGCAGGACAGCGAGTGCACGCTGACGCCGAGGCCCACCGTGAGGCGGGCGGCCGCGAGTTCCTCCAGGACCTGGAGATAGACCTCGTAGGGCTGCTCGCCGCCGCCGAACTCGGCGTCGTACGGCAGTCCGAGCAGTCCCGACTCGGAGAGGAGCTTGAAGATCTCGCGCGGGAAGCGGCCCGCCTCCTCGTCCTCGGCCGCGCGCGGGGCGATCTCCCGCTGCGCGATGTCGCGGACGAGCCGCAGCAGATCCTGAGCTTCGTCCGTCGGCAGCTGACGCTCTACTCCTGGCTCCGGCATGGCGACGCTCTCCTCTCTGGGCGGGCGCTGCGGCGGCGACCGCCGGGTGGGCGGGCGTCGCCGGATGGTCACTGCCGGGCCGATGCTGCCCTTCCGGATCACGGAAAGCGCAGACCAAGCGGCCGCGGCGTGTTGAGTATTCCCGATCCGGAGCGCCCCGTCACCAGTTAACGACCGCTTACTCCAAGTTTTTCTGCGGCAGCGGAATTGGTTCGGACCATTGACCCCACTGGTCTAGTCCTTCTAAGGTGCGGCGCGCAGGTCCACAGCACGATCCCCCCAAGCTCCCCTCCCCCACGAGGAGACACGATGCTCAGACCGCACCTCCCCCGTAGAGGCCTCAAGGGC
The DNA here is from genome assembly GCF_036013745.1 of Streptomyces sp. NBC_00483. NCBI lineage: Bacteria > Bacillati > Actinomycetota > Actinomycetes > Kitasatosporales > Streptomycetaceae > Streptomyces > Streptomyces sp. NBC_00483. The sequence continues at coordinate 2,270,362 of NZ_CP107880.1, forward strand.
CTCCTCTCCGCCGCATGTTGCGCCGTTCTCGGCGCGGGGCTGCTCGCCGGAGCGGGCAGCGCCGCCGCACAGCAGCAGGCCGACACCGAGCCGAAAGCGGCCGGCTCGAAGGTCGTCGGATACTTCACCGAGTGGGGTGTCTACGACCGGAACTACCACGTCAAGAACATCGAGACCTCGGGCTCCGCCGACAAGCTCACGCACATCAACTACTCCTTCGGCAACGTCCAGGGCGGCAAGTGCGCGATGGGCGACTCCTACGCCGCGACCGACAAGGCGTACACGGCCGATCAGTCCGTGGACGGTGTCGCCGACACCTGGGACCAGCCGCTGCGCGGCAACTTCAACCAGCTCCTGAAGCTGAAGAAGAAGCATCCGGAGCTCAAGATCCTGTGGTCCTTCGGTGGTTGGACCTGGTCCGGCGGGTTCGGCGAGGCCGCCAAGGACCCGGCCGCGTTCGCCCAGTCCTGCTACGACCTGGTCGAGAACTCCAAGTGGGCCGATGTCTTCGACGGCATCGACATCGACTGGGAGTACCCGAACGCCTGCGGCCTCACCTGTGACACCAGCGGGCGCGACGCCTACAAGAACCTGATGTCGGCGCTGCGTTCGAAGTTCGGCGGCGACTACCTGATCACCTCGGCCATTCCGGCCGACGCCTCCGAGGGCGGCAAGCTGGACGCCGCCGACTACGCGGGCGCCGCCCAGTACGTCGACTGGTACAACCCGATGACGTACGACTTCTTCGGTGCCTGGGACGCGAAGGGGCCCACCGCCCCGCACTCGCCGCTGACCTCGTACGACGGGATCCCGAAGGCGGGTTGGGACACCTCGGCCACCATCGCGAAGCTCAAGGCGATGGGCGTGCCCGCCTCCAAGCTGCTGCTCGGGATCGGCTTCTACGGGCGCGGCTGGACCGGCGTCACGCAGGACGCTCCCGGTGGCACGGCGACCGGGCCCGCGGCCGGCAAGTACGAGCAGGGAATCGACGACTACAAGGAGCTCAAGAGCAAGTGCCCGGCCACCGGCACGGTCGGCGGCACCGCGTACGCGCACTGCGGGAACGACTGGTGGAGCTACGACACCCCGGGGACCATCGCCGGGAAGATGGACTACAAGAACCAGCAGGGCCTCGGCGGCACCTTCTTCTGGGAGCTGTCCGGGGACACCTCGAACGGTGAACTGATCAAGGCGATCAACTAACCCCCCAGCCCCACGGAAATCGGCCTGCCCTACGGCGATCAGTCGGCCCCACAGGCACCCCCCACAGGCACCCCCCCCCACACGCTCCCCTGGCCGCACGCGCGCGTACGTGCGCGTGGTCAGGGGAGCACTGGCGCGGGGTACGAGGGTTCGAACTCCTCGATCACCCGCAGGGTTTCGCCGAGCGTGCGCACCAACAGGGCGCGCACCGTGTCCCGTTCGAGTTCGTGGTGGCCGATCCAGTCGAGCGTGATGCCCTCGACGCTGCACAGCCAGCCGAGCAGCGCGGTCCGTGCGAGTCGCGGCACCTGCGAAGTCCCGTACGCGGCCCGGGCGATGGTGGCGATCAGCGCGTCGCGCACCCCGTCCCTGATGGCCTGCACCTGGGCGTCGAAGCCCACGCCACCCGTGACGATCGTGCGGTACGCCGCCTGGTTCCGCTCCGCGTAGCGCAGATAGCCCTCCACCGTGCGGTGCACCCGCTCCACGGGGGCCAGGTCGCCGACACTGCTCGCGCCGTCGACGAGTTCACCGACGGACTCCTCGATGATCGCCAGGTAGTAGCCGCGCTTGGAGTCGAAGTAGTAGTAGATCAACCCCTTGGCCACGCCCGCGTGCTGCGCTATGTCGTCCATGGACAGCGCGTCGTAGGACGTGTCGGCGAACAACTTCCGTCCGATGGCGATGAGTTCGGCGCGGCGGGTGGCGGAGCGTTCGCTGCCGCGCACCCGCTGGTGGCTAGTGTTCAATTCCGGCCCTGGTCTCGGACTCCGTGCGAATGCCGCAGTATGGCACTTTCCGAGGCGCCCTCACGCCTGCGCGGCTAGGGCCGTGGTGGTGCGTGTCACGTCGGGGTGGGCGACGGACCGGTCACATCAGGCCGAGCTGTGTGACGAGCATCGCGAGGACCACGACGAAGGTCCAGCCCAGGACGTGTTCGAGGATCTTCGGCCCGTTGTCATCGGGCCCGCCGGTGCGGGTGCGGGTGCGCGTGGCGGCGGTGGAAGCGGTGGCGGAATGTGCGGTCATGGATGTCTCGCTCGGGTCGAGGTTCGCGGTGCTGGTCCTGACTCCCCCGGCTGCGCCCTGGACCCGACGACGGGCCCAGCCCCTTGTGGCGCCTTCTCCACCTTGCCATCGGATCGCTGTCGTGCCGCCGAGACCTTGGTCACGCACAACCGGGCCGCCGTGTCGTGCGTCCCACACTGCGACGCGTTCCGTCCGACCGGAAGGTTCCCGATGAGCAGGTACCGGACATCACGCCGCAGAACCCGTCTCGTCCTCGCCGCGGCGATCACCGTCACCGCGGCGCTGACCGGCCCGGCGGCCGTCTCCCGGGCGGCGACCGACACCGCGACGCCGGGCGCCGCGGGCCTCGGCGACCCGATGTTCCCGCTCGACGGGAACGGGGGCTACACCGTGCGCCACTACACGCTGGACTTCGACTGGCGGGCGCCGAGGACCCCGTTCGCCGCCTCCACCACCGTCAAGGCCACGGCGACGCAGGCGCTGTCCCGCTTCGACCTCGACTTCGCCGGGAACGAGCTGCACTCGGTGACCGTGAACGGCCGCGCCGCGCAGACCCGGCGCGAGGGCGACGAGCTGATCGTCACGCCCGCCTCACCCATCCCCAAGGGCGGTTCCTTCACCGTGAAGGTCGGGTACACCGCCGACCCGACGCAGGTGCGCCACCGCGACGACGCGATCGAGGACTACGGCTGGATCCCGACGCCCGACGGGACGGTTCTGTACCCGCAGCCCAACGGCGCCAAGATGATCTTCCCGTCCAATGACCACCCGAGCCGGCGCGCCCCCGTCACGTTCCGCGTGACGACCCCGGCCGACCGCACGGCCGTCGCGAACGGGCGCCTCGTCGACCGCACCGAGCGGAGCGACGGGCGGGTCCGCTGGACGTACGACTCCGAGCAGCCGATCGCGACGCAGCTGGTCCAACTGGCCATCGGTAGGTTCACGTTGATCGACAGCAAGGGTCCTGGCGGGCTGCCGCTGCGCGACGTCGTGCCGGACGCGCTCGTGGCGCCGACCAAGCAGTACCGCGACCTGACACCCGATCATCTGGCTTGGCTCCAGCAGAAGTTGGGCCCCTATCCGTTCAACCGGTACGGCGTCCTCGTCGGCGACACGGACCTCGCGGTGGCCCTGGAGACGCAGACGCTGTCGCTCGTGCCGAAGGCGGACCTGCTCGGCACGAAGGTCGACGCCGAGCGCAATCTCGTCCATGAGCTGGCCCACCAGTGGCTCGGCGACAGCGTCGGCATCGCCACCTGGTCCGACCTGTGGCTGAGCGAGGGCCACGCCCGCTTCTACGAGCGCTGGTACTCCGAGGAGCACGGCGGCGACAGCTTCGAGGCCGCGATGAAGACGGCGTACGAGAACCACGACCAGTGGCGCCACGACGCCGGCGCCCCCGCCGAGCCCACGGAGCCGAACCTCTTCAAGCGGATGCGCTACGACGGTTCGGCGCTCGTCCTGTACGCGCTGCGCGAGCAGGTCGGCGCGGAGACCTTCGCGAAGATCGAGCGGGCGTGGGTCAGTCAGTACCGCGGGAAGACGGCGTCGACGGCCGACTACATCGCGCTCGCCTCGAAGGTCGCGGGCCACGACCTGAAGGGCTTCCTGCGACCGTGGCTGTACGGCTCCAGGACCCCGCCGATGCCGGGCCATCCCGACTGGGTGGTGAACCCGGTCGTCACCGGCTGAGCCGCGTCACCGGCCGGCGACCCGCTCGTACACGACCCCGAAGTCCGTCTGCCACGCCTCTCCGTCCTTCGACGCCTCCCAGGCACCCGTGAGCGTGTCCCCCGACGCGTCGAACCGGGCGGAGAAGCGCTGGTGGAAGTCCGGAGCGGACCGCCAGATCCGCAACTCCCCGTCGGTCAGGCGCAGCCCGTACACGCGCGAGACGCCGCGCCCGTCGGCGTAGAGCATCGTGAAGCGCCCGGCGGCGTCGTCGTATCCGATGTGGGCGACGGTCGGGAACGGGTGGTGTTCGCGCCAGCCCTCCGGCAGGGCGGCCGCGGTGTCCGGCGCGAGGTCGGCGCGCTGCACGAGGAAACCGCCGTCGGGCGTGCGCGCGTACGAGGTCGGGATCGGTCCGATCCGGCCGCCGGGAGCGCCCTCGACGAGTGCCCACTGCCGCCACTCGCCGAGGAGCGGGTCCAGCGTGGCCAGGGCCGGGTGGTTCGTGTTCTGCTGCCGCATGGTGTCTCCGTGGTCTCCTCACAGGGGTGCCCCTTCACATGAGGAGACCACGGCGGGCGGTCCGATTCATCGGTCCGCGCGGCGATCAGCGCACGCCCACCGCCGCCAGCGCCTTGCGCTGCTTCTCGGTCGGGGCGGCCGGGAAGTACAGGTAGCAGACGCCGCCGGTGCCGGAGACGACCTTGTTGTCGGCGTTGTAGCGCTTGGTGCGCAGCCAGATGTTTTCCCACTCGCGCCTCTTGTAGACGCGGCGGACCGCGGCGTCGCTGGGAGAGGCCGGGTCGTTGGCGATCACGTCGCCGCCGGCGGTGAAGCCGATGACCGTCATCAGGTGTCCCGAGGTGCCGTAGCCCGCGCCGGTCAGCTCCTCCTTGAGGAACGACTGGGACGTTATGGCCGGGATACCGGCCGCGATCAGCTTCTCCAGGTCGGCGAGGGAGGAGAGGCGGGTGACGACGCCCTGAAGGTCCTTGTACGTCGCCGCGTACGCCGCGTTGAACGGCCAGTTGCCGCAGCCCTCGTACTGGTAGTCATACGTATGACGTGCCGCGTGACAGACCTGCGGATCGGCGTACGACGGGTCCACCCAGGCCAGTTGCGCGGGCGTCGGCTTCCGGCCCCAGTACTCGATGATCATCTGCGAGGACGTGGGGCTGCACCAGGCCTCTCCCCCGTTGTCGTACTCGGGGTACTGGCCGACGTGGATGTTCTGGGAGTAGCGCGGGACCTTCAGCTCCTTGGCGAGGCCCGGCTTGGACGCGGGGACCGTGAAGCGGTCCGGGACGTCCGAGCCCATGGCGCCCAGGCGCCACACCGTGGGCGCCGCCTTCGAACCCGGTGCGCGCAGCAGGGTCAGGCGCAGCTGGTAGGAGACCAGGCGCAGGCCCGAGGCCGCGTCGTCGATGGAGAACGTGTCCGTCCAGATGCTCGACTTCCCGTCCGACTGGTCGTCCACGGACGTGCGGCGGATGTCGGCGTCCTTGTCGTCGCCCGCTGTCCAGCGGCCCATGACGTACCAGGGGGTCGTGGCGCCGTCCGTGTAGGTGCCCTGGAGTTCGATCTGGATCCAGGTGCCCTTCGGGGTGTGCGCGTTCCAGGACGCGATGACCTCGGTGGCGGGGGCCGAGAGCGCGTGGACCGGGGAGAGCCACTCGGCGTACTCCCACTGGGCCTTCTTCTTCAGATGCGGATCGGTGTACGTCGTCGTGCCGGCGGGCGCGCCGATCGTCACGCCGGGGCGCGCGCCGCTCACGACGCGCGTGCCGTGCGCGGTGCCGGAGCGCCAGTCGGCGGACGACGTCCAGGTGTGGTTGTCCACGAGGCGGTTCACGGCGCCCTTCCGCGCGGAGTGTGCGGGCGTGGCGGCGCGCGCTGCGCCCGTCGCGGCCGTCGTGGCGAGCGCGACGCCCGCGGCCGCCGCGAGAACGGTTCTCCGGGAGAGCGGGGACGGGGTTTCGGGTCGGGTCATCGGCTGATCCCTCGGTCGTCGGTTCTGACGGACGTGACGGAGACGGAGACTGACGTGACAGGGTGCGCCAACTATGGCCGCCGGGGCGGGATTTCCACCAGCGTTTCGCAGCGGGGCACCAGCACGAATATTGGTCTTCACCACTGGCATGACCTGCGGCGGCGTGCGCGAAACCGATCCGGGCGGCGTCGTACCCTTGCGGCCGTGAGCTACCACCATGTGCCCCTCGCCGACTGCGCCGACCGGATCCGCCGACTGCCGCCCTCCTGCGGCCCCGTGCGGCTCGTCGGCATCGACGGGCACGCGGGTTCCGGCAAGTCGACCTTCGCGGTGCGGCTCGCGGAGGCGCTCGGCGGGGCGCCGGTCCTGCGGATCGACGACCTCGCGAGCCACGACGCGCTCTTCGGCTGGACCGAGCGGCTGCGCGCCCAGGTCCTCGCTCCGCTCTCCCGCGGCGAGGCCGCGTGCTACGAGACGTACGACTGGAACGCCCGCCGCTACACCGCCGCGCGCGAACTGCCGCCCGCGGACGTCGTCCTGATCGAGGGCGTAGGGGCGGGGCGGGGCGAACTTCGGCCGGAACTCGCGATGTTGCTGTGGCTCGACATGCCCGGCGAGGCGGCGTGGGCACGAGGGCGGGCGCGGGACGGCGAGGCGCAGCGGGAGTTCTGGGACGGCTGGATCCCAGCGGAGCGGGAGCACTTCAAAGAGAACCCTTCCCTCCCCTTCGCACACCTTTTGGTACGCGAGTGTCCAGAGGGATATGAGATGCGGGAAGGGCCTCGTGGGATCCCAACCTTGAAGGGGTCCATCACTCACAGTGATGGACCGCCAGCGGTCCGGTGAACCTATGGAAACGGCCTTCCGCCACTTTCCGCGAGAGCTCCAACTCTGCTTGACCGAGGGGCCGTACAGGACTTACGTTCTCAATGTGCGGCCTTTCGGGACCGCCTACAGACGCGAAGCCCCCGGTTGTTCCCCCGTGATCGGGGGCTTCGTTCTGCCCTCAACGCCCCTTCCCGGGCGCACCGAGGCGTCCTTCGCTCACCCTCGGTCACCATTCGGCACCACGCTCACCTGCGCCGAATCCCCCCGCCCCGACCCCGATCCGACCGGGTCGCGCCCTACGGTCGAGCTCACCCCCGCAGGTACGATGCCCTCGGTGCGGTCTACGGACGGCTCGCTGTCCGCATCGTGACAACTCCCGTCCATGACAGAGCGGTTCATCGGGGGCACGGCTTGTGGGGGACGTGATGAACTTCGGCACCGGTGCACAGGCCGGCCCGGCCGACCTCGCCTGGCTGCGAGGCGTCGACGCCTACACCATGGGTGCGTATCCGCAGGCGGAGGACGAATTCCGCACGGCGGTACGGATGGACCCGGGGATGGCCGACGGCTGGCTCGGGCTGCACGCCTTGCGCGTCGACACGACGACGGCGCTGCTGCGTATGTTCCGGCACCGCGACCGGTTCGGTGAGCAGCGCATGCGCCACCGGCGCACGCTCAACTCCTGGTACTGGCTGGGCTGGTGGGTGCAGCCGGTGCTCGAGCACCCGCGCGACCTGCTGCTCGCGCACGCCTCGCACTGGCTGGACGGGCGCCATGTCCCGGACCTGGACCGGGCGTTGGCGACCCTGCCGCCGTTCGACGCGGATCCACAGGTGCGGTTCCTGCACGCCTGCCGCTCGTACCTGGTGAAGGACTGGGATCAACTGGTCCGGCACACCGACCCGTTGACCGACGACCCGATGCTCGGCATCGAGGCCGGTCTCTTCGGCGGCATGGCCCGGGTGCGCCTGGAGATGTACGGGCAGGCGGAGCCGCTGCTCTCCTCGGCCCTGATGCGCTGTCGCAGCGAGCAGCCGCAGCGCAAGGAGCTGCGCTACTGGCTGGCCAGGGCCCATGAGGGCACCGGACGTTCGGCAGCCGCGCTCCCTCTGTACCGGGCGGTGCACCGGGTCGACCCCGCCTTCATGGACACCTCCGCGCGGCTCGCGGCGATCGCCGAGGGGGACGGGTACGGGGACTTCGGCGACGGGTCGGACCTCGCACCCCTGTCCATGACGGGGTATCAGGACGGGCCCGAAGGTGACATCGGCGATCCGCTGTACGAGAGCGACGGGCGGGATCTGAAGGTCACCGACCCCGATCTGCCGCCTCCCGGTGGCTCGGCCGCCGACGACGCCGACATGGTGCGGGAGAAGGCCGTGGTGCCGGTGCCCGCGCCGCCGCCGGCCAGCAGCACGGATCCGGTGCTCCTGGAGGAGGCGCTCAGCGAACTGGAGCGGATGGTGGGCCTGGAGCCCGTGAAGCGCCAAGTGAAGGCGCTGTCCGCCCAGTTGAACATGGCGCGGCTGCGGTCCAGCCAGGGGCTTCCGGTCCAGCCGCCGAAACGGCACTTCGTGTTCTCCGGGCCCTCGGGTACGGGCAAGACGACCGTGGCGCGGATCCTGGGGCGGGTCTTCTACGCGCTCGGGCTGCTGGGAGGCGACCATCTGGTCGAGGCGCAGCGGGCGGACCTGGTGGGCGAGTATCTGGGGCAGACGGCCGTGAAGGCGAATGAACTCATCGACTCGGCGCTCGGTGGGGTGCTGTTCGTCGACGAGGCGTACGCGCTGTCCAACTCCGGCTACGGGAAGGGCGACGCGTACGGCGACGAGGCGCTTCAGGTGCTGCTGAAGCGGGCGGAGGACAACCGGGATCACCTGGTCGTGATCCTCGCCGGGTACCCGGAGGGGATGGACCGGCTGCTCGCCGCCAACCCCGGGCTTTCGTCGCGGTTCACGTCGCGGGTCGACTTCCCGTCGTACCGGCCGCTCGAACTCACCTCCATCGGCGAGGTGTTGGCCGCGGAGAACGGGGACGTGTGGGACGAGGAGGCGCGGGACGAGCTCCGCTCGATCGCCGGGCATGTGGTGGACCAGGGGTGGATCGACGAGCTCGGGAACGGGCGGTTCCTGCGGACGCTGTACGAGAAGTCGTGTGCGTATCGCGATTTGCGGTTGACCGGATATGCGGTCGAGCCCACTCGGGATGACCTGGCGACGTTGCGGTTGCCGGACCTGATGCAGGCGTATGGAGAGGTGTTGTCGGGGCGGGGGCCGTCCGCCGGGTGACGCGGTGGCGGACGGCTCCCGCCCGGAAAAGTTACGCCAGTGCCCCCTCGCGCTTTCGGGCCTCCGGGACTCGTGGGCTCTCCCGATGGGCCGGGTCGTTGACCTCGCCGACCAGGAGTTCCAGGACGTCCTCCAGGGCGACCAGGCCGAGTACGCGGCCGGAGGCGTCCGCGACCTTGGCCAGGTGGGTGGCGGCGCGGCGCATCACCGTGAGGGCGTCGTCCAGCGGGAGTTCGGACCGCAGCGTGGCCATGGGGCGCCAGAGCTGCTGCGGTACCGCGCGGTCCATGTCGGGGCCGTCGATCAGGTCGAGGACGTCCTTCACGTGGAGATAGCCCATGAACGCGCCGTCCTCGGAGCAGAGCGGAAAGCGCGAGTAGCCCGTGCGGGCCGTGAGCCCGATGATCTCGGCCGGCGTGACCGCGGGGCCGACCGTCACCAGGGAGGCGCGGTCGATCAGGACGTCCGTCACCGGGCGGGAGCCCAGTTCCAGGGCGTCCTCCAGGCGCTCCTGCTCCTCGGGGGCGAGGAGACCCGCCTGACCCGAGTCCTCCACGAGACGGTTGAGCTGCTCGCTCGTGAAGACCGCCTCCACCTCGTCCTTGGGCTCGACCCGGAAGGCCTTGAGGATCAGACGGGCGCACGCGCCGAGCGCGATCGTGACCGGCTTGCAGAGGCGGGCGAAGGCGACGAGGCCGGGGCTGAACCACAGCGCCGTCTTCTCCGGCGCCGCCATCGCCAGGTTCTTCGGGACCATCTCGCCGATGACGAGGTGGAAGAAGACCACGGCCGCGAGCGCGATCACGTACCCGAGCGGGTGGATCATGCCGTGCGGGACGTGGGCCGCCTCGAAGACGGGCTCCAGGAGGTGGGCCACGGTCGGTTCGGCCACCGCGCCCAGGGTCAGCGAGCAGACGGTGATGCCGAACTGGGCCGCCGCCATCATCTGCGGCAGGTGCTCCAGGCCGTACAGGACCTGCTTGGCCCGCTTGCCCGGGATGGGTTCGATCTGGCTTCGGCGGACCGACACGAGAGCGAACTCCGCGCCGACGAAGAAGCCGTTGGCGAGGACCAGCAGGGCCGCGAAGACGAGCTGAAGAACACTCATGAGCGCAGCTCATTCCTTGGAAGGGCGGCGGTGGGAGACGGGAGGGAGCTCATCGGGCCGCCTCCAGGACGGGCGTGGGCGCGTCGGCGGTCTTCACGAGGCGAACGCGCTCTGCCCGGTAGTGGTCCACCGCTCGCACCGACAGGCGCCAGCCGGGGAGTTCGGCCTTGTCGCCGGGGGCCGGGATGCGGCCCAGGAGATCGGCGACGAGCCCCGCCACCGTCTCGTACGGGCCCTCGGGGACGTCGAGGCCTATCCGGCGCAGGATGTCGACGCGGCAGCTGCCGTCGGCGTCCCAGGCCGGGCGGCCGTCCTCGGACGGGGCGACCGCCAGTTCGGGGAGGTCGAGGCCGTCGTGCTCGTCGCGGACCTCGCCGACGAGCTCCTCCACGATGTCCTCCAGGGTGACGACCCCGGCCGTGCCGCCGTACTCGTCGACGACGACGGCGATCGGCTGCTCGCTGCGCAGCCGGGCCAGCAAGGGCTGTACGGGGAGGGTCTCGGGGACCAGCAGCGGGGGTTGCGCGATGCGGCCGACCGGCGTGCGCAGCCGTTCGTGCGCGGGCATCGCGAGGGCGTCCTTGAGGTGGACCATGCCGATGATCTCGTCGATCCGCTCCCGGTAGACCGGGAAGCGGGACAGGCCCGTGGCGCGGGTCAGGTTGACCACGTCCTCGGCGGTCGCGGACGCCTGTAGCGCGCTGACCTTCACGCGCGGCGTCATGACGTGCTGCGCGGTCAGCTCGGCGAGCGACAGGGTCCGTACGAAGAGGTCGGCCGTGTCCTGTTCGAGGGCGCCCGCCTGCGCGGAGTGCCGGGCCAGGGAGACCAGTTCGCCCGGGGTGCGGGCAGAGGCGAGTTCATCGGCGGGCTCGACGCCGAGCGCGCGCACGATGCGGTTCGCCACGGCGTTGAGCAGGGCGATGACCGGCCGGAACAGGCGGGAGAAGGCGTGCTGCGGGCCGGCCACGAATCGGGCGACCTGCAGCGGCTTCGACACCGCCCAGTTCTTCGGCACGAGTTCGCCGATCACCATCTGCACGGCGGCGGCAAGCAGCATGCCGACGACGACCGCGATGCCGCCGGCGGCGCCGTCGGGGATGCCGACGGCGGCAAAGGGGCCGCGCAGCAGTTCGGCGAGGGCCGGTTCGGCGAGCATGCCGACGACCAGTGAGGTGATGGTGATGCCGAGCTGGGTGCCGGAGAGCTGGAAGGACAGCTGCTTGAGGGCGTTCACGACCGTGCGGGCGCGTTTGTCGCCCGCGGCCGCGGCCTTCTCGGCGTCGGGGCGCTCCACGGTGACGAGGCCGAATTCGGCCGCCACGAAGAAGCCGTTGGCGAGGATCAGGAGGAAAGCGGCCGCAAGGAGCAGCAACGGGATGGTCATGCCGCCGCCTCCGGGGACATCGGCGCGCGGGGCGTGCCGTGTCGGGAGGGGGCGGCGCAGGTACTACCGGACGATCCGTCCATCGCTGGAGGGAGTCACTCCTCGGTTCGCAGGAGCCCTTGGCTCCGCCGGGTGGCGGGGTGAGGGCGGGGCGGCACTTGTGGCGCGCCCCGGGACCAGGTTAATCAAGCCGGGGGGCGATGTGTCAGGGGCTACTCGTCCCGGAGTCGGTGGCACCGGGGTTGACGTCGCGGGGCTCTGCCCCGGACCCCGCGCCTCAATCGCCGGCGGGGCTTGACTGGTGTGCCGCTTCCGTCAGGGCGCGGAGCGCCTTTGCGTCGCGGATGGCGGACTGTTTGGCCATGCCGGGCTGGATGCCCATGGCGGCCATGCTGGTGCCGTCGGTGAGGTCGAGGAAGACCCAGGGGTCGCCGGGGCGCAGATTGACCTTGACGATCTCCGCCCAGGACAGCCGGCGGCTGCGCGCCACGTTGACGACCGTGACGCCCTCGGTATCGGCGACGACCTTGGGACGGGCCAGCAGCCAGAGCACGCCCCAGAAGAGCGCCCCGGTGAAGACGAAGCTGACCTTCTCCCCCGGGCTCAGGCCGCCGAGCAGCAGCGCGACGATCGTGATCACCACGAAGGACGCGGCGCCGAGCGTGTGCAGGACCGCGCGGGTGCGGCCCGGCCGGAAGGTGACGGGCAGGCTGGGCTGGTCGGACATGGTGGACGTCCTCAGAGGCGGCAGGCGTGGATGGCCGTGGTGAGGATGGCCCGCGCGCCGAGGGCGTACAGGTCGTCCATGATGCGCTGCGCGCCCTTGGCCGGGACCATCGCGCGGACGGCGACCCAGCCCTCGTTGTGCAGCGGGGAAATGGTCGGCGACTCCAGGCCGGGCGTCAGGGCGACGGCCTTCTCCAGGTGCTCGGCGCGGCAGTCGTAGTCCATCATCACGTACGTCCGGGCGACGAGGACGCCCTGAAGGCGGCGCAGGAACTGCTGCACCTTCGGGTCGTCCGTCGTCTCGCCCTTGCGGCGGATGACGCAGGCCTCGGAGCGCATGATCGGCTCACCGAAGACCTCCAGGCCGGCGTTCCGAAGGGACGTGCCCGTCTCGACGACGTCCGCGATGGCCTCGGCGACACCGAGCTCGATGGCGGTCTCGACGGCGCCGTCGAGGTGCACGACGTTGGCCTCCACGCCGCGCTCGGCGAGGTACTTGCCGACGATGCCCTCGTAGGAGGTGGCGATCGTCTTGCCCGCGAGGTCCGCGAGGTCCTTCACGGCGCCCGGACGCGAGGCGAAGCGGAACGTGGAGCGGGCGAAGCCGAGCGGCAGGATCGTCTCGGCGTCGGCGCCGGAGTCGATCAGCAGGTCCTCGCCGGTGATGCCGATGTCGAGCTTGCCCGAGGACACGTAGATCGCGATGTCCTTGGGGCGCAGGTAGAAGAACTCGACCTCGTTGTCCGGGTCGACCGTGACGAGTTCCTTGGACTCCTTGCGCTGCCGGTATCCGGCCTCATGCAGCATGTCCGACGCAGGCCCTGAGAGTGAACCCTTGTTGGGGACGGCGATGCGCAGCATGAGGTCGGATTCCTTTGCGTAAGGGGTGAGTTGCGGATGGGGTGGTGGGTACGCGGGCTTAAAGGTGCGCGTACACGTCGTCGAGGGAGATGCCGCGGGCGACCATCATCACCTGCACGTGGTAGAGCAGCTGCGAGATCTCCTCGGCGGCTGCCTCCTTGCCCTCGTGCTCGGCGGCCATCCAGACTTCGGCGGCCTCCTCGACGACCTTCTTGCCGATGGCATGGACGCCCTTGTCGACCAGTTCAGCGGTGCGGGAAGTGGCGGGGTCGCCGTTGGCTGCCTTGTGCTGGAGCTCGGTGAAGAGCTCCTCGAACGTCTTATTGGACATGGTGGCGTCTACTTTACGCGTCTGGGAATGAGGGGCGCGCAGCGCCTTCCTTGAAAGGGCGGTGGCGGGAGACGGGCGGGACGTCAGCGCCAGGGCTCGGCGATGGTGCGCAGCGTGGTGGCGGTGGCGACGGCCGCGGTGACCGCCTCGTGCCCCTTGTCCTCGTTGGAGCCCTCGATGCCGGCCCTGTCGAGCGCCTGCTCCTCGGTGTCGCAGGTCAGGACGCCGAAGCCGATGGGGACGCCGGTGTCGACGGTGACCTGGGTGAGGCCGTTCGTCACGCCCTGGCAGACGTACTCGAAGTGCGGGGTGCCGCCGCGGATGACGACGCCGAGCGCGACGATCGCGTCGTAGCCGCGGCCCGCGAGGACCTTCGCGACGACCGGGAGCTCGAAGCTGCCGGGGACGCGCAGGAGGGTGGGCTCGCTGATGCCCAGCTCGTTCAGGGCGCGCAGGGCGCCGTCCACGAGTCCGTCCATGACCTGCTCGTGCCACTGGGCCGCGATGACGGCGACGCGCAGGTCGCCGCAGTTCTTCACGCTCAGTTCAGGTGCACCCTTGCCGCTCACGCGCTTCTCCTCGTACGTACGTCGTTCGAAATGGGGTTACTGGTTGTTGCAGGCGGACGTCCGCGGGGCGTCCAGCCAGGGCAGGTCGTGGCCCATGCGGTCCCGCTTGGTGCGCAGGTAGCGCAGGTTGTGCTCGCCCGCAGTGACGGGCATCGGCTCCCGCTCGGTGACCTTGAGGCCGTGGCGGGTGAGGGCGTCCGTCTTGTCGGGGTTGTTGGTCATCAGGCGCAGGCTGCGCACGCCGAGGTCGCCGAGGATCTGGGCGCCCGCCGCGTAGTCGCGGGCATCGGCGGGCAGGCCGAGTTCCAGGTTGGCGTCGAGGGTGTCGCGGCCCTGCTCCTGGAGCTCGTACGCGCGCAGCTTGGAGACGAGGCCGATGCCCCGGCCCTCGTGTCCGCGCAGGTAGACGACGACGCCGCGGCCCTCCTCGACGATGCGGCGCATGGATTCCTCCAGCTGGGGGCCGCAGTCGCAGCGCAGCGAGTGGAACACGTCGCCGGTCAGGCACTCGGAGTGGATCCGGGCGAGGACCTCCTCGCCGTCGCCCAGCTCGCCGTGCACGAGGGCGACGTGCTCGACGCCGTCGACCGTGGAGCGGTAGCCGTAGGCCATGAAGTCGCCGAAGGCGGTGGGGAGTTGGACGGTCGCCTCGCGCTTGACCGTGGGCTCGGAGGTGCGGCGGTAGTCGATCAGGTCCTTGATGGAGATGATCGTCAGGCCGTGCCTGCGGGCGAACGGGACGAGCTCGGGCAGGCGCAGCATCACGCCGTCCTCGCCAGCGATCTCCACGATGGCGCCGGCCGGGCGCAGGCCCGCGAGCCGCGCGAGGTCGACGGCGGCCTCGGTGTGGCCGTCGCGGGCCAGGACGCCGCCCTCCTTGGCGCGCAGCGGGAAGATGTGGCCGGGGCGGACGAAGTCGCCGGGCTGGCTGCCGCCCGAGGCGAGGAGCCGGAGCGTGGCAGCGCGGTCGGCCGCCGAGATGCCGGTCGTCACGCCGTGCGCGCCGGAGGCGTCGACGGAGACGGTGAACGCGGTCTGCATCGACTCGGTGTTCTGGCCGACCATCTGCGGCAGCTCGAGCCGGTCGAGCTCGTCGCCCTCCATGGGGGCGCAGATCAGGCCGCGGCACTCGCTCATCATGAAGGCGACGATCTCGGGCGTGATCTTCTCGGCGGCGACGACGAGGTCGCCCTCGTTCTCGCGGTCCTCGTCGTCGACGACCACGACGGGGCGTCCTGCGGCGATGTCGCGAACGGCCATCTCGACCGGGTCGAGGGACAGGTCCTCGACCTCGTAGAGGTTGGAATCAGAAGGGGCGGCGCGAAGCGCCTTCCTTGAAGGGGCGGTGGTGGGAGACGGGCGGGCGCTCATGCGCGGGCTCCTTCCAGGGCCGGGGCGGTGGAAGCGGCCGCGCGGGAGCGCAGCCACCAGTCGCGCATGCCCCACAGGACGAGCGCGCCGTAGATGACGTAGACGAAGCCGGAGAAGGCGAAGCCGTTGGCGAAGTTCAGGGGGACGCCGACGAGGTCGACGAGCAGCCAGGCGAACCAGAACTCGACCATGCCGCGGGCCTGGGCGTACATCGCGACGACGGTGCCGACGAAGATGTACGCGTCCGGCCACGGGTCCCAGGACAGCGTCGGGAACGCGGTGAACAGGCCGCCCACGGCGAGCGTGCCGACGGCGGCGGCGCCCAGCAGGTAGCCGCGCTCGCGCCAGGTGGCGAAGCGGACGGCGATGGAGCCGTCCTGCGCCTGGCCCTTGCCGCGGTTCCACTGCCACCAGCCGTAGAGGGCGACGACGATGACGACGAGCTGCTTGCCCGCGCTGCCCGAGAGGTGGGCGGTGGCGAAGGCGGTGAGCAGGATCGCGCCGGATATCAGCTGGGCGGGCCAGGTCCATATGGAGCGGCGCCAGCCGAGCGCGAGGGCGATGAGACCGATCGTGTTGCCGATCATGTCGGACCAGAGGATGTGCTGGCCGAAGATCGTGAACGCCTCGGTGTTGAGCCAGTTCACCGCGCACCGCCCTGGGTTCCGAGCATCCGCTCCACGTACTTCGCGATGATGTCGACCTCGAGGTTGACGGGGTCGCCTGCCTGCTTCACGCCGAGCGTGGTCAGGGCGAGGGTGGTGGGGATGAGGCTGATGGTGAAGTAGTCGGCGGCGGCCTCGACGACCGTCAGGCTCACGCCGTCGACGGTGATCGAGCCCTTCTCGACGACGTAGCGGGACAGCTCGGCAGGGAGCGAGATCTTGACGATCTCCCAGTGCTCGGAGGGGGTCCGCTCGACGATCGTGCCCGTGCCGTCGACGTGGCCCTGCACGACGTGACCGCCGAAGCGGCCGTCGGCGACCATCGGCCGTTCGAGGTTGACGCGGGAGCCCGTGGCGAGTGCGCCGAGGCTGGAGCGCTTGAGGGTCTCGGCCATGACGTCGGCGGTGAACTCGTCGTTCCCGTGCTCGACGACAGTGAGGCAGACGCCGTTGACGGCGATGGAGTCCCCGTGTTTGGCGCCTTCGGTGACGACAGGGCCACGCACGCGGAAGCGACAGGCGTCGTCGAGCATCTCGACGGCGGTGATCTCGCCCAGCTCTTCGACGATTCCGGTGAACACTTCCCGGGTCCTCCCTTTACGGGCCTGGACTCCGGGGCACTGTCGTACGACGACGACAGAACGTACGGACTGCGACACCTGTGGCGACGCCGCGTTCGACACCGGTCCCCTGGGGAACCGCTGAAACAGCCGGCGACGCGCACTCACGTGCCCGCCCGCCGCGCACTGCCTCCCATCCGGACTTTAACCGTCGGTCCAGGAATTTCACCTGGTCAACCGGCCACAGGATCGTGACCGGGTCGCGGACTGTAACCGCCGGTTCGGACTTTCACCGACCCCGGAGTGCGCTGCTTCTGGTACAGGGCCAGTCTGCCACGTCTCCCCGACCTGCACGCATGCGAACGCTGTGGGCTGACTCACAGGCCGCGGCGCTGGTTTTCGCCCACCGGCGGGAATACGCCGCCGTTCTGGCAGTCTGAGGGCGTGACCAGCACGCGCCCCACCGAACACACGGCCCGCGCCGCCGAGTTCGAGCACCACAGGGCCCGGATGTTCGCGGGCGTTCCGCAGGGGGACGCCCGGTTTCGAAGGAGCTGAGACGGCGATGACCACGATCCTGGTGACCGGCGGAACCGGAACGCTCGGCCGGCTCGTCACCGAGCGGCTGCGCGCGGCGGGGCACGAGGTTCGGGTGCTGAGCAGGCACAGCGAGCCGTACGCCGTGGATCTGCGCGAGGGCGGGCCCGCACTCGACCGGGCCGTGACCGGCGTGGACACGATCGTGCACTGCGCGACGACGCAGACCGGCGGCGACGAGAAGGCTGCCGCCAAGTTGATCGAGGCGGCGCGGCGGGCGGAGGTCCCACACCTCGTCTACATCTCGATCGTCGGCGTGGACGAGGTCCCGTTCCCCTATTACAAGGCGAAGCTCGCGGTGGAGCGCCTCGTCGAGGAGTCGGGGCTCGGGTGGACGGTGCTGCGGGCGACACAGTTCCACGACCTGGTGGCGACGATCGTGCGGGTCGCGGCGAAGCTGCCGGTGGTGCTGTTGCCCTCCGGTGTCAGCGATCAGCCGATCGAGGTGGCCGAAGTCGCGGACCGGCTGGCCGAGTTGGCGCAGTCGCCTCCGGCGGGGCGGGTGGCGGACATGGGCGGGCCCGAGGTTCTCGCGTTTGCGGATCTTGCGCGTACGTATCTCAAGGCGGCGGGAAAGCGGCGACCGGTTGTGTCGGTGCGGCTGGCCGGGAAGACGTACGGGGCGTTTCGGGCGGGTGGGCATCTGGCGCCGGAGCGGGCGGTCGGGAAGGTGACGTTCGCGGAGTATGTGGCGCGGCGTTGAGCGGTCCTACGTCTCGGGGCTCAGCCCCGAGTGGCGTCGCGCGGGTAGACGGCCTCCTGGGCCACCTCCCGGGCCATCAGCAGCGCGCCCCGCAGCACCGCCGCGCCGCCCAGTTCGCCCGCCCGGACCTCGGTCGGCAGCGGTGACATCCCGGCCAGCCGCACCGCGACCCGCTCGGCGAGCCCCGCGCCGCCCGCGCGGCCGATCTCGCCCGCGAGCACCACGCAGCCGGGGTCGAGGACGGCCACCACCGCGGCGGCGCCCAGCACCACCCGGTCGGCCAGCGCGTCCAGGAAGGCTTCGTCCGCGTCGCGCACCACGTCGGCCGCCTTCTCCAGGGGCTCCCCCGGGGCCACGAGCCCGTGCGCCGCGGCCAGTTCGAGGATCGCCGCCGAGCCGGCCAGCGAGTGGAAACCTCCGTCGCAGCCGGACGCGGACGGCAGCCCGGCCGTCCCCGGCACCGGCAGGAACCCGACCTCTCCGGTGCCGCCCGACGCGCCGCGCCGCAGCTTTCCGTCCAGGACGACGGCGGCGCCGATGCCGAGGCCCAGCCACAGCAGCGCGAAGGTGTCACGGTCGCGGGCGGCGCCGTCCCGCCGCTCGGCGAGGGCGGCCAGGTTCGTCTCGTTCTCCACCAGCACCCGCGCGGGCAGCCGTTCCCGCAGCGCGGAGACCAGGCGGCGGTGCCATTGCGGCAGGCCGGAGGAGTCGCGCAGTTCGCCGGTCGCGGGGTCGATGAGGCCGGGGGCGCCGACGCCGACGGTGTGCAGCCGCTCGACACCCGCCTCCTTCGCCGTGCGTTCCAGCGTCGTGACGGTGCGCTCGACGGCGGCGCCCGCCTCCTCCCCCGCCCCGACCGGCACCGACGCCTCCGCGAGTACCGTGCCCAACAGGTCGGCGACGACGAGCCGTACACCCCCGGTGCGCACATCGAGCGCGGCGAGGTGGGCGCGGCCCGCGACGATCCCGTAGAGCCGGGCGTTGGGGCCTCGCCGCTGGGCGCCCGCCTCGCCGACGACCTCGATGAGGCCCGCCGCGGTGAGCCGCTCGACGAGGTCGGCGACGGTGGGCCGGGACAGGCCCGTGCGCTCCTTCAACTGCCCTGCGGTGAGCGGCCCTTCCTCCTGGAGGAGGCGCAGCGCGAGCCGGTCGTTGATGGCTCGGGCGGTTCTGGGCGATGCGGGCATGGCGGGATCCTACGCGGATATCACTGGCATTATCAGGCAGGGTTCCTGATAGTTTACGGCGGCACACAAGGGAGACTTGGGGAGGGCTCGCGGGATGCAGGAAGTGACGTACGCACCAAGGGAGTTGAAGCGGGCGCGGTACGCCGTCGCCACCGTCTTCTGCATCCATGGCTCCGTGACGGGGTCGTTCGCGACGCGGGTGCCCTGGATCCAGGAGCACGCGGGCGTGAGCGCGGGGCAGTTGGGTCTCGCGCTCGCCTTCCCCGCGATCGGCGCCTCGCTCTCGATGCCGCTGGCGGGCAGCGTCACCCACCGCTTCGGCGCCCGCGCCGGGCTGCGCGGACTGCTCGCGCTGTGGACGCTGGCCCTGATCCTGCCCTCGCTGGCGCCCAATGTGTTCACCCTGTGCGCCGCGCTGCTCGTCTACGGGGCGACCGCGGGCATGTCGGACGTGGCCATGAACGCTCTGGGCGTCGAGATCGAGACCCGGCTCGACAAATCGATCATGTCGGGGCTGCACGGACTGTGGAGCGTGGGCGCCCTGCTCGGCTCGCTCGGAGGCACCATCGCCGCGCATCTGGGCTCGGACGCGCGGCTGCACCACGCGATCGCGGCGGTCGTGCTGACCGTGGCGGGCCTGGTCGTCTGCCGCTGGGTGCTCGATCTGCGCCCGACGGAGGAAGAGGAGGCGCCGCCGCGCTTCGCGCTGCCGCCCAAGTCGGCGCTCCTCATCGGGGCGGTCGGATTCTGCGCGGTGTTCGCGGAGGGCGCGAGCCTGGACTGGTCGGCGGTGTATCTACGGGATGTGCTCGGCACGTCGGCCGGGCTCGCGGCCGCCTGCACCACGGCGTTCACGCTCACGATGGCGGTGGCGCGGATCGCGGGCGACGCGGTGGTGGACCGGTTCGGCGCGGTGCGCACCGTGCGGATCGGCGGCGTCGTGGCGACGCTCGGTGCGCTGCTCGTGGTGGTCGCGCCGAACCCGGGCGTCGCGATGGCCGGATTCGGCCTGGTGGGCCTCGGGATCGCGGTCGTGGTGCCGCTCTGCTTCGCCGCGGCCGGGCGCAGCGGCCCGAATCCGAGCCTGGCCATCGCCGGCGTCGCCACCATCACGTACACCTCGGGCCTGATCGCGCCCTCGGCGATCGGCACGATCGCCGACGCGACCAGCCTGGTGGTCTCGTTCGGCCTGGTGACGGTGCTGGCGTTCGGGCTCGTGGTGTTCGCGAAGGTGCTGCGCGGCGGCGACCGTACGCGGACGGGGGCGGCGGAGCCGAGCGCCTCGCGGGCGGCGGATCACGCCTCGTAGGCCCGGACAGGTGGGCGGTGGCTCGGTGCGAGCTCGCACTTACGTCGCATTAACATGAAGCGATCATTTCGAGCCGCACAGGCACCACCCACCTCACGGCCCCCACAGAAGGCGGAAACTCTCATGGACCTCGGCGTGCGCTGGAAACTGCACGGCGACGGGCGCACGCCGGCTCCCGGCGCGGTCGTCCGCCCCGACGAGCGGCTTTCCTGGCCGCGCACGATCGGGCTCGGCGCACAGCACGTGGTCGCGATGTTCGGCGCGTCCTTCGTGGCGCCCGTCCTGATGGGCCTCGACCCGAACCTCGCGATCATGATGTCCGGCGTCTCGACGGTCATCTTCCTGCTGGCCACGCGCGGCCGGGTCCCCAGCTACCTGGGCTGTTCGCTCTCCTTCGTGGGCGTCGCGGCCGTGATCCGGGCGCAGGGCGGCACCAGCGCGACGGTCACGGGCGCCGTCTTCGTCGTGGGTGTCGCGCTGTTCCTGGTGGGCCTCGCGGTACAGAAGTTCGGGGCGCGGATCATCCACGCGGCGATGCCGCCGGTGGTGACCGGCGCGGTCGTGATGCTGATCGGCTTCAACCTCGCCCCGGTCACGGCCACCACGTACTGGCCGACCGACCAGTGGACGGCGCTGCTCGTCATGCTGTTCACCGGTTTGGCCGTGGTGTGCCTGCGCGGTTTCTGGTCGCGCATCGCGATCTTCCTCGGCCTGGTCTTCGGCTACGGGATCTCCTGGGTCCTCGACCGGGTCTTCGGGCAGATCCACTCGCCGAACAGCGGCGGCAAGGCCGTCGACCACTGGCGCCTCGACCTGTCGGCCGTCGGCCAGGCGGACTGGTTCGGCCTGCCGACCTTCCACGCCCCGTCCTTCCAGTGGTCGGCGATCCTGGTGGCCCTGCCGGTCGTCATCGCGCTGATCGCGGAGAACGCGGGCCACGTCAAGGCCGTCGGCGAGATGACCGGCGACAACCTCGACGGCAAGCTCGGCACGGCCATCTCGGCGGACGGCGTCGGCTCGATGCTCTCCACGGCCGTCGGCGGCCCGCCCAACACCACGTACTCCGAGAACATCGGCGTGATGGCCGCGACCCGCGTCTACTCGACGGCGGCGTACTGGGCGGCGGCCGGATTCGCGCTGCTCTTCGGCCTGTGCCCGAAGTTCGGCGCGATCGTGGCGGCGATCCCGGGCGGTGTCCTCGGCGGCATCACGGTCATCCTCTACGGCATGATCGGCCTGCTCGGCGCGCAGATCTGGATCAACGCGGGGGTCGACCTGCGCAACCCGCTGAACCTCGTGCCGACCGCCGCGGGCATCATCATCGGCATCGGCGACGTCTCCCTGAAGTTCACCGACACCTTCTCGCTCAGCGGCATCGCCCTCGGCACGATCGTCGTGATCACCGGGTACCACGCACTGCGGGCGATGGCCCCCGCGCACCTCAAGACGCAGAAGCCGCTGCTCGACGAGGGCACGTCTTCGTACGACGAGGAGCGGGCCGACAACAAGCCGGCCGGCGACAAGTAGTCACCCGCCCGCCCACCGGTCCACCGCCGGGCCCGGCAGGGCGAGTTGATCGAGGACCCGGGCGACCGTGTGGTCGACCAGGTCCTCGATCGTTTTCGGGCGCTGGTAGAAGGCCGGCATCGGCGGCACGATCCGGGCGCCCATGCGGGCGAGGGCGAGCATGTTCTCCAGGTGGATCTCGTGCAGCGGGCTCTCGCGCGGTACGAGGACCAGCGGCCGCCGCTCCTTGAGGACGACGTCGGCCGCCCGGCCGAGCAGCCCGTCCGCGTAGCCGGCCCGGATCCCCGCGAGCGTCTTCATGCTGCACGGCGCGATCACCATGCCGTCGGTGCGGAACGATCCGGAGGAGACGGCCGCCGCCTGGTCGCCGGGACGGTGCACGACGTCGGCGAGCTTCTGTACGTCGCCGACGCTCCGGTCCGTCTCCAGCTCGATGGTGGTCCGTGCCCAGCGGGTCAGGATCAGATGCGTCTCGACGTCGGGCACGGCGCGCAGCGCCTCCAAGAGGCGGATGCCGTAGGCCGCGCCGGTCGCGCCCGTGATCCCGACGATCAGGCGCACGCCGGTCCCGGTCCCTGGTCCAGCAGTTCGCGGGCGCGCGCGACGCGGGCCGGGGCTGTGCGGATGCGTACGGCGTCGAAGTGCGGGGCGCGGGTGGCGTCGAGGCCCATGCGGGACGTGGTGCCGTCCGGGGTCGACGAGGGGTCGAGGGGGCTGCCGGGAAGGCCGTCGACCGTGAACACGTCGGCGCCCGGCTGGAGATGGGTCGCGAGCGCCCACAGCACGCCCTCGTCACGGGTGATGTCCACGTCGTCGTCGACCGCGACGACCGTCTTCAGGTACGGGTCCCAGCCCAGCAGCGCGAGCATGATCTGCCGGGCCTGCCCTGGACGGGCCTGGCGCAGGGCGACGTACGCGTGGAAGTGCGTGCCGGAGGTCGGGTAGTGCAGCGCCGTGACCTCGGGGAAGCGGGACGTGAGCTGTTCCGCCATCTCCGACTCGCGCGGGATGCGGGCCAGGTTGAGGTGTTCGGCGCTGTTGCCGCCGACGATGTCGAGGAGGACGGCGTCGCGGCGGCGCAGCACGCTGTGCACCGTGAGGACGTTGTTTGTAGAGCGGTCGGAGGAGTAGCCGGAGAACTCGCCGAACGGGCCTTCGGGCGCGGTGCGCGCCGGGTCGATGACGCCTTCGAGGACGAGTTCGGCGCAGGCCGGGACGCGAATACCGTGCCGTGGGGTGCGCACGACGTCCAGGGGCTCCCCCAACAGGCCGCCCACCAGGGTGCGTTCGTCGACATCGGGGCCGACGCGCGCCGAGGCGGCGAGCTGGAAGAGGGGGTGGGCGCCGATGACCATCGCCACCGGCAGCGGCTCGCCGCGCTGCTCGGCGAGGCGCAGCAGCTGCCACAGGTGGCCGCGTGAGTGCAGGCTCGTGGCGAGTTCGGTGCGGCTGTGCACGAGGGCGCGGTGGTAGCTGAGGTTGCCGGAGCGGCCGGGTGTGTCGGATGGCGCCTCGGCGGTGATGACGCCGCTGGTGATGTACGGGCCGCGGTCCGAGTCGAAGTGCTTGAGGAGCGGGAGCGTGGTCAGGTCGACGTCCGGGCCCTCGGCGACCGTGTCGAGGACGGGGCCCGTGGGGACGAGGCGGGGTTCGGTGCGGCGGGCGGCGGCCCGCTGGTAGGCGTGGTGCAGACCGGCCGGGTCCGTGCCGAGCAGGCGGGCGACGCGGGTGCGCGAGGCGAAGAGGTTGGTGACGAGGGGCGTGCCGTCGAGGCCCGACACCCTTGTGCAGACGAGGAGTTCGTCGCGGCCGCGGGCGGCGAGTTCGGCGACGAGGGCGGCGACGTCCTCGCCTTCCAGCTTCTCGTCGACGGTGAGTACGTCGCCGGGGTGGGCAGTGCGGTAGGCGTCGAGGAAGGCGTGCAGATCCTGGCGGCCGGTGTCGGTGCCGTGGGCGGGGGTGCGGGTGCGGGCGGGGGTGCGGTCAGTGGCTGTCACAGCAGACCCCCGCGTGCACGCCGCCCGTGAACAGCTCGCCCCACGCGGGGGATTCGACTCCCGTGCCGAGCAGGTCGAGTGCCGTACGGACGGCCACCCGCGCCCCGTCGTGCACCGGCTTGCCCAACTCCCGTTCCACCATGGCCGCGACGGGGGCGACCGGGAGTTCGGTGCCGGCCACCACCAGACACTCGGCGTCGGCGGAATCGGCGTCGAGGAGGATCCGGCGGACCTTCGACACGGGCAGCTCGGCCGCCTCGCGCGGGGTGGCCAGGTCGAGGGCGGTGAGGGAGGCGATACGGAGGCCCGCGGCGAGGCAGGTGTCGGCGAGGCGGCCCGCCTGTTGTTCGGAGCCTGCGGTGATGAGGGCGATGGAGTGGGTCGCGGCGCGGGCCAGGAGGTCGAGCTGGCCGAGGGTGACGGTGGAGGCGCGGACGCCGGCGGTGCGTTCGATGACGCGGGCCACGGTGCGGGCGTGGGCGGCGCCGTCGAGGCCGGCCGATGTGCCGTGCCACACGATGGCGTCGGCGCCGGCCTGGGCCAACTGTTCGGCGCCGCGCCGCAGTTCGTCGGTGTGGGTGGCCGTCAGGGCCGGGCCGTACTGGAACTCGGGGAGGAGGGCGCGGGCGGCGGGGTGGGCGATGTCCACCTGAACCGGGGCGCAGATCTGGGCCACCCAGCGGTCGGCGCCGAGAGAGGTGGCGGGGAGGAGGTGCCCTATACGTTGCACGGTGGCGGGTCCTGTCTGTGGCGGTGGGGTGTGGCGGGTGGCGGTGGCGGGTGGCGGTGGCGGGTGGCGTGGTCGAGGTCGTGGTGACTGTTGCGCGGGGCGGGGGTGTTGGCGCGGGGCGCTGCGCGGCAGCGGGGGTGTTGGCGCGGGGCGTTGCGCGGCAGCGGGTGGCGGGATGACGTCTGACGTGGCCGTGGCGTGAGGCCGGGCGGGCGGGGCGACGCCTGACGTGACCGTGGCGCAGCACCGAGCGGGCGGGATGACGCCCGACGTGACCGTGGCGCGGGACCGGGCGGGCGGGATGACGCCCGACGCGGCCGTTTCGCGGCACCGGGCGCACCCCGATGACGCCTGACGTGACCGTTTCGCGGCACCGGGCCTCCCCCAGCTGCGCCGGTACCCGCCCATCTCCCACCCGCCCGCCCCCTCCGGGGGCTTCGGCCCCCGTGGGTGGCTCGGGTCGGCGTCCACCGCACTTGCTGCGCCGCACCGGGGCTTGTCCACCGCCCGTGGGGCAGCACCGAGGTTGCGCACCGGCGCCGGGGCCGGGCCCTTCATCCTCGTTGCGCCGCACCGGGGTGCCGCCTTGCCCACCCTGCCGCCCAAGGCGGCAGATTGCCCAAGGCGGTGGCGGCCGGCCGCAACGGGTGGGGAGCCGTCCTTGCGGCAGATTGCCCAAGGCGGGGGCGGCGTCGACCGCAACGGGTAGGGAGCCGTTCCTGTGGCGGGTTGCCCCTCCGGGGGCGGCACCCCGTCGGGCCGACGCCCCTGGAGGGGGCGGGTGGGTGGGAGATGGTCGGGGTCGGGGACGGGGACGGGGTCGGGGACGGCATCGGCGGCGGTTGGGTAAATCAAGCCCCTGCGGCGATTGAGCAGCGGGGGCCGGGGCGGAGCCCCGAGGCCGTAACGCCGGTTCCGCACAATCAGCGCCGCCGACCTTGAGGCACAGCGTCCCAGGGGGGCGGAGCCCCGTGGCGTGGAGCGATCGGCCGCAACAGGCCGGGAACCGGCCCGGCAGCGGAGTTGCCCACGCCTCGGGCGCCACCCCGTCGGGCCGACGCCCCTGGACGGGGCGGGCGGTGGGAGATGGGCGGAGGCAACCGGAACGGGGCTCCGGAGGCCAAAGTGCACCCCTAACCCCGCCCCCGGCGGCCAACGCCCCCGCCCCCGGCCGCCGGGGGCCAGGACACACCCCCGGCCCCCGCCCCACCGCCGGAGGCCATGGCCCCCGGCCCACCGTCACCTACGCGCAACCGTGTCCAACGACGCGTACGTGTCCGTGAGGCGAAGTTGCGCCTCCTCCTGGTTGCGCGGCGGAGGCGTCGGCTTCAGGTCGAGAAGCTTGGCCATGTTGTTGCCGAGGTAGCCCTCAAGGTGCTCCTCGGAGAGGTGCATGCCCTGCGGCGGCGGACCGCACAGCACCTCCAACTCCCGCGCCCACATGCCCGGTTCGTTCGGCGGCGAGTCGGTCCCGAAGACCAGCTGGTGCTTCTCCATCTGCTGCGCGAACTCCACGATCCGCGACTGGAGCAGCCAGCCCGACTCCCCGTACACGTTCGGCGAGTCGAGGATCATGTAGAGCGCCTCGAAGCAGTACACGCCACCGGTCTGCACACCGAAGTGGGCGAGGATGAAGTTGACGTTGGTGAACTCCCGGATGATCGGGTAGAACTGCGTCGGGATCGAGTACGGCCCGTCGCCGGTGTGGATGAGGACGACGACACCCAGTTCGTCGCAGACCCGCAGCACGGGCCGCAGCCAGTCGAGGGCCCGGTCGGGCCGGTAAGCGTGCATGTTGGCATGCAGCTTCAGCATCTTGTAGCCGTACTCCTTGACGTGGAACTCCAGCTCCTTCGCCCCGTTCTCGGGCCCGAAGCGCGGGTTGTACATGAAGTTCCCGATGAACCGGTCGGGGTACGTGGTGACCAGTTCGGTGATGTACGCCATGTAGTCGCGGATGCCCTCGCGTCCGGTGCGCATCCCGTCCTGCCAGACGGAGTTGCCGGGCGGCGGCATGATGCAGCCGTAGTCGATGCGGCGCGGCTTGCCGTTGATCATGTACGGGCCGTCCATCATCTCCAGCGTGCGCTCACCCGTGAACGGGGAGCCGTCGTGCCGCCACGCCTGGTCGACGATGTTGGTCGGGTGCATATGGGTGTCGATGATCAAGGTGCTGTTTCCTTCCCAGCTGGTACCAACCGTGTTCAGTGGTGGACCGTTTGGGGACCCAGGGCAGGGCCCGCCTCACCTCCTCTCGCTGTCGGCGATGCCACCGGAGCCGGAGCCGAATCCGGACCCGGAGCCGAATCCGAATCCGAATCCGGAATCGGAATCGGAATCGGAATCGGAATCGGAACCGATGATGTCCTCGGGCCGCACCGGCACCTTCGCCAGCTCCAACCCCGTAGCGGCACGCAGCGCGTTCGCGATGGCGGGAGTCGACGACAGGGTGGGCGGCTCACCGACGCCGTTGAGGCCGTACGGCGAGTCCGGGTGCGGAAGTTCGAGCAGGTCGATGGGGACGTGCGGCATATCGGCGATGGTCGGGATCAGATAGTCCGTGAACGACGGATTGCGCACCCGGCCGTCCTCGACCCGAAGCTCCTCCATCACCGCGAGCCCGAGGCCCTGCGCGCTGCCGCCCTCGATCTGGCCTTCCACGGCAAGGGGGTTCATCGCCTTGCCGACATCCTGTGCGGTGGCCAGCTCGACGACCTTCACGAGCCCCAGCTCGGTGTCCACGTCCACGACGGCCCGGTGTGCGGCGAACGCGAACGCGATGTGCGCGTCGCCCTGCCCGCGTTCGTCGTCGACGGGGAACGTGCGGCGGTGCGCGTACTCGTACTCCGCCTCCAACGGACCGTATTCGGCGAGCAGTTCGACCAGCGGCCGGTCACCGAGCACCGTGATCCGCTCGCGCAGCGCCTTGCACGCGCCTTGTACCGCTCCCCCGCTCATCCAGGTGATGCGCGACGCCGAGGACGATCCGGCGTCGCCGACCTGTGTATCGGCCGGGAGCACGACCACACGCTCGACGCCCAGCTCGGTCCGTACGATCTGCGTCTGTACGGTGACGATGCCCTGGCCGCACTCGGCGGCGGCGGTGTGCACCTCGGCGACGGGTTCGCCGCCGTTCAGGACGAGCCGTACGCGGGCCACGGAGCGGTCGTCGACGCCGCCGGAGAAGCCGATGGCCTTGACCCCGATCGCGTACCCGACGCCACGCCTGACGCCTTCGCCGTGGCTGGTGTTGTTGAGCCCGCCGGGGTTCCCGAACGGCCCTTCCCCCACCGGCGGCAGCGGCCGCGCACGCAACCGGTCCAACAGTTCCGCCGCCGGCGCGGGACCGTCCACCGCCTGTCCGGTCGGCAGCACCGTCCCGGTGGTCATCGCGTTGCGCACCCTCAACTCCGCCGGATCCATACCGAGTTCATGGGCCAGCTTGTCGAGGTTCGACTCGACGCCGTAGCAGGACTGCACGGCGCCGAAGCCGCGCATCGCGCCGCAGGGCGGGTTGTTGGTGAAGACGGAGAAACCGTCGATCTCGGCGTGCGGCACGTCGTAGGCACCGGCCGCGAAGTAGGAGCCGTTGGCGATGACGACCTGCGAGGTGGAGGTGTAGGCGCCGCCGTCCAAGAGCAGCCGCGCCTTGACGAACACGATCCGGCCCTCGCGCGTCGCCCCGTGCTCGAACCACATGCGGGCCGGGTGCCGGTGCACATGACCGTAGAAGGACTCCTCGCGGTTGTAGCTCATCTTCACCGGCCTGCCGGTGCGCAGCGCGAGCATCGCCGCGTGGATCTGCACGGACACGTCCTCGCGCCCGCCGAACGCGCCGCCCACACCGGACAGCGTGAGCCGCACCTTCTCCGGCGGCAGGCCGAGCGTGGCGCACATCTGGTGCTGGTCGTCGTGCAGCCACTGCGTCGACACGTAGACGTCGACGCCGCCGTCCTCCGCGGGGATCGCGAGCCCGGACTCGGGGCCGAGGAAGGCCTGGTCCTGCATGCCGACCTCGTACGTGCCGCTGACGATCACGTCGGCCTGGGCGCGGGCGGCCGCCACGTCGCCGTGGCGGATGCGGACGTGCCGGACGACGTTGCCGTGCCCGCCGTCGACGCGGTCGTGGTGGACCAGGGGGCCCGCACCGCGTACCGCGTCCTCGGGGTCGGTGAGCGCCGGCTGCTCCTCGTACGCGATGTCGATCAGCGCCAGCGCCCTGCGGGCCGTCTCGGGGTGGTCGGCGGCCACGAGGGCCACCGGCTCCCCCTGGTAGCGGACGCGGTCGGCGGCGAGAACCGGCTGGTCGGAGACCTTCATGCCGTACGTCGCCCGCCCCGGGACGTCCTCGTGGGTGAGCACCGCCAGCACCCCGGGCAGCCGCAGCGCCGCGGTCGTGTCGAGCCGCACGATGCGGGCGCTCGGGTGCGGCGAGCGCAACGTCGCGCCCCACACCATGCCCTCGGCCCGCAGGTCGGAGGAGTAGGCGAAGTCGCCCTTGACCTTCAGTCGGCCGTCGGGGCGCGGGGTGCTGGCGCCGACGCCGTCACGGACAGCGGTGGCGGTGCCGGTTGCGGTGCTCACGGTCGGTCACGTCCCTTCTGGCTTGCGCTGAACGGGAGTTGAGCTTCGAACGTGGTGCGTTGTCGCTCTCGGTGGCGCTGTACGACGGCGCTGGTCTGTGGGGCTGTTACGACGGCGCTGCTCTGTGGCGCTATTCGACGGGACGTACGCGGCCGGCCCCGGAGGACTCCGAAGGGCCCGGCGCGACGGCCTGCGAGAGGCGGATGCGGAGCTTGCGGATGTGGTCGCGGGCCGCGAGGTCGGCGGCGTCCGGGTCACCCGATGTCATCGCCTCGAAGATGCGGCGGTGTTCGGCGACGGCGAGCCGCGGCGCCTCCTGACCGCGCCACAGTTGATGCAGGGCGAGGTGGGCGCGGCCCTGGATGGTGTCGAGCGCCGCGGTGAGGTGGGGGTTGTCGGCCACCTCGCGGATCATCCGGTGGTAGGCCATGTCCATCTCGATGTGCGTGCGCTCGTCGACTCCGGTGCCGACCTCGCGCTCGTGCCGCTCAAGGAGGTCGCGCAGTTCGGCGACCCGCGAGGCGTCGAGCCGCTCGGTGGCCAGGCGGGCGGCGAGGCCCTCCATCACCTCACGGACGACGTACAGCTGCCGCACGTCCTCCACGTCGACCGTGGCGACCACGGCCCCCTTGTGCGGGACGTGCGTGGCGAGGCCGTCATGGATGAGGCGCTGGACCGCCTCGCGCACCGGGCTGCGGCTGATGCTCAGCTGCGCGGCGAGGGCGGGCACGGAGAGCGCGTCACCGGGGCGCAGCCGGTTCGCCAGAACGGCGCCCTTCAGTTCCTCGTACGCCCGGTCCGCCAGGAGGCTGCCGGCCGCGACCGGATTGACCGCCCGCTCTGCGCTCATCTCAACTCCCCCTCACTGCTTGCCCGTTGGAGATACATGTTGCATGTAATGTTCGGACGCGTCAATGGCTCCGGCAGCGTTCGAAGCCCCCTTCCGGCATTCCCGGCACTCCCCGCCGTCCCCACTCTCCCGGCCCTCCCTCCGACGCCCGAAGGGCAGCCGCAGGTGGTGGAAGAAGAGGTTCAGGAACACCGCCGTGAGCGTGCCGAGGATGATGCCGCTCTCGAAGAGCGCATGCAGCTGCCGCCCCGGCATCTGCTCGGCGAACTGCGGGAACGCGGTGGGCAGAAAGCCGACACCCACGCTCGCGGCGACGAGGATGGTGTTGCGCTGGTCGGTCAGGTCGGCCTGGAAGAGGATCTGCACGCCGACGACCGCGATGGTGGAGAACAGCACGATCGTCGCGCCACCGAGGACCGAGGCCGGCATCGCGGCGACGATCGCCCCCACCTTCGGTACGAGCCCGAGCACCATCATGATCACGCCGGAGGACGCGACGATCCAGCGGGACTTGACCCTGGTCAGCCGGATCAGGCCGATGTTCTGCGAATAGACGGTGCTGGGAAAGGAGTTGAAGACGCCCGCGACCGCGGTGGCCAGGCCGTCGGCGCGCAGGGCGCGGGTCACGTGCCTGCCCTCGACCTTCCGGTCCACGATCTCGCCGACGGCGAAGAACTGCCCGATGGACTCGACCGCGATGATGACCATGACCAGGACGATCGAGAGCACCGCGACGACGTCGAACCGGGGCGCCCCGTAGTGCAGCGGAGCCGCGGTGCCCAGCCAGGGCGTGGAGCCGATCCCCGAGAAGTCGGCGAACCCGGCGAACGCGGCCACGACCGTACCGATGAACAGGCCGACGAGGACCGCCACCGTCGCGAGGAAGCCCCGCGACAGCTTGTGCAGCAGCAGGATGACGACGAGCGTGACGGCGGCGAGCCCCAGGTGCGCGGGCGAGCCGAACGAGCCCTGGCTCGGGTCTCCCCCGCCCACCTGCCGCGCGGCGACGGCGAGCAGCGTGATCCCCACGATGGTCACGATCGTGCCGGTGACCAGCGGCGGGAAGAAGCGCACCAGCCTGCTGAAGACGGGCGCCACCACGAACAGGGCGAGCCCCGCCGCGATCACGGCCCCGAACACGGTCGGCAGGCCGGCCTTCGCCCCGCCCGCCGCGAGCCCCACGGACACCAGCGAGGGCACCGCGGTGGTGGACGTGCCCTGCACCACCGGCAGCCGGATGCCGATGCCCGGAAGACCGGCGGACTGCAGGAGCGTGGCGAGGCCGCAGGTCAGCAGCGAGGCGTTGACGAGCAGGGCGATGTCGTCGCCCTTCATGCCGATGCCCTCGGCGACGAGCAGCGGCATCACGACGGCGCCCGCGTAGAAGGCGAGCACGTGCTGGAACCCGTAGACGACGAGGCGCCACACGGAGGGCACGGAATCGACGGCGTCCTTGCGCCGCCCCTCCACCTCCGCCGTGCCCGGCTCCCCCGCCCCGTCCTGAGTCCCGTCCTGAACTTCCCTTTCGGACATGTGCGTTACTCCCTCCACCCGGTGGCCCGGGTGTTGTCTCGTGCGCACTTACCGGGGCCGTGGACGGACGGCCGTCACCTGTGGCTGTCAGTTCTGTGTGTTCTGCCAGTGCTGTCAGTTCTGTCAGTGCTGCCAAGGGGTCGTGAGCGGGCCGAAGCCGGCCCGGTGGACGAGGCGTTCGGCGCGTTCCTGGGCCTCCTCCATCAGCGCCTCCTCGTCGACGAGGGTGCAGCGCCCCTCCTCGACGACGACGCGTCCGCCGACGACGGTCATCTCCACATCGCCGCCGCGCGCGGAGTAGACGAGCGCGGCCACCGCGCGGTGCAGCGGGCGCAGGTGGGGGCGGTCGAGTGCCACCACGGCGAGGTCGGCGGGCGCGCCGGGCGCGAGCACCCCGGCGCCGTTGCCGACGTACCGGCCGCCTTCCCGGGTGGCCAGTTCCATGGCCTCCTCGCAGCGCGCCACCGCCGGGTCGAGCGTGTCGAGGCGCTGGGTGAACAAGGTCTGCTTCATGACCTCGAACATGTCCTGGCGGTGCCCCGCACTGGGCCCGTCGGTGCCGAGAGACACCACGGCCCCGGCATCGCGCAGGCGGCGCAGCGGCATCACTCCGGAGGCGAGGTACGCGTTGGAGGCCGGGTTGTGGGCG
The DNA here is from genome assembly GCF_036013745.1 of Streptomyces sp. NBC_00483. Lineage (NCBI taxonomy): Bacteria > Bacillati > Actinomycetota > Actinomycetes > Kitasatosporales > Streptomycetaceae > Streptomyces > Streptomyces sp. NBC_00483. The sequence continues at coordinate 2,302,615 of NZ_CP107880.1, forward strand.
ACCGCGGCGCCGCGTTCCCCGACCGCCTTGGCCTCGGCGTCGTCGAGCCAGACGGCGTGCGCGAGGGTGGCGCGCTCGTCGAGGAGCCCTTCCGCGGCGAGCCAGCTCACGGGCCTGATCCCGTACGCGTCCAGGTAGCTCGCCGGGTCCTTGGCGCCCTCGCTGCAGTGCGTGTGCCACCGGGCGCCGAACTCATGGGCCAACCCGGCGGCGCCGCGCATCAGTTCCTGGTCGCCGTAGCTGAGGTTGAGCGGGGCGGGCCAGATCTCGACGGCGGATCCGGGCGGCCGGGCCCGCATGCAGTCCCGCGTGATGTCGAGTTCCTCGGCGACGGAGTAGCGGAAGAGCTCGTCGGGCAGTCCGCGCGCCGCGGCGACGGCGGTCTTGTGCCCGATCATGCCGCGCGCGACGACGCCGCGAAGTCCGGTCGCCTCGATGGCGCCGGCCACCGAGAGAACCGTTTCGGCGTCGGTCGGCGCGTAGTGGTTGTCGACGACCGTGGTGATGCCCGAGCGCAGCGCCTCCACCGCGCCGAGCGTCGCCGCGACCCGCGCGTCCTCGGCGTCCACCGCGATCGAGTACGGCCACATGAACTCGCACAGCCACGGCCAGATCGACTGCCCCTCGCCGAGGCCCCTGGCCAGCGCCTGGAAGAGATGGCTGTGCCCGTCCACGAACCCCGGCAGCACCGCCCGGCCCCGGCAGTCCACCACCCGCGCGCCCCGCCACCCGGCCTCGATCTCCGCCGCCGGGCCCACCGCCACGATCCGGTCGCCCACCACCGCGACGGCGCCGGGCTCGTACACGTTCCTGCCGTCGTCCACGGTGACCACATGGCCACCGGTGAACAAGAGGTCGCACTGCCGCACGGAGTCCATTGAGCCTCCAGGGTCAAGGGGGTCTCGGCCATCGGCCCGGCCATATTTCACATTGCATGCAACATATTCCGGCCACTGGAACTGTCAACCCCTCATGCCCGTACGGGACTTACGCAACCGGGGGACGCTCAGTCCGCCAACTCGTACGCATAGTCCGCCGTGAACGTCCCCGGCTCCCCCTTGCACCCGTCCGACTCCCCGGGCAGCTTCACCCACAGATACGCGTCGATCCGGGACTCCCCGGTCCGCAGCGTCGGGGACCGGCCCAGGGTGCGGCCGTCGGGGTCGCACCACTCGCCGTCGGGCGGGGCGCCGTTGCCGTTGCGGCTCGTGTCGATGACGGCGCCCAGTCCGCTCGGCCCGCCCATCGCGGCGAGCACCTTGCGGGCGTACGCGGTCTCGTCCGACGTCCGGTGGAAGTTGGAGACGTTGGTGAACACGCCGTCGGACGACGCGGCCGACGCGGCGCCCGCCGCGCGAAGGCGGGCGGCCTGGGTGCCGGGCGGGTTCCAGGCGGAGTGTCCGGCGTCGTAGTAGACGCGGGCGCGCGGGTTCGCGGACTTGAGGGCCCGGCCCGCGTGCGCCAGCGCCTCGTAGCGGTCGGCCTGTCGGCTCTTGGACAGGCACTCCGTCTGGGACAGTGCGTCGGGCTCCAGGATCACGATGACCTCGCGGGAGCCGAGCCCCCGCGCGAACCTCTCGATCCAGTCGCCGTACGCGTCCAGGTCGGGCGCCCCGCCCTCGGAGTGCCCGCCGCAGTCACGGTCGGGGACGGCATAGGGCACGAGCACCGGTACCTGCCCGGCGCTCGCCCCGGCCGAGGTGACCGCGCGCACCCGCGCGGTGATCGTGGCAGGCGCGTAGTCGGCGAACCAGACGGCGGCCGGGCGGTTCGCAATCCGGGACTCGATGAGCGGGCGGCGCGGGTCGGAGCGATTGGCCCGCACCCATTCGAGGACCTGGGAGTCGCCGTACCGGTACAGGCCGCTCGCGGCGGGCGGGGCGCTCGACGGCTTCGGCCGGGCGGGGGCCGACTTCTTGGGCTTCGGCTTCGGCTTCGAACTCTTCGACGGTGAGGGCGAGTTACTGGTCGGCGACGGGGTCGGCACCGCGGGCAGTGGGCGCAGGCTGGGAGACCCGCTGACGGTCGGGCGTGCCTCGTCGGCCTCGGCCCTGTCGCGGTCGAGGGCGGACACGAGGCCCACTACGGTGCCGACGGCCACCACGGCCGAGGCCGCCGCGGCGAGCGCTCCGCGCGCCGTCCTGCGGCGCCGCTCCGCCCGCCGTTCGGCCAGCCGCCGCGCGCGTAAGCCCGACACCGCACTCACCCTCCCCCTCCAGGTCCGCCGTTCCCTCGTTCTGGGGAAGCCCCCGGCCAGCCGACGTCCGCGTAAGGCTACGGCTGGGACGCTGCGTTCATGGCGCAGTTGGAGCGGTTCGCACAGGCCCGGATCCCCGCTCAAGGGGTCGACATCGTGATCGCACGGATGCGCGCGCTCGGCGCGGATCTGCCACCGCGCGACGGCGTGGCCGTCTTCAACCGGGTCTATCTCTCCGTCACGGAGGAGGTCGACCGGGTCATCGACGGGGGGCTCGCGGGCGGCTTCCCGGACCGGGGAGCGGCGGTCACGCTGGACGTCCGGTTCGCCGAGCGCTATCTCGTGGCGGTCGACGCGGCGGCCCACGGCGCGCGCCCGCCCGCCTGCTGGCGGCCCCTGTTCCAGCTCCGCCGGCATCCCGGCGTACGCCCGTTGCAGTTCGCGCTCGCGGGCATCAATGCGCACATCGGGCACGATCTGGCGCTCGCCGTCGTGGACGCGTGTCGCACGCTGGGCTGCGAACCGGACGCACTGGAGGATGAGTTCGAGCGCGTGGGCGACCTCCTCGTCTCGCTGGAGGAGCGCATCCGCGAAGAGCTGATGCCGGGCCCCGACCTGCTCCAGGTCGCCGATCCACTGACCCATCTGCTCGGCGCGTGGAGCCTGGAGCGCGCCCGCGACGGCGCGTGGGGAGCGGCCCGCGCCCTGTGGGCGCTGCGCGATCTTCCGTCCGTGGAGGCCGAGTTCGCGCACCGGCTCGACGCGTCGGTGGGCCTGGTCGGCCGGATGCTGCTCACCCCGCTGCCCGACTGACCCGGCCGAATCCGAGGGAACATCCGTACCCCGGCCGAGGGAACACCCGTACCGCGTCGGTACGTTGACACAGAGATCCGCGCTGGCACAGAGATCCACGCTGACACAGAGATCCACGGTGTCGAACAGACCCGGCGAGCAAAGGAGCACGCACATGGCGACGACGACCCGACTCGGCCTCGGACTGCCCCAGATGAAGCAGTACGACATCGGCAGGGACATCCCGGACGTGGCGCGCGCGGCGGAGGCCGTGGGCTACGACAGCCTGTGGGTGTTCGAGCGGATCCTGTACCCCGAGCCCGCCACCCAGGGCCTGTACGGGATTCCCGGCCTGCCCTGGCCGGACCAGTACCGCTCCGTCGCCGACCCGCTCGTCGCGCTCACCCTGGCGGCGTCCGCCACGTCCCGCGCACGGCTCGGCACCAGCGTCCTCGTGGCGCCGCTGCACATCCCCTTCCAACTCGCCCGCTCCCTCGCCTCGTTGGACGCGGCGAGCGGGGGCCGCGTCGTCGCGGGGCTCGGCACGGGCTGGTCGCACGACGAGTACGCCGCGGCCGGCGTGGCGCCCTTCGAGCGGCGCGGCAAGGTGCTCGACGAGCTGGTCGACGTGTGCCGCGCGGTGTGGGGCCCGGACCCGGTGTCGTACGAGGGTGAGCTGACGACCGTCGCGCCGTCCGTGGTCGGCCCCAAGCCGGCCGGACCGCTGCCGATCCTGCTCCCGGCGAACAGCCCGAGGTCGGCCCGCCGCATGGTCGACAAGGCGGACGGCTGGATGCCCGCGGCGATGGGGGCCGAGGGCCTCAAGCAGCAGTGGGCCGACCTCCAGGCGCTCGCGGAGGAGCGCGGCCGCACCGCACCCCTGCAGACCGTGCTGCGCGTCAACACGGTCCACACCCGCGAGCCGTACACCGGCGAGGACCGCAGGCCGTTCCAGGGCAGCATCGACCAGATCGTGGAGGACCTGGTCGCGCACGACGAGGTGGGCCTGGAGGAGATCCTGATCGAACTCCAGGGCCAGGCCCGGGACGCGGAGGAGCTCAAGGACGTCGCGGCGGAGCTGTACGAGAAGGCGCGCGCCGCAGGCGTCTGATCTCCCGGCCCACTCAGTCCTCCGGGAGCTCCACCGGCGCGATCTCGTCGAACACATCGCCCGGGCCGGGGTTCGACGCGTCCGTGCTGCCGCCCAGGTGGTGCATGACGCCCCACACCGCGTTCAGCGCGGTCTGCACGGCGCCCTCGGCCCACCCGGCCGTCCACGAGATGTCGTCACCGGCGAGGAAGATGCCCCGCCGGTCCTCGGGCAGGGTCTCCTGCATGAAGTGCGTGAACAGACGGCGCTGGTAGCGGTAGTGGCCGGGCAGGTTCGCCTTGAACGCGCCCATGAAGTACGGCTCGTTCTCCCAGGACACGGTCACCGGGTTGCCGATGATGTGCTTGCGGATGTCGACCTTCGGATAGATCTCGCCGAGCGACTTCAGCATGACTTCGAGGCGCTCGTTCGCCGACAGCGGCAGCCACTTCAGGCTGTCGTCGCACCACGTGTAGGAGAGGCAGATCGTGGCGGGCTTGTCCGGCCCGTCGTCGAGCAGGTAAGTACCGCGCGTCATCCGGTCGGTGAGCGTCATCGACATGACGTCACGGCCCGTGGCATTTCCCTTGTCGTCGACGGACTTGTCGAGCCAGAACGGCCGGTCCACCGGCACGAACAGCTTGCTGGACTCCATGTAGTGCGTGCGCTCGATCGCCGTCCAGTGGTCGATCGGGAACAGCTCGTCGTCGCAGTCCACCTTGGACAGCAGCATCCAGGACTGCGCGGTGAAGATCGCCGTCTTGTACGTACGGATGTCGCCGTCGGCGTCCGTGACGGTGATGTGGTTGCCGGCGGTGCGGGACAGCCGGGTCACGGCCGGGCGCGGCTTGCCGTCCACGTGCAGGGTGGACAGCGACGCCCCGGGCGCCCAGTGCACGATCTTCTCCGGCTCGCGCTCCCACAGGCGCAGCGGCAGCTGCTGCGAGCCGCCCTCGATGCCGCGGTGGTGGTCGTCGGCCTCGGTGTAGACGACGCGCAGGATTTCCAGAATGGAGTTGGGGAAGTCCGTGTCCCAACCACCCGTACCGAAGCCGACCTGGCCGAAGATCTCCCGGTGCCGGAAGGACTTGAACGCCTCGGACTCGCACAGGAACCCGTAGAAGGTCTGGTTGTCGAGCTTCTCGACGAGCTTGCCCCAGATCTCGCGGATGCGCGGCACGTCGCGCTCGCGCATCGCCTGGTTCATGTCGGAGAAGTCGGCGCCCTCGTCGAGGCACTTGTTCCAGGCCTCGGCGACGTCCCGGTAGACCTGCGGGAGGTCGGCGATCGTCTCGGCGTAGTGGGACTCGCCCTTGAGGTCGACGACGGTCGAGGGCGTGGCCTCGGAGAGCGGGTTGGGGAACGCCCGCGTCTTCAGGTCGACCATGTCGATGTAGTGCTGCAGCGCCGTGGACGACGGCGGGAAGCGCATCGCGCCCATCTCGGCGGTCAGGTCCGAGGCCCCCGCCGGGGTGCCCTCGAAGCCGACCGTACGCAGCCGGCCGCCGATCTGGTCGGCCTCGTACACGACGGGCTTGAGGCCCATCTTCATCAGCTCGTACGCGGCGACGATGCCGGACAGGCCGCCGCCGATGACCGCGACCTCGGTGCCGTGCTCGGTCGCGGGTATCTGGCCGAGGCCCGCCGGGTGGGCGAGGAAGTCGTCGTACGCGTACGGGAAGTCCGGCCCGAACATCGTGATGGGCGGCTGGCCCTCGGTGTGCTGGGCGGCGGTGGGCACCGTGGACGTCATGGGGTACGGACTCCTTGCGGGTACTGAAGTGCTGGGCAGGAAGCGGGAGTTGAGGCCGTGCGGTCGGCCTCGGATGGTGAGCCTCAGGAGGTGAGCGGCAGGGCCGTTCAGGAGGCGAGCGAGCCGTAGAGGCCCGGGCGGCGGTCGCTCAGATACGGGTTGGCCGCGCGGGAGGCGGCGAGGAAGTCGGGGTCGGCGTCGGCGAACACGAGCTCCTCGCCGCGGCCCGCTCGGGCGCGGGCCACCCCGTCGGGACCTGCGAGTGTGGAGAGCCCGACGAACTCGAACTCCCCTTCCGCGCCGACCCGGTTGACGTACGCGACGTACATCTGGTTCTCGAAGGCGCGCACCGGCACGACCGATTCGGCGACGAACTGGAAGGGGTGCATCTGCGCCGTCGGCACGAGCAGCAGGTCGGTGCCGGCGAGGGCGTGCGCACGGACGTTCTCCGGGAACTCGACGTCGTAGCAGATCATCAGGCCGACCCGCAGACCGTTCACCTCGGCCTGAACCACCGGCTGTTCACCGGGCGTGAACTGCTCGCGCTCGAAGCAGCCGAAGAGGTGCGTCTTGCGGTAGTTCGCGAGGCGGGCACCTTCGGCGGAGATCAGCTGTACGGAGTTGAAGACGGCGTCGCCCGCGCGCTCCGGGTAGCCGTAGGCGACGGCGAGGCCGTGCCGGTGCGCGATCTCGGCGATCGCGTCGGCCGCGTCCCCGTCGGCGGGCTCGGCGAGCCGGGCCACGTCGTCCCCGATCGCGTACCCGGTCAGGAACATCTCCGAGGTCACGAGGACCCCGGCACCCGCGGCGGCGGCCCGGCCCGCGGCGGCGTCGAGAACCTTGAGGTTCGCGGCGGTCGAGCCGGGGTGTCCTGAGCTCTGGAGCAGGGCGGTGCGCATGCGTGTCCTCAACCGGTACGGGGCGGGGTTCGGGGTCACATAGAGTCTGCGGTCGCCCGTCACCCCGGACAAGAAGCACCTGTTGCACGCTGCCGAGCTGTTCGTTGCGTGATTTTCCCGCCGAACGGCGATTCGTTGCGCGGGGCCCGTGGGCCTCGCTCAGACCGCGCTCGGGCGTCGCTCAGACCTCGCTCGGGCCTCACTCAGACCTCGCTACGCAGGCGATCCCGACGTGAAACGCCGCATCAGCGGCGACAGCACCAGCACCGATTTCGTCCGCTCGACGAACGGCTCCCCCGCGATCCGCTCCAGGACCCGCTCGAAGTGCCGCATGTCGGAGGCGAAGACCTGGACGATCGCGTCCGCCTCACCGGTGACAGTGGAAGCGGACACGACCTCGGGGTAACGCTCCAGGCCTCGCCGGATCGCCTCCGGCGAGGTGTTGGAGCGGCAGTACATCTCGATGAACCCCTCGGTCTCCCAGCCGAGCGCGGCCGGGTCGACGCGCACCGTGAACCCGGTGATCGCGCCGGTGGCCCGCAGCCGGTCCACGCGGCGCTTCACGGCGGGCGCGGACAGGCCGATCTGCTGGCCGATGTCGGCATAGGAGCGGCGGGCGTCCTCGGCGAGGGCGTGCACGATGCGTTCGTCGAGATCGTTCAGCAAGGCAGGAGGTTCACTTTTCTGCGTCTACGAGGCCCGCGTCCGGGGCGGCCAGGCGGGAGCGGCGCATCCCGTAACTGAAGTAGAACACGAGACCGACGGCCATCCAGACACCGAAGACGATCCAGGTGATAGCGGACAGGCTGCCCATCATCCACACACAGAGCGCGAAACCGATGATCGGCAGGACCGGCGACAGCGGCACGCGGAAGGTGCGCTTCATGTCCGGGCGGGTCCGGCGCAGCATGATCACGGCGATGTTGACCAGGGCGAACGCGAAGAGCGTGCCGATGCTGGTGGCGTCGGCGAGCTGGCCGAGCGGAATGGCGGCCGCGAGCACACCGCAGAACAGGGACACGATGACCGTGTTGGCGCGCGGCGCCCCGGTCTTCGGGTGCACCTTCGAGAACACCTTGGGCACGAGGCCGTCGCGGGACATCGCGAACAGCACGCGGGTCTGCCCGTAGAGCACGGTGAGCACGACGGACGCGATGGCGATCACCGCGCCGGCGGCGAGCACCGTGCCCCAGAAGGGCTGTCCCGTGACGTCCTTCATGATCGCGGCGAGCGTCGCCTCGGAGTCGGTGAAGTGCGTCCAGGGGCGGGCGCCCACGGCGACGGCGGCCACGAGGACGTACAGCGCGGTGACGATGATCAGCGACAGCATGATGGCGCGCGGCAGGTCGCGCTGCGGGTTCTTCGCCTCCTCACCGGCGGTGGAGGCGGCGTCGAAGCCGATGTACGAGAAGAAGAGCGTGGCACCCGCGGCGCTCACGCCCGCCATGCCGAGCGGCATGAAGTCCTCGTAGTTGCCGGACTTGAAGCCCATGAAGCCGATGACGCAGAAGAGGATCAGGGCCGCGATCTTCACGGCGACCATGATGGTGTTGGCCCGCGCGGACTCCTTGGCGCCGCCCAGCAGGAACACCATGGCGAGCATCACCACGATGAGCGCGGGCAGGTTGAAGATCCCGCCGTCACCGGGCGGCGCGGACAGCGCTGCCGGGATCGTGACGCCTATCGTCCCGTCGAGCAGCTCGTTGAGGTACTCGCCCCAGCCGACGGCCACCGCGGCGACCGAGACCCCGTACTCCAGGACCAGACACCAGCCGCACACCCAGGCGAGAAGTTCGCCCATCGTTGCGTACGCATACGAATAGGAGGAGCCGGCGACCGGGATGGTACCGGCCAGTTCGGCGTACGAGAGCGCCGAGAAGAGCGCGGTGAGACCGGCGATCACGAAGGACAGCGTGACGGCGGGACCGGCCTTCGGCACGGCCTCGCCGAGCACCACGAAGATGCCGGTGCCGAGCGTGGCACCGATGCTGATCATGGTCAGCTGCCAGAGCCCGAGGGAGCGCCGCAGCGATCCGCCTTCGCCCTGGCCGCCCTCCGCGACCAGCAGATCTACCGGCTTGCGCCGCATCAGGCGGGCGCCGAGTCCCGCGGGCGCGGGAGCGGCTTGCGGGGTGCGCGGGGGTGCGCCGTGGTCGAGCACGGACTGGCTCCTTGATCGCTGCCGGGTGAGGTTGACCGCAGCGAGGGGGACGCGGCGGAGCACACCCGTCAAACGGGTCCCGCCGAGCAGGCCGAACCCCCGCCACGCAACGTACAGCGGATGACTCTAGAGGAGTTCTGTTCCCAGGAGTAATGCAGCAACCTTGCGCAGTCGCGCATGATCGTTGCGCTACCTTCCCGGACGCGGACGATCGTTGCGCGGTCCGTTTGGTCCGTTGCGCCCGGGTGTGCTCGGTTCGGTCTCCCCATGAGGCGAAAACGACGAACCCCGCGCCCCTCCGAAGAGGGACGCGGGGTTCCAGGTACGTCGTGCTGTTAGCTCCAGCTGGCGTGCAGCGGCTTGCCCTCGGCGTAGCCGGCGGCGGACTGGATGCCGATGGTGGCGCGCTGCTCGAACTCGGCGAGCGAGTTGGCACCGGCGTACGTGCAGGAGGAGCGGACACCCGCGATGACCGAGTCGATCAGGTCCTCGACGCCCGGGCGCTCCGGGTCGAGGAACATCCGCGAGGTGGAGATGCCCTCCTCGAAGAGCGCCTTGCGGGCGCGGTCGTAGGAGGACTCGTCGCTCGTCCGGTTCTTCACGGCGCGGGCCGAGGCCATGCCGAAGGACTCCTTGTAGGCGCGGCCCTTGGCGTCGTGCTGCAGGTCGCCCGGGGACTCGTACGTGCCCGCGAACCACGAACCGATCATGACGTTGGAGGCGCCGGCGGCGAGCGCCATGGCGACGTCGCGCGGGTGCCGCACGCCACCGTCGGCCCACACGTGCTTGCCGTACTTCTTGGCCTCTGCGGCGCACTCCAGGACGGCGGAGAACTGCGGCCGGCCGACGCCGGTCATCATGCGCGTGGTGCACATGGCGCCGGGTCCGACACCGACCTTGATGATGTCGGCGCCGGCCTCGATCAGGTCCTTGACGCCCTCGGCGGCCACGATGTTGCCCGCGACGATCGGCACCTGCGGGTCGAGCGCGCGGACCTTCTTGATCGCCTCGATCATCGACTCCTGGTGGCCGTGGGCCGTGTCGATGACGAGCGTGTCGGCGCCGGCGTCGAGCAGCTGCTTGGCCTTGCCCGCCACGTCACCGTTGATGCCCACGGCGGCGGCGATGCGCAGCTTGCCGTTGGCGTCGGTGGCCGGGGTGTAGAGGGTCGCGCGCAGGGCGCCGGTGCGCGTCAGGATGCCGGCGAGGCGGCCTTCCTTGTCGACGGCCGGGGCGTAGCGACGGTTGGCGCCGTCCAGCTTGTTGAAGGCGTCGCGCGGGTCGATGTCCGCGTCGAGCAGCAGCAGGTCCTTGGACATGACCTCGGACAGCTGCGTGAAGCGGTCGACGCCGGTGAGGTCCTGGTCGGTGACGACACCGACGGGCCGCTGCTCGTCGTCGACGACGACACCGGCGTTGTGCGCGCGCTTGTTGAGCAGCGCGAGGGCGTCCGCGACGGTCTGCGTCGGCGCGAGGACGATCGGGGTGTCGAGCACCAGGTGGCGCGTCTTGACCCAGGAGATGACCTCGGTGACGACCTCGATCGGGATGTCCTGCGGAATGACGACGAGGCCACCGCGGCGGGCGACGGTCTCGGCCATACGACGCCCGGCGATCGCGGTCATATTGGCGACGACCAGCGGGATCGTGGTGCCCGTGCCGTCCGGCGACGAAAGGTCCACGGCCTGCCGGGAGCCGACCGCGCTCCGGCTCGGCACCATGAAGACGTCGTCGTACGTCAGGTCGTACGCGGGCTTGATGTCATTGAGGAAACGCACGTGCGGACATCCCAGTCGGTAGAAGGGGGCCCCAGAAGTCTGCTCCCGGAGCACAAAGCACGTACTTCATTTTCCCACGTCAGCCGAAGTCGAGTCTCCGGGCCGAACATCCCAAGGTCAGAGCCGATCCTTGGATGATCCTCCGAGCTCCACGCGGATCTGCGCGGCCGAGGCCTGTGCGAACACCTCACGGGCGGTCTCCCACTGGCCGGGCTCCCGCTCGGCGAACCCGGCCCACCCGCTCACGACCACGACGAGCGGCGCGCCCTCGGGGGCCTCGGGCAGCTGCCCCGGATCACCGAGGGCGTCGGCAAGGGCGTCCCAGTTCCGCCCGAACCACGACGGCAGCCCGAGCGCGGCGGCGCACCGGTCCATGAACCCGTCCTTGTCGACGACTCCATGAAGATCAATCCGCGGCACACCCACCGACCCCTCCCGTTCAAGCCCCGCAGGGGGCACCTCCCAGCGTTAGCTGGGGGAGATTGAGGCGCGGGGCCCGGGGCAGAGCCCCGAGACGTCACGCACTCCGACCGTCACACACCATCCGGATCAGCCCGCTGCAACGCCGGCTTCGGCGCAGACCCGGCCGCCAACAGGAAATCGGCCGCAGCCGTGTCCGTGACCAGGCTGGTCACGAGCCCCGACCGCAGCACCGCGTCGATGGCGCCAGCCTTCCGCTGGCCACCCGCGATCGCCACGACCTCCGGTATCCGCCGAAGACGATCCGCCTCGACGGTGATGCACCGCTCCCCGAGGTCCCGCCCGACCCGCCGCCCCTGCGCATCGAACAGGTGCGCAGACATCTCCGCCGCGACACCCAGGGACGCGTAGTGCGCGCGCTCCTCGTCGCTCAGCATGTCGTGCACGGTCGAGATGCCCGGCTCCCAGGAGCCGATGGACACACACGCGACGGTGACCTTGTCGAAGTACTCGAAGGCGCGGGCGATCCCCGTCTGGTTGCGCAGCGCCCCCGCCGTCGCGGCGTCCGGCAGCAGCATCGGCGCGTAGATCGGGTGCGCGTCGCCGCCCGACACCTGCGCCGCACGCCGCACGGCCTCCACGGAGCCGCGCTCCGCGGTCCCCGCGTCGTACACGCCCGTCAACTGCACCACGGTGCACGGCGGAAGCCGGTCGAGGGCGGCCGCCATGTGGATGGTGGAGCGGCCCCACGCGAGGCCGAGCACATCGCCCTCGGTGACCAGCTCGCCGAGCAGATCGGCGGCGACCTCGCCCAGGTTCTCCGGGTCGGAGGAGTCGTCGATCTCGGCGGGCGACTCGACCACGACCGCGTGCCGCAGGCCGTAGCGGGCCCGCAGCGCGTCGGAACGCTCCGCGTCCAGCTCGGCAGGGACCCGGATCTCGATGCGTACGAGATCCCGCTCGAGGGCGGTCTCGAGGACCCGTGCCACCTTGAAGCGGCTCACGCCGAACTCCTCGGCGATCTGGATCTTGGACTTGCCCTCGAGGTAGAAGCGACGGGCCATGGCCGCCGCCTGCACCAGCTCCGCGGGTCCCATCCGCAGGGCCGCCCGTCCCGCCGATGATGCGGACACGGCGTTCTCCTCACTTCTTTTACGTCACGAAACTTCTTTTACGTCATGAGATCGACTGCTGCTCACGAATCGGCTCACGGACCATCTGCTGTTCACAACCTGGATACGTCGTTCATCCTTGCAGATCCGACGCGGTTGATCAGCCCCGATGGACGTCGTTCACGTACCGGTGGCTCAGTGGTCGCACGCCCAGCCCGCGGACGCCGTGGCGCCCTCCGCCTGGGTGCGCAGTGCACGTACCGCCTCCGCCGGATCCTTCGCCCCGTAGACGGCCGAACCGGCTACGAAGACGTCGGCGCCCGCCTCGGCGCACCGCTCGATCGTCGCGGCGGACACTCCGCCGTCGACCTGCAGCCACAGCTCCAGACCGTGCTTCCCGATCAGCTCACGGGTGCGGCGGATCTTGGGCAGCATGATGTCCAGGAACGCCTGCCCGCCGAATCCCGGCTCAACCGTCATGATCAACAGCATGTCGAGCTCGGGGAGCAGATCCTCGTACGGCTCGATCGGCGTCGCCGGCTTCAGGGCCATCGAGGCGCGGGCGCCCTTGGCGCGGATCTCACGCGCGAGCCGGACGGGGGCTGCGGCCGCCTCCGCGTGGAAGGTGACGGACCCGGCACCCGCTTCGACGTACTGAGGGGCCCAGCGATCGGGGTCCTCGATCATCAGATGGCAGTCCAGCGGGGTGTCCGTCGCGCGCGCCAGCGACTCTACGACCGGAACCCCGAGGGTCAGGTTCGGGACGAAGTGGTTGTCCATGACGTCGACATGGAGCCAATCGGCGCCTTCGGCGGCCTTTGCCTCGTCGGCAAGGCGGGCGAAGTCCGCGGACAGGATGCTGGGGTTGATCTGCACGGCCATGACCCAAGCGTGCCATGCCCGGCGCCGGTTGCCCGCCTCGGTCCGGACCAAGCCCTGAGACCGATACCGAGCCGTGCCCGCCCGTGCCATTCTGGGCGGCTCGCAGCGGGGGTCGGCGGTTGGCCCCCGGAGTACCGCGCACGACGCAGCGGGGGACGCCATGGCGGACGTACAGAGCACTGTGAGCACGGCGCCCGGGCGCCGTGGAGTGGCGCGGCTCGTGTGCGGGCGGCGCAGCAAGTGGCTGGTGCTCCTGCTGTGGCTCGTCGTCCTCGTGGGCAGCGCTCCGCTCGCCCAGAAACTCACCGACGCACAGGACAACGACGCGCAGTCCTGGCTGCCGGGCTCCGCCGAGTCCACCCAAGTCCTCGACATCTCCAAGGAATTCAGGCCGGAGACCATCCCCGCCGTGGTGATCTACGCGCGCGAGGGCGGGCTCACCGTCGCGGACCGCGCCCGGATCGCCAAGGACGTCGCCCAGATCAAGCAGCTGAGCGCGCACGGGGTACGGGGCACGGAGACCCGCGGCCCCGTCCTCGACAAGAGGCCGGGCCCGTCGGCGGCCCAGGTCTACGTCCCGGTCACGATGGACGCCTCGGGCTTCGAGCGGATCACCCCCGCCGTGGACTCCATCCGCGACGCGACCGGCACGTCCGTGGGCGATCTGAAGATCCACATCACGGGTCCCGGCGGCACCTCGGCGGACTTCTCCGAGGCCTTCTCCGGCATCGACTCGACGCTGCTGCTCTCCGCGCTCGGCATCGTCATCGTCATCCTGCTGTTCACGTACCGCAGCCCGTCCCTGCTGCTCGTACCGGTACTGAGCGTGGTGGCGGCGCTCTTCACCGCGCAGGCGCTGATCTATCTCCTCGCGGAGAACGCGGGGCTCACCGTGAACGGGCAGAGCGCGGGCATCCTCACCGTCCTCGTGTTCGGCGCGGGGACGGACTACGCGCTGCTGCTCGTCGCCCGATACAGGGAAGAGCTCCGCCGCCACGAGGATCGGCACGAGGCGATGGCGCTCGCCCTGCACCGGGCGGGCCCGGCAGTCCTGGCCTCCGGCGCCACCGTGGTGCTCAGCATGCTGATGCTGCTCACCGCCGAGATGAACTCGACGCGGGGGCTCGGCCCGGTCGCCGCGATCGGGGTCGCCGTCGCCCTGCTCGCGATGCTGACCCTGTTCCCCGCCCTGCTCGTGATCTTCGGCCGCTGGATCTTCTGGCCGCTGATCCCGCACATGGGCAGCGCGGAACCCACCGAGCGCGGCGTGTGGGCGCGCACCGGGCAGCGGATCGCGCGCCGTCCGCGGATGATCTGGACCGTGACGGCCCTGGCGCTCGCCGTGCTCTCCCTCGGGCTGATGCAGCTGAAGGCGGAAGGCATCAGCAACGCCGACTCGTTCACCGACAAACCCGACTCGATCGTGGGACAGGAAGTCTCGGCGGAGTACTTCCCCGCGGGCGCCGGCGACCCGCTCGTCATCGTCGCGAACCAGGGGCAGGGCCTGGAGGTGCGCCGCGCCGTCGCCGCGACGGACGGCGTCGTACGAGGCAGCATCGGCGTCCCGCCGAACACCAAACCCGCGGCCGACGGCCGGGTCCTGTTCGAGGCGACGACGACCGCGCCCGCCGACAGCCAGGCCGCCAAGGACACGGTGGACCGGGTGCGCGACGCGGTGCACGCGGTGGACGGGGCGGATGCCAAGGTGGGCGGCGGCACGGCGGCGCTGCTCGACATGGACCGGGCGACGGCGCACGACAACAAGCTGGTGATCCCGCTCGTTCTGGTGGTCGTCCTGCTGATCCTGTGCCTGCTCCTACGGGCCCTGGTGGCGCCCCTGTTGCTGATCGGGACGGTCGTCCTGTCCTTCGCGGCGGCCCTCGGCATCAGCGCGCTCGCCTTCCGCCACCTCTTCGACTACGCGGGCGAATCGACGGACTTCCCGCTCTTCGTCTTCGTGTTCCTGGTGGCGCTCGGCATCGACTACAACATCTTCCTCACGACCCGCATCCGTGAGGAGGCCGCGCGCCAGGGCACACGCCCCGGCGTCGTCACGGGCCTGGCCGCGACCGGCGCGGTGATCACGTCGGCGGGCCTGGTCCTCGCGGGCACCTTCGCGGCCCTCGGCACGCTCCCCATGGTCGCCTTCGCCGAAATCGGCTTCGCGGTGGCGATCGGCGTACTCCTGGACACATTCGTGGTCAGGTCGGTCCTGGTGACAGCCCTGTTCCTGGACGTGGGCCCAAAGGTCTGGTGGCCACACGCGCTGTCCCGGTCGAGTGCTCCCCAATCAACCCCGCCCGAGCCCAAATCAAGCGAGCCCGGACACCAATCAGGCTCGGCCGAGCCCAAATCAAGCCCCGCCGGCGATTGAGGCGCGGGGCCCGGGGCAGAGCCCCGCGACCCCAGCGCCGCACGACCGCAACAAGACCTACGCGGTACGCCGAATCAACGCCAAATACATCGCGTCGGTCCCATGCAGATGGGGCCAGAGCTGCACATCCGGCCCCTCCCCAAGCCCCGGCACACCTTCCAACAGAGGCCGCGCATCAATGAGTTCGGCCCCGCCGACCCCCTTCAGCACGTCCTCGACGACCGCCCGCGTCTCCGCGAGATGCGGCGAGCACGTCGCGTACCCCACGACACCCCCCACCCGCACGGACTCGAGCGCCTTGCGCAGCAAGCCCCGCTGCAGCGGAGCGAACCCCTCCAGGTCCTCGGGACGCCGCCGCCACCGCGCCTCGGGGCGCCGCCGCAGCGCGCCAAGCCCGGTGCAGGGCACGTCCATCAGGATCCGGTCGAACGTCCCGGGCCCCCACGGCGGCCGCGTCCCGTCCGCGGCGATCACCTGGTAGGGCCCCGGGTTCCCGGCCAGCGCCTTCGCGACGAGCCCGGCCCGGTGCGGCTGCTTCTCCGACGCGAGCAGCGTCGCGCCGCGCTCGGCGGCGAGACCGGCGAGCATCGCCGCCTTGCCGCCGGGGCCCGCGCAACCGTCGAGCCACTTCTCGTCACGGCCCTCGACCGGAGCGTTCGCCAGTGCGATGGCCACCAGCTGACTGCCCTCGTCCTGCACACCGGCCCGCCCCGACTTCACGATGTCGAACGAGCCGGGTTCGCCACCCTCGGCGAGCCGCACGGCGTACGGCGACCAGCGCCCCGGAAGCCCCGACTCCTCGCCCACCTCGGCGAGTACGGCCTCGGCCGTGGTCCGCCCCGGGCGCGCCACGAGCGTGACCTCGGGCCGCTCGTTGTCGGCCTCCAGCAGATCCTCGATCCCGGCACGGCCGCCGCCCAGCGAGTCCCACAAGGCGGAGACGACCCATCGCGGATGCGAATGCACCACGGACAGATGGTCGTCGGGATCCTCGTCGTACGGCGGCGCGACGCGCTCGACCCACGCGTCGAGATCGTGCTGCGAGACCTTCCGCAGCACGGCGTTGACGAACTTGGCCCGCCCGTCACCGAGCACGACGCGCGCCAGCTCGACCGACGCGGACACGGCGGCGTGCGTCGGGATCCGCGTCCCGAGCAGCTGATGCACGCCAAGGTTCAGGACGTCCAGAACCGGCGGATCGACCTCGCGCAGCGGCCGGTCGATACAGGCCGCCACGATCGCGTCGTACGTCCCCTGCCTGCGCAGCGTCCCGTACACGAGCTCGGTCGCGAGCGCGGCGTCGCGCCCGTCGAAGTCGCCCTTCTCGCGGGCCTTGCGCAGCAGCGGCGGCAGCACGAGGTTCGCGTACGCGTCCCGCTCGTCCACCGCGCGCAACGCCTCGAAGGCGAGGATGCGCACGGGGTCCTTCTTGGGACGACGGTGGGGTTTGCCGGGCTTACGAGGGGGCCGGCCGGGCTGGTCGCTCAAAGGTGCTCCGCTGCTGGGATCGTACGGGCGCTACGCACGGGTCGTACGCCGGGATGAACCCTCCCAGGGTACGTCCCGGCGCCGACAGCGGTCCTCGTGGGCCCGTCAGCCCAGGGTCTCCCCCGCGGCGATCCGGGTGCCCCGCGCCCAGTCCGCCGCGGCCATCGGCTTCTTGCCCTGCGCCTGCACCCAGAGCAGCTCGACGGCGTGCGAACCGGTGCCCACGTAGAGGTTCTTCTTGCCCGCGCCGATCTCACCCGGCGCGAGGTCGGTCCGGTCGGGCGCGAGGACGGCCGTGCGCACCTTGAGCCGCTCGCCGCGGAACTCGGTCCAGGCACCCGGCGCGGGCGTGCAGCCGCGGACGACCCGGTCGACCCGCAGGGCCGGCGCGCTCCAGTCGATACGGGCGTCCTCCACGGTGATCTTCGGCGCGAGGGTGACGCCGTCGGCGGGCTGCGGCACGGCCTCGATCGTGCCGTCCTCGATCCCGTCCATCGTCGCGGAGAGCAGCCCGGCGCCCGCGAACGCGAGCCGGGTCAGCAGGTCACCGCTGGTGTCGGTGGCACGGACCGCCTCGGTCACCGTCCCGTACACGGGCCCGGAGTCGAGCCCCTCCTCGATGAGGAACGTGGACGCGCCAGTGATCTCGTCACCCGCCATCACCGCGTGCTGCACGGGCGCGGCGCCACGCCACGCGGGCAGCAGCGAGAAGTGCAGATTGACCCAGCCGCGGGCGGGCACGTCGAGCGCGATCTTCGGGAGCAGCGCCCCGTACGCGACGACCGGGCAGCAGTCGGGAGCGATCTCCCGCAGCCTCGCCAGGAACTCCTCGTCGCGCGGCTTGGCCGGCTTGAGCACCTCGATGCCGGCCTCCTCGGCCCGCTGGGCGACCGGGCTCGCGACCAGTCGACGGCCGCGCCCCGCCGGTGCGTCGGGCCGGGTGACGACCGCGGCGACCTCGTGCCGGTCGGAGGCGATCAGGGCGTCCAGGGCGGGAACGGCGACCTCGGGGGTGCCTGCGAAGACGAGCTTCATCGGTGGCGTACAGCCTCTCGGGGCAGGGTCACGGGCAGCGCACCAGTCTATGGGCGTCGTGCGGCGGGCGCGTACGGGGCGCACGTCCTGACGTGCGCCCCTCGCATATGCGGATGCGCCCGAACAGCGTGACCCCACACCGGATGGCGCGTTGGTCAAGAAAGAGTTGACCAGTCATGGGCCGCAATCGGTCATTCGTCATAGTTCACCCGTCTTCGTCGGTGTCGCTTGACGCGAGCGTGGCCCGATCCTTTTTTATCGCCGGTTCGAGAGGCTTGTTCATGGCCGACCACGCAACCCACGACGCCCAGGCACGGGCCAGCCTGCATCTTCTTGTGCGGGACATCGAGCGGGTCCGCCGTCAGGTGGACGCACTGCGCACCCTCACCGCACAGCTGGGCAACGTCTACCGCCCGCGCCGCTCAGGCCCCTCCGCGGGGTTCGTCGTCTACGGGAGGGCGCCCGCCCCCACCGTCCGTCTCGCCCAGGAACTGCGCGACAGCGTCGAGACGTTGGTCACCGCAGCCGTGGACTTCGACCGTTCGCTGGGCTTCTCCTGGGACGCGGTGGGCTCCGCGCTCGGCGTCACCAAGCAGGCGGTCCACCGCAGGTACGGGGCGCGCAGGGCGGCCACCCAGGCGGCGGCCGAGGCCGAGCGCGGGGCGGAGGTCCCGGCGTCGCCGACGTCCGCCGTGCCGTCCCCGGCACAGGCCGCGCGCCCCACCGTGCCGATGGGAGCGGGCCCGCTGTCGGCGGTACCCGCCGCCCGCGCTCTGCCCACCCAGCCGACCGCGGGCGCCACGGGCCTGCGCGACGACGCGCGCCCCAGCGCCTTCCCCGGCCCGCGCCACGGCTGAGCGGCCGCGCCACCTGCCGCTGCCTCCCCGTACGCGACCTGTCGTACGCGGAGGCAGCGGCATGTGACTGCGGCGTCGATCGTGCCGCGCATCGAGAGCGACCGGGCGCCGGCCGCCGCCCCTCTCACCCGATGTCGAGCGGATCCACCCGAACCCGTACGGGCTCGCCCGCGCCCCGCGCCATCCGCGCCGCCTGCGCCTGCTTCAGGGCACGCGCGAGCACGGAGCCACTGCCCGGCGGCACCCGCACCAGCACCCGCTCCCACTGCTCCCCGGGCGGCGGGCCCCCGCCCCGCCGCCCGCCACCGGGTATCGCCTCGGGCACCGGCACGGGGCCCAACACCTCGGCGTCCCCCGGAAGTTCCACCGCCCCCATGAACCCGGCGACCGCCTCCGCCGTCCCCGTGACCGCCGCCATCCGTGACACAGGCGGAAATCCGAGCTCGGCCCGGTCCGCGAGCTCCCGCACCGCGTGCCCCGCGGGGTCCCACCGCACCAGCGCCTGCACGGGCCGCAGCGTGGGCTCGGCGACCACGACCACGGCGCCGCCCACCTCCTGCGGCCGCACCAGCGCGGACGCCGCGATCCACCGCCGCAGCGCCTCCTCCCCCGCCCGCAGATCGGCCCGCCCCAGCATCGCCCACCCGTCGAGCAGCAGCGCCGCCGCGTACCCGCCCTCGGCGACCGGCTCGGCCCCCGGCGTACTCACGACGAGCGCGGGCGTCCCCGGAACCGTGTCGAGCACCTGCTCACGCCCCGACGTCCGCACCGGCACGGTGGAGAACGCCCGCCCCAACTCCTCTGCGGTACGCCGCGCCCCGACGACCTGCGCCCGCAACCGCGTACCCCCGCACTCGGCGCACTGCCAGCCGCCTTCCTCTCGCCCGCACCACCCGCACGCGAGCACCCCGGTCGCCTCCCGCGCCTCCAACGGCCCCGCGCACTGCCGGCACCGGGCGGGCTCACGACACCGCTGACACGCGAGCCGCGGCACGTACCCCCGCCTCGGTACCTGCACCAGCACAGGCCCCTCGCGCAACGCGGTCCGCGCCACCTCCCACGCGAGACTCGGCAGCCGGGCGGCCCGCGCCGCCTCGTCGCGCGCCACGTCCCGGTCCCCCACGGTGCGTACGAGTGGAGCGACCCGCCGTACGACGTCCCGCGGCGCGCTCACGGCGGCGGCCCACCCGCTGCGCACCAGCTGGGCGGCCTCGACCGTGCAGCTCCAACTCCCCAGCAGGAACGCGCACTTGTCGCGCGTGGCCCGCAGCTCCAGGACCTCCCGCACATGCGGGAAAGGCGCGTGATCATCGCTGTGGTGCTGGTCCCCGTCCTCCCACACCACGACCAGTCCCAGGTCCCGTACGGGAGCGAACATGGCCGCCCGCGTCCCCACGACGGCCCGGGCGGCCCCCCGCCGCACGGCGAGCCACTCGGAATACCGCCGCTGCTGCCCGGCATCGGCCGTCAGCAGGGCATGCTGCCCCTCCCCCAACTCCTCCCGCAGCGCGGCATCGACGCGCGCCGCGAGCCGCACGGTCGGCACGACGACCAGGGCCCCCCGCCCCGAAGCGAGCGTCGCCCGCACGGCCCGAGCGATCTCGTCGGCCCACTCGGGCCCGGGCAGCGCCGTCCACACGGCCCGCGGCGCACCGCCCGTGGCCAGCGAAGCCACAAAGTCGGCCCCTCGCTCGTACCGCGCCCAGGAACCGGCCTCCGGAGCCTCCGGCGGCGCGGGAGGAGCAGCGAACTCCCGGGCCTCGGCCTTGGCATGCCGCGGCGGAATCGCGAGCTGCAGCACATCGGCAAGGCTGCCCGCATACCGGTCGGCGACAGCCCGGGTCAGCCCGAGCAACTCCGCATCGAGCACGGGCTCGGGCGACACGACCTGCGCGAGCGCGGCGAGCGGCCCCTGATATTCGGCCTCGGCCACCCGCTCGACAAGAAACCCGTCAATCAGCCCACCCCCTTCACGCCGCCCGTCCCGCACGTTCCGGTTCCCCGCCCCGAACCGCACCCGCACCCGCACACCCGGCTGCGCGGCGGCATCCAGCTCCTTCGGCACCGCGTACTCGAAGTACCGGTCGAGGTGCAGCACCCCCTTGTCCACGAGCACCCGCGCCACCGGCAGCTCCTCGGCCAGCGCCGCTCCCCGCCACGTCCGCGGCTTCGCCTTCGGCACCTTGGCAGCCCGCACGCTCTCCCGGATCAACGCAAGCTGCTCCGGCTCCCCGCCCTCGTCGCCCCTGTCGTTCTCGCTGCTCACACGTGCATTCCTACCAGAGGGCACTGACACCGGGGCGGCCCAGAAGCGGCCCGGAAACGCCGAAGGGCCCGGCCCTCCCGAAGGAGAACCGGGCCCCAGGGACCGGTCAGCGGCTCAAGGCCTACCGGTCAATGGCTGAGGGCCTACAGCCCCGCGGCCTTGCGCAGCGCGTCCACGCGGTCGGTCTTCTCCCACGTGAACTCGGGCAGCGCGCGCCCGAAGTGGCCGTACGCGGCCGTCAGGGAGTAGATCGGACGCAGCAGGTCGAGGTCGCGGATGATCGCGGCCGGACGGAGGTCGAAGACCTCGGAGATCGCGGCCTCGATCTTGTCCGTGTCGACCGTCGCCGTACCGAAGGTCTCCACGAAGAGACCGACGGGCTCGGCCTTGCCGATCGCGTACGCGACCTGGACCTCGCAGCGCGAGGCGAGCCCCGAGGCCACGACGTTCTTGGCGACCCAGCGCATCGCGTACGCGGCCGAGCGGTCGACCTTGGACGGGTCCTTGCCGGAGAAGGCGCCGCCACCGTGGCGGGCGTAGCCGCCGTAGGTGTCGATGATGATCTTGCGGCCGGTCAGACCGGCGTCGCCCATCGGGCCGCCGATCTCGAAGCGGCCGGTCGGGTTGACCAGCAGGCGGTAGTTCTCGGTCTCCAGCTTGATGCCGTCGTCGAGCAGCGCCTTCAGTTCCGGCTCCACCACGAACTCGCGGATGTCGGGGGCGAGGAGCGAGTCCAGGTCGATGTCGCTCGCGTGCTGCGAGGAGACCACGACCGTGTCCAGACGGACCGCCTTGTCGCCGTCGTACTCGATGGTGACCTGGGTCTTGCCGTCGGGGCGCAAGTAGGGGATCGTCCCGTTCTTGCGCACCTCGGAGAGGCGGCGCGAGAGGCGGTGCGCGAGGTGGATCGGGAGCGGCATGAGCTCCGGCGTCTCGTCGCACGCGTAGCCGAACATCAGGCCCTGGTCGCCCGCGCCCTGCTTGTCGAGCTCGTCTTCATCGCCCTCGACGCGCTTCTCGTACGCCGTGTCGACGCCCTGCGCGATGTCGGGCGACTGCGAGCCGATGGAGACCGAGACGCCGCAGGACGCGCCGTCGAAGCCCTTCTTCGACGAGTCGTAGCCGATCTCGAGGATCTTGTCGCGCACGAGCTGCGCGATCGGCGCGTACGCCTTCGTGGTCACCTCGCCGGCGACGTGCACGAGGCCAGTGGTGATCAGCGTCTCGACGGCGACGCGGGACGAGGGGTCCTCGCGCAGCAGCGCATCGAGAATGGTGTCGCTGATCTGGTCAGCGATCTTGTCGGGGTGACCCTCGGTCACGGACTCCGAGGTGAACAGGCGACGGGACACAACGCTCCCTGTGGTTGCAGCGGCTGCTGGCTGATCATTTGACGGTTGGTGCGGGGGGCTGCGCCCGGCACCGTCCGGGAACAGTTTATCGGTCGTACTCGGCCGCCGGGTCACGTGTCTCGCCCACTGGGAGTGCTGTGACCTGCGACACCGCATTCTGCGATACGACGATCGGTCTTCGGAAGGGTACTGCTCGCCCGAAATTGGCGTGTTTTCGGGGTTTCCATGCGTCAGGGGTGCCGGATGTGAATTTCACGCACCGATGGGGTTCCGCGCGTGTTAGGCAAAGATTCAGCCGTCCGTCGCGGGCGCGAGGCGGCGCGCCGCCTCGTCCCAGACACGGTCGGCGAGCGCTTCCTTCGGGCCGTGGGGGACCGGGGTCTCGTGCCCGTCGGCGCCCAGGATCACGGCCTCGTTCTCCTCGGAGCCGAAGGTCTTGCGCTCCCCCACCTCGTTGACGACGAGCAGGTCACAGCCCTTGCGGGCGAGCTTGGCGCGGCCGTTCGCGAGGACGTCGTCGGTCTCCGCGGCGAAGCCTACGACGACTTGTCCCGGTCGGGCCCGGTCGGCGGACAGCTCGGCAAGGATGTCCGGGTTGCGGACGAGGACGATCGGCGCCGGCTCCTCGCCGTCCTTCTTCTTGATCTTCCCGGTCGCGTACGCCTCGGGGCGGAAGTCGGCGACGGCCGCGGCCATGACCACCGCGTCGGCATCGGCGGCCGCCTTGAGGGCCGCCTCGCGCAGCTGAACGGCCGTTCCCACGTGGACGACGTCGACGCCCGCCGGATCCGGCAGGTCCGCGTTGGCCGAGAGCAGCGTGACGCGGGCGCCGCGCGCCGCCGCCGTGCGGGCAAGCGCGTAGCCCTGCTTTCCGGAGGAGCGGTTGCCGAGGAAGCGGACCGGGTCGAGGGGCTCGCGGGTGCCGCCGGCGCTGACGACCACGTGGCGGCCGGCGAGGTCCTGCGGGGCGTCGCCGCGCGCGAGCACCCTGCGTGCGTACTCGAAGATCTCCGTCGGGTCGGGGAAGCGGCCCTTGCCGGTGTCGACGCCCGTGAGGCGGCCGACGGCCGGCTCGATGACGAGGGCGCCGCGGCGGCGCAGCGTGGCGATGTTCTCCTGGGTGGCCGGGTGCTCCCACATCTCGGTGTGCATCGCGGGGGCGAAGACGACCGGACATCGGGCGGTGAGGAGCGTGTTCGTAAGAAGGTCGTCGGCGAGCCCGTGGGCCGCCTTGGCGAGCATGTCGGCGGTGGCCGGCGCGACGATCACGAGGTCCGCGTGCTGGCCGATGCGCACGTGCGGCACCTCGTGGACCGAGTCCCAGACCTCCGTCGAGACCGGGTTGCCGGAGAGTGCCGACCAGGTCGCGGCGCCGACGAAGTGCAGCGCCGAGTCGGTCGGCACGACGCGCACGTCGTGGCCGGACTCCGTCAGTCGACGCAGCAGCTCACACGCCTTGTAGGCGGCGATTCCGCCGCTGACCCCCAGAACGACCTTCGGCTTCGACACCGGCTTCTCCCCTGAATCTCGGACGTGCGCCCCTGAAGCGCGAGCGTACGACTCCATGACACACCACAGGCCCGGCAGTCGCGCTGCCGGGCCTGTAATGAAGAAATTCCGCAGAAACGCGGTACTTACGTAACCGGGCCCTCGATGGCCTCGGACGTCAGCAGACCCGCGTTGATCTCACGAAGAGCGATCGAGAGCGGCTTCTCGTGGACGTGCGTGTCCACGAGCGGGCCGACGTACTCGAGGAGGCCCTCACCGAGCTGCGAGTAGTACGCGTTGATCTGACGCGCGCGCTTGGCGGCGTAGATGACCAGGCTGTACTTCGAGTCGGTGGCCTCGAGGAGCTCATCAATCGGAGGGTTGATGATGCCCTCGGGCGCGGTGATGGTAGAGGACACTCTCTGCCTTCCGATGGGGTTAAAGATCAAAGAACTTTCATCAAGGCTAGCAGCTCACGGGCCACGCCCTCGACGGAGGTATTGACAAGCGTGGTGTCGAACTCCGATTCGGCGGCGAGCTCCACCTTGGCGGCCTCGAGACGACGCTCGATGACCTCCGGCGCCTCCGTACCGCGCCCGGTGAGCCGGCGGACCAGCTCCTCCCAGCTCGGAGGAGCCAGAAAGACCAGCTGCGCCTCGGGCATCGATTCCCGGACCAGGCGTGCGCCCTGGAGGTCGATCTCGAGCAGCACCGGCTCCCCCGCCTCCAGGCGGTCGAGCACGGCCCGGCGCGGGGTGCCGTAGCGGTTCCCCGCGAACTCGGCCCACTCGAGGAGCTCACCGTTGGCGATCAGCTTGTCCATTTCCTCGTCGGTGACGAAGAAGTACTGGACACCGTGCTGCTCGCCGGGGCGCGGCTTGCGGGTCGTGGCCGACACCGAGAGCCAGACCTCGGGGTGTTCCTTGCGCATATGGGCGACAACCGTGCTCTTGCCGACCCCCGAGGGGCCGGAGAGCACGGTCAGCCGCGGACGTTCACTCATGCAGCGATTATTCCAGTTGTTCCGGAGTGCCCGGACCAGCCCCGGGAATCACCCCGGGGCGGGCTCGGCCGCTCAGGCTCCGGTGCTGCCGAACTCGCGCTCCAGGGAGGCGATCTGGTTGGAACCGAGACCGCGCACCCGGCGGGATTCGGAGATCCCGAGCCGCTCCATGATCTGCTTGGCGCGGACCTTGCCCACGCCGGGCAGGGACTCCAGGAGGGCGGAGACCTTCATCTTGCCGATGACGTCGTTCTCCTGGCCCTGCTTGATGACCTCGTGGAGGGAGGCGCCGGAGTGCTTGAGTCGATTCTTGACCTCGGCCCGCTCCCGGCGAGCCGCGGCGGCCTTTTCGAGCGCGGCTGCGCGCTGTTCAGGGGTAAGGGGCGGAAGAGCCACGCCTACGTCACCTCGGATGTCGAACTGTCGGATACGGACCGGTGAGGAACCTAATCGCCCCACACCTGGTGAGCAACGAACAACCCGCTGGCGTGCAGTTGGCCGTTGACTCTCGACGGAGACTAGCGGGCATGGCCGCCAGAGTCAGCGAGAACAGACGAAAAGTCCTGGTCAGCCTCTGTCGAGCCGTACATTCTGGACAAATCGACCGCTAAACAGGACAGGATTGAGACGCAAAACCCAAGGTCGGCACGGAGTGCCACCCCTAAACCTCTCGCGTCAGGCCCCCGCGACGGCCTCGCGCACCTCGTCCGCGAACCGCACGGAGGCGTCCCGAAGGGCGGCGACCGAAGGTCCCGCCTTGAGAACTCCACGGCTCACATTCGGTACGACATTGCGCACGGCGGAGCCGAACACGGACGGGAGATCGGCCGCCGTGGCACCCTGCGCCCCGATGCCGGGGGCGAGGAGCGGGCCGTTGATGTCGAGCTCGTAGGAGGACAGATCGCCGAGCGTCGCGCCGACGACGGCTCCGAAGGAGCCCATGGGGTCCTCCCCCGCGTTCTCCTCGGCAAGGTGCCCGAGCATCGTCGCCCCTACGTTGCGGCCGTCGGCGCGGACCGCGTGCTGGACCTCGCTGCCCTCGGGGTTCGAGGTGAGCGCGAGCACGAAGAGGCCCGCTCCGGACTCGCGCGCCAGGTCGACGGCCGGCTTCAGGGACCCGTAGCCGAGGTACGGCGAGACGGTCAGGGCGTCCGAGAACAGCGGGGAGTCCTTGTGCAGGAAGGTCTCCGCGTACGCGGCCATGGTGGAGCCGATGTCGCCGCGCTTGGCGTCCATGACGACGAGGGTCCCGGCGGCGCGCAGGTCCGCCACGGCCCGCTCCAGGACCGCGACACCCTGCGAGCCGAACCGCTCGAAGAACGCCATCTGCGGCTTCACCACGGCGGCCGTGTCGGCCAGCGCCTCGACGCACACGCGCGTGAAGGTCTCCAGGCCGCCGATGTCGTCGTTCAGGCCCCAGGAGGACAGCAGGGCGGCGTGCGGGTCGATGCCGACGCACAGCGGACCGCGCTCGTCCATGACGCGGCGCAGGCGCGCGCCGAAGGGGTCCATCGCACTCATGCGGAAGCCTTCTTCCTGACATCGGCGCCGATCGCGTCGGCGAGCGTGGCGTACGGGGAGTTGTGCAGGCGGGCGGCGAGTCCCTTGTGGATCGCGCGGGCGTAGCAGGGGCCTTCGTAGATGAAGGCCGAGTAGCCCTGGATGAGCGTGGCACCGGCGAGGATGCGCCGCCAGGCGTCCTCGGCGTTCTCGATGCCCCCGACGCCCACGAGCGTGATCCGGTCGCCCACGCGCGCGTACAGGCGCCTGAGGACCTCCAGGGAGCGCTCCTTGAGGGGAGCGCCGGACAGGCCGCCGATCTCCTTCACGACGTCGCCGCCGGTGCTGAGGCCCTCGCGGGAGATGGTGGTGTTCGTGGCGATGATGCCGTCCAGGCCGAGTTCGACGGCCAGGTCGGCGACCGCGTCGATGTCCTCGTCGGCGAGGTCGGGCGCGATCTTCACGAGGAGCGGGACGCGGCGCGACGTGACCGTGCGGTCGGCCGCCTCGCGCACGGCGCTCAGGAGCGGCCGCAGCGCCTCGGTGGCCTGGAGGTTGCGCAGGCCCGGCGTGTTCGGCGAGGACACGTTCACGACGAGGTAGTCGGCGAACGCGGCGAGCCGCTCGGTGGACTTCACGTAGTCGGCGGCGGCCTCGGCCTCCGGCACGACCTTGGTCTTGCCGATGTTGACGCCGACCGTGGTCCTGAAGACCGGGTTGCGGGAGGCCAGGCGGGCCGCCACGGCCAGCGAACCCTCGTTGTTGAAGCCCATGCGGTTGATGAGCGCGCGGTCCTGCACAAGGCGGAACAGGCGCTTCTTGGGGTTGCCCGGCTGGGCCTCGCCCGTGACGGTGCCGATCTCGACGTGGTCGAAGCCCAGCATCGACATGCCGTCGATCGCGATGGCGTTCTTGTCGAAGCCGGCGGCGAGGCCGAAGGGACCGTGCATCCGCAGGCCCAGGGCCTCCGTACGCAGCTCCTTGTGGCGCGGCGCGAGATACGCGGCTACGAAGGTGCGCAGAACGGGCGTGCGGGCCGCGAGACGGATCCAGCGGAAGGCCAGGTAGTGGGCCTTCTCGGGGTCCATGCGCTTGAAGACGAGGTTGAAGAACAGCTTGTACATGCCTGAAGTCCTATAGGTCCTCATGAGGCGGTGGCCTCATGAAGAGGGGGACACCGTTTTGGTGTCCCCCTCTTGGGCTGCTGGATCCTTAGTCGCGGGCCGCCGTCAGGTGCTCCGCGTGTTCCTGCAGTGAGCGCACGCCCACGTCTCCGTGGCCCAGCGCCTCGATGCCCTGGACGGCCGCGGCGAGCGCCTGGACCGTGGTCAGGCACGGCACGGAGCGGGAGACCGCCGCCGTACGGATGTCGTAGCCGTCGAGGCGGCCACCGGTGCCGTACGGGGTGTTGACGATCAGGTCGACGTCGCCGTCGTGGATCAGCTGGACGATCGTCTTCTCGCCGTTCGGGCCCTCGCCCTCGGACTGCTTGCGCACGATCGTGGCGTTGATGCCGTTGCGCTTGAGGACCTCGGCGGTGCCGGACGTGGCGAGCAGCTCGAAGCCGTGGGCGACCAGCTCGCGCGCCGGGAAGATCATCGAGCGCTTGTCGCGGTTGGCGACGGAGATGAACGCCCGGCCCTTCGTCGGCAGCGGACCGTAGGCGCCCGCCTGCGACTTGGCGTACGCCGTGCCGAAGACGGAGTCGATGCCCATGACCTCGCCTGTGGAGCGCATCTCCGGGCCGAGGACCGTGTCGACGCCGCGGCCGTGGATGTCGCGGAAGCGCGACCACGGCATGACGGCCTCCTTGACGGAGATCGGCGCGTCCATGGGCAGCGTGCCGCCGTCGCCGGTCTTCGGGAGCAGGCCCTCGGCGCGCAGCTCGGCGACGGTGGCGCCCAGCGAGATGCGGGCGGCGGCCTTCGCGAGCGGCACAGCGGTCGCCTTCGAGGTGAAGGGGACCGTGCGGGAGGCGCGCGGGTTGGCCTCGAGGACGTAGAGGATGTCCCCGGCCATGGCGAACTGGATGTTGATGAGTCCGCGGACGCCGACGCCCTTGGCGATGCCCTCCGTAGAGGCGCGCAGGCGCTTGATGTCGTAGCCGCCGAGGGTGATCGGGGGCAGGGCGCACGCCGAGTCGCCGGAGTGGATGCCGGCCTCCTCGATGTGCTCCATGACGCCGCCGAGGTAGAGCTCCTCGCCGTCGTACAGGGCGTCGACGTCGATCTCGATCGCGTCGTCGAGGAAGCGGTCGACGAGGACCGGCCGCGAGGGGCTGATCTCCGTCGACTCCTCGATGTACGAGGAGAGGCGCTCCTCGTCGTAGACGATCTCCATGCCGCGGCCGCCGAGCACGTACGAGGGGCGGACGAGGACCGGGTAGCCGATCTCGTCGGCGATCGTCTTCGCTTCCGCGAACGTCGTGGCGGTGCCGTGCTTCGGGGCCGGGAGACCGGCCTCGGCGAGCACGCGGCCGAAGGCGCCGCGGTCCTCGGCGGCGTGGATCGCCTCCGGGGGCGTGCCGACGACGGGCACGCCGTTGTCCTTGAGCGCCTGCGCGAGGCCCAGCGGGGTCTGGCCGCCGAGCTGCACGATGACGCCCGCGATCGGGCCCGCGAGCGACTCCGCGTGGACGATCTCCAGGACGTCCTCGAGAGTCAGCGGCTCGAAGTAGAGGCGGTCGGACGTGTCGTAGTCCGTGGAGACCGTCTCCGGGTTGCAGTTGACCATCACGGTCTCGTAGCCCGCGTCGCTGAGCGCGAAGGAGGCGTGGACGCAGGAGTAGTCGAACTCGATGCCCTGGCCGATGCGGTTCGGGCCGGAGCCGAGGATGATCACGGCGGGCTTCTCGCGCGGCGCGACCTCGCTCTCCTCGTCGTACGAGGAGTAGAAGTACGGCGTCTTGGCGGCGAACTCGGCGGCGCAGGTGTCGACCGTCTTGTAGACCGGGCGGACGCCGAGGGCGTGCCTGACCTCGCGGACGACGTCCTCGCGCAGGCCGCGGATCTCGGCGATCTGGCGGTCGGAGAAGCCGTGCCGCTTGGCCTCCGCGATCAGCTCACGCGTCAGCTCGGGGGCGGCCGCGAGCTCGTCGGCGACCTCCTTGATGAGGAAGAGCTGGT
Organism: Streptomyces sp. NBC_00483; assembly: GCF_036013745.1. Lineage (NCBI taxonomy): Bacteria > Bacillati > Actinomycetota > Actinomycetes > Kitasatosporales > Streptomycetaceae > Streptomyces > Streptomyces sp. NBC_00483. Next base: position 2,332,187 of record NZ_CP107880.1, read on the forward strand.
CCACGAACCACGGGTCGATCTTCGTGTAGTCGAAGATCTCCTGGGGCGTGGCGCCGGCGCGGATCGCCTCCATGACGGTGTTGATGCGGCCGTCGGTGGGGCGGACGGCCTCTTCGAGGAGGGCGGTCTTGTCACCGGTCTCGCCGACGAAGGAGAACTGCGAGCCCGCCTTCTCCAGCGAGCGCAGCGCCTTCTGGAACGCCTCGGTGAAGTTGCGGCCGATGGCCATGGCCTCGCCGACCGACTTCATGGTCGTGGTCAGCGTGGAGTCGGCGCTCGGGAACTTCTCGAAGGCGAAGCGCGGGGCCTTCACGACCACGTAGTCGAGCGTCGGCTCGAAGGAGGCCGGCGTCTTCTCGGTGATGTCGTTCGGGATCTCGTCCAGCGTGTAGCCGACGGCCAGCTTGGCGGCGATCTTCGCGATCGGGAAGCCGGTGGCCTTGGAGGCGAGGGCGGACGAGCGCGAGACACGCGGGTTCATCTCGATGACGATGACGCGGCCGTCGTCGGGGTTGATCGCGAACTGGATGTTGCAGCCGCCGGTGTCGACGCCGACCTCGCGGATGATCGCGATGCCGATGTCGCGCAGCCGCTGGTACTCGCGGTCGGTGAGCGTCATCGACGGGGCGACGGTGATCGAGTCACCGGTGTGCACGCCCATCGGGTCGAAGTTCTCGATGGAGCAGACGACCACGACGTTGTCGTTCTTGTCGCGCATCAGCTCCAGCTCGTACTCCTTCCAGCCGAGGATGGACTCCTCCAGGAGCACCTCGGTGGTCGGCGAGAGCGTGAGGCCCTGACCCGCGATGCGGCGCAGCTCCTCCTCGTCGTGCGCGAAGCCGGAGCCGGCGCCGCCCATGGTGAAGGAGGGGCGGACGACGACCGGGTAGCCGCCGAGCTCCTCGACGCCCTTCAGGACGTCGTCCATGGAGTGGCAGATGTACGAGCGGGCGGACTCGCCGTGCCCGATCTTCTTCTTGACCTCTTCCACGACACCCTTGAAGAGGTCGCGGTCCTCGCCCTTGTTGATCGCCTCGACGTTGGCGCCGATCAGCTCGACGCCGTACTTCTCGAGGACGCCCTGGTCGTGCATCGAGATCGCGGTGTTGAGCGCGGTCTGGCCGCCGAGGGTGGGCAGGAGCGCGTCGGGGCGCTCCTTGGCGATGATCTTCTCGACGAACTCGGGGGTGATCGGCTCGACGTACGTGGCGTCGGCGATCTCCGGGTCGGTCATGATCGTCGCCGGGTTGGAGTTGACCAGGATGACCCGCAGGCCCTCCTTCTTCAGCACCCGGCAGGCCTGGGTGCCGGAGTAGTCGAACTCCGCGGCCTGGCCGATGACGATCGGGCCCGAGCCGATGACGAGTACGGACTTCAGGTCGTTGCGCTTAGGCACGGGCGGACTCCATCAGAACTGTGCTCATCAAAGAAGTGAAGCGGTCGAACAGGTACGCGGCGTCGTGCGGACCGGCCGCCGCTTCGGGGTGGTACTGGACGGAGAAGCCCGGCTGGTCGAGCAGCTGGAGCCCCTCCACGACGTCGTCGTTGAGGCACACGTGGGAAACCTCGACACGGCCGAACTTGGTGTCGCTCACCTTGTCCAGCGGCGCGTCCACGGCGAAGCCGTGGTTGTGGGCGGTGACCTCGACCTTGCCGGTCGTGCGGTCCTGCACCGGCTGGTTGATGCCGCGGTGGCCGTACTTCAGCTTGAACGTGCCGAAGCCGAGGGCGCGGCCGAGGATCTGGTTGCCGAAGCAGATGCCGAACAGCGGCGTCTTGCGCTCCAGGACGGCGGTCATCAGCGCGACCGGGCCCTCGGCGGTGGCCGGGTCGCCCGGGCCGTTGGAGAAGAACACGCCGTCGGGATTCACGGCGTACACGTCCTCAGGAGACGCGGTGGCCGGCAGCACGTGCACCTCGATGCCGCGCTCGGCCATGCGGTGCGGGGTCATGCCCTTGATGCCGAGGTCGATGGCGGCGACGGTGAACTTCTTCTCACCGATGGCCGGGACGACGTAGGCCTCCTTGGTGGCGACCTCCTCGTACAGGCTCAGGCCCTTCATGGCGGGCTGCGCCTGGACCTTCGCGACGAGCTCGGCGTCGGCCGGGAGCGTCTCGCCGGAGAAGATGCCGGAGCGCATGGAGCCGCTCTCGCGCAGGTGCCGGGTGAGGGCGCGGGTGTCGATGCCGGAGATGCCGACGATGCCCTGCGCGACCAGCTCGTCGTCCAGGCTGCGCTTGGCGCGCCAGTTGGACGGCACGCGCGCGGGGTCGCGCACGACGTAGCCGGAGACCCAGATGCGCTTCGACTCGTCGTCCTCGTCGTTCCAGCCCGTGTTGCCGATCTGCGGGGCGGTCGCGACCACGATCTGGCGGTCGTACGACGGGTCGGTGAGGGTCTCCTGGTAGCCGGTCATGCCGGTGGAGAACACGGCCTCGCCGAAGGTCTCCCCCACGGCCCCGTAGGCGCGGCCGCGGAACACCCGGCCGTCCTCCAGGACGAGCACGGCGGGAACCTTCGCAGTTCCCCTGGTGGAGGTGGTCATCGTGCGGTGCCTTCCGTCGTGATCTTCGTTTTGATCATGTTGTTGATTGCGGTGACCCACTCCGCCTGCTCGGCGGCGTGGTCGGAGCGGAATCCCGAGTCGATCAGCTTGTCGCCGTGCGCCCAGGTGACGATCAGCAGGCCGCCCTCCGTGAGGACCTTGCCGGCGATGCCCTTGTCGAGCCGGGCCTCGCGCAGCGCGTCCACGGGGACGAAGAAGTCCGTCGCTCCGGGACGTACGGCGGTCAGGCCCGCGTCGGTGAGCGTCAGCTCTACGCGGCTGCGGGTGCCGAGGCCGTGCGCCACGATGCGGTCGAGCCACTGCCCGGCGCTGGTGGAGCCGTGGTACCGGCCGCTCAGTTCCAGTTTCGCCGGGCCCTGCTCCGAAGGCGCGTCGGGCAGCGGCGGCAGGTCGCCCTGCAGGGTGCCGCGCCACTTCCAGCCCTGGCGCATCAGCCAGTAGACGAGCGCGATGAAGAGCAGCAGTCCGACGATCCAGCCGATCCGGTTCGGCCAGTCCGTCACCTCCGCCGACTTCTGTTCGGCAGCGAGGACAGCGAGTGGTTGCAGAGGTGTCACGCGAGCTTCCCGTCGGCGAGGGTGGCCTTGCCCCGCAGCCAGGTGTGGGTGACGCGCCCCGGCAGCTCACGGCCCTCGTACGGGGTGTTGCGGCTGCGGGAGGCGAAGCCCGCGGGGTCCACGTCACCACGGTAGTCGGCGTCGACGAGAACCAGGTTCGCGGGCTCACCTGCCGAGACGGGACGTCCATGGCCGTGGGCCTGTCCGATCTCGGCGGGCTTCACGGACATCCGGTCGGCGACCCCGGCCCAGCTGAGCAGGCCCGTCTCGACCATCGTCTGCTGGACCACGCTGAGCGCGGTCTCCAGGCCCACCATGCCCATGGCGGCGGCGGCCCACTCGCAGTCCTTGTCCTCGTGCGGGTGCGGGGCGTGGTCGGTGGCGACGATGTCGATCGTGCCGTCGGCCAGCGCCTCGCGCAGCGCCATGACGTCCTTCTCGGTACGCAGCGGCGGGTTGACCTTGTAGACCGGGTTGTACGAGCGCACCATCTCGTCGGTGAGCAGGAGGTGGTGCGGGGTGACCTCGGCGGTGACGTCGATGCCGCGGGACTTGGCCCAGCGGACGATCTCGACGGAGCCGGCGGTCGACAGGTGGCAGATGTGCACGCGGGAGCCGACGTGCTCGGCGAGCAGCACGTCGCGGGCGATGATCGACTCCTCGGCGACGGCGGGCCAGCCGCCGAGGCCGAGCTCGGCGGAGACGGTGCCCTCGTTCATCTCGGCGCCCTCGGTGAGGCGGGGCTCCTGCGCGTGCTGGGCGACGACGCCGCCGAAGGCCTTCACGTACTCCAGGGCGCGGCGCATGATCACGGCGTCGTGGACGCACTTGCCGTCGTCGGAGAAGACGGTGACGCCGGCGGCCGACTCGTGCATGGCGCCCAGCTCGGCGAGCTTGACGCCCTCCAGGCCGACGGTGACGGCGCCGATGGGCTGCACGTCGCAGTAGCCGTGCTCCTGGCCGAGCCGGTAGACCTGCTCGACGACGCCGGCGGTGTCGGCGACCGGGAACGTGTTGGCCATGGCGAACACGTTCGTGTAGCCACCGGAGGCGGCGGCCCGCGTGCCGGTCAGGACGGTCTCGGAGTCCTCGCGGCCGGGCTCGCGCAGGTGGGTGTGGAGGTCGACGAGGCCCGGCAGGAGGACCTTGCCCTCGGCCTCGACGACGGTCTCGACGCCCTCGGTGGACAGTCCGCTGCCGACCTCGGCGATCACGCCGCCGTCGATCAGCACGTCCTGCGGCTCGCCGCCGAGCACCTTCGCACCACGGATAAGGGTCTTGCTCATTGTTACTTCGTCTCCTCGGAACCGGTGGGGCGAGTGTGGCTGACGGCGGGCTCGTTGCCGCCGAGAAGCAGGTACAGGACGGCCATCCGCGTGTGCACGCCGTTGGCGACCTGCTCGATGACCGTGCAGCGGTCGGAGTCGGCGACCTCGGCGGTGATCTCCATGCCGCGGACCATCGGGCCGGGGTGCATCACGATGGAGTGCTCAGGCATCCGCGCCATGCGGTCGCCGTCCAGCCCGTAGCGGCGCGAGTACTCGCGCTCGGTCGGGAAGAACGCGGCGTTCATCCGCTCCCGCTGCACGCGCAGCATCATCACCGCGTCGGACTTGGTGAGGGTGGAGTCCAGGTCGTACGAGACCTCGCACGGCCAGGTCTCGACGCCGACCGGCACCAGGGTGGGCGGCGCGACGACGGTGACCTCGGCGCCGAGCGTGTGCAGCAGGTCGACGTTCGAGCGGGCGACGCGGCTGTGCAGCACGTCGCCGACGATCGTGACGCGCTTGCCGTCGAGGCCCTGGCCGATCCCGGCGTCGGGACCGATGAGGCGGCGGCGCATCGTGAAGGCGTCGAGCAGCGCCTGCGTGGGGTGCTGGTGGGTGCCGTCACCGGCGTTGATGACGGGCGCGTCGATCCAGCCGGAGGTGGCGAGCCGGTACGGGGCGCCGGACGCGCCGTGCCGGATGACGACGGCGTCGACGCCCATGGCCTCGAGGGTCTGGGCGGTGTCCTTGAGGGACTCGCCCTTGGAGACGCTCGACCCCTTGGCGGCGAAGTTGATGACGTCGGCGGACAGGCGCTTCTCGGCGGCCTCGAACGAGATCCGCGTACGCGTCGAGTCCTCGAAGAACAGGTTGCAGATGGTCCGGCCGCGCAGCGCGGGCAGCTTCTTGATGGGCCGGTCGGCGACGCGGGCCATCTCCTCGGCGGTGTCGAGGATGAGTACGGCATCGTCGCGGGAGAGGTCGGCGGCCGAGATGAGGTGTCGCATCATCTGGGGTGCTCCGTAAGGCAGTTCAGGAGATTCAGGACATACGGGCGCGCGAGGGCACACCTGTCGGGCCGTACGCGTGCGCGCGCACGGCAGGAAGGGGTGCTACTGCTCGGCCGCCTGGGCGTCCGGCTTGGCACCGAGCAGCACGGCGTCGCGGCCGTCCTCCTCGGCGAGCTGGACCTTGACCGTCTCCCGCAGCGACGTGGGGAGGTTCTTGCCGACGTAGTCGGCACGGATGGGGAGTTCGCGGTGGCCGCGGTCGACGAGGACGGCGAGCTGCACGGCACGCGGGCGCCCGATGTCGTTCAGGGCGTCGAGGGCGGCGCGGATGGTGCGGCCGGAGAAGAGCACGTCGTCGACGAGGACGACGAGGCGGCCGTCGATGCCGTCACCCGGGATCTCGGTGCGGGCGAGCGCGCGCGGCGGGTGCATGCGCAGGTCGTCGCGGTACATCGTGATGTCGAGCGAGCCGACGGGGATGGCGCGGCCGGTGATCTCTTCGAGCTTCTCGGCCAGCCGGCGGGCGAGGAAGACGCCTCGCGTGGGGATGCCCAGGAGAACCACGTCCTCGGCGCCCTTGGCGCGCTCGACGATCTCGTGGGCGATGCGGGTCAGTACCCGCGCGATGTCAGGGCCTTCGAGTACGGGCCGGGCATCGGACTGCTGTGTGTCCATACGAAACGGACCCCCTTCTCCGCCTCACGGGACGGACCTTAAAGGACGTCGGATTTGCGTCGTCAACACTACCAGCCCCCACAACATCGCTGATCACCCGCCTGGAGGTGCGAGACCGCGGAATTCACGAGAAGGTCGGTACGGACCATTCGGCTTGACGCGGCCAAGTAACGCTGCGTAACCTCACAGTGAGTTACAGCCACGCGGCGCAGCCGCTTAGTGATGCAGTGTCCGGGGAGCTATATGTCCAGCGAATACGCCAAACAGCTCGGGGCGAAGCTCCGCGCGATCCGTACCCAGCAGGGCCTTTCCCTCCACGGTGTCGAGGAGAAGTCCCAGGGACGCTGGAAGGCGGTCGTGGTGGGGTCGTACGAGCGCGGCGACCGTGCCGTGACCGTGCAGCGTCTCGCCGAACTGGCGGACTTCTACGGCGTGCCGGTGCAGGAACTGTTGCCGGGCACCACCCCGGGTGGCGCCGCCGAGCCGCCGCCGAAGCTGCGCCTCGACCTGGAGCGTCTGGCCCACGTGCCGCCGGAGAAGGCGGGCCCGCTGCAGCGTTACGCCGCCACGATCCAGTCGCAGCGCGGTGACTACAACGGCAAGGTGCTGTCGATCCGCCAGGACGACCTGCGCACCCTCGCCGTCATCTACGACCAGTCGCCCTCGGTCCTGACCGAGCAGCTGATCAGCTGGGGCGTGCTCGACGCGGACGCGCGTCGCGCGGTGGCGCACGACGACGTCTGATTCCGGCCACGCGCCGCAGAAACGTCACAGCCCTGAGGGGGCGGAGCGATTGGGCTCCGCCCCCTCAGGCGTTTCCGGGGCCTGCCCAGTGCGTTCCCTCCGGTGTTTCCGAGCCCCGGTGCGTTCCCTCAGTCCCTCAGGTCCGGAAGAGCCGCCCGATCACTTCGGGCAGCAGGCGCGCGCTCAGTCGCGGCGGGAGCTCCTGGAGCACCGCGAGCACGGGAGCCATCCGCTCCGGCAGCCTGCCGCCCTCGCCCACCCCGGCGAGCGCGAGCGCGATCTCGACCTCCTCCGAGGTCAGCGCGTCCGGATCCAGCGTGGCCGCGGCCTCGACGACCTCGGGATCCACCCGAACGGGCCCCAGCTCGCGGGCCCGTTCCACCGCTTTCTCCAGCTCGGCAAGCAACATCCGCGCCGTCTCCTGTTGCGCGACCGCCGCGGTCACCGTCAGATGCAGCGTGGCCGGCGAGGCCCCGAACGCCGGCTGCGGCTGCAGATACCAACCGCTCCCCCGCAGCTCGTCCGCCACCACGAAGACATCGATGTCCGGGTCGTCGGAGGCCACGGCGATCAGGGAGGCCTCGGGCCGCGCGGCGAGCCGCAGACCGCCGATCCGTTCGACACCGTCAGCGAGCGCGCGGGTCGTCCGGTGTACGCGCGTCGACAGCACCGCGTAACCCTCGGCGCCGACGCGCTCCGTCACCGCCCAGGCCGCCGCGAGGGGCCCGGCCGACTTGGTGCCCTGGAGCGTGGAGTTGACCACGGGGTAGCCGGGCCAGGCGGCGTGCGCGAACCAGCCGTGGCGGCGCAGCCCCGCGTCGCGGAACAGGAGCAGCGAGGCGCCCTTCGCCGTGTACGCGTATTTGTGCAGGTCGACGGAGAGCGACGTCACGCCGGGGACGGACAGGTCGAACTCCGGGACGTCCGGTACGTCCTGCCCCTGTCGCGCGGCGTGCCGCAGATGCCCCAGGTACCACCCGCCGATGCACGCGTCGACGTGGCACAGCACCCCGCGCCGCTCCGCCTCCCGCGCCACCTCGACGACCGGGTCGATGACCCCGTGCGCGTACGAGGGGGCGGAGACGACGACCAGGGCGGTGCGCTCGGAGATCGCCGCGGCCATGTCGGCCGGGCGCACCTTGAAGGTGTCCGGGTCGACGGGGACGCTCACCACGCGCAGGCCGAAGAGCTCGGCGGCCTTGTGGAAGGCGGCGTGCGCCGTCTCCGGCAGCACGAGTTCGGGCTCGGTCACCCCGCGCTCCTTGCGGGCGTACTGACGCGCGGTCAGGACGGCGAGCAGGCAGCTCTCGGTGCCGCCGCTGGTGAACGTGCCGGCGCTGCCGCCGAGCAGCGCGGTGCCGCGCCGCACCAGGTCGTTCTCCAGCTCCACGACGCTCGGGAACGCCGTCATGTCGAGCCCGTTGACCCCGGCGAAGGCGGCCTGCGCGGCGTTCGCGAGTTCGTCGAGGCCCTCGAGCCCGGAGTCGTAGACGTACGCCATGGTGCGCCCGCCGTGTACCGGCAGGTCGCCCGCGCGCAGTGCGGTCAGCCGCGCCAGGATCGGATCGTCGGTCGTCATGCGGACTCCTCGTCTCGCTGGGTGGGCTCTGGGTGCTCGCCGGGCGCGAGGGACTCGTCGAAGTCGGCGCGCAGGCGGATCAGTTCGGACTCGGTGAGGCGGTACCTGGCCAGCAGCGGGAGGCTCAGCGCGAGCAGCAGGGCGGGCAGTGCGCCGAAGCCGATGACGATCGCGGTCAGCGCCGAGCCGGGCTGCGCGACGCGGTCGGTGGCATCGGACGAGACGAACCCGCCCAGCGCGAGGACGAGCCCGAACAGGCCGGGGCCCAGGGCGAGTCCGAGTGTCTCACCGGCGGTCCACAGGCCGGTGAAGACTCCGGCCCTGCGCCGCCCGCTGGTGTAGGCGTCCGCGGCGATCGCGTCGCCGAGCATCGCGAGCGGCAGCATCTGCATGCCCGCATACCCGACGCCCGCCACGGCCACGGCTACGTAGACCAGCGTCGTCGGCAGTTCACGTCCCACGGCGGCGCCGAGCGCCCCCAGCAGGAAGCAGACGGAAGCCCCGACTGCCGCGTTCCGCTTGCCCGTTCGGCGGCCCATGGCCAGCCACAGGGGCATCGCGAGGAGCGACGGCACGATGAGGCAGGCGAACAGCACGGTGGTGGCGCTCGGCCGGCCGAGGATGTACGTCGCGAAGTACTGGGTACCGGCGAGCATCAGGCCGGACGCGGCGGCCTGCACGACGTACGCGCCGAACAACCAGCCGAAGGGCGCGTTGCCCCGGGCGGCGCGCAGCTGCGCGCGCAGACTCGACTCGCTGGTTGTACGTATGACGTCCGCCGGTGCTGGTGTGGCGTCACGCGTTGTACGTATGACGTCCCGCGTATTACGTATAACGCTGGGCGCTCCCGCCGTGGCGAGCACGGCGGCCAGCATGCCCACGGCGAGCAGCCCGCCGATCACCACGCCCATCAGGCGGTATCCGCCCGCACTCCCCCGGTCGTCGCCGGTGGCGCCCGCGAGGATCGGGGCGAGGGAGCCGGACAGCAGGATGGCCACGGCGAGGAAGGCGACCCGCCAGGCCATGACCCGGGCCCGTTCGTCCGGATCACCCGTGAGTTCCGCGGGCAGGGCGACGTACGGGACCTGGAAGCAGGCGTACGCGGAGGCGCTGAGCAGGAACAGGACGGCCACGTACGCGGCGGCGGGTCCGCCTTCGAGGCCGGCGGGGGCAGCGAACATGCCCGCGAAGCAGACCGGCAGGGTGAACGCGCCGAGCAGCATCCAGGAGCGGCGCGGGCCGAGGCGCGAGCGGGTGCTGCGGTCGGAGCGACCGCCGACCCACGGGTTGAACAGCACGTCCCAGGCCTTGGGCAGGAAGACGAGCAGCCCGGCCAGTCCCGCTCCGACGCCGAGCACGTCGGTCAGGTAGTACAGCAGCAACAGGCCCGGGACCGTGCCGAAGGTTCCGGTGGCGAGGGAGCCGAGCCCGTAGCCGATGCGCACGCGCGCGGGGAGGCCTGTCGGTGACATGACCAGAACCTAATGAAGATCCCCGGAAACGCACCAGGCCCGGAGCAGAACATTGTTCATGTTCTGCTCCGGGCCCGTGGAACGGTGCTGCGCTCGGCGGCGGGGCTCAGGCCTCGTCGCGACGCAGGGACGACTTCAGGTCCTTGAAGCGACCCAACAGTCCGTTGATGAACGCCGGTGACTCGTCGGTGGAGAACTCCTTGGCCAGCTGAACGGCCTCGTCGATCACCACGGCGTCCGGGGTCCCGTCGACCCAGACCAGCTCATAGGCGCCGAGCCGCACGATGTTGCGGTCGACGACCGGCATCCGGTCAAGGGTCCACCCGACGGAGTACTGCGAGATGAGCTCGTCGATCCGGGACGCCTGCTTGGCGTACCCCTCGACCAGCTCCATCGTGTACTCGCTGACCGGGGGCTGCCGCGTGTCACTGCGGGAGTGCCGGATCCAGTCCGCGAGAACCGTCAGGACGTCGGCGCCGCGCTGGTCTGCCTCGAAGAGGATCTGAAAGGCGCGCTTGCGGGCCGTATTACGGGCAGCCACGGTTAGCTGTTCACCCGGCCGAGGTAGTCGCTGGAGCGGGTGTCGACCTTGATCTTCTCACCCGTGGTGACGAAGAGCGGCACGTTGATCTGGTGGCCGGTCTCCAGGATGGCGGGCTTGGTGCCGCCGGTGGAGCGGTCGCCCTGGACGCCCGGCTCGGTCTCCTTGATGACCAGCTCGACGGCGGCCGGCAGCTCGACGAAGAGCACCTCGCCCTCGTGCTGGGCGACCGTGGCCTCGAAGCCCTCGATCAGGAAGTTGGCGGCGTCACCGACGGCCTTGCGGTCGACGTGCAGCTGGTCGTACGTCTGCATGTCCATGAAGACGAAGTAGTCGCCGTCCATGTACGAGAACTGCATGTCGCGCTTGTCAATGGTGGCCGTGTCGACCTTGACGCCGGCGTTGAACGTCTTGTCGACGACCTTGCCGGAGAGCACGTTCTTGAGCTTGGTGCGCACGAAGGCAGGGCCCTTGCCGGGCTTGACGTGCTGGAACTCGACGACGGACCAGAGCTGGCCCCCGTCGAGCTTGAGCACCAGGCCGTTCTTGAGGTCGTTCGTGGAAGCCACGGTTGCGGAATCTCCTGGACTGACGTGGACGACCCAGGGGCACGCGAGCAGCCTTTGCGGGCTAGAGCGCGAGCAGCTCCTTGGTCGTGATGGTGAGTAGCTCGGGTCCGCCGTCCGCCTCGGGGCGGACGACGAGCGTGTCATCGATCCGGACGCCGCCCCGACCCGGGAGGTGGACCCCCGGCTCGACGGTGACCGGCACACAAGTGTCCAGTTTACCCATGGCTGCGGGGGCCAACTGCGGGTCCTCGTCGATTTCGAGTCCCACACCGTGTCCGGTCAGCGGCGCGAGCCCGTCACCATACCCTGCCGCGTCCAGGACGTGACGGGCGGCCCGGTCCACTTCGCGGCACTCGACGCCCGGCGCCAGGCTCTCCCGGGCGGCCCTCTGGGCGGCGAAGACGAGGTCGTACAGCTCGATCTGCCAGTCCGCGGGCGAGGTTCCGATGACGAACGTACGGCCGATCTCACAGCGGTAGCCGCGGTACGTCGCGCCCAGGCACACGGAGAGGAAATCACCCTCCTCGACCCGGCGGTCGGTGGGCCGGTGGGCCACCCGCCCCGAGTTCGGGCCCGTGCCCACGGAGGTGGGGAAGGCGGCACCGTCGGCGCCGTGGTCGACAAGTCGACGTTCCAGTTCGAGGGAGAGGTGCCGCTCCGTTCGGCCGACGAGGATGGACTCGAGCAGCTCACCGAGCGCCTGGTCGGCGATCTCTGCCGCTATCCGCAGACAGGAGATCTCCTCCTCGTCCTTGACGAGGCGGAGCTGCTCGACCCCGCTGTTGAGGTCCAGCAGACGGAGCCGGGGTGCCACGGAGCCGACCGCACGGTGCCGGGCCACCGTCAGGTGGTGCTCCTCGACGGCGAGCGAGTCGGCCCCGCGGGCCGCGGCCACGTCCGCGGCGGCGACGGCCGGGTCCCCCGCGGGCACGTCCAGGACCTGTACCCGCAGCGCTTCGTCGAGCCGGCCGTCGGCGGGTTCCTCGCTGGGCGCTCGCGCGCACAGCAGGAGGTCGTCACCGCCGCCGAGGTCCCGGCCCAGCAGGAGGACGGCGCCGTGCGGTGCCGTTCCCGCCAGGTAGCGGACGTTGGCGGGCCGCGAGACGAGGGCGGCCGCGCTGCCGCCCGCCGTAGCGCGCTCTCTGAGCCGGTCCCGTCGGGCCGCGTGCACCTCTGCCATGACGCGAGCGTACGAGCGGGCACGGGTGACGGCCGTCCAAGCGCGTCCGGACGGGTCCCTCCGGGGGTGGGGGGTACGCGGGTGGGCTGGTGCCGGGGGTGGTGCGCGAGGGCGGCGGGGGTGAGGGGTGAGCCGTGCCGGGGGGTGCCTCTATGTCCTTCGTCAAGCGAGGCGAGGCGTTCGGGGTTCGTAGAAGGTGCCGTCGCGGAGCATTGCGAAGAGCACGTTGATGCGTTGTCTGGCGAGGCGGAGGAGGGCTTGGGTGTGGGTCTTTCCTCGGGCCCGGCATTTGTCGTAGTAGGCGCGGGAGGCGGGGTCGTGCAGGGCGGCGAACGCGGAGAGGAACATCGCGCGTTTGAGGACGCGGTTGCCGCCCCTGGGCGCGTGTTCGCCGTGGATCGAGGTGCCCGATGCCTTCGTGGTCGGCGCGAGGCCGGCGTAGGAGGCGAGGTGGGCGGAGGTGGGAAAGCCGGTGCCGTCGCCGACGGTGACCAGCAAGGTGGCGGCGGTCCTGACGCCGACGCCGGGCAGCGACGTCAGGACCTTCGAAAGAGGGTGGGCCTCCAGCAGGGCGCTGATCTGGGCTTCCGTGGCCCGGCGTTGTTCGTGAACGGCGCCGAGCGAGCGGGCCAGCGACGGGATCACGATGTCCAGGGTGCCGGTGCCCGGAACGACGACGGTCTGTTCATCGAGGGCGTCGAAGACGTCGTCGATCAGCCGCGTCGCCATGCGCGGGGCCTTGGGCCGGATCACCTCAACGAGCTTGCGGCGTCCGGCTTTCCGCAGCGCGGCAGGCGATCCGTAGCGTTCCAGCAGCCAGGTGACCGCCTGGTGGTCGAGGCGAGGGCCGAGGACTCGTTCCAAGGACGGGTGGAACTGGGTGAGCAGGCCGCGGATCCGGTTGCTGGTGCGGGTGGCCTCGGCGGCGAGGTCCTGGTCGAAGCCGACCAGCACCGTCAGTTCGGCGGTGATCTCGTCGGTCAGCTCTAGCGAGCGCAGGGTGTGCGGCATGGTGCGGGCAGCGTCCGCGATGACCGCGGCGTCGCGGGCGTCGGTCTTGGCCTCACCGGGGTAGAGGTCGGCGATCCGCCGCATCGACAGGCCGGGCAGGTAGGCGACCTTGCAGCCGGTGTCCCGGGCCACCGTCAGGGGCAGGGCGCCGATCGAGGCGGGCTGGTCCACGATGACCAGGACGGTGCCGAACTTGGTCTTCAGCTTGTCAAAGACGTCCCGCAATTTCGGTTCGGTGTTGGGCAGTTGCTTGTCGAAGACCTTCTTGCCGGCCGGGGTAAGTCCGTGGCCGTGGTGGTGGCTCTTGCCGACGTCCAGGCCCAGGAAGACACCTATCTCGTCGTGGTCCATCAAGCCGTCCTCCCGAACGGATCTCGTGTGTGCTGGCCTGGGCGTTGGCGTCGTGCGCGCATCCACGTTATGCAGACCTGCCACCCGTGTATGGCCGGGCGTTGCGCTCGGCGGGGCGGTGGTCGGGCCTCTCATCAGCGTCTCCAACGGCGCCTCTCGGGCCCGGTGGCACCACCCCCCAGGTCATCGACTTCGACAGGGGGGAACAGCCATGCCGGGCCCGGAGGCCAGCGGCCCTCTTGCAGGACCGCGGAAAACATAACGGGGGGGTGGCCCGCATCGTCCGGGCGCGGTACCGGGGTGCGGGGCCTTGCCGGCGCGGGGCCGCACGAGGGGTGCGCGGCAGGGGGCCTTGCCGGGGTCCGCGCTCGCGCGGCACCGTGGGTGGAGCCTTGCTTGGGTCCGCTCCTGCCTGATTGGTGCGCGGCACCGTGGTTGGGGCCTTGCCGGGGTCCGCGGCTGCCCGACCCGGGCACGGCGTCGGGGCTTGGACGCCATACCGGGGCAACGTCTGCCGCGCTCATTGCAGGGCGCCGCACAACCCCTGGCTGCGCCGATCCCCGCTCACCTCCCTCCCACCCGCCCCCTCCGGGGGCTCCGGCCCGCCCGGGGGCCGGCCCGCTGCGCCGGGGCCCGCATCTGACAGGAGCGGGCCTCCCCGGGTCCGGCTCTCTCAGGGTTGGCGCCCGCCGTGATGCGTGCGCAGCGCCGAGGGACGGAGCTTCGCCGGGAACGGCACACCACTGGGCCGGTGCACGGCACCACACCACCCCCGGCTGCGCCAGTGCCCGCCCATCTCCCACCACCCGCCCCCTCCAGGGGCTTCGGCCCGCCCGGGGCCTGGCCCGCTGCGCCGAGGTCGGCGACCTGTGCCGGGACCTGGCCTTCCGTGTTCGTTGCGCGGCACCGTGCGCCGCCTTGCCCACCCTGCCGCCCAAGGCGGCAGATTGCCCAAGGCGGGGGCGGCCCACCGCCACGGGTGGGGAACCGTGGTGGCCACAGATCGCCCAAGGCAGTTGCAGTCGACCGCCATGGACAGGAGACGTGGTGGCGGCAGTTCGCACGAGGCGGTTGCGGTCGCCCGCCACGAGTTGGGAGCCGTGGTGGCCGCAGATTGCACGAGGCGGTTGCGGCCGACCGCCACGGGTGGGGAACCGTGGTGGCCACAGATCGCCCAAGGCAGTTGCGGCCGACCGCCACAGGCAGGAGCCGTGGTCGACGCCGGGCTACCCAAGGCGACGGCCGCTTGTTCGCGGCGGGAGCCGCGCTCCGCACCGTCACGGTCGAGCTGGGCAAATAAAGCCCCTGCGGCGCTTGAGCAGCGGGGTCCGGGGCGGAGCCCCGCGGCGTGAGCCGATCGACCGCAACAGGCAGAGAACCCGGTCGGCGACAGGACGGCCCACGCCACGGGCAACGCCCCGTCGGACCGACGCCTCCGGAGGGGGCGGGCGGGTGGGAGATGGGCGGAGGAACCGGCACCGGACACCGCAGAGCCTCGTCAGCCGGAGGGAACCCGCACGGGGCGCCGCAAGCCCTCGTCGGGCGGAAGGAACCGGCCCAGGGCGCCGCAGGCCCTCGTCGGCCGGACGCAACCGATACGCGGGCACCGCATACCCCGCCCCGCCCCAGCAGAGCCCACCGGTATCAAGCCCGCCGACCCCGTAGGCGGCCCCACCGACCCAGCCAACCCCGAAGGCCCCGGCCGCTCGCCGGCCCACCGACCCCACCCGCCCCGCCGCCAGGCCTACGCCTACCCCACCGTCACCACTTCGGTGGGCTCGTGATGGCGCGGGCCAGGACGTCGTCCAGGACCTGCGCCGTGCCGGGGACGTCCAGCTGGGAGTTGTCGATGATCGGGAGGCCCGAGCCGTACCAGCCCGCCATCCGCCCGTGGATCCGGGCCACCTCCTCGTCGGTGAGACGCCGGTTGCCGCTGCGCCGGGAGTTGCGCTCCAGGACGATCTCCAGGCCGGGCAGGAGGACGACGGGCAGCAGCCCAGGCCCCACGTGCCGCTTCCAGCCGCCGAGCCCGACCACCGGCCGGTCCGGGAACACCGCATCGTCGAGGATGCAGGAGATTCCATTCGCCAAAAAGTTGCGCGCGGCGAAACCACAGGTGCGGCGGGCCAACCGGTACTGGGCCTCGCTGTTGTCGTTCCAGCCGCTCTGCGGGTCCGCGAAGCCCGAGCGAACCCATTCCCGTACGTCGTCGAGGCTGATGTGGGCCGTCGGGACCCGACGGCTCTCCGCCCAGTACTTCGCGACACTCGTCTTGCCCGCACCCGCGGGACCGATGAGCAGCACGGCGAGCGTGGTCGAGGTCGCGTCGGCGGGCGCCTGCGCGGGCGGCGGACTCGGCACCGCGACGGGGGCGCCGGTCGGGAGCTGCACATGGCCGGTGGTCTCACGCGGCGGCTGCTGCGGCGGATGCGCGGCCTGCGGCGGTGCCGGGGCAGGGGCCTGCGGCGCCTGGATGTGTGGCGGTTGGGCGGGCGGGTGGTGCGGCGGCGCTCCGCTGAAGCCCGGCACACCGGGCGGCTGCGGGGCGTGACTCGCCTGCGGCAAGGGGCCGGCCGGCCTGTGCTCCGGCCGGTGGGGCGGCGGCAGCGGAGACCCCCCTGCTTGCTGCATCCGGTGCCACTCCATCTCGTACGACGGTCACTAGGGTCTATCCGGCGGATCATGTCGCGGTTGCGGGCCCTGGCACGCACATCTGCGGCGTTGTCCTCAATCACCATCGCTCCGCGATGCCTCAATCGTCCGCCTTGCAGCTGCACGCACCCAGCCCCCGCTCACCGGCACCGATCGATGACGGCCACCCGGAAGCGACCTGATCCGCCGGACAGACCCTAGGGCGCCGGCGAACGGGGCGCTACTGAACGGTACCGTCCCCGGCCGCCGTTGTGTGAACGGCCGGGGAGGTCATGACGTGCCCGAACGTGAACGGACCGCCCTATTCCGCCACTTCGCCGTACGCGGCGAGCAGCACGGCGGGGTCGGGCCCCTCCAGGACGGTGGGCCTGCCGAGGCCGTCGAGGACGATGAAGCGCAACAGGTCGCCGCGGGACTTCTTGTCGACCTTCATCGTTTCGAGGAGCTTGGGCCACTGGTCGTAGCGGTAGGTCAGCGGGAGACCCACCGACTCCAGGACCGTGCGGTGGCGGTCGGCCGTCGCGTCGTCCAACCGGCCTGCCAGGCGGCCGAGTTCAGCGGCGAAGAGCATGCCGATGGAGACGGCCGCGCCGTGCCGCCACTTGTAGCGCTCGTTCTTCTCGATGGCGTGCGCGAGCGTGTGCCCGTAGTTGAGGATCTCGCGCAGGCCCGACTCCTTGAGGTCGGAGGAGACGACCTCGGCCTTGACCCTGATGGCGCGCTCGATCAGCTCGGCGGTGTGCTTGCCCGTGGGCGTACGGGCCGACTCCGGGTCCTCCTCGATGAGTTCGAGGATCTTCTCGTCGGCGATGAAGCCGGCCTTGATGACCTCGGCGAGGCCGGACACGAAGTCGTGCACCGGGAGGGAGTCGAGGGCGGCCAGGTCGCACAGGACTCCGGCCGGCGGGTGGAAGGCCCCCACCAGGTTCTTGCCCTCGGCGGTGTTGATGCCGGTCTTGCCGCCGACCGCCGCGTCCACCATGGCGAGCACGGTCGTCGGGATGGCGATCCAGCGCACGCCGCGCAGCCAGGTCGCGGCCACGAAACCGGCGAGGTCCGTGGTCGCGCCGCCGCCGACGCCGACGACGACGTCGGAGCGCGTGAAGTTGGACTGCCCGAGGGCCTTCCAGCAGTACGCGGCGACCTCGGCGGTCTTCGCCTCCTCGGCGTTCGGCACCTGGATGGCGACGGCCTCGAAGCCCTGGTCGGCCAGGTCGTCGCGGAGCGCCTCGCCGGTCTCGGCGAGCGCCTCCGGGTGCACGATGGCGACACGCTTGACCTTGTCGCCGATCAACGAGCCCAGTTCACCCAGGAGTTGACGCCCCACCAGGACCTCGTACGGGTCCGTGCCGGCGGTGCCGCCGACGTGGATACGGGTCACTTCCTCGCTCATGCCTGCTTCAACTCCAGTGCGTCGAGGACCGCTTCGGCGACCTCTTCGGGGGTGCGGCCGTCGGTGGCCACGACCACCTGGGCGACCTCGGTGTACAGATGCCGGCGCGCCTCCATCAACTCCCGCCACTGCTTGCGGGGGTTGATGGCGAGCAGCGGCCTGGCCGCGTTCAGACCGGTGCGCTTGGCCGCCTCCTCGACGTCCATCGAGAGATAGACGACGGTCGGGTGGGCGGCGAGCAGCGCGCGGGTGTCGGCGTCGAGGATCGCGCCGCCGCCGAGCGAGAGCACGCCCTCGTGGTCGGCGAGCGCGGCCGCGACGGAGGCCTTCTCAAGGCCTCGGAAGTGCGCCTCGCCCTCATCGACGAAGATCTCCGCGATGGCGCGGCCCTGTGCGGTGACGATGTCGTCGTCGGTGTCCCGGTAGGCGCAGCCGAGCCGCTCGGCGAGCAGCGCGCCCACCGTCGACTTGCCGACCCCCATCGGTCCGACGAGAACGACCTGCGGGCCGCTCACCGGATCTGGAGGTTGTCGAGGTACGACGTGACGTTGCGCCGGGTCTCCGGCACGCTGTCGCCGCCGAACTTCTCCGCGACCGCGTCCGCGAGGACCAGCGCGACCATCGCCTCGGCGACGATGCCGGCGGCCGGCACGGCGGAGACGTCGGAGCGCTGGTGGTGGGCCTGCGTGGCCTCGCCCGTGGCGACGTCGACGGTCTTGAGGGCGCGCGGCACGGTCGCGATCGGCTTCATCGCGGCGCGCACCCGCAGCAGCTCACCGGTGGTGAGGCCGCCCTCGGTGCCACCCGCGTGGCCGGAGACGCGGCGGATGCCGTCGTCCGTCTTGACGATCTCGTCGTGCGCCTGCGAACCGGGCACGCGCGCCAACTCGAAGCCGTCGCCGATCTCGACGCCCTTGATGGCCTGGATGCCCATGAGCGCACCGGCCAGGCGGGCGTCGAGCTTGCGGTCCCAGTGCACGTGCGAGCCGAGGCCCACCGGCACGTCGTAGGCGAGGACCTCGACGACGCCGCCGAGCGTGTCGCCGTCCTTGTGGGCCTGGTCGACCTCGGCCACCATCTGCTTCGACGCGTCGGCGTCCAGGCAGCGCAGCGGGTCGGCGTCCAGCTTCTCGACGTCGGCCGGGGTCGGGTAGACGCCCTGCGGGGCCTTCACCGAGCACAGCTCGACGACGTGGCTGACGATCTCGATGCCGGCCGTCTCCTTGAGGTACGACCGGGCGACCGCGCCGAGCGCGACCCGGGCGGCCGTCTCGCGGGCGGAGGCGCGCTCCAGGATCGGGCGGGCCTCGTCGAAGCCGTACTTCTGCATGCCCGCGAGGTCGGCGTGGCCGGGGCGCGGACGGGTCAGCGGCGCGTTGCGCGCCATGTCCTTGAGGATCTCCGGGTCGACCGGGTCACCGGACATGACCTTGTCCCACTTGGGCCACTCGGTGTTGCCGACCATGATCGCGACCGGGGAGCCGAGGGTGAGTCCGTGCCGGACGCCGCCGAGGAAGGTGACCTCGTCGCGCTCGAATTTCATCCGCGCGCCGCGGCCATAGCCGAGGCGCCGCCGTGCCAGGTGGTCCGCCACCATCTCCGTGGTGATCGGAACGCCGGCGGGAAGTCCCTCCAGCGTCGCGACGAGTGCGGGGCCGTGCGACTCCCCCGCGGTCAGCCAGCGCAACCTGCTCAACGGTGCTCCTCATGCTCGCGCTCTGTGTATGGGAACGATCCTCCCATGCCCGCAGAGCCCGACGTTTCCGGTGTCCGGGGTGCGGACGCCACATGAGACGCGAGCCACACGCCGAGGGGTCAGCCGAGCGCCTTCACGCCCGCCGCGCGCATGGCGGCGAGCACCGGGCGGGTGTCCCCGGTGAACTGCTCGAACTGGAAGACCGCCTGGTGCACAAGCAGGTCGAGCCCGCTGAGAATCGGGCCGCCGCGCCGCTCCCAGGCGGCCGCCAGCGGCGTGGGCCACGGATCGTAGACGACGTCGAAGAGCGTGCCGACGTTTCCGGGGACCGCCTCGACCAGGTGGTCCGTGCCGCCCTTCGGCGTCGTGGCGATCACCAGCGGGGCCTCGAAGGCCGCGGCCGCGTCGGCCCAGTCGGCCGTGCGCACCCGCACCCCGAGGCGTTCGCCCCAGCCGAGCATCTCGTCGGCGCGCTGTTCGCTGCGTACGTAGGTGACGACCTCGCCGGTGCAGATCCGGGAGAGCGCGGCGAGTGCGGAGGACGCGGTGGCGCCCGCGCCGAGGATCGCCGCCGACTCGACCTTCTCCACGCCGCGCTCGTGCAGCGCCGCGATCAGCCCCGGGATGTCGGTGTTGTCGCCGATCTTGCGGCCGTCCTCCTTGAGGACGACCGTGTTCACGGCCTCCACGGAGCGCGCGGTCTCGGTGACCTCGTCGAGCAGCGGGATCACCGCCCGCTTCAGCGGCATCGTCAGCGAGAGCCCGGCCCACTCGGGCCCGAGCCCGGCGAGGAAGCCGGGCAGCGCCGCCTCGTCGGTCTCGAACCGGTCGTACCTCCACTCGTCCAGACCCAGCTCCGCGTACGCCGCGTTGTGCAGCTGCGGCGAGAGGGAGTGGGCGATGGGCGAGCCCAGAACAGCCGCCCTGCGCACGTCAGTTGACCTGGCTGGCATTGAACTTGTCCTTCAGCTTCTCGAACTCGGCGCCGGTCTTCGCGAACTCGGTCTTGTGCATGCCGTCCGTGGCCACGAAGTAGATCCAGCCGTCGTCCGTCGGGTTGAGCGTCGCGGCGAGGGCCACATCGCCGGGGTTGCCGATCGGGCCGGGCGGGAGTCCCTTGCGCGTGTAGGTGTTGTACGGGTCCTTGTTGCTGTTGATCTCGGACTCGCCGATGTTGATGTTGCTCTGACCCTTGAGGTAATTGAAGGTCGAGTCGAACTGCAGGAGCTGGTTGGTCTCCGTGTTCGACGTCTTGAGGCGGTTGTAGACGACCTCGGACATCTTGCGGAAGTCGTCGTGCGTCTTGCCCTCGGCCTGCACGAGGCTCGCGACGGTGAGCACCTGCCACGGGCTGTCCAGGTGGAGCTTCTTGGCCTCGCCCTCGAGGTCGAGCCGCTCGTACTTGTCGTTGGCCCGCGCCACCATGTCCTTCAGGACCTCTTCGGGCTCCATGCCCTTGGCGGCCGCATAGCTCGACGGGTAGAGGAAGCCCTCCAGCGGGTCCTTCACGCCGCTGTGGTCCAGCGCCCAGTCGGGCAGGCCGAGGTCCTTGTAGTCCTTCTTCGCGACCTTGGCCGTGGTGCCCTTGGAGACCTTGAGCTTCTTGTCGATCAGCTCGTAGACCTTGGCGTTGCGCCAGCCCTCGGGGATGGTCAGGTTGGCGTGGCTCTTGGGGCTGAGCAGCAGGTCGACGGCGCTCGACGAGGACATCTGCTTCTCCATGACGTACGCGCCGTCCTGGATCGACTTGCCCTTCGGGTCCGCCGACTGGGCGGCGACGAACGCGTCGACGCTCTGCACGACGCCTGCGTCCTTCAGCTTCTGCCCGATGGTGTAGCCGCCGGAGCCCTTCGGGATGACGACGGTGACCTGCTTGCCGTTCCCGTCGCCCGCGTAGTCCGGCGCCGCGCCGAAACGATCCTGGTAGAACTGGTAACCGAAGTAGCCGACGCCGCCGACACCGGCCGCGAAGATCGCCGTGAGGACCAGGCAGGCGCAGCCACTGCGCCGCTTCTTCGGCTTCTTGCCGCCGCGGCCCCGGCGCCCGCCGCGACCCTCGTCGTAGTCGTCCTCGTCGTCGCCACCGCCGTTGAAGAACGCTTCCTCGCCCTGGTCGGGGCCGGCGTCCCAGCCGGTCCCCGGGTCCTGCTGCGGACGGCGGTGGCCGGGCGGCTCCGGCGGCGGGTAGGCGCCGGGGGTGTTGTAGTAGTCCGGCTCCTCGCCGTTGTACGCGGCGTGCTGACCGGTGCCGTACGGGTCCGCGGGGTCGACGCCGTAGGGCGGCTGCCCCTGCGAGCCGGTGTCCCAGTCCCAGCCACCGTTCTGGCCCTGCTGTCCGCCGTACGACTGCTGGCCGTAGCCGGGGTCCTGGCCGTGGCCCGGGTCCTGCCCGTAGCCGGGATTCTGGCCGTAACCGGGGTCCTGCCCGTAGCCGTAACCCTGCTGACCGGTGTCCCAGTCACCGCCGTAGGCCTGCTGCGGGTCGTACTGCCCTTGGCCTCCGTAGGCAGCCTGGCCGTGCCCGGCCTGCTGCCCCCATCCCTGGTCCCCGTACAGCGGGTCCGCGGGATGCCACGGTTCGGAGCCTTGGCCCCGGCCATACTCAGTCATCGGTCCCCTACAAGCCGCGAGGCAGGATGAGCCGCTGTCCGATCAGGAAGGCCCCGATCAGGAAGGGCAACCGTTCCGCCTCTTGATGCTGTGCGGCGGCTATTCGAACACCGCCGGTCGCGCGGAACGTTACCGTATCGCGATCAGACAACCACTTCGACGCCCTCGCCGGGAGCGGTTCCTGACGCCCGTTCGGACTCCAGGGCCTGCTGGAGGATGATGACGGCGGCCGCCTGGTCGATGACAGAGCGGCCCTTTTTGGACTTAACACCGCTGGCGCGCAGTCCCTGACTGGCCGTCACTGTGGTCATCCTCTCGTCGAGAAGTCTCACCGGAACGGGTGCCACGCCTCGGGCGAGTTCCTGGGCGAAGCCGCGGACCTTGGCGGCCGCCGGGCCCTCGCCCCCCTTGAGGGAGCGAGGGAGTCCGACGACGATCTCGATCGGCTCGTACTCCTCGACGATGGCCTTCAACCGCCGGTGGGCGGCCGGGACGTCGCGTCCCGGCACGGTCTCCACCGGAGTCGCGAGGATCCCGTCGGGGTCGCAGGACGCGACCCCGATCCGGGCGTCCCCGACGTCGATCGCCAGACGGCGGCCTCGGCGCATCAGTTCGCGGTCTCCGCGACGAGGCGCTCGACGGCGTCGATGGCGTCGCCGATCGCGGCCGGGTTCTGGCCGCCGCCCTGCGCGACGTCCGGCTTGCCGCCGCCACCGCCGCCGAGGGTCTTGGCGGCCGTACGGACCAGGTCGCCGGCCTTGAGGCCGCGGTCACGGGCGGCGTCGTTGGTCGCGATGACCGTGAGCGGCTTGCCGTTGGCCGTGGTGAAGAGGGCGACGACCGCGGGGCGGCCGCCCTGGATGCGGCCTCGAACATCGAGCACCAGCTTGCGCAGGTCGTCGGCGGACGTGCCGTCCGGGACCTGGCCGGTGACGACGGCGACGCCGCGGACGTCCTTGGCGCTCTCGGCGAGACCGGCGGCGGCCTGGAGGACCTTCTCCGCGCGGAACTTCTCGATCTCCTTCTCGGCGTCCTTGAGCTTGCCGAGCATGGCGGAGACCTTGTCGGGCAGCTCCTCGGAGCGGCCCTTGATCAGCTCCTGGAGCTGGGCGACGACCGTGTGCTCCTTGGCGAGGAAGTTGTACGCGTCGACGCCGACGAGGGCCTCGATGCGGCGCACGCCGGAGCCGATGGAGGACTCGCCGAGCAGCTTCACCAGGCCGAGCTGGGCGGTGTTGTGCACGTGCGTGCCGCCGCACAGCTCCTTGGAGAAGTCGCCGATGGTGACCACGCGCACCCGCTCGCCGTACTTCTCGCCGAACTCGGCGATGGCGCCCTGCTTCTTGGCCTCGTCGATCGACATGACCTCGGCCTGCACGTCGAGCTCGTGGGCGAGCACCTCGTTGATCTTCTGTTCGACGTCCGTCATCACGGCCGTGGGCACGGCCGACGGCGAACCGAAGTCGAAGCGGAAGCGGCCCGGCTGGTTCTCGGAGCCGGCCTGCGCGGCCGTCGGACCGAGCGCGTCGCGCAGCGCCTGGTGCGTGAGGTGCGTGGCGGAGTGGGCGCGGGCGATGGCGCGGCGGCGGGTCACGTCGATGATCGCCTGGGCCGAGGCGCCGACGGTCACCTCGCCGACCTGCACGACGCCCTTGTGGACGTACACGCCGGGAACCGGCTTCTGGCAGTCGCGGACCTCGATCACCGCGCCGTTGTCCAGCTTGATGCGGCCGGTGTCGCCGATCTGGCCACCGCCCTCGGCGTAGAACGGGGTGCGGTCGAGCACGACCTCCACCTCGTCGCCCTCGGTGGCGGCCGGCGAGGAGACGCCGTTGACCAACAGGCCGACGACCGTCGACTCGCCCTGCGTGGCCGAGTAGCCGATGAAGTCGGTGGCACCGGCGGCGTCGGCGATCTCGCGGTACGCACCGACGTTGACGTGCCCGGTCTTCTTGGCCTGGGCGTCCGCCTTGGCGCGCTCCCGCTGCTCCTTCATCAGGCGGCGGAAGCCGTCCTCGTCCACGGAGAGGCCCTGCTCGGCGGCCATCTCCAGGGTGAGGTCGATGGGGAAGCCCCACGTGTCGTGGAGCAGGAACGCCTTGTCGCCGGCGAGGACCGACTTGCCGGCGGCCTTCGTCTCGGTGACGGCGGTGTCCAGGATGTTCGTGCCGCCCTTGAGGGCCTTGAGGAACGCGGCCTCCTCGGCGAGCGCGACCTGCTCGATGCGCTTGCGGTCGGTGATCAGCTCCGGGTACTGCTGGCCCATCGTGTCGATCACGACGTCGAGCAGCTCCTGCACGACCGGGCCGGTGGCGCCCATGAGGCGCATGTTGCGGATGGCGCGGCGCATGATGCGGCGCAGCACATAGCCGCGGCCCTCGTTGCCGGGCGTGACGCCGTCGCCGATGAGCATCGTCGACGTACGCATGTGGTCGGCGACGACGCGCAGCGAGACGTCCGACTCGTGCTTGCTGCCGTAGGCGACGCCGGTCAGCTCGGTGGCCTTGTCGATGACGACGCGCAGGGTGTCCGTCTCGTACATGTTCTGTACGCCCTGCAGGATCATCGCGAGGCGTTCGAGACCGAGACCCGTGTCGATGTTCTGCGACGGCAGGTCACCGAGGATCTCGAAGTCGTCCTTGCCGGTGCCCGGGCCGCGCTCGTACTGCATGAAGACCAGGTTCCAGATCTCCACGTAGCGCTCGTCGTTGACGGCCGGGCCGCCCTCTTCGCCGAACTCGGGGCCGCGGTCGTAGTTGATCTCGGAACACGGGCCGCAGGGACCCGGGACGCCCATGGACCAGTAGTTGTCCGCCTTCCCCAGGCGCTGGATGCGCTCCTTGGGTACGCCGACGACCTCGTGCCAGATGCGCTCGGCCTCGTCGTCGTCGAGGTAGACGGTGACCCAGAGCTTCTCGGGCTCCAGACCGTAGCCACCGTCCGCCACGGAGCTGGTGAGCAGCTCCCAGGCGTACTTGATGGCGCCTTCCTTGAAGTAGTCGCCGAAGGAGAAGTTGCCGCACATCTGGAAGAACGTGCCGTGCCGCGTGGTCTTGCCGACCTCTTCGATGTCCGGCGTGCGCACGCACTTCTGGACGGAAGTGGCGCGCGGCGCGGGCGGCTTGACCTCACCCAGGAAGTAGGGCTTGAACGGGACCATGCCTGCGGGGACGAGCAGCAGAGTCGGGTCGTCCGCGATGAGCGACGCCGAGGGCACGACCTTGTGGCCACGCTCCTCGAAGAAGCTCAGCCAGCGGCGACGGATTTCAGCCGACTCCATCAGTGGTCCTCATTCCGATTGTTGATCGAGTACCGCGTGTTCTCGAGGTACTTGGGTTGCTTGAGTTGCTTGGTCTGCTTCGTGGCGAAGGTGTTCTGGATGACCGCGAAGCGGCTCTGCGGCAGCGGTTCGGGATCCGGCGCCTCGTTGATGCCGAGGGCGTCGCCCAGTTCGGCCTCGCGTTCGGCCATGTTGTCGCGGACGTCGAGAGCGAAGTCCTTGAGCTTGTGGCCCGCCTCGACCGCCTTGTTGGCGGCCTGGGCCGCGAGCGACTCCGGCGTCAGCTGCTTGAGCTTGCGGTTGACCTTCGTGGTGGCCCATACGCCGGCGGCTGCGCCCGCGGTGAACCAGAACGTACGGCGGAACATGTCTTCGGTCAGTCCCTCTTGTTCCGGTTGGCCCGCTTGGCGCGCCGCGCCTCGGGGAGCGGGCGCCCCACGATCACGGTACGGCGCGACTCCTTGGCGGGCGCGTCCTTGCCGCGGCCGCCGATGGCCCGGCGCACTCCGTAGCCGAACGCGGCCACCTTGACCAGCGGGCCGCCGAAGGTGGAGGCCACGGTGGAGGAGAGCGCCGACGCGTTCGACGTGACTTCCTGGACGTCCGAGGCGATCGAGTCGACACGGTCGATCTGGGTCTGCGCGGAGCGCACCGCGGCGGAGGCGTCGGCGAGCAGCGGGACGGCCTGTTCGGTCACGTCCGCGACCAGCTTCGTGGTCGCCCTGAGCGTCTGGGCCAGCCTCACGAGCGCCACCGCGAGGAAGGAGACCAGGATCGCCCAGAAGACAGCCACCAGAATCCCGGCAACCTCTCCACCGGACACTTGGCACCGCTCCCTAGCTCGGTACGAAAGCTCTGTACGAACGCACAGCTTCTGAACATCAAAAAGTCGTCCCCCGAGCCTATCGCGCCCGACCGCGCGGTCCGTACCGCATTCGCGTCCGGAGCGGTGGACATTCGGGACAGCGATTGTACGGACCGCGCACGCCTGAGTACGCTCTGTGCCCCATGCGACGCACTTCGCGCCCCACAGATGTCCCCGCCGGTCCCCCACAACCCGGCAACCTCCCCCACGAACTCAATCGTTTCGTCGGCCGCGGCGCCGAACTCACGGCGCTGACGGCGGCGCTGGAGTCGGGCCGCCTGGTCACGGTCACCGGAGTCGGTGGTGTCGGCAAGTCCCGCTTCGCCGCCCACGCCGCCGCCCGGGTCCCGCGCTCCCTGTGTCCCGACGGGGTGTGGCGGGTGGAGTTGGCGACCGTGCGGCTGCCGGAGCTCGTCGAGTACACGCTCGCCGAGGCCCTCGGCCTCACCGACCACACCACCCGCGCGCCGCGCCAGGTGCTGGTGGACCACCTCGCCGAGCGCCGGCTCGTCCTCGTGCTCGACGGCTTCGAACACCTCGTCGAGGCGTGCGCCTCCCTCATACGGGACCTGCTGCGCGCGGCGCCGGGTCTCCGGGTGATCGCGGTGGGCCGCAGACCGCTCACCGTCGACGGGGAGCAGGTGTTCGCGCTGGCGCCGCTGACGCCGGCCGACGCGGCGGAGCTGTTCGCGGACCGGGCCACGGCGCTGCTGCCCGGGTTCCAGCTGGACGGGCGGACGCTGGTCGACGTGCTGGAGGTGTGTCGCCGCCTCGACTGTCTGCCGCTCGCGGTGGAGCTCGCGGCCGGGCGGCTGCGGGTGCTGTCGCCGCCGCAGCTGATGGAGCGGCTCGACGACCGGTTCCGGCTGTTGCGCGGTGGCGGCAGGAACGCGCTGCCGCGCCACCAGACGCTGCGCACCACGATCGGCTGGAGCCATGAACTGTGCACGCCGCAGGAGCGGTTGCTGTGGGCGCGCCTGTCGGTGTTCTCCGGCTCGTTCGACCTGGAGGCCGCGGAGTACGTGTGCGGTGGCGAGAGCCTGCCCGCGGACGACGTCGTCGACGTCCTCGACGAGCTGCTCGCGCAGTCCGTGGTCGTCCGCGAGGAGGCCCGGGGCGAGGTGCGCTACCGGATGCTCGACACGGTGCGCGCGTACGGGGCCGAGTGGCTGGACAACCTGGACGACGGCCGGCGGATGCGGCGCAGGCACCGCGACTGGTACATGGGCCTGGCCACCTGGTGCGAGCTGGACTGGTTCTCGCCGCGGCAGGGCGAGGTGGCGTCCCGGATCGAGGCGGAGCTGCCGAATCTGCGGGCGGCCCTCGAACACTGCCTGACCGAACCGGGCGAGACGCATCTGGGCCAGTACCTGGCGGGCACGCTCTGGTTCTACTGGGCGGGCTGCGGGCGGCTCTCCGAGGGGCGGCACTGGCTGGACCGCAGCGTCGGCCTTGACGTCGAGTTCGACGACGGCGACGTCTGCCCCGGGCTCGTCGACGAGGGCTTGGAGTACGGGGCCTCGCGCCTCAAGGCGCTGTGGGTGCTCAGCTACGTCGCGATCCTGCAGGGCGACACGGTGCCCGCGCTCGCCGCGCTGCAGGAGTGCCGCGAGGAGGCGGAGCGGGCCGGCGACGCCACGGCGCTCGCGTACGCGGTGCACCGCACCGGGTGCCTGGCCCTGGTCACCGACGACCTGCCGCGCGCCGAGGACCTGCTGCGCACCGCACTGTCCAGTTACCGGGAGATCGGCGAGCTCAACAGCAACGTGCTGATGGGCCAGGTCGAGCTGGCGATGGCGCTCGCCTTCCAGGGCGACCTGGCGGAGGCCGTGGCGCTGTGCACGGACGTACGACAGGTGTCCGAGGACCACGGGGAGCGCTGGACCCTCGCGTACGCGCTCTATGTGCTGGCGTACGCGCAGTGGACGGAGGGTCGTTACGCGCAGGCGCGCCGGCTGCTCGACGAGTGCCTGGCCATCCACCACGAGTTCCACGATCTGCTGGGCACGGTGCTGTCGATGGAACTGCTCGCCCTGATCACGGTCGAGGAGGGGGACGCCGCCGAGGCTGCGGTGCTGCAGGGGGCGGCCGCCCGGATGTGGACCTCCGTGGGGCTGCCGCTGTTCGGCTCGGCCCACTACAGCACGCCGCACAAGCGGTGCGAGACGCAGGCACGGCAGGCGCTCGACGACGCCCGGTTCGCCGAACTCGCGCGCTCGGGCGAGCAGTTGGAGCACGACGAGGCGGTGGCACGCGCACTGAGCCGCGGTCGGTGGCACCGCCCGGCCGCGACGGTCCCGCATCCCGCCCGCCCCGCGGAACCGGCCCGGGAGAAACGCGAACCCGCCGCCTCGCACACCTGGAAGGGTGGCGAGACGGCGGGCTGAAACGCAGGTGAGACTACGTCCGCACTCCCGTGAGGGAGACTCCGGTGAGGGAGATCAGCGGGCGTAGTACTCGACGACGAGCTGCTCGTCGCAGATCACGGGGATCTCCTTGCGGTTCGGGTCACGGTCCAGGCGGAAGGCCAGAGCCTTCAGGTTCACCTGGAGGTAACGCGGGGTCTCGCCGTCGGGGGCGAAGCCACCCTCACGCGCGACCTGGAACAGCGGCTTGTTGCGGCTGCGCTCGCGGACCATCACGACGTCGTCGGGACGGACACGGAACGACGGCTTGTCGACCTTGCCACCGTTGACCTCGATGTGGCCGTGGCCGACCATCTGACGGGCCTGGTAGATCGTGCGGGCGATGCCCGAACGGAGAACCAGGGCGTCGAGACGACGCTCGAGCTCGATGACCAGGGCCTCGCCGGTCTTGCCTTCGGCCTTCTTCGCGCGGTCGTAGGCGCGGGCCATCTGCTTCTCGCTCAGGTCGTACTGAGCGCGCAGACGCTGCTTCTCGAGCAGACGGACCTTGTAGTCCGAGTTCTGCTTGCGGCCACGGCCGTGCTCGCCCGGCGGGTAGGGGCGGGCCTCGAAGTACTTGACGGCCTTCGGGGTCAGCGCGATGCCGAGGGCACGCGACTTCTTGACCTTGGGGCGGGACTGGTTCGGCATGAACCAAACACCTCGTGTTTCTGATGCGAATACGGCTTCACCAGGGTTCGGGGAGGTCGCAATCCGCAGCCCGGGAAACCCCACCGCTGTCCTTGCGGACGGCAGGGCAGCCGCTCCCAGGTCTGGGCACATACGTGCAGCACGCGAGTGGCCCACCGACCGGGCCCCGGGCCCTTGCGGGCCGGGCTGGTGGTGGGCTGCCCGCGACACCTTCGACGGTGCGCGACGCTCCTGGATCTCCTGTGCCGTGCGGAGAACACACGGTTCGGGGGATCCGGCTTGATGTCCCGCTCTGGTGGTGCCGGTTTCCCTTTCGGGATCCCGGGCACGGGACACAGCACTTCGGGGCAGTCTACCGGATCAGTCGGACCCCTCGCCGCCAGGGCCCCCGAGCCGCTCGCGGACCCGCTCCACCACGTCCGCGTACCGGGCCTCCGCCCCGTAGCGCGTCGGCTGGTAGTAGCGGCGGCCCGCTATCGCGTCCGGCGCGTACTGCTGGGCGGCGATGCCGCCGGGCACGTCGTGCGGATACACGTAGCCCTGCGCGTGGCCCAGCTTGGCGGCGCCCTTGTAGTGCCCGTCGCGCAGGTGCGGCGGCACGGGGCCTGCCAGGCCCTTGCGTACGTCCTCCATGGCGGCGCCGATCGCCGTCGTCGCCGCGTTCGACTTCGGGGCCAGGGCGAGGGCGATCGTCGCGTGGCTCAGGGTGAGCGCCGCCTCCGGGAAGCCGATCATCGCGACGGCCTGGGCGGCGGCGACGGCGGTCGGCAGCGCCGTCGGATCCGCGAGGCCGATGTCCTCGCTCGCGGAGATCATCAGGCGACGGGCGATGAAGCGGGGGTCCTCACCGGCCTCGATCATGCGGGCCAGATAGTGCAGCGCCGCGTCCACGTCCGAGCCGCGGATGGACTTGATGAGGGCGCTCGCCACGTCGTAGTGCTGGTCCCCGTCCCGGTCGTAGGTCACCGCCGCGCGGTTCACCGACTCCTCGACGCTTTCGAGGGTGATGGTCTCCTCGCCCTTGGCGATGGCCGCTCCGGCCGCCGCCTCCAGGGCGGTCAGCGCACGCCGGGCGTCGCCGCCGGCCACCCGCAGGATGTGCTCCTCGGCGTCCTCCGCGAGCGTCACCGCGCCGCCGAGACCGCGCTCCTCGGTGAGCGCACGCGCGAGCAGTCCGCGCAGGTCGTCGTCGGTGAGCGATTCGAGGGTGAGCAGCAGGGAGCGGGACAGCAGCGGGGAGATCACCGAGAAGTACGGGTTCTCCGTGGTCGCCGCGATCAGCGTCACCCAGCGGTTCTCGACGGCGGGCAGCAGCGAGTCCTGCTGGGCCTTGCTGAAGCGGTGGATCTCGTCGAGGAAGAGCACCGTGTCCTTGCCGTGGGCGCCCAGCGCGCGGCGGGCGCCCTCGATGACGGCGCGCACTTCCTTGACGCCCGCGGTGATCGCGGACAGCTCCACGAACCGCTTGTTCGTCGCCTTGGACACCACGTAAGCGAGCGTGGTCTTGCCGATGCCGGGCGGGCCCCAGAGGATCACCGAGGAGGCGCCCGCGGGTCCTGACCCGCCGTCGCCGACCAGTCGGCGCAGCGGCGAGCCCTGCTTGAGCAGGTGCTGCTGGCCGACGACCTCGTCGAGGACGCGCGGGCGCATCCGGACGGCCAGGGGGCTCGCGGACGGGTCCTTCTCCTGGCGCTCTTCGGCTGCGGCGGTGAACAGGTCGGCTTCCACGATCAAAACCCTAAGTCACGCCACTGACAACGCCGCGGGCACGGGCCCCTCAGGCCCAGAGCGAGGAGCCCCAGCGCGTGAAGATCAGCACGGCGATGACCCCGATGTGCAGCACCGGCAGCGCCCAGGTGAAGTCCTCGAAGAACGTCCTGACCGGGCGCGGCGCCGGCAGGAAGCCGTTGCGGATGTTGGACGACGTGACGTACCAGAACATCAGGATCGTGGCGACCCAGGCCAGGCAGCACCACAGGCACAGCGCGTTGATCCGGTACAGGGACTGGAACTGCAGCCAGGTCACGAATCCGACGCCGAAGAGGCAGCCGAAGTTGAAGGTCAGCCAGTACCAGCGCGGGAATCTCGCATTGGCCAGCAGGCTCATGCCGACACCGATCACGATGGCGTAGGTGACGAGGCCGAGCCACGGGTTCGGGAAGCCGAAGGCCGTCGCCTGCTCGCTCTTCATGATGTTGCCGCAGGAGATGACCGGGTTCAGGGAGCAGCCCGGCGTGAAGTTCGGGTCCTCGGCCAGCTTGAGCTTGTCGAGCGTGATGATCCACGAGGCGAGCAGCCCGGCCGCCCCGGTGATCACCAGGAGCAGCCCGAAGGCTCGGCTGCCGCCGACGGAGCGCGGTGCGGGATCGGCCCCGGTGTCACGGGAGACGGTGTCGCTTGCTGTGGTCGTCTTGCTCATCACGCCGATCCGTAGGTGAGTACGCGAGTGGGTGTGCTGCGGTCGCCCTCATTCTGCCGCACCGGCCCCTGTGTCCACCGTTCGTTGGGCATAAGCATGTACGCCCTCGGGGGCGAAAATGTTCGAGGCCCCGGAAGCGTGTTCCGGGGCCTCGAACATCAGGTGTGCAAAATCTGCCTACTTCAGCTTCGCGGAGAGCACGTTCACGATCTCGTCGACCGCGACGGCGTCCTGCTCGCCCGACTCCATGTCCTTGAGCTGCACGACGCCCTCGGCCAGGTCCCGCTCACCGGCGACGAGCGTGAACCGCGCGCCGGACCGGTTGGCGTTCTTCATGGCGCCCTTGAGGCCCTTGCCGCCGAACGAGAAGTCCGCCGAGATGCCGGCCTTGCGCAGCTCGGTCACCTTGGCGAACAGCACGCGCCGCGCCTCGTCGCCGAGCGGCACCGCGAACACGCTGGTGCTGGACGGGAGTTGGAGCGCGACGCCCTCCGCCTCCAGGGCCAGGACCGTACGGTCCACGCCGAGCGCCCAGCCGACCGACGGCAGCGAGGGGCCGCCGATCATCTCGGACAGGCCGTCGTAGCGGCCGCCGCCGCCGACCGCGGACTGCGAGCCGAGTCCGTCGTGGACGAACTCGAAGGTCGTACGGGTGTAGTAGTCGAGACCGCGGACCAGCTTCTCGTCGTCCTCGAAGGCGACGCCCTCGGCGGTCAGCAGCTCGCGCACCTGCTCGTGGTACGCCTTGCACGCGTCGCACAGGTAGTCGCGCAGCAGCGGCGCGTCCGTGAGCTGCTTCTGCACGTCGGGCCGCTTGTCGTCGAGGACGCGCAGCGGGTTGATGTCGGCGCGGCGCAGCGTGTCCTCGTCGAGGTCGAGGCCGCGCAGGAACGTCTGGAGCGCCTCCCGGTAGACGGGGCGGCACTCCTTGTCGCCGAGCGAGTTGAGCAGGATGCGGAAGTTGCGCAGGCCGAGCGAGCGGTACGCCTGGTCGGCCAGGATGATCAACTCGGCGTCCAGGGCCGGGTCCTCGGCACCGATCGCCTCGGCGCCCACCTGGGAGAAGTGCCGGTAACGGCCCTTCTGGGGGCGCTCGTAGCGGTAGTACGAGCCCGAGTACCAGAGCTTGACCGGGAGGTTGCCCGCCTTGTGGAGGTTGGCCTCCAGGGCGGCGCGCAGCACGGACGCGGTGCCCTCGGGGCGCAGCGCGAGCCTGTCGCCGCCCTTGGTCTCGAAGGCGTACATCTCCTTGGTGACGATGTCCGTGGACTCGCCGACACCGCGCGCGAAGAGCTCGACGTTCTCGAAGCCGGGCGTCTCGATGTAGCCGTAGCCGGAGTTCCGCAGCGGGGCGGAGATCGCCTCGCGGACCGCGAGATACGTCGCGGAGTCCGGCGGAAGCAGGTCGTACGTGCCCTTGGGGGCCTGGAAGGTACTCACGGGAGGTTTCTCGTCACATTCCTCGTCGGGGAGCCTCGGTGGAGGATCCCTGGCCGGCGGCCACCTGCCGCAGATACGGGTTGGTGGCGCGCTCCTGGCCGATGGTCGTCTGGGAGCCGTGTCCGGACAGCACCACGGTCGAGTCGTCGAGCGGCAGGCACACACGGCCCAGCGATTCGAGCATGTCGTCCATGGAGCCACCGGGAAGGTCGGTGCGTCCGATGGAGCCGGCGAAGAGCAGATCGCCCGAGAAGAAGACGGACGGGATGTCCGCCGCCTCGGGCATCTGGAAGGTCACCGACCCCTTGGTATGGCCCGGCGCGTGCGCGACGCCGAAGTCGAGCCCGGCGAGCTTCAGCCGCGCGCCGTCGGACAGCTCCCGCACGTCGTCCGGCTCCCCCACGGACAGCTCGCCCATCAGCGGCATGCCGATGGAGCGGCCGATGCCCTTCTCCGGGTCGCTCATCATGTAGCGGTCGTCGGGGTGGATCCAGGCCGGGACGTCGTGCGCCCCGCAGACCGGGACGACCGAGGCGACATGGTCGATGTGCCCGTGCGTGAGGACGACCGCCACCGGCTTGAGGCGGTGCTTCTTGAGCGCTTCCTCGACTCCCTGAGCGGCCTGGTGGCCGGGGTCGATGATCACGCACTCCTCACCCGCGGCGGGGGCAACCAGATAACAGTTGGTGCCCCAGGCCCCGGCGGGGAACCCGGCAATCAGCACGTTCGTCCTTCGTATGTCGTCGAAACGGAATGCGGCGGATCAGAGCCTACCGGCGCGGCCGATTCCACAGCGAACCCATATACGGTACGGGGCACCAGCAGGGGCCCATGAAGGTCACGAGACGTACGAGGAGAAGACCCGGTGGTCACCAAGGATCAGCGGCAGCGTCAGCTCGCCCGGGAGAAGTTCCTCCGCCAGCAGCAGCGGCGCGAGTCCGCTCGACGCAAGGCACGCACCCGCAACACCGTGATCGCCGCCGTGCTCGCGGTGGCCGTCCTCGGCACGGGCGGCGCGTACGCCGCCGGGGCCTTCAGCGGTGACAGCGCGAAGGACACCTCGGGCGCGAAGCCCAGCCCGTCGCCCTCGGCGAGCAAGAAGGCGTCCGAACCCAAGATGGCGATCGACAAGAAGGCCAAGTACGACATGGCCTTCAAGACGAGCGCCGGTGACATCACCGTCGCCATGGACGCGGCGAAGACCCCGCACACCGTGAACTCGTTCAAGCACCTCGCGGACAAGGGCTTCTTCGACGGTACGAAGTGCCACCGCCTCACCACCAAGGGCATCTACGTCCTGCAGTGCGGCGACCCGGAGGGCACCGGCGCGGGCGGCCCCGGCTACACGGTCCCCGACGAGAACCTGGGCGGGCTCGGCAAGCCGGCCAAGGACGGCTCGGTGACCTACAAGGCGGGCACGGTCGCGATGGCGAACACCGGGCAGCCCGACTCCGGCGGCAGCCAGTTCTTCCTCGTCTACAAGGACAGCAAGCTGACGCCTACGTACACGCCCGTCGGCACGATGGACGCGAAGGGCCTCAAGGTCGTCCAGGACGTCGCGGCGAAGGGCGTCACCGGCGGCTCGGAGGACGGGGCGCCGAAGGAGGCCGTCAAGGTCAGCAAGGCGACGGTCACCAAGAAGTGAGGCCAAAGGGCCACCCCACGCGCGTGTAGGCACGGAATTGAGCCGCGCTGAGTGCGGACAGTGGGGTGGCCGGTCGCCTAGATTGGCTTCGAGCGGCGCGGATTCGAGCCGCGTTGTGGAGGGCGGGCCGGGCCCGCCAGGAAACTGTGGACGATGCCCCGGGGCGGGACGCCCCGCGCAGGCATCATGTGGAGGAGGCGCTGTGAGCAGCGACCCGTGGGGCCGCGTCGATGAGACGGGGACCGTGTACGTGCGTACGGCCGACGGCAGCGAGCGAGAGGTCGGTTCGTGGAAGGCGGGGTCTCCTGACGAGGCCCTGGCCTACTTCAAGCGCAAGTACGACGGCCTGGTCGTCGAGATCGGGCTCCTCGAACGCCGGGTGAAGACGACCGACCTGTCGGCCAAGGACGCCATGACGGCGATCGAGCACCTGCGCGAGCAGGTCACGGACGCCCACGCGATCGGCGACCTGGAAGCGCTCGGCAAGCGGCTCGACAAGCTGGTGGAGAGCGTCGAGGCCCGCCGCGAGGAGCGCAAGGTCCAGAAGGCCAAGCAGTCCGACGAGGCGCGGCACTCCAAGGAGGCGCTGGTCGTCGAGGCGGAGGAGCTGGCCCAGTCCGAGCAGTGGCGGGCGGCCGGCGAGCGGCTGCGCGCGCTGGTGGACACCTGGAAGGGTCTGCCGCGCCTCGACCGCAAGTCGGACGACGAGCTGTGGCACCGCTTCTCGCACGCCCGCTCGGCGTTCTCCAAGCGCCGCAAGGCCCACTTCGCGTCGCTGGACGCGCAGCGCGAGGACGCCCGCAAGACCAAGGAGAAGCTGGTCGCGGAGGCCGAGTCGCTGTCGAACTCGACGGACTGGGGCGCCACGGCGGCCCGCTACCGCGACCTGATGTCGGACTGGAAGGCCGCGGGCCGCGCGCAGCGCGAGCACGAGGACGACCTGTGGAACCGCTTCCGCGGCGCCCAGGACGTCTTCTTCGCGGCCCGCAGCTCGGTGTTCGCCGAGCGCGACGCCGAGCAGGGCGAGAACCTCAAGCACAAGGAGGCGCTCGCCGACGAGGCCGAGAAGCTGCTGCCGATCGAGGACCTGAAGTCGGCGCGCGCCGCGTTCCGCTCGATCAACGAGCGGTGGGAGGCCATCGGTCACGTACCGCGGGACGCCCGCCCGAAGGTCGAGGGCCGGATGCACACCGTGGAGCGTGCCCTCCAGGAGTCCGAGGAAGCGGAGTGGCGCCGTACGAACCCGGAGGCGCGTGCCCGTGCGGAGGGCCTTACCGGCCAGCTGCAGGCGGCGGTCGACAAGCTGAGCGGGCAGGTCGAGCAGGCGCGGGCGCAGGGCAACAACGCGAAGGCGGACAAGCTCCAGAAGGAGCTTGACGGGCGCCAGGCGTTGTTGGACCAGGCGGTTAAGGGGTTGCACGAGTTCGGAGGCTGAGCCTCCACTGCGGCCGGAACGTGGACGGCCCCCGAGCACTGTGCTCGGGGGCCGTTCCCACGCCACGGGGCTCCGCCCCGGACCCCGCGGGCTATCGTCCGAAGGCGGGGCTCAAAATGCGCTCACACTACGGCCGCCGCGCCGACGTCACCCGGTACACGTCGTACACGCCCTCGACGCCGCGGACCGCCTTGAGGACGTGGCCCAGGTGCTTCGGGTCGCCCATTTCGAACGTGAAGCGGGATGTGGCCACCCGGTCGCGGGACGTCTGTACCGCCGCGGACAGGATGTTCACGTGCTGGTCCGAGAGGACCCGGGTCACGTCGGACAGGAGCCGCGAGCGGTCGAGGGCCTCGACCTGTATGGCGACCAGGAAGACGGACGACTGCGTGGGCGCCCACTCGACCTCGAGGATGCGCTCCGGCTCGCGGGACAGCGAGTCCACGTTGACGCAGTCGCTGCGGTGAACCGATACGCCGCTGCCGCGCGTGACGAAGCCGATGATCGGGTCACCGGGCACCGGCGTGCAGCAGCGCGCCAGCTTCACCCAGACGTCGTCGACGCCCTTGACCACGACGCCCGGGTCGGCGTTCGAGCGGCGCTTGGAACGGCCGCGCGAGGGCGGTGCGCT
This sequence comes from Streptomyces sp. NBC_00483, assembly GCF_036013745.1. NCBI lineage: Bacteria > Bacillati > Actinomycetota > Actinomycetes > Kitasatosporales > Streptomycetaceae > Streptomyces > Streptomyces sp. NBC_00483. The sequence continues at coordinate 2,368,833 of NZ_CP107880.1, forward strand.
CTCCGCGATGTCCTCGTTGGCCGCCTCCTCGCCGCCGAGGGCCTGCACGAGCTTCTGCACGACGGACTGCGCCGTGACGTGGCCCTCGCCTATGGCGGCGTACAGGGACGAGATGTCCGGGTAGCGCATCTCGTGCGCGAGCGTGACGAGCGAGTCGCCGGTGAGGATCCGCTGGATCGGCAGGTTCTGCTTGCGCATGGCGCGCGCGATGGCGTCCTTGCCCTGCTCGATGGCCTCCTCGCGGCGCTCCTTGGAGAACCAGGCCCGGATCTTGTTGCGCGCACGCGGCGACTTCACGAAGCCGAGCCAGTCGCGGGAGGGGCCCGCGCCCTGCGCCTTGGAGGTGAAGACCTCCACCAGGTCGCCGTTGTCCAGCGTGGATTCGAGGGGCACCAGGCGTCCGTTGACGCGTGCTCCTATGGTCCGGTGGCCGACCTCCGTGTGGACCGCGTACGAGAAGTCCACCGGCGTCGCCCCGGCCGGGAGCGCTATGACGTCGCCCTTCGGCGTGAAGACGAAGACCTCGTTGCGCGAGAGGTCGAAGCGCAGGGACTCCAGGAACTCCCCCGGGTCCTCCGTCTCCTTCTGCCAGTCGAGCAACTGGCGCAGCCACGCCATGTCGTTGAGGTGATCGTCCTTGCCGCCCTTGCCGGACGACTTGGGCGCGTCGGTGCGCACCTTGGAGGCGCCTGCGACGGCCTCCTGCTTGTACTTCCAGTGCGCGGCGATGCCGTACTCGGCGCGGCGGTGCATGTCGAACGTACGGATCTGGAGCTCGACGGGCTTGCCGTTGGGGCCGATGACCGTCGTGTGCAGCGACTGGTACATGTTGAACTTGGGCATCGCGATGTAGTCCTTGAACCGCCCCGGAACCGGGTTCCAGCGGGCGTGGACCGTGCCCAGTGCCGCGTAGCAGTCGCGGACCGTGTCGACGAGGACGCGGATGCCCACCAGGTCGTAGATCTCCGCGAAGTCACGGCCGCGGACGATCATCTTCTGGTAGACGCTGTAGTAGTGCTTCGGGCGGCCTGTGACGGTCGCCTTGATGCGGGCCGCGCGCAGGTCCGACTGCACCTCGTCGGTCACTATGGCCAGATACTCGTCGCGCTTGGGCGCGCGCTCGGCCACGAGCCGCACGATCTCGTCGTACATCTTGGGGTAGAGGATCGCGAAGGCGAGGTCCTCCAGCTCCCACTTGATGGTGTTCATGCCCAGGCGGTGCGCCAGCGGAGCGTAGATCTCCAGCGTCTCGCGGGCCTTCTTCTCCTGCTTCTCGCGCTTGAGGTAGCGCATGGTGCGCATGTTGTGCAGGCGGTCGGCGAGCTTGATGACGAGGACGCGCGGGTCCTTGGCCATCGCGACGACCATCTTGCGCACGGTCTCGGCCTGCGCGGCCTCGCCGAACTTGACCTTGTCCAGCTTGGTCACGCCGTCGACCAGCAGCGCCACCTGGTCGCCGAAGTCGCGCTTGAGGGTGTCCAGGCCGTACTCGGTGTCCTCGACCGTGTCGTGCAGCAGGCCCGCCATCAGTGTCGCCGGGTCCATGCCGAGCTCGGCGAGGATCGTCGTCACGGCGAGCGGGTGCGTGATGTACGGGTCGCCGCTCTTGCGCTTCTGGCCGCGGTGCCAGCGCTCGGCGACCTGATAGGCGCGCTCGACCTGGCGCAGCGTGGACGTCTCGATCTTCGGGTCGTTGCTGCGCACTATCCGCAGCAGCGGCTCCAGGACCGGGTTGTACGGGTTCGAGCGCTGCACGCCGAGGCGGGCCAGGCGGGCGCGGACGCGGTTGGAGGAGCCGGAGCGCGCGGCCGGCTGGTTCGAGGCCGCGCGGATCGCCGGCGGGGACGTGGGGCGCGGCTGGTTGGTAGGGGGCTTGGTGCGCGGCTGCTCGGCCGCCGTGCCGCTCGGCGGCGCAGGCTTCGCCGTCTTCGCGTCCTTCTCGGGCGTGCGGGAAGGAGCCGCGGCGGCAGTGGCCTGTTCGTCATGCGTGGCGGCGGAAAGTGGCTTGGCCTCGTCTGGCAACGGCGCTCCTCGTGCGCGACGGGTCCCCCGTTCAGGTCCCGGAGAGCCCATGGTATCGATCCGGCGTCCTCGGCTCGCCCCGGGCCGACGTGACGCCTTCGTACTGGTGAAACACCAGAGGCGGGCACCGGATTCCTCCGGGCCCGCCGCCAAGGCTGTGAACTGCGGCTTTACACCACGAGCAGGGCGTCGAGCGGCGCGCCCCGAAGCGCGGATTCGAGTCGCGCGCGGCCCGGCAGAAAACCCAGCTCCATGAGGACGGCGCAGCCCGCGACCTCGGCGCCGGCACGGCGGATCAGGTGCACCGCGGCCTCGGCGGTGCCGCCGGTGGCCAGCACGTCGTCGATCACCATGACGCGGTCGTCGGAGCCGAGGTCCTCGGCGTGCACCTCGATCTCGGCGGAGCCGTACTCCAGGTCGTACGACTGCGCGAGCGTCGCACCGGGGAGCTTGCCCGCCTTGCGTACCGGGATGAAGCCGAGGCCCGCGCGGATCGCGACGGGGGCGCCCAGGATGAAGCCGCGCGCCTCCAGGCCGACGATCTTCGTGGCCCCGTTGCGGACACAGAGCTCGGCGAGCGTGTCGGTGAGGGCCGTGAAGGCCGCCGGGTCCGCGAGCAGCGGGGTGATGTCCTTGAACAGGACGCCGGGCTCCGGATAGTCCTGCACATCGCGGATACGGCTGAGGAGCAGCTCCTTGATGTCGGTCATTTCTGCACCTCAGCGAGTATGTGAAGAGTTTTTCCTGGAGGTTCGACCGCTTTGCGGCGACCGCCAACCCTAGCAGTCGCCGCTGTGCGGAAACGCCAAGGGCGCCAGGGCCTCGAAGGCTCCTGGCGCCCTTGTGACGACCGTGAAGGTCCGGGTCAGCGGCGCTTGCCCGAGGGTCGGCCGCGGCCGCGGTTGCGGGCCGGCTGGTTGCGCGGACCCGCGGCGGCGGGGCCGGCGCCCGCGGGCGCGGCGTCCTGCGGCTCCTCGGCTTCCGTGTCCAGACCGCCGTCGGCCTGGTGGCCCACGACGGGCGACTCGGCCTTCGCCGCGGCGGCGGCCCGCTTGGCGAGCACCCGCTTCTTGAGCGCCTTCATCTTCGGGTCGCGCTCCTTGAGGTCGGCGACCAGCGGAGTGGCGATGAAGATCGACGAGTACGCACCGGCGGCGAGGCCCACGAAGAGCGACAGCGAGATGTCGTTCAGCATGCCCGCGCCGAGGAAGCCGCCGCCGATGAACAGCAGACCGCCGACCGGGAGGAGCGCCACGACCGTGGTGTTGATCGAGCGGACCAGGGTGCTGTTAATCGACCGGTTGGCGACCTCGCTGTACGTCCAGCGGGTCTGCTTCTCGAGACCCTTCGTCTGTTCCTTGAGCGAGTCGAAGACGACGACCGTGTCGTAGAGCGAATAACCAAGGATGGTCAACAGACCGATCACCGTGCCCTGGGTGACCTCGAAGCCCACCAGCGCGTAGATCCCGACGGTGATCGTGATGTCGTGGATGAGCGCGACGAGTGCCGCGAGCGCCATCCGCCACTCGAAGGCGATCGCCAGATAGATCACGACCAGGACCATGAAGATGGCCAGGCCCTGCCATGCCTTGTTGGCGATCGAGGCGCCCCAACTGGGGCCCACCAGGTCGGCGTTGATGTCGTCGGCCTTGATGTCCATGTCCTTGGACAGCTCGGCCTTGATCTGGTCCGACTTGGCGGTGTCGACGCCCGCGACCTGGATGCGCAGACCGCCCGAGCCGAGCTCCTGGACGAGCGCCTCGTGGCCGGAGGCCTCCGTGGCGTACTCCTCGGCCTTCTGGGCCGAGACGCTGGTCTTGGGCGTCGTGAAGATCGCGCCGCCCTCGAACTCGATGCCCATGTTCAGGCCGCGCACCGTCAGGCCGAGGATGGCCGTGATGGTGATCAGGATCGAGACGCCGTACCAGATCTTGCGCTTCCCGATGAAGTCGTACCCGACATCACCGCGATACAGCTTGGCGCCGAGATTGCCCAGCTTCGACATCTCACGCCTCCTTCGGGTCGACAGGGCGGGTGGCGCGGCGGGTGCGACGCAGCGGGGGCTGCACGCCGAGGCGCTTCGGGTCGAGGCCGGACCACTTGTGCCCGCTCGTGAAGAACTTGGTGCGTGCCAGGAGCGTCATCAACGGCTTCGTGAAGAGGAAGACCACGACGATGTCGAGCAGGGTGGTCAGGCCGAGCGTGAACGCGAAGCCCTGCACCTTGCCGACGGTCACGATGTAGAGCACCGCGGCCGCGAGGAACGACACGAAGTCGGAGACCAGGATGGTGCGCCGGGCCCGCGGCCAGGCGCGCTCCACGGCGGGACGCACGGTGCGTCCCTCTCTGATCTCGTCCCGGATCCGCTCGAAGTACACGATGAACGAGTCCGCGGTGATACCGATGGCCACGATGGCACCACAGACGGCCGGCAGGTTCAGCGCGAAGCCGATGGCCGGGCCGAGCAGCGTCATGAGGGTGTACGTGAGGATGCCGGAGGTCAGCAGCGAGGCCAGGGCGACGAGCGACAGGCCGCGGTAGTAGACCACCAGGTAGATGATGACCAGCGCGAGGCCGATGGCGCCCGCGATCAGACCGGCGTTGAGCTGCTCACCGCCGAGCGCGGCGGTCACCGAGGTGACGCTCTGCTCGTGGAAGGTCAGCGGCAGGGCGCCGTAGGACAGCACGTTCGCGAGGTCCTGGGCGGACTCCTGGGTGAAGGAGCCGGAGATCTCGGCGTTCTGGCTCAGGGTGGAGCTGACGCTGGGGGCGGAGACCACGTCGCCGTCGAGCACGATGGCGAACTGGTTCATCGGCGACTGCTGGCTCTTGAGCTTGCTGGTCGTCGCGGCGAACTTCTTCGAGCCCGTGCCCGTGAACTCCATGTTCACGACCCACTGGCCGTTCTGCTGGTTGATGGTCGCCTGGGACTTCTTGACGTCCTTGCCGCCCACCTCGGACGGGCCGAGGACGTACTTCTGCCACTGCCCCTGGCTCTGACCGCAGGCAATGATCGGGTCGGAGGACTTCGCGCCCTCGTTGATCTTGGTGCGGGCGGCCTTGTCCGTGCAGTCGAGCTGCATGAACTTCTTCTGCAGCGCGGCGGTCGCCGGGTCGGTGCCGGCGCTCGGGGTGGCCTGCGCGTCGTCGCCGGTCTTCGCGGAGGCGCTCGGCGTCGCGTCGGCCTTGAGGCTGTCGGTGACGGCGCGGCCCTGCGTCGTGGCGCTCGGGGTCGGCGTGGCCGTCGACTTGTCGGTCGCCTTGTCCGAGCCGGTGGCCTTGTCGGTCGCCTTGCCACCCGTAGAGGCGCTCGGGGACGGGGTGGCCGACTTGTCACCCTTGCCGGCCGGCTGGCCGGAGGTCATCGTGAGCACCGGACGGAAGTAGAGCTGCGCGGTCGTACCGACCTGCTCGCGAGCCTGCTTCTCGTTCGTCCCTCGCGGGATGTTGACGATGATGTTGCTCTTGCCCTGCGTCTGGACCTCGGCCTCGGAGACACCCATGCCGTTGACACGGCGGTTGATGATGTCCGCCGCCGTGTCCATGTTGGTCTTGTTGATCGCGTTGGGCTTGCCCGGCTCGTTCTTGGCCTCCAGCGTGATGCTGGTGCCGCCCGCGAGGTCGATGCCAAGGCGCGGGGTGAACGTGCCGGAGGCGAACATCCCCCCGACGAGCGCGACCATGATGATCACGATCAGGCCCAGGGCGCGCCCCGGCTTCGACGGGGCACCTGCCCCTCGGCTCTTCTTAGGTGTGGCCACCTTCTCGTACTCCCTCTCCATCCGCCCGGCATCGGGGTTGGGTGCCCGGACGGCCATGAAATGGTCGAGAGTCCGCGCGGGTCACGCACGAACAGGAACCGCGGGGCACATCGAGCGGACGCCCCACGGTTCCGGCCGTACTACTTCGCGTCGGACTCGCCGTCGGTCTTCTTCACCTCGACGTCGTCGGCCTTCTCGGCCGGCTCGGCCTTCTCGGCCTCGACGTCCTCGGCGGCCTCGTCCTTCTTGCCGAGGTCGATGCGCGAGTCGTCAGCGTCGGTCTCGGTGAGGGAGGACGCGTCGTCCGGCACGACGGCGTCATTGGTCAGCTCGTCATCACCAACGACTTCCTCGCCGTGGACGATGCGGTTGTACTCGTCATCGGTGAGCACGGCACCGATGGCGTTCTTCGCGAACATGAGGTGGACCCCGGGGCCGGCGTCGAGGAGGACCGCGTCGTCGTGGACCTCCTTGACCGTGGCGTACATGCCCCCGATCGTGCGGACGCCGGAACCGGGCTGCATCTCATTGCGCATGTCCGCGGCTTGCTTCTGCTTCTTCTTGGCAGACCGGGTCATCAGGAACATGGCCCCGATGAGCACAATGAACGGGAGGAGGGTCACAGGACTCACGGGTAGGAACTTCCTTCATTCGGCCGCGTCGAGATGCGGCCGCATCGATGATGGGGTATTACGCCGCTGTAAAGGCGACGTCGGCGGAGTCTAAGCGAGTCCGCACTGTGGGAACAACGCTCAGCATGGCACCGGGGTTCCAGCCCCGGCGAGCACGCGCGCCGTCATGCCCCGAAGAGGTCTTGTTGTCCGCCTGCCCCAGGTCTCCCTTGGGGTGCGGTGAGTCCGAGATGGGCCCACGCGGCGGGAGTCGCCACGCGCCCCCGGGGGGTGCGCGCCAGGAGTCCCTCTCTGACGAGGAAGGGCTCGGCGACCTCTTCCACCGTCTCACGCTCCTCCCCCACGGCGACGGCGAGTGTCGAAAGTCCCACGGGCCCACCACTGAACAGCTTGAGCAGGGCTTCAAGGACGGCGCGGTCCAGGCGGTCGAGGCCGCGGTCGTCCACTTCGTAGACGCCGAGGGCCGCGGACGCGATGTCCTTGTTGATCTGTCCGTCCGCCTTGACCTGCGCATAGTCGCGGACGCGGCGCAGCAGGCGGTTGGCGATACGGGGCGTGCCGCGGGAGCGTCCGGCGATCTCGGCGGCGCCCGCTGTGTCGATCTCCACATCGAGGAGGCTCGCCGAGCGGTGGATCACTCGCTCGAGTTCCGGTGGCCCGTAGAACTCCATGTGCGCGGTGAAGCCGAAGCGGTCGCGCAGCGGCGGCGGCAGCAGCCCCGCGCGCGTGGTCGCGCCGACGAGGGTGAAGGGCGGCAGCTCCAGCGGGATGGCGGTGGCGCCCGGGCCCTTGCCGACGATGACGTCGACCCGGAAGTCCTCCATCGCCATGTAGAGCATTTCCTCGGCGGGCCGCGACATCCGGTGGATCTCGTCGAGGAAGAGGACCTCGCCCTCCTGGAGCGAGGAGAGGATCGCCGCGAGGTCGCCCGCGTGCTGGATCGCGGGGCCGGAGGTGATGCGGATCGGGGCGCCCATCTCGGCCGCGATGATCATGGAGAGGGTGGTCTTGCCGAGGCCGGGGGCGCCGGAGAGCAGGACGTGGTCGGCGGTGGCGCCGCGCGCGCGGGCGGCGCGCAGGACCAGGTCGAGCTGCTCCCTGACCTTCTCCTGGCCGATGAACTCGCCCAGGTCCTTGGGACGCAGGGCCGCCTCTACGGCCTGGTCCTCGTGGTCGGCCGACGCACCGACGAGCCGGTCGGCCTGCGGCGTCGCGGCGTCTTCGGCGGTCTCGTCCCAGTTCATGTGTGGTGCCTCGCGTTACGGATTGGGAGGGGCGGTCGGCTTCGGATGCCCGGTCGGGGCGGCGGGGCTAGCGGGTGCGGTTGAGGGTCTGCAGGGCCGCCTTCAGGAGCTGGCCGACCTGCGGCGTGCCCTCCGCGGCCTCGGCCTGCGGGGCGACCGCGTCGACCGCCTCGTCGGCCTCGCGGGTCGCGTAGCCGAGGCCGATGAGCGCGGCGTGCAGCTGCTCGCGCCAGCCGCTGTTGACGGGCGCCCCGATGGCCGGGCCGCCCGTGCCGAGGGGCTCGCCGAGCCGGTCCTTCAGCTCCAGGAGCAGCTTCTGGGCCCCCTTCTTACCGATGCCGGGGACGGCCGTGAGCGACTTCTCGTCACCTGTGGAGACGGCTCTGCGCAGCGCGTCCGGGCTGTGCACGGCGAGCATCGCCTGCGCCAGGCGCGGGCCGACGCCGCTCGCCGTCTGCAGCAGCTCGAACGTCTGCTTCTCGTCGTCGTCCGCGAAGCCGTAGAGCGTGAGCGAGTCCTCGCGCACGACGAGGGAGGTGGCGAGCTTGGCCTGCTGGCCGATACGCAGCGTGGACAGCGTGTTCGGCGTGCACTGGAGGGCCATGCCGACACCGCCCACCTCGACCACCGCGGCGTCGGGGGCGAGGGCGGCGACGGGGCCGCTGACGAAGGCGATCATGCGGTACGGCCTTTCGGTGCGTGAGAAGCGCGGGTGGCTTGGGTGGTCCTGGACGCCTGCGCCGCGTGCTGTGCCACGGCCTGCTGGAGTCGGTTCTGCGCGGGGGCCCGCCAGATGTGGCAGATGGCGAGGGCGAGGGCGTCGGCGGCGTCGGCAGGCTTGGGCGGGGCGTCGAGCCTCAGCAGGCGCGTCACCATGGCGCCCACCTGTGCCTTGTCGGCACGGCCCGTGCCGGTGACGGCGGCCTTGACCTCGCTGGGCGTGTGCAGCGCCACGGGGATGCCGCGGCGCGAGGCGCACAGCATGGCGACGGCGCTTGCCTGGGCGGTGCCCATCACCGTACTGACGTTGTGCTGGCTGAACACCCGCTCCACGGCGAGGACTTCGGGCCGGTGCTCGTCGAGCCACTGCTCGATGCCCTGCTCGATGGCGACGAGGCGGTGCCCCAACTCGGCGTCCGCGGGCGTCCGTACGACACCGACGCCGCGCATCGTCAGCGGCCGTCCCGCGATCCCCTCGACCACGCCGACACCGCACCGGGTGAGACCCGGGTCCACCCCGAGAACGCGCACGCCTGCCCCCAACCTTCGATCGCCTGTTTGTGCAGGCTATCGGGTGCCACTGACAAAGCGACGGGCCGACGGGGTGTGTCCCATCGGCCCGCCGCTGATGTCACGTCAGGCGTCGACCTTCTCCATGACCTCGTCGGAGACGTCGAAGTTGGCGAAGACGTTCTGCACGTCGTCGCTGTCCTCGAGCGCGTCGATCAGCTTGAAGATCTTGCGCGCGCCCTCCTCGTCCAGCTCGACCTGCATGGTCGGGACGAAGTTGGCGTCCGCCGAGTCGTAGTCGATCCCGGCCTCCTGGAGCGCGGTGCGCACCGCGACCAGGTCGGTGGCCTCGGAGAGCACCTCGAAGGACTCGCCCAGGTCGTTGACCTCCTCGGCGCCCGCGTCGAGCACGGCGCCCAGGACGTCGTCCTCGGACAGCTCGCCCTTGGTGACGACCACGACGCCCTTGCGGTTGAAGAGGTACGAGACCGAACCGGGGTCGGCCATCGAGCCGCCGTTGCGGGTCATGGCGACGCGCACGTCGGAGGCGGCACGGTTGCGGTTGTCGGTGAGGCACTCGATGAGCACCGCGACACCGTTCGGCCCGTAGCCCTCGTACATGATCGTCTCGTAGTCGGCGCCGCCGGCCTCGAGGCCGCCGCCGCGCTTGACCGCGGAGTCGATGTTCTTGTTCGGGACCGAGCTCTTCTTGGCCTTCTGGATGGCGTCGACAAGCGTCGGGTTTCCATCGGGGTCGATGCCGCCGGAGCGCGCCGCAACCTCGATGTTCTTGATCAGCTTCGCGAAGAGCTTGCCGCGCTTGGCGTCAACCACGGCCTTCTTGTGCTTCGTCGTAGCCCATTTAGAGTGGCCGGACATCTGCCTGTCTCCTTCGCGTAACCAATTTACGAACGCCAGAGATCCTACAAGGAACCCGGAGCGTCCTTCGCCCGCACCATATCCACGAACAGGGCATGGATCCGGTGGTCTCCCGTGAGTTCCGGGTGGAAGGACGTCGCGAGAGCGTCGCCCTGGCGCACGGCCACGATGTGCCCCTCGTGCTCGGCGAGCACCTCCACCTCGGCGCCCACGGACTCCACCCATGGAGCCCGGATGAAGACGCCCTCTACAGGATCCCCCTCGACGCCCCGGACGTCGACAGCCGCTTCGAAGGACTCGTTCTGCCGTCCGAAGGCGTTGCGCCGCACGATCATGTCGATGCCGCCGATGGTCTCCTGGCCCGAGCGCGGGTCGAGGATCTTGTCGGCGAGCATGATCAGGCCCGCGCACGTCCCGTAGATCGGAAGACCGTCACGCACGCGCGCGCGAAGGGGCTCCATCAGGCCGAAGAGGTTGGCCAGCTTCGACATGGTGGTCGACTCGCCGCCGGGGATGACGAGCCCGTCGACCTCGGCCAGTTCCTCGGGGCGCCGCACGGGCCTCGCCACGGCGTCGGCCGTGGCCAGGGCGACGAGGTGCTCCCGCACGTCGCCCTGGAGAGCGAGCACTCCGACCACGGGAGTGGTCATCACCAGCCCCGGTTCGCGTAGCGCTCGCCCTCGGGCAGCGTGTCGCAGTTGATGCCGACCATGGCCTCGCCGAGGTTGCGGGACGCCTCCGCGACGATCTTCGGGTCGTCGAAGAAGGTGGTGGCCTTCACGATGGCGGCGGCGCGCTTGGCCGGGTCGCCGGACTTGAAGATGCCCGAGCCGACGAAGACGCCCTCGGCGCCGAGCTGGCGCATCAGCGCGGCGTCGGCCGGGGTGGCGACGCCACCGGCGGAGAAGAGGACCACCGGCAGCTTGCCCAGCTCGGAGACCTCCTTGACCAGCTCGTACGGGGCGCGCAGGTCCTTGGCGGCGGCGTACAGCTCGTTGTTGTCGAAGCCGCGCAGCTTGGCGATCTCGTTCTTGATCTGGCGCAGGTGGCGCACGGCCTCCACGACGTTGCCGGTGCCGGCCTCGCCCTTGGAGCGGATCATCGCGGCGCCCTCGGCGATGCGGCGCAGGGCCTCGCCCAGGTTCGTGGCGCCACAGACGAACGGGGTCGTGAACGCGAACTTGTCGCTGTGGTTGACCTCGTCGGCCGGGGTCAGGACCTCGGACTCGTCGATGTAGTCGACGCCGAGCGACTGGAGCACCTGGGCCTCGACGAAGTGGCCGATGCGGGACTTGGCCATCACCGGGATCGAGACGGCGCCGATGATGCCCTCGATCATGTCCGGGTCGGACATCCGGGCCACGCCGCCGTCCTTGCGGATGTCGGCCGGCACCCGCTCCAGGGCCATCACCGCGACGGCGCCGGCGTCCTCGGCGATCTTCGCCTGCTCGGGCGTGACGACGTCCATGATGACGCCGCCCTTGAGCTGCTCGGCCATGCCTCGCTTGACGCGGGCGGTGCCGGTGGCGGTGTTTTCAGAAGTGGACACGGGTGACCTCGACTCGGTGAAGAAGGCTTTTGCAGCACCGAGCAAACCTCTGGACAGCAGGCCACTACAAGGGCCAATGGTTAGCCGGTGGCTCCTTTTGGCCCGGGATCCAGTGGATCTAGTTCTGGTGGATCTGGTTGGTGGAGCTAGTTGGTGGCGCGGTCGGCCAGCGCCACCGGCGCCTCGTCGTCCATCTCGAAGGCCAGCGGGAACGGGGCGTGCCCGGCGAGCCGGAACCAGCGGACCGTGCGGTGGCGGCGCAGCGCGCGGGCGGCGCGTACGGCGTCGTTGTGGAAGCGGCGGGCCATGGGGACGCGGCGGACCGCCTGGGCGAGCTCCTCGGCGGCCTCCTCGCCGCCGGGGGCCGCGCGGATCACCTCGACCTGGTCGGGCTCGTTGAAGATCGCCCTGAGCGCCTGGCTGAGCTCGCTCTCCGCGACCTCGCGCTGCTCCTCCTCGGCCTGACGCGCGGCGTGTGCCGCCTCGTACAGCACGATCGACGCGGCCGGGTCGAGCACGCCCGACGTGGCCAGTTCCTGCGCGACCGAGGCCCGGCGCAGGAGTTGGGCGTCGAGGGCGGCGCGGGCCGCGTCGATACGGGCGTGCAGGCGGTCGAGCCTTCCTGCGGTCCAGCTCAGGTAGAGCCCGATCGCGAAGAGGGCTACGGCGATCCAGATGAGGGTGACGGTCACGGGCGGCAAGGCTACCGGGGTCGCGGCGGGCGTCAGTCCCGCGCCAAGCCGAAGCGTGCCCTGAGGCCCGTCCGCTCGTCCGCCGCCACCGCGGCCGCGCCCTGGGTCACCGTCTCGTAGACCGAGAGGATGTCCGCGGCGACCGTGGACCAGTCGAAGCGGCGGACGTGCTTGCTGCCACGCGCGCGTAGTTCGGCGCGGCGGTCCGGGTCGCCCAGGAGGCGCAGGGCGGCGACGGAAAGGGTGTCCGCGTCCTCGTTGGTGAAGAGTTCGCCGGCGGCGCCCTGGTCGAGGACCTGGGCGAAGGCGTCCAGGTCGGAGGCGAGCACGGGCGCACCCGCCGACATCGCCTCCACCAGGATGATGCCGAAGCTCTCGCCCCCGGTGTTGGGCGCGACATACACGTCGACGCTCGCCAGGAGGCGCGCCTTGTCCTCGTCGCTGACCATGCCGAGGAACTCGACGCGGTCGCGCATCTCCTTGGGCAGGGAGGCCACCGCCTCGTCCTCGTCGCCCCGCCCCGCGACCAGGAGCCGGGTCTGCGGGCGCTCCGCGAGGATCTTGGGCAGCGCCTTCATGAGCACCGGAAGGCCCTTGCGGGGCTCGTCGATGCGGCCGATGAAGCCGATCGTGTCTCCCTGCCACTCGGGCTTGGGCTCGGCCCGCGCGAAGAAGTCCACGTCGACGCCGTTCGGGATGACGACCGCGTCGCCGCCCAGGTGCTCGACCAGGGTGCGGCGCGCGTACTCGCTCACCGCGATGCGCGCGTTGATCTTCTCCAGGGCGGGCTGCAGGATCGGATACGCGGCGATCATCGCGCGCGAGCGCGGGTTGGACGTGTGGAAGGTCGCGACGATCGGGCCCTGTGCGGCCCAGCACGTCAGGAGGCCGAGCGACGGGGACGCCGGTTCGTGGATGTGGATCACGTCGAACGTGCCGTCGTGCAGCCACCTGCGCACGCGCGCGGCGCTCAGGAAGCCGAAGTTCAGGCGCGCCACCGAGCCGTTGTACGGCACGGGAACCGCGCGGCCCGCCGACACGACGTACGGCGGCAGCGGGGTCTCGTCGTCCGCGGGCGCGAGGACGGACACCTCGTGCCCCAGGCGGATGAGGTGCTCCGCCAGATCGCGGATGTGGAACTGGACGCCGCCCGGCACGTCCCAGGAGTACGGGCAGACGATTCCGATTCTCACGCCGGCCTCTCTTCGAAATTGTCGAGGTCGGCGAGCCACAAGCGCTGCAGCATGTGCCAGTCCTCCGGATGGTCCGCGATCCCTGTGGCGAAGGCATCGGCCAGCGCCTGCGTCATGACAGACGTCTTCTCGGCCCGCGTACCTGTCTCCGGCACGTCGACGGGTGGGTGGACGCGCCCCCGCATGATGGGCGAGTCGTCGTACCAGAGGGTGACCGGGAGCAGCAGCGCGCCGGTCTGCTGGGCGAGCATCGCGGGCCCCGCGGGCATCCGGGTCGTCTCGCCGAAGAACTTGACCTCCACACCGGAGGTCGAGAGGTCCCGGTCCGCGACCAGGCAGACCAGGCCGCCCGCACGCAGCCGCCGTGCGAGCGTCCCGAAGGCGGCGCCGCCCGTGTGCGGCAGCACCTCCATGCCGAGGCCCTCCCTGTAGGCGACGAAACGGTCGTACAGGGTCTCCGGCTTGAGCCGCTCGGCGACGGTCGTGAACGGGGTGTCCAGCTTGGTGGTGACCCAGGCGCCCGCCAGGTCGTAATTGCCCATGTGGGGCAGCGCGAGGACGACGCCCTTACCGGAGTCGAGGCCCTCGGTGAGGTAGTCGATGTCCTTGATCGAGACGCCCTCCCGGATGCGCTCCTTGCTCCACGCGGGGAGCCGGAAGGACTCCATCCAGTAGCGCAGGTACGAGCGCATGTTCTTCTTGGAGAGCTGTTGCAGGCGCTCGGGTGTGGCGTCGGGCACCACGCGCGCGAGGTTGGCCTCCAGCTGCCGCACGCCCTTGCCGCGCTTCTTCCAGGCGGCGTCGGCGATCGTGCGGCCGAGGCGCTGTGCCACCGGCTCGGGAAGCTTCTTGACGGTCGCCCAGCCGAGCCCGTACAGCGCGTCGGTGATCCGTTCCTGCGTCCCGCTCACGAGGTGGCCCCCTCCTGGGCTGCCGCCGCGTCGGCCTCCGCGGACTCGCGACGCACCGTGACGACGCGCTGGATCAGCGTGACGAGGCTGCCCACGGCGACGATCCACAGGGCGACCGGCAGCAGGTACTGGATGCCGGGTACGCCGAACTTGTGCAGCCCGGCGAAGCCCGCGGCGACGAGCGAGATGACGAGCCGCTCGGCACGCTCCACGAGACCGTTCACGGCGACGGGCAGGCCGATCGATTCGCCGCGTGCCTTCGTGTAGGACACGACCTGGCCGCTGGCGAGGCAGAAGATCGACACGGCGCACAGGACGTTGTCGTCGCCCCCACCCGCGTACCAGAGCGCGAGGCCGCCGAAGATGGCGCTGTCCGCGACACGGTCGAGCGTGGAGTCCAGGAAGGCGCCCCAGCGGCTGGAGCGGCCCAGCTGGCGCGCCATATTGCCGTCCACGAGGTCCGAGAACACGAACAGCGTGATGACGACGGTGCCCCAGAAGAACTCACCGCGCGGATAGAAGACCAGCGCACCGGCCACGACTCCGGCGGTGCCCAGGAGCGTGACCGCGTCGGGGCTGACTCCGCGGCGGATGAGAAACGCGGCGAACGGTGTGAGGACACGCGTGAAGAATGCACGCGCGTACTTGTTCAGCATGGCCTTCCCGATGGTCGGTGGCCGCGCGGCCCCTCTGGCCACCGGCTGGCCCATCGTAGCCACGCACACGTGCGAACCGCCGACGGGCCGCACGCGTGGGCGTGCGATCCGGTACGACGTATGGACGCACAGTGACCCGAGTGGAAAGCTCGAAGACACCGCGGGCGTCGCCGAAGCCGCCTCCGCACGCGGATTCGCGTGTCCGCGCCCATAGGCCGACAAGGACCTGGGACCACCTCACCGAGCAGCAAGCAACCGGGAGGCAAGGCATGGGCGACAAGAGCAACGGACACCCCGGAGCCGCCGGCAGGGCAGCGACGGCCGACCATCCCGCGTCCGTACGGAATGTGGTGCTGGTCGGCCACAGCGGATCGGGCAAGACCACCCTGGTGGAGGCCCTCGCACTGACCGCGGGGGCGGTGAACAGGGCCGGGCGCGTCGAGGACGGCACCAGCGTCTCCGACTACGACGAGATCGAGCATCGCCAGCAGCGCTCGGTCCAGCTCTCGCTCGTCCCGTTGGAGTGGGACGGTTTCAAGATCAATCTCCTGGACACCCCCGGCTACGCGGATTTCGTCGGGGAGTTGAGGGCCGGTCTGCGGGCTGCGGACGCGGCCCTTTTCATCGTCTCGGCGGCCGACGGGCCCGAGACGATGGCGGGCGCGACACGCATGGTGTGGGAGGAGTGCGCGGCGGTCGGCATGCCGCGGGCCATCGTGATCACGCATCTGGAGGCGGCGCGCGCCGACTTCGAGGACATGACGCGGACCTGCGCCGAGATCTTCGGTGGTGACGACCCGGACGCCGTGCTCCCGCTGTACCTCCCGCTGCGCGGCGAGCAGGCGCCGGACGGGCACGCGCCCGTGACGGGCCTGATCGGGCTGCTCTCGCAGCGCCTCTTCGACTACGCGTCGGGCGAACGCAAGGAGTCGGAACCGGGCGCCGACCAGGCCTCGTTGATCGAGGAGGCCCGCAACCGGCTCATCGAGGGGATCATCTCGGAGAGCGAGGACGAGACCCTCATGGACCGCTATCTGGGCGGCGAGGAGATCGACGTCAAGACGCTCATCGACGACCTGGAGCGGGCCGTCGCACGCGGCGTCTTCCACCCGGTCCTCGCGGCGGCCCCGGCGGCGGAGGGCGCACGGCAGGGCATCGGCACCGTCGAACTCCTCGATCTGATCACCGGCGGCTTCCCGACCCCCTTGGAGCGGGCCGCTCCCGATGTGCGCGGGCGCGACGGGAAGGAGCTCGACATCCACGCCTGCGACCCGGAAGGGCCGCTGGTGGCGGAGGTCGTGAAGACCGCGTCCGACCCGTACGTGGGGCGGGTCTCGCTCGTCCGCGTCTTCTCCGGCACCCTGCGGCCCGACGAGACGGTGCACGTGTCGGGCCACGGGCTCTCCGACCACGGGCACGAGGCCCGGGCCCTGCACGAGGCGGACGAACGGATCGGCGCGCTCTCGGCCCCCTTCGGGAAACAGCAGCGCACGCTGACCCAATGCATCGCCGGCGATCTGGCGTGCGTCGCGAAGCTGAGCCGGGCGGAGACCGGGGACACGCTCTCGGCGAAGGAGGCGCCGCTGCTCATGTCGCCCTGGGAGATGCCCGACCCGCTGCTGCCGCTGGCCATCCAGGCGCACAGCAAGGCCGACGAGGACAAGCTCTCGCAAGGTCTCTCACGCCTGGTCGCCGAGGACCCGACGATGCGCCTGGAACACAACCAGAACACGCACCAGGTGGTGCTGTGGTGCCTCGGCGAGGCACACGCGGACGTCGCCCTGGAACGGCTGCGCAGCCGGTACGGGGTGCAGGTCGACGTCATCCCGCACAAGGTCTCCCTTCGGGAGACGTTCGCGGGCAAGTCGGCGGGGCGCGGCCGGCACGTGAAGCAGTCCGGCGGTCACGGCCAGTACGCGATCTGCGAGATCGAGGTGGAGCCGCTGCCCGGCGGCTCGGGCATCGAGTTCGTGGACAAGGTCGTCGGCGGCGCGGTGCCCCGGCAGTTCATCCCGTCCGTGGAGAAGGGCGTGCGGGCGCAGGCGGCGAAGGGCGTCGCGGCCGGATATCCGCTCATCGACGTGCGGGTGACGCTGCTCGACGGCAAGGCGCACTCGGTGGACTCGTCCGACGCGGCGTTCCAGACGGCGGGGGCACTCGCGCTGCGCGAGGCGGCTGCCGATGCGCGGATCCATCTCCTGGAGCCGGTGGCCGAGGTCGAGGTCCTCGTCGGCGACGACTATGTGGGGACCATGATGAGCGATCTGTCCGGTCGGCGCGGCCGCGTCGTCGGCACCGAACAGGCGTCGGGCGGGAGGACGTTGATCCGGGCCGAGGTGCCGGAGATCGAGATCGGCCGGTACGCGGTGGACCTGCGCTCACTGTCGCACGGCACCGCGCGCTTCAGCCGTGCGTACGCCCGGCACGAGCCGATGCCGGCCCAGCTGAGCGAGCGGATCCGCGAACAGGCCCAGGACGTCCCGTAGTCGGCCCCGGAGCGCGCGCCGGCACCGGCTTCCCGTTCCTCGGGGCCGGTGTCGGTGGCGGCCGCTACGCTGGTCGAAGATCAGCCGGATCCGGCCGACGGCGCGCCCAACAGGTGTGCGGGGCGGGCAAGTCGGGAAAAGCCGCAGCGACGGCGTGCGGTGATGGGGGTGGCAGTGGCGGACACGATGAAGCCGGCTTCGGCCGACGGAGTATTCGACTTCCGACCGGGCGCGCAGATCCCGCTGCAGGGTTCCGCGGGCCAGACCGCCGCGACGTTCGCCATCGCCTCGGCCGCGTACCGGGACGACCCGGCGGTGAAGATCGAGGAGACCAACAACGAGTGGCACAAGTCCCAGGTGAAGAGGGGGATGTGGTCACTTTTCGCGCCGAACCTCGGTGAGGCCTTCGCGCGGGCGGTGCAGGTGCGGATGCTGGGCGGCGCGCGCAAGCCGCTCATCCAGTCGTTCGGCACGGAACCGCAGGTCGTCGTGGAGCACTGCCTCGCGGCCAATCGGATCCGGCGCCAGCGCGACAGCCTGCTCACGCTGGTGACGGTGGTGTTCGGCTTCCTGTTCCTGCCCGGTTTCCTGCTCTGGGTGACCGCGTTCGAGATCCGCCGCAGGGACACCATCCGGGTCGCCCAGGCCGAGAAGGAGCTCAAGGAGGCCGAGGGCAAGGGCGCCAAGGAGAAGCGCGAGGCCAAGAAGCGCGAGCGCGAGGCGCGCGGCCGGTCCGCCCTCACCATGGCGGTGCTGGCCGTCGTGTTCGTCGCCGTCATCGTCGTGCTCGTCCAGCTTCCGTCCAGCAGCGGCTGGACCTGGTATCTGCGGGCCTCGTTCGTGGCGCCCGTGATCGGCGGCCTGTGGGCGCGGCGGATCTGCGAGCGCACCGCGCGGGACCTGCGGGACCGGTGGGGCGGGCTGCTGTCCGGCGGCGGGATCGGCGCGAAGATCCCGGAGGCCGTCCCCGGCAGCCCCGGCGAGACCGCGGCCGAGCAACTTCGGCAGAATCTGGCCAAGTTGACCGCCGAGCAGGCGTCGAACTCCGTGTTCTACGCGGGGCCCAAGGGCATCCTGGGCATGGGCACGCGCTGGGGCGGCTGGCAGCTGGCCGAGGACCTGGTGTCCAAGGAGCCCGGCAAGGACATCCACCCGTTCCGCAGCTGGGACGTGATCCGCGCGATCCACGACCAACTCCGCCTCCTGGAGCGCAAGCCCATCCACACGGGCGGCTTCCCCACGCCTTCGGTGAAGCACTGGATCGTCTCGCCGGTCGGTGAGAACGCGAAGAGCGTGACCCGTCCCTCGGGCGTGAACGTGGATGCGTTCGAGACCAGGACGCACGAGATAGAGCGGATCTGCAACGAGCAGCAGTTCGGCGGCGGCAGCCGCCACTACCTGGGCGTCCAGTTCACGCTCTGGGACGGCCAGTTGGTGATCACGATGCTGATCACGGTGACGGTGCTGCACCAGACGCTGCGGATAGAAGTGACCGGGCACGCGCTCGGTCCGGTGCACTCCCTGTTCACCTCGAAGCCCGAGCCGAGGAAGAAGGAGGTCTCCAAGGCCATACGGTTCTGGGAGACCACGGAGAAGACGCTCCCGCTGGTCACCTCGGACGAGTCGGTCCGGATCGCGGTCCGCGCGCCCTTCACCTGGTATCCGCCGCTCCTCGACCACCTCGGCGGCAAGCTCGTGCTGCCCGAGCCGTTCGGCCTGCGCCACGCCTGGGCGGACCAGCCGTGGCGGCACCGCTTCATGGCGGACGACGCGCTGCGCACGGCCACGCCCGTACTGCGCGTGGTGCACGCGGCGGCCATCAGGGTGCTCGATGAGAACGGCGTGGACACCGAGAAGTTCGGCGCCCGCTCGGGCTTCCTCAGTGGCGCGGTCCAGGACCCGTCACCGGGCAAGGCGGACACGTACGACGCGTAGGGCCCCTACTGACGGATCAGGCCGGGGCCCAAAGGGGCCCCAGGCCGCGCGTTCACTCGCTCGGCCAGGCCTTCGCCAGGGCGGTGCGGGTGTCGGCGAGCATCTGCGGCAGCACCTTGGTGTGACCGACGACCGGCATGAAGTTGGTGTCGCCGCCCCAGCGCGGAACGATGTGCTGGTGCAGATGGGCCGCGATGCCGGCGCCCGCGACCGCGCCCTGGTTCATGCCGATGTTGAAGCCGTGCGCGCCCGAGGCGGAGCGCAGTGCGGCCATGGCGCGCTTGGTGAAGTCGGCGAGCTCGGCGGTCTCGTTCAGGTCGAGGTCGGTGTAGTCGGCGACGTGCCGGTAGGGCAGCACCATCATGTGCCCGCCGTTGTACGGGTACAGGTTGAGGATCGCGAAGACGTGTTCGCCGCGGGCCACGATCAGCGCGTCCTCGTCGGACTGGCCGGGAGCCGCGCAGAAGGGACAGCCGTCATCGGCCCCGGGGCCGCTCGGTTTGCCCTCGCCCTGGATGTACGCGATGCGGTGCGGGGTCCACAGACGCCCGAATCCGTCCGGCTCACCCACTGGACCGACCTGCTGCTCCGGCTCACTCGTCATGCAATGCAGCATATTGCGTCACCTCACGGAGGCGTGTCGGCGGGTACCGCCCCAGGTCGGCGCGGGCGATGCTGTCGGGATGACCGACACCCCACTCGCCCGCTGGGAACGGCACAACGGCGTCGTCCTGGCGGTGGCTTCGCTCGTCTTCCTCGCCGCGTACGCGGTCCTGGTCCTGGGCCACGGCCTGCCCGGCGCCGTGCAGACCCTGTGCTTGGCGCTCGCTCTCGCCGCGTGGGCGGTGTTCCTCGTCGACTACGTGGCCCGTTGGCACCTGAGCGGACAGCGCTGGCCGCGCTTCATCCGCACGCACTGGCTGGACACGCTGGTCCTGCTGCTTCCGCTGCTGCGCCCGGTACGGATCGTGCAGACCTACGAGGCGGTGCAGCGCCGGCAGAACGAGCCGCGGCTCTCGCTGCACGCGCGCGTGATCGCGTACGCGGGCCTGTCGGTGACGCTGCTCGGCTTCGCCGCGTCGCTGGCCCTGTACCAGCAGGAGCATGCGGCGCCCGGCGCGGACATTCGCACCTACGGCGACGCGGTGTGGTTCACGTGCACGACGCTGTCGACCGTGGGCTACGGCGACCTGGCGCCGGTGACCCCGATCGGCCGGCTGGTGGCGGTGGGCGTGATGGCCTGCGGCCTTGCTCTGCTCGGCGCGGTCACGGGTTCGTTCTCCTCGTGGCTGCTGCAGGTGTTCGCGCGGGAAGGGGAACGGGAGACGGTGCGGGAAGGCGAAAGGCCCCCGGGGAACTCCCCGGAGGCCTCACACCGTACGGACTGAGGGATCAGACCTGCGCCCGCTCCTCGACGACCTTCGCGATCTTCGCGATGGCCTCGTCGACCGGGATGCCGTTCTCCTGCGAGCCGTCGCGGTAACGGAAGGACACCGAACCGGCGTTCATGTCCTCGTCGCCCGCGATGACCATGAAGGGCACCTTGGCCTTCTGCTGGTTGCGGATCTTCTTCTGCATGCGGTCCGAGGACTTGTCGACCTCGACGCGCAGGCCCTGGGCGCGCGCCTTCTCGGCGAACTCCTCCAGGTACGTCACGTGGCCGTCGCCGATCGGGATGCCGACGGCCTGGACCGGGGCGAGCCACGCCGGGAACGCGCCCGCGTAGTGCTCCAGGAGCACGCCGAAGAACCGCTCGATCGAGCCGAAGAGGGCGCGGTGCAGCATGACGGGCTGCTGGCGCGAGCCGTCCGCCGCGGTGTACTCGAGGCCGAACCGCTTGGGCTGGTTGAAGTCGACCTGGAGGGTCGACATCTGCCAGGAGCGGCCGATGGCGTCCTTGGCCTGCACGGAGATCTTCGGGCCGTAGTACGCGGCGCCGCCCGGGTCGGGCACCAGGGGAAGACCCTGCTTCTCGGCCGCGGTGCGCAGCGCCTCGGTGGCCTCGGCCCAGTCCTCGTCCGTGCCGATGAACTTGTCGGAGTCGTCGCGGGTGGACAGCTCCAGCTCGAACTCGGTCAGGCCGTAGTCGCGCAGCAGGTCGAGGACGAAGGTGAGGAGCTTGTCGAGCTCCTCCGCCATCTGGTCCTTGGTGCAGTAGATGTGCGAGTCGTCCTGCGTGAAGCCGCGCGAGCGGGTCAGGCCGTGCACGACGCCCGACTTCTCGTAGCGGTACACGGTGCCGAACTCGAAGAGCCGCAGCGGCAGTTCACGGTAGGAACGCCCGCGGGACTTGAAGATCAGGTTGTGCATCGGGCAGTTCATCGCCTTGAGGCGGTAGTTCTGCTCGTCGAACTGGATGGGCGGGAACATGCCCTCCGCGTAGTGCGGGAGGTGCCCCGAGGTCTCGAAGAGTGCTTCCTTCGAGATGTGCGGGGTGTTCACGAACTCGTAGCCGGAGGCCTCGTGGCGGCGCCGCGAGTAGTCCTCCATGACCTTGCGGATCACGCCGCCCTTGGGGTGGAAGACCGCGAGGCCCGGGCCCAGCTCGTCCGGGAAGGAGAACAGGTCGAGCTCGGCGCCGAGCTTCCTGTGGTCGCGCTTCTCGGCCTCGGCGAGGAACTCCAGGTACGCCTTCAGCTCGTCCTTCGACGGCCACGCGGTGCCGTAGATGCGCTGGAGCTGCGGGTTCTTCTCGCTGCCCCGCCAGTAGGCGGCGGCCGAGCGCATCAGCTTGAACGCGGGGATGATGCGGGTGGTCGGCAGGTGCGGGCCTCGGCAGAGGTCCTTCCAGCACAGCTCGCCGGTCTTGGCGTCGAGGTTGTCGTAGATGGTCAGCTCGCCGCCGCCCACCTCGGCGTCCGCGCCGTCGGCGGCCTGCGCCGCGTTGCCCTTGAGGCCGATGAGCTCCAGCTTGTACGGCTCGTCGGCCAGCTCGACCGCCGCGTCCGCGTCAGTGGTGACGCGGCGCGAGAAGCGCTGCCCCCGCTTCTGGATCTCCTGCATCTTCTTCTCGATGCGCTTGATGTCCTCGGGGGTGAACGGCTCCTTGACGTCGAAGTCGTAGTAGAAGCCGTCCTTGATGGGCGGGCCGATGCCGAGCTTGGCCTCGGGGAACAGCTCCTGCACGGCCTGCGCCATGACGTGCGCGGTCGAGTGCCGCAGGATGTTCAGACCGTCCTCGGAGGCGATCTCCACGGGCTCGACGGTCTCGCCGTCGACGACCTCGTACGCGAGGTCCTTCAGCTCTCCGGCCACGCGCACCGCGACGATGCTGCGCTCGCCGGGGAAGAGCTCGGCGGCCGTAGTGCCCGTCGTCACCACGCGCTCTTCCCGCTCGGAATCGCGTTGGATGGCCACACGGACGTCAGACACCGGACTTCTCCTACCTGAAGATGGAACGCCGCGCCATTACCTGTGACGCGCGCAGCAACGATCGTACCGAGTCACCAGGGCCGCTCGCGAAACGGTTAACCGGGCGACGGGCCCGTCACCCGTCGCGCGCATGAGGCGACTGTCAGTGCCGGGCTCTAGCGTGAGACGTATGACACTCGACTGGAACCCGCTCCTCGCCGACCAGCTCGACTGGCACTGGCGTCACCAGCTCCGCGACCGCCTGGCGGGGCTCAGCGACGACGAGTACTTCTGGGAACCGGTGGCGGACTGCTGGAACGTCCGCCCGCGCGGCACCGGCACCGCCCCCATGCAGGTCGGCTCCGGCGAGCTCACGATCGACTTCGCGTACCCGGAGCCGGTTCCCGCGCCGGTGACGACGATCGCCTGGCGCCTCGGCCACATTCTGGTGGGCGTGCTCGGCGCGCGGAACGCGTCGCACTTCGGGGCGGCGCCCGTCGACTACGAGTCGTACGTGTATCCGGGGACGGCGGCGGACGCCCTCGACCGGCTCGACGCGGCGTACGCGCAGTGGTCCGACGGCGTGCGCAGCCTCGGCGAGGAGGGCCTCGCTCGCCCGTGCGGCCCGGCGGAGGGCGAGTTCGCCAAGGATCCGATGGCGCGACTCGTCCTCCACATCAACCGCGAGATGCTGCACCACGGCGCGGAGATCGCCCTGCTCAGAGACCTGTACGCGCACCGGTCCAGCAGCTGACCCGGGCGGCCAGGGGCCTTCCGACGGATCAGGCCCTACTCCTCCCCCGCGCAGGCCTCCTCGAAGAAGTCCAGGTTCTCCTGGAGCGACTTCATCATCCGGTCCCGCTCGGCCTCTTCCACCTGTACGGGGACGACTCCGGTCGCGCCGGTGAGGCGGCGGAATCCGCCCCGGCTCTCCAGGCGCCCGTGCACGCGGATCGGCAGGCCCACCAGGTGCGCGTGCCCCGCGATCCGGTACGCCTCCTCGTCCAGCGTCATCCGTACGTGCGGCACCTCGACGCCCGCGAGCACCCGCATCCGCACCGTGCCCGCGCCGCGCGGCCCCGTCCTGCGCATGCGGACGACGGTGCCGGTGACGCGGACGGAGACGGCGGGTTCGGCGTACAGAAAGCGGGCGCCGGCCTCGCGCAGCACGTCGAGGTCACCGGGTGAGAACTCGACGGGGGCGTCGCCGTCCGTGCACTCCTCGGGCACCCCGGCGGCGGGCGCCCAGGCCACGCCGACGCGCGCGCCCTCGGTGCCGCGCACCAGCGCGACGAGTGCCTCGGTCAGCTCATGGCTGACGCCCGCCTCGACCGCGCCGTCGAACGCGTCCATGCCGCCGGTGGCCCGCCGGTAGTCGATGGCCTCGCGCACCGCGTACAGCGCCTGGTGCAGCCGTACGGCGAGCGCCCGCCCCGTGGCCACGGGCACGAACGCGGTGAGACGGCGCCCGCCGGACGCCGTCTGCACCAGTACGTTCTCCAGGGCCGCGGCCGCGGGCCGCCGATGCCTCGCCCCGTAGTACCCGGCGCGGCCGCGCGCGGCGAGGGCGCCCGCGAGCAGCATCTGCCGTGCCGCGCCCCGCAGTTGCTCCTCGGCGGGCCAGGACGAGGCGCCCGCGGGCCCCGCCGGAACATCGCGCGTCCAGCGGATCTCGTCGCTCGGCACGGCGAGCGAGACCAGCACCTCGCGCGCGGACGGCGTACCGCTGCGTTCGAGGGCGACGATCGCCTCGCCGAGCAGTTCCTCGCTGTCCGGGAAGGCCCGGCTCTCCGGCACGAGCAGGCTGGTTCGACCCCCGCCCCCCGGCAGCGTCCAGCGCGCGTACCGCCCGGCGGCCCCGCCGCGCCGCCGCCAGCCGTGCCGGTCGAGCAGGGCGCCGAGCACCGCGGGGTCGACCTGCCCCGGATCGGGCCCGACGAGGTCGACGGGGTGGCCGCGGCCCGCGCCGAGCGGGCGCAGTGGTTCCTCGATCGGGCGATGCTGCATCACACAACTCCCTTCGGCCCAGGCCGAGTTGGACCGTCAGGGCCGTCCACCCGCGCCCACCCTGGCCATGATCTCGCAGAGCGCGCGGTCGTCGAAGATCCGCGCCGTCGGGACGCGCACGGTGGTCCTGCGCCGCCCGGTGACCGGGTGTCCGGCGAGGTTCATCCAGTAGCAGCAGTGCCGCAGGTCGAGCCGGTCGTGGGCGGCCCGCAGCCAGTCGTCCTGGGAGCGCGGCACGAGCATCACGACGAGGATCTTGTGCACCGAGACCGGGGTGCGGGCGAGCTTCTCCAGGTGCGCGTTGTCGAGCGTGAAGGCGAAGGAGGGACCCGGCGGATCGGGCGCGACCTGGTACGTCGCCTTGAGCTGCACCTTGATGGTGACCTCGTCGTCGATCGCATGCCCCGGCGAGCTGTGGCTGACGTGCCAGTCGATGCCGTTGTCCGGAAAGGGCTGCGAGAGCGAGCACCCCGCGGCGGCGGCCACGGCATGCAGATAGCCCACCTGCAGGGTCTCCATGCAGGCGGTGGTGGCGAGTGTGCCGCGCGGCGGTGCGATCCGCTCGGGCAGCAGCCCGCCTCGTTCGGGCCGCGCGAGCGCCATGGGCCGACTGACCTTCCGGGAATGCGGGTTCACGCCGATGGCACCCCGCTGAACTGCCATGACTCGTACCTGTGTTGTCACCGCTCGGCGTACGACGCAAACAGCGCGGGTATCACCGCTTGGGGCAGGGACCACACGTCGACGGGACGTCATCTGCCGCGCGGGAACCAGGAGTTGAGAGATCATGACGTGCTGGTACGAGGGTCCACTGGCCGCCTTCGACACCGAGACGACCGGCGTGGACGTGGAGAACGATCGCATTGTGTCCGCCGCGATCGTGGTGCAGGACGCGGCGGGAACGCGCCCACGGGTATCACGCTGGTTGGTGAACCCCGGGGTGCCGGTGCCGCCGGGTGCCACCGAGGTGCACGGGCTTACCGACGAGCATCTGCAGCTCAACGGGCGCTGGCCGGCGCCCGTGATGGAGGAGGTCGGGCGGGCACTCGCCGAGCAGGCCGCGGCGGGCCGCCCGCTGGTCGTGATGAACGCCCCGTTCGATCTGACGCTGCTGGACCGCGAGTTGAAGCGGCACCGGGCCTCGTCGCTCTCCCTCTACTTGGCGACCGCGTCCCTGTGCGTGATCGACCCGCGCGTCCTGGACAAGCACCTGGACCGCTACCGCAAGGGCCGTCGCACGCTGACGGATCTGTGCGCGCACTACGAGGTGGAGCTGGCGGACGCGCACGACGCGGCGGCGGACGCGCAGGCGTCCCTCGACCTGGTGCGGGAGGTGGGCCGCAGGTTCGCGTCCCGCCTGGAGCGCCTCTCCCCCGCCGAGTTGCACACCCTGCAGGCGGTCTGGCACGCGGCACAGGCCCGCGGCCTGCAGGCCTGGTTCGCCCGCAGCGGCAACCCGGAGACGGTGGACCCGGCGTGGCCGCTGCGCCCGGAACTTCCGGCGGCAGCCTGATCGTTCCCCCGTCGGGGCCCCGAACGCAGAAACGACACCTCGCCCACCGGTACCGTACGGCACAACGAAAACCGGCACAACGAAAAACCGGCCCGCCTGTACGGCGGACCGGTCATTCTCCGGGTGGGCGATACTGGGTTCGAACCAGTGACCTCTTCGGTGTGAACGAAGCGCTCTCCCACTGAGCTAATCGCCCGGGAACGCGTTGAACAATACAGGTCGCGGCGCCCTGTGTTCAAACCGGTTGCAGATGGGCGGCAAGCCCCCTCCGCCCGCCGCGCATCATCCACGCGTGGTTGGCCAGGAACACCGGACGGCCGGGCAGCGCGAACCGGCGCATCAGCGGCTTGCTCACCTCGACCTCCTGGTCGTAGACGGCACGGGTGCCGCCGCCGGGCAGCGGCGTCAGCGTCCAGCGCGCCCAGCCCTCCAGGTCCCCGGTCATCGCGATCTGCAGGGTCCCCGCGGCCGGGTCACGACGCGCCTCGCGCGCCGTGACGTGCAGCTCGTAGGGAAGAAAGGACCGGAAGACGGCGACGCCGCTGGTCGCGCTCCCGTCCAGCGGTGTCACCGAGCGGACCTGGGGCCACCACCGCGGATACTCCTCGGCCCGCTCGAGCACCGCGTACACGGCGCCCGGCGGGGCGGGCAGTTCCCACACACTGCGAAAGCGGTAATGGGTCCAGTCGCGACGGCTGCGGTCCATGCCCCGATTCTGCCGGGATCAGGGCATCTTGTCCCCGACAAGCGCCAGGTTCTCGATGGCGGCGAGCCCGTACAGGGCCGTGTCGTTGGTGTAGACCCAGTTCGCCTCGGTGCCTGCGACGAGCGTGACGGGCCCGTCGACCTTCTCGGTCTTCCAGGGCGACGCCTCGGTGTAGCCGTCGCTCTTGAAGAACTTCTCCCAGGCGCGCTTGGCCAGCTTGTCGTCGCCGGTGCGCACGGCGGCGTAGGCGTCGAGCCGGGAGTGGCCCTGGAAGAGGATGAGCGAGCCGAAGTCCGAGCCGTACCGCGCCTTCTGTTCCGCCTTCGTGGCATTGAAGTAGCGGCAGTAGTCGTAGTACGCCTCTTCGAACTTCGGCATGTCGACCTGGTCGATCAGCTCCGCGCACAGCTCGTTGAGGCCGAAGACCGCCGACAGGTGGGAGACGCCGACGACGGCCTTGTCGGCGATCGCGAACTTGCCGGTGTCGAGGTCGTACAGGCCACTGCCCTGCACGAATCCGTTCGGCTGCGCGGCGATCGTCTCCATCGTCGACAGGACTCTCGCCTTGGCCTTCTCCCACTTGGGCCCGCGCCGCTCCCACTCGGTGAGCCAGGCGGAGACGAGGCCGCTCCAGTCGGTGCCGAAGCCGATGGACAGGGCGTGCGGGTCGGGCTTGTAGTCGGTGTCGGTGCGGACCTTGCGGTTCGGGTCGAGCACGAGGAACGTCTCGTCGGAGTCGACGTTGGCGTGCATGAGGTCGCCGACGCGCTCGTCGCCGGTGAGGAAGTAGTAGTAGCGGCGGTACGTGGTGTTGGCGATGCGCTGCTGCTTCGCGGAGTCGGCGTAGTGCTGGACGCCGTGCCGGGTGCCGAGGCCTGCCCACTTGCCGAGGTGGTAGACGTCGACCTCGCCGGTGTGCCGGGTCATGGCCTCGGCGAAGCGGAAGATGTCGGCGCGGCCCGAGCGCAGATACGCGAACCAGAGCCAGATGTCCGGCGACAGCTCGGAGTTGTCCCACGCGTAGCCGCCGACGTCGTAGCGCCACTGGTGGCGCGCCGGATCGTAGGAGTGCATCACATCGCCGTAGTCCCAGAAGCCGTACCAACGGCGCATCTCCACCTGGTCCTTGTAGTAGGTGAAGAGGAAGTCGAGGTGGTCCTCGATCTTGGCCTTGGCGGGGGTGGAGCGGTCGGGCTCGGAGTAGAGGCCGGGTCCGAGGACCTTCGACTTGATCAGCTGCTTGGGCGGGGCGGCCAGCTGCGGCAGCACGCGCACGGCCTCTACCTGCTGGGCGAACGCCTCGGGCTTCGGTGTCGCGTCGTTCGCCCAGAACATCAGCTCGCTGGTGCGGGCGATGCCGTAGGGGGTGCCGAACTCGGGTTCGTAGTCCTCGTACGTGATGTTGAGGCCTTCGAGCTGCTCCGCGTACGTGTCCTGGCCCATGCCGTCGTGGTAGAAGCGCAGGTCCATGGGCTGGGCCTCGGGCGACCAGAGCCAGAGGGTGACCTCGGCCTCGTCGGTCTGCGCGCCTCGGATGTCGAGGCCGGCCGGGTGCTTCTCCCAGAAGTCGCGGAGCCCGAAGGAGAGTCCGCCGCTCGCGCCGCCGACGTAGCCGAATCCGCTGGCCCGGCGGCCACCGCCGGCGCCGATCCAGCCGTGCCCCTTCTTCGTGCGCTTCTTGAGGGTGAATCCGTCCGCGGACAGCTGGGAGAGGGAGTAGTCGCCCCACTCGGGGATGTACTGGAGGCGGGTCGTGACGCGCTGGTCCCAGGTCGAGGGGTCGGGCAGCTTCTCGCCGGCGAACTGCGCCGCCTGCACGGCCGCTCCCGGGTCGCGGCGCAGGCCCGTGATGCCCTGGACCGCCTCCCGCAGCATGCCGGTGCCCTCCCCGCCGATCCGGATGTGCCGGTCGTACGCCTTGTCGCGCATCGGCACGGTGAACCGGACGCCGAGCCCGCGGATGAAGTCCCCGGAGGCCTTGCCGGGCTCCTGGGTGCCGTCGTACGTGATGGTGTGCACCATGCGGAACGATTCGGCGCCCGCGTAGAAGTAGAACCGGATGGAGTACGGGAGCCAACTCCGGCTGCCCTTGCGGTGCTTGCCGTCGATGCGGACGACGGCGCGGACCGGGCCCTCCTGCTCGACCTTCGTCTCCTCGATGACGGACTCGAACCGCTCGTACTTCTGCGTGCCCTGGTCGCCGTCCTCGATCTCGCCTTGGCGCAGGAGGACGAGCCGACCGTCCTTGGCGATCTCGGTGGAGCCGCGGGTGACGGACTTGACCAGGCTCGATCCGCTCTTGCCGAGCTTGGCGACGACGACGCCGGTGTCGACGGTGACGACTCCGCCGCTCGTCGAGACGCTCACCTTCTTGTCGGGCGCCGCGGCGCTCCCTGCCTTCAGCGAGAGCTTCCCGTTTCCGGCGCCGGGGCCGACGGCGTGCGCGGTCCACTTCAGCGAGCCGTCGGGCCACTGGGCGAGCGGCCAGGTCTGGACGGGGACCTGCTTGCCGTCCTCCGTGGTGAGGGCGAACTCCTGCCCCTTCTCGTACGCGCCCTTGGGCCAGGGCACGCCGACGGTGGAGCCGGGGGCCGCGCCGAGCCCGCCGTCCTCCAGCCAGCCGAGCGTGACCGGGTCGGCCTCTGCGGGTGCGGCGGCCGGCGCGGCCTTCGCCTCCTTGCCGCCGAGTGCCCAGCTGAACTGCGCGGCGGCGCCGGCGACCGCGGCGGCCTTGAGGAGGGACCTGCGGGGAATGGGGGACATCGTCGTTCCTTTCCGTGCATGCCAAACGTGCTGTACGAGAAGGGGGTTGATGGGGTGTTACGTATGACGGATTCGCGTTATACGTATGACGGGAATGCGTTCTACGTATAACGCCGGTTCAGCGGGCGCGGCCGCGTTCCTCCACCGCGACCGCCGCCGCGGCGAGGATGCCGAGCACCGGGACCGCGAGCGGCGCGAGGAACTCCGCGCTGAGGATCACGAGCGCGATCCCGCACACCAGGAGCAGGGACCCGCCGGGTGCCCCTACGGTGCGCCGGGCGGCGTCGCCGAGCAGCGACCGCCAGGACCGGCCCGGCTCCCAGACGGCGGCGGCCCGCAGCACGGTCACGGCACCCGCGATGAGCGCGAAGATGCCGACGGCCGCGGCGAGTTGACCACCCGGGAGCCCGGACCGAGCCACCCGCAGGTCGACCCAGACGGCGACCCAGGCGACCACCCCGGCGAGTCCGACGAGCCAGCCGCGGCGCGCCGCGACACGGACGTCGGCCGCGAACTCCCGCCAGCCGCCGCTCTGTTCACCGATCCGGCGCCGCAAATGCCGGGCCCCCGCGGCGAAGGCGGCCGGGGCAGTGACGACGGGCACGGACGCGAGCGCGATCCACACCCCGGTGAGCAGACACTCGGCGAAGACGGAGAACCCGACGCGCCGCCGCGACTCGACGCGCGCGCCGCCGCGTGCGGCGCTCCGGGCCGCGGCCCTCACTTGAGCCCCGACGTGGCCATGCCGTCGATCAGATACCGCTGGAAGGCCATGAAGAAGGCGATCACCGGGATGAGCGCCATCATCGCCATGGCGATCTGACCGCCGTAGTCGGAGATCCCCTGCTGGTCGCGGAACATCATCAGGCCGAGCGAGACGGTGTATTTGGAGGGCTCGTTGAGGTAGATCAGCGGGCCCATGAAGTCGTTCCAGGCGTTGATGAACGTGAAGATCGCGCTGGTGATCAGGGCGGGCCGGCACAGCGGCAGCACGATCGACCAGTAGATCCGCAGATGGCCGCAGCCGTCGAGCCGCGCCGCCTCGTCCAGTTCCCGTGGAAGCCCGCGCATGAACTGCACCATGAGGAAGACGAAGAACGCCTCCGTCGCCAGGAACTTCCCCGCGAGGAGCGGCACGTACGTGTTGATGAGCTCCAGCTTCTGGAACATCACGTACTGCGGGATGAGCAGCACGTGGTACGGCAGCAGCAGTGTGCCGATCATCAGCGCGAAGAGCAGCTTCCGCCCGCGGAAGGGAATCTTCGCGAAGGCGTACGCGGTGAGCGAGCTGGAGATGACGACGCCGACGACGGCCATGCCCGCGTAGAACAGCGAGTTGGTGAAGAACGTGCTGATGGAGATGCCCGCGATGCCGTCGGCGAGGCCCTTGACGTTGTCGAGGATCGGGTCGGCGGGGAAGAGGTCGAGCGAGCCGACGATCTTCTTGCCGGGCTTGAAGGCGGCGCCGATCACCCAGACGACCGGATAGAGGACGACGCAGAGCACGGCGATCGCGAAGACGTGCCAGACGAGGGATCCTGTGCGCTTGCGCGGGTTGGCGCCACTCTTCAACTCGGGTGTCAGCGTGGTCACTTGACGTCCTCCTCGTAGTGCACCCACTTCTTCTGGGACCAGAACAGGACGACGGTGACGAGCGCGACCGCCAGCAGCAGCATCCAGGCCATGGCGGACGCGAAGCCCATCTGCGACTGCTGGAAGCCCTTTTGGTACAGGTAGCAGGTGTAGACGAGGGTGGCGTCGGCCGGTCCGCAGAACGTGTTGGAGACGACGTACGCGGAGCCGAAGATCTGGAACGAGTGGATCGACTCCAGCAGGACGTTGAAGAAGAGCACCGGAGAGATCATCGGCAGGGTGATGTTCCAGAACCGGCGCAGCGGTCCCGCCCCGTCGACGGCGGCGGCCTCGTACAGCTCGCGCGGCACCTGCTTGAGGCCGGCCAGGAAGATGACCATCGGCGCGCCGAACTGCCAGACGGTGAGCGCCACCAGCGAGTAGAGGATCATGTCCGGGTCGCCGATCCAGCCACCGAGGTTCAGGCCGAGGGAGCCGAGCCCCTTGTCGACGACGGCGTTGTCGGAGAACAGCGCCCGCCAGACGAAGCCGACCGAGACGCTGGCGCCGATCAGCGACGGCGCGTAGAACGCGGCCCGGTACAGCCCCTGGCCGCGGCGGCTCTGGTTGAGCAGCAGCGCGACGCCGAGCGCGAGCAGCAGCTTCAACGGGGTGCCGATGACCACGTACTTGAGCGTGACCTGCACGGACTTCTGCCAGCGCGGGTCGTCGAACATGGCCGTGAAGTTGTCGAACCCGATCCACTTCGGCGCCGCGAACAGGTTGTAGTCCGTAAACGCGTAGTAGAGCGAGGCGATCATCGGCCCCGCCGTGAGCAGTAGGAACCCCGCGAGCCACGGCGACATGAACAGATAGCCGGCGAGGTTGTCGCGCCGTCCCCGCCGCTTTTGTGCGACGGGTCGGACAACGTTCACCTCTTCGGCCAGGACTGTGGCGTCCTTGACGAGCGACATGGTGCTGTTTCCCCTCGGAAACGTAGGGGCTGTCAGGCCTGGAAGGCTGCCTCGGCCTCGCTGAAGAACTGCTTCACCGCTGCCGGGACCTTCTGCTTGGCGTTGGCGACGTCACCGGCGATGCGCAGGAACGCGGCCTCGACGACATCCGCGCCCGACGGGTGCGGCGTGATCTTGCCGAGCACGCCGGCCTTCTCGACATCGCTCTCGTACGCGGCGATGCCCTTGTTGGCCTCGGCGACCGCCTTGTCGGTCTCCGCGCCCGGCTTGTACGCCTCGAACTGATCGTCGGTGGCGAGCACACCCATGTCGTAGCCCATGACCTTGCCGACCTCGGGGTCGTGGACCATGAAGTCGATGAACTTGGCGGCCTGCGCCTGGGCCTCGCACTTGGTGGAGATCGACAGCATCAGCGAGCCGAGGTACTGGCCGGTGTCCTTGCCGTCGGTCGTCGGGATCGGCGCGAGCGCGTAGTCGGAGTCGCCCTCGCCCTCGTAGCGCACCGAGAAGTTGTCCCAGGTGAACTCGGCGCCCGCGAGCCCGGCCGAGAGCCCGGACTTCGGCTTGACCTGCTCGATCTTCTTGGGGTCCGCGACGATCCCGGACTTCACGCGCTTGTAGTAGTCCGACCACCACTGCGTCAGATCGTCCTGGGCGAAGCCGAGTTTGCCGTCCTTGAAGAACGCCTTGCCGTTCTGACGGAGATACAGGTCGTAGAGGTACATGACCCCCGCGTAGCCCGTGTCGCCCGCGATCTTCAGCTTGTCCTGGATGGTCTGGAGCGACGTGAAGTACTCGTCCCAGGTCCAGCCGAACTTCGGTTCCACGCCCGCCTTGTCCCAGGCCTTCTTGTCGATGACGAGCGACATGGTGTTGGCGCCTACCGGAACCGCGACCTGCTTGCCTCCGGATACCTGGCCGGCCGTCTCGACGCCGCCGCGGAAGTTCTTCAGGCTCAGATTCCCGGCGTCCACCTGGGACTTGAGGTCGAGCAGAACTCCGCGCTTGTCGTACTTCGCAAGGAAGGCAACGGAGTTGAGGAATACATCCGGAGGATTTCCGCCCGAGGCCTGCGTCTGGAACTTCTCCCAGAATGCTTGGTAATCGGTGAATTCCGGCTTGATTTTGATCTTCGGATTCTTCTTCTCGAAGAGCGCGATCGCCTTCTTGATTTTCACGGCGCGCGGTTCGCCGCCCCACCAGGCGAACCGCAGGGTCGCCGGACCGTCCGCGTTCCCCGCATCTCCTGACCCACCGTCACCACCGCACCCGGCCGCCGTCAGCCCGAGCGCCGCGACCGAAGCCCCGGCCACCTTCAGCACGCCTCTTCGACCAAGATCCCTGTTCATAGGCACAGTTAGCCCCTCCACCCGTGCATTGAATCGTTTTAGGTAAGCGCTTGCCGAGCAAAAGTAGAGACGGGTGGGGGGTGCGTCAACAGTTCGGACAAAGATTTGAGCGGAAGCGCTTCGAACGCCCAGGTCGGCCACGAAAAACGCCGACGGCCCCGGAGACTCGATGTCTCCGGGGCCGTCGGTCCGGGTGGGCGATACTGGGTTCGAACCAGTGACCTCTTCGGTGTGAACGAAGCGCTCTCCCACTGAGCTAATCGCCCGGGCGCAGGAAGAACATTACCCCATGTCAGCGGGTGCCTGGGACCACTCTGCGCCGCCCACGGTCACTGCTTGATGTTCCACGGCATCTCGAGCCCGAACTTCCATACGTAGACCCCGCCGAGCACGGCGATGATCACGACGCCGATCGTGGTCAGGATGATGTTCCGCCGCCGCACCCTCGGGTCGAGCGCGCGCTGCGTCGCCTCCGTGACCTTCCGCTTCGTCCAGCGCAGGACCAGCTGCGCCCAGACGAACTCGGTCGCCCAGATCGCCATGCCGCCGAAGATCACCAGCCAGCCGGGCCCCGGCAGCGGCAGCATGATCACGCCGCCCACGACGACCGCGAGCCCCACGATGAAGACGCCGACCTGCCAGCTCAGATGCAGCGTCCGCCTGGCCTGGATGAACCCCGGCGCCCGCGACCCGAGCGGCTTCTCCTCGGAAGCCGCACCGTCGGCACCGGCCCCGGAGGCCGCATCGGCCGTCTCGGGTGCCTCGGGCTCCTTGGCCCCCTTGTCACTCCCCGTATTCATACGCTCAAACCTACCCGACTCTTTCGCGTCACCGGAATGGGCGTTCTCCCGCAGATAAGACTCGGCCGTACGAGCTACCTAAAGACACTCAAAACACTCAGAGGGGTTTACAACGGCACCGTAGGTGGCATGTCGATTTCGCCGACGTGCGAATCCCCGAGCGCACACTGAGCGAAAGGCCCTGGCGCTTATGAACACCACGGTCAGCTGCGAGCTGCACCTGCGCCTCGTTGTGTCGAGCGAGTCCTCACTGCCCGTTCCCGCAGGTCTGCGGTATGACACGGCCGATCCCTATGCCGTGCACGCCACCTTCCACACCGGAGCCGAGGAGACAGTCGAATGGGTGTTTGCCCGCGACCTCCTCGCCGAAGGCCTTCATCGGCCTACCGGCACCGGAGACGTCCGAGTCTGGCCGTCCCGTAGCCACGGTCAGGGCGTTGTCTGCATCGCCCTGAGCTCTCCCGAGGGCGAGGCTCTGCTCGAGGCCCCGGCGCGGGCCCTGGAGTCGTTCCTCAAGCGAACGGACGCCGCCGTGCCACCCGGCACGGAACACCGCCATTTCGACCTCGACCAGGAGCTGTCGCACATCCTCGCGGAAAACTAGCGCCGCGGAACGAGGAGGCCCGCGCCGGCACCCGGTCGGCGTGAGCAGCGCGAGAGCATGCCGTGCCGTCCACTCGGGGAACGGCACGGCATCACGGTCGGGACAACCGCATACGGCATACAGCTGCGCCGTCGCCGTGGGAGTTTCCACGGTGGCGGCGCAGGTGCGTTCCTGGTGGCCCGCAGGTACTAGGCTCGTGCGGCATCGGCGGGCGGGAGCCCTACCCCAGGCCATGGAGCGAATCGTGCTGATCACCCACGACACCCGGTGCGCGCTCGACACCGTGGTCGATCTGGTGAACACGACACCGGACGGCGAGGCGAAGGCGGACGGGCTCGAGAGTCTGGCCGCGCTGACGGATTTCGTACGAAGGAACGATGTCAGCGATGTCGGCGTGATCGCCGAAAATGATCTCCACTCGGTGCGTGCGGTGCGTGACCGCTTCTCGGCCGTGTTCGCGGCGAGTGACCAGCGGGCGGCGGCGGCAGTGATCAACGAGCTGGTCGCGGAGGCGGGCACCACTCCCCGCCTCACGGACCACGACGGCTACGACTGGCACATGCACTACTTCGCGCCCGGCGCCTCCGTCGCCGACCACCTGGCGGCCGACTGCGGGATGGCCCTGGCGTTCTTCGTGGTCGCCGGGGAGCAGGAGCGGCTGCGGCGCTGCGAGGCGCCCGACTGCCGGTTCGCGTTCGTCGACCTGTCCCGCAACCGTTCGCGCCGCTACTGCGACAGCCGTACGTGCGGGAACCGGCTGCACGTCGCGGCGTACCGGGCGCGCCGCAAGGAAGCCACGGGCTGAATCCGTTCACAGCAGGAGCAGGTCGTGCAGCGCGGCCATCAGGAGCAGGCTACCGATCACCCCCAGGAAGATCATCAGCGGGGGTTGGGAGAGCGCGAAGAGGCAGCCTCGCGGGCTCTCGGCCCGCTTCTCGGTTCGTACGGGCACGGGCGGCGCGGGCTCGCTGTGGGGCGCCTGCCCCTGGTCGGCGTCCAGCTGGTCGGGCAGCTGCGGTGTGTCCAGCATCTCGTCGTGATGATGGCGCACTTATCGGGTGGCGGGCACTCAACCGACCACTTTCGAGGGGTAGTTGGCGGGAACCCGTGACAGCGGGCCGCCGGCGCCGGTTGGCGTCAGATGCCGTGCTTCTTGAGGATCGCCTCGATGTCGCTGAAGTCCTCCGAGGGCTCGGCCTTCGTCGGCTTCGCCTGCTTCGGCTGCGCCGCGGGCGTGGGGCGCCGGCTCTCGCCGAGCGAGGGCGCGGACGCCGCGGGGGCGATGGCGGCCTCGCGCTCCTTGGCGGGGCGGCCGGAGCGGCGCCGCTCGACGGCCCGCGTCCCCATGAACATCAGCCAGGCGGCGCCGAGCACACCGAAGCCGGCCCAGGCGGTCGGGCTGAACGCCGTGTCCACGGCCCACTCCACCGCGCCCGTCATCACCAGGCCCAGTGGTACGAGGGCGTAGGCGACGGTGCGAGCGGCTTTGAGGAACCGCTTTCGGAAGGCGAGAACCCCGGCGATGCCCAGGCCCGCCACGGCAACGGCGGAACACACGGTCTCGGCAATCATCCGGTCCTCCCGAGTTCGGACATCGTGGGGCGCTTCCCCCTCCTCCCATCCTGCACCGCCTTGGGGTCCGCGGGCCACGCCCGGGGCCCACCTCGGCCACATCTGGGGGACATCTCGGGGTCGGGGCTCCTCCGCAGGTCCAGGTTGGGCCCGGCGGACGGTCCTGGAAGACTGGCACCCATGAACGCCCCGAACCCCATCCTTGACGTGTGGTGCGAGCTGCAGTGCCCCGACTGCCGCTCGGCCCTGGACGACCTCCGCGCGCTGCGCGAGCGCTACGGCGACCGCGTCGAGCTGCGCCTGCGGCACTTCCCGCTCGAGAAGCACAAGCACTCCTTCGCCGGTGCGCAGGCCGCCGAGGAGGCGTTCGCGCAGGGCAAGGGGTGGCCGTACGTGGAGGCCGTGCTCGGGCGGGTCGAGGAGTTCGACCGCAAGGGCGAGGCGTTCCTCGTCGAGGTGGCGGGCGAACTCGGCCTGGACGCCGAGGAGTTCGACACCGCGCTCGTCGACGGCCGGCACATCCTGATCGTCGACGCCGACCAGGCCGAGGGCAAGGTCATCGGCGTGACCGGCACGCCCACGTACGAGATCGGCGGGGAGCTGCTGCACGGCGGCAAGAGCCAGGAGGGGCTGCGCGAGCGGATCGAGGCGATCGCGGACCGGCTGCTCGCCGAGCAGGCCTGACCCTCACAGCGGCTGTCACAGCAGCTGCTTGTAGAGGTAGTGGCCGGTCGGCTCGTAGCCGAGCGAGTCGTACAGGCACTGCGCGGTCGCGTTGCGCGCGAAGACGTTGAGGCCGATCCGGGTGGCGCCCGCGGCGATCGAGTCGGCCTCGGCGAGCAGCATCAGCGAGCGCCCGTGGCCACGCCCCCGGTGCTCGGCCGACACCTCGACGTCGAAGACGAACGCCCCGTCGGGGCGCTGCGCCACCCACAGCGTTCCGACCCGCTCGGAGTCGTGCTCCAGCACGCTGAGCAGGACGTCCGGGGTGGCGACGCCCTCCGGGAGCAGTGCGGCGTGATCGCGCTCCGCCTTCTGACGCGCCTCCTCCTCGGTGGCGCCGCGTTCGACCCAGGTGCGCGCGTACCCCGTCTTGGTGTGCGCGAGCCACGGCCCGTACTCGGCCTCCGTCATGCGCCGCCCCACGCTGCCTCCGGGCAGGGCGGGCGGCTGTTCGGGCAGGGCCTTCGCCATGTTGCGGTTGCGCTCCACGTAGCCGAGGGCGCCCGCGAGGCGGAGCATGCCCTGCGCGTCGGCGGGGACGGCCACCTCGACGCGGCGGCAGTTCCAGGAGCGGGCGACCTCCTCGGCGGCGAGCGCGGCGACGGTGGCACGCCCGCGCCCCCGGTCCTTCTCGTCGATCCGCAGGTCCAGGACCTGGGCGACGGACGGGCCGAAGACCGGGTGCGTGGCGAGGTGCAGGGTGCCGACGGGGCGGCTGTTCACGCATACCGCGTAGTGGCGGGAGCGCGAGCCGTCGGGGGTTCGCTGGAGCGGCTCGGTCGGCCGCAGGGTCGTGGTCATCACGGGTGTTGTACCCATCCGCACCCCCGAAGCGGCAAGGGCTTTACGGGTCCAGGCGCTCTGCTGCCCGCTCTTCCCACACGCGCATCGCCTTGACCGTGACGGGGCCAGGGGCGTCGGACAGGTTCCGGTCGTCGACGCGGTGCACGGCCTGGATGTCGCGCAGCGTCGACGTCAGGAACACTTCGTCGGCCTCCGCGAGCACGGACAGCGGCAGGTCCGTCTCCTTGGCGCCGGTCCATTCGACGGCGAGGGCGCGCGTGATGCCGGCCAGCGGGCCCGCGGCGAGCGGCGGCGTGTGGATCTCGCCGTCCAGGACGACGAAGACGTTGGAGCCCGTGCCCTCGCACAGCTGCCCCACCGTGTTCGCGAACAGGGCCTCGGACGCGCCGTGTTCGTGGGCGCGGGCCAGGGCGACGACGTTCTCCGCGTACGAGGTGGTCTTCAGGCCCGCGAGGGCGCCGCGCTCGTTGCGGGTCCAGGGGACGGTGATCACGGAGGTGGTGTCGGGGCGCCGCTTGACCTCGCCGAGGGCGACGACGAGCGTGGCGCCATGGTCGCCGCGGTCGGAGCCGAGCGGCGAGAGGCCGCCGGTGTAGGTGATGCGCAGCCGGCCGAGGGCCATCGGGTTGGCCTCGAGGACGGCGGCGCAGGCGCGGCGCACCTCGTCGAGGTCGGGCTCGGGCAGGCCGAGCCCGCGGGCCGAGCGGGCGAGCCGGTCGAGGTGGCGGGTGAGCGCGAACGGCTTGCCTTCGGCAGCCTTCACCGTCTCGAAGATGCCGTCGCCCACGGTGAGCCCGTGATCGAAGACGGAGACGCGCGCCTCCTCGGTGTCCTGCAGCCGACCGTCGAGCCAGATCTTCACTACGTTCCCTCCAACTTGCCCGGACCGCTGTTCTTCATGAGTCCGTGTACCTTCCCGACGCTACCTCCAGCAGCCGCGCCGCCTTCAGCTCGGTCTCCCGCCACTCGCGCTCCGGGTCCGAGCCCCAGGTGATCCCGGCCCCGGTACCGAAGCGCAGGAAGTCGCCGTCCGGGCCGCGGTCGATCCAGAACGTACGGATCCCGACGGCCAGTTCCCCACTCCCCCGGTCCGCGTCCACCCAGCCGATGCCCCCGCAGTAGGGGCCGCGCGGCGCCGTCTCCAGCTCGTCGATGATCCGCAGTGCGCTGGACTTCGGGGCGCCGGTGACGGAGCCGGGCGGGAACGCGGCGTCGAGCAGTTCCGGCCAGCCGGCCGCCTCGGGCAGCTCGCCGCGCACGGTGGAGACGAGGTGGACGAGGCCCGGGTGCTTCTCGACCACACACAGTTCGGGCACGGTCACGCTGCCGGTGGCGCAGACGACCCCCAGGTCGTTGCGGACCAGGTCGACGATCATCACGTTCTCGGCGTGGTCCTTGTCGAGGAGGTCCGCCTCGGTGCGCCCGGTCCCCTTGATCGGCCCGGACTCGACCAACCGGCCGTCCCTGCGCAGGAACAGCTCGGGCGAGGCCGTCGCGACCTCCACGCCGTGGTCCGGAAGCCGGATGGTGCCCGCGTACGGCGCCGGGTTCCCGCGCGCGAGGAGGGCGGTGAGGGCGTCCACATCGGCGCCCGGGGATATCGGCGCGGACAGCACGCGGCAGAGGTTGGCCTGGTAGACCTCACCGGTCTCGATGTGCGCGCGGATGCGCCGCACACCGTCCGTGTACGCGGCGTGGTCGAGCGACGACGTCCAGTCCGTAGCCGCAGGTCCGGGCCAGGAGCCGGGCCGCGGCGCGGGCACCGCTTCCTCGCGCACGTGTCCGAAGCGGGCGCAGACGAGGCGGCCCTCGAAATCGGCGCAGACGGCCCAGAAGCCGGTGGAGTCGAGGGCCGCGGGATCGCTGGTGACGTCGCGCAGATCGGTCGCGACGAGCCCGCCGAAGCGGGCCAGAGCAGGGAGGTCGTGCACACCTTCGAGTCTATGGCTGATGACGACGGGCCCACCTGAGCAGGACCTTCGTCGGTCGCACCGCAGCACGCTGCGCAAACGCGTTTTGGACCTCCCCCAGGAATCCGCTAGAGTTCAACACGTCGCCGGGACGCGCAAGCGGACCGGAAAGACACGCGAACGTAGCTCAGTTGGTAGAGCGCAACCTTGCCAAGGTTGAGGTCGCCGGTTCGAACCCGGTCGTTCGCTCAGGATGTGGGGGATCTTCCCGAACCCCTACGCTCCTGGTGGAGTGGCCGAGAGGCGAGGCAACGGCCTGCAAAGCCGTCTACACGGGTTCAAATCCCGTCTCCACCTCCAAGCGCGATTAGCTCAGCGGGAGAGCGCTTCCCTGACACGGAAGAGGTCACTGGTTCAATCCCAGTATCGCGCACTGAGGCCGCAAGGCTTCCATCCCGGACGATTAGCTCAGCGGGAGAGCGCTTCCCTGACACGGAAGAGGTCACTGGTTCAATCCCAGTATCGTCCACTGCCCCCTGTGGGTTCCCGCGCGATTAGCTCAGCGGGAGAGCGCTTCCCTGACACGGAAGAGGTCACTGGTTCAATCCCAGTATCGCGCACCAGCAAGAAGCCCCCGGTCCTCGTGGCCGGGGGCTTCTTCGTGCGAACGGCTCTGGGGCGAGCGGGGCGGCTCTTCTTGCGAAGAGCCGCTCAGCGCCTCAGGAGGAGAACAGCATCCGGCCGAAACCACGGTTGTGGTGACCGTGATGGCCGTGGTGCCCACCGTGGTGACCGCCGTGCTGCGGAGCTCCCCACGCCGGGGCCGCCGGGGCCGGGTAGCCCTGCGGGGCGGGCGGGGGCGGCGGGGCCTGCTGCTGCCACTGCGACTCCATGCGGGTCAGCGACTCCAGCTCGCCGTAGTCCAGGAATATCCCGCGGCACCCGCTGCACTGCTCGATCTGGACGCCATTGCGGTTGTACGTGTGCATCGGTGCGTGACACTTCGGACACTGCATGCTCGGCTCAACTCCTCGCCGTTCGGTGCTGCTTCGCCGGAACACTTCCCGGCTTCCGTCCCCCGCACCCTACTTGGCCGGTTCGTCCTCGAACTGCGGCGGCACCGACGCCATTCGGGCGCACGCGTCGATGACCGATTCCTCCACCTCGTCGAGCGCGCGGCCCGCGTCCGTGGCCTTCGCGACGGCGAGCGCGGCGGTCTGCACGGTGAGGGCGCGGGCCGGTACGTCCAGGGCGGGCCAGGGGTCGGGGACGCCCAGTTCCTTTGCGCCGCCTGTGCGTTGGTAGGCGCCGAGGAAGCGGGTCCAGTCCTCGGCGGAGAGCAGACCGCAGGCGAACCAGGCGGCGGGGCGGGCCAAGTCCCAGGCGGGGTCGCCGATTCCGAGGTCGTCGACGTCGATCAGCGTCCATGCGTCGCTGTCGGCGGAGTCGTCCGAGTCGGCGGGGTGGCGGACCAGCTGGCCGAGGTGCAGATCGCCGTGGCAGAGGGTGCTCGCGTGCGCGTACGGGGCTTCGGCGCGGGCCCAGGGCGGCAGGGTGCGCCAGGCGTCGAGAATCGGCCGTGCGGCCCGGTGATCGGGGGCCGAGGCCC
Organism: Streptomyces sp. NBC_00483; assembly: GCF_036013745.1. Lineage (NCBI taxonomy): Bacteria > Bacillati > Actinomycetota > Actinomycetes > Kitasatosporales > Streptomycetaceae > Streptomyces > Streptomyces sp. NBC_00483. The sequence goes on from NZ_CP107880.1 coordinate 2,410,280, forward strand.
GGAGGCGGGCCACGGCACTGGCCGCCTTGAGCGGGCCACGCATGGGCGGCAGCGCGGGCGGGAGTTCGTGCGCCGGCGTGCAGTGCAGGCGGGCGAGAAGGGCACCCACGGCCTCCCAGGGGGCGTCTTCCGGGTGATCCGGGTCCACGGGGGTGCCGTGCGGCCAGAACGTGACGAGCCGGTCGTCCAGGGCGGTCGCCGCCGGGCGCAGCGGGCGCAGCAGCACGCCGGACAGGGCCGGGTGGTCGGCCACGGCCAGACGCAGGTCCAGCTCGGCCGGGTCGGTGTCGGGGGCGTGCGCCTTGGCGACGGTGTCGCCGTGCCGGACCACCGTGGCGTCGGGGCGGTCGGCGAGGGTCGTGGCGCCGCAGACGCAGGCGATCCCCGACGGATGGGCCGCACCCCGGGCCTCGGCCCTCAGCGCGGGAACGATGAGCGTGGTCACGGCCGCAGCCTACGGGTGCGGCGGGCACAAAATAATGCTGCGCGCAGCTCCCCAGCTGCGCGCAGCATTTGTGCCGTCCGCCGCACCCCCGTCCCCACGGGGTTTCATGGCCGGATGTCCCCGCCCGGACCGCTCATCCGGGCCTGGGAGCGCCGCTCAGCGCCCCAGCATCACGCCCACGGACGACGCCTGTGTGACCATCGCGTCCCAGCCGCCGAATACGACGACGAGAAGGGCCGCTAGAGGGAGAACCATGGCCGCGGCCACCAGCGGATGCCGGCGCTCGGTCGCGGGGCCACCGAAAAGACCCGCCCTGCGGGCCGCTGTGCGGAACGCTGTCGTCCGCGGTGCTGTGTCCGCCATGGTCCTCTCCCCGGTCGAAATCTTGAGTTCTTGCTTCGTGAATTGCGTCTTGAGTTCTTGAATCTTTGGCAAGCGGCGAGTGCCTGACCTCGGGGGACGAGTGCTGCACCCGCCGCTTGACCTCAAATCTATGAGCGGCGGGCGCCCGAGACGTCATGCCCTCGTACCGATTGCCGGGCCTCCCCGAGGATGACCACCTCCGGTCGGCGTACTCCCCTGGGTGGAGACGAGGACCTAGGCCTCGGGGTCATCCCCCAGGGGGCGGCCGATGCGGGCCTCACGCTCGGCGGGCTCCTCGCGCGGGACCGGGTGTTCTACCAGGGCGAGCACCCTGGTGGCCATGAAGCGCGCGGTGCGCACCACGGATCCGGATCGGGTGACTTCGCTCACTTCCACCACCCCTCTGCGCACCGCCGTCTCCACCCTGCGGCCCGCCCGGCCGGCCGTCACCTCGTACGTACGCGTCGTGTCCCCGGCATCCACGACTATCTCGACCCGGTCACCCTTCATGGGTCCAATCCCCCTTTAACGCCGCCCTGTTGGCCCGCGGGCCCGCGGCAAGCCGCCCCGCTCCCGCGCGCCCTGACCACCCTTCAAGTTTCCCACCGGGCACTGACAATCGAATCGGCCGCGAGGGCGCGGCCTTTGCGCGCCGCCGTGCGCGAAAACGTAAGCTGTGGCTCGTCAGACGGACCGGGCAGCAGCGGGGATGAACATGGCGATGATGCGCCTCAGGCGCGAGGACCCGCGCGTCGTCGGCTCGTTCAGGCTTCACAGACGCCTCGGGGCCGGCGGGATGGGCGTGGTCTATCTCGGGTCCGACCGGCGTGGCCAGCGGGTCGCGCTCAAGGTGATCAGGCCGGATCTTGCGGAGGACCAGGAGTTCAGGTCGCGGTTCGCTCGCGAGGTGTCCGCCGCTCGGCGGATCCGCGGCGGCTGTACGGCCCGGCTCGTCGCCGCCGATCTGGAGGCGGAGCGGCCGTGGTTCGCGACGCAGTACGTGCCGGGTCCCTCGCTGCACGACAAGGTCGCCGAGGAGGGCCCGCTGGCCGCATCGGACGTGGCCGCCGTGGGCGCCGCGCTGTCGGAGGGGCTCGTCGCCGTTCATGAGGCGGGCGTGGTCCACCGGGATCTCAAGCCGTCGAACATCCTGCTGTCCCCGAAGGGGCCGCGGATCATCGACTTCGGTATCGCGTGGGCGACCGGCGCCTCGACGCTGACGCACGTGGGCACCGCCGTCGGCTCCCCCGGCTTCCTCGCGCCCGAGCAGGTGCGGGGCGCCACCGTGACCCCCGCGACCGATGTGTTCGCCCTGGGGGCCACGCTCGCGTACACGGCCATGGGCGACTCGCCCTTCGGGCACGGCAGTTCCGAGGTCATGCTCTACCGGGTGGTGCACGAGGAGGCGCAGCTGGCCGGGGTGCCGGACGCGCTCGCGCCGCTGCTGCGCGCGTGCCTCGCGAAGGACCCGGAGGAGCGGCCCAGCACGCTGCAACTGTCGCTGCGGCTCAAGGAGATCGCGGCCCGTGAGGCGCAGGGCATCGTCGCGGAGCCGCGCCCGCCCGCGCCGCGCACCGCCGAGCAGGACCGTCCGACCGGACGGCTCTCCGACACCCACGAGGGGCAGCGCACCCAGCGGCGTACGCAGCCGGGGACTCCGACGTCGCGCCCCAGCAACGGCAGGAGCAACCACGGGTCGGCGCCCGGCCGGAACACGAACAGCCGCTCCGGCAACAGCAGGTCGGGGCCGCGCAGCGGTGCGGGGCGCCCGGCGCCGCGGACGAACGGCACGGGCAGCGGCAAGAAGCTGCGCCCCGCGAATCCGCGGCTGCTGCGGCAGCGACTCTTCGTGTTCGTCGTCGTGACGCTGCTCGTGGCGCTGGCGATCGCGGCGGCGCAGGGCTGCCAGGGGCCGACGCGCGGCCTCGGTGACAGCGACGTACAGAAGACGACGTCCGCGCGGGCGCTGCCGCTTCCGGACAGCGCGCAGAGCCCTTCCGAAGGCTGACCGTCAGAGTTCGGGGCGGCCCGTCGCCACCGCGTAGAACGCGACGGCGGCCGCCGCGCCCACGTTGAGCGAGTCGACTCCGTGGGCCATCGGGATGCGGACCCATTCGTCCGCCGCCATCAGGGCCTTGGTCGACAGGCCGTCGCCCTCCGCGCCGAGCATCAGCGCGACGCGGTCCATGCGGTGCGGCGCCACCTCGTCCAGGGACTTGGCCTGCTCGGCCGGGGTCAGCGCGAGGAGTTCGAAGCCGGCGTCGCGGACCGTCTCCAGGGACTTCGGCCAGGCGTCCAGACGCGCGTACGGCACCGAGAAGACGGCGCCCATGGAGACCTTCACGGAGCGGCGGTAGAGCGGGTCGGCGCAGTCCGGGGAGAGCAGGACCGCGTCCATGCCGAGCGCGGCGGCGCTGCGGAAGATCGCGCCGATGTTGGTGTGGTCGTTGACCGACTCCATGACGACCACGCGGCGAGCGGTGGTGAGCAGTTCATCCGCTGTGGGGAGCGGCTTGCGCTGCATGGACGCGAGGGCGCCGCGGTGCACGTGGTAGCCGGTGACCTGCTCGGCGAGGTCCGGCGCGACCGCGTAGACCGGGGCCGGGACCTCGTCGATGACGTCGCGCATGACGTCGACCCACTTCGCGGACAGCAGCATCGAGCGCATCTCATACCCGGCGAGCTTGGCGCGCCGGATGACCTTCTCGCCCTCGGCGATGAACAGGCCCTCGGCCGGTTCGCGTTTGCGACGCAGTTCTACGTCGGTCAGGCCCGTGTAGTCGGACAGGCGCGGGTCGTCGGGGTCATCGATGGTGATGAGCCCTCGGGATTCAGCTTCAGCCACGGGTCGATACTGCCTTGTTCTGGGTGTGGTGCCAACGGCTCGGAACGAGTTGTGTTACCGCTGGTTACTTCTGTTGCTTGTGCGGGTTCTCGTTCACCACGTCGCCGATCACGATGACGGCCGGGGGCCTGACCCCTTCGGAGACGACCTTTTCGCCGACCGTCGCGAGGGTGGCGTCGACGCGGCGCTGGGCCGCCGTCGTGCCTTCTTGCACGAGGGCGACGGGGGTCTCCGGGGCCTTGCCGTACGAGACGAGGGCCTCGGCGATCTTTGCGATCTTGTCGACTCCCATGAGGATCACGAGCGTGCCGGTCAGCTTCGCCATCGCCGCCCAGTCGACCAGGGAACGCTCGTCGTCCGGCGCCACGTGGCCGCTGACGACGGTGAACTCGTGGGCGACGCCGCGGTGGGTGACCGGGATGCCGACGGCGCCGGGGACCGAGATCGAGCTGGAAATGCCGGGGACGACCGTGACCGGGATGCCCTCGGCGGCCAGCGCCTGGGCCTCCTCCATGCCGCGGCCGAAGACGAACGGGTCGCCGCCCTTGAGGCGGACCACGGCCTTGCCCTGCTTGGCGTGGTCGATGAGGGCCTGGTTGATGGCCTCCTGGACCATCTGGCGGCCGTACGGGATCTTCGCGGCGTCGATCACCTCGACGTGCGGCGGGAGTTCGTCGAGGAGGTCGCGCGGGCCGAGGCGGTCGGCGATCACGACGTCGGCCTCGGCGAGGAGGCGGCGGCCGCGCACCGTGATCAGGTCCGGGTCGCCGGGGCCGCCGCCGACCAGGGCCACGCCAGGCTTGTGGTCGCGCTGCACTGCGACGGTGCCGTCGTGGAGGGCCTCGACGATCGCGTCGCGGACCGCGGCGGTGCGGCGGGGGTCGCGGTCCGCGGCCGAGGTCGTCAGGACGGCGACGGTCACGCCGTCCGCGCGGCCCGTCGCCGGGGTCCAGGCGGTCGCCTCGTCGGCGTCGTCGGAGCGGACGCACCAGGTGCGGGTCTCCTCCGCCTCCTGCGAGGCCGCGTCGTTCGTCGGGCGGTCGCTGGTGGCGACCAGGGCGTACCAGGTGTCGGCGAGGTCGCCCCGCTCGTAGCGGCGCCGGGTCCAGGTGATCTCACCGGCGTCCGCCATCGCCTCGACCGAAGGGGTCGCGGAGGGGGAGATCAGGGTGATGTGCGCGCCCGCGGCGATCAGGGCGGGGAGCCTGCGCTGGGCCACCTGGCCGCCGCCCAGGACGACGACTCGGCGGCCGGTGAGGCGGAGGCCTACGGGGTAGGCGGGGTGGTCGGCGGCGGGCATGCGGTGTCCTCTGGCGTGCGGCGGGTTTGGTGTGAGCGTACGTCGTGGGCGTGACGGGGAGGTTTCCCCCACCCCGCCCCTTCCCGAAAGTCCTGCCGGACAGGCCGCCTCAATCGCCGGCGGGGCTTGATGATCAAGCCCCGCCGGCGATTGAGGCGAGGGGGTCCGGGGGCGTAGCCCCCGGTTTCGGGAAGGGGCGGGGTGGGGGCTACTTCTCTGTGACCCCGGCCGAGTCGAACGTGGCGACCTCGTGCATGGCGCGGGCCGCGCTCTGGACGATCGGGAGGGCCAGGAGGGCGCCCGTGCCCTCGCCGAGGCGGAGGTCGAGGTCGACCAGGGGGCGCAGGCCCAGCTTGTTCAGGGCCGCTACGTGGCCGGGCTCGGCGCTGCGGTGGCCCGCGATGCACGCGGCGAGCACCTCGGGGGCGATGGCGCGGGCGACCAGGGCGGCCGCGCCGGCGCTGACACCGTCGAGGATGACCGGGGTGCGCAGGGACGCGCCGCCGAGGAGGAGGCCGACCATGGCCGCGTGCTCCAGGCCGCCGACCGCCGCGAGGACACCGAGCGGGTCGGCCGGGTCGGGCTTGTGCAGGTCCAGCGCGCGGCGCACGACCTCGACCTTGCGGGCGTGCGTCTCGTCGTTGATACCGGTTCCGCGGCCGGTGACCTCGGAGGGGTCGACCTCGGTGTAGACCGAGATGAGGGCCGCGGACGCCGTCGTGTTCGCGATGCCCATCTCGCCGGTGAGCAGCGCCTTGTTGCCGGCGGCCACGAGGTCGCGGGCCGTCTCGATGCCGACCTCGATGGCCTCCTTGACCTCTTCGCGGGTCAGGGCGGGACCGGTCGTCATGTCGGCGGTGCCGGCACGCACCTTGCGGGGCAACAGGCCCGGTGTGGCCGGGAGTTCACCGGCCACGCCGACGTCGATCACGCAGACCTCGGCGCCGACCTGGCTCGCGAACGCGTTGCAGACCGCGCCGCCGCCCAGGAAGTTGGCGACCATCTGGCCGGTGACCTCCTGCGGCCACGGGGTGACGCCCTGGGCGTGCACACCGTGGTCGCCCGCGAAGATCGCGACGGCCGCGGGCTCCGGGATCGGCGGCGGGCACACGCGGGACAGGCCGGACAGCTGGGCGGAGATGATCTCCAGCATGCCGAGTGCGCCCGGCGGCTTCGTCATCCGCTTCTGCCGCTCCCACGCCTCGCCGAGCGCCTTGGCGTCCAGCGGGCGGATGTTGGAGACGGTCTCCGCGAGCAGGTCGTGCGGGTCCTCGCCGGGCAGGGCGCGGCGGCCGTACGTCTCCTCGTGCACGACCCACGACAGCGGGCGGCGCTTGGACCAGCCGGCCTGCATCAGCTCCGGCTCCTCCGGGAACTCGTCGACGTAGCCGACGCAGAGGTAGGCCACGACCTCCAGGTGCTCCGGCAGGCCGAGGGAGCGGACCATCTCGCGCTCGTCGAAGAAGCTGACCCAGCCGACGCCGAGGCCCTCGGCGCGGGCCGCGAGCCACAGGTTCTCGACCGCGAGCGCGGAGGAGTACGGGGCCATCTGCGGCTGCGTGTGACGGCCCAGCGTGTGGCGGCCGCCGCGGGTCGGGTCGGCGGTGACGACGATGTTCACCGGGGTGTCGAGGATGGCCTCGATCTTCAGTTCCTTGAACTGCTTCGCGCGGCCCTTGGGCAGGGACTTGGCGTACGCGTCCTTCTGGCGCATCGCCAGTTCGTGCATCGCGCGGCGGGTGTCCGCCGAGCGGATGACCACGAAGTCCCAGGGCTGCGAGTGGCCCACGGACGGCGCCGTGTGGGCCGCCTCCAGGACGCGCAGCAGCACCTCGTGCGGGATCGGGTCGCTGCGGAAGCCGTTGCGGATGTCGCGGCGCTCGCGCATGACGCGCAGGACGGCTTCGCGCTCGGCGTCGTCGTAGGCGGGAGCGGCGGGGTGCGGCTCGGCGGCCTCGGGCTCCGGCGCCAGGTGTTCGGGCTCGCCCGTCAGTTCGGCGGGCGCGACGGTCTGCTCCGCGGGGTCCTCGGGGTGGGCGGACTCGGGCAGCGGGATCGCGCCGGAGTCGCCTTCGCGCGGAGCGGGAACGCTCGCGGCCCCCTCCGGGGGGATCTCGGCGGACTCGGGGCCCTGCGCCGTGCCGGTGTGTGCGACGACGGGCTCCGCGATGAGCGCGGGGGCGGCCGCCTCGTCGCCCGTGGGTGCCTGTTCGGCGGACTGCTGATTGGCCATGGCGTGCGGGTCCTGCGGATCGATAACGGCCTGGGGGGTGGCTGTGGCCTGCGGCTGGGCAATGCTCTGCTGGCCGGGGACGGCCTGCTGGTCGGCCACAGCGTGGTGGTCGGCGGAGACCTGCTGGTCGGCAATCGCCGACTGGTCACCGGCGGCCCGACCAGCGGCAGCCTGATCGGCGGCGGCCTGCGGGTCGATCACGACTGCGTGGCCGCCCACGGCTTGCTGGGCGGCGGAGACCTGCTCGTCGCCCACCGCCGACTGGTCGCCGACGGCCTGCTGTCCGGCAGTGGCCGGCTCGGCGGGCTGCGATTCAGCCTGGCCGTGCAGGTCCTGCGAGTCGGTCACGACATCGTGGGCGCCCGGGGCTTCCTCGGCCAGGGATTCCTGGTCGGCAGGGGCCTGTTGGTCCGCCGCACCCTGCGGGTCTCCGACGGCATGCTGCCCAGTGGCGGTCTGGTGGTCGACCACGTCCCACTGGCCCGCAGCGTCCTGTTGGTCGACCGCGCCCGGCGTACCGGGAGCAGGCTGCTCGCCGGTGACGCCGTGCTGACCGATCGCATCCTGCTGACCGGCGTCGCCCTGCTCACCGACGCCCGGCTGCTGCTCGGCCGTGCCCTGCGAGCCGGCCACGCCTTCCGGACCGGTGCCCGCCTGCCGGCCCACGACAGCCTGCTGGCCGACGGCGCCCTGTTCGGCAGCAGCGTACTGGGCGGCAACGTCCTGCTGGGCGGCCCCGCCCGCGTGCTCGGCAGCGGCGTGCGGTTCCGCGGCACCCTGCTCAGCAGCATGCTGCGCGGCAGCGCTCTGCTGACCGGTGCCGGTCTCCTGCGCGCCGGCGCCCTGCTGATCGGCCATGGCCTCGTGCTCGGCACCAGCCTGCGGGCCGGGTTCGCCCGGCTGCTGCCCGGCGGCGTCCTGCGGCCCCACGGCACCCTGCTGACCGGCTGCTGCCTGGCGGCCGGTCGCGTCCTGCTGACCGGCTGCCACCGCCTGCGCTCCGGCGCCCTGCTGATCGGCCCCGACCTCATGCGCGGCAGCGGCCTGCTGGTCGGCGATGCCCTGTTGGCCGGACGCGGCGTACGCGGCGTACTGCTCGTCCACATCGGCCTGCTGCTGAGCGACGACCTGCTCACCGACGCCGGCGTACTGCTCCGCCACACCCTGCTCGGCGGCGACGCCCTCCTGCTCCTCCGGGAGCGGCGGGACCACCATCGCCTGCGGCGGGGTGGGGGCCAGGTGCGGGGTCGTGGGGACGATGCCGTCCACCGGGACGAACTGGCCGAGCGTCTGGTCCGCGGCGGGCTGCTGGGCGTACCCGTGCGGGGCGTAGTCCTGCTGCTGCGGGTAGTCGTAGCCGCCCTGGCCCTGCTCGTGCGCGGCGTACGGGGCCTGGCCCGCATACGCGCCGACCGGCATCGACTCGGCGCCGACCTGGGCGAACTCCTGGGCGTGCGCGGGCGTTTCGGGCTGCGCGTACTGCGGAGCGACCGTTTCTGCGGGGGTTGCCTGCTGCTGCGCCTGGGCCGGCTGCCACGGGGCCGCGCCCTGCGGCGGGATGTCCAGGTACTCCGGGCCGGTGGTGGGCGGGCCCGACTGGCGGGTCGGCATCGGGTTCTGCTGGGCGGGGCCGCGGTCGGCGAGCGAGCGGACGGGGCTGCCGTTGGTGTCCGGGACGGCCGGTCCCATGTGCAGCGGACGACGGGGCTGGGACTGGGCCTGGGGCTGGGCGTACTGCTGGCCCTGTCCCTGGCTGTGGTCCGTGGCCTGCTGTCCCCAGGCGCCCTGCGAACCGGGCATCAGGAGGATCTCGTCGTCCTCGGCCGTGGCGTCTGCGGGATCGAGGTAGGTGTACGCGCCGGGTGCGGGAACGCCCGGCGGCTCCGCCGTGCCTGCGTCCTCCGGCAGCCCTTCGCCCGGAACTTGACCGGTGTCGGTCATGCCTACCCCTCGCCCATCGAATGAGAACTTCCTGGCCGCCCCCGGCCGTCCGCCGGAACTGCGAGCACCTTCATGCATCACTGTTTCGCTGTCCGGGGCGACGCTTCGACCGCCCGTCAACAAGAACGAGCGCACGCGCCGCGCGGCACGAACCGCTCCGGACAACAGGCATTGTCCCGGTCGGACCGCGGCCACGGAACGTAGTTCGACCATGGCCTTCTGTGGACTGCGCCACGTTGCGCGTCCTCCGGTCGCTGCCGTACCACACGCACCTCAAAAGTGGTGCGTTTTCGGGACATTGGCGTACGAAGAGCCGAACGTCCCGGTGCGGTACAACGATCGGCCAGCCTACCGCGCGCGGCGCGGCGCCCGGGTCACGGGTGGCGGACGGGAAGCCGCCCCGAGAGGAGGAACCCCACGGTCCGCTCCTTCTCCGTCCAGGCGCGAGTGTCCAGTTCGACGGATTGCAGGAGGGCGCACTCGACGTCGTATCCGTGCTCCGTCAGGTCCCTGCCGATGAGTTCGGCGGCATCGCGTGTCGCGGCGTGCGTGACGATGCGGGCGGGGCGCCGGTCCGCGACGGCCGAGACGACGGCCGCTCCCCCGCCGCCGACGCGGACGACGTCGGGCTCCGGGAGGTCTTCGAGGACGTGCGGTGCGGTGCCGTGGACGATCTGGACCTGGATGCCGAAGCGGCGGGCGACGGCGAGGGTGCGGGCGCAGGCGTCGGCGTCCCGGTCGACGGCGATGACGGCGGCGCCGAACCGGCCGGCCTCCGTCGTGAACGCCCCGCTGCCGCAGCCGATGTCCCACACGAGGTCGCCCGCGCGCGGGCCCAGGCGGGCGAGTTGGGCGGCGCGCAGCTGTTCGGTCTCGCCCTCGCCGAACGGTCCCGCGTACTCCTCGGCGGGCAGCGCCCAGCCGCGCGGTCCCGCGTCGGGGTCGCCGCCTGCCAGCCAGTTGCCGCTCGTGGGGGCGCCGGTGACCGGTCCCCCGATGACGATGACGACATTGGGGTCGCGCCACGCGTGGTCGGCGGCCTTGTCGGAGGTGACGACGGTGACCTGTTCGCGGTCGGTGCCGAGTTCCTCGCAGATGACGAAGGTGCGATGGACGCCCTCAAGGAGCAGGCCCAGTTCGGCGGGGCCGGCGCCCGGTGAGGTGAGGACGGCGACCTTCGTGTGGGCGCGGCACACATTCACCGCGCGTCGCAGGGTGCGGCGGTGTGCGACGACCACCTGTGCGTCGTCCCATGGCATGCCCGCGCGGGCGAACGCCTGGGCGACCGAGGACACGGCGGGCACGACCTCGACCTCGAGGCCGTACTGGGGCGCGCGCAGGGTGCGTACGACGCCGAAGAAGCCGGGGTCGCCGTCCGCGAGCACGACGGCCGTGCCGCGGTGGCCCGCGATGCGGCGGGCGGCGAGGGCCACGCTGCCGAGCCGGACGCGCTCGGCGCGCTCGGGCACCTCGGGCAGCGCCAGGTGGTGCGCGGCGCCCGCCACGAGCGTGGCCGCGCCGAGTGCTGAGCGGGCCGCGTCCGTCAGCGGCGAACCGTCCCAGCCGATCACCGTGACCCGGTCGGCCATCGTCGTCAGTCTCCTGGGTGTGCTCGGGTACGTACGTGCCCATACGGCACGGAGGTCGGGGGTGCCGCCGGGATCGGGGCACCGTGAGCGTACCTGCCCGGACTGTCCATCGCCCGTGAGGTCAGTTCCAGTCCGAGAAGGCGGTGAAACCCCCGGCCTCCGCCAGTTGCTCGGTGACGCCCTCGAGGTCCTCGGGCAGCAGGCTCCACACGATGAAGTCCGTACGGGCCTCGGCCAGGCCGCCGTCCTCGGTGCGCGTACGCGCTATGCACGCGTTGCGCAGTACGCCCTCGCTGATGCAGCCGATCTTCTGGGCGACCTGCTGGGCCGCGGTGTTGTCGGCGGCGGTGCGCAGTTCGATGCGCTCCAGGTGCTGGTTGCGGAAGAGCCACTGGGCCGTGGCGAGCGCGGCCTCGGACGCGTAGCCCTCGCCGCGCGCCCAGGGAGCGACGATGTACGAGAGCTCGGTGGACCGCACGTGCCAGTTGGTGTGGGTGAGCCGGATGGTGCCGACGAGCCGCTGGGTGAGGAACTCGGTGACGGCGAGGTCGAGTCCGGCGCCGCGCGCCCGCCGCCTCGGCACGCCCTCGGCGATCCAGCGGCGGGCACCCTCCTCCGTGAACGGCTGCGGCACCGAGGTCCAGGCGGTGACCAGCTCGTCGTTCATCATCTCCGTGAGCGCGGGTACGTCGTCCTCGTCGAGCGGACGCAGCACCAAGCGCTCCGTGCTGATGGAGATCTCGGGGAAGGTGTTCGTCATGCGCCGCTCCGTAACCTTCGTTGGCCTTCTACCTTCGCGTCGGGCCTCGTGAAGTGCCCAGCATGCAGCATGAAGGCACGTAACTGCACATGGGGGCCGCCCCTGTTGCCAGGAGCGGCCCCCATGGAAGGGCGTCGATCGGGTCCCTCAGACGGGGAGCACCGAACCCTTGTACTTGGTCTCGATGAACTTCTTGACCTCGGGTGAAGTCAGCAGCTTCGCCAGCTTCTTGACCCGCGGGTCGTCCTCGTCGCCCTTCTTGACGGCGAGAATGTTGTTGTACGGGTTGTCCTGGACCGACTCCAGAAGGATGGCGTCCTTCTTGGGGTTCAGTCCCGCGTCCATCGCGAAGTTGTTGTTGACCGCGGCCACGTCGACGTCGTCCAACGAGCGGGGCAACTGGGCCGCTTCGAGCTCCTTGAACTTCAGGCCCTTGGGGTTCTTCGCGACATCCTTGGGCGTCGCGTTCAGGCCGGCGCCCTTCTTGAGCCCGATCACGCCCTGGGAGGCGAGGAGTTCGAGCGCCCTGCCTTCATTGGTGATGTCGTTCGGCAGCGCGACGGTCGCCCCGTCGCGCAGCTTCGTGACGTCCTTCGTCTTCTTGGAGAAGAAGCCGAGCGGCGGCAGATAGACCTGGGTGACCGGCGTGAGCGTCGTGCCCTTGGACTTGTTGAAGTCCTTCAAGTACGGCGTGTGCTGGAACAGGTTGGCGTCGAGCTCGCCCTGCTGGAGCGCGGTGTTCGGCAGGACGTAGTCCGTGAACTCCTTGATCTCCAGGTCGAGTCCGGCCTTCTTGGCCAGCTTCTTCTGTACGTACGTGAGGACTTCACCGGCCGGGGTCGGGGTGGCCCCGACGACCAGCTTCTCGCTCGCGTCCGCCTTGTCGCTGCCGCAGGCCGTGAGGCCGAGGACGAGTGCCCCGGCGATCACGGCGGCGGGAATCGTATACGTACGCATCAGAAGGAGGGGAGCACCGAGCCCTTGTACTTGGTCTCGATGAACTTCTTCACCTCGGGCGACGTCAGGAGCTTCGCGAGCTTCTTGACGCGCGGGTCGTCCTGGTTGCCGTCCTTGATGGCGAGCACGTTGTTGTACTCGTTGTTCTTCGTGGACTCCAGGGCGAGGGCGTCCTTGCCCGGGTTGAGGTCGGCACCGATCGCGTAGTTGCCGTTGATCACCGCGGCGTCGACGTCCTTGAGGGAGCGCGGGGTCTGCGCCGCCTCGACCTCCTTGAACTGGAGGTCCTTCGGGTTCTTCGCGATGTCCTGCGGGGTCGCGGTGGACTCCGAACCCTTCTTGAGGGTGATCAGGTCATTGGCGGCGAGGAAGCGCAGGGCGCGGCTCTCGTTGTCGGCGTCGTTCGGGAGGGCGACGGTGCCGCCCTTCTTGATGCCGTCGATCTTCTTGGCCTTCTGGGAGTAGAGGCCGAGCGGCTCCAGGTGAACGGTGGCGACCGACTTGAGGTGCGTGCCGTTCTTCTTGTTGAAGTCTTCCAGGTAGGGCGTGGTCTGGAAGTAGTTGGCGTCGACCGAACCGTCCTCGGTGGCGTTGTTCGGCGTGACGTAGTCGGTGAACTCCTTGACCTCGAGCTTGAGGCCTGCCTTCTTCGCCAGGTTCTTCTTGATGTAGTTCAGAATCTCGGCGTGCGGGACGGGAGTCGCGGCGACGACCAGCGGGTCGGAGGCCTTGGCCTTGGAGCCTGCATCGTCGTTGCCGGATCCACAGGCCGTCAGACCCAGGGTGAGGGCGCCGGTGGCGAGGACAGCTGCGGTGATCTTGGTGGTGTTACGCACGAAAAGTGCCTTTCTCCATGGGTGGTGCACCCCGCCGGGTGAGGCGGGAGTCAGCTCTGTCGTAAAGAAGCTCGGGTTCAGCGGGTCTCGGCGTCCGCGGCGGCCGGGCCGCCGGGCAGGAAGCCGAGGAGCGCGCGGAAGCGGACCGGGTCGCCGCCCTTGCCCGCGCGGCGGTGCAGCACGCGCGCGCCGCTGTCGCCCGCGAACTGGATGAGCGAGATGACGACGGCGAGGATCGCCACCGTGATCCACATCAGGTTGGCCTCGAAGCGCTGGTAGCCGTAGCGGATCGCGATGTCGCCGAGGCCGCCCGCGCCGACGGTGCCGGCCATGGCCGAGTAGCCGATGAGCGCGACGATCGTCGTGGTGGTCGCCGAGATCAGCGAGGGCAGCGACTCGGGCACGAGGACCTTGCGTACGACGGTCCAGGTGTTGCCGCCCATCGACTGCACGGCCTCGATCAGGCCACCGTCGACCTCGCGCACGGACGTCTCGACGAGCCGCGCGAAGAACGGGATGGCGCCGATGGCGAGCGGCACGATGGCGGCCTCGCGGCCGATGGTGGTGCCGACGACCGCGCGCGTGAAGCCCATCAGGGCGACCATCAGGATGATGAAGGGCATCGAGCGGACGATGTTCACGACCTGCCCGATGACCTTGTTCACCAACGCGTTCTGCAGCAGTCCGCCGCGGTCCGTGAGGACGAGGAGCACGCCGAGCGGCAGGCCGACGATGATCGCGATCAGCGTGGACCAGCCGACCATGTAGAAGGTGTCCCAACACGCCTGGGACAGCAGCGGCTGCATCTCCGACCAGGTCACTTGGTGACACCTTCCTTCAGCAGAGCGGCGGGCGCGGTGCCCTGGACGTCGACCTGGAGGCCCTGTTCGCGCAGGAAGCCGATCGGCACGACGTTGTCGTCGTAGCGGCCGGGCAGTTCGATGCGCATGCGGCCGACCTGCTTGCCCGCGACGGTGTCCATCGCGGCGCCGAGGATCGAGATGTCGACGTTGTAGGTGCGGGAGAGCTGCGAGATGACCGGCTGGGTCGTCGACTCGCCGTGGAAGGTGACGTCGATGACGGTGCGGTCGTCGCCGGAGGCCTCGCCGCTGACCGGGAAGAGCGCGGAGGCGAGTTCGGAGCCGGGCGTCGCGAGGAGCTCGCTGACGGTGCCGGACTCGACGATCTGCCCGCGCTCCATGAGGGCGGCGGAGTCGCAGACGGTCTTGACGACGTCCATCTCGTGCGTGATGAGCAGCACGGTGAGGCCGAGCTGTCGGTTGAGGTCGCGCAGGAGCTGGAGGATCGAGCGGGTGGTCTCCGGGTCGAGGGCGCTGGTCGCCTCGTCGGAGAGCAGCACCTTCGGGTCGCCGGCGAGCGCGCGGGCGATGCCGACGCGCTGCTTCTGGCCGCCGGAGAGCTGGGCCGGGTAGGACTTGGCCTTGTCGGCGAGGCCGACCAGGTCGAGCAGTTCCAGCGCCTTGGTGGAACGTTCCTTCCCTGACTTGCCGAGGATCTCCAGCGGCAGCTCGATGTTGTCCTGCACGGTGCGCGAGGACAGCAGGTTGAAGTGCTGGAAGACCATGCCGATACGGCTGCGCGCCTCGCGCAGTTCCTTGCCTGCGCGCGAGCCGCGGCCGACGAGGGCGGTGAGGTCCTGTCCTGCGACGGTCACGGTGCCGGAGGTCGGACGCTCCAGCAGGTTCACGCAGCGGATCAGCGAGGACTTGCCGGCGCCGGACTGTCCGATGACGCCGTACACCTCGCCTTCGCGCACGTGCAGATCGACGCCGTCGAGGGCGGTGACCTCTCGGCCGCGCGAGCGGTAGACCTTGGTGAGGCCCTTGGTGGTGATCACGTGGGTTTCCGTAGCTGTCGAGTGCGCGGCACGGGTGGCGCCGGGCACGGGGCATTCGTTCGGGAACTTGGCTTGAGTTTCCGGGCGCGCGACAGGTCTCACAGAGGCGGCTGAACCGGTGCGGAGAAGCTGTGCACGGGGCGGACCCGGTCACGTAGGGGGACGGTTTCTCCCTGCGGAGTCACTCCCTACGGAACGGGGCGCGCGGGTCTCGCTTCGGGGCGCGAGAACAGGCGTGATGGGGGCCCTCAGAAGGCGCACATTCGACACATACAAGCAGCACCGGGCGTCATGGTCGCCTCGGTCGCAAGGGTGCGGCTGCTCGTCGTGGTCATGTCGGCAAGTAAAGCAGACGTGAGGACGCGAGAGACCCCTGCCGTCCGCTATTCGGACAGCAGGGGCCGGTGTTCCAGGTGGGGTCAGAGTTCGGCGGAGATCTCCACGCCCGCGTCCGTGACCTGCGCGGACACCGCGGAGAGGTCCTTCACCACGACGTCGGCGGAGAGCTCGTCCGCCTCGTGCGTTGTGGTCAACGCCACGGTCTTCATGCCGCCGACGCGGCCGGCGGTGAGACCGGCCGGGGCGTCCTCGAAGACGACGCAGCGCTCCGGGTCCACGCCCAGCTTTCCTGCGGCGAGCAGGAACGGCTCGGGGTTGGGCTTGCCGTGCGTGATGTCGTCCGCGGCGATCAGCAGCGGCGTCCTGATCCCGACGGCCGCGAGGCGGGCCTCGGCGAGGCGGCGGGTGGCGGAGGTGACGACGGCCCAGCGCTCGTCGGGGAGCGAGGTGAGCAGGTCGAGCGTGCCGGGCAGGACGTGGGTGCCGCCGTTGGGCACGTCCTCGACCTCGAGCTCCTCGATGCGGGCGACGGCGCCCGGGACCTTCTCGGCGGGCAGCAGGTCGGCCGCGATCTCGGCGGCGGGGCGGCCGTGCAGCTCGACGGCGGCGAAGGCCTCGGCGGTGATCCCGTACTCCTCGGCCCAGCGGGTCCAGCAGCGGTACACCGACTCCATCGACGAGAGCAGGGTTCCGTCGTTGTCGAACAGCAGGGCGTCAGCGGTGATCTTCATATGTCCCGAGGGTACGGGTCACCCCGGGGTCGAGCGCATCGGGTCTTTTGGCCCGTAATAGGCTCACGGCCATGCTTGATGTCCTGACCCTGGTGACGGGTCTCGCCGCGATGGCGCTCGCGGCCTGGTGCGGTTTCGCCGCGTATCGCGACCAGCCGACCAAGGACTGGCACTTCATCGGCATGGCCGTGGTGTCGGTGCTCGCGCTGGCGCAGCTGGTGGTCGGGATCGTGCAGCTCGCACGGGGCGAGAAGCCGGACCAGGGCACGACGATCTTCGTCGCGTATCTCATTGGGGCATTCGCGTGCGTTCCGGCCGCGGGCTTCATGTCGCTCGCCGAGCGGACCCGCTGGGGTTCGGTGACGGTCGCCGCGGGCGGCGTGGTGCTCGCCGTCCTCGAGGTGCGGCTCTTTGACATCTGGGGAGGCTGAGGTGGCTGTGACCGCTGAAGAGAAGGACACCAAGCGGAGCCGCCTCATCAGCGGACCCGGCATGCTGCTCGTGTGGCTCTACGGCGTGATGGTCGTCGGGGCCGTGTCGCGCTCGGCGGTGCAGATCTCCACCGAGTTCGACAAGGCGCCGCTGGCGTACTCGCTGTCGGCGGTGGCGGGGCTCGTGTACGCCTTCATCACGTACTCGCTGGTGCGTGGCGGGGACAAGGCTCGGCGGGCCGCATTCGTGTGCTGCGCCCTGGAGTTGGCGGGCGTGCTGATCGTCGGTACGTGGACGCTGGTGGAGCCGTCCGCGTTCCCGGACGCGACCGTGTGGTCGGACTTCGGGATGGGCTATCTGTTCATCCCGGTGCTGCTGCCGCTGAGCGCGATGTACTGGCTGCGCAAGGGTGTGCTGCAGCGGCAGCAGCCGGAGGGCTGACCCTCAGGCGCTCGCCACGAACGCGTTCGCCGCGGCGCCCGCGGTCTCGGTGTCCTTGGCCAGCGTGACCACGGTGAGGCGGTCGTCGACCCGCTGCGTGGACACGGCCGCGTAGCCGTGCTGGCGGTACAGGCGCAGATTGTGGTCGCTGCGGTGACCGGTGAACAGCTGGAAGCGCTTGGCCGTGCCCGTCGCCCCCAACTTCGCCTCCACGGAGGCGAGCAGCCGGCCGCCCAGGCCGTGCCGTTGCATGCGCGGGTGGACGATCAGCTTGTTGATGTGCGCCGTGCCGTCGGCGTCGACCGTGCCGCGCACGGACGCCACCACCTCGTCGCCGAGGCGCGCCACGAGCACGGTGCCGCTGCCGAGTTCGGCCCTGATCGAGGTCAGGGACTGTGTGAGCGGCTCGATCGAGTAGTCCCCGTAGAGCTGTGCCTCGCTCTGGTAGCAGAGGTACTGCAGCTTGAGGATCTGTTCGGCATCCGTTTCGGTCGCCGCAGAGATGGTCACGCTCATGCCCATGTGTGCATGCCTCCCGCTCACCTGTTCCGCCGGTTGTCCTTCACCCTTTTCCCCGGCGAGCCGTGAGCGCAACCTCGGTGGGCAGGATTCTGCGCAGGCATCCCAGACATCTGGAACGTTCCGGCCCAAGGCTGCCCTGTGAGATACCCAACTCGCCCGCGATCTCACGGTAAGTGAGGTCTTGCGGGGACAGCAGCGCGTCGATGAGGCGCCGACAGCGGCCGGGCAGCCGGCGCACCGCACTGCGCAGCGCCCGGTCGCGTTCGCGGGCGAGCGCGCGGCATTCGGGGTCGACGGCGGCCGGATCGGCTGCGGGCCGCAGGCCGTACGGAAGTTCGCGCAGTTCCGTACTCCGTTGGAGGCGGGCCTCGGCGCGGACCGCCTCGCGGAGCCAGGCGGCGGGGTCGGCCGGTGCGCCCTGGGTGCCGAGGTGTTCCAGGAGGCGGACCCAGACGGCCTGTTCGAGGTCGCCCGGGTCGCCGGCCGCGCCCGGGAGTTCGGCGCGGACCTCGGCCGCGAGGAGGGGGCGCAGAGGCTCGATCACGGTGTCGTACGTCATGTACGGCGGGACGGGGCCGCCCCGGCGGCCGGTTGCCGGGGCGGCCGGGTCTCACTCCAACCGGCGCCCGGGGGTCACCCGTTGACGCCGGGGGTCACCCGTTGACGAAGTCCTCGCGGGCGAGGAGCGCCGTGTCGCAGTTGTCCGAGAAGACGCCGTCGATACCGGTCTCGTAGTACGCCTTGAAGGCGCCGAACGCGTCGCCGTACGCGTTGGGGTCGGTGCCCTTCTTGAAGTCGGCCGGCAGGAAGGTGTTCTCGTTGCGCATCGTGTACGGGTGCAGGACGAGGCCCGCCTTGTGCGCGTCCCTGACCAGGGTCGTGGGCTGGGTCAGCTTGCCCGACGAGTCCTTCGGGATGATCAGGTCGAGCGTCGGGCCGATGCCGTTCGCGTACTTCGCGATCTCCGCGAGCCCCTTGGGCGTGATCAGGTCGGCGACGGTGCGCGGGTCGCCGGTGTCCACGAAGTCGTACGGGCGCGAGTTCGCCGTGGACAGGAGGACGGCGAGCGGGTTGTCGACCAGCTTGTTCATGCGCTGGATGCTCGTCGGCTCGAAGGACTGGATGATGACGGGCGAGTTGCGCCTGTTCAGCTTGTGCGCCCGCAGCACCTTCGCGACGCGCTCCTCCAGGGCGAGGTTCTGCTTGCGGAAGTAGGTGGGGTGCTTGAGCTCCGGGTAGATCCACACCTCGCGGCCGAGCTTCTTGCTCTGCTCGGCGCGCCAGCGCAGGACCTCCTCGAAGGTGGGGATCTCCCAGCGGCCGTCGTAGAGCGTGTTGTGCTGGCGGGTGCCCGGGATGCGCTCCTTGGCCCGCAGCGTCTTCAGTTCGGCGAGCGTGAAGTCCTCGGTGAACCAGCCGGTGGTGGCCACCCCGTCGAGGCTCTTCGTCGTCTTGCGGTCGGCGAACTCGGGGTGGGCCGACACATTGGTCGTGCCCCCGATTTCCGGTTCGTGACGGCATACGAGATGCCCGTCCTTGGTCGGGCAGAGGTCGCCGGCCTCGATGATGTGCGCGCCCATGTCGAGCGCCAGCTGGTACGAGCCGAGGGTGTGCTCCGGCCGGTAGCCACTGGTGCCGCGGTGCGCGATGACCGTGGGCACGGGGAGGCCCGCGAGACCCTTGTTCATGTTATTCGCGCCACTTTCTCTGTCGGCGGCTCTCGCCGTTCCGGACGCTCCGAGTGCCGTGACTCCCGCGCCGAGGACCGCGGCGCCGAGCAGCGAACGACGGCCGAGCGCCGCGATGCCGCGCGGCTGCTGCTCCCCCTGTGCGGCCTGTGACTTTTCGTTCCCCTTGTTCCCCATGAAGAACTCCTCCCACCAAGTACTGCCTTGCACCTGTCAAAGCGAGACCGATCGTAGGCGTGGGGAAGTGACGAGTGGGAGACCCTGGACGGAACGTCAGGGTGATGCGGCATGGCGTCCGGGCGTTACCGGGGCATCAACGGGGCGCAAACTTCGGTCAACTCCACGTATCCAGTCGGTGAACCCGATGTGCAACGGGTACTCGTCCGCGAGTATCGTCCTCACCTGCACAGACTCCTCAGTCCAAACCAGGTACCCATCCCTGCTCATTCCTTGACATCGGAGGGCTCGTTGTCCCGCTTCGCGCTCATCAAGGCAGTGCTCGGTCCGATCATGCGCCTGATGTTCCGCCTGCGTGTGGAAGGCGCAGAGAAGATCCCGGGGAGCGGTCCCGTCATTCTGGCGGGCAACCACCTGACGTTCATCGACTCGATGCTGCTGCCGCTCGTCTGTGACCGGCAGGTCTTCTTCATCGGCAAGGACGAGTACGTCACCGGCAAGTCCCTCAAGGGCCGCCTCATGGCGTGGTTCTTCACCGGGGTCGGCATGATCCCGGTCGACCGCGACGGGGCGAACGGCGGTGTGGCCGCGCTGATGACCGGCCGCCGGATCCTGGAGGAGGGCAACATCTTCGGGATCTACCCCGAGGGCACGCGCTCCCCCGACGGACGCCTGTACCGCGGCCGGACCGGTATCGCCCGTCTGACGTTGATGACGGGTGCGCCCGTCGTCCCCTTCGCCATGATCGGCACGGACAAGTTGCAGCCCGGGGGTGCGGGGATTCCGCGGCCGGGGAAGGTGACCGTGCGGTTCGGCGAGCCGATGGAGTTCTCCCGCTACGACGGGATGGGGCGTGACCGGTACGTCCTGCGGGCCGTGACGGACTCGGTCATGACCGAAGTGATGCGGCTGTCCGGCCAGGAGTACGTAGACATGTACGCCTCGAAGGCCAAGGCGGCGTAGTCCTTTTTACGGGTGTGTGGACCCGGTCGACCGGAGCTTTCCGGTCGACCGGGTCTTTTGCTGCGGCACCGGCCTCCGCTCGCGGGGCTCCGCCCCGGACCCCGCTGCTCAATCGCCGCAGGGGCTTGAAATCCGGTTACTGTTCCAGGCGTTGGCCGCGCAGGAGGAACCATGCCGCCACCGACGTCGCCAGCAGGACCGCCGCGCCGATGCCCGCCGCCACCTGGAGGCCGTCTACGAAGGCGGACTGTGCGCCGTTGAGGAGGGCCTCGCCCTGGGCCGCCGGGAGGCCGGCCGACGCCTCGACCGCCCCGCCGAGCGAGTCGTGCGCCGCCACCGCGACGTCCTCCGGCGTACCCGCCGGAACCGTGAACCCCGAGTAGACGCCGGTCACGATCGAGCCGAGCAGCGCGATACCGAGCGCCGTACCGAGTTCGTACGCCGTCTCGGACACCGCCGACGCCGCACCCGCCTGCTCCTTGGGCACGCTGGACAGGATCACGTCGGCCGTCACCGTGAACGAGAAGCCCGCGCCGACACCGACGACGAGCAGCACCACGCCCAGCAGCGGATACCCGGTCGACTGGCTCAGCGTGGTGAGCGCGGCGAGGGCCAGGCCCACCGCCGCGAGCCCGCCCGCGACCACGGAACGTACCGAGAAGCGCCGCGCCACCGTACCGGCGACCAGACCGGCCGCCACCGCTCCCACCGCGGCGGGGAGTTCGGCGAGCCCCGCCTCGAACGGCGCACGCCCCTGCACCAGTTGCAGGAACTGGGAGAGGAAGAAGACCAGGCCCGCGAGCCCGAGGATCGTCAGCAGGTCGGCCAGGACCGCGCCCGAGAAGCCACGGTTGCGGAACAGGTGCATGTTCAACAGCGGCGCCTGGAGCGTGAGTTGACGGCGTACGAACCACACGAGCGCCGCCACGCCGACCACCGCCGACGCGCCCACACCGAGGCCGAAGCCGTGCGCGGCCGCCTCCTTCACCGCGTAGACGACGCCGATCATGCCGACGAGGGACAGCACCACGCTCAGCAGGTCCCACGGACCGGGCACCGGGTTCTTCGACTCGGGAATGAGCTTCGCGCCGACGATCACCAGGATCGCCATCACCGGCAGGTTGATCAGGAAGACCGAGCCCCACCAGAAGTGCTCGAGCAGGAACCCGCCGACGACAGGACCGACCGCCGCGCCCGCCGAGGCCATGGCACCCCAGATGCCGATGGCCAGCGAACGCTCGCGCGGGTCGTGGAAGATGTTGCGGATCAGCGCCAGCGTGGACGGCATCAGGGTCGCGCCCGCGACACCCAGCAGGGCGCGCGCCAGGATCATCATCTCGGGCGTCGTCGCGTACGCGTTGAGCACCGAGACCGCACCGAAGGCGACCGCTCCCACAAGGAGCAGCTTCTTGCGGCCGATGCGGTCGCCGAGGCTGCCCATCGACACCAGCAGTCCGGCGATGACGAACGAGTAGACGTCACCGATCCAGAGCAGCTGCGTGCCGGAGGGCTTCAGGTCCTCGCTGATGTACGGGGTCGCGAGGCCGAGGACGGTCGCGTCCACGGCGACGAGCAGCACGGCCAGCACGAGGACGGAGAGGGCGAGCCACCGCGCGGGACGGGACTCCACCACCTCCGCCGCAGGGGTGCGCTGTGGTGTGCTGGTCATGGTTCCACTCTCCGAAGTGCGCCGCCGAGCAGCAGCTCGACGATCATGAATTGGAAGTCCTTCGCCGCGACGCGGCCGTCCTGTACGGCCCAGGCGCCGCTGCCGATGAGGCCGTAGAGCGCCTCGGTCAGCCAGGCGGGGGTCAGATCGATCCGGAACTCGCCCGTCTCCTGTCCGCGTCGGAACAGCGCCTCTATGCGGGAGTCCAGGTGGGCCCAGCCCTCGTGCTGCTGCTCCCCCTCGAAGAGCTGGTTCTCCGTGACGAGGAAGGCGAGGAGCGGCGCCGACGGCTCGACCTCGCGGATGAGGCGCCGCAACGCGTCCGCGGCCGGCCCCTCGTCGAGCCGGGCACGGTCGAGCGCCGACTCGCACTCGGCGATGCCGAGCGCCTCCAGCGCGCGGACCAGCGCGTCCCGGCCCGCGAACTGGCGGTGCAGCGTCGCGCGGCTGATGCCGGCGGCCCGCGCCACCTCGTCCATGGTGGCCGTGGACCTGCGGGTCAGCAGGGCGGCAGCGCTGTGCAGTACCTGAGCGCGATCGACTGTCATGAGACAAGAGTACTTCATATGAGACATGAATGTCTCATCGATTCGAGAGGCGGCCATGCGGGGGGAGGCCGTCACGCCTGGCCGGTACTCCAGTAGCCGGTGCCCTGACGCAGTGTTACGACTGTCGGGACGTCCGACTCTCTGGAGGTACCGGCATGGGGTGCTGCATCTTCGCGGCGATGGCCGCCATCGGGCCACGGGTGGCCCTGGTCATCACGTGGCTGTTCACCAACCTCGTGGACCGCGCCTTCAGTGGCGTTCTGCTGCCGCTCATCGGCCTGGTCCTGCTGCCGTGGACGACCTTGGGGTACGTCCTCGCGTACGCCCCCGTGGTCGGTGTCGGCGGGATCGGCTGGGTGGTCATCGTCTTCGGTCTGCTGCTCGACCTGTCGAGCTACGGAGGCGGGGCGCGGGCGCGCCGCTGACGCCCCGCCCGGGCACATACGCGTACACGCCGAAGGGCCCGGTTCGTCCACGGATGGACGAACCGGGCCCTTCTCGGTGCCCGCGGGGGCCTACTTCTTCGCGTCTGCCCAGGTGCGCTGCACCGTCAGGTCCTGCTTGACCTCGGCGAGCTGGACGGCGACCGCGCTCGGCGCCGTGCCACCGCGGCCCGAGCGGGAGGCCAGGGCGCCCGGAACGTTGAGCACCGAGCGGACCTCGGGCTTGAGGTGCTCGGAGATCTTGGCGAACTGCTCGTCGGTGAGGCCGTCGAGCTCTTTGCCCTCCGCCTCGGCGACCTTGACGCACTCGCCCGCGACATCGTGCGCGACACGGAACGGCACGCCCTGCTTCACGAGCCACTCGGCGATGTCCGTGGCGAGCGAGAAGCCGGCCGGGGCCAGCTCCTCCATGCGCTCCCGGTTGACCGTGAGCGTGGCCAGCATGCCGGTGAACGCCGGGAGCAGGAGAGCCAACTGGTCGCAGGAGTCGAAGACCGGCTCCTTGTCCTCCTGGAGGTCACGGTTGTACGCGAGCGGGAGCGCCTTGAGCGTCGCCATCAGGCCCGTGAGGTTGCCGATGAGGCGGCCCGACTTGCCGCGCGCCAGCTCCGCGATGTCCGGGTTCTTCTTCTGCGGCATGATCGACGAGCCGGTGGAGAAGGCGTCGTGGAGCGTGACGAAGGAGAACTCCTTCGTGTTCCACAGGATGATCTCCTCGGCGATCCGCGAGAGGTTCACGCCGATCATCGCGGTGATGAAGGTGAACTCGGCGACGAAGTCACGAGAGGCCGTGCCGTCGATGGAGTTGGCGGAGCTGCCGTGCTCGAAGCCGAGGTCCCGCGCCACCGCCTCCGGGTCGAGGCCGAGGCTGCTGCCCGCCAGGGCGCCGGAGCCGTACGGCGAGACGGCCGTCCGCTCGTCCCACTGGCGCAGCCGCTCCGCGTCCCGGGACAGGGACTGGACGTGCGCCAGGACGTGGTGGGCGAAGAGCACCGGCTGGGCGTGCTGGAGGTGCGTACGACCCGGCATCGCGACGTCGGAGTGCGCCTCCGCGAGGCCGACGAGGGCCTCCTGGAGGTCGGCGATCAGGCCGCCGATGGCGCGGGCCTCGTCGCGCAGGTACATCCGGAAGAGCGTCGCCACCTGGTCGTTGCGCGAGCGGCCCGCGCGCAGCTTGCCGCCGAGGTCCGGGCCGAGGCGCTCGAGGAGGCCGCGCTCGAGGGCGGTGTGCACGTCCTCGTCGGCGATCGTGCCGACGAAGGAGCCGTCCGCGACGTCCGTCTCCAGCTCGTCGAGGCCGGCGATCATGCGGGTCAGCTCGTCCTCGGTGAGCAGTCCCGCCTTGTTGAGCACGCGCGCGTGGGCACGGGAGCCCGCGATGTCGTACGGGGCGAGGCGCCAGTCGAAGTGGACGGAGGCGGAGAGTTTCGCCAGGGCCTCGGCCGGGCCGTCGGCGAACCGGCCGCCCCAGAGGCGGACATCGCCGGTGTTGCTGCTCACGTGCTCTGCTCCTCGGGCCGGTGAATCTGAATGCCGGTGCGTTTGTCGTTGTGCATGATTATGCAGGGTCCTGCATGATTCGTCAATCGTGCCCCGGACTGCCGGTGCGGAGCCGGCGGACATCTCGCCGTACGGAACCTTCTACGAAGGAAGCGTGCACCGGGCATCATCCCGGTATGGGAAAAAGTCATGAGCGCATAGACGGCCGGCTGCGCACGTTCATCGAGGACCAGCCGGTCTTCTTCACCGCGACCGCCCCGCTCTCCGACGACGGTACGGTCAACCTCTCCCCCAAGGGCCTCAAGGGCTCGTTCGCCGTGCTCGACGAACGGACCGTCGGCTACCTGGACTTCGCCGGTTCCAACGCGGAGACCATCGCCCACCTGCGCGAGAACGGCCGGATCACGCTGATGTGGTGCGCGTTCCAGGGACCGCCCAACATCGTCCGGGTGCACGGCCGCGGCGAGCCCGTGTTCCGCGACGACCCCCGCTTCGCCGAGCTGCTCGGCCACTTCCCCGACATCGACCCGACCCGCAACGGGCTGCGCGCGATCATCGTCGTGCACGCCGAACACATCCGCGACACCTGCGGCTACGCCGTGCCCTTCATGACGTACGACGAGGACCGCGACCTGCACGGCAGGCGCTTCGAGCGCGAGGACGACGCGGGGCTCGACGCGTACTTCCAGAAGAAGGAGTACATCGCGAAGAGCCTGGACGGACTGCCCGGGCTGCCATTGCCGCTGCCGCCCGCTACGTTCTGACCCATGCGCCCTATTCGAGCAGGTATCGCCACCGCCGTCGCCGCCTGCGCCGCCCTCGGTGCGGCCCCCAATGCCTCCGCCTCCGCCGCCGACCCGCTGCCCGCCCGCATGGCTGACACGGGCGGCGGCCGCCAGCTGATCACCGCGCAGGCACCCCGCACGTCCTCGACCACCGGCACCGTCACCTGGTGGGACCGGGGCGCGAACGGCCGCTGGGTGAAGGCCGGTTCGGCGCCCGCGCGGTTCGGGGCGAAGGGGCTCGTGGCGGGGAGCAAGCGCAAGCAGGGCACCAACACGACGCCGACCGGCCTCTACGACCTGCCCTTCGCGTTCGGCGTCAAGGCGGCACCCGAGGGGAGCAGGACGACGTACCGGCGCGTGCACCGCGACTCCTGGTGGTGCCAGGACAACGCCTCCCGCTCGTACAACCGCTGGACCGAGCCGCGCCCCCGCGACTGCCGCGCCGCCGAGTCCGAGCGCCTCGCCGACTACGCGACGCAGTACGCGCACGCGCTCGTGGTCGGCTTCAACTACTACCGTCCCGTGCACGGCCGCGGAGCCGGAATCTTCCTGCACGTCAACGGGCGCGGGGCCACGGCCGGTTGCGTGTCCGTACCAAAGGACGCCATGCGCCGGATCCTGACCTGGGCGCACCCCGAGCGGTCCCCGCACATCGCGATCGGGACGGCGGGCGGGGCGACGGCAATCACCCGGTACTGAGACGGCAATCCCCCGGTACTGAGACCTCAATCATCCGGTACTGATACGTATACGGACATGGGCACCTATGCCGGCACCGGCTCTCGTGTAGGGACCACATAACGAGACGGGGTTGCGCGGATTCGCCGCCGAGGCGTTGCATCGCCCGGTGCGAAGCGAATCCGAACAGACGTCCCCCGACTCCCCCGCAGCGGAGACCGCCGACGAGGCCACGACCGAGGCCGGGACCGCGGCCGGGACAGCCGTGGAGAGCGGGGCCACCGACCGCGCCGCCCGGCTCGCGGTCACCGTCTTCCCCGTGCTCGTCCTCGTCGCGGGCGCCTGGGGGCTCGCCTCCCCCGGCACGTTCGCCGGCTGGGGCACCAACGTGCCCTACCTGCTGGGCGTCGTGATGTTCTGCATGGGCCTCACCATGACCCTCACGGACTTCAAGGGCGTCGCGCAGCGGCCGTGGGCCGTGGGACTCGGGCTCGTCGCGCACTACGTGATCATGCCGGGGCTCGGCTGGGCGATCGCCCACGCGCTCGGCCTGTCCCCGCAGTTGGCGGCCGGTGTCATCCTCGTCGGCTGCGCGCCCAGCGGCACCGCGTCCAACGTCGTGACGTATCTGGCGCGCGGCGACGTCGCCCTTTCGGTGTCCGTGGCGACCGTCTCCACCGTGCTCGCGCCGCTGATCACGCCGCCGCTGACGCTGCTGCTCGCGGGCGCGTACCTGCCGGTGGACGCCGGCTCGATGATGACGGACATCCTGAAGACCGTGCTGCTCCCGGTGATCGCGGGCCTGGTCGTGCGGCTCGTGCTCGGCCGGTACGTCGACCGGCTGCTCAAGGTGCTGCCGTGGCTGTCCGCGCTGACCATCGCCGTGATCGTGGCCGTGGTGGTGGCGGGAAGCGCCGACGCCATCAAGTCGGCCGCCGCCCTCGTCATGGTCGCGGTGGTGCTGCACAACGGCCTCGGCCTCGCGCTCGGCTACGGCGCGGGAAAGCTCGGCCGACTCGGCAAGCCCGCGTCGCGCGCCATGGCCTTCGAGGTCGGCATGCAGAACTCGGGCCTCGCGGCCTCCCTGGCCACCGCCCACTTCAGCCCGCTGGCCGCGCTGCCCGCCGCCGTGTTCTCGGTCTGGCACAACGTGTCGGGCGCGCTGGTCGCGGCGTGGATGTCGTACCGGGCGAGGGCCGCCGAGAAGAAGTAGGCCCCCGGCACCGGAGCGCATCGAAGAAGCCGACCAAGTCGACACCGGCCAGGTATCCGAAAAGATGACTGGACAGGTGTAGACAGGTCGGCTTCTTCGTGTCTACCTTCTAGACATGCCTGGACAGGTTCACAAGCATCACCGCGTCGCCCACGTCCTCGCCGAGGAGATCCGTACGGGCGTCCACGCCGACGGCAGCAAGCTGCCCGGTGAGCACGCACTCCGGGAGCGCTTCGGGGTCAGCCGGACGACCGTGCGGCAGGCTCTCGGCATCCTTGGCGAACAGGGACTCATCGAGACGCACGCCGGCATCGGGTCGATCGTCACGTTCGACGGCGCCCCGCTCGACCAGCATCTCGGCTGGACCAGGGCGCTGGCCGCCCAGGGCACCGAGCTGACGACGCAGACCCTGCGCTTCGAGCGGATACAGGACACGGCGCTCGCCGCCGAACTCGGCCTGGAGAGCCCGGAGTTCATCGCCCTCGACCGCGTACGCCGGCTGTCCGACGGGCACGGTGTCTCGCTGGAGTTCAGCCGGGTGCCCGCCGTCGGGCCGCTGGCCGATCTGGTCGAGCGCGGGCTCGACGGCGGCTCCCTGGACCAGACGCTCGCCGCGGCGGGCCGGGTCCGCGACTCCAGTGACGCGCACATCGCCGTCGCCGGACTCGACGACGCCGACGCCGCGGCCCTGCGCCGCTCCCCCGGTGATTCCTTCCTCCGCGTCGCCCAGGTGCTCCGCGACGCGGACGGGGGCGTGGTCGAGCAGGTCACGAGCCTGCTCGACCCGTCCCGGTTCCAATTGCACGTACGTACCGGCCGAGGAGGCCAACCGTGAGTACCACCCCCGATCCCGCCCTCTTCGACCGCGCCGCCGGTGCCTTCTACGGGCTCGCGCTCGGCGACGCGCTCGGCATGCCGACCCAGGTCATGTCGCGAGAGGACGTCGTCCGCGTCTACGGCACGCTGAGCGGCTTCGAGCCCGCCCAGCCCGACAATCCGGTCAGTGCCGGGATGCCCGCCGGGTCCGTCACGGACGACACCGACCAGGCCGTCATCGTGGCGCGGCTGATCGTGGAGGGCGGCGGGCACGTCGACCCGCTGCGGTTCGCCGAGGAACTCCTGTCCTGGGAGCGGGAGATGAAGGCCAAGGGGTCGTTCGACCTGCTGGGTCCCTCGACCAAGGCGGCGCTCGACGCCGTGGACCGGGGCGCCGACCCCAAGGAGGCCGGAAAGTACGGCACGACGAACGGCTCCGCCATGCGCGTCGCGCCGGTCGGCATCGCCTACTCCTACGGCCCCGACGACACCGAGCCCTTCCTGGACCGGGTCGTCGAGTCCTGCCAGGTCACGCACGACACGAACATCGGTATCGCGGGCGCGGCGGCCGTCGCCGCGGCCGTCTCCACCGGTGTCGCGGGCGGCACCCTCGATGACGTCTTCGACGCCGCGATCGCCGCCTCCGAGGCCGGTGCGCGGCGCGGGCACTGGGTCGCGGGCGCCAGCATCTCGGCGCGGATCTCCTCGGTGCGCGAGCTGGTCGCGGGCCTCGACGAGACCGCGGCGCTCGACCGTGTCGTCGCGCTCATCGGCACCAGCGTCGCCAGCCAGGAGTCGGTCCCGGCGGCGTTCGCGGTGCTCGCGCTGACCGACGGCGACCCGTGGCGGTCCACGCTCCTCGCGGCGAACCTCGGCGGCGACAGCGACACGATCGCCGCGATCGCCGGCGCGATCGCCGGTTCCCTGCACGGCCTCACCGCCCTGCCCGCCGACGCCGTACGCACCCTGCGCGAGGTCAACGGGCTCGATCTGGAGCCGCTGACCAGGCAGCTGCTCACCTACCGGACCAACCGCTGACGGACCTCACCCCGTCCGCACCGAGCAAGAGCAAGGAGGTTCCGCCATGGCCGATTCAACGAAGAACGACCGCGTCGGCACCGTGGAGACCCGGGGGATCGAACCGGTCCCCGACAGCGAGCGGCACGGCCACGCGAGCCAGATGTTCTGGACGTGGTTCGCCGCCAACATCTCGATCCTCGGGCTGCCGCTCGGCGCGACGCTCGTCGCCTTCCGCGGCCTGAACATCTGGCAGGCCGTGATCGTCGCGGTCGTCGGCTCGGTGGGTTCCTTCGCGCTGGTCGGCGCTCTCAGCCTGGCCGGCAAGAAGGGCGGCGCGCCCGCCCTGACCCTGTCGCGCGCGGTGTTCGGCCAGCGCGGCAACCACGGGCCCACGCTGATCAGCTGGCTCAGCCGGGTCGGCTGGGAGACGATCACCACGACCACGGCGGCGTACGCGCTGCTCGCTCTGCTCAACACGCTCTTCGGGTTCGGCCAGGGCACCGTCCTCACCCTGATCTGTCTGCTGGTCTTCATCGCCTGCACCCTGCTGATCAGTGGGCTCGGGCACGCCACGATCATGTGGATCAACAAGTGGGCGACGGTGGCCTTCGGGATCCTGAACCTGGTCGTGATGGGCTTCCTCGTCGCGACCGTCGACTGGTCGAAGGTCCTCGACGCCCCGGCCGGACCGCTCAGCGGTGTCATCGGGGGCATCGGCTTCATCGCCGCGGGCACCGGCATCGGCTGGGCCAACGCCGGTGCGGACTACGCCCGTTACCTGCCGCGGTCCATCCCGGGCGGGCGGCTCGTGCAGGCCTCCGCGTTCGGCGCGGGCATCCCGCTGGTGCTGCTGATCTCGCTGGGCTCGCTGCTCACGGCGGGCGATCCGACGCTCGCGACCTCGTCCGACCCGGTCGCGGCGATCAACGCGATGCTGCCGTCGTGGATGGCCGTGCCGTATCTGATCGCGGCGTTCGGCGGGCTGCTGATGTCCAATCACCTGTCCACGTACTCGGCCGGGTTGACGATGATCACGCTCGGTCTGCGGGTGCCGCGGGCCTGGGCGGTCTGCGTGGATGTCGCCCTGATGTTCCTCGGCGGCGTCTACTTCATGCTGATCGCGGGCGACTTCTACGGCCCGTTCAGTACGTTCCTGACGCTGCTCGCCGTGCCGATCTCGGCATGGATCGGGGTCATCGTCGTCGACATGGCCCGGGGCCGGAGTTACGACACCGAGGCCGTGATGAACACCGGCCGCACCAGCCGCTACTGGTACACCGGCGGTTTCCATCTGCCCGCCGTCGTCGCGTGGGTGGTGGCGATCGTGGCCGGGCTGCTGTTCACCACGGCCTCGACCAGCGCGGACGACGTGTGGTTCAAGGGCCCGCTGGCCGGGTCCTGGCTCGGCACCAACGGGCTCGGCTGGCTCGTCGCGATCGTCGTGGGCGGTGTGCTGTACGCGCTGCTCGGGCGCCGCACGAAGGTGACCCTCGACTCCACCGACACCGATTCCGCCGCTTTCAAGGAGGCCACACGATGACCGCCGACTCCCGTGTCGTTCTCGCCGGGAACGTCATCGCCGATCTCGTCATCGACGTACCCGCCCTCCCGGAGCGGGGTGGCGATGTCATCGGTACGCGTACGGAGCTGTACGCGGGCGGCGGCTTCAACACGCTCACGGCGGCGCGGCGGCTGGGCGCGGGAGCGGTGTATGCGGGGCTTCACGGCACCGGTCCCTATGGGGAGTTGGTGCGCTCCGCGCTCGCCGCGGAGGGCATCGGGACGGTGCTTGCGGCGCGGACGGACGGCGATACCGGGTTCTGTGTCGCGCTCGTCGACGGGGGCGGTGAGCGGACGTTCGTGACCAGTTTCGGCGTCGACGCGCGGATGACGCCGGACGAGGCGGCGGCGATCGGCGGAGCCGTGCGCGGCGGTGACCTGGTGCAGGTGTCCGGGTACGGGCTTGTCATGGAGGTCAACGGGCCGTTGCTCGCGCAGATGGTGGCGGGTCTCCCCGATGACGTACGGGTCTGTTTCGATCCGGCGCCGCTGGTGGCGGACATTCCGGCCGCGGTCCTCGAACCGGTTCTTGCCCGGACGGACTGGCTGAGCTGCAATGCGCGCGAGGCCGGGATCCTGGCCGGGGGTGCCGATCCGCGGGAGGCGGCGGCCGCCTTGCGGGGGCGGTTGCGGGATGGGGCGGGGGTGTTGGTGCGGGCCGACAAGGACGGGTGTTGGTTGGCTGCGCCGGGGGCGGGGGACGTGGTGCATGTGCCCGGGTTCCCTGTTGATGCCGTGGACAGCAATGGGGCCGGGGATGCGCATGTGGGGGCGTTCCTGGCGCTGCTTGGGCGGGGCGTCGACGCGGTGGACGCTGCGCGGGGGGCCAATGCGGCGGCGGCGTTGGCGGTGACGCGGCGGGGGCCGGCGACCGGGCCCACTGTGGAGGAGCTGGTGGGGTTTCTTGGGGAGGGCCCGGCGCGGGAGTTGGGGCTGGGCTGAGGGTTTACTCTCCCCCAACCCGCCCCTTCCCGAAGACCGGGGCTCCGCCCCGGACCCCGCGCCTCAAACGCCGGCGGGGCTGGGATCAGTGGTCGTTCTGGGCCACGCGGAGCATGTGGTCTGCCAGGGATTGGCCGCCTGCCGGGTCGCGGCTGATCAGCATCACCGTGTCGTCGCCCGCGATCGTGCCGAGGATGACGTGGAGTTCGGCCTGGTCGATGGCCGAGGCCAGGAACTGGGCCGCGCCCGGTGGGGTGCGGAGCACCACCAGGTTCGCCGAGGCCTCCGCCGAGATGAGCAGCTCGCCGGCCAGGCGGCGCATCCGCTCCTCCTTGGCCGATTCGCCGAGCGGGGCCTGCGGGGTGCGGAAGCCGCCCTCGCTGGGCACGGCGTAGATCAGCTCACCACCGGTGTTCCGGATCTTGACCGCGCCCAGCTCGTCCAGGTCGCGGGAGAGCGTCGCCTGCGTGACCGTGAGCCCGTCGTCGGACAGCAGCTTCGCCAACTGGCTCTGGGAGCGCACGGGTTGGCGGTTGAGGATGTCCACTATCCGGCGGTGCCGCGCGGCGCGGGTCTGCGGTACGGCCGACACCGCGTGCGCCAGGTTCGTGGCCGCGGATACGTCTCTCTCCGCTTTGCTGCTCATCGTCGTCCCATTCTCCTCAGGATCGCCCTTCCGCGTCGGCCGATGCCGTGTCCAGTACGGCGGGCAGCGCCGCGAGGAACGCGTCCGCCTCGGCGTCGCTCAGGTTCAGCGGCGGCATGAGCCGGACGACGTCGGGTGCGGGCGCGTTCACCAGGAAGCCCGCGTCCTGGGCCGCCTGCTGCACCTGCGGTGCGCGCGGCCCGGTGAGCACGATACCCAGCAGCAGGCCCTCGCCCCTGACATGGCCGACCAGCGGGTGGCCGAGGGCCTCGACGCCGGACTTGATGCGCTCGCCGACCGCCTTGGTGTTCTCCAGGAGGCCCTCGCCCGCGATGGTGTCGAGGACCGCGAGGCCTGCCGCGCAGGCGACCGGGTTGCCGCCGAACGTCGTGCCGTGCTGGCCGGGCTTGAGGAGCTTCGCCGTCTCGCCGAAGGCCACCGTCGCGCCGAGCGGAAGCCCGCCGCCGAGCCCCTTGGCGAGCGTGACGACGTCGGGCTCGATGCCCTCATCCGCCTGGTACGCGAACCAGTGCCCGGTCCTGCCGACGCCGGTCTGCACCTCGTCGAGCACGAGCAGGGTGCCGGTGGCCCGGGTGATCTCGCGGGCCGCCTTGAGGTAGCCGGCGGGCGGCACCACGACGCCGTTCTCCCCCTGGATCGGTTCGATGATGACGAAGGCTGTGTCCTCCGTGACGGCCGCCTTGAGCGCTTCCACGTCTCCGTACGGGACGTGTGTGACGTCGCCGGGGAGGGGGGTGAAGCCGTCCTGCTTGCCGGCCTGGCCGGTCAGCGAGAGGGAGCCCATGGTGCGGCCGTGGAAGCCGCCGGTCGTGGCGACCATGTGCGTCCGGCCCGTGAGCCGGCCGATCTTGAACGCGCCCTCGTTGGCCTCGGCGCCCGAGTTGCAGAAGAAGACCGCGCCGTCCCGGCCGAAGAGCTGGAGGAGGCGCTCGGCGAGCGCGACGGGCGGCTCGGCGACGAAGAGGTTCGAGACGTGGCCGAGGGAGGCGATCTGCGTGGAGACCGCTTCGACGATCGCCGGGTGGGCGTGGCCGAGCGCGTTGACCGCGATGCCGCCGACGAAGTCCAGGTACTCCTTGCCGTCGGCGTCCCACAGCTTGGCGCCCGCGCCCTTGACCAGCGGCAGCCTCGGAGTGCCGTAGTTGTTCATCAGGGCGCCCTGCCAGCGCTCCGTCAACTCCTGGTTATCAGTCACGAGTTGTCCTCCCCCTTGTTGTCGCCCTCTTTGTCGGCGATGACCATCGTGCCGATGCCTTCGTCGGTGAAGATCTCCAGCAGGATCGAGTGCTGGACCCGCCCGTCGATGACGCGGGCGGTGTGCACGCCGTTGCGCACGGCGTGCAGGCAGCCCTCCATCTTCGGGACCATGCCGCTCGCCAGCTCCGGGAGCAGCTTCTCGAGTTCGGTGGCGGTGAGCCGGCTGATGACCTCGTCGGAGTGGGGCCAGTCCTCGTAGAGGCCCTCGACGTCGGTCAGCACCATCAGCGTCTCGGCGTCCAGCGCAGCAGCGAGTGCCGCAGCCGCCGTATCAGCATTGACGTTGTAGACATGCGAATCGTCCTGGGAACGGGCGATCGAGGAGACGACCGGGATCCGGCCGTCGGCGAGCAGGGCCTCGATGGCGCCGGTGTCGATCTCGGTGATCTCGCCGACCCGGCCGATGTCGACCAGCTCGCCCTCGATGCGGGGCTGGTGCTTGGTGGCGGTGATGGTGTGCGCGTCCTCGCCGGTGATGCCGACGGCGAGCGGTCCGTGCTGGTTGAGCAGACCGACCAGCTCGCGCTGCACCTGCCCGGCGAGCACCATCCGTACGACGTCCATGGCGTCCTCGGTGGTGACCCGGAGGCCCGCCTTGAACTCGCTGACGATGCCGTGCCGGTCCAGCGCCCTGCTGATCTGCGGGCCGCCGCCGTGCACCACGACGGGCTTGAGCCCCGCGTGGTGCAGGAAGACGACGTCCTGCGCGAACGCGGCCTTCAGCTCCTCGTCGATCATGGCGTTGCCGCCGAACTTGATGACGACGGTCTTGCCGTGGTGCCGGGTCAGCCAGGGCAGCGCCTCGATGAGCGTCTGGGCCTTGGGGAGCGCGGTGTGCTTCCGCGCTCCGGTCGACTTGGTCTCTTTCGTCTCGCTCATGAGGAGTACGCGCTGTTCTCGTGGACGTAGTCGGCTGTCAGGTCGTTGGTCCAGATCGTCGCGGTCTCGGTGCCCGCGGCGAGGTCGGCGGTGACGACGACCTCCCGGTAGCGCATGTCGACCTTGTCGCGGTCCTCGCCGACGCCGCCGTTCTTGCAGACCCACACGCCGTTGATCGCGACGTTCAGCTCGTCCGGCTCGAAGGTGGCCTTCGTGGTGCCGATCGCGGAAAGGACCCGGCCCCAGTTGGGGTCCTCGCCGTGGATGGCGCACTTGAG
Organism: Streptomyces sp. NBC_00483; assembly: GCF_036013745.1. NCBI lineage: Bacteria > Bacillati > Actinomycetota > Actinomycetes > Kitasatosporales > Streptomycetaceae > Streptomyces > Streptomyces sp. NBC_00483. Next base: position 2,444,955 of record NZ_CP107880.1, read on the forward strand.
GAGGTTGTTCCGGGCGATGGAGCGGCCCACCTCGACGGCCTCGTCCTCGCTCGCGGCGTTGATCACCTCGACCTTGATGTCCTTGCTGGCGCCCTCGGCGTCACCGATGAGCTGCCGGCCGAGGTCGTCGCAGACGAGGCGGACGGCCTGGGCGAACTCCTCGTACTCCGGGGTGACTTCGGCGGCTCCGGAGGCGAGCAGCAGCACCGTGTCGTTCGTCGACATGCAGCCGTCGGAGTCGACCCGGTCGAAGGTGACACGGGTGGCGTCACGCAGCGCCTTGTCCAGGACCTCGCTGTCGAGGGCGGCGTCCGTGGTGAGGACGACCAGCATGGTGGCGAGGCCGGGGGCCAGCATGCCGGCGCCCTTCGCCATGCCGCCGACGGTCCAGCCCTCGCCCTGGTGCACCGCCGTCTTGTGCACGGAGTCAGTGGTCTTGATGGCGATGGCGGCCTTCTCGCCGCCGTGCTCGGAGAGCTGGGCCGCGGCCTTGTCCACGCCGGGCAGCACCTTGTCCATGGGCAGCAGCTCGCCGATGAGGCCCGTCGACGCGACGGCGACCTCTCCCGCGTTCACCTCGAGGACCTCGGCGACCTTCTCGGCCGTCGCGTGCGTGTCCTGGAAGCCCTTGGGTCCCGTGCAGGCGTTGGCGCCACCGGAGTTGAGGACGACTGCGGAGACGAGGCCGCCCTTGAGGACCTGCTCGGACCAGAGGACCGGGGCGGCCTTGACGCGGTTGGAGGTGAAGACGCCCGCGGCCGCCAGGCGGGGGCCGCGGTTGACCACGAGGGCCAGGTCCGGGTTCCCGCTGTTCTTGATTCCGGCGGCGATGCCCGCGGCCTGGAATCCCTTGGCTGCCGTCACACTCACGGCGCGACTCCGATCGTCGAGAGCCCGGTGGTCTCGTCGAGACCGAGGGCGATGTTCATGGATTGGATGGCACCGCCGGCGGTGCCCTTGGTCAGGTTGTCGATCGCGCTGATGACGATGACGCGGCCCGCGGCTTCGTCGTACGCGACCTGGATCTGCGCCGCGTTCGACCCGTACACGGCGGCCGTCTGCGGCCACTGGCCCTCGGGCAGCAGATTGACGAACGGCTCCTCGCCGTACGCCTTCTCGTACGCGGCCCGCACCTGCTCGGAGGTGACGCCGGGCTTCGCCTTGGCGCTGCACGTGGCGAGGATGCCGCGGGGCATCGGCGCGAGCGTCGGCGTGAAGGAGACGGAGACCCGCTCCCCCGCCGCGGCGCTGAAGTTCTGGATCATCTCGGGGGTGTGCCGGTGACCGCCGCCCACCCCGTACGGCGACATGTTCCCCATGACCTCGCTGCCGAGCAGGTGCGGCTTGGCCGCCTTGCCCGCGCCGGAGGTGCCGGAGGAGGCGACGATCACGGCCTCGCTCTCCACGAGCCCCGCCGCGTACGCGGGGACGAGAGCGAGGGAGACGGCCGTCGGGTAGCAACCGGGCACCGCGATGCGCTTGGACCCCTCCAGCACGGCGCGGCCACCCGGCAGTTCGGGAAGGCCGTACGGCCACGTGCCGGCGTGCGGCGAGCCGTAGAACGTCTCCCAGTCGGCGGCGTCCTTCAGCCGGAAGTCGGCGCCCATGTCGACGACGAGGACGTCCGGACCGAGCTGCTCGGCGACGGCGGCGGACTGCCCGTGCGGCAGCGCCAGGAAGACGACGTCGTGCCCCGCGAGCACCTCCGTCGTGGTCTCCTGGAGGACTCGGTCGGCGAGCGGGAAGAGGTGGGGCTGGAGCGCGCCCAGGCGCTGCCCCGCGTTCGAGTTGCCCGTCAGGGCGCCGATCTCCACCTCCGGGTGGGCGAGCAGCAGGCGCAGCACTTCGCCGCCCGCATATCCACTCGCTCCCGCCACTGCTGCGCGTACCGCCATGGAACCCTCCTCTTGGATGGCATGACTATACGTCGCTGTGCACGTTTATGCAACGAGTGGTGTGATCGCCCCCTGGCGGCCGTGGGAGCCGAAGCCTGCGGCTCAGCCGCGCTCCAGGCGTACGACGACGGGCGCGCCGAACGGGTCGCCGCTCTGCATGACCTCCACCTTTCCGGCGCCGATCCATTCGTCGGTGCCCGGGATCCGGTGGATCTCCTTCAGCCACAGCATCTGGTTCGAGGCCTTGCGGGCGCCGGTCGACAGGGGCAGCCGCTCGCGTTTGATCTTCACGCAGCGGTTGTCGTCGGTCAGGTACCAGTTGCCGTCGAGGAAGAGGCCGCCCTTTTCCTGGCCGACCGGGATCCGCAGCTCGCACTGGCCGGGGGCCGGGTCCTGGTCGGCCCACTTCGCGCCGTCCCAGCGCAGCCGGATGTACTGGTCCTCCGGTTCCGGATCGACCTCGCCGTGGTTGAAGGAGTTGGTGCCGTACGCGCGCACCTGCCCGTCTTCGAGTGCGAAGACCTTGTTCAGGCCCGCTACGGGTTCGGGCGGGATCGGCTCCTCGAAGCGGGCCCGGGGCGTGTCCACCGGCTTCCAGGACGTGCCGTCCCAGTGCGTGGAGGCGGGCTGGTCGTACGGCTCGCCGTGCACGGTCCCGGTGCCGGGTCCGGTGGAGCGGCTGCCGACCGCCCAGACGTCGTCGGGGCCCGCGACGGCCAGGTCGCCCACCTTGTACGGGAGCCGGGTCGTGGTCCAGCGCGTGCCGTCCCAGTGGGCGGCGGTCTGCTCGCCGGTGAGCGTCCAGATGTCGTCGGGGGACGTGGCGTCGAGGTTGCCCGCCGCTCCGGGCGGCGGGTTCGACACCGGGGACCAGCGGGTGCCGTCCCACTGTGCCCACTTGGCCGCCGCCGCGTCCGCCTGTGGAACGCCTTCCTGGCGCGGCATCGACCGCATCCACAGGGCCTTGTCGCCGACCTCTTCGAGCATGGGCGGGTAGCCCTCACCGTCGCCGAGCGCGTCGGGCAGGGGCTCGCGGCTCCATCGCTCGCCGTCGTAGTGCAGGAGCAGGGACGCGTAGTTGCCGTCGTTCTCGGCACCGGTCGCCCAGATGTCGTCCTCGGCGAGGACCGCGACGTCGGTCAGCTCACCGTTGAAGTCCGCGATGTGCTCGAACTTCCAGGAGAGTTCCGCCTTTTGGGTCTTCGACGGGGAGGGCGCCTTCGCCTGCCCGCCGGGCGTCCCGCACCCCGCGACGGCCAGCAAGGAGGCCACGAAAGCGGCGCACACCGCCGTCCCTCTGCACCGGATCCGCGCTGCGCTCACGACCACTCCCCCTAGTCACTCGCCGGTGTGCCCGGCGCGCGCAGCGTACCCGGAGGCGCAGCGCTTGCCCTGGAGTGCGCTCCAGGTCATACCGTCGAGCGCATCCGGCACCGGCACCACCACAGGAGGCAGCACCCCATGTCGAACCTTCCCACTCGCCGCCTGGGCGCGCTCACCGTCTCCGCGCAGGGCCTCGGCTGCATGGGCATGAGCCACGGCTTCGGCCCGTCCGACGACGAGCAGTCGATCGGCACGATCCACCGCGCCCTCGACCTCGGTGTCACCCTGCTCGACACCTCGGACTTCTACGGAACCGGGCACAACGAGGAGCTGATCGGCCGCGCCCTCGCCGCGCCGGGCCGCCGCGAACAGGCCGTCCTCGCCACGAAGTTCGGCTTCGCCAACAAGCTCGGGGAGCCCGTCGAGATCCGCGGCGACGCCGCGTACGTACGCCAGGCCTGCGAGGCCTCGTTGCGCCGGCTCGGCGTCGACCACATCGACCTGTACTACCTGCACCGCGTCGACCAAAACGTGCCCATCGAGGAGACCGTGGGCGCCATGGCGGAGCTGGTGAAGGAGGGCAAGGTGCGCCACCTCGGCCTCTCGGAGGCGGGCGCGGACACGCTGCGCAAGGCGTACGCGACGCATCCCATCGCGGCGCTGCAAAGCGAGTTCTCGCTGTGGACGCGCGACCTGGAGGCGGAGATCCTGCCGGTGTGCCGGGAGCTGGGCATCGGGCTCGTGCCGTTCTCGCCGCTGGGGCGCGGCTTCCTCACCGGCGCCTACAAGTCGACGGAGCAGTTCAAGGAGGGCGATGTGCGCCGCTCCCAGCCGCGCTTCACGGACGGGAACCTGGAGCGCAATCTCGCGATCGTCGCGCGCCTGGAGGAGTTGGCGGCCCAGAAGGGCGTCACGGCGGGCCAGTTGGCGCTCGCCTGGGTGCAGCACCAGGGCGACGACGTGGTGCCGATCCCCGGCACGCGCCGCCAGAAGTACCTGGAGGAGAACGTGGCGGCGGCGACACTGGAGCTGTCGGCGGACGAGCTGGCCGCGATCGACGCGGCGGCCCCGGCGGGCGAGGTGGCCGGTGACCGCTACGACGCGGGCAGCATGAAGTTCGTGAACGGCTGAGCGCGTGACGCACGTCCTGTGGCTGGGCGGCGCGCCCGGCGCCGGCAAGTCGACGGTCGCCGAGCGCCTCGCGCGACGGCACGGCCTGCGCAGATATCACGCCGATACGCGCACGTGGGCGCACCGCGACCGGGCGCTCGCGGCGCACGACGAGGCGGCCGTCCGCTTCGAGACGCTGCCGCCCGACGAGCGCTGGGCGAGACCCGTGGACGAGCTCCTCGCGATGTCACTGCACCGCGACCGCGGCCCGATGGTCGTCGACGACGTACGGGCGCTGCCCCCGGCCCCACTGACGGTGGCCGAGGGCACGACGATCACGCCCGGTGTCGCCCGGGCCCTCCCCGGCCGGGCCGCACTGTGGCTGCTGCCGACCCCCGAGCTGCTCGAAAAGCGGCTTGCGGAACGGGAGTTGGGGCCCGGCCCGCTGGCCCTGTACCGCCGCCTGGCCCAGGAGATCGCGGAAGAGGTACGGGAGTCCGGCGCGCCCTTCCTGAGCGTCGACGGCAGCGCGGACACCACGGAGGAGGTCGCCCGGCTCTGGGCCGGCCCGCTCGCCGAGGGGCCGCACGCGGGGGCGGCCGATGAGCGCCGCACCCTGCTCCGTGAGGCCAACGAGGCTGTGGTCGCCCAGATCGCCGGGTACTTCGGCCGCCCCTGGGCGGACGGGGAACCCGGCGACAGGGAGGTCGCGTTCTCCTGCGAGTGCGGGGACGCGTCCTGTACGGCGAGGGTGACGCGCGCGGCGACGGGGCTCCCGGCAGCTCCCCTCCTGGCCGCCGGGCACCGCGCGCGTCCCTTCACCTCGGGATCGGGAGGGCTCAGCCCTTCTTGATCCTCAGGAGCCCTTCTTGATCCTCAGGAACGTCACCGAGTTCCCCGGAAACGTGTACGTGAACCTGTCGCTGACGCCGTCGAAGGTCGACGTCACCGGCTTCACGGGCCGGTCGGTCGCCGTGTTCTCGGCGTCGGGCGCCGCGGTCAGCGTCGTCACCGCCGCCGAGTCCGCGACGTCGGCGCCGCCGAGGTCGACCTTCGTACGGGCTGCGGAGTCCTGCGCGTTGACGACCTTGACGATCAGGTCGCCGGTCTTCTTGTCCTTGGTCACGACCTGGCGGAACGGCTCGGCCGGCTTGTCGTCCTTGAAGGAGCCCCACTCCTGGCCGTCGAGGTACAGCGTCACCTGGCGGCCGCGCACCTTGATGTCGACGTCGTAGGCGCGGCCGGTCTCGATGGATCCGGCCTTGGACATGAGCGTCGACTTGCCGCCGTTCACGGCCTGTTCGACGGCCGACTGGGTGTTGTTCCAGCCGCCCAGGTTCCACCAGTAGTAGTTCCCGGTGTCCTTGACGCCGAAGGCGACGAGGAAGCCCTCCTTGCCGGACTTCTTGGTGGCCTTCACATGCAGGTCGTAGTTCTGCCAGCCCGGGTCGCCCGCCGTGACCAGGGTGTTCTCCGCGGTCTCGTCGGACTGCACGTACTGCCCGTCCTGGACGCCCCAACTCCCGCTTCCGGTACCGGTCCACCCGGCGGCGTCACCGCTGAAGTCGTCGCTCAGCAGCGTCTTCCCGTCGGCGTCCGTCACCTTGACGTCGTCGTACGCGGCGCTGGTCGCCCAGGTGGAGAGGCCCACGGCGCCGGTGATCGGCTCCAGGGTCGACGGGGTGGCGGTGGCCTTCGAGGGGACGACGCGGTCGCCGACGTTGCGCATGAAGAGCTTCTGCACCTCGTAGTCGGCCGAACCCCATGACTTCTGGTCGTCGAACCAGATCATGTCGGGCTTCCACTGCACGGTGTCCGTGCGGGCGAACAGCGGGGCGTACGAGGCCAGTTTGACCACGTCCGCGTTGCGTTCGAGGCCCGTCATGTAGGAGGCCTCGGACATGGCGTTGGACCACTGGTTGCCGAGCGAGGCGTACTCACCGAGGAAGACCTTGGGGCCCTGCCGGTCGTAGGAGTCGTAGCGGTCGTTGTTCTGGAAGAACCACTGCGGACTGTTGTAGTAGTGCTCGTCGACCATGTGGACCTTGGCGTCCTTGTTGAGCTTCCACGCCGTGTCGAAGGTCGAACCGCTGTCGTCGGGGCCCGAGTTGGAGATGACCGTGACGTCCGGGTACTTGGCCTCGATGGCGGCGCGGAACTGCTTGAAGCGGGCGAAGAACTCCTCGGGAAGGTTCTCCTCGTTGCCGACCTCGAGGTGCGTGAGGTGGAAGGGCTTCGGGTGGCCCATCTCGGCGCGGAGCTTGCCCCACTTGCTGCTCGTCGGGCCGTTGGCGAACTCGATGAGGTCGAGCGTGTCCTGGATGTGCCGCTTCAGGAGCGCGTCGTCGTCGGTGGCCTTGTTCTGGCCGCAGCCGGTGACGAGAGCCGGGACGACGGGCAGCGGCATCGCGCCGATGTCCTCGGCGAACTGGAAGTACTCGTAGTACCCGAGACCGTAACTCTGGTTGTAGCCCCAGAAGTTGGAGTTGGTGGCGCGCTGCTCGACCGGGCCGACCGTGTCCTTCCACTGGTACGAACGCTTGCGCTCGTAGCCGGAGGCCTCGTCGTACCCCTTCATGGAGCCGGTGTTGACGAGGCAGCCACCGGGGAAGCGAACGAAGCCGGGCTTGAGGTCGGCGACCTTCTGGGCGAGGTCCTTGCGCAGGCCGTTCTTGTGTCCCTTGTAGGTGTCGCGCGGGAACAGCGACACCATGTCGAGCGCGGCGTCCTTGGTGGTGGCGACGGCGAGGCGGCCCGTGGTGGTGTCCTGGCGCGGCGTGAACGTCGCCGTGTACTTCGCCCAGCCGCCGCGCGTCCGTACCTTGCGCGGCGCGGCGAGGGCGCCGTCGGCGTCGCCGAGGGTCACGGTGAGCTCGGATTCGCCGCGTGCCCAGACCGAGAAGTCGTACGTGGCGCCCTTCTTGAGGGTGTAGCCGGTGCCGTAGCCGGAGTTGGTGGCGCTCGAACCGGCGCCCAGGGAGCGGTAGTTGCGGTTGCGGGCGCCCAGCCGCCCGTCGTCGTCGGCGACCTTCGCCGTGCCGCTCGTCTTCCACGCGGTGAGCGGGGTGTACGCGGCGTTGTCGGCGGTGGAGTACTCGAAGGACCTGTTCTGTACGAGCTCGGCGTAGAGCCCACCGTCGGCGGCCCGGTTGATGTCCTCGAAGAAGACGCCGTACATCGTGTCGTCGATGGCCGCGCCCGAGCGGCTCGGGTCGACGGTGACGGAGTAGTCGGTGGCGTCGGCCTTCGTATCGGCCCCGGCAGCCGATGACGGCAGTACGGCCGTGCCCACCAGCAGGGAGCCCACCGCCGCCCCGAGCCCCAGTCTCCAGCCTCTGCGTCGTCCACGCGTCATGCGCACTCCCTCGGATTGTTCGGGATTTCGTACGGCGTCCTAAACTGCGAACGGCAACATAGGAAGCAGCGGTACGCGCGTCAACGGTTCGCGCAGAGGTGAGCGGGAGTGGTGTGCGTGACGAGTGAACTCTGGCCGGTTTCCGACGTGTTGACGTTCCTGGCGGGGCACTGGCGGGTCGAGCGGACGGTACGGGACCTCGCGGCGGACGCGACGGGGACGTTCGCCGGGACGACCGGCTTCACGGCCGAGGGGGACGGCCTGCTGCACTTCGAGTCCGGGACGTTCGAGTGGCACGGGGTCACCCGGCCCGCCGAGCGCACGCTCCGGTACCTGCCGGGCGAGGAGGCCGGCACGGCCGTCGTGCGGTTCGCCGACGGGCGGTTCTTCCATGACCTGGACCTGCGGACCGGCCACCACGTCGCCGACCACCCTTGTTCGGCCGACCTCTACCGGGGCGAGTTCTCCGTGTACGACGCGGAGCGGTGGCGGACCGTGTGGCGCGTAAAGGGGCCCGCCAAGGATCTGCTGCTCACAACGGACTATCGGCGCAAGAGCTTGCTTTAAACGAAGTACAACGCCATCCACTGGTCCGGGTGCTCCAAGGGCTTGAAGCCCACCTCCTCGTACACCCCGTGCGCGTCCTGCGTCGCCAGGAGGATGCGGCGGATGCCCAACGGCTTCAGGTGGTCACGGATCGTCGTCACCATCGCCTTGCCGATGCCCTTGCCGCGTACCGAGCGGTCGACGTACACGTCGCAGAGCCAGGCGAACGTGGCCTCGTCCGTGACCACGCGCGCGTAGGCGACCTGTTCGCCCGAAGCGGCGTCGTACACACCGAAGTTGAGGGAACCGGCGAGCGCCTTGTCCTGCTGGGCGCGCGGGCGGCCCAGTGCCCAGTACGCGTCCTCGGAGAGCCACGCGTGGACGCGGTCCGTGTCGATGCGGGCGGGGTCCGTGGATATCTCGTAGCCGTCGGGCAGTGCGCTGGTCATGCGGGGATCCTCACAGGTCGGACGCGGGTGCGTCGAGGGAATTCGGGGGCAGGAGCTCCGCGCAGGCCGCCTTCAGGCGGCGTACGCCCTCGGTGAGCTCGGCGGTCGTCGCGACGCCCACGAAGCTCAGCCGGATGTGCGGCGCCGGGGGTTCGGCCGAGAAGTACGGGCGGCCCGGGGCGACCGCGACGCCCGCGCGCAGGGCGCCCGCGACCAGCGCCGCCTCGTCGCTGCCCTCCGGCAGGCGCAGCCACAGGTGGTAGCCGCCGGCCGGGATGTGCGTGAGGTCGAGCGCGGGGAGGTCCGCGATGATCGCGGCCGCCAGGATGTCGCGGCGCCCCCGCAACACCCCCGCCAGGGTGCGCAGATGGCGCGGCCAGGCCGGGGAGCCGACGAGTTCGAGCGTGGCCTCCTGGAGGGGCCGCGGGACGAAGAGGTGGTCGACGACCTGGATCGCGCGCAGCCGTTCGAGGACGGGCCCGCGGGCGGCGAGGCAGCCGATGCGCAGGCTCGGCGACGTCGCCTTGGTGAGCGAGCAGACGTGCACGACGACACCGTCGGGGTCGTCGGACGCGAGGGGCCGGGGCAGCGGCCCCGCGTCCTCGTGGACGAGCCGGCGCACGAAGTCGTCCTCGACGATGAACGCCCCGGCCTCCCGCGCGATCCGCAGCACCTCGGGGCGGCGGTCGGCGGAGAGCACCGCCCCCGTCGGGTTCTGGAACAGCGGCTGGCACACGAAGAGCCTGGCGCCGGTCGCCCTGAAGGCCTGCGCGAGGAGTTCGGGTCGCACGCCGTCCCGGTCCACAGGCACCGGCACCGGCCGGAGCCCCGCCGCCCGCGCGATCGCCAACATGCCCGGATACGTGGGCGATTCGACGAGGACGGGGGCGCCGGGCGGCGCGAGTGCGCGCAGCGCGGTGGTGAGCGCCGACTGCCCGCCGAACGTGATCAGTACGTCCGAGGCGGAGATCGCCCCGCCGATGCCGCGCGCGAACCACTCACGCAGTTCGGGCAGGCCGTCGACGGGCGGCTTGGCCCAGGCCCCTGGGCGTCGCCCGGCGCGCGCGAGGGCGGCGGACATGGCGGCGCCCGGTTGCAGGACCGGGTGCAGATAGCCGGTGTTGAGCTCGATGACGCCGGGTGGCGGCGGCGAGAGCGTCACGAGGACGCCCGCCGCGTCGACCGCGCGCGGCACGACCTCCGTCGCGGCGTCGGCGCTCAGCGCGACCTCCTGCCAGGAGGTGTCGCCGACGGGCCCGGCCGAGGCCCGCGCCTCGGCCCGGTAGGCGCCGGCGCCGGGGCGGGTGACGACGAGGCCCTCGGCGGCGAGCTGGGCGAGCGCGCGGGAGACCGTCACCGGACTCACCTTGAAGCGGTCGACGAGGACGCGGCTCGACGGCAGCTTTTCACCTGGCGAGTAGCGGTTCAGCTCGGATCGGAGCTGTTTCGCCAGTTCGCCCACGCTGCTACTCTGTTGCATGAGAGCACAGAATAGCGCTATCGAGCCGGACCGGGTAGCAGTTGCCGAGCGGCCGACCGCCGCGGCCGCCCCACCCGCGCCCGAGGTCCGGCCGGGCAGGCTCGCAGGAACCCTGCTCGCCGCCATCGGCGTCACGTCCTTCTCGCTCACCTTCCCCGCCACGGCCTGGGGCCTCGAGGGCTTCGGCCCCTACTCGCTGATCAGCGTGCGCTGCGCCTTGGCCGCGCTCGTCGCGGGCGCCTGCCTGCTGGCCCTGCGCGTCCGCGTCCCCGAGCAGCGGCACTGGGCGGGCCTCGCCGTCGTCGCCGCCGGAGTGGTGGTCGGCTTCCCGCTGCTCACCACGCTCGCGCTGGAGACGGCGACGACCGCGCACTCCGCGGTGGTGGTCGGCCTGCTGCCGCTGACCACGGCCGTCTTCTCGTCGATACGCACCGGGTCCCGCCCCTCGCGCACGTTCTGGATCGCCGCGTGCGTGGGCGCGGCGGCGGTCATCGCGTTCACGGTGCAGCAGAGCGGCGGCGCCCTCACCCGGGCCGACCTGCTCCTGTTCGGGGCGCTGCTGATCTGCGCGGCGAGTTACACCGAGGGCGGCCGGCTCGCGTCCGTGATGCCGGGCTGGCAGGTCATCGCGTGGGCGCTCGTCCCGTGCCTCCCCCTCGCGGTGGCGGGCGCGGCGATCTCCCTCCCGTACGAGCCGGTGCATCTGACCGGGCACGCCGTGGCCGGGCTGCTGTGGGTGGCGGTCGGCTCGCAGTTCCTCGGCCTGGTCGTCTGGTACAAGGGCATGGCACTGATCGGTATCCCGAAGGCGAGCCAACTCCAGCTCGCGCAGCCGCTGTTGACCCTCGTCTGGTCGGTCGCCCTGCTCGGCGAGGCGCTGCCGGTCGCGGCGCCGCTCACCGCGGCGGCGGTGCTGCTGTGCATCGCGGCCACCCAACGCGCGCGTGGCTGAGGACGGGTCCAACTTCCGTGTGCCGCCGTACACTTGCCGCAACGCAACGGCACGTTGAGGAGGTCACTCCTGATGCGCGCAACCGTAGGGGACCAGCTCCTGGTGCACGGCCGGATCGTCGGGCAGCACGACCGGGTGGCACAGATCATCGAAGTGCTGGGCGCGGACGGCGATCCACCGTTCCGCGTGCGGTTCGCGGACGGCCACGAGGCGATCATGTCGCCGGGCCCGGACGCGGTCGTCCGGCACCCGGCCACAAAGCACTCGGCCACAAAGAAGGCCTGACCCCGGCGTAGGGCCTGTCGGTCAGCTGTAGTGGTCCGCCACCACGCGGGCCATCGCGCCGTTCCTGTCCTGCCCGACCTCCTTGGCCGAGAAGAACACGTGCCCGCGCACCTCCGGGTAGCGGTCCGCCAACGTGAGGTGGCGGGACAGCTCGGCGGGGTCCTGCCAGGCGGCGGGCTGCGCCGGATCGCCCGCCTTGTAGAGCGCCTCGCCTATGTAGAGGCGCACGCCCGTGCCCCGTACGACCCGGGACCACCACGGCACGAGCTTCGCGTAGTCGGCGGCCGCGAAGCCGATGTTCCAGTACACCTGCGGCACCACGTAGTCGATCCACCGCTCGCGCACCCACTTACGGGTGTCCGCGTGCAGGTCGTCGTAGGTCTGCACACCGGCCGTGGTGTCCGAACCCAACGGATCGGTGGCCTTGTTGCGCCACACCCCGAAGGGGCTGATGCCGAACCGGGTCCGCGGCCGGGTCTTCCTGATGCGCGCCGCCATCTCCCGGATCAGCCGGTCGATGTTGTCGCGCCGCCAGGCCGCCCGGTCCGGGAAGCCGCCGCCGTACGTGGCGTAGGCCGCGTCGTCGTCGAAGGTCTGGCCCGCGACGGGATACGGGTAGAAGTAGTCGTCGAAGTGCACGGCGTCCACGGGGTACTTCTCGACCGCGTCCAGCATCGCGTCCACGACGAAGCGGCGGACCTCCGGCAGGCCGGGGTTGTAGTAGAGCTTGCCGCCGTAGGGGACGACCCACTCGGGGTGCAGCCGCGCCGGATGGGTGGGGATCAGCCGACTCGGGTCCGTGTGGTTGGCGATCCGGTACGGATTGCACCAGGCGTGCAGCTCCAGGCCCCGCGCGTGCGCCTCGGCCACCGCCGTGCCCAGCGGGTCCCAGCCGGGGTCCTGCCCCTGCGTTCCGGTGAGGACGGCGGACCACGGCTCGTGATCGGACGGCCACAGGGCGTCGGCCGTTGGCCGGATCTGGAAGATCACGGCGTTGAGCCGGCGGCGAACGGCCGTGTCCAGATGCGCGATCAGTTCGGCGCGCTGCTCGGCGGCGCTCAGCCCCGCCCGCGAGGGCCAGTCCCGGTTCGCCACCGTGGCCAGCCACATGCCCCGCAGCTCCCGCCGCAGCGGCCGCACCGGCCCCGAGGCGGCGGCGTCCGCCGCCGTCGCCGCGGTCAGCGCGAGGACCGCCCCGAGCGTGAACCCGCGCCGCGAAATACGTGAGATACGTCCCATAGGTTCCCCCCAACCTCGTGTGACACGGTGTTGACGGCATGAACAGCCGTTAACCCGGGCTCCACCCCACTCATGTCTACGGGGTAACGTGCGGATCCGGAAGCCCCCGGCGAGACACTGTGCCCCTGGTATCGGTGATCTCCGGACGAAGAGCGAAAGGCACGAGGTGACGGACCCCTTGAGTGACATCCAACGCGTCGGCGTGGTGGGTTGCGGCCAGATGGGCGCCGGAATCGCGGAGGTCTGCGCCCGTGCGGGACTCGACGTGAAGGTGGCCGAGACCACCGGCGAGGCCCTGGAGTACGGGCGCACGCGGCTGCTGAGCTCCCTCTCGAAGGCGGCCTCGCGCGGCAAGATCACCGAGGAGGAGTTGGCCGAGACGCAGGAGCGCCTCACGTTCACCACGGACCTCGGTGAGTTCTCCGACCGCGACCTCGTCATCGAGGCGGTCGTCGAGAACGAGCAGGTGAAGACGGAGATCTTCCAGGTCCTCGACCAGGTCGTGACCCGGTCCGACGCGATCCTCGCGTCGAACACCTCCTCCATCCCGCTGGTGAAGCTGGCCGTGGCGACGTCCCGCCCGGACCACGTGGTCGGCATCCACTTCTTCAACCCGGCGCCGGTGCAGAAGCTCGTCGAGCTGATCCCGGCGCTCACCACGTCCGAGGGCACGATCAGCCGCGCCCAGGTCATGGTGGAGAAGATCCTCGGCAAGCACGCGATCCGCGCCCAGGACCGCTCGGGCTTCGTGGTGAACGCGCTGCTCGTGCCGTATCTGCTCTCCTCCATCCGGATGTTCGAGTCGGGCATCGCGAGCCGCGAGGACATCGACAACGGGATGGAGCTCGGCTGCGCCCACCCGATGGGCCCGCTCAAGCTCTCCGACCTGATCGGCCTCGACACCATCGTCTCCATCGCGGACTCGATGTACGACGAGTACAAGGAGCCGCTGTACGCCGCTCCCCCGCTGCTGCAGCGGATGGTCGACGCCGGTCGGCTCGGCCGCAAGAGCGGTTCGGGCTTCTACACCTACGCCTGACCACGCAGCGTAATCCGCAAGTGGGCCCGGTGTTCTTCGGAGCACCGGGCCCACTGCGTTCGCACGGGGAGTGCGCAACTGACCCGCATATGCCGTTCGCACACGCTCCCGCCGCGTCCACCAGGCGAGTTGACTCCGGTCTGTACATCAGTGAAGACACGACTGATGCCACGATCGAGAAAGGAGCCAACTCGTGACCACCGACCCGGATAATCCCGTGGTCCCGGAAGAACTCGCAGAGTTACGACGGGTTTTCGAGGTTCAACTGACCCGCATCGACGGTCAACTGGCCCTGCACACACACCGCGACGACCAGACCGCCAAGGATCAGGACGATCTCAGTACCCGGCTCAGCGCGCTCGAGAACACTCGCTGGCCGTTGCCCACGGTGGCCGCGCTGACCTCGGTCGGCGCGTTGGCCATCACGGTGTGGCAGGCCCTCGGACACTAGCCCCCGAAGGGTGCTAGCCGAGGTTGTGGTGGTGCAGGAGAAGTAGTGCCGCCGCCATGTTGGCGGCCGGGACCTCTCCGCGAGCGATCATGTCGGGGACGAGTTTGAGCGGGACCCATTCCCTGCGGTCCGACTCGAAATCGTCCTGGGGGTGGCCGATGTACGTTCCCTCGTCGGTCCAGTAGATGTGGTGCCGGGCGTCCGTGAGGCCGTTGGACGGTTCGACGCTCATCAGGTGCCGCAGCGGTCCCGGCCGCCAGCCGGTCTCCTCCTCCAATTCCCTTGCCGCCGCGTACGCGATGTCCTCCCCGTCCTCGACGACACCCGCGGCGAGTTCCCAGCCCCAGCTGTCGGTGATGAAGCGGTGCCGCCACAGCAGGAGCACCTCGTGCGCCTCATTGACGATCGTGGCGACAGCCACGGCGCGCAGGCGTATCACGAAGTGATCGAGGTGCCGGCCGTCCGGCAGAGCGACGTCTGCCAGGTTGACGCTGAACCATCGGTTTGCATACACAGTTTGTTCGTTCTGTTTCGTCCACTGCACGGTTCTGCCACCTTCCGCCGAGTTGCTGGCAATATCGCAGCAGTGGCGTCCGCGGGCTCCCCGCGTAAAGGCTCACAGTGGTACGCGCAGCGCTCCATCGATGAGTTCGGCGGCCTCGGCCGTACCTGCGCATCCGCTGCGCACGAGGTGTTCGCGGACGGCCCTGAGTCTGTCGCGCAAGCGCTGCGACTCCATGCCCCGAGCGGTCTCGGCCATTTCCACGGCGGTGGCCACGGCCTGTTCCGCGTTCCCCTGTCTGAGTTGGATCTGGCTGAGCACCGCGAGCCGGTGCACACGTCCCCGATCGTGCGCCGGAGTGTGCACTGCCTCCTGCGCGTGCTCCTTGGCGGCCGCGTAGTCCCCGAGGCTCAACAGGGCCTCCGCCACCTGTACGTTGACGAATCCCGGCTGCACGTAACCGGTCTCGTCCGGCTCGTGTCCGCGCCGGATGCGATCGGCGGCGGACTCGGCACGCCGGATGCACTCCAGGGCGCTCGTGCCGTCACCGAGGTGTGCGTACGCCTTCGCCTGCATCGCGTACAGATCGGACGCGAGCGCGGGCGTGATGTGCCGCCCCGCGGCACGCAGCGCGGCCTCCGCGAAGGCGACGGCCTGTCGGTAGTCGCGCATGTGCAGCGACTGGTTGACGAGCAGTGCGATGACGTACGCCCCAAGTCCCCTGTCCGCGCTGGCCTTTGCGAGCCGGAGGGCCTGGTGGAAATAGCGCTGCGCGAGCCCGTGCGCGTCGGAGTCGTAGGCGCAGATACCGGCGATGGCCACCAAACCGCCCGTGGCGCGGTGCAGTTGGCGTCCCGTGTCGTCGGTGTAGCTGCCGCGCAGGAGGGGCGCCGCCTCGCTGTTGAGGAAGCCGACGATGCGGCTGCGCGTCGCGATGCCGCCCGCCTTGCGGTACATCTGCTCGTAGTGGGCGCGGGCCGAGCGCATCATCTCCAGGTCGGCGACGCTCACCGGGTGGCGGCCGCCGCGCGAGACGTCGTTGTCCTCGGGCGGGTTCTCCCACTCCCACACCGGCATGACGGCCGGCGTGCCGGTGACCGCGGGCGCGTCCAGGATGTGCCGGCGCTGCTGCTCGTCGGAGCGCCACAGAGCGGTGGCCCGCTCCACGAAGCCGGACAGCGTCGTCACGTGCGCCGTGGCGGGCTCGCAGGAGACGCCGAGGCCGATGTCGTCGAGGGTGACGTGCCGCTGAAGCCGCGCCGCCAGCACCTCGCAGATCAGGTCGGGCACCTGGCCGCGCGGCCGCTGGCCCTTCAGCCAGCGGGCGACCGCCGTGTGTTCGTAGCGGAGGGCGAGGCCGCGCGCCTTGCCCACCTGGTTCACATGTGCCGCGAGTCCCGCATGGGAGATTCCGGCCTCGTCGAGAATCGCGTCGAGCAGGGTGTTGGGCTGCATCGAGAGCCTCCGTTGCCCGCCATTGGCCCGGTGCCGCCAGCCTAGTCGAGGGGTGTTCACACGGGGTGTGATCGGAATGCCCAAGTCCGTGGCGTGTGCGCGCTGTTGTGGCTGGTTGGTACCCGCTTGACTGAACTGCCTCGCAAGAGGCCGGCCGGGCCGTCGGCTCCCCCTCGTACAGCGCGGCGGCCCGAACCCGCGTCGTCCGCCCGTTCGCCTGCCCGACACACTCCGCGACGGGCGGACGACGCGGCCCCCGGCCTCGTACGGTCGTGAACGGCCGGGAGTTCAGAGCACCTTGTGGGCGGTGCACACGACGGGTCCGGCGTGCTGGGCGGGCACCCGGCTCCGGTCGTTGCGCAGCACGAGCAGCGCGGCGTCGTCGCAGATCCGGCCGCCGGCGTGGCACAGGAGCCGGGTGTAGACGGCGTGGATGACGGCCTGGGGCATGATGGGGCCACGGCGCAGGGCCCCGTCGAGCGTGGACCGCAGCGGGAAGAACCGGCCATGGTGATCGCGGGCGTCCTCGATGCCGTCGGTGTGCAGCAGGAGCCCTTCGCCGGGCCTGATCCGCCCGCAGCGCACGGGCGGCAGCTCGGCGGGCAGCGGGAACGGGCCGAGCGGCGGCATCGGATCGCCACCGCTCATCGGCTCCACGCAGCGCACGGCGCCGGGACGCAGCAGATACGGCCACGGGTGACCGCAGTTGAGGGCGTGCACCGCGCCGTCCCGCCGGATCTCCAGGAGCAGCACCGTCACGAACTCCTCCGCGACCGGGTTCTCCGGCTCCCCTCCCCCGGCGGCGGGATGCTCCTCCCGGGCGCGCTGGCGCAGATAGCGGGCGTGCGCGCGCTCCAACCGCCGCAGCAGCGCCCCGAGTTCGTCCTCGTCGTGCGCGGCCTCGCGAAAGCTGCCGAGGACGGCGCCGACGGTGCCGAGCGCCGCGATCCCGTGCCCTCGTACGTCGCCCATGACCACGCGGACGCCGTGGTCGGTGGCGACGACGTCGTACAGGTCGCCGCCGATGCTGGCGCCGCGGTCGGCGGAGAGCTGTCCTGCGGCGAGCGCGAGACCGTCGAGCCGGGACGGCAGCGGGCGCAGCAGCGCGGACTGCGCGGCGTCCGCGACGGCCCGCGCCTCGCTCAACTCCCGCATCAGGGTGTGGCGCACGCGCAATATCAGCCCGGTGCCGACGGCGAAGAAGACGGCGCTGGTTGCGATCCGCGCGCCTAACCCGTCCAACTGCGCGAGCGGGCAGACGAACTTGTACGTCATGGCGACCGCGCCCCACACGGTCGGCAGGCCCAGCATCAACGTGCGCCGGGCACGCCTCGGTTCGAGTCCCGTGGGCGCCTTGGTCTTGATACGGATCATGCCGACGGCCCCCTAGGGTCTGTCGTTTGGATCAGGCCGGGCGACCGCAATGATTCTGTCGACCGTCTGCCCGTTCCGGACCGGATCATCGAGAATCCTCACTCGAATGAGTGAGGGGTGCACCCGGTCTCCCGGATACACCCCTCAGCTGCGGCTGTGCGCGCTGTCACGCGCCGGCGCTGTTACGCGCCGCGCAGCACCGCGCCCGTACGCTCGGCGGCGAGCGCCACCGCGGCGTCGCGGGCGGCCGACGCCTCGTCGGCCTTCAGCGTGCGGTCGCCGGCCCGGAAGCACAGCGCGTAGGCGAGCGACTTCTTGTCGTCGCCGAGCTGCTCCGCGTTCTCGTACACGTCGAACAGGCGGATGGACTCCAGGAGTTCACCGGCGCCCTCGCGCAGCGCCTTCTCGACCTCGGCGGCCGGGACGGTCTTGTCGACGATGAGCGCGACGTCCTGCGTGGCGACGGGGAACGTGGAGATCCGCGGCGCCTCCAGCAGGCCGGTGCCGGCCCGCTCCAGGACGTCGAGGTCCAGCTCCATCGCGCAGGTGCGCTCGGGCAGGCTCAGCGCCTTGACGACGCGCGGGTGCAGCTCACCGGCGTGGCCGACGAGCGTCTCCGTGCCGTCGATGTCGACGTACAGGGCGGCGCAGCGGCCGGGGTGCCACGGCTCGTGCCGGTCGGCGCGGACCGTGAGCTCCGCGTGCGCCTCGCGGGCGAGGGTGCGCGCGGCCTCGATGGCGTCGGCCCAGTCGGCCGGACGGCCCTTGCCCCACCAGCCGGCCTGCTCGCGGGCGCCCGCGAGGACGACGGCGGCACGGCGCGGCTGCTCGGGCAGCGCGGCGTCCAGACCGGCGATCTCCTCGTCGGTCGGGCGGCGGTCGACGGGGAGGCGGACCGGGGCGGTCTCCTCACCGGTCGGCCGGAACACCAGGCCGGTCTCGAAGAGCGCCAGGTCGTGGCTGCCGCGGCCGTCGTTGCGGCGCAGCGCGTTCAGCAGACCCGGCAGCAGCGTCGTACGGAGCGCGGGCTCCTCGTCGTTGAGCGGGTTGATCAGCTTGACGACCTTGCGGCGGGCGTCGTCCGCCTCCAGGCCGAGCTGGTCGAAGACGCCCTCGCCCAGGAACGGGTAGTTGAGCGCCTCGACGTACCCGGCACCGGCCAGCGCGCGGCCGACACGGCGGTGCAGGCGCTGCCGCGCGGTCAGGCCACGGCCCGCCGGGGGCTTCGGCAGCGTGGAGGGCAGGTTCTCGTAGCCCTCCAGGCGGATGACCTCTTCGGCGAGGTCGTTCGGGTCCACGAGGTCGGGGCGCCAGGACGGCACGGTGACCGTCAGGACGTCCTGCCCGTACGCGTCGCAGCCGACCTGCTGGAGGCGGCGCACCACGGTCTCGCGGCCGTACGCCACGCCCGCCACCTTGTCCGGGTGGTCGGCCGGGACGGTGATGGTGTGCGGCCCGGACGGGGCGACGACCTCGGTGACACCCGGCTCGGCCTTGCCGCCCGCGAGCAGCACGAGCAGGTCGACGGCGCGCTGGGCGGCGGCCGAAGCGGCCTCCGGGTCGACGCCGCGCTCGAAGCGCTTGGACGCCTCGGAGGACAGCTTGTGGCGGCGCGCGGTGCGGGCGATGGAGACGGCGTCGAAGTGCGCGGCCTCGATGACGACGTCGGTGGTGCCGGCCGTCTCCTCGTGGTCCGCGATCTCCGTGTTGGCGCCGCCCATCACGCCGGCGAGGCCGATCGGGCCGCGCTCGTCGGTGATGACCAGGTCCTCGGCGTCGAGCTTGCGCTTGGTGCCGTCGAGGGTGGTGAGCTGCTCGCCCTGCTCGGCGCGGCGGACGCCGATCGCGCCCTGTACGAGGGAGCGGTCGTAGGCGTGCAGCGGCTGGCCGAGCTCCATCATCACGTAGTTCGTGACGTCGACGGCGAGCGAGATCGGGCGCATGCCGACCTTCTGCAGACGGCGCTGCAGCCAGATCGGGGAGCGGTAGTCGGGCGAGAGACCGGCGACGGTGCGCGCGGTGAAGCGGTCGCAGCCGAGGCGGTCGGTGATCTGCACCGGGTAACCGTCGGCGTTCGGCGTCGGCACGTCGAGGAGCGCCGGGTCGCGCAGCGGCAGACCGTAGGCGATGGCGGCCTCGCGGGCGACGCCGCGGATGGACAGGCAGTCGCCGCGGTTGGCGGTCACCGCGATGTCCAGCACCTCGTCGACCAGTTCGAGCAGCTCGATGGCGTCGGTGCCGACCTCGTGCTCCGGCGGCAGCACGATGATGCCGTGCGTGCCGTCGTCGCCCATGCCGAGCTCGTCGGTGGAGCAGATCATGCCGTGCGAGGTCTTGCCGTACGTCTTGCGCGCGGCGATCGCGAAGTCGCCGGGCAGCACGGCGCCCGGCAGGACCACGACGACCTTGTCGCCGACGGCGAAGTTCCGGGCGCCGCAGACGATCTCCTGCGGCTCACCGGTGCCGTTGGCCTGACCGACGTCGACGGTGCAGAAGCGGATGGGCTTCTTGAAGCCCTCCAGCTCCTCGATGGTCAGCACCTGACCGACGACGAGGGGGCCCTTGAGGCCTGCGCCGAGCTGCTCGACCGTCTCGACCTCGAGCCCTGCGGAAACGAGCTTGGCCTGCACGTCGCGGCCGGTCTCGGAGGCGGGGAGATCGACGTACTCCCGCAGCCAGGAAAGCGGGATACGCATCAGATCTCCATCCCGAACGGCCGGGTGAAGCGGACGTCACCCTCGACCATGTCTCGCATGTCTTCGACGTTGTGGCGGAACATCAGCATCCGTTCGATGCCGAACCCGAAGGCGAATCCGCTGTACTTCTCGGGGTCCACACCGCAGGCGACGAGCACCTTCGGGTTGACCATGCCGCAGCCGCCCAGCTCGATCCAGCCCTCGGAGGAGCAGGTGCGGCAGGGGCGGTCCGCGTTGCCGACGGACTCGCCGCGGCACACGTAGCAGACCATGTCCATCTCGGCGGACGGCTCGGTGAACGGGAAGAAGTTCGGGCGCAGCCGCGTCTTCATGCCCTGGCCGAAGAGCGCCTGGACCATGTGGTCGAGGGTGCCCTTGAGGTCCGCCATGGTCAGGCCCTCGTCGATGGCGAGGAGCTCGACCTGGTTGAAGACGGGGGTGTGCGTGGCGTCCAGCTCGTCGGAGCGGTACACGCGGCCGGGGCAGATCACGTAGACCGGCGGCTCGCGGTCCAGCATCGAGCGGATCTGCACGGGCGAGGTGTGCGTGCGCAGCACGAGACCGGCCTCGTCCGCACCCCCTGCCTCCTTGGCGCCCTGGACGAAGAAGGTGTCCTGGGTGCCGCGGGCGGGGTGGTCAGGGCCGATGTTGAGCGCGTCGAAGTTGAACCACTCGGCCTCGATCTCCGGGCCCTCGGCGACCTCGTAGCCCATGGCCACGAAGACGTCCTCGATGCGCTCGGAGAGCGTGGTGAGCGGGTGCCGGGCGCCGGCCTGCTCGCGGTCGTGGGGCAGCGTGACGTCCACGGCCTCCTCGACCAGGACGCGCGCGTCGCGCTCGGCCTCCAGCTCGGCCTGGCGGGCGGCGAGGCCCCGGCCGACGGCGGCGCGGGCCTGCCCGACGAGCTTGCCCGCCGCGGCCTTGGCCTGCGGCGGCAGCGCGCCGATCTCGCGGTTGGCGAGCGCCAGCGGCGAGGTGCCGCCGGTGTGCGCGACCTTGGCCTCCTGAAGCGCCTCGAGCGAGTCCGCGGCGGCGAAGGCGGCGAGCGCCTCCCCCTGGACGCGCTCGATCTCTTCCGGTTTCAGTGCCTCGACCTCGACAGGGTCGTACGACTTGTTCGGTGCCGACATCTCTTCCCGTGCTTCCGATTGGCGTGGCTGATGGTCCCGCAGACGCGTTCGACGGCCGTCGAGTGGCGGGGACGCAAACGTGCCAAAGGACGAGTCTAACGGGGGTGAGGTGGGTGACTGCGCCCGTGGTGCCTGGCCGGTCAGCTGGTGAGATAGGCCGGCGTCGCCACGGGCAACGTAAATCGGAACTCGGCGCCGCCACCGGGCGCCCGCCCCACGGTGATCGTCCCGCCGTGGGCTTCGACGATGCCCTTGACGATGTACAGCCCGAGGCCCGTGCCGCCGCGCTTGCTGCCCCGCCAGAAGCGGGTGAAGACGCGGTTCATGGACTCCTCCGGGATGCCGGGGCCCTCGTCGCTCACGGTGACCGACGTGCCGGTGGGCCGGGTTGGCTCGACGTCAATGGTGACGGTTCCCTCGCCATGACGCACGGCGTTTTCCAGCAAGTTGCTCAGGACCTGGTCGACCTTGTCCGGGTCGGCCCACGGGTCGGGCAGCGGATGCTCGACGCGCAGCAGGAACCGGTCGGCCGACTGCCCCGAGGCGACGTGCGCCTGGATGTGCCGGGAGACGGCGGCCGCGATGTCGACGGGCTGACGCCGCAGTTCGAGCCGCCCGGAGTCGATGCGGGAGATGTCGAGCAGCTCGGCGATGAGCCGGGTCACCCGGTTCGCATCGGCGTCGACCGTCTCCAGCATCAGCCGCTTCTGCTCGTCGGTGAATCGCTCCCACTTGGCGAGCAGCGTCGCGGTGAAGCCCTTGACCGAGGTCAGCGGGGAGCGCAGCTCGTGGGCGACGGTGGCGATCAGCTCGGCGTGGCTGCGTTCGGTACGCTGCCGGGCCTCGGTGTCCCGCAGCGACACGACGACGCGGCGCACGGGCCCGGTCGGCCGGGTGCGCACGTAACGCGCGGTGACCAGCACTTCCCGGCCGCCCGGAAGCAGCAGGTTCCGCTCGGGCTGCCCGCCCCGGATGGCGAGGCCGCCGTACGGATCGGTGAGCTGCCACCAGCGCCGGCCCTCGAGGTCCTCCAACGGGAGAACGCGCTCGAGCGGCGCGTCCAGCGCGGTGCCCGCGCGGACCGCGGTGATGCGCTCCGCGGCGGCGTTGAAGCAGATGACGCGGCCGCGCTCGTCCGCGACGACGAGGCCGTCGGGCAGGTCGTCGGGGTGCACGCCGAGCGTCGCGAGTCCGTCGGGACCGGACGCGTCGGGCCCGGTCAGGCCGCGTGAGCCGCTGCCGTTGACGACGCTCATCTCCCGCGCTCCCCCTCCCGGCGGTCGATCCGGAAGAGTCACCCTACTAGCCGGGAGTGACGGAGCGGCACCCTCCGGGGGCACGCTGCGCACGCGCGGAGGCGTACAGGCAAACGGCGGCCGCCGTCGCGAGGTTGAGGCTCTCGGCCTTGCCGTGGATGGGCACGCGCACGACGGCGTCGGCGAGTGCGCGGGTCTCCTCCGGCAGGCCCCAGGCCTCGTTGCCGAACACCCAGGCGGTCGCGGCGCCCATGGTCCCCTGGTCCAGCTCGGCGTCGAGGTCGTCCTCGCCCGCTCCGTCGGCGGCGAGAATCCGGACGCCGGCCTCCTTGAGCCCGGCGACGGCCTCCTCGACGGGTACGCCCACGGCGACGGGCAAGTGGAACAGCGACCCCACGGAGGCACGGACGGCCTTCGGGTTGTAGAGGTCCACGGAGGCGTCGGTCAGCACGACGGCCTCGGCGCCCGCGGCGTCGGCGCACCGGAGCACGGTTCCGGCGTTCCCGGGGTCACGCACGTGCGCGAGGACGGCGACGAGCTTGGGCCGCGCGGCGAGGATCTCCTCGAACGGCGTGTCCAGGAACCGGCACACCCCCACGAGGCCCTGCGGGGTGACGGTGGTGGAGATGTCGGCGATGACGTCCTCTTCGGCGAGGTGCACGCGGGCGCCCGCGTCCCTGGCCTCCCCGACGATGTCGGCGTACCGCTCGGCGGCCTCCACGGTCGCGAACATCTCGACGAGCCCACCGTGCGCGGCACCCTCCCGCACAGCCTGCGGCCCCTCGGCCAGAAACAGCCGCTCCTTCCCCCGGAAGTTCCGCTTGGCGAGACGCCGCGCGGCGCTCACGCGGGGCGACTTGGAAGAGATCAACTCGGGCGTTGCAACCATGCGGGAAACCTTCGGGATGGTGACGGGGTCGGGGCCTGAGCCAGGGGGCGCGGCACCGGGGGCCGGTGGCCCCTTCAGGGGCGCGGGGAACTGCGCAAACCACACGCAAACCGGCAGCCGGCCAACATACGGGACACAGAACGAACGGCCCCGAACAACGTGGGACCCGCAAGCCAACCGGCTTGCGGGTCCCACGTCACATGCAGCTCAGCGGAGCGTTCACGCAGCCTTGGGCGCGTTCACGTCAGCCGGCAGCGCCTTCTGCGCAACCTCGACGAGGGCGGCGAACGCGTTGATGTCGTTCACGGCCAGCTCGGCCAGCATCTTGCGGTCCACCTCGATGTTGGCGGCCTTCAGACCCTGGATGAGGCGGTTGTACGTCATGCCGTTCTGGCGGGCAGCGGCGTTGATGCGCTGGATCCACAGCTGACGGAAGTCGCCCTTGCGCTTCTTGCGGTCGTTGTAGTTGTAGACGAGGGAGTGGGTGACCTGCTCCTTCGCCTTGCGGTACAGGCGCGAACGCTGACCGCGGTAGCCGCTGGCCTGCTCGAGGATCGCCCGACGCTTCTTGTGCGCGTTCACCGCGCGCTTGACGCGTGCCACTGTTAACTCCTTGTAGCGGGGCCGGGGTTGTTGTCACCCGGCCCGAATTCGAATGGGTCCCGGTCTAGCTGACGTACAGGGCGTGCAGACGCCCGTACATCACTTGCCGAGAAGCTTCTTGATCTTCGCGGCGTCGCCCGGGGCCATCTCGGCGTTGCCGGTGAGGCGACGCGTCACGCGGGACGACTTGTGCTCGAGCAGGTGGCGCTTGCCGGCGCGCTCACGCATCACCTTGCCGGAGCCGGTGATCTTGAAGCGCTTGCTGGCACCGCTGTGCGACTTGTTCTTCGGCATGGCGCCGTTCTCTCCTCGTCAGTGGCGCTCCCGGCCGGTCCGTGCTGGGCGCGAACCGGCCGTGATGGAACGTCAGTTGTGTCAGTTGGTATCCGTGACGCACGGGCTGTGCGCCGCACGGATCATGCCTCGGCCGGAGCCTCGGCGGGGGTTTCCGCAGCTGCCTCGACGACGTCCTCGTCGGCCTCGTCGGCCTGGTCCTCGGCAAGGTTCTGCGACTTGCCGGGGTTGGCCTTCGCGTCGGCCTTGCGGGCGGCCTGCGCCTCGCGGGCCTCGGCCATCGCCTCGGTCTTCTTCTTGTGCGGACCGAGAACCATGATCATGTTTCGGCCGTCCTGCTTCGGGTTCGACTCGATGAACCCGAGGTCCTGAACGTCGTTCGCGAGACGCTGCAGCAGCCGGAAGCCGAGCTCCGGACGGGACTGCTCGCGACCACGGAACATGATCGTGATCTTGACCTTGTCGCCCTGCTTGAGGAACCGGACGACGTGACCCTTCTTGGTGTCATAGTCGTGCGGGTCGATCTTCGGCCGGAGCTTCATCTCCTTGATGACCGTGTGCGCCTGGTTCTTGCGCGCCTCACGGGCCTTCATGGCCGACTCGTACTTGAACTTCCCGTAGTCCATGAGCTTGCATACGGGCGGACGGGCGTTCGCCGCCACCTCGACCAGGTCGAGGTCGTACTCCTGAGCAAGCTCAAGGGCCTTGGCAAGCGGAACAATCCCGACCTGCTCGCCGCTTGGACCGACAAGTCGCACTTCGGGAACGCGAATCCGGTCGTTGATGCGGGGCTCGGCGCTGATGGATCCTCCTCGGTAGCACCACACGACGGCCTGGCGGACCGCCGCGTACGTTTGTGACGTAAGTACCAACCGTGCCGAAACACAAAAAATGCCC
This sequence comes from Streptomyces sp. NBC_00483, assembly GCF_036013745.1. Taxonomy (NCBI): domain Bacteria; kingdom Bacillati; phylum Actinomycetota; class Actinomycetes; order Kitasatosporales; family Streptomycetaceae; genus Streptomyces; species Streptomyces sp. NBC_00483. The sequence goes on from NZ_CP107880.1 coordinate 2,470,175, forward strand.
CGGCCGGTACACAGGCAGGGCTCCAAGAATTACCGGAGCACCACCACGGTGAACCGCGGGGCGCAGACTCGGACGGTTCCGTCGTCCGTACGGAACGACGGTGACCGTCTGACCGGTGACCCACCGCCCTGGTCGGACGGTCAGGTGGGAGATCGGAGCCTCCACTTGTGGGCCGGTCACTTCATCCGCGAGGACGTGTGTCCGGCCGGTCGTTACACAAGGTTAGCAGGACTTGGGGGGTGCGCCCAATCGGGTGCGCGCGACATATCGTGGGGCCCATGAGTGACGCGACCCCCGCAACCGACAACCCCGACTACGACGCGCTGACCCGCGACATCGCCGAGGTTCCCGCCGTAGAAGTCATCGTGACGGTCGCGGTGAACCTGATGAGTGCCGCCGCGGTGAAGCTCGGCCTCACCGAGGAGGGCGACGCCCACAAGGACCTCGACGAGGCGCGGAAGCTGATCCACGCCCTGGCCGGCCTGCTCGACGGCAGTGCGACGGAGATCAGCTCCTTCCATGCCGCTCCCCTGCGTGACGGCCTGAAGTCGCTGCAGCTCGCGTTCCGCGAGGCCTCCGTCGTGCCGGACGAGCCGGGCAAGGGCCCGGGCGAGAAGTACACGGGCGCCGTGTACGGCTGAGCATCAAAGGGCTACGCCCTACATACGTAGGACGTAGCCGAAATCACTGACGTACGTAGAGGGGCTCGCCAGGCGGCGTCGCCTCGGTCGGCAGGAGTGCCAGATCGAGGCCGCGCACCAGGCGGGCCCTCAGTGTTTCGTCGGCGGCGATGCGGCCGGCGAGGGCCTGGGCCGTGGCCTGGACGTCGGCGTTCGCGTCGAGGACCAGGGCCAGGGTGCCGTCCGCCTGGCCGGGGCCCAGGTAGGCGCGGACCACGGCCGGCTCGGCGGCGACCGCCGCGCGCGCCGCATCCCTGACGGCGGGGTCGGCGAGCGGGTCGGCGTCGGTGCGGCCCTCCGCGAGGGCGTACAGGGCCGGGCCCGTCAGCTCGTACGGGACGGGGCCCGCGACGTCGAGGACGACGGTGTCGGCCTTCTCGTGGGCGGCGGCCTGGAGCGCCTGGTGCAGCGGGACGGCCACCGGGCGGGCCTCGGGGTCCCACAGGGCGAGCGACTCGGTCGATGTGAAGGCCGGGAGCGCCTTGCGGCCCGCCGCCTTCAGGGTCGGGACCGCCATGTCCGACGTCTTCTCGCGGCGAAGACCGTTCTCGTCCTCCTCGACCTCGCCGAGCACCGCGACGATGGGGACGAGCAGCCGGGTGTCCTTGAGCGCCGCCAGGACCGGGCCGTGGGCCGTGCGGTCCCGCGACCACGCGGCCAGGGCCTCGGCCAGGTGCGGGTCCGCCGTACCGTCGTCGTCGGAGAAGCCGGGGTCGGGAATGTTCTTGTTCGCCACGTTCACCGAGCCTACCGAGCGGCTAAGGACAGATTCTCAGCGGACCCTGAGCCGCGACTCATGGAGCACACAGGGCGGCGACGGAGCATCGCGGCATGTCCCACCGTTCCGCAGAGCCCCATCCGTCCCGTCGGCGTCCCCGCGTCTACGCCGCCGTCACCTCGGTGGTGCTCGCCGCCGCGATCGCCGGCACTACGGTCTATGCGCAGACGCAGCCGCACACCGCGGCCGCCCTCGTCTCGCACGCCGCTTCGGCGCCGAAGGAGAGTGCAACCGTGGACAGGGACGCCGAGCTGGCCAAGGCGGTCAAGGAGGCCGCTCAGGGGCACGACGGCGAGGTCTCCGTCACCGTCCTGAACGAGACCGACGGGACGAGCGCCTCGTACGCGTCCGGGGACGGGACGTACGACACCGCGAGCATCGTGAAGGTCGACGTCCTCGCCACGCTGCTGCTGCGGGCGCAGGACGAGGGGCGGGCGCTGACCGCGCAGGAGCGGACGTACGCCACCGCGATGATCGAGAGCAGCGACAACGACGCGACGACCGCGCTGTGGAACGAACTGGGCCGGGCCGACGGGCTCGACGCGGCGAACGAGCGGCTCGGGCTCACCGGGACCAGCGGGGGCGACGGGGAGCTGTGGGGGCTCACGCAGACCACCGCCGACGATCAACTCACCCTGCTCAAGCAGGTGTTCGGGGTCGGTGACGATCTCGCCCTGAGCAAGGAATCGCGCTCGTACGTCCAGGAGCTCATGGGGAACGTGGAGAGCGATCAGGCGTGGGGCGTGTCCGCGGCCGGGGGCGGCGACGCCGCGCTGAAGAACGGGTGGCTGCAGCGCAGCACCACGGGACTGTGGGACATCAACAGCATCGGGCAGGTCACCGTGGACGGGCAGCGGTACCTGGTGGCCGTCGTCTCCAACGGCAGCGCCACCAAGGCCGCGGGCATCGATCTCGTCGAGGACGTGGCGAAGGCCGCCGTGCCGGTGGTCAGCGGCGGCGCGTGAGGCGGTGGCCGCGCCACAGGTAGCCGGCCGCGCCGAGCAGCAGCACCCCGACGGTGCCCGCGAGCACGCCCACCCAGGTGGAGAGGGAGCCGGCCGAGTCGTCGTCGGGTCCCGGGCCGAAGTACTTCTCGCCGTACGAGGCCGAGGTCAGGCGCTGCGGCTTCAGCTTCGCGCCGGCGGTGATCGCGGCGGCCGGGTCGACGAGGCCGAAGCCGCGGGAGTCGTCGCGGCCGCCGGAGGGGGGATCGTCGGCCGTGTCCTCCATGAGCTTCTTGATCTGCGCGGGGCTCAGGCCGGGGTGCGCGCCGCGGACCAGGGCGACGGCTCCGGACACGAACGCGGAGGCGGCGCTCGTCCCCCACGCCGAGTAGTACTTGCGGTCGGGGTCGGCCGTGACGATGCCCCGGCCGGGCGCGGCGACGGAGGCGTACCAGCGGCGGGTGGAGAACGAGGCGCGGGTGCCGGTCGAGTCGACGGCCGTGGCGGTGATGACGCCGGGGTACGCGGCCGGGTAGGAGGCGTGGTCGCCCTGCTCGCCGCCGTTGCCCGCGGAGGCGACGACGGAGACGCCCTTCTTCAGCGCGTACTGGACGGCCGCGTCCTCGCTCGCCTCGGGATGGGCGGTGTTCGAGTCGTCGCCGAGGGACAGGTTGATGACGTCGGCGCCGTGGTCGGCGGCCCAGCGGATGCCCTCGGAGAGCGCGTTGCCACGGCTCTCCCTGGCCTTGGCGCGGGACGGGTCGCCGTCCTCCAGGATCACCCGGACCGGCAGGATCTTCGCCTCGGGTGCCACACCCATGACGCCGTCGCCGTCGTCCTTGCCGTGTCCGTGGCCCGCGATGACCCCGGCCATCGCGGTGCCGTGCCGGGCCCAGGGGCGGTCGCCGCGCCCGGCGCCGAAGCCGACGAGGTCCTTGCCGGGCAGCACGCTGCCCTTGAGGTCCGGGTGCTCGTCGTCGACGCCCGTGTCCAGGACGGCGACCGTGACGCCCTTGCCGCGGGTCGTCTCCCAGGCCTCGTCGGTGTGCAGCGCGGTGAGGCCCCACTGCTGGGAGCGGACCGAGTCGGCGTGGGCGGCGGTGGCGGGGAGCAGCGTGAGGAGGGCCGCGGTGCCGATCGCGGCGATCTTGTGCTGACGGTTCATGGCTACTGCTCCGTGTCCCGGTCCGCGGCCTTCTTGACCGTCTTGCGCAGGTCGCGTTCGATCCGGTCGGCGACGCCCTGCGCGTCGTGGCCGAGTCCCGCCTGGGCGGGGGCGCTGGTGGCACCGGACTTCATGGCGTCGGCGGCGGGTTGCGGCTCGCTGACGGTGCGGCCGTCGGCGAAGCCGGAGACCGCGTAGACGACGACGGGGGCGTCGGTCAGGACGTTGATCGCCCAGGACGCGCGCTGGCGGTCGCCGAAGCCGGCGGCGAGGGTGTCCTTGGCGGCGTAGGGCCGGGGCATGAGGTCGTCGCGCCGGTCCAGGCCCTGCTCCGTGAAGCGGGAGCGCAGCGCCTGGGTGGCCTCCGCGTCGGCCTTGGTGAACATCAGGCCGACCGTGGTGACGCTGCTCTGTGTGGCGTCGGTGTAGGTGGCGCGCAGCAGGCGCAGGCAGCCGGCCGGGCGCAGCGCCTTGTGCAGCAGCGGGTCGAAGGCGTTCGCGCAGGTCGCATCGGGGGCGACCGCGATCCGCGTCCAGGTGCGGTCGGCGCGGCCGGGGCCCGCGCCTTCGCCCTTGAGCGTGCGCGGGAACAGCTGGTCGACGGGGACGCCGTGCCAGAGCTGGCCCGCCTCGCGGTACGCGGTCTGCACGGAGGGCGGGCCGCTGTCGTCGCCGGTGAGCAGGGAGCCCGTCGTGGCGCCGCCGATCAGGCCGAGGCCGAGCACGAGGCAGGCCGCGATGGCCGCGGTCCGTGGCTTGAGGCGGCGGCCGACGGGGCGCAGGAGCGTGGTGCTGTCGTCGTAGTGGTCCGGTCGCGCGAACCGCACGAAGGGCCGTCCGGCGGTGTCCGGGTGGGGGGTGAGGTCGACGGCACCGACGGGGCGGCGCGGCGGCTGGGGCGGCGCCGGGGGTATGGGCGGCGGTCCGGGCGTGACAGGCGGCCGTCCAGGCGTGCCGGGCGACGCCACCGGCGCGGGCGGCACGGGGCGCAGCCGGGTGGTGGATTCGACCGGGGTTTCCTTCGGCGCACCGGGAGCCGAGGGAGCGGCGGCAGGCGGGGGCGGCGGGCCGGGAGGCGCGGCGGGCGCGGGCGGCGGACCGGGAACACGCGCGGGCGGCAACGGCGCACCGGAGCCCTTGGCAGGCGGCAACGGCGCACCCGAACTCCGGGCTGGCGGCAGGGGCGCACCCGAACTCCTGGCGGGCGGCAGCGGCGCGCCGGAGCTCTTGGCGGGCTCGGCCGGCGGCGGCCCGTCGGGGAGGCGGGACGAGGGGGCCGGAGGCGGCGGCGTGGCGGACGAGGACGGCGACGACGTGCGGGGCGACGGCGCGGTCGGGTCCGGCTGCGGGGGTGTGGGGGGCAACGGTGGGGCCGTGGGGGGAAGTTGGGTGGAGGGAGGCGGCGTCGTGGGGCGCGGAGGGACGCGTCGGGCTTCCGTACTCATGCCTCCCCCGTCTTCTCAAGCCAACGTGCGCGTCACTCTAACGGGCCCGACCAGGCCAACGCGTACTCCGCACACGGGATCGACCGATCCATCACCATCCGTCCCCCTACCCTGCGGTAATCCTGTCTGGCAGGCTTCGGCCATGACACCGCGCGCCGCCGATCGGGCCCGGTACGACCGGGCCACCGCTCATCTCGACGCCCCACTGGCGATCGTGGACCTGGACGCGTTCGACGCCAACGCCGACGACCTGGTGCGCCGGGCCGCCGGAAAGCCGATCCGCGTCGCCAGCAAGTCCGTGCGCTCCCGCGCCCTGTTGGAACGGGTGCTCGCGAGGCCGGGCTTCGCCGGGATCATGTCGTTCACCCTCGCCGAGTCGCTGTGGCTCGCGCGGTCCGGGTTCGACGACGTGCTCCTCGCCTATCCCTCGGCCGACCGCTCCGGCTTCGCGGAGCTCGCGCACGACCCGAAGCTGGCGGCGGCCGTGACCGTGATGGTCGACGACCCGGCCCAGTTGCGGCTCATCGAGGGCGCGCGGGACGGGGGCCGCGAGGAGATCCGGGTCTGCGTGGAGCTGGACACCTCGTGGCGGGCGCTCGGCGGCCGGGTCCGGGTCGGCGCGCTCAGGTCCCCCCTGCGTACGCCCTCCCAACTCGCCGACCTGGCCCGCGTCGTGACCCGCCGTCCGGGCTTCCGGCTCGCGGGGATCATGGCGTACGAGGGTCATGTGGCGGGCGTGGGGGACTCGCTCGCGGGGCGGCCGGTGCGCTCGCGGGCGATCCGCCTCATGCAGGCCGCGGCCCGCAAGGAGCTGGCGGTGCGGCGGGCGGAAGTGGTGCGTGCGGTGCGGTCCGTGGCCCCCGACCTGGAGTTCGTGAACGGGGGCGGCACGGGGAGCGTGCAGCACACGGCGGCGGAGGCGGCCGTGACCGAGATCGCGGCGGGCTCCGGCCTTTACGTGCCACGGCTCTTCGACAACTACACGTCGTTCACGGGGCGTCCGGCCGCGCTGTTCGCGCAGCCCGTGGTGCGCAGGCCGGGCGTCGGTGTCGTCACCGTGCTCGGCGGCGGCTATCCGGCCTCGGGCGCGGCGGGCGCCGACCGGCTGCCGGTGCCGTATCTGCCGGAGGGGCTGCGCTACGACGCGCAGGAGGGTCCCGGCGAAGTGCAGACGCCGCTGCTCGGCTCTGCCGCCGACGATCTGCTCATCGGGGACAAGGTGTGGTTCCGGCACGCGAAGGCCGGGGAGCTGTGCGAGCGGTTCGAGACGCTGCACCTGGTGTCCGGCGACCGGGTCGTGGAGACGGTGCCGACGTACCGGGGTGAGGGCTACGCGTTCTTGTAGCCCTCACCCACCGACGTAGGCCTCAGAAGATCGAGTCGACCTGGTCGGGGACGACCGAACCGTCGTCCCTGAGCAGCGGCCCGAAGCCGCCCTCCGGCTTGTTGTACCCGGCCGTGGAGCACGGGTACGTACCCGTCTTCTGCGGCAGCGGCTCGATGAACATCGGGTTGGCGACCCAGCGTCCGTCGGCGTTGTCGTAGGCCCGGCACATGATCTCGGGCTTGTTGCGGTTGAGGACGAGGTGCGCGCCGGTCGCGTCGCCGACGAAGGTCACGTCGGTGTCGGCGTCACCGCCGCCGAGCGCGATGCGCTTGTTCCAGCGCTGCTTCTCCCAGGCCGACTTTCCCTTGATGTGGAAGATGTCCTGGTTGATCCAGCACCGCTTGCCGTCGATGTACGGGATGGCCTCGCCCTGGTTCACCCCGACGCCGCCGCAGCCCTCGTTGTACGTGGTGATGCGGCCCTTGCGGTCGAGGATCGAGCGGATCGCGATGGTGTGCTTGCGGTCGATGCCGACGCCCTGCGACCACACCTCGGTCACCGGCTCGGACCCGGCGGACACGATGTAGACGTCGAAGCCGGCCCGCTGGAGCGTACGGATCAGGTCGCGCTGCTGGTCGTAATAGCGCACGTAGCCGGGGATGGTGTGCGTGCCCAGCTTCTGCGTGGAGCCGACGGGCGCGGCGAGGGCCTCGGCGCGGGCCGCGGAGGCGTACGCCTCCAGTTCGGGGACCGTGTGGCCCGCGAACAGCTGCGGCACCCAGGCGTACTGGGGCACGGTGCGGCGGTGGTTCCACTCGCCCGCGAAGGCGGCGGCGCCGCTCATCGTCTTGCCGGACTCACGGATGTTGAAGATCTCGTCCGTGCAGTCGGTGTCGGTGGACGTGGGCAGCGGGGCGCCCACCGGGACGTCCGTGCCGCAGGCGGCGGTGAGCGCCTTGTCGGCGTCGGCGGTCATCCACTTGCTGGTCTTCTTCCAGCTCGCGGGCCGCAGGATCTTGTCGTGCTTGAGCGACCAGGCGATGGTCGCGTCGGTGACGTCGTTCTTGGCGACGGTGTTGTCCCAGTCGAACGCGGCGACGGGACGCGGGCCCTTGTGTCCGCCGCAGATTCCCCGTTCGTCAATCATGCGCTGGAGCTTGGCCCTGTTCTGGCCGTACCAGGGCAACTTCGTCGACAGCTGGGGGCACTTGGCGGCGGAGCCGGCGGGCTGTGCGGACGTGGCGGCGGCCGCAGGAGTGGTCAGGCTCGCGGCCGCCATGAGGGCGGCGGCCGCGACCGAGGTCCACGCGGCAACATGTCTGTTACGCATGTGAGTGGACCGTACACGCGTGAGCGCGTTGCTCACAGGGTTCTCACACCGGTGTCACGTACGCGCCTGAGATCCCGCCGTCGACCAGGAAGTCGGTGGCGTTCACGAATGCCGCGTCGTCACTGGCGAGGAAGGCGACGGCCGCCGCGATCTCCGTCGCCTCCGCGAACCGGCCGACCGGAATGTGCACGAGCCGGCGCGCCGCCCGCTCCGGGTCCTTGGCGAACAGCTCCTGAAGCAGCGGGGTGTTGACCGGCCCTGGGCACAGGGCGTTGACCCGGATGCCCTCACGCGCGAACTGCACGCCCAGCTCGCGGGACATGGCGAGGACGCCGCCCTTGGACGCGGTGTACGAGATCTGCGAGGTGGCGGCGCCCATCCGGGCCACGAACGACGCCGTGTTGATGATGGAGCCCCGGCCCTGGCGCCGCATGTACGGGAGGGCCGCCTTGCAGCACAGGTACACGGAGGTCAGGTTGACCTCCTGGACCCGCTTCCAGGCCTCCAGGCCCGTGTCGAGGATCGAGTCGTCGTCCGGCGGCGAGATGCCCGCGTTGTTGAAGGCGATGTCGACGCTGCCGTAGGTGTCGTACGCGGTCTTGAACAGCGCCTCGACCTGCTCGGTATCGGTGACGTCGACCTGGACGAAGGTCCCGCCGACGTCCTCGGCCGCCTTCTTGCCCGCACTCTCGTCGATGTCTCCGCAGACGACGTGCGCGCCCTCGGAGGCGAGCCGGCGCGCGGTGGCGAGGCCGATGCCGCTGCCGGCGCCGGTGATGACGGCGGTGCGGCCGACGAGGCGGCGGCAGATGATCTCTTCGCTCATAAGCTGTTCAGGCCTCCGTGCTGATGAAGACGTTCTTGGTCTCGGTGAACGCGGCGAGGGCGTCGGGACCGAGTTCACGGCCGAACCCGGACTGCTTGTAGCCGCCGAACGGGGTCGAATAGCGCACGCTGGCATGCGAGTTGACGGACAGGTTCCCGGCGCGGACGGCCCCGGACACCCGCAGGGCGCGGCCCACGTCGCGGGTCCAGATCGAACCGGACAGGCCGTAATCGGTGGCGTTGGCGAGGCGCACGGCGTCCGCCTCGTCCTCGAAGGGGAGGACGACGGCGACCGGGCCGAAGACCTCGTCGACGGCGGCGGGCGCGTCCGGAGCGGTGTCGGTGAGGACGGTGGGCGGGAACCAGAAGCCCGCCCCCTCGGGGCTCGCGCCCCTGATCGCGGACGCGCCCGCCGGAACGTACGAACGCACGCTCGCCAGCTGGGACTTGGAGATGAGCGGGCCCATCTCCGTCTTATCATCGGACGGGTCGCCGACGACGACCGACTCGACGGCTGGGGCGAGCACCTCCAGGTACCGCTCGTATACGGACCGCTGTACGAGGATGCGGGTTCGGGCGCAGCAGTCCTGGCCCGAGTTGTCGAGGAAGGACATGGGGGTGGCGAGGGCGGCGGCCTCGACGTCCGCGTCGGCGAAGACGATGTTCGGGCTCTTGCCGCCGAGTTCGAGGGTCACGCGCTTGACGCGGTCCGCGCACTTGGCCATGACCTGCTTGCCGACGCGGGCCGACCCGGTGAACACGATCTTGGCCACGCCCGGATGCTCGACGAGGGCGTCCCCGGCGACAGGACCCTCCCCCGGGAGCACCTGGAAGAGACCCTCAGGAAGCCCGGCCTCCAGGGCGAGTTCGGCGAGCCGCAGGGCGGTCAGCGGGGTGGTCTCCGCGGGCTTGAGGAGCACCGCGTTGCCCGCCGCGAGGGCCGGGGCCGTGCCCCAGGCGGCGATCGGCATCGGGAAGTTCCACGGCGCGATGACACCGACGACGCCGAGCGGTTCGAGGAGGGTGACGTCGAGGCCGCCCGCCACCGGGATCTGCCGCCCGGTCAGCCGCTCGACGCCCCCGGCCGCGTACTCCAGCAGATCGCGTACGTTGCCGGCCTCCCAGCGGGCGTTGCCGATGAGGTGTCCGGCCTCGCGGACCTCCAACTGGGCGAGTTCTTCGAGGTGTTGGTCGACGGCTGCGGCGAAGCGGCGCAGTAGGCGGGCCCGGTCGGCGGGGGCGACCGCCGCCCAGGCGCGCTGCGCGCCGGTGGCGCGGACGACGGCGGTGTCGACGTCCTCGCGGGTGGCGGACTCGACGGTGGCCACGAGCTCTTCCGTGGCCGGGTTCAGTACGTGCAGCAAGGCGCTCCCTTTCACAGCCTCTCGAATCCCCGACGGAGTTCCCAGTCGGTCACGGCGGCGTCGTACGCGTCGAGCTCGACGCGCGCCATGTTGCGGTAGTGGGCGACGGCCTCGTCGCCGAAGGCGGCCTTGGCGATCGGGCTGTTCTCCCAGAGCTCGGCGGCCTCGCGCAGGGTGGCGGGGACGTGCGCGTAGTCGGCGGTGTAGGCGTTGCCCGCGCAGGCCTCGGGGAGCTCCAGCTTGTTCTCGACCCCGTACAGGCCCGCCGCGACGAGCCCGGCCACCGCGAGATACGGGTTGACGTCCCCGCCGGGGAGCCGGTTCTCGAAGCGGGTGGAGCGGCCGTGGCCGACGACGCGCAGCGCGCAGGTGCGGTTGTCGTGGCCCCAGGCGACGGCGGTCGGCGCGAAGGAACCCGGCTGGAACCGCTTGTAGGAGTTGATGTTCGGCGCGTAGAGCAGGGAGAAGTCGCGCAGCGCGGCGAGCTGCCCGGCGAGGAAGTGCCGCATGAGCTCCGACATGCCGTGCCCGCCGGGCTCCGCCATGACGTTCGTGCCGTCGGCGTCGGCGAGCGACAGGTGGATGTGGCAGGAGTTGCCCTCGCGCTCGTTGTACTTCGCCATGAAGGTGAGCGAGCAGCCCTCCTGCGCGGCGATCTCCTTGGCGCCGGTCTTGTAGATCGCGTGCTGGTCGCAGGTGGTGAGGGCCTCGTCGTAGCGGAAGACGATCTCGTGCTGCCCGGGGTTGCACTCCCCCTTGGCGGACTCGACGGTGAGGCCCGCGCCCGCCATCTCGTTGCGGATGCGGCGCAGCAGCGGCTCGATGCGCCCGGTGCCGAGGACGGAGTAGTCGATGTTGTACTGATTGGCCGGCGTGAGGGCCCGGTAGTTCGCGTCCCAGGCCTGCTCGTAGGTGTCCTTGAAGACGATGAACTCGAGTTCGGTGCCGACCTGGGCGGTGAGCCCAAGATCGGTGAGGCGCTCCAGCTGGCGGCGCAGTATCTGCCGGGGCGCGGCGACGACCGGGGAGCCGTCGTCCCAGGCGAGGTCGGCGGTGAGCATGGCCGTGCCCGCGTTCCACGGGACGCGGCGCAGGGTGGACAGGTCGGGGTGCATGGCGAAGTCGCCGTAGCCGCGGTCCCAGGACGACATCGCGTAGCCGTCGACGGTGTTCATCTCGGTGTCGACGGCGAGCAGGTAGTTGCAGCCCTCCGTGCCGTGCTCGAGGACCTCGTCGAGAAAGAAGCGGGCGGCGAAGCGTTTGCCCTGGAGGCGGCCCTGCATATCGGGGAACGCCAGGACCACGGTGTCGATCTCTCCGCTTCCGACGAGGGCGTGCAGCTCCTCCACGGTCAGCGGGGACGGTCGGTCTGCCACGGGAAGATCCTCCTCAGGTCAACCGGAACCACAACGTAATCGCCGGGCCGCCACCTGGGAAGCAGCCACGGGGCACGCCGAGAGGACACTGCCCCGGTGGCGCTGCCCGCATGCTGAACGCCCCGGTGGCGTGCGTCGTGATCTCGTACGCTCGGGTGCTCGGTACGAACGGCATCGGGGAACGGCATCGGGGAGCGCGACACCATGGTGAGCAGGCCGCTGATCGGCATCAGCACCTACCTGGAGGACAGGGCCAGTTGGGGCATCTGGGAGCTGCCCGCGGCGCTGCTGCCCATCGGCTACCCCCGGCTCGTGCAGCAATCCGGCGGGCTCGCCGCGATGACTCCCCCGGACGACCCGAAGCACGCGCCGTCGGTGGTGGCCCGGCTCGACGGGGTGATCGTGGCGGGCGGCCCCGATGTGGACCCGGTCCGGTACGGCGCGGAGCGCGACCCGCGCACGGGGCCGGCCGCCGGGGAGCGGGACACGTGGGAACTCGCCCTGATCCGGGCCGCGTTGACGTCCGGCACGCCGCTGCTCGGCATCTGCCGCGGCATGCAGCTCCTCAACGTCGCCCTCGGCGGCACGCTCACGCAGCACATCGAGGGCCACGTGAAGGAGATCGGTACCTTCGGCACCCACACCGTCACTCCGCTGCCGGGCACCCGCTACGGCGACCTCGTCCCGGAGCCCACCGAGGTCCCGACCTACCACCACCAGGCGGTCGACCGCCTCGGCAGGGGCCTGGTCGCCTCCGCGCACGCGGACGACGGCACGGTGGAGGCGGTCGAACTCCCCGGCATGTCCTGGGTGATGGGTGTGCAGTGGCACCCCGAGATGGGCGAGGACGCCCGGGTCACGGAAGGTCTGGTACGGGCCGCGGGTACGCCGCACGGCTTCTGAGCCGGGTCTTCAGCCAGGTCAGGGCGGCGTCGCCCTGTACGCGCTGGAAGGGCCGGAGCGTGGGCAGGCCGGGCGGCGCGGGCCGGGCCGCGTGCTCCAGGAAGAACCCGGCGAGCGCGGCGAGCGTCCGGGTGACACCCTCCGGATCGGCCGCGCGCCCCAGCGGATGCCCCGCGAAGACCCCCTCGGGCTCGGGCCCGCCCTGCGCCCGTACGCACGGCAGCATGATCAGCAGGTCGAACCAGGGGGCGGCGCGCATGGCGTGCGGCCAGTCGACGAAGACCACGCCGCCCGGCGTGAGCAGCATGTTGTCGGCCCGCAGATCGGCGTGCGCGAGCGTGTCACCGGACGCGAACGTGCCCCAGGGTGCGGCGAGTTCGGCGAGCCACTCAACATTGCGGACGGCCCACGGATCGAGTCCCGCGTCCGCCGTCCGCCCCTGGTCGAGCAGCACCCGCCAGCCGTTGAAGCCCGCACCGAGCTCGTCACCGACGGCACGCGCGGGGAACGGAGCGGGCGTGAGAACCCGGGCCAGCTCCCCCACAGCGTCCAACACCCTCCCCAACTCCCCCTCCCGCCAAGGAACATGAGGCTGCCGCCCCGCCACATCCTCGAAGGCGAGGGCGACCCAGGTCCCGTCGTCGTACGCACCGAGCAGCCGGGGAGCGGGCACCCCGACCGGCAGCGCGGCAGCGTTCCGCGCCTCCCGCCGATGAAACCGGGGACTGACCGGATTCACGTCAGCACTGACAGCCTTGACGAACGCCCGCCGCCCATCGTCAAGCACGACCCGCACAGCAACCCCGGGCGAAAACCCCCCACCCTGCGTCACAGCTTCCACAACACCGGCCCCGAGCACCTCCTCGACACCACGCCGAACAGGACCGGGGAGCGCACTCCAGGGAGTACGCACACCGGCGGCAGAGGGCACTGACTCCATGCCCCGATGCTCCCCGCCACGGCCCACCCACCGCCACCCGATTCCGCCACCTCCCGCTCAGCGCGGGGCGACCCCATCAAGCGCTCTCGACGGCGAGTGCCCACATCATCAACCGGTCTCGGCGGCGAGTGACCCATCCAATCGGTCTCGGCGGCGAGTGACCCATCCAATCGGTCTCGGCGGCGAGTGACCAAATCAAGCCCCTGCGGCGATTGAGCAGCGGGGTCCGGGGCAGAGCCCCGATCTTTCAAGCCCTGCGGCCATCAAGCAGCGGGGCCCGGGGCAGAGCCCCAAATCAAGCCCCGCTCTTGGACGAGAGCCCGCGAGGTCCGGGGCAGAGCCCCGATCTTTCCAGCCCCGCCGGCGATTGAGGCGCGGGGTCCGGGGCAGAGCCCCGCGACCGCACCCCCGTCGCAGCCCCGCCACACCGCCCGCCACACCCACCCGCCGCCTCACCCAGACCGGGTCAGCGACAGCAGGTCCCGCGCAGGCCCCACCGGACGGTGCCCCGTCGGCCACACCGCCCTCAACTCCCGCCTCAACTCCGCCCCCTCCAACGGAATCTCCACGAGCCGCCGCGCCCCCAACTCCTCCCCCACCGCCAACTCACTCAGCACGGAGGGCCCCGCCCCACTCACCGCCGCCGACTTCACCGCCGTCGTCGACGACAGCTCGATCAACGGCCGCGCCAACCCGCCGAGCGCCGCGTCCAGGACCTGCCGCGTCCCCGACCCCTCCTCCCGCAGAATGAGCGGGGTGACGGCCAGCTCCCCCGCGGCCAGCGGCTTGCGGCGCCGCGCCCACGGATGCCCCGGCGCCGTCACCACGACCAGCCGGTCGTGCGCGATGACCGCCGAGTCGAGCCCCGCAGGGACCGTGCGCCCCTCCACGAACCCGAGGTCCGCCTCACCACCGAGCAGCCGCTCCGCGACCGCCGTCGAGTTCCCGGCCAGCAACGACACCGCCGTGTCGGGCCGCTCGGCGCGCAGCGCGATCAGCCAGCGCGGCAGCAGATACTCGGCGATCGTCATGCTCGCCGCCACCCGCAGCCGCGAATCGCGCCGGTCCCGCAGCGCGGACGCCCCCGCATCGAACTGCTCGGCCGCCTCCACGATGGGCCGGGCCCAGTCCGTGACGAGCGCCCCGCTGTCGGTGAGCCGGGAGCCGCGCGGCGAGCGGTCGACGAGGGCGAGCCCGAGCTGCCGCTCCATCGACCGGATCCGGCTGCTCGCGGCGGGCTGCGTGATGCCGAGGGCACGGGCGGCCGCGCCGAGGCTACCGAGGCGGGCCACCGCGAGGAGCAGCTGCAGCGCGCCGAGTTCGGGCACGCGGTGTGCCAGCCCCGCGTCCGGCGCATGCCCCGTGATCCCTGTGTCCTCCTGGCTCATAAGGCCAGGTTATGCGCTCATAGCGAGGTCATCCCTACTAGGGGCCGTCGACCGGCGTGATCGTAGAACCATGGTCACTGCCGCCCACCCCGCGCCCCGTCCCCTCCCCCTTCCCCTGACCGGCGTCCGCGCCGCCGTCCGGCAGCTCGGCCCGAACTGGTACGCCGCCGTCATGGGCACCGCGATCATCGCCAACGCCGGCGCCACGCTGCCCGTGCGGTTCCCGGGCCTGCGCACCGCCCTCACGGCGGTGTGGGCCCTGTCGTTCGTGCTGCTCCTCGTCCTCCTCGGCGCCCGCGCGCTGCACTGGACGCACCACCGCGACCGGGCCAGGGAACAGCTGCTCGACCCGACGGCCGCACCGTTCTACGGCTGCCTCTCGATGGCGCTCCTCGCGGTGGGCGCGGGCACGATCCTCGTGGGACAGGACTGGATCGGCCTCGAAGCCGCCGTCGCCGTGGACACGGTGCTGTTCACGGCGGGCACCGTCATCGGGCTCGCCGCGGCGGTCACCATCCCGTATCTGATGGTGGTGCGCCATCGCATCGCCGCCGAGGAGGCCTCGCCGGTGTGGCTGCTGCCGGTCGTCGCGCCGATGGTGTCCGCGGCCGTGGGACCTCTGCTGTTGCCGCACCTGCCTGCCGGTCAGGCGCAGCAGACCCTGCTGTTCGCCTGCTACGCCATGTTCGGACTGAGCCTGCTCGCGACCCTGGTCATGCTGCCGGTGATCTTCGCGCGGCTCGTCACGGCGGGCCCGCTGCCGCTGCTGCTGACCCCGACGCTGTTCCTCGTGCTGGGTCCGCTCGGCCAGTCGACGACGGCCGCCAACAAGTTCGCGGACGTCGCGGGCGGCGTGCTCCCCGCCTCGTACGCGCACGGTTTCACCGCGTTCGCCGTCCTGTACGGGGTCCCGGTGATGGGCTTCGCCCTGCTGTGGCTGGCGCTCGCCCTCGCGATGGCCCTGCGGGCGCGCCGCCGGGGCATGGGCTTCGCGATGACGTGGTGGGCGTTCACCTTCCCCGTCGGCACCTGCGTGACCGGCGCGGAGGGCCTGGGCAAGCACACGGGCCTCGCCGTGTTCGACGGCCTCGCGGTCGTCCTCTACGTGGGGTTGGTGGCGGTCTGGGCGGTCGCCGCGGTCCACACGGCACGCGGCCTGCTCAGCGGACGGCTGCTCGCAGCGCCGCGCTGAGCTCCTCCACGGCCTGCGCCAACGACGGCCCGTACCAGGTGAGATGGCGCCCGCCGACCAGCGCGGTCGGCCCCTCGAAGCACTCCGGGCCGTCGTCCGCCGTGAAGCGGTACGGCTCGTCCGGGAGGATCACGACGTCCGGCTTCCGGTCGCGGAGTTCGTCGAGCGCGATGCGCGGATAGCGCTCGGCGTGGCCCGCGTACACGTTGTCGACGCCGAGCCGGGCCAGGAGATCGCCGGCAAAAGTGTCCCGGCCGAGCACCATCCACGGCCGCCGCCAGATCGGCACGACGGCCGTCAACCGGCTCTCGGGCACGGCCAGTTGGCTCCAGGCGGCCTCCGCCTCGTCCAGCCACCGCGGCCGCGCCACCGCCCCGCACGCCCGCAGCAGCCGGTCCAACTCACGTACCGCCTGCGGCAGTTCACGCACCTCGGTGACCAGCACCTCGACGCCCGCCGCACGCAGGTCGGCGAGGTCGCCCGGCCGGTTCTCCTCCTCGTTGGCGACGACCAGATCCGGACGCAGCGCGACGACCGCCCGCACGTCGGGGTTCTTGGTGCCGCCGATCCGGGCCACGTCGAGGTCCGCCGGATGGGTGCACCAGTCGGTCGCTCCGACGAGCACCCCGGGCAGCGTCACGGCGACCGCCTCCGTCAGGGACGGCACAAGCGAGACGACACGCACGGCGGGCCCAGGGTCTGTCGTTTGGATCAGGCCGGGCTCGCGGGGGCCGGCACGCACGCTCGCGGCGTTGTCGTCGGTTGCCGACGCTCCGCGTCGACTCCCTCCTCCGCCTTGCGATCGCACGCACCGGCCCCCGCTCCCTGATCCGGCCTGATCCAAACGACAGACCCTACTTCGGGCCCGGCTCGTCGACCGCGTCGATGTGCTCGGCGACCGCCACGACGACCACCCGCGCGTCCGGCACGGTCGCCCGCCACCGGTGCCGCACGCCACCGGTCAGGTACAGCGTGTCACCGCGGAAGAGCCGGTACGCGCGTCCCTCCGCCTCGACCTCGACCGCGCCCTCCGTCACATGCATCAGCACGTCGTTGCGGAGCTGGAACTCGCGGCCCGGGTCGTGGTCGCCGACGAACTCCTGGGCGTGCATCTGGTGGTGGCCGCGGACCAGGGACCGTACGACGAAGTCCGTGCCGCCCTGGCGGTCGGACACGTCCGTGTCGTCCGCGCGCACCAGGTCCACGGTGTGGGCCGGGTCGGCGGCGGCGAGGAGCTCGACGGCGGTGGTGCCGAGCGCGTCGGCGACCTTCTCCAGGGAGCGGCGGCTGGGCCGCGCCCGCTCGTTCTCGACCTGGCTGAGGAACGGCACCGACAGGCCGCTGCGCTCGGCGACGGCCGAAAGGGTCAGTTCGAGGGAGCGGCGGCGGCGTCGGACGGCCGCGCCCACGCGAAGTGATTCCTTGTGTTCGTCCATGACTTCCGCTCCCTCCTGCCGGTCGCCCTGTGCGTTTCCCTGTTCATGCACCCGGTTCTTCATGCACCCGGTTCTTCACGCGCCCGGTTCTTCATGCGCCCGATTCGTTTGATTGCACCCTACGCATGTTCACCCCGCGGTTTCATGTGAGCGCCGGAAACGCCGTGAGGGGCGGGCTCCCTCTCGGGAACCCGCCCCTCACGATCGGTCACGCCTCAGAAAGTGGTCAGGAAGCGGTCATCCGCTTCTCGACGTCCTGGTGCGTCTCGAGCCACTTGGAGACGGCCGCCTCCTCGTGCCCCTGACCCTGCTTCTTGATCTCGGACTCCAGGCCCGCCAGCTCGCCCTCGCTCATCTTGAAGTTCTTGAACCACTTCGTGAGCTGCGGGTACTTGCTGGGGAACTCCTTGTTGGAGATGGTCCGGATCTTGTCGCCCGGGCCCCAGGCCTTCTTCGTGTCCTTGAGCTTGGTCAGCTTGTAGTCGCTGTACGCCCAGTGCGGGGACCAGAGCACGACCGCGATCGGCTCCTTCTTGGCGTACGCGCGCTTGAGCTGCGCCAGCATCGCCGGCGTGGAGCCGTCGACGACCTTGTACTCCTTGTCCAGGCCGTAGGCCGGGAGCACGTCGTTCTTCAGCAGGCTCATCTCGCCGGTACCGGCCTCGATACCGATGATCTTGCCGTCGAACTTCGACGCCTTGCCCTTGAGGTCCTCGTAGGACTTGATGCCCTTCACGTAGGACGGAACGGAGACCTCGAGGGACGTCGGGCTGTACCAGCTGCCCAGGTCCTTGAGGTTGTTCTTGTTCTTGTCCCAGTAGTTGGACTGCGCGTGCGGGAGCCAGGCGTCGAAGTTGACGTCCAGGTCACCGCTGGCGAGGCCGGTGTAGACCGGGCCGACGTCCATCTGCTTCAGGTTGAGCTTGTAGCCCTTCTTCTCCAGAACGTGCTTCCAGAGGTGCGTGACCGCGACGTCCTCGTCCCAGGGGAACCAGGCCACGTTCACCGGGCGCTTGGCCTCGGCCGGAGCGCCCTGCTTGACCGGGGCGACCTTGTTGACGAAGCCGGGGTTCTTCTTCAGCCACGCCTTGACGGCCTCGGGCTGCTTGCCCTTGCCGACCTTGTTGATCTCGGCCTCAAGACTGGTGAGCTGCTTCTCGCTCATCTTGAAGTTCTTGACCCACTTGTTGACCTCGGGGAACTCCTTGCCGAAGCCCTTGCGAGCCAGCGAGTGCACCCCGTCACCCTTGCCCCAGGCACCCTTCGGGTCCTTGAGCTTGGTGAGCTTGTAGTCGTTGTACGCCCAGTGCGGCGACCACAGCGGCACGACGATCGGCTTCTTCGCCGCGTACGCGCGCTTCAGCTGCGCCAGCATCGCCGGCGTCGAGCTGTCGACGACCTTGTAGTCCTTGTCGAGGCCGTACTCCTTGAGCACCTTGCTCTTGAGCAGCCCCATCTCACCGGCGCTGGCCTCGATGCCGGTGATCTTGCCACCGAACTTGTCAGCCTGGCCCTTCAGGTCCTCCATGGACTTGATGTCCTTCATGTACGAAGGCACCGCCAGTTCGAGGGAGGTGGGCCCGTACCAGGAGCCCAGGTCCTCGAGGTCCTTGCCGTACTTCTTCCAGTACTGGGCGTGCGTCGTCGGCAGCCAGGAGTCGGTCTGGAAGTCGACACTGCCGTCGGCGAGCGAGGTGTAGAGGGGGCCGGCGTCGAACTGCTTGGTCTCGACGTCGAAGCCACGCTGCTCGAGGATCTCCTTCCACAGGAACGTGGAGGCGACGCCCTCGTCCCACGGGATGTAGCCGATGGAGATCTTCTTGCCCTGGCCCACGTTCGTGGACGCGGCGGTCGGAGTGGCCCCACCGCTGTTCTGACCGAACATGCCCATACCGCCCGCGACGAGCGCGAGGACGACGACACCGACCACGGCGACGGCCGGGCGGGGACGGTACGACCAGATCTTCAGGCCCTGCGCGGACCGCAGCTTGTTGAGCGCGCGGCGGCCGAGCGGGGAGACCTGCTGGCCGAGCGAGCTGGTCATGCGGTCCAGGTAGACCGCCAGGATCACGATCGAGATACCGGCCTCGGCACCCAGGCCGACGTTCAGCTGACCGATGGCCTCGTTGACCGCGCCACCGAGACCGCCGGTGCCGACCATGCCCGCGATGGCGGCCATCGACAGGCCCAGCATGATGACCTGGTTGACGCCCGCCATGATCGTCGGGAGAGCGAGCGGCAGCTGCACGCGGAACAGCGTGTTGCTGGGCTTGGTGCCGAACGCGTCGGCGGCCTCGACCAGTTCCTTGTCGACCTGCCGGATGCCCAGCTCGGTCATGCGCACGCCCGGCGGCACCGCGAAGATCAGCGTCGCGACGATACCGGCCGGGGCACCCGAGCCGAAGAACAGAATGGCGGGGATGAGGTAGACCATCGCCGGCAGCGTCTGCATCAGGTCGAGGACCGGACGGAACAGATTGCTGATCCGGTTCGAACGCGCCGCCCAGATACCCAGCGGCACACCGATGATGAGCGCGATGATCGTGGACACCAGGACGAGCGACAGCGTGAGCATCGCGTCGTCCCACAGCTCCAGGTTCTGGATGAACCAGAACCCGATGAAGGTCAGCACACCGCCGAGCGTGCCGCGCAACCAGAACGCGATGACGGCGAAGATGCCCGCGAGCAGCAGCGGCTCGGGCGCCTGAAGCACGTCGCTCAGGCCGTTGTAGACACCGTTGAAGATGCTCTCGAAGAAGCCGAACAGCCAGTCGAGATGGGTCAGCATCCACTGGACGATGCTGTTGACCCAGTCACCAAAGGGGATCCTAGGCACCGGCATTCACCTTCTCCGCCGGCTCGTCGCCCTCGCCACGCTGCGACGGGACGGCGTCCTTCTTGTCCTTCGTGAGGCCGGTGGCCTCACCGTTCGTACCGTTCTCGACGGTCTTCATCGGCTCACCGAGCACGGCCAGCAGCCGCTCGCGCGGCACCACGCCTTGGAGTTCGCCCTCGTCATTGACGACGGCGACGGGTATCTCGCTCGTCGAGCACGGCGTAAAGAGCTCGACGATCGGCGTGTCCTCGTGGATCTTCGCCGGGGCGTCGGCCATGTCGTAGCCGTCTTCCGCGTCGGCCATGATCGCCCGCGAGCTCAGCACACGGGAACGGTCGACGTCCTGCGTGAAGGAGGCCACGTAATCGTTGGCCGGCGTGACGAGAATGTCCTCGGCCGAACCGATCTGGACGATACGACCATCGCGCATCACCGCGATGTTGTCGCCCAGACGCATGGCCTCGTTCAGGTCGTGCGTGATGAAGACGATCGTCTTCTTCAGCGTCTTCTGCAGCTCAAGAAGCTGGTCCTGCATGTCGCGCCGGATCAGCGGGTCGAGCGCACTGAACGACTCGTCCATCAGCAGCAGATCGGCGTCGGTGGCGAGCGCGCGGGCCAGGCCCACACGCTGCTGCATACCGCCGGACAGCTCGTCGGGGAAGGACTTCTCCCACCCCTCAAGACCGGCCAGCCGCAGCGCCTCGATCGCCCGCTCCTCGCGCTCCGCACGCGGAACGCCCTGCACCTCAAGGCCATAGCCCGCGTTCTCCATCACGGAGCGGTGCGGGAACAGCGCGAAGTGCTGGAACACCATGCTGATCTTGCGGGCGCGGACCTCGCGCAGGTCCTTGGGAGCCAGCGTCGTCAGGTCCTGACCGTCGAAGCGCACGTGTCCCGCGGTGGGCTCCAGGAGTCCGTTCAGCATCCGCAGGAGCGTGGACTTACCGGATCCCGACAGACCCATGACGACGAAGATCTGGCCGGACTCCACCGTGAACGACGCGTCGATCACGGCGGCGGTGGTTCCTTCGGAGCGCAGCTCCTCACGGTCTGCACCACTGCGGAGTTTCTCCACAGCCTCATCGGGTCGTCTGCCGAACACCTTGTACAGGTCTTCGGCTTCAAGCCTGGACACATACACCTCTCGGGTCGAAACAACACGGCCCGCCTCCCCCGCCGGCGGGCCGTAGAGCGATACGGATCTGTCCGCTTGACCGGTCGACCTCAATAGTTGAAGTACGTACCGGCACCGCTCCGTGGCTGCGCTTGCCCCCGTTTATCTGAAACAAACGGGGAAGTTACCCAGTTCACAGTGTGTTCACTCACGCTGATCACGTACTTACGGTCGGTGACTGTCAGTGGGGTGCGGCATGATGCGAACGTGACCCAGACGACATCCACGACAGGATCGGCGGACCGGCGCCTGATGCTGCTCGACACCGCATCTCTGTACTTCCGGGCCTACTTCGGGGTGCCGGACTCGGTGAAGGCCCCGGACGGCACCCCGGTGAACGCGGTGCGCGGGCTCCTCGAATTCATCACCCGCCTCGTGCACGACCACCGCCCCACCCATCTGGTGGCGTGCATGGACGCGGACTGGCGCCCCCAGTGGCGCGTCGACCTCATCCCCTCGTACAAGGCGCACCGCGTCGCCGAGGAGACGGCGGCCGGCTCGCCGGATGAGGAGGAGATCCCCGACACCCTCTCCCCGCAGGTCCCGATCATCGAGGCCGTGCTCGACGCGGTGGGCATCGCGCGCGTGGGCGTCGAGGGGTACGAGGCGGACGACGTGATCGGTACGTTCACGGGGCGGGCCGAGGGGCCGGTCGACATCGTCACCGGCGACCGCGACCTCTTCCAGCTGGTCGACGACAAGTTGGAGCGCCGCGTGCTGTACCCGCTGAAGGGCGTCGGCACGCTGCAGGTGACGGACGAGGACCTGCTCCGCGAGAAGTACGGGGTGGACGGATCCGGCTATGCGGACATGGCGCTGCTGCGCGGCGACCCGAGCGACGGACTGCCGGGCGTGCCCGGCATCGGCGAGAAGACGGCGGCGAAGCTGCTCGCGCAGTACGGGGACCTGGCCGGGATCATGGCGGCCGTCGACGACCCGAAGTCGAAGCTGACACCGACGCAGCGCAGGCGGCTCGACGAGGCGCGCCCGTATCTGGCGGTGGCGCCGACGGTGGTGCTCGTCGCCGGCGACGTACCGCTGCCCGAGGTGGACACGGCCCTGCCGCGTGAGCCGCACGATGCCGCGACCCTCGATGAGTTGGCGGCCCGCTGGGGCTTGGGAGGTTCTTTGCAGCGCCTCCTCACCACCCTCTCAGAATGAGGTGTTAGCTTAGGTATACCTAACTAACTGTGAATCCAGGGAGACCGCCCATGGCCGAGCGCCCCGCACGCCCGCCCCGCAAGGCCCGCTCCGCGCAGGTCGTGCGCGCCGAGAGCATCACGCCCCACATGCGACGGGTGGTGCTCGGCGGTGAGGGGCTCGCGGACTTCCCGCAAGAGCTCGAACACACCGACCACTACGTGAAGTTGCTCTTCGCGCCGGCCGGGGTGACCTACGAAGAGCCCTTCGACGTGGCCAGGATCCGCGAGGAGCTGCCCCGCGACCAGTGGCCCGTGACGCGTACGTACACGGTGCGCTACTGGGACCCGAAGACCCTTGAGCTGACGCTCGACTTCGTGGTCCACGGCGACCAGGGCCTGGCCGGGCCCTGGGCCGCGGGCGTCGAAGGGGGCGAGACCATCCACATGATGGGCCCCGGCGGCGCCTACCACCCCGACACCACGGCGGACTGGCACCTCATCGCCGGTGACGAGAGCGCCCTGCCGGCGATCGCCGCCGCCCTCGAAGCGCTGCCCGAGGGCACGCGGGCACACGCCTTCATCGAGGTCGAGGGCCCCGAGGAGGAGCAGAAGATCGACTCGCCCGTCGAGGTCACCTGGCTGCACCGCGCGGGCCGCCCGGTCGGGCAGGCGCTCATCTCCGCGGTGACCGGGCTCGACTTCCCCGAGGGCCGCCCGCACGCGTTCGTGCACGGCGAGGCGGGCTTCGTGAAGGAGCTGCGCCGGCACCTGCGGATCGACCGCGCGATCCCGCGCGAGGACCTGTCGATCTCCGGCTACTGGCGCCTCGGGCACAACGAGGACGGCTGGCAGGCCTCGAAGCGCGACTGGAACGCGCAGGTGGAGGCCGAGCAGGAGGCCTGATCCTGCGCCCCGGCCGCCGTACCCTTTCCCTCTGTGAGAAGACGCAAGCGCCCCGCCCCGCCGCCCTCCCCGCTCCCGCAGCGCGAAGGCATCGACGCCGTCCGCGTGCGGATGCCGGAGGGCGGCCCGGGGCGCACCGTCCGGGACCACCTCGTGCACCGGCTCCCCGCCGAGGACACGGTGATCGACCGGATGATCGCGCAGGGGGCGTTCGTGACCGCGGACGGGCGCCCGGTCACCGCCGACAGCCCTTACGAGGTGGGCGGCACCGTGTGGTTCCACCGGGAGCTCGCGCCCGAGGTCCCCGTGCCGTTCCCCGTCGAGGTCGTGTACCGCGACGAGCACATCGTGGTCGCCGACAAGCCGCACTTCCTCGCCACGACACCGCGCGGCAGCCATGTCACCGAGACCGCGCTCGCCCGGCTCCGCCGCGACCTCGGCATCGAGCGGCTGAGCCCGGCCCACCGCCTCGACCGGCTCACGGCCGGGCTCGTCCTGTTCGTGGTGCGGCCCGAGGAGCGCGGCCACTACCAGACTCTCTTCCGCGACCGCCGGGTCACCAAGGAGTACGAGGCCGTGGCCGCGTACGACCCGGGGGTGGAGCTCCCCGTGACCCTGCGCGGCCGGATCGAGAAGGTGCCCGGCCGGCTCGCCGCGTTCGAGGTGCCGGGCGGTGAGCCGAACGCCGAGAGCCGCATCGAACTCGCCGAGCGCAAGGGGGACATGGCGCTGTACCGCCTCACCCCGCACACCGGCCGCACGCACCAGCTGCGCGTCCATATGAACCGCGTCGGCCTGCCGATCCTCGGCGACCCGCTCTTCCCGGAGGTCGCCGACCGGGCTGCGGACGACGACTTCCGGCGCCCCCTCCAACTCCTCTCCCGGACCCTGGAGTTCACGGACCCGGTGAGCGGCCGCGAGCACCGCTTCGTGAGCCGGAGGGAGCTCACGGCCTGGACCTCGTACGAGGAGTGGGAGCAGGGGCCGGGGCCGGGTTAGGCAACCGGCGCATCCACCGCGCCGACCGGCCAGTTCACCGCTCCGGCCGGTCCGCTCACCGCGCCCACCTGATCACTCGCCGCGCCACCAACGCAGGAAGCGCTGCCAGGCGCCGAGCCTGGCCGGCGTCTGCCGGTGCGGGTGGGCGTGCGGGTGCGACGGCTGCGCGGCCGGGTCGGGAGCAGCCGGCGCGGCGGGCGCGGCCTCGGGCGTCGTCACCGGCGGCATCGCGCCCGACGGCATCGTGGGCGGCAGGCCCGAGGAGATCTTCCAGTCCGGCCGCTGCGAAGGCAGCTTGCCCGGCTGGGACTTCACGTCCTGCGGCGGACGCGGCGTGAAGTCCACCGGCAGCTCCACCAGATGCCGCCCCATGATCGTCGAGACCCACCTCAAATCGCTCTCTGGAATCTCGAGTTCGGCGTCGGGCAGGCGCATCAGGAACGCGTCGACCCCGATCTCCGCAAGGGCGCGCCCGATGTCCTGCCCGGGGCACTCGTGCGGGCCGCCGCCGAACGCGAGGTGCGAGCGGTTGCCCTGCATGTGAGCGCCGGGTTCGGGGCGCACCCTCGGGTCCGCGTTGCCCGGCTGGATGCCGAAGATCAGGCCGTCCCCGGCGCGGATGCGCTGCCCGCCCAGCTCCGTGTCCGCCTTGGCGAAGTAGCCGACGTTGGCGCTGAACGGCGGCTCGTCCCACAGCGACTGCTCGACCGCCTCCGGCACGGTCATCTGCCCGCCGTTGAGTCGCGCGCGGAACCGGGGGTCGGTGAGCACCACGCGCAGCACGTTCACCATGAGGTTGGCCGAACCCTCGTACGTGGCGATGAGGATGAGCCGCAGAGTCTGCGCGACCTCGTCGTCGCTGAGCGCGGAGGGGGAGGTGATGAGGGTGCTGGTGAAGTCCTCCTCGAGCGGCTCGGCGCGACGCCGCACGGCGAGGTCCGTCAGGATCCCCATCAGGTACTCGTTGCACGCGATGGCCGTCTCGCCACCCTTGAGCAGGTCGCGCGTGGCCTGCACGATGCGCTCGCTGTAGGCCTCGGGTGCGCCGAGCAGCTCCAGCATCACCATCATCGGGAGATGCTCGGCGAACTCGCTGACGACCTCGCAGCGGCCGCGCTCGGAGAACCGGTTGATGATCTCCTGCGTGGCCCGGTTGATGGCGCGGCGCAGATCACGGTGCTCGACGGTCTCGACGGCGTCGTTGACCGCGCTGCGCAGCCGCAGATGCTCGGCGCCCTCCTCCATCGCGCACATGGGCTGCCAGGTGAAGACCGGGGCGAGCGGGTGCGTGGGCTTGACGGTGCCGTCCCTGACGGCGGTCCAGTTCCGGGAGTCCCGGTTGAACAGGGCCGTGGTGCTCACCATCTGGAGGTTCTCGCTGTGCCCGAGGACCGTCCACATGGGGACGTCCTCGTGGATGAGCGCCGGGGCGACCGGGCCGTACTCGGCGCGGAGTTTCTCGTAGACACCGGCGAGGTCCGCGTCGGCCTCGGGGCCGTAGAGCCGGCGAAGGCCGTCGGGGCCGAAGGCGTGTGCGGGGCAGCCGGGCGGCGGCGCGAGCGCGGAGTCTCCGGGGGCGTCGAATCCGGCTGGCGACTGCGGGGGTTGGGAGGGTGACGTCACGGGTTCGCTCCGGTCGGTGTGGTCAACAGAATTCGGTCGAGCGGCACTCAGGCGTGGTGCAGCGCCATCTCGTGCAGGATCAGGCGTGGTGCAGCGCCATCTCGTGCAGGAATCGCATCAGCGTGAGCAGCACCTCGCGGCTCGACGCCCTGCGGCGTACGTCGCACTCGACGATGGGGACGTGGGGGTCCAGGTCGAGGGCCTTGCGCAGCTCCTCCGTGGGGTAGCGCGGCCCGTCGGGGAAGGTGTTGTTGGCGATCACGAACGGCACTCCGCGCTCCTCGAGCCGCCCGATCACGTCGAAGCTGACTTCGAGGCGGCGGGTGTCGACGAGCACGACGGCGCCGAGAGCGCCCTCGAACAGGCCGTTCCACAGGAACCAGAACCGCTCCTGCCCCGGCGTGCCGAAGAGGTACAGGACGAGTTCCTCGGTGATGCCGATCCGGCCGAAGTCCATGGCCACGGTCGTGGCGGTCTTGGTCTCCGAACCGTAGTTGTCGTCGACGCCGATGCCCGCCTGCGTCATGGTCTCTTCGGTGGTGAGCGGCCGGATCTCGCTGACGGAGCCGACCATGGTGGTCTTGCCGACGCCGAAGCCGCCCACGATGACGATCTTGACGGCGGACGTGACGGTGTCGGGCAGTCGTTCCTCGGCCCGGGGCCCCGGAATGTGCACGCTCATCGCGGTGTCGCTCCCGGCCGTGCTGTCAGAGCTTCTGTAGTCCATGCATCACCGCTTCGAGAAGGGAACGGTCCGCGACCGCGCCTCGGATCACCGGCGCGCGCGCCTGCACCAGCTCGGCCGCGAGGAGTTCGCCGAGCAGCACGGTGACCACGCTGAACGGCAGTTGGAGGTAGGCCGAGATCTCAGCCGTCGACAGGGGCGTCTTGCACAGGCGGATGACGGAGGCCTGCTCGGGCGGCGAGGCCGGCGGCGGATCGCCGCGTGCCACGATCAGGGACACCAGGTCGAGCGGCGCGCGGTCGCTTCCGTCGGTGCCGCCCGTGATGACGTAGAGACGCTCCGGGTCGGGCTTTCCGTCGCCCTGCTGCGCCCGCCGCTCCCGTTTCGGCGGCGGTTCCCTGAACGGGGGTTCGGGAGGACGGTGCGTCATACGGTCTGGCCGTTGCGCCGTGGCGGGCTCGTCAGATGCGCGCCGATCCGGATGACGAGATCGCGCATCTGGTGGCTGACGAGGCCCGCGTCGACGAACTGGTCGGCGAGCACGGCGAGATACGCGCCCTTGCCCGCGGCCATCAGATAGAAGAAGCCGCCGTCGACCTCGATGATGACCATGTTCATCTTGCCGCTGCTCTCCGGGATCTCCGTGGCGACGGCGGAGGCCAGGGACTGAAGTCCCGCACAGGCGGCGGCGATCCGGTCGGCGGCGTCGGGATCACCGCCGTAGCGGGCGATGCGCAGCCCGTCCGAGGAGAGCACGACCACCTGCTTCACATTGGGCACGCACTCGGCGAGCTCCTTGAGCATCCAGTCGAAATTGGCCCTTTGCTGGATCACTGGTGGTCTCCCTCGTCGACCTGCTGGTTGTACGCGTCGTCATGCGGCTTGGCCGAACCCCCCGGGTCCTGCGCGGTCTCCCCCACCGCGTCGGCCGCCTCGGCCTGGCCCCCCTCGGGCTTCAGTCCGTTCATGAACGCCTCGACCCACAGGCCGGGTTCGGGCTGTTCGGCCCCGCCGTGCTGGTCCGGCTGCCCGGGTGGGGCGGCGGCCGGTGCCGGATTCCCGTACGCCGCCGGGGCGGGCTCCGCCGCGGACGGCGGCATCGAGAGGTCCGGGTTGCGGGGCGTCACGATGATCTGGTCCTCGATGACCTTCGTGTCGTACTTCCTGCGCCGCTGCGGCAGGCCGTTGGGCCGCCATTCCGTGACCACGGGAACGTCGTCCTCCATCGCGGCGACGAGCGGGGCGGAAGGGCGCGGGCCCGTGACGGGACGCGGTCCCGTGGTGGGGCGGCGCGTCTTCTTCAGCCGCGGCTCCTCCTTGACCGGTACGCCCTTGTGGTCGACGCGGGGCACGGCGGAGGCGCCGATGCCGTGGGCGAGGCCCGGGGCGTACTGGGTGCTCATCATGGCGCGCGGCACGACGAGCACCGCGCGCACGCCGCCGTACGCGGACTGGCGCAGCGAGATCTGCATGTCGTACATCGCGCAGAGCCGGCCCACGATCGCGAGACCGAGCCGCGGGTTCTCGCCGAGGTCGTTGAGGTCGTAGCCGGCCTTGGCCTTGTCCAGCATCGCCTCGGTCTTGCGGCGCTGGTCCTCGCTGAGGCTGACGCCGCCGTCCTCGATCTCGATGGCGATGCCGGTCTGCACCTCGACCGCGGTGACGTGCACGCGGGTCGTCGGCGGCGAGTAGCGGGTCGCGTTGTCGAGGAGTTCGGCACAGGCGTGGATGACGGGCTCGACCGAGACGCCCCTGATGGCCACGTCGCAGATGGCGTGCAGGTCGATGCGCGGGTACTCGAGGATGCGCGACATGGCGCCGCGCAGCACGCTGTAGAGCTTGACGGGCTTGGGCCACTGCCGCCCGGGGCGGGCGCCGCCGAGGACGGTGACGGAGTCGGCGAGTCGGCCGATCAGCGCCGTGCCGTGGTCGACGCGCAGCAGGTCGTCGAAGACCTCGGGGTTGCGGCCGTGGTCCTCCTCCATCTCGCGGAGTTCCTCTGCCTGCTTGTGCACGATGGCCTGGACGCGACGGGCGACGGAGACGAAGGCGCGCTGCGCCGCGTCCCGCATCGTGATCTCGTTGTCGATCTCCTTGAGGGCCATGCTCATCAACTCGCGCTCGCCCGGCGTGACATCGCGGAAGGCGGGCTCGGAGTCGCAGGTGTTGCGGACGGCGTCGTGCGGCCTGTCACCGCTCGCCATCCGGTACAGGGCGTGCGGGAAGACCTCCTTGGCCACCCGCATCGTGCGGTGTTCCTGAGCGGCTATATGGGCTTCCAACTCGGCTACGTGCCGGGTGTATTGGGCGCGCTGTGCCCTGTTGACGCGGCCGCGGCGGACCGCTTCGGCGGAGACGGCGAGCACGAGGAGCATGCCGAGCGCGCCGCACAGGGCGACGGCCGCCCGAGCGGGCTCCGCGACCAGGGCGGCGGCCGCTCCGGTGGCGGCCGCCATGACCATGGCGGGCAGCAACAGCACGCGCAGATAGGGGACTTCTCGGCCACCGGGAGGCGATTGAACACTCACCATGTATGCCCTCTGAACGGTCGGGTCTGGGAACGTCGGAGATTCGGGATGGTTCGTCACGCTTCAATTGCGCCGTTTCGGGAAGCTTCGGCGCAGAAGGGAACAAGCGGCCGAATCCATCTCAACTCGGTGCGCTGTGAGCGAGCTTAGTCCGACCGGATCATCGCCGGGTCATATTCAGCAAGGCCCTGAAATCGGCCCCGCGACAGGAATACACTCGCTCCATTTACACGCTCGGTCGCGATTCGCACACGTGGAGCAATGACGTCCGCGCGCGCGAACGCACAGTTCCCCGCGCCCCTGTGAGGGACGCGGGGAACTGTGTGAAGCCCCGTCAGGCCTTGGCCGTCGCGCTAGCCGACGGACGAATAGGCCACGACGCCCCGCCGCACGGCGTCCACGGCCTTTCGCGCGTTGCGCCCCACCGTGGAGCCCTCCGTCGGTGCGGCCGCCGCGATCTGCCCCAGCACGTCGATGACCTGCTTGCACCAGCGCACGAAGTCACCGGCCGGCATCTCGGCCTCCCGCAGCACCTCGTCGAGGCCCTTGCCGGAGGCCCACTGGTACGCGATCCAGGCGAAGCCGAGGTCGGGCTCGCGCTGGCCGACGCCCTCCGCCTGATTGATCCGGAACTCCTCCTCCAGGGCGTCGAGCCGCCCCCAGATCCGCACCATCTCGCCGAGCGCCGCCTTGGCCCTGCCCGCGGGCAGCTTGGGCGCGAGCGCGTCGTCCGCGACCCGCGCCTCGAACACCAACGCCGAGACGCACGCCGCGAGTTCGGCCGGGCTCAGGTCCTCCCAGACGCCGTCCCGCAGGCACTCACTGGCGAGCAGGTCCAGCTCGCCGTAGAGGCGGGCGAGCCGCTTGCCGTGCTCGGTCACCTCGTCGCCGCGCAGATAGTCCATTTCGGTGAGCAGCTTGACGATGCGGTCGAAGGTCCGCGCGATCGTGTTGGTGCGCCCCTCGATCCGCCGCTCCAACTGCCCGGTGTCCCGCTTGAGGCGGTAGTAGCGCTCGGCCCACCGCGCGTGGTCCTCGCGGTCGGAGCAGCCGTGGCACGGATGCGCCCGCAGCTCGGCCCGCAGCCGCGTGATCTCCCGGTCGTCCGCCGCCTGCGAGCGGCCCTTCTTCTTGTGCCGGTCCGGCACGATGTGGCCGGCCTTGGTGCGCAGCGCGGAGGCGAGGTCGCGCCGGGACTGCGGCGAGCGCGGGTTGAACGACTTCGGGATGCGCATCCGATCCAGCGCCTCCACGGGCACCGGGAAGTCGATCGAGGCGAGCCGCTTGACCTGGCGCTCGGCGGTCAGCACCAGCGGTCTCGGCCCGTCGTGGTGCTCGAAGCCGCGATGCCCGTTGGACCGGCCGGCCGGGATGCCCGGGTCGAGCACGAGCGCGAGGCCCGCGAACTTCCCCGTCGGCACGTGGATGACGTCACCGGGCTTCAGCTTCTCGAGCGCGGCCGCCGCCTGCACGCGCCGCTGCGCGGCGCCCTGCTTGGCCAACTCGGTCTCGCGGTCCTTGAGTTCGCGCCGCAGCCGGGCGTACTCATCGAAGTCCCCGAGGTGGCAGGTCATGGACTCCTTGTAGCCCTCGAGCCCCTCCTCGTTCTTCTGCACCTGCCGCGAGATGCCCACGACCGAGCGGTCCGCCTGGAACTGGGCGAAGGAGGTCTCGAGCAGCTCCCTCGACCGGTGGCGGCCGAACTGCTCCACCAGGTTCACCGCCATGTTGTACGACGGCCGGAAGCTCGACTTGAGCGGGTACGTGCGCGTGCCCGCGAGCCCCGCCAGGTACTCGGGGCTGAAGCCGCGCTGCCACAGCACCACGGCGTGGCCCTCGACATCGATACCCCGCCGCCCGGCACGGCCGGTGAGCTGTGTGTACTCGCCGGGCGTGATGTCCGCGTGCTGCTCGCCGTTCCACTTGACGAGCTTCTCCAACACCACCGACCTGGCAGGCATGTTGATGCCGAGCGCGAGCGTCTCCGTCGCGAACACGGCCCTCACCAGGCCGCGCACGAACAGCTCCTCGACGACCTCCTTGAAGGTCGGCAGCATGCCCGCGTGGTGCGCGGCGATGCCGCGCTCGAGGCCTTCGAGCCACTCGAAGTAGCCCAGGACGTGCAGATCCTCGTCGGGAATGGCCGCCGTGCGCTCCTCGACTATCGAACGGACCTCGGCCCGCGCGTCCTCGTCGTTGAGCCTGAGGCCCGCGTACAGGCACTGCTGGACGGCGGCCTCGCAGGCGGCCCGGCTGAAGATGAACGTGATGGCGGGCAGCAGCCCCTCGTTGTCGAGGCGCTCGATGACCTCGGGGCGGCCCGGCGTCCAGATCCGGGAGCGCTGCCTGCGCTCCCGCTCCCTGTCGGCCTCGCGCATGTGCCGGCCGCGCCTGCGGTCCTGGTACGAGGGGCGGCTGGCCTCCATGCGCGCCATCCGCGTCAGGTCGGGGTTGACCGCCTTCTTGCTGCCCTCGCCCTCCTCGAAGAGGTCGTACATCCGGCGCCCGGCGAGCACGTGCTGGAACAGCGGCACGGGCCGGTGCTCGGAGACGATCACCTCGGTGTCGCCGCGCACGGTGTCGAGCCAGTCGCCGAACTCCTCCGCGTTCGACACCGTCGCCGACAGGGAGACGAGTGTCACGGACTCCTGGAGGTGGATGATCACCTCTTCCCAGACGGCGCCACGGAAGCGGTCGGAGAGGTAGTGCACCTCGTCCATGACCACGTAGCCGAGGCCGAGGAGCGACTGCGAACCCGCGTACAGCATGTTGCGCAGCACTTCGGTGGTCATCACGACCACGGGCGCGTCACTGTTCACACTGTTGTCGCCCGTGAGCAGGCCGACCTTGTCCGCGCCGTAGCGCTTCGAGAGGTCCTGGTACTTCTGGTTCGACAGCGCCTTGATGGGTGTCGTGTAGAAACACTTCTTGCCCTGTTGCAGGGCAAGGTGGACGGCGAACTCGCCGACGATCGTCTTGCCGGAGCCGGTGGGCGCCGCGACCAGGACGCCCTTGCCCGCCTCCAGCGCCTGGCACGCCTCGATCTGGAAGGGGTCGAGGCCGAAGTCGTACATCTCGCGGAAGTCCGCGAGCGCGGTGGCCTGCTCGGCGGCCCGCTGACGGGCTGCCGCATACCGCTCGGCCGGGGAGAGGTCCTCTGTCATCGTGCTTTCCAGCCTACCGACGACCACTGACATCGGACGATCATTATCCGGTAAGGCCTCCGGTGAGGATCCGCACCGCCCCCGGCACGCACTGCGCGACCAGCGGCAACGCGCCGACCGGCTCCCCGTCCGCGTATCCCGTGATGCCCTCGGCGGCGAGCTCGACACGCGCGGCCCGGTACACGCTCACCGCCGGGTGGTCGAGGTGGGTCCCCTTGTAGACACGCGGGAACACCTTCAGCAGGGTCGTACGGGAGCAGTCCCCGACCACGGTCACGTCGAACAGCCCGTCACTCATGTCGGCCTCCGCGCAGATCCGCATGCCACCTCCGTACGAGGTCCCGTTGCCGACGGCGATCAGGGTCGCCGCGACCTCGCGTACGGAGCCGTCGTCGAGGGTCAGCTTGAACGGCACGGCCTTGAAGGTGGCCAGTTCCAGCGCGATCGCCAGGTCGTACTTGAAGCGGCCGAGCGGGAGCCGCATCCGGTTGCCGCGGTCGTTGACGCGGGAGTCGAAGCCGGAGGCGAGCACGGTGCCGAACCAGTGGTCACCGATCCGGCCGAGGTCGATCTCGCGGGTCCCCGAGCCCAACAGCCCGTCGGCGACGAGTCTCCCGGCCGTGGCCGGGTCACGTATCGGAAGCCCGAGGGCGCGGGCGAAGTCGTTGCCTGTGCCGACGGCGACGATCCCGAGCGGCGTGTCGGTCCCCGCGACGGCCTGCAGCGCGAGGTTCACGAGGCCGTCCCCGCCGACGGCCACCAGCGCCCCGGTCCCCTCCGCCACCGCTTCACGCGCGCGTGCGAGGGCGTCGTCGGCGTCCTCGCCGACGACGGTGCGCACCTGGAAACCGGCTGCCCGCAAAGCGGAAGCGGCCGGCTGCGCAGCATGTGCGCCCCGGCCGCGTCCCGCGGTGGGATTGACGAAGAGGGTGATCTCACTGCTCACGGGCGGACACTAACAAGTGCCCCGGCCCGAACTGGAGTTACCTCAGGTCACATCGTCGTAACCGTTGACCCGCTCCGGCCGCGACGCCCCGTCGGACGTCGCCTGCTCCGGGAGCGCCCGGCTCGCCGGGACGGACTCGATCTCGCCGATGTCCTCCGGCGTCAGGTCGAGCTCGGAGGCCTCGTCGTCATCGGGCCCCGCGGCCTCGCTCAGCCGCCTGCGCCGGTCGTTGAGGAGCGAGAAGCACACCGCTGCGAAGTAGAGGATCCAGATGGGACCGGCGAGCGCCAGCATCGTCAGCGGGTCCGTGCTCGGCGTCGCGACGGCGGCGAACACCGTGATGCCCATGATCATCGCGCGCCACCAGCCGAGCATCCGCCTGCCGGTGATCGCCCCGATCAGGTTGAGGAAGATGAGCAGCAGCGGCAGCTCGAAGGCGAGGCCGAAGACGAGCACCATGCGCAGCACGAGGTCGAGCAGGTCGTCGAGCGGCAGCAGGTTCTGGGCGTTGCCCGGAGTGAACTCGATGAGGACCTTCGCCGTCGTCGGCAGCACCGAGTAGGCGAAGTAGGCGCCGGCGATGAAGAGCGGGGCACCCGTGCCCACGAACGCGTACGCGTACTTCTTCTCGTGCCGGTGCAGTCCGGGCGCCACGAAGCCCCAGAGCTGGAACAGCCAGACCGGGGAGGCAGCCACGACACCGGCCATCAGCGACACCTTCAGCGCCAGCGTGAAGGGGGTGAGCAGACCATTGAGGGTGATCTGGGCGCAGGGCTTGTCCGACGTGGACCTGGCCAGCTCTGAGAACGACTGCTCACAGCCGACCGAGTCGAGGATCGGCCGGGTGATCAGGTTGATGATGTCGTTGTAGAAGAACGCGGCGACGACGGTGATCGCGACGACGGCCAGGAGCGCCTTCGCGAGCCGGTTGCGGAGCTCACGCAGGTGCTCCGCGAGCGGCATCCGCCCCTCGGGATCCTTCTCCTCTTTGCGGGCAGGCTTGAGCAACCCACGTCCTCATCTCGTGCGGCAGGCCGCCATGGCAGGGGCGGCCTTCGATCAGCTCTTGGTCGTCTGGTTCGTCTGCTCGTTCACAGGACGCGAGCTGTCCACGTCACCGGGGGCCGCCTTGATGGTGCGCTGCGCCGGAGGCGTCGCGGCGTCCTGCGGCGGGTCCGAGGGAGCAGCCGACTTGTCGCCGCCCTCGCTCTTCATGGCCTTGGCCTCGCTCTTGAGGATGCGGGCCGACTTGCCCAGCGAACGCGCCATGTCGGGAAGCTTCTTCGCGCCGAACAGCAGAATGACCACTACGAGGATCAGGATGATCTCGGGTGCACCGAGCCTTCCGAACATATCCGTTTACCTTCTCACTGAGGCGGCAGGGGCGGGGCTGCCGGTACCGATCGGACCTCGGACTGTTGTCCGACCACCGTGCTGGCAGCGATCGTATCCCGTGGGGGTAAACACGAGGCAATGCCCGTGCGTCCTCCCAATTGCGGACCGCGCCTCACTACCGGACCGCCAAAGGGAGCGTACCCGCCGACCCCGACAACGGGACAGGCCGCGGCGATAAAGCGCTTTCCACGCTTCCGCCGAGGACGCCGACGGGGCGTCAGACCACGTCGCCGCCGGCCTTCGCGACACCTACGGCGGCCCGCTCGAGATCCTCCGCCGCGCTGTTGATCCGCTGCGTGGTGTCGGCCACTTGACGGCTGAGGCGCTGCGCCTCGACGAAGACCCGCACCGCGAGGACCGCCAGCACGGCGAGCCCCACGAAACCCACAGCAACCGCCAGCATCGCCCAGAACATGCGCCGAGCCTAGACGGTCTGGTGGAGGCGCAGCGTGCGCACCCCGCCACCGGTGAGGAGTTCGATGATGCGCTCACCGGCGGGCTTGCGCACCGAGGTCTCGCACTCGGGGCAGGTGAACGAGTAGAACGTGGTGCGACTGCTGGCCCCGATCGCCAACCGGATCGCCGAGGCGGCCAGTTCGAAGCGTGCGCGACAGTCGGGGCAGCCGGCCCTGAAGACGACGGGCGCCACGGTGGTCGCCGTGGCGGGCATTTCGGCAATGCCAGTGAAACCGGCCACACCAGTCATGTCACACACCTCACACCATTTGTCCGTTGTGCACCGTACGTCGTGATACGTCGCCGGGGATCCGGGGGCGCGTCCAACTCCCTCACGCCGCCCCGTCGTACGCCACGAGCGCCTCGCGCGCCGCGGCCTGCGCACTGGTCGCCAGCTCGGCGGGCGACACGATGTGCCCGTCCCGGCCGAGCCGCAGCGCGAGCCTGCGCAGCGAGGACGGGTCCGGCGTGCGCAGCGTGATCCGCAGCCCGCCGTCCGGCAACTCCTCGGCGCTGTCGTGCGGGTAGTACTCGGCGACCCAGCGCCCGCCGGGCCCGACCTCGATGACCACCTCGGGGTCCTCGGCCGCGGGCTGCACAAGCCCCTCGGACAGGTCCCGCAGTTCGACCTGCGGCGGCGCCGACGGCTCGTCCAGGACCTTGATCTCGGCGACCCGGTCGAGCCGGAACGTCCGCCGCGCCTCCGACCGACGACACCACGCCTCTACGTAGGTGTGGCCCACGCTCACGAGCCGGATCGGGTCGATCTCCCGCTCGGTGACCTCGTCACGCGCGGGCGAGTAGTAGCGGATCCACAGCCGACGCCGCTCCGAGATCGCCCGGTCGACATCCGCGAAGACGCCGCCCTCCGACTCGAAGGTGACGCTCAGGCGCGCACTCGCACCGGCCACCTCACCGGCCGCGGTCTCCAGCTTCGCGGTCGCCCGCAGCAGTGCGAGACGGTCGCTCTCACGCAGCCCGGGCAGCGTGGCCACCGCGCGAGCGGCCACCAACAGCGCGGTCGCCTCGTCGGCAGCGATCCGCAGCGGCTCGGCGACATCGTCCGGGTTGTGCCACCAGATGCGGTCGCCGTCGGTGTCGATGTCGAGCAGATCGCCGCCGCGGAAGCTCGTCCCGCACAGCGGCAGCACGTCCAGGTCGGAGATCAGCTCGTCCTCGGTGATGCCGAAGGCCCGCGCGACATCCTCCACGCGCGCGCCGGGGCGCTCACGCAGATACGTCACCAGGGACAACATCCGCCGGGTCTGGTCAATGGCGTTGGAAGCCATGCTTGTACGTACTCCCCCTCAGCCCTTGGCCACGGCGCGCAGCCGGTCCACGACATCGGCCCGCAGTTCGGCGGGCTCCAGCACCACCACGTCGGGCCCGAACTCCACCAGCCAGGCGTCGAGCCCGTGCCCGTACGGGATCTCCACCTCGTCCCAGCCGTCGCCGAGCTCACGCACGGAGGCGGCCTTGGAGCGCAGCGGGAAACCGGCACCCGCGCGAAGCTTGATCAGCGCGGAGCGGTCGGCGGTCTCCCCCGCCCAGCTCGCGACGGTCTCCCGCACGGTCACCACATCCGGCACCGGCACCTTGAACTGTCCCGCCCGCGAGCGCACCTTGCCGGTGATCCGCGACAGCCGGAAGACGCGCTCGGCCTGCCGGTCGCGGTCCCAGCCCGCGAGGTACCAGTGACCGCGCCAGCACTCCAGGGCCCACGGCTCGACGTGCCGCTGCCCGGGCCGCGCGGCCGTGGCCTTGCGGTAGTCGAAGACGACGGGGCGCCGGTCGCGGCAGGCCAGCATCAGCGGCTCGAAGGACGCCTCGTGCACCGGGATCCTGGGTTCGAGCGCGCCATGGCTCTCGTACGGGTCCATCTCCTCGGGCATCCCGGCCGCGCGCAGCTTCTGCAGGGCGCCGCTCGCGGCACCGGCGAGGCGGGCCTGCTGCCAGACCTTCGCGGCGAGGCCGAGGGCGGCGGCCTCCTCGGCGTCGAGCGTGACGGGCGGCAGGCGGTTGCTGTCGCGGCCGGCCAGATAGCCGACCTCGCCGTCCAGGTTCTCCACGGTCTCGATGACCAGGCCGAGTTCGCGCAGATCGTCCTTGTCGCGCTCGAACATCCGGTTGAAGGAATCGTCGCTGCCCGCTTCGAGGTAGGCCTCGATGGAGCCACGCAGCTCACGCTTGCTGAGCGGACGCCGCGTCCCGAGCAGACACAGCGCCAGATTCATCAGCCGCTCGGCCTTGGCAATCGCCATCGACGCCCTTTCCTGAAGGTGACTCCCGACGGACGACCGTACCGCTCGGGCGTGTCCTGGCAAAAGCCGAAGGCCCATGCCAGGAGGCATGGGCCTTCGGTTGACCGCTTGCGGTCGGAGTGTGACTGACTCAGACGCCCATCAGGTCACACACGAAGATCAGCGTCTCGCCGGGGGCGATGCGGCCGCCACCGGCGCCACGGTCGCCGTACGCGAGGTGCGCCGGGATGGTCAGCCGACGACGACCGCCGACCTTCATGCCCTGCACGCCCTTGTCCCAGCCCGCGATGACCTGACCGGCACCGAGCTGGAACTCCAGCGGGTTGCCCCGGTTCCAGGAGGCGTCGAACTCCTCGCCGGTGGAGAAGGACACGCCCACGTAGTGGACCTTCACGAAGTCGCCGGCCTTGGCCTCGGCGCCGTCGCCCTCCCAGAGTTCCTCGATCTGGAGGTCCGCCGGTGCGTCACCGATCGGGAAGTCGACCTCGGGCTTGTCGATGTTCACGTGAAGTGCTCCTGCTTGTCGACTGCTCTGCAACCGGGACAGTCTGCCATCTTCTGTGGCTCGGTGCGCTCAGTGCGCGGGCTTGGTGCGCGGGCTTGGTGCGCGGGCTCAGTGCGCGGCGAGGATGTCGACCGTGAAGACCAGCGTCGAGTTGGCCGGCAGCGTCTTGCCCTGCGCCTTCTTGCCGTACGCCTGGTCCGGCGGGATCACCAGGAGCACCCGGTCACCGACGTGCTTGCCGACGAGCCCGTTGTCCCAGCCCTTGATGACCTGACCGCCGCCGATCGGCGTCGTGAACGGCTGGCCGCTCTTCCAGGACGAGTCGAACAGCGCGGCCTTCTTCTTGCCCTCGTTGATCTTCCAGGCGGCACCGCTGTACTGCATGGTGACCGTCTGGCCCTTCTTGACCTCGGCACCCTTGCCCTGGATCAGGACCTTGTCCACCAGGTCCTTCGGCGGGTCGCTCTTCGGGATCGAGATCGTCGCCGGCTCTTCCTTGTCGGCCTGGATCTGCGGCAGGTTCGACGGGATCGAGGCCTGCTTGCCCTCGACCTTCTTCGGGATGACCTTGCCGACGTCCAGGGCGAAGACGAGCGTGTCCGTGCCCTTGATGCCCACCTGCTGGTTGCCCTGGCTGCCGAAGCCCGCGGCCGGCGGCGCCACGACGAGGACCCGGCTGCCCTCCTTCTGCCCGAGCACGGCCTGCGAGAACGCCGGGAGCTGACCCTCGGCGCCGGCGGTCACCATCTGGTCGCCACCGCCCTGCGAGCCGTACGTGGAACCGAGGTCCTTGCCGCCCTTCCAGACCTTGCCGGTGAAGTTCATCGACACCAGGTCGTTCTTCTTCACCGTCGGGCCGTCGCCCTCGGACACGTTGTGCACGACGAACTTGTCGCTCGGGTCACCCTTCGGCAGCGAGATCTTCGCCTGCTTGCCGTACGCGCCCGAGACCTTCGGCATCGGGTTCGCGCTGTCGACCGCCTTCGGTACCGCGGCTGCCTTCGGCGAGGAGGACGACGAGTCCGCCTTGTCCGCCGAATCCTTCTTGCTGTCGTCACTGCCGCAGGCCGTCGCGGTCAGCGCCAGTGCCGGCACGATCAGTAGTGCTGCAAGTCGGCGTCGCACAGTGGTCCTCAAGTCGCTCGAATATGGTCCGGCCACTCTAGGCCTTCGCCCCGACATTCCAAGGGACGGCCAGGGGCCTCGTACGAATGATTCGTACGAGGCCCCTGGCCGGATTGCTCAGCGTGTGCGCATACCTACCGGCGATCACATACCGGCGATCAACTTCTCCACTCGATCGTCCACACTGCGGAACGGGTCCTTGCACAGCACCGTGCGCTGCGCCTGATCGTTCAACTTCAGGTGCACCCAGTCGACCGTGAAGTCACGGCGCTGCTCCTGGGCACGGCGAATGAAGTCGCCGCGCAACCGCGCGCGCGTGGTCTGCGGCGGCACCGACTTGCCCTCGAAGATCTTCAGGTCGTTGCAGATCCGCTTGGCCTGGCCCTTCTTCTCCAGGAGGTAGTAGAGACCGCGCTGCCGGTGGATGTCGTGATACGCGAGGTCTATCTGCGCGACCCTCGGGTGCGACATCGTCATGTTGTGCTTCGCGCGATAGCGCTCGATGAGCTGGTACTTCATGACCCAGTCGATCTCGGTGCCCACCCGGTCCAGGTCCTCGGACTCGAT
Organism: Streptomyces sp. NBC_00483; assembly: GCF_036013745.1. NCBI lineage: Bacteria > Bacillati > Actinomycetota > Actinomycetes > Kitasatosporales > Streptomycetaceae > Streptomyces > Streptomyces sp. NBC_00483. Next base: position 2,509,577 of record NZ_CP107880.1, read on the forward strand.
GGCGTCGAGCGTGCGACCCCACAGCTCCAGAACCTGCTCCACGGTGCCGCTGCGGATGCCCCTGCGCTCGCAGAAGTCCACGGCCTTCTCGTAGTACTCGCGCTGCACTTCGAGGGCCGAGGCCTCACGGCCACTGGCGAGCCGCACCTTGCGGCGGCCCGTGATGTCGTGACTCACCTCGCGGATCGCCCGGATCGGGTTCTCCAGGGTGAGGTCGCGCATCACCGTGCCCGCCTCGATCATGCGCAGCACGAGGTCGGTGGCTCCGACCTTCAGCAGCATCGTCGTCTCCGACATGTTCGAGTCGCCGACGATGACGTGCAGACGGCGATAGCGCTCGGCGTCCGCGTGCGGTTCGTCCCTGGTGTTGATGATCGGCCGGGAACGCGTCGTCGCGGAGCTGACGCCCTCCCAGATGTGCTCGGCACGCTGGCTCACGCAGTACACGGCACCGCGCGGAGTCTGCAGCACCTTGCCCGCGCCGCACAGCAACTGCCTTGTGACCAGGAAGGGGATGAGAATGTCCGCGAGCCGCGAGAACTCCCCGTGCCGCGCCACCAAGTAGTTCTCATGGCAGCCGTAGGAGTTACCCGCCGAGTCGGTGTTGTTCTTGAACAGGTATACGTCGCCTGCGATTCCCTCCTCGTGCAGGCGGCGTTCGGCGTCGACGAGCAGGCCTTCCAGAATGCGCTCGCCCGCCTTGTCGTGCGTGACCAACTCGGTCACGTTGTCGCATTCGGGAGTTGCGTATTCCGGATGCGACCCGACATCGAGGTAAAGGCGGGCGCCGTTCCGCAGAAAGACATTGCTGCTGCGGCCCCATGACACGACACGGCGGAAGAGGTACCGCGCCACCTCGTCAGGAGACAGGCGCCGCTGTCCCCTGAACGTACACGTGACGCCGTACTCGTTCTCCAGCCCGAAAATGCGGCGGTCCATGACTGAACATTACGCCCGATCCCCCGAGCTGAAACGGGGTTCGACGGCACGGTTTGGATCATTTTCCGACGAGCGCGCGACACGCCCGGACGTGCGCGGCTCCGCCAGGACCCGAGCCGTTGAAAGCAGTACGACCAGTGCAAGCGTGCCAGTGACGGCCGGAACGGCGAAGCCCCACCGCGTACCGGCCCACTCGACGACCGGGCCCGCCACGGCAGTTCCCACGCTGGAGCCGACCATGAACGTCGTCACGAGCCACGAGAAAGCCTCCGTGACCGTACCCACCGGCGCATGCCGGTCCACGACGATGAACGCGCACGCGATGCACGGCGCCAGGAACACCCCCGCCACCACCATCAGGGCCACCATCGCGACCGGCCCCGGCATCAGGACCAACGGCACGTAGAACAACGCCAGCAGCGCCACCAGCCACCGAAGTCGCCGCTCCGGAGCACCACTCCACTGACGGGCCCCGTAGACACTGCCGCCCACCAGCGCACCCATCCCGATCGCCGCCATCAACCAGCCGTACACGGCATCGCCGCCCCGGACCTCCGCGTACGACATCGCCGCCACGGTGATCGAACCGAGCGCGGTCCCGATGAACAGGAAGGCGACGAGCAGCACCAGCAGCCCCGGCGAACGCAACGCGCCCAGCCAGTGCGCCTCGCGCGGAGCCGAACGCCACGCGCGCGAGGGCTTCGACAGCACCACGGAGAGCGCACCGAGCACACCGATCACGTTGAGCACCACGAGCGCGGCCTGCGCCGACCACAGCGACACGCACAACGTCACCAGCAACGGCCCGACGGTGAACATGACTTCCTGCGCGATCGCGTCCATCGCGTACGCCGTGTGCACCTGCTCCTCGCGCGCCAGCACGCTGGGCCACAGCGCCCGCAGGCCGCCCTCCAGCGGCGGCGTGAACAGTCCGGCCAGGGCCATCGCCGCGTACGCCAACGGCAGCGAGTCCATACCGACGAACGCGAAGACCGTCATGGCGAGCCCCGACAGGACCGCCGCCGACAGCTGCACCTTCGGCTGGCCCCGCAGGTCGACGAGGCGCCCGAGGAGCGGCTGCCCGATCGCGTTCGCCACCCCGTACACCGCCGCGAGCGCGCCCGCCAGGCTGTACGTGCCGCCCTCGGCCCGGATGAACAGCACGACGGCGATCGGGGCCGTCGCGTTCGGCAGCCTGCCCACCAGGGTCCCCGTGAGCAGCCGCATCGCGTGCCGCGCCCTGAGGATCTCCGCATACCCCGCGGCCATCGCCCCGCCCCCGCCCTGAAGTTTTACGTATAACGTCCCGACGTTATACGTACCACGTGCCCGGCGGACAGAGCCACCCGCTAACGTCGGGCACCCTGGACGACACCTACGGAGGCACCAGTGACCAGCGGCCAGGACGGCACCACGACCGCCCGCCCCACCAGCAGAGACGTCGCCCGCGCGGCCGGCGTCTCCCAGGCCGCCGTCTCGCTCGTCATGGGCGGCAAATGGCGCGGCCGAGTCTCCGAGACCACCGCCGAACGCGTCCGCACCACCGCGGAGCACCTCGGCTACCGGCCCAACCTCGCGGCCCGCAACCTCCGCACCGGCCGCACCCGCACCGCCCTCCTCGTCGTCCCCGCACTCACCAACGAGTTCTTCGCCGGGGTCTACACAGGAGCGGCCCGCGTCGCCGTACAACACGACTTCGGCGTCGTCCTCTACCCCTCACCCGACGGCATCGGCCCCGCCCGCGACCCCTTCCCCTCCGCCCGCGCCGCGCTCGACGGCATCCTCGCCTCCTCCATGGCCGCCGACGCCCTCACCGCCCTGCGCGGCGACGACACCCCGCCCATCCCCCTCGTCATGCTCGACAGCGACCCCACGGGCAGCCCCGGCGCCACCACCGTCAACCTCGACCTCGCCGACGGCATCCGGCAGATCACCGACCACCTCATCGCCCACGGCCACCGCAACTTCTTGCACCTCGCCTCCGCCGTCCAGTCCTGGACCTTCGACGTCCGCGCCCGCGAACTCGCCGCCCGCACCGCACAGTTGCCGGACACCACCGTGCGCACCATCCGTTCCGCCCTCACCGTCGAGGACGCCGTCACCGCCACCGAAACGGCGCTGCGCACCTCCGGCCTCGTCGAACCCACCGCCATCGTCTGCGACGACGACAAACTGGCCGCCGGCGCCTACAAAGCCGCCCGCCGCCTGGGCCTGCGCGTCCCCGACGACCTGTCCATCACCGGCTTCGACGACCTCACCCTCGCCACCGCGATCGAACCCGAACTCACCACCGTGCGCCTGCCCGCCGAGGAGGTCGGCGCACACGGCATGCGCGCACTCCTCGCCGTCCTCGACGACCGGGAAGCCGAGACCACCCCGCTCCCGGTCGAACTGATCGTGCGCGGCTCCACGGGACCGGCCGCGCCCCGCCCCTGACACACGTGTGCCCCGGCCGGTTCGACAACCGGCCGGGGCACACGACGCGCTACGGGCTGCTACTTGCCCTCTGAAGGACCCTCGTCGTCGGACACCGCATCCGACTCGGCCTCCGTCGTCGCGGCAGCCCCCTCTGCCGTGAGCAGCCGCTCCAGCTGCCGCCCCACGATCCGCTTGAACTTCCGCTGCTGCGGCCGCGTACGGTCCAGGACCGCCACCTCAAGGCGCTCCGCGGGAATCTCCCGCTCGCCCCCATTGGTGTCCCGGGACAGCGCCGTCACCGCCAGCTTCAACGCCTCCGACAGCGTCATGCCGTCACGGTGCTGCTGATCCAGATAATTGCTGATCTGCTCCGCACTGCCACCGACCGCCACCGAGCCGTGCTCGTCGACGATCGACCCGTCGTGCGGAAGCCGGTAGATCTGGTCGCCCTCGGCCGACTGACCGACCTCGGCGACCACCAACTCCACCTCGTACGGCTTCTCCCCCGCGCTGGAGAAGATCGTGCCCAGCGTCTGCGCATACACATTCGCCAGACCACGAGCCGTCACATCATCACGGTCGTACGTGTAACCGCGCAGATCCGCGTAGCGCACGCCACCGATCCGAAGGTTCTCGTACTCGTTGTACTTACCGGCGGCCGCGAAGCCGATCCGGTCATAGATCTCGCTGAACTTGTGCAGAGCACGGGACGGGTTCTCGCCGACGAACACGATGCCATCGGCGTACTGCAGCACGACAAGGCTGCGACCGCGAGCGATGCCCTTGCGCGCGTACTCCGCGCGGTCGGCCATCGCCTGCTGGGGTGAGACATAGAACGGCGTCGACACCGGCTATCCGTCCCTTTCTGTCAGTGGCTCGATGAGTAGGCAACCAAGAGGGAGTCGGCCGGCTAGAGCAGAGCGGCCCGCGGACCGTCCGGCAGCTCCATACGCCGCTCCAGGATCGACCGGGCGATACCCGAGGACTCGTCGTCCGACAGCCGACGGAAGCCCTCGTCCGAGATCACCGTGACGATCGGGAAGATCCGCCGCGCCATGTCGGGACCACCCGTCGCCGAGTCGTCGTCCGCCGCGTCGTACAGAGCCTGCACGACCAGCGTCGTCGCCTCCTCCTCCGACAGGTCGTCGCGGTAGAGCTTCTTCATCGCCCCACGCGCGAACACCGAACCGGAACCGGTCGCCGCGAAACCGTGCTCCTCGCTGCGGCCACCCGTGACGTCGTACGAGAAGATCCGGCCCCTCTCGCGATCCACGTCGTACCCGGCGAACAGCGGCACGACGGCCAGACCCTGCATGGCCATCCCCAGATTCGACCGGATCATGGTCGACAACCGGTTCGCCTTGCCCTCCAACGACAGCTGCGCACCCTCGACCTTCTCGAAGTGCTCCAGCTCCAACTGGAAGAGCTTCACCATCTCGACGGCCAGACCGGCGGTGCCGGCGATGCCGACGGCCGAGTACTCGTCCGCCGGGAAGACCTTCTCGATGTCGCGCTGCGCGATCACGTTCCCCATCGTGGCCCGCCGGTCACCGGCGAGTACGACGCCGCCGGGGAACGTGGTGGCCACGATGGTCGTGCCGTGCGGGGCCTCGATGACGCCCTGCGTCGGCGGCAACTGCCGGTTGCCCGGCAGGATTTCGGGCTGGTGCTCCGACAGGAAGTCCATGAACGACGACGATCCAGGCGTCAGGAAGGCAGCCGGTAGACGCCCGGTGCTACGAGGGTTGGCTTCCACGCGTTTCCTTCCAAGTAGGCGATGGCCCGACGTGTGGTGTCGGGATCGTCTCCCAACTTGCCGAGGGCCGAATTGCAGTTGAAGCACAGTACGACTCGGACCCTACCCGTCTCGTGGCAGTGATCCACATGTACGGCGAGGACGTTCCGCAAAGGCCGCGCACGGTGTGGGCGCACCGCACCGCACGCGACGCTTCGCCTACTCGCCGCCCTTTTGCACAAAGGACCTCACGAAGTCCTCTGCGTTCTCCTCGAGAACGTCGTCGATCTCGTCCAGAACCGAGTCGACGTCGTCGCTCAGCTTCTCCTGGCGCTCCTTGAGGTCCTCGGTCGACTGTTCGTCGACCTCCTGCTCCTCGACCTCCTCGGTGGAGCGCGTCGCCTTCTGCTGCCCGCCGCCGGTGTCCTTGGTTGCCATGTCCAGCTCACCCCGCTCGGTTCGACATCCACGCCGTGGACGACGTGGTTCGCTCAGGTCGTTCGTGATCAGAACCCTACGCGTCGGCTCTGACATCGGCCCCGCACTTTCCTCAACGTGCGGGACCCACCTCTGTGATTCCCCTGCCACCGACTTTTCAGCCCCGGATCGGTGATTGATCATCGGCGGATCGGGCGCCGGTCACTGCCCGGACAGCACCCGGACCAGATCCTCGGCCGTGCGGCACCTGTCAAGGAGCTCCTTCACGTGGTTCCGCGTTCCGCGAAGGGGTTCCAGGGTGGGGACACGCTGGAGCGAGTCCCGGCCCGGGAGGTCGAAGATGACCGAGTCCCAGGAGGCCGCCGCGACGTCGTCCGCGTACTGCTCGAGGCAGCGTCCGCGGAAGTACGCCCGGGTGTCCTCAGGCGGCTTCGTACGGGCGTTCTCGACCGCCGTCTCGTCCAGGAGACGCTTCATCTTGCCGCGCGCCGCCAGACGGTTGTAGAGCCCCTTCTCGGCGCGTACGTCGGCGTACTGGAGGTCCAGCAGGTGCAGCTTGGCGGCGTCCCATTCGAGGTTGTCGCGGCGCCGGTAGCCCTGCATGAGCTCGAGCTTCGTGACCCAGTCGAGCTCGCCGGACAGGCTCATGGGGTCGGACTCCAGGCGCCCCAGTACGTCCTCCCAGCGGGCCAGGACGTCCTTGGTCTGGTCGTCCGCGTCGGCGCCGAAGCGCTCCTCCACGTACTTCCTGGCGAGTTCGAAGTACTCCATCTGGAGCTGGACCGCGGTGAGTGTGCGGCCACTACGGAGCGTGATCAAATGCTGGAGGGACGAGTCGTGGGAGACCTGGTGGAGGGTGCGGACCGGCTGGTCCACGGCCAGGTCGACCGCGATGAAACCGTCTTCGATCATGGACAGAACGAGTGACGTCGTGCCGAGCTTGAGATAGGTGGAGATCTCCGAGAGGTTGGCGTCGCCGATGATCACGTGCAGGCGGCGGTACTTCTCGGCGTCCGAATGCGGCTCGTCGCGCGTGTTGATGATGGGGCGCTTGAGGGTGGTCTCGAGGCCCACCTCGACCTCGAAGTAGTCCGCGCGCTGGCTGAGCTGGAAGCCGTGCTCGTGGCCGTCCTGGCCGAGGCCGACACGGCCGGCCCCTGTCACGACCTGGCGTGAGACGAAGAACGGGGTCAGGTGGCGCACGATGTCCGAGAAGGGGGTCTCCCGCTTCATCAGGTAGTTCTCGTGCGTCCCGTAGGAGGCGCCCTTGTTGTCGGTGTTGTTCTTGTAGAGGTGGATGGGCTGGGCGCCGGGGAGCTGGGCCGCCCGGTCGGCGGCTTCGGCCATGATGCGCTCGCCGGCCTTGTCCCAGAGCACGGCGTCCCAGGGGTTGGTGACCTCGGGTGAGCTGTATTCGGGGTGTGCGTGGTCTACGTAGAGGCGCGCGCCGTTGGTGAGGATGACGTTGGCCAGACCGATGTCCTCGTCGGTGAGCTGGCTGGAGTCGGCGGCCTCACGGGCGAGGTCGAAGCCTCGGGCGTCGCGCAGCGGGTTCTCTTCCTCGAAGTCCCAGCGGGCCCTGCGGGCCCGGTGCATCGCCGCCGCGTAGGCGTTGACGATCTGGGACGAGGTGAGCATGGCATTGGCGTTGGGGTGGCCGGGGACTGAGATCCCGTATTCCGTCTCGATGCCCATTACTCGCCGTACGGTCATGCGGCCCTCCTTGCCCGGCAGCGCCCTCGGTCGGGGGCGCCGCTCAAGTACCGCTGGTTCTCCGGTGCGTGTGCGGTGCCCGTCCCCGCACTGCGCGACCCGGCGGCATGGAAGAGCCTAGAACGCCTTTGCGCTGGTGGGGAGATCATTTGCGTCATTGGATTCGCTCCGGCTTCGAGCGGGTGGTCGCGTGGTCGGTTCCTGTCGTGTGCCGCGGAGTGCTGCCGCAAAACAGGTCGGCTGCGGGTACCCGGTTGGGGCACCCGCAGCCACCCTGTCTTTTACAGGTACTGACCGGTGTTCGCCACCGTGTCGATGGAGCGTCCGGTGTCCGCGCCCTGCTTTCCGGTGACGAGGGTGCGGATGTAGACGATCCGCTCACCCTTCTTACCGGAGATTCGGGCCCAGTCGTCCGGGTTGGTGGTGTTGGGCAGGTCCTCGTTCTCCTTGAACTCGTCGATGCAAGCCTGCAGGAGGTGGGAGACCCTGAGTCCCTTCTGGTTCTGCTCGAGGAAGGCCTTGATGGCCATCTTCTTGGCGCGGCCGACGATGTTTTCGATCATTGCGCCGGAGTTGAAGTCCTTGAAGTAGAGGACTTCCTTGTCGCCATTTGCGTACGTCACCTCGAGGAAGCGGTTTTCCTCGGTTTCGGCGTACATGTGCTCCACGGCCGTCTGGATCATGGCGTGAACGGTGGCTGCCCGGTCGCTGCTGTGCTCGTCGAGGTCGTCGAGGTGCAGCGGGAGGCGTTGGGTGAGGTACTTGCCGAAGATGTCCTTGGCCGCTTCGGCGTCCGGGCGCTCGATCTTGATCTTCACGTCGAGTCGTCCGGGCCGCAGGATGGCCGGGTCGATCATGTCCTCGCGGTTGGAGGCGCCGATCACGACCACGTTCTGCAGGCCTTCGACGCCGTCGATCTCGGCGAGCAGCTGCGGGACGATGGTGTTCTCCACGTCCGAGCTGACGCCGGAGCCACGGGTGCGGAACAGGGACTCCATCTCGTCGAAGAAGACGATGACGGGCGTGCCCTCGCTGGCCTTCTCACGAGCACGCTGGAAGACGAGGCGGATCTGCCGCTCGGTCTCACCGACGTACTTGTTGAGAAGTTCGGGACCCTTGATGTTGAGGAAGTAGCTCTTGCCCTGGGCCACTCCGGTCACTTCCGCGACCTTCTTGGCGAGGGAGTTTGCCACTGCCTTGGCGATCAGGGTCTTACCGCATCCGGGGGGCCCGTACAGCAGGACGCCCTTGGGCGGCCGCAGTTCGTGCTCCCTGTAGAGGTCCGGGTAGAGGTAGGGGAGCTCGACCGCGTCGCGGATCAGTTCGATCTGGTTGCCCAGGCCGCCGATCTGCTCGTAGCCGATGTCCGGGACCTCTTCGAGGACGAGTTCCTCTACTTCGCTCTTCGGTACGACTTCGTAGACATAGCCGGATCGGGGTTCGAGCAGCAGGGCGTCGCCGGGGCGGATGGTGACGTCCAGCAACGGCTCGGCGAGCCGTACCACCCGTTCCTCGTCGGTGTGCCCGACCACGAGGGCTCGATCGCCGTCCTCGAGGATTTCCTTGAGGGTGACGATGTCGCCGACGCTCTCGAACTCCATGGCCTCGACCACGTTGAGCGCTTCGTTGAGCATGAGTTCCTGGCCGCGCCGAAGCTCTTCGAGTTCGACGCTTGGACTCACGTTCACACGGAGTTTGCGGCCGCCGGTGAAGATGTCGGCGGTGCCGTCCTCGTTTGCCGAGAGGAAAACCCCGAAGCCTGCCGGTGGTTGTGCCAGCCGGTCGACTTCTTCCTTGAGGGCCACGATTTGGTCGCGGGCCTCTCGGAGTGTGCCTGCGAGCCGCTCGTTCTGGGCGGACACGCCGGCCAGGTTGGTCTGCAGTTCGACGATCCGCTCTTCGAGAATCCTCGTGTGCCGCGGAGAGTCGGCGAGCTTGCGCCGCAGGACGGCGATTTCCTGCTCGAGATAGGCAACCTGCCCGGCAGGGTCTTCGGACCCTCGTCCCGGGCGGATGCCGCGGTTGATGTCGTCGTCGTGGGCTGCCACGGTCCTCACCTCCTCCAAGGGGAGCTGGACGCTTCCAGACCCTACCTGGGCGGGTGTCGATTGAAACCCCTAGATCAAAAAGACGATGGGGTGTGTCCGATCTTCACCCTTGCGCTCTCCCTCACGCCAGGGGAATACCCACCCAACAACATCGGAAAGCGGCCGGTTGTAGGGTCGAAGCGTTCAACACCCGTCAGGCTTGGCCCGACTTGCTCCTCTGAAGGAGCTTTTCGGCAGCCGCGACGCAGGAAACGGCAGGAGACATGACCGTGCGGCAAGAGGCCGGATCCGATACCGACAGCGGCGTTCCGCTGGAGGTGTGGATCGACCAGGATCTGTGCACCGGGGACGGGATCTGCGCGCAGTACGCTCCGGAGGTCTTCGAGCTGGACATCGACGGTCTCGCGTATGTGAAGAGCGCGGACGACGAGCTGTTGCAGGACGCGGGTGCGTCAACGCCCGTGCCGCTTCCGCTTTTCACGGATGTGGTGGCGTCGGCGAAGGAGTGTCCGGGCGACTGCATCCATGTGCGCCGGGTTTCGGACAGGGTCGAGATCTACGGCCCTGACGCTGAGTAAAATTCGGTAGCTCTGCGTAAACATGTGGGCCCCGTCCGCCGGTGATCCGGCGGACGGGGCCCCTTGCGTGCGGTGTCAGGCGGCGCGGGCCTCGGAGGGCGTGGAGCGGACGAACGCCCCGCCCTTCCACTGCCACTTGGCCTTCTCGTGGACGTCCGGGCGGTATCGGGGCACGGCGTCCGAGGAGTAACCGTCCAGGTCGGCGAGGACCGATCCGTCCTGTATGGCGAGCATGGTCGCCGAGTAGTTGTCCTTCGGTGTGACGAGCGTGGCGACGACGCGGGGCTTGGCTCCTGCGGGCTGTGTCACGACGTAGATGCCGCTGGGCGGGGTGCCGACGCCGGCGTCGCAGCGGACGACGGCGACCGTCTCCGGGCGTCCGTCGCCGTCCAGGTCCCCGGCGGCCTTCTTGACGACGGCGGTCTTGACGGGCCCGCAGTCGAGCGGGAAGTGCACGGCGGCGGGGTCGGGCGGGGCCACGGCCGCGGGCTTGCTCGCGGGTGACTCCTGGTCGGCCTGGGCCGCGGTGGCGGAATCGGGCTTGAGGAAGCCGGAGACCGCGACGACGGCGGCGAGGGCGGCCGCGGTGGCCAGCCAGTGGATGGGTCGTGTGGTGGTGTGCGCCAGTTCCGGGACGGCGGATTGCTGCACGAGGAGCGTCTCCTGTGAGGGCTGTGCCGGTGGGGGTGGCCAGCATCGTGCCATACGTCACAGTGCGCGGGAACGGTGGGGTCCGTTCTTTCTCTCGGTGATATCTGGTCCTGTTGCTGCCGTTACGCCAACGAACAAGCGCCGCCGCAGAGTTCCCGTGGGTGCGGGGGAACTCAGCGGCGGCGCTGTCGCGTTGTGCGGTTGTACGTTTTCGGTGACTCGGCCCGGTGGCTCAGCGGCCCCGGTTGCCGCCTGCGGCGTTGGGGCCGTCGTAGTCCTCGCCGTAGGCGCCCTTGGCGGGGCGGCGGCGGCGCATGGGCGGCTCGACGCCGTCCGCGAGGCGGCGGGCGGTGAGCAGGAAGCCGGTGTGGCCGATCATCCGGTGGTCGGGGCGGACGGCGAGGCCCTCCACGTGCCAGTTGCGGATCATCGACTCCCAGGAGGTCGGCTCGTTGAAGCAGCCGATCTCGCGGATGGACTCGACGGTGCGGGCGAGCTGCGTGGTGGTGGCCACGTAGCAGCACAGGATGCCGCCGGGGACGAGCGCCTTCTTGACGACGTCCAGGCACTCCCAGGGGGCGAGCATGTCGAGGATGACGCGGTCCACGTCACCGTCGGACAGGTTGTCCTGGAGGTCGCCGACGGTGAGCTGCCAGGCGGGGTGCGGTCCGCCGAAGTAGCGCTCGACGTTGCCCTTGGCGATCTCGGCGAAGTCCTCGCGGCGCTCGTAGGAGTGCAGCATGCCTTGGTCGCCGATGGCCCGCAGCAGGAAGCTGCTGAGCGAGCCGGAGCCCACACCCGCTTCCACGACGCGGGCGCCGGGGAAGATGTCGGCGAAGGCGAGGATCTGCCCCGCGTCCTTGGGGTAGACCACGGCGGCGCCGCGGGGCATGGACAGGACGTAGTCGGGGAGCAGGGGGCGCAGCGCGAGGTAGGCGACGTTTCCGGTGGTGCGGACAACGCTGCCCTCGGGTGCGCCGATCAGCTCGTCGTGCGGGAAGGAACCCTTGTGGGTGTGGAAGTTCTTTCCCTCTTCGAGCGTGAACGTGTAGTGGCGGCCCTTGGGGTCGGTCAGCTGTACCTGGTCCCCGACCGTGAAGGGCCCGCGCCTGCGGGCGGCACCGGTCGGTTCGGACATGTGAACAGCCTACCGGGCTTGGCGGGGGACGCCGACCACACGGCTCGTGCGACGTCTACTGCGACGTCTACGAAGGGCGGGCCATGGCCTTGACGAAGGCGCGTTCCACGTCGGCCGCGGAGAGGACTCCGTAGATGGCGCCGTTCTCCTCGACCACGAGGTATTCGGTGGCGGGGGTCTCGCGGAGGGTGTCGAGGAGTTCTTCGCCGGCGAGTTCGGCGGAGACGCGCATGCCGTCGGTGAGGTCCTGGGCGAGGCCGCTGACGGGGACCCAGGGGCGGCGGTGTTCGGGGATGCCGACGATGGCGGCCTCGCGGACGAGGGAGTGGGGGTCGCCGTCGGCGTCGACGACGACGAGGGCGCGGGCGCCCGCCTCGTTGGCCCGGCGCAGGGCTTCGGAGAGCGGGGTTTCGCTCTCGACGGGGACGGCGCGGCGGGTGAGGGTGCGGGCGCGCAGGTCGGGGAGGTGTTCGCGCAGCCGGGCCATGCGCAGGCTGTTGCCGGCGCCGGTCCAGATGATCGCGGCGAGGATGGCGGCCAGCAGCGCGTCCATGAGGGTGTCCATGCCGCCGGCTTCTTCGGCGCCTTCGCCGAGGGCGCCGGACTGGGTGAGCAGCGGCAGGCCGATGAGGACGGTGACGGCGAGGGCGCGGCCGACCCAGGCGGCGGCGATGGTGCCGCTCATGGGCTTGCCGGTGAGCTTCCAGACGACGGCGCGGAGCATGCGGCCGCCGTCGAGGGGCAGTCCCGGCAGGAGGTTGAACGCGGCGACGATCAGGTTGGAGATCATCAGGCCCGCGAGGAGCACGCCGGGGACGGTGCCGGGTTCGACGACCCGCATCGCCGCGTAGAAGACGCCGGAGAGGACGAGGGAGAGCAGGGGGCCCACGAAGGCGAGCATGAATTCGCGGCCGGGGGTCTCGGACTCCTTCTCGATCTCGGAGACGCCGCCGAAGAACTGCAGCTGGATGCGGCGCACCGGGAGCTTGTAGCGCAGCGCGACGACGGTGTGGGCGAGTTCGTGGATGAGTACGGAGGCGTAGAAGGCGACGGCGAAGAAGAGGGAGACCAGGTAGCGGGCGGCGCCGAGTTCGGGCAGCACGCGGTCGAGTTGGCCGCCGAACACCCAGGTGATCAGCGCCGCCACGAGGAACCAGCTGGGGGCGACGTACACCGGGACGCCGAAGGGGCGGCCCATGAGCAGTCCGCCGCGTGGTTCGGGGCGCTTGGTGGGGCCCTTGATGGCGCCCTTGCGTTTGCCGGAGGCGGCGGTGGCGCGCTCGGGGTGGCGGTCGTAGGGGGGCGCGGGCGGCGTGTCCTGCGACTGGGGCGTGAAGTCCGTGGCCGGGGTGGGGTCGGCCTGCGGGTTGCCAGGAGTCTGCGGAGTGCCGGTGGACTGCGGGGCGTCGGGGGTCTGTTGCGGCGCCGCGCTGTCCGGTTCCGCGTCGGCCTGCTGCTGCGCTGCCGCGCTCTCCGGCTGCCCGGTGACCGCGTCCTGCGGTTCCGTGCCGGTCCCGCGCTCCCCCTGGTCCTGCGGCGTTTCGGGTTCTCCCGGATCCTGGGCCCCACTGGTTGCGCGGGCTTCGGTCGCGTCCGGCTCGACCGCGGCCGGAGGTCGGGGCGACGTCGCCTCCCCGGTGCCGGACTGCGGCTGGCCGCTCTCGTCCACGGTGATCCCTCGGTCCCCTCGTTCGAAGCGTTTCCCGCCGCCCGGCGGGACGTTCTGGCGTCGATGGTATGCGGACAGTGTCGACGGGCCCCCGTCGACTCCCCCGCGCCACGCTACGCAAGACGCGGCCCGCGTGCAGGTGCCTGACTGTCAGTGCGGCCCCGTATCGTCGTACGGCATGGAGACCAGCACGGATCAGGCCCCTGCGCGGCCCGCGGCCGCCCCGCCGGGGTCGCTCTCGCCGTCGCGCGCGAGCGATTTCATGCAGTGCCCGCTGCTGTACCGGTTCCGGGTGATCGACAAGCTGCCGGAGAAGCCGAGCGAGGCGGCGACGCGGGGCACGCTGGTCCATGCCGTCCTGGAGCGGCTCTTCGACGCGCCCGCGGACGAGCGGACGGCGCCGCGGGCCACGGCGCTGATCCCCGGCCAGTGGGAGCGCCTTCGGGAGTCGAAGCCGGAGCTGGCCGAGCTGTTCGCCGACGCCGGCGAGGGCGAGGAGGCCGCGGGCGAGCGGATGGCGCGCTGGCTCGGCGATGTGGAGCGCCTCGTGGAGCGGTGGTTCACGCTGGAGGATCCGACGCGGCTCGAGCCCGTGGAGCGGGAGCTCTTCGTGCAGGCCGAGTTGGAGTCGGGTCTGAAGCTGCGCGGGATCATCGACCGGGTGGACGTGGCGCCGACGGGCGAGGTGCGCATCGTCGACTACAAGACGGGCAAGGCGCCGCGCCCCCAGTACGCGGAGGGCGCGCTGTTCCAGATGAAGTTCTACGCGCTTGTCGTGTGGCGCCTGAAGGGGGTCGTGCCGCGCCGCCTTCAGCTCGTGTATCTGGGCAGTGGGGACGTGGTGACGTACGACCCGGTGGAGGCGGATCTGGAGCGGGTGGAGCAGAAGCTGCTCGCGTTGTGGGAGGCGATCCAGCAGGCGACGGAGACGGGCGACTGGCGGCCGAGGCCCACGAAGCTGTGCGGCTGGTGCGACCACCAGGCGGTGTGCCCGGAGTTCGGCGGCACTCCCCCGCCGTACCCGCTGCAGATCGTCTCGGCGCCCCGGGCCGGGGCGGAGGACCTCCCGCAGGCATAGCAGGGCAGAATGGGCCGCCGGGTCTGTCGAAGGATCAAAGGAGAGTTTCGTGGCCATCCGCGTCCTACTGGTCGATGACCAGCCGCTGCTGCGTACGGGCTTTCGCATGATCCTGGAGGCCGAGCAGGACATCGCGGTGGTCGGCGAGGCCGGGGACGGTCTGCAGGCGCTCGACCAGGTGCGTGCCCTGCAGCCCGATGTGGTCCTGATGGACATCCGGATGCCGCGGATGGACGGTGTGGAGGCGACCCGGCAGATCTCGGGCCCCGGCAAGGACGGCCCGGCGAAGGTCCTGGTGCTGACCACGTTCGATCTCGACGAGTACGTGGTGGAGGCGTTGAAGGCGGGGGCCAGTGGCTTCCTGCTGAAGGACGCGCCCGCGGGCGAGCTGGTGCAGGCGATCCGGGTGGTGGCGGCCGGCGAGGCGATGCTGGCGCCCAGCATCACGCGTCGTCTGCTCGACAAGTACGCGGACCATCTTCCGTCCGGGGACGAGCCGGTCCCGGACACCCTGCACACCCTCACGGAGCGGGAGGTGGAGGTGTTGAAGCTCGTCGCGCGCGGCCTGTCCAACGCCGAGATCGCCGCCGACCTGTTCGTGAGCGAGACGACGGTGAAGACGCACGTCGGCCATGTGCTGACGAAGCTGGGCCTGCGCGACCGGGTGCAGGCGGCCGTGTACGCGTACGAGAGCGGATTGGTCCGCCCCGGCGCGCAGTAGCCAGTACCAGCGAAGGCGGCGGTCACCATCACGGTGACCGCCGCCTTCGTGTGCGTACGGGGCTCAGCCCTTGCTGATCTCCCAGAACCGGAAGACGGTCGACGCGTCGAGGCAGTTCTCCAGGCCGTACACGTCGGACTTGGCGACGGCGTACTGCTTGGCCTGCCAGACCGGCAGGATGGGCAGCTGGTCGGCGACGATGTTCTGCAGCTGCTCGTAGCGCGGGACCGTTCCGGAGCGGTCGCTCTGGGCGCCGGTCTCCGGGATGATCCTGCCGGTGATGGTGCTGTTGTCGTAGCGGTTGTCCAGGACGTTGCCCTTGCCGAAGAACGGCTGGGTGAAGTTGTCCGGGTCCGGGTAGTCGGGCACCCAGCCCTTGACGTAGACGCCGTACTTGCCGGACTTGATGTCCCGCTCGTACTGGGCGAATTCGACGGACTTCACGTCGGCGTCGAACAGGCCGCTCGCGTTGAGCTGCTTGGCGATGGTCTTCAACTCGGCGTCGGTGGCGGGGCCGTAGCGCGCGGGCGTGGACCAGAGCGTGAGCTTGACCGGCGTGTTGACGCCGTCGGCGCGCAGCGCGGCCGCCGCCCTGCTCTTCGAGGGGCGGGCCCCGTACTTGTCGAAGAAGGCGGTGTTGTGGCCGGTGATGCCCGCCGGAATGATCGAGTACAGCGACGTCGCGGTCTGGTCGTACACGTCGTCGATGAGGGCGTCGCGGTCGATGAGGTAGGCCATCGCCTTGCGGACGCCGATCTTGCCCGCGACCGGGTCGTCCATGTTGAAGACGAGGTGCTGGACCTCGGCGCTCGTGCCCTCGATGACGTCCAGGTTCTTGGTGCCGGACTTCTCGATGTCGGCGACGTCCTTGGCGGCGAGACCGCGGTAGGCGAGGTCGAGATTCCCGGCGAGCAGCGACTTCTTCAGGCCCGCCTGGTCACCGTGGAAGAACTTCATGGTGACGCCCTGGTTCTTGACCTTGGCGGTGCCCTCGTACTTGGCGTTGACCGAGAAACCGGCCTGCTTCTTGCCGAAGGAGTCGAGCTTGTAGGGGCCCGAGCCGACGGCCTTGCCGTCGTTACGCAGCTTGTCCGCGGGGTACGCGGTGTGGTCGACGATCGATCCGGCGCCCGAGGCGATCTTGCTGGGGAAGGTCGCGTCGGCGGACTTGAGCCTGAAGGTGACGGTCCTGGCGTCCGGGGTCTCGACCTTGTCCAGCATCGGGAACATGATCGCGGGGCCGGCCTCGTCGTTGATCCGCATCATGCGGTCGAAGGAGAACTTGACGTCCTTCGACGTGAGCGCGTGACCATTGCTGAACTTCAGCCCCTCGCGCAGCGTGCACGTGTAGACCTTGGTCGCACTGTCGCTGAAGTGGCACTCCTTGGCGGCTTCCGGCTGCGGCTCGGTGCCTCCCTTGGGGAAGCTGAGCAGCGACTGGAAGACGTTGTTGAACAGCAGCCACGAGCCGGGGTCGTAGCCGGAGGCCGGGTCGGTGGCCTGGATGTCGTCGGACATTCCCATGACCACGGCGTTGCCGCCGTCGGCGGAGTCGCTCTCGTCAGAGCCACAGCCGGTCAGGAGTGCCGCGGCGAGTCCCGCGCCGAGGGGCATGACCAGCCACTGGTTGCGCATTCTCACGTACGTGCCTTGTCGTCGGTCGAGCGGACGGGCTGGGGCCGGCCGCCAGTGGACCGGCCCCGGGGTGGGCTCAGCCGCTGACGCCGCGGCCCAGCTCCCACAGCTGGAGGATCGAGGAGGCGGACAGCGCCCACTCCACCCCGGTGATGTCGTCGCGGGCGGCGACGTACTGCTTGCCCTGCCACAGCGGGAGGACGGGCACGTCGTCGGCGACGAGGTTCTGGATCTGCTGGATGGGCTTGGACGCGGTGAGCCGGTCGGCCTCGCGGCGCTCGGCCGGGATCAGGTCACCGCGGATGCTGCTGTTGGTGTACGGGGACGCCAGGAAGTTGTCCTTGTCGAGGAACGGCGCGAGGAAGTTGTCGGCGTCCGGGAAGTCGGGGAACCAGCCGAGGCCGTAGACGTCGTACTTCCCCTTGAGCTGGGCGTCGCGGTAGGTGTCCCAGACGTCGCCCTTGATGTCGACGTGGAACAGGCCGCTGGCGTTCAGCTGCTTCTGAAGGACCTCGAACTCCTTCTTGGTGGCCGGCCCGTAGTGGTCGCTCGTGTAGTGCAGCGTGAGCTTGACGGGCGTGCTGATGCCGGCCTGCTGCAGGATCGATGCGGCCTTGGTCCTGCTCGGGTTGCCGTACTTGTTGAAGAACGAGTTCTGGTGGCCCGTGATGCCGCTGGGCACGAGCGAGTACAGCGGCTCGGCGCCGTTGCCGTACACGTCGGAGGCGATCTCGCCGCGGTCCACGAGCTGCGCCATGGCCTGCCGGACGGCCTTGTCCCTGACGGTGGTCGCCTTGGTGTCGAAGCCGAGGTAGCGGATCTCCATGCCGGGCATCTCGACCAGGTTGACGTTCTTGGGCGCGCTGTCGGAGTACTTCTTGATCTGCTCCGGCGACATGGTGCGCGTCATCATGTCGATGTTGCCCTTTTCCAGCGCCTTGCCCATGGCGCCGGCGCTGGTGAAGGAGTCCAGCTCCACCTTGTCGTTCTTCGGCTTCAACTGACCCTTGTAGTTGGGGTTCTTGGTGAAGACGGTCCTGACGACGGCGTCGTTCTTGACGGTGGCCTTCAGGGTGTACGGGCCGGAGCCGTTCACCTCGAAGCCCTTGCGCAGCTTGTTCTTCGGGTACTCGTCGGGGTCGACGATGCCGGCGGAGGGCGTGGCCAGCTTGTACGGGAACGTGGCGTCCGGGGACTTGAGGTGGAAGATGACCTCGCGGTCGCCCTGCGTCTCGATGGTGTCGATCGAGGAGAGCAGACCGTAGGAGCCGCTGTCGCTCTTGATGTTCCTGACGCGGTCGATGGAGTACTTCACATCGGCCGCGGTGATCGGCTTGCCGTCGGCGAACTTGAGGTCCTTGCGCAGCTTGCAGGCGTAGCGCTCGCTGCCGCTGTCGGAGAATATGCAGCTCTGCGCGGCCTCGGGCACGGGTTCGCCGCTGCCGCTGCGCGGCATCGCCATGAGCGTCTGCACGGTCTGGCGCAGCACGTTCCAGGACCCGGTGTCGTAGGCGTACGCCGGGTCGAACGGCGCGGGTACCTTCCCGGAGGCGATGAACCGGTCCGTGGTGCCGACCTTGATCGCATCGCCGCCCGCGTCCCCGCTGTCGGAGCCGCCGCACGCGGCGAGCACGGGGGCAAGCAGGCCGATGACGACCGGCAGCACCAAAGTCTTGCGGTTCATGCTCGAAGTTCTCCAGAGCTGTTGAACCCGCCGGCCCGGCGAAAGGGGTGGGACGCGTGGGCGACGGGAGGGTACGGCGATGTTCTCGCGACGACATTAATGGGCGTGCCGCCACGGTTCGCGGGCGCGGGATCCGACCTTTCATCACGCTGTGGAATCAGGCGTGGACGCACCGAAAACACCTCAGGAGGAAGGTTCGTCGCATGGGGTGGCCAATCGGGACACAAGGGCACCGCCCGCCGCACGGAAAGCGGTCGCGCAGCATGCACCCGGCAAGCTGTCGACCCCCGGGCGAGTGGGAAAGGTCACACACGCAACGAGCCTGTCGTACGCACAGATTCAGCCACCCCGCGGACTTCAGGACGTCATGAGCCCCTGCAGGAAAGGCACGTTGACGTGTTCCAGGGAGCGGACGACGGTGCGCCGGGGCGCGGGCTCGATCGGCGACACGGACGGCACGGCGACGACCTGGCAGCCCGCCGCCTCGGCCGAGGTGACGCCGGTGGCGGTGTCCTCGATGACGGCGCAGCGGGCGGGCTCGGCGCCGAGGCCCGCGGCCGCGAGGAGGTACGGGTCGGGGTGCGGCTTGGTCCGTGAGACCTCGTCACCGGCGATGGTGAGGCGGAAGTTGGCCGGTCCGAGCGAGTCCAGGACGCGGTCGATGATGCGCCGGTGGGAGGCGGAGACGAGCGCCGCCGGCACGTCGTGCGCGGCGAGTTCGGCGAGGAGTCTCGCGGCCCCCGGCATCAGCGGCAGGGAGCTGCTGATGCGCTTCTCGAAGCCGTCGTTGAGCAGCACGGTCAGCTCGGGCAGGGTGATGTCCGCGCCGGTGGCCTCGATGAGGAAGCCGGCGCTGCGGGTCATGGGCCCGCCGACGACGACATGGCGCCAGGAGTCGTGGAGGGCGTGGCCGAGTTCGGCGAAGACGGCCACCTCGGCGTCCCACCAGAATCCCTCGGTGTCGACGAGTGTTCCGTCCATGTCGAGGAGCACGGCCTGAAGCGTGGAGCCTTCGGCCGTTCGGGTACCGAGTGCGGGGACCGTACTGGTCATCCGTACACCTCCATGAGGGACGAAGAGGCCGGTTGCCCCCTTTCGAACACAAGGGCAACCGGCCTGCGCTGGACCGACCAGTGTACGACCGGTCTGGATTACCGCGCGTTGAAGTACTTCGCCTCGGGGTGGTGGATGACGATCGCGTCCGTGGACTGCTCGGGGTGGAGCTGGAACTCCTCGCTGAGCTGGACGCCGATCCGCTCCGGCTCCAGGAGTTCCGCGATCTTCGCGCGGTCCTCCAGGTTCGGGCAGGCGCCGTAGCCGAGGGAGAAGCGGGCGCCCCGGTACTTCAGGGCGAACATGTCCTCCATCTCGGCCGGGTCCTCGCCGGCGAAGCCCAGCTCGGCTCGGGTCCGGGCGTGCCAGTACTCGGCGAGGGCCTCCGCCAACTGCACGGACAGACCGTGCAGTTCGAGGTAGTCGCGGTAGGAGTCGGACGCGAACAGCTTCGCCGTCTCCTCGCCGATCCGCGAGCCGACCGTGACGACCTGGAGGCCGACCACGTCCGTCTCGCCGGACTCCTCCGGGCGGAAGTAGTCCGCGAGACACAGGCGGCGGCCGCGGCGCTGGCGCGGGAAGGTGAACCGGGTCCGCTCGTTGCCCGCGTCGTCCAGGATGATCAGGTCCTCGCCCTTGGACACGCACGGGAAGTAGCCGTGCACGACGGCCGCTTCGAGCATGTTGTCCGTGTGCAGCTTGTCGAGCCAGCCGCGAAGCCGCGGCCTGCCCTCGGACTCCACCAGCTCCTCGTACGAGGGTCCGTCGCCGGTGCGCGCCTGGCGCAGGCCCCACTGGCCCTTGAAGAGGGCGCCCTCGTCGAGCCAGGACGCGTACTCCTTGAGCTGGATGCCCTTGATGACGCGGGTGCCCCGGAACGGCGGCTCGGGGACCGGGTTGTCGACGGCGACGTCGGAGCGCACGGGGCCCTCGTCGGGCGTCTCCTCGACCACCACATCGCGCTTCGGGACACGGCGCTGCTTCAGCTCCGGCAGGGTCGCGCCGGGCACGCCGCGCTTGACCGCGATGAGCGCGTCCATCAGGCGCAGGCCCTCGAACGCGTCGCGGGCGTAGCGGACTTCGCCCTCGTAGATCTCGTGCAGGTCCTGCTCGACGTACGCGCGGGTGAGGGCGGCGCCGCCGAGGATCACCGGGAAGTCGGCGGCCATCTTGCGCTGGTTGAGCTCCTCCAGGTTCTCCTTCATGATCACGGTCGACTTGACCAGGAGACCCGACATGCCGATGACGTCGGCCCGGTGCTCGGCGGCCGCGTCGAGGATCGCGGAGACGGGCTGCTTGATGCCCAGGTTGACCACGTTGTAGCCGTTGTTGGACAGGATGATGTCGACGAGGTTCTTGCCGATGTCATGGACGTCGCCGCGCACGGTGGCGAGCACGATGGTGCCCTTGCCCTCCGAGTCGGACTTCTCCATGTGCGGCTCCAGGTAGGCCACCGCGTTCTTCATGACCTCGGCGGACTGGAGCACGAACGGCAGTTGCATCTGGCCGGATCCGAACAGTTCGCCGACGACCTTCATGCCCTCCAGGAGGGTGTCGTTGACGATGTCCAGGGCGGGCCGGGTCTGCAGTGCGTCTTCGAGGTCGGCCTCCAGGCCGTTCTTCTCGCCGTCGATGATGCGCCGCTGCAGGCGCTCCTCCAGCGGCAGCGCCGCCAGTTCCTCGGCCCTGCCGGCCTTGAGGGACTTCGTGGTGGCGCCCTCGAAGAGCGCCATCAGCTTCTGCAGCGGGTCGTAGCCCTCCGCGCGGCGGTCGTGGATCAGGTCGAGGGCGGTCTGCACCTGCTCCTCGTCGAACCGCGCGATCGGCAGGATCTTGGAGGCGTGCACGATCGCCGAGTCCAGGCCCGCCTTCACGCACTCGTCGAGGAAGACCGAGTTGAGGAGGATGCGGGCGGCCGGGTTGAGGCCGAACGAGATGTTCGACAGACCCAGCGTCGTCTGGACGTCCGGGTGGCGGCGCTTGAGTTCACGGATCGCCTCGATGGTGGCGATGCCGTCTCCCCGGGACTCCTCCTGACCGGTGCAGATCGTGAACGTCAGGCAGTCGATGAGGATGTCGGACTCGAGGATGCCCCAGTTCCCGGTGAGGTCGTCGATCAGCCGCTCGGCGATCTGGACCTTGTGCTCGGGGGTGCGGGCCTGGCCCTCCTCGTCGATGGTCAGCGCGATCAGCGCGGCGCCGTGCTCCTGGGCCAGCTTGGTGACCTTCGCGAAGCGGGACTCGGGGCCGTCCCCGTCCTCGTAGTTCACGGAGTTGATGACCGCGCGGCCACCGAGCTTCTCCAGGCCGGCCCGGATCACCGGGACCTCGGTCGAGTCCAGCACGATCGGCAGCGTCGAGGCGGTGGCGAAGCGGCCGGCCAGCTCCTGCATGTCGGCGACGCCGTCGCGGCCCACGTAGTCGACGCACAGGTCGAGCATGTGCGCGCCCTCGCGGATCTGGTCGCGGGCCATCTCCACGCAGTCGTCCCAGCGGGCCTCGAGCATGGCCTCGCGGAACTTCTTCGAGCCGTTGGCGTTGGTGCGCTCACCGATCGCCATGTACGCGGTGTCCTGACGGAACGGCACCGTCTGGTAGAGCGAGGCGGCGCCCGGCTCGGGCTGCGGGCTGCGGGGCGTCGGCTCGGTGCCGCGGACGCGCTCGACGACCTGGCGCAGGTGCTCGGGCGTCGAGCCGCAGCAGCCGCCGATCAGCTGGAGGCCGAAGTCGCGGACGAACGTCTCGTGGGCGTCGGCCATCTCCGGCGGGGTCAGCGGGAAGTGCGCGCCGTCGCTCGTGAGGACGGGCAGGCCGGCGTTCGGCATGCACATCAGCGGCGTCGTCGAGTGGCGGGCGAGATAGCGCAGGTGCTCGCTCATCTCGGCGGGGCCCGTGGAGCAGTTGAGGCCGATGAGGTCGATGCCGAGCGGTTCGAGGGCGGTGAGCGCGGCGCCGATCTCCGAGCCGAGCAGCATCACGCCGGTCGTCTCGAAGGCGAGCGAGCACACCAGCGGGACCGAGACACCGAGCGCGTCCATCGCCCGACGGGCGCCGATGAGGCTGGACTTCGTCTGCAGCAGGTCCTGCGTGGTCTCGACGATCAGCGCGTCGGCGCCGCCCGCGAGCAGGCCCTCGGCGTTCTTCTGGTAGCCGTCGCGGATCGTGGCGTAGTCGATGTGACCGAGCGAGGGCAGCTTGGTGCCGGGGCCGATGGAGCCGAGCACCCAGCGCTGCCGGCCGTCCTTGGCCGCGAACTCGTCGGCGACCTCGCGGGCGAGGCGGGCGCCCGACTCGGACAGCTCGTGGATGCGGTGGGCGATGTCGTACTCGGTGGCGGCCGTGTGGTTCGCGCCGAAGGTGTTCGTCTCGACGCAGTCCACGCCCACGGCGTAGTACTCCTCGTGCACGGAGCGCACGATGTCGGGCCGGGTCAGGTTGAGGATCTCGTTGCAGCCCTCGAGGTTCTCGAAGTCCTCGAGGGTCGGGTCCTGCGCCTGCAGCATGGTGCCCATCGCTCCGTCGGCCACCACGACGCGGGTGGCGAGGGCTTCTCGGAGGGCGTCCACACGGGCGCGGGGATCGGATGCGGGCGTTGGCAACGAGGCCATGAAAGTTCTCCCAGAGGTGCGACGGCTGTCGGCTTTGCGGCTCCACTCCCGGAGGCGCACCCGGTCAGGGTAACGGGGACGATGGTCCCGTCGCGGGGACGTCCACAAGCCGGAACGGCGTGCGCGTGTCGTGGCCGGAAGCATCCGATGGAAATATTGGCGCACGCCGCGCTCGCCGGAGGTCGGCAACGACCGATACTGTTCAGCATTGCCGAACGTTGCTTGGCGACTCCAGCCAGCGACCTGCCAGCGAGAAGAACCGAGGGAGGAAGGGACTGCGATGGCACGCAACATCCAGTCGCTCGAACGGGCCGCGGCCATGCTCCGGTTGCTCGCGGGCGGCGAGCGGCGGCTCGGCCTCTCGGACATCGCCGCCGCGCTCGGCCTCGCCAAGGGCACGGCACACGGCATCCTGCGCACCTTGCAGGCCGAGGGTTTCGTGGAGCAGGACTCCGCCTCGGGGCGCTACCAGTTGGGCGCCGAGCTGCTGCGCCTGGGCAACAGCTACCTGGACGTGCACGAGCTGCGGGCGCGCGCCCTGGTGTGGACGGACGACCTGGCCCGCTCCAGCGGCGAGGCGGTCTACCTCGGCGTGCTGCACCAGCAGGGCGTGCTGATCGTGCACCACGTCTTCCGGCCCGACGACAGCCGGCAGGTCCTTGAGGTGGGCGCGATGCACCCGCTGCACTCCACGGCCCTGGGCAAGGTGCTCTCCGCGTACGACCCGGTGGCGCACAGCGAGGCCCTGGAGGCCGAGCGCAAGGACTTCACGGCGCGCACGGTGTGCGACTCCGCCGACCTGGAGGCGGTGTTCGATCTCACCCGTGCGCGCGGGTACGCCGCCGACGTCGAGGAGACCTGGGAGGGCGTGGCCTCGGTCGCGGCCCCGATCCACGACCGGCACCGGATGCCGGTGGGCGCGGTGGGCATCACTGGTGCGGTGGAGCGCGTCTGCAAGGACGGTGAGCCGGGGGCGCTGCGCCCCGAGCTGATCGCGGCCGTCCGCGACTGCGCCCGCGCCGTCTCCCGCGATCTGGGCGCCAGCCGCTTCTGAGGCGCGCCGACCGGGGCTCAAGGTGCAGGCCGCACCGATCCGAGTGACCATCGTTGAACGCCCCACCGGCCTGTCGCCCCACAACGGCGGGCCGATCACCGCAGGCGATCAATAACGATCGCGCAATCGATAAAAGATCCCTTGACGAGCCAAGACCCGCAGAGCGAGACTCGCGTCCATCGGTCGGCATTGTCGAACACCTACCGGCAATACGCGTTAGAGTGTGAACAGGCCAGACCGGACCCGACCCTCGCCTGAGGGCTCGGACCACCGGAAAGGGACCCGGGAGGTTCGTTACTCGGGTTTTCCCCTGGACGAAGGACAAAGGAGTCGCGGGTGTCCAGCCACGACATCTTCCTCGGCGAGACCATCGGTACCGCCGTACTCGTTTTGCTCGGCGGTGGCGTGTGCGCCGCCGTCACTTTCAAGCGCTCCAAGGCGTTCAACGCCGGCTGGGTCGCCGTCGCGTTCGGCTGGGGCTTCGCGGTTCTGACCGGTGCCTACATGGTGGGCGGCGTCTCCGGCGCCCACCTCAACCCCGCCGTCACCGTCGGCCTCGCCATCGAGGGCGGCACCAAGTGGAGCGACGTACCGCTCTACCTGGTCTCCCAGCTCTTCGGCGCCATGATCGGCGCGGTGCTGGTCTGGCTGGCCTACTACGGGCAGTTCCACGCCCACCTGACCGACCGCGAGGTTCTCGCCGCGCACAACGGCACGGACGGCGACGAGGGCATGGTCGACCCGAAGGCCGCCCCCGAGGCGGGCCCCGTGCTCGGCGTCTTCTCCACCGGTCCGGAGATCCGGAACCTGGCGCAGAACCTCATGACGGAGATCATCGCCACGGTCGTGCTCGTCCTGGCGATCCTCACGCAGGGCCTCAACGACGACGGCAACGGCCTGGGCGTCCTCGGCGCCCTCATCACCGCGCTCGTCGTGGTGAGCATCGGTCTCTCCCTCGGTGGTCCGACCGGCTACGCCATCAACCCCGTCCGTGACCTCGGCCCGCGCATCGTGCACGCGCTCCTCCCGCTGCCCAACAAGGGTGGCTCGGACTGGTCGTACGCCTGGGTGCCGGTGGTCGGCCCGCTCATCGGCGGTGCCCTCGCCGGCTTCATCTACAAGCTGTTCTGAGCGACGCCGCCGAGACCGACCACTTACGTACGACGAGGAGCACAACGTGACCGACGCACACACCACCGGCCCCTTCATCGCGGCGATCGACCAGGGCACCACGTCCAGCCGCTGCATCGTGTTCGACAAGGACGGCCGGATCGTCTCCGTCGACCAGAAGGAGCACGAGCAGATCTTCCCGAAGCCGGGCTGGGTCGAGCACGACGCGAACGAGATCTGGGCCAACGTCCAGGAGGTCGTCGCCGGGGCCGTCACCAAGGCCGGCATCACCCGCGACGACATCAAGGCCATCGGCATCACCAACCAGCGCGAGACGACGCTGCTCTGGGACAAGAACACCGGTGAGCCCGTCCACAACGCCATCGTCTGGCAGGACACCCGCACCGACGCCCTGTGCAAGGAGCTCGGTCGCAACGTCGGCCAGGACCGCTTCCGCCGCGAGACCGGCCTGCCGCTGGCCTCGTACTTCGCCGGTCCGAAGGCCCGCTGGCTGCTCGACAACGTCGAGGGTCTGCGCGAGCGCGCGGAGCGCGGCGACATCCTCTTCGGCACCATGGACACCTGGGTCATCTGGAACCTGACGGGCGGTGTCAACGGCGGCAAGCACTTCACCGATGTCACCAACGCCTCCCGCACGATGCTGATGAACCTGCACGAGATGGAGTGGGACGAGCGCATCTGTTCCTCCATCGGCGTCCCGATGTCGATGCTCCCGGAGATCCACTCCTCCGCCGAGGTCTACGGCGAGGTCACCGGCGGCAAGCTGGGCGACCTGCTCGGCGGCATCCCGGTCGCCTCGGCGCTCGGCGACCAGCAGGCGGCCCTGTTCGGCCAGACCTGTTTCGCCGAGGGCGAGGCCAAGTCCACGTACGGCACCGGCACCTTCATGCTGATGAACACCGCGGACAAGGCCATCAACTCGTACTCCGGGCTGCTGACCACGGTCGGCTACCAGATCGGCGACCAGAAGCCGGTCTACGCGCTCGAGGGCTCGATCGCCGTCACGGGCTCTCTGGTGCAGTGGATGCGCGACCAGATGGGCCTGATCAAGTCGGCTGCCGAGATCGAGACGCTGGCGTCGTCGGTCGAGGACAACGGTGGCGCTTACTTCGTGCCCGCCTTCTCCGGCCTGTTCGCCCCGTACTGGCGCCCCGACGCCCGCGGTGTGATCACCGGCCTGACCCGGTACGTCACCAAGGCGCACATCGCGCGCGCCGTCCTGGAGGCCACGGCCTGGCAGACCCGTGAGATCAGCGACGCCATGACGAAGGACTCCGGCGTCGAGCTCACGGCCCTCAAGGTCGACGGCGGCATGACCTCCAACAACCTGCTGATGCAGACCCTCTCGGACTTCCTGGACGCGCCGGTGGTGCGCCCGATGGTCGCCGAGACGACCTGCCTCGGCGCCGCCTACGCCGCCGGTCTCGCCGTCGGCTTCTGGTCCAACACCGACGAGCTCCGCGCCAACTGGCGCCGGGCCGCCGAGTGGACCCCCCGCATGGACGCGGACACCCGCGACCGTGAGTACAAGAGCTGGCTCAAGGCCGTGGAACGGTCCATGGGCTGGCTCGAAGACAGCTCTGTCGAGGAGTAAGACCCCACGATGACTACCCAGTCCACCCTGCAGACCGTGCCTGCCCTCGGAACGCACCCGGTCGCCGGTTCCAACCCGAGCCGCGCCGAGACCCGCGAGCAGCTTTCCAAGGCGACGTACGACCTCCTGGTCATCGGCGGCGGCATCCTGGGCATCTCCACTGCCTGGCATGCGGCGCAGTCCGGTCTCAGGGTGGCCCTGGTCGACGCCGGCGACTTCGCCGGCGCCACGTCCTCCGCGTCTTCCAAGCTGCTCCACGGCGGTCTGCGCTACCTGCAGACCGGTGCGGTGAAGCTGGTCGCGGAGAACCACTTCGAGCGGCGTGCGGTGTCCCGCAATGTGGCCCCGCACCTCGCCAACCCCCTGACCTTCTACCTGCCCGTCTACAAGGGCGGCCCGCACGGCGCGGCCAAGCTGGGCGCGGGTGTCTTCGCGTACAGCGCGCTGTCCGCGTTCGGTGATGGTGTGGGGCACCTTCTGAGCCCGTCGAAGGCGCAGCAGGACGTTCCCGAGCTGCGTACGGAGAACCTCAAGGCCGTTGCCGTGTACGGCGACGACCAGATGAACGACGCGCGGATGGCGCTGATGACGGTCCGCGCGGCCGTCGACGCGGGCGCCGTCGTCCTGAACCACTCCGAGGTCACCGGGCTGCGCTTCACGAACGGCCGGGTCACCGGCGCCGAGCTCAAGGACCGTACGAGCGGTGACGAGTTCGGGGTCAACGCCCGCCTGGTGCTGAACGCGACGGGCCCCTGGGTCGACCACCTGCGCAAGATGGAGGACCCGAACTCGGCACCCTCGATCCGGCTGTCGAAGGGTGCTCACCTCGTCCTCAAGCGGACCTCGCCGTGGAAGGCCGCGCTCGCGACCCCCATCGACAAGTACCGCATCACCTTCGCCCTCCCCTGGGAGGACATGCTGCTGCTCGGTACGACCGACGAGGAGTACGAGGGTGACCCGGCGGACGTCTCGGTCAACGAGAAGGACATCGACCAGATCCTCGACGAGGCCGCATTCTCCGTGCGCGACCAGCAGCTGAAGCGGGACCTGATCACGTACTCCTTCGCCGGTCTGCGGGTGCTGCCCGGTGGCCCCGGCGACACGTCGAAGGCCAAGCGCGAGACCGTCGTCTCCGAGGGCAAGGGCGGCATGCTGTCCGTCGCGGGCGGCAAGTGGACGACGTTCCGGCACATCGGCCGCACGGTCATGCAGAAGCTGGAGGCGCTGCCGGGGCACCCGCTCGGTGACGACTTCGAGCGGATCAGCGAGCTGCCGAAGAAGCTGCCGCTCCCCGGTGTCGCCAACCCGCGTGCCGTCGCGCACCGCCTCCTCGTCGACAGCCCGGCGCCCGGTCCGCGGATGGGCGCCGACACCGCCAAGCACCTGGCGACGCACTACGGTTCGCTGTCCTTCGACATCGCCCGGCTCGCCAACGAGAACCCGGAGCTCGCGGAGCGGGTGCACCCGGACGCGCCGGAGATCTGGGCGCAGGTCGTGTACGCGCGTGACCACGAGTGGGCGGAGACCCAGGACGACGTGCTGCGCCGTCGGACGACGCTGACGATCCGCGGCCTGGCCACGGACGACGTACGTGCGAAGGTGCAGGACGTGCTCGACAAGAAGTAGTCCCCGGACAGGCGGAAGGGGCGGCTCCCACGGGGGGTGCCGCCCCTTTCGCTTGCGCGGCGCCGGGGTTGCGGGGCTCTAGCTGTCGTCGTCCGCGTCCAGGATCGAAAACTCCAACTTGCCCAGAAGGCGGGCGAGTTGGCGGCGTTCGGCCGGGGTGATGGCGGCGAGCATGCGCTCCTCGTTGGCCAGGTGGTCGGTGAACACCTCGTCCACCTTGGCGAGTCCGGTGTCGGTGAGCCGGGAGTAGACGACGCGCCGGTCCTCGGCGTCCCGCTCGCGCACTATCAGGCCGTCCTTCTCCAGGCGGTCCATGCGCAGGGTGACCCCGGCGGACGAGACGAGCCCCGAGTCGGCGAGCTGCCCTGCGGTGAGCCGGTACGGCTTGCCCGCACGACGCAGCGCGGTCAGCACGTCGAAGCCGGCGACGGACAGGCCGTGCCGCTCGATCGACGCGTTGAGCTTGGTGTTGTAGCGCAGGAACGAGCGGTGCAGGCGGGCCAGCACCTCCAGCGGTCCTGTGTCGAGCTCGGGCCGCTCCCGCGCCCAGTCCGCCACGATCTGTGTCACGGCGTCGTGCCGCTTCGCCTTCCGCTCGGCCATCCCCGTCCCCTCGCACGTCTCACGGGCGGGCGCGAATTGTTACGCCCCTGAAAATTCTACCCCTGAAGCGATCACGGTAGGGGCGGACGGCACCCCGGCCGTCAGCGGGCCGCGCGGCGGCGCCTGCCGATCAACCCGACCAGTATCACCGCCGCGAGTGCGGCGGCGGCCGGAACGACGGCCTTCTTCAGGAGTACGGGGAGGGCGGCGGCGCCGAGGTCGACGGCCTCCGGTTCGGCGAGGGCCGCCGGTGCGGCGGACTCCATCTGCGGACCGGACATCAACTCCGCGAGACGGTCGGCGAATTGGCCGACGATGCGGTCGCCGACCTCGGTCATGATGCCGCGCCCGAACTGGGCGGGCCTGCCGGTGATGTCGAGGTCGGTGCGGACCCGGACGCGGGTGCCGGCGGGGTCGGCGACGAGTTCCGCCGTGACGGTCGCGGAGGCCGTGCCCGCGCCGCGGGTCTCGCTGCCGCTGAGGCCGAGCCGCATGGTGCGGGTGGCCTCGTCGCGGGCCACGGTGCCCTCGCCCCGGTAACTCATCTGCACCGCGCCGACCTTGACCTTCACGCGGCCGGTGAAGGTGTCGCCGTCGAGGGTGTCGAGGACGGCGCCGGGCATGCAGGGGGCCACGCGGCCGAGGTCGTGGAAGAGCTTCCAGGCGTCGTCGGGCGCGGCCGGGACGGTGAAGGTGTGGTCGAGTTGCATGGCGGGGTTCTTTCTTCCGGTCGTGGGTCAGTGAGTGGCGGCGGGGGCGTCGCGCAGCAGGTCGCGGATGCGGCTGGGCGAGAGCGGGCCGCGGCGGACCACGACGCCGAAGGGACGCAGCGCGTCCTCGACGGCGTTCGCGAGAACGGCCTGCGGAGCGATGGCGCCGCCCTCGCCGAGGCCCTTCACTCCGAGGTCATTCATGGGGCTCGGCGAGTGGATCTCGTCCATGTCGAGGTCGGGGATCTCGGAGGAGGTGGGGACGAGGTAGTCCATGTACGTGCCGGTGCGGGGCTGGCCGTCGGGGCCGTAGATCATCTCCTCGTAGAGGGCGCCGCCGATGCCCTGGGCGATGCCGCCGGTAACCTGGCCCTCGGCGATGAGCGGGTTGACGATGACACCGGCGTCGTGGACGACGACGTACTGGAGGATCTCCAACTCGCCGGTGTGCTCGTCGACTTCGACGACGGCGGCGTGCGCTCCGCTGGCGACGGCGAAGCCTGGCGGGCGGAAGTGGACGGTCTCGCTGAGTTCGGTGCCGTGTCGGCCGTCGGTGGGTTCGGGCGTGCCGGGGAGCGGGGCGCGGCCCGCGAGTTCGGCGAGGGTGAGGGTGGGCCCGTCGGGCGTCCTGGTGGTGAACACGCCGTCGGTGAGGGTGAGTTCGGCGACCGGGACGCCGAGTCGGCGGGCGGCGAGGTCGAGAGCCTTTTCGCGTACGAGTTTGCCGGCCCGGTGGGTCGCGTTGCCTGCGTTGACGAGGGCGCGGCTGGCGATGGTGCCGACACCGAAGGGAGTCTTGTCGGTGTCCCCGCCCACCACGTCGATGATGTCCAGCGGGACGCCGAGCGCGTCGGCGGCGATCTGCGCCATGGAGGTGCGGTGGCCCTGGCCCTGCGAGGGCGCGCCGATGGCGAGTTTGACGCGGCCGCTGGGGGCGATGCCGATGCGCGCGGTCTCGAACGGCCCGAGCCCGGTGGCCTCGATGTACATGGCGTAGCCGACGCCGATGTGCTTGCCGTCGCGCGGTGCACGGCGAGTGGTGTCCACCTTGGCGCGGGCGCGACGCAGTAGTTCGGGGAAGTCACCGGAGTCGTACGACTGGGGGTTTCCGGAGCGGTCGACGAGACCGGTCGTGTACGGCATGTCGTCGGGGCCGATGAGGTTGCGGGCTCTCAACTCGGCCGGTTCGAGCCCGAGTTGTGCGGCGAGCCGATCCATGGCCCGCTCCATCGCGAACACCGTCTCGGGGCGCCCCGCACCCCGGTAGGGCGTGGCGAATGCGGTGTTGGTGAGGACGCCGAGGACGTCGATGTCGACGTTAGGGATCCGGTAGGGGCCGAGGAGGTGGCACAGCGAGTTGTACGGGACGACCAGGCCGGTCATGTTGTACGCGCCGAAGTTGACGGTGATGCGGTCGCGTACGGCGAGGAGTCTGCCGTCGGCGTCAGCGGCGAGTTCGATGCGGTGGATCTGCTCGCGGGCGTGTGAAGCAGCGGTGAGGTTCTCGTTGCGGTCCTCGCGCCAGACGACGGGGCGGCCCAACTTGCCTGCCGCGTAAGGGATCAGCATTTCCTCTACGTAGAGGATGCCCTTCTGGCCGAAGCCGCCGCCGACGTCGGTGGCGATGACGCGGACGGATTCGGCGTCGAGGCCGAGGGTGGTGGCGATGGACTCGCGGACGCGGTGCGGGGTCTGGGTGTTGGACCAGACGGTGAGGCCACCGCTGTAGGGGTCGACGCGGGCGGCGACGGCGCGGGTCTCGATGGGCGAGGCGACGTAGCGGTGGGCCCGGAACTCCTCGCTGATGACGGTGTGCGCGGCGGCGAACGCGGCGTCGGGGTCGCCCACTTGGGTGGCGACGGCCACCGCCGTGTTGTCCGGCAGGTCCTCGTGGAGCAGCGGGGCGCCGTCCGCGAGGGCGCGGTCCGGGTCGACGAGGACGGGCAGCGGCGCGTAGCGGACGTCGACGCGTTCGAGGGCGTCCTCGGCGAGGTAGCGGCTGTCGGCGAAGACGATGGCGACGGGCTCGCCGACGTAGCGGACCTTGTCGGTGGCGAGCAGCGGCATCGGGGTCACGGCGACGCGCGGGGCGAGGAGTTCGGCGAGGCGGGGCGGGGTGCGCAGCTCCTCCTTGTTCAGGAGCGGCGCGAGGTGGGCGACGTCGGTGCCCGTCCACACGGCGAGGACGCCCGGGGCGTCGAGCGCGGCGGCCACGTCGACCGACTCGATGCGGGCGTGGGCGTGCGGGCTGCGCAGGACGGCGGCCTCGGCGGCGCCGGGCAGCTCGATGTCGTCGACGTAGCGGCCGTTGCCGCGCAGCAGGCGGTCGTCCTCGACGCGGGGAACGGGGCGGCCGATCCAGGGGGCGGGCATGCGGGTCACTTCCCTCGCTGTGCGTCGGTGGCGCTGGTGATGGCGGTGGCGGTGGCGGTGTCACTTTCGACCTCGTACGTCTCGTCGAGGGCACGGGACAGCGCGCGGCGGATGTTGCGGTAGCCGGTGCAGCGGCACAGGTGGCCGCTGAGCGCGTCGGCGACCTCGGTGTCGCCCGGCCGCTCGCCCTGTTCGGTCAGGGCCGTCGCCGTCATGAGGAAGCCGGGGGTGCAGAACCCGCACTGCATGCCGTGGCACGCGTGGAAGGCCTCCTGCACCGGGGTGAGCGGCGCGTCCGGCCGGGCCAGGCCCTCGACGGTGCGCAGTTCGGCGCCTTCGCACTGCACGGCGAGCGTGAGGCAGGAGCGGACGGGCGTGCCGTCGACCAGGACGGTGCAGGCGCCGCACACGCCGTGCTCGCAGCCGACGTGCGTGCCGGTGAGGCGCAGCCGGTCGCGCAGGAAGTCGCTGAGCAGCAGCCGGGATTCGACCTGGGCGGTGACGGGTTCACCGTTCACGGTGAGGCGGACCTCGTGCCAGCCGGAGGGTTCGGCGAGCGGCGGCGTCCGTACGGCCTTGGGGGTGACGGGCGTGGGTGTCGTGGCGGTCATCGGGTGCGCTCCCATGCGGTGGTGCAGGCGCGGGCGAGGAGGTGGGCGGCGGCCTCGCGGCGGTACGCGGCCGTGGCGTGGACGTCGCCGGACGGGTCGAGGTGTGCGAGGGCGGCTTCGCGTGCGGCGTCGAGGGCGGCCGGTCCCGCGTCGGTGCCGGTCAGCGCCGCTTCGGCGGCGGGCAGCCGGACCGGGGTGGGGCCGACGCCGCAGAAGACGACGCGGGCGGCGCTCACGGCGGGGCCCGAGCGCTCGAGGTGGACGGCGACGCCGACCGTGGCGAAGTCGCCGTGCCGGCGGGCGAGTTCCTCGAAGGCCCAGCCGCCGCGGCGGGCCGGGAACACGACCTCGGTGAGGAGTTCGTCCGGTTCCACGGCGGTCTGGAAGGTGGCGACGAAGAACTCCTCGGCCGCGACGGTGCGCTCCCCCGCCGGCCCCGCGATGACGAAACGGGCGTCCAACGCCACGGCGGCGGTGGGGAGTTCGGCGGCCGGGTCGTGGTGGACGAGGCTGCCGCAGACGGTGCCGCGGGCCCGGATCTGCGGGTGTCCGATGTGACCGATCGCGGCGGCGAGCAGCGGCCAGCCTTCGCGGAGCCGGGGGTCGGCGGCCGCGGCGGACTGACGGACGGCGGCGCCGATGCGCAGCGCGCCCGACGCGTCGACGGAGAGGTCACCGAGGCCGGGGATGCGCGTGATGTCGACGAGGAGCCCGGGGCGGGCGAGCCGCATGCTCAGCATCGGGATCAGCGACTGGCCGCCGGCCACCACCTTGGGCTCGCGGTCCTCGTCGGCGAGCAGCGCGAGCGCCTCCGGGACGGAGTGCGGCGCGCTGTAGTCGAAGGGTGTGGGTTTCAAGCCGTCTGCCACCAGGCCTCTCGGATCGGTAGAGCGGGTACGGGTGCACCTCAGGCCATGTACCTAAGGCGCCATGCATCCAAGGCCATGCACCTGGAGCCATGTACCTAAGGCCTGAAATGATTGATGCTGAAGTACCTTCTTGGCAAGAGGCAGCGATAGGTCCGTTCAAACCAGTGTTTTCAACGACTACCGTTTTGAACGGTCGTGCAGAAACTTGACCGCCCTCCGACTCGACTACTGTTGCGCCGTGGACGGACAGCACGAGACGCAGGAGAGGCGGCGCGGCCGCTCCCACGACCCCGCGGGGAACCGGAGGGCCGTGCTCGAAGCGGCGCGGCGACTGTTCGCGGCCCACGGGTACCAAGGCGTCGGCATCCGAGCGATCGCCACCGAGGCCGGCGTGACGCCCGGCCTCGTCATGGCGTACTTCGGATCCAAGGACGGGCTCTTCCGCGCCGTCGTCGGCGAGGGGACCGGTGTCACGGCCGCCCTGCTCGACGAGGCGGGCAACGATCCGGCCGGCCTCCCGGGGGCCCTCGCCCACTCCTACCTCGACCGCTGGGACCGCCTCTCCGCCGAGGACCCGCTGGCCGCGCTGATCCGCTCGGCGCTCAACCACCCGCCCAGCGCACAGCAGTTGAGCGAGCTCCTGGAACGGCTGGTGACCGGGCCCCTGCGGGGCGTACTCGGCGAGAGCCCCGAGGCGACGGCCAGGATCGGCATGATCCGCAGCGTCCTGTTCGGCGTCATCATGGAGCGCTACCTGTTCGCGCACGAGCCGGCCCGCTCGGTGCCGACGGCCGACCTGGAGCCGCTGCTCGCGGACGTACTGGCCGCGGCCATCGGCACGCCCGCGGCGGGCGCCGCCGGGCCGACGCGCCCCGAGGACTCCCCCGCCACCGACGCCGACACCCGCGCCTTCGCCGCCCTCACCGACTGCGCCGACCGCTACCGCACCCTGATCGGCCGTGTCGTCAAGCGGCACGGCATCGGCCTCGCCGCCTTCGAGGTGCTCGCCGAGCTGAGCCGCGCCCCGGCCCCGCACCGCCGCACCATGGGCGAGCTCGCGGCGGCGGGCGCGGTCCGGGCCGGCGGGATGACCCAGCACGCGGACCGGCTGGAGCGGGCCGGGCTCATCGAGCGGGAGCGGGACGACCGGGACCGGCGGATCGTGTACCTGCGCCTCAGCGGGGCGGGGCGGGAGCTGGTCGACCGGGTGGCCGAGGAACGTACGGCGGTCGAGCGGGAGCTGCTCGACGGGCTCGGGGTGGACGAGCGGCGCCAACTGCGGGTGCTGCTGGGGGCGTTGGGTGCGACCCTCGCGGACCCGCCGGACCCCGCGTGACATCGGGCGCTCACGCGACGGCGGCGCCGGGGGCACCTGCCTCCGACGCCGCGACACCCCCACCCTCCGTTACGAGTTGAGCTCCTCCAGCGTCTTCCCCTTCGTCTCCACCGCGAACAGGGCGATCACCGCGCCCACCATCGCCACGGCCGCCAACTGCGCGAAGACCAGGCCGAGTCCGCCACCCGAGCCGATGATCGCGCCGACCGTGATCGGGCCGAGGATGACACCGAGCCGGTTCCACAGGCCGCCGAAGGCCGCGCCGGTGGCCCGGTTCCGCGTCGGGTACAGCTCCGGCGAGTAGAGATAGAGGCCCGCGTTGATCGCGTAGACGAAGAACGTCGTGCAGGACGCGAACAGGGCGACCTGGATCCCCGACGTGACCCCGACCAGGGCCAGGATCCCGAGGGTGAGCGCCGTGCCGCCGAGCGCGGCGACCAGGGCGGGGCGGCGGCCGATCCGGTCGATGAGGAGCGCGACCACGAAAGTGCCGACCAGGCCGGTGATGTTGCTGAGCAGCGTGTAGACCAGCGCGGTCGTCAGGTCGAGGCCGAAGTTCTTGGTGTAGAGCGAGGGCAGCCACGTCGAGATGCCGTGGTTGACGTAGTACGCGACGAACCACAGCCCGGACAGGACGGCGGTGCGTCGCAGATAGCGGCCGGTGAACAGGTCCCGCAGCCGGCCGCGCCCGGTCTCCGCCACGGGCGCGGGACCGGGCTCCGGCAGCGGTTCGCCCACGGCCCGCTCGACCTCGCCCTCGATCCGGGCGATGACCTGCTCGGCCTCCTCCAGACGCCCCTGCGAGAGCAGCCACCGCGGCGACTCGGCGACCTGCTTGGGCAGCGCCACGGCGATCAGGACGGGCAGCGCGCCGAGTACGAACATCGCGCGCCAGCCCAGGTTCGGCACGACCCACACCGCGACGAGGCTGGCCGCCGCGAGTCCGGCCGGGAAGATCATTTCGTAGAGCAGGACGAAGCGGCCGCGCTTGTCGGAGCGGGAGATCTCGTTGATGTACGTGGCCGCGACCGGGACGACGCCGCCGATGCCGAGCCCCTGGACGAACCGGAAGAGCGAGAACAGCTCGATCCCGTTGGCCATGGCGACCGCGAGGCTGGCGACGCCGGTGATCGCGACGCCCAGGGCCACCGTGCGCACCCTGCCGATCCGGTCCCCCAGCCACCCGGCGACCAGCGCGCCGAACAGCATGCCGACGGATCCCGTGGTGACCGCGAAGGTCGCCTGCCCCGTGCTCAGGTGCCAGTCCTTGATGAGGACGGGCAGCGCGGAGGCGGCCAGGAGCTGGTCGAAGGCCTCGAAGAACGTCACGGCGCCGATCAGGAAGCGCACCTTGACGTGCCAGCGGGAGTGCGGCAGCCGTTCGAGTCTGGCCGCGATCGAGCCGAGGCCCTGTTTGCCGGATTCTCCGGCTTTACCGGCCACAGTCGTCATGGAGGGGTCCTTCCGCGAGCACGCGAACACGAGGGGATTGCGGCGACAGTAGAAGCCAACTCCTTAGCGGTCAATGGTTAGGCGCTTAGGCATCTGAAGTCATGAGAAGCACGAAGCTTCCGGTGGCAGGGTCTTGCGGGAAAACATTTAAGCGCTTAGCTTTCTAGCACTTCAGCAAGTCAACTCCCGTACGCCGGAGGCTCCGCCGTGTCCCACCACCCCACCGAAATCCTCGTCGCGGGCCAGTGGCGACGCGGCGGCGGCGCTCCGCTGGACACCGTGAACCCCGCCACAGGACAGGTGCTCGCCACGCTGCACACCGCGTCCGCCGAGGACGTCGACGAGGCCGCGCGGGCGGCGGCAGCGGCCGCGGCGGATCCGGCCTGGCGCGAGCTTCTCCCCCACCAGCGGGCCCGGCTCCTGTACCGGATCGCGGAGCTGACCGAGGAGGCCGCCGACGAGCTGGCCGCGACGCAGACCGCCGACACCGGCAAGACCCTCACCGAGACGAAGGCGCTCGCGCTCAGCGCTGCCGGCACCTTCCGGTACCTGGCCGCGACCCTGGAGACCGCCGAGGAGGCGATCACGCCCTCGCGCGGCCCGTACGTCACGATGAGCGTGCACGAGCCGATCGGCGTGGTCGGGGCGATCAACCCGTGGAACTCGCCGGTCGCCAGCGACGCGCAGAAGATCGCGCCCGCCCTGGCCGCAGGGAACGCGGTGCTGCTGAAGCCGGCCGCCTGGACCCCGCTGGTCTCGCTGAAGCTCGGGCGGATCATTACCCGCGCCCTCGCCGAACTCGACCTGCCCACCGCCCTGTTGTCCGTACTCCCGGGCAGCGGACGGGTCGTCGGCGACGCCGTCGTACGGCATCCCCTCGTCGGCCGGATCGGGTTCACGGGCGGCACGGAGACCGGCCGTTCCATCGCCGAGATCGCCGCGCGCAAGCTGATCCCCGCCTCCCTCGAACTGGGCGGCAAGTCGCCGACGATCGTGCGGGCCGACGCGGACGTCGAACAGGCCCTCGCGGGCGTGATGTTCGGGATCTTCTCGTCCAGCGGGCAGTCCTGCATCGCGGGTTCTCGACTGTTCGTCCACGCGTCGCTGTACGAGTCGTTTGTCGATGAACTCGTCTCGCGGGTAGGGAAGTTGCGCGTCGGGCCCGGGACCGATCCCGACACCCAGGTCGGTCCGCTCGTGCACCAGAAGCACCGGGACTCGGTCGCCGACTACGTCGACCTCGCTCGCTCCGAGGGCGCCGAGGTGCTGTGCGGCGGCGCCGCGCCCGAGGGACCCGCGTACGAGAACGGCGCGTACTACCTGCCCACCGTCCTCGCCGGACTGCCGAACGACTCCCGCACCTGCCAGGAGGAGATCTTCGGCCCGGTCCTGGTGGTCCTCCCCTACGACGACGAGGACGACCTCGTCCGCCAGGCCAACGACTCCGTGTACGGCCTGGCCTGCGGGATCTGGACCCGCGACCACCGCGCCGCCTGGAACCTGGCCCGCCGGATCGACGCGGGCACCGTGTGGATCAACACGTACAAGCAGTTCAGCGCGTCCACCCCGTTCAGCGGGATGAAGGACAGCGGCCTCGGCACCGAGAAGGGGCGTGACGCCATCCGCGCCTACCAACGCCAGAAGTCCCTGTACTGGGGCACGTCCGAAGCCCCGCTCCCCTGGGCCAACTGACCACGATCCAGGAGTTCCTGAGATGTCCCACCCCCCGATCGCCCGGCTGCGCGCGCTGCGCTCCGTCGAACTGCTCACCCCCTCCTTCGCCGAGGCCACCGACTTCTACGAGGAGGCCTGGGGCCTGGAGGTCGTCGAGTCCGAGCACAGCGCGAGCTGGCTGCGCGGCACCGGCGAGCAGCACCACGCCCTCCAGCTCACCCGCTCCGACCGCACCGGCCTCGGCCGCCTCGTGTTCGCCGTCGCCACCCCCGCCGAGATCGACGAGGCGGCGCGCCGCCTGGAGGCCCGCGGGATCGTGCCGGTCGCGGGGCCAGGGCCGCTCGACCAGGTCGGCGGCGGCTACGGCCTCCGGTTCCACGACCACGAGGGCCGACTCGTCGAGCTGTCCGCCGAGACCTGGGCCGTCGCGCCGCGCGGGCAGGACACGGCCGTGCCGGTCGGCGTCACGCACACCGTCCTCAACACCCCCGACATCGACGCCGCCGTCGCCTTCTACTGCGACGTCCTCGGCCTGCGCGTGTCCGACTGGTCCGAGCACCAGATGGCGTTCCTGCGCTGCAACGCCGACCACCACTGCATCGCGTTCAACCAGGCCGAGTGGGTGTCCCTCAACCACGTGGCGTACGAGATGAGTTCGGTCGACCACTTCATGCGCGGGCTCGGCCGGCTCCGGCACCACGGGATCGTCCCGAAGTGGGGTCCCGGGCGGCACGGGCCCGGCAACAACACCTTCTCCTACTTCACCGACCCGACCGGGCTCGTCTGCGAGTACACGTCCGAGGTCGCGCAGATCGTCGAGGACCGGTGGATCGCCAAGGTGTGGCGGCGGGTGCCGGAGCTGTCCGATCTGTGGGGCACGGCGGGGGCGCCGTCGAAGGAGATCCGCTGTCACATGGCCGGTTCGCCGGAGTCCCGGGTCATCCCGGCCGGTTCGCCGGAGTCACCGGTCATTCCGGAAGGAGCACAGAAATGAGCACGCTGAAGGTCGGACTCGTCGGCTGGGGCGCCATCGGCCGCGTCGTCGGCACGGCGCTCGCCCAAGGCGACGTCCAGGGAGCCGAGTTGACGTGCATCGTCGACAACCGGCCGCTCGGCGAGGCGGCGCCCGCGCCGCAGGTGACCTTCGACGAGGCCATCGACCTCTGCGACCTGATCGTCGAGGCCGCAGGTCAGGGCGTCGTACGGGAGTGGGGCGAGCACGTCCTCACCTCCGGCACCGATCTGCTCGTGGCCTCGACCGGGGCCCTCACCGACGACGAGCTCGCCAAGCGGCTGCTCGACGCCGGTCCCGGCCGGGTGTACTTCACGGGCGGCGCCGTCGGCGGCCTCGATCTGCTCCAGGCCGTGCGGGCCCTGGGGCCGATCGAGGACGTCCGGCTCACCACCACGAAGCTGCCGTCCACCCTCGAACAGCCTTGGATGGACGAGGAGTTGCTGGGCCGCATGCGCTCGGCGACCGGCCCCGTCGAGGTCATGTCCGGCACGGCGCGCGACGTGCCGGTGAAGTTCCCCAAGTCGACGAACGTGGCCGCCTCGGTCGCCCTCGCCGTCGGCGACCTGGACGCTGTGCGGGTCGAGGTCGTCGCCGATCCGGGGGCCACCCGCACCCGGCACGTCATCGAGGCGTCCGGGGAGCACGGCGCGTACCGCTTCGAGGTCGCGCACCGGCCCGACCCGGGCAACCCGGCGACCAGCCAGGTCGTGCCGTACGCGGTACTGCGGTCGGTGGCCGCGCTCGCCGGGCGCTCGGGGCAGATCCTGTGACCGGCGTACATGTCGAAGAGGCGGGAACCGAAGGTCCGCTGCTGCTGTGCCTGCACGGCATCGGCTCCTCGTCGGCCGCGTTCGCGCCGCAGCTCGAAGGGCTCGCCCCGCACGCCCGGGTCATCGCCTGGGACGCGCCCGGATACGCCAAGTCCCCTGATTCGGACGGCCCGTTGGACCTCGACGGATTCGCGGACGCCGCGGCGGAGCTGATCCGCTCGTACGGCCCGTCGGCACACGTCCTCGGTGTCTCGTGGGGCGGTGTCATCGCGCTGCGGCTCGCGACCCGTCACCCCGACCTCGTCGACTCGCTGATCGTCGCCGACTCCAGCGCGGGCTCCGGCACCGACGAGGCGAAGGCGGCCGGGATGCGGGCGCGCTCCGCGGAGTTGGCGGAGGCCGGGCCGCGCGCGTTCGCCGAGAAGCGCGGGCCGCGCCTCGTCTCGGACCTCGCGCCCACCGAACTCGTCGAGCGGGTCGTCGACACCATGGCCTCCTCCGTGCGACTGCCCGGCTACGGGTACGCCGCCGAGGCCATGGCCGGCGCCGACCTGCGCCCCGAACTGTCCGCCGTCTCCGCGCCCACGCTCGTGATCTGCGGCGACCGCGACAAGGTCACCGGCGTCGAGGCCTCCCAGGTCATCGCCGGCGGCCTGCACAAGACGGCCTACGTGATCGTCAAGGACGCCGGTCACCTCGCCAACCAGGAACAGCCCGAGCGGTTCAACGCCTGGGTCCTGTCCCACCTGCACATCGTCACCCGCTGACGCACCTCGAAAGGCTCACACCATGCCTCTGACCACCACCGAGTACGACAACGGCGGCGACCTCGGCACGTACACCGACTCGCTGATCGCGTCGAAGGAGTCCCGCGTCGCCGACTTCGACACGCTCTCCTTCCAGGAGAAGGCGGGCAAGCAGTACCGCCGCGGCCAGATCCGCTACGTCGGCTCCGGCGCCACCGGCAACCACGAGGGCGACAGCCGCATCCTCCCGTCCGGCGGCTTCACCTTCTCCAACATGCTCCTTCCGCCCGGCGCCGAGGGCCCGGCCCACACGCACCACGACGTGGAGGAGGCCTTCTTCGTCCTGGAGGGCGAGGTACGCGTCGGCGTCCACCGCGGCCCGGACGAGGTCGAGTACCGCACCCTCGGCTACCGCGACATGATCGTGGTGCCCGCCGGTGTGACCCGCTCGCTGAAGAACGAGGGCGACACCGACGCCCTGTTCTGCGTGGTCATCGGCACCCAGAAGCCGCAGGTGCCCTCGTACCCCGAGTACTCGCCGATGCACGGCGTCACCCGTGACTGACTCGCGTGACGCGCGCACGGTCGTCGTGACCGGGGCGGGCCGTGGTCTGGGACTGGCCATGGCCCGCCGGGCCGGCGCGGACGGCTTCCGGGTCGTCCTCGCCGAGCTCGACCCGGAGCGCGGCGCCCGCGCGGCCGAGGAGCTGCGGAGCGAGGGGCACGACGCGCACTTCGCACGCTGCGACGTGGCGGACCCGGCGTCCGTCGAGGAACTCGCCTCGTTCGTACGGGACTTGGGCGGGCTCTACGGGCTCGTCAACAACGCCGCCCTCGCCAACGGCGTCGGCGGCAAGGAGTTCCAGGACATCGACATCGAGGCCTGGGACCGCCTGATGACGGTGAACGCGCGCGGCCCCTGGCTGGTGTCCAAGGCGCTGCACCCGCTGTTCGGCCCGACCGGACGCATCGTCAACATCGCCTCGGACGCCGCCCTTTACGGTTCGCCCCGGCTCGCGCACTACATCACGTCGAAGGGCGCGGTCATCGCCCTCACCCGCGCGATGGCCCGGGAGCTCGGCGAGCGCGGCATCACCGTGAACGCGCTGGCGCCGGGCCTCACCGAATGCGAGGCGACCGAGACGGTCCCGGAGGAGCGGCACGGTCTCTACGCCGCGAACCGGGCGATCTCCCGGCCGCAGCAGCCCGACGACCTGACCGGGTTCGCGTCCTTCCTCCTCTCCGAGGAGTCCCGCTATCTGACCGGACAGGTGATCGCCGTCAACGGCGGATTCACCATGAACTGACCCAACACCCAACTTCCGTACTGGAGAACTGAGTTATGGATCTGGGCCTCGCCGACCGGACCTATGTGGTCACCGGAGGCAGCTCGGGCGTCGGCCTGGCCACGGTCCGCGCCCTCCTCGACGAAGGCGCGAACGTCGCCACCTGCGGGCGCGACGCCGACCGCCTGAAGAAGCTCGGCACCCACGAGCGCCTCTTCACCGCCACCTGCGACGTGCGCGACGCCGACGCCGTACGCGGCTTCGTGGCGGCGTCCGCGCAGGCCTTCGACGGGCGCATCGACGGACTGGTCAACAACGCCGGCCAGTCCCGCATGAAGCGCCTCGACGACACGACCGAGGACGACTGGCGCGACGAGCTGGAGCTGAAGTTCGCGGGCGTGCTGAATCCGCTGCAGGCGGCGCGGGAGTATCTGCGGGCGTCCGAAGCGGCCTCCGTCGTCAACGTCAACGCGGTGCTCGCCAAGCAGCCCGAGCCGCGGCTGATCACGACGAGCGCCGCCCGCGCCGGCATCCTCAACCTCTCCAAGTCCCTTTCCCAGGAGCTGGCTTCGGACGGCATCCGGGTCAACTCGGTCTGCCTCGGGCTCATCGACACCGGGCAGTGGACGCGCCGGCACGCCGCCGCGGACTCCGGGATGTCGTACGAGGACTGGCAGGCGGAACTGGCCGCCGACCGCGGCGTCTCGCTCGGTCGGCTCGGCCGCGCCGAGGAGGTCGCGTACGCGATCGTCGCGCTGCTCTCGCCACGCGCCTCGTACATCACCGGGACCGCCATCGACGTCTGCGGCGGCGTCGGCCGCGGCATCCTCTGAGGAGTTCACATGCAGTACACCACCGGCGGTGACCTCCTCGTCGCCGTCCTGAAGGAACTCGGCGTCGACACGGTCTTCGGCATCGTGTCCGTGCACAACCTGCCGCTGGTCGAGGCTGTCGACCGCGAGCTGCGCTTCGTACCGGTGCGGCACGAGGCGAGCGCCGTGAACGCCGCCGACGCGTACGGCCGGGCCCGCGGGGGCATCGGCTGCGCGCTCACCTCGACCGGGACGGGTGCGGGCAACGCGGCCGGGTCGCTGATCGAGGCGCTCGCCTCCGGCACGTCCGTGCTGCACGTCACCGGCCAGGTCGAGGCCGAATTCCTGGGCAGCGGCCGCGGGTTCATCCACGAGACGAAGAACCAGCTCGGCATGCTCGACGCGGTCTCGGCGTACGCCGCCACCGTCTGCTCCACCGAGGAGGCGGGCACCGTCCTGCGCGCCGCCGCCCGCGCCGCGCTCGCCGCACCCGGCGGCCCGGCGAGCGTGGAGTGGCCGATCGACCTTCAGTACGCGGCGCAGACGGACGCTCCCGAGGACGTCGAGCAGGTCACCACCGCAATCGATGCCACCCAACTTGCCTCCGCAGCAGCTCTGTTGACCTCCGCCGAGCGCCCCCTCATCTGGGCCGGCGGCGGTGCCACCCGCGCCGGCGCCGAACTCACGGCGCTCGTCGAGGCGGCCGGCGCCGGGCTGCTCACCTCCAACTCCGGGCGCGGCGCGGTCCCCGAGGACCACCCGCAGGTCATCGGCAACTTCGCCACCACCCCCGCCGGGCGGGCCCTGCTCGCCGACGCGGACGTTCTGCTGACCATCGGCACGCACTTCCGCTCCAACGAGACCGCCGACTACGGGCTCCAACTCCCCGGCGCCGACCGGCACATCCAGATCGACGTCGATGCCGCCGCC
This sequence comes from Streptomyces sp. NBC_00483, assembly GCF_036013745.1. Lineage (NCBI taxonomy): Bacteria > Bacillati > Actinomycetota > Actinomycetes > Kitasatosporales > Streptomycetaceae > Streptomyces > Streptomyces sp. NBC_00483. Next base: position 2,553,275 of record NZ_CP107880.1, read on the forward strand.
CTCGGCCGTGTCTACCCGGCCGCGCACACCTTGCACGCCGACGCCGTAGACGCCCTGGCCGCCCTGCTCCCGCACGCCCGCCCCGCCGAGCCGTCGTGGACCCAGCGGATCAAGGACGTACGCGCCGAGGTACGTGCCACGCTCCACGACAACATCGGCCCCCAGGCCGCCATCTGCGACGCACTGCGCGCCGTGCTGCCGCGCGACGCCGTCGTCGCCCGCGACGTCACCATCCCGTCCAGCAGCTGGGGCAACCGGCTCCTGGAGATGTACGACCCGCGCTCCAACGTGTTCCCGCGCGGTGGCGGCATCGGACAGGGACTCGGCATGGGCATCGGCGCCGCGCTCGCCGACCCGGAGCGGCCCACCGTCGTCATCGCGGGCGACGGCGGCCTCGCCGTGCACCTCGGCGAGCTGCTCACCGTCGCCCAGGAACGCCCCCGCCTGACCGTCCTGGTCTTCAACGACGGCGGCTACGGCGTGCTGCGCAATATGCAGGACCGCTACAGCGAGCGCCGCTCCGGCGTCGACCTCGCCACCCCGGACTTCGAACTCCTCGCCCGCGCCTGCGGGTTGCCGTACCTCCGGATCGCCGACGCCGAGCACGCGCGCCCGGTGATCGAGCAGGCCGTCGGCGCCGAGGGGCCGACGCTCGTCGAGGTCGACCTCGCCTCGCTCGGCCCGATGAAGAACCCGTTCACCCCGCCCGTGAAGATCCCCGGCGCGTAAGGAGACCACCATGACCGACGACCGTCTCCTGGACCTGCTGGTCCGGCGGATGACCTGGGAGGCCGACGGCGTCCTGTCCGTCGAGCTGACCCGGCCCGCCGACCAGCTCGGCAAGCCGCTGCCCGCCTGGGCGCCGGGCGCGCACCTCGACGTGCACGTCGGCGGGCAGATCCGCCAGTACAGCCTGTGCGGCGACCCGTCCGACTGCGGCACGTACCGCATCGGTGTGCTCAACGAGCCGTCCTCGCGCGGTGGTTCGCGCCACGTGCACACCAAGCTGCGCCCCGGCCAGCAGGTCACCGTGTCCGAGCCGCGCAACCACTTCGTACTGGAGGACGCCCCCGCGTACGTGTTCATCGCCGGCGGCATCGGTGTCACGCCGATCCTCGCGATGGCACGGGAGGCGTCCCGACGCGGCGCCGACTGGCGCATGGTGTACGGCGGCCGGGGGCGCGCCTCGATGGCGTTCACCGAGGAACTGGCAGCACTTGGCGGTGACTTGACCCTCGTACCGCAGGACGAGCAGGGGCACATCGACCTGGACGCGACGCTCGCCGGGCTGCCCGAAGGGGCCCTCGTCTACTCCTGCGGGCCCGAGCCGCTGCTCGCCGCCGTCGGGGAGCGCTGCCCCGGCGACCGACTGCGCCTCGAAAGGTTCTCCGCACCCGTCGCCGAACGGTCCGAGGACGACGGCCAGTTCGAGGTCGAGTGCCGCACCTCGGGGCAGACCCTCACCGTCGGCGCCGACACCTCGATCCTGGAGGCCGCCGAGACCGCGGGCATCGATGTCACCAGCTCGTGCCGCGACGGCATCTGCGGCTCCTGCGAGACCCGCGTCATCGAAGGCGCCCCCGAACACCGCGACTTCCTCCTGTCGGAAGCCGAGCACGCCGCGAGCGCCTCGATGATGATCTGCGTCTCGCGCTGCGCGGCCGGCTCCCGCCTCGTACTGGACCTGTAAGCCCCTCCTGAACCTCCTGAACCTCCTGAACCTCCTGAAGACGTAGGAGACACCCATGAGCAGCACCACCGAGACCACCACCGACTGGCCGTACCTGGAGGTCCACCAGTCCCGCGACCACGAGCCGAGCCCCTACGAGTTCAAGCTGGCGGCGACGCTCGAAGAGGTCTTCACGAAGGTCGGCCACGAACTCACCGACGTCGTGAGCGGGCTGAACGCCCGTCAGGTCCACGCCCCCGACGGGGCGCCGTGGACCGAGGAATCCTTCCGCGCCGAGATGCACCGACTGGGAGCGTGACACACCCATGGCTCTGACCGCCGACAAGATCTACGCGACCGGCCTGCGCAACCAGTGGCACCCCGTCGTCCCCTCCTCCTTCGTCGCGCCCGGCGCGATGCGCAAGGTCACCGTCCTCGGCGAGCAGTGGCTGCTGTTCCGCCGCTCCGACGGCACCCTGAGCATGCTCGCCGACCGCTGTCCGCACCGCGGCGCCCCGCTCTCCCTCGGGAAACACCTGGGCGACCGGGTGGCCTGCTGGTACCACGGCATCGAGATCGAGACCGACGGCACCGTCTCCTCCGTGCCCGGCCTGCCCGGCTGCAACCTGGAGGGCAAGAAGCTCGTCACGTCGCTTCCCGTGCGCGAGGTGTCCGGCGCCGTCCTCGCCTACTTCGGCGACGAACAGCACCCGGAACCGGCCGAGTTGACGCTCCCCGAGCCGCTGACCGACCCCGACACCGACGCGATCCTCTGCTACGCGGAGTGGAACGTGCCGTGGCGCTACGGCGTCGAGAACCTGCTCGACCCGATGCACGGCCAGTTCCTGCACCACGACTCACACACCATGTTCGACGGTGACACCACCGCCAAGTTCCGCATCCGGGAGACCGACCGCGGCTACTTCTTCGAGAAGACCGACCAGCGGGGGGTGAACTTCGACTGGGTCGAGCTGTGCCGTACGGGCGTGGACTGGGTCGACCTGTCGATCCCCTACCCGCCGTCCGCCGGCCCCGGCGGCCCGTTCGGCATCGTCGGCATGGTGCGCCCGGTCGACGAGGGGCGCTGCGCCGTCTTCTTCTGGCGCTACCGCAAGGTCCAGGGCTGGCAGCGCGACACCTGGCGCTTCCTCTACAAGACGCTCATCGAGAAGCGGCACTGGGAGGTCCTGGAGCAGGACCGGGAGATGCTGGAGGCCATGCCGGCCGACGCCGACCAGCAGGAGAACCTGTACCAACACGACCTCGGCGTGGTCCGCCTCCGCCGCATGTACCGCGGCGAGGCCGAGAAGCAGACCGCGGGCGCATGAGCACACGGGCCCGCTGGGCGGGTGTCCTCAGCCTGCTGGTCATCGTCCTGATCAGCTACGTGGACCGCGTGAACGTCTCCGTCCTCATCACGGACAAGGCGTTCACCGACCACTTCGGCATCACCGGCGACCCGACGGCGCAGGGCGCCCTGTCGACCGTGTTCCTCGTCGGGTACGGCATCGCGGCGTTCGTCCTCACCCCGTTCTACGAGACGTCGCTCGGGGTGCGCCGCGGCCTCGTCATCAGCGTCACCCTGTGGTCGCTGATGACGCTGCTTTCGCCGTACGCGCTCGGCGCGCTCACGCTGACCGCGCTGCGGGCCCTGCTCGGCGCCGCCGAAGGTCCGCTGTTCTCGCTCAAGACGATGTACGTGCGCGAGCACTTCGCGCCGCACGAGGCGGGCCGCCCGAACGCGGTCAGCTCGATGGGGGTGTCCCTCGGCACGGCCGCGGGCCTCCCCCTGATCACGTACCTCGTCTACCGCTTCGACTGGCACACCTCGTTCCTCGCCCTCGCGGCGCTGAACGCGGTGATCGGCCTGCCGCTGATTCTGCTGTGCGTACGAGGACGTGGCGTGCGCGGCGCCGAGCGGCCGGGCTTCGGGGCCACCCTGAAGGGCGCGCTACGCATGCCGCGCCTGGCGCCCATCCTGGTCATCGAGATCGCCACGCTCGCGTATCTGTGGGGGTCGAGCGCCTGGCTGCCCTCGTATCTGCTGCACGAGCGGCACTTCTCCCTCTCCGCGATGGGGATCGTCTCCGCCCTGCCGTTCCTGATGTCGCTGGTGTCCGGGTTCCTGGGCGGGCTGCTGCTCGACCGGCTGCCGCGGCGGCTGCTCGCGCTGCCGTTCGTGGTGGGCTCGACCGGCACCGCCGTGTGTGTGCTGCTCGTCGCGGGCGCGGACAGCGACGGGGCCGCGGCCACCGGCCTGATTCTGGCCGGCGCCTTCTGGGGCCTTCAGGGCCCGGCCATCCCCACCCTCGTCCAGCACTGCGCGCCCGCACACTTCGTCGGCAGCGCCTACGGGGTCGTGAACGGGGTCCGGCAACCTCGTGTCGGCGTTCATGCCCACCCTCATGGGCGTGGCCATCGCGGCGAGCGGCGGCCACGGCTTCGGCGCCGGATTCACCCTGCTCGCCGGGGCCCAGGCGCTGACCCTGGTGTGCGGGGCATGGCTGCTGGTCAGGCCGATCCGCGAGGCACCGGCCGCCGAACCCGACGCGGCGCGGCTCGCGCGGACCTGACGACTGCCCCACGGTGGAGTGGACCACTCCGCCGTGGGGCAGTGTTGGGGGCAGTCCGCGCCCACAAGGGGGCTGCGGAGGGCCCCCGCCGACGCCGTAAGGTGGGCAGGTACGCGAGGGCACGTCGGAAGGAGGCACTGGGTGATCGAGCTCGAGGGGGTTCCCGAGCTGGTCGACCCGGTCATGGTGGCCGCGTTCGAGGGCTGGAACGATGCCGGCGACGCCGCCTCCACCGCGGTCGCGCATCTCGACAAGGAGTGGAAGGGCGAGGTGTTCGCGGCGCTGGACGCCGAGGACTACTACGACTTCCAGGTCAACCGCCCGACCGTGTTCGTCGACGCCGGCGTGCGAAAGATCACATGGCCGACGACGCGGCTCTCGGTGATCCGTATCGGCGGGGACAAGCCGCGCGACCTGGTTTTGGTCCGGGGCATCGAGCCGTCCATGCGCTGGCGCTCGTTCTGCAACGAGCTGCTCGGCTTCGCGCACGAGCTGGGCGTCGAACTCGTCGTCGTCCTCGGCGCGCTGCTCGGCGACACCCCGCACACCAGGCCCGTTCCGGTCAGCGGTGTCACGTCGGACGCGGACCTGGCCTCGCGGATGAACCTGGAGGAGACCAAGTACGAGGGTCCGACGGGCATCGTCGGCATCCTCCAGGAGGCCTGCACGCACGCGGGCGTTCCCGCGGTCTCGCTGTGGGCGGCCGTTCCGCACTACGTGTCGCAGCCGCCGAACCCGAAGGCGACGCTGGCCCTCCTGAACCGTCTGGAGGACCTGATCGACCTGCGCATCCCGCTGGGCGACCTGGCCGAGGACGCGCGGGCCTGGCAGTTGGGCGTGGACCAGCTGGCGGCCGAGGACAGCGAGGTCGCCGAGTACGTGCAGTCCCTTGAGGAGGCCCGCGACACCGCGGAGCTGCCCGAGGCCTCCGGCGAGGCCATCGCCCGCGAGTTCGAGCGCTACTTGCAGCGCCGCGATCCGGACGCCGGTCCTGGCGGTCACGCGACGGACGGCGGCGACGGCTCCTCGCACCTGCGCGACAACCCGAGCGGCCGGACCAGGCCGCCGAAGCCGCCGCGCCCGGAGGGCGACGACGGCGACGAGTAGCCGCAGCACGAAGTGACCGGAGGGCGGGGCGCCGAGCGCCCCGCCCTCCGTCGTGCCCGCACCCGCACCCGCGCCCGCGCCCCGAATCTGGCCGGTTTGCGGCGTGACAGTTGTTTCCGGCCGAATTGATGGCAGTTGCAGGGGGTTCCCCATTCAACTTGTTTTCAAACGCAGTTGGTCGGCAGGGGGGTGGACGGGCGGGCGTCGGCGTAGCAGGGTGAGCCCCGACAAGCCGCAAGGAAACACACGGCACAAGCAGACCCGTACGACCTGATGTGGCGAGGGGAGCTGTGGACCGATGACCGACCAGCACGCAAGCCCGGCGCAGGGGCCGGGAGCGGCCGGGCCGGGGCCGGAGGGATCCGGTTTCACCTATCGCGGGGCGGAAGAGGAACTGATCGTTGTGGCGCGCCCGGAGGCCCGCCTGCGCGTTCAGACCGACGGTGTGCGCTCCGCGGCGGGCGCCGACGTATCGGCGCTGAACATGTTCCTCGGAGACGAACAACTCGCTCTTGAACCGCTGTTCGGCAGCGAGGAGCGGGTACAGGAAGTCGGCGAGGCACCCGCGGCCGACGTACCGGACCTGGCGCTGTTCTACCGGGTGCGCGGCGGGGCCGAGCGGGCGCAGGAGCTGCGGTCGCGGATCGCGGCGCTCCCGGAGATCGACACGGCGTACGTGAAGCCCGGCGCGGTGCCGGCGGCGCGCGCGTCGTCCCCGGAGAACTTCGACGAGGCGCGGCGGCAGAAGGAGAAGACGGCCGCGACGCCCGACTACACGGGCCGCCAGGGCTACTTGGGCCCCGCGCCCGCCGGCATCGACGCGCAGTGGGCGTGGCGGCGGCTCGGCGGCAGCGGCGAGGGCGTCACCGTCATCGATGTCGAGGGCGCCTGGCAGTTGGGGCACGAGGACCTGTCGGCGAAGCTCGCCGGCATCGTGGTCGGCACGCCGATCTCGGACGTGGCCTGGCGCAATCACGGCACCGCGGTCCTCGGCGTGATCGGCGGCGACCGCAACGATCGCGGCATCACCGGCATCGTGCCGGAGGCCGTGACGGCGGCCGCGTCCTTCCAGGGCGTGGGCACGGCGGCGGCGATCCACGCGGCGGCCGACCGGCTGAGCCCCGGCGACGTCATCCTCATCGAACTGCACCGCCCGGGGCCGCGGTTCGACTTCGAACCGCGAGACGACCAGCGCGGCTACATCGCCCTGGAGTGGTGGCCCGACGACTTCGCGGCCATCAAGTACGCGACGGCGAAGGGCATCGTGGTCGTGGGCGCGGCGGGCAACGGGTCCGAGTCCCTCGACGACGCCGTGTACGAGCGGCGGCCCGACGAGTTCCCGACGTGGTGGCACAACCCGTTCAACCCGTCGAACCGCTCCTCGGACGCGGTCCTCGTCGGCGCGGGCGCCCCGCCACCCGGCACCCACGGCCGCGACCACGGCCCGGACCGCTCGCGCCTCTCGTTCTCCAACTACGGCGCCCGCGTGGACGCCCAGGGCTGGGGCCGCGAGGTCACCACCACCGGTGGCTCCTGGAACAAGCCCGGCGATCTTCAGGGCGGCACCGAGGAGATCGCCTGGTACACCGACACCTTCTCAGGCACCTCGTCCGCCTCCCCGGTGGTCGTCGGCGCGCTGACCGCCCTCCAAGGAATGCTCAAGGCAGGCGGTCAGCGCCCGATGATCTCGCAGCGGGCGCGCGAGGTACTCCGGGCGACCGGCTCACCACAGCAGGACGCCCCCGGCCGGCCCGCTTCGCAGCGGATCGGCAACCGGCCCGACATCAAGGGAGCGGTCACCAACCTGCTTCCCTCGACGGTCGGTTCGGGCCAGGCCGAGCGGTACTGGGACGAGCTGATCCCGTATCCGCCCGAACTCCCGCCCCGGCTACGCCTGTTCGTGGCGGGCTCCTGGCGCAATCTGAACAATCCGTCCCCCGAGACCCGCCAGGCGGTGCACACCGCCTTCGCAGGGGGACGGCCCGACGTACGTGTGTGGTTCTCGGACGACGAGGTCGTCGGCCTGGTCGTCACGGGCTGAGAGGCAACGCAACCAACCATTGATGGAAGGTGGCACCCGCATGAGCATCACCCCCCAAATGGGCCAGCAGGGTCAGCAGTTCCCGAGCACCTCGCCCTACCAGCAGCAACAGCACGGCATGGGCCAGCAGTCGTACGGTCAGCAGCAGCCGGGCATGAGCGGTCAGGGCCAGGGTGGTCAGGGCCAGGAGCAGCTCGTCCAGCAGCTCCAGCAGCAGCTCCAGCAGCTCGGCCAGCAGCAGCCGTACCAGCAACTGCTCCAGCAGCTCGGCGGGCAGCAGCAACAGCAGCCCTTCGGCCAGCAGATGCAGCAGGGCCAGCAGCAGTACGGGCAACAGCAGTACGGTCAGCAGCAGGACCAGCAGGCACAGCAGATCGAGCAGCAGGTGCAACAGCATCTGCAGCAGGTCCAGCAGGCCGCGCACCAGCAGGCCCAGCAGCAGATCGAGCAGCAGGCACTCGCCTCCGGCGTGGCGAACGGCTACATCGACATCGTGCAGCCGCTCCCGGGTCAGCCGCGGCAGATCTTCCTGCGCATCAACAACCAGTTCCGGGTCCTCAACAACCCGACCCCGCAGGCCCACGACGAGGTCCAGGAGGCCTTCGCGTTCGGCCACCAGGTCGTCGGCATCTGGGACACGGGCACGCCGCTCGTCCTGCGCAGCGTGCGCGTCCAGCGCATCTGACGGGAAGGTGAAAGGCACACACGAAAAGGGGCGCCTCCCCGTGCACAGGGAGGCGCCCTCTTGGTTGTTGTCGGGTGGGACTACAGCGCCACGCCCAGCAGGGCGTCCACGGCACGCGATACGACGCCGGGGGCGCCCTCGTCCGTGCCACCACCGGCCGCCTGGGCCTCGGCCCAGCGGTCGACGGCGATCAGCGCGGTGGGTGCGTCCAGGTCGTCGGCGAGCGCCTCGCGGATCTCCTCGACGAGCGCCTCGGCGGACGGGCCGTCGGGGCGGGAGACGGCGGCGCGCCAGCGGTCGAGACGGGCCACCGCGTCGGCGAGCACCTGGTCCGTCCACTCCCAGTCGGAGCGGTAGTGGTGGTCGAGGAGCGCGAGCCGGATGGCGGCGGGGTCGACACCCTCGCGGCGCAGCGCGGAGACGAACACCAGGTTGCCCTTGGACTTGGACATCTTCTCGCCGTCGAGCGCGACCATGCCGGCGTGCACGTACGCCTTGGCCATCGGGAACTCGCCGGTGAGCGCCTGGGCGTGCGAGGCACCCATCTCGTGGTGCGGGAAGGCCAGGTCGGAGCCGCCGCCCTGGACGTCGAAGCCCATGCCAAGGTGGTCGAGGGCGATGGCGACACACTCGATGTGCCAGCCGGGGCGCCCCTGGCCGAGCGAGCCGCCGTCCCAGCTGGGCTCGCCCTCGCGGGCGGCCATCCACAGCATCGGGTCGAGCGGGTTCTTCTTGCCCGGACGGTCCGGGTCGCCCCCGCGCTCGGCGGAGAGCAGCCGCATCGCTGCGGCGTCGAGGTTCGAGACGGACCCGAAGTGCGGGTCGGCGTCCACGGAGAAGTAGGTGTCGCCCTCGAGCTCGTAGGCGGCACCGGAGTCACGCAGTCGTTCGACGAGCGGCACGATGCCGGGTATCGCCTCGACGGCGCCTATGTAGTGCTGCGGCGGCAGCATCCGCAGGGCGGTCATGTCCTCACGGAAGAGGGCGGTCTCGCGCTCGGCGAGGCCGTCCCACTCGATGCCGTCACGCACGGCCCGCTCCAGCAGAGGATCGTCGACGTCCGTCACGTTCTGGACGTAGTGAACCTGCCGCTTGGTGTCGAGCCACACGCGCTGCACGAGGTCGAACGCGTTGTAGGTCGCCGCGTGACCCATGTGGGTCGCGTCGTACGGCGTGATGCCGCAGACGTAGATACGGGCGACGGGACCGGGGTCAAGGGTGACGAGCCCACCGGTCGCGGTGTCGTGGATCCGGAGGTCGCGGCCCTTGCCGGGCAGGGCGGGGACCTCAGAAGCGGGCCAGGCATGCATGCATCGAGCGTAACCGGACGCTGCTTCCACATACGAACCGGACCAGGCGTAATGGCCGAACTCGCCCTCTTGCGTGATCATGCCGGGCGCGCTAGGAGCGGCGATTTTCAGACGGGCGGCCAGGGAATCGCGGGCCAGTCCCCGCCCGGCTCCCGGTGCCGACCGGTCTTGAGGAGGTCCGCGACCCGCTCCCGTACGGCTTCCAGCTCGGCCGGCGTGATCAGCTCACCGAGCCGCTCAGCGAGCCGCTCGCCCGCCCCCAAGGACGCCCGCAGCGCCTCCAGGGCCCCGGTCGCCTCCTCGGTCAGCGGCTCCCCCGCCCAGCCCCACAGCAGCGTGCGCAGCTTGTCCTCGGCGTTGAACGTCACACCGTGATCGATGCCGAACAGGTGGCCTTCGGCGTCGACGAGCAGATGCCCGCCCTTGCGGTCACCGTTGTTGATCACCGCGTCGAGCACCGAGAGCCGCCGCAGACGGGTGTCGTCGGCGTGCACCAGCAGCGCCGTGCGGCCCTCTCCGACCTCGGCGAACCCGATGGCCTTCCAGCCCTCCCCCGGCTCCTCACCGTCGACGAGGGCGAGCAGCCCGTCGCCCTCGTCCACCTCTTCCGGGGTGTCGATCCACAGCTGGACCATGCCCTCGCCGTACGGCCCGTCGCGCAGCACCGTCGGCGGCACGAGGCCCCAGCCGAGCGCCTCGGAGACCTCGTACGCGGCGACCTCGCGCCGCGCCAGGTTCCCGTCGGGGAAGTCCCACAGCGGGCGCTCGCCGCGTACCGGCTTGTAGACGCAGGTGGCCTCGCGGCCCTCGTGGGTGACGGTGCACACCAGCACCGCGTTCGACGCCTCGCGGATCTGTCCCTCGACGTTCAGCTCACCGAAGGTGAGCAGGTCCCGGTCGCTCACGCGTCCCGCCGGTATCCGTTCTGGCGCGGACATACGTGTCCCTCCGGGTCGAGCGGCAGGCTGCACAGCGGGCACGGCGGGCGGCCCGCGTTCACGACGTCCAGGGCCCGCTTGGCGAAGGCGCGGGCCTGGTTCCCTGTGAGGCGGACGCGGAGCATCGGCGGGCCGTTCTCCTCGTCCTGGAGAAGCTGCTCCTCGGCCTCCGCCAGGTCCTCCTCGGACTCGGCGTCCAGCTCGACGAGGGCCTGCGCCTCGACGATCATGCGCTGTTCGTCGCCGTCCCACGCGAGCGCCATCGTGCCGACGCGGAACTCCTCCTCAACGGGCGCCTCCAGCGGCGCGGTGTCGGAGATCTCGCTGGGGGCCACGGCGGGCACCGGGGCGTTGCCCCCGGTGCGCCGCACGACCTCGTCGAGCAGTTCGTCCATGCGCTCGGCGAGCGCGGCCACCTGGGTCTTCTCCAGGGCCACGCTGGTGACCCGGGGTCCTGCCGTGGCCTGCAGAAAGAAGGTTCGGCGCCCGGGGAGCCCGACCGTACCGGCCACAAACCGCTCCGGAGGGTCGTAGAGGAACACCTGACGGGACACGTCCTGATCTCCATGGGATCGAAATCGACTGGCTGGAACCGGTCAGGGCCGACCGGGTCGACCGTGCTGACGGCTGCTTCACCCTACTGCGGCCGACGATCACGGTGCGCCCGCGCCGCCCCCGACCGGTGCGTCCGGCTCCCCCGGCTCCTCGCGCGGTGCCAGGGACGCGAAGTCCCCGGTGTCTCCGAGGCGTACGAGAAAGGGGCGCAGCCGTGTGTAACGGATCGCCGTGATGGAACACGGCTCTACGGAGATGCGCTGAAAGAGGTCCAGATGCAGCCCGATGGCGTCCGCGACAAGGGACTTGATGATGTCGCCGTGCGAACACATCACATAGGCGGCGTCCTCGCCGTGCTCGCGCTCCACGCGCGCGTTCCACTCACGTACCGCCTCAGCGGCCCGGTGCTGCATCTGCCGCATCGACTCCCCGCCGGGGAACGCGGCGGCCGTCGGGTGCTGCTGCACGACCTGCATCAGCGGCTCGTCGGACAGCTCGGCGAGCTTGCGGCCGGACCAGTCCCCGTAGTCGCACTCGCCGATGCGGTCCTCGGTGCGCAGGGTCAGTTCCGGCCGCGCGGCGAGCAGCGGCGCGACGGTCTCCCGGCAGCGCTGCAGCGGGCTGGCGACGATCTCGGCGAGGGGCAGGTCCGCAAGCCGCTCGGGCAGCCGCGCGGCCTGCGCGGCGCCGCGCTCGTCGAGCGCCACACCGGGCGTCCACCCGGCGAGCACTCCCGCGGTATTGGCGGTGGAACGTCCGTGCCGGACAAGGATCAGCGTGGGCATGTGCCCCACCCTAGGCATACGACGACGTGCGGCAGTGCCGGGTACTGGGAAGAATTCACTTCGTGATCGTCGACTGCGCCATCTACCGGGACGGGCGTCGCACGGAGCGGCCCGCCGACTTCTCCGACGCCCTCGACGAGGCGCGCTCGACGGGCGACGCGTTCGTGTGGATCGGGCTGCACGAGGCGACCGAGGACGAGTTCGACCGGGTCAGCCAGGAGTTCGGCCTCCACCCGCTGGCCGTGGAGGACGCCCTGAAGGCGCACCAGCGGCCCAAGCTGGAGATCTACGACGACTCCCTGTTCGTGGTCCTCAAGCCGGTCGTGTACGAGCCGAAGAGCGACAAGGTGTCCTCGGGCGAGCTGATGCTGTTCCTGGGCGACTCGTTCGTGGTGACCGTGCGGCACGGCGAGGGCGCGCCCCTGAAGGCCGTACGACAGCGTCTTGAGGCCGAGCCGGAGTTCCTCAAGCAGGGGCCGACGGCGGTCCTGTACTCGGTCGCGGACGCCACGGTGGACCACTACCTGGAGGTCGCGGCCGAGCTGCAGACCGACCTGGAGGAGCTGGAGACGGAGGTCTTCTCCCCGCAGGGCGGCGGCACCCGTGACACCGCCGAGCGGATCTACACGTTCAAGCGCCAGATCCTCGAATTCCGGCGCGCGACCGGGCCGTTGACGGTGCCGCTGGACCGGCTCGCCGGGGTCGGACCGTGGGGCCTCGCCGCCGTGCCGTTCGTGCACGAGGAGGCGCGGCCGTTCTTCCGCGACGTGAACGACCACCTGACGCGGGTCAACGAGTCCGTGGACGGCCTGGACCGCCTCGTGTCGGACATCCTGTCCGCGCACCTGGCGCAGATGAGCGTGCGGCAGAACGACGACATGCGGAAGATCTCCGCGTGGGCGGCGATGGCCGCGGTGCCCACGATGATCGCGGGCGTCTACGGCATGAACTTCGACCACATGCCGGAACTGCACTGGGTGTGGGCGTACCCGGCGGTGATCGCACTGATGGCCGGCCTGGAACTCCTGCTGTTCCGCACGTTCAAGCGCCGCGGGTGGCTCTGAAGCGGCTCGGGCTCAGGCGAACTCGGCCGCCGTGGCCGCGGAACCGCCCAACGCATCCCGCCGCTCCGGCATCCGCAACGACACCATCCGCCGCCAGCCGCCCAGGCGCTCGTACGCGTACACGCCGTGGATCCCCGCAGCAAGCGCAGCGGCCTTCGGCTTCGGCCAGCCCAGGACGCGACCCATGTGGTCCATGACGGCGAGGCTGACGTCCCGGTAGACGGCGATCTCCGCCATGGCGCACTCGCGCAGGATGCGCTGGATGGTACGGCCGTGACCCGCGTACGCGAAACGCAGCAACTCCTCGTGGCAGTACGCGAGATGGTTGTCCTCGTCGTTGGAGATCATCTTGACGGCGCGGCCGAGGTCGGGGTCGTCGGCGAAGTGCTTGCGGAGCATCACCATCTGCTCGGAGGCCCGCTGCTCGGTGACGCGGCTGTGCGCCAGGTACGTCACGATGTTCTGCACGGAGAGCCGCTCGTCGCGCCGCAGCTGGTCGTGCGCGAGCCCGATCCCGTGCTTCTCCAGAAGCATCGTGTAGTCGGCCTCGGCGGGGACGGGCGCCGGCTCCAGACCGCGCTTCTTCATGAGGGCGTTGAAAATCCGCCCGTGCTTGTCCTCGTCCGCACCGTGCCGCGCGATCTTGGGGGCGAGGCCGCGCTCGCTCTCGGGGACCAGCGCGGCGATCCGCCCGTTCTCCCAGCCGCCCTGGGACTCACCGCTCGCCGCGATGGAGCAGAACAGCCGGAACGACTCGTCGTTGTCGATGATCTCCTGGAACAGACTCTTGGCCGACAGCATCCGCAACCTCCACCTCGCCGCACCCGACTCCGCAGTACTGCAAAGTCCGAGTCAAATGCGGGACATGAGGCAGGGCAACAGATATGCGGGTCAACTCGTCCGAACGGAGGACACGGGGCGCGGGACGAGCCGTAACCAGGCCCCTCGTGGCGCGTTGTGCAAGGCGTCGGCCGTGGCGGGGAAGACCCCCCGAGCCCCCACCACGGCCGCAGAAGAACTTTCCTGGATCCTTACGCCAGCCCGGCGCGCTCCATCGCCTCGATACCCGCGCGCAGCGAGGCCAGGCGGTCGGCGAGCGTGAGCCCGGCCGGGTTGATGGTCAGCGTGGTGACACCGGCCTCGGCGTAGGCCCGCATCCGGTCGGCGATCCGGTCCACGGAGCCGAGCAGCGTGGTGGAGTCGATGAGCTGCTGCGGGATCGCCGCGGCCGCGCCCTCCTTGTCGCCGGCCAGGTACTTGTCCTGGATCTCGGCGGCCTCCTTCTCGTACCCCATGCGCTGCGCGAGCTGGTTGTAGAAGTTCTGCTTACGGCTTCCCATGCCGCCCACGTAGAGCGCGGTGTACGGCCGGAACATGTCGGCGAGCGTGCTCACGTCCTTGTCCTCGCCAAGCGCAAGCGGAACCGTCGGACAGACGTCGAAGCCCTCCATGGTCTTGCCGGCCTTCTCGCGGCCCGCCCGGATGTGCTGGAGCGCGGTCTCCTCCAGGTGCTCGGCAGCCGGGAAGATCAGCAGGGCGCCGTCGGCGATCTCGCCGGTCTGCTCCAGGTTCTTCGGGCCGATCGCGGCGATGTAGAGCGGAATCTGCTCGCGCTCGGGGTGCACGATCAGCTTCAGCGGCTTGCCGGGCCCGTCCGGCAGCGGGAGCGTCCAGTGCGCACCGTCGTGGGAGACCCGCTCGCGGCTCATGGCCTTGCGGATGATCTCGACGTACTCGCGGGTGCGCGCCAGCGGCTTGTCGAACTTGACCCCGTACCAGCCCTCGGAAACCTGCGGACCGGAGACACCGAGGCCGAGCCGGAAGCGGCCCCCGGACAGCGAGTCGAGGGTCGCGGCCGTCATCGCCGTCATCGTGGGCTGGCGGGCCGGGATCTGGAAGATCGCCGAGCCGACGTCGATCCGCTCCGTCTGTGCGGCGACGTACGCGAGGACCGTGGCGGCGTCGGAACCGTAGGCCTCGGCGGCCCAGCACACCGAGTAACCGAGCTGGTCGGCCTCCTTCGCGACGGCCAGGTTGTCCGCGTCCATCCCCGCGCCCCAATAGCCGAGGTTGATGCCGAGCTTCATTGACCACATCCCCTTAACGCCTTGCCGGTTCCAGTGAATTACCCATGGGTAAGGTGCCTCGCCCGGCACCCTAACCCGGCGACCCCGGCGACAGATATCCACAGGGGCCCCGTTCCTGACCTTCGGCCAGTAACCTCAGCGCCCATGGAGCAGAGGCATCTCGGCCGCACCGGCCTGCGTGTGTCCCGGATCGGACTCGGCACCCTCCTGTGGGGCCGGGACACCGACGAGCACGACGCCGCCGACCTGATGAAGGCCTTCTGGGAAGCGGGCGGCACGCTCGTCGACACGGCCGACGTGTACGGGGACGGGGAGTCGGAGTATCTGCTCGGCAGGCTCATCGAGGGCCTGGTGCCGCGGCGAGATCTGGTCATCTCCACGAAGGCGGGCAGCGTGCCCGATCCCGACCGGCGCTTCGACGGCTCGCGCGGGCACCTGCTCTCCGCGCTCGACGCCTCGCTCGCCCGGCTCGGCACGGAGTACGTCGACCTGTGGCAGGTGCACGCGTACGACCCCGGGACCCCGCTCGAGGAGACGCTCCAGGCCCTCGACATCGCGGTCAGCAGCGGGCGTGCGCGCTACGCGGGCGTCTCGAACTTCTGCGGCTGGCAGCTGGCCAAGGCCGGTACGTGGCAGCTCGCCGCGCCCGGCACGCGCACGCGTCTCGCCAGTACGCAGATGGAGTACTCGCTGCTGCAGCGGGGCGTGGAGCGCGAGGTGCTGCCGGCGGCGCTGGACCTCGGTATGGGCCTGCTGCCCTCGTCGCCGCTGGGCCGCGGGGTGCTGACCGGCAAGTACCGCTCCGGCACCCCGACCGACTCGCGGGGCGGCTCGGACCACATGGCGCCGTTCGTCGAGCCGTATCTCGACGAGGCGGCAGGGCACATCGTGGCCGCGGTCGCGACGGCGGCGGACGGGCTCGCCGTGACGCCGCTGCAGGTGGCCCTCGCGTGGGTCAGGGACCGGCCGGGAGTGGCCGCGCCGATCGTCGGCGCGCGCAACGCGCAGCAGCTCACGGAGGCATTGTCAGTGGAGGCCCTTAGTCTTCCTGACGAGATCTGCCAGGCGCTCGACGATGTGTCGGCGCCCGTGCACCGCTATCCCGATCAGGACTGGAGCACGTTGTGAGTACGGAGTCCGCTGCCGCGGAGAACGAGTCAGGGGCCCGCCCCGACACGGATCCGGCTGCCGCCGCGAGCGCGGAGGCGGAGCCGGTGTCGGCGGACGGCGCCGGGGCCGGGGCTGCCGCCTCCGAGGCCGGAACCGCCGACGCCGAGGCGGCGGCCGGGACGGATGGCGCGGAGGACCGCGAACCCGAAGCCGCGGCGGCCGGGGCCGACGACGCCGAGGACTTGGCGGGCCGGGCCGACGGCGCGGAGGACAGCGCCGAAGGGGCGGAGGCCGCCGACGCGGGGGCGACGCCGGACGAGGTCGACGCGGAGGCCGAGGACGACGCGGACGACGCGGACGACGCGGACGACGCCGAAGCCTCTTCGAAGGATGGTGCCGCGAAGGGCGCCGAGGTGTCCGAGGCCGAGGCCGAGTTGGCGGCGCAGCGGGAGTTCCGGGAGCGGATCGCGGAGCGGAAGGCCGCCAAGGAAGGGCCGATCGACGCCGGGACGAAGCTGAGCGGGACCGCCGCCGACCTGCTGGCCGCCGTGCGCGCGGTGGAGAGCGGGGAGAAGCCGGCCGCCGCCCCCGTGCTCGCGCGGCCCGAGCCCGAGCCGCGGCAGGACGCCCCGGCCGCCGCCCCCGCCGAACCCGTGCGCAGGCCGCAGGCCACAGTTCATACGGGCGCCGACCCGGAAGCCGTCGACTCGGTGCGGGCCGTACTCGCCGAGGGCGGGGCTCCCGAATCGCTGGCCGGCGCGGCCGCCGCGGCCCTGGGCGAGGGCGCGGGCGACGAACTGCGCGCGGATCCTTGGCAGTTGCTGCGGGTGAGCGGGGTGCGCCCCGAGCAGGCCGACGGGTTCGCGCGGGCGCTGCTCGGCGCGGAGTGCGGGCCCGACGACGAGCGGCGGGGCCGCGCCGTCACCGTATGGCTGCTCGAGCAGGCCGCGAACGCCGGGCACACGGCCCTCGACCTGTCGGTGCTCGCCGAGGCGCTCGGCAAGCAAGGGGTTCCCGATGCGGAGGAGGCCGTGCAGAGCGCCGTCGCGGAAGGCGACGCGCTGATCTTCCACGACCCCCTGGAGGAGGCGCCGATCCCCGCGCCCGCCGCCGAGGAGGACGGCGAGGAGGAAGAGGCGGAGCGGCCGGTACGCGTCCTGGTCGGTCTTGAGCGGTACGCGCTCGCCGAGGAGAGCCTCGCCGACGGGCTGGCCCGACTGCTCAACTCCGCGCCCAAGGACGAGGGTTCGGCCACCGCAGGACTGGAGGAGGCCGCCGCGGTCGAGCGCGGCACGACGGCCGAGCTGATCCGGGCGATCGCCGCGCACCGCCTCGTCCTGCACACCGGCGGCGAGGCGGCCCGTGCCGAGCCGATCGCCGCGGCGGCCGCCGCGGGCAAGCTGGGCCTGCGGGTGTGCGTCGCCGCGCACGGTGCGGACGGCCGCCGCCGGGCCGCCGAGCTCCTCGGCCCGGACGCGCCCGAGACGGCCACCGCGACCGTCGCGGGCCTGCTCGCGCAGGCGGAGGGCCCCGGGCTCGACCAGGACGGGGCGTTCGCCCTCGACGTCCTGGTCGTCCTGGACGCGCCGCAGTTGGACGTGGGCGACGCCGCGATGCTCGTGGAACTGCTTGCCGACGGGACGTGCCTGGTGCTCAGCGGAGACCCGGGGACGCTGTGGTCGGCGGGCCCGGGCCGGGTCTTCGCGGACGTCGCCGCGGCGGAGATCTGCCCGCGCATCGCCTCCCGCACGCCGGACTTCGGACCGATCGGCGAGCTGGTCTCCGGTATCGGCATCGGTGAGCTGAACCAGGTGGAGGCGCCCGGCAAGGAGGTGGTGATCGTTCCGGTGCGGGACCCGGCCGAGGCGATCCACCGCACCGTGCAGCTCGTCGCGGACTCGGTGCCGCGGGCGATCGGAGTGCCGGCCGAGCAGACGCAGGTGATCACGCCGGGGCACGGGGGCGCCGCGGGGACGCGGGCGTTGAACGTGGCGCTGAAGGAGCGGCTCAACCCGGGGCCCGGGCGGTTCGGGGGCTTCGACCCCGGTGACCGGGCGGTGTACGTGACCGGGCGCGGGCGGATCCGGTCCGGCGTGGTCGTCGGGGCCGACGCGGAGGGCCTGCGGCTCGAGTGCGACGGCGCCCCCGTCCTCGTACCGAAGGAGCAGGTGGAGCAGGGGGCCGTGCGGCACGGGTGGGCCGTGACCGGACATCAGGCCGTCGGGGTCCGGTGGCCCGCGGCCGTGGTCGTACTGCCCGGCGATGCCACGCAGGCGCTCAGTCGCCCCTGGGTCTACACGGCCTTCGGTCGCGGCGAGCGGCACCTCTCGGTGGTCCACGGCGCGGACACGGCCCTCCCGCGAGCCGTATCGGAGATCGCAGCCAAGCCACGCACCACACGACTGCGAGGCTTGGTCGCTGCCCAGGTACCGCAGCCGTAAATCAAGCCCCGCGAATCCAGCCCGCTCTTCGGACGAGAGCTCGCGGGGTCCGGGGCAGAGCCCCGATCCTTCCAGCCCCGCCGGCGTTTGAGGCGCGGGGTCCGGGGCGGAGCCCCGTGGCGTGGGGCACCGCTCCGGCGGATGTCAGCGGTCCGGGTCCTCCAACGGCGCGTCCGGCCCGGAGGGCTCGTCGGGGTCGAACTCGTCGTCGTCGAAGACCGCGCTCACATCGAAGCGGCACACGACCCGCTGCGGGTCGACCTGCTCGAAGGGGGCCTCCAGCCACTCACCGGGATCCGTGGAGTCGTCCGACGCCGTGACCCAGAGCGTGGAGTCGCCCTCCTCCAGGCCGAACTCCTTGTGCCGGGAGGCGATTTCGTCGGGCTCGAACTCGCCGAAGAGGACGCCGAGCGCGGCGTGCACACTGCTGCCCGCCCCGTTCGCCGCCTCCGCGTCCGGCTCCGCCTCCAGGTCGGCGACCCGCCCGGCCTGGGCGAGGAGACGCTGCGGCTCGACCACGGCGTAGTCGCGTCGGATCAGCACGCTCAGCGCGTTCGGCTCCTCCGGTCCCGCGTACGGCGGCAGCGAGTCCTCGCTGCCGGGGATCTCGAAGGGGGTGACCTCGTCGTAGCGGTCGTAGAGGAGCTCGTCGTACTCCTCGGCCGCGGCGGCGAGTTCGTTGAACGCTTCGTAGACGGCCGGATCGTCTTCTCCCGACCGGCGCTCGACCGCCGCCAAGTGGACGTCGAGCGCAGCCTTGACCGCCTCGGCGGCGGCGCGTACCTCGGCAGCGGTGGGCTGCGCAGCATCAGACATAGTGCAGACGCTATCCGTACCGGGCCGCTGCCCGCACAATAGATGCGATGCCGGAATACGAATTCGTCGACGTGTACGTACCGCGCGGGGTCTCCCGCAAGGACGCGACACGTCTGCTGACGGACCATGCAGAGTACGGACACTGGGAGTTGGACCGATTGAGCCTGCGCCGCGACGGCAGTCGCCGCGTGCGCCTGCGCCGACGGATCATCCGCCAGGTGCGGGCCACATGGTGACCTGAGGGCAGGCCGAGCCCCTCGGGCAGGAATCGAAAACGGAGCGGGCCCCGTCCGTGCGGGGCCCGCTCCGTTTTCGTAGTGCCTGATGTCACGCCGCCGCGTTCGCCCGCCGGTAGAGCAGCGCGCCCGCGAGCAGCGCGCCGCCGGCGAGCGGGATGACCGCGCCGATCGGCACCGAGCTGCCGGTCTCCGCGAGCTCGCCGGTCGCCGCCCTCGGGCTGCCCGTCTGCCCGAGCTGGGACTCGCCCTTGGGCATGTCGACGGTCTGCGTGCCCGGAACGTTGCCCCCGCCCGAGTGCTCCGAGGAGCCTTGCGGGTCCCCGGCGCGCGAGGGCGGGGTGTTCGAGTCCACCGGGGGCGTGGTGGTGCCGCCGCCCCCGCCGTCGTCGGAGCAGCCGTTGCCGGTCGTCCCGTTGCCGACCGAGCCGGCGCCGATGGAGTTCCCGCACCCGTTCACCGGCACGTGAATCGGGACCGACACGTGGTTGCCGGAGCCGACACCGGGCGAGTCGCTGGTGTTCCCTCCGGTCTGCGCGCCGCCGTCCGAGGACTGGTCGCCGGCCTTGTCGCCGCCGCCCGAGCCGCCGCAGTCGTTGCCCGACGCCGGGTTGAGCAGTCCGACGACGTTGATCGTGTTGCCGCAGACGTTCACCGGGACGTCCACGGGCGCCTCGACGGAGTTGCCGGACAGGACGCCCGGCGAGTCCGACGAGCTTCCGTTCGCACTCGAGTCCGCGTGCGCGTAGCCGCCGGTGACGGCGAGTACGCCGGACGCGGCCGCCACGGTGATCAGGCCCTTCCGCATGACCTGTCGCATAGGTTTCCCTGCCTTGCCTTATTAAGTCTTGCCCTGGAACCGTGTCCAACCCGTCGGCCCCGGAGTGCATGGCTCGCACTCCGGGGCCGTGGGCTCAAACCCTCAAGGGGTGAGGCACAACAACGTGTCAGTCGTTGGCGCAGGTGTTACCGAAGGCAGGGTTCAGCAGCCCGATCACAGAGACCGTGTTGCCGCACACGTTCACCGGCACGTGGACCGGGACCTGGATGACGTTGCCCGAAACGACGCCGGGGGACTGCGTGGCAGCACCCTGAGCGCCGGAGTCGGCGACGGCCATGCCCGCACCCGCGAGAACCAGACCACCAGTGGCAGCCGCAGCGGCGATGACCTTCTTGAGCATTATTCCTCCTAGTTGGCAATGCAGTCCCAGCCGCGGACTGCACTCCCTGTAACGAGGAAGAACTGATGGGGCTACGAGCGTACGGAGCCTTTCACTCTTTCCGGTCCATTACGCACGCGCGAACGATTTCCGACCTTGTGCCGGGTTGACGTCAGGACGCGTCGATGAAGCGGTCCAGGACCCGCACACCGAACTTGAGGCCGTCCACCGGCACCCGCTCGTCGACGCCGTGGAACATGCCGGCGAAGTCCAGCTCGGGCGGCAGCTGCAGCGGCGCGAAGCCGAAGTTGCGGATGCCGAGCTCCACGAAGGACTTGGCGTCGGTGCCGCCGGAGAGCATGTACGGGATGGCCTTGCCGATCGGGTCCTCCGCCTCGATCGAGGTCTTCATGGCCTCGACGAGCGCCCCATCGAACGTGGTCTCGACGGCCTTGTCCGCGTGCACGTCCGAACGCTTGACCTTCGGGCCGAGGATCCGGTCGAGGTCGGCGAGGAACTCGTCCTCGTGGCCGGGCAGGAAGCGGCCGTCGACGTTGGCGGTGGCCTCGCCGGGGATCACGTTCACCTTGTAACCGGCGTTCAGCTGCGTGGGGTTCGCGGTGTTGGAGAGCGTGGCGCCGATCAGCTTGGCGATGCCGCCGAGCTTGGCGATGGTCTCCTCCATGTCCTCCGGGTCGAGCTCGGTGCCGAGGGCGTCGCCGAGCTCGTCGAGGAAGTGCCGGAGCGTCTTGGTGACGCGGACCGGGAACTTGTGGCGGCCGAGGCGCGCGACGGCCTCGGACAGCTCGGTGATCGCGTTGTCCCGGTGGATCATGGAGCCGTGTCCGGCGGTGCCGGCCACGGACAGCTTCATCCAGTGCATGCCCTTCTCTGCGGTCTGGACGAGGTAGAGCCTGCGCTGCTCGTTCACCGTGAAGGAGAAGCCGCCGACCTCGCTGATCGCCTCGGTGACGCCCTCGAAGAGGTCCGGGTGGTTGCGCACCAGGTGGCGGGCGCCGAAGACGCCGCCGGCCTCCTCGTCGGCGAGGAAGGCGAGGACGATGTCGCGCGGGGGCTTGCGGCCGGTGCGCAGCCGGTCGCGGACGACCGCGAGGGTCATCGCGTCCATGTCCTTCATGTCGACGGCGCCGCGGCCCCAGACACAGCCGTCGGCGATCTCGCCGGAGAACGGGTGGTGGGTCCAGTCCGCCGCGTTCGCCGGGACGACGTCGGTGTGGCCGTGGATGAGGAGGGCGGGCCGCGACGGGTCCTCGCCCTCGATCCGGGCGACCGTGGAGGCGCGGCCGGGGTGGGACTCGAAGATCTTCGGCTCGAGGCCGACCTCGGCGAGCTTCTCCGCCGTCCACTCGGCGGCCTTGCGCTCGCCCGGGCCCGAGTGGTCGCCGTAGTTACTGGTGTCGATCTGGATCAGTTCGCGGCAGAGGTCGACGACCTCGTCCTGTCCGGAGACCGCCCTGCCCGTGCTCGGCTCGCTCACGCTGGTTCCTCTCTTGCCGTGGATACCTCTCATCCTCTCTCCCCCGGCCCCCGGACCCAAGGCCGGGCGCCTCTCGTCACGTGCCGTTCACAGGCGGGGGCACCGGGCCGGGGGGCTGATCGAGGCACTCCGAATCCCTGGTAATGTTCTCTGTGTCGCCGCGGGAAACGCCCCGCACACAGGCGGCAGACACCTTGTCCGGGTGGCGGAATGGCAGACGCGCTAGCTTGAGGTGCTAGTGCCCTTTATCGGGCGTGGGGGTTCAAGTCCCCCCTCGGACACAGAGAAAGACCCCAGATGATTCTGGGGTCTTTTGCGTTGCCCGGCACCGACGGAGGGGTGCGTTGCGTCACGTGATGCAATGGACCTTCGACGCAACCTGGGGGTGCAGCGGGACGTGTGGGCGAACAGGGAGCCCGGCAACGGCGGTTTCCGTCCGCTGGACGACAAGGATCCGCGGACGGCCGGCGGATACCGCCTGGTCGCGGGGCTCGGCTCCGGTGGCATGGGCCGCGTCTATCTGTCGCACACGCCGGGCGGCCGGGCCGTCGCGGTCAAGGTGATCAGACCCGAGCTGGCCGAGGACCCCGAGTTCCGCCGCAGATTCCGTACCGAGGTCGCCGCGGCGAGCAAGGTGCACGGGCTCTACACGGCGCCGGTCGTCGACAGTGACACGGAGAGCCCGGTGCCGTGGTGCGCGACCGCGTACGTGCCCGGGCCCTCGCTCGCGGAGGCGGTGCGCGAGCACGGGCCGCTGCCGGTGGACACGGTGCTGCGGATGACGGCCGGGATCGCGGAGGCGCTCCAGGCGGTGCACGACGCGGGGATCGTGCACCGCGACCTGAAGCCGTCGAACGTGCTGCTGGCCTCCGACGGGCCCCGCGTCATCGACTTCGGTGTGGCGCGGGCGGCGGACGCGACGTCCGTGACGCGCAGCGGGTCGGCCGTGGGCACGGTCGCGTACATGGCTCCGGAGCAGGTGCTCGGCGGCTCCGCGAGCGGCTCGGCCGATGTGTTCGCGCTCGGCCAGACCGCGGTGTTCGCCGCCACCGGGAGCACCGCGTACGGGGAGGGCGATCCGCACGCGGTGCTGTACCGGGTCGTGCACGAGGAGCCGGATCTGTCCAAGGTCCCGGACCCCCTGCGGGAGTTGATATCCCGCTGCCTCAGCAAGCCGGCCGATGACCGGCCGACGGTGCGGGAGGTCATCGAGACGGTCCAGGTGATCCGTGAGTCGTTGCCCGGTGGTCCCGGGCCCGCGACGGACGCCTGGCTTCCGGGTGAGCTCGCCGAGGGGATCGCGGCGCGTGCCGAGGGGGCCCGGGTGACCGGGGCGGAGCCGACGGGTCATGCGACGCCGCCGCGCGGTGCCACGGGTCCCGACGAGACGCCCGGGAGCGCCGCCCCCGCCGGTGTGTTCGGGCCGCCCGTCGCGTTTTCCCAGGAACCGACCGCCGGGCAGGGGCAGCAGGGCCATCCGGCGACGGCCCCCGACAGCCCCTCTCCCGTCGCACCTCTGGGCGCCGAGACCGCCGCCGTGAGTACGGAGCCCCGACGCAGGCGCTCCCGTGCCTGGCTGATGGCGGCCGCCGGGGTCGTGCTGGTCGCGTGCGGCGCGGCCGCCACGCTGTATTTCGTGCCCGGTGGCCGGCAGGCCGACGGAGCGGCAGGTCCTGCGGCCTCCGGCCACCCCGAGGCGACGCGCTCCGCGTCGAAGTCGGCGTCCGCGTCGAAGTCCGCCTCCCCGAGCGCCTCGAAGTCGCCGAAAGCGTCCAAGTCGGGTGCGGCGCCCGCCCCTTCGGGCTCGGCCGCGGACCCCACGTCCGCTCCCCCGACGGATCCCACGAGCGGGCCCCCGACCTCGGCGCCCCCGCTCCCGTCGACGTACAACGGCATCGTGATGACGGACAGCCAGGACCTGTATCTCGCGGACGATCCGGTGCGGGCCAAGCCGGACGACGGGCAGTCGACCGAGGATCTGACCTACGCCGTCTACAGCAACGGCGCGGTGCTGGCGCCCGGCACCACCTCGGGGAGTTCGCTCGCGCTGCTCCCCGCCGGGCAGCCGGGCACCCGCGAAGCGTGCCGCAACGCGCATGCGGCCAAGGACTCCTACTGGGTCTACGACCTGCCGGTGGGGCAGCGCCTGTGCCTGGACGCCGGCTCGGGGGACGTCGGGCTGCTGACGCTCCGGGGCAAGACGGAGGGCAAGAACGTCACCCTGGACGCGAAGGTCTGGCGCAACGCCGGCCGGTAGACGCACCAAAAAGCCCGCCGGACCGCGAGGTCCGGCGGGCTTCGTGTGTGGCGCCTACTTGGACTCGACGGCGTGGCCGCCGAACTGGTTGCGCAGCGCCGCGATCATCTTCATCTGCGGCGAGTCCTCCTGGCGGGAGGTGAAGCGCGCGAAGAGCGACGCGGTGATCGCCGGCAGCGGCACGGAGTTGTCGATGGCCGCCTCGACGGTCCAGCGGCCCTCGCCGGAGTCGGCGGCGAAGCCGCGCAGCTTGTCGAGGTGCGTGTCCTCGTCCAGCGCGTTGACCGCGAGGTCGAGCAGCCAGGAACGGATGACCGTGCCCTCCTGCCAGGAGCGGAAGACCTCGCGGACGTTGTCCACGGAGTCGACCTTCTCCAGGAGCTCCCAGCCCTCGGCGTAGGCCTGCATCATGGCGTACTCGATGCCGTTGTGGACCATCTTGGAGAAGTGGCCCGCGCCGACCTTGCCCGCGTGGACGTAGCCGAAGTCACCCTCGGGCTTGAGGGCGTCGAAGACCGGCTTGACCTTGGCGACGTTCTCCTCGGAGCCGCCGACCATGAGCGCGTAGCCGTTCTCCAGGCCCCACACACCACCGGAGACACCGGCGTCGACGAAGCCGATGCCCTTGGCGGCGAGCTCCTCGGCGTGCTTCTCGTCGTCGGTCCAGCGGGAGTTGCCGCCGTCGACGACGATGTCGCCCTCGGAGAGCAGGCCGCCGAGCTCGTCGACGGTCGACTGGGTGGCAGCGCCGGCCGGAACCATCACCCAGACCACGCGCGGGCCCTCGAGCTTCTCGACGAGCTCCTGGAGGGAGGCGACGTCGGAGACCTCGGGGTTGCGGTCGTAGCCGATGACGGTGTGGCCGGCGCGGCGGATGCGCTCGCGCATGTTGCCGCCCATCTTGCCGAGACCGATGAGACCGAGCTGCATGTCAGTTCACTTACCTTCAGTGCTAGTTGAGGCTGTTTGAGGCTGGTTGCGGGCTACTTGCGGCCGCGCAGCGCGCGGTACGTGCCGACCAGGGACTGCGTCGAGGCGTCGAGGCCGGGAACCTCCGCGCCCTCGGTGAGGGCGGGCTCCACTCGCTTGGCGAGGACCTTGCCGAGCTCGACGCCCCACTGGTCGAAGGAGTCGATGTTCCAGATGGCGCCCTGGACGAAGACCTTCTGCTCGTAGAGGGCGATGAGCTGGCCGAGGACCGACGGGGTCAGCTCGCGCGCGAGGATCGTCGTCGTCGGGTGGTTGCCCTTGAACGTGCGGTGGGCGACCTGCTCCTCGGCGACGCCCTCGGCGCGCACCTCCTCGGCGGTCTTGCCGAAGGCGAGGGCCTGGCCCTGCGCGAACAGGTTGGCCATCAGCAGGTCGTGCTGGTCCGCGAGGGTGTCGGACAGCTCGTCGACCGGCTTCGCGAAGCCGATGAGGTCCGCCGGGATCAGCTTCGTGCCCTGGTGGATGAGCTGGTAGTAGGCGTGCTGCCCGTTGGTGCCGGGGGTGCCCCAGACGACCGGGCCCGTCTGCCACTCCACGCCGCGGCCCTGGCGGTCCACGGACTTGCCGTTGGACTCCATGTCGAGCTGCTGGAGGTACGCGGTGAACTTGGAGAGGTAGTGCGAGTACGGCAGCACCGCGTGCGACTGGGCGCTGTGGAAGTTGCCGTACCAGACGCCGAGGAGGCCGAGCAGCAGCGGCGCGTTCGCCTCGGCCGGGGCCGTGCGGAAGTGGTCGTCGACCAGGCGGAAGCCGTCGAGCAGCTCGCGGAAGGCGTCCGGGCCGATCGCGATCATCAGCGAGAGGCCGATGGCCGAGTCGAAGGAGTAGCGGCCGCCGACCCAGTCCCAGAACGCGAACATGTTGGCCGTGTCGATGCCGAACTCGGAGACCTTCTCGGCGTTCGTCGACAGGGCGACGAAGTGCTTCGCGACCGCCGCGTCGTCACCCAGCGCCGCCAGCAGCCAGGAGCGCGCCGCCTTCGCGTTGGTGATCGTCTCGATCGTCGTGAAGGTCTTGGACGCGATGATGAACAGCGTCTCGGCCGGGTCGAGGTCGCGGACGGCCTCGTGCAGGTCGGCGCCGTCGACGTTCGACACGAAGCGGAACGTCAGGTCGCGGGCGGTGAACGGGCGCAGCGCCTCGTACGCCATGGCCGGGCCGAGGTCCGAGCCGCCGATGCCGACGTTGACGACGTTCTTGATCGCCTTGCCGGTGTGGCCGGTCCACTCGCCCGAACGGATCTTGTCCGCGAAGGCGGCCATCTGGCCGAGGACCTCGTGCACCTTCGGCACGACGTTCTCGCCGTCGACCTCGACCACGGCGTCGGCCGGGGCGCGCAGGGCCGTGTGCAGCACGGCGCGGTCCTCGGTCGTGTTGATCTTCTCGCCGCGGAACATGGCGTCGCGCTGCCCGAACACGTCGGTGGCGGTGGCCAGTTCCTGGAGCAGGGCGAGGGTCTCGTCCGTGATCAGGTGCTTGGAGTAGTCGATGTGCAGGTCACCGACGTCGAGCGTGTAGCGCTCGGCACGGGCCGCGTCCTTCGCGAACAGGTCGCGCAGGTGCGTGCCGTTGAACTTCGCGCGGTGGTCCTCAAGGGCCGTCCACTGCGGGCGGCGGGTGAGGAAGGGGGCGGTGTCAGGCATGTTGAACGGACTCCTTGGTGACTTTGCCGTGGGCGGCTGCCTGCAGGGCCACGGCGTACATCTCGTCGGCGTCGAGGCGGCGGAGCTCCTCCGCGATCAGCTCGGCGGTGGAGCGGACCTTGAGGGCCAGGGTGCGCTCGGGCTGGCCGGGAAGGGTCAGCTTGGCGAGCGGGCCCTCGGGGCGGTCGATGCGGATCTCGCCGGCCGGCGTGCCGAGGCGGACCGCGGTGACGACGGGGCCGTCCGTGGTGACCCGCTCGACCTTGACGCCGAGCCGGGCGCCGAGCCAGCGCGCGAGCAGTTCGGCGCTGGGGTTGTCGGCCTCGGACTCGACGGCCGCGGAGACGATCTCGGCGCGGGCCTGGTCGAGCGCGGCGGCCAGCATGGAGCGCCACGGGGTGAGCCGGGTCCAGGCCAGGTCGGTGTCGCCGGGCGCGTAGGACTTCGAGCGCTGGGCGAGCGCGGCGACCGGGTCCTCGACGGCGTACGCGTCGGTGATCCGGCGCTGGGCGAGCGCGCCCAGCGGGTCCTTGGCGGGGTTCTCCGGCGCGTCCACGGGCCACCACACGACGACCGGGGCGTCGGGCAGCAGCAGCGGCAGGACGACGGAGTCGGCGTGCTTGCCGACCTCGCCGTACAGGCGCAGCACCACGGTCTCGCCGGTGCCGGCCTCGGAGCCGAGGCGGACCTCGGCGTCGAGCCGGTTGCCGTGGCGTTCGCGGGCCAGGCGCTTGGTGCGCCGGATGACGACGAGGGTGCGCGAGGGGTGCTCGCGGGACGCCTCCTGGGCGGCCTTCGTCGCGTCGTACGCGTTCTCCTCGTCCGTGACGATGACCATCGTCAGGACCATGCCCACGGCGGGGGTCCCGATGGCGCGGCGCCCTTCGACGAGCGCCTTGTTGACCTTGCTTGCCGTGGTGTCGGTCAGGTCGATCCTCATGGCCTGCGCCAGCTCCGTCCGTCTCGTGCGAGCATCTCGTCCGCTTCCTTCGGGCCCCAGCTGCCCGAGGCGTACTGGGCGGGCCTGCCGACCTTGTCCCAGTTCTCCTCGATGGGGTCGAGGATGCGCCAGGACTCCTCGACCTCTTCCGTGCGCGGGAAGAGGTTGGCGTCGCCCAGCAACACGTCCAGGATCAGCCGCTCGTACGCTTCCGGGCTGGACTCGGTGAACGACTCGCCGTAAGCGAAGTCCATGGACACGTCGCGGATCTCCATCGACGTACCCGGCACCTTGGATCCGAAGCGCACCGTCATGCCCTCGTCCGGCTGAACGCGGATGACGATCGCGTTCTGGCCGAGTTCCTCGGTGGCGGTGTGGTCGAACGGGGAGTGCGGGGCGCGCTGGAAGACGACGGCGATCTCGGTGACGCGGCGGCCGAGGCGCTTGCCGGTGCGCAGGTAGAACGGGACGCCCGCCCAGCGGCGGTTGTCGATGCCCAGCTTCACGGCCGCGTAGGTGTCGGTCTTCGACGCCCGGTCGATGCCGTCTTCCTGGAGGTAGCCGGGGACCTTCTCGCCGCCCTGCCAGCCGGCCGCGTACTGCGCGCGGACCGTGGACTTCTCCAGGTCGTCGGGGAGCCGTACGGACTTGAGGACCTTGAGCTTCTCGTTGACCAGCGACTCGGCGTCGAACGCGGCCGGCTCCTCCATCGCCGTGAGGGCGAGCAACTGGAGCAGGTGGTTCTGGATGACGTCGCGGGCGGCGCCGATGCCGTCGTAGTAGCCGGCGCGGCCGCCGATGCCGATGTCCTCGGCCATCGTGATCTGCACGTGGTCCACGTACGACCGGTTCCAGATGGGCTCGTACATCTGGTTGGCGAAGCGGAGCGCCAGGATGTTCTGGACGGTCTCCTTGCCGAGGTAGTGGTCGATGCGGAAGACCTGCTCGGGCGAGAACACGTCGTGCACGATCGCGTTCAGGTCGCGTGCCGACTCCATGTCGTGGCCGAACGGCTTCTCGATGACGGCGCGCCGCCAGGATCCCTCGGGCGCGTCCGCGAGGCCGTGCTTCTTGAGCTGCTGCACGACCTTGGGGAAGAACTTCGGCGGTACGGAGAGGTAGAACGCGTAGTTGCCGCTGGTGCCGCGCTTCTCGTCGAGCTCGTCGACGGACTCGCGCAGCTGCTTGAACGCGGTGTCGTCGTCGAAGTCGCCGGGGATGAAGCGCATGCCGTCGGCGAGCTGCTGCCAGACCTCCTCGCGGAAGGGGGTGCGGGCGTGCTCCTTGACCGAGTCGTGGACGACCTGCGCGAAGTCCTGGTCCTCCCACTCGCGGCGGGCGAAGCCGAGGAGCGAGAAGCCCGGCGGCAGCAGGCCGCGGTTGGCGAGGTCGTAGACGGCCGGCATCAGCTTCTTGCGGGACAGGTCGCCCGTGACGCCGAAGATGACGAGCCCGGAGGGGCCCGCGACGCGCGGCAGACGGCGGTCGCGGGGGTCCCTCAGCGGGTTCTGCCAAGCGGTGGAGCTCACTTGGACTCAGCCTCCGTCAGGCGGGAGGAGACGGTGGAGAGCAGGTCGTTCCAGGCGATCTCGAACTTGGCGACGGCCTCGTCCTCGAGCTGCTGGGTGACCTCGTCGAGGGAGATGCCGAGCGCGTCGACGGCGGCCAGCTCGACGCGGGCCTGCTCGTAGCGGCCGGTGATGGTGTCACCGGTGATCTCGCCGTGGTCGGCGGTCGCCTTCAGGGTGCCCTCGGGCATGGTGTTGACGGTGCCGGGCGCGACCAGCTCGTCGACGTACAGGGTGTCCTTGTACGCGGGGTCCTTGACGCCGGTGGAGGCCCACAGCGGGCGCTGCTTGTTGGCGCCCGCGGCCTCCAGCTTGGTGGCGCGCTCGGTACCGAAGGCCTGCTCGAACGCCTCGTAGGCGAGACGCGCGTTGGCGAGGGCAGCCTTGCCCTTCGCCGAAGCGGACTCGTCCGTGCCGATCTTGTCGAGGCGCTTGTCGATCTCGGCGTCGACGCGGGAGACGAAGAAGGAGGCGACCGAGTGGATCGTGGCGAGGTCGATGCCGCGCTCGTGGGCCTTCTCCAGGCCGGCCAGGTAGGCGTCCATGACGGCCTGGTAGCGGTCGAGGGAGAAGATCAGCGTGACGTTGACCGAGATGCCGAGGCCGATGACCTCGGTGATGGCCGGGAGGCCCGCGAGGGTCGCCGGGATCTTGATCATCACGTTGGGGCGGTCGACGAGCCAGGCGAGCTGCTTGGCCTCGGCGATGGTGGCCTCGGTGTTGTGGGCCAGGCGCGGGTCGACCTCGATGGAGACGCGGCCGTCACGGCCCTGCGTGGCGTCGTACACCGGGCGCAGGATGTCGGCGGCGGCGCGCACGTCCTGCGTGGTCATCATGCGGACGGCCTCGTCGACGGTGACCTTGCGGACGGCCAGGTCGGCGAGCTGCTCCTCGTAGCCCTCGCCCTTGCCGATGGCGGCCTGGAAGATCGAGGGGTTCGTGGTGACGCCCACGACGTGCTGGGTCGCGATGAGCTCTGCGAGGTTGCCGGACTCGATGCGGGTGCGGGACAGGTCGTCCAGCCAGATGGAAACGCCTTCGTCGGACAGCGACTTGAGGGGTGCGACGGCGTTGCTCATGTTCTGCTTCATCTTCTTTCGGGCGTACGGGGTGGTGTTTCTCAGTG
Source organism: Streptomyces sp. NBC_00483 (assembly GCF_036013745.1). Taxonomy (NCBI): domain Bacteria; kingdom Bacillati; phylum Actinomycetota; class Actinomycetes; order Kitasatosporales; family Streptomycetaceae; genus Streptomyces; species Streptomyces sp. NBC_00483. The sequence goes on from NZ_CP107880.1 coordinate 2,583,874, forward strand.
TGTGAGGGTCAGGCGCGGGCGGCGGCGAGAGCTCGTGCTTCCTTCAAAGAGGCGCGGGCCTTGTCGGCGACGTTCTCGGCGGTGAAGCCGAACTCGGCGAAGAGCGTGCCCGCGTCGGCGGAGGCGCCGAAGTGCTCCAGGGAGACGATGCGACCGGCGTCACCGACGTAGCGGTACCAGGTCAGACCGATGCCGGCCTCGACCGCCACGCGGGCCTTCACCGACGGCGGCAGGACGGCGGCGCGGTACTCGGCGTCCTGCTCCTCGAACCACTCGACGGACGGCATCGACACGACGCGGGTGGCGACGCCCTCGGCCTCCAGCTGCTCACGGGCGGCGACGGCGAGCTGGACCTCGGAGCCGGTGGCGATCAGGACGACGTCCGGGGTCCCCTTCGAGGCCTCGACCAGGACGTAACCGCCCTTGGCCGCGTCCTCGTTGGCCTCGTACGTCGGCAGGCCCTGACGGGAGAGCGCCAGGCCGTGCGGGGCCGGCTTCTCGGTGCCGCGCTTGAGGATCTCGCGCCAGGCGATGGCGGTCTCGTTGGCGTCGGCCGGGCGGATCACGTTCAGGCCCGGGATGGCGCGCAGCGCGGCGAGGTGCTCGACGGGCTGGTGGGTCGGGCCGTCCTCACCGAGACCGATGGAGTCGTGGGTCCAGACGTAGGTGACCGGGAGCTGCATGAGGGCGGACATGCGGACGGCGTTGCGCATGTAGTCGGAGAACACCAGGAAGGTGCCGCCGTAGATGCGGGTGTTGCCGTGCAGCGCGATGCCGTTCATCTCGGCGGCCATCGAGAACTCGCGGATGCCGAAGTGCACGGTGCGGCCGTACGGGTCGGCCTCGGCCAGCGGGTTGCCCTTCGGGAGGAAGGAGCTGGTCTTGTCGATCGTCGTGTTGTTGGAGCCGGCGAGGTCGGCGGAGCCGCCCCACAGCTCGGGGACGACCGGGCCGAGGGCCTGGAGGACCTTGCCGGACGCGGCGCGCGTGGCGACCTTCGTGCCGGTCTCGAAGGACGGCAGGGCGTCCTCCCAGCCCTCGGGGAGGCGGCCCGCAAGCACGCGGTCGAGGGTCGCGGAGCGCTCGGGGTTGGTGTTCCGCCACTCGGCGAGCTGCTTGTCCCAGGCGGCGTGCGCCTCGGCGCCGCGGTCGAGGGCGCCACGGGTGTGGGCGATGACCTCGTCCTCGACGATGAAGGACTGCTCGGGGTCGAAGCCGAGGACGCGCTTGGTGGCGGCGATCTCCTCGGCGCCGAGCGCGGAGCCGTGCGAGGCCTCGGTGTTCTTCGCGGTCGGGGCCGGCCAGGCGATGATCGTGCGCATCGCGATGATGGACGGCTTGTCGGTGACGGCCTTGGCGGCGGCGAGCGCCTCGTACAGGGCCTTCGGGTCGACATCGCCCTCGGCGGTGGGCGTGACGCGCTGCACGTGCCAGCCGTACGCCTCGTAGCGCTTCAGGACGTCCTCGGAGAAGGCGGTCGCGGTGTCGCCCTCGATGGAGATGTGGTTGTCGTCGTAGACGAAGACGAGGTTGCCGAGCTTCTGGTGGCCCGCGAGGGACGAGGCCTCGGCGGAGACACCCTCCTCCAGGTCGCCGTCGGAGACGATCGCCCAGATGGTGTGGTCGAAGGGGGAGGCGCCCTCGGCGGCCTCGGGGTCGAACAGGCCGCGCTCGTAGCGGGCGGCCATCGCCATGCCCACGGCGTTGGCGACACCCTGGCCGAGCGGACCGGTCGTGGTCTCGACACCGGCGGTGTGGCCGTACTCGGGGTGGCCCGGCGTCTTCGAACCCTGGGTGCGGAACGCCTTCAGGTCGTCGAGCTCCAGCTCGTAACCGGAGAGGAAGAGCTGGGTGTAGAGGGTAAGGCTGGTGTGGCCGGGCGACAGGACGAAGCGGTCGCGGCCGGTCCACTCCGGGTCGGCCGGGTCGTGCCGCATGGCCTTCTGGAAGATGGTGTACGCGGCCGGGGCCAGGCTCATGGCGGTGCCGGGGTGTCCGTTGCCGACCTTCTGCACCGAGTCCGCCGCCAGGAGGCGCGCGGTGTCGACGGCACGCTGGTCGCGTTCGGTCCACTCGAAGGGCTTCTCGAAGGGGTCGAGTCCGTCCGGTGTCTGCGTGCTCATCTGTCCAGCTTCCTTCACATCCGTTGTCCTGCCGAGGTACCAAAAGGCACCGCCCGACCGGGACCAAAGTCCCAGGTCGAACCACCTACGAATGTAAAGGTCATACTTTTCGCTCGACAGGTGCCCCCGTGCCAGCGTTCGGTGAAAATGGGACACACACATCGGTCGAAGTCAAGGAAAGTGGATGACGGAGCAGGACCCCTCACAGACGAGCGCACATCTGGGAACGGCGGCGCACATCCGCACCTATCCGTTCGACCCGAGCGCGAGCCTGTCCGGCGTCGGGATACAGGTCGGGCCGATGGGCTCCGAGGGTCCATGGGCGGGTGGCGTCGGGCTGTCGCGGCGCGTGCACCGCATCGACTTCCACGTCCTGCTGTTCTTCCGCGAGGGCCCCGTCCGCCACATGATCGACTTCACCGAGTACGAGGTGGGGGCCGGGGACATCCTGTGGATCCGGCCGGGGCAGGTGCACGGGTTCTCCGCGGACGACGCGTATGTCGGCACGGCGTTGACCATGCAGCCGGGCTTTCTGCCGCGGGCGATCGTCGAGGCGACGGGGCTCTACCGCTACGACCGGCCGCCGCTGCTGCACCCCGACCCGCACCAACTCGCCGCACTGGACGCCTCATTGGAGCAGTTGCGGCGCGAGTACCTGGACACGGTCACGCTGCCGCTGAGCCTGCACACGTCGGTGCTGCGGCACACCCTGACGGCCCTGATGCTGCGGGTCGCGCATGTGTCGGCGCAGGCCGCGGCGGAGGCGGAGGACGGGAAGCCGCAGCAGGACGCTGTGGCCTCTGCGTTCTCGCGGTTCCGTACGGCGGTCGAGCACGGGTTCACGTCCAACCACAGCGTCTCCGCGTACGCGGATGAGTTGGGGTACTCGCGGCGGACGCTGGTCCGTGCGGTGCGGGCGGCGACGGGGCTCACCCCGAAGGCGTTCATCGATCGGCGGGTGATTCTGGAGGCCAAGCGGATGCTTGCGCATACGGAGTTGCCGGTGGGGCGGATCGGGGTTGCGGTCGGGTTTGCGGACTCGGCGAACTTTTCGAAGTTCTTCCAGCAACACGTGGGGGCTTCGCCGGCCGGGTTTCGGGCGGAGCAGGTGTGACGTCCGGGTGGGGTTCGGCCAGCCGTGGTTGACGACTCGGGGCTCTGCCCCGGACCCCGCGCCTCAATCGCCGGCGGGGCTTAATTTGCTCGATCGCCGCCGAGGCCTGATCCATTCGATCGCTGCCGAGGCTTGATCCATTCGATCGCTGCCGAGGCTTGAACCATTGGCAGAATGAGGGGATGTCACGTCACACCCCCACCTGTCCCTGCGGGCTCCCCTCCCCCTACGAGAACTGCTGCGGTCGCTACCACCGTGGTGACGCGGCGGCGCCCACCGCCGAGGCGCTCATGCGGTCCCGGTATGCCGCCTTCGTGCGGCAGGACGGGGCGTATCTGATGCGGACCTGGCACCCGGACACGCGGCCGCCGGGTATCGACTTCGGTGACGCGCCGCGGTGGACCGGGCTTGAGATCTTGGAGGCGGCTGACGGGTCCGCGTTTCATCAGCACGGCACCGTCACCTTCCGCGCCCGCTACAAGGGCGGAGAGCTGCACGAGCGCAGTCGGTTCTCCCGGGTGGACGGGGCGTGGGTGTACGTCGACGGGGACTTCATCGAGTAGCCCCGACGTGTGGCCCGACGCGTAACTCCCGTTCCCTATACGGGAGTTCAGGGTGCCAGGATGTCCAGCTCGTGCAGCGCGCCCACCGCGATCTCGCGCGTGAGTTCCTCCGCGCGCTGCGCGTTCCCCTCCCGTACCGCCTCCGCGACCTTGACGTGCAGGCTGACCGCCGCCGGGTCCGGGTCCTCGAACATGACCTGGTGGTGGGTGCGGCCCGCGAGGACCTCCGCCACCAGGTCACCCAGGTGGGCGAACATCTCGTTGCCCGACGCGTTCAGGACGATCCGGTGGAACTCGATGTCGTGGCCGAGGTACGCCTCCAGCTGCTGGCCCCGTGACGTCGCCACCATGCCGAGCGCGCACTCGGTCAGCGCCGCGCACTGCTGCGCGCTCGCGGCCCGCGCGGCCAGACCCGCGGCGACCGGCTCGACCGCCGAGCGGAGCACCGTCAACGAACGCAGCTGGCGGGGGCGGTCGGCGCCCGCGAGGCGCCAGCGGATGACCTGCGGGTCGTAGACGTTCCACTCCTCGGCGGGCCGCACCGTCACGCCGACCCGGCGCCGCGAGGCCACGAGGTGCATCGACTCCAGGACGCGCACCGCCTCCCGCATGACCGAGCGGGACACCTCGAAGCGCTGCGCGAGTTCATCCGTACGCAACACGCTGCCCGCGGGGTACTCGCCCGCAGTGATCGCGGGACCGAGGCTGTCCAGTACACGGGCATGGAGGCCCCGGCTGCCCTCTGTGGTCATGGGAATACCCTAGCCCCGAGTCCAATGGTCTGACTTATACGTCACACCCCCTTGAATTAATCAGACCTATTGGGTTTCAGTGTGGTGTCACAGCGATGTCGACGAAGACAGCGAAGCGAGGCAGTACCCGATGAGCACCCCCCACGTCGTCGTGGTCATGGGCGTGGCAGGAACCGGCAAGACAACGATCGGTCCCCTGCTCGCCGAACGACTCGGCGTTCCCTACGCCGAGGGCGACGACTTCCACCCCCAGGCCAACATCGACAAGATGTCGGCCGGCACCCCCCTGACGGACGAGGACCGCTGGCCCTGGCTCGACGCCATCGGCCGCTGGGCGCACAGCCGCGCGGGACTCGGCGGGGTGGTCTCCAGCTCCGCCCTCAAGCGCAGCTACCGCGACCGCCTGCGGGCCGAGGCCCCCGGCGCCGTCTTCGTCCACCTCACCGGCTCGCGCGAGCTGATCGAGGACCGGATGGGGCATCGCGAGGGGCACTTCATGCCCACCTCGCTCCTCGACTCGCAGTTCGCCACGCTCCAGCCGCTCGCGGCGGACGAGGCGGGCGTGGCCGTCGATGTCGCGGGATCGCCCGAGGAGATCGCCGACCGGGCCACCGCGGCCCTGGCCGGGCTCGACTCCCCCGCCGCGACCGCGTAACCCCCCACACCGGCAAGTTCTCCCCCTCCCCCCACTCGTTCAAGGGATAAGACCGTGACCAGACTCAGCGTCGAGATGCTGGCAGCGGACACCGTCGAGCCGATCACGTCCGCGGGCCATGCCCAGCTCGGGATCGCCGTGCTCGCGGGAATCGCCGTCATCGTCCTTCTCATCACCAAGTTCAAGATGCACGCCTTCCTGGCGCTGACCATCGGCTCGCTCGCGCTCGGCGCGTTCGCCGGTGCGCCGCTGGACAAGGTGATCGAGAGCTTCAGCGCCGGACTCGGTGACACCGTCGCCGGCGTCGGCGTACTGATCGCGCTCGGCGCGATCCTCGGCAAGCTGCTCGCCGACTCCGGCGGCGCCGACCAGATCGTCGACACGATCCTCGCCAAGGCCGGCAAGTCCGGTGGCAAGGCCATGCCGTGGGCCATGGTGCTCATCGCGGCCGTGATCGGCCTGCCGCTCTTCTTCGAGGTCGGCATCGTCCTGCTGATCCCCGTCGTCCTGATGGTCGCCAAGCGCGGCAACTACTCGCTGATGCGGATCGGCATCCCGGCCCTCGCCGGTCTGTCCGTGATGCACGGCCTGATCCCGCCGCACCCCGGCCCGCTCGTCGCGATCGACGCGGTCGACGCCAACCTCGGGCTCACGCTCGCGCTCGGCATCCTCGTCGCCATCCCGACGGTCGTCATCGCGGGCCCGGTCTTCTCGAAGTACGCGGCCAAGTGGGTCGACGTCCAGGCCCCCGACAAGATGATCCCGGCGCGCGCCTCCGACGACCTGGAGAAGCGTCCGAGCTTCGGCGCCTCCGTGGCGACGATCCTGCTGCCCGTCGTGATGATGCTGTCCAAGGCCCTGGTCGACGTCATCGTGGACAACCCGGACGCCACCGTCCAGCGCGTCTTCGACGTGGTCGGCAACCCGATGATCGCGCTGCTCGCGGCCGTCGTCGTCGCCATGTTCACCCTCGGCCGCCCGGCCGGCTTCACCAAGGGCAAGGTGCTCTCCACCACCGAGAAGTCCCTCGGCCCGATCGCGGGCGTGCTGCTCATCGTGGGCGCGGGCGGTGGCTTCAAGGGCACCCTGGTCGACTCCGGTGTCGGCGAGATGATCATGGAGATCTCCAAGGACTGGGGGCTCCCGACGCTGCTGCTCGCCTGGCTCATCGCGGTCGTCATCCGCGTCGCCACGGGTTCGGCGACGGTCGCCACGGTCTCCGCCGCCGGTCTCGTCGCGCCCCTCGCGGCCGACATGACCGACACCCACACGGCGCTGCTCGTCCTGGTGATCGGCGCGGGTTCGCTGTTCTTCAGCCACGTCAACGACGCCGGTTTCTGGCTGGTCAAGGAGTACTTCGGGCTCACCGTCGGCCAGACCGTCAAGACCTGGTCGCTCATGGAGACCATCATCTCCGTGGTCGCCGGTGCGCTGGTGCTGCTGCTGTCCTTGGTGATCTAGCCGAGGACCGACTGCCCGAGCATGCGAAGAGGGCGTCCCCGCCGGTCGGCGGGGGCGCCCTCTTCGCATGGCACGGTCTTGCACGGCACGGCACGGTCACGGCTCGTCGAGCCACTCGCCGTGCTCCCGCGCGGCCCAGTCCCGGTCCACGAATCCCGTACGCAGGCCCTTGCGCGCCTCGGGGTCGCCGACGGCCATGCCGATGTGCCCGGCGAGCACGACACCGAGGGCCAGCGCCAGCCAGTCGTGCACGAAGGTGCTGCCGGTGCGCACGGTGAGCGGGGCGAGGTGCGTGAACCACATGAGCAGGCCCGTGCCTAGCATCACCAGGACGGCGCCGGCGAGCCAGGCCGCCCACAGTTTCTGCCCGGCGTTGAACTTGCCCGCCGGGCGGTGGCCGGGGCGCCGGTGCAGAACGGCGCGGAGCCACGCCTTGTCGTGGGGGCCGAACCGGTTGAGCCGGCCCAGGTCCGCGCGGAAGGCGCGGGAGACGAGGCCCACCAGGAACGGCACCGGCAGCAGCAGGCCCGACCACTCGTGCAGCGTGACCACGAGGGCGCGGCGGCCGACGAGTTCGGCGAGCTGCGGAACGTAGAGGCAGGCGGCCGTCACGACGCACACACCCATCAGGGCGGCCGTGGCGCGGTGCACCCAACGTTCGGCGCGGGTGAACCGGCGGACGGTGGCCGTGAGTTGTTCAGTTCGTGGGCTCATCGTCGCGTCCGTTCGAGCGGCCGACCCAGGCGTCGACGTCGTAGCCGCGCTCCTCCCAGTAACCCGGCTGTACGTCGTCGGTGACGGTGATCCCGGAGAGCCACTTCGCCGACTTGTAGAAGTACATGGGGGCGGCGTAGAGGCGTACCGGGCCGCCGTGCGCGTGGCTCAGGTCCTTGTCCTGCATGCGCAGCGCCACCAGTACGTCGGCGCGGCGCGCCTGTCGGAGCGTGAGGCTCTCGCTGTACGTGCCGTCGAAGCAGGTCAGACGTACGGCTTTCGCGGAGGGGCGCACCCCCGCGGCGTCCAGGATCCGCGAGAGCCGTACGCCTTCGAAGGGCGTGTGCGGGACCCGCCAGCCCGTGACGCACTGGACGTCGCGGACGAGGCGGGTCTGGGGCAGCGCCCTCAGTTCGGGGAGCGTGTACGTCGACGGGTGGTCGACCAGGCCGTCGACCTTGAGGCGGTAGGTGTCCGCGCTCTTGTGGGGGACGGAGGCGGCGACCGAGTAGTAGCGGAAGCCGCCGCCGTTGGGCAGTACGCCCGTGAGGCCGGTGGGGTCCTTCTGGGCGACGCGCTCGAAGGCGTGTTGGAGGGCGGGGGCCGCGGCCACGGTGAGCGCGCCTGCGCCCAGCATGCCGAGGACTAGGCGTCGGCCTACCGGTGGACCTTGGTTCGGTTTCACGTCTCGATTGCAGCACCGTTTGGGGGACGGGTACCAGGGGTTACGGCCCGCCGTCAGGGTTTCGTCACTTGTGGTTGCGCTCGCGGGGCTCTGCCCCGGACCCCGCGCCTCAAACGCCGGCGGGGCTGAAAAGATCGGGGCTCCGCCCCGGACCCCGCTGGCTCTCGTTCGAAAGGCGGGGCTTGAAATACGGGGTTCAGCGGCCCCGTCGCTCAACCCCCGCAGGGCTTGAAATGCTCAGCCGCCGGAAGCGCTTGAACGTTGGTCCAGCTGGAAGGCCTCGTTGCCCAGGCCGATGCGGGCGTGGGCCTGGGGGTTTCGGCGGCGGAGGAGCAGGCCGTATGTCGCGCCCGCGAGTGCGGCCAGGGCGATGATGCCGGGGAGGATCCAGTTGAGTGGGGAGTTCGGGCCCGAGCCGACCAGGACGTCGAAGTCCTTGACCGTGTAGCCGGCGATCACCAGGAGGGCGACGCCCGCCACGCCGGACGCCACGAGGCGCCAGGCCTGCGCGGCCGCGGCCCCGCGGCGCGCGAAGAACACGATGACGGCCAACGACGCCGTGGCCATGAGGAGGATGACGCCGAGCGCGCCCACGTTGCCGCCCCAGGTGAACAGGTGCAGGACCGGCGCCGTCGGGTCGCCGAACGGGCCGTCGTCGGCGATCGCGAAGCCGACGACCGCGACCAGCGAGATCACCGACTGCAGCACCGAGCTCTTGCCGGGCGCGCCGGTCGCCGTGTTCGTCCGCCCGAATCCGGCGGGCAGCAGCCCCTCGCGCCCCATCGCGAACGCGTACCGCGCCACCACGTTGTGGAAGCTGAGCAGCGCCGCGAACATGCCCGTCACGAACAGGACATGGACGACGTCCGTGAACGCGCCGCCCAGCCGGTCCTCCGTCAGGCCGAAGAGGAGGCCCGCCGACTGCTTCTGCGCCGCGCCCACGATGCCCGAGGGCCCCGTCGCCACCGTCATCGCCCACGAGCTGAACGCGAAGAACAGGGCGACGCCGCCGACCGCGAAGAACATCACGCGCGGCACCAGGACGTGCGGCCTGCTGGTCTCCTCCGCGTACACGGGGGCCTGCTCGAAGCCGGTGAACGCGGCGATGCAGAAGCACAGCGCCGTGCCGAGCCCGACGCCCGAGAGGGTCTCCGGATTGAAGGCATGCAGGGACAGGCCCTGAGGACCGGGGTCGCCGATGGCCGCGATGTCGAAGACGACCACCACGGCGACCTCGATCAGCAGCAGCACGCCGAGGACCTTCGCGTTCACGTCGATCTTCAGCAGGCCGAGCGCGCCAACGGCGAGTACGGCCACCAACGCCGGTATCCACCACGCCAGTTCGAGGCTCAGATACTGATCGGCGAGGCCCGCGACCTCGTAGCCGAACAGGCCGAAGATGCCGACCTGGAGCGAGCTGTAGGCGACGAGCGCGACGAGGGCCGCCGCCGCGCCGGCGGTCGGGCCGAGGCCACGGGCGATGTACGCGTAGAACGCGCCGGCGTTGTGCACGTGCCGGCTCAACTCCGCGTAGCCGACGCTGAAGAGGGCGAGCACGACGCCGAGGAGGAGGAAGAGCAGCGGCATGCCGACCACTCCCATCACCGCGAACGTCGTCGGCATGACGCCCGCGACGACCATCAGCGGGCCGGTCGCGGCGAGCACGGAGAGCAGCAGCCCCGCCGTACCGAGCCGCCCGGCGCGCAGCGCGCTCGTCTCGCCCAGATACGTGTGAATGGCCGGATCCGCCGTGGCCTCGGGCGGTCGCTCGCTCGCGCTCATTGGGGGCGTCCCTTCCTTCGTGCAGTGAAGTGAGGTGGGGTGAAGTGGGGTGCGGTGGGGCTTGGTTGTTGGCTGCTCTGCGTCCGTGCTCTACGCCGAGCCGAGCGCGGCGCTGCGCGCGACCCGGAACGCCTCGTACGGGTCCCGGTCGGGATACGACCAGGGGTACGGCGTGCTGTGCCGGCCGATCCGGTGGAACAGGGCGGCCGCCTCTGCGGGGCGGCCCTCGCAGTACTTGGCGTGCGCAAGGTAGTTGAGGTCGATGCGGCCGCGCGGGTGCGAGGCGCCGGGCCGGTCGCGCGCGGCGCCCCACTCCAACCACCAGTCGAACGCGGCCTTCAGCACGAGCCGGGCGCGCCGCCCCGACCAGTGCCCGGACGCCTTCGGGTCGTCGGCGAGCACACCCGCGCGCGCGAGCACCCGATAGCGCTCGGCGTGCGCGACGACCGGGAGCAGAGCCAACGGCGAGTCCTGCGTGACCTGTTCGGACGCCCAGGACGCGAAGTCGTACACCTCGTGCAGCGGGTCCTGCCCGACGTCGGCGCGCCGCTCGGCGAGCCGCGCGACCATCAGGTGGTGTGCGTGGTGATGCCCGGGATGCCGCAGCCGCACCTCGTCGAAGAGCCGCACGACGTCCTCCTCGCTGCCCAACTCCCGCTCCAGGAGCATGAGTCCGAGCAGGGGCGTCGGGTCGTCGGGCACGAGCTCCGACGCCTCCACGCATGCCGCGCGCGCCTTCTCGGGGCGGCCGCGGCCCTCGACGGCGCGCAACACGCCCGCGCAGGCGAGCAGGACGACCGCGTCCGTGGAGTCGGGTTCGGCGAGCAGCCAGTCGCGGGCCCAGACCCGGGCCGTGGGTTCGCCCGCGAGGCCAAGGACCCGGTGGCCGCGCAGGTCCCAGTCGGAACCGGTGGCGCGGAGCAGGGATCTGACCTCGGTCCAGCGGCCGCGGGCGAGCGCGGAGCGGGCCGCGACGAGTTCGGCGTCGTCGAGTGCGGGGTCGCCGAAGGGAGGGGTGTGCGCGGGCTTCTTGCGGGAGCGCCCGAGCGGAGGCGGAGGTGGGGGCACCGCGGCGGGGTCCTTACGAATGTTCAGATGTGGGTGAGATGGACGGCAAGACGATGATCAAGCACAGCAAACCGGTACGGAGGCGTCCGCGTCAAGGGCAGCCCGTGACGCACCTCACCAACTCGCCGAACCAGCAGGTGAGTTCGGACAAGCGGAAGGAGGCCGTAAGGAGGCGGCGGTCGCTCGCGCGCGGGTGGCCGCGCGGGCCGCTATCGTCGTCAGCGTGTCGGTTGTCGTCCTCGTCCTCTCCGTGAGCGCGGCGTTCTGTCTGGGCATCGGTTTCGTCCTCCAGCAGAACGCGGCGGTGCGGGCCCCGCTCAGCGACTTCCTCTCACCCCGGCTGCTGCTCGACCTGGTGCGCGTGCCGCGCTGGCTCGGCGGGATCGGCCTGATGGTGTGCGGGATGGTGCTGGGCGCGATGGCCCTCGGCCTGGGCGAGGTGACCCTCGTCGAGCCGCTGCTCGCCACGAACCTCCTCTTCGCCCTGCTGCTGTCGCGCCGTCAGACGAGATCCCCGCTCGGCCGACAGGGCTGGGCCGGGCTGTTGCTGCTCGCGGGCGGTGTCACGGCGTTCATCGTGGCCGGTCAACCGCACGGCGGCAGCGCGGTCACCGATCCGCTGCGGCACTGGCTGATCATCGGCGTGATGGTCGGCGGGGCGCTGTCCCTCGCGGCCCTCGCCAAGCGCTCCCGACTGAGCGCGGGCCCCGCGCTGCTCGCGGTGGCGGCGGGCCTGCTGTACGGGGTGCAGGACGCGTTGACGCGGGTGAGCGGGCAGCGGTTCGCCGCGGGCGGCTGGCCCGAGCTGTTCACCGGCTGGCAGCCGTACGCGGTGGCGGTGTTGGGGATCACGGGGCTGGTCCTGGTGCAGAGCGCGTTCGAGACGGCGCCGCTGCGGAGGTCGCTGCCCGCGCTCACCGCGGCGCAGCCGCTGGCCGGGATCGTGTGCGGCGTGGGCTTCCTGGGCGACCAGTTGCGGATGGACACGGGGGCGCTCGCCTGGGAGGCGGCGGGCCTGGCCGGGATCGTGGCGGGCGTCGTCCTGCTCGGGCTGCACCCCGCGATGCCGGGCGCCGCCGCGACCGGACGGGACCGGGTGGGAGCGCCCCTCTAACCTGCGGGGCATGAACCCCGCCGAAGTGAATCCCACCGAAGAGAACCGCACCGAAGAGACCCCCGCCGCAGTGGACCCGGCCGAGGAGATCCTCGACATCGTCGACGAGCACGACCACGTCATCGGCCGGTCACCCCGCGGCGAGGCCTACGCGAAGAACCTGCGCCACCGGTGCGCCTTCATCCTCGCCAGGAACCCGGCCGGCGACATCTTCGTGCACCGCCGCACCCCCACCAAGCTCGTCTTCCCCTCCCACTACGACATGTTCGTCGGCGGCGTGGTCGGCGCCGGCGAGACGTACGACAAGGCGGCGCTGCGCGAGGCGGAGGAGGAACTGGGGGTGAGCGGACTCCCGCAGCCCACCCCGCTGTTCAAGTTCCTGTACGAGGGCGATGCCGGCCAGTCCTGGTGGTCGTACGTCTACGAGGTCACCTTCGACCTGCCGGTGCGCCCGCAGGTCGAGGAGATCGACTGGCACGCCTTCCTGAGCCCCGAAGAGCTGGAGCGGCGGATCGGCGAGTGGGACTGGACGCCCGACGGGCTCGCGGCGTACGAGCGGTGGAAAGCGCACGGGTAATGTGCCGCGAGTGATCGAATTTGTACGCAGTATCCGTCTCTGGTTCGTGCCGGAGCGGATCAGAGACGAGGGTGACACTCCCGACTACCGCTTCTCGCTCGCCAACGAGCGCACCTTCCTTGCGTGGGTGCGCACCGCGCTCGCGCTGATCGGTGGCGGTTTCGCCGTGGACCAGTTCCTGCCGGACCTGCGCTGGGGCTGGCGCGTCGGGCTCGCGCTGGCGCTGCTCGCGGCGGGCGCGCTGTGCTCACTGCGGGCCGTGGGGCACTGGGTGCGCTGCGAGCTGGCGATGCGGCGCGGCGAGGACCTGCCGGTGTCGAAGTTCCCCGCGGTGCTCGGCGTGGTGGTGGCGCTCGTCTCGGTGGCCATGGTCGTCATCGTGTTCGTGGGGTGGGAGGGGTGAGCGAGGCGGGCGGTCCCGTGCGCGACCCCGGCCTTCAGCCCGCGCGGACGCGGCTCGCGTGGCGGCGTACGACGCTGTCGGGCACGGTCGCCGCGGTGCTCGCGGTGAAGGCGACGCTGAACAGTGGCGTCGGGCCCACGCGGTTCGTGGCCACGGCGCTGTGTCTCGTGCTGTGGCTCGGCTTCGTGGCGGTAGCCCACCAGCGGATCACCGGGCTCGCCCGGAACGAGGCCGCGCCGCCCGTGATGACCCGGCGGCAGGCGGCGGCCGCCGCGCTCTGCACGGTGGCGATCACGCTTTGCGCGGCGGTGCTCATCGCGTGAGGGCGCGGGGGCGCTCGTTCCAGTACATGAGGGCGCGGGGTCACTCGTCCCAGTCGACCGTGACCACCACTTTCCCGCGCGTGCGGCCCGACTCGCTCAACTCGTGGGCACGCGCCGCCTGCTCCAGCGGAAGCGTCTCGTCGACGTGCACCGTCACCACGTCGGCCTCCGCGAGCGCCGTGAGGCGGGCGAGGTCGGCGGCGTCGGGGCGCACCCAGCAGTAGCGGCCGCCGAGCCCGACCACGTCGCCGTCGGCGATGGAGGCGAGCCGGCCGCCGGGGGCCAGCAGTTCGGCGGAGACCCGGAGCGTCTCGCCGCCCACCGTGTCGAACGCCGCGTCGACGCCCTCCGGGGCGAGCGCCCGGACCCGTTCGGCGAGGCCGTCCCCGTAGGTGACCGGTTCGCCGCCCAGTTCCCGTACGTAGTCGTGGTTGCGCTCGCTCGCGGTGCCGATGACGCGCGCGCCGAAGTGCCGGGCGATCTGGACCGCGAACGAGCCGACGCCGCCGGCCGCCGCGTGCACGAGGACCACGTCGCCCTCCTGCACCTCCAGGCCGCCGGTCAGCACCTGGAGCGCGGTGAGCCCGGCGAGCGGAAGGCCTGCCGCCTCCTCGAAGGTGAGGTTGCGGGGCTTGCGGGCGAGGGTGCGCACGGGCGCGGCCACGTACTCGGCGAAGGTGCCGCGGGACAGGAAGTCCTCGCGTACGTAGCCGATGACCTCGTCGCCCGGCGCGAACTCGGTGACGGCGACGCCGGGTTGGACCACCACGCCCGACACGTCCCAGCCGGGGATCACCGGGAAGACGGGGTCGAGCAGCGCGTCCAGGTGCCCGGCGCGGCAGTGCCGGTCCACGGGGTTCACGGCGGCGGCCCGCACCTTCACCAGGACCGAGTCGGGCCCGACCTTGGGGTCGCGGATCTCGCCGTATTCGAGGACTTCGGGGCCGCCGTACGAGCGGTAACTGATCGCCTTCATGGCCGGAGGTTCCCATAGCCGAGAATATGGGGCATTCCGGACTAGCCTGTGAGGGTCAGCCAGGCCGTCCGTCACCGAAGGTGAGCGTCATGACCACCCTCCACCAGGAACACCCCGTTCACGAGCACACGCACGGCCCGTCCTGCGGTCACCAGGAGGTGCCGCACGGGGACCACGTCGACTACGCGCACGACGGGCATCTGCACGCCCAGCACGGCGGGCACTGGGACGAGTGCGAGCCGACGGGGCACGTCGCGCACGAGGGGCACGAGCACCGGCACGGCGCGGACTGCGGCCATGAGGCGGTCACCCACGGCGACCACGTCGACTACCTCCACGACGGCCACCGGCACGCCGCGCACGAGGGGCACTGGGACGACCACTGATCCGCTCGCGCGGAGGAGGTGGAGGGAAGGGCTCGGCGTGTTCCGTCGGGCCCTTCCGTCTGCCCGCGCGGCAGGGCGCCGTAAGAACGATCACGTTTCCGAGAGGCCCTGGACGCCATACCGACTGGTCGGCATGATGGGGCGCACTGTTGGCGGAAGTAGCCCCGGACGCTGCCCGGATTCGCTGCCCGGATTCTCGGAGGACCGCAATGAGCCATCCCCCAGGCCTCGATCTCGACCAGCTGCGCGCCCACCTCGACCGGGAGCGCCCCGGCCTGGTCACCGGGCCGCTGACCGGGCGGCTCATCGAGGGCGGGCGCTCGAACCTGACGTACCAGGTGAGCGACGGCGCCACGAAGTGGGTGGTGCGCAGGCCGCCGCTGGGGCATGTGCTCGCGACCGCGCACGACATGAAGCGCGAGCACCGGGTGATCGCGGGGCTGCACTCCACGAACGTGCCGGTGCCGGAGCCGGTGCTGCTGTGCGAGAACCCCGATAACGCGGCCGCCATCGGGTCGCCGTTCTACGTCATGGAGTTCGTGGACGGGACGCCGTACCGGACCTCCGACGAGCTGGCCCCGCTCGGGCCCGAGCGCACGCGCGCCGCGGTGCTCGGCCTCGTGGACACGCTGGTCGATCTGCACGCGGTGGACCCCGCCGCGGTCGGGCTCGGCGACTTCGGCCGGCCCGAGGGCTTCCTCGACCGGCAGCTGCGCCGCTGGGGCAAGCAGCTGGACGCGTCCCGCAACCGCGAGCTCCCCGGGATCGACGAGCTTCAGGCGGCGCTCGGCCGTGAGCTGCCGACCTCGCCCGCGCCGACGATCGTGCACGGCGACTACCGGCTCGACAACGTGCTCGTACGGCAGGATCCCGACGGGGTCGACCGGATCAAGGCGATCCTCGACTGGGAGATGTCGACGCTCGGCGACCCGCTCACGGACGTGGGTCTGCTGGCGATGTACAGCGCGCAGCTCGACATGCCCGACTCGCCCATCTCCACGACCGCTTCGGCGCCCGGCCACCCCTCCCCCGCCGAGCTGATCGAGCGCTATGCCGAGCGGTCGGGCCGCGATGTGTCGGCGATCGCCTGGTACACGGCGTTCGCCTGGTTCAAGCTCGCCGTGATCCTTGAGGGCATCCACTACCGCTACACGCTCGGCCAGACCGTGGGCGCGGGCTTCGACCGCATCGGCGAGCTGGTCCCGGTCTTCATCTCCCACGGCCTGAACACCCTCAAGGAGGGCTGAGCCGGCGGGCCCCGGGCCCTACGGTCGCAGCGCCCGCAGCAGCAGGTCCGCCAGTTGGTCGGCCAGTTGCTGCGGGGTCAGTGGGCCGTCGGGGCGGTACCACGTGGACAGGTGGTGGATCGAGCCGAAGTGGTAGTCGACCACCAGGTCGGCCGGCGTCTCGGTCGTGAAGACTCCGGTCTTCTGGCCCTCTTCGATCAGCGCCCGGAAGCGCTCGTGGTAGCGGCGCCGCTCGGCCCGTACCTGCTTGTTCTTCTCCGGGCTCAGATGGTGCATGGAGCGGAAGAAGATCGACGCGTCGTCGAGGTTGTCGATCGTCGTGACGACCACGTCCGCGGCGGCGGCCCGCAGCCGCTTCTCGACCGGCTCGTCCCGGTCGGCGAACGCGTCGAGCCGCTCCTGCTGGAGGCGCAGCACGCGCGCGTACACCTCGTGCAGCAGATCGTCCTTCGAGCCGAAGTAGTGGTAGAGGGCGCCCTTCGTGACACCCGCCGCCTCCACGATCTCCTGCACCGACGTGCGGTCGTAGCCGCGGTCGGCGAAGAGCCGGGTGGCGGCCGCGAGGAGTCGTTGCGGGACGGGCGTGCCGTCGCCGTCGGTCGTCCTGGGCACTGCCGCCACCTGCCTTTCCGTAGTTCTCGGCCTGAGCCTCGTACTGACGGGAACGCGGTTCCCGCCGGAGGATCTTCCCACTCGCCGGCCGCTCGCCGTCCACTCGCCGCCCGCCACCTGCGTCACGGCCTCACTGCCGCAGCTCCCTGCGCAGGATCTTGCCGCTCGCCGTCTTCGGGAGCTCGACCAGGACCTCGACCTCGCGCGGGTACTTGTACGCGGCGAGGCGCTCCTTGCAGTACGCGGACAGGTCCTCGGGGCTCGCTTCCGCCCCGGGGCGCAGGCTCACGTAGGCCTTCACGCTCTCGCCCCGGTACGCGTCGGGGATGCCGACGACCGCCGCCTCGCGCACGGCGGGGTGGCCGTAGAGGACGTCCTCGACCTCGCGGGGCCACACCTTGAACCCGGACGCGTTGATCATGTCCTTCTTGCGGTCGACGACGTACAGCCAGCCGTCCTCGTCCATGAAGCCGATGTCGCCGGTGCGCAACTCACCGTCGGGGAAGCCCTCTTCCGTCGCCTCCGGACGGCGCCAGTAGCCGGGCACGACCTGCGGGCCGCGCACCGCGATCTCGCCCTGCTCCCCGAAGGGCACGTCCTTCCCGTGGTCGTCGATGATGCGGACCACCGAGTCCGGCCCCGGCACGCCCACCGCGAGCGTCCCCGACGCCGGGTCGACGGGCGCCTCGACGCCCGGCGGCACGGACGCGCAGGGCGCCGTGCACTCGGTCAGGCCGTAGCCGTTGTGGATGTACGGGCCGAAGGCGGCGCGGAACTTCTCCACCAGGGCGGGCGGCACGGGCGCGCCGCCCGACGAGATCGAGTGGAAGGACGCGAAGTGCTCGCGCGTCGCCTGCGGCTGCGCGCCGAGCGCCATGAAGGCCGTCGAGGGGCCGACCGTGTACGCGGGCCGGTGCTCGGTGAACGCGTCGAGGACGACGCCCGGCTCGAAGCGGTAGGCGAGCGCGAGGGTGCCCGCGTTGGCGAAGGAGGCGACGAGCTCGCAGACCATGCCGGTGATGTGGAACAGCGGCGCGAGCGCGAAGTAGACGGCTCCTTCGGGCAGGCCGAGGCCCGTGCGCTGGCGCTCCGCGTTGAAGGTGATGTTGCGGTGCAGGTTGGTGGCGCCCTTCGGGGTGCCGCTGGTGCCCGACGTATAGCTGATCAACGCGATGTCGTCGCCGGACAGGTCGCGGTCGGCCGGTGCCTTGTGCCCCGCGTGCGCGACCGCGACGAGGTCGTCGGCGTCCGACGCCCCCGGTTCGACCCGCTCGAAGTTCAGCACCCGCTCGTCGCCCCGCGTCTGGAGGTCCAGCTCGCAGGCGGTCAGGGCGATGCGTACGGGAGAGTCGACCGCGGTCTCGCGCAGATACGACTCCCAGGCCCGGTCCGAGCAGACGAGCCCGGTCACCTCGGCGTCGTGCAGGACGTGCCGCACCTCCCCCGCCTTGTACATCGGGTTCACCGGGACCACGACGGCGCCCGCCTTGAACGCGCCGAGCAGCGCGAGCACGAAGTGCGGCGAGTTCTGCAGCATGATCGCGACGCGGTCGCCGCGCTCCAGGCCGCGGGCGGCGAGATGACCGGCCACGGAGTCGGAGAGCGCGTCCACGTCGGCGTACGAGAGGCGGCCGTCGAAGTAGGCGAGGGCCGCGCGGTCCGGGGCGCGGCGCACCGCGTCGGCGAAGGCGTGCACGACGGTGGCGGCCGGGGTGATCGGGGCCTTCTGCGCGTCGTTGAGGACGCCCAGCCAGGGCCTGGCCTCGTAGATCGAAGCGGACTGTCCCTGCGAATCGTGCACCATCGATCTCCTTCGAAAGCTCCCCGAAAGCTCCGGCCTGCCGGGCAGACTAACCAGTCGGTATGTCGCTGCGAAAGGGCTTCAGGGTGTCGGTTCGTTCCGCAGCGGGGATTCCGCGACTAGCGTGCGTGGCCACGCCAGTCCCCAAGATCACGGAGGTTCACCCATGAACGTGTCGAGACGAGGGCTGCTCGCGGCGAGTGCGGGCGTCGCGGGTGGCCTGGGCGTCGGCGGCGCAGAGGCGAGCGCCGCCCCCGGCAGCGTCGGAGCCGGCGGCCCCGGCATCGGTGGTCCCCGCCTTCGCACCGGCTTCGAGCGCCTCGTGGACAGCGGCTACGCGCTGCTCGCGGGCCAGAAGGTCGGCATGGTCACCAATCCGACCGGCGTCACCCGCGACGTACGGCACATCGTCGACGTGATGCACGCCGACGAACAGGTCGACCTGAAGGCGGTGTTCGGGCCCGAGCACGGCTTCCGCGGCACCGCGCAGGCGGGCGGTTCCGAGGGGAAGACCGAGGACCCGGCGACCAAACTGCCGGTCTACGACACGTACTTGAAGAGCGGTCAGGCGCTCGCCGACATCTTCACGGAGTCCGGCGTCGACACGATCGTCTTCGACATCCAGGACGTGGGCGCGCGCTTCTACACGTACATCTGGACGCTCTACGACTGCATGGAGGCGGCCCAGCTCGCCGGCAAGAAGTTCGTGGTGCTCGACCGCCCGAACCCGGTCACCGGACGGAACGCCTACGGGCCCATCCTGGACCGGAAGTTCGCGAGCTTCGTGGGCCGCCGCGAGATCGCGCAAGCGCACGGCATGACGGTCACCGAGCTGGCCCGCCTGTTCAACGCCGAGTACCTGGAGCACCCCGTCGAGCTGGAGACGGTGCTGATGAGCGGCTGGAAGCGGCGGGACTTCTACGACGCCTCCGGCCTGCCCTGGGTGCCGCCGAGCCCCAATATGCCGACGCCCGACACGGCCCTCGTCTACTCCGGCACCTGCATGTTCGAGGGCACCCTGCTCTCCGAGGGCCGCGGCACCACCCGCCCCTTCGAACTGCTCGGTGCCGAGGGCATCGACGCGAGCTGGGCGGCGGCCGCCAATGAACTCGCCCTGCCCGGCGTGCACTTCAGGGAGGCGTACTTCGCGCCGACGTTCTCCAAGTTCCAGGGCAAGACGATCGGCGGCGTCCAGATCCACGTCGACGACCGCGAGGCGTTCGAGCCGGTACGCACCGGCATCGGCCTCCTGGTGACGGCCAAGAAGGCCTGGAAGGACTTCGGTTGGCGTCCCGACAACGCGATCGACCGGCTCACCGGGTCCACGCGGGTGCGCACGATGGTCGACGCGGGCGCGTCCACGGACGAGATCGTCGGGGCGTGGCAGCAGGAGCTGGCCGCATTCCGGGGCGTACGGCGCAAGTACCTCACGTACAAGTAGCCGCCGAGTGACCGGCATCTCGGGATCCGGGACGGGCATTCCGAGATATTGACTGGACGGTACACGGACAACGACAGTTCGGTCGTGCTCAAAGACGAATCGACCAGGGAAGACCTCGCCGAGGCGGAACCGGCGCAGGCTCAGCCGGAGAGCCTGCGCCGCGTGGCCGTGGCCAGCTTCATCGGCACGGCCATCGAGTTCTACGACTTCTACGTCTACGGAACGGCCGCCGCGCTCGTCCTCAACGCCGCGTTCTTCCCGAACCTCACCCCGATCAACGCCACCCTCGCCTCGTTCTCGACGTACGCCGTCGCGTTCGCGGCCCGCCCGATCGGCTCGCTGATCTTCGGCCACTTCGGCGACCGGATCGGCCGCAAGTCGGTCCTGGTGGCCTCGCTGCTCCTGATGGGCCTGTCGACGGCCTTCGTCGGCCTGCTGCCCGGGTACAGCACCCTCGGCCTGTGGGCGCCGATCCTCCTCGTGCTGCTCCGGTTCCTTCAGGGCGTCGGCCTCGGCGGCGAGTGGGGCGGGGCCGCGCTGCTCGCCGTGGAGCACGCGCCGCGCGGCAAACGCGGGTTGTTCGCCGCGTTCCCCCAACTCGGCCCGTCCGTAGGCTTCTTCGCCGCCACCGGCATCTTCTGGCTGCTTTCCGAGTCCCTCTCGGACGACGCCTTCAAGTCGTGGGGCTGGCGCATCCCGTTCCTGCTGTCGTTCCTCCTCGTGGCGGTCGGCCTGTTCGTCCGCCTGAAGATCAGCGAGACGCCGGTCTTCGCCAAGGTGATGGCGGAGCAGGAGGCCAGCAGGGCACCGGCGTTGGAGGTCTTCAAGCGGCACCCGAAGGAGATCCTGCTCGGCGCGGGCGGCATGATCATCGCGTACGGGCTCTTCTACACGGCCACGACGTACTGCCTCGCCTACGGCACCACGACGCTCGGCATCCCGCGCTCCACGATGCTCGCCGTGTCGCTTGTGGCGTGCCTGTTCCTCGCGGCCGGCACCTGGCTCGCGGCGACCCGCTCCGACGGTCGCGGCCGCCGCAAGATGGTGCTCATCGGTTCGAGCCTCGCCATCGTGTGGGGCCTGGCCCTGTTCCCGCTGATGGACACCGAGAAGCCGGTGCTCATCGCCCTCGCGCTCGGCGGCGCCCTGTTCTGCATGGGCGTGGTGTACGGGCCGATGGGCGCGTATCTGCCGGAGCTGTTCGGGGCGAAGGTGCGCTACTCCGGCGCCTCCTTCGCGTACAACCTGGGTGGCGTCCTCGGCGGCGCCGTCTCCCCGCTCATCGCGACGCGACTGCAGAGCGCGCTCGGCTCTTCGTCGGTGGGCTGGTACGTCAGCGCCATGGCGGTCGTGTCACTGCTGTGCGTGCTGGCCCTTCCGGAGACACGGGAGCGTCAACTTGATTGATACGTCCGTCAATTGACGGCGGAACATCTGGCCAACCCCCGGGTACGGCGGGACGATGCGCGGCACGCGTTGCCGCACGACGCCTACCACGGGGGTTCGCCATGTCCGCACCCAAGGCACGTCAAGCACCTGAAGTCCACGTCCGGCCCTACTGGGAGCTGAGGTTCGACGCCGACGGCGATCCGGATCCCCGGCAGCTCGCCACGCTCCTGCGCGAAGCGCGCCAGGTGCGCGATCTGGTGGTCTTCGCGCACGGCTGGAACAACAGCCGCTCCATCGCGATCCGCCTGTACGACCGCTTCTTCGCGCCGTTCCCCGGCCTGGCGCCCGGCGCCTCCCTCGGCTACGTGGGCGTCCTGTGGCCGTCCATGCGGTTCACGGACGAGCAGATCCCGGACTTCGACCGGTCGGCCGCCGACTCGACCACGGCCGCCACCGTCCCGCGGACCACGCTCGACAAGGGCACCCGGCAGGGGCTCGCCGAGGCCTTCCCGCGCAGTGGGCCCGTCGTGGACCTGCTGGCGCGGCGCCTGGAGGAGCAGTCGGACGCGGCGTCCGCCTTCGACGAGTTCGGTGGTCTCGTACGGCAGTTGGTCGGGGTCGGGCCCTCGGTGTCCGGCTCCGACACCTCGGAGGACGGCGGGCCGCACAGCACGCCCGCGATGCTCCACGAGGACACCCGGGCGATGTGCCTGGAGTTCGCGGCGGCCCTGGAGACGGCGGCGGGCCCGGGCGCGGCGGAGGCCTTCCGGCTGCCCGGCGGGCTCGCCAAGGCGTGGAAGGGGGCGCATGAACTGCTGCGCCAGGCCACGTATTTCGCGATGAAGCGGCGGGCGGGAAAGGTCGGCAAGGCCGGGCTCGGTCCTGCGCTCGGGCGTCTCGCCGAGGAGGCGCCGAAGGTGCGCGTGCACCTGGTGGGGCACAGCTTCGGCGCGCGGCTCGTCTCCTTCGCGCTCGCCGGGATGCCGAAGGGCGTCCACAACGTGAAGTCCGTGACGCTCCTTCAGGGAGCCTTCTCGCACTACGTGTTCGCCGGCCGGGGCGCGCTGAAGGGGCGGCAGGCGCGGGTGGACGGGCCGCTGGTGGCGTGCTTCTCGCGGCACGACACGGCGCTGAGCGTGATGTACCCGCTGGCCTCGCGGCTTGCGGGCGACGACAGGACGCTGGTCGATCTCGGCGAGCGCTGGGGCGCCCTCGGGCACGACGGCTTCCAGGACGTCGACGGCGCGGTGCGCTTCACGCTGGCGGACGTGCTGCGGGCCGGGGTGCCGGGAGCGGGCTGTGTGAGCGTGGACGCGGCGCAGGTGGTGCGCAATGGGCCCCCGCCTTCGGGGGCCCACAGCGACATCTGTCACGCCGAGTTGGCGCGGGTGGTGCTGGGTGCGGGGCGGGTCACTACGTAGGCAACCCTGCGGTCGCCCTGTGGGTGCCCGCCCCGCCCCGGTTCACTCGCGGTGTGCCGGGAACTCCACGACCTGCTGGTACGTGGGCCGGTTCTGCCACTGGATGTTGCGGTGCGTGATGCCGCCGACGGCGCGGTGCCCGATGCTGTCGGCGCACCACTGGTCGCCCGCCTTGCAGGTGTCGTCACCGGGGTACACCTCGGTGGCGGGCTTGGCGGCGGCCTCGGCCAGCGTGGCGAGGAGGACGTCCCGGCAGGCCGAGAGGTCGCCGGAGCCGCAGTACGTGGCGCCGAGCTTCCCCTTCACCGGCTCGCCGAGCACCGACCTGAGGTCCTTGTCGGCGTAGCCCCACCAGCCGTACTGGAAGGACGATCCGGCGTGCGAGCCGGTCGGCCCGTGTCCGGCGGACGGCGCCTCGTCGACGGTCAGTTGTGCGGTGAGGGACTTGTAGAGCTCGTCGCCGAGACCGGGCTTGAACTCGGCCTCGACCATCAGCGGCCACCAGGCGTCCATGATCCGTACGGCGTCGGGATGCGCGTACGTCTTGGATCCGGCGGACGTCTGGTTGCGCTGGGCGCCCGCCTTCTCCCATGCCTCCAACTGCTGGACGGCCTTGGTCAGTTGCGGGTTGTCGAGGTCGCCAAGCGGCTTGCTGCGGATGACCTTGAGCATCTCCGGCAGCACCTGCTCGCCGCGCAGGTCCGTGACGGCGGCCTCCTCCATGGCCCGGGTGAGCGCGGCCCGGGTGACGCCGCCCCGCTCGGTGAGCTTCTTCACCCGGTCGTTCAGCAGGTCGGCGCGGTGGACCGCGCCCATGCTGAAGTTGGGTGACGAGAAGCCCTTGGCCTGCTTGTTGTTCCAGGAGACGTAGTAGTCCTGGTCGACCGAGTTCGGGTGCTGGGACGGGGGCGTCACGGCGGACGTGTTGTTCGCCGGGTCGAAGTCCTTCCACTCATAGGCCTGTTCGCCCCGCACCGGCAGCGACATGTCGACGTCCTTGGCGCGCACCGGGTTGGTGCCGCTGTTGTAGTACGCGATGTCGCGGGAGTCGGCGTAGAACCAGTTGAACGCGTAGTTGATGTGCTGGGCCGCCTTCTGGAACGACGCGGCGTCCTTGACGTAGGTCGGGTCGTTCAGCATCTGGAAGCCGATGATCGAGTCGGCCTCGTGGCGGTACGTGGAGCGAAGTGCCGTGTAGGCGACGGGTTTTCCGTCCACGGTGGCGCGGTGGCTGACGATCCCGTACTTCGTCCGGAAGACCTGCATCCGGTAGGAGCCGGCGGCCGTGGAGTCGGCGATCGTCGGCTTCCAGGCGTTCTTCTTCTCCAGCTTCTCCATGGGCGTGCAGGTGCCCCGGTACAGGTACGAGGTCGACTGCCTGGTGGGCGCGGAGCCGTCGGGCTCGCACAGCGGGACCGCGTACGTGTCGGTGATGTCCTGGGTCGCCGAGGTCGCGGACCACGCGTAGTCCTGGCCGCGGCCGAGCTGGACGTACATGCCGACGCCGGCGAAGGAGACGCCGCGCGCGCTGATGCCGGGGCCCTGGAGCTCCTGCATCATCAGCAGCTGCGGCGCGAAGTAGCCGGTCTGCGGGCCGAACACGGCGACCGGGTTGCCGGAGGCGGAGTGCTTGCCGGAGACGAGGAGGGCGTTCGACATGCCCTTCTTGGACGCCGACTGAGTGAACAGATCGGAAGGCAGCACGCCGTCGTCGTTCATGCCCTGGAGCGGCTTGAGCTTGGCGGGTGCCTTGACGGGGTCCTTCTTGGCCGCCGCCGACTCCGCCGCCGAGCCCTCCTTGTCGTACACGAGGGGCTCCTTCTCCACCGAGCCCTTGTCGGGGAGCGCCTCCCCGCGCGCGTTCTCCGGCTTCTCGCCGTACGGGAAGCGGGTGCCGTCGTGGATCGTGGTGACGGCCTCGGGGTCCTCGCGGCCGCGGAAGGCCTCCCAGACCTCGGTGCCCTTCTGGACGCCGTACTTGTCCTGCGCCTTGAGCAGCGAGAGCGCCGCGTCGACCTCTCCGCCGCCGCCGTTGCCGAAGAGTCCGCCGACCACGGAGGCCAGCGCGATCATGTCGGTCACCTTGAACGGCTGGATCTCGCCCACGTTCGTGATCGCGTCGACCTTGCCGGTGAGCACGTACTCACCGGGGAAGTAGCGGCCGCTCTTCGACTTCTCCCGATAGGCGTTGAGGCCGTCGATATAGGCCTGCGCGTCGTCCATGGCCTGCTTGCCGCGGGCCCCGCCGGTCTCCTTGATGGACTCGACCTGCTGTTCGAGATCCTTTTCGGTGTACGGGGCCTGCGGCCAGAACTCCTGCTCCAGACCCCGGTTCGCGAGGGCGCCGCCCGCGAACGACGTCAATTCGCCGCGGCCGATGTGACGGAACAGGTCGATCAACCAGAGGCGGTCCTGACCTGCGGCGAAGCCGGCCCCGAATTCTGTTCCGTAGCGCGAGGAACCTTTGATGTGGGGTACGCCGTTCTTCTTGTCACGGGTGATCGTCACATCCTCGCGGGGACGGGTGACGGAACCGACTTGATCGTCCTTGACACCGAAGGAGGAATCGTTGAAGAAGTTCGTGAGTGTGTCGTCGGTGAGGGACGGATACCCGGACGACAGCGCGTCATAGGGACCGAGCTGATCGTCGGCGTGCGGAGGCTGGGTACCCAGCAATTTGTTGCCGAGGATCTGGGCGAGTGTGGCGCTGCCGTTCGCTCCGGGCGGCAGGATGTCCGCGCACTGGCCCTTGCAGTAGTCGGCGGCCGGGGTCGGTTCGTCGGCGGCGGTCGCGGTCGACGTCGGCGAGAGCAGTCCGGCGGTGAGCACAAGTGCCGCCAGGGCCGTAACTCTCTTCGTAAGGCTTCCCATAAGGCTTCCCATGGCGCCGGAGGTTACCGACGGTTAGCCAAGGACAGAAGATGAACATGCGTCACGTTTTCGGAAAGCAACAGGAGTCACTCGGGTACTCCCCGGCCTCAGAAGGTGACGGTGATGGGCCCCATCGGAAATCGGATGGGACTCAGTGGCCTTCAAAGGGATCCGAATCGCGTGTCGATACGTCTACTCGGCGACGTCGCTTCATGGCTGCGGCGACGCCGACGTACGTGTGACGGAGGTGCAGGGCGATGGCCGGATTCCGAAGTCTGGCGAGACAGGTGCGCGATCCGCTGAGCGATCTGGCACTGCGGCGCTATTCACTGCGCAAGTGCCTTGAGAGATTTGCCCCTTACGGGCACCGAGCAACCTGGGACCACCTCTGCTCCCGGGCGGGGTTCGACCCCGAGGACCGCTCCCCCGACCCGGCCCGCCTCGTCGCGGCGCTGGAGGAGCTTGAGGAGGCGCGGGCCGTCTGGCTCGCGTACGAAGTCGCCTTCGCGGAGCGCAGGCGCAAGGAGAAGCACGACGGACTTCGAAGCCCGGGCAGCGTGGACGACTGGCACCGGCTGACCTGGGGAGGCTTCGGAGTCGCCTGGTGCGACGACCCTTCCGTGCATCCCGCCGAGCCGCTGGCCGAAGTGCTCCGCAGGCTCATCACGGCACTTGAGCGCGACCCTGGCGCGTGCTGCCCGGTGTGCACGGGCAGCTGCCTGGTCTGGCAGCACGATCTGGCGCACGAACCCTCGTCGGGCCCCGTGTGCACCCACTGCGGCATCGTCGTGCCGCGGCCCGTCCTCACCCCCATGGCACTGGCGGAGGCCAGGCTGGCGCGGCTGCTTGTCTCCGCGTAGGCCGGCCCGCCGGAACCAGGTGACGTACAGCGCGACGGGGGTGCGGCCCCGAGTTCGGCGCACCCCCTGATCCAAACGACAGGCCCTAGCTTGCCGCGCCTTCCAGGCGCTGCCGGTTGAGCAAGTACCGCGGTAGGTACGGCAGATCGGTGCGGACCGGGAAGTCCATGTCGTACGCGAGGCACGCGAGTGCGAGCGGGCCGAGCGCCACGCGGGCGCGCGGCGCCCCCGACCCGCCCCAGTAACCGGCGTGCTGCACAAGGGATTCCGCGAGCGCCTCGCCGAAGGCCTCGTGGTCGTGCGTGAGCAGCCGGTGGAACAGCGCGACGGGCTGGTAGTCGACGAGGTTGAGGAAGTCCTTCGGCGCGAGCGTCGCGGTGTCGGGGTGCGAGGCCTTGATGGTGGTGACGAGCCGGTCCACCACGTCGTCGACGGGGCGGCGCAGCCAGTGGCTCTGGAGGACATCGATCCAGTGCGCCACGTAGTCGTCCACCGGGGCGCTGCCGCGCAGTGTCTCGAGCGGCACCTGGCACAGGCGGGTGGTGCGCTCGCGGTCGCGGGTGACGAGGGTGAGGTAGAAGGCGTCGAGCCAGGCGCGGGCGGGGTCTCCCCCTGCTCCCCCTGCCTCCAACTCCCCGTCGTCCACCGGGGGTTCACCGTCCTTGCCGTGCGCGAACAGGGCGCATCCGCGCTGCTGCGCCGCGACCCAGGCGTCCCACGTCTCGACGCGGGCGGCGTCGGGGTCGCTCTCCGCGTGCGCGAGGGCGTGGACGAGCGCGGCGTCGAAGGACTCCGGCTCGGCGTCGGGCGCGGGCGGCCCGTCGGAGGCAAGCCGGCCCGCCCGGTCGAGCGCGCGCAGCGCCTGCATCACGTCGACGAGTTCGCGCGGCGGTCGCTGCTCGACGGTGCGGGACGCGTCGTCGATGTCGGTGAGCGAGGTGAGGCGCCCGTCGTGCCACCAGTAGACGCGGGGCGAGAGTGGTCCCGGGCCTTCGTCGTGGGCCCGGACGGCGTACGTGGCAAGGTCGTTCAGCGCGTCGGCCGCGCTCCCGTCGACGATCGGGTGGAAGGCGAGCAGGTGCCGGGTGGGCACGGCGACGAGGGCGCCCGCGTCCGGCATCCGGCGCCCGGTGACCTCCGCGACGACCTCGGGCAGCACGACGGCCTTGGTCGCCACGGAGTGCGCGTCGCCGTACACGGAGTAGAGGACGGGGTGCCCGTCGAGCCGGACCTCCTCGTGCCGCATCGGCGCCCGGATCAGGGCACGCTGCGCGGCGCCCCACAGCGCGTCGGCGCCGGCCCGCTCCACATCCTCCTCGGTCAGCAGGCGTACGGAGTCGGGCCCGTCGAGCGCGAGCGCGAGGCGCAGCCCTTCGGCGACCTCGCGCGCGTGCACCGGCACGGCCCCGCCGGCGGCGTCCGCGGGCACGAGCCGCAGACACGTCCCCGCGAGCAGTTCCTCGGCGTCCTCGCCGCCCCGCGAGGCGTCCGCAAGCGCCGCGAAGTGGGCGTCTACGAGCGCGGGCCAGTCCTCCTCGGGCGCCTCCGCGCACCGCAGCGCCAGGTTCGCCAGCGGGAAGAGGTGACCGTCGCGCTCGACCGCGTCGCCGACGAGGACCAGGCCCGCTTCCGCCCCGGCTTCCGCCCCGAATCGCGCCCGCACGCTCTCGGCGACGAGCGACCGGAGCCGCTCGGCCTGCGGTGTCGCGAGCATGGGCAGGTGCGAATCCGGAGCCTCGTTCTCAATCACGGTGGCGACTCTACGAGGCGTGGGGCGCGCGTGACGGACGAGTGGGAAAACGCCCCCCGACCGCGTCAGGGCGTGATCACATCCGTCTGGATCGCCAGCTTGAACTCGGCCAGCGTGATCGGCACCTTCAGCGCGGTGTCCCCGGAGCGGGCCGAGACCTTGAAGCCGAGCGGGGTGCCGGGGTGCACGAACATCTGCCAGGTGTACGAGCGGTACTGGCCGCCGCCCGTGGGCGAGATGTCCGTGGTGGCGGTGGAGTCGTAGCCGGTGGAGAGGCGCAGCGGGTCGCGCACGAAGCGGGCGCGGTACTCGGACGCGCGGGTGTCCGCGTCCCAGAAGACGAGGGCGGACAGCGTGCCCCAGCCGTTGTGGCTGGGCCATATCAGCCCCGAGCGGGCGTCCGGGTACCTCGACGAGCCGCCGCCGCCCGCCGGGTCGTGCATGGTCCACGGGTCGTACGACTCCTCGGCCGCCGCGTACGGGAAGCGCACCAGGTGGTAGCCGTCGTTGTCGTAGACCAGTGATTGCGGTCCCGTGCGGGCGGACTCGTACTTGAGTGAAGTGATCGCCACTGCCATGCCGTTCGGCCTCCCCCGTCTGACGTGTGCGACGCATGGTCGCGCCAACCACGGCCACCGACAAGGGGTGTTGCGGACTCCCGTGCGGACTACGGTGCGACCTACTGTGCGGCGACCCCGACGATGAGGACCCGCGTCCCCGGCTCCAACGGGCGCCAGCGGTGGGCGAGTCCGGCGGCGCAGTACAGCGTGTCGCCGCGCTCCAGGACGTAGTGGGTGTCGTCCACCTCGGTCTCGATCGAGCCGTCGGCGACGTACATGACCTCGTCCCCCGCGTGCCGGAAGACCCGGTCCCAGTCGTGGTCGCCGGTGAACTCCAGGGCGTGCAGCCGCTGTTCACCCCGGACGAGCGGGCGCGCGCCGTCGGCCATCGCGGGCTTCTCCGCCGCGCGCACCACGTCGACCGGGCGGGGCGGCTCGGCGGACGCGAGGAGTTCGACGGCGGTGGTGTCGAGGGCGTCGGCGATGCGCTGCAGCGAGCCCATGCTGGGGCGCGAGCGCCCGTTCTCGACCTGACTGAGGAACGGGACGGAGACCCCGGCGCGGCGGGCCACCTCGGCGAGGGTCAGCTCCAGGCCGCGGCGCCTGCGTCGAATGCCCGGTCCCACGTTCATGAACTTGTAACGCCCTCTCGCTTCGGCCCCTGTTCCCCGGCACCCTACCGCCGTGGTTAACTACTTAACCAGTACTTAAAAAAGTTAACCACCGATGACAAGTACTGACGACAACCACTGACGTCACCACTGGATGGAGTGCCTCCATGGCTCGTGTCGACCAGAACCAGCGCCGCCGCCGCGGCACCGGACTCCTCGCCCTCGACGAGGACGCCGCGTACCGGGGTTACACGCTCTTCGCCCCGCTGACCGGCACCGGCGAGGTGTACCTGATCGACCTGCACGGCGAGGTCGTCCACCAGTGGAACCTGCCGAACCGC
This sequence comes from Streptomyces sp. NBC_00483, assembly GCF_036013745.1. Classification (NCBI taxonomy): domain Bacteria; kingdom Bacillati; phylum Actinomycetota; class Actinomycetes; order Kitasatosporales; family Streptomycetaceae; genus Streptomyces; species Streptomyces sp. NBC_00483. The sequence goes on from NZ_CP107880.1 coordinate 2,613,474, forward strand.
CCCGGCCGGCACGCGCGGATCCTCGCGAACGGGAACCTCGCCTACAACGGCGTACTGCCCGACGAGCCCGCTCTCTTCCCCATGTGGCACAAGTACCGCGGCGGCCTCATGCAGGAGATCACCCCGGACGGCACGGTGCTGCGCGAGCACCGCGACCCGCTTCAGCACCACGACGCCCACCACTACGGCGACGGCCGGATCCTCTACACGGCGCTCGAAGCCCTGACCGGTGACGCGGCCGCCGCCGTGCGCGGTGGCGTGCCCGGCTCCGAGGCGAGCGGCCAGGGCGGCGACACGATCTGGGCGGACACGATCGTCGAGGTCGACGCCGAGGGGAACACGACCTGGGAGTGGAAGGTCTCCGAGCGCCTCGGCCGCGAGGACTTCCCGCTGCACCCGGACTACGCCCGCGAGCACTACCCGCTCATCAACAGCGTGCTGCCGCTCGCCGACGGGAACATCCTCGCCAGCTTCCGCTCCGTGTCGGCCGTCGTCGTCATCGAGCGCGCCACCGGCGACATCATCTGGCGTTCGGAGCCGGGCGTCGTCTCGCAGCAGCACTGCCCGACCGAGCTGGAGAACGGCAACTTCCTCGTCTTCGACAACGGCGTCTTCCGCCCGCGCTGGGACGTGCCGTTCAGCCGCGTCATCGAGATCGAGCGCTCCAGCGGCAAGATCGCGTGGGAGTACCACGACCCGGCGCGCGAGTCGTTCTTCGCGCCGTTCATGGGCAGCGCCCAGCGCCTCCCGAACGGCAACACCCTGGTCACCGACTCCCCCGCGGGCCGGCTCTTCGAGGTCACGGCCGACGGCTACCTGTGCTGGGAGTACATCGTCCCGTTCTTCGGCGGCTACTCCGAGGAAGAGGTCCGCAAGCTCTTCCCGTCCGAGCCCAACGCCGTGTTCCGCGCCTACCGTTACTCCGCGGCCGAGCTGCCGTGGCTGAACCGGTGACCGCGACCGCCGCACCACCGGTCGCACCGGTCGACGAGCGGCTGCCTCTCAAGCGCCTCGTCCCCCTCGCCTGCCAGCACGTGCTGGCGGGCGTGGCCGCGCCCGTCTCCTCCGTCATCCTCATCGCGACGACGCTGAAGCTGTCGACGACGCAGACGGCCTCGCTGCTCAGCGCGACCCTCGTGCTGTGCGGCGTGGGCGCGCTGCTCCAGTCGCTCGGGGTGGCGGCGCTGCGGGTGGGCGCCCGGCTGCCGTTCCTGATGCTGCCGGGCGGCGCCGCGGTGGCGATCTTCCTGCAGATCGCGCAGGAGTACGGCCCGGCGACGGCCTCGGGCTCCGTCCTGGTCGCGGCCGCGTTCCTGCTCTGCGTACTCCCCTTCTACGGACGCCTGGTCCGGCTGTTCCCGCCCCTGGTGATGGGCACGACGGTCGTCCTCATCGGCATCAACATGATCAAGGTGACCGCGCCCATGGTCGCCTCCGGTCCGGGCCTCGGCTTCGCGACGCTCGGCGTGATCGCGGTGTTCTTCCTCGTGCTGCGGGGTGTGTGGCGGCAGATGGCGGTGCTGCTCGGCCTGGTCTGCGGCACGGTGATCGCCGCGCTCATGGGCACCGACCTCGAGGTGGCGCACGGCGGTACCTTCGCGCTGCCCGACCCCTTCCCGTACGGCGCCCCGCACTTCGACCTGCTCGCCGCCATCCCGCTCCTGGTCTTCGCCCTCGCCTCGCTCGCCGAGGCCACCGGGCAGACGGTCCTCAACAGCGAGGCCGTGGGCCGCACCCCCGACGCGGGCCGCGACGTGCCGCGCATCGCCCGCGCCGACGCGCTCGTCTCGCTCGTCTCCGGGCTCTTCGGTACGTCGCTGATGGTGACCAGCGCCGAGAACATCGGCATCGTCCAACTCACGCGCGTACGCAGCCGGTTCGTGACGGCGGCGGCCGGTGTGCTGCTGATCCTGTGCGGGCTGATCACGCCGCTGACCCGTGTGCTCGCGGCGATCCCGGAGCCGGTGGTCGGCGCCGCGGGCCTCGTCATCTACGCGGTGATCGCGGTCATGGGCTTCGGAATGCTCTCCCGTACGGACCTCTCGCACGGAACCGACAGCGTCGTCATCGCGCTCGCCCTCGTGATCGGCATGCTGCCGATCGTGTCTCCGGAGATGTACGCGGAGCTGCCGACGTGGGCCCGCACCCTGTTCGGCAGCGGGGTCGCGGCCGGGGCGATCGCGGCGGTCGTGCTCAGCGCGGTCTTCCGGGCGCTCGGCCCGAGGCTCACGCCTCCGCGGGACGCTCCCGGCGCTCCCCCATCAGACGGGAGCCCGTGAGGCGCTCGCCGAAGACGTCGTCCGGGTTGGACAGGACACAGGTCTCCAGGGAGAGACACCCGCACCCGATGCAGTCGGTCAGGTGATCCCGCAGCCGCCCCAACTGCTTGATCCGCTCGTCCAGTTCGGACCGCCAGACCTCCGAGAGGCGGGCCCAGTCGTCCCGGTTCGGGGTGCGCTCCTCGGGGAGTTCGGCGAGCGCGTCGCGGATCGTGGCGAGCGGGATGCCGACGCGCTGGGCGGCCCGGATGAAGGCGACGCGGCGCAGGGTGTCACGGCAGTAACGGCGCTGGTTGCCGGAGGTGCGGCGGCTGGTGATCAGGCCCTTGGACTCGTAGAAGTGGAGCGCGGAGACGGCGGCGCCGCTGCGCGCCGACACCTGGCCGACGGTGAGCTCGTGGATCTTCTCCGGAATCTGTGGCACCCACCCGAGAGTAGACGACCCTAGTGCGGGCGCGGCCTCGTTGTTAGAGTGCCAAGTGGTCTGAGCAAGCGCTTAGAAAACTCTCCTGGGAGGTCACTGAACATGGCGGAGCCGCGCGTTTTCAAGGACGTCGACGACCTGAAGGGCGCCGTCGGCGAGCAGCTCGGGTACAGCGACTGGGTCGAGATCGAGCAGAGCCGCATCGACCGGTTCGCCGAGGCCACGGGCGACCACCAGTGGATCCACGTCGACCCGGAGCGCGCGAAGGAGGGCCCGTTCAAGACGACCATCGCGCACGGCTACCTCACCCTGTCGCTGCTGCCCCTCTTCGGCCCGCAGCTGATGAAGGTCGAGGGCATGAAGATGGGCGTCAACTACGGGACGAACAAGGTCCGTTTCCCCGCCCCCGTCCCGGTGGGCTCGCGACTGCGCGCCACCGCGAAGGTCACGGACGTGGCGGACGTGGCCGGCGGCGTACAGGTCACCGTGGCGTTCAGCGTGGAGCGTGAGGGCGGCGACAAGCCGGTGTGCGTCGCGGAGTCGGTGTCCCGCTACTACCTCTGAGCTACCTCTGGGCGCTCACCATGCGCAGCACGAGGTCGGCGTAGAGAGCGCCGACCTCGTCCGGCGTGCGGGGGCCCTCCGCGTTGAACCAACGGGCGACGTCGATGCAGAGGGAGAGGATCGCGACGGTCGTGCCCGGCACGTCGGGGACATCGAACTCCCCGGCCTTCACACCGTCGTTGATGATCTCCCGCACCGAGGCGTCGCTCTGCCGGCGCAGCGCCACGATCTCGGGCCGGTTCTCCTCGCCCAGCGAGTCCAGCTCGTACTGGACGACGCGCGCGGTCATGTGGTGCCCCGCGTGCCAGCGGACGAAGGTCCGGACGGCCTCGGCGAGCCGCTCGGCGGCCGTGCCCTCGCTCTCGACCGCACGGCGCAGGATCGCCAGGGCCTTGTCGTGGCCGATCCGGCTGATCCTGAGGAGCAGCTCTTCCTTGGTCTTGTAGTGGATGTAGAGCGCGGCCGGGCTCATACCGGCGCGGCTCGCGATGTCGCGGGTCGTGGTCGCGTGGTAGCCGCGCTCGGCGAACGCCTGCACCGCCGCGACGAGCAGCCGCCGGGCCGCGTCGGGTGTGACATCGGCCCACGGCATCTCGTCCATGGCCTCGTCCGCACCGCGCTCGTCCTGCGTCATCGCTGCACTCACATCCTCCCGTGGGGCTGGTGCCACACCCTACCCTCCGGGGTGAGCGAGCGCTTAGAGCCCGGTTTCCGGGAACGGGACGCGATTCATCCGGCGTCCGCCGTCATGTCCGCCGTCATGTCCCCCACCATGTCGGCCAGGATCGTGCGCACCGTGTCCAGGCCGAGGTCCGGGTGGAGGAAGGCGAAGCGGGCCACCGTCTCGCCCTCCCACACCGTCGGCACCACGAAGGCGATCTGCCGTTCGAGGAGCCGGCGCGACCAGGCGTCGTAGTCCGCGGGCCCCCAGCCGGTGCGGCGCAGCAGCACGACCGAGAGTTCGGGATCGCGCAGCAGTTCCAGGCCGTCGGTGGCGCGGATCAGTTCGGCGCTCTCCTCGGCGAGCCGCCGCCCGGCCTCGACGGCCTCCCGGTAGGCCTCCGTGCCGTGCACCGCGAGCGAGAACCAGAGCGGAAGGCCGCGGGGGCGGCGCGTGAGGTGGTACGCGTAGTCGCTCGGGTTCCATTCCTGCGGGGCGTCGGTGTGGATGCAGTCCAGGTAGGAGGCGTCCTGGGTGTGGACGGCGCGGGCCAGGGCGGGGTCGCGGTACAGGATCGCGCCGCAGTCGAACGGCGTGAACAGCCACTTGTGCGGGTCGATGACGAGGGAGTCGGCGTGCTCGATGCCGGCGAACCGCTCGCGCAGCCGCGGCGAGAACAGGGCACCGCCGCCGTAGGCCGCGTCGACGTGGAACCACAGGCCGTGGTCGCGGGCCGCGTCGGCGATGCCCGCGAGGTCGTCGATGATGCCGGCGTTGGTGGTGCCGGCGGTGCCGACGACGGCGACCACGCTCTCGGGGTCACCGTCGGCCGCGAGCGCGGCGCGCACCGCGTCGCCGGTCAGCCGGTGGTCGTCGGTGGGCACCACGAGCGCCTCGACGCCCATGATCCGCAACGTGCTGCCGATCGACGAATGGGCCTGGTCGCTGACCGCGATCCGGGGCCGCTCCACGGGGCGCCCTTCGGCCGTACGGGCGGTGTCCCTGGCCACCAGGAGTCCGGACAGGTTGCCCGCCGACCCGCCGCTGACGAAGCAGCCCCCCGCCCCGCCGGGCATCCCCGCGAGATCGGCGAGCAGCCGCAGCACCTGGTTCTCGGCGGCGACGGCGCCGGACGCCTCCAGCCAGGAGACGCCGTGCAGCGAGGAGGCGGACAGCACCATGTCGAAGAGGGCGGCGGCCTTGGTCGGGGCGCCGGGGATGAACGAGAGGAAGCCCGGGCTGTCGCAGGAGACGACGGTCGGTTCTATGTGGTCGGTGAACAGCCGCAGCACGTCGTCCGGGGCGGACGGGCCGCCGCCCAGGGCGCCCTTGAGGGCGGCTTCGAGCTCGGCCGCGTCACCGAGCCTGCCGAGCGGCGCCGGGTCGAGGCGCAGCCGCTGCTCGACGTGGTCGAGGACCGTGCGGGCGAGGGCTTCGTCATGGCTGTGCAAGGTGCCGTACCTCCAGGGACGCGGGTGCCGGGGGTTCCCGGTGGGCACGGTTCGCTATTTGGACTCGGCCGGACCCATTTCGGAGGCTAACCACAACCCGCGTCGCTGGTCAACGAGTTCGCCCCCTCGGGGACCCTTCAGCTCCCGCCGTTCGCCTCGAAGTGGTCGAGCAGCGCGAGGAATTGCCGGCCGGAGTCCTCCAGGTGCTCGCGCATCCGGGCCTCCGCGGTCTCCGCGTCACCGGCCAGGACGGCGAGCGCGATGGCCCGGTGCTCCTCGCAGAACACCCGCGAGAGGTCCCGGTCCGGCGGGTAGACGAGGGTCCAGTCGCAGTCCAGCCAGAGCGCGTTGCCGCGGACGAACATCTCGGCGCGGGCCCGTTCCACCGCCTCGCCGAGGACCTCGTTGCCGGCCGCTGCGGCGACCGCCAGGTGGAAGCGCGAGTCGACCTGGTGATAGGCGGCGAGGTCGGCGACCTCCTCGTCGAGCATCCGCACCAGGGCCCGCCGGTCGGCGGTGGAGCCGCGCCGCGCCGCGAGCGCGGCCGCGAACGGTTCGACCGCCGTCCGGTACTCCATGTAGTCGCGGATGGTGGCCCTGAAGTCGGCGGCCACGGCCGCCCGTTCGCCCTCGACCGCCGGGGCGGGGCGCACCCGTGTCCCTCCGGAGCGGCCGAGCGTGGTGACCACGAGGCCCTCCTCGGCGAGCCTGCGCACCGCCTGGCGGACGGTGTTGCGCCCGACACCAAGCGACGCGGCGAGCTCGCGCTCGGCCGGCAGCCTGCTGCCCGGCGCGAAGCCGCCCAGGGCGATGCGCTTGCGCAGGATCTCGGTGACCATGTCGCGCGAGGGCCTGCGCTGCCCCGGCCGCTCCAGCGGATCGGGGCGGCGCGCCCCCGCGCCCGCGCCGTCGGTCCCGCTCCCGGCTTCCGCCTTCACCACGCGTCCTCCCGGTCGTCCTCGTCGCCATCGGATGGCCTCCGGACGCGAACTCGCCCGCCCCGAAGCCTTATTGGATTCGGTGCGGACCCTATTGACAGGGCTTCTCCGCCGCTCGTAGCGTCCCGGTACCACTTTATGGGTCCAATCGAATCCATAGTCCTTGGCCCTGTTCCCCGGTCGGCCGTCCCCGCCCCGCGCGCCCCCCGCGGGCCCGCCGTCCTGCCCTCAGAAGGAGCCCCGGTCCATGACGACTCCCCCAGCCCGACCACCCGCGGACGCGGACGCCCCGCCCGAAGTCGACGGCAGGCGCAGCCCGTTGCGCATCGCCACCGCCACACTGATCGGCACCACTGTCGAGTGGTACGACTTCGCCATCTACGGCACCGCCGCCGCCCTGGTCTTCCCCAAGTTGTTCTTCCCCGAGATGAGCCCCGCGCTCGGCGTGCTCAGCTCCTTCGCCACCCTCGCCGTGGGCTCCCTCGGCCGGCCGCTCGGCGCGCTCCTCTTCGGGCACATAGGCGACCGCTACGGGCGCAAGCACGCCCTCATCGGCTCCCTGCTCCTGATGGGCGCGTCCACGTTCCTGATCGGGCTGCTGCCCGGCTACGCGGTGGCCGGGGCGCTCGCCCCCGTACTGCTGCTGATCATCCGCGTCCTGCAGTCGCTCGCGGTCGGCGGCGAATGGGGTGGCGCGGTCCTCTACGCGGTGGAGAACGCACCACCGCACCGCAAGGCGCTGTACGGCTCCTTCCCCCAAGTCGGCGACGGCCTCGGCTTCTTCCTCGCCACCGGCGTCTTCACCCTCGCCTCGCTGCCGGGCCACGACGCGCTGCTCGCCTGGACCTGGCGCATCCCCTTCCTGCTGTCGAGCGTGCTCGTGGTCACCGGCCTGATCATCCGCAGCCGCCTGGAAGAGGCGCCGGAGATCAAGGAGGCGCTGCGCGAGGAGCGGGAGGCGGGCGGGGCCGCAGGCAAGCTGCCCGTCCTCGACGTCGCGCGCGGTTCGTGGCGGACCTGGCTGCTCGCCACCGGAGCCTTCCTCGTCACCGTCGGCGGCTTCTACGTGATCGTCACGTTCATGTCGGCCTACGCCGTGTCCCAGTTGGGCTTCACGGAGGCGCAGACGTCGGCCGCGGGGATGTTCGCGTCGGTCGTGGTGATCGTCTTCACCCCGCTCACCGCGCTGCTGGGCGACCGGTTCGGCGTCCGGCGCGTCACGCTCGTCGGGATGGCGGCCCATCTGGTCGTGGCGTTCCCGATGTTCTGGCTCGCCGGATCGCACACCCTCGTGGGCCTGTGGGCGGGCATGGGGCTCGGCATGCTCGCCAGCACCATCGCGTACGCCACCGTCGGCACGATGGTCACCGAGTGGTTCCCGCCGCGCGTGCGCTACACGGGGCTCTCGCTCGGGTACCAGATCGCCGGCCTGATCGGCGGCGGCGCGGTGCCGCCCCTGGCGCAGTGGATGGCCGGTTCCTCGGGCGCCTCCTGGACCCCTGTGGCAGTCCTGTTCATCGTGATGGCGCTGGTCAGCATCGGCTGCGTGGCCCTCCACCGGCGGATGACCGCACCGGATTCCGCCGCACCTGATTCCGTCGCACCTGATTCCGCCCAGTCCACCCCGTCCGTCGCCGACACCGTGCCGCAGGAGGCCCGATGACCGACACCACCACATCTCCCGCCGCTCCCGCCGCGAGTGACTCCGGGCGCGCCCATCTCGAGCGGATCGCCAGGCGAGCGGCCGACGCCGCGGCCTCGGCGCCCGCCTGGTCCTCCCCGTACGAGGGGGCGGGCCCCGAGGTGCACGCCCGGATCGACGCCGAAGTCGAGGACCTCGGCGCGGAGTTGCTCGGCCTCGGCCACGCCCTGCACGCCGACCCCGAGCCGGGCTTCGAGGAGCATCGCGCCGTCGCCCGCGTCGCCGACCTGCTGCGGGCCCACGGCGTCACGGCACAGGTCGGGGTGCACGAACTACCCACGGCGCTGCGGGCGTCGGCCGGTTCGGGCGGCGGCCCGACCGTGGCGGTGCTGGCCGAGTACGACGCGCTGCCCGGCATCGGTCACGGCTGCGGGCACCACATCATCTGCGCCGCGGCCGTCGGCGCCTTCCTCGCGCTGGTCCCCGTCCTGGAGCGGACCGGCGGCACGGCCGTGCTGCTCGGCACGCCCGCCGAGGAGAACGGCACCGGCAAGGAACTCCTCGCCCGCGCCGGGGCGTTCGACGGGATCGACGCCGCCGTGATGATCCACCCCTCGTCGGGGCCCGACCTCTCCGACGCGCCCTTCCTCGGCCTTCGCGAGGTGGTCGTCGAGTACACGGGGCTCGCCGCCCACGCCTCCGCCGCACCGTTCATGGGCCGCAACGCCCTGGACGCGGTGGTCGCCGCCTACCAGGGGGTCGCCGCGCTGCGTCAGCACATCCTCCCGGACGACCGGGTGCACGGCGTGATCACCGACGGCGGCTCGCGCCCCAACGTCGTGCCCGAGCGCGCGGCGGCCCATTTCTATCTGCGGGCCGCCACTGTGGAGTCGCTTGCGGAGCTCTCCGACCGGGTCCAGCGGATCTTCGAGGGCGCCGCGGCGATGACCGGCACGACCGTCACCACCCGCTGGGACGACTGCCCGCCCTGTGTCCCCGTCCGGCACAACGACGTCCTCGCGGCGCGTTTCGCCCAGCACCTGACGAGCCGGGGCCGCACGGTGCTGCCCGGCAGCGCCGCGCCGGACTCCGCCCGCGGCTCCACGGACCTGGGCAACGTCAGCGTCCGCATCCCGGCCATCCATCCCATGCTGTCCGTCGCCCCGGCCGGAACGGCCCTGCACACCGCCGACTTCGCGGCGTGCGCGCGGGGCGCGGAGGCCGACCGGGCGGTCCTCGACGGCGCGGCGGCACTGGCCCGCACGGCCGCGGACCATCTCGCGGACGCATCCCTACGGGCAGCGGTGGAAAGGGAGTTCGCGGAGGCGGGCGGCGCCCTGGACGTCCCGAAACTGCTGTCCGCTCCGGCGTCTTCCTGACCCCGTCACGCTGCCCCCGTCACACCACCGGTTTGAACGGGTCGTGGTCCGCCAGGATCTTCTCCAGGCGGGCCTGGTCGACGCGGCTCACGATCTGGCCCGCCTCCTGGCGGTCCCTGATCACCTTGGCCAGTGTGAACGCCGAGGTCGTGAGGTAGAGGACGGCGATCGCCAGGAACGCGCGGATCCAGCCGCTGACGTCGAGGCTGTAGATGCCGATGGCCGTCGCGGTGAGAGCGACGACGAAGGATGCGACGGCCTGTCCGTAGAAGGCCACGGTGTTCTGCTGCTTGACCGGTGTGTCACTCATGCCGCACAGCATGGAGCGGATGGGGTCGTGGCCCCATCCGCTCCCGTACTCAACTGCGTACTCAGAACGCCGAGACACCCGTCAGCGCGCGGCCGATGATCAGCTTCTGGATCTGGCTCGTGCCCTCGTAGAGGGTCATGACGCGGGCGTCGCGCAGCAGCTTGCCGACGGGGTACTCGTCGATGTAGCCGTAGCCGCCGAAGACCTGGAGGGCGTTGTTCGCCGCGCGGACCGCCGCCTCGGACGCGAACAGCTTCGCCTTGGACGCCGCCGTCGCGAAGTCCTCGCCGCGGTCGATGAGATCGGCGACGCGCCAGGTAAGCAGCCGGGCCGCGTCCACGTCGACGGAGATGTCCGAGATCAGCTCCTGCACCAGCTGGTACGAGGCGATGGACTTGCCGAACTGCTCGCGCTCGCCCGCGTATCCGACGGCCGCGTCGAGGGCGGCCTGGGCTATGCCCACGCAGCCTGCGGCCACCGACATCCGGCCCTTGGCGAGCGCGGACATGGCGATCGAGAAGCCCTTGCCCTCCGGGCCCATCAGCGCGGAAGCCGGCACGCGGACGTCCTCCAGGACCAGCTCGGCCGTGGTCTGGCCGCGCAGGCCGAGCTTGCCGTGGATGGTGTTGCGGGTCAGGCCCGGGGTGTCGGTCGGGACCAGGAAGGCGGAGATACCCTTGTGGCCCGGGGTGTCGTTGGTGCGGGCAAAGAGAAGGACGACATCGGCCCACGTGCCGTTGGTGATGAAGATCTTGGTGCCGTTGATCACGTAGTCGTCGCCGTCGCGGACGGCACGCGTCTGGAGATCGGCCGGGTTCGAGCCGTGGCCCGGCTCCGTGAGACCGAAGCAGCCGAGCGCCTCGCCGGCCGTCAGCCGCGGGATCCAGTGCCGCTTCTGCTCCTCGCTCGCCCACTGCTGGATCGGCTTGGTGACCAGGCCGAGGGAGACCGAGACGATGCCGCGCACCGACGAGTCCCCGCGCCCCAGCTCCTCCGTGACCAGCGTGTACGCGAGGTGGTCGCCGCCCGAGCCGCCGTACTCCTCGTCGATGGTCAGGCCCAGGAAGCCGACCTCGCCGAGCTTCTTGACGATGCCCCGGTCGACCTCCTCGGACCGGTCCCACGCCACCACGTTCGGCGCGATCTCGCGGTCCACGAAGTCCTTGGCGAGCCGGCGCACCGCCGTCTGCTCCTCGCTCAGCTCCAGGTTCATGGCCACTCCCGCGTGAATCGAATCGTAAAGCAGTTAATTAGCACTGCTAGTTTTTGGCTTGCAGCCCTACTATGTGCCGCATGGCCCGACCGCGCAAGCCCCTCCTGAGCAGAGATCGCATCGTCGACGCGGCCCGCGCCCTCGTCGACACCGAGGGCCTCGCCGCCGTCTCGACGCGTCGACTCGCCGCCGAGCTCGGGGTGAGCGGGCCCTCCCTGTACAACCACTTCCGCACGAAGGACCAGATCCTGGAGGCGGTCGCCGACTCGGTGAGCGCGCAGGTCGACCTGTCGATGTTCGACACGGACGACGGGCGGGACTGGCGCACCGCGCTGCACGACTGGGCCGTCTCCTACCGGGCGGCGCTGCGCGCGCACCCGAACATCGTCCCGGTGCTCGCGCAGGGCCCCGGCCGCCGCCCGGCCGGACTGCGGCTCGCCGACGCGGTGTTCGGCTCGATGGTCGACGCCGGGTGGCCGCCGCCGCAGGCCACGTCCATCGGCGCGCTCATGCGGTACTTCGTGACGGGATCCGCGCTCGGCTCGTTCGCGGGCGGCTTCCCCGACGACGAGGCGGCGTACGACCCCGCCGACTATCCGCACCTCGGCCAGGCGCATCTGCTCGCCGAGCGACAGGAGATCGTCGACGACCGGGCCTTCGAGACGGGGCTCACGGCGCTGCTCGACGGGCTCGCGGTGCAGTACGAGCAGGTGGCGGCGGGGACGCACTGATATTTCGGCAGCCCACCGGCCGCTGACGTATCGGCAGCCATCGACCGCTGTCGTATCGGCAGCCACCGACCGCTGACGTATCGGCGGCCGCCGAAGCGTGCCGGGGTCATCCTTGACGCATGGCCGCCTCGAAGGAACCCGGCGCTCCGCGCCTCGCCGCCCTCGCCTCGCTGATCGCCGACGAGACGCGGGCCGCCTGCCTGCTCGCGCTGCTCGACGGCCGGGCGTGGACGGCGGGCGAGCTGGCGCGGCACGCGGGCGTCGCGGCGTCGACCGCGAGCGAGCACCTCGGCAAGCTCGTCGCGGGCGGGCTGCTCGCCGAGGAGCGGCAGGGCCGCCACCGGTATCTGCGGCTCGCCGACGCGCAGGTCGCGCAGCTCCTGGAGGGCCTCGCCGGGTACGCCGTGCCGGACGGAGGCGAGCGGCCTCCCACACTGCGGGCCGCGTCGGCGCGGACCGCGATGGCCCGCGGGCGGACCTGTTACGACCACCTGGCGGGCCGGCTCGGGATCACGGTCACCGACGCGATGGTCGAGCGGGGGCTGCTGCGGGCCGACGCCGAATCCGGCGGATTGGGCGGATTGGGCGGATCCGGCGACTCCCCTACTCCCTCCACCTTCGCGCTCACCGACGCCGGGCACGGCTGGTTCCGGACGCTCGGGGCACCGCTGGAGCCCGGACCGCGGCGGCCGCTGACGCGCGGCTGCCTCGACTGGACGGAGCGCCGTCTCCACCTCGCAGGACGGGCGGGCGCCGCGCTGTGCGCCCACGCCTTCGCGGCCGGCTGGGTCGAGCGGGTCGGCTCCGAGCGGGCGGTGCGGGTGACCGGGGCCGGGGAGCGGGCGCTGCGGGCCGAGCTGGGAGTGACGGCGCCGCGCTGAGCGGGCGCCGTGGCGCGTTCCCGCCCCCGCCCGGGATCTTCCCCGGAAGTAGCTGTAGCGTACATTCGCCGGGCCGGGAAACATCTTCGTAACACGGGAGCGGCGCATGGCGCAGACGGTGGATGCCGCGATTCACCAGGAAATCGGGCAGAGTTGGGCGACTGGTTGTAGACAGTTCGCGCTGCGCGTGCTGCGCGGGATCGGGCAGGTGACGTTCCTGCCGCGCGCGCTCACCGGCGCACTGTTCGCCGCGGCCCTGTTCTCCGCCGGGTGGGAGTACGGGCTCTACGGGGTCGGGGGCGCGGCCGTCGGCACGCTGGTCGCGGCGCTGCTCGGCGTGGAGAAGGAGCGGCTCACGCTCGGCATGGAGGGCTTCAACGCCTGCCTCGTGGGCGTGAGTTGTGCCGTCTTCCTCAACCCCGACCAGCTGTCCTCGGTGCTCGTGGCCCTGCTCGGCTGCGCCGCGGCGACCGTGGCCACCGCCGCCGCGGGGCGGGCCCTCGGGGCGTGGGGGCTGCCCGCCCTGACGCTGCCGTTCTGCCTCGTGGCGAGCGTCATCACGCTGGCCGCGCCCGGGTTCGCGCGGGTGTGGACCGGCGGGGGCGGCATCGCCGCGTTCCCGCAGGCGGTGTCCGGGGCCAGGACAGGACTCCAACTCGACGATGCCGTGCGGGGGTTCTTCGCCGGATTCGGCCAGATCTTCCTGATGCCGCAGTGGTACGCGGGGGCCCTGGTGCTCGCCGGGCTGCTGGTGGCCGGGCCGCGGGTCGCGGGCGTGGCCTGCCTCGGGAACGTCGCGGGCATGGCGACCGCGTGGGCCCTCGGCGAGCCCGCCGCGCAGCTGGCCGACGGCACGTCCGCGTACAACGCGGTGCTGGTCGCGCTCGCGCTCTGCGGGGTGTTCCTCGAGGGCACGCGGCGTACGGTGCCGTATGCCGTGGCGGGGGCGGTCGCCGCGACGGTGTGCGCGCCTGCGTTCGGTGCCTTGGCGGCGCCGGTGGGCGGCCACATGTTCACGTGGCCGTTCGCACTGACGACGTTGGTGTTCCTCGTGGCGGCGCGTTCGTTTCCCCGGTTGGTGTCACCAGGGGCGGCCTGAGTTCCGTCTCGCGGGGTCCGTGGTGACGCTCTCGGGGCTCCGCCCCGGACCCCGCTGGGGATCGGCATATCCAGCCCCGCCGGCGTTTGAGGCGCGGGGTACGGGGCGGAGCCCCGATCCTTTAAGCCGACTCGAGCGCGGCGACGTCCAGTTTGCCCATCTTCATCATCGCGGCCAGCACCCTCGCGGCCCGCGCCTCGTCCGGGTCGGCGAGGAGTTCGACGAGCCGGCGCGGAACGATCTGCCAGGACAGCCCGAACTTGTCCTTGCACCAGCCGCACGGCCCGCCCTCGCCGCCGTCCGCCGTGATCCGCTCCCACAGCCGGTCGACCTCGGCCTGGTCGGCGCAGTCGACGGAGAGCGAGACCGCTTCGTTGAACTTGAACTCGGGGCCGCCGTTCAGCGCCTGGTACTCGTTGCCCGCGAGCCGGAACTCCATGGTGAGGACGGAGCCGGGCACACCGGGCCCCTCCTTGCCCCAGCGCTGGACCTCCAGGATCTCGGAGTCGGAACCGGGGAAGAGCGACATGTAGAAGTCGACGGCTTCCTCGGCCTTGCCGTCGAACCACAGACAGGGGCGGATCTTCTGAGCGGTGGCGGGCATGGTGGGCCTCCTGGTTCCCGATCCGGCGCGGTGCCGGCCTGTATCAGGCTTCTCCTTCTACAGACCGGACGCCAGCCGGGAACTCATCGGCCGCGGCATCGCCAAAACCGGAGCAACGCCAAGACCGAGGCATCGCCAAAACCGCGGCATCGCTAAAACACGACGAGCGCCCGGCCGCCCTTGCCCGCCACCATGTTGTCGAACGCCGCCGGGATCCCGTCCAGCGCGATCCGCTCGGTCACGAGCGTGCTCAGGTCGAGGCGGCCCTCGCGGATGTGCTCGGCGAGCACCGGGAGGTCCTGGGCCGGGTCGCAGTTGCCGTAGACGCAGCCGGACAGCGTGCGGCCCCAGTGGAAGATCTCCAGGGCGTTGAAGGTGACCTGCTGGTCCTTGCCGCCGATGCCGACGACGGTGGTGCGGCCGCCGCGCCGGGTGGACTCCCAGGCGGTACGGATCGTGACGGCGCGGCCGACGCACTCCACGGCCACGTCGACGCCCTGCTTGTCCGTGAGCCCGCGGATCTCGCGCGCGGTCGTCTCGGAGGCGACCACGTAGTCCGTGGCGCCGGCCGCGCGGGCCAGCGCCTCCTTCTCCGGGGAGACGTCGACCGCGATGATCTTCGAGGCACCCGCGATGCGCGCGGCCTGGAGCGTGGCGAGGCCGACGCCGCCGACGCCGTACACCGCGACGGTCTCCCCCTCCCGTACGCGGGCGGAGTGGTGCACGGCGCCGTAGCCGGTGAGCACGGCGCAGCCGAGCAGGGCCGCGTCGATGAGCGGGACGCCGTCCGGCACCGGCAGGACGCAGTTCGCGGCGACGACCGTCTCCTCGGCGAACGCGGCGACGTTCAGGCCCGGGTGGAGGTCACTGCCGTCGGACGCGCGCTTCGCGTGGATGTTGGCGGCGCCGGTGAGGGCGTTGGCGCACAGCCACACCTCGCCGAGCGTGCAGGCGTGGCAGCTGCCGCAGGAGGGCGCCCAGTTGAGGACGACGCCGTCACCGGGGGCCACGTGCGTGACGCCGTCGCCGACGGAGACGACGGTGCCCGCGCCCTCGTGGCCGAGGACCGCGGGGACCGGGACCCGCATCGTGCCGTTGGTCAGGGACAGGTCGGAGTGGCAGACACCGGCGGCGGCCAGCCGCACCCGGACCTGGCCGGGCCCCGGTTCGGGCAGGTCGATGTCGGCGATCTCCAGCGGGGAGCCGACGGCGGGCAGTACAGCGGCGCGGACCATGATGAGCACAACTCCCTGAGCGAGTGCGGGATGTCACGTACGTGCCGATCCAAACTAGCGTCGCTAGTTTCCGGGGTCCAGGGGGTACCGGGGTGGAGGCTCAGTGCCGCTGGTGATCCTTCTCGCGTCGACGGAGGCGCGGAGCCCGTGTCCTCGCCCGCACGGAGCCGCGCCTGTCGCCGCCCCGGACCCCGAGCCCGGCGGCCACGAACAGCAGCCCGCCCAGCATCACGAACGGCGCCGCCGTACCCGCCACGCCCGCGATCAGGCCCGCCGACGCGGGCGCCGCGACCTGGCCGAGGCGGTTGCCGGTCAGCCGGAGCGCCAGGGCGGTGGAGCGGGCCTCCGCGGGGGCGGCCTGGACGACCGTGGTCATGGAGAGCGGCTGGCCCACCCCGAGGCAGAAGCCGAGCACGATCAGCATCGCGCCGAGCGCCCACACCGGCACGGGCAGCGCGATGCCCGCGCACAGCACCGCCGCGAGCAGGCACGTGGTGGCGATCAGGGCCGTCCTGCCGAGCCAGTTGATGAGCGGGGTCATGACCAGGCGGCAGGCGACCGTCGCCCCCGCGCGCAGGCTCAGCAGCACGCCGACCACGGACGGCGCGATCCCCCGGTGCTCGCCCACTACCGGCAGATACGCCGTGAGGATGTCGGTGGCCGACAGGACGGCGAGGCTGATGAAGATGCCGCCGGGCACGCCGCGGGTGCGCAGGATGCGGTGCACGGGAACCCGGGAGGCCTCCTTCGTGCGCGAACCCGGCTGCGTACGACGGGACTCGATACGCCATAGCGACGTCACGGCCAGCGCGCAGACGCCCGCCGACACGAGGAGCGCGAGCGCGCTCGTACCCACCATGTCGTGGCCGTCGATCAGGGCGCCGGCGGCGATCGGCCCGACGAGCTGGCCGAGGGAGGCGCCGATGGTGAAGTGGCCGAAGTTCCGGTCCTGGTCCTCGGGCGCGGACTGCCGGGCCACGATCGACTGGGCGCCGATGACGAAGCACAGATGCCCGAGCCCCATGACACCGCTCCAAGCGGCCATCGACACCAGGCTGTTCGCAAGTCCGCTCATCGCGCACCCACCCGCGATGAGGACGACGCCCACCGGGAGCAGCGGCGCGCACCGGCCGTGGTCCGTGCGCCGGCCGAGCGGCACGGCGGCGAACAGCGGGAGCAGCGCGTAGACCCCCGCGATGACGCCGACGGCACGCTCGTCGGCGCCGAGCGCGAGGGCCCGGTAGGAGACCGCGGGCCGCGCCATCGACACCGCCCCCTGCGCGAAGCTGAAGGCGATGACGAGGCGGAGCAGCCAGGCACGGCTCATGAGGTCACAGGATTCATCGGGTCTCGGCACTCATCGGCTCTTGGAACTCATCGGGTCTCGGCACTCATCGACTCTCGGGATTCATCAGTTCTCGGGATTCATCGGTCACACGATTCCGAACAGCAGACCCGCGCCGAGGACGACCAGCGCGGTCAACGCCGCCCATTTCACCGTGAACTTGGTGTGGTCGCCGAACTCGACCTTAGCCATGCCCACGAGCACGTAGACCGCCGGGACCAGCGGGCTCGACATGTGCAGCGGCTGTCCGGCGAGCGAGGCGCGGGCGATCTCGAGGGTCGAGACGCCGTGCGCGTTCCCGGCCTCGGCGAGCACCGGCAGGATGCCGAAGTAGAAGCCGTCGTTGGACATGAAGTACGTGAACGGGATGGACAGCACGCCCGTGACGAGTGCCATGTGCGGGCCCATCCAGTCGGGGATGCCGCCCACGACCCACTTCGCCATGTGGTCGACCATGCCGGTGCCCTGCAGCACGCCCGTGAAGACGGCGGCGGCGAAGACCATGCCCGCGACGTTGAGGACGTTCTCGGCGTGCGCGCCGATCCGGGCCTTCTGGTCGGTCATGTTCGGGTAGTTGACCGAGAGCGCGAGCGCGGCGCCGAGCATGAAGAGCACCGGGATCGGCAGCAGCTCCATGATCATGGAGGCCAGGAGCACCACCGTGAGCGCGGCGTTGAACCAGTAGAGCTTGGGGCGCAGGGTGGCCCGGTTCGGGTCGAGCCCGGAGAACGTCTCGCCCTCGTCGTTCTCGTACGAGGGGGTGGAGGCGGATCCGCCACCGGCGCCCGCACCGGTCCCCTTGCTGCCGCTGCCGGCACCGACGAGCACCTTCTCCTCGACGGTCTCGGTGACCGTGAGGTCCTCGTCCAGGGAGAGGTAGCCGAGCCGCTTGCGCTCCCGGCGCCCGAGCACGTACGAGAGGGCGAACACGAAGAGCAGTCCCACGCCGAGCGCCGGGATCATCGGCACGAAGATGTCGCTGGCGTCCACCTTCAGGGCGGTGGCGGCGCGGGCCGTCGGGCCGCCCCAAGGCAGCGTGTTCATCACGCCGTTGGCGGTCGCGGCGACACCCGTCATCACGATGAGGCTCATCTTCAGGCGCTTGTACAGCGGGTACATCGCCGAGACGGTGATCATGAAGGTGGTGGAGCCGTCGCCGTCGAGCGAGACGATCGCGGCGAGCAGGGCCGTGCCGACGACGATGCGGATCGGGTCGGCCTTCGCGAACTTCAGGATGCCGCGCACGATCGGGTCGAAGAGGCCGACGTCGATCATCACGCCGAAGTAGACGATCGCGAACATCAGCATGGCGGCGGTGGGCGCGAGATCACCCACGCCCGCGAGGACGTACTCACCGAGGTGCGCTCCCTTGCCCACCAGTACGCAGAACAGCGCCGGGATGAGCACGAGCGCCGCGATGGGCGACACCTTTTTCATCATGATCAGCACCAGGAAGGTGGCGATCATGCCGAAACCGAGGATGGTCAGCATGGGGAGGGGCCCTCTCACGTCTACGTTCGCCTTCGAACAGCCGCCGTGGGGGAGGCAGCCAGCGCGACGCTAGGTGGGCCGAACAATCGTTAACAAGACGTTGACACGCGAGCAATAAGCGCAAAACTCCAGGTCACGAGCAGTTCGCGCGCGTGCTGCGCGCGAAAGGCGTCAGTCGAGCACCCGCGCCAGATACGCCCGCAGCAGCTCCCGCACCTCCCCGATCACCGCTGCGTCCCCGCGCTCCGGGTCGATGCGGAACGCGAGCCGGACCAGGGCGTCCGCGGATTCGACGGCGACCAGGAACGCGCGGCGCAGCGCGGGGTCCGGGGTGCGGTCGAGGCGTGGGGCGAGGAGGTCCGTGAGGGTGTCGGCGACGCGGTGGTTGGGGTCGGCGTCCGGGGCGCCCACGGGGAGCTGGGTGCCGAAGTCGACCAGGGAGAAGCCCGGCGCCGTGCGCTTCATCGCGAGGTACTCGTCGAGCACCGCGTCCATCGCGGCCCGCCAGTCGCCGGTGGGGACGTCCCTGAGGCGCGCGGTGACCCGCCGCACGTACCGGTCGAGATTGCGCTCGGCCAGCGCGTCGACCAGGGCCCGCTTGTTGCCGAAGAAGCGGTAGACCGAGCCGATGGGGACCTCGGCGCGGTGCGCGACGGCGCGGGTGCTCAGCTCGTCGTAGCCCGTCTCGTCGAGAAGTTCGGCACAGGCGTCGAGAATCCGGGACAGACGCTCGGCGCTGCGCCGCTGAACGGGCTTGCGGCGCAGGGGCGTTGGATGCTCCATGAAGGCCAGACTACGGTGACGCGGTCAGGTCCGCGGTGGCCTGGACGGGCTTGTCCGCGACCGCCCACACCGTGTGGTCGTCGGCGTAGAGGCGGGCGGTGAGGTGGTGGGTGCCGCGGTGCAGGCGGGTGCCGGGGAGGCGGTAGTCGACGGCGCGCAGCCGGGCGAGGCAGCGGCCGTCGAGGTAGAGCCGGGCGTAGCCGCGGCGCTCGACGGCCCGGGCCGGGGTGCCGTGAGGGCTGAGGCGGAAGCGGCGTACCCAGATGCGGACCTCCCAGCCGCCCTCGGGGCCCGTCTGCGGCTTCACGATCAGGCCGATCTCGGGTGCGCCCTCCACCGGGACCTGGCGGTAGTGACGGCCCGCGGCGTCGGTGCGCGAGAGGACCTCCCCGGCATCCCGCGGTCCGTTGTCATCGGCCCCGCAGCCCACGGCTCCGGCGAGCAGGGCGCAGGTCAGCAGCGCCGCGGCGGCCGCGCGGAGAGCAGGAAGGCTGGGCATGTTCGGGACGGTAGAGGACCGTTGGCGTTCGGCGGATCCCTCGCGGGGAGGACGCTCGCGGGCCTCCCCTCGGCCGCTGGTACCGCCGCGCGTCAGCCATACGACGGACGGTGATGGTCTTGCGCCACCCACCCGCGAATCCTACGGTGTTGCATAGGAATCATTGACCAGGGAGCGATGATGAGCGGGGACGTACGCAAGACCGCCGAGGGGCTGACCTACCTCTCCGGCTTCGGGAACGAGCACGGGTCCGAGGCCGTGCCGGGGGCCCTGCCCGAGGGGCGCAACTCGCCGCAGCGCGCGCCGCTCGGCCTGTACGCGGAGCAGCTCAGCGGCACCGCCTTCACCGAGCCGCGGGCGCACAACCGCCGCTCGTGGCTGTACCGGATCCGCCCGTCGGCGGCGCACCCGGAGTTCAGCCGCATCGACAACGGCGGGGTGCGCACGGCCCCGTTCACCGAGACCGCCCCCGACCCCAACCGCCGTCGCTGGAACCCGCTGCCCGAGCCGGCACCCGGCACGGACTGGCTGGCCGGCCTGTGGACGCTGGGCGGCAACGGCGACGCGACGCAGCGCACCGGCATGGCCGTGCACCTGTACCACGCCAACTCCCCCATGAACGACCGGGTGTTCAGCGACGCGGACGGTGAACTGCTGATCGTCCCCGAGCACGGCGGACTGCTGCTGCGCACGGAGTTCGGGGTGCTCGCCGCCGAGCCGGGCGAGGTCGCACTGATCCCGCGCGGCGTGCGCTTCCGGGTCGAGCTCCTCGACGAGTCCGCACGCGGGTACGTGTGCGAGAACTACGGCGCCCCGTTCCAACTGCCCGACCTCGGGCCTATCGGCGCCAACGGCCTGGCGAACGCGCGGGACTTCAGGGCGCCGGTCGCCGCGTTCGAGGACGCCGAGCGGCCGGTCGAGGTGGTCAACAAGTTCTGCGGGAACCTCTGGTCCGCGGCCTACGACCACTCCCCGCTCGACGTCGTCGCCTGGCACGGCAACCACGTCCCGTACGTATACGACCTGCGCCGCTTCAACGTCATCGGGACCATCTCGTACGACCACCCGGACCCGTCGATCTTCACGGTGCTCACGTCGCCGTCCGACACCCCGGGTCTCGCGGGCGTCGACTTCGTCGTCTTCGCGCCGCGCTGGCTGGTGGGCGAGGACACGTTCCGGCCGCCGTACTTCCACCGGAACGTGATGAGCGAGTACATGGGGCTCATCGAGGGCGCGTACGACGCGAAGGCCGAGGGCTTCGTGCCGGGCGGCGGCTCGCTGCACAACATGATGTCGGCGCACGGGCCCGATCGGGACACGTTCGACAAGGCGAGCGCGGCCGAGCTCAAGCCGCAGAAGGTCGACGACGGCCTGGCCTTCATGTTCGAGACGCGCTGGCCCGTCACCCTCGCCCCACAGGCCGGGGCCGCCGGGCATCTGCAACGCGGCTACGACGACGTATGGCGTGGCCTGGAGCGCCACTTCCGCGGATAGACCCCATGGCCGCCGCATTGCACCACTCCCCCGACGACCGGTACGGATAACCCGTGACGTCATTCGCCCCGGACTCGATCGTCCTGAACCGCAAATTGCCGCTCTGGTATCAGGTGTCGCAGTCCCTGCGCGCCTCGATACTCGGAAGATCGCCGCAGGACCCACTGCGCCTGCCCACCGAGGAGCAACTCGCGGGGCACTACGGGGTCTCCGTGCTCACCATGCGTCAGGCGCTGAAGGAACTGGAGGACGAGGGACTCATCACGCGGCACCGGCGCCGCGGCACGTTCATCGAGCCGGATGCCCAACAGGGCGCGCCGGTACGCCTGTTGGGCTCGGTCGACGCGATCGTCGCGCAGCAGTCCGGCATGACGACACGGCTGCTCGACCACGACACGGTGCCGGTCCCCGTGGCCTTCGCCGAGTACTTCCCGGGGGTCGGGGCCGTCCCCACGTACCACCGGCTGCGCTTCGACGAGAAGACCGGCGAACCGACGAACCACGCCCGCAACTACCTCCGTCCGGACCTCGGCGCCCGCGTGGACCTCGCGGACCTGGAGCGGTGGCCGATGACGAAGGTGCTGCGGGACGTGGTCGGCGTGCGGATCAGCCGGATCACGGACTCGGTGCAGGCGCGGCTCGCGGATCCGGAGACGGCGCGGCTCCTCGAAGTTCCGCTGCTCAGTCCGATCCTGCACTACACGGGTGTCACGTACGACGAGGAGGGCAGGGTGTTGGATGTGGCGGTGATCCATTACCGGGGGGACCGGTTCTCGTTCACGGTGACGTTGGACGCGGATTGACCAATTCAGCCCCGCCTGCGTTTGAGGCGCGGGGTCCGGGGCGGAGCCCCGCGACCGCAACACCGTTGCCGCGAAAGGGGGAGACGTACCATGCCGGTCGTGACGAACGACCCGCTCACCGAGGCCATCGGGCTCGCGGACCTCATGCCGTGGTCCGTGGCACCGCTGCGTACGGGACGCGGCTGGCCGGTCGCTCCGGACGCCGCGTCCCTGAAGGCCCGTTGGAACGCCTTCGTGCGCGCCGGGCAGGACGAGCGCGAGGCGCTCCTCGAACCCTCACGCGCCCGCACCCTGCACACCGCCGCCGCCCAGCTCCCCGGCCAACGCACCGGCACGGAGCCGCTCGCGCACGCCGACGGGTCCTGCCCGGACCCCGTACCGCTGCTGCACGGCCCGTTCGACGAGCAGTGGCTCATCCCCGACCAGCGACTGCTCGACGCGGCGCGCCCCGAGCTGTGGCGGGTCGCGGACGAGCGGCAACTGTTCATGGTCGAGCAGGGGTACGTGCCCGACGCCGGCGGCCCCGCGCTGCTCGCGTCCGCCGTCCTCCCGGAGGGCCGCTCCCCCGCCGGTCGGCCCGGCCGCATCCGCCCGCTGTACCGCCGCCCCGGCGGCGCGGAGCCGAACGTGGCGCCGGGCCTGCTCACCCACCTCTCCGGCGCGTACGACCAGGAGGTGACGGCGGCCGATCTGTTCGCCTGGATCCTGGTGGCGGGCGCCCGCGACGGCTCCCCCGACATCCGCGTGCCGCTGCCGGACGACGCGGACGTGTGGGAACGCGGGGTCGAACTCGGGCGCCGCGTCCTGTGGTTGGAGCGGCGCGGCACGGATGCCGACCGCCCCAAGCTGCCGGGCGGCCGCCGCCCGTATGTGCGCTCCCCGTTGCCGGCCCGGCCCACGGAGCTCCTCTACGACCGCGAGGAGGAGGCCCTGGTCTCCGGCGACGGACGTATCTCCCCGGTCCCCGCGGCGGCCTGGGCCTTCCACGTCAGCGGGGTCGGGGTCCTGGAGCAGTGGTTCGCGCGCCGCACCGCACCCGCCGAGGCCGGCACGCTCGCGGCCCTGCGCCCGTCGACCTGGCCACAGCCGTGGACGTCACAACTCCTGGAACTCATCACGGTCCTGACGCTCCTCGCGGAACTCGCCCCGCAACAGGACGAGTTGCGCGAGGCCGCCCTCGCGGACCCGATGACGACGAAGGACCTGGAACGGGCCCGCGTCCTCCCGGTCCCGGACTCCGCCCACCGCCCCGCCTCGGTTCTCGACCACCAAGAGGAGGGCCCGGGAGGCCAGTTCGCGATCCTCTGAACCCGCCCGGTGAAGCCCGCCCGGTGTGAGCGCGGCGGCTCACCCCGCCGCGAACCCCTCCAACGTCCTCCGCAGCGCCCGCTCGAACACCGCCTCCAGGTCGATCGGGCCCGCGTCCTCGGCGAACGACGCCGCGAGGCGCGGGTACCGGCCCGAGGCCACCTGCCCGCCCAAGTAGGCGATCCGTACCGCCTGTTCCTGCTCTGCGCTCCACGGTAGGGAGCGCGTCCGCTCGGCCGTCGCGATCTCGTTGGCGACGTACGTCGTGACCACGCTCGTCACCGCCGCGACCAGCTCCATCTTCGTGCCGTACGGCAGGTCGAGCGGGTCGAGGCAGGTCAGGCAGTACTCCAGGTATGCGAGCGCGTTCGGGCTGAAGCCGTAGACCGGTGACATCAGCCCCGGCAGCCACGGATGCCGGTGCATCAGCGCCCGCGACTGCCGGGCGAGGCCGAGGATGTCCGCCCGCCAGTCGCCGCTCGGCTCCGAGAACGTGTACTCGGAGCTGACGGCGTCGACCATCAGCTCGTACAGGTCCTCCTTGCGCGGCACGTAGTTGTACAGCGACATCGTGCCCATGCCCAGCTCACCGGCGATCTTCCGCATGGACACCGCGTCGATGCCCTCGGCGTCGGCGACGCGGACCGCCGTCGCCGCGACGTCGGCCCTGCTGTGCGCAGGCCTCGGCCCCCGCCCGGCGCGCTCGGGGCGCGCCCAGATCACTTCGGGTTCGGCCGCTCGGCCCGCCATTGATCATCACCTCGCGCACCATCCTAGTTACGTACACCGTACGTAGTGCGCTACGGTGGGGCCATGACTTCTACGTACGCTGTACTTAGTGAAGGTCTGGAGAAGCGCTTCGGGAAGGGACCGAAGGCCGTGCACGCCGTGCGCGGCCTGGATCTGGCGGTCCGCGAGGGCACGGTGTGCGGTCTGCTCGGGCCGAACGGGGCCGGCAAGACGACCGCGGTCCGACTGCTCACGACGCTGCTCCGCCCCGACGCGGGCACCGCGCGTGTCGCCGGGCACGACATCACCGCGGACCCGCAGTCCGTCCGCCGCCGCATCGGCGTCACCGGCCAGTACGCGTCGGTCGACGAGGACCTCACAGGCCGCGAGAACCTCCGCCTGTTCGCCCGCCTGCTGCGCGCGCCGGGCGGCCGGGCCCGCGCCGACGAGCTGATCGAGCGCTTCGATCTGACCGAAGCCGCCGACCGCACGGCCCGTACGTACTCCGGAGGCATGCGCCGCCGCCTCGACCTGGCCGCGAGCCTGATCACCCGCCCCGCCGTGCTCTTCCTCGACGAGCCGACCACCGGCCTCGACCCGCACAGCAGGAACGGCATCTGGGAGGCCGTGCGCGAGCTGTCCTACGAGGGCACGACCGTCGTCCTGACCACGCAGTACCTGGAGGAGGCCGACCAGCTCGCCGACGACATCGTGCTGATCGACGAGGGCCGCGCCGCCCACTCGGGCACGCCCGCCGAGCTCAAGGCGCAGATCGGCCACTACGCGGAGGTCGTCGTGGCCGAGGAGGCGGGCGAGCAGGCGCTGCACGCGGCGGCCGTCGTCCTCGACCAACTCACCGGTACCCGGCCCCGGTTGGACGCGGAGCGCCGCACCGTGGGCGCCGTCGTCCTCGACCCTGCCGTCACGCTCCCCCGCGTCGTACGCGAACTCGACGCGTCCGGCGTCCCGTTGCTCGACGCGACGCTGCGCCCGCCCACCCTCGACGAGGTGTTCCTGCGCCTCACCGTCACCGATCGCGCCCCCACAGGGACCCAGGAGGTCGCCGCATGAGCACCGCCATCCTCTACGACGGCACGGCCATGCTCGGCCGGCACCTCCAGCGCGTCCGGCACGCCCCGGCCATCCTGATCATGACGCAGACCATGCCGATCGTGTTCCTGCTGTTCTTCGGCTACGTCTTCGGCTCCGCGCTCGCCATGCCGGGCTCGGACTACCGGGCGTTCCTGGTGCCGGGCATGCTCGTGGCGACCGCGGCGAACGGGATCATGACCGGGATGTTCGGCGCCGCCCAGGACTCGCACCGGGGCGTGATGGACCGCTTCCGTACGCTGCCGATGAGCCGGGCCGCTGTGCCGCTCGGGCAGGCGGTCGCCGATGTGCTGACGACCGCGGTGGGCCTGGTGCCGCTCGTGCTCGTGGGGCTCGCGATGGGCTGGCGGATCGAGGGCGGGCTGCCTGCGGCGCTCGGCGCGTTCGGGCTGCTCCTGCTCTTCCGGTTCGGCGCGACGTGGGTCGGGATCCTGCTCGGGCTCGCCTCGCAGAGCGAGGAGGCGGCGGGGCAGTTGGGCGGCGCCACGTTCATGCTGCCGCTGCTGTCGAACGCGTACATCCCGACCGACGGGATGCCGGGGTGGGTGCGCACCCTCGCCGAGTGGAACCCGATCAGCGCGGTGGCCACGGCCGTGCGCGAGCTGTTCGGCAACGCGCCGGTGCCGCACGGCGCGGCCTGGCCCGTGGCGCATCCGGTGGCGGGCTCGCTGGCCTGGTGCGCGGTGCTGCTCGCGGTGTGCGTGCCGCTCGCCGTCCGCCGCTACACGCGCGGCGGACGGTGAACAGCCGTACGTTCAGGGCTACTTCTGCGGCTCGAGCGCCGGCCCCAGCGAGGAGAACTTCTCCTGGGACACGACCCGCTTCGGCGGCCACGTGATGTTGCTCGGCGGCCACTTCTGCCCGGTCTTCTTCTGGAACCACGCCGGCGGCTCGTACATGGGCGGCTCATAGCCGTCCGGGATCGCCGTCTTCCACTCGACGTCCTTCGTGCGGTCCTTGAACTCGTCCTTGATCGCCTTGAGCCGCTCCGGCTGGGTGATCAGGTCGACCGCCGTGGCCGCCAGATACTTCGCGGCGGCGAGCACGGCCGCCTGCCCGGGGGCCGCGGCGGCGCAGGCCGCGGTGGACCAGGTGTGCATCTTCGTGCCGATGGGGGCGAGCGCCGAACCCATCGACACGGTCGGCACGTTCCAGCTGATGTCCGCGACGTCGGTCGAGCCGCCGCCGAGGAACACCGGGTCCGGCGGCTTGAGTTCACCCACCTTGTCGTGCATCCCGGCTTCGGGAAGCCCGAGCGACTTCTGCAGATCCTTCGCCAACTGGTGCGCCTCCGCGCTGAATTTCGGCGGGCCGATCTGCCGCATGTTGTCGTGCAGCAGCTCCGCGAAGGACTTGGAGGGCAGCTGGTTCCAGCATGCGGAGGTGATGCGGTGCCGCACCGTGGTCTGCGAGGCCTTGGCGGCGGCCTCGGAGATCGCGATCACCTTGTCGAGCAGCACCTGGACGCGGGCGGTGCTGCCCTCACGCACGTAGTAGCTGATCTCGGCGATCTCCGGGGTGACGTTGGGGATGTCGCCGCCGTTGTTGATCACCCAGTGCAGCCGGGCGGAGGGCGCCATGTTCTCCTCGCGCAGGAACTCCGACATGGTCGCCATCATCACGGCGGCGTCGAGCGCGGACTTGTTCCCGAGCGGGGTGCCGCCGTGTCCCGCGACGCCGAGGAACGTGAAGGTCACGGCGGTCATGGCGTTGCTGGTGCCCCAGCCGGTGGCGTTGGCGGTGGAGGGGTGCCAGTCGAGGAAGGCGTCGAGGCCCTCGTACACGCCCTTGCTGACCGCGTACGTCTTGCCGATCAGGGTCTCCTCGGCGGTGGAGCCGAAGAACTTCACGGTGACCGGGAGCTTGTGCTGCTTGGCGGCCTGCGCGACCGCTGCCGCCGCGGCGGCGGCCGCCGTGCCGAGCGCGCTGTGCCCGCAGCCGTGTCCCGGGCCGTAGCTCGGGGCGAACGGGTCGTGGATGTACTCGCGCGGGTCGTGGTGTCCGACGCCCTTGTTCTGCGAGAGGCCGGGCAGCGCGTCGTACTCGCCGCTGAACCCGAGCACCGGGCCGCCGCTGCCGTAGGAGTAGGTCGCGGTGAACGCGGTCGGGAAGCCGGCGGTCCCGAACTTCACGTCGAATCCGGCCCGTTCGAGGAAGCCGGCCTCGGCGAGCGAGGAGTTCCACTCGCGCAACGACAGCTCGGCGTGCTCCCAGATCTCCTCGTTCAGGCCCGTGATGCGGGAGCTGTTGGCGCCGATCCAGCCGAGGGCGGCGGTCTTGGCCGGACTGTCCTCCGCGAGGCCTTCGGGCGCCTTGTATTCGAGCGGGGCCGCATCCGAGGCGTCCGCCGCGGCGGCCATCGCCGGGTCCGCCTGGGCGGTCATCGCCGCGGTGGTCACTCCGGCGGCGCCGAGCATCTGCATGATGCGGCGTCTGCTGATCTGCGGTCCGGGCGTGGACTCGGGCAGCTCGTGCTCGTGGTGGTCGTGCAGGTCACACACGCGTACCTCCCGGGGGTGAGGTGGGTGTAGCTGTAACTGCCATCGACGATCACGCGCCACAGTGGACCCTGGAGGTTGCCCCGTCAACATCTGTGCGTGACAAGGGCGTTACGCGATGTATGGAGACGCGGGCACGACAAAGGCCCGCATCGTCCTCCTTGCCGGAGTGTCCGCCGCGTGCCGTGGGGATGACGGTCGCTGTGATGCGCGGCGATACACCGGACGGCGCGGAGGCGCGATACGGGCCTTGTCTGTCGCTGGAGCGGCCGCTGTCTAGTGGCCGCCGAAAAGCGAGCGACGAAGCCGCCGCAGTGGCGCGAAGAGCGAGACCCTCCGCATCCGTGCGCGGCTGTCGCTGCGCTTGTGCGCTGTGTCACGCGTGGTCAGCTCGCGCATCAGCGACGTCGCCTCCACCGTCTCGCGCTGCGGGACGGCAGGACCGCCGAGCACCGAGAGATGGCGGTCAAGGCGCGAACTGGTCGCACTGTTCCCGCAGGTGATCGCAGGCACTCGCGGCCTGCTGCGCACTGTTATCTGTTCCATGTCACTCCCCACCCGTACGAGGGCACCCAGCCCGGGCAGGTTAACCCTATCGCCCCAGCGCGACACTCGTGTATCCCGGTCGCAGTATTCACCTCCCTCGTAAGGGGGTTGACGGTTCGAAAGCGATCACTCTCCGAATCCGACCGATTCCAGGGCGAGTTGGACAAGTGGGGCTCCTGAGGGGCGCACAGAACCGCCGTCCGGCTCCGTCGTGACAGCGAGTGAGGAGGTGTCCGGAGTCAAGCCGGTGGCCACCACCGGCGTGTCGGAGCCGTCCTCGGGCAGCACACCGAGGGAGCGCGGCGGCGCCGAGGGCTCCATCAGCCACAACTGGTGGGCCTTGCCGCGGGGCGGCGCTTCGAGACCTGTGACAGTGATCACCGCGCTGCCCCGCTCCGGCGACGCGACGACATTCAGCCCGTCCGCGCGGACCGCGCTGGCGTCCGGAGCCGCGAGCACCGCCGCCACCTCGCGCGCGGCGGCCCGCTGCTCGTCGAGTTGGTCCGAGGTGCGCTCCAGCTGTACGGCGAAGAGCGCGGCCACGGTGAGCGCGCCCGCCCCCGTGGCCACGCCGAGCGGAACGAGGAGCCCACGCGCGCGTGGCGCGGTGCGGGGCCGGTCCGCCGCGGGGGCATGGGCCGCGGGAACCTGGGCCGTGACCTGTACGGCGGTCAGCACCCGCTCGCGCAGCTCGGCGGGCGGGGCCACGGAGGCCGAGCAGGCGAGCCGCACCGAGCTCTCCGTCAGCGCGCGCACCTCGTCGGCACAGGAGTCGCAGCGCGTCAAGTGCCGCTCGAACCGCGCCCGTTCGCGGTGTTCCAGGGCGTCAAGGGCATAGGGCGCGGCGAGGGTGTGGGCACGCGGGCCCCAGAGGACCCTGTGGCTCTTCGGGATGCGGTCGTTCATGCGGCGTCCCCCAGGCAGGCGCGCAGCCGTGTGAGACCGTCGCGCATCCGCGTCTTGACGGTGCCGAGCGGAACGGAGAGGCGCTGCGCGACCTCCCGGTAGGTGTACCCCTCGTAGTAGGCGAGGGTCACGGAGCGGCGCTGGAGTTCGGTGAGCCCTTCGAGGCAGCGGCGCACCCACTCGCGGTCCAGGTTGGTCTCGACCTGCTCGGCGACCTCGTCGAAGGCGGTGCGGTGCCAGCGGCTCGCGGCGCGCTCCTCGCGCTCCCTGGACGCGCGGGCGCTGCGCACCCGGTCGACCGCTCTGCGGTGGGCGTGGGTGAGCACCCAGGCCATCGCGGTGCCCCGGCGCGGGTCGAAACGGGCGGCGTCGCGCCACAGTTCGAGGAACACCTCCTGGGCGACCTCCTCGGACTGGGCGGGGTCCCGAAGCACCCGGAGCACGAGCCCGTACACCGCGCCCGACACCAGCTCGTACAGCTCCTCGTACGCCCGCACGTCCCCCTGCCCGACCAATGGCAGCAACTTGTCCGCCCGCATCGGTTCCCCTCCCGCCCGGCGGCGCGGCCCGGTGCCGCGCCGCCCCCACTACGTGGTTCGCGGCCGGGCCCGGTCCGGATCGGGGGCGCCGCGAAGTTTCGTGAAGGAAGTACGGGCGGACGGGCGCGGAACGCGGGCCCGCCGCGCGGCAATCCGCTACGCATCGATCCGCGGACGACCAATCCGCCGGGCGCGGTGCGCCGAATGGCTTGGCGTCAACCGCACTTCGTGCACGGACCGCGTGAGGACGGACCCATGACCTCTCAGTCAGCGAAGCCATCGAAAGCATCGGCTTCGGAAAGCCCAGACATGGCACGCGGCGCACCCCGCGCACGCATGCGGCGCCGGGGGCTGGCGCTCCTGGTCTGCGGCGGCCTCGCCGCGGGCGGTGTCGCGGCCGCCGGCGCGACGGGCCTCGGCCCGCAGCGGGCCGAGGCCTCCAGCCACCGCGAGGCCCCCCTGATCTCGGGCCAGCCCCAGTACGACAACACCGACGTGTACGCGTTCGTGAGCCCCGACAAGCCGGACACCACGACCCTGGTGGCCAACTGGACCCCCTTCGAGGAGCCCGCGGGCGGCCCGAACTTCTACCCGTTCCCCGAAGACGCCCATTACGACGTGCACATCGACAGCGACGGCGACGCGCAGGGCGATCTGCTGTACCGGTGGACGTTCAAGACCCACACCAAGAACGGGAACACGTTCCTCTACAACACCGGCCCGGTGAAGAGCCTCGACGACCCGAACCTCAACGTCACGCAGACCTACGACATCGATCTGCTGCGCCTGAAGGACCAGAAGATCGTGTCCAAGTCGAAGATCGCCGACGATGCCCCGGTGGCGCCGTCGAACGTCGGCAAGGCGTCGATGCCCGACTACAAGACGCTGCGCGACCAGGCGGTCAAGAAGGTCGGCGGCGGCGTCACCTCGTACGTGGGCCAGGCCGACGACCCGTTCTTCCTCGACCTGCGCGTCTTCGACCTGCTGTACGGCGGGAACCTCTCGGAGGTCGGCCGGGACACGCTCAAGGGCTACAACGTGAACACGGTCGCCCTCCAGGTGCCCACCGCGTTCCTGACGGAGTCGAAGGACCAGCCGACCATCGGCGTGTGGTCGACGACCTCGCGCAAGGATGCGAAGGGCGACTGGACGCAGGTGTCCAGGCTCGGCAGCCCGCTGGTCAACGAAGTGGTGAACCCGCAGAAGGTCAAGGACCGCTTCAACGCGTCCTCGCCGTGGAACGACAGCCAGTTCCTGCCGTTCGTGACCGAGCCCGAACTGCCCAAGCTGATCGAGTCGATCTACAAGATCAAGGCTCCGAAGACACCGCGCAACGATCTGGTGGACGTCTTCCTGAAGGGCGTGAAGGGCCTCAACCAGCCGCCGGGCGTGCGCCCCTCGGAGATGTTGCGCCTCAACACGTCGATACCGCCGACGAGTTCACCGAAGCGTCTCGGTGTCCTCGAGGGCGACAAGGCGGGCTTCCCGAACGGGCGTCGGCTCTCCGACGACGTCGTGGACGCCGAGCTCCAGGTCGTCGAGGGCGAGCTCCTCGGCAAGAAGAACGACCTGGGCGACGCCGTCGACGCCAACGACAAGAAGTTCGAGTCGACCTTCCCGTACGTGGCGCTGCCCACGGAGGGCTCGCGCGGGCCGCTCGCCAAGAACAAGACGCAGAGCGACACCGAGGTCCGCGACCAGCTCACCGGCAGCTCGGTGTCCTCGGACTCCGGCGACGACGACACGCTCGTGACGGCCTCCCTCGCGGCGGCCGGCGCCGGCTTCCTGCTGATCGGCACCGCGCTCGTGTGGTGGCGCAGCCGGAGCAGGCGGCGCGCGGGCTTCGGTCCGCCGTTCTCCGGCTGAGCGCTTCTGGTCGTCCCAGGCAACCCACCGACCGGCGCGGCCCGCGTGCCTGATCCTCCCCACCGCGGGCCGCGCCTTCCACTCGTCTCTTTGTCTCTTCACCGCTTCGTCTCTTCACCTCGTCACCTCGTCACCTCTTCGTCTCTCGGAAATTGTCCCTAGGAGCGCGCATGCAGGCCTTGTCCGGCAAGGGGATCGGGGCGTCGGGGCTCGGGCGGCTGCTCGCCCTGGGCGCCGCGCTCGCCCTCGCCCTCACCGCGGGCGCCCTGGTCGCCGACGACGGCTCCCCGCCGAAGGCCGTGACCACGGGCAGCGCCCCGAACCCGGCACCGGCCCGGCTCGCCTCCGGCGACCTCGACCGGGGCGTGTCCCAGCTGCAGAAGCACCTGAAGGCCCAGCCCAGGGACCACGCGTCGTGGGCGTCGCTCGGCACGGCGTACGTCGAGCAGGCGCGGGTGAGCGCCGACCCGTCCCGCTACCCGCAGGCCGAGCGCGCCCTGGCCCGCTCCCTGAAGCTGCGCCCCGGCAACGACCCGGCGCTCGCCGGGCAGGCCGCGCTCGCCGCGGCCCGGCACGACTTCGACGGGGCGCTGCGCCTCGCGCGGGGGGCCCTGAAGGTCAACCCCTACGGCGAGGCGGCACTGGCACTCCGCGTCGACGCGCTCGTCGAACTCGGTGACTACAAGGGCGCATTGAAGGCGGCGGACGTCGCGGACTCGCGCCGCCCCGGCATCCCGAGCTTCACCCGCTTCGCATACGTACATGAGCTGCGCGGCGACGTCACGACGGCGCGCAAGGTCCTGGACCGGGCGCTCGCCGGCGCCACGTCGCCCGGCGACGTCTCGTACGTGGCCACCGCGCTCGGCCAACTCGACTGGCGCCAGGGCGAGTACAAGAACTCCCTGCGCCACTACGCGACGGCGCTGCGCGCGGACCCGGCCGCGGTCGCCGCCCTGGAGGGGCGCGGCAGGGCGCGGGCCGCGAGCGGGAACACGGCGGGCGCGATCCGTGACCTGAAGACCGTCGTCGCGCGCGCCCCGCTGCCGACCGCGCTGGTGGAGCTCGGCGAGCTCTACGAGGCGCGCGGCGACGACAGGGCGGCGAAGCGCCAGTACGCCCTCGTCGGCACCTGGCTGCGACTCGCGCGCGCGGGCGGCGTCGACGTCGACCTGGACACGGCGCTCGCCTCCACGGAGCACGGCGACCGGGCCGCGGGCCTCAAGGCGGCGCGCGCCGAGTGGCAGCGCCGGCACACCGTGCACACGGCGGACGCGCTCGCCTGGGCGCTGCACGCGGCCGGGCGCGACAAGGAGGCGCTGCCGTACGCGCGGCGGGCCACGGCCACCGGATTCGGCGAGGCCGCGTTCCTCTACCACCGGGGCGTGATCGAACTGGCCGCGGGCGACCGGGCCGAGGGCCGCGAGCTGCTGCGCGAGGCGCTGGACCGCAACCCCGCCTTCTCGCCGCTGGGCGCGAAGGCGGCGCGGGCGGCACTGGCCGGGGCCACGGGGAAGGAGGCGGGACGATGAGGCGCTGGAAGCGGTACGTCGCGCTGCCCACGGCTCTCGGCGCCGCCACGGTCGGGCTCCTCCTGGCCGGCGCCCCGGGGGCGGCCGCGCACCCGCTCGGCAACTTCACCGTCAACCACTACGACGGGCTGCTCGTCGGCCGCGACGCCCTGCGCGTCGACCACGTGGAGGACCTGGCGGAGATCCCGACGCAGCAGGTGCGGCCCGAACTCGACGAGCGGGGGCGGGCGGTGTGGGCGAAGGAACGCTGCGCGAGTGCCGCGCGGAGTGCCAAGGCCGACGTCGACGGGCGTCGGGCCGCCCTTGAGGTGCGTACGGCCGACGCACGCCTGCGCCCCGGCCAGGCGGGACTCAAGACGCTGCGCGTGGAGTGCGCGTTCACCGCGCCGCTGCGCGAGAAGCAGGGCGAGACACACGGCGAGAAGGTGCGCGTCGAGCTGCGCACCGGCGTCGCCAAGGGCCCGGGCTGGCGGGAGATCACGGCGCGCGGCGACCGGATGACACTGAAGGCCTCGAACGTGCCCGCCACGTCGATCTCGGACCGGCTGACGCGCTACCCGAAGGACCTGCTGTCCTCGCCGCCCGACCGGGTCGCGGCCTCGGTCACGGCCGTGCCCGGCGGCCCGGCGGCCCCTGCGACGGACGGCGCGGCCGACGCCGACGGCGGGCGTCCGATCGGCTCCGAGGTGCTCCCCCGCGGCGCCGACCGCTGGACCGAGGCCCTCACAGGACTGGTGTCGCGGCACGAACTCGGCCCCGGTTTCGGGGCGTTGGCGCTCGGCATCGCGATGGTCCTCGGCGCACTGCACGCGCTCGCGCCAGGACACGGGAAGACCCTGATGGCGGCGGCCGCCGCGGCCCGCAGCCGGGCGAGGCTCCGGGACGTGCTGCCGCTCGCCGCGTCGGTGACGGTCACGCACACGCTCGGCGTGATCGCCCTGGGCGTCCTCGTCACGGCCGGCTCCGCTGCCGCACCCTCGGTGATCGCCTGGCTGGGCCTGGCGAGCGGTGTGCTGGTCACGGCCGCGGGGGTGGGCCTGCTCCGCAGGGCGTGGCGCTACCGCGCGGCGGCACGGGCGCACACACACGACCATGACCATGAGCATGACCACGGGCACGAGCACACGCATGACCACGGGCACGGGCACGATCACGGCCACGCGCATCCGCATCCCCACCCGCACCCGCACCCGCACCCGCACCCGCACCCGATGCCTCAACCCACCCTCCGTGGAACCCTGTTCCTCGGATTCGCCGGAGGCCTCGTCCCCAGCCCCTCGGCCGTCGTCGTGCTCGTCGGCGCCTCCGCGCTCGGCAAGGCGTGGTTCGGCCTGTTGCTCGTGTTCGGCTACGGTGCCGGACTCGCGCTCACCCTCACCGCGGTCGGCTTCACGGTGGTGCGCATCGGCGGCCGGATCGCGCAGTCCCTCGCGGATCTGCCGCGGCCGGGACGCGGCCCGCTCGCCGCGTTCGTACGCCGCGGTCTGAGCCGCGCGGTGCCGTTCGGTTCGGCCTTCGTCGTGGTGGCCCTCGGCTGCGGATTGGTGTTCAGGGGGGCCGCAACAGCGCTCGGTTGAGCTACTTTTGTTCAGACTTGTCGTGTCGCGCTTGCTTGTCTTCCCACGAATGGGGGCGCCCGTGGTTGAGCGTGTGGTCGCCGGAAGGTACCGGCTGCTCGACCCCCTCGGCGAGGGCGGCATGGGCACCGTGTGGCGGGCCCGCGACGAGGTGCTCGGGCGCGAGGTCGCCGTGAAGGAGGTGCGCGCGCCCGCCGGGCTCCCGGACGCCGAGGTGCAGCGGATGTACGCGCGCCTGGAGCGGGAGGCGTGGGCCTCGGCGCGGATCACGCACCGCAACGTCGTGACGGTCTACGACGTGGCCACCGAGGAACAACGCCCGTGGATCGTCATGGAGTTGGTCCGCGGCGTCTCGCTCGCCGAGCAGTTGGACGCGGAGGGCCCGATGCCCCCGGCCTACGCCGCGCACATCGGCGCCGAGGTGCTCGCCGCGCTGCGCGCCGCCCACGAGGCGGGCGTGCTGCACCGCGACGTGAAGCCCGGCAACGTACTCCTGTCGAACGAGGGCAGGGTGGTGCTCACCGACTTCGGCATCGCCATGGTCGAGGGGACGCAGGCCCTCACCATGACGGGCGAGGTCATCGGATCGCCCGAATTCCTGGCCCCGGAAAGGGCGTTGGGGCGCACCCCGGGGCCCGAGTCGGACCTGTGGTCGCTCGGTGTGCTGCTGTACGCGTCCGTGGAGGGGCACTCGCCGTTCCGCCAGGACACCCCGCTCAGCACGCTGCGGGCCATCGTGGACGAGGAGTTGCCGCCGCCGCACCGCGCGGGGCCGCTGGCGCCCGTGATCGAGGGGCTGCTGCGCAAGGATCCGTCCCAGCGGACCCCGGCGTCCGAGGCCGAGCAGAACCTGCGCATCGTCGGTTCGGGCGGCACCCTGCGCGCCGGCCCGGTGCAGGCCTCCCCGCTCGCCTCGCAGCCGACGATGACGTCGCAGCAGGCGCACACGCCCGTCCCTCCCCCGACTCCGCTCCCGATGGGCGCCCCGCAGACGGCCACCACGGCCCCGGTCCGCGCCGAGCCCGACTCCCGCTACCCGCGCCGCGCATCGAGGGCCATGATCGCGGGCATCGTGGTCCTCCTCCTCGCCATCGGAGGACTCACGTACGCCATGCTCAACCGCGACGCGGACCCCAACGGGAACACGAGCAACGGCGGTGGCACGTCCGGGGGCGGAAACAGCGGGAACAACGGGGGCACCACGGGCGACAACAACGGCGGCAGCGGGGGCGACACCGGCGGCGGCACCACCGGCGACAACAACGGCGGCAGCAGCGGCGGTTCCACCAACGGAGGGAACGGCGGCGACGGCGGTTCCGGCAGCGGCGGCCACACGACCACCCCGGCCCAGTCCGTCAAGGTCAACGTCCGCGCGGTGCGCGGCAGTTACTAGGGCCCGTGCCCGCCGCCGGCCGCCGCGGCCCCGGCCTTCGCCGCGACGATCACGGTGGGCCGCGCACCCGCCTCCGTGCAGTACCGCTGGGTGGTGCGGGGCGGCGAGGCCTCGGACCCCGGCTGGAAGACGCTGATCGTCCCCAAGGGCGCCGCGAACAAGGCCCGTACGGTCACCACCACGCAGACTCACTACGAAGAGGGCGGGACGCTGCGCGGGCAGATCGGTGTCGAGGTGCGCAGCCCGGTGGCGGTGACGTCCAACTACGTCTCGTACGCGATCACGTGCAAGGTGGTGACCCCGACGACCGGGGCCACCACCGGTTCACCCACGTACTGAGGTCCGCGCACCGAGGTCCGCGGACCGGGATCCGGCTACGCGGCGGAGGCGAACACGGGCAGGTAGCCGCCCGACTGCCCGGCGGCCGTGGGGTGGTACGACTCGCCGATGTTCGCCCAGTTGACACTGTGCAGCCACGCGGCGCCGGAGCAGATCTCGTGCCCGGTAAACGTGCTGGTCACATCGCCGAAGGCGAAGCCCCTGGTCGCGGCGTTCTCCTTGATGGTGGAGTTGAGGAGGTCCGCGGCGCCGTTGATGGCCGAGCGCTCGTTCTCGGAGAGGCCCGCCACACAGGTGCCGCTGAGCTTGTAGAAGCGGGGGTAGCCGAGCACCACCACGTGGGCGGCGGGCGCCTTGGTGCTGATCGCCGAGTAGACGTCGGAGAGCTTGCTCGGCAGGGTCGAAGTGACGTACGCACGAGCCTCGTTGACGCGCTTCACGCAGGTGGACTCGGAGTACAGGACACAGGTCGTCATGACGTCGGCGAAGCCCGCGTCATTGCCGCCGATCGAGATGGACACGAGCCCGGTCCCCGCGCCGAGCGGGCCGAGCTGGTTGGCGATGACATCACCCGTACGAGCACCCGAGCACGCGGTGAAATTAAAGCTTGAGGGTGAGTGGGCCGCTGCCCACAAGGCCGGGTACGCCTTCGTGGAGCGCTTGCAGGCGCCGCTGTCGGCGTCGTAGCTGCCGGCGCCGACACCGGAGGAGTAGGAGTCGCCGAGGGCCACATAGCCCGTGGCGGCTGCGGAGTCGGCGGCTTGCGCGGCTGTGGCCCCGGTCAGGGCTGCCACCGCGGCAAGGACGAAAGAGGAGACGTGGGCCGCAATCCGGAAAGATCTCATGGAACCTCCCTTTAGCAGGATCAGCAGGGTCTCTGCCGCCCGCTCGCGTTGCAGGTTCATGCCAGGGATATGACATACCCTCAGCTCATCGACGCTACGCCCGTAGAGCGCCGACCAACTGGACCGCAGGGATCCGGAGTTGCCCCTGTGGCCTCCTTGACGCAGGCCCGGGACTGCGCCACATTGAAGCCCGGCATCCGGCGCGTCGGGGGGCAAAGTCGCCAATGCAGACCATCGGCATCAAGCCGTCTTCATCGGACGGCCTTCAGCTGCTCGCGGGGGCGGGCGTCGTCGCGGGAGGCGCGGGTCTCGTTCTCGCGCTCTCGCACGCCGGATCCCCGCTGCGCGGACCACTCGCGCTCTTCTTCCTGCTCGCCGCGCCCGGCGTCGCGTTCGCGGCCGCCCTGCGCGGGCTCGATCCGTGGGCCCGGGCGCTCACCTCGGTGGCCGGCGCGATCGCGGTCGTCATGCTGGTCGCCCAGGGCATGCTCGCCGTGCACCGCTGGTCGGTGGACGGCGGAGTGCTCGCCGTGGCGGTACTCAGCGCTTCCGCTTTTCTTTTGCAATGGATCATCCGACAGCTGCGTGGGGGCGCGGCCCAGGAGATTCGCAAACGGATCGGGAAAATCCACTAAGAGGGGACGGAAGTTAAGGAAATGGCCAAAACAATAAAAACGTGAGGCCTCGTTCCAGGTCTTGCCATACAGTCTCAATCATCAATACCGTCGTACATCCACCCGCATCGGACCAGCACGAAATGCGATCTAGGGGAGGGACCGAGGTCGCGAAGGTCCGGGGCGGGGCGCGGCAGGGGGGTGCCGCGTTCCGGTGAGCCCGCTCGCTCCGGCGTCCGGGGGAGCCGGGTCGCGTGCCGCGCGACCGGTCCGACAAACCGGTGTGCAATGCCAGCTCACCCGGCCTGTACGGAGAGGTC
Source organism: Streptomyces sp. NBC_00483 (assembly GCF_036013745.1). Taxonomy (NCBI): domain Bacteria; kingdom Bacillati; phylum Actinomycetota; class Actinomycetes; order Kitasatosporales; family Streptomycetaceae; genus Streptomyces; species Streptomyces sp. NBC_00483. Next base: position 2,651,419 of record NZ_CP107880.1, read on the forward strand.
TTCCGGCACGGCCGTGAGTGAGAACCCCCCTTTCGAACCGGACACGAAGCCGGACCGCCCGGGGGCGGGCGGTCCACCGGACGAGAGGGACCAGACTCATGAGCAGTTCCGTTGTGCCTCCAGTGATACCCGAGGGGACATCGCCGGAAGGCAGAATTCCCGCCCGTTACCGGGCCATCTCCACGCACCTGGCGATCGCGCCGCGGGTCAGCGTGGTCATTCCGGCCATGAACGAGGCGGAAAATCTTCCGTACGTCTTCAAGACTCTTCCCGACTGGATCCACGAAGTCGTTCTGGTGGACGGAAATTCCACCGACAACACCGTGGAAGTGGCCAGGGAATTGTGGCCGGAAGTCGTGGTCGTACCGCAGCGCGGAAAGGGCAAGGGGGATGCCCTGATCACCGGCTTCACGGCCTGCAGCGGCGACATCATCGTCATGGTCGACGCGGACGGCTCCGCCGACGGCCAGGAGATCGTCTCCTACGTCTCCGCGCTCGTCTCCGGCGCCGACTTCGCCAAGGGCTCGCGGTTCGCCAACGGCGGCGGCACGGACGACATGACGCCCATCCGCAAGCTCGGCAACTGGGCGCTGTGCTCGGCGGTCAACGCCAAGTTCGGCGCCCGCTACACCGACCTCTGCTACGGGTACAACGCGTTCTGGCGGCACTGCCTGGACGACATCGACCTCGACTGCACCGGGTTCGAGGTGGAGACCCTGATGAACATCCGGGTCGTCAAGGCCGGCCTGAAGGTCCAGGAGATACCGAGCCACGAGTACCTGCGCATCCACGGCGCCAGCAACCTGCGCGCCGTCCGGGACGGCCTGCGCGTACTCAAGGTCATCATGAAGGAGCGCTCGAACCGTCGCGCCCTGCGCAGCAGGCAGACCGCATCGAAGCTCACCCTCGTGCGGGGGGACGGGTCTTGACGGAGCGACACGGCACGCGGATGACGGCGTCCGTCGTCATCTGCGTGTACACCGAAGACCGTTGGAGCGACATCCTCGCCGCCGTCGACTCCGTGCGCGCACAGTCGTACGCCGCCCTGGAGACGCTCCTCGTCGTCGACCACAACCCGGCCCTCCTCGACCGTCTCACCAAGGAGTTCGACGGCGAGCAGGGCGTCGAGGTGCTGGCGAACGCGGGGCCGCGGGGTCTTTCCGCCGGGCGCAACACCGGGATCGCCGCCGCGCGCGGCGACATCGTCGCGTTCCTCGACGACGACGCCGTCGCCGAGCGGGACTGGCTGCACTGGTTCGCCGCCGGATACGCCGACCCGCGCGTCCTCGCGGTCGGCGGGCACACCGAGCCGATCTGGGCCTCGGGGCGCAGGCCCCGCTGGTTCCCTGAGGAGTTCGACTGGGTGGTGGGCTGCTCGTACAAGGGCCTGCCGCGCGGCAAGGTCGAGGTGCGCAACGTGCTCGGTGGCAACGCCTCGTTCCGGCGCGGCGCCTTCGACATCGCGGGCGGCTTCGCGACCGGCATCGGCCGGGACGGCGACAAGCGGCCGCTGGGCTGCGAGGAGACGGAGCTGTGCATCCGGATCACGCGGGCGAGACCGGACGCGGTGCTCCTGATCGACGACCGGGCCGTCATCCACCACCGGGTGCCGGCCGGCCGTGAACGCTTCGCCTACTTCCGTACGCGCGCCTACGCCGAGGGCCTCTCCAAAGCTCTTGTCGCCCGAAGTGTCGGCGCGGGCAAGGGACTTGAGACCGAGCGCGCCTACTCGACGCGGGTGCTGCCGGTCGGAGCGGCGCGCGGCGTACGGGACTTCGCGCTGGGTCGGGCCGGGGGCGCGGGCCGCGCCGGGGCGATCGTGGCCGGGGTGCTGGCGGCGGCCGGGGGCTATGCGCTCGGCAGCTGGCGGGCGCGCGGCGCGGGCGCGACATTCACCGTGGCGGAGATCGACGCGCCCACGAAGGAAGTCGGGAGAACGGAGGCGGTGGCGTGAGCGCCCAGCAGCGGTGGTCCTACGGCGGGTCCGTGCCGATCCTCATGTACCACGCCGTCTCCCCCGACCCGAACCCCGAGACCCGTCAACTGTCGGTGTCTCCGGCCCAGTTCGCCGAGCAGATGGAACTGCTCGCCGATCACGGCTGCACGCCGCTGACCACCGCCGAGCTCGCCGGGATCTGGCGCGGCGGCGGCCGGGCGCTCCCGGACCGGCCCGTCCTGATCACCTTCGACGACGGCTACGAGGGCGTGCACACGCACGCCCTGCCCAGCCTCGCCAAGCACGGCTTCGCATCCACCCTGTTCGTCTCTACGGGGTGGCTGCGCGGCGCGTACGACACCGGGGGCGGGCTCGACGCGATGCTCGACTGGCCCCAGGTGCGGGCGCTCGCCGGGCAGGGCATGGAGATCGGCGGGCACAGCCACACGCATCCGCAGCTCGACCAACTCGACGACACGGACCTGGAGTTCGAGCTGCTGCGCTGCCGGGAGATCGTCGCCGGCGAGCTGGGCCCGGCGCCGGTCTCCTTCGCGTATCCGTACGGGCATTCCGACCGGCGGGTGCGGCAGGCGGTGCGCGCGGCCGGGTTCGCCCAGTCGCTCGCCGTCGGCAACGCGCTGGCCCGGCGGCCCCAGGGCCCCTACGCCCTGCGGCGGGTCACCGTGCGCCGCTCGACCGACGTCACCGAGTTCGAGCGGATCGTCGACGGCCGCGCCATCGGCCGCACCTTCGCCAGGGACCGTGCCCTCACCAAGGGGTACGCCGTGGTCCGCAGAGCCCGGCAGGCCCGCCGCAAGGCGACCGCCCTGCTGCCCGGCCCGCTCCGCCAGAAGGGCCCACGTACCCGTGTCTGACACGACGACCACCCGCGCCAAGGCCGACCCGGCCACCACGACCGACGCCGGATCCCCGGCCCTCGCAGGACGCCGGCTCAGGCTGCCCGGCATAGGGCGCGGCAAGAAGGGCACAGAAGACGGCATGGGCGGGTCGGGGGGCGGGAGCCAGCTGTTCCGGAACGCCTATGCGCTGATGCTGAACACCGGCATCTCCGGCGTGCTCGGCGTCGGCTTCTGGCTGGCCGCCGCGCACTACTACACGGCGGACGCGGTCGGTCAGGGCTCGGCCGCGATCGCGGCGATGAAGTTCCTCGCGGGCCTCACCGCCGTGACGCTGACCGGGGCCCTCGCCCGCTTCATCCCGGTCGCGGGGCGCGCCACCGGGCGGTTCATCTTCCGTACATACGCGGGGAGTTCGGTCGCCGTCGCGTTCGCCGCGCTGATCTTCCTGCTCACGCTCGACGTGTGGGGACCCTCGTACAGCTTCCTGCACGGGACGCTGAACGGGCTCGGGTTCATCGCCGCCGTCATCGCCTGGTCGCTGCTCACGCTGCAGGACGGGGTGCTCACCGGGCTGCGCAGCGCGCTGTGGGTGCCGGTGGGCAACACGGTGTTCTCGCTGGTGAAGTTGGGGCTGCTCGTCGCGTTCGCGGCGTCGTTCGCGGCGACCGGGGTGTTCGTGTCGTGGGTCGTCGCGATCGCGTTCTCGGTGGTTCCGCTGGGCCTGCTCGTGTTCCGGCGGCTCGTGCCGCGGCACATCGCGGCCACGGACAGCAAGGCGGAACCGCCGTCGCTGCGCGAGATGGGCCGGTTCCTCGCGGGCGACTACACGGGTTCGCTGTTCTCGCTCGCCGTCGTCTACCTGGTGCCGGTGCTCATCGCCTCGCAGGTCAGCTCGGCGGACAACGCGTACTTCTACATCGCGACCACCATCGGCGGCACGGTCAACCTGCTGGCCATCAACATGGGTGCCTCGCTGACCGTGGAGGGTTCGCACGATCCGGCGCAGCTCGCCGCCAACACCCGGGCCGCGCTGCGCCGCATGGCCCGCATCATGCTCCCGATCTGCGCCCTGCTCTTCATCCTCGCGCCGTTCGTGCTGCACGTCTTCGGCGCCGCCTACGCGGACGCGGCGACCCCGCTGCTGCGCTGGTTCGCGGTCGGGGCGGCGCTGCGGGTGGTCATGGAGACGTACTTCGCGGTGCTGCGCGCGCAGAGCCGCACCTCCGGACTCGCCTGGCTCCAGGGCCTGTTGTGCCTGCTCGTGCTCGGTCTCACGCTGCTGCTCCTGCCCCGGATGGGGCTCACCGGCGCGGGTGTCGCCGAGATCTCCTCGCTCGCCGTGATCGTGGCGATCGCCGCGCCGAAGCTGTGGCGCGTGGTGCGCGCCGCGCCCGCCACGGCGCCGCCCGAGGACGCGCCGCGCGACGGCGACCTGGCCGACCTCGGCACGCCGAAGTTGGAGCCGGCCACGAAGGACGGACCCAAGTGGGCGCTGCGGGACGCGATGGACTCGGACACGCTGCAGCTCGCGGTGCAGCTGAACCTGGACCACCAGGAGCGCCGGCCCGACATCCGCCCGGGACCCGTGACACCGCCGGCCGGCACCCGCAGGCCCACGTGGGTGACCACGCCGCCCTCCTCGCCCGCCGCCGCCTCCGCATCCGTCCCTGCCTCCGCTGCCGCCTCCGCCTCCCAGGCGTCGAGCGACATCCGCGGGGAGGACGACTCGACCGTCCTTCCCGACCCGTATCCGGAGGCCGTCGACCTGGCCTTCGACACCGAAACCGGATTCGAGCCCGAATCCGACCTCGAATCCGACTTCGAGTCCGAACTCGGCTCCGGACCCAGCGTCGAGCCGGACTCGGAGCAGGATCCGGACGCCCCGGTACGCCCCGCCCGGCCGGCGGAGCGGCCCCGGCTCACCCCCACCGTCGTCGTCCTCGCGCTGCTGCTCGTGGCGGCCATCGGGCTCTACTGGGGGCCCGTCCTCGGGATGGGCGAGGCCGATCTGGACCGGATGGGCGGGCTCGGACTGATCTCCGTCCTGCCCCCCGTGACGCTGCTCGGCGCGGCCCTGCTCATCGGCGTCTTCGCCTCGCTCCTGTGGCTCGAACGCCCGCACAAGCGCCTGCTGTTGCTCACGCTGCTCGCCACGGTCGTGTCCCTGCACGCGCTGCCCGCCGTCATCGAGGCGGAGCCGCGGTTCGCGACGGCCTGGCAGCACCTGGGCTTCATGGACTACATCGACCGCACCGGCTCCGCGGTCCCCGACCTGGACGCCCGCTGGAGCTGGCCCGGCTTCTTCGCCGCGGCCGCGTTCCTCGCGAAGGCCTGCGGCGTCAACGATCTGACCGAGGTCATTCGCTGGTGGCCGACGGCCATCCAACTCCTCTACCTGGCACCGATGTTCCTGCTGCTGCGCTCCCTGCGGGCGAGCTGGCGTGCCAAGTGGACCGGTGTCTGGATCTTCGTCCTGAGCGGCTGGGTGGGCCAGGACTACTTCTCGCCGCAGGGCTTCACGTATCTCCTCTATCTGGTCTTCGTGGCGATCCTGCTGGTCTACTTCCGGGCGCCCCGGATGCTGTGGTCGAAGCGGCGCCCCGGGGAGACCGAGGTCGCGCCGACCGACAGACGGCAGCGCGCGGTGCTGCTCGTCGTCCTGATCGCCCTGTTCGCGGCGACGGTCCCGGCGCACCAGCTGACCCCGTTCGTGATGCTGGGCGTCCTCGCGGTCCTGGTCGTGGTCGGCAGGTCCGAACTGCGCGGCCTGCCGCTGCTGTTCGGCGTCATCGTCGTCGTCTGGCTGGGCTTCCTCGCCGAGCCGTACTGGTCGGGGCACTTCAACGACCTGTTTGGCGGCATCGGAGGCGTCGGCGGCAATGTGACGTCCTCGGTCTCCGGCCGTATCCAGGACGGCAGTTCGTCCCACAAGCTCGTCCTCTACACGCGCGTGCTGCTCGCCGGCTCCGTCCTGGCGTTCGCCTGCTGGGGCTGGTGGCGGCGCCGCGACTGGAAGTACCGCGAGCGCTCGCTGCTCGTGCTGGCCTTCGTGCCGTTCCTGGGCTTCGGCATGCAGTCCTACGGCGGCGAGATGGCGCTCAGGGTCTTCATGTTCGCCCTGCCCGGCGTCGCGCTCCTCGCAGGCCTCGCGCTGTTCCCGCGCACCGGCATCACGGCGAAGGAACGCGACAAGGACCGCATCAGCCTCGCCCCGCTGGCCGCGCTCATGGCTGGCCTGGTACTCATGGGCGGCTTCCTGGTGGCCCGTTGGGGCAACGAGCCGTTCGAGCGGATCCGCCCGGGCGAGGTCGCGGCGATGGACTACGTCTACGCCCACGACGACCCGACCGTGCGGCTGCTGTGGATGAGCAACGACACCGTCGAGAACGTGACGCCGTCGCTGCCGTGGGGCGCCCGCGACATGGAGAAGGTCCAGTACGTGCCGACGCTCGCGCCCGTCGACCCGGTGCTCGTCGGCTCCCTCGTCAAGGCGCTCAAGGACGCGGGCCCCAACTCGTACCTCATGCTCAACAAGAGTCAGGTCGTCTATCTCCAGATGGACGTCGGCTACTCCAAGGCCTGGCCCACGCGCCTCGTCGAGAACCTGGACCGGCGCGAGGAGCTGAAGAAGGTCTACGTCAACGCGGACGTGACCATGTACCAGCTCCGCAAGGAACCGCCGGGCCCGGTCGCGAAGGCCGAGCCGGGGCCGATCGGGCCGCAGATCACCTGGACGCCGTGGTCGCTGGTGGGCGCGCTCGCGGCGGCCGCCCTGATCGTGCTGCTCACGGCGCGCGAGGTGGTCCGGGTCGCGCTGCGGCCGAGCGTGCGTCAACTCCAGTGGTTGCAGAGCACGTTCTGGTTCTCGCTGCCGCTGCTCGCGGTGGTGCTCGCGTCGCTGATCCAGCGGTTCATCACCATGGGCCTGAACTGAGGACGGGTCTGAACTGAGGACGGGCCTGAGCTGAGGACGGGTCTGAACTGACGACGCGCAGGGGGTGAAGTGGCTGCGGCGGCACTACCGCCGCAGCCACTTCACCTCGTAGCCCCGCATCTCGAACCGCTTGCCGTCGATCTTCGCGTTGATCGGCCGCTTCAGTGTGTTCACGACGAGCACGGTCTTGTCGTCGGCGAGCACCCGCACGTTCGGCACGTCGTCCTTGGCCACCGACACCTTCTCGAACTTCGTGCCGGGCCCGAACTCCTCGTTGAACCGCGACACCAGGCCGTACATCGGCAGCGCGCCGCCGCCGGAGGCACGGTCGGTCGGCCGCCACAGACAGCCGGCGCAGCCCGTGCCCTTCTCGTCCTCGGGGTTCCAGTAGAACCCGGACGTCGCCCCGCCCATCACCATCGCGATCATCCCGGAGGCCTGCACGGCGACGCGGTGCGGCTCGCTCCAGCCCTGCCGCTCGTCCCTGCTGTCGGCGGGCTCCACGTAGTACTCGGCCCACCACAGCGGCAGCCCGTCGGTCTCCCGCTCGATCCACTCGCCGACGTCGGTGAACTTGTCGGTGGCGGCGAACTCGTCCGGCAGCATCTCGTCGTCGTTCGTATAACTGGACCCGTCGACGACGACGAAGTCGGCGCCCGCCTTGTTCTTGTTCCAGTAGTCGAAGGCGTCGACGATCCGCTGGTCCATCCGCCCCCAGGCGCCCTTGACCTCGTCGGAGGTGCCGTCGGTCTGCTGGGGATGGTGACTGTCCATGACGAGATAGGGACCGCCGACCATGATGTCTCTGTCAACCTTCTTCAGGGCCTTGTAGACGAGGTTGTAGAGCTTCGTGTACCCCTCGTAGTCCCAGCGGCCCTTGCCGTCGTTCCAGAAGCCCTTGAACTCGTTCCAGACGATGAAGTGCCGTACGTACGGGTACCGCTTGGCGACCGTCGCCGCGAGGTTCGCGTAGTCCTTGTAGTGCTCGGGGGACGGCGCGGTCTCCAGGCTGGCCTGGCTCCAGTCCGTGTTGCCGACGCCGGCCTTGCCGCCCTTCATCCAGTCGGGCGCGCAGCAGAGCGTGACCACGGGTGTACCGCCGGACTTGCGGATGAAGTCGATCCGCCGGTCCATCTCCTCGAACTGGTAACGCCCCTTCACCGGCTCCGGGTTGCTCGCGCCCCAGCCCATGATGTGCTGGTTCTGCGGCATCGGCCGCTCCCCCAGCAGCTTCTCCGCTCGCTCGGTCGCTGCGGACGAGCCCTCGTCGGCGGAGAACTGCGTGTGCGTGAACCCCCAACCGACCTGCGGACCCAGCTCCTTCGGCGGCGCACCGGGCGTGCCGTGCACCCTGTCACCGTCCGTGGTGGTGCCCGCGGTGCTCTGTTTGCCGTCCGGAAGCGTGTTGATCACGGTCAGCACCAGCGCCAGTACGGCCATGCCCACGCCGAGCAGGGCGATGAGTCGCCATCGCCGCGCCCCCGATTCCCACCCATGACGTCCCATCAAGGACAAGGGTAACGAGGGGAGTTGGCGGAAGGACCAGCTCCGCTGCCACGGACTCGTAACGAGGTTCGACGGCCGGGGTGCGCGTGGCGGCCGGTACGAGGCCGGGGCACGCTGCGGAAATTGCCTGCGGGAGACCCGTTCGTGCCGGATCATGGCGGCATGTCTGCGAACCCTTTCGACGCGCTGCCGGTCCGGCTGGGCGTCGACGACAGCGACTCACCCTCCGACGTCGTCGACGCGCTGTTCCTCGGCCGCTTCGCCACGGGCGAGCAGCCCTACTCGCACGCGATGAACATCGACCGGGTGCGCACCGCCGCGACACTGCTGCCGCCGAACGCCCGGGTGCTGCGTTCCGCGCGCGACGAGGACCGCAGCGCGACGCTCGCCGAGGGCGACGGGTGGACGCTGCTCATCTCCCGGTGGAGCAGGGGCGCGGACGTCACCGTGACGGCGACGACGGCGGAGCTGGCGGAGAAGGTCCTGGGGCAGGCCACGGACGGTGCGGCCGACGAGCCGGAGCCGCAGCCGGAGAACGTGGCGATGGGCTTCTGGTACGTGTCCCCGCGCCGCGGCCCGCACCGCACGACGCGCCAGATCTCGGCCGGCACCTGGGAGGAGGTGCGCCCCAACTACACGGCGCCGGTCGCCGAGGCGATGGACGAGCTGATGAAGACGCGCCCCGAGGACATCGCGGGCCGCCTGCTCCTCCTGCACGGCCCGCCGGGCACGGGCAAGACGTCCGCCCTGCGCACCCTGGCCCGCTCGTGGCGTGACTGGTGTCAGGTCGACTGCGTCCTCGACCCCGAACGGCTCTTCTCGGACGTCGGCTATCTGATGGACATCGCGATCGGCGAGGACGACGGCTCGGCGAACGGGCGTTGGCGCCTGCTCCTCCTGGAGGACTGCGACGAACTGATCCGCGGCGAGGCCAAGCACACGGCGGGCCAGGCGTTGTCGCGGTTGCTGAACCTGACGGACGGCCTGCTCGGCCAGGGCCGCAACGTCCTGGTCGGCGTCACCACCAACGAAGACCTGGAACGCCTCCACCCCGCGGTGGTCCGCCCCGGCCGCTGCCTGGCCCGCATCGAGGTCTCCCCCTTGACCCGCCACGAGGCGACGGACTGGCTCGGCACGGACGAGGGCGTGGGCCGCGAGGGCGCGACACTGGCGGAGCTGTACGCGCTGCGCCGCGGAGTGTCTCCGACGTCGGTCCCGGACCAGCGGGGCGGGACGGAAGCCGGGCTTTACCTGTAGGCCCAGCCCCCCTACGCCACGGGGCTCCGCCCCGGCCCCCGCGCCTCAATCGCCGGCGGGGCTGGATTTGCCCCGCCTACGCGTACGCCGCGCGCACCGCGTCCCGGGCCGCGGAGAGGGCGGCGTCCTCCGACAGGCCAAGCCGCCGGACCCGCTCCGCGTACGCCTGCGCCGCCGCCGACGCCTCCCGCTCCGCCGCATCCCCAGCGGACGCGATAAGCGTGCCGTTGCGCCCCCGCGTCTCGATCACCCCGTCCGTCTCGAGGGCCCGGTACGCCTTGGCCACCGTGTTCGCGGCGAGGCCGAGCTCCTCGGCGAGCCCGCGGACCGTGGGCAGCCGGTACCCGACGGGCAGCACCCCCGACCGGGCGAGCTCGGAGATCTGGGCCCGCACCTGCTCGTAGGGCGCGGCACTGTCGTCAATGCGGATCTTCAAGGTCACGCGGTCGATTCTCCCGCAGCACCGAAAAATAGGAGGCACCCGGTGGCGCGCGGCGCGTAGCGTGCGCCCCCATGACCGTGATCGTGCGCGCGCTGCACCTCGACCGTCCGGCCGACACCGAGGCCTTCGCCCGGATCCGCCGCGCCTGCCTCCCCGCCATGCTCGCGACCCCGGCCTCCGTCGCGTACGCCGCCGCAAACGCCCACCCCGACGCCCACTACCGCCAACTGCTCGCGCAGACCGGCGACGGCGAGATGATCGGCACGGCGCAGGTGGGCGTCGCGTACGACAGCCCGGAACCCGGCCAGGGCTACGCGAACGTATACGTTCACCCGGAGCACACGGGCCGCGGCGCCGGCACCCTCCTCCTGCGCACGGCGGAGGAGCATCTCGCCCAGCACGGCGCCACGGAGGTGCACTGCTGGGCCCTGGACGCCCCGCGCAATCTCGCCTGGGCCGCCGCCCGCGGCTACCGCGCAAGCCGCAGCGCCCATTTCCTCCGCCTCGACCTCACGGCCGACACCCTCCCACCCCGCCAACTCCCTCCGCCGAACGTGGAGTTGCGCACCGCCTCCGACTACGCGGCGGACCCGCGCCCCCTCTTCCACCTGGACGCGGAGGCCACCAGCGACGAACCGGGCGACATCCAGGCCGAACTCACCGATTACGACCAGTGGTTGCGCGACACCTGGCACCAGCCCCTCCTCAACCACGACCTGACGACGGTCGCAGTCGTGGACGGCACCCCGGCAGCCTTCACCGCGGCCCTCACCGACGGCGAAGGGCGCTACCTCTCGGGCATGACCGGCACGGCCCGCGCCTTCCGCGGCCGCGGCCTCGCCAAGCTCGCCAAGAACGACTCCCTGCACCGGGCCCGCGCGGCCGGCATCACCGTGGCGTACACGGGAAACGACGCCGGCAACGAACCGATGCTCGCGATCAACAAATGGTTCGGCTACACACTCGACACGACGGAGATCCGCCATGTCCGCACCCTCGCCCTCAGCCTCCCTCACTGACAACGCCCTCCAAGTACACCTGATCAAAGCGGGCCGCACAAAGATCAGTTACCCGGTGGACCTCCTCCACGACGACGGCACCCGCATCACGGTCCGCGGCCCCTGGGCGGGCGACGGCGTACGCGACTTCGGCTTCGTCCAGTTCGCCCCCGGCGACGTCTTCACCGAGTACTACTGGCGCGACCGCTGGTACGCGGTGAAGGAGGTCCGCGCGGCGGACGGCTCCCTCAAGGGCTGGTACTGCGACATCACGCGCCCCGCCGTGCGTACCGACGACGGCGACATCCGCTCCGAGGACCTCGACCTCGACCTGTGGGTGTCGGCGGACGGCAGCCAGGTGATCCGCCTGGACGAGGACGAGTTCGCCGACAGCGGCCTCACCGACCGGGACCCGGCCGCCGCACAGGCGGCGACGCGGGCCCTGGACGACCTCGAACGCCTCGCCAAGCAGGGCGGGTTCACCGCCCTGCTCGCCCGCCAACCGCTCACATAACAGCAACCACCGCGTACCGCTCGTCCGCGACCTCCCGCCCCCACAGCCGCGCGTCCCCCGACAGCGGCTCCCGCCGGACGTCCGCGACGAGCGGCGCGAGCACGTCCGCCAGCCGCGCCGCAGGTATCCCGGCCGGACTCACCTCACCCCACACCCCCTCCACCAGCACGAGCCGCCCACCGGGCCGCAGCAGCGAAACCCACCGCCGTAGCACGGCCGCGACATCGGGCAGCATCCACAACACATGCCGTGCGAGCACCACGTCGTACGCCCCCGCCGCCACCGGCGGCTCCGCCGCGTCCCCGAGCAGAAACTCCGCGTCGCGCCCCACGAGCTTGCGCCGGGCGAGTTCCAGCATTCCCGGCGCACTGTCCACTCCGGTCACCCGATGCCCCCGCTCGGCCGCGAGGAGTGACATACTCCCCGTCCCGCAGCCGATGTCGACCACGTCACCGGCCTCCTCCGGCAGCCACCCGGCAAGCCTCTCGGCCCAGGCGGCACGCACCTCGGGATCCCGCAGCCCATGGTCGGGTTCGTCGTCGAACTCCCCCGCCATCGCGTCCCAGTCGATCGCGCCTTCGGACGTTCCCCCATATGTCGTCATGGCCCCACCGTGACATCCGCCACTGACAATTGCGCTTCGAAGGGCCACGCTCCGGGAAAAGGTCTACAACGACGCAACGTTGGAACGCGTGTAGGCAGGTACAGGAGGCACCATGCGCCGAGTGACCATGCACAAGCCGACCGGGGCGAGCACCATCACGCGCCGACTGCGCGAAGACACGGCCGACATGAAGCAGGACCGCCCCGAAGTGCGCAAGGACGTCCGCAAGACGTGGTGGCCGGACGAGTGAGCGGGGCCGGACGGATGCTGCTGAGACCCGAGACCCTGATCCGTCAGGACGACCCCAGCCGCTTGCGGTAATGGACGCGGTCGTAGGGGCCGTCCGCGCGGCGCTCCACGACCTCGTATCCGTAGCGCGGGTACAGCTCCTGGTTCTCCCACATGAGTGCGTTCGTGTACAGCCGCACCTCGAACAGCCCAAGAGCACGCGCATGCTCCTCCACGAAGGTGAGCAGGCGGCGGCCCACCCCCTGCCCGTGGGCGTCGGAGTGGACCGCGATGCTGTCGAGGAAGAGGTGGTCCGGGCGGGCCTCGACGACCACCAGGCCGAGCACGTCCGGTTCCCCGGTGACGTACACGCGGCCCGCCGTCACGTTCGCCGCGTGGTCGGCCTCCATGGGCGCGGGCACGACGCCGATGCGCTCGATGTAGTGGTGGTACGCCGCGTCCGTGACCGCCTTGACGGCGGGCACGTCCGCGGCCGTCGCCCGGCGGATCGCGGTTTCTCGGCTCTCGTTGGTCATGCCGTCCTGTTTACGTCACTTCCCCTCCCGCGCACCACCAGCTTCTTCAGCAGCGGCCACGCCACGATGAGCAGGACGACCGCGTAGACCGTCACGGAGAACGGCGTGTTGACCAGTCCGCTGACGCTGCCGTCGCTGATCTGGAGGGCGCGGCGCAGCTGTTGCTCGGCGTTCGGGCCGAGGATGACGCCGATGACGGCGGGCAGCACGGGGAGTCCGTAGCGGCGCATGCCGAAGCCGATGAGGCCGATGACCAGCAGGATGACGAGGTCGATGGCCTCGCCGCCGACCGCGTACGCGCCGACCGCGGCGAAGAAGAGGATGCCGGCGTAGAGGTACGGGCGGGGGATGCGCAGCAGCTTCGCCCAGACGGGGGCCAGCGGCAGGTTCAGGGCCAGGAGCAGCACCATGCCGACGAAGAGGGAGGCGATGAGGCCCCAGACCAGTTCCGGTTCGCGTTCGAAGAGGAGCGGGCCGGGCTGGATGCCGTACTGCTGGAAGGCCGCGAGCATGACCGCGGCGACCGCCGTGGTCGGGAGGCCGAGCGTCAGCATCGAGACCAGGGTGCCGGCCGCGGATGCCGAGGACGCCGATTCGGGGCCCGCGACGCCTTCGATGGCGCCCTTGCCCCACTCGTCCTTGTGCTTGGACAGGCGCTTCTCGGTGACGTAGGAGAGGAACGTGGGGATCTCGGCGCCGCCCGCGGGGATCGCGCCGAACGGGAAGCCGATGAGCGGGCCGCGCAGCCAGGACTTCCAGGTGCGCTTCACGTCGGAGGTGCCGAGCCAGGGGCGGCCGACCGGGATCGCCTCGCCGCTCGTGCGGCGCAGATGGGCGGCCACCCACAGGGCCTCGCCGATGGCGAAGAGGCCGACCGCGACGATGACGACGTCGACGCCGTCGGCGAGCTGCAACGAGCCGAAGGTGAGCCGCTGTTGGCCGGTCATCTGGTCGAGGCCGACCAGGCCGATGGTGAGTCCGATGAGGAGTGAGGCGAGGCCGCGTACGCGGGAGGAGCCGAGCACCGAGGTCACCGCGATGAACGCGAGGACCATGATGGCGAAGTAGTCGGGCGCGCCGATGTCGACGGCGAGCGAGGCGACCTTCGGGGCGAGGGCGACCAGCAGGATCGTGCCGATCATGCCGCCGGCGAAGTGTCCGATGGCGGCGGCCGCGAGGGCCTGCGCGCCGCGTCCGGACTTCGCCATGGGGTTGCCCTCCATGGCGGCGACCACGGCGGCGCTCTCGCCCGGGGTGTTGAGGAGGATCGAGGTCGTCGAGCCGCCGAACATGGCGCCGTAGTAGATGCCCGCGAACATGATGAACGCGCCGGTGGGTTCGAGTCCGTACGTCACCGGGAGCAGCAGGGCGACCGCCATCGCGGGGCCGATGCCGGGCAGGACGCCGATGGCCGTGCCGAGCAGGACGCCTATCGCCGCCCAGAGGAGGTTGATGGGGGTGAGGGCCGTACCGAAGCCGTCGAGGAGGGAGTTGAGGGCGTTCATGGGGTCACAGCACCTCCATCAGGGGGCCGCCCGGCAGGGGGACGCCGAGCAGGTTGTTGAAGAGGACGAAGGTGAGGAGGGAGAGCCCGGCGGCGATCAGGGGGTCGCGGGTGAGGTGGCGGCTGCCGAGCGCGTACGCCGCGCCCCAGAACAGCAGCGCGCCCGCGAGCGGGAAGCCGAGCGGTTCGATGAGCACGGCGGTGGCGAGGAAGACGCCCGCGAGCAGCAGCACGGTGCGCCAGTCGGCGGGTTCGGACAGGTCGACGTCCTCGCCGGCCTCGGCCTCTCCCCTGCCGCCGCGCAGTACGTCGACGGCGAGCAGGACGGCGACGGCGAGCAGCCCGATGCCGACGACGATCGGCACGGTCTTCGGGCCGACGGGGCCGCGCTGGGCGATGTCGACGTTCATGGTGAGCGCGTCGGTGAGGACGAGCAGGCCGAGCGCCAACAGCAGGACGCAGACGCCGAGTTCGGAGTGTTCGCGCAGCCAGGACGTGCGCGTGGCCTCGTCCGGGCGGGTCTCGGTGGCGGTCACGGGCTCTACCGGATTCACAGGCCCAGCTCCTTCAGTACGGACACGACCCGCTTGTCCTCGGCGTCGAGGAACGTCCCGAAGTCGTCGCCGACGAGGAAGGCGTCGTCCCAGCCGTTCGTCTTCAACGACTTCTTCCACTCCTTGGAGGCGTGCAACTTCCGTACCAGGTTGGTGAGTTTGTCGCGCTGGGTGCCGGACAGGCCGGGCGGGGCGACGATGCCGCGCCAGTTGGTGAAGTTCACGTCGTAGCCGGACTCCTTGAGCGTGGGCCCGTCGAGGCCGGCGGCGCGTTCGGGTCCCGTGACGGCGAGGAGGCGCAGTTCGCCGCTCTTGATCTGGTCCAGGTACTCGCCGACGCCGGAGACGCCGAAGGCGACCTTGTTGCCGAGGATGGAGGCGAGGAGTTCGCCGCCGCCGTCGAACGGGACGTAGTTGACCTTCTTCGGCTGGATGCCGGCGGCGCGCGCCATCAGCATGGGCGCCAGATGGTCGGGGCCGCCGGGCGAGGAGCCGCCTCCGACGGGCAGCTTGCCGGGGTCCTTCTTCCAGGCGTCGATGAGCTGCTTGATGTTCTTGTACGGGGAGTCCTTCGCGACCACGACGACATCGGGCTCCTCGGTGAGCCGGGCGATGGGCGTGGTGTCGGCGAGGGTCTTCGGGGAGTGGTTGGAGCGGGCCGCTCCTACGACGCCGAGGCCCATGGACATCGCGAGTTTTCCGTTGCCGTGTTCGCCGACGAGGCGGGTGAGGCCGACGGTGCCGCCGGCGCCGGGCAGGTTGAACACCTCGACGTTGTGGGTGAGTTCGGCGTCCTCCGCGTTCTTGGCGGCGGTGCGCGCGGTGATGTCGTAGCCGCCGCCGGGGGTGTTGGGGACCATGAGGCGCAGGCCGGGGATCTGGGTGCCGGTGTCGGCGCCGCTGCCCGTGGTGAGCAGCGGCGGCCCCACCAGGACGAGCAGCGCGGCCCCGAGCAGGGCGAGGGGTGTGCGCAGGCGCACGTGTGCCACCTACTTCTTGGGATCGTTTTGACGGCGGGCTGGTTGTGAGGTGGCCCACATGTTGCCCACGCGTTAACAAGCTGTCTCCCTTCCGCAAGCAACGGACGTTGTGGTCCTTGTGGTCGCGCACCTACTCTGCGCCAGTGACAAAGGTCTTGATCAAGGTCTTGATCGTGGACGACGACTTCATGGTTGCGAAGCTGCACAGCCGGTACGTGTCCGCGATGGACGGGTTCGTGGTGGCCGGGGTGGCGCACGGCGGCGCGGAGGCGCTGCGTGCCGCGGAGTCGCTGCGGCCCGATCTGGTGCTCCTGGACGTGTACTTGCCGGACATGGACGGCATCGAGGTGTTGCGGACGCTGCGGGCCGCGGAGGAGCGGGATCCGGCCCGTACCGCGGTGGACGCGCTGTTCATCACGGCGGCGCGGGACGCGGAGGTGGTGCGGGCGGCGCTGCGGGCGGGGGCGCTGCACTATCTGATCAAGCCGTTCAACCAGGCCGCGCTGCAGGAGCAGTTGAGGCATGTGGCGGCGCTGCGGACCCGCCTCGACGATCTGGACGAGGCGCGTCAGGAGGACGTCGACCAGATCTTCGGCGCCCGCCCGCCGGGTTCGCGGGAACTGCCGAAGGGCCTCGCCGCGCACACCGCGGACCTGGTGGAGCAGACGCTGCGCGCCCACCCGGACGGCCTGTCGGCGACGGAGTGCGCCCAGGAGGCGGGCTCGCTGTCGCGGGTGAGCGCGCGCCGGTACCTGGAGTTCTTCGCGGGGACGGGGCGGGCGCGGGTGTCACTCCGGTACGGCGGGACGGGGCGGCCGGAGCGGCGGTATCGGTGGGTGTCCTGAGGCGGGACGCATGGGCGCCCCGAGGGCGGTACGCGTGGGTGTCCTGAGCGGAGTCTGAGGGGCGTCTTAAGGGGGCCATAAAGATCCACTCGGAGCGCTCCCAAGGGCCGAACAGTGCGTTTTTTCGGGCTAACTTCCTTGCCGCACCCCCCGATGCACTCGATGCACTCGGTGCACCCAATGCACTCGATCAAGGAGTACCCCCATGCCCGCAAGCCGTCGCAAGCTCGCCGCGCTCACCACGGTCGGAGCGATCCCCCTCGCCCTCACCGCCCTGTCCGCTACGCCCGCGGCAGCGCACGGCACGCTCGGCGATCCGGCCAGCCGGGTCGCCGCCTGTTACGCGGAGGGCGCCGAGAGCCCCACGTCGGCGGCGTGCAAGGCGGCGGTCGCCGAGGGCGGCCCGCAGGCCCTGTACGACTGGAACGGCATCCGTGACGGCGAGGCCGGCGGCAAGTCCCAGGAGAACATCCCCGACGGCAAGCTGTGCTCTGCGAACTCCGACGAGTTCAAGGGCATGGACCTGGCCCGCGACGACTGGCCCGCGACGAAGGTCTCGGCGGGCTCGTACACCTTCAAGTACAAGGTGACCGCCCAGCACAAGGGCACCTTCAACCTCTACATGACGAAGCAGAGCTACGACCCGTCGAAGCCGCTGAAGTGGTCCGACCTGGACCTGGCGAACCCGGTCGCGACGAAGACGGACCCGACGGCATCGGGCGGCTACTACACGTTCTCCGGAAAGCTCCCGGACCGCACGGGCCGCCAGCTGATCTACGGCATCTGGCAGCGTTCGGACAGCCCGGAGGCGTTCTACTCCTGCTCGGACGTGACGTACGGCGGCGCGTCCACCGCCTCCGCCACGACGAAGGAGGCGACGACGCCCTCGGACGAGCAGATCGCGGCGGACGCCGACAAGTCGACGGTCGACCACAGCGGCATGGACATGGGCGACGACACCCACAAGACCCACGAGTCGGCCGCGCCCGCCGCCGACGCCAACTCCCCCGCCGCGCAGGGTGGTTCGCAGAACCTCGCGGAGACGGGCGGCGACTCCACCACCCCGTACATCGCGATGGGTGGCGCGGCCGCCCTGGCGATCGGCGCGGCGGGCCTGTTCGCCTCGATGCGCCGCCGCGCGACGGCGACCGGCCGCCACGGCCGCTGACCGCAGCGCCATCGACCGGACCGCCGTCTCCCTGTTCTTCGGGAGGCGGCGGTCCTCATGCATGGATCGGACGGACCGTCACCAGGTGGGCCGGATCGGCCCGTTGGGCGCAATGGCGAGCAACCGCTCCGCGAGCGCGTGAGCCTCCCCTTCCCCGAGCCGCTCCACCCAGGGCCGCACCGCTTCGGCGGCGGCCTCTTCGGCGGCCCGAGTGCAGTCCCACCCGCGCCCGGTCAGCACGACGAGCCGGGCCCGCGCGTCCTGCGGATGGGGCCGCCGCTCGGCATACCCCTTGCGCACCAGCTCGTCGACGAGCTGACTCGCGGCCTGCTTGGTCACACCGAGGTGGGCGGCGAGTTCCGTGGCGGTGGCGTCCCCGTAGGAGAGCCGCACGAAGGCGAAGCCGTGGGCGGGCCGGATGTCGCCGAACCCCCTGGCCACGACCCCTTCGTGGATACGTCGCGTCAACTCGCTCGCGGCGGCGAGCAGGGCGGAGGTCAGGCTCAGGGCTTCGGCGTTCTGCACGCGGCCATTCAAACACCCTTGACGAGATGGTCAAGCAGCCTGACTATATGGTCAAGCAGCTTGACCATCCCGCAAGACAAGCCGCTTGGCCATCGTGCAAGAAGAGCCGTCAAGACAAGCCATGAAGGAGAAGCCATGCCGGTGATCCGCGCCTCGGAGGCCGTCGTCCACGAACTGCACGGCGTCCGCTTCGTCTCGTACGCCACCCCCGCCACCGGCAGCAAGGAGCTGTGCGCCTGGCGGGGCGAGATCCCCGCGGGCACGAAGGGGCCCGCACACACGGTCTCCCGCGAGGAGATCCTCCACCTGCTGACCGGCACCCTGCGACTCTCCCTCGACGGCACCCCGCACACCCTCGCGCCGGGCGACACCGCGATCGTGAACGCGGGCACGGCGCTCGGGGTGGAGAACCCTGCGGACGAGCCGGCGACGATGTGGGTGACGACATCGGTGGGTCTTGAGGCGGAGCTGGCGGACGGGACGCGTATCGCTCCGCCGTGGGCCCGGTAGCGCCGTCCGGTCAGGCCGCGTGCGGGGGCGCAGCGGCCGGGCGGATCGCGGTCGGGCCGAATTTCCTTCGGGCGCGGTCGACCGCGTCCTCGATGCGGCGGTCCCGCTCGTCGGTCGGGTCGAACAGGAGCTGCCGGGAGGCCAGTTCGGCCGGGACCAGGCGGTCGGCGCGCAGGGCGATGGAGCGGACCCGGGCCCGCTGCAACCCGAGCCGGTCGTGGAGTTCGTACGCGAGTGAGGTCAGCGTCGGGGTGTGGGCGGACGCCTCACGCAGGGCGCGGGTACGCGTGGTCGCGCTGCGGTCCACGTAGCGGACGGTGAGGGTGAGGGAGCGGGTCGTCTGCTCCTCGGCGCGCAGCCGCAGGCCGAGCCGGTCGGTGAGGGCGAGCAGTGCGGCGCGCTGCCGGTCGCGGTCCAACTCGTCCTGCGGGAAGTCGTGTTCGACGCGGATCGAGCGGGCCGGGGCCGCCGGGACCACCGGTGTCGGGTCGAGTCCGCGGGCCGCGTCGTACAGTCGGCGCCCCGCGGCGGCGCCGAGGATCCGCTGCAGGGTGCCGAGCGGCGCGGCGGCGATCCTGCCGACGCTGTCGAGGCCGTACGAGGACAGGGTGCGGGCGGTCGCGGGCCCCACGCCGTGCAGGGCGGCGGCGGACTTATGGGCGAGAAAGGCGGCGACCGCGTCCAGGTCGTCGGGCAACTCCCGTACCGCCGACGGCGGCCCGTCGACGGCGACCATCCGGGCCAGCATCGGATTCGCGGCGACGCCGATGGTCGAACGCAGCCCGTAAAGACCTCCGGTCCGTGCCCGGATCCGCTCGGCCAGAGCCACCGCGTCCGTGCCGAAGTAGCGCAGGCCGCCCGTGACATCGGCGAGCGCGGCGTCCGGCGGCAGCGCCTGCACGAGGGGCGTGAACTCGGCCAGCAGGGAGAGCAGATGGAGGTAGAGCTGTTCGTCCACCAGGTCGTGGAAGTGGACGTACAGGATCTGCGTCGGCACCGCTTCCTCACTTCCTCGCGTCGTCCGCGTCATCCCGCGCTCCCCGGACTCTGATGCCACAACTTGCGGCTCTGCTTGACGGGTTCGCCGGGTGGCTGAAGGTCCGCCCAGGGATGCAGGTCGTAGCCCGTCTCCAGGCGGATGCTGCGGCCGTCCACCGCCGTGTCCGTCGCGGGGCGCTCCGCGGTGAGCCGGTCCGTCACCGCGGACAGGCCGCCCGTGCGGCGCAGTTCGGCCAGTTCGGCCAGGTCCCAGGCGGCGGATCCGGTGACCGACAGCGCCTTGCCGCTGCCGCCGCCCCTGCGCTGCACCACGCCGCGTACGAGCAGCAGCCAGGAGTGGAAGACGGTGTGCGCGCTCGCGTCGTGGCTGTCCTCGAAGAACGCGCAGTCGACAAGGCCCGAGGTGTCGTCGAGCGTCGTGAAGATGACGCGCTTGCCGGAGCGGACCGGCGGCGTCTGCACGGCGCCCTTCGCGCCGGCGACCAGGACCACCTGCCCGTGCGGCAGATCCTTCAGCCGGTGCGCGGAGGCCACCCCCAGCTCGTCGAGCAACTCCCGGTGGTCGCCCAGGAGATGGCGCGAGGTGTCCATGCCGAGCACGCCGAGCTCGGCGCCGAGCCGTTCGACGTCGTCGAGGTCGGGCAGCTGGGCGGGGGCGACCGTGTCGGGGGCCGCGTCGGTCTCGCCGAGCGCCAACTGCCCCTGCGCACCGCCCCGCCCGCTCCGCTGCGACTCGGCGATGTGCAGCATCAGGTCCCGCCGGTTGCGACCAAAAGCGTCCAACGCGCCTACCTGCGCGAGTCGTTCGGCGACCGGCCGGGACGGGCGGGCGCGGGAGAGGAAGTCCTGGAGCGAGACGTAGGGGCGCCCCGCGACGATCCGCTCCGCCTCGGCCTCGCTCATGCCGCGCACATCGTCGAGCGCAAGCCGGATCCCGTGAACGAAACCGCCGAAACGGCCGGAACCATCCCCACCATCAGACACCAGTTCGATTCGATAGGCCGGGTCCGACGCGTTCACATCGAGCGGCAGCACCGGCACCCCCCACCGCCGCGCGTCCGCGAGCAGCAGCCGCTTCGGGTACATGCCGGGGTCGTGCGTGAGCAACCCCGCGTAGAACGCGGCCGGATGGTGCGCCTTCAGCCATGCCGACTGGTACGACGGCACGGCGAACGCGACGGCGTGCGCCTTGCAGAACCCGTACGCACCGAACGCCTCGATGATCTCCCAGGTCCGTTCGACGACCTCCTCCGCGTATCCGCGCCCCCGCGCCTGCCGCCCGAACCAGGTCCGCACCCGCCCGACCTGGTCCGCCTTCGAGAGCGCCCGCCGCGTGTAGTCGCCGAAGGCGAGGCTGCACCCGGTCATCACGTGCAGGATCCGGATGATCTGCTCGTGGAAGACGACCACGCCGCACGTCTCCTCCAGCGCGTCCTTCAGATCCGGATGCGGGTACGCGGGTGCCTGCTTGCCGTGCCGTGCCTTGATGAACGGGTCGACCATGTTGGCCGCGACCGGCCCGGGGCGGAACAGCGAGATGTCCACGACCAGGTCGTGGAAGGTCTCGGGCAGCAGCCGCGCGAGCAGATCGCGCTGGCCCGGCGACTCGGTCTGGAAGCAGCCCAAGGTCTGGGAGGACTTGATGAGTTGATACGTCTTCGGGTCGCCCGGCGGCACCTGTTCCGGGTCGTCGAGTTCGATACGCCGGCCGGTCACCCGCTCGATCTCCCCCACCGAGTGCGCCATCGCGGACTGCATCCGCACCCCGAGCACGTCGAGCTTGAGCAGCCCGAGGTCCTCCACGTCCTCCTTGTCGAACTGGGACATGGGAAAGCCCTCGGTGCTGGTCGGCACGACCGGGGTGCGCCCCAACAGGGTCGTGTCGGAGAGCAGCACCCCGCACGGGTGCATGGCGATCCCGCGCGGCAGCGCGTCGAGCGCCTCGACCAGGTCCCACATCCTGCTCCCCCCATACGCCTCCGGGTCGATGCCGCGCAGCTCCGGCAGCTCCTGGAGCGCGGAGCGGGCGTCGCGGGCGCGGATGTGCGGGAAGGACTTGGCGAGCCGGTCCACCTCGGCCGGCTCCATGCCGAGAGCGAGGCCCACATCTCGTACGGCATGGCGGACCCGGTAGGTCTCCGGCATGGACACGGTCGCCACCCGCTCGGGCCCGAAGCGGTCCAGGATCGCCCGGTAGACCTCCAGGCGGCGGGCGGACTCCACGTCGATGTCGATGTCGGGCAGCTCCATGCGCTGCTCGGACAGGAAGCGCTCCATGAGGAGCCCGTGTTCGACCGGGTCGGCGGTGGCGATGCCGAGCAGATGGTTGACCAGCGAGCCGGCGCCGGAGCCGCGCGCGGCGACCCGGATGCCCAACTCCCGCGTGTCGGACACCACTTGGGCGACGGTGAGGAAGTACGAGGCGTAGCCCTGCCGTTCGATGAGGCCCAGCTCGTCCTCCAGGCGCTCCCAGTACCGGCGCTTGTAGTCGTAGCGGCGGGCCAGCATCGCGGCATCGCAGCGCGAGCGAAGCACCCGGTCGGGGGTGCGCCGGGCGGCGCCGACGAGGTCCGGTTCGGGGAAGTGCACCCGGCCGAGCCCCAGGTCGTCCTCGGGGTCGACACGGCAGGCCTGGGCGGTCTCCTCGGTGACGGTGAGGAGGCGGCGCGCGGTGTTCTCGCGGTATCCGGCGGCCTCGGCCACCTTCAGGGCGATGTCAGCCATGTCCCCTGCGGGCTTGAGCCACCGCTCGCCGCTGTCGAGCGTGCCGCGCGGGTCGATCGGCACCAGGCGGCGCGCGGAGTCAAGCACGTCCGCGACCGGCCCCTGTCCGGCGTCGGCGTAGCGGACGGCGTTGCTGAGTACGGGGGCGATCCCCTGGTCCGCGGCGAATCCGAGGGCGCGGGTGGCGTGCCGCAGGGAGCCGGGTCCGGTGCCGCTCAGGCCGTGGGAGACGACCTCGATGCGCAGCGCCGCGCTCCCGTACCGCTCCCGCCAGGGCGCGAGCAGCCGGGCCGCGCGGTCCGGGCGACCGGCGGCGAGCGCGCGGCCGACGTCCGAGTCGGGGCCGAGCAGTACGAAAACGTGCTCCGCGCCCTCTTCGCCGAGCGCGTCCCAGGGCAGCAGCGGGCGGCGGCCCTGTCCGGAAACGGCGGTGACATCCCGGTGCGCCGCGGTGACGAGCCGGCACAGTTCGGCCCAGCCGTCCGCGCCGTCCCGGGCGAGGAACGCCACACGCTGCGCCGTCTCGTCGACGAACGCGCCGCCCCTGGCCGGTGCGCGCCGCCGTTCGGTGCGCTCGGCCGCCTCGACGGGCGCGGCCACGGCGAGGTCCACCCCGAACAGTGGCCGGATGCCGGCCCGGCTCGCGGCCTTGGCGAAGCGGACGGCGCCGCCGAGGGTGTCCCGGTCGGTCAGGGCGAGCGCGTCGAGGCCGCGCGCGGCGGCCCGCTCGGCGAGCGCGTCCGGGTGCGAGGCCCCGTACTGCAGGGAGAAGCCTGAGGCGGTGTGCAGATGCGTAAAACCCCGCATCCGAACCACCTCGCCACTACTCCCCCCTCTATCCGACCTGTCACACCAGCCTCATCAGGGCCGATGCCCTCACCGTAAACCATGTTCGAATACTTGTGCGAGTCGAAACCGCCACCCGGGAGCCACCGCCCAGGAACCCGCCACCCACCCGTTCGGCCCTCCCCGACTGCATGAGCCGGGGCCTCACCCGAGCGTTGAGGCATGAAGTTCGCCGAAGAGTTCAAGAACGCCGTCACCCCCAGAGCCGCGCTCCTCGTCATCGGTGTCCTGGCTCTCCAGCTCCTGTTCATCACCTCGTACGTGGGCGCGCTGCACAATCCGAAGCCGAAGGACGTCGCGTTCGGCGTCGTCGCGCCGCAGCCCGCGGCGGCGAAGCAGCTCGCGCAGCAGCTGGACAAGCTGCAGGGGTCCCCGCTCGACGCGCGGGTGGTCAAGGACGCGAAGACGGCGCGCGAGCAGGTCCTGAACCGGGAGATCGACGGCGCCCTGGTGTTCCACGCGAAGGGCGCGCAGGACACCCTCTACGTCGCGTCCGGCGGCGGCACCGTTCTGGCGTCCGCGCTGGAGGGGCTGGCCACCACGATCGACGCCCAGCAGCAGCGCACGGTGAAGACCGTCGACGTGGCGCCGGCATCGGTGCAGGACTTCGACGGCCTCTCGGCCTTCTACCTCGTCGTCGGCTGGTGCGTCGGCGGCTATCTGTGCGCCTCGATCATGTCGATCAGCGCCGGGTCCAAGCCGGCGAGCCCGCAGCGCGCCGCCATCCGGCTCGGCTCGCTCGCGGTCTTCTCGATCGTGGGCGGCATCGGCGGCTCGCTGATCATCGGCGACTCGATCCTGGGCGCGCTGCCAGGATCCTTCTGGGGCCTGGCCGGGCTCGGCGCCCTGATCACCCTCGCGGTCGGCGCGATCACGCTCGCCCTGGAGGAACTCACCGGCGTCGTCGGCATCGGTCTCGCGGTGCTGCTGATCGTCGTCGCGGGCAACCCGAGCGCGGGCGGCGCCTTCCCGCTGCCGATGCTGCCGCCGTTCTGGCAGGCGATCGGCCCCTGGCTGCCGCCGGGCGCGGGCACCTGGGCGGCCCGCTCCATCGCCTACTTCAAGGGCAACGACCTCACCCAGTCCCTGCTCGTCCTGTCCGCGTGGGCGGTGGTGGGCATCGCCGCGACGCTGCTCGTGTCGGGCCTGCGCGAGAAGCGGCGGGGTGTGCGGACGGCGGCCGCGACGGAGCCCGCCGAATCGTGACGATCCCGCACCGCTCGCGCAGTTCCTCGACCGCCTTCGCGTACGACTCCACGCCCTCCTCGGGAGTGGCCGCCGACAGGCCGAGCATCTTCGCGATGTCCTGGAGCCGCTCGGGCGCCCTGTACGTCTCGGCCTTCGGCCACGAAAAAAGCCCCGCCCCCGGTCTCCCGGGGGCGGGGTACAAACGTGCCGGTCAGCCGATTTCCGTGCCCGTGGCGGAGAGCGCTTCCGTCACCGGCTGGAAGAAGGTCTCGCCGCCCGACGTGCAGTCGCCGCTGCCGCCGGAGGTGAGGCCGACCGCCGAGTCGCCCGAGAAGAGCGAGCCGCCGCTGTCACCGGGCTCGGCGCAGACATCGGTCTGGATGAGGCCGTTGACGATGTCGCCGTTGCCGTAGTTCACGGTGGCGTCCAGGCCCTTCACCGTGCCGTCGTGCACCTGCGTGGTGGAGCCGGAGCGGGTCACCTTCATGCCCACGGTGGCTTCCGCCGCCTTGGTGATCTGCTGCGCGGAGCCGTTGTAGAGGTTGACCTCGCTGGGGTGGTCGACGTCGGCCGAGTACTTCACGAGCCCGAAGTCGTTGTCCGGGAACTGGGAGTCGGCGTTCGTGCCGATCTCCTGGCCACTGGAGTCCGACCACGTGGAGATCGACTCGGTGCAGTGGCCCGCCGTCAGGAAGAACGGCTCGCCGCCCTTGGTCACGTTGAAGCCGAGGGAACAGCGGCCGCCACCACCGGAGATGGCGTCGCCGCCCGCGATGAACGGCTTGAACTCGCCCTGGCTGCGCTTGAGTTCGGCCTTGCCACCGAGCTTCTCGACGACCCCGGTGAGCTGGTTCCAGTCGGAGCCCTTGACCGTGCGGTCGGCGGTGACGACGACCTTGTTGGTGGCGGGGTCGACGGCCCAGGACGTGCCCGGGATGGTCGCGTCCTGCTTCAGGGTCGTCCGTGCGCCCTTGAGCTCGGCCAGCGAGTTCTGGACGACTCTGGCCTTCGCGCCGGCGGCCTGCGCCGTCTGCGCGGCCTCGTCGTTCAGGACATTGACGACGAGCTGCTTGGTCTTGGCGTCGTAGTAGCTGCCCGCCGATTCCTCGCCCAGGTCCTTGGTCAGGCTCGAGGCGAGAGTTCCGGCCTTGGCGATCGAGAGTTTCTGGGCCACCAGGTCGGGTGCGTCGGTGCTGGCGTTCGCAGTCTGGAAGGTGATGCCCGCTGCGGCCAGGGCGAAGATTCCCGCTCCGACCACTGCGGCGCGCCGCTTGGGTATGCGTCGGTGCTTCAACTCACGTCCTCCTGTGGGGGGTTGGGATACCGGTTCGAGTGGGGACGGACCGGATCCGTGAGGCTGACGGGCCCACTATCCCGACCGTCACAGGGAGCACACAAGGTCGACTTCCGGACGCGCGTTCGCCAAACGTCGTACGCCCTTCACCACTTGGGTGCGCCCCCGCGCCGCACGTCGATCCCCACTGCAAACACACCGTGCACCCGCGGATGAGCGGAGGGCGAGGTCTAGTCCTGTCCGGATTTCGCCCCTGCTTGCTCACCGTTGACCACGGGCTCGGGGGTGCCCGCCGCGCTCTTCTTCTCGAACACGGGCGTGGGCGCCGGTGTCTCGGTGAGCCCCGGCAGTGCCCCCTCGGCGAGTTGGGTGACGGCCGCCTTCGCCGCGTGCGCCGCGTCCCCGGGCGTGGCCCGCTCCAGGAAGCGAAGGAGCTCGACCGGGAACGGCAGCACCAGCGTCGAGTTCTTCTCGGCAGCGACCGCCACCACGGTTTGCAGCAGCCGGAGTTGGAGCGCGGCCGGCTGGTCGGACATCACCTCGGCGGCCTGGGCCAGCTTCTTCGAGGCCTGCAGCTCGGCGTCGGCGTTGATGACGCGGGCCCGCCGTTCACGGTCGGCCTCGGCCTGCCGGGCCATCGACCGCTTCATGGTCTCCGGCAGCGATACGTCCTTGATCTCGACCCGGTCGATCTGCACACCCCAGCCGACGGCCGGGCTGTCGATCATCAACTCCAGGCCCTGGTTGAGCTTTTCGCGGTTCGACAGGAGATCGTCGAGATCACTCTTGCCGATGATGGAGCGCAGCGACGTCTGCGCCATCTGCGAGACGGCGAACCGGTAGTCCTCGACCTGCACCACGGCCTCGGCCGCGTCGACCACCTTGAAGTAGATGACGGCGTCCACCCGCACCGTCACGTTGTCCCGCGTGATGCCGTCCTGCGCGGGCACCGGCATCGTCACGATCTGCATGTTGACCTTACGGAGCCGGTCCACGAACGGCACGACCATCGTGAACCCCGGCCCGCGCACCGACCGGGTGAGCCGGCCGAGCCGGAACACCACCCCGCGCTCGTACTGCTTGACGACCCGCGCCGCGGACATCACGTAGACCCCGCCGGCGCATAAGACGGCCACTCCCGCCGTCACCAGTTCCTCGACCATCTCACGGTCCCCCAGGGTCCGAAGTGGGCGCAAAAGGCGTGTACTTCGACGGTAGCCCCGTAAGGGACACATAGGGAGAGCCCGCACACAGGGAGAGCCCCCGCCCGGCCGAAATGGCCGGACGGGGGCTCCTGCTGCTGGCTGCGGCTGCCGAACGTGACGCGAGGTGGAGCGGTCGGATCAGTAGACGCTCACGCCGTACGCGCTGAGTGCCTCGGTCACCGGCTGGAAGAACGTGGTGCCGCCGGAGGAGCAGTTGCCGCTGCCGCCGGAGGTGAGGCCGTAGGCGGTGGAGCCGCCGTACAGCGGGCCGCCGGAGTCGCCGGGCTCGGCGCAGACCGTGGTCTGGATGAGGCCGGAGACGACGTCGCCGCCGCCGTAGTTCACGGTGGCGTTGAGGGCGGTGACCCGGCCGCTGTGGATGCCGGTGGTGGAGCCGCGGCGGGTGACGGTGGTGCCCACGGACGGCGTGGCGGCACGCGTGATGTCCACGCTGCCGACCATGCCGGGAGGCGTGGAGACCCCGGTCGCGTACTTGACGATGCCGTAGTCGTTGCCGGGGAAGCTGGACCCGGTGGTGCTGCCGACGGTCGTGGTGTGACCGGAGTTGGACCACCAGGTCCCGGCGCCGTCGGTGCAGTGACCGGCGGTCAGGAAGTAGTAGGCCCCTGCGCTGTTCTTGACGTTGAAGCCGAGTGAGCAGCGCCAGCTGCTCGCGTAGATGGCGTCGCCGCCGGACACCAGCTTCTTGAAGGTGCCCGCCGTGCGCTCGATCTTGAGTGCGCCCGCGGTGTCACCCGCTTCCTTCTGGATCTTGTTGATCTCGGCCTGCGAGACCGTGCTGTCGACGGTGACGACGACCTGTTTGGTCTTGGCGTCGACGGCCCACGCGGTGCCGGCGACATCGGCGGAGCGCACCGCGTCGCGGGTCTGCGTGAGTTCCGCTGCGCTGAACGTGTTCGCTGTGTCGGACGCGTTGGCGGAGGGAATCGCGAAAGCTGCCACGGCGAGGAGACCGGAACCGACGGCGATCAGCCGGGTCGATCTGGCTCTGCCGCTGCGGGGGGTACTGCGCTTGATCCTCACTGCTCGTTCCTCCCATAGGGAAGTCGGGGGCCCTCGTGGGGATGGGGCCCGTGAGGCGCAGCCAGGCGCACGGCGAGGATCCGGATTCCGGACACGTCGTGCTCCTGACAATCGCTGAACGGGAGTATTCGCCCGCTCAACTGCCTGCACAAGAGCGCCTTTTGGACTTCCGCCGGATCTCCGCAATACGCCCCCGCCCCGCTGGAGGAAGTGCGGGGCGGGGGCGTTCCGGGTCAACGGGACAGCGCAGGCACCCGCCGTGGCCGCGTGCGCACCCCGATCACCTGGTCCATCAGCGCGCCGAGCACATCGCGTACGGACGCCCGGGTCCGGGCGTCGCACTCGATGACCGGCACCTCGTCGCCGATGCCCAACGCCTCCCGAATCTCGGCCAGTTCGAACCGTTCGGCACCCTCGAACCGGTTCACGGCGAGCACGAACGGCGCCCCCTGCGCCTCGAAGTAGTCGAGCGCGGGGAAGCAGTCCTCGATCCGCCGGGTGTCGACGAGCACCACGGTCCCGAGGGCGCCCTCCACCAGGTCGTCCCAGAGGAACGAGAACCGGTCCTGCCCGGGTGTGCCGAACAGATACAGCGCGAGGGTCGGATCGAGCGTGATGCGGCCGAAGTCGAGGGCGACCGTGGTCGTCGTCTTGTCCTCGACCCCGTCGAGCGAGTCGACGCCCACGGAGACCTGCGTGATGGAGGCCTCGGTGTCCAGCGGTTCGATCTCGGAGACCGCCCCGATGAACGTGGTCTTGCCGACGCCGAGCCCACCGCTGACCACGATCTTCACGGCCAGCGGGGCGATGCGTTCAGAGCGCCCTGACATGGTCCCTGATCCTTTCGAGGGTGTGGAGCGGCAGCTCCGCGGGTTGCGAACACGACAGGCGGCCGCCGACGACGAGGTCGGCCACGAGCACCTTGGCGACTCCGAGCGGAACCCCCACCGCCTCCGCGACCTGCGCGACGGTCGTGGGTTCCTGACACAACGTCACGATGCGCTGGTGCTCGAACGCGAGCGGCGCGGCCCCCTCCGCCGCGTCGAGCGCGACCACGAGGGTCTCCAGGCGCAGATCGGACTGCGCGGGCAGGGAGCGCCCACCGGTGATGATGAAGGGACGGACGAACTGCCCCTCGTCCGGCACTTCGGATGGTTCGCTCATCGCGGCAGCGTCTCCCGTAGGTCGGCGATGAGCGTCGGCGTGAGGAGGTCTCCCGCCCGTTCGGCGAGGACTGCCATCTCGTAGCCCACGAGCCCGAGTTCACCGCTGCTGTCGGCGAGCACGCCGAGGCAGCTGCCGTCGCGGATCGCCGAGACGAGCAGGAAGCCGCGCCCCATCTCGATCATGATGAGTTTCACGCCGTCGAAGCTGTACCGCTTCGAGGCGCTGCGGGCGAGGCTGGAAAGGCCCGACACGATGGCGGCGAGCCGGTCCGCCTCGGTGCGGTCGAGCCCGTCCGACACCGCGATGAGCAGCCCGTCGGAGGAGACGGCGACGGCATCGCGCACACCGTCGGTGGAGCGGACGAAGTTGGCGAGCAGCCAGTTGAAGGTCTGCGAGTCGCCCCGCGTGTCGACGGTGGTCACTTGGTGTCGTCCTGCCCTTCGGCGCCGTCCCCGGCCTCGGTGTTCTCCTGCGCGGCGGCCTTCTTCTGCGTGGCGGCGCGCTCCTTCTCGACGCTGATGGAGCCGCGCATATGGGCGCTGCGCAGGCCCGACAGCATCCCGGACACGCCATCGGGGGTGCGCTCCGCGGCGGGTCCTTCGGGCGCGGGCGACGACGGCGGCGGGGCCGTCTCGTGCACGGCCTTGGAGATGGCGCTGCGCTGCGGCCGTTTGACCAGCCCGTTGCGGGTGCGGGAGGCGGAGGACGCCGAACCGGCGGTCTTCGTACGGGACTTGGCCTCGGCTCCCGCGGCGACCGGCGTCCGGGCCTCCTTGCGAGGGGCGGGCAGCGTGGCGGGCCGCACGGCCGACTCCTCGGGCTTCCCGGCCTTCTCGCCCATGTCGGCGATCTCGGCCTTCCCGACCTTGGGCCTGGCCTCCGTGAGCAGCCCCGCGGGCACCAGAACCCGGGCCACCACACCGGCGGCGGGCGCCTCGCCGAGCCGCACCTCGATCCCGCACTTGCGGGCGAGCGCGCCGACCACGAAGTGGCCGAGGAACCGGGTGGGTTCGGCCATGAAGCTGGCGTTCCCGGAGAGCCGTACGTTGGCCTCGGCGAGGGCCCGGGTGTCCATGCCGAGCCCGTGGTCGACGATCGCGACGAGATAGCCCTCGCTGGTGCGCCGCCCCTCGATCTCGACGTCGGAGTCCGGCGGCGAGAAGCTGAGCGCGTTCTCCACCAACTCGGCCAGCAGGTGCGAGAGTTCGGCGACGACCGAGCCGGAGATGTGGGCGGGCTCGACGCGCCGCAGCGTGACCCGCCGGTACTCCTCGACCTCGGACAGCGAGGCCCGCAGCACGTCCGTGACGGACAGCGGCGTCGACCAGGTGCGCGGGCTCGACTCGCCCGCGAGGACGAGCAGGGATTCGGCGTTGCGGCGCATGCGGGTGGCCAGGTGGTCGAGTTCGAAGAGGTTGGCGAGGGTGTCGGGGTCGGCGTCCTCGTGCTCCAGCTTGTTGATGAAGCTGATCTGCCGGCGCACCAGGTTCTGGTTCCGCCGCCCGAGGCTGACCAGCGAGTCGGTGGCGTTCCTGCGCAGCACGGCCTGCTCGGTGGCGAGGTCGAAGGCGGCGCTCTGCACCCGGTCGAAGGCGTCGGCGACCTCCCGCACCTCGGCGCCCGCGCGGGCGTCCAGGGCGAGCGGCGCGGGCGGTTCGGGCGAGGCGTCGCCGGCCGTCTGCACGGCGGCGACGGCCTGCGGCAGCCGCGCCCCCGCCACCTCGCGCGCCTCCCGGGCGAGCCCGGTGAGCGGCGCGGACACGGAGCGTACGCAGTCGTAGGCGAGCGCGCCGAGGGCGGCGATGACGGCGAGCGCGAGAAGCACGAACAGCAGCAGGTCGCGCTGGGCCGAACTCTCCAGCTGCGCGGCCCTGTTCTCGACGTCGGCCCCGATGGAGACCTGCACGTCCCGCAGCCCGTTGATGGTCGACGTCATCGTGTCCCACCAGGCCGAGGGCGGTACGTCGCGGGGGCTGAGCCGGCCCGCACCGTGCACGGCGGTCGACTCGTAGCCGAGGGCCCGCTCGGCGTCGGGCGTGCCGAGCGCCGCGTCCAGGCGGCGTTCCTGCGCGTCCGTCGCGGTGCGCGGGAAGGTGTCGAGCGCGGCGAGCCGGCCGGAGCGGATCTCCATGAAGGCGCTGTAGTCGTCGCCGCGGAAGTGCCCGCCGGCCCGCACCGAGCCGAGCACGATGGCCCGCTCCTGCCCCATGAACTCCTTGGCGGAGCCCAGGGTTTGGAGTGACTGGTAGGAGTCGCGCAGCGGTCCGTCGGCCACGTCGTCGAGGGCCCGGCCGAGCCCCACGAGCTCGGCGATGGTGTGCGTGAAGTAGTCGAAGGTGGGCTTCACCTGCCCGGAGCCGTCGTCCGCGCCCTTGCGGATCCCGGCGAGCGAGTCGAGCCGCCCGAGCGCGTCGGACGCGGCCGCGGAGGTGCCCCGCTCGTCGAGCGCGTCCTGAAGGGCGACGCGCGCGGTGTCGGTCGACTTGCGCTGGGCGGGCAGCTTGGCGCTGAACTGCCGCACCCCGCCGACGTATCCGGTGGTGAGGCCGCGCTCCTTCTGAAGCTCGTGGACGAGCCCCTGGAGGGTGACCTCGAGCCGGGCGTCGGCGGCGGTCGCCGCGGCGTTGCGGTAGCCGGAGATCTGCTCGGCCGCGAAGAAGCCGAGCAGGGCGAGGAGCACGGCCGTGGCCAGGGCGAGGATGCGCAGGAGTCGTGTGCGGATGGTTCTGGGTCGGGATGAGGCGGTGACGGATGCCGTCACCGACGAGACGAGGTCCACTGAAATGCCTTATGGAGGGGGCGAGTTGACGGTGCGGAAACGGTGCTTCCGCGCCGGGCCAACGAGCCCTCACCGGCCCCGGTCACCTCATCAGGTGGTTGTTTTACACCACCGAAACAGGCTTTCCGGAGGCGTGCAGGTGACCCCGCACCACACGTTCGGACCACCCCGGCCCGTATACAGGGCCAGCGCCTCACAGCCCGCAGTCAGAATCCACGGCCACAGCCCGCAGTCACAGACCGCAGTCACAACACGAGCAGCAGTCACAGCAGTCGCAACAATCGGGTCCGTCGCAGTTCCGGCAGCAGCCCTCGCGCTTCTTCCGGGACCACGCGCCCTCGTACTCCTCGGCGCAGCACACCTTGCAGGTGCAGCAGAGCCCGATCGCGACGGCGCACCCGGCGAGCAGCCCCCGCTTCCCCGGCTTCGGCGACTTCCCGAAGAAATCACCACCGCCCGGACCACCGGGCCCGCCGGGACCACCCGGGCCTCCGGATCCGCCTGGTCCGCCGACGCCGTTCGGATCGCCGCCGTAGGGGTTGCCACCGCCGTAAGGACTCCCGCCGCCATGGGCATCGCCGCCGCCGTACGGATTCCCGGACCCGTACGCCTCGTGGCCCCCATGCGCTCCATGCCCATGCGCATGCGCCTCGGCCCCGAACGCCCGGTCCACCGAGCGCCCCAGCTCGTGCGCGAGCAGCAAGTGCGCCAGCTTGCCGTCCACGAAGTCGACGTCGCGCAGCGCGAGCCGGATGCCGTGCAGGGCGTCGTCGGCGAGGCGCCGCGCCTCGGCGAGCGACGTGCCGGTGGCGGACAGCGGGTTCCAGGCGCCGGCCCCGGCATCGGCGTCCTGGTCCTCGACGGCGTCCAGCAGATGTGCGAGCCGCCCGAACAACCGGCCCACCTCGGCGAGCGGCTCGGCGTTCCCCGGCCGCCCGGCCAGCATCGCCGTGTGCGCGAAGGCGGCGGCGGTCGCGGTCTCGGTCGGCTCGGTCACGGTCAGGACGGAGCCGCCGGGCCCGGCGAGCGCCTCGATCCCGGCCTGCCGCTCGACGGCGTCGAGCAGGACCGCCGTGTCGAACCCGACGTCAGATCCGGTACGGGCACCGGCCCTTCCCCAGCTCGCGGCGACCCTCCGCGCGGCCACGGCCACCGGCCTGCGCGCGAAAAGACCGTCCCGGTCGTCGACGTGATCGCACACCTTCGCCGACGCGAGCACCAGGGAGACCGCGGCGGCGAGCCGCGCCCCCTCGCCCTGCGCGACGGACGCGCCGCGCATGCCCCGCAGCGGACAGGGCCCGGCCTGCCGCCGCCACGCACCGGCCGCACCGGACCGCTCGCTCTGAGCCTCCGTCAGGACGGAGATGAGCAAACCGTCGTAGTTGGTGACGACACGGGCGAACTGCCCGTGGTCGCCGCGCAGTGCCAGACAGAGCCCGCAGAGGTGGGCCATCCACTGGGTTTTGAGGCTCTCACCGAGCCGATGAGAGCAGGGCCGGACCATGCCGAACAAGAAGACTCCCCCGTACGCCGAATGACGGCCCGTCACCTGGACCGCGCGACGACGGCATCGTATCGAGCCCTTGCGCGACCTTCCCGTTCACCCGTACGCACCGAAGGTCACCCATACGCCGTGAAGAATCATATTTCACTCACCATCAGCAGCCGTGTCCCGTACAACCCTTGGGAACTCCGGCATGAACAAGCGCAGACTGTGCACCAGTACCGTCACGAAAGCCCCGCGCGGCGGCTATCCCCTTGGCGTCACGTCTGCATCATGGACGAACATTGGGGATGCACGACATGCGGAACGCAGAGGAACCGCTGTGAGAGGAGGCGTCCATGGGATCGGTGCGCAAGGCGAGTGCCTGGCTTGGCCTCGTCGACGACAACGATGAAGAGCGTTACTACGACGACGACTACGACGAGGGGCCCGAGCCCGCCACCGCCGGCGACGCAGCCTGGGTCACGGACCCGCGCGTGAAGGTCGCCTCCGAGGAGGCCCAGGAGAAGGGCCGCCGGATCGGCACCGTGACCCCGGACAGCTTCCGGGACGCGCGGCGCATCGGAGAGATGTTCCGGGACGGGGTTCCGGTCATCATCAACCTCACGGCGATGGAGGCGTCCGACGCCAAGCGCGTG
Source organism: Streptomyces sp. NBC_00483 (assembly GCF_036013745.1). Classification (NCBI taxonomy): domain Bacteria; kingdom Bacillati; phylum Actinomycetota; class Actinomycetes; order Kitasatosporales; family Streptomycetaceae; genus Streptomyces; species Streptomyces sp. NBC_00483. The sequence goes on from NZ_CP107880.1 coordinate 2,685,708, forward strand.
GTGGACTTCGCCGCGGGCCTGATCTTCGGGCTCCGGGGTTCGATCGACCGGGTCGCCACGCGGGTGTTCCTGCTGAGCCCCGCGGACACGCAGATCGTCTCCGGCCGTGACACCAAGGAACCGACGGACGGTTTCTTCAATCAGAGCTGAGCGGTTCGGGGGCCTCCCCCGGACCGCACGTCACGCGGCCGAGGACGCCGAAGACTCCGCCGGTGACGAAGCCCGCCGCGGCGCCGCCACGTCCGCGTCGTCCGCCGCGGGCGCCTCGTCCGCCTCCTCGCACTCCATCCGCTTCGGCAGTCGCAGCGCGGCGACCGCCCCGAGGAACAGCAGCACCGCGCTGACGACCAGCGTGACGTGCAGACCGTGCACGAACGCGGCGCGCGCGGCCTCCCGCACTGCGTCCCCCGCCGCGCCACCGAGCTGCGCAGCGATCTGGTACGCCTCCCCCAGCGAGTGCCCCGCGGCGGTCGACGTGCCGTCGGAGACCCCCGGCACATGGCCGAGCCCGGGCGCGTACGCCGCGTTCATCACGGAGCCGAGCAGCGCGATACCCATGCCGGCGCCCAGCTGGTACGAGGTCTCGCCGATCGCGGCCGCACCGCCCGCGTCGTCCGCGGGCGCCTCCGTGAGCATCGACTCGTAGGCCCCGAACAGCGTGGTCTGGAAGCCGAAGCCGAGCAGGACGAAGCCGAAGCCGAGCAGCCACGGCTGGTCCTGCTGGCCCATCGCGCAGAGCATCAGCACCGCACAGGCGGTGAGCGCGAAGCCGGACGCGACCATGGCGCGCGGCCCGAAGCGGCGCAGGTTCGCCGAGCCCAGGACGCCCGCGGTCATCGCTGCGAAGGTCAGCGGCAGCATCCGCAGGCCGGTCTCGAGCGGGCTGAGGCCGAGCACCAGCTGGAGGTACTGGACCGCGATCAGTTCGAGGCCGACGAGGGCGAGCATCGCGATGACGATGCAGCCGACGGACGTGGAGAACGCGACCCGCGAGAACAGCTTCATGTCGATGAGCGGGTGCTCGCGGCGGCGCTGGCGGCGCACGAAGAAGAAGAGCAGCACGACGCCGACGACGAACGGCAGCACGGCCTCGGCGTCGAGCAGATCGCGCTTGGTGCCGAGCTCCTTGATGCCGTAGACGACACCGAGCACGCCGAGCGCGGCAAGCAGCGCGCCGAACAGGTCCCACGGACCGTCGCTGCGCCCCTTGGACTCGGGCACGAGGACCCGGCACAGCGGCAGCATGATCAGCATCAGCGGGATGTTGATGAGGAAGACGGAGCCCCACCAGAAGTGCTCGACGAGGAAGCCGCCGAGTACGGGCCCGGTGGCGGCGCCGACCGCGGCGACCGCGGTCCACACGCCGATCGCGACGGCCCGCTCGTGCCGGTCGGGGAAGACGTCGCGCAGGATCGAGAGCGTCGCGGGCATGATCATCGCGCCGCCGATGCCGAGGATCGCGCGGGCCACGATGAGCACCTGCGCGGTGTCGGAGAACACGGCGAGCGCGGAGGCCGCGCCGAACAGGCCGTAGCCGAGCAGCAGGATCTTGCGGCGGCCGACTCTGTCGCCCAGCGTGCCGAACAGGATCAGCAGCGAGGCGCACACCAACGGATACGCGTCGCCGATCCACAGGAGCTCGACGGAGGTGGGCTTGAGGTCCTCGGTGACCGCGGGCAGCGCGACGTAGAGGATGGTCGAGTCGAGGGCGACCAGAAGCAGACTTGTGCACAGGACGACGAGGACGACCCAGCGGTGGGGTCGGGTTCCCATGGCGGCCAGGCGCCCGAGTGCGCGCCCGGAGGCCGTGTTCGTCCCGGACATGTACGTACCTCCCAGTGTTCCTCGCGTTCGGCGGTTCCCAGGACTGGGGAGGCCATTGGCCTTGTCCTGGTTCCGGCTCGGGAGGAGCGGTCTCCCGGCCCCGCGGCGATAAGGCGAGTAAGCCGTCAGCGTACGCGAGTTCTCGCCAATGACACGTGGCGGACCTCTCAAGGCCCCCGCGAGCGGGTGTGGCGTGCACCACTCGCGGGAAAGGGGCCTGCTGGCGAGGCGCAGGGGACGGATGCCGATAATCGGGGCCGTGACGGAAGTGGACCAACGACATCGACCCTCGCCGCGGCATGCCGCGCCCGCCCTGCTCGGATACGCCGCGGTGCGGGCGCTCGGCCTGCTGGTGCTCGCGGTGTGGAGCGCGGCGACGGGCAAGAGCGCGCACACACTGCTCACGGCCCGCTGGGACTCGCTCTGGTACACGCGGATCGCCGAGCACGGCTACGGCTGGTCGGTGACGCTGCCCGACGGCACCGTGCACTCGAACCTCGCGTTCTTTCCGCTGCTTCCGTGGCTCGAACGCTTCGTCTCGGCGGTCAGTCCGCTGTCGTACGCGGACGCGGGCCTCGTGGTGAGCCTGCTGGCCTCGCTGGCGGCGGCGTGGGGGATCTTCGCCGTCGGGGATCTGCTGCACGGGCGGGCGGCCGGGATCTGGCTCGCCGTGCTGTGGGGTGCGCTGCCCGTCGGGATCGTGGCGTCGATGGCGTACAGCGAGGCGCTGTTCACGGCGCTCGCGGCGTGGGGACTGTACGCGGTGCTGCGACAGCACTGGGTGAGCGCAGGGCTGCTCGCCGCGCTCGCGGGTCTGACCCGGCCGATCGGGGCGGCCGTCGTGGTGGCGGTGTGGGTGGCGGCGGCGCTGTGGATCGCGAAGGAGCGGCGGGCTTCGTGGCGGCTCGCGCTCGGGGTGCTGCTCGCCCCGGCGGGTGCGGCGGCGTACGTGCTGTGGGTCGGGCAGCGAACCGGTGGCGGCCTCTTCGGCTATCTCGACGTGCAGGCGCAGTGGGGCAACGGCTTCGACGGGGGCGCGGCCTTCGCCGGGTTCGTCGCCGATCAGTTCACGTCACCGCTGGGCGCGCTGGCCGGGATCGGTCTGATCGTCGGGGTCGCGCTGGTGATCTGGCTGTACGTCGCCGGGGTGCGGCAGCGCCAGCCCGTGCCGGTGCTCGTCTACACGGGCATCGTGGTCGTGCTCGCGCTGTGCGCCTCGGGGTACTTCGGCTCGAAGCCGCGGCTGCTGCTGCCCGCGTTCCCGCTGCTGCTGCCGCTCGCGGTGGCGCTCGCCCGGTGGCGTACGGGCAGGTCGGCCTGGGTGGTCGGCGGTCTCGCAGCGTTGTCGGCGGCCTACGGAGCGTTCTGGTTGAACGGGTCCGGGCCGCCATGAGCGGTGAGTGAACGGCCAATTCCGCACGGGCATCAGATGAACGCATTCATAAGCGTCATATAATGGGCCCCGGAAACGATCTTTGAATTCAGGAATCTTTCCTTCCGGGTGGCTGAAATCGTGGGAATATTCGGCCACCTGAGATCAATCCCACATCACATCGTCATCACAAAGCCCCTGATTCGTTCTTGTCCACCTGCCGGTCGCTGTAGCGTCGATTGGGTGCGTACCGAACGAAACCTGACCCGCCGTGTGGAGCGGGTCTTCGCCAGGCTCGATCGCGAGCCCGAACGACCGACCCATGTGGACATGCCCCACATGAGCCGGCACCGGGTCGTGCTCTTCGGGCTGACCCTGTCCTTCTACCTCACGATCGTGGTGGCGGTGCTCACCACGTCGTGGCTGGTCGCTGTCGACTGGCAGGTCATGTTCTTCCGGCCGTACCAGCAGTGGCCGGACATCCACGCCTTCCTCGACTACTGGGTCGTCCTCGGCCAGCGCGGTCCGACGGCCGTGATGGTGATGTCGTGGCTGGGCTGGCGTTCGTGGCGGCAGCACACGCTGCGCCCGCTGCTGATGTTCGGCACCTCGCTGCTGCTGCTCAACGTGACGGTGGGCGCCGCCAAGTACGGCATGGGCCGCGCCGGCCCGCACTACGCCACGACCATCGGGTCGAGCGAGATGTGGCAGGGCGGCGACATATTTCCTTCGGGCCACACCGCGAACGCGGTGGTGACCTGGGGCATCCTCGCCTACCTCGCCTCCACCCCGCGGGCCAGGCGCTGGCTGTCCGCGGTCTCCGCGGTGATCTCCCTGAGCGTCGGCCTGACCACGGTCTATCTCGGTACGCACTGGCTGAGCGACGTGCTGCTCGGCTGGGCCGCGGGCCTGCTCATCCTGCTCGCGCTGCCCTGGTGCGAGCCGCTGGTGGCCCGCGCGGAGGCCTGGATCCTCTCCTGGCGTGACCGCCTGCTCGGCCGCCGCTCCGGCGCCCGGCTGCCACAGCCGGAGTCCGAGCCGGTTCCGGTCCCGGCGCTGACCACGGCCGCCCGCACACGCGAGTCCGCCGGGGCCACCAGATCGAGCCGCCAGCTGCTCCCACAGGGCCCGCACACCCCGCGTGGCGAGCGCACACCGATCACCCCGGCAGGCAGCCGCCGACCGAACACGGAGAGACTCACGCGCGGGACGCCGTCGACGAGAACGGTGTCCTGAGCGCGCCCACAGACGGCGGGGCCCGGTACGCACAGCCAAGCCCCGCACCACGAAGGCCCCCGAACCTCTTGCGGGTTCGGGGGCCTTCGCACGCTTCAGGGGCCTTCAGGCGGCCACTCAGGGGGCCTCAGCCCTTCCAGCAGCGCGTCACCTTTCCCTCGGTGACCTCGAAGTTGAGCCGCCCGGCCAGGTACTCCATGGTGATGATCGCGCCCGGCGGCAGCTGCCTGACGGTCGACCAGCCACGCGCGCCTGCCTGTGACTCGGCACTGGGCGCGTCGAGCCCGACGTACGCGTCCGGATTGTCCTGTGGTTCCGCCGGCGGGGTGGGGATGGGTGCCATGCGGCCACGGTAGGCCGCGGGTCACGCTTTTGTCACAAGATCACGACAGTTGTTTCTTAGGAGTTCCTCACACGATCGGGCGTTCCTTGTCTCTTACTTGCTCCTTACTTTCACCCGTAACACCCGGCCCTATCGAATTCCCGCGGTCCGCCTAAAAGCCTCCGCCGGGCCGCCTCCACGAGCCCTGCACGCTTTTGCGCAATTCCCCGGACATTCCGAATCCGACGGCGGCACGGGCGAGTTGAGGCCGTCCGGGAATTGTCTGTTCATGCCAGAAACAGCGGTACGCCCTCTGTCGCCACGGGGGCCGCGCGAGCATCATGGCCTGAGTCCGCAGCAGGCCCGAGGCGCGCAGCAGAGCAGCGAGGGGGCAAGCGATGGGTACGACCGGGGTGCAGGCCGGGCCTGCGACGGTGGGGGCCGCGCGCGAGCGACGTCCGGGCCGGGTCGTCGTGGACTGGCTGACCACGACCGACCACAAGAAGATCGGCCACCTCTACCTGGTCACGTCGTTCTGCTTCTTCCTCATCGGCGGGGTGATGGCCCTGCTCATGCGGGCCGAACTGGCCCGTCCGGGCATGCAGATGCTCTCCAACGAGGAGTACAACCAGCTGTTCACGATGCACGGCACGATCATGCTGCTGCTGTTCGCGACGCCGACCTTCGCCGGCTTCGCCAACGAGATCATGCCGCTGCAGATCGGCTCGCCGGACGTCGCGTTCCCGCGCCTGAACATGCTCTCGTACTGGCTGTTCGCCTTCGGCGGCCTGATCGTGCTCGGCTCGCTCATCGTGCCGGGCGGGGCCGCGGACTTCGGCTGGTTCGCGTACGCGCCGCTGAACAGCCTGACCCGCTCCCCCGGCATCGGCGCCGACCTGTGGATCATGGGGCTCGCGCTCGCCGGGTTCGGCACGATCCTCGGCTCGGTGAACTTCCTGACCACGATCATCGGGATGCGGGCGCCCGGCATGACGATGTTCCGGATGCCGATCTTCACGTGGAACACGCTGTTCACGTCGATCCTGGTGCTGCTCGCGTTCCCGGTGCTCGCGGCCGCGCTGCTCTGCCTGGAGGCGGACCGCCGGTTCGGGTCCGTGGTGTTCGAGGCCCAGTACGGGGGCGCGCTGCTGTGGCAGCACCTCTTCTGGTTCTTCGGGCATCCGGAGGTCTACATCATCGCGCTGCCCTTCTTCGGGATCATCAGCGAGATCCTGCCGGTCTTCAGCCGCAAGCCGATCTGGGGCTACTCGATGCTGGTCGGCGCGACGATGGCGATCACGGGCCTGTCGGTGGTCGTGTGGGCGCACCATATGTTCGCCACCGGCGGGGTGCTGCTGCCCTTCTTCTCGTTCATGTCGTTCCTGATCGCGGTGCCCACGGGCGTGAAGTTCTTCAACTGGACCGGGACGATGCTGAAGGGCTCGCTGTCCTTCGAGACACCGATGCTGTGGTCGATCGGCTTCCTGACCACGTTCCTCTTCGGCGGCCTGACCGGCGTCATCCTCGCCTCGCCACCGATGGACTTCCATGTCACCGACTCGTATTTCGTGGTGGCGCACTTCCACTACGTGGTGTTCGGCACGGTCGTCTTCGCGACCTTCGCCGGCTTCTACTTCTGGTGGCCGAAGCTGACGGGGAAGCTGCTCGACGAGCGGCTCGGCAAGATCCACTTCTGGACGCTGTTCGTCGGCTTCCACACGACGTTCCTGGTCCAGCACTGGCTGGGCGCGGAGGGCATGCCGCGCCGGTACGCGGACTACCTGGCGGCGGACGGCTTCACGGCGCTGAACACCCTCTCGTCGATCGGCGCGTTCCTGCTCGGCCTCTCCACGCTGCCGTTCCTCTACAACGTCTGGAGGACGACGAAGTACGGGGTGAAGGTCGAGGTCGACGACCCGTGGGGGTACGGCAGGTCCCTGGAGTGGGCGACGGCCTGCCCGCCGCCGCGCCACAACTTCGTCACGCTGCCGAGGATCCGCTCGGAGTCCCCGGCGTTCGACCTGCACCACCCGGAGTTCGCGGCCTTCGAGAACCGGCCGCTGGAGTCAGGGCAGAAGGAGAAGGACTAGGGCCCACCGGGTCCTAGCTCTGGACCGAACTCACCTGCACGGAAAGGTCGTTGGCCCCCGTATAGTAGGCCTCCGAGGCCAGTTCGCCGCGACCCTGGACGGTCACCCGCGTCACCGGGTACGTGAAGATCGGCTTCTTGTCGGCGATGTCGTCGAGCAGCCGGGCGAGCCGCACCTGCGGTCCGTCGTCCCCCGCGGGCCGCAGCCACAGGTCCCAACGGCCCTCGCGCAGCTCGTCGTAGCCGATGCGGAGCGTGAACCGCGGTCCGTCCCAGTCCAGTTCGCCGCGGAGCACGGGGCCGCGCACCGCGCGGGAGCGGATCTCCGCGTACGCCTTCGCCGTGAAGTCGGCGCCGTAGACCCGTCCGTGCACGGTCAGCTCGCCGTCGGCGATGAGCAGTTCACCGGCCTCCGCGTGCGGCGCCCGCAGCCAGCTGCGCACGGTGAGGTTGCCGTGCTTGGTGGCGTACGGGATGCGCACGGCGACGTAGCCGCGCGAGCCGCTGGGCGCCCGGTCCACCAGTGAGCGCAGGTCGTTGACGCCCGGCATGAGCCGCACCGGCTCGTCCCCCGAGACCTGTGCGTACGCGTCCCAGCGGCCCTCGGCGAGGGAGACGCTTATCGGCAGCGACGCACGCAGCCGCCCCTCGCCGGTCGGCGTCAGCGGCAGCCGCACCGTGTGTCCCGAGGCCCGGTCGACGAGCAGCAGGTGCGCCGGGTCGGGCGAACCGTGGTCGGTGACGTCGAAGGTGAGCCCGCCGGCTGAGTCGGCGATGCAGTCGGCTCGGGGCGGCATGCGGACGCTCCTGTCGCTGTCTTCGGGGCACGGCGGTGGCGGAGCCGTGGGGGCGGTCATACGGGATGTCCCTTCCGCTGCGGCCGGAGGGCGTCGCGCACCGCGTAGGCGCCGCCGAGGAGCGAGCCGCGGGCCCGGTGCAGCAGCCCGAGGGAGCCGCGGCCGGTGAGCGAGGCGAACAGGTCCTCGTAGCGCTGGGCGATCCGCGCCGGGTCGAAGCGCTCGGAACCCCTGAGGGCGCGGGCGCTCATCTCCTGGCGCAGGGTGTCGTTGTTGATGAGTTCGAGCAGGCCGCCGGAGATGGCATCGACGCTGCCGACCTTGACGAGCCGGCCGTCGACACCGTTGTCGATGATCTCGCCGGGGCCGTGCGGGCAGTCGGTGGCGACCACTGGCAGACCGCAGCGCATCGCCTCGACGATCGTCATGCCGAAGGACTCGAACCTCGACGTCACCGCGGCGAGGGAACCTTTCGCCCACTCCGGCTCTATGGGGTGGGCGGGCCCCATGAGGTACACGTGGTTGTAGAGGCCGAGCTCGTCGATGAGCGTGCGCAGCTTGTCCTTCTGCTTGCCGCCCCCGTAGATGCGCAGGCGCCAGTCGGGCCGCTCGGCGCGCACCTGGTCGAAGGCGCGCACCAGCAGGTCGTAGCGCTTCACGGGCGCGAGCCTGCCGGCCGCCACGACCCACTTGCCGCTGCCGTCGGCGGGCGCGATGCCGGGCTGCGGAACCGGGTTGGGCATCGCCTCTATGCGCACGCCCGGGAGGCGCAGCTGCTCGCGGTAGGCGAAGGCGTCTGCCTCGGTGGTCGTGGTCAGCGCGTCGAGGCGCGGGTAGCTGCCGCGCAGTTCACGGCGGAGCTCGGTGGAGTGCGTGCCGAGGGTGAGGTGCTCCTGGCCGACGCGCAGCACTCCGCGCCTGGTGTCACGGGCGAGGTGCACATTGAGCCCGGGCCGGGTGCCGACGACGACGTCGGCGTCCAGCGAGCCCAGGTGTTCGGCGATCCGCCGGTCGGTGAGCGCGCTGTACTGCTCGTAGCGCCCCTCGCTGCGCGGGAAGACCGTGGCGGGCAGCTGGAACTCCGGGTCGTCGCCCTCGTACCCCGCGGCGCCCTTGCGCAGGTCGACCAGGTGTCGGACCCGCACGCGCGGGTCCGGCGCGAACACCGGTTCGTCCCGGTGCCGGAAGACGGATACGACCTCCACGTCGTGGTGGTCGGCAAGCGCGCTGGCAAGGTTGTACGTGGTGCGGATCGTCCCTCCGATCCCGTACGCATTGTGAATCAGGAAAGAAATCTGCATGCGCCCTCGTATCTGTCTGAACAGTCCGTCTTCTCCGCCTACCGGGTAGTTAGACGGAGATGGCCTGGCGAGGGTTGTTCCTCATCATCATGTTGTTCCTGAACAGATGCGGAATTGGTAGCTGTTTTCGGGAACCAACTGGCCAAATCACCCATCTGGGGTCACATCATGGCTGGTAGGAGAGCTGCGGGACGTCAGAACAGGTGTGCGTCATACCACCGTTCTGGGTGACCCAGCCCTTCGTGTCGGTCCATCTCGCGACCGACAGGCACGTCTCTCGAGTTCTCGGCGGCTCCGCGAGCCTCGCGAATGTCACGGGAAGCAGCAGGCCATCGGCCGAGTACCGTACTCCGCGCTCCATGAAACGGTCGACGCACGCACGCGTGACCGTCCGGCAGGAGCGGACGGCGTCCGTGAACCACATCGCGGCGGCCCAGCCCTCCAACTGCCACTGCGAGTGCGTCCTCAGATGCTTCGTGGCATCGCGGAAGGCGCGTACGGCGGGGTGCCCGGTGTCCTCATAGTTGCGGCTCGCGCCGGTGACCCACAGGGAGGCGCGGCAGTGCGGCGCGTCCTTGTAGGCGGACCGGACGGACGAGGTCCAGTTCTGTACGTTCGTGACCTTCGCGGTGACGCGGGCGCCGACCTGGTCCATGGCCTCGCAGAGCCGTGCGTTGCCGTGCGCGTCGACGGCGTCGAAGACGAGGTCGACCTTCTCGTCCTTGAGGTCGGCGGCCGCGGCCCGGAAGTTGGGCAGCGCGAAGTCGAGCTGCTCGGTGACGACGCGGTAGCCCTCGGCCTTGAGTCCGCGCGTCACCAGGCGGGCGTACGCGGCCGAAGCGGCCTGGTTGTAGGAGACGACGGCGGCGGTGCGGGCGCCGTGCTCGCGCTTGAAGTAGCGGTAGACCTCGGTGCCGCCGTACAGCTTCCCGCCCCAGCCCGGCGTCCCGTTCCGCGGCGCGAGGCTGCCGTAGATCCCGTACAGGTGCGGGTAGGTGTCGTAGGCGGCGCCGATCGGCTGACCGCCGATGTCGGGCACGCGCGCGTGGGAGACGCGTTCCGCGCCCGCGTAGTCCAGCGCCGTGGTGGCCACCAGGGCGACGACCTTCTGCTCGTCGACGAGTTTGTGCACGCAGGACGTGTTGCCGACACCGCTGCCGCCGTCGTCGCACAGGTGCACCTCGACGCGGCGCCCCTGAATGCCGCCCTGCCGATTCAGGTTCCGGAAGTACGCCTGTGCACCGTCGCGGGTGTCGGTGAAGGTGGCGCCGCCGACGGGGCTGGTGGCGCTGGTGATGATGCCGACGTGGAGGGGCGCGGTGGAGCGTGGCGCGGGCGCGGAGCGGTCCTCGAAGTCGCTCTCCGGCAGCCGGGACCCGCAGGCCGCGACGGCCACCAGGGCCAGCCCCGCGACGAGGGCCTCAGCAGCCAGGGCCCGGCGACGCATTCCCGCTCAGCTGCACCAGCGCGCACAGGGTGTTGACGGACACCTTCCAGGTGCCGCCCTGCTCGACGGACGTCCCCTTGGCATCGGGCAGCACCGTCGCGCCCTTGAGGGCGAGTGCGTACGTCACGTCCGCCTCGCTCCCCGAGGTGAAGGCGACCTTGGTGACGGTGGCCTCCACCTGGCCTCCGCGCTTGTCGCCGCTGAAGCCCTTCAGGACCGGGCGCATCTTGGCGCCGTTCTCCAGGACGGCCTCCTTCTCCTCCATCGACACCTTCGGGTCGAAGAACTTCTTCCAGTTGGCCTTGATCTCCTTCTCGGCGGCGGCCCGGTCGGCGGGCCCGCTCCCACCGGGCCGCTCCGACGAGGGCTCCTTGCTCGTGGGCTCCTCGTTCGTGGGCTCCTTGCTCGTGGTCGGCTTCGAGCTCGGCGTCGGCGGGGCGCTGTCGTCACCGCCGCTGTCGTCGCCGCAGGCCGCCAGGGCGGGGCCGAGAACCAGGGCCAGGGCGAGCGCGAGCGCCGGGCCCCGTCCGCGAGTCGCGCGAGGTGTGCGGAGTGTGCGAGGTGTGCTCCCGAAAACCATCAGGCTCACCGCCGGGTGTCGGTCCGGGGGCGGGCCGACTGGATCAGAGTGATCGGCCAACTGTCCCCGGAGCTTTCCGAGTTGGACTCCAGAAGGCATAGTGCAAGCGATCGGCGGACAAGACCAGACACACGCGCACACCAGTGGGGGCCGGCGATGCGGACTGCCCGACTACGTTCTGTGCACCCGGCCCTGTGGGCGGGGCTCGCGGCGCTCGCCGTCGGGGCGGCGCTCTGCGTGGTCGGCTGGTACGGAATGTCGGGCGAACGCTTCGCCGAGCGCCAGCTCCCCTATCTGGCCTCCTGCACGGTGCCGGGCGCGGCCCTGATCGTCGCGGGCGCGGTGCTCCTCACGTACGGCAGGAACACACTCGCGACGTCGCGCGTGGAGCGCCTCTACGAGCTGCTGGTCACGGCCGATCCGGCGCCCGACACCCTGGATCCCGCACCCCTGGCCGCCTCCAGCGGCCGGCTGCTGATGATGCCGGGCGGCACGCTGTGGCACCGCGCCGACTGCCCGCTCGTCGAGGGCAAGCCGCGGGCGGTCCCCGCGGACGCGGGCGCGATCGCGGAGGCGGGCCTGGTCCCGTGCCCCATCTGCGAACCACCCAACGGGAGTTGAGGAGTCCGGGTCGTGTCGTCCCTCACGTACGACCTCACGCTCGCCGGACTCTCGGTGGGAGCGGCGGCGGCGCTCACCGGGATCGGCCTGATCGTCACCTACCGGGCGACAGGCGTCCTCAACTTCGCGCACGGCGCGATCGCGATGCTCTGCGCGTATCTGCTGCGGCAGTTGGTCGTGGTGTGGGAGGTTCCGCTGTGGGCGGCCGCGGCGCTGGTGCTCCTGGTGGTGGCGCCGGGGTTCGGACTCGCCCTGGAACGCTGGGTGTTCAGGCCGCTGGCCGTGTCGGGCGGCGATCCGGCGCGCACCCTGGTCGCCTCGATCGGCGTCTTCGTCCTCCTCGTCGGGGCCGCGGCGCTGCTGTGGGGCACGGGAGCGCAGGAGGACGCGCCGCGGCTGCTCCCCGGGGAGCCGTGGGGGCAGCTCGCGGTGGCCTGCGCGATCGGGGTCGCGGTGTGGGCGGTGACGCGCTGGACACGGTTCGGGGGTGAGCTGCGGGCGGTCGTCGACAACCGTCCGCTGGCCGTGCTCGGCGGGATCGACGCGGACCGGGTCGCGGCGGCGGGCTGGGCGTTCGGCACGTTCACCGCGGGCCTGACGGGCGTACTCCTGGCCCCCTACGTACGCCTCGACCCCTACGGTCTGCCGTTGCTGGTGATGGAGGTCGTGGCGGTGGCGGTCGCGGCGGGCATGCGGCGACTCGGGGTGGCGGTGGGGGCGGCGCTCGCGATCGGGGTCGCGCAGAGCCAGTTGACGCGGCTGCATCCGCGCGGGTGGGCCGAGCCGCTCGTCCAGGCGGTGGGGGCGAACCTGTTCGTGGTGGCGCTGCTGATCGCGGCGCTCGCGCTGCCGGGGGTGGGCGGGAAGGGGGCGTTGCCGACGGCGGTGACGCGCCGAACACGGGCCGCTCCGCGGGAGGCGTGGCTGGTGGCGGGAGTGCTGTTCCTGCTGCCGCTCGGTTTCGCGGGTTCGGACCTGCGGACGTCGATCCAGGTCCCGGCGCTGGCATTGATCCTGCTGTCGCTGGTGTTGGTGACGGGAAGGGCCGGCCAACTGGCCCTGGGCCAAGGCGCATTCGCAGGCCTGGGCGCCCTGTTCGCCACATTGCTGGCGACGGGGCGGTTCCCGGGCCTCCCCCAACTCCCGGGACTGGCAGCCCTCTTGGTGGCGGTTCTGCTGGTGGCCCCACTGGGCCTCCTGACCGCCGCGCCCGCGATCCGGCGACACGGCCTCGCGCTGGCGCTGGCGACATTCGCGGTGGGGGTCGGGGTGAGCCGATTCGTGTTCGCGCAGCCGTACGCGACGTCGGGCCTCACGCCGCCGCGCCCCGCGGGCTTCGGGGACGACCGGGCGTTCTACATACTCGAACTCGCGCTCCTCGCTGGGGCGTTGATGGTCATGGCAGGCCTGCGACGGGGACGAGTGGGCAGGGCGCTCGCGGCGGTCCGGGACCACGAGGCGGGCGCGTCGGCGGCGGGGGTCGGGGTGCCGGCGCTGAAGGTCGCGGTGTTCGTGGTGGGGGCGGGCCTCGCGGCACTGGGAGGCGGCCTGCTGACGTTCGGCCTGCACTCCTTCGACCCGTCGGCGTACGACCCGATACGCGGCCTGCTGTGGTTCGCGGCGATAGTGGTACTCGGCGCGGACAGCCCCTTCGCCGCACTGCTCGGCGCGGGCCTCTTGGTGGGCCTGGACGCGGGAGCCCGCGGCGGCGTGGCAGCACTGGCCATCGGGGTACTGGCGGTGCTGGTGGGACGGGGGTTGGGCGTACGGGGCTGGGGTCGGGACCGTGGTCGTCTGACCGGGCGGGGGGCGGCGGCCCGGGAGATGCTGGCATTTAAAGCCCCTGCGGCGTTTGAGCAGGCCTTTCAAGCCCCCGCGACATTTCAAGCCCCTGCGGCGTTTGAGCAGGCCTTTCAAGCCCCCGCGACATTTCAAGCCCCTGCGGCGATTGAGCAGCGGGGTCCGGGGCGGAGCCCCGTGACGTGGGTACGGACGACCGCAACGAGACCGGCCCCCGCCACACTCACCGCCACCCACCTCACCGTCACCTACGGCCCCCACCCCGCCCTCCAGGACGTACGCATCCGGCTCCCCAGCGGCAGCGTCACCGCCGTCGTGGGCCCCAACGGCGCCGGAAAGAGCACCCTGTTCCACTGCCTCGCCGGAACCGTCCGCCCCGACACCGGCCGGGTCCGGCTCGGACAACGCGACGTGACCCGGCTGCCGGCACACGCCCGGACCAGACTCGGCATCGCACGGACCTTCCAACAGCTCGTCGTCTTCCCCTCGTTGACCGTGGCCGAGAACATCCGGATCGGCGCCGAACAGGGCCGCGTACGGGACCCGGCAGCCACGGAACGGATGACGCGCCTGTTCGGACTGCGGGGCGAGCAGGAGACGCGCGGCCTCCCCACGGGAACGCTGCGCCGCGTCGAACTGGCCCGCGCACTGGCCGGCGACCCGCACGTGCTGCTGCTCGACGAACCGACCGCAGGCCTCGACCCCGCAGAGGTCGCCGCCCTCGCCCGGCTCCTGCGGGCGCTCGCCGCCGACGGCGTCGCCGTGCTCGTCGTCGAACACGATCTGGACCTCGTCGCCGAACTCGCGGACACCGTCCACGTGATGGCGGCGGGCCGCATCGTGGGCTCCGGCGCGCCGGACTCCGTCCTCGACCGCACCCCGGAGCCCTCATGACGTCCGGCACCGGCACCGGCACCGACGCCGGCATCCAACTGCGCGACGCCCGCGTCCGCTACGGCCCCTTGGAGGCCCTTCACGGCGTCACCCTCACCGCCCCCGCCCACGCGCTCACCGTGCTGCTCGGGCCGAACGGCTCCGGTCGCACCACCGCCCTGCGCGCCCTCGCCGGCACCGTACGGCTCGCCGCAGGGTCCGTCGTGTGGGACGGAGTCGACGTCACCCGGCACACCGCCCACGCCCGCGCCGCGGCGGGCCTGCGTTTCGTACCCGACCGGCAGGCCGTCTTCGCCGACCTCACCGTCGCCGAGAACCTCCGACTGGCAGCAAACAAAGCGACAAACAGAGCAGCAACCAAAGCGGCAACCAAACGGGACTTCGACGCCGCCCTCGACGCGTACCCCGAACTGCGCCCCCTCCTCGCCCGCCGCGCCGGCACCCTCTCCGGCGGTGAGCAGCGGATGCTCGCCGTCTCCCGCGCCCTGCTCGCCCCCGCCCGCGTCGTCCTCGTCGACGAACCCACCCAGGGCATGGCCCCGCCGGTCGCCACCCGCACGTACGCCCTCCTGCGCGAACTCGACGCCTGCGTGGTGCTCGCCGAGCAACGCCTGCCGCCCGGCCTGCGCGGGACTACGAACGAGGCGACGGTGATCGTCTACGAACTCGGCCGCGGCACGGTCGTGTTCCGCGGCGAGGCCACCGAGACCCCGCCGCGCCGACCGGACCCGATCAGCCCGACGACTTCCCGGGCTCGGGAATGACCAACGTCGCCCCCTCCTCCAGCCGGTCCGGGTGCGACCCGATCACGTCGCGGTTGGCCTTGTAGAGCGCCTGCGCGCCGCCCTCCACCTTGAAGCGCCGCGCGATGGACGACAGCGTGTCGCCGCGCTGCACCACATGGACGCGGCCCTTGAGCCCGTACCGCTTGGAGCAGACCGGCCACGCCTCCCAGCCCTGGGTGCGCAGCACCTCCTCCGCGACCTTGATCTGCTCGGCACGGGTCGCGAGGTCGGCGCGCGGCGCGTACTTCAGGCCGCCGTGCTCCTCCCACGTGGACTGCTGGAACTGGAGCCCCCCGTAGTAGGAGTTGCCGGTGTTCTCGTCCCAGTCGTTGCCGCTCTCGCACTCCGCGAGGCAGGACCACGGCCACTCGGTCTTGGCACAGTCGTACGGTTCGGCGGCATCCGCCCTGGCGTCGAGGGCCGGCAGCGCGGTCAGTGCGAGCAGCACGCCCAGCAGGGCCGCCGCCCACCGCCGCGGGCCGTGCGCCTTCGGAAACGTAGCGGTCACGTCCATAGCGCGGACGCTAGGCAGCCGGTGTGCGGCCGCCCGTCGTGCCGCGCCGTGCCCGCCGCGTGGCCCCACCCGGTCGGCGGACCGGGTGGGGCCACGCGGCGCATGTGCGGTCAGGCGAGGCGCAGCCGCTGCCCCGGCATGATCAGGTCGGGGTCACCCCCGACCACCGACTGGTTCGCGGCGTACAGGCGCTGCCAGCTGGTGCCGTGGGCCGCGGCGATGCTGCCGAGGGTGTCGCCGCTGCGGACGACGTAGCCGCCACCGCGGGCGGCGCCGCGGTTCGTGTGGCCGGAACCGCGCTGCTTCTGCGCGGCCCGGGGAGCCGCCTCGGGCGCGGCCTTCGGGGCGGCCTTGGGCGCCGCCTTGGGCACGGCCTTGGGCACGGCCTTGGGCGCCGACTGGACGCCCGGGGCGCCGCCGTACGCCCCGGCCCGTGCCGAACATGTGGGCCATGCGCCCCATCCCTGCGCACGCTGCACCCTGGTGGCGACAGCGATCTGCTGCCCCCTGCTGGCCCGGTCGGCCGTCGCGGCGTACGCACCGCCGCCGTACGCACGCCAGGTGCCTGCCGAGAACTGAAGCCCTCCGTAGTAGCCGTTCCCGGTGTTGATCTGCCAGTTGCCACCGCTCTCGCAGCGTGCGATGCGGTCCCAGACGCCACCGTCCGCCGCTTGGGCGGGGCCGGCGAGGGCGAGGAGACCGAGCGGGGCGGCGAGGGCCACCCCGGTGAAGACCGCTGTCGTGCGAGCCATACGGTTCGGCGCGGACATGAGAATCCCTCTCGTGGACTGCTCGTTGCGGACGGCGGTGGAATCTAGGCAGCGCAAGAGGGCCACGGCAACCAACGGCTCGTCCCGCCAGGCCAGTTCGCCGTTACCCCGGGTACCGGCGATTTTCGGCCAACCGATACATACAGTGATTTCAGTATTTGTCGACCTGTCGTCCTGGCGATCTGTGACTCAGCTCACCGGTCCAACTTCCTTGGAAAACCAACAAGTTGGCGGGGAGTGACGGATTCCGGGCGGTCGTTCACGGTGTGCGCCGGATGAGGTGATTCCGTTCCGATCCGGGCGTGACCGAGGACACAGATCATCCGTTGTCCCTTCATAAGCACTCGCCTGACCGCGACCGATCACCCCGATCGGTCCAACAGATCCCTGAGGAGTCCCCGTGCCTCGCTTGCTCGACGTCAGCAACGACGTACGCGCCGAGATCGGCGACGAAGAAGCCGACCGGCTGATGGCCGGTGACAACGCCCCCGGCAGTTACGACTGCACCTCCTGTCGCACGCCCGGCGACTCGCAGCAGCAGCCGACCAGCACCGTCCTGTTCGTCGGCGACGAGACCGCCGTGCTCGCCTTCGCCCATGCCACCTGCCTGCCCTCGCAGGTCGTCCAGGTCGCGGAGGACCAGCTGCAGGGCGCCGTGCAGTCCATCGGCGGCGGGCAGGACGCCGCCGACCGGCCGGACGGCGGCACCCCGGCCGCGGCATCGCAGGCCGTGCTCGGAGTGACCAGCGGCCTCGTGCTGATCGGTGACACGACGCACCCCGCCCTCGTCGTCGAGCCGACCGGCCCCATCGCCCGCCCCGGCACGACCACGGACGGGGACGACTTCCTGCCGCTCCTGATCGAGCAGGGCTTCATGCCGGCCACCACGCTGGACGCGGTCCCCTCGGTCCTCGGCGGCTGGTCGGTGCTGCTCGCCATGGGCCAGCTGCACGCGATCCTGCAGCCCGGTACCGGCGGCTCCCCCGGCCAGGTCGCCTGGTGGCAGGCGCACCAGCCGCTCCTGGTGACGGAGGGCTGGCGGACCGCGGCGAACAAGACGCAGACGGTGCTCGTCTTCGCCGCCTCCTCCGGCTCGATCGGCCACCAGCCGCGTGAGGACCTGCTCCGTCAGGCCCTCGACAAGGCCGCGGCGAACGGCCGCCTGGTGGCCGCCGCCATGCCGCTCGCCGGCACCTGAGCCACCCCGGCGGCACCGCACGGGCCCCCACGAATGCGCCGGTCACACCGCTGACAGCCCGCAACAGCGCAGGCCAAGGGCGCATCCGTCGGGGGCCCGGTTCGTTGGCACATACGTGCACCCATACGACCCCACCTCATCCCCCGCGCCCGGTTCCACCCCTTCGTCCCGACGACACCAGCCGTATCAGAACCCCATCCCGTCGATGCGTCCCGCGGCGGACCAGCCGGGCGGCCATTCCGGAGGTGGCCACGCGGGGGGCGGCCCCTCGGTGACCCCCATCTACGACGCCCTGTACGCGGAGTACAGCCGGTCCTTCCGGACGCTGCCCGGCGACCGCAGCGGCGAGGAGGACCTGGGGTTCAGGGGCTTCGACCCACTGCACGGCCCGCGCCCGCACCATCCGCCGCGCTGGCAGCCGTACCCGCCGCAGCACACCACGGGACGGCACTACCCCGCGGCGCTGCCGCCGGGTCCGCGCCGGGAGCACTGACCTCCCCAGGGCCTAGGGCCCTTCACAGAAAAACGCCGCCGAGTGGATGTCTCCACCGGCGGCGTCCGTCCGAGCGACCTCCTAAAGAGGCTGCCTACTTCTTCCTGCCGCGCTTCTCACGCACGCGTACGGAGATCTGGATCGGCGTGCCCTCGAAGCCGAACTCCTCGCGCAGGCGGCGCTCCACGAAGCGGCGGTAGCCGTGCTCGATGAAGCCGGAGGAGAAGAGCACGAACCGGGGCGGCTTGGAGGCGGCCTGCGTGCCGAACAGGATGCGGGGCTGCTTGCCGCCGCGGACCGGGTGCGGGTGGGAGGCCACGAGCTCGCCGAGGAAGGCGTTGAGCCGGCCCGTCGGGACCCGCGTCTCCCAGCCGTCGAGGGCCGTCTCGATCGCGGGGACCAGCTTCTCCATGTGCCGGCCCGTGCGCGCCGACACGTTCACCCGGGGCGCCCAGGCGACCTGGGCGAGCTCGGTCTCGATCTCGCGCTCCAGGTAGTAGCGACGCTCCTCGTCGAGGGTGTCCCACTTGTTGAACGCGAGGACGATCGCGCGGCCCGCCTCGACCGCCATCGTCACGATCCGCTGGTCCTGGATGGAGATCGACTCGGAGGCGTCGATCAGGATGACCGCGACCTCCGCCTTCTCCACGGCGGCGGCGGTGCGCAGCGAGGCGTAGTAGTCGGCGCCCTGCTGCAGGTGGACGCGCTTGCGGATGCCCGCCGTGTCGACGAACTTCCAGGTGACGCCGCCGAGTTCGATCAGCTCGTCGACGGGGTCGCGGGTGGTGCCCGCCTGCTCGTTGACGACGACGCGGTCCTCGTCGGCCACCTTGTTCAGGAGCGAGGACTTGCCGACGTTCGGGCGGCCGATCAGCGCGATCCGGCGCGGTCCGCCGAGCCCGGCGCCGCCGAACTGCTGCTGCGGGGCCTCCGGCAGCGCCTCCAGGACGGCGTCGAGCATGTCGCCGGTGCCGCGGCCGTGCAGCGAGGAGACGGGGTGCGGCTCGCCGATGCCGAGGGACCACAGGTACGAGGCGTCCGCCTCGCCGCTCGGGCCGTCGACCTTGTTGGCGCAGAGCACGACGGGCTTGTTGGCCTTGCGCAGCAGGCGCACGACGGCCTCGTCGGTGTCGGTGACGCCGACCTTGGCGTCGACGACGAAGACGACGGCGTCGGAGGCCTCGATCGCGTACTCGGCCTGCGCGGCCACGGACGCGTCGATGCCGAGCACGTCCTGCTCCCAGCCGCCGGTGTCGACGACCTTGAAGCGGCGGCCCGCCCACTCGGCCTCGTACGTGACGCGGTCACGGGTGACACCGGGCTTGTCCTCGACGACGGCCTCGCGGCGCCCGATGATGCGGTTCACCAGGGTCGACTTGCCGACATTCGGGCGGCCGACGACGGCGAGGACGGGCAGCGGACCGTGGCCCGCCGCGTCGAGCGCGCCATCGACGTCCTCGACGTCGAAGCCCTCCTCCGCGGCGAGCTCCATGAACTCCGCGTACTCAGCGTCGCCGAGCTCCCCGTGCTCGTGTTCCGGGGATCCCTCGGGCTGGATCTGGTCGTTCATGAAGTCCGTACCTCGTCGTTCATTCGTGGTGATCGGTGGACCGCCGTTTCGTGTACCGCGTTCCACTACTGAAAGTCTCGCTCAGCGCCCGGTCAGGCGCCTGGCATGGTCCAGGTGGCCGCTGAGCCGCTCCTGGATGCGCACGGTGGCTTCGTCGAGCGCCTTGCGGGTACGCCGCCCGCTCCCGTCGCCCGCGTCGAAGGGGTCGCCGAAGACGACGTCGACGCGGCTCCTGAGCGGGGGCAGCTTCTTTATCAACCGTCCCGGGCGCTCCGTGCTTCCCAGGACCGCGACCGGAACGATCGGCGCCCCGCTGCGCACCGCGAAGTACGCGAGTCCGGCCCGCAGCGACGCGAAGTCGCCGTCGCCGCGCGTGCCCTCCGGGAAGATGCCGAGGACGCCACCGTCGGCGAGGACGCCGAGCGCCCGCGTGATGGCGGTGCGGTCGGCGCTGGTGCGGTCGACCTTCACCTGCCCGATCCCGTCGAGGAAGGGGCCGAGCGGTCCGACGAACGCCTCCTGCTTGATCAGGAAGTGCGTCGGACGCGGGGCGACGCCCATGACCATGGGGCCGTCGATGTTGTGGGAGTGGTTCACCGCGAGGATCACCGGTCCGGCCGCCGGGACCCGCCAGGATCCCAGGACCCGCGGCTTCCACAGCCCGTACATGAGGCCGACGCCGATGCGCCGACCTACTTCGGCGCCTCGCTCGGAGGGCGCTTCCGTCACTTGGAGGCTCGCTTCTCCTCGACCAGGGTGACAACGCACTCGATGACCTGCTGCAGCGTGAGGTCGCTCGTGTCGACCTCGACGGCGTCGTCGGCCTTGGCCAGCGGCGACGTCTTGCGGCTGGAGTCGGCCTTGTCGCGGGCGACGAGCGCCTCCTGCGTGGCCTTCACGTCGGAGCCCTTGAGCTCGCCGGAGCGGCGGGCGGCGCGGGCCTCGGGCGAGGCGGTGAGGAAGATCTTCAGGTCGGCGTCGGGCAGCACGGTCGTACCGATGTCACGGCCCTCGACGACGATGCCCTTCTCGGCGCCGAGCGCGATGGTGCGCTGCAGCTCGGTGATCCGGGCGCGCACCTCCGGGACGGCGCTGACGGCGCTGACCTTGGAGGTGACCTCGCCGGTGCGGATCGGGGCGGCGACGTCCGTGCCGTCCACCGTGATGGTGGGGGCGCCCGGGTCGGTGCCGGAGACGATGTCGGCCTTGCCGGCGACGGCGGCGATCGCGGACGGGTCGTCTAGGTCGATGCCGTTGGTCACCATCCACCAGGTGATCGCCCGGTACTGGGCGCCGGTGTCCAGGTAGCTCAGGCCGAGCTGGGCGGCGACGGCCTTGGAGGTGCTCGACTTGCCCGTGCCGGAGGGTCCGTCGATGGCGACGATCACTGCTGCGGCGGCGGTCGCGGCGGTTTCCATAGGTGACGGACACCTTTCTCAGTGCACGGGGGCATGGGTACGAGGCGCGGAAGCGCCCCGCACAAGGTTACTGGCTCTGGAAGACCCCTTCTTACGTACCTCCACCGGCGCCCCTGCCGACACTGCTACTGACGCATCGCCCAGCCGCGCTCGCGCAGCGCGGCGGTCAGCTTCGGCGCCTGCACCGGCTGCACCATGAGCTGGACGAAACCGGCCTGCTGCCCGGTCGCGTGCTCGATCCGCACGTCCTCGATGTTGACGCCCGCGGCGCCCGCGTCGGAGAAGATCCGGGCCAGCTCGCCCGGCTGGTCGGAGATGAGAACGGCCACGATCTCGTACGCCGCCGGGGCCGCGCCGTGCTTGCCGGGGACCCGGGACTGGCCCGTGTTGCCGCGCCGCAGCATCGTCTCGACGCCGTCCACGCCCTCGCGGCGCTTGGCGTCGTCGGAGGACTGGAGGTGGCGCAGGGCCTGCACCGTCTCCTCCAGGTCGCCCGCGACGGCGGAGAGCAGATCGGCGACGGGGCCCGGGTTCGCGGAGAGGATGTCGATCCACATCCGCGGGTCCGAGGCCGCGATCCGTGTCACGTCGCGGATGCCCTGCCCGCACAGCCGTACGGCGGCCTCCTCGGCGTTCTCCAGGCGGGCCGCGACCATGCTGGAGACCAGGTGCGGCATGTGCGAGACGAGCGCGACGGCCCGGTCGTGGGCGTCGGAGTCCATCACGACCGGGACGGCCCGGCACAGGGCGACCAGTTCCAGGGCCAGGTTCAGGACCTCGGTGTCCGTGTCACGGGTCGGGGTCAGCACCCACGGCCGCCCCTCGAAGAGGTCGGCGTCGGCCGCGAGCGGGCCGCTGCGCTCACGGCCCGACATCGGGTGCGTACCGATGTACGGGGTGAGGTCGAGGCCCAGTTCCTCGAGCTCGCGGCGCGGGCCGCCCTTGACGCTGGCGACGTCGATGTAGGCACGGGCCAGGCCGCGGCGCATCGCGTCGGCGAGCGAAGCGGCGACGTGCGCGGGCGGCACGGCGACGATGCACAGGTCGACGGGCCCCTCGGGCGCCTCGTCGGTCCCGGCGCCGAGCGCGGCGGCGGTGCGGGCCTGCCCGGGGTCGTGGTCGGCGAGGTGCACGCTGACGCCGCGCGAGGCGAGGGCCAGGGCGGCGGAGGTGCCGATCAGGCCGGTGCCGATGACGAGTGCGGTTCTCACTGGGCGATGTCCTTGCGGAGGGTGGCCGCGGCACCGAGGTAGACGTGCGCGACCTCGGCCTTGGTCCGCTCGGTCTCGATGTGCGCGAGGATCCGGACGACGCGCGGCAGGGCGCCGGCGATGTCGAGTTCCTGCGCACAGATCAGGGGCACGTCGACGATGCCGAGCTTGCGGGCGGCGGCCGCCGGGAAGTCGGAGTGCAGATCGGGGGTGGCCGTGAACCAGATCGAGATCAGGTCGTCGGCGGTCAGCTCGTTGCGCTCAAGGACGGCGGTGAGCAGCTCGCTCACCTGCTCGTCCATGTGGCCGGCCTCGTCCCGTTCGAGTTGGACGGCGCCCCGGACCGCTCGTACCGCCACGTCACTGCCCCTTTTCCACGTACGCGCAATTGGATAGGAGGCCAGCGTAATCAAGCCGGGAGGCGCGGGTGCGCGGCGCCCGTCTGCCGAGACGGACGCCGCGGGGGTCCGCCGCCGCGTCAGAGCTTCTGCTGCTTGATCAGATGCTCGATTCAGAGCTTCTGCTGCTTGATGAGGTCCTCCAGGGACCCGGACGACGGCACCTGGCCCTCGGGGGTGAGCTTGTCGACGACCTGCGGCAGTTCCCGCGCCACCTGCGCGGCCGCCTCGTCGCGGCTGACGCCCGCCTCTCCCGCGACCCTGTCGAGGGTCTCGTCGGGCACGGCCTGCTTGACCTGCTCCGGGCTGAGCGCCTGGTTGTCGCCCGTGCCGACCCACGAGTCGAGCTGGCCCTTGTCGACCAGACCGGACTTCGTGATCATCTCGAGGAGGCCGCCCAAGGGGTTGGACCCGGCGCTCGTACCCATGCCGCTCGTGCCCGCCCCGCCCGCGCCCCCTCCGAGCAGCCCGCCCAGGAGCGAGCCGAGGATGTTGCCGCCGCCGGAACCCCCGCTCTGGCCGCCCCCGCCGAGGAGACCTCCGAGCAGACTGCCGAGATCGTTACCGGCCATGGTCACGCGCCTTTCGGGACATTCACCTGTGAGGAAACCCGGACCACCTCAATGTCACCCGAACCGCCCCCTGTCGCCACCCGGCCGGAGCTGCTTGCATGGAGCGGTACCGCTGCCGCCTCGGGGGGAGGCTCGGCCATGAAGCGCTCCGGGCCGTTGTACACACTGCTCGCCGGACTGGCCCTCGGCCTGTTCGTGTTGTCGCTCAACGCGACGACGGGCGAGGGCACTTCGTCGTACGGGGAGGCTCCCGCCGCGACGGCATCGCCCGCGCCCTCCACCTCACCCTCGTCCAAGGCCTCCGCCTCGGCCGAGCCGTCGGCGTCGCCCTCGAAGGCGAGCCCGACGCGGACGGCCCGCGCCAAGACGAGCTACGCGGGCCGCACCGACGACGACTCGTCCGCGATCTCCATATCCATCCGCGGCGACAAGGCGATCGCCTACTTCTGCGACGGCCGCACCAAGGAGTCGTGGCTGAAGGGGAACGTCGAGGACAACGGCGAGATGAAGCTCTCCGGCAAGCACGGCGCGAAGCTGGACGGCAGGCTCACCGGCGACCGGGTGCGCGGCACCACGACCGTCGAGAAGCGCCCCTACGGCTTCACGGCGAAGAAGGCCGTCAAGCCGTCCGGCCTGTACCGGGCGACCACCGAGGTGCGCGGCGCGGAGATCGACGGCGGCTGGATCGTGCTGCCCGACGGCCGCCAGGTGGGCATCGTGCGCCGTGACGACAAGCCGTCCGCCGCGCCGCCCATCGACCCGGATTCGGGGGCGGTGACGGTCGACGGCGACAGTCTGACGGCCCGCCCGGTCGTCCCTTGAGGAGCATGTAGAGGGTTCAGAGAGGGTTCCCATGACCGTCGACCCGAACGCCGCCACCCAGAACTTCCCGAACCCCGACCACCGCAGGCCGTCCGCGGCCCGCTATCTGGTCCCCGCGCTCGTCGCGGCGGCGGTGGCCGTGGCGCTCGGCGCGTACGGCAAGGTGCACGACCCGGCGGGCACGGCGTTCAACCTCGCCGGCTTCTCCAGCACGAGCGCGGTGAAGTCCTGGCTGGGGACGGCGGCCTTCGCCTTCGCGCTCGTCCAGATCGTCTCGGCGTTCATGGTGTACGGGAAGCTGGGCGGCCCGTCCTGGGCGCCTGCGCTGCACCGCTGGTCGGGCCGGATCGCGTTCCTGCTCGCGGTGCCGGTGGCGGTGCACTGCCTCTACGCGCTCGGCTACCAGACGTACTCGACGCGGGTCATGTGGCGCTCGCTCCTGGGCTGCTTCTTCTTCGGCGCGTTCAGCGCCAAGATGCTGCTGCTGCGCACCGAGCGGCTGCCGGGCTGGCTGCTGCCGGTGGTGGGCGGTCTTGCGTTCGCGGTGCTGACGCTGCTCTGGTTGACGTCTGCACTGTGGTTCTTCCGGACCGTGGGAGTGACGACATGAAGCGCACCACCACATCACGCAGGAGCGTCCTGATCGCGGGCGGCGCGGGCGCGCTCGCGGTGGGCTGCAGCAAGTACGGGGACGAGGACCAGGGCGGCGGAGGCGACGACCAGGCGCCGTCCTCCGAAGCGCCGGAGGAATCCGAGGCACCGGAGGGCTCCGAGGGGGCGGACGACTCCGCCAAGCCCTCCTCCGGCGAGCCCGAACAGCCACCCGCCGGCGACGAGTTGGCGAAGACGTCCGACATCCCGGTCGGAGGCGGCAAGGTCTTCCCCGACGACAAGGTCGTGGTGACGCAGCCCGCCAAGGGCGACTTCAAGGCGTTCACCGCGGTGTGCACGCACCAGGGCTGCACGGTCAAGGACGTCTCCGACGGCACCATCAACTGCCCGTGCCACGGCTCGAAGTTCAAGGTCGCCGACGCCTCGGTGGCGAACGGCCCGGCCCGGAGCCCCCTCGGAGCCCGCCAGATCAAGGTCACCGGAAATTCGATCACGCTGGCCTGACGGGCGTCCTACGCTCCGGGGATGAACCCGCAAGACCTGGTGCGCGACCACACCATCTACTCCTGCGTCATGGGCTCCCGCGCCTTCGGCCTGGCCACGGACGCGAGCGACACGGACCGCCGTGGCGTGTACCTGGCCCCGACGCCGCTCTTCTGGCGCTTCGAGAAGCCGCCGACGCACGTCGACGGGCCGGCCGAGGAACAGTTCTCGTGGGAGCTTGAGCGCTTCTGCGAACTCGCGCTGCGCGCCAACCCGAACATCCTGGAGTGCCTCAACTCCCCGCTGGTCGAGCACATCACGGACACGGGCCGCGAACTCCTGTCCCTGCGCGAGGCGTTCCTCTCCCGCCGGGCGCACGAGACGTTCGCCCGGTACGCGGCGGGTCAGCGCAAGAAGCTGGAGGCGGACGTCCGCACGCACGGCGCCCCGCGCTGGAAGCACGCCATGCACCTGCTCCGCCTCCTGACCTCCTGCCGCGACCTGCTGCGCACGGGAAAGCTGACGATCGACGTGGGCCCGGACCGCGAGTCGCTGCTCGCGGTGAAGCACGGCGAGGTGCCCTGGCCGGAGGTGGACCGCCGCATGACGCGCCTGGCAGCCGAGGCGGAGGAGGCGGCGTCCCACACCCCGCTCCCCGCGGAGCCGGACCGCGCCCGGGTCGAGGACTTCCTGATCCGCACGCGCCGGACCTCAGCCCTGGAGACGCAGCCGGACCACTAGGGCCCGTCGTCATGCTCGCCGACTCCCCCGCCCCGCCCCACCGAATTACGCCGCGTCCCACTCCGCCCCGAACCCCAGCAGCTCGTCCCGGTGCTCGATGCGCTCCATCCAGTCCGCAGGCCACGCGTCGGCGCCGAGGTGGGCGCCGGCGAAGGCGCCTGCCAGGGCCGCGATCGAGTCCGAGTCGCCGGAGGTGCACGCGGCGCGGCGCAGGGCCAGGACCGGTTCGCCCACGAACATCAGGAAACACAGCAGAGCCGTGGCCAGGGCCTCCTCCGCGATCCAGCCGGCTCCCGTGGCCAGGCAGGGGTCGGTCTCGGGGGACGGCTCACGCAGCGCGTCCCGCAGCCGGTCGAGCACGCCGAGGCACTCGTCCCAGCCCTGGGCGATGAACTGCTGCGGCGTGGGGGCGTCGCCGCGCCGCCACAGGTCGCCGAGCCAGGCCTCGTGGTACGTCTCGCGGTTCTCGTACGCGTACGAGCGCAGCATCCCGACGAGCCCGGTCGGCTCGGCGCCCTCGGCGAGGAGGCGTACGGCGTGTGCGGTGAGGTCGGCGGCGGCGAGGCCCGTGGGGTGGCCGTGCGTGAGGCCCGCCTGCAACTGGGCGCCGCCCGCCCGCTGTTCGTCGCTCAGGCCAGGAGCGAGCCCGAGGGGCGTGACGCGCATGTTGGCGCCGCAGCCCTTGGAGTGGATCTGGCTGGCCTCCTGCCAGGACCGGCTCCCGGTCTCGAGCAGTCCGCACGCGCGCAGGCAGGTGTTGCCGGGCGCGCGGTTGTTGTCGGGCGAGCGGTACCAGTCGACGAACTCCGCGCGCAGCGGCCGCGCGAAGCCCTCCGGCCCGAGCGTCCCGCTCCCCGTACCGGTGCGCAGCGCCCGCGCCACGGCGAGCGCCATCTGCGTGTCGTCCGTGATGTACGCGACGGGGTGTCCTGGCAGCTCCATCTCCCGCCAGGGCCCGTGCTTGTCGAGGATGGCGGGTACGTCACTGAACTCGGTCGGGTAGCCGAGCGCGTCCCCGAGGGCGAGGCCGAGCAGCGATCCGGTGGCGGGGCGGCTGGTCGTCATCGGCGGGACCTTTCCGAGGGCTCGTGCGCGGGGCGCAGCAGCGGTGGGTGCAGGGACGTGGCGTCTCCGGCCCGGTACAGCGCCGCGGGCTTGCCGCGCCCTCCGGTGAGCCGGGACGCGCCGGGGACCTGCTCGACGAAGCCGGGCGTCGCGAGCACCTTGCGCCGGAAGTTCGCCGGGTCGAGGTCGGTCCCCCACACCACCTCGTAGACCTGCCGCAGCTCGCCGAGCGTGAACTCGCGCGGGCAGAAGGCTGTGGCCAGGCAGGTGTACTCCAGCTTCCCGCCGACCCGGTCGTGCGCGTCGGCGAGGATCCGGTCGTGGTCGAAGGCGAGCGGGCCCTGCGTCCCGTACGGCAGCCAGTCGGCCCGCGCCGCGTCCCCGCCGCCGTGCGCCTGCGGGGCGTCCGGCACGAGCGCGGCGAACGCGACGGAGACCACCCGCATCCGGGGATCGCGCCCCGGTTCGCTGTACGTACGCAGCTGTTCCAGATGCAGCCCTGCGACATCGGCGAGCCCGGTCTCCTCGGCGAGTTCGCGCCGGGCCGCGCTCTCCGCGGACTCGTGCGGCTCCAGGAACCCGCCGGGCAGCGCCCAGCGCCCCGCGTACGGATCGTGACCGCGCTCGACGAGCAGGATGTGCAGCCGCCCGGACCGGAGCGTGAACACGGCCAGGTCGACGGTGACGGCGAAGGGCTCGTAGGCGTATTTGTCGTAGCCCGCCACGGGGCTGTTGTCGGACATGCGGAGACCCCCTCCCTTATTGGTCCAACAGACTCTAAAAGGAGGGGGTCACCGCACACAAGACCCGGGCGTGAACGCCCGCGGGCCGACCTACAGGTCGACCTCCTGCATCAGCATGCCGACCTCGGTGTTCGAAAGACGCCGCAGCCAGCCCGACTTCTGGTCGCCGAGCGTGATCGGCCCGAAGGCGACCCGCACCAGCTTGTCGACCGGGAAGCCGGCCTCGGCCAGCATCCGCCGCACGATGTGCTTGCGGCCCTCGTGGAGGGTGACCTCGACCAGGTAGTTCTTGCCGGTCTGCTCGACGATGCGGAAGTGGTCCGCGCGCGCGTACCCGTCCTCCAGCTCGATGCCGTCCTTGAGCCGCTTGCCCAGGTCACGCGGGATCGGGCCGACGAGGTGCGCGAGGTACACCTTCTTCACGCCGTACTTCGGGTGCGTGAGGCGGTGGGCCAGCTCACCGTGGTTGGTGAGCAGGATGACGCCCTCGGTCTCGGTGTCGAGCCGCCCGACGTGGAACAGCCGCGTCTCACGGTTGTTCGTGTAGTCCCCGAGGCACTGGCGCCCTTCGTTGTCCTCCATGGTGGAGACGACACCGACCGGCTTGTTCAGTGCGAAGAACTGGTACGACTGCGTGGCCACGGTCAGACCGTCGACCTTGATCTCGTCCTTCTCCGTGTCGACACGCAGGCCCTGCTCGACCACGATCTCGCCGTTGACCTCGACACGGGCCTCGTCGACCAGCTCCTCGCAAGCACGCCGCGAACCGTAACCGGCGCGCGCCAGCACCTTCTGCAGCCGCTCGCCCTCCTGCTCCGCGCCGGGGAAGGTCTTCGGGAGCTTGACCTCCGGCTTGCCCGCGTACCGCTCGCGGTTGCGCTCCTCGGTCCGCGTCTCGTACTCACGCGAACGCGAGGGAGCCGTGCGGCCGCGGCCGCCCGACTGCTGCTGCCCGCGCTTGGGGCCGCCCTTGGCACCGCCGCGCGCGGAGGCGCCGCGGCCCGACTTCGAACCCTCCCTGGAGGGGTTCGGCCCTACGTCGTAGAGCCGCTCCTCGGGACGCGGCCGCTTCGGGCGGGCGGGCCTGTCGTCACGCTTGTCGTCGCGCTTGTCGGCGCGGTTGTCGGCTCGGTTGTCGCCGCCGCGCCTGTCGTCGCGGTTGTTGCCGGCGCCGCGCTGGTTGCCGCGGCCCCCGCTGTTCCCGCCGCGGCCGCTGCTGTTGCCACCACGGCTCCCGCCGTTGTTTCCGCTGCTGTTCCTGCCGCTACTGCTTCGCATCAAAGTTCCGTCTAGTCGTGTACATCCCCGACACCCGGCGCATCGGGTGCGTCCGGGTCGAACGACGGGACCCCTTCCTGCGTATCGCCCTCGATCGCGTCCGCCTCGGGGAGGAAGGGCGCGAGTTCCGGCAGCTCGTCCAGGCCACGCAGGCCCATCCGCTCCAGGAAGTAGTTCGTCGTCCTATACAGGATCGCACCTGTTTCGGGTTCCGCGCCCGCCTCCTCCACCAGACCCCTCTGCAACAGGGTTCTCATGACCCCGTCACAGTTCACTCCGCGCACCGCGGAGACCCGGGAACGGCTGACCGGCTGCCGGTACGCGACGACGGCGAGGGTCTCCAGGGCCGCCTGGGTGAGCCTCGCCACCTGCCCGTCCAGCACGAAGCCCTCGACGGCTGCGGCGTACTCCGGCCGGGTGTAGAACCGCCAGCCGCCCGCCACGAGCCGCAGCTCGAAGCCGCGCCCCTGTACGCGGTACTCGTCGGCCAGCTCCCGCAGCGAGTCGGTCACGGCCCTCCTGGGCCGCTGCAGGATCTTGGCCAGGTGCTCCTCGGTGGCCGGCTCGTCGACCACCATGAGTACGGCTTCCAGGGCGGGCTTGAGATCGAGCTCCGCCACGCCACCGGGGTCCGGCTCGCTCACGTGGCAGCCTCCTTCTGGTCGGGTTGGTCAGGCACCTCGGGCGCCCGGTCGAACTCGTCCGTCACCACGGGCTCGGTCCCGCCCTCTCCCCCGGTCCAGCGCACGATCAGCTCGCCCAGCGGGGTCTCCTGCTCAAGGCCGACGGCCTTCTCCCGGTACAGCTCGAGCAGCGCGAGGAACCGGGCGACGACGGTGAGCGTGTCGTCGGTGTCGGCGACAAGCTCCCGGAACCGGGCCTCACCGACCTCTTTCAACCTGGCGACGACGAACTGCGCCTGCTCCTGCACGCTCACCAGCGGCGCGTGGATGTGCTCGACGTACACCTGCGGCTCGGGCTTGGGCTGCATCGCCTTCACGGCCAGCTTGGCGAAGCCCTCGGCCCCGATGTTGATGACGACGTCGGGCAGCAGCTCGGCGTGGTGCGGCTCGAGCCCGACGGTCCGCGGATACCGCCGCGCCTCGTCCTCCATCCGCCCGCTGAAGATGTCGGCGATCTGCTTGTACGCGCGGTACTGCAGCAGCCGCGCGAACAGCAGGTCCCGCGCCTCCAGGAGGGCCAGATCGGCCTCGTCCTCCACCTCGGCGGTGGGCAGCAGGCGGGCGGCCTTCAGATCGAGCAGCGTCGCGGCGACGACAAGGAACTCCGTCGTCTGATCAAGATCCCAGTCGGTCCCCATGGCCCGGATGTGGGCCATGAACTCATCGGTGACCTTGGACAGCGCGACCTCGGTGACATCGAGCTTGTGCTTGGAGATCAGCTGCAACAGAAGATCGAACGGCCCCTCAAAATTATCCAGCCGAACCTTGAACTTCCCGTCATCGACATCAGCGGCCCCCTCCCGGGAGCCAACCTCCGCCTCGGCCTCCGCACCGCCTCCGGACTCCGCACCACGTCCGGCCGCATCATCCGGCTCCGCCGCCCCCGCCTTGGGCAATCTGCCGCCTTGGGCGGCAGGGTGGGCAAGGCGGCCCCCGGCTCCGGCCGAAGGTTCCGACGGCGCCGACCCCGGTTCAGGCTCGACCGGCTCCGGCTCCGCCTCCGGCGAGGAGAGCGCACCACGGCCGAGCGCACGCCGAGGCGCACCCCGGTCGGGCGGAGACGCAGACGATTCGTTCACGGACATCAACGCAGGACGCTACCCGGCCAGGGGCTAGCGCCCCCGTAGCCGACGCACAAGAATGCTCGCGTCCCCACGGGACTCAAGGTCGGCCAGCACCACGGCAACCGCCTCACGCACAATGCGCCCCCGGTCGACCGCGAGCCCGTGCTCACCACGCAGCACGAGCCGCGCGTGCTCGAGGTCCATCAGCTCCTCGGCGGACACGTACACGGTGATCTTCTCGTCGTGCCGCTCACGCCCGCTGGGCCGCCGATTGGCCGCCCGCGCCCGCTTCCGCGCCGCGGCAGAACCCCGCCCACCGGAACCTTCCTGCGCCCCGCCGGAGGCCCTGCGAGCCGCCTTCTCCGCGCCTTCCGCGGCAGCGGCCCGGGTCCGCGACCCGGCGTCCGACTCGGCCTCGGAGGCGGAGTGCTCACCGGAACCGGAGGACGCGGGAGCCGCCTCGGCGTCACCCTCGGAGGCCGCGGCCGCCTCGTCGCTCTCCCCGGCAGGCGAGGGAACCCGCGCCTCCCCGTTCGCCGAGCGTCTCGGGGACGACGCCTGCAGCCCCATGCCCCCGGTCGTACGGAACAGTTCGTCGGCCCCCGGCAGACTCACTCGGCGTGACACCGGGCGAGCACCTCCCTGGCGAGCTGGCGATAGGCCGCGGCACCGACCGAGTTCGAGGCGTACGTCGTGATCGGCTCACCGGCGACCGTGGTCTCCGGGAAGCGAACGGTTCTGCCGATCACCGTGTGGTAGACGTTGTCGTCGAACGCCTCGACCACGCGCGCGAGCACCTCACGGCTGTGCACGGTCCGCGAGTCGTACATCGTGGCGAGGATCCCGTCGAGCTCCAGGTCCGGGTTGAGCCGCTCCTGGACCTTCTCGATCGTCTCGGTCAGCAGGGCCACACCACGCAGCGCGAAGAACTCGCACTCCAGCGGGACGATGACCTTGTGAGCCGCGGTCAGCGCGTTGACGGTCAGCAACCCCAAGGACGGCTGACAGTCGATCACGATGTAGTCGTAGTCGGCCATCAGCGGCTTGAGCGCCCGCTGCAACGTGGACTCGCGCGCCACCTCGCTGACCAACTGCACCTCGGCAGCGGACAAGTCGATATTGCTGGGGAGCAGGTCCATGTTCGGAACGGCGGTCTTCAGCAGGACCTCGTCCGCGGCCATCCCCCGCTCCATGAGCAGGTTGTAGACCGTGAGGTCGAGCTCCATCGGGTTCACGCCGAGGCCGACCGACAGGGCACCCTGCGGGTCGAAGTCGACGAGCAGGACCCGGCGCCCGTACTCGGCGAGCGCGGCACCCAGGTTGATGGTCGACGTGGTCTTGCCGACGCCGCCCTTCTGGTTGCACATCGCGATGATCTTCGCCGGGCCGTGGTCGGTCAGCGGTCCTGGAATCGGGAAGTACGGCAACGGACGCCCGGTGGGACCGACGCGCTCGCGGCGCTGGCGAGCAGCGTCGGGGGCGAGCGTGGCCGCGTACTCGGGGTCGGGCTCGTACTCGGCGTCGGGGTCGTAGAACGACCCCTCGGGCAGGGTGTCGTAGTCGGCGAAGTGGCTTTGTGTGTCGCCACTTCGGTCGCCGGCCATGGCGTTCACGTGATGGCCATCCATGCTCTGGTCTGCTGTCTGCGTCGGCGTCTGCTGGGGGATGCCCTGATAACTGCTCTGGTGGGCAGCGAAGGTACGCACAGCGACGGGGCCGACAGCCTGAAGCCCCGCGGGAACCTGTCCGCCTGGCTGGCCACCTCCGGGAGTAAATGTCGACTCATTCACAAGTCGTCTTACCTCCTTGGATATGACCAGGAACATTTATCGATAGGTCAGCGTGGCACCATGCCGACGGTTGGCGACTCTATGGCGTGTCACCGGTCCGCAGCAACACAATCCGCCGGACCCGGCCCGATGTGTCGGTAACGAAACACCCTCATGTCAAGGGCGTACGACGGCTCTTCGGTGCATTTCGTCGCCTCGCGAATCGGGTAAAGGGTTACGTTCGCGGCGAGTTGACCATGTCCGGACCCGTACCGATCCATTACACGTACGGCCGGACCCCTCACAAGGTCCGGCCGTAGGCGTGAGATTGACGACTTTTGTTGACGTCGCCCGCAAGATGGGTCAGCCGAGGAGGCTCTCAAGGTCGAGGTGCTCGAGGCCGTGCGCCTCCGCGACCTCCTTGTAAACAACCTTGCCGTCATGGGTGTTGAGGCCCAGGGCAAGGGCCGCGTCGCGGCGCAGGGCCTCGGCCCAGCCGCGGTTGGCGAGCTCCACGATGTACGGGAGCGTCGCGTTGGTCAGCGCGTACGTCGAGGTGTTCGGGACCGCGCCGGGCATGTTGGCGACGCAGTAGAAGACCGAATTGTGCACCTTGAAGGTCGGCTCGGCGTGCGTGGTCGCGTGCGAGTCCTCGAAGCAGCCACCCTGGTCGATCGCGATGTCGACAAGGACACTTCCGGGCTTCATACGGGACACGAGCTCATTGGTGACCAGCTTCGGCGCCTTGGCACCCGGGATGAGGACGGCACCGATGACGAGGTCGGCGTCGAGGCAGGCCTTCTCCAGCTCGAAGGCGTTCGACATGACCGTCTGGATCTTCGTACCGAAGATCTTGTCGGCTTCCTTGAGCTTGTTGATGTCACGGTCGAGCAGGGTCACGTGGAAGCCCATGCCGATGGCGATCGTCGCGGCGTTCCAGCCGGAGACGCCGCCGCCGATGACGACGGCCTTGCCCGCGTGCACGCCCGGCACACCGCCGGGCAGTACGCCGCGGCCGCCGTTGGCGGCCAGCAGGTGGTAGGCGCCGACCTGCGGGGCGAGGCGGCCCGCGACCTCGGACATCGGGGCGAGCAGCGGCAGCTGGCGGTTCGCGGTCTCGACCGTCTCGTACGCGATGGCGGTCGCGCCCGACTCCAGGAGCGCGTCCGTGCACTCCTTGGACGCGGCCAGGTGCAGGTACGTGAAGAGCGTCTGGTCCTTGCGGAGGCGGTGGTACTCCTCCGCGATCGGCTCCTTGACCTTCAGCAGCAGGTCCGCCGTGGCCCAGACCTCGTCAGCGGTGCCGAGGATCTGCGCGCCGGCCGAGACGTACTCGGCGTCCGTGATCGAGGAACCCACACCGGCGTTCTGCTCGACGAAGACCTGGTGGCCGTGGCGTACCAGCTCATGGACGCCGGCAGGGGTGATGGCCACCCGGAACTCGTTGTTCTTGACCTCGCGGGGGATGCCGACCTTCATCGTCGATCACGGTCCTTGGCTCAGGGATTAAACGGGCAATGCACTACATACCGGCACACCACGGGACGCACCGGAGACGCCACGGATGACCGCGGCAGAGCCAGTCTAATGAAGGTTATTGAGCTGTCTAGCCTTTCGATGCATCAATCTTCAGCGGATGCGCTACGGATTTCGCAGGTGTTAGCGGCTTGTTCCGAAGGGTTTGCTTCCGCTCCGTCGGAGCCGGTGAGCTCCTCTCCCAGCATGCGCTCGGCCGCACCCCGGTGCAGCTTGGCCGCGGCGGGATCGCCGAGCCGGTCAAGGGTGTCGGCGAGGCGCAGCTGGAGCGCGGCCTGCAGCCGTGCGTCCTTCGCCTGGCGCGCCCACTCGATCGCCTCCTGGCAGGTGTGCAGCGACTCCTCGGGCCGGCCTGCGTATTCGAGCACCCGCGCCAATTCGCTCAACGCCCGCGCCTGCGCGGGCACATCGCCCTCCTTGCGGTACCCGGCGACGGCCGAGCGCAGCGACCGCTGCGCCTCGCCGTAGCGGCCCGCGTACGTGTGGACTCCCGCGATACGTCCATGAAGGCGCGCGGCGTCGGCCCGCTCGCCGCGCGTGAGCCGCTGGGCGAGGGCCCTTCCGTACCAGTCGGCGGCCCGCTGCCAGTCCCCGAGCGACTGGTAGGCGCCGCCTACGGATTCCATCGCGCGGCCCGTCGCGTACGGGTCCTGTGCGGCGCGCCCGGCGTCGAGAGCGGCCCGGTAGCGGGCCAGTGCCTCGTGCGTGCGGCCGGTCTGCGCGTCGAGGTCGGCGAGGTTGAGCAGGGCCGCGGCCTTCTCCCTCGGCAGGTTCCGGCGCTCGGCGACATCGAGCACGAGCCGGTGGATCCCGTACAGCTCGGGCGCGGCGTCCTCGGTCCCCCGGTGCGCCACGATCGCCCGTACGAGAGCGGCCATCAGGCGCCGGGCCAGCGTGTCCAACTCCCCGTCGGCGACGGCCAGTCGGGCCGCGGCGAGCAGCGCGGGCTGCCGCGCGCGCAGCCACTCGGCGGCCGCCTCCCGGTCGGCGAAGCGCAGGGCGCTCGGCAGGCCCGCGAGCTTCTTGCGGGCCGGGGAGTCGAAGGGTTCGGTGACGGCGCGGCACGAAGTGAGCAGCCGCACGGTCCGCTCCAGCATCCGGGCGCGGGCCAGCTGCACCTCGCCCGGCCGGTCGACCGTCTCGGTGAGGCCGCGCAGGAACGGCGCGAGGCAGCCGGGCACCTCGTACTGCGGCAGCTCGGAGTCCAAGCCGCGGACCAGGCCGAGGGTGACGAAGGCGTCGAGGGTGGAGTGGGCCGCCGCGACCGAGCAGCCGGCGAGCGCCGACGCGGTGTGCGGGTCGACATATCCCTCTGGGGCGAGGCACAGGTAGCGCAGTATCCGGGCGGCGGGCCCCGGCAACGATTCGTAGGAGAACCGGAAGACGCGGGCGAGAGCGGACCCGTCGGGCTCCAGGGCGTGCAGCTGCTTCGCCAGGTCGGCGACGGATTCCTTGGGGCGTGCGGCGAGCCAGCCGCCTGCGATCTCCAGGGCGGCGGGTCCGGCGCCGCACAGTTCCACCAGGGACTCGGCCGAGCGCGGGTCGCAGGTGACGCGGACCGAACCGGTGTGCCGGGTGAGGAGTTCGAGCGCGGCCTTGGTGTCGAGGCCGCCGAGCGTGCAGGGCCGTACATCCGGGATGCCGGTCAACGGCCCTTCGGCGACGGCCACGGCGAGGCAGTCCGGGGTGTCGGGGAGCAGCGGGTCGACCTGCTCGGCGCTGCCCGCGTCGTCGAGCAGCAGCACCACGCGGCGCACCGCGAGTCCTTCGCGCAGCCGCTCGGAGAGGTCGTCGGCGTTCTCACCGGGTGGGGCGGGCAGTTCGAGGGCGTCCAGCAGGTCGCGGAGGACGCGTTCGGTGGGGACGGGGGTGCCGTCGGGGGCGGTGAGGCGGGTCCGCAGGGTGCCGTCGGGGTACTGCTCGCGGACCTCCCGCAACAGCTCTTCGGCGAGGGCGGTACGCCCCGTGCCCGGGCGCCCGGCGATGAGCAGCACCCGCGCACGAGGCGCCTTCCGCCCGGAGAGCGTGTCGAGCCCGGCCCGCTCGATGTCGGACCGAAGCTGCGACAACTCCCTTTTACGCCCCAGAAACTGACGCTCCGCCACCTCCTGCCCCCGACGGGTGCGACGCCGCTTGCGGGACCGTCCGGGGGCCGACTCGACCTCCGTCACGTCGTCCGACTCGACCGCCTGATCCGTCACGGGCCACGCTCCGTCTCACCCATCCCCTCCGGGGGTCGGCAGGGGGCGATCCCGAGCCTAGTTGAGGGGGTGAGGGTGCCCCTGGCGGGCGGCGCGCACATATCCCCTGATCGGATCAGCGGATGATGTGACCTACAACGGGGTTCCGCCCTGTTGGCCCACACCCTTGGGCGGTCCGCCGCCACCGCCTTGGGCAATCTGCCGCCTTGGGCGGCAGGGTGGGCAAGGCGGCGCCCCGGTGCCGCGCAACCAGTACCGCAGGGCCCCGCCCCGGACAGGGCTACGCCGTAGGTGTCACGCCTCGAACGGCCGCGCCGGCCACTCCGCCAGCGCCGGGCGGAGGGCGTCGAGGCCGTCGCCCGCCAAAGCAGCGGCCAGCGAAAGCGCGCCCACCACAAGGCAGTTGTTGTGCAGCTCACCCGCGAGCACACCCCGGACCAGCTCGGCCAGAGGAACGCGGGCGAACTCCATGTCCGCCTCTTCCTCCTCCACCTCGAACCGCTCACCCTCCGCCTCGGAGAGGTCCCGCGCGAGGAAGATGCGCACGGCCTCGGAGCAGCCGCCCGGCGTCGTGTAGACGTCGGTGAGGACCCGCCAGTCCTCGGCTTTGACGTGCGCCTCTTCGTACAGCTCGCGCTGCGCCGCGTGCAGCGGGTTCTCACCGGGGATGTCCAGCAGGCCCGCCGGGATCTCCCAGAGCTTCATGCTCACGGGGTGCCGGTACTGCTTGAGGAGGAGCACCCGGTCCTGGTCGTCGAGGGCCACCACGGCCACCGAGCCGGGGTGCACCTGGTAGTCGCGCCGGGCGACGGAGCCGTCCGGCATCACGACGTCGTCCGTACGTACGGAGGTCTTGTTCCCGACGAAGGGGGTGTCGGTCGCCCGGACCTCCCACTCCTCGGCGGTGTCCACGAGCGGCGTGTTGGCCGTCATACCGAAAGCCCTCCTACGTACGCATGAGCTGTACTCATAAGAAACCGGGGCGCACGCCACAAAAGGCGTACACCCCGGTTACCGTACATCGCTTGTGTTACAAGCCCCGCAGAGCCCTTACTTGGCCTTCTTGGCCCCCGCGGAACCGGCCGAGCCACCCTTCGCGGCAGCGACCTTGCGCTCCACGGCCGCCTTCACCAGACCGGCGAACAGCGGGTGCGGACGCGTCGGACGCGAGCGCAGCTCCGGGTGCGCCTGCGTGGCGACCAGGTACGGGTGGACCTCACGCGGGTACTCGACGTACTCGACGAGCTTGCCGTCGGGAGACAGGCCGGAGAACTGCAGGCCCGCCTTCTTCTCCAGCTCGGCGCGGTACGCGTTGTTCACCTCGTAGCGGTGACGGTGGCGCTCCTCGACGTACTCCTTGTTGTCGTACACCTCGCGCACGATGGAGCCCTCGGCGAGCTTCGCCGGGTACATGCCGAGCCGCATGGTGCCGCCCATGTCGCCCTCACCGGCGACGATGTCGAGCTGCTCGGCCATGGTCGAGATGACCGGGTGGGCGGTGGCGGCGTCGAACTCCGTGGAGTTGGCGTCCGGGATGTCGGCCAGGTTCCGCGCGGCCTCGATCACCGTGCACTGCAGGCCGAGGCAGAGACCGAGCAGCGGGATCTTGTTCTCGCGGGCGAACTGGATCGCGCCGACCTTGCCGGACACGCCGCGGTCGCCGAAGCCACCGGGGATGCAGATCGCGTCGACGTCAGCGAGCGTCTTCTTCGCGCCGGCCGGCGTCTTGCAGTCGTCCGACGTGACCCACTTGATCTTGACCTTGGCCCG
Source organism: Streptomyces sp. NBC_00483 (assembly GCF_036013745.1). NCBI lineage: Bacteria > Bacillati > Actinomycetota > Actinomycetes > Kitasatosporales > Streptomycetaceae > Streptomyces > Streptomyces sp. NBC_00483. The sequence goes on from NZ_CP107880.1 coordinate 2,723,687, forward strand.
GTTGGCGAAACCGCCGGCGCGCAGCGCCTCGGTCACCGACAGGTAGGCGTCGGGCAGGTCGATGTACTTGCCGACCAGCGCCATGACGATCTCGTGGTCCGGCTTGTGGACGCGGCCGAGCAGGTCGTCCCACTGCGTCCAGTCCACGTCGCGGAACGGCAGGTCGAGCTTGCGGACGGCGTACGCGTCCAGGCCCTCGCTGTGCACGACCTTCGGGATGTCGTAGATCGAGGGGGCGTCGGGGCAGGCGACGACCGCGGCCTCGTCGACGTCGCACATCAGGCTGATCTTGCGCTTGATCGCGGTCGGGACCTCACGGTCGCAGCGCAGCACGATGGCGTCCGGCTGGATACCGATATTGCGCAGAGCCGCAACCGAGTGCTGGGTCGGCTTCGTCTTCAACTCACCCGACGGGCCGATGTACGGCAGGAGGGAAATGTGGACGACCAGCACATTGTCGCGGCCGACCTCGTGGCGGACCTGGCGGACCGTCTCCAGGAACGGCAGCGACTCGATGTCGCCGACGGTGCCACCGACCTCGGTGATCACGACGTCGACCTCGTCCGTCGCCATGCGGCGGATGCGGTGCTTGATCTCGTTCGTGATGTGCGGGATGACCTGGACGGTGTCGCCCAGGTACTCGCCGCGCCGCTCCTTGGCGATGACCTGCGAGTACACCTGGCCGGTGGTCACGTTGGCCGAGCCGTCGAAGTCGATGTCGAGGAAGCGCTCGTAGTGGCCGATGTCCAGGTCGGTCTCGGCGCCGTCGTTGGTGACGAACACCTCGCCGTGCTGGAAGGGGTTCATCGTGCCCGGGTCGACGTTCAGGTACGGGTCGAGCTTCTGCATGACGACACGGAGGCCACGGGCCTTGAGCAGCATGCCGAGGCTGGAGGCGGTGAGGCCCTTACCGAGGGACGAGGCGACACCCCCAGTGACGAAGATGTGCTTGGTCGTCGAAGATTTCGGCTGCATGGCCAAGAGGGGGCTCCCGTGGTCGCGGTCGTGGGGGTGCGTGCCGACGCGCTCGCCCTGGTTTTCGGGAGGCGCCGTCGCTGCGGTTCGGGGGTTCTATGACCACCGGCTCACGGGCTACCAGGGTATCAGCGACGGGAGGAGGCTGCTTCCGGCCACGCTCCGCGCACAGCCCACCACGCAGGTGGGACAAGGCCCGGGCACTCACTCGTACGGCCGAAACCCGATGTACTGAGCGGCACGCGGATCACTTGAGCGCGTCGTATCCTGCTCGGACACTCGGCTGGCGAGTCACAACGGAATACGGCGTCACGACGGCAACACCCCCGCCCGTCCCCCACCGTTCACCGGAGCACTCCGTCCGTTCGCCACGCCCCACCCGGAACAACCGGCTCGTCAGATCGTTTGACAACGACGTATCCAGACGGCGTATCAACGGAAGAACACGATCCGTCGTCTCATCCCCCCACCACCCCCAACTCTTCGCTCCAACTTTTCCCTCCAACCGTGGCCGTTCGACTGGAGATGCACGTGGCCGGGCGCATCGAGGATTACGCACTCATCGGAGACATGCAGACCGCCGCCCTGGTCTGCCGGGACGGCACAGTGGACTGGCTGTGCCTGCCCCGCTTCGACTCGCATGCCATTTTCGCCGGGCTGCTCGGCACCGAGGACCACGGCTTCTGGCGCCTGGGTCCCGCCCATGCGTCCGATACCGAGCCGCCGAGAGCGGCGCGGCGCGGATACCGCGGCGACTCGCTGGTGCTGGAGTCGGAGTGGGACACGCCGCGCGGCACGGTGCGGGTCACCGACTTCATGCCGCCGCGCGACGGCGCACCCCAACTGACCCGGATCGTGGAGGGCGTGAGCGGGCGCGTGCCGATGCGCTCGACGCTGCGCATGCGCTTCAGCTACGGCCGGATCACTCCGTGGGTGCACAAGGTGGACGGTCGTACGGTCGCCGTGGCCGGGCCCGACTCCGTGTGGCTGGACTCGGAGACCGAGACGTACGGCAAGAACCTCACGACGTACTCGGACTTCACGGTGGCGCCCGGTGACCGGGTCGCCTTCACGATCCAGTGGCAGCCCTCGCACCACCAGCAGCCGCCGCTGCCGGACCCCCAGGGCGCCCTGGCGGCGACGGAGCAGTTCTGGCGGGAGTGGGTGGAGCACTGCACGTACCACGGCCCGTACCGCGAGGCCGTCGTCCGCTCGCTCATCACCCTCAAGGCTCTGACCTACGCGCCGACCGGCGGCATCGTCGCCGCGCCGACGACCTCGCTGCCCGAGGAGATCGGCGGCGTACGGAACTGGGACTACCGCTACACGTGGCTGCGGGACGCGGCGATCACCCTCTCGTCCCTGCTGCGCACCGGGTACCGGGAGGAGGCACGGGCCTGGCGCGAGTGGCTGCTGCGGGCGGTCGCAGGGGACCCGGAGAACCTGCAGATCATGTACGGCATCGCGGGCGAGCGGGAGCTCGGCGAGGCGGAGCTGGACTGGCTGCCCGGATACGAGAACTCGGGGCCCGTCCGGGTCGGGAACGGGGCGGCGCACCAGCTCCAGCTCGACGTGTACGGCGAGGTCACCGAGGCGCTGCACCTGGCGCACATGACGGGTCTCGCGAGGAACGACTACGCGTCGCTGCTGCAGTTGAAGCTGATCCGCTATCTCGAAGGCCACTGGGACGAGCCGGACGAGGGCATCTGGGAGGTGCGCGGTCCGCGCCGGCACTTCGTGCACTCGAAGGTCATGGCGTGGGTCGCCGTGGACCGCACCATCAAGCTCATCGAGTCCGGGGACGCCGACGGCCCGCTGGAGAAGTGGCGCGACCTGCGCGACGACATCCACAGGGACGTCTGCGAGAAGGGTTACGACAAGGAGCGCAACACCTTCACGCAGTCGTACGGCAGCAAGGAGCTGGACGCGTCGCTGCTGCTGATTCCGCAGATGGGCTTCCTGCCGCCCGACGACAAGCGCGTCATCGGCACCATCGAGGCGATCCAGCGGGAGCTGTCGACGCCGGACGGCTTCATCCTGCGGTACCCGACGGACAGCGAGGACGGCAGCGTGGACGGACTGCCCGGTGATGAGGGGGCGTTCCTCGCCTGCTCGTTCTGGATGGCGGACGACCTCGCGATGATCGGCCGGGTCGACGAGGCCCGCAAGCTCTTCGAGAAGCTGCTGGCCCTGCGCAACGATCTGGGCCTGCTCGCCGAGGAGTGGGACCCGCGGTTGCAGCGCCAGGTGGGCAACTTCCCGCAGGCGTTCAGCCACGTGCCGCTGATCGACACGGCGCTGCGGCTGACGGCTTCGGGCGCGTACGGCGGTTAGCGCGGGGCGACGGGCGGGGGCGGAGATGTTGCGCGGGCGTGTGCGCCGGTAGCGTCCGTGTCATGGACAGCACCTCGCCCGAGTTCTCCGCCTTCTCCTCGCCCGGTGGCATCACCGTGCGGCGCGCCCTGGAACTGCCGGGGCTACGCAGCGGTCTTCCCGAGGTGGTGGCGGGCGGGGAGCGTTTGCAGCGGACCGTGCGCTGGGTGCACGCCGGCGAGGTGCCGAACATCGCGTCGCTGCTCAAGGGCGGCGAACTGCTGCTGACCACGGGCTACGGGGTCGGGACGCGCCCCGCCGAACAGCGCGCCTTCGTGCGCAAGCTGGCCGAGCGGGGCATCGCGGCGCTCGTCATCGAGCTGGGTCAGCGGTTCGCGCGGCTGCCCGCGGCCCTCGTGGAGACGGCGCGGGCGGCGGGCCTTCCGCTGGTGCAGCTGCACCGCGAGGTGCCGTTCGTGACGGTGACGGAGGAGATCCACACCGAGATCGTCAACGGGCACTACGCGCTGCTGCAGCGGGCGGAGGAGGTGCACCGGCGCTGCACGGACGCGCTGCTTGGTGGCGGCGGGGTCCCTCAAGTCCTGCGAATTCTGGCCGAGTTCAGCGGGAACCCGGTCTTCCTTGAGACCGCCGACGGCCAGCTGCTCTACGCGGCCGGGGCCGACGACGACATCACCGATCCGCTCCAGGTGTGGGAGGGCATGCGCGGCACGCACCAGGACGAGCCGCCGGGCGGGGCAGTCCTCGTGGACGTGCCGGGCGGCGGCCCGGGAGCCGGGTCCGTGCGGGCCAGGCTCGTGCTGCTGCCCGTGTCGGGGGCGCTCGCGCCCGTGCACCGGATCGCCGCCGAACGGGCCGCCGGGTCGCTCGCCGTGGTGCTGATGCAGGCCCGCCAGGAGGAGGAGCTGGCCGCGCGCGGACGCGGCGACTTCCTCACCGACCTCGCGGAGGGCCGGATCACGCCGGACGACGCCCCGGCGCAGGCCCGCGTCCTCGGCTTCAAGCCGACCGGGAGCGGTCCGCTGCTGCCCGTGGTGATGAGGCTGCCGGGTACGCCGGAAACGCCGATGGGCCTCTCGCCGGGCGGCGGCTGGGCGGTGCTCGCGCGGGCCGTGTCGGAGGAGTTGGCCTCGGTCGGGGTGCCGGTGCTGCTTGGCGTGCGCCCCGTGGAGGGGCGGGTGCCGCTGCTGCTCGGGCTCCGCTCGGACTCGGAGCGCGCGGCGGTCGCTGACCGGGTCGCGGCGGCGCTGCGGGCGGGCGTGGCGCGGGCCGGGATGCAGCGGGCGGGCGGGCTGCCGCCGGTCGTGGTGGTCGGCGGGGCGGGCGGCTGGGCCGCGGCGGCGGCAGGACTGCGGCACGCGGCGGAGACGGCGACGGCGGCGCAGGGCCTGGACGACCGGCCGTGGTTCGACGCGCGGCGCCTCGACATCGACCTGCTGCTGTGGCGGCTGTCCCGCCGCGACGAGGACGCCCTGGCGGCGTTCGTGGAGCGGGCGATCGGCCCGCTGCAGGAGCACGACCGACGGGCGAAGCCGCCGCTGCTGCCCACGCTCCAGACCTATCTGGCGCACGCGGGCCGCAAGGCGGAGACGGCGCGCGAACTCCATCTGAACCGGCAGACGCTCTACAACCGCCTCGCGCGGATAGGCGAGTTGCTCGGCACGGACCTGGACGATCCGCAGACGGTGCTCGCACTGAGCCTGGCACTGCGCGCACGGCGACACACCTCGGCCACGCCCTAGCCTCCGCGGCAGCGCCCGGGGCTTCTAGTGATAGCCCGTCAACTCGTCATAGACGCTCAGCACTTGGGCGACCGTCGCGTCCTCGGTCGGCCAGGACGCCGCCTGCACGGCGCCGCGCTCCTTGAGTTGGTCCCGCCGCAGGGGATCGGCGAGGAGCCGCTCCACGGAGCGGGCGAGCGCGGGCGCGTCTCCGTAGGGAACCAACTCCGCGCCGTCGCCGACCAGTTCGGCCATGCCGCCGACATCGGTCGCCACTAGGGGTACGCGCGCGTGCAGCGCCTCCTGCGCGAGCAGCGAGCGGGACTCCCAACTGCTGGGCAGCACCGCGACATCGGCGGCGTGCAGCAGTTCCGCGACGTCGTCGCGACGCCCCGCGAGCCGCACCGGTAGCCCCTCGGCCTCGATGCGCCGCTGGAGGGCGGGCCGCTCGGGCCCCTCCCCCGCGATCACCAGCAGCGGCGCGGGGTCGAGCCTGAGCAGCGCGTGCGCGGCGTCGAGCAGTACGTCGTAGCCGCGGTGCCGCTCCAGGCTGCCGACGGCCATCAGCAACGGCCGGTCCACGCAGCCGAGTTCGGCCCGCGTCTTGCTGCGGATGCGCTCGGCCTCCTCGCCCTCTGGGAGCGGTCCGCGCGGCGCGGGGAAGGACACCGCGGCGAGCCGGGCGTCCCGCGCGCCGCGCGCCCGCGCCCGGTCCACCAGGTCGGAGGAGGTGCCGAGGACGACGGCCGCCGCCCTGGCCACGCGCCGCTCCAGCGCGCGCAGCAGGTGGGCGCGGGCCCCCTCGGCGTACGAGCGGGTGTGCCAGGTGACGACGAGCGGGACGCGGCGGCCGCTGAGCGCGAGGGCGGCGCGCAGCCCGGCGTGCAGCCCGTGCGCGTGCACGAGGTCGGCGTCGGTGCAGGCGACGCGGAGCGCGGCGACGGACGCCGGGTCGCTGCGGCGCGGCACCGGAAGGTGGTGGGCGCCCGCGTCCTCGAACCCGTACGCCCGCTCGGCCGCCATCGGCGCGCACACCGTGACACGCACCCCACGGGCCACCAACCCCGAGGTCAGGGACCGGACATGGGCGCTGCTGCCCGCACTGCCGCCGCCCAGCACCTGCACAGTGCGCAGCGTCGGCTGTCCGTGCGCTGACGGGCTGCTGGGGTGGCTCACGCGGCCGGGCTCCTGAGGGGTGTCGGCGAACTCGGTAGGTACGGAAGGGGTTAGGTATACGGAGAGTACGGGCTCAGGGATACGTATACCGTCGGTCCCCCAGGATGCCAGCCCGTACCGACGTTCCGGCACCGGTCGCCCTCCCTCACCGCCAGAGCATGGGCAACACGGCACACCGGACCACTCGCATGGGTGAGTTGAGAGGCCCGATGCTTACGTAAGCGGACGCTGGGCCAGCGCGCTCACCCGGTCCCCGTACACGGCCGCCGCGACGAGCCCGGCCGCGTGCGCCACCAGGCCGGGCCGCCCGTTCCCCGCGACGATGGCGACGCCGACGGCGGCACCGAGCGCGTGCGCGCCCGCGTCGCCGAGCATCCCGCGCTCGGCGAGATCGTCGGGCAGCACCGCGGCGGCGGCGCCCATCGGCGCGGCGGCGAGCGGGCCGCGCAACAGACCGGGAGCGCCCAGGGCGAGGGTCACTTGGGCCGCGCGCCCCGGTCGTACGTCGACGAGGTTGACGAGGTGCGCGGTGCCCGCGATGACGACGCCGGCGAGCGCCTTGTCGACAAACCGCTCCTTGAGCAGCCCGCCCGCGACGAGCCCCGCCGCCGAGATCCCGAACAACTTCACGGCGCCGCTGGTGAGTTCGCCGTCCCGCAGAGCACCCAGATGGGCCCGGAAGCCGCGCCGCGGATCACCGGCCCCCGCCACGTCGTCGTATCCACCGCAGGCCCCGGCCACGAGCGTGGCGAGCACTGCGGCGCCGCGCGCGCCCGGCTCCGCCGCGACGAGCGCCCCCGCCGCGACTCCCACCGTGGCGGCGGGCCCCGGACACAGATCGACGGTCCGCCCCGCGTAATTCTTCCGCTCCCCGACACCGTCGGGCTTCACACGCCGCAAAAGACTGAGCACACCACGGGTGACACCTGCAGCGACTGCGGCGGAATCAAGCCTCGCCAGTGGTCGAGGCGCAGGGCCCCAATCAAGCCCCGCCGGCGATTGAGGCGCGGGGTCCGGGGCAGAGCCCCGCGACCGGCGGACGCCCGACCGCAACGACAACATCACGCATCCGCCCGAGCCGCCGCCAACAACTCTTCCGCATGCGCCCGCGCCGTCTCCGAGTCCTCCTGACCCGCCAACATCCGCGACAACTCCCGCACCCGGTCCTCACCTTCGAGCACCGTCACCCCGGAACTCGTCACGGACCCGTCGTGGGTCTTCTCGACCAGGAGCTGCCGGTCGGCGAACGCGGCGACCTGCGGCAGGTGCGTGACGACCACGACCTGCGCCGACCTGGCGAGCTTGGCGAGGCGCCTGCCGATCTCGACGGCGGCCTTGCCGCCCACGCCCGCGTCGACCTCGTCGAAGAGATACGTAGGTACCGGATCGTTGCCCGCGAAGACGACCTCCACGGCGAGCATCACGCGCGACAGCTCACCGCCGGACGCGCCCTTCGCGATGGGCCGGGGCGGCGCGCCGGGGTGCGGGGCGAGCAGCAGCTCGACCTCGTCGACACCACTGGGCCCGCACACCACGTTCCGCCCGTCGACCTCGACGCCGTCGGCGGCGTCCGTCTCGGTATGCCGGATGTCGAAGGAGACCCGGGCGTGCGGCATCGCCAGCGAGGAGAGTTCCTCGGTCACCGCGGCCGCGAAGCGGTCGGCCGCCTCCACGCGCGCGTGGGTCAGTTCCTGCGCCAGTACGCCCAGTTCGCCGCGGAGCGACTCGCGCTCCGCGGTCAGCTCGCCGATCCGCTCGTCGTCGCCGTCGAGCTCGAGAAGGCGCGCGGCGCTCGCCTCGGCCCAGGCCAGCACCGCCGTCACGTCCTCGCCGTACTTGCGGGTGAGCGTCGTGAGTGCCGCCCGCCGCTCCTCCACCGCGGAGAGCCGCAGCGGGTCGGCGTCCAAATCGTCCGCGTAGCCCGCGAGTTCGGCGGCGACATCGGTGAGCAGGATCTGCACCTCGCCGATCCGCTCCGCGAGCGTGCCGAGCGACGAGTCGTGGGAGCGCACGGCCTCCAGGGCCCGGTGCGCACCGCCGACCAGCGTCTGCGCGTCGACGCCCTCCGGGTCCTCGGGGTTCCCTGCGAGCGCGGCGTGCGCGGCGGCCGCCGCCGAGGCCAGCGCCTCCGCGTGGCCCAGCCGGGAGGCCTCCTCGGCCAGCTCCACGTCCTCGCCGGCCCTGGGCTCCACGGCGCCGATCTCTTCGAGCCCGAAGCGCAGCAGATCCGCCTCCTGCGCCCGCTCGCGGGCGCGCGTGGTGATCTCCTCCAGCTCGGTGCCGACGGCCCTCAGCCGCTTGTATACGGCTCCGTACTTGGCGAGCGGCGCCGCGACGGCGTCCCCCGCGTACCGGTCGAGCGCCTGCCGCTGCCGGCCGAGCTTCAACAGTCCCTGCTGGTCGGTCTGGCCGTGCACGGCGACCAGTTCGTCGGCCAGCTCGCCCAGCACACCCACCGGCACGGACCGCCCGCCCAGGTGCGCCCGGGAGCGCCCCTCGGCGGACACGGTGCGGCTGAGCAGCAGCACCCCGTCCTCGAGCTCGGCCCCGGCCTCCTCGGCCCGCTCGCGCGCGCCCGAGTCGGCGGGCACGGCGATGCGCCCCTCGACCACGGCGTTCTTCGCGCCGATCCGTACGAGCGCGGGGTCGGCCCTCCCGCCCAGCAGCAAGCCGAGACTGGTGACGACCATGGTCTTGCCCGCGCCCGTCTCACCGGTGACCGCCGTGAAGCCGGGCGAAAGCTCGACCACGGCGTCGTCGATGACTCCGAGCGACCGTATCCGCATCTCCTCCAACACGCCTCTGACCTTACGAGGTCGAAGGCCGTCCGTGCGACGGACCCCGGCCCCCTACCCCGATTCCGCAGGTAGGAGGGCCGTTACGGCGACAAACCTTCACGCCGCCGTCACTCGAACGTGCCGGTCAGTGCGGGGCGCCGCGCCACCCGGCGACCGGGAGCGCGAACTTGGCCACGAGCCGGTCGGTGAACACCGCGTGGTGCAGCCTGGCCAGCCGGACCGGCACCTCGCCCCGGCGCACCTCGATCCGCGCGCCCGGCGGCAGCTCCACGGTCCGCCGGCCGTCGCACCACAGCACGCCGTGCGGCGTGTGCTGCTGCACCTCGACGGCGAGCACCGAGTCCGGCGACGTGATGAGCGGCTTGGCGAACAGGGCGTGCGCGCTGATCGGCACCATGAGCAGCGCCTCGACCTCGGGCCACACCACGGGGCCGCCGGCGGAGAACGCGTAGGCCGTGGACCCGGTCGGGGTCGCGCACACGATGCCGTCGCAGCCGAATCCCGTGACGGGCCGGCCGTCGATCTCGAGCACGACCTCCAGCATCCGCTCGGGCTCGATCTTCTGGACGGCCGCCTCGTTGAGCGCCCAGTCCCGGTGCACGACGTCGCCGTTGCGGTGCACGGCGACGTCGATCGTCATGCGCTCCTCGACCTCGTACTCCTTGGTGACGACGCGGTCGACGACCTTGTCCAGGTCGTCGCGCTCCGCCTCCGCGAGGAAGCCGACGCGGCCCAGGTTCACCCCGAGCATCGGCACCCCGGACGCCCGCGCGAACTCGGCGCCGCGCAGCAGCGTCCCGTCCCCGCCGAGCACGATGAGCAGCTCACAGCCGTCGAGACAGGCCGGCGTGGCCTCCTTCACCGTTTCCACGGAGTCGGGCAGCGGCAGGTCCTCGGCCTCGGACTCCAGTACCCGCACGCCGAGGCCGCTGCGCAGCAGCCCCTGTACGACGAGTTCGGCGCTGCGGATCGCAGCGGGCCGCCCCGTGTGGGCGAGCAGGAAAACCGTACGAGCTCGGGTCTGTGTCAACGCGGCCCCTCCGCCACTGCGCGATCTACGTCGGCCGGGTCGAGCTGATCCGCCCCGGCACGCAGCCACAGAAAGTACTCGACGTTCCCGGACGGTCCCGGCAGGGGGCTCGCGGTCACGCCGCGCACGCCGTATCCGAGCTTCCATGCCTGCTCGGCGACCCTGCGCACCGCCTCGGCCCGCAGTTCGGGGCTGCGCACGACGCCCCCGCTGCCGAGCCGCTCCTTGCCCACCTCGAACTGCGGCTTGACCATCATCACGAGATCCGCCTCCGGAGCCGCGCACCGTACGAGGGCGGGCAGCACAAGGCCGAGCGGAATGAAGGACAGGTCCCCGACCACGATGTCCACGGGTACGTCATCGATCGCCTCCAGCGTCAATTCGCGTACGTTCGTACGGTCCTTGACGGTGACGCGTTCATCGCTCTGCAGTGACCACGCGAGCTGCCCGTAGCCGACGTCGACGGCGACGACGTGCGCGACGCCGGCCCGCAGCAGCACATCGGTGAAGCCACCGGTGGACGCACCCGCGTCCAGCGCCCTGCGCCCCTTGACGTCGAGCCCCTGCGGACCGAACGCCTCCAGCGCGCCCGCGAGCTTGTGCCCGCCGCGCGAGACGTACTCGGGGTCGCTGTCGTCGGCCGCGACGACGATGGACACGCCCTCGTTGACCTGCGTCGCGGGCTTGGTCGCGACGATCCTGGCGACGCTGACCCGGCCCGCGGCGATCAGCTGGCTCGCGTGCTCGCGCGAACGCGCCAGCTTGCGGTTGACGAGTTCGGCGTCGAGGCGGCGACGTGCCACACCTGCCACGGTGGTTCAGCTCCTGTTGTCATACGTAGACGGGGACGGGGGACGTGCGTCCAGCGCGTTCAGCGCGTTCCGCAGCCCCTGATGTACATCCTCGTACACCTCGGCGTGCCCGTCCGCGGCGAGGTGGTCCACATCGCCGAGCCGTTCCAGCGACGCGTCCACCTCGGGGGTGCCCGTGGGGGTGCGCCCGATGCCGAGCGGGGCGGGGGCCGCGGGGTCGTACGAGGGTTCCGCTGCCGGTTCCCGCGCGGGTTCCGGCACGTCGGTGGGCTCGGTGGGCGTCTCGCTCATGCCCCGACGCTACCCCGAAGCGCCGGTGTACCGTCGATCACGATGGCGACGACTGAGGAGTGCCGGGCGGCGCTCGACAAACTCTCGGACAACATGGCGGGGGCCGACGGGGACGTGCGCACGGCCGCGGCCCTGGACCGCTCGCTGAGCTGCCGGATCACCGACCTCGACGTGACGTTTTCCGGCCGACTCAAGGACGGCCGGATCGAGGTCCTCGACACGCGCCCCGGGCCGCCCTCCGAGAAGGCGCAGATCCGGCTCGCGATGACCGGCGACGACCTGGTGTCGATGGTCGACGGCGAGCTGAACTTCGCTAAGGCGTGGGCGTCGGGACGCGTGAAGCTCGAGGCCTCGTTCCGCGACCTGCTGCGGCTCAGGACGCTGCTGTAGCGGTCTCCTTGCGGCGCGCGTGCCGCGCGGCCGGCACCACCAGCGGGGTCCCCGTCTCCGGGTCGTCGATGACCTGGCACTTCATGCCGAAGAGCTGCTCGACGAGCTCGACCGTGACGATGTCCTTGGGCGCGCCCTCCGCGATCACCGCGCCGTCGCGCAGGGCGATGAGGTGGGTGGCGTAGCGGGCCGCGTGGTTGAGGTCGTGCAGGACGGCGACGAGCGTGCGCCCCTGCTCCTCGTGCAGCTCGGCGCAGAGGTCGAGGACGTCGATCTGGTGCTGGATGTCGAGGTACGTCGTCGGCTCGTCGAGCAGCAGCAGCGGCGTCTGCTGGGCGAGCGCCATCGCGATCCACACACGCTGGCGCTGGCCGCCGGAGAGCTCGTCGACGTACCGCTCGGCGAGCTCGGCGACGCCGGTGGAGCCCATCGACTCCTGGACGATCCGCTCGTCGTCGGGCGACCACTGGCGCAGCAGTCCCTGGTGCGGGTAACGGCCGCGGGCCACGAGGTCGCCGACGGTGATGCCGTCGGGCGCCACCGACGACTGCGGCAGCAGGCCGAGCGTCTTGGCGACCTTCTTGGCGGGCATCGACTGGATGACGCTGCCGTCGAGCAGGACGCGGCCCGCGCTCGGCTTGAGCATCCGCGACAGGGCACGAAGCAGCGTGGACTTACCACAGGCGTTCGGGCCGACAATCACCGTGAAGGAGTTGTCGGGGATCTCCACCGACAGCTTCTCGGCGATGACGCGCTGGTCGTATCCGAGGGTCACGTCGTCGGCTATCAGCCTGTTCACTGCGGTGCTCCTTTGGTTCGTACGAGGGATGTGCGGGCCGCGCGAGGTCATATCCGCCCCGCCTTCCGCTCAGTGACCAGCAGCCACAGAAGATAGATGCCGCCGACGACGCCGGTGACCACGCCGACGGGCAGCTGGTCGGCGCCGAACGCCCGCTGCGAGACCAGGTCGGCGACGATCAGCAGGGCCGCGCCCAGGATCGTCGACGCCGCCAGGTTCGGCCCCGGCGACTTGGTCAGCCGGCGGGCGATCTGCGGCGCGGTCAGTGCCACGAAGGTGACCGGGCCCGCGGCCGCGGTGGCGGCGGCCGTCAGTACGACGGAGGCCGTGAGCAGCAGCAGCCGGGTGCGCTCGACGCGCACGCCGAGGCCGCCCGCCGCGTCGTCGCCCATCTCCAGCATCCGCAGCGGGCGCGCGGACGCGGCGACGATCGGGATCAGCACGACGAACATGATCAGCAGCGGCCAGACCTGCGTCCAGTCGCGGCCGTTGAGCGAGCCGGTCATCCACACGGTCGCGCGGGCGGCGTCCACGAAGTCGGCCTTGGTGAGCAGATAGCCGTTGATCGCGGTCACGAACGCGGAGACGCCGATGCCGACGAGGACGAGCCGGTAGCCGTGCACGCCCCGCTTCCACGCGAGGACGTAGATCGCGACCCCGGTGACGAGTCCGCCGACGAGCGCGCCGATCGCGACCTGTCCCGCGCTGCCCCCGAAGATCACGATCATCACGAGCGCGCCCGCGGTCGAGCCCTGCCCGAGGCCGAGCACGTCCGGGCTGCCCAGCGGGTTGCGGGAGACGGACTGGAAGAGCGCGCCGGACAGGCCGAGCGAGGCGCCGACGAGCAGGCCGACGAGGACCCGCGGAAGCCGCAGGTCGTTGATGATGAATTCCTGGCCGGCGTCGCCATTGCCCACGAGGGTGCGCAGCACGTCGGAGACCGGGATCGGGAAGTCGCCGGTGCCGATGAGGAAGACGCTCGCGGCGAGCGCCGCCACGAGGAGGATCGCCACGACGACGAGCGAGCGGACGTCGAGCCGGAAGGAGAGGCCGCCCGGGGTGCGTATCGCCTTGGTCCCGGCCTTCTTGGTACGGGTCTCGGTCGCGGTCACAGCTGGGCCATCCTTCGGCGACGTACGAGCACGATGAAGACCGGCGCGCCGATGACGGCCGTGACGATGCCGACCTGGAGCTCGGACGGGCGGGCCACGATCCGGCCGATGACGTCGGCGCCGAGCAGCAGGACGGGCGAGAGGACCGCCGCGTACGGCATGATCCAGCGCATGTCGGGGCCGGTGAACGAGCGGACCATGTGCGGCACCATCAGGCCGACGAAGGCGATCGGGCCGCAGGCCGCGGTGGCCGCGCCGCACAGCAGTGTCGCGGCGACCATGCTCAGGGCGCGGGTGCGGCCGAGGTGGGCGCCGAGCGCGCGGGCGGTGTCGTCGCCCATGGCCATGGCGTTGAGCGGGCGGGAGAGCAGCAGCGCGAGGACGGCGCCGACGGCGATGAACGGCCACACCTGCTCGATGGTGTGCATGGTGGACGTGGCCAGCGAGCCGACCTGCCAGAACCGCATCCGGTTGAGGGCCATGTCGTCGGTGATCATCACCGCGTAGAGATAGCCGGAGAGCGCCGCGTTGATCGCGGTACCGGCGAGCGCGAGCCGCACGGGCGTCGCGTTGCGGGTGCCGCCGAGCGCGTAGACGAGGACACCCACGGCGGCGGCGCCCGCGAAGGCGAACCATACGTAGCCGGTGAGCGAGGTCACCCCGAAGAAGCTGATGGCGGAGACGACGGCGGCCGAGGCACCCATGTTGATGCCGAGGATGCCGGGGTCGGCGAGGGGGTTGCGGGTCAGCGCCTGCAGGACGGCGCCGGCGAGGCCGAGCGCGATTCCGGCCAGCAGGCCGAGCAGGGTGCGCGACACCCGCTCACCGACGACCACGTCCGCGTAGTTCCCGGTGTCCTGGAACAGGCCGTGCCAGACCTGGTCCAGGGAGAGCGGTTTGGCGCCCACGGCGATGCTCGCCACAAGGACGGCCACCAGCACCAGGACAGACGCGAGCAGCCCGACGGTACGTATCACCGCACGACGGTCGGGGGGCGCGGGAGCGGTCACCGCGCTGGCTTCGGGAGGACTGTCGACCAACACGAAGTTAGGTTAGCCTACCCTGCAACTCCACGACATCACGGTCCCGCCGCCTTGGGCAATCTGCCGCCAGGGGCGGCAGGGTGGGCAAGGCGGCACCCCGATGCGGGGCGAGCACACGTCCACCCCCACCCCGTCGCGGCTCCGAAGCGCGGGCGCGCTAAACCCCCAACCGTGCCACCGCCTTCCCCGTATCCAGCTCGCAAACCCCGTCCCCGGCCGCACTCCACGCCGCCGCACACAGCGCCCGCAGCCCGTCGATCGCCTCGCCGTCCCCCTCGATGCGCAGCTCCCCGTCCCCGGCGATCGCGGTCCAGCCCCCGCACCGGAACCCGCCGTCGCCGCCCTGAACCTCCTCGACCTCCGGCTGCCCGGTGAGCAGGCCCCGCAGATCCACATCCACATACGTGGGCCGGTGCTGCGGCGGCGCGGCGAGCAACTGCGCGGCATCGGTGACACCGGTCAGTACGAGCAGCGAATCCACGCCCCCGTTGAACGCCCCCTCGATGTCCGTGTCGAGCCGGTCGCCCACCACCAGCGGGGTCTTCGCGCCGGTCCGCAGAATCGTCTCGCGGTGCATCGGGGGCAACGGCTTCCCCGCGATCTGCGGCTCAGCACCCGTCGCGATCCGGACGACCTCGACCGCCGCCCCGTTCCCCGGCGCGATCCCGCGCGCACTCGGAATCGTCAGGTCCGTATTGGAGGCGAACCACGGCACACCCCGCGCGATCCCGTAACAGGCCTCGGCGAACCGCCCCCACGCCATGTCCGGCCCGCCGTACCCCTGCACCACCGCGGCCAGATCCTCGTCGGCGGAGTCCACCGGCACGAGCCCCCGCTCACGCAGGGCCACCCGCAGCCCTTCGCCCCCGATCACCAACACCCGCGCCCCTTCGGGCACTTGCTCGCTGATGAGCCGCGCGACGGCCTGCGCCGACGTGATGACATCGTCGGCCCCGGTCGGGATCCCGAGCTCGGTCAGATGCTCGGCCACGGCGTCCGGCGTGCGCAGCGCGTTGTTCGTGACGTACGCGAGCCCCATCCCGCCGTCGCGCGCCACGGCCAGCGACTCGACGGCATGCGCGATGGCCTGCCCGCCCGCGTACACGACCCCGTCGAGATCCAGCAGCGCCGTGTCATACGCCTCGCTCAGCTCTCGCGCGCTACCACCGGGCCGCAGCCGGGCCCCACTGTCGGCCGTCCCGCTCGCACTGTGGCCCTGGCTCATTCCGCATCTCTCCTCGGTCGATCCCACTCCCCCGATCATCCCTCACGGCACTGACACTCGTACGATGCGGGGATGAACACTGCAGGTCGCACGGCACAGTCGGGCACCAACGGCCTGGATCTGATCCCGTTCAGGGGCGTCCGCTACGTCCCCGAACAGGTCGGCAGCCTCGCCGCCGTGACCTCGCCCCCGTACGACGTAGTCGTACGGCCGGACGGTCTGCTGCACCTGGAGAACGCGGACCCGCACAACATCGTCCGCCTGATCCTGCCGCAGGCCGTGGAGCCCCGGACCCGCAACGAACTGGCGGCCGCCACCCTGCACCGCTGGCTCGCCGAAGGCGTCCTCGCCCCCGACGCCGAACCAGCCTTCTACGTATACGAGCAGCGCAACGGCGACATGCTGCAGCGCGGCATCATCGGCGCCCTCCACCTCTCCGAGACCTCGGAAGGTGTGGTCCTCCCCCACGAGGACGTCATGCCGCATGTGGTCGAGGACCGGGCGGGGCTGATGCGCACGACGGCCGCGAACCTCGAACCGCTCCTGCTGACCTACCGGGGCAACGGCAACGCGACCGGCGCCACCGCCGTCATCGAGCGCACGGTCCAGCACGCCCCGCTCCTCGCCACGACCACCGAGGACGGCTACAGCCACCGCCTCTGGGCGCTCACCGACCCCGCCGACCAGCGCCAGGTCCAGGACGGTCTCGCCACCCACCAGGCGTTGATCGCGGACGGCCACCACCGCTGGGCCACCTACCTGCGTCTGCGCACCGAACACAGCTCGCCGGGCCGCACCCCCTGGGACTACGGCCTCGTCCTCCTGGTCGACACGGCCCGCTACCCCCTCCGGGTCCGCGCCATCCACCGCCTGCTGGGCCGCCTCCCCCTCGACCGGGCACTGGCGGCGGCCGGCCCGCACTTCCGCGTACGCGAGGTCGCCGGCCCGCTCCCGCACGCGATGGAAGCCCTGGCGAAGGCGGCGTCCCACGGCAACGCCTTCCTCCTCACCGGCACCGAGGACACGTACCACCTCCTCGACCGCCCCGACCCGGCGCTCCTGGACCGTACGATTCCGGCCGATCGCCCCGAGGCCTGGCGCACCCTCGACGCCACGGTGCTGCACTCCACGCTCCTCGGTGACGTCTGGGGCATCCCGGAGGACTCCCCCGCCGACGTCACGTACATCCACGACACGCAGGCGACGGTCGACAAGGCGCGCCACGACGGCGGCACGGCGGTCCTGATGCACCCGGTCCGCGAGGAGGTCGTCCGCGAGCTGGCCCGCCAGGGCGTGACGATGCCCCGCAAGTCCACGTCGTTCGGCCCGAAGCCGGCCACGGGCCTGGTACTGCGCACATTGACGGACGACTGAGAACGACGGCCGACAACGACGAACGGGCGGGCTCCCTGAGGGAGCCCGCCCGTTCTTCATGTCACGTTCTACCGCTCGTCGCGCTCTTCGCGCTCGACGCCGTCGCTGTCGGCGTCGCTGTCGGCGTCGCTGTCGTCCTGAGGCGCCGGGGCGCCGTCCTCGGCACTGTCGTCAAAGGCGTCCACGAACTCGACACCGTCCAGCTCGGCGAGCCGGTCGGACGCGTCCGTGCTGCCGTCCTTGTCGGACTCGACGGCCTTGGCGAACCACTCCCGCGCGTCGTCCTCGCGCCCGGCCTCCAGCAGTGCGTCGGCGTACGCGTAGCGCAGACGCGCGGTCCACGGCTGCGTGGCGTTCGAGGCGAGCTCGGGGCTCTGCAGGGTCACGATGGCGGCGTCCAGCTGCCCCATGTCCCGTCGCGCACCGGCGGCCACGAGCCGCATCTCGACCTGTCCGGCCTTGTCCAGCTTCGACACCTCGGGGGCGCCGGCCATGTCCAGCGCCTTCTCGGGACGCCCGAGCCCACGCTCGCAGTCGGCCATGAGCGGCCACAGCTCCGCGCTCCCGGTCATCCGCCGCGCGGCCCGGAACTCGGCGAGCGCCTCGCTGTACTTCTGGGTCCCGTACGCGGCGAAGCCAGCGGCCTCCCGCACGGCGGCGACGCGCGACGCGAGACGCAGCGCGATCCTGGAGTACGCGTACGCGCGCTCCGGGTCCTCGTCGATCAGCCGTGCCACCATCACGAGGTTCATGGCGACATCCTCGGCGAGCCCCCGCGGCAGGGACTGAAGCTCCTGCTGCACGCTCTTGTCGAGCTCGGCGCCGGAAACGTCGTCCGGGATCGGCAGCCGCTTGATCGGCTCACGGTCCCGCTCCCGGTCGTCCCGGACCCGGGGCCCACCACGCCGGTCGTCACGGCGGTCGTCGCGGCGGTTGTCCCGCCCGTCGTCACGCCGGTCGTCGCGCCCACGGAACCCACCGGGACGCCCGCCCCGGTCATCGCGCCGGAAGCCACCACCGCGGTTGTCGTCGCGCCGGTCATCGCGACGCGGCCCACGGTCACGGTCGCGGTCGTCGCGCCGGAAGCCGCCACCGCGGTTGTCATCACGACGGTCATCACGACGGTCATCGCGACGGAACCCACCGCCACGGTTGTCATCGCGACGGTCATCGCGCCGGAAGCCACCACCGCGGTTGTCATCGCGACGGTCATCACGACGCGGCCCACGGTCACGGTCCCGATCACCGAACGAACGGTCATCGCGACGGTCGTCACGGCGGAAGCCGCCGCCACGGTTGTCATCACGACGCGTGTCGTCCCGACGGTCGTCCCGACGGAACCCACCGCCACGGTTGTCGTCGCGCCGATCGTCACGACGCGGCCCACGGTCACGGTCGTCGCGCCGGAAGCCGCCACCGCGATTGTCATCACGACGGGTGTCGTCCCGACGGTCATCGCGACGGAAGCCACCACCGCGGTTGTCGTCCCGCCGGTCATCGCGACGCGGCCCACGGTCACGGTCGTCGCGCCGGAAGCCGCCACCACGGTTGTCATCGCGCCGATCGTCACGGCGGAACCCGCCGCCACGGTTGTCATCGCGACGGGTGTCGTCCCGACGGTCATCCCGCCGGAACCCACCACCGCGGTTGTCGTCGCGTCGATCGTCCCGACGCGGCCCACGGTCACGGTCGCGGTCGTCGCGCCGGAATCCGCCGCCACGGTTGTCATCACGACGGGTGTCATCACGACGGTTGTCGTCGCGCCGGAACCCACCACCGCGGTTGTCATCGCGCCGGTCATCACGACGCGGCCCACGGTCACGGTCCCGATCACCGAACGAACGGTCATCACGCCGGTCGTCACGCCGGAAGGGCGGACGCTCCCGGTCGCCATCCCGACGGTCCCGACGCGGGGCCCCGCTGTTGCCGCGGAACCCGCCCCGATCCCCCCGGTCACCACTGTCCCGTCGGCGCTGATCGCGCTCCGGACGCTCATCGGGAGAGTTGGTGGCCATCGGTTGACTCCTGTCTTCGGTACCGCAGTCATTCTCGCGCAACCGGGGTGCCGGCGCGCTCCGAGAAAAGCTCTGGAAATACAAAAAGGACCCTTGGTCCCAGCATGTGTGCCGGGACCAAGGGTCCTCTCAAAAATAGTTCGGCGGCGTCCTACTCTCCCACAGGGTCCCCCCTGCAGTACCATCGGCGCTGTGAGGCTTAGCTTCCGGGTTCGGAATGTAACCGGGCGTTTCCCTCACGCTATGACCACCGAAACCCTTTCAGACATCCCTCAAAAGGGATATGTGAACAGGGCGGCGAACTAGCACACTTTTCAATTGATAAGTGAAACTGTTCAGCCAGCACAACTGTTCGTTGTCTGGGAACAACACAGTGGACGCGAGCAACTGAGGACAAGCCCTCGGCCTATTAGTACCGGTCACCTCCACACCTTGCGGTGCTTCCAGATCCGGCCTATCAACCCAGTCGTCTACTGGGAGCCTTAACCCCTCAAAGGGGGTGGGAATACTCATCTCGAAGCAGGCTTCCCGCTTAGATGCTTTCAGCGGTTATCCTTTCCGAACGTAGCCAACCAGCCATGCCCTTGGCAGGACAACTGGCACACCAGAGGTTCGTCCGTCCCGGTCCTCTCGTACTAGGGACAGCCCTTCTCAATATTCCTACGCGCACAGAGGATAGGGACCGAACTGTCTCACGACGTTCTAAACCCAGCTCGCGTACCGCTTTAATGGGCGAACAGCCCAACCCTTGGGACCGACTCCAGCCCCAGGATGCGACGAGCCGACATCGAGGTGCCAAACCATCCCGTCGATATGGACTCTTGGGGAAGATCAGCCTGTTATCCCCGGGGTACCTTTTATCCGTTGAGCGACGGCGCTTCCACAAGCCACCGCCGGATCACTAGTCCCGACTTTCGTCCCTGCTCGACCCGTCGGTCTCACAGTCAAGCTCCCTTGTGCACTTACACTCAACACCTGATTACCAACCAGGCTGAGGGAACCTTTGGGCGCCTCCGTTACTCTTTGGGAGGCAACCGCCCCAGTTAAACTACCCATCAGACACTGTCCCTGATCCGGATCACGGACCCAGGTTAGACATCCAGCACGACCAGAGTGGTATTTCAACGACGACTCCACAACCACTGGCGTGGCCGCTTCAAAGTCTCCCACCTATCCTACACAAGCCGAACCGAACACCAATATCAAACTATAGTAAAGGTCCCGGGGTCTTTCCGTCCTTCTGCGCGAAACGAGCATCTTTACTCGTAGTGCAATTTCACCGGGCCTATGGTTGAGACAGTCGAGAAGTCGTTACGCCATTCGTGCAGGTCGGAACTTACCCGACAAGGAATTTCGCTACCTTAGGATGGTTATAGTTACCACCGCCGTTTACTGGCGCTTAAGTTCTCAGCTTCGCCACACCGAAATGTGACTAACCGGTCCCCTTAACGTTCCAGCACCGGGCAGGCGTCAGTCCGTATACATCGCCTTACGGCTTCGCACGGACCTGTGTTTTTAGTAAACAGTCGCTTCTCGCTGGTCTCTGCGGCCACCCCCAGCTCATGGAGCAAGTCCAATCACCAGGAATGGCCCCCCTTCTCCCGAAGTTACGGGGGCATTTTGCCGAGTTCCTTAACCATAGTTCACCCGAACGCCTCGGTATTCTCTACCTGACCACCTGAGTCGGTTTAGGGTACGGGCCGCCATGAAACTCGCTAGAGGCTTTTCTCGACAGCATAGGATCATCCACTTCACCACAATCGGCTCGGCATCAGGTCTCACCCTCATGTCTCCCGGATTTACCTAGAAGACGGGCTACACCCTTACCCCGGGACTACCATCGCCCGGGCTGGACTACCTTCCTGCGTCACCCCATCGCTCACCTACTACCAGCTTGGGCCGGCGGCTCCACCACTTTCCATTCCCCGAAGGGTCCGGAACGGCTTCACGGCCTTAGCATCACTGGATTCGATGTCTTTCGCGTCACAGCGGGTACCGGAATATCAACCGGTTATCCATCGACTACGCCTGTCGGCCTCGCCTTAGGTCCCGACTTACCCTGGGCAGATCAGCTTGACCCAGGAACCCTTAGTCAATCGGCGCACACGTTTCTCACGTGTGTATCGCTACTCATGCCTGCATTCTCACTCGTGAACCGTCCACAACTACCTTCCGGTGCTGCTTCACCCGGCACACGACGCTCCCCTACCCATCACAGCGGGCGTTGGCCCTATAGCTGCAATGACACGACTTCGGCGGTACGCTTGAGCCCCGCTACATTGTCGGCGCGGAATCACTTGACCAGTGAGCTATTACGCACTCTTTCAAGGGTGGCTGCTTCTAAGCCAACCTCCTGGTTGTCTCTGCGACTCCACATCCTTTCCCACTTAGCGTACGCTTAGGGGCCTTAGTCGATGCTCTGGGCTGTTTCCCTCTCGACCATGGAGCTTATCCCCCACAGTCTCACTGCCGTGCTCTCACTTACCGGCATTCGGAGTTTGGCTAAGGTCAGTAACCCGGTAGGGCCCATCGCCTATCCAGTGCTCTACCTCCGGCAAGAAACACACGACGCTGCACCTAAATGCATTTCGGGGAGAACCAGCTATCACGGAGTTTGATTGGCCTTTCACCCCTAACCACAGGTCATCCCCCAGGTTTTCAACCCTGGTGGGTTCGGTCCTCCACGAAGTCTTACCTCCGCTTCAACCTGCCCATGGCTAGATCACTCCGCTTCGGGTCTTGAGCGCGCTACTAAATCGCCCTATTCGGACTCGCTTTCGCTACGGCTTCCCCACACGGGTTAACCTCGCAACACACCGCAAACTCGCAGGCTCATTCTTCAAAAGGCACGCAGTCACGACGCATTGAGTAAACTCAATGCGCGACGCTCCCACGGCTTGTAGGCACACGGTTTCAGGTACTATTTCACTCCGCTCCCGCGGTACTTTTCACCATTCCCTCACGGTACTATCCGCTATCGGTCACCAGGGAATATTTAGGCTTAACGGGTGGTCCCGCCAGATTCACACAGGATTTCTCGGGCCCCGTGCTACTTGGGTGTCTCTCAAACGAGCCGTTAATGTTTCGACTACGGGGGTCTTACCCTCTACGCCGGACCTTTCGCATGTCCTTCGCCTACATCAACGGTTTCTTACTCGTCTCACGGCCGGCAGACCGTAAAAGAGAGATCCCACAACCCCGCACACGCAACCCCTGCCGGGTCTCACACGTATACGGTTTGGCCTCATCCAGTTTCGCTCGCCACTACTCCCGGAATCACGGTTGTTTTCTCTTCCTGCGGGTACTGAGATGTTTCACTTCCCCGCGTTCCCTCCACACTGCCTATATATTCAGCAGCGGGTGACAGCCCATGACGACTGCCGGGTTTCCCCATTCGGAAACCCCCGGATCAAAGCCTGGTTGACGACTCCCCGGGGACTATCGTGGCCTCCCACGTCCTTCATCGGTTCCTGGTGCCAAGGCATCCACCGTGCGCCCTTAAAAACTTGGCCACAGATGCTCGCGTCCACTGTGCAGTTCTCAAACAACGACCAACCACCCGTCACAACCCACCGAAGCGGATTTTTACCGGGGCCGGCACTGAAGGCGACCATCACGGCCGTACCTTCAGACACCCAACAGCGTGCCCGACACCCTCGCCACTCGTGATCAGCTTTCCACGCTCCGAAGAGCAGTACTTGCAGCCCGAGATGACTGACGGTGCCGAATAATCAACGTTCCACCCATGAGCAACCACCGTCGAACGTTTGCCGACGTAGTGGCCTCTGACCTCGTCCCGAAGGACTCGGTAAGAAGTGCTCCTTAGAAAGGAGGTGATCCAGCCGCACCTTCCGGTACGGCTACCTTGTTACGACTTCGTCCCAATCGCCAGTCCCACCTTCGACAGCTCCCTCCCACAAGGGGTTGGGCCACCGGCTTCGGGTGTTACCGACTTTCGTGACGTGACGGGCGGTGTGTACAAGGCCCGGGAACGTATTCACCGCAGCAATGCTGATCTGCGATTACTAGCAACTCCAACTTCATGGGGTCGAGTTGCAGACCCCAATCCGAACTGAGACCGACTTTTTGAGATTCGCTCCACCTTGCGGTATCGCAGCTCATTGTATCGGCCATTGTAGCACGTGTGCAGCCCAAGACATAAGGGGCATGATGACTTGACGTCGTCCCCACCTTCCTCCGAGTTGACCCCGGCGGTCTCCTGTGAGTCCCCATCACCCCGAAGGGCATGCTGGCAACACAGAACAAGGGTTGCGCTCGTTGCGGGACTTAACCCAACATCTCACGACACGAGCTGACGACAGCCATGCACCACCTGTACACCGACCACAAGGGGGCGCCTGTCTCCAGACGTTTCCGGTGTATGTCAAGCCTTGGTAAGGTTCTTCGCGTTGCGTCGAATTAAGCCACATGCTCCGCTGCTTGTGCGGGCCCCCGTCAATTCCTTTGAGTTTTAGCCTTGCGGCCGTACTCCCCAGGCGGGGCACTTAATGCGTTAGCTGCGGCGCGGACAACGTGGAATGTTGCCCACACCTAGTGCCCACCGTTTACGGCGTGGACTACCAGGGTATCTAATCCTGTTCGCTCCCCACGCTTTCGCTCCTCAGCGTCAGTAATGGCCCAGAGATCCGCCTTCGCCACCGGTGTTCCTCCTGATATCTGCGCATTTCACCGCTACACCAGGAATTCCGATCTCCCCTACCACACTCTAGCTAGCCCGTATCGACTGCAGACTCGGGGTTAAGCCCCGAGCTTTCACAATCGACGTGACAAGCCGCCTACGAGCTCTTTACGCCCAATAATTCCGGACAACGCTTGCGCCCTACGTATTACCGCGGCTGCTGGCACGTAGTTAGCCGGCGCTTCTTCTGCAGGTACCGTCACTTTCGCTTCTTCCCTGCTGAAAGAGGTTTACAACCCGAAGGCCGTCATCCCTCACGCGGCGTCGCTGCATCAGGCTTTCGCCCATTGTGCAATATTCCCCACTGCTGCCTCCCGTAGGAGTCTGGGCCGTGTCTCAGTCCCAGTGTGGCCGGTCGCCCTCTCAGGCCGGCTACCCGTCGTCGCCTTGGTGAGCCATTACCTCACCAACAAGCTGATAGGCCGCGGGCTCATCCTTCACCGCCGGAGCTTTTAACCCCCATCCAGGAGAATGGGAGTGTTATCCGGTATTAGACCTCGTTTCCAAGGCTTGTCCCAGAGTGAAGGGCAGATTGCCCACGTGTTACTCACCCGTTCGCCACTAATCCACCCCGAAGGGCTTCATCGTTCGACTTGCATGTGTTAAGCACGCCGCCAGCGTTCGTCCTGAGCCAGGATCAAACTCTCCGTGAATGTTTCCCCGTCATCGGGGTGACACACACGAGAGCGGAACAGTCGGAGGAATAATCCGACCGTTCACAGCGTCCTCGCTGTGCGCCTGCCGACCCAAAGGCCTGCAGGACTTTTCAAAGGAACCTCGCCCCAGCAGATGCTGGAGACGGGGTATCAACATATCTGGCGTTGATTTTTGGCACGCTGTTGAGTTCTCAAGGAACGGACGCTTCCTTTGTACTCACCCTCTCGGGCTTTCCTCCGGGCGCTTCCCTTCGGTCTTGCTATTTTGCGTTTCCAACTCTACCAGACCCGTTTTCCGTTCCGTTTCCGGTTCGGATTTCATTTCCGGTGGCCGTTGGAGGGCCTTTGCCTTTCGGCGTGTCCACCACATTAGCCGAATCTCCCGGCAACTCATAATCGAGTTTCGCAG
Source organism: Streptomyces sp. NBC_00483 (assembly GCF_036013745.1). NCBI lineage: Bacteria > Bacillati > Actinomycetota > Actinomycetes > Kitasatosporales > Streptomycetaceae > Streptomyces > Streptomyces sp. NBC_00483. The sequence goes on from NZ_CP107880.1 coordinate 2,748,546, forward strand.
GTTCGAATTTCGGCATGCGAGCACGCCGAAAAGACCCCGCCGAGGGAAGTCGTAATGAGTGGTTTGGCCGCTTCCGGAGGTTGGCTGAGCGCCTGATCCGGCTTCAGCGGCTCGGGCCACATTACGGATCCCGTAGGGGTGCGTCAAGTTGAGCGGCGGCGAGGCGTATGGGCCCGATAAGGGCTCACCGTCGGGTCGTTGGCGACCCAGAAGCGCCAGGGGTGGACGCCGCCCTCGCCGGACACTCCGGTGCGTGGACCGTTGCGTACCTGGTCAGCGGGGACGGGGGTGCCGTGCAGGACTCTCAGCGGGGAGTCCGTTCGGGCGCAGGCGTCGGTGCCGTCCAGGGATCGGTCCACGCCGAGGGCCGTGGCCATGCGGGCCGGGCCTTTGGCCAGTTCCTTGTCGTTCCGGGCCGATAGTCGACGTTTGCGGGCCAGTTCGGCGCCCTCGATGATCTCGCCGGCGCGGAGCAGCACGGCGCTCGCCCTGCCCTCCTCACCGCAGACCAGGTTCATGCAGTGCCACATGCCGTAGGTGAAGTAGACGTATACGTGTCCGGGGCGCCCGAACATCACGCTGTTGCGGGCGGTTCGGCCTCTGTATGCGTGGGACCCGGGGTCGTTCGCGCCGTCGTAGGCCTCGACCTCTGTGAGGCGGAGCTCGATCGGTCCGTCCGGAGTGGATCGGACCAGCGTGCGTCCGAGTAGGTCGGGGGCGACGTCCAGTACAGGTCGGTCGAAGAACTCACGTACAAGGGGCGTACGGTCAGGGGCCGCGATCATGCCCTCCGAGGGTAGTGGAGCGGTCGGGACAGGCGCTCGCGGAACCGGGCGCAGCTGTCCCGCGTATGTAGTGAGCAGTATCAGCAGTGGTTCGCACACGGAGGAGATCGAGGCATGGGGTTCAAGCGGCTGTTGGCGAGTCTGGGCGCGGGCGGGGCGTCCGTGGAGACGGTGCTCACCGAGGTCAATGTCGTGCCCGGTGGTGTCGTTCAGGGTGAGGTGCGGATCCAGGGCGGGTCCGTCGACCAGGAGATCGAGGGCCTTTCGGTCGGTCTGCAGGCGCGGGTCGAGGTCGAGGGGAACGACCAGGAGACGAAGCAGGACATCGAGTTCACCAAGGTGCGGCTCGGGGGCGCGTTCGAGCTCAAGGCGCAGGCCGTGCACGCCGTTCCGTTCGGGCTTGAGATCCCGTGGGAGACGCCCGTCACGATGATCGACGGGCAGCAGCTGCGCGGCATGAACATCGGGGTGACGACCGAGCTGGAGATCGCCCGGGCCATCGACTCGGGTGACCTCGACCCGATCAATGTGCACCCCCTGCCGTCCCAGCAGGCGCTTCTCGATGCCTTCATCCGCATCGGCTTCCGGTTCAAGAGCGCGGACATGGAGCGCGGCCACATCCGGGGTACGCGACAGAAGCTGCCGTTCTACCAGGAGATCGAGTTCCACCCGCCGCAGCAGTACCGGGGGCTCAACCAGGTGGAGTTGAGCTTCGTGGCCGACGACCGGGAGATGGACGTCGTACTGGAGATGGACAAGAAGCCGGGGCTGTTCAGCGAGGGCAGCGACACGTTCCGGTCGTTCGTCGTCGGGCACCAGGACTTCCAGGGCACGGACTGGTCGGCGTATCTGCACCAGTGGCTGTCCGAGGTCGGCAGCAAGAGGAACTGGTTCTAGGGTTTCAGGAGCAGGGTCGACAGACTCTGTGGAACCAGAGTTTCCGTAGATCCAGGAGGTGTCGTTGTGACCGAGCAGCCCCAGAGGGCTTCGCTTCCTCATGACTTTCATCCGCAGGTGCCGTCGTTCACCGTCGTGAGCCAGGACTTCGAGCCGGGCGGGACGCTGGACGACGCGCAGGTGTACGCGGCGGGCAACACCTCGCCGCACCTGCGCTGGGAGGGCTTCCCGGCGGAGACCAAGAGCTTCGCCGTGTCGTGCTTCGACCCGGACGCGCCGACCGGCAGCGGGTTCTGGCACTGGAGCGTGTTCGACATCCCGGCCTCGGTGACCGAACTGCCGGTGGGTGCCGGCAGCGGCAAGTTCGAGGGGCTTCCCGAGGGCGCCGTGCAGGTGCGCAACGACTATGGGACGAAGGAATTCGGGGGCGCCGCGCCGCCTCCCGGGGACCCCGCCCACCGTTATGTGTTCACCGTGTACGCGGTCGACCAGGAGAAGCTCGGCCCGGACTCCGATGGCACGCCGGCCTTCGTCGGGTTCAACCTGCGGTTCCACACGATCGCCCGGGCCCAGGTCATCGCCGAGTACGGGGCGCCCGCCGAGGGCTGAGCCAAACCTCGGCGTTCATGGAACGTTTGCCCGCCTCTGGTCATGGAATTGATCAGGGGCGGGCATTTTTCTGCCTGGGGCTACAGATATTGCGTTGTCCATCTCGGCGTGCACGGCCAGAGTTGACGCACGGACGCCGAGGGGTGATCCGGTGCGTATGTGTACGGGAGGTGGGCAGGGTGCGGGACACACTGGTGCTGAACGCGAGCTTCGAGCCGCTCTCCACGGTGACGCTCAATCGAGCCGTCGTGTTGGTGCTGCAGGACAAGGCCGTCGTTGAGCAGGTCCACCCCGAGCTGCGCATGCGTGGTGCCGCGATCGATATTCCGGTGCCCCGGGTGATCAGGCTGTGCAGGTATGTCCGGGTGCCGTTCCGAAGACGCGCGCCGTGGTCCAGGCGGGGCGTGCTCATTCGGGATCAGCACCGGTGCGCGTACTGCGGCAAGCGGGCGACGACCGTCGACCACGTGGTGCCGCGGTCGCACGGCGGTGCTGATTCGTGGTTGAACACGGTGGCGTCCTGCGCCGCCGACAATCACCGCAAGGCGAACCGGACGCCCGAGCAGGCGGGGATGCCGCTGCTGCGGCAGCCGTTCGAGCCGACTCCCGCCGATGCGATGCTGCTGTCGCTCGGTGCCGGTGGGCGGGCCGGGCTGCCGGAGTGGCTGGCGCAGACCGCCGCGTAGGGACATGACGCGAGGGCCCGCCGACCTGATGGTCGGCGGGCCCTCGCGTTGTTCGACGTACTAGTCGATCGGCGGCTGCTCGCGGCGCGGCTGGGGCGGCGTCGGCATGACCGGCGGTGTCTTCGCGTCGCTGGCGCCCGGCATGGAGCCGCCGAAGTTGCCGAACGCACCTGAGAGGCCCTTGAGGGCGTCGCCGATCTCGCTGGGGACGATCCAGAGCTTGTTGGCGTCGCCCTCGGCGATCTTCGGGAGCATCTGCAGGTACTGGTACGAGAGCAGCTTCTGGTCCGGGTCTCCGGCGTGGATGGACTCGAAGACCGTACGGATGGCCTGGGCCTCACCCTCCGCGCGCAGGGCCGCGGCCTTCGCCTCACCCTCGGCCCTGAGGATCGCGGACTGCTTCTCACCTTCGGCGGTGAGGATCTGGGACTGGCGGATGCCTTCGGCGGTGAGGATCGCGGCGCGCTTGTCACGGTCGGCGCGCATCTGCTTCTCCATCGAGTCCTGGATGGAGGTGGGCGGCTCGATCGCCTTGAGCTCGACGCGGTTGACGCGGATGCCCCACTTGCCGGTGGCCTCGTCGAGGACGCCGCGCAGCGCCGCGTTGATCTCCTCGCGGGAGGTCAGGGTCCGCTCCAGGTCCATGCCACCGATGATGTTTCGCAGGGTGGTGACCGTGAGCTGCTCGATGGCCTGGATGTAGCTGGCGACCTCGTACGTGGCCGCCCTCGCGTCCGTCACCTGGTAGTAGATGACGGTGTCGATGTTGACGACCAGGTTGTCCTGGGTGATCACCGGTTGCGGCGGGAACGGCACGACCTGCTCGCGGAGGTCGATGCGGTTGCGGATCGAGTCGATGAACGGGACGACGATGTTCAGGCCCGCGTTCAGCGTGCGTGTGTAGCGGCCGAAGCGCTCGACGATGGCGGCGCTCGCCTGCGGGATGACCTGGATGGTCTTGATCAGCGCGATGAAGACCAACACCACCAGAATGATCAGGACGATGATGATCGCTGACATCGAGTCTCCCGTGCCCCTCGTACCGTTCGTACCGTCGTGGTCCCGGCGCCCTCGCGCCGGAAGATCATGAGGTCTTGCGCAGTCGAGTGTGTCAGAACTGCCCACGTGGCGGGGCTGGTTCGGATCACCTGTCGGTTCACATGACGATCGCGGTGGCGCCTTCGATGTCGATCACGTCGACCTGCCGGCCCGGCTCGAACGCCGCGTCGGCGTCGAGGGCGCGGGCCGACCAGATCTCGCCGCCCAGCTTGATCCGGCCGCCCTCCTGTCCGTCGACGCGCTCGACGACGACGGCCTGTTTGCCCTTCAAGGCGTCCACGCCGGTGGCCAGTTGGGGTGGTTCCGCGCGCTGGCGCCTGGCGATGGGGCGTACGACCACGATGAGGGCGCACGACACGGCGGCGAAGACCACCACTTGGAGGACGGCACCGCCGCCGAGGCCTGCCGTGACGGCGCCCGCCACGGCGCCGACGGCCAGCATGCCCAGCTCGGGCATGGCGGTGAGGACGAGCGGGATTCCCAGTGCGGCCGCCCCGATCAGCCACCACACCCATGCGTCGATGTCTGCCACATGGCCATGGTAGATCCGCAACTCCCGCGCGGACAGGGGACGTCCGGCCTGCGCGGGAGCGCGAAGGGTCAGCTGAGGGGCAGGCCCGTGGCGGTCCAGCGGCCGTTGTTCTCCTCGACGACCAGCGGGAGGCCGAAGCACTTGGAGAGATTGCGGGAGGTGAGCTCGAGCTCGATCGGGCCGGCGGCGAGGATCTGGCCCTGGCGGATCATCAGGACGTGCGTGAAGCCGGGGGCGATCTCCTCGACGTGGTGCGTCACCATGATCATCGAGGGGGCGATCGGGTCGCGGGCGAGGCGGCCGAGGCGGCGCACCAGGTCCTCGCGGCCACCGAGGTCGAGGCCCGCCGCGGGCTCGTCGAGGAGCAGCAGCTCGGGGTCGGTCATCAGGGCGCGGGCGATCAGCGTGCGCTTGCGCTCTCCTTCGGAGAGCGTCCCGAACTTGCGGTCCAGGTACTCGCTCATGCCGAGCCGGTCGAGGAACGCGCGGGCGCGCCGCTCGTCCATCTCCTCGTACTCCTCCTGCCAGCCGGCCGTCATGCCGTACGCGGCGGTGAGCACGGTCTGCAGGACGGTCTGCCGCTTGGGCAGCTTGTCGGCGAGCGCGATACCGGCGACGCCGATGCGCGGGCGCAGTTCGAAGACGTCCGTGCCGGGCTTGCCGAGGGTCTCACCGAGGATCGTGGCGGTGCCGCTGCTCGGGTAGAGGTAGCTCGAGGCGACGTTCAGGAGGGTGGTCTTGCCCGCGCCGTTCGGTCCGAGGATGACCCAGCGCTCCCCCTCCTTCACCGACCAGGAGACCTGGTCCACCAGAGCCCGGCCCTCGCGGACCACGGATACGTCCTCCAGCTCCAGTACATCGCTCATGAGCGCGTTGTCTCCCATTGCAGTCTCGTCTGTTCGCCGCGTCCGTCATGCCTTCGCATAGTTCCTGCTCGGCACGGCCCCCAGGGAAAACTTACGCCACCGCCCCCACGGTCCATTCCATCGGTCGGGCTTTTGGCAGCTTTGCGGGCTTCTAAGGTGGGGCGCATGCTCACTGAACCACGCTCCGGACGCCTGGCGGCCTGGGGAAATGCCCTTCTTGGCGGATTTGTCGCGCCCGATGACGCGGCGCTCGCGATTGTCGCCGAGGACACATCGCACCGTGTGGCGGGGCTTCCGGGCGAGGACGGGCCCGTCGGTCTGACGCTGGCGCTCGGCCGACTGAGGGCGCTCGGCGTCGGCGGGCTGCGCGTGGCGCTGCCCGCGCCGGGCCATCCGCTGGGGCTCAGCGGGCCGCCGGAGTTCAACGCGCGGGCCCTGGAGGCCGAGGAGGCGGTGGTCTGTCACGGCGCCGCGCTCGGGCTCGTTCCCGACGTCTACGAGGTCGGCCCCGAGGGCGATCTGCACGTCTCGGTGACGTGGCACTGCCTGCCGGTGCGGGAGGCGCCGCCGGCGGATGTGCCCTCGCTCGGCGAGGCGGAGCGGGAGCTGGCGGAGGCGCTGCGGGACGCAACCGAGATGCTGACGCGGCTGGACGTCGCCGGGTCGGGGCCGGTGTCCGAGGCCGCCGTGGACGCGTACCGGGCGCGGGCCGAGCGGGGGCGCGAGGCGCTGGCTCCGGGGTATCCGGGGCGGGCGGTGCGGGTGCTCGAGCTGGCGCAGCGGGTGGGACTGCTGATCTCCGTGGCGTACGAGAGCGGGCACGGGGGCGCGGTGAGCGCGTCGGAGATGGGGGCGCGGGCGCTCGCACTGCGCCCGGTGGAGCGGACGGCCCGGCGCGCGCAGGTGGCCGCGTACAACGCGTTCGTGGAGGAGCGGGAGCGGGGCTGAGCACAGGGCCGGGAACGAGGGAAGGCCCCCACGGACCGGGTCCGTGGGGGCCTTCCTGTGCCTCGGGGGCAGCGAACCTCAGTTGTTCGCCGCGGTGTTGCCGAACGCCGGGTTCAGCAGGCCGATGACGTTGACGGAGTTGCCGTCGACGTTCACCGGGACGTGAACCGGAACGCCCACGTTGTTGCCCGAGCCGACGCCCGGGGAGTTCGCGGCCACGCCGTCGGCGCTCGAGTCGGCAAAGGCGGCACCGGCGGAGGCACCCGCAGCAATACCGGCGACGGCGACGGCCACGGCGGCCTTCTTGGCGATGTTCATGAGAAGCGTTCCTCCAGATATTGCGGTCCGACCCCAGCCGCGGGGTCGCACGCTGAGAAACGCGTGGGGCGCGTGGTGGACACGGGGCGAACGCCCGATCCGCCCGATTGGATCAATAGGCCGACGAATCGACCAGCCGCGCTATCGAACAGGGGAGCCGCCCCAAAACGCGGACCGGCCCCACGGGGAAAACCCCGGGGGCCGGCGAACCCTGAGCACACGTCAGCCGTTGTAGCCGTCGTTCGCGAACGCCGGGTTGAGCGCGCCGATCACCGAGACGGTGTTGCCCACGGCGTTCACCGGGATGTGGACCGGGGCCTGGATCAGGTTGCCCGAGCCGACGCCCGGGGACTTCACGGCGTGGCCGTGGGCCTGCGCACCGTCGGTGGCGGAGGCGAGGCCCGCACCGGCAGCGACAAGGCCGCCGGCCACGAGGGTGACGGCCGCGGCCTTCTTCAGGTTCTTCACTTCTGGATCCTCCTCAGCGGTCGCCGCGACATGACCGCCGCAGCACGCATTGGAGAACGCGCCACCGCCGGAAGGGATACGCCGTCCGGGGGACATCCACACGACGGTATGAATTCCAGAACGGAGCGCGACGCTCCGTGTTGCCGTCGCGTCCGTGCGCCCGCGCGTGCCTCTCGGCCCACGACGCCGCGTCTCAGCGCCCACGACGCCGCGTCTCAGCCCGCGGCGCCGTGTCGCACGGCCCACAGGGCGGCCTGGGTACGGTCCGCCAGGTCGAGCTTCATCAGGATGTTCGAGACATGGGTCTTCACCGTTTTCTCGGAGAGGACGAGGGCGCGGGCGATCTCCCGGTTCGAGCGGCCGTCGGCGATCAGGCCGAGCACCTCGCGCTCGCGCTCCGTGAGGGAACCGCCCCTCCCCTGCCCGCTGTTGGTCTCCTCCTGGGCCAACAGGGCACCAGCGACCTCGGGTTGCAGCAGGATGTGGCCCGCGTGGACGGAACGGATGGCGCCGGCCAGGGCGTCGGGGTCCACGTCCTTGTAGACGTAACCGGCTGCCCCCGCGCGCAGGGCGGGGACGACGGTGCGCTGCTCAGTGAAGCTGGTGACGATCAACACCTTCGCGGGGTTGTCGAGTTCGCGGAGCCGGCGCAGGGCGTCGACTCCGTCCATCACCGGCATCTTGACGTCCATCAGGACGACGTCGGGCTTCAACTCCTCGGTGCGGGCGACTCCTTCGGCGCCGTCCGCCGCCTCGCCGACGACCTCGATGTCGCCCTGCACCTCCAGGAAGGTGCGCAGGCCCCGGCGGACGACCTGGTGATCGTCGACCAGCAGTACCTTGATCTGGTCAGCCACCGGGGACCTCCATCTCGATCGTGGTGCCCTTGCCGGGCTCCGATTCCACTGTGAGTCTGCCGCCGACCCCGCTGGACCGGTCGCGCATGGAGACGAGGCCCAGGTGGCGGCCCGCGCTGCGGATCGCCTTCGGGTCGAAGCCCGCACCGTCGTCGGTGACGCGCAGCACGGCGCCCTGGCCTCGCTTGTCGAGCGAGACCCGGATCTTCTCTGCTCCGGAGTGGCGCAGCGCGTTGTGCAGCGCCTCTTGGGCGACGCGCAGCATCGCCTCCTCCTGGGCGGCGGGCAGCGCCTTTATGCCGCTGGTGGTGAAGGTGAGGTGCGCCGCGTGGGCGCGGTCGAGCACCTGGATCTGGGTGCGGAGGGTGGCGACCAGGCCGTCCTCGTCGAGCGCCGCGGGGCGCAACTCGACGACGGCGGCGCGCAGTTCGTCCGCGGCCTCCGCCGCGAGCTCCGCCACATGACCCAACTCCCCTTTGGCGCGCTCCGGGTCACGGTCCATCAGGGTCGCCACGGCCTGTGCGGTGAGGCGCAGCGAGAAAAGCTTCTGGCTCACCGCGTCGTGCAGTTCGTGGGCGATCCGGGAGCGCTCCTCGGCGATGGTGAGCTCGCGGCTGCGCTCGTAGAGGCGGGCGTTCGTGAGCGCGATGGCCGCGTGCTGGGCGAGGATCCCGAGCAGTTCCTCGTCGTCCTGCGTGAAGCCGCAACCGCCTTGCGGTTTGGGGCAGTTCTTGTTGGCGAGGAAGAGTGCGCCGATCGTCTCCTCGCCGTCCTTGATGGGCAGGCCGAGGAAGTCGGACATGTCCGGGTGGGCGGAGGGCCAGCCCTCGAAGCGGGGGTCCTCGCGGACGTCGGCGAGGCGCTCCGTCTTCGCGTCGTGCAGCATCGCGGCGAGGATGCCGTGCTGGCGCGGCAGCGGGCCGATGGCCTTCCACTGCTCCTCGCTGACGCCGTCGACGACGAACTGGGCGAAGCCCCCGTGGTCGTCCGGCACTCCGAGCGCCGCGTACTCGGCGTCGAGCAGCTCGCGGGCCGAGGCGACGATCGTCTTGAGGACGTCGCGCACCTCGAGATGCCTGCTCATGGCGAGGAGCGCGGCACTCACCGCGGCCAAGCCTGTACGTGGACCCTGACTCATGAGCTCACCGTACCGGCGGGGTGTGACAGCCGGATCGGACCGATGGCGCCCTCCGCCTAGGTCGGTCGGCGTAGGGCGAAGGGCCCTGCGTTGTTGCTGCTCGCGTACGAGGTGCCGAGGGCCGCCGCGTTCCTACGTTGAGGACACGACGCACAACGGTGACGTACTCAAGGGGACGGTTGTCATGACGGTAGCGATCATCACGGGGGCTTCGCGGGGGTTCGGCAGGGCGTTGGCGACGGCTCTGGCCGAGCGGGGCTGGGACCTGGTCCTGGACGCGCGCTCCGCCGGGCCGCTGGAGGACGTGGCGGAGCGGCTGCGCAAGCACGGTGGGGCGGTGACGGCCGTGCCGGGCGATGTCGCGGACGGCGGGCACCGGGTGGAGCTGATCGCCGCGGCATGGGAGCTGGGCGGGCTCGATCTGCTGGTGAACAACGCGAGCGTGCTGGGCGCCGAGCCCCTGGTGCCGCTCGGCCGTCACTCGCTGGACGACTTCAGGTCGGCGCTGGAGGTCAATGTGGTGGCGCCGCTCGGTCTGCTCCAGGAGGCGCTGCCGCTGCTGCGCGAAGCGCCGGCCGGGACGGTGATCAGCATGAGTTCGGACGCGGCCACGGAGGCGTATCCGACCTGGGGCGGCTACGGGTCGACGAAGGCGGCCCTCGACCAGCTCGTGGCCGTGCTCGCGGTGGAGGAGCCGGGCCTGCGCGTGTGGGCGGTCGATCCGGGCGGGATGCGGACGGACATGCTGGCGGCGGCCGAGCCGGACGAGGATCTGAGCGAGGTGCCGCGCCCCGAGGACGTGGTCCCCGCCTTCCTGAGCCTCCTTGACCGGCGCCCCGCGAGCGGGCGCTACTCGGCCCCGTCCCTCCTGGAGGCGTGATGGCGCTCGCGCTGCGGGTGCCCGAGGAGCTGTCGGCGCGGGTCCCGGCCGAGCAGCGGGGGCCCGGCCGGGACAGATCGTCCGTACGCCTTCTGGTGTCGCGCGGCACCGATGCCGCCCATCACCGCTTCCCCGAGCTGCCGTCCGTGCTGCGGGCCGGGGATCTGCTCGTCGTCAATACGTCTCCTACGTTGGCGGCCGCCGTGGACGGGACGGTGGGGCACGCGCGTGTAGTCGTGCATTTCTCGACGCGCGGCGACGACGGGCGCTGGGCGGTCGAGCTGCGGGACCCGGACGACCGGGGCACGACGCTGCCGCGCGCTGGAGGGCCCCCGGGGGCCGTGGTCGCGCTCCCCGGCGACGTACGCCTCACCTATGAGGAGCCGCTGGCGGCCGGGAGCGAGCGGCTGTGGTGGGTGCGGGCGACCGGGGACGTGCTCGCGCTGCTCGGCCGGCGCGGGCGGCCCATCCGCTACTCCTACACGGAGCGGGATCAGCCGCTGGCCGCCTACCAGACGGTGTTCGCGCTGCCGTACGCCGCGGGGGCGGGCAGCGCGGAGATGCCGAGTGCCGCGCGGCCCTTCACGGAGTCGATCGTGTCGCGGCTCGTGAGCCGGGGGGTGCAGTTCGCGCCGATCACGCTGCATACGGGGGTGGCGTCCGCCGAGTCGCACGAGCCTCCTTATGCGGAGCGTTTCGAGGTGCCCGAGGCGTCGGCCCGCCTGATCAACGCCGCGAGGGCCGCGGGGCAGCACGTCATCGCCGTCGGGACCACTGCCGTGCGGGCCGTCGAGTCCGCCGTCGACGGCGACGGGGCCGTACGGGCGGCGCGTGGCTGGACGGATCTCGTCGTGACGCCCGGGCGCGGTGTGCGGGTGGTGGACGGGCTGCTGACGGGGCTGCACGAGCCGGAGGCCTCCCACCTTCTGATGCTGGAGGCGGTGGCGGGGCGGGCCGCTGTGGACCGTGCGTATGAGGAGGCGCTGAGGGGGCGCTACCTCTGGCACGAGTTCGGCGACGTGCACCTCATCCTGCCGGAGGAGAGGCCTCACGCTGTGCGTTGCAGTGGCAACCACGAGTGAGTTCGGGAGGGGGCGCGTGTGACGCCGCGCATAGGGCCCACGTCACGTACGAAGGTCCGTAGTGGATGAGTAAGGGACTTTGGTCCGTTGCTGCACTGGGGCAGGAAGTCGGACATTGGCTTCTTGCCCCTTTTTGCGCCTCCCCGGCCCACTACCCGGGTTCGTAGGTCACACCTTTGCCTCGGCATTTTGCGGCCGCTAAGAATGTCCATCGTTGTTCGGCGCCGCGGGGTCCTACCCGCGGCGTTCGTGTCCCAAACACGACCGTCCGGTCCCCCGGCCCGCGAGCGACTTCCGTTCTTAGAGAGGTCCCCATCTCATGTCCAAGCACGCCAACGCCGGCCATAGTCAGCTGACCCGCACCCACAAGTTCTCGCTCGCCGGTGTCGCCGCTCTCGGCGCCGCCGCCCTCGCGGTGACGCTGGTTCCGGGTCAGGACACCCAGGCCCAGGCGAAGGACGAGACGGTCGCCGCCGCCCCGGTCGCGTTCACCACCGACGCCGGTGCGAAGCAGATCAAGGACGTCCACGCCAGCGTCACCGACCAGCAGGCCGCCGCCAGCGAGAAGGCCAAGCAGGCCGAGGCGAAGGCGAAGGCCCGCAAGGAGGCCGAGGCGAAGAAGAAGGCCGAGGCCGAGAAGAAGGCCGAGGCCGAGGCCAAGGCGAAGGCCGAGGCGCAGGCGAAGAAGGAGCGCGAGGCCAAGCAGGCCGCCGCGCGTGCCGCCGCCCGCAAGCCGGTCTACGCCAACAACCTGGACGGCTGGATCAAGGAATCCCTCGCCATCATGAAGGACAAGGGCATTCCGGGCTCGTACGACGGCCTGCACCGCAACATCATGCGTGAGTCGGGCGGCAACCCGAACGCGGTCAACGGCACGGACGTCAACGCCCAGAACGGCACGCCCTCCAAGGGCCTGCTGCAGGTCATCCAGCCGACCTTCGACACGTACCACGTCGACGGCACCGCCAACAGCCTGACCGACCCGGTCGCCAACCTCGTGGCCGCGGCCAACTACGCGGCCGACAAGTACGGCTCCATCGACAACGTGGACAGCGCGTACTGATTCCTGTAGTCGGGACCTCCAGGTCCGGCACACGCTGAACCCCCACGGCACGAAGGGCGGCACCCACAGGGTGCCGCCCTTCGTGTGTCCCTACGGACTCTCCTACTTGCGCATGACCTCGGGCTCGTGCCGGCGCAGCAGGCGCGCGACGGCGAAGCCGCAGACGACGGCGAGCACGATCAGGACCGTGAGGTTGATGCCCCACTGGGTGACCGAGTGCTCCCACAGCGGGTCGAGGTCGTTCGGGTTCTGCGGGTCCCACGGTGGCATCAGCTTGCTGAGGTCCAGAGTGGCGCCCGCGGCGCCCACCGCCCAGCGGGACGGCATCAGCCAGGCGAACTGCTCGAGGCCCACGGTGCCGTAGATCTGGAAGAGCACACCGGTGAACACGACCTGGACGATCGCGAACATGACCAGCAGCGGCATCGTCTTCTCGGACGTCTTCACCAGCGCGGAGATCACCAGGCCGAACATCATCGACGCGAAGCCGAGCGCGATGATCGAGATGCACAGCTCGGCGGCCGGCGGCAGCACGAGGCCTTCCTTCGGCAGCTCGCGCGGGATGAAGCCGATGGCGCAGATGATGACGCCCTGGAACGCCGTGATCACGCCGAGGACGATGACCTTGGACATCAGGTACGCGGAGCGGGACAGGCCGGTGGCCCGTTCTCGCTCGTAGATGACCCGCTCCTTGATCAGCTCGCGGACCGAGTTGGCCGCCGCGGAGAAGCACATGCCGACCGCGATGATCAGCATGATCGTGCCGGCGTCCCCGTTGAACTTGGCCGGTGGCTTGGGCGGGCCCAGGCCGAAGTCGGCCGGGATGACCACCGAGACGAGGCCGAGGACCGCGGGCAGGATCACCATCAGGCCGAGGAAGCCCCGGTCGGAGGCGATCACCGACACATAGCGGCGGATCAGCGTGAACAGCTGGGAGCCCCAGGGCTGCGTCTTGGGCGGTTTGATCGCGGAGGGCGGCGCCACCGGATCCGACTGCGCGGCGACGGCGTCGATGTCGGCCGCGTACATCTGGTAGTGCTGCGAGCCCTTCCAGCGGCCCGCCCAGTCGTAGTCGCGGTAGTTCTCGAACGCCGAGAACACGTCGGCCCACGTCTTGTAGCCGAAGAAGTTGAGCGCCTCCTCCGGCGGGCCGAAGTAGGCGACGGCGCCGCCAGGACCCATCACAAGGAGCTTGTCGCAGAGCGCCAGCTCGGCCACCGAGTGGGTGACCACGAGGACCGTGCGCCCGTCGTCGGAGAGACCGCGAAGCAGCTGCATGACGTCGCGGTCCATGCCCGGGTCGAGGCCGGAGGTCGGCTCGTCCAGGAAGATCAGCGACGGCTTGGTCAGCAGCTCCAGGGCCACCGACACGCGCTTGCGCTGGCCACCGGAGAGGGAGGTGACCTTCTTCTCCTTGTGGATGTCCAGCTTGAGCTCGCGCAGCACCTCGTCGATGCGCTGCTGGCGCTCCTGCTCGCTGGTGTCCGCGGGGAAGCGCAGCTTGGCGGCGTACTTGAGCGCCTTCTTGACGGTCAGCTCCTTGTGCAGGATGTCGTCCTGCGGGACCAGACCGATGCGCTGGCGCAGCTCGGCGAACTGCTTGTAGAGGTTCCGGTTGTCGTAGAGGACGTCGCCCTCGTTGGCCGGACGGTAGCCCGTGAGCGCCTTCAGGAGCGTCGACTTGCCGGAGCCCGACGGGCCGATGACGGCGATCAGCGACTTCTCCGGGACGCCGAACGAGACGTCCTTGAGGATCTGCTTGCCGCCTTCGACGGTGACCGTCAGATGGCGCGCGGAGAAGGAGACGTCACCGGTGTCGACGAACTCCTCGAGCCGGTCGCCGACCAGGCGGAACGTGGAGTGGCCCACGCCCACGATGTCGTTCGGCCCAAGGAGGGTCGTGCCGCCCTTGGGGATCGGCTGGCCGTTGACGTACGTGCCGTTGTGCGAGCCGAGGTCGTGGATCTCGAAGCGGCCGTCGGGCGACGCGTGGAACTCGGCGTGCAGGCGCGAGACCTGGAGGTCCGAGACCACCAGCTCGTTCTCCAGGGAGCGGCCGATGCGCATGACGCGGCCGAGCGACAGCTGGTGGAACGTGGTGGGGCTGCGGTCGCCGTACACGGGCGGGGCCCCCGCGACCCCGCCGGCGCCCTGCTGCTGCGGCACCCACTGCGCCTGCGGCGGCTGTTGCTGCCGTGGCGCCTCGCGCTGCTGGGGCGCCTGTTGGGACGCCTGTTGGGACCAGCTCGGCTGCTGCTGGTACTGCTGTGGTGACGGCTGCTGCGCGAGGCCCGCGGCCTGCTGCTGCGCCTGGTGCGGCGTGGCAACGGCGGCGGCGCGGGCGCTGCCCTGCGCGGTCAGGCACGGGCCGTCGGTGGAGTTGCCCAGGTGCACGGACGAACCGGGGCCGATCTCCATCTGGTGGATCCGCTGCCCCTGCACGAAGGTGCCGTTGGTCGAGCCGTGGTCCTCGATGACCCAACTGCGGCCGCCCCAGCTGATCGTGGCGTGACGCCAGGACACCCGGGCGTCGTCGAGCACGATGTCACCCTGCGGATCACGTCCGAGGGTGTACGGCCTGGACGCGTCGAGCGTCCAGGTCCTGCCATTCAATTCCAGTACGAGATCAGGCACTCCATGCCCCACTGAGTTGTCCCCCGAGTTTTTCCCCCGACATGGGGAGTCTAGGGATGTCGAACATCGTGAGGAACTATTTCAGGAAGCCCTCCGTGACCGAAAGGCGGGCCTTGCGCGAAGCCCGTTCGTACCTCCCGCACACCCCTTGGCTCCCGCCCCGTTGACGGTACGGATGCGGCCCCGGAGAGTGGTAAGAGCCCACAACTCCCCACGGATCATGAGCAACTGGGATCTCAGGGGGCGAGGCGGGGCGGATCGGGGGGTCCTTGATGGCCTTGGCGGACAGCGGCCAAGATGCGAAGCGGCGCGCGCGCCTGCCCGTCGGCGATGTCCTGCTGTCCGCCGTGGCCGCGGTGAGCTGGGCATTCATCGCGATGGCCGGAGTCGCGGCGCTCGGCCTGCACTTGCTGGAGGCGGATACGGCCGCTTCGCTCGGGCCGATGACGGCCGCCGTGGTGGCGCTCGCGGCAGGCGGCCGTGTGACGCCTGCCGGGGACGTCTCGGCCTTCGGAATCGAGGGCGCGCAGGCGGACGCCGCGATCGACATCGCGCCGCTCGGTGTGGGTCTGGTGGGCGCGCTCGCAATCAGCTGGTTCTTTCTACGCTCCCTGCGCGCGGCCGGAGTTGAGGTGGCGCCCGGCGAACTCCTCGCGCGCGCGGGCGCCGTGGTGGCGCTCTTCGTGGCGATGATGGGCGGCCTCGCCTGGGCCGGTCACGACGTCATCACGATCGACGGCTCGCAGCTGGGGCTCGACAAGATTCCGGGCGGCGGGGACAAACTTCCGGGGGGCATAGCGGACAAGCTGCCGGGCGGGATCGGTGACGCGCTGCCCGACCGGATCGGCGACCTGGTCGACGCGAAGGCCTCCGTCGGGTTCACCGTGGAGACGGTCCCTTCGTTGCTCGGCGCCGCGGCGTTCGTCGTGGGTGTTCTGGTGATCGCCCTGCTCGCGTCGCGGCGCACTCCGCTGCCGCGCGCGCTCGCCCCGCTGAACCGGACGGTCCGCCCGGCCGCTTCGGCGCTCGTGGCGGTGCTGCTGATGGCGGTCGTCGCGGGCCTGGCAGCGGCGGCGTACGCGGCGATCGGCGACGACCATCCGAAGCGGATCGCGGGCGCCGCGCTGCTCGGGGCGCCCAACGGGGTGTGGCTCGGCATTCCCCTCGGCCTCTTCGTGCCCTGGGACGGCAAGGCGACGGGTGAGCTCGCGAAGCTGCTGCCGGATCCGCTGGACGAGCTGCTCAGGGTGTCGTCCGACGAGCCGATGACGCTGGGGCGGCTCGCGGAACTCGACGGCAGGGTGTGGCTGTTGGGCGTCGCGGCGGCCGTGATGATGCTGCTCGCCGGGGTGCTGACGGCCGTGCGCTCACCCGTGACGAAGGGCGTCCTGGGGTTCGCGGGGCGGTGCGCGTTGCGACTGGGCGGCGTGACGGCGCTCGCGCTGCCGCTCCTTGTGTGGCTCACCGGGGTGTCGGCGGGGGCCTCGCTCTCGGTCCTCGGCTTCGACGCGTTCGGGGCGGGGATCGAACTGCACGGGCAAGTCGGGATGGCGGTGCTGCTCGGGGCGGCGTGGGGGGCGGGGGCGGGGGCGCTGGGCGCGGTGCTGGCGTATGTGACCGGGGCCGCTCGGCGGGCCGCTCCGCCGGGGGACGGGACAGTGGGGGCGGCGGGGCCGTATCGGCCCAGTAGCCCGTATCGGCCCGCCAACCCCGATACGAATCCGTATCTGCGGCCGTACGACCCGTGACGGGGAGCCGTGGAACGGTCGCGGGGCTCTGCCCCGGACCCCGCGGGTCTCGTCCACAAGGCGGGGCTTGAAAACCGGACCCCGCCGCTCAGTCGCCGCAAGGGCTTGAAGGGCCGGACACCTGCCTGAATCGCCGGCGGGGCTTACATAGTGGGCGTGATTGCGGGGGCCGTACACAGGACCGATAACGTAGGCGCCATCATGAGCGCTTCGCAGCCCCAGCCCACCGCTGATGCCCCTCCCGTGGACGTTCCGGCGGATGTCCCCACTCTCCTGGTCAAGATCTTCGGCAAGGACCGGCCCGGCATCACCGCCGGGCTCTTCGACACCCTCGCCGCCTACTCCGTGGATGTCGTCGACATCGAGCAGGTCGTCACGCGCGGCCGCATCGTCCTGTGTGCCCTGGTGACCCAGCCGCCGGCCGGGCTCGAGGGGGATCTCCGGTCGACCGTCCACAGCTGGGCCGAGTCGATGAAGATGCAGGCGGAGATCATCTCCGGCATCGGCGACAACCGTCCGCGCGGCACCGGACGCTCCCACGTCACCGTCCTCGGTCACCCGCTCACCGCCGAGTCGGCCGCGTCGATAGCGGCCGCCATCACCGGCACCGGTGGCAACATCGACCGTATCTTCCGGCTCGCGAAGTACCCCGTGACGGCAGTCGAGTTCGCGGTGTCCGGCACCCCGACCGAGCAGCTGCGCACGGCCCTCGCCACCGAGGCGGCGAAGCTGGGCGTGGACGTGGCGGTCGTCTCGGCCGGACTGCACCGGCGCGCGCAGCGGCTCGTCGTGATGGACGTCGACTCGACGCTCATCCAGGACGAGGTGATCGAGCTGTTCGCGGCGCACGCGGGCTGCGAGGACAAGGTCGCCGAGGTGACGGCGGCGGCGATGCGCGGCGAGCTCGACTTCGAGCAGTCGCTGCACGCGCGCGTGGCGCTGCTCGCGGGCCTCGACGCCTCGGTCGTGGAGAAGGTGCGCAGCGAGGTCCGGCTGACGTCGGGCGCGCGCACCCTGATCCGTACGCTCAAGCGCCTCGGTTACCAAGTGGGCGTCGTGTCCGGCGGATTCACGCAGGTCACGGACGATCTGAAGGAGCGCCTCGGGCTCGACTTCGCCCAGGCGAACACCCTGGAGATCGTCGACGGGAAGCTGACCGGCAGGGTCACGGGCGAGATCGTGGACCGCGCGGGCAAGGCGCGCCTGCTGCGGAGGTTCGCCACCGAGGCCGGGGTGCCGCTCGAGCAGACCGTGGCGATCGGTGACGGCGCGAACGACCTGGACATGCTGAACGCGGCCGGGCTCGGCGTCGCCTTCAACGCCAAGCCGGTCGTGCGCGAGGCAGCGCACACCGCGGTGAACGTACCGTTCCTCGACACGGTGCTGTACCTGCTGGGCGTCACGCGCGAAGAGGTCGAGGCCGCGGACGCGCAGGGCGCCTAGAGCGCGTAGGACGTCGTGCGTGGGGCCCGGTACCGGTCGTCGGTACCGGGCCCCACGTCGTACGTATGAAGGACGGGCGGTGGCGGTTACTCGCTCGGCGCCCAGTAGTCGACGAGCGTGGCGGTGCCGGGCTCCAGGCTCTTCCACGGTCCGGTGAACGTGAGCACGGAGAACGCGGCGGTCGGGAAGCCACGTCGGTCCAGCCGCTGCCGGGCGTCTTCGTCGGCGTCCGCGGCGAGGATCTCGGAGAGGGCCTGCACGCCGGGGTTGTGGCCGATCAGTACGGCATTGTGCACGTCGTCGGGGGTCTCGTTCAGCACGGCGATCAGTTCGCCGGGCGATGCTTCGTAGATCCGCTCCTCGTACACGGTCTTCGGTCGCTCCGGCATCTCCTGCACGGCGAGCTTCCAGGTCTCACGGGTACGCGTGGCGGTCGAGCACAGGGCCAGGTCGAAGGAGATGCCTGCGTCGGCCAGCTTGCGGCCGGCGACGGGGGCGTCCCTGCGCCCCCGCTCGGCGAGCGGCCGCTCATGATCGGAGACCTGCGGCCAGTCCGCCTTGGCATGCCGGAAAAGGACAATCCTGCGGGGTTCTGCGACGCTCATGTGTCCCAGCTTCGCATGAAACCCTCGGCCGGGCGCAGGGAGTTGACGGGGTCACCCGGCACGAGTGAACGGCCCTGTATGGGCCCTGGGGCCTGTCGTTTGGATCAGGCCCTAGCGGAGCACCAGGTCCTTCGCGCGGCCCAGGATGTCGACCAGGCTCGGTTCGCCCGCGACGGCCTGGGCGTCGGCCGGGTTGAGGATCAGCAGGAGCAGTGCCACGAAGGCCACGGCCGGCAGCACGATCGCCCACCACGGCAGCCGGATGTCGACGCGACCCGTGGCTGCCACGTCGGGCCGGGTGTGTGTGGGGGCTGACATCGACATGGCTGCTGCCTCCGGGGGCCGTGTTCCGTGGGTGCGCTTCGTCCGGTGCGCCGACTCTCTCGGCGACACTTCGAAGCTACGGAACCGGGGGCCTCGGGCCCATCCGGTGATCCACCCACTTCACCCTGACACTGGCCCCCTAGGGGATGGTGGAGTTAACCCCACCACGGCCCCGCGGACCCGCCCTACGGTGCGGCGATGGACGCGATGATGCCGACGACGACGGTGACGGCCAGCATCGCGCCGAGCACGAGGAGCAGCTTCTTCTGGCCGTTCTGGGGATTCGGCTCGAGCACAGGCGACATGCGCCAAGTGTCGCACCTGTCCCCGCCCCTCAGGACGCCGGGGCGGCCTTGGTCGTGTCGCCCGCCTCGTCCTCGACGGTGCGGTTGCGGCCCGCGAACACGCCCACCACGATCTGCGGCACCATCAGTGCGGCCATGAACGCGATCGGGACGCCCCAGCCGCCGCTGTGCTGGTTGAGGACGCCGACGAGCAGCGGCCCGGGGATCGAGATCAGGTAGCCGGTGGACTGCGCGAAGGCGGACAGCTTGGCGACACCCACGCCCGTGCGGGCCCGCATCCCGACCATGGTGAGCGCCAGCGGGAAGGCGCAGTTGGAGATGCCGAGCAGCACCGCCCACGCCCAGGCGCCGGAGGCCGGGGCGAAGTACAGGCCCGCGTAACCGGCGAGACCGCACAGGCCGAGGGCGATCACCATCGGCCCCTGGCTGGGCAGCCGGGCGGCCATCCGCGGGATGACGAAGCCGAGCGGGATGCCCATCGCCATGGTGACGGCGAGCAGTACGCCCGCGGTGGACGCGGAGACCCCCGAGTCGCGGAAGATCTGCGCCATCCAACCCATCGTGATGTACGCGGCCGTGGCCTGGAGCCCGAAGAAGACGGCGAGCGCCCAGGCGGTACGGCTGCGGGCGATGCGCAGACCGCTTCCTTCGGAGGCCGCGGCGGACTCGGCGGCGGGTGAGGCGGCGGCCGCCAGGGTGGACGTGTCCTTCTTGCCCACGAGCGGCAGCCAGGCCAGCGCCGCCGCGACGGCGAGCACCGCCCACACCGCGAGCCCGGCCTTCCAGTTCCCGCCGAGCGCCGAGGTCACCGGCACCGTCGCGGCGGCCGCGGTGGAGGTGCCGAGCGCGAGGGCCATCGAGTACAGGCCGGTCATGGTGCCGACCTTGTCGGGGAACCAGCGCTTGACGATGACCGGCATCAGCACGTTGCTGACGGCGATGCCCATCAGGCCGAGCGCGCTGGCCACGAGGAAGCCGGCGGTGCCGCCGGTGAACGGGCGGATGACGAGGCCCGCGGCGATGGCGAACATGCCGGCGCAGACGACGGCGCTCGGGCCGAAGCGCCTGGCGAGCCGGGGCGCCATCACGCCGAAGATCGCGAAGCAGAGCGGCGGCACGGAGGTGAGCAGGCCGGCGACGCTGCCGCTCATCCCGAGCCCGTCGCGGACCTCTTCGAGGAGGGCGCCGAGGCTGGTGATGGCGGGCCGCAGGTTCACCGCGGCGAGCACGATGCCGACCACGACCAGCCGGACCACCCACGCGCGCGGGGCGGGCTTCTCGGCCTGCACGGGGGTCTCGGGGGCGGCGCTCGGTGGTGCCATCGTCGGGGTTTCCTCACTAGCCATGAGACCCATCTTAGAATCATGGGATGATTGGTTGTCCAATCGGTTCGCTACCGTACGACCTCCGCCTGCACGAAGGAATGTCATGCCGCTGACCTCGCCCCAGCGCTCGGCCCTGTCCGAGCAGGTCATCTCCGCCCTGCGCGCCCAGATCTCCTCGGGCGAGTGGCCGGTGGGCTCCCGCATCCCGACGGAGCCCGAGCTCGTGGAACAGCTGGGTGTGGCCAGGAACACGGTGCGGGAGGCGGTGCGCGCCCTCGCGCACAACGGCCTCCTTGACATCCGGCAGGGCTCGGGCACGTACGTCGTGGCGACGAGTGAGCTGGCGGGCGTCATGCAGCGGCGGTTCGCGGAGGCCGCCCCGCAGGACATCGCCGAGCTGCGCGCCACGCTGGAGTCGAGCGCGGCGAAGTTCGCGGCGGAGCGGCGCACCGAGCGCGACCTGAAGCAGCTCGACGCGCTGCTCGTGCGGCGCGAGGAGGCCTGGTCGTCCGGGGACACGGAGGCGTTCGTGTCGGCGGACGCGACGTTCCACCTGGCCGTGGTGGCCGCGTCCCACAACGACGTACTGACGGCGATGTACGCGGACCTCGGCGAGGTCATGCGGGACTGGCTGCGCGAGGACGTCGGCGAGCGGCTCACCGCGGAGAACCACATGGACCACACGACGCTCGTCGACGCGATCCGGGTGGGCGACGCCGAGGCCGCCGCCAAAGAGGCCGCGCGCTATCCGTTCGACTGCCGCCCCGGCCGGCTCACCGCGCCGGCTTCCGGTGACTGACCCACGCGGTCCGCACGTTCTTCCAGCACCGCCCGTCCAGCCGCAGGGTCTCGGCCGGGAACACCGCCTTCGGGCGTGAATCGGTGTCGATGTCCCACCACTCGTCGCACTCGATGTGCAGGGCGACTCGGTCGATCGTGGGATACGGGTTGTGACAGGTCGCGCTCACGAGATCCCGGTCGATGTCGATCCGGCAGTCCGCGCCGAAATGCTCCCGCTTCTTCTCGGCCACGCGCGCGTGGCCGCCCTTTTCGGCCGTCGCCCCCTGCGCCTGCGCGCACGCGGCGACGTACGGCAGCGAGAGCAACAGGACGACGGCGGCGGTGAAACGGGGGTGCAGACGCACGTAGGGACCTCCTCGCACCAGCGTGCGCGGAGGTCCCTACCGCCCGCCCGGCCGGTGGGCCGAACGAGTGAGCTAGGTGTCAGGCCCCGATGGCGTGCAGACCGCCGTCGACGTGCACGATCTCGCCCGTCGTCTTCGGGAACCAGTCCGAGAGCAGCGCGACGATGCCCTTGCCCGCCGGCTCCGGGTCCTCGAGCTTCCACTCCAGCGGGGAGCGGTTGTCCCACACCGCCGCCAGCTCGCTGAAGCCGGGGATCGACTTCGCGGCCATGGAGCCGATCGGGCCCGCCGAGATCAGGTTGCAGCGGATGTTCTGCTCGCCCAGGTAACGCGCCATGTAGCGGTTCGTCGCCTCGAGAGCGGCCTTGGCCGGGCCCATCCAGTCGTACTGCGGCCACGCGAACTGCGCGTCGAAGGTGAGGCCGACGACGGAGCCGCCCTCGTTCATCAGCGGCAGCAGCGCCATCGTCAGCGACTTCAGGGAGAAGGCGGAGACGTGCATGGCGGTGGACACGGACTCGAACGGCGTGTTCAGGAAGTTGCCGCCGAGCGCGTCCTGCGGCGCGAAGCCGATGGAGTGCACGATGCCGTCGAGGCGGCCGCCGAGCTGCTCGCGGACCTGGCCCTCCAGGCGGGCGAGGTGCTCGTCGTTCGAGACGTCGAGCTCCAGGACCTTGACCTTGTCGGGCTCCGGCAGCTTCTTGGCGATGCGCTCGGTGAGCGTCGGCCGCGGCCAGGCGGTGAGGATGATCTCCGCACCCTGCTCCTGGGCCAGCTTCGCGGTGTGGAAGGCGATGGAGGACTCCATCAGCACACCGGTGATGAGGATCTTCTTGCCCTCGAGGATTCCAGCCATGGTGTCAGTGACCCATTCCCAGTCCGCCGTCAACCGGGATGACGGCTCCAGTGATGTACGCGGCGTCGTCGGAGGTCAGGAACTTCACCACTCCGGCGATCTCCTCGACCTGCGCGTACCGGCCGAGCGGCACCTGCGACACGATGCCCTTGCGCTGCTCGTCGGTGAGCGCCTGGGTCATGTCGGTGTCGACAAAACCGGGGGCGACGACGTTGAAGGTGATGTTGCGCGACCCGAGCTCACGGGCGAGGGAACGCGCGAAGCCGACCAGACCCGCCTTCGAAGCGGCGTAGTTCGCCTGCCCCGCCGAGCCGAGCAGGCCGACCACGGAGGAGATCAGCACGACGCGGCCCTTCTTGGCGCGCAGCATGCCGCGGTTGGCACGCTTCACGACCCGGAAGGTGCCGGTGAGGTTGGTGTCGAGGACGGACGTGAAGTCCTCCTCGGACATGCGCATGAGGAGCTGATCCTTGGTGACGCCCGCGTTGGCGACGAGGACCTCGACGTTGCCGTGCTTCTCCTCGATCTCCTTGTAGGCGGCGTCCACCTGCTGGGAGTCCGTGATGTCGCAGCGGACGCCGAGAGCGCCGGCGTCGACGAGCTCCTTGGGGGGCTCTCCGGAGCGGTAGGTGAAGGCCACCTTGTCGCCCTGCTCCAGGTAGGCGCGGGCGATGGCGAGGCCGATGCCCCGGTTTCCCCCGGTGACGAGAACCGAGCGGCTCAACGGATCACCCTTTCGTTTCGGCGGTCAGGTACGCCTTGAACCTATCCGGCCCCGGCACCGGGTGCCGAATCCGGGGGCGACAGGGCGAGGGGGTGCTGTCTGTGGGGTTCCCACAGACAGCACGTGTCGTGGTTCACTCACACGCACTGCGCCGCGACAGAAGGGGAAGCCGCCCATGGCCCACGAGATCGATCAGTCGTTCCTCGCACTGCCCTTGAGGGCACTCGCCGACGCCGCCCTCGCGCGCGCACGCGCGCTGGGAGCGGACCATGCGGACTTCCGGCTCGAGCGGGTGCGCGGCGCGTCCGTGCGGCTGCGGGACGCGAGGCCCTCGGGCTCCTCCGACAGTACGGACCTGGGCTATGCGGTACGCGTGGTGCACGGCGGGACCTGGGGGTTCGCCTCCGGTGTCGATCTGACGATGGGCGGCGCGGCGAAGGTGGCCTCGCAGGCCGTGGCGATGGCGAAGCTGAGCGCGCAGGTGATCAAGGCGGCCGGGTCCGACGAGCGCGTGGAGCTGGCCGATGAGCCGGTGCACGCGGACAAGACCTGGATCTCCTCGTACGAGGTCGACCCCTTCACCGTCCCGGAGGAGGAGCGGGCCGGGCTGCTCGCCGACTGGAGCGCGCGGCTGCTCTCGGCGGACGGGGTGTCCCACGTGGACGCCTCCTTGTACTGCGTCCACGAGAACAAGTTCTACGCGGACACGGCGGGGACCGTCACGACGCAGCAGCGCGTGCGGCTGCACCCGGAGCTGACGGCGGTCGCCGTGGACGACTCCAGCGGCGAATTCGACTCGATGCGCACGATCGCGCCGCCGGCGGGGCGCGGCTGGGAGTACCTCACCGGGACCGGCTGGGACTGGGACCGCGAGCTCGCCGAGATCCCCGAGCTGCTCGCCGAGAAGATGCGCGCGCCGAGCGTCAAGGCGGGCGCGTACGACCTGGTCGTGGACCCGTCCAACCTGTGGCTGACCATCCACGAGTCGATCGGGCACGCCACCGAGCTGGACCGCGCGCTCGGCTACGAGGCGGCGTACGCGGGCACCTCCTTCGCCACCTTCGACCAGCTCGGGAAGCTCAAGTACGGCTCCGAGATCATGAACGTGACCGGTGACCGGACGGCCGAGCACGGGCTCGCGACCATCGGGTACGACGACGAGGGCGTGGCGGGACAGTCCTGGGACCTGGTGAAGGACGGGACCCTCGCCGGGTATCAACTCGACCGGCGCATCGCCAAGTTGACCGGCTTCGAGCGCTCCAACGGGTGTGCCTACGCGGACTCCCCCGGGCACGTCCCCGTGCAGCGGATGGCGAACGTGTCGCTCCAGCCGGATCCGGGCGGGCTCGCGACGGACGACCTGATCGCGGGGGTCGACCGGGGGCTCTACCTCGTGGGCGACCGGTCGTGGTCCATCGACATGCAGCGCTACAACTTCCAGTTCACGGCGCAGCGCGCGTACGCGATCCGGGGCGGGAAGCTGGCCGGGCAGGTGCGGGACTTCGCGTACCAGGCGACGACCACCGACTTCTGGGGCTCCATGGCGGCGGTCGGCGGCCCGCAGACGTACGTACTCGGCGGCGCCTTCAACTGCGGCAAGGCCCAGCCGGGCCAGGTCGCCTCCGTCTCGCACGGCTGCCCCTCCGCCCTCTTCAAGGGCGTCAACATTCTGAACACGACGCAGGAGGCGGGTCGATGAGCCCCCGTACGTCCGGGACCAAGCCGTACGAGATCGTCGAGCGTGCCCTCGAGCTGTCGCGGGCCGACGGCTGCGTGGTCATCGCCGACGAGACGTCCACCGCCAATCTGCGCTGGGCGGGCAACGCGCTCACCACGAACGGCGTCACGCGCGGGCGCACCCTCACCGTCGTCGCGACGGTCGACGGCAAGGAGGGCACGGCGTCCGGCGTCGTGTCCCGGTCGGCCGTGACCGCGGACGACCTGGAGTCGCTGGTGCGCGCCGCCGAGGAGGCCGCGGCCAAGGCGGGGCCCGCCGAGGACGCGCAGCCGCTGGTCGGCGACGTACCGCACTCCCCCGACTTCACGGACGCTCCCGCCGAGACCTCGTCCGCCGTCTTCGCGGACTTCGCGCCGGCGCTCGGCGAGGCGTTCGCGCGGGCCAGGGCGGGCGGCCGGGAGCTGTACGGCTTCGCCAACCACGAGCTGACCAGCAGCTATCTCGGTACGTCGGCGGGGCTGCGGCTGCGTCACGACCAGCCCAACGGGACCCTTGAGCTGAACGCCAAGTCGCACGGCCGCAGGCGGTCCGCGTGGGCGGGGCGCTCGACGCGGGACTTCAAGGACGTCGACCCGGCGGCGATGGACGCGGAGCTCGCGACCCGGCTCGGGTGGGCCCAGCGGCGTATCGACCTGCCCGCCGGGCGCTACGAGACGCTGCTGCCGCCGACCGCCGTGGCGGACCTGCTGATCTACCAGATGTGGTCGTCGGGGGCGCGGGACGCGACCGAGGGCCGCACCGTGTTCTCCAAGCCGGGCGGCGGTACGCGGGTGGGCGAGCGGCTCAGCGAGCTGCCGCTGACCCTGCGCAGCGACCCTCGGGAGCCGGGGCTCGAATCGGCCCCGTTCGTCCTCGCGCACGCCTCCAGCGACGCGTCTTCGGTGTTCGACAACGGGCTGCCGGTCGGCGCCACCGACTGGATCTCCCGGGGAGAGCTCAAGCACCTCACGACGACCCGGCACAGCGCCGCGCTCACCGGGCACCCCGTCGCGCCCGCCATCGACAACCTGATCCTCGACGGCGGCGGCGCGAAGTCCCTCGACGAGATGGTGGCCGGTACCGAGCGCGGGCTGCTGCTCACCTGCCTCTGGTACATCCGCGAGGTCGACCCGGCGACGCTGCTGCTCACCGGCCTCACCCGCGACGGCGTGTACCTCGTGGAGAACGGCGAGGTCGTGGGCGAGGTGAACAACTTCCGGTTCAACGAGTCGCCGATCGGCCTGCTCGGCCGGGCCACGGAGGCGGGGCGCACGGAAAAGACGCTGCCCAGGGAGTGGGGCGACTGGTTCACCAGGGCCGCGATGCCCGCGCTGCGGGTGCCGGACTTCAACATGAGCTCGGTCAGCCAGGGCGTCTGAGCCGTCCCGGACAACTCGGTACGGCGCTGTCGGTGGGCGCCCATAGACTGGCAGGGTTCCAGCAGACCTGTTCAAGGAGACCAAGAACCGTGACCGACATCGTCGACGAGCTGAAGTGGCGTGGCCTGTGGGCCCAGTCCACTGACGAGGACGCACTGCGCAAGGCGCTCGCGGACGGTCCGGTCACGTTCTATTGCGGCTTCGACCCGACCGCGGCCTCCCTGCACGTCGGACACCTGGTGCAGGTCCTCACCATGCGCCGGCTCCAGCAGGCGGGCCTGCGCCCGCTCGCCCTGGTGGGCGGGGCCACGGGCCAGATCGGCGACCCGCGCCCGACGGCGGAGCGCACGCTGAACGACCCGGAGACGATCGCCCAGTGGGTCTCCCGGCTCCGCTCGCAGATCGAGCCGTTCCTCGACTTCGAGGGCGAGAACGCGGCGACGATGGTGAACAACCTGGACTGGACCGCCGGGATGTCCGCGATCGAGTTCCTGCGTGACATCGGCAAGCACTTCCGGGTCAACAAGATGCTGACCAAGGACTCCGTGGCCCGCCGCCTGGAGTCCCAGGAGGGCATCAGCTACACCGAGTTCAGCTACCAGCTGCTGCAGGGCATGGACTTCCTTGAGCTGTACCGCCGCTACGGCTGCACGCTCCAGCAGGGCGGCTCCGACCAGTGGGGCAACCTCACGGCCGGGCTCGACCTGATCCACCGCCTGGAGCCGGACGCGGTGGCGCACTGCGTGGCGACGCCGCTGATGGTGAAGGCCGACGGCACCAAGTTCGGCAAGACCGAGGGCGGCGCCGTCTGGCTGGACCCGGAGATGACGACGCCGTACGCGTTCTACCAGTTCTGGCTGAACGTGGACGACCGGGACATCTCGACGTACATGCGGATCCTGTCCTTCAAGTCCCGCGAGGAGCTCGAAGAACTGGAGAAGCAGACCGAGGAGCGACCGCAGGCGCGTGCCGCGCAGCGCGCGCTTGCCGAGGAGCTGACGACGCTGGTGCACGGCGCCGACCAGACGGCCGCCGTGATCTCCGCGTCGAAGGCGCTGTTCGGTCAGGGCGACGGGAACCTGGCGGACCTGGACGAGGCGACGCTCGCCGCGGCGCTCGCCGAGCTGCCGAAGGCCGAGGTCGCCGAGCTCGGTCCGGTCGTCGACCTGTTCGCCGAGGTCGGCCTCGTCGCCAGCAAGTCGGCCGCGCGCCGCACCGTGAAGGAGGGCGGCGCGTACGTGAACAACGTCAAGGTCGCCGCCGAGGACTTCGTACCGGGCGCGGACGAGCTGCTGCACGGGCGGTGGCTGGTGCTGCGGCGCGGCAAGAAGAACCTCGCGGCCGTGGAGGTCAAGGGCTCGTAGCGCGACATGTGAGTGCCCCGCACCCCTCTCGGGGTGCGGGGCACTCGCGCGTCTAGGCCTTGCTCTTGTTCCCGCGCAGCGCCACCCACAAGCGGTCGCCCACGCCGACCACGACCACCGCTCCGATCAGCTGCAGCAGGTGGCGGATCCAGTCGATGCCGCCGGTGTCGTTGACGCCCATCCCTGTGGCCGCCCAGTTGCCCAGGACGCTGCCGATGATGCCGAAGACCACCGTCAGCCACAGCGGGATCTGCTGTTTGCCGGGCAGGATCGCCTTTGCGATCAGACCGAGCACCAGGCCCACGATGATCGCCCACAACCAGCTCATGTCGTCGCCTCCTCGCGCGGTGCGGGATGCCGAACGGCCACCCACGCGATCAGTGTCACCGCGTACGCCATACGGCGCATGTCGGACAGCTCCGTACGTGGTACTGCGCAGGCCACGCCCCCAGGTCGGGCCCGCCCCCGGTCTCGTAGCCGACGCATACCGGGCGTACCGTGGACGCAGTCCGGTCCGGGGAGATGCCGGTTAGCTGGCGGGTGGTGGAGTGTGATGCGGAAGCGCAAGGACAACGGTGGGGCCGAGGTTTTCCGGATCACGGGCGCCCGGCAAGGGCTCGCCGACGACATCCGCGGCCGGCAGCGCCGTTACATCATCTCGATGTCCGTCCGCACCATTTCCGTGATCCTCACCGCAGTGCTGTGGAACGTGGAGCGCCACGTCGCCATCGTGACGCTGGTGCTCGGCGTACTCCTCCCCTACGTCGCCGTGGTCTTCGCCAACGCGGGCCGGGAGAACGCCCCCTCGCTTCCGTCGACCTTCGTGCCCGCGCCCTCGCGCCCCATGATCTCGCCGGTACCGGCCGCCGACGCCGCGGAATCCGCCCCGGAGGACCGGGTCTGAGCGAGGTCCGACCCGGGTGCACAATCGGTCGACAAAGCTCAAGAAAAGCTCAGATCAATCATGTTGTTCCGGTGCCGGGCAGCGGGTCCCCCGTGACATACTGCGTGAGCGCTCCGCATCCCCCGTCGGAGCGACGGACCGACGCCGGGCAGCTCCCCCCGTGGCTGCTCGGCGTCGCCATTTCTGTCGCCGTTTCCGGGGTCTTCCAAGGGCCTTTTCGGGGCGCGTTCCAGGGCGTTTAAGGTTGACGCGTGAACCTCGCGAACCTCTCCGGACCGTCGCCCGAAACTCCCCAGTGCTCGGCCAAGGGCTGTCGCGCCGACGCGGTGTGGGTGCTCGCGTGGAACAACCCGAAGCTGCACACTCCGGAGCGCCGCAAGACGTGGCTGGCGTGCGACGAGCACCGCGAGCACCTGACCAAGTTCCTCGACCTGCGCGGGTTCCTGAAGGATGTCGTGGCGCTGGCTGAGTGGGACGCCCCCGAGACCGAGAACGAGAGCGGGACCGAGGGCTGAGGCCTCGGCCCTCGCTCCCCCTCAGCCGCCGATCGCCGACATCGGGCGGTCCGGCTGAAGGAACGACGGGTCGTCGAGACCCGAGCCCGCCTTCTTGCCCCACATGGCGCGCTTCCATATAGCGGCCAGCTCCTCGTCCGGCATGTCGGAGCGCAGGGCTGCCCGCAGATCCGTCTCCTCCGTGGCGAACAGGCAGGTGCGGACCTGGCCGTCCGCCGTGAGCCGCGTGCGGTCGCAGGCCGAGCAGAACGGGCGGGTCACCGAGGCGATGACGCCGACGCGGTGCGGCCCGCCGTCCACGATCCAGCGCTCGGCCGGCGCGGAGCCCCGCTCACCGTCCCCTTCCTCGGTGAGCTCGAAGCGCGTACGCAGCGAGGTGAGGATGTCGCCCGCGGTGATCATGCCCTCGCGCTTCCAGCCGTGCTGGGCGTCGAGCGGCATCTGCTCGATGAAGCGCAGCTCGTAGTCGTGCTCGACGGCCCAGGCGAGGAGGTCGGGGGCCTCGTCCTCGTTCAGCCCCGGCATCAGGACGGAGTTGACCTTCACCGGGGTCAGGCCCGCGTCGCGCGCCGCTTCGAGGCCCTCGATGACGTCCTTGTGCCGGTTGCGCCGGGTCAGGGTCTTGAAGACGTCGGGGCGGAGCGTGTCCAGCGAGACGTTGACCCGGTCGAGGCCCGCCTCCTTGAGCGCCTGCGCCGTGCGCTTCAGCCCGATCCCGTTCGTCGTCAGGGACATCTTCGGGCGGTGCTCCAAGGCCGCGACCCGCTCGACGATGCCGACCAGACCGGGCCTGAGCAGGGGCTCGCCGCCGGTGAAGCGGACGTCGGTGATGCCGAGGTCGGTGACCGCGATGCGGATGAGGCGGACGATCTCGTCATCGGTCAGCAGGTCGGGCTTGGACAGCCACTGCAGGCCCTCCTCGGGCATGCAGTACGTACACCGCAGATTGCACCGGTCGGTCAGCGAGACCCGCAGGTCGGTTGCCACTCGGCCGTATGTGTCGATGAGCACGTGGGCCCCCTCCCTCGGCGTGTTCTTTCCCTACTGATCCCGAGCCTACGTGACAGGTATGACAGCGGCAGGCCTGCAAACCGACGAGTGTGCCGTGCCCCGCGTCGTAGGGATCTACGACGCGGGGCACGGCACACGGGGAACAGAGCGGGTCAGTGGGCTCCGGTGCCCGTCAGGGAGCGGACCTCGAGCTCCGCGTACTTGCCCTTGTCGGCCTTCTCCTTGCCGATGTACGTACCGAGGACGCCCAGCAGGAAGCCGACCGGGATCGAGATGATGCCGGGGTTCTCCAGCGGGAACCAGTGGAAGTCGATGCCCTTGAACATGGAGGTCTTCGGGTTGCCCGAGACGACGGGCGAGAAGAGGACCAGGAAGACCGCAGTGAACAGGCCGCCGTAGATCGACCACAGCGCGCCGCTGGTGTTGAACCGCTTCCAGAAGAGCGAGTACAGGATCGTCGGCAGGTTCGCCGAGGCCGCGACGGCGAAGGCCAGGGCCACCAGACCCGCCACGTTCAGGTCGCGGGCGAGCGCGCCCAGGGCGATCGAGACGATGCCGATGAAGACGGTGGCCCAGCGGGCCGCCTTCATCTCCTGCTTCTCGGTGGCCTGCCCCTTCTTGATGACGTTCGCGTAGATGTCGTGCGCGAACGAGGAGGACGAGGCGAGGGTGAGGCCCGCGACGACCGCGAGGATCGTGGCGAAGGCGACCGCAGAGATCGAGGCGAGCAGGATCGCGCCCCAGCTGGAGTCGACGCCGCCCAGATGGAGCGCGAGCAGTGGCGCCGCCGTGTTGCCCGCCGGGTTGGAGGCGATGATCTCCTCCGGTTTGATGAGCGCGGCCGCGCCGAAGCCGAGCGCGATCGTCATCAGGTAGAAGGCGCCGATGATGCCGATGGCCCAGTTGACCGACTTACGGGCCGCCTTGGCGGTCGGCACCGTGTAGAAGCGGATCAGGATGTGCGGCAGGCCCGCCGTGCCGAGCACGAGCGCGATGCCGAGCGAGATGAAGTCGATCTTCGACGTGGCGGTGATGCCGTACTTGAGGCCGGGCTCCAGGAACGCCGATCCCTTGCCGCTGGTTTCGGAGGCCGTGCCGAGCAGGTCCGAGACGTTGAAGTCGAACTTCAGGAGCACCAGGAAGGTGAGCAGAATCGTGCCCGCGATCAGGAGCACCGCCTTGACCATCTGGACCCAGGTGGTGCCCTTCATGCCGCCGATGGTGACGTACACGATCATCAGGACGCCGACGAGCGCGACGATGCCGATCTTGCCCGCGTCCGAGGTGATGCCGAGCAGCAGCGAGACGAGGACGCCCGCACCCGCCATCTGCGCGAGCAGGTAGAAGATCGAGACGACGATCGTCGAGGTGCCGGCCGCCGTGCGGACCGGGCGCTGGCGCATCCGGTAGGCGAGCACGTCGCCCATCGTGTAGCGGCCGGAGTTGCGCAGCGGTTCGGCGACCAGGAGGAGCGCGACGAGCCAGGCGACCAGGAAGCCGATCGAGTAGAGGAAGCCGTCGTAACCGAAGAGGGCGATGGCGCCCGCGATGCCGAGGAACGACGCGGCGGACATGTAGTCGCCGGATACCGCGAGTCCGTTCTGGAAGGCGGTGAACTGGCGGCCGCCCGCGTAGAAGTCGGACGCGCTCTTGGTCTGGCGGCCGGCCCAGACGGTGATAACGAGGGTCGCGAGGACGAACACCGCGAACAGGCTGATGATCAGCGGCCGGTGCTCGCTGGCCTCACCGGCGGCGAGTACGTGCAGTGCGGGGCTCATGCGCCGCCCTCCAGACGGGACTTGATGGCCTCGGCCTTGGGGTCGAGCTTCGCGGCGGAGTACCGCGAGTACCACCAGGCGATGAGGAACGTGGTGAGGAACTGGGCGAGCCCGAGGATGAGGGCGACATTGATGTTGCCGAACACCTTGGTGCCCATGAAGTCGCCCGCGTAGTTCGACAGCAGCACGTACAGGAGGTACCAGGCGATGAAGGCGACGGTCAGCGGGAAGGCGAACGAGCGGTGCGCGCGGCGCAGTTCACCGAACTCCGCGCCCTCCTGCACCTCGATGAACTTCTCGGTGGAGGGCAGCGCGGGCCCGTCGTGCGGGCTGCCCTGCTGCGGTGTTGGTGCGTCGGTGGCCACGGACTCTCCTCGCAATGGGGGTGCTGTCTCTCAAACCTCAACGTGATCTG
Source organism: Streptomyces sp. NBC_00483 (assembly GCF_036013745.1). Taxonomy (NCBI): domain Bacteria; kingdom Bacillati; phylum Actinomycetota; class Actinomycetes; order Kitasatosporales; family Streptomycetaceae; genus Streptomyces; species Streptomyces sp. NBC_00483. Next base: position 2,780,926 of record NZ_CP107880.1, read on the forward strand.
GATCACGTGGGCCGGGTCGCGATGGTAGAGCTCCCCGACCCCCTGCACAACGGCACGGGAGCACGGTCGACGCGGTTCAACTCGCCTTGTTTCTTTCGGAACTCGTTGATGACCTGCGGCAACCAGGGATACGTTCACACCGCACCACGCGTCATGTACCTGCCCGGAACCCACTCGTGTACCGGGCATTTCCATAAACGACGGATGATGTGGAGACCCCATGGCTCATCTGCCTTCCAGACGCCTGCCCGCCGGACGCCTGTCGTCCCGGCGCCGCCTGGCCCTCGCCCTGCCGGTCGGTATCGCGCTGACGGCCTCCTTCGGTTTCCTGCCGTCCGCGTCGGCGACTCCCGTCGCCGACTCGCCCTCGGTGGCGACCAGTTCGGCCTCCTCACTCGCGTACGTGGTGAACACGCGCGGCACCGATGCCCGCACGATCTCCTCGGTGACCAAGGCGATATCCGCGGCGGACGGCTCCATAGTCGAGACGTACGCGAAGATCGGCGTCTTCGTCGTGCACTCCTCGAACCCCGACTTCGGCAAGCAGGTACGCGCGGCCAAGGGGGTGGCCACGGCGGGCGCGACCCGCACCGCGCCGTTCAGTGCGGCCGGCACCACCGAAGAGGGCGCCGTCCAGAAGCTGTCGAAGGCGGACGCCAAGTCCGTTGCCGCGCAGGCCACTTCCGCCCAGGAGCCGCTCGAGGCCGACCAGTGGGACCTGCGGGCGATGGGCGCCGACAAGGCCGCGAAGATCAACCCCGGCAGCAAGAAGGTCACCGTCGGCGTCATCGACACCGGCGTGGACGACACCCACCCCGACCTCGCCCCGAACTTCTCCGCCTCGCAGTCCGCGAACTGTGTCGGCGGCAAGGCGGACACCTCGCCGGGCGCCTGGCGGCCCGCGAACCCGGACCATTACCACGGCACGCACGTCGCCGGTGAGATCGCGGCCGCGCGCAACGGGATCGGCGTCGCCGGTGTCGCCCCGGGCGTGAAGGTCGCGGGCATCAAGGTGGCCGACCCGGTCAGCGAGCTGTTCTACCCGGAGAGCGTGGTCTGCGCCTTCGTGTTCGCCGCCGACCACGGCATCGAGGTCACCAACAACAGCTATTACGTGGACCCTTGGCTCTACAACTGCATGGACGACCCCGACCAGCGGGCCATCGTCGACGCGGTCAACCGGGCCCAGCTGTACGCCCAGAAGAAGGGCACCCTGAACCTGGCGTCGGCGGGCAACTCCAACCACGACCTCGACTCCGACGCGATCGTGGACGACTCGAGCCCCGACGACTCGACGCCGGTGAACCGCACGATCGACCCGCACACCTGCTTCGACATCCCGACCCAGCTGCCGGGTGTCGTCACGGTGAGCGCGACGGGCGTGAACAAGGCCAAGTCGTACTACTCGACGTACGGCAACGGTGTCATCGACATCGCGGCGCCGGGCGGCGACAAGTACCAGAAGCCGGCCGACACCCCGTCGAAGGACGGCCGCATCCTGTCCACGCTGCCGGGCAACCAGTACGGCTGGCTGCAGGGCACGTCGATGGCCTCGCCGCACGCCGCGGGCGTCGCCGCGCTCCTCAAGTCGACGCATCCGAAGGCCACTCCGGCGCAGCTCCAGTCCCTGATGAAGGCGCAGGCCGACAAGGAGCCGTGCCCGACCGCGTACGACGGGGACGGCGACGGCACGGTCGACGCGGTCTGCGAGGGCCCCGAGCGGCGCAACGGCTTCTACGGGTACGGGATCGTCGACGCGCTGAAGGCCGTCAAGTGACGTACGCCGTACGGAACATGTGAGGCGGGCAGGGGACGGGTGGCGCACGCCACCCGTCCCCTGTGTGTGCCGCCCGTGTGCCGGGGCCAGGTGCTGCGCGATAGTGCGGACATGACACATGCGCCCCATCTGCCGGTCGACACCCGGGCCGCGTGGGCGGCGCTCGGCGGCGACCCCGCCCTGCTCGCCCGCATTTCGTACCGCACGCGCGCGGGTGCGCTGCCTGCCCGCCTCCCCGCCGTCGACCTGGCAAGAGCCGTCGTCGGCTGCTGCTCCCTCGCCGCCGCCGAACTGGCCGCCACGCGCGCGAGGCACTCCCTCGGCGCCATACGGGTGCGGGTCGACGACGGCGCGGTGGCCACCGCGTTCACCAGCGAGCGGCATCTGCTGATCGACGGGCGCGTGCCGGTCAACTTCGCGCCGCTGTCGCGCTTCTGGCGCACGCGGGACGGCTGGCTGCGCACCCACGCGAACTATCCGCACCACCGGGCGCGGCTGTGCGCGGCCCTCGGGGTCGGCATGGACGCGACCGTGGACGAGGTGGCGCCGCTGCTCGCGGAGCGCTCCGCGCTCGAGATCGAGGAGACGGTCTACGCGGCCGGAGGCCTGGCCGTCGCGCTGCGCACGCCCGAGGAGTGGGCCGCGCATCCGCAGGGCGCTCAGGTGGCGGCCCGTCCGCTCTTGGCACTCGACCGGGTCGACGCGGCGCCGGCCAGGGCGCTGTCGCGCGGGGTGCTCTCGCCCGCGGCCGGGATCCGGGTCCTCGATCTCACCCGCGTCATCGCGGGTCCTGTCGCCACGCGCACCCTGGCGCTGCTCGGCGCGGACGTGCTGCGGGTGGACACGCCTCAGCTGCCCGAGGCGGCGGACGCGCACGCCGACACCGGTTTCGGCAAGCGCTCGACCCGGCTCGACCTGACGGACGGGGCGGACCGGCGCACGTTCGACGAACTGCTCGCCGGCGCGGACGTGGTGGTCACGGGGTACCGGCCGGGCGCGCTCGACCGGTTCGGGCTCGCTCCGGAGGCGCTCGCCGAGCGGCGGCCCGGGCTCGTGGTGGCGGCGCTGTCGGCCTGGGGCGGGTACGGGCCGTGGAACGGGCGGCGCGGCTTCGACAGCCTCGTCCAGGTGGCGGCGGGCATCGCGGCGACGGAGGGCTCCCCAGAGCGCCCCGGGGCGCTGCCCGCGCAGGCACTCGACCACGGTACGGGCTATCTGCTGGCGGCGGCGGTGCTGCGCGCGCTCACCGAGCAGACGGCGCAGGGCGGTTCGCGGGTGGTGCGGCTGGCGCTCGCGCAGACGGCGGCCTGGCTCGTGCAGGGGGCGCGCCCGAGCCCGAGTGGGTATGACGAGCGCGCGGAGCCGTACGAGGCGGACGATCCGGCCGCCTGGCTGACCGAGGCGGACAGCCCGGTCGGACGTCTGCGGCACGCCCTGCCGCCCCTGTCGTTCGACGGCGGACCGGCGAACTGGGCGCGCCCTCCCGGGTGCTGGGGCACGGACGAGGCCGGGTGGCTGCCGGCGGGGTGAACCGCGGGGCCGCGAAATCGCGTCCTACGTAGACGTGAACCGACGCAGCGCAGCACCGGACCCGGCCGCACCTGGTCCGGACCCGTATGACCCACTTGTTGGTCTGCGCTTGCCGGGGTCCGTGCCGCCTGGTGAAGATCCAGTGGTGAGTTCCATACCGCCGCCCACCGAGGCGCCCGTTTCCGTCGGGGCCGACGTCTCCCTGCGCAGACCCGGCGCGGGGCGCGCCGTCGCCCTGCTCGTACTCGTGGCCGTGGCCGCACTGATCCCGATGCTCGGACCGCGCGCGGCGCTCGACGGCACCGGTGAGGCGTCGGCGCCCGGCGTCGGCGTGATCGCGCTCCTGCGCACGGTCCTGTTCGCGGCGTTGTGCGTCCAGGCGGGCGAGGTGTTCGCCGGGTTCCTCGCGCGCAGGGTGGACCCGATGCGGGAGCCGCCCCGCACCTGGTCGGCGTACGCGCCGTGGGCGGGGTTCGCGGCAGCGCTCGGGCTCGCCTCCGTGGTGGCCTCCGGGAATCTGATCCCGCACAGCGTCGCGGCGTTGGACATCGGCGGCCTGGGCGGCACACGTGACGGCACGCTCGCGCTCGTGGAGGTCAACGGCTTTCTGCTCGCGGCCCTGTGCGCCCGCTGGCGGCGTCCCACGACGGCGCTCCTCCCGCTGGCCGCCGTGGCCGTGGCGGAGGCGCTGCGGGCGCACCCCGCGGCCGAGGACAGTGCGCTGCTCGGCTCGGGGCTCACCCTGGTCCATCTGGTCTGCGCCGCCCTGTGGGTGGGCGGACTGCTGTACGTACTGCGCACGACGCACGCTTGGCGCACGACCGCCCCGGAGGCGGGCACGGCGCTGCTCGGCCTCTACGCGCGCGTGGCCGCGGTACTGCTCGCGGCCATCACCGCGACGGGTGTGTGCAGCACGCTGCGCAGGATGCCGCCGAGCACGGTCGTCGACCAGCTGACGACGACGGCCTACGGGCGCGTGCTGCTCGCGAAGGTGCTCCTCGTCGCCGTCGTCGCGGCTCTCGCCCTGGTGTCGCGGCTGCGGCTGCGCCGCGCCCCTGACCGCACGAACGCCTACGCGCCCGCGCGTGCGGAGGTCGTGGTCCTGGCGGTCGTGGTGGCGGTGTCGGCGGCGCTGACGGCGTTGCCGGTGCCGATCCGCTGGTGAGCCGGCGCCTCCGTAGAGGCGCCCCGCACAGGCCCTAGTTGGTGACCATCACCTTGAGGGCGGTGCGCTCGTCCATCGCCTTGTAGCCACCGGGCACGCCCTCGATGTCGACCGTCATGTCGAAGACGGGCGACGGGTCGATGGTCCCGTCCAGGACGTCGGGCAGCAGGTCGGGGATGTACGTGCGGACGGGGGCGACGCCGCCGCGCAGCGCGATGTTGTGGTCGAACATGACGCGCAGGTCGACTCCGCTGCCGCTGCCGTGCGGGACGCCGACGAAGCCGATGGCGCCGCCGTCGCGGGTGATGTTCACGGCGGTGTTCATGGACTGCTCGGTGCCGACGGCCTCGATCACGGAGTGCGCGCCCTGGCCGCCGGTGAGTTCGCGGACCGCCGCGACCGCCGCCTCACCGCGCTCCGCGACGACGTCCGTGGCGCCGAAGCTCCGTGCGATGTCCGTACGCACCTGGTGGCGGCCGAGCGCGATGATCCGCTCGGCGCCGAGCCGGTGGGCCGCGAGGACCCCGCACAGGCCCACGGCGCCGTCCCCGACGACGGCGACGGTCGAGCCCTTGCGCACGCCCGCGCCGAGCGCCGCGTGGTGGCCGGTGCCCAGCACGTCGGACAGCGTCAGGAGGGCGGTCAGCAGACGCTCGTCGGAGGCGGCCTCGGCGGGCAGCGCGACGAGCGTGCCGTCGGCGTACGGGACGCGCACGGCCTCGCCCTGGCCTCCGTCGTGGCCGACCGCGCCCCAGAATCCGCCGTGCTCGCAGGACGTGGTCAGGCCCTCGCGGCAGTAGTCGCACACCCCGTCCGACCACATGAAGGGCGCGACGACCAGGTCTCCGCGCTTGAAGACGGACACCTCGGAGCCGGTCTCCTCGACGATGCCGAGGAACTCGTGCCCGATGCGCTGCCCGGGCTGCCGCGCGGCCTCGCCCCGGTAGGCCCAGAGGTCGCTGCCGCAGATGCAGGCGCGCAGGACACGCACCACGGCGTCCGTGGGCAGCGCGACGGCGGCGTCCGGAACGTCCTCCACGCGCATGTCGTACGGGGCGTGGATGGTGGTGGCGCGCATGGGCTGTTCCTTCGTGCAGGTCCCGCAATCGATGCAGGTCAGTGAGCGATGCGCCGGGTTTCGACGCGTCCTTCACGGTACGCCGAAGGGGCCGCGGCCCGCTCCCCGAGCACGCCACGGGCGAGCAGGTACTGCGCCGCTACGTAGGTGCCCATGACCCAGAAGTCGGGGCGCGGCAGGGCGGGCCAGTCGGCGATGCCCGTGGCGATGAGCGAGTCCGAGAGCAGGAACAGCGCGCCGCCGACGCCCGCCGCCACCCCGAGCCGAGAGGACGCGAACGCCATACAGGTCAGCAGCACGCTGTACGCGGCGACGGGTACACGCATGTCCGCCGGCAGATCGGGCCACAGGGCGGCCACCGTCACGACGAGCGCGACGCCGTAGGCGGCCCCGAGCAGCGCACCACGCGCGCGTACCGTCCCCTGCCGCTTGAACAGCACCAGATAGCAGACGTGCCCGACGGCGAAGGCGCCCATCCCGGCGAGGAACACGGTGTCCTGGTCGAACAGCAGCAGCACGTCGCCGCACCACCCGAGCAGCAGGGCGGCGCACAGCAGCCGGGGGCCGCGGCACGCGATCACGTAGGCCGCGAGCAGCGGCATGAGCAGGGGCTTGAGGACGACGTGCGCGCCTTCCGCGCCCGCGAGCAGCGCGCCGAGGTCGGCGGCGCACGCCACGAAGAACGCGGCGCGCCACATCGGGGCGGCAGGCCTCACGCGGCGCCCTCGGTGACCTTCTGCGGGGCGTTCGTGGCGCCGACGGGCTCCGGCTTCCACCCCGGCCCCCGGAAGACCCTCCCGGCCCGCTCACGCCAACCGGTCGCGGCCCTCAAGTCCTTGGCGATGGCCGCGTACTCGTGGGTGGCGACGCGCAGCGGGTTGTACGTGCCGATGTTCTTGGTGAGCCCGAACTCGGGGCGCTCGACCTCCGCCACCCACGACCCGAAGAGCCGGTCCCAGACGATGAGGATCCCGCCGAAGTTCCGGTCCAGGTAGCCGCCTTGGGAGGCGTGGTGGACGCGGTGGTGGGAGGGCGTGTTGAAGACGAACTCGAAGGGACGCCACATCTTGTCGATGCGCTCGGTGTGGATCCAGAACTGGTACACGAGGTTGACCGAGGAGCAGAACGCGAGCGCCGCCGGGTGCACGCCCAACGCGATGAGCGGCAGGTAGAACGGCCACACGGTCAGGCTCGTCCAGGGCTGCCGCAGCGCCGTGGTGAGGTTGAAACTGCGGCTGGAGTGGTGCACCACGTGGCACGCCCACAGGATGCGGATCACGTGGTGCCCGCGGTGCGACCAGTAGTAGAAGAAGTCCTGGCCGAGCAGCATCAGCGGGATCGTCCACCACAGGACGGGCACGTGCAGCGGCGTCAGTTCGTAGACCGCCGTGTAGATGGCGACGATCGGGATCTTCCACAGGAAGTCGAAGACCAGGCTTCCGAGCCCCATGGTGACGCTGGTCGCCGCGTCCTTGGTCTCGTAGCCGGCGGCATCCTCGTCGGGGTGGATCCGGACGCTGATGATCTCCACGATCGTGAGCAGCACGAAGGCGGGGATCGACCACAGCACGGCATCGGGCAGGTTCGGGGACGGCATGCGTGCACCGTAAGGGCGTGCAAGGCGCCCCGGCTAGAGGTAGTTACTGACAAGTATTACCCCCGGTAAAGGGTCAAACTCCGGCCGCACCCAACAAAGAACCCGCCGCATACGTGACGGCCATCGCGAGCACGGCGGCGCGCAGCCAGTTGAGTCGCGAGCCGAGCGCGCCGCCGTGGGACTCGTCATGGGTGGACTGCGCTCCGGGTTCCGTCACGCGGTGAGCATGCCGCCCGGCGCGTCACCACACGCGTACCGACGCCCCTGGTGCGAACACCGGGCTCGTCGCGTCCGCGGGCGTCTCCTTGAGCGGTTCGTCGATCTCCGCGACCGTGGGGCCCACGCGGGCCGCGATGGGGTCGAGGAGGCCGAGGTCGAACCCGTAGACCCGGGCCGCGTTGCCGCCGACCATCGCGGCGATCTCGTCCTTCGGGAGCCCCGCGTAGGCGATGCGCAGGCCCTCGCGCGTGTACGGGTGCGTGCCCTCGTCGTGCGGGTAGTCGCTGCCCCACATGATCTTGTCGAGGCCGATCCGGTCCCGTAGGGGCACTTCGTGGGGCCGCATGAAACTCGCGCCTACGTAGCAGTTCTCGCGCCACACAGTGGAGGGGCCCTTGCCCATCGAATCGGCAAGCCCCGCACCGAACTTGGCCTCGGCCGTGTTGGCCTTCGTGGCCGCCCTGACCAGGCGCGCGTGGTAGTAGTCCAGCATGTCCAGGACGCCGGGGATCCAGCCCGAGCCCTGCTCCGTGAGGACGAGCCTCAGGTCGGGGTGCTTACGGAAGGCACCGCCGAAGACGAGGTGCCACAGGGCGCGGTGCGAGAACCACGTCGTCTCGACCATGAAGACCGCGCGGGCGGCCGGCTCCTCGCCGAGCGGCGGGGACGCCGAACCCGCGTGGTGGTTGACCGGGACGCCGAGCTCGGCGCAGGTCCGCCAGATCGGGTCGTACGTCGACGAGTAGAGCTCCGGGAGGCCCGAGCCCGGCGGCGTACCGGGCAGCAACAGGCCGCCTTTCAGACCCGCTTCGGCCCCCCAGCGAATCTCCTTGACGGCCTCGTCGACGTCGTTGAGGAGGATCTGGAAGACGCCCGCCCTGCGGCCGGGGGCGGCGGCGCAGAAGTCCGCCAGCCACCGGTTGTGGGCCCGCAGCCCCGCCCAGCGCTGCTCGAACTCCTCACGCGTGGGCGCGGGCGCCATGAGCGAGGCCGACGGGAAGAACGGCGGGATGGTGTTCGGGAAGACGACCTCGGCGACGATGCCGTCCCGCTCCAGCTCCTCGACGCGCCTCTCGGAGTTCCAGTTCCGGTCGGCGGTGTCGGCGAGCAGGTCCGCGTACGGGTTCACGTAGCCGGCCGCCCACGCGTCGAACGCGTCGTGGTGCCGCGCCTCCAAGTACGGCTTGTAGTCGAGGAGATCGGCGCCCGCGTGGCAGTCCGCGGAGATGACGGTGTACCGGTCGTCGGAAGGGTGCGTAGGGCTCATGGGGTCACCCCGATGTTCGGGAAGTCGTGCTCGGTCAGCCAGTGCCTGCCCACCTCGCGCGAGCGCGCCCAGGACGCCTCCACGGCGCTCTGGTCGGCGTCTTGGCCGAGGTCGGCCGGTGTCGGGCCGATGCGGGCCGCGAGCGGGGCCAGCTTGGCGGTGTCGAAGCCGAACACCTCGGCGGCGGACAGGCCGAGCATCCGCCGGGTCTCGGAAACCGGGATGTCGTGGAAGGTCTTCTGCAACCACGCGCGCGTGTCGGGCCACGTCCCTTCGGGGTGCGGGAAGTCGCTGCCCCACAGGATGTTGTCGACGCCGATCTCATAGCGCTGGGCGAGTTCGCGGCGCTTGGTGTTGGTGGCGCAGACGAAGACCTGCCGGTCCAGATACTCCGCCGGGGAGCGCTTCAGCTCGGCGAACGGGGACAGCTTCTTGCCGCCGTGCGCGCCCAGGTAGAGGCGGTCCATGAACCACAGCAGGTTCGGCAGCCACCAGCAGCCGGACTCGGCGACACCGAACTTCAGCCCCGGATGCCGCTCGAAGGCGCCCGACCACAGCAGGAACCAGAGCGGCCTGGCCGGCCACCACGTCACTTCGCTTACGTAGATGCCGAGATGGTCTCCGTACTCGTGCCGCGGAGCCGCCCCCGAGTGCGTCACCACCGGCATCTCGCACTCGGCCGCCGCCGCCCACACGGGGTCGTAGCGGCGCGCGTGGTACGGGTCCTGGTCGACCCACATGGAGGGGATCATCAGGGCGCCGAGCCCCGACTCCTTGGCGCGGTGGATCTCGGCGACGACCTTGTCCGGGTCCGCGGTGACGGGCAACAGGGCGACGCCGCAGTGCCGTTCGGGGTTCTGCCCGACGAACTCGGCGAGCCAGCGGTTGTGGGCCTGCGCGCCCGCCATGCCGAGCTCGGGGTCCTGGTCGCCGGAGAGGCCGAGGCCGACGCCGAAGGGCGCCGCCGTCTGGCTGTCCACGGCGTCCGCGTCGGGGAAGACGACCTCTGCGGCCACCCCGTCGCCGTCGAGCTCCTTGAGGCGCTGTGCGGAGTCCCAGCCGCCGCGCAGGCCCTCTTCGTTGTCCTCGAACCACTTGGCGGCGAACGCGTCGTTGCGGATGCCGAGCCGGGTCGCCTCCTCGCGGCGCTTGTCCCGCTCGCCGAGGAACTCGTCGAAGTCGCGGTGGAAACGGCTGTCCAGGTAGGGCCGGTACTCCTCGGTGGGCAGCCCGGCGTGGCAGTCGGAGGAGATGATCAGATAGGGGTCCTGGTGGTCCTGATTGCTCATCGTGCGTCCCTCCTTAAGGGAAGGTCACTCGGACTCAGTCGAGAATTCGGACTCAGTCGAGAATGAAGCTCTCCAGGTACGCCGGGTTCGCCCGGTCCAGCATCGACTGCGACCGCCCCCGGATCTGCTTGTCGCTGTGCTCGCTCTCGGGAAGCAGCCAGAACCGGTCCGCCGCGATGCCTTCCGCGACGAAGTCGGCGACCTCCTCCACGGGTGTGAACGCGATCTCGTTCCCGGCCTCCTTCATGGCGGCCTCCCACTGGTCGAGGCTGCGGTAGGGCGTCTTACGGGGACGCTCCTTCGCGAACCGGTCGGGCCGGTTGCGGTGCGACTCCCACAGGCCCGTGCGCAACATGTGGGGGCCGGGGAACAGCACGGACGCGCCCACGCGCGCGTGCTCCGCCTTCAGATGCGCGTACAGCGACTCGGTCATGGTCACGACGGCCGCCTTCGTCACCGCGTACACGGACGCCGTCGGCAGCGGCGCGATGCCGCCGTCCCCGGAGGACGTGTTGACGATGTGGCCGGGTTCGCCGCCCTCGATCATGCGCGGAACGAAGGCCTGGATGCCGTGGAAGACACCCCACACGTTGACGTTGAACGCCCACTTCCAGTCGTTCGGTTCGTGCTGCCACATGCGGCCCTCGGCGCCCGAGCCGACACCCGCGTTGTTGCACAGCACATGGCAGGCGCCGAACGTCGCGTACGTGTCCGCCGCCAGGTCCATGACCTGCTCGCGCTCGCCGACGTCGACCACGCGCGCGTGCACGGTCGCCCCGGTGTCGCGCAGTTCGGCGGCGGCCGTCTCCAGGGCGCCCTTCTCGACGTCGGCGAGGACCACCTTCAGGCCGTCCGCCGCGAACCGCCGCGCCATGGCGAGCCCGATCCCGCTCGCCGCGCCCGTGACGACGGCGACCTGTCCTGCGCGGAGCTCCATGTCAGGCGCTCCCCTCGGGCGGGCCGTCGTGGATCTGCTGCGGGTCGTCGTAGCGCTGGTGGATGTACGGGAGCAGGGCCTCGGCGCTGACCCGCTCGACGACCTTGCCCTTCTGGTCGGTGGTCTTCTCGCCGATGGTGATCTCCACCAGGGAGCGCACCGGAAGGTCGGCGATCGGGTCGTACATGGACTCCCGCAGGACGATGTCCCCGGTGATCCGCTCCAGCTTCCTGACCTTCTCGTTGCGCAGGCAGTGCACGAGGACCGGCTCCGCGTCGAAGCCCGAACCGTCCACTCCTGGAAGGAACTTGAAGTAGAAGTCGGTCTTCTGCGACGGCTCGGGCAGCGGCAGGCTCTCGCTCACCGCGCCGCGCACCTCGACGAACGCGATGCCGTGCCGCGCGAGCGCCGCCTTCACGACGAGCCCTTCGCGCTCCACCGTGACCTCGCCGAGCTTCTTCGGTTCGCCGAAGACCTCGCGCCCGCCGATCAGCGCCCGCTCGTGCGTCATCGGCATGACGAGCGGATACCAGCCCTGCACTCCCCCGTGCTCGGCGGCGACGGCCACCGAGCCCGCGCCGAGCGGATAGCCCGGCAGGTCGACCTTGCTGATGTTGGCCCGCACCAGGGGCCGGCCCGTGGGCTTCAGCGGCGGCGGCAGCACCGCGGCCACCGCGTCCGGATCGGATTCCCACACGGCCACCACACCGGTGGACCAGATGTCGGGAAGCTTGCTGCTCGCCGAGCGCGAAGCGGCGATCTCCGCCTCACTGCGCGCTCCGTACCGTACGCGTGCCATGTCGTACCACCCTTCGTACGAGACGTGATGGGGGTCGTTCGGTCGTTCGCGAGGCGCCTGTAACACAGTTACACCGGAGGCGATGAAGGGTAAAGACACATGCACCGGCCGGTCGATGACACGACAGACCGCGGGAGACGGGGAGGGCGAGGCATGACGGCACGCGCACCGCTCACCCGCGAAGAGGTCGTCGCGGTCGCCGCCGACCTCGTCAAGCAGCACGGCCCGCAGGCGCTCACCATGCGCAAGCTCGCGGCCGAACTGGGCACGGCCGTCACGTCGATCTACTGGCACGTCGGCAACCGCGAGTCCCTGCTCGACGCCCTCGTGGAGCGGACCGTCGCCGACCTCGGCGGCTTCCGGCCCCGCGGGGCCACGCCACAGGACCGCGTCCTCTCCGTCGCCCGCACACTGCGCCGCCGGCTGCGCGCCCACCCGCATCTGATCGCGATGGTCCATGAACGCGGCCTCACCGAGCGGATGTTCCTGCCCGCACAGCAGGCGCTGGTGCACGAGGTGCACGCCGCGGGACTGCGCGGGGCGCCCGCCGCCGAGGCCGTGCGCGCGGTCCTCTTCCAGGTCGTCGGCCACGTCCTCGTGGAGCGGAACAGGGAGCGCGCCCCGGCGCAGCACCCGCGCGAGGAGGAACTCTGGGGCGCGGGCACGGCGGAGGAGGACCGGGTGCTGGCCCGCGCGCTCGCCGCGCCCGCCGACCCGGAGCGGATCTTCACAACTTCGGTACGCGCCCTGGTGAAGTCGCTCCTGGACCCGCCCACTTGAGCCGTGAGGTGATCCGCGACACGGCTTGCGGGGCAGGCGGCGACCGGAGTGTCAGTCACGGCCCGTATCCTCTGGGACCATGCTCGAAGACCATCCGACCGCAGCGTCCGCAGCCTCCTGGCCGGCCGCGTATCCGCAGGGATACGCGGTCGTCGACGTGGAGACCACCGGCCTGTCCCGGGACGACCGGATCATCTCCGCCGCCGTCTACCGCCTGGACGCGCGGGGCGATGTCGAGGACCACTGGTACACGCTGGTCAACCCGCAGCGCGACCCAGGACCCGTGTGGATCCACGGCCTGACGACGGACGTGCTGACGGCCGCCCCGCTGTTCGCGGACATCGCCGAGGAGTTCGCCGCGCGCCTGGACAACCGCGTCCTGGTCGCGCACAACGCGGTCTTCGACTGGTCGATGATCGCCCGCGAGTACGCGCGTGCGGAGCGCACCGCTCCGGTCCGCCAGCGCCTGTGCACCATCGCGCTCTCCAAGGAGCTGGGCCTGCCGCTGCCCAACCACAAGCTGGAGTCCCTCGCGGCGCACTTCGGCGTCGTACAGGAGCACGCGCACAACGCGCTGGACGACGCGCGCGTGCTCGCGGAGGCGTTCCGCCCGAGCCTGCGCACGGCCGCGGCGGACAATGTGCGGCTTCCGCTGCTCGAATGCCGCCCGCTCACCGAGTGGGCGGAGGGGTCGGTGCCGCGTCAGCCCGGGTCCTCCTCCTACCGGGGAGGCGGCGGGGGCACCTGGCGCGCCTCGCGCAAGCGCCCCGCCTGCCCGTACCCGAACCCGGGCCGCTACGAGCCGGACAAGCCGCTCAAGCAGGGCATGCGGGTGGCGTTCTCCGGGGACACTTCGGTCGACCGTGAGCTCCTGGAGGACCGGGCCGTCGACGCGGGCCTCCATGTGGCGACGAGCCTGTCCCGGCTCACCAGCCTCCTCGTGACCAATGACCCGGACTCGTACACCTCGAAGGTCGTGAAGGCGAAGCAGTTCGGGACGCCGGTCATGGACGAGGCGGCGTTCGGACAGCTGTTGCAGGACGTGGCACCGGCGGACGGCTCGTAGGCCACACGCGGGGGCCACTCGCGTAGGCCACCGGTCCTGGCAGACGGGTGAACGCGGGGCGACTCGCCCCGTCACCGCTCGCCCGGCGCCGCTTCGGACACCCACCCTGTGGCGCATGGCACGTTGTGAAGTCTGCGGAAACGACTACGGCATGTCCTTCGAGGTCCATGCCCAGGGAGCGGTCCACGTCTTCGACTGCTTCAGCTGCGCCATCCACCGCATGGCGCCGATCTGCGAGCACTGCCGGTGCCGCATCATCGGGCAGGGCGTCGAGGTCGACGGGCACTGGTTCTGCGGGGCGCACTGCTCCCGCGCGGAGGGGAAGGTGGGCATCGTCGACAACGTCTGAACCCTTCGGCACACGCCCGCCACAATCGGGCACACCCCACTGAAAGCACCCCATGCCCGCCGCTGTACGGTCATGGGGTGTACCGCTTCCTGTTGACCCGGCAGTGGGTGATCCTCACCCTGGTCGCCCTCGTCCTCATCCCCACGATGATCCGGCTGGGCATCTGGCAGATGCACCGCTACGAGGAGCGCGACGCCAGGAACCAGCTGGTCACGGACGCGCTCAACGCGAAGCCCGTACCCGTGGAGGACCTGGCGTCCCCCGGACACGTCGTCAACAGCCAGGAGCGGTACCGCTCGGTGACCGCGAAGGGCCGCTTCGACACCGACGACGAGCTCGTGGTGCGACGCCGCGTCAACGCCAACGAAGAGGTCGGCTACCACATCCTGACCCCGTTCGTCCTGAACGACGGCAAGGTCCTGCTGATCAACCGCGGCTGGATCCCGGCGAACGGGGCGCAGACCTCCTTCCCGAAGGTCCCCGCCCCGCCGCGCGGCGAGACCACCGTCACCGGCCGTCTGATGCCCAATGAGACGACCGCGGCCAGCGGCATCAAGGACATCAAGGACCTGCCCGCCCGGCAGGTCATGCTGATCAACAGCAAGCAGGAGGCCGAGCGCCTCGGCAGGACGGTGCTCGGCGGCTACGTCGCCCAGACCGCGCCCGAATCGAAGAGCGGAACCCCCGAGCTGGTCGGAGCCCCCGGCAAGGAGGACTCCGCGCTGAACTACGCGTACGCGATCCAGTGGTGGCTGTTCGCCGCCGCGGTGCCCGTGGGCTGGGTGGTGCTGGTGCGGCGAGAGCTGCGGGAGCGGCGTCGCAAGGAAGAGACGGCCACGTCCGAGGCCGAGACGCCGGCCGCCGTCGCCTGACCGGGCGCCGCGCGGGCCCCCGAAAAGTGGTCCACCCGAAATGTGATGCAACCCCGGGCCGATGACGGGGAACCCATGGCGTGTGCGCCCACATATCGAGGATTACGCCCTCATCGGTGACCACCAGACCGCCGCACTCGTCGGCAGGGACGGGTCGATCGACTGGCTGTGCCTGCCCCACTTCGACTCCCCCGCCTGTTTCGCCGCGCTGCTCGGCAGCGAGGAGAACGGCCACTGGCGGCTCGCGCCCAAAGGTGCGGAACACTGCACCACGCGCGCGTACCGCCCCGGCTCCCTCGTGCTCGACACCGAGTGGGAGACGCCGGACGGCAGCGTCCGCGTCACCGACTTCATGCCGCAGCGCGACCGGGCCCCGGACGTCGTCCGCATCGTCGAGGGCCTCAGCGGACGCGTCACCCTGCGCGGCACGCTGCGCCTGCGCTTCGACTACGGCTCCGTCGTGCCGTGGATGCGCCGCGTCGACGGGCACCGGGTCGCCGTCGCGGGCCCGGACTCGGCATGGCTGCGCAGCGAACCGCACGTCCACACGTGGGGCGAGGACTTCGGCACCCACTCTGAGTTCACGGTCGAGGCCGGCGAGACCGTCGCCTTCGTCCTGACCTGGCACCCCTCGCACGAGCAGCGCCCGCAGCCGGTCGACCCGCACGAGTCGCTGCGGCACAGCCTGGAGGACTGGCAGGCGTGGGCGGACCGCTGCCGCTACGAAGGCCCGCATCGGGAGGCCGTGCTCCGCTCCCTCCTCACGCTGAAGGCCCTCATCTTCGCGCCGACCGGCGGCATCGTGGCCGCCCCCACCTCCTCGCTGCCCGAGGAGATCGGCGGCGTACGGAACTGGGACTACCGGTACTGCTGGCTGCGCGATTCGACCCTGACGCTCGGCGCGCTGCTCTCGGCCGGCTATCTCGACGAGGCCGAGGCCTGGCGCGACTGGCTGCTGCGGGCCGCCGCCGGCGATCCGGCCGACCTGCAGATCATGTACGGGCTCGCGGGCGAGCGGCGCCTTCCCGAGCAGGAGCTCGACTGGCTGGACGGCTACCACGGCTCCCGCCCCGTGCGCGCGGGCAACGACGCCGCGCACCAGCTCCAGCTGGACGTGTACGGCGAGGTCGTCGACTCCCTCGCGCTCGCCCGCCGCGAGGGCCTTGAGGCCGGGCCGCACGCCTGGCGGCTGCAGTTGGCGCTGCTCGACTTCCTGGAGGAGACGTGGCGCGAGCCCGACGAAGGGCTGTGGGAGGTGCGCGGGCCGCGCCGGCACTTCGTGCACTCGAAGGTCATGGTGTGGGTCGCCGTCGACCGCACCGTGCGCGCCATGGAGGACGACCCGCGGCTGCCCGGCGACATCGACCGGCTGCGCAAGCTGCGCGACGCCGTCCACCGGGAGGTGTGCGAGCGCGGCTACGACGCGGAGCGCGGCACGTTCACCCAGTTCTACGGCTCGTCCGAACTGGACGCCGCGCTGCTGCTCATCCCGCGCGTGGGCTTTCTGCCACCGGACGACCCGCGTGTACTCGGCACGGTCGACGCGGTCCGCGACGAGCTGTCGTACGACGGTCTCGTGCACCGCTACAGCGCGGACGAGTCCGGCGTCGACGGGCTTCCGGGCCAGGAGGGCGCCTTCCTGGTCTGCTCGTTCTGGCTCGCGGACGCGCTGCACATGACGGGGCGCACGAAGGAGGCGCGCGAGCTGTTCGAACGGCTCGTGGCGCTCTGCAACGACGTGGGGCTGCTCGCCGAGGAGTACGACCCCGCGGCGGGCCGGCTGCTCGGTAATTTTCCGCAGGCGTTCAGCCATATCGGCCTCGTGGGCACGGCACTGACCCTGTTCGGCGCGGCGGACGAGGGAGAGGGAGGATAGGGCCATGGATCTTGGACTGAAGAACCGTGTGTACGTAGTCACCGGCGCGACGCGGGGCCTCGGCAACGCGGCCGCGCGCGAGCTGGTCGCCGACGGCGCCAAGGTCGTCATCAGCGGACGCGACGACCAGAAGGCCAAGGAGGCGGCGGCCGAGCTCGGGCCGAACGCGTACGGCGTCGCCGCCGACAACGCCGACCCGGACGTCGCCGAGCGCCTCATCGGGGCGGCCCGCGAGCAGTTCGGCGGCTTCGACGGGATTCTGGTGAGCGTCGGCGGGCCCGCGCCCGGCTTTGTCGCCGACAACACGGACGAGCAGTGGACGGCCGCGTTCGAGTCCGTGTTCCTCGGGGCGGTGCGGCTCGCGCGGGCGGCCGCGGCGCAGCTGGACGAGGGCGGGGTCATCGGGTTCGTGCTGTCCGGCTCCGTACATGAGCCGATCCCCGGGCTGACCATCTCGAACGGGCTTCGTCCCGGGCTCGCCGGTTTCGCCAAGTCCCTCGCGAACGAGCTGGGGCCGCGGGGCATCCGCGTCGTGGGGCTGCTGCCCGCGCGTATCGACACGGACCGGGTGCGCGAGCTGGACGGGATGGCGGCGGATCCGGAGGCGGCACGGACGGCGCAGGAGTCCCGTATCCCGCTGCGTCGGTACGGAACTCCGGAGGAGTTCGGGCGGGCCGCGGCGTTCTTCCTGTCACCCGCCGCGTCGTACCTCACCGGTGTGATGCTGCCGGTGGACGGCGGCTTCCGGCACGGGTTCTGAAAGAAGTCGAGCCCGCCCGGCGTCAATCGCCGGACGGGCTCGAAATGTGCTCGTTCTCAAACGCTGGGCGGGCTCGAAACCGGCTCAACTCACCCGTTCCGCACGGTGCTTGACCGCCCGCAGGCGGACCTCGGTCGGGAGTTCCTCCAGGCCCGCCGATTCCCTCGCCTGCCTCAGGGAGTCCTGGCTCAGGAGCCGGAGCGCCTCGCCGGGAACCGCGTGCGGCTCCAGGGTGAGGGTCGCGCGGGCCTGCGGAGTGGAGCGGCGGCCGGTCAACCGCACATGGGCCCGGTCGACCCCGTCCAGGGACTCCGCACCGCTCACGAGGACGTTCTCCAGGGCCCGGCCCCGCAGCAGCGCCCCCTCGCCGTCGCCGCTGTCGACCAGCACCTCGGCGAGCCTGCGGCGCCGCAATTGGGCCACCAGCCACCACAGGGTGAGCAGCACGACGACGCCGAGCACGGCGATCACCGTCGGCCAGAACCAGCCCTCGTCGTGCCAGCGCGCCCGGTCGGCATCGCTGACCAGCACATCGTCCGGGCCGTCGTGGATCCACCACGACGGCGGCTTCACCCCGAGCCCGACGGCGAGCACCGAGCCGCCGCCGACTACGAGGACGAGCCCGAGCAACCCGAGCACGATCCGGTTGACGGTCCTGAGCACGCCGCTCACCCTTTCTTCCCCGGCCGTGCGACACGCACGGACAGGCCGGGGGCCTTGCCGAGCCCGAGCTGCTTGATCCCGTCGCCGAGTGTGGCGTCCAAGTCGGCCCGTACGTCGTCGAGTTCACGGAAGTGCGAGAGCGCCCGCACGTCCACCTTGCGGCGCTTCATGCGGACCCGTGCGGACTGCACGCCCGCCACCTCCATGGCCCGGTCGCGCAGCACCATCGCGGCGGCGTCGCGGTGCAGCACCGCGCGAACCTCCGGATGTGTACGGCGCATCGGCAGCAGGGCGCGCAGTCCCGGCGTCGCCGCGAGCACGATCAGCCACAGGCCGAGCGCGGCCGCGACGCCCGCGCCGATGAGGACGGCGGTGTCGTCGAGGGTCCGCGTGGACAGCTCGTCGGCGAGCGTCCGCCGCCACTGCATGGACCCGTGCCCCGCCCGCACCGCTGCCACGTCGTAGAGCAGCAGTCCCGCGGCGGCCAGAATCACCAGGGCCACGATCGCGGCGGGGACGCGCCGCCCCGACCAGAAACGGCTCGCCTTCTGTTCGCTGTCCAGCGTGGGGTGCGGCTCGTACGAAGCGGCGGACGCCGACTGGTCGAGCTCGCTCTCCTCCCGCTCGACCACCGGAATCGGCCGGGTGGGTTCGCTCATCGGATCCTCCCCCGGTCCGTTCCACGGGTGTGCGCCGAGTGCAGCCGCTCGACCTGGACGGCCACCTCGGGCACTTCCATTCCCGCCAACTCCCTTACCCGCTGGGACACTTGACGACGCACGGCACCGCACTGGCGGCCGATGTCCGTCGGGTACTCCAGCTCAAGGCTGATCCGGACCCGCGCGCTGTCCTGTCGTACGGTGACCGTGGCGCCCGGCGCCGCCCCGTCCTCGGGGATCCGGTCGAGTGCCTCTCGTGCCGCGTGCGCGGCGATCTTCGCGACGACCCGGTCGGCGATCCGGGTCGCGCCGCGCTCGGCCGGCGCGACCTGTGCCGCCATCGGTCACCCCCGCCGATCGCCGCGCGAACGGAAGAACTCGCCGACTTCCAGGTCCCCTTCCAGGAACCTGCCCGCGACGAAACCGATGGCGCCGAGCGCCGCCACCAGCAGGAAGGCCCCGAAGCCGCCGAAGTATCCGGCGAATCCGAGGGCCATGCCGGCGATCATGCCGACCACGGCCAGATTCATCGTGCGCTCCTCCTAGGGAAGCCCGTAGCTACGCCCACAGATCTCATTGGAGTCGTGACTCCGGCTCTTCGTCCTCCTCGTCCGGCAGCTTCACGTCGCTGACGGCGATGTTGACCTCGACGACCTCGAGCCCGGTCATGCGCTCGACGGCGACGATCACGTTCTCCCTGACGGCGCGCGCGGTGTCCGCGATCGACACGCCGTACTCGACGACGATCTCCAGATCGAGCGCCGTCTGCACCTCGCCGACCTCGGCCTTCACCCCGCGCGACACGGACTTGGTGCCGCCGGGAACCCGGTCGCGCACCGCGCCGAACGTGCGGGAGATGCCGCTGCCCATGGCGTGGACGCCGTCGACGTCGCGCGCCGCGAGGCCCGCGATCTTCTCGACGACGCCGTCGGCGATGGTGGTCCGTCCCCTGCTGGCGGGGTCGCCACTGCCCCGCTTGGTCACATTGGTCCTGGCTGCGGTCGAACCGGGCGTCTCGCCCGGCTTCTGCGCGGTGTCACTCATCGGGCCGTCCCCTCGGTGAGGTGGGATCTCGGTGGGGTGCTGCTTTCTTTTGCCCACATTAAGTGCGGTTACCCGAAGGCGCGCCCGCTATGGGGCAGCCTGGGGCAATGACGGCTGATCGATGGACACAGGCAGTGCGTACGCAGCTGGGGCTCGGCAGGCTGTTGCCGCTCGGCGGGCCCGGTGACGGTGCGTGGATCACGGAACCGGCGGCGACACAGGCGCTGCGCCGTGCGGTGCAAGGGGTGCGCGGCGTACGGCTCGGCGCCCTGCGCCTCGGGCTCGCCGACCCCGACGCGGCGGAGGAGCCCGCGGTGCCGGCCCCACCGAGCGCGCTGCCGCCGGGGCCTTTGCGGCTCACGGCGGACTGTGCGGCGACGGCGGAGGAACCGCTGCCGGTTGCCGCCGATCGGCTGAGGGAGGCGCTCGCGGGGGCGGCGGATCGGGTCGGCCTGGTGGTGGCGGAGGTCGACCTCCAGGTCACGGCGCTGCTCGATGAGGCCGATCAGGTGGCGGACTCGGATCCCGGTGCCTCGGATGAGCCGGAGCCGGCGCCCGCTCCGAAGTCGGCGGGCGCCTCCGGGGACGCGGATCGGGTGGCGGAGGCGGTGCTCGGGGTGCCGGGAGTGACGCGGCTGACCGGGACGCTCGGTGGTCTGGGGCGGGCGGTCCACATCGAGGACCACTCCGGCGAGGCGTCCCTCCCCCGCCGTCACGTACGCGTGGAGCTGGGGGTGTCCGCGGACGCGCGGGCGATCGAGGTGACCGGGGCCGTCCGGGCGGCCGTGGCCAGGGCGCTTCCGAACAATCCGACCGTTGCGGTGCTGGTCACGGAGCTCACGACGTAGATCGCCCCCGCCGCCCCTTCCCGTCCCGTCCCTGGGGGCTGCGCCCCCAGACCCCCCTGCCCTCAAACGCCGGGCGGGCTGAAGTGGCGTCAGTAGACGTCGGACGGGCTGAAGTGGCTCTCAGTCGCCGAGACCCGCCAGGTCCCGGAGGCGGCGGCCCTGGGCCGCGCGCTCCGCGGTGCGCTGGTCGTCGAGGGTGCGGTCGGACGCTCCCTGGAGCAGTGCCTTCGTCTCGATCACGGCGTCGCGGGGCGCTGCGACGAGGGCCGCGACCAGGTCCTGGGTCGCGTCCGTGAGCTCGGCCGCGGGGACGGACACGTTGGCCAGGCCGCTGCGGACGGCCTCGTCGGCGTGGACGTAGCGGCCGGTGACGCAGATTTCGAGGGCGCGCGCGTATCCGACCAGCGAGACGAGCGGATGCGTGCCCGTCAGGTCCGGCACCAGGCCGAGGCTGGTCTCGCGCATGGAGAACTGCACGTCGTCGGCGACGACGCGCAGATCGCAGGAGAGGGCGAGCTGGAACCCGGCCCCGATGGCATGCCCCTGCACCGCGGCGACGGACAGGATGTCGCTGCGCCGCAGCCAGGTGAACGCGTCCTGGTACTCGGCGATCGTCGCGTCGAGGACGTCGTCGTCGCCGCGCGCCAGGTCGAGGAAGGACGGCTCACCGTCGAAGCCCTCGGGCGTGAAGGCCTGACGGTCGAGGCCCGCGGAGAAGGACTTGCCCTCACCGCGCACCACGACGACCCGCACGGACCCCGGCAGAGCACGCCCGGCCTCGCCCAACGCCCGCCACAGAGCGGGACTCTGGGCGTTGCGCTTGTCCGGGTTGGTCAGGCTGACCGTGGCGATCGCATCGTCGACGGTGAGCCGGACGCCGTCCTTGTCGAGCAGCGGTGCGGGCAGGTTCATCTGGACCTCCGGGTCTGCGCAGCCGTACGGCACGTAGTCGCACGAGACGTAAGTGACTGCACAGTAACCACCCGGCCGGACAGCGGACCGACCGGGTGGTCAGTTGGAGCCAGTGAGCTGGGCGAGCCCTGCGAGGGTCAGGCCGACGTGGCCTTGTTCTTGCCTCGCGTGGCCCCGCCGCGTCCCCGCAGCGTGACCCCGGATTCGCTCAGCATCCGGTGCACAAAGCCATACGAGCGACCGGTTTCCTCGGCCAATGCCCGAATACTCGCACCGGAGTCGTACTTCTTCTTCAGGTCTGCCGCGAGCTTGTCGCGCGCGGCGCCGGTTACCCGGCTGCCCTTCTTCAGAGTCTCGGCCACCCGTGCCTCCTCGTGGGAAGTGCGCTCTGGATTTCCCATGATCACCCCTTGCGGGCTTCCTGGCCACCCATTCGGCAAGGTCCATAGACCCTCAATTACCGGCGCGACGGGGATCCACACGAGTGGAATCGAGAATTCCGGCGGATTTTCGCGGCCCCGGAAAACGCATGCGCGACAGAACTGGCAGGTCAGCCACGGCCCAGGCGCCGCAAGGGCGCCATGCACGACGAGGCCCCGAATTCCGTGCACGACACACCTGGGTACGAGGAGATCTCACCCAGATGAAGGATCACGGATCGGCCGAATGATCCAGACGGAGTGGATCATTCAATGGATCAACCGGTGCCCACCGAGTGGATCACCCGGTGATCACCGAGTCGACCACCCGGTGATCACCGAGTTGATCATGCGAGGGCCACGAGATCCGCGTACGTCTGGCCCCACAGGTCCTCGATTCCGTCCGGAAGCAGAATGATCCGCTCCGGCTGGAGGGCCTCGACGGCGCCCTCGTCGTGCGTGACGAGGACGACGGCGCCCTTGTAGGTGCGCAGCGCGCCGAGGATCTCCTCGCGGCTGGCCGGGTCGAGGTTGTTCGTGGGCTCGTCGAGGAGCAGCACGTTCGCGGACGACACGACGAGCGTGGCGAGCGCGAGACGGGTCTTCTCGCCGCCGGACAGGACCCCGGCCGGCTTGTCGACGTCGTCACCGGAGAACAGGAACGAGCCGAGCGTCTTGCGGACCTGGATCAGGTCGAGGTCGGGGGCCGCGGAGCGCATGTTCTCCAGGACCGTGCGCTCCGGGTCGAGGGTCTCGTGCTCCTGCGCGTAGTAGCCGAGCTTGAGGCCGTGGCCCTCGATGACCTGCCCCGTGTCGGGCTTCTCCGCGCCGCCGAGGAGCTTGAGCAGGGTCGTCTTGCCCGCGCCGTTGAGGCCGAGGATGACGACGCGCGAGCCCTTGTCGATGGCCAGGTCGACGTCCGTGAAGATCTCCAGGGAGCCGTACGACTTCGACAGGCCCTCGGCCATGAGCGGCGTCTTGCCGCACGGCGAGGGCTCGGGGAAGCGCAGCTTGGCGACCTTGTCGGACTGGCGGACCTCTTCGAGGCCCGCGAGGAGCTTGTCGGCGCGCTTGGCCATGTTCTGCGCGGCGACGGTCTTGGTCGCCTTGGCGCGCATCTTGTCGGCCTGCGCGTTCAGCGTCGCGGCCTTCTTCTCGGCGTTCTGACGCTCGCGCTTGCGGCGCTTCTCGTCGTCCTCGCGCTGCTGCTGGTAGAGCTTCCAGCCCATGTTGTAGACGTCGATCTGGGAGCGGTTGGCGTCCAGGTAGAAGACCTTGTTGACGACCGTCTCCATGAGTTCGACGTCGTGGGAGATGACGATGAAGCCGCCGCTGTACGTCCTGAGGTAGTCGCGCAGCCAGACGATCGAGTCCGCGTCCAGGTGGTTCGTGGGCTCGTCGAGGAGCAGCGTGTCCGCGTCCGAGAAGAGGATGCGGGCCAGTTCGATACGGCGCCGCTGACCACCCGAGAGCGTGTGCAGGGGCTGGCCGAGCACACGGTCCGGGAGGTTCAGGGCGGCGGCGATGGTGGCGGCCTCGGCCTCGGCGGCGTATCCGCCCTTGGTGAGGAACTCCGTCTCCTGGCGCTCGTACTGCCGCAGCGCCTTGGCCTGCGTGGCGCCCGAGCCGTTCGCGATGCGCTGCTCGTTCTCGCGCATCTTGCGGATCAGGGTGTCCAGACCGCGGGCGGAGAGGATGCGGTCGCGGGCCAGCACGTCGAGGTCGCCGGTGCGCGGGTCCTGCGGGAGGTAGCCGACCTCGCCGGAGCGGCTGATGGTGCCGCCGGCCGGGATGCCCTCGCCGGCCAGGCACTTCGTGAGGGTCGTCTTGCCCGCTCCATTGCGGCCGACCAGGCCGATGCGGTCGCCCTTGGCGATACGGAAATTGGCGTTCTCGATGAGCATGCGCGCGCCCGCGCGCAGTTCGATGCCGGATGCGGTGATCAAGGGAGGTACTCCAGGACAGGATTAACGGCTGGTTGACAGGGCGGGGGGCCAATCAGCGCCGCTAATGCACCCAGAGAAGGAACGTCATACGAACCAGTTTACCGGTGACGTGCAAGCTCTTTTCCCAGGTGTGCGTGTCCCCCGTTCGGCCCTCGGATCCGACCTCTCTGACCAGGGACGTAACAGGATGAGGGGGTCGATGACCGGCGAGAAGGCGGTGCGCATGCAGTTCGACGACGACGCGCGTCTGGACACATCGGAGGTCCAGGACGTGCGCGGCAGCCGGCTTCCGGGCGGCAAGGCGGCCATGGGGGGCGGCTTCGCGGGTGTGATCGCGCTCGTCCTCGGGCTGCTCTTCGGCACGGACCAGTTCGGGCTCTCCGCCGAGGACACCAGTGCCCCTGTGGCGACGATGTCCAGCGAGGCGCAGGTCCAGGAGCAGTGCCGGACGGGCTCGGACGCGAACAGCAGGCAGGACTGCCGGACGGTCGCCGTGGTCAACAGCGTGCAGGACTTCTGGGGCGCGGAATTCGGGCGCAGGAACGCCACGTACACGCCCGCGTCGACGGTGTTCTTCACCAACCAGGTCGCCACCGCGTGCGGCTCGGCGACCTCGTCGGTCGGGCCGTTCTACTGCCCCGGCGACCGGCGGGTCTATCTCGACCTCGGCTTCTTCGACGAGCTGCGCACCAAGTTCGGTTCGAGCGGCGGGCCCTTCGCGCAGGCGTACGTCGTGGCGCACGAGTACGGGCACCACGTGCAGAACCTGATGGGCACGCTGACACGCGCCCAGGACGGGCGCACGGGCGAGAACAGCAACGCGGTGAAGGTCGAGCTGCAGGCGGACTGCTACGGCGGCGTGTGGGCGCGGCACGCGACGAAGACGCCCACCGAGTCCACCGGCCGGCCGCTGATCACGAGCCTCACCGACGCGGACATCCGCGACGGCCTGGACGCCGCCGCGGCGGTCGGCGACGACCGGATCCAGGAGCGGTACCAGGGGCAGGTGACGCCCGAGACGTGGACGCACGGCTCGGCCCAGCAGCGCCAGCAGTGGTTCTACCGGGGCTTCGAGAGCGGCGACATGGCCCAGTGCAACACCTTCCGGTGAGACCGGGCCGCTGACGTCCTACACGCCGCCGGTGTGCACCTGGAAGGCCGCCCTGCGGACCGCCTTCGCGAGGGCCGGGTCGGGGTGCGCGGCGGCGAGCGCGACGAGCACCTGCACCGTGCGCGGGTGCCCGACGGCGCGCACCTCCTCGATCAGCGCGGGCACGGTCGGCTGCACCGCGGCCTCCAAGTGCCGTACGAGGAGGAGGGCTTCGCCGTGGTCGGCGACGGCGGCGGCGGTGTCCACCCACAGCCAGGTCGCCTCCTCGCGGCTGAGCACCGTGTGCACGTCCTCGGGGTCGGCGCCCTCGTACTCGGCGAGCCACAGCAGGACGTAGGGCCGCAGGTGCGGGTCGTCGGCGGCGCGGCGGACCTCGGGCTCTGCGGGGGCGCCGACGACCCGCAGCGCCTCGAAGGCGAGGCCGCGCAGCAGGGCGTCCTCGCCGCGGGCGGCGTCGAGGAGGTCGGTGACGGCGGTGCCGATGTCGCGGGCGGCGAGCCAGGCCCGGTACTCGTCGCGTGCGGCCTTCGGGCGCAGCCGCGCGCAGCCGCGCAGCATGTCCTCGGCGGACACCTCGATGTTGCCCGCGGGCGACTGGGCTGCGACGCAGATCTGCTCCAGCTTGACCCACACCGCCCAGCTGCCCAGCGGGGTGAGGGTGGCGTGCCCGTCGTCGTACGTGAGCGCGCCCACGGCGGCGAGGCCGTGCAGGGACCAGTCGAGCAGCGGGCGGAGCGGGGTGTCCTGTGGGGGCGTCGGTTCCGAATCAGCAGGGGCGGCGCGCAGCGCCTCGTCCGAAGGGCGGTGGTGGGCGACGGGCGGGACGTAGGGGATCTCGCAGCGTTCCGTGCGCAGTTCCGTGACGCGCTGGTCGAGCAGGTCGAGGAGCTGGGCCGCGGCGACCCGGTCCGCCATCAGCTGAAGGAAGCTCAGCAGCTGCGGCATCGCCTCGACGACCTCGGCCACCGCGGCGGGGCCGACCTCCTCGGGCGCCGGGTGGACCAGCGACCAGGCGTCGAACAGGGCGACCCAGCCGCGCAGCACGGCGGTGTCGTCGCGGTCCCAGGCGCGCAGCCGCCAGCCGGGCCGGGCGCTGGCTCCGTGCACCTCGACGAGTCCGGCGAGGCGGGCCGTGTCCCAGTCCGCGCGGACCTGATCGACCGTCAGCCCGAGCTCTTCCGCGGCGCGCAGGGCGGTCACGTCGGAGAGAGTGCCCTTGCCGTCGCGGGCGGCCATGTTGTTGCCGGGGCCGATCCTGGTGTCCGCCCAGCGGGCCACGCGGACCGCCGCGGCGAGGTCGCGGCGCGCGGCGCGGGCGAGCTCCGCGGGCGGTGGGGTGCCCTCCGGTGGGCGGGGTGCGGGACGGCGTGCGGCGACCGGCCGCGGGGTCGGGGCGGCCAGGGGCTGGCGGCGCGGGCTGACGAGTCGGAGCCGGGAGTCGCGCGGGGTACGGGACGTCACGAAGGGCAGTCTCTCGGTTGACCCTGCCAATTCCCAAACGGGCGCCCTGTGGAGCCGCTACATCAACGGCGTCAGGAACCTTCTCAACGCCTCCTCATAGCCCTTCGCGTCCGCGTTCCACATCGCGTTGTGCGGGGCCTCGTCCACCTCGTGGAGGGTGACCAGGTCCGGGCGGTGGTCCGCGAGCCGGCGGGAGAGCGCCCACGGGGACACCTCGTCGCCGGGGCCGTGGATCAGGAGCGTGGGGACCTTGAGGGCGCGCGGGTCCGCGGCCTCCGAGAGGCGGTCGCCGCGCAGGCCGGTGCGGCCCTGGGCGGCGCGGACCGCGAGCGGGAGCAGCGGGCCCGGGGTGCGGCGGGCGCGGGCCAGGGCGCGCAGCGTCGCCTCCCAGCTGAGCACCGGCGAGTCCAGGACGAGGCCCTTGACGCGGTCGCGCAGCGCCGAGTGGGCCGCCGCGTGCAGGGCCATCGCGGCGCCCGTCGACCAGCCGAGCACGATGACGTCCCGGGCGCCGTAGCGCACGGCGTAGCGGATCGCCGCGTCCAGGTCGCGCCACTCCGTCTCGCCGAGGTGGCCGAGGCCGTCCGGGGAGCGGGGCGCGCCGAGGTCGCCGCGGTAGGCGAGGTCGAGCACAGGGAACTGGTGGTGGTGCAGGAACTCCATGAGGTTCATGGGGTGTTCGCGGGTGGTACCGAGGCCGTGCACGGTGATCACCCACGTGTCCCGGGTGCCGGGCACGAACCAGGCGGGCAGCGCGCCGAGTTCCCCGGGCACGTCGACGTCGGCGTGGTCCAGGCCGAGCGCGGCCTTGGGGTCACCGATGTGCACCTGGGGCGTGAGCCAGGCCTTGGCGCCGGGCTCCAGGGTGCCGTGGGTGACCCGCTCCAAGCGGCGTACGACGGTATCGGCGGAGGTCGTGGCCGATTCGACGACCGGACCGACCACCGCGTGGTAGCCGTCGCCCTGCAACCCGTACCTGCCGGGGCGCAGCGAGGCCAGGTCGCGGGTCAGGGTGACCTGGCCCGCGGCGGTGGCGTGCACGGTGAGTCGGGGTTCGGTGGGCAGCGGGCGGCCTGCGGGCGCCTTGAGCGCTGCGTCGCTGGCCAGACGGCCCGCGGCGATCGCGGCGGCCGAGGCCCCTAGGACGGCGGTGACGGCAGCGGCCGTCGCTTTGGCGGTGCGCACCCGTCCAGTGTCCTGGCCCGCGCCCGCCCCGGCCAGTGGGGCGACGGGTACGAGTGACACAAACAGCGCGGACCGGTCACCGCGCGCCCTGCTGTCCGTACCCGCTCAGCCGCTCCCCCACCTCGCGCAACTGCTCTCCGGTCAGCAGCGACGGGGTCAGGCCGGGGACGGAGTGGGCGGTGAGCCACAGGCGGCACATCCACTCAAGTTGGGCTGTGCGGTCGTAGGCAGCGGCGAGGGTGTCTCCGTATGTGAGGGCGCCGTGGTTCTGAAGTAGGCAACCCGTGCGCCCGGCGAGGGCGCGCAGCATGTTCTCGGCCAACTCCTGTGTTCCGTACGTGGCGTAGGGGGCGACCCGGACGGGGCCGCCGAGCGCCGCCGTCATGTAGTGCACGGGCGGGAGCTCGGCCACGAGCGTGGAGACCGCGGTGGCATGCACGGCGTGGGTGTGCACGACGGCGCGGGCGTCGGTGTGCCGGTAGACCGCGAGGTGCATGGGGAGCTCGCTGGTCGGCTTCAGGGTGCCGGCCCGCCGCTCGCCGTCGAGGCCGAAGGCGACGAGATCGTCCGGGCCGAGATCCTCGTACGGGACGCCGGTCGGCGTGACGAGGACCAGGTCGCCTTCGTCTCCGCGCACCCGTACCGAGACGTTGCCCGAGGTCCCGACGACCAGGCCGTCGGCCACCGTCCGACGGGCCGTCAGCACCAGTTCCTGCCATGCCTCGTCGAGTTCCTGAAGCTGTGTCATGGCGCGCATCCTGTCAGCCTCTTGGCGCGGCAGCCGGAGCGGATGGGCGTGGAGTCCGACCCTCCGGAATCCCCCATATGGGCATTGATCACTCTCTGGTGTTATCTGGCCGACCTTGGACGGGTAATTGATGATCTCTCGCTACTCTCTGGGAGTTCCCTGGGGATTTGTCATGTACGTCGTCACTTTCGGGGGTCACCATGGCTCGCAGCCGCACAGCGTCCTCGCGTCGCCGCCGCGCCGCCGCGCTCACGTCCGTCGCCGCACTGACCATCGGCGGCACCCTGCTCGCGGAGCTGCCGGCCCAGGGCGCGGACAAGCCGCGCGGGCACGACGTCTCGTCGCACCAGAAGAACGTGAACTGGCAGAAGGCGAAGAACAAGGGCGCCCGGTTCGTCTACGTCAAGGCGACCGAGTCCACGAACTACCGGAGCCCCTACTTCTCCCGGCAGTACAAGGGCGCCCGCAACGCGGGCATCGTCCGCGGCGCCTACCACTTCGCGCTGCCGCAGAAGTCCTCCGGCAAGGCACAGGCCTCGTACTTCGTACGCAACGGCGGGGCCTGGCGGCGCGACGGCTGGACGCTGCCGCCCGCGCTCGACATCGAGTACAACCCGTACGGCAAGGGCAAGCACCCCTGCTACGGGCTGCGGAAGTCGACGCTGGTGTCCTGGATCAGCTCCTTCAGCAACGAGATCGTCCGCAGCACCGGGCGCCGTCCGGTCATCTACACCAACGCGCGATGGTGGAAGCAGTGCACCGGCAACAGCCGGGCCTTCGCCGCCAACCACGCGTTGTGGCTCGCCCGGTACGACGAGCGCGCCGGCTCACTACCGGCAGGCTGGACCTACTGGACGTTCTGGCAGTACGCCGACAGCGGCCGGCTGCCGGGTGACCAGAATCTCTTCAACGGCTCGATGGCCCAGCTCAAGCGGTTCGCGAAGGGGTAGTCGAAAGGCCCGGCCGAAGGTCCCCGGAGCCCTTGGTTCCGGGGCCGTGGCGACCTCGAACCGGAACCGGCGGCGCCGCCTCGTGACAAGCCGAGCAGAGCCCCTCCGGATCGGGTCACCGGGGCGCCCGGCCCAGTTCATCTTCCGTTCACTCGGGCTCTTTACGTTCCAAAGAACCACTGACGTCCAACCGAAGCCTGGGTAAATGGAACACATCACGCTGCTCCTAGCGATCGTGATCGTTACCGCGCTGGTCTTTGATTTCACCAACGGTTTCCACGACACCGCCAACGCGATGGCGACGACCATCTCGACTGGCGCTCTCAAGCCGAAGACGGCGGTGGCCATGTCCGCCGTGCTGAACCTCGTCGGAGCGTTCCTCTCCGTCGAAGTCGCGAAGACGATCTCCGGCGGCATCATCAATGAGGACGGCCTCAAGACAGAGGTCATCTTCGCGGCGCTGGTAGGCGCCATCCTCTGGAATCTGCTGACCTGGCTGCTCGGCCTGCCGTCCAGCTCCTCGCACGCCCTGTTCGGTGGCCTCATCGGCGCCGCGGTCATGTCGATGGGCTGGTCCTCGGTCAACGGCGGCACGGTCGTCACCAAGGTGCTGCTGCCCGCGGTGGCCGCGCCGCTCGTCGCCGGCATCGCCTCGATGCTGGCCACCCGCCTCACGTACCGGATCAGCAAGAAGACCGACCAGAAGGCGACCGCCAAGGGCTACCGCGCCGGGCAGATCGCCTCCGCAGGTCTCGTCTCCCTCGCGCACGGCACGAACGACGCGCAGAAGACGATGGGCATCATCACCCTCGCCCTGATCACCGGCGGTGTGCTCGGGCACGACGCCGACCCGCCGCTGTGGGTCATCGTCTCGGCCGGTATGGCCATCGCGCTCGGCACCTATCTGGGCGGCTGGCGCATCATCCGCACCATGGGCAAGGGCCTCACCGAGCTCGCGCCGCAGCAGGGCTTCGCGGCGCAGACCAGTGCGGCGACCGCGATCCTCGCCTCCTCCCACCTGGGCTTCTCCCTCTCCACCACGCAGGTCTGTTCCGGCGGTGTGATGGGTGCGGGCCTCGGCCGCAAGGGCGGCGTCGTCCACTGGTCCACCGCCACCCGGATGTTCGTGGCGTGGGGTCTGACCCTGCCGGCCGCGGGCCTCGTGGGCGCGGGCGCCGAGTTCCTGACCAAGCAGGGCCCGTGGGGCATCGGCCTCACCGCCGCGCTGCTCGTGACCGGCTCGGCGATCATCTGGAAGCTGTCGCGCCGCAACTCCATCGACCACACCAACGTCACGGCGGACGAGCCGCACACCGCCCCCGCGCAGGAGGCCCCGGGTGTCGTGACGACCGCGATCGCCTCGGTCTCCCCGCCGCCGGTGGGCACGGTCGAGACGGTCGAGCCGGAGGCGAAAATACCCGCCCAGCCGAAGGCCGGTGCGGTGAGCGACCCCGCGCGCCCCGCCGGCGTCACGCTGTAGCGCAGAAGGAAGCAGGACAGGAATGAAGATCGACTGGGCGGCCCTCGGCTCCGTCTTCGGTGTCTCTCTCGTCATCACCGTGGCCCTCGTCGGCCTGTTCACCCTCGGCATCGTGGGCCTCTCCAAGCGGGAGTCGGCGGCGCGTGACGGTGGCTCGGCGGCGGTCGCGACGTCCGGGGCGTATGCCTGCTTCGCACTGTGCGCGGCGGCCGTGGCCTACGGGATCTATCTGATCGTGGCCTGATACGCAGTCATACGTGAGCGGGGTGCGGGACGCGACGTCCCGCACCCCGCTTGCGTGATCAACAGCAAGTTGACGTGCCAACTCGGAGCGTGGTGGACTTCCCCCGCCATATACGGCAGCAGTTGAGGAAGCCGGTGCGAATCCGGCGCGGTCCCGCCACTGTGAACCCCCTTCTTCAAAGGGGTGAGCCAGGAACTCTTGCTGCCGGTCTCGTCGAACCAGGGCGTGGACACCCTGAGTGAGGACACCTACCGCCATGCTCGCCCCGCGCGGCACTTGGCGGCACGAGCGCGTGTATGCGTGCGGTGCCGCCGCCGGAATCTTCACCGACCTTCTTCTCGGCGATCCGCGCCGTGGGCACCCCGTCGCCGGATTCGGACGCGCCGCCGCGGCCGTCGAGCGCGGGCTCTGGCGGGACCACCGTGGCGTGGGCGCCCTGCACACCGTGGTGTGTGCCGGTGGCGCCGCCGGTGTCGCGGCCCTCGCGTCCCGTCTCGTACGTCGCTCCCCCGTCGCCTCCGTCGCGTTGACGGCCGCAGCCACCTGGGCCGTCGTCGGCGGCACCTCGCTGGGCCGGGAGGCACGCGGCGTAGGGGCCGCCCTTGAGGCCGGGGACGTGGAGCGCGCGCGGGAGCTGCTGCCCCGACTGTGCGGCCGTGATCCGCAGGGGCTCGACGCCGACGGGATCGCCCGCGGCGTCGTCGAATCCGTCGCCGAGAACACCTCCGACGCCGTCGTGGGCGCGCTCGTGTGGGGCGCGCTCGGCGGGGTGCCGGGCCTGGTCGCCTTCCGCGCCGTGAACACGCTCGACGCGATGGTCGGGCACAAGTCCGTGAAGTACCGGCGGTTCGGCTGGGCCTCGGCCCGCCTCGACGACGTGGCCGGCTGGCCGGGGGCACGCCTCACCGGCGCCCTCGCGGTCCTCGCCGGTGGCCGCCCCCGGCAGGCGCTGGACGCGTGGCGGGCTGACGCGCGGCGCCACCCCAGTCCGAACGCCGGCGTCGTCGAGTCCTCCTTCGCGGGGGCGCTCGGGGTGCGGCTCGGCGGGACCTTGGCGTACGGCGGCCGGGTCGAGCACCGGCCGGTGCTGAACGCGCCGGGGCGCGCGGTCGAGGTGCGTGATGTGGATCGGGCCGTGCGCTTGTCGCGGCGGGTGTCTCTGTTGGCGTTGGGAGTCTGTGTGGGTGCGCGAGTCTTTGTGGGTGCGCGACGGATACGAGCGCGGGGGCGGCGATGACGGGCGGAGGGCTGCTCGTCGCGGGGACCACCTCCGACGCGGGCAAGAGTGTCGTCACCGCCGGGATCTGCCGGTGGCTGGCGCGCCAGGGCGTGAAGGTCGCGCCGTTCAAGGGGCAGAACATGTCCCTGAACTCGTTCGTGACCAGGGAGGGCGCCGAGATCGGCCGGGCGCAGGCCATGCAGGCTCAGGCCGCGCGGGCCGAGCCGAGCGCGCTGATGAATCCGGTGCTGCTCAAGCCCGGCAGTGACCGCAGCAGCCAGGTCGTGCTCATGGGGAAGCCTGTGGGCGAGCTGAGTGCGCGCGGGTTCTTCGGGGGGTCTGGGGGGTCGTCCCCCGGGGAAAGGCTGCACGGGGGGCGGCAGGCGGCGCTGCTCGACACCGTGGTGGGGTGCCTGGAGGAGCTGCGGGCCACCCATGACGCCGTGATCTGTGAGGGCGCCGGGTCGCCCGCCGAGATCAATCTGCGGCGGACCGACATCGTGAACATGGGGCTTGCGCGGGCGGCGCGGCTGCCGGTGCTTGTCGTGGGGGACATCGACCGGGGCGGGGTGTTCGCGTCCTTCTTCGGGACGACTGCGCTGCTGGCGCCTGAGGACCAGGAGCTCCTTGCCGGGTATCTGGTGAACAAGTTCCGGGGTGACGTGAGCCTGCTGGAGCCGGGGCTCGACATGCTCAAGTCCCTTACGGGGCGCGACACTTACGGCGTGCTTCCGTTCCAGCACGGGCTCGGGATCGA
This sequence comes from Streptomyces sp. NBC_00483, assembly GCF_036013745.1. Taxonomy (NCBI): domain Bacteria; kingdom Bacillati; phylum Actinomycetota; class Actinomycetes; order Kitasatosporales; family Streptomycetaceae; genus Streptomyces; species Streptomyces sp. NBC_00483. Next base: position 2,813,933 of record NZ_CP107880.1, read on the forward strand.
CGAGGAGGACGGGCTCCGGGTGTCCCTGCGGGGGGCCGTACGGGAGTCGGTCGTGGCGCCGCCCGTGGGCGAGGACGTGCTGCGGGTCGCCGTGTGTGCGGTGCCGCTGATGTCGAACTTCACCGATGTGGACGCGCTGGCCGCCGAGCCCGGTGTCGTCGTGCGGTTCGTGGACCGGGCCGAGGAGCTCGTCGACGCGGATCTGGTCGTGGTGCCGGGGACGCGGGGGACGGTGCGGGCGCTGGAGTGGTTGCGCGAGCGCGGGCTTGCGGACGCGCTTGCGCGGCGGGCCGCCGAGGGGCGTCCGGTGCTCGGTATTTGCGGTGGGTTCCAGGTGCTCGGCGAAACGATCGAGGACGAGGTCGAGTCGCGGGCCGGCGTCGTGGACGGGCTCGGGCTGCTTCCCGTACGGGTGCGGTTCGAGGCCGAGAAGACGCTTGCGCGGCCGGTCGGGGAGGCGCTCGGGGAGTACGTCGAGGGGTACGAGATCCATCACGGGGTCGCCGATGTGCGGGGCGGCGAGGTGTTCTTGGACGGGTGCCGGGTTGGTTCCGTGTGGGGGACGCATTGGCACGGGTCGCTTGAGGCGGACGGGTTTCGGCGGGCGTTCCTTCGGGAGGTCGCGGCGGGGGCCGGTCGACGGTTCGTTCCGGCGGCGGATACGTCGTTCGAGGCGTTGCGGGAGGAGCAGCTTGATCGGCTCGGGGGTCTGATTGAGCGGCATGCCGATACGGATGCGTTGTGGCGGTTGATCGAGGGGGGTGCGCCTGGGGGGTTGCCGTTTGTGCCGCCCGGGGCGCCGTGATGGGAGTCGCCCCCGCCGCCCCTTCCCGTCCCGTCCCCGGGGGCTGCGCCCCCGGACCCCCGAACAGATTGCGCAGTTCCCCGCGCCCCTAGATACGTCCCACTCGCTGGAGGTTGTTGGCTGATGCCTACCCCCTTTCCGTTCACCGCTGTCGTCGGGCAGGACGATCTGCGGCTTGCTCTGTTGTTGAATGCTGTGTCGCCTGCCGTGGGTGGTGTGCTCGTGCGTGGGGAGAAGGGGACTGCCAAGTCCACCGCCGTGCGGGCGCTCTCCGCGTTGATGCCGGATGTCGATGTCGTCGCCGGATGTCGGTTCTCGTGTGATCCGGCGGGGCCGGATCCGCAGTGCCCGGACGGGCCGCACGCCGAGACTCCTGGTACCCAACGCGGCGCGCGCATGGTCGAGTTGCCCGTCGGGGCATCCGAGGACCGGCTCGTGGGCGCGCTCGACATCGAGCGGGCGCTCTCCGAGGGCGTGAAGGCCTTCGAGCCGGGGCTCCTTGCCGACGCCCATCGCGGGATTCTGTATGTGGATGAAGTGAATCTGCTGCATGACCACTTGGTCGACCTGCTGCTTGATGCTGCTGCCATGGGTGCCTCCTACGTAGAGCGTGAGGGTGTCTCCGTGCGGCATGCCGCGCGTTTTCTGCTCGTTGGGACGATGAATCCCGAAGAGGGCGAGCTGCGGCCGCAGTTGCTCGACCGGTTCGGGCTGACCGTGGAGGTCGCGGCTTCGCGTGAGCCGGAGCAGCGGGTGGAGGTCGTCAAGCGGCGGCTCGCCTACGACGACCACCCGGAGGAGTTCGCCGGGCGGTGGGCCGAGGACGAGGCCGAAGTACGGGCCAAGATCGTCGCCGCGCGTGAGCTGCTCCCCCAAGTACGGCTCGGTGACCGGGCGTTGACGCAGATCGCGGCGACGTGCGCGGCCTTCGAGGTGGACGGCATGCGCGCCGACATCGTGATGGCGCGCACCGCCACCGCGCTCGCCGCCTGGGCGGGGCGCACCGACGTGCTGGCGGAGGACGTGCGGCAGGCCGCGCTGCTCGCGCTCCCGCACCGCAGGCGCCGGAACCCCTTTGACGCGCCGGGTCTTGACGAGGACAAGCTCGACGAGACCCTGGACGAGTTCGCACCCGAGGACGAGCCCGAAGGGAACTCCGAGGGCGACGGGGACGGGGACGACGATCCCGACGGGGGGCCCGACGGTGGCGGCCCCGGTGGTGGCGTGCCGCCGCAGGACGGGCCGCACGACGCCCCGCAGGAGACCAAGGACCCGCAGGACACGCAGAACCCGCAGGACGACGCTCCGGCCGGTGACGACCGGGAGGACTCCCCCGAGGAGCCCGCCGCCGCCCCCGCGTCCGGCGGCGGAGCCCCCGAGGAGAAGCCCGTGGCGGCCGGCGAGCCCTTTCGTACGAAGATGCTGAGCGTTCCCGGCCTCGGCGAGGGAGCCTCGGGGCGGCGGTCCCGGGCGCGTACCGAGCACGGCCGCACCACAGGGGCGACGCGGCCCCGCGGCGCCCTGACGAAGCTGCACCTGGCGGCGACCGTGCAGGCCGCGGCCCCGCACCAGCGGGCGCGCGGCCGTTCGGGCCGGGGGCTCGTCGTACGCCGCGACGACCTGCGGCAGGCGACCCGCGAGGGGCGCGAGGGAAACCTCGTCCTGTTCGTGGTCGACGCCTCGGGGTCGATGGCGGCGCGGCAGCGGATGACCGCCGTGAAGGGCGCCGTCCTGTCGCTGCTGCTCGACGCGTACCAGCGGCGGGACAAGGTGGGACTCGTGACCTTCCGGAAGTCGGCGGCCGAGGTCGCCCTACCGCCCACGTCGAGCGTGGACGCGGCGGCGAGCCGCCTCGAGTCGCTGCCGACCGGCGGGCGCACCCCGCTGGCGGCCGGACTCCTCAAGGCGCACGAGGTGCTGCGCGTGGAGCGGCTGCGGGATCCGGCGCGGCGGCCGCTGATGGTCGTCGTGACCGACGGGCGGGCGACCGGCGGCCCCGAGCCCGTGCAGCTGGCGGGCCGCGCGGCCGGGCTGCACGCCGCCGAGGGGACGGCGAGCGTCGTCGTCGACTGCGAGACCGGCATGGTGCGGCTCGGGCTCGCCACCGAACTCGCGGGTCGGCTGGGCGGCACCGCCGTCACGCTGGACGAGCTGCGGGCGGACTCGATCGCCGGGCTCGTGAAGGACGTCACTGGAACGCAGAACACCATCAGGAGGGCCGCTTAAATGCCGCAGGGACAGCCGAGTGTCGTACCGAACGACGGGCTGACGACACGTCAGCGTCGCAACCGCCCGCTGGTGTTCGTGCACACCGGCATCGGCAAGGGCAAGTCGACGGCCGCGTTCGGGCTCGCGCTGCGCGCCTGGAACCAGGGCTGGCCGATCGGGGTGTTCCAGTTCGTCAAGTCGGCGAAGTGGAAGGTCGGCGAGGAGAACGCGCTCAAGACGCTCGGCGCGAGCGGCGAGGGCGGCACCGTGGCCTGGCACAAGATGGGCGAGGGCTGGTCGTGGGTGCAGCGCGACGATCAGGCCGACAACGAGGAGAAGGCGCGCGAGGGCTGGGAGCAGGTCAAGCGGGACCTGGCCGCCGAGACGTACAAGCTGTACGTGCTCGACGAGTTCGCCTACCCGATGCACTGGGGCTGGATCGACGTGGACGACGTCATCGAGACGCTGCGGAACCGCCCCGGGCAGCAGCATGTCGTCATCACCGGCCGCAACGCCCCTGAGAAGCTGGTCGAGTTCGCGGATCTCGTCACCGACATGTCGAAGGTGAAGCACCCGATGGACGAGGGCCAGAAGGGCCAGCGGGGCATCGAGTGGTAGTCGACGTTCCCCGCCTGGTGGTCGCCGCGCCCGCCTCCGGCACCGGCAAGACGACCGTGGCGACGGGCCTGATGGCGGCGTTCGCCGAGCGCGGGCTCGCCGTGTCGCCGCACAAGGTGGGGCCCGACTACATCGACCCCGGCTATCACGCGCTCGCGACCGGGCGTCCCGGGCGGAACCTCGACGCGTACATGTGCGGGCCCGAGCTCGTCGCCCCGCTGTTCGCGCACGGCTCGGCGGGGTGCGAACTCGCCGTCGTGGAAGGCGTGATGGGCCTGTTCGACGGTGCGTCGGGAGAGGGCGAGCTGGCCTCGACGGCGCACGTCGCGAAGCTGCTCAAGGCCCCCGTCGTGCTCGTCGTCGACGCCTCCTCGCAGTCGCGGTCGGTGGCGGCGCTCGTGCACGGCTTCGCCTCCTTCGACCCCGAGGTGCGCCTCGCGGGCGTCATCCTCAACAAGGTCGGCTCCGACCGCCACGAGGAGCTGCTGCGCGAGGCCATGGAGGAGGTCGGCGTCCCGATGTTCGGGTCCCTGCGCCGCACCCCCCAAGTAGCCACGCCGTCACGCCACTTGGGCCTGGTCCCGGTGGCCGAGCGCAGCACGGAGGCGGTGGACTCGGTCCGGGCGTCGGCGACGATGGTGCGGGAGGGGTGCGACCTGGAGGGGTTGCTGGCACTGGCCCGTACGGCGCCACCGCTGGAGACGGAGGCGTGGAGCCCTCCGGAGGTCGCCGCGACGCCGGACAGGCCCGTCGTGGCGGTGGCAGGAGGCGCAGCCTTCACCTTCTCGTACACCGAACACACGGAACTCCTCCGCGCGGCCGGCGCCGACGTCGTCACGTTCGACCCGCTGCACGACGAGGCCCTCCCGGAGGACACCGCGGCGATCGTCATCGGTGGCGGCTTCCCCGAGGTCTACGCCCCCGAGCTCTCCGCCAACGAACAGCTCCGCAAGGCCGTGGCCGAGCTGGCCCGCGGCGGCGCCCCCGTGATCGCCGAGTGCGCGGGCCTGCTCTACCTCTCCCGCTCGCTCGACGGCCGGCCGATGTGCGGGGTGCTCGACGCGGACGCGAAGATGTCCGGCCGGCTGACCCTCGGCTACCGGGACGCCGTGGCCCTGTCCGACAGTCCGCTCACCCCGGCAGGGGCCCGGCTGCGCGGCCACGAGTTCCACCGGACCGTCCTCGAGCCGGGCGCGGGGCCCACGCCCGCCTGGGGCATGCGGCTGCCGACGCCGCGCGTCGAGGGCTTCGCACAGGGCGGCGTGCACGCCAGCTATCTGCACACGCACTGGGCGGCGCTGCCGGACATCGCGCACCGTCTGGTCCAGTGGAGCGGCGCACGGTGAACGGGTCACCCCGCGAGCCCCACCACGAGCCAGATGAAGGCCGCGCCCGCGACGGTGCACAGCAGCGTCGAGCGGGCCGGGTGCTCGTGGTGGGCCTCGGGAAGGATCTCGGCGGCGGCCAGGTAGAGCAGCACGCCGCCGAAGAAGCCGAGATAGCCGCCGAGCAATTGCTCCGGAATGGTGAACAGGAGCGTGGACGCGGCGCCCACGACCGGCGCCGCGGCGTCCGCGAACAGCATGATCAACGCCTTGCGGCGGGCGTTCCCGTAGAGCCGGGTGATCGTGTACGTGTTGAAGCCGTCGGCGAAGTCGTGGGCGATCACGGCGAGCGCCACGGCGGTGCCCATGCCGCCGCCGATCTGGAAGGCGGCGCCGATCGCCATGCCGTCCATCAGGCTGTGCCCGACCATCGCGGACGCCGCTGTGATCCCCACCTCGGGGGCCCGGCCGCCCGACGCCCCTTCCTCCGCCCCGTGGGCGGCCTGGCGGCGGGCCAGCAGGTGCTCCATGATGTGCGCCCCGAGGAATCCGGCCACGAACAGCAGCAGCGCCGCCGGCACCCCGAACACCTCGCCGCCCGCCGCTTCCAGTGCCTCGGGCAGCAGGTCGAGGCCGACCACGCCGAGCATCAGGCCACCGGCGAGGCCGAGCACCAGGTGGCGCCGGTCGGTGACCCGCTGCGCGGTCCAGCCGCCGACCAAAGTCATCAAGAAGGCGCTCAGCGCCACGATCACGGCCATGGCCCCTTGCTAACCCATCCGGGGGCCTCCGCGCACATCCTGCGGGGCGTGGTCGTCGGTGTCGGGGCCCGGTCCGGCGCCCCGGCGGACGAAGTTCTCGGGCTCGTCCGGGCCGCGCTGGCCGAGGCGGGCGCGACGGATGTCCTGGCGCTCGCGACGGTCGACGCCAAGGGCCGGGAGCCCGGCATCGTCGCGGCGGCAGAGGCGCTGGGCGTGCCCCTGGAGACGTACGACGCCGAGCGGCTCGCCGCCGTTCCCGTGCCGCACCCGTCCGCGCGGGCCCGCGACGCGGTGGGCACCCCGTCGGTCGCCGAGGCCGCCGCGCTCGTACGGGGCGGTGAACTGCTCGTCCCGAAGCGGACGTCGGCCGGGGCGGGCGGGGGTCCGGGCCGGGTGACGTGTGCGGTGGCGCGGCCGGGGTAGGGACCGGCCCTGCTTCTCCCTCCTCCTGGATTCCCCCTCTCGACCTCCCCGCAAGGAGCCCGTCCCCATGCACACCCCTCCCCCGGCCCTGCTCGCCGCCCTGGAGCAACGGCTCGACGACGTTCTGGGCGGCGGCCCCCGCACACCGCGCGACCGGGCCGATGTGACCGTGCTGCTCGTCGGGGCCGGCTCGGCCGACTCCGCGGCCAACGCCGAACTCGCTGCCGCCGCACGGCTGTTGTGGGAGGGCAGCGGCTACGCGGGCGTGGAGCCGGCGTATGTGTCGGCGGCGCCGGACGTGCCCGCGGGGCTCGACCGGTGTGCGGCGCTCGGCGCGCGGCGGGTCGTCGTGCTGCCCTACGGAGCCCTGCCCGCGCAGCGGCTCCACGCGCAGGCCGTGGGGTGGGCCGCGGCGCATCCGGAGGTGGACGTGCGCTGCGCGGCCGCCCCGGACGTGGCGGACCCGGTCGGCGGACCCGATCTGCGGCACCACGGGGACGCGGAAGTCCGCGACGACGGCGAGAAGTTGACGGATCTCGCGGTGAACGTGCGCACGGGCACGCCGCCGTCCTGGCTGCGGGAGCACATCGCCGGGTCCCTGGAAGGGCTCGCGGCGTATCCCGACGGGCGGGCCGCGCGGGCCGCGGTGGCGGCGCACCACGGGGTGCCGGTGGAGCGGGTGCTGCTCACGGCCGGGGCGGCGGAGGCGTTCGTGCTGCTCGCGCGGGCGCTGCGGGTGCGCAGGCCCGTGGTCGTACACCCTCAATTCACCGAGCCCGAGGCGGCGTTGGAGGATGCCGGGCACGCGGTGGGGCGGGTGCTGCTGCGGGAGGAGGACGGGTTCCGGCTCGATCCGGCGCTCGTGCCGCACGACGCGGATCTGGTGGTCGTCGGCAACCCCACGAACCCGACCTCGGTGCTGCACCCGGCGGACGCGCTGACCCGGCTGGCGCGCCCCGGGCGGTTCCTGGTGGTCGACGAGGCGTTCATGGACGCCGTGCCGGGCGAGCGCGAGTCCCTGGCGGGGCGGACGGACGTGCCGGGGCTCGTGGTGCTGCGGAGCCTGACGAAGACGTGGGGCCTTGCCGGGCTGCGGGTCGGGTATGTGGTGGCGGAGCCGGAGGTGGTGGCGGCTCTTGAGCGGGCGCAGCCGTTGTGGCCGGTGTCCTCGCCCGCGCTCGTCGCCGCGCAGGCGTGCGTGTCCGCCCGCGGGGTGGCGGAGGCGGCGGACGCGGCGGTTGCCGTCGCGGCGGACCGGGAGTATCTGGTGGGCCTGCTGCGGGGGTTGGCGTCGTACGGGGTGTCGGTGGCCGGGCCCGCGGAGGGCCCGTTCGTCCTGGTGCGGATCCCGGGCGCGGGTTCCGTGCGGGAGCGGTTGCGGGGTATCGGTTTCGCGGTGCGTCGCGGCGACACCTTCCCGGGCCTCGGCCCGGACTGGGTCCGCCTCGCGGTCCGGGACCGCGGCACCTGCGACAGTTTCGTCGCCGCGTTGGCCGGGGTTCTGCATTCAAGCCCCTGCGGCGATTGAGCAGCGGGGTCCGGGGCGGAGCCCCGAAAACCCCGGCGCCGCAGGGGCTGAAAGTGCCGCAGGCGGCCCGAACAGTTACGCCCGGCTACGGCCCCGGCGGGCCATCGCCACCGCTCCACCGCCGGCGGCAAGCAGCACGATCGCGCCGCCCGCGATGTACGGAGTCATCTCGTTGCCACCCGTCTCCGCGAGGTCCTGCTTGTCGGCCGCCGGCTGCGCCTGCGTCTTCTGGACCGGGGTGTCGGCCTTCTCACCCTGAGGCTCCGGCTTCGGCTTGGGCGCCGGCGCCTCCGCCGCCTTCGGCGTCTCGCACGTGGCCTCCGCGAGCGTGACCTCGCCGTCGACCTCCGCCACGTTGAGGTTCAACGGGTTGACGTGCACCTTGAGTTGGAGGGCGGATGCCGCCGCCGTGGTGTCCGTCGTGGACCGGTTGGAGAGGCCGAGCGTCACCTCGCCGACCCCCGGGACCTTGATGGACGTCGTGCCGCCGGTCGACAGCGTGATCTTCTTGCCGAGGACGGTGACGCCGCCCAGCAGGTTCGACTCGGCGACCGGCTTCTCGCCCGCCACGCACGTCGCCTTGGACGTCACCTGGCCGACCTCGATCAGGGAGAGCAGCGGAAGGCCCGGGACGTGGACCTTGGCGTGGGCGAGCTCCGTGAAGCCCTCCGCCGTGTCGCCCTCGACCGTGGCCTTCGTCCGCGCCACGTCGGCGCGCAGCACGCTGAACGGCTGTCCGCCGTCGACCCCGTCCAGCTGGGCGGTCAGCGCGGTCTGGTCAGCGCTCTTGGGCGCCTGCACCTCGTTCAGCGAGACCTTGAGCGGGACGTTCACGGTCTTGTTGAGGAGGGATACGTCGAGTCCTGTGCGGAGCACGACCGCGCCGGCCTTGCCGCCGCTGTGCTCGGTGGCCGCGGCCGGGCCCGCGGTCGCGAGCACGGTGGGGCCGAGGGCGAGCGCGGTGACGGCGGCGGTCGCGGCGACGCGACGGGCGGGCGTGCGCAGGACGGTGGTCAGGGTGGAGCTGGGCATGCTGGTGGGACCCCCATAGAGAGCTGAACCGGGACAGCGCCGGGACGGGACGGTCCCGACTGGTCATCGTTGAGGGAATCTTTACGCACTGAGAGTGAACGGTCAGCAACGAGGCGTGAGTTCACCCCAACGGGGCGTTTCCGCGCACGTCTTCGAATCTTCGGGCTCGCGCGTTCCCATCCGCCCCACCGCTGTCGCCCACAGGTCGCTCGTACTGTCGATGCGCCGCTCGTACGCGGGTTGACCGCGCGGGCGCCGCCAAGTGGTGTGCAACGAGCCCCGGGGCGCGGGAGTAACGCTGCGTCAACCCACCACGTTGCCCCGCAGCACGATCCTGCGCGGCGCCGCCAACACCCGTACGTCCTCGCGCGGATCGGACCCGTAGACCACGAGGTCCGCGGGCGCGCCCTCCTCCAGGCCGGGGCGGCCCAGCCAGGAGCGCGCGCCCCACGCCGTCGCCGAGAGCGCCTCGACGGGCGGGATGCCGGCCCGCACCAGCTCCTCGACCTCGCCCGCAACCAGGCCGTGCGCGAGGGAGCCGCCCGCGTCCGTGCCGACGTAGACCGGGATCCCGGCGTCGTAGGCATTGCGGACGGTGTCGTAGCGGCGGTCGTACAGGCGGCGCATGTGGGCCGACCAGTCGGGGAACTTGCTCTCGCCGCCCGCCGCGAGCTGCGGGAACGTGGCGATGTTCACGAGGGTCGGGACGATCGCCACGCCGCGCTCCGCGAAGAGCGGGATGGTGTCGTCGGTCAGGCCCGTGGCGTGCTCGATGCAGTCGATGCCCGCCTCGACGAGATCGCGCAGCGAGTCCTCCGCGAAGCAGTGGGCCGTGACGCGGGCGCCCAGGCGGTGCGCCTCGGCGATCGCCGCCTCGACCGCGTCACGCGGCCAGCAGGCGCCGAGGTCGCCCGTCCCCCGGTCGATCCAGTCGCCGACGAGCTTGACCCAGCCGTCGCCACGCCGCGCCTCCTGGGCGACGTACGCGACGAGCTCATCGGGCTCGATCTCGTGCGCGAAATTGCGAATGTAACGACGTGTGCGGGCGATGTGGCGGCCGGCGCGGATGATGCGCGGCAGATCCTCGCGGTCGTCGACCCAGCGGGTGTCGGAGGGTGAGCCCGCGTCGCGCAGCAGCAGCGTGCCGTGGTCGCGGTCGGTCAGGGCCTGCTTCTCGGCGGTCTCGGCGTCGACGGGGCCGTGCGTGCCGAGCCCGACGTGGCAGTGCGCGTCGACCAGGCCCGGCAGCGCCCAGCCCTCGACCGTGGTGACGTCGGGGCCCGCCGTCACGGGCCGGTCGTATGCGATCCGGCCGTCCACCACCCACAGTTCGTCGCGTACGTCGTCGGGCCCGACGAGGACCCGTCCCTTCACGTGCAGTACCCCGCCAATACTCATGCGCGCAGCCTATGAGGCGGTGGGTACGCTCGACACCGGCACCCGTACGAACCCGTGAGCGAAGAGAGCACCACCGTGACGCATCCGTTTCTCGACCTGGCCCCGTTGAGCGCCGAGCATTTCGCCTCCATCGAGGACCGCGTGGCCCGGCTGATGGACACCTCGCAGAACGTCGTGATCATGCAGGGTGAGGCTCTGCTTCCGCTGGAGGGCGCGATCCGTGCCGCCGCGGGCCCCGGCACGGTGGCGCTGAACGTGATCACCGGCCCGTACGGACAGACCTTCGGCGACTGGCTGCGCGACTGCGGCGCCACCGTGCACGACCTGGCGGTGCCCTTCCACACGGCCGTCACCGCCGAGCAGGTCGGGCAGGCGCTCGCCGAGCACCCCGAGATCGACTTCGTGTCCCTGGTGCACGCGGAGGCCGCGACCGGCAACACCAACCCGGTCGCCGAGATCGGTGAAGTGGTGCGGGCGCACGGTGCGTTGTTCTACCTGGACGCGGTGGCGTCGATCGCCGCCGAGCCGGTGCTCCCGGACGCGTGGGGCGTGGACCTGTGCGTGATCGGCGCGCAGAAGGCGATGGGCGGTCCGGCCGGTGTCTCGGCCGTGTCGGTGAGCGCGCGGGCCTGGGAGCGGATGGCCGCCAACCCGAACGCGCCGCGCCACTCCTACCTCTCGCTCCTCGACTGGAAGCAGCGGTGGGTGGACGGCGGCCGCAAGGCGCTGCTGCACGCGCCGGCGCAGCTGGAGATGCTCGCCCTGGAGGCGTGCGTGGAGCGCATCGAGGGCGAGGGCCTGGACGCCCTGATGGCGCGGCACGCCTCGGCCGCCGCCGCCACCCGCGCCGGAACGCTCGCACTGGGCGGTGGACTTGAGCCATACGTCCACGAAGCCCGGGACGCCGCCCCTGTCGCCACTACACTGCGCGCTCCGGCCGGTACGGACGCCCGTGAGCTGGTGGCGAAGGCGCTGGCCGTGGACCCGGTCCTGCCACTGGTCGCGGGTGGTGGCGCGCTCGCCCAGGAGATGATCCGGGTCAACCACTACGGTCCGCAGGCGACCCGTGGCGTCGTGCAGTCCTCGCTCGCCGCGCTCGGCGGGGCGCTCGCGGAGGCCGGGTTCGAGGTCGATCTGGAAGGGGCGCGAAAGGCGGTCGCGGCCGCCTGGGAATAAGCGCCCCGGCGCGCGAACCCGCGCACTCACCACTAGGCGTCGCCCTTTTCGGGGCGGCGCCTTTGTTTTTATCCAGGAATTGTTCAGACAGAATTGTCCCGCGTTTTATCAGAGTCATCCGGCGAGGCTTCCTGTTCTGCTTCTGCCCGCTTTCCCGCACCGTAAACACTCAGGTTTCGTCAACGGGAACCGACGTAATTCGGACTCGTCTCGTAGCGATTACGACGCTGTGACGTACTCCACACGAATTTAGATACGCCCGTTTTGTCCGGCTCAAACCGGGACATATCGCCGCGATTTCGTGCGCGCGCCCACCTGCGCGCGATAACACAGAAGCCCTCGTTACGTAACCCCTTCCGCGGGTGCAATCCCGGAAATTGCTCGGTAAATTCAATTTGCATGACCGCCGCACAAGCGCAATTCCTGGAAGTCGCCGAAGTGGCCCCGGTCCCCGACGGACTGAAGATCGACCACCCCGAGGTGGCCGACGGTGCCGCGATCTGGCGTATCGCCCGCGACTCGAAGGTGCTCGACCTCAACTCCTCCTACAGCTACCTGCTGTGGTGTCGCGACTTCGCCGCCACGTCGGTGATCGCCCGCGACGAGAAGGGCGAGGTGGCCGGTTTCATCACCGGTTACGTACGTCCCGACCGACCCGACATCCTCGTGGTGTGGCAGGTCGCCGTGGACGCTGCGCAGCGTGGGCGCGGCCTGGCGGCCGCGCTGCTCGACGGGCTGGCCGCGCGGGTCGCGGCGGCGCGTCCGGTCACCACCCTCGAGACCACCATCACGCCCGACAACGCCGCGTCCCAGGCCCTGTTCACCTCGTTCGCCCGCCGGCACCGCGTCGGTGTGGCCCGCACGGTGCTGTTCGACGCGGGCCTGTTCCCTGACGACGGGCACCTGCCCGAGGAGCTGTACCGCATAGGCCCGCTGGCCTGAGCGCGCCCTCGACCCCACTCATCCCGCCCCCCCCTCATCTCCCCTCCCTAGAGGAGTTTTTGCTGTGACCATCACCCAGCCGGACCTGAGCGTCTTCGAGACCCTTGAGTCGGAGGTGCGCAGCTACTGCCGCAGCTGGCCCACCGTCTTCGATCGGGCCCAGGGCAGCCGTATGTACGACGAGGACGGCCACGAGTACCTCGACTTCTTCGCCGGTGCCGGATCGCTCAACTACGGCCACAACAACCCGGTCCTGAAACGCGCCCTGATCGACTACCTGGAGCGCGACAGCGTCGTGCACGGGCTCGACATGTCGACCTCGGCGAAGCGCAACTTCCTGGAGTCCTTCCAGAACATCATCCTGCGCCCGCGCGACCTGCCCTACAAGGTCATGTTCCCGGGCCCGACGGGCACCAACGCCGTCGAGTCCGCGCTGAAGCTGGCGCGCAAGGTCAAGGGCCGCGAGTCGATCGTGTCCTTCACCAACGCCTTCCACGGCATGTCGCTCGGCTCGCTCGCGGTGACCGGCAACGCGTTCAAGCGCGCGGGCGCCGGCATCCCGCTGGTGCACGGCACGCCGATGCCGTTCGACAACTACCTCGACGGGCAGACGCCGGACTTCATCTGGTTCGAGCGCCTCCTGGAGGACTCCGGCTCCGGCCTGAACACGCCGGCCGCCGTGATCGTCGAGACGGTCCAGGGCGAGGGTGGCATCAATGTCGCCCGCGCCGAGTGGCTGCGCAAACTGGCGGATGTCTGCGAACGTTGGGACATGCTCCTCATCGTGGACGACATCCAGATGGGCTGCGGCCGCACCGGTGCCTTCTTCTCCTTCGAGGAGGCGGGCATCACGCCGGACATCGTGACCGTTTCGAAGTCCATCAGTGGGTACGGGATGCCCATGTCCCTGTGCATGTTCAAGGCGGAGCTCGACGTCTGGGAGCCGGGCGAGCACAACGGCACGTTCCGCGGCAACAACCCCGCGTTCGTGACGGCCGCCGCTGCCCTGGAGACGTACTGGACCGACGGCGCGGCCATGGAGAAGCAGACCCTGGAGCGCGGCGAGCAGATCGACGAGGTCCTCGCCGCCCTGCGCACGGAGTACCACGAAGAGATCGTCGAGTACCGCGGCCGCGGCATGGTCTGGGGCATCGAGTTCCGTGACAAGGACCGTGCCAACAAGGTCGCCAAGCGGGCCTTCGAGCTGGGCCTGCTCATCGAGACCTCCGGCCCCGACAGTGAGGTCGTCAAGCTGCTTCCGGCACTGACGATCACGCCGGAGGAGCTGGACGAGGGGCTGCGCACGCTCACCCGAGCCGTGCGCGAGACCGTCTGACACGCACCACAAAGTTACGAGGAAAGGCAGCAACTCACCGTGATTGTCCGTTCGTTCAAGGAGATAGAGAACACCGACCGGCACGTGAAGTCGGCGACCGGCACCTGGGAGAGCAAGCGCATCGTGCTTGCGAAGGAGAAGGTCGGCTTCTCTCTGCACGAGACGATCCTCTACGCGGGCACCGAGACCGACATGTGGTACGCCAACCACATCGAGGCCGTGCTGTGCGTGGAGGGCGAGGCCGAGCTCACCAACCGGGAGACCGGTGAGACGCATTGGATCGAGCCGGGGACGATGTATCTCCTGGACGGTCATGAGAAGCACACCATGCGCCCGAAGACCGACTTCCGCTGCGTCTGCGTGTTCAACCCTCCGGTGACCGGACGGGAGGACCACGACGAGAACGGCGTCTACCCGCTGCTGACAGAGGACGAGGAGGCCTGATCCCGATGACGACCGCACCCGACATCACGGACCTGTACCCGACGCGAGGCGCCTCCGAGGTGGCCACGCCGCGTGTCGACCCGGTCGTCTGGTCGGCGGAGGGAGCGCGAGGGCCGATTCGCCAGTCGGACCTCGCTTCCTTCGAGCGGGACGGCTTCCTCGCCATCGACGAGCTGATCGGCCCGGACGAGATCGGCACCTACCAGGCCGAGTTGGACCGTCTGGTGACCCACCCGGCGATGCGCGCCGACGAGCGTTCCATCGTCGAGAAGCAGTCGCAGGAGATCCGCTCGGTCTTCGAGATCCACAAGATCAGCGAGGTCTTCGCCAACCTGGTGCGGGACGAACGCATCGTGGGTCGGGCCCGTCAGATCCTCGGCTCTGACGTCTACGTCCACCAGTCGCGAATCAACGTCAAGCCCGGTTTCGGGGCACGGGGCTTCTACTGGCACTCGGACTTCGAGACCTGGCACGCCGAGGACGGCCTGCCGAACATGCGGACGGTGTCCGTCTCCATCGCGCTGACGGAGAACTACGACACCAACGGCGGGCTCATGATCATGCCCGGCTCGCACAAGACGTTCCTCGGCTGCGCGGGTGAGACGCCGAAGGACAACTACAAGAAGTCGCTGCAGATGCAGGACGCGGGCCTGCCCTCGGACGAGGCCCTCGGCAAGTTCGCCGACGCACACGGCATCAAGCTGTTCACCGGCAAGTCCGGCTCGGCGACCTGGTTCGACTGCAACGCCATGCACGGCTCCGGCGACAACATCACCCCGTACCCGCGCTCGAACGTGTTCATCGTGTTCAACAGCGTGGAGAACACGGCGGTGGATCCGTTCGCGGCGCCGGTAAGGCGTCCGGAGTTCATCGGGGCGCGGGACTTCACTCCGGTGAAGTGATCCTCGTAGGCGCACGAGTTGGGGCGGGACCGTGATCGGTCCCGCCCCAACTGCTGTTACGGGTATTACCGGGCCGGGTAGTCCGTGTAGCCCTTCTCCGTGCCGCCGAAGAAGGTCGCCGGGTCCGGGGTGTTGTACGGGCCCTCGCTGCTGAGGCGGGCCGGCAGGTCCGGGTTGGCGAGGAAGAGGGCGCCGAAGCTGAGGATGTCGGCGACTCCCTCCTCGACCAGACCGAGGGCCCTGTGGTCGGTGGGGCCATCGGTGTGCGCGTTGAGCACGAAGGGGCCGCTGAACCGCTTGCGCAGATCGACGGTCACCTCGCGGCTCTGCTCGCCCACCTCCAGTACGTGCAGGTAGGCGAGGCCCAGCGGTTCCAGGGCGTCGACGAGCGCGGTGTAGGTCTCGACCGTGTCGTGGTCCCCCATGGAGTTGTACGGGTTTCCGGGCGACAGGCGGATGGCGGTGCGCTCGGCGCCGATGGCGTCGGCGACGGCCTTGACCGCCTCGACGGCGAACCGGATCCGGTTCGCGACGCTGCCGCCCCACTCGTCGGTGCGCAGGTTCGTGCCGGGCGACAGGAACTGGTGGATCAAGTAGCCGTTGGCCCCGTGCAGTTCGACGCCGTCGAAGCCGGCCGCGACGGCGCCGCGGGCGGCCTCGGCGAAGTCGGCCACGGTCGCGCGGACCTCGTCCGAGGTGAGCTTGCGCGGGGTGGTGAAGTCCTGGAAGCCCTC
Source organism: Streptomyces sp. NBC_00483 (assembly GCF_036013745.1). Lineage (NCBI taxonomy): Bacteria > Bacillati > Actinomycetota > Actinomycetes > Kitasatosporales > Streptomycetaceae > Streptomyces > Streptomyces sp. NBC_00483. Next base: position 2,829,565 of record NZ_CP107880.1, read on the forward strand.
GTTCGTGAAGGCCTGGCCCTCCGGGGCGACGGCGGACGGGGCGACCGGAGCGCCGCCGTCCGGCTGCAGCGACGGGTGGCCGATCCGGCCCGCGTGCATGACCTGGGCGAAGATCTTGCCGCCCTCGGCGTGCACGGCGTCGGTGACCGGGCGCCAGGAGGCGACCTGCTCCGCGGTGTGCAGGCCCGGCGTCCAGGCGTAACCCTGACCCACGGCCGATGGCTGGATTCCCTCCGTGACGATGAGCCCCGCGGAGGCGCGCTGCGCGTAGTACTCGGCGGTCAGGGCGGTGGCTGTGCCGCCGTCGCCGGCCCGGCTGCGGGTCATGGGGGCCATGGCTATGCGGTTGGCCAGGCGGGTGCCGGGGAGGTCGATGGGGTCGAAAGCGGTGGTCATGGCTACTCCGTTCAACGGGATGCGACACAGGTCGACAAGAGGACGACACGTAGGCGACACAAGGCGGCAATAAAACATTGGTCGGCCAAGCAATTGAGCCGACTTCACTGTAGCTCATTAGTTGGCCGGCCAAGGTAATGTTGCGGACAAGCCGAAAGGAGCCCTCATGTCCCCCACCGCCGACGACCCCGCCTGTACCGGTCAGATCCCGGTCGCCGCCCGCAGCGGCCCCGTCAGCCTGGCCCTCTCCCGCGTCGCCCGGCTGCACCGGATCGCCGCCGGGCAGCGGTTGCGCGGGCTCGGCCTCTATCCGGGGCAGGAGTTCGTGATGATGCACCTGTGGGACAAGGGGCCCGTGCGTCAGTCCGAGCTGATCAAGACGCTCGACCTGGATCCGTCCACGGTCACGAAGATGCTGCAGCGCCTGGAACAGTCCGGGCACGTGCGCCGCACCCCCGACCCGGGCGACCGCCGCGCGTCCCTCGTCGAGGCGACGGACCGCAGCTGCGGGCTCCTGGAGGATGTGGCCGGGGTGTGGGGAGCACTGGAGGAGCAGACCCTTGCGGGGCTCTCCGAGCGGGACCGGGCGGAGTTCGCGCGGCTACTGGGCGTCGTCGAGGGCAATCTGTGCGCGGAGGCCGGGGCGGAGGAGTGCCCGTAGGGGTTACTCAGGGGCCGATGGGCCTGTGCTCGGTGGGCCTGTGCCGGACGGACCTTCGCCCGGTGGGCCCCCGGCCGCTCACAGCCAGGCCAGTCGGGCCGCCCGGTCCAGGAGGGTGCGGGCCGCCGTCGGGTCGCCGGTGCCCGGCGGGAGGGCGTCGGGAGTGGTGCGGCCGCCGATGAGGAGGCAGAAGTCGACCGGATCCAGGGCGAGTTCGGCCCGCACCGGTTCGTCCTCGGAGCCGAGGATCCACTCCGTGGTGCGGCTCGCGTCCGTGACGGTGAGGGCGACGGGCGGGGCCTTGGGGCCGAGCGCCTGGCCGAGGATCCGCACGGCCAGCCGGACCAGCTGCCACAGATGACCGGCGGGCGGCGGGGGCACGGGGCGGTCCAGGGCGCGGCCGATGTCGTAACCGTGGATCCACGTCTCGAAGGCGCGGACCAGATAGTGCTCGGCGACGGGCAGCCGCGCCCCCATCAACGTAGCGGCCTGCGCGGCGAGTTCGGGGTCGCGGGCGGCCGGAGCGGCGAGCAGCTCGGCGGCCCGGGCGTGCCAGACGGCGACGGTGGCGTGCGGGTCACGCGCGTGTTCGTGGGCGATGACCGTTCGGGTGCGGGCCTCCCAGACCGTGCGCCAGTCGCCGTCGCCCGCCGCGTCGGCGGGCGGTTCGTGGGCCGGCAGCCCCAGGTGGACGGCCAGCGGCTCGTCGGCCGCGATGAGGTGCGCGACCGTGTCGCGCACCGTCCAGCCGTGGACCACCTCCGTGGACCATGCGTCGTCCGCCTCGGCGAGCAGCGCCTGGAGGGCGGCGACGGTGGCCGCGTAGGGCTGGGCGTGCGGGGCGGTGGTGGGGGCGGCACGGGGTGCGGGCGGGCGGCGGGCCAGGGCCGCGGCGAGCGGTCCGGTGTCGGTGCGGAGCGGCGGGTGCCCTGCCGCGTCGTCCTGCGGCGCTCCGGCCGTGCCGTGCCCGTTCGCCCCGATACCGACTCCGGTCCCGTTCTCGTTCCCGTTCGTCCCGTGTTCGTTCGTCCCGTGTCCGTTCGGACCGTGTCCGTTCGGACCGTTCAGGGTCCGTACCGTCGCCCTCAGCCGTTCGGCCTCGGCGGCGCACTCCTCGCAGTCCGCCAAGTGGGCGGGGACTGTGCGCTGTTCGTCGGCCGGGAGGGCCTGAAGGGCCCAGGCGCCCAGGAGTTCGCTCACTGTCGCGTGGTCGCGCGCGTCCGTGGCCATCAGGCACCCCTTTCATGGGCCTCGTAGCCCGGCTCCGCCGGGTCCGCCAGGGTTTCGGCCAGGCGGTGCAGTGCCGTGCGCAGGCGGGTCTTGGCGGTCCCTTCCGGGATGCCGAGTTCCACCGCCGCCTGACGGTACGTCCGGCCCGCGAAGTACGCCAGATGCACCACCTGCCGCTGATGCAGCGGGAGTTGGGCCAGGGCCGAATGAAGGAGCAGCGAACGCTCACGGTCGACGACCCGCTCGTCGGGCCCCGGGTCGGGGGCCGGGATGGCGTGCAGCGCCGCGTCGTCCGCGGTGACGGCCTTGCGGTGCCGGGCCTCGCTGCGCACCCAGTCGACGGCGCGGCGGTGCGCCAGCATGCTCAGCCAGGTACGGAGCGAGCCGCGCTGTGCGTCGAAGGCATAGGGCCGCGCCCACAAATACGCGAAGACCTCCTGTGCCACGTCGTCCGCCGCCCCCGCCGAGCGGGTCACACGCACGGCGACGCCACGGACGAGCCCGTTGTACACGTCGTACGCCTCGGAGAGCGCGGCCTCGTCACCGTAGACGAGACGTCGGTGCAGGTCGGCGTCGTCCGCGACCCGTTCCTTGGGGTCGTACGCACCCGTACGGGCCACCGGCACCACCACCTCCGGGTCCTGTCCGCGGACGGGAGTCCGGCGGCAGGGCCTAGTGCCTTCCTAGCGTCCTGGGGAGCCGGGCGCCAGGGTCCGGCCGGACTTCAGGGGGAGAGCGCGTCGCTTCACGAGGAGAGCGCGTCGAGGAGGCGGTCGGCGTCGGCGGGCGTGTTGTAGAGGTGGAAGGAAGCCCGCAAGTTTCCTGCCCTATTGGAGAGTTCGATGCCTGCGCGCTGCAATTCGGCTTGCTTCACGCCGAGTTCGGGGACCGACACGATCGGGGAGCCGGGCGAGCGCACCGGCTCGTGCCCGAGCCGCGCGAGGCCCGCGCGGAACCGGTCCGCGAGCGCGAGGTCGTGGGCGTGGATCGCCTCCGGGCCCAACTCCTCGATCAGGGCGAGGGACCGGCGGGCCCCGGTGTACGCGACGAGGCTCTGGGTCTCGTCGAACCGGCGGGCCGAGCGGGCGGGTTCGGTGACGGGCCCGTAGCAACTGTCCCAGGGGTTCTCCCCCGAGACCCAGCCGCCGAAGACGGGCGTGAGCGCGTCGAAGCCCTCGGTGTCCTGCGGCCCCACGAAGAAGACGGCGCCGCGCGGGCAGGTCAGCCATTTGAAGCCGACGGAGGCCAGATAGTCGGCGTCGGCCGCCTGCGCGGCGACCGGGTACCAGCCCGCCGCCTGCGAGACGTCGACGTAGAGCCGGGCGCCGTGCGTGCGGGTGGCGGCGCGCAGTGCGGGCACGTCGGCGACCCTGCCGTCGGCCGACTGGGCCGCGCTCACCGCGACGAGCGCGGTGCCGGAGCGTACGGCGTCGGGCAGCGCGTCGAGCGGCACGGCGCGGACCTTGAGGTCGCCGCGTACGTGGAAGGGGTTGACGGTGGAGCTGAAGTCGCCCTCCGCCGTGAGGACTTCGGCGCCGGCGGGCAAGGATGAGGCGATCAGGCCGCTGTAGACGGCGACGGACCCGCCGGTCGCGACCCGGCTCACGGGCACGCCGACGATCCGCGCGAAGGCCGCCCGGGCCTCCTCGACGTCGGCGAAGAGCGAGTCCGGGGAACGGCCCTCGGTCATGTCGGTGATCGCGGCCCGCATCGCCTCCCCGGCCCGCGCCGGGAGCAGTCCGGAACTCGCGGTGTTCAGGTAGGTGGTGGCGGGGGTGTACTGCGCGCGGACAAGCTCCGCGTCGAGGACCTGGGCTGTGGCCTGAGCCTTGACCTGGGCCTTGACCTGGGCCTGGTGCTCACCGGAAGTCTCCATGGCACCCACTGTGCCCCGCCACCAACTACCCGTCCATTGCGAATAATTACGGAGTACGCCTAAGCGCTGCTTATGTGCGCAGGTCGGGTGGGTGCGTGGCGGGGGCCGAGTGCTGGGTGGTTCAGGCCTGCGGCACCGCGCAGCCGTCGGGGCCGCAGGCGTCGCCGCCGTCCGCGCTGTCGATGACGGTGAGCGGGGAGCGGTCGGCCCACGCCTGGGTCAGCGCCTGCGTGAACACCTCGGCGGGCTGGGCGCCGGAGACGCCGAACTTGCGGTCGAGCACGAAGAACGGCACGCCGTTCGCGCCGAGCTCCGCGGCCTCGCGCTCGTCGGCGCGCACCGCGTCCGCGTACGCGTCGGGGTCGGCGAGCATCGCCCGGACCTCGCCCTCGTCGAGACCGGCCTCGACGGCGAGCCGCACGACGGTCTCCTCGTCGCCGAAGACGGAGGACTCCTCGGCGAAGTTGCCCCGGTACAGGGCGTCGATCATCGCGTCCTGTACGCCCTTGTCCTTGGCGAGGTGGAGCAGCCGGTGCAGGTCGAAGCTGTTGCCGAAGTCGCGGCCCTCGGTGAGGTACGGCAGGCCGAGGGCGCCGGCCTGCTGCCCGAGGCCCTGCTCGTTGGCGGCGGCCTGGTCCTCGCTGATGCCGTACTTCTTGGCGATGTACGGGACCACGAGGCCGGTCTCCCCCGGCTTGGCGTTCGGGTCGAGCTCGAAGGACCGGTGCACGACCTCTACGTCGTCCTTGTGCGCGAACCCGTCGAGCGCCTCCTCGAAGCGGGCCTTGCCGATGTAGCAGAACGGGCAGTTGATGTCGGTCCAGATCTCGACGCGCATGGAGGTTCTCTCGGTCTCTCGTTCCGGGGTACGGAGCGTGTACGGGGGGCGGTGCGGGTGTGCGGGGTGCGGTGCGGGTGTGCGGGTTACGGCTGCGCAGGAGTGTGTCCCTGCGTTCCGCTACAACCGGATGGTCCCTCCGCTCATTCCCTGCCGGGCGTGAGCCGCATCCGGCGGTGTGTGCTCCCGCTGCCCTCCGGCCCCTCGTCGACCCAGCCGTGCCGGGCGTAGAAGGCCTGGGCGCGGGTGTTGTCCCCGTGCACGATGAGATGGACCTCGGCGACGTCGTCGACCCGCCACTGCTCGACGCAGGCGGCGTGCAGCTCCGTGCCGATGCCGCGGCTCCAGTGGTCGGGGTCCACCTGGAACTGGTACAGCACGGCCGTGTCGGCCGGGGCCTCGTCGGGCCGCCGGAAGGAGGCGAGCCCGACGACGACGCCGTCCCTGACACAGACGAGTACGTGCCCGTGCGGCCGGGCTATGGCCACCGCCCACCGCTCGACCCACGCGCTCGGGTCCCCCTCGTCCGGGAACCCTTCCCGGTAGTACGTGGCACGGGCTCTGCGGTGCAGGGCGGCGAGAACGGGGGCGTCGGCGGGGACGGCGGTACGGATCATGCTCCGAAGGACGCGGGGCGATGACCTCCGGGTTTCACCGGGGTGGGGGCGGGCGGCGTGTTTTTGTACGGGTGGGTGGAGCGGGGGGCCGTCCGGCCCTTGGGGGGATAGCGCTAGAGGTAGTGCCTGACCAGCCCCGGGGAGCGCCTTTACGTCCCAAGGGGGCGTCCGTCTTGTTGTCCGGGTGGGGCGGGGCCTGTTTGCCCAGGCGCTGGGCGGCGGGCTGTCGCGCAGGCGCCAGGCGGCGGGCTGTCGCGCAGGTAGGGCGGGGCCCATCGCCCAGGTAGGGCGGCAGCTTGTTGCCCGCGTAGGGCCAGCCGCCACGGTCGGCAAGCGGTACCGACCGGCAGGCGCCCCCACGGCACCGTGCAAACCGCCCCGGTCGGGAGCGCCCCAACCTCCCAGCGCGGCCGGTTTCCCGGAACAGGACCGGGAACGGGAACGGTCGGCCAGCGGTAGCGGTAGCGGTAGCGGCGACAGACGCCTCACGGCACCGTGCGAGCCGCCCCGGTCGTGCACCCCGTCAGTCCTCCGCTCCCTCCCTCGCCCATCTCCCACCCACCGCCCCCTCCGGGGGCGTCGGTCGCAGTGCGCGGGCCCGGCGCCCCCGGGCCGAAGCCCAACGCGCTCCCCCGCCTGGCGCCCACACCGCAGGCACGCGCGGCAAGGGACGCCGACTATCAGGAGCGGGCACTCCGCGGCAGGACCGAAGCCCCTGAGCGAGGAGGGGAACCGGCCGATCCACAGCCCCGCCCAAAGGCGTGACCGGGCGGGGTGGACAGTTGCCCGTGGCGTCCGGCCTCGCGAGGCCGGGACCGTCGGCCACATCGAGCGGGCAGCCACAGCAGGCAACGGCCCGAACCAACCGGCCCGCCCCGTCCGCCTCAGCCCCCATCCACGGCGAGCCCGTAGGGCCGAAACCCCCGGAGGGGCGGGTGGGTGAGAGGTGAGCGCGGAACGGGAGTCGGGCCGAGCCAAGCCAGGCCACGCGAAGCCGAGAGGCGGATGACCGGTCGGGGCCGACAGCCGTCCCCGGGTGGCCTGCCGACGCCGTCGCCCTTCTGCAACGGGGGCCGGCCCAGACTCCGGCGTGGCCACCCGGACCGAAGCCCCCGAAGGGGACGGGTGGGTCGGAGATGAGTAACGAACGGGACCAGGCCAAGCCAAGCCGCAGGCCACGCGAAGCCGAGAAGCGGGCGATCGGTCGGGGCCGACAGCCGTCCCCGGGGCGGCCTACCGGCACCGTCGCTCTTCTGAAACGGGGGCCGAGCCAGACTCCGGCATGGCCCCCGGACGGCCCCATCCGGACCGGGCCAACCGGGCGGTGCCACCCGGGCCGAAGCCCCCGGAGGGGGCGGGTGGATGGGAGATGAGCGAGGAACGGAAGCCGGGCCGAGCCAAGCCGCAAGCCACGCGAAGCCGAGAAGCGGGTGACCGGTCGGGGTGGGCAGTCGCCCCGGGGCGGACGGCCGGGGCGACTGCCCGTCTGGAACGGCGTCCGCGCCAGGCCCCGGCCCGGACCACCCGGACCACGTCCACCCCGACCGAACGCATCCGGGCCGAAGCCCCCGGAGGGGGCGGGAGGGTGGGAGGTGGGCGAGGAACGGGGCCCGGGGCTGGGCCACGGCGCAGGTAGAGCGGGCCGAGGGCGTTGGCTACCTCAAGCGGGTAGCCGCACCAGGCCGGGGGCATCAGCCACATCAAGCGGGTCACCGGTCGAGGCCAACAGCCTCAGCCACCCCAAACAGGTAGCCGACCGAGGCCAACAGCATCAGCCACCCCCAACGGGTAACCGACCGAGGCCCCCACCGGACCCCCCCCGTTATGTTTTCCGCGGTCCTGCAAGAGGGCCGCTGGCCTCCGGGCCCGGCATGGCTGTTCCCCCCTGTCGAAGTCGATGACCTGGGGGGTGGTGCCACCGGGCCCGAGAGGCGCCGTTGGAGACGCTGATGAGAGGCCCGACCACCGCCCCGCCGAGCGCAACGCCCGGCCATACACGGGTGGCAGGTCTGCATAACGTGGATGCGCGCACGACGCCAACGCCCAGGCCAGCACACACGAGATCCGTTCGGGAGGACGGCTTGATGGACCACGACGAGATAGGTGTCTTCCTGGGCCTGGACGTCGGCAAGAGCCACCACCACGGCCACGGACTTACCCCGGCCGGCAAGAAGGTCTTCGACAAGCAACTGCCCAACACCGAACCGAAATTGCGGGACGTCTTTGACAAGCTGAAGACCAAGTTCGGCACCGTCCTGGTCATCGTGGACCAGCCCGCCTCGATCGGCGCCCTGCCCCTGACGGTGGCCCGGGACACCGGCTGCAAGGTCGCCTACCTGCCCGGCCTGTCGATGCGGCGGATCGCCGACCTCTACCCCGGTGAGGCCAAGACCGACGCCCGCGACGCCGCGGTCATCGCGGACGCTGCCCGCACCATGCCGCACACCCTGCGCTCGCTAGAGCTGACCGACGAGATCACCGCCGAACTGACGGTGCTGGTCGGCTTCGACCAGGACCTCGCCGCCGAGGCCACCCGCACCAGCAACCGGATCCGCGGCCTGCTCACCCAGTTCCACCCGTCCTTGGAACGAGTCCTCGGCCCTCGCCTCGACCACCAGGCGGTCACCTGGCTGCTGGAACGCTACGGATCGCCTGCCGCGCTGCGGAAAGCCGGACGCCGCAAGCTCGTTGAGGTGATCCGGCCCAAGGCCCCGCGCATGGCGACGCGGCTGATCGACGACGTCTTCGACGCCCTCGATGAACAGACCGTCGTCGTTCCGGGCACCGGCACCCTGGACATCGTGATCCCGTCGCTGGCCCGCTCGCTCGGCGCCGTTCACGAACAACGCCGGGCCACGGAAGCCCAGATCAGCGCCCTGCTGGAGGCCCACCCTCTTTCGAAGGTCCTGACGTCGCTGCCCGGCGTCGGCGTCAGGACCGCCGCCACCTTGCTGGTCACCGTCGGCGACGGCACCGGCTTTCCCACCTCCGCCCACCTCGCCTCCTACGCCGGCCTCGCGCCGACCACGAAGGCATCGGGCACCTCGATCCACGGCGAACACGCGCCCAGGGGCGGCAACCGCGTCCTCAAACGCGCGATGTTCCTCTCCGCGTTCGCCGCCCTGCACGACCCCGCCTCCCGCGCCTACTACGACAAATGCCGGGCCCGAGGAAAGACCCACACCCAAGCCCTCCTCCGCCTCGCCAGACAACGCATCAACGTGCTCTTCGCAATGCTCCGCGACGGCACCTTCTACGAACCCCGAACGCCTCGCCTCGCTTGACGAAGGACATAGAGGCACCCCCCCGCCGAACCCCCCGGTCAGGACCCGTCCCGGAGGCCCCTCGGCCACGTCGGGCGGAACTCGATGTGGTCGTACGTGACCACGCAGCCCTCGCCCACCGGGGACTGGGCCAGGAAGCCGATCAGGGCCGCCGACGCGGACTTCTCGTCGCCCAGGGAGAAGATGCGGATGAACGTCCACGTCGAACCGTCGGTCGAGGCGTGGAACGCGAACGCCGAGCCCGTGCGGCTGACGCGGAGCCAGACCGAGGAGCCCGGCACCACGAAGGCGTTCGCATCGTCGGAGTGCCCCCGCGTCACCACCGTGCAGATCGTGGGCTCGTCCGGGGACCGCTCGAAGCAGAGCTTCGCCCACTCCCGGTCGCCCACGTGAACGTAGAGCACCCCCGCGTCGAAGGCCGCGGCGAAGCCGACCGTGACGCGGGCGATCAGCTGGAAGTCCCCGTCGGGAGCCCCGAGGAGGCGCGGCGCGTCCGACGCCGGTTCGAGCGAGGACCCCGTCGGCGGCACGAAGCGGTCCTGGCGGGGCCCCGCCCACCCGGTGAGCACCCCGTCCTCGTACGACCAGTGGCCGTCGGGTCCGTACGTGCGCAACGGGAAGGGCAGGGGCGGTATTTCGAGATCCATGCCGCCAGTCTCGCAGGGGCCCGCGGGCCCCGTCCGGTCGGAGCCTCAGTTCTCCAGGCGGCCGTTGAAGCGGCGCGGCAGCCCCAGCGGGTTGTCGTCGCGCAGCTCCTGCGGCAGGAGCGCCTCCGGCGTCGTCTGGTACGAGACCGGGCGCAGCCAGCGCTCGATCGCGGTGCCGCCCACCGACGTGGACGTCGACGTCGTCGCCGGGTACGGGCCGCCGTGGTGCTGCGCGGGCGCGACCGCGACACCGGTCGGCCAGCCGTTGACGAGGACACGGCCCGCGATGGGCGTCAGCTCGGCGAGGATCTCCGCGCCGCGGCCCTCGCCGGCGGCCTCGGACGAGGACAGCTGGACGGTGGCCGTCAGGTTGCCGGGGAGGCGGTTAAGCACCGCCGTGATCTCGTCGGCCGTCTCGTAGCGGGCGACGACCGTGACCGGGCCGAAGCACTCCTCCAGGAGGAGGTCGTGCGCGCCGCCCTCGGTCGCGAGGCGCGTGGCCGGAACCGTGAGGAAGCCGGGCGCCACCGTGTGCTCGCTGCCCGCGCCGGGGGTCACCGGGGCGTCCACGTCCGGGAGTTCGGCCCGCTCGGCGACACCGGCGATGAAGTTGTCGCGCATGCGGTGGTCGAGCAGCACGCCGGAGGCGGTGTCGCTGACGGCGGCCGTGAGGGACTTGACGAGCGTGTCGCCCGCCTCGCCCTTCGGCGCGAAGACGAGGCCCGGCTTCACGCAGAACTGGCCGACGCCCAGCGTCATCGAACCGGCGAGCCCCGTGCCGATCTGGTCGGCGCGCTCGGCGGCCGCGGCCTCGGTGATCACGACCGGGTTCAGCGAGCCCAGCTCGCCGTGGAACGGGATCGGCACCGGACGCGAGGAAGCGGCGTCGAAGAGCGCGCGCCCACCGCGTACGGAACCGGTGAAGCCGGCCGCGGACACCAGCGGGTGCTTGACCAGCTCGACGCCCGCGTCGAAGCCGTGCACGAGGCCGAGCACGCCCTCCGGGATGCCGTGCTCGGCGGCGGCCCGGCGGATGATGGAGGCGACCAGCTCGGAGGTGGCCGGGTGGTCGGGGTGCGCCTTGACGACGACCGGGCAGCCGGCCGCGAGGGCGCTCGACGTGTCGCCGCCGGGCACGGAGAAGGCGAACGGGAAGTTCGAGGCCGCGTAGACCGCGACGACGCCCAGCGGGATCTTGTAGCGACGCAGGTCCGGGATGGGCGGCGTCGCCGTGTCGTCCGGGTGGTCGATGACGACGCCGAGGAAGGCGCCCTCGTCGACGATCTCCGCGAACTTCCTCAACTGGAAGCAGCTGCGGGTGAGTTCACCGGTGAGCCGGACCGGGCCGAGCGCGGTCTCCGCGTCCGCCGCCTCGACGAGGTGGTCCTTGGCCTCTTCCAGGCGGTCGGCCGCGGTGCGCAGGAACGCGGCACGGACGGCACGGTCGGCGAGGGCGGCACGGGCGGCCTGCGCGGCGCGCACCGCCTCGTCCACTTCCTGCGCCGTGGCCTCGTCCGCGACCTGCTCCCGCTGCTTCCCGGTTCGGGGGTCGACACTCCAGACTGGTGTTGCTGCCACGGCACATTCCTCCAGCTTTTCTCGCCGCGCACCAGGGTGAGCAACGAGGATCGTTCGATATACTGAACGCTGTCTCTGATGATGAACTACTCACCGAGACTATTTCTCGTCGAACGAAGGGGTCAAGGGCGATGTCGGCAGACGAGACGGGGGCCGCGGCAGGCGGCGGACAGGTCAAGTCCGCGGTGCGGACCGTGGAATTGCTCGAGTACTTCGCGGGCCGCCCCGGGATGCACTCCCTGGCCGCGGTCCAGGAGGCCGTCGGGTACCCGAAGTCCAGCCTCTACATGCTGCTGCGCACGCTCGTCGACCTCGGCTGGGTGGAGACGGACGCGACCGGCACGCGGTACGGCATCGGCGTCCGCGCCCTTCTCGTCGGCACCTCGTACATCGACGGGGACGAGGTCGTGGCGTCGGCCCGCCCCACCCTCGACCGCCTCTCCGACGACACGACGGAGACCATCCACCTGGCCCGGCTCGACGGCACGAACGTCGTCTACCTCGCCACCCGCCAGTCGCAGCACTACCTGCGCCCCTTCACCCGCGTCGGCCGCCGGCTGCCCGCGCACTCCACGTCGCTCGGCAAGGCGCTGCTCGCCACCCACACCGACGAGCAGGTCCGCAAGCTGCTCCCGGAGACGCTCCCGTCGCTGACCGAGCACACGATCACCGACCGCGAGAAGCTCATCGAGGAGCTGCACCAGATTCGGGAGCAGGGCTTCGCGGTCGACCGCGAGGAGAACACGCTGGGCCTGCGCTGCTTCGGCGTGGCGATCCCGTACCGCACCCCGGCCCGGGACGCGATCTCCTGCTCGGTCCCGGTGGCGCGCCTCACGCCCGCCCACGAGCAGATGGTCAAGGACGCGCTGTTCGACGCCCGCGACCGACTGACCCTGGCGACGCGGAGGCTCTGATGGATCTGGCCCTGCGCCCTGTCCTCCCCGGCGACCTGCCGGCCCTCTTCCGTCAGCACAACGACCCCGAGTCGATGCGCACGGCCGCGTTCGTCTCGCCGAAGTCGGCGGACCGGGACCTGTTCGAAGCGCACTGGCACCGGATCCGCGAGCAGTACGTCGTACGGACCGTGCTGCTCGACGGCGCCGTGGCCGGCAGCGCGGCGGTCTACGGCGAACCCGGCGAGCTGGAGGTCACGTACTGGATCGACCGCGCGCACTGGGGTCGCGGCGTGGCGACGGCGGCGCTGCGGGCGCTGCTCGCGGAGGTCACCGAGCGTCCCCTGCACGCCCGTGCCGCCGCCGACAACAAGGGCTCGATCCGCGCCCTGGAGAAGTGCGGGTTCGTCGTCACCGGGCACGACCGGGGCTTCGCGCACGCGCGGGGCGAGGAGATCGAAGAGGTCGTGCTGCGGCTCGGCTGACCGGGCCGGCCGTCCGGTTCCCCACATGACTGGCCCGCCCCCCGTTCCCCACATGACCGGCCCGGCCGGCCGGTTCTCCACATGAACGTACGGTGAGAAATCGCACGGTCAGGAACGAATTGCGCCGGGCCACTCGTCTTTTCGTACGCAATGAACAAGACGATCAGGCGCGCCTCCGTCTTCACGCTGCTCCTCGTGTTCGCCCTGTTGATCAGGGCGACCTGGGTGCAGTTCTACGACGGCCAGGCCCTCGCCAACAGCGACGACAACCGACGGAAGACGATCTCGCAGTACGCGAATCCGCTCGGCGACATCATCGTGGGCGGAAAGGCGGTGACCGGCTCGAAGAAGACGGGCGAATCCAGCGACCTGAAGTACAAGCGGACCTACACGGACGGTTCGCTGTACTCGGCGGTGACCGGCTACACCTCACAGGTGTACGGAGCCACCCAGCTCGAGGGGATCTACCAGGGCGTGCTCGACGGCACCGACACGCAGCTGAAGAGTCCGCTGGACACACTCACCGGCAAGAGCAGCGACCCGGGTGACGTGATCACGACGATCGATCCGGGCGTGCAGAAGGCCGCGTACAGCGCGCTCGGCGACAAGAAGGGCGCCGCCGTCGCCATCGACCCGGACTCCGGCAAGGTCCTCGGCATGGTGTCGACGCCGTCCTTCGACCCGTCGAAGATCAGCGGTTCCGGTTCCTCGGACGCCGCGGCGTGGAAGAAGCTCGCCAAGGACAAGGAAACGCCGACCACGAACCGGGCGCTCAAGCAGGCGCTGCCGCCCGGCTCGACGTTCAAGCTGGTGGTCGCCGCGGCGGCGCTCGAGGACGGCCTGGTCTCGTCGATCGACCAGAAGACGAACACGCCGAACCCGTACAAGCTGCCGGGTACAGCTACGTACCTGAAGAACGAGACCACCTCGATGCCCTGCGAGGACGCCTCGGTCCGCACGGCGCTGCAGTACTCCTGCAACACCGTCTTCGGAAAGCTCGCCGACGAACTGGGCCAGGACAAGGTCAAGGCGATGGCCGAGAAGTTCGGCTTCAACGACGAGAAGACGGACGTTCCCGTGCGGGCCGCCAAGAGCAACTATCCGTCGAAGATGGACGACGCTCAGACAGCCCTGTCCGGCATCGGCCAGTTCGACGTGACGGCCACGCCGCTGCAGATCGCGATGGTCTCCGCGACCATCGCCAACGGCGGCGAGCAGGCGTCCCCGCACATGGTGTCGCAGGTGACGGACGCCGACGGCGACGCGGTCAAGTCCTTCGAGGACGGCGACGACACCCGCGTGATCAGCGAGTCGACCGCCTCGCAGCTGCAGTCCGCGATGCAGACCGTGGTCTCCAAGGGCACCGCCACGGTCGCGCAGATGGACGGCGCGACGGTCGGCGGCAAGACCGGTACGGCGCAACACGGCGAGAACAACAGCGAGACCCCGTACGCCTGGTTCACCTCCTACGCGAAGGACGACTCGACCGGCAAGCAGGTCGCCGTGGCGGTGCTCGTCGAGCAGTCGGACGCGGCCCGCTCCGAGGTCAGCGGCAGTGGCCTCGCGGGTCCTGTCGCCAAGGCGATGATGGAGGCGGCACTGAAGAACTGACGCCTCATCAATCACAGTTCCACCGAAGGGTGTCCGGTATCACGGACACCCTTCGGTGCTTCGTACACAACGCTGGTACGCTCACGCCTCCCCCATCGGGCCGCCACTGTGAGGGAGGGATCGTGTGAGCACGGTTGTGGACACCCGGGACGATTCCGCTTCCGCCGAGTTTCATGCCTTCTTCGAACGGCACCACCGTGAACTCGCCCGCCTCGCCCACCTGTTGACCGGAGAGGCGGATGCCGCGGACGACCTCGCGGCGGACGCCCTGCTCGCGCTCTGGCACCGCTGGGACCGGGTGCGGGACGCCGAGCACCCGGTCGCGTACGCGCGCGGCGTCGTCGCCAACCTCGCGCGCACCCGGATCCGCAGCGCGGTGCGCGAGCGGCGGCGCGTGGCCCTCTTCTGGTCCGGCCGACAGGACCGCACCGAGGGGCCCGACGTGCCGGCGGTCGTCGATGTGCAGGACGCGCTGCGCGAACTCCCGTTCCGCAAGCGGGCCTGCGTGGTGCTCCGGCACGCCTTCGACCTCTCGGAGAAGGACACCGCGCTCACGCTCGGCGTCTCGGTCGGTACGGTGAAGAGCCAGACCTCGAAGGGCATGGCCGAGCTGGAACGACGACTGGGACACGGCGAACTGAACGGTCGGACGCCCGGGCACGTACGCTCGGTCGGCGCCGCACTCGACGCCACGGAAGGAGGGCGTGGATGAGCGAGGAGCACCTTCGGCAGCAGCTGCGCGAGGCCGCCGACGCGCACCGGCCCGACCGTGCGCGGATGCTCGCCCGCGTCGAGCGCGGCATGCACGAGCAACCCGCCACGGACGAGCCCGAGCGGCGGCCCGCGGTGGGCTGGGTGCGGGTCGCCGGGATCACCGCGGGTGTCGTGGGGGCGCTCGCCGTGGGCGGCTTCGCGGTCGGTTCGGCGCTGCGCCCCGATCCGGCGCCGCGGCAACAGCAGGTCGCCGTGTCACCGACGCAGACGCCCCGCGGCGGCAACCCGCTGTGGGCGGACGGTTCGGTGGACCCCGGCTCCAACGCCTACTGGGCCCAGTCCAACGTCACGTTCAAGACAAAGAGCCAACTCACCAGTCTTACGGTCGAGTTGCGGGTGGCGCAGACCGGGAAGGTCAACAGCACGGGCCACTGGAGCTCCCTGCCCGCCGGCGACTTCACGGAGTCCGTCACCGAGCGGGACGGGTTCCTCGTGTACCGGTGGGTGCTGAGGCCGGGGCGTTCCGTGCCGGTGGGTGAGCATGTGTTCGCCGGCCAGTACAACCACGCCGAGGGCGGGCGGGACGCGGGGGACGACGACTATGTGGTGACCGGGCGGACGGGTGGAGGCCAACGGGTCTCCGTGGATGGGGACTTCGCTCCGGTTTCGGGACGCCGGGGGTGACGACTCGGGGCTCCGCCCCGGACCCCGCGCCTCAAACGCCGGCGGGGCTGATATTGCGCGGCAACCCTTCTTCCGTCGGTGACCACTGAAGGGCATGACCAACACATCAGGACACACTCATCGCCGCCGCACCACCCGTCGCAGAGCCCTGCTCGGAGGGCTCGGTGCGCTCACGCTCACCGGGGGCGCCCTCATGGCGAGCGGCATGCTCGGTACGGCCGGGGCCGCCTCTGCCTGGCCGACGGCCACCGGCACCAAGGCCGTCAGCAGCTCGATCTCCGTCTCGGGCACGTACGACGGCGGGCTCAAGCGCCACTACGGCTCCGGGGACCTCGGCGGCGACGGACAGGAAGAGGGCCAGGACCCGATCTTCAACCTGAAGGACGGCGCCACCCTCAAGAACGTGATCATCGGCTCCCCGGCCGCCGACGGCGTGCACTGCGCGGGCAGTTGCACGCTGCAGAACGTGTGGTGGGAGGACGTCGGCGAGGACGCGGCCACCTTCAAGGGCTCGTCGTCCGGCTCCGTCTACACGGTGTACGGCGGCGGCGCGAAGAAGGCCGACGACAAGGTGTTCCAGTTCAACGGCGCCGGCAAGCTCGTCGTCACCAAGTTCCAGGTCTCCGACTTCGGCAAGCTGGTCCGCTCCTGCGGCAACTGCTCGACGCAGTACAAGAACCGCAACATCACCATCAACGACGTCGACGTGACGGCGCCGGGCAAGTCGCTCGTCGGCATCAACTCGAACTACGGCGACACGGCGGCCCTGCGCAATGTGCGCATCCACGGCGACAGCAGCAAGAAGATCAAGCCGTGCGTCCGGTACGAGGGCAACAACACCGGCGCCGAGCCCAAGGAGCTGGGCAGCGGCCCCGACGGCACGTACTGCCGGTACACGGCCTCCGACCTGACGTACGACTGACCGAGCGTCCGTGGGGCGTGGCCGCCCGGCGGCGGCCACGTCCCACGGACCCATCGACGTCAGTCCACGTAGTACGTCGGGTTCGGGAGCTTGTACGTCCTGTCCGCGTAGCCGCCCTCCAGGTCCGAGTACTGGTCGCCGAAGTTGCCGACGATGTCGTAGCCACGGGACTCGATGTGCTTCCGCGTCCCCGCCTTGTACTGCACCGTCGTGCAGTTCCAGGCGGCGGCCGTGGCGCAGTCGGCCAGGTACGCGGGCGGGTCGGCCTTGTCCTTGAGGAAGACGTGGTCCGCGTCGAGATCGACGTCGATGCCGACCTTCTTCAGGTTCTCCACGGCGGCGGAGCGCTGCGTCTCACCGAGCCCCGAGTTGTAGAAGACCTCGACGCCCTTGGACTCGGCGTAGCGGATGAGCGCGGGCGTACCGAAGACGGCGGGCCGGTCCGCCTTGCCCACGTACTCCTTCCAACTGGCGTCGTTGTAGACGTAGTTGGTCTTCTTCTCGTAGTCGAGGCTGAGCAGCAGCGTGTCGTCGATGTCGAAGACGATCGCGGGCTTGCCGCCCTTGCCGTGGTGCTTCTTCGCCGCCGCGGCGATCTGCCGCTTCGCGCCCTTCTCGATGCGGGCGAGGTCCTGGGCGTACGGGCTGTCGGGCGAGGCCTGCCAGACGCCGTCGGCGTCCTGCTGCGCGCCGTAGTAGGAGTCGATCTCCTTGGTGAGGAGGCCGATGTTGTGCGGCTCCGCGGTGGACTTGTCGTTCGCTCCGCCCGCGTCGGCGGAGCCGGCGGTGACGACGCCGGCGAGTACGAGGGAAGCGACCGTCGCTGTGGCGGCGGCGAGATGGCGCTTACGCATCGGTGACGTGATCCAATTCTGGCCGTGACGGCTGTGGCAACCGTCGGGGTCGGGGGGACTCCGTGCAGGTGAATGCATGTCTACGCGCATCACATGAGTCCCGCGACCGGCTTTACCCGATCGATACCCGACGCCGATATGGCCGCACCATTGCTCCTGCATGGCGCCTTGTTGACCGTGCCTTGAAGGGGGCCCTTCTAGGGTCGGAGGAAGCGCTTCGACCCACAGAATGCGGGCTCCCACCGTGACCGTGACCCCGACGAGTCTCCTCCCCCTCGCCGCCGGCGACCGCGCCACCTCACCGGTGCTCCTCGGCCTCTTCGCCGTGGGCGGCCTCATCGCCATGGCGGCCGGTCTGAGCTGGGCGTTCGACGTCCGCGGCCTGGCCCCGGTGGGCTACCTCCGCGTCCTGGGCGCCGCGTTGACCCTCGCGGGTCTGGTGCTGCTGTTCGTCACCTACGCGTTGTGGCATCTGGGCTGAACCTGCGCGTTGTGGCACCTCGGCCGACGGGCGGCTACAGCACGTCGTCGAGCCAGCCGAAGACCGCCTCCTGCATCGGCTCCACGAAGACATGCCCGAGCCCCGGCCACGTCTCCGTCCGCAGCCGGTCGTCCGCGTGCCGGGAGCGCCACACGGTGTGCATCCGGGCGTACGCCGCCTCGACGCCCTCGGCGGTGAAGAGCGTGTCATCCGCGCCGTCGAGGAAGTACATCGGCCGGGGCGCGGCGATGCTCGCGACGTCGGGGATGTCGAGATGTCGAGCGAGCCCCGGGTGGAGCATGTAGTACGAGGACTGACCGCGCAGGGTGTTGTTGCCGGGCACCATCATTTCCTTCAGGCCGGTCATCCAGCACACGCTCACGGCGGCCGCGACGGCGTCGCTGAGCGCGGCCGTCTGCCAGGCGCGGTAGCCGCCCATGGAGAAGCCGACGGCGGCGACGCGGCGCCGGTCGACGCGGTCGAGCCCGGAGAGGAAGGCGGCGGCGCGGGCGTCCTCGCGGGCCACCAGCCCGGCCAGTGACGAGCCGAGGTTGTAGAAGTTACTGGCCAGGGCCTGCTGTTCCTCGTACGTGACGGGTCCGCGGTCGCCCCAGCCGTACGCGTCGAGGCAGAGCACGACGTAGCCGCGGCGCGCGAGTTCGTCGCCGACGAAGCGGCCGGTGAAGTACTTCTCGGCCCAGGCCTGCGCGGAGGCGAGGCGGGTGTCGTCGTACCAGGGACGGACGAACTTCTCCTTTCCGATGTCGAACCTGGCGCCGTGGTCGTGCAGGAGCAGCACGGCCGGGAAGGGACCCCGGCCGGCCGGGGTGAGCAGGGCGCCCCGCACCCGCTCGTAGCGGGTGAGGGAGACGTCGACCAACTGGCGGGTGAATCCTTCACCTTGGGAGGCCTCGCCGAAGCGCGGCGCGTACGGAACGTCGTCCTGCCGGTCGACGAGGAGCAGTTCCTCGACCTTGGCGCGTGCGGCCCGCCGCCATGCTCCGAAGTCCCGGACCGGTGAATTCCCCCACGCCAATGGGTAGTCGAGCTCGCGCTTGAGGAGTGGGTGGAAGTCCGGCAGGTTGCCGCCGACGAGTTCGGCGGCCTGTGCCTCGCCGGCTCCGCCCGCCCCTGCGGCGGTGGCGAGCGTCGCCGCGGCGGCTCCGGTCACGAACCGACGGCGGCCCATCGGAACCTCACGCATACGGCCTCCAGTCACCGAGGTAGGTCTTCCGGGTGTGCGAGGCGGCCTGCCCCGCGGTGAGCTGCGGGCGGTTCTCCGGAACCGAGATCGCGGCGCCCGGACCGGAGTTGGCGTACTCGGCGAACCGCATGCTCTGCCAGGGATACGCGTCCCGCATGTTGGTGTACGGCGCGGCCGGGTCGATGCCGGGGCCGAGCCACGAGTCCCGTACGACGAGGGAGGGCCGGGCCGTCGTCTCGTACGAGGGCACCCACGGCCTCGCCAGTTTGTACGCGGCGTCCTCGGCGCCGGAGGTGAACCGGCAGCGCACGGCCAGGAATCCGTGCGGGTTGGCGCGGGCCGTGGCCGGGGCGAAGACCATGCCCTTCGGGGTGAAGTCGACGTCGCGCGCGAGGGTGCGGAAGTGGCAGCGCTCGAAGACCGCGGTGCCGCGCCCGAAGACGAAGTCGACGTCTCCTTCGACGTAGCAGTCGCGGAAATACTGCCGGTCGAAGGCATCCAGCGTGGTGGTGTCGGCGAAGAGCGTGTCCTGGTGGCCGAGGAGGCGCACGTCCTCGAAGAGGGTCCGGTCGCCCGTCACATACGCGGCGACGGCCTGGGTGCCCGTGATCTCCGGGTGGTCGGCGCGCAGCCAGTCGTTGGCGAGGGTGAGGCCGCGGACGGTGAGGCCGGGCGCGGCGGAACTGAAGGTGGCGGAGCCGGCCGTGCCGTAGGTTCCGGAGCCGTCGGGCTTCTGCGTGCCGTTGGCGTTGTCGTACACGATGACGGTGTCGCGGGGGTCGGCGCCCTCGGCACCTCGTATAATCAAGTCCCGTGCGGTAGCGGGGACTTGGACGACTCCACGGTATGTTCCCGGGTGCACGACGATGGTGCGGCCCGGCCCGTCCACCGAGTCCACGGCCGCCTGCACCGAGTCGCCGCGCCTGACGTGCAGTGTGCGCGGATGAGGGCGGGGCCGGGCGGCGGCGACGGTGGACGCGGCGAGGGCGCCCGAGGCGGCGGCGAGCAGCGTACGGCGGCGGATCATCGGCGCGTCCCCTCCCCCGGCTCCCAGTCACCGAGGTAGGTGGCGCGGGTCGCCGACTCGGCCTGTGCGCGGGTGAGTTGGGGCCGGTTCTCCGGTACGGACACCTCGGCGCCGGGGCCGGTGTTCCGGTACTCCGCGAACCGCTGGTTCTGCCAGGGGAAGCCGTCCGACATGTTCGTGTAGGGCGCGACCGCATCGATGCCGCGGCCGAGCCGGGATTCGCGGACGACGAGGGCGGGCCTGGCCGTCGTGTCGGAGCTGGGCACCCAGGGGCGGGCCAGCTTGTAGTACGCGTCCGGGGCCGTGGAGTCGATCCGGGCGCGGCTCACCAGGAAGCCGCGCGGGTTGGCGCCCGCCGTGGACGGCGCGAACACGAAGCCGTACGGCGCCGAGGCCAGGTCGGTGCGGTCGAGCGTCCGGAAGTGACAGCGTTCGAAGACCGCCGTGCCGCGCCCGAAGACGAAGTCGACGTCGCCCTCCGCGTAGCAGTCGCGGAAGTACTGGCGGGCGAAGGCGGTGAGCGCGGTCGAGTCGGCGTACAGGGTGTCCTGGTGGCCGAGGAACCGGCACGTGAAGAATGCCGAGCGGTCGCCCATGACCTTGACCGCGACGGCCTGCGTCCCGGTGATCTCCGGGTGGTCCGCGCGCAGCCAGTCGTTGGCGAAGGTGAGGTGGTGCGCGGTGAAGCCGTCGGGGCGCAGGGTGACGGTGGCGCTTCCGGTGGTGCCGTATGTGCCGGAGCCGTCGGGCTTCGGGGTGCCGGCGGCGTTGTCGTACACGATGACCGTGTCGCGGGGGTCGCCGGAGGCGCCGATCCAGGTCGTGCCGGTGGCCGTGGCAGGGACGGTGACCGTTTCCCGGTAGGTGCCGGGGGCGATCACCAGGGTGTGGCCGGGGTCCGTTGCGGCGGAGGCGGCGGCTTGGACGGTGGTGAAGTCGCCCGCGCCGCGGGGGTGTACGTAGAGGGTGGTCGGGGTGAGGCGGGCCCTCGGTGAGCCGTAGCGGCCGAAGGGGTGTCGACGGTTCGGTGTGGCGTGGGCCGGTGTGGCGGTGGCGCTCAGGGCGAGCGCCGCGCCCGCGATGAAGCGTCTTCTGCCTAGGCGGGTGGGCATGGTGCGGCTCCTCGGAATGTGGCCGGCGATTGAGGCGCACGTCTCGGGGCTCCGCCCCGGACCCCGCGCCTCAATCGCCGGCGGGGCTCAATTGGCCGGACCGGCGCCCCGCGCGACCACCCGCGGCACCGACTTCACCGGGTCGACGTCCTTGCGGAGCGTCGGCTTCCAGCCCGCGCCTTCGCGGAGGGGGGCGTCCGCGTGGGTCGCGTTGTAGGCGGACACGAGGTCGGCCGGTTTGCCGTTGACCTGGTTGCCGGTGGTCGTCAGCGGATAGTCGTTCCAGCGGTGCAGGACGGCGCCCGCCCCGGTCCCCTTCGGCAGCGTGAACGCGTTCTTCTCCGCGTAGAGCTGCGATTCGAAGCCGATGCCGAACGAGTACGCGTAATCGGCGTTGCCCACATACGAGTTGTTGTAGACGTCGACCTGCCCGAAGCGGACGCGCGGGGCCCGCTCGACGAGGTTCTTGAAGAGGTTGTGGTGCAGCGTCACGCGCAGCTTGCCGCGGTCCGTGGCGGCCGCGCCGTCGCTGTTGCCGATCATCAGGGTCTTGTCGTGGTCGGCGAAGACGTTCCAGGAGGCGGTCACGTAGTCGGCGCCCTTGACGATGTCGAGCTCGCCGTCGTGCTGCTGGTAGATGCGGCCGTAGTAGCTGGGCAGCGTGGAGTCCGGGTGGTCGCCGTCGGTGAACTCGTTGTGGTCCAGCCAGACGTGCGTGGAGTTGTAGACGACGGCCGAGTCGTACTCGGAGTTCCAGTTGCCGGTGTCGCCGTCCGTCGGGTCCCACTGCGGGAAGCAGTCGAGCGGGGACTCCAGGGTGAGGCCGCGCACGATGACGTTGTCGACGCCGTTGATCTGGAGGCTGCCGCCGACGATGCCGGGGTTCTTGCCGACTCCGATGATCGTGGTGTTGGCGGGCACGTCCGCCTTGATGGCCTTGGCCTGGGCGGCGGCCGACGCGGCGCGCAGGTCCTCCTGCTCGCCGGTCACCTCCTTGTCGTAGCCCCAGGTGGCCGGGTCGTAGTCGGCGAGGTACTGGTCGAGGTCGTAGCCGTCGGCGGCGAAGTCCGCGCAGGTCGCGCCGTCCGCGTCGAGAGTGCCCTTGACCTTGATGATCTTCGGGGCTGTGCCGCCCGCGGCGAAGGCGGCCTTCAGCCCGGCCCAGGTGGTGACGGTGTAGACGTGCGCGGCGTCGGCGGTGGCGCCGCCCGTGGTGCCGGTGGTGGCCGAGCCCCAGCCGTCGCCCTTCGCGAGGGTCTGCCGGGCGGGGTCGTGCCCGTGTCCGTGGGGCTCGGCGGCGCCTGCGGAGGCGACCGTGCCGGTCATGGCGAGGACTACGGCGGTGCAGCCGGCGACACCGGCGGCGACGAACGCGTATGTCTTGCTGGATCTCATCTACGGCTCCTGGCGCACTGGTTGAGGGAAGTCAGGCGGGGGTGGTCCCGGCGAGCCAGGACAGGCGCGACTGCCACGCCGGGTCCAGCTCGTCGATCTCGTCTCCGACGCGGCGCACGTCGCGGTGCGCGAGCACCTTGCGGTCGAGCAGCTCGGTGGCGACGAGGCGGGCCACGGCAATCGCTCCGGGCGGATTGAAGTGCGTGTTGTCCTGCTCCGTGGCCGTCCAGTTGAAGTACGTCTGCGTCTCGTCGACGCCGAGCTTCTGCCACAGGGCGAGGGACAGCGCCTGGATGTCGAGCAGCGCGACGCCCTCCTGCTCGGCGAGGGCGCGCATCGCCGCCGGGTAGTCGCCGTGGGTGGGCAGGGAGTTGCCGCTCGCGTCGAACTTTCTGCGCTCGACGGCGGTGGCGAGCACCGGGCGGGCGCCCTTGGCCCGCGCCCCGTCGACGTACAGCTTCAGATACTCCTGGTACGTCGACCAGGGCTCGGTGTAGCGCGTGGGGTCGGCGCTCTTCTCGTCGTTGTGCGCGAACTGGATCAGGAGGAGGTCGCCGGGGCGGATGGCGGCGAGGATCGTGTCGAGGCGGCCCTCGTCGACGAAGCTCTTCGAACTGCGGCCGTTGACCGCGTGGTTGGCGACCCGGACGCGGTCGGAGAGGAAGAGCGGGAGGGCCATGCCCCAGCCGGTCTCGGGCTTGGCGTCGAGGTACTTCTGGGCGGCGGTGGAGTCGCCCGCGATGAAGAGGGTCCGCCGGTCGTGCCGGGCGGTGGCCGCCGACGCGGGAGACGCGAGGGCCGCCGCGAGCGGGAGGGCCGCGAGGGCGGCCAAGGTGGCTCTGCGGGTGGTTATTCGGGGGGTTCTTCGGGTGGTCGACACGTCGATGTGCCGTCCTTTCATGGGCGTGCTTCATGAAGGTGATGGGTGGTGAGGGGGGTGTGGTGGGGTCGGCGGCGGGAGCCGCGGGGCACGGGGCGTCCCGCAGCCGACCCGGTCAGCGGTGAACAGGCGCGCAGAGGCGGCTAGTTGGCCTGCTGCTTCCACTCAGCCTGCGCCTTGTTGAGCTGGTCGGCGAGCGAGTCCAGGAAGGCCTTGGCCGTCATCTTGCCGAGCATGACCTTCTGGAAGTCGTCCTCGTTGTCGGCCTTGGAGATGGTGTTCCAGTCGGGCAGGTAGTACGGCAGCTGCACGATCTTGGTGGTGCCGGACTGCAGGGCCTCGGCGGCGAGCTTCGTCGGCTCGGACTCCTGCACCCAGTCGTCCTTGGCGGCCTCGGTGTTGGCCGGGATCTGCTTGGCCGACTCGTTCCACTTGCTGTTCTCCGCGTGCGAGGCGGCGAACTCCATGAACTTCCAGGCAGCCTTCTTGTTCTTGCTCGCCTTGAACAGGCCGAGCCCGTCCACCGGGTTGGAGACCTGGACGCGGGTGCCGTCCGGGCCCGTCGGGTTGGGGATGCCGCGGAACTTGGTGCCGAAGGCCTTCACGTGGTCGCCGTACGAGCCGAGGTTGTGGCTCAGCATGCCGATCTTGCCGCTGTCGTACTGCGCGACCATCTTCGTGAAGTCGTTGTTGACGTCGGCGGACGGCGTCGCCTTCTTGTAGAGGTCGGCGTACTTCTGCAGCGCGGCCACGTTCTTGGGGTCGTTGACCGTGGTCTTCGTGTTGTTCGCGTCCCAGAACGACGTGATGCCGCTCTGCCCGTACGACGCGTCGAGGGCCTGCGCGATGGAGCCCTCGCCGCCGCGGATGGTGTAACCGAACTCGTTCTTACCGGTGTTGGTGAGCTTGGACGCCGCCTCGAAGAACTTGTCCCAGGTCGTCGGCGCGCCGAGGCCCGCCTTCTTGAACAGGTCGGTGCGGTAGTAGAGGACACCGTTGTTGGCGGAGGTCGGCAGCTCGTAGAGCTTGTCCCCGGCGCCCGCGGACTTCACCGACTCCATGAAGGCGTCGTTGAGCTTCCCGTTGAGCGGGCTCGTCGCTATGCGCTCGTCGAGCGGTTCGAGTGCGCCCTGCGCGGCGACACCGGCGAGCATCGCGGTGCCCACGCCGCCGACGTCGGGCAGGCCGCCGCCCTGGATGGCGGTGTCGTACTTGGACTGCACGTTCTCTGCGGGGATGCCGACGTACTTGACCTTGATGTTCGGGTACTTCTTCTCGAAGTCCTTGATGACCTCCATCCAGACGTCGCGGCGCACGGCCGTGTTGTTGTCCCAGAAGGTGATCTCGCCCTTGCCCGAGCCCTCGTCCCCCTTGTCACCGCCGGACCCGCTGCCGTCGTCGCCGCAGGCGGTGGCGGTCAGGGCGAGGACGGTACTGATGGCGACGGCCGTGCCGGTGCGCCGTGCGGATCTGCGGATGCCGCTGCGGGTTCCTCTGCGTGCGCTGATGGTCATGATCGGCTCTCTTCTTCTGGATCCAACTGGAGGGTGGTGCTGCGAAAGTGCGTGAACCGGGCGGCGCCGGCGGCCTGACCGCCAAGTGGTGCCGCCGCGAACAGGCCGAGCAGGGCGCCGACCCAGCGCCAGGGCTGCGCGGCGAACACCTGGCCCGAGCGCCGGAAGCCGTCTCCGGTGTCGACGAAGAAGCGGCAGCGGGCCCCGTCGGCGATGTCGACGCGCAGCCGCGCCGTCGCGTCGGGCGCCGCGCGGGGATGGGCCGCGTCCCGTTCCGCATCGGCGGTGGTCTCGGCGAACCGGTGCACCACGTGGGCCGCTCCGTCCGCCCCGCGTTCGAGGCCGATCCAGGAGTACGCGTCACCGAGCACCACAAGTCCGGCTCGGGCACCGGGAGTTGTGGCGTCGAGCCGCAGGTCGACCTCCACCCGGCTCGGCAGGAGCGGCAGCCGCTGGGTCAGCAGATGCGGTACGCGGCGCAGGTCGCGCACCCCGTCGGCGGAGCGCACGCAGTCGAGCAACAGCCCGTCCCCGTCGTGCGAACTCGTCCAGTCCGACTCGGAGTTGGCCGTCCACTGCCACTGCGGACCGAAGCGCCCGCCGGGAAAGGTGTCGTCCGTCGCGGGCGCCGCCGCCGGACACAGCGGCAGCGCGGGCTTCTCGTGTACGTCGACGGGGGCGCCGTCGTCGCCGATCACCGGCCACCCGGAGGCGTCCCAGCGCATCGGCTGCAGGTGCACCACCCGCCCGTACGGGCCGCGCTGCTGGAAGTGCAGGAACCAGTCCTCACCGGCCGCCGTGCGCACCCATGGACCCTGGTGGGGGCCGTTGACGTCGGTGTCGCCCTGTTCGAGCACGACCCGTTCCTCGTAGGGGCCGAAGAACGAGCGGGAGCGGAAGGCGCCCTGCCAGCCGGTCTCCACGCTGCCCGCAGGGGCGAAGATCCAGTACCAGCCGTCGTGCCGGTAGACCTTGGGGCCCTCAAGGGTGAACCAGCCGGGGATGCGGTCCCCGTCGATCAACACCGTTCCCTCGTCGAGGAGTTCGCTGCCGTCGGGCGCCATGCGGTGTCCAGTGAGCCGGTTCTTGATGCCGGCGCGGGACTTCGCATAGGCGTGCACGAGGTACGCCTCGCCGGTCTCCGCGTCCCACAGCGGGCAGGCGTCGATGAGGCCCTTGCCCGCCTTGAGCAGATGGGGTGCCGTCCAAGGCCCCTCGATCGAGGGCGAGTTGATCTGGTAGATGCCGTGGTCGGGGTCGCCCCAGACGATCCAGAAGCGGTCGTCGTGGTGGCGGATCGACGGCGCCCACACGCCGCAGTCGTGGCGCGGGGTGGTGAACGCCTCGGCGGGTTCGAGCCTGTCGAGGGCGTGCCCGACGAGCGTCCAGTTGACGAGGTCGCGGGAGTGCAGCAGCGGCAAACCGGGGACGCGGCCGAAGCTGGACGCGGTCAGGTAGAAGTCGTCACCGACGCGGACCACGTCGGGGTCGGACCAGTCGGCGGCGAGCACGGGGTTGCGGTACGTGCCGTCGCCCAGGTCACCGGTTCTGTTCGGCGCGCGGTTCATGCGGCCACCGCCTTTCGGACGAGCGTCGTGGCCCGCTTCCGGTCGAGCGTGCCGTCGGCGACGACCGTGACCACGCGGCGTACGGCGGTGTCACCGGGACCGATGGGCAGCCGGTCGGCGGAGGCGAGCGAGGAGCCGACGCCCGGGTACTCGTCGGTGCGGACGAACCACGGGTCGCGGCGGGTCTCGGCGGTGGCGCCCGCGAAGACGAGGGTCCAGCCGTCGCCCGCCATGGCCAGCCAGTCGGCGGGGCGGCCGTGGACGGCGGACTCGCCCGCACCGTCCGCGGTGAACACGGCCGGGGCCGCGGCCTCCTTCGGCGCCCGCCAGAAGAAGCCTCCGTACGCGGCGCCGGGGCGGCCGTTGGTCGCCGGGCTGCCGATGCTCAGCGCGTCGTCCGACGGGTTGGTGAGCGAGAACGTGAAGTCCAACGCCCAGGCGTCGTCGGCCAGTTGGGTGACGGCCACGGTGCGGCGCTCGCGCAGGAGCGGCACGTAGTCGTCCGTGATCCAGTCCAGGTCCTGCACGAACCCGTCCGGGTCGCACAGCTTGAACTCGCGGTGCCGCTGCTCGCCGTGGTTGTCGAGCTCGGTCGGCCCCCGGCCCTCGACGTAGGTGCGCCCGCCCCAGAAGTTGCGCCCCGCGACGTCCGGCACGGCGACGCCCACCCCGAGGTGGTGCAGGTGGTCGGCGGGCGCGGACTCGGTGACCGGGGTGCCGGCGAGCGTGGTCACCGGATGCAGGAAGGGGCGCGGCGAGAGGCGCCGTTCGACGTCGGGGCGGATCTCGTAGCGGGCGACGGGGCGGCCCGCGCAGCTCAGTGTCAGCGGGGCGGTGACAAGACCGTGCATGGTTCGGGTCATGACGAGGCCTCCGCTCCGGAGCGGGCCCAGGACGCGCCGAGCCCGGCGAAGCCGGTGAGTCCGTCGGCGCTCGCTGCGACGAGCCCGTCGGCGCCGTGCACCACCCGTCGTACGGTGTCGGGCCGGTCGGCGGGCACCACGCTCCACGCGTCCGCGGGCAGCGCCAGCGGGGCGGGAGCCCGCCGGATCGCCTCGACCACGCGCATGAACGCGCCGGTCGACGCGGGCGGCACGAGCAGCGGCGTCTCCCTGTCGGTGGCGAGGTGCTCGACGAGGTTCGCCAGCAGGTCGGTGCGCCCGTGCACGGTCTCCTCCGGGCCGTGGCCCGCGCGCTGCACGAGGACGCGGTCCTGCTTGTACCAGAACGTGATTCGGCCCTGACTGCCGTGCACGATCACGTACGGCTCGTCGGGCAGCTCGGCGCACAGGGTCGCGGCGACGGTGACGCGCGATCCGGTGCGGGTGGTCAGCTCGACGTACGAGGTGTCGTCGGCCTCGATGTCGTTGGCGCGGTACAGCTCGGTGCGGATCGCGGTGAGGTCGCCGCCGCCGGTCGCGCCGTCGAGGGCGAGGGAGGTGGCGACGGCGTGGGCGAGGGGGTTGGTGAGCACGCCGTCGACGACGTCGACCGTGCGGCCCGTACCGCTGCCGTCGTCGAGGCGGCGGCGCCCGGCCCAGGGGGCGCGCCGGTAGTAGGCCTCGTCGCGGGCCCAGGCTCCGGCGGCGCCGATGCCGAGGGGCTCACCGATGGCGTCGTCGCGTACGAGATCCCGTACATGGGACACCGCGTGCGAGCCGAGCGACTGGAAGCCGACCTGGCAGGCGATCCCCGCCGCGGCCACCCCGGCCGCCATCCGCTCGTATTCCGTATATGACGGCGCGGGCGGCTTCTCCAGGAGCAGGTGCACACCCCGCTCGGCGGCCACCAGGGCCAGATCCGTGTGCGTGGGGATCGGGGTGCAGATGATCGCGATCCGGGCGCCGGTGCGGTCGAGCAGCTCCCCGAAGTCGGCGGACTGCACGACGTCCCCGGCATCGAATCCTTCGAGCTCCGCCGCGTCCAGCGGCCGCAGCTCGCACACTCCGGCCAGCTTCACCCGCCCCGCTTCCGCGAGGTTGCGCAGGTTGTTCAGGTGCCAGCGTCCGTGCCCCCGCGCGCCCGCGAGGACGACGGGAACGGGCTCGTGCTCCGTGCTGCTGTTGCGTGTCTGCATGATCGGCTTGATCTTCATAGTGCTTGTCATCCCTTCACCGCCCCCGCGCTGAACCCCGTGACGAGCCATTTCTGAATGAATGCGAAAACGATCACGACGGGCAGCGCGGCCACGACGCCGCCGGCGGCGAGCGCGCCCAGGTCGACGGAGTCGGCGCCCATGAGCGTGGCGAGGCCGACCGGGATCGTCTGCTTGTCCTGGTTGGAGAGGAACATGAGGGCGAACAGGAAGTGGTTCCAGCTGTGCACGAAGGCGAAGGAACCGACCGCGATCAGCCCAGGTCGCAGAAGCGGGAGGACGACGGCGCAGAAGGCGCGGAAGCGTCCGCAGCCGTCGACCCAGGCGGCCTCTTCGAGCGTGTACGGCACGTTCTTGATGAAGCCGCTGATGAGGATCATCGTGAGCGGCAGCTGGAAGACGGTCTCGGCGATGATGACGCTGCCGAGCGAGTTGATCAGCCGCAGGTTGGCGAAGATCTGGAACAGCGGGACCAGCATCAGGGCGCCCGGAATGAACTGCGAGCACAGCAGCGCGAGCATGAAGCCCTGCTTGATCCGGAACTTGAAGCGGGCGAGCGCGTAGCCGCCGGCCAGCGCCACCACCGTCGTCATCAGCATCGAGGCGAGGCCGACGAGCAGGCTGTTCTGGAAGAAGATCGCGAACGACCGCTCGTTCCACACCTTGTCGAAGTGCTCGAAGGTGAGCGGCCACGGCACGAGGGACGTGGATCCGGCGGGCCGGAACGCGAACAGCAGCATCCAGTAGAACGGGATGAGCGTGAAGAGGAGATAGACGCCGAGCGGGACATAGATCTGCCAGCGCGGCACGTCCTCCCAGGAGGGCCCGCGGTCCTTCTTGGAGGGGCGGAGGGCGGCGCGGTGCCTGCCGCCGCCCGTCGTGGTGGCGGGCGCGGTCGTGGTGGCGGTCAATTCGGCTTCCTTGACGGTCACTTGTCCTCGCCCCCGAACTTGCTCAGGCGGAGATAGATCATCGAGCAGAACAGGAGGATCACGAAGGCGATGGACGTCAGCGCGGACGCGTAGCCGAAGTCGTGGCTGTCGACGGCGATGGAGGCGATGCGCAGCGGCAGAGTGGTCGTCTCACCCGCGGGTCCGCCGCCGGTGAGGGTGTAGAGCAGGTCGACGTTGTTGAACTCCCACACCGCGCGCAGCAGCGTGGACAGGATGATCGCGTCCTTGAGGTGCGGCAGCGTGATGTGGAAGAACTGGCGGAGCCGGCTCGCCCCGTCGACCTCGGCGGCCTCGTACAGGTCCTTCGACACGGACTGCAGGTCGGCGAGGATGAGGATCGCGAAGAAGGGGACGCCGCGCCAGAGTTCGGCGGTGACGACGGCGGGGAAGACGGTCGCGGTGTCCGAGAGCCATGAGGTCCCGTACGTTCCGATGCCCATGTCCGCGAGATAACGCGTGATGCCCGTCTGGGAGTTGTAGAGCAGCATCCAGACGGCGGAGGTCAGCACGCCGGAGACGGCCCACGGCGAGAAGACGAGCGCGCGGGCCATGCCGCGGCCGACGAACGTCTGGTTGACCACGAGCGCGAGCCCGAGGCCGAGCAGTAGTTGCAGCACCACCTGGACGACGACCCATTGGAGGCTGAAGCCCAATGTCCGCCAGAAGTCCGGGTCGTTGGTGAACGCGGTGACGAAGTTGTCGAGTCCCGCGAACCCGTTGCGCCACGGCTTGGTCGGGTTGAAGTGCTGCACGCTGTAGTAGAAGACGCTGATGACGGGATACGCGATGAAGCCCAGCATCAGCAGCCCGGCGGGCGCGATCAGCAGATAAGGGAGCCTGCGCGGGGTGGCTGACTTGCGGCGCCGGGGCGGCGAGGCGCCCCCCGGTGCTTTGGCCACGGCTGCGGCTTGGGCCATGACGGGAACTCCGTTCTCGGTGGCTCAGGTCGGTGCTTCGTTGGTTCTCTTGCTTTTCTTGCTTCTTCGCAGGCCGTAGAAAGCGCTTGCACGGCCCACACATCGAAGCGCTTCGCAAACGATGTTCGAGGTGTCGGTGACTCAGCTCGCGTACGGGTCCGCAACCGTGCCGGGCCCCGCCAGGAAGGCGAAGTCGCAGCCGGTGTCGGCCTGGGTGATCTGCTCGTTGTAGAGCACGCCGTAGCCGCGCTCGTGACGCTCGACGGGCGGCGTCCAGTCGCTCCTGCGGCGCTCCAACTCGTCGTTGCTCACGTCGAGTTGAAGAGAGCGAGCGGCGACGTCGAGCGTGATGGTGTCCCCGCTGCGGACCAGCGCGAGCGGTCCGCCGACGTGCGACTCGGGGGCGATGTGCAGGACACACGCCCCGTAACTCGTGCCGCTCATCCTGGCGTCGGAGAGCCGCACCATGTCGCGCACGCCCTGCTTGAGCAGATGGTCGGGGATGGGCAGCATCCCGTACTCGGGCATGCCGGGCCCGCCCTTGGGTCCCGAGCCGCGCAGCACCAGGACGCTGTCGGCGGTGATGCCCAACTCCGGGTCGTTGATGGTGCGTTGCATGGTCTTGTAGTCGTCGAAGACCACGGCCGTGCCGGTGTGCTTGAGCAGCCGCGGCTCGGCGGCGATGTGCTTGATGACGGCGCCGTCGGGGCAGAGGTTGCCGCGCAGGACAGCGACGCCGCCCTCGGCCGCGACCGGGTTCGTACGGGTGCGGATCACGTCGTCGTTGTGGACCTCGACGCCCACCACTTGCTCACCCAACCGCCCGTTGACCGTGGGTCGTTCGAGGTGCAGAAGGTCGGTGATCCGGGAGAGGAACGCGGGCAGGCCACCGGCGAAGTAGAAGTCCTCCATCAGATACGTCTGTCCGCCCGGCCGCACGTTCGCGAGCACGGGAACGGTGCGCGCGACGCGGTCGAAGTCGTCGAGGCTCAGCGGCACTCCGGCCCGCCCGGCCATGGCGATGAGGTGGATGACGGCGTTGGTGGAGCCGCCGAGCCCGAGCACCGTGGTGACGGCGTCCTCGAAGGCCTCGGGAGTGAGGATCTCGGAGGGCCTGAGCGCGGTCCAGGCGAGGTCGACGGCGCGCCGCCCGGAGGCCGCGGCCATCCGCTCGTGCGCGGAGTCGACGGCCGGGATCGAGGAGGCGCCCGGCAGCGTCATGCCGAGGACCTCGGCCGCCGCGGTCATGGTGGACGCGGTCCCCATGGTCATGCAGTGGCCGGGCGACCTCGCCAACCCGCCCTGGAGTTCCCGCAGTTCGCAGTCGGTGAGGTTGCCCGCGCGGTGCTCGTCCCAGTACTTCCACATGTCGGTGCCGGAGCCGAGGGTCTCGCCGCGCCAGTGACCAGGCAGCATCGGCCCGGCCGGCACGAAGATCGCCGGCACGTCGGCGGACGCCGCGCCCATGAGCAGGGCGGGGGTCGACTTGTCGCAGCCGCCGAGCAGCACCGCCGCGTCGACCGGGTAGGAGCGCAGCAGCTCCTCGGTCTCCATGGCGAGCAGGTTGCGGTAGAGCATCGGGGTCGGCTTCTGGTACGTCTCCGAGAGCGTGGAGACGGGGAATTCGAGCGGGAAGCCGCCCGCCTGCCACACGCCCCGCTTCACGGCCTCCGCCCGCTCCCGCAGGTGTACGTGGCAGGGGTTGATGTCGGACCAGGTGTTGAGGACGGCGACGACGGGGCGGCCCTCGTACTCCTCGCCCTCGTAGCCGAGTTGGCGCATCCGGGCGTTGTGCGACCAGGTGCGCAGCTGCCCCTCGGTGCCGTACCACTGGTGGGAGCGGAGCTGTTCGGGGCTCAGCCTCCGGTTGTCGGACCCTCTCCGGTCGGTACTCATATGGACCACCCCGCGGCGATCTCGGCGACCTCGGCGCGCGCCGCCTCCGGCAGCTCCTTGCTCGGCGGACGGACGTCGCGGCGGCACAGGCCGAGGGAGGCCAGGGCCTCCTTGACGACGGTGACGTTGTTGGCGGAGGCGTCGGCGCCGCGCAGTTCCTCGAAGCGGCGGATCTGCTCCCACACCTTCATGGCGGCGGCATAGTCGCCCGATCGAAGCGCTTCGATCATCGACAGCGAGACGCTCGGCGCGACATTCACGAGCCCCGAGGTGAAACCGGTGGCGCCCGCGGAGAAGTAGGAGGGCGCGTACGGCTCGGCGAGCCCGGCCACCCAGACGAACCGGTCGAGGCCCGCGTCCCGGGCGAAGCCGGCGAAGCGCGAGGCGTCCGGCACCGCGTACTTCACGCCGATCACGTTCGGGCAGGCCGCGCCGAGTTCGGCGAGCCGGGCGCCGGGGAGCGCCGCGTTCCTGAGGTACGGGACGACGCCGAGCTCGGGCACGGCCCGCGCGATCGCCCGGTGGTAGTCGACCCAGCCGACCTCGGAGACGTACGGGTGCACGGGCTGGTGGACCATCACCATGTGGGCGCCGTGCTCACGGGCGTGCCGGGCGGCCTCGATCGCGGTCGGCACGTCGTGCCCGACGCCGACCAGGACAACGCCCCGCTCCCCCACCTCGGCGAGGGTCAACTCCGTGACGAGGCGGCGCTCTTCGGGGGTGAGGGCGTAGAACTCGCCGGTGTTCCCGTTCGGAGTCAGAGTGCGCACGCCGGCGTCGAGCAGGCGCCGCAGCAGGGACCTGTACTGCACCTCGTCGACGGATCCGTCCTCGGCGAACGGGGTCACCGGGATCGCGACCACATCGGCGAGAGCGGCGCGCTGGGTCTCGAACACGGCCGGCGAGTGGGGTCTCCCCTGCTCGTACGGAGCGGAGAACGTGGGGATGGTCATGAGTGGTGCTCACCCTCTTCTTCCCGGTCCTCCCGCGCTTCGGGGAAGGCCCGTTGGACGAACGACGCGATGTGGTCACGCAGCGCGCGCGAGGCCCCCTGGGCGTCACCGGCGAGGGCGAGCTCCAGGATCTCCCGGTGCTCGGCGGCCTCCCGGTCCCACGAGGGGTCGGCGGCCCACGCCACCGCGGACACCAGGGCGGCCTGGTCGCGGACCTCGTCGAGCATCCTGCCGAGCAGCGGGTTGCCGCACGGGAGGTACAGGGCGCGGTGGAACTCCCGGTTGGCGAGCGAGCGTTGGGCCGTGTCGCTCGCGGTGGCGGCGCTGTGCAGCGCGTCGCGGGCGGCGTCGAGGGAGGCGCGGCGGCACACGGTGCGGCGCAGCGCCTCCGGCTCGAGCAGCAGCCGCACGTCGTAGACCTCGCGGGCCATGTCGGCGTCCACCATGCGCACCGTGACGCCCTTGTACTGGCTCATCACGACGAGTCCGGTCCCGGCGAGGGTCTTGAGCGCCTCGCGCACCGGGGTCTTGGAGACCCCGAACTGGGCGGCGACATCGGTCTCCACCAGGGCCTGGCCGGGTCGCAGCCGCCCCGTCAGGATGCGGTGCTTGATCTCCTCCAGGACGTACTGGGTACGGGAGGGGATCGGCGTGGGCACAGAGGTCATGCGGGCCTCTCGTATGGCGTATCGCGTCTCATATATGACGTACGAAGTACGACGCGTTGAAGCTAGAAGCACGGCCCTGTTTCGTCAACGCTTCCGACGAAAGAAGTTCACACAACTTCCATGAATCTTGCGGAAGTTGATCCTCCGCCGCGCTTCGCCGCCGAATGCCTGCCGCCGACCGCCTGCCACTACCGGCCGCCACCGCCCGTCAGAGCCCCGCGAGCGCCCCTGCCACCGCTTCCAGGTCCCCGTCCGACGCGAGCCCCGCGTGGTACAGCCGCAGCTGCGTCGCACCCAGGTCGCGCGCGGCCCGGACGTCCTCCGCGAGCGTGTCCGGGCTGCCGCCCATGCCGCGTACGACGGTGAAGTTCGCTGCGACGACGCCCCTGCCCTGCTCCGCGAACGGGCGCACCAGGCCCGCGCCGCCCGTGCAGGGCACGACGACGCCGTCGGCGACGGAGAGGATGTGCTCCGGGTCGACGCCGGCGTTGGCGCCGCAGTGGTACGAGACCGGGTCGGCGTGCAGCAGCACCTGGAAGTCTGCGGGGGCCGCGGCCCGTACCGCCGCCACGGCCGCTTCCTGGAGGGTGCGGGCCGTGGTGTCGCGGTACGCGCGCGTGGCGGCCGCGGTCTCGGCGCCGAGCAGCTTCTCGACCGTCGCCCAGCCGTCGTCCGTCACCCTCCCCCGCCATACGGGATCCAGGGCCGACCGAACGGACACCGCCAATTGCTCGGGATCCAGGCCGTGTTGCCCGTAGCCCTCGCGGCAGGATTCGCAGAAGCACAGCGACATCAGGTACTGCCCGGCCTCGCCGAGACCGACGCCGCCGATCTTGTCGTGGGCGTGCAGATGCGCGAGGCCGTACCAGCCGAGCGATTCGAGTTCGGTGCCGCGCGCGCCGGGGCGCGTCGCCGCCTCCGCCGCCAGGTCGACGAGGTACACGCGCGTGGCGGGCTGCGCGATGCACGGCGCCCACGGGTAGCGGTCTCCGTAGGCGTTGACGACGGAGGTGCCCGGATGCTCGGCGCCCATCCGGGAGTTGTGGGCGAGCACGACCCATGTGTGGACGTCGAGACCGGCGCCCGCGAGGGCCTCGGCAGCCTCTCCGTAGGCGTCGCCGGGGGCCCAGTCTCCGGCCTCGTGCGGCGCCAACTCCCGCCTTTGCCAGCGCTGTTGGTCGACGGGGTACAGCACGGCCGCGTGCTCCGCCGTCACGATGCGGTGGCGCGGATGGCGGGGCGTCAGCGCGCGCGTGGAGTGGTACGCGGCGGCGAGGGTGACCTGCTGGACGCCGAGGTCGGCGATGCGGCGGGCGGCGTCCGGGTCGCCGTTGACGTCCCAGGGGTAGACGAAGGTGGATGTCCTCATGCGTCGGCTCCTTCCACCAACTTGGCGCCCTGCTCGATGAGTTCGACGAGCCGCTCGATGTGTTCCGCGCGCGGCTCGTGCAGCGGCGGCCGCACCCCGCCGACATCGAGTCCGCTGAGCCGTACACCCGCCTTCACGAGGGAGACCGCGTACCCCCGCCCCTGGTTGCGGAGTTCGACGAGGGGCCGGTAGAAGCCGTCGATGAGCCGGTTGACCGTGCTGTCGTCGCCCGCGTTCAGCGCCTTGTGGAAGGCCTGCGCGAGCTCGGGCGCGAAGGCGAAGGCGGCGGAGGAGTAGAGGGTGACGCCGATGCCGCGGTAGGCGAGGCCGGTGAGTTCGGCGGTGGGCAGACCGTTGAAGTAGAGGAACTCCGGCGCCCCCTCCGTCCGTACGGCGCTCACGATCCGCTGCATCAGGTCCAGGTCGCCGAGCCCGTCCTTGAGCCCGATCACCTTCGGGTGGCGGGAGAGCGCGACGACGGTCTCCGGGGTGAAGACCGCGTTGTCGCGCTGGTAGACGATGGTGTCGAGGGAGGTCGCGTCGGCCAGCTCGGTGTAGTGCCGCAGCAGCCCCTCCTGTCCTGCGACGACGAGATACGGCGGCATCGCCAACAGGCCGTCCGCGCCCGCCCGTTCGGCCGCGCGCGCGTACCGGACCGCGAGTGCGGTGCCGTATCCGGCGCCCGCGACGACGGGTACCCGGCCCGCCGTCGCCTCGACCGCGGCCGCGACGCAGTCCTCGAACTCCTCGGGCGTGAGGGCGTGGAACTCCCCGGTGCCGCAGCAGGCGAACACGGCGGCGGCCCCGGCCTCGACGCCGCGCCGGACATGGGTGCGGTAGGTGTCGAGGTCCACGGCCCCGTCGGACCCGTAGGCGGTGACGGGGAAGAACAGCGGCCCGCTGGGAATGCTGAGGCGAGCGGCGAGAGGGGCTGAGGTCACGAGCTCTCCCTGAGCGCACACATCGCACGATGTGCACATTTGTGATCCGCGTTTACATTTCTGAACAACACCACGGTAGGACGCCCTTCAGGGGCCGGTCAAGCACACAAAAGACGCGAACTCACAAGGTACGCACGCCTCTTGACTGGCACTGCAGGGCTTCATAGCGTTGTCCCGCATCCATGAATGTGAATGCCGCTCACGCAACCGGAGATCACACGCATGCCAGTCCCTTCCCGTTCCCGCACCATCCTGCTCACCGGCGCGGCCGGCGGACTCGGCACCCTGATGCGGGAGCTGCTGCCCCAGTACGGCTACGAGCTTCGCCTGCTCGACGTGCGCCCCGTCGAGGACGCGCCCGACGCGATCGTCGCCGACCTCAACGACACGGACGCGCTGCGCGAGGCGGTGCGCGGCGTCGACGGCGTGCTGCACCTCGCCGGGATCAGCCTGGAGTCGACGTTCGAGAAGATCCTCGACTCGAACATCAAGGGCACGTACCACCTCTACGAGGCCGTGCGGGAAGAGGCCGCGTCCCGCGAGGACGGCACGGCCCCGCGCATCGTCTTCGCCTCCTCCAACCACGCGATCGGCTACACGCCGCGCCCGCACGTGGAGGACGGCGCGCCGCTGGTCCCGGTCGAGACGCTGCGCCGCCCCGACACGTACTACGGCCTGTCGAAGTCGTTCGGCGAGGACCTCGCCCAGTTCTACTGGGACCAGCACGGCATCGAGACCGTCTCCGTGCGCATCGGCTCCTGCTTCAAGGAGCCCACGGACGTCCGCATGATGTCGGTGTGGATGAGCCCCGCGGACGGCGCCCGCCTCTTCGACGCGGCACTGACCGCCGAGAAGGTCGGCCACACCGTCGCCTACGGCTCGTCCGCCAACACCCGCCTGTGGTGGGACCTTTCGAGCGCCCGCGCCCTCGGCTACGAGCCGCAGGACAACTCGGAGGCGTACGCGGAGAAGCTGCTGGCCGAATACGGCCCGCTCAGCGACGACAACCCGGCGCACCAGTACATGGGCGGCCGCTTCGTCAACGACCCGCCGATCTGGCCCTACTGAGCACGACGGAGCACGACTGAGCACGGCACTTCCAGGCGGGCGGGCACCGAACGGGCCCGCCCGCCGCCTTGTTCGGGCATCCGCCCCGCCCGAACCCACATGATCCCCCGCTCCCCCGCAGGTCCGCGCCGGACCGCGCGCCCCGCGAAACGGGCAGGAACGGGCGGCATCGGGCCCGCTAGGGGCCTGTTCACCTCGGTGTACCCCCGGTACAACTTCCGGTACGGGTCCTTCCGGGCCCGAACGGGCAGTGTCGGGTACGGAGGAGGTCGGCGGGCATGAGCGCGGAGGAACGACAGCGTGAGATCGTGCGGGCGGCGCGGCACTCCGGCTCCGTCGACGTCACGGAGCTCGCGGCCGCACTCGGTGTCGCGAAGGAGACCGTGCGCCGGGACCTGCGGGCCCTGGAGGACCACGGCCTGGTGCGGCGCACGCACGGCGGGGCGTATCCGGTGGAGAGCGCCGGGTTCGAGACGACGCTGGCGTTCCGCACGACGATGCACGTGCCGGAGAAGCGGCGGATCGCGGCGGCCGCCGCGGATCTGCTCGGCGACGCCGAGACGGTCTTCGTCGACGAGGGTTTCACGCCGCAGCTGATCGCCGAAGCGCTGCCGCGCGAGCGGCCGTTGACCGTCGTCACCGCCTCCCTCGCGACCGCGGGCGCGCTCGCCGAGAACGACAACACGACCGTGCTGCTGCTCGGCGGCCGGGTCCGCGCGGGCACGCTCGCGACCGTGGACCACTGGACGTCGAAGATGCTCGCCGGCTTCGTCGTCGACCTCGCCTACATCGGCGCCAACGGCATCTCCCGCGACCACGGCCTGACCACCCCCGACCCGGCCGTCAGCGAGGTGAAATCGCAGGCCGTCCGGGCGGCGCGGCGCACCGTCTTCACGGGCGTGCACACCAAGTTCGGCGCGACCAGCTTCTGCCGCTTCGCCCCGGTGGGCGCCCTGGAGACGATCGTCACCAGCACCCAGCTGCCCGCGTCCGAGGCCCACCGCTACTCACTGATGGGGCCTCAGGTCATCCGCGTCTGATCCACCCACGACTCCACCGGCACGGGGGCGGGTTCCGCACACCCGTCGACGTACCGCTTCATCCCGGTAAATCCCCTCCATCCCTTACGTCCAGGAGCATCGATGCGAACCCAGAGCCGACGCAGGCCACCAGGCCCCCTGCTCGTGATGGCCGCCGCAGGGACGCTGCTCACCCCCCTCCTGTCCGGCTGCTGGGCCGGCGCCGGCGGGCTCGGCACGGGCGGTGACTCCCTCAACGTCCTGATGGTCAACAACCCGCAGATGGTCGAGTTGCAGAAGCTCACCGCCCGCCATTTCACGCGGGAGACCGGCATCAAGGTGAACTTCACGGTGCTGCCGGAGAACGACGTCCGCGACAAGATCAGCCAGGACTTCGCCAATCAGGCGGGCCAGTACGACGTCGCGACCCTCTCCAACTACGAGATCCCGATCTACGCCCGCAACGGCTGGCTGCGCTCGCTCGGCCCGTACGTCGGCAAGGACAAGGGCTTCGACCAGAAGGACATCCTCGCCCCCATGCGCGAGTCCCTCACCGGCGACGACGGGAAGCTGTATGGCGAACCGTTCTACGGCGAGTCGTCCTTCCTGATGTACCGCAAGGACGTCTTCGCCAAGAAGGGCCTGAAGATGCCGGAGCACCCGACCTGGCAGCAGGTCGCGGACCTCTCGGCGAAGGTCGACGGCGCCGAGAAGGGCATGAAAGGCATCTGCCTGCGCGGGCTGCCCGGCTGGGGCGAGTCGATGGCGCCGCTGACCACCGTCGTGAACACCTTCGGCGGCACCTGGTTCGACAAGGACTGGAAGGCGCGCCTCGACGACAAGGGCTTCAAGGACGCCACCAAGTTCTACGTCGATCTTGTCCGCAAGCACGGTGAGTCCGGCGCCGCCCAGGCCGGCTTCGCCGAGTGCCTCAACAACCTCACCCAGGGCAAGACCGCCATGTGGTACGACGCGACCTCCGCGGCGGGCTCCCTCGAAGCGTCCAAGTCACCGGTCAAGGGCAAGATCGGATACGTGGCGGCGCCCGTCGAGAAGACGAAGTCGAGCGGCTGGCTCTACACCTGGGCCTGGGGCCTCCAGAAGGCCTCCCCCAACCCCGACAAGGCCTGGAAGTTCATCTCCTGGGCGTCCGGCAAGGAGTACGAGAAGCTCGTCGGCGAGAAGTTCGGCTGGGCCAACGTGCCCGCGGGCAAGCGCGCCTCCACGTACGAGATCCCGCAGTACCGCAAGGAGGCGGCCCCCTTCCAGGCCCAGACGCAGGCCGCCATCGAGGGCGCCCGGCCGCGCGACCCGGGCGTGCAGCCGCGGCCCGCGCCCGGCATCCAGTTCGTCGGCATCCCCGAGTTCACCGACCTCGGCACCAAGGTCTCGCAGGAGATCAGCGCGGCCGTAGCCGGACGCCAGTCGGTCGATTCGGCCCTGGCCAAGTCCCAGAAGCTCGCCGCCGAGATCGCGAAGGAGTACGAGGGCCGATGACCACGACCACCGCTCCGGCACCTCGCGCCACCCACGCGCCGGTCGCCCCGAACACCCCGAGCAAGCTGCGCGCGTGGGCGACCCGCGCGCCGCTGCTCCCCGCCCTGGTCTTCATGGTCGTGGTCACCCAACTCCCCTTCGTGGCGACGCTCGTGATCTCGTTCTTCGACTGGAACGCGCTGTACCCGGACGCCCGCGAGTTCACCGGACTCGGCAACTACTCCGAGGTCCTCACCGACCCTGACCTGCGCAAGTCCGTCCTGACCACGATCGTCCTGACGGTGTCGGTGGTCGTGGCGAGCCTGGTGCTCGGGCTGTGCCTCGCGCTGCTGCTCGACCGGCGGTTCAAGGGCCGCGGCCTGGTCCGTACGCTGCTGATCGCGCCGTTCCTGATCGTCCCGGTCGCCGCGGCCCTGCTGTGGAAGCACGTCCTCTACAACCCCGAATACGGGCTGCTCAACGGCCTGTTGCACTACGTGGGCGGCCCCCAGCCCGACTGGATCTCGAACACCCCGCTGCTCGCGGTGGAGCTCTCCCTCGTCTGGCAGTGGACGCCGTTCATGATGCTGATCCTGCTCGCGGGGCTCCAGTCGCGCTCCGCCGAGCAGATCGAGGCCGCCCGCGTGGACGGCGCGGGTCCGTGGCAGATCTTCCGCCATCTCACGCTGCCGCATCTGCGCAGGTACCTGGAGCTGGGCGCGCTGCTCGGTTCGATCTACATCGTGCAGAACTTCGACGCCGTCTTCACCATCACGTCCGGCGGCCTCGGCACGGCCAACCTGCCGTACACCGTCTACCAGTCCTTCTACCAGGCCCACGAGAACGGTCTCGCCTCGGCGGCCGGCGTCCTGGTCGTCATCGGCTCGATCATCATCGCGACGTTCGCGCTGCGCGTCGTGTCGTCGCTGTTCCGTGAGGAGGTGTCACGCTGATGACGTTCTCAACTTTCCTGCGCGGCAAGGGACTTGGGCTGCTCGCCTGGCTGGCCGGCATCCTCTTCTTCCTGCCGATCGCCTGGATGGCACTGACGTCCTTCCACTCGGAGTCGGACGCGGCCACCAACCCGCCCTCCTTCGCCGCCTCGCTCACCCTCGACGGCTACCGCGACTTCTTCGGCGCGGACGGCGGCGCGAGCCCCTGGCCCGCGCTCATCAACTCGACGGTGGCCTCGCTCGTCGCGACGGCGCTCGTGCTGGTGCTCGCGCTCCCGGCGGCGTACGCGCTGTCGATCCGCCGGGTCCGCAAGTGGACCGACGTCCTGTTCTTCTTCCTCTCCACGAAGATGCTGCCGGTGGTGGCGGGCCTGCTCCCGATCTACCTCTTCGCGAAGAACACCGGCTTCCTCGACAACATCTGGCTCCTGGTCATCCTCTATACGTCGATGAACCTGCCGATCGCGGTGTGGATGATGCAGTCGTTCCTGGCGGAGGTGCCGGTCGCGGTGATCGAAGCGGCGCAGATCGACGGGGCGCGCCTGCCGACGGTCCTGACGCGGGTGGTGGCGCCGATCGCCCTGCCTGGCATCGCGGCGACGGCCCTGATCTGCTTCATCTTCTCCTGGAACGAACTCCTCTTCGCGCGGGTGCTGACCGGCGTCGTCGCCCAGACCGCACCCGTCTTCCTGACCGGCTTCATCACCAGCCAGGGCCTGTTCCTGGCGAAGGTGTGCGCCGCGTCCCTCGTGATCTCCCTGCCGGTGCTCGCGGCAGGGTTCGCCGCCCAGGACAAGCTCGTCCAGGGCCTGTCCCTCGGAGCGGTGAAGTGAGCGGGGGATCGAGCGGGGGATCGAACAACATCCGTACGTGTCTTGGAGGTTGCACATGAAGGCCGCGATCGTCGAATCGGTGGGCAAGGTCGTCGTCGGCGAGGTGCCGGACCCGACACCGGGCCCCCGCGACGTGATCGTCGAGGTCGCCGCCTGCGGGCTCTGCGGCACCGATCTGCACATCCTGCAGGGCGAGTTCGCCCCCACGCTGCCGGTGGTGCCGGGCCACGAGTTCGCGGGCACGATCGCCGAAGTGGGGCGTGATGTCACTGAGTTGAGGGTGGGCGACCGGGTGGCCGTCGACCCCTCCCTGCACTGTCACGAGTGCCGCTATTGCCGGGCCGGGCGGGGCAATCTGTGCGAGCGGTGGGCGGCGATCGGGGTGTCGACGGCGGGCGGGGCCGCGCAGTACGCGGTCGCCCCTGTCGCCAACTGTGTCCCGCTCCCCGATCACGTAGAGACCCAGGACGCGGCGCTCATCGAGCCGCTTTCCTGCGCGGTGCGCGGCTACGACGTCCTGCAATCACGGCTCGGCTCGCACGTGCTGATCTACGGCTCGGGCACGATGGGCCTGATGATGCTGGAGCTGGCCAAGCGGACCGGCGCGGCGAGCGTCGACGTGGTGGACCTCAACGCGGACCGCCTCAAGACGGCCCAGCGCCTCGGTGTCTCGGCGTCGGCGGCGAACCCGGACGAGCTGGACCGCCCCACGGGCTGGGACGTCGTCATCGACGCGACCGGCAACGCGGCGGCGATCCAGGACGGCCTCGGCCGCGTCGCCAAGGCCGGCACGTTCCTCCAGTTCGGCGTGGCGGACTACGCGACGCGCGTGACGATCGACCCGTACCGCATCTACAACCAGGAGATCACCATCACCGGGTCGATGGCGGTCCTGCACAGCTACGAGCGGGCGGCGGAGCTCTTCGCGGGCGGCGTCCTGGACCCGTCCGTGTTCATCAGCGACCGCCTGCCGCTCGACAACTACCCGGGGGCACTGGACCAGTTCGCCTCGGGCGTGGGCCGGAAGATCGTCGTGGTGCCCTGACGCACGGCAGTGCGGGCCCGCCTCTTCGGCCGGGCCCGCCCGCTGCCTGCGGCCGTCAGTGTCGCGGTCCGCGACGGCCCTTGCCCTCACCGGGCATGCCGTCGTCCTTCGGGTTGTCGTACTCGATCTTCTCCTTGCGGACAGTGTCGGAGATCTCCTTCGTCTCCGTGACCTTCTCGGTCTCCAGCCGGACGCGCTCGACCGGGACGGTCTCCTTGCGGACGACCGCACGCTCCGCGTGCAGCGTCACCTCGGTCTCCGCCTCGCCGATCGTGGCCTTCGCGCCGTCGCCCTCACGGATCGGTTCGCGCACGACGCGGACCTCTTCGTGGGACACCGGCACCGACGTGGTGACGTTCTCCGTCTCCACCGTCTTGCGCAGGTGTGCGTGGCCGACCTCCTGCTCCTCGACGCCCACGCGCAGGCGCTCCTCGGAGCGGATCATCTCGTCGGCCTTGCGGTCGCCTTCGGCGTCGGGACCGGAACGCATGGCCGGCTCCCGCGCCGCGGCACCCGCGTGCCGCCCGGCGTCCGACCGGGCACCGGCTCCGGCGCCCATGGCACCGGCCGCGCCCGCGGCGCCCGCCGTGCCTGCCGCGCCCATCCGGCCGGTGTCCGCCTGACCCGGCCGCTGGGGCTGGGTGCCGGCGGCGCCCGCGGCGGGGCGCGTCATGCCGTAGTGCGCGTACAGCTCGCTCTTCTCGTCCTCGTCGAGGTGCTGGTCGGCGTCGACCCGCGGGGCGTCCTTGACGGCTTCCTTCGTGTACCGCACGTTGAGCCGGTCACTGTCGTGCGTGGCCCCGCTCAACGGCACGAAGGTCTCCTTCATACCGAAGAGGCCGGTCTTGACCGTCACCCAGTCGGC
Organism: Streptomyces sp. NBC_00483; assembly: GCF_036013745.1. Classification (NCBI taxonomy): domain Bacteria; kingdom Bacillati; phylum Actinomycetota; class Actinomycetes; order Kitasatosporales; family Streptomycetaceae; genus Streptomyces; species Streptomyces sp. NBC_00483. Next base: position 2,873,087 of record NZ_CP107880.1, read on the forward strand.
GTTGCCGGTCCTGTCATCCAGGTAGACCCGCTCGACGCTGCCGATCTTTTCCCCAGTGCGGTCGTAGGCGGTGAGCCCGACAAGGGCATCCGGGTTGTTGATCTCGCTCTGCGTCATGCGTGATCACTCCCTTCGGGACATGGAGGCGGCTGGTGGCCGCCGCGTGGGCCATGTGCCTCAGGTCCATCCCGCGCCGGACCCGGGGAGTTCGCAACAAGGGGCTTCACTGGGCGTAGCCGTAACACCTGGTGGGAGTGCCTTTGCGGCCCCGTGCGGGGCCGCAGGGCACGGCCCGGCCGAATTCGCCGGGCGCCGCCATACGGGTGAACAGTTGATGTTCACAACAGCCCCCGCGCCTCCTACAGCGACTTCGCCGCGGGCTTCACCATCCCGCGCACCGTCCGTGACTTCACGAACTCGCCGATCGCCGTCATCTCCCACTCGCCGGAGAACTGCTTGATGAGCTTCGCCATCATCACGCCCGTCTGCGCCTCGGCGTTCGTGAGGTCGAAGCGGACCAGCTCCTCGCCGCTCGCCGCATCGATGAGGCGGCAGTACGCCTTGGCGACCTCGGTGAACTTCTGGCCCGTGAACGAGTTCACCGTGAAGACCAGGCCCGTGACCTCCTGCGGGATGCGGCCCAGGTCCACGACGATCACCTCGTCGTCACCGCCGCCCTCGCCCGTGAGGTTGTCGCCGGAGTGCTTGATCGCGCCGCCCACGATCGAGAGCTTGCCGAAGTAGCAGCTGTCGACGTGGTTGCGCTGCGGCCCGTACGCGATGACCGACGCGTCCAGGTCGATGTCCTTGCCCCGGTAGGCGGGCTCCCAGCCGAGACCCATCTTGACCTGGGAGAGCAGCGGCTTGCCGCCCTTGACCAGGGACACCGTCTGGTTCTTCTGGAGGGAGACGCGGCCCTTGTCGAGGTTGATCTTGCCGGAGCCGGGCGCCGGGGCGGGCGCGGCGGCGGCAGCGGCGGGCGCTGCGGCCGGCGCGGGCGGGGCCGTCCGCGGGTCGAGCGGCGGCGTCGTCGGCGCGGGCATCGCGGCCGGCGGGGCGGGCGGAGCCTGCGGGGCCGGAGCCGCGGCGGGGGCCGCAGGCTCCTCGACCGACACACCGAAGTCCGTGGCGATACCCGCAAGCCCGTTCGCATACCCCTGGCCCACCGCGCGTGCCTTCCACGCGCCGTTCCTCAGGTACACCTCCATGACCACCAGCGCCGTCTCCGCGCCGAGCTGGGGCGGCGTGAACGTGGCGAGGACCGAGCCGTCGTCCGCGCCGCGGATCGTGGCCGTCGGCTCCACGCCCTGGAACGACTGGCCCTCGGCGTCCGGGCTCGCGGTGACGACGATCTTCTCGATGCCCGGCGGGACGGCGGCCGTGTCCACCGTGATGGAGTCCGGGGCGCTGCCGCCGCCCGATGTGTACGTCACACCGGGCCCCGAGGGCTGGTTGTAGAAGATGAAGTCGTCGTCCGAGCGCACCTTGCCGTCGGCGGTGAGCAGCAGGCCCGATACGTCGAGCCGCACGGGCGCCGTGACGTCCACCGTCACGCGCTGCACGGCGAGCGGGATGTTCGAGCCGGGAGTCATTGCGGTCATGCCTGGGGTAACGATCGACCCCGCTTTACCGTTCCCTTACCCGGGACTTTCGCAGAGGACTTTTCTCCCTCCCGCACGCCTGCGGCGCGTAGCTGCGACGCCGGGCGGTCAATTTGCGAGAGTGCCCTTCGTGAACATGCACAAAGGCCACCAAACCGGACCGGCGGGTGAAGACCCCCATCTGGACGACCCGACCACCGCCGAGGGGGTCACCGACGCCGGTGACCTCGGGTACAGCAAGAGCCTCAAGCCCCGGCACATCAGCATGATCGCGATCGGTGGGGCGATCGGCACGGGGCTCTTCCTCGGTGCGGGCGGCAACCTCGCCAAGGCGGGACCCGCCCTCGCGTTCGCCTATGCGATCTGCGGCGTGTTCGCCTTCTTCGTGGTGCGGGCCCTGGGCGAACTGGTCGTGCACCGGCCCTCCTCCGGCTCCTTCGTGAGCTACGCACGCGAGTTCCTCGGCGAGCGGGGCGCGTTCGTGGCCGGCTGGATGTACGTACTGAACTGGTCCTCGGCCGGGATGGCGGACATCACCGCCGTCGCCCTGTACGTGCACTACTGGTCGATGTTCACGACGATCCCGCAGTGGGTGCTGGCCGCGGTCGCCCTCGCGATCGTGCTGACCATCAACCTCATCTCCGTGAAGAGCTTCGGTGAGATGGAGTTCTGGTTCGCCATCGTGAAGGTGGCGGCCCTGGTGCTGTTCCTGCTGATCGGGATCTTCTTCCTGGTGACGGGCAAGCCCGTGGACGGGAACTACGACCCCGGCATCTCGCTCATCAGCGACAACGGCGGATTCTTCCCGCTGGGCGTCATGCCGGTCGTCCTCATCACGCAGACCGTGGTCTTCGCGTACGCGGCGGTCGAGATGGTCGGTGTGACGGCAGGCGAGACCGCGGAGCCGGAGAAGGTCGTACCGAAGGCCGTGAACTCGATCATGTGGCGTGTCGGCATCTTCTACGTCGGCTCGGTCGTGATGCTGACGCTGCTGCTGCCCTGGACGGCGTACTCGGCGGGCGAGAGCCCCTTCGTGACGGTCCTGTCGAAGATCGGGGTGCCGTCGGCCGGCGGGATCATGAACCTGGTGGTGCTGACCGCCGCGATGTCCTCGCTCAACTCCGGGCTCTACACCACGGGCCGCATTCTGCGCTCGATGTCGATGGCGGGCTCCGCCCCTTCGTTCACGGCCCGGATGAGCGGCAGCCACGTCCCGTACGGCGGGATCCTGCTGACGGCGACGGTGGCGATGTTCGGGGTCGCGCTCAACGCGTGGCTGCCGGAGGACGCGTTCGCGATCGTCACGAACATCTCCTCGCTCGGCGTCATCTCCACCTGGTGCATGATCATGCTCTGTCACCTGGTGTTCGTGCGGCGTGCCCGGGAGGGCGTCGTGCACCGGCCCGCGTTCCGGCTGTGGGCCTCGCCGTGGATCGAGCTCACGACGATCGCGTTCCTGCTCGCCGTGATCGTGATGATGTGGTTCGACAAGGACGGCGCGGGCCGCAACACGGTGCTGATGCTGATCCCGATCGCGGTGTGCCTGACGATCGGCTGGTACGCGGTGCGGGGGCGGGTCCACCGGATCGCCTCCGAGCGCGAGGCGCCGCCGGTGGACCCGCTCCAGTGACCGCTCAGCGCTGACGCTTCCAGGGGCCCTTGATCGCCAGCATGATGCCGGGGTTCTGGATGTTGGCGTAGAGGGTCGAGCCGTCGGGCGAGAAGGTCACGCCCGTCATCTCGCTGTACTCCGGCTCCGTCTCGGTGCCGATGTTGAGGTCGTTGCGCGCGATCGGGTACGTACGGCCCCGCTCGGTAGCCCCGAACAGGTGCTGGATGCCCTCGCCGTCCTCGGAGATGACCAGACCGCCGTACGGGGAGACGGTGATGTTGTCCGGGCCGTCGAGGGCGCCGTCCTTCGACGGGTCCGGGTTGACGCCGAGCAGCACCTTCAGGGTGAGGGTGCGGCGCTTGGGGTCGTAGAACCAGACCTGGCCGTCGTGCGCGACGGGGCTCTCCTCGCGGGCGTACGAGGAGACGACGTAGGCGCCGCCGTCACCCCACCACATGCCCTCGAGCTTGCGGGCGCGGGTGATCTCGCCGTCCTTGAACTGCTTGCGCGTGGAGACCGACTTGGCGTCGCGGTCGGGGACGTCGACCCAGTCGACGCCGTACGTCGTGCCGAGCTTCGTGGCGCGGGACAGGTCGTCGACGAAGCGGCCGCCCGAGTCGAAGCACCGGGTCGCCTGCAGCACGCCCGCGTCGTCGGCGAGGCCGCGCAGCTTGCCGCGGCCGTGCTCGAAGCCCTTCGGCGGAACCCAGCGGTAGAGCAGGCCGTTGGGGCCGGAGGCGTCCTCGGTGAGGTAGGCGTGGCCGCGCTTGGGGTCGATGACGACGGCCTCGTGGGCGTACCGGCCGAACGCCTTGATGGGCTTGGGCGCGCGGTTGGCCCGGTGGTCCGCCGGGTCGACCTCGAAGACGTAGCCGTGGTCCTTGGTGAAGCCGTTCTTACCGGCCTTGTCCTCGGTCTCCTCGCAGGTCAGCCAGGTGTTCCACGGGGTGTGCCCGCCCGCGCAGTTGGTGGCGGTGCCCGCGATGCCGACCCACTCGGCGACCTCGCCGCCGCGGCGCACCTCGACGACGGTGCAGCCGCCGGCCGCCATCGGGTCGTAGACGAGGCCCTCGGTCAGCGGCACCGGGTGCGGCCAGTCGGCGCGGGCGCCCGCCAGCTCGTGGTTGTTGACGAGCAGCGTGGCGCCGCGCGGGCCCGCGAAGGTGGCGGTGCCGTCGTGGTTGGAGGGGGTGAACTCGCCGGACTCCAGCTTGGTCTTCCCGCAGTACGTGATGACCTTGTACGAGAAGTCCTCGGGCAGCGCGAGGATGCCGTCGGGGTCGTCGATCAGCGGGCCGTAGCCGACGCCCTTGTCCTTGCCCTTGAATACGTCGACGTCCGCGTCGTCGGTGGCCGCGAGGGCGTTCGGCGCGGTGGCCAGGGAGCCGACGGACCCGGCGAGTGCGATACCGGCGCCGGTGGCCGCGGATCGTCTGGTGAAGTCCCTGCGAGTGAGCGACATGCTGGCTGTCTCCCGTAATGATCGATGAGAGTGAACGGGCCCTGTTTTCGGCCATACGTTCTCGCTCGCGTATAAACGGCGGTTGAACACCGTCCAACGCCAAGGGGCCCACCTCCATGACTTCCGTGAATTCCGTGAACCTTCCGCCGTCCGGCCGCCGCGTCCTCGTCTCCGGGGCCTCGCGGGGCCTCGGCCGGGCCCTCGCCCGCGCCTTCGCGGCGAACGGCGACCGGGTGGCAGTGCACTACGGCTCGCGGGAGGACGAGGCGCAGGCCACGCTCGACTCGCTCGCCGGGGAGGGGCACGTCCTCGTCGGCGGCGACATCTCCGACCCCGAGGGCGCGGCGTCCGTCGCCGAGCGGGCGGCCGAGGGCCTCGGCGGCCTCGACGTCCTGGTCAACAACGCGGCCGTGAACCTGCCGCATCCGCCGGCCACCACCCCGTACGAGGAGTGGACCCGGCTGTGGCAGAGCCATGTCTCCGTGAACCTGCTCGGCACCGCGAACCTCAGTCACCTCGCCGCGCAGCGCATGATCGGGCAGGGCACGGCGGGCCGGATCGTCAACATCGGCTCGCGCGGCGCGTTCAAGGGCGAGCCCGACCACCCGGCGTACGGAGCGACGAAGGCCGCCGTGCACGCGCTCGGCCAGTCCCTCGCGGTGGCGCTCGCGCCGCACGGGATCGGGGTGGCGTCGGTGGCGCCCGGCTTCATCGAGACGGAACGGGTGGCGCACCGGCTGACCGACGAGGTGCGCGCGCAGAGCCCGTTCGGCCGTGTGGCCTCGGCCGAGGAGATCGCCGATTCCGTCCTGTGGCTCGCCTCACCGGCCGCACAGTGGGCCTCCGGCACCGTCCTCGACCTGAACGGCGCTTCGTACCTGCGTACGTGAGAATCTTCGTAAAGAAGGTCAACAGGTGCATCACGCACCCAAACCCAAGATTTCACGCAGAACGCCTTGACCGGACTGCCGTGCGGCAATAGACAGACTGGAGCAGAGAGTCTCCTGCCCGCATCACCCACCGAGGGGGTGGCGAGCCGATGGACGTACGACAGGCACGCGGCCTCCATGAGAGCCGGCTGATGAAGCTGGCCCATGTCACCGGAGTCGGGACCGGGAAGGACGAGCACTCGGGCGAGGACGTCATCGTCGTCTTCGTGACCCGCAAAGTGCCCCGCGACCGGCTCCGTGCGGAGGATGTCATCCCCACAGCACTCGACGGGGTACCGGTGCGCGTGCTCGCGATCGGCGAAGTGCGCGCGCAGGATGACGAGTTGTGAGGTAACCCCCGCACTTCAGTGAAAGTCAGGGGAAGAAGAGGTGGTCTGGCGTGCGCCAGCCCGAATTGATGCGCGGACCCGCCGGAGGACAGCTCAGCGACAGCTCCCGGCAGCAAGCGACCAGTGACTTCCTGCGGCGCGAGGCGCCCCTTGCCAATGTGGTCGGCTTCGGCCACGGCGTGAAATGGCAGAACGGCGAGCCGACGGGCGAGGAGGCCGTTCTCGTCTTCGTGACCCAGAAGGTGCCCGAATCGCTGTTGCCCGAGCGGGATGTGATTCCGCGTCAGATGGACGACGGCACCCCGACCGACATCGTGGCCGTCGGCCACATCTCCGCCCAGCGCCGGCAGAGCCGCCCCTCCGGAGCCCGCTCCGAAGAGGTCACGTACGGCCCCGACGGCGGTATCTCCCAGCAGTTCTCCGGCGCCGGCCAGCCCCTGCTCGAAGACCTTGGCGGCCTGGGAACCTTCGAACCGCAGCAGCTCGTACGCCGCATGCGGCCGTGCCCCTCCGGCTTCTCGGTCGGCAACGTGTCCATCACCGCGGGCACCCTCGGCAGCGTGGTCTACGACTTCCTGCGGGGCGCCACGGTGGACCCGCCGGGACCCGGGCTCGGCACCCCGGCGAAGTTCTACATCCTCTCCAACAACCACGTCCTCGCCGACTCCAACCGGGCCCAACTGGGCAGCGCCATCGTGCAGCCCGGCCGGTTCGACGGCGGCACGGACCCCGCGGACCGCATCGCCACGCTGTCCCGCTTCATCACCATCCAGTTCGCCCCGCAGACCCCGCTGGAGCGCCAGAACAACGTGGTCGACGCGGCGCTCGGCGAGGTCCCGTTCCAGGACGCCACGCGCGAGCAGTACTTCAGCGGCGCGCCGCGCGCCTGGCGCCGCAAGGCGAACGTCGCGGTCGGCGACCTCGTGAAGAAGACGGGCCGCACGACGAACGTGTCCTTCGGCCGGATCATCTCGGTCGACGCCACGGTCGACGTCAACTACGGCACGGCGGGCACGGCCCGCTTCAAGGACCAGATCCTCACCACGGTCATGTCGGCCGGCGGCGACTCCGGATCCCTGGTCACGTCCTACGACAACGTGGCGGTCGGCCTGCTGTTCGCCGGTTCGTCGACGGTCACGGTCGAGAACCACATCGAGAACGTCCGCGCGCTGCTGCGTGTGGAGATCTCCGAGCAGCTGGCATAGGAGGTGACGTGATGAGCACTCAGGCACGCAAGGGCAAGGGCCAGACCCGCGGGGAGCACCGCTTCCACAACCCGCAGGGCGCGGAGGTCAAGACGCGCGACGAGGCGTTCGCCGCGCAGCGCGACGTCTCTGCGGAGGCCCTCACGGTCGACTGCAAGCTGGAGCTGAACAACGGCTCGGTCACCTTCGCCATCACCGCGAAGGTAAACCCGAACACGCACCCCTTCGTGGTGACCGGCGGCCAGATCACGTCCGGCATCTGCGGCGCCCCGTGGGACATCACGGGCGGCTTCATCGGCGACACCATCCGCCTGGACGCGAAGCGCTCGGGCCAGGGTTCCTGCGCCTCCACGATCACCGTGGTCGGCGAATTCCAGAACCCACCGTCGTACCGCGGCACGTACGGCTTCGACGGCGCGTCATCGTCGTTCAAGCACACGACGCGGTATCTGTGCTGACCCACTGAAGCCCCGCCTTTCAAACGAGAGCCAGCGGGGTCCGGGGCAGAGCCCCGGGTCCGCAACACCGTTGCGGACCCGGGGTGACGCCCCCTCAACTTCCGTTGGCGGACCGAGCCTTGAACGCCGCCTTACGCGCCTCCTTGGCCACCTTCTTATCCGGGTGAAGACGCCCCATCGCCTCCAACACATCCGCGGTAGCGGGATGCTCAACCCGCCACGCCGCAGAGAAAAACCCACTGTGCTGCGCCGCAAGCCCCTCCACCAACGCCTGCAGCTCGTCCGAGTTACCTTCCACCGAAAGCTGCGCAGCGATCGTGTCGACGGTCAGCCAGAACACCAGGTCCTGCGACGGCGCCGGCACACCCGCGAACCCGTGCTCGGCCAGCCACACCCGGGCAAGCCCACCCAGCTCCGCATCGTCGAGGACCTCCCGCAGCGCCGGCTCGGCCTCCGCGCCGACCAGCGACAGCGCCTGCTGACACCGCAGCCGCCGCAGCGGCCCCCACTCGTCGGCCCCACGCGCCGCACCCAGCAACTCCCGCGCCGCGCCCAGCGGTTCGCGCCGCGCGAGCCATCCCTCGATCTCGACCTGCGCCGCGGCCTGCGGAAACGCGGCGGTGCCGTCGAGCAGCGCGTCCGCGCCCTTGTCGGCGAGGTCGCCGACGGCCGGGGCGTCCAGACCGGCTTCGAGCATCCGCGCCCGGACCCCGTACAGGCCGAGAGGCGTGAGCCGCACCATCCCGTAACGGGAGACGTCACCGTCGTCGACGGGCTCGGCCACCGGCTCCTCGGCGTCCGCCATGAGCGCCTCGTCGACCGGCTGGAACTCCACGAGGCCGATCGGGTCGAGCAGCCGGAACTGGTCGTCGAGCCGCATCATCGCGTCCGAGACCTGCTCAAGGACGTCGTCCGTCGGCTCGCCCATGTCGTCGGGCACGATCATCGACGCGGCGAGCGCGGGCAGCGGCACGGCCTCCTCGCCGGCGCCGCCCTCGCTGACGGTCAGCAGATACAGATTGCCGAGCACGCCCTCCAGGAACTCGGACTCCGCCTCGGGGTCCCAGTCGAGCTGCGAGAAGTCGATCTCGCCGCCCTCCTCCATGGCTCCGACCAAGTCGTCGAGGTCGGGCACACTGGCGTCGGCGAGCACGGTGTCGAGCGCGCCCAGCCACAGCGTGAGCACGTCGGCGGGGCCGCCCGAGGTGAGCGTGCCGAGCTCCTCGCCGACCGTGACAGTGCCCTCCTCCTCGTCGACGATCTCCACGAGGCCGGTGTCGACGGCGATGCGCCAGGCCTCGCTCGCGTACGCGGCGCCATCTTCGTCGTCGGTGAGCGCCAGCTCGGCCGCGGCGGCGGGCAGCTGCTCCTCGACGAGTTCTCCGCCCGCGCCGACCCGGGTCTCGGGGCCGGCCCAGCGGGCGAGCTTCACCGCGCGGGACAGGAGGGGGGTGGCAAGGGCGTCCCGCGCCAGCTCCGCTTCGGCGGGCAGCCGCACCGGCGGCAGGGGGGAGCTGTCTGACATCGGCTGGTTCTCCTAGGGGGACGTACATGAGGCCTACGTTGCGACCGCCCAGCCTAGACGGATTTGCACCCATGCTGCCGGGTTCACTGACCGGTCGACTTCCCCTAACGTCCCCGACACCCGCGAAACCTTGACAACTCGCGCGCGCAGGACGGAAATTGACGCGCGTAGAAGTACACAAGGGCGTACGGCGCCCACGACGCGCCCCGCCCCGCGGCCCCCGCTCCGCCACCACGTCCCGGCACCCGCCGGCCGCACGTCCCCGGAGGATCCGTTGTCCCATTCGACGTCCCACCCGTTCTCCCGCTCGCGCCTCGCCGCGCTGACCGTCGCCTGCGCGGCGGTGTCCGGCACCCTCGCCACGCTCCCCGCCCACCCGGCCGCGGCCGCCGACGTCGCCATCCACGACATCCAGGGCGCCGCCCGCATATCCCCGCTCGCCGGACAGCAGGTCACGGGCGTGACGGGGGTGGTGACGGGCGTCAGAACGTACGGCTCGTCCCGCGGCTTCTGGTTCCAGGACACAAGTCCCGACGCCGACCCGGCCACCAGCGAGGGCGTCTTCGTCTTCACGAGTTCCACTCCCACCGTGAAGGCCGGAGACGCCGTCACCGTCTCCGGAACGGTCTCCGAGTACGTGCCCGGCGGCGCCTCCTCCGGCAACCAGTCGCTCACCGAGCTGACGAAGCCGACCGTGACCGTGAACTCGTCGGGCAACCCGGTGCCGGTCACCACGATCAGCGACAAGTCGGTCCCGGACGCGTACGCGCCGAAGGGCGACCCGGCGGCGAACGGTTCGATCGACAAGCTGCCGCTGCGCCCCAGGGCGTACGCCCTCGACTACTACGAGTCCCTGGAGGGCCAGAACGTCCGCGTCGGCTCCTCCCGGGTCGTCACAGCGTCCGACGCGTACGGCGAGCTGTGGGTCACGGTGAAGCCGCACGAGAACCGTACGAAGCGCGGCGGCACCCGCTACTCCTCGTACGAGGACCAGAACGGCGGACGCCTGCAGATCCAGTCGCTCGGGGCGATCGACGACTTCCCGGTGGCCGACGTCGGCGACACCCTGACCGGCGCCACCGAGGGCCCGCTCGACTTCAACCAGTACGGCGGATACACGCTGGTGGCACGGGAGTTGGGCAACCTGAAGCAGTCCGGCCTCCAGCGCGAGACGACCCGCGCGCAGAAGCCGGGCGAGCTGGCCGTGGCGACGTACAACGTGGAGAACCTCGACCCGTCCGACGCCACCTTCGACGCGCACGCGGCCGCGATCGTCGACCACCTCCGCTCGCCCGACATCGTGTCCCTGGAGGAGATCCAGGACAACAACGGCGCGAAGAACGACGGGACGGTCGCCGCCGACGCGACGATGGGCAAGCTGATCGACGCGATCGTCGCCGCGGGCGGGCCCCGCTACGACTGGCGGTCGATCGACCCGGAGAACAACAAGGACGGCGGCGAGCCGGGCGGCAACATCCGCCAGGCCTTCCTGTTCAACCCGGACCGCGTGTCCTTCACCGACCGCCCCGGCGGCGACGCCACCACGCCGGTGGGCGTGACCAGCAAGAACGGCAAGGCGGCGCTCACCGCGTCGCCCGGCCGCGTGGCGCCGGGCGACGCCGCGTGGGCGAACAGCCGCAAGCCGCTGGCCGGCGAGTTCACGTTCCGCGGCAAGCCCGTCTTCGTGATCGCCAACCACTTCGCGTCCAAGGGCGGCGATCAGGGCCTGACCTCCCAGTACCAGCCGCCCGCGCGCTCCTCCGAGACGCAGCGGCACGCGCAGGCGACGGCGGTGAACGCCTTCGCCAAGGACATCCTGAAGGCGCAGCGCAACGCGGACGTGATCACGCTCGGCGACATCAACGACTTCGAGTTCTCCGGCACGACGCAGCGCCTGGAGGCCGGCGGCGCGCTCTGGTCGGCGATCAAGAGCCTGCCGAAGCACGAGCGTTATACGTATGACTACCAGGGCAACAGCCAGGTCCTCGACCAGATCCTGATCAGCCCGTCGATCGTGGCGAAGGACGCGTTCGCGTACGACAGCGTGCACATCAACAGCGAGTTCCACGACCAGATCAGCGACCACGATCCGCAGGTGCTGCGCTTCCGCCCCTGAGGGGTACGGGGCCTGCGCCCCAGGCGGCCCAGGCGGGTCGGGCCGTCACGCGAAGATCTGTGCCAGCCAGTCGCCCCACTCGACCTCGTTCCGCCCCGCGTCCGCGTCCGGCGCGAAGTCGTGCACGCTGACGCCGACGGGGGCGCCCCAGTGGCCGCGCCCGAAGAAGCGGTACAGGGCGTCCTCGGTGCGCAGCCCGAGGAAGTAGGCGTTGCGGTAGTCGAGCACGGCGTCCAGGGCCTGTCCTTCCGGGCCCTGGACGCGGACCCGCGCGCCCTCCGTCGCATCGGCGGGCAGGTCGAGCGCGCGGCCGACGGCGGTGAGTGCCTCGCGGTTCGCGGAGCTGCGGGGCCCGTCGACCGTGGCGAAGGCGATCGGGCGGCCCGCGAAGTGCGTCACGTACTGGCGCAGCGTGTGCAGGTAGAAGTCGGTGTGCTTGTCGGCGCCGTCGTAGAGGTCGTCCCAGTTCTCGGTAAAGACGCCGCTGTGGACGTAGTGGACCCGGGACCGGCTGCCGCCGTCGCGCGGCTCGATGACCCAGTCGATCTGGTTGAGCGGCTGCCCCGAAGGCAGGGCGGCCGGGTCGTCGGAGCGGACGGTGAGCCGGCGCGGCGGGTCCCACACGGTCAGCACGGAGCGGAAGGGGCCCTCGCCGCCCTCCTTGGGCACGTACTCCATGGGCCACAGCCAGCCGCCGGCCCCCATGGTGACGGCGTCCCACAGCTGCTGGGGGCCGACGTCGACCTCGAACTCACGGGGGATCTCGAACGGCTTCGCGCCGGCCCGGGACCCGCTCATGACCGCCGCCTTCGTCGCATGGATTCACGGTCCCACAGGTCGCCCGACCCCGCCCCCGCGCGACTACCCACCGCCTCCCATCGCCCGCCCCAGGCGCGACAACTGCCCCTGGAACCAGTCGAGTCGGGCCTGGAGCAGCGCCGCCTCCGCGGCCAGTTCGGGCATCCCGGGAGCGACCCCCTGCGGCCCCGCGCCCGGTGCGGCGCGCACCCGCAGCCCGTCGCCCGCGAGCCGGGCGAACGCCTCCAGGGTCCAGCGCGGCCGCCCGCCCACGCACCCCGCGCAGGCGCCCTCCAGCACCAGCCGCCCTGCACGCCCCCACCCGGCGTCGGCGAGCACCGCCGCCTCGGCGCCGCACGGGCACGGACCGATGGTGGCGGAGCACACCCGCTGGCGCCCGTAGCGGAAACCGCGCTCGAACCGGATGTAGGGCCCGAGGACGGAGACTTCGAGCAGCGCCGCTCTGCGGTACTCCGCCTGCACCAACATCCCTTGCGCGCACCGGCGTTCGTGTACGCAGTGGAATCCGCAGTCGCAGCGCCGGTGCGGTGCGCGATGGCGCCGCCCGTACACGCAGCGCGCCTCGTCGAGCACCTTGTAGGGCGCGGCGGCGCCGAGCGAGACACCCAGAAATCCGGCGCTCCCACCGTCCGCGTCGATCACGGGGTGGGCGATTTTATAACCGGTGGGCGGCTCCGTCGGGCGCTCCTGAGGGAGCCGCAGCCTCATCGCGCGGCCGGGACCTCGGCGGGCTCCGGTACGGCTTCGCGCACGGCGGCTTCGGCCACCAACTCCTGAGCCTTGTCGTCCACTTCGGGCCGCTCGGTCTCCTGCGGCGCTTCTTCGGCGATTCCGGTGGCGAGTGCTTTGCCGAGCCTCATGGTGCCTCCCCTGAACGGCCTTCGGCGATCCGGTTGCCGGTCACCGGCCTCTCATGGTGGCGCATACGACCCGATTTGGCACCAGCGCGTTCGGCATCCTGTACGAGCAGGGCATGCTCGTCGGCCACCACGGCCTCGGCCACGGCCACCACCCGCTCCCCCGCGAGTCTCAACCCTGCCTGCGACCAGGGCTCGGGCGCCGGGTGCCGGCGCCGCCACCACACGGCGCAGGCCGCGTAGACCCCACTCGCACACATCACCGCGGGCGCGGCAAGCGCCATCACCACGTCTCGCACCACACGCACCTCGCGAACGGACCAGCATCTTCCATGCAGTTCATCGGGTTCCCGCCGCGCCACCTGAAGCGCACATCTCAGCCAAAACGGATGTCGGGTGACGAATTCAAGCCCCGGCGTTCCGCTTCCACGTCGACTCTTCAGCAGTGCTTGGCACCACCTCGTAGCAGAATTAAGTGGAGCTACATCGCGCCCGGGCCGACACTCCCCTCATGACGGACGCAACCCCACATCCCTCCCCCTTCAACCGCGCCCTGTGTGCCATGGTCACGCCCTTCACACGGACGGGGACGCTCGACCTGGGCGCCGCCCAGAAGTTGGCCGACCAGCTGGTCACCGAGGGCTGCGAGGGCCTCGTCCTCTCCGGCACGACCGGGGAGTCGCCGACCACGACGGACGCGGAGAAGGCGGACCTCGTACGGGCGGTGCGCGAGGCGGTCGACGGCCGCGCAAAGGTCGTCGCCGGCATCGGCACGTCCGACACCCGCCACACCGTCGATCTCGCCCATCAGGCCCAACAAGCGGGTGCCGACGGCCTGTTGGTGGTCACCCCGTACTACAGCCGTCCGCCGCAGGACGCGATCGAGGCGCACTTCCGCTCGATCGCCGACGCCACGGGCCTCCCCCTGATGCTGTACGACATCCCCGGCCGCACCGGTACCCGCATCGAGCCGGACACGATGATCCGGCTCGCGGGCCACCCCCGGATCGTCGCCGTGAAGGACTGCGCGTACGACCTTCTCGGCACCCAACGGGTCATGTCCGAAACGGACTTGGCGTACTACACGGGCTGCGACGAATACGTCCTGGCGCTGTACGCACTGGGCGGCGCGGGCTACGTATCGACGGTGGCGAACGTGGCGCCCGCCGCCTTCCGCGCCATCATCGACGCGTACGACGCGGGCGACACGGCGGAGGCCGCGCGCCGCCAACAACTCACCATCCACCTCACCCAGTTGATGATGAGCGCGGGCCTGCCGGGAGCGGTCACCGCGAAGGCCCTCCTCGGCGGCCCGGTCCGCGCGCCGCTGCGGCCCGCCGGCCAGGAGGCGACCGACGGGCTGCGGGCGGCGCTCGAGAAGCTGCTCGGCGCGTCCTGAAGGGTCAGGGCGCTCAGCGCGTCCTGATGGCGCAGGTCGCTCAGCGTGTCGCGAACTGGGGCTCCCAGCGCCCCGGATAGTCGGCCGACGCCTTGCGGAAGTCGCTCAGCTGGACGACCTTGTCGCTGCCGACCGTCACCAACAGCAGCTGGTTGTGGAACTCGCCCTTGCCGCCGCACTTCTTGGGGTCGCAGCCCCAGGCGATGAGCCGCTTGTCGTCGGCCCAGGCGAGCAGTTGCTGCGCGGGCAGCCTGTCGACGAGCTTGCCGGTCCGCGCGTCGTTCACGGCGACGGCGATCTTGTCGCCCTTGCCCGCGAAGTCCCCTCCGGCGAGCTTCCCGTTCGGCGAGAGCCCCGACTCGGAGTACATCAGCCAGTGCCGCAGCTTCGCGGGCGTCGGCACCTGCTTGCCGTCGAGGGCGTAGGCCTGCGGGCCACCGTTCGTGATCGAGGTCGTGACCACCAGGTCGCCGTCGGGCGAGAACTGGAAGTCCTCACGGGCGTTGTGGTCGAACTCGTCGCCCTTCTGCGGCGCCGCGGCCCACTTCCCCTTCCCGCTGTCCAGGTCGACGATCGAGAACCCGGTCCTGGACGGATGTCCGACGCTCGGCTCGTCCGGACCGCTGCCGTCGTTCATCGGCCGGTCCTTGTAGAGATGGTCCGGATCGGTCTTGTACGTCGTGACGACGAGCTTGGCGCCGTCCGCCGAGAACGCGGCCCCGGCGGCCCCCTGCGGCACCGGGATCCAGCGCGTCACCTTGTTCGTCGCCAGGTCGAGGATGCCGACCCGCTTCGCGGGCAGCTTCTTCTCCAGGACGGCGGCGGTACGCAGCCCCGGGGCGACGGTCAGCCAGGACCACGCGGTGGTCTTCCGGTAGGTCTTGGTCGTCGGGTCGAGCACCCCGTACGTGCGGGTCAACCGGCCGTCCCCGTCGGCGAACTTGACCGACTTGTACGTGACGAACGAGGCGAGCGCCGTGCGCCCCGCCGCGATGGCGTCCTTGGGCGGCGACTGGTCCGGGTGCGCGACGACGTCGGCGGAGCCGATCACGTCCGCGGGCGGGGCGTCCTCCGCGTCGTCCATCCGCGGCACCACCACCGCGGCGACGACCACCGCGGTCGCGGCCACGAACGCACCCACGGCCGTACCGGTCCGGCGCCTGCGCCGTGCCGCCAGGACCCGGTCGGCGAGGTCGCCGGGCGCGGGCCCGACGCTGTCGGCCTGCTCGCGCAGCGCCTCCTTGAGCATGACGTCGACGTTCACGGGCGCACCTCCACCGGGGCGTAGTCACGGGAGGACGGCGGCAGGTCGTCGCCGTCCTGTGCCAGTTCGGGGGCGAGCCCGCGCAGCTTGGCGAGCGCCCGGTGGGTCGTGGAACGCACGGTGCCCACGGAGATGCCGAGCACCCGGGCGACATCGCCCTCCGGCAGGTCCTCGAAGTACCGGAGCACGAGCACGGTGCGCTGCCGCGCGGTGAGCCGGGCGAGCGCGGCCCGCAGGACGACGCGCAGTTCGGCCTCGGCCGCCCCGTCGCTCCCCGCGGCCCCGTCCGGCACACTTCCGTAACTGACCTCCCGCTTCGGCCACTTCAGCCGCCACCGGCTGATCTGCTGCCGGTAGAGGACCTGGCGCACATACGCCTCCGGGTCCTCGATCCGGTCCCATCTCCCGGCCACCTTGATCAGCGCGCTCTGCAGCAGATCCTCGCCCGCGTGCCGATCGCCACCACTGAGCAGCACGGCGGTCTTCAACAACGCGGACGACCGCCCCGCCACGAACTCCCTGAACCTCTCCGCACCCGCATCCCGTACGGCATCCATCGCCACCTTCTCTTCCCCCCGGGATCCCCCGGCTGTTCCCGCTGTCACCCGTGATGACGTGTGCGACCCCGGGCCGCTATGCCTCCCCAAGGGGAAGAGATCGGCCAACATCTGTTCCGCGGTGCGCCTGTTTTCGCTCGATTGTGGCGGATGGAACGGGGACATCCGAATGAGAGGACACAGTTCCACTTCAGCGGAAAACCACGACTTTCCTGTCTATTTCAGTACCTTCCGGTGATCGCGCTCCGTCGCGACGCACATGAGGCGG
This sequence comes from Streptomyces sp. NBC_00483, assembly GCF_036013745.1. Taxonomy (NCBI): domain Bacteria; kingdom Bacillati; phylum Actinomycetota; class Actinomycetes; order Kitasatosporales; family Streptomycetaceae; genus Streptomyces; species Streptomyces sp. NBC_00483. The sequence goes on from NZ_CP107880.1 coordinate 2,889,509, forward strand.
GCACCACCCCTCACCGGAGAGATGTGCCCTTCGTGTGCGTCTTTCGTGCTGGCCACGTGATCCCCGGCGGCGCGTTTCCGTGCCGTGCCGCGCCACCCCTGCGTGAAGAACGGGGTAGCGGTGCGTGATCGGCGGGCCGGCGAAGGGCGGGAAGAGCTGGTTCAAGCCACCGAGATCAACTCCGTTGTTCCGGCGATGACCAGGCCCTTACATTCCTGCCTGGCGCCGCCTGGGTGATCGCGAGACCAATCCGGGTGGCGCCAACGACCGTAATCCGAACGGCAGTTGAAATTCCGAACACCGCCGTTCCCACGAAAGGACATGTCCATGCGTGTCAGAAGGCTGGCCCTGGCCGGCGCCGTCACCCTCGCGGGTCTCGGCACCGCGCTGTCCACCGCCGGTACGGCGAACGCCGCCGAGAGCTGCACCAGCGGTTACGCGTGCCTCTACTACAACAGCAACTACTCCGGTGCCTTCTACCGGCAGTACTTCAACATCTCCAACTACGCCAACTACTACTTCAGCGCCAGCGCCTCCGGCAGCGCCGGTGCCGGCCTCCCGGTGAAGAACAACGTCGCCTCGGTGGACAACTGGGACTTCTACAACGGCATCCGCATGTACTACAACAGCAACTACTCGGGTGCTTCCCAGCCCATCGGCGCCGGCGGCCAGGCCAACCTGAACACGACGCTCAAGAACGAGAACGCGTCGGGCAAGTTCTACTAGGCCGACCCGAGTTCATCGGAACGCCGCGTCTGTAACGCTTCGCGGCTCGCAAGGCGTCTAACGAAGAAAAGAAGGGGTGTGCTGCCCAATGCAGCTGGGCAGCACACCCCGCTTCGCAGTCTAGCCAGTGGCCCTCCCCCACCCGAGAGAACCAACGTCACCTGAAGGATGAGCATCACCATGCGCAGGCGCCCTCTTCCCCTGTCTCTGATCGCCTTCGGCGGCATCGCCACTGTGCTGGCCGTGGCCGGCTGCGACTCCTCCTCCGGTTCGGGTGGCTCCGTCGACACCGCCTCCGTACCCAGCGCCTCCGCCGCGCCCAAGCTGGCCTCCACGACGGACAAGTCGCTTCCCATCGAGGCGTACATGTACACGAAGGACCAGACCGACCAGCTGAACAACGCGGTCGTGACGCTCCGCCAGGACTGCATGCAGAACTTCGGGTTCACCTACGCGGACCAGAAGGCGCAGAAGATGTTCCAGCCCAAGAGCATCACGCAGTTCCGGTACGGAATGACGGACGCCGACGACGTGGCCGTGCACGGTTACAAGCCCGCGGGTTCGGAGAAGAAGGTCGTCAAGCCGGCCCCGGTGAAACTGCCTCCGGCCGCGACCACGGCCCTGACCGGCACCAACGACGCGAACGTCAAGCCGGGTTCGACCGAGGCCAAGGGCGGTCAGGACATCAACGGCAAGAAGGTCCCGGCCGGCGGCTGCATCGGGGAGGCCAACCGCAAGCTGGGCGCCACCTCCGCGCAGGGCTTCGGGGACGCGCCCGTCGTGGTGAAGGTCAACACCGACAGCTGGGCCAAGTCGTACAACGACAAGCGGGTCCGGGCGGTGTTCACCAAGTGGTCGGCCTGCATGAAGCAGAAGGGGTACGCCTACGCCGACCCGATGAAGGCCGGCGACGACCCCCAGTGGCAGAAGACGACCACCGCCACCCCTCGTGAGCAGCAGGTCGCCTCCGCCGACGTCGCCTGCAAGCAGAAGAACAACGTGCTGGGCGTCTGGTACTCCGTCGACGTCGCCTACCAGAAGCAGATGATCGAGCAGAACGCCGAGGCGCTGAACGACGTGAAGAAGCGGCTCGACAAGCAGTTGAAGCTGGCGGCCCAAGTCGCGTAACGCGGCAGGCACTTCGCGGCGTCCACGACGTGTGAAGTGCGCACCGGGACCTGACGGCCACCAGACGACGAGCGCCGGACGCCACCGGCCTGGAGAGACACGATGATCGAATCCGAGGCCCGCAGCGCCCGCGGCGCCGCCGACATGCCGGGCGAGGACACCCTGCCGGTCGAGGACACGGCGCCCGTCGACCGTCCTCCGCGCGCTGGGCGCGGCCGGCGGCGGCGCGGCGACGTACCGACGGACGGCAGTCCGGGCGGGGACGCCGGGCTCGGGCGTCGGCGCCGGGTCGTGGCCCTCGTCGCGGGCGGCGCGCTGGTGCTGACCGGCGCGGGTGTCGCCGCGTCGCTGGTGGTGCGGTCCCCCGCGCAGGTCGCGGCCGAGGCCAAGGCCCCGCACCAGGGGGTGCTGACCGCGCCCGTGGAGAAGCGGGTGCTGAAGGACTCCGTCGTGCTGCGCGGCACGGTGGCGGCAGGACAGTCCGTGGACGTCACGGTGTCGGGGGCGGCGGGCACCGCGGGCACGAGCCGCTCCGTCGTCACCAAGGCACCCAAGCCGGTCGGCTCCAAGGTCGTGGCGGGGCAGGTGATCGCCGAGATTTCCGGGCGCCCGGTGTTCGCCCTCAAGGGGAAGGTTCCGGTCTACCGGGACCTGAAGTCCGGGGCGACCGGTGACGACGTGGCTCAACTCCAGTCCGCACTCGCCCAGTTGGGTCATGCGTCGAACCCGGACGCGCGCGGCACGTTCGGCTCCGGCACCCGCCACGCCCTGGCCGCCTTCTACACCTCCATCGGCTACGACCCGGTCTCCGCGCAGACCGACGGCGCGACCGCCGTGCAGGAGGCACAGGACGCCGTGACCGCCGCGGAGCGGACGGCGCAGGACGCCGAGGACGCCCGTGCCGCGCACGCGACACAGGAGACCCGGCGGGCCGCGGACCGCGCGGACCAGGACCTTCAGCGGGCCCGCACCCGGCTGGGCAAGGCGCAGGCCGAGGCGGGACCCATGCTCCCGGCCTCGGAGGTGGTGTATCTGTCGGGGTTCCCTGCGCGGGTGGACAGTGTGTCCGCGGTCCTCGGCTCGGCGGTCACGGGCAAGGTGATGACGCTGTCCGCGGGACGCCTCGTGGTGGACGGCTATCTCCAGGAAGCCCAGAAGGGCCTGGTCAGGACGGGGCAGAAGGCGGAGATCCTGCAGGAGCAGACGGGTAAGACGACGCGGGCCGAGGTGCGGTCGGTGGCGGACACCCCCGAAGCGGCCGAGCAGTCCGACGACGGCTCCGCCGCATCGACAGCGGGTGGTGGCGGCGGCGAGGCGGGCTCCGGACAGCAGTCCGCGGCCCAGGGCTACCGAATGGTCGTGGCGCCCGACACCCCGCTCGCCTCGGGCGCCGTGGGCCAGGACGTACGGCTCACCGTCGAGGCGGCGTCCACCGAGGGTGAGGCGCTCGTCGTGCCGGTCTCCGCCGTCTCCGCCGCGTCGGACGGCGGCACGGTCGTCACCGTCGTCACGTCCGGCGGCAAGCAGCGCAGGGTCGCGGTCCGCACCGGCACCAACGGCGACGGTTATGTGGAGGTCAGGGCGGTGGACGGCGCGGCGCTCGGCGAGGGCGACCAGGTCGTCACCGGTATCCGGTCCGGCTCGGGGGACGCCGGGTGAGCGTCGACGAAGGAGCGGCGCGGCCGCCCGTCATCGAGTTCCAGCGGGTCGCCCTGACCTATCCGGGTCCGCCGCCGGTGCCCGCCCTGCTTCCCTGTGAACTACGTATCGAGCAAGGGGAGTTCGTGACCGTGGTCGGCCCGTCCGGGTCCGGCAAGTCGACGTTCCTGAACATCGCGGGACTGCTCGACGCGCCGACCGAGGGGCGGTACCTGCTCGACGGCATCGACACCGGCGCGCTGCGCGACGGCGACCGCACCGCGCTGCGCGGACGCCGCATCGGATTCGTCTTCCAGTCCTTCCATCTGCTGCCGCACCGCAGCGCCCGGGAGAACGTGCAGCTGGCCATGGTCTACAACGACACCCCGCGCGGTGAACGCGCGGGCCGCGCCCGCGAGGCGCTGGAGCAGGTCGGGCTCGGCCACCGCCTGGACGCGGCGCCGACCCGGCTGTCCGGCGGTGAGCGCCAGCGGGTGGCGATCGCCCGCGCCCTGGTGTCGCGGCCCTCCCTGCTGCTGTGCGACGAGCCGACCGGCAACCTCGACAGCAAGAACGCCGAGTCGGTCCTCGTCCTCCTCGAAGAGCTGCACCGCTCGGGGATGACGGTCCTCGTCATCACGCACGACCCGGCGGTGGCGGCGCGCGGCGCCCGTACGGTGGCCATCCGCGACGGTGTCCTGCGCGAGCAGGTGGCGGTATGAGCGGCCGCCGCGGCACCGGCCGGCGCCGCCCCGCCCTGCGGTGGCCGGGCCGCCGGCGCCGTGACCCCGCCGTCGAGCCCTCCGTGCTCAACCCCCGCGATCTGCTCGGCGAGTCCCTGGCCGGTGTGCTCCAGCGCCCGGCCCGCTCCGCCCTCACCGCGCTCGGCACCGTCCTCGGTGTCGGCACGTTCGTGGCGATCCTCGGCCTCACGGCGACGACGTCCTCGCAGATCGACTCCCGGTTCAACGCGCTGACCGCGACCGAGGTCAACGTCGACGACGTGGGCATCGAGCAGAACGAGTTCGTCCACCTCGCCTTCCCCAAGGACGCCGACGCGCGGATCGAGCGGCTCTCCGGGGTCGAACACGCGGGCGTGTACTGGACGGTGGACACCCGTGGCACCGACGCCACCGTCCGCTCCTCGCCCGTCGGCGACGCGGCGGACGGCGAGCGGGCGGGCATCGTCGCCGCTTCGCCCGGGGTCATCGAGGCGGCGGTGCCGCACATGGCCCAAGGGCGGATCTACGACGAGTACGCGGAGAAGACCGCCCAGCCCGTCGTGGTGATCGGCGCCGGGATGGCCAGACGGCTCGGCATCACCACCCTGGAGACCCGGCCCGCGCTGTTCATCGGGGACCAGCCGTTCACCGTCGTCGGCATCATCGACGATGTGGAGCGCAAGGCGGACCTGCTGCTCTCGGTCGTCGTCCCGCGCTCGACCGCGCTGAAGACCTGGGGCGAGCCGGAGTCCGGTGGGGCCAAGATGCTCATCTCCACGAAGATGGGCGCGGCCCGCCAGGTCGCCCACCTCGCCGCGACGGCCCTGCGCCCCGACCACCCCGAGTACTTCAAGTCGGTCCCGCCGCCCGACCCGCGCACCCTGCGCGGCAACGTGACGGACGACCTTCAGCAACTGTTCCTGCTGCTCGCCGCGATCTGTCTGGTCATCGGCGCCGTGGGCATCGCCAACACGACGCTGGTGGCGGTCCTTGAGCGCACCGGCGAGATCGGGCTGCGCCGCGCCCTGGGGGCCCGTGGCGGGCACATCACGGCGCAGTTCCTCGCCGAGTCCGGGGCGATGGGCGCGCTGGGCGGGCTGATCGGGACGAGCCTCGGCACCCTGACCGTCGTCGGGGTCGCCATCGCCCGGGACTGGACGCCGGTGCTGCACACGTCGACGGTGGCTTCGGCACCCGTCATCGGGCTGGTGACCGGTGTGGTGGCGGGCCTGTATCCGGCGTGGCGGGCGGCGCGCATCCAGCCGGCGGAGGCGCTGCGGCGCTGAACCCGCGAAACAGCGGCGCTGCTCGGGGCCTTCGGACCAGACCGGTCCGAAGGCCCCGATCGCGTTCGAGCACGGCGAAATTCGGCGTCCTGAGGGTGTAACGCGACGGCCGTGCCAAGGCGTCATCAGTGTGGAGCGTACGCACGGTCGGGAGGGGACACAGATGCGCGGATCAGCGCACCGGACCGAGGAGATCGAGGAGTTCATGCGGACCGTCAGCCCGAGCCTGTTCCGGGCCGCGCTGCTGGTCTGCGGGGACCATCATCTCGCCGAGGACCTGGTGCAGACGACTCTGGGCAAGGTGTTCGTGTCCTGGCGGCGCGTACGCAAGGCCGACCACCCACCGGCGTATGTGCGCGCCATGCTGATGCGCACCTACCTCTCGTATGTCCGGCTGCATCGGACATACGAGAAGCCGGTGGGCGAGCTGCCGGAGCAAGTGTCGGGCGCTCGCGACCCGGCCCTGCGGCTGACGCTGGTGAACGCACTGGCACAGCTTCCGCCGCAGGACCGGGCCGTGGTCGTCCTGCGCTACTGGGAGGACCGCAGCGTCGCCCAGACCGCCGCCGAACTGGGCCTGAGCGAGGGCAATGTGCGCATCCGCAGCATGCGGGCGCTGAAGATCCTGCGCGGCACCCTGGCGGGCCAGCACGACATCCTCACGGGGAAGTAGGTAGGGAGCAGCCATGAAGCGAGTGGAGCGGCCGGGACACCACCGGGCCGAGGGGGACGTGAGGAACCAGGTAAGCCAACTGTCGGGTGAGGAAACGGAGTTCGAGCGCCGCCTCGGTGCCCTCCTGGACGGTTACGCGGAGGACGCGCCCGCCCCCACCGACACCCTGGTGGCCGGTGGACTGGCCCGGGGCCGACGGATGCGCGCCCGCCGCAGGGCGCTGTGGGGCGCGGGCACCGTGGCCTGCGCGAGCGCGCTGGCCGCGGTGGTGGTCGTGTCCTGGGGCGCCCCGAACCGGGCACCGGCCCAGGCGGGCGGTGTGACCATCCCCGAGTTCGCGCCGGCCGCCGCCGCGACGGGGGCGCCGCCGGGCAAGACGGCGCTGACCGGGAAGGAGGCCGTCGCCGAGCTGCGCGACCTGCTGCCGGAGGGCGAGGCGACGGGAGCCCACTGGTGGGACGGCAACGACGACCAGGCACGGCCCGCCGCGGGCGGCCGGCTGCTGCTGGACGGCGCCGAGGTCACCGTCGACGTGCAGGGCAACTTCCAGCTGACCGGCGCCGACGGGCTCACCAAGGATGCGGCCCGCAAGGCGGCCCGGTCCACGGACGGTCGGCAGGACAAGAGCGGGAAGGCGGCACCCGACAAGTCGGCGGCGGCGCAGCGCGCCAAGGAGGAGAGCAAGAGCGACGGCAAGAACATACGCCCCGCCACCCGCGCCGAGCTGCGCACGTTCTACTCCTGCGCCGCCCGGACCGCGTCCGACGCCACCCTGTCCGGCTGCGCCGCCCGCAACCTCACCGACGGCTCGGTCCTGATCACATACCAGGAACGCCACGGCGACCTCGTGGAGCGCACCGCCGACCTGCTGCGCAAGGACGGCACCCGCGTGGTGCTGACCACCGCCAACGCCGCCGACGCAAAGAAGGGCCCCGCGAGCACCGCCACTCCCCCGCTCACGACGGAGCAACTGACTGACATGGCACGCAGCAAGACATGGCAGCCCTGGGTGTAGCCGGGTGTAGCCGGCCGAGCAGACCAGACAGTGAGGTCCCCGCCTCCCCGAACCAGGTACGGATACTCATGCCGACGTCGCGCCCCGGGGCGACCATGGAGAGAGACCGAGCACGGCAGCACCCGCTGCAGCACCCACGGGGAGACCGATGAACGCCCGCACTCTTCTGCGCCTGACCGTCACCAACCCGGCGTCGGCGATCTACCTGGGACTCGTCGGTGCGTCCGTCGTGTTCACGGCCGGTGTCGTGCTCTTCTCTTCGGACCCCGGCTTCGTCGGCGTCTGGCCCTTCTTCCTCACCGCCCCCACCTCCCTCATCATGATGGGGATCATGGGCGCGGTCGGGGGCCTGGACGCCCCCGTCTGGCTCCTCGCCATCGGCCTGGCCGTGAGCGCCCTGCTCCAGTCCCTGGCCCTGGGCGCCACCCTCCAGGCCCTGCGCGGCCGCCACCTCGGCCGGACCGCCTGACACCCTCCCGGTACAGGCGAGCGCCCTCCCGTGAACCACGGAAGGGCGCTCGCCTGTACCGGCTGCCGCAGGTCACGGCCGTCGATGATCAGTTGTGGCTGTGCAGCACCTCGTTGAGGCCGCCCCACACCGCGTTGTTCGGGCGGGCCTCGACCGTGCCGGTCACCGAGTTGCGGCGGAAGAGGATGTTGGAGGCGCCGGAGAGCTCGCGGGCCTTGACGACCTGGCCGTCGGGCATCGTGACGCGGGTGCCGGCCGTGACGTACAGACCGGCCTCGACGACGCACTCGTCGCCGAGCGCGATGCCGACGCCGGCCTCGGCGCCGACGAGGCAGCGCTCGCCGATGACGATGCGGACGTTGCCGCCACCGGAGAGCGTGCCCATCGTGGAGGCGCCGCCGCCGATGTCCGAGCCGTCGCCGACGACGACGCCGGCGGAGATGCGGCCCTCGACCATCGACGTGCCGAGCGTGCCGGCGTTGAAGTTCACGAAGCCCTCGTGCATGACCGTGGTGCCCTCGGCGAGGTGCGCACCCAGGCGGACGCGGTCGGCGTCGGCGATGCGCACGCCCTTCGGGGCGACGTAGTCCGTCATGCGCGGGAACTTGTCGATCGAGGTGACGGAGAGGTGCAGGCCCTCCGCACGGGCGTTCAGGCGCACCTTCTCGACGTCGTCGACGGCGACCGGGCCGAGCGAGGTCCAGGCGACGTTGGCGAGGAAGGCGAACTGGCCGTCCAGGTTCACGCCGTGCGGCTTGACCAGGCGGTGCGAGAGCAGGTGCAGACGCAGGTACACGTCGTGCGCGTCGAGCGGCTTGTCGTCGATGGACCCGATGACCGTGCGTACCGCGACGATCTCCACGCCACGGCGGGCGTCGGGGCCGATCGCCTTCGCCGCGCCCTCACCGAGCAGCTCCACGGCCTTCTCGGCGGAGAGCTTCTCGGTCCCGGCCGGGCCGGGCTCGGCGACGAGCTCGGGCGCGGGGAACCAGGTGTCGAGAACGGTGCCGTCGGTGGTGACGGTGGCGAGGCCGGCGGCGACGGCGCCGGTGGAGCGGGGACCTGCGGGGGAAGGTGAGGTGTCGGTCATGCCCCAAACCTAATCGGCACCGGCCCGCGGAGGCTAACCGGTCCTGGCCCCCGTCTCACGTGCCGGGCGCCGGCCGCCCGACCGCCCCTGTGTCACCGAATCAGCCGCGCCAGCATCTCCCGCGTGTACCCGGCGTCGTACTCGCCGCCGGTCAGCAGCACTTGGAGCGAGATGCCGTCCATCAGCGCGACGAGTGCCCGCGCGGTGACCGGGTCGGTGCGCCGGGCGACGAGCTCGGCGAGCTCCTCGCACCACTCGGCGGCGACGGGCCGCAGGGCGGGCCTGCGCAGCGCCGCCAGATACAGCTCGTACTCCAGCTCCACGCCGTCCCGGTCCCCGGCCAGCCACTCGCCGAGCACCTCGGCGAGCTCGTGCGGGAGGTCGCTGCCGGGGTCCTGGAGCCCGCCGTGCGCCGCGACGACCTTCGCGAAGCCCTCGTTGGTCTGCCGCAGCGCGGCCACCATCAGCTCGTCCAGGGTCTTGAAGTGGTACGTGGTGGAGCCGAGCGGCACGTCGGCCTCGCGGGCGACGGTGCGGTGGCTGAGCCCGCCGATCCCCTTCGACCCGACGACCCGGATCGCGGCGTCGATGATCCGCTGGCGGCGCTCGGGGTCGTAGCGGCGCGGCGCCATCAGTGCGCCCCGCCCAGATTGAGCAGCACGACCCCGCCGATGACGAGGACGATCCCGCCGACCTTGGCGAGCGTCAGCCCCTCCCCCAGGAACAGCATGCCGATCGCGGCGATGACGGCGGTGCCGGCGCCCGCCCAGATCGCGTAGGCGGTGCCGATCTGCACGGTCTTCAGCGTCTGCGCGAGCAGCGCGAACGCGACGATGTAGCCCGCGACGGTGACCAGCGAGGGCCAGAGCCTGCTGAACCCCTCGCTGTACTTCATGGCGGTGGTGGCCCCCACCTCGGCGGCTATGGCGCCGGCCAGCAGCACGTATCCCATGTGTACGAGTGTACACATCGATGCGTACGCCCGTACACAACCGGGGCAAAAACAAGCCCCTCCGGCGATTTCCGCCGGAGGGGCTTGATCAGCTCACACGAAGCTCACACGTTGAAGCCCAGCGCCCTCAGCTGCTCGCGGCCGTCGTCCGTGATCTTGTCCGGACCCCACGGCGGCATCCAGACCCAGTTGATCCGCAGCTCGTTGACGATGCCGTCGGTCGCGGACTTCGCCTGGTCCTCGATGACGTCCGTGAGCGGACAGGCCGCCGACGTCAGCGTCATGTCGATCGTCGCGATGTTCGCGTCGTCGACGTGGATGCCGTAGATCAGGCCCAGGTTGACGACGTCGATGCCCAGCTCGGGGTCGACGACGTCGTACAGCGCCTCGCGGACCTCCTCCTCGGAGGCCGGCTTCATCTCCACTGCCGTGCTGTCACTCATGCTGTCTTCGCCTCCTCCGCGAAGGCTTGAGCCGTCGCGTCCTTCCACGCCATCCAGCTCAGGAGGGCGCACTTGACTCGGGCCGGGTACTTGGAGACACCGGCGAACGCGACCGCGTCCTCCAGGATCTCCTCCATGTCGTCGTCCGGCTCCAGCTGCCCCTTGGACTGCATCAGCTCCAGGAACGTCGCCTGGATCTTCCGCGCGTCCGACAGTTCCTTGCCGACCAGCAGGTCGTTGAGGACGGAGGCCGAGGCCTGGCTGATGGAGCAGCCCTGGCCCTCGTACGACACGTCCGCGATCTTCTCGCCGTCGTACTTCACGCGGAGCGTGATCTCGTCGCCGCACGTCGGGTTGACGTGGTGCACCTCGGCGTCGCCGTCCCGCAAGCCCCGGCCGTGCGGGTGCTTGTAGTGGTCCAGGATGACTTCCTGGTACATCGAATCCAGCTTCACTGTCCCCAGCCCTTAACCGAAGAAGTTCCGTACGTGCTCCAGGCCGTCGACCAGAGCGTCGATCTCGCCGGGCGTGGAGTACAGATAGAACGACGCTCGCGTGGTCGCAGGAATTCCGTACCGCAGGCAGACCGGCCGCGCGCAGTGGTGGCCGACCCGGACCGCGATGCCCAGCTCGTCGAGAACCTGGCCCACGTCGTGCGGGTGGATGTCGCCGAGCGTGAAGGAGATCGCCGCGCCCCGGTCCTCGGCCGTGGTGGGGCCGATGATCTTCAGGTCGGGGACTTCCTGGAGGCGCTTGACCGCGTACTCGGTCAGCGCGTGCTCGTGGGCGAGGATCTTGTCCATGCCGATCGAGTTCAGGTAGTCGATCGCCGCACCGAGGGCGATGGCCTGCGAGATCGGCGGCGTACCGGCCTCGAACTTGTGCGGCGCCGGAGCGTACGTCGACGAGTGCATCGACACGGTCTCGATCATCTCGCCGCCACCGAGGAACGGCGGCAGGTCCTCGAGGAGTTCCTGCCGGCCCCAGAGCACGCCGATGCCGGTCGGGCCGCACATCTTGTGGCCGGTGAAGGCGACGAAGTCGGCCTGCAGGGCCTGCACGTCGAGCGGCATGTGCGGCGCGGCCTGCGAGGCGTCGATGCAGACCAGGGCGCCGACTTCCTGGGCGCGGCGCACGATGGCCTCGACCGGGTTGTGGGTGCCGAGGATGTTCGACACGAGCACGAAGGAGACGATCTTCGTCTTCTCGGTGATGATCTCGTTGATGTTGCTCAGGTCGAGACGGCCGTCGTCCGTCAGACCGAACCACTTCAGCTTCGCGCCGGTGCGCTGCGCGAGCAGCTGCCACGGAACGATGTTGGAGTGGTGCTCCATCTCCGTGATCACGATCTCGGTCTCGTGATCGACCTTGTACGGCTCGTCGGCCCAACCCAGCATGTTGGCAACGAGGTTGAGCGACTCCGAGGCGTTCTTCGTGAAGACGACCTCGTCGCGGCTCGGCGCGTTGATGAACGCGGCGACCTTGTCGCGCGCGCCCTCGTACAGCGCCGTGGCCTCCTCGGCGAGCACGTGGACGCCACGGTGGACGTTCGCGTTGTGCTGTGTGTAGTACTCGTCGATGGCGTCGAGGACCTGGCGCGGCGTCTGCGAGGTCGCCGCGTTGTCCAGGTACACGAGCTTCTTGTCATCGTGAAGCACCCGGTCGAGGATCGGGAAGTCCTTGCGGATCGCCTCTGTATCAAGGAGGCCCGGCAGCTGTGTCACGCAGATACGCCACCCTTCGTGTACTTCTCGTAGCCCTCGGCCTCGAGGGTGTCGGCCAGCTCGGGGCCGCCGGACTCGACGATGCGGCCCGCCGAGAAGACGTGCACGAAGTCCGGCTTGATGTAGCGCAGGATGCGCGTGTAGTGCGTGATCAGCAGCGTGCCGACCTCGCCGGTCTCGCGGACGCGGTTGACGCCGTCCGAGACCTGGCGCAGGGCGTCGACGTCGAGGCCGGAGTCGGTCTCGTCGAGGATCGCGATCTTCGGCTTGAGGAGCTCCATCTGGAGGATCTCGTGGCGCTTCTTCTCACCGCCGGAGAAGCCCTCGTTCACGTTGCGCTCGGCGAAGGCCGGGTCCATCTGGAGGGTCTCCATCGCGCCCTTGACCTCCTTCACCCACGTGCGCAGCTTCGGGGCCTCGCCGCGGATCGCGGTGGCCGAGGAGCGCAGGAAGTTGGAGACGGAGACGCCGGGGACCTCGACCGGGTACTGCATGGCGAGGAACATGCCGGCGCGGGCGCGCTCGTCGACGGACATCTCGAGGACGTCCTCGCCGTCGAGGGTGACGGTGCCCTGCGTGATCGTGTACTTGGGGTGACCCGCGATGGAGTAGGCGAGGGTCGACTTGCCGGAGCCGTTCGGGCCCATGATGGCGTGCGTCTCGCCCTGCTTCACGGTGAGGTCGACGCCCTTGAGGATCTCCTTCGTGGCGTTGTCGGCCTCGACGGTGACGTGCAGGTCTCGGATTTCAAGCGTAGCCATGGGTGTCTCAGGACTCCTGGGTGAGGGAGGCGGTGACGTCGACGAGGACGTTGCCCCCTTCGATCTGTACGGGGTAAACGGGGACGGGGCGCGTGGCGGGAAGGCCGGACGGCTTGCCGGTGCGCAGGTCGAAGGCGGAGCCGTGCAGCCAGCACTCGATCTGGCAGTCCTCCACCTCGCCCTCGGAGAGCGAGACGTTCGCGTGCGAGCAGATGTCGTTGATCGCGAACACCTCGCCCTCGGTGCGGACGACCGAGACCGGCGTGCCGTCGAGCTCGACCCGCATGGGGGTGTCGCTCTCCAGCTCGCTGAGGTCACAGGCGCGTACGAAGGCCATCAGACCGTGGCCTCCAGCTCGGCCGCGATCTTCTCGAGCAGGCGCTCCTCGATGTCCGGGACACCGATCTGCTGGACCAGTTCGGCGAAGAAGCCGCCGACCACGAGGCGGCGCGCCTCGTCGGCCGGGATGCCGCGGGCCATCAGGTAGAAGAGCTGCTCGTCGTCGAAGCGGCCGGTCGCCGAGGCGTGGCCCGCGCCGACGATCTCGCCGGTCTCGATCTCGAGGTTCGGCACCGAGTCGACCCGCGCGCCGTCCGTGAGGACCAGGTTGCGGTTCAGCTCGTACGTGTCCGTGCCCTCGGCGGCGGCCTCGATGAGGACGTCACCGATCCACACGGCGTGCGCGTTGTCGCCCTGGAGCGCGCCCTTGTAGACGACGTTGGACTTGCAGTGCGGGGTGGCGTGGTCGACCAGGAGGCGGTGCTCCTGGTGCTGGCCCGCGTCCGTGAAGTACAGGCCGAAGAGCTCGGCCTCGCCGCCCGTGGACGCGTAGTTCACGCGCGGGTGCAGGCGGACGACGTCGCCACCAAAGGTGACGACGACCGACTTGAAGGAGGCGTCGCGGCCGACGAGCGCGTTGTGCTGCGCCACGTGCACGGCCTTGTCGTCCCAGTCCTGCACGGACACGACGGTCAGCTTCGCGCCGTCGCCGAGCAGGAAGTCGACGTTGGCGGCGAGCACCGCGTCACCGGTGTGGTCGATGACGACGACGGCCTCGGCGAAGGCACCCAGCTCGATGACCTGGTGGCCGTAGGCGACGCCGCCCTCGCCGTGCACGGCGATCCGGATCGGCTCGTCGAGGACGGTCTCCTTGGGCACGGAGACGACCGACGCCTGCTCGAACGCGGAGTACGCCTGCGCGGCGACCCGGTCGACGGGCTTGCCGGCCTTGCCGACGCGGGCGTCGTCGCGGCCGACCGACTCGACGGTGACGCCGGCCGGGGCCTGGACGTCGACCTTCACGCCGGTGCCGGTCGCGGTGGCGGTGCCGTCGTGCAGCCCGCGCAGCCGCTCCAGCGGCGTGAACCGCCACTCCTCCTCACGGCCGTGCGGGACCGCGAAGTCCTGCACGTCGTAGGACGGGGGCGCGCTCATGCGCGTGGCGACGGTCGACTCGGCGGCGACCGCGATGTTTCCGGTGGTCGTCGACCCCGCCGGGATGTTCTGAGCCTCAGCCATGGCTGTCGTAGTGCTCGCTTTCGGTTACGTAAGTGACGTGATGGAGAAGGCAGTTGGCGGCCCTGGGGGCTAGCCGACCGCGCCCTCCATCTGGAGCTCGATCAGCCGGTTGAGCTCGAGCGCGTACTCCATGGGCAGCTCCTTGGCGATCGGCTCGACGAAGCCGCGCACGATCATCGCCATGGCCTCGAACTCGCTCATGCCTCGGCTCATCAGGTAGAAGAGCTGGTCCTCGGAGACACGGGAGACGGTCGCCTCGTGGCCCATGGACACGTCGTCCTCGCGGACGTCGACGTACGGGTACGTGTCGGAGCGCGAGATCGTGTCGACGAGCAGCGCGTCGCACAGCACGTTGGACTTCGAGCCGTGGGCGCCCTCACCGATCTCGACGAGACCGCGGTACGACGTACGACCGCCGCCGCGCGCCACGGACTTCGAGACGATGTTGGACGACGTGTTCGGCGCCATGTGGACCATCTTGGAACCGGCGTCCTGGTGCTGGCCCTCGCCCGCGAAGGCGATGGACAGCGTCTCACCCTTGGCGTGCTCGCCCATCAGGTAGACGGCCGGGTACTTCATGGTGACCTTGGAGCCGATGTTGCCGTCGATCCACTCCATGGTCGCGCCCTCGTACGCCACGGCGCGCTTGGTGACCAGGTTGTAGACGTTGTTCGACCAGTTCTGGATGGTCGTGTAGCGGCAGCGGGCGCCCTTCTTGACGATGATCTCGACGACCGCGGAGTGCAGCGAGTCCGACTTGTAGATCGGCGCGGTGCAGCCCTCGACGTAGTGGACGTAGGCGTCCTCGTCGACGATGATCAGCGTCCGCTCGAACTGGCCCATGTTCTCCGTGTTGATACGGAAGTAGGCCTGGAGCGGGATCTCGACGTGCACGCCCTTCGGCACGTAGATGAAGGAGCCACCCGACCACACGGCGGTGTTCAGCGACGCGAACTTGTTGTCGCCGACCGGGATGACGGTGCCGAAGTACTCCTTGAAGAGCTCCGGGTGCTCCTTGAGGGCCGTGTCGGTGTCCATGAAGATGACACCCTGCTCCTCCAGGTCCTCACGGATCTGGTGGTACACGACCTCGGACTCGTACTGGGCCGCGACACCGGCGACGAGGCGCTGCTTCTCCGCCTCGGGGATGCCGAGCTTGTCGTACGTGTTCTTGATGTCCTCAGGCAGGTCCTCCCAGGACTCCGCCTGCTTCTCCGTGGAGCGCACGAAGTACTTGATGTTGTCGAAGTCGATGCCCGACAGGTCCGAGCCCCAGTTCGGCATGGGCTTCTTGCCGAACAGCTTCAGGCCCTTGAGACGGAGCTTGGTCATCCACTCCGGCTCGGACTTCTTGGCGGAGATGTCCTTGACGACGTCCTCGTTGATACCGCGCTTGGCAGAGGCGCCGGCCGCGTCCGAGTCCGCCCAGCCGTATTCGTACTTGCCCAGGCCGTCGAGCTCAGGGTGGGCAGTCTCCTCGATGGGGAGAGTCATGCGGGGTTCCTCCCGGCCGTGCTTGCAGATGCGTTGGTGGTCGTGTTGGGGGTGTTCTTGGGGATGAACGTCGTGCAGACCCCGTCGCCATGGGCGATGGTGGCCAGTCGCTGTACGTGAGTACCGAGCAGCTGGGAGAACATTTCCGTCTCCGCCTCGCACAGCTGCGGGAACTGCTCGGCCACGTGGGCGACTGGGCAGTGGTGCTGGCAGAGCTGCTCACCGACCGGTGCGCTACGCGCCGTAGCAGCGTACCCGTCCGCGCTCAAGGCCCTCGCCAGGGCCTGGGCGCGCTCTTCGGGGGCTGCCGCCTCGATCGCCGCCTTGTAGGGACCTGCCTGTGCGGCGATCCGTGCGCGGGCGAAGGAGACGAGCGCCTCGTCGCCGCCGGCCTGCTCCTTGATCCAGCGGAGCGCTTCCGCGGCGAGCTTGTCGTAGGACTGGTCGAAGGCGTCCCGGCCGCAGTCGGTCAGCGCGAACACCTTGGCGGGGCGACCGCGGGTGCGGGCCCCGTAGACACGCTGGTCCCTGGGCTCCACGACCTTGTCCGCTCCCAGTGCGTCGAGGTGGCGGCGTACGGCGGCCTGGGTGAGGCCGAGGCGCGCTGCCAGCTCGGCGACGGTGGACGGGCCGTGGTCCAGGATGGAGCGCGCGACACGGTTGCGGGTGGACCGCTCCCCGGTCGCGAGCTCCTCAGGGACCTCGCCAACGTTTTTCACAACGCCATTGTTGCGTAATTCCTCAGACCCTGACAAGCGCGGCGGTGATCGGCGCTCGGTGCCGTACATCACTTAGGTGAACCTAAGTCATTACGTGCCGTGACCTGCGGAAACGATCTTTGATCGATCGGAACGCAGGTCGGACCGCCTATCGGGCCGCTCATGCGGGAAAGGCCCACGCCGACTAATTCCGTGGCGCCCGGACACCCCCGCGAGGACACTCTCTCCATGCCCACACCCCTCCCGACCGGCCCACTCGTCACGCAGGCGTCCCTCACGGCGGATCTCCGGGCGCTCGGCGTCCGATCGGGCGACACCCTCCTCGTCCACACCTCCCTCAGCAGCCTCGGCTGGGTGAACGGCGGAGCCGTCGCGGTCGTCCGCGCCCTCCTCGACGCGCTCGGTACCGAGGGCACCCTCGTCGTACCGACGCAGTCCGCGGACATCTCGGACCCGGCCGAGTGGAGCCGCCCGCCGGTCCCGCGCGCGTGGTGGGAGACGATCCGGGCGACCATGCCCGCGTACGACCCGGCGAGCACGCCCACGCGGGGCGTCGGCGTCGTCCCGGAGGCCGTACGGACCTGGCCGGGGGCCCTGCGCAGCGCGCACCCGCAGACGTCCTTCGCGGCGCTCGGACCGTGCGCCGCCACGGTGACCGAGGGGCACGCGGTCGACTGCCGGCTCGGCGAGCACAGCCCGCTGGCACGCCTGGAGGAACTGCACGCGCGCGTGCTGCTCCTGGGCGCCGGATACGAGGCGTGTACGGGCTTCCACCTGGCCGAGTACCGCGTCCCGGGCGGCCACGAGGACGCCGGGCGGCCGGGGCCCCACGGCTGGGAACACGTGCGCGAGGTGGCGATCGACTCCGACCGGTTCGACGAGCTGGGCGCCGCCTTCGAGCGCGACACCCCGGTCGTCCGCGGCCGGGTCGGCGCCGCCGAGGCCCGCCTCTTCCCGCTCGCGGACGCCGTGGCCTACGCGGAGAAGTGGCTGCCCGCGCACCGCCCCGCCGCCGTTTGACCGGTCCGCGGCCTTCTTGCGCCCCGCGCGTCCGGGAGCCGCGCCGCGTCCCTAGACTTGCCCACCATGCGAAGTGAGCCAGTCGTCCACATCACCGGTCTGGTGAAGCGGTACGGATCCAAGACCGCGGTCGACGGCCTCGACCTCACGGCTGCCCCCGGCATCACGGCCGTCCTCGGCCCCAACGGCGCGGGCAAGACCACCACGATCGAGACCTGCGAGGGCTACCGCAGGCCGGACTCCGGCACCGTCCGGGTCCTCGGCCTCGACCCGGTCAAGCAGGCCTCCGCGCTGCGCCCCCGGATCGGCGTCATGCTGCAGTCCGGCGGCGTCTACTCCGGCGCCCGCGCCGACGAAATGCTCCGCCACATCGCCAAGCTGCACGCCCGTCCGCTCGATGTGAACGCCCTCATCGAGCGCCTGGGACTCGGCAGCTGCGGCCGCACCACCTACCGGCGCCTGTCCGGCGGCCAGCAGCAGCGGCTCGCGCTCGCCATGGCCGTCGTGGGCCGGCCCGAGCTCGTCTTCCTCGACGAGCCGACCGCGGGCCTCGACCCGCAGGCCCGGCACGCCACCTGGGACCTGGTGCGGGACCTGCGCGCCGACGGCGTCTCCGTCATCCTCACCACGCACTACATGGACGAGGCGGAACAGCTCGCCGACGACGTGGCGATCGTCGACGCCGGCAAGGTCATCACGCAGGGCTCCCCCGAGCAGCTGTGCAAGGGCGGCGCCGAGAACACGCTCCGCTTCTCCGGGCGTCCTGGGCTCGACGTGGCCTCGCTCCTCAAGGCCCTGCCCGCCGACGCCGCGGCCGTCGAGCTCACCCCCGGCTCCTACCGCGTCAGCGGCAAGGTCGACCCCCAGCTCCTCGCGACGGTCACCTCCTGGTGCGCCCAGCACGGCGTGATGCCGGAGAAGATCTCCGTCGAGCGGCACACCCTCGAAGACGTATTCCTGGAAATGACCGGGCGGGAACTGCGCTGATGAGCACGAATGGAGCTGCGCCGATGAGCGCCACCGAGACCCAGCGCGGCACCGGTACGTACGCACCGAGCCCCGGAGCCGCCCCGCTCCCCCGCATGATCGCGACCCAGGCCGCGCTCGAGACGAAGATGCTGCTGCGCAACGGCGAACAGCTGCTGCTCACGGTCGTCATCCCGACGCTGCTGCTCGTGCTGTTCTCGGCGGTCGACATCGTCGACACGGGTTCCGGCAAAGCCGTCGACTTCCTCGCCCCCGGCATCCTCGCGCTGGCCGTGATGTCCACGGCCTTCACCGGCCAGGCCATCGCCACCGGCTTCGAGCGGCGCTACGGGGTCCTCAAGCGGCTCGGCGCCTCTCCGCTGCCGCGCTGGGGGCTGATGACGGCGAAGACGCTCTCGGTTCTGGTCACCGAGGTGCTCCAGGTCGTCCTCCTCACGGTCATCGCGTTCGCGCTCGGCTGGTCCCCGCACGGGAACCCGTTCGCCGTTCTCCTCCTCCTGGTGCTCGGCACGGCGGCGTTCTCCGGTCTCGGTCTCCTGATGGCGGGCACGCTCAAGGCGGAGGCCACGCTGGCCGCGGCGAACCTCGTCTTTCTGCTCCTCCTGGTCGGCGGCGGCGTCATCGTGCCGCTCGACAAGTTCCCCGACGCGGCCCAGTCGGTCCTCGGCCTGCTGCCCATCTCGGCGCTCTCCGACGGCCTGCGGGACGTGCTGCAGCACGGTGCGGCGATGCCGTGGGGCGACCTGGGGATCCTGGCCGTCTGGGCGGTCGTGGGGCTGGGCGCGGCGGGGCGCTTCTTCCGCTGGGAGTGAGCGCGCGGCAGGCCCGCGGGAGCGTAACTTGCGTCACAGATGGCCCAGTTACGTCCCCCTCGTGAAGCCGTGCACAAGCGGCCGCCTACGATGGGCCCGTGCCAAAGCTGACCCCCACCGACGCCGCGCGGGCGCTGCGCAATCCGCTCGCCTTCATCGCCGAGTACTGGACTCCCACTCAGCGGACCGTCCAGCGCGCGGCCATGTCCGCCGTCGTCATGACGGTGCTCATCGTCTGCACCGGCGGCGCCGTGCGCCTGACCGGCTCGGGCCTCGGCTGCCCGACCTGGCCCAAGTGCACCGACCAGTCGCTGACCGCGACGAGCGAGATGGGCTTCCACGGAGCCATCGAGTTCGGCAACCGCATGCTCACCTACGTGCTGTGCGCCGCGGTCGGCTGGGCGATCATCGCCGCCCGCTCGCAGAAGCCGTGGCGGCGCACGGTGACCCGGCTCGGCTGGGCCCAGTTCTGGATCGTGATGGGCAACGCGGTGCTCGGCGGCATCGTCGTCCTGGTCGGCCTCAACCCGTACACGGTGGCGGCCCACTTCGTCCTGACCACCACCCTGCTCACGGTCGCCGTCGTGATGTGGCAGCGCACCCGTGAGGGCGACTCCGAGCCGCGCCCGCTGGTCGGCAAGGCCATCAAGCAGCTGGTCTGGGCCCTGGTCGCGGCGGCGGCGCTGCTGATCCTCGTCGGCACGGTGGTGACCGGCGCGGGCCCGCACGCGGGCGACTCCAGCGACGTCCACCGGATGCCGCTGGACTGGGAGACGGTCGCGAAGGTGCACGCGGTCCTGGCCTGGATCGTGGTGACGCTGACCTTCGCGCTGTGGTTCGTCCTGAAGGCGGTCGACGCCCCCAAGGGCCCGCTGCACCGCACCCGCGACCTGTTCCTGATCCTGCTCGCGCAGGGCGTCATCGGCTACGTCCAGTACTTCACGGACCTGCCGGAGATCCTGGTCGGCCTGCACATGCTGGGCTCGGCGCTGGTGTGGATCGGGGTGGTGCGCGTGGTGCTCTCGCTGCGCGAACGCCCGGTGTCGGAGCCGGATCTCCTGTCGAAGCCGGGCCAGGAACTCTCGGCGGTCTGACGCCCCCGTACGGGTTCGGGAACGCTCAGGCAGCTCCGAGCCCGTACACCCTCCGCGCCGTCCCCGACGCGATCATCCCGGCGACCCGCTGCGCGTCGCTCAGCGACCACGCCCCGTCGGCGACCCACTCCCCGAGCACCCGCCCGAGCGCCTGCCGGAAGAGCCGCGCGCCCACCACATGCAGCTCGGGCAGCCCCTGCGCCCCGGTCGAGAACAGCAGCTTCCCGAACGGCGCCAGCTCCAGGAACTCCGCGAGCAGCCCCGCCGCCCGCGCCCCCGTACGGGCGAGCGCAGGCCCCAGGTCCGCGTAGACGTGCGGGAAGACGCCCGCCAGATGCGCCGCGTGGCGGTGGTACGGGTAGCCGTGCAGCAGCACCACGTCCGTGCCGAGCCCCGCCGTGGCGCGGGCGAACTCGGCGAGCGCCACCGGATCCGTGTGGTCGAGGTCCCCCCAGCGCAGTTGCAGCGGGCGCCCCGATGCGACCGCGACCCACAGCAGGTGCCGCAGCAGCACCGGGTCCCTGAGGGCGCCGCCGACCTGCCGCCCCGCCAGCCACCGCCCCGCCGCGCCGCGCACCTCGCCAGGTCCCGGCGGCTGCGGCTCGAGCGCGAGCCCGTGGCGTACGCCGGCGACCGAGGTGAAGGCGACCGCGCCGGAGGACGCGGCGTGCACCGATTCGGCGAGGTTGGCGAGGAAGGAGTCGACGGTCCCAGAGGTGTCCGCGACCTGCTCCGCGAGGAGTTCGAGGCGGACGATCTCGTGGGCCTCGCTCAGGGCTGCGGAGGCCAGCTCGGCGGGCCCGGTCAGATCGTCGGCGAGACCCGTGTCCACGAGATACGTGGTGATGCCGCTGCCGCGCAGCAACCTGCGCCCCGCCTCGACGACGCCCAGCTCGCGGCGCCTGGCCAGATAGCGGGCGGGCGGACAGTGGGGTTCCAGACCGAGCAGCGGCGGGCACCAGCGGCGCACCGCGAACCCGGTCTGGGTGTCGAAGAAGGTGGTGCCGGGAGCAGGCGGCCCCTCACCCCGGCCGAGGTGGGCCTCGAAAGTCCCGAGGCCCAGCTCCGTACGCAGCACCCCATGGCAGTACTGATCCACGAGGGACGGCGTTTCGATCATCCGGGCTCCCCGTATATGGACCGTGCTCCTACAGTCCTAACGGGTGAACGGGTGTTTGGTGTTGCTCGACATCGGAGCCGCACAAACGCCCGATTCAACCGCCGAGCTGGATGCCCGCCATCCGCTTCCATTCGTACGGGCCCGTCTCGACCTTGGCGGCGAAGTCGCCGTCGAAGTCCTCGTGGACGGTGATGCCCGCCTTCTCGACGGCCTTCTGCGCGACCTCGTACGTCGACGCCACCAGGTCGCCCCAGCCGCCGTCCTCGCCGACGAGCACGATGCGCGTGCCGTGCTCACCGATGTACGCGAGCTGTCCCTCGGCACCGCCGTGCGCCTTGGCGAACGCGCCGATCTGCTGGGCCAGCTTGGCCGCCCGGCGCTCGTCCTTGGCTGCCTTGCGGGGCGCCTCAATCGTCTGAGTCTCTGCCATGGACAGGATGCTACCGACGAGTAGTCAAACAAGCGATAAGTGGGGTGCGTGGCCTGGGCCACGCACCCCACTTATCGAGGACTTCTTATGAAGTTCAGCGCAGGAACGGATCCACCGCGATCGCCACGAACACCAGCGACACATAGGTGATGGACCAGTGGAACAGCCGCATCTCCTTGAGCTTCCCGCCCGTGACCTCGGCCTTGGCGCGGTTCTGCAGACCGTGCGCCTCCCACAGCCAGAACCCGCCGGCGAGCAGCGCGACCGCCGTGTAGAACCAGCCCGTGTAGCCGAGCGGCTGGAGCAGCAGCGAGACCGCCACCATCACCCAGCTGTAGGCGACGATCTGCCTGGCCACGACCTTGTTGGAGGCGAGGACCGGAAGCATCGGAACGCCCGCGCGCGCGTAGTCGTCCTTCACCTTCATGGAGAGCGGCCAGTAGTGCGGCGGCGTCCAGAAGAACATGACCCCGAAGAGGATGACCGGCGCCCACGACATGGAGTTCGTGACCGACGACCAGCCGATGAGGACGGGCAGACAGCCCGCGATGCCGCCCCACACGATGTTCTGCGCCGTACGACGCTTCAGGATCATCGTGTAGACGACTACGTAGAAGAGCAGTGCGCCCAGGGACAGCCAGGCGGACAGCCAGTTCACCGCGAAGCCGAACAGCAGCGTCGAGATCACCGCGAGGGCGATACCGAACGCCAGGCACTCGTTCGGGCTGACCATGCCGGTGACCAGCGGACGCTGCGACGTGCGCTCCATGAGGGCGTCGATATCGCGGTCGTACCACATGTTCAGGGCGTTGGCACCGCCCGCGGAAAGGTAACCGCCGAGGCAGGTGATCAGCACGAGCCGAAGGTCGGGCACACCCTGTTCGGCAAGAAACATCACCGGAACCGTGGTGATGAGAAGCAGTTCGATAATTCGCGGCTTGGTCAGCGCCACGAATGCCTTGACTCGGGCCCCGAACGGCCGCTGACCCCGGCTGCTGCTCGTGTTGCTCGTCCCGAGCGCTCCCGGTGGACGGGATTCGACGGCCGTCACGCACACCCCTGACAGAGACTCCAGCGAGCCCCCGATGCGGACCACTTGATGTGAAGTCCCGGTAAAGGCTCGCGCGTACCACGCCACTCTAGACGTTGCCCATACCCAGCCCTTCGTGGGGGTGGGTCGTGTTGGCCCGCATGCCGTAACGCCCCTTCGGGCCCCTCATTGGAGGCCCCTGCGGATGAGCAATTCCGACCACGGATGAGCCCCCATCTGAGCGGCCGCGTATTCACGTGTCGAAAGCGCGTCGATCCGCGTCAGGAGGCGGATCCGACAGACTCCCGGCAGTCTGGAATGACTCGAAAAAAAGCACGTTCAAGCGAGGGTAGGCTCGACAACGGCTGGTGACAGACGTCACCGGCATGAGACATGTGGAGAGGAGCCCTGACCCAGGGTGAGCACCAAGCCGACCACCACAGACTTCGAGTGGACCGATGTGGACCAGCGGGCCGTGGACACCGCTCGCGTCCTGGCCGCCGACGCCGTACAGAAGGTCGGCAACGGCCATCCCGGTACGGCGATGAGCCTGGCCCCGGCCGCGTACACCCTCTTCCAGAAGGTGATGCGGCACGACCCGGCGGACGCCGACTGGGTCGGGCGGGACCGTTTCGTCCTGTCCGCGGGTCACTCGTCCCTGACCCTTTACATCCAGCTCTACCTGGCCGGCTTCGGCCTGGAGCTGGACGACCTGAAGGCGTTCCGTACCTGGGGCTCCAAGACGCCGGGCCACCCGGAGTACGGGCACACCACTGGTGTGGAGACCACCACGGGGCCGCTCGGCCAGGGTGTCGCCAACGCGGTGGGCATGGCCATGGCCGCCCGCTACGAGCGCGGCCTGTTCGACCCCGAGGCCGCTGCGGGCGAGAGCCCCTTCGACCACTACATCTACGCGATCGCCGGTGACGGCTGCCTTCAGGAGGGCATCTCCTCCGAGGCGTCGTCCATGGCCGGGCACCAGCAGCTCGGCAACCTGATCCTGCTGTGGGACGACAACCACATCTCGATCGAGGGCGACACCGAGACCGCGGTCTCCGAGGACACCTGCAAGCGCTACGAGGCCTACGGCTGGCACGTCCAGCGCGTCGAGCCGAAGGCCGACGGCGACCTCGACCCCGAGGCCGTCCACAACGCCATCGAGGCCGCCAAGGCCGTGACGGACAAGCCGTCCTTCATCGCCCTGCGCTCGATCATCGCCTGGCCCGCCCCGAACGCGCAGAACACCGAGGCCGCGCACGGCTCGGCGCTCGGCGACGACGAGGTGGCCGCCACCAAACGCGTCCTCGGCTTCGACCCGGAGAAGTCCTTCGAGGTCTCCGACGAGGTCATCAGCCACACGCGCGGCGCCCTGGAGCGCGGCGCGCAGGCGAAGGCCGAGTGGAGCAAGCAGCTCGCCGAGTGGCGCAACGCCAACCCGGAGCGGGCCGCCGAGTTCGACCGCATCAACGCGGGCGAGCTGCCGGCCGGCTGGGAGGAGAAGCTCCCTGTCTTCGAGACCGGCAAGGGCGTCGCCACCCGTGCCGCCTCCGGCAAGGTGCTGCAGGCGCTCGGCGCTGTGATCCCCGAGCTGTGGGGCGGCTCCGCCGACCTCGCGGGCTCGAACAACACGACGATCGACAAGACGTCGTCGTTCCTGCCCGCCGGGAACCCGCTGCCGGAGGCCGACCCGTACGGCCGCACGATCCACTTCGGTATCCGTGAGCACTCGATGGCCGCGGAGATGAACGGCATCGCGCTGCACGGCCACACGCGCATCTACGGAGGCACCTTCCTGGTGTTCTCCGACTACATGCGCAACGCCGTGCGCCTGTCGGCCCTCATGTCGCTGCCCGTCACCTACGTGTGGACGCACGACTCCGTCGGCCTCGGTGAGGACGGCCCGACGCACCAGCCCGTCGAGCACCTCGCGTCGCTGCGCGCCATCCCCGGCCTCAACGTCGTCCGCCCCGCGGACGCCAACGAGACGGCGATCGCCTGGCGCGAGATCCTCAAGCGCGGCAAGAAGGAGTACGAGGTCTCGCACCCGCACGGCCTGTCGCTGACCCGCCAGGGTGTGCCGACGTACGAGGCCAACGAGGACACCGTCAAGGGCGGCTACGTCCTCGTCGAGGCCTCCAAGGCCACGCCGGACCTGATCCTGATCGCCACCGGCTCCGAGGTGCACGTGGCCGTCGAGGCCCGCGAGCAGCTGGAGGCCGAGGGCATCGCCACCCGCGTCGTCTCGATGCCGTGTGTCGAGTGGTTCGACGAGCAGGAGCAGGGGTACCGGGACAGCGTCCTGCCGCCCGCCGTGAAGGCGCGCGTCGCCGTCGAGGCCGGGATCGGTCTGACCTGGCACCGCTTCGTCGGTGACGCCGGTCGCATCGTTTCGCTGGAGCACTTCGGCGCGTCCGCCGACGGCAAGGTCCTCTTCAAGGAGTTCGGCTTCACCGCGGAGAACGTGGCAGCCAAGGCCAAGGAATCTCTCGCCGCGGCCAAGCGCTGACGCCCATACACGACCTGTAGGAGATGCAATTTCCATGACAGACGCACTCAAGCGCCTCTCCGAAGAAGGCGTCGCGATCTGGCTGGACGACCTGTCGCGCAAGCGGATCACGTCCGGCAACCTCGCCGAACTGATCGACGAGCAGCACGTCGTGGGCGTCACCACCAACCCGTCGATCTTCCAGAAGGCGATCTCCAGCGGTGACGGTTACGAGCAGCAGCTCGCCGACCTCGCCGCCCGCAAGGTCACCGTCGAAGAGGCGATCCGCATGATCACGACGGCGGACGTCCGTGACGCCGCCGACATCCTGCGCCCGGTCTTCGACGCGACGGGCGGCCAGGACGGCCGCGTGTCGATCGAGGTCGACCCGCGCCTGGCGCACAACACCAAGGCGACGGTCGCCGAGGCCCGCCAGCTCGCGTGGCTGGTGGACCGGCCGAACACGCTGATCAAGATCCCGGCGACCAAGGCGGGCCTGCCCGCGATCACCGAGACGATCGGCAACGGCATCAGCGTCAACGTCACGCTGATCTTCTCCCTCGAGCGCTACCGCGAGGTCATGGACGCCTACCTCGCCGGCCTGGAGAAGGCGAAGGCCAAGGGCCTGGACCTGTCGACGATCCACTCGGTCGCCTCGTTCTTCGTGTCCCGCGTGGACGCCGAGATCGACAAGCGGATCGACGCCCTCGGCACGGACGACGCCAAGGCGGCGCGCGGCAAGGCCGCCCTCGCCAACGCCCGGCTCGCCTACGAGGCGTACGAAGAGGTGTTCGGCAGCGACCGCTGGGCCGCGCTCGACAAGGCGCAGGCCAACAAGCAGCGTCCGCTGTGGGCCTCGACCGGCGTCAAGGACAAGGCGTACAAGGACACCCTGTACGTCGACGACCTGGTCGCTCCCGGCACGGTGAACACCATGCCGGAGGCCACCCTGGAGGCGACGGCCGACCACGGCCAGATCACCGGCAACACGATCGCGGGCACGTACGACCAGTCCCGCAAGGAGATCGAGGCCGTCGAGAAGCTGGGGATCTCGTACGACGAGGTCGTGCAGCTCCTGGAGGACGAGGGCGTCGAGAAGTTCGAGGCGGCCTGGAACGACCTGCTGAAGTCGACCGAGGCGGAGCTCAAGCGCCTCGCCCCCTCGGAGGGCTGATCCCTTGACCGCACACGGAGCGAACAACAATCCGCTCCGTGACGCCGCCGACCGACGGCTCCCGCGCATCGCGGGGCCGTCGGGCCTGGTGATTTTCGGCGTTACGGGCGATTTGTCACGTAAGAAGCTGATGCCCGCTGTTTACGACCTGGCGAACCGGGGTCTCCTCCCGCCCGGCTTCTCGCTCATCGGGTTCGCCCGTCGCGAGTGGCAGGACGAGGACTTCGCGCAGGAAGTGCACGACGCGGTCAAGCAGCACGCGCGCACGCCGTTTCGCGAGGAGGTCTGGCAGCAGCTCATCCAGGGGATGCGCTTCGTCCAGGGCAACTTCGACGACGACGACGCGTTCGAGAACCTCAAGTCGACCATCAACGACCTGGACAAGTCGCAGGGCACGGGCGGCAACTTCGCGTTCTATCTCTCCGTGCCCCCCAAGTTCTTCCCGAACGTGGTCCAGCAGCTGAAGAAGCACGGCCTCGCGGACGCGCCCGAGGGCTCCTGGCGGCGCGCCGTCATCGAGAAGCCCTTCGGCCACGATCTCGCCTCCGCCCAGGACCTCAACGCGATCGTGCACGAGGTGTTCGACCCGGACCAGGTGTTCCGGATCGACCACTACCTCGGCAAGGAGACCGTCCAGAACATCCTGGCGCTGCGCTTCGCCAACCAGATGTTCGAGCCGATCTGGAACCGGTCGTACGTCGACCACATCCAGATCACGATGGCCGAGGACATCGGCATCGGCGGCCGCGCCGGCTACTACGACGGCATCGGCGCCGCCCGTGACGTCATCCAGAACCACCTGCTCCAGCTGATGGCGCTGACCGCCATGGAGGAGCCCGCCTCCTTCGACGCGGACGCACTCGTCGCCGAGAAGGCCAAAGTGCTGGGCGCCGTGAAGCTGCCGAAGGACATCGGCAAGGACACGGTGTTCGCGCAGTACGCGGCCGGGTGGCAGGGCGGCGAGAAGGCCGTCGGCTACCTCCAGGAAGACGGCATCGACCCGAAGTCGAAGACCGACACGTACGCGGCCGTCAAGTTGGAGGTGGACAACCGCCGTTGGGCGGGCGTGCCCTTCTACCTGCGGACCGGTAAGCGTCTTGGGCGTCGCGTCACCGAGATCGCCGTCGTCTTCCAGCGGGCGCCGCACTCCCCCTTCGACCACACGGCGACGGAGGAGCTGGGGCAGAACGCGATCGTGATCCGCGTCCAGCCGGACGAGGGCATCACGGTCCGCTTCGGCTCGAAGGTGCCAGGCACGTCGATGGAGATCCGGGACGTCTCGATGGACTTCGCCTACGGCGAGTCCTTCACCGAGTCGAGCCCCGAGGCGTACGAACGGCTCATCCTGGACGTCCTGTTGGGCGACGCCAACCTCTTCCCGCGCACGGAGGAGGTCGAGCTGTCCTGGAACATCCTCGACCCGATCGAGGGCTACTGGGACAAGCACGGCAAGCCCGCGCAGTACCCGTCCGGCACGTGGGGGCCCGCCGAGGCGGACGAAATGCTCGCACGAGACGGACGGAGCTGGCGGCGCCCATGAAGATCGACCTGACGGACACCACGTCCAGCAAGATCAACAAGGCCCTCGTGAAGGGGCGCCGGGCGATCGGCACCCCCGCCGTCGGCATGGTGCTGACCCTCGTCATCGTCACCGACGAGGAGAACGCCTACGACGCCCTGAAGGCCGCCAACGAGGCCTCGCGCGAGCATCCCTCGCGCACCCTCGTGGTCATCAAGCGCGTCTCGCGCTCCCCTCGCGACCGTACGAAGTCCCGGCTCGACGCCGAGGTTCGCGTGGGCGCCGAGGCGGGCACCGGCGAGACCGTCGTCCTGCGCCTGTACGGCGAGGTCATCAACCACGCCCAGTCGGTCGTCCTGCCGCTGCTGCTGCCGGACGCCCCGACGGTGGTGTGGTGGCCCGTGGACGCGCCGCTGGACCCCGCGAACGACCCGCTGGGCGCCCTGGCCCAGCGCCGCGTCACGGACACGTACGCGGCCGAGCAGCCGGTTCACGAGCTGGAGGCCAGGGCCGAGTCCTACGCTCCCGGCGACACGGACCTGTCCTGGACCCGGATCACGCCGTGGCGCTCCATGCTGGCCGCCGCGCTCGACCAGGTGACCTGCGACGTCACCTCGGTCGAGGTCGAGGGCGAGGAGTTCAACCCGAGCTGCGAGCTGCTCGCGATGTGGCTCGCGGACCGGCTCGACGTCCCGGTGCGGCGCAGCCTGTCGGCGGGGCCCGGGCTCACCGGCGTACGCCTGGAGTCCACCTGCGGCCCGATCGTCCTCGACCGGGCCGACGGCACCCTCGCCACGCTCTCCATCCAGGGCCAGCCGGACCGCGCGGTCGCGCTCAAGCGCCGCGAGACGTCCGAGCTGATCGCGGAGGAGCTGCGCCGGCTCGACCCGGACGACACGTACGCGGCCGCGCTGCGGTTCGGCGTGGACCGGCTGGGCGAGCCCGAGGACCAGAAGACGGTGCCGGAGTCGGTGTCGTCGGCAGCCTCGGCCGCTCCGGCGGCGGCGCCCGCACAGAAGGCGGCCGCGAAGAAGGCACCGGCCAAGAAGGCCCCTGCCAAAAAGGCTCCGGCCAAGAAGGCAACGACGAAGTGAGCGCAGACAAGTGAGTGCAGCACCCCAACTCGTCGTCCACCGCGACAAGGAGCTGATGGCGCAGGCGGCCGCGGCCCGGCTGATCACCAAGATCGTCGACGCCCAGTCCGCCCGCGGCTCCGCCTCC
Organism: Streptomyces sp. NBC_00483; assembly: GCF_036013745.1. Lineage (NCBI taxonomy): Bacteria > Bacillati > Actinomycetota > Actinomycetes > Kitasatosporales > Streptomycetaceae > Streptomyces > Streptomyces sp. NBC_00483. The sequence continues at coordinate 2,918,759 of NZ_CP107880.1, forward strand.
GTCGTCCTGACGGGCGGGCGCAACGGCAACGGCCTGCTGGCCGCGCTGAAGGCGGCGCCCGCCCGGGACGCGATCGACTGGGGCAGGCTCGACCTGTGGTGGGGCGACGAGCGCTTCCTGCCGGACGGCGACCCCGAGCGCAACTACACGCAGGCGAAGGAGGCGCTGCTCGACGCGGTGCCGCTCGACCCCGCGCGCGTGCACCCCATGCCCGCGTCGGACGGGCCCTTCGAGGTGGAGGCCGCGGCCGAGGCGTACGCGGCCGAGCTCGCGAACGCCGCGGGACCCGAGGACCACGGCCCCGCGCCGACCTTCGACGTCCTGATGCTCGGCGTCGGCCCGGACACGCACGTCGCGTCGCTCTTCCCCGAGCTTCCGGCGGTCCGCGAGACGGAGCGCACGGTCGTCGGCGTGCACGGCGCCCCCAAGCCCCCGCCCACCCGCACCACGCTCACGCTCCCGGCGATCCGGGCCGCGCGCGAGGTGTGGCTGCTGGCCGCGGGCGAGGACAAGGCGAAGGCCGCGGCGATCGCGCTGTCCGGCGCGGGCGAGATCCAGGCCCCTGCCGCGGGGGCGTACGGCCGCTCGCGCACGCTGTGGCTCCTGGACGCGGCCGCGGCGTCGCAGCTGCCGCCGGAGCTGTATCCGCCGGCCGTCTCGTAACAGCGGCTGCTCGTCACAGCGGCTTACGTAGTCGAAGGCCCCGCTTCTTTAAGAAGTGGGGCCTTACGCGTACTGCGGCACCCGGTAGTCGGAACCGTCGTTCTCCCGTACGAGGAGGCCGTCCGTGACGCAGTAGCGGCGCAGCGCCGCCGTGTCGTCGTGGACCGTACGCAGCGCCTCGTTGACCTCGCGCTCGCTGTAGGTGCGCTCGGCGTCGAAGAGGGTGCCCGTGAGGTGCACCAGGAGTTCATGGCGGACGGCGGGCCGTACCGGTATGGCCGTCAGCCTGCCCCGGGAGAAGAATCCCGTGAGGTGACGCGGAACGCCCGTGGTGGGCTCAGGGGTCCGGTGGCGGCGGAAGACCTCGGGTCCCGCCCGCAACGAGCCGTCGTCGAGGCGCTCGACGAGGCCGGCGCCGATCAGCTTGCCGAGGTGCTTGCGGGCCACCGGGGAGTCGGCCTCGCGCGGCGGCAGGTCGTCGAGGACGATGCGCGCGTAAAGCCTGAGTCGTTCGGGGTCGGCGAGCGCCGACATGAGCTGATCCACAGGGTGCCTCCCGGCAGGGTCACGGACGGGCAGTCTCACCCGCCGGAAGGACTTTGCGCACCCCAATAATGCTTAACGTCCTCGCAGCTCCCGGTACTTCGCTACGAGCGCCTGCGTCGACGTGTCGAGACCCGGTACGTCCTCGCCCTCGGTGAGCGCCGGTTCGACGCGCTTGGCGAGCACCTTGCCGAGTTCGACGCCCCACTGGTCGAAGGAGTCGATGTTCCAGACGGCGCCCTGCACGAACACCTTGTGCTCGTAGAGGGCGACCAACTGCCCGAGCACGGACGGCGTGAGGTCCTTCGCGAGGATCGTGGTCGTCGGGTGATTGCCCTTGAACGTCTTGTGCGGCACCAGCTCCTCGGGCACCCCCTCGGCGCGCACCTCGTCGGGCGTCTTGCCGAACGCGAGCGCCTGGGTCTGCGCGAAGAAGTTGGCCATGAGGAGGTCGTGCTGGGCGACGAGCCCCGGCAGCAGATCGGCGACGGGCTCGGCGAAGCCGATGAAGTCCGCCGGGATCAACTTCGTTCCCTGGTGGATGAGTTGGTAGTAGGCGTGCTGTCCGTTCGTGCCCGGCGTGCCCCACACCACGGGGCCGGTCTGCCAGCCGACCTCCTCGCCGTTCCTCTGCACGTACTTGCCGTTCGACTCCATGTCGAGCTGCTGGAGGTACGCCGTGAACTTGGAGAGGTAGTGCGAGTACGGCAGCACGGCGTGCGACTGGGCGTCGTGGAAGTTGCCGTACCAGATGCCCAACAGGCCCATCAGCAGAGGGACGTTGGACTCGGCGGGCGCCGTGCGGAAGTGCTCGTCGACGAGGTGGAATCCGTCGAGCATCTCGCGGAAGCGGTCGGGACCGATCGCGATCATCAGCGCCAGGCCGATCGCGGAGTCATACGAATAACGTCCGCCGACCCAGTCCCAGAACTCGAACATGTTGTCCGTGTCGATGCCGAACTCCGACACCTTCTCGGCGTTCGTCGAAAGCGCCACGAAGTGCTTGGCGACGGCTTCCTGACTGGCCCTCAGCTCGGTGAGCAGCCAGTCGCGCGCGGACGTCGCGTTGGTGATCGTCTCGATGGTGGTGAAGGTCTTCGAGGCGATGACGAACAGTGTCTCGGCCGGGTCCAGGTCCCGTACGGCCTCGTGCAGATCGGCCCCGTCGACGTTCGACACGAAGCGGACGGTGAGGTCGCGGTCGGCGAAGGAGCGCAGCACCTCGTACGCCATCGCGGGCCCGAGGTCGGAGCCGCCGATGCCGATGTTGACGACGTTCCTGATCCGCTTGCCGGTGTGCCCGGTCCACTCCCCCGACCTGACGCGGTCGGCGAAGGCTGCCATCTTGTCGAGCACGGCGTGCACGCCCGGCACCACGTTCTCGCCGTCGACCTCGATCACGGCGTCCCGCGGGGCGCGCAGCGCGGTGTGCAGGACGGCGCGGTCCTCGGTCGTATTGATCTTGTCGCCGCGGAACATGGCGTCACGCAGGCCGAACACATCGGTCGCGGCGGCCAGCTCGCGCAGCAGCCGCAGCGTCTCGTCGGCGACCAGGTGCTTGGAGTAGTCGACGTGCAGGTCACCGACCCGCAGCGTCCAGTCGGACCCGCGCGCGGGATCGGCCTCGAACAACTCCCGCAGCTGTACGTCTCCCAGCTGCTCCCGGTGCTTGACGAGCGCCTGCCATTCGGGCGTCTGGGTGAGTGCTGTCTGCTTGTCGGACGCGTTCATCTCGAACTTCAGCCTTCTCTCGTACCTGCGTACGTACGGTGCCCCGCTGCTCCCGTCCAACCTAATTGATCAGGGTGAATCGGGCCTTTCCGCGGCCACACGAAAGAGGTACGAGAAAGGGCCGGGCACCTTCTCAAGTGCCCGGCCCTTTTCGGCCGGTCAGATCTCGCCCCGCAGTTTCGCGAGCGCCTCGGCGAGGATGGCCTCGCCGTCCGCATCGCTGCGCCGCTCGCGCACGTAGGCCAGATGCGTCTTGTACGGCTCCGTACGCGGCGGGGCCGGCGGGCTGTCCCGGTCCTGCCCGGCAGGGAAGCCGCAGCGCGGACAGTCCCAGGTCTCCGGCACCTGCGCGTCGGAGGCGAAGCTCGGCTGCGTCTCGTGCCCGTTCGAGCACCAGAAGGAGATGCGCAGGCGCGGCGCGGACTCGCCGCGCTCGGCCTCGCCCATCGGCCCCGCCCCGACCCGACTTCCTCGGATCGCGTTGCCACTTGCCACGGTCGTAACTCCCTGCGTGATGGTGCCGCGAAGCGTGTCGGCGTTCGCGCTTCGCCGCGGAGCGCCTCAGTCTACGTAAGGCCCAACGCGCGTCCAGTGCTTGGAGTTACATCGCTCCCCAGACGCAAGCCCCATGATAGGCCGCGTTGTTGAGCGCGTACCGAACATGGGGCTTTACGTGGGAGATATGCGGTTGTGACGGGCCGGCCCGAAGGACCGGGGCCCAAAAATTACCTGTTGATCTTCATCAGAATGCCGAGCACCACGATGCACGCGAACCACAGGAGACCGATCACGATCGTGATCCGGTCGAGGTTCCGCTCGGCGACCGAGGAGCCACCGACCGAGGACTGCATGCCGCCACCGAACATGTCGGAGAGGCCGCCACCCTTTCCCTTGTGCATGAGCACCAGGAGCATCAGCAGCAGGCTGAAGACGATCAGGGCGATCGAGAACCCCATAACCACGGCTGGACCAACTTCCTCGGAACTTTTCGGACGACGGGGCCGAAGCTCGGTATAGAGCTACGGCCCCGCCAGGGTACGACGTATGGCGGCTAGCGCCTACTCGCTGCTCGTGTCACTGCTCGTGGAAGCGAACGATCTTGACGAACTCGTCGGCGTCCAGCGAGGCGCCGCCGATCAGCGCGCCGTCGATGTCGGGCTTGGACATGATCTCCGCGACGTTGCCGGACTTCACCGAGCCGCCGTACTGGATGCGGACCTTGTCGGCGACGTCCTGCGAGTACAGCTCGGCGAGCTTGCCGCGGATCGCCGCGCAGACCTCCTGCGCGTCGTCGGCGCCGCACACCTTGCCGGTGCCGATGGCCCACACGGGCTCGTACGCGATGACGATGGTCTCGGCCTGCTCGGCGGGCAGGTCCTTGAGGCCGCCCTCGACCTGGCCGAGCGTGTGGGAGACGTGGTTGCCCGCCTCGCGGACGTCCAGCTCCTCACCGACGCACAGGATCGGCGTCAGGCCGTGCTTGTACGCGGCCTTCACCTTGCCGTTGACGATCTCGTCGGTCTCGTCGTGGTATTGCCGGCGCTCCGAGTGGCCGATCGCCACGAAGGTGCACTTGAGCTTGGCGAGCATCGGGCCGGAGATCTCACCGGTGTACGCGCCGGAGTCGTGCGCCGAGAGGTCCTGGGCGCCGTACTTGATCTTGAGCTTGTCGCCGTCGACCAGCGTCTGCACGGAGCGCAGGTCGGTGAACGGCGGAAGGACGGCGACCTCGACGGAGTCGTAGTCCTTGTCCGCGAGAGCGAAGGCGAGCTTCTGGACGTGCGCGATGGCCTCGAGGTGGTTGAGGTTCATCTTCCAGTTGCCCGCCATCAGCGGCGTGCGGCCCTGTACGGGAGCAGTCATGCGGGGTCAGTCCTCCAGTGCGGCGAGACCGGGCAGCGTCTTGCCCTCGAGGTACTCGAGGGAGGCGCCACCGCCGGTCGAGATGTGGCCGAATGCCTTCTCGTCGAAGCCCAGCGTACGGACCGCCGCGGCGGAGTCTCCGCCACCCACCACGGTGAAGCCGGGAGCGTCGATGAGGGCCTGGGCGACCGCCTTGGTGCCCTCGGCGTAGTCGGGGTGCTCGAAGACGCCCATCGGGCCGTTCCAGAACACGGTCTCGGCGTCGACGAGCTTCGAGGCGTACAGCTTGCGGGTCTCGGGGCCGATGTCCAGGCCCTCCTGGTCGGCCGGGATGGCGTCCGCGGCGACGGTGGTGGGGTTGGCCGGGGCCTTGGTCTTGAGGTCCGGGAACTCGCCCGAGACCAGGACGTCGACCGGGAGCACGAGCTCCACGCCGTTCTTCTCGGCGCGCTCCATGTACTCGGTGACGGTCGGGAGCTGGTCCTCCTGGAGGAGCGAGATGCCGACCTCGTAGCCCTTGGCCTTGAGGAAGGTGTACGCCATGCCGCCGCCGATGAGGAGGCGGTCGGCCTTGCCGAGCAGCTGGTCGATGACGGCCAGCTTGTCGGAGACCTTGGCGCCGCCGAGCGCGACCACGTAGGGGCGCTTGACGTCGTCGGTGAGCTTCTTGAGGACGCCGACCTCGGTGGCGATGAGGAACCCGGCGTAGTGCGGAAGCCGCTTCGGCAGGTCGTACACGGAGGCGTGCTTGCGGTGCACGGCGCCGAAACCGTCGCCTACGTAGACGTCGGCAAGGTTCGCGAGCTGCTCGGCGAAGTCGCCGCGCTCTGCGTCGTCCTTGCTCGTCTCGCCGGCGTTGAAGCGCAGGTTCTCGATGACGGCGACCTGGCCGGGCTCCAGGCCGTCCACGGCCTCGTTGGCCGCGGGGCCGACCGTGTCCTGGGCGAAGGCGACCGGCTTGCCGAGCAGTTCGCCGAGGCGCTCGGCGGCGGGCAGCAGGGAGAACTGCGGGTCCGGGGCGCCCTTCGGACGGCCCAGGTGGGAGGCGACGATCACCTTGGCGCCCGCGTCGGCCAGGGCCTTGATGGTGGGCAGGACGGCGCGGATGCGGCCGTCGTCGGTGATGAGGCCGTCGGCCAGCGGCACGTTGAGGTCGGCGCGGACGAACACCCGCTTCCCGTCGACCCCTTCGGCGAGAAGTTCCTCAATCGTCTTCATGGATGGGCTCCTTGAGAGGGCTGGTCGTGCACGTTCTTGAGAGGGCGAGCCTCGAAGGCTGAACCGTGGCGGCTGACGCGCGAAGGGTCCGGACTGTCGCGCGGCATCGCGCGGGTCCGGACCCTTCGCTCACATCTGAGTGCCTTGCTGCTCCAGAACCTTAGAGGTTCAGAGCTGGCCGCCGACGAAGACCGTGAGGTCGACGAGACGGTTGGAGTAGCCCCACTCGTTGTCGTACCAGCCGAGGATCTTCACCGAGTTGCCCTCCTGGACCATGGTCAGGGAGGAGTCGAAGGTGCAGGAGGCCGGCTCGCCGACGATGTCCGAGGACACGATCGGGTCCTCGGTGTAGTACAGGATGCCCTTGAGCTCGCCGTCCGCGGCCTTCTTGAACGCGGCGTTGACCTCTTCCTTGGTGGTCTCGCGCTGCAGCTCCACGACCAGGTCGGTGGCCGAGCCGGTCGGGACCGGGACGCGCATCGCGATGCCGTCGAGCTTGCCCTTGAGCTGCGGCAGGACCAGAGCGGTGGCCTTGGCGGCGCCCGTCGTGGTCGGAATGATGTTCTCCGCGGCGGCACGCGCGCGACGCAGGTCGCTGTGCGGGAAGTCCAGGATCCGCTGGTCGTTCGTGTACGCGTGAACCGTCGTCATCAGGCCACGGTTGATGCCGAAGTTCTCGTCGAGAACCTTCGCCATCGGCGCCACACAGTTGGTGGTGCACGACGCGTTCGAGATGACGTGGTGGTTCGCCGGGTCGTACTGGTCCTGGTTGACGCCCATCACGATGGTGATGTCCTCGTCCTTGGCCGGAGCCGAGATGAGGACCTTCTTGGCGCCGCCGGCGATGTGCTTCTCGGCGTCGGCCTTCTTCGTGAAGATGCCCGTGGACTCGATCACGATGTCGACACCGAGCTGGCCCCACGGGATGTCGGAGGGGTTGCGCTCGGACAGCACCTTGATGGTGTGGCCGTCGACCGTGATGGTGTCCTCGGTGTGCGACACCTCGGCCTTGAGGCGGCCCAGGATGGTGTCGTACTTCAGAAGGTGTGCGGTGGTCGCGGTGTCACCCAGGTCGTTGACAGCAACGATCTCGATGTCTGCACCCTGGTCAAGAAGGGCGCGGAAATAATTGCGACCGATGCGGCCAAAGCCGTTGATGCCTACGCGGATCGTCACGAACCGATCTCCTCGTTGGTACGCCGGAGTATCGACGCCGGCGAGATTTATTTGGGATGTCCCCGACCGCCTCCGACCCTACCTCCCATAAGCGCTCGGGGTGACATCGAGCGACTCCATGCAGGACACAGCGACCCGTACTCGTGAGTAACGTACGGGTCGCCGTGTATTTCGGGGGTAATTCAGACCCCGATCAGTCGCTAATTGAGCGCAGGGCCTTTCTGATGAGCGCATTTCTGTCGGCTGTCGCGGTGACGTGTTCCAGACCGAATCCGAGGAGCACGGTGTCCGGCGTGCTGATCGCCCCGTAGGTCGTGAACAGGTCCTTGGCGAGCGCCCAGTCCTTCACGGCGGGCGGGCTGCCCGCGGGTGGTCCGGGGACGCTCCAGACGCCCAGGGACGTCTCGAAGCCCTCGGTGTCGGTGGCCTGTCCCCCGATGACGACGGAAGCGTTGTCGGCGCGCACGCCCTCGCCGCCGGTGCCGGGGTCACTCACGTAACTCAGGGACACCTCGACGGACTTGCCGGCGTAGGCGCTCAGGTCGTACGTGACCGTCTTCCAGTCGTCCGAGGAGCCGGTGAGGCTGTTCCACTGCCCGGAGGTACCGGTGTTGCCGCAGGCGGCGCCGCCCGGTGTCAGGTAGCGGGTGAGCGCCGGGTGGTCCTCCAGGAAAAAGCCGGCCTCGCACTCGGTGGGCACCTTGTTCGAGGTCAGACCGTCCTTGTCCGGCAGGGTCGTCCAGTCCTCCGCACCGGTCGTGTGCGCCTCCAGGAGCACGTGGTCGTAGCCCGGTTCGGTGTCCCACAGGAGTTGCATCCGCAGGGACGGCTGCTGGGCCGCGGTGACCCCGGTGAGGTCGACGGTGCGGGTCAGACGCTTGTACGCGTCGTCCGTGTGGACGGCGGCCGCCATGCCCGCACCCTCGTACTGGCCGGCTCCCGCACTCTTGAACTTCGGCAGGGTCGCGGAGGTCGCCTCGTACAGGCCCGCGCCGTTCAGCGGGTTGCCGGGGGCGTCGCCGAGGGACGCGGCGATGCCTTCGAGGGCGCCGGAGCCGTCGAATCGGGTCGCCACAGGGGCGGCCGTACGCGAGTAGGCGCCCAGGTAGTACTGGCTGAAGTCGTTCGTCGTGGTGTCGCCGATGTCGACGGAGCCGCCCGCCTTCTCGCCGGCCTCGACGAGCTTGCCGCCCTCGTTCAGGTAGTCGCGTATGGCGAGTTGAGTGGCGAGGGCCGGACGGTCGGCGCTCGTGTAGTGGACGACCGCCTTGAAGTGGCCGAGGACGGCGAGGGGGTCGGGAGCGCCCTGCTTCGCGACGTTCCAGACGGCCGCGGAGTGGCCCGCAGCCTTGAGCGCGGCTACGTAGGCGGCCGATTGCACACCTGCGGCGTCGTTCTCCGCGACGACAAGAGTGTCGCCCTTGTCGCGTGCGGCGACGCTGTAGGTGAAGTGCTCGCTACTTGTGCGCTTTCCGGATTTCGTCCGTCCCGTGAACCACACCTCTACCTTGTCGCCGACATCGGCGTCCTCGACCTCCGCCCTATAGGCGTCGAAGTGCAGATTGTCTTCGCCGCCGTAGGTCTCGCCGCCCTTCCAGGCGCGCAATTTCTCATCGTGCGAACGGCCGCCATTGACGCGGTAGTTCAGCTCCTTGTCGGACACGGACTTCCGCGCGGTCACGGAGACTTCCTGGTCGCCACCGCGGGCGTACGAAGTCGTGAACTTCGCCGGGGTGAAGTCGGGCGCCTCCATGCCGACCGAGGACGACGGCTGGTCCGGGTGCGAGGCGGTCTCGGCGACCGACATCGCGAAGGGGATGTTCTTCTGGAACTCGGCCTGGATGAGCTTCTCGTCGTCCGGGAACGTGAAGACCGACGCGCAGTCGGCGGCGTTCCACGCGTCATTGGGGTCGACGTTCGACGCGGTCTGGCAGGTGCTCATCTCCGGCGTGAACATCGAGACGCCGTTGACGTTGCCCGCGTGCCCGTCGGCCTCGCCGTTCGTCGTGTACAGCTCCGAGGAGACCTGCGGGTGGTAGCCGGGGATCGCGGACTTCTCCGGGGTGCCGGCGAGCGCCTTGTAGAGCACGTCGTCCGGGGTCGGTGTGGCGACCTGCCAGCCCACTCCGTAGAGCAGCAGTTCGGCGGCCGAGTGGTAGTTGATGGCGTAGTCGAAGCCGACGCGCTTCTCGAAGGCGTCGACGGCCTTGGTCTCCGGCTCGGAGTTCGGGCTCGCGCCACGGTAGGTCTGGTTGGCGGGCTCGGGGGACGAACCCTCGTCGTCGTAGCCCCACTTGTAGGCGAAGTTGCGGTTGAGGTCGACGCCGTCGCCGGTGGTGTACTTGCCGTCGCCGTTGTTGTCGCGCATGTTCTTGCGCCACTGGCGGTTGGCGGCGTCCTTGAACGTCCAGTCGTAGCCGTCGGGGTTGGCGGAGAGGACGAACCACATCTCCGTGGAGTCGACGAGCTTCTTGATGCGCGCGTCCTTGGAGTAGTTGTCCACGTAGTGGTGCATCAGGCGGCGGGTCATCTCCGGGGTGATCCACTCGCGCGCGTGCTGGTTCGACATGTAGAGCACGGACGGCTTCGCGCCGTCCTTGACCTTCTTGGCGCCCTTGCTGAGCTTGAGCGCGAGGATGTCCTGACCCTGGAGCGTCTTGCCGATGGAGACGACCTTGGTGAGGTCGGGGTGCTCCTGGCCGGTGCGGAGGATCTCCTCCTGGAGGCCGCCCGTGCCGCTGTACGGGCGGAAGACGCCGTCGCCCGCGGCCTTCACGCGGGACGTGGCCTTGGCGGTCAGCTTGTGCTCGGTGAGCTCGACGCCCTTCTTACGAAGGCCGTCTGCCTGCTTGTCGGTGAGGTAGACCTCGACCTTCGAAGTGCCCTTGTCGGGCGCCTGCTCGCCGAGTTCGTGGCCGTCCTGGCCGGCCTGAAGGAGCAGCGGTATCTGCTCCTTCGACACGTCGGCGCGGAACACCTTGACGGCGTCCGCGCCGGGACTGTCCTTCGCCGGGCCGTTGTCCGCGTAGGCGACGGGTGCCAGTGCGGCGCCTCCCACCCCCAGAACAAGCGCTCCGACAGCGAGGATCGATCTCGCTCTTCGTCCCGCTCTTCCTGCTCTTCGACGCATGAGCCCCCCTTGCAGTTGTCTGCCACGGTTGTGGCGTGATGCCGCAGAAGCGAACAAGCGTCAGAATCGTGACAGTTCATGGTCAAGTCAAGGGGGCCTCAACTCCCGTTCGCGGACGCGGAAAAGCCGGTGGCGGCGCCCGGGATCGGGCGCCGCCACCGGCTTTTCGGAGCTGTCGTGCGGATCAGCTCACCATGTTGTCGTGCGGATCAGCCCACCATGTTCTGCGCGAGGCTCTCCGCCATCTCCTCCGTCATCTCCTCCGCCATGTCCTCCGTGATGTTGGACTCCGTGCCGGGGATGCCGAGGTCCTGGGCCCGCTTGTCCGCCATGGCCAGCAGGCGGCGGATGCGGCCCGCGACGGCGTCCTTGGTCAGCGGCGGGTCCGCGAGCGCGCCCAGCTCTTCCAGGGAGGCCTGCTTGTGGTCCATGCGCAGGCGGCCCGCGGCGGCGAGGTGCTCGGGCACGTCGTCGGCGAGGATCTCCAGGGCGCGCTGCACCCGGGCGCCGGCCGCGACCGCGGCGCGGGCCGAGCGGCGCAGGTTCGCGTCGTCGAAGTTCGCGAGGCGGTTCGCCGTGGCGCGGACCTCGCGGCGCATCCGCCGCTCCTCCCAGGCGAGCACCGACTCGTGCGCTCCCATGCGGGTGAGCAGCGCGCCGATCGCGTCGCCGTCGCGCACCACCACGCGGTCCACGCCGCGCACCTCACGGGCCTTGCTCGCGATCTGCAGCCTGCGGGCGGCGCCGACCAGGGCGAGCGCCGCCTCCGGGCCCGGGCACGTCACCTCGAGCGAGCTGGAGCGCCCCGGCTCGGTGAGCGAGCCGTGCGCCAGGAACGCGCCGCGCCAGGCCGCCTCCGCGTCACAGGTGGCCCCCGAGACCACCTGCGGCGGCAGGCCCCGGATCGGACGGCCGCGGCCGTCCACCAGGCCCGTCTGGCGGGCCAGCTGGTCGCCGCCCGCCACCACTCGTACAACGAACCGCGAGCCGCGGCGCAGCCCGCCGGGCGCCATCACGATCAGCTCCGAGCTGTGCCCGAAGATCTCGAGAATGTCCCGCTTGAGCCGCCGTGCGGCCATCGCGGTGTCCAGCTCCGCCTCGATCACGATGCGGCCGCTCACCAGGTGAAGGCCGCCCGCAAACCGCAGAATGGCCGAGACCTCGGCCTTCCTGCAGCAGGTCCGGGTGACGGGAAGCCGGGAGATCTCGTCCTTCACCGCTGCCGTCATCGCCATGGGCCGATCCTTCCATGCATCCGAAAAATACGGTCGTACGCGGCGGCCAACAGCTCCGGGTCGTGCCTCGGAGTGCCGTCGGGCCTGGCCACCGGCGCCAGCTCGACCGCGGCACCGAAACGCTCCTTGGCGGAGTCGATGAGCTCTTCGCGGTCGGGCACGGCGGCCTCGTCGGCCAGCACCACGTCCAGGGCGAGTTTAGGTGCGTGTCGTCCCAAAACTTCCAAATGACGCTGCGGGGAGAACCCCTCAGTTTCTCCGGGTTGCGGCGCGAGGTTCAGCGAGAGGACCTTGCGGGCCTTCGTCTCGACCAGCGCGTCGAGCAGCTCCGGGACCAGCAGATGCGGAATCACGGAGGAGAACCAGGAGCCCGGGCCCAGCACCACCCAGTCCGCGTCGAGCACCGCGGCGACCGCCTCCGGGACGGCCGGCGGATCGCGCGGCACCACGTGGACGGACTGGACCTCGCCGCGGGTGAGCGCGACCGTCGCCTGACCGCGCACGGTCTCGATGTCGTCCGGGCGTGTCGGATCGTGCCCCTTCACCAGTGCCTGGAGTTCCAGCGGGACGGCGGACATGGGCAGCACACGGCCCTGCGCGCCGAGCAGCTTGCCGACCAGGTCCAGGGCCTGCACATGATCGCCGAGCTGCTCCCACAGGGCGACGATCAGCAGATTGCCGACCGCGTGCTCGTGCAGCTCGCCCTTGGACTGGAAGCGGTGCTGGATGACGCGGGCCCAGGTCTGGCCCCAGTCGTCGTCCCCGCACAGGGCCGCGAGGGCCTTGCGCAGGTCACCGGGCGGCAGCACGCCCAGTTCGTCGCGCAGGCGGCCACTGGAGCCCCCGTCGTCGGCGACCGTGACGACGGCCGTGAGGTTGTTCGTGATGCGGCGCAGCGCGGCCAGGGACGCCGACAGGCCCATGCCGCCGCCCAGGGCCACCACCTTCGGGGTGGCGCCCTTGCCCGGCTTCACCGGCGAGGTCCTGCGGCGGATCCTGCTGGTGAGCCGCAGGGTACGTCCCGTCATTCCCGTCCCATGTCGCGGTGGACGACCACGGTCTCCACGCCCTGCGCGGCGAGGCGGGCGGCGAGCTTCTCCGACGTCGCGACGGAGCGGTGCTTGCCGCCCGTACAGCCGACGGCGATCGTCACGTAGCGCTTGCCCTCACGGCGGTAGCCCGCGGCGATCAGCTGGAGCAGCTCGGTGTAGCGGTCGAGGAACTCCTTGGCGCTGGGCTGCGAGAAGACGTAGTTCGAGACCTCTTCGTTGAGCCCGGTGAAGGGGCGCAGCTCGGGAACCCAGTGCGGGTTCGGCAGGAAGCGCATGTCGACCACGAGGTCGGCGTCGACCGGCAGGCCGTACTTGAAGCCGAACGACATGACGGTGGCCCGCAGCTCGGGCTCCTCGTCGCCGGCGAACTGGGCGTCCATCTTGGCGCGCAGTTCGTGGACATTGAGGCTGGAGGTGTCGATGACCAGGTCCGCGTCGCCCCGCAGCTCGCGCAGCAGTTCGCGCTCGGCGTCGATGCCGTCGACGATGCGGCCGTCGCCCTGGAGGGGGTGCGGACGGCGCACGGACTCGAAGCGGCGCACCAGGGCCTCGTCGGAGGACTCCAGGAAGACGATGCGCCGCGTGACGTGCTTGGCCTCCAGGTCCGCGAGGGACTGCCGGAGGTTGTCGAAGAAGCGCCGTCCCCGTACGTCGACGACGACCGCGATCCGCGCCACGTTGCCCTGCGAGCGGGCGCCGAGCTCCACCATGGTGGGGATCAGTGCGGGCGGCAGGTTGTCGACGACGAACCAGCCGAGGTCCTCCAGGCACTTCGCTGCCGTGGAGCGGCCCGCGCCGGACATCCCGGAGATGATCACGAGCTCGGGGATGGCGGCGTCGGGGACACCCGGCGCCTCGGCGGTCTTGCCGGCTCCCGCTCCGGTGTCCGAGTCCGCGCCCGTGGCGGTGTCCGAGTCCGCGCCCGTGCCCGCGCCTGGTTCCGTACCTGGTTCTGTCCCTGATCCGGTGCCCGTGCTCACTTGTGCTCCGTGCTGTGGTTGCGGCTGTTCCTGTGCTGCGGGGCCCTCTGGCGTGCCGCTGGTGTCGCTGCTCTCGTGGTCCTGCTCGCTCATGACTCCTGCCCCCGTCGTTCTTCCGGGGCACCCGCGCTGACGGGGTCCCCGCCGGTCGGCACGTCCGTCGTGCCGTCCTCGTCTTCCATGATCTCTCCGGTGGCCGTGTTCACCGCGGGCGCAGCGGGTGCGGCCTTGGCGAAGGCCACCACGATGGCCTCGGCCGTCTTGCGGCCTATGCCGGGGACCTCGCAGATCTGGTCGATGGTGGCGGCCCGCAGCCGCTTCACCGACCCGAAGTGCTTGAGCAGTGCCTGCTTGCGCGAGTCCCCGAGCCCCTGCACATCGTCCAGCGGGCCCGCCCTGAAGCGCTTGGCCCGCTTGCTGCGCTGGTAGGTGATCGCGAAGCGGTGCGCCTCGTCGCGGACGCGCTGGAGCAGATAGAGCCCTTCGCTGGTCCGGGGAAGGACGACCGGGTCCTCCTCGTCCGGCACCCAGACCTCTTCGAGGCGCTTGGCGAGGCCGCACACCGCGATGTCGTCGATGCCGAGCTCGTCCAGGGCCCGCTTGGCCGCCGCGACCTGCGGCTGGCCGCCGTCGACCACCACGAGCTGCGGCGGGTAGGCGAACTTCTTGGGCCGGCCGTCCTCCTCCGTGAGGCGCGACTCCTCGACCACCGTCTCCTCGCCCGCGTCCGGCTCCTCGTCGGACCAGTCGCGGGACTTCTCCTGAGCGGCAAGGTAGCGCTTGAAGCGGCGGGTGATGACCTCGTGCATGGAACGGACGTCGTCCTGTCCCTCGAAGCCCTTGATCTCGAAGCGGCGGTACTCGCTCTTGCGGGCAAGACCGTCCTCGAAGACGACCATGGAGGCCACGACGTCGTCACCCTGGAGGTGCGAGATGTCGTAGCACTCGATCCGCAGCGGAGCGCCGTCCAGGTCGAGGGCGCCGGCGATCTCCTCCAGCGCGCGCGAGCGCGTGGTGAGGTCGGAGGCGCGCTTCGTCTTGTGCAGGACGAGCGACTGCTGCGCGTTCCTGTGGACCGTCTCCATGAGCGCCTTCTTGTCGCCCCGCTGCGGGATGCGCAGCGACACGTTCGCCCCGCGGCGCTCCGTGAGCCAGGCCTGGACGGGCTCCAGGGGGTCGGGCAGCGCGGGGACGAGGACCTCCTTGGGGACGGCGTCCCCGGTCTCCTCCCCGTAGAGCTGCTGCAGCGCGTGCTCGACGAGGTCACCGCTGGTGACCGCCTCGACCTTGTCGGTGACCCAGCCGCGCTGGCCGCGCACGCGTCCGCCGCGCACATGGAAGATCTGGACGGCCGCCTCCAGCTCGTCCTCTGCCAGGGCGATCAGGTCGGCGTCGGTGGCGTCGGTGAGGACGACCGCGCTCTTCTCCATGGCCTTCTTGAGCGCCTCGACGTCGTCGCGGAGGCGGGCCGCCCGCTCGTACTCCATCTCGTCGGCGGCCGCGGCCATGTCCTTCTCCAGGCGTCGGATGTACGTCCCCGTACGCCCCGCCATGAAGTCGCAGAATTCCTCGGCCAGTTCGCGGTGCTCGTCGGGCGTGACGCGGCCCACACAGGGCGCCGAGCACTTGCCGATGTAGCCCAGCAGGCAGGGGCGGCCGGTGCGCTCCGCGTTCTTGAACACGCCCTTGGAGCAGGTGCGTACCGGGAAGACGCGCAGGAGCAGGTCCACGGTGTCGCGGATCGCCCACGCGTGCCCGTACGGACCGAAGTAGCGCACGCCCTTCTTCTTCTGGCCGCGCATCACCTGGACCCGCGGGAAGTCCTCGTTCATCGTCACCGCGAGGTACGGGTAGCTCTTGTCGTCGCGGTACTTGACGTTGAACCGGGGGTCGTACTCCTTGATCCAGGAGTACTCCAGCTGCAGCGCCTCGACCTCCGTGGACACCACCGTCCACTCCACGGACGCGGCCGTGGTGACCATCGTGCGCGTACGGGGGTGCAGGTTCGCCAGGTCCTGGAAGTAGTTCGCCAGGCGCTGGCGCAGGCTTTTCGCCTTCCCGACGTAGATCACCCGGCGGTGCTCGTCGCGGAACCTGTACACCCCTGGAGAGTCGGGGATCTGTCCCGGCTTGGGGCGGTAGCTGGAGGGGTCGGCCATGTCAGACACCCTACTGGCGGTGTGTGACAGTTCGGGGTGCCCGGCGGCGGTGGCGCCGGGCACCCCGAAGTCTTGTCGGGGGCTGGGCGGCACGCTTCAATGCCGGGTGACTTGTTCCCAGTGGCGGCCCGCGGGCGCAGCGCGCACAAGCAGGAGGCCCGGATGCGGCTCGGCGAACGACAAGTGAACGCGGCACAGGCACCGGACCTGGCGGGAGCCCTGCGCTCCGGCCCGTTCCACAGCGCCCTGCGGGCCGCGATCATCGCCCGGCAACTGCCGCTGCACCGCGTACGGCACCATCTGGCCCGCCGAGGCGTCACCATCGGCCTCACCAGCCTGAGTTACTGGCAGCAGGGCGCGCGGCGGCCACAGCGTCCGGAGTCGATGCGGGCGGTGCGCGCCCTGGAGGAGATCCTCGAACTGCCCGAGGAATCGCTGATCCGGCTGCTCGGCCCGGTTCCCGAAGCGGCCGTGCCCAAGCGCCCGGCGACCCGCTCGTACCGGTCGCTCATCGAGGCGTCCGGGGCCGTCGAGCGGCTGCTCGCGGAGCTGGAGACCCCGCTGGACGGCGGGCTGCACACCGTCGGGCACCACGAGCGGGTGCGGATCGGCGCGCACCGGCAGCTCCAGGGCAGGGACTCGCAGCAGATCGTGCGGGCGCACCGCGACGGCGTGGACCGTTATATGGCCATCCACCATGGCGCCCCGGGGTGTTCCCCGGCGGATGTGGCGGTGTACGCCATGGAGAACTGCCGTACGGGGCGGGTGCGTTGGGACGACGGGACGGGTGTCCTGGTCGCGGAGCTGCTCTTCGACGCGCGGCTGCGGGCCGGTGACACCCATATGTTCCAGTACGGCTTCGAGGACGGGACGGCCAGGTCCGCCACCGAGTACGTCCGCGGGTTCGGCTCCGCCGGGGGGGGGCAGTACGCGCTCCAGGTCCGGTTCGCGGACGACGCGCTGCCCGTGCGCTGTCACCGCTTCGTCCAGCGGTCGGCCGCGGGCCCGCGCGACGGCCGCCACGAACTCGCCCTGAGCGGCCCCCACCGGTCGGTGCACATGGTGGAGCCGCAGGTGCGGGCGGGCCTTGTGGGCATCGGGTGGGACTGGGAGTGAGGGGCCGGGAGTGCTGGGGCCGGGTGTGATGGGACTGGGTCCGGGAGTGGATCGTGCCCGGATGCAGGGCGTACGTGCCCGGGTCCGCGGCGTGCCTGCCCGGTTCGCGTGAGGCGGGTGCCGCGCCCGGCGTGAGGCTCTAGCGTCGACGTGAACAGCGGGCCCCACCACACCCGCCGCACGCACGCCCGCCCGAAAGGAAGCACCGTGATTGTCGTCGCCGGAGAGGCACTGATCGACCTCGTCCCACAGGGCGTGCCCACCGACGGCGGACCCGTCACCGAGCTGCCCGCCCTCGCCCCGCGGCTCGGCGGCGGCCCGTACAACACGGCGGTGGCGCTCGGCCGCCTCGGCTCGTCCGTGGCGTTCTGCTCGCGGGTGTCGCGGGACGCCTTCGGGGAGGCCCTGCTCGGCGGCCTGCGGACGGCCGGGGTGGATGTGTCCCCGGTGCAGCGGGGCGACGAGCCGACGACGCTCGCCGTGGCCTCGATCGGGGCCGACGGCTCCGCCGGGTACTCCTTCTACGTGGAGGGGACCGCCGACCGGCTCTTCGCGGTGCCCGAGGCGCTGCCGGCGGGCACGCGCGCGGTGTCGTTCGGCACCTGCTCGCTGGCGCTCGAACCGGGCGCCACCGCGTACGAGGACGTGATGCGCTCGGCCGCCGCGCAGGGCCTGTGCACGGCGCTCGACCCGAACATCCGGGCCGGCCTGATCCCGGACGCGGACGCCTATCGGGCCCGCTTCAAGAGCTGGCTCGCGTCGACGACGCTGCTGAAGCTCTCCGAGGAGGACGCCGAGTGGCTGGGCGGCACCCCGCAGGAGTGGCTGGCCGCGGGGCCCGCCGCCGTGGTGATCACGCGCGGCGGGGAGGGGCTCACCGCGCTCACGCGGGACGGGGGCGAGTACTCGGTGCCGGGCGAGCGGGTCGACGTCGTGGACACGATCGGCGCCGGTGACACCGTCAACGCCGCGCTGCTGCACGGGCTTTCGCGCCAGGACGCCCTCTCCCCCGCCGGGATCGCCGGGCTCGGCGGCGACGACTGGTCCCGGCTGCTGCGGTTCGCCGCGCGGGCGGCGGCGGTCACCTGCTCACGGGCGGGCGCGGAGCCGCCCTACGCCACCGAACTGGTGGGTCCCGCCTGGTGAGGACCGGCCGAGTACTGAACGCGCGGCGCCCCGTGGGGAGTTCCCACGGGGCGCCGTCGCTCGTCCACCGGCGGGGCCGGACCTCTGTCAGGCCTTGCGGGCCTTCCCGGTCGCCTTCTTGGCGGCGGGCTTCTTCGCCGCGGCCTTGGTGGACTTGACCGCCGTCGCCTTCTTCGCGGCCGGCTTGGCGGCGGCCGCCTTCGCCGTGGCCGTCTTCTTGGCGGGCGCCTTCGTCGCCGCCACGGTCTTCTTCGCCGCCTTACGGGGGCGCGCCGCGGGCACGGCCGCGTCGCTGACCCGGTCGGCGCCGAGGACATCGCGCAGGAACTTGCCGGTGTGGCTCGTCGGGACGGCCGCGACCTCCTCCGGAGTGCCCTCCGCGACGACGAGACCACCGCCGCTGCCACCCTCGGGGCCCATGTCGACGATCCAGTCGGCGGTCTTGATCACGTCGAGGTTGTGCTCGATGACGATGACCGTGTTGCCCTTGTCGACGAGGCCCGAGAGCACCGTGATGAGCTTGCTGATGTCCTCGAAGTGCAGACCGGTCGTCGGCTCGTCGAGCACGTACACCGTGCGGCCCGTGGAACGCTTCTGCAGCTCACTGGCGAGCTTCACGCGCTGCGCCTCACCACCGGAGAGCGTCGGCGCGGGCTGCCCGAGCCGGACGTAGCCGAGGCCCACGTCGTTGAGCGTCCTGAGGTGCCGAGCGATCGCCGGGACGGCCTCGAAGAAGCTCAGCGCCTCCTCGATCGGCATGTCCAGGACCTCGGAGATGGACTTGCCCTTGTAGTGGACCTCAAGCGTTTCCCGGTTGTAGCGCGCACCGTGGCAGACCTCGCACGGGACGTACACGTCCGGCAGGAAGTTCATCTCGATCTTGATGGTGCCGTCGCCCGAGCAGTTCTCGCAGCGGCCGCCCTTGACGTTGAAGGAGAAGCGCCCCGGCAGGTAGCCGCGGACCTTCGCCTCGGTCGTCTCGGCGAACAGCTTGCGGACGTTGTCGAAGACTCCGGTGTACGTCGCCGGGTTCGACCGCGGGGTGCGGCCGATGGGCGACTGGTCGACGTGCACGACCTTGTCGACGAGGTCGTCGCCGTCCACGCGCGTGTGCCGGCCGGGAACGGAGCGCGCCCCGTTCAACTCCCTTGCCAGGTGCGTGTACAGGATGTCGTTCACCAGCGTCGACTTGCCGGATCCCGATACGCCGGTGACGGCCGTGAGGACGCCCAGCGGGAACGACACGTCGATGTCCCGGAGGTTGTTCTCCTTGGCGCCGTGCACGGTGAGGCGGCGTCCCGGGTCCACGGGCCGCCGGATGTCCGGCATCGCGATGGCCTTCTTGCCCGCCAGGTACTGGCCGGTCATCGACTCGGGGTTAGCCAGCAGCTCCTTCAACGGACCGCTGTGCACGACCTTGCCGCCGTGCTCGCCCGCGCCGGGGCCGATGTCGACGATCCAGTCGGCGACCTTGATCGTGTCCTCGTCGTGCTCGACCACGATGAGCGTGTTGCCCATGTCCCGGAGCCGGACGAGCGTCTCGATGAGCCGGTGGTTGTCGCGCTGGTGCAGACCGATGGACGGCTCGTCGAGCACGTACAGGACGCCGACGAGTCCTGAACCGATCTGGGTGGCGAGCCTGATGCGCTGGGCCTCGCCGCCGGAGAGGGTGCCCGCCGCGCGGTTGAGCGACAGATAGTCGAGGCCGACGTCGACCAGGAAGCGCAGCCGCTCGTTGACCTCCTTCAGGACGCGCTCGGCGATCTTCTTGTCGCGCGCGTTCAGCTTCAGCTCGCTCAGGAAGTCGGCGCAGTCGCTGATGGACATGGCCGAGACCTCGGCGATCGACTTCCCCATGACCGTGACGGCCAGGATCAGCGGCTTCAGTCGCGTGCCCTCACAGGTCGGGCAGGGCACCTCGCGCATGTAGCCCTCGAAGCGCTCGCGGCTCGCGTCCGACTCGGCCTCGCTGTGCCGGCGCTTCACGAACGGGACGGCGCCCTCGAAGGGCGTCGTGTAGCGGCGCTCGCGCCCGTACCGGTTGCGGTAGCGGACCTCGATCTGCGTCTTGTGCCCGTTCAGGAGCGCCTTCTTGGCGCGCTGCGGGAGGCCGGCGAAGGGGATGTCCGTACGGAAGCCGAGCGCGTCCGCGAGGGCGCCGATGAGGCGGCCGAAGTAGTCCTTCGTGTGCCCGTGCGACCACGGGTGGATGGCCCCCTCGTCGAGCGACTTGTCCTCGTCGGGGACGATCAGCTCGGGGTCGACCTCCATGCGCGTACCGATGCCGGTGCAGTCGGGGCAGGCGCCGAAGGGCGAGTTGAAGGAGAAGGAGCGCGGCTCCAGCTCCTCGAAGGACAGGTCGTCGTACGTGCAGTACAGGTGCTCCGAGTACATGCGCTCGCGCTCCGGGTCGTCCTCGGGGAGGTCGACGAAGTCGAGCACGACCATGCCGCCGGAGAGGCCGAGCGCGGTCTCCACGGAGTCGGTCAGGCGGCGCTTGGCGGAGCTCTTCACGGTGAGGCGGTCGACGACCACCTCGATCGTGTGCTTCTCCTGCTTCTTCAGCGTCGGCGGCTCGGACAGCTGGATCGTCTGCCCGTCCACGCGCGCGCGGGAGTAGCCCTTGGTCTGCAGGTCGCTGAAGAGGTCGACGAACTCGCCCTTGCGCTCGCGCACGAGCGGCGACAGGACCTGGAAGCGGCTGCCCTCGGGCAGCTCGAGGACCTTGTCGACGATGGCCTGCGGCGACTGGCGGGCGATGGGCCGGCCGCACTCCGGGCAGTGCGGCTTGCCGACGCGCGCGAAGAGCAGGCGCAGGTAGTCGTAGACCTCGGTGATGGTGCCGACCGTGGAGCGCGGGTTGCGCGACGTGGACTTCTGGTCGATCGAGACGGCCGGGGAGAGGCCCTCGATGAAGTCGACGTCCGGCTTGTCCATCTGGCCGAGGAACTGGCGGGCGTACGAGGACAGCGACTCGACGTACCGGCGCTGCCCCTCGGCGAAGATCGTGTCGAACGCGAGGGAGGACTTACCGGAGCCCGACAGACCGGTGAAGACGATGAGGGAGTCGCGCGGGAGGTCGAGCGAGACATTCCGAAGATTGTGCTCGCGCGCGCCACGGACGATGAGACGGTCGGCCACGCCGGTCCGCACCTTTCTTGAGAGACAAGTGACAGGGGCGGGCCCCCGTCTCTCGAGGTCTGACTCTCAAGGGCGCTCACGCCACGATCGAGGCGGAGCAGCCCTGAGAAGACTGTCCTTCGAAGACTAGAGGGAGCCACTGACAACGCCGGTCGGATTCCCTGGGTGGTAACAAACTCGACCCACCAGAACTTCCAGCATGCCCGACGCCGCCCTCGACCATATAGCACGTACATTCGATTCACGCGGATCGTAGGCCTTCGTAGGCCACCTTCACCCGAACGTGTGGCGGGGCTATCGTCGGCGCCATGAGTGATCATGTGCGCGACCTGGCGTCAGTACGCGAAGCGACCGACCGGCTGCTCGCCGCGGTCGGCACCCTGGACAACTCCACTGTGACCGAGCCGTCACGGCTTCCGGGGTGGAGCCGCGGGCACGTTCTCGCCCACCTCGCCCGTAACGCGGACGCGCTCGTCAACGTCCTCGAGGGCCGCCCCATGTACGAGAGCGCCCGCTCCCGCGACGCCGACATCGACCGGGACGCCCCGCGCGGACTGCGCGAGCAGCTCGGCGACGTACAGGACAGCGCCGAGCGCTTCCAGCGTCTGGGGGCCGAGGACGCCGACTGGGCCCGCACGGTGGAGCTGCGCAACGGTGTGAAGGATCTCGCCTCGAACGTGCCGTTCCGGCGCTGGATCGAGGTCGAGCTGCACCACGTGGACCTCGGGATCGGATACGAACTGGAGGACCTCTCCGCCGAGTTCACCCAGCGGGAGATCAACTTCCTCGCGAAGCGGTTCCGCGACCACCCCGGCCTGCCGCCCCTGCTGATCAAGCAGGACGACGGCCGGATGATCTCCACGGGGGCCGTTCAGGCGCTCACCCTTGAGGAGATCAAGGCCGACGCTCCCGTCCCACTCGGCATCGTCATCCGGGGCCGCCAGGCGGACCTCCTGGGCTGGCTCGCGGGCCGCAGAGACGGCGGCGCCCTCACCGTCGACCGGGGCTCCCTGCCGCCCCTGCCCCCGCTATAGGCTGAATCCATGACGTACAGCGGAGCGGTGAAGGTCGGCGGCCCGGCGGATGTGCACGAGTTGCAGGACCTGATGATCTCCAAGGTCGCGGTCGGGCCGATGGACAACAACGCCTACTTGTTGCGCTGCCGCGCGACCGATCAGCAGCTCCTGATCGACGCGGCCAACGAGCCGGAGACGCTGCGGCACCTCATCGGCGAGGACGGCATCGGGGCCGTCGTCACCACGCACCGGCACGGCGACCACTGGCAGGCCCTCCAGGAGGTCGTCGAGGCGACCGGCGCGCGCACGTACGCGGGGCGCGAGGACGTCGAGGGGATCCCGGTGGCGACGGACGTCGCCGTCGCCGACGGGGACACGATCGAGTTCGGTCGGATCACGCTCACGGCCCGCCACCTGGTCGGCCACACGCCCGGTTCGATCGCCCTGGTCTACGACGACCCGCACGGCCACCCGCACGTCTTCACCGGTGACTGCCTGTTCCCGGGTGGCGTGGGCAACACGTGGAAGGACCCCGAGGCCTTCGCGAGCCTCATCGACGACGTGGAGACGAAGATCTTCGGCACGCTGCCGGACGAGACATGGGTCTACCCCGGCCACGGGGGCGACACGACGCTGGGCGCCGAACGTCCCCACCTCCAGGAGTGGCGCGAGCGGGGCTGGTGACTTGTAGGCGGGCCGTTTCGCCGCGGCCCGCCCTGTAGCGGCGTTTTACGCCTGCGCCGTCCCCGGTGCGGCGAGCGCCGCCACCCGCTCGACGCCGAACGCGTATCCCTGCACGCCGCATCCGGCGATCACGCCGTCGGCGCGCAGCGATACGTAGGAGTGGTGCCGGAACTCCTCGCGCTGGTGGATGTTGGAGATGTGGACCTCCACCACCGGCATGCCGTCACAGGTGTTGAGCGCGTCCAGGATCGCCACGGAGGTGTGCGAGTAGGCGGCCGGGTTGATGACGACGCCCACGTGGTTCTCGCGCGCCTCATGGATCCAGTCGACGAGCTCGCCCTCGTGGTTGGACTGCCGGAAGTCCACGGTGGCGCCGTGCGCGGCAGCCGCCTTCACGCACAGGGCCTCGACGTCGGCGAGGGTGTCGCGGCCGTAGATCTCAGGCTGGCGCTTGCCGAGCAGGTTCAGGTTCGGGCCGTTGAGAACCATGATCGGGGCGTTGGCGAGCGTGCGCGGCACGAGGGACCTCCGTAGAAGAGCGTTTGCTCCTTGAGGGTCTATCACGGCGCCACTACCTCCCGAAGGGCGGTGGGTAGAGGGCGGTCAGGGCGTGACGGCGAGCTCGATGTACGCGGCGAGGATCACCAGATGGACGCCGCCCTGCAGCGGTGTGGCACGGCCCGGAACGATGGTGAGGGTCGCGACCACCATCGTCAGCGCGAGCAGCACCATGTGGGTGGCGCCGAGCCCGAGGACGAGCGGCCCCGTCAGCCAGTACGAGGCGATGGCGACGGCCGGCACCGTGAGGCCGATGCTGGCCATGGACGAGCCGAGCGCGAGGTTGAGGCTGGTCTGCACGCGGTCCCTGCGAGCCGCGCGGAGCGCCGCGATCGTCTCGGGCAGCAGCACGAGCAGCGCGATGATCACGCCGACCACCGCCTGCGGCATGCCCGCCGCCTCCACCCCCTGCTCGATCGTCTTCGAGACGCCCTTGGTGAGTCCGACGACGGCGACGAGGGCGAGCCCGAGCAGGCCGAGGCTGAACAGGGCGGTCCGAGTGCTCGGCACGTCGGCGTGGTCGTCCGCGTCGATCACCTCACCGTGCTTGGTGATCGGCAGGAAGTAGTCGCGGTGGCGCACGGTCTGCGTCGCGACGAAGAGCCCGTACAGGACGAGCGCGGCGACGGCCGAGAAGACCAGCTGGGAGGTGGAGAACTCCGGGCCGAGCTTGCTGGTGGTGAAGGTCGGCAGGACCAGGCAGAGCGTCGCGAGCGTGGCCACGGTGGCGAGGGCTCCGCCGGTGCCCTCGGACTGGAAGATCGCCACGCGGTGCCGCAGCGCGGCCGCGAGCAGGCTGACGCCGACGATGCCGTTGCAGGTGATCATGACGGCGGCGAACACGGTGTCGCGGGCGAGTGTGGAGCTCTTGGCCCCGCCGTCGGCCATCAAGGTGACGATCAGCGCCACCTCGATGATCGTCACGGCCACCGCGAGCACGAGCGAACCGAAGGGCTCACCGACCCGGTGGGCGACGACCTCCGCGTGGTGCACGGCAGCGAGCACGGAGGCCGCGAGGACCACCGCGACGACGGCGACCACGGCCCCCGGCAGCTCGCGCCCCCAGGTGAACGCGAGCAGCACGATCGCGATCAGCGGCACCACCACGGTCCACTGGGTACTCAGCGCCCGCACTCTGGTGATCATTCATCGATGGTGCCGGTGGCGCGGCGGGGGCGCGACTTCGGCGGTGGCGGCGGACGGACGCAGGGCACCGGGAGCGTAGGTCACTTGAGTTCGCGGATGTCTTTGAGGTCGCAGTTGATGAAGGCCGGCGGGCGGGTGCACAGGGCCGAGAGGCGCTGGTTGAGCTCGGCCACCTCGGGGCGTTCGTTGCTGCGCATCGCGTCCTCGTAGGACTCGAACTCGATGACCGCGAGATAGCGGCCCGTGGTGTCCCGGTCCTTCAGCATCATGCGGTGCGTGGGGCCGCCCGATACGCCCTTCATCTGCTGCTCGAACGACTCGAGCAGCTCCCGCATCTCGCCGAACCGCTGGGACTCGAAGTCGATGATCTGGACGAACTTCATGGGGGCCTCCCCCGTCGTGCCCTCGCGCCCCTGCGGGACGCGCTCAGGACACAACGAAGCACCGGGAGGGGCACGCGGCAATCGGCCGCGCACCGCTCCCGGTGCTGGTAATTCCTACGCTCGACGCCGTCAGGCCTCGATGCTGTCCTTCTGAGCCTCTTCGGCCGCGTCCCTCTCGGCCTGCTTCTTCGAGGCGATGAGGCTGGTGATCGTCGTGATGATCAGGACGCCGCAGATGACGGAGAGCGAGACCGGGATGGAGATCTCCGGTACGTGCACCCCGGACTCGTGCAGCGCGTGCAGGACCAGCTTCACGCCGATGAAGGCGAGGATCACCGACAGGCCGTAGCTGAGGTGGACCAGCTTCCTGAGCAGGCCACCGATGAGGAAGTACAGCTGGCGCAGGCCCATCAGCGCGAACGCGTTCGCCGTGAAGACGATGTACGGGTCCTGGGTCAGGCCGAAGATCGCCGGGATCGAGTCCATCGCGAACAGCACGTCGGTCATACCGATGGCGAGCATGACGACCAGGAGCGGCGTCATGACCTTCTTGCCGTGCTGCCGGATGAAGAGCTTCGTGCCGTGGTACTGGTCCGCGACACCGAACTTCTTCTCGATCGACTTCAGGACGCGGTTCTCGTCCCAGTCCTCCTCTTCCTCGTCGGACATCGCCTCCTTGATGAGCTTCCAGGCGGTGTAGATGAGGAAGGCACCGAAGATGTAGAAGACCCACGAGAAGTTGGCGATGACCGCCGCGCCCGCCGCGATGAAGATCGCTCGCAGAACCAGGGCGATGAGCACACCGAACAGGAGCACACGCTGCTGCAGGTGGGTCGGGACCGAGAACTTCGCCATGATCAGGATGAAGACGAAGAGGTTGTCGACACTGAGCGACTTCTCCGTGATGAAGCCCGCGAAGAACTCACCGCCGGCCTGGCTGCTCCCCCAGATCATCACGCCGACGCCGAACAGCGCGGCGAGCACGATCCAGACGATGGTCCAGATGCCCGCTTCCTTGATCGATACGTCGTGGGGCTTTCGCCCGATGAAGAAGTCGACCGCAATGAGGGCGCACAGACCGAGAACGGTCAGCACCCACACAGTCATTGATACGTCCACTACTGCGCCTCCGGCGTCGTACGGCTACTGATCAGCGTCGTCGCTGCCGGAGGTCTCTTCCACCCGAGCGCCTTGGCGCGTCTCGGGCCGGCGCCCCGGGATCGACCGCCTTCTGGCCTGTCGTCCGTACTGACGGGAACGCCGCGTTGGAGTACTCCCCTCCGCGTCAAGGAGCGTACTAGAAACACCCATGGAAGGTAAAGGGGAAGGTAAAGTAGTCACCAAGTTCGCAGGTCAGAGGCCCCTCTGCCGACGGGCTTTCGTCACCTCCGCGAGCACCTGCCGCAGGATTCCGCTGCCCGGCGGGACCGTCGACGGCTCGTACGTCCATGCGTGGCCCACCCACGGGTCGGCGAGGTGTCCGTCGGGCACGGGCGTCAGGCGCAGCAGCGCGCGCCACAGCGGGTCGAGCAGCGGTCCGTACTCGGCGGCGTCCTCCCGGTCGGCCACGACCATCAGGTGCACGCCGACCGGCGGCCCCTCGTCCGCGAGGTAGCGCAGCCGGTTGATGTCCCGGTCGTCGAAGCCGTGCGGAAAGTCGTGCACGACCAGGAGCTGCTCGGCGACGTCCAGGTCCGGTGGCAGCGCGTCGGCCGCGCCCGCCCGGGCCGCCATCTGTACGAGGTCCACGCGCTCGGTCAGCCGGGTCAGCGTGTCCGCGACGCCCGCCGCGCCCCTGGCCGGCGGACCGGCGAGCACGCCCGCGTCCACGAGCGGCGCGAGCGCGCCCGCAGCGGTGCCCGCCGGGTCGATGACGTGCACGCTGAACTCGCCCGCCGGGTAGGCCGCGAGCAGCCGGGCCGCATGGAGGACGGCGGTGTGGGCGGCACGCGCGCGTAGTGCGTCGGCGTCGGCGAGGCCGTCGGCGGCGGACGGCCCCGCGTCGATCCACAGTCCGCGCTCCAGCGGCAGCCGTACGAGCATCGGGATGCGCAGCCCCACGCTCTCGCTCTCGGGCAGGCTCAGCTCCCCGAGACGGACGGCCATGGGGGTCTCCACGGGGCTGCGGTAGGCGTGCCAGCAGGGGCTGTCCCAGCCGGCGTACGCCGCCGGGAGGGCGGGCTCGACGACCTCGCCCTCGGCGGCGAGCTGCGCCAGGTCCCGGTCGAGCGCTTCCCTGGCCCGGTCGACCAGGGCGCCGTGCCTGGCGCGGGCGGCCTCGCGCGCGGCGTCGCCCCGGCCGTCGAGGCGGCGGCGTGGATCTGCGGAGTCGGCGAGGAGCCCGTCGAGCTCGCGCTCCAGGCGGGAGTCCGCGAAGTCGACGGCGCTGCGGTACGCGGCCGTGGTGCGGGCCAGGTCCTCGAACATGCCCCACACCTGGTTGTAGAGCCGCTCCTCCAGGGACCAGCCCGCCGCGTCCCCGGCGACCGGCGTTGCGGGCTGCTGCGCCGGCGCGGACGGTACGGGTTCCCGGCGGCCGGGGTGCGTGTAGTCGATGGGGTCGTCCGGTGCCGCGGTGGGAACGGTCGCGGGGGCGGCCGGGGGCAGGGCGCCGGAGGCGTGGCCCGCGGTGGCCGCCGCGCGGACGTGGGCCCCGTCCGCGGTTTCCGAGGTACGCGGCGGGGGCGCCACCGCGCGGTCGCGGCCACGGGCGACGGCGTCATGGATGGAGCCCGCGAGGGCCTGCGCGTCCGGCAGGCCCTGGTCGGCGAGGAGCCCGGCGAGGCCCTCGGCATAGCCCTGGCCCACGGCGCGCACCTTCCAGGCGCCGTGCCTGCGGTAGAGCTCCAGGGCGACGACGGCCGACTCCGTGTCGAGGTCGGTGATCGTGTAGCTGGCTTCCTCCGCGCCGTCCGGCCCCCTGACGGCGACGAACGGGGCCGCCGCGGCGCCGAACCGTGCCGGACCGGCGTCGCTCACGGGCAGCGCGAGCAGCACGGTGACGCGGTGCACGTCCTGCGGCAGCGCGTCCAGGTCGACGGCCAGGCGGTGGTCGGCCGCGGCCTGGCGCGGGACTTCGAGGCCCGGCAGCGCGGGCGCGCCGGGGTGGGCGATCCGGTCCGCGCCCCGCACGGCGCCCCGGTCGTCGGCGAGCGTGGCGCCCGCGACGACCGGGTGGCCGGCCGACACCCGGATCTCCAGACGGGTCTGGGTGAGGGGGTGGTTCTGGCCCCTCACCAGTTCGGCCGCCATCGTGGGTCCGCTACAGGCTGGGCAGGATCGAGGGCATCAGGTCCTGGAACGTGCGGCCGTTGGCCGCCTCGCCCAGGGCTGTCATCTTCCAGCCGGGGCCCGCACGGTGCACCTTCGCCATGATCTGCGCCGTGTACTTGCCGCCGCCGTCGAGCGTGTAGCGGGCGAGCTCCTGCCCGTTCGTCTCGTCGACCAGGCGGCAGAACGCGTTCTGCACCTCCTGGAAGGTCTGCCCCGTGAAGGAGTTGACCGTGAAGATGATCTGGTCGATATGGACCGGGACACGCTGCAGGTCGACGACGATCGACTCGTCGTCGCCGCCCTGTCCCGCGCCGCCGACCAGGTTGTCACCGGTGTGCCGCACCGAGCCGTCGTCGCTGACGAGGTGGCGGAAGAAGACCACGTCGACAGGCTGCTTGTCGGCGAAGAGAACCGCTGACGCGTCGAGGTCGATCTCGCGCGTGCGGGTGCCGAACAGGCCGCGCCGAGGGGCCGCCTGCCAGCCGAGTCCCATCCGTACCGCGGTGAGGGTTCCCCCGCCCTGCTTCTCCAGGCTGATGGCCTGACCCTTGGTCAAGTCGATGCCCACGCGCTGTCCCCTCTCGAACCGTCCCCTGTTGCCGCGCCATATGCGCGGTGAGGGCCTGTCGTTTGGATCAGGCCCTGGTCCAAACCCTAGAGGGCGGCACTGACAACGCCGCTACCACGGGCGGGGTTTTGTGGCGGTCCTGCAACACACCCCCGGCACCCCGCCCGTCGTGGCAGGTCAGGCGATGCCTGCCTCCTTCATCTGCCGCAGTTCCTTCTTCATCTCCGACACCTCGTCGCGCAGCCGTGCCGCGACCTCGAACTGCAGGTCCGCGGCGGCGGCCCGCATCCGCTCGGTCATCTCCTCGATCTGCTCGGACAGCTCGGCCGCGGGACGGTCGGTGGGAACCGTCTCGTCCGCCTTGCCGCGCTTCTTCTTGGCCGGTGCCTTGTCCGCCTTGCCGGCCGCTGAGACGGGGGTCTTGGCTCCCTTTCCGTCCTTGCCGCCCTTGCGGTAGCCGCTGCCGAGCAGTGCCTCCGTGTCGACGTCCTCGCGCGCGATGGACGCCACGATGTCGTTGATCTTCTTACGGAGGGGCTGGGGGTCGATCCCGTTCGCCTCGTTGTACGCGACCTGCTTCTCCCGGCGGCGGTTGGTCTCGTCGATGGCCTTCTCCATCGCCGGGGTGATCTTGTCGGCGTACATGTGGACCTGGCCCGAGACGTTTCGCGCCGCGCGGCCGATCGTCTGGATCAGCGACGTGCCGGAGCGCAGGAAGCCCTCCTTGTCGGCGTCGAGGATCGCGACCAGGGAGACCTCGGGCAGGTCGAGGCCCTCACGCAGCAGGTTGATGCCGACCAGGACGTCGAACTCGCCCGCGCGCAGCTCGCGCAGCAGCTCGACACGGCGGAGCGTGTCGACGTCGCTGTGCAGGTAGCGCACCTGGATGCCGAGCTCGATGAAGTAGTCCGTGAGGTCCTCGGCCATCTTCTTGGTGAGCGTGGTGACCAGGACGCGCTCGTCCTTCTCCGTGCGCATACGGATCTCGTGCACCAGGTCGTCGATCTGGCCCTCGGTGGGCTTCACGACGACTTCCGGGTCGACGAGGCCGGTGGGGCGGATGATCTGCTCGACGTAGCCGTCCGCGCGCGCGAGCTCGTACTTGCCGGGGGTCGCGGACAGGTAGACGGTCTGGCCGATGCGCTCCTGGAACTCCTCCCACTTCAGCGGGCGGTTGTCGAGCGCGGACGGCAGCCGGAACCCGTGGTCCACGAGCGTGCGCTTACGGGAGGCGTCGCCCTCGTACATGGCGCCGATCTGCGGCACGGTGACGTGCGACTCGTCGATGACGAGCAGGAAGTCGTCCGGGAAGTAGTCGAGCAGCGTGTTCGGCGGGGAGCCGGGCTCGCGGCCGTCGAAGTGCATCGAGTAGTTCTCCACGCCGGAGCAGGAGCCGATCTGGCGGAGCATCTCGAGGTCGTACGTGGTGCGCATGCGAAGGCGCTGGGCCTCGAGCATCTTGCCCTGCTTCTCGAGCTCGGCGAGGCGCTCCTCCAGCTCCTTCTCGATGTCGTTGGCCGCGCGCTCCAGGCGCTCGGGGCCGGCCACGTAGTGGGTCGCCGGGAAGATGTACAGCGAGTCGTCGTCGCTGATGACCTCGCCGGTGAGGGGGTGGAGGGTGGAGAGCGACTCGATCTCGTCACCGAACATCTCGATGCGGACCGCGAGCTCTTCGTAGACGGGGAAGATCTCGATGGTGTCGCCGCGCACCCGGAACGTGCCGCGCTGGAACGCCACGTCGTTGCGCGTGTACTGGATGTCCACGAAGCGGCGCAGCAGGTCGTCCCGGTCGAGCTCGTCCCCGACCTTCAGGGAGACCATGCGGTCCACGTACTCCTGCGGAGTACCGAGGCCGTAGATGCAGGAGACGGAGGCGACCACGACGACGTCCCTGCGGGTCAGCAGCGAGTTCGTCGCGGAGTGGCGCAGGCGCTCCACCTCCTCGTTGATCGAGGAGTCCTTCTCGATGTACGTGTCCGACTGCGGCACGTACGCCTCGGGTTGGTAGTAGTCGTAGTACGAGACGAAGTACTCGACCGCGTTGTTCGGAAGCAGCTCGCGGAACTCGTTGGCCAGCTGGGCGGCCAGCGTCTTGTTCGGCGCCATCACGAGCGTGGGGCGCTGGAGCTTCTCGATCATCCACGCCGTGGTGGCGGACTTGCCGGTGCCGGTCGCGCCGAGCAGGACGACGTCCTTCTCGCCTCCCGTCACGCGCTTCTCCAGCTCGGCGATGGCCGCGGGCTGGTCACCGCTGGGCTGGTACGGGCTGACGACCTCGAAGGGTGCCACCGTGCGTTCGATCTTGGATACGGGCCGCATGGAATCAACCGTACGACCCACCACTGACAACCGGGCCCGAACCACTGTCAGGCCCTATGGGTCACTAGTCCTGCGGTGCGCGCGAAGCCGATCGCCCGAGGGGGCGGCGCAGGCGCGAGGCGGCCGGCGCGGGGGTCCCGAGCCGGTCCTTCGCCGCTCGGCTGTCACGCCAGTCGGGGCGGCCCGTGACCAGCATCGGGTCGAAGACGACGACCACCCCGGCCAGGAGCAGGAAGCTCAGCGGGCCGATCAGCATGGGGGCGAGGATGGCGGTGGCCGGGTCCCCTCCGAGGGAACCGGCGGCATCGGTGTGCGCGTGGACGCTGACTCCCGCCATCGCCATGTAGTGCATCCCCGATACGGCGAGCCCCATGACCATGCTGGCGCCGAGGCTCCACATGATGCCCCGTACCTGGACGGCCGCCCACAGGGCGGCGGTCGAGGCCGCCATGGCGATCACCACTGAGGCTGCCACGGTGAACGTGTTGTAACTGATTGTCCCGTGAAGGCGCATTCCAGCCATTCCCAGGTAGTGCATCGATGCCACTCCGAGGCCCGTGATGGTGCCTCCGGTGAACAGAGCGGTGCCGGTCGCGCCCTTGTAGCCGACGATGAAGACGCCAATGCCGACCATCAGGATGGCCAGGCCGAGGCTCGCGAACGTCGTCAGCGGGTCGTAACGGATCGGCATGCCCTCCACGCTGAAGCCCATCATCGCGATGAAGTGCATGGTCCAGATCCCGGAGCCGATCGCCGCGGAGCCCAGCGCGAGCCATCCGACCCGCCAGGTGTTGGCGACGAGCAGGGATCTGGTGGTGCAGCGCAGTCCCAGGGCCCCTCCGAGGCAGGCCATGAGATACGCCACCACCGGGGTGACGAGCCCGTAACTGAAGCCGTCCACCGAGCCCTGCATGCGTGACAGCCCTTCCGCCTGGATTTCCGTGAGATGTGCAGCTCGTCCCTTCGCGCGCGGCGGCCGGAGCGACCGCGGGTGAGGCAGAGATTAAAGCGCACACGGGAACGTCCGAACGATTTTCCGGCAAAGAAACCGGCCGCACGACACGGGGGTCGACCGCACTTGAGTGACTCCATTCAACTCGTGACCATCCTGCGCCTACTTTTCGTTCGCTCTCAGCTGTCAATCTCGTACAGTCCGTGATCCCACGACGTATGAGGAGCACACGTGCACGCACGCGCAGCAGCCGCTCTGACCTCAGTGGCGGGCTCCGTCGTCATCGGTGTCCTGGTCCTGCCGACCGCCGCACAAGCCGCCCCCGCACACAACAGAACCGCGGTCGTCGCCCACCGCGGGGCCTCCGCCTACGCCCCCGAGAACACCCTGGCAGCCATCGACAGGGCGCACGCCCTGGGTATCACCTGGGTCGAGAACGATGTGCAGCGCACCAAGGACGGCGCCCTGGTCGTCCTCCACGACACCACGCTGGCCCGCACCACCAACGTCGAGCAGGTCTATCCCGACCGCTCCCCGTGGAACGTGGCGGACTTCACCTCGAACGAGATCGCCAAGCTGGACGCGGGCAGTTGGAAGGGCGTCGAGTACACGGGCGCCCGGATCCCGACGCTCCACGAGTACCTGCGGCGCGTCGACCGCAACCATCAGAAGCTGCTCATGGAGATCAAGTCGCCCGAGCTGTACCCGGGCATCGAGGGCCAGATCCTGCGCGAGCTGCGCAGGGACGGCTGGCTGGACTCCTGGGACGTCAAGCACCGGCTGATCATCCAGAGCTTCAACGCGGACAGCATGCGGACCCTGCACGCGCGGCGCCCGGACATCAAGACGGGCTTCCTCGGCACACCCGCCGTGTCCGAGCTTCCCGCGTACGCGAAATTCGCCGACCAGATCAACCCCTCGCACACGACGATCTCGGCGGACTACGTGAAGGCGGTGCACGCGCTCAAGGGCCCGCACGGCAAGCCGCTCGAGTCCTACACCTGGACCGTCAACGACGCGAAGACCGCGCAGCAGGTGGCCGGCTTCGGCGTCGACGGAATCATCAGCAACGCCCCTGACGTGGTGCGGGCGGCCGTCGGCGGCTGACCCGCCGGGCGTTGTCAGTGCCCGGCCGTACCGTGGTCGGCATGAACGCCACTGGACCAAGCGAGACCACTCCCGCCGCGCCGCGGCAGGCCGTGTGGGCCGTCGTGCGCAGTGACATCGGCCCGCTGCTGCTCGCCGCGACGGACGCCGGTCTGGTGAACGTGGTCTTCCACGCCACCGACGCGGTGCGGGACAAGGCACTCGACCGGCTCGGCTCCCGACTCGGGACCGAGCCCGTCGAGGCGCCCGAATCCCCCCTGCTCGCCGAGGCGATACGGCAGTTCGCGGAGTACTTCGCCGGCCGTCGGCGCGAGTTCGATGTGCCGCTCGACTGGTCACTGATCTCCGGGTTCAACCGGGAGGTGCTGCGCGAGCTGTTCGCCGGGGTGCCGTACGGGGCGGTCGTCGGGTACGGGGATCTGGCCCACCGGGTCGGACAGCCCGGAGCCGCGCAGGCCGTGGGCCTGGCGATGGGGTCGAATCCGCTGCCGGTCGTGGTGCCGTGCCACCGGGTCGTGGAGCGCGACGGCGGGATCGGCGGCTTCGGGGGCGGACTCGAGACGAAGCGGAAGTTGCTCGCGCTGGAAGGGGTGTTGCCCGAGCCGTTGTTCTGAGACGGTCCCGGGGCGGGGCGGATGCCTGCAGTCCGCGGGTTGATCGGGGCGGGGGTGTGCGTTGAGCACGGATGAGGGGCGGCTCGATCGGCCGAAGGCCGCGGAACCGGGGCCTGGGCCGGGGGTCGGGCCGGTGCAGCAGCGTACGCAGCGGGTGCTCGTCGCCTCGCAGATACTGGGCGGGCTCGGGACCGCCACCGGGATCGCGCTGGCCGCCGTGCTCGCCAAGAAGGTCAGCGGGGACGAGGCGCTCTCCGGCCTCGCGTCCACGGCGAGCGTCGCGGGGACCGCGGTCCTGTCGGTGCCATTGGCGGCGCTGATGAACGCGCGCGGACGGCGGGCCGGTCTCGTACTGGCCTATCTGATCGGCACGCTGGGGGCCGTGGTCACCGTCGTCGCCGCGGCGATCGGGAGCTTTCCGCTGCTGCTCATCGGCCTGATGGGATTCGGCGCGGCCTCGTCCGCCAACCTCCAGGCCCGGTATGCGGCGGCCGACCTGGCCGAGCCCGACCGGCGGGCCCGCGCCATCTCGACCGTCGTCTGGGCCACCACCATCGGCGCCGTCCTCGGCCCGAACATAGCGGCGCCCGCGGGCCGCAGCGTCTCCGGACTCGGCATACCGGCGGAGGCCGGGCCGTTCGTCTGGGCGGCCGGGGTGTTCCTGATATCGGCGGCCGTGGTGCACGTACTGCTGCGCCCCGACCCGCTGTTGACCGCGCGATCCCTGGCTCCCGCCGAGGATCAGTCGCCTGCCGCGCGCTCCATACGGGCGGGGTTCGCGGCCGTGTCCGCGTCCCCGCGCGCCCGGCTCGCGCTGGTGACCGTGGCGGTGTCGCACACGGCGATGGTGTCCGTCATGTCGATGACCCCGGTGGACCTCGAACACCACGGCGCGGGCATCGAGTTGATCGGGCTCGTCATCAGTGGGCACATCGCAGGCATGTACGCGTTCTCGCCGGTGATGGGCCGTCTCGCCGACAAGTTCGGGCGTCTCACGGTGATCGGGCTCGCGGTGGGCCTGCTCGCGTGCGCGGCGCTGCTCGCCGGGACCGCGGGCGGGCACCACGGGCAGAGCGCGGCGGCCCTGTTCCTGCTGGGGCTCGGCTGGTCGGCCGGGCTCGTCGCGGGCTCCGCGCTGCTCACCGACTCCGTGCCGCAGGCCGCGCGGGCCGCCGCGCAGGGGCTCTCCGATCTGACGATGAGCCTGTCGGCGGGCATCGGCGGCGCGGCGGCGGGCCTCGTGATGGCGACGGCGAGCTACGCGTGGCTGAACCTGGCCGCGGCGTGCCTGCTGCTCCCGCTCGGGGCGTTGGCCCTGTTCACGCGGCGGGCCCGACACCCGTAGCGGGACCCAACACCCGTAGCGGGAGGGGACGTTCGTACGCGGGTCAGCTCAGGGTGATGTGGTACGCCTTGCGCAGCGTCTCGTGCACGGTCCACGTCGTCCGGTCGCCCTCGCGCAGCACGGCGGCCGTGCCGGGGCCGAGCTCCAGGCTCTCGCCGCCCTCGACCGCGACGGTGGCGCGGCCGCTGACGACCACGAACAGCTCGTTCGCCTCGGTGTCGGTGACCACGCCGGGCGTGATCTGCCAGATGCCGCGCAGCTGCTTGCCGTCGGCCGACTCCCACAGCACCTTTCCGGTCACCTCGGGGGCGCCGGAGGCGATCTGGGCGGGGTCGAGAGGCTCGGGTTCGAGGTCCACGTCCGGGACGTGGACGGCGAAGGAGCCGAGGGCGGTTGCGGGTCGATCGTTCGTGGTCATGGCCAGTCACCGTAGATGACCTGCGCCCCTCCTCTCACTGGACGGCCTGTGCCGTACGGGCCCCGCCGACTGGACGGCTCGTCGAGGCTTCAACAACCCGTCCCGGAGGGCTCCTCAGAACGCCGTTTCGGTAGCAGACTCCGCCATGCGCACAGCCGGAGCATCCCGCAGAGCGAGTCACGGAGCCGAAGGGACGGCGATCAGGCATGAGCGGAAACAGGGCAGTCGCATATCTCAAGCCGGGAGCGGTGGAGGTCAGGACCATCGAGCACCCGACGCTCGAGCTGAAGGACGGGCCGGGGGTGGCGTCGGCGAACGTGGGCCGGACCTGTCGGCACGGCGTGATCCTCAAGGTGCTCGCCACCAACATCTGCGGCAGCGACCAGCACATGGTGCGCGGCCGCACCACGGCGCCCGAGGGCCTCGTCCTGGGGCACGAGATCACCGGCGAGATCGTGGAGAAGGGGCCGGACGTCGAGTTCCTGGACGTCGGGGACATCGTCTCCGTGCCGTTCAACATCGCCTGCGGGCGGTGCCGCAACTGCAAGGAGCGCAAGACCGGCATCTGCCTGAACGTCAACCCGGCACGGCCCGGGGCGGCTTACGGCTATGTCGACATGGGCGGCTGGGTCGGCGGTCAGGCCGAGTACGCCATGATCCCCTACGCGGACTTCAACGCGCTGCGCTTCCCCGACGCCGACCAGGCGCGCGAGAAGCTCCTCGACCTGACCATGCTCTCCGACATCTTCCCGACCGGATTCCACGGCGCGGTGACGGCGGGCACGAAGGTCGGTTCGACCGTGTACGTGGCCGGGGCCGGGCCCGTCGGGCTCGCGGCGGCGGCATCGGCGCAGCTCCTTGGCGCAGCCGTCGTGATCGTCGGGGACATGAACGCCGAACGGCTCGCGCAGGCACGGAGTTTCGGCTGCGAGACGGTCGACCTCACGCGCGGCACGGTGGAGGAGCAGGTCGCCGAGATCCTCGGCGTCCCCGAGGTGGACGCGGCCGTGGACGCGGTCGGCTTCGAGGCCCGCGCACACGGTCCGGACGCGCCCGAGGCGCCGGCCACGGTCCTCAACTCCCTGATGGGGCTCACGGCGGCCGGCGGCGCGCTCGGCATCCCGGGCCTGTACGTCACCGACGATCCGGGCGGCGTCGACCAGGACGCGCGCACCGGAACGCTGAAGGTGCGGCTCGGCCTCGGCTGGGCGAAGAGCCACCAGCTCACGACGGGGCAGTGCCCGGTGATGCAGTACAACCGGGGCCTGATGATGGCGATCCTGCACGAGCGCGTGCACATCGCGAAGGCCGTCAACGCGACCGTCATCGGCATCGAGGACGCGCCGCGCGGCTACGCGGAGTTCGACCAGGGCGCGAGCCGTAAGTACGTCCTCGATCCGCACGGTGTGTTGAGCGGCGCCCGACCGGTCTGAGGCCGGGTCTGAGGTCGGTCCGAGGTCGGTCGGCCGAGGAATGTGGGCTCCACGCGCGCGTGGGGCCCACATTCCGGTTCATGGAGCGTTTGGGGGCAACACGCGTCCGCCAGGGATGTCAGTGGAGCGGGGGAAGATGTCAGAGGTGGCAGTCAACTGACCGGAGGCGGAGGCATGTTGATCGTTTCGGAGGAGGTGCGGGACGCGGTCGGGGCGGGGCGCCCGGTGGTGGCTCTCGAGTCGACGATCATCGCGCACGGGCTGCCGAGGCCGCGCAATCTGCGGGTCGCGCACGAACTGGAGAAGGTCGTACGCGACGAGGGTGCCGTGCCCGCGACGATCGCGGTGCTCGACGGGCGGCCGCATGTCGGCCTGGACAAGCAGCAGTTGGAGCGGGTGGCGAACGACGACGCGATCCGCAAGCTCAGCCACCGCGATCTCCCACCGGCGGTGGCGACGGGCGCGAGCGGCGCGACGACCGTCTCGGCGACGGCGCTGCTCGCGTCGCAGGCCGGGGTGCGGGTGTTCGCCACGGGTGGGCTCGGCGGGGTGCACCGGGGGTGGACGCAGACGCAGGACGAGTCGGCGGACCTGGGTCTGCTCGCGCGGACCCGGATCACCGTGGTGTGCGCCGGTGTGAAGTCGATCCTGGACGTGCCCGCGACGCTGCAGCGCCTGGAGACCCTGGGGGTGTCCGTGGCGGGCTATCGGACCGAGCGCTTCCCCGGCTTCTATCTCGCCGACTCGG
The DNA here is from genome assembly GCF_036013745.1 of Streptomyces sp. NBC_00483. Lineage (NCBI taxonomy): Bacteria > Bacillati > Actinomycetota > Actinomycetes > Kitasatosporales > Streptomycetaceae > Streptomyces > Streptomyces sp. NBC_00483. The sequence continues at coordinate 2,956,476 of NZ_CP107880.1, forward strand.
GCGAGCCGGTGGACTGGACACTGCGCTCTCCGGGTGAGGTGGCGGCTGTGATGCGCGCCCAGGACGACCTGGCCGCGGGCGATTCGGCGTTGATCCTCGCCAATCCCGTACCGGAAGCGGAGCAGTTGGATCCGGCGTTGCACGCGCGCGTGCTGGAGAGCGGGCTGCGGGAGTGCGAGCGGCAGGGCGTCGGCGGGCAGGCCGTGACGCCCTTCTTGCTCGACTACTTGGCGCGGCGGACGAAGGGCGCGTCCTTGGAGGCCAACCTGGCGGCCGTACGCGGGAACGTGCGGCTCGCCGCGCGCGTCGCGGTGGCCTGGGCCGCGGTGTGACGGGGGCCGGCGGCGGGGCGTTGCTGGTGGTCGGCGACGTCGTGACGGATGTCGTCGCGCGGCATCGTGGGCCGCTTGCGACGGGCACGGACACGGCGGCCTCGATCCGTACGGTGCCGGGTGGCGCCGGGGCCAACGTGGCGTGCTGGGCGGCGTACCAGGGCTGCCGGGACGTGGTGCTGCTCGGGCGGGTCGGCGTGGACTCCGCGCGGTGGCACGAGGAGGAGCTCGTACGGTGCGGGGTGCGGCCGCGGCTCGTGGTGGACGCGGAGGCGCCGACCGGGGCGGTGATCTGCCTCGTGGATGCCGGTGCCGGGGGTGAGCGGACGTTCTTGGCGGACGGTGGGGCTTCGGTGCGGGTGGGGCCCGAGGACTGGTCGCCGGAGTTGCTCGACGGGGTCGGGCTGCTCCATCTGTCCGGGTACCTGTGCTTCTCCGCCACCGGGCGGGAGTTGGTGTCCGCAGCCGTGGCCGATGCACGCGCGCGTGGTGTGCCGGTGAGTCTGGATCCGGCGTCGACCGGGTTCCTGCGGGAGCTCGGGGTCGAGCGGTTCCTTGCGCTGGTGGACGGGGTGGATGTGCTGGTGCCGAGCCGGGACGAGGCGGTGTTGCTGAGCGGGGAGCCGGGGGCGGAGGGGGCGGCGGCGAAGTTGAGCGGGCGGTTTCCCGTGGTGGTGGTGAAGGCGGGGGCGGCGGGGGCGTGTGTGGCGCGGGGCGGGGTGGTCCGCGAGCGGGTGGGCGCCGCGGCGGGGGTGGTGGTGCGCGATTCCACGGGGGCGGGCGACGCCTTCACCGGAACGGTCCTCGCTGCGCGGCTCCGGGGTGCGGGGTGGCGGGAGTCCGTGACTGAGGGGTGCCGGGCGGGGGCGGTGGCGGTGGGAGTGGTGGGCGGGAGGCCACCTGGGTGGTCGACCGGGCCCGCGTGACTGCTGCGTGGCACCGGGGTCGTTGAGCTGTATCGGGGCGGACGCCCACGGTGGCCGACGCGCGGCACCGGAGTTCGACGCTTTGCCGAGGTGGGCGCCTGTCGTTCTGGTTGCGCGGCACCGAGGTCCGCCGCTTTGCCGGGGTCGGCGCCTGTCGTTCTGGTTGCGCGGCACCGAGGTCCGCCGCTTTGCCGGGGTCGGCGCCTGTCGTGAGGGATGCGCGGCACCGGGGCGCCGCCTTGCCCACCCTGCCGCCCAAGGCGGCAGATTGCCCAAGGCCGCGCCGGCACCCCGTCGGGCCGACGCCCCCGGAGGGGGCGGGCGGGTGGGAGATGGGCCGGAGCCGGGCGATTGCCTGCGGGCGGGCGGGACAACTCAAGCCCCGCTCTGGGACGAGACTCGCGGGGCCGGGGCAGAGCCCCGAGGCCGTAACGCCGATTCGGCACCATCAGCCCCGCCGGCGATTGAGGCGCAGGGGCCGGGGCGGAGCCCCGTGGCGTAGGGCGGTCGGGCGCAACAGGCGGAGCCCCTGGGCGTAAGGCGATCCGCCGCAACAGGCAAGGAGCCGTATCGCGGCGGATCGGTCCAGGCCCCGCCGGAGGCGAGCGCGCCTACCTTTTGCCCCACGCCGAGATCAGCGGAGCCGTCGCCAGGTCCATCGTGCCCTCGGCCACGTTCGCCAGATGCTGGTCGATCTCGGCGTCCGTTGCCAGGCCCGCCGTCACGAGCTGCTCGCGGATCTGCCCGACCGTCGCCGTCTCCAGCGCCGTACAGGCCGGCGACGCCAGCGGAAAGTACGCGTCCGCCTCGACCTGCCGCAGGCCCGCCGCACGCAGCAGCCCCGGCAACTTGCGGCCGTACGACAGGTCGGCGCCACGCTCAGCAAGCAGGGAACGGAAGCCGTGCCGCAGGCGGTTGGCCAGCTCCTGCGCGGGCCCCGCCTCGTCCGGGCAGAGCAGGGGCTGAAGCGCCGGGTCGGCATCCTCGATGAGCAGCCGCCCGCCGGGGCGAAGCGCACGGATCATCGACGCCAACGCCCGCTCCCGGTCCGGGACATGGACCAGGACGAGCCGCGCGTGCACCAGGTCGAAACTCTCCGCGGGCGGCTCGTCGACACCGATGTCGTGGCGCCGCACCTCGACGGGCGTCCGCGGCGTGGCGGTCTGCCAGGACGTGTCGATGTCGGTGGCGAGGACCCGCCCGGTCGGCCCGACCTTCCGCGCGAGCCACGAGACCACCGACGTACCACCTGCCCCGACCTCCCAACAGCGCCAGCCGGAACCGATACCGAGACGCTCGATGTGCCGGAACGTCGTGGGGTCGAAGAGGACCGAGAAGGCGTCGAAGCGCCGCCCCGCCTCCGGCTGCTGGTTGTCGAGGAGGTACGCGTGCTCGCCTGATCGCATCATGAACCGATCATCCCAGCCCAATCGTTGGATACGGGACATTGCGCAGCGGAGCGGAGCCTTCCGTTCCCACAGGGGTGGACGCACTGTCGGTGACCGCTGGCAGACTGGCCCACCAAGTCATCTTCGCGACGGAATCGCGATGGAAAGCGGATGGGAAACGGGAGGGGCCGAGCATGTCGATGGCGGGCAATCTGCGGAAGGTCGGCGGTCTGCGCAGGGTGGGCAGCCTGCGCAAGGTCGCGCGGCTCGCGAGGCGGACGCCCAAGGTCGACCTGAGCCACCCGGCGCGCTCCCCGCTGGGCTCCGCGGTGGTCAACTGCGTGACCTATCGGGACGGCGTGCGCGAGTCGGGCGGCAGCGATCTCGTCGAGTCGGTGCGCGCGGTGCGCAAGGCGGCGGACGGATTCGTCTGGCTGGGGCTGCACGAGCCGTCGGAGCTGGAGTTCGCGGACATCGCCGAGATGTTCGACCTGCACCCCTTGGCCGTGGAGGACGCGGTGCACGCGCACCAGCGCCCCAAGGTGGAGCGGTACGGGCAGACGCTCTTCGCGGTCCTGAAGACGGTCTGCTACGTCGACCACGCGGAGCTCACCGCGACCAGCGAGGTCGTGGACACCGGCGAGATCATGGTGTTCCTCGGCCAGGACTTCGTCATCACGGTGCGGCACGGCCGGCACGGCTCCCTCGGCCCCGTGCGCGAGCGCATCGAGGCGGACACGGAGCAGCTGGCCAAGGGCCCGGCGGCGGTGCTGCACGCGATCGCGGACAACGTCGTCGACGACTACCTGACGGTGATCGACGAGGTCCAGGCGGACATCGACGAGGTCGAGGCGGACGTCTTCGCGCCGAACGGCGCGAAGGCCGACCCCGGCAGGATCTATCAACTCAAGCGCGAGCTGCTCGAGTTGAAGCGGGCCGTGGTGCCGCTGACCCGGCCGATACAGGAACTCTCGGGGCGCCCCTTCCCCGCCGTGCCGCCGGAGATACAGGCGTACTTCCGCGACGTGTCGGACCACTTGCTGCGGGCGGCGGAACAGATAGCGTCCTTCGACGAACTGCTCAACTCGATCCTCCAGGCGCATCTGGCGCAGGTGACGGTCGCGCAGAACGAGGACATGCGCAAGATCACGGCGTGGGCCGCCATCGTGGCCGTGCCGACGATGGGCTGCGGCGTCTACGGCATGAACTTCGAGAACATGCCGGAGCTGCACTGGCGGTTCGGCTATCCGCTGATGATGTCCGTCATCGCCGTGATCTGTTTCGTCGTCTACCGGGGATTCAAGCGCAACGGCTGGCTGTGAGCCGAAGAACCGCACGCGCACAGGGCCGCACGGGCCCCACGGCCGCACCGCGCGGGACAGTCACCCGCTCCACGCCGGGTGGCGCGGGTCGTCCGCGCGGATGACGACGTCGGCGCTCGCCGCGGGGTCCGTCTCGGAGTCGTAGCGCTCGAAGGCCGGGAGCGTCCACTGCTCGGACTCGGCGGTACGTCGTCGCAGCGCGCCCTGCGACAGGCTCACGTGAACGGTCAGGTCGAAGGGGAACCAGTGGTGCAGGAGGAGGGGGCCGTGCATCAACAGCACTCCGCCGGGCGGGAGTTGGACGTATCCGCTGCGGGTCGCGCGGTCCGCGACCGGGTCCCACAGGTCGGGCAGGACGCGGCCCGTGCCGTCCGGTTGGAGCGGTCCGAACACCTCGCGCCACAGGGCGCCCGTGTCGAACCAGCCGCTGTAGTACGCCTCGACGTCCTGGTGCCCGTACTCGAACCGGAGCGAGGCCGGGCGCAGAAAGCCTTCCGTGCCGACCGTGAGCGAAGACCGGCCGCGGACGCGCAGGGCCTCGGAGACGAGCGCCGCGAGTTCATCCGGGCGGGCGGCCTGTGCTCCGTCGAGGGCGACCTTCACCCACGGGCCGCCGTCGGCCGGCTTCAGGTCGAGCAGCCGCTCGGCGAGGGTGTCGCCGAGCCGTTCCCAGGTGATCGCTTCAAGTCGCACGCACTCCATGATGCAGGGCACGCCCGGGCGGGCATCACGCCCGTATGACCAGAGCCACCCCACCACTGCCCAGAGCCACCCCACCACTGCCCAGAGTCGCCCCGCCGCAGGCCGCACACACCACCCCCGCACCGGTCCTCGCGCGCAGCCCCCTCGTCTTCCAGCCGGTCAAGCGCAAGCGGTGCGGCGCCTGCCGTCGGGGGCCGCTCGGGCTCCTGACCCTGGAGGGCGGGCAGCCCCGCTGTCTGGACTGCGCCGACCTGGGGCACCTCGTGTTCCTGCCGCGCGGGGACACGGCGCTGACCCGCAGGGCACGCGAGGAGAGCGCGCTCTCGGCCGTCGTCGTGCGCTTCCATCGGCGGCGTGGGCGGTACGAGCGGCAGGGCGTGCTCGTCGAGGAGCAGGCGCTCGCGCGGGCCGAGGCGCGCTGTCTGGCCGACGCGGAGGCGCGGGCCCGGCGGCGGGCGCGGGACGCGGCGCGGCGGGCGGCGCAGGACGCGGTGTTCGTGGCGGAGTTCGCGGCGCGGATCCGGCGGCTGTTTCCCGGTTGCCCCGAGGACCGGGCGGCGGCGATCGCCGCGCATGCCGGGGCGCGCGGGAGCGGGCGGGTGGGCCGGAGTGCGGCGGGCCGGGCGCTTTCGGAGGGTGCGGTCGCGGCCGCGGTGCGGGCCGCCGTGCGCCATGTGGACACGCCCTACGACCGGCTGCTGATGGAGGGCGTACCCCGGAGGGAGGCGCGGTCCCGGGTGACCGAGGCCGTGGCGGCGGTACTGGACGGGTGGCAGGGGCCCACTCCCGCCCCATCCACCGCTCCCGACCCGTACGCCACCGGCACCCCCGCCACCCTCGACAGCTCCACCGCTCTCACGGCACTCCACGAAACCGCCACAACCGGCACCGTTCGCTCAATGTAATCGTGAAATCACTGTCCACAACCGACAAACTGCGGCATGATCCCTCTTGTTAGGGGGGCGCATGATCGAAGGTCCGTATTTCGCACTGGTCGTGCTGGGGGCGGTCTGGTGCGGGGTGAGCTCAGGGGTGTTCATCGCGTTCTCCACGTTCGTGATGCGCGGCCTTGGCGCGCTGCCCGCCGCGCAGGCGATCGCCGCGATGAACGCCATCAATATCGCCGCCCTCGCGCCGCCGTTCATGGTCGTCTTTCTCGGCGCCGCGGTGCTGTGCGCGGTGATCGCGGTCGTGACGTTCGTGCTCTGGCCCGAGGCCGGCACCGTCGAGCTGCTTCTCGGCTGCGCGCTGTATCTGGCGGGCACCTTCGGCGTGACGGTGCTGGCGAACGTGCCGCGCAACGCTGCGCTCGCCGGCCTCTCCGGCGACGAGGAGTCCGAGAGCAGCGCCGCGCAGTGGCGGACGTATCTCGCCGAGTGGGTGCGATGGAACCACGTACGGGCCGCGACGGGCGCCGCCGCCTCGGGCCTGTTCGTGCTGGCCCTGACGTGAGCTGACGTGAGCTGGGGCGCCCCGCGCCCACCCGACGTATCGTGACGAAAAGAGCCAAAGCCAGAGCCAGCAGTCACGGCGTAGGGAGACGGCCATGGCCGACCCCAAGGGCTTCCTCACCACGCCCCGGCGGGATGCGCCGCGCCGCGCCGTCGGGGAGCGGGTCCGCGACTGGGACGAGGTGTACGTCCCCGGCGGCCTGCTGCCGATCATCGAAGCGCAGGCCGACCGCTGCATGGACTGCGGGATCCCGTTCTGCCACGAGGCGTGCCCGCTGGGGAACCTGATCCCCGAGTGGAACGACCTGGTCTCGCGGGACGACTGGCAGGCGGCGAGCGAGCGCCTGCACGCCACGAACAACTTCCCGGAGTTCACCGGCCGCCTGTGCCCTGCCCCGTGCGAGGCGGGCTGCGTCCTCGCCATCAATCATCCCACCCGTCTCCCACCACCACCCTCAACCGAGGCCCTACGGGCCGCCCCTCCTTCTCCTGTGACCATCAAGAACGTAGAGGTCGCCATCGCCGACCGGGCCTGGGACGAGGGCTTCGTGTCCGCACAGCCGCCCGACCGGCACAGCGGACGGACCGTCGCCGTCATCGGCTCGGGCCCCGCCGGGCTCGCGGCCGCGCAGCAGCTGACGCGGGCCGGGCACACCGTCGCCGTGTACGAGCGGGACGACCGGCCGGGCGGGCTGCTGCGGTACGGGATCCCCGCGTTCAAGATGGAGAAGCACCATCTGGACCGCCGCCTCGACCAGTTGACCAAGGAGGGTGTGCGGTTCCGTACGTCGACGGAGATCGGCCGGGACCTCGAAGCCGCCGACCTGCGGTCCCGCTACGACGCCGTGATCATCGCGACCGGGGCCACAAAATGGCGCGAACTCGACGTTCCTGGGCGCGAGTTGGCAGGCGTCGAGCAGGCGATGGAGTACCTGCCGTGGGCCAACCGCACGTACGAGAACGCGAAGCGCACACCCCTGGACGCACAAGACACCCAGGACGCTCAAGAGACACAGGAGTCACCACTCACCGCCACCGGCAAACACGTCGTCATCGTCGGCGGCGGCGACACCGGCGCCGACTGCCTGGGCACGGCGGTCCGTGAACGGGCCGCGTCCGTCACGCAGTTGGACATCTACGACAGGCCGGACGACACGCGCGACGAGGACGTCGAGCCCTGGCCGACGTACCCGAAGCTGTACCGGCTCTCCGCCGCGCACGAGGAGGCCGGTGAGCTGCGCACGGCCCCGGCGGCCGACGCGGACGCCCGGCTCTTCGCCGCCTCCACGCTGCGCCTCACAGGGGACGCCGCGGGACATGTTCGTGCGCTGCACCTCGAGGAGGTGGACGCGGCGCGCCGGCCGCTGCCGGGAACGGAGCGGACACTGCCCGCCGATCTGGTGCTGCTCGCGCTCGGCTTTCATGGGCCCGAGCGTCAACCCGGTGGTCTCATCGACCAGTTGGGCCTCGACGTCGACGAGCGGGGCCGTCTCGCGCGCGATGCCGCCTTCGCGACGGATGTGCCGGGCGTGTTCGTCGCGGGTGACGCGGGGCGCGGCGCCTCGCTCGTGGTGTGGGCGATCGCCGAGGGAAGGGCGGCGGCCGCCGCGGTCGACCGCTGGCTGACGGGGCGGACGCAATTGCCGGAGCCGATCGGGGCGCACGACCGACCGATGACCGTCTGAGTGGCCCGAATCGCCCACCCGAACGCGGGCGATCCGTGGCGCGTCACGACAGCAGAAAGTCCGCGGCCCCCGACTTCGCCCCTTCGATGAACGCGGTGATCTCACCGATGGTGTAGATCAGCGCGGGCCCGTCCGGGTCCGAGGACTGACGTACGGCGACGCGCCCGTCGGCCAGCTTCATGGCTTCGAGGCAGTTGCCTCCGTTGCCGCCGCTCCACGGCTTGTGCCAGCCTTCGCTGCCGAGCTCGCGCGCGGGCATGCCGTTGTAGATCGGCTCGCCGTCGACGCCGCGTATTCGGTCCTTGATCGAGTCCATTCACAGCTCCTTGCGGAGATCGCGGAGGATCTCCTTTGTGCGTTGCGCCGTCGCGGCATGCGCCGCCATGCGGTCCATGACTTCCAGGTGGGTGGCCACCTCGGGGCGCGCGTCGAGATAGACGGCGCCTGTCAGGTACTCGCTGTAGACCATGTCCGGCAGTTCTGACATGGCAAATCGGAACAGGACGAAGGGTCCGTACGTGCCCGGGTGCGGGCCCGCGGCGAACTCCGCGACCTGAAGCGTCACGTTCGGCAGCTCCATCGCCTCGAGCAGCCGGTCGATCTGGGCGCGCATCACGTCCATGTCGCCGACGGGGCGGCGCAGGGCGGTCTCGTCCATCACGACCCACAGGCGGGGCGCGTCCTCGCGGGTGAGCAGGGCCTGGCGCTGCATCCGCAGGGCGACATGCCGCTCGACCACGTCCGGGTCGTCGGCGACAGCGCGGCCTATCGCCCCGGACGTGAACACCCCGCGCGCGTAGTCCTCGGTCTGGAGCAGGCCGGGCACGAAGTGCGGGTCGTACGACCTGATGAGCCGGGCCGCGCCCTCCAGGCTCACGTACATGGAGAACCAGCCGGGCAGGATGTCGTGGTACCGCTGCCACCAACCCGGCTTGTTCGCTTCCTCCGCGAGCTGCACGAAGGACGTGGTCTCGTCGTCGGCGACGCCGTAGGCCTTGAGGAGCAGCTGGACGTAGGGGATGCGCAGGGAGACCTCGGCGGTTTCCATGCGGCGGATCGTCGCGGCGGTCACGCGGAGTACTTTCGCGGCCTCCTCGCGCTTGAGCCCGGCGCCCTCGCGAAGGTCCTGCAGTCGGCGGCCGAGAACGACCTGGCCGACCGTCGGCGCGGACCGAGGTTCGCTCACGCCCCCTACCTCCCAGTAGTCCCGATGTCTGAATCCCGCCACTTTTCATCGCGGGAAAAGGTCCGAAAGACGTCCCTCACCGGCCGTTTCCCTGCGATTCACCCCCGATGGGGGCCGTGTGGCGCGCTGTTGCGAGCAGTCTGCCATGCCCACTCCACACGGCATACGCCACTCTGCACTTTTCAGAGTGGCCCTTGCCAAGTGTTCATGGCGGGGAGATAGTGGCAAGCGTGACTCCGTCTGCGCCTTTAGGAACAGAAGTCGGCGAAACTACGCTCGGTGACCGTTCGGGTACCCCGACAGGGGCCCACCCGTCGGCTGCCCGTCGCAGCAGTTTCGAACTGGCTCCCCACCCGGGCTCCGCCGCTCAGGCCCGGCGCGTGACGCGCACCCACCTCAGTGCGTGGGGCGCGTGCGAGGACACCTGTGACGCGGCGGCCCTTGTCGTGTCCGAACTGGTCACGAACGCGATCGTGCACACCGCGAGCCGGCGCATCCACTGCGAACTGCGCGAGCTGCGCGACGCCTCCGGTGACCGGCTGCGTATAGCGGTCCGGGACGAGGGGTGCATACCCGGCGACGCCCGCGTGGGCCGCGTCGCGCCCGAGGAGGAGCACGGCAGAGGGCTGCTCCTCGTGGCCGCGGTCGCCACGGCGTGGGGCGCCCAGGAGACCGGGCCCGGCCTCCTCGTCTGGGCCGAACTGCCCCGCGACGAGCGGGAGCCGCAGCCGCCTGGCCCCGTCCCCGGCGCATCGGACGGCGCCGGATGGGCTTGGTGAACGCCCGCCCCTGTCGGACGGCGGGCGGAGGAACGACGAACGTGCGAAACAGGATCGGATGGGCGTGGTGACAACGGGCAAGCGGACGATGCACTTGAACTCGCTGGCCGGGCTGGCCCGGAGGCGTCGCCCCCGGCGTCCGGAGCAGGCGGAGACTCCGCGTCCGGGCTGCGCGCCTCCCGTGCGGCTCAGCGTGCCCGCGGGCATGACCGCGCCGCTCGGCTGCGACGCCGTCGCGGTGCCCGAGGAGTTCGGCCGGGCGATGGCGAAGCGCCTGCCGCGGATGGGCTGTGTCTACGCGGACGGGGCGCACTGGTGGTGGCTCGTGCCCTCGGACTCCGATGTGTCCCTGGAGTGGCCCGCGCCCGCGCGCTACACGGCGGGCGCGCTGGTGCCGGACGTGCCGCGGGCACCCGCCCTGGTGCACCGTCCGGAGGGTTCGGTGCCGTACACGCCGCCGATTCCGCTGTATCTCGCACTGTGCCGGGTCACGGGGACCACGCCGGTGTGGTCGCGGTCGGTCGGCGCTTCGTAACGCACTCTTCCCGCGACGATGTCAGCCCACGAGATCGGCCACCGGCTCCCGCACGATCACCAGGAACGCGTCCGTCGCCAAGTCCATGATCACCTCGGCCGGTTGGCCCTCCTGGCGGCGCCTGTTCGCGTACTCCTCCGCGGGCCAGGAGCCGCGGGGCCCGCCTGCCGGGAATCGTTGCAGTACCACTCGTCCATTCACCATCGTTCGTCCCTGCCCCCGTGATCGTGCCGATGTACGGCGCCCCACGCGTCCGGGCGCTTCATGAGGGAGAACGCTGACAGGGGCACTCCCGGCTCGCAACGTGACGATAATGACACCGAGTTGATACGAGGTCAGGTCGCTCGGTCGACGTCTTCGGTCGACGTATTCGTCCTCAGTCGACGTATTCGTCGTGGTAGCGCACGCGCGCACTGCCCGCAGGGGCCCCGAGAGCCGACGCGCGCCCCTCCGGTTTCTCCCACTCCTCCTGGCGGCCCAGGGCGGTGAGGTCCAGGAAGTTCGTGGTGAACCCGATGTGGTCCATGCCGCGGGCGAACGTCGAGTACGTGTGGAACACCCGCTCCCCCTCGCGCAGGAAGCAGCTGATCGCGGGCTGCTCCTGGAGGGTGCCGTCCTCACCCGTGAACGTGGCGCCGAAGTCCTGGTTGAAATCGCTGAGATGGGACGAGTACCAGGGCACCGTCCAGCCCATCCGCGCCTTGAACGGCAGGATCCGGGTGAACGGCGCGCGCGACACCGCCACGAACTCCGTGCCGCGGGCCCGCAGATGCGCCAGGTGCCCGATCTGGTCGAGGAATCCGGAGCAGCTGGGGCAGCCCGCGTCCCAGTCGGGCGCGAACATGAAGTGGTAGACGACGAGTTGTGGACGCCCCTCGAACAGGTCGAGCAGCTCCGACTTCCCGTCCGGGCCCTCGAAGACGTACGACTTGTCGATCTCGACCATGGGCAACTCGCGGCGCCGCGTGTTCAGTTCGTCCCGCGCCCGGGTCGCCGCCTTCTCCAGGGCGAGCAGCTCCTCGCGCGCGGCGCGCCATTCCTCGCGCGTGACCACCTTCGGCAGCCCCATGCTTCCTCCTCGGGTCGTGTCTCTCGGAGGGGTGACCGGAGGGCTGTGCGGAACTCATCGCTTCGGCGAAAGTTTTTTGAAGTGGTCCCGATTTCCCCCGGAAGGGGCCCTGATTCTCCGGAAGCGGCCCTGATTCCTGAAGGAGCGCTGTCCTCCCGGCGGAGCCGCTGGCACGCTGGCCGCCCCGGCCCTTCCGGGCCGGCCCTAGGACGGAGCACACCATGCTCGTCGGTACCTGGAACCTGGAGAACCTCTACCGCCCCGGCGGCCCCTACGGCCCGCGCGACAAAGCCGCGTACGAGGCGAAACTGGCCTCGCTGGCCGCCACCCTGAAGAGCCTGAGCCCCACCCTGCTCGGCGTGCAGGAGGTCGGCGACCCGGCGGCGCTCGACGATCTGGTGCAGCTGCTCGACGGCCGGTACCGGGTGCTGCTGTCCGAGTACCCGGACGAGCGCGGGATCCGGGTCGGCTTCCTCACCAGCGTGTTCATGAACGTGGTCGGGGACACCGCCGAGTTCCCCGCAGGCCTGCGCCCGGTGCAGGTCGACGACACGGGCAGGACCGCGGACCGGATGGGGCGGGGCGTGCTCGCCGTGCACTTCTCGACGCGGGCGACGTGGCTCACGGCTGCCGTCTGCCACCTCAAGTCGAAGCTGCTCGGGTATCCGGGCGGCAGGTTCTTCCCGCGCGACGAGGGTGAGCGGGCGCGCTACGCGGCGTACGCGCTGCAACGGCGGGCGGCGGAGGCCGCCACCGTGCGCACCTTCGCGGACACCCTCATCGGGGCGGGCGGCCAGGGCGTACGTGTCGCTCTCATGGGCGACTTCAACGACGAGGTGGCCGCCTCGACCACCCAGATCCTGCAGGGCCCGCCCGGCTCCGAGATCGGCACGCCCGGCTTCGACCACCCCGACAAGGGCGACGCGCGGCGGCTGTGGAACGTGGCGCCGCTGATCCCCGAGGAGCAGCGGTACTCGCGGGTGCACGAGGGCCGCCGCGAGCTGATCGACCACGTCTTCGTCTCGCACGAACTGCTCGGCCACGTCGTCCGCGCGAGCACCGGCCCGTCCCGGGAGCAGTCCGACGCCGAGCTCGAAGCGCTGCCGTCGGTGAGCGACGATCCGGCCGAGCGGCGGGACGCGCCGGGCTCCGACCACGCCCCCGTATGGGTCGACCTGCGCCCCTGAACCCCCTGTCTGCGCCCCAGAACTCCCCGTTACGCGGCGAGTTCCGCGAGCAGCACGTCGATCCTGCGCGCGTGCTGCTCGGGCACCCGCCCGGTGTCGTCCACCTGCACCGCGCACGCGGTCGTCGCGTCGACGAGCCGCTCCAGCACGACGGTCACCTGCCGCGAGCCGTCCGAGTGCCGCGCGAGCACCGGCAGTTCGGCGGCGGCGAGGTCGACGGCGGCCCGCGCCTGCGCGAGCGTCCGGTACGCCTCGCGCCGCAGCGCCCACCGCCCGTGCCGGTCGACGCCCTCCGCTCCCCCGGCGCCCTTGGCTCCTTGCCCGGACTCGCTCAGCACATGCCGTACGTAGGCGTGGGCGGCGTCGTGCGCGACGTCGAGCCGCACCCGCACCCCGCCGCCGCGGTGCCCGCCCGGCAACGGCAGATGACCGGCGACCAGCACGATGGCGCAGGCGAGCAGCGTCTCGGTGATCCGGCCCCAGGACGCCTGCGGCTCCCCGCCCACCATCACCAGGGACAGTACGAGGACGGTGACGACGGCGGTCTGCGCGGCGAAGTGCCGGGTGGCGACGGGGATCAGCGCCCCGCAGGCGGCGACGAGCGCGACGAGCCCGAGGGGCTGCGGCAGCACGGCGGCGAGCCCCGCGAAGAGGACCGCGCCCGCGATGGTCCCGGCGGCCCGGCACAGCGCGCGCGAGGCGAGCGGCCCGAGGTCCGGCTTCACGAGAAAGACGGCGGTGGCGGGCAGCCAGTACCAGTGCAGCGGGTGCAGGGCCTGGGCGACGGCGGCGCTGGCGCCGAAGGAGAGCCCGACCCGGACGCCGTACTCGCGGCCTGCGGGACCGGCCACCCTGCGCAGCACTCCGCGCACGGACGCGCGCCGCCGGCCCGACGGCAGATGGACAGCGGCCCCGTCGAAGGCCTCGGCGGCCCGCAGCAGCGCCTCGTCGAGGGCGCGAAGACCCGCGCCGGCGCGGGCGGGAGCGGGCAGCGCGCCGGGCGCATCCCCGGTCCGCACGGCGGCGGCGAGCCGGCGCGGCCCCTCCCCGGCCCGCGCGGGCACCGGCTCCCCGGTCCAGGCGAGCGCGGTGGCGGCCTCGGCGAGCGGGAGGGCGGCGGAGTACTGGCGGCGCAGGCGCCGGGTGGCCGCCGAGCGGCCGGGCCGCAGGGCGTCCTGCGCCTGGTCGAGGGCGGCGGTCAGCGCGACGCGCCGGGCCTGGGCCTCGGGTCCGCCGACGGCGTCGAGCAGCCGGGCCACGGCCTCGTACACGGAGGCGACGGCGGCACGCTCACCGTCGTAGAGGTAGCCGAGCCCCTTCGTACGTACGGGAGAGGGCAGCAGCAGTCGCAGCAGGATCAGCCACGCGGCGCCCCCGGCGAACAGCAGCGCGCGCTGCCAGGCGGGCTCCGGAAGCGGCATCCCGGCGCCTATCGCGACGGTGACGAGGAACTGGGTCCCGGCGGAGGACGAGACGGGCCCGACGGCACTGAAGGCACCGCCCACGAGCCCGAGCACGGCGAAAAGGCAGGCGATGAGCGCTCCGGTCGGCAGCGCACCGCCGATGAAACTGCCGACAGTCATCCCCAGAGCACCGGCCAGCGCGGGCCCGCCGAGCCGCGAGACGGCGGCGAGCCGCGGACCCGGCCGGTCGTTGACCCCGGCGAGCATCGCCCCGAGCGCGAGCAGCACCCCACTGGAAGGCCGCCCGGCGGCGACGGCGACGAGCAGCAGCGGCCCGCCGGCCAGGGCCCCGCGCACGACGGCGGGCCAGGGCACGGGAGCGCGCTGGGCGCGCAGGGCGTGACTCAGCCAGGGCGGAAGCGAATGGGGGCGGCGCATGACGGTGAGCAGACTCCTGTCGTACGAACACGGAGGGTGCCGGGCGCCGTCGGCCAGCCTGAACTGGTTTCTCAAGCGTAAGCGGAGTTGTTGGAGAGGAGGAAACAGCGAGGTTTCCGGAATGTGACACTTGACCGTGCCCACGCGACGTACTCCTGAGAACCATGGCGGCTGGCCGGATCTTCCCGGCGACACGGCCTTGACCATCCACGTCCCGGAGGCGGACGCCCTGGTCCGCACGCCGTCGAGGGCCCACGTCACGCTCCTCTACCCGTTCCTCCCGCTGGACCGGATCACGCCGGAGGCGGACGCCGACCTGCGCGCCCTGTTCGCGGCCACCCCACAGATCGCGCTCAGCTTCACCGCGGTACGCCGCTGGCCGGGCGTCCTCTACCTGCCACCGACACCTGACGACCCCCTCCGCACCGTGACGAAGGCGATACGCGAACGCTGGCCGGAGGCGGTGCCGTACCGGGGCATCTTCGGCGACGAGGGCCTGGACCCCCACCTCACGCTGGCGAGCGGCGCGGGCACGGACGACATCCCGGAGACGGAGTTCACGGCGGCGCTGCCGCTCCATGCGCGCGTGGAGTCGGTGAAGCTGATCGTGACGGAGGGGGCGGGTACGGGGTGGCGCGACCTCCGCACGTACGCGCTCGGCCTTCAGGCCTGCTGAGCCTCGGCGACGGCCCGCGCCATCAACTCCCGCGCCCGGTCCACGAGTTCTTCGAGGCCGAGCGCCGGGTCCCCGACCACCCGGTCGATCCCCCGCAGCCCGGCCCGCTCCAGCAGCCGCTTCTCGTTGGTCACCCACTCCCCGCGCGCGGCGAGCACCGCGTGCCCGGCCTGCATCGCGGCGCCGGCCACGGCCCCGAGAACCTCGGCGCGCGCGCCGAGGGGCACGCTGTTCCCCTTCGCGTAATCGAGGGTGATCGAGGCGCGCCCCCACCACACCTCGGGGGCCGCCTTGCGCAGAGCGGCGGGGTACCCGTCGGGCCTGGGCATCTCGCCGCGCAGCACCCGGTTGACGGCGAGCTCGGCGACGACGAGATACGACGGAATCCCGGCGAGGTGGAACATCAACGGCTCCCAGTGGAACCGTCCGGCCTCGGCCTCGGCCAGCTCGTGCTCGACGCTGTCGAGATCCCGGTAGTGCACATCGACGCGCCGCCCGTCGACGCTGAGCCAGGCACCACCGTTGAAGACGCCCCCGCCCCAGCCACCGATCTCGGAGACCTCCCCCTCCCACCCGACGTCCCGCAGGTGCCGGGGCTCGAACAGCCCCTCGCTCCCCCGGTAGTACACGGCGGTGTCCCAGTCGCTCGCGGCGGTGTGCGTCCCTTGCGCCCGCGACCCGCCCAGCGTCACGGCGTGCACCCCGGGCAGGGCGTCGAGCCGGTCTGCGAGGCGGTCGAGGAAGACGTCATCGGTGACGGATTCGGCGGTCATGCGGCCACGCTAAGCGAGCGAAGGCTCCGGCGTCAGGCCGCCAGTGCGGCCGACTCGGCCCGCTCCCGCCGGCACACCACCCCGTACACCCCCGCCCCCACCGCCGTCCCGATGAACCACGAATACGCCGCCACCGAGTCGAAGTACGGGACAAGGGCGAGGACCACGGCCAGCGCCGCCGACGGGACGAACGCCGCCACGGCCTTCGGGTTCACCCCGTGCCGGTAGTAGTAGCGGGAGCCCGGCCGCGCGTCGAAGAGTGCCTCCGTGTCCACCCGGCCCCGCTTCACCCAGAAGTAGTCGAGCATCAGGATGCCGAAGAGCGGGCCCAGGAACGCGCCGAGGCCGCCCAGGAAGTAGTTCACGACGTCCGGGTTCGAGTACAGGTTCCATGGCGTGACGAGGAGGGCCAGCACGGTCGAGATCGCGCCGCCCACCCTGAACGTGATCTTCTGCGGCCAGACGTTCGCCAAGTCGTAGGCCGGGGAGACGAAGTTGGCGACGATGTTCACGCCCATCGTGGCGATCGCGAAGGTCAGGGCGCCGAAGACCAGCACCCAGGTGTTGCCGATCCTCGCCACCAGCATCGCGGGGTCGGTGATCGCCTCGCCGAAGACCTCCACGCTGCCCGCCGTCACGACAACGGACAGCACGACAAAGGCAGTTGAGTTGACCGGCAGGCCCCAGAAGTTGCCGCGCCGCACGGTCCGGTAGTCCGGCGCGAAGCGGGAGAAGTCGCAGAAGTTGAGCATCAGGGTGCCGTACGTGGCGAGGATCAGGCCGATCGCGCCGAACCACTGGCGGAATTGTTCGCCCGTGGAGACCGGGTGCGGTGTCGACGTCAGCGAGATCGTCCAGCCCGCCTTCGCCCAGATCCAGATCGCGAGGGCGAGCATCACCACCCAGATCGCGGGTCCGCAGAAGTCCTGGAACTTGCGGACCGACTCCATGCCGCGCGTGATGATCAGGGACTGAATCAGCCACAGGGTGAGGAAGGAGGCCCAGCCCAGCGCGTGCAGGCCGAGGAACGAGTGTTCCGTCCATGACTTCGTGCCGGGGAACGCCGCCAGCACCATCACGTTCACCGCCACCGAGGCCAGGTACGTCTGGATTCCGTACCACATGATGGCGATCACGGCCCGGACGAGCGCCGGGATGTTCGCTCCCCAGACGCCGAAGCTGATCCGACTGACGACCGGGAACGGGACGCCGTGGCGCTGGCCGATGCGGCCCATCGCGTTGCAGCCGATGTAGATCAGGACGAAGCCGATGAGCAGTGCGGTGAAGACCTGCCAGGCGTTGAGGCCGAGCACCAACAGGCCTGCCGCGAACGTGTAGTTGCCGAGGTTGTGGACGTCGGACATCCACAGGGCGAAGAGGTCGTAGACCTTCCACTTGCGCTCGCGGGCCGGCGCCAGGTCCTCGTTGGTCAGGCGCGGATCGGGCGGCACGTGGGTGATGGACTGGGAATGCACTGGCTCGGCCACGGACATGGCGCTCCTCCGACAAGAAGGTTTGGTATACCAATACCGCGCGATGGTCCCGCTGCCGACACCGCCCGGCCATGTCCGCGCGGTTACATCTCCGTAAATCCACCCCGCTTCCCCTGCCCCTCGGGGACATCGACGAAGATGGACCCATGACGACGGCAGGATCGGTGGAGCCCCTGGGCGCGGTGCGCGAGCGCGTGCTCACGGCCTTGCGCGAGGACATCATCGGCGGGCACCGGCGGCCCGGCGACCGGCTCGTCGAGCGGGAGCTCGCCGAGCGCTTCGGGGTGTCCCGGGTCCCCGTCCGCGAGGCGATCCGGGCGCTGCTCGCCGAGGGCTTCGTGACGTACGAGACGCCCCGCAGGGCCGTCGTGCGTACCCTGACCCGCACCGATGTCACCGAACTGTACGAGCTGCGCGAGGCCTTGGAGGTCTACGCCGCCGGGCTCGCGGCCGAGCGGGCCACCCCGGACGACCTCAAGGAGCTGGAAGGGCTGCTCGAACGGGCCACGCGTGCCACGCGCGAGGGCGACGCCGAGACCAACACGGACGTCAACTCCCGTTTCCACGACCGGCTGTTGGAGATGGCCCGCAACGAGCTCATCGTGTCCGTGATGCAGCCCGTCGGCGGGCGGCTGCGCTGGCTCACGCGGCGCGCCGAGGAATGGTCCCAACAGCTCGTCGAGCACCGGGAGTTGTACGAGGCGATGGCCGGCGGCGACGCCGAGCGGGCGCGGGCGGTCGCCCTCACGCACGTCCGCACCAACTACCACTTCACCGTGCGTCATCTCTTCGACGACGACCCCACCGCGTAGCAGCAGGAGTACTCGAGCCCGTGCGCACCACCACCCTCATCGGCGCCGCCCGCACCCGCCCCTGCACCCTCGTCGTGTGCCGGGGCTGCTGCTGCGGCGACGCCCGCAAGTACCCCGGCTACGACCACGACTGGCAGCTGGAGCGCTGGCAGGCGGCGGCGCGGACCTCGCAGGGGCGGTTCGCCGTGCGGGTCGTCGACTGCCTGGGGCCGTGCGACCAGGCGAACGTCGTCGTCCTCCAGCCCTCCGCCCAGGGCCGCGCCCGTGGCGGGAAGGCCACGTGGATCGGCTGGTCCATGGGCGACGACGCGACCGACGAGGTCCTGGCGTGGGCGGAGGCCGGCGGGCCGGGTCTCGCGCCCGCCCCGATCGCCCTGGAGCTGCAGTTCATCGAGGCGCAGGGCGAGCGCGTCAGGCGGCGCCGCTCCCGCTGAGCCTGTCCGGCCCGGCGAACCGGTCGCCCGGCCCGCCGAACCTGTCCAGGGCCGCGACCAGTTCATCGGTGATGCCGGGCGCGCCCGCGTTGTGCCCCACGTCGTCCACGACGATCAGCTCGGCGTCCGGCCAGGCCTGCGCGAGCCGCCACGGGATGCCGAGCAGATTGCCCAGGTCCACCTTCCCCTGCACCACCACCGCCGGAACCCCCTTGAGCAGCGGCAGGTCGCGCAGCACCGTGTCGGGCCCGTCCAGGAAGTGGTTGCGGGAGAAGTAGTGCGTGACGGTACGCGCGAAGCCGTACCGGAAGTCCGGGTCCTGGTAGCGGGGCACGGAGCGCGGCGGCTGCGAGACGCACGCCGTCTCCCAGTCGGTCCAGGCGAGCGCCGCCCGCTCGCGCACGGCCGGGTCGGGCGACTCCAGGAGCCGGTTGTACGCGGCAGCGAGGTCACCGTCCCGCTCCCCCTCGGGCAGCCCGTCGAGGAACGCGGCGAACGCCTCCGGGAACACCGCGCCGAGCCCCCGCGTCAACAAGTCGACTTCTTCCTGGCTGCCCGTCGCCAGGCCCGTCAGAACGAGTCCGGAGATGGCGTCCCGGTGCGTCTGCGCGTACCGCAGGGCCAGGACGGACCCGAAGGACACGCCCCACACCAGCCAGCGCTCGATGCCGAGGTGGGCGCGGAGCAGTTCCAGGTCGGCGATCAGCTTCGGCAGCGTATTGACGCGCATGTCGGTGTCGTACGCACTCGCCGGCGGTGTGGAGCGGCCCGCGCCGCGCTGGTCGAGCAGCACGATCCGGTAGCGCTCCGGGTCGAACAGGCGCCGGGTGAAGGGCGCGGCCCCGGACCCGGGCCCGCCGTGCAGCACGACGGCGGGCCTGCCCCGCGGATTGCCACAGGTCTCCCAGTGGATCCGATTGCCGTCACCCACGTCCAACAGGCCCTGGGCATAGGGTTCGAGCGGCGGATACAGAGGCATCCGGCGAACCTACTACCCGTCCGCCGCGCACCGCCTCCGAGTCAATGGACCTTGATGCTGCGCATCCGCCCGTACGCGTACACACAGCCGGCGAGTGCCAGGTCGGACAGCAGCATGAAGCCGATGGAGTACGAGTTCTGCGCGCTGTAGATCGCGCCCATGACCAGCGGCGGGACGAAGCCGCCGAGGCCGCCGATGGCGCCGACGATACCGGTGACCGAGCCGACCTGGGACGGTGGGGTGACCTGTGCGACCAGGGCGAAGACGGCGCCGCTCGCGGTGCCGAGGCCCGCGCCCATGACGAGCATGTCGAGCGTGCCGCCCGGGGCCAGATGCGGGTTGAAGGCCTGCACGATGGCGAAGATCGCGACGACGGCGAGCGCCCAGGCGGTGACGACCGCCGGGTGGACCCGGTCGGAGAGCCAGCCGCCGATCGGCCGGAAGATGACGGTGACGAGGGCGAACCCGGCGGCCTTGGTGCCCGCGTCGACGGGGTCGAGGTCGTACCAGGTCTTCAGGTACGTGGGCAGATACGTGCCGTACGCGACGATGCCGCCGAAGCCGATCGCGTAGAGCGCCGACAGCTCCCAGGTCACCTTCAGCTTCCCGGCCTCGCCGAGGCGCTGGCCGAGCGAGGTCGTCGGGATGGTGCGGCCGGGGTGGTCGCTGATGAGGAACCAGGCGATCACCACGAACGCGGCGAGCGCGATCGCGACGACGTAGAACGGCAGGTTCTCGCCGTGCTTGGCGATGCGGGGCGTGAGGTAGCCGGACAGCGCCGTGCCGCCCATGCCCATGCCGAAGATGCCGACCGCAGCGCCGCGCTTGGCGGGCGGGAACCAGGAGTTCACCAGCGGGACCCCGATGGCGAACGTGGTGCCGCCGAGGCCCAGCAGGAAGCCGACGAGGATCATGGCCAGGTACGAGTCCCTGGCCACCGTCACAAGCAGCACGGGGATGATCGTCGCCGCTGTGACCAGCGGGAACATCAACTTGGCGCCGAACTTGTCGGTCAGGGCGCCGACCGGGATCCGGCCCAGCGAGCCGACGATCACCGGCACCGCGACCAGGAAGGACTGCTCGAACGAGCTGAGCCCCAGGGACTCGCCGAAGGCACTGCCGAGCGGGGCGATGAGGTTCCACGCCCAGAACGTGAGCGCGAAACCCACGGTCGCCACGATGAGGTTGCGGTAGGCCGCCGCGGGCGGCTTGGACGTCGTCTCCTGCGCTGTCTGTGCTGCCACACGGCCACGCTAGGAAGCGGGCGGGCTCCCAGCCTGCGGAGTTGGGCCGAACGGGTGGAGCCCGGCGGCGCGCGCCGCGTCCCGCAGCACGCCGCGCAGCATCTCCGGGGTGAGCCGGCCGGTGAAAGTGTTGCGCTGGCTCACGTGGAAGCAGCCGAAGAGGGAGAGCCTCTCGATGCCCTCAGCCCCCTCAGTCCCTCCAGTCCCTTCGAGGTCGACGCGAGTGCCGTGGGCGAAGGTGGGGCGCGGGCGCGGTACCGCCCAGCCCGCCTCGGCGAAGGCCGGCAGCGCCGCCTGCCAGCCGAACGCGCCGAGCACGACGACCGCGCGCAGGGTGGGCCGCAGCAGGTTCAGCTCCTGGACGAGCCAGGGGCGGCAGGTGTCGCGTTCGGCCGGGGTCGGCTTGTTGGCGGGTGGCGCGCAGTGCACGGGCGACGTGATGCGGACGCCGTGCAGGGTCAGCCCGTCGTCGGCGCTCACGGCGTCCGGCCGGGACGCGAGCCCGATGTCGTACAGGGCCCGGTAGAGGACATCGCCCGACCGGTCCCCCGTGGCTGCTTCTACTGGGGGACGCCCCCAGACCCCCGGCCCGGCCCGTCCGGTTGGCGCCGTGCGCGGCGGGCGCGAGGCCGACGATCAGGAGCGGCGCGTCGTGCGGCCCGAAGCCGGGCACCGGGCGCCCCCAGTACGTCCAGTCGGCGAAGGCGGCGCGCTTGGTGCGCGCGACCTCCTCGCGCCACTCGACGAGCCGCGGGCAGGCCCGGCAGCCGCTGATCTGCTCGTCGAGTTCACCGAGACCGTCCATGCACCCGACGACAGGGCTACGTGAACGCGGCCCCCAGCGCCACGAACGCGCAGATCAGCACGAACAGGATGGCCAGCAGCGGCCACACGAACCGCAGGTACTTGTCGTAGCCGACCTTGGCGAGGGCCACGCCGCCGATGGTGACGGCGGTCGTCGGCACCCACAGGTTCATCCAGCCGCTGGCCGCCTGCCACGCCGTGACGACGACCGCGCGCGAGACGTCCGCGAAGTCGGCGAGCGGCGCGAGGATCGGCATGGCGAGGGTGGCGTGCCCGGACGTGGACGGGATGAGGAAGGCGAGCGGCAGGTTCACGAGGAAGACGATGATCGCGAAGACGCCGGACGAGGTGCCCTTCACGACGCCCTCGATCGCGTGCAGCACCGTGTCCGTGATCTTCGAGTTGTTCATGATCACGGTGACGCCGCGGGCCAGCAGGATGACGAGCGCGGGCGACACGAAGTCGGCGGCGCCCTGGACGATCGTCGAGCTGAGCTTCTGCTCGCCCATCCGCGCGACGATCCCCACGAGCACGGCCGCGACGAGGAAGAGCGCCGCCAACTGCGGGAAGGACCAGTCGAGTTCGAAGCCGTACGGGGTCGCGTCCGCGTCTCCGGTCAGGGCGCTCGCCCAGGGCACCACCGAGAAGATCATGAAGGCGAAGACCAGCGCCGTGGCGACCAGAACTCCCTTGTGCAGGCCGGTCAGTTCGGGCACATCGGCCGCCTCGGTGGCCGTCTCGTCGAGGTCCCGGTCCCCCGGCAGGAAACCCGAGACCGAGCGTGCCGGGTCGCTCCGCACCCGCTTCGCGTAGCGGATGACGTACGCGATGGTGACGCCGGTCAGCACGATCCACATCGCGAACCGCAGCGCGACGCCGTCGCCCAGTGAGATGTCGGCGGCCGAGGAGGCGACGCCGGTCGCGAACGGGTTGACCGTCGAGCACAGCACGCCGACGCCCGCGCCGAGGATGATCGCGCCGACCGCCGTCATCCGGTCGTAACCGAGCGCCAGCATCAGCGGCACGATCAGGCCGTAGAAGCCGAGCGTCTCCTCGGCGAAGCCCTCGACCGTGCCGAGGACGGAGAAGACGGCCATGACGCCCGCGATGAGCAGCGCCCCGCGTTCGCGAAGCCGGTGGGCGAGGCGGCCGATGCCGCGGTCGAGTGCGCCGGTCGCGAAGACGACGGTGATGAACGCGCCGATGGCGAGCACGAAGAGGAAGACGCCCGCACTGCCGTACAGATCACCGGAGTTGTCGGGCGAGACGAGGGCGGTCTTCGGGTCCTGGATGCCGTAGAGGCCGTTGACCGGGGCGAGGAACAGGTCGTTGAGACGGTCGACGAAGGACTGCCCGGAGTCGACGCGCTGATACGTGCCCTCGACGGGCGCGCCCTCACGGTTCCTGTCGTACTCCCCCGACGGGATCAGGAACGCGAGCAGCCAGATCGCGATCGTGACGACGGCGAGGACGGTGAGGGCACTGGGGAAGGTGAACTTCCTTTTGGCCGGGGGCTGTTCGGGGGCCTCGGTGGTGTCGGCGGTGCTCATGAGCCGCTCCGGAAGTCGGCCGCGTACTCGCGTACGAACGCGCACATCGCGACGACCGTGGCGTGCAGTTCGGAGAACAGGACGCGTTCGTTGGGGGCGTGCAGATTGCAGAGGTTGTCCTGCGCGCCGAAGAGCAGTACCTCGGCGTTCGGCGCGGCCTGCGCGAGGCCGTTGACCAGCGGGATGGAGCCGCCGGTCGCGACGTACGAGGCGTCGGCGCCCCACGCCTCCTTGAGCGCGGCGCGGGCGGCGCGGTAGGCGGGGCCGCCGGTGTCCGCCTCGTATCCGGGCCCGGTGTCGCCGGGGGTGACGGTGAGCGCGACGCCGAAGGGCCGCAGGGAGCGCAGATGCCGTACGAGGAGGTCCTGGGCCTCGCGCGGGTCCTGCTGGGGATGGAAGCGCAGGTTCAGCTTGGCGCGGGCGTGTGGGACGACGGCCGAGGCGGCGCCCGCCACGCTCGGTGCGTCGAGGCCGATGACGGTGATCGCGGGGCCGCTCCACAGGCGCTCACCGAGGGTGCCGCTGCCGAGCAGCGGGAGGCCCTCCTCGACGCCGGCGAGCTCGCGGAACTCCTCGTCGGTGTAGCCGGCGCCGGTCCACGGGTCGCGGCGCAGCCCCTCGACGGCGACGTCCCCGTGCACGTCGTGCAGCGTGGACAGGGCCTTGAGGAGGACGAGCAGGGCGTCGGGGGCCGCGCCGCCGAACTCGCCGCTGTGGCGGGCCTCTTCGAGCGTGCGGACCTCGACGGTGACCTCGGCGGCGCCGCGCAGGCCGGTGGTGAGGGTCGGGGTGCCGGGCCGGAGATTGCCGAGATCGGCGATGACCATCGCATCACAGGCGAACCGCTCGGGGTCGGTCGGCGGATAGCCGTCGAAGGGGCTGCCGTACTCCTCCTGCCCCTCGAACACGATCTTGACGCCGACGGGCGGTCGACCGCCGAAGGCGCGCAGCATGCCCAGATGCGCGATGACGTTCGACTTGTCGTCGGCGATGCCACGGGCCCGCAGCCCGCCCTCGATCGCGGTCGGCTCGAAGGGCGGCGACTTCCACAAGCTCTCGTCGCCGGGCGGCTGCACGTCGTAGTGGGAGTAGAGCAGGACGGTCGGGGCGTCGGGCGTGGGCGGCGGGATCTCGCCGAAGATCACCGGCGCGGTGTCGGGCAGGTCGAGGGTCTCGACGTGCTCCACGCCCGCGTCCCGCAGCAGCCCGACGAGCAGGTCGTGCGCCTCGCGCACCGGCTCCTCCGGGTAGCCGGGGAAAGCGACGGAGGGGATGGCGGCCAGCCGCTCCAGGTCGGACCGCAGCCCGTCCATCAGTCGGTCGACCGCGGCCCGCGGGTCGCCGGTCGGGTCGATGGCATCCGTGCCGTCCATGTCTTGTGCACCCCTCGCTGTCGATTACGCTCCTTTCGCCGGGATTATCCGGTCTGGGCGGGGGCGGTTCGGCCGGGGCTCGCCGAGGGTCACGACAACGGGTTCGGGGCGCGGCCCACGCGGGACTATCGTCGGACGCATGGCATCGCAGACACCGGGGACACCACAGGCGCCGGACGGGCCGGGCGGCGGCGGGAGCGTGCGGGTCGACAGCTGGATCTGGGCGGTACGCCTGGTCAAGACACGCTCGGCGGGCGCCGCCGCCTGCAAGGGCGGGCACGTCAAGGTCAACGGGACGAGCGTCAAGCCCGCCCACGCGCTGCGCATCGGCGACGAGGTGCGGGTGCGCCGGCCCGGCGAGCACGAGCGCCTGGTCGAGGTCAAACGCCTCATCCGCAAACGGGTCGGGGCACCGGTCGCCGCCGAGGCCTACGTCGACAACTCCCCACCGCCGCCCCCGCGCGAGGTGATCACCCCGATCGGCATCCGCGACCGCGGCACGGGCCGCCCCACGAAGCGCGACCGCAGGGAACTGGAACGCCTGCGCGACATCTTCGGCCAGGGCGGCCCGAACTAAGCCTCCACCTCCGGCACTTGAGCCACTTCAGCCCTGCGGCGGTCGATCCACTTCATGCCCCCTGCGGCACTTGAGCCATATCAAGCCCCGCAGGGGGCACCTCCCAGCGTTAGCTGGGGGAGATTGAGGCGCGGGGTCCGGGGCGGAGCCCCGTGGCGTAGGAGCGGCGCCCGGACCCAACGAACGCCCCGTGACGTGGAAGTGACGCCCGAGCCCCACCGACTCCCCGCCCCGTCACACCGGCACCGCCCGCACCCAGGACCCGTCCTCCGTCAGCATCCGGTCGACCTTCAAGTCCGCCTGCGCCAGCGCCTGTTCGAACTCCTCCGGGGTGAGCGGACGCGCCCGGTACGTCTGCGTCCACACCGCATCAGGGAACACGTACTCGACCTTCACCGACCGCACGCCGTCACCGACCGGCTCCGAGTGGAGCTTGCGGATCGTGAACCCGCCGCCGGGCCCGGTCACCTCACGCGGCAGCCCCTCGTGCGCCCCCGGCCGCTCGCGCTGGATCAACACGCAGCCGTCGTCGGCGACATGGCGCCTGCACGTGGCGAGCATCCCCGCCCGCACCTCCGCGTCCCCGGTGTGGACGAGGATGGACCCGAGCAGCACCGCGTCGAACGTCTCGCCGAGGTCGAGGCTCTCGATGGAGCCGCGCACCGTGCGCGCACCCCGGACCCGCTCCAGCATCTCCGACGACTCGTCCACCGCCGTCACCCGAAACCCCCGCTCGACGAGCGGGTGCGTCACGCGGCCGACCCCACAGCCGAGTTCCAGCAGAGTCGCGCCTGCGGGCACGGCGCCCGCGACGACATCCGGCTCGTCCTCGACCACGAGCCGCGAGTACAGCTCCACGGCACAGCCGTCCGGCGTGATCGCGCCCGGCCCCGTGCCCTCATATCCCGTACGCATCTCAAGACCCATGCAGAGCCAACGAACCGCCCGCGGGCGCCGTTCCCGCCCTACGCCGCTTCACCCGTGAGTGGCATGCTGGGAGGTGCAGCACCCCGAGGGGATGGTGACCATGCGCCCGACGCCCCCGCCACACTTGATCCGCACCGGTGACGAACCGGTCACCGCCCGCAGCCCGCTGCGCCTACGGCTCGGCCTCGCGCTGTTCGGGCTCGTGTGGACGGTCTTCGGCACCGTCGCGTTCCTGCTCGCGCACCGCCCGGGGTGGGCGCTGGCCTGCGGAGTCCTGTGGCTGATCACGACGGTCGACCTGTTCATGATCCTTCGGCACATCCGCCAGGGCCCGCACTACCAACCGGGCCGGGACGTTCCGCCGTACCGCAAGCCCCGGTAGGGCCCTGGCGGCCCTCAGTCGTCGAAGCGCGCCGCCGCCAGGTAGTCCGGCTGCGGGTCGAGCGCGGCGGCGAGGCGGAAGTGCCGCCGGGCCTGCTTCGGGCGCGACCACCGCTCGTACGTCCTGGCCAGCGCGAAATGCGCGAACGCGTTGTCCGGCTCGCGCTCCAGGACGATCGTGAACTCCAGCTCGGCCGCCCGCAGTTGCGCGGCGGCGAAGAACGCGCGGGCCCTCAGCAGCCGGGCCGCCGTGTGCTCCGGATAGAGGGCGAGCACGTCGTCCAGGAGCTTCACCGCTCCGCGCGGATCGCGCGCGGCCAAGAGCTGCTCGGCGGCGCGATAGTCGATGACGTGCGTCTCCGGGGTGGCATCGGGCACGACGAACCTCCTCCTGGTGTCGACATGGTCAACACCATGGACCGTAGGGGCTATTCCTGCCCGCGGCCCCTACAGAGAACACGTGCCCGGAACACGCGGCGCGATCAGCGCGAGCGGCTCAGGGACACCGTGAGCACCATGCCCACGAGCACGAGAAGGGCGCCGGCGATCATGAAGGCCCGGTCCACGCCGGGCCGTTCGCCACCGAGCAGCACGGTCTCGCGCGGGTCCTCGGTGTCGTACGCGACGCTGACGACCCGGCCGGCGGGCAGCGGCCGCCGCTTGCTGGGCGGCACCGGAGAGACGACCTCCACGACCTGCCCGTCGCCCGTCTCGAACTGGAGCAGCGGCCGCTCGGACCCCGGCTGCGGCGGTTTGACCAGGGCCTGCGCGATGTTCCCCGCGTCCTGCACGCGACGGCTCCGCTGAAGTCCGTACGCGCCCGCGATCAGCGCCACCAGACCGCCGAGCGCGGTGCAGGCGGCGAGAACGATCACGCGGTCGCGGCACGCGCCCGGCGCGCCAGCTCCGCCCAGACCTCGTCGGCCCGCTCCCGCAATCGCTCCAGCGGTACGTCGTTGTCGATCACGATGTCCGCGATCTCCAGCCGCTTCTCGCGGGTGGCCTGCGCGGACATCCGGGCCCGCGCGTCCTCCTCGCTCATGCCGCGAAGCCGGGTGAGGCGGTCGAGCTGGGTGTCGGGGCTCGCGTCGACGACGATCACCAGGCCGTAGAGCGGGGCCAGCCCGTTCTCCGTGAGCAGTGGCACGTCGTGGACGACGACGGAGTCGGGGCCCGCGGTGGCTTCGAGCTCGGCGGAGCGGGTGCCGACCAGCGGATGCACGATCTTGTTGAGGGTGGCCAGCTTGTCGGAGTCCGCGAACACGACCGAGCCGAGCTTCGGCCGGTCCAGGTTCCCGTCCGGGGCGAGCACCTCGGTGCCGAACGCCTCGACGACGGCCGCGAGCCCCTCGGTCCCGGGCTCGACGACCTCCCGCGCGATCTTGTCGGCGTCGATCAGCACGGCTCCCCGCTCCACGAGCAGCCGTGACACCTCACTCTTGCCGGCACCGATTCCGCCGGTCAGCCCCACCTTCAACATAAGCGGAAGCTTAGAGCCTGTGATCAGGCGTCGCCTTCGCGTTCCGCCAGGAACTTCTCGAACTCCTGGCCGATCTCGTCCGCCGACGGGATGTCCAACGGCTCCGCCAGCATGTTGCCCCGCTGGTCAGCTCCCGCGGACGCGTCGTACTGGTGCTCAAGGCCCTGGACCAGGGAGACCAGCTCCTCGTCGCCCTCCTGCACCTGCCGGTCGATCTCCGTCTGCGTACGGTGCGCGTCCGTGCGCAGCCCGTGCGCGACGCCCGGCAGCACCATGCCGGTCGCTGCGGTGATCGCCTCCAGGACGGTCAGCGCGGCGTCCGGGTACGCGGAGCGGGCGATGTAGTGCGGGACGTGCGCGGCGACGCCGAGGACGTCGTACCCGGCCTCCATGAGGCGGTACTCGACGAGGGCCGCGGCGCTGCCCGGCACCTGCGCCTCGTCGAACGGGCTGGCGTGCCCCGGCACCAGGTCGGTGCGGTTGCCGTGCGGGGTGAGGCCGACGGGGCGGGTGTGCGGGACGCCCATCGGGATCCCGTGGAAGTTCACCGCGAGGCGCACCCCGAGCCGCTCCGAGATCTGCCGCACCGCGGCCGCGAAACGCTCCCACTCGACGTCCGGCTCGGGCCCGGCGAGCAGCAGGAACGGCGCACCCGTCGCATCCTGCACGAGCCGCACCTCGAGCACCGGCACCTCGTACTCGGTCCACCGGTCGCGGCGGAACGTGAGCAGCGGGCGGCGGGCCCGGTAGTCCACGAGCCGGTCGTGGTCGAAGCGGGCCACCACCTGGTGCGGCAGCGAGTCGATGAGCCGCTCGACGATCTGGTCGCCGGTCTCACCGGCGTCGATGTAACCGTCGAAGTGGTAGAGCATGACCAGTCCGGCCGACTCCTGGGCAAGCGCCATGTCCACGGCGGCGAGCCCCTTCGGCTCCCATGAATACAGTTCCTGCGGATCAAGCACAGTGACCGCTCCTCCTCGTGTTCCACCACAAGAACGCACGGAACGGGTGCGGGCATTCCCGCCCGCACCCATTCTCAGCAGCCTCTTACGAACATAAGCAGCGCGTCAGTTGGCCATCACGCGCGCGTGCAGCTTGCCGACCGCCCGCCTGGCCGAGGTGAACGCCCCGTGCTGCCAGGCGTCCGTGTAGCTGAGCCAGTCGCCGGCGAAGTAGACGCGGCCCGTCGGTTCGTTGAGCGGCTTGTAGCGGGGGTCGTCGGGCCCGCCGGGGGTGTCGTGCCAGGCGGCCTCCAGGTGCGGGGTCTGCCGCCAGTGGTGCGAGAACGAGGTCGCCAGCTCGGTCCGGTACTTCTCGCCGTAGATCTTCACGCCCTGCGCGACGGCCCGCGCCTCGCGCGCCGCGGGGCTGAGCTTCGCGTACTTGTCGGCGTCGGTGTCGTAGTTGTAGTAGCCGATCATGAGGCCGCGCTCGCCGTGGAACCCGTACGACGGGTGCCAGATGTGGCTGAGGTCCATATCGGTCTCGGTGATGCCGCCGTAGATCCGGTGGTCGGTCTCCCACCACCGGATCCGGTACTCCAGGCCGATCTTCCCCGCGGACTGCGGTGTGATGGCCTGCAGGGCGCTCTGCACGCCGGAGCCGAGGTTGTGCGGGATCTTGGCGAGGATGTTGGGCGGCAGCGCGCCCACGCAGTAGTCCGCCTCGACGACCCGGGTCCGCCCACCCTGCGTATACGTGACGGAAACCCCGTCCCCCTTGTCCATGATCTTCGCGACGACGGCCCCGGTGCGTATCCGCTCCGCGCCGATCGCCTTCGTCAGCGCCTTCGGTATCTGATCCATCCCGCCGACCGGCTGGAACATCAACATGGCCTGGTCGTAGCCGAATTCGAAGGAGAAGTAGCGCCCGACCCCACTGGCGAACACGTCGGACGCGGACGGCACGTCCCCGAGGACCGTGCCCGGCGTCCCGGTCGCGGCGGGCACGGTGGAGTACCCGCGCCGGTCGCACCCTTCGTAGGTGAGCTTGTCCCCCAGCGACCCGAAGTCCTTCAGGAACTCCACGAGCCGATCCTGATCGGCAGCGGTCAGCTCCTTGTCCAGCGCCCCCTTGCCGGAAGCCTTCGCGAGCAACTCACTCACATACCCATAGACGTCGGCCTTGGCGGTCCGATACCGCACGGGCTTCGCCATCCCGGCGCCCTCGTTGAAGAGATAAGCGTCAGCATTCGTGTTGGTGAACACCTCGATGGGCACGCCGAGTTCACGACAGTAATCCAGGGTGACCATCCACTGCGGAAGTCTCGCCGGGCCCGCGTTCATGTACTGCCCGTCGCTGAACCGGGCGGTCTGCTTGTTCCCGTACGTGTCGACGGTCGAATCGCCGCCCCGCACCGTGAAGTTGCGGCCACCGGTCCGGCCCCTGGCCTCCAGGACCGTACAGTCGTAGCCGGCCTTGCCCAGCTCGTACGCGGTGGCGAGCCCGGCGATGCCGCCACCCACGATCACGACTTTCGCGGCGCCACGCCCGCTCAGCGAGAAGTCCCCCGACCGCGGCGCGCGATACGGCAGTTCACGCTGCGCCGCCTGCGCGGTGGGCGCGAGCCCGAGCGCCCCCATGGTGGCGAACATGGCCCCGGCACCCCCACTGACCCCCACGCTCCGCAAAAACGCCCGCCGACTACTGCCACCGACCTTTGCCTGTGCTGCCGCCACGATGCCCAGCTCCCCTCGGACCGCACTCGATCAAGAACGACCCGGGGATCGTGTCAACGCCCTGTTACACCCCGCCCCCACCTCGTGTATCCGCCACGTTTCTCTTGAGCCAGGGGGCAGGTAGCCCAGGGGCGCGGGGAACTGCGCGCGCAACCACGCCCTACGCCGCACAGCGGACAAGGCCCCCCTCTGTGGCCCAGGGCACAAAAAAACGGTTGGGCCGCACCAAAAGGTGCGACCCAACCGCTAACTACCTGCTAGCGCAGAGCGTTTCAGCTCTGGCCACCCGCCAGCTTCTCGCGAAGCGCGGCAAGCGCCTCGTCCGAGGCGAGCGCGCCGGAGTTGTCGGCCGTCTCCGAGGAGTACGAACCGCCGCCACCGCCGCCGCTGCCACCGGAGGCGGCCGGAGCCGCAGCACCGGCGGGAGCCGCAGCACCCTCGGCCTCGGCCTGAGCGTCGGCCTCGCGGGACTTGATGACCTGAGCCTGGTGCTGCTCGAAGCGCTGCTGCGCCTCGGCGTACTGGCCCTCCCAAGCCTCGCGCTGGGTGTCGAAGCCCTCGAGCCAGTCGTTGGTCTCGGGGTCGAAGCCCTCGGGGTAGATGTAGTTGCCCTGGTCGTCGTAGGACGCGGCCATGCCGTACAGGGTCGGGTCGAACTCGACGACCGACGGGTCGGCGCCGAAGGCCTCGTTGGCCTGCTTCAGCGAGAGGCTGATGCGACGACGCTCGAGGTCGATGTCGATGACCTTGACGAAGATCTCGTCGTTGACCTGGACGACCTGCTCCGGGATCTCCACGTGGCGCTCGGCCAGCTCGGAGATGTGGACCAGACCCTCGATGCCCTCGTCGACGCGGACGAACGCACCGAACGGAACCAGCTTCGTGACCTTGCCGGGAACGACCTGGCCGATCTGGTGCGTACGGGCGAACTGCTGCCACGGGTCTTCCTGCGTCGCCTTCAGCGACAGGGAGACACGCTCGCGGTCCATGTCGACGTCGAGGACCTCGACGGTGACTTCCTGGCCGACCTCGACAACCTCGGACGGGTGGTCGATGTGCTTCCAGGAGAGCTCGGAGACGTGGACGAGACCGTCGACGCCACCCAGGTCCACGAAGGCACCGAAGTTGACGATCGAGGAAACGACGCCGGAGCGGACCTGACCCTTCTGCAGGGTGGTGAGGAACGTCTGGCGGACCTCGGACTGGGTCTGCTCGAGCCAGGCACGGCGGGACAGGACCACGTTGTTGCGGTTCTTGTCCAGCTCGATGATCTTCGCCTCGAGCTCCTTGCCCACGTAAGGCTGAAGGTCGCGGACGCGGCGCATCTCGACGAGGGAGGCCGGCAGGAAGCCACGGAGGCCGATGTCGAGGATGAGACCACCCTTGACGACCTCGATGACGGTACCGGTGACGATCCCGTCCTCTTCCTTGATCTTCTCGATCGTGCCCCAGGCGCGCTCGTACTGAGCACGCTTCTTGGACAGGATCAGACGGCCTTCCTTGTCCTCCTTCTGGAGAACCAGGGCCTCGATCTCGTCGCCGACGGCCACGACCTCGTTCGGGTCGACGTCGTGCTTGATCGAAAGCTCTCGGCTCGGGATGACACCTTCGGTCTTGTAACCGATGTCGAGGAGAACCTCGTCCCGGTCAACCTTGACGATGACGCCGTCGACGATGTCGCCATCGTTGAAGTACTTGATCGTCTCGTCGATGGCGGCGAGGAATGCTTCCTCGTTACCGATGTCGTTGACCGCAACCTGCGGGGTGGTGGCGGTGGTCTCGGTGCTGCTCGTCATGTGGGAAAGGGCTCCGGCGGACATTGAAAGTCGGGGGGTACTGCTACGCCGGGAGCCCGTTTCGCTCTGAAGAAGCCAGACAGCCTTGGAAGCGCCGAATCCGGAGCTCCGTGAGGAAACCGGTGGCGCCTCGACAACCGAGGGGACATGCAACAGATGCGAGCACAGCCTGCTATGTCCGAGGTGCGCAGGCCCGCAGCGCAACTTGTAGCATACGGGGGCAGCCGGACAGGGTCAATGCGCGAAGGCGCACACCCGGGGCGGATCGCCGCATACCCGGCACAAAACCTGTCTCACAAGGCCACTGGCATCGCAGAGCGGCACATTATTACGAGGGAGCCGATCATCCAAGAGTCCGGACCAATGGAAGCGCACGACTCCCCCTCGACGGTCGACGACGACTCGACGGCGACCCGGCGGGACGCGGACACCACGGAGAGCTCGCGGGCCAACCGCGGCTGGTGGGACAGGAACGCGGACGACTACCAGGTGGAGCACGGCACGTTCCTCGGCGACGACCGTTTCGTGTGGTGCCCCGAGGGGCTCGACGAGATGGAGGCCGAGCTGCTCGGCCCGCTCGACGACCTCGCGGGCAAGGACGTCCTGGAGATCGGGGCGGGCGCCGCGCAGTGCTCGCGCTGGCTGCTCGCCCAGGGCGCGCGCCCCGTCGCCCTCGACCTCTCGCACCGCCAGCTCCAGCACGCCCTGCGCATCGACGGCGGCAAGGTGCCGCTCGTGGAGGCGGACGCCGGGGTGCTCCCCTTCAAGGACGGCTCCTTCGACCTGGCCTGCTCCGCGTACGGGGCGCTCCCCTTCATCGCGGACCAGGTGCAGGTGATGCGCGAGGTGCACCGCGTGCTGCGGCCCGGCGGGCGGTTCGTCTTCTCCGTCACGCACCCGATCCGCTGGGCGTTCCCCGACGAGCCGGGCCCCGAGGGCCTGTCCGTCGCCGCCTCGTACTTCGACCGCACTCCTTATGTGGAGCAGGACGAGGAGGGGCGGGCCGTGTACGTCGAGCACCACCGGACCATCGGGGACCGGGTGCGGGACGTGGTGGCGGGCGGCTTCCGGCTCGTCGACCTCGTGGAGCCGGAGTGGCCCGAGTGGAACACACAGGAGTGGGGCGGCTGGTCGCCGCTGCGCGGGAACCTGATCCCGGGAACGTCGATCTTCGTGTGTGAGCGAAGCGAGTAGCGAGTAGGGGTCGCCCCCGGCCGGAGGCTGGGGGCGAGACTGAGGGGGTGACCGCTCCCTCCTCCCCCTCTTCTGTTCGTGACGAGGCGCTGCAAGCCCTCCCCGTACGGTCCGCGCTGCCCGCGCTGACGTCCGCGCTCGACGCGGACGGGGCCGCGGTGCTCGTGGCGCCACCCGGCACCGGCAAGACGACCCTCGTACCGCTGGTGCTGGCCGGGCTGCTCGACGAGGACGCTCCCGTACGTCGTGTGGTGGTCGCCGAGCCGCGGCGGATCGCGGCCCGGGCGGCGGCGCGGCGGATGGCGTGGCTGCTCGGCGAGAAGGTCGGGGAGCGGATCGGCTACACGGTGCGCGGCGAGCGCGTCGTCGGGCCGCGCACCCGCGTCGAGGTGGTCACGACGGGTGTACTGCTGCAACGGCTGCAACGGGACCAGGAGTTGAGCGGCGTCGATGCCGTGATGCTCGACGAGGTGCACGAGCGGCACCTCGACGCGGACACCGTGGCCGCCTTTCTGTGGGACGTACGCGAGGCGCTGCGGCCGGAGCTGAAGCTGGTCGCGGCGTCCGCGACCACGGACGCCGAGGGGTGGGCCTCGCTGCTCGGGGGCGCCCCGGTCGTCGAGGCCGAGGGCGTCTCGTACCCGGTGGACGTGGTGTGGGCGCCGCCCGCGCGTCCGGTGCGGCCGCCGCACGGGATGCGGGTGGATCCGGCACTGCTCACGCATGTGGCGTCCGTGGTGCGGCGTGCGCTCGCCGAGCGGGACGGCGACGTGCTGTGTTTTCTGCCGGGCGTCGGGGAGATCGCGCGGGTGGCCGGGCAGTTGGGCGCCCTGGGCGAGGTGGACGTGCTGCAGGTGCACGGGCGGGCGCCGGCCGCCGTGCAGGACGCGGTGCTGTCGGCGGGTGCGCGGCGGCGGGTCGTGCTCGCCACGGCCGTCGCGGAGTCGTCGTTGACCGTGCCGGGGGTGCGGGTCGTCGTGGACGCGGGGCTCGCGCGGGAGCCGCGGGTGGACCACGCGCGCGGGTTGAGCGCGCTGACGACCGTACGGGCTTCCCGTGCGGCCGGGACACAGCGGGCGGGACGGGCCGGGCGTGAGGCGCCGGGTGTGGTGTACCGGTGCTGGGAGGAGGCGGAGGACGGGCGTCTTCCCCGCTTCCCCTCCCCCGAGATCAAGGTGGCGGACCTGACGGCGTTCGCGCTTCAAGTGGCGTGCTGGGGCGACCCGGACGCGTCGGGGCTCGCGCTGCTCGACGCGCCTCCCGGCGGGGCGATGGCGGCGGCGCGGGCCACTCTGGCCGTGGTGGGTGCGGTCGAGGGGGAATCCGGGCGAGCCACCGAGCGGGGTGGGCGGTTGGCTCGGCTCGGGGTGCATCCGCGGCTGGGGCGTGCCCTTGTAGACGCGGCTCCCGTGGTGGGCGCGCAGCGGGCGGCCGAGGTGGTCGCGCTGCTGAGCGAGGAGCCGCCGCGGGAGTACGGGGACGATCTTGGCGGGGCGTTGCGGGCCGCTCGGCGGGGACGGGACGCGTATGCCGGGCGGTGGGCGCGTGAGGTTCGACGGCTGGCCCGTCTGGTCTCGGAGTCCGCGCCTTCGGCGCGGGAGACGCCCCACCCACCCACGCGAAACGCCGCACCGGAAGGTTCCAGTAGCGACGATCACGTCGCCGGAGTCGTCGCCGCGCTCGCCTTTCCCGAGCGGGTTGCCCGGCGCGTCGGCGGCTCGTTCCTCATGGTTTCCGGGACCCGCGCCGACGTCCCCGACGGGTCCGCTCTGCGGGACGCCGAGTGGGTGGCCGTCGCCGTCGCCGACCGACCCGTGGGGGCCGGGCACGCGCGCGTGCGGCTCGGCGCGGTCGTGGACGAGGAGGTCGCCCGAAGGGCCGCCGCGTCACTGCTGCACAAGGGCGACGAAGTGGCGTGGGCGGGCGGCGAGTTGGTGGCCCGGCACGTCACCCGGCTCGGCGCCGTCGAACTCGCCGTACGGCCGCTCAAGAACCCCGCCCCCGGCCTCGTACGGGGCGCTCTGCTCGAAGGGTTGCGGCGCGAAGGGCTCGGGCTGCTGCGGTGGAGCAGGGACGCCGTGGCGCTGCGGGAGCGGTTGGCGTTTCTGCGGCGGCACGTCGGGGAGCCGTGGCCGGACGTGAGCGACGATGCGCTGCACGCGCGCGTGGACGAGTGGCTGGAGCCGGAGTTGAGCGCGGCGCGGCGCCGGGCGGACCTCGGGCGGATCGACGCCGGGGAGGCGCTGCGGCGGCTGCTGCCGTGGGCGGGCGGCCATGCGGCGCGCCTGGACGAACTGGCGCCGGAGCGCCTCGGGGTGCCCAGCGGCTCGCGGGTGCGGCTCGACTACTCCGATCCCGAACAGCCGGTACTGGCGGTGAAGTTGCAGGAGATGTTCGGGCTGCGGGAGACACCGCGGGTGGCCGGGGTCCCCGTGCTCGTACACCTGTTGTCGCCGGCCGGGCGGCCCGCCGCCGTCACCGCGGACCTGGCCTCGTTCTGGGGCGACGGCTACCGCTCCGTGCGGGCCGATCTGCGCGGCCGCTACCCCAAGCATCCGTGGCCGGAGGACCCGGCGGCGGCCGAGCCCACGCGGCACACGAACGCCCGCCTCAGACGCTGACCGGGTCGGGCTCCGGCTCGGTCACCGGCGCGTCTTCCGGCTCGCCGGGGCGCCGGCTGCGCGCCTCCAGCCACAGCGACAGCGCGAGCAGCACCACGCCGAGGGTGAGGAAGCCCCACGGCAGGTAGGACGTGAGCAGGAGGACGAGGACGCGCTGGGACTTGACCAGGTCGACCGTCGACTCGGTGAAGTCGGGGCGCATCTTGACGTGGCCGGCAAACGCGGTGATCTTCTTGTCGGGGTCGCTCGCGAGCAGCGTGCCGCCGCGCATCTCCTCCTTGTGGATCTCCTCCCCGTACACGGGGGCGCCGGTCGTCGGGTCGACCCAGAACTTGCGGACCGTCGTGTAGTACATCTTGGTGCCGGTCTTGGCGACGGACTCCGGGGTGATGCCCTTGACGGGGAGCTTCTTGGGGAAGGGGACCTTTGTCCACGGGATCGTCTGCTCGAAGTAGTAGACGTCCAGGCCGTGGAACTTCTGGGTGCCCTTGTAGTGGATGGGGCGGGTGACGCGGGCGCGCGCGTCGAAGTACTCGTAGTCGCGCCGCTCCGTCAGGAAGGGCCACTTGAACTCGATGCCCTCGCGCCTGACCGCGTCGCCGTCGACCGATTCGCCCTTGGCGTGCACGGGCGCCGAGCTGTGGGCGTCGAAGATGTAGCGCTCGGGGATCTGGGAGACCATCTTGCCGTCGGGCCCCACTACGTAGGTGAGGCCGTCCCAGACGACGACATCGCGCCCGGCGGACTCCTCCACCTTGTTCGACGCCTCGACGTTGCCCTTGAGGGTCTGCACGATGCTGAGCTTGGGGACCTTCTTCTCCTTCATGGTCCCGTAGTCGACGAGGGTCGCGTTCTTCGCCTCCAGGACCATCGTCTGGTACTGGCTCGGCGGGATCTTCGCGAGGCGCGGGAACGCGTACCAGCGCATCAGCGGGGACATCGCCGTGAAGAACACGGCGAAGGCGAGCAGGATCAGGCTGGCCTTGCGGCGCATCGCGGCGGCCCTCCTCAACTACGGTCGTGGCACGGGCTCTTACGGGTGTTTGGGCACGGAGTGCAGCAGTGGTTTCGGGGATGTCTCGCCCGGCGGGGCACCGACCGCGGTCATGGTGAGGACCAGGGCGAGCGCCGCGGCGAGACCGATCGCCGCGGCGACGAGAGCACGCATGTCCGACCTCCCTGCAGCCTTGCGGCACACGGAATCTGATGAGGCGTCAGGCCTCTGGGTCGGTGCACCGTAGCAACGCGGAGCGGGAATGAGAACACGTTGTACGGGACGTAGTTGAGCCCCCGACCGGTGTCCGGTCGGGGGCTCAACTCGGGGCCGTGCGGCAGGTGTTACGAGGAAGCGGGCGCGGTCACCTTCAGTTCGACGTCGAGCGTCGCGCCGCCCGTCGTGGTGACGCGCAGCAGGAACGTGCCGGCCGTGTCGTCCGCGTACAGCTTCGGCAGCGTGAAGTGTCCGTCGGCGTCGGCCTTCAGGCCCTTGAGGGTGCGGATCGTCTTGCCGTCCGCGTCCTTGAAGTAGGGGCCCTTGTCCGCCTCGGTCGCGTCCTCCTTGGACGTGATGAGGGTCGCGGAAGCGGCGACCTTGTCGGCTGCGGCGCCCTTGTATGTCGCCTTCAGCTCGACGGCCTTGTCGAAGGTGCCGCCCGCCTCGCAGGTCAGCGCGTCGGCGTCGGCCCGCTCCAGCTTGTCGGCGCGCGCGGTGACCGTCGCCGTGTGGGCGGGGCCGGTCACATTGCGGCCGACGACGGTGGTGCTGACCTTGAACTGGCCGGTCTTCTTCCCCGCCTTGAGCGCCGGTGCGGTGGCCACGCCCGAGCTGTTCGTGGTGACGGTGGCACTGGTGGCGCCGCCGGAGAACGTGGCGTCCGTGGCGCCGACGATCGCGAAGCGGATCTTCGCGGAGCCGACGGCGGAGCCCGCCGCGTTCTTCGCCTTCACCTTGACCCGCGCGCTGAAGGAGTCGTCCTGCAAAGCGGCGAGGGTGCCGGTGCCCGCGTCGGCGAGCTTGGTGACGGACGCGGTGGGGCTGGTGGTGGGCGGCGGAGTGGTCCCGCCCGGGCTCTCCGAGCCGCCACCGCCGGTGTTCCCACCGGGCTTGGTCGAACCGCCACCCGGGCTCGTCGAGCCGCCGCCGGGAGTCGTCGAACCGCCGCCGGACGGGGGCTTGGACGGGTTCTTCGTGGTCGGCGACTCCGACGGGCGGTCGGTGGGGCTCGGCGACGTGCTCGCGCCGCCGCCGCTCGGGTGCTTGGGCAGCACGCCGGTGCCGTCGGGGACCGAGTGGGAGTTCTTGCGGTAGAACTCCAGCCACTTCAGGACGGTGGCGAGGTAGTCCGAGGAGTTGTTGTAGCTGAGGATCGCCTTGTTGAGGTCCAAGGCGTTCGACAGGTCGCGGTCGGCACGGCACAGATAGTGGCCCGCGGCGAGGGCGGCGTCGTAGACGTTGTTCGGGTCCTTCTTGCCGTCGCCGTTGCCGTCGCGGCCGGCCCACTCCCACGTGGAAGGGATGAACTGCATGGGGCCCACCGCCCGGTCGTGGGTGGTGTCGCCGTCGTAGGAGCCGCCGTCGGTGTCGGTGATCTTCGCGAAGCCGTTGCCGTTCAGGGGCGGGCCGAGGATCGCGTGGAGCGTGGTGCCGTCCGCGTCGACGTCGCCGCCGCGGGCCTGGCCCGACTCGACCTTTCCGATCGCGGCGAGCAGTTGCCAGTCCAGATTGCAGCCGGGCTTCGTGGTGCCTATCTCGGATGCAGCCTTCTTGTAGGCGTCGAGGACGGTCGCGGGTATGCCGGAGTCGTCGCCGCCCTTCCCGCCCGTGCCGGGCGAGGTGGTCGGGTCGTCGGTGGGGCTGTCCAGCGAGGGCAGGTCGCTGTAGTAGTCCGGGTCCGTCGCCGAGTCCGGCGGAGTGCCGTCGGAGCGGTCCGCCGCGGAACTGCCGCCGTCCGGGTGCGGAGGGCTCACTCCGGGTGCCTGGGACGCGGACAGGGCCGCCACCGCCGCGGCGGCGACCGCGGCCGTCATGACTCCTCTGCGCAGTCGCCTGCCGAATACCGCCGCCATTCCGCGAGCCCTCCCCTTGTCGCCTTTACCGACCCGCCACGCTCCCCAGCGCACGGATCCCGCCGACCCTACGACAACTTCCGCCGCACAGACACCCGTTCGTGCCCGGTATTGAACGATTGCGCCACAACGGATGCCGTACGATTCCACGCTTGCACGTACGGGACGACAGGGGGCCATGTGCCGTTCACCATCAGCCATGCAGCGGCTGTGCTGCCCTTTGTGCGGCGGGACGGTTCGGGGCGCGGTCCGCTCGTTCCCGCGCTGCTCGTCGCCGGGTCGTTCGCGCCCGACCTCACGTACTACGCGGCGGGCGTGCTGCCGGGGGCGATGGGATTCGGCTCGTTCACGCACTCGTTCACGGGTGTGTTCACCGTGGACGTGGGGCTCGCGCTCGCGCTGGTGGCCTTGTGGGCGCTGATCCGGGAGCCGGTGCTCGGGCTCGTACCGGGGCGGGTGCGGGGCCGGGTGGGGGCGGTGCTCCGGCCTTCTCGGCGGCGTACGGGATGGTGGCCGCTGTGGTGGTACGTCTCCGCGGCGCTCGGCGCCACGACGCACGTCGTGTGGGACGCCTTCACGCACCCGGACCGCTGGGGCCTGCGCCTCTTCCCCGTCCTCGGCGAGACGTTCGCCGGGTCGCCGCTCTACTGGTACGTCCAGTACGCCGGTTCGGCCGCCGCCCTCGCCGTACTCGCCGCGTTCGCGTGGTGGGCGGTACGGGGCGCCACCCCCGCCGAGACGGGCCCGGCACCGTCCCCCGGCGAGCGGTGGCTGGCGTGGACCCTGATCGCGGGCTGCGCCTGTGTCGCGGGCGCGTTGCGGGTGGCGAACTGGCTGTCGTACGTCGACGGGGCCGGGCTCACCTGGCAACCGTGGGAGATCATCCCGGCGCTGTGCTTCGGGGCTGGGGCGGGCCTCGGCGTGGGGGTGGTGCTGTACGCACTGGTGAGCCGTTTCAAGCCCCGCCGACGCGCACAGTCACCTCAAGCGGCGCCGACGACTGCAGCCAATTCAAGCCCCTCCGGCGATTGAGGAGCGGGGTCCGGGGCAGAGCCCCGATCATTTCAGCCCCGCCGGCGTTTGAGGCGCGGGGTCCGGGGCGGAGCCCCGTGACGTGAGCCGGGCGCGGGCCGCGACAACGCAACCCGCACCCCGCACCCTCCCGACCGCCGGAGGCTAATGCGCCGCAGACTCCCAGTCCGCACCAAGCCCCACCGACACATCCAGCGGAGCGCGCAGCTCAACCGCCCCGGCCATTTCCCGCCGCACCAACTCCTCCGCCGCAGCGGCCTCACCGGGGGCGATCTCAAGCACGATTTCGTCGTGGACCTGAAGCAGCATCCGCGACTTGAGCTTCGCCTCCGTGAGCGCCTTGTCCACGTTCAGCATCGCGATCTTCACGATGTCCGCGGCGGTGCCCTGGATCGGCGCGTTGAGCGCCATCCGCT
Organism: Streptomyces sp. NBC_00483; assembly: GCF_036013745.1. Classification (NCBI taxonomy): domain Bacteria; kingdom Bacillati; phylum Actinomycetota; class Actinomycetes; order Kitasatosporales; family Streptomycetaceae; genus Streptomyces; species Streptomyces sp. NBC_00483. The sequence goes on from NZ_CP107880.1 coordinate 2,997,185, forward strand.
CGGCCATCTCGCGGCGCTGCCGGTTGTCCGAGTTCAGGTCGGGCAGGTAGCGGCGGCGCCCCAGCATCGTCTCCGTGTACCCGGTGGCGCGCGCCTCGTCGACGGCCCGCCGCAGGTAGTCCCGTACTCCGCCGAACCGCTCGAAGTACGTGTCCATCAGGCCGCGCGCCTCGCCCGGGTCGATGCCCAGCTGGCCGGAGAGGCCGAAGGCGGAGAGGCCGTACGCGAGCCCGTACGACATCGCCTTGATCTTGCGGCGCATCTCCGCGTCGACCGCGTCCCGCTCCACTCCGAAGACCTGCGAGGCCACCGTGGTGTGCAGGTCCTCGCCGGAGTTGAACGCCTCCAGGAGGCCCTCGTCCTCGGACAGGTGCGCCATGACGCGCAGTTCGATCTGGCTGTAGTCGGCCGTCATCAGCGACTCGTAGCCCTCCCCGACGACGAAGCCGCGACGGATCGCGCGGCCCTCGTCGGTGCGGACCGGAATGTTCTGCAGGTTCGGGTCGGTCGACGACAGGCGTCCCGTCGCCGCCACCGTCTGGTTGAACGTGGTGTGGATGCGGCCGTCCGCCGCGATCGTCTTGATCAGGCCCTCGACGGTGACACGGAGCTTGGCCTGCTCACGGTGGCGCAGCATGATCACGGGGAGTTCGTGGTCGGTCTGCGTGGCCAGCCAGGCGAGCGCGTCGGCGTCCGTCGTGTACCCGGTCTTGGTCTTCTTCGTCTTCGGAAGGTCGAGTTCCTCGAAGAAGACGGCCTGGAGCTGCTTGGGGGAGCCGAGGTTGAACTCGTGCCCGACGGCGTCGTGCGCCTCCTTCACCGCCTGCTGCACGGCGCCCGCGAACATCTGCTCCATCGACTCCAGGTGGGCGCGGTCGGCGGCGATGCCGTGCCGCTCCAGGCGCGCGAGGAGCGTGGACGTGGGCAGCTCGATGTCGGTGAGCAGATCGGCGGCGCCGACCTCGCCCAGGCGCGTGCCGAAGGCCTCGCCCAGGTCGAGGATCGCGCGGGCCTGCACCATGAGCGCGTCGGCCTCCGCCTGGTCGTCCTCGTCGGTACCGAACGCGAGTTGACCGTCGGCCGCGCCGGCCGGGGCCAGCTCGCGGCCCAGGTACTCGAGCGACAGCGCGTCGAGCGCGAAGGAGCGGCGGCCCGGCTTGACCAGGTACGCGGCGAGCGCCGTGTCCATGGTGATGCCGTCGACGCTCCAGCCGTGCTCGGCGAAGACCCGCATCACGGACTTGGCGTTGTGCAGCACCTTCGGCTTCTTCGCGTCGGCGAGCCACGCGGCGAAGGCCTTCTCGTCGCCCTCGTCCAGCGTCGACGGGTCGAACCAGGCGGCCTCTCCCCCGGCGGCGGCCAGCGCGACCTCGGTGACCGAGCCCGTACCGAGCGACCAGGTGTCGACGGACGCGAGGCCCAGGACGGCCTTGCCGTGCTCGGCCAGCCACGGCGCGACCTCGCCCGACGCAAGGACCTTCCCGTCGAGCTCGACGCCCGGCTCCGCCGGGGTCTCCTCGGCCTCCTCGGCCCCCGGGTCGACGGCGAACAGGCGCTCGCGCAGCGACGGGTTACGGATCTCCAGCGTGTCCAGGATCATCGCGATCGCCGTACGGTCGTACGCCTCGCGCCCCAGGTCGGTGACCGTCTTCGGCAGCTCGACGTCACGCACCATCTCGGTCAGGCGCCGGTTCAGCTTCACGGCCTCGATGTGGTCCCGGAAGTTCTGCCCCGCCTTGCCCTTGACCTCCTCGGCGCGCTCGACCAACTCCGCGAACGAACCGAACTGGTTGATCCACTTCGCGGCCGTCTTCTCGCCGACACCGGGGATGCCCGGCAGGTTGTCCGACGGGTCGCCGCGCAGCGCCGCGAAGTCCGGGTACTGGGCCGGCGTGAGCCCGTACTTCTCCTCGACCTTCTCCGGCGTGAACCGCGTGAGCTCGGAGACGCCCTTGGTGGGGTACAGCACCGTCACGTTCTCCGAGACCAGCTGGAACGAGTCCCGGTCGCCGGTGACGATGAGCACCTCGAAGCCCGCGGCCTCGGCCTGCGTCGCGAGCGTCGCGATGACGTCGTCGGCCTCGAAGCCGTCGACCGCGAAGCGCGGCGTGTGCATCGCGTCGAGCAGCTCGCCGATCAGCTCGACCTGGCCCTTGAACTCGTCCGGCGTCTTCGAACGGTTCGCCTTGTACTCGGTGAACTCCTCGGAGCGCCACGTCTTGCGGGACACGTCGAACGCCACCGCGAAGTGCGTGGGCTCCTCGTCGCGCAGCGTGTTCGCCAGCATCGACGCGAAACCGTAGATCGCGTTCGTCGGCTGCCCCGTCGCCGTCGTGAAGTTCTCCGCGGGCAGCGCGAAGAATGCCCGGTACGCCAGCGAGTGCCCGTCCATGAGCATCAGGCGGGGGCGCCCGCCCGAGCTGCTGTCTGCTGCCTTCGCCACCGGATCCACCGTCTTCTTCGCCGTCTTCGCTGCTGCTTTCTCTGCCACGCCCACGATCCTGCCACGCCCCACTGACAGCCCGCCCGTCTCCCACCCCCGCCCTTGCAAAGAATCGCTGCGCGATGCCCCTCCTGACTCCACCTCGGACCGCCACCGGCGTTGTCACACCCCCGTGCGAAGATCGGAGACGTAGCTCACAGCACGGCATCGCAGCATCGCAGGACCTGCTCAAAGGGGAGCCGAACCATGGCAAGCAAGCCGCCCGCATCCGACCCGGTACAGGACGCGCCGCAGGTCGCGGCGCCGCAGCACCATGCCGCCGGGCTCCCCGCCGTGAAGCACTCGCTCAAGATGGCCCGCGAGCAGATGGGCGTGAAGCGGACCGCGCTGACGCTGCTGCGCGTCAACCAGAAGGACGGCTTCGACTGCCCCGGCTGCGCCTGGCCCGAGCCGGAGCACCGGCACGCGGCGGAGTTCTGTGAGAACGGGGCGAAGGCGGTCGCCGAGGAGGCCACCCTGCGCCGCGTGACGCCGGAGTTCTTCGCCGCGCACCCGGTCAAGGACCTCGCGACGCGCTCCGGGTACTGGCTGGGCCAGCAGGGCCGGCTCACGCACCCCATGCTTCTGGAAGGAGGGGGTCCTGACGAGGGCGGCACCCACTACGAGCCCGTCTCGTGGGAGCGCGCCTTCGACATCATCGGCGAGGAACTCGAAGCGCTCGCCTCCCCCGACGAGGCCGTCTTCTACACATCGGGGCGCACCAGCAACGAGGCGGCGTTCCTCTACCAGTTGTTCGCCCGCGAGTTCGGCACGAACAACCTGCCCGACTGCTCGAACATGTGCCACGAGTCGTCCGGTTCCGCGCTCACGGAGACCATCGGCATCGGCAAGGGCAGCGTCCTCCTGGAGGACCTCTACAAGTCGGATCTGATCATCGTCGCCGGGCAGAACCCGGGCACGAACCATCCGCGCATGCTCTCCGCCCTGGAGAAGGCGAAGGCCGGCGGCGCGAAGATCATCTCGATCAACCCGCTGCCGGAGGCGGGGCTCGAGAAGTTCAAGAACCCGCAGACCCCGAAGGGGATGACCAAGGGCGCCGCGCTCAACGACCTGTTCCTGCAGATCCGCCTCGGCGGCGACCAGGCCCTCTTCCGCCTCCTCAACAAGATGATCCTCGACACTGGAGGCGCCACCGACGACGCCTTCATCGCCGAACACACCCACGGCTACGAGGAGTTCGCCGCGGCCGCCCGCGCCGCCGACTGGGACGAGACGCTCGCGGCGACCGGCCTCTCCCGCGCCGACATCGAGCGCACCCTGGAGATGGTCCTCGCCTCCAAGCGCACCGTCGTGTGCTGGGCCATGGGCCTCACCCAGCACAAGCACTCCGTGCCGACGATCCGCGAAGTGGTCAACTTCCTGCTGCTGCGCGGCAACATCGGACGGGCAGGCGCCGGCGTGTGCCCCGTCCGCGGCCACTCCAATGTGCAGGGCGACCGCACGATGGGCATCTTCGAGCGCCCCGCGCCCGCGTTCCTCGACGCCCTGGAGAAGGAGTTCGGCTTCGCCCCGCCGCGCGAGCACGGCTTCGACGTCGTGCGCGCCATCCGCGCCCTGCGCGACGGCCAGGCCAAGGTCTTCTTCGCGATGGGCGGCAACTTCGTCTCGGCCTCACCCGACACGGACGTCACCGAGTCGGCGATGCGCCGCGCCCGCCTCACCGTTCACGTCTCCACGAAGCTGAACCGCTCGCACACCGTCACCGGCGCCCGCGCCCTGATCCTGCCCACCCTCGGCCGCACCGAGCGCGACCTCCAGGGCAGCGGCGAGCAGTTCGTCACCGTCGAGGACTCCATGGGCATGGTCCACGCCTCCCGCGGCCGCCTCGACCCGGCGAGCCGGCACCTGCTGTCCGAACCGGCCATCGTCGCCCGCCTCGCCCGCCGCGTCCTCGGCGCCGAATCGGCCACGCCCTGGGAGGAGTTCGAGAAGGACTACGCGACGGTCCGCGACCGCATCGCGCGCGTGGTCCCCGGCTTCGAGGACTTCAACAAGAAGGTCGCCGATCCGAACGGGTTGGCGCTCCCGCACGCCCCGCGCGACGAGCGCCGCTTCCCCACCACCACCGGCAAGGCCAACTTCACGGCCGCGCCCGTCGAGTACCCGCGCGTACCCGAGGGCCGCCTGCTCCTGCAGACGCTGCGCTCGCACGACCAGTACAACACCACGATCTACGGCCTCGACGACCGCTACCGCGGCATCAAGAACGGCCGCCGCGTCGTCCTCGTCAACGCCGACGACGCCAAGGACCTCGACCTCGCCGAGGGCTCCTACGTGGACCTCGTGAGCGAGTGGAGCGACGGCGTCGAGCGGCGCGCGCCCGGCTTCCGCGTCGTGCACTACCCGACGGCCCGCGGCTGCGCGGCCGCCTACTACCCGGAGACGAACGTGCTGGTGCCGCTGGACGCCACCGCCGACACCAGCAACACACCCGCGAGCAAGTCCGTCGTGGTCCGCCTGGAACAATCCAGGACCGACTGAGCGTTTGCTCAGCCGCGTGGGCGGCTCAAGACGCCCACGCGGACGACTCAAGCCACGTAGACGACTCAAGCAAGGCACGACGAACGGAGCCGGGCGCCATGGGCGAGCAGAACCACACGCAGTTCCCGCAAGAGGTCATCGACGAGTACGCGGCACTCGGCATCGACCTCGTCGCCCTGTTCTCCGCCGGACACCTCGGCACGCGCATGGGCATCGAGATGAAGGAGGCCTCGGCCGAGCGCGTCGTCGGCACCATGCCCGTCGAGGGCAACACCCAGCCCTACGGGCTGCTGCACGGCGGCGCCTCCGCCGTGCTCGCCGAGACCCTCGGCTCCGTCGGCGCGATGCTGCACGGCGGCAGCGGCAGGATCGCCGTCGGCGTCGACCTGAACTGCACGCACCACCGCAGCGCCCGCTCCGGCCTCGTCACCGGCGTCGCCACCCCGCTGCACCGCGGCCGCTCCACGGCGACGTACGAGATCGTCATCACCGACGAGCAGGACAGACGGGTCTGCTCGGCCCGCCTGACCTGCATGCTCAAGGAAGTCGCGGACGCGCCCACCGCATAGCGGAGGAAGTCCCGGACGCGCCCACCCCATAACGGAGGAAGCACCGGAGCACCCACCGCACAGCGGAGGACAGCCGGACGCCTACCGCTTGGCGGTCGGCGCCACCGGCAGCGTCACCGCACTGTCCCCGGCGCGCACGGTCATCCTCGTGCCCGCCGGGTAGCGCAGCGTGTAGTCGTAATCGGTGGAGATCAGGACGACCCCGAGCCGGTGCCCCGCCTTGAAGACATAGTCCTCGGGCTGCATGTCCCACTTCAGCCGGTACTCGCGGCCCTCGACGACCTTCGACTGACGCGCGTACGACACCCGGTTCCGGGCATCGAGCCAGCCCCGCGTCACGATCTTGTAGTCGACCGTCTCGGTGCGGTGCTTCGAGCGGTACGCGCACCCCGTCTCACCGGCGAGGCCCGGCACGCCCTCGCCGTAGCAGACCTGCTGCGAGGTGTCGGTGACCGTGCCGGAGGTGGCGCGGGTGTCCCGCCCGTAGTCGACGAGCAGCGCGGTCACGTACGGCGACGTACCGGCCAGCGAGGCCCGCACATCGACCTCGGGCACGCCATTGAGCCGGACGTCCTTGTCCAGCGCCCCCGTCGTGTACGCGAGCCGGTTCGGGTTCGCGTCGTCCGGCGACGTCACCAGCTTCTCCGCGGCGACCGTCCGACCCGCGTCGGTCAGCGACTGCACGCTCTTGGGGCCCGCCTTGCTCCCCAGCGTGCCGTCGGCGCGCATCCGAAGCGTCGTCGAGCGCGTACCGGCCGCCGGCCAGTCACTCTGCTGCTTCCAGCTGAAGTCGGCCTGCTCGACGTCGACCCTGGGCTCCTTCGTGACGCCGTTGTCGATGCCGTACAGATAGTGGTCGAACCAGTGGTGGACCTGGCTCAGCCACTCCTCCATGCGCAGCGGCATCGGATTGGCGTGCCCGGCCTGGTGCAGCCACAGCTTGCGCGGCACATGGTTCTTCTTCAGCGCCTCCCACAACTGGCCCGCGTTCTTCGTCTTCACGTTCCAGTCGTTGAGGCCGTGCACGACGAACGTCGCCGCCTTGATCCGGCCGGCGTCCTTCAGATAGTCGCGCTCCTGCCAGTACGGCGACCAGTCACCGGTCGCCCGGTCCTGGTCACGCTCCAGCGAGTCGAGCACCGGTTTGCAGATCTCCCGGTCGGCCCGCGAGTACACGTACCTGGCGAGCACGTCGGTGTCCTCGCCCTGGTACGTGCCGGGCGCCACGACACCGCCGTTCGCGCGGTAGTAGTCGTACCAGGAGGAGATCCCGGAGATCGGCACGATCGCCTTCAGGCCTTCAACTCCCGTACTGGCGACGGCAGTCGGCAGCGTGCCGTTGTAGGAGATGCCCATCATGGCGGAGTCACCGGTCGACCAGTCCGCGCGGATCGGGTCGCCCTCCGTGTCCCAGCCCTTGGCGCGGCCGTTCAGCCAGTCGATCGCGGCCTTCGCGCCGAGCGTCTCGTTGCGACCACCCGAGGTCGGACAGCCGGTGGAGTCGCCGGTACCGAGGCTGTCGACCTCGGCCACGGCGTAGCCGCGCGGCAGGAAGTAGTTGTCGTAGTACCCGCCGTACGCCACGGCCGGTCCCGTCAACCCTGCCTTGTCCGGAGCCTGTTGGAACTTTCCGCCCGACTCCGGAAGCCCGTCCTCGTCCAGGTCGACGACATGGTTCGGGACATCGTTGCCACCCGCCCAGTACGGGCTCGCCTCGACGATCGTGGCGACCTTCAGGCCCGCCGTCTCGGTCTCCTTGGGCCGCAGAATCCGCATGCGCACGGTGTCGCGCTTACCGTCGCCGTCACTGTCGGCCTCCGTCTGGACGTCGACCTTCTGCAGCACGGCGTCCGCGCGCGAGAAGACGGGCTGCGTCTCACGATCCTTGATCTTCAACTCCGCCTGCCCGGCTGAGGGTTGCACGGCATACGCGGACGGGGCGGCCACGGCCGCCACCAGCGCACACACCAGGGCCAGGCCGAAGCGTCTCTTACCGGTGGATCTCACCATCGTGCCTCCAAGGGCGCGTTCAGGAGTTCACTCACGGGACGGGAGGTGACGTGAGGCATTCCATCGCGCCACGCCCTGTCCGACCAGGGGGCGTCCCCAACTCACGCGTCCTGTACCGCCACCACCGGACCCGATCTAACTCACGCGCCCTGTACCGACACCAACGGAGCCGCTCCAACTCCCCCACCCTGTACCGACACCGCCGGACCCGCTCCAACTCCCCCACCCCGCCCCACCATTGGCGGACCCACCCCCTCCGCCCTACCGTCGAGCATGACCGGCATCGGGCCCGTCGAGCCGCACGAACCGGCGGCCGACAGCCACCCCCGCGCGCCGCACCCCACCGACATCGTCGGCACCGACTCCCCGCGCCCGTACGACCGTTGGACCGCACAGCCCCCGCGCAGGCGGCACCTCCTCCTCGCCGGCCTCGTCGCCGTGACCGCCGCCGCGGGCACCCTCCTACTCCCCCGCCCCGAGCGGCCCCGCCCCGGCGCCACCCGACCCCTACCCCACGCCCTCGACATGGCCTACCTGGATCTCACACTCACCAACCGGCGGGCCAGAGAACTGCACAGCTTCATCTTCGTCGAGCGCTATCCGCACGACCTCCTCACCCTGCTGCGCGCCCGCTGCAAAGAACCTCGCGCCGAACTCACACAGCGGTAACACTCGGTTACCTCTGCCGCAACGAAGCAATGCGAACGTCGCACCGCGTAGCCCTGTCGACGCGCACGGGGCGTACCCGACCATGTCGATCTTGAGAACACCCCGCTCCACGACGGGACTTGAGGTGATCTTGGTCCGCCCCGCCCAGCCGGGACGCCCGGCATAACAAGAACGTCACAGCCTCTTCCGCACCCACGCTCCACCCCGCCACCTGCGCTTATAGTCACGGCCAGTCACCGCGCCGCCGGGCGCTCCACTTGCACGGCCCCTGTACCACTCCGTACGGCCCGGCGAGACACACGGCCCCTGGACCAGGGGACCGCGCCAGGGAGAGGAATGATCGTGCGACACCGTTCTTTGCTCATACTCACTTCCGTGCTCACCACCGGAGCACTCACGCTCACCGCCTGCGGTTCGCGCGACGACGACAAGAAGTCCAGCGGCGGAGACAACACCACCGTGGTCATCGGCGTCGACGCCCCGCTCAGCGGCGACCTCTCGGCCATCGGTATCGGCATCAAGAACTCCGTCGACCTGGCCGCGAAGACCGCCAACAAGAACAAAGAAGTCAACGGCGTCACCTTCAAGACCGAGCCGCTCGACGACGTCGCCAACCCCTCCACCGGCGGACAGAACGCCACGAAACTCGTCGGCATGGACGACGTCCTCGGCGTCGTGGGACCGCTGAACTCCAGCGTCGCCCAGTCGATGCAGAAGACCTTCGCCTCCGCCAACCTGGTCCAGGTCTCCCCCGCGAACACCGCACCCGAACTCACCCAGGGCGCCAAGTACGCGACCAAGAAGGCCCGCCAGTTCGACACATACTTCCGCACCGCGACCACCGACGCGCTGCAGGGCCCCTACGCCGCCCAATACGCGTACAAAACCCTCAAGTTGAAGACCGTCTACTCCGTCGACGACAAGAAGACCTACGGAGCGGGCCTCGCCCGCACCTTCCGCCAGGAATTCACCAAGCTCGGCGGCAAGGTCATCACCACCGACCACATCAACCCCGACGACCGCGACTTCGGCGCCATCGCCACGAAGATCAAGAACTCCAAGGCCGACTTCGTCTACTACGGCGGCGAATACCCGGCCGGCGCGCCCCTGTCCAAGCAGATCAAGGACGCCGGAGCCAAGATCCCCGTCATCGGCGGCGACGCCCTCCAGAGCGCCGACTACACCAAGCTCGCAGGCAAGGCCGCCGAAGGCGACTTCGCCACCTCCGTCGGCGCCCCGCCCGCGAAGCTCGACACCGCCAAGAAGTTCATCGCCGACTACAAGGCCGCCGGCTACGACGAGCCCTACGAGACCTACGGCGCCCTCTCCTACGACGCCGCCTGGACCATCATCCAGGCCGTCAAGCAGGTCATGGCCGACAACGACGGCAAGCTTCCCAGCGACCCCAAGGAAGCCCGCAAGAAGATCAGCGAAGCCACCCAGAAGGTCTCCTTCAACGGCGTCACCGGCCAGGTCTCCTTCGACAAGTACGGCGACACCACCAACCGCACCCTCACCGTCTACCAGGTCAAGGGCGGCGAGCACACCCCGGTCAAGACCGGCGAGCTGGAAGCGCAGTAACGCGAAGGGAGCGCCCGGCACCCCGGACGCTCCCCCAGTACCGCAGCAAGCGCGGGGGGCCCACCAACAGCCCCCCGCGCACCTGTACTTGACACCACCACCCACGGAGGCCCAGCGGTGCACGATCTGCCGCAACAGCTGGTCAACGGCCTGATCCTCGGAGCCCTGTACGGCCTCATAGCCGTCGGCTACACCATGGTCTACGGCATCATCCAGCTCATCAACTTCGCCCACGGCGAGATCTACATGATCGGCGGCTTCGGCGCCCTCACCATGTGGCTCTTGCTCCCCGGCGGAACATCACTCATCGTCGCCCTGCCCCTCATGCTCCTGATGGGCATCGCCTGCTCCGTCCTCATCGCCGTCGGCGCGGAACGTTTCGCCTACCGGCCCCTCAGAAACGCCCCACGCCTCGCCCCGCTCATCACCGCCATCGGCCTCTCCATCGCCCTCCAGCAGGCAGTCTGGGCCTTCTACCCCGACGCCAAGGCCGACCGCACCTTCCCCCAGTTCGAGGGCGGGCCCATCGACCTCGGCGCCATCACCCTCCAGCGCGGCGACCTCTTCCTCATCATCGCCGCCCCCATCTGCATGGCCGGCCTCGCCTACTTCGTCGCCAAAACCCGCACGGGCCGCGCCATGCAAGCCACCTCCCAAGACCCCGACACCGCCAAGCTCATGGGCATCAACACCGACCGCATCGTCGTCACCGCCTTCGCCATCGGCGGCGCCTTCGCAGCCGTCGCCGCCATGGCCTACGGCCTCAAATACGGCCAAGTCGGCTTCAAAATGGGCTTCATCGCCGGCCTCAAAGCCTTCACCGCAGCCGTACTCGGCGGCATCGGCAACATCTACGGCGCCATGATCGGCGGCCTCACCCTCGGCCTCGCCGAAGCCCTCGCCACCGCCTACATCGGCGACATCCCCGGCATGGAACTCTTCGGCGGCGGAGCCTGGAAGGACGTCTGGGCCTTCGCCCTCCTCATCCTCGTCCTCCTGCTGAGGCCCCAAGGCCTACTCGGCGAACGCGTCTCGGACAGGGCGTGACCACCATGACGACAACCACAACCACAGCCGGCGCCAAGACCGCCGCCCTCCCGCTCCCCGAAAAGGCAGCCCGCTACGGCACCGCGGCCGGAGCCCTCCTCACCCTCGCCAGCACCTTCCTCGCCTGGACCTGGACAGACGAATTCCCCGGCGACCTCACCGTCACCGGCTACCCCGGCGGACTCCAAGTCCTCACCCTCGTCGGCGCACTGCTCACCCTGCTGCTCGCCCTCTCCGGACTCGGCACCCGCGGCCTCCAATGGCTCACCCCCGGCGGCACCACCGCCCCCACCCTCCTCCTCGCCCTCGGCACCCTCGGCACCACCGGCTACACCATGGGCGCCATCTCCGCGAAACTCGGCGGCACCGCCAACCTCGAACCCGGAGCCTGGATCGCGGGCATCGCAGCCCTCGCCACCACCCTCCTCGCCCTCGGCCTCCCCGCCGACACCCCCGACCCCGAAGCCACCAACCCCTGGCGCCGCTTCCGGGCCGCCCTCAAAGCCCCGGCCCCACGCCCCAGCACCATCAAGCTCCCCGCGTGGGCCGAAATCCTCCTCATCGCCGTCGCCTTCGGCATCGGCCTCTACGTCTTCACGTACGGCATCGACACCGAATACGGCGAACTCTTCGTCGGCTACCTCATCATCGTCTCCTTCGGCGCAGCAGGCCTCGCCAAAGCCGGCCTCCTCGCCCGCATCACCGGCCTCACCAACAAACACCGCAACATCAGCCTCACCGCCGCCTTCGTCGCCGCGGCAGCCTTCCCCTTCACCCAGACCAACGACACCTACACCAACGTCGCCGCCAACATCCTCGTCTTCGCCACCGTCGCCCTCGGCCTCAACGTCGTCGTCGGCCTCGCAGGACTCCTCGACCTCGGCTACGTCGCCTTCCTCGGCGTCGGCGCCTACGCCGCAGCCCTCGTCTCCGGCAGCCCCGACTCCACCATCGGCGTCCACTTCCCCTTCTGGGCAGCCGTACTCACCGGCGCCGCAGCCTCACTCGTCTTCGGCATCGCCATCGGAGCACCCACCCTCCGCCTCCGAGGCGACTACCTCGCCATCGTCACCCTCGGCTTCGGTGAAATCTTCCGCATCACCATGAACAACCTCGACGGCGACTCAGGACCCGACGTCACCAACGGCCCCAACGGCATCCCCAACATCCCCGACCTCAAAATCTTCGGCTTCGACCTCGGCGAAACCCACACCGTCCTCGGCGTCGACCTCGGCCGCTTCGCCAACTACTACCTGCTGATGCTGTTCTTCACGATCATCGTCGTGACCGTCTTCCGCCGCGCCAGCGCCAGCCGCATCGGCCGCGCCTGGGTCGCCATCCGCGAAGACGAAACAGCCGCCCGCGCCATGGGCATCAACGCCTTCCGCCTCAAACTCCTCGCCTTCGCCCTCGGCGCCTCCCTCGCAGGCATGGCCGGCAGCGTCCAGGCCCACGTCCAATACTCGGTCACCCCCGACCAGTACAAATTCGTCGAGAACGCACCACCCAACTCCGCGTTCCTGCTCGCCGCAGTCATCCTCGGCGGCATGGGCACCGTCAGCGGCCCCCTCATCGGCGCGGCCCTGCTCTACCTCATCCCGGCGAAACTCCAATTCATCGGCGACTACCAACTCCTCCTCTTCGGCATCGCGTTGATCCTCCTCATGCGCTTCCGCCCCGAAGGCCTCGTCGCCGACAAACGCCGGCAACTCGAATTCCACGACACCGGCCAACTCGACGTCCCCGAACAAACAAGCCTCACCGGCGCCGGTACGGCACCCACCAAGGCCGGAGCGTGACCACCATGACCACAGCGACGACCAACACGGTGCTCCAGGCAAGCGGCGTCACCATGCGCTTCGGCGGCCTCACCGCAGTACGAGGCGTCGACCTCCACGTCGACCAAGGCGAAATCGTCGGCCTCATCGGCCCCAACGGCGCCGGAAAAACCACCTTCTTCAACTGCCTCACCGGCCTCTACGTCCCCACCGAAGGCAAAGTCTCCTTCCAGGGCAACACCCTGCCGCCCCAACCCCACCTCGTCACCCAGGCAGGCGTCGCCCGCACCTTCCAGAACATCCGCCTCTTCGCCAACATGACCGTGCTCGAGAACGTGTTGGTGGGTCGCCACACACGAACAAAGGAAGGCCTGTGGTCGGCCCTCCTACGAGGCCCCGGCTTCCGCAAAGCCGAACGCGGCAGCGAAGAACGCGCCATGGAACTCCTCGACTTCATCGGCCTCTCCCACAAACGCGACCACCTCGCCCGCAACCTCCCCTACGGAGAACAGCGCAAGCTCGAAATCGCGAGGGCACTGGCCAGCGAACCGGGCCTCCTCCTGCTCGACGAACCAACCGCCGGCATGAACCCCCAAGAGACCCGCGCCACCGAAGAGTTGGTCGTCGCCATCCGCGACATGGGCATCGCCGTCCTCGTCATCGAGCACGACATGCGCTTCATCTTCAACCTCTGCGACCGCGTCGCCGTCCTCGTCCAAGGCGAAAAACTCGTCGAAGGCACCAGCGAAGAAGTCCAGGGCGACGAACGCGTCATCGCCGCCTACCTCGGCACCCCCTTCGAAGGCGCCCCCGAAGACACCGCGATCGAAGAAGTCCAGGCCGCGGAAGCCCAGGCCGGCGGGGAAGGAAACGACCAGTGACCGCACTGCTCGAGGTCGAGGACCTCAAGGTCGCCTACGGCAAGATCGAAGCCGTCAAAGGCATCACCTTCAGCGTCGAAGAAGGCCAGGTCGTCACCCTCATCGGCACCAACGGCGCCGGAAAGACCACCACCCTGCGCACCCTCTCCGGACTGCTGAAACCCTCGGCCGGCAAGATCAGCTTCGCCGGGGAACCCTTGGCATCCGTACCCGCGCACAAGATCGTCGCAATGGGGCTGGCCCACTCCCCCGAAGGCCGCCGCATCTTCCCCCGCCTCACCATCGCGGAGAACCTCCAACTCGGCGCGTTCCTCCGCCGCGACCAGGCAGCCGTCGAAAAGGACATGCAGCGGGCCTACGAGCTGTTCCCGATCCTCGGGGAACGAAGGAAGCAGGCGGCGGGAACGCTGTCCGGCGGCGAGCAGCAAATGCTGGCAATGGGACGGGCGTTGATGTCCCAACCCAAGCTACTGATGCTCGACGAACCGTCCATGGGCCTCTCGCCGATCATGATGCAGAAGATCATGTCGACGATCTCGGAACTCAAGGCCCAAGGCACGACCATCTTGCTGGTCGAGCAGAACGCCCAAGCGGCGCTGTCACTCGCCGACCAAGGACATGTGATGGAAGTCGGCTCCATCGTCCTCTCCGGCAGCGGCGAAGACCTCCTCCACGACGAATCCGTACGGAAGGCCTACCTCGGCGAGGACTGATGGCTTTACGTGCTTTACGTGGATGTGGCTGAGGCCCGCACCCCCGAACCGGGATGCGGGCCTCACACACGTAACGAGCGACGTCAGCCCTTCGACGCCTTCTTCTCCTCGGCATCCTGAATGACCGCCTCGGCCACCTGCTGCATCGACAACCGGCGATCCATCGACGTCTTCTGAATCCAACGGAACGCAGCGGGTTCGGTGAGCCCGTACTCCGTCTGAAGAACCGACTTCGCCCGGTCCACCAGCTTCCGCGTCTCAAGACGCTGCGTAAGATCCGCGACCTCGTTCTCCAGCGTCTTCAACTCCGTGAAGCGCGACACGGCCATCTCGATCGCCGGAACGACGTCACTCTTACTGAACGGCTTCACCAGATACGCCATCGCACCGGCGTCGCGCGCACGCTCCACCAGATCGCGCTGCGAGAACGCGGTCAGCATCAGAACAGGGGCGATCGACTCACCGGCGATCTTCTCCGCCGCGCTGATGCCGTCCATCTTCGGCATCTTCACGTCGAGGATCACCAGGTCGGGCTTGTGCTCACGGGCCAGCTCGACGGCCTGCTCGCCGTCGCCGGCCTCGCCCACGACGGAGTAGCCCTCTTCCTCGAGCATCTCTTTGAGGTCGAGGCGGATGAGGGCCTCGTCCTCGGCGATGACGACGCGGGTCGTCAGCGGCGGGACGTGCGACTTGTCGTCGTCGACTGCGTCTACGGGCTCGGGCGTCTCGGGGGCGGTCACGGGGGCGCTCCTTGTTTGGGCAGGCTAGGGGCTGCCCCTAGAGCCTACCTAGCTGCGACTGCCTCCGATGACCCGGTACACTTCCCGACAGTTCGACAGCCCGCCCGGTTGGAGGAACTGGTCAGACTCGCGGTGCTCAAACCACCGTGCCTACGGGCATGTGGGTTCGAATCCCACACCGGGCACTTCGCTAGAAGCGGATGTTCACGTTCTCGTGAACATCCGCTTTTTGCTGCATGGCGTCACCGGCCGTCACGCACTGTGCTCACATGAACTATCACGGAACAGCCGTACGACAGCGGGCGCTCACACTGCTCAGGGACGGCGCCAAGAACGCAGACGTGGCGCGCAGCCTCGCCGTCCCTCTCGGCACAGTCTCGTACTGGCTCCACATGGACCGAGCGAAACGGGGTGAATGCCCCGGCTCACACGATCCGACCTGCCCGCGCTGTGACGGTCGGCCGCTGGACGCGGCCGCGTACTCGTACCTGCTGGGCCAGTACCTGGGCGACGGCCACATCAGCCACTACTCGGGGCACCGCGTCCCCAACCTGATGATCACCTGCGCCGACGCCTGGCCGGGCATCGCGGACGAGACGGAACGGGCGATGCGGGCCGTCCTCCCGGACAACAGCGTCTGCCGCGTACAGCGGACCGGCTGCCACAACGTCAAGGTGTACTCGAAGCACCTCCCCTGCCTCTTCCCCCAGCACGGCCCCGGCAAGAAGCACGACCGCAAGATCACGCTCGCCTCCTGGCAGCAGGAGATCGTCGATGCCCACCCGTGGGAGTTCGTCCGGGGGCTCATCCACTCCGACGGGTGCCGGATCACGAACTGGACGACGCGGCTCGTCGGTAGTGAGCGCAAGCGCTACGAGTACCCGCGGTACTTCTTCACCAACAAGTCGGACTGCATCCGGCAGCTGTACACCGACACCCTCGACCGGCTCGGCGTCACGTGGACGCACTGCACCCGGCACGGGAACCCGTACAACATCTCGGTCGCCCGCAAAGCGGACGTCGCTCTCATGGACGCCCACGTAGGTCCCAAGTACTGACCCCGCAATAGGAGCCGTCACACCCGCCCCGCCCACCCCCTGGGACCTGCCCCAATTCCCCCAGGAACCCTTGACCGCCCCACCCGCCTCAACGGAAGTTCGGGTTCACACCCACCACCCGCCCGAAGAGGTACGCATGAGCCCGATCAACCGGCGCCGCTTCGTCGCGGCCGCGGCAGGTGCCGCCGCGGCTGCCGTGGCCGTGAGCCCGGAGTCCGCGTTTGCCGCACACAGACCCGGCGGCGGCCAGGCCTCAGGGAACAGCATCAGCGCGACGGACGAGGGCGACTTGAACTACGACGACGACACCGACTTCACCAACGCCGACAAGGGCTTCATCGCGGCGCTCACGCCAGGCGTGATCAAGAACGCGGACGGCAAGGTCGTCTGGGACGCCGACGGGTACGACTTCCTCAAGAAGGACGCCCCCGCAACCGCCAGTAAGAGCCTGTGGCGGCAGTCGCAGCTCGTCAGCAAGCAGGGGCTGTACAAGGTCACCGACCGGATCTATCAGGTGCGCGGGCTCGATCTGTCGAACATGACGATCGTCGAGGGCGATACCGGGCTCATCGTCATCGATCCCCTGATCTCCGCCGAGACGGCCGCCGCCGCGCTGAAGCTGTACCGGGACCACCGCGACGCCGCGGACAAGAAGGTCACGGCGCTGATCTACACGCACCCGCACGTCGATCACTTCGGTGGCGCGTACGGGATTCTGCCGGACGGGGCCGGCGACGTACCTGTCGTCGCGCCCGAAGGGTTCCTGGAGCACGCGGTCTCGGAGAACGTGTACGCGGGTACGGCGATGACGCGGCGTTCCTCGTACATGTACGGCGCGCAGTTGCCCAAGTCGGCGAAGGGGCAGATCGGTTGTGGTCTCGGGCAGAACGTGTCGTTGGGGACTGTGGGGCTGATCCCGCCCACCAAGAGCATCACGAAGACCGGGCAGGTCGAGACGTTCGACGGGGTGCGGATCGAGTTCCAGATGACGCCGGGGACCGAGGCGCCGGCGGAGATGAACTTCGTCTTCCCTGATCTGCGTGCGGTGTGTATGGCGGAGAACGCGACGCACACGATGCACAACATCATCACGCTGCGTGGCGCGCAAGTGCGGGATGCTCGTGAGTGGGCGCATTACCTCAACGAGTCGATCGATCTGTTCGCGGGTCGGGTGGATGTGGCGTTCGCGTCGCATCACTGGCCGACGTGGGGTGGCGAGGAGATCACCGAACTACTCGCGGTACAGCGGGACTTGTATGCGTACATGCATGATCAGACGCTTCGGATGATCAATATCGGGATGACCGGTAAGGAGATCGCCGAGGAGATTCAGCTGCCGCCCGCGCTGAACGTGTGGGCGAACCGCGGTTACTACGGTTCGCTCAGTCACAACGTGAAGGGGATCTATCAGCGCTACATGGGCTGGTTCGATGCCAATCCGGCCCATCTCTGGGAGCACACGCCGGTCGATGAGGCGAAGCGGTACGTGAAGGCCCTGGGCGGGCGGACGGCGACTGTCGCCAAGGCGAAGGGGTTCGTGAAGGACGGCGACCTGCGGTTCGCCGCCACACTGCTCAATCATGTCGTGTTCGCGGATCCGGAGCACAAGGCCGCCAAGACTGAACTGGCCGCGATCTACGCGAAGTTGGGGTACGCGACCGAGAACGCGGTGTGGCGGAACTTCTATCTCACGGGTGCGATGGAACTGACGGACGGGGTCACGCCCGGTAGGTCGACGTCGGTGAGTCCGACGATGATGATGGCGCTGAGTGTCGACCAGTTGATCGATTCGGTCGCGATTCGGATCAATGGGCCCAAGGCGTGGGATCTGAAGTTGAAGATGGACTGGAGCTTCCCGGCGCTGGGTGTCGTCTATCACCTGACGTTGCAGAACGGTGTGTTGACGTACAAGAGCGACGACAAGGCCGACAGTGGTGCGGGTGTGACGCTGTCCATGACCAAGCCGCAGCTCCTCGCCTTGTTGGGCGGGAAGGGGCTGGGGGACATCGAGGTGTCGGGTGATGCGTCGCTGTTGCAGAAGTTGCTGGGCGTGGTCGAGAAGCCGGATCCGAATTTCGCGATCGTGACCCCGTAGTCGTGGCCTCGTAATCGGGGCCCCGTAGTCGTCCTGGGCATGTACGGGGTTCATGCCCAGGATCATGCGTAGGGGCCGCACCCTTTGCCGATGGGTCGCGGCCCCAATTACGTACAACTGCCTGCTACTTGGGGCTGTCGTCCTCGCCGATGTGGTGGATGCGGACGAGGTTCGTGGAGCCGGGGACGCCGGGAGGGGAGCCGGCCGTGATGACGACGGTGTCGCCCTTCTTGCAGCGGCCGATCTTCAGGAGTTGTTCGTCGACCTGGGCGACCATCGCGTCGGTGGAGTCGACGTGCGGGCCGAGGAAGGTCTCCACGCCCCACGTGAGGTTGAGCTGTGACCGCGTTGCTGCCTGCGGGGTGAAGGCGAGCAGGGGGATCGGGGAGCGGTAGCGGGAGAGGCGGCGGACGGTGTCGCCGGACTGGGTGAAGGCGACCAGGAATTTCGCGCCGAGGAAGTCGCCCATTTCGGCTGCTGCGCGGGCGACTGCTCCGCCTTGGGTGCGGGGTTTGTTGCGTTCGGTGAGGGGCGGGAGGCCCTTGGCGAGGATGTCTTCTTCGGCTGCGGTGACGATGCGGCCCATGACCTTGACGGTTTCGATCGCGTATTTTCCGACGCTGGTTTCACCGGAAAGCATGACGGCGTCGGTGCCGTCGATGACGGCGTTTGCGACGTCGCTCGCTTCGGCGCGCGTGGGCCGGGAGTTGTCGATCATCGAGTCGAGCATTTGGGTCGCGACGATGACGGGCTTGGCGTTGCGCTTGGCGAGTTTGATGGCGCGCTTTTGGACGATCGGGACTTGTTCGAGGGGCATTTCGACGCCGAGGTCGCCGCGGGCGACCATGATGCCGTCGAATGCGGCGACGATGTCGTCGATGTTGTCGACGGCTTGGGGTTTTTCCACCTTGGCGATGACGGGGAGGTGGCGGCCTTCTTCGGTCATGATGCGGTGGACGTCTTCGATGTCGCGGCCGCTGCGGACGAAGGAGAGCGCGATGATGTCGGCTCCGGTGCGCAGGGCCCAGCGGAGGTCGGCTTCGTCCTTGTCGGAGAGGGCGGGGACGGAGACGGCGACTCCGGGGAGGTTGAGGCCCTTGTGGTCGGAGACCATGCCGCCTTCGATGACGCGGGTGCGGACGCGGGGTCCGTCGACTGCGGTGACTTCGAGGGTGACTTTGCCGTCGTCGACGAGGATGCGTTCGCCGGTGGTGACGTCTTGGGCGAGGCCGTCGTAGGTGGTTCCGCAGGTTTGGCGGTCGCCTTGGATGCCGCTTTCGACGGTGATGGTGAACTCGTCGCCGCGTTCGAGTAGTACGGGTCCTTCGCTGAATCGGCCGAGTCGGATCTTCGGGCCTTGAAGGTCGGCGAGGATTCCGACGCTGCGGCCGGTCTCGTCGGAGGCCTTTCGCACGCGCTGGTAGCGCTCCTCGTGTTCGGCGTAGGTGCCGTGGCTGAGGTTGAAGCGGGCTACGTCCATTCCGGCTTCGACGAGTGCCTTGATCTGCTCGTACGAGTCGGTGGCGGGGCCCAGGGTGCAGACGATCTTTGCTCGGCGCATCTTTCGAGCCTAAACCTTACCGACGGGTAGAGATTTGGTCGGTCATGACTACTCAACGACCTTTGCGTGAAGGGCTATTGACAAGGCTTGAATTTGGGCGACACTGCGCTCTGATGAGCGGCTGTGTGGCTCAGAGTTTCGGCGGGTGCATCGTAAAGCGGGCGTTGACCTGGGCCCGTACGCGTTGGCGTTGGGGTTCGAGGTCGAGTGCGGGGGCGGGTTCGGGTTCGGCGCCGGCGAAGGCGGCCGTGCGCATCATGCCGCGGGGCATGGCGCGGTCGGACATGGTGGGGTCGTCGGCGCCGATGTCGGCGATGTCGATGAGTGCGGCGAGGGTGGTGTCGAGGGCTTCGGCGTATTCGCGGGCGCGTTGGACGGCTTCGCGGACGGCTTGTTGCCTTGCTCGGGCGTGTACGGGTGAGGTGGGGCGCAGGGACCACCAGGGGCCTTCGACGCTGGTGAGGTCGAGGTCGGCGAGGCGGGTGGTGAGTTCGCCGAGTGCGGTGAAGTCGGTGAGGTCGGCGGTGATGTGGACGCGGCCGTGGTAGGTGCGGATGCGTTCGCCGCGGCCGCGTTTGGTGAGTTCGGGGGTGATGGAGAGGGCGCCGGTGGCGGTTGTGTCGACGGCGTCTCCGTAGCCCTTGATGAGGTCGAGTACGTGGGTGTTGCGGTGGGTGAGGTCTTCGAGGGCGGTGCGGCGGTCGGTGCCGCGGGCGGTGACGGTGATGCCGATGCGGGCGAGTTCGGGTTCGGCTTCGATGTGGGCTTCTCCGCGTACCGCTATGCGCGGTGCGTTGGGAGTGGCGGTGGGGTGGTCGTTGGTCATGCGCCCACCTTGTCATCACCGAAACGAAACCTTGTGAGGCTGTTGCGAGTTGGGGTTGGTGAGTAAGAATCTACGCGCGTCATCATGGCGTACACGTAGACGAGGAGACTCCGATGTCGTTGGACCGTAGATCTTTTCTCGCCAGGTCGGCCGGTACGGGTGCCGGGGTGGCCCTGGCCGGTGCCGTCGCCGCGCCTGCCTCCGCCGCGGCAAAGCCGAAGAAGCAGAAGCGGTACGCGTTCACGGTGATGGGGACGACGGATCTGCACGGTCACGTCTTCAACTGGGACTACTTCAAGAACGCCGACTACGTGGATGCGGCGGGCAATGCGCAGGGTCTGGCGCGGGTTTCGACGTTGGTGGATCAGGTGCGTGCGGAGAGGGGCCGGGGGAACACCCTTCTCATCGACGCCGGGGACACGATTCAGGGCACCCCGTTGACGTACTACTACGCGAAGGTCGATCCGATCACGGCGGCCGGTGGTCCGGTGCATCCGATGGCGCGGGCGATGAACGCGATCGGGTACGACGCGGTGGCGTTGGGCAATCACGAGTTCAACTACGGCATCGAGACGCTCAGGAAGTTCGAGTCGCAGTGTGAGTTTCCGCTGCTGGGTGCGAATGCGGTGGATGCGAAGACGGAGAAGCCGGCGTTTCCTCCGTACTTCATGAAGCGGCTGCGTACTCCGCACGGCAAGGATGTGAAGGTCGCGGTTCTGGGGCTGACGAATCCGGGGATCGCGATCTGGGACAAGGCGTATGTGCAGGGTGTGTTGAAGTTCCCGGGGCTTGAGGAGCAGGCGGCGAAGTGGGTGCCGAAGCTGCGGTCGATGGGCGCGGATGTGGTGATCGTGTCGGCGCATTCGGGGGCGTCGGGGCAGTCTTCGTACGGGGATCAGGTGCCGTATGTGGAGAACGCGGCGGCGAATGTCGCGAAGCAGGTGCCGGGGGTCGACGCGATTCTGGTGGGGCACGCGCACGTCGAGATCGAGCAGCAGCTGGTGGCGAACGAGAAGACCGGGAAGACGGTCGTTCTCTCCGAACCACTGTGTTTTGCCGAGCGGTTGGCGCTGTTCGACTTCGATCTGGTCTGGGAGAAGGGTCGTTGGACCGTCGAGTCGGTGAAGGCGTCGCTGCGGAACACGAATGCGGTGGCGGACGATCCGGAGATCTCGAAGTTGCTGCGGGAGCAGCACGAGACGGTGGTGGAGTACGTCAATCAGGTCGTGGGGACGGCGAAGCAGGCGCTGACGACGGTTGATGCCCGGTACAAGGATGCGCCGATCATCGATCTGATCAACAAGGTGCAGGCGGATGTGGTGACGAAGGCGTTGGCGTCGACGGAGTACGCGTCGCTGCCGGTCCTGTCACAGGCGTCGCCGTTCTCGCGTACGTCGGAGATTCCGGCGGGGGACGTCACCATCCGGGATCTGTCGAGCCTGTATGTGTACGACAACACGCTGGTGGCGAAGTTGCTGACGGGTGCGCAGGTGCGGGCGTATCTGGAGTATTCGGCGGAGTACTTCGTGCAGACGGCGGCCGGGGCAGCGGTGGACGTGGACAAGCTGACGAACGCGAACAATCGGCCGGACTACAACTACGACTATGTGTCGGGGTTGACGTACGACATCGATATCGCGCAGGCGGCGGGTTCCCGGATCAAGAACGTGAAGTTCGACGGCAAGGATCTGGATGACGCGGCGCAGTTCGTGTTCGCGGTGAACAACTATCGGGCGAACGGTGGCGGCGCGTTCCCGCATGTGGCGTCGGCGAAGGAGCTGTGGTCGGAGTCGACGGAGATCCGGACGCGGATCGCTGAGTGGGTGACGGCGAAGGGCGTCCTCGACACGGCGGACTTCGCTTCGGTGGATTGGAAGTTGACGCGGGACGGGACGCCGGTGTTCGCGCAGTGAGCCGTAGCCGTCCGGCGGTCAGTCCTGGAGTTTGACCATGGTGCCGCGTTCCCTTGTCTGTTGTCCGGGCAGGGGGGCGCGGTTTTCGTGTCCGGTGAGGCCGAAGGTGGTGAAGGCGGTGCGCCGGGGCTGCGGGTAGGGGTCCTTGCCGGTCAGCGAGTTGAGGATGGTGGCGCTGCGCCAGGCGGCGAGTCCGAGGTCGGGGGCGCCGACGCCGTGGGTGTGGCGTTCGGCGTTCTGGACGTAGACGGAGCCTTGGACGCGGTCGTCGAGGACGAGGCGGAACTGGTCGTCGATGCGGGGGCGTTCGGAGTGGTCGCGGCGCAGGTAGGGGTCGAGGCCGGTGAGCATGCCGCTGAGGGGGCGTTCCTTGTAGCCGGTGGCGAGGACGACGGCGTCGGTGGTGAGGCGGGAGCGGGTGCCCTGTTGGCGGTGTTCGAGGTGGAGTTCGACCTTGGTGGTGGCGACGCGTCCGGCGGTGCGGATGCTGACGCCGGGGGTGAGGGTGGCGTCGGGCCAGCCGCCGTTCAGGGTGCGCTGGTAGAGCTCTTCGTGGATGGCGGTGATGGTGTCGGCGTCGATGCCTTTGTGGAGCTGCCATTGGGCGGGTACGAGGCGGTCGCGTTCTGCCTCGGGCAGGTGGTGGAAGTAGTGGCTGTAGTCGGGGGTGAAGTGTTCGAGGCCGAGCTTGCTGTACTCCATGGGTGCGAACGCGTCGGTGCGGGCGAGCCAGGTGATCTTCTCGTGGCCGGCGGGGCGGGCGCGCAGGAGGTCGAGGAAGATCTCGGCTCCGGACTGTCCGCTGCCGACGACGGTGATGTGTTCGGCTGCGAGCAGGCGTTCGCGGTGGGTGAGGTAGTCGGCGGAGTGGACGACGGGCACGGTGGGTGCTTCTTCGAGGGGCCTGAGGGGTTCGGGTACGTAGGGGGCGGTGCCGACGCCGATGGCGACGTTCTTGGTGTAGGTGCGGCCGAGGGCTTCGGCTTCGCCTTCGGCGTCGAGTTGGGTGAAGTCGACTTCGAACAGGGCGCGTTCGGTGTTCCAGCGGACGGCGTCGACCTGGTGGGAGAAGTGGAGTCCGGGGAGGTTCTCGCTGACCCAGCGGCAGTAGGCGTCGTATTCGGCGCGCTGGATGTGGAAGCGCTCGGCGAAGTAGAAGGGGAAGAGGCGCTCGCGGGTCTTGAGGTAGTTGAGGAAGCTCCAGTGGCTGGTGGGGTCGGCAAGGGTCACCAGGTCGGCGAGGAACGGGACTTGGAGCGTGGCGCCTTCGATGAGCAGGCCGGGGTGCCAGTGGAAGGCGGGGCGCTGTTCGTAGAAGGCGGTGTCGAGTTCGGTGAGGGGGTGGGCGAGGGCCGCGAGGGAGAGGTTGAAGGGGCCGATGCCGATGCCGACGAGGTCGCGGGGTTCTTCGGTGGGCCGTGTTGCGGGGTTGGGGGTGGGCGCGGCTGTCATCGCGGCGTGTGTCCTTCCACCAGTTCCAGGAGGGCGGTGAGGTCTTCGGGGGTGGCGTGCGGGTTGAGCAGGGTGGCTTTGAGGTGGAGCTTTCCGTCCATGCGGGCGCGGCCGAGGACGGCGCGGCCTTCGGTGAGCAGGGTGCGGCGGATCGCGGCGATGGTTTCGTCGGTGGCGCCGGTGGGCCGGAACAGGACGGTGGTGAGGGTGGGGGTGTCGTAGAGCTCGAAGTGCGGGTGTGCGTCGATGAGTTGGGCCAGGTGGTGGGCGAGGGCGGTGACGTCGTCGACGAGGGCGGCGAGTCCGGTGCGGCCGAGGGCTTTGAAGGTGACGGCCGTTTTGAGGATGTCGGGGCGGCGGGTGGTGCGCAGGGAGCGGCCGAGGAGGTCGGGGAGCCCGGCTTCGGTGTCGTCGTCCGCGTTGAGGTAGTCGGCCTGGTGGCCGAGCGCGCCGGTTTCGGCGATGTCGCGTACGGCGAGGACGCCGGCGGCGACGGGTTGCCAGCCGAGTTTGTGCAGGTCGAGGGCGACGGTGTGGGCGCGGGCGAGGCCGTTCAGTTTGGGGGCTTCGCGGGGGCTGAAGAGGGCGCCTGCGCCGTAGGCGGCGTCGATGTGGAGGCGGGCGCCGTGCCGCTCGCAGATGTCGGCGATTTCTGGGAGCGGGTCGATGAGGCCTGCGTCGGTGGTGCCTGCGGTGGCGGCGACGAGTTTGGGTCCCGGGAGTGCGGTGAGTGCCTCGTCGAGGGCGGCGGGGTCGAGGGTGCCGGCGGGGGCGGGCACGGTGACCGGTTCGGGGAGCCCGAGGAGCCAGGCGGCGCGGGCGAGGCTGTGGTGGGCGTTGGCCCCGACGAGGAGGCGGACGGGTTCGCCGGGGGCGGCGGCCTCACGGGCTAGGAGGACGGCGAGCTGGTTGGCTTCGGTGCCGCCGGTGGTGACGAGGGCGTCGGGTGTGGCGTGGGTGGGGGTGGCCTGCCCGCGTGCGGGGTGGGTGGGTGCGGCCTGCTCGCGTGAGGCGTGGGCGCCTGGGCCGTAGACCTCGTGGGCGAGGGTCGTGGTGACGAGGGCTTCCAGGGCGGAGGCGGCGGGGGCCTGGTCCCAGGAGTCCATGGAGGGGTTGAGCGCGCTCGCGGCGAGGTCGGCGGCGGTGGCGACGGCGAGTGGCGGGCAGTGCAGGTGGGCGGCGCACAACGGGTCGGCGGGGTCGGCGGCGCCTTCGGCGAGGGCGGTGACGAGGGTGCGCAGAGCCTCTTCGGCTCCGGTGCCGTGGACGGGCAGCAACTCCCCGACGTCGTGGTGGAGTTGCGCCGTGACGGCCTCGGGTCCGCCCGCCGGGAGTGGGCCGCCCCGGTGGGCGGCGCCCTTGTGCAGGGCGTCGAGGACGGTGGTGAGCAACGGCCGCAGGGCGTCGGGGCCTTGGGTACCCCCGGCGAGGGGCGGCGTGCTGCGCATACGGGTCCTTTGCGTGGTTGGCGTACGTGATGCCTCAGCTTGCCTTTTGCCTGCTGATGCGTCCGCCGTACCTACGAAGCTGACCCGAAAGGGGTATGGGTGGGGGCGGGGGTGGGGGGCCTGTGCTAGGGCCCTTCTGACGGATCAGGCTGGATGCGGGCGGCCGTGAATGTTCGGTGCCGGTGAGCGGGGGCTGGTGCGTGCAGCTGCAAGGCGGAGGAGGGCGTCAACGCGGAGCGTTGGCAACCGACGACAACGCCGCAGATGGGCGTGCCAGGGCCCGCGACTCCAGCAAGATCCGTCAGAAGGGCCCTAGGCCCGTCCGGGGGTGGTGCGGAGGAGGTGGCTTGCGCCGGGTGGGGTCGGCAGGGGTGAATCCGCCGCGCGGGGCTGGGGGTCGTCGTTCCGTCTTGGGTCATGTGCCGCTTGGCCTGTTTCCCGCTCATCTCCCACGGGGGCCCTCCGGGGGTTACGGCTCGTCTCGGGCTCCGGTCAGTCCGGGGCTCCGGTCCGTCCGGGAATGCGGCCCCTCCGGGACTCCGGACCGTCCAGGACTCCGGACCGTCCGGGGCCCGACTCCCGTGGGCCCTCACCGGGGTTGGGTCCTGAGGGCTGCGCGCCAGGTCCCGTCGCCCTGCGGGCTTGTCCTCAAACGCCGGACAGGCTTGATCAGGTCGGCCTCCGCGCCGCCTGGCAGTCCACCTCCCACCTCCGACCACGGCTTCCCGCCCGTGACGACGAAGACCACCCCGCCACCGCCTTGGGCAATCCGACGCCGAGCACGGCACCCCACCCGTGGCGGTGGGCCGTCACCGCCTTGGGCAATCTGCCGCCTGGGGCGGCAGGGTGGGCAAGGCGGCGCACGGTGCCGCGCGCTCATTGCCTCGGGGCCGACCACGGCAATCCCGGAACCACGGTGCCGGGCAACAAGGACGGCGGGCGTCGGCCACGGCGCTGCGTTCACACCCCGGTGTGGCGCGACCAGTACAACGACCCAGCGGAAACGTCCGCTACCCCGCGCGGCCGACGTCCCCGGAGGGGGCGGGTGGGTGGGAGATGGGCGGGGAAGGCGTGCGGGAGCACCGGGGGCTGTGCGCCCGTTGCTCCCTTCGCCCTCCCCCAGGTGCCGTCCCCGGCGGTATCCCGAAACCCCGGTTCCCGACGCCCGACTCCCGGCCCACGGCCCCGGCTCCCGGCTCCCGGCTCCCGGCTCCCGGCTCCCGGCTCCCGGCTCCCGGCTCCCGGCTCCCGGCTCCCGGCTCCCGGCTCCCGGCTCCCGGGGACAGTGCAACGGGCGTCGGCACCCAGCACGGGGCAAAGCGCCGGGGCCGCGCACCCGTTCCGAGGGCCCCGGCCCCGGTGACCCGCCCCTACGCCCCGCGTACCTTCAACGCCCGGCGCAGGTCGTCCAGTTGGTCGGACAGTTTGCGGCGCAAGGCGGGGGTGGCGTCCGCCGCGTGCTGCTCGCCCACGCGGAGCGTGTCCGTGTCGATGGCGTACACGGGGAACGCGTGGCGGCCCGCCGCCTCGGCGATCGCGGGGCCACGGCGCGCGGCGAGCGCGGTGGCGTCGGTGAAGTAGCGGGGGACGTAGCCCCGCAGGAGGTCGGCTTGTTCGGGCTGCCAGAAGCCCTGTGCGGTGGCGATGAAGAGGTAGTTGGACAGGTCGTCCGCGGGGTTCGTCGTGAACATCGCGGACCACGCCTCCGCCTTGGTCTGCGGGTCGGGCAGCGCGGCGCGGCAGCGGGCTGCGCCTTCTTGCCCGGAGGCGCTGGGGTCGTGGGCGAGTTCGGCCTCGATGACGGCTTCGTCGACGGCGCCGAGGACGCTGAGCCGGCCGAGGATGCGCCAGCGCAGTTCGGGGTCGAGTTCGGGTCCGCCGGGGACGGCCCCGGAGTCGTACCAGTCGCGGATGACGTCGGCGTGCCGGGCGGCGTCGATGAGGTGGCGTACGGCGGTGAGGCGGAGCCCTGGGTGGCTGCCGTCCTCGGTGCGGCGTACGAGGTCCTCGCACAGGGTGGTGATGAGACCGAGGGCCTCGGGCCGCTCCGCGGGGTCGGTGTAGCGGTCGGCGACCTGGGTGTGGGCGAAGGCGAGGACGCCCTGGACGAGGGCGAGGTCGCTCTCCTCGGGGAGGTGGGCGGCGACCGTCTCCAGGTAGCTGGCGGGTGCGAGTGCGCCGTCGCGGACCATGTCGCGCAGTGTGGTCCACACGATGGTGCGGGTGAGGGCGTCGGGGATGCCGGACAGGCCGCGCAGGGCGGCTTCCTCGGACGCGGTGTCGAGGCGGATCTTGGTGTAGGTGAGGTCCTGGTCGTTGGGGACGATCAGGGCGGGGCGTCGGCCGCCGAACGTCAAGTCCCCTCCAGCGAAGGGGACTTCCACGTCGAGGCGTTCGCGCAGGACGAATCCGCGCGGGTCGGCGGGAGCGTGGTCGTACAGGCCGATGGCGATGCGGTGGGGGCGGCTGCCCTGTCGGTCGACGGCGAGGCTCCAGGTGCCGTCGTTCTCGGTCACCGACGTGGTGAGGGTGTCGACGCCGGTGGTGCGCAGCCACGTGTCGGCCCAGGCGTGCACGTCGCGTTCGGTGCCGGAGGCGAGGGATTCGATGAAGTCGGCGAGGGTGGCGTTGCCGAATTTGTGGCGCTTGAAGTGGGTGTTGATGCCGGCGAGGAAGTCCTTCTCGCCGAGCCAGGTGACGAGTTGGCGCAGCGCGGAGGCGCCCTTGGCGTAGGAGATTCCGTCGAAGTTGAGGAGGGCGGAGGCCGTGTCGGGCACGGATTCGGGGGCGACGGGGTGGGTGGAGGGCCGCTGGTCGGCGTCGTATCCCCAGGTTTTGCGGGCGACACCGAAGTCGATCCAGGTGTCAGTGAAGCGGGTGGCCTCGGTGAGGGTCTGGTAGCCCATGTATTCGGCGAACGACTCGTTCAGCCAGATGTCGTCCCACCACTTGAGGGTGACGAGGTCGCCGAACCACATGTGGGCCATCTCGTGGGCGATGACCATGGCGCGGGTCTGTCGCTCGGTGTCGGTGACGGCGGAGCGGTACACGAACTCGTCGCGGAAGGTGACGAGGCCGGGGTTCTCCATGGCTCCGGCGTTGAACTCGGGGACGAAGGCCTGGTCGTAGGAGTCGAAGGGGTAGGGCTCTTCGAACTTCTCGTGGTAGCGGTCGAAGCACGCGCGCGTGACGTCGAGGATTTCGTCGGCGTCGGCGTCGAGGTGGGGTGCGAGGGAGCGGCGGCAGTGCAGGCCGAAGGGGAGGCCGCGGTGTTCGGTGCGGATGGAGTGCCAGGGGCCTGCGGCGACGGCCACCAGGTAGGTGGAGAGCAGGGGGGTGGTGGCGGCCTGCCAGCGGCCCTCCCCCACGTGTTCGGTGGTGCCGTTGGCGAGGACGGTCCAGCCTTCGGGGGCGGTGACGGTGAGGTCGAAGGTCGCCTTCAGGTCGGGCTGGTCGAAGGCGGCGAAGACGCGCTGCACGTCTTCCATGAACAGCTGCGTGTACGTGTACGTCTCACCGTCGGTGGGGTCGGTGAAGCGGTGCATGCCCTCGCCGGTGTGCGAGTAGCGCATGGAGGTGTCGATGCGCAGCTCGTGGGCGCCTTCGGTGAGGCCGGTGAGCGGGAGCCGGTTGTCGGCGAGGGTGGCGGGGTCGAGGGGCTGCCCGTCGAGGGTGGCGGAGCGCAGGGCGGCGGGCTTGAGCTCGACGAAGGTGTCGCCCGCGGTGTGCGCGGTGAAGCGGATCGCGGTGCGGGAGTCGAAGGTGTCGTCCCCGACGGTGAGGTCGAGGTCGACGGTGTATCGCTCGACGTCGATGAGCTGGGCTCGGGTCTGCGCTTCGCTGCGCGTCAGTACGGGCATGCGGTAATGCTGCCGCATGCCACTGACATCGGGACAGGGTGGATCATGTGGCGGTTCGCCGGGGTTGCGGCCTCGGGGCTCCGCCCCGGACCCCGCTCCTCAATCGCCGGAGGGGCTTGATCTGCTCAATCGCCGCAGGGGCTAAATTTGGTCACCGTTTCGTGTCCTCGGCGATGAGTTCGTGGTGGCGGATGACCTCGCTGATGATGAAGTTGAGGAATTTTTCGGCGAAGGCCGGGTCGAGTTTGGCGTTCTCCGCGAGTTGGCGCAGGCGTTCGATCTGGCGGGATTCGCGGGCCGGGTCCGCCGGGGGCAGGTCGTGGTGGGCCTTGAGGTGGCCGACCTGCTGGGTGCATTTGAAGCGCTCGGCGAGCATGTGGACGACGGCGGCGTCGATGTTGTCGATGCTGTCGCGCAGGCGGGCGAGCTCGGCGCGCACGGCCGGGTCGACCTCGTTCGGCTTGCTGGTGGTCATGACGGATCAGCCTACGTGGAGCATGGGTGGGTCGTCGGGGTCGGGGATCTTGTCGGACCAGCCGCCGGGCACGGCGCGGCCCTGTTGTTCGCGGAATCGGACGGGTGCGGTGCCGACGCGGCGGGTGAACAGGCGGGAGAAGTAGGCGGGGTCGTCGTAGCCGACGCGGCGGGCGACGGCGGCGACGGGGAGTTCGGTGGCGGCGAGGAGTTCCTTGGCGCGGCCGAGGCGGATGCCGAGGAGGTAGTCCTTGGGGCTGCAGCCGGCGCCGCGGCGGACGGCGGTGCGCAGTTCGGCGGGGGTCATGCCGTGCCGTGCGGCGTGTGCGGCGACGGAGAGGGGCTGGAAGGCGTCGCGTGCGAGGGCCTGGAGGACGGGGTGGCCGTCGGGGGCCAGGTCGGCGCGGGCGCGGCGCAGGGCGACGAGGAGTTCGTGGACGGCGGCGCCGGTCTCCACTTCGAGGAGCGGGTTGCCGCGGCGGGCGGCGCGGGCGATGCGGCCGACGGCGGCGCGGGCCTGGGCGGCGTCGGAGAGGGGGACGACGGGGCGGTCGGGTTCGATGTAGCCGAGTTCGGTGTAGGTGGCGGTGGCGGGCCCGGTGAAGTCGACGAAGCACTCGTCCCAGCCGGTGTCGGGGTCGGCTCCGTAGTGGTGGGGGCGGCCGGGGGTGAGCCAGATCAGGGCGGGTGCGGTGACGGTGCGGCGGGGTCCTTCGGTGTCCTGGTACCAGCCGCTGCCCGCGGTGACGACGACGGCGACGTGGTGGTCGAGGGTGCGGGGTCCGACGGTGGGCAGTGGCCCGTGCTGGAGTCCGACGCCGAGGCAGACGAGGCCGAGGCGGTGGTGGGCCGGGCTGGGCGTGAAGTACCGCATCCAGGTGTGGTACGTGGGCATTTGTCCCCTCCCGTGGTGGTGCGTGCGGGCGTCCCCGTCCAACACCGGCCGATCTTTGTCCATGGACCCCGTCGGCCGCCAGAGGTGAGGGTGGCGGCCGGTGGGTGCCGCGCCCATCGGGCAAAGAGGAGCACGTGATGACGGATTTCCGGGTGGGCGGGGACGACTTCGAGGTGGACGGGCGGCCGGTGCGGCTGCTGTCGGGGGCCTTGCACTACTTCCGGGTGCACGAGGAGCAGTGGGCGCACCGGCTGCGGATGCTGCGGGCGATGGGCCTGAACTGTGTGGAGACGTACGTGCCGTGGAATCTGCACGAGCCGCGTCCCGGTGAGGTGCGCGACGTGGCGGCGGTGGGGCGTTTCCTGGACGCGGCGCGGCGGGAGGGGCTGTGGGTGGTCGTGCGGCCGGGGCCGTACATCTGCGCGGAGTGGGAGAACGGGGGGCTTCCGCACTGGGTGACGGGGCGGCTCGGGGCGCGGGTGCGGACCGGGGACGCGGAGTTCATGGCGGCGGTGGAGCGCTGGTTCGGGGTGTTGTTGCCGCAGATCGTGGAGCGGCAGGTGGACCGGGGCGGTCCTGTGCTGATGGTTCAGGTGGAGAACGAGTACGGCAGTTATGGCTCGGACCACCGTTATCTGCGGGCTCTTGCCGATCTGCTGGTGGGGCTCGGGGTGTCGGTGCCGCTGTTCACGTCGGACGGGCCCGAGGACCACATGCTGAGCGGGGGTTCGGTTCCTGGGGTGCTGGCGACGGTGAACTTCGGCTCCCGCGCGCGTGAGGCCTTCGAGTCGCTACGTAGGCACCAGGCCACGGGGCCGTTGATGTGCATGGAGTTCTGGTGCGGCTGGTTCGACCACTGGGGTGCGAAGCACGTCGTGCGGGATCCGCGGGAGGCGGCGGACGCGCTGCGGGAGATCCTGGAGTGCGGGGCGTCGGTGAATCTGTACATGGCGCACGGCGGAACGAGTTTCGGGGGTTGGGCGGGCGCGAACCGGGGTGGCGGCGAGCTGCACGAAGGGCCGCTGGAGCCGGATGTCACGTCGTACGACTACGACGCCCCGATCGACGAGTTCGGCCGCCCCACGGAGAAGTTCTGGCTGTTCCGTGAGGTGCTCGCCGCGTACGCGGAGGGACCGCTGCCCGAGGTGCCGCCGCAGCCCCCGGCCCTCGCGGGTCCGGTCACGGCCCACCTGACGGTGTTCACGGCCCTGGACGGGGTGTTGGAGGCGCTGGGTGGTCCTGAGGCGGAGTACGCGGTGCCGCCGTCGTTCGAGGACCTGGACGTGGACCGTGGCCTGGTGCGGTACGCGGTGACGGTGCCGGGGCCGCGGCAGCCGTATCCGTTGCGGGCGCGCGGGCTGCGGGATCTGGCTCTCGTGTACGTCGACGGGGAGCGGGCCGGGGTGCTCACAGAGGAGGAGCCCGATCTGGCAGAGCCGGTTGCGGGGCACGCGCGCGCGGAGCTGTGGGTGGAGTCCCTGGGGCGGGTCAACTACGGGCCGCGCACGGGTGAGTCGAAGGGGATCACGGGCGGGCTGCTGCACGAGCGGCAGTTCCTGCACGGGGTGCGGGCGCGGGGGCTGCGCCTGGACGCGTTCACGGCTTCCGGGGTTGCCGGGCTGCCGTCCGCGGCGGCCGAGGGCGAGGGGCGGGGCCTGCACCGGGGGTCGTTCCAGGTGTCGGGGGCCGGGGACGCGGCACTCGAACTGCCGGGCTGGGGGCGGGGCTTCGTGTGGGTGAACGGGTTCTGCCTGGGCCGCTACTGGTCGGCAGGTCCGCAGGACGCCTTGTACGTGCCGGGTCCGGTGCTGCGCGAGGGCGTGAACGAGGTGTGGGTGCTGGAGCTCGATCGGGCCGGGGAGCCGCGGGTCGTGTTGCGTTGACGCGGGCGGGCCCCGGGGGACGTTCCCCGGGGCCCGCCTCGGCGCCTCAGACGATCTCGGCTCAGACGATCTCGGTTCAGACGATCTCGGTTCAGGCGAACTCTGTTCAGACGATCTCGGTGACCTCGAAGGCGTCCAGGGCGAACTCGGCGGTGCCGTCGTCGCCCGTCTTGCGCAGGCCCACCCAGGCCTCCCCCTTGTCCGGTGCGGTGAACTCGTAGGTGAGCGTCGCGGGTTGGGTGGCCACGGGCAGGTCCTCGCGGGACAGTTCCTTGGCCTCCGGGCTGTCGGCCGCGGTGATCCAGGCGTACTGGCCGGCCTTCTCGTTCTCGTAGCGGAAGGAGACCCGGTACCGCTTGCCGGGCTCGAAGCGGGCCGTGTGCGGGACGGTGCGGTAGACGAGGCCGGTGTTCTCGCCGCGCGACTTGAGGGACTGGGTGCCGTCGACGACGTCGTCGATCGCCTTCCCGTTCCAGCCGCGCTGGGTGTACGGCGCGTGCCGCTGGGCGATGTGGGTGCGCGGGTCGGTGGAGCCTCCCGCGTCGCCCTTCACGAACGGGCCCCAGCCCTGGGGGACGTGTTCAAAGTCCTCGTGGGCCACGGTTCCGGCGGGCAGGTTCGGTGCGGGCGACTTCACGATACGTACATTGTCGAAACGGACCCGCGCCGAACCGGCCGCAGCGCGCAGGGCGAGGGTGACCGGGCCGCCACCGGCCGGGACGGTGAAGTACGTGGTCATCCGCTGGAAGCGGGTGTCGTGCTTGCGGTCGGCGGCCACGTGGTTGCCGGCGGTGGAGGTGTCGGTCCGGTTCGTGGCAGTCACTCCGTCGACGGTGCGCACCTCCAGGGTGGCCGTGCGCCGCTCTCCCGCCTTGGCGCCGACCTCGACCTGCACGGACGCGGCGTAGCTGCCGGGGGCGAGCCGGGTCAGCCGCTGGGAGACGGTGGCGGCGGCGCCGGGGCCGATGACGAGTTCGTGGTCGCCGAGGTCGCTGCGCTCGACGGAGGCGGGCCCGGTGACCGTCCAGCCCTTCAGGGAACCGGAGTTGAAGCCCGGGTCGCGCAGCGGCGTGCCCTGGCCCCAGTCGGGCGCGCGGTCGAGGTCGGTGCGGTCCCGGTAGAGGACGTAGGGCCGGTCGGCGTCGGCCTTCAGCGTCACCTTGCCGCCGGACACGGTGACGTACGAGTCGAAGACGCGGCCCTGGTCGGTGAGCCGGTACAGGGCCACCTTGGCCCTGCTCTCCCACGCACGCGGGAGCCGCCAACTGGTGCTGCCGCCCTGCGGGTTGTAGTGGTACAGCTTCGTCGGGTCGGCGGCTCTGCGCGGTTCCCAGGGCAGCAGATAGGTGCCGGCGTCGTAGACGAGGCGGCCGTCGGTGGTGATGCGGCGGGCGCCGGAGGCGTCGGTGACGCTCGTCTTCGTGGCGCCGGAGAACGTGATCTCGTGCTCGCCCCAGGTCTTGATCGGCTGCGCCTGGAGGTACTTGGCGGGCAGCGAGTGCGTCCAGATGAGGCGGTAGAAGTCCGTCCAGTCGGTCTTGCCGGTCCAGCCCTCGAAGTTGCCCATGCGGGCGACGCCGAGGAGGGTGGGCCACTTGTCGGCGAAGACGTCCTTCTGGTGGTGGCGGATGAAGCGGATCAGCTTCGAGTTGATGCCGCGCGAGGTGTCGGGGCCGTAGTCGGTCTCGGTGGCCCAGTGCGACCAGAGCGAGGACCTCTCGAACCCGTGGCCCCACTCGGACGTGACGTTCCAGCCCTGGCCGCGGAAGGCGCGCTGGAGGCGGTCGGAGGTCCAGCCGGACTCCCGGAACACGTCGATGTAGAGGGTGTTGAGGCCGTCGTCGGTGTCGCGGCGCAGGTCGGCGAAGCGCCCCACGATGTCGCCGGAGACGAGGTCGCGGCGCTGGTCGATGCGGTAGCTCTGGTCGAGCCAGTCCCACTGCTCGTCGCTCTTGTCGACGAGTTTCTCGGAGAAGGCGTTCGCGACGGGGTAGGACTCGGTGGCGTTCAC
The DNA here is from genome assembly GCF_036013745.1 of Streptomyces sp. NBC_00483. Taxonomy (NCBI): domain Bacteria; kingdom Bacillati; phylum Actinomycetota; class Actinomycetes; order Kitasatosporales; family Streptomycetaceae; genus Streptomyces; species Streptomyces sp. NBC_00483. The sequence goes on from NZ_CP107880.1 coordinate 3,031,633, forward strand.
GTGGACGGCGAAGTCGCTGTTCCACTTCTTGCCCTCGCGGACCAGGGTGTTGAGATCGTCGAGGCCGCCCGCGCGCGCGTTGTAGTTCCCGGCGTAGTCGGGGTGCGCGGAGTCGTGGCCCTCTGACTGATAGCCCTTGAGGAGGGTGTACTGGCGCAGCCCGTCGGTGGCCAGGTGGATCCGTTTGACGTTGTCGAGGGTCGCGAGGAACGGGTTGGTGGCCTGTGACGCGAAGTTGAACGGGATGTGCGGGACGACCCGCAGGTGCTGTTCGTCGGCGCCGCGCGGGGTGTGGGCGATGTCGCGGAAGGCGATGGCGGCGTCCTGCCAGTCGACCTTGCCGTCGCCGTTCCGGTCGCCGGTCACGACGACCGTCGCGTACGGGAGGGGTTCGGTGGCGTCGACCGGGGCGGTGGCGGCGCGGTGTGTCCACTGGCCGGGGGCGAGTCGGGCGGCGGTGTGGCCTTCGCGGCGCACGGTCTCGCGCCACAGGCGGCCGTTCTCCCAGGTGGTTCCGGCGGCGCTGTCGGGCTTGTCGTAGCTGGTGTTGGTCTCGATCGCGCCGCCGAGCCGATCGTGGGCGACGACGGCGTAGGCGCAACCGGTGGGCGCCTGGGCGGGGCTGTCGGTGGTCGGGGTGACGAGGGTGTCGCCGCTCTTGGCCTTGTCGAGCTGCACGGTGGCGGCGAGGAGGGCGGCGCCGGGCTGGTCGCTGCGGACGGACAGCAGGGCGAGGCCGGGGAACTGGAGGGTGCCGACGCGCAGTTGCGCCGTGTCGCTGATCTTCGTGACGCGCCAGTCGACCTGGTGCCCCTCGACGGCGATACGGATGTCGATGGTGGTGCCGCCGGTCAGGGTGAGGCGGTAGTCGGCGCGGTCGGCGGCGGGCGTGCACGTCACCTTCGGGGTGTGCTCGGCGCCGTCGATCAGGAGCGTCGTGACCGGGTCGGGCTGTGCGTGCAGGACGGCGCCGGTGGCGCGGTCGGTGTAGGAGACGACGAGGGGGAAGGCGGTACTGACGCGGACGTCGAGGTCCCGGGAGCGGATGACCGCTCCGTCGGCGGCGGTCGCGGTGGCCGTGGGGGTCGCGGCGCGGGCCGTGCCGGTCAGGGCGAGGCCGAGTGCGGCACCGGCCCCGCCGACCGCCCCGGCGGCGACGAGGGATCTGCGGCTGGGGCCGGGCGTCGCGTCCCGCGGGTCGCTGCCGGGTCGGGCCGGCCGGCCGGGGCGGCCCGGCTCCACCTCCTCGCCCCTCGAACTCTCCGAGTTCTCCGACGGCTGGCCTTGGGGCTGCTCGGGCACGGCGCACTCCTTCTCACGGCGGCTTGGCGTGTCGATCACGATGCGCCGGGCGGGGCGGGAGAGCCCATGGACAAAGGGGCGGCAGGTCTTGGATTAATGGCCGTACTCTGGAGGCGCCGGGTACCGGCCCGGCGGACCCAGGGGGTGCGCGCGTGGCGGACGGCGGACCGGTGGTGCACGGCTATCCACATCTGGAGACGGTGCGGTCGGCGATCACCGCGCTCTACAAGCGGCTCTCCTACGACTCGGTGCACACGTTCTCGTCGAGTGTCGCCCCGGTCGATGTCGCGTTCAGCGACGTCGACGATCTGTATCTGGGTGTGCAGCGGGTGGCGCGTGAGCTGGTGCGGCACTATCGGCTCCCGGACGCGCGGATGATCGTGAGTTTCCGGGAGATGCGGCATGCGGCGAGCGTGGAACTGGCGGCGGGCCCCGAGTACTTCATCGAGTTGAACGACCGGTTCCGTACGCATCGCCGGGACATCGGCGCGGCGCTCGCCCACGAGATCATGCATGTGTATCTGCACCGTCTTGACCTGTCGCTGCCGGGGACGCGGGACAACGAGATCCTGACCGATACGGCGGCCACGTATCTGGGTGCGGGCTGGCTGTTGCTGGACGCCTTCCGGGAGGATGCGGCGTCCTCGCAGAAGCTGGGCTATCTGACGCCTGAGGAGTTCGGGTACGTGCTCGCGAAGCGGTCCCTCGTCTTCGGTGAGGGACCGGAGACGTGGTTCACCAGTCCGCAGGCGTACTCGGCGTACGAGCGGGGTCTTGAGCAGGCGCGGCGGGACGAGCGGCAGCCGCCGATGACCGCGGCGGGGTGGGCGGGGCGGCGGCGTTATGCGAAGGACCGCCGGTACGCGCAGGACCACGGGCCGCGCGGGCTCGACCCGGCGAGCCCCTACACGTTCTCGGCCGCGGCCGACGGCGACGGGGCGTCGCGGCGGGGTGGTGGGCTGCGGGTGGCGTTCGCGTGCCCGACGTGTCATCAGCGGATCCGGGTGCCGGTGCGGGGCCGGGTGCGGGCGCGGTGCGCGCTGTGCCGGACGGTGTGGGAGTGCGACACGTAGGCGCACCGCGCGCCTCTTGAAGACGCGCCTCCAGAAGGCGGCGACGGCGCTGCGGCGGGAGAGTGCGTGGCCGAACTCCCCCGCCGAACCGCCGAACCGCCTCGCGAGCGTCACGACGCCCCGTACACACCCCCCGGCACGGCCGCGCGCGCCAGCAGCTCACGGGCCACGTCCCCCGCGCCCGCCGGCGTCCACCGCTCCTCCTTGTCGACGGTCGGGCCCGGCCGCCAGCCCTCCATCACGGTGATCCGGCCCGCCTCCACCTCGAAGACCCGCCCGGTCACGCCGTCCGCCGCGGCCCCCGAGCCGAGCCATACGACCAGCGGTGACACGTTCTCCGGCGCCATCGCGTCGAAGGCTCCGGACCCGGGTGCCGCCATGGTCTTGGCGAACGTCGCCTCGGTCATCCGGGTGCGGGCGGCCGGTGCTATCGCGTTGACCTGCACGCCGTAGCGCCCCATCTCGGCGGCCGCGACCAGGGTCAGGCCGAGGATCCCGGCCTTCGCCGCGCTGTAGTTGCCCTGCCCGACGGACCCCAACAGGCCCGCTCCGGAGGACGTGTTGACGACCCGGGCCGCCGGTGTGCGTCCGGCCTTCGACTCCGCCCGCCAGTACGCGGCGGCGTGCTTGAGCGGCAGGAAGTGGCCCTTGAGGTGGACCCGCATCACGGCGTCCCAGTCGTCCTCGTCGAGGTTGACGAGCATCCGGTCGCGCAGGAACCCGGCGTTGTTCACCAGTGTGTCGAGGCGCCCGAAGGTGTCGACGGCCGCCGCGACGAGCGAGGCGGCACCTTCGGAGGTCGCTATGTCCGCGCCGTGCGCCACGGCCTCGCCGCCGGATTCCCGTATCTCCTGGACGACTTGGGCCGCCGGGCTGTCCGGGGCGGGGGCGCCGTCCAGGCCCACCCCCAGGTCGTTCACGACGACCTTCGCGCCTTCGGCCGCGTACGCGAGGGCGTGCGCGCGTCCGAGTCCGCGGCCCGCTCCCGTGACGGCGACCACCCGCCCCGCGCACAGGCCTCCGCCACCGGCTCCACCGTCTTCGCCGACCGGCTTCGCATCCGTCATCTCACGCCTCCTTGTTGGCAGTTGCCGCGTCCTTGTTGGCCGTTGCCGCGTCCAGGAACGCGGGGAGCTCGCCGCCGCCGTGCATCAGCAGGCTCGCCCCGGTGATGTACGAGGCGGCGTCCGACGCCAGGAACACGGCGGCGTCGCCGACCTCGCGCGGCTCGGCCAGGCGCCCCATGGGCACGGTCGCGCCCACCGCGGCGATGCCCGCCTCATCGCCGTAGTGCAGTTCGCTCAGTTCGGTGCGGACCATGCCGAGCACCAGGGTGTTCACCCGTATTCGGGGCGCCCACTCCACGGCCATGGACCGCGCGAGGTGCTCCAGGCCCGCCTTCGCGGCCCCGTACGCCGCGCTGCCCGGCGAGGGGCGGCTGCCGCTGACGCTGCCGATCATCACGATCGAGCCGCGCGCGGCGTCGAGCTTCTCGCGGGCGGCCAGGGACGCGGTCAGCGCCGCCGTCAGATTCAGTTCGAGCACGCGTGCGTGCCGGACCGCGTCCGCCTCGGCGAGCGGGCGGTACGGCGTGCCCCCCGCGTTGTTCACCAGCACGTCCACCCGGTCTAGGCCCGCGAACAGCTCCTCCACGGCGGCCGCGTCCCGCAGGTCGACCGGTATGAACTCGCAGCCGTCCAGCGGTTCTTCGGGCGGTCTGCGGGCGCAGATGATCACCCGCGCCCCGGCCCGCGCGAAGGCCCCGGCGATCCCGGCGCCCACTCCTCTCGTGCCGCCGGTGACGACGACGACCCGACCGCTCAGATCCATCCCGGACCCCTTCCCGACCCTTTCGGGTCCACTTGCGCCGACCGCTGCCCGCCCCATTCCGCTCCCCCTCGCCGCCTGCTACCGTCATCGACGTACCAAACAAACGTTAGGTGGAAAGGTAGCTGAACGCCATGGGTGTCTCCACCTCCTCACCCGAAAAGGGCATCGCCGTCGTCACGGTCGACTTCCCGCCCGTCAACGCGCTGCCGGTGCAGGGCTGGTACGACCTGGCGGACGCCGTGCGAGCCGCGGGCCGCGATCCCGATGTGCGCTGCGTCGTGCTGACCGCGGCCGAGACCTCCCGTGGGTTCAACGCGGGGGTGGACATCAAGGAGATGCAGCGCGAGACGGCTGCGGCGGGCGGCGGCCACAGCGCGCTTCTCGGCGCCAACCGCGGCTGCTACGAGGCGTTTTCGGCGGTGTACCAGTGCGAGGTCCCGTTGGTCGCGGCGGTCGCCGGGTTCTGCCTGGGCGGCGGCATCGGACTCGTGGGGAACGCGGACGCGATCGTGGCGAGCGACGACGCGACGTTCGGCCTGCCCGAGCTGGACCGTGGCGCGCTCGGCGCGGCCACGCACCTGGCCCGCCTCGTCCCGCAGCACCTGATGCGCGCGCTGTTCTATACATCCCGTACGGCCACGGCCGCCGAACTGCAGGCGCACGGCTCGGTGTGGCAGGTCGTGCCGCGGGGGCAGCTGCGCGAGGCGGCCCTGGAGCTGGCCCGCGACATCGCCCGCAAGGACGGCTATCTGCTCCGCCTCGCCAAGTCCGCGCTCAACGGGATCGACCCCGTCGACGTGCACCGCAGCTACCGCTTCGAGCAGGGCTTCACCTTCGAGGCGAACCTGAGCGGGGTCGCCGACCGGGTCCGCGACACCTTCGGACAGGAGACCGAGCGATGACGATGACCAATGGGGGCAAGGCCGACAAGACGCTGTCGCCCGACGACGTGGTCGGGCGGCTGCGCAGTGGCATGACGATCGGCATCGGCGGCTGGGGCTCGCGCCGCAAACCCATGGCGCTGGTGCGGGCGTTGCTGCGCAGCGATGTCACGGACCTGACCGTCGTCTCGTACGGGGGCCCGGACGTCGGGCTGCTCGCGGCCGCCGGGAAGATCCGCAAGCTGGTCGCGGCGTTCGCGACGCTCGACTCCATCCCGCTCGAGCCGAACTTCAGGGCGGCGCGCCAAAACGGCGCGTTCGAGCTGATGGAGATCGACGAGGCGATGTTCATGTGGGGGCTGCACGCGGCGGCGAACCGGATGCCGTTCCTGCCCGTGCGCGCCGGGATCGGCTCGGACGTCATGCGGGTCAACCCGGGCCTGCGGACGGTGACTTCGCCGTACGAGGACGGGGAGACGTTCGTGGCGATGCCGGCGCTGCGCCTCGACGCTGCTCTGGTGCACGTGAACCGGGCGGACCGCGCGGGCAACGGCCAGTACCTGGGCCCTGACCCGTACTTCGACGATCTGTTCTGCGAGGCGGCGGACAGCGCGTACGTGTCGTGCGAGCAGTTGGTCGACGGCTTCGGGGCGGACACCGTGCCGCAGACGCTGCTGGTCAAGCGGCATTCCGTGACGGGTGTCGTGGAGACGCCGAACGGGGCGCACTTCACGTCCTGCGTGCCCGATTACGGCCGCGACGAGGCGTTCCAGAAGCTGTACGCGAGCACGCCCTGGCCCGAGTTCGCCGAGCGGTTCCTGCCGCCCGGCGGTGACGAGAAGCAGTACCAGTCCGCCGTCCAGGCCTGGCACGAGGAGCAGAAGTGAGCGTCACCAGCAGTGTCACCGCTACGGATGTGTCCCGCGCCGAGTACTGCGTGATCGCGTGCGCCGAGGCCTGGCGGGACAACGGGGAGGTGCTGGCGAGCCCGATGGGACTGATCCCGTCCGTGGGGGCGCGCCTGGCCAAGCGCACCTTCTCCCCCGGCCTGCTGCTGACCGACGGCGAGGCGATGGTGGTCGGGCTCGACGGCGCGGCGGAGGGCTGGCTCCCGTACCGGCAGCATCTGACGATGGTCACCGGCGGGAAGCGGCACGTGATGATGGGCGCGAGCCAGATCGACCGGTTCGGCAACCAGAACATCTCGTGCATCGGCGACTGGGAGCGGCCCGACCGGCAGCTCCTCGGGGTGCGCGGCGCCCCGGTCAACACGCTGAACAATCCGGTGAGTTACTGGGTCCCCAAGCACAGCCGCCGGGTCTTCGTCGAGAAGGTCGACATGATCAGCGGGGTGGGCTATGACAGCGCGGCCGCGGCGGGCCCTTCGGCGACGCGGTTCCACCGCATCCCCCGTGTCGTCACGAATCTGGCCGTCCTGGACTTCGACACCGAGGACCACGCGATGCGGCTGGTCTCCGTGCATCCGGGCGTCACGGTGGAGGAGGTCCAGGAGGCGACGGGGTTCGCACTGGTGCTCCCGGAGGGCGGCGAGGTGCCGCGCACGCGGGAGCCCACGGCCGCGGAGCTGCGGCTGATCCGGGAGGTCATCGACCCGAAGGCGACGCGGGACCGGGAGGTCAAGCCGGTATGACGCCACCCACGCCGCCTTCCGAACCGGCCCCGGCCTCCGCCGCGTTCACGATCCCGACGCCCCTGACCCGGCTCACCGGCGTGCGCCACCCCATCGTGCAGACCGGCATGGGATGGGTCGCGGGGCCTCGCCTGGTGTCGGCGGCGGCGAACGCGGGGGCGCTCGGCATCCTCGCGTCCGCCACCATGACGCTCGACCAGCTGCGCTCCGCCGTACGCGAGGTGAAGTCGCGCACGGACCAGCCCTTCGGGGTGAACCTGCGGGCCGACGCGGGGGACGCGCGCGAGCGGGTCAAGGTGATCGTCGACGAGGGCGTGAAGGTCGCCTCGTTCGCGCTGGCCCCCTCGCGCGAGCTGATCGCCGAACTGAAGGACGCGGGCGCCGTCGTGATCCCCTCGATCGGGGCGCGCCGGCACGCCGAGAAGGTCGCGGCGTGGGGCGCGGACGCGGTGATCGTGCAGGGCGGCGAGGGCGGCGGGCACACCGGCGAGGTGGCGACGTCGGTGCTGCTGCCGCAGGTGGTGGACGCCGTCGACATCCCGGTGGTCGGGGCGGGCGGCTTCCGCGACGGCCGGGGCCTGGTCGCCGCGCTCGCCTACGGGGCGGCCGGGGTCGCCATGGGGACGCGTTTCCTGCTGACGTCGGACTCGACGGTGCCGGACGCGGTGAAGGCGAAGTATCTGGCGGCGAGCGTCAAGGACGTCACGGTGACGACGGCGGTGGACGGCCTTCCGCACCGCATGCTGCGCTCGGAACTGGTCGACTCCCTGGAGAACGCGGGGCGTACGCGCGCGTTGCTGCACGCCGTGCGTCGTGCCACGGGCTTCAAGAAGCTCTCGGGCCTGAGCTGGCCGCAGATGGTGCGGGACGGCCTCGCCATGAAGCACGGCAAGGACCTCACGTGGAGCCAGGTGCTGCTGGCCGCGAACACCCCGATGCTCCTGAAGGCCTCCATGGTCGAGGGCCGCACCGACCTGGGCGTCATGGCCTCGGGCCAGGTCGCGGGCCTCATAGAGGACCTGCCCAGCTGCGCGGAGCTGGTCGACCGCGTGATGACCGAGGCCCGTAAGACGCTGGAGTCCCTCCCCACCCCACCCTGACCGGGCACGACAACGGCCCGCCTCCGCAAGGGAGTTCATGTATGCCGCGCACGTACAGAACAGGGCACGCGCACGGAACAGGGAACACGTACGCAGCGGCGGCGCTCTCGCGGCGCCGGGCGCTCGGCGCCGCGCTCGGCACGGTCACGGCGCTCGCCGCGGCCCCGGTCGCCGCGGCGACGCAGGGCCGTCCGGCCACCGGTGGCATCCGGCAGATCCCCCTCAAGGGCGCGGTGAACGTCCGGGACATCGGCGGCTACCGGGCGCGAGGCCGCGGCCGGGTCCGGTACGGGCTCGTCTACCGGGCCGACGCGCTGAGCGATCTCACCGACGCGGACGTGGCGCGGGTCGACGGCCTGCGGCTCGCCGAAGTGGTCGACTTCCGGGTGCCGTTCGAGGTGCGCACGGACGGCGCCGACCGGCTGCCAGCAGGCCTTACGGTGACCGCGCGGTCCGTATCCGACGGCGGCCAGTACGAGCAGCTGATGGCCGCGATCGGTTCGAAAGACCCGGCGGTGCAGCAGGAGTTGCTCGGGAACGGCAAGGCTGCCGCGGCGATGCGCGCCACGTACCGGATGTTCGTGAACGACGCGGCCAACCGTGCGCGGTTCGGGGAGACGCTCCGGGACGCGGCGTACGGCGGTCGTGGCGCGCTGCTGTACCACTGCACGTCAGGGAAGGACCGCACGGGCTGGATGACGTACGTGCTGCTGAGCCTGCTCGGCGTGGACCAACGGGCCGTGGAGCGCGACTACTTGGCGTCGAACGCGTTTCGCTCCGCGCATGACGCCGAGGTGCGGGAGGGGCTGCGGCAGGCGGGGCTGATGCGGGACCCCGACCTGTTGATCCCCGTCCAGGAGGTGCGCATGGAGTATCTGGACGCGGCGCGTGAGCAGGTGCGGTACGCCTTCGGCGGGATGCGTCGGTACGTTACCGAGGGGCTTGGCGTGGATCGCCGCGCGGTGGGGATGCTGCGGGCGCGCCTGGTGGAGTGAAGGCCCCTCCGGGTGTTGCGCGGCCAGGGGGGCGGAGGTCACGGGGCTCTGCCCCGGGCCCCGCTCCTCAATCGCCGGAGGGGCTCTATTTTGGCTAAGCCGCCTGCTGGCGCGGGCCGCGGGGGCCGCGGCCGCGGCGGTTGCCGCCCGAGCCGGACGAGGCCGCACCGCCGTTGGCGGATCCGGAGCGGCGGCGGCCACCGGCCGCGCCACCCGAGTTCGTGCGCTGGCCCTCGGCGCCCGCGGCGCGACCCGCACCGGTGCCCGCGGCGCGGCCGTTGCCGCCGCCGTTGCCGGAGCCGCCGCGGGAGCGGCGGGAGCGGCGCGGCTTGGCCGCGGCGGCGGGAGCGGCCGGCTCCGGCACGGCGATGGCCACGGCGACACCGGACGGCTCGCGCGCGCCGGTGATCTCCGTCAGTGCCTCGTCCGTGGAGCGGACCTGCGTCGTACGCGGCTGGATCTTGGCGTCCCGCATCAGGCGCTGCACATCGCGCTTCTGCTCGGGCAGGACCAGGGTGACGACGCTGCCGGACTCGCCGGCGCGGGCGGTGCGGCCGCCGCGGTGCAGGTAGTCCTTGTGCTCGGTGGGCGGGTCGACGTTGACGACGAGGCCGAGGTCGTCGACGTGGATGCCGCGCGCCGCGACGTTCGTGGCGACGAGCGCGGTGACCCGGCCGTCCTTGAACTGCTCCAGGGTGCGGTTGCGCTGCGGCTGGCTGCGGCCGCCGTGCAGCGGAGCCGCGTACACGCCGGCGGCGAGAAGCCGCTTGGCGAGCCGGTCGGCGGAGCGCTTGGTGTCGACGAAGAGGATGACGCGGCCTTCGCGGGCGGCGATGCGCGCGGTGACGGCCTTCTTGTCGGTCTCGTCGGCGAGGTGCAGGACGTGGTGCTCCATCGTCGTCACCGCGCCCGCGGACGGGTCGACGGAGTGCACGACGGGGTCGCTGAGGAACTGCTTGACGAGCCGGTCCACGTTCTTGTCGAGCGTCGCGGAGAACAGCATCGTCTGGCCGCCCCGCTCGACCTGCTTCAGGAGCGCGGTGACCTGCGGCATGAAGCCCATGTCGGCCATCTGGTCGGCCTCGTCGAGCACCGTCGTGCGCACCGAGCCGAGCACGCAGTCGCCGCGCTCGATGAGGTCCTTGAGGCGCCCGGGGGTGGCGACGACGACCTCGGCGCCGCGGCGCAGCGCGCCGGCCTGGCGGGAGATCGACATGCCGCCGACGACGGTCGCGACGCGCAGCTTCAGCGCGGTGGCGTACGGGGTGAGGGCGTCGGTGACCTGCTGGGCGAGCTCACGCGTGGGGACGAGGACGAGCGCGAGAGGGGACTTCGGCTCGGCCTTGGCGCCGGTCGTGTGGGTGAGCAGCGGGAGGCCGAAGGCGAGGGTCTTGCCGGAGCCGGTACGGCCGCGGCCGAGGAGGTCCCGTCCGGCGAGCGAGTTCGGGAGCGTCGCGGCCTGGATGGGGAACGGCTCCGTGACGCCCTGCTCACCCAGCGTCTTCAGAAGGGCGGCCGGCATGTCGAGCTCGGCGAAGCTGTCCACCGCGGGCAGCGCGGGAGTGGTGTTCTCCGGCATGGTGAATTCGCTCGGCGGCGCGGACTGTTGCCTGCGGCGCTGCTCGGGGGCGCGGCGCTGCCCGGCTGCGGGACGGGGGCGGCGGGACGGGCGGGCAGAACTGGCCATGCGGCGATGCCTTCCGGGACGGGACAGCAGGAACCGGGGCCCGCACCATAGCGGTGCGGGCCCCGGCCCGGTGATGCTCGATCCGACACCCGCCGGTCAGCCCGGCGGTGTCGAGTGATCTACGAGCGAGATCAGGCGGGGAGGATGTTCTCCGCCTGCGGGCCCTTCTGGCCCTGCGTGACGTCGAACGTCACCTTCTGGCCCTCCTGGAGCTCACGGAAGCCCGAGGTGGCGATGTTCGAGTAGTGGGCGAAGACGTCGGCGCCGCCGCCGTCCTGCTCGATGAAGCCGAAGCCCTTTTCCGAGTTGAACCACTTAACGATACCGGTGGCCATGTCGTTCTCCTTAAGAACAGGTAGCAGTCCCCATTCCAATAACGCCCAGGTGAACGCCGGAAACCAGGAAATTTCCCGGGAAAACAATAATGCGCCTGAGGAACATTCCCGTCAGGCGCACATAAAGTCTATGGGTACCAAAACTGCAACGTCGTGAATCTTAGCATGCGACGTCACCGGACCGCGATCCCGTCCAGGACCATCGACAGATACTGGCGCGCGATCTCCTCCGGACTGTGCCTCCCGCCGGGCCGGTACCAGGACGCCGCGACCCACACGGTGTCGCGTACGAACCGGTAGGTGAGGCGGATGTCGAGGTCGGCGCGGAAGACCTGGTCGGCGACGCCGCGCTCCAGGGTGGTCAGCCAGGTCTTCTCGAACCTGCGCTGCGACTCGGCGAGGAACGCGAAGCGTTCCTGCGCGACGAGCTGCTGGGACTCCCGCTGGTAGATGGCGACGGCGGCGCGGTGCCGGTCGATCTCCCGGAAGGACTCGGTGACCAGCGCCTCCAGCGTCTCCCTCGGCCCGAGTGCGTCGTCGAGCACGGTGTCGTAGCCGGACCACAGCTCGTCGAGGAAGCCGCGCAGGATCTCCTCCAGCATCGATTCCTTGGAGTCGAAGTGGTAGTAGAGGCTGCCGGCGAGCATGCCCGCGTGGTCGGCGATCTTGCGGACCGTCGTGGCGTTGTAGCCCTGCTCGGCGAAGACCTCGGCCGCGGTGTGCAGGAGCTCGCCGCGCCGCTCGGGCGCGGCGTTCGTCGACTGGGACTTCTTCTTCGCGGGCTTCGCGGGCTTCGTTGACTTCGTAGGCACGGGCCCATTGTCCCGGGCATCGGGGTCGCCGGGCGAAGTGGTCCCCGCCCATCACCCCATCGGCACGGGCGAATCGTCATGTCCGAGGCATCCGTCCGGCCGACGCGCCGCCGTCGGCGGAGACCTCGGCGCCGGTGAGGTAGGAGGCGTCGTCGGAGGCGAGGAACGCGACGAGCCGGGCGACCTCCTCGGGCCGGCCGATGCGGCCGAGCGCGGCGGCCGGGTGCTCGGTGGTGCCGAGGTGGGCGGTCATCGCCGTGTCGATGGCGCCGGGGAAGACGGCGTTGACGCGGATGCCGTCGCCGCCGAGTTCGAGGGCGGCGGTGCGGCTCAGCCCGCGCAGCCCCCACTTCGCGGCGCCGTACGAGCCGTGCCCCCAGATGCCCTGGACGCCGGCCTGCGAGGAGATGTTGACGATCGCGCCGCCCCGCTCCCCCGCCCGCATGGCGGGGACGACGGCCTGGACGCCCAGGAACGGGCCGACGAGGTCGACCTTGAGGATCCGCTCCAGCTGGGCCGGATCCTCGTCGACGATGGGTGACGTCGTGTAGATGGCGGCGTTGTTGACGAGGATGTCGAGCTGCCCGTACGCACGGACGGCGACGTCGACGGCGTGCGCCCAGGAAGCCGCTTCGGTGACATCGAGTCTCACGAACCGCGCGGCGTCACCGAGATCATCGGCGACCTTCTCCCCTTCGGCCACGAGGACGTCCCCGAGCACGACCCGTGTCCCGCGCGCCACGAGTTCGCGGGTGATGGCCTCCCCCATGCCGCGGGCCCCACCGGTCACGAGGGCGACCTTCCCGGCCAGTTGCCCACGTTGCTCACTCGTCGTCGTACGAGGCGGGCTCGTCACAGGCGCTCGATGATCGTGACGTTGGCCTGGCCGCCGCCCTCGCACATCGTCTGGAGGCCGAACCGGCCGCCGGTGCGCTCCAGTTCGTGCAGCAGGGTCGTCATCAGCTTGCTGCCGGTGGCGCCGAGGGGGTGGCCGAGGGCGATCGCGCCGCCGTTGACGTTGACCTTCTCGGGGTCGGTGCCGGTCTCCTTGAGCCAGGCGAGGACGACCGGAGCGAACGCCTCGTTGATCTCGACGAGGTCGATGTCGTCCATGGTCAGGCCGGTCTTCTTCAGCGCGTACGCGGTCGCCGGGATGGGCGCGGACAGCATCCGGATGGGGTCCTCGCCGCGTACGGAGAGGTGGTGGATGCGGGCCCGGGGCGTCAGCCCGTGTTCCCGTACGGCCTGTTCGGAGGCGATCAGCAGGGCCGCCGCTCCGTCGGAGACCTGTGAGGAGCAGGCGGCGGTGATGGTGCCGCCCTCGACGACCGGGTTCAGGCCCGCCATCTTCTCCAGGGTCGTGTCCCGGCGCGGCCCCTCGTCTGCGGTGACGTCCCCGTAGGCGACGGACTCCTTCGCGAACCGGCCCTCGTCGATCGCGCGCAGCGCCCGCTGGTGGGAGCGCAGCGCCCACTCCTCCTGGTCCTGCCGCGTGATGCCCCACTTCTCGGCGATGAGTTCGGCGCCGTGGAACTGGTTGACGGGCGCGTCGCCGTAGCGGGCGCGCCAGCCCTCGCTGCCGAGGAAGGGGCCCTCGGTGAGGCCGAGCGGTTCGGCGGCCTGCCGGGAGGCGAAGGCGATCGGGATCATCGACATGTTCTGTGTGCCGCCCGCGACGACGAGGTCCTGTGTCCCGGAGAGCACGCCCTGCGCCGCGAAGTGGATGGCCTGCTGGGAGGAGCCGCACTGCCGGTCGACGGTGACGCCCGGCACCTCCTCGGGAAGCCCCGCGGCGAGCCAGCAGGTGCGGGCGATGTCGCCGGCCTGCGGGCCGACGGTGTCGAGGCAGCCGAAGACGACGTCCTCGACGGCGGCCGGGTCGACCCCGGTGCGCGCGACGAGCTCCTTCAGGACATGGGCGCCCAGGTCGGCGGGGTGGACTGCGCTGAGCCCGCCCTTGCGCCGCCCGACGGGCGTACGGACCGCATCGACGATGTAGGCCTCGGCCATGACGCATCAACTCCAGTCTCTTCTAAGGGTGGTGGGGTTGGGCTATCCCGTCGAGCACCATCGCGAGGTACTCGCGGGCGATCTCCTCGGGGCTGTGCCGGCCGCCCGGCCGGTACCAGGACGCGGCGACCCACACGGTGTCGCGCACGAACCGGTAGGTGAGCCGAATGTCGAGGTCGGCGCGGAACGCCCCGGCCGCCACGCCTTCTTGGAGGGTGGTCAGCCAGGTCTGCTCGAACTTGCGCTGCGACGCGGCGAGGAACGCGAACCGCTCCCTGGCCGCGAGCGCCTTCGACTCCTTCTGGTAGATGGCGACGGCGGGCCCGTGCCGGTCGATCTCCCGGAACGACTCGGTGACCAGGGCCCGCATCGTCTCGCGCGGCCCGTGTCCGGCGGCGAGCACGGTGTCGTAGCGACCCCACAGCTCGTCGAGGAAACCGCGGAGGATCTCCTCGACGATCGAGTCCTTGGAGTCGAAGTGGTAGTAGAGGCTGCCCGCGAGCATCCCCGCGGCGTCGGCGATCCGGCGCACGGTGGTGGCGTCGTAGCCCTGCGCCGCGAACACCCCGGCCGCCGCGGCGAGGAGCTCTTGGCGCCGCTCGGGCGTGGGGCTCATGCGCGCTGGCTGCTGACGGAGACGGTTTCGCCGGTCATGTACGAGGAGTAGCCGGAGGCGAGGAAGACCATCACGTTGGCCACCTCCCAGGGCTGTGCGTACCGGCCGAAGGCCTCCTTCTCGGTCAGCTCGGCGAGCAGTTCCTCGGAGGTGACCTTCGCCAGGTGCGGGTGCATGGCGAGGCTGGGCGCCACCGCGTTGACCCGCACTCCGTACTCGGCGGCCTCTATCGCGGCGGTCCTGGTCAGGGCCATCACGCCGGCCTTCGCTGCGGCGTAGTGCGCCTGTCCGGCCTGGGCGCGCCAGCCGATGACGGACGCGTTGTTGACGATCACGCCGCCGCGGCCGGTGTCGCGGAAGACGCGCAGGGCGGCCCGGACGCACCGGAACGTCCCGTTCAGGGTGACGTCCAGGACCTTCGTCCACTGCTCGTCGCTCATGTCGACGAGCGCCGAAGTGCCGCCGAGGCCCGCGTTGTTGACGACTATGTCGAGCCTGCCGTGCCGCTCCGCGGCGTGCGCGAAGAGTGCCTGCACCTGCTCCTCGTCGGTGACGTCGCAGGCTTGCGCGGAGACCCGGTCGGCGCCGAACTCGGCGGCGAGGGCCGCTTCGCTCTCCTTCAGTCGGCGTGCGTGCGCGTCGCTGATGACGACGCGGGCGCCCTCCTCCAGGAAGCGGCGGGCGGTGGCGCCGCCGATCCCGGCGCCTGCGGCCGCGGTGATGACGGCGCCGCGCCCGTCGAGCAGTTGATGCCCGGGCACGTAGTCAGGGGCGACGGAACTCATACGCGCACCTCTTTCGGCAGGGAAGGCCTCGACGCTGTCCACGCCCATAAGCTAACCTACCAAACACTTGTTAGGGAAGGATGATTCCGATGCCCGCAGCGCACGCCGCCGAGACCGGACCCGACGCCGGTCCCGGCACCGGTCCCGGCACTCCCGTCCTGTACGAGGTCAGGGGCCGGGTCGCCCACGTGACGATGAACCGCCCGAAGTACCGCAACGCCCAGAACTCGGCGATGACGTACGCCCTGGACTCCGCCTTCTACCGGGCCGCCGAGGACGAGGCCGTGAAGGTGATCGTGCTCGCGGGCGCGGGCGAGCACTTCTCGGCGGGGCACGACATCGGGACGCCGGAGCGGGACGCGCATCTGCCGTTCGAGCGGCGGGCCGGGCTGTGGTGGGACCACTCCGACAAGCGGGGCGCCGAGTCGCGGTTCGCCCGTGAGTCGGAGGTGTACCTGGGCATGTGCAGGCGCTGGCGCGAGCTGCCGAAGCCGGTGATCGCCTCGGTGCAAGGGGCGTGCGTGGCGGGCGGGTTGATGCTGGCCTGGGTGTGCGACCTGATCGTGGCGAGCGAGGACGCGTTCTTCGCCGACCCTGTCGTCCGGATGGGGATACCGGGCGTCGAGTACTTCGCGCACCCGTGGGTGATGCCGCCGCGGATCGCCAAGGAGTTCCTGTTCACGGGCGAGCGGATGAGCGCGCGCAGGGCGTACGAGGTGGGGATGGTCAACCGGGTGGCGCCCCGGGACGAACTGGCGGCGGCCACGCGTGACTTGGCGGACCGGGTGGGTGAGATGCCGCGGCTCGGGCTCGCGCTGACCAAGCGCGCGGTGAACCAGGCGGAGGATCTCCAGGGCCTGCACGCGGGCATGGACTCGGTCTTCGGCCTGCACCACCTGGCGCACGCGCACAACGCGGAGACGGCGGCGGACTCCCTGGGCGGCATGGACGTCCACGCCATGAAGGAGGCGGGCGCCCGATGAACCTGGAGTTCACCCCGGATCAGGACGCGTTCCGCGAGGAGGCGCGGGCGTGGCTCGCCGAGCACGTTCCGGCCGAGCCGCTGCCCTCCTTGGAAACCGCCGAGGGCTTCGCCGCGCACCGCGCGTGGGAGGCCGAGATGTCCGCGGACCGCTGGTCGGTCGTCTCGTGGCCCGAGGAGTTCGGGGGCCGCGGTGTCGACATCTTCAAGTGGCTGATCTTCGAGGAGGAGTACTACGCGGCGGGGGCGCCGGGCCGCGTCTCGCAGAACGGCATCAACCTCCTCGCGCCCACGCTCTTCGACCACGCCACGGACGAGCAGCGGGCGCGCGTGCTGCCGTCGATGGCGAGCGGTGAGGTGATCTGGGCGCAGGCCTGGTCGGAGCCGGAGGCGGGTTCCGACCTGGCGGCGCTGCGGTCGCGGGCGGTGCGCACGGACGGCGGGTGGCGCTTGCGCGGGCAGAAGACGTGGTCGTCGCGGGCGGCGTTCGCGGACCGGGCGTTCGGCATCTTCCGTACGGACCCGGAGGCGGCCAAGCCTCATCACGGGCTCACGTACTTGATGTTCGACCTGCGCGCGCCGGGTGTCACGGTCCGGCCGATCGGCCGCATCGACGGCAAGCCGGCCTTCGCCGAGCTGTTCCTGGACGACGTGTTCGTGCCCGACGAGGACGTGATCGGGGAGGTCGGCAAGGGCTGGCGCATCGCGATGTCGACGACGGGGAACGAGCGGGGGCTCATGCTCCGCTCCCCCGGCCGCTTCCTCGCCTCCGCGGACCGGCTGCTCGAGCTGTGGCGGGAGCGCGGCGCGGACCCGGCGGTGCGGGACCGGGTGGCGGACGCGGTGGTGGGGGCGCGCGCGTACCAGCTGTTCACGTACGGCAACGCGTCGCGGTTCGCGGCGGGTGAGCAGATAGGGGCGGAGTCGAGCCTGAACAAGGTGTTCTGGTCGGAGTACGACATCGCGCTGCACGAGACGGCGCTCGAACTTCTCGGCGCCGACGGAGAGTTGGCGGACGGCGAGTGGGCCGAGGGCTACACCTTCTCGCTCGCGGGGCCCATCTACGCCGGTACGAACGAGATCCAGCGCGACATCATCGCCGAGCGGCTGCTCGGCCTGCCGAAGGGACGCCGCTGATGAGGTTCCTCCTGGACGCGGAGCAGGCCGAGTTCGGCCGCACGCTCGACCGGATGCTCACGGCGGCGGACACCCCTTCGGTGGTCCGCGCGTGGGCGGGCGGCGACGCGGGGCCCGGGCGGGCGCTGTGGGGGCGGCTCGCGGAGGCGGGCGTGTTCGCGCTCGCGGTGCCGGAGGCGTACGAGGGGGTGGGCCCGCTTCCCGTGGAACTGGCCTTGTCGTACGTGGAGTTGGGGCGGCACGCGGTGCCGGGTCCTGTGGTCGAGACGGCGGCGGTGGCGACGTTGCTGAGCGGCACGGAGGCCGCGAAGGAGTGGCTGCCGCGGATCGCGGCGGGAGAGGTGGTGGCCACCCTGCCTTCCGGTCCTTACGCGCTGGACGCGGACGCGGCGGACGCCGTCTTCATGGTGGACGGTGACGCGGTGCGGCTCGCCGCCGGGTACGGGCCGCTGCGGGAGTCGGCCGACCCCGCGCGGCGCCTGTTCGTGCCCGAGGGGGGCGAGGTCGTGGCGCGCGGCGCGAAGGTGCGGGAGGCGTCGGAGATGGCGGCACTTCTGACGGCGGCGCAGGCGCTCGGCGTGGGCCTGGAACTACTCCGCCGCACGGTCGACTACGTCCGGCAGCGCGAGCAGTTCGGCGTGCCGGTCGGCTCGTTCCAGGCGGTCAAGCATCGCCTCGCGGACGCGCTGGTGGGCCTGGAGTTCGCGCGCCCGCTGCTGTTCGGAGCGGCACTCACGATGTCCCCGTCCGACATCGCAGCGGCGAAGCTCTCAGCGGGCGAGGCGGCCTACGCGGCAGCCCGTGCAGCTCTCCAACTCCACGGCGCCGTGGGCTACACGGAGGAGCTGGACCTGTCCCTATGGCTCCGCAAGGCCCGCCCACTCCGGGACGCATGGGCCACACCGTCCGCGTGCCGCGCGCGAATCGTGGCATAGCGGCCCCCGTAACGGTCACGCGGCACCGGGGCGCCGCCTTGCCCACCCTGCCGCCCCAGGCGGCAGATTGCCCAAGGCGGTGGCGATCGACCGCAACGGGTGGGGAGCCGTGCCTGCGGCGGATTGCCCATGGCCGTGGCGGCGTCGGCCGCAGCGGTTGGCGGAGGTTGCCCAAGACGGGGCGACGTCGACCGCGACGGGTGGGGAGCCGTGGCCGTCGCCGGATCGCCCAAGGCGGCGCCGGCACCCCGTCGGGCCGACGCCCCCGGAGGGGGCGGGTGGGCAAATCAAGCCCCTGCGGCGCTTGAGCAGCGGGGTCCGGGGCGGAGCCCCGAATCCGTAACGCCGGTCCGGCAAAACCAGCCCCGCCGGCGATTGAGGCGCGGGGTCCGGGGCGGAGCCCCGTGGCGTAGGACCGGTACCGGGTCAGGAACGGGCACCGGTCGCCAAGTCGCACAGACACTCGCTTAATGTGTGCCGCATGAAACGCGCAGGCTGCCTGCTCCTCTCCTTCGTCGCCGTGGCCCCCCTCGCCACCGCCGCCGTCTACCTCCTGTCACCGGACGACAAGCAGGACGGCGCGGGCCCACGCCCCACCACCTCCGCCCCGGCCCGCCCCGGCAACCAGTCGGAAGCGGAGCGCAAGGCCGACGACAAGGTGATCGCAAGCCTGCCTCCCGGCCTCGCCGCCCCGCAGAAGAAGGACCTGGCCCAGCAGATCGTCGCCAGCGCCGAGAACTCGACCCTCAACTGGCGTGGCCAGTACGGCTACATCGAGGACATCGACGACGGCCAGGGCTACACGGCCGGCATCATCGGCTTCTGCACCGGCACCCACGACCTGCTGACCCTGGTCGAGCGCTACACCAAGACCCACCCGGACAACGGCCTCGCCCGCTACCTCCCCGCCCTGCGCAAGGTCGACGGCACGGACTCCCACAAGGGCCTCGACCCCGGCTTCACCGCGGCGTGGAAGCAGGAGGCCACGCACAAGGCCTTCCGGGACATCCAGGAGAAGGAGCGCGACCGCGGCTACTTCGACCCCGCGGTCCGCCTCGCCAAGCTCGACGGCCTCGGCACGCTCGGCCAGTTCGTCTACTACGACGCGATGGTCCTGCACGGCCCCGGCACAAGCCCGAACGGCTTCTACGGACTGCGCGAGGCGGCCCTCAAGGAGGCCGACACCCCGTCGCAGGGCGGCAGCGAGAAGAACTACCTCGACATCTTCCTCGACCTGCGCCGCAAGGCCATGAAGTCCAAGAACCCCGACCGCGACACCACCCGCATCGACACGGCGCAGCGCCAGTTCCTCTACGACGGGAACCTGTCCCTGAAGACTCCGCTGACGTGGAAGGTGTACGGCGAGACGTTCCACGTCGACTGACGCGACCGAGCCCGAAGCCCCCCGAACGCACCGCGACGCCCGCCCAGCGTCCGGTCGGGGACTTTATAGGGCGAGCGTCGCGCTCAGTTCCGTACGCCGTTGTACGGGACGTTTCAGCGGCGGACCGTCACACGGCCAGCGCGCGGTCCGTCGGGCGGATCGGAGCGTGCAGCTCCGACACCCCGGTCAGGAAGCGGTCCACGCCGCGGGCGGCCGAGCGGCCCTCCGCGATGGCCCACACGATGAGGGACTGGCCGCGGCCGGCGTCGCCCGCCACGAACACACCCGGGACGTTCGTCTGGAACTCGTCGTCGCGGGCGACGTTGCCGCGCGCGTCGAGGTCGAGGCCGAACTGCGAGACCAGGCCGTTCTCCTGGTCCGTGCCCGTGAAGCCCATCGCGAGGGTGACCAGCTGCGCCGGGATCTTGCGCTCGGTGCCGGGCTTGTTGACGAGCTTGCCGTCGACGAACTCGACCTCGGCGAGGTGCAGCCACTGGACGTTGCCGTCCTCGTCGCCCTCGAAGTGGGTGGTGCCCGCAGAGTAGATGCGCTCGCCGCCCTCCTCGTGGGCCGAGGTGACCTTGTAGAGCATCGGGAACGTCGGCCACGGCTGCGTGGTCGTGTTCCGGTCGTCGTTCGGGCGCGGCATGATCTCCAGCTGCGTCACCGAGGCGGCGCCCTGGCGGTGGGCGGTGCCCACGCAGTCGGCGCCGGTGTCACCGCCGCCGATCACGACGACGTGCTTGCCCTCGGCGGTGATGGGCGGCTGGACGTAGTCGCCCTCCTGCACCTTGTTGGAGAGGGGCAGGTACTCCATCGCGTAGTGGATGCCGTTCAACTCGCGGCCGGGGACCGGGAGATCACGCGACACGGTCGCACCCGCGGCCACGACGACGGCGTCGTAGCGCTTGCGCAGGCCCGCGGCGTCGATGTCGCGGCCGACCTCCACGCCGGTGCGGAACTTGGTGCCCTCCGCGCGCATCTGCTCGATGCGGCGGTTGATGTGGCGCTTCTCCATCTTGAACTCGGGGATGCCGTAGCGGAGCAGGCCGCCGATGCGGTCGGCGCGCTCGTAGACGGCGACCGTGTGGCCGGCCCGCGTCAGCTGCTGGGCGGCGGCGAGACCCGCCGGGCCCGAGCCGATGACGGCGACGGTCTTGCCCGACAGGCGCTCGGGGATCTGCGGGGCGACGTCGCCCCGGTCCCACGCCTGGTCGATGATCGAGACCTCGACGTTCTTGATGGTCACGGCCGGCTGGTTGATGCCGAGCACGCACGCCGACTCACAGGGCGCCGGGCAGAGGCGACCGGTGAACTCCGGGAAGTTGTTGGTCGCGTGCAGGCGCTCCTGCGCGGCCGACCAGTCCTCGCGGTACGCGTAGTCGTTCCACTCGGGGATCAGGTTCCCCAGCGGGCAGCCGTTGTGACAGAACGGGATGCCGCAGTCCATGCAGCGGGACGCCTGCTTGCTGATGATGGGGAGCAGGGACCCGGGAACGTAGACCTCGTTCCAGTCCTTGACGCGCTCGTCGACCGGGCGGGTCCGGGCGACTTCGCGCCCGTGGTTGAGAAAGCCCTTGGGATCAGCCATTGGTCGCCGCCTCCATCATCTTCTCGGTGATCTCGGTCTCCGAGAGACCGTCTCGCTCGGCGGCGTCCTTGGCGGCGAGCACTGCCTTGTACGTGCTGGGGATGATCTTCGTGAACCGGGCCACCGAGGCGTCCCAGTCGACGAGGAGCTTCTCGGCCACCGTCGAGCCGGTCTCCTCGGCGTGGCGGCGCACCACGTCGTGCAGCCACTGCTTGTCGGTGTCGTCGAGGGGCTCGACCGCGGACTGGTTACCGGCGTTCACGTCGGCGAGCTTCATGTCGATGACGTACGCGATGCCGCCCGACATACCGGCCGCGAAGTTGCGGCCCGTCTCGCCGAGGATCACCGCGTGGCCGCCGGTCATGTACTCGCAGCCGTGGTCGCCCACGCCCTCCGAGACGACCGTGGCACCGGAGTTGCGGACGCAGAAGCGCTCGCCGGTGCGGCCGCGGAGGAACAGCTCGCCGCCCGTCGCGCCGTACGCGATGGTGTTGCCGGCGATCGTCGAGTACTCGGCGAGGTGGTCGGCGCCGCGGTCCGGGCGGACGATGACGCGGCCACCGGAGAGGCCCTTGCCGACGTAGTCGTTGGCGTCGCCCTCCAGGCGCAGCGTCACACCGCGCGGCACGAAGGCGCCGAAGGACTGGCCGGCGGAGCCCGTGAAGGTGATGTCGATGGTGTCGTCGGGCAGGCCCGCGCCACCGAACTTCTTCGTCACCTCGTGGCCGAGCATGGTGCCGACCGTGCGGTTGATGTTGCGGATGGCGACCTGGGCGCGGACCGGCTGGGCGTCCGTCTGGTCGTTGGCGGCGAGGGCGTCGGCGGCGAGCTTGATCAGCTCGTTGTCGAGCGCCTTCTCCAGGCCGTGGTCCTGCTCGATGATCCGGTGACGGACGGCGCCCTCGGGCAGGTCCGGCACGTGGAACAGCGGCTCCAGGTCGAGGCCCTGCGCCTTCCAGTGGTTCACGGCCTGCTCGGTGTCGAGGAGTTCGGCGTGGCCGACGGCCTCCTCGATGGAGCGGAAGCCCATCTCGGCGAGCAGCTCGCGGACCTCTTCGGCGATGAACTTGAAGAAGTTGACGATGTACTCGGCCTTGCCGGAGAACCGCTCGCGCAGCGTCGGGTTCTGCGTGGCGATGCCGACCGGGCAGGTGTCCAGGTGGCAGACGCGCATCATGACGCAGCCGGAGACGACGAGCGGCGCGGTCGCGAAACCGAACTCCTCGGCGCCGAGCAGCGCGGCGATCAGCACGTCGCGGCCGGTCTTCAGCTGGCCGTCGGTCTGCACGACGATGCGGTCGCGCAGGCCGTTGAGCAGCAGCGTCTGCTGGGTCTCGGCGAGGCCGAGCTCCCAGGGGCCACCGGCGTGCTTCAGCGACGTGAGCGGCGAGGCGCCCGTGCCGCCGTCGTGACCCGAGATCAGGACGACGTCCGCGTGCGCCTTGGACACACCGGCCGCGACCGTACCCACGCCGACCTCGGAGACCAGCTTCACGTGGATGCGGGCCTGCGGGTTGGCGTTCTTGAGGTCGTGGATCAGCTGAGCCAGGTCCTCGATGGAGTAGATGTCGTGGTGCGGCGGCGGGGAGATGAGGCCCACGCCCGGCGTCGAGTGACGCGTCTTGGCGACCCACGGGTAGACCTTGTGGCCGGGCAGCTGGCCGCCCTCGCCGGGCTTGGCGCCCTGGGCCATCTTGATCTGGATGTCGTCGGAGTTGACCAGGTACTCGGAGGTCACACCGAAGCGGCCGGAGGCCACCTGCTTGATCGACGAGCGGCGCGCCGGGTCGTACAGGCGCTCCGGGTCCTCGCCGCCCTCACCGGTGTTGGACTTGCCGCCCAGCTGGTTCATGGCGATGGCGAGGGTCTCGTGCGCCTCCATGGAGATGGAGCCGTACGACATGGCGCCGGTCGAGAACCGCTTGACGATCTCGGAGGCCGGCTCGACCTCGTCGATGGAGATCGGCTCGCGGCCCTCGGACTTGAAGCCGAACAGGCCGCGCAGCGTCATGAGGCGCTCGGACTGCTCGTTCACGCGGTCCGTGTACTTCTTGAAGATGTCGTAGCTGCCCGAGCGCGTGGCGTGCTGGAGGCGGAAGACCGTCTCCGGGTCGAACAGGTGCGGCTCGCCCTCGCGGCGCCACTGGTACTCGCCGCCGATGTCGAGCGCGCGGTGCGCGGGCGCGATGCCGGAGGCGGGGTACGCCTTGGCGTGCCGGGCGGCGACCTCCTCGGCGATGACGCGCAGGTCGGCGCCGCCGATCTTGGTGGTGGTGCCGTTGAAGTACTTCTCGACGAAGGCCTCGTCGAGGCCGACGGCCTCGAAGACCTGGGCGCCGCGGTAGGAGGCGACGGTCGAGATGCCCATCTTGGACATGACCTTGAGGACGCCCTTGCCGAGCGCGTAGATCAGGTTCCTGATCGCGTCCTCGGCCTCTATGTCCTTGAGGAACGTGCCGGCGCGGACCAGGTCCTCGACCGACTCCATGGCGAGGTACGGGTTGACCGCCGCGGCACCGAAACCGATGAGCAGGGCGACGTGGTGGACCTCGCGCACGTCACCGGCCTCGACGAGGAGGCCCACCTGGGTGCGCTTCTTCGTACGGATGAGGTGGTGGTGGACGGCCGCGGTGAGCAGCAGCGACGGGATCGGCGCGTGCTCGGCGTCGGAGTGCCGGTCGGAGAGCACGATCAGGCGGGCGCCGGCCTCGAGGGCGGCGTCGGCCTCGGCGCAGATCTCGTCGATCCGGGCGGCGAGCGAGTCGCCGCCGCCGTGCACCCGGTACAGGCCGGACAGGGTGACGGCCTTCATGCCGGGCATGTCGCCGTCGGCGTTGATGTGGATGAGCTTCGCGAGCTCATCGTTGTCGATCACCGGGAAGGGCAGGGTGACCGCGCGGCACGTGGCGGCCGTGGGCTCGAGCAGGTTGCTGCCGGGGCCCAGCGGGGAGCGCAGCGAGGTGACGAGCTCCTCGCGGATCGCGTCCAGCGGCGGGTTGGTGACCTGCGCGAACAGCTGCGTGAAGTAGTCGAACAGCAGCCGCGGGCGGGCGGAGAGCGCCGCGATCGGGGTGTCCGTGCCCATCGAGCCGATCGGCTCGGCGCCGGCCTTGGCCATCGGTGCGACGAGGATGCGGAGCTCTTCCTCGGTGTAGCCGAAGGTCTGCTGGCGGCGCGTGACGGAGGCGTGCGTGTGCACGATGTGCTCGCGCTCGGGGAGGTCGGAGAGCTCGATCTCGCCGGCCTCGAGCCACTCCTCGTAGGGGTGCTCGGAGGCGAGAGCGTTCTTGATCTCCTCGTCCTCGATGATGCGGTGCTCGGCGGTGTCCACGAGGAACATCCGGCCGGGCTGCAGGCGGCCCTTCTTGACGACCTTGGCCGGGTCGATGTCGAGGACGCCGACCTCGGAGCCGAGGACGACGAGTCCTTCGTCGGTGACCCAGTAGCGGCCGGGGCGCAGACCGTTGCGGTCGAGAACGGCGCCGACCTGGGTGCCGTCGGTGAAGGTGACGCAGGCCGGGCCGTCCCAGGGCTCCATCAGGTTGGAGTGGTACTGGTAGAAGGCGCGCCGGGCCGGGTCCATGGAGGCGTGGTTCTCCCAGGCCTCCGGGATCATCATCAGGACGCTGTGCGGCAGCGAACGGCCACCGAGGTGCAGCAGCTCAAGGACCTCGTCGAAGGAGGCGGAGTCGGAGGCGTCCGGCGTACAGACGGGGAAGGTCCGCTCGAGGTTGTCCGAGTCTCCGAACAGCTCGGAGCCGAGCTGCGACTCACGGGCGCGCATCCAGTTGCGGTTGCCCTTGACGGTGTTGATCTCACCGTTGTGCGCGACGAAGCGGTACGGGTGCGCGAGCGGCCACGACGGGAACGTGTTCGTGGAGAACCGGGAGTGCACGAGCGCGATCGCGGAGGCGAAGCGGCGGTCGGACAGGTCCGGGAAGAAGGGCT
This sequence comes from Streptomyces sp. NBC_00483, assembly GCF_036013745.1. NCBI lineage: Bacteria > Bacillati > Actinomycetota > Actinomycetes > Kitasatosporales > Streptomycetaceae > Streptomyces > Streptomyces sp. NBC_00483. The sequence continues at coordinate 3,056,687 of NZ_CP107880.1, forward strand.
CAAGCTGGCCGGTGGTCAGCATGCCCTTGTAGACGATCGTGCGCGCGGAGAGCGACGGGAAGTACACGTCGGCCTCGCGCTCGGCGCGCTTGCGCAGCACGAACGCCTTGCGGTCGAGCGCGATGTCCTTGGAAGTGCCGTCCGCGACGAAGACCTGGCGGAACGCCGGCATCGTCGAGCGGGCGGTGGCGCCGAGGAGCTGCGGGGCGACCGGGACCTCGCGCCAGCCGAGGACGTTCAGGCCCTCTTCGGCGGCGATCGTCTCGATCCGCGAGACGAACTCCTCGGTGCCCTCCTCGGGCAGGAAGGCGATACCGACAGCGTACGAACCGGCCTCGGGGAGGTCGAAGTCGACCACCTCGCGCAGGAAGGCGTCCGGAACCTGGGACAGGATGCCCGCGCCGTCGCCCGAGTCGGGCTCGGAGCCGGTGGCACCGCGGTGTTCCAGGTTTCGCAGGACGGTCAGCGCCTGCTCGACCAGCGTGTGGCTCGCCTCGCCGGTGAGGGTGGCCACGAACCCGACGCCACAGGCGTCGTGCTCATTTCGCGGGTCGTACATGCCCTGGGCAGCAGGGCGAGCATCCATGTGCGACCAGGTCTGGCCGCTGTTGGAATGCTGGGACGGCTGGCGCGAGGTACGCATCGGCTCTCCCGTCGTCGTCGTGGCAAGGTACGTGCCGAGGGACGACGTTGGCCCTCTGCGGAGAAGTGCAACTCAAAAATTTCGTGCAAGTTACATGATGGAGCGGTTCTCGGGAACCGGATACTGCGTTCCAACATGCGGACACCGCGGGTGGCGGCGGGAGAGGCCTGGCCGGGCAGATCGATGACCGAGGGCCGGGGTGGTGCTGGCGTGCGCCGCGGGCCTCATTGCCCCCAGCGCTTACGGCTCATGCCCCGTGGTCTCGCAATCGAAACCGCGCGGTAACGACTACTTATGCAAGGCGCTGTATAGGCATCTTCAGGCCACGGCCGCGACCCGTCAACCAGCAAAAGTGCCGAAGATGCTCCCCAGGAGATACGTCACACCCGCCGCGGCACCACCGAGGACCAACTGCCGCAATCCGCTGAACCACCAGGAACGCGCCGTCACCTTGGCCACGACGGCCCCGCACGCGAAGAGTCCGAGGAGCGCGAGCAGCACGGCGGGCCACAGCGCGCTCGCCCCGAGCAGATAGGGCAGCACCGGGATCAGGGCGCCGAGCGCGAACGACCCGAAGGACGAGACGGCGGCGACCGTCGGCGAGGGAAGATCGCCGGGGTCGATGCCCAGCTCCTCCCGCGCATGTATCTCCAGGGCCTGCTCGGGGTCCCGCGACAGCTGCCCGGCCACCTTGTGCGCGAGCTCCGGCTCGACGCCGCGGGAGATGTACAGCTCGGCGAGCTCCCGCTCCTCGTCGGCCGGATGCTTCCTCAACTCGCGCCGCTCGACGTCGAGTTCGGCCTCGACCAGCTCGCGCTGGGAGGCGACGGAGGTGTACTCGCCCGCGGCCATGGAGAAGGCTCCGGCGGCGAGGCCCGACAGCCCGGTGATGATGATCGTCTGCTGCGAGACGGCGCCGCCCGCGACGCCGGCCATGAGCGCGAAGTTGGAGACGAGCCCGTCCATCGCGCCGAAGACCGCGGGCCGCAGCCAGCCACCGTTGACATCGCGGTGGGTGTGGTTGTCCCGGTGGGCGTCGTGCAGATCCGCCCCGGTCTCGATGATGGTCATGCTCGTGGACCCCGCTCCCCTGTGACTGCTGACTACCGACTGCCGTTTGCGAGCTGCCGTTGACGAGTCCGAAAGTACGCGCGAAAAATCGACCCTGCCAGCAAGGAAGGCCGTACTTACCTGCGGTTTTGCGCCCTGCGCAACACGCTGACCTCCACCTTCCCGGACTAGCCCGTGAGGTGGATCACATGATGGGTGCGTTGACGGGCAGGGAAACAAGGACGCAACATCCGTAAACGTTTACAGAAGCGGGAAACGTTTACAGCATGACGGCGACAGCATGACGGCGAAGGGGGCAGGCGCGGTGCCGAGGACCACGACGCAGGCGACGGCGGCGGCGACCGGTGGCGGTCAGCCGACGATCATCTCCATCGCCGAGCGCGCGGGGGTCTCCATCGCGTCCGTCTCCCGCGTGCTCAACGGGATCGGGGCCCGCCCCGCGACCGTCGAGAAGGTCGAGCGCGCCGCCGCCGAACTCGGCTATGTGCCGAACGCGGTGGCCCGCTCCCTCAAGGACGGCCGCACCCGCCAGCTCACCTTCGCGATGCCCGACATCGGCAACCCGGTCTATGTGGCGATGGTCCGCGCCATCCAGTCCGTCGCGAAGGCCGCCGGGTACCGCCTCCTCCTGCACTCCACGGACGCCGTCGCCGAGGACGAACTCGCCGTGCTCCGCAGCCTCGGCGACCGCACCAGCGACGGCCTCATCCTGTGCCCCATCCGCATCACGGACGCCCACGTGGACGCGCTGCGCTCGGCCTCGGGCCCGGTCGTCGTCATCGGCTCACTGCCCAGCGGCGTCCCCGTCGACAGCGTGCGCGCCGACTCCGTCGAGGGCGTCGCGCTCGCGGTGCGTCATCTGTACGAGACGGGCCGGCGCCGCATCGCCTTCGTCAACGGCCCCGCCGACACGGTTCCCGGCCGCAAGCGCGGCGAGGGCTTCCGCAAGGCCCTCGCGGACTGCGGCCTCGTATACGACCCGGAGCTCGTGGTGCACACGGACTTCGGCATCGAGTCCGGGGCCACGGCCGCCGAGTCGCTCCTCGACCTGCGGCCCGACGCGGTCTTCGGCGCCAACGACCAGCTGGCCCTCGGCGCCGCCCGCGCCCTGCACGCCCGTGGCCTGCGGATACCCGAGGACGTCGCGGTCGCGGGGATGGACGACAGCGTGCTCGCGCAGGCCGGCTGGCCCCCGCTGACCAGCGTCGACCTGGGCTCCACCGAGCGCGGGCGACGCGCCGCCGAACTGCTGCTGCACCGCCTCGACACCCCGGAAGCACCCGGAAGCACCGCAGAGAACCCCGCTCCCCGCTCCACCACCGCCCCTCCCCGCCTCGTCGTCCGCGCCTCCACGGGCCGGGCGGCGCCCGACAGTTGAGACATCGAGGATTCCCATGAGTCTCACCGCGCCCCGGGACAACGCCGTCCCCGGCAGCCGCGGCACACCACCACCCCGCACGCCGGGTCAGCGCAAGCGAGCGCTCGGCCTGGACCGGGGTGCGTGGTTCCTGCTGATGCCCGCGCTGATCCCGATTCTGATACTCAGCGTGGTCCCGCTCCTGTACGGCCTGTCGCTCGCGTTCACCGACTCGCAGGCCGGGCGGACCGCTCCCACGCAGTTCATCGGCCTGGACAACTTCCTCGACCTGCGCCACGACTCGCTGTTCTGGGAGTCGTTCCGGATCGGCCTGGTCTGGGCGGTGTCCGTGACGGCACTGCAGTTCGTCTTCGCGCTCGGCCTCGCGCTGCTGCTCAACCAGAATCTGCGTTTCCGCTGGATGGCCCGCACCCTGGCGCTGGTCCCGTGGGCGATGCCCGAGGTCGTCGTCGGCATCATGTGGCGGCTCGTCTACCACTCGGACGCGGGCATCCTCAACAAGACGCTGACCCAGCTCGGCCTGATCCACGAGAACGTCGACTGGCTCGCGGACCTGTCGTACGCGCTGCCCGCCGTGATCGTCGTGGGCGTCTGGGCGGGCATGCCGCAGACGACGGTGGTGCTCCTCGCCGGACTGCAGAACGTGCCGGTCGAGTTGCGTGAAGCCGCGCAGATCGATGGCGCGGGGATGTGGCGCCGGTTCACGGCCGTGACCTGGCCGGCCCTGAAGCCGGTGGTCATCGCCATCACCGCGCTCAACTTCATCTGGAACTTCAACTCCTTCGGCCTGGTCTACGTACTGACGCAGGGCGGGCCCGGCGGGAAGACGCGGCTCCCGATGCTGTTCGCGTACGAAGAGGCCTTCAAATACGGGCAGTTCGGGTACGCCGCCGCGATGGGCCTTGCGATGGTCGCGGTGATCGCGGTGCTGCTGACGCTGTTCCTCCGTAAGAAGCTGAAGGAAGACGTGGAGGCGGCGGCATGAGCGCGAGTACGACACTCCCCCGGGTCGCGGGCCGCGCAGGTCAGTACGTGGCGCTGCTCTGCTACATGATCTTCCTGGCCTTCCCGTTCCTGTGGCTGATCTCGACGTCCTTCAAGTCCCCGCAGGAGCTGGGCGCGATCGACCCGAGCTGGCTGCCGCAGCATCCGAGCCTGGACAACTACCGCGCCGCGTTCGACGCGCAGCCGCTGCTGCACTCGGCGCTCAACAGCCTGGTCGTCGCGGTCAGCGCCTCCGTGATCTCGGTGGCGATCGCGGTCCCGGCCTCGTACGTCATGGTCCGGTACAGGTCCCGGGTCAGCCAGGCGGGCACGGGCTGGATCCTGGTCAGCCAGATGTTCCCGTTCGTGCTGATCATCATCCCGCTGTTCCTCGTCCTGAAGAACCTGCGGCTGATCGACAGCCTCTTCGGCCTGATCATCGTCTACGTCGTCTGGAACCTGCCCTTCTCGCTCTGGATGCTCCAGGGCTACGTGAAGTCGGTGCCGCGCTCCCTGGAGGAGGCCGCGGCGGTGGACGGCGCGGGCCGGCTGCGCACGCTGACCAGCGTGGTCCTTCCGCTCCTCGCGCCCGGCCTGGTGGCCACGCTGATGTTCAGCTTCGTGACCGCCTGGAACGAGTTCTTCTTCGCCCTCGTCCTCCTCAAGTCCCCGGAGAACCAGACGATGTCGGTCATCCTCACCCGCTTCCTCGGCGCCGAGGGCGTCGCCGACCTGGGCCCGCTCGCCGCGGCCTCGGTCCTCGCCACGATCCCCAGCCTCGTCTTCTTCGCGCTGCTCCAGCGGCGGCTCGTCGGCGGCATGCTCAGCGGGGCGGTGAAGGGCTGATGCGCTCCAGGATCCTCGCGGCGGCCGCGGCCTCCCTCTCCCTCGCGCTGCTCGCCGGCTGCTCCGGGTCCGACTCGGACTCCGATTCGGCGAACGGCACGGTCACCCTCGAATTCCTCAGCCTCGCCTGGCAGAAGGAGTCCATCGAGGCGAACAAGGCCCTGGTCGCGAAGTGGAACGACACCCACTCCAAGGTCAAGGTCAAGTACGTCCAGGGCGTCTGGGACAGCATCCACGACCAGATGCTGACCTCCTTCGAAGGCGGCAAGGCGCCGGACATCTTCCACGACGACGCCTCCGACCTCACCGACTTCGGGCACGGCGGCTACCTCGCCGACCTGAGCCCCTACCTGCCGAAGTCGCTGCGTGCGGACATCCCGAAGGCGTCCTGGGCCACGACGACGTACGGAAAGAAGATCTACGGCATCCCGTTCCTCCAGGAGCCGCGCGTACTCGTCGTGAACAAGAAGCTCCTCAAGCAGTCGGGCGTACGTACACCCACGGTCCAACACCCTTGGTCCTGGGCCGAGTTCGAGCGTGCGAGCAAAAAGCTCACGCGCGACAGGAACAAGGACGGCAAGCCCGAGCAGTACGGCGTCGCCTGGTCGATGAAGGAGCCCGTCACCCAGTCCGTGAACCTCGCCCTGTCCACCGACGGCAAGATCTTCTACAAGGACAAGGACGGCAAGAACGAGATCCGCTACGGCGCCGCCGACTCGGCCGTCGCACGACTGATCAACCGGCAGGTCAACACGGCGCACAGTGCGCCCAAATCGGCGCTCGGCATGGCCGGTTCCGACACGCTGCCCGGCTTCTTCGCGGGCAAGTACGCGATGCTGCCGCTCAACTTCTCGTTCCGGCAGCAGGTCCAGCAGCAGGCCCCCAAGGGCTTCGACTGGACCGTCCTGCCGATGCCCTCCGGCTCCGGCGGCCTGGCCCAGGGCGTCGCCCCGCAGACCCTGTCCGTCTCCGAGGACAGCAAGCACAAGAAGGCGGCGGCCCAGTTCATCGCCTACCTCACACAGGCCGACCACCAGGTACAACTGGCGCGCGGCGACTGGCTGTTGCCCACCAGCCGCGAGGCACTCAAGGACCCGTCCCTGACCACCGACAAGTACGGCTGGAAGACCGGCTCCGAGATGGCCGCCTCGCTGCGCCCGTCCCCGGTGCTCGGGGTGCGGGGCTACGCCGAGTGGAAGGACAAGATCGCCACTCCGGCCTTCCAGGAGTACTACAACGGCGCGTTCGGCGTAACAGAGCTGCGCAAGCGCCTGGCGGACGACGGCAATCTGATTCTGAACCGCTACCAACGCTGAGCACCACCACTCGCACCACCAGCACAACCCCAGAGATGAGCACGAACACACCATGAGCGTCAGCGTCGAACCGGACCCTCCCTCGGAGGGACCTCCTTCGGAGGGGCTTTCCTCGGAGGGGCCGGCACAGCCACGCAGACTCCGTACCGTTCCGCACCCGCCCCCCGCGGCCGCGATCTCCCTGCGGGATCGCGCCCGCGGGGCGCTCCTCGGCCTCGCCGTCGGTGACGCGCTCGGCGCGCCCGCGGAGAACATGAAGCCGTCCCAGATCCGCGAACGCTGGGGCCGCATCGAGGGGTTCGTGTCCGCCGACCCGGCCGGCACGGACGACACGGAGTACGCGATCTTCTCGGGCCTGCTCCTCGCCGAGCACGGCGCGGGCCTCACCATCGGGCACGTGGAGAAGGCCTGGCACACGTGGATCGCCGACCGTGACGAGGGCCCCTTCAAGGGAGCCGGCTTCAGCGAACGCGGCACCCTCGAAAACCTCCGCCGGGGTCTCGCCGCCCCCATCTCCGCCCAGCACCGGCACGCCTGGAGCGACGGCCTCGCGATGCGCGCGGCGCCCTTCGGGGTGTACGCGGCGGGCCGCCCCGCGGAGGCGGCCCGCCTGGTGTCGATCGACGGCACGGTGTCGCACGACGGGGAGGGCATCCACGGCGGCCGCGCGGTCGCGGCGGGTGTGGCAGCGGCGATGGTGAGCCACAACCCGGACGCGGTGGTCCAGGCGGCGCTCTCGGTCGTCCCCGAGGACTCGTGGACGGGGCGCTCCCTGCACCGCGCGGTCTCCACGGCGCGGCGCGCGCGCCGCGACCCGGACGGCACGCAGCTCTCCATGGAGCGGGCGGTCCGCAAGGCCGTCGTCATCGGCGGCTACCCGTGGACGGACCTCGCCCCCGAGGCGGTCGGCCTCGCGTTCGGCGCGTTCGCGGTGGCCCGCGGCGACTTCCGCGAATCGGTCCTCACGGCGGTCAACATGGGCCGCGACGCGGATACGACGGCGGCGGTGGCGGGCGCGCTGGCCGGTGCCCTGTGCGGCGAATCGGCGATCCCCTCGCACTGGGCGACGGCGATCGGCCCGGTCCGCGGCAGCTGCCTCCCCTCCATGGCAGGCCGCCACGTCCTGGACGTGGCCGACCGCTTGACCCCACCTCCGCCGGACCGCGAGGGGGCGGTGGCATGACCGCCGACCACACCTCGGGTCTCCGCCCCGGAAACGGGGCCGCATCCACCAATCAAGCCCCTGCGGCACGCCCAAGCGCAGGTCCGGACATTCAAGCCCCTGCGGCGATTGAGCAGCGGGGCCCGGGGCAGAGCCCCGCGAGCGGGGCAACATCCGCCAATCAAGCGTCTGCGGCGCACTCAAGCGCAGGTCCGGACATTCAAGCCCCTGCGGCGATTGAGCAGCGGGGTCCGGGGCAGCGCCCCGCGACCGCAACCGCATCCGCCGCCACCGGCGCCGACCGTATCGAGGGGCTGCTCCTCGGAATCGCCGCAGGGGACGCGGCCGGGTGGCCCTCGGGGCGACACCGCGCGGCACGGCTCCCGGACTGGACGAGACGCCTCACCCGCGAACTGGACACCTTCGCGGAGCAGAACGCCACCACCACCCTCCCCGTCCCCATCGCCCTGAACCAACCCCCGGAACCCCTCCGCCTCGGCCCGTCGGACGACGCCGAATGGGCCGCGTTCACCGCACACGCCGTCCTCGCCGCCTACGCCCACGGCCTCGGCGACCTCCCACCCGACCACCGCGTCCGCTCTTCCCTCTCCCTCGCGTGGAACACCCTCTCCGACGAGATCGCCGCGGCAGCGGCCCGCGCCGACGAGATCGAATCCGCCGACATCCCGCTGCGCGCCCGCATCTCCGTACGCGCGGGCCTCGGCAACCTCGCCGCGGGCCTGCGCCCACCCGCCACCGGCCACGACAACCCGCACTACTTCGACGACGCCGCCTGCGTCCGCGCCGCGGTCCTCGCGGTCGTCCACCCCGGCCAGCCCGAACTCGCCGCGGAACTCGCCGAGTTCGACGCCCGCTACACCCAGGACGGCGACGGCGTGCACGGCGCCCGCGCGATGGCGGCCGCCGTCGCCACCGCACTCGGCGGCGCGGACGTCGACGCCTGCGTGGACGCCGCACTCGCCCAACTCCCCGCCGGCACCGAGATCCACCGCAACGCCCACAGGGCCGTAGAGCTCGGACGCGCCGCCGCGGCGGCCCGCCCAGGACAGCCCGGCAACGCGTTCGCGCTGGTCCCCGTCCTGGAACACGAGATCGTCGACCACGTCTACAGCTACGGCATCGCTGCGGCCGAGACCGTCCCGGTGGCGCTCGCCATGGCGACGGCCGCCGCAGGCTCGGTCACCGAGGCCGTACCCACCGCGGCCTGCCTGTCCCGCGTCGCCGACTCGGCGCCGGCCCTGACCGGCGCCCTCACCGGCGCGATCGGCGGCGCGGACGCGCTGCCGCACACCTGGCGGGACGCCTGCGACATCCTCGCGGGCTGCGCGCTGCCGCAACTCGCGGGAACCCAACTGACGACCGTGGCCGACCGGCTCGCCCGCGCCACCTCGAACTCCCTTGCAGCGGAAGGAACTTCAGCATGAGCTTGGAAGACCGCACCACCGGCGCCCTGGTCGGCGCGGCCGTGGGCGACGCGCTCGGCGGCCCGGTCGAGGGCTGGACACCGGAGGCCATCGCGGAGCGGCACGGCGGCCGGGTCCGCGGCATCGTGGAGCCGTTCCACAAGGACGACTGGAAGACGGCACGGCCCATCGCGCCGTACCACAAGGGCGACGGCCACGTCACCGACGACACCCTCATGACACACGCGCTGATCCGCGTCTACGAGAAGGTCCGCGACCACCTCGACGCGTACGCGGTCGCCGACCACCTGGTCCCCGACCTCATCACAACTCCCCGCTGGATCCCGGAACTCGAAGCGGAGGCCCTCCCCCTCCAGCGCCTCTTCCTCGCCGAGAAGTGGATCGTCGCGCGCATCCACTACGGGCACGTGGACCCGCGCGAGGCGGGCGTCGGCAACATCGTGAACTGCGGTGCGTCGATGTACATGGCCCCCGTAGGCGCGGTCAACGCGGGCAACCCGCTGAAGGCGTACGAAGAGGCACTCGATGTCGCCGGGGCCCACCAGAGCTCGTACGGCCGCGAGGCGGCAGGCGTCTTCGCGGCGGCGGTCGCGGCGGCGTACAAGCCGGGCGCGACGCCGGAGTCGGTGGTCGAGGACGCCCTCGCCCTCGCCAAGGACGGCACGCGGTCGGCGATCGAGGCGGTCTGCGAAGTGGCCGCCCGCTACGACGACTTCGAGGACGCGCTGAAGCCGCTGCGCGAGGCGGTCACCCCCTTCGACACGGTCGGCCCCGAGTACCGCAAGCCCTCGCTCGGCGCCCGCCGCCCCTCCCGCCTGCACGCCATCGAGGAACTCCCGGTCGCCCTCGGCATGCTCCTGGTCGGCCGCGGCGACTTCCGGCACACCGTGCTCGGCTCGGTCAACTACGGCCGCGACTGCGACTCGATCGCCACGATGAGCGGGGCGATCGTCGGCGCGCTGTACGGGGAGGGGGCCGTGCCCAAGGAGTGGAGCGCCGAGATCGCGCGGGCCAGCAAGCTGGACCTGCACGGTCCCGCGGCCTCGCTCGCGCGGGTCACGCGTGAGGTGTACGCGAAGGACGTGGACCGGCGCCGGGATCACGATGCCGCGTTCGCGGCGGTGGCGGGGCTGTGATGCTCCGCGTCACCTGGGTGCAGCCCGAGGATCTGATCGGCCATGAGTTGCGTCAGGCGGCGCAGGACGGCCGGGACGCGTCCGCGGTGCGGGACCGCTGGGTGGCGGCGGGCGGTCACCTGGCGCCCGACCGCGCCGGCGCGTCCGCCGTCCCGGCGTCACCCGAACTACGCGCCCTGGCCGAGCACTTGCTCGACGAACTCGCGACGCTTAGCTCACCGCTACCGGAGCCGACGGACCTGTCGGCGATCGAATCCGCAACGAAGGACTCTCCCCCACCCCGCCCCTTCCCGAAACTGGGGGCTCCGCCCCCAGACCCCCGCTCCTCAAACGCCGGAGGGGCTGAATACCCAGCCCCGCCGGCGATTGAGGCGGCCCGTCCGGCAGGACTTTCGGGAAGGGGCGGGGTGGGGGATCGCCTCCACGCCGCCTGGCTCGGCCGAGCCGTCGGCTGCCTCCTCGGCAAACCCGTGGAAAAGCTCCCGCTCGAGGGCATCCGGGCCATCGCCCGGTCCACCGGGAACTGGCCGCTGAGCGGCTGGTTCACGGAGGCCGGCCTGGACCCGGAGCTCGCCACCCGCTACCCGTGGAACCGCCGCAGCGCCCCCACCTCCCTCGCCGAAAACATCAACGGCATGCCGGAGGACGACGACCTCAACTACCCCCTCCTCGCCCTGCTGTTGATCCAGCGCCACGGCACCGACTTCACCACGGCCGACGTCGCCAAGCTCTGGCTCGACGAGCTCCCCGCGGGCCGCACCTTCACCGCCGAACGCATCGCCTACCGCAACCTCCTCACCGGCCTCGAACCCCCGCACACGGCGACCCACCGCAACCCCTTCCGCGAATGGATCGGCGCCCAGATCCGCGCCGACGTCTTCGGCTGGATCGCCCCCGGCGACCCGGCCCTCGCGTCCCGTCTCGCCCATCGGGACGCCGTTCTCACGCACACCGCGAACGGCGTGTACGGCGCGATGTTCACGGCCGCCACCATCGCCACCGCCGCTACGGGCACGGCCGACGTACACACCGCGCTCCGATCCGGTCTCGCCGTCGTACCACCGCAGTCGCGCTACGCCCAAGCCATCAACCTCGGCATCGAACTGGCCGCGAAACACCCGGACTTCGACACCGTCGTCGACGAGCTGCACGCCGCCTACGCCGACCACCACTGGGTCCACGTCCTCCCCAACGGGGCCCTCCTCGCAGCCGCCCTCACCCACGCCGACGGCGACTTCGAGGGCTCCATCTGCCGCGCGGTGTCCGGCGGCTGGGACACCGACTCCAACGGCGCGACCGCCGGCTCGATCGCGGGCCTGCTCGCCGGTCACCCCGAAGCGCTCGGCGACCGCTGGACGCATCCGCTGAAGAACCGCCTGTCGACCTCCGTCGCCGGCTTCGACGGCATCGGCTTCGACGAACTGGCCCGGCTCACCCTGGAGGCCCGCACATGACGAACCCTCAACAGGACACTTCCAAGGGCCCGTTGACCGGCCTGCGCGTCCTCGATCTCGCCACCCTCTTCGCCGGGCCGATCTGCGCCACGATGCTCGGCGACTTCGGCGCCGAGGTCATCAAGGTGGAGCACCCCCGCAGGCCCGACCCCTCCCGCGGCCACGGCCCGTCCAAGGACGGCATCGGCCTCTGGTGGAAGACCCTCGGCCGCAACAAGAAGAACCTCACCCTCGACCTGTCATCGCCCGGCGGCCGCGAGATCCTCCTCAAGCTGGTCGCCGAGTCCGACGTCGTCATCGAGAACTTCCGCCCCGGCACCCTGGAGAAGTGGCACCTCGGCTGGGACGAGCTGAGCGCCGCCAACCCGCGCCTGGTCCTCGCCCGCGTCACCGGCTTCGGACAGTTCGGCCCGTACGCGCGCCGCCCCGGATTCGGCACGCTCGCGGAGGCGATGAGCGGTTTCGCCGCGATCACCGGACAGCCCGACGGGCCGCCGACCCTCCCGCCGTTCGGCCTCGCCGACTCCATCGCCGCGCTCGCCACCTCGTACGCGATCATGGCGGCGCTGCGCGGACGCGACACGACGGGCCGCGGCCAGGTCGTCGACATGGCGATCATCGAGCCGATGCTGTCGATCCTGGGCCCGCAGGCCACCTGGTACGACCAGCTCGGCTACGTCCAGCCGCGCACCGGCAACCGTTCGACGAACAACGCCCCGCGCAACACGTACCGCACCCGCGACGAGAAGTGGGTCGCTGTGTCGACCTCCGCGCAGTCGATCGCGGAGCGTGTGATGCACCTGGTGGGACGGCCCGAGTTCATCGACGAGGAGTGGTTCGCGACGGGCTCGGGCCGCGCCCAGCACGCCGACGAACTCGATGCGGCCGTCGGCGGCTGGATCGCCTCCCACACCCGCGACGAGGTGGTCGCGGCCTTCGAGAAGGCGGAGGCCGCCATCGCCCCGATCTACGACATCCGCGACGTCCTGGCCGACGAGCAGTACCAGGCCCTCGACTCGATCACCGAGCTCCCCGACCCGGACCTCGGCACGGTCAAGATGCAGAACGTCCTCTTCCGCCTCTCCGAGACCCCCGGCTCCATCCAGTGGACGGGCCGCCCGCACGGTTCGGACACCGACGAGATCCTGGACGGCCTCGGCCTGTCGCAGGCGGACATCGTGTCCTTGCGGGAGGCTGGTGCGGTATGAGCGAGTCGCTGGAAAAGACGTTCCTGACCTGGCTTTACGTGCCCGGGGACCGCCCCGACGTCGTCGCCAAGGCGCTCGGTTCGGGCGCCGACGTCGTCCTGGTCGACCTGGAGGACGCGGTCGCCCCCGACCGCAAGACGTACGCGCTCGACGCCACCGTCGAACTCCTCGCCGACAAGCACAAGACACCGGTGCACGTCCGCGTCAACGCGCTGGACGGCCCGCTCGCCGAGCAGGAGGTACGCCGCCTCACCCCGCTCCCCGGCCTCGACGCGCTGCGCCTGCCGAAGGTGGGCGGCCCCGCGGACCTGACCCGCGTACAGGACTGGGCGGTCGAAGTGCCGCCCCTGTACGCCCTGTTGGAGTCGGCGACGGGCGTCGAGCACGCCTATGACATCGCCGCGCACCACGCCGTGCACGGCATCGCGCTCGGCGAGGCGGATCTCCGCGCCGACCTCGGCGTCACGGACGCGGCGGGCCTCGCGTGGGTGCGCGGCCGGGCCGTCGTGGCGGCCCGTGCGGCCCAATTGCCGCCACCGCCGCAGTCCGTCTACCCGGACGTCCGCGACACGGAGGGCCTGGCCCGGTCCTGCGCCGAGGGCCGCGCCCTGGGCTTCCTCGGCCGCACGGCGATCCACCCCCGCCAGCTCCCGGTGATCGAGGAGGCCTTCCGCCCGACCGAGGCGGAGGTGCGGGCGGCCGAGGAAATCGTGTGCGCGGCGGCCACGGAGGCGGGCGCCCTGGCCCTCCCGGACGGCCGCTTCGTCGACGCGGCAGTGGTCGCGGCCGCGCGCAGAACGCTGAGGCTGGCCCGATCGAGCCCGTCATCGAGCGCGCTCTAGGACATCAGGCACAAGCAAAGGGCGCCGAACCAACTGGTCCGGCGCCCCATGGACGTACAGCCGAAGACCGTCAGGTCTTCTTCGCCTCGCTCTTCGCCTCGCTCTTCGTGAGGTCGACGTCGTCCTCGACGGCACTGTCACCGTCACCGTCGCTCTCGTCCTCCGAACCGTCGGAGACCCCCGGCTCGACGACCTCCTCGCGTCCGGGACGCTTCTTCGAGGACACCACCATGTAGATCACCGCGAGTACGAAGACACCCAGCGCCGTCCAGTCGTTGAGCCGCAGGCCGAGGATGTGGTGCGCGTCGTCCACGCGCATGTACTCGATCCAGAACCGGCCCACGCAGTACGACGCGACGTACAGCGCGAACGCCCGCCCGTGCCCGAGCTTGAACTTCCGGTCGGCCCAGATGACAAGCAGCGCGACGCCGATGCACCACAGCGACTCGTACAGGAACGTCGGGTGGTACGTGCCCGGCACCCGCCCGTCCGTGTCCGAGGTGATCTTGAGGGCCCAGGGCACATCGGTGGCCCGGCCGTACAGCTCCTGGTTGAACCAGTTGCCCCAGCGGCCGATGGCCTGGGCGAGGGCGATACCGGGCGCGATCGCGTCGGCATAGGCCGGCAGCGGGACGCCGCGGCGGCGGGCCCCGATCCAGGCGCCGACCGCGCCGAGCGCGATGGCGCCCCAGATTCCGAGGCCTCCCTCCCAGACCTTGAAGGCGTCCACCCAGTCACGGCCCTCGCTGAAGTACAGCTGGTAGTCCGTGATCACGTGGTAGAGGCGACCGCCGACCAGGCCGAAGGGCACCGCCCACACGGCGATGTCGGCGACCGTGCCGGGCCGCCCGCCGCGGGCGACCCAGCGGCGGTTGCCGAGCCAGACGGCCACGAAGACGCCGATGATGATGCAGAACGCGTAGCCGCGCAGCGGAATGGGTCCGAGATAGACCACTCCGCGCTCGGGGCTGGGAATGAAGGCAAGTTCCATGGCAGGTCCGACGCTACCGTGCCGGGCCGCGCGCACGGCGGGCAGCCCGGCAACGGCTGAGTAACGGCTCCGACTACTTGTTCGCGGCCTCGACCATCTTCTTGAACTTGGCCGGGGTCAGGCTCTGGTCCTCCAGGATGTTCTTGCCGTTGAGCAGCACGGTCGGCGTGCCCGAGTGGCCCGCGTCCTGGAACGCCTTGTACGACTTGTTCACCCAGCTGTCGTGCTTGCCGTCGTTCACACACGACTTGAACGTCGACGTGTCCAGGCCGTCGACCTTGCCCGCGAGCTCGATCAGCTTGTCGTTGTTCGCGAAGGCGTCGTCGGTCTCCTCCGGCTGGTTCTCGAACAGCACGTCGTGGTAGTCGCGGAACTTCCCGGCGTCCTGGGCGCAGCCCGCCGCGTTGGCCGCGCGCAGGGAGCCGGTGCCCTTCAGGTTCGAGTCGATGAGCGTGACGAGGTGGTACTCGACCTTCAGCTCACCGGAGTCCTCCAGCTCATGGATCGTCGACCGGTACGCGTCCTCGAAGCTCTTGCAGGCGGGACAGCGGAAGTCCTCCCAGACCGTGAGCGTCGACTTCGCGGTGTCCTCGCCCGCCGGGATCGCCAGCTTGTCCTTGCCGGTGGCGCCCTTGGGCGCGACCACCGGCCCGGCATCACTGGAACTGTCGTCGCCCGAATTCGCGGCGACCACCCCGATCACCGCGGCCAGGCCGAGCACGCACACCACGGTGGCGCCCACGATCAAGGTCCTGCGCCGCTTCTCAGCGGACTTCTGCTTCTGGCGCTCGGCGGCAAGGCGTTCGCGGGCCGCGCGCTTTCCCTCTCGGTTCTTCTCGCTCACACCAGCGCCAACGAACCGGGAAGGCACGAGCGTGCCTTCCCGGTCCGGTTTCCATCCGTATGGGTGACGTAACTCCCTGTTACTACGGGGTGGTTACTAGGCCTTGGCCCGTACGCCCGCGGCGAGTTCACCGGCGAGGGCGCGCACCGCTTCGAGTCCGGCCTTCTCGTCCGGGGCGTCCAGCATCCGCTTCACGAACGCCGAGCCGACGATGACCCCGTCCGCGAAGCCCGCGACCTCCTTGGCCTGCGTCGCGTTGGAGACGCCGAGGCCCACGCACACGGGAAGGTCGGTCGTGGCCTTGGTGCGCTCGACGAGTTCCTTGGCCTGGTTGCCGACGGACTCGCGGGTGCCGGTGACGCCCATCAGGGACGCCGCGTACACGAAGCCCGAACCGGCGGCCGTGATGGTGGCGAGGCGCTCGTCCTTGCTGCTGGGCGCGACGACGAAGACGGTCGCGAGACCGTGCTTGTCCGCGTGCTCGCGCCACACCGCCGACTCCTGCACCGGCAGGTCCGGCAGGATGCAGCCGGCGCCGCCCGCCTCGGCGAGCTCGGCGGTGAACCGCTCGATGCCGTAGCGGTCGATGGGGTTCCAGTACGTCATGACGAGGACCGGCTTGCCGGTGGCCTCGTGCGCCTCGCGCACGGTGCGCATGACGTCCTTGATCTTCAGGCCGCCGCGCAGCGCGATGTCGTCGGCGGTCTGGATGACCGGTCCGTCGAGCACCGGGTCGGAGTGCGGCAGGCCCACCTCGACCACGTCGGCGCCGCCGTCGAAGGCGGCCTTGATCGCCTCGATGCCGCCGTCGACGGTCGGGAATCCGGCGGGCAGGTAGGCGATGAGGGCGGAGCGGCCCTCGGCCCTGGCACCGGCCAGGGTGTCGTTCAACAGCTGTACGTTGCCGCTCACTTGGCATCCCCCTCGATCTCGGCCTGCTCGCCCTCGGCGTCCGCGGCGACGGCCGCGTCCGTGTCGTAGAGGCCGAAGTAGCGGGCCGCGGTGTCCATGTCCTTGTCGCCGCGCCCGGACAGGTTGACGATGATCAGCCCGTCCTTGCCCAGCTCCTTGCCGACCTCCAGCGCGCCCGCGAGGGCGTGCGCCGACTCGATGGCCGGGATGATGCCCTCGCTCTGCGACAGGAGGCGCAGCGCCTGCATGGCGGCGTCGTCGGTGACCGCGCGGTACTCGCCGCGGCCCGAGTCCTTCAGGTAGGCGTGCTCGGGGCCGATGCCCGGGTAGTCCAGGCCCGCCGAGATCGAGTACGGCTCGGTGATCTGGCCCTCCTCGTCCTGGAGGACGTAGGAGCGGGAGCCGTGCAGGATGCCGGGCTCGCCCGCGCTGAGCGTCGCCGCGTGCTCGCCGGTCTCGATGCCGTGTCCGGCCGGCTCGCAGCCGATCAGACGGACGTCGGCGTCCGGGATGAAGGCGTGGAACAGGCCGATGGCGTTGGAGCCGCCGCCGACGCAGGCGATCGCGGCGTCCGGGAGACGTCCTGCCCGCTCCAGGATCTGGCGGCGGGCCTCGACGCCGATGACGCGGTGGAAGTCGCGGACCATCGCGGGGAACGGGTGCGGTCCCGCGACCGTGCCGAAGAGGTAGTGCGTGCGGTCGACGTTGGCGACCCAGTCGCGGAACGCCTCGTTGATGGCGTCCTTGAGGGTGCGGCTGCCGGACTTCACGGCGATGACCTCGGCGCCCAGCATGCGCATGCGGGCCACGTTCAGGGCCTGGCGCTGGGTGTCGATCTCGCCCATGTAGATGGTGCACTCGAGGCCGAACAGCGCGCAGGCGGTGGCGGTCGCGACGCCGTGCTGGCCCGCGCCCGTCTCCGCGATGACGCGGGTCTTGCCCATCCGCTTGGTGAGCAGGGCCTGGCCGAGCACGTTGTTGATCTTGTGCGAACCGGTGTGGTTCAGGTCCTCGCGCTTGAGGAAGATCCGGGCGCCACCGGCGTGCTCGGCGAACCGGGGCACCTCGGTGAGGCTGCTGGGGCGGCCGGTGTAGTTGACGAGGAGGTCGTCGAGCTCGCGGGCGAACTCCGGGTCGTTCTTGGCCTTGTCGTACTCGACGGCGACCTCGTCCACGGCGGCGACGAGGGCCTCCGGGATGAACTTGCCGCCGAACGCGCCGAAGTAGCCCTCGGCGCTCGGGATCTGACCCTCGGGGTCGGGAATGAAGTACTCGCTGGGCATGCGTAACCCTCACGGTGAGTTGGGTGGTGACTGGTCGC
Organism: Streptomyces sp. NBC_00483; assembly: GCF_036013745.1. NCBI lineage: Bacteria > Bacillati > Actinomycetota > Actinomycetes > Kitasatosporales > Streptomycetaceae > Streptomyces > Streptomyces sp. NBC_00483. The sequence goes on from NZ_CP107880.1 coordinate 3,074,240, forward strand.
CGTGGGGGCGTGGGTGGTCGCTGTCAGGCACGGTCCCGCGCCCCTTGATGGGGCCAAAGGTACGTACTCGACCGCGGGCGGCGATGACGCACGCGCCCGCGTGGCGGTGGCCGCCTGTGAGGTGGCCGTCTGTCCAGTGGCCGACTGTGAGGTGGCCGCCTGTCAGGAGAAACCCGCGCCCCTAAAGGGCGCCTCGCCATCGCATGCCGTTGATCTGGCCCGGCTCCGCGCCGATGTGGTACCTGACCCGCCTGCCGCGCACACGGCGCGCCGGAGCCCGGCAGCCGCGGGGGCGGCAACCGGGAGCGAGGCGGGAGGCAATGGCCATGGCGGAGAGTTTACCGTCCGTGCCGCAGGGCGGGGTGGGCGCCGGCGGCGACGAGGTCGGCGACGGCGGACTTCGGGTCACGGCCGGTCACCAGGGACTCGCCGACGAGGACGGCGTCCGCGCCCGCGTTGGCGTACGCGATCAGGTCGTGCGGGCCGCGCACGCCGGACTCGGCGACCTTGACGATGTGGTCCGGGATGTCCGGGGCGACGCGCTCGAAGGTGCCGCGGTCGACCGAAAGGTCCTTGAGATTGCGGGTGTTGATGCCGATGATCTTGGCCCCGGCGTCGATCGCGCGCTCCACCTCGTCCTCGTCGTGCGCCTCGACGAGCGGCGTGAGGCCGATGGAGACCGCGCGCTCGATGAGGGACTCCAGGGCGGGCTGCTCCAGGGCGGCGACGATCAGCAGCGCGAGGTCGGCGCCGTACGCGCGGGCCTCCCACAGCTGGTACGACGTGACGATGAAGTCCTTGCGCAGGATCGGGATGTCGACCTTGGCGCGGACGGCCTCCAGGTCGGCGAGCGAGCCACCGAAACGGCGCTGCTCGGTGAGGACGGAGATGACGGCCGCGCCGCCCGCCTCGTAGTCGGCGGCGAGGGCGGCAGGGTCGGCGATCGCGGCGAGCGCGCCCTTGGAGGGGCTGGACCGCTTGACCTCGCAGATCACCTTGACGCCGTCGCCCTTGAGCGCGGCAACCCCGTCCTTGGCCGGGCGAGCCTTCGCCGCGCGCTCCTTGAGCTCGTCGAGGCTGACGCGCGCCTGCCGCTCCGCAAGGTCGGCACGGACTCCGTCGATGATCTCGTCGAGCACACTCACGCGAGCGGACTCCTTTCCGGGCATCCCCTGGGTGTTCATCTGGTCCTTGTGAATGGTATCCGTCAATGGGCGAAGGTCCCGCATCCGGTTGACGCCGGTCCCACTACCTGGACAAACGCAGTTGATCAAGGGGTTAGGAAGCCACCGAAGGGCAGGTTCCGGACAACGGTGAAGGCGAGCACGACCCCGCCGACGATCCACAGCTGTACGCGGCCCAGCGCGAGGCTCACGGCCCTGCCGCGGGCCGCCCGCACCGCCCACACCGTCCAGATCACCGCGAACAGCGCGTAGCCGACGACGGCGAGGGCATTGGCCCCGAACGCGCCCGAGAGGTCCCCGTGCGCGACCGCGTGGGCACTGCGCAGCCCGCCGCAGCCGGGGCAGTAGGCGCCCGTGAGCTGGAGGAACGGGCAGGCCGGGTAGTGGCCGGGCTCATTGGGGTCGACGGCGCCCACGTAGGCGAAGGCGAGGGCGACGCCGCCGAGCACGCCGAGCGGGACGGCGAGTCGGCGCAGAGCGCCGGAACGGGGGGTCTTCTCGGTCTTCTCGGTCTGCTCCGACATCTCCACGGTCACCCGTGAATTCTGCATCCGCGGGCCCGGGACCGCTCCCCGGAAAACACGAAAGGGGCGGGACGGCCGGTCGGTCGGCCGCTCCACCCCTTTCGCGGGTATGTGCGAGGACTCAGGCCTCCGAGCCCGCGGGGCGCGCAGCCCCGGTGGACTTGAGCTGCAGCTCGGCACGCTTCGGCTTGCCCATGCCCATGGCGCTCATCAGGCCGCCGGCGACCGCGGCGATCGCCAGCAGGGCCATGCCGGCCCAGAAACCGGCGACGTTGCCGATCACCATGAAGGCGCCCGCGACACAGAAACCGATGAAGGCGATGATGACACCGGTCCAGGCGGCCGGGGTGTGTCCGTGGCTGCTGTCCGCCATGGCTTGCTCCTCGTTGCTTATGGCCTATGCGTACGCATGACGTACGACGTTCCCATCTATTGTCCCGCACTCGCGCACCAGCTCGGAACGCGGGGTCCGGGCCTACGTCCAGGACCTGGTCCAGGACCTATGCGCCGGTCGGGTCCTCGCCGCGGTCGAGGGCCTTCCAGAGCTCCTCGGGGCGGTCCGGGTCCACGGCCTTGGCGCGGCGGGTCCGCGGGGCGCCGGAGCGCTCGTAGCGGCCGCCCATCGACGGCCAGGCCGCGCCGTAGATCACGGCGAGGATCCCGGCGATCAGGATGAGTGCGCCGCCGGCCGCGGAGACGTACGGCCACGCGGTGTTGCTGAGCGCGTGGATGGTGGCGGAGGCGTCACCCGCGGCCTGCGCCGCCTTCTCGTCGAGCGCGGCGCTGTCACGCGCGCCGAGCACGGCGGCGGCGACGGCGCCCGCGCCGCTGAGCGCGAGCAGGAGGGCGACCAGGACGCGGCCGACCTTGCGGACCGCGAAGACGGCGACGAGCGCGGCGAGGCCCACTATGGCGAGGGCCGCGGGCACGCCCGTGACGTCGCTGCCCTCGGCGGTCAGCGGCAGCTTGCCGCCGGCGACGGCGGCGACGCCCGAGCACCACTCCTGCCGGGAGGCGAGCAGGGCGATCGCGGCTCCCGCGGCCCCGCAGAGCAGGGCGACGGCGAGGCTGCGCCGGCCATTCGGCGAGGAAGCAGCCGGCTCGGCCGGCTCGGCGGCATCGTTACGGGGGTGCGGTACAGCAGTCACGTACTCCACTATCGCCTGTCTGTACGGGTTTACGTGACCCGGGGGCCGGAGTCGTGCGTCACTTCACAGCGTCCGATGCCTCACAGTCGGTTCGCCGTGTGCACGGCGCGCAGCACCGCCGCCGCCTTGTTGCGGCACTCGGTGTCCTCGGCGACCGGGTCGGAGTCGGCGACGACACCCGCGCCCGCCTGCACATACGCGGTCCCCTCGCGCAGCAGCGCGGTGCGGATGGCGATGGCGGTGTCGGAGTCGCCCGCGAAGTCGAGGTAGCCGACGCAGCCGCCGTAGACGCCGCGGCGCGACGGCTCCAGCTCGTCGATGATCTGCAGCGCACGCGGCTTCGGGGCGCCGGACAGGGTGCCGGCCGGGAAGCAGGAGGTCAGTACGTCGAAGGCGGTGTGCCCCTCGGCGACGGTTCCCGTCACGGTCGAGACGATGTGCATGACGTGCGAGTACTTCTCGATGGACATGAAGTCGACGACCTCGACGGAGCCGGGCTCGCAGACCCGCCCCAGGTCGTTGCGCCCGAGGTCGACGAGCATCAGGTGCTCGGCGCGCTCCTTGGGGTCGCCGAGCAGCTCCTCCGCGAGGTCGTGGTCCTCCTGCGGGGTCGCGCCGCGCGGCCGGGTCCCGGCGATCGGGTGCACCATGGCGCGCCCGTCCTCGACCTTGACGAGGGCCTCCGGCGAGGAGCCGACGACGTCGAATCCGTCGAAGCGGAAGAGGTACATGTACGGGGACGGGTTCGTGGCCCGCAGCACCCGGTAGACGTCCAACGCGCTTGCGGTGCAAGGGGTTTCGAAGCGCTGGGACGGGACGACCTGGAAGGCCTCGCCCGCGCGGATGCGCTCCTTGATGTCCTCGACGGCGTCCTGGTACTGCTTGCCGCCCCACAGCGCCGTGAACTCCGGGAGCTCGGACGGCGGGAGCGCGGCGGGGGCGGACTCGACCGGCTTGGAGAGGTCGGCCTCCATGGCGTCGAGGCGGGCGACGGCGTCGGCGTAGGCCTCGTCGACGCCGGTCTCCAGGTCGTTGTGGTTGATCGCGTTGGCGATCAGCAGCACCGAGCCGTCCCAGTGGTCGAGCACGGCGAGATCGCTGGTGAGCAGCATCGTCAGCTCGGGCAGCTTGAGGTCGTCCCGCTCCCCCGGGCCGACCTTCTCCAGGCGGCGCACGATGTCGTACCCGAGGTAGCCGACCATGCCGCCGGTGAACGGGGGCAGACCCTCGTAGCGCGGGGTGTGCAGCGTCTGGACGGTGGCGCGCAGGGCGGCGAGCGGGTCGCCGTCGACCGGGACGCCGACGGGCGGCGTGCCCAGCCAGTGGGCCTGCCCGTCGCGCTCGGTCAGCGTGCCGGCGGAGCGCACGCCGACGAACGAATAGCGGGACCAGGAGCGGCCGTTCTCCGCGGACTCCAGGAGGAACGTGCCGGGCCGCTCGGCGGCGAGCTTGCGGTACAGGCCGACGGGCGTGTCGCCGTCCGCGAGGAGCTTGCGGCTGACGGGGATCACTCGGCGGTCGGTCGCGAGCTTGCGGAAGGTCTCGAGGTCCATGGCAGGAGCCTACTTCCGTCGGGGGGACGCCCCGCGCGCCTGGTCGAGGGGTGGACGGCGCCCCGCTAGAAGGGAGCGGTGACGAAGACCAAGAGCTACAAAAACGCACGCATGGCGAGCGCCCTGTCCGGTGTCGCCCTCGCCGCCGTCGCCGTGACCGCGCTGACCGGCGCCGCTCCCGCCCCCGGCGACTGGGCCGCGCCCCCGCCCGGCGAGGTCGAGGCGCGGGTCGAGGCCGCGGGCCTGGAGATGCTCGACTCCGAGAAGCTGACCATGCACATCCACCCCCACCTCACCGTGTACGCGGGCGGCCGCCAGGTGACCGTCCCCGCCGACATCGGCATCGACCGCTCCGGCAAGAAGCCCCGCTTCAGCCCGCTGCACACGCACGACACGACCGGCACCGTGCACGTGGAGTCGGCCCAGTGGCAGGACTTCACGCTCGGACAGCTCCTCACGGAGTGGGGCGTGCGCCCCCAGTGCACGGCCGAGGTCGACGGGTCCCCGGTGGCGGGGGACCCGGCCCGGATCGTCTTCCGGGACCGTCAGGAGATCACGCTGCGCTGTCGCTGACCGGCAGCTCGTCGCGGTCGAAGCAGGTGCGGGCGCCGGTGTGACAGGCGGCGCCCACCTGGTCGACCTTGACGAGCACGGTGTCGGCGTCGCAGTCGAGGGCGACCGACTTCACGTGCTGGAAGTGGCCCGAGGTGTCGCCCTTGACCCAGTACTCCTGGCGGCTGCGCGACCAGTACGTGCAGCGGCCGGTGGTCAGGGTGCGGTGCAGCGCCTCGTCGTCCATCCAGCCGAGCATGAGCACCTCGCCGGTGTCGTACTGCTGGGCGATGGCGGGAACCAGGCCGTCGGCGCTCCGCTTGAGGCGGGCGGCGATGGCGGGGTCGAGGCTGCTGCTGGGTACGGGCGAGCTGGTCATATGGACCATTGTGCCGCGCCGAGTCGAACGTCCACTGTCCGGTGCGGCGCGGGCGGTCGTAGGCTGGCGACATGTCGACCCATGCCAAGCGTGAACGACTTCTGCTCGCCGACCTGTTGGAGGCGTCGGGCCCGGACGCCCCCACCCTCTGTGAGGGCTGGAACACCCGGGACCTCGCGGCGCATGTGGTGGTGCGCGAGCGCCGCCCGGACGCCGCGGGCGGGATCCTCGTCAAACAGCTCGCGTCCCGCCTGGAGCGGGTGCAGGCCGAGTTCGCGGAGAAGCCGTACGAAGAGCTGATCCAGCTGATCCGCACCGGTCCGCCGCGCTTCTCGCCCTTCTCCCTCAAGCAGATCGACGAGGCGTCGAACGCGATCGAGTTCTACATCCACACCGAGGACGTGCGCCGTGCGCAGCCCGACTGGACGCCGCGCGAGCTCGACCCGGTCTTCGCCGACGTCCTGTGGTCGCGCCTGGAGCGGATGGCGCGGGTGATGGGCCGCAAGGCGCCCGTCGGCCTGGTGCTGCGCCGCCCGGACGGCCAGACGGCGGTGGCGCACCGCGGCGCCCCCGTGGTCACGGTCACGGGCGCGCCCGCGGAGCTGGTGATGTTCGCGTTCGGCCGGCAGGAGGCGGCGGACGTCGAGATGGACGGCGAGAAGTCGGCCATCGACCGGCTCACGGAGACGAAGGCGCTCGGCCTGTAGCGGGTGTGCCGGTGTGGGGCAGGGCGTGCAGCGCCAGCCCCAGTTCGACGAGGTCGGCGGGGCGGGCGAGGCTCCGGCCCGTGAGCTGTTCGCAGCGGCGCAGCCGGTTCAGGACCGTGTTGCGGTGGCAGTAGAGGCGGGTGGCGGCGCGCTGCGCGGAGCCGTCGCAGTCCAGCCAGGCCGTCAGTGTGTCGAGCAGCAGGGTCCGGTCGGTCGGGGGCAGGGCGAGCAGGGGGCCGAGCACCCGGTCGGCGAGGATCCGGCCGAGTTCGGGCGCGGCGGCGACGAGCGCGGCGGGCAACTGCTCGTCCAGGAGTACGGTGCCGCCGCCCTCCGGGCAGATGCGCAGCGCGGTCTCGGCGAGCCGCCGGGCGCCGCCCACCGCGGCGAGCCCTTCGACGGCGGGGCTGATGCCGACGCGCAGGCCGGGCTTGCGGTGGCAAAACTCCCTTAGCGCGACGGCGAGTTGAGCCGCGCCCAGTCCACCCAGATCGACGATGGCGCGTTCGGTCCCGTCGGCCGTGTGCCACACGGCCCGTACGCCGTGCGGCAGGGTGGGCCGGGGCGCGCCCCGGCTGCCGCCGACGGCGATCAGCACCGCGTACCGGCCGCGTTCGGGCAGATCGAGTGCGGCTGCGGCGTCGGGCAGGTCGGCGATGCGGGTGGCGCCGTCGAGGAGGGCGGCGGCCATCAGGCGGCGCCGGTTCTCACGCCGCCAGGTGAGCTCGCGCTCGGCACGCCGATACGACTCGGCGACGTGCGTGCAATGTTCATCGACGAAGTTCCACACATCGACGGCAAGATGCACCAGCAGATGCGCATCCTCGGGATGCCGCAAGGTCACCTCGTCGACGAGCGCCTGCCAGACCAGGGCGCCGCCGAGCCGGAAGGCGTGCGACACGGCGTCGAGCGGAAACCCGCGGGCCGCGCGGGCGGCGCCGATCCGGGCGGTGCAGGCGCGGGCGGCGTACCGGTTGCGCGGAGGGTCGAGCAGGGAGGCGACGCTGTGTCCGAGCGAGCGGTGGATCTCCGCGCGTACGTCGCCGGGGTCGACCTCCAGTGCGGCGCGGTAGGCCGGCTCCTGCTCGTACAGCTCCGCCGTCAACCGGTCGGTGAGCGCGGGGAGTTGACCGAGGAGCGGGCGTGCGGCGCGGCGCAGCACGGCGACCGCGTCCGATCCGGCGCCGGTCCGTGGGTGTGGTCGGGGACGTACGAGATGCGCGGGCATGGTGGTCCTCCACGGCTCGGCTCACGAGTCCGCAGAATGACATACCGTCTGGTCGGTCTCCAGCCCTCTCTGCAAACGTGCAGGTGAGTGGGGGCGGGTACCGGGGTTACGGGCACCTCCACGGAGGCGGTCGACCTCCCTCACGCCACGGGGCTCCACCCCGGACCCCGCGCCTCAAACGCCGGCGGGGCTGGGATGATCGGGGCTCCGGCCGACCCCTGCGCCTCAAGCGCCGGTAGGGCTGGGAAGGCCAGGGTTCCGCCTGACCCCCGCGCCTCAAGCGCCAGCGGGGCCCAAAGATCGGGGCTCCGCCCCGGACCCCGCTGCTCAAGCGGCGCAGGGGCTCAAAAATGCCGACCTCCCCGCCCATCTCCCACCCACCCGCCCCCTCCGGGGGCGTCGGCCCGACCCCGTCACGGCAAGCGCCATCGGCACGGCACCCCACCTGTGACGGTCGACCGCACCCGCCTTGGGCAATCTGCCGCCTGGGGCGGCAGGGTGGGCAAGGCGGCACCCCGATGCAGCGCACCCCTCACGACAGGCCCCGACCCCGGCACAGCAACCGGGCCCCGGGCAGGCCGAAGCCCCCGGAGGGGGCGGGCGGGTGGGAGATGAGCAGGCACCGGCGCAGCCGGACAAGGACCGGTGCCGCGCGCTGAGCGCAAGGGCGCCCACCCCGGTACAGCCCCAAGACCCGGTGCCGCGCAACCAGGACGGGAGGCGCCGACCACGGCACGGTCAGACCCCGGTGCCGCGCAACAGCTACGACAGGCCCCGCCCCCAGCACAGCAGCCGGGCCCCCGGACGGGCCAAAGCCCCCGGAGGGGGCGGGAGGGCGGGAGATGACCGGGCACCGGCACAGCCGGAAAGGCACCGATGCCGCGCGCCGAGCGCAAGGGCACCCACCCCGGCGCAGCCGGACAAGGACCGGTGCCGCGCGCTGAGCGCAAGGGCGCCCACCCCGGCACAGCCCCAAGACCCGGTGCCGCGCAACCAGGACGGGAGGCGCCGACCCCGGCACGGCGGCACCCCGGTGCCGCGCAACAATTACTCGGGGACCGGCCCCGGGGCCCACGCGCGGCGCGCTCAGGCGCGGCCCGCCGCCTCCGTGCGGTCCACCAGGCGGGCCAGTTCCACGCGGGAGCGCACGCCGAGGCGGTCGAAGACGTTGCGGAGGTGGTGGTCCACCGTGCGGGGGCTCACCGAGAGCCGGCGGGCGACCTCGCGGTTGGTGTCACCCTTCGCGACGCGGCGAGCGATGCGCAACTGCTGAGGCGTCAACTCGGCGAGTCTGCCCGGAGGTTCACTGTCACCCGGGGACTCGCCCGTGGCGCGCAGTTCGGCCGCCGTCTGCACGGCCCAGACCGTCGCCCCGCACCGTTCGAAGGCGACCAGGGCGTCACGCAGCAACGCACGGGCCCGCGCAGGACGGCGCGTGCGGCGCAACCACTTGCCGTACAGGGCCAGGGTGCGGGCCCGCTCGAAGTCGCCGCCCGTCCGCTCGTGCCGGGCCAGGGACTCCTCGAAGCGGGACTCGGCCGTCGCCGGATCGCTCGCCGCCAACAGGGCCTGGCAGCGAGCGAGTTGTGCCGGAGCGAGCGGATCGTGGCCGCGTTCGACCCACACCGTGAACTCACCGACCGCGGCCTGCGCCCCACCCGGCTCACCCGCGAGCACCGCCGCCTCCACCAGACAGGGAACGGCCAGCATCCGGATGCCGAAGTGCCCCCGCCGCGGGCCGGGGCCGATGAGCGGCCCGAGTCGTGCGGCCGCCCGCGCCGCGTCTCCCCGCGCCAAGTCCGCACGGGCCAACGCCCATTGGGCGAGCGTCGCAGCCTGCACCAACCCGTGCCGGTCGGCAACGTGCTGCGCGGCGGCGGCATGCCGGGCGACGGTGTCGACGTCGCGGTCGAGCGAGGCGACGAGGGCGAGGACGGCGTGCTGATGCGCGAGCACGTTGCGCTGCCCCGCCGCGAGCGCGGTCCGCACCCCCTCCTCGGCATGGGCGCGAGCCCGTACGTGCCGCCCGGAGCGCAGCTCACCGTAGGCGAGCAGCTCCAGGGCGCGCGGCAGTTCGGCCCCCGCGTCCCGGTCCCGCGCGGCCGCGAGCGCACGGCTGCCGAGACGGCAGGCCGCGTCCACGTCCCCGGCGACGAGCGCGGCGGCCCCGGCCCGCAGCAGCACCCCCGGCTCCCGCTCCCCGGCGGACCGTGCCACGACCCGCCGCAACGCGACCCGCCCCACCCCGGCCCGCTCCCCGAGGGACGCTGCCATGCCGACCCGGTAGTCGAGAGCGGAGTCCGCCGGTCGCGCACGACCGCCGTGCTCGACCGCCTCCCGGTACCCCGCCGAGTCCCCCAGCGCCCAGGACGCCTCCGCCGCACCGAGGCGCGCTTCGAGGGCGGCCGGCTGTGCACAGAGGCGGGCCGCCAGCAACAGGGATTCACGGGCGTCCGCCACGGGACCGTCGCGCAGCGCCAGCAGGCCCCGGATCAGAGCGGCGCGGCCCCGTACGGCCTCAAGGCCCGCCAAGTCGCCGAACTCGCCCACCTGGTGCAGGAGTTCACGCACACGGTGCGGGCGGCCCGCCAGCCTCGCGTGGTCCGCCGCCGCGACCAGCCACTCGGCGCGGACCGCGGGGTCCTCGGCGAGTCCTGCCGCGTGGGCGAGCGCCGTGCAGCGCTCCCCGTGGGGCGCGCCCTCCGCCGCCGCCAGTTCCGCGCCGAGCCCCGGGTCCGGGTAGGCCGCGCCGAGCGACCGGTGCAGCAGCCTCGCCGACCGCTGCCGCTCCCCCGTCGCCGCGGCGGCGAGCAACCGGTGCGCTGCCCTGCGCCGCTCCGGCTGCACGGCCTCGTAGAGCCTGCGCCGCCCCGGCAGCCGCAGCCGGCCGTCCGGATCGCGCCTCAGGCCCGCCCGCTCGGCCGCATCCAAGGCGTCCGCGCCGAGCCCGGCCGCCGCGGCGGCCCGCAGCACGAGCCCCGCGTCGACGCCGGCCCCCTCGGGGTCGGCCTCGTACGCGGCGGCCGCAAGCAACAGCACGGTTCTTCCGCTCACTTGCCGCACGCTAGTGGCGAACCGCCGCACGCACAGCGCCGGTTGGGATAAATCCCAACCGGCACATTGTTGTCCTGTGCCACCGCACAGAACGTCGGAACCTCGTGACGTCGGAACCTCATGACGTCAGAACCTCGCGACGCCACGACATCACAACGTCACGACATCACAACGTCACGACGTGTGCGGGCAGTTGCCCCGGTACTCCGCGATCGTGAGGCTGGAGGCCGGCAGCGGGCAGAGGAACTGCTCGTACCGGGTGTCGTTGTCGATGAAGCGCTTGAGCCACGAGATGCTGTACTTCGCGATCGTGGTGTTGGACGAGTTGGGCGTGAAGTGCGTGGCCCCGCGCAGCTCCAGGTACGCCTTGTCGAGCGAGCTCGGCAGGCTTCCGTAGAACGGTTCGGAGTGCGTGGCGACCGGCGCGATGGTGTCACCGTCCGCGCCCACCACGAGCGTCGGGGTCTTGATCTCGGGCCAGCTCTTGTCGGTGTTCCAGCCGGTGAGGGGTATCGCGGCCTGGAGCGAAGGACGGCTCTTGGCCGCTTCGAGGGTGCCGCCGCCGCCCATGGAGTGGCCCATGACGCCGAGCCGACTCGTGTCGATGCGGGTGCGCACCGAGCTCTGCTGGGTCAAGTAGTCGAGGGCGGACAGGAGTTGGCGGCCCCGGCTGTCCGGCTGGTCGAGCGTGGTGTTGGTGTCGATCGTGAAGACGACGAAGCCCTGCGACGCGAGGCGCGGGCCCAGCCAGGCGATGGACGACTGGTACGCCGTGTAGCCCGGCGAGATCACGACGGCGCCGAACGTGCCGTCCGCCGTCGACGACGGATAGTAGATGGTGCCGCCGCCGAAGCCGCTCACACTCAGCGAGGACACACTGGCCTGCGAGACGGAGTAGGAGCCGCGCGAGGCCTCGATGCTGGAGACGGTCGGGGCGGGGCCACGCTCGTAGGGGTTCTCGGCCGCCTCGGCGGTCAGGGCCTGCTGGGTGGCGAGGCCGCCGAGGGCCAGCAGGGTGGCAAGTCCCGTACGGATCAGGCGGGTCCGGAACTTGCTCGCGGCTCGCCCGGCGTGCACGGGGGGCGCCGCACTTCTGTGCTGCTGCACGATGACGGGTTCCTCTCGGAAGGGCGGAGCCCGTCCCGAGGGCGCCGCCGTGGTCACTGACAGCGACCACGGTGGCGCCGGTTCCGCCTCACCCGCATCGGCGAAATCACCGGTCTCGCGGAGAAGTCACCGGTCTCGTACGGCAGTCGGGCAGTCGCCCCCTCCGTCAGCGGACGGGGTGACCCGCCTCGCGCAGCGCGCCCTTGACCTCACCGATGCGGAGGTCGCCGAAGTGGAAGACGGACGCGGCGAGCACCGCGTCCGCGCCCGCGGCGACGGCCGGCGGGAAGTGCTCGAGCCTGCCCGCACCGCCCGACGCGATGACCGGCACCGACACGTGCTTTCGGACGGCCTCGATCATCTCGATGTCGTAGCCGTCCTTGGTGCCGTCGGCGTCCATCGAGTTGAGCAGGATCTCGCCCGCGCCCAACTCGGCGGCCTGGTGCGCCCATTCGACGGCGTCGATGCCGGCCGACTTGCGCCCGCCGTGCGTCGTCACCTCGAAGGAGCCCGATTCCGTGCGGCGCGCGTCCACGGACAGGACGAGCACCTGGCGGCCGAAGCGCTCGGCGATCTCCCGGATGAGGTCCGGGCGGGCGATGGCGGCGGTGTTGACCCCCACCTTGTCCGCGCCGGCGCGGAGCAGCTTGTCCACGTCCTCGGCGGTGCGCACGCCGCCGCCGACGGTGAGCGGGATGAAGACCTGCTCCGCGGTGCGCCGCACCACGTCGTACGTGGTCTCACGGTTGCCGGAGGACGCGGTGATGTCCAGGAAGGTCAACTCGTCGGCGCCCTCGGCGTCGTAGACCTTCGCCATCTCGACGGGGTCGCCCGCGTCGCGCAGGTTCTGGAAGTTGACGCCCTTGACGACGCGGCCGTTGTCCACGTCGAGGCAGGGGATGACTCGGACGGCGAGCGTCATACGGAGACCGCCTCCAGCGCCTCCTCCAGCGTGAACGCCTTGGCGTAGAGCGCCTTTCCGACGATGGAGCCCTCGACGCCGAGCGGGACAAGGGACGCGATCTCGCGCAGGTCGTCGAGGGACGAGACGCCGCCGGAGGCGACGACCGGGCGGTCGGTGGCCGCGCAGACGTTGCGCAGCAGCTCCAGGTTCGGGCCCTGGAGCGTGCCGTCCTTGGCGATGTCCGTGACAACGTACCGGGCGCAGCCCTCGTTGTTGAGGCGCTCCAGGGTCTCGTACAGGTCGCCGCCATCGCGGGTCCAGCCGCGGCCGCGCAGCGTCGTGCCGCGGACGTCCAGGCCGACCGCGATCTTGTCGCCGTGCTCGGCGATGATCTTGGCGACCCACTCGGGGTCCTCCAGGGCGGCGGTGCCGATGTTGACGCGGGTGGCGCCGGTGGCGAGGGCGGCGGCGAGCGAGTCGTCGTCGCGGATGCCGCCGGACAGCTCGACCTTGATGTCCATGGCCTTGGCGACCTCGGAGATCAGGGCGCGGTTGTCGCCGGTGCCGAACGCGGCGTCGAGGTCGACCAGGTGCAGCCACTCGGCGCCGGAGCGCTGCCAGGCGAGGGCCGCCTCCAGCGGGGAGCCGTAGGAGGTCTCGGTGCCGGACTCGCCGTGCACGAGGCGAACGGCCTGGCCGTCGCGGACGTCGACGGCGGGGAGGAGTTCGAGCTTGTTGCCCACAGGGTTCACGCTCACAGTACGGAGATCCAGTTCTTCAGCAGCTGCGCTCCGGCGTCGCCGGACTTCTCGGGGTGGAACTGCGTCGCCCACAGCGCGCCGTTCTCGACGGCGGCGACGAACGGGCCGCCGTGCGTGGACCAGGTGACCTTGGGCGCACGCATGGAGGGGTTGTGGACTTCGAGCTCCCAGTTCTGCACGGCGTACGAGTGCACGAAGTAGTAGCGCTCGTCGGTGTCGACGCCCGCGAACAGCTGGGAGTCCCCCGGCGCGTCCACGGTGTTCCAGCCCATGTGCGGGACGACGTCGGCCTTCAGCGGTTCGACGACGCCGGGCCACTCGTCGAGGCCCTCGGCCTCCACGCCGTGCTCGATGCCGCGCGCGAACAGGATCTGCATGCCGACGCAGATGCCCATCACGGGGCGGCCGCCGGCGAGGCGGCGGCCGACGATCCAGTCGCCGCGCGCCTCCTTCAGACCGTTCATGCAGGCGGCGAACGCGCCGACGCCGGGCACGAGCAGCCCGTCGGCGTTCATGGCCCTGTCGAAGTCGCGGGTGATCTCGACGTCGGCGCCCGCGCGGGCGAGCGCGCGCTCTGCGGAGCGCACGTTGCCGAAGCCGTAGTCGAAGACGACGACGCTCTTGGTGTTGTCGGCCGACATCAGTAGAGCCACTCCATCCGCAGGATTCCGGCGACGAGACACATCGCGGAACCGATGCCCATCAGCACCACGACGCTCTTGGGCAGTCCTTGCTTGTGGAAGGACCAGGCGCCGCCGGCGAGGAAGAGGCCGACGAAGATCAGTACCGCGGACAGGCCGCTCACAGCGCGCCCTTCGTGGAGGGCAGGATCCCGGCGGCGGCCGCGCGCGGGTCGATCTCGCTGGCGTAGCGCAGGGCGCGCGCGAGGGCCTTGAACTGGCACTCCACGATGTGGTGCGCGTTGCGCCCGTACGGGACGTGGACGTGCAGCGCGATCTGCGCCTGCGCGACGAAGGACTCCAGGATGTGCCGGGTCATCGTCGTGTCGTACTCGCCGATCATCGGCGCCAGCTTCTCGGGCTCGGTGTGCACGAGGTACGGGCGTCCTGACAGGTCGACCGTCACCTGGGCGAGCGACTCGTCGAGCGGCACGGTGCAGTTGCCGAACCGGTAGATGCCGACCTTGTCGCCGAGCGCCTGCTTGAAGGCGGCGCCGAGGGCGAGGGCGGTGTCCTCGATGGTGTGGTGCGAGTCGATGTGCAGGTCGCCCTCGGTCTTCACCGTGAGGTCGAACAGGCCGTGCTTGCCGAGCTGGTCGAGCATGTGGTCGTAGAAGCCGACCCCGGTCGCGACATTGACCTTGCCGGTGCCGTCGAGGTCGATCTCGACGAGGACCGAGGTCTCCTTGGTCGTACGTTCAACACGTCCTACGCGGCTCATGCGCCCCGCTCCTGACTGTTCATTCGGTCCTTCTTCACTTCGCGAGCCGCGTCCAGGAACGCGTCGTTCTCTTCGGGGGTGCCGACGGTCACCCGCAGGCGTCCCGGGACTCCGTTGTCACGGATCAGGACGCCGCGGTCGAGGATGAACTGCCACACGGCGCCCGGGTCCTCGAAGACGCCGAACTGGATGAAGTTGGCGTCGGCGACGGTGACATCGAAGCCGAGCCCCTCCAACTCCCGGACGACACGGTCGCGTTCGGTCTTCAGCTGCTGCACGTACTGGAGCAGCGTGTCGGTGTACTCCAGGGCGGCGAGCGCCGTCGCCTGGTTCACGGCCGACAAGTGGTAGGGCAGACGCACCAGTTGGACGGCGTCGACCACGGCCGGGTCGGCGGCGAGGTAGCCGAGCCGAAGGCCGGCCGCGCCGAAGGCCTTGGACATCGTCCGCGAGATGACGAGGTTCGGGCGGCCCTCGAGGAGCGACAGCAGCGAGGTGCCGTGGCTGAACTCGGTGTACGCCTCGTCGACGATCACCATCGCGTCCCGCCCGGCGGCCTCGTACAGCGCGAGGACGTCCTCGGCCGCGACCGCGTTACCGGTGGGGTTGTTGGGGCTGGTGATGAAGACGACGTGCGGCTTGTGCGTCCGGATCGCCTCGACGGCGGCCGGTACGTCGAGCGAGAAGTCGGCGCGGCGCGGGGCGCTCACCCAGCCGGTGTTGGTGCCGCGGGCGAGCAGCGGGTGCATCGAGTACGAGGGCTCGAAGCCGAGCGCCAGCCGGCCGGGGCCGCCGAAGGCCTGGAGGAGCTGCTGGAGCACCTCGTTCGACCCGTTGGCCGCCCACACCTGCTCGTAGCCGACCTCGTAGCCGGTCGTACGGGTCAGGTACCTGGCGAGTTCCGTGCGCAGCTCGACCGCGTCCCGGTCCGGGTAGCGGTTGAGCTCGCGGGCCGCGTCGGCGACACGCTCGGCGATCCGCTGCACAAGGGGCTCGGGCAGCGGGTACGGGTTCTCGTTCGTGTTCAGCCGGACGGCCACGTCCAACTGCGGTGCACCGTAAGGGGACTTGCCGCGCAGTTCCTCGCGTACGGGAAGGTCGTCGATCTTGGTCACTGGTTCTTGGGTACCTTCCACCCGCTGTGCAGGTCTAGTTCGCCTCCGGCAAAACGGGCCTTGATCGCCGCGCCGTGCGCGGGCAGGTCCTCTGCGTCGGCGAGCGTCACCACGGTGGCCGCGACCTCGGCGAGGGCGTCCTTCGTGTAGTCGACGATGTGGATGCCGCGCAGGAAGGACTGGACGGAGAGGCCGGACGAGTGGCAGGCGCAGCCGCCCGTCGGCAGCACGTGGTTGGACCCGGCGGCGTAGTCACCGAGGGAGACGGGCGCCCACGGGCCGACGAAGATCGCGCCCGCGTTCTTGACGCGCTGGGCCACGGCGGAGGCGTCGGCGGTCTGGATCTCCAGGTGCTCGGCCCCGTACGCGTCGACGACCTTGAGGCCGTCGTCGAGCGAGTCGACGAGCACGACCGCGGACTGCCGCCCCTTGAGGGCGGGCACGATCCGGTCCTCGACGTGCTTGGTGGCGGCGACCTGCGGCTCCAGCTCCTGCTCCACGGCAGCGGCGAGTTCCTCGCTGTCCGTGACGAGGACGGCGGCCGCCAGCGGGTCGTGCTCGGCCTGACTGATCAGGTCGGAGGCGACGTGCACCGGGTCGGCGGTGGAGTCGGCGAGGACCGCGATCTCGGTCGGGCCCGCCTCGGCGTCGATGCCGATGCGTCCCGTGAAGTAGCGCTTGGCGGCGGCCACCCAGATGTTGCCGGGGCCGGTCACCATGTTCGCCGGGGCGCAGGACTCCGTGCCGTACGCGTACATGGCGACGGCCTGGGCGCCGCCGACCGCGTACACCTCGTCGACGCCGAGAAGCGCGCAGGCGGC
Source organism: Streptomyces sp. NBC_00483 (assembly GCF_036013745.1). Taxonomy (NCBI): domain Bacteria; kingdom Bacillati; phylum Actinomycetota; class Actinomycetes; order Kitasatosporales; family Streptomycetaceae; genus Streptomyces; species Streptomyces sp. NBC_00483. The sequence continues at coordinate 3,090,678 of NZ_CP107880.1, forward strand.
GAGGATCGTGGGGTGCGGAAGTCCGCCGAATTCCTTCTGCGGCGGGGACGCGAGCGCGATCGACTCGACGCCCGCCTCCTGCGCCGGTACGGCGTTCATGATCACGGACGACGGGTAGACGGACCGGCCACCGGGCGCGTACAGGCCGACGCGCTCGACCGGCACCCACTTCTCGGTGACGGAGCCGCCCGGCACGACCTGCGTCGTGTGGCTGCTGCGGCGCTGCTCGCGGTGGACGATGCGGGCCCGGCGGATGGACTCCTCCAGGGCGGCGCGCACGGCGGGGTCGAGATCGGCGAGCGCCTTGTCGATGGCCTCGGCCGGAACCCGTACGGCTTCCAGCTTCACTCCGTCGAATTTCTCTCCGTACTCGATCAGCGCCGCGTCGCCACGATGATGCACGGCCTCGCAGATCGGACGCACCTTCTCCAGGGCGGCCGAGACATCGAAGTCGGCTCGGGGCAGCAGCGAGCGCAGGGCCTGGCCCTCGGGGAGGGCGGCGCCGCGCAGATCGATTCGAGAGATCACAGAACAATTCTCTCAGACGCGGGTTTACGCTCGGCGCCCTGTATCAGTGGCTGATACCCGCAGGGCGGTGTCACCGCAAGTGTTCAGACGGTCACACAGCGGGCATGAACAGTTGTACGAACCAGCGGGTGTCACGGGGGAGGCAGAACAGACGTGGTCGAGGGGACGACCGGCAACGGCAACGGGGACGTGCCGGACGGGCTGACCGCCACCGAGGTGGGGATGTGGCAGGCGTTCCGCAACGGAAGCGTCTACGACCTGCGCACCGGGGACAGCGGGCGGGACGATCCGCACGGCGGCCACCCCTGGGGCCCGGAGCGCAGCGTGCGGGCGCGCATCGTGGCGTGGCTGCTGCTCGACGGCCCGCCGGCGCTCGACGGGCGGGTCTCCTCGCTCAAGCTCCAGGGCGTACAGATCACGGACGTCTTCGACCTCGCGGGCGGCAACGTCGTCCCGTACCTGGAGATGAAGGGCTGCCGCTTCGAGAAGGAGGTGCTCCTCCCGGAGGCGCACTTCACGACCGTGCGGCTCATCGGCTGCTCGGTGCCCCGCCTGGAGGGCGCCCGGGTGCACACGGAGGGCGATCTGCACCTCGCCCGCTGCCGTTTCCACAAGGGGATCCGGCTCACGGACGCGCACATAGGGACGGACCTGCTGCTCAACCAGGCCGTCGTGTTCAGCGACCGGCGCGGGAAGTCGATCATGGCGGACGGGCTCACGATCGGCCAGGATCTCCAGGCCGAACTGCTCGAGACGCACGGCGAGCTGAGACTGCGCAGCGCGACGGTCGGCGTCTCGCTGTCGCTGCGCGGCGCCAGGCTGAACAGCAGCCGGGGCCGCTGGGCCCTGAACGCTCCGCAGATGTCGGTCGAGCGGACCCTGTACCTCGGCCCCGCCGCGCTCGGCGGCCCGCTCCTCAACGGCGGCATGACGCCCGCCCGCGGCACCCGCGTGCAGCGCTTCGAGTGCGTGGGCGGGGTGCGGCTCGACGACGGCCGGTTCGGCGACGCGCTCGACCTGGACTCGGCGCGCTTCACGATGGAGAACGAGCAGGAGGTCTCCATGCGCCGCGTCCAGACCCCGGAACTGCGCTTCCTCTGCGACAAGCCGAAGCGCGGCCGGATCGTGCTGTCCGGCGCGCGGGCGACGAACCTGGTCGACAGATCGACCAGCTGGCCGGGCCCCGGCCAGCTCCGCCTCGGCGGGTTCCAGTACGAGAACCTCATCGCGTCCGGCCCCTTCCCCCTCGCCCGCCGCCTCGACTGGCTCGCCGACGCGACACCCGAGTACAGCCCGGAGCCGTACGAGCAACTGGCCACCGTGCTGCGCAACAGCGGCGAGGACTCCGACGCCCGCGCGGTGCTGCTCGCCAAGCAGCGCAGGCGCCGCGAGACGCTGCCGATCGCGGCGAAGGTGTGGGGCTACGTCCAGGACTGGACGGTGGCGTACGGGTACCGCCCCGGCCGGGCCGCGCTGTGGATGGCGATCGTCTGGGCGCTCAGCACGGTCGCCTTCTCCCAGGCCCCGCACCCCCGCATCAAGCCCGGCGAGGGCCCGGTCTGGGACCCGGCCCTCTTCACCCTCGACCTCCTCCTCCCCGTCATCGACCTCGGCCAGGCCGGCAGCTGGCAACTCCGCGGCCCCTGGCAGTGGGCCTCGGCGATCCTGGTCCTCCTGGGCTGGATCCTGGCGACGACGGTGGCAGCGGGCGCAACGCGACTGCTCCGCAGAAGCTGATCAAGCGGCGCTGGCATATCAAGCCCCGCCGGCGATTGAGGCGCGGGGTCCGGGGCAGAGCCCGCGACGTCATCTCCGTTGCCGCGCACACAGCACCCCGCCCGGCCCCCGGCCAAGACGCGGCAAAGAACCACCCCACCCCGTGCAACCTTCCACCCACCCCAACCGTCAACCCACCGCGACCCGCACCCATGCCCCACGTCCCGCGCAGAAGGAGGCCCCGTGCCATTCCTGCGCGCCCTCATCCGCACCACCCGCATGCTCCGCCACACCACCTCCCTGGGCATCGGCCTCCCCCCGGACGAGGACCTCCTCCTCGACGCCCCGGACGACCGCCTCGCCCCCGCCCTCGTCGCAGCCGGCCGCGGCGACCACGGCCCCGCCGCGAAGGCCCTCGCCCTCACCCGCGAAGCCGCCGAGTGGGAGAACCGGGACCGCGGCGTGCAACGCCTCGCCGCGTTCGCCGCCGCCCGCCCCGAGTGGTTCGAGAACTGGCAGGAGGCCTCGCCGCACGACCCCGACCTGCTCCTCGTCAAGGCCGAACTCGCCGTCACCCGCGCCCTCGCCGCGCCCGCCCACGCCGAGCTCCTGCGCGAGGTCACCCCGCTGATCCTGGCCGCGGCCGAGTCCGACCCCCGCGACCCGGTCCCCTGGCGCATCGCCCTGGACCACGCCCGCGGCACCAACGCCCCGCACACCGAGTTCGAGCAGCTGTGGGCGCGGGCGGTGCGCCGCTCCCCGCACCACTACGGCTGCCACGTCGCGGCCCTGCGCTATCTGTCGGCCGCCTGGTACGGCTCGCACCGCGAGTGCTTCGACTTCGCGGAGCGCGCCGCGCAGGACGCCCTGCCGGGCTCGCTCCTCCAGGCGCTCCCGGCCCGCGCGGCCCTCGCGTATCTGACGTCCGGCGCCCCGCGCAGCGGCATCCCCCGCGCCCGCCTGGACGCCGCCGTCGACCTCGCCGTGGAGCTCTCCCGCTCGTACGAGCCCGCGGATCCGTGGCCCGCCGAGGTGCGCAATCTGCTGACCTGCGTACTGGTCGAACTCGAACGCTGGGAGGACGCCCTCGAGCAGCTGCGGCTCATCGGCCCGTACGCGACGTCGTTCCCCTGGGACCGGCTCACGGACGACCCGCTGGGCCATTTCATGGAGCTGCGCGGACAGGTCCGGCTCGAAGTCGCGGCGACGATGCCGCTGCGCGGCGGACCGCTCCGCTCCGACGACCATTACGCTTGACCGACGTGACCACCGTCCGACTTCCGCTGTTCCCGCTCAACTCGGTGCTGTTCCCGGGACTCGTGCTCCCGCTGAACGTGTTCGAGGAGCGCTATCGCGCCATGATGCGCGATCTGTTGAAGGCGTCGCCCGACGATCCGTCGGAGCCCGACACCGAACCGTCCACCTCTGAGGAGCCCCGCCAGTTCGTGGTCGTCGCGATCCGCGACGGCCACGAGGTCGCGCCCACCTCGTCCGGTATGCCCGACGAGGTGACCACGAAGGAGGCGGGCACGGGCCCGGCCGCGGGCTTCGGCGACGACCCCATCACGTCCTTCCACGCCGTCGGCTGCATCGCGGACGCCGCGACGATCAGGGAGCGCGCGGACGGCAGCTACGAGGTGCTGGCCACGGGCACGCGCCGGGTGAAGCTGCACTCGGTCGACGCCTCGGGCCCGTATCTGACGGTCGAGGTGGAGGAGCTGCCCGAGGAGGACGGCGAGGAGGCGGGCGCCCTCGCGGAGGGCGTGCTGCGCGCGTTCCGCTCGTACCAGAAGCGCCTCGCGGGTGCCCGTGAGCGCTCGCTGACGACGGGCGCGGAGCTGCCGGACGAGCCGTCGGTGGTGTCGTATCTGGTCGCGGCGGCCGCGGTCCTCGACGTACCGACGAAGCAGCATCTGCTGGAGGCCGAGGACGTGGCGTCCCGGCTGCGCGAGGAGCTGACGCTGCTGCGCGCGGAGACGGCGATCATCCGCCATCTGCCGTCGCTGCCGGCGACGGAGCTCACCCGGCAGTCGACCAGCCTCAACTGACGTCACTCAACTCACCCAGGGAAGCAGCACGTTGGCGAAGAAGGCCAAGAAGCAGAGCCAGACCGGAGGCACTCCCGCGACCGTCGCCCTGACCACCGCGGGCACCCCCTTCACGGTCCACTCCTACGAGCACGACCCCGCGCACGCCTCGTACGGCGAGGAGGCCGCGGAGGCGATGGGCGTGTCCCCGGACCGGGTGTTCAAGACGCTCGTCGCGGACGTGGACGGCGCGCTCGTCGTCGGCGTCGTGCCGGTGGCGGGCCAGCTCGACCTGAAGGCGCTCGCGGCGGCGGTCGGCGGCAAGCGCGCCACCATGGCCGACCCGGCGCTCGCGGAGCGCACGACCGGGTACGTACGCGGTGGCATCTCGCCGCTCGGGCAGCGCAAGAAGCTGCGCACGGTCATCGACTCCTCCGCCGAGAAGCACGACACGATCTGTGTCTCGGCGGGGCGTCGCGGGCTCGAAGTCGAGCTGGCGCCAAGGGACTTGGCGGCCCTCACGGATGCCGTGCTCGCCCCTGTCGGACGTGCGTGACCCCTCGACGCGCCCCGCTTCTTCGACTAAGCACCTGAACATGTCGAAGAAGACGCGCAAGCGGAAGTGGCGGATCAAAAAGGGCAAGGCCAACCACGGGCACCGGCCCGCCTAGGGTCTGTCGTTTGGATCAGGCCGGATCAGGGAGCGGGGTAGTGGGGCCTCCCCTGCTCGAGCGAAGCCGAGAGCTTGGGGAAGCGTGCGATCGCAAGGCGGAGGAGGGAGTCGACGCGGAGCGAATGGGGCCTCCCCTGCTCGAGCGAAGCCGAGAGCTTGGGGAAGACCGACGACAACGCCGCGAGCGTGCGTGCCAGACCCCGCGACCCCGGCCTGATCCAAACGACAGGCCCTAGGAGCCAGGGGCTCTCACGGTCAGCGCGCGCTCAACCGGCCGCGGATGTCGTCGAAGTGTGAATGCACGGCGGCCTCCGCGGCCTCCGCGTCCCCGGCCCGCACGGCGTCGACGATCCGGCCGTGCATCCGGGCCAGCTCCGCGCCGTCCGCGTCCTCGGGGGCGCGCCCGATGTCCTGCGCCCGCGACTGGTGAAAGGCGCTCCAGAACGCGTCGAGCAACTCGCTGAGCAGCCGGTTCGCCAGCGGCCCGTACAGCGCGAGATGGAACTCCCGGTCGGTCGCGGCGTCGATCGCCCCTCCCCCGGCGACCTCTTCGTGCATCCGCCGTACGAGCCCGTCGAGCACATCGAGCTCCGGCTTGCCGAGCCGACCCACGAGGCTGCTCATCAGGCCCGCCTCCAACGCCTCCCGCATCTGCAGCAGTTCGAGCAGGCTGTCCTCGCCCCTGCGGTGCCCGACGACGGTGCGGAACGCGAGCCCGTCGATCAGCGGCTCCAGCGACATCGACCCGACGTACGTCCCGAAGCCGCGCCGGATCTCCACGATGTGCTTGGCCTGCAGCGACTTCAGGGCCTCGCGCAGCGAGTTGCGGCTGACCGAGAACCGTTCCATCAGCTCGGTCTCGGTCGGCAGCGGATCGCCGGGGCCGAGACCGCCCTCGACGATGAATTCCTTGATCTTCTGCTGCGCGTCGTCCGCGACCAGCGCTCGCATTCAGGCCCCTCCTGTGATCTTTCCCGTGCTCTGCCGGATTCTTCGAACCCTTGACAGTGTGCTCGACGGTGGAGCACTGTCACCTCCAGGACGTAGGACATCCTACGTCCCATCTCCGTACACCATCAGTTAACCCTGGAGTCCACCGCCATGACTCTCCGAGCCCCGCTCCCCGCTCCCTTCCGGGGCGTCGTTCCGCCGCTGGTCACCCCGCTCACCGCCGAGGGCGAGGTGGACGTCGCGTCGGTGCGGCGGCTCGCCGAGCACCTCATCGGCGCCGGGGTGCACGGCCTCTTCATGCTGGGCTCCAGCGGCGAGACGGCCTACCTCACGGACGCCCAGCGCCGCACCGCCCTGGAGGCCGCCGTCGACGCGGCAGGGGGCCGGGTCCCGGTCCTCGCCGGCGTCATCGAGACGACGACGGCCCGGGTCCTGGAGCGGGCCCAGGACGCCGTGAAGGCGGGCGCCGACGCGCTCGTGGCGACCGCGCCGTTCTACACGCGCACCCACCCGACCGAGATCGCGAACCACTTCCGGCGGCTGCGCTCCGGCGCGGACCTGCCCCTGTTCGCGTACGACATCCCGGTCGCCGTGCACAGCAAGCTCGGCCACGACACGATCCTCGAACTGGCCGCCGACGGCACCCTCGCGGGCCTCAAGGACTCCAGCGGCGACGAGGGCTCCCTGCGCCGCCTGCTCGCCCCGCTGCGCGCCGCGGCCCCCACGTTCTCGGTGTTCACGGGCGCCGAACTGACCGTGGACGGCGCCCTCCTCGCGGGCGTCGACGGCGTCGTCCCGGGCCTCGGCAACGTGGACGCGCACGGCTATGTCCGGCTCTACGAAGCCGCCCTCGCCGGCGACTGGGACGCGGCCCGCACCGAGCAGAACCGGCTCGCCGCACTGTTCGCGATCACGGACGCCGGCGACCCGGCCGTCATGGGCGGCTCGTCCTCGGCACTCGGCGCGTTCAAGGCCGCCGTCCACCTCCAGGGCGTCATCGACTGCCCCGCCACGGCCGCGCCGCAGATCCCGCTCGGCGAGGCCGAGTTCGCGTACGTCCGCCGCCACCTGGTCGAGGCCGGCCTGCTGCCCGCCTGACCCTCCACCTCCCCGCCTCACCTGTCGCACCCTGGATTCGACGATGACTCCTGGCACCACCCCCGCGGCCGCCTCCGGCCGCTGGTACTCCGACATCGGCCCCGCCCGGTGGAAGTCCTTCTTCGCCGCCTGGATCGGCTACTTCCTCGACGGCTTCGACTTCGTCCTGATCACCCTCGTACTGACCGAGATCGGCGACGACTTCGGCCTGTCGTCGGTCGAGCAGGCGAGCCTGGTCTCCGGCGCGTTCATCACGCGCTGGCTGGGCGGCGCGGTCCTCGGCGCGCTCGGCGACCGCTTCGGCCGCAAGTCGGCGATGGTCGTCTCGATCGTGCTCTATTCGTTCGGCACGTTCGCCTGCGGTTTCGCGTGGGACTACACGAGCCTGTTCACCGCGCGCCTGCTGATCGGCATGGGCATGGCGGGTGAGTACAGCGCGAGCGCCACGTACGTCCTGGAGAGCTGGCCCGCGAAGCTGCGCAACCGCGCGTCCGGCTTCCTGATCTCCGGCTTCTCGCTCGGCGGCGTCGTCGCGGCCGAGGTGTACGAGCTCGTGGTCCCGGGCCACGGGTGGCGCTGGCTGTTCTACATCGGGCTCTTCCCCGTGGCGATCGCGCTGTGGGTGCGGCGGGCGCTGCCCGAGGCGGAGGAGTGGCAGGAGCAGGTGGCGGACGCCGGTGAACGGCCCAACCCGTTCCGCCCGCTGTTCGCCACGCGCCGCCTCGCGACGGTCAACACGGTGCTGGTGGTCGTGGCGACGGGCGCCCTGTTCGCGGTGTTCACGCCGCTCGGCGGAGGCGCGGTGCCGCTGCTCTCCGTGGTGGCGGCGGCCTGTCTGCTGGCCTTCACGGTCCAGCTGGGCGGCCGCAAGCGCTGGCTGCTGTACGTGGCGCTGACGGTGACCGTGTTCTGCGCGTTCCTCTACAGCTGGCCGGTGCAGGCGCTGCTGCCGACGTACCTGAAGACCGAGCTGGGCTACTCCCCCTCCGAGGTCACCGACGCCCTCTTCTGGGCGGGCTTCGGCACGGCGGTCGGCTGCGTCGTGGCGGGCTTCATCGGCGACCGGTTCGGCACGCGGCGCGCGTACGCGGTGACGCTGATCGTCGGCCTCGCCTTCGTCTTCCCGGTGTTCGCGGTCCACGACAGCCCGGTGGGGCTCGGCATCCTGCTGTTCTGCATGCTCGCGTGCATGCAGGGCATCTCGGGCCTGCTCCCCAAGTACATCGCGGGCCACTTCCCGACCGAGACCCGCGCGGCGTCCCTCGGCTTCACGTACAACGTGGGAGCCCTCGGCGGCGCGGTCGCCCCAGTGCTCGGCGCACGGCTGGCCTCGGGCATGTCACTCGGCCAGTCCCTGGCGATCCTGACGTCCGCCCTCACGCTGCTGGTGATCGTCCTGATCGGCTTCAACATCCCGACCCGGCTCAGCCGCCTGGTGGACAAGGAGGGGCCGAGCGATTATCTGGCCGAGGAGGGATCAGCGGCGGAGCACGTCACCGTGCCTCCCGCGCGGCACGACTGACTCCGTGGGTTACGGGGCCGTGGGCGCGGCGGAGCCGTCACCCTGCGTCCCGTACGGCGTCGCGAAATACGGATCCGGGTCCCGCGGCCCGAACAACCCGGTCAGTCCGAGATGCACGACCAACGCGGCCAGCGGCCACGCAAGCAACGCGCCCTTGGCGTTCAACTCCAGGGGCGCATCGAACACCACCCCCTTGCCAACGGCCTTCGCATGCGCCGCAACGTTCTGCGCAGGCCCGAGCCAGACGCCGAACCGCCAGGCGAGCACGCCACCGAGCAGACTGCCCAGGGCCAACCCCACAACCAGGGGAACGCCCCCGCGCCTGCGCCACAGGAAGACAGCCGCACCGGTGACGACGCCGAACGCGAGCCCGAGCAGGGTGAACGTTCCGTCGATGCCGATGGCCTGCTCGCCCTCGGTGTCCTTGAGGTAGACCGCCGACGCGTCCGAGACCAGCGGGACCCGGGGCGCGAGCCACAGCCACAGCGCGCCGAGCGCGAGCCCCACCACCGCGACGCCGACCGTCACGACGGCGGCCTCGCGCAGTTCGGCCCGGAGCCCGGGACCGTCCTCCTGGGGGTCCTGGGGCGCGGGCGGCAGATGTCCTGTCATGGGGTCGGGGGCCTGCCAGGGGTTGCTGTGCCCGTTGTTGTGCGGGGGCTGATGGGGTGGCGGTGTCAGCGGTGCGGTCACCCTGCCATCGTGCCAGGCGTCGCTGTGCGGCGCGTCAGGGCCTGTCTGAAGTTCCCCCGCGGGGGAACTTCAGACAGGCCCTAGCGGACGGCGGCCCGACGGTAGGCCCACGTCGCCACGGCCAGCGAGGCGACGCCGACGACCGCGCAGACGCCCAGGTCGAGCAGGACCACGCCCCAGTCGGGGTGCGCGGCGAAGGTACGCGCGAACGCCTCGACCCCGTACGTCGACGGGAGCAGGTCCCGCGCCCACTGCACGAACTCCGGCATCCGGTCGGCCGGAAGCACGCCGAGCAGCAGCGCCGCGGACATGCCCAACTGGCCGAGCAGCGTGGCCAGTTCGGGCCGGGGCGCGAGCAGGCCGAGCGCGGCACCGAGGCCGGCGAGGGCGGCGCCCGCCAGCGGGATCACCGCGGCGAGCACCCACAGGTGGGCGAGCGGCAGCTGGAACATCAGACAGCCGACGACCGCGGTGACCACGGTCCCCGGCACGGTGAACGAGGCGTACGCCCCCGCGGCGCCGAGCACCACGGAAGCGGGCGGCACCGGCAGCGTCGCGTAGTGGTCGAGCCCCCCGGCCGCCCGCAGCTGCCCGAAGTACTGGGCGAGCAGGTTCAGCGCGACGAACGCGACGACGAGCACCGCGGAACCGGCCACCACGGCCTGCGCCTCACGGCCGCCTTGCTCGACGACGCCGCGCATCAGGATCATGATGCCGATGCTCTGGAACGTCGCCACGAACAGCAGCGGGATCCGGGCCACGCGGGCCCGGCTGAGCTGCGCCCGGTAGACGGCGGCGAGCGCGGGCAGGAAGCGGGCGCGGGGCGCGAGCGCCTCTTCGGCGGGGCCCGGCGCGGGCGCGGGGCGCGCGGGCGCGGAGGCGACCGCGGGAGCGGTGGGAACGACGCTCATGCCTTCACCAGGCCCTTCACTCCGCTGCGGCTCCCGCCGAGCGCCAGGTACACGTCCTCCAGGCTCGGCGTCGCGAGCGTGAAGTCGTCCAGGAAGTCGAAGGCCGGGCCACCGGTGACGGCGGCGACGGCGGAGCGGGCCGCGTCCGGTTCGAGCCGCAGCGACCAGCGCCGCCCCGATTCCACGGCGTGTGGGCGCAGCCGCGCCACCTCGTCGAGCTCCATCGGAGCTTTCTCCCGCCACACGAGTTCCACGCGCACCTCGCCGGCGACACGTTCCTTGAGGCCCGCGGGGGTGTCGCAGGCGATGACGCGGCCCTGGTCGAGCACGGCCACCCGGTCGAGCACGGTCTCGGCCTCGATCACGTTGTGGGTGACGAGCAGTACGGTCGTGCCGCGCTCGGCCCGCCGCCGGTCGACGGCGCCCCAGACGGCGCGCCGGGCGACGGGGTCCATGCCGGTGGTCGGCTCGTCGAGCACGAGCAGCGGCCGCTCGCCGACGAGCGCGGACGCGAAACAGGCGAGCCGCCGCTGCCCGCCGGACAGCTTCTTGATCGGTCGCGAGGCGAGCGGGGTGAGACCCAGCTCGTCGAGTACGTCGTCGCGCGCGGCCCGGGCGTCCTTGAGCGGGAGCCCCCGCAGGCGCCCGGTGGTCTCGGCGGCCAGCGCGACGGTCAGCTCGTCCAGCGCGGTCGACTCCTGCCCGAGGTAGGCGAGGATCCGGGAGGCGCGCTCGGGGTGCCGCACGATGTCGTGGCCGAGGATCTCGACGCTTCCCGCGTCGGGGCGCATCAGCCCGGTCAGCTGCCGTACGAGGGTGGACTTACCGGCCCCGTTCGGCCCGAGGAGCCCGAAGATCTCCCCGCGCCGGATGTCGAGGTGTACGTCGTCCGTGGCCCGCAACTCCGGCGTACCGGGCACACCACGGCGCCCGCGCGAAGCCGGATACGTCTTCCGGAGCCCCCGCACCGCGCACACCACAGCACCCCCGTGACGCTGAGGGGCGACGGCATCGGTGCGCATACTCACGAGGAAGGAGCCTACGGGGTCCGGCGTTCACGATTGCACGCGGGGCGGGACATTTCCCACGCCTGCCGTACACCCGGCTCCCCCACACCTACGCCACGGGGCTCCACCCCGCCAACCCGCCCGCCTACTCGGCCGCAGCCGCGTGTTCGGCCGTCCGGACGTCGATCTCCCGCCAGAACCCCGCCCGGATCGCATACCGGTCGTGCTCGTCGATCTGGTCGTCCTTGTGCGCAAGCAACCCGAACCGCGCCGCGTACCGCAGCAACTCACCGTCGATCCGGTGCGGCACCCGCGGATACATGGTCGACAGCTTCTGCAACTCCGCCTGCTCCCCCAACCGCTCCCGCCACCGCCGCGCGAACACCTGCCCGACCTCGTACGGATCCCCGCCGACCGCGGTGATGTCCTCCTCGCGGTCGGCCCACCGCTGCTCCGCCGTGGTGAGCTGCGCCAGCGTCGGCAAGGACGCCACATCGGCCGGCTCCCCACCGCCCCCGGGCCGCTCGACCCACCCCTTGTCGGACGACCACCGCAGCGTCGCGTTCGCGGGATGCTGCGCGACCTGCGCCCCCGGCCCACGCAACGCGGCGAGGTCCTTGGGCGTGGGCACGCCCTTGCCGCCGCCGGCCCGGTCCTCCTCCGAAGCCTGCGAAGCCCCCGCACCGTTCTCACCGTGCCCGGCAGGCGCATGCTGCCCGGGCGCCGCGCCCCCGGCCTCCTCCACGGAACGCCCCGCGGAGGAGAGCGCCGACTCGGGCAGCGGCGCGGACAGGATCGCGGCGATCTCCGGGCGCGGCACGGGCGGCGGGGCGCAGATCCCGCCGAGCTCCTTGGCGCGTACGGCCTTGGTGATCCAGGACCGGTCGAGCACCCGCCGCTCGTCGGCCTCCGCGACCAGGTCCTCGGACTGGTTGTAGTCGCCGTCGGCGGCCTGCACCGCCCACAGGTGGACGGCGACACCGTGCTCCTTGGCGGCCATCATGCCGGGCAGCAGATCCCCGTCCCCGGTCACGAGCACAATGTCCGAGCAGGCACGATTGCGGGCCAGCTCGGTCAGCTCGGCGTGCATCGCCGCGTCGACACCCTTCTGCGCCCACCGCCCGTCGGACCGGGTCAGCGCGCCGAGCCGGACGGTGACCCGCGGCATCACCCGCAGCCGCCGGTGCTCGGGCTGCGGCACCCGGTCCGGCGCCCCGTCGAACCAGTAGATGCGCAGCAGATCCCGCCCGGTCTCGGCCTCGGCGCGCTCGCGCAGTCCCTGGATGAGGGCGGCATGGTCGACATGAATCCGGGAGCGGGACGGCTCGCCCGCGAGCAGGCTCGCCGCGGCCCCCAGCAGATATCCGGCATCCACCAGAACGATGCAACGATCCACGCGATCCACCCTCTTTCAGCCGACCTGCCAGCAGTCCGGACACGCTCCACGGGACGGCTCCCGCGGCTTCGCTTCGGGTTTCCTTCGAGTCTGCCCGACCGCGGTGGGGTTAACGGCCCGAACTGGATCTTCGGCGTGGCGGAAGCCGTGAACTCGGGGTGTCCACCCCGCGAAGATCACCCGTTACGAACGGTAATACCCCGAAATGCGTTCTTCCTCCGACTGTGTGAATCTGAAGCCGGCCCTGGCCCCTAGATCCCCCGCAGGAGGCAGATCACCATGGCCAAGAACCGTAAGCAGAACCGCCATCAGCAGAAGGCGGCCCAGGCCGCTCAGCCGGACGAGCAGGCCCGGTCCTCGGCCATGGAGGCCCAGGCCAAGTCGGCCGTGGAGGCGACTCCGGGCGACGTGGCCCGCAAGCACCGCGAGCGCCGCTTCGGTCACAACTGAGGCGCCTCGTAAGGCAGTTGACACAAAGCGAGGGGCGCACCCGGAAGTCCGGGTGCGCCCCTCGCGCGTGTCTCGGCGCGGTCAGCCTGCCAGGCAGGAAGGACCGAGCAGCACCTTCAGGTCGCCGTACAGCGCCGGATCGGGCTTCACCCGGTGCCGGTCGAGCCGCAGCACCGTGGTCTTGCGCGGCCCCTGGAGCTTGATCCGCACCTCGCTGTCGCCCCGGTGGTTGGTGAGGATCTCGCCGAGCCGGCTGATCATCGGCGGGGTCACCTTCAGGGCCGGGATCGTGAGGGTCACCGGCGCGTTGGTCCCCGCGTTCGACAGGTCGGGGACCTGCATCTCCATGGCGACCAGGCGCGGCACGTCCTCCCGCTTGTCGAGGCGGCCCTTCACGAACACCACGGCGTCCTCGACGAGCTGCGTGGACACCAGCTGGTACGTCGCCGGGAAGAACATGCACTCGATGGAACCGGCGAGGTCCTCGACGGTCGCGATCGCCCAGGCGTTGCCCTGCTTGGTCATCTTGCGCTGGAGGCCCGAGATGATGCCGCCGACCGTGACGACCGCACCGTCCCCGAAGTCGCCGCCGGTGAGCTGGCCGATGCCCGCGTCGGCCTTGTCGGAGAGCACGTGCTCCAGGCCGAAGAGCGGGTGGTCGGAGACGTACAGGCCGAGCATCTCGCGCTCCTGGGCGAGCAGGTACGTCTTGTCCCACTCGTCGGTGGAGAACTCGACGTCGAGGCCGAAGCCCGGCTCGTCGCTCTCCCCCTCGCCCATGCCGCCGAAGAGGTCGAACTGTCCCTCGGCCTCCTTGCGCTTCACCGCCACGACGTTGTCGATCATCGGCTCGTACTGGGCGGTGAGGCCCTTGCGGGTGTGGTTCATCGCGTCGAAGGCGCCGGCCTTGATCAGCGATTCCGTCGTCCGCTTGTTGCAGGCGGCGGCCTCGATCTTGTCCAGGTAGTCGGGGAACGAGGTGAACTTCCCCTTCGCCTTGCGGGCCCGGACGATCGACTCCACCACGTTCGACCCGACGTTGCGGACCGCCTCCAGGCCGAAGAGGATCACGTCGTCGCCCTGGGCGGCGAAGTTGTGCACCGACTCGTTCACGTCCGGCGGGAGGACCTTGATCTTCATGCGCCGGCACTCGTTGAGGTAGACGGCCGACTTGTCCTTGTCGTCCTTGACCGAGGTGAGCAGCGCGGCCATGTACTCGGCGGGGTAGTTCGCCTTCAGGTACGCGGTCCAGTAGGTGACCAGGCCGTACGCGGAGGAGTGCGCCTTGTTGAACGCGTAGCCCGCGAACGGGACCAGGACGTCCCACAGGGCCTGGATCGCCGCGTCGGAGAAGCCCTTCTTCTTCGCGCCCTCCTGGAAGAGGACGAAGTTCTTCGCCAGTTCCTCGGGCTTCTTCTTGCCCATCACGCGGCGCAGCACGTCGGCCTCGCCGAGCGAGTAGCCGGCGACGATCTGCGCGGCCTTCTGCACCTGCTCCTGGTACACGATCAGGCCGTAGGTCAGGCCGAGCGTCTCCTTCAGGGGCTCTTCGAGCTCCTTGTGGATCGGCGTGATCTCCTGCCGGCCGTTCTTGCGCTCCGCGTAGTTGATGTGCGAGTTCATGCCCATCGGGCCCGGCCGGTACAGGGCCGAGACGGCGGAAATGTCCTCGAAGTTGTCGGGCTGCATCTGGCGCAGCAGCGAACGCATCGGGCCGCCGTCGAACTGGAACACACCGAGCGTGTCACCGCGGCAGAGCAGTTCGAAGGTCTTAGGGTCGTCCAGCGGGAGATCGAGCATCTCCAGGTCGATGCCCTTGTTGGAACGCACCATCTTGACGGCGTCGTCCATGATCGTCAGGTTGCGCAGCCCCAGGAAGTCCATCTTCAGGAGGCCGAGCGACTCGCACTGCGGGTAGTCCCACTGCGTGATCGTCACGCCGTCGGTGTGCCGGGTCCACAGCGGGGCGTGGTCGACGATCGGCTCGCTGGACATGATCACGCCGGCCGCGTGCACACCCATCTGCCGGACCAGACCCTCGACGCCCTTGGCGGTGTCGATGACCTTCTTGACGTCCGGCTCGTTCTCGTACATCCCCCGGATCTCGCCGGCCTCGCTGTAGCGCGGGTGCTGGGAGTCGGTGATGCCGGAGAGGTCGATGCCCTTGCCGAGGACGTCGGCGGGCATCGCCTTGGTGAGGCGGTCGCCCATCGCGTACGGGTAGCCGAGCACGCGCGCGGAGTCCTTGATCGCGTTCTTGGCCTTGATCTTGCCGTAGGTGCCGATCATGGCGACCTTGTCGGCGCCGTACTTCTCGGTCACGTACCTGATCACTTCGACGCGCCTGCGCTCGTCGAAGTCGATGTCGACATCGGGCATGGAGACGCGCTCGGGGTTGAGGAACCGCTCGAAGATCAGGCCGTGCGTGATCGGGTCGAGGTCGGTGATGCCCATGGCGTACGCGACGATCGAACCGGCCGCGGAACCACGGCCCGGACCCACCGCGATGCCGTTGTTCTTGGCCCACATGATGAAGTCGGCGACGACCAGGAAGTACCCCGGGAACCCCATCTGGATGATGATGTCCATCTCGTACTCGACCTGCTTCTGGCGGTCCTCGGGGACGCCGCCCGGGTAGCGGCGGTTCATGCCGACCCGGACCTCCTCCTGGAACCAGGTGATCTCCGTGAAGCCTTCCGGGATGTCGAACTTCGGCATGAGGTCGCGCTTCTCGAACATGCCGGTCGTGTCGATCTGCTCGGCCACGAGCAGCGTGTTGCGGCAGCCCTCCTGCCAGGCGTCCGAGGAGTCGATGGCGTACATCTCGTCCGTCGACTTCAGGTAGTAGCCCGTGCCGTTGAACCGGAAGCGGTCCGGGTCGGAGAGGTTCTTGCCGGTCTGGATGCACAGCAGCGCGTCGTGCGCCGTCGCCTCGTTCGCGTACGTGTAGTGCGAGTCGTTCGTCACCAGCGGCGGGATGCCGACCTTCTTGCCGACCCGCAGGAGGTCCTCGCGGACCCGGTGCTCGATGTCGATGCCGTGGTCCATCAGCTCCAGGAAGTACCGGTCCTTGCCGAAGATGTCCTGGTACTCGGCCGCCGCCTTGACCGCCTCGTCGAACTGGCCGAGGCGCAGGCGGGTCTGCAGCTCACCGGAGGGGCAGCCGGTGGAGGCGATGATGCCCTCGCTCCACTGGGAGAGCGTCTCCTTGTCCATGCGCGGCCACTTCTGCAGCCAGCCCTCGGCGTACGCGTCCGACGACAGCTTGAACAGGTTGTGCAGCCCCGTGCTGTTCGCCGCCCACATCGTCTTGTGGGTGTAACCACCGGAACCGGAGACGTCGTCGCGCTTCTGGTGCGGCTGGCCCCACTGGACCTTCCGCTTGTTGCGCCGGGACTCCGGGGCGACGTAGGCCTCGATGCCGATGATCGGCGTGATGCCCGCCTTCTCCGCGGTGTGGAAGAAGTCGTACGCCCCGTGCAGGTTGCCGTGGTCGGACATCGCGATGTGCGTCATGCCCATGTCGCCGGCGGCCTTGAACATGTCATTGAGCCGCGCCGCACCGTCCAGAAGCGAGTACTGGGTGTGCACATGCAGGTGCGTGAAGGGCGGCTTGGACACGGTGGGGGCCTCCAAAGGAAAACACGATTCAAAAGGGGCGGCGCGCAGCGCCTCGTTGAGGGGTGGCGGTCGGGTGACGGGCGGGCCTGGGGGACAGCTTGGAAGTCTACGACCGGTCACTGACAACCGGCGGGCACTCCGGAGTACGGTCGTGCGTTGGACCGAACAGAACATCTGTCCCACGCATCAGCACCGCGTACCGCAGATCCCGCCCCACCCCGCACCAGGAGGCACCCAGCGATGTCGGAACCGCAGCCCACCGCTGAGCAGCGCGGCGAGCAGATTCTCTCCGTCTTCGACACCGCGTTCGGCGAGCTCC
The DNA here is from genome assembly GCF_036013745.1 of Streptomyces sp. NBC_00483. Classification (NCBI taxonomy): domain Bacteria; kingdom Bacillati; phylum Actinomycetota; class Actinomycetes; order Kitasatosporales; family Streptomycetaceae; genus Streptomyces; species Streptomyces sp. NBC_00483. Next base: position 3,107,590 of record NZ_CP107880.1, read on the forward strand.
TCGCCGCCGACCCCGCGGCCTTCCGGGTCAAATTCCGCAAGATGGCGGCCTCGGCCTTCGCGTTCTACCGGGGCACGGCCTGCCTGTTCTACGGGGACGTGGAGCGCGAGCAGCACGGCGGGCCGTACCTGGACGAGCGCACCAGCCGGGTGTGGATCCACGGCGACCTGCACGCGGAGAACTTCGGCACGTACATGGACTCCACGGGCCGGCTGATCTTCAACGTGAACGACTTCGACGAGGCGTACGTGGGCCCCTTCACCTGGGACCTCAAGCGCTTCGCCGCCTCCATGGCGCTGGTCGGCTACTCGAAGGCGCTGAGCGACGAGCAGATCACGGACCTCGTGCGCACGTACGCGGCGGCCTACCGCGAGCGCATCCACGCGCTGGCGACCGGCGCCAAGAGCGACGAGGTGCCGCCCTTCACGCTGGACACGGCCGAGGGCCCCCTCCTGGAGGCGCTGCGCGACGCCCGCTCGCTGACCCGTTTCGGCCTGCTCGAGTCCATGACGGAGATCCGCGAGTTCGAGCGCCGCTTCGCCGAGGGCGGCGGCAGCATCGAGCTGGACGCGGCGACGCGCTACAAGGTGCTCGCGGCGTTCGACGGGTACCTGGAGACGCTGCCGGAGGCCTCCTTGTCCCGCCCCGACTCGTACCGGGTGAAGGACGTGGTCGGGCGCCGCGGCATCGGTATCGGCTCCGCGGGCCTCCCCTCGTACAACATCCTTCTGGAGGGCAACAGCGACGCCCTCGAGAACGATGTCGTGATCTATATGAAGCAGGCCCAGACCCCGGCCGTCTCGCGGCACATCACCGACCCGGCGGTCCGCGAGTACTTCCAGCACGAGGGCCACCGCACGGTCATCTCGCAGCGCGCCCTGCAGGCGCACGCCGACCCGTGGCTGGGCTGGACGGAGCTCGACGGGGCCGGGCAGCTGGTCGCCGAGATCTCGCCGTACGCGGTGGACCTGGACTGGGGCGACATCGACGAGTACGAGGAGATCGCGGCGGTCGTCGCCGACCTCGGCCGGGCCACGGCGACGATGCACGCGGCGGCGGACGACCAGTCCGGCGAGTCGCTCGTCCCGTTCTCCACGGAGCGCGCCATCGACGCGGCGATCGCCGCCGACGAGGAAGGCTTCGCGCCCCTGCTGGTCGACTTCGCGCACTCCTACGGGGCACGCGCGCGTGCGGACCACCAGATCTTCGTGGACCTGTTCCGCAACGGCCGGATCCCGGGGCTGTGAAAGGTGCTGTGAATCGGCCCCCTTTAGGCATCGCTTACAGGAAGCCATGGCACACTCTGCCGCGATGGACGACATATCCGGGACCCAGCTACGAGTGATGCGCGCGGCGCTGTTCACGGCCTGCGCCGTGACGCTGTCCGTCGCGTCGCACGTGCTGCTGTCCCGGGCCCCGCTGCCCCTCACGACGGTCGCCGCGATCACCGCGGCCGTCTTCGTGATCGCGTACGCGCTGGCGGGACGCGAGCGCGGCTTCGGCCGGATCGCGGCCCTGCTCGTCCCGCTGGAACTGGCCGCCGACACGGTCTTCACGACCGGCCAGCACGTCTGTTACGGCCGGGCGGGCGGCCCCGTCGCGGGCCCGCTGCGCCAGTTCGGCTTCGACGTCCTGTGCGCGGGGAACGTGGGCACACCGCTGGCCCGGATGACAGGCGGCAGCACGGAGCGGGCCGCGGCCCTCTTCGCGCACACCGACCCGGCGGCCTCCTGGCTGCTCCTCGGCGCGCACGTCGCCGTCGGTCTGCTCGCGGCCGCCTGGCTGCGCCGCGGTGAGCAGGCCCTGGCCCAACTGCTGCGCGCGGTGGCCGCCTTCGCGTTCCGGCCGCTGCTCATCGCGTTCGCCGCGGTCACCGTCCGGCGCGAGCCCACCGTCCGCCTTCCGCGCCCCGCCACGCGCGTACCGGCCTCCCGCACCCGGCTCTGGGTGCACTCCGTAGGACGGCGCGGGCCGCCGTGCCCCGCCGCCTGAGCCACCGTCCGGCTCGGGCTCCGGCACGGCAGTCCCCCATACGCATGTCACTCACCTACGGAGCACAACCATGAGCAAGCGCAACACCCAGGAAGCGAAGACCGCGGCCCGTGAGCGGCTGCGCGTCGAACGCGAGCGCCAGGCCAAGCGGGAGAAGACGAAGCGGCAGGCGATCGTCGGCGTCTCCATCGTCGCGGTCCTCGCGATAGCCGGCGGCGTCGGCTACGCGGTGATGCAGGCCAACAAGCCCTCCCACTGGGAGACGGCGATGGACGCCAAGTCCTCCGCCGTGAAGGCGCCCGCGAACACCTCGGGCAAGGACGGCACGACCGTCGTCATCGGCAAGTCCAGTGCCAAGAAGACCATGAAGATCTACGAGGACTCGCGCTGCCCGGTCTGCGCCTCCTTCGAGCAGACGGTCGGCCCGCAGCTCCACAAGGACGTCGAGGCCGGCAAGTTCAAGATCCAATACATCGGCGGCACGTTCCTCGACGGCGACAGCGCGGCCAAGGGCGACGTCGGCACCAACGGCGAGGGCTCGAAGAACGCGCTGAGCGCGCTCGGCGCGGCCCTCAACGTGAGCCAGGACGCCTTCCTCGACTACAAGACGGCGCTCTACTCGGCGAAGTTCCACCCCGAGGAGAGCGACGACAAGTTCAAGGACGACGACTACCTGATCAAGATCGCCGACACCGTGGACTCGCTCAAGGGCAACAAGGCGTTCCAGAAGGCCGTCACGGACGGTACGTACGACGACTGGGCCATGAAGATGTCCAAGTCGTTCGACACCAACAAGGACGACGTCACCGGCACCCCGAGCCTGGTCGTGGACGGCAAGAAGCTGACCGGTTCGGACGGCCAGAACGCTCCGATGACCGTGGCCGAGTACAAGACCGCGACGGAGAAGGCCCTCAAGGGCTGACGTTCTCAAGGGCTGACGTCCTCAAGAGCTGACGTCGGGTCCAAGCACAGACGAAGAGCGGGCGAACCTTTCGGGTTCGCCCGTTCTCTGTATCTACCAGTCAGTAGTCTGACCGGCTGTGACCAGTCGACTTCATCAATCCGTTCCCAGACCCACGCCGAGCACGGCGAGCGCCCCGAGCCGCCGTACGGTCGTCAAGGCCGCGGCCGCGGGTGCCGCGCTCGCCGGACCGCTCGCCGCCGCTGCCCCCGCCCACGCCGCCGAAGCCCCCGCCTTCCTGCACGGCGTCGCGTCCGGCGACCCGCTGCCCGACGGGGTCCTGCTGTGGACGCGCATGACGCCGGCCGCCGACGCGGTGCCCGGCTCCGGCAAGGGCCCCGATGTGCGGGTGGCGTGGGAGATAGCAGAGGACAAGGCCTTCCGTCAGATCGTCGGCCGGGGAACCGTGACCGCGAGCGCCGCCTCCGACCACACGGTCAAGGCCGATGTAAGGGGCCTGCGCCCGGCGACCGCCTATTACTTCCGCTTCTCCGTGGACACCGCCCACTCACCCGTGGGCCGCACCCGCACCACCCCCGCCGCCGACGCGTCCCCCGACGGCCTGCGCTTCGGCGTCGTCTCCTGCGCCAACTGGGAGGCCGGCTACTACTCCTCGTACCGGCACCTGGCCGCCCGCAGCGACCTGGACGCGGTCCTGCACCTCGGCGACTACCTCTACGAGTACAAGACGGGCGAGTACCCGACCGCCGATTACACCGTCCGCGAGCACCGGCCGACCCACGAGATCGTCTCGCTCGCCGACTACCGCACCCGGCACGGCCAGACCAAGACCGACCCCGACGTACAGGCGATGCAGGCCGTGCACCCGCTGATCGCGATCTGGGACGACCACGAGTTCGCCAACGACGCCTGGTCGGGCGGCGCGGAGAACCACACGCCGGACACCGAGGGCTCCTGGCAGGCCCGCCAACAGGCCGCGAAGCAGGCCTACTTCGAGTGGATGCCGGTCCGCCCGTCCACCGCGGGCACGGTCTTCCGCCGCCTGCGCTTCGGCAACCTGGCCGACCTCCACCTGCTCGACCTGCGCTCGTTCCGCTCGGAGCAGTCGAGCGTCGGCAACGGAGCGGTGGACTCCCCGGAGCGTACGATCACCGGCCGCGCCCAGCTCGACTGGCTGAAGTCCGGCCTCACCGCCTCGGACGCGCGCTGGAAGCTGGTCGGCACCTCGGTGATGATCTCGCCGGTCGCCTTCGGTTCGCTGCCCGCCCACATCGCGGGCCCGCTGGCCGAGCTGCTCGGCCTTCCGAAGGAGGGCCTGGCGATCAATGTCGACCAGTGGGACGGCTATACCCACGACCGCGCCGAGCTCATCTCCCACCTGCGCGAGCACGCCGTCCGCGACACCGTCTTCCTGACCGGCGACATCCACATGGCGTGGGCCAACGACGTGCCGGTCAAGGCGGCGACGTATCCGCTGTCCCCCTCCGCCGCGACGGAGTTCGTGGTCACGTCCGTGACCTCCGACAACCTGGACGACATCCTGCACGTCGCCCCGGACACGCTCTCCACGGTCGCCGAGGGCGCCATCAAGGCGGCCAACCGGCACGTGCGCTGGCTGGACATGGACCGCCACGGGTACGGCGTCCTGGACGTCACGGCCGAGCGCACACAGATGGACTTCTACGTGATCTCCGACCGCGCGGACCAGAGCGCGACGTCGGCCTGGCAGCGCTCGTACCGCACCCTCACCGGCACCCAGAAGGTCGAGCGGGCGGACTCCCCCGTCGCGTAAAGCGGACTCTCCCCCGTCGCGTAAAAGCGCCGCCTACAGCGTTTCGAGGAAGCCGAGCGCCACCCGCCAGGTGGCCTCGGCGGCCTCCTCGTCGAAGTCCGGCAGGTCGGGGTCGGTGTAGAGGTGGCCCGCCCCGGCGTACCGGTAGACCTCCACGTCGGCCCCCGCGCGCCCCATCTGCAGGTACCAGGCGGTCAGCCAGTCGTCCGTCTCGAAGGGGTCGGGCTCGGCGACGTGCAGCTGGACCGGGAGCTCGTCCACGGTGACGCCCTCCGCGATGTCGGACGTGCCGTGCAGGAGCAGCAGCCCCTTCGCCTTGTCGTCGCCGAGGGCGAGGGTCTGCGCGGTCGCGGCGCCGAACGAGAACCCGGCGTAGACGAGACCGCGGTCGGAGTAGGGCGCGGCCGCCAGGACGGCGCGCTTGAGCAGCTCGTCCTTGCCGATCTCGTCCTTGAAGGCCATGCCCTCCTCGACGCTGTCGAAGGTGCGGCCCTCGAAGAGATCAGGGGTCCACACCTCGTGCCCGGCGGCCCGCAGCCGGTCGGCAGCGGCCTCGACGGCGGGCCGCAGGCCGAACGCCGAATGGAAAAGCATGATGTTCATGGGCTCCATGGTGCCAGGGCCCCCGCAGGTTGGGCGCGCCCGATCCCGGTTACCGTCGTGGCATGGAGAACGTACTGCGTCCACTGATCGTCATTGGTGGCTCGGTCGTGCTCACGCTGTTGGTGGGGTGGGCGGTCGACCGGTTGCTGCTCCGCACCGACCAGCGCCACCACGAGACGCCGCTGTGGGGACTGCTGCGCCGCTGCCGGCTGCCGCTCCAGCTCGTGCTCTGCGCGGCGCTGCTGCGGGGCTCGTACGACCAGACGGGCGTCGCGAAGGAACACGGCGGCACAGTTGGAGAAACGCTCAACCTGGTCCTGATCGGCGCCACCGCCTGGCTCGCCGTCCGGATCTCCTCCGCCGTCGTCGAGTCGTCGTACGCCCGCTACGCCAACGCCCAGCGCGATCCGGCCCGGGTCCGCCGTGTACGCACCCAGGTCACCCTGATCCAGCGCGTCGTCATCGCGGTCGTCGGCGTGGTCGCGGTGGCCGCGATGCTCCTGACGTTCCCGTCCTTCCGGGCGGCCGGCGCCTCGCTGCTGGCCTCGGCGGGACTCCTCGGCATCGTCGCCGGTGTCGCCGCGCAGTCCACGCTCGGCAACCTCTTCGCGGGGCTCCAGATCGCGTTCGGCGACATGGTGCGGATAGGCGACACCGTGGTCGTGGACGGCGAGTGGGGCACGGTCGAGGAGATCACCCTCACCTTCCTCGCCGTACGCACCTGGGACGAGCGGCGCATCACCATGCCGGTCTCGTACTTCACGTCGAAGCCGTTCGAGAACTGGTCGCGCGGCGGTGCCCAGATGACCGGCACCGTCTTCTTCCACCTCGACCACAGCGCGCCCGTGCCCGAGATGCGCGAGAAGCTGCACGACATCCTGCGCGAGTGCGCCGCCTGGGACGGCCGCGACTGGGGCCTCGCCGTCACCGACACGACGCCCAGCACGCTCCAGGTCCGCGCCCTGGTCACCGCCAAGGACGCGGACGACATCTGGACGGTGCGGGTCACGGTCCGCGAGCAGCTCGTGCGCTGGCTGACCGATCAGCACCCGTACGCGCTGCCGCGGATCAACACGGCGACGGCCCTGGTCGCCCCGGACGAGGCGGACTCCCTGCCGGAGCACGTGCTCAGCCGCAACGGCCGGGCGCCCCGCACCGGCAGAGGCTAACGCCCCAGGCACTCCCCGCCGTTGACCTGGACGATCTGCCCGGTGACATGGCCGCCGCCCGGCGACGCCAGCCACAGCACGGTGGCCGCGATGTCCTCGGGCGTCCCGGCGCGGCCGGTCGGGATGGCGTCGACCCGGCGCCGGTAGTCCGCCTCGGGCATCGAGGGCCCGAAGAACTCGGTGTCCTCGATGTAGCCGGGCGCGATGGTGTTCACGGTGATGCCGCGCGGGCCGAGGGCCTTGGCGAGGTCGTACGTGTACGGGTGCAGGGCCGCCTTGGAGCCGCCGTACGAGCCCGAACCCGAACCGCGCAGCGCGGCGATGGAGGACAGGAACACGACCCGGCCGCCCGGCGAGGCGAGGTGCTCACGCAGCGCCTCGGTCAGCAGGACCGAAGTGAGCGTATTGATACGGAAGTTGGCGTTCCAGTCGTGGGCGACGGCGTCGAGCGGATCGGTCCCCTCCGGCGCCGGGAGCGACCGGCCGCCGATCCCGCCGGCGCTGTGCACCATCACGTCGACCGTGCCCTCGAACGCCTCGAGCGCGAAGTCGGCGGCGCCGCGCGCCCCTTCGACCGTGCCGAGGTCGGCCGGATACCTCATCGCACCGGGCACATCGGCCTTCTCCAGGACCTCGATCCGCCGCCCGACCAGCAGTACCCGGTCCCCCTCCGCGGCGAAGGCCTTCGCCGCCGCGAGCCCGATTCCCGTACCGCCTCCGGTGATTATCACGTTGCGTGCCATACGCACGAGCCTAGAACGCCACACCGGCCACAGGACAATCTCTAACGCAGACTGCGCACATCCAGTTTCCTGAGCACCCGGTCGACCACCTCCGGGTCGGAGCCCGGTTCGCTGCGGGCCGCGAGGACCTCGTGCCGGGCCGCCGACATCATCTCCGCCTGGATCCGGCGGATCCGCTTGATCCGGGCGACCCGCTTGGTCTGCTTCTCGCGCCGTTCGTCCGCGCCGATCTCCGGGTTGATGCGCAGGCCGATGTCGTAGGCGCGGCGCACCATCTGCTCCTGCACCTCCTCCGGCAGCTCCTCGACCTCCTCGATCTCCTTGAGCCGCCGCTTCGCCGCCTTCGCGGCCCGCAGCGCGAGCTGCCGCTCGAACTCCCGCTCGGCGGTGTCGTCGCTGCGCACCCCGAGCTTGCGCACCAGCCACGGCAGGCTCAGGCCCTGCAGCACCAGGGTCGCCATGATCACCCCGAACGCGAGGAAGACGATCTCGTCCCGCTCCGGGAAGGGCGAACCGTCGTCCATGGTCAGCGGGATGGCGAGGGCCAGCGCCACCGAGGCCACACCGCGCATTCCGGCCCACCACATGACGACCGTCTCGCGCCAGCTGACCGGAATGTCCTCGTCGACGTCGCGCCGCATGTGCATCCGCCGTGTCACCCACGTCATCGGCAACAGCCACAGCAGCCGTACGACGATGACGACCCCGACGACCGCGCCCGCCCAGCCGAACATCTCGCCCCAGCGGCCCTCCGCGGTCCTGACGACGTTGTGCACCTCCAGGCCGATGAGGCCGAACGCGACGCCCGTGACGAGGGTGTCCACGACGTCCCAGAAGGCCCGCCCGGTGAGCCGCGTCAGCACGTCGTCGGCGTCGAAGGCGTGCTCGGCCAGGAACATGGCCGTGGTCAGGACCGCGAGCACGCCCGAGCCCTTGAGCTCCTCGGCGAGTACGTACGAGGCGTAGGGGATCAGGAGCGTGAGCCCGATCTGGAGCGTGGCGTCGCCGAGGTAGCTGATGAGCTTGTTGGCGACCCAGCCGAGCCCCCAGCCGACGGCGATGGCGACGACCGCGGACAGGACCAGGTCGAGCGCGGCGCGCGGCAGCGAGAAGGTGCCGCTGACGGCGGCGGCGATCGCGACGTGGTAGAGCACGATCGCGGTCACGTCGTTGAACAGGCCCTCGCCCTCCAGGATCGACACCATGCGCCGGGGCAGGCCGAGTTGGCCCGCGACGGCGGTCGCGGCGACCGGGTCGGGCGGCGCCACAAGGGCGCCGAGCGCGACGGCCGCGGCGACCGGCAGGCCCGGCACGATGGCGTCGGCGGTGAAGGCGACCGCGGCCGTGGTGACGAATACCAGGGCGACGGCGAGCAGGAAGATCGGCCGTTTATTGGCCGCGAACTGGCGCCAGGACGTGCGGTGCACGGCCGCGTAGAGCAGCGGTGGCAGCACGAGCGGGAGGATCAGATCCGGGTTGATGTCGACATTCGGCACCGCCTGGATCAGCGCCAGGGCGATGCCGAGCAGGGTCATCAGGACCGGGGAGGGCAGGCCGAGCCGGTCGCCGAGGGGGACGGTCAGCACGGCCCCGAGCAACAGCACGAACAGCAGGGCCAATTGATCCACCGGGGGCTCCGACCAGACTCGACGATCATGTGCGTTCCGGCCTCAAGGGTGCCACGCGCATCGGATCAAACCGGTCTTATCGGGGCCCGGTGACCACGGTGCCGGGCCGCCGGGATGCCGCCGCTGTCTAGCCGAGCGTCTTCCGCATCGCACGGTGGTCGATGCCGGCGTCGAGGAACTCCGGCCCGTACGCGATGTATCCCAGGCGCTCGTAGAACCCCAGCGCGTGCGTCTGCGCGTGCAGGTCCACGGCGGCGAGCCCGCGCGCGCGGGCCGCGTCCTCGATGGCCCGCACCAGCGCGGCGCCGACGCCGAGGCCGCGCGCCGCCTTCGTCACGGCGAGCCGCCCGAGAGCGCCGACGTCCGCCGCCCCGCCGTTCTTCACGGCGGCGGCCTCGCCCGTCAGCAGGCGGCCAGTACCGAGCGGCTCCCCGTCCTGCCGGACGGCCAGGACGTGCACCGCCCCGGCGTCGTACGCGTCGTACTCGAGGTCCTCGGGCACGCGCTGTTCGACGACGAAGACCTCCTTGCGGACGGCGAAGCAGGCCTGCCGGTCCACTTCGTCCTCCGCGACGCGGGTCACATACGCGGGAAGGGGGGTGCTCACGCGCTCTCCGCCCTGACCCTGTCGAGGGCCGTCTGCAGATCCTCCGGGTAGTCGCTCTCGAACTCGACCCACCGGCCGTCCGACGGGTGCTCGAAACCGAGCCGCACCGCGTGCAGCCACTGCCGCGTGAGACCGAGCCGCTTCGCGATCGTGGGGTCCGCGCCGTACGTCAGGTCGCCCACGCACGGGTGCCGGTGCGCCGACATGTGCACGCGGATCTGGTGGGTACGCCCCGTCTCCAGCTTGATGTCGAGGAGCGAGGCGGCGCGGAAGGCCTCGATGAGGTCGTAGTGCGTGACCGACGGCTTGCCCTCGGCGATCACGGCCCACTTGTAGTCATGGTTCGGGTGGCGCCCGATGGGGGCGTCGATGGTGCCGCTCATGGGGTCGGGGTGGCCCTGCACCAGCGCGTTGTAGCGCTTGTCCGGGACGCGCTCCTTGAACTGGCGCTTCAGCGACGTGTACGCCCGCTCCGACTTGGCGACGACCATCAGGCCCGACGTGCCCACGTCGAGCCGGTGCACGATGCCCTGGCGCTCCGCGGCGCCGGACGTCGAGATCCGGTAACCGGCGGCGGCGAGGCCACCGATCACCGTCGTTCCGGTCCAGCCGGGGCTGGGGTGGGCGGCGACCCCCACGGGCTTCATGATCACGACGATGTCGTCGTCGTCGTGCACGATCTCCATGCCCTCGACGGGCTCGGCGACGATCTGTACGGGAGCGGGCGCCTGCGGCATCTCCACTTCCATCCAGGCGCCGCCGTGCACCCGCTCTGACTTGCCCACGACCGAGCCGTCCACCGCGACCTTTCCGGCGGCGGCGAGCTCGGCGGCCTTGGTGCGGGAGAAGCCGAACATGCGCGAGATGGCGGCGTCTACGCGCTCGCCCTCCAGGCCGTCGGGTACGGGCAGGGTGCGGACCTCGGGAATCGTGCTCACGCATCGAGTATGCAGGAGCGCACCGACACTCCCGCACACGAGCCCCGTGACCTCGGTCTTTGTGCGCCTCGGTGGTCCTGCGCCGCGGGCCCCGCGCCCCAGTCCTTGCCTCAGTCCTTGTGGACGGACCCGTCGGGGTCGATGCCGCGGAAGGACAGCAGCACGATCAGGATGCCGCCGCACACGATCGCCGAGTCGGCGAGGTTGAACACCGGGTAGTGCTTCGGCGCGATGAAGTCCACCACGGCACCCTCGAAGACGCCCGGCGCCCGGAAGATCCGGTCCGTGAGGTTGCCGAGCGCCCCGCCGAGCAGCAGGCCGAGGGCGATCGCCCAAGGTGTGCTGTAGAGCTTCCGGGCGAGCCGTGCGATCACGACGATCACGGCGGCCGCGATCAGGGTGAAGATGATCGTGAAGGCCTCGCCGATGCCCCAGGCGGCGCCCGGGTTCCTGATCACCTCGAGCTGCAGCCAGTCACCGATGATGTGGATGGCGTCGCGGTGCTCGAGCTTCGCCACCACGATCAGCTTGCTGCCCAGGTCCAGGACGTACGCGAGCGCGGCCACGACGAACAGCACGGCGATCCGCCGCCTGCCCTTGGGCCGGTCCTGGACCTGCTCGTCGACCTCATCGGGCCGCTCCGGCTCGGCTGCCCCCGCGTCCGGGGAATCCGGCGTACCGATGATGCGCTCCGCCTCTGCCACGTGAGTCCCTCAACCTAGTACCTGACTGAGGACGAGAGTACGGCACGCGGAGCCGCGCCCCCATGGGCCGGTGGCCCAAGTGCGGGCGCGGGCGCGGCGGTCGCTTGTGCGGGCGTGGCGGTCGCTCAGTTGCGGCGCTCCTGCTTCTGCTTGCACTCGACGCACAGGGTCGCGCGCGGGAACGCCTGCATGCGCGCCTTCCCGATCGGGTTCCCACAGTTCTCGCAGAGCCCGTACGTGCCCGCGTCCAGGCGCTCCAGGGCCCGCTCGGTCTGGAGCAGCATCTCCCGCGCGTTGGCCGCGAGGGACATCTCGTGCTCGCGGGTGATGTTCTTGGTGCCGGTGTCCGCGTCGTCGTCGCCGGCCCCGTCCCCGGAGTCGCGCATCAGCCCCGCGAGGCCCTCCTCGGCGGCGGCGATCTCGTGCCCGAGCCGCAGCACCTCGGTCTGCAGCTCGGCGCGCGCCTCCTCGGCCTCCTCCGGGGTCCAGGGGTCCTCGCCCGGACGGACGGCCAGCTCACCGGGTTCGGCGGTGCCGCGCGCCTTGGGAACCGCGCCCGGCTTCTTGGTCGCCGTGGCCGTGCCCTGAGTCTTCTTCGCAACCACTGTCGTGGCTCCCGTCTGCTTCGCGGCCTCGGCCGCGTCCTCGGTCGCGGAGGCGACCGTCTTCTTCGCGCCCTTGCGTCCGCCCGCCGGGCCGACGCCGTCCGCCTTCTCCCCCGTCTCCTCGGCGTGCGCACCCGTCTTCCCGGCCCCCGGGTCCTTGCCCTCCGCCTTCGCGGCTGCGGTGGACTTGGCCGCGGTCTTCTTCTTGGCTGCGGCCTTCTTGGCGTCCGCGGCCTCGGCTTCGGCCCCGGCCGCCGCCGGCGTGGCACTCTCCTCGGCCTCAGCCTTCTCCGCAGCCGCCTTCTTGGTCGCGGCCGTCTTCTTGGTCACGCTCTTGGTCGCGCTCTTCGCCGGCGCCGCCTTCTTGGTCGTGGCCTTCTCCGGTGCCGCCTTCGTAGACGTGGCCTTCGTAGGCGTGGTCTTCGCAGTCGTCTGCTTGCGGGTCGTCGTGTGCGACGCGGCGGACGACTTCTTCTTGCCGGTGGGCGTCTCCTTCGGCTCAGGCGTCGTCGACGCCTTCGCCCCGGCCGCGTCCTTCCCGGCACCGCCGGAGGCCGCCGCGCCCGTGGTTCTGCCGGACTCCGACTGCTGATCGGCGGTCTTCTTCGCCACCATGGTCGCGGCCCCTTCACAATTTGTGATCTTGCTCGCGAATCGTGCTGGGACGATAAATCGACTCCAGGCCCGCGGCAACGGGGCGCACCACGGGACCCGCCCCCGCGTGACGGCCTCGTGACCGACCCGCGAGGAACCTGCAAGCGTTGTGCCCAGCTCCCCGCTTGGTAATCCGCCGCTCTCACGGCCACCCCCGGCCCGCCCGGTGACCACCCAGGATCGGACAGCCGGCGTATGGCCATTCGGGTCACCGGACGCACCCGCACCCCGTCCTCCCGGGCCCCCGCGAAAACCGGTCTGCCGCCCCCTCCCGGGCGCCGTACACTGGGCGGAGCGAAAAGCGTGGATGGGGCCGAGTAGCGGCGTACGCAGCCAAGAGCGAACCGGGGACGGTGGAAGCCCGGCGGCGAGCGCGACGCGAAGATCACCCCGGAGCCGCCGGAAGAACACCGCAGCCCGCAAGGCGCGGCCAGTAGACCCGGCATCGCGACCCCAATGAGGGGGCTCACCGGAGCGCACCACGCCCCGGCGGGCCAAGGAGGGTGGTACCGCGGGAGCGCGCCGCACACGGCGCAGCAGCCTCTCGTCCCTCCGACGGAAGAAGGCAGATCCGCCGGAGGAAGACTGATGACGCAGTACCGCCAGGTGCCCGCCCAGGTCGACCTGCCCGCCCTCGAGCACGCGGTGCTCGACTTCTGGGACGAGCAGAAGATCTTCGCCAAGACCCTGGAGCAGTCCGAGGGGCGCCCCGAGTGGGTGTTCTACGAGGGCCCGCCCACGGCCAACGGCATGCCGGGCGCCCACCACATCGAGGCCCGCGTCTTCAAGGACGTGTTCCCCCGGTTCCGTACGATGCGCGGCTACCACGTGGCCCGTAAGGCGGGCTGGGACTGTCACGGCCTCCCGGTGGAGCTGGCGGTCGAGAAGGAGCTCGGCTTCAGCGGCAAGAAGGACATCGAGGCGTACGGCATCGCCGAGTTCAACGCCAAGTGCCGCGAGTCCGTGACCCGGCACACCGACGCCTTCTCCGACCTGACGACCCGCATGGGCTACTGGGTCGACCTCGAAGACGCGTACCGGACGATGAACCCGGAGTACGTCGACTCGGTCTGGTGGTCGCTGAAGGAGATCTTCAACAAGGGCCTGCTGGTCCAGGACCACCGCGTCGCTCCCTGGTGCCCGCGCTGCGGCACCGGTCTGTCGGACCACGAGCTGGCCCAGGGCTACGAGACGGTCGTGGACCCCTCGGTCTATGTCCGTTTGCCGCTCACCTCCGGTCCGCTGGCGGGCCAGGCCGCTCTCCTGATCTGGACGACGACCCCGTGGACCCTGGTGTCCAACACGGCCGTCGCCGCGCACCCCGACGTGACGTACGTCGTCGCCACGAACGGCGAAGAGAAGCTCGTCGTCGCCGAGCCGCTCGTCGAGAAGGCGCTCGGCGAGGGCTGGGAGACGACCGGCGAGTCCTTCACCGGCGCCGAGATGGAGCGCTGGAAGTACCAACGTCCTTTCGAACTCGTAGAGTTCCCGGCCGACGGTGCGGAGGCGCACTACGTCGTCAACGCCGACTACGTGACGACCGAGGACGGCACCGGCCTCGTCCACCAGGCCCCGGCCTTCGGTGACGACGACCTCAAGGTCTGCCGCTCGTACGGCATGCCGGTCGTGAACCCGGTGCTGCCCGACGGCACCTTCTCCCCCGAGGTCCCCCTCGTGGGCGGCGTCTTCTTCAAGAAGGCCGACGAACAGCTGACCGAGGACCTTCAGAACCGCGGCCTGCTCTTCAAGCACATCCCGTACGAGCACAGCTACCCGCACTGCTGGCGCTGCCACACGGCGCTGCTCTACTACGCGCAGCCGTCCTGGTACATCCGCACCACGGCCGTCAAGGACCGTCTCCTTCAGGAGAACGAGAAGACCAACTGGTTCCCGGAGACCGTCAAGAACGGCCGCTTCGGCGACTGGCTGCAGAACAACATCGACTGGGCGCTGTCCCGCAACCGCTACTGGGGCACCCCGCTGCCGATCTGGCGCTGCGAGGAGAACCACCTCACCTGCGTCGGCTCGCGCGAGGAGCTCTCGCGGCTGACCGGCACGGACCAGTCGTCCCTCGACCCGCACCGCCCGTACATCGACGACGTCACGTTCACGTGCACCCATGAGGGCTGTACGCAGACGGCGGTGCGCGTGCCCGAGGTCATCGACGCCTGGTACGACTCGGGTTCCATGCCGTTCGCGCAGTGGGGCTACCCGTACAAGAACAAGGAACTCTTCGAGTCCCGCTACCCGGCGCAGTTCATCTCCGAGGCCATCGACCAGACGCGCGGCTGGTTCTACACGCTGATGGCGATCGGCACGCTGGTCTTCGACAAGTCCTCGTACGAGAACGTGGTCTGCCTCGGCCACATCCTCGCCGAGGACGGCCGCAAGATGTCCAAGCACCTGGGCAACACGCTGGACCCGATCCCGCTGATGGACCGTCACGGCGCCGACGCTGTGCGCTGGTTCATGGCGGCCGGCGGCTCCCCGTGGGCGGCCCGCCGCGTCGGCCACGGCACCATCCAGGAGGTCGTCCGCAAGACGCTCCTCACGTACTGGAACACGGTCGCCTTCCAGGCCCTGTACGCGCGTACGTCGCAGTGGGCGCCCAGCGAGGCGGACCCGGCCCCGGCCGACCGCACGGTGCTCGACCGCTGGCTGCTGTCCGAGCTGCACCAGCTCACGGACGAGGTCACCACGGCCCTCGAGGCGTACGACACCCAGCGCGCCGGCAAGCTGCTCTCGGCGTTCGTCGACGACCTCTCCAACTGGTACGTGCGTCGCTCGCGCCGCCGCTTCTGGCAGGGCGACAAGGCTGCCCTTCGCACCCTGCACGACGTGGTGGTGACGATCACTCAACTGATGGCGCCGCTCACGCCGTTCATCGCGGAGCGCGTGTGGCAGGACCTGGTCGTGCCGGTCACCCCGGACGCCCCGGAGTCGGTGCACCTGTCCTCGTGGCCCGAGGCCGACCGCGCGGCGATCGACCCCGAGCTGTCGACGCAGATGGCGCTGGTCCGCCGGCTCGTGGAGCTCGGTCGCGCCACGCGCGCGGAGTCGGGCGTCAAGACCCGCCAGCCGCTCTCGCGCGCGCTGGTCGCGGCGACGGGCTTCGCCGGCCTCTCCCCCGAGCTCCAGGACCAGATCACGGAGGAGCTGAACGTCTCCTCCCTGGCCTCGCTCTCGGAGGTCGGCGGCAGCCTGGTGGACACCACCGCCAAGGCGAACTTCCGTGCACTCGGCAAGCGGTTCGGCAAGCGCGTCCAGGACGTGGCGAAGGCGGTCGCGAACGCGGACGCGGCGGCGCTGTCCCTGGCCCTGCGCGAGGGCAACGCCTCGGTGGAGGTCGACGGCGAGAAGATCGACCTCGCCCCGGATGAGGTCATCATCACGGAGACGCCGCGCGAGGGCTGGTCCGTGGCCTCGGACTCCGGCGCCACGGTGGCGCTCGACCTCGAACTCACGGAGGAGCTGCGGCAGGCGGGCCTGGCCCGTGACGCGATCCGCCTGATCCAGGAGGCCCGCAAGAACAGCGGCCTGGACGTGGCGGACCGGATCGCCCTGCGCTGGACGTCCACGGACCCGGCGGTGATCTCGGCCCTGACCGAGCACGCGGGCCTGATCGCCGACGAGGTCCTCGCCACGGACTTCGCCCAGTCCGAGGCGGACGACACGTACGGCTCCGCCTTCACGGACGAGGGCCTGAGCCTGACGTTCCACCTCCGCAAGGTCTAGCCGCACCGGGGTTGCACCCCGGGGGCTCCGCCCCCGGACCCCCTTGCCCTCAATCGCCGGGCGGGCTTGATAAATCAAGCCCCTGCGGCGATTGAGCAGCGGGGTCCGGGGCAGAGCCCCGAGGCCGGAGGAACGGCCGACCGTCACGATCCACGCCCCAAGGGCCGCCTCGCCAGAAACGTTTCTGTCGAGACGGCCCTTCGGCGTTTCGTACCCCCTACGCACACCAGAACGCCGACCGGAACGCACACCCCCACCGACCAGCAAAAAGGCCTTGGCCCGGATCGCAGAAACGATCCGGGCCAAGGCCTGAATGAATGCCGACGCCTAGCTACTACCTGGCGCTACAAGCAAACGCGCCGCTCAGTTGTCGTCCTCGTCGATGAGGAACCCACGCATCGGCGAGGGCGCCTGCCCCATCGGCGACGGGCCCTGGGGCCGCACCGGAGCCATCGGCTGCGTCATCGCGGGCGACATCTGCTGCTGGCCGCCGCCGTACGACGGACCGCCGTTCTGCTGGTTGCCACCGCCCATCGACTGGTTGCCACCACCGTAGGACGGCGCACCCGCACCGGCCGGAGCCATGGAAGGCGCCGGGGACGGCGGCAGGCTCGCGGTCGCCGGCGTACGCGGCGGAGCCAGCGAGTCGTCGGCCTGGGTCTCCAGCTGGCGCAGCTGCGACTCCAGGTACGACTTCAGACGCGTGCGGTACTCGCGCTCGAAGCCGCGCAGGTCCTCGACCTTGCGCTCCAGCGTGGCGCGGGCGGACTCCAGGGAGCCCATCGCTACGCGGTGCTTCTCCTGCGCGTCCCGCTCCAGGGCATCGGCCTTGGCACGGGCGTCACGCTCAAGACCCTCGGCACGGCTGCGCGCCTCGCCGACGATCTTGTTCGCCTCGGAGCGGGCCTCGGCGATCGCCTGGTCGGCGGTCTGCTGGGCCAGCGAGAGGACACGGGCGGCGCTGTCGCCACCGGGGCCCTGACCGGGCTGCGGCAGCTGCGGGCCACCGTGGCCGCCCATGGGACCGCCCATCGGGCCGCCCAGCTGCGGCTGCTGGCCCATCGGCCCCTGACCCATCGGGCCGGGACCCTGCGGGCCACCCTGCGGACCGTGTCCACCAGGACCGGCCGGCAGCTGCGGGGCACCGCTCGGCAGCTGGGGCGGGCCGCCCATGGGGCCGCCCATCTGCTGCTGCGGCGGGCCCGATATACCAGCGGGCACCGGGGCGCCCGGGCCTCGCATGCCCTGCGGGGGACCCTGCTGCTGGTCCTGCGGACCACCCTCGGGTCCACCGGGACCGCCAGGTCCACCGGGGCCACCAGGACCGCCGGGACCCTTGCGCATCCCGCCCTGCTGCTGGTTCTGCGCAGCGGCGCGGGTGGCTGCGGCTAGTTTCGCCCGCAGGTCTTCGTTTTCTCGGAGAAGACGGGTCAGTTCGGCTTCGACCTCATCGAGGAAGGCATCGACCTCGTCCTCGTCATAGCCTTCTCGGAGGCGGACGGTCGTGAACTGCTTGTTCCGCACGTCCTCGGGGGTCAACGGCATCTCTTCACCTCAACGTTGTCGTCGGCATTCGGCAAGACCGTAGTTGACATCGTGCTCACAGCCGGCTCACGACGGAGATCAGGATGTAGACGATGATCATCAGTACGAAGAAGGACAGGTCGAGCGCCACGCCCCCGAGACGCAGCGGCGGAATGACCCGCCGCAGAAGCTTGAGCGGCGGATCAGTGACAGTGTAGGTGGCCTCCAGAACGACCACCATCGCCTTGCCGGGTTGCCACGAGCGGGCGAACTGGAAGACGTAGTCCATGACCAGCCGGAAGATCAGCACGATGAGGAAACACATCAGCGCGATGTAGACCACATCAAAAACCACGCCCATGTCGGCGGTTCCCTCTCCCCTGTTACTCGTGCCTTGTGACTAGTTGGTAGCTAGCCGTCGTACTTTGCTGCGTCTCAGCTCTGGTTGAAGAACCCGCCCTCTGCGATACGGGCCTTGTCCTCCGCCGTGACATCGACGTTAGCAGGCGACAACAGGAACACCTTCTGTGTCACTCGCTCGATGCTCCCGTGAAGACCGAACACAAGACCGGCGGCAAAGTCGACAAGTCGCTTCGCATCGGTGTCGTCCATCTCCGTCAGATTCATGATCACCGGAGTGCCCTCACGGAAGTGTTCCCCGATGGTACGGGCCTCGTTGTAGGTCCGGGGGTGCAATGTGGTGATGCGGTAGGGCTCCCGCTCGGACACGACCTTGGGCATGATCACCGGTGCGTTCTTCTCCAGGCTCTGACGTTCAGGTGTGATGGATGCCACGGGGGCGATTCGTGCGGGACGTCCGGATTCAGCGGCAAGCGAAGCAGGTTGGCGCACCGGTTCACGCTGCGCCGGGGGCTGCACCACTCTGACCGATTCCTCCACATCCGTCGCGGCATGGGAGTTGTGTGACTGATGCGACGGCTCGTGCCGTCGACGGTCACGCTCGGGCTCCGGGTCGAGTTCGGGCTCGAAGTCGTCATCGGGGTCGAATCCCCGGCCGTCGTACCCATCGTCCTCCACGAGGCCGAGGTAGACCGCCATCTTGCGCATCGCGCCGGCCATTCTCTGAGTCCTCCGCTCTGTGGTGGATCGGCTGACGTCAACCAAAGTGCCCGCGATCCACGTGGCCTCCCCGCCCATCAGCGAGAATGACCATATTTTCTGCTGTGGTCCGACTTCTTCGCGACGTTACCCGAGCCGGGGTCGGACACCGAGGACCGCCGTACCGACGCGCACATGTGTCGCTCCGGCCGCCACAGCCTGCTCGAGGTCCGAACTCATCCCTGCCGAGACCATGTTCGCAGCCGGATGGGCCGCGCGCACGGCAGTCGACAAATCCATGAGCCGCTCGAACGCCGCCTGTTGCCGCCCCGCGTAGGCCCCGGTGAGCGGCGCGACGGTCATCAGTCCGTCGAGCCGCAACCCCGGAGCCTCGGCCACGCGCGCGGCCAACTCCTCCACTCCGCCGGGGCCGATGCCCCCGCGCTCCCCCCGGCCGTCCGCGCCGGCGTCGAGCGCGACCTGGATCAGACAACCCAGTTCACGCTCGGCCCGCACGGCCTCCTTGGAGAGCGCCGTGACGAGCTTGCCCCGGTCGACGGACTGCACCAGACCGGCGTAACTCGCCACGGAACGGACCTTGTTGGTCTGAAGCTGACCGACAAAGTGCCAAGTAAGCGGCAGATCCGAGCATTCCGCGGCCTTGGGCGCCGCGTCCTGGTCCCGGTTCTCCGCCACGTGCCGCACCCCGAGCCCGGACAGGATCCGTACATCGCTCGCGGGGTAGGTCTTGGTGACCACGATGAGGGTCACGTCGTCCCGCTTGCGCCCGGCCGCCGCACAGGCCGTGGTGATACGTTCCTCCACCGTGGCCAGGTTCGCGGCGAGCTCTGCCGTACGTTCCTGAAGGTTCGTCATGTCGTCTCAGTCCAGCCAGACATAGCCGGCGAGTCGGCCGGTGGCCTTGTCGCGGCGGTACGAGAAGTGATCGTGCGACTCAAGTGTGCACACCGGCGACCGCTCCCGGTCACGCACCCCGAGCCGCTCCAGCTGGGCATGCACACCCGCGGTCACATCGACGGCCGGGGTGCCCCAGCTGGTCTCGGCGTACGCCGCCGGTTCCACCGCCGCGACCTCGGCCCGCATCTCGGCCGGCACCTCGTAACAGCGCCCGCAGACCGCGGGTCCCGTACGGGCGATGATCCGGGCCGGCTCGGCGCCCCGCTCCACCATCGCCCGGACCGCAGCCGGCACCACCCCGGCGACCATGCCGGGGCGTCCCGCGTGCGCGGCGGCTACGACCCCGGCGACCGGGTCGGCGAGAAGAACGGGGGTGCAGTCCGCCGTCAGCACGGCGAGCGCGAGTCCGCGCCGCGTGGTGACGAGGGCGTCGACGCACGGAATGTCGGCTTCGGTGGGCCAGGGCCCGTCTACCACCGTCACGTCGGGGCCGTGCACCTGGTTCATCCACACGACACGGGAGGCCTCGAGACCGAGGGCCTCCGCGGCCAGCTCCCGGTTGCGCAGCACGGCTTCGGAGTCGTCGCCGACCGCGCCGCCGAGATTGAGCTCCTCGTACGGAGCGGCGCTCACCCCGCCCCACCGGTCGGTGAAGGCGAAGTGCGCGCCACTCTCGGAAGACACTGTGTGATGTTGTCCTGTCACTGCGGTGATCCGACCTGCTCCACGATCACGTTCAGAAACACGTGATCACTTGAGGAAGTCCGGCACGTCGAGCTCCTCGGCCTGGCTGTCCGGGTAGGACGGCCGCGGAACCTGCGGGGCGGTGGCCGGGGCCGCCGGGGCCTCGTTCACCGGGGCGGGCGCCTCGGCCGGCGGGGTCGGCGGCTGCGGCTGGGACTCCTCGCGCTGGGTGACGCTGCCGAGGTTGCCGAAGGCCGGACGCGCGGGCTCGGGGGCCGGCGTCGAAGGCCGCGGCGGCGCCGCCGACTCCTCACGCTTCGCGGTCGACGAACCGACCACATTGTCCCGCTTGTTCGGCGGCTGTCCGCCGTCGAAGCCGGCGGCGATGACGGTGACCCGCACCTCGTCGCCGAGCGCGTCGTCGATGACGGCGCCGAAGATGATGTTCGCCTCGGGGTGGGCCGCCTCGCTGACCAGCTGCGCGGCCTCGTTGATCTCGAAGAGACCGAGGTCCGAGCCGCCGGAGATGGAGAGCAGTACGCCGCGGGCGCCGTCGATGGACGCCTCGAGGAGTGGCGAGGAGATCGCCATCTCGGCCGCCGCCACCGCGCGATCGTCGCCGCGGGCGGAGCCGATGCCCATCAGGGCCGAACCCGCCTCGGACATCACGGACTTCACGTCCGCGAAGTCGAGGTTGATGAGCCCCGGGGTGGTGATGAGGTCGGTGATGCCCTGGACACCGGAGAGCAGGACCTGGTCCGCCGACTTGAAGGCGTCGAGGACGGAGACCTGCCGGTCCGAGATGGACAGGAGCCGGTCGTTCGGAATGACGATGAGGGTGTCGACCTCTTCGCGGAGCTCGGCGATGCCGTCCTCCGCCTGGTTCGCCCGGCGCCGACCCTCGAAGGTGAACGGCCGTGTGACCACACCGATCGTGAGGGCGCCCAGCGAGCGCGCGATGTTGGCCACGACGGGTGCGCCGCCGGTGCCGGTGCCGCCACCTTCACCGGCGGTGACGAAGACCATGTCGGCCCCCTTGAGGACCTCCTCGATCTCCTCGCGGTGGTCCTCGGCCGCCTTGCGTCCGACGCCCGGATTGGCTCCGGCGCCGAGTCCGCGGGTGAGTTCACGGCCGACGTCGAGCTTGACGTCCGCGTCGCTCATCAACAGGGCTTGCGCATCGGTGTTGATGGCGATGAACTCGACGCCCTTGAGACCGACCTCGATCATCCGGTTGATGGCATTGACACCACCGCCGCCGACACCGATGACTTTGATGACTGCGAGGTAGTTCTGCGGTGCTGCCACGTCGAAGGCCTCTCGCCTCGAGTTACGTGTCGCCGCCTCGCGTTCTACGGTGCGACGACTGATGCCGAATTGGGGCGGTCCGGACTACTAGTTGACTACTAGTCGACTGCCGACCCGAACCCTAACGCTGAAGTTTAGGGTTACCAGTGTGTCTGTTTCCTGGACTCTTCCGAACCTGACACTAAGTCGACAAGTGGCGCCCGTTCAACGAACACGCCGAACCTCCCGTTTTTCTTTTCACCCTATGTGATCAGCCATGTCGATGCCCAACCAGGGTGCTGGCCTGCATCAATGTGCGTCAACTCCCGGACGCGGCAGGGGCCGTGGGAACACTCACGTCCAAGTGCCTGCCCTTCGGCTCGGCTTTCATGAGTGCGGTGAGAGTGCGTGCCTTCGTGTCACCCTGCTCGGCACTCCCCCAGTCGACGGTCCGCTCTCCGGTCAGCTCCAGCGAGATGGCGTCGTACGAACGGACCTTGACGGTCCGCGTGTCACGCGCGACCGACTTCGGAAGCTGCCCTGCGACCCGCACCGCTTCCCGTACCAGCCGGTTGGGGCCGAAGCGCCGCAGACTCGCTTCGGCGCGCCCCT
This sequence comes from Streptomyces sp. NBC_00483, assembly GCF_036013745.1. NCBI lineage: Bacteria > Bacillati > Actinomycetota > Actinomycetes > Kitasatosporales > Streptomycetaceae > Streptomyces > Streptomyces sp. NBC_00483. Next base: position 3,129,766 of record NZ_CP107880.1, read on the forward strand.
GATCCGGCGTCAATTCCAGGCGGGGAACGTGCTTCAGGGGCTTGTCGACCGTCGCGAACCGAACGCCTTCACGGTCCACTTCGACGAACTTGTCTGAATTTCTGCCGTCTTCGACAATCAGGACCGGCTTGCGCTCCGTCACTTTCAACCCGATTCCGTGCGGCCATAAACGGACCACATCAACCGAGTCAATTCGGGGCAATTTCCGGCGCAGCCGGTCCTCAATGGCGTCCGTGTCGACGGAGACCAGCGGGGCGCCGACCGGTACGGCGGCCGCGTCCCGGACCTGAGACGGCGTCAGGACCCGGGTGCCGGAGGGCTTGACGCGCTCCACGCGCAGCCACGGCGAGCCGTACAGCAGCCAGGTGCCGCCCGCGCCGAGCAGCACGAGCAGTACTCCGGCCACGACAAGGGTGCGCACGCTCGGCATGCGCACCCATCCCGCGGCGGGGGGCGGCTCGGACGCCTCCGACGACTCTCGTTCGCGATCGGTCGTGATGGGTCCGGCCACTGTCCCCTGCCCTTACATTCGTCGACTCGCTAACGACGCGAGTTGATCGCCTCGTACACCATCCCGACGAGCAGGTCGTCGGCGTCCCTGCGGCCGAACTCGGCGGCCGCGCGGGACATCTCGTACAGCCGGTGCGGGTCGGCGAGCACGGGCAGGACATTGGCCTGGACCCACTCGGGGGTCAGTTCCGCGTCGTCGACCAGCAGGCCGCCGCCGGCCTTGACCACCGGCTGGGCGTTGAGCCGCTGTTCGCCGTTGCCGATGGGCAGCGGGACGTAGGCGGCCGGGAGTCCGACGGCGGAGAGCTCGGCGACGGTCATCGCGCCCGCGCGGCAGAGCATCATGTCGGCCGCGGCGTACGCGAGGTCCATCCGGTCCACGTACGGTACCGGGATGTAAGGGGGCATCCCCGGCATCTGCTGGACCTGCGGCAGTTCGTTCTTGGGGCCGACCACGTGCAGCACCTGGATGCCGGACCGCTGGAGGAGCGGCGCGACGCGCGTGACGACCTCGTTCAGGTGGCGGGCACCCTGGGAGCCGCCGGAGACGAGCAGCGTCGGCAGGTTCGGGTCGAGGCCGAACGCGGCGCGCGCCTCGGGCCGCTTCTGCGCCCGGTCGAGCAGGGCGATGGTGCGGCGCAGCGGGATGCCGATGTAGCGCGAGTTGCGCAGCTTGCTGTCGGGCGAGGAGACCGCGACCTGCGCCGCGTACCGCGAACCGATCTTGTTGGCCAGGCCGGGCCGCGCGTTGGCCTCGTGCACCACGATCGGCACGCCGAGCCGCTTGGCCGCGAGATAGCCGGGCAGCGCCACGTAGCCGCCGAACCCGACGACCGCGTCCGCCTTGGTGCGCTCCATGACCTGCTCGGCCGCCTTGATGGTGCCGCGCAGCCGGCCGGGAACCGTGATCAGTTCGGGCGTGGGCTTGCGCGGCAGCGGTACGGCGGGGATCAGCGCCAGGTCGTAGCCGCGCTCCGGTACGAGACGGGTCTCAAGGCCGCGTTCCGTGCCCAGGGCCGTGATGCCCACGGTCGGGTCCTGCCTGCGCAGGGCGTCCGCGAGGGCGAGCGCCGGCTCGATGTGGCCGGCGGTCCCCCCACCGGCGAGTACGACATGCACCGAAATTCACCGCTCTCTGGACGGACGCGCCGAGGCGCGCCGTCGCATCGTGTTCCATCTCATCCCCCGGACTCCCGGGCTCCGCCGCATGGCGAGGGCAGCCCGCGCCGCCGGCTCGTCCCGCGCGAACGCGATCAGCAGCCCCACGGCGAACATGGTCGGAAGCAGCGCGGACCCCCCGTACGAGAACAGCGGGAGCGGGACTCCGGCGATCGGCAGCAGGCCGAGCACCGCACCGATGTTGACCACGGCCTGTGCCGTGATCCACGTCGTCACGCCTCCCGCGGCATAGCGAACGAAGGGGTCCTCCGTGCGTCCGGCCACGCGGATACCCGCATAGCCTAGAGCCGCGAACAGGGCGAGCACCGACAGCGTCCCCGCCAGGCCCAGTTCCTCACCGGTGATGGCGAAGATGAAGTCGGTGTGCGCTTCGGGAAGTTGTCCCCATTTTTCCACACTCGCTCCGAGGCCGGAACCGAAGAGTCCGCCGGAGGCCAGGGCGTAGATCCCGTGCAGTCCCTGCCAGCACATGTCGCCGGGCCCTGCATCGGCGCTGCCCAGGCAGGCGAGGCGGGCCATGCGGTTCGGGCTGGTCTTGATGAGGAGCAGGCCGATCATGGCGGCCACCGAGAGCACGCCCACGAAGAGCCGCGTCGGCGCCCCGGCCGTCCACAGCAGGCCGAAAAGGATCGCGGTCAGCAGGATCGCGGTGCCCATGTCGCCGCCGAGCATGATCAGCCCGAGCAGCATGAAGGCCACCGGAACGAGCGGCACCAGCATGTGCTTCCACTGGGTCAGCAGCCGCTTGTCGTGCTTGCGCGCCAGCAGATCGGCGCCCCACAGGATCAGCGCCAGCTTCCCGAACTCGCTGGGCTGCAGCATGAAGGGGCCGCCGAGCGAGATCCAGTTCTGGTTGCCGTTGATCGACACCCCTATCCCCGGCACCTGCACGAGGACCATGAGGAAGACGCTGACGGCGAGGATCGGGTAGGCGAGCGCCCGGTGCAGCTTCACCGGCATCCGCATCGCGACCAGCAGCAGGACGCCGCCGATGACGGCCGCGACGAACTGCTTGCGGAAGAAGTACGAGCTGGACAGGCCCATCTGCAGGGCCGTGATCATCGAGGCCGAGTAGACCATGACCAGGCCGAGGACCGTGAGCAGCAGCGCGGCACCGATGATCAGGTAGTACGCCGTGAGCGGCCGGTCCCAGGCGCGCTTGGCCTGGGCGTACAGGCGGTGCACGGGGTTGACCCGGGCCCGGTAGACCTTGCTGGTCCTCCGCGGCGGTGCGGCGGGGCGCCCGGTCGTGCGGGGAGGACTGCTACCGGCCATGACCGTCCCCCACCGATGAGCCGTACGTCTGCGCTGCCACGTTCCCCTCCCGAAGGGTGCCCGGCGTCACCGGGCGCCCTCTCGAGCCCCGTCAGACGCTGGTGGCGCCCAGTTCGCGGACCGCTTCCGCGAACGCCTCGCCACGCTTGTTGTAGTTCGTGAACATGTCCATCGACGCGCAGGCCGGGGCCATCAGCACGGTATCCCCCGTGCGGGCGAGCCGCGCGGCCTCCTGGACCGCCGCCGACATCGCCCCAGTGTCGGTCCGGTCGAGGTCGACGACCGGTACTTCCGGGGCGTGTCGCTGCAGGGCTTCCCGGATCAGGGCCCGGTCCGCGCCGATCAGGACGACACCGCGCAGCCGCTTCGCCGCGCCCGTCACCAGCTCGTCGAAGGTCGCGCCCTTGGCGAGCCCGCCCGCGATCCACACGATGGACTCGTACGAGGCCAACGACGCCTGGGTGGCATGGGTGTTGGTCGCCTTGGAGTCGTCCACGTACGCGACGCCGTCCACGTCGGCGACGTGCTCGATGCGGTGGGCGTCGGGGCGGAAGTTCCGCAGTCCCTCGCGTACGGCCTGGGGCTCGACGCCGAAGGCGCGGGCGAGGGCCGCCGCGGCGAGCGCGTTGGCGATGTTGTGCGGGGCCGGCGGGTTGACGTCGGTGACCTCGGCGAGTTCCTGGGCGTTCTTCTGCCGGTTCTCGACGAAGGCGCGGTCGACCAGGATGCCGTCCACGACGCCGAGTTCGGAGGGGCCGGGGGTGCCGAGGGTGAAGCCGATGGCGCGGCAGCCCTCGTCGACGTCGGCCTCGACGACCAGGTCCTCGGTCGCCTTGTCCGCGACGTTGTAGACGCAGGCGACCTGGTTGCCCTCGAAGATGCGGCCCTTGTCGGCGGCGTACGCCTCCATGGAGCCGTGCCAGTCGAGGTGGTCGGGTGCGAGGTTCAGGACGGCGCCGGAGTGGGCGCGCAGGGAGGGCGCCCAGTGCAGCTGGTACGAGGAGAGCTCGACGGCGAACACGTCGTAGGCGTCGTCGCCTTCGAGGACGACGTCGATGATCGGCGTACCGATGTTGCCGACGGCGGCCGTGCGCAGGCCCGCCGCGTCCAGGATCGACGCGAGCATCTGCGTCGTCGTGGTCTTGCCGTTGGTGCCGGTGATCGCGAGCCAGGGCGCGGCGTCCGGGCCGCGCAGCCGCCAGGCGATCTCGACGTCGCCGACGACGTCGACGCCGGCCGCCGCGGCCTCCGCGAACAGCGGCGAGGAGGGCTTCCAGCCGGGCGAGGTGACGACGAGTTCGGTGCCCTCGGGCAGTGTGGTCGAGTCCCCGAGCTGTACGGAAATCCCCGCTTCTTTAAGAAGAGCGGCCTTTTCGCGGTGCGCCTCGCTGTCGCCACCGTCCACGACGGTCACCGACGCGCCGAAGCCGGCCAGGGCGCGGGCGGCACTGATGCCGCTCACACCGAGACCGGCAACGGTGATGTTCTTGCCGTCCCAGGGGGAGGTCACTTCTTGGCTGCCCATCCTGCGTAGAAGAGGCCGAGTCCGACGATCACGCACATGCCCTGGATGATCCAGAACCGGACCACCACAAGGACTTCGGACCACCCCTTGAGTTCGAAGTGGTGCTGGAGTGGCGCCATCTTGAAGACGCGCTTGCCGGTCATCTTGAAGGAGCCGACCTGGATCACGACGGACATGGTGATCAGGACGAACAGGCCACCCAGGAGCGCGATCAGGAGCTCCGTGCGGGAGCAGATGGCGAGGCCCGCGAGGGCGCCGCCGAGGGCCAGCGAGCCCGTGTCACCCATGAAGATCTTGGCGGGCGAGGTGTTCCACCACAGGAAGCCGAAACAGGCGCCCATCAAGGCCGATGCGACCACCGCCAGGTCGAGTGGGTCTCTGACCTCGAAACACGCACCTGGGTTGGTGAGGGTCTGCGCGTTGGCGCAGGACTCCTGGAACTGCCAGACACCGATGAAGGTGTACGCACCGAAGACCATCACGGAGGCGCCGGTGGCGAGGCCGTCGAGGCCGTCCGTCAGGTTCACGCCGTTCGACATCGCGAGGATCATGAACAGCGCCCAGACCACGAACAGGACCGGGCCGATCGACCAGCCGAAGTCCTCCACGAAGGAGAGCTTGGTGGATGCGGGCGTATTGCCGCGCACATCCGCGAACTGGAGTGAGATCACCGCGAAGGCGATACCGACGATCAGCTGTCCGGCCATCTTGGCCTTGGCTCTGAGGCCGAGCGAACGCCGCTTGACGATCTTGATGTAGTCGTCGAGGAAGCCGACGAGACCCATGCCCGCCATCAGGCCGAGCACGAGCAGACCCGACAGGGTCGGCGCGGCACCGGTGATCAGCTTGCTGAGGAAGTACGCGATGAGGGTCGCCAGAATGAAGGCGATACCACCCATGGTCGGCGTGCCGCGCTTGCTGTGGTGCTCGCGCGGGCCGTCGTCACGGATGAACTGGCCGTAGCCCTTGCGCGCAAGGAGCTTGATCAGCAGCGGCGTTCCGGCAAGCGTCAGGAAGAGACCGATGACGCCCGCGAACAGGATCTGCTTCATCATCAGGCATCAACCCCACCCTGCACGTCCGCGAGCAGCGCCTGTGCCACGCTCTCCAGACCCACCGACCTGGATGCCTTCACGAGCACGACATCTCCCGGGCGCAGCTCGCTGCGCAGCAGGTCGATCGCCGCCTGTGCGTCGGACACGTGCACCGACTCCTCACCCCACGAACCCTCGTTATAGGCGCCCAGTTGCATCCAGGACGCTTCCCTGCCCCCGACTGCAACGAGCTTGCTGACGTTGAGCCGGACGGCGAGCCGTCCGACGGCGTCGTGCTCGGTCAGCGACTCGTCGCCGAGCTCGGCCATCTGCCCGAGCACCGCCCACGTCCGGCGCCCCCTGCCCATGGCCACCAGCGCGCGCAGCGCCGCTCGCATGGACTCGGGGTTCGCGTTGTAGGCGTCGTTGACGATCGTGACGCCGTCCGAGCGCTCGGTGACCTCCATCCGCCAGCGGGACAGGTTGCCCGCCTCGGAGAGCGCGAGGGCGATCTCCTCCACGGACATGCCAAGGTCATGGGCGACGGCGGCCGCGGCGAGCGCGTTCGACACGTGGTGCTCACCGTACAGGCGCAAGGTCACGTCGCTGCACCCGGAGGGTGTGTGCAGGCTAAAGGCGGGCTGTCCGGTCTCCGTGAGCCGGACATTCTCGGCGCGTACGTCGGCGCCGGCGGCCTCTCCGAAGAACAGCACCTTCGCCTTCGTGCGCGAGGCCATGGCGCGCACCAGCGGGTCGTCCGCGTTGAGGATCGCGGTGCCGTCGGCGGGAAGGGACTCCACCAGCTCGCCCTTCGCCACCGCGATCTGCTCGCGGCCGCCGAACTCGCCGATGTGCGCGGTCCCGACGTTCAGGACGACTCCGACCTTCGGGGGCGTAAGGCCCGTCAGGTACGTGATGTGGCCGATGCCGCGGGCGCCCATCTCCAGGACGAGGAACTGCGTCTCGTCGGTGGCGGTGAGTGCGGTCAGCGGCAGTCCGATCTCGTTGTTGAACGAGCCGGGCGTGAAGACCGTGTCGGCCTTGCGGCGCAGTACCTGGGCGATCAGGTCCTTGGTGCTGGTCTTGCCGGCCGAGCCGGTGAGGCCCACAAGGGTGGCGCCGAGGCGGGCGACCACGTGCCGGGCGAGCGCACCGAGCGCCGCCTGGACGTCGTCGACGACGATGGCGGGGGCACCGACCGGGCGCGACGCCAGCACGGCGACGGCTCCCTTGTCGACGACCTCGCGCGCGTAGTCGTGGCCGTCGACCCGCTCGCCCACGAAGGCGGCGAACAGGCTTCCCGGCTCGACCTTGCGCGAGTCGATGACGACCGGCCCGGTGACCCGGACCTGCGGGTCCGGTATGTCGTACGTCTGCCCGCCGACGGCTGAGGCGATCTCGGCGAGGGAGAGGGCGATCACAACTTCATCCCTGGGTTTTCTGGTGGTCGACGGTGGCTGCGGCCGCCTCGATGGACGCGCGGAGCACCTTGCGGTCGTCGAACGGGCGGACCACACCGGCGATGTCCTGGCCCTGCTCGTGGCCCTTGCCCGCGATGAGCACCGTGTCGCCGGGCTCGGCGCGCGCCACGGCGGCGGCGATGGCGGCGGCCCGGTCCTCGAACACGGCGACGTCGCCCCGCTCGTGGGCCGGCACGTCGGCGGCGCCCGCGAGCATCGTGGCGAGGATCGCGAGGGGGTCCTCGGAGCGCGGGTTGTCGGCGGTGAGGATGGCCGTGTCGGCGAATCGCGCCGCGGCCGCGCCCATCGGCATCCGCTTGGTCTTGTCGCGGTCGCCGCCGCAGCCGAGCACGATGTGCAGCTTGTTCTCTGTGACCTTGCGCAGCGCCCGAAGGACGGACTCCACGGCGTCGGTCTTGTGCGCGTAGTCGACGACGGCGAGGTACTTCTGGCCGGCCTCCACGCGCTCCAGGCGGCCGGGCACGCCGGGTACGGCGGCGACGCCGTCGGCCGCGGTCTGCGGGTCGATCCCGGCGACGGCGAGGGTGACGATCGCGGCGAGGGTGTTCGCGACGTTGAAGGGGCCCGCCAGCGGCGCCTTGGCGGTGATCCGCTCGCCCTTGGGGCCGACGACGGTCAACGTCGAGTCGAAGGGGCCGACTTCGACGTCCTCGGCGCGCCAGTCGGCGTCCGGGTGGCCCTCGGCGGAGAAGGAGACGACCGGGACCTCGGACTCGTCGATGAGCCGGCGCCCGTACTCGTCGTCGAAGTTCACGACGCCCTGTTTGCTGCGGGCCCGCGTGAACAGCTTCGCCTTCGCCTGGAAGTAGTCCTCCATGTCGGAGTGGAACTCCATGTGCTCCGGGCTCAGGTTGTTGAAGACCGCCACGTCGAAGACGCAGCCGTCCACCCGGCCCAGCACGAGGGCGTGGCTGGAGACCTCCATGGCGACGGCGTCGGTGCCGCGCTCACGCATGACCGCGAACAGCGCCTGGAGATCGGTGGCTTCCGGAGTGGTGCGCTCGGACTTGATCCGCTCGTCGCCGATCCGCATCTCGACCGTGCCGATGAGGCCGGTGCTGCGGACCGTCTTGAGACCGCCCTCGATGAGATACGCGGTGGTGGTCTTGCCCGAAGTACCGGTGATGCCGATCTGGAGCAGGTCCTTGCCGGGGTGGCCGTAGATCGTGGCGGCCAGCTCGCCCATCCGGCTGCGCGGGTTGTCCACGACGAGCGGCACCAGGCCGGCCTCGGAGACGCGCTCCCAGCCGGCCGGGTCGGTCAGCGCCGCGACGGCGCCGAGCGAGGCGGCCTGCGCGGCGAAGTCGGCGCCGTGCGCGCGGGCTCCGGGCAGCGCGGCGTACAGATCGCCGGGGCGCACCGCACGGGAGTCATGGGTGATGCCGGTGATCTCTGCTACGGCCCTGGGCGTGGAGACACCCAGTTGATCGGCGAGTTCCGCGAGGGATGTGGCGGAGACCTCAGCCGGTCGCGGCGGCCCGGGGTATGTCACGGGTGCGCCCTTCTGGGTGGTTTGGGACTGATCAGCGTGTGGCACGGCGTGAGCGTACCGGGCCCACCCCCCGCCGGGCGAAGCGAGGGGCGTGGCGCGGGGCGGTTCCCCGGATCGGAGGTGATGGCAGTCACGGCGCCCTCACGGCTAGTAAGTGATCATGGTCACGGCCCGTCCTGGCTGGAATGCGTCAGGGCTCGAACGTCACGGGCAGCCGGGCCGGCTTGTTGCCCGTGGGCGGGGCCTGAAGCGACTTCAGGGCGAACTCCATGACCTTCTTGTAGATCGGGCCACAGATCTGGCCGCCGAAGTAGCCGCCCTTGGTGGCGTTCTGGATCGCGCAGTAGACCGTGACGCGCGGCTTGTCGGCGGGCGCGAAGCCGGCGAACGACGACGTGTAGCCCTTGTAGCGGCCGGTGGCCGGATCCACGCGGTTGGCCGTGCCCGTCTTGCCCGCGACGCGGTAGCCCGGGATGCGCGCCTTCGCACCCGTGCCCTCTTCGTCGTCGACCACGGACTCCAGCATCTGCGCGACGGTCTTCGCCGTCTTCTTGCTGACGACGCGGGTCTCCTTGGGCTTCGCCGCGGGCGTGAACCGCCCGTCGGGGCCCTTGGTGCCGCGGACGAGGCTCGGCTCGACCCGTACGCCGTCGTTGGCGATGGTCGAGTACACGGAGGCGGCCTGCATCGCGTTGATCGAGAAGCCCTGGCCGAACGGGATCGTGTACTGCTGCGAGGTCGACCACTTGTCGGCGGGCGCGAGGATGCCGGACGTCTCACCGGGGGTGCCGAGGCCGCTCTCCCTGCCGATGCCGAACTTCCGCAGGTACGAGTAGAGCGTCTTGTTGGCCGCCGGCTGCGTCTTGCCGAGCTGGCCCGTCGCCAGGATGGTGCCGATGTTGCTGGACTTGGCGAGCACGCCGTTGAGCGTGAGGTGCCAGGTCGGGTGGTCGACGTCGTCCTGGAAGAGCCGGTCGCCGCGGTGCAGCCGGTTGGGCACGGTGACATGGGTCCCCGGCGTGGCCGCGTTCTCCTCGAGGACGGCCGCCATCGACATGACCTTGGCGGTGGAGCCCGGCTCGTACGCGTCCTGGAGCGCGGCGTTGCCGAGGGCCGAGGCCTTCGCGTCCGCCAGGTCGTTCGGGTCGAAGCCCGGCGCGTTCGCCATGGCCAGGACCTCACCGGTCTTGGTGTCCTGCACTATCACGTAGCCGCGGTCCGCCTTCGACTCCTTGACCTGCTCGTCGATCGCGTTCTGCGCGGCCCACTGGATGTCTCGGTCGATGGTCAGCTCGACGTTCGAGCCGGGGACCGCGGGCTTTTCGGTGCTGCCCGCGGTCGGCACCTGCTGGCCGCCGGACTGGGCGTAGCGGATCTTTCCGGCCTTGCCCGCGAGCTCCTTGTCGAGCTGCTGCTCCACGCCGCCGCCGCCCTTGCCGTCGGCGTTGACCCAGCCGAGGACGCCCGCGGCGAGGTCGCCGTTCGGGTAGACGCGCTTGCTGCTGGGATCGGCGACCACGCCGGAGAGCACGCTCGCCTCGCGGCCCGCGGCGTTCGCCTTCTCGTTCAGCGTGGTCCTGAGGTCCTTGATCTGCTTCCAGACCTGCGGCGTCTGCCGCGGGGCGAGCCGCACGTACCGCGTGTTCTTCGTCTTCAGCTTCTTGGTCAGCTCGGCCGCGTCGACCCCGATGATCGGCGACAGGAGCGCCGCCGCCTGCTCCGGCGCGTCGTCGACCTTGGTGGCCTTCTTCGTGAAGAGCGTCGGGTCGGCGGTGATGTCGTACGCGTCCACGCTCGCGGCGAGCTCGACGCCGCTGCGGTCCGTGATGCCGCCGCGCTCGGCGGCGATGGAGTGGCTGACGTACCGGTTCAGCGAGGCCTTCGCCGCGTACGCGCTGGCGTCCACGCCCTGCACCTGGAAGAGGCGGACGACGAAGACCATCAGGACCAGCGTGAGACCCAGGCTCACCATGCGCAGGCGCGGCCTGGGGCTGCCCAGACGGAGCCTGGAGGGCGCCTTCGGCTTCGGCGGGGCGGGGCGCGGGCGGCGCGCGGCCGGGCGGCCCTGCTGCGCGGCCTTGGACCCGGCCTTCGGCGCGGGCCTGGCGGTGCGCTTGGCCGCCCCCTTCGGCGCGGGCTTGGGCGCGGGCCGTCCGGTGCGCGGCGGGCGCGCGGGTCCTGGCACGCGGCGGCGCGGGGGCTCCCTGTCGGTCATGGCGTCACCTGCCGGTGCTCGAAGGGGAAGGCTCGACCGAGGAGTTCGGACTCGCCGACTCGGACGGACTGGCGGAAGGAGAGGTGCTGGCCGATGGGGACGGGCTCGTGGAGGGCGAGGCACTCGCGCTTGCGGCCACCGGCGCCTTCGTCGGCTCGACGCGGGGCGGGGCGGGCGGCCCGGCCGCAGGGCTCGGCCTGCCCTTGACGGTGCCGTTCGGCTCAAGGAACACGGGGTCCCCGCCAGGCACCATGCCGAGCCCGCGGGCGCGCCGCAGCAGGGCGTCGGGCGCCGAGTAGGAGTCGACGTCGCGCTGGAGTTCCTGCTCGTCGTCGGTGAGCTCGGTGGTCTGCTTCTTGAGCTTGGTGAGCTGGAACGAGCCCTCGTTGAGCGAGGAGTTCAGCATCAGGAGCGTGATCAGCCCGCCGCCGAGGAGCAGCACGACGAGGAGGACGAACGGGGTGCGTGCGGCTTGCGTGCCGCCGGACGGGCCGAGCGGGAGCAGCCGCGCAAGGCGGGCGGCCCTGCCGCGCAGCGAACCTTTCGAGCCACTGCTGGCGCTCATGACCACCCCTCCACGCGCGCGTACGTCACTCGGCCGTCACCCCTCGACATCCTCGCGGATGCGCTGCGCACCCCGCAGCCGTGCCGGAGCGGCGCGGCGGTTCTCCGCGACCTCTTCCTCCGTGGGGAGTTCGGCGCCACGCGTGAGCAGCGTGAGCCGGGGCTGGTACTGCTCGGGGACGATGGGCAGTCCGGGCGGCGCCGTATTGCCGGCTCCGGCCGCGAACACCTGCTTGACCAGGCGGTCCTCGAGCGAGTGGTACGACAGGACGGCGATCCGGCCGCCGACCGCGAGCGACTTCACGGCCCCCGGGATCGCCCGCTCGAGCACGCTCAGTTCGCCGTTGACCTCGATGCGCAGGGCCTGGAAGGTGCGCTTGGCCGGGTTGCCGCCGGTGCGCTTGGCGGCCTGCGGCAGGGAGTCGCGGATCAGCTCGACGAGCCGGGCGCTGTTGCTGAACGGCTCCTTCTCGCGCTCGCGCACAATGGCCGAAACAATGCGCTTGGCCTGCTTCTCCTCGCCGTACTGGCGGAGAATCCGCACCAGTTCACCCGGCGGGTACGTGTTGAGCACCTCGGCGGCGCTCATCCCGGCCGACTGGTCCATGCGCATGTCGAGCGGCGCGTCCTGCGCGTACGCGAAACCGCGGTCGGCCTCGTCGAGCTGCATGGAGGAGACGCCGAGGTCGAACAGGACGCCCTGCACCTTCGGGATGTCCAACCGGTCGAGGACTTCGGGCAGTTCGTCGTAGACGGCGTGCACAAGGGTGGCCCGGTCGCCGAAGGGCGCGAGCCGCTCGCCGGACAGCCGCAGCGCTTCCTTGTCGCGGTCGAGCGCGACGAGGCGGCAGGAGGGGAACGTGGAGAGCAGCGCTTCGCTGTGCCCGCCGAGGCCGAGCGTGCAGTCGACGACGGCCGCTCCCGGCTGGGCGAGTGCCGGAGCCAACACGTCCAAGCAGCGTTGGAGCATGACCGGAACGTGTCGCTGGCTCAAGGGTCCCTCTCAGGTCCGGCGTGGGGGCGTACGCACTGCCGGGTCCCCGCCCGCTCGTGAAGGGGAAGTGGTCCGTCGGCGCCGGGGAAGTGACGCCGGCCGACCGGAGCGGGAGGAGGCCGAGCCGTACGTACGCGCCGCGCACGCGGGGAGCGTTCCGACAGGTGCCAGGGCGGCAGTGCCGGGATCTCCGTGTTGCATCGTTGCGTGGTTATCTGGGGTCGGCGTCACTTTAGTCCACGGTGCCCCCCGGTCAATCAACCGGTCGATGAAGCGGACTGCGCGTCGCGGCCACGACGACCCGGACGCGCGAATCGGGTGAATTCACCCGAGCGGCCGAGGTCGCGGCCCTGCTGTGGGCTCGCTCACAACAAGGCTCAATGACGTTCTTTGTCCGCTCTCACAGCGGGCCCGGACCAGGCGTGACGGCTACCGTCATAGTCATGACGACTTCTGCTCACCTCCCCTCTGGAGCCCCCTCCGAAGGCGCCATACCCGCCGACGGCAGCGTGACCGACCGCCTCGTCGAAGCGAACGGGCAGTACGCCGCGGCGTTCTCCGACCCGGGCATGGACGCGCGCCCGGTGCTGCAGGTCGCGATCGTCGCGTGCATGGACGCCCGCCTCGACCTGCACGCCGCCCTCGGCCTCGAACTCGGCGACTGCCACACGATCCGCAACGCGGGCGGCGTCGTCACCGACGACGTGATCCGCTCCCTGACCGTCAGCCAGCGCGCGCTCGGCACCCGCAGCGTGGTCCTCATCCACCACAGCAACTGCGGCCTCGAAGGCCTGACCGAGGACTTCAGGACCGACCTGGAGATGGAGGTCGGCCAGCGCCCCACCTGGGCCGTCGAGGGCTTCCGCAATGTCGACCAGGACGTGCGCCAGTCCATCCAGAAGGTGCGCACCTCCCCGTTCCTGCTGCACACCGACGACGTGCGCGGCTTTGTCTTCGACGTGAAGACGGGCCTGCTGCGGGAGATCGAACCGGCCTGACACCCCGCCCGATCGCGGTCGACCTTCCTCTCAAATGACTCCAAGGCCTGACATATCGCGGCCAGTTGTCCACAGGCGAGTGACACGAACCGGTAACGCCAACAAGAATGCGTGTGTGACATCCGCACGAGCGGCGAACATCTCGTGCGCGCTGTCCGTGTATCGGGGTGGGCCGGTTCGCGTCGTTGCGCGTCGGCCCGGAAAGTACGGGCCGAGGAGGGCTGGGTGACGACCTATGACGATCGAGCGAGCCTCACTGATCTGACCACCACCGCGGAGCGTGTGCGCGGGTCGGTGGAGGCTGTGATCGAGGGCAAGCCAGAGGTCGTACGACTCTCGCTGACCGTGCTGCTCGCCGAGGGGCATCTGCTCATCGAGGATGTTCCGGGCGTCGGCAAGACGATGCTGGCGAAGGCGCTCGCGCGGTCCATCGACTGCTCGGTGCGCCGCATCCAGTTCACGCCCGACCTGCTGCCCTCGGACATCACCGGGGTGTCCATCTGGGACCAGCAGCGGCGGGACTTCGAGTTCAAGCCGGGCGCGATCTTCGCGCAGATCGTGATCGGGGACGAGATCAACCGCGCGTCCCCGAAGACGCAGTCCGCGCTCCTGGAGTCCCTGGAGGAGCGCCAGGTCACCATCGACGGGACGACCTACGAACTGCCCAGCCCCTTCATGGTGGTGGCCACCCAGAACCCGGTCGAGATGGAGGGCACCTACCCACTGCCCGAGGCCCAGCGCGACCGCTTCATGGCCCGCGTCTCCATCGGCTATCCGAGCCCGGAGGCCGAGCTGCAGATGCTGGACGTGCACGGCGGCGTGAACCCGCTGGACGACCTGCAGCCGGTGGCGCACGCGCACGAGATCGTGAAGCTCATCGACGCCGTGCGCACGGTCCATGTCGCCGACGCCGTACGGCGCTACGCGGTGGACCTGGTCACCGCCACGCGCACGCATCCCGACCTCAGACTCGGCGCATCCCCGCGCGCGACGCTGCACCTGGTGCGCGCGGCCAAGGCCGCCGCGGCCCTCGCAGGCCGTGAGTACGCGCTGCCCGACGACGTGCAGACGCTGGCCGTGGCAGTCCTGGCGCACCGTCTGCTGCCCACCGCCCAGGCCCAGTTGAACCGGCGCACCGCCGAGCAGGTCGTCCTCGACATCCTGCAGCGCACCCCGGTCCCGGCCGCGGAGCCCCGCGCCGCGCAGACCTACGACTCGACGACGCCCCCGCTGTACGGCCAGCAGCCGCCCGGTCCGCGGAGGCTGTGATGACACCGGGGGGACAGGCAGGGAGTTACGCGCCGGATCCGGGGGGCGGATTCACGGACGGTGGCGCGGGCAAGAACGTCGGCGACAAGAGCGGTCTGCGCACCGCCCTCGCCGGACTCACCACGCGCGGCCGTTCGTTCCTGGCCGCCGGCATCGCGGCGGGGATCTGCGCGTACGTCCTCGGGCAGAGCGATCTGCTCCGGGTCGGCCTGCTGCTCGCGGCGCTGCCGCTGGTGTGCGCGGGCGTCCTGTACCGCACCCGCTACCGGGTCGCGGGCAGCCGCAAGCTCTCCCCCGCGCGCCTACCGGCGGGTTCCGAGGCACGCGTGCACCTGCGCATGGACAACATCTCCCGGCTGCCGACAGGCCTGCTGATGCTCCAGGACCGGGTGCCGTACGTGCTCGGGCCGCGGCCCCGGTTCGTCCTCGACCGGGTCGAGGCGGGGGGCCGCCGCGAGGTGTCCTACCGGGTCCGCTCCGACCTGCGCGGCCGCTATCCGCTCGGCCCGCTGCAGCTGCGCCTGAGCGACCCCTTCGGCATGTGCGAACTGACCCGGTCCTTCTCGACGTACGACAGCCTGACGGTGATCCCGCGCGTGACGGCGCTGCCTCCGGTGCGGCTCACCGGTGAGGCCAAGGGGTACGGGGACGGGCGGCAGCGCTCGCTCGCGCTGGCCGGCGAGGACGACGTGATCCCGCGCGGCTACCGGTACGGGGACGATCTGCGCCGCGTCCACTGGCGCTTGACCGCGCGCTACGGCGAGCTGATGGTGCGCCGCGAGGAGCAGCCGCAGCGGGCCCGCTGCACCGTGCTGCTCGACACCCGCGCGCCCGCCTTCCAGGGCGCCGGGCCCGACTCGGCCTTCGAGTGGGCGGTGTCCGCCACGGCCTCCGCCCTGGTGCACATGCTCGAACGCGGCTTCTCCGTCCGCCTGTTGACGGACACGGGCAACGCGGTGCCGGGCGAGGGCACCGACGGCTTCGCGGGCGCGAGCCAGGAGTCGGCCGACGCGGCGGGCCTGATGATGGACACGCTCGCCGTCGTCGACCACTCCGACAGCGGCACGCTCTCCGCCGCGTACGACGTGCTGCGCGGCGGCAACGAAGGACTTCTGGTGGCCTTCCTCGGCGATCTGGACGAGGAGCAGGCCTCCGTCGTCGCCAAGATGCGCCGCCGCAGCGGTGGCGCGCTCGCCTTCGTCCTGGACAGCGACTCCTGGACCCAGGGGCCCGGTGCGCCGGTCTCGGAGCGCTGCACCGAGCGGCTGCGGATGCTGCAGGAAGCGGGCTGGACCGCGGTGGCCGTGCCGCACGGCGCCTCCCTCGAGGAGCTCTGGCGGCAGGCGGACCGGGAGCGTACGGGACTGTCCGCGCCGGCCGGTCCCCCGCGTTCCCCGAACACTTCAGGGGGTTGGTCATGAGCGGCGGCGCCCGCCTGTCGATCTGCGCCACGCTGGCCACGTTCCTGGCCTCGTGCGCGCTGCTCCCGCTGGTCGACCGGTCCACCTGGCTGTTGCAGACCGCGATCCTGCTGGTGATCCAGGCCGCGGTGGGCGCGCTCGCCCGCCGGGTGCCGCTCGCCCGCCCGCTGACCGTGGCGGCGCAGGCGCTGGTGTCGCTGCTGCTGCTCACCGTCCTCTTCGCCCGCGACCAGGCGATCGCCACGGTCCTGCCGGGCCCCGAGGCCTTCCGGCACTTCGGCGTGCTGCTCCAGGCGGGCGGCGAGGACGTGGGGCAGTACGCCATACCGGCGCCGCTGACCGACGGCATCCGGCTGATGCTGGTGGGCGGCGCGCTGGTGATCGGTCTTTTCGTGGACGCCCTCGCGGTGACGTTCCGCAGCGCGGCCCCGGCCGGGCTGCCGCTGCTCGCCCTGTACTCGGTCGCCGCCGGGCTCTCCGAGGGCGGCGCCGACTGGCTGTGGTTCCTGCTCGCGGCCGCCGGCTATCTCCTGTTGCTGCTCGCGGAGGGGCGCGACCGGCTCTCCCAGTGGGGCCGGGTGTTCGGCGGCGCCGGGCGGGCGCCCGGCGGGTCCACGCCCGTGCAGGAGGGCGGCGGGGGCGGCGCCCTGGCCCCGGTCCGCACCGGCCGCCGGATCGGCGCCGTCGCCCTGGGGATCGCCCTGGTGGTGCCGCTCGCCCTGCCCGCCCTGGACGGCGGGCTCCTCGGCCCGTCCGGCAAAGGTGTGCGCGGCGGGGCCGGGGGCGGCGGCACGATCTCCGCGGTCAACCCGCTGGTCTCGCTGCAGAACAGCCTGAACCAGCCGGAGGACCGGGAGGTGATGACGTACCGGACGAACACGGACGAGACGTCCGACATGTATCTGCGGATCGTGGCGCTCGACGAGTTCGACGGCACGACCTGGCGCCCCTCGGTGCGCAGCATCGACGACGTGCCGTCCCCCCTGCCGGATCCGCCGGGCCTGGGCGCCGACGTGCGCAGGACCCAGGTGCGGACGTCGATCTCGGCGGCCGACTGGTACGCGCAGGACTGGCTGCCGATGCCCTATCCGGCGACGCAGGTGGGGATCGACGGGCGCTGGCGGTTCGAGCGGGTCGGCCGGACGCTGGTGGGCGACCACGGGCAGACCACGCGCGGGAAGACGTACACCGTCGACAGCCTGATCGTGCGGCCGACACCGCAGCAGCTCGCCGCCGCGGGCGAGCCGCCCGGCGACATGGTCCGCGAGTTCACCAAGGTGCCCGCCTCGCTTCCGGACGTGGTGCGCACGACCGCGCTCAAGATCACCGAGGGCGCGTCGAACAACTACGAGCGTGCGGTGAAGCTGCAGGACTACTTCGCGGTCAGCGGCGGGTTCACGTACAACACGGAGGTGCGAGCCGGCAGCGGTTCCGCCGCGATCGCCCGGTTCCTGAGGCAGAAGGAGGGCTTCTGCGTCCACTTCTCCTTCTCGATGGCCGCCATGGCGCGCACGCTGGGCATCCCGGCCCGTGTCGCGGTCGGCTTCACGCCGGGCGTGCCCGCGGGTGAGGGGAAGTACTCGGTGGGCCTGCGCGACGCGCACGCCTGGCCCGAGCTGTACTTCGAGGGCGTCGGCTGGACCCGCTTCGAGCCCACGCCCAACCGCGGCACGGCCCCGGACTACACGGTCGAGAACAACCCGGCGGGCAGCCCCAGCAATCCGGCGGCGCCCAGCGAGTCCGCCTCCGCCACGCCCTCGGCCCCGGAGCCCTCGACGTCCGAGAGCTGCTCGGTGGCCCAGCGCAAGGAGGGCAGCTGCGCCAGCACCGCGCCTGCGGTCGTGGGCGGCTCGCCGGACGACGGGCCGCCGTTCGGCACGATCGCCGTGGCGGCTCTGATCGCGCTGCTGGTCGTCGCGGTGCCGCTGCTGCCGATGCTGTGGCGCAGGCGGGTCCGGGCACTGCGGCTCGGTTCGGCGGGCCGCACGGACGCCGATGCCGCCGGGCGCACCCTGGCCGCCTGGCGCGAGGTCACGGACACGGCGTGGGACCACGGCATCGCGCCGGACGACTCGCAGACCCCGCGGACGGCGGCGGCCCGCATCGTCCGGATCGGTGAGCTAGAGCCCGATGCGGCCGACAGCGTGCACCGGGTGGCCGCGGCGGTGGAGCAGGTCCTGTACGCGCCCCGGCCCCGGCCCGCGTCGGGTCTGGGCGAGGACGTGCGCCGCCTGCACGACGATCTGCACGCGAAATCGAGCCGGTCGACCCGGCTCCGGGCGACGTTCGCGCCCCGCTCGACCGTCCGGGTGGTGTGGGCGGCGGCGCGGCGCTGGGAGTCGTTCACCCTGAGCGTGCGCGGCCGGTTCACCCGGCCGACGCGACCGACCCGCCAGGAAGGCTGAGCGGGGCCGGCCCCCACGGCGGGGCCGGTCCACGACAGCCGGGCCGGTCCCCCATATCCAGGCCGGTCCTCCACGGCCGGGCCGGTCCCCCACGGCCAGAAGGCTTGTTACAACCAGAGAGGCTTGTTACGCAGAAAGGGTGACCGCACGACGCGGTCACCCTTCACACTCGTATGCCGACGGCCTGCTCCTAGCGGCCGCCGCCACCCTGCTCGTCCCGGCGGCGCTGCCAGCGCTGCTCGATGCGGTCCATCATGGAGCGCTTCTGTTTGCCCTGCCGTCGCGTCGCCGGCGCGCCCGGCGCGGTTCCCGCGGATCCGGCCGCCGGCTGCTCGCCTGGTTTGGGGGCCTTGCGCCAGCCGGTGACGGCGAGCACGGCACACCCCAGCATGACGAGGAACCCCACCACGCTGATCCAGATCTGCTGCGCGACCATTCCTGCCATGAGGAGCGCGATACCCACCAGGAAGCCCACGACTGCCTGGTAGACCCGACGTCGGGTGTATGTACGCAGCCCGCTTCCCTCAAGCGCTGTCGCGAACTTGGGATCTTCGGCGTACAGCGCTCGCTCCATCTGCTCGAGCATGCGCTGCTCGTGCTCCGAGAGCGGCACGGAGTCCTCCTCATCGTGCAGTCGCCGGGGCGACCGGGGGTCCCCTTCAGGATAGGCAGGGAATCGCCCCCGTGAAACCCGCCCCTCTACGCCAACTTCGCCATTGCCGACCACGACACGGCGTCCCGGCTCACAGGGCGACATGCCCCGGAGGCCGACCCGTCATGCCGGACCGTCACCTCAGATCATACGGCGCCGAGCGCCCGATCGGGGGGCCTGTGGCGTACTCCATCAAACGCTGCGCCGCTGATCAGCGGCAGCGCCCGGCCACCGGTCGGCCCGGTCAGCCCTCTTCGGCCACTCGCTTCTCACCGAGCACGTGCAGTTGCGTGGCCACGGCATGGAAGGCGGGCAGCTCCGCGGCGGCCGCCTCGAGCTTCAGCAGCTCCCGCTGCGCGCTCGGCTCGGTGTCCACGAGGACGCCCGGGACGAGGTCCGCGAAGACCCGCACACCGTGCACCGCGCCGACGTCCACTCCGGCCCCGACGAGGAGCTCCGTGAGCTGCTCGGCCGTGAAGCGGCGCGGCACCGGGTCGCCCTCGCCCCAGCGGCCGGCCGGGTCGTCGAGCGCGTGCCTGGCCTCCTTGAAGTGCCCCGCGAGGGCCCGCGCGATGACGGCGCCGCCGAGGCCCGCGGCGAGCAGGCTGAGCACGCCGCCGGAGCGCAGCGCGCCCACGGCGTTGCGCACGCCCTCCGCGGGCTCCTCCACGTACTCGAGGACGCCGTGGCACAGGACCGCGTCGTATCCGTCGCGCTCGACGACGTCGAACAGGCCCGAGACATCGCCCTGGACGCCGCGCACCCGGTCGGCGACACCGGCCTCCGCCGCCCTGCGCTCCAGGGCGAACAGCGCGTTCGGGCTCGGGTCGACGACGGTGACGCGGTGGCCCAGCTGGGCGACCGGCACCGCGAAGTTGCCGCTGCCGCCCCCGGTGTCGAGTACATCGAGAACCCCGTGGGCCTCGCTCCCCGCCGACTTGGCGCGCCGGTCGAGGGCGTCCTGGAGGACGTCCCAGACCACGGCGGTACGGAGGGAGGCGCGGGGCCGCGAGGAGTCGGAGCGCGGTGACGTGGTTCGAGGGTGGTGATCCGACACGGCAGGTGACTCCTCGGGGCGGCTCCGACCGGCGGCGGAGCAAGTACTGGTTCGGGCGCCTCCACCCTAATGGGCGCGGCCCTGCACCCATGCCATCCGTGCGCCGCCGGCCCGCTACCCCGCGTCCTGCACCTTTCCCGGGCTCGCGCGCTCGTCCCCCTCCCGCCGGGGCTGGGGCAGCACCGGCTGCAGCACGAGCGCGCGCTCGACCAGGCGCAGGAACATCGCCACGTCACGCAGCAGGTCGTCGGCGTCGCGTGCGGTGGCCGCGTCGCGGATGCCCGCCTCCGCGCGGGCCCGCTTGGTGGCGCCCGAGGCGAACAGGATGCTCCACTCCGCCAGTTCGGGGGCTATCTCGGGGAGCACTTCCCACGCGCTGCGGATCTTGGCGCGGCGCCTTGGCGTGGACTCGGGCCTGCCGCGCGCCGCGAGCACGGCGGCGGCGGTGCGCAGCGCGGCGAGATGGGCCGTGGCGTACCGCTCGTTCGAAGTCTCGAGCACGGACGCCTCGTCGAGTCCGGCGCGGGCCTGGGCGAGCAGATCGAGGGCGGCGGGCGGAGCACCGGCCCGGCGGAGCACCGGGTGGATGTCGCTCGCCGGTCCGGTGGGTGAGGGGGCAGGGCCGGTGGCGCCGCGGCGGCGGGTGGCAGCTGCGGTGGGTGCCTTGTGTCCAGCCATGACGAACCTCCTGTCGTCTGTGTGACGGCGCTGTGGCCGTATGTGTCCATCGTGGGGTACGCCACTGACAATCGGCCCTGACCAGGCATTTTGCTTCGATCGGAAGTTCGGGCTAACTTTTGCACTGACCAGTCAGTTCAAAGAGGTGCCCAGGGGGAACCATGGACGGCCCGGCAAGCGGGGCGACGAGCGCGGACGAGCACGGGGCGACGGCCGGAGCCTCGGTGGCCGCCACGGAGTTCGGCCTGAAGGGGCCGCGGGGCTGGGCCTTCCGGGGCATCGACGTCGACGCGGCGGCGGGCTCGCTCGTCGCGATCGAGGGCCCCTCCGGCAGCGGGCGCACCTGCCTGCTGCTCGCGCTGACCGGGCGGATGAAGCCGAGCGAGGGCACGGCGCGGGTCGGCGGGATGCGGCTGCCGAAGCAGCTGACCGCCGTACGCAGGATGAGCGCGCTCGCGCACGTGCCCGGCGTGACGGAGCTCGACCCCGCCCTGACCGTGGCCGAGCACCTGCGCGAACAGGCGCTGCTGCAGCGGAGGTTCGACGGAACGCTCCGCGGGCTGCTGCGTACGCCCGCCGAGCGGCGGGCCGAGGCGAGCCTGCGCATCGACGCCGCGCTCGCCGCCGCGGGGCTCGACACCGAGACGCTGCCGAAGGGCTCCCGCACCTCCGTGCGCGACCTGGAGCGCCTCGAAGCGCTGCGCCTCTCCCTGGCGCTCGCGCTCATCGCCCGGCCGCGCCTGATCGGCGTCGACGACACCGACCTGAAGCTCGCGGACGCCGAGCGGGCCGAGATCTGGGCCCAGTTGCGGGCCGTGGCCGACGCGGGCACGACGGTCGTCGCCGTGTGCAGCGAGGCCCCCGAAGGGGCCGTCGTCGTATCGACCGCCCCGGTGAACACCACGAACGACACCGCGAAGGAGACGGCCGATGCGCTCGCCGAAGCTCGCCGCGCTTGAACTCAGGCGCTTCGGCAGGGGAAAGCTGCCGCGTGCCGCACTCGTCGCGCTTCTGCTGCTGCCGCTGCTCTACGGGGCGCTGTACCTGTGGTCCTTCTGGGACCCGTACGGCAAGCTCGACAAGATCCCCGTGGCGCTCGTCAACGACGACCAGGGAGCGACGGCCGCCGGCAAGAAGGTCACCGCGGGCGACGACATCACCAAGGGGCTGTACGACAGCGACACCTTCCAGTGGCACGAGGTCGACTCCGCGCAGGCCAAGAAGGGCCTGGAGGACGGCACGTACTACCTGTCGCTGACCATGCCGAAGGACTTCAGCAAGCGCATCGCGTCGAGTTCGGGTGAGTCGCCCGAGACCGGCGCCCTCCAGGTGCGCACGAACGACGCGAACAACTACATCGTCGGGCAGATCTCCCGGACGGTCTTCTCCGAGGTGCGCTCCGCGGCGTCGAGCAACGCGTCGCGCTCGTTCCTCGACAAGATCTTCGTGTCCTTCTCGGACATCCATGACGCGACGCAGAAGGCGGCCAAGGGCGCGGACCAGCTCGAGGGTGGCATCGGCAAGGCCAAGAAGGGCTCGAAGGACCTGGCCGACGGCCTGAAGGACGCCAAGAAGGGCAGCGGCGACCTGGAGAGCGGCCTGACCAAGCTCACCACCGGAGCCGGTGACCTGGAATCGGGCTCCCGACAGGTCTCCGACGGCACGCAACAGCTCGCCGACAAGGTGAACGGCGCCGCCGATCAGGTACGCCCCTTCCTGAAGGGCAACAAGAAGGCGATCGCCGACACGGCGCGGCTCGTCGCCGACTCCGCGGCGGGCGTCCGGCACAACCTGGACGACCTGGTGAGGATCGCCCCCACCGCGCGCACGGGCGCGCACGCGGGGTCCGACGCCCTGGACGCCGTCTACGAAAGGCGCTGCGAGAAGGCGGTGATCAACGATCCCGCCTGCCCGGACCTGAAGAAGGCCAAGACGGCCGCGAACGACGTCGCCACGATCTCCGACGACCTGAACACGCTCATCCAGGACGAGCACGGGAACCTCGGCCAGATGGACAGCCACCTGGCGACGCTCCAGGAGCAGTCCGAGGCCCTGGCCAAGAACGCCCCGACGCTCGACAAGGACCTCGACAACGCGGTCGCCCAGATCAACAAGCTCAACGACGGGGCGGGCCAGGTCGCCGCGGGCGCCCAGAAGCTGCACACGGGGCTCGGCACGGCGCAGTCCGGATCGGCCGAACTCAACTCCGGGGTCGGCGAGTTGAAGACCGGTGCGAACGACCTGAACGGCGGCATGTTCCAGCTGGCCGACGGCTCGGGCAAGCTCGCCGGCGGACTGCACGACGGCGTGCAGAAGATCCCCGACTACGACAAGAAGGACCGCGATCAGCGCACCGGGGTGATGGCCGACCCCGTCCAGCTGGCCTCCCAGTCGCTGCACAAGGCGCCCAACTACGGGACGGGCTTCGCGCCCTACTTCATCCCGCTCTCCCTGTGGGTGGGCGCGATGGTCGCCTACATGTTGATCCAGCCGATGAACCGGCGCGCCCTCGCTGCCGGCTCCTCGTCCTGGAGGGTGGCGTTCGCGGGCTGGCTGCCCGTGGCCGCGCTCGGGTTCCTACAGGTGGCGGCCCTGATGTCCGTACTGCACTGGGCACTTGGGCTGCAGATGCTGCACGCGGCGGGAACCGTCGGCTTCCTGTTCCTGGTCACGGCGTGCTTCGCGGCGATCGTGCAGTGGCTGAACGCGCGCTTCGGGGCGGCGGGCCGCATCCTTGTGCTCGCCTTCCTGATGCTGCAGCTGACGTCGGCGGGCGGCACCTATCCGGTGCAGACGAGCCCCGGCTTCTTCAACGCGCTGCACCCGTTCCTGCCGATGAGTTACGTCGTCGAGGCCCTGCGGCGACTGATCTCCGGCGGCGGGCTCGGGCCCGTGTGGCAGGCCTGCGTGGTGCTCACGGCGTTCACGGTGGGCGCGCTCGCTCTCACGGCGTGGACGGCCCGGCGCAAGCAGGTGTGGACGCTGGACCGGCTGCACCCGGAGCTGAGCCTGTGAGCGCGCCCACATCGGCTCCTGTGAGAATCAGGGGCATGGAAAGCAGCACACGGCGCCAGGCCACCCGGCAGAAGCTCTACGAGGCCGCGGTCACGCTCATCGCGGAACAGGGCTTCTCCGCCACCACGGTCGACGAGATCGCCGAGCGGGCCGGGGTCGCGAAGGGCACGGTCTACTACAACTTCGCCAGCAAGTCGGTCCTCTTCGAGGAGCTGCTGCGGCACGGCGTCGGGCTCCTCTCCGCCTCCCTCCGGGAGGCGGCGCAGAAGTCGGACGAGAACGGCGGCAGCAAGGTCGACGCCCTGGACGCGATGATCCGTGCGGGTCTCGAGTTCATCGACCAGTACCCGGCCTTCACCCAGCTCTACGTCGCCGAGCTGTGGCGCACCAACCGTGCCTGGCAGTCCACGCTCGCCGTGGTCCGCAACGAGACGGTGGCCGTGGTCGAGGACGTTCTGCGGGCCGCGGTGGAGAGCGGTGAGCTGAGCGAGGAGATCGATGTGCCGCTCACGGCGGCGGCCCTCGTGGGCATGGTCCTCGTGGCCGCCCTGGACTGGCAGGCGTTCCAGCCCGAGCGCTCGCTGGACGATGTGCACGGCGCGCTCTCGCTGCTGCTCCAGGGGCGCGTGGGCGGCGGGCAGCCGCTGACGGGCAAGGCCTGAGGCACAGCTGCCGGGCCCTAGGGCCCTTCTGACGGATCTTGCTGGAGTCGCGGGGTCTGGTGCGTCAGAAGGACCCTAGCCCGGCACAAATGAAGCGCCGGTCCGGCAGGGCCTGTGGTCGTTCTCAGGCCTCACCGGACCGGCGCATCCCCCGTGGATCCCCGTTGTTCCCCCGTGGATCCCCCGTTTCCCCCGTTGGACCCCCGTTAGGTCTCCCTCCAGGGTCCCCCGTGCTCACTCCCGCCCTTGCGGGCGAGAGGAGCGGCAAGAGGCACTCGATCCGTTCCGCCGCCCCGTGTCGGCGGTGCCGCATCCGTGCCCCTCTCCGTGGTCTCCACTCTTCCGTCTGCGCAGGTCCGGACCCATCCGCGTATCTACTCATCTCCCCGACTAGGTACGGATACTCAGACGTCCGCGCTCAGGCCCAGGCGCACTGCGTGCCCGCACTCAGCGGTCCACCGGCCGCCGCGACCTGGCGGCGGTGTTGTCAGTGGTGGCGGATAAGGTCCCTGGCATGGCACGAATTGCGGTGATCGGCGCAGGGATGGGCGCCATGGCGGCCGCCGCTCGGCTGGCCGTCGCGGGCCACCGACCGGTGGTCTTCGAGCGCGCGTCGACGTACGGCGGGTCACTGGGCCGCATCGAGCGCGACGGCTTCGCGTTCGACACGGGCCCGGGGCTGCTCCATCTGCCCGCGGTCCACCGGGACTTGTTCATCAAGACCGGCAAGGAGCCGCTGGAGGACCTCGTCGGCCTCACCCAGATCGAGCCCGCCGTGCGGCACGTCTTCGCGGACGACACGACGACGGACCTGCCGAACGCGCGGCGGGCTGGCGTCGCCGAGGCGCTGGACGCGGCGATCGGTCAGGGCGCGGGCGGGCGCTGGTCGGCGTTCATGAACCGCGCGCGGGAGGCCTGGGACCGCTCGCGGCGCCCGCTGCTCGAAGAGCCGCTGTGGCCGAACTGGCAGGTGCTGGCCGACCGCGAGCCGTACCCCGCGGTCGTGCACAAGCGGGTCCTGCGCAAGGACCGCGCGGCGGCGACGCTCGCCGAGATCGGTGCGCTCGAGCTGGGCGGGGAGCCGCGCCTCGTGGCGCTCCTTGAGCAGTACGCGCTGGCGAGCGGTCTCGATCCCCGTACGGCCCCTGCGAGCGCGGCCGTGCTGCCCTACATGGAGCAGACGTTCGGGACATGGGCGGTGACCGGCGGAATGCGGGCCCTCGCGGACGCCGTGCACGCGCGCTGCCTGAAGCGGAAGGTCGAGTTCAGATTCGGCTCGGCCGTCACCCGGATCGTGGAGAAGGACGGGCGCGCGGCCGGTGTGGAACTGGCCGACGGCACGGTGGAGGAAGCCGAGTTCGTGGTGGCGGGCGTCGCCCCGGGCGTGCTCGGCGGGCTGCTTCCGGGTCGGCCCGTGCGCGCCGAGGGGCCGGCCCAGCGCGAGTCGGCGTGGCCGAGCCGGATGACCGTGCACCTCGCGCTGCGCGGGGCCCGGCCGACGGCCACCCCGCACCGGACGGTCGTGCACGGGGCGGACCGGGACGCCGAGTTGGCCTGGCTCTTCGAAGGCGGCGCGGCACCTTCGAGACCGACGGTGGCGGTGCTGCGCACCGATGAGGCGACGGCGGTGCCGGACGCCGAGCACGAGGCGGTGACGCTCACGGTTACGGTTCCGTCGCACGCGCGCGTGGGCGAGGCCGACGTGGAGCGGGTCCTCGCGGCGGCCGAGCGTGCGGTGCCCGACCTGCGCGAGCGGCTGCTGTGGCACGAGGTGCGCACCCCGCAGGACATCGCAGAGGCCACCGGGGCCGAGGGCGGCGCCGTGCCGGCCCCCGCGCTCGCGGCGGCGGGCGGCGAGCTGCTGCACGCGCCGAACACCACGGCCCTGCCCGGTCTGACGACCGTGGGCGGCTGGTCCCACCCGGGCGGCGGCCTGCCGCACGCGGGCATGTCCGGCGCGCTGGTGGCGGGCCTGATCGTGGAAGGACCGGACTTCCAGGGCTCGCAGTGAGCCATGGGCGCCTGCGTGAACTGCGGTAGCCCGCAAAGAGCCCCGAGCGCCTCAGGCTGCTCGGGGCTCCGCGTTCAGTACCTGGTTCGGTACCAGGTCCGGTACTTGGCTCAGTACCTGTACTGCTGCTCGTTGTACCCGTTGTTGTCGTAACCGGCGTTCGGGTCGTGCTGCGGGTACGCCGGGTACTGCTGCTCGGGCGGCAGTTCACCGCCGTAGGTCTGCTGCCCGTCGTTGTTGCGCTGCTGCGGTACCCAGACGCCGCCGGGAGGTGTCTCCCCGCCGTAGCCCGCGGCCGGCGCGTACGGGTCGGCGTAGCCCTGCCCGGCGGCGTACGGGTCGCCGTACTGGGGCTGCGCCGGGTAGGTCTGCGTCCCGATGTACGGGTCCGAGTACGGGGCGGCATACGGCTGCTGAGCCGGGTCGTAGCCGTAGCTCTGCTGGTCGTAGCCGTAGGCCCCGGCGTCGTAGCCGTAGTCCTGCATCCCGTGCGCCGCCTGGGCGGTCTGGGCGTACGGCGAGTCCTGATAGACGCCGTACTGGCTGGTGTCGTCGGGCATCGGCTCCGGGGCGTACACGGCCGTGCTCTCGGCCGCCGACTCCGGGACCGGCGCGTACTCGGGGACCGGCGCGTACTCCTGCGGCGCCTGCTCGTACTCCAGGTCCGAGACCTGGAGCGTCGGGTCCTGGTGCAGCTCCTTCTCGGAGCGCCGCCCCCGGTCGATGCCGGGAACACCCGGCACGCCCTTGAGGGACCAGCCCGCGGCGAACCCGCGGCGGAACGACAGCGTGACGTACGTCTGCCCGATCGCGAACGCGATGGCCCCGACCCCGATGACGTACACCGAAGGAATAAGGACACCGATCACGACTCCGAGGAAGCCGCCGAAGGCCAGCAGCCGCCAGCGCAGCCGCGCCTTGTACTGCAGCAGGACCTCACCGAGGAGCCACAGTGCCACCAGTCCGAACGCGACATAGAGGACCGCCCAGCCCATGTACGCCCCTCTCGTACGGCCGTAGCCCTGGTGGGTACGGCGAAGTCAGCCCCGCTCTTGGTGCAGGCCCAGGTTCTCGTAGATCTCCAACGTCGCCGTGGAGTTGTTGAGCGTAATGAAGTGCAGACCCGGCACTCCCTCGTCAAGCAGCTTGGCGCAAAACTCCGTAGCGAACTCGATGCCAATGGAGCGTACAGCGGCTGGATCGTCTTTTGCTGTGAGGATTCGCTCTTTCAACTCCGGAGGGAAGTCCGCGTTGCTCAACTTGGGCAGGCGTTCGAGCATGCGCACGCTCGTCACCGGCATGCATTCCGGGATGATCGGCGTCTCGCAGCCGGCCGCGGCGACCTTGTCGCGCAGCCGCAGGTACTCCTCCGGGTAGAAGAACATCTGCGTGATCGCGTAATCGGCGCCCGCGCGGCACTTGTCGACGAAGTGCCGCACGTCGGAGTCCCAGTCCGCCGAGCGCGGGTGCATCGCGGGGAATGCGGCGACACCGACGCAGAAGTCCCCGGACTCCTTGATCAATTCAACGAGTTCGGCCGCGTACGTGAGGCCTTCGGGGTGCGAGATCCAGTCACCCATGGGGTCACCGGGCGGGTCGCCACGGACCGCGAGCATGTTCCGGATACCGGCGTCGGCGTACTGGCCGATGATGTTGCGCAGTTCGGCGACCGAATGCTCGACGGCGGTGATGTGGGCCACCGGCGT
Organism: Streptomyces sp. NBC_00483; assembly: GCF_036013745.1. Taxonomy (NCBI): domain Bacteria; kingdom Bacillati; phylum Actinomycetota; class Actinomycetes; order Kitasatosporales; family Streptomycetaceae; genus Streptomyces; species Streptomyces sp. NBC_00483. The sequence goes on from NZ_CP107880.1 coordinate 3,157,909, forward strand.
CAGCGTCGTGTCGGCGACGATCTGCTGGGTCTCCTTGACGGTGCCCGCGCGCGTGGAGCCGCCCGCGCCGTACGTCACGGAGACGAAGTCGGGCGAGACCGCCTCTACCCTGCGCAGGGCGTTCCACAGGTTGCGCTCGCCCTTCGCGGTCTTCGGCGCGGAGAACTCGAACGAGAAAGCCGTCTTGCCGGGCGCGAGCATGTCGCGCACGGTGCGGGCACGATCAGTCCTGGTGGAAGCGGTACCTAGGGCCATACGGGCAGGTTACTGACGGATATCCAAAGCCCCTAATCCCCGTCCACCTTGCGGACAGGCCACCAGGACGGCCGTTACCGGCGGATTTCTTCGGGACCGCGCGGGTCAGACGGCACGCAGGCGCTTCGCGAACTCGGCTGCCGCGGCGGCCGGATCGTCGGCCTCCGTGATGGCCCGGACGACGACGGCTCTGCGGGCGCCCGCCTCCAGCACCTCGTCCAGGTTCGTGAGGTCGATGCCGCCGATCGCGAACCAGGGGCGGTCCGTGCCCAGACCCGCCGTGTAACGCACCAGGTCCAGGCCGGGGGCGTACCGCCCGGGCTTGGTCGGGGTCGGCCAGCAGGGGCCCGTGCAGAAGTAGTCCACGCCCTCCTGGACGGCGGCCGCGGCGGCCTCGTCCTCGGCGTGCGTGGAGCGGCCGATGAGCACGTCCTCGCCGAGGACGGCGCGGGCCGCGGGGACCGGCAGGTCGCCCTGGCCCAGGTGCAGCACGTCCGAGCGGATCGCGTGGGCGATGTCCGCGCGGTCGTTGACCGCGAGCAGCTTGCCGTGGCGACGGGCCGCATCGGCGAACACCTGGAGGTGCTCCAGCTCCTCGCCGGCCTCCATGCCCTTGTCGCGCAGCTGCACGATGTCGACGCCGCCGGCCAGCACGGCGTCGAGGAACTCCGGCAGATCACCCTGGCGCCTGCGCGCGTCGGTGCACAGGTAGAGCCGCGCATCGGCGAGCAGCGCGCGCTTGGACGATTCCGCCATGAAGTCCCCCCGTGGGTCGTGCGATGTCGGTGGCGTGCGCACCACGAGGCTCGCGGTGCGCACGCCGGACAGTTGTCAGGTCAGACGGCGAGCGCCTGGGCGCGGCGCTTCACCTCCGTGCCGCGATTCTCGCTCAAGGCCTGCGCGGGCGTGCCCGGCAGGCTCGGGTCGGGGGTGAAGAGCCACTCCAGCATCTCTTCGTCGCTGAAGCCGTCGTCCCTCAGAACCGTCAGGAGGCCGACGAGCCCCTTGACGATCTTGTCGCCGTCGATGAAGGCGTCGGGCACGTGCAGCGCCCTGTTCTCACCGCGGCGCACGGCGATCAGCTGGCCTTCCTTGACCAGCTGTCGCACACGCGTCACCTCGACATCGAGCTGTTCCGCGATGTCGGGGAGGGTGAGCCAGGCAGGGACAAGAGCATCGATCTTTGCGTCAATCTCGGTCACAGGACAAGCCTGCCATCCCGGACTGACACTCGGAAGCCGGGCCGGTGCGGATGGGCCACGGCTACTCCCGTTTCGCCCCTTCCGGCACGTTCTGTCACGCCTTGGATGTCACCGCGGACTTCAGCGGGCGGGCCGGATCCGCGAGGAGCTCCGGGTCGAGCGCGGTCTCCGCCTGGATGAGCTTGCGCCCTTGGGCCAGGTCACGCGGCTTGCCGACGGCGAGGACCGCCACCAGGGCGCCGCCACGCAGCCAGCACACCGACCAGGCGGCGCCGGCGGGGTTGCCGCGCCACACCGTCGTGTCGGCGCCCGCGTGGTGCCCGGCGTACTGCACGAACCGGCCGAACTGCTCGGACCAGAAATAGGGCACCGGGTCGTACACCGCCGGGGTCTCGCCGACGATGTTCGCCGCCACCGTGCGCGGCCCCTGCAGCGCGTTGTCCCAGTGGTGGACCATGAGGCGCTCCCCGTAGCGCCCCGAGGGGAACGAGGAGCAGTCCCCCACCGCGTACACGTCGGGCACGGACGTGCGCAGCCCGTCGTCCGCGATGACCTCGCGGTGGGCGCCGAGCTCGATGCCGGAGCCGGCCAGCCAGCGGGTGGCGGGGCGGGCGCCGATGCCGACGACGACGGCTCCCGCGGGCAGCCGCGTGCCGTCGTCGAGGACCACGATGCCCGGCTCGACGCTCTCCACGCGCGCGTTGGTGCGCAGCTGGGCTCCGGCGTCGGCGTACCAGGCCGCCATGGGGGCGGCGATCTCGGCGGGCAGCGCCCCGGTCAGCGGCCGTTCCGCGGCCTCCACCACCGTGACGCGGCAGCCGGCCTCACGGGCCGCGGTGGCGAACTCGGCGCCGATCCAGCCGGCGCCCACGACCACCACGTCGTGCTGCTCGGCGAGGACGGGCCGCAGCCGCTCGGCGTCGTCGAGCGTGCGCAGCAGGTGCACTCCGGGGGCGGATCGCGTGCCCGGCAGCTGGACGGGCTCGGCGCCGGTCGCCACGACCAGCACGTCGTACGGGACCGGGCCCTCGGCCGTGTCGAGCTCGTGGTCGCCGGGCCGCAGCCCGGTCACCTCGCGGCCCAGCTCCAGGGAGACGCCGAGCGCCTCGAAGTCCACGTCGAAGGCCGAGCCCTCGGCCTTGCCGAGCAGCACCGCCTTGGACAGCGGAGGCCGGTCGTACGGCTGATGGGGTTCGGCGCCCAGCAGCGTGACCGCGCCGGCGAAGCCTTGTTCGCGCAGCGCCACCGCCGTCTGCACACCGGCCATGCCCGCGCCCACGATGACGACGTTCCGCTGCCCCGAAGGCGCTCCGCTCCCGCTCCGCTGCTCACTCACGGGATCAACCTTAGGCACCTGATCTTTCGTCAGTCAGCGGTGCGGGCCACTCCCGCGCCGTGACGTCCTGCACATGTGCCGGCGGTTTAGCGATCAAGACAAGGGCGGCGCCGCGGCGCTCACACCCGGCCGGGGAGCTCCTCGACCACGCTGGTGCCGCTGCCCGCCTGCGACTCCCACTCCCAGGTCTCGTCGAGGCGCACCCGGCCGTCCGGGAGCTCGGACACGGTCGAGACGCAGTGCCCGGAGGAGGTCGTTCCGTCGGTCTTCAGCTGTACGTAGCGGAAGTCGATCCCGTCCCCGGAGCGCGTGCCCACAAGGTGCCCCTCCACGACATCGCCGCCTACGTAGGCGGCCGAAATCCGGCCGTCCCTCTCCCGGTACGTGAAGCGGGTCCGCGTACCCACCTGCCCCGGTGCCTGGTCGACAACAGGGGACAGAACAAGACCGTCGAGAGAACGGGCCACGGGCTGAGACTCCCTTACTGGAGGCCATGGTGAACGGCTAGGGTGGCCAACGTAGAGCACTCGCGGGAGCCCGTACGCAGCGGGCTGAGAGGGAGGCTGGAGCGGCCTTCGACCGTACGAACCTGATCCGGGTCATACCGGCGAAGGGAGGGGCTTGACGCCCATGTCGTCGACGCCATCCGTTCATTCGCACACCTGCGACGTCCTCGTCGTCGGTGGCGGCATCATCGGTCTCGTCACCGCTTGGCGGGCCGCGCAGCGCGGTCTCTCCGTCGCGGTCGCGGACCCCGAACCAGGCGGCGGGGCCGCCCAGGTGGCGGCCGGAATGCTGGCCGCCGTCACCGAACTCCACCACGGCGAGCAGACGTTGCTCGGCCTGAACCTCGCCTCCGCGCGCCGCTACCCGGACTTCGCGGCCGAGCTGTCCGAGGCCGCCGGGCAGGACCTCGGCTACCGCGCGTGCGGCACGCTCGCGGTGGCGCTCGACGCCGACGACCGCGCCCACCTGCGCGAACTGCACGCGCTGCAAACGAAGTCGGGGCTCGGGTCCGAGTGGCTCTCGGGCCGCGACTGCCGCCGCCTCGAACCGATGCTCGCCCCGGGAGTGCGCGGCGGACTACGCGTCGACGGGGACCACCAGATCGACCCGAGAAGGCTCGCGAGCGCCCTCGTGACGGCCTGTGAGCGCTCCGGCGTGACCTTCCACCGGTCGTGGGCCGAAAGGCTCTGTGTCGTCCGCGACCGGGCGCGCGGCGCGGTCCTCGCCGACGGCACCGAACTCGCCGCGGACCAGGTCGTGCTGGCGGCGGGCAGCCGCAGCGGGCAGCTCGCGGGGGTGCCCGACGCGGTGCTGCCGCCGGTCCGCCCCGTGAAGGGCGAGGTGCTGCGCCTGACGGTGCCGAAGCGGTACGCGCCCTTCCTCAGCCGCACGGTCCGCGCGGTCGTGCGCGGCAGCCACATCTACCTGGTGCCGCGCGTCAACGGCGAACTCGTCGTGGGCGCCACCAGCAACGAGCTCGGCTGGGACACCACGGTCACCGCGGGAGGCGTCTACGAACTCCTGCGGGACGCCCACGAACTCGTCCCCGGCATCACCGAACTCCCGCTCACCGAGACCCGCGCGGGTCTGCGCCCCGGCTCCCCCGACAACGCCCCGCTGCTGGGGCCGACCGTCCTGCCCGGCCTCCTCCTCGCCACCGGCCACTACCGCAACGGCGTGCTCCTGACGCCGATCACCGGCGACACCATGGCGCACGCCCTGACCACGGGTGAACTCCCGGAAGAGGCCCGCCCGTTCACACCGCAACGCTTCGGCACCGCCCTCTTGGAGCAGCCCGCATGAAGGTCCACATCAACGGCGAGCCACGCACGGTGGTCGCGGGCACCACGCTCGACCTCCTGGTCACCACGCTCACCACCGCCCCCAAGGGCGTCGCCGCCGCCCTCAACGAAATCGTCGTCCCCCGCACGCAATGGCCCGCCACGGCGCTCTCCGACGGAGACCGCGTCGAGGTCCTCACGGCCGTACAAGGAGGCTGAACCGTCCATGGCCGACGACACTTTCGTCCTCGGGGGCGACGCGTACTCCTCGCGTCTGATCATGGGCACGGGCGGGGCGCCCAGCCTCGACGTCCTGGAGCGCGCCCTGATGGCCTCCGGAACCGAACTCACCACCGTGGCGATGCGCCGCGTGGACGCGGGCGTGCACGGCTCGGTGCTCTCCGTCCTGGAGAAGCTGAACATCCGGGTGCTGCCGAACACGGCCGGCTGCTTCACCGCGGGAGAGGCCGTCCTGACGGCCCGCCTCGCGCGCGAGGCGCTCGGCACCGACCTGGTGAAGCTCGAGGTCATCGCCGACGAGCGCACCCTGCTGCCCGATCCGATCGAGCTGCTCGACGCCGCGGAGACGCTGGTGGACGACGGCTTCACGGTCCTGCCCTACACGAACGACGACCCGGTCCTGGCCCGCAAGCTGGAGGACGTGGGCTGCGCGGCGATCATGCCGCTCGGCTCCCCCATCGGCTCCGGGCTCGGCATCCGCAACCCGCACAACTTCCAGCTGATCACCGAGCACGCGCGCGTGCCGGTGATCCTGGACGCGGGCGCGGGCACGGCCTCCGATGTGACACTCGCCATGGAACTCGGCTGCGCCGGTGTGATGCTCGCCTCGGCGGTGACCCGCGCGCAGGAGCCGGTCCTGATGGCCGAGGGCATGCGGCACGCGGTGGAGGCGGGTCGGCTCGCGTACCGCGCGGGGCGCATCCCCAAGCGCCATTTCGCGGAGGCGTCCTCGCCCATGGAGGGGCGGGCGCGGCTCGACCCGGAGCGCCCCGCCTTCTGACACGGGCGCACGGCGACGCCGGTCACAGCTGTGCTGCAGGACGGGCCCAGTCCGGCAGCACGCGGTCTGCCTGTCGGTCACTCCTCGTACACTCGCCTGCGTGGACACGACCCTTCAGGACCCGTTGCTCGGGCACGTGCTCGACGGCCGGTACCGCGTCGACGCACGCATCGCGGTCGGCGGGATGGCCACGGTCTACCGGGCCGTGGACACCCGCCTCGACCGCGTGCTCGCGCTCAAGGTGATGCACCCCTCGCTGGCCGCCGACGCCTCGTTCGTCGACCGTTTCATCCGCGAGGCCAAGTCGGTGGCCCGCCTCTCGCACCCCAACGTCGTGGGGGTGTACGACCAGGGCACCGACGGCGCGTACGTGTATCTGGCGATGGAGTACGTCGCCGGCTGCACCCTGCGCGACGTGCTGCGCGACCGGGGCGCGCTGCGGCCCCGCGCCGCCCTCGACATCCTGGAGCCGGTCCTCGCCGCGCTGGGAGCGGCCCACCGCGCCGGCTTCGTGCACCGCGACATGAAGCCGGAGAACGTCCTGATAGGGGACGACGGCCGGGTCAAGGTGGCGGACTTCGGCCTGGTCCGCGCGGTGGACACGGTCACGAACACCACGGGCGCGGTCCTCGGCACGGTCTCGTACCTGGCGCCCGAGCAGATCGAGAACGGCACGGCGACACCGAGCGTCGACGTCTACGCGTGCGGTGTCGTGCTCTACGAAATGCTCACGGGCAGTAAGCCGCACGCGGGCGAGTCCCCCGCCCAGATCCTCTACAAGCACCTCCACGAGGACGTTCCCCCGCCCTCGGCGGCGGTCCCCGGCCTCCCCTTCGAGCTCGACGAACTGGTCGCGTCGGCGACGGCGCGCACCCCCGAGGTGCGCCCGTACGACGCCGTGGCGCTCCTCGGGCAGGCCAGGGGCGCCCGGTCGACGCTCACCGACGTCCAGCTGGACGCGGTGCCGCCGCAGGCGCTCGACACGGAGTACGTGGGGGCCGACGACCGTACGAGTGTGATCCCGCGCGCGCTGGGCACGCCCGTACAGCTGCCGCTGCCCACGGACTCCGCGGACCAGGCGCAGCTCAACCGGACGAGCCGCCTGGAGATGCCGCCGCCCCTGCCTCCCACGGCCCCCGGGCCGGCGCACGGCAGCGGTCGCGGCCCGCAGCGCCGCACCCTCGCGATTCTCGCGGCGGTCCTGCTGGTCCTCGGCCTCGGCACCGGCGTCTGGTACATCAACTCCGGCCAGTTCACGAAGGTCCCGTCCGTCCTCAACCAGACGCAGACGCAGGCCGAGAAGCGCCTGGCCGACGCGGACCTGGAGCGAGGCACGGTCACGCGCGCGTACAGCGACACGTACAAGCGCGGCACCGTCATGGACAGCGACCCGGGTTCCGGCGACCGCATCCGCAACGGCGGGACGGTGGACCTGACCGTGTCCAGGGGCGCGAAGACCGTGAAGGTCCCCAACCTCAGCGGCACCCCGCTGGACAAGGCGAAGAGCGATCTCAAGAAGCGCGATCTCGAACCGGGCATGACCACCAGGAAGTTCAGCGACCAGATCGCCAAGGGCTCGGTGATCAGCACGGATCCCGGCGCGGGCAAGACGCGCAAGGCCGGTTCCGCCGTCGCCCTGGTCGTCTCCAAGGGCTCCCCCGTCGACGTCCCCGACGTCACGGGCGAGTCCGAGCAGGACGCCATCGCCGACCTCGAGGACGCGAGCCTGAAGGCCGAGATTTCCACGAAGCGGGTCAACTCCGAAGAGGACAAGGGCAGTATCGCCCGGCAGTCCCCCGCGGAGGGCAAGCAGCTCGCCGAGGGCGACACGGTGACCCTGACGATCTCCAAGGGCCCCGTCATGGTCGAGGTCCCCGATGTCACGGGCCTCAAGGTCGACGAGGCGAAGTCTCAGCTCAGCGCGGCGGGCTTCGAGGCGGAGGAGAACCGCGGCCTGCTCGGCCTGTTCGGTGACACGGTCAAGAGCCAGTCGGTGGAGGGCGGCGACGAGGCCCCGAAGGGCTCCAGCATCACGATCACCATCCGGTAGCGGCGGCCCGGCCGCGGGCGTTCGAACACGCATGACACCCTGGGCCGGGTGAACAGCAGCATCCGCAACCCGATCGGCGGTCACGTTCCCGTGGCCGGCGGCCTCGCGTCCGTAGGCCTCTCCTACGCCCGTGACCTCAAGGCCGAAACCGTCCAGGTCTTCGTGGCCAATCCCCGCGGCTGGGCCACTCCGCCCGGCAACCCCAAGCAGGACGAGGACTTCCGCGTCCAGTGCGCCGCCGAGAACATCCCGGCGTACGTCCACGCCCCGTACCTGATCAACTTCGGCTCGCACACCGAGGCGACCGTGGACAAGTCCGTGGACTCCCTGCGCCACTCGCTGCGCCGGGCCCGCGCGATCGGCGCCCTCGGCGTCGTCGTGCACACCGGCTCCGCGACCGGCGGCCGGGAGCGTGAGGTCGCCCTCGCGCAGGTCCGCGAGCGCATGCTGCCGCTGCTCGACGAGCTGACCCACGAAGACGACCCGTTCCTGCTCCTGGAGTCGACCGCGGGCCAGGGCGCCTCGCTGTGCTCGCGCACCTGGGACTTCGGCCCGTACTTCGACGTCCTCGACCGCCACCCCAAGCTGGGCGTCTGCCTCGACACCTGCCACATCTTCGCGGCGGGCCACGACCTCACGGGCCCGGCCGGCATGAAGCAGACCCTCGACCTGCTCGTGGACACGGTCGGCGAGGGCCGCCTCAAGCTGATCCACGCCAACGACTCCAAGGACGTCGTGGGCGCCCACAAGGACCGGCACGAGAACATCGGCTCCGGCCACATCGGCGAGGACCCGTTCCGTGAGCTGCTGGCCCACCCCGCGACCGAGAACGTTCCCCTGGTCATCGAGACACCCGGCGGCAAAGAGGGGCACGCGGCCGACGTGGCCCGACTGCAGGGGTTGCGCAGCGCCTGACGTCAACGAGGACGTCAATCGCTCACGCTGCGCGGAGCACGCACGGCCCGGCGCCGACTTCATGTCGGCGTTCCGGGTCGCGCTCGCCGCTTCGCCGGCGATCGCCTTCGTGGTGACGACCCCGGTCAACCGCTGGATGGTCGGCCGCGGCAAGGGCCACGCGGTAGTGCACCAGTACCACTGACCCCCAGGGGGTACCGGAAGCCTGGCGAGAGGCCTAGAACTCGGGCCCTTCCCCGGGCCCCTCCTGGTACGAGTACCGCTGCTCACGCCACGGGTCGCCCACGTTGTGATACCCGCGCTCCTCCCAGAATCCGCGCCGGTCCGCCGTCATGTACTCGACGCCGCGCACCCACTTCGGGCCCTTCCAGGCGTACAGGTGGGGCACCACGAGGCGCAGCGGGAAACCGTGCTCCGCGGTGAGCAGTTCGCCGTCCTTGTGCGTGGCGAAAATGGCCCGCTCGGACGCGAAGTCGGACAGCCGCAGGTTGGACGAGAATCCGTATTCGGCCCACACCATCACATGGGTGACATCGGGCCCGGGAGGGGCGAGCTCCAGGATCGTGGAGGCGCGTACGCCGCCCCATTCGGCGGCCAGCATGCTGAACTTCGTGACGCAGTGCAGATCGCCGACCACGGTCCCGTACGGCAGCGCCGCGAACTCTTCGTGGTTCCAGCAGTGCTTGTCACCGTCGGCGGTCGCGCCGAAGACCCTGAACTCCCAGCGCTCGGGCCGGAACTTGGGCACCGGGCCGTAGTGCGTGACGGGCCAGCCGCGCTGCAGACGCTGCCCCGGTGGAAGCTCCGGCTGCACTGCTCCCCCAGACTCGCGACCCACCGGATGACCCATGCCTCCATCCTGACAGACCTGGAGCAGTGGACGTGACCACGCCCACTCCGCCCGGACCTGCCACGACCGTTGATTCGGGCAACTCCTACTAAGCGTGCACTTACTGGACGCACTCGTGTGCCGGTGCAAGGATGCGCGAAACCTGCCCAGTAACCGCTTGGAAGGAGCCTCTGCGATGCAGGGCGACCCCGAGGTCATCGAGTTTCTCAACGAGCAGCTGACGGCCGAACTCACGGCCATCAATCAGTACTTCCTGCACGCGAAGATGCAGGACAACTTCGGCTGGACGAAGCTCGCGAAGTACACACGCTCCGAGTCGTTCGACGAGATGAAGCACGCGGAGGTGCTGACCGACCGGATCCTGTTCCTGGACGGCCTGCCGAACTACCAGCGGCTCTTCCACGTCCGGGTCGGCCAGACGGTCACCGAGATGTTCCAGGCGGACCGGCAGGTCGAGGTCGAGGCGATCGACCGTCTGAAGCGGGGCATCGAGGTGATGCGCGGCAAGGGCGACATCACGTCTGCGAACCTTTTTGAGTCGATCCTCGAGGACGAGGAGCACCACATCGACTACCTGGACACGCAGCTGGAGCTGGTGGAGAAGCTGGGTGAGGCGCTGTACATCGCGCAGCTCATCGAGCAGCCGGAGGGCTAGAGCTAGGCCGCTTCCGGAAGTTCCGCCGACTCGGCCTGCGGCGCGAGGGCAACGGCCGAGTCGCCCTGCTCGACAAGCTCCCTGCGGGGGCACGCGCTCCGGCCGAGCAGTGCCTGGATCCGGCGGACGCAGGAACCGCAGTCGGTGCCGGCCTTGCAGGCCGACGCTATCTGGCGGGGGGTGCAGGCACCGTCCTCCGCGTGCTTCTTGACCTGCGCCTCGGTGACACCGAAGCAGTTGCAGACGAACACGCGGTTCACCTCCCGGTCGGACCGTCGTCGGGACTCATAGGCAGCGCCGTCCCGATTGATCGGTGAGGCTAACCTAACCTTACCCGGCCGACCGGAAGCACAAAAGTGCCGTGGGGCGCGGATCCTTGTGATCCGCGCCCCACGGCGTTACCCACGGTCAATGGCCGTCACTGGTCGCGGTACATCTCCGCCACCAGGAACGCCAGGTCGAGCGACTGGCTGCGGTTGAGGCGCGGGTCGCAGGCCGTCTCGTAGCGCTGGTGCAGATCGTCGACGAAGATCTCGTCGCCGCCGCCCACGCACTCGGTGACGTCGTCACCGGTGAGCTCGACGTGGATGCCGCCCGGGTGCGTGCCGAGCGCCTTGTGGACCTCGAAGAAGCCCTTGACCTCGTCGAGCACGTCGTCGAAGCGCCGGGTCTTGTGACCGGAGGCCGCCTCGTACGTGTTGCCGTGCATCGGGTCGGTGATCCAGGCGACCTGCGCGCCGGACGCCGTGACCTTCTCCACCAGCTCGGGCAGCTTGTCGCGGACCTTGTCGGCGCCCATGCGGACGATGAAGGTCAGCCGGCCGGGCTCGCGGTCGGGGTCGAGGCGCTCGATGTACTGCAGCGCGTCCTCGGCCGTCGTCGTCGGGCCGAGCTTGATCCCGATCGGGTTGCGGATCTTCGAGGCGAACTCGACGTGCGCGTGGTCGAGCTGACGCGTGCGCTCGCCGATCCAGACCATGTGGCCCGAGACGTCGTACAGATTGCCCGTACGCGAGTCCACGCGGGTCAGCGCCGACTCGTAGTCGAGCAGCAGCGCCTCGTGGGAGGCGTAGAACTCGACCGTCTGGAACTCGGCCGGGTCGGTGCCGCAGGCGCGCATGAAGTTCAGCGCGTTGTCGATCTCGCGGGCGAGCTTCTCGTAGCGCTGGCCCGACGGGGACGACTTCACGAAGTCCTGGTTCCAGGCGTGCACCTGGCGCAGGTCCGCGTAGCCGCCCGTGGTGAAGGCGCGCACGAGGTTCAGCGTCGAAGCGGACGCGTGGTACATCTGCTTCAGGCGCTCGGGGTCCGGGATCCGGGCCGCCTCGTTGAACTCGAAGCCGTTGACGGAGTCGCCGCGGTAGGTCGGCAGCGTGACGCCGTCGCGGGTCTCGGTGCCCTTGGAGCGCGGCTTGGAGTACTGACCGGCGATCCGGCCGACCTTCACCACCGGCACCGAGGCGGCGTACGTCAGCACGGCGCCCATCTGGAGCAGGGTCTTCAGCTTGTTCCGGATGTGGTCGGCGGAGACGGCGTCGAAGGCCTCGGCGCAGTCGCCACCCTGGAGCAGGAACGCCTCTCCCTTGGCGACGGCCGCCAGGCGGTTGCGCAGCTGGTCGCACTCGCCGGCAAAGACGAGCGGCGGATACGACTCGAGGTCCGCGATCACATCGCGCAGAGCCTCGGCATCGGGGTACTCGGGCTGCTGCGCCGCGGGCAGGTCTCGCCAGGTGTTGCCAGCGCTTGCGCTGGTCTTAGCGTTCACGGTCACCTCGTAAACATTACGGGGTCATGCCGCCCGTCCATCCCCCCGCTCATCTTTTGAGACGGACGCGACACGTCTGAGCCCCACGCGCGGGCATCGGGTACGGTGACGCTCATGTTCGCGCAACTTCTGCACCGCACCTGGTGGTGGACCGCACATCCGGCGGCCCACTGACTGCGCGTATCTGAAACCGCGAAGGCCGCCCGAGGGGCGGCCTTCAGTGTTTTACGACACCGGCTGTTCCTCCCGAACGACTCCCGACAGTCTCTGGAAGGAACACCCTCATGCTCGACTCACTGCTCACGGGCGACCGCCCCTTCGCGCTTCTGCGCCGCCGCACCCCTGGCCGCGAGCACGACACGGTCGAGGTCCTGACCGGCCCGGTCGCCGAGTACGAACGCCTCGCCGACATCCCCGAAGGGCTCGCCCTCGTCCCCTTCCGGCAGATCAGGGAACGCGGCTTCGACGTCCGCGACGACGGCACCCCGCTCACGGTCCTCACCCCCGAGGAGTCGTACGAACTCCCGCTCGCCGAGGCCCTCGAACAGCTTCCGCGGCACGACGTCCAGGTCCGCGACGGCGGCTTCGACGTCGACGACGACGCGTACGCCGACATCGTGGGCCGGGTGCTGCGTGAGGAGATCGGGCAGGGCGAGGGCGCGAACTTCGTGATCCGCAGGACGTACGAGGGTGAGATCGCGGGATTCTCGCGGGCCGACGCCCTCGCGCTGTTCCGGCGGCTGCTCGACGGGGAGCGGGGCGCGTACTGGACGTTCGTCGTGCACACCGGGGACCGGACGCTGGTGGGCGCGAGCCCCGAGGTGCACGTCCGGATGTCCGGCGGCACCGTCGTCATGAACCCGATCAGCGGCACGTACCGCTACCCGGCCGAGGGCCCGACGCCCGAGCACCTGCTGGACTTCCTCGCCGACGGCAAGGAGATCGAGGAGCTGTCGATGGTCGTCGACGAGGAGCTCAAGATGATGTGCACCGTCGGCGACATGGGCGGTGTCGTCGTCGGTCCGCGGCTCAAGGAGATGGCGCACCTCGCGCACACCGAGTACGAGCTGCGGGGGAAGTCGACCCTCGATGTGCGGGACGTACTCAAGGAGACGATGTTCGCGGCCACCGTCACCGGCTCGCCCGTGCAGAACGCGTGCCGCGTCATCGAGCGGCACGAGGTCGGCGGCCGCGGCTACTACGCGGGCGCGCTCGCGCTCGTCGGCAGGGACGCGGGCGGGGCGCAGACGCTCGACTCCCCCATTCTGATCCGCACCGCCGACATCGACGCCTCCGGGCAGCTCCGCGTCCCGGTCGGCGCGACCCTCGTGCGCGGCTCCGACCCGGCGAGCGAGGTCGCGGAGACGCACGCGAAGGCGGCGGGCGTGCTGGCCGCGCTGGGCGTGCGCCCCGCACGCCCGCGTGCCGAGAGCACGCGGCCCGCGCTCGCCGACGACCCGCGGGTGCGGGCGGCGCTCGACGGGCGCAGGTCGGCGCTCGCGCCGTTCTGGCTGCGGATGCAGAAGCGCGAGAACGAGCTTTCCGGGCACGCGCTCGTCGTCGACGGCGAGGACACCTTCACCGCGATGCTGGCGCACGTGCTGCGCTCGACGGGGCTCGACGTGACGGTGCGGCGCTACGACGAGAAGGGCCTGCGGGAGGCGGTGCTCGCACACGAGGGCCCGGTCGTGCTGGGCCCCGGCCCCGGCAACCCCTCCGACCTGACCGACCCGAAGATGCGCTTCCTGCGCTCACTGACCGCCGACGTGATCCGCACGCACGAGCACGGCGTGCTCGGCGTCTGCCTCGGGCACGAGCTGATCGCGGCGGAGCTGGGCCTGGAGATCGTCCGCAAGGAGGTGCCGTACCAGGGCGCGCAGACCGACGTCGAGGTGTTCGGGCGGACCGAGAAGGTCGGGTTCTACAACAGCTTCGTGGCGTCCTGCGACGACGCGGCGGCGACCGAACTGGCGGCGCACGGCGTGGAGATCAGCCGGGACCGGGCGACGGGTGAGGTGCACGCGCTGCGCGGGCCCTCCTTCGGGGGCGTCCAGTTCCACCCGGAGTCGGTGCTTTCGCTGCGCGGCGCAGGGATCGTACGGGAGCTGCTGGCTCAGCTGGTCGACGGCGCCTCTGCGGGGACCAGCACGTTCTCGGAGCGGCGCCCGGCCTGATAGTCGAGGACGTTCTGCACCGTGGTCTCGATGATCTGTCCGACCGCGTCCACGGTGTAGTACGCCTGGTGGGACGTGACCAGGACGTTCGGGAACGTGACGAGGCGGGCCAGGGTGTCGTCCTCGACGACGTCGAGGGACTTGTCGAGGAAGAACAGGCCCGCCTCGGCCTCGTACACGTCGAGGCCGACGCCCGCGAAGCGGCCCTCGCGGAGCTCCGTGACCAGGGCCTTCGTGTCGATGAGGCCGCCGCGGCTGGAGTTGATCAGGATCGCGTCGTCCTTCATGGCGCGCAGCGCGGCGGCGTCCACGATGTGCTCGGTGGCGGGCAGCAGCGGTACGTGCAGGCTGACGACGTCGGCCTCGGCGAACAGCTGCTCCTTGTCGACGTACTTCATGCCGAGGGCCGTGCAGTTCGGGTTCTCGGCGACGTCCCAGCCGAGCAGGTTCATGCCGAAGCCGTGCGCGATCCTGGTGAAGGCCTCGCCGATCTTTCCGGTGCCGAGCACGCCGACGGTGCGGCCCCGCAGATCGCGGCCCATCAGCCCGTCGAGGCGGAAGTCGAAGTCGCGGGTGCGGGTGCTGGCGCGGACGATGCGGCGGTTGACGGCCATCGCGAGGGTCCAGGCGAACTCGGCGACCGAGTACGGCGAGTAGTACGAGACGCGGGACACGGTCAGGCCGAGCCGCTCGGCGACCTGTAGGTCGATGTTGTTGAAGCCCGTGGAGCGCTGGGCGATCAGCTGCGTGCCGCCGGCCGCGAGGGTCTGCAGCACGCGGTGGTTGAGGGTGGCGTTGACGCTGGTGGAGACGATCTCGTAGCCGGCCGCGATCGGTGCGGTGTCCTCGTTGAGGAAGACGTCGAGGCAGCGGACGTCGTGGTGCCCTTCGAAGGCCTTCTCGATCAGAGGCTTTTCGTCGGATTGCACGCCGAATGCGAGGATCTCCATAGAGGGAGTGTATGTACGGCCTTTCCGTACGGCACACGGAGCCGTGGATCGGTTGCGCAGTTCCCCGCGCCCCTGAAGACGCCTACCCGAAGAACACGCCGACCTCTTCGTACAGAGCGGGATCCACTGTCTTGAGGCGGGCCGTCGCGTCCGCGATAGGCACCCGCACGATGTCCGTCCCCCGCAGCGCCACCATCTTCCCGAAGTCCCCGTCCCGCACCGCCTCGATCGCGTGCAGCCCGAACCGCGTGGCCAGCCAGCGGTCGAACGCGGACGGCGTGCCGCCCCGCTGCACATGGCCGAGGACCGTCGTCCGCGCCTCCTTGCCCGTCCGCTTCTCGATCTGTTTCGCCAGCCACTCCCCCACGCCGGAGAGGCGCACGTGCCCGAAGGAGTCCAGGGACTCGTCCTTCAGCACCATGTCGCCGTCGCGCGGCATCGCCCCCTCGGCGACGACCACGATCGGGGCGTACGAGGAGCGGAAGCGGGAGGTGACCCAGGAGCAGACCTGCTCGACGTCGAAGCGCTGCTCGGGGATGAGGATGACGTTGGCCCCACCGGCGAGGCCGGAGTGCAGCGCGATCCAGCCCGCGTGCCGGCCCATGACCTCGACGACGAGGACCCGCATATGGGACTCGGCGGTGGTGTGCAGCCGGTCGATGGCCTCCGTGGCGATGCCGACGGCCGTGTTGAAACCGAAGGTGTAGTCCGTACCCGAGAGGTCGTTGTCGATGGTCTTCGGTACGCCGACGACCTTGATGCCGTACTCGTCCGCGAGCCGGGCCGCGACGCCGAGGGTGTCCTCGCCGCCGATCACGATGAGGGCCCCGACCTCCTGCTTGGCGAGGTTCTCCTTGACGCGGCGGATGCCGTCCTCCGCCTGGAGGGGGTTGGTCCGCGAGGAGCCGAGCACGGTGCCGCCGCGGGGCAGGATGCCGCGCACCGCGGGGATGTCGAGAGGGACGGTGTCGTTCTCCAGGGGGCCGCGCCAGCCGTCCCGGAACCCTACGAAGTCGTAGTCGTACTCCTGCACACCCTTGCGCACGATGCCCCGGATGACAGCGTTCAGTCCGGGGCAGTCACCGCCTCCGGTCAGCACTCCGACCCTCATGGCGTAACTCCCTTGTCACGGCGAGTGGTTGGGGCCACTCTCCCGCGCGGGGTCAGTCGTCGTCCAGACCTCGCTCGATCGCGTACCGGACGAGTTCCACGCGGTTGTGCAGCTGGAGTTTGCCGAGGGTGTTCTGCACGTGGTTCTGGACCGTGCGGTGCGAGATGACCAGTCGCTCGGCGATCTGCTTGTAGCTCAGGCCCTTCGCGACGAGGCGCAGCACCTCGGTCTCCCGGTCCGTGAGCTGCGGGGCGGCGCCCGACTCGTCGGCGTCACCGGCCGGGGACGGGTCCGATGCGAGCCGCCGGTACTCACCGAGGACGAGGCCCGCGAGGCCCGGCGTGAACACGGGGTCGCCGACGGCGGTGCGCCCCACCGCGTCGATCAGTTCGTCCGTGGAGGCCGACTTGAGCAGATAGCCGGTGGCACCGGACTTCACCGCCTCCAGTACGTCGGCGTGCTCACCGCTCGCGGACAGCACGAGGACGCGCAGGCGGGGGTCGGCGCCGACGAGTTCCTTGCAGACCTGGACGCCGGGCTTGGCCGGCAGGTTCAGGTCGAGGACGAGGACGTCGGGCCCCGCGGCCTGCGCGCGGCGCACCGCCTGCTCGCCGTCGCCCGCCGTGGCGACGACCTCGAAGCCGGCCGCGCCCAGGTCGCGGGCGACGGCGTCGCGCCACATCGGGTGGTCGTCGACCACCATGACCTTGATGGATCCGTTCGGTTCGCTCATCTCTCCGGTCCTGCCTTCCCCCGTGGCCCGTACGGGCCGCTTTCGCTACTTCTTCGGTACGCGCAGTTCGACCTCGGTGCCCTGGCCGGGGACCGAGATCAGCTCGGCGGTGCCGCCGATGTCGCGCAGCCGGCCCCGGATCGACAGGGCGACGCCGAGCCGGCCCTCGCCCTCGGCCTGCGCGAGGCGGCCCTCCGGGATGCCGGGGCCGTCGTCCCGCACCGTCACGATCACCGCGTCCGACTCGTCCTCGACGAGGATCCACGCGCTGGCGTCCGCGCCCGCGTGCAGACGCACATTGTCCAGGGCGGCACTGACGGCGGCGGCCAGTTCGCGGGCCGCGGCGGGCCGCATCGGCACCGGGGCGCCCGGCTCCGAGAAAGTGATGCGTCCACCGGCGTGCCCGGCAAGGAGGGGGCGCAGATCGCGCGGGCCCGCGCCCTCGTCCTCGGCCGGTTCCGCCGGCTCCACCACAGTGCGTACGACGGCGCCGGCCTCCGCGTCCTCGGACGCACGCGAGGCGGGTACGAGGCCCCCGGCGACCAGCGTGCGCAGCGCGACCTCCTGCTCGCCCGCCATCCGGCCGAGCTCCGCCGCCTCACCGCCCAGGGCGGTGCCGCGGCGCTGCACCATCGCGAGGACCTGCAGCACGCTGTCGTGGATGTCGCGGGCGAGGCGCTCCCGCTCGCGCGTCGTCGCCTCGATCTCCAGGGCGCGGGCGAGGGTGCGCTCGGAGGCGCGGGCCACCTCCACGACGTAGCCGATCGCGATGGAGGCGATGCAGACCAGAAGGACGCTGTGGATGAGGCCGCGGGTGATGTCGCCGCGCTGCAGCACATTGGCGACGCCGATGAGCAGGGACGCTCCGGCTGCCCACCGCCAGCCGCCCTTGAGCGCCCAGGCGAGGACGGCGCCCGCCGTCCAGATCGACGGCAGCGTGGAGCCCCCGGTGACGGCCCGCTCGTGCCCGGCGACCGGCGAGAGCAGGATGCCGGCGACGGCGATCGTCAGGTCGGCGGTGAGGAACCGCTTGGTGCAGCGCCGGGCGCCCGACACCTGCGGCAGCGTCGCCAGCGTCCACACCGCGAGGACCGCGAAGTAGCCGGCGCCGACCCACGGGCGCTCGTACACCTCGTACGAGGAGGCGAACAGCCCGATCGCGTAGACGAGGGTCAGCAGGCGGTACCCGGTGAGCGCGCGCCACAGCGGCTGCTCGACCGACATCCGCACGACCCGCTCGCGCCCGACCGCGTTCCCCATGTCCCCTGTCCCCCCGTTGGCACTTCCGGGTACTTCTGCTCCTGCGCCCTCCTTGGGACGACGCGGCTAGGAGCCGTCCCGTTCCTTCTCCAACGCCTTCTTCGCCGCTTCCCTCTCGGCCTTGGCCGCCTTCTCCGCGTCCGCGATCTGCCGCTTGGCGGCCGTCGCGTACACGTCGACGTACTCCTGGCCGGAAAGCTTCATGATCTCGTACATGACCTCGTCGGTGACAGCCCTCAGGACGAAGCGGTCGCTCTCCATGCCGTGATAGCGGCTGAAGTCGAGGGGCTTGCCGATGCGGATGCCCGGGCGCATCAGTTTGGGCATCACCTTGCCGGGAGGCTGGATCTTCTCCGTGTCGATCATGGCGACGGGGATGACGGGGGCGCCGGTGGACAGTGCCACGCGCGCGAGGCCGCCCGGCTTGCCCCTGTAGAGGCGGCCGTCGGGGGAACGCGTCCCCTCCGGGTAGATGCCGAACAGCTCGCCGCGCTCCAGGACCTCGATGCCGCTCTTGATGGCGGCCTCGCCGGCGCCCCGCGAACCGGAGCGGTCCACGGGCAGCTGGCCGACGCCCTTGAAGAAGGCGGCCGTCATCTTTCCCTTGACCCCGGGGGTGGTGAAGTACTCGGCCTTCGCGATGAAGGTGACCTTGCGGTCGAGGACGGCGGGAAGGAAGAACGAGTCGGAGAACGAGAGGTGATTGCTGGCGAGAATCGCGGGGCCCTCGGCGGGGATGTTCTCGAGGCCCTCCACCCACGGCCGGAAACCGAGCTTCAGCGGCCCTCCGATGGCCACCTTCATTGCGCCGTAGATCAACCCACTGCCTTCCCTCGTGCCCGGACCTCGTACCGGGACCAGTCCGAGGATCCGACCTTAACCCGCGGGGCCGCCCCGGGGCCCGACGACCCTGGCCGACCTGCTTGCCCGGCCGGGGGTCCGGGGGTTGTCCCCCGGGAAGACACAGCACCCGCGGGGCCGCCCCGGGGCCCGACGACCCTGGTCGGTGTCAGTCCGGTCGCGTACCGTGAGGTTCACGTCGCTGTTGCTCGTCAGCTCGTTCCCCTGCACGTCCGTCCACCGTTTCTCTGCCATGAACAGGAGACCGAAGGTGCCGGTCCTTCCTGGAGCCGAGCCGTACCGCCACGACGGTGGCGAGGTCGGCGTCCTCCTCTGTCACGGATTCACCGGATCGCCCCAGTCGCTGCGGCCCTGGGCCGAGTACCTCGCCGAGCGCGGGCTGACCGTCTCGCTCCCGCTGCTGCCGGGCCACGGCACGCGCTGGGAGGACCTGTCCGTCACCGCCTGGCAGGACTGGTACGCGGAGGTGGACCGCGCCCTGCGCGAGCTCACCGACCGCTGCTCCCACGTCTTCGTGTGCGGCCTGTCGATGGGAGGCGCGCTCGCCCTGCGCCTCGCGGCCAAGCACGGGGACCGGATCGCGGGCCTCGTCCTGGTGAACCCGGGCAACAAGGTGCACGGCCTGTCCGCGTACGCGCTCCCGGTCGCCCGGCACTTCGTGAGCACGGTCAAGGGCATCACCAGCGACATCGCCAAGGAGGGCGCGGACGAGGTCGGCTACCCCCGGGTTCCGCTGCACGCGGCGCACCAGCTGCGCATCTTCTTCCGGATCGTGGACCGTGAACTGCCGCAGGTGACGCAGCCCCTGGTGGTGCTGCACAGCGTGCACGACCATGTGGTGCCGCCCGCCGACTCGGCGCGGGTGCTCGGCCGCGTCTCGTCCACGGACGTCACGGAGATCCTGCTGGAACAGAGCTACCACGTGGCGACGTTGGACCATGACGCGGACCGGATCTTCGAGGAGAGCTACGCGTTCTTCGACCGGCTCGCTCCCGAAGTCGGCAAGATCCCCAGCGAGGGCGTGGAAGGGACGAGCACCGGTGACTGAGCAGGAGCGGGGCGGGTCCGAGCGGCCGGACAGCTCGGAGCCGCACGACCAGGAGGAGACCGGCGGGCAGTCGCGCGATCCCCTGCTGCCGAGCGACGAGGACGCGGCGTGGGCGGCGATCGTCGCCGGTTACGGGGAGGAGCCGCCGGACCCGCCGGGCGCCAAGCCGTTCAAGTCGGTGGAGGACCTGGCGCTGCTCGAACCGGAGACCAACGATGCGCCGAAGCGGCCGTCGGACGCGCGGCGGAGCACCACGGAGAAGGACGCCCCGGACCAGGACCGCGGTCAGGACCGGGACCAGACCCAGTCCCAGGACCAGGACCCGGATCGGGGCAAGCAGGGCCCGCTCGGCTCCTCGGTCTCCTTTGCGCCGGGCATCGCCTCCACTCCAGGACCGCGCGACCACGCGCCGCCCGCGCCCTCGGACGACGACTTCGGCGGCGCCGACGAGGGCCACTTCGTCCCGCCCGAGCCGCCCCCGCTGCCGGAGGGCGACGTCACGGCCAGGTTCGCCTGGCTCGCGGTGGTCGGCGGCCCGATCCTGCTGCTCCTCGCGGTGCTGCTGGGCTGGGACATGACGTGGTGGCTGGCGACACTGTGCATCGGCGGCTTCCTCGGCGGCTTCGGCACGCTCGTCGCCCGGATGTCACCGGGCGACGACGAGGACGGCGACGACCCGGGCCGCGGCGCCGTGGTCTAGAACGTGATCTAGGACTACGTGGCGGGAACGCGGAGGGCGGCGAGCACCGGCAGATGGTCGGTGGCCGCCCTCAGCTCGTCCCGGTCCAGGAAGTCCGGCACCCCGCACCCCAGCACCTCGATGCCCTTGGTGGCGAGGATCGCGTCGATACGCTGATGGGGATCGGCCGGCGTCGAGGTGTACTCGCCGCCCCAGGGCCGGGTCGCCCAGGCGTCGTTCAGGGTGCGCGCGAGGCGCCGGAAGGTGCGCCCGCCGGGCCGCTCGTTGAGATCGCCGCCCACGACGGCGTGCTCCACCCCCATACCGGCGACCCGGTCGAGGAGCATCCCGCCCTGCGCGTACCGCTCGTCCTTCTGCAGGCTCAGATGGCAGCTGACGACACCGAGCCGCGCGTCCCCGAACCGCACGACGGCGGTCGCGAAGCCGCGCCGGTGCAGTCCCGGCGTGAGCGGCAGCAGTACGTCCTCGGTGCGCTCGACGGTGGCGCGCAGCGAGCAGAGCAGCGCGGGCCCTGCGGCGCTGCCGCCCCCGGAGAGGATCACCAGGTCGGCCGCGCGGGCGAGCCGGGCGAGCTGCTTGCGCCAGCGGAAGAACCGGGGCGCCTCCTGGATCAGTACGAGGTCCGGGGCGCAGGCCTTCATCACGCGGGCGAGGGCGACGGGGCTGTCGCGCATCGAGCGGATGTTGTAGCTGAGGACGCGAATGACGGCCGAACCGTCCGCTTCCGTACGGGACTTGGGAAGTTCGGTGCGTTCTTCGGGGAGCGAGCCGGAGTCCATGAAGATCAAGATACGCCGGTGCCCGCCGCCCCCACGGGGAACGACGGGCACCAGGTGCGCATGTACGTCACATGACGGGGTCGGGCTCCCGCGCCAGGTCGGCGGCGCCGACCATGCCCGCCTTATTGCCCAGCTCGGCCGCGATCACGTCGGCCACGGGCCGCCAGTTGCCGCCGACCAGCCACCGCTTGTACGACTTGCGGATCGGGTCGAGGACCAGCTCGCCCTCGTCCGAGAGGCCGCCGCCGACGATGAACGCCGACGGGTCGAACAGCGAGGCCAGGTCGGCCAGGCCCGCGCCGGCCCAGCGGGCCAGCTCGCGGTACGAGTCGACGGCCACCGGGTCGCCCTCACGGGCGGCCGAGGAGATGTGCTTGCCCTCGATGCCCTCGGGGCTGCCGTCGCCGAGCGAGAGCAGGTACGAGGCGTTCTCCGGCGTCGCGTTCGCCCGCTGCTTCGCGTAGCGGACGAGCGCGCGGCCCGACGCGTACTGCTCCCAGCAGCCCTGCGAGCCGCAGCCGCACAGCAGGCCGTCCGGCACCATGCGGATGTGGCCGAACTCGGCAGCCACGCCGAAGTGACCGCGGCGCAGCTTGTTGCCGATGATGACGCCGCCGCCGAGGCCGGTGCCGAGGGTGATGCAGATGACGTTGCGATGGCCCTTGCCCGCGCCGAACTTGTACTCGCCCCAGGCGGCCGCGTTCGCGTCGTTCTCGACGATCACGGGCAGCTTGACGCGCGCTTCGACCTTCTCCTTCAGCGGTTCCTGACGCCAGTCGATGTTCGGCGCGAAGTACACGGTGGAGCGCTGACGGTTGACGTAGCCGGCCGCACCGATGCCCACGCCCACGATCTCGTGCCCGGCCCTGGCACCTTCCACGGCCGAGGCGATCGCGTCGACGATCCCGTCAGGCGTGGAAGGCGTCGGCACCTTGAACGTGGAGAGGATGTTGCCCTCCTCGTCGACCACGCCGGCCGCAATCTTCGTGCCGCCGATATCGACGCCGATGGTGAGTCCCATGAATCCCTCAGTTCGGTCGAGCCCCGCTAGGGCCCACCCTAACCGAGCAGGGGCCCGGCCCCCGGCTCAGTCCAGGTCGATGTGCTCTCCACCGGGGCCTTCGTCCTCGGGGCCCTTGGGATCCTCGGCGTCCTTCGGTGGGGCCGGCTCCTGGGTGCGCTGGGTCCAGCGGCGCTCCTGGCCCTCGACCGCGGAGCGGTAGGCGGCGAGCAGTTCGTTGCCCGCGGCGGCCAGGTGGTCGAACACGTCGGCGTTCCGGTCGATGACCGGCTCGATGACGGAGCGGGCCTGCCGTACGGCCTGCTTGGCGACCTGCTCCGCGGTGCCCTGGGCGACCGGGCCGAGGAACGGGGCCTGCACGGACGAGAGCTTGTCGGTGACGGCGTCGACGAGCTTCTTCAGCTCCTCGGCCGCGGATCCGGGCGGCGGCCCGTACTCGGCCCTGCGGCGGGCCCGCTCCTCCTCGAGATCCTCGGCGCACGCCTTCTCCCAGGCGTCGGCGTCGACCTGCTGGGCGGGTTGCTCGGTGGCGTCGCTCATGACGGCTGACTCCTGCGGAGAGCTGGACCGGTTACCCCTTCGACGTTACCCGAACGGGTGCGCCCCGTTCACCGGGTCTGCGGCCACAGATCCGGATCGGGGGCAAAGCGGACCCGGAGCTCGCCGTCGACGAGCCCCGCGCCGGCCACGGTGCAGCGGCGGGGCGCGGAGGGCAGCGGGACGATACGCCGGAACGGGCCCGCGCCGACGACCAGTTCGTCGCCGCGCCGCATCAGGCTCAGCTCCTCGCGGACGGCCCCGGGCAGCGGTATCCGCCACACCAGGACGCCGTCCTCGCCGAGCCGGTCCTCCACGGGCCACGGGGTACGGGGGCCCGGCAGGGTCGCGGGCACCGGTACGTCCAGGTCCCCGGGGCGCGGGTCGCGGCCCAGGTGGGGCAGCTCGTGCGCGCCGGGCCACTCGGCGACGACCTTGCGCTGGCGGGCGGCTGCGTCGGCGAGCCACGGGTCGGTGGAGCCGTCGGGGAGCACGCGGTTGGCGACGACCGACTCGACGTCGAGCCCGTACAGGGCAAGGCCGGTGCGGGTGGTGCGCAGGGTCTCGGCGGCGGCCCGGGTGGGCTCGGCGACGAGTCGTACGCGGGTGGTGGCGGCCTCGATCACGGCCTGCGCGGCGGCGAGTTCGGCGTCCCAGCGGGCGGCGGACTCGTACAGCCACTGCCCGGGCATCGGCACCCCGGCGAGCCGGCCGAGCACGGGGCGCAGGGCGCGCGCGGCCTGCCGCTCCGCGGGGAGCAGGCGGCGCAGATAGCGGCGGAGCTGCTCGGGCAGGGCGAGCGTGTCGATGGCGCGGGGCGCGGGCGGCAGGTCGACGACGAGCAGGTCGTACGGCCCTTCGGCGCTGTCCCGCAGGGCGCGGAGCAGCGCGAGCTCCTCGCTGCCGGGGAGGGGCGTGACCTCGTCCGCGTCGAGCCGGGCGGCGCCGAGGAACTCGAGGCCGGAGGCGGCGCGGTCCTGGAGGGCGAGGAGGTCGCGGCGGAAGTCGTCGGCCGGGGTGAGACGGACGACGTCGACGTCCGTCAGTTCGGCGACCGGGTCCGCGGTGATCAACCTCGTACGCACCCCTTGCCGGGCGGCCCGTTGGGCGGTGGCGGCGGCGACTGTGGTGCGGCCGGCGCCGCCGGGGCCGGTGACGAGAAGGGTGCGCATGGAGTGTGAGGCTACCTGTGGTTCCGGCCACCGTTGTCTGCTGCCCGGAACCGGGGGCGAGGTCTCGGGGCTCTGCCCCGGACCCCGCGCCTCAATCTCCCCCAGCTCACGCTGGGAGGTGCCCCCTGCGGGGCTCTAACTGCCCGACTCCACCCGCTTCTTCAGGCCCGCCAGCGCGCGGTCGATGATGACCTTCTCGGCCTTGCGCTTGATCATGCCGAGCATGGGGATCTTCACGTCGACCGTGAGGGAGTACGTGACCTCGGTCCCCTCGCCCGCCGGCTTCAGCACGTACGAGCCGTCGAGGGAGCGCAGCATCTGGGACTTCACGAGGGTCCAGGAGACCTCGTTCTCGCCGGCCCAGGTGTACTTGAGCGTCTGGTCGTCCTTGATCGCCCCGGCGTCCATGACGAGCCGGACCTGTTCGGCGCGGCCGGCCTCGTCCTCGGCGATGACCTCCGCCTCCTTCACCTCACCCGTCCAGTCCGGGTAGCGGGCGAAGTCGGCGATCACCCCCATGACATCGGCGGGGGCCGCCTCGATCGTGATGCTCGAGCTGGTGTGTTCCGCCATCGCCGTGGCTCCTCCGGATACCGGTCTGGGTGCGCCGTGCCTGCCTGCGTGTGTGTCCCGTGAAGGCTATCGCGCGCATGCGCTGTCGCTGTCACCACTCCAGTGCCCAGGGCCTGCCCGACCCCGCGAAGTGGCCGACATTCACGCATTCCGTGGACCCGATCCGCATCCGTCGCGCGAGCGGCTGGTGGACGTGGCCGAAGAGCGAGTACCGGGGCCGGGTCCGGCGAATCGCCTCGAGGAGGGCGCGGCTGCCGCGCTCGAACCGCCGCGCCACGGTGTCGTAGACGAGGTCGGGAACCTCCGGCGGGATGTGCGTGCACAGCACGTCGACCTCGCCCACGGCCTCGATCTTCGCGGCGTACTCCTCGTCGTCGATCTCGTACGGCGTGCGCATCGGCGTGCGGAGCCCGCCCCCGACGAAACCGAAGACCCAGCCGCCGATCTCGACGCGCTCCCCGTCGAGCACGGTCGTGCCGGGGGCGGCGTACTCACTCCAGAGTTTCGGCATATCGACATTGCCGTAGGTCGCATACGTCGGTGTGGGGAACGCCGCGAACATCTCCGCGTACTGCTTCCTCACCGCTTTTTCGATGGCCGGCACACGGTCTATGCCCGCCCAGAGCTCCGCTCCGAAGGCACGCGCCTCCTCGAAGCGACGGGCGGTGCGCAGTTCAACGATGCGGTCCGCGTTCTCGACTCCGAACAATTCGGGGAAAATGCCGCGCGCATGATTTGCGTAATCAAGGAACAACACCAGGTCACCAAGGCAGATGACGGCATCGGCGCCGTCTCCCGCTCGTGCGAGGTCGGTGGAGTTTCCGTGCACATCGCTGACCACATGTACGCGCATGCCGATCACCCTAGGACGATGGGTCCCGGAATGGGTAGAGGCGGCCGGACCTGCGGTTACTTCCGAGTCGGTCGGCTTCTGGACTAGGGTGCGAGAACAGTCGCGGCGGCGTGTGACGCAGCGAACATCTGGTCCGACCCCCCTATCGAAGAAGCAGTACCGATGGGTAACGTCCGGGCAGTCCAGTCGTGTTCAGTTCAAACAATGAGCGCCGCCGAGTTGGAGCGGACAATTCATTGATGCACTGTGCACCTGCCCGATCTTGGACCGCACCGACGCATCACAGAAGAGTGGCGCCGGCGCCCTACGAGGAGCAGCAGTCTTGCGCGAGTTCAGCCTTCCCGCTTTGTACGAGGTCCCCGCGGACGGCAATCTGACCGACATCGTTCGCAGAAACGCCGCGCAGCACCCGGACGTCGCCGTGATCGGCCGAAAGGTCGGCGGCACGTGGCAGGACGTCACGTCCGTCCAGTTTCTCGCCGAGGTGCGCGCGGCCGCCAAGGGCCTGATCGCGTCCGGCGTGCAGGCCGGCGACCGCATCGCGCTCATGTCGCGCACCCGCTACGAGTGGACGCTGCTCGACTTCGCGATCTGGAGCGCGGGCGCGATCACCGTCCCGGTCTACGAGACGAGCTCGCCCGAGCAGATCCAGTGGATCCTCGGCGACTCGGGCGCGGTCGGCATCCTCGTCGAGCTGGACGCGCACGCCGCGGCCGTCGCCTCCGTGCACGACCGGCTGCCCGAGCTGCGGCACGTCTGGCAGATCGACGGCGGGGGCCTCGACGAGCTGTACCGCGCCGGTGCCGAGCTCTCCGACGGCATGGTCGACGACCGCAGCGCCATCGCGAAGGCCGACGACCCGGCGACCATCGTCTACACCTCGGGCACCACCGGCCGCCCCAAGGGCTGTGTCCTCACGCACCGCAGCTTCTTCGCGGAGTGCGGCAACATCGTGGCGCGCCTCGGCCCCCTGTTCCGCACGGGCGAGTGCTCCGTGCTGCTCTTCCTTCCGGTGGCGCACGTCTTCGGCCGCCTCGTCGAGGTCGCCTCGCTGATGGCCCCGATCAAGCTGGGCCACGCCCCCGACATCAAGCACCTCACCGATGAACTGGCCGCGTTCAGGCCTACGTTGATCCTGGGCGTGCCGCGCGTCTTCGAGAAGGTCTACAACTCGGCGCGGGCCAAGGCGCAGGCCGACGGCAAGGGCCGGATCTTCGACAAGGCCGCCGACACGGCGATCGAGTACAGCCGCGCGCTGGACACGCCGAACGGCCCGTCGCTGGCCCTGAAGCTCAAGTACAAGACGTTCGACAAGCTCGTCTACGGGAAGCTGCGCGCCGTCCTCGGCGGGCGCGGCGAGTACGCGATCTCGGGCGGCGCGCCGCTCGGCGAGCGGCTCGGCCACTTCTTCCGCGGCATCGGCTTCACGGTCCTGGAGGGCTACGGCCTCACCGAGTCCTGCGCGGCCACGGCGTTCAACCCGTGGGACCGCCAGAAGATCGGCACGGTGGGTCAGCCGCTGCCGGGGTCCGTGGTCCGGATCGCCGACGACGGCGAGGTGCTGCTGCACGGCGAGCACCTCTTCACCGGCTACTGGAACAACCAGGGCGCCACCGAAGAGGCCCTGGCCGACGGCTGGTTCCACACCGGCGACATCGGCACGCTGGACGAGGACGGCTACCTCCGCATCACCGGCCGCAAGAAGGAAATCATCGTCACGGCGGGCGGCAAGAACGTCGCCCCGGCGGTGATCGAGGACCGCATTCGCGCGCACGCGCTCGTCGCCGAGTGCATGGTCGTCGGCGACGGCCGCCCGTTCGTCGGCGCGCTCGTCACCATCGACGAGGAGTTCCTCGGCAAGTGGGCCGCGGACCACGACAAGCCGGTGGGCTCGACGGTGGCATCGCTGCAGAACGACCCCGACCTGCTGGCCACGATCCAGGCGGCCGTGGACGACGGCAACGCGGCGGTGTCCAAGGCGGAGTCGGTCCGCAAGTTCCGCATCCTCGGCGCCCAGTTCACCGAGGAGTCGGGCCACCTGACGCCTTCGCTGAAACTGAAGCGGAATGTCGTGGCGAAGGACTACGCGGACGAGGTCGAGGCGATCTACCGCGGCTAGCGGTACCGGGTGGCATCCGCCGCGGCGCGTTGGTGTGCGGTGCGGCGGATGTTGCGTTTACGCCTCGGGGCTCCGCCCCGGACCCCGCTGCTCAATCGCCGCAGGGGCTTCATTGACCGGCACCGGGGTGCCGCGCAACCAAAACGGCAGGCGCCGACCCCGGTACCCGGCTACAGCAACCCCCGCAACCGCTCCGCCAGCAAATCCCAGCGCCACTTCTCCTCGACCCATTCGCGGCCCCGCTCGCCCATCCGGCGGCGGAGTTCCGGGTCCTGGAGGAGCGTCACGATGCGGTCCGCGGACTCCGCTTCCGAGCCGCCACGGACGACCCACCCCGTCTCACCGTCGAGCACCGCGTCCGGCGCGCCGCCCGAGTCGCCGGAGACGACCGGGAGCCCGGTCGCGGAGGCCTCCAGGTAGACGATGCCGAGGCCCTCGACGTCGAGCCCGCCCCGCCGCGTACGGCACGGCATCGCGAACACGTCCCCCGCCCCGTAGTGCGCGGGCAGCTCCTCCCACGGCACGGACCCCGTGAAGCGCACCGAGTCCGCGACCCCGGTCTCGGCGGCCAGCTTGCGCAGGTCCTTCTCGTACGGCCCGCCGCCCACGATCAGCAGCACCGCGTCCGGCACGGCCGCCAGGATCTTCGGCATGGCGAGGATCAAGGTGTCCTGGCCCTTGCGGGGCACCAAGCGCGAGACGCACACCACCACCGGCCGGTCCGTGAGCCCGAGCCGCGCCCGTACGGCATCCCCACCCGACCCCGGGTGGAACGTCTTCTCGTCGACCCCCGGCGGAAGCTGCTCCATCCGCTCCGCCGCCGCGGGCGTGAGCGCCGCCGCGATGCGCGAGCGCGTGTACTCACCGAGGTACGTGATCGTGTCCGTGCCCTCCCCGATCCGCCGCAACAGCTGCCGGGACGCGGGGAGTTGGGCCCAGCCCGCCTCGTGCCCGTGCGTCGTCGCGACGATGCGTGAGGCGCCCGCCCTGCGCAGCGCGGGCGCCATCAGGCCGAGCGGCGCCGCCGCCCCGAACCACACCGACGTACAGCCGTGCGCCCGCAGCAGTCCCGCCGCGCGCTTGGTCACGCGCGGGGTCGGCAGCAGCATCGTCGTGTTGTCGCGCACCACGGTGAACGGCTGCTCGGCGTCGAAGGCCGCCGTGGCCTCGATGCCCTCGCGGGTGCGCTTCCACGTCGAGGCGTAGACGACGAGCCGCTCCGGATCCAGGCGCAGCGCCATGTTGTGCAGGAACGCCTGGATCCCACCGGGGCGCGGCGGGAAGTCGTTGGTCACGAGCAGTGTCTTCGGTGTCTGGCGCATCACCGCCGACAGTACCGAACGCGCCCGGCGGTGGCCGCCGCGCCGCGGGGTCCATGGCCAGGCCACAGGGCTTCCCGGCATCATGTATCGAATGAAGACGCGAACGCCCGCCGGGCTCCTGGTCACCTGGGTACTGACCCGCGCGCTGCTTCTGCTGTGCGTCTTCAAGGTGATCGTTGTTCCGGGTCCCGACGTCACCAGCGACGTCCACGTGATTTACCAGGGCTGGTTCGATGTGCTGCGCACCGGAACGTTCCCTCTGGACGACGTCACGTGGCAGTACCCGCCGGCCGCCGCGATGGCGATCCTCTCCCCCGCGCTGCTGCCCTTCCTGGAGTACGCCTCCGCCTTCTTCCTGCTCGCGTTCCTGGCGGACGCCGTCGTCCTGCTGATGCTCCTCTACGTCTCCGAACGGCGGGGCGGATCGCGGCGCGGCACCTGGGTGTGGGTCATCGGGCTGCCACTGCTCGGACAGACCGTCTACGCGCGCTACGACGTGATGGTGACGGCCGTCGCGATCGCGTCGCTGCTCGCGGCGGCCCGGCATCCGCGGGCCGCGGGCGTCTTCGCGGCGATCGGCGCGATGATCAAGGTGTGGCCGGCGCTGCTGCTGGTCGGCACGCGGCGCGGCCGGGCCGCCCGGCAGACGTGGGGCACGGCGGTCCTGACAGCGGCCGGGCTGCTCGTCGCCTTCACGCTCGCGATGCCGGGCGCGCTCGCCTTCCTCACGTTCCAGAAGAACCGCGGCACCGAGGTGGAGTCCCTCGGCTCACTCGTCTTCCACGTGGCGCGCCAGTTCGGCTGGAACGGCACGGTGCAGCTGAACTACGGCTCGGTCGAGTTCCTCGGCCCGTACGTGGACGTGGTGAGCACCCTGGCGCAGGTACTCACGGCGCTCGCGTTCGGCTGGCTGCTGCTGTGGCGGTTCAAGGCGCGCGCCTGGCAGCCCGCGACGCTCGCCGACGCGGGCCTGACGGCGGTGCTGCTGTTCACGACGACGAGCCGCGTGATCAGCCCGCAGTACATGGTGTGGCTGGTGGGCGTCGCGGCGGTCTGTCTCCTCTTCCGCGACAGCCGGATGACGCTGCCGGTGTGGCTGGTGCTCGCGGCGACCTTCGTGACGTTCCTGGAGTTCCCGCTCTACTTCGGCAACGTGGTCGCCAGCGACCCGATCGGCGTCACCCTCCTCCTCGTACGCAACGGCCTGCTGGTCGTGGCCTCCCTCAGCGCCTGCCGCCGGCTGTGGCGCGCCACGGTGACCGAACCCCGGCGCGCCGAGCACGCCCCTGCGCCCACCCCGACCTCGCGCGACAACGCGGTACCGACGCCCTAGGGCCCAAAAATCAGCCCAGCTCGGACCGCACGTACTCCCGCCACTGCGCCACGAACTCCTGCTCGTCGATGCCGAGGGCCTGCCGCAGCGCGCCGTCGACGGCCCCTTCCCGCTGCTTGTGGCCGCCGACCGCCTTGTAGAACGCGTTGAGCTTCGCCTCGCCCCAGCGGTCCGCGATCATCCGGCAGGCCAACCAGCCGCTCTCGTACGCGCGGGCGAGCTTGGCGGAGTCGCCGGAGAAGCCGAAGTCCTTGTCGTCGGGGAGCCGTGCCGGCGCCGCGCTCTGCTCGACCGCGCGGCGCAGTTCGGGCGCCGCCTGGCCCGGTGTGCGGTCGCTCTCGCGGTAGCCCGCCCAGTCCGCGTACCCCTCGGAGAGCCACAGCGGGGTCGCGGCGGACGTCGCGCGGCGGGTGGCGACGTGGGCGGTCTCGTGGGTGAGGACGACCTGCTTGCCGACCTCGCCGAGCACGCCGTACGCCTCGGGGTTGAGGATCACCCGGTCCGCGGGCGCCGTGCTGGGACCGCCCGCCTCGCCCGTCGTGACGGCCGCGATCCCCTGGTAGCCGGCGGCGGGCGAGCCCAGCAACTCGCCCATCTCGTCGAGGGACTCGGGCACCAGAACGACGACCCGGCGCGCCCAGTCGCCGCCCCATGCACGCTGCACCGAGGGCACCGCCTCGTCGGCGAGCTTCGCGTAGGAGCGCAGTTCGGAGCGTGGTTTGCCGACCCCGAGCACCAGGCTGTGCGCGCC
The DNA here is from genome assembly GCF_036013745.1 of Streptomyces sp. NBC_00483. Lineage (NCBI taxonomy): Bacteria > Bacillati > Actinomycetota > Actinomycetes > Kitasatosporales > Streptomycetaceae > Streptomyces > Streptomyces sp. NBC_00483. The sequence goes on from NZ_CP107880.1 coordinate 3,189,042, forward strand.
CTTCACCGCGGCCACCTCCCCCTGCTCCCACAGCTGTTCGCCCGCCTTCTTCCCGGGCCGGTCCCCAATGACGTACCAGCCGTCGTCGCCGTGGCCGAGCGTCAGCCTGCGCTCGGCAACGACGGGCGCCTTGTCGTAGCCGTCGATGCGGTAGCGCAGTTCGGCGGTGGCGGTGGCGCGGGATCCGGAGCGCTTCAGGTGGGTGAGCTTGTACTGCCAGGAGTCGAGCGGGACCTCGGAGAGGTCGTCGAGCAGGCCGGGCTCCGCGCTGCCCGTCGACCGGTAGGCGGGCCCGTCCCGGGTGACGACCGCGTGCGCCCGCTGGTCGAGCACCCGCTGCACGGCGGACGCGTCGGCACCCTTCGGCCCCGCGTCCCTGCCGCACCCGGAGAGCGCGGAAAGCCCTACGAGCAGGGCGCCCAGTGCCACCGCACTCCCCGCCCTGCCCACCGCACGCCCTCGACCAGCCATCTTGTCGATCGTACGGCTAGGGTCCTTCTGACGGATCAGGCTGGACGTGGTCGGCTGTCATGTTCGGTGCCGGTGAGCGGGGGCTGGTGCGTGCAGCTGCAAGGCGGAGGAGGGCGTCAACGCGGAGCGTTGGCAACCGACGACAACGCAGCAGATGTGCGTGCCAGGGCCCGCGACTCCAGCAAGATCCGTCAGAAGGGCCCTAAGTCCCGCGGGAGGCATCAGACGCGGGTCACGGATGAGACGGGCATCATGCCGACCGGGTCGTAGCGCACCGGGGCGCCCGGGTGCGGCGCGTGGATCACCTGGCCGTTGCCCGCGTAGATGCCGATGTGGTGGGCGTCGGAGCCGTACGCCACGAGGTCGCCGGGCTGCGCCTGGGAGAGCGGGACCTGGCGGCCCGCGTACCGCTGCGCCTGCGAGGTGCGCGGCAGACCGATGCCCGCCTGCCCGTACGACCACTGCATCAGGCCCGAGCAGTCGAAGCCGGAGGGCCCTGTGGAGCCCCAGACGTACGGCTTGCCGAGCGCCGACTTGGCGGCGGCGAGCGCGGCGGCAGCGCGGTCGGAGGAGGCGGGCCCCGCACCGGCCAGATCGGGGCGGGCGCCGCCACGCGAGGCCCGGTCGTACGCGGCCCGCTCCCCGCTCGGCATCGCGTTGAGCAGTTGCCGCGCCTTGGCCAGCTTCTTCTCCACGGTCTGCTTGTGCTGCCTGACGGCCTTGCGGGCGGCCTCCAGCTCGGCGAGCTCGGACCGCGCCTCGGCCCTGCGCTGGTCCAGATTGCGCTGGGCGCCCCGCAGTTCGACCAGCTCGCCCGCGTGCCGCGCGCCGATCCGGTCGAGCGTGCCGGCCTTGTCGAGGTAGCCGTCCGGGTCGGAGGAGAGCATCAGGGCGAGCGAGGGGTCCATGCCGCCGGACCGGTACTGGGCGCCGGCCACCACGCCGAGCGCGCGCCGCATCGCGTTGATCCGCTCCTGCCCGCGGGCCACCTGGTCCTGGGTGTCGGCGAGTTCCTTGCGGAGCTTGTCCGTGCGCTCGTCGGCCCGGTTGAACGCCTCGGTGGCCTCCTCGGCCTGCTCGTACAGGCGGTCCACCGCGGCCTTGCCTGCGGCGGGCCTGTCCTGCGGCGCCGCGCCCGCGGGTGCTGCGCCGAGGGCCGCTGCCGCGGAGGCCGCGGCCACGCCCAGAACGGTCGCTCGCGTACTCCGGTCGAGGCCCGAGTGCCGAGAGTGCGAGATACGGCGATGAGAACCCACGGGTTGCCGCTCCCCTTCCGCTGACGGACCCCCGTGATCGGGGGAATGCGCGCCGACAGTAGTCGGGCGACTACCGCCTGACCAAAGACCGTTCAGGGGACACGCAGCGCGGCGCCCCGCCTCTGACGCAGGTCATGGGCGGGGCGCAGGGGTCAGCGCGGGTCCGTGGAATTCGCCCGAACGGGCGCGTTTCCAGGGCACGTTGGGAAGTGGAAAGCGGGCCCTTCCAGCGAGTCCGCCGGGAGGGCCCGCTTCGGCCGCGACGGTCAGATGCGGCGGGCGGTCTGGTAGGGACCGACCGTGTCCATCGACTCGTAGCGCACGCTGGCACCGGGGTGCGGGGCGTGCAGGACCTGACCGTTGCCCGCGTACAGGCCCACGTGCTCGGTGTTGTTGAAGAAGACCAGGTCACCGGGCTTGAGCTGGCTCCTGGCCACCTCGGTGCCCTCACCGATCTGCGTGTACGTGGTCCGGGTTATGGAGACACCGGCCTGGTTGTACGCCCACTGGGTCAGGCCCGAGCAGTCGTAGGAGTTGGGGCCCGAGCCGCCGGAGACGTACGGCTTGCCGATCTGGCTGGCGGCCGCGGACAGGGCGGCGGAGGCGCGGCCCGAGGCGGGCAGCGCGTCGCCGAGGTCGACACGGCTGGCGGAGTCGCGGCTGGCGCGCTCCTGCTCGGCGGCCATCTTGGCCCGCTGCTCGGCGGTCAGCGTGTTGAGCAGCTTGCGGGCCTCCGCGAGCTTGCCCTGGACCTGGTCCTTCTTCTTGCCGAGCTCGGTGCGCGTGTCGGCGAGGTCCTTGAGCTTCTGGGAGGCCTCTGCGCGCTCCTGGGCGAGCGTGCGCTGCTTCTCCTGGACCTTCTTGAGCGACTCGAGCTGCTGGGCGCTGAGCGAGTCGAGCGTGGAGGCCTTGTCGAGGTAGCTGTCCGGGTCCGAGGAGAGGAAGAGCTGGACCGAGGGGTCGATGCCACCGGAGCGGTACTGCTGCCCGGCGAGCGTGCCGAGGCCGGAGCGCAGCTCGTTGAGGTCGTCCTGGCCGCGGGCGACCTTGTCCTGGAGATCGCCGATCTCCGACTCGAGCTTCTTCTGCTTCTCCTTGGCCCCGTTGTAGTGGTCGGTCGCGAGACCGGCCTCTTCGTAGAGCTTGTCGACCTTGGCCTTGACTTCACTCTTGCTGGGCTTCGGTGCGGCGTTGGCGGCCTGAGAAGTAAGGGCCACGGCAGCGGCGGCGGTCGCGGTGAGCACGGTCACGCGGGTGCGGCTCGGCTGCTTGGGTCGACGGTGGGACGCCACGAAGGCGAGCTCCTTCTTCCTCCAGCCGCCTACCGATGCGCCGGCGGGCGGTGTCCCTCCACCGTCACCCCTTTTAGGTGATCACCCGAGCGGAGGTTCGAGCCGACCCTAGTGACCTCTTCGTGATCAGTTCAAATCCCTCAGAGAAAAAACTCCGTCACTCGCTGCATTCTTTGCACTCAACTCACATGCAGTGATGTCCGCTTGACGCTACGTTGCGTGAAGGTTTCGCCAATTCGGGCATTCGACACGGATGTTGCGCGTGTGACATAGGTAACTCGGGGCCCCTTTTGGTCGAACGTCAGCCGTGCGAGAGTCGTTTCAGGAGCACCACGGAGGCGACCGGGCGTGCCCCCGCCTTCGCGATGCCGTCCGCGACCTCCCGGTCGGTCGACACGACGATGACGGGGCGGCCCGACGGCTCGGCGCGCACGAGCTGACGGATCAGCTCGTCCGCCGTGACCCCCGGTTTGGAGAACAGCACCCGCACCCCGCGCGGCGGCGCGAGCAGTACGGGCGCGGCGAGTTCGGCCCCGTCGAAGACACAGGTCACCTCGGCCCCGGTCTGCGCCGCGAGCTGCGAGAGCGAACCGAGCAGGCGCAGCCGCTGCTTCTCCAGGGGCATCGTCGGATACCCGGTCTTCGTGACGTTGTAGCCGTCGACCACGAGGTGGGCCTGCGGAAGCGCCAGCAACTGGTCGAGGATCGCCGGGTCGTGCTCGTGCAGGGCGCGCGCCGCGATGTCCTTCGGCGTCATCCGGCCCGGCTCGACGGCGTCCACGGAGTCGGCGGGCCGCGAGGACACCGGCGGCAACGCGAGCTCCCTGCGCAGCCCCTGGGCCGCGTCCAGGACCGTGTCGAGCAGCAGCCGCACCCGCATGTCCTCGATGCTGCGGCCCTCGCGGGCAGCCCTGCGGGAGGACTCGAGGGCCGACTCCGCCTCGCCGAGCCGCGATTTGAGCCGGCGCGACTCGCTCTCCGCGGCGGACACCTGGGCCTGCCCCTCGGCGCGCACCGCGTCGGTCTCGACCTTCGCCTTGCGCACGGCGGCCTCGCCGCGCTTCACGTCACTGAGAGCGGCCCGCAGCTTGCGCTCCACGGAGGCGACCTCGCGCTTGGCGGCGTCGAGCTCCGAGCGGAGCCGCTCCGCCTCGGTCCTGGTGTGGGCCCTGGCCTCGGCCAGATCAGCGCGCAGCCGCTCCAGTTCGGCGCGGGTCTCGTCGTCGGCGCGCTCGGCGTCGGCCCGCTCCGCGTCCTCGCCCGCGGCGGCGACGAGCTTCACCCAGCCGACGGGCCGCAGCACGTAGGCGGCCGCCGCCACGTCGAGCGGATCGGCCGCGGGCGGCGGGGAGCTCGCCTCCAGGGCGGCCGCGAGCTCGGGCTGCGCGTCCCGCAGGCGCTCCCCGATGCGCTGCCGGAACAGCGGGTCGCTCTCCAGGGCCGCGGCCATCGCGTTGCCGGCGAACTTCATCCGCCGGGTCGGGGTGAACCGGGCATACTGCCGCAATTGCGCCGGAAGTTCACCTACCGTCAGACCGCCGAAGCCGTCCGACGCGATCTGCACGACCCGTCGTCGTACCCCTTCGGGCAGCGGTCGGTCGAGCACCTCGGCGGCGCCGCCCTCCCCGGCCTCCCCGCCTGTGCTCTCCACCATCCGTCACCCCAATGTCGCTGTGGAGCCGCTCCTCAGGAGTCGGCGCCCGGCCTGTCCACCAGTTCCACCTGATCCACCGCGTTGCACCAACGACAGCGCACCGACTCGATGGTCTCACTGACCACCTCGCGCTCCTCCACCTTCGGCTCACCGGCCAGGTCCAGGTGGACGTACTCGACGACCTTTGAGGACCGCGTGACGTCGAAACGCGTCAGATTGCCGCACAGGGTGCAGCGCCAGCGGGTGGTGGCGGTCGGCAGGGGAACCGTCATCGAGTGGTGCCTTCTTCCGGATGCATACGGATTGCGTGGTGCTGCTTTATTGCCCGTAACCCTACGGCCTGCCGTACGCCGCCCGCTCCCCGCCTTGCGTCATGCTCTGTCCATGATCGGCAATGGGCGCTCCGCGATCGACAGGCTGACCGCATTCCTCAGAGGTCACCCGGCTCCGGTCACGTACAGCATCATCGCGGTCTGCTGCGTGGTCTTCGTACTGTCCCCGGCCTCGGGTCTCAACCCCGGATACGGCACCGGGGACCAGCTGCTCGCCGCGCAGAGCGCCTACTTCGAGCGCTGGGGAGTGGTCCCCGACGAATTGTTCGACGGTTCACCAGCGGCCCTGCTCACCCCTCTCACGGCCTTGTTCGTGCACGGCAGTTGGCTGCACCTGCTGGGCAACATGCTCTTCCTCTACGTCTTCGGGGCAATGGTCGAGGAACACATGGGCCGCCTCTCGTACGCCCTGTTCTATGGGGTCAGCGGCTATGTGGCGCTGCTCGGGTACACGCTCGCGCACACCGATTCCGACCAGAGCCTGGTCGGCGCGTCGGGGGCGATCTCGGCGGTCCTCGGCGCGTTCCTCTTCTTGTTCCCCGAAGCCCGCGTGACGAGCCTGTTCCCCTTCCTCCTGTTTCTGCCGCTGCGGTTTCCGGCGTGGGTGGTGCTGCCGTTCTGGGTGTCGCTGCAGTGGGTGGCGGCGGGGCAGGACAGCCAGGGGCCGGGGGTGGCGTATCTGGCGCACCTCGTGGGGTTCTCCGTCGGGTTCCTCTACGCGTGGGTGAGGTACAGGGGGCGGGCTAGAGTTGAGGCGACCCATGCCACGGCCACCGAGGGAGACAGCCAGCCGTGATCACCGCGATCGTGCTCATCAAGACCAGCGTGGACCGGATCCCCGAGATCGCCGAGTCGATCGCGGCTCTGGACAACGTGAGCGAGGTCTTCTCCGTCACCGGCACCTACGACCTGATCGCCATGGTCCGGGTCGCCCGCCACGACGATCTGGCGGACGTCATCCCCGGGAAGATCAGCAAGATCCAGGGCGTCGAGGGCACGGACACGCACGTCGCGTTCCGTACGTACTCGCAGCACGACCTGGAGGCGGCGTTCGCGATCGGCCTCGACGCGTAGCGCCTCCGCGCGAAAAGCCCCGTATGAAGGAGACCGAGATCCGGGTGGCGTGCAATCCGTTCAACGTCCTGTGCGGGGAGCGCGGCGTCACCCGCGTCTTCGGCCCACAGAAGGGCGCGACGCCCACGCAGGTCGAACAGCCGGCGGCCGGCCTGGGCCGCGGCGGCGAGTTCCTCACGGACGCCACCGAGCGGGCCCTACGGATGATCGTCCTCGGCAGCCGACTCCGTACGGCCCCTCAGCCGGATCGGGCGACCCCCAATCCGGATCAGGCGCTCGCCGTGTCCGGCACGCAACGCCCGTCCTCGGTGCGGTAGTTCCACCGCGCGCCGTCCTGGACGAGCTCCTTCACGGCGGCCACGAAACGCTCCACGTGCTCGTCCGGCGTGCCGGCGCCGAAGCTGACGCGGATGGCGTTGAGCGACTTCTCGCCCGGCGCGGCCTCCGGGGCGCCGCACTCGCCCTGCTGCTGCGGGTCGGAGCCGAGCAGCGTGCGCACCAGCGGGTGGGCGCAGAACAGGCCGTCACGGACCCCGATCCCGTACTCGGCGGAGAGCGCGGCGGCAAAGTGCGAGGAGTTCCAGCCGTCGACGACGAAGGACAGCACGCCCACGCGCGGCGCATCGTCCCCGAACAGGGACAGCACCTTCACCTCGGGCACCTCGGCGAGGCCCTCCTGGACCTTGCGGATCAGGTATTGCTCGCGGGCGACGAGGTTGTCGAACCCGGCCTCGGTGAGCGCCTTGCAGGCGGAGGCGATGGAGTACACACCGATGACGTTCGGCGAACCGGCCTCGTGGCGGGCGGCGGTGGCGTGCCACTCGACGTCCACGCCACCGTCCGTGCGGCGCGCGACCTTCTTGGACGCGCCACCACCGGCGAGGTACGGCTCGGCCTCCGTCAGCCAGTCGGAGCGGCCGGCGAGCACACCCGAGCCGAACGGGGCGTACAGCTTGTGCCCGGAGAAGGCGACCCAGTCGACGTCCAGGTCCTGGACGGAGACCGGGTGGTGGGGCGCGAGCTGCGCGGCGTCGAGCACGATGCGGGCACCGTGCGCGTGAGCGGCCGCCGCGAGCTCGCGCACCGGCCAGAGCTCACCGGTGACGTTGGAGGCACCGGTGACGCAGACGAGGGCCGGACCGTAGGGGTCGCGGTCGGCGAGGGCGCGCTCCAGGGTGGCGACGGCCTCGCCGGGGGTGCGCGGCGCGTTCAGGTACGTCACGCGGGCGTCGCGCCACGGCAGCAGCGACGCGTGGTGCTCGGTCTCGAAGACGAACACCTCGCAGCCGGCGGGCAGCGCGGCGGCGAGCAGGTTGAGCGAGTCGGTGGTGGACCGGGTGAAGACGACCTGGTCGTCCTCGCGGCAGCCGAGGAACTCGGCGACGGCGACCCGGGAGTTCTCGAACAGGTCCGTCGACAGCTGCGACAGGTACCCGGCGCCGCGGTGCACGCTCCCGTAGTACGGCGCGTAGGCGGCGACGTCGTCCCAGACCCGCTGGAGGGCGGGCGCGCTGGCGGCGTAGTCGAGGGCGGCGTACGTGACCTCGCCGCCGTGGACGAGCGGCACGGTGACGTCCCGGCCGAGGACCTGAAGCGGGGCGATGGTCTGAGTACAGGCGGCGGCGTCGACGGAAACAGACATGAGTGAACTCCCTGGCGCGATAAGCGAATTGACCATGCCGGAACCAGAACCACGTGGCTCGACAGCATGGAAAGAAAGATGAAACGGGTACGCGGAGGCGGGGCCGAAACGCCCTATCGCATTCGCTTGCTCACGAGACTGCTCCCTTGAGGACCAGGACCCCAGGGCTGCGACATTCACCGATGTCGAGGGGCCCGCGCTTGCCGCACGCCTTGCTGCGCACGGCCTGGTCTTCACCCAGGGCACCCCGCCACGGACGGAGGGTTGCCGGACAGCGGGCTGGGGCCTTCTACAGTGAAATATCACCGCGCTGTCACTCATGACCTTGAAAAGCATCCTGCCACACGTCTCGGATACGGCAAGGGCGCAGTCCAAAATCCGGACTGCGCCCTGCGTCACATCTGACGCGTGCTCAGCGGTTGCTGGCCGCCACCCACCGCTCCAGGGCGGCCTTCGCCGCGCCGGAGTCGATCGACTCGGCCGCCCGGTCCATGCCGGCCCGGATCTGCTCCACGAGCGTGCCCTCGCCGGGCCGCACGGCCACCAGGGCCGCCGCCGAGTTCAGCAGCACCGCGTCGCGCACCGGCCCCTGCTCGCCGTCGAGGAGGCGCAGGGCGACCTCCGCGTTGTACGAGGGGTCGCCGCCGCGCAGCGCCTCGATGGGCACGATGTCGATGCCGACGTCGCGCGGGTCGAAGGACTCCTCGCGCACGGCGCCGTCGCGCACCACCCACACGCGCGACGTTCCCGTGGTGGTCAGCTCGTCGAGCCCGTCGTCACCGCGGAACACCAGGGAGGAGTTGCCGCGCTCGGCGAAGACCCCGGCCACGATCGGCGCCATCCGGGCATCGGCCACGCCGACGGCCTGCGCCTTCACCTTGGCCGGGTTGGTCAGCGGGCCCAGCAGGTTGAAAACCGTGCGGATGCCGAGCTGGCCGCGCGCGGCGCCCGCGTAGCGCAGCGCGGGGTGGAACTTTATGGCGAAGCAGAACGTGATGCCGGCTTCCTCGGCGACCTCGGGCACCCGCTTCGGCGACAGGTCGAGATTGACGCCGAGCTTCTCCAGTACGTCGGAGGAGCCCGAGGCGGAGGAGGCGGCACGGTTGCCGTGCTTGACGACCTTGGCGCCGGTGCCCGCGATGACGATCGCCGACATCGTGGAGATGTTGACGGTCTTGGCGCCGTCGCCGCCGGTGCCGACGATGTCGACGGTCTCGCCGGGCACCTCGATCACGTTGGCGTGCTCGTACATGCCGCGTACGAGACCGGTGATCTCCTGCACGGTCTCGCCCTTGGCGCGCAGCGCCACCGCGAACCCGGCGATCTGGGCGTCGGTCGCCTCGCCCCGCATGATCCGGTCCATCGCCCACGCGGTGTCGTCGGCGCTCTGGTCACGGCCTTCGAGCAGGCCGTTCAGGACGGCGGGCCAGGAACGGCCCGCCGCGGTGTTGCCTCCAGCGGGGTTCAAAGCGCTCATGGCCGCTCCTGTGTGCATCTGTGGGTCGAGGGTGGTGCCGACCCCACCCTATCCAGGTCCCGGGACCGCAAAGAGCCCCCGTCCAGGCACTGGACGAGGGCTCCCGCGGTGGCTTACAGCGACGATTCAGAGATCAGTGGTGGCCGTGGCCGCTGGTGATCTCCTTGTACTCCTCGGCGGTCGGCTTCGGGATCTGGTTGTTCTCCCCGTAGTAACCGCGCGAGAGCTTGCCACGCAGCTTCTGCAGCCGCGTGACCTTGCGCTCGACACCGTTCTCGTCGACCGCCGGGCCGAGCTCGACCGGCGCGTACTGCTCGTGCGCCGTGAGCGTGTGCAGGGCCTCCTGGTCGAGCGGCTCGTGCACCTCGACGAACTCACCGTGCGGCAGGCGCTTGATGATGCCGGACTCGCGTCCGTGCAGCACCTTGTCCTTGTCGCGGCGCTGGAGGCCGAGGCAGATCCGCTTGGTGACGATGAAGGCGATGACCGGTCCGACGAAGAACGCGATCCGGACGAACCAGGTGATCGCATTGATCGACAGGTGGAAGTGCGTGGCCCAGAGGTCGTTACCACCACCGATGAGCAGCACCATGTACCAGGTGATCCACGCGACACCGAAGGCCGTACGCGTCGGAGCGTTGCGCGGGCGGTCCAGGATGTGGTGCTCGCGCTTGTCGCCGGTGACCCAGGACTCGATGAACGGGTAGACCGCGATCGCGACCAGGACCAGCGGGAAGACCACGACCAGCGGGATGGCCACGCCCAGGACGAGCGTATGACCCCAGAAGTCGATCTCCCAGCCCGGCATCACTCGAATCAGGCCTTCGGAGAAGCCCATGTACCAGTCGGGCTGTGCACCGGTGGACACCTGGTCGGGCCGGTACGGTCCGATGGCCCAGATCGGGTTGATCGTGGCGATCGCGGCGATCACCGCGATGACGCCGAAGACCAGGAAGAAGAAGCCACCCGCCTTGGCCATGTAGACCGGCAGCAGCGGCATGCCCACGACGTTCTTGTTGGTCTTTCCGGCACCCGCGAACTGCGTGTGCTTGTGGTAGAAGACCAGGATCAGGTGGGCCGCCATCAGGCCGAGCATGATGCCCGGCAACAGCAGGATGTGGATCGAGTAGAACCGCGCGACGAAGTCGCCGCCGGGGAACTCTCCGCCGAACAGGAAGAACGACATGTACGTACCGACGATCGGCACGGACAGGATCGCGCCCTCCATGAAGCGGACACCGGTGCCGGAGAGCAGGTCGTCCGGGAGCGAGTAACCGGTGAAACCGGTGAACATGCCCAGGACGAACAGCAGGAAGCCGAAGACCCAGTTGACCTCACGCGGCTTGCGGAACGCACCCGTGAAGAACACGCGCATCATGTGCACGAACATGCCCGCGAGGAAGATCAGCGCGGCCCAGTGGTGGATCTGCCGGATCAGCAGGCCACCGCGCACATCGAAGGAGATGTGCATGGTCGAGTTGAAGGCCTCCGACATCAGCTGCCCCTGGAGCGGGACGTAGCTGCCGTCGTAGGTGACCTCGTTCATCGACGGGTGGAAGAACAGCGTCAGATACACACCCGTGAGGATGATGATGATGAAGCTGTACATGCAGATCTCGCCGAGCATGAAGGACCAGTGGTCCGGAAAGATCTTGCGCATGTTGGACTTGGCCAGGGAGTAGATCCCCAGACGTCCGTCGGCCCAGTCGGCTACGCGCTCGCCGGCCGGAGCCTTCTCGCGCGCAGGCGCGTCGTTCGTGGTCGTAGTACTCATCCGCGCTCCCAGAAGGCAGGACCGACGGGCTCAGCGAATTCGCTCAGCGCCTCGAGGTGACCCTCTTCGTTGACGCCGATGCGCAGCTGCGGCAGCGCGTGACCGGCAGGACCGAAGATCACCCGGGCGCCGTCGGAGAGGTCGAAGGTGGACTGGTGGCACGGGCACAGCGCGTGGTGCGTCTGCTGCTCGTACAGCGAGATCGGGCAACCGACGTGGGTGCAGATCTTCGAGTAGGCCACGATGCCCTCGTGGGACCACTCGAGTTCCTGCTTGTCCTTGATGTTCTCCGGCTGGATGCGGACGAGCATCAGGGCGTCCTTGGCGATCTTCTTCTGGAATTCCTCGTCGTGCTCCTCCAGGCCCTCGGGCTTGGCGAAGGTGAGCGAGCCGACCGCGATGTCCGAAGGACGCAGCGGCTCGTTCGTGTTCATGTTGACGAGGGTCAGGCCCTTCTTCCACGACGTGGTGCGCAGCTTCTTCTCGGGCAGCGGCCCGAGGTCACGAAGCAGGACCACACCGGAAAGGGGCACCAGCGCGAGCGCGCCGAACAGGGTGTTGCGGATCAGCTTGCGCCGGCCGAACTGCGACTCGCGGGCGCCGTCGGCGAAGTCCTGCAGGACCTTCGCCTTGACCTCGGGCTCCGCCTCGATCGGGTGCCGCTCCTGGATGACCTCTTCGTCGGACATCAGGGTGCGGGCCCAGTGGACCGCGCCCGCGCCGATGCAGAACAGGGCCACGCCCAGGGTCAGGCCGAGCGCGAAGTTGAGCGCGCTGATGTGCCCGATCGGGAAGACGTAGATGCTCGTGTCGACGTCGATGGTGACGTACGAGGCGATGAAGCCGACCGTGGCCAGCATCGACACCATGAACAGGAAGGCAACGACGCGCTCGGACCGCTTGGCGGCCCGCTCGTCGAGGTCCTGGATCCGGTGCTCGTGGGGCGGCAGACCCGGGTCGGTGAAGGGCTCGTCCTTCACCGCGACCGAGCCGTGCTCCTCGGCGTCCTGCTCAGTGGGCAGGTTCTCTTCTGGAATGTCTTGGCTACTCATGACTTCTTGGCCTTTGCGGTCCGAGCGGCAACCCAGATGGCGACGGCGATCAGACCGCCAAGACCGAAGATCCAGGCGAACAGGCCCTCACTGACCGGGCCGAGCCCGCCCAGCTTGAGTCCGCCAGGGCTCTCGGTCTTGTCACCGTTGACCGCGTCGAGGTACGCGATGATGTCCTTCTTGTTCTGCTTGGTCATCGTCGTGTCCGGGAACGACGGCATGTTCTGCGGGCCGGTCTGCATGGCCTCGTAGATGTGCTTCGGGGCGACACCCTCGAGGCTCGGTGCGAACTTGCCGTGTGTCAGCGCGCCACCCTCACCAGTGAAGTTGTGGCACTGCGCGCAGTTGGTGCGGAACAGCTCGCCACCCTTGGCGATGTCCGCGCCGTTGGCGCTGTAGTCCTTGGCGGTCGGCGTGACCGGACCGGCACCCAGCGACGCGATGTACGCCGCGAGCTGGTCGATCTCGGCCTGCGAGTAGATGACCTTCTTCTTCGGGACCTGCGCGCCCGGCTGCTGGGCCGGCATACGGCCGGTACCGACCTGGAAGTCGACGGCGGCGGAGCCGACACCCACGAGGCTCGGCCCGTCGGAGGTGCCCTGACCGCCGGTTCCGTGGCAGCTGGCGCAGCCTACGGAGAAGAGCTTCTTGCCCTCGTCGATGGCGAGGGACTGGGCGGTTTCATCGGCCTGCGCCTTGTCCGCGGGTGCGAACGCGGCGTACAGCCCCCCGGTGGCCGCCAGCGCGAGGAGTAGGACGACGACCGCCGCCAGCGGATGGCGTCGTCGTGCGGAGAGCTTTTTCACGGATTACCCCGGTGTCAGGATCTTCTGCGTCGGTGCTGCGGAAATGTGTCGGGTACTTCGCCCGATGCTGTGATCGTCGAACTACTTGATCAGGTAGATCGTGGCGAAGAGGCCGATCCAGACGACGTCCACGAAGTGCCAGTAATAGGACACGACGATGGCGGCTGTCGCCTGATGATGGGTGAACTTCCGGGCCGCGTACGTCCTGCCGAGGACGAACAGGAAGGCGATGAGGCCACCTGTCACGTGCATGCCGTGGAAGCCGGTGGTCAGGTAGAACACCGAGCCGTACGGGTCGGAGGAGAGCGAGAGCCCATCCTTCTTGACCAGCTCGGTGTACTCGTAGACCTGACCGCCGATGAAGATCGCACCCATGATGAAGGTGACGATGAACCACGAACGGAGCTTCTTCACGTCGCCGCGCTCAGCGGCGAACACGCCCATCTGGCACGTGAGTGAGGAGAGCACCAGGATCGTGGTGTTCGTCGCGGAGAACGGAAGATTCAGCGCATGCGCCATTTCCTTCCAGTGATCCGGCCCGGTCACCGATCGCAGGGTGAAGTACATCGCGAAGAGGGCCGCGAAGAACATCAGCTCGGAACTCAGCCAGATGATGGTTCCGACGCTGGTGAGGTTCGGTCGATTGACCGACGGGTGCGCGTGCCCGGTTTCTACTGTCGTTGCTGTCGCCACGACCGACATTATGTCGGTCGCTTATCTCGCCCTCACTCCGGGGGGTGCCGTTCGGAGTGTCTGGGTGGTGTGTCCAGCCCAAATGGCCCATCGGAGCCGCGTGCGAACCGGTGTTGACGGGGTGTCGGGAGGAGTAGGCTCCGCGCAGTTACGTTCTTGGGCTCCACCGACCGACAACGCCTCGGAGGAACGATGCAGTCGACCGCGACGGTTCTGGTCTACAGCGACGACGCCAACACGCGCGAGCAGGTGCGCCTCGCGACAGGCCGACGGCCCGCGTCCGACACCCCCGAGGTGCAGTTCATCGAATGCGCGACGCTTCCGGCCGTCATGAAGGAGCTGGACCGCGGCGGGATCGACGTCTGTGTGCTCGACGGCGAGGCCGCTCCCGCGGGCGGCATGGGCGTGTGCCGGCAGATCAAGGACGAGATCTTCCACTGCCCGCCGGTGCTGCTCCTGATCGGCCGCCCGCAGGACGCGTGGCTGGCGACGTGGAGCCGCGCGGAGGCGGCTGTGACGCTCCCTGTGGAGCCCGTGGAGTTCGCCGAGGCGCTGGCCTCCCTGCTGCGCTCCCGGCTCGCTGTCGGCGCCTGAGGCGCCCGCACGGGCCGGCTGCCGTCGGCTCCCGCACGCGCCGACTCCCGTACACCGATGGCGTACGGGAGTCGGAAGTCACACCGCTGATCCTGCCGGGCGGCCTCAGACCTGAGGGCTGAGCCGTGCCTGGAGGGCCGGGTCGGGCTTGTCGGCCTTCTTCGTGAGGGCGCTGCCCGCCTTCCACTTCTTCCAGCTGACGTTCCAGTCGCCGAACCCGTTCCCGAACGGGTCCATTTCCGAGCCGTAGCTGTTGACGACCTTCACGATGTCGCCCTGGCGCACGGTGTCGAAGAACCAGGCGGCGTTGTTGGTGCTCATGCCGGTGCAGCCGTGGCTGACGTTCGCTGAGCCCTGCGCGCCGACCGACCAGGGCGCGGCGTGCACGTACTCGCCGCTCCAGGTGACGCGGGTCGCGTAGTACACGGGCAGGTCGTACGAGTCCGAGGAGCCCTCGGAGATGCCGATCGTCTCGCCCCGCATCCGTACGTAGTACTCCTTGCCGAGCACCACCTTGACGCCGTTTCGGGTCTCGTAGCCGGCCTTGCCGGTGGTGACCGGGATGGAGTTGATCTCCTTGCCGTTGCGGTAGACCGTCATGGAGTGCGAGCCGGCGTCGGTGACGGCCACGATGCGGTCGCCCGTGCTGATGGTCAGCGGCTTGGAGCTGCCGCCCCAAAGACCGTCCCGGATCTTCACGCCCTCCAGCCTGCTGGAGGCGGTGATTTTCGCCTGTGTGGGCCAGTACCCCTTGGGGCGGTAGTGCAGTTCGGTGCTGTCCACCCAGTACCAGGAGCCGTCCACGGCGGGCTTGGAGTCGACCTGCAGGGAGCGCTCCACCAGCGCGCGGGACTTCTCGTCCCGGACGGGCTTGTTGAGTTCGGCGGTGATCGGCTGTCCGACGCCGTATGTGCCCTTCTGCGGGCCGAACGTGACCTTGAGGGCCTTCTCCTTGCCCGGGTGGCCGGTGTCGAAGCCCAGGACCTTGCGGCCGGGTCCGCCGTCCTCGTCCTCGGTGCTCACCCGGACCGTGTAGCGAGTGTCCGCGGTCAGCGGGGCGGTGGTGTGCCATCTCGTGCCGTCGACGGAGAGTTCGCCCGCGACATAGCGGCCCATGGCGTCCTGGGCGGTGACGTCGGTGATGCGGGACTCGTCGCCCTGGGCGGTGACCTCCAGCGGCTTGTCCGGGTCCGCCTTCTTGGCGCTGCCCGCGGGACCGCTGAAGGAGATCTGGCTCGCCGCGTCGTACGGCTTGGCGGAGAGCGGGTGGGAGGAGTTGCCGCATGCCGCTGTGCTCGCACCGAGTGCGGCCACCAGCACGGTGCAGCCCAGAACCGTACGGATACGCGGTGAGTGGTTCATGACCTCACCGTAAGAAGGAACTCCCGGTCCAGCGCGGCGAGTGAGCCGCACGGGGCAACAGACAACACACCGACGGGCCCGGACACTCCATCAGGAGTGTCCGGGCCCGTCGGTTACGGAAGTTCAGTACCGGTCAGCCGCAGCTCACTGGTTCTGGTTCTCGCCGCGGTAGTACTCGAAGACCCAGCCCCACAGGCCGAACATGATGATCGGGGCCGAGAAGTACAGCAGCCACCAGCCGATGGCCACGGCCAGGAACGCGAGCGCGCCACCGACCCCGAGCGCGAGCGGCTGCCAGGAGTGCGGGCTGAAGAAGCCCACCTCGCCGGCGTCGTCCGCGACGTCGGCCTCCTTGTTGTCCTGGGCACCGGTGTCGACACGCCGGGCCGTGAAGGCCAGGTAGTAGCCGACCATGATGCACAGGCCGAACGCCAGGAAGAGCGCCGTCGTACCGGCCGGCTCCTTCGACCACACGCCGTAGACACCGGCCATGATCAGGACGAAGAGGCTCAGCCAGATGAACATCTTGCCTTGGACCTTCACTTGCCGGCCTCCTTAGCAAGGGCCTTGTCGCCGTGACCGGCGTTCTCAAGCTGGTCCAGGGCGGCGATCTCCGGGTGGTGCAGATCGAACGCCGGGGATTCCGAACGGATGCGCGGCAGCGTGAGGAAGTTGTGCCGCGGCGGCGGGCAGGACGTCGCCCACTCCAGCGAACGGCCGTAACCCCACGGGTCGTCGACCTCGACCTTCTTGCCGTACTTGGCGGTCTTCCAGACGTTGTAGAGGAACGGCAGGATCGACAGGCCGAGCAGGAACGAGGAGATCGTCGAGATCGTGTTCAGCGCGGTGAAGCCGTCGGCCGCGAGGTAGTCCGCGTAACGACGCGGCATGCCCTCGACGCCCAGCCAGTGCTGCACCAGGAACGTGCCGTGGAAGCCGATGAACAGCGTCCAGAAGGTGATCTTGCCGAGACGCTCGTCGAGCATCTTGCCGGTCATCTTCGGCCACCAGAAGTGGAAGCCGGCGAACATCGCGAACACGACGGTGCCGAACACCACGTAGTGGAAGTGCGCCACCACGAAGTACGAGTCCGAGACGTGGAAGTCCAGCGGCGGGGCCGCCAGGATGACGCCGGTCAGACCACCGAAGGTGAAGGTGATCAGGAAGCCGATCGTCCAGAGCATCGGTGTCTCGAAGGACAGCGAGCCCTTCCACATCGTTCCGATCCAGTTGAAGAACTTCACGCCTGTTGGGACGGCGATGAGGAACGTCATGAAGGAGAAGAATGGAAGCAACACACCGCCGGTGACGTACATGTGGTGCGCCCACACCGTCACGGAGAGGCCGGCGATCGCGATCGTCGCACCGATGAGGCCGGAGTAGCCGAACATCGGCTTGCGCGAGAAGACCGGGATCACTTCGGAAATAATTCCGAAGAATGGTAGGGCGATGATGTACACCTCTGGGTGTCCGAAGAACCAGAAGAGGTGTTGCCATAGCAATGCCCCGCCATTACTGGCGTCGAATACATGGGCACCGAACTTGCGGTCCGCCTCCAGGGCGAACAGCGCGGCGGCCAGCACCGGGAAGGCCAGCAGGACCAGCACACCGGTCAGCAGCACGTTCCACACGAAGATCGGCATGCGGAACATCGTCATGCCAGGAGCGCGCATGCAGATGATCGTGGTGATGAAGTTGACCGAGCCGAGGATCGTGCCGAAGCCGGAGAAGGCCAGACCCATGATCCACATGTCGGCGCCGATGCCCGGCGAACGGACCGCGTCCGACAGCGGGCTGTAGGCGAACCAGCCGAAGTCGGCGGCGCCCTGCGGGGTGATGAAGCCACCCACCGCGATCAGCGAGCCGAACAGGTACAGCCAGTAGGCGAACATGTTCAGCCGCGGGAACGCGACGTCGGGGGCGCCGATCTGGAGCGGCATGATCCAGTTCGCGAAGCCGGAGAACAGTGGCGTCGCGAACATCAGCAGCATGATCGTGCCGTGCATCGTGAACGCCTGGTTGAACTGCTCGTTCGACATGATCTGCGTGCCGGGACGAGCCAGTTCGGCGCGCATGAAGAGCGCCAGGACGCCGCCGATGCAGAAGAACGCGAACGACGTGACCAGATACAGCGTGCCGATGGTCTTGTGGTCAGTGGTGGTGAGCCACTTGATCACCGTCGCGCCGGGGCTCTTGGGCCGGGCCGGCAGCTCGTTCTCGTACGAGTCGCTTGCTGCCGCGGCACCCTGGGGTTCGTTGAGGATGCTCACAGGTTCTTCGTCTCCCGGTCCTTCTCGTGGTCCGTCTGGGCGATGCCAGCCGGGACGTAACCGGTCTGCCCCTTCTTGGCGAGGTCCTTGAGGTGCTGCTGGTAACGCTCAGGAGAGACGACCTTCACGTTGAACAGCATCCTGGAGTGGTCGACGCCGCAAAGCTCGGCGCACTTGCCCAGGAAGGTCCCCTCCTTGTTGGGGGTCACCTCGAAGGAGTTGGTGTGGCCCGGGATGACGTCCTGCTTCATGAGGAACGGCACCACCCAGAAGGAGTGGATGACGTCACGCGAAGTCAGAACGAAGCGGACCTTCTCGCCCTTGGGGAGCCAGAGGGTCGGGCCGGGGTTGTTGGTCTGCGGGTTCCGCTCGCCAGGAGTACCGACCTCGTAGACACCACCGGCGTTCGCCGGGAAGTCCTCCTTGAAGCGCTTCGGAATCGCCGAGAGCTCCTTGGAGGTCTTGGCGTCTCCGTCGACACCCGGCACGTTCTCGACGTAGTTGAAGCCCCAGCTCCACTGGTAGCCGACCACGTTGACGGTGTGCGCGGGCTTGTCGTCGAGCTTCAGAAGCTTCGACTCGTCGCGCGCGGTGAAGTAGAAGAGGACCGACACGATGATCAGCGGAACAACCGTGTACAGCGCCTCGAGCGGCATGTTGTACCGCGTCTGAGTTGGAACCTCGATCTTGGTGCGGCTGCGCCGGTGGAAGATGACACTCCACAGGATCAGCCCCCACACCAGCACGCCCGTGGCGAGCGCTGCCGCCCACGAGCCCTGCCAGAGGGAGAGGATCCTAGGGGCCTCCTCCGTCACCGGGGTGGGCATACCAAGACGAGGGAAGTCCTTGTATGTGCAACCGGTAGCGGTTACCAGGATCAGGCCCGCAGTCAGCACCTGCGGCAGCTTCCGCCGCATCGGGCGCCGCGACGAGCGGTCGGAGCCGTTGGGACTCACGTAGCGCCTTCCCGAGAGTCTCGCCCGCGCTCTTTGGTTGGCTACGGCCGCCATCTCGCTGGTCGCTCGCCGCCCTGGCACACGGGCAGGGGTTTGGATGTTTATGCGGACCAAACCCTACTGGACGCTATTTGGGGTTGCGCGGGGAGGGTGCCTAACGCGCCGCGGGTCACTCCGAAGGGTGGGATCGGGCCGCGTTTGAGGGTTTCTGACGGGGGGTCGGGGTGGGGGTGACCTTCGGAGGTGGGGCTTGGCTGCTCCGGTGGGTGGGGGTCAGTCGTGGCTGGGGTGCGCAGTTCCCCGCGCCCCTGGAGGGAGGTGGGGCTTGGCCGCTCCGGCCAGTGGCGGTCCGGCGTGGCTGGGGTGCGCAGTTCCCCGCGCCCCTGGAGGGAGGCGGGGCTGGCCGGTCCGGCGGGTGGCGGCCGATCGTGGTTGGCGTGCGCAGTTCCCCGCGCCCCTGGAGGGAGGCGGGGCTTGGCCGCTCCGGCCGGTGGCGGTCCGGCGTGGCTGGGGTGCGCAGTTCCCCGCGCCCCTGGAGGGAGGCGGGGGCTGGCCCCTCCGGCGGGTGGGGGTCAGGCGTGGTTGGCGTGCGCAGTTCCCCGCGCCCCTGGAGGGAGGCGGGGGCTGGCCGACCGGCCTGTCTAGGTGTGCCCCGCGGTGGAGCCGGTGGTGTCACGGGTCCGCGGCCCTGAGGGGCGACTTCGCCCCGGCGCCCCTTAGCGTTGCGGCGTGGCGTACTTCGATGTTGCTTCGGCTGCTCCTCTTCATTCCGTCGCGCGGCAGGCGTTGCAGGCCTCGCTTGATGAGGGGTGGGCCGATCCGTCCCGTTTGTACCGGGAAGGACGACGGGCGCGGCTGTTGCTTGACGCCGCGCGGGAGGCGGCCGCCGAGGCCGTGGGGTGTCAGGTTGACGAGCTCGTGTTCACGTCGTCGGGGACGCGAGCCGTGCACGACGGGATCGCGGGGGCGCTCGCCGGGCGGCGGCGCGCCGGGAAGCATCTGGTCGTGTCAGCTGTCGAACATTCGGCCGTGCTCCATTCGGCGGCAGCACACGAAAACCTCGGCGGGTCGGTGACTCAGGTCGGGGTGGGGCGCGAAGGGCGCGTCACCGTCGAGGCGTTCCGGGATGCGCTGCGCGAGGACACCGCGCTCGCCTGCCTGCAGTCCGCCAACCATGAGGTGGGGACCGAGCAGCCGGTCGCGGAGGTGGCCGAGGTGTGCCGGGCTGCTGGAGTTCCGTTGTTCGTGGATGCGGCGCAGTCCTTGGCCTGGGGGCCGGTGGCGGGTGAGTGGTCGGTGCTCGCCGGGAGTGCGCACAAGTGGGGCGGCCCGGCCGGGGTCGGTCTGCTCGTCGTACGGAAGGGGACGCGGTTCGCCCCTCAAGGGCCCGCCGACGAGCGGGAGTCGGGGCGCGCCGCCGGTTTCGAGAACATTCCGGGCATCGTGGCCGCGGCCGCGTCGCTCCGGGCCGTCCGGGCGGAGGCCGCCGAGGAGGCGGCGCGGCTCAGGGAGTTGACGGAGCGGATCCGGACCCGGGTGCCGGAGCTGCTGTCGGACGTGGAGGTCGTCGGGGATCCGGTGCGACGGCTGCCGCACCTGGTGACGTTCTCGTGTCTGTACGTCGACGGGGAGAGCCTGCTGCACGGGCTCGACCGTGCCGGTTTCTCCGTTTCGTCCGGGTCGTCCTGTACGAGCAGCACGCTGACGCCCAGCCATGTGCTGCGCGCGATGGGCGTGGTGAGCGAGGGGAACGTACGGGTGTCGCTGCCTCTGGGCACGGAGGCTGCCGAGGTCGAGCGGTTCCTCGACGTGCTGCCGGGTGTGGTGGGCGACGTACGGGAGAAGCTGGGCGCGCCGGTCGCCGGTGCGGAGGGCACGGCCGATGCGGTGACCGTCGACGCGCTGGGACTGACCTGCCCCCAGCCGGTCATCGAACTCGGCAGGGCGATCGGCGGGGTGCGGGTGGGCGGCACGGTGACCGTCCTCGCGGACGACGAGGTGGCCGCGATCGACATCCCGGCATGGTGCTACACCCAGGGCCACGAGTACGTACGAGCAGAACCCCGGACTGCTGGGGGCGCGACATACGTGGTGCGCAGGACCGTGTAGCCCAGGGGCGCGGGGCTGTGTCGATATGCGGCTCCGCCGCGTGGGCGCAAACCCGGCCACGAACAGACCGCAGCCGCGCTACTCGGCACGAGAGCAGCAACGGCCGCGGTCCCGACCGAGGCGTCAGCCCAGGTGAGCCTCGACCTCCCCCGCGGCCACGTCCCCGTACTGCTTACGGAACCGGTCCATGAACGGCGCCCGCCGCAACTCGTACTCCTGGGTGCCGAGCGTCTCGATGACCAGCGTCGCGAGCATGCATCCGACCTGCGCCGCACGCTCGTGCGAGACGCCCCAGGCGAGGCCGGACAGGAAGCCCGCGCGGAACGCGTCGCCGACGCCCGTCGGGTCGACCTTGGCCTCCTCCTGCGGGACGCCGACCTCGAGCGGGTCCTCGCCGGCCTTCTCGATGCGGACACCGCGCGCGCCGAGCGTGGTGACGCGGTGGCCGACCTTGCCGAGGATCTCGGCTTCGGTCCAGCCGGTCTTGGACTCGATGAGTCCCTTCTCGTACTCGTTGGAGAAGAGGTACGTCGCGCCGTCGAGGAGCGTCCGGATCTCCTCGCCCTCCATGCGCGCGATCTGCTGCGAGAAGTCGGCGGCGAACGGGATCGACCGGCTTCGGCACTCCTCCGTGTGTCGGAGCATCGCCTCCGGGTCGTCCGCGCCGATGAGGACCAGGTCGAGACCGTCGACGCGGTCCGCGACGGTCTTCAGCTCGATGAGCCTGGCCTCACTCATGGCCCCCGTGTAGAAGGAGCCGATCTGGTTGTGGTCCGCGTCCGTGGTGCACACGAAACGGGCCGTCTGCAGGGTCTCGGAGATCCGGACGGACTCCGTGTCCACGCCGTGGCGGTCCAGCCAGGCGCGGTACTCGTCGAAGTCCGAGCCGGCGGCGCCGACCAGGATCGGGTTCGTGCCGAGCTGCCCCATACCGAAGGCGATGTTGGGGCCGACGCCTCCACGTCGTACGTCGAGGGCGTCGACGAGGAAGGAGAGGGAGACCGTGTGCAGCTGGTCCGCGACGAGCTGGTCGGCGAAACGGCCGGGGAAGGTCATCAGGTGGTCAGTGGCGATGGAGCCGGTGACTGCGATTCGCACGGCGTGAGCACGCTTCCTGAATAAGGGGAGGAGTTGACGCTTCACGCTACCCGCTCGGGGTGCGCGGGCTGAAGTATGGAAAATGCCCGATAGCGGGTCTTTCTTCGGATGTCACCTCAGGGCTACCGTGCCGTCATGACCTACGACGCGTCAGGCATGGTCCAGGACGATCTCGCGGCACTGCGCGGTGACTGCGTCCGGATGCTCCCGCACTGGGTGACACCGCCGGCGCCATGGGAGGTCGAGCGGCCCGGCGCCGCGCCCGGCCCCTCCGGAATTCACGGGGTCGTCGTGCCCGAGTCGTCCGCGCGGCTGATCGACTCCATGGCCGGTTTCGGCGACTGACGGGTTCCGGAAGGGAACCGCGCGTCCGCCCGCCCCGTCCCATCGGTGTCCCCGGTGAGAAGGAGCGATGCGGTGAGCAGCGAAGAGCGGACGCGGGACCGGCTCCCGCGACGGCGCACGGCGGCTGTCGTGTCGGTCGCGGCGGCCGTCCTGCTGGCCGGTGGCGGCGGCGCGTATCTGGCGGCGAACGCGATGGGCGGGTCCGAGGGCGAGGGGTCGGGCCGACCCGGCGACGCCGGCCCGGGCACTCCCCCGCCGCTCGCCCTGGACGGCTACTCCGACGCCGCCCCCTCCTCCGGCACGGCGCCGCCCGGCATCGCGCCCGGCGAGCCGGACCCGAACGGCACCCGCTACAAGGCGACCGGTGATCTCCCGGCGGGCCCGGGGAAGGCGCCCGTGTACCGGGCCCGCGGCGAGGTGACCGCCGCCGAGGCCGGCACGCTCGCCGAGGCCCTCGACGTACCGGGGAAGATGCAACGGTCGGGTGACGCCTGGAAGGTGGGTCCGGCGAAGGACGGTTCGGGGCCCTCGTTGCAGGTGAGCCGGAAGGCGCCGGGGACCTGGACGTACTCCAGGTACGCGCCGTCCGCCGGCAGCAAGTGCGGTGGCGTGGCGAAGTGTTCGGACCCGACGGGCGGGGGCAGTTCCAAGGACGCGGTCAGCGAGGCCGCCGCGAAGAAGGCCGCCGCTCCACTCCTGAAGGCCCTCGGCCAGGACGACGCCAAGCTGGATGCCGGTCAACTCATGGGCGCCACCCGCGTGGTGAACGCCGACCCGGCGGTCGGCGGGCTGCCGACGTACGGCTGGTCGACCGGGATCCAGGTCGGTTCGGACGGTCAAGTGGTGGGCGGGAGCGGCCAGTTGAAGGCGCCGTCCAAGGGTGACACGTATCCGACGGTGGGGGCGCGCGAGGCCCTTGAGCGGATGAACGGGGCGGCGGCCGGGGGCCGGGTGTCCGTCGGTGGGTGCGCGAGTCCGGTGCCGCTGGGCGAGGACAAGGACGCGGACTGCGCTTCGGCGCCGCCCAAGCCGTCCACGGTCGCCGTCACCGAGGCGACGTTCGGGCTCGCCGCGCACACCGTCGCGGGGCGGCAGGCGCTGGTGCCGTCGTGGCTGTTCGAGGTGCGGCCGAGCGGGTCGGACGCCGCGTTCACGGTGACGTATCCGGCGGTGGAGCCCAAGTACCTTGCGTCGCCGAAGAGTTCACAGCCGAGCACGAAGCCCACGCCATCGAATCCCTCGAAGCCCTCCGAGCCCTCCGACAAGGCGGGCGGTGACACCCGCACCGTGCACGTCCAGGGCTACAGCGCCAAGGGCAGGACCCTGACCCTGCACTTCACGGGCGGGGTGTGCGCGAAGTACACGGCGTCGGCGAGCGAGTCCGGGGGCCGCGTGAGCGTGAAGGTCACCGAGACGCAGAAGAAGGGCACCGTCTGCATCGAGCTGGCGAAGTTCTATACGTTGCAGGTGACGCTGGACGAGCCGCTGGGCGAGCGGAAGGTGGTGGCGGCCGACGGGGCCACCGTGCGGCCCGCGCAGAAGAACGCGCCCGGCGGGGTCGAGCCCGCGCCCCGCGGCTGAGCGCCCGGAGCAATGCCGAAGGGGCGGTCCCCGCGGGGGCCGCCCCTTCGCGCGTTACAGCTGTACGGCTTAGCTGAACGAGTCGCCGCAGGCGCAGGAGCCCGTGGCGTTCGGGTTGTCGATCGTGAAGCCCTGCTTCTCGATGGTGTCGACGAAGTCGATGGAGGCGCCGCCCAGGTACGGGGCCGACATGCGGTCGGTGACGACCTTCACGCCACCGAAGTCCTTCACGACATCGCCGTCGAGCGAGCGCTCGTCGAAGAAGAGCTGGTAACGCAGGCCGGAGCAGCCACCGGGCTGAACAGCCACACGCAGGGCCAGGTCGTCACGGCCTTCCTGGTCGAGCAGAGCCTTGACCTTGGAGGCGGCTTCGTCGCTGAGGATGATGCCGTCGCTGACGGTGGTGGTCTCGTCCGATACGGACATCTACATCTCTCCCGGGTTGTTCGGAGACTGCTTGCCGACCATTGCAACCGGCAAAGGCCCGGATCCATTCCGGGTTTCGCACTTCTTCTCTTCATGCTCGCACACCGTGCGCCGACGGGGCACGGCCTGGGTCCGGCGGATTGCGTCACATCGACGACATTGCCATCGTCAAACTGACGTGAAGCACGTATGATAGATAACGTCAAATCGACGAAAAGTCGAGCAGAGCGAAGAAAGGGTGCGTGACGTGACCACGGCCCAGTCCCCCCAGGCCCCCGTTGACCTGGATGTTTCCCCCACGCCTCTGGCGCTCCTGCTGCTCGGCCGCGAGGCCGACCCCAAGAGCGAGCGCGGCGTGGAGTGCCCCGGCGACCTGCCCTCACCGTCCGACCCGGACCTGGTGGAGCGGGCGCGCGCGGCCAAGGAAAAGCTCGGAGACAAGGTGTTCGTGCTCGGACACCACTACCAGCGCGACGAGGTCATCCAGTTCGCCGACGTGACCGGGGACTCCTTCAAGCTGGCGCGGGACGCGGCGGCCCGGCCCGAGGCCGAGTACATCGTCTTCTGCGGTGTGCACTTCATGGCCGAGTCGGCCGACATCCTCACCGGCGACGAACAGAAGGTGGTCCTGCCCGACCTCGCCGCCGGCTGCTCCATGGCGGACATGGCGACGGCCGAGCAGGTCGCCGAGTGCTGGGACGTGCTGACCGAGGCCGGCATCGCCGAGTCCGTGGTCCCCGTCTCGTACATGAACTCCTCCGCGGACATCAAGGCGTTCACGGGCAAGCACGGCGGCACGATCTGTACGTCCAGCAATGCCGAGCGCGCGCTGAACTGGGCGTTCGAGCAGGGTGAGCAGGTCCTCTTCCTGCCCGACCAGCACCTCGGGCGGAACACCGCGGTGCGTGACCTCGGCATGTCGCTCGACGACTGTGTCGTCTACAACCCGCACAAGCCGAACGGCGGTCTGAGCGTCGAGGAGCTGCGGGCCGCGAAGATGATCCTGTGGCGCGGGCACTGCTCCGTGCACGGGCGCTTCTCGCTGGAGTCGGTGGAGGACGTGCGGGCGCGCATCCCCGGGGTGAACGTCCTCGTGCACCCCGAGTGCAAGAACGAGGTCGTGGCCGCGGCGGACTACGTCGGGTCGACCGAGTACATCATCAAGGCGCTGGAGGCGGCGCCGGCCGGGTCGAAGTGGGCCATCGGCACGGAGCTGAACCTCGTACGCCGCCTCGCGAACCGGTTCGCCTCCGAGGACAAGGAGATCGTCTTCCTCGACAAGACGGTCTGCTTCTGCTCGACCATGAACCGGATCGACCTGCCGCACCTGGTCTGGACGCTGGAGTCCTTGGCGGACGGCCAGCTGGTCAACCGCATCGAGGTCGACCGCGAAACGGAACAATTCGCCAAGCTCGCCCTTGAGCGGATGCTGGCGCTTCCGTAGGTGTAATCCGCCGCCTTGGGCGATCTGCCCCGGTCAAGCCCCACCGCCTTGGGCAATCTGCCGCCAAGGGCGGCAGGGTGGGCAAGGCGGCACCCCGGCGCGGGGCGAGCGCTTCATCAGGCGCCCGCCCCGCTCCCCCAGCTCGAACTACACGTTCGCCGGCTCCGGCTCCGTGGCCGGGGACTGGGGCGGGACCCCGCCCCCGTCACCCTTCTTCGCCGCCCGCTTCGCCGCCCGCCGCTCCTTGCGGAGCTCCAGCATCGCGTAAAGCGTCGGCACGAGAAGCAGCGTCAGCAGCGTCGACGAGATCAGACCGCCGATCACGACCACGGCCAGCGGCTGCGCGATGAACCCGCCCTCGCCGGTGACGCCGAGTGCCATCGGGAGCAGGGCGAAGATCGTCGCCAGGGCCGTCATCAGGATCGGCCGCAGCCGGTGCCTGCCGCCCTCGACGACCGCCTCCACCACGCCCAGGCCCTGGGCCCGGTACTGGTTGATGAGGTCGATCAGGACGATCGCGTTGGTGACCACGATGCCGATGAGCATCAGCATGCCGATCATCGCCGGGACGCCCATCGCCGTGCCGGTGGCGACCAGCAGACCGATCGCGCCCGTGGCCGCGAACGGGATGGAGACCAGCAGGATCAGCGGCTGGGCCAGCGAACGGAACGTCGCCACCAGGAGCATGAAGACGATCGCGATCGCCGCGAGCATCGCCAGGCCCAGGTTCTTGAACGCGTCGTCCTGGTCCTCGCTGACGCCGCCGATGGTCGCCGTGGCGCCCTTCGGCAGGTCCAGCGAAGAGAGCTTCGTCTGCAGGTCGGCGCTGACCGCGCCCGTGTTGTCGCCGTCCGGCTTCGCCGTGATCGTCGCCGCGCGGGCGCCGTCGATCCGGGTCATCGAGACAGGACCGTCGACCGTCTTCACGGTGGCGATGTCCCCGAGGGTGACACCGCCGGGGCCCATCGGCAGCTTCTTCAGCTCGGCCATGGTGGTGGCCGGCTTCGCCGACTTCACGACGATGTCGCGCTCGGTGTCGTCGATCGTCGCCTTGCCGCTGGTGGTGCCGCGCACCGCCTGGGTGACGGCGGCACCGAGCGTGGTGTCGTTGAACCCGGCGGCGGCCGCCTTGGAGTTGGCCTTCACCGAGATCCGCGGCACCGACTGCGACAGGTCGCTTGAGACGTCGGTGACGTCGTCGAGGCCTGCAACCGCGTCGCGGACCTGCTCGGAGGCCTTGTCAAGGACGGTGCCGTCGGAGGCCTTCACGACCACGGACAGGTCCTGGCTGCCGAAGCCGTCACCGGCCGCGATCGTCGTCGTACCCACGCCGGAGAGCTGTCCGAGCTCGCGCTCGATGCGCTTCTGCGTGGCCTCGTACGTCGAGCTGTCCTTCAGCTTCACCTGGTACGACGCCTGGTTGGTGTCGGTGCCGCCGCCGAAGGCCGCCATGAAGCCGGAGGAGCCGATGGTGACCTGGTAGTCCTCGATCTCGTCGATGCCCGAGAGCATCTTCTCGATCTTCTTCGCGGAGGCGTCGGTCGCCGACAGGCTGGTGCCGGGCTGCAACTCCTGCTTGATAGAGAGGACTTCCTGGTCGCCCTGGTCGAAGAAGTTCGTCTTGAGCATCGGCGCCATGCCGAACGTGCCGACGAGCACGACCACCGCGATCAGCAGCGAGGTGAACCGGCGACGCGTCGCGAACCGCAGCACGGGAACGTAGATCCGCTGCAGCCAGGAGCGCGCCTCCTTCTCCTCGGCCTTGCGCCTGGCCTCCTCCGGGTCGACGCCGCGGGCCGCCTTGGGCGGACGCAGGAACCAGAAGGAGAGGACCGGGACGACCGTCAACGACACCAGCAGCGAAGCGAGCAGCGCCGCCGTCACCGTGATGGAGAACGAGCCGAACAGCTCGCCCACCATGCCGCCGACCAGGCCGATCGGCAGGAAGACCGCCACGGTCGTGAGGGTGGAGGAGGTCACCGCGCCCGCGACCTCGCGGACCGCCTTGAGGATCGCCTCCCTGCGTTCCTCGCCGTAGCCGAGATGACGCTTGATGTTCTCCAGGACGACGATCGAGTCGTCGACGACGCGGCCGATCGCGATGGTCAGCGCGCCGAGCGTGAGCATGTTGAGCGACAGGTCGCCGGTCCACAGGACGATCAGCGCGAGGACCACGGACAGCGGGATGGAGACCGCCGTCACGAGCGTCGAGCGCAGCGAGGCCAGGAAGATCAGGATCACGATGACCGCGAAGAGCAGGCCGAGCGCGCCCTCCGTGGTCAGGCCCGAGATGGACTTCGAGACCGCCGGGCCCTGGTCGCTGACGACGGTGACGTCGGCGCCGGAGCCGAGGTCGTCACGGAGCTGCGGCAGCTTGTCCTTGACGGCCTTGGAGATGGCGACCGCGGAGCCGTCCTGGTCCATGGTGACCGCGAGCGACAGGCTGGGCTCGCCGTCGGTGCGGGTGATCGAATCGGCCGTGGACGGCTGCTGCTTCACCGTGGCGATGGCACCGAGGCGTACGGGCTTCTTGACGCCCTCACCCGTGATCATCAGGTCCTGGAGCTGCTTCAGGGACGTGAAGCCGCCGCCGACCTGGACCGTGCGGTTCTTGCCCGCCTCGTCGAGCGAGCCCGCGGGCATGGTGGCGCCGCCGGCCTTCAGGGACTCGGCGAGGGTCTGGGGGTTCACCCCGGCCGCGGCCATCTTCCGGTCGCTGGGCGTGACGTCGACCTGAAGGTCGCGGACGCCGTCCACCGTCACCTGGGAGACGCCGTCGATGTCCTTCAGCGTCGGCACCACGGACTTGTCGAGCTGGTCGGCGAGCGCCTGCTGGTCCTTGTCGGAGGTGACGGCGAGGACGACGGTCGGGATGTCGTCGGTCGAGCCGGCCACGACCTGCGGGTCGACGTCCTCGGGCAGCTGGGCGCGGGCCCGGTTGACCGCCTGCTGGACGTCGGCGACGAGCTGCTTGCTGCCGTCCGAGCCGTAGTCGAACTGGGCCATCACCAGGGCGTTGCCCTCGCTGGCCGTCGACGTGACGCCGGTGATTCCGTCGACCGCGTCGATGGAGTTCTCAAGAGGCTCGACGACCTGCTTCTCCACCACGTCCGGGGACGCGCCCTGGTAGGGGGCGATGACGGAGACCATGGGCAGTTCGATCGAGGGCAGCAGCTGCTGCTTGAGTTGAGGGATCGCGATCGCGCCGAAGACGATCGCGATGATCGAAATCAGCCCGATGAGGGCGCGTTGGGCGAGGCTGAATCTCGACAGCCAGGACATGGATCGGGTCTCCGTGGGACGTGAGCGGAAGATGAGGGCCGGGCCATGACAACCGGTGCGGTGTCACGCGTGGGGCCCACGGTCCACCCTCGGTCATGCGTGCGACCCGATTCGTCGCTCCCAGGTCCCGTTCTTGTCCGTCACCTACTGCGCCCGTAGTACGCGCCCGTCAGGGTCACTCCACCCTTGGACGTACCAGGCCCGATTCGTACGCGATGACGACGAGTTGGGCGCGATCGCGGGCGCCCAGCTTGGCCATGGCACGGTTGACGTGGGTCTTCACAGTGAGCGGGCTGACCTCGAGGCGCTCGGCGATCTCGTCGTTGGAGTGGCCGCCCGCGACCTGGACGAGGACCTCGCGCTCGCGCCCGGTGAGCGCGCCGAGCCGCTCGGCGCTGCCGTCCGTGGGGCGGGCCCCCTCCTCGTAACCGTCCCCCTGCGCAAGGAACTTGGCGATCAGGCCCTTGGTCGCGAGGGGCGAGAGCAGGGCGTCGCCCGCGGCCGCGACCCGCACGGCGCCGAGCAGTTCGTCGGGCTCGGCGCCCTTGCCGAGGAAGCCGGAGGCGCCGGCCCGCAGCGACTGCACCACGTACTCGTCGACCTCGAACGTCGTCAGCATCACGACGTGTACGTGGCCGAGCTCGGGGTCGGCGCTGATCTCGCGGGTGGCGGCGAGGCCGTCGGTGCCGGGCATCCGGATGTCCATGAGCACGACGTCGGGGCGCTCGGAGCGGGCGAGCCGGACGGCCTCGGCGCCGTCGGACGCCTCCCCCACCACCTCCATGTCGGGTTCGGAGTCGACGAGCACACGGAAGGCGCTGCGCAGCAGGGCCTGGTCGTCGGCCAGCAGGACCCTGATCGTTGCGCTGGTCATGTGGTGGCGTCCTCGGAGGTGTCGGTGCCTTCGGCGGGGGCGGCGCCGCTGGTGCGGGCCTTGGTCGGAAGGATCGCATGGACGCGGAAACCGCCGCCGTAGCGCGGTCCCGCGGTGAGGGTGCCGCCGAGCGCGGTGACGCGTTCGCGCATGCCGAGGAGGCCGTGGCCGCCGTGCCTGTCGCGCTCCGCCGCCGCGTCGGGGTCGCTCGGGTAGTCGCCGTAAGCGGCCGTGGCGCCGGGGCCGTTGTCGAGGATGGTGACCTCCACGTTCGGTCCCACGCGCACGACGCTGACCTCGGCCTTGGCGTCGGGGCCCGCGTGCTTCTGTACGTTCGTCAGCGCTTCCTGCACGACGCGGAAGGCGGCGAGGTCGACGGCGGCGGGCAGGGCGGGGGCCTCCTTCGCGCGGGCCACCTCCACGGGCAGGCCCGCGTGCCGGAAGGTGTCGACGAGGTCGTCGAGCCGGTCGAGTCCCGGGGCGGGCTCGGTGGGCGCCTCCGGGTCCCCGGTCTGCCTCAACAGGCCGACGGTGGCGCGGAGTTCATTGAGCGCGGAGCGGCTGGCCTCGCGGACATGGCCGAGGGCCTCCTTGGCCTGGTCGGGCCGCCGGTCCATGACGTGTGCGGCGACGCCGGCCTGCACGTTGACGAGCGCGATGTGGTGGGCGACGACGTCGTGCAGATCGCGGGCGATCCGCAGCCGCTCCTCGGCGACGCGGCGTCGCGCCTCCTCCTCGCGGGTGCGTTCGGCGCGTTCGGCGCGCTCCCTGATCGCGGTGACGAAGGCGCGGCGGGAGCGGACCGCGTCACCCGCGGCCGCGGCCATGCCGGTCCACGCGAAGATCCCCAGATTCTCCTGGGAGTACCAGGGCAGCGGTCCCGCGAACATGGCGACGCCGGTCAGCAGCGCCATCGAGGCGAGGCCGACGCGCCAGGTGGTGGGGCGGTCCATGGTGGCGGCGACCGTGAAGAGGGCGACGACCGCGGACATCACGACGGGGGCGCGGGGGTCGCCTGTGACCAGTTCGACGACGGAGACGGCGGAGGTCGCCGCGAGTACGCAGAGGGGGGCGCGGCGGCGGAACACGAGGGCGGCGGCGCCGAGCAGCATCAGGACGAGGCTGAGCACGTTCGGGGTTCTGGCGCCCCAGGCGTACGTTCCCTCCGGGCCGTGCGGGTCGACGAAGGAGCCGGCGACCATGCAGAGGAGGACGCCGAGCGCGAGGGTGGCGTCCAGGGCCAGCGGATGCGTCCTGGCCCACCGTACGAAGCGGTTCACCGGGTTCACGGTAGCGCGCTCGCCTGCCGGCGGAACCGGGTGTCGGGGGTGCGGCAGCCGGGGGGCCTGAGCCGTGCCGGGGTCGACGCCTCCCGCGATCGGTGCGCGGGGCCGTGCGACCTGCCCGCACCGGTCCGGTGGCCGCGGTCAGCCTGGCGCGACACCGGGGTGGCGCCTCGACCGGGGCCAGGCCTCAGGCCATCGCCACGCCGAACGTCGCCGGGCTCGAGGCGGCCGCCCCGATCACGCGGCATCGGGGGTCGGCACCACCCGGCGCGAACCCCACAGGCACGCCCCGACCCTGCCCCCGCGGCGCCCTCGCCCATCTCCCAGGGGCTTCGGCCCACCGGATCCCCGGGTACATCGCGGCCGGCGCCTACCGCAAGTGCTGCGCTGAGCCGGGGCGTTGGGGCTCGCCGGTCGCTCTCAGGCCATCGCCACACCGAACGTCACCGAGCTCGACGCAGCCACCCTGATCACGCGACGCCGGGGTTCGGCCACCACCCGGCGCGAACCCCACGGGTACGCCCCGACCCTGCCACCCCGGCACCGTGCGACCTGCCCCGCACCGGGCCGACGGCCCCAGTCAGCCTTACGCGGCACCGGGGTGGCGCCTCGACCGAGGCCAGGCCTCAGACCATCGCCGCGCCGAACGTCGCCGTGCTCGACGCAGCCCTGGCCACGCGGCGTCGACGTTCGGCGGCCACCCGGCGCGAACCCCACGGGTACGCCCCGACCCTGCCACCGCAGCGCCCTCGCCCACCCGCCCCCTCCAGGGGCTTCGGCCCACCGGATCCCTGCGTACGCCGTGGCCGGCGCCTGCCGCAAGTGCTGCGCTGAGCCGGGGCGTTGGGGCTCGCCGGTCGGTTTCGTTGCGGCGCCAACGGGGTGACGGCTTCGGTGCGCAGTGCGCCGTGACGGTCCTTGTCCGCCGCGCCGATTGCCCGCCCACAGCCCACCCTCGGGTCCCAGGGGCGGGCGCCTGCCGTATCGGACACGCGGCACCGTGAGCCGGCTCGCCCACCCTGTCGCTCAAGCCAGCGGATTACCCAAGTCGGGGCAGGCCTCACCGCCTCGGCAGGGAAGTCGTGCCCGGCGGCAGAGCGGCCGAAGCGGCGCCCGCGGCTCGCCCTCACGGGAGGGAAACCTGGCCGGGCAGCGAGCGGCCGAAGCCCCGCCCGCGCCTCGTTCTCACGGGAGGGGGCCGGCCGGGCGGCCGAGCAACCGAACTGGCGCCCGAGCCTGGCCGTCACGGGTGGCGTCACGGATGGGGATCCGGGCACGGGCGGCGGGCGGCCGAAGCGGTGCCCGCGCCTCGCCCTCACAGGCGGAAAGCCGGGCCGGGCCGCGGGCGGCCGGAGGGGGCGGGTGGGTGGGAGATTGGCGGGGGAACGGGCCGGAAAACGGGTGAAGGAAATCGCAGCGCCATCGGCGAGGGGCCCGCAGCGTAGGGGCCGCAGCGTCGGTGGCCGCCAAGCCGACGGCGGAACGTCCAGGCCATGAGCGAGGGATCCCGCGCCAAGGGGCGGCGAGGCGAACCGGGGCCAGTGAGGTTCCGATGAGGCACACCGGACCCGTGAGGTTCCGGCGTTCCGCTGCGCCGCAGGCGACCGCGGCGCCGGGACTACCCCGGGATCAGGCCGTCGTCGCTGAGCATGTCGCGGACCTCCGCCAACGTGGCGTCCGCCGCCGGCAGGATCAGCTCCGACGGCTCCAGGGCGTCGTCCGGCAGCGGAGCGCCCAGGCGGCGGACCGCGTCCAGGAGAGCGGCGAGCGTACGGCGGAAGCCCGCCTCGTCGCCGCTCTCCATCTCCGCGAGGAGTTCGTCGTCGAGCTTGTTGAGTTCGGTGAAGTGGTCGTCCGCCAACTCCACCTGGCCCTCCCCCATGATCCGGACGATCATGTCGGCCTCCTCAAGGCACTACAGCTCTACCGCTCAACAGGCAGTACAGGCACTACTGCTTGTCGAAGCGCGGGGTGTCCTGGGGCTGCGCTTGCGAAGGCTGAGCCTGCTCCTGTCCGCCCTCGAGCGCCTGCTGCGACGAGGACGAGCCACCGGACAGCTCCGCCTTCATGCGCTGCAGCTCCAGCTCTACATCCGTACCACCGGAGAGCCGGTCCAGCTCGCTCTGGATGTCGTCCTTGGCGAGACCGGACGAATCGTCGAGCGCGCCGGAGGCGAGCAGTTCGTCGATGGCGCCGGCCCGCGCCTGCAGTTGGGCCGTCTTGTCCTCGGCACGCTGGATCGCCATGCCGACGTCGCCCATCTCCTCGGAGATGCCGGAGAACGCCTCCCCGATCCGGGTCTGCGCCTGCGCCGCGGTGTACGTGGCCTTGATCGTCTCCTTCTTCGTGCGGAAGGCGTCGACCTTCGCCTGCAGCCGCTGCGCCGCGAGAGTGAGCTTCTCCTCCTCGCCCTGCAACGTCTGGTGCTGCGTCTCCAGGTCCGTGACCTGCTGCTGGAGCGCGGCACGGCGGGACAGGGCCTCACGGGCCAGATCCTCCCGGCCGAGCGCGAGCGCCTTGCGGCCCTGGTCCTCGAGCTTGGACGACTGGGACTGGAGCTGACCGAGCTGCAGTTCCAGGCGCTTGCGGGACGTCGCCACGTCCGCGACCCCCCTGCGTACCTTCTGGAGCAGCTCAAGCTGCTTCTGGTACGAGTAATCGAGGGTCTCGCGCGGGTCCTCGGCCCGATCAAGGGCCTTGTTCGCCTTCGCGCGGAAGATCATCCCCATACGCTTCATGACACCGCTCATGGGCTTCGCGCGCCCCCTTCTGACAGATCCAGCGTTGGTCCAGCTCCAGCACTGCGACAGAAACCACAGTACGGGTCCTGCCTCTATTACCGCACTGTTCAGGTACGGATGCGCTCATCCCCGAGGACGACTGCTTCCGGCCCCGCTCCGGCGCAAGGAGTAGATGACCCCTGACGACAGGACGCGGGACGTTGCCGGATCGTTCCCCACTGCACAGTGGTCGATGCATGACCACCACGTACCCTGGCGATTGTGTTCCGTAGCCGATCCAAGGACGACAAGGCCCAGGCCGCGCAGGCCAAGGTGACCCAGTCCCAGCAGCCCAGAGACCCCCAGGCGCCCAAGGGCCGCCCCACGCCTAAGCGCAGCGCGGCCCAGACGCAGCGCCGCAGCGTGGCCAACACCAAGATGTCGCCGAAGGAGGCCCGCACCCGCTCGCGCGACGAGCGCCGCACCGCGATGCAGCGCCAGCGCGAGGCGCTGGCCAACGGCGACGAGCGTTACCTGCCGGCCCGTGACAAGGGCCCGGTGCGCAAGTTCGCGCGCGACTTCGTCGACTCGCGCTTCGCGATCGCCGAGTACTTCCTGCCTATGGCGGTGGTCATCCTCGTCCTGAGCATGATCCGCGTCGGTTCGCTGCAGAACATCGCGCTGCTGCTGTGGCTGTTCGTGATCGTCGCGATCGTCGTCGACTCGGCCGTGACCGGTTTCCGCCTGAAGAAGATCCTCGCGCAGAAGTTCCCGAACGAGCGCCGCAAGGGCGCCGTCGCGTACGCGCTGATGCGCACGCTGCAGATGAAGCGACTGCGCCTGCCGAAGCCGCAGGTCAAGCGCGGAGAGCGGCCCTGAGCACGGACAGCACAGAGTCTTTCGCCGGCGATGCTGTGCACTCCTGGCTGGACAAGCTCGGCGGACTTCGCAACATCGTGCGGCAGGAGCTCGTGGCCAGGCAGCTCGACGAGCAGCTGGCCGCGCGGTTCCCCGTCGGTCAGCGGCTGCGGGTGCTCGACGTGGGGATGGGCCAGGGCACGCAGGCCCTGCGCCTCGCCCGCGCCGGGCACAAGGTGACCGGCGTGGAGCAGGATCCGGAGATGGTCGCCGTGGCGGGCCGGGCGCTCGCCGCGGAGCCCGCGGGGGTCCGTGACCGGGTCCGCCTCGTGCAGGGCAACGGCATGGACACCGGTGTGCACTTCCTGCCGGGGAGCTTCGACGTCGTGCTCTGTCACGGCGTCCTGATGTACGTCGACGATCCCGACGCGCTGCTCGCGGGCCTGGCCCGGATGCTGGCGCCGGGCGGCCTGCTCTCCCTCGTGGTGCGCAACGGGGACGCGCTCGCGATGCGGCCGGGGCTCGCCGGTGACTGGATCGGTGCCCTCGCCGCGTTCGAGTCGGTGAAGTACACGAACCGGCTCGGGCTCGATGTCAGGGCCGACCGGCTCGATGCGCTCACGGAGACGCTTGCCGGGATCGGGGCGCCGTTGCATGCGTGGTACGGGGTGCGGGTCTTCACGGATCAGGCCGCGGATGGCGCGGGGGCGCCGGAGCACGGGGAGTTGCAGACGTTGCTCGCCGCGGAGGAGAAGGCCGGTCGGTCCGACCCGTACCGTCGGGTGGCGGCGCTTCTGCATTTGTGCGGGGTGCGTGGCTGAGGTCGACCGAGGGTTCTGCCTCGGCCGACCTCAGTTCGGCGGATGTGGTTGAGGTCGCGGGGCTCCGCCCCGGACCCCGCTGCTCAATCGCCGCAGGGGCTTGATTTGGGGCTCTGCCCCATACCCCGCGCCTCAATCGCCGGCGGGGCTCAAAAAGCTCAACCGCCCCAAGGGCTTGAAAGGCTCAGCCGCCGGCGGGGCTTGAAGGGTCAGTCGTCGGCAGGGGCCGCAGTAGCCGACGTGTCCTCCGCGTGGAGGCTCATCGGGCCGTAGATGACCTTGTCGTCCTCGCTGAGCGTGACCTGGTCGGCGCCGCCGTCCGCGAGTTGCTTCCAGTACTCGCCGATCCAGGACTCGGCGTCCCCCTGCGTGGTGAACTCCTCGGGCTGTACCGCGGGAGCCACCTCCGTCCCGTCGGACTTCTCGAACCGCCACGTCCACGCCGCCATGTCAGCCTCCCGGTTACGGATGTCCGATGTCCCCGGAAGCCTATCCGGGCGAGCGTCGATCAAGGGGGCGCGGGAGGATCTTCCTGTGGAACTGACACTGCTCGGCACCGGCGGCCCCGACGGGCTGCCCCGCCCCGACTGCCCTTGCGCCGCCTGCGCGACCGCGCTCGGCCGCGACGCCCGTGCCGCGACGGCGGTCCTGATCGACGGAACGCTGCTGCTCGACCTGACGCCCGGGGCCGCGTTCGCCGCGGCCCGTTCGGGGCACAGCCTCGGCGGCGTACGGCAGGTGCTGCTCTCGCATCCGCACGACGGGCCCGCGGTCGAGGTGCCCGCGGGGCTCCCGCAGCCCGGCCGGGTGCCGGACGGCCGGGAGCTCGCGCTGCTCACCGGGCACCGGGTGCGGGCGCTTGCCCTGGACGCTCCGGGCACCGGCTACGAGGTGACGGGGCCCGAGGGCGAGCGGCTGCTCTATCTCCCGCCGGGCACCGCGCCCGCGGGCTTCGAAGAGGCGCGGGCGCCGTACGAGATGGTCCTCGCCGATGTCGTCGGCCGCCCCGACGCGCTCGCCCGGCTGCGCTCCGCGGGGGCGATCGGCCCGACCACCGATGTCCTCGCCGTCCATCTGGACCACGACGTCTTCCCGGGCTCCGAGCTCGCGCGGCGGCTCGCGGCCGCGGGCGCGCGGGCCGTGCCGGACGGCACGACCCTGGACGTCGGCACGTACGAGGACGTGCCCGATGTGCCGCGCAGGACGCTGGTGCTCGGCGGGGCGCGGTCCGGGAAGTCGGTGGAGGCGGAGCGGCGCCTGGAGGCGTTCCCCGATGTGCTGTACGTGGCGACCGGCGGGACGCGCGGCGGGGACACGGAGTGGGCGCAGCGGGTGGCCGCGCACCGGGAGCGGCGGCCCGGATCCTGGCGGACGGCCGAGACCTGCGATCTGGTACCGCTGCTCGACGATCCCGAGGACACGGCTCCGCTGCTCGTCGACTGTCTGTCGCTGTGGCTGACGTACGCGATGGACGAGGTCGGGGCCTGGGACGACGCCGAGTGGGCGGGCGGTGGCGAGAAGGCGCTGCGGGAGCGGGTGGCCGAGCTGGTCGACGCGGTGCGGCGCTCCCGGCGCACCGTCGTCGCCGTCTCGAACGAGGTGGGGTCGGGGATCGTGCCCGCGACCGCGTCGGGGCGCCGCTACCGGGACGAACTCGGCCGTCTGAACGCGGCGTTCGCGTCCGAGTGCGAGCACGTGCTGCTCGTCGTCGCGGGTCAGCCGCTCGCGCTGCGCGGCTGACCCGGATCCGTTTCTCCTACTCCTACGCGTCCGGGTCGCGGCGCGCGATCACCCGGTAGGCGTTGGAGAAGCGGGTGCGGCGGGCCAGAGGTGCGAGGACCCGGTCGGCCGCGCAGGCGGCGAGGAACGCGGGTGCGACGGCGTACATGAGGACCTTGCGCAGGATGCGCTGGGCCCCGCCGGGGGCCTTGGTGCGCCACGGGTCGTCGGCGTCGGGCAGGTGCCGGCCCGCGAACAGGGCGAGTCCTGCCGCGAGATCCAGCGGGACGTGGGGCTCGCTGCGGTCGACGGCGACGACCGTGTAGCCGAGGGCGCGCAGTTCGGCGCGGAGGTTGGCGAGCGGGATCAGATGCAGGTGCTGCGGCTGGAAGTACGAGATCCACCACTTCCCGAGCAGCTTCGCGAAGCGGCTCTCGGGGTCGGGGAGCTCGATCATCAGATGCCCGCCGGGGCGCAGCACACGGTGCGCGGCCTTCAGTTCCTCGCGCGGATCGCGGGAGCGGCCCAGGTAATGGAACATGCTCAGCGCGTCGTAGCCGCCCTCGAGGCCGGGGGCGAGATCGGTGAACAGGCCCTGGTGGGCCCGCTCGACGCGGCCCGCCCTGCGGCCCTCCTCGACGCCTTCGCCGCTGTCGAGGCCGTCGAAGGCCGTGTACGGCAGGACCTCTTGGGCCACCGCGGGGAAGTGGCCCTGGCCGGTGCCGATGTCGAGCCAGCTCTCCGGTTCGATGAACGTGGCGAGAGCGCGGGCGCGGGACCGGTCGCGATGCGTGGAGGTGCGCGCGCGGAAGATCCACTCGGCCTGGTCGGCGTAGCGGCCCTCGCAGAAGTCCCGGTAGTAGAAGTCCAGGCCCTCGGGGGTGAGGCGGGGGTTCTGGAACGAGTGGGCGCAGGACCCGCACTGGACGAGGGTGAAGCTGCCGGGCTTGTGCTGGAGGAGGTCGGTGGTGCGCAGGCGGGTCCGCAGCCGGGTGCTGCCGCACCAGGGGCAGTCGGGGCGGCGTGGCTCGTGGAAGCGTTCGGTGCCCTGGGCGAGTTCGGTGAGGTAGGCGGGGCGGCGCTCGGCGACGGCCTGGGGGGTGGCGGGGGCGGTCAAGGTGAGGCCTCCAGTCATGGCAGTCATGGTCTGCGTTGCCGCAACGAGCGCGCGAGATATGACAATTCGACGCGAACATGAACGCAACCGATCATCTCCGAGCAGTTCATGACACCCGGGAGGCGACTCACCGGCCGTCGTCGGCGTCCGCCGGACGGACGCACCCATCGGTGTCCTGTGACGGAGGGTGCAGCTGGGGCCAGACCCTCGCGACGGCCGGTACTGTTCGGCGAATGAGCTCGCTGAACCTCGACGACTTCACCGATCTGATCGAGCGCCCCGACGGCGGCACCCGCCGCGACGCCGAGGAGCGCAGGGCCCGCTTCGCCGTGCCGCCGGGCGCCCTCGGCCGCCTCGACGAACTGGGCGAGTGGCTGAGCGCCGCCCAGGGCGCGGTGCCCGTGCGACCGGTCGCGCGGCCGCGCGTGGTCCTCTTCGCGGGCGACCACGGCGTGGCCGGGCTCGATGTGTCGAAGCGGCCCGCGGGCAGCGCGGCCGGCCTCGTACGGGAGGTCGTCGAGGGCGCCTCCGCGGGCGCGGTGCTCGCGCGCCGGCTCGGCGTCGGCGTGCGCGTCGTCGACCTCTCCCTGGACTGCGAGCCCGACGAGCTGCCCAAGACCGTCGACAACCGGCGCGTGCGGCGCGGCTCGGGGTGCATCGACACCGAGGACGCGCTCACCCTCGAAGAGGCGGAGGCCGCGTTCCGCGCGGGCATGGCGGTCGCCGACGAGGAGGCCGACTCCGGTACGGACCTCGTCGTCCTCGGCGACATCAGCGTCGGTGGCACGACGGCGGCGGCCACGCTGATCGCCGCGCTGTGCGGCACGGACGCGTCCGTGGTGACGGGCCGCGGCGGCGACCCCATCGACGACCTCGCCTGGATGCGCAAGTGCGCGGCGGTCCGTGACGCGCTGCGCCGGGCCCGCCCCGTCCTCGGCGACCAGCTCCAGCTCCTCGCCACGGTGGGCGGCGCCGACCTCGCGGCGGCGACCGGCTTCCTGCTCCAGTGCGCGGTGCGGCGTACGCCCGTACTTCTGGACGGCGTGGTCTCCGCGGCCTGCGCGCTCGTCGGCCAGCGCGTCGCGTTCCGCGCCCCCGACTGGTGGCTGGCCGCCCACGCCAGCGGCGAACCGGCCCAGGCGAAGGCGCTCGACCGCATGGCCATGGACGTACTCCTCGACCAGGACGTCCGGGTGGGCGGCGGCGCGGGGGCGCTTCTTGCGCTTCCGCTGGTCCAGGCGGCGGCCGCCTTGGCGGCGGAGCTGCCGGAGGGTGCGGGTGCGGCGGAGCCGGCCGACCAGGAGGCGTAAGGGGGCGGCCCCCCCGGCCCCACGCCACGGGGCTCTGCCCCGGACCCCGCGCCTCAATCGCCGGCGGGGCTGGATTGGCCCACCCGCCGCAGGGCTGGATTGACCTACCTGTCGCAGAGGCTTGATTGGTCCAGCCGCCGGCGGGGCTTGATTGGTCCAGCCGCCGGCGGGGCTGAAAGATCGGGGCTCCGCCCCGGACCCCGCTGCTCAAACGCCGCAGGGGCTGGAATTGCCCACCCAAAGGCCTGGTCACAGCGCCGGGTACGCTCCAGCGGTGTCTGCGACAACCTCCCCCGCCTCCCTTCCCGACGGCATGCGTTTTGCGTTTGGGACGCTCACCGTTCTTCGGGTGAAGGTCACCCGCTGGGACCGTGCGGCCGCCCGGATCGGGATGCTCTGCGCGCCGCTCGCCGGTCTGGTCGTCGGCCTCGCCGCGGCCGCGGTCGGTGTGGCGTTGACCTTCCTCGGAGCGGACGCGCTCCTCGCCGCCGTCGCCGCCGTCGCGGTGCCGGCCGCGCTGACCCGCGGACTGCACCTCGACGGGCTCGCGGACGTCGCCGACGGCCTGGGCAGCGGGAAGCCCGCCGACGACGCGCTGCGGATCATGAAGCAGTCGGACATCGGCCCCTTCGGCGTGGTCACGCTCGTCCTGGCCCTGTTCGCCCAAGTCGCCGTCCTGGCCGACCAGTTCGGGCAGTCGTGGTGGCGCGGCGCCCTCGCCGCGACCGTCTCCGCGGTGACCGCGCGCCTCGCCCTGACCTTCGCCTCCCGCACCGGCGTACCGGCCGCCCGCCCCGAGGGCCTCGGCGCGGCGGTCGCGGAGACGGTGTCGCGGCGGGCGGCGCTGATCACGGGGGCCGTGGTGGTCGCGGTGACCGCCGCCCTCTCGGTCCAGGCCGCCCTGGCCGTCGTCCTGGGCTGCGCCGCCGCCGAACTCCTGTCGCGCCGCTGCGTCTCCCGATTCGGAGGCGTAACCGGCGACGTCTTCGGCGCACTCGCCGAAACAGCGGCCACGGCGGCACTGGTGATCCTGGCCCTCGGCTGATCCCAGCGGCGGGGCGCACCTGGACGAAGCACCCCAAGAACGACGGGCGTAGGCTCGGCCCCGGGCGGGCCAACTACCCCCGGCCCCGGCGAAGAAGCCGGGGTTCACCCGATGAAAGAGGGACCTCACCACCGTGACTGCTCTGACTCTCAGCACCGCCGCGGCGACCGGCCTGCGCGCCGACGCGATCGTCGTCGGCGTCGTGAAGGGCGACAAGGGCCCGGTCGTCGCGCACGGCGCGGAAGCCGTGGACAAGGCGTACGACGGAAAGCTCGGTTCCGTCCTGGAGACCCTCGGCGCCAGTGGCGGCGAGGGCGAGGTGACCAAGCTCCCGGCGCCGTCCGGCCTCAAGGCGCCGCTCGTGCTGGCGGTCGGTCTCGGCGGCGAGCCCGAGAAGGACGGCGCGTACGACGGCGAGGCGCTGCGCCGCGCCGCCGGTGTCGCGGCCCGCGCCCTGGCCGGTTCGAAGAAGGCCGCGTTCGCGCTGCCGGTCGACGACGCCGAGGACGTCGGCGCGATCGCGGAGGGCGCGCTGCTCGGCGCGTACTCCTTCGACGCGTACAAGGAGTCCGCCCGGGAAGCCAAGGACGCGAAGGCCCCGAAGGACGCGAAGAAGAACGGCCGGGCCCCGCTCGCCGAGGTCGCGATCCTCGGCGGCAAGCCCCGCGACAAGGCGTACAAGGCGGCCGTCGAGCGCGCCCTCGCCCTGGCCGAGGAGCTCAACCGCGCCCGCGACCTGATCAACACCCCGCCGAACGACCTGAACCCGGAGTCCTTCGCCGCCGTCGCCCAGGCCGCGGCCAAGGAGCACGGCATCAAGGTGCAGGTGCTCGACGAGAAGGCCCTGGAGAAGGGCGGCTACGGCGGCATCCTCGGCGTCGGCGCCGGTTCCGCCTCGGCCCCGCGCCTGGTGAAGCTCTCGTACAAGAGCTCCAAGGCGAAGAAGCACCTCGCCTTCGTCGGCAAGGGCATCACGTACGACTCGGGCGGCATCTCGCTGAAGCCCGCCGGTCACAACGAGACGATGAAGTGCGACATGGCCGGCGCCGCCGCCGTGTTCGCCGCCGTCGTCGCCGCCGCGCGGCTCGGCCTCGAGGTGAACGTCACCGGCTGGCTGGCGCTCGCCGAGAACATGCCGTCGGGCTCGGCCACCCGCCCCGGCGACGTGCTGCGCATGTACTCGGGCAAGACGGTCGAGGTGCTGAACACCGACGCCGAGGGCCGCCTCGTCCTCGCCGACGCCATCGCCAAGGCCTCCGAGGAGACTCCGGACGCAATCGTCGACGTCGCGACGCTGACCGGCGCGATGATGCTGGCGCTCGGCGCCCGCACCTTCGGCATCATGGCCAACGACGACGCCTTCCGCGGCTCGATCCACGAGGCCGCGGAGGAGGTCGGCGAGCCGGCCTGGCCGATGCCGCTCCCGGCCGACCTGCGCAAGGGCATGGACTCGTCCACCGCCGACATCGCCAACATGGGCGAGCGGATGGGCGGCGGCCTGGTCGCCGGCCTGTTCCTCCAGGAGTTCGTCGGCGAGGGCATCACGTGGGCCCACCTCGACATCGCGGGCCCGGCCTTCAACGAGTCGGCCCCGTTCGGCTACACGCCGAAGGGCGGCACCGGTTCCGCGGTCCGCACGCTGGTCCGTCTCGCGGAGCGGACGGCGGCGGGCGACCTCGGCTGAGGCCCCGCGCACACCGCGCAATCGCTGCATAAGCGCTGAACAGCCCCCGGGTGCACGACCCCGGGGGCTGTTCGCTTTGAACGAAATCTGCGTGTTTGTCCCCGCTCGTCACAGCTGTTTCCGGTGTAACAGCCGTCTCACCCCCCAGCCCGACGTCCCGACTCCCGCCGACAAGTGCGAGGATGGGGTACGGCAGGACAGGGCCCTCACCCAGGGCCGAAGAACGAGCGGCCGAACACCCCGCCGCCCGGTCGTCGGAGACCGGCGTACGGCGCACATGCATGGAGGACGTGACGTGGCGAACGACGCCAGCACCGTTTTCGACCTAGTGATCCTCGGCGGTGGCAGTGGCGGTTACGCCGCGGCCCTGCGCGGAGCGCAGCTGGGCCTGGACGTCGCCCTGATCGAGAAGAACAAGCTCGGCGGCACGTGCCTGCACAACGGCTGCATCCCCACGAAGGCTCTGCTGCACGCCGGTGAGATCGCGGACCAGGCGCGCGAGAGCGAGCAGTTCGGTGTCAAGGCCACCTTCGAGGGCATCGACATCAACGCCGTCCACAAGTACAAGGACGACGTGATCTCCGGCCTGTACAAGGGCCTGCAGGGCCTCGTGGCCTCGCGCAAGGTGACGTACATCGAGGGCGAGGGCAAGCTCTCCTCCCCGACGTCCGTCGACGTCAACGGCCAGCGTGTCCAGGGCCGCCATGTCCTCCTCGCGACCGGCTCCGTGCCGAAGTCGCTGCCGGGCCTGGAGATCGACGGCAACCGCATCATCTCCTCGGACCACGCGCTGAAGCTGGACCGCGTCCCGGAGTCCGCGATCGTCCTGGGCGGCGGCGTCATCGGCGTCGAGTTCGCCTCGGCGTGGAAGTCCTTCGGCACCGACGTCACGGTCGTCGAGGGCCTCAAGCACCTCGTCCCGGTCGAGGACGAGAACAGCTCCAAGATCCTGGAGCGCGCCTTCCGCAAGCGCGGCATCAAGTTCAACCTCGGCACCTTCTTCGAGAAGGCCGAGTACACGCAGGACGGCGTCCGCGTGACCCTCGCCGACGGCAAGACCTTCGACGCCGAGGTCCTCCTCGTCGCCATCGGTCGCGGCCCGGTCTCCCAGGGCCTCGGCTACGAGGAGCAGGGCGTCGCCATGGACCGTGGCTACGTCCTCGTCGACGAGTACATGCAGACCAACGTGCCGACCGTCTCGGCCGTCGGTGACCTGGTCCCGACCCTCCAGCTCGCGCACGTCGGCTTCGCCGAGGGCATGCTGGTAGCGGAGCGTCTGGCCGGCCTGAACCCGGTTCCGGTCGACTACGACGGCGTGCCGCGCGTGACCTACTGCCACCCGGAGGTCGCCTCCGTCGGTATCACCGAGGCCAAGGCCAAGGAGATCTACGGTGCGGACAAGGTCGTCGCTCTGAAGTACAACCTTGCGGGCAACGGTAAGTCCAAGATCCTGAAGACCACGGGCGAGATCAAGCTCGTGCAGGTCAAGGACGGTGCCGTGGTCGGCGTCCACATGGTCGGCGACCGCATGGGCGAGCAGGTCGGCGAAGCCCAGCTGATCTACAACTGGGAAGCGCTGCCCGCCGAGGTCGCCCAGCTCGTGCACGCGCACCCGACGCAGAACGAGGCGCTCGGCGAGGCCCACCTGGCCCTCGCGGGCAAGCCGCTGCACTCGCACGACTGAGCCACGCCCCTGTCGCACCTGGGGCGCGACGACCGACCACCACAGACTTCCGCACTGCGTTGCCGCGCATTGCACATCGTTAAGGAGCAACCGAAACCATGCCGGTTTCCGTATCCCTTCCGGCGCTCGGTGAGAGCGTCACCGAGGGCACTGTCACCCGCTGGCTGAAGGCCGAGGGCGAGCGCGTCGAGGTCGACGAGCCGCTGCTGGAGGTCTCGACCGACAAGGTCGACACCGAGATCCCCTCGCCCGCCGCCGGCGTGCTTGCCTCCATCAAGGTCGCCGAGGACGAGACCGTCGAGGTCGGCGCCGAGCTGGCCGTCATCGACGACGGTTCCGGTGCCGAGGCCGCCGCGCCCGCCCCGGCCGCCGCCGAGGCCCCGGCCGCCGAGCCCGCCCCGGCCCAGGAGGCTCCGGCCCCCGCCGCCGAGCCGGCCCCCGCTGCCGCCCCCGCCGCCCCGGCCGGTGGCGCCTCCGGTACCGACGTCGTGCTGCCCGCGCTGGGCGAGTCGGTCACCGAGGGCACCGTCACCCGCTGGCTGAAGGAGGT
The DNA here is from genome assembly GCF_036013745.1 of Streptomyces sp. NBC_00483. Classification (NCBI taxonomy): domain Bacteria; kingdom Bacillati; phylum Actinomycetota; class Actinomycetes; order Kitasatosporales; family Streptomycetaceae; genus Streptomyces; species Streptomyces sp. NBC_00483. Next base: position 3,233,700 of record NZ_CP107880.1, read on the forward strand.
CGGCGAGGAGGTCGCGGAGGACGAGCCGCTGCTCGAGGTCTCGACCGACAAGGTCGACACCGAGATCCCCTCCCCCGTCGCCGGCGTTCTCCTGGAGATCACCGTCGCCGAGGACGAGACCGCCGAGGTCGGCGCCAAGCTCGCCGTCATCGGTGCCCCGGGTGCCGCCCCGGCCGCCGCCGAGACTCCGGCTCCGGCCGCTCCGGCCGCCGCTCCGGCCCCGGCCCCCGCGCCGGCTCCGGCTCCGGCCGCCCCCGCGGCTCCCGCCGCCCCGGCCGCGCCCGCCGCCCCCGCTGCTCCGGCCCCCGCGCCGGCCGCGCCGGCCCCGGTCGCCCCGTCCGCCCCGGCCACCCCCGCCGCGCCGGCCACCCCGGCCGACGAGGGCGCGTACGTGACCCCGCTGGTGCGCAAGCTCGCCTCCGAGCACGGCGTCGACCTGTCCACGGTCAAGGGCACCGGCGTCGGTGGCCGCATCCGCAAGCAGGACGTCACCGCCGCTGCCGAGGCCGCCAAGGCCCAGGCTCCGGCCGCTGCCGCCCCGGCCGCCGCCAAGGCCGCCCCGACCCTGGAGGCTTCGCCGCTCCGTGGTCAGACGGTCAAGCTGCCGCGCATCCGCAAGGCCATCGCGGACAACATGCACAAGGCGCTGCAGGAGCAGGCCCAGCTGTCCTCGGTCATCGAGGTCGACATCACCAAGCTGATGAAGCTGCGCAACAAGGCCAAGAACGGCTTTGCCGCTCGCGAGGGCGTCAAGCTCTCCCCGATGCCGTTCTTCGTCAAGGCCGCCGTCCAGGCGCTGAAGGCCCACCCGGTCATCAACGCGCGCCTGAACTACGACGAGGGCACCATCACCTACTTCGACTCCGAGAACGTCGGCATCGCCGTCGACTCGGAGAAGGGCCTGATGACCCCGGTCATCAAGGGCGCGGGTGACCTCAACATCGCGGGCATCGCCAAGAAGACCGCCGAGCTGGCCGACAAGGTCCGCAACAACAAGATCGCCCCGGACGACCTGTCCGGCGCGACCTTCACGATCTCCAACACGGGATCGCGCGGCGCCCTCTTCGACACCGTCATCGTCCCGCCGAACCAGGTCGCCATCCTGGGCATCGGCGCCACGGTCAAGCGCCCGGTCGTCGTCTCCGACCCGGAGCTCGGTGACACGATCGCCGTCCGTGACATGACGTACGTGACGCTCTCCTACGACCACCGTCTGGTGGACGGCGCGGACGCCGCCCGCTACCTGACGACGGTCAAGCAGATCCTCGAGGCCGGCGAGTTCACCGCCGAGCTCGGTCTGTAAAGACAGCACGCGGTCTGTAAAGACAGCAGGTGCACGACGGCGCCCCCGACCGGAACCTTCCGGTCGGGGGCGCCGTCGTACGCGCGCGTGCGTAGCCGCACGCCCGGGCGGGCACCCCCTTCTGTAGCCCGCCCCGACAAACGCTCTCTGTAACCGGCATCACCCGTCGCATGCGCGGCCGTACCACGTCCGGCCAGGGCAGCGGCCGTATTGTCTAAGGGTCCCCGCCGACCCACCGGGTCCACCCTGCCAAGGAGCCCCCATGACCGCGCCCGTCGTCCACTCGCTTCGCGATCAGATCCGCGAGCACATCGTCGAGGGGATCGTCAGCGGCCGCTGGAAGCCGGGCGAGCGCATCGTGGAGCGCCGGATCGCGACCGAGCTTGAGGTCTCCCAGACCCCGGTGCGGGAGGCGCTGCGGGAGCTGGAGTCGCTGCGGCTCATCGAGTCGGCGCCGAACAAGGGCGTGCGCGTACGGAACCTCTCCGCGGCCGACCTGGAGGAGTCCTACCCCGTCAGGGCGGGCCTGGAGGCCATCGCGGCCGAGCTGGCGGCCGAGCGGCTCGCCGACGACTGCTCGGCCCTTGAACCCCACGTAGAGGCGCTCTACAGGGCCGACCAGGAGGCGGACGGGACCGCCCAGGTGCGGCACACGGTCGCCTTCCACCGGGAGCTGGTGCGGGCCGCGGACAACTCCGTGCTGTTCCACACCTGGGAGGGGCTCGGCATCGAGGTCTTCACCGCGCTGTCCATCCGCTGGCTGGGCACGGTGCAGCAGTCGTACGCGGAGGAGCACGCCGATCTGGTCGCCGCGTTCCGGCGGCGCGACCCGGAGATCGCGGCCTTGGTCAAGGCCCACGTACTGGGATGTGCGCCCCGCGCATGAGGGGTCACCGTCCGCTTCTCTGACCAGGCACTCCGTGCCCTGATCAAGAAAAACCGCCGACACTCTGTGCCGACTTTCTCGATCTGAAGAGATTTTGCGGGTGAATCCTTTGATCGATCATCGATCAGGGAGTTACAGTCACCGACGGGCCACGCGACGGCGTCGCATAACGACTCCGTACCGGGACCTCGCCCTGTCCTGCCAAAGACAAAGGGCACCCCCACCCCACCCCCTTCGACTCAGGAAGGCGTGCGGCGACTATGACCGACCCCATGCGCATCCAGCCGAGCGAGCTCGACCAGCTCCCGGACCGTGACCCCGAGGAGACCGCCGAATGGCGGGCCTCCCTGGACGCCGTCACCAAGGCGGCCGGGCCACACCGTGCCGCGTACCTGATGCGGCGCACCCTGGAAGGCGCCGAGGCGGGCGGCCTGGCGCTGCCGAAGCTTCTTGAGACGGACTACGTCAACTCCATCCCCACCGCCGCCGAGCCGGAGTTCCCCGGCGACGAGGAGATGGAAGCCAAGATCACCGCGTACAACCGCTGGAACGCGGCCGCGATGGTGACCCGTGGCTCGAAGCACGGCGTCGGCGGCCACATCGCCACCTTCGCCTCGGCCGCCTGGCTGTACGAGACCGGCTTCAACCACTTCTTCCGCGGCAAGGAGGGCGACGGCTCGGGCGACCAGCTCTACATCCAGGGCCACGCCTCGCCCGGCATCTACGCCCGCGCGTTCCTCGACGGCCGCCTGTCCGAGCAGCAGCTCGACAACTTCCGCCGCGAGGCCGGGGGCAACGGCCTGCCGTCGTACCCGCACCCCCGTCGTCTTCCCTGGCTGTGGGAGTTCCCGACGGTGTCCATGGGCCTCGGCCCGCTGTCGGCCGTCTACCAGGCGCGGTTCAACCGCTACCTGACGGCGCGCAACATCAAGGACACGTCGAACTCGCACGTCTGGGCGTTCCTCGGCGACGGCGAGATGGACGAGCCCGAGTCGACCTCGGCGCTCACGCTCGCCGCCCGCGAGGGTCTGGACAACCTGACCTTCGTCATCAACTGCAACCTGCAGCGCCTTGACGGCCCGGTCCGCCCGAACTTCCGCGTGGTGCAGGAGCTCGAGGCCCAGTTCCTCGGCTCCGGCTGGAACGTCATCAAATCCATGTGGGGCAACGCCTGGGACGAGCTCTTCCAGCTCGACACCACCGGCGCCCTGCTGCGCCGCCTGCGCGAGGTCCCGGACGCCCAGTTCCAGACGTACCAGACGCGCGACGTCGCCTACATCCGTGAGAACTTCTTCGGCACCGACCCGGCGCTCATCGAGCTCGCCAAGGTCCTGTCCGACGACAAGATCTCCGAGTGCTTCCACACCTCCCGCGGCGGCCACGAGCCCCGCAAGGTGTACGCGGCGTACAAGGCGGCCGTCGAGCACAAGGGCAAGCCGACCGTGATCCTCACCCAGACGGTGAAGGGCTTCACGCTCGGCAAGGGCTTCGAGTCCAAGAACGCCAACCACCAGATGAAGAAGCTGACGATCGACGAGTTCAAGGGGATGCGTGACCTCCTTGACCTGCCGATCCCGGACAGCCACTTCGAGGACGGCGTCGTCCCGTACGCCCGTCCCGCGGAGGGCTCCCCCGAGCTGCGCTACCTCGCCGAGCGTCGCGCCGCCCTCGGCGGTCCCGCCCCGGCCCGCCGTACGCAGCCGCTCGCGCCGCTGCCCGCGCCCGCGGACAAGGCGTTCGCGTCGTTCGACAAGGGCTCCGGCACGCAGACCGTCGCCTCGACGATGGCGCTCGTACGGCTCCTCAAGGACCTCGTACGGGACAAGACGTCCGGCAAGCGCTGGGTGCCGATCATCCCCGACGAGGCGCGCACCTTCGGCATGGAGTCGCTGTTCCCGTCGCTCGGTCTGTACTCGCCCAAGGGCCAGACGTACGACCCGGTCGACCGCGACCAGCTCATGTACTACAAGGAGTCCGAGTCCGGCCAGATCCTCAACGAGGGGATCAACGAGGCCGGTTCGCTCGCGGACTTCATCGCCGCCGCCACGTCGTACTCGACGCACGGCGAGCAGATGATCCCGCTGTACATCTTCTACTCGATGTTCGGCTGGCAGCGCACGGGCGACCAGTTCTGGCAGCTCGCCGACCAGATGGGCCGCGGCTTCGTCGTCGGCGCCACGGCCGGCCGCACCACGCTCACCGGTGAGGGTCTGCAGCACGCGGACGGCCACTCGCCGATGATCGCGGCCACCAACCCGGCGGCTCTCTCCTACGACCCGGCGTTCGCCTACGAGATCGCGGTCATCATGAAGGAGGGCCTGCGCCGCATGTACGGCGAGGCCAAGCCGGGCGAGGACCAGGACGTCTTCTACTACCTGACGGTCTACAACGAGCCGATGCCGCAGCCCGCGAAGCCGGCCGTGGAGGGTCTCGACGAGGCCATCATCAAGGGCCTCTACCGCTTCAACACGGCGGAGACCGCGGGTGTGGACGTGGCGGCCGCGAACGCCCCGCGCATCAACCTCATCGGTTCCGGTACGGCGATCCACTGGACGCTCAAGGCGCAGCAGCTGCTCGCCGAGGACTGGGGCGTGGCCGCCGACGTGTGGTCCGCGACGTCCTGGACCGAGCTGCGCCGCGACGCCCTGGAGGCCGACGAGGCGCTGCTGAACGGCGAGGAGCGGGTGCCGTTCGTCCGCCAGGCGCTTGCCGGCGCCGAGGGCCCGGTCCTGGCCGTGTCCGACTACATGCGTCAGGTCCCCGACCAGATCGCGCAGTGGGTCGAGCAGGACTACACCTCGCTGGGCGCCGACGGCTTCGGCCTCTCGGACACCCGTGAGGACGCCCGCCGCCACTTCGGCGTCGACGCCGAGTCGATCGTCGTCGCGTCCCTCGCCCAGCTCGCCCGCCGCGGCGAGGTCAAGGCGACGGCCGTGAAGGAGGCGCGCGAGCGCTACGGCCTGTAGTACCCGAAGCACGGGCTTGTGCGTGCCCCGTCCCGATTGCCGGGACGGGGCACGCGTGCGTGAATGGACGCGTCGTGGCGAAGGCCGTCCGCGGGAGGCGCTGTTCCGTGAAGATCTCCAAGACCCCCTCCGCTCCCTGCTGGGCGGACCTGTCGAGCACCGACCCGGAGGCGGCCCGGTACTTCTACGAGGCCCTGTTCGGCTGGCGTACGCGCTCGTCCGACGACCCCACGGTCGGCGGCCACGGCACGTTCGCGCTCGACAGCCCGGACGGACCGAAGGTGGCCGGGGTCGGCCCGGTGCTGCGCCCCGGACAGCCCGCCGCCTGGCTGCCGTACTTCCAGTCCAGCGGCATCGACGCGGTCACCGCGCGCGTGAGCGGCAACGGCGGCCGGGTCGTCTCCGGCCCGATCGGCGTCCCCGAAGAGGGCAGGCTCGCGGTCTGTCAGGACCGGGCAGGCGCGGTGTTCGGCTTGTGGGAGCCGCAGGAGCACGCCGGTTTCCAGGCGGTGAACGTGCCGAGCAGCTTCTGCTGGTTCGAGCTGCTCACCCGGGACGGCGCGGGCTCCGTCGACTTCTACCAGTCGGTGCTCGGCTGGGGCACCGAGCGGAACGGCGCCTACACGAACTGGACCGTCGCCGACGAGGCGTTCGGCGGCATGGTCGACATGTCGACCGGTGAGTTCCCGCCCGAGGTGCCTTCGTACTGGAATCTGTACGTGGCCGTGGACGATCCGGACGCGGTGGCGGAGCGCTGCGTGGAGCTGTCGGGGCAGGTCCTGGTGCAGCCGACGACGATCGAGCCCGGCCGGTTCGCGATGCTCGCGGACCCGCAGGGCGCGGCGTTCTCGGTGATGCGCTTCGCCGCTTGAGCGGGTCCCGTTGTCAGTGGGGCGGTTCATGATGGCCGTATGCGTGCTGCCCGCCTGATCAAGATGGTGCTGTTGCTCCAGTCCCGGCCGTCCATGACCGCGGCCGAGCTGGCGCGCGAGCTCGAGGTGTCCGAGCGGACGGTGACGCGGGACGCGCAGGCGTTGTCGGAGGCCGGGGTTCCGGTGTACGCGGACCGGGGGCGGGTCGGCGGGTACCGGCTGATCGGCGGGTACCGGACGCGGCTCACGGGGCTCGCGCGGGGCGAGGCGGAGGCGCTGTTCCTGTCGGGGGTGCCGGGGGCGCTGCGCGAGATGGGCCTGGAGGACGCGGCGTCGGCGGCGCACCTGAAGGTGTCGGCGGCCCTGCTGCCCTCCTTGCGGGACGCGCCGCGGACGGCGGCGCAGCGCTTCCATCTGGACGCGCCGGGCTGGTTCCAGGAGCCGCAGACGCCCGAGCTGCTGCCCGCGGTCGCGGAGGCGGTGTGGGAGGACCGTGTGGTGCGGGTCCGCTATCGCCGCACTTCACTGGGGCAGTCGGAGGACGTGGAGCGGGAGTTGGAGCCGTACGGGCTCGTGCTCAAGGCGGGCGTCTGGTACCTGGCGGCGGCGGTGCGCGGGGCGGATGTCTTCCGGGTGTACCGGGTCGACCGGTTCACGGCGGTGGAGCCGGGCGAGGAGCGGTTCGCGAGGGTCGAGGGGGAGGACGCGTTCGACCTGCCGGCGTTCTGGGAGGAGCGGGCGGCGCAGTTCGCGCGGGCACTGCTGCGGTCGGAGGTCGTCGTCCGGCTCACGCCCTCGGGGGTACGTCAACTGCCGTACGCCACCGATCCGGCGTCCGCGCGCGAGGCGCTGGAGTCGGCGGGGGACGCGGACGCGGAGGGGCGGGTGACGGTGACCCTGCCGGTCGAGTCGGAGGACGTGGCGTACACGCAGCTCATGGCGCTCGGGCCGGAGGCGGAGGTGGTGGCTCCGGCGGCGCTGCGGGAGCGGTTCGCGCTGGCCGCGCGGCAGATGCGGGAGTGGTACGGCTGACGGGTGCCTCGCCGCGAGGGGGCGTCCCGGGCGTGCCGTGGGCATGTGCATGCATAACGAAGTGGAGCAGCTCCCGCGCTCGGCGTGCGCCCCATCGGTACAGGGCCGATGCTGGTCCCGTGATGGACGAGACCGAGTTCTGGGAGATCGTGGACAGTACGCGTGAGGCCGCGGGTGGCGACCCCGAGGACCACGCCGAGCTGCTCGTCGAACGGCTGCTGCGGTCCGATCCGGATTTCGTGCTCGACTTCGCCCGGCACTTCGAGTCCCGGTACAACCGGGCGTACCGGTGGGACCTTTGGGGCGCGGCGTGGGTCCTGCTGGACGGGGCGAGCGACGACGCCTTCGACTACTTCCGGTGCTGGCTGATCGGCCAGGGCCGGGAGATGTTCGAGGGGGCGCTGCACGATCCGGATTCGCTGGCGGAACTCCTGGACGACTTCGACGAGGAGGTCGACGGGGACGGTGAGGAGATCGGCTTCGCGGCGGACGAGGCGTACGAGCAGCTGACCGGGGTGGTCGCACCGGACCTGGGCCTCGCCCCCGCGCCCCCGGAGCCGGAGGGCACGCCTCTGGACTTCGAGGACGACGGGGTGATGGCCCGTACGTATCCCCGCCTCACGGCCCGCTTCGGCTGACATCCGCGCCGGGGCCGGGGCCACCCGTTTCCGTTACGCGGCACCGTGGCGCCGACGCCCCCGGAGGGGGCGGGTGGTGGGAGGTGGGCGGGGCAAATCCAGCCCCGCCGGCGTTTGAGGCGCGGGGTCCGGGGCGGAGCCCCGTGGCCGTAACGCCGGTTCGGCACAATCAGCCCCGCTCTTGGACGAGAGCCCCGGGGCGTAGGGGCCCCGTCCGGCTCACGCCGCGTGGATCGCCTGGTCCACTCCGGGGTGGGCGAACTCGAAACCGGATTCCAGCAACCGCGTGGGCACGGCCCGGGTGGACCCAAGAACGTCACCCGACATCTCACCGAGCACCACCCTCAGCACCGCCGACGGAACCGGCAGCACCGCAGGCCTCCGCAGAACCCGCCCCATCGCCTCCGTCACCTCCCGGTTCGTCGCCGGCTGCGGCGCCGTCAGGTTCACAGGCCCGGCCACGTCACCCGCATCCAAAAGGTGCCGCAGCGCCGCCACATGATCGTCGAGCGCGATGTACGACCAGTACTGCCGACCGTCCCCCATCCGCCCACCGAGCCCCGCCTTGAACAGCGGGAAGAGCTTGCCCCAGGCCCCACCGCCCCGCGCCACGACAAGACCGGTGCGGGCGAACACCGTACGGATGCCCGCCTGGTGCGCGGGCGCTGCCGCCGCCTCCCACTCGACGCAGAGCGAGGGCAGGAAGCCGTCGCCCGCCGGCGCCGTCTCGTCGACCGTGCGGCTGCCCGTGTCGCCGTAGTAGCCGACCGCGCTGCCGTTGAGGAAGACCCGCGGCGGCGTGTCCAGCCCGGCCGCCGCCCGCGCGAGCGTCTGCGTACCGAGGACCCGGCTGTCGCGGATCTCCCGCTTGTACGCGGCCGTCCACCGATGGTCGCCGACCCCGGCCCCCGCGAGGTTGACGATCGCCTCGCAGCCGGCGAGCCGGGACGTGTCGACGTAACCCTCCTTCGGATCCCAGCGGGCCTCGTCCGCCGCCCGTGGCGCGCGCCGCACCAGGCGCACCACGTCGTGCCCGTCGTCCGTCAGGGACCGCACCAGGGCCGAGCCGGTGAGTCCGGATGCGCCCGCCACCGCGAAACGTGTCATGGGACCCATCCTGCCCGTCGTACAGTCGGCCGCATGTCAGCCCCCGAGGACTCCGTGGCCCACATACGTTTCGCCGTCCCCGAGGACGCGCCCGCGCTCGACCGCCTCGACCGGGACACCTGGTCGCATCTGCACGCGGTGACGGCGCTCGACCCGGCCCCTTCGCCGTTCTTCAACGAGCGTTTCGGCCCGCGCGACCACCTCGTCGCCGAGCTCGACGGCGTGCTCGTCGGCTACATCCGCCTCGGCCTCCCCACGCCCCTGGAGGCGAACGCGCACGTACGGCAGATCATGGGGCTCGCGGTCGCCGACGCGGCCCGCGGGCGCGGCGCCGGCCGGGCCCTGGTGCGGGGCGCGATCGAGCTGGCACGGCGGCAGGGCGCGCGCCGGATCACGCTGCGCGTCCTCGGCCACAACACCCCGGCCCGGAAGCTGTACGAGGCGGAGGGCTTCGTCATCGAGGGCGTGCTGCCCGGGGAGTTCCTGCTCGACGGGTCGTACGTGGACGACGTGCTGATGGGACAGCCCCTGTAGCCCGTCCGGCGCGGCGCAGTCACGGCGCGGTCACGGCGTGCGACGGGCCCCGACTCGTAGCAGGGTGAGGTGGAACGTCCGTCGCGAAGGGAGCCGAAGCCGGCATGACCTGGCCCGTGGCGCGCCGCAGGGACGAGGCGGAGCGTGCCTGGCTGCGCGGTGCGCCGCCGCCGCGCTGGTTGCGGTGGCTGCCGATCGCTCTGCTCGTGGTCCTGTACGCGCTTCAGGCCCCCACGGGATACCGGTTCGAGCTCGCGTTCCCGCTCGCGGCCATCCCCCCGCTCGCCGCGCTGTCGTACGGTCCCGTGGCCACGGCCCTGTACGGCGGCTTCGTCCTCCTGCTCCTGGAACTGCCTCGCACCGGCTTCGGGCGCCCCGGCGACAGTGACGTACTGACGGTGGGTCTCGTCGCCGTGCTGAGCACGGCGATCGCCCTGGTCCGCAGGCGCAGGGACGAGCAGCTGGTCACGGTGCGCACGGTCGCGGAGGCCGCCCAGTTCGCGGTGCTGCCGCCGCTGCCCGAGCGGGTCGGCGCCGTGTGCTGCGCGGGCCTGTACCGGGCTGCGCACCGCGGCGCCCTGGTCGGCGGCGACCTCTTCGACGTGCGCAAGGGCCCGACCGGCGTGCGCGCTGTCGTCGGCGACGTACAGGGGCACGGTCTGTCGGCGGTGGGCACGGTCGCGGGGCTGCTCGGCGCGTTCCGGGAGGCGGTGCTCGACCAGCCGGACCTGGAGGGCGTGGCGGCGCGGCTCGACCGGCGGCTCGTGGTGGACACGGCGGAGGACGAGCACGCGGAGCTGTTCGCGACGGCGGTGCTGCTCGAATTCCCCGACCCCTCCCCCGGCGAGGCGCCCGTCGTGCACGTCATCAGCTGCGGCCACCCGCATCCGCTGCTGCTGCGCGACGGACGGGTGACCGAGCTGGACGTGCCGTCGGGGGCGCCGCTCGGTCTCGGCCTCGCGGAGGTCGCGCCGCCCGAGCGGCTCACGGTCGAACTGCTGCCCGGGGACCGGCTGATCGCCCCGACGGACGGGGTGACGGAGGCGCGGAACCGGGTCGGGGACTTCTATCCACTCGCCGACCGGCTTCCGCAGTTCGCGGGCGAGGATCCGGCCGGGCTCACGGACGCGGTGTGGCGGGACGTCATCCGGTTCGCGGGATCGGTCAGGGACGACCTGACACTGCTCGTCTTCGCCCCTCTCGTGTCCGCTCCCGGCGCCACGCGGACCCCGGACGTGCCTCACGAGGCGTGAGGTGTGAACGTAGGCGCATGAAGAACCCGGGACTCCCGCGCCGCCAGGGACACCGCCGAACCGCGGTCACCGCCTCCGTACTGCTGCTGCCGCTCGCCGTCTCCACGTTGTCCGCCTGTTCCGACGACGACGGGGCGACCAATCCGCCGCCCACGGCCTCACCCGCCGCGACGGCGAGCGGCGCCCGCTGTGTGACGGACCGGCCGGCCGACGACAAGGGCCCGGACGCGAAGCCGCGCGCGAAGGCCGCGTACACGGTCGACGACAAGACCGTGAAGGCGAAGTCGCACAAGGAGTTCAAGACGACGAAGCGCGACGAGTCCGCGCTGCTCGTGTCCGGTTCCGGGAAGCTGACGACGCGCGACGCGAAGATCATCAAGCATGGCGGCACCTCGTCCCTCACCGCGTCCGACGGGCACGGCCTCAACGCGGCCGCGCTCGCCCGCGACGGGGGGACGCTCACGATGTCCGGCGGCCGGATGTCCACCCAGGACAAGGGCTCGATCGGGGTGTTCGCCGCGGGCAAGGACGCGAAGGCCACGCTCAGCTCGGGCGGCATCAGGACGCACGGCGCCTCCGCACACGGCGTGGCGGCCGCGCACGGTGGCACCCTCGGCCTGACGTACGTGGAGATCGACACGGCGGCCGCGCAGGCGGCGCCGGTGGCCGTGGGGCCCGGCGGCGGGAAGGTCACGGTGTCCGGCGGCACGATGACCTCGGCGGGCTGCGGGTCGCCGGGCGTGCAGACGGAGGGCGACGTCTCCCTGTCGCAGACGCTGTTCGACCTGGCCAACTCGGAGGCGTTCACCGTGGAGGCCGGGGGTTCGCTGTCCCTGAAGGACGTCCGGGCGTCCGCGGCGGCGGGCGGTGTCGTGCTGCGCGGCGACGGCGCGACCTCGTACCGGATGACCGGCGGGGCGGTCCAGGCGTCCGACGGTGACATCTTCGCGGTCCAACAGGCCGACGCCGACATCGAGTTGAGTGGTGGCGCCGATGTGAAGACGAAGGACGGCAAGCTGCTGCGGGTCACGGACAAGGGCACGGCGACGTTCCGCGCGAACAGCGAAAAGCTGAAGGGCAGCGTGGCCGTGACGAAGGGCTCCTCCGCCACCCTCGACCTGACAGGCTCCACCGACCTGGACGGCAAGATCGTGGGGGCGGCGTCGCTGACGCTCGGCCCCAGGACGCAGTGGTCCGTGTCCGGGGACTCGGCGCTGAAGGGCCTGAAGCTGGCCGACGGGGCGAAGGTCTCCGACGTGATCGTGGGCAACGGTCACACGGTGACGTACGACAAGGCGTCGAGCCCGGACCTGCACGGGAAGAAGTACCAGCTGGAGGGCGGCGGCACGCTCAAGCCCGCGTAGGACCGGGCCGGGCTGGAGCCGGGGCGCTAGCGCCGTTTTTGCAGCGCCGCGGCCCGCTCCCTGATCTCGGGCAGCTTCCCCATCAGGGCGAGGCCGGGGCAGAACGTCTCGTAGCCGTCACGGTGCCCGGAGACCGCGAAGAAGTTGTGGGCCGTGCCCGTCCTGAAGCGGGCCAGGTCGTTGCTGGACACCAGGCGCACGTGCGAGCGCGGGTCGATCCCGGAGAGGCCCAGCTTCCAGGCGGAGACGGCGGCGATCGCGTCGGTCATCGCCTTCGGCACCGGGGTGCCCTCGGTGAACGTGCCGATCGCGGCGATCCCCGCCGTGTCCCGGTTGAAGCCCTGCGTGTGGGCGCCGACGACGGGCCGTCCTGTGCCGCCCGCGCGCCCCTCGTAGACGGTGCCGCAGCGGTCGACGAGGAAGTTGTAGCCGATGTCGTCCCACTCCTTGCCGCCCGAGGCGCCGCTGCCCGCCTGGCCCGCGTACAGGTAGCGGATGATGCGCGGCGAGTCCGCGCAGTCGTAGTCGTTCGGCGAGTCGGTGTGGTGCAGGAAGACGGCCTTGACGCGGTCGCCGTAGCGGACCGGGTCACGGTGGTACGCCTCGGCTCCCGCGAGCCAGCGCGAGCGCGGCACGATCCGGGGGCGCTCCGCCGGCACCCGGCCGCCCATGCGGCTGCCCACGCGGCCGCCCACGGGCGCGACCCGCTTCGCCGACACCGCGGAGGCCGGCAGCTCGCCGCGGGCCGTGGCCGCGAAGCGCTCGGGCCCTGGCCGGTCGACCGTCGCGGCACACAGCAGAAGGAGCCCGAGGGCCAGGGCTCCGGGCAGCCAGCGCAACTTTCTCCGTACGAGGTGCACGCCTCCCACCCTGGGCCCGGCGCGGCCTGTGCGGTCAGCCACAGTGGGCCAGGTGGTGGAACCATCGGGGGCACCCGGGCGTTTCTTACCGGTATGGACCTCCACATACTCGACGTGCTGCTGCTCGTGGTGGCCCTCGCCTACGCCGTGTCCGGCTACCGGCGCGGACTGCTCGCGGGCTGCGTCTCACTGGCCGGGTTCGTGGGCGGTGCGGCCGTCGGCGTCTGGCTGCTGCCGTTCCTGATGGAGACGGTCACGCCGGGCACCACTTCGGCCACGATCGTCGCCGTCCTCACGGTGCTCGTGCCGGCGGTCGCCGGGCACGGGCTCGCCGGGCTGCTCGCGGCGCGGGTGCGCGGCGGGATGTCGCACGCGCCGGGCCCGCTGCGCGTGGCCGACGGGGTGGGCGGTGGCGCGGCGACCGCGGTGGCCGTCCTGGTGGTGGCGTGGGTGGCGGGCAGCGTCCTCGTCGCCTCGTCCTCCACGGTCCTCAACCAGGCGATCCGGAACTCCTCGGTGCTCGGCGCGGTGCAGCACTCCATGCCGTCGACGACCCCGTCCTGGTTCTCGCAGGCCACAGGGGCGCTCACCTCGGCGGGCTTCCCGCAGGTCTTCGACCCGTTCGCGAGCGAGCCACCCGCCAAGGTGGCCAAGCCGTCCGGGGACAACGTGACGGCGAAGGCGACCGGCGCGGCCCAGCGCAGCAGCGTCAAGGTGCAGGGCGCGTCCGGCACCCAGGGCCGCGAGGGCAGCGGTTTCGTGTACAGCTCCGAGCACGTCATGACCAACGCGCATGTGGTCGCGGGCATCGACGACCCGACGGTGCGGGTGGGCGGCACGGGCCACGCGTACGAGGCGAAGGTCGTCCTCTTCGACCCGGACAAGGACGTGGCGGTCCTCTACGTCCCCGGGCTCGACGCCCCGTCCCTCCGCTTCGACGACTCGGCCGGGCGCGGCGACGCCGCCGTGGTCGCGGGCTACCCGCAGGACGGCGGCCTCGACCTCCAGGCCGCCACCGTCGACGACACGATCAAGGCGGCGGGCCAGGACATCTACGGCTCCGGCAACGTCACGCGCGACATCTACTCGATCCGCTCCACGGTCCTGCCCGGCAACTCCGGCGGCCCGCTCCTCGACACGGACGGCGAGGTGTACGGAGTGGTGTTCGCCCGGTCCACGACGGACGACGGGACGGGCTACGTGCTGACGGCGGACGAGGTGTCGTCCGACGCGCAGCGGGCGGCGTCGGCGACGACGGCGGTGGACACGGGGGCGCTGGTCTCTTCCTAGGACCCGTCCCCTGGTCGTGCGGAGGTCAGCTCAGGGACTTCCCGGTCGGGACGACGACTCCGTACAGGTCGGTGATCGTCGCCATCGCCCCGAGGTGCAGCTGCTCGGCGGGCACCTCGACGCCGCCGACGGAGGTCAGGGGGCGCGTGGCGCAGGCGTCGGCGACCACGGTGGGCCGGTTGCCGCGCAGGAACGCGCCCTGCGCGGTGAACTGCACGCACATGTGCGACATGAACCCGATCACGATGACGTCCTTGTGGCCCGCGGCGTCGACGCGCTCGCCCAGGTCGGTGCCGACGAAGGAGTCCGGGGCCGGCTTGACCACGACGGCCTCGCCCTCGGCGGGCGCCACGTCCGGGTGGATCTCCCCGATCTCGGCGCGGATGTCGTACGCGGAGCCCTCGCCGCCGTCGTGCTGGACGTGGACGATCGTCGAGCCCGCCGCGCGGGCCCGGGCGAGGAGTTCGGCGGCGTTGTCGAGGGCGGTCCGCCAGCCCTCCAGCTCCATCACGCCGCGGGTGTAGGTGTTCTGGTAGTCGACCAGGATCAGCGTCGCGTCGGCGAGCGAGGCGGGCGTCTCGTCGAGGCCGTTGAGGGTGCGCAGAGTCGTTGTTGGCATGCCTGAAACGCTACGAGCGGCGCCGCCATGTCGGCAATGACGGCTAACATGCAGATTCGGACACAGCCAGGGAGAGGGGCCCACCGTGAGCGGCGGGAGCACCACCGAACGACTCGTCGTCATCGTGCTCTTCGAAGGCGTCGACACGCTCGACGTCACGGGCCCGCCCGAGGTGTTCGCGCTGGTCAGGCGCGAGGGAGACGCCACCTACCGGGTCCTGCTCGCCGCCGAGACCCTGGACCCGGTCACCACCTCCGCGGGCGTACGCGTCCTGCCCGACGTCACCTTCGACGACGCGGCCCGCCTGAGCATCGACACCCTCCTCGTGCCGGGCTCGGTCGAGGCCGACCCCGAGCGCGGGGTACGCGCCCTTGCGGAGCCCGCGGTGGTCGACCGGGTGCGGGCGCTCGCGGGGCGGGCCCGCCGGGTCGCGTCCGTCTGCGTCGGGGCGCATCTGCTCGCGGCGGCCGGGCTGCTCGACGGCAGGCGCGCCACCACCCACTGGTCGACCGCGCGCCAACTCGCCGATGAGCACCCGGAGATCGACGTCGACCCCGACCCGATCTTCATCCGCGAGGGGGACATCTGGACCGGGGCCGGCATCAGCTCCTGCCTCGACCTGTCCCTCGCCCTGGTCGCCGACGACCTCGGCGAGCCGACGGCGCTGCGGGTGGCGCGGCAGCTGGTGATGTACCTGAAGCGGCCGAGCGGCCAGAGCCAGTTCAGCGTGCCGCTGGCACAGGCCTCCACGACGCGGCGCGTGGAGGACCTGCGTCAGCACATCACCCGGCATCTCGGAGAGCCGCTCACCGTCGCGGACCTGGCCGGGCACGCCCACGTCAGCGAGCGTCAGCTCACCCGGATCTTCAAGTCCGAACTGGGCACGACACCGAGCGCGTACGTCGAGTCGGCGCGCGTCGAGCGGGCCCGCCAGCGACTCGAATCGTCCGACGACACGCTCGACCGCATCGCCTCCACCTGCGGTTTCGGCACGACGGACACGCTGGTGCGGGCGTTCCGCCGACAGCTCGACACGACACCGACGGCGTACCGGCACCGCTTCCGCGTCTCCGTATAGCGGCCCATCCGTATCGCGGCCCATCCGTATCGCGGCCCATCCGTGCGACGGCTCAGTAGTGGGTGCCGCCGTCGATACGGATCTCCGTACCGGTGATGAACTTCCCGTCCTCGGAGGCGAGCATCGCGACGACGCCGGCCACGGACTCGGGCCCGGCGAAGCCCGCACCCAGTGAGGGCGACAGCTTCGCGAACAGGCTCCAGTCGGTGTCCTCGGGCAGGCCGGGGCCCTGGCTCTGCCTGCTCTCGCCGGAACCGTCGGTCATGCCGGACGCGATGGAGCCGGGCTGCACGGCGGTGAACCGGATGCCCTGCTTGCTGTACTCGGCGGCCAGCGCGTGCGTCATGGACTGGATGCCGCCCTTGCTCGCCGCGTACGCCGCCATGTACGGGTGGGCGAACATCGCGGACGTGGAGCTGAAGTTGACGACGGCGGGGCCCTCGCCCCGGAGCAGCGCCGGTATCGCCTCGCGGATCATGAGGAAGGTGCCGGTGAGGTTGACCGCGAGCACCTGGTTGAACTCGGCGAGCGTGGTCTTCTCGGTGTGCGAGGAGCGCAGGATGCCGGCGGCGTTGACGAGTACATCGAGGCCGCCCAGCGCCCGCACGGCCCCGGCCACGGCGTCGCGCACGGACGCCTCGTCGGCGATGTTCACGACGACGGTGGTGAGGTGCTCGGCGTCGGCGCCGGCCTTGGTGACGGTGTCCTCGAGACCGGCCTCGCTGACATCGGCCGCGACGACCCGGCCACCCTCCGCCAGCATGCGCAGCACGGTGGCCTGACCGATGCCGGATCCGCCACCGGTGACCAGCGCACGACGCCCTTCGTAACGAGTCAGGTGCTTCAGGTTGTTGGGGCGGTTGGGGCGGTTCATGACGACTCCTTGCGTTCCTGTGTGCGTCCTCGCACGCCGGCCACCGTACGCTTCGGTGGCACGTTTTGCCATAACGGCGTTTCGTGCCAGTTCATTCCCGGTGCGGTTACGCTTCGTCGGGTGAACGAGCCCAGAACGCCCTCTCCGTCGCCTGCGCAGCCCTCACTGACCGAACGCCGCAAAGCGGCGACCCAGCTCGACATCGCCCGCGCGGCGATGGAGCTGTTCACCGAGAAGGGCCCCGACGGCACCACGGCCGAGGAGATCGCGCGCGGCGCCGGAGTCGCGCTGCGCACCTTCTACCGCTACTTCCGCAACAAGCAGGACGCGGTGGGCCCGCTGCTCGCGTCCGGCGGCGACCGCTGGCGCGAGCTGCTGGCCGCGACGGAGCCGGGCACGCCGCTGCCGCAGGCCCTCGAATCGGCCGCGGCGGCGACGCTTTCACCTCCGGACGAGGCGGCGGAGGAGGCGCTTCAGGGCACCCGGACGCTGCTGCGCGCGGCGCAGGACGACCCGGCACTGCGTGCCGTCTGGTACCGGGTCAACCAGGAGTCGGAGGAGAAGCTCCTCCCGGTGGTGACCCACCTCGCGGGCCCCGATGCGGACCCCCTGGAAACCCGCCTGACCGCAGCCGCGGCGACCGACGCGATCCGAGTGGCCCTGGAACTCTGGTCCACGACAAACGCCCCCACCTCCGGCCCGAACTCCCCGGCATCTTTGGCGATCCGCGGGTTGCGGCGTTTGGCGGCGGGTGACTGATGGCGGGGACCGTCCGGTGACCGGCCCGCGGAAGCCGTGTCGTACGGCCGCGGGACGCGTCGCGCACGGGGGCGCAGGGGCGTGCGACCGTCGTGCCCCCGTGCCGCCCCCACGCGCGACTGCCCGGTGCGTGCGCCGCGCCTACGCTCGAGTTCCCTGGTCCCCGAACTCAGGTATCCCGAGGGCGCGTTGAGGGCATGAGCCCCCGGACGCCAGCCACCCGACCCGCCGGAGGCACGCCGTGCTCGATCCTGCAGACGAAAGTTCGGGAGCCATCGTCGTCGTGGGCGCCGGGGTCGCGGGGCTCGCGGCGGCACGGCACCTGGCCAGGGCGGGCCTGCGCCCGCTGGTCCTGGAGGCCGCCACGGGCATCGGCGGCCGCATGTCCACCGAGAAGGTCGACGGGTTCCGCCTCGACCGGACCGGCCGGCCGCTGTGCACCTCGTACCCCGAACTGCGCCGCAACCCCGCCCTCGCTCCCCTCGCCCTGCGCCGCTTCTCCCCCGGCGCGCTCGTACACAGCGGCGGGCTGCGCCACCGGGCGGGCGAACCCACCGGCCCCCGGCGCACAAGGGGCGCACTCAACACGGCACGCGCCTTGGCGAGCGCCCCCCGGAGTCCGCGCGGCACGCGCCCCACCATCGGCAGCCCGCTCGACCACGCGCGCCTGGGCGCATCCCTGTCCCGGCTCGCGGCGACCGAGCCGTCCCGCCTCCTCGCCCGCCCCGAACTCCCCACCGCCCAAGCCCTCTTGACCCGAGGCCTGCCACCCCCGACCCTCCACGGTTTCGTACGCCCCCTGCTCTCGGCCCTGCTCTGCGACCCGGACCTCCGCACCTCCAGCCGGTGCGCCGACCTCGCCCTGCACGCGTACGCGGCGGGTCGGCTCGCCGTGCCGGAGGGCGGCGCCGACGCGCTGCCGGAGCTGCTCGCGGCGGGCCTGCCGCCCGGCACGGTGCACACCGGCGTACGGGCCACGGCGGTCGCCACGACCTCGGTCACGACGACCGAACTCGGCCAACTCCCTTGCCGCGCCGTGGTGTTGGCAACCAGCGCGCACGACGCCGCCGAACTCCTCCCCGGCCTGCGCGTCCCCGCCTTCCACGAGGTCACGGTCGTGCACCACGCCGTGCCCGAGCCGCCACTCGCCGAACCCGCGCTGCTGCTCGACGCGGACCGGCTCGGCCCGGTCGCGCATACGTCGGTGATCAGCCAGGTGGACCCCACGAGAGCCCCGGCGGGCCGCGCCCTCGTCTCCTCGACGGTCCTCGGCCCACCTCCCACGGACCGCGAACTCCGCACCCAACTCGGCGCCCTCTACGGCACGTCGACCGCCGACTGGGAAACCCTGGCCGTGCACCACGACCCCCACGCCGTACCGGCGATGCCGCCCCCGCACGACCCGCGCCGCCCGGTCCGCCTCCTCGACGGCCTGTACGTGTGCGGGGACCACCGGGACGCCGGCACGGTGCAGGGCGCCCTCCACTCGGCCCGCCGAGCGACCCACGCGCTCCTGACGGACCTGGGCATCCCCGCCCCCAACGCACCCCCGATCCCCAACGCCGCCTAACCCCTCATACCGCGCCCGCCTCCGTGGCCCAACTCCGGGGGCGGGCGCCCCCACCCTCCGGGGGTGACCCGGCCACGCCCCCGACCCCGACGCCGCGCAGCAGACCCCGACCCCGGACCACCCCCACCAACCTCACCCCAACGCCGCAACCCTCTCCCGATACCCCCGGACGGGCCCCGCATCGCGATACGGCTCCAACCGCCTCTCGAACTCCCGCACATACTCATGCGCCCGCACCGACCGCATGTCCGCCGCGGCCGACGCCGCCTCCGCCCCGAGCGCGCACGCCGAGTCCAGCTCGCCGAGACCCAGCCGCGCCGACGCCAGCACCACCCGGCAGAAGAGCCGGCTGCGCGCGAACCCCGGCGCCCGCAACTGCAGCGACCGCTCCGCATGCTGCGCCGCGGCCCGGTACTGCTGCAGGTCCCTGTGACAGTGCCCGAACTCGTCCGCCAACTGCGCCTCGTCGAAGAACCGCGCCCACGGCGGCACCTCGTCCCCCGGCCGCACCGCCCCGAGCGCCCGCTCGGCCCGCACCAGCGACGCCGTGCACGCCCGCACCTCGCCGAGCACCCCGTGCCCACGCGCCTCCACGGCGTGCAGCAGCGCCTGCACCGCGGGCGGCGCCGAAGCCCCCACGCCCTGCTGCGCCACCCGCGCGAGCTGCACCGCCTCCCGCCCGTGCCCGAGATAGACGGCCTGCCGGCTCATGGTGACCAGCACGTACGACCCGTACATCCGGTCCCCCGCCGCCTGCGACAGCCGCAGCGCCTGTACGAAGTACCGCTGGGCAAGACCGTGCGCCGCGATGTCGTACGAGGTCCAGCCCGCGAGCCGGGTCAGATCGGCGACGGCGCAGAACAGCCGCCGCCCGTGCTGCTCCCCGTACGCCCCGCGCAGCATCGGCTCGGCCTCGTGCTCCAGGTACCGCACGAGGGCCTGCCGCGCGTGCCCGCCCCCGTACGCGTGGTCGAGCGCGCGGAACAGCTCGCCCACGGAGCGCAGCGCCGCGATGTCCCCGCTCGTCACCCGGTGCCCGGGCCCGCGATCGGTCTGCCCCCGCTGCCGCGGCACGGCGACGCCCACCGCCTCCAGCGCCACGCCGGGCCGCCCCTGCACCGGCACCCGCTGCAACTGCTCACCGTGGGCCACCCGGTCGTCGGCGCGACCGATCAGCCAGTCGCGGCTGGGCACGACGAGCCCCGCCGGGGTGAACGCGATCTTGCGGAGTTCGGCATGGCTGCCGGAGTCCTTGCGCCACAGACCGCTGACGATGTCGACGGCCTCCTCCGGCGATGCCGCGAACTCCAGACCCGCGTACACGGGCGCACACGCGTCGAGCCCGAGGTCCTGCGCGGAGAGGCGGCGGCCGAGGCGGCGTGTGAACACCTCGGCGATGAGCGCGGGTGTCGTCCCTCTGGGCTGCTGTCCGCGCAGCCACCGGGTCACGGATGTCTTGTCGTAGCGCAGGTCAAGCCCGTGTTCGAGCCCTAGCTGGTCCACGCGGCGCGCGAGGCCCGCGTTGGAGAAACCGGCCTCCGCGATGAGCGCGGCGAGCTGGCGGTTCGGGGTGCGCTGCGGAGGTCGTTCCGTCATGCTGTGCGTTTGCCTTCCGGGCCCTTGGAAGCGGTAAAGGGGGGCCATTGAGTGCCCCCCTTTAGTCGCTGCTCCCTCATGGAACGGCGTGCGCCGTGACCGGCTCCCGCTCACGGACGGCGCTGAAATTATCACGGAGCGCACACGGCGTCCCCCAATCAGCCGAGCCGAACCCCTCCTTCATCCGATCGTGTGACAAACCGCGCGAGGGGTGGACGGCTGAGCCGTAATCCGGGAGCCGTACAGTTGCTCCGGGCGCGTTATATGCACGGTGAAGGTTCTTAGGGAGGCACTTGCCGTGAGTGAGTTCCGGTTCGTCCGCATGGGATTCGGTGCGGACATGGTCGATTACCAGGTCGCCTGGGACGAGCAGCGCCGTGTGCACGCCGCTCGCTTCGCCGACGAGGTGCCCGACACCTGCCTGCTCCTTGAGCACCCGCCCGTCTACACGGCCGGCCGTCGCACCGCCCCCGAGGAGCGCCCGCTCGACGGCACTCCGGTCATCGACGTGGACCGCGGCGGCAAGATCACCTGGCACGGCCCGGGTCAGCTCGTCGGCTACCCGATCCAGAAACTTCCGCGCCCCGTGGACGTCGTCGCGCATCTGCGCCGCCTGGAGGACGCGATGATCGCGGTCTGCGCCGAGTTCGGCATCGAGGCCGCGCGCGTGGAGGGCCGGGCGGGCGTCTGGGTCCTCGGCGGCCCGATCGAGGAGCGCACGACCCTCAGCGAGCACGGAGGCCTGTCCCTGGACTTCAATCCGCGGCTCAGCAGCGAGGACGAGGAGTTCGACCACCGCCTCGTCGGCCCCGAGTACGCGCCCTCGAACGCGGGCCAGCGGCACGAGGACCGCAAGATCTGCGCCATGGGCATCCGCGTCGCCAAGGGCGTCACGATGCACGGCTTCGCGCTGAACGTGAATCCGGACACGTCGAACTTCGACAAGATCATCCCCTGCGGCATCCGCGACGCGGGCGTCACCTCCCTCTCGTACGAGCTCGGGCGCGAGGTCACGATGGACGAGGTGCTGCCGATCGCCGAGAGGCATCTGCAGGACGTCCTGGGGAACGCGCACCTCGAGCCGCGCGCCGTCGAGAAGGCCTCGGTCTAGCCCGCACAAGGCCTCGGTCTGGTCCATACGGGGAATGCACCCCGCAGGCCGCCGGTTGGCCACCCGTAAGGGCCATGAACATCACGGGCGTACCCTGATGTACGCCGAGGAATCAAAGCTTTAGGGAGCCGGTCGTGTCCGCAGTCGCACCCGACGGACGCAAGATGCTGCGCCTGGAGGTCCGTAACGCTCAGACCCCCATCGAGCGCAAGCCCGAGTGGATCAAGACCCGGGCGAAAATGGGTCCCGAATACACGAAGATGCAGAACCTCGTGAAGTCCGAGGGCCTGCACACGGTCTGCCAGGAGGCGGGCTGCCCCAACATCTACGAGTGCTGGGAGGACCGCGAGGCCACCTTCCTCATCGGCGGTGACCAGTGCACCCGGCGCTGCGACTTCTGTCAGATCGACACCGGCAAGCCCGAGCCGCTCGACCGTGACGAGCCGCGCCGCGTCGGCGAGTCCGTCGTCACGATGGACCTGAACTACGCCACGATCACCGGCGTCGCCCGCGACGACCTGGAGGACGGCGGCGCCTGGCTGTACGCGGAAACGGTCCGGCAGATCCACCGCCAGACCACCAACCGCGCCGACGGCCGCACCAAGGTCGAGCTCCTCGCCCCCGACTTCAACGCGAACCCGGAGCAGCTGGCCGAGGTCTTCTCCTCCCGCCCCGAGGTCTTCGCGCACAACGTCGAGACGGTCCCGCGGATCTTCAAGCGGATCCGTCCGGGCTTCCGCTACGACCGTTCGCTGAAGGTCATCACCGAGGCCCGCGACTTCGGCCTGGTCACCAAGTCGAACCTGATCCTCGGCATGGGCGAGACCCGCGAGGAGATCAGCGAGGCGCTGCGCCAGCTGCACGACGCCGGCTGCGAGCTGGTCACCATCACGCAGTACCTGCGCCCCTCCGTGCGGCACCACCCCGTGGAGCGCTGGGTCAAGCCGCAGGAGTTCGTGGAGCTGAAGGACGAGGCCGAGCAGATCGGTTTCTCCGGCGTCATGTCGGGCCCGCTGGTCCGTTCCTCGTACCGCGCGGGCCGGCTGTTCCAGATGGCCAAGGAGCAGCGTCAATCAGCTGCTCCGCAGCGGGGAGGCTCGTACACGGCCTCGCAAGCCGTGTGAATTCAGGCACAAGAGGCTACTGATCGGTAGTGGCCGGTATGACGCGGTCCTGACGATCCCCGCAGCTGGGGGCACCGTCAGGGCCGCGTCTGCGTTTGCGGCGCGAGCGTCAAGGCTTCATTGGCGTTTGACCGTCCGGTCACGCCCTGGTAACACCAATCAGTGACTCTGGAATCACGCCCCGTACATCCCGTGCCACAGCCGTGATCACCCTTCGAGGGGGGACCTCAACCATGCAGGCCGCGCCCGTCCGCGCCACCGCCATCCCGACCGTCACCGACGCACTGCGCGCCGTCGAGTCGCTGCTCATGAGCAGCGGCCAGCGCACCGCTCGCCGCAATGCCTGGACCTCGGTCCTGGAGGACCGCCGCCGCGCCAAGGACCGTGTCGAGGCGCAGCGCGTCCTGGAGGCCGTCGCGGCCCGGGGCTGAGAGATCTCGGGGGCCGACGCGGGTTCTACCCGCTTCACCGGCCACGTAGACTTCAAGACATGGCGAGGAAGGAAACTGCAGCGGACGCTGCTAACACCGGGCGGCTCAAGCAGATCGCTCAGACCTACAAGATGACCCGCAGGGTCGACACCAAGATCGGTCTCATTCTCGCGGGTGTGGGAATCGTCACCTTCGGTGTCCTCCTCGCGATCGGCTTCTTGATCGGTCACCCCATCTACCTCGGAATTCTCGGCCTCCTGCTCGCTTTCCTCGCGATGGCGATCATCTTCGGGCGCCGAGCCGAGAAGGCCGCCTTCGGGCAGATGGAGGGACAGCCCGGCGCGGCCGCGGCCGTGCTCGACAACATCGGACGTGGTTGGACGACGACCCCCGCGGTCGCCATGAACCGCAGCCAGGACGTGGTGCACCGCGCGGTCGGCAAGGCCGGCATCGTGCTCGTCGCGGAGGGCAACCCGAACCGGGTGAAGTCGCTCCTCGCGGCCGAGAAGAAGAAGATGGCCCGCATCGTCTCCGACGTCCCGGTCCACGACTTCGTGGTGGGCACGAGCCAGGGACCCGAGGGAACGGTTCCGCTGAAGAAGCTCCGTACGACGATGCTCAAGCTGCCGCGCGTGCTGACCGGACCCCAGGTGACCGCGACCAACGACCGGCTGAAGGCGATGGGCGACCTCATGTCGAACATGCCGCTGCCGAAGGGTCCGATGCCCAAGGGGATGAAGATGCCCAAGGGCGGCGGCGGCCGGGCCCGCTGACACGCTCCGCTGCTTCTACGCGAACGAGGCGGGCCGGAACCTGATGGTTCCGGCCCGCCTCTCCTACGTTTCCGCGTGGGCTGGTCTGTGCTGATCGCGGTGCGGCTCGCGTGTCGCCGTGGTCCCGTTCGCGCAGTTCCCCGCGCCCCTAACTGCGGACCTGCACCGCCTTCGCGACGCGGTCGTGCAGGCCGCGGCCGTCGCGGTCCCAGATCAGCGCCGGGATGGCGACGCACAGCAGCACCGAGCGGGCCAGCACCCGGCCGATTCCGATGCGCCCGCCGGCCTCCGAGACGACCCGCAGGCCGAAGAGGCGCTTCCCGGGCGTGCAGCCGATGGTGCCGACCGTGAGCACGCTGAGTGCGAAGAAGATGAGCAGCGCCCAGTTCCCCGTCGCCTGGTTGTAGCCGTGCGTGACCAGGCCGTATGCGATCAGCATGCACAGCGCCCAGTCGACGACGAGGGCTCCGATGCGGCGGCCGGGGCGCGCGATGGAGCCGGGTCCGTGCTCGGGCAGGCCGAGCTGTTCACCGCGGTAGCCGAAGTCGGCACCCGCCTGTTCCATGGCCTCACGAGGCCCGGACAGCCACGATCCCATTGCTTCCCTGTTGTCCACGCGTCAACGGTACTGCGCCGCTCTCCTGATGCGGTCCCGACCCCTGCTCCGGTTAACTTGGGCGAAACAAATGGGTCATGCTTGAGAAATCACGTCTGCCTATGGTCGGGTCCCAGCGTGTGCCACCGCACTGGTCGCGCGATCGAGCTGCCAAGAGCTGCAACCCCGCCCCTCCCCGGGTGGGAGTAGGAGGAGTTGGATGTTCCAGAACGCCGATGACGCCAAGAAGTTCCTCGCGGACGAGGACGTCAAGTTCGTCGACGTCCGCTTCTGCGACCTGCCGGGTGTGATGCAGCACTTCACGGTGCCGGCTGCGGCGTTCGACCCGGACGAGGAGCTCGCCTTCGACGGCTCCTCCATCCGCGGCTTCCAGGCCATCCACGAGTCCGACATGGCGCTGCGCGCGGACCTCTCCACCGCCCGCGTGGACCCCTTCCGCCGCGACAAGACGCTGAACGTCAACTTCTTCATCCACGACCCGATCACGGGCGAGCAGTACTCCCGTGACCCGCGCAACGTGGCGAAGAAGGCCGAGGCGTACCTCGCCTCCACCGGCATCGCCGACACGGCGTACTTCGGCCCCGAGGCCGAGTTCTACGTCTTCGACTCGGTCCGCTTCGAGACCTCCGCGAACCGCTCGCTGTACGAGATCGACTCCGAGGCGGGCGCCTGGAACACCGGCGCCGTCGAGAACAACCGCGGCTACAAGGTCCGTTACAAGGGCGGTTACTTCCCGGCCCCGCCGGTCGACCACTTCGCCGACCTGCGCGCCGAGATCTCCCTGGAGCTGGACAAGAACGGCCTGCAGGTCGAGCGCCAGCACCACGAGGTCGGCACCGCCGGCCAGGCCGAGATCAACTACAAGTTCAACACGCTGCTCGCCGCGGCCGACGACCTGATGCTCTTCAAGTACATCGTGAAGAACGTCGCCTGGCGCAACAACAAGACCGCGACCTTCATGCCGAAGCCGATCTTCGGTGACAACGGCTCGGGCATGCACGTCCACCAGTCGCTGTGGCAGGGCGGCTCCCCGCTCTTCTACGACGAGCAGGGCTACGCGGGCCTCTCGGACATGGCGCGCTACTACATCGGCGGCATCCTCAAGCACGCCCCGTCCCTCCTCGCCTTCACGAACCCGACGGTGAACTCGTACCACCGCCTGGTGCCGGGCTTCGAGGCGCCGGTCAACATGGTCTACTCGCAGCGCAACCGCTCCGCGGCCATGCGTATCCCGATCACGGGCTCGAACCCGAAGGCCAAGCGCGTCGAGTTCCGCGCGCCGGACCCGTCCTCGAACCCGTACCTCGCCTTCTCGGCGCTCCTGATGGCCGGCCTCGACGGCGTCAAGAACAAGATCGAGCCGGCCGAGCCGATCGACAAGGACCTGTACGAGCTGGCTCCCGAGGAGCACGCCAACGTCCAGCAGGTCCCGACCTCGCTCCCCGCGGTCCTCGACGCCCTGGAGGCGGACAACGAGTACCTGCAGGCCGGCGGCGTCTTCACGTCCGACCTGATCGAGACGTGGATCGACTACAAGCGCACGAACGAGATCGCCCCGATCCAGCTGCGCCCGCACCCGCACGAGTTCGAGCTGTACTTCGACATCTAAGCCGTCCCGCAACCCCGGACGCGCTCGTCGTCGAGGGCCCGGTCTCCCCCATCAGGGAGGCCGGGCCCTCGGGCGTTTCGGGAGGCGGTGGGTCATGTCGGGGGCGGGGGAAGCTCGCCGGGCGGGAAACGGGTAAACGCCTTAAACTCGGGCAAGTCGCACACGCTGACAAGCCTCGGAGGAGTGCCGTCATGAGCAATCTGTTCGTCGTCGCCTATAACGACCTCGCCACCGCCGACCAGGTCCGCAACCGGCTTCTGGAGATGTCCAAGGAGCACCTCGTCGAGCTCGAGGACATCGTCGTCGTCGAGCGTCGGGAGTCCGACGGGAAGATCAAGCTGCACCAGGCCGTGAACCACACCACGATGGGCGCCACGGGCGGCGCGCTGTGGGGGAGCGTCATCGGCATGCTCTTCCTCGTGCCGTTCCTGGGGGCCGCCGTGGGCGCCGCGGCAGGAGCCGCCGGCGGGGCCGTCACGGACACCGGGATCAACGACAACTTCATGAAGGAACTCAGCCAGAACCTGAAGCCCGGCGCCGCCGCGCTGTTCGTCCTCGTCAAGCAGGCCGCCAAGGACAAGGTCGTGCCCGAGATCGCCACGTACGGCGGTCAGCTGGTGCAGACCTCGCTGAGCAACGACGACGAGGAGGCGCTGCGCGAGATGCTGCAGAAGAGCCAGTCGAAGGCAGAGGCGCCGGCGTCGGCTTAGGCGTCGGTCACTGGGCGAGGAGTTCGGGCAGTCGGCCCTCGGTGACCTCGCGGGCCACGTCGGCCAGCTTGCGCCGGTGGGAGCGCGCGTAGCCCCGCAGGCCGGAGAACGCCTCGTCCAGTGACAGTCCGTGCCGGGCGGCCAGGATGCCCTTGGCCTGCTCCACGACGACCCGGCTGGACAGCGCGTGCTCCAACTGGCCCGCGAGGACCTGGGTTTCGTTCAGTTCGCGCTGCAGCGTGAGGGTGTGCCCCGCGACCTCGGCGAAGAGCCGGACCAGAGCGAGGGCCTCCTCGTCCAGCGGCTTGTCCGCCGCGGTGAACAGCACCAGTGCGCCGATCTCCTCGTCCCTGCCGTGCAGCGGAAGCGCGGTCGCCCGGCCGAAGCCGAGAGCCTGGGCCCGGACGGACCAGCGCGGCCAGCGCAGCTGCGCGGAGTGCGTGGTCACATCGACGTCCACGAGGGCACAGCCCGTCGTACGGGCGTCGTAGCCCGCGCCCTCCCCCCAGCGGGCGGCATCGGCCGCGAGGGCGCCGAGCGAGGGATCCGTGCCGTCGGTGAGGAGGGGCGTGCGGCCGCCGGGCACGTACGCCACCAGCGCCCCGCGCGCATGGAACAGTCGCCTGCCCCCTTCGGCGAGGGTGGCCAGCAGGGTCTGTGTGTCAAGGGGGTCGCTAGCAGCTCCGCCCGTCAACTCGGCAAATACCGCGGCGACTTCCTGCTCTCGCAGTGTCACGGTGGAGACCTCTCAGCCGAGTTGGAGTCGTCCCTGGACGATATCCTGAGCGACGTCGCCGATGGGACGACTGTCCCCGAAGGCGCGTGCTTTGACCAGTTCCAGCGCGTCCGGTATGCGACAGCCGAGCTGGACGGCCACCATGCCCGCGGCCTGGTGGACCTCGGCGCGGTAGTCGATTCCTCCGAACAGGCCGGGTACCGCATCCGCGCCCAGGAAAACGTTGCGGGTCAGAGAATCTGCGACCTGTGTGATGGTCGCGGTGGACGTGGCGTCCGCGCGCACACCGAAGGCGGCCAGAGCGCCGATGCAGCTGTCGGCGGACCGCAGGGGAACGGCGAGGACATGGCCGATTCCGAGCCCCTCGGCCGCGGGACCGTACCCTGGCCAGCGGTCCGTCAGCACGTCCCCCGAGGCGACGACCGCGCAGCGGCCTTGCACCGCATCACGCGCCGGCCCCTCGCCGAGGATGTACTCCAGGTCCTGCGCGGCGCGCGAGGGGCCGTCCGACGAGGCGGTCGCGATCTGGTTCCGCTCGAGGTCGACGAGGGTGATCGCGGCACTCTCGGTCCCGCAGGCCTCCGCGACCCCCGTCATGAACAGCGGGGGCCGCCCTCCCGTGGCCGCCCAGCTGGCGGCGCGTCGGGCATGGGATTCCAGGAGCTCCGCGGCCACCTCGTGCCGCCTCGCGCTCGTCCGGTGGATGTGCGCCAGGCGGGCATGGAGGTCGCCGCCGCTCTCCTCGGCCAAGTTCGCATACCTGCGGGCAAGGCTCAGCTCGCGGTCGGCGCGTTCACGAGCGCGGGCCGCTCGCTGCCAAACGGCTGCCGCCTGTTCCGCCGAGCTCCCCCCGAGGGTCATGCCCTCAGCGTACGCCCAGGGAACGGATCAGGAGGCTCCGTTGCTCCGGCCGTCCTCCTCCATCAGCAGCACGACGCCGCCGTGGTGCCCGCCGAACGGGCTGCAGTTCACGGTGCAGTTGATGCTGCGGCCGAGTCGGTTCACGGCGGCGATCATCACCGGCTCGCCGCGGCTGCTGGTCCTGATGCACTCCTCCACGGCCTCCCGCAGCGGCCGGGTGGGCAGCCCGAAGTCGAGGTCGAAGAAGGGCTCGTCGACCGCCTCGTCCTGGCGCAGCCCCCACAGGTCGCTCGCGCCCCGGTTCCAGCTCTTGACCCTGAGGCTCTTGTCGAGGACGACGATGGCGGCCGCGATGGAGGTGAGGACCCCTTCCAGGAAGGCGCGGGTCTCGTCGAGCTCGTCGCTGCGGATCCGCATTTCCTCGTTCATCGTCTCCAGTTCCTCGTTGCCGGACTGGAGTTCCTCGTTCGTGGTCTCCAATTCCTCGTTCGTGGACTGGAGTTCCTCGTTGGTCGTCTCCAGCTCCTCGATGGAGGACTGAAGTTCCTCGTTGGTGGTCTCCAATTCCTCGTTCGTGGACTGGAGTTCCTCGTAGGCCGTCTCCAGGTCCTCGCGTACGCGCTTGACCTCGGCCTTGAGCTGGGTGGCCACGGTCACGTCGGTGAACGAGATGTGGGTGGCCGCCGGTACTCCCCCGACGCCGATCAGCGGCTGGACGACGATGTCGAAGTACTGGACGTCCTCGCCGACCCGGCGCTGCGCCCCGTTGACCCGCAGTGTGCGGCGCTCGTGCGTGGCCTGGTCGATCAGTGAACGCAGCTCGACGGGCCGGTAGGAGATCTCGAGGTCCCGGAAGGGGCGGCCGATGTCGTTCGTGGTGAGGGCGAACTGCACGCGCGCGTGGTTGTTGATGAGGACGACGATGCCCTCGGGGTCCACGGCGAGGGCGGCGCCGGGCGAGGCGTCGAGGACCAGGTCGCGCAGCTGGCGGTTGCGGGCCAGGCTCTGCGTCTCCCCGGGCTGGCTGCCGCGCAGCTTCACCGGGGCCGGCTGGTAGGTCGTCGTCGCTCCGCCCGGGCGGCGGCGGAAGATGCGCTGGCGCATGCTGATGACGTCGAACCGGTCCGCGTCGTTGAGCAGCATCTCGGCCTTGCCGAGGAAGAGGAAGCCGCCCTCGCGCAGCGCGAAGTGGAACCGGTCGACGATCTGCGTCTGCGCCTCGACGTTGAAATACATCAGGGCGTTGCGGCAGACCAGCAGGTCGAGGCGGGAGATGGGGGCGTCGCGGGTGATGTCGTGGCGGCCGAAGATGACACGGCGGCGCAGATCGGAGCGGAAGCTGAACTGCGAGCCGTTCTGCTCGAAGTACCTCTCGCGCAGTTCGGCGCTGAGCGACTCCAGGGACTTGGCCGGGTAGAGGCCCGAGCGGGCGTCGCGCAGCGCCTCGTCGTCGACGTCCGTACCGTAGATCTTGACGCGGTTGAGGGCGTCCTCAAGGCCGAGCGCCTCCGCGAACATGATCGCGAGGGAGTACGCCTCCTCGCCGCTGGAGCAGCCCGCGCTCCACACCCGGATCTCCTCCTCCGGGCCGAGCTGGGCCAGGAGCTCGGGGACCACCTCGTGCTGCAGATACGTCCAGGCGTCCGCGTCCCGGAAGATGGACGTGACGTTGATCAGGATGGTGTTGAAGAGGGCGCTGAACTCGTCGGCGTTCGTCTCCAACTGGTCGCGGTAGTCGGCGTACGAGTCGATGCCCACGTCGCTCATCCGCTTGCGGATGCGGCGCCCCAGGGAAGTGCGCTTGTATCCGGTGAAGTCGAAGCCGCGGGCGTCCCGCAGGAACCGGAGCAGTTCCTCCAGTTCCTCGTCGGTCTCCGCGTCGCGCGGCGCCTCGCTCATGGTCCGTCCTACCTACTGCCTCTTGATGTCGACGAGTCCGCGGATCGCCGCGGAGATTTCCTCCAGAGGTAGCACGAAGTCCGCCGCCCCCGTACCCACCGCCGCCTCCGGCATGCCCCTGAACTCCGCGGTCTCCGGGTCCTGCGCGATCACGGTACCGCCCCGCGCCTTCACGGCGTCCACGCCCTTGGCGCCGTCGTTGCCCGTGCCGCTCAGGACGACGGCGACGGCACGGGCCCCGTAGGCGTCGGCGACGGATTCGAAGAGCGGGTCGGCGGACGGCCGCAGGAAGTGCACCCGGTCCCCCAGGGAGAGGCCGAGGGTGCCGTCCCGGTCCACGAGGAGGTGCCGGTTGGGCGGCGCGATGTGGACGGTGCCGGGCCGAGCCTGCTCGCCCTCTTCCGCGAGTTTGACGTGCAGGCCGGTGCGGCGGTCGAGGATCTCCGCGAGCACGGTGCGGTGGTGCGGGTCCATGTGCTGGACGACGAGGACGGGCACGGGCAGGTCGGCCCCGAGCCCGCCGAGAACGGTGACAAGGGCATGGATGCCACCCGCGGACGCGGCAACTGCGACGATGTTGAAGCTGTCGTGGGTACGGTCGGCACTGATCGGTGACGGCACAGTATTGACCCTAAACTCCCGACGGGCCTGCGGCTACGGATACGGGGGGGCGGGCGGCCGTCAGGCGCCGGGCGCCGCCGTCAGCACCCCCGCCGAAATCGCGGACCGCAGCACCGCGTGGTCCCGGTCGGTCTGCTCGGCGTAATGCATCGCGAACGCGGCGACCGCACGGTCGAAGACGTCCTTGCCGCCGAGGTAGGACGCGAGGGCGACGCGGTCTCCGGAGCGGGCGTGCGCCCGGGCGAGGGCGGCGCCGCACAGCCGGGCGTAGGCGAGGAGTTCGTCGGGCGGCATGACGTTGACGTCGGCGGAGCCCTTCATGTCGCGCAGTTGACGCCAGTAGAAGGAGCGGCCCTGCGGTCCCGTCATCCAGCCGAGGAAGATGTCGCCCGCCGCCTGGAGGAGGCGCTGTCCCGACACGACGCGGTGGCCTGGATGGATGTACGGGCCGTGGTTCGGGATGTGGTCCTCGACGACGGACCGGGTGGCCTCCTTGATCTGGAGGAACAGCGGGTCGTCCGCGTCGCGTCCGGCGAGCAGCACGATGAAGCAGCGGGTGCCGACGCTGCCGACGCCGACGACCTTGCGGGCCGCGTCGACGAAGCGGTAGCGGTCGAGCAGCCGGCGGCGTTCCTCGGCGAGCGTGGAGCGGTAGTCGCCGAACATCTTGCGGACGGCCGCGGCGTCGGAGACCCCGGCCGGCTCGAGGAGCGGCGGGTCGTACGCGATGCGGCGGCGGCCTTCGGGGGTGGTCTCGGTGAGCTTGCCGAGGGCGTGCAGGCTGGTACGGCGGGTGGCCTGGGCGAGGGTGTGCTCGGCGCGGCGGCGGTGGCGTCCGGAGCGGATGAGCGGGAGCAGCGCGTGGGCGTCGATGCGCTCGTACCAGACGGCGAGCTCACCGAGCGGGGCCAAGCGGCGCATATTGGTGCGGTACGCGGTGACGGAGCCGAGGGCGGCGAGGTGGGCGTGCTTGTCGGAGTGGCCGTTGTCGCGGGCGGCGACGGCTATGGAGGCGGCGAGGCGTTTGACGTCCCATTCGAAGGGGCCCGGGTACGTCTCGTCGAAGTCGTTGAGGTCGAAGAGCAGGGCGCGGTCCGGCGCGGCGAACAGGCCGAAGTTCAACAGGTGGGCGTCGCCGCAGAGTTGGACGGTGAGGCCCGTGTGGGGTGTCGCCGCAAGGTCGTCGGTCATCACGGCGGCGGCGCCGCGCAGGAAGGCGAACGGGCTCGCCGCCATCCGCCCGTAGCGGATGGGCAGCAGGTCGCGGAGCCGGTCGGCGCCCTGCCGTTCCAGGGTGACGACGGGGTCGGGGCGGTCGGCGGACGGGATCCACGGGCCGTGCGAGGAGCGGGGGCTGTGCTTGCGGGCCCGTCTGCCCTGGTCGGCGCGTTCGGCGGGGCTGCTCATGGCGGGCGCCCCTTCGGTCAATGACGCAGGGCGCGGGAGACCTCGGCGGTGATGTCACCGTCGAGGGAGTGGGTGCTGCGGGCGGTCGCGTCCTTGGAGTCGCCGCCCTGCACATCGTTCACGTTGAGCACGACGGTGTCCACCAGCTTGTCGTCGCCGTTCCTGAAGCCGACCTGGACGACGTACGACTTGGTGTCCGACGCGCCGTTGCTGACGGTGACCGGGACCGTGGTGCGGTCGCCGTCGGATTTCACGTCGCCGAGCTTCACGTCGCCCTTGGCGTCGACGCCGTCCTTGAAGTCGTTGAACTTCTGCTGCGCCTCCGCGGTCGCCGACGCCACCACGTCCGCACCCCTGGACGCGGCCGAGGAGGCGGCGGAGGCGGCCTTCGACGCGGCGCTGGAAGGGCCATCGCCGTCGTCGGAGCAGCCGGCCGCGGCCACGGTCAGGGCCGCCACGCACAGGGCCGCGCCCACGGCCCGTACGCCTCGTGAGCCTCGTGCGCCTCGTCGTACGTCCGCCATCGCCGACTCCTCCGCTCGACCACCACTGCAGGTTGCCTCAGTCAACGTTGGGGCAGGGTCGGGGCGCATGCCAAGGGGGGCAAACAGGTGACCTTCGCGGCACCGCGGCAGGCAGGATGTGCCGCATGAACACGAAGAGCACAGGGACCGTGCGGCACATCGGTGACGACGAGCGGCGCGTGCGGCTCGCCCGCGCGCACCGCCTCGCCCCCTCGGCGCGTGCGGACCGCGCCGAGGACATCGCGCGCTCGCTCGTGGCGCTGCACGGCACGGATCCGGCGACCGTGTATCTGGCGGTGGGGGCGCGGCTCGCGGAGCCTTCCGGGACGGTCGCCGACGTCGAGCGGGCGCTGTACGAGGACCGCAGCCTGGTGCGGATGCACGGGATGCGGCACACGGTGTTCACGTTCCCGGCGGAGCTGGCGGCGACGGTGCACGCGTCGACCGGGCTCGCGGTGGCGGCGAAGGCGCGGGCCGGACTGCTCAAGGACATCGCGGGCGGCAGCGACGGGCGCCTCACGCCCGAGTGGCTGGCGGAGGTGGAGGCGTCGGCGCTGGCCGCGCTCGAGCGGCGCGGGGAGGCCACGGTGACCGAACTCGCGGGGGACGAGCCGCGGTTGAGGGAGCAGTTCACGTACGGCAGGGGCAAGAGCTACGAGGCCGAGCAGACCGTGTCGTCGCGGCTCATGCGGGTGCTCGGGGTGGAGGGGCGGGTCGTACGGGGCCGGCCGCTCGGCTCGTGGACCTCGACGCAGTTCCGGTGGGCGGTCGCGCCGCCGCACCCGGAGCTGCCGGTCGCCGAGGCGCAGGCGGAGCTGCTCCGGCTGTGGCTGGGGGTGTGCGGGCCCGCCACGGAAGGGGACCTCAAGTGGTGGACGGGGTGGAAGGTCACCGATGTACGCAAGGCGCTGGCCGCGGTGGGGGCGGTGACGGTGTCACTGGACGGCGGT
The DNA here is from genome assembly GCF_036013745.1 of Streptomyces sp. NBC_00483. NCBI lineage: Bacteria > Bacillati > Actinomycetota > Actinomycetes > Kitasatosporales > Streptomycetaceae > Streptomyces > Streptomyces sp. NBC_00483. Next base: position 3,267,673 of record NZ_CP107880.1, read on the forward strand.
GGCACGGGGTACGTGCTGGCGGATCAAGTGGACGCGCCGGAGGGTGACTTGGAGCCGTGGGCGGCGCTGCTGCCGGGTCTCGACCCTACGTCGATGGGGTGGCAGGAGCGCGACTGGTACTGCCCGCCGGAGCTGCGCCCCGCGCTCTTCGACGGCAGCGGGAACATCGGGCCCACGGTGTGGTGGGGCGGGCGGATCGTGGGTGGGTGGGGGCAGGGTGCGGGTGGCGAGGTGGTGTGGCGGTTGTTGGACGCGTCGGGTGGGCGGGTCGCTGAACGGGCGGTTGCCGCGGAGGCGGAGCGCCTCGCGGCGTGGCTGGGTGGGACCCGGGTCACGCCGCGGTTTCGTACGCCGTTGGAGAAGGAGTTGGCGTCGATGTGAGCGCAGGCGGCGACGAGGCCGAGGTCGCGGGGCTCTGCCCCGGACCCCGCGCCTCAATCGCCGGCGGGGCTTGATTGAGTTACCGGCTGTAACGCATCAGCGCCCGCACCATGTGGCACGTCGTGTCCGATGGCGGGTGGATGCCGACGCGTTCGGCCGTGGCGCGGATCCTGCGGTTGTGGGCCTGGTTGGGGAGGTAGACGCCGGAGTCGAGCAGGGCTATCGCCAGGCGCATGGCCTTCAGGCGGCGGTTGTGGGTGATGTACCAGTCGCGGGGGCGCCCCGCGGGGAGCGGCCTCTTCGCGAGTGGTGTGTACGGCAGATCGAACAGCAGCGGAGCGGCGGCAGCGGGCACAGGCATCCTCCTGTCGCGAACGTCCGAGAGCCCCCGTAGCCCTCGAACACTGCTTCTATTCTACCGCCGACCACTGACAAAAGCCGCTGGCCAGAGCCCAGTTGAGGGGCGCCGCACGGCTTCACTCGCGTACCGTTGACCCCATGGAGATCTGGATCAACCCGGCCTGCTCGAAGTGCCGCAGCGCGCTCACCCTGCTCGACGCGGAGGGCGCCGACTACACGGTGCGCCGCTACCTGGAGGACGTGCCGACGCCCGACGAGATCCGCGCCGTGCTCGGCCGGCTCGGCCTCGAGCCGTGGGACATCACCCGCACCCAGGAGGCCGACGCGAAGGAGCTCGGCCTGAAGGGCTGGGCGCGCGACGCGGACAGCCGTGAGCAGTGGATCGAGGCGCTCGCCGCCCACCCGAAGCTGATCCAGCGCCCGATCATCACGGCCGAGGACGGCACGGCGGTCGTGGGCCGCAGCGAGGAGTCGGTGCGCGAGGCGATGACGCGGCGCTAGCCTCACCCACCGCACGCGGCACATCGCATACAGGACCACGGGCCACTTCCCGCCCCGCACCACTCAGGTAACACGGGGTTCACAAACGAGCAACGGCCGAGAAACCCCCTGGTGACAGAGTTCCCGGCAGTTCGAGACCCGCGTGAATGAGGAAGTGGCCCCGTGACCTTCAAGGCTGAGTACATCTGGATCGACGGCACCCAGCCGACGGCCAAGCTCCGTTCGAAGACCAAGATAATCGGGGGTCAGCCGCAGGGCCTGGACACGCTTCCGGTGTGGGGCTTCGACGGCTCCTCCACCAACCAGGCCGAGGGCCACGCCTCCGACCTCGTGCTCCGCCCCGTCGCCCAGTACCCGGACCCGATCCGTGGTGGCGACGACATCCTCGTCATGTGCGAGGTCCTGAACATCGACATGACGCCGCACTACTCCAACACGCGTGCCGCACTCGCCGAGGTCGAGGAGAAGTTCGGCTCGCAGGAGCCGATCTTCGGCATCGAGCAGGAGTACACCTTCTTCGAGGGCGACCGCCCGCTCGGCTTCCCGGTCGGCGGCTTCCCCGCCGCGCAGGGCGGCTACTACTGCGGCGTCGGCGCGGACGAGATCTTCGGCCGTGACATCGTCGAGAAGCACCTCGAGCACTGCCTGGACGCCGGTCTCGCCATCTCCGGCATCAACGCCGAGGTCATGCCCGGCCAGTGGGAGTTCCAGGTCGGCCCCGTGGGTCCGCTCCAGGTCTCCGACGAGCTGTGGATCGCCCGCTGGCTGCTCTACCGCACCGCCGAGGACTTCAACGTCTCCGCGACCCTCGACCCCAAGCCGGTCAAGGGCGACTGGAACGGCGCGGGTGCGCACACCAACTTCTCCACGAAGGCGATGCGCGAGGGCTACGACGCGATCATCACCGCGTGCGAATCGCTCGGCGAGGGCTCCAAGCCGCTCGACCACGTGAAGAACTACGGCGCCGGCATCGACGACCGCCTCACCGGTCTGCACGAGACCGCCCCGTGGGACGAGTACAAGTACGGCGTCTCCGACCGCGGCGCCTCGGTCCGCATCCCCTGGCAGGTCGAGCGGGACCGCAAGGGCTACATCGAGGACCGCCGCCCGAACGCCAACGTCGACCCGTACGTCGTGACGCGGCTGCTCGTCGACACCTGCTGCACCGCCCTCGACAAGGCCGGCCAGGTCTGACGGCGCCGGCCGGGTCCGAATCCGGCCATCCGCTTCGGGAGGGTGTCCACATTGTGTGGGCGCCCTCTCGTTCGCGTGACGCATCTGTTTCAATGAGGGCATGGCCAGTCTTTACCGGAACAGCAGCTCGTGGGGTCGTCGGCACGACCTCGAGCCGTTCTGGCCGTCCCGCCAGCACCACGACTTCGACCGTGTGTGTCGCCGCGTGAGGAACGCGCGGGCCCTCTAAAGCCGTTGCCCCGGCCGCCCCGGCCTTCGGCCCGCGCGCATGACGTACGTCCCGCTCCCCGACGTCCTCTCGCGCGAAAAGAGTTGACCATGGCTTCTGCCCTGCTGACCGACCCGCTCATCTCCGTCGACACCGCCTGCCGCACGGTGCACGTCGCGGGCCGCCAACTCGACCTCACCTACCTGGAGTTCGAGCTGCTCGCCCATCTCGTCGGGCACCCGCACCGCGTGCACACCCGCGACACCCTCGTCCACACCGTGTGGGGATACGGGCATGTGGGCGACGGCCGCACCGTCGACGTCCACGTCGCCCGGCTGCGCCGGAAGCTGGGCGCCGAGCACCGGGACACCATCCGTACGGTGCGCCGCGTCGGCTACAAGTACACGCCACCCACCGGCAGTTGAGGTGAATTCCGGGGGCCGATTGAACAGGGTCGGCCCCCGTTGCGTACGTAGTCCCATGGGACGCACCTCACGGAAACGGCGCTCAACGCTGGCGACGCGCATGACCATCGCGTCGGCCGCACTGCTCCTGGGCGGAGGTGGGCTGGTCGCGGTCAACGTGTACGCGTCGGCCCACGAGAACTCGGCCGACGGGCAGGACGCGGGCAGCGGGACGCAACAGACACAGCAGACGCAACAAGTGGCCACCATCGACTGTCCGGACGTCGGCGCACAGCTGTCCGACGTACCGGGCGGCGCCCGCGACAAGGTCGACGGTGAACTCGCCACCCTGGACACCCAGATCACGCAGGCCTACAAGCGGCTCTCCACGACGCGGGACGCGGCCGCGCGGGACCCGCGGTTCGTACAGAACAGCATCATGGAACCGCTGAAGAAGAACCGGGGCGCCATCCTCGAGCGCATCCGCCTGGAGATGGAGCGCCGCGGCGGACAGGCCCCCGACGGCATGAACGACATGGCCGAGTGCACGGCCCAGCCCCAGGAGGGCGAACAGCAGCCCCCGGACGGGCAGGACGACGGCTCGGACCAGGGCGGCGGTGACCAGGCCGGAGGCGACCAAGGCGGCGGCGACCAGGCCGGAGGCGACCAGGGAGGCGACGACCAACAGCAGGGCAACGGCGGACAGGCCGGCAACGGCCCCTTGGCCGCCGACTTCGCCGACATCACCAAAGTCCAGCCCAACGTCCAGAAGCCCCAGAACGGCGACAACGCCTCGACCGGTACCTTCACGACCCGCTGCGGCGTGAACGACAACAAGAAGTTCAACACCGACAACATCATCGTGGCGCCCGGCGTGACCAACGGCGCGCACCACCTGCACGACTACGTGGGCAATCAGGACAACGACGCCTTCTCCAGCAACGACGACCTGGCGAACGCCGACACCACCTGCCAGAACCAGGGCGACAAGTCGACGTACTACTGGCCGGTGCTGCGCCTTCAGGACGGCACGGAGGACTTCGACGCCGACAAGGACGGCGGCGGCAAGGAAGGCAACGTCGGCAAGGTCCTCCAGGCCCAGAAGGCGAGCATCAAGTTCGCCGGGAGCCCGCAGAGCGACGTCGTCGCGATGCCGAAGTTCCTGCGCATCATCACCGGTGACGCCAAGGCGTTCACCAACGGAACGGCGAACGCGAACGCGCACTGGAGCTGCACCGGCTTCGAGGACCGCCAGCTGACGGACAAGTACCCGCTGTGCCCCGACGGCTCGAAGGTGGTGCGCAGCTTCGCGTTCCAGAGCTGCTGGGACGGGCAGAACATCGACAGTGCCAACCATCGCACTCACGTGGCATTCGCCGACCAGGCCGGCAACTGCCCGCAGAATTTCAAGGCCATCCCGCAGCTGAAGATGCGCCTGGTGTACGACGTGCAGACGCCGACCATCGAGAACGGGCAGGTGAAGAACCCGTTCGCCGTGGACGGCTTCCCCGAGCAGCTGCACAAGCCGATCACGGATCATGACGACTTCATCAACGTCTTCGACGACGCGACCATGCAGAAGGTCGTGGACTGCATCAACAAGGGCGATCGCTGCACCTGAGCGATCGCCCCACCCCGGCCGCTGCGCGGCCGGTTCAGCGGCGACCCTCGTACCCGGAGAGCTACCCCGCCTTGTGACCCCCACCACCACTACTCCCCGTGTGGTGCGAGGCGGGCTTCTCCAGGGTCCCGCCGAGCCGGCCGCGCAGCTTCGTGAGCTGTGCGGCGCCGCCGACCGCGATCCACTTGGGTCCGACGAGGTAGACGCCGCCGTAGTCGTTGGCCTGGTCGAACCACTGGGCCTGGCCCTTGTCGGTGGTGAAGGTGGCGAGGATGTAACGGCCGTCTCCCGCACCGCAGTTGGCCTGCCGGATGTCGGCCGCGTCGGTCTGGATGTCGGGGCGGCAGCCCGCCTCCTTCGCCAGGTGTTCCAGGCTTCCGGAGGCCGTACGGGGGATCTTCGGCGTGTCGCCCTTCGGGGCCCCGTCGGAGCCGCCCGCGCCGCATCCGGTCGCGGCCGCGAGCAGTACGGCCGCCGCCACCAGCATCTTCCTCATTGCGTTCTCCTGTCCCGTACGTTCCGTTGCTACCGTGCGCCGCACCAACCGCGACGCAAGGGGGGTACACGTATGTCCGCACCATCGCGACGCACTGTTCTCGGCACGACGGCCGCCATCGGCCTCGGCACGGCCCTGGGGGCCGGTGCCCCGGCCGCCCAGGCGGCTCCGCGGCCGACTGCCGCGGGGAAGGTGCCCGTTCTTGATACGGCTGAGGCGCGCGCGACACTCAACCGTCAACTGCCGCACCATGCGGACCAGTTCCGTCTCAGACTGATGGCCGCGAGCGGCACGGAGGACCGTTTCCGGGTGACCGGGACGCAGGGCCGCATCACGGTGTACGCGACGACCCCGGCGACGCTGCTCGCCGGGGTCCACTGTTTTCTGAAGTACGAGTGCGGGGCGCACATCGCCTGGAACGGCTCCCAGCTCGACCTGCCGGACCGCCTCCCGGCCCCCTCGAAAACGCTGGAGCGCAGCACCCCGCTCCCCCACCGCTTCGCGCTCAACGACACCAACGACGGCTATACGGCGCCCTTCGCCGACTGGTCGTACTGGGAGCGCGAGATCGACATCCTCGCGCTGCACGGCTGCAACGAGGTGCTGGTCATCGCGGGCATGGAGGCCGTCTACCACCGCGTCCTGAAGGACTTCGGCTACAGCGACGAGGAGGCGCGGTCCTGGCTGCCCGCCCCGTCCCACCAGCCGTGGTGGCTGCTGCAGAACCTCTCCTCGTACGGTGGTCCGCTCTCGCCCGAACTCATCGAGCGGCGCGCCGAGTTGGGGCGAAGAATCGTCGACCGGCTGCGCGCGCTCGGCATGAGACCGGTGATGCCCGGCTACTACGGGCACGTGCCGAAGGAGTTCGTGGCGCGGAACGGCGGGGACGCGCACGTCGTGCCTCAAGGGGTGTGGCACGGCTTCGAGCGCCCCGACTGGCTCGACCCGCGCACCGCGTCCTTCGCCCAGGTGGCGGAGTCGTTCTACGGGCACCAGAAGGACCTGTTCGGTGAGATCGGCGCCTTCAAGATGGACCTGCTGCACGAGGGCGGCACGGCCGGTGACGTGCCGGTCCCGGACGCGGCGCGCGGTGTCGAGGCGGCGCTCCAGAAGTACCGGCCGGGGGCGACGTGGGTGATCCTCGGGTGGGAGGCGAACCCGCTGCCCGAGCTGATCGACGCGATCGACAAGAAGAAGATGCTGATCGTGGACGGGGTGTCCGACCGGTTCACCTCCGTCACGGACCGCGAGAAGGACTGGGGCGGCACCCCGTACACGTTCGGCACGATCCCCAACTTCGGTGGCCGTACGACGATCGGGGCCCGCGCGCACATCTGGGAGCAGAAGTTCTTCGCGTGGCGCGACAAGGCGAACAGCGCGCTGGCCGGTACGGCGTACATGCCGGAGGGCACCGACCGGGACCCGGCGGCGTTCGAGCTGTGGTCCGAACTCGCCTGGATGGACGGGAAGTTGGACCGGGCGGACTGGTTCGCCTCGTACGCCGACTTCCGCTACGGGCGCCGCGACAAGGGCGCCCGCGCCGCCTGGCAGGCGCTCCACGACACGGCGTACCAGCACAAGGCGGTCGAGCGCTCGGACCCGCACGAATCGCTCTTCGCGGCCCGTCCCGACCTCGCGGCCGACCGCGCCTCCTACTTCGCGCCACGCGCCCTCACCTACGACCCGGGCCGTTTCGACGCGGCGCTCGCCGGACTCCTCGGCGTCGGCGGGAAGTTGCGGGGCAGCGCGGCCTACAAGTACGACCTGGTGGACGTGACGCGGCAGGCCCTCGCGCACCGCAGCCGCCAGCTCCTGCCCCAGTTGAAGGCGGCGTACGCGGACAAGGACCGGGCCACTTTCAAGGCGCTGTCGACGCTGTGGCTGAAGCTGATGCGGCTCTCGGACGACGTGACGGGCACCAACTCGGCGTTCCTGCTCGGCCCTTGGGTCCAGGACGCCCGGAACCTCGCCACGAACGACGCCGAACGCGCCGAGTTCGAGCGCTGCGCGAAGGCGCTGATCACGGTGTGGGGCGACCGGGCCACGTCCGATCCGGGCAACCTCCACGAGTACGCCAACCGCGACTGGCAGGGCCTGATCGCCGACTTCTATCTGCCGCGCTGGCAGAAGTGGCTCGACGAGCTGTCCGACGCGCTGGCCGCGGGCCGGGAGCCCGCGAAGGTCGACTGGTTCGCGTTCGAGGAACCGTGGACGCGCGAGCGCAAGGACTATCCGCTGCGGGCCTACGGAGATCCGTACCGGACGGCGTCGCAGGTCCGCGACGTCCTCGCGCGCGCCCCGTACCAGGGCTCCGTGACGGTCGCCGCCGAACCGTCCGCCTTCCCGCCGGGCGGGCACGCGCGCGTGGTGGCCACGTTCCATAACGTCAACGGGCTGCGCGCGACGGGCCGCGTCGACTTCGAGCTCAAGGGCATCGACGCCGAGCCCACGGGCTCCACATCCCTGCCGGGCGTGGCACCGGCCGGAGAGGGCACGGTGACCTGGCAGGCGAGCGCGCCCGGCACCCCGCTCGACAAACCGCTGCGCCCGCTCCCGTACACGATCGACGTCCAATACGGTCCGGCCGGCGAGAAGCAGGTCACCCACGTCCACAAGGGCACGCTGTTCGAGGCCGGGCCGCCGGCCGACATCTGGCGGACGTACAGCAACAACGCGGCGGTCTTCGGGCAGCTCGACGAGCGGTTCGCGATCGACGGCGGCGGCGCCGACCTGTGGAAGGGCACCGCGGAGTTCGGCGCGCTGTACCGCGCGAACGCGTTCAGGGACGGTTCGGCGGCCGTGGTGCGGGTGGACACGCAAGAGGTGACGGGTCCGTGGGCGCGCGCCGGGATCATGGTGAGCAACTCGATCGGCGGCTCGGGGGCCTTGGGCTTCGCGAACCTGTCGGTCACGCCCGCCAACGGCGTCGTCCTCTCCTACGACAGCAACGGGGACGGCACCCTCGACACGTACAAGCGGCTCACCGGGATCAAGGCGCCGGTGCTGCTGCGGCTGTCCCGGGCGGGCGACTCGTACACCGGGGAGTGCTCGACGGACGACGGCGCCACGTGGCGGACGGTCGCGACCGTGCCGGCGCCGAAACCCGCGGCCACGCAGGACGTGGGCATGTTCATGAGCGCGACGAACGGCGGGAACGGGACGCGGGGCACGGTGGAGTTCAGCGGGTGGAAGCTGAGCTGATCCGATCCACGTAACTCCGGTGACACCGGGGCGCCGCTGTGTGAGAGTGCCCCGGTGAGCACCGAGAGCAGTGACTGGGAAGAGCGCATCGCGGCCGCGTGGGCGACGATCGACACCTACGACGAGGCCGGCGCGGGTGAGTTCCGCGCGCTCATCGACGGGCTCGCCGCGGAGTTGCCGGCCGACAGCTCCGTCGCCCCGTTCGAGCGGGCCTCCGCCTTCGACTCGACCGGCCACTCCGACAAGGCGGTCCCGCTGTACCAGGAGGCGCTGCGCCTCGGCCTGAACGGCTACCGGGGGCGCCGGGCCAGGATTCAACTGGCCAGCTCACTGCGGAACATGGGGCGCCCGGAAGAGGGCGTCGCGCTGCTCGAACCGGAATTGACCGCTCCTGGCGACGAGTTGGACGACGCGGTGCGGGCGTGCCTGGCACTGTGCCTGTCGAGTCTCGGCCGCGACAGGGAGGGGCTCGCCCTGGTGCTCGGCGCGCTGGCGCCCCATCTGCCCCGATACCAGCGGTCGATGGCGAACTACGCGAAGGCGCTGGTCGTGTCCGAATAGGCCTGTGCGGGGAGTGACGGCTGTGACCATCCCACGATTCGCTCGTTCAGCTGAACGTGCAGTCAAAGGTGCAGCAGCAATCAACGCCCCCGTCCGCAGCGCCGGCCGCCGTCATCGACGTCGAGCAGGCCGAGGCCGCCCTGGTCGAGCACTACCCACGACTGGTACGGCTCGCCTACCTCGTGCTGCCGCCGGGCCTCGGCCGCAACCGCCGCGTGCTGACCGCCCACTCGGTAGTCCAGCGGGCCCTCCCCCGCGGCCGCACCGCGGACGCGCCCGCGCCGATTCCCGCCCAGCGCGACTCCGCGGGCCGCACCGGCGACCCCGGCTTCGCCTACGTACGCCTGAAGGTGCTGCGCAGCGCCCTGGAGGCGGGCCTTCCGCTGCGGCGCACGGCCTGGCCCAAGCGGGCGCAACTGCCGCCGCTGCTGCCGCAGGTGTGGGGTCTCAGGCTGTTCCCGAAGTCGGGCGGCGCCGATGAACTCGCCCTGGATCAGCAGCTTTCCGCGCTGAGCGGCCCCGCCCGCGCGGCCTACGTGCTGCGCGGCCTGGAGCGTCTCGACGACGCCGCCGTCCGCGCGGTCCTCACCGAGGCGGGGTGCACGCAGGAGGACGCGGCCGCGGCCCTCGCCGAGGCGCGTGGCCTCGCGGCCGACGCCGGGTCCTGCACGGAGCTCCTGGAGTCCCCCGAGTTCGACCCGTGCTCCCTGCACGCGCGGCCCACCGATCTGATGCGGCGCCGCCAGCACCTGAAGGCGGCGATCGCGGCGGTCGCGGCGACCCTCGTGTGCGGGGCGCTGCTCGGGCTGCCGGGCGAGGGCTGGGCCCCGGACGGCGCGGCGGCCCCGCCGTACGCGAAGAACCCTGCGGGTCAGGCGGCCCTGAACCCGGCGAAGCTGCACAAGGTCGCGCCGGACACGTGGAAGACGTCGGCCCGCACGGACTTCTCGGTGTGGCCCGCGCGCGGCTCGCTCACCGGGGACAAGGAGCTGCTGCGCAGGGCGCTCGCCGTGTGGGCGCGGCCTGGCGGCTCCGTGAAGGTCTCGGCGACACCGGGCACCCCGGCGGGCGCACCGCCAGGACCACCGCAGCTGCTGTACGCGGGCGAGCTCGACCAGGCCCGCGTCGTGCTGCTCTACGACGGGTTGCGCATCGTGCGCTACGCCGAGCCGAAGAACGGCACGAGCGGTGCCGCGCTCGACTTCGCGCGGGTCGACGGGGCGGCGGACGCCCAGTCGAGCGCCGTGGTGATGGACCGGGCCGACGGCAACGTCCGCTATCTGACCGCCCCTTGGGTGGCCGGGGCCGCCACCCGCGACCTCCTGAAGCCGTCCGCGGGGGCGCGGGCCCTGTCGCGTACGAAGGACGGCGTGACGGCGCCGTTCCCGAGCCCGGCGCTCGCGACGTCCTGCACGTCGTGGAACGCGCTCGCGCTGACCGACTCGACCGGCACCCGGCTCACCACCGACCTCGGCGAGCTCGTGCCCGCGCACCTCACGTCCGGCAGCCCCGCCGAGCCCCGCGAGGCGCGGCCCGCGGACTGGGCGACGACCGCGTGCTCGCTCGCGGCGGCGCGCTCGCACGGGGTGCGCTCGGTCAACTCCTGGGCGTACGCGCGCCAGGCCCTGCCGGAGTCGAACGGGACGGCGGAGTGGTGGTGCACGCGGGCCGACACGTGGCGGGGCGGCGGGCCGCGCACCCTCGCGCTGTTCCGGGCGCCGGGGGCGGACGCGGCTGTCGTCGCGGCGAAGTCGCAGTCGTCGCCCGCGTGCGGCTCGCGTGATCCGCAGGTGCTTGCGGGTGTGCGGTGGAAGTCGCGGGAGGGGGCGTGGTACCTGGTTGCCGCGGGCAGTGCGGGGGTGAACTCGGTGTCCGCGTCCGGGCGGTCGGCCTCCGGGCGGATGCTGGCGGTGCGGGTTGCGCGGGGCGCGGATGTGTCGTTGTCGGGGCGGACGGCTCGGGGGGCCAAGGTTCAGCCCTTGAGGTAGCTCACGTCGTGGGGCTCTGCCCCGGAGGCATCGTCGCTTGCTGACGATCACGTAAAGAAAGTCGCGCACGAGGGGTGTCCACTCGCCCTACCCGTCAGTACATTGACGCCATGTCTAATACGCGCGTCCCGTTGAAGGCACGCCAGGTGTCGTTCGCCTGGGACAGGACCCCGTTGCACTGGTTGCCGGACGACCCGTTCAGCACGCACACCATCAACGTCCTGCACCTCCTGCTGCCGGCAGGCGAACGCTGGTTCGTGCACGTCTACAAGCAGGTGCTGCCGTACATCACGGACGAGCGGCTGCGTGAGGACGTCATCGGGTTCATCGGCCAGGAGGCCATGCACTCGCAGGCGCACGACGAGGTGCTGCCGCATCTGCGGGAGCAGGGGCTCGACCCGACGCCGTACACCGCCCAAGTCGACTGGTTCTTCGAGAAGTTGCTGGGCGACCGGACGCTGCCGCCTGGCAAGGCGCGGCAGTGGTGGCTGATGGAGCGGGTCGCGCTGATCGCGGCGATCGAGCACTACACGGCGTTCCTCGGCAACTGGGTACTGAACGCCGAGGAGCTGGACCGGCGCGGCGCCGACCCCACGATGCTGGACCTGCTGCGCTGGCACGGCGCGGAGGAGGTCGAGCACCGGGCGGTGGCCTTCGAGCTGTTCGAGCACCTCGACGGCAGCTACCGGCGCCGGGTGCGCACCTGGGCTACCGCCTTCACCGCGCTCGTCTTCCTGTGGCAGCGCGGCGCGCGGTTCTTCATGGAGAACGACCCGACGCTGCTCGACGGCAAGGCCACCTGGAAGGACTTCTACCGCAGCGGCAAGCGGGGGGTGCTGCCGACGCCCGGGGCCATGGCGCGGTCCATCCCCCGCTATCTGAGCCGGAGTTACCACCCCGACCAGGAGGGTGACACCGCTCAGGCCGTCGCCTACCTCGCCTCGTCGCCCGCCGCGACCGCGGCCGAGACCCGGGAGGCCGCACGGCAGGGAGCCGCCCGATGAACGGCCGTACGCTGCGCAAGGCCGTGGTCGTCGCCGGGGCCGCGTACGTCGTGCGCCGGGCCATGCGGCGGCGTGTGCAGCGCTCGCCCCTGTGGCCGCTGCCCGCGCTGGAGGAGCCGACGTCGGGACGGCCGCGGGCCCGCGCGCTGAACCTGCTCGTCACGCGACACGAAGAGATCGCCGAGGGCGTCGTACAACTCCGCCTGGAAGGACGGGACTTGCCCTCCTGGAAGCCGGGCGCACACCTCGACCTCGTGCTCCCCTCCGGGCTCGTACGGCAGTACTCGCTGTGCGGCGACCCCGAGGACACGTCGTCGTACACCGTCGCCACGCGGATCGTCCCGGCGGACGAGGGCGGGCGCGGCGGGTCGAGCGAGGTGCACGAGCAGGTGCGCGACGGCATGGAGGTCGAGGTGCGCGGGCCGCGCAACCGCTTCCCGCTCGACGCGGAGGCGCCCGCGTACGTGTTCGTCGCGGGCGGCATCGGCATCACCCCGATCCTGCCGATGCTGCGGGAGGCCGCGGCGCGGGGTGCCGACTGGAGGCTGCTGTACGGGGGCAGGTCGCGGGCCTCGATGCCGTTCGTGGAGGACGTGGAGAAGCTGGGCGGCGAGGTCGCGGGCCGGGTCACGGTCGTGGCGGAGGACGAGGACGGGCGGCCCGACCTCGCCGCCGCGCTCGCGGACACCGCGCCCGGCACGGCCGTGTACTGCTGCGGACCCGAGGGCCTGATGGCGGCGGTGGAAGCCGCCCTCCCCGAGCACTGCACGCTGCACAGCGAACGGTTCACGCCACGCAATTCGGCCGAGGGCAACGGCCCGTTCGAGGTCGAGCTGCGGCGCAGCGGCAAAGTGGTGGACGTCTCCGCCGACACGACGGTGCTCGCGGCGGTCCGCTCGGCGGTGCCCGCGATCGCGTACTCCTGCGAGCAGGGCTTCTGCGGAACGTGCCAACAGCGCTTCCTGGAAGGGGAGATCGAGCATCGCGACGAGTTGCTCACGGATGCCGAGCGCGCCGACTCGATGCTGATCTGCGTTTCGCGGGCCCGTGGCGAGCGTCTGGTTCTCGACCTCTAGTGCGGGAGGGCGGGGGCGGTGACCGGGGGGCGGTTGGCAGGCCGGAATCGCTCGGTAGAGTGTTCGGCATGACTACCGGGGTGCGGCGCAGGATGGGAGTCGAGGAGCGGCGGCAACAGTTGATCGGGGTCGCACTCGAACTGTTCAGCAACCGCTCCCCCGACGAGGTCTCCATCGACGAGATAGCGGCCGCCGCGGGCATCTCGCGGCCGCTGGTCTACCACTACTTCCCGGGCAAACTCAGCCTGTACGAGGCCGCGTTGAGGCGGGCGGCGCAGGATCTGGCCGAGCGGTTCGAGGAGCCGCAGGAGGGGCCGCTCGGGGCGCGGCTGCTGCGCGTGATGGGGCGCTACTTCGACTTCGTGGACGAGCACGGGCCGGGGTTCTCCGCGCTGATGCGGGGTGGTCCTGCCGTCCCCGCGGGCGGAGCCTGCTCAATGAGCACCGCGTCGGCGACGAACGCGCTGATCGACTCCGTCCGGCAGGCGGCGTACGTCCAGATCCTCGCGCATCTGCGGGTGGCGGCGCCCTCCGCGCGCCTCGAACTCGTCGTCCGCTCCTGGATCTCGCTCGCCGAGTCGACGGCGCTGATCTGGTTGGACGGGCGCCGTATCCCCCGGGCGGAGCTTCAGCTCCAGCTCGTCCACGACTTCGCGGCGCTGGCCGCGGTGAGCGCGGCGTACGACGAGGAGATGGCGGGCCTCCTCCGCCACATCCTCGCGGACGAGCCGGTGGACGGTCCCTTCGCGGCCCTCATCACCCGCCTCGCGGCACTGGCGCCGTCCCCCGGGGTCCCCGCGGCGGCGGGCTGAGCCCGGACCTCATCGCGGCGCGGTACCGGGGTCTGACCGTGCCGTGGTCGACGTCGTCCCCACCATTACGCGGCACCGGGGTCTCACCGTGCCGTGGTCGGCGCCTCCTGTCCTGGTTGCGCGGCACCGGGTCTTGGGGCATTGCCGGGGTGGGCGCCCCTGCGCTCGGCGCGCGGCACCGGTCCTTGTCCGGCTGCGCCGGGGTGGGCGCCCTGCGCTCGGCGCACGGCATCGGCCCCTGTCCGGCTGCGCCGGTGCGGTCATTTCCCACCCGCCCGCCCCCTCCGGGGGCTTCGGCCCGTCCCGGGTCCGGGTCGCTCTGCCGGGGCGGGGCCCGTCGTAAGGGGTACGCGGCACCGGGGTGCCGCCTTGCCCACCCTGCCGCCCCAGGCGGCAGATTGCCCAAGGCGGGGCGGCGTCGGCCGCGACGGGTGGGGAGCTGTGCCTGCGGCGGATTGCCCAGGGCGGGACGGCCTCGACCGCAGCGGGTGCGGAGCCGTGCCTGCGGCGGATTACCCAAGGCGGTGACGGCCGACCGCAACGGGCGGGGGACCGTGCCGGGCGGCAGATTGCCCAAGGCGGGTGCGGTCGACCGTCACGGGTGGGGAGTCAGGGTTGGCGTTACCCCAAGTCGGCGGGCGTCGACCGTAATCGGTGGGGAGCCGTGCTTGCGGCGGATTACCCAAGGCGGTGACGGCCGACCGCAACAGGTGGGGCCGTGCCGGGCGGCAGATTACCCATGGCGCGTGCGGTCGACCGCAGTGGGGGGAGCCGTGGCGGGCGTTACCCAAGGCGGGGCGGCGTCGACCGCAACGGGTGGGGAGTCGCGGCTCGCGGAGGTTGCCCAAGGCGGGGGCGGCGTCGGCCACGGCAGGACGGGGAGCCGTGGCCGGCGCCGGATCGCCCAAGGCGTGGTGCGGCACCCCGTCGGTCCGACGCCCCCGGAGGGGGCGGGTGGGTGGGAGATGGGCGGGGGGCCGGGCGATTGCCCGCGGGCGGGACAATGCGAGCCCCGCGGCGGGTGGGTATTTCCAGCCCCGCTCTTGGACGGGAGCCCGCGGGGTCCGGCCAGGACCCCGGGCCCGTAACGCCGGTTCGGCGCATTCAGCCCCGCCGGCGCTTGAGGCGCGGGGGCCGGGGCGGAGCCCCGAGTCCGTAACGCCGGTTCGGCACAATCAGCCCCGCCGGCGCTCAAGGCCCGGGGGCCGGCCAGGACCCCGGGCCGTAACGCCGGTTCCGCACAATCAGCCCCGCCGGCGCTTGAGGCGCGGGGTCCGGGGCAGAGCCCCGTGGCGTAGGGGGACCTGCCGCGTCAGTCGGCGACGGCCGAGCGGTACGTCGGGTCCAAGTCCCGCACCTCGGCAGAGAGATGCACGCCCGCCGGCTCCTTGACGTGCGCCGGAAGCGCCGCCAGAACCGCCTCGGCGAGCGCCGTCTTCGCCTCCTCCGTACGCCCCGCCAACAGCGCGATCTCCACGTGCACGAGGGAGGCGGGACCGTCCCCGACCACCGTGGTCCCGACCTCGCGGAACCGCGTCTTGCACGCGGGGATGCGCGCAGCCACGATGTCGACGGCCGCCTGGTGCACGGCCGCGGCGAGCCCGGCCCGGTCGAGGCGGTCGTCGAGGTCCGCGGAGTGGTCGACGGTGATCTGCGGCATGGGGCCCTCCGAGGTGTCGTGGTGCGTGCGCACACGCGTGTCGGCGCCAACCTTCACCCGGAAGCGCCCGACCGCACAATCACGTCCCGCCCAGCGGACGCACCGCCGGACACCGCGGACCGCACCGCCGAACACCACGAAGCACGCCGCACCACCGAACACCCCGACACCCGGACACCGCGGACCGCACCGCACCGCCGGACACCACGGAGCACGCCGCACCGCCGGTCGCCCCGGAGCGCACCGCACCACCCGACATCCGCCACCCGCTCACCGCGAAGCACGCCACACCGCCGAACACCCGGCACCCGGCACCCGGCACCCGGCACCCGCCCCACCCGTCACCGCGAAGCGCGCCGCACCGCCCAACACCCGGCCACCCCGCCACCCCGCCACCCGCTCACCCCGAAACCCGCCGCACCGCCAACAGCGCGATGTCGTCCGCCCTGTCACGCTCGAACTGCGCGAGAAGCGCATCGCACAGGTCATCGGGCGCGGCAGGCGCACCCGTGGCGGCGCGGCGCAGTTCCTCCAGGGACACGGACAGATCGATGCCGCGGGTCTCGATGAGGCCGTCGGTGACCATGAGGAGGCGGGCACCGGGGGCGAGGTCGAGCACGGTGGGTTCGGGATGCGGCAGGCCGATCCCGAGCAACGGCCCCGCCGCGTCCGCGTACCGGGCCGCGCCGCCGACCGGCACGATCAGCGGCGGGATGTGCCCCGCGTTGGCCACCCTCGTACGGCCCGTCGCGGGGTCGACGAGGGCGAGGCACAGCGTGGCGGTGAGCTGCGGGTGGTAGTGCTGGAGCAACCGGTCGAGGCGGGTCGCCAAGCGGTCGGGGTGCGGGTCCTCCAGGCAGTAGGCGCGCAGCGCGTGCCGGAGCTCGACCATCACCGTGGCCGCGTCGAGCGAGTGCCCCACGACGTCGCCGACGCCGACGAGCACGCCCTCGGGGGTGGGCAGCGCCGCGTAGAAGTCGCCGCCCATCTCGGCCTCCTGGGAGGCGGGCTCGTAGCGGAAGCCGACCTCCAGGCCGGCGAAGGCGGGCAACACGGCGGGCAGGAAGTTGTGTTGCAGCGTGTGGGCGACATGCCGCTCCTGCTCGTACATGACGAGGGGTTCCGCGGCGAGCGCGATGGCGCGGGCGAGCTGGGCGACGAGCGGCCCCGTCCTGCCGTCCGGGTCGGTGAAGTCGGGCGTGGCCAGACACACGGGGAGCCGGCCGTCGCGGGTGCGGGAGAGGGTGAGCCGGGCGCCGCCGGGCCCGAAGTACGCCTGCGGCCACGCGGCCCCGGGCCGCAACGTGGTGCGCACGCCGCCGGGCCTGCAGCTGATCCGCCGCACCAGCTCGACGGCCCGCTCGCGCGCCGCGGCGTCGGGCCCTGCGGGCGCCGCCGCGCTCCGGCACAGGCCCGTGTGCACCGCGCCGCGGTCCCCGAGGACGAACACGGCGGCGTCGCCCCCGGTGAGCCGGGCCGTCGCGGCGGCCGCCGTCCGGGCGAGTTCGGCGAGGTCGCGGGCTCCCTGCACGTCGCGGACGACCCGGGAGAGCAGCGTGAGATGGTCGAACTGGGCCTGGGTGTCGGTGAGTTCGCGGGCCCCGCGGATCGCGGCACGCACCACGGCGCGGATCTCCTCCGGTTCGGCGGGCACCGTCAGATACGCCTCGCCGCCCGCGTCGAGCGCCCGGCAGCGGTCCGCGGGCGCGGAGGGGCGGGCGGAGAAGTGCACGACGGGGATCCCGGCGAGCGAGGGCAGCGCCTTGACCCTGCGGCACAGCTCGAACCCGCTGAGGTCGGGAAGGCCCACGTCCACGAGCGCCACATCGGGCAACTCCCCCGCGCGCAGCCGCACGTCGAGCTCGACGAGGGCCTCGCCAGCGGAGCCGACCGGGACGACGACATGACCCGCCCGGCTCAGGACGGCGCCCAGCGCATACCGACTGGCGGCACTGTCGTCGACCACCAGGACGGTGCATCCGACGTCGGCCCCAGGTCTCTGAACCTTGTCGTTCACGAGCAGGCCCCTCGGGGGAAACGGAGCGGCGCGGGCCCCCTAGGGCCCTTCCGACGGATCTTGCCGGAGTCGCGGGGTCCGGCACGCACCGGGCCCCGCTCGCCGACACCGAACGTGTGCGGCCACCCGCATCCAGCCCGACCCGTCAGAAGGACCCTCGGCTCGCCGGAACAAACTACCGCCGGACAACCCCTCCGCGACCTGCCCTTCGTCCGGTTCACCGTTCCGGGTGGCGGTGGCCCAACCCGGCTTACCCGCCCGGTACTTCCCGTTCGGTGGGCAATGCGGCGAGTGACGGGTAAGGTCGCGTCCCGTGACCGCACGCCTTGCCGACATCGCAGCACAAGCGGGGGTCAGCGAAGCGACCGTCAGCCGTGTGCTCAACGGGAAGGCGGGGGTCGCCGCGGCCACCCGCCAGTCCGTCCTCGCCGCCCTCGACGTGCTCGGCTACGAGCGCCCCGTGCGCCTCAAGCAGCGCAGCGCGGGCCTCGTAGGACTGATCACCCCGGAACTCGAGAACCCGATCTTCCCCGCGCTCGCCCAGGTCGTGGTGCAGGCCCTGACCAGGCAGGGTTACACGCCCGTCCTGGCCACCCAGACCCCCGGCGGCTCCACCGAGGACGAGCTCACGGAGATGCTCGTCGACCGCGACGTCAGCGGCATCATCTACGTCTCCGGGCTGCACGCCGACACCACCGCCGACCCGCAGCGCTACGAACGTCTCCGCGGCCAGGGTGTCCCCTTCGTACTCGTCGACGGGTACGCGCCGGCGGTCGCTGCGCCCTTCATCTCGCCGGACGACCGGGCCGCGTCCCGGCTCGCCGTGACGCATCTGCTCTCGCTCGGCCACACCCGCATCGGCCTGGCCGTGGGTCCGCGCCGCTTCGTCCCCGTACAGCGGAAGATCGAGGGCTTCGTACGCACGATGGCGGAGCGGCTCGACCTGCCGGAGGACCAGATCGAGCACGACTTCGTGCAGCACTCCCTCTACACCCTGGAGGGTGGGCAGGCCGCGACCTCCGCGCTGCTCGACCGGGGCTGCACCGCGGTGGTCTGCGCGAGCGACATGATGGCGCTCGGTGCGATCAGGGCGGTGCGCGAGCGCGGCATGGACGTGCCGAAGGACGTCTCCGTCGTCGGTTTCGACGACTCTCCGCTGATCGCGTTCACCGATCCGCCGCTGACCACGATCCGCAAGCCGGTGCACGCGATGGGTCAGGCAGCGGTGCACACGCTGCTCGAAGAGGTCGGCGGCACGCCCGCGCCGCCGAGCGAATTCGTGTTCATGCCGGAGCTGGTGGTGCGGGGGTCCACGGCCGCGTCAGCAGCGGTGTCCGTAGGGGTTCGGCCTCGTCCGTAGGGCGTAGCGGGTGCGCCCGTGACCCGCCCAAGGGATGATCGGTCGGGGGGTCGGAATCTGGCAGACTCTGTGCCTATGGGTGAAACGACCGTGACGACACGTGAAGGCCGAAAAGGGGCCACACCGTCACCCATCGCGGAAGACCGCGCGGGGCGTCGCCTTCGGGCGCCGCGGCGTCCGCGACTCTGGTTCGAGATCCTGCTGATCGCGGTGAGTTACTACACGTACTCCCTGATCCGCAACGCGGTCCCGGAGCAGAAGGCACAGGCGCTGCGCAATGCCGACTGGATCTGGCGGGCCGAGCACAGCCTCGGTATCGCCGTCGAGCAGGCAGTCAACCATGCCGCGAATTCGGTGAGTTGGCTCATCGTCGGCATGAACTACTACTACGCGACACTGCACTTCGTCATCACGTTGGGCGTCCTGGTGTGGCTGTTCCGCTGCCATCCCGGCCGCTACGCGGCGACCCGTCTCGCGCTGTTCGCGACGACGGCGGTCGCCCTCGTCGGTTATTACTTCTATCCGCTGGCGCCGCCGCGGCTGATGAGCGGCGGCCACTTCGTCGACACCGTCGCGGTGCACCAGACCTGGGGCTCGATGGCCTCGGGCAACCTGAAGAACATGTCGAACCAGTACGCGGCGATGCCGTCGATGCACATCGGCTGGTCGCTGTGGTGCGGCATGACGATCTTCGCGCTGGCCTCGGTGCCGTGGGTGCGGGTCCTCGGGCTCGCGTACCCGGCGCTGACCCTGGTGGTCATCGTGGCGACCGCGAACCACTTCTGGCTGGACGCGGTGGGCGGCGTGCTGTGCCTGGCGTTCGGGTTCGCGGTGGCGCGGGCCTGGTACGGGGCGCTGCCGTATGCGCTGCCGCGTCTTGTGGCACCACCACTGGTGCCGGTCAAGGCGTAGGGAACGGGGGCGTCGAGCGCCCCCGTTCCTCTGGGCTCAGGCGCCCCGGTGCGTGATCCGGCCGTCCGTCACGGTGAGGACGACGGGGGCCTCGGCGACCTCGTCCGCGGAGGCGGTGACCGGGTCGAGGCCGAGCACGGTGAGGTCCGCGCGCAGGCCGACCGCGATCCGGCCGCCTTCCGCCGCCCGACCCGCGGCGATCGCCGCGTGCGATGTGACGCCCTCCAGCGCTTCGAGGCCGGTGAGCCCCTGTGCGGGCCCGGCCGCGCCCTCCGGCACGCGCGCCATGGCGAGCACCTTCCGGGCGTCGTAGTGGGCGATCGGCCAGTCCGAGCCGAGCGCGAGGACGGCGCCCGCGTCCCGCAGGTCACGGGTGCGCCAGGCGCGGGCGGCGCGCGCGTCGCCGAGCCGCTTGGACCACTCGTCGCTGTGGTCGCCCTTCGTGTACGCGGTGTGCGGCGGCTGCATCGACGCGGCGACGCCGAGCGCGGCGAACCGCGGGATCGTGTCGTCGGGCACGGACTCGATGTGCTCGATCCGGTGCCCGCCCCGGCCGCTCTCCCCGAGCGCCTCGATGGTGTCGAGGGCGTGCCGGACGGCGGCGTCGCCGATGGCGTGCGTCGCGGTGCGCACACCGGCCGCGTGCAGGTGACGTACGGCCTCGCTGTACGCGGCCGGGTCCGGCCAGAACGCGTCGGTGCCCTGGCCGTGGCAGTCGGCGTGCTCCAGCCAGGCGGTGCCGCCCTCGACGGTGCCGTCCATGAAGAACTTGACGCCGCCGACCGTCCAGCGCCGCCCACCCCGCTTCTGCAACTCAACGAGCTCGTCGAGCCCGGCCTCGTCCACCCCCGGCATGCACCAGGGCGAGACGGTGAGCCTCATCGGCAGATCGGTGTCCTCCTCCACGGCGGCGAGCAGATCGAGCCCCGACCCGTCCATGACGTGCGCCCCGGTAAGGCCGGTGGCGGCCATCGTGCTCAGCAGCTCGACGAGCCCGGCGCGGCGGTCCTGGTCCGAGGCCCGGGGCGCGACCTCGTACACCAGGTCCATGGCGGCGTGCTCGACGAGGTACCCGGTGGGCCGCCCCTCGCCGTCGCAGACGACCTCGGCCCGCTGGTCGAACGACCGCGGCCCGGTGATCCCGGCGGCGTCCAGGGCGGCGCCGCTGACCAGCGCGGAGTGGCCGTCGTACAGCCGCAGGAAGGCGGGCGCGCCACCGAGCACGTCCTCGATCAGCTCGCGGTGGATGGGCCGCCCCTCGAAGGCGTTGTGGTCGAGCCCCCACCCGACGACCCACCCGCCGAGCCGGTCTGCTGTACGCAGGGCGGCCCGGAGTGCGTCGAGGTCCTGTACGCCGCTGAGATCGACGCCGGTCGCCATCTCCAGGCCCCAGACGGGGTGACTGTGGGAGTCGACGAGGCCGGGCATCACGTGGGCGCCGGCGAGGTCGAGCCGTTCGGTGCCGGGGCCCTGCCAGTCCCGTACGAGTTCGTCCGTGTCACCGACCGCCGCGATACGGCCTCCGGCCACGGCCAGGGCGGTTGCCTCCGGCCGGGTGGGGTCGAGGGTGCGGATGTGGGTGTTGGTGAGGAGGAGGTCGGCGGATGGCATGGTGCGGGTGACTCCGTTTCTGGTCGCGCTGTTGCGGGTGCCGACTACTGTCGCGTCGGCGAGTGCGGTTCTTGCTGTGGCCGGGTTTGCGCCCCGCGGCGGAGCCGCAAATCGACACAGCCCCGCGCCGGCCCCTAATCGCCGAACCGTGCGTACGTCTCCGGGCGGGAACGCCGTAGACGCCACGCCAAGGTCAGGCCCAGGACGAAGACTGCCGGGGCCACCGCCAGGAGGATCCAGTTGACCAAGGGGGACGCGCCCGTGAACAGGTCGATGTGGGTGGCGACCAGCCCGATCGCCACCGCCAGGAGCAGCGTCGCGGCGACCGGGGCGACGATCGTCCGCAGCGCGCCCTCCTGGTGCGTGATCCGGCGGAAGAAGAACGGGACGGCGAGCGCCGCGAGGAGTTGGAGGGCCATCAGGCCCAGCATGCCGGGGGTGTTGACCCACAGGAGGAGCTGGTCGTACGGGTCCGCCCCGGCCGCCCAGAAGCCGAGCACGACGACCGCGCCGAGCACCGTCTGCGCGAGCCCGGCGACGTACGGGGAGCGGTGCTTGGGGTGGATGCGGGCGACGGCGCGCGGCAGGACGCCCTCGTCGGCGAGGGCGAGCGCGTACCGGTTGATCGCGTTGTGGAAGGCGAGGAGCGAGGCGATGACGCTGGTGACGATGAAGACGTGCATCAGGTCCGCCGCCCAGCCACCGACGAACGTGGTGATCGCGGTGAAGAAGAGGTTCGCCGGGTCGCTGCCGGCCGCCTTGACGACGGCCGCGTCGCCGAAGGACTGGATGGCGATCCAGACGGTGAACGCGTAGAAGAGGCCGAGGAACGCGACCGCGATGTACGTGGCGCGGGGCACGGTGCGGTCCGGGTCGCGGGCCTCGCGCCGGTAGATGACGGTCGACTCGAACCCGGTGAACGCGGCGAACGCGAAGGCGAGGACGGCGGCCGTGCCGGGCACGAGGACGTTGCCGGGCGTGAAGGAGGCCAGGGACAGGCCGTGCGCGCCGCCCTTGAGGAGCACGCCGCCCGCGAGCAGGATCAGGATGCCCGTCTCCGCGACCAGCAGGACGCCGAGCAGCTTGGCGCCGAAGTCGATCGAGCGGAAGCCGCCGTACCAGATCAGGACCAGACCCACGAGGGAGACCGGCAGCCAGGGCACGTCCGCGCCGAACAGGGAGTGCACGGTGTCCTGGGTCGCCGAGCCGAGGAGCCCGTAGACGCCGATCTCCATGCCGTTGTAGCCGACCATCGCGAGCAGCGCCGCCCCGATTCCGGCCGGTTTGCCGAGGCCCTGCGCGATGTACGAGTAGAAGGCGCCGCCGCCGGTGACGTGGCGGCTCATCGTGGTGAAGCCGATGGCGAAGACGGCGAGGGTGATGCCGGCGAGCAGGTATCCGGCGGGCGCTCCGACGCCGCCGAGGGAGATGGCGATGGGCGCGACGCCCGCCATGACGGTGAGCGGGGCGGCGGCGGAGATCACGAAGAACGCGATGTCGGACGTGCCGAGGGTGCCTGTGCGAAGGCCGGTCGGCGCGCTCGGCGGTGCGGTCTTCGTCTTCGTCTTCGTCTTCGTCTTCGTCTTCGTCTTCGGGGAGGTCACGGGCATGCGGCAGGAAGCCCCTCTGGAGGACGGCCCGCACTGCGGCGGACGGGCGTAAATCTAAAGGCTTTCGGTTTTCGCAATGTAGCCTCCCGTTGGGCATACGGGAAGACCCGATTTTGTGGAGCCACTGAGGAGGGACCTGGATGGGGCGGCCGCGCACACCCCTCCTCGACCGGGAGCGGATCACCACGGCGGCGCTCGGCATCGTCGACGAGAACGGCGAGTTCAGCGTCCCGCAGGTGGCGCGCAGGCTCGGCGTACAGACGGGTTCGCTCTACCACCACGTGGAGGGCCGCGACGGCATCGTGGAGCTGCTGCGCGAGCGGATCTGCTCCGCGATCGACGAGACGCCGCTGACCTCGGGCCTCCCGTGGGACGAGGCGATCGCCGGGTGGGCCCGCTCCTACCGTGCCGCGTTCGCCGCGCACCCCAAGGCGATCCCGCTCCTGACGACCCACCCGGTGCGGGCGCCCCGGGTCCTCGCGCAGTACGAGCTGGCGGTGGCGCTGCTGCTCGACGCGGGGTTCGCGCTGCCGGACGTGATGCCGGTGATCATCGCCCTGGACAACATGGTGCTCGGTTCGGCGCTGGACATGGCGGCGCCCGACACGATGTGGGAGCCGACGGAGGAGGGCCTGACCCCGTTGCTCGAACGAGCCCTGGGCGCCGGACTCGAGGGGCGCACGGACGCGGCGTTCGAGCTGGCGCTCACCGGGTTCGTGGCGCGGTGCCGGGTGCTGCTGGACGCGTAGGGCCCGTGTAGGGGTCGCGTAGGGCGTCAGGACTTTAGTCCCGTGCGTTCACGACCGATGGCATCTGCCGTCGCGGCCCGTCCGAGGGGATCGTCGGAGGTCCAGACCTCGACGTACGGACGGAGGGCCGGTTTCATGGCACTGGCAACGGCGACAGCAGCGGTACGCAAGGGCGCGGCAGGCGCGAGGGTGGCGGCTCCGGGCGACGACGCCCACCCCTTCGGCGCGCTGCAGCGCAAGCATGCCCCCGACGACGAGCGGACGGCCGCGGCGATGGCGCTCGCCCACCGGGGGCCTTCGGGTCTGCCGTGGCTGTCGGAGACGACGTCGGCGAAGGTGGCGTAACCGAGCCGTCCGCTCCGCCACTGGGCCCCGCCGCCTTGGGCAATCTGCCGCCAGGGGCGGCAGGGTGGGCAAGGCGGCACCCCGGCGCCGGGCAGGCGCTACGCGAGGCCCCCACCACGGCCCCGCCACGCGGCACCCGGCACCCGGCACCCGGCACCGTCACCCGCCGTAGAACCGCTCCTCCATCACGGCCCGCGCCCGCCGCGTCGTACGCCGATAGTCGTCGAGCATGTCCCCGACGTGCCCGGGGTCGTACCCCAAGTACCGCCCGACCGCGCCGAGTTCACGCCCGTCCGAGGGAAACGTGTCGCCGGGCCTGCCCCGCACCAGCATCACCGCGTTGCGCACGCGCGCGGCAAGGACCCACGCCTCGTCGAGGATCGCCGCGTCCTCGGTGGGGATCAGTTCGGCGGCGCACGCGGCGGCGAGGGCCTCGCGGGTGCGGGTCGTACGCAGACCCGGTTCCACCCAACCGTGCCGCAGCTGGAGCAGCTGCACCGTCCATTCGACGTCGGAAAGACCCCCGCGGCCCAGTTTCGTGTGGAGCGTGGGGTCGGCGCCGCGCGGCATCCGCTCCGACTCCATGCGCGCCTTGAGGCGGCGGATCTCCAGTACGGCATCGTCGCCCAGGCCCTCGGCGGGGTAGCGCAGCGGGTCGATCAGGTCGATGAACGACCGACCCAACTCCTCGTCCCCGGCCACGTATTGGGCCCGCAGCAGCGCCTGCGACTCCCAGACCAGGGACCAGCGGCGGTAGTACGCCTCGTAGGACTTGAGCGTGCGCACCAGCGGGCCCGACTTGCCCTCGGGGCGCAGGTCCGCGTCGATGAGCAGCGGCGGATCGGCGCTCGGCAGGGCAAGGAGCCGGCGCATCTCGGAGACGACCTTGTTCGCGGCCTGCGCGGCCTCGTGGTCGTCGACGCCCTCGCGCGGTTCGTGCACGAACAGCACGTCGGCGTCGGAGCCGTAGCTCAGCTCGTGCCCGCCGAAGCGGCCCATGGCGATGACGGCGAAGCGGGTGGGCAGGGTGTCGCCCCAGCCGTCGCGGACCACGGCGCGCAGCGTCCCGGCGAGCGTGGCGGCCGTCAAGTCCGATACGGCGGAGCCCACTTGGTCCACCAGGGCGCCCTGGTCGGCGACCGCGGGCGTGTCCTCGGTGCCGTACGAGGCGATGATGTCGGCGGCCGCCGTGCGCAGCAGCTCGCGGCGGCGCACCGCGCGCGCCGAGGTGACCGCCTGCTCACCGGTGTCCGCGCGCCGCACCGCCGCGAGCGCCTCCTGCTCCAACTGGGCGTGCCCGCGCGGCTCCAGGCCCCGCTCGTCGCCGAGCAGCGCCACCGATTCGGGGGCGCGCATGAGGAGGTCGGGGGCGAGGCGCCCTGCGGACAGGATCCGCGCCAGGTTCTCGGCGGCCGCGCCCTCGTCGCGCAGCAGCCGCAGATACCAGGGCGTCTTGCCCAACGCGTCCGACACGTTGCGGAAGTTGAGGAGCCCGGCGTCAGGATCCGCCGAATCCGCGAACCAGCCGAGCAGTACCGGGAGCAGCGTCCGCTGGATGGCGGCCTTGCGACTGACGCCGGAGGCCAGCGCCTCCAGGTGGCGCATCGCGGCGCTCGGGTCCGCGTAGCCGAGCGCGACGAGGCGCTCGCGGGCGGCGTCGGCGCGCAACCTGGTCTCGCCGGGGGCGAGTTGGGCGACGGCGTCGAGCAGCGGCCGGTAGAACAGCTTCTCGTGCAGCCGGCGGACGACGGATGTGTGCCGCCGCCAGGCCCGCTTGAGGTCCGTGATGGGTTCGGTGCGCATGCCCATCGAGCGGCCGATGCGGCGCAGGTCGGCATCGTCCTCCGGCACCAGGTGGGTGCGCCGCAACTTGTAGAGCTGGATGCGGTGTTCGAGGGTGCGCAGGAAACGGTAGGCGTCGTCGAGCTGCACGGCGTCGACCCGGCCCACGTATCCGCCGTCGGCGAGTGCGGCGAGCGCCTTCAGGGTCGTACTGCTGCGCAGCGCGGAGTCCGAGCGGCCGTGCACCAACTGCAGCAGCTGGACGGCGAATTCGACGTCTCGAAGGCCGCCGGGCCCGAGCTTCAGCTCCCGGTCCTTCTCCCCCGGCGGGATGTTGGCCACGACCCGCTTGCGCATCTTCTGCACGTCGGGCACGAAGTTGTCCCGCTCGGACACCTGCCACACCATCGGCGACACGGCCGCGACGTACTCCTCGCCGAGTTCCAGGTCGCCCGCGACCGGGCGGGCCTTGAGCAGCGCCTGGAACTCCCAGGTCTTGGCCCAGCGCTGGTAATAGGCGAGGTGCGAGGACAGCGTGCGTACGAGCGGCCCGTTGCGCCCTTCCGGCCGCAGATTGGCGTCGACGGGCCAGATGGTGCCCTCGACCGTCGTGTCGGAGCAGATCCGCATCATGTGCGAGGCGAGCCGGGTGGCGGCCTGGATCGCCTTCCCCTCGTCGGCGGAGCCGTCGGCGGGCTCCCCGACGAAGATGACGTCGACATCGGATACGTAATTCAGCTCATGGCCACCGCACTTGCCCATCGCGATCACGGAGAGCCGGCACAGCGCGGCGTCGGCGGGAGACGCCGCTCGGGCGATGGCGAGGGCCGCGCGCAGGGTCGCCGTCGCCAGGTCGGCGAGTTCGGCGGCCGTCTCGGTGATGTCGGTCGTGCCGCACACGTCGCGGGCGGCGATGGACAGCAGGCAGCGCCGGTAGGCGACGCGCAGCGACACCTCGTCGGTGGCCTCGGCGAGCCCCTGCTCGAACTCCTCCACGCCGGGGTGCAGATCGCCCGACTCGTACGTGACGAGGGCCCGCCAGTCCTTCGAGTGCCGGGCCAGGTGGTCGGCGAGCGCCTCGGAGGAACCGAGCACGCCGAGCAGCCGGTCGCGCAGCGGCTTCGCCGCGACGAGCGTGTCGAGCAGCTCGCGCCGCGCCGTCTCGTCCTCCTGCGCCTCGACCAGCCGGACGAGGCCGAGGAGCGCCAGGTCCGGGTCGGCGGCGCCGCCGAGCGCGTCCAGGAGCAGCGGGTCGGAGCGCACGGCGGACAGGGCGGGGGCGTCGAGCAGTCGCTCAGCGGTGGACGGATCGGTGAAGCCGAGTCGCAGCAGCCGCGTGAAGGTGCTGCTCCTGCGGCCGCCCGTCCACCCTCCCCCTTCGTGCGGCACCGACGTCATTGCCCGGCCTCCTGTTCGATCAACGGTGGCCTTGAGCCTACTGCGCTCCGGGCTGCACCGATGAGTTGTGCGACCGCGGCAGGTCCCCACTCGTGTACGAGTGGCCCCGTACACGGAGAGGACCGCCCACGATGCCGCACGACGCCCGCACCGGCACGCCGCACACGTCGCTCGACCCTCGCTACAGCTCCCCCGGCGCCGAACCCACCTCGTGGGCGGCAGCCGAAAAGCTACTGACCGGCGCCGAACTCTTCTGGATCTCCACGGTGCGCCCCGACGGCCGCCCCCACGTCACACCCCTCCTCGCCCTCTGGCAGGACGGTTCCCTGCACTTCACCTCCGGCGCGCACGAACGCAAGTCGCTCAACCTCACCGCGAACCCTGAGGTCGTCCTCACCACCGGCACGAACACCTGGGCGGCGGGCTTCGACGTGGTGGTGGAGGGTCCTGCGACACGAGTCACGGAGCCGGAACGCCTCCACGCCCTCGCCAAGGCCTGGGAGGAGAAATACGGCCCGGCCTGGCACTTCGAGGTCCGCTCCGACGGCGCATTCCAAGGCCAAGAAGGCCCATCGCTCGTCTTCTCAGTCACCCCGAACACGGTCTTCGGCTTCGGCAAGGGCGAGGAGTTCACCCAGACCCGCTGGCAATTCGAGTGACCACCCGGCGCCGGTGGGCCGGAACCGACAATTCACCCCTACCGTTACGTCCATGGACATGACCCTGGAAGTGCTCACCATCCCGGTCTCGGACATCGACCGCGCCAAGGCCTTCTACGTCGACAAGGTCGGCTTCCACTGCGACATCGACGCCGAAGTGATGCCGGGCGCCCGCATCGTCCAGCTCACGCCCCCGGGATCCGGCTGCTCGATCGCCCTCGCCTCCGGCATCCCGAGCCCCACGGGCACGGCGACCCCCGGCACGTACCACGGCATGCAACTGTGCGTCACCGACATCAAGGCGGCCCACGAAGAGCTCCGCTCCCGCGGCCTCGACGTCTCGGAACCGATCCAGTACGCCCCCGACGACGGCGGCACCTTCATGCACTTCACGGACCCGGACGGCAACGGCTGGGCCATCCAGGAATACCGCAAACGCTCCGCTGTGCCGCTGCGGGACACCCTGTAGCCGCCCCGACCTCAGGACGTTCGACCACGCCCCCAGCCGCAGGCTCCGGTCCCGCCGCAGCAGGAAGCCCCGGCCGACCGGCCGACGAAGAAGCGCCGCGTCTTCCTCTGGTTCTTCCTTGCGGTCCAGGCCCTGTTCCTGGTGTGGATGATCGCGGGCGCGAACAGCGGCGGTTCCGGCGACTGCGGCACCCTCGACGCCCAGACCTGCAAGGACGCCGGCGACGTGGGCACCGCCATCGGCCTGGGCCTGTTCCTCGCCCTGTGGGCGGTCGTCGACATCATCCTCGGCGTCTCGTACGACATCTACCGCCTCTGCAAGCGCTGACGTAGCGGGCCGCCGAGACAGAACGAACGGGCCGGGGAAACCCCGGCCCGTTCGTCGTGGTGCAATGCCGCGCCCTACAACACCGGCAGGTTCTTCCGCAGCTCGAACGCCGTGACCTCGCTGCGGTACTCCTCCCACTCCTGCTTCTTGTTCCGGAGGAAGAAGTCGTAGACGTGTTCGCCGAGGGTTTCCGCGACCAGTTCTGAGCGTTCCATCAGGGTGATCGCCTCGCCCAGGTTCTGGGGAAGCGGCTCGATGCCCATCGCGCGGCGTTCCGCGTCGGAGAGGGCCCAGACGTCGTCGTCGGCGCCCGGAGGGAGTTCGTAGCCCTCTTCGATGCCCTTGAGGCCGGCCGCCAGGAGGACCGCGTAGGTGAGGTAGGGGTTCGCGCCCGAGTCGATGGAGCGGACCTCGACGCGGGCCGAGCCCGTCTTGCCGGGCTTGTACATCGGGACGCGGATGAGGGCCGAGCGGTTGTTGTGGCCCCAGCAGATGTAGGACGGGGCCTCGCCGCCGGCGCCCGCCGTGCGCTCCGAGCCGCCCCAGATGCGCTTGTAGGAGTTCACCCACTGGTTGGTGACCGCGGAGATCTCGGCGGCGTGCTTCAGCAGGCCCGCGATGAAGGAGCGGCCGACCTTGGAGAGCTGGTACTCGGAGCCCGACTCGTAGAAGGCGTTCCTGTCGCCCTCGAACAACGACAAGTGCGTGTGCATGCCGCTGCCCGGGTGTTCCGAGAACGGCTTCGGCATGAACGTGGCCTGGACGCCCTGCTCCAGCGCGACCTGCTTCATGACCAGGCGGAACGTCATGATGTTGTCCGCCGTGGAGAGCGCGTCCGCGTAGCGGAGGTCGATCTCCTGCTGGCCCGGCGCACCCTCGTGGTGGCTGAACTCGACCGAGATGCCCATCGACTCGAGCATGGTGATCGCCTGGCGGCGGAAGTCCATGCCCACGTTCTGCGGGGTGTGGTCGAAGTAGCCGGAGGTGTCCGCGGGCACCGGGCGGGTGCCGTCCAGCGGCTTGTCCTTGAGCAGGAAGAACTCGATCTCGGGGTGGGTGTAGAAGGTGAAGCCGAGGTCCGAGGTCTTGGCCAGGGCCCGCTTCAGGACGTAGCGCGGGTCGGCGAAGGACGGCGAGCCGTCGGGCATCAGGATGTCGCAGAACATGCGCGCCGTGCCGGGGGCCTCGGCCCGCCACGGCAGGACCTGGAAAGTGCCCGGATCCGGCTTGGCGATCATGTCGGACTCGTAGACCCGGGCGAAGCCCTCGATCGCCGAGCCGTCGAAGCCGATACCCTCGTCGAACGCCTGTTCCAGCTCGGCCGGAGCCACGGCCACCGACTTGAGGAAGCCCAGCACGTCCGTGAACCACAGACGTACGAACCGGATGTCGCGCTCCTCAAGGGTACGGAGCACGAATTCCTGCTGCTTGTCCATCTCTCGCTTCCACCCATCCTTGCTGGTCAGGCCTGCTGCTCCCACGCCGCCCAGAGGGCCTGGTCACATCCCACCACACGACCGTTTCCGACGCGTTGCCGACCTTGATCGTCACTGACCGGCCGGTGATGTGTTCATAGTGCCTGTCGAACACCCCAGGGTCATAGTGCCCGCCTTCCGAGCCGTGCCACCCGGTGGCCGACGCGGCACCGCACGACGGGCGGCGGACCGCCCACCGATGCGCCCAAATCGGCCTATCGCGACCGTAGTTGAGCCGACTTGACGTCTTCTTGATCGTCTCATTTCCCCCGCGTGAACGGTTGTTGGCAAGAGTGGGCTTTTCTTCGTGTGCATTACACATGCACCTCGGCGTCTCCAGCACCTCTATCCAGGGGGGACCACATGAGATCCAACCGCGGCACACGCCGCACCCGGGCAGGCCTGAGCATCGCGGCCACCCTTCCGCTGCTCGCCGGCGCCCTCGCCCTCGCCGCGCCCGCCCACGCCCAGCCGAGCCGCGACACCCTCTCCGGCACCAAGCCGCTGTGGGCCACCGGCGCCGCCGACAAGGGCGACACCACGGACAGCGGCAAGGTCGGCGCGCGCGTCTACCTCGCCGGCCGGGACGCGAAGGGCCTCGCCTCGTACGCGAAGTCCGTGGCCGACCCGTCGTCCGCGCAGTACCAGAAGTATCTGAGCGCCAAGGAGGCGCGCAGCCGCTTCGGGGCGACGAAAGAGCAGATATCCGAGGTCACGGCCTGGCTGAAGTCCGCAGGCCTGACCGTGACCGGCTCCACTACGCACTACCTCTCCGTGTCGGGCGACGTGGCCGCCATCGAGAAGGCCTTCGGCACCCAGCTGCACGACTACACCAAGGGCGGGCACACCTACCGCGCCCCGTCCGGCGCCGCCTCCGTGCCCGCCTCCCTCGACGGCGCCGTGCTCACGGTGACCGGCCTGGACAGCGCCCCGCACAAGGCGACGAAGCAGGACGAGCTGCCGCCGCCGAGCGCCGTGTTCCGCAACGCGGGCCCGTTCTCCACGTACTACGGATCCAAGACCGCGACCACGCTCCCGGACGCGTACGGCACCAAGGTCCCGTACGCCCCGAAGGGCTACACCGGCAAGCAGCTGCGCGCCGCGTACGGCGCCGGCAAGGCGACCGGCAAGGGTGTGAAGGTCGCGATCACCGACGCGTACGCCTCGCCGACCATCGCCAAGGACGCGGCGACGTACGCGAAGAAGCACGGTGACGCGCCGTACAACACACGGCAGTTGAAGCAGGTGCTGCCCAAGACGTACACGAAGACCGAGGAGTGCGACGCGGCCGGCTGGTACGGCGAGGAGACCCTCGACGTCGAGGCCGTGCACGCGATGGCCCCGGCCGCCGACATCACGTACGTGGGCGCGGCCTCCTGCTACGACGACGATCTGCTCGACTCGCTCGGCAAGGTCGTCGACAACCACCTCGCCGACATCGTCTCCAACTCCTGGGGCGACATCGAGGCCAACCAGACCCCCGAGCTGGCCGCCGCGTACGACCAGGTGTTCCAGCTCGGCGCCGTCGAGGGCATCGGCTTCTACTTCTCGTCCGGCGACAACGGCGACAACGTCGCGTCGACGGGTACGAAGCAGGTCGACACGCCCGCCAACTCGGCGTGGGTGACGGCGGTCGGCGGCACCTCGCTCGCCGTCGGCAAGGGCGACAAGTACCAGTGGGAGACCGGCTGGGGCACGCTGAAGTCCAACTTGGCGGCGGACGGCAAGAGTTGGACCGACTTCCCGGGCGCGTACAACTCGGGCGCGGGCGGCGGCACCAGCAAGACGGTCGCGCAGCCCGACTACCAGAAGGGCGTCGTGCCGGACGCGCTGGCGAAGGCGAACGGCGGCACGCACCGCGTCGTCCCGGACATCTCCGCCATCGCCGACCCGAACACCGGCTTCCTGGTGGGCCAGACGCAGACGCTGCCCGACGGCACGCAGGGCTACGACGAGTACCGCATCGGCGGCACCTCGCTCGCCGCGCCCGTGGTCGCCGGTGTGCAGGCGCTCGCGCAGCAGACCGGCGGCGGCAAGCCGCTCGGCTTCGCGAACCCGGCGATCTACGACCGGTACGGTTCGGCCAAGTACCACGACGTGGTGGACCAGCCCAAGGGCAAGGACCTCGCCGTGGCGCGCGTCGACTTCGCGAACAGCTACGACGCGTCGGAGGGTCTGCTCACCTCGGTGCGCAGCCTCGGCAAGGACGCCTCGCTGAAGGCCGTCAGGGGCTACGACGACGTGACGGGGGTCGGCTCGCCGGCTCCGGGTTACGTGAACTCGTACCGCCGCTGACCGAAGGACGTCCCGGCGGCGGGTGGGCGCTCACCTCGCCGCCGGGGCTCAGGACTCCGAGCCGATCGCCGGGTCGCGGTGGTCCGGGTGGATCCAGCTCGGCTTGCGGAACTTGAGGAACGCGACCGGCGCCGCGACGCCGAGGACGAGCAGACCGCCACCGACGATCAGCAGATAGCGCCACAGCGGCCCGGTGTCGTACTGGTCCGGCGGTACGAAGCCGATCACGAGCGCGAGCACCGAGGCCACGAACCCGATGCCCGCGACGGCGGTGACGGCCGGGACGACGAAGCCGCGCGGCACGTCCGGCTGCGAGCGCCGCAGCCGCACCACGGCCACGAACATCAGCAGATACGCGACCAGATAGATCTGGATCGTGATGACGGAGAACATCCAGTACTGGCTGGAGACGTTGTCGCTGAACGCGTAGAGGACGCCGATGAGCGTCGTGAGCACGCCCTGGGCGATCATCACGTTCTGCGGCACGCCGTACTTGTTGAACTTCTGTAGGACCGGCGGCAGATACCCCTCCTGCCGGGACAGCAGCACGAGCCCCTTGGCCGGTCCGGCGAGCCACGTCAGCATGCCGCCGAGCGCCGCGCACACCAGCATCACGCCGACGATCCTCGTCATCCAGCCGACCCCGAAGTGGTCGAAGAACGCCTGGAACGCCTGCATAAGACCTGCGGTCAGGCTGAGTTGCTTCGCGGGCATCACCCAGCTGATCGCGAGGGCGGGCAGGATGAAGATCAGGAGTACGAGTCCCGTGGCGAGGAAGATCGAGCGCGGGTACTCGGCGCGCGGGCTGCGCAGCGACGACACGTGCACACCGTTCATCTCCATGCCCGCGTAGGACAGGAAGTTGTTGACGATGAGGACGAGGCTGGCGAGGCCCGTCCACGGCGGCAGCCAGTGGCTGGAGTCCATGGGGGCGGCGGACGGGTTGCCCTGCCCGAGGAAGACGATCCCGAGCACGACGAGCACGACGCCGGGGATGAGCGTGCCGATGATGAGCCCGAGGGACGACAGGCCGGCGATGGTCTTCGTACCGCGCGAACTCACGTACACACCGGCCCAGTACAGGACGACGATGCAAATCGCGACGTACAGGCCGTTCTCGGCGAGGCTCGGGTGGATGACGTACGCGAAGGTGGACGCCACGTAGGCGAGCAGGCTCGGGTAGTACGCGATGGTCATGGCGAACTGGCACCACACGGCGATGAACCCGAGCGGCTTGCCGAGCGCCTCGCTGACCCAGCGGTAGATGCCGCCGGTCCAGCCGGAGGCCAGTTCGGCGCCGACGAGGGCGGTGGGCAGCAGGAAGACGACGGCCGGGAGCAGGTAGAGGAAGACCGCGGCGAGTCCGTACAGCGCCATGGAGGGCGAGGGCCGCAGGCTGGCGACGGAGGCCGTGGTCATCAGGCCGAGAGTGACCCACGAGATGAACTGGCGGCGGGTGCCGTCGTCCGACGCGACCGATTCCCCGTGCCCCGAATTATCCGTTGTCGTCATGGGCTCATGATCGGCTCGGGGCGGGGAGGGCGCACGTCGCGGGATACCGGTAGGGGGTAGGGTGCGGGCATGGCGAGGACGAGGAGCGGCACGGGGCGGTGGCAGCGGTTGCTGCTGTTCGCGGCGCTGCTCTTCGGGATCGTGGTGATGCATACGTTGGGGCATCCGTCGGGGCATTCGGCGGGGCGCGACGGGGCGATGCCGATGGGGAGCGCGCACGTCGCGACGGCCGAGCACGGTTCCCCGCACGACTCCGCCGCCACGGTTCACGAGCGCCCCGACTCCCCCGGCCACGGCGGCATGGATCCGCTGAACGTATGCCTGGCCGTGCTCGGCTCGTTCACGCTGCTGTTGCTGACGGCGGCGGTGCTGCGCCCGCTGCTCGTGGCGGCGGCTCCGGGACCGCGCGCCCGCGGACTCTCCTTCGCCCAGCGACCCAACCCGCCACCTCCCCGAGGACTCCTCTCCCGGCTGTCGGTGCTGCGCATTTAGGCCTGCGCACGGTTTCGCGCGCCTGAATCGCACCACACCCATCAACACCGACAGTTACCGACAGTTGAGGTACTCACCCATGCGCAAGCAGTCCCTTCCGCATGCCCCGGCCCGGCGCACCTTGCTTGGGGC
The DNA here is from genome assembly GCF_036013745.1 of Streptomyces sp. NBC_00483. NCBI lineage: Bacteria > Bacillati > Actinomycetota > Actinomycetes > Kitasatosporales > Streptomycetaceae > Streptomyces > Streptomyces sp. NBC_00483. The sequence continues at coordinate 3,302,285 of NZ_CP107880.1, forward strand.
GGCGATCGCCGCCGCCGGCACCGGAGCCCTGGCCGCCTGCTCCTCCGGCGCTTCGTCCGGCCACAACGGGCATGGCGCGCCCGGATCCGCATCCGGCGGCGGCTACGTCGACCCGGCGGGCGAGGAAGTCGCCGCCGCCGAACGGAAGCGCTCTGGGGGCGGCCGGGTCCGCGAGGTCCGGCTCACGGCCGCCGCGACTCGCCTCGACCTGGGCGACCGCACCGTCAAGTCCTGGTCGTACGGCGGCGATCTGCCCGGCAAGGAGGTCAGGGTCACGGCCGGCGACACGCTCGCCCTCACCCTCGCCAACCACCTCCCCGAGCCCACGTCGATGCACTGGCACGGCATCGCGCTGCGCAACGACATGGACGGGGTGCCGGGCCTGACCCAGAAGTCCGTGGCACCCGGCGCCGACTTCACGTACCGCTTCAAGGTCGCTCACCCCGGCACGTACTGGTTCCACCCGCACTCGGGCACGCAGCAGGACCGCGGCCTGTACGCGCCACTGATCGTGGAGGACCCCAAGGAGCCCCTTTCCTACGACAAGGAATGGGTGGTCATCCTCGACGACTGGGTCGACGGGGTGGCCGGCTCGACGCCGGACGCGGTACTGAAGGAGCTGCGCTCGGGGATGGACCACGGGGACGGCTCCGGCAGTTCGGACGGCGGCCACTCCGGCCACGACATGCCGGGGATGGAAGGCATGTCGATGCACTCCGCGAAGTCATCCCCCGCACCCTCGATGGAGGGCCCGTCCCGCATGATGATGGGCGCGAAGAGCGACCTGCTGGGTGGCGACGCGGGTGACGTGAAGTACCCGTACTACCTCGTCAACGGCCGTACGCCCGCGGCCCCTTCATCGTTCAAGGCCCGCCCCGGCGACCGCATTCGGATCCGGTTCATCAACGCGGGCGGCGACACGGCGTTCCGCGTCGCGCTCGGCGGCCATGAGATGACGGTGACGCACACGGACGGCTTCCCGGTGCGGCACGCGAAGACGGAGGCGCTGCTGCTCGGGATGGGCGAGCGGTACGACGTGCTGGTCACGGCGGGCGACGGGGTGTTCCCGCTGACGGCGCTCGCGGAAGGCAAGAAGGCGTCGGGCCTTGCGGTACTGCGTACGAGCTCGGGTACGACGCCGAAGGCCACATCCCGCCCCAAGGAACTGGACGGCCGCCTCCTCACGGCGGACAAGCTCCGCCCAGCCGACTCGGTGGCCCTCCCCTCCCGCAAGCCGGACCGCACGATCAGGCTCCGGCTGACCGGCGGGATGGCCAAGTACGACTGGGCGTTCAACAAGAAGCCGTACGACCCGGACGAGCGCTACCCGGTGCGCGCGGGCGAGCGGGTCCGCCTGGTCTTCGCCAACTCGACGTCGATGTGGCACCCGGTCCACCTGCACGGCCACACGTTCTCCCTGCCGAACGGCCCCCGCAAGGACACGGCGATCGTCCTCCCGAACCGCACCCTGACGGCCGACTTCGACGCGGACAACCCCGGCCTGTGGATGCTCCACTGCCACAACGTGTACCACTCGGAGGCGGGCATGATGACGGTCCTGGGCTACCGGCACTGACCACCGCACATGACTGAGGGGCGGGACACACGCCTGTGTCCCGCCCCTCAGCCGCGCCGTTGGCGGCGCCTGTCAGCGCCGCACCGTCTCCTGCTCCGTCGGGACATGGGAGGCCACCAAGCGGCCCGGTGTGGCCGTGGCGCGGCCGCGGTCGACCGCGTATGCGAGCGAGGCGACGGCCACGCCGAGGACGGCGAGGGCTGCGCCTGCGAGGGCCGGGGAGGTTACGGCGAAGCCGGCGGCGAGGGTGAGGCCGCCGATCCAGGCGCCGCCGGCGTTGGCCAGGTTGAAGGCTGCCTGGTTCGCGGACGAGGCGAGGGAGGGGGCCGCGGAGGCCTTCTCCATCACGATCAGCTGGAGCGGGGAGCCCGTCGTGAACGCCGCCATGCCGAGGAGGAAGACCGCGAGCGCCGCGCTCCACTCCGTACGCATCAGGAGGGGGAAGAGGGCGAGGACCACGGCCAGTGAGGTCAGGCCGCCGAAGAGCGTGCGGCGCAGGGAGTGGTCCGCGAGGCGGCCGCCCATGAGGTTGCCGATCGTGGCGCCGAGGCCGAAGAGCGCGAGCAGCAGGGTCACGGACGCGTCCGCGAAGCCCGCCGCGTCGGTGAGCATCGGCGTGATGTAGCTGTACGCGGCGAAGAGCGCTCCGAAGCCGGCGACCGTCGTGCCGAGCGCGAGCCAGACCGGGAGGGACTTCAGGGCGCGCAGTTCGCCTCGCAGACCCGCGGCCGTCTCGCCGTGGCCGTGGTCCGCGGGGACCAGCGCAAGCAGCGCCGCGATCGCGACGAGCCCGATCGCGCTGACCGCGAGGAACGTGGCGCGCCAGCCCAGCTGCTGCCCCATCGCCGTCGCGGCGGGCACGCCGACGACGTTGGCGATGGTCAGACCGAGGAACATGAGCGAGACCGAGCGGGCCTTGCGCTCCGGCGCGACGAGCGACGTCGCCACCACCGCGCCGACGCCGAAGAACGCCCCGTGCGGCAGCCCGCTCACGAAGCGGGCGAGCATGAGCGAGTGGTAGTCGGGGGCCGCCGCCGAGACCGCGTTGCCGACGACGAACAGTGCCATCAGGCCGATGAGGACGCGGCGGCGCGGCATCCGCGCGGTGACCGCGGCGAGCAGCGGCGCGCCGATGACCACACCGAGCGCGTACGCGGAGACGAGGTGTCCGGCATCCGGGATCGATATGTGCAGGTCGTCGGCGACATTGGGCAGCAGGCCCATGATGACGAACTCGGTCGTGCCGATGCCGAAGGCGCCCACGGCGAGCGCGAGCAGGGCGAGGGGCATGAAGGAACTTTCGGGTAGCGAGGGGGAGGTAGGTACGTAAGTTTACGTACGGAACAAAGTCTCGCCCATCGACTATTCCGTGAGGTTAAGGCGCCGTGACGAGCGGCGAACCGCTGAACGTCACAAGTCCACGCGCGCCGCGATCGGCAGATGGTCGCTCCCGGTCGCCGGCAGCGTCCACGACGTGACCGGCTCCACACCCTTGACCATGATCTGGTCGATGCGCGCCATCGGGAACGCGGCCGGCCAGCTGAACCCGAAGCCGCTGCCCGCCGCGCCCTGCGTGGACCGCATCTGCGCGGTGACCCCGTTCAGGGCGCGGTCGTTCATGGTGCCGTTCAGGTCGCCGAGGAGGACGACCTTCTCGATCGGCTCGTCGGCGATCGCCTCGCCGAGCGCGTCCGCGCTCTTGTCGCGCTGGCTGGCGGTGAACCCGGAGTTGAGCTTCACACGCACCGACGGCATATGGGCGACGTACACCGCGACCTTGCCCTGCGGCGTCGCGACGGTCGTGCGCAGCGCCCGCGTCCAGCCCAGCTTGATGTCGACGGCCTGGGTGCCGGCGAGCGGGTACTTGCTCCACAGCCCGACCGTGCCCTGGACCGTGTGGTACGGGTAGGCCTTCGCGAGCGCATCCTGGTACGACGGCAGCGCCTGCGCCGTCACCTCCTCCAGCGCGATGACCTGCGCGCCGGACGCGGCGACGTCCTTCGCGGTGCCCGCCGGATCGGAGTTCTCCGCGTTCACGTTGTGCGTGACGACGGTCAGATCGCCGCCGCTGCCCGTCTTGTCGGTGAGCAGCCCACCGAACAGGTTGAACCAGACGATCGCCGGGGCCAGCACCGCGATCACCGCGGTCGCCGACCTCCGTACGAGGCCCAGGACGAGCAGCACCGGAATGAAGACACCCAGCCACGGCAGGAACGTCTCGATCAGGGAGCCGAGGTTGCCGACGGTGTTGGGGATCTGCGCGTGCAGCAGCATGACGAGCGCGAGCAGGATCGCGAGCACCGCGAGGACGATGCCGCGCCGCCAGTAACCGCGGTCGCCCAGCGGTCGGCCGCCCTGACGCCGGAACCGGGCCCCGGGTCCGGTGGTCCCGGTTCCGCTGCTGTCGCCGCCCTTGTACGCCTGCGCCATGCCGTCGTCGCCTCACTGCCTGCCGTGCCCGCTGCCCCCGCCAAACAGTAGGCGATGAGCAGCGGCTTTCCGTTCCGTCACGCCCGCGCTGCCGAGCGCGGACGTCAACGTCTCTACGACCACGGTGACGTACGCGGTGGCGTGCTGAGTTCCGTACGACCGGCCCGGAAGGGACGCTGTGACGAAACCCGCACATCGGCCACCTGACATCGACACCCGGCACGGATACCCGGCGTCAGTGACCGGCGCGCAACCCCGCCAGCACCGTATCGACGATCCGCTCGGCCAGGTCCTCCGCCAGCGGCGCGTCGGACCGCATGACCGTGCGCAACAGCATCGGCCCGGTGAACAGATCCGCGGCGAACTCGACGTCCGTACCGGCCGGCAGCTCCCCGTCGGCGACCCCGCGCCGCACCACGTCGTGCGTCGCGCGCCGCCGCGGGTCCACGACGAGCTCGTGGTACGCGTCCCAGAGCCTCGGCAGGGTCTTCATCTGCGCGAGAACGTTGTGCAGCAGGGCGGAGGTGCGCATGCTGAGGCCGCGCCTGCGCATGTGCTCGAGGATCCGGACGAGGTCGTCGCGCATCGAGGTGCCGGGCAGTTCGGAGTCCGGTTCCTCGATGGAGGCGACGACGTCGACGAAGAGTGCCTCCTTGCCGCTCCAGCGCCGGTAGATGGTGGCCTTGCCGACGCCTGCGGTGCGGGCGATCCGCTCGATGGACAGCTCGGTGAGCGGCACGCCCTGTTCGAGGAGTTGGATGACGCCCTCGATGATCGCCTGTTCGACGGCCTCGCTGCGCGGACGGCCGCGCGCGGGGGCGGCAGGGGCCGGGGCCCCGGGGATCCTTCGCCGCCGCGTCTGCCCCTCGGCCCGTTCCGTGCCCGCGTCCACCGCGCTCCGCCTTTCGCCGCGCCCCGGGCCCCGCCGCTGTGGCGGGCCCCGGCGCATTCTCTCAACCAGCAGGTCAGTGGCGGATCAGTGGCCCGCGCCGACCTTCTCCGGCTGCTCGCCGCTCTGCCCGGCCGGCGGATCCTTGGGCTTGCGCGGCAGGAACATGCCGGTGAGGACGGCGCTGAGCACGGCGACGCCCGCACCGCACAGCGCGGTGATGTGCATGGCGTTCACGAAGGAGTCATTGGCGGCCCCCACCAGCGCCTCGCCGCGCGGCCCGAGCTTCTCGGCGACGCCGAGGGTGGCCTCGATGGACGCGCCCGCGGCGTCCCGGAGTCCGGCGGGCAGCGGCAGCAGCTGGTCCTCGATCCCGTTCTTGTACGCGGTGGACAGCACCGAGCCGAGCACGGCGATACCGAGCGCGCCGCCGACCTGACGGAAGGTGTTGCTGAGCGCGGAGGCCGAACCCGCCTTCTCGCGCGGCAGCGACTGCATGATGACGACGCTGGTCGGCGTCATGACGTGGGCCATGCCGGTGCCCATGAAGAAGAAGATGACCTCCATGATCCACATCGGACTGTCCTCGTCGAGCAGGGTGAACGCGGCGAGCATGGCCGCGAGCAGCACCAGGCCCCCGGTCGTGGTGACGCGCACGCCGAGCCTGTCGACGACGAGCCGGGCGCGCGGCGCGAAGATCAACTGGGCGGCGGCGAGCGGCAGCAGGAACGCGCCGGTCTGCAACGGCGAGTAACCGCGCACGCTCTGGATGTAGAAGGACGCGAAGAACGTGACACCCATCATCGCGAAGAAGACGAGCGCGATGCCGGCCATGGCGGCCGAGAACACCTTGTCCTTGAAGTAGTTGATGTCGAACGACGGGTGGTCGCTGCGCTTCTCGTACAGCACGAAGGCGACCAGGACGGCGAGGCCCGCGGCGATGGTGGCGAGCACCTGGGGGCTGGTGAAGTCGCCCTCGTCGCCGCCCTTGATGATCCCGTAGACGAGCAGCACGAGACCGACGACGGACAGTACGACGCCGACGAGGTCGACCCGGCCGGGTTTCGGGTCCCTGGAGTCCGGCACGAGCGCGAGCATCAGCACGATGGCGATGATCACGATCGGCACGTTCACGAGGAAGACCGAGCCCCACCAGAAGTGGTCGAGGAGCAGTCCCCCGGTGATCGGCCCGATCGCGATGGCGAGCCCGACGCCGCCGGCCCAGATGCCGATGGCCTTCGGCTGCTCGTCCCGCTCGAAGACGTTCATCAGGACGGCGAGCGTGGCCGGCATGACGAAGGCCGCGCCGAGTCCCATCACCGCGCGGAACGCGATGAGTTGGACCGGCGTGCCGGACTCGGCGGCGAGCGCGGAGCCGAGGCCGAAGACGACGAGGCCGCCGATGAGGACCTTCTTGCGGCCGATGCGGTCGCCGAGCAGTCCCGCCGTGAACAGCAGGCCCGCGAAGACGAGCGTGTACGCGTTGATGGCCCACTCGAGCTCGCTCTGCGAGGCGCCGATGCCGATGGGCTCGGGGGTCGAGATCGTCTTGATCGCGACGTTCAGGATCGAGTTGTCGAGGACGACGATCAGCAGGCTCAGCATGAGCACGCCGAGGATCACCCATCGACGGCGGTGCACGGACTCGGGTACGCGGGACCCCTGGGAGTCCCGGGAGTCCTGGGAACCCTGGGGGTCCCGAGGGGCGTCAGGAGTGGTCATGTGAACGACCCTAGCCCCATTACGATACGGAACCGTCTCGTATTTAAAGTCTCGCGGAAAGCCTTGCCGAGGCTTTACGTGGACGGGGCACGGGTTCGGTGGGGGCCTGGCGCGGGATCGGGATGGGGCCTGGCGCGGGGGCGGCACGCGGTGCCACCATGGAGGCGATCCGGGGACGCCGTCAGGGCGCCTCGAGACGACATGAAGGAGCCGTTGCGATGACGCAACCCACAGAGCTTTCGGCTGCCCAGAACACCCAGAACATCCAGCAGGCCCAGCAGGCCCAGCAGACATCGAACGACCAGAGCGCGCAGAACGCCCAGAAGTCCACCGTGCTGTACGGGGGCAAGGGCTCGCGGCGGGTCACGGTCCGGGACATCGGCCTCGCCAAGGAGCGGGGCGAGAAGTGGCCCATGCTCACCGCGTACGACGCGATGACGGCGTCGGTCTTCGACGAGGCAGGCATCCCCGTGATGCTGGTCGGCGATTCGGCGGGCAACTGTCACCTCGGGTACGAGACGACGGTGCCGGTCACCCTCGACCAGATGGTGCTGCTCTCGGCGGCGGTGGTACGCGGCACGTCCCGCGCGCTGATCGTCGGTGACCTGCCCTTCGGGTCCTACCAGGAAGGGCCGACGCAGGCGCTGCGCTCGGCGATGCGGCTGGTGAAGGAGGCCGGGGTCGGGGCGGTGAAGCTGGAGGGCGGCGAGCGCTCGCACGACCAGATCAAGCTGCTCGTCGACGCCGGGATCCCGGTCATGGCGCACATCGGACTGACCCCGCAGTCGGTCAACACGCAGGGCTACCGGGTCCAGGGGCGCGGCGAGGAGGCGGCGCAGCAGTTGCTGCGCGATGCCAAGGCCGTCCAGGACGCGGGGGCGTTCGCGGTCGTCCTGGAGCTGGTTCCGGCGGAGCTCGCGGCCGAGGTGACGCGCACCCTGCACATCCCGACCGTCGGCATCGGGGCCGGGGCCGGTACGGACGCGCAGGTCCTGGTCTGGACGGACGCGCTCGGCCTCACCGGCGGGAAGATGCCGCGCTTCGTGAAGCAGTACGCGGATCTGCGGGGCGTGATGTCCGACGCGGCGAAGGCGTTTGCGGAGGACGTCATCGGCGGAACGTTCCCTCAGGAGGAGCACTCCGTCCACTGAGCCAACCCGGTACGACCGCGGCCCGCCGAACTTCCCCCATCGGCGGGCCGCGCTGTGCTCCGCGGGTGACCGGGGGGGTGGGGGCGGCGCCGCGGGTGGTGGTGCGGGGGCGGCGCCGGGCGGTGGTGCGGGGCGGCGTCGGGCAGTGGCACTGGGGCGGCGCAGGGCAGCTCCGGGCGGTGGCGCAGGGGCGGCGTCGGGCAGTGGCGCGGGGGCGGCGTCGGGCAGCGCCGGGCGGTGGCGCAGGGGCTACGGGGGCCGTCCGGGGTGGGAGGTCTGCGGAGGCCGGGGCGAACGGGGCCGCGGTAAGTGACGGCGTCCCGGGGCGCCGGGCGGTTTCTCGCCGCTGGGCGACTCTTCGTTCCCTTCCCCCCGCCGTGCTTGCCTCCTTTCCGTGCCTGCCTCCTTTCCTCTCCTCCGCTCATCTCCCACCCACCCGCCCCCTCCGGGGGCGTCGGCCACGCGCTGCCCGGCCTGCACCGGGACCGCTCCCCCGGCCCCGGCGAAGTTGCGCCCACGGGGCTCCGCCCCGGACCCCGCGAGTCTCGTCCCAAAGCGGGGCTTGATTTGCGCCGCCCTTCCGGGACGTGAGCCTCACGGGCTGCCGCCACCCCACCTCGGGCAATCTGCCGCCCAGGGCGGCAGGGTGGGCAAGGCGGCCCCCGGTGCCGCGCACCCATCACGACAGGCGCCGACCCCGGCCCCGGACGGGCCGAAGCCCCCGGAGGGGGCGGGCGGCGGGAGATGAGCGGATGCCGACGCAGCCCGAGAAAAGACCATGCCGCACCGCCCCTCCGGGACGTCCGCCTCACAGGATGCCGCCACCCCACCTCGGGCAACTCGATTTGCCCCACCCCACCGGAACGTCCGCCTCACGGGCTGCCGCCACCCCACCTCGGGCAATCTGCCGCCCAGGGCGGCAGGGTGGGCAAGGCGGCCCCCGGCACCGCACACCCATCACGACAGGCGCCGACCCCGGCCCCGGACGGGCCGAAGCCCCCGGAGGGGGCGGGCGGCGGGAGATGAGCGGATGCCGACGCAGCCCGAGAAAAGACCATGCCGCACCGCCCCTCCGGGACGTCCGCCTCACAGGACGCCGCCACCCCACCTCGGGCAACTCGATTTGCCCCACCCCTCCGGAACCTCGACCCCACAGGGCGCCGCCACCCCAGCTCGGGCAATCCACCGCCCAGGGCGGCACCGTGGGCAAGGCGGCCCCCGGTGCCGCGCACCCATGACCGAAGGCGCCGACCCCGGCACCGCCCCCGCCCCGGACGGGCCGAAGCCCCCGGAGGGGGCGGGCGGCGGGAGATGAGCGAGGACCGGCACAGCCGGAGGAGGGACGGTGCCGCGTACTCGTACCGCAAACGCCCACCCCGACAATGGCCCGCTCCCAAGCGCCGCCCACCGGAAACGGGAGATGAGCGAGGGCCGGCACAGCCGGAGGAGGGGCGGTGCCGCGTACTCGTACCGCGGACGCCTGACCCGGCATTGGCCCGCGCCCAAGCGCCGCCCACCGGAAATGGGAGATGAGCGGGGACCGGCGCAGCCAGAGAAGGAGCGGTGCCGCGCACTAGTGCCGCAAACGCCCACCCCGACAATGGCCCGAGCCCAAGCGCCGCCCACCGGAAACGGGAGATGGGCGGGGACCGGCGCAGCCAGAGAAGGAGCGGTGCCGCCTGCCAGTGCCGTAGGCGTCCACCACCAACCCGCCCACCCCCTGTCGGCACCGTATCGGCGGCAGCCACCCGTTGTCGGTCGGGTGTCGGTGGGTTGTCGGTGGGGGCTGACACCTTGAGGGCATGACGCGAATCGACAAGAACTCCGTGAGCGACCGACCGGTCGCCGTATCGGTGAGGGGACTGGTCAAGCACTACGGCGCGACCAAGGCCCTGGACGGCGTGGACCTGGACGTACACGAGGGCACCGTCATGGGTGTCCTCGGTCCGAACGGCGCCGGCAAGACCACCCTCGTCCGCTGCCTCTCCACCCTCATCACCCCCGACGCCGGCACGGCGATCGTGGCGGGCTACGACGCGGTGCGCCAGCCCCGCCAGCTGCGCCGCGTGATCGGCCTCACCGGCCAGTACGCCTCGGTCGACGAGAAGATCTCCGGCCGGGAGAACCTGTACATGATCGGGCGGCTGCTCGACCTGTCCAGGAAGGACGCCAAGGCCCGCGCCGACGCCCTGCTGGAGCGCTTCTCGCTCACGGACGCCGCCGGCCGCCCCGCGAAGACGTACTCCGGCGGTATGCGCCGCCGCCTCGACCTCGCGGCGTCGATGATCGGCCGCCCGCACGTCCTCTACCTGGACGAGCCGACGACCGGCCTCGACCCCCGTACGCGTAACGAGGTGTGGGAAGAGGTCCAGAGCATGGTGCGCGACGGCGTCACCGTCCTGCTCACCACCCAGTACATGGAGGAGGCCGAGCAGCTGGCCTCCGAGCTCACCGTCGTCGACCACGGCAAGGTCATCGCGCGGGGCGGCATCGACGAGCTCAAGGCGAAGGTCGGCGGCCGCACCCTGCGGATCCGCCCGGCCGACGAGCTGGAGCTGCGCCCGCTGGCGCACGCGATAGACGACATGGGGCTCACGGGCCTCGCCACCACCACCGTGGACACCCACTCCGGGTCCGTCCTGGTCCCCGTACTCAGCGACAAGCAGCTCACCGCCGTGGTCGGCGCGGTCACCGCGCGAGGCATCACGATCGGCTCCATCACCACCGAACTGCCCAGCCTGGACGAGGTGTTCCTGTCCATCACCGGCCACAAGGCCTCCGCCCCGGAGGACGCCAGGCCCGAACTCGAGGAGGCCGCCGTATGAGTGCCACCACCCTTGCCGCTCCCACCGCGGCCCCCACGATCACCATCGAGGCCGACCCCAAGATCGGCCTGAGTGGCCATCTGCGTCACACGGGCGCGCTGATCCGCCGCAATCTGCTGTGGATCCGCAACGACCCGGAGTCGATGATGGACGCGGTCCTGATGCCGATCGTCTTCACCCTCCTGTTCGTGTACGTCTTCGGCGGCTCGATCGGCTCCGCGATGGGCGGCGGCCAGGACGCGTACGTGCAGTACGTGATCCCCGGCATGGTCGCGATGATGAGCATGAACATCGCGCAGGGCGTCGGCACCGGCTTCAACGAGGACTTCCAGAAGGGCATCATGGACCGCTTCCGGTCCCTGCCCATCGGCCGCGGATCGGTGCTCATCGCCAAGGTGGTCGTGGAGATGCTGCGGCTCCTCGTCGCCACCACGGTCCTGATGATCGTCGCGCTGCTCGTCGGATTCGACATCACCAGCTGGGCCGGTCTGTTCGGTGCCATCGGCCTGACCGCGCTGTTCGGCTCCGCCCTCATGTGGATCTTCCTGACGCTCGGCGTGGTCATGAAGAGCGCGCAGGCCGTGCAGGCCATGGGCTTCCTCGTGATGATGCCGCTGCAGTTCGGCTCGTCGATCTTCGCGCCGACCAAGTCGATGCCGGGCTGGCTGCAGGCCTTCACCGACTGGAACCCGATCTCGTCCCTCGCGGACGCCTGCCGCGGAATGATGGTCGGCGGCCCGGTCGCCCACGACCTGTGGGTGACCCTCGGGTGGACGGCAGTGCTGACGGCCGTCATGGCGCCGATCGCGATCCGTAAGTTCACCACCAAGAGCTGACCCCGCGCAGAACGGGTCCGGGCGACCGGGTCGATTCGCGTCGGTCGTCAGTCGTCCAACAGGGCGGTGGCCTCCTCCAAGGAGAGGCCGCCGCCCTCTGCGTATGCCCGCTCGTACGTCGCCTCGTCGAGCAGCGCGCGGGTCTCCGCCGCGGCGGCCGCGCGCCAATTTCGTTCGAGTACGGCCGGCTTGTGGCCCTCGGGCATCGCCGCGTCGGCCGCGCCCATGAGCCGCGCGGCGGCCACCGCGTCGCCCTCCCCGCCCCGCTGGACGATGGCCCGGGCCGCCGTGCACAGATGCAGCCCCACCAGTTGCGGCATGACGAGCGCGGCCAGCGGGTCCCGCGCGATGTCGAGGCAGCGCCGTACGTTCGCGACGGCGTCCTCGGTGTGCCCGTCGACGGTGTCGATCATCGCCTCCATGCCGATGGTCATGCCGTGGAAGAACCCGATCTGCACCACCCTGAACTCACTGCGCAGCAAAGCGAGTTGCTCACGGGCCTCGACGGTGCGGCCGGTGAACGAGAGATGGGAGACGAGGAAGAGGCGGGCGGCGGGCCTGGACTCGTTGGTGTGCCGGCGCCCGTCCTCCAGCGACTCCCACAGCAGCGCCTCGCCCCCCTCGATGTTCCCCTGCTCGATGAGCGTCTGGCCGAGCCTGACCTGGAGGATCGCGGCCTGGGAGTGGGCGCCCATGCTGTGCGCGACCTCACGGGCGCGCGTGTAGTCGGCGGCGGAGCCCTCGAAGTCGCCGAGCTTCTCGCGCGCCTCACCGCGCGCGGACAGCGCCTCGGCCGTCCCCCACTCGTCGCCGAGCCGACTGAACAGCTCCAGCGACTCGTCGGCGTACGCGAGCCCTTCCTCGGCCCAGTCGCTGCGGTTGGCGAACACGTTGGCCCGCATCTGGAGGACGAGCGCCAGCTCCCAGTCGTAGCCGAGCTCGCGGCAGGTCCGCGTGGACACCGCGGCGAGCTCCTGAAGCCGGCCCATGTCGCCGGTCAACAGGACGGCGAAGTACCAGATGTTGCCGGGCGGGCGGCAGGCCTGCGGGAGGTCGGCGCGGTAGGTCTCGAGGACGGCGCGCAGCCGGTCCTGGCCCACCTCCGTCTGCCAGTGGTCCATCTCCATGTCCATGTAGCCGAGCCGGCACAGATGGACCTGGCGGCGCGCCTCTTCGAAGAGCTCGCCGGTCAGCGGGGGCGGGGTGTCGGTGCAGCGATCGAAGATCGGCGGGGCGGGGCTGCCGGGCCCGGCGAACGGGTCGGGGCCGAGCGCCGCGGCCTCCCCCGTCCACGTACGGGCGTCGACGCGCAGGTCCCGCATCTGCCAGAACCAGGACAGGGACAGGACGAGGCTGAACGCCTCCTGCTCGTCACGCGCCGCGACCGCGTGCCGCAGGGCCGTGCGCAGATTCTCGTAGTCCCGCTCGATCCGGGCGATGGCGGCGCGCTGGCCGCTGCCGCGGAGCAACGGGTCGGTGGTGCGGGCGAGTTCGCGGTAGTACGTGAGGTGGGCGCGCTCGGCGGCGGGGCGCTCCCCGGACTCGTCGAGGCGGTCGTCCGCGTACTCGGAGACGGTTTCGAGGAGGCGGTAGCGCATGTCGCCGCTGCCCTCCTCCGGGGCGGCGACCACGAGCGACTTGTCGACGAGGGAGGCCAGGGCGTCGAGCGCGTCCGGACCGCAGACCGACTCGGCCGCGGACAGGTCGCAGCCGCCGCTGAACACGGAGAGGCGGGCGAGGGTGGCGCGCTCCGGCTCGTCGAGCAGGTCCCACGACCAGTCGACGACCGCGCGGAGCGTCTGCTGGCGGGGCAGGGCGGTGCGGGCGCCGGAGGTGAGGAGACGAAATCGGTCGTCGAGGCGGTCGGCGATCTGGCGGGGCGTGAGCATGCGCAGGCGCGCCGCGGCGAGTTCGATGGCGAGCGGGAGGCCGTCGAGGCGGCGGCAGATCTCGCCCACCGCGTCCGGGGCCTCGTCCACGGTGAAGCCGGGGCGCACGGCGGCGGCGCGCTCGCCGAACAGCCGCAGCGCGTACGGCTCCGGGAGCGGTTCCACCGGGTACAACAACTCGCCCGGTACGCCGAGGGGTTCGCGGCTCGTCGCCAGGATCGTGACACCGGGGCAGTGGGCGAGGAGGTCGTCGGCGAGGGCGGCGGCCGCGTCGATGACGTGCTCGCAGTTGTCGAGGATCAGCAGGAGCCGGCGGTCCTCGCAGTGCTCCACGAGCCGCACGAGGGGGTCGTCGCCCTGCCGCTCCCCCGCGACGCGAAGCTCTTCGGCGCCGGCGCCGCGCAGCACGGTCTCCCGGGCCCCGAGCGCACTGACGACCGCCTCCGGCACGGCGGCCGGATCACTGACCGGCGCCAACTCCGCGAGCCACACACCGTCCGGGGCGGTCCCGACCCCCTCCGCGACCTCCTGCGAAAGCCGCGTCTTGCCCGCGCCGCCGGGCCCGAGCAGCGTGACCAGCCGCACGCGGCCCAGATCGGCACGGATGGCATCGATGTCGCCCGTGCGCCCGACGAACGAGGTGAGCCGGGCGCGGAGGTTACCCGGGGCGGGGGCCGAAGTGGGTGCGGCCTGCGCCGGGGGCCGCCTTGCCCACCCTGCCGCCCCAGGCGGCAGATTGCCCAAGGCGGCGGACTCGTCCGCACCGTCCAGCCCCTGTGGCGGGTGGGCCAAATCCAGCCCCTGCGGCGATTGAGCAGCGGGGTCCGGGGCGGAGCCCCGTGGCGTGAGCAACTCCTCGTGCAACGCTCGGAGTTCCGGCCCGGGATCCGCCCCCAACGTGTCCGCCAACCCCCGCCGCACCCCCTCGTAAGCGGCCAGCGCCTCCGCCCCCCGCCCCGCGGAGCGCAACGCCCGCAGCCGCAGGACCTGCAACGGTTCGTCCAACGGATGCGCGTCACAGAGCGAGGTCAGCTCCGGCAGCACCTCATCCGCCCGGCCAAGCGCCAGATACGCGGCAAGCCGCGTGCGCCGGGCGTCGAGGTGCCGGGTGTCCCACCGCGTGGTCTCGGTCGACCGGTCCGGGAGATCGGCGAGGGCGGGCCCCCGCCACAACGCGAGCGCGTCGTCGAGAAGGTCGAGCGCCTTCTCCGGGGCACCGTCCGCGAGGGCCCGCGCCCCGTCGGCGGTCAGCCGCTCGAAGCGGAACAGGTCGACGTCGTCCGCGGCGGCGGCGAGCCGGTAGCCACCCTCGGACGAGGTGATCACCTCCGCCCCCAGAGCCCTGCGCAGCCGCCCGATCAACGCCTGCAGCGCACCCGCCGCGTCCGCGGGCGGCTCCTCGCCCCACACCTCGTCGACGAGAAACGCGACAGGTACGGCGCGGCCGGGCCGCAGCGCGAGCACCGTGAGCAGGGCACGCAGCCGCGCCCCGCCGACCGGGACGGCCGTGCCGTCGTCGCGGAATGCCTGGGTGGTGCCGAGGATGCGGTAGCGCACGGACCTATTCTCCCTGCTGCCGTTCGACCACCGCGCCTGGTACCTGCCTCGACCTCGTCATGCCCCTACCTTGTCCGGAACTCCCGCAGTACCGCGACACGTTTCCCGCATACAGCGAGTACGTTCGGTGAGCCAGCCGACCAGTCTGCCCCGGGAGTTCCACCCCATGACCACCGCCACCGCACGCCGCGGCGACAACAGGATCAGCCCCGTCTTCCTCGGCATCGCCGCGATCACGGCGGTGGCCGGCTGGGCGGTGTGGACGGACTTCGCGTCCCAGCCGGGCTTCGCGGTGTTCCTGTTCGTGACGGGCGCCTGGGTCGTCTCGCTCTGTCTGCACGAGTACGCGCACGCGCGCACGGCGCTGCACAGCGGCGACATCTCGATCGGCGCGAAGGGCTATCTGACCCTGAACCCGCTCAAGTACACCCACGCGCTGCTCAGCATCGTGCTCCCGGTCATCTTCGTGATCATGGGCGGGATCGGACTGCCCGGCGGCGCCGTGTTCATCGAGCGGGGGCGGATCCGGGGGCGCTGGCGGCACAGCCTGATCTCGGCGGCGGGACCGCTGACGAACGTGCTGTTCGCGATCGTGTGCACGGCGCCGTTCTGGCTGGACGCGCTGGACGGGGTGCCGGACACCTTCCGTTACGCGCTCGGGTTCCTCGCCCTGCTCCAGGTCACCGCGGCGATCCTGAACTTCCTGCCGGTGCCGGGCCTGGACGGGTACGGGGTGATCGAGCCGTGGCTGTCGCAGAAGGTCCGGCGGCAGGTGGAGCCGTTCGCGCCGTTCGGTCTGCTCGCCGTGTTCGCCGTGCTGTGGATCCCGGAGATCAACCAGTGGTTCTTCGACGCGGTCGACTGGGTCCTTGCCGCGCTCGGCGTGCACGAGTGGGACACGTACTGGGGCCTGCAGTTCTACCGGTTCTGGCAGGGCACCCCGGAGATCCCGACGTTCACGCAGTAGGCGAGATTCAGGCAGTGGGCGAGGTCAGGCGGTGGGCGCGGCCTGGGCCTGCGTGGCCTGCTTCTCGGCCTTCGCCTTGCGCAGGTAGAACCACGTCATGTTCGACGTGACACCCGCGATCAGCACCCACACGATCCCGAGGAAGCTGCCCTCGACGAAGGAGACCACGGCCGCCACGACGGCCAGGGCGCAGACGACCAGGGAGAACAGTGCGATGCGGGGCATGGGGGTCGGCTCCAGACGGCGGCGCGGCGGGTAGTACGCCGACCAGTGTCCCCCATGCCCCGTGAGCGCCGGAAGGCACCCCGTACGTGCCTATACGTCGGTTACGCGCAGTCCCGCGTGCGCCTTGTAGCGGCGGTTCACCGAGATGAGGTTCGCGACCAGGGACTCGACCTGGTGGGCGTTCCTGAGGCGGCCCGAGAAGATGCCGCGCATACCGGGGACGCGGCCGGCGAGCGCCTGGACCGTCTCCACGTCGGCACGCTCCTCGCCGAGCACCATCACGTCGGTGTCGATCTCGTCGACCTCCGGGTCGATGAGCAGCACGGCCGACAGGTGGTGGAAGGCGGCGGTGACCCGCGAGTCCGGGAGCAGCGCCGCGGCCTGTTCCGCCGCGCTCCCCTCCTCCGGCTTCAGGGCGTACGCGCCCTTCTTGTCGAAGCCGAGCGGGTTGACGCAGTCGACGACGAGCTTGCCCGCGAGGTCCTCGCGCAGGGCTTCGAGGGTGGCGCCGTGGCCGTCCCACGGCACGGCGACGATCACGATGTCGCTGCGGCGGGCGCACTCGGCGTTGTCGGCACCCTCGATGCCGAGGCCGAGCTCGTCGGCGGCGGACTGCGCGCGCTCGGCGGCGCGGGATCCGAGGATCACCTTCTGGCCCGCGCGGGCGAAGCGGTAGGCGAGGCCCTTGCCCTGGGGTCCGGTTCCGCCGAGGACGCCGACGACGAGTCCGGAGACGTCGGGGAGGTCCCAGGGGTCCTTGGCCGGGGCCTTCTGGCCGCTCGGGCTGCTTTCGGTAGAGGTCATGCAGCGACCCTACTCAAGGGTATGTGTCTCGTACGGGCGGACTTCCCTCGAACCAGACGAACCGGCAGACCACTTGAGGCACCATGCGACCCCATGGACGCCGTACGAGTAGCACTGCTGCGCGAGGTACTCGCCGGAACCGAATGGCCCTCCGCCACCCGCCGCTTCGCCGGGGCGCTGCGTTCCTCGGTCGCCGCGCACGGTGGCGGGCTCCTCCTCGTGGGCTCCCCGACGTACGAGCCCTGGCATCTGGCGGCCCATCTGGTCGACGAGGCGGCCTGGTCCGGGACGCCCGAGCTGGCCCCCACCCTCGTACGGCACGCGGCGCGTCCGGACGACCCCGCGCATCTGGCCGTCGGCCTCGGCCGGCTCGAGGCGGCGCGGCGCGGCGAGACGCTCCTCGTGGTCACGCCGACCGAGCCGGGCGCTCCTCTCCTCGAGCGGGTGCACGATGCGCGCCGCGCGGGGGCGACGATCCTGGCGCTCGACGCGGAGGCCGCCGGCGGTGGGGATCTGCACGCCATGGCCCATGACGGGCTGAGCGTTCCCGGCGACACCGACCTCGATCTCGACACGGTGCAGCATCTGGTCAGTGCGGCGGCCGGTGAGAACGCGGCAGCCGCTCCGCGGGGGCGGCGGGGGTTTCGGGATCGGCTGTCCCGGCTTGCGGATCACTTGACGGCGCCGCCGCCCGCGCGGTGGTGAGGTGTCGCCCACCCGCGCGGGGCTCTGCCCCGGACCCCGCGGGCTCTCGTCCTACTGCGGGCTCTCCTTATTCCACTTGGGATCGTTGTCCCACTCCAGGTTTCGTTCCTTCGCGGTGTCCATCGCGTGTTGGGCCTCCTCGCGGGAGGCGTAGGGGCCGAAACGGTCCTTGTTGGGGCACTCCGGCCCCTCCTCGACCTTCTTGTGCTCCAGGCAGTAGTACCACTCGCCCGGCTTTCCGACGGTTCGCTTCTTGAACAGCGCCACGGCGGCTCCTCTCGTCCCCGCCATGCTCCCCCACGCGCGCTCGTTACACTCGCTGGCATGTCTGGTCAGTCGGGGGCGTCGTCCGCCCTGCTCGTTCCGGGGGAGATCTCCCCCACCCGTTCCGTGCCCGGGAACATCCGGCGCCCCGAGTACGTCGGCAAGCCCGCGCCGACCCCGTACACGGGCCCCGAGGTGCAGACCCCGGAGACCGTCGAGGCGATGCGGATCGCCGGACGGATCGCCGCGCGGGCCATGGCGGAGGCGGCGAAGGCGATCGCCCCGGGTGTCACCACGGACGAGTTGGACCGGATCGCGCACGAGTACATGTGCGACCACGGCGCGTACCCGTCCACGCTCGGCTACCGCGGCTTCCAGAAGTCGCTGTGCACGAGCGTCAACGAGGTCATCTGCCACGGCATCCCGGACTCGACCGTCCTCAAGGACGGCGACATCGTCAACCTCGACGTCACCGCGTACATCGGCGGCGTGCACGGCGACAACAACGCCACGTACCTGGTGGGCGACGTCGACGAGGAGTCGAGGCTGCTCGTCGAGCGGACCCGTGAGTCCCTCGACCGCGCCATCAAGGCCGTCAAGCCGGGCCGCCAGATCAACATCATCGGCCGGGTCATCGAGTCGTACGCGAAGAGGTTCGGGTACGGCGTCGTGCGCGACTTCACCGGGCACGGCATCAGCTCGTCGTTCCACAGCGGCCTGATCATCCCGCATTACGACTCCCCGCAGGCCACGACCGTGATCCAGCCCGGCATGACGTTCACGATCGAGCCGATGCTCACGCTCGGCACGTACGAGTACGACATGTGGGAGGACGGCTGGACCGTCGTCACCAAGGACCGCAAGCGGACCGCCCAGTTCGAGCACACGCTCGTCGTCACGGAGAGCGGCACGGAGATCCTCACGCTGCCGTAGGCGACGCCTCTCGCGCATCGAGCCCGCCCCTTTGTGGGGCGGGCTCTGCTGTTTACGTTCCCCTGATCGGAGAACCGGGTAGGTTTTTACCGACAGCGTGTCGGGAAGGCTGTAATCTTAGGCAAGCCTAACCTAATTAATACTCATCGGCGGAGGCCCCCTTATGGACACCCCGTTCTCCACTCTGATCCGCACCGCTTCGCACGAGCAGCACACGGAGGCGGAGACGTCGACGTTCATGGGTGATCTGCTCGGCGGGCGGCTCGGCGTGGACGCGTACGCGCGGTACACGGAGCAACTGTGGTTCGTTTACCGGGCACTTGAGGACGGCGCCAAGCACCTTGCCGAGGATCCGGTGGCCGGGCCGTTCATTCAGCCGGAGCTGCTGCGCGTACCCGAGCTGGAGCGCGACCTCGCACATCTGCGGGGTCCTGACTGGCGGGAGACCGTGTCCGCGCTGCCGCAGACGCGGGCGTACGCGGAGCGGGTCGCGGAGTGTGCGGCGTCCTGGCCGGGTGGGTATGTGGCGCACCACTACACGCGCTACCTGGGCGACCTCTCGGGTGGGCAGATCATCCGCGACAAGGCGGAGAAGACGTGGGGGTTCGCGCGCAAGGGGGACGGCGTGCGGTTCTACGTTTTTGAGGGCGTTTCGAACCCTGCGGCGTTCAAGCGGCACTACCGGGAGCTGCTTGATGCGATCGCCGTGGATGAGCTGGAGAAGCAGCGGGTTGTCGCCGAGTGCAAGGCGGCGTTCGCCTTGAATACGGGGGTGTTTCGCGGGCTGGGCGAAGAGTTTCGGTCGGCCGCGTGATCGTTTCGCGGCACCGGCGTTACGGCCTCGGGGCTCTGCCCCGGACCCCGCGCCTCAATCGCCGGCGGGGCTGGAAATGCTCACCCGCCGCCGACCCGTCAAGCTAGCCGAACCCGGCCGCCCACCTCTATCGAACCCCCCGGCTGGGGTGCCGTCAGGATTTGGGAGCCGCGGCCCTGGCGGATGTTGAGGGCGCGGCCGAGTCGACCGGTCAGCGCCAGTGCCGCCGCTCCCGTCGCCTCGTCCTCCACGATGCCGTCGCCGCGGCCGGGGAAGCCGCGGGCCCTGACCCGGCCCGCCGCCTCGTCCTCCCAGGCCCACGCGTAGATCCACTCCCCCGCCGGAGGAACCGGCAGCGCGTCGACCTCGGCGACGGAGTCGTACTGCCGCAACGTACGGCCGGTCACCCACTCCGCGCGCGCCTCGACCCAGCTGAACTCGCCGTCCTGGCGCGCCCCGACGATCCCCGCGGGCACGACGAGTTCCGGTACGTCGAGCAGCCAGGCCGTGCCGACGCAGGGGTGCCCGGCGAACGGCAGGCGCGCGGTCGGCGTGTAGATGTCGATGACGCCGCGCTCGGGGTCGTCGACGAAGACCGTCTCGCTGAAGCCCAATTTGGTGGCGAACGCCTGCCGTTCGTCCCGGTCGCGCAGGCGGGAGCCGTCACGGACGACGCCCAGCGCGTTGCCCTCCCCGCCGTCGGGGGCGCAGAAGACGCGCACCACGTCGTACTCGATGCCGTACTCGTTCATGCCGGAAGTCAACCACGCGACATCCGGCGCTTGACCGGCACTTGACCCTCCCCTGACTTGCCCATGGGTGGCACTGAGGTAAGCCTCATATAAGTTAGGTCCGCCTTAGTTACCCCCTGTTCCTGTGCACCCCCTGTACTGCTGCTGTACGTCTTGGAGCCTGCATGCGCGCCGCCCGACTCACCGTTTCCACTGCCGTCGCCGCGGTCGCCGTTCTGACCGCCGTCACGGGCTGCACCCAGAAAAGCGACGCCAAGGGCGCCGGTTCCGGTTCGATCAAGGTGACCGCCGACGACGACAGCTGCAAGGTCTCGAAGAAGCAGTTCCCGGCGGGGCACGTGGAGTTGGCGGTCGAGAACAAGGGGTCCCGGGTCACCGAGGTCGAGATCCTCTTCCCGGACGACCGGATCGTCTCCGAGCGCGAGAACATCGGCCCCGGCACCAGGCACAGCCTCACCGCCGAGGTGAAGAGCGGCGACTACCGCATCGCCTGCATCCCGGGCATGAAGGGCAAGGGCCACCGCCAGGACGTCAAGGTGACCGGCGGGAAGAGCACGGCGAAGCGGGACCCGCGGCTCGACGACGCCGTCGCCGCCTACCGCCAGTACACCCAGACGCAGGCCGACGAGACGCTGCCGAAGGTGAAGACGTTCACCGACGCCGTCCGCGACGGCGACCTGAAGGCGGCCAAGAAGGCGTACGCCCCCTCCCGTATCGGCTGGGAGCGCACCGAGCCGGTCGCCGAGTCCTTCGGTGACATCGACCCGAAGGTCGACGTGCGGGCCGACGGCCTCGAAGAGGGCCAGAAGTGGACCGGCTGGCACCGCCTGGAGAAGGCGCTGTGGAAGGACAAGAAGATCGGCAAGACCGAGAAGGGGCTCGCCGACCGGCTCGACAAGGACCTCGAGGACTGGCAGCAGCGCGTCGGCAAGGCGGAGATCACGCCCACCTCCATGGCCAACGGCGCCAAGGAGCTGCTCGACGAGGTCGCCACCGGCAAGGTCACCGGCGAGGAGGAGCGCTACTCGCACACCGACCTCGTCGACTTCAAGGCCAACGTCGAGGGCGCCGAGAAGGCGTACGAGCTGCTCAAGCCGGTCGCGTCGAAGAACGACGCCGCACTGACCAAGGAGCTGGACAAGCAGTTCGCCGCGCTCGACACGCTGCTCGACAAGTACCGCGAGGACAAGAGCAGTTACGAGTTCACGTCCTACGACAAGGTCGGCAAGGCGGAGCAGAAGGAGCTGTCCGACGCGGTCAACGCGCTGGCGGAGCCGCTGTCCAAGCTGGCCGCCGCGGTCGTCAAGTAGCCATCGTCAAGTAGCCGAGTACATGCACACGCACCACGAGGAGAGGGCCGCCATGGCGGACGACGAGACCTCCAACTCCCCTTCCCCTTCCCGGCGTTCCCTGCTCACCGTCGGCGGCGCCGGGCTCGCGCTCGGCGCCGCGGCCGCGGGCGGCGCCGTCGCCCTGGCCCGGTCCGACGACGGCTCGGACATGCAGCCCGCCGGCGAGGCGGGCGGCGCGGTGCCGTTCCACGGCGCGCACCAGGCCGGGATCGCCACGGCGGTGCAGGACCGGCTGCACTTCGCGGCGTTCGACGTGAAGACGGCCGACCGCGAGGAGTTCGTGCAGCTCCTGAAGGACTGGACGAAGGCCGCCGCGCGGATGACCGAGGGGCACACCGTCGGCGAGGGCGCGTACGGCGGGCTCGTCGAGGCGCCGCCGGACGACACGGGCGAGGCGCTGGGACTTCAGCCGTCCCGGCTCACGCTGACGATCGGCTTCGGCCCCTCCCTCTTCGAGAAGCACGGGAAGGCCCTCGGCATCGCCGACAGGCGCCCGGAGGCGCTCGTCGACCTGCCGAAGTTCCCCGGCGAGAACCTGGAGAGGACCCGCAGCGGCGGCGATCTGTGCGTCCAGGCCTGCGCCGACGACCCGCAGGTCGCCGTGCACGCCATCCGCAATCTCGCCCGGATCGGCATGGGCAAGGTCGCCATCCGCTGGTCGCAGCTCGGCTTCGGCAAGACGTCGTCGACGACGCCGGACGCGCAGACCCCTCGTAACCTGATGGGCTTCAAGGACGGCACCCGCAATATCGCGGGCACCGAGAAGGGCCGCCTCGCCAAGCATGTGTGGGTGGACTCTCCGGGCGACGGCGCCGGCTGGATGAAGGGCGGCTCGTATCTGGTCGCCCGCCGGATCCGGATGAACGTCGAGACCTGGGACCGTACGTCGCTTCAGGAGCAGGAGGACGTGTTCGGCCGGGACAAGGGTGTGGGCGCTCCGGTCGGCAAGGCGAAGGAGCGCGACGAGCCGTTCCTGAAGGCGATGAAGCCGGACGCGCACGTGCGGCTCGCGCACCCCGACTCCAACCACGGGGCGACGCTGCTGCGCCGCGGCTACTCGTTCACCGACGGCACGGACGGCCTCGGCCGGCTCGACGCGGGCCTGTTCTTCCTCGCGTACCAGAAGGACATGCGCAAGGGGTTCATCCCGGTGCAGCGCAGCCTCGCGACCGACGCGCTCAACGAGTACATCCAGCACGTCGGTTCGGCGGTGTTCGCGGTGCCGCCGGGAGTGCGGGACGGCAGTGACTGGTGGGGCCGCGGCCTCTTCGAGCAGAAGCACAAGGAGGCGTGAGACGCGATGTTCGCGAACTATCTGATCGGGCTGCGTGAAGGGCTCGAAGCCAGCCTCATCGTGTGCATCCTCGTCGCGTACCTGGTGAAGACGGAGCGCAGGGACGCCCTGAAGCCGGTGTGGGCGGGGATCGGGGCCGCCGTCCTCGTGTCGCTCGCCTTCGGCGCGGGCCTGGAGTTCGGCTCGCAGGAGCTGACGTTCAAGGCGCAGGAGGCGCTCGGCGGTTCGCTGTCGATCATCGCCGTGGGCCTGGTGACGTGGATGGTGTTCTGGATGCGGCGCACGGCCCGGCACCTGAAGACGGAGCTGCACGGAAAGCTCGACAGCGCCCTGCAGATGGGCACGGTGGCGCTGGTCGTGACGGCGTTCCTCGCGGTGGGCCGCGAGGGCCTTGAGACGTCGCTGTTCGTGTGGACGGCGGTGCACGCCACCAGCAACGGCACGACGGACCCGGTGATCGGCGCGCTGCTCGGGCTCGCCACGGCGGTGTTCCTCGGCTGGCTGTTCTACCGGGGCGCGCTCCGCATCAACCTGGCGAAGTTCTTCACGTGGACCGGCGCGATGCTTGTCGTCGTGGCGGCGGGCGTCCTCGCGTACGGCTTCCACGATCTCCAGGAGGCCGGATTCGTCGGCGGCCTCAACAACCTGGCGTTCGACATCAGTTCCACGATCGCGCCCGACGGCTGGCTCGGCACGCTCCTGAAGGGCGTCTTCAACTTCCAGCCCGACCCGACGGTTCTTCAGGTAACCGTCTGGTTCGTCTACCTTGTCCCCACTCTCGCCCTGTTCTTCGCGCCTCCCGGACTGTTTTCCCGCAGGGTCGCGGCAGTGCGGGCCTCCTCTTCCCGGTAGGGTTCGGGCCCGTGGCAGGGGCTGGGAGCGGAAGGTGAGTCGAACGTCATGAGCGAGGCCAGGAACAGGTTCGGCCGACCGGTCGCGGCGGCTGCGGCCGCGGTCGTGCTGTCCCTCACCGCCGGCGGCTGTGTGACCGTGCACGGCGAGTTGGAGATCGTCCCGACGACCACGAAGGGGCAGGCGGCGCGCGCCGTCGACGCCTTCGTGGACGCGTACAACGAGGCGGAGAAGAACTACGACGCCGACGCCGACGCTAAGTACGTCACCGGGGCGCTCGGCGCGATCGACGCGGCGAAGCTGAAGGCCGGTCGCGCTCTCCACCCGGACGGCAACCCGAAGCACGTGCCGCTGGAGCTCACCGACACGCAGATCACGGTGCCGAAGAAGGCGGGCTGGCCGCGCTGGTTCGTGTCGAACTCGGACACCGAGCGGGTCCCCGGCTACCGCTGGGTGATGGTCTTCACCCGCAACGCCGAGAACGCGCCGTGGGCGGTCTCGTACCTGTCGCTGTTCCGCGAGGGCACGGTCCCCAAGTTCAAGCAGGACAAGGACGGCCTGGGCGAGGCCGTCGACCCGGACGAGTCGGGTCTCGCGCAGCGTCCGAAGGACATGGGCAAGAAGTACATCCAGTACCTCAAGAAGGGCGGGGACGGCTACGTCCCGGGCCTGCACACCACGCGCTGGCGCCAGACCCGCGACAAGATCGACACGCGCCCCGGCCTCACCACGCAGTTCATCGACGAGCCCCTCACCGAGGGCAACTACGCGCCTGTGGCCCTGCGCACCGAGAACGGCGGCGCCCTCGTCTTCTTCACGACCCGCCGCTACGAGAAGCTGACCGCGTTCCCCGGCAGCAACCTGCCCACGATCGGGGAGGACGTGAAGGCGCTGATGAAGGGCGAGCCCAAGCAGTCGGCGATGTACGGCTACGTCTCCGGCCAGGCGGCCATCGACCCGCCGAAGTCCTCGGGGAAGGTGAACGTGGTGTCGCGGGTGGAGGGCATCACGACGGCCGAAGGCAGCTGACGGTCACCCGTTGTCGCGGTCCCGGGGCTCCGCCCCGGACCCCGCCGGCTCTCGTCCAGATGCGGGCTTGATCACGGCCACGCCGACGTGTAGTCCGGCTCCTCCGCCCCCACATACCGCGCACACGCATCCGTCAACGTTTCCAACAACGTCAACGGATCCGGAAGCGGATGCTCCAGACCCCGCACCCAGAACACCTCCCGCTCACCGGGCAACCGCGCCGGCGGCACCAGAACGTACGACCCACGGCAGTGCCACCGCAGCCCGGGATGCTCGTCCATGGTCTCGGGATGGCAGTCCAGCTCGCAGGGCCACCACTCGTCCTCCTCGTCCGGCGTCCCGCGCGTCGCCGTGAAGAAGAGCATGCGGTCACCGCCGGACTCGGCGACGGGCCCGACCTCGATCCCGGCGGCAAGGAGCCGCTCCAGCGCCTCGTGCCCGGCGTCCAGCGGAACGTCGAGGACGTCGTGGACCATGCCGGTCGCGGTGATGAAATTGGCCTGCGGCTGATGCCTCGCCCAGCGCTCGATCTGCGCGCGGTCCGTCGTGGACTGGGTCTGCCAGGCGAAGGAGACGGGGTGCCTGCCGGGGGTCGGACAGCCGACGCGATTGCACGAACATCGGTAGTCGGAAGGGTACGCGGCCGGGGCCAGCGGCAGTCCGGCGGCGGCAGCGGCGAAGAGCAGGTCCTCGCGGGCCGCATCGGCGGCCGCGGTGTCCTTCGGGCCGCGCGCGCCCCTCAGCCACCGTGCGATGAGGCCGCCCGTCGTGCGCCCCTCGGTACCGCTCCGCCCGCCGAATCGGCGGCCCTGCTCCGCGCCCATCAATCCCCTCACCATCGCCGTCGAGCGACTGCTGTCGTGCCGAGTCCGGATGAACCTTGGACCAAAAGTGTCCCACCATCCTGCGCCTCGGGTGGCCACAGTCCATATCCGGGGTATGTGAGGGGTCTTCTCCGGCTAGTTGCGGGGGCCGATGCCGTAGAGGGCGTACTCGACGATCGTGTCCGCGTACGCGTGGTCCAGCGGGCCGGTGTTCTGCAGCCAGCGCTGGGCGAGCGGGCCGGAGAAGAGGTCGCGGGCGACCAGTGGGTCGACCCCGGCGCGGATCTGGCCGGCCTCCTGCGCGGCGCGCAGCCTGGCCGCGTACAGGTCGAGTCCGGGCATGAGGAGCTTGGCGACGAAATCCTCGGCGAAGTCGCGGTTGGCGAGTCCCTCGGCGGCGAGCGCGCGGGCCGGGGCCTCGAAGCGGGGGTCCTTGAGCTCGTCGACGGTGGCGCGCAGCACCAGCTTGAGGTCTGCCTCGATGTCGCCGGTGTCGGGCAGGGAGTCGAAGTCGAGCGGGTAGTCCGGGTGCTTCTCGGCGGCGGCTTCCTGGTTGCGCTCGCCGAGGTCGATGAAGGCCTCCATCAGGACCTCGGCCTTCGAGCCCCACCACCGGTAGATCGTCTGCTTGCCGACACCGGCGCGGGCGGCGATGCCCTCGATGGTGGTGCGCGGGTAGCCGATCTCTCCTACGAGGGCGAGGGCGGCGTCGTAGATCGCGCGGCGGGAACGTTCGCTGCGGCGGGTGGCGTCGGGGACGGCCTTCTTCGCCGACTGGCTCTTCGTGTCTGACATGGTTCGAATGTAGCAGCGCGCGAGCCGAGACGTTCCGTCTTGCGAGGCCTTGACAAGACGCACCGTCTCGCTCACAGTGGAGCACATCCAGGCAACGAGACGATACGTATCGTTGCGGCGCAGCGGCTCAATGACCCAAGGAGATACGACCATGACCCGAGGTGGAGCAGGCGGCATGCTGGGCGTCGGTGGCGCCCGCAGCAACATGTCCCGCAAGGCGATGCGCGGCGGCGGCCGTGGTGGCCGCGTCGGCGGCGGAGGCACCGACCCCGTGGCGCAGAAGCGTGAACTCCTGCGCAGGCTGCAGGAGAAGAACGGCACGCACGACGCGTCGTGATCAGAGCCGGCCGTGAACCACCCGTTCGGTTCACAGCCCCGAGGGCTCCTCCGACCGCACCATGGGCTTCACCCAGCCCTGCGGTCGGAGGAGCCCTCATTGCGTAATCCGAGCCTTGTCGAACGTCGCGCCACACCCCGGCGCTATCTCATGTGCCCACCGGCACACTTCAAGGTCACGTACTCGATCAACCCGTGGATGGACCCGACGAAACCCGTCGACGTCCCGCTCGCGGTCGCCCAGTGGGAGGTCCTGCGGGATCGCTACCGCGGGCTCGGTCACACCGTGGAACTGCTCGACCCGCGCCCCGGCCTCCCGGACATGGTGTTCGCGGCGAACGGCGCGACCGTGGTGGACGGCCGGGTGCTCGGCGCCCGATTCGCGCACCGGGAACGGGAGGCCGAGGCCGCCGCGCACCTGGAGTGGTTCCGGGCGCACGGCTACGCCGAGGTCCACGAGCCCGTCCACGTCAACGAGGGCGAGGGCGACTTCGCCGTCACCGCCTCGTACGTACTCGCGGGGCGGGGCTTCCGGGCCTCGCCGCTGTCGCACGGGGAGGCGCAGGAGGTGTTCGGGCGGCCGGTGATCGGGCTCGATCTGGTGGACCCGCGCTTCTATCACCTGGATACGGCGCTCGCGGTCCTGGACGACGCGGACGACTCCGTCATGTACTACCCGGCGGCGTTCTCGCCCGGGAGCCGGGCGGTGCTGCGGCGGATGTTCCCCGACGCGCTGATCGCCTCCGAGGAGGATGCGGGGGCCTTCGGCCTCAACGCGGTGTCGGACGGCCGGAACGTGGTGCTGCCGCAGGGGGCGGTGGGGTTGTTCGGGCCGCTGCGGGAGCGGGGGTTTGTGCCGGTGGGGGTGGATCTCGGCGAGTTGTTGAAGGGGGGTGGGTCGGTGAAGTGCTGCACGCTTGAGCTGCGCTGAACGGGAGGCGTGGCCGGGGTCTCGGGGCTCTGCCCCGGACCCCGCTCCTCAATCGCCGGAGGGGCTTGATTTGCCGGAGCCGCTTAATTAGGCCGAGGCCACTCGTCTCCCCACTCCACGTTCCGGGCCTCGCGGTAAGCGGTGCCGTGCTTCTTCGTCACCGTGGTCCGGGTCAGGCCCCCCTTCGACTCGCAGAGGTCGAGGAGGACCTGGCCCTTGCGGGTCTGGGGCTTGCGGATCACGCGGGCCTCGGCGGGTGTCGGGTCGAAGCGGGTCGCGGCGACGTAGGCGAACTTCTCGTCCTCGTACGCGAGGGAGCCACCCTTGACCTGGCGGTGGAGGGAGGAGCGGGCGACCCGGGCCGAGAAGTGGCACCAGTCCGTGCCGGGCACGATGGGGCAGGCGGCGCTGTGCGGGCAGGGCGCGGCCACCTGGAATCCGGCGGCGATGAGCCGGTCCCGGGCCTCGATGACGCGGGCGTAGCCGTCCGGGGTGCCGGGTTCGATGATCACCACGGCGCCGGTGGCGGCCCGCGCGGCGGCGTCGACGACGACCGCCCGGTCGGCCTCGGTCAGCTCCTTGAGCACGTACGAGACGGTGACGAGGTCGGCCTCGGGGGTGTCGTGCGCGCCGATCCGCCCCCGCTCCCAGCGTACGGAGTCCGCCAACTCGCCCTGGGTGGAGGCCAGTTCGCGGCCGAGGTCGAGTGCGGGCTGTGACCAGTCGACGACCGTCGTGGCCCGCTCCCCCGGCCACACGTCCTGCGCCGCCCACACGGCCGCGCCCGTGCCGCCCCCGATGTCCAGGTGCCCGGCGGGCCGCCAGTCGGCCGCGGCGTCCAGCGCGTCGAGCGCGGAGCGCACCGCCTCGAACGTGGCCGGCATCCGGTACGCCGCGTACGCCACGACGTCGGCCCGCTCGCGCAGGATCGGGGCGTCGGTCGGGGTGGTCCCCCGGTAGTTCGCGATGAGCCGCTCGACGGCCTTCGCCGCCTGCGTGGGCGGGAGGCCGTCGAGGAGTGCGGCGAGGGTGGACCGGAGGGTGTCGGAGGCCGACTGGAGCGGGGCGTTCACCCCGCGATTCTACGGAGCGGTGGCGGTGGTCACGGGTCCGCGTCAGACCACGGCCCGCGCCAGCCGGTTCGCCGCCGCCACCCGTGGGCCGTTGGCGGGACCGCGGCGGCGGGGGTGCACGGTGTTGGCGAGCAGGACCAGGAACGTGTCGGTCGCCGGGTCGATCACCAGCGACGTGCCCGTGAAACCGGTGTGGCCCGCCGCGCCGCGCCCCGCCAGTTCGCCCATGAACCACGACTGGTCGAGGCGGAAGCCGAGGCCGGGCGGGGTCAGCATCAGGTCGACGAAGTCGGGGCCGAGGATGCGGGCCGTGCCGTAGGAGCCGCCGGTCAGGAGGGTGCGGCAGAGGACGGCCAGGTCGTACGCCGTGGAGAAGAGGCCCGCGTGACCGGCCACGCCGCCGAGCGCCCAGGCGTTCTCGTCGTGCACCTCGCCGCGCACCATGCCCCGCTCCGCCTTCGCCCAGGGGCGGCGCTGGTCCTCGGTGGCGGCGGCGCCCGGGCACGGCCCGTACGACGTGGCGGTCATGCCGAGGGGGCGGGTGATGCCCTCGCGGATCAGGACGTCGAGGGGGTGGTCCGTGACGCGTTCGAGGACGTGCTGGAGGAGCAGCATGTTCAGGTCGGAGTAGAGGTAGTCGCCCGGTGGTGAGGACGGTGCCTCCGCGCGCAGCAGGGCCAGCCGCGCAGCGGCGTCCGGGGCGTCGTACAGCGGGAGTTCGGGGCGCAGGCCCGAGGTGTGGGTGAGGAGCTGGCGGACTGTGATGGCGCCCCTGGCGGCGGCCTTGAACTCGGGGACGTACGCGCCGACCTTCGCGTCGATGCCGAGTCTGCCGCGCTCGATCTGCTGCACGGCGGCGATCGAGGTGAAGAGCTTGGTGAGCGAGGCCAGGTCGAAGGGGGTGTCCACC
This sequence comes from Streptomyces sp. NBC_00483, assembly GCF_036013745.1. Taxonomy (NCBI): domain Bacteria; kingdom Bacillati; phylum Actinomycetota; class Actinomycetes; order Kitasatosporales; family Streptomycetaceae; genus Streptomyces; species Streptomyces sp. NBC_00483. The sequence goes on from NZ_CP107880.1 coordinate 3,332,020, forward strand.
GTCATCGGGACGCGGGCCTCGGGCGGCAGCTCGATGCCGGTGTCCGTCGCCTCGTCGTACGACGCGTAGCGCGCCGCCCAGCCGTGCGCCGCCTCCGCCGCGATCACCGGGCCGCGCCCCGCGAGCACGACGACCCCGGCGCACCAGGGCCGGGCGCCCTCGGGCAGCCGGCGCACATCGGAGAGGAGCCCGGCGAGCTGCTCCCCGTCGAGCCCCGCCCGCTCGGGGGTGTCGTGGCGCAGTCTCGGCGCGTTCAGCGCTGCTCACCCGCCGCGCGCTGTTGCCAGGGGCGGCACAGGGTCACGAAGGCGAGCGCCGCCACCAGGCCGCTGACGAGCTGGACCGTCGCCATCGGGACCGCCGTGTGCTCGCCCGCGATGCCGACGAGCGGCGAGGCGATCGCGCCGATCAGGAACGAGGACGTGCCGAGCAGCGCCGACGCGGAGCCCGCCGCGTGCGGGGTGCGCATGAGGGCGAGGGCGTTGGTGTTGGGCGTGGTCAGGGCCATGCAGGCCATGAGGACGAAGAGGCCGGCGGCGATGGGGGCGAGGCCGAGTTCCTCGGGCGTTCCGAAGGCGCCGCTCGCGGCCAGGAGGAGGAAGGCGGCGGCGAGGACGACCAGGGTGAGGCCGATGCCGAGCACCTTGTCGAGGTTGACCCGGCCGACGAGCACCTTGCCGTTGAGCTGGCCGATGGCGATCAGGCCGATCGAGTTGAGCCCGAAGAGGAGGCTGAACGTCTGCGGGGACGCCCCGTAGATCTCCTGGATCACGAACGGGGAGGCCGATACGTAGGCGAAGAGCGCCGCGAACGCGAAGCCGCCGACGACCGTGTAGCCGAGGAAGACGCGGTCGGCGAGCAGTCCGCGCATCGTGCGCAGCGCCTCCATGGTGCCGCCGCTGTGCCGCCGCTCCGGCGCGAGGGTCTCCGGCAGGAACTTCCACACGACGGCGGTGAGCGCGATGCCGATGACGGTGAGCACGATGAAGACGCCGCGCCAGTCGGTGAACCGCAGGATCTGGCCGCCGATGAGCGGGGCCACGATCGGGGCGATGCCGGAGATCAGCATCAGCGACGAGAAGAACCGGGCCATCGCGACGCCGTCGTAGAGGTCGCGCGCCACGGCGCGGGCGATCACGATGCCCGCCGAGCCCGCGAGTCCCTGGAGGAGCCGGAAGGCGATGAGGAGGGCGGCGTTCGGCGCGAAGGCGCAGATCGCGGTGGCCACGATGTAGATGAGCAGGCCGACGATCAGCGGTCTGCGCCGGCCCCACTTGTCGCTCATCGGGCCGACCACCAGCTGCCCGAGCGCCATGCCGGTCAGGCACGCGGTGAGGGTGAGCTGGGCGGTGGCGGCCGAGGTGTGCAGGACGCCCGTGACCTCCGGCAGGGCCGGGAGGTACATGTCCATGGAGAGCGGCGGTACGGCGGTGAGCCCGCCGAGGAGGAAGGTGACGAGGAGGCTCGCGCCGGCCCCGACCACCACCTTGGGAACGGGCGTCGGGGTGGCATCACGGACCTCACCGGTCGCGTTCTCCCCCATGGTGCTCCCGGTGGAACATCCGCTGTCCTTCATCCCGTTGCCCCTCGTTTCCCTTCGTCTCTCCCGGCCATCTGTGCGATTCCCTATGCTCTCAGCTCGGCGGTGCGGTCGAGACCAATATCTGGAGTGGGTGGGCACGATGGTGAAGCGGGTGCGCTGGGGAATCCTCGCGACGGGCGGGATCGCCGCGTCGTTCACGGCCGATCTGCTGGATCTGCCGGATGCCGAGGTGGTGGCGGTGGCCTCGCGCACGGAGGCCTCCGCGAAGGCGTTCGCGGAGCGCTTCGGGATCGAGCGGGCGTACGGCGACTGGGCCTCGCTCGCCGCGGACGAGGACGTCGATGTCGTGTACGTCGCGACGCCGCACGCAGCGCACCGGGAGGCGGCCGGGCTCTGTCTGGAGGCGGGACGCGCGGTGCTGTGCGAGAAGGCGTTCGCACTGAACGCGCGGGAGGCGGCGGAGCTGGTGACGCTGGCGCGCTCGCGGGGCGTGTTCCTGATGGAGGCCATGTGGATGTACTGCAATCCGCTGGTGCGGCGGATGAAGGCGCTCGTCGACGAGGGGGCGATCGGTGAAGTCCGCACGGTGCAGGCCGACTTCGGTCTCGCCGGCCCCTTCCCGCCCTCGCACCGGCTGCGTGATCCGGCGCAGGGCGGCGGCGCGCTCCTCGACCTCGGGGTGTACCCGGTGTCGTTCGCGCAGCTGCTGCTCGGGGAGCCCGCTGCCGTGACGGCGTCCGCGCAGCTCTCCGAGGAGGGCGTCGACCTCCAGACGGGGATGCTGCTCTCGTGGGACAACGGCGCCCACGCGCTGCTGCACTGCGCGCTCAACGCCGGTACGGGTGTGACCGCTTCGGTCACCGGGTCGGCCGGGCGGATCGACGTGCCGGGCGGGTTCTTCTCCCCGGAGCGGTTCGTGCTGCACAGGGACGGGCGGGACCCGGAGGAGTTCGTGGCGGCGCCGGAGGACGGGCCGCACGACTCGATGCGGCACGAGGCGATCGAGGTGATGCGGCGGGTCCGGGCGGGCGACACGGAGTCGCCGCTGGTGCCACTGGAGGGTTCGCTCGCCGTGATGCGGACGCTCGACACCGTCAGGGAACGGGTCGGCGTCCGCTATCCCGGCGAGCACTGAGGGTGCCTACGCGGGCTTGAGCCCCGGCTCACCGGCGGCCGTCACGAACGAGGCCGCCGTGGTGAGGGCCGCCCCCGGCGTGGTCACCGCGGACACCGTCTTGAAGTCGGCCCGTGCCGCCTCCTGCCCCAACTCCACGGTCACGTAGCCGCGTTGACCGTTGTAGTGCTTCATGTGCGGGTTGCGGTCGAGGTACCCGGCCCAGTTGGCCGGCTTGGCGGAGCCGTCCTTGCCGCTGGTGATCGACGTCGTGACGATCTCGGTGCCGACCGTGCGCGAGCCCTGGTCGGCGGCGTCCCGCTTGATGTCCATGGCGTACGAGACGTGGACGTCGCCGGTGAGGACCATCAGGTTCTCGACGCGGGCGGCCTCGGCGCCCTTGAGGATCCGCTCGCGGGAGGCCGGGTAGCCGTCCCAGGAGTCCATGGAGAGCGTGCCGTCGCCCGCGGGGTTGGCGCGGCGGGCGAAGGTGACCTGTTGCGGGACGACGTTCCACAGCGCCCGCGAGTTCCGCCAGCCGTCGGTCAGCCAGCGCTCCTGGGTGAAGCCGGGCAGCGTCTGCGAGGCGGCCTCGGACTCGGGCGTCGGGGCCTTCCAGCCGTCGCCGTTGGCCTGGTCGGTGCGGTACTGGCGGGTGTCGAGGATGTCGAACTGGGCGAGCCGGCCCCAGTGCAGCCGCCGGTAGAGCCGCATGTCGGGGCCGCTCGGCACCTGGGGGCGGCGCAGCGGCTGGTTCTCCCAGTACGCGCGGTACGCGGAGGCGCGGCGCAGCAGGAACTCCTCGGGCGGGTTGCCGTTCTCGTCGGTGTCGCCCGCGTAGTTGTTCTCGGTCTCGTGGTCGTCCCAGGTGACGACGAAGGGGTGCGCGGCGTGCGCGGCGCGCAGGTGCTCGTCGCTCTTGTAGAGGGCGTACCGCAGCCGGTAGTCCTCCAGCGTCACGGTCTCCCGGTTGAAGACGTCGGGCAGCACGCGGTCGGTGTAGTTCCGGGCGCCGCCGACGGAGGTGACGGCGTACTCGTAGAGGTAGTCGCCGAGATGGAAGACGACGTCCACATCGTCCTGGGCCAGGTGCTCGTACGCGGTGTAGTACCCGTCGTGGTACGCCTGGCAGGACACGGCGGCGAGGGTGAGCGCGGAGGTCTTCGCGCCGGCGGCGGGCGCGGTGCGGGTGCGGCCCGCGTCGCTCACCCAACTCCCCACGCGGAAGCGGTAGTAGTACACGCGCCCCGCATCGAGCTTGTCGACCTCGACGTGCACGGTGTGGTTGTACTCGGGGTGCGCGGTGGTGGTGCCGCGCCGCACCACGCGCCGGAACTTCTCGTCGAGCGCCAGCTCCCAGGCCACGTCGACGCGGGCGGCGGGCAGGCCGCTGCCGGTCTCGTACGGGGACGGGGCGAGCCGCGTCCACAGCAGCACGGAGTCGGGCAGCGGGTCGCCGGAGGCGATGCCGAGCGTGAAGGGATCGCTCTTGATCTTCCGGGCGTCGAGCTCGGCGGCGGCCGCGGTGCCCGCGGTCGGGAGGTTGGTCGCGAAGGCGAGCGCGGCGGCGGCGCCGGTGACGGTCAGGAATCTTCTGCGGCCCAAGTGCTGGGCAGCGACACGGAGTTCGGCTGCGTGCTGCGGTATGTGAGGCATGAAGCGTTATTGCAGTGGCCGGGGACGACGGTGGACTGTCGCGTACACAACAGCCACATGGCGGATCGATGATCTCCGCGTGGCCGCGCGACCCGTACGCTGCCGCCTCATGAACGCTTCGCAAACGGACACCGCTTCGCGCACCGCCGTCGTCACCGGCGCGGGCTCCGGCATCGGCCGGGCCGTCGCCCTCGAACTGCTGCGCGCGGGCTGGCGTGTGGCCCTCGCGGGCCGCCGCACCGAGACGCTGGAGGCGACCGCGGCCCTCGCCCCGGACGCCGACTCCCTCGTGGTCCGCGCGGACGTGTCGGACGCCGATGCCGTGGCGGCCCTCTTCGCCACCGCTGCGGACCGCTTCGGCCGCCTCGACCTGCTGTTCAACAACGCGGGCACGTTCGGCCCCGGCGGCGTGGGCATCGAGGACCTGGAGTACGACGCGTGGCGGCAGGTCGTCGACGTGAACCTCAACGGGGCGTTCCTGTGCGCGCAGGCGGCGTTCCGGCAGATGAAGGAGCAGGACCCGCAGGGCGGCCGGATCATCAACAACGGCTCCATCTCGGCGCACGCGCCGCGCCCGCGTTCGATCGCGTACACGACGACGAAGCACGCGCTGACCGGCCTGACGAAGTCGCTCTCCCTGGACGGCCGCCCCTACCGGATCGCCTGCGGCCAGATCGACATCGGCAACGCGGCGACCGACATGACCGAGGTCATGCAGCGCGGCATTCCGCAGGCGAACGGGGAGCTGGCGGCGGAGCCGGTGATGGACGTCGCGGACGTGGGCCGCACGGTGCGGCACATGGCGGAGCTGCCGCTGGAGGCGAACGTCCAGTTCGCGACGGTGCTGGCGACGAACATGCCGTACATCGGCCGCGGCTGAGTCCAGGCTCCTCCCACGATCCGGTGTGTGGACTTGATCCACTGCACTACTGTCACTCGAACGGGCCTGCGCACCAGGTGCGGGCCGGACGAGTGCCGGACGGTGAGGTCATGACCTGCTCACGTTTTCGTACATCTCGTAATTCCCGCTCCGGGCGCCTCGACCTGGGGCTGCTCGCGCTGCGCGTCGGCACCGGCGGGGTGCTCGCCGCGCACGGCGCGCAGAAACTCCTCGGCTGGTTCGGTGGCGGCGGGGTGTCCGGCACGGCCGCCGGCATGGAGGCCATGGGGTACCACCCGCCCAAGGCGAGCGCCATCGCCGCCGGGCTCGGGGAGGCGGGCGGCGGAGTGCTGCTCGCGCTCGGGCTCGCGACGCCGGTGGGCGGGGCGGCCGCCGCCGGGACCATGGCGGGCGCGGCCGCGGTGCACGCGCCGAACGGGTTCTTCGCGATGAGCGGCGGCTACGAGTACCCGGCGTTCCTCGGCTTCGCCGCGGCGGGCCTCGCGGTGACCGGGCCGGGCCGCTACTCCCTGGACCACGCGCTCGGCCACGCCCTGAACCGGCACTGGATGGTGCCGGCGGCGCTCGTCGGGGCGGGCGCGGCGGCGGTGGCCGTGGTGGCGTCCCGCAACAAGCAGGTGGCCGCGCGCCAGGACGAGAAGGAAGAGGAATAGCGTCGTCCCTCGTGACTACGGACGACGACAACGACCTGTGGGCGACGGTCGACCGGCTGCGCGCCTGGCTCGACGACAACAACGCGCGCCCGCCCCAAGAGGCCCTTCTCCTACGGCTGTTGAAGCTCTCCGAGGAGGTCGGCGAGGTCTCCCAGGCGGTGATCGGCGCGGTCGGCCAGAACCCCCGCAAGGGCGTCAGCCACTCTTGGGGCGACGTCGAGTCGGAGCTGTGCGACGTGGTGGTGACGGCCCTGGTCGCCCTCGGCACGCTTACGCAGGATCCGCGGGGGGCGTTGCGGGCGCACGTGGCGAAGGTGGCGGAACGCTCCCTGGGCCGTTCTAGTCCCGGCGACGGTTGAGCCAATTTAGCCCCTGCGGCGATTGAGCAGCGGGGTCCGGGGCAGAGCCCCGAGGCGTGTCGACGGGGAGCCGTCTGCTCAATCGCCGCAGGGGCTAAATCAGAGCCACCCCAACTCCCGCAGCAGCGGCACCACCTGCCCACCGACCGCCGGCGCGAGCCGTACGTCGCCCAACCCGTCGGTCCACCTCATCGCGGCCAGCTCCGCCGCAGGCGACGGCTCACCGGACAACGTGGCCCCGAAAACCACCATCCGCATCGGCACGCCCTCAAGCGCCGCCACGTCCTCCACCACGGCGAGCCGCTCGACGTCACCCGGCACGACCCCGAGCTCCTCGTCCAGCTCGCGCGCCAACGTCTCCTCGGGGCACTCCCCCGGATCCGGCTTGCCACCCGGAAGATAGAAGACGTCCGGCGCGGCCTGCTTGCTGACGACGAGCAGCCGCCCGTCCCGCACAACGGCCGCGGCTACCACGTCCATCACTGTTCCCTGCTGCATGCGGCGATTCTCTCCCGGCTACGCTGACGCCGTGGACAACGGCATCGTTACAGCGGTCAGCAGCAACGGCACCTACTCCTTCACCAAGCCGAACCGCGAGAGCATCACGCTGCTCGCGGGGCTCGGTGTCGACGGAGACGTGCACGCGGGCGTCACCGTCAAGCACCGCTCGCGCGTCGCCCAGGACCCGACGCAGCCGAACCTCCGCCAAGTGCACCTGATGCACGAGGAGTTGTTCGAGGAGGTCGCAGGGGTGGGGCACGCGGTGCGGCCCGGTGACCTCGGCGAGAACGTCACCACGCGCGGCATCGACCTGCTCGCCCTGCCCACCGGGGCCCTGCTGCACTTCGGCGAGGGCGGCGCCGTCGTCGAGATCACGGGCCTGCGCAACCCGTGCGTACAGATCGACGCGTTCCAGGACGGACTCCTCAAGCGGGTCGTGGGCCGGAACCCGGAGACCGGCGAACTGGTCCGGAAGGCCGGTGTCATGAGCGTCGTACGGGAGGGTGGCGAGGTCCGCCCCGGTGACGCGATCCGGGTGGAGCTGCCGGCCGAGCCGTTCCGGCCGCTGGAGAGGGTCTGAGATGCCCGAGCACGAGAAGCCCGTCGTCGTCCCGTACGACCCCGAATGGGCCGCCGGTGGGCGGGAGTTGTGCGCCCGGCTGCGGGAGCGCCTCGGCCCGTCGGCGCTGCACGTGGACCACATCGGGTCCACCTCCGTGCCGGGCATGGCCGCCAAGGACATCTACGACGTGCAGGTGAGTGTCGCGGATCTGGATGCGGCCGCGGACGTCTTCGAGGCGCCGCTGGCCGCGCTCGGGTTCGTACGCTCGCCGTATCTGCGCGATCACGTACCGGCCGGGCGCGAGGCCGACGAGGACCCCGCCGACTGGGCCAAACGGTACTGGTCGCGGCGGAGCGGCACCGCCCCGGACGTCAACCTGCATGTCCGCAGGGCGGGTTCGCCGAACGAGCGGCTCGCGCTGCTGTTCCGGGACTGGTTGCGCGCCACGCCGGACGCGGTCCCGGCGTACGCGCGCTTCAAGTACGCACTCGCCGAGAACGTCCCCGACACCGGCACGTACGCCGACGTGAAGGACCCCGTCGTCGACCTGGTCGCGGTCGTCGCTGAGCAGTGGGCGGCGGCCACCGGCTGGCGCCCCCACCCGTGACCCCGCGGCAGTGGAGCGCACAAGGTGAACGGCTACCATCGCCGCCATGACTGACAGGCACCGAAGCACCGAACTCCCGCGCCTGGGTGTGGCCATCGTCACCATGGGAAATCGGCCCAAGGACGTGGACGCCCTCCTGGAATCGGTGGCCAAGCAGGATGCGGTGCCGGCCCGCGTCGTCATGATCGGCAACGGGACGCCGCTGCCCGCGTATCCCGGCTACCCGTTCGAGGTCACGACGGTCGAGCTGGACGAGAACCTCGGCTGCCCCGGCGGCCGCAACGTCGCCCTCGCCCGGCTACGCGAATTCGGCGACGTGGACGTGGCCGTGGAGCTGGACGACGACGGGCTGCTCGTCGACGCCGACGTGTTCTCGACCATTCAGCGGCTGTACTCGGAAGACCCGAGGCTCGGCATCGTCGGCTTCCGGATCGCCGACGAGCTCGGTGAGACCCAGCGCCGCCATGTCCCGAGGCTGCGCGCAAAGGATCCGATGAAGCGGGGGCTCGTGACCGCGTTTCTCGGTGGCGCGCACGGTTTCTCGATGAAGATGCTCGACGAGACCGGCGACTGGCCCGCCGACTTCTTCTTCACGCACGAGGAGACCGATCTTGCGTGGCGGGCGCTGGATGCCGGCTGGAAGGTGCTGTACGAGCCGTCGCTGCTGCTCCAGCACCCGAAGACGTCCCCGGCCCGGCACGCCGTCTACCACCGGATGACCGCCCGGAACCGGGTGTGGCTGGCCCGCCGCCGCCTCCCCCTCCCGCTGATCCCGCTGTACCTGGCGGTGTGGACCGGGATCACGCTGCTGCGTACGAGGTCGCTCGGCGGCCTGCGCGCCTGGGCCGGCGGCTTCGCGGAAGGGCTGCGCGCCTCCGCCGGGGAGCGCCGCCCCATGCGCTGGCGGACGGTGTGGCGGATGACGCGGCTCGGCCGCCCGCCGCTGATCTGACGGGCGACGGACGGCCGGGCTCGGGCGGTCAGGACTGCGTGCGCCGCCTGCGCGTGGCGTACACCGTGCCCGCACCGGCCGCGGCGATCAGCGCGGCGGCAGCGGCCAGCGGACCGGCCGGGACGTCGGCACCGGTCGAGGCCAGCGAACCTCCGGTGGTGGAACCGGTGCCGCCCGTCGTCGAGCCGGTGCCGCCCGTGGTGCCCGAAGTGCCGCCGCTCGTACCGCCGTTGGGCCCTGTGGGGAGTTCGGCGTTCTCGTCGAGGGAGACGGCCGCGGTGACCGGGTCGAGCGCGGCGCCCGCCTCGTAGAAGCCGCCGAAGGCCTTCGCTCCGCCGGCGGTGAGGGTGGCGGCGGCGCCGTCCACCTCGACGACGTCGTTCTTCGCGGTCAGGGCGCCGGAGCCGAGCTTCAGGGTGGCCACGGTCAGACCGTCGTACGTGGAGACCTTCCCGGTCTCCTGGTCCTTGCTGGAGACGTCGGCGACGAGCTTGCCGCTGCCGCCCTCCGCCGTCACGCGCAGCTCGCTGAACTGCAGGTCGAGGGCGTACTCGCCGCCCTCCTCGTGGCCGAGGAAGCGGACCTTGCCGGCGAACTTCGCGTCCAGCGACTTGGCGTCGGCGTCGTAGCTGCCGCTCGCGTCGCCGAACCGGTACCCCGAGCCGTTCTTGCCCGCGCCGCCGGAGAGTTCGACCTTGCCCTTGGCGATCGGCCCGGTGATGTACGTACGGAAGGACTCCTTGACGCCCCAGTCCAGGTTGCCGTCGACGATCTCGCCGGAGACGGCGGCCGCGGGGGCCGTCGACGCGGCCGCGGTCGGCTTGCCGGTCGGGGTCGCGGTCTTCGTGGGCTTCGGCGCCGCCGTGGCCGTGTCGGTCGGGGACGGTGACTTCGTCGGGGGCTTGGTCGGCGCGGGCGAGGTCGGGGCAGAGGCCGCGGTGACGGTCAGCGTCGCCGGGTCGAGGGCGGTGCCCGCCTCGTACATCCCGTTGAAGGCCTTGGCGCCGTCGGCGGTGAGCGTCGCCGGGATGTCCTTGAAGGTCATGGCGCCGCCCGCGCCCTGGCCCGGCTTCACGGCGGACAGGTCGAGCGTGGCGAACTCGATGTCGTTCTGGGTGCTGCCGTTGAGCGTGACGTCGGCGTCGATGTGACCGGTCGTGCCGGAGGTCACCACCTTCACGTCGGCGACCTTGATGTCGAAGCGGTGGGCGGTGGAGGCGAACCGGACGGCGCCCTTGAACTTCGTGTCCGTGCCGTGCGTCGCCGTGTCGTACGTTCCCGTGCCGCCGCCGAAGGTGAAGGCGCCGTTGCCGGCGGCCTGCGTGGCCCCGTCGGTCGCCTCGATCTTCCCGAGGGCGATGCCGGTGACGTACTTGCGGAAGGACTCCTTGATGCCCCAGTCGAGCGTTCCGTCCTTCAACTCGACGCTCGGCGCGGCCTTTTCGGCACCGGGAGCGGCCTTTTCGGCGGCGAAGGCGGGCAGGCTCAGCGCGCCGCTGCCGAGCGCGACGGCGGTCGCGGCGGCGAGGGCTATGGGGTGTCTGGTGATCGGGTGGCCTGTGCGAGACATCTGCTTCTTTCCTCAACTCTTCGAGTGGGAGCGCCCGTTCAGGGGCGCGGGGAACGGCGCGAGCGAAGGACCAGGAATCCGACGGCGGCGAGCACGAGGGCCACGACGGCGACGATCCCGGAGACCGCGCCACCGGAGAGCCCCGAACTCTCGGCCGCCGAAGTGGACTTGGCCTTCGGGGCGTCGGAGCTGTGGGCGGGACTGGGCGAGGCGGAGCTGCCGAGGTCGGGCAGCGCGGGCAGTGCGGCGTCGGCGTCGAGCGCGACCGCGAGGGAGACCGGGTCCATCGCGACCCCCTTGCGGTACATGCCACCGAAGGCCTTCGCCCCGGCGGCGGTGAGCTTCGCCGGGGCCTCGTCGACCCGTACGAGCCCGTCCTTCGCGGCGAGTTCGTCGACGTCGAAGGTCACGAGTGCGGTGTCCTTACGGGTGCGGCCGTCGCCGGTGACGTCGGCGCGCAGCGTGCCCTTGCCGTCGGCCACGTCGACGGCCACGTCCGCGAACTTCAGGTCGAGCCCGTGTTTCCCGGTGAACCGCACGGACCCGGTGAACTCGGCGTCCAGGGTCTGCTTCTTCTTGTCGTACGACCCTTCGCCCTCGGGGAAGCGGAACAGCGCGCCGCCGTCCCGCGCCCCGTCGGCGAGCTTCCATTTCCCCTGGGCGATGTCCCCGGTGACGTACTCGCGGAAGGTGCGGCGCACGCCCCAGTCGACAGCTCCGTCCCGGACGGTGCCGGTGCCTGTGTCGGTGTCGTCCTTCTTGGCCTTCTTCTCCTTGGACCCGGCCGTCGCGGTGGGGGAAGGCTTCGCGGGGTCCTTCTTCGGCTCGACGTCGGCGGACAGGCTGACCGGGTCGAGCGCGGTGCCCGCCGTGTAGTAGCCGGCGAAGGACTTGGCGCCCTGCGAAGTGAGCGTGGCGGGAACACTGTTGAGGGTCACGGCGTCGCCGTCGCCCTTCATGTCGATCCCGCCCAGGGAGAGGGAGGCGAAGGGCACCTGGCGGGACGACGTGACCGTCCCGGTGCCCTTCGCCTTGCTCACGACATCGACGTAGAGCGTCCCGCCGCCGCCCGCGATACGGACGGACGGGTTGCTGATCGTCATGTCGAGTTCGTGCGAACCGTCGTCCTTCTTGTGTCCGACGAAGTGCACACCGCCGGAGAACGAGGAGTTGAAGGCGCCGGTCGAACCGTCGTAGCCGCCGCTGGCCGAGTGGAAGCGGAACCCGCTCGCGCCGACGGTCGCCGCTCCCCCGGTCAGGGTGTAACTCCCCTTCGCGATGGGCCCGGTGATGTAGCTCTGGAAGGACGACTTCACACCCCAGTCGAGCCGGCCGCCCTGCACGGTACGGGTCGCGGCGTGCGCTCCGGGGGCCGGCAGCAGGGCGGCGAGCAGGCCCGCGAACAGGGCGAGAGCAAAGACGCGTAGGGGTGCGCGTCGAATCATGACGGTTCCTCCGGGACTCCAGCACCAGACGCCACAGGGTCCTGACGCAGACTCTGGCGACTTAGGTAAGGCTAACCTAAACTATGATCGCTTCTGCCAACAGCCCCTCCGCTTGCAACAGCCCCTACGCTCACGACAGGACGGACCCCGCGTGCCGACGCCAGCCGCTCCCGCCCCGCCCGCCACCCGACGGCCCGGCCTGCTGATCTCCGTACTCGTCGCCGTCCTCGCGCTGGCCGCCACGGCCTGCGGCGGCGGCTCCACGAAGACGAATGCAGGGACGAACGCGGGGACGGACGCGACCGGATCCGGCGGCGGAACCAAGTCGTCCGCGACCTCGAACCGCCTCGAACCGCTCGCCCCTTCGCCGAAACCGGAACTCCCGGCGACCGTCACCTCGGCCGACGGCAAGAAGGTCACGGTGAAGCGGGCCGACCGGATCGTTCCGCTGTCGGGCAGCCTCAGCGAGATCGCCTTCGCCCTCGGGCTCGGCAAGCGGGTCGTGGCGCGGGACATCACGGCCACGTTCGACCAGGCGAAGAAGCTGCCGGTGGTCACCCGCAACCACGACGTCTCCGCGGAGAACGTGCTCTCGCTCAAGCCGGACCTGGTCCTCGCCGAGACGACCTCGGGCCCCGACGAGGCGATGGAGCAGATCCGCGACGCGGGCGTCCCGGTGGTCGTGATCGACCCGGCGAAGGGCCTCGACGACGTCGGCACCCGCATCCAGGCGGTCGCGAAAACACTCGGAGTCCCCGCCGCCGGGCGGGAGTTGACGCAGCGGTCGGAGGACCGGATCGCTGCCGTACAGAAGGACATCCCGGCGCGGCACGGCGACGAGCCGCGCGTCGCCTTCCTCTATCTGCGCGGCTCGGCCTCCGTCTACCTCATCGGCGGCAAGGAGTCCGGCGCGACCTCACTCCTGAAGGCGGCGGGCGCGGTCGACGCGGGCGCGGACTCGGGCCTGAAGAAGGACTTCACCGCGATCACCAGCGAGGCCCTCGCGAAGGCCGCGCCGGACGCGATTCTCGTCATGGCCAAGGGACTTGACTCCGTCGGCGGCATGGACGGACTGGTGAAGATCCCCGGCGTCGCCGAGACCCCGGCAGGCGTCGACCGCAGGGTCGTCTCCGTCGACGACGGCGTGCTGCTCAACTACGGCCCGCGCACGGACCAGGTACTGAGATCGATCGTGGACCAGCTGTACGGGAAGGACGGCGCGTGACATGGCGGCGACGGTGACGAAACCCACGGCGCCCGGAGCGCCACCCGCCGAACCGCGTCCCCAACACCGCAGCAGAGCATGGGTTCTGACGGCCTGTCTGATCGCGGCCCTGATCACCCTCGCCCTGCTCTCGGCGGGAATCGGCGCTTACCACATCGCACCCCTGGACGTGCTCGCCTCCGCCCAGCACCGCCTGGGCCTCGGCGGGCAGGCGCTCGACCGGGTCGGCGAATCCGTCCTGTGGAACGTGCGCCTGCCCCGCGTCGTCCTCGCCCTCCTCGTCGGCGCCTCGCTCGGCTGCGCGGGCGCGCTCATGCAGGGCGTGTTCGGCAACCCGCTCGCCGAGCCCGGCGTCATCGGCATCTCGTCGGGCGCGGCGGTCGGCGCGGTGGCCTGCATCGCACTCGGCCTGAACTTCTTCGGTACGTGGACCATCACGGCCTGCGCGTTCGCGTCGGGCCTCGCGACGGTCCTGATCGTCTACGTGATGTCCCGCTCGGGCGGCCGCACGGAGGTCGTCACGCTCATCCTCACGGGCATCGCCGTGAACGCCTTCGCGGGCGCCCTGATCGGCCTGTTCCTCTCCTACGCCGATGCCGCCGCCGTCAACCAGATCACGTTCTGGCAGCTCGGCTCGCTGGCGCAGGCGACCTGGCCGAAGGTGCTCGCGGTGCTGCCCTGCGCGGCCGTCGGCCTGCTGGTCGCGCCCTTCTACTCCCGGAAACTGGACCTGCTGTCGCTCGGCGAACGCCCGGCCCGGCACCTGGGCGTGGACGTCGAGAAGCTCCGGATCACGCTGATCCTCGTCATCGCACTGCTCACGGCGGCGGCCGTGGCGGTCTCCGGCGTCATCGGCTTCGTCGGCCTGGTCATCCCGCACCTGCTGCGGATGCTCGCGGGTCCGGGACACCGCTTCCTGGTCCCGGGCAGCGCCCTCGGCGGCGCCGCCGTCCTGGTCGCGGCCGACCTCGCCGCCCGTACGGTGGCGGCCCCCGCCGAACTCCCCATCGGGGTGCTCACCGCGCTGACCGGCAGCCCGTTCTTCTTCTGGCTGCTGCGCCGCACCCGCCGTAAGCAAGGAGGCTGGGCATGAAGGGCCGTTGGAGCACGCTGCTGCGGGGCCCGCGCCACCGCGCCCTGCCCGAGCGGTACGCCGCCGGGGACACGGTCGCCGAGGCCCGCGCCCTGCACGTGCACCTGGGCGGCAGGCCGGTCCTGTCCGGCGTCGACCTGGACGTGCGGGCGGGCGAGGTGCTCGCGCTGGTCGGGCCCAACGGGGCGGGGAAATCAACCCTGTTGGCGGCCCTGGCGGCGGATCTCCCGGCCGCCTCCGGCGAGCTGCGTGTCCACGGGCGGGCGGCCGACGCCTGGTCACCGGCCGAACTGGCGCTGCGCCGTTCCCTGTTGCCGCAGTCGGCGACGCTCTCCTTCCCGTTCCCGGTGGCGGACGTCGTCCGGATGGGCCGGGCGCCGTGGGCGGGCACGGAACGCGAGGACGAGGACGACGCGGCGGTCGCGGCGGCCCTCGCGGCGACGGAGACCGCGGCCTTCACCGCCCGCCCCTTCTCGGCGCTGTCCGGGGGCGAGCGCGCCCGGGTGGCGCTTGCCCGGATCCTCGCCCAGTGCGCGGGGCTGCTGCTCCTGGACGAGCCGACGGCCGCGCTCGACCTGCGCCACCAGGAACTGGTGCTGCGGGTGTGCCGCGAACGGGCCGCCGCGGGCGACGCGGTGGTCGTCGTCCTGCACGACCTGGGCCTGGCCGCCGCGCACGCCGACCGGGTGGCGGTGCTGCACGAGGGACGCATCACGGCGCTCGGCCCGCCGGCCGAGGTGCTCGAAGGTCCGCTGCTCAGCGACGTGTACCAGCACCCGGTCGAGGTGCTGCCGCACCCGCGGACCGGGGCACCTCTGGTGGTGCCGGTACGGCCGTGACTGGTTGGGTGTCCCCATGGTCGTCGTCATCACGAGCGTCATCGCGGTCCTCGGCACCCTGCTGGGCGCCGCACTGAGCCACATACTGCAGAGCCGCACGGCCGCCCGCGGCCAGGACTTCACGCGCACGGAACGGCTCCGCCAGGAACGCATCGACGCGTACTGCGCGTTCGGCGGGGCGCTCGCCAACTATCGGCGGGGGCAGCTGGATCGCTGGTTCCCCGAGCACGTCGACCGGCCCGGCGAGACGGCCGACGTGCACGAACTGCGGCGCGAGGCCTTTCGGTTGAGGGCGGCGGCGATGGAGGCGATGTTCCGCGTCGAGCTGCTCACCGAGGCCCCGTCGCTGGCCGTGCTCGCCCAGGAGGCGATGGCGTCCGTCGACCGCATCCCCACGGCCGACGACCGCGAGGAACTCCGGGTCGTACGCGACGAGTCGCGCGGCCTCATCCACCAGTTCATCGCGGCGTCCCGCCCCCACGTGAACCCGGCCTGATCCAAACGACAGGCCCTATGACCCGCCTCAGATCGACTCCAGACTCCGCCCCGTCGTCCGCGGCCCCAGGATCCGTACGTTGAGGCACAGAATCAGCATCAGCACACCCGACCCGATGAACACCGCGTCCGCGCCCAGGTCCTCGAGCACGTCGATCGCGATGAACGGCAGCACGACCGAGGTGAGCCGGGACAGCGAGTACGCGATGCCGATGGCGCTGGAGCGCATGCCCGTCGGGAAGATCTCCGTCTGGTAGACGTGGAAGGCGTTCGAGAAGACGTTGCTGCTGACGGTGAGCAGGAAGCCCGCCCCGACGATCAGCCAGGACGCCTCCGCGAACCCGAAGACCAGGCCGAACGCGGCGATCCCGAGCGCCGACAGGATGATGAGCGTGCGCCGCTCGATCCGGTCGATCAGCGGCACGGACAGCGCCGAGCCCACCGGGTAGCCGAGGTAGCTGAGGGCCGCGTAGGTGAGGGACTCCGTGACGGTGTGCCCCTTGGCCTGGAGGACGACCGGAGCCAGCGAACCGAAGCCGTAGTAGCCGACGGTCTGAAGGATCTGGAAGATCCACCACATGACGGTGCGGCGCGCGTACGGGGCCTTGAACATCTGGCCCAGCGGCACCTTCGCGGCG
Organism: Streptomyces sp. NBC_00483; assembly: GCF_036013745.1. Classification (NCBI taxonomy): domain Bacteria; kingdom Bacillati; phylum Actinomycetota; class Actinomycetes; order Kitasatosporales; family Streptomycetaceae; genus Streptomyces; species Streptomyces sp. NBC_00483. The sequence goes on from NZ_CP107880.1 coordinate 3,348,173, forward strand.
GCCGGTTCCGGGGTTTGGGCGGTCCCGGCGGTCTCGGCGCGCGGAGCCGGAATCGCCGCGGGTTCCGCACCCGCCTGAGCCTCGATGCCCCGCACGACCGCGTCCGCCTCGGCCGTCCGCCCTTGCGAGGCCAGCCAGCGCGGCGACTCCGGCAGCCGGGTCCGCAGGAGCTGAATGAACGCGGCACCGAGCGCGCCCCCGACGAGCAGCCAGCGCCAGCCGTCCACCCCGAACAACTCGTGCTTGGCCACGAGTCGGGCGCCGAGCAGCGCGGCGACGGGCACGCCGACGAAGCCGAGGGTGTAGGCCCAGGCGATGTAGCGCCCGCGCACCTTGCGGGGCAGGAACTCGGCCAAGTACGTGTCGACGAGGACCAGTTCGGCGCCGAGCCCGAGCCCGGCGAGGAAGCGGAGCACGGAGAGCTGGGTGGCGTCCTGCGCGAAGGCGCACGCCAGCGAGAACAGCGAGTAGAGCCCCAGGTTGACCAGGAACATCTTGCGCCGCCCGAACCGGTCGGCGAGCACGGACAGCACGTTCGCGCCGACGAACATGCCGAGGAACCCGGAGGCGATCAGCCACGACTTCTCGGTGCCGGACAGCTGCCAGGACTCGGCGAGCGCGGCGGCGAGTACGCCGCCGAGGAACACCTCGTAGAGGTCGAAGAAGGCACCGATGCCGACGATCGCGGTCAGTCGGCGGTGCCACGGCCCTACGGGCAGCCGGTCGAGCCTGCCGACCGGGTCCGTGCTGTCGATGTCGTTCGTGTCCGGGGTTGTGGCGGCCCCCGTGACGCCGTGCTCACTCATGCTCACAGACGCTAGCTGTAAGCGGCACGTAAATGAAGAGGCAATTCCCCCTCTCCGCACCTTCCTCACCTGCGCATACGCCCCGCATCTCTTTACACAGCCATTACTCGCATACTGGACATAACCCCTATCCACTTGAAAGGCGGACTCATGCCCACGGACGCCGACACGACCGAACCGGACACAGCCCTGGAAGTGGGCGAGTGGACCACGCTCGACAGCGGCCTCGCCGTGACGATCGACGAGATGGAGACCTTCTCGCCCACCTATCTGGACCGGGACCACGAGGACGGTGACACCTACGTCAGCTTCACGGTCCGCGTGAAGAACATGGCCCCGGGCGTGCGCCGCGCCATGCGTGCGCACCACGCCGAGCACCCGCGCCGCGCGCCGCGCAGGGGCTACTCCAGCGAGGCCGCGCACACGAGGGCGGTCGAGCAGCACACCAAGGCGCGCTCCGACGCGCTGCGCCGCGCGAAGGGCGGCGTACGGATGCGCCTCACCGCCCGCGTCCAGGTGTGGGCGGGCGATACCCGGGCCGTCCGCACGTACGACGCCGACCAGGACATCCTCACCGGCCTGCACACCGAACTGCGCCGCCGCCGCACCGGCACCACGACCTACGCCTTCCGCGTCCCGGCGGAGGGCCTGGACGACCTGCGCATCCGCGTGAGCCCCGCGGTGAACGGCGCGACCCGCGAGTCCGCGGACTGGGCGGCATCCCTCACGGCCCCACCGGAGGACCTCCTCGACGACTCCCTGATACGGGAGCCCGTGGAGCAGGCCCCCGCAGAGGAGGCCACGGACGAGGCCCACGAAACGGAGCACACCCCGAAGAAGCGCAAGCAGCGCCGTCAGGAGAAGCGGGACCACCGCCGCCAGCAGATCCGCTCCACGCACGGCGCGGCACTCTGACCGTGGTCGGAGGTGTGAGCGGCAGACGAGTCGGGCTGTACGCCGGGTTCTGTCACCCGAGGCCCTCGCGGGCCTCGGGGAGACGGCCATCCATCTAGGACCGGCGTTGCCACCGGCCTCCTGCGGTCTACCCGCGAACATCGGGCGGGCAGCCCTCGATCGTCCGCGCAGAACCGTCTCCGAAGAGGCGGTCCCTCTTGACCTTGCTCCAGGTGGGGTTTACCTAGCCGCCTGAGTCACCTCAGGCGCTGGTGGTCTCTTACACCACCGTTTCACCCTTACCGAGGGCCTTGCGGTCCCCGGCGGTCTGTTTTCTGTGGCACTGTCCCGCGGGTCACCCCGGGTGGCCGTTAGCCACCACCTTGCCCTGTGGAGCCCGGACGTTCCTCGGGAGGTTCCGAAGAACCCCACGCGGCCGCCCGCCCGGCTCGTCTGCCGTGCCGACCATGCTACCCGTGCCGGTGGTCCGTCCCGGACCGTGTCCGCCGCGCCGTCCGCACGGTCACGGCCGCAGCGCCTCCACCCCCGTCCGCCACGCCCTCGCCAGATCCGCGCCGCCCGGAAAGCGGCCGTGGATCTCCAGGATCACCATGCCGTGGGCGAACGCCCAGGCGGCGCGAGCCAGGTCCGCGTCGTCCGCGCAGGTGCGCATCAGGGGGGCCGCCGCGCGCTCCTCCAGGCCGGCGGGCAGCGCGTGCCGGGGCAGCGGGCGCTCAGTGGAGAGGCAGTAGAGGTGGGGGTGGGCGAGGGCGTAGGCGCGGTAGGCGTCGGTGAGGGCTTCGAGGGAGCCGGGGGCCCGGCGCTCCGCCTCCTCGCAGGCCTCCGCCGACTCCGTGAGCATCTGCGCGACGAGCTCCACCTCGACGGCCTGCTTGTCGGGGAAGTGCTTGTAGAGGGACGGGGCCTTGATGCCGAGGCGGTCGGCCAGGGCGCGCATCGTGAGGGCGTCGGGCCCGGACTCCTCCAGGAGGGTGCGGGCCTCGGCCGCGATCTCGGTGGCGCGGGGCGTGAGCCGCCGCCCTTCCTTCAGGTCAGGCACGCTGGAAGCCCTCCTTGGTCCGCAGCCCGTAGCCGAAGGCGCGATCGTACGAGATGTGGGCGAGCCAGCCGCAGAAGCCCGCGAAGAGCGGCGCCCACTGGATGATGGGCAGCACCGTGTACGCCGCCATGAGGGCGAGCGGGACCAGGGCGCGGTGGGCCGCGTTGTAGAACGGCACGGCGCGGGGCGGGAGTTGACCCTTCTCCATCGGCCGGGTCTCGCCGATGCCGGCCAGGAACGTGAAGTCGGGCGCAAGGAAGAAGGCGACGGCGAACAGACCCGCGAGCCAGCCGTGGTTCACGGCTTCCAGGACCGCGAACGCCGACCAGAAGAGCGCGTTCACGAGCCACGCGGTGCGCCGGACGACCATGAGCGGCTTGCCCGTGACGGTGGTGGTGGCGGGTGCTGTCGTGCTCATCGGGACCTCCCGGAGAGTCGGTGGCGTCGACGACGCCGCGGCTAACGTTGTTAGCCGAACCATGGGAAGACCGTACGGCTAACGTTGTTAGCCGTCAAGCCTTTGCCGTGCGGCTCGCTTGACCCTGCCGTAGCGTCAACGTTTCTACTGAGGTCATGCGGATCGGAGAGCTGGCCCGGATCGTCGGTGTCACCACACGCGCCATCAGGCACTATCACCACCTCGGACTGCTGCCCGAGCCCGAACGCCTTGCCAACGGGTACCGGGAGTACGGGCTGCGGCACGCCATCGAGCTCGCCCGGATCCGGCGCCTGACCGAGCTGGGGCTCGGGCTGCCCGAGGTACGGGACGTGCTCGCGGAGGACGCGGGGCGCGACCTCGTCGAGGTGCTCGCAGAGCTGGACGCCGACCTGGCCCGCCAGGAGGCCGCCATCCACGAGCGGCGGGACCGGCTGCGGGCCCTGTTGTCCGACGCCGAGCGGGGGCGACTGCCTGCCGAGGGACCGCTCTCCCCCGAACTGACCGCCTTCCTGGGCGGGTTGGAACCCGTGGACGAGGAGTCCCCCATGGCCGCGAAGGACCGTGAAGTACTGGCCCTGATCGACACCACCGCCCCGCCCGAGGTCCGCGAACAGCTGATGGCGGAGCTGGTGCCCGTCTTCGACGACCCGGCGACGCGGGAGGCGACACTCGACGTGTACGCCCGCCTCGACGCGCTGGCCGACGCCGACCCGGACGACCCGCGGGTGGCGGAGGCGGCCCGCGCCCTGCTCGCCTTCCTGCCGAAGGAGCTGCCGAGCGCGCCGCCGCCCGGCGTCCCCGACAGTCACGGCGCCGCTGTACTGGATCTCTTCCTCTCCGACTTCACCCCGGCCCAGGCCGAGGTGATCCGCCTCGCCCTGAGGATGGCAGCCGGGGACGGTGCGCCGTGACTGCGCTCCGGACGTCGCTGCGCGTCCCCGCCGGTGTCCGCCGGATCGTCGGGCACGAGCTGCGGGTGGTCGTGAGCCTTCTGCGGTGGGTGGCGCGACGCCCCCACGGCGTTCCGGTCGGGGCGAGCGCCTTTCCGTACGCGCGGGGTCAGGCCGTGATGATGTACGGCATCACGTTCGTGTGCGTCGTCGAGTCCGTCGGGATGTGGGCGCTGCTGCGCGACTGGCCCACGCTCCACCACGTCGTCCTGTTCCTCGACGTCTACACGGTGCTGATGGTCCTCGGCCTGCACGCGGCGTCCGTCACCCGGCCGCACGTGGTCACCGATGACGCGCTGCGGGTGCGCCGGGCCGCCCATGTGGATCTGCGGATACCGCTGGAGCTGATCGCCTCGGTGCGCCGCGAGAACAAGTACACGCACACGCCGCGCGAGGGCGAGCTGAATCTGGATGTCGGCGCCCAGACCAGCATCACTCTCGAACTCGCCTCCCCCGTACGGCACTTCACGTTCCTCGGGCGTCCGCAGGACATCCGCCTGGTGCGGTTGCACGCGGAGGATCCCGAGCGACTCGCGCGCACTCTGGAGCAGCGGCTCACGCCGGCGTGAACAGCACCTTCGTCGAGCCCGGGTCCGCCTGCGTGAGCCGGACCCGCAGCCGCTCCCCCAGCGGCAGCGCGGCCGCACCGCCCTCGACCCGGGCGACGACGGCGGGCTCGGTCAACTGCACGGTCCCGGCGGCCGGTTCGCGGTCCTTCACGTCCACCACCACCGCGTCGAAGACCTCGCCGACCCGGTGCCTGAGGAGCGCCGCCTCGACGATGTCGACGCACTCGCGCTCCACGGTGTTCGCCCGCCGGGTACCGTCCGCCATCTCCTTCGGGAGACCGTCAAGCGCCGTCAACACCCATTCGGGAACGCCTCGTTCGGCGCACGCGGCCAGGCACAGCTCGGACGCGTAGCGGTCGACGAGGCGGCGCAGCGGGGCCGTGCAGTGGGTGTAGGGCGCGGCGACGGCGGCGTGCGTGGCGAGGGCCGGGGTCTCGCCACCGCGGAAGGCCGTGTAGCCGGCGCCGCGCAGCAGCGTCGTGCACTCCTGGAGGAACGCGGCCTGGTGCGGAATGCGCGGGTCGAGGGAGCGGACGAGGTCGGAGTACGGGACGTGGTGCGGCCACTCGATGTGCAGCGCGTGCGCGGTGCGGCGCAGCCGGCCGACCGCGCCGTCGGGGGCGGCGGGCAGCGTGCGCAGGATGCCGGTACCGGCCGCGAGCATCAAGTCGGCGGCGGCCATGCCGGTGAGCAGCGAGATCTGGGCGTTCCACGAGTCGGCGGGCAGCGGGGCCCGGTAGGCGAGTTCGTACGCGGTGTCGCTCGCGACGATCTCCTGCTCGGGCACGTCGAGCGAGATGCCGCCGCGCTCGACCTCCAACTGTTCGCGCAGCAGCCCGATGTCCTTGAGCAGGGCGACCGGCTCCTCGGCGCTCCCGTCGTCGATGGCCTTCTGCACGCCCGCGTAGTCGAGCTTGGCGCGGCTGCGGACGAGGGCGCGGACGACATCGGTGGACTCGGCGCGCCCGTCGGCGTCCAGGTCGATGGTCCACAGGACGGCCGGGCAGGTCTGGTCGGGCAGCAGGCTGGCGGCGCCCTCGCTGAGCACGGTGGGGTGCAGCGGGACCTTCTCGTCGGGGAAGTAGAGGGTGGTGACGCGGCGGTGCGCCTCGAGGTCGAGGGCGCCGCCGGGTGCGACGTACGCGGCGACGTCGGCGATCGCGTACCGCACGCGGTAGCCGCCGCCGGGGCGCCGGGACAGGTGCATGGCCTGGTCGAGATCGGTGGACGTCGGCGGGTCGATCGTGAAGAAAGGGATCGCGGTCTCGTCGAGGTCCGGCAGCCACGGCGGATCGGCGGCAACACGCTCCGCTTCCGCGACCACGTCGGCCGGGAACTCCTCGGGCACCTCCAGCTTCGTACGCAGTTCGCGCAGCACGGCACCGAGCGGCTCCCGTGCCGCGCCGGTCACTCGCAAGTGGCGGCGGGGCATGGCACGAGCGTAGGCGCGGGTCGCGGGGACGGCACGCCGTAGGCTGGGGCGTCGATCGACCGTTGTTCCGTACGTGCTTGAGGAGTGCCCCGTGCTTGTGCTGTTGCCGCCGTCGGAGGGTAAGGCCGCTTCCGGACGCGGGGCGCCGCTGAAGCTGGAGGGACTCTCGCTGCCGGGGCTCGCCGAGGCGCGGGCGGCGGTCCTCGACGAGCTGGTCGAGCTGTGCGGTGCCGACGAGGAGAAGGCACGCGAGGTGCTCGGCCTGAGCGAGGGGCTGCGCGGCGAGATCGCCAAGAACACGGAGCTGCGCACGGCGGGCGCGCGCCCGGCCGGCGAGATCTACACGGGCGTCCTGTACGACGCCCTGGACCTGGCCTCCCTCGACGGGGCCGCGAAGAAGCGGGCGGCGAAGTCGCTGCTCGTCTTCTCCGGCCTGTGGGGCGCGGTCGGCGTCACCGACAGGATCCCCTCCTACCGGTGCTCGATGGGCGTGAAGCTGCCGGGGCTCGGCGCGCTCGGGGCGTACTGGCGCGGGCCGATGGCCGAGGTGATGCCGGAGGCCGCCGGGGACGGGCTCGTCCTCGACCTCCGCTCGTCGGCGTACGCGAGCGCGTGGAAGCCCAAGGGCGAGGTCGCGGAGCGGACGGCGACGGTGCGCGTGCTGCACGCGCCGACCCGCAAGGTCGTCTCCCACTTCAACAAGGCGACCAAGGGGCGGATCGTCCGGTCGCTGCTGATGGCGGGGTCCGCGCCGGCCGGACCCGCCGAGCTCGTCGACGTACTGCGGGACCTCGGTTACGTCGTGGAGGTCGAGGAGCCCGCGAAGGCCGGGCGGCCGTGGAACCTGGACGTACTGGTGGACGAGGTCCACTGAGACCCAGCGATCCAGGGGTCCACGGGTCCAGCGATTGCAGCATGCGCAACGCCCTTTGCGCATGCTGCTGCGGGCGGGGCAGGATGACCCCATGACCTCCTCCTCTGACGCCGCCGCCACCTCGGCCGCCTCCGCCTCCGTGCTGGATCTCGCCCCCGTCGTCCCCGTCGTCGTGGTGGAGGACATCGCCGACGCGGTGCCGCTCGCGCGGGCGCTCGTCGCGGGCGGCCTCCCCGCCATCGAGGTGACCCTGCGCACGCCCGCCGCGCTCGACGCGATCAAGGCGATCGCCGCGGAGGTCCCGGACGCCGTCGTCGGCGCGGGCACCGTGATCAACCCCGCGAACGTCGCCGACTCGGTGGCCGCGGGCGCCCGCTTCCTGGTCAGCCCCGGCTGGACGGACACGCTGCTCGACGCGATGAAGGAGTCGGGCGTGCCGTTCCTGCCCGGCGTCTCCACGACGTCGGAGGTCGTGGCGCTGCTCGAGCGCGGCGTGCAGGAGATGAAGTTCTTCCCGGCGGAGGCCGCGGGCGGCACCGCGTACCTGAAGTCGCTGGCGGGCCCGCTGCCGCAGGCCCGCTTCTGCCCCACGGGCGGCGTCTCGCCGGCCAACGCGCCCGGCTACCTGGCGCTGAAGAACGTCGGCTGCGTGGGCGGCAGTTGGATGCTCCCGGCCGACGCGATCGCGGCGAAGGACTGGGACCGGGTGGAGGCCCTGGCCCGCGAGGCGGCGTCGCTGCGCTGAACCGGCTGAACTATGTGAGGTGCGCTGTCTCGTTGAGGCAGCGCACGCTCGCGTTCCCGTCCGCGTAGTACGCGACCGTGGTCAGGGACGCCGCCGCGAGCTCCATGCGGAACATCGCCTCGGCGGGCGCGCCGAGCGCGAGCCGCACCAGCGTCTTGATCGGCGTCACATGGCTGACCAGCAGGGCGGTGCGCCCCCGGTACGCGGCGGTCAGCCGGTCCCGCGCCTCGGCGACCCGCTCCGCGACCTCGGCGAAACTCTCGCCCCCACCGGTCGGGGCGGCGTCGGGCGAGGCGAGCCAGGCGTTCAGGTCGTCCGGGTAGCGGGCGCCGGCCTCCTTGAACGTGAGCCCCTCCCACGCCCCGAAGTGCGTCTCGCGCAGCCCCTCGTCGACCTGTACATCGAGCCCGAGCCGCGCGGCGGCGACCTCGGCGGTCTGCCGGCACCGGGCGAGCGGCGAGACCACGATCACCTCGACGTCACCGCGGGCGGCCAGCGCGTCGGCAGCGGACTCAGCCTGCCGCCACCCGACGTCGGACAGCTCGGGGTCCCCGCCCCCACTCCCGGAGAACCGCTTCTCCGGAGTCAGAGCGGTCTCCCCGTGCCGCAGCAGGAGAAAGGTGGCGGGGGGACTCAGATCAGGGGGCGCCACATGTTCCTCTCGGGCATCGGCGATCGGGCATATTGAGCCCCTGCGGCGATTGAGCAGCGGGGTCCGGGGCAGAGCCCCGCGACCGCAACGCCGTCGGGCCGCAACATTCCTACAGCCCCGACTCCGACGTCCGCACCAGAATCCGCCGACAGTTCTCACACCGCACCACCGCGTCAGCGGCCGCCGCACGGACCTCGTTCAGCTCCGTGATGTTGAGCTCGAGCCGGCACCCCTCACAGCGCCGCTGGAACAGCTTCGCCGCGCCGACGCCGCCCTCCTTCTCGCGAAGCTTGCCGTACAGCTTCAGCAGGTCCTCCGGGATCGACCCGGCGACGACCTCACGCTCCTTGGTGGCGGCGGAGATGTCGGCGTCGAGGACGGCAGCCGCCTCGTCGCGCCGCGCGGTCGCGTCGTCGGCCTTGGCCTGCACCGAGGAGAGCCGCTCGGCCAGCTCACCCGCGCGCTCCTGCGCGGACTCACGGCGCTCCATGACCTCGAGGACGACGTCCTCCAGGTCACCCTGGCGCTTGGCGAGCGAGGCGATCTCGCGCTGCAGGTTCTCCAGGTCCTTGGGGGACGTGACCGCGCCGGAGTCGAGGCGCTTCTGGTCACGGGCGGCACGCTGGCGGACCTGGTCGACGTCCTGCTCGGCCTTGGTCTGCTCGCGGGCGCAGTCGCTCTCCTCGGTCGTCGCGGCGACGTGCAGGTCGCGCAGCTGCGTGAGGTCCTTGGTCAGCGACTCGATCTCGGCGTGCTCGGGCAGCGACCGCTTCTTGTACGCGAGCTGCTGGAGGCGGGTGTCCAGGTCCTGGACGTCGAGAAGACGGATCTGGTCGGCGGGCGCGGCGTTCAGTTGGGGGCTCCAAAAGTAGATACAGATGCGGGGTTGGACGCCGCGTGGGCGGTCCAGGGATCGGTGACCGTCTTCGAGACGTGGACCCGCAGGCCCCATCCCTCGCGGTCGGAGATCTCGTCGAGCTGAGCTGCGGCCAGCTCGCACCAGGGCCACTCGGTGGCCCAGTGCGCCGCGTCGAGCAGCGCGAGAGGTGTGGTTTCGCGGGCCTCGCTCACCGGGTGGTGGCGCAGGTCCGCGGTAAGGAAAGCATCGACGCCCGCCGCACGCACATCGTCGAAGAGGCTGTCGCCGGAGCCACCGCTCACGGCGATCGTACGCACGGTCGCGTCGAGGTCCCCCGCGACGCGGATGCCCTGCGCGGTGGCCGGCAGCCGGTCGGCGGCGCGGCCCGCGAGCTCGCGCAGCGTCAGCGGGTGCTCGAGCTCGCAGACCCGGCCGAGGCCGCGGCGGCCCGCGGGGTCGGTGGGGTCCGGGACCAGCGGGCGTACGACGCGGACGTCGAGGGCGCCCGCGAGTGCGTCGGAGACGCCGGGGTCGGCCTTGTCGGCGTTGGTGTGCGCGACGTGCAGCGCGATGTCGTTCTTGATCAGCGTGTGGACGGCTCGGCCCTTGAACGTGGAGGCCGCCACCGTCGTCGTACCGCGCAGGTAGAGCGGGTGGTGCGTGACCAGCAGGTCCGCGCCGAGCTTCACCGCCTCGTCGACGATCTCCTGGACCGGGTCGACGGCGAACAGGACCCGGCTGACCTCGGCGTCCGGATCACCGGCGACCGTGCCGACCGCGTCCCATCCCTCGGCGAGGGCCGGGGGCCAGAGGGCTTCGAGCGCGGTGGTTACTTCAGACAGACGGGGCACGCACACAGGTTACCTGCGCCGCCCGCCCCACCCCCAAGCCCGGCGGTCCCGGAAGAAGGCAGCAGGAGAGCACACCGCACTCACGGTTCACAGCCAATTCGGGGCATGGCCCACCTTTCGTGTGAAACGGCGGGCGCGAGGTGCCACGGAGGTTCGTGCGAAAACTAGCGTCGGCCCGAACAAGCGGAGGTGACTGATCCATGACGGCCCTGGCCACGGAACCCACGCCGGAGACTCGGGCACGACCGCCGCACACCGGATGTGTGCTCACGATGGACTCGACGTACGCGGCCCGCCTTGCGCAGCACGGCGCGAGCCCGGACTCCTGGTTTCCCGAGCGCTGGACCCTGGACGGACCCGAGCCGTACGCGGTCCCGCTGCCCGGCCCCCAGCCGGAGGAGCCCGGCACCGCCGTGCTGCCCCTGACCGACGGCCGGGTGCTGATCCACCGCGCCGCCGCCGGGCGCCAGCTGTTCTCGCTGCTCTACCCGACGGGCCCCGGCACGGGCGAGGTGCCGCTCGGCGCCGTGGAGTGCGAGGAGCTGACCCTCCTGCCGCCCGCGCCCGACGGGCGGTGTGCCTACGCGCTGGCGGCCGGCGAGGAGTCGACCGCGGTGTGGCAGGTGGCGGGCGCCGGCTTCGGGCCCGAGCTGCTCGCCGAGGTGCCGGGACGCTGCTCGGGCGGGGTATGGCTGTCCCGCGAGGCCCGGCTGCTCGCGCTCGACCGCGCACCCTCGGAGGCGGACGGCGGCGGCCCGGTGAAGACGGTGGTCGTGGACCTGGACCGGGGCGGCGAGGTCTCCCCGCTCCTCCAGATCGCCGAGGACAGCGAGGACCGGCTGCTCCTCGCCGATCTCGACAGCGGCCTGATCCTGCTCCACTCGGACGCCCCGACGCCGGGTGAACTCCGGCTCGGCTGGGGCGTGTTGGGCAGTACGCTGCCGATCCGCTTCCCGGAGTCCCTGCGCCTCGCCGACTGCGAGCTGACGCCGTTCGCCATCCAGCCCGGCCAGTCGCTGATGCCGGAGGGCTGCGCGGTGGCGCTGCACGTGGCGAGCGCGGAGGGCGGCTCCCCGTGGCTCGGCCTGTGGCGGCCCGCGGAGGGCCGGATGCACCAGGTGGCGGCGCCGGCCGGCTGGCTCGCGGGCAGCGGCTTCTTCTCGCGCGACGGGGTGCTCTCCCTCCCGTACGTCACCGAGGACGCGCCGTGCGGCCTCGCGAGGATCCCCATGCCCGAACCCTGCCCGCGGCGGCGGGAGCCGAAGGAGGAATCCGCACCGCCGGAGCCCACCGCGACACGCCCCGTCCCACTGGCGCAGGCGCCCCTCGGTGGCCGTACCACGGACCGTTAGACTCGCCCGGCTGCAACTGAAGGATCTTGTACGTGTTTACGGGGTGAATGTTCCGATGGCGGAAGGCAACGGCACGGATGTCGAGTTCGACTCGGAGGCGGCGCGCCATGCGCGGGGCGGCTCGGGTCGGCACCGCGGCGAGGTGTCCTCGCCGCCCATGGCGGGCGGCGACCAGGAGTCGAGGCCGCGCGGGCGGCATCGTGGGCCGCGCGCCGATGAGGCGTAACGCTCGACACTCGATGTGAGGAAACGTATCTCTGAGGGGCCCGGCACAAGCCGGGCCCCTCAGTCGTGTGTGCGGTCGGGCTCAGCCGTGCTTGAGGCCGAGCACCTCCGCGGCCGCGAACGTCTCGTTCGGGGGCCGGTCCTTGTAGTGCGGCGTGAGCACCGCGTCGAGCTCCTCGTACGTGAACGCGTCCTTGGCCGTGTCGAACTTCGCCTGCACCCTGGGCCGGTCGACGACGGCGACCATGCCGCCGTGCACCACGAGCAGCTGGCCGTTGACGTTCCCCGCGGCGGGCGAGGCGAGGTAGCCGACGAGCGGGGCGACGTGTTCGGGCGCGAGCGGGTCGAGCCCGTCCTCCGGCTCGGCGAACCCGGCGAAGACGTCCTCCGTCATACGGGTACGGGCCCGCGGGCAGATGACGTTGGCAGTGACGCCGTACTTGGCGAGGGCGAGCGCGGTGGAAGTGGTGAGCCCCACGATGCCGCCCTTCGCGGCGGCGTAGTTGGGCTGACCGGCCGAGCCCGCGAGGAACGCCTCGGACGAGGTGTTGATGATGCGCCCGTACACGGGACCACCGGCGGCCTTCGAGGCCTCGCGCCAGTGGCGGGCCGCGAAGTGGCTGGTGTTGTAGTGCCCCTTGAGGTGGACGTGGATGACCGAGTCCCACTCCTGCTCGGTCATCGAGAAGATCATGCGGTCGCGCAGGATGCCGGCGTTGTTGACGAGGATGTCCAGTTGGCCGTACGTGTCGATCGCCAACTGGACGAGTTCCTGGGCCTGTTGGTGATCGGCCACGTCACCGGTGTGCGCGGTGGCGGTACCGCCCGCGGCCTCGATCTCGGCGACGACCTGTTCGGCGGGCCCTGCGGCGGCGTCACCGGAGCCGTCCCGGCCGGGCTGCCCGAAGTCGTTGACGACGACGTTGGCGCCGAGGCGGGCGAGTTCGAGGGCCTCGGCGCGGCCGAGGCCGCGGCCGGCTCCGGTCACGATGGCCGTGCGGCCGTTGAGCGGCGTTGACATACGTTTCGGCTTCCTCTCGGGTCTTTGAGCCGCGGCGGTGCTGGTGGCTACAGCTCGATGCACGTCCTCAGGGCGGAGCCCGTCCTCATCTGGTCGAGCGCCTCGTTGATCTCCGCCAACGGCACCCGGTGCGTGATCAGCGACTCCAGGTCGATCCGCCCCGCCCGCCACAGCGCGATCGCCCGCTCGTAGGACTGGAGCACATCCCCGCCCCCGTACATCGACGGCAGGATCTTCTTCTCGTCGAAGAACAGCTCGAACATGTTGAGTTGAAGGAAGTCGTCCATGGCGCCGGCGCCGACGACGCAGAGCGTGCCGCCGCGCCGCGTCGTGTCGTACGCCGTGCGGGCGGTGGCGGACTTGCCGACGACCTCGAAGACGTAGTCGAAGCCCTCGCCGCCGGTGATGTTCTGCTTGGCGTCGGCCAGTTCGTCGGGCGAAATCGCCTGCGTCGCACCGAACTTGAGGGCCGCCTCGCGCCGCGATTCGACCGGGTCGACGGCGACGATCTGCGCCGCGCCCTTGAGCCGCGCGCCCTGGATCGCGGAGATACCGACGCCGCCGCAGCCGATGACGGCGACGGACGAACCGGCCGCCACATCAGCGGTGTTGATCGCGGCGCCGAGCCCCGTGGTGACGCCGCAGCCGATGAGCGCCGCGATGTCGAAGGGCACGTCGTCGGGGATCGGCACGGCGCAGGCCGCGTTGACCACGACCTCCTCGGTGAACGTGCCGGTCCCGGCGAAGCCGAAGACGTCGCCGCCGGGGCGCTTGAAGTTGGGGGTGCCCGCGTTCATGAACCCGGCGAGACAGAGCTCGGTCTGGCCGCGCTTGCAGGCGGGACAGGTGCCGCAGGCGGGCAGCCAGCACATGAGGACCCGCTGGCCGGGGGTCAGGTTCGTGACGCCGTCGCCGACGTCGATGACCTCGCCCGCGCCCTCGTGTCCCGGGATGAACGGGGCCGGCTGCGGCAGCACCCCGTTCATCGCGGAGACGTCGGAGTGGCACAGACCCGTGGCGCGCAGCCGGACCCGTACCTTGCCCGGCCCGAAGCCGACCGTCTCGACGTCGTCGAACACCTCGAGTTTGTCCTGGCCTATCTCCTGCAGTACGGCTGCTCGCATGGCGTGCGGCTCCTTCGTACGTCGTTGTACCGGTGGTCAGTTGTGCTCGACGAGCGTGTCCGCGAGCACCGGGGCGTCCTCGCGCTCCGCGGCCGTGACCGTCACCTGCACCCGGCCCGGCTCCTGCCACATGCGGATGCGCAGCGTCTCGCCGGGGAAGACGATCCCGGCGAAGCGGGTGCTGTAGCGGGTGATGCGGGAGACGTCGCCGCCGAGCGCCGTGTCCGCGACCGCCTTCAGCGTCATTCCGTACGAGCACAGGCCGTGCAGGATCGGCTTGTCGAAGCCGGCCAGCTTGGCGAACTCCGGGTCGGCGTGCAGCGGGTTCCAGTCGCCGGAGAGGCGGTAGAGGAGGGCCTGGTCCTCGCGGATGGCCCGTTCGACGGTGCGGTCGGGGGCGCGCTCGGGGACCTCAAGGCGTGCGGAGGGCCCGCGGTCACCACCGAATCCGCCCTCCCCCCGTACGAAGATCTGGGAGTCGCTGGTCCACAACGGGCCGTCCGCGTCGGCGACTTCGCTGCGCAGGACGAGCACGGCCGCCTTCGTCTTGTCGTAGACGGCGGCGACCCGCGACGTGGTCGTGGCCCTGCCCTTGACCGGGATGGGGCGGTGCAGCTCGATGGTCTGGCCGCCGTGCAGCACGTGGGCGAGGTTCACGTCGATGCCGGGCGCGGAGAGGCCGCCGACCACGCCCATGCCGGCGCCCGCGACGGTCGCGAAGCTCGGCAGGACGTGCAGCTTCGACTCGAGCGTGTAGCGCAGCTCATCGGGGTCGGTGGCGGGGACGCCCGCGCCGAGGCCCAGGTGGTAGAGCTGGATGTCCTTGTGGTCCCAGGTGATCTCGGCGGACCTGGGCTCGGCGGCTACGGCCTTCGCGGCGTCGATGGGCATAGAGGCTAACGCTCCTAAGGCTGGTCAAGACCTCGGTGCGACCGTCCGCACCGTCGGCCGCACCGAGGTCGTCACGGGCCGGAGACCAGTACGCGTACTGGTTCTAGAACCTGTTTCATTCCTCCGGCGATCCCCATGTATAGCCAAGTGCGGTTGGCTTGGGAAGAGTCGCGAACGGGTTTTCTGACGCTACGTCAGATGCGGACTATTGTGTGGGTGGGGCGCCCCCGCCGTCGACGGCCGTGACATTTGTACTGCTGATCCGGGGACAAGCGGATCTGCCCTCCCTTGGGTGCCCCTTCGTACGCTTCCGGCATGACATCGAAGACGAAGGCGGCCGGCCGGGAGTGCGACAGGCGGGACCGGGCGGGCAAGCAGGACTGGCCCGTCGCCGGCATCGGCGGCGCACGGGTGAACGGGTACTCGATGCTGCCCTGGCTGCTCCTCGGCCTCGGGGCGCTCTCGAACCTCCTCCAGGGCGACACCCCGAACCCCTGGGTCGGCGGCCTCGGCCTCCTGACCTTCAACTCCCTCTACATCTACGTGTCGTTCCGGTCCTTCGTCCCGGCCACCCGCGACGCCCTCTCCACCCGCCTCGCGCTGCTTGCGATGGCCGTCGTGACATGCGCGCTCGCGGGTCTGTACGGCAGCAGCTGGGTGGCGTTCTTCCCGCTGCTCGGGCTCGCGGCCGGGGCGGCGATGCGGGGGCGGCACCTCGCCAAGGTCGCCATCGTTCTCTCCTCGCTCGGCGGCGCCATCGCCGGTGCGCAGAGCCCGAGCGTGGGCGCGACCGTCGGCTACGCCACGTTCCTGTCGACGATGGTGACCGCGGCGATCCTCTCGCTCGGCGAGACCGTACGGGAGCTGCGCGCGACCCGGGAGGAGCTGGCGCGCAACGCGGTGGCCGAGGAACGGCTGCGCTTCTCCCGCGACCTGCACGATCTGCTCGGCCACACGCTTTCGGTGATCGTGGTGAAGTCGGAGGCCGCGCGCCGTATCGCGCCGCGCGACATCGACGCGGCGCTCGAACAGGTCACCGACATCGAGGCGGTCGGCCGGCAGGCGCTCACCGAGATCCGCGAGGCGGTGAGCGGGTACCGGGAGGGCAGCCTCGCCACGGAGCTGGACCGGGCGCGCTCGGCCCTCACGGCGGCCGCGATGGAACCCGTCGTACGGCAGTCGGGGCCGCCACTGTCGGCGCGGACGGAGGCGTTGCTCGGGTGGGTGGTGCGGGAGGCCGTGACGAACGCGATCCGGCACAGCGCGGCGACGACCTGCACGATCACCATCGAGGGTGCGATCGAGGGGGCGGACGACCTGGTCCGGCTCCGGATCACGGACAACGGGGCGGGCCCCGCACCCGGCGTCGGCGGCACCGGCCTCAAGGGCCTGACCGAACGCCTCGCGGCGGCGGGCGGCTCCCTGGAGGCGGGCGAGTCCCCTGCGGGCGGCTTCGAGGTCCGCGCGGAACTCCCGACGACGGACGCGCCCCTCCCCTCTTCCGGGCTCTCCCAGGACCCCCGGGGCGTCTCGTCCTAGAACAGCCCGCTCCACTGGGCTCCGCCCGAACCTGGCAGCCCCACGCCACGGGGCTCCGGCCCGGAACCACCCCCGGCCCCGCCACCGCGCAGCCCCGCACGGCGGACCGTAACCTCTCCCCCGTGACGGACATGCCGCAGGACCACCGCCCCGCCAAAAGCATCCGCGTACTGCTCGCGGAGGACCAGGGCATGATGCGCGGCGCCCTCGCGCTGCTCCTCGGGCTCGAACCGGACCTCGACGTCGTCGCCCAGGTCGGCAGGGGCGACGCCATCGTCGACGCGGCGCTCGAGCACCGCCCCGACGTCGCACTCCTCGACATCGAACTCCCCGGCCGCAGCGGTCTCGACGCCGCCGCCGAACTCCGCGACGAGGTCCCCGACTGCCGGGTCCTGATCCTGACCACGTTCGGCCGCCCCGGCTATCTGCGCCGGGCGATGGAGGCCGGGGCCGCCGGGTTCCTCGTCAAGGACGGCCCGGTCGAAGAACTCGCCGAGGCGATCCGCACGGTGCTGCGCGGCGAGACGGTCGTCGATCCGGCGCTGGCCGCGGCGGCGCTGGGCGCTGGACCGAATCCGTTGACCGCGCGGGAGGCGGACGCGTTGCGGGCGGCGGCGGACGGGGCGACCGTCTCCGACATTGCCGGGGAGCTTCATCTGTCGGAGTCGACCGTGCGCAATTACCTGTCGGCGGCGATCGGGAAGACGGGGGCGCGCAATCGGACGGAGGCGTTGCGGGCGGCTTCCGAGAACGGGTGGCTGTAACGGGGTTGCGGTCTCGGGGCTCCGCCCCGGCCCCCGCTGCTCAATCGCCGCAGGGGCTTGATGGCCCCGACCGTTCCCCGCCCCGCATACCCGCCAGCACCACCACCGCAGCCACCACCAAAATCCCCGCCCCCACCGCAAACGCCCCCGCATACCCCCGGGTCAGCGCAACAGGGTCCACCGAACCCGCGGCGCGACTCGTCGCCACCGTCGACAGGATCGCAAGGCCCAGCGAACCGCCCAGCGTCCGCGACGTGTTGACCAGGCCGGAGACCAGACCCGCGTCGCCCGCCGCGGCGCCCGACGTCGCCAGCGAGGCCAGCGGTGTCATCGCGCAGCCGGCGCCCGCCATCATCACGATTCCGGGCAACATGATGGCCGTGACGTACCCGCCGTCCGCGCTCATCGTCGACTGCCACAGGAATCCGGCCGCGGTCACGAGCACACCCACCGCCGCCACGTTCCGCGCGCCGTAGCGCGGCATGAGGCGCGGCGCGAACTTCGAGCCCGCGACGACCGCCAGCGAGCTCGGCACCAGCGCGAGCCCCGCCTCGATCGGCGTGTAGCCGAGCACGTTCTGCGCGTACAACGTCATGAAGAACCACATGGCGAACGAGCCCATCCCGCACACGAACATCGCCGCGTTCGCGACCGCCACCGATCGCACCTTGAACAGGCCGAGGGGCATCAACGGCACCCTCGTACGCGCCTCCACCACCAGGAACGCGACGATCAGCAGCAGCGCGACCCCCAGCGGCACCAGCGTCGCGGCATCGCCCCAACCCTGCTCCTCCGTCTGCACGATGCCGTACGCGAGGACCGCCGTGCCCGCCGTCACGAGCACCGCGCCGGGCAGGTCGAGCCGGCGCTCGCCGCCCGCGCGGGACTCCCGGATCCAGCGGGCCGCCGCCGCGAGGACGACCGCGCCCAGCGGAACGTTGATCAGAAGCACCCAGCGCCAGTTGAGCCCCTCCGTGAGGACGCCCCCGACGAGCCCGCCGGCCGCGCCGCCGCCCGCCCCGACGGCGGTCCACGTCGCGATGGCCCGCGCCCGCGCGGCCCCTTCCGGAACGGCCGACGTGAGGATCGTCAACGTAGAGGGAGCCAGGACCGCCGCGCCGAGGCCCTGCACCGCCCGCGCCGCCAGCAGCTGCCAGCCCTCCTGCGCGAGCCCGCCCGCGAGCGACGCCAGCGTGAACAGGCCGAGCCCGACCAGGAACATCCGCTTGCGGCCGAAGAGGTCGCCGGCCCGGCCGCCGAGGAGCATGAAGCCGGCGAACGCGATCGAGTACGCGTTCACCACCCACTGCAGCCTGCTCGCGCTGAGCCCGAGGTCGGCGCGCATCGACGGCAGCGCCACGTTCACCACGGACACGTCGAGGACGACGAGGAACTGCCCGGCGCAGGCCACGGCCACCACCAGCCAGGCGGGCGGGGCGGCGGGCGCGCGGCCACGGGAACGTATCGCGTCGTCGGAGGCCGCTGCGGAAGCGGCGTCGGGGGGAGTCTGGGCCATGCGTGTCATGGTCTCAGTCGCCCGGCACCCCGTACATCCGGATTTCGCCGCAGACGCCGTGGGCCGCCGGGCATAGGTCCACGGTCCTAGGTCCTGTCGTCAAACTCCCGTCGTCGCCCGGAGGGCGGTCCGGCGGCGTCTGGGGCGTGCGATCGCAAGGCGCCGGGAAGTCCTCGTAGCGGAGCTACTAGGACTTTTCGGCAACGCCGCGAGCGTGCGTGCCAGACGTCGCCGGGCAGACGGGAGTTTGACGACAGGACCTAGGCCCCGTCTTCAGGAGTCTTCGGCATCCCGACTGCGGGCCTCACGCCCGCCGCAGCATCGTCACCACCGCCGCGCCGCCGAGCCCGATGTTGTGCGCGAGCCCGACCCGCGCACCCTCCACCTGCCGCGCGCCCGCCTCGCCCCTCAACTGCCAGGTCAGTTCGGCCGCTTGGGCGATGCCGGTCGCGCCCAGCGGGTGCCCCTTGGAGATGAGGCCGCCGGAGGGGTTCACCACCCACTTCCCGCCGTACGTCGTCGCGCCCGCCTCGACGAGCTTGCCGGACTCGCCCTCCGCGCACATGCCGAGCGCCTCGTACGTGAGGAGTTCGTTGATGGAGAAGCAGTCGTGCAGCTCGACGACGTCCACGTCCTCGATGCCGAGACCCGACGCCTCGTACACCTGGCGGCCCGCGTCCCGCGACATGGGCTGTCCGACGACGTCGATGCAGGACCCGGACGCGAAGGACTCCTCGGTGTCCGTCGTCATCGACTGGGCCGCGATCTCGACCGCCTTGTCGCCCAAGTCCCTTTCCTCAACGAAACGTTCGGAGACCACGACCGCCGCCGCCGCTCCGTCCGACGTCGGCGAGCACTGCAACTTGGTCAGCGGGCTGTGGATGGTCTTGGCGGCGAGGATCTCGTCGACCGAGTACGCGTCCTGGAACTGGGCGTACGGATTATTGACGGAGTGCCGGTGGTTCTTCGCCCCCACCGCCGCCAACTGCGCCTCGGTCGTGCCGTACCGCTCCATGTGCTCGCGCGCGGCGTCGCCGAAGATCTGGGCGGTGGGCGGCGACATCTCGAAGCCGTGGCGGGCCGCCATGATGCCGTAGTGGCGGGCGACGGGCGACGTCTTGAAGTCGCCTCCGTCGGCGCCTCCGCCCAGCGCGCCGCGCTGCATCTTCTCGAAGCCGAGCGCGAGCACACAGTCGCTGATCCCGCCCTCGACGAACTGCCGCGCCATCATCAGCGCGGTCGAACCCGTCGCGCAGTTGTTGTTGACGTTGTAGACGGGGATGCCGGTCAACCCCAGTTCGTACGCGGCCCGTTGGCCTGCCGTCGAGGCCTGGAAGCAGTAGCCGACGGGGGCCTGCTGGACGTCCGCGTACGCGACACCGGCGTCCGCGAGCGCCGCCGTTCCCGCCTCCTTCACCATGTCCCAGTACTGCCAGTCCCGGGTCTCGGGCTTCTCGAACTTGGTCATGCCGACGCCGACTATGTACGACTTCATGGCTGCGAGCCCTCCTGCCATTAACTGACGATGCGTCAGATACTGGCAGGGTGGGCCGCCCAACGGAAGGGGCCTCAGGCGTTGGCCTAAGAGGGTGACCCCATGGATTGGCCTCAGCGACCCAGCAGCCCCTCGATCTCGCCCTCCCCATAACCGAGTTCGGCCAGCACCTCCCTGCTGTGCTGCCCCAGCGTCGGCGGCGCGGAGCGCACCGCCGGGCGGGCGCCGCGGAACGTGACGGGGAACGCGACCTGCTGCAACGGCCCCACGTCCGGGTGGTCCACCTTCTGCACCATGTCGAGGGCCGCCGTCTGCGGGCAGTCGTAGACCTCGTCGAGGGTGCGGATGGCCGTGACGGGCACGCCGAGCGGCTTGAGCAGGCCGACCCAGTGGGCCACCGACTCGTCGACGAGGACCGACTCCAGCTTGGCGTTCAGGGCCGTACGGTTCGCCACCCTGTCCCGGTTGCTCGCGAAGCGCTCGTCGTCCGCCCACTCCGGGTGGCCGAGGGCGGTCACGAGGCGCCGGAAGAGCGCGTCGTTGCCGACCGCGATCACGAAGTGCCCGTCGGCGGCCCGGTACGCCTGGTACGGGACGAGGCTGGGGTGGCCCGAGCCGAGGCGCCCCGGCCGCTCGCCCGTCGCGAAGTAGCCCGTGGCCCAGTTGATGTGCAGGGCGAGTTGGGACTCGTAGAGGGAGGTCGTGACGTACTGGCCGCGGCCCGTTCGCTCGCGTTCGACGAGGGCCGCGTTCACGCCGATGAGGCCGAAGAGGGCGGCGCCGAGGTCGCCCATCGCGTAACCGGCCTTGACGGGCGGCCCGTCCGGCTCACCGGTCAGCGACATCAGTCCGGCCGACGCCTGCGCCACCATGTCGTAGCCGGGTTCGTCGCGCAGCGGCCCGGTGTCGCCGAAGGCGGAGATGTGCAGGATGACCAGGCGCGGATAGCGGGCGCTCAGCTCCTTGTAGTCGAAGAGCCGGGCGAGCGACGACCCCGGCCGGAAGTTCTCCACCATGACGTCGGCGTCGGCGAGCATCCGGTGCACGGCGTCCTGCCCCGCCTCCGACTTGAGGTCGAGGGCGACCGAGCGCTTGTTGCGGTTGGCCGCCAAGTAGTAGGTGGCGTCGGGGCCGTTGAAGGGCGGACCCCAGGAGCGGGTGGGGTCGCCGCCCTCGGGGTGCTCGACCTTGATGACGTCGGCGCCGAGGTCGGCGAGCGACATGGTGACGTACGGACCCGCGAGGATCTTGGAGAGGTCGACGACCTTCATGCCGCTCAGAGGCGTGTCGGGCGTGTCACGCGTTTCAGGCACGGTGGGTCTCCTGGAGATCGGCGAGCGGGACCTGTCCACCGTCGGCCAGCGCGGCGAAGTGGTCCAGGGCGGTGCGGGGCAGCGCGGCCGGGTCGTCGGCGAGCGCCGTGTACGCGCGGGCGACGAGGAGGGCGCGGCCGTCACCGGTCGTACGGGCCTCGTGGTCGGCCTGGTCGTACAGGAGGGTCTCCATGACGGCGCGGGTGAGCTCGTCGGCATACCGACCGACCCTCATCTCCTGCTCATCTAGCGGGAGTTGGAGGAGTTCATCCCCCTTCTTGCGCAGCGTCTCCCAGCGGTCGACGGTTGCAGGGCGGTCGCCGTAGGTGTCGGCGAGGGTGATGTGGGCGCTCTGGCGGCGCATGCAGCGCAGGACGTCGAGGGCGATGACGTTCGAGGAACCCTCCCAGATGGAGCCGAGGTGGGCGTCGCGGACGAGGCGCGGGTTGACCCAGTCCTCGATGTAGCCGTTGCCTCCGCGGATCTCCATGGCCTCGCCGGTGACGGTGCGGGCGCGCTTGCACAGGGTGTGCTTGGCGAGGGGGGTGAGGGCGCGGACGAGCGCGCGGGCGTCCGCGTCGCCTTCGTCGGCGGCGCTCAGCCGGGCCGCGGCTTCCAGCACCAGGTGCAGGGCGGCCTCCGTGTCGAGGATCATCGGCAGCAGCGTGGCCCGCATCAGCGGCTGGTCGAAGAGGGGCTTGCCGAAGACCTCGCGCACGCGGGTGTGGTCGACGGACTCGCGGACGGCGCGGCGCATCAGGGCGGTGGCGCGCATGGCGTTGGAGAGGCGGGAGACGTTGAGCATCTCGGCCATCTGCCGGAACCCGTTGGCGAGTTGACCGACGGGCGTCGCGTACGCCTCGTCCAGTGTCACCTCGCCGCTGGCGATGGAACGCGACCCCAGCTTGTCCTTGAGCCGGTCGATGCGGATGGCGTTGCGCGTGCCGTCGGGGCGCAGCCGTGGGACGAGGAACATGCCGAGCCCGCGCGTCCCCTCTCCCTGCCCGGGGACGCGGGCGAGGGTGAGGATGACATCGGCGGACGGATTGGAGGCGAACCACTTCTTGCCGGTGAGGGTCCAGTGGTCGCCCTGCTCGGCGGCGACGGTCTCCGTCAGCCCTACGTCCGTTCCCCCCTGCTTCTCCGTCATGAACATCGCGCCGGAGGACCGGAGTTCGGGATCGGTGGAGGAGAGAGCCGCTATCTCGTCGGCGTACCGCTCGGGGTCGAAGAGGCGCAGGATGCGGGCGGCGGAGTCGGTCATGGAGAGCGGGCAGGCCATGCCGAACTCGGACTGTACGTAGAGGTAGGACAGCGCGTACTTGACGGTGTGCGGGACCTTGGTGGGCCAGCCGAGGACGCCGGGCCTGTGGGACATCGCGGCGAGGCCGAAGCGCTCGTAGGCGATGGCCGCCGCCTTGTCGTGGGCGGGGTGGAAGTCGACCTCGTCGATCCGGGTGCCGTCGGGAGCGTACTGGACGAGCCGCGGCGGGTTGGCGTCGGCGAGGGCGGCCTGGCGATTCAGCTCCCCGGCGGCCAGTTCACCGAGTTCGACGAGGAGCGGTTCGACCCGCTCACGATCCTCGACGGACAGCACACGCCCGAGGGCGGGACGCAGGACGGGGTCACGGTCGGCGTAGTTCATGGAACCTCCAGGTCCACATCAAGCCCCTGCGGCGATTGAGGAGCGGGGTGCGGGGCCAATCAAGCCCCTCCGGCGATTGAGGAGCGGGGCACGAGGCGGAGCCCCGATCTTTCGAGCTCCAGGGGCGTTTGAGCAGCGGGGTCCGGGGCGGAGCTCCGCTCTTCAAGCCCCGCCGGCGATTGAGGCGCGGGGTCCGGGGCGGAGCCCCGTGGCGTCAGAGGCAGCGGCGTCAGGGTCAGCCGGAGCGTTCTCACCCGTCCGCGCCAACAGCGGCAGCACACCCGCCAGCGTGATCCCCGTGTACGCCAGCCCAAGCGCAACAACCGGCCAGATCGAGTCGAACGAGGTCAACAGGTACTGCGAGACGATCGGCGCGGTCCCCGCGAAGAGCGTCGTACACAGCTGGTACGACAACGACATCCCGGTGTACCGGACTTCGACCGGGAAGACGCGCGCAAGGATCCCCGCAAGCGCCGCGTAGTACATGGCATGCGGGAAGGTCGCGATCCCCATCCCCAGAACGGCAAGCCAGAAGTTCCCCGTCCCCACCAGCACGAACATCACCGGCAGCACCACGAATTCAGGTATCAGCATCCACAACACGGCCTTGCGCACAGGCCACTTGCTCGCCAGCACCGCACCGAAGGGCTGCACAATCACCTGCACCACGAGCGCGAGCGCGATGACAGTGAGGAACGTCGACCGGTCGAAGTCCAGGTCGGACGTGGCCCACGACAACGCGAACGTCGTCTTCACGTAGGTGATGGCGACACCGGCGGTCCCCGCGAGCACGCCCAGGAACACCAGCAGCGGATAGCGACTCAGCACGGTCTTGATGGGCAGCTTGACCGGCTTGTTACGGGCGAGCGCGGCCCGCATCTCCGGCGTCTCGGCAAGCTTCAACCGAATGAAGAGCCCAACAGCAACAAGCACCGCCGAGAACAGGAACGGCACCCGCCACCCCCACGACTCGAAGGCCGCGTCCGGGAGTTGGGCGATGCCGAGGAAGGCGAGCGTGGCAAGCAGATTGCCGACCGGCGAGCCCTGCTGGGCGAACGCCCCGTACAGCAACTTCCGGTTGGGCGGCGCGTATTCGGTGGCGATGAGCACGGCGCCGCCCCACTCACCGCCCATCGCGACACCCTGGATCATCCGCAGCAGCACGAGCAGGATCGGCGCGGCGGCGCCTATCCGGTCGTATCCGGGCAGCAGCCCGACGCAGAAGGTGGCGCCGCCCATCATGGTGAGCGTCGTGATCAGGGCCTTCTTGCGGCCGTACTTGTCACCGAAGTGCCCGAAGATCAGTCCGCCGAGGGGGCGGGCGAGGAAGCCGACCCAGAACGTGGCGAAGGCGGCCAGCGTGCCGACGGCGGGCGAGGCGTCGGCGAAGAAGATCTTGCCGAGGAGCAGCGCGGAGGCCGATCCGTAGATGTAGAAGTCGAACCACTCGATGGTGGTGCCGACGAACGCGGTGACCCCGGCGCGGCGGGCATCCCGGGCGAGGTCCGGATCGGGGGCCGGATCGGGGGCGGGCGCCGCCGGCTCGGAGGCGGGGACCTCGTGCGGGGCGGGGGCGTCGTGCGGCATGCGAGCGTCCTCTCGGTGCGGCGGGTCCCGCCCGTCCGGCGCGGACACCGAGGCCCGTGCACGCTCCGTCGCGAGACGCAGATCACTCTGCCCTCACGCATTAGGCGCTGTCCAAGACCAATTCCGGGTCCGATTGAGCTGCGATCGCGCGCAATCAGCTCCCGGAGTCCGAAGCCGCCGGGGCGTCCTCCGGTGTCGGCAGCACCTCCTGTGCCACCCGCAGCACCGCCTGC
This sequence comes from Streptomyces sp. NBC_00483, assembly GCF_036013745.1. Taxonomy (NCBI): domain Bacteria; kingdom Bacillati; phylum Actinomycetota; class Actinomycetes; order Kitasatosporales; family Streptomycetaceae; genus Streptomyces; species Streptomyces sp. NBC_00483. Next base: position 3,373,009 of record NZ_CP107880.1, read on the forward strand.
AACGCCGCCGACGGGTTGCCGCTGCGCCAGCCGAGCGCGATCGGCAGGACCGGCACCTCGTCCCCGGCCAGCGGCCGGAACACCACATGTTCCAGGTGGATGTTGCGCGCCGACTCGACGACGACGGCGACGCCCACACCCGCGCCGACGAGCGCCAGCATGTTGTACGAGTCCGGGGCCTCCTGCGCGATCCGGGGCGCGAACCCGGCGTCGTGGCACGCCTGCACCATGGCGTCCCGCACCGCCGACTCGCGGGAGAGCGGGAAGGTGACGATGGGCTCGTCGGCGAGCGCGCGTACGGGGACCTCGGCGCGGTCCGCGAGGGGGTGGCTGTCGGGCAGGGCGAGGACGAGGCGCTCCATGCGGACGACGCGGGCGGTGATGCCGCGCCGCACCGGCAGCGCCACGAAGCCGATGTCGAGCGTGCCGTCGGTGACCCGGCGCAGCGCCTCGCCGCTGTAGGTCTGCCCCTCCAACACGAGCTCGATCCCGGGCAGTTGAGATGTCACGGCCCGAGTGAGCAACGGCAGCGCCGCATAACTACTGGCCCCGGCGAACCCCACCGAAACCCTCCCGACCTCCCCCAGGTGCGCGGCCCGCACCGTCCTGTGCACGGCGGAGGCATCCGCGAGCAGCCGCCGGGCCGGCTCCACGAGCGCCTGCCCGGCGGAGGTGAGGCGGACGGTGCGGGTGGTCCGGTCGAAGAGCTTCACGCCCAGGTCGCGCTCCAGCAGCTTGATCTGCTGACTGAGCGGCGACTGGGCGATATGCAACCGCTCCGCGGCCCGCCCGAAGTGCAACTCTTCCGCTACCGCTACGAATCCGGTGAGGTGTTTCAGCTCCACGGGGTGACCCTACGGGTGCGGCTGCCGGGGGCAGGTCGTCCCCGTGCGCGCCCACACGTGGCTGGGCGCGCAGTTCCCCGCGCCCCTTCTGGCCCACCTTCCGCCTCGGCCAGCGGGTCCGGGGCGGTGCCCCGCATTTTCAGCCCCTCCGGCGTTTGAGGAGCGGGGCGCAGGGGCGGAGCCCCGCTCTTTCAGCCCCTGCGGCGATTGAGCAGCGGGGTGCAGGGGCGGAGCCCCGCCGGGTGACCTCAGTCCCTCGGCAACCCCAGGATCCGCTCCGCCACCACATTCAACTGCACCTGCGTCGTCCCACCCGCAATCGTCAGGCACCGCGACAACAGGAACCCGTGGAGCGCCCGCTCTCCCGCCCCCTCGCGGAGCGCCCCCGCCGGGCCGAGGAGTTCGAGGGCCAGTTCCGCGACCTTCTGCTGGTGCGGCGTCTGCACCAGCTTCCGCACCGACGCACCGGCCCCCGGTTCCTCCCCTGCCACCTGAAGCATGGTCGTACGGAGTCCGATGCAGCCGAGCGCATGCGCCTCCGCCGCGAGGGCACCGATGCGGGCCCGGTACGCGCCGTCGAGGTCGCCCGACCGTGCGAGCAGCGCCTCCAGGCCCGTGTCGAACGTCAACTGGTCGGCCATGTGCACCCGTTCATTGCCGAGCGTGTGCCGGGCGACCCGCCAGCCGTCGTCGACCTCACCGACGACGGCGTCGGCCGGCAGCACCACGTCGTCGAAGTAGACCTCGTTGAAGAGGGAGTCGCCGGTGATCTCGCGCAGCGGCCGGATGTCGATGCCCTCGGTGTTCTTCATGTCGAGGACGAAGTAGGTGAGGCCCTTGTGCTTGGGCGCGTCCGGGTTGGTCCGGGCGAGCAGGATGCCGTGGTCCGCCCACTGCGCGGCGCTCGTCCACACCTTCTGCCCGTTGATCCGCCACCGCCCGTCGGGCATCCGCTCCGCCTTCGTACGCAGCGAGGCGAGGTCGGAGCCCGCGCCCGGCTCCGAGAACAGCTGGCACCACAGCGTCTCGCCGCGCAGGGTCGCCGAGAGATGGCGGTCGCGCTGCTCCTGGGTGCCGTACGAGATGAGGGAGGGCACGACCCACGTGGCGATGCCGAGGTCGCTGAGCTTCACCCCGGTCGCCTTCAACTCCTGCTGCACGGCGAGCTGTTGGACCGGTCCCGCGCCGAGTCCGTACGGGACCGGCAGGTGCGGCGCCGCGTACCCGGTGGGCGCGAGGGCCCGCCGCGCGGCCTTCGGGTCGAGCCCCCGCGCCCCCTCGATGACACCCCGGGCCGCCTCCCGGTACCCGTCCGCCTCGGCGGGCAGCGCGAACCGCAGCTCGCGGCGGACGCCGGACTCGGCAAGCCGCACGGCGCGCAGCCGGTGCGCGTCCCCCGCGCCGAGCAGCTGGCGGGCGACGACGGCTCTGCGCAGATAGAGGTGGGCGTCGTGCTCCCAGGTGAAGCCGATGCCGCCGAGGACCTGGATGCAGTCCTTGGCGCAGGAGTACGCGGCGTCGAGCGCGGTCCCCGCGGCGAGCGCGGCGACGAGCCCGCGCACGTCCTCGCCGGCGCCGTCACTCCCGCCCTCCCCCTCCCCTTCATCGAGCGCCCTCGCCGCATCCCACGCCAGCGCAGCCGCCTGCTCCACCCGCACCAACATGTCCGCACACAAGTGCTTGACGCCCTGAAACTGCCCGATCGGCCGCCCGAACTGCTCGCGCACCTTGGCGTGTTCGGCCGCGGCGTGCAGCGCCCAGGCCGCGGTGCCGCAGGCGTCGGCGGCCAGCAGCACACCCGCCAGGTCGCGCACGAGCGTGCCGTCCACGGCGAGGATCCGGTCGGCGGGCACGACGGCGCCGGTCGCCGTCACCTCGGCGGTGGGCCGGGTGGGGTCCCCGCTCTCGTGCGCGCGCACGGTGAGGCCGGAGGTCTCGGCGTCGGCGGCGAACCACACCACGCCGTCGGCGCTCTCCGCCGCGAGGACCAGCAGGTCGGCATCGGCGCCGGTGAGGACGGGTGGCGCCACGCCGTCGAGCACGAGCCCGTCGGGGCCCGCGACGGCGCTGAGCCCGCCGGGCCCGAACGCGACCGCGCCGATCCGCCCCCCTTCGGCGAGAGCGCCGGTGAGCTCACGCCGCCCCGCCCTGCGCAGCACTTCGGCGGCGAGCACGCTGCCGACGAACGGCCCGGGCAGCGCCGCGCGCCCCGCCTCCTCCACGACCACCGCGAGATCGAGCAGGGTCCCGCCCCCGCCGCCGTACGACTCGGGGAGGTGCACCCCGAGGAGGCCCTGACCGGCGAGACCGTCCCAGTAGGAGGGCCGGTGGCCGGGGGCGGCCGGGGCGTCGAGCAGCTTGCGCACCTCGTCGGGCGGTACGGCGCGCGCGATCCAACCGCGCGCGGCGTCCGCGAGTTCCCGCTGTTCCTGCGTGATGGCGATGCCCATGCGGCGCACGGTAGAACACGTTCCAGTAGACCGGAAGACCAAATCTGACACCGGGTCAGAAACAGGCGTTCACCGAACGGCGACGTAATGAAGAGGTAAAGGATTCCGCTCGTACGACGACCGTCGGAATAGTCGCCCCAGCAGACCGGTTCGACATACACACAACCTGCCCGCACCACGACCGCACACCGATCGCACAACGCGCGCCCCGAGCCCGGCGGCGCGCGTTCGCCGTCCTCAGCGACACGTCCCAGTATGTGGACCCAGACCGCCTTCCGGAGGCCTTCCTTCATGTCCCAGCCGACGACTCAAGCCCGCCCGTCAGGCGGCGTCGTCCCCGTCCTCGCCTTCGCCGGCATCACGGTGGCGGTCATGCAGACGCTGCTCGTGCCGGTGATCAAGGACCTGCCCGAGCTGCTGAGCACCGCCCCCTCCAACGCGACCTGGGTCATGACCTCGACCCTCCTCGCGGGCGCCGTTTCGACGCCCATCATGGGCCGCCTCGGCGACCTGGCCGGCAAGCGCCGGATGCTGCTCACCAGCCTCGCCATCATGGTGTTGGGTTCCCTGGTCTGTGGCTTCACGGACAACCTGCTCGTCATGATCGTGGGCCGCGCGCTCCAGGGCTTCGCCATGGGCGCCATCCCGCTCGGCATCGGCCTGATGCGCGACATGCTGCCGCGCGAGAAGCTCGGCTCGGCGATGGCCCTGATGTCCTCCTCCATCGGCGTCGGCGGCGGACTCGCCCTCCCGGCGGCCGCGCTCGTCGCCCAGCACGCCGACTGGCACGCGCTGTTCTTCGGCGCGGCGGGCCTCGGCGTCGTGGCCATGGTGCTCACCGTCTTCTTCGTCCCCGAGAGCCCGCTGCGCGCACAGGGCACCTTCGACGTCGCGGGGGCCATCGGCCTCACCGTCGGCCTCATCCTCTTCCTCCTGCCCATCACCAAGGGCAGTGACTGGGGCTGGAGCTCGGGCACGACGATCGGCCTGTTCGCCGCGGCGCTCGTCGTCCTCCTCGCCTGGGGCGCGATGGAGCTGCGTCTGAAGGCCCCGCTGGTCGACCTGCGTACGACGGCCCGCCGCGAGGTCCTGCTCACGAACCTCGCGTCGATCATGGTCGGCGTCGCCTTCTACGCGATCTCGCTGGTCCTGCCCCAGCTGCTCCAGCTCCCGAAGGAGACGGGCTACGGCCTCGGCCAGTCGATGGTCGTCGCGGGCCTGTGCGTGGCACCGCTCGGCCTGACGATGATGCTGATGGCGCCCATCTACGCGCGCCTGTCCGCCGCGTTCGGCCCGAAGGTCACCCTCCTCCTCGGCCTGCTGATCATCGCGATCGGCTACGGCGCGGGCATCGGCCTGATGAGCGCCCCCTGGCAGACGATCATCATCGCGGTCCTGGTCGGCGCGGGCATCGGCCTCGCCTACTCCTCGCTGCCCGCGCTGATCATCGGCGCGGTGGACGCGTCCGAGACGGGCGCGGCCAACGGCCTCAACACCCTGATGCGCTCCATCGGTACGTCGGTGTCCTCCGCGGTCATCGGCATGGTCCTGGCCAACACGGCGAACAACGTCGGCGGCGTCGCCGTCCCGACGATGCACGGCTTCCGCGTCTCCTTCCTCATCGCCACGGGCGCGGTCGCGGTCGGCGTGCTGCTCGCCTTCGGCCTGCCGGGCCGCAGCAAGCCGACGGTCCAGCTGCGCGCCAGCAGCGAGGAGGACGCGATCCTCGAACGCGTGGAGGAGGCCCTCGCCGCCCAGTTCCACGGCCGCGTCCTCGACCCGGCGGGCCTGCCGGTGCCGCGCGCCAAGGTCACCCTGATCGACCGCCGCGGCCGCCAGGCGGGCTCGGCCCTCACGGACACGGAGGGCGAGTTCGCCCTCGACGTCCCGACGGGCGGCTCCTACGTCCTCGCGACCACGGCCTCCGGCCACGCCCCGCGCGCCTCGGCCGTCACCCACCACGGCGAGAACCGCCCGGTGCGGGTGGAGCTGGCACTGGAGTCGCTCGCCGAGACGGTCCGGTAGGCGGTAGTCGGGCTGCGGGAGGCCCTGTACGGAGGAGGCGCGGCACGCTACAGCGTGCCGCGCCTCCTCCGTTTTCGCCGCCGAGATCTCGTAGCGGCGTCAGCTCCCCACGTCGAACTTCGCCTCCACACCCATCAGTTCGGACACGTCCGACCCCACCGCCAGTTCCTCCGGAGCGGCCCCCCGCCGGAACAGCCGCGCCGCATACGCACCCTCCACGGACGCACGCGCACCCGCGACCCGCAGCCACGACCCCTCCCGCAGCCCGAGCACCGGTACGTCGTTCTCCTCCAGGAACTCGGTGAGGCGCTGCTCGCGGGTCTCGCCCTTGTGGGTGGAGGACGGGTCCGGGTCCAGGTAGTGCGGGTTGATCTGGAACGGGACCAGGCCCAGCGTCTCGAAGGACGGGGGCTGCACGATCGGCATGTCGTTGGTCGTACGGAGGGTGGGCGCGGCCATGTTGGTGCCGGCGCTGGCACCCATATACGGCAGGCCCGCGCGGACCGCCTTCGTCACCGCGTCCCGCAGCCCGGTGCGGTACAGCGCGCTCAGCAGCCGGAACGAGTTGCCGCCACCGATGAACACCGCGTCCGCCGCCGCCAGTTGGGCCAGCGGATCGCCGCCCTCGTGGACGCCATGGACAGAGATCCCCGCACCCTCCAGCGCGCCGCGCACCTTCGCCGTGTACGCGTCGTGGTCGGCGAGCGCGTACGGCACGAACGCGAGGCGGGCGTTCGGCGGCAGGAAGCCGGTCACGGTGTCGAGCGCGTGCTCCAGGTAACCCCGGCCGTGCTGGGTGGAATTGGAGAGCAGCAGAAGGTTCACGACGGGGTCGCTCCGATCAACGTAATCAACAAGCTGTGCATGACGTAATCAACAGGCTGTGCATAAAGGTCAGTTGGTGGCGGGCCGGCCGCGGCGGGTGCGCTGGGGCGGATGCGTGAGCCTGCGCTCAAGGAGGTGCGCCGCCTTGCGCAGTGCGTCGAGGCGGTCCTCCGGCCCGTCCGGGAAGCTCTCCTTCGCGCCGCCGAGGCTGAGGCTCCCGTACGGTTCGCGGCCGAGGAAGACGGGCACGGCGACCGTGCCGATCCCGGCGTCGTACTCGCCGACCGTCCACGCGTAGCCCCGGGCCCTGACCTGGAGGAACTCCCGCTCCAGCTCGTCCGCGTCGGTCACCGTGCGCTCGGTGAAGCGGGCCATGGGGCGGCCGCGGAACAGCCGGTGGCGTTGATCGTCGGGCAGGAACGCGTAGTACGACTTGCTCGTCGCGCCCGCGTGCGCCGGGTACAGCTCGCCGACCAGCGGGTAGTAGCGCAGCGGCCCCGACTCCCCCTCGACCGCCGCGACGCACCGCATGTGGAAGCTGTCGGGCAGGCAGAACAGGACCGTGTCGCCGGTCGCCGCCCGCAGTTCCTCCAACACCGGCCCCGCCAGCAGCTCCAGCGAGCCCGAACGCTCCCAGAGCCGGCCTAGCCGCAGCACCGCGGGCCCGATCCGGTAGCGCCGCGTCACGGGGTCCGAGACCAGAAAGCCGCGCCCGGCCAGCGTCGAGAGCAGCCGCTGTGCGACCGACGTGTCCCAGCCGAACTCGGCGGCGACCTCCGTCACGCCCCAGTCGGGCCGTGTCCGCTCGAACGCGAGCAGCACGAGGAGGGCCCGGTCGACGGTCTGCAAGGCGCCGGCCGGGGTCTTCCGGTCGAGCGGGATCTCCGGCACGCCATCTCACCATCCAGACCTGTATTGCAAATAACGGGAAATGCTTGCGGGCAACGCTATCCGATCCGGAATCTGCTGTCAGTACCGGTGGAAATCGCGACCGGGCGCAGCGCGGTGAGCGCGGCGCAGTGAGCAGTGAGAGGGACTCCGCATGCTGAAGTACGTCCTCGATGTCGTCGATCTGCTGGACGACCCTGACGCCGACGGCAAGCGCGCCGTCGCGTATCTCGACTCGGTCGCGGGCCCGGAGGGCTCGGGCGCCGAGATCACCACCGTCGAAGGCGAGCGCGGGTCCACCGACTTCGTCCTCGTCCGCATCCCGGGCGCCAAGGGCCGCACCGGCGGCGGCGACGCCCGCACGCTCGGCGTCGTCGGCCGTCTCGGTGGGGTCGGTGCCCGGCCCGAGATGACCGGCCTGGTCTCCGACGCGGACGGCGCCGCCGCCGCGCTCTCCACCGCCGCGAAGCTCCTCGACATGCGCCGCCGCGGCGACGTACTCGACGGGGATGTGGTGATCGCCACCCACATCTGCCCGGACGCACCGACCGCGCCGCACGACCCGGTCCCGTTCATGGACTCGCCCGTCGACATCGCCACGATGAACCGCCACGAGGTGACCGCCGACATGGAGGCCGTGCTCTCCATCGACACCACCAAGGGCAACCGCATCATCAACCACAAGGGCCTCGCCCTGTCCCCCACCGTCAAGGAGGGGTGGGTGCTGCGGGTGAGCGAGGAGCTGGGCGAGCTGCTCGCCGTCGTCACGGGTGAGCCGTTGGTCACTTATCCAGTGACAACGCAGGACATAACGCCATACGGTAACGGCGTCCACCACATCAACTCGATCCTCCAGCCGGCCACGGCGACCGCCGCCCCGGTCGTCGGCCTCGCGGTCACCTCGGCCGCCGCGGTCCCCGGCTGCCAGACCGGTGCCAGCCACGAGACCGACATCGCGGCCGCGGCCCGGTTCGCCGTCGAGGCCGCGAAGGCGTACGGGGGCGGGCGCGTCGACTTCCACGACGCCGCGGAGTTCGACGCCCTCGTGAGCCGCTACGGCCCGCTCACCCACCTGCAGACCCTCGGCAACGCAAACGCACCTACGGAGTCGTGACGCCATGGCCACCACCAAGAAGAGCGTGGGCAGCGACGACTACGCGCTGTCCAGAGTCCCGAAGGACAAGCGGCTCGGCTTCTGGACGATGCTGCTCCAGTGGCTCGCCCAGTCCGGCTCCATCTCGCAGTTCACCCTGGGCGCCACGATCGGCGTCGGCATGACCTTCGGGGACGCCTTCCTCGCCTTCACGCTCGGCGCGGTCATCCTCGAGATCGTCATCTTCCTGATCGGCATGGCGGGCATGCGCGAGGGCCTCGCGACGCCGCTCCTGACCCGCTGGGTCGGCTTCGGCCGCAACGGTTCGGCGCTGGTCAGCTTCGTCATCGCGGTCAGCCTCGTCGGCTGGTTCGGCGTCCAGAACACGATCTTCGGCGACAGCGTCTCGTCACTGGTCGGCGGCCCGTCATGGCTGTGGTGCATCGTCGCGGGCCTCGCCATCACCGTCCTGGTGATCTTCGGCTTCCGCTACATGGCGGTCATGGCGAAGATCGTCACGCCCCTCTTCTTCGCCATGGTCGCCTGGTCCGTCGTCGACGCACTCTCCGACCACTCCATCGGCGACCTCATCAGCTCCCCGCCGCCCGGCCAGGCCATCCCGCTCTCGGTCGCCGCGACCGCCATCGCGGGCGGCTACATGACCGGCGCGATCGTCTCCCCGGAGATGACCCGCTACAACAAGAAGGGCGCGCACGTCTTTCTCCAGTCGGCGTCCTCGATGATTCTCTCCGAGTACATCGTGGGCCTGACCGGCGTCCTGCTCGGCCACATGGTCAAGAGCGACCAGGTCTCGCAGATCGTGCTCTCCACGTCCGGCGTCTTCGGCGTCCTCGTCGTCCTGATGTCGACCGCGAAGATCAACGACTGGAACCTGTACGGCTCCTCGCTCGGCGTCGTCAACTTCTTCCAGGTCGTCTTCAAGAAGCGCCTGCACCGCGGCGCGGTCACCATCGCCCTCGGCGTAGCGGGAACGGCCCTCTCCGCAGTGGGCATCATGACCCACTTCACCGAGTTCCTCTCGGTCCTCGGCGTGGCCATCCCGCCCATCGGCGGCATCGTCGTCGCCGAGTACTGGGTCGTCCGCACGATGCGCAAGCCGCTCGACGAGACCCGCGAGGCCGGCACCCTCCCCGCCACCTCCCCCACCTGGGTCCCCGCATCCCTGGTCATCTGGGCCGCGGCCTTCTGCGTCGGCAAGTTCTACGACGGCGGCATCCCGGCCCTGAACTCCCTGGCCACCGCGTTCGTCCTCTACACCGTGCTCGGGCTGCTCGGCTGGATCAGGACGTACGGCACCACGACCCTGACCGACGACGAGGAAACGCACCCCGCCGCGGCCGAACACACCCCCGTAGGAGCGGCATGACCACCCCCGCCACCTCCGCCGTCCTCGCCTCCGAGGACGCCCAGCGCGAAGTAGTCGAACTCTGCGCCGAGTTGATCCGCTTCGACACGTCCAACCCGACCAGCGACGAGCGGGCCTGCGCCCGCTGGGTCGAGGACAAGCTCACCGAGGTCGGCATCGAGTCCGAGTTCGTGGAGAGCGCGCCGGGCCGCTCCAGCGTCATCGCCCGCATCGAGGGCACCGACCGCACCCGCGGCGCCCTCCTCGTCCACGGCCACCTCGACGTCGTCCCCGCCGACGCCACCGAATGGCAGGTCCCGCCCTTCTCCGGCGAGATCCGCGACGGCTATCTCTGGGGCCGCGGCGCGATCGACATGAAGGACACGGTGGCCGTCATGCTGGCCACCGCCCGCCACTTCGCGCGTACGGGTACGAAGCCGTCCCGCGACCTGGTCCTCGCGTTCCTCGCCGACGAGGAGGCGGGCGGCAAGTTCGGCGCGCACTGGCTGGTCGAACACCGCCCCGACCTCTTCGAGGGCGTCACGGAGGCCATCGGCGAGGGCGGCGGATTCTCGTACGCCCTCGACGACACCCGCCGCCTCTACCCGATCGAGAACGCCCAGCGCGGCATGGCCTGGATGGAACTGACGGCGAACGGCCGTGCCGGCCACGGTTCATCGCCCAACGCCGAGAACGCGGTCACGGACCTCTCCGAGTCCCTCACCCGCATCGGCCGCCACACCTTCCCCATCCACCTCATCGAACCCGTACGCGCCCTGCTCCAGGAGGCCGCCGACCTCCAGGGCGTGGAGATCGACTTCGAGGCCGACGACCTGGACACGGAACTCGCGAAGCTCGGCCACGTAGCGGACTTCATGCAGGTGGTGCTCCGCAACTCCGCGAACCCCACCATGTTCACGGCCGGTTACCAGACCAACGTGATCCCCGGAAAGGCGACGGCCCGCGTCGACGCCCGCTTCCTCCCCGGCCACGAGCAGCAACTCCTCGACGCCATCGACGCGTTGCTCCTCCCGTCCGTCTCCCGCGAGTGGGTCAACCACGACATCGCGATGGAGACGACCTTCGACGGCCCCCTCGTCGACGCCATGTGCGACGCCGTCCGCGCCGAGGACCCGGACGGCCACCCCGTCCCGTACTGCAACCCGGGCGGCACCGACGCCAAGGCCTTCACCCACCTCGGCATTCGCTGCTTCGGCTTCAAGGGCCTGAAGCTGCCCGCCGACCTGGATTACGGGCGTCTGTTCCACGGGGTGGACGAGCGGGTGCCGTTGGAGGGGCTGCGGTTCGGGGTGCGGGTGATGGTGCGGCTCTGGCAGGCGTGCTGAGGGCCGCACGCGGGGGGGGGACTGTGACGTGTGGCCACGATTTGGTCGTGGTTACGCGTCACAGTCCCCCCTCCCCCTCCGACCTCAGCCCCGCCCGCGTAGGGCAAAGTGATCAGCATGAGCATCACAAGCCACAGCCACACCCCCTCCCCGGAGATCCTCGCCGCCTTCGAGAGCGCCAAGGGATTCATGCCGCGCGGTGAGGGACTCGCGCTGTACGGCGCCGCCGTCGAGGCCGGGGCGCTCGGGCTGCCGCTCCTTGAGGTCGGGACGTACTGCGGGCGGTCGACCATCCTGCTCGCCGACGCCGCACGCGCGGCCGGCGTGAGCGCGCTCACCGTCGACCACCACCGCGGCAGCGAGGAGCAGCAGCCGGGCTGGGACTTCCACGACCCGGAGACCGTGGACCCGGCGGTGGGGCTCATGGACACCCTCCCCACGTTCCGGCGCACGCTGCACGCGGCGGGCCTGGAGGACCACGTGGTCGCGCTCGTCGGGAAGTCGCCGCAGGTGGCGAAGGCCTGGGGCGGGCCGCTCGGGCTCGTCTTCATCGACGGCGGGCACACCGACGAGCACGCCACCGCGGACTACGAGGGCTGGGCCCCGCACGTCGCCGACGGCGGCTACCTCGTCATCCACGACGTCTTCCCCGTGAAGTACGACGAGTGGACGGGGCAGGCGCCGTACCGCGTGTACCAGCGGGCACTCGCGTCCGGGGCGTTCACCGAGGTCTCTGAGTGCGACTCGCTGCGCGTCCTGCGCCGAAGTGGCGCAGGGATCTGAGCCCACGGTTAAGGTCAGCAACGTGTCGTATGTAGGTCCGGAACCCGATGGCTTCGATCCCGATGGGTGGGACGGCAGTGGCGGATCGCCACGCCGCCGCTTCAGCGGGCGTCCCGTACTCGTCGCCTTTGCCGCGCTGGTGCCGACGGCGCTCGCGGCGTGGCTGGTGTGGCAGGTCGTGAGCGGGCCGGGTGAGAGCGAGCCGCCGAAGGTGCTGCCCGCGCCCGGCCAGTCCTCGACCGTCTCGCCCTCGCAGAACTCGCAGGACTCCCAGGGCTCGCAGGGCGGGAAGGCCTCGGCGAGTCCGGCGCCGTCGAAGTCCGAGAAGCGGTCCGCCTCGCCGTCGAAGTCGAAGGCGTCCAAGGAGCCCGCCAAGCCCGCCGGCGGCTCCGGCCCCCTCAGGGGCAAGCTCGTCGTCATCGACCCCGGCCACAATCCGGGCAACTTCCGGCACACGACCGAGATCAACCGGTCGGTGAACGTGGGCAACGGCTCCAAGGAGTGCGACACCACCGGTACGTCGACGAACGCGGGCTACACCGAGGCCCGGTTCACGCTGGACGTGGCGAAGCGCATGCGGACGGTCCTTGAACGGCAGGGCGCGACCGTCCAATTGACCCAGAACGGGAATCGCGCCTGGGGCCCCTGCGTCGACGAGCGCGCCAGGATCGGCAACACCGCGAAGGCCGACGCCGTCGTCTCCGTCCACGCGGACGGCTCGGGCGAGGGCAACCGCGGCTTCCATGTGATCCTTCCCGCATCCGTGCGCGCGGGAGCCGCCGACACCACGCCGATCGTGAAGCCCTCGCGCGACCTCGGCGAGCGGATCGCGGGCCGCTACGTGAGGGCCACGGGCCAGGCCCCGTCGAACTACGTCGGTGGCGGCACGGGCCTCGACACCCGCAGTGACCTGGGAGGACTCAACCTCTCCAAGGTTCCGAAGGTCTTCATCGAGTGTGGCAACATGCGGGACTCGCAGGACGTCGAGCGACTGACCTCGGACGCGTGGCGGCAGAAGGCGGCGCAGGGCATCTCTGAGGGAATCATGAGTTTCCTCGGCGGGTAACTGTCACCCTATGGATCTCGGCAGACACTCCCCGGACCCGGGCGATAGTGTCCTCCGTACGATGTGGGGCCACCCCTGCGCTATGCGCCGCCTCCACCGATGACCGGACGACTGACGAAGGACTTGAAGTGAATATCCGCTCCCTCACTCGAGGCGACGGCGTGGTGATCGGAGCAGCGGTATTGCTGTTGATCGCCTCGTTCCTCGATATCTACTCGTACGACGGGGCGCCCGACAGCGTCGAGTTCCCGAATTCCTGGGAGAGCGGCCCGCTTCTCATGAGCGTGGTGCTCGCGGGCGTCATCGGTGCCGTGCTCATCGTGCTCAGCCGCGGTACGGCGCAGCCCCGCAAGGTCGCGGGGATCGACCTCGGCCAGTTCGGCCTCGCGGCCACGGTGCTGGCGGCGTGGGCGGCGCTCGGCAACGTCTTCGACCCGGCCGGCGGCATCGACAACATGGGCAGCGGCGCGTCCGACGGTCCGACCGCCGGCATCGGCCTCATCCTCAGCCTCGTCGCCACGCTGATCATGGCCGCCGCCGCGATCGCGACGCCGCTGGTCCCGGCCCTGAAGGGCGCCCTCCTCGGCGCCCCGCGCCCGCAGCAGCCGCAGCCGTACGGCGGTCAGCCGCAGCAGGGTTACGGCTACCCGGGTGCCCAGCAGCAGCCCGGCGGCCCCGGCCAGCACCAGCCCTACGGCGCACAGCAGCCCGGTCCCGGCCAGCAGCAGCCGTACGGTGGCCAGCCGCAGCAGCAGGGTGGCGCCCCGGCGCCGCAGGCCGCCGCGCAGCCGCAGGCCGCGGACTTCTCGCCGTTCTGGTTCGCCGTGCCGGTGCCGCGCCCGCTCTTCGCGGAGGACGGATCGCAGGCCCAGATCGCGGAACTGGCGCCCGGTACCTGGTACTTGGCGGTCGAGCAGCGGGGCCCCGGCCTCGTCGCCCAGACCCAGGACGGCCGCCGCGGCGTGCTCCAGGACACCACGGGGATCCAGCGCGGCTGACCCCGGCCGAAGTCTTTCGAGGCCCCTCGCCCGTCTTCCGGGTGGGGGGCCTTTCGCGTACAGTCGCGCACCGAAAGCCTGAACTGATGGTCCATCAGATATGTCCTCGGACATGGGGGTGCACATGCGGCTCGGAATCGCACTCGGCTACTGGGGGCGCGGACCGAACCCCGATCATCTTCAACTCGTGCGTGATGCCGAGGAGTTGGGATACGAATCGGTGTGGACGGCGGAGTCCTGGGGCAGTGACGCGTTCACCCCGCTCACCTGGTTCGCCGCGCACACCTCGCGGATCAGGCTCGGCACGGCGATCGCGCAGATGGCCGCCCGCTCCCCCACCACGACCGCGATGCACGCGCTCACCCTGGACCACCTGTCGGGCGGCCGGATGATGCTGGGCATGGGGCTCTCAGGGCCGCAGGTCGTGGAGGGCTGGTACGGGCGCCCGTTCCCCCGCTCCCCGCTGACGGCCACCCGCGAGTACGTGGACGTGGTGCGGCAGGTGCTGCGGCGCGAGGGACCCGTCGAGGTCGACGGGCGGTTCCACTCGCATCCGTACCGGGGCGAGGACGGCACCGGGCTCGGCAAGGCCCTCAAGCCGATCACGCACCCCCTGCGCCCCGATCTGCCGATCCTGCTCGGCGCGGAGGGGCCGAAGAACATCGCGCAGACCACGCGGATCGCGGACGGCTGGCTGCCTCTGTACTGGTCGCCGAAGCGGACGGACGTGTACGAGGCGTCGCTCACCGACCTGCCCGAAGACTTCACCATCGCGCCCATGGCCCGCGCGAAGGTCTGCGACGATGTCGCCGAGGGGCTGCTCCCGGTGAAGGCGATGCTCGGCTTCTACATCGGCGGCATGGGGCACGCGACCCGCAACTTCCACGCCGATCTCATGGCGCGCATGGGGTACGAGGCCGAAGCCCGGCACATCCAGGACCTGTTCGCCGAGGGGCGCAAGGAGGACGCGGTGCTCGCCGTGCCGGACGCGTTCGCCGACGAGATCTCGCTCGTCGGACCGCGTGAACGGATCGCGGAGCGGCTGGAGTTGTGGCGCAAGGGCCCGGTGACGGACCTGCTGGTCCTGTCCCCGGACCCGCACACGCTGCGCGTACTGGCCGAGCTGAACTCGTAGGCCCTGAAGGGCGCTAGGAGCCCTTCGTGAGTTGCGAGGCCGACGGGACCTTGTTCGTCACTTCGGCGCCCGCGTCCTTGCCCGCGTCCTTGACGCCGCTGATGACCTCGTTGAAGGAGGAGGTCACGTCGCCGAGGCCCTCGCCCTTGCGCAGCTTGGTCGACAGACCCTTCAGCGACGCGATGCCGGCCGACAGCGGTCCGACTGCCTTCGAGAGCGTCGGGTCGCCCTCGGCGTTCTTCGAGGCGGCCTTCAGCCGGTTGTACGTGAACGCGCCCGCGAGGCCCGCCTTGACGAGCGCGAACCTGCGGCCGTCCGCACCGGCCTTGAACTTGCCCGCGCGGTACGGCTTCACGATCCACTGATACGTGGCACCCGCCGCGAGCCCCGCGTTCGCCGCGAACCTGGTCTTGGCGAACTTCTGCTTCTCGGCCTTCGTGGTGGCGCTCGACGACGCCTTGGTCGCGGACGCCGAGTCACTGTCGGAGCCGCACGCGGTCGCGCCGGCGAGCAGCGCGCCGCACAGCATCAGGGCCGTGAGCAGACGTCGCAGGGGAAGAGGGGAACGGGTTACCACCGACTACCTCCGTGGCTGAAGTGGCACTCGTGGCAGCGTCACCCGGCCGCTGCGCGTGTGCCACTTGAGGAAGCCCGTACGGGTTTGATCGGGGTCGACGCGGCAACCCGGAAGAACATGTCTGCGAATCGGCATTACCGAGGGACCAACGAGGCCGCCCGGACCGTGGCGATCGTCGCCGATGCACTGGCCGTGATCCTGGGCCTGTGGAT
The DNA here is from genome assembly GCF_036013745.1 of Streptomyces sp. NBC_00483. Taxonomy (NCBI): domain Bacteria; kingdom Bacillati; phylum Actinomycetota; class Actinomycetes; order Kitasatosporales; family Streptomycetaceae; genus Streptomyces; species Streptomyces sp. NBC_00483. The sequence goes on from NZ_CP107880.1 coordinate 3,388,618, forward strand.
CCTGATGTACCTACTGGACGCGAACCGCGGCAACGACCTGGTCCAGATCGTCCACGACGCGTCCGCGTGGCTGGCCGGCTGGTCCCATGACCTCTTCACGTTCGACGCGGACTGGGCCCGCGTCGTCGCCGGCTACGGCCTCGCGGCCGTCGTCTACCTCTTCATCGGCCACGCGATCGCCAACCGACTGCGCAGGTACTAGTCCCTGTCGGCCGGGCAGCAGTCCGGCTCGACGCCGGTCGGCAGGAGGTCGCCGCCGAACACGGAGCACGTGGCCTCGTCCCCGCCGAGGGCCGCCACCGCGAGCAGCACGGAGCCCGCGGTCCACGTGGTCAGCTCCTCCGGCCAGATGGCCTTGTCGTCGAAGACGTAGCCCGTCCAGTACAGGCCGGTCTTCGGGTCGCGCAGGTGCTGGATGTCCTGGAGGATCTCGAGCGCCCAGTCGGACTCGCCCATCGCCCAGAGCGCGAGGGCGAGTTCGGCGCTCTCGCCGCCGGTCACCCACGGGTTGGGCACCACGCAGCGCACTCCGAGGCGGGGCACGACGAACGTGTCCCAGTCGGCCTGGATGCGGGCCTTCGCCTCGGCTCCGCGCACGGCGCCGCCGAGGACCGGGTAGTACCAGTCCATCGAGTAGCGGCCCTTGTCGAGGAACCGCTCGGGGTGGCTGCGGATGGCGTGCCCGAGCGCGCCGAGCGCCAACTCCCAGTCGGGCTGCGGCTCTTCGCGCTGTTCGGCGATGGCGAGCGCACAGCGCAGGGCGTGGTGGACGGACGAACTGCCGGTGAGGAGCGCGTCGTTGACGGGCGTGCCGTCCGGCTCGCGCTTCCAGCCGATCTGGCCGCCGGGCTGCTGGAGGCGGAGCACGAACTCCGTCGCCGCGCACACGGCCGGCCACATGCGGTCGAGGAAGGCGTCGTCGCCGGTGGAGAGATAGTGGTGCCAGACGCCCACGGCGATGTACGCGACGAAGTTGGACTCGCGCCCGTGGTCCGTCACGTCGTCCGGGTCGCCGTCGCGGTAGGCGGCGAACCAGGAGCCGTCCTCACCCTGGTGCCTGGCCAGCCACTCGTAGGCGCGCCCGGCGGCCTCGTGCTCGCCGGCCACGTCGAGCGCCATGGCGGCCTCGGTGTGGTCCCACGGGTCGAGGTGGTGGCCGCGGAACCACGGGATGGCCCCGTCCGCGCGCTGCACGGCGAGTATTCCGGCGACGGTCTGCGCGGCCTGATCCGCCGTCAGCACGCCGGGGAGTACGAGGAGTTCGGTCCGCTCAGGGCTGCTCACTCAGCGGCCCCGTCGGCCTTCGGCAGGTGCGGCTTCGTGGCGTACGCGACGAAGCTCTTGCCGACGACGGGGTTGAGGAGCCCCTCGGCGACCCGGGTGAGCGCCGGCTTCTTCATGATGTCCCAGACCAGGAGCTTGTGGTACGCCTTCACCGGCAGCGCCTTGTCGTTGTCGACGCCGAAGGCGCACTTGAGCCACCAGTACGGCGCGTGCAGCGCGTGCGCGTGGTGCGTACCGTACGGCTTGAGGCCCGCCTCGCGCATCCGGCCGAGCAGCTCGTCGGCCTTGTAGATGCGGATGTGACCGCCCTCGACCTCGTGGTACTCGTCGGAGAGCGCCCAGCAGACCTTCTCGGGGCCGTAGCGCGGCACGGTGACCGCGATCCGGCCGCCCGGCTTGAGCACGCGCACCATCTCGGCGAGCACCCCCTTGTCGTCGGGGATGTGCTCCATCACCTCGCTGATGATGACGACGTCGAACGACTCGTCGGGGAAGGGGAGTTGGAGCGCGTCACCCTCCATGGCGGTCGCGGTGGCGCCCGCGGGGGCCTCGCCCGCCTCCTTCATCGCGGCGAACCACTTGGCGACCTCGGCGATCTCGTCCTTGTTCTGATCGAGGGCGACGACCTGCGCCCCGCGCCGGTAGCACTCGAACGCGTGCCGTCCGGCCCCGCACCCGAGATCGAGGACGCGGTCGCCCGCGGCGAGCGGGAAACGGGTGAAGTCGACGGTCAGCACGTGGCCCTGCTTTCCTGGGGGGTTTCGGTGACAACTTCGTTGCGCATGGGGCGAGTCGACCGGGGAGCGGTCTCCATCGCCTCGCGGTAGAGCTCTGCGGTGCCCTGCGCGGCGCGCGCCCACGTGAAGCGTTCCAGGACGCGGGCGCGGCCTGCCGCGCCGAGCCGGGCGCGCAGTTCACGGTCGCCGAGCAGCCGGGCGAGGGACTCGGCGAGCGCGCCCGGGTCGGCGGTCGGCACGGCGAGGCAGGTCTCGCCGTCGCGGCCTGCGACCTCGGGGATCGCGCCGCCGGTGGTGGCGACGAGCGGGGTGCCGGTGGCCATGGCCTCGGCGGCGGGCAGCGAGAAACCCTCGTAGAGGGAGGGCACGCAGGCGACCTGCGCCGAGCGCACGAGGTCGACGAGCTCCTGGTCGCTGATGCCCTTGACGAACTCGACGGCGCCTTCGAGGCCGTACCGCGCGACGGCCTGCGCGACAGGGCCCTCCTCGGGCCGCTTGCCGACCACGACCAGATGCGCGTCCGGCTGCTCGGCCCGCACCTTGGCGAGCGCTTCGACGAGGAAGACGAGGCCCTTGAGCGGCACGTCGGCGCTGGAGGTCGTCACGATCCGGCCCGGCACCTCCGCCACGGCCGGATTCGGCGAGAACAGGTCGGTGTCGGCGCCGATGTGCACGACGTCGATCCGCCCGGGGCGCACACCCAGGTGCTCGACGATCTCGTCGCGGGACGTGCCGGAGACGGTGACCACGGACGGCAGCCGGCGGGCGACGCGCTTCTGCATGCGCGTGAACGCGTACCAGCGGCGCTTGGACATCCGCTGCTGCCAGTTCTCGGCGGCGTCCAGCTCCAGCTGCCGGTCCACGGTGATCGGGTGGTGGATGGTGGTGACGAGCGGGCCGCCGATGTCCCCCAACAGCCCGTACCCGAGCGTCTGGTTGTCGTGCACGACGTCGAACTCGCCGCGTCTCGCCCGTAGATGACGGCGGGCGCGCAACGAGAACGTCAGCGGCTCGGGGAAACCGCCGGTCCACATGGTTCCGACTTCAAGAGCGTCGACCCAGTCGCGGTACTCGGCGAGCTTGGGTGTACGAAAGGGGTCGGGGCTGCGGTACAGATCGAGGCTCGGCAGCTCGGTCAGCGAGAGACCCGCGAGGTCCTCGCCCTCGTCGAGCACGGGGTACGGCTGGGAGCCGATGACCTCCACACGGTGCCCGAGCCGGACCAGCTCCCGCGAGAGGTGCCGGACGTATACGCCCTGACCACCGCAGAACGGGTTGCCTTTGTACGTGAGGAGAGCGATACGCAACGACTCCGCGGTCACTCCAGGCCACCCTTCTTCCTGCTTGCCCGTGGACACTACGTGGGGACGCTAATCTAGAACAAGTTTCAGACTTGATCGTTCAAGAGCATCGAATCTACCGGCTGGTAGCCGGGCCGTAAGAGGTGGATCAGGTGATTCACGCCACGGCTGGCGCCACGGGACACGGAAAGCTTTCTGATGACAGCTCCGGACGCGAGAACCACCACCCGCACGAGCCCCGCGCTCACTGAGCGTCAGGAGGCCAGGCGCCGTCGCATCCTGCACGCGAGCGCCCAGCTCGCGGCGCGCGGTGGCTTCGACGCGGTGCAGATGCGGGAGGTCGCCGAATCGTCCCAGGTCGCGCTCGGCACGCTGTACCGCTACTTCCCGAGCAAGGTGCACCTCCTGGTCGCCACGATGCAGGACCAGCTCCAGCACATGCACACGACGGTCCGTAAGCGGCCGCCGTCCGGCGACTCCCCCGCGGAGCGGGTGGCCGAGACGCTCATGCGGGCCTTCCGTGCGTTGCAGCGGGAGCCGCATCTCGCGGATGCGATGGTGCGGGCGCTGACCTTCGCGGACCGGAGCGTGAGCCCTGCGGTGGACCAGGTGTCGCGGCAGACCACGGCGATCATTCTTGACGCGATGGAGCTCGACGACCCGACCCCGGAGCAGTTGTCCGCGGTGCGGGTCATCGAGCACACGTGGCACTCCGCGCTGATCACGTGGCTCTCCGGCCGCGCCTCCATCGCCCAGGTCAAAATCGACATCGAGATGGTGTGCCGGTTGATCGATGTCGCGTCTCCTCGTCAGCCGTGACCTGGACCGGCGTTGCGCTCTCGGGGCTCCGCCCCGGACCCCGCTGCTCAATCGCCGCAGGGGCTTGAATTGGGTCTCCGGCCCGAGACCCGTCGCCTCTCGATGGAGAGTCCGGGTAAATCAAGCCCCGCCGGCGATTGAGGCGCGGGGTCCGGGGCGGAGCCCCGTGGGCGCAACCACGGCCCAGGCCGCGATTCAATCCTCCGGCGGAAAAACGACCTCCCCCGTATCCGCCAGCGCCAGCGTGATCGCCTCGACGGGGCAGCCCTCCGCCGCCGCGAGGATCTTCTCGTTGGCGTCGGACTCCGGGTCGACCGGGTGCGACTGCCGCGCGCTGTCGAGGCGGAACCCGTCCGGCGCGGTGTTCACACACATCGCAGAGCCGATGCACACGCTCCGGTCGACCTCCACATGCCACCGGTCACCCATGTTCAGCTCGCCTCCGGCTCGTAGCCCGCGGGCAGGTGGATCATCTTGTGCTCGAAGTACTCCCCGTACCCCTCGGGCCCGAACTCCCGGCCCAGGCCCGAGTTCTTGTAGCCGCCGAACGGCCCGAGCATGTCGAGGCTGAACGTGTTCACGCTGTACGTGCCCGTACGGACCTGCCGCGCGATGTCGACGCCGTGCGCGGTGTCGGCGGTCCACACGCTGCCGCTGAGGCCGTAGTCGGAGTCGTTGGCGATCTTGATGGCCTCGGCCTCGTCCCCGTACGGGAGCAGGCAGATGACCGGGCCGAAGATCTCCTCGCGGGCGATCCGCATGGAGTTGTCGACGTCGCCGAAGAGGGTCGGCTCGACGTACCAGCCCTGCTCGAAGCCCTTAGGGACCCCGCCGCCGGTGAGAATCTTGGCGCCCTCCTGCTGGCCGATGCGGATGTAGTCGAGGGAGCGCTGCTGCTGGCGCTGGGCGACGAGCGGGCCGAGTTCCGTGGCCGGGTCGAGCGGGTCGCCGATCTTCAACGCCGACGCCGCCGTGGAGAACGCGTCGGCGAACTCGTCGTAGCGCGAGCGCGGGACGAGGATCCGGGTCTGCGCCACACAGGCCTGGCCGTTGATCATCCAGGCGAACGGGACGATTCCGGAGACGGCGGCGCCCGCGTCGGCGTCCTCCAGGATGACGGCCGCGGACTTGCCGCCGAGTTCGAGGGTGACGCGGGTGAGGTTGCGCGAGGCGACCTCCATGACGCGCTTGCCCGCGGCGACGGACCCGGTGAAGGAGACCTTGTCGACGCCGGGGTGCCCGACCAGGTACTCGCTGACCTCGCGATCGGCGGGGAGGATGGAGAGCACGCCCTCCGGGAGCCCGGCCTCCGTGGCTATCTCGGCGAGCAGATACGCGTCGAGCGGCGTCTCCGGCGAGGTCTTGAGGATCACCGGGTTGCCGGCGAGCAGCGCGGGCGCGAGCTTCGCGGCGGCGGTGAACTGCGGGACGTTCCACGGGACGATGGCCGCGACGACGCCGACGGGCTCGCGCCGCACGAGGAGCTTGCCGAGGGCGCCGTCGCGCGCCTCCTCGTACGTGAAGTTGCGGGCGACGTTGATCGCGGAGTCCCAGACCATCATCGCGGCGAGCGCCTGCACCATGACGCCCGAGGTGTAGGGGGTGCCGTTCTCGCTGCTGATGACGCGGGCGATCTCCTCGTGCCGGACCGCGAACGCGTCCTTGATCTTCGTGATGATCTCGATGCGCTCGTCGAGGCTCATCCGCGGCCAGGGGCCGTCCTCGAAGGCGCGGCGGGCGACGGCCACGGCGCGGTCGACATCGGCCGGCGCGGCATGCGGCACCCGGCCGAAGACCTCGCCGGTGTGCGGCGAGACCACCTCGATGACGTCCTTGCCGAGCGGGTCGGTCAACTCCCCGCCGATGAACAGCTGTCCGTATTCCAAGAGCTCGGTCATGGCTGACATCCTCACGTCACGACAGTCGACGATGCCTCACGTCCGATTCCAGCTCCCGACACGAACCGCGCGGGCTCGGTCATGGCTGGCATCCTCACGCACGACATTTCTGACGGTGTTTCAGAACTGATACCAGTTCTAGTTGCGATCCGGAAGGGTGGTGCACCGCACACGGACACCCGACCGGACCCCCTCGCGCATACGGTTCGCCCGGGCGACCATTGAAACGAGTTCTACAAGTTCCCGTACAGTGGCGGCAGTTCGTAGGGGCGGCAGTACGGCTGGAGCGGCGGAAGGCGACCGATGGACGAGGCGACGCAGGTGACCGACCACAGCGGGGGCGTGCACAGCATCCGCGTACCGATCCCCGACAACCCGCTCGGCTTCACCCTCGTCTACCTGGTCGACACCGACGCGGGCCCGGTCCTGATCGACACCGGCTGGGACGACCCGACGTCCTGGGACGCACTGACCACCGGCCTGACCGCCTGCGGAACCAGCGTCGAGGAACTGACCGGCATCCTGATCACCCATCACCACCCGGACCACCACGGCCTGTCGGAGAAGGTGCGGGAGGCCTCCGGCGCCTGGATCGCGATGCACGAGGCGGACGTGGCGGTGGTCCGGCGCACCCGGGAGAACAAGCCGGCGCGCTGGTACGCGTACATGGTGCGGAAGTTGGTCGCGGCCGGTGCGCCCGAGGACCACATCGCCCCGCTGATCGCGGCCCGCGACTCCGGCAAGCAGCGCCAACTTCCGGGCTTCGCCCCCGCGTTGCCGGACCGCACCATCACCCCAGGTGACCTGCTCGACCTGCCGGGCCGCAGGCTGCGCGCGATCTGGACGCCGGGCCACACCCCGGGGCACGTATGCCTGCACCTGGAAGAGGAACACCCCGCTGGCCGCGCGGGCAACGGCCGCCTCTTCTCCGGCGACCACATACTGCCCGGCATCACCCCGCACATCGGCCTGTACGAGGACCCGGACGACGCCACCGTCACCGACCCGCTCGGCGACTACCTCGACTCGCTCGAACGAGTGGGACGGCTCGACCCGGCGGAGGTCCTCCCGGCACACCAGCACACGTTCACCGACGCCCCGGCGCGCGTGGCCGAGTTGCTGGACCACCACGAGGACCGCCTGACCGGCCTCCTCACCCTCCTCTCCTCCCCCCTCACTCCATGGCAGCTCGCCGAGCGCATGGAGTGGAACCGCCCGTGGGCCCAAATCCCTTACGGGTCACGGACGATCGCGGTGTCGGAGGCGGAGGCACATCTGCGCCGTCTCCAGAAGGCGGGCCGGGTGGAACAGGTCTCGGGCAGCGACCCGGTGACGTACCAAGCAAGCCCGCACTAGGACAAGTTCCCGCCCCGGGAGGATCTTTGCCGTGCCCTGATGGAAGGCCCGCCCCCGCAGGCGTATGTTCTGGCCTCAAGGGCTCGCAAGAGCTGGAACGACAAGGGGGCGCCCGCCGATGACGCCGGACGAGGCAGTGGTCGGCCAAACGGGGAAGCTGGTTGTCGGCACACGTGGGGCCGGTGGTCCGGGTGAGGTGTTGGTGCAGGTCAGGGGCGGGACCGAGACCTTTCTCGCGTACTCGGACGAGCCCCTGGAACGGGGCGCCACCGTGCTCGTGATCGAGTCCCGCGGATGCCGGCAGGTCGTGGTCATGGCCTGGTCCGACCCTCTTCTCTCCGGCGGCGAGGGCGACGCCCGCTAAGGAGACGTACAGGCATGTTCGGATATCGCGTTCCCGCGCCCGACGAGGCGATGCTGATCTCGGGCGGCAGGCGGGGACTTGGGGGAGCGCCGTTCCGCGTCGTCACCGGGCACGGGAAGTTCGTGCTCCCCGTGTTCCGCAAGACCCGCTTCCTGTCGCTCGCGATGAGCGAGGCGGAAGTCGTCGAGAAGTGTGTGACCAAGCAGGGCATCGCCCTGACCGTGCGCGCCGTGATCGCCTTCAAGGTCGGCAACGACCACGAGTCGATCGTCAACGCCGGTCAGCGCTTTCTCTCCGACCAGGACCAGATGTCGGTCCTCACCGGCCGCATCTTCGCCGGTCATCTGCGCTCGATCATCGGCTCGATGACGGTCGAGGAGATCGTGACCGAGCGGCAGAAGCTCGCCACGGAGGTCCTCGACACGTCGAAGGCCGAGATGGCGAAGATCGGCCTGCACGTCGACTCGCTGCAGATCCAGTCCATCGACGACGGCCAGACCGGGTACATCGAGGCGATGTCGCGCCCGCACAAGGCCGCCATCCAGCGGCAGGCGCAGATCGCGCAGGCGCAGGCCACGCAGGCGTCCGCCGAGGCGGAGCAGGCGGCGGCCCGTAAGCAGGCCGAGTACGCGCGGGAGACCGCGGTCGTGCAGGCCGAGTACAACGCGCAGGTCGACCGGGCGAAGGCGCAGGCCGACCAGGCGGGCCCGCTCGCGCTCGCCCACGCCCAGCAGGAGGTCCTCGCGGCGCAGACGGAACTGGCCATGAGGCAGGCCGAGTTGCGGGAGAAGCAGCTGGTGTCGGAGGTCGTCAAGCCGGCGCAGGCCGACGCGGAGCGCATCCGCGTCCTGGCCCTCGCCGAGGCCGAGCGGATGAAGATCCAGGCGGAGGCGGCGGCGTCGTACGACCGGGTCGCCCTCGACCGCATGCTCATCGACCAGCTGCCACAGATCGTGAAGGAGGCCTCGGCGGGCCTCGCCGGGGCGAACGTCAACGTTCTGAACGGGGCGGACGGCCTGGGCGAGATCGCGGCGGGCCTGGTCGGCCAGGGCCTCACCATCCTGGACTCGGTCCGCAAGAACCTCTCCGGTGACGGGGCGGACGGGTTCGGCTCGGCGGTCGAGCCCTACGTGGGCGCTCCGCGCGGCAGCGACGACGGCCCGGTCGACGTCCGCTGACCACCGGCACCGGCGTTACGGCCTCGGGGCTCTGCCCCGGACCCCGCGCCTCAATCGCCGGCGGGGCTAGAAATGTCCACCGCCGGCTTTCAAGCCCCTGCGGCGATTGAGCAGCGGGGTCCGGGGCAGAGCCCCGATCTTTTCAGCCCCGCCGGCGTTTGAGGCGCGGGTGGCCGGGGCGGAGCCCGGGGGGCCGGAACCACCCCGCCGGGTACAGTAAGGGCGTCGTCAGTACGTACGTACGAGGGGAAGCCGGTGCAAATCCGGCGCTGACCCGCAGCCGTGACAGCCGGAATGCCTCGTACGTACGCGCTCGGCTCAGGACCGTCGAGGAATACGGAGCCGGAGCCGCCCGGTACCCCCGCGTGCCGCGCCGCCCCGCTCCCCACAGGGAGAGGCACCCGCCCCACCATGAACATTCGCCGCAGCGCCGCGCTCGTCGCCGCGACCGTCGCCATCGGCGCCATGGGCGCGCAGGCCGCGAGCGCGGACAGTGCCTCCCCCTCGCCGAAGACGGTCGTCCCGTCGGGCCTCTACGGCAAGGGCGACCCCACGTACGACGGAGTCTGGCGGCAGTCCCTCGCGCTCGTCGCGCAGGACACCGTGGGCGTCGAGCCCGCCAAGAAGGCCGTCGACTGGCTGGCCGGGCAGCAGTGCGAGAACGGCGGCTTCGCCGCCTTCCGCGCCGAGCCCACCAAGCCCTGCGACGCCAAGACCAAGATCGACAGCAACGCCACCGCGGCCGCCGTCCAGGCCCTCGCCGCGGTCGGCGGCCGTGACGGCGAGGTCGCCAAGGGCGTCGACCGGCTGAAGAAGAGCCAGAACGCCGACGGCGGCTGGGGCTACAGCCTCGGCATGGACAGCGACGCGAACTCCACGTCCGTCGCCATCGGCGCCCTCGCCGCGGCCGGCGAGAAGCCGTCCGAGGTGAAGTCGAGCAAGGGCAAGACCGGCACCGACGCCCTCGCGTCGCTCGCCCTCCCCTGCTCCAAGGGCAAGGACGGCGGCGCCCTCGCCTACCAGCCGGACAAGAAGGGCAAGCTCGCCGCGAACGCCGACGCCACCGCGGCCGGTGTGCTCGGCGGCCTCGGCACCGGCTTCGCGCCCGGCAAGGGCACGGCCCCGGACGCGTACACCTGCGAGGACGGCAAGAGCGCGGCGGACATCGCGCACAACGGCGCCGTCTACCTCCAGAACCAGCTCGACACCCACCTCTACCTGAAGTCCCAGCTGGCCGGCGCCACCGATCAGCCCGACTACGGCAACACCGCCGACGCGGTCACCGCCGTCGCCGCTGCGGAGGGCGTCAAGGCCACGAAGGACTCGTACACCTGGCTGGAGAAGAACGCGAAGGGCTGGGCCGCGCAGACAGGACCCGCCGCCTACGCCGAGCTGATCTTCGCGGCGCACGCCACCGGCAACGACCCGCGCGACTTCGGCGGGACGGACCTGGTGAGCGCGCTGAACAAGACCGGCCCGGAGCCCGCGTCCACGAAGTCGTCCGCTTCGGACTCGGACGAGAAGAAGGACGACGGCGGTGGCGGCGCCAACTGGTGGATCATCGGCGTGATGTTCATCGCAGCCGTGGGCGCCGGTTTCCTGCTCAGCGGCCGCAAGAAGCAGCAGCCGTGACCGCGCGCAGGTCGGCCGGGCTCGGCGGGCTCGTCATCGCAACTCTCGTCGCGCTCCTCGCCATGACCGTCGCCCCGGCGCAGGCGGCCGGGTACCGGTACTGGTCGTTCTGGGAGCAGGACGGCTCCAAGAACACCAAGAACACATGGACGTACGCGACGGCGGGCCCCTCGCAGAGCAAGCCGGACGACGGTGATGTGCAGGGCTTCCGGTTCGCGGTGAGCGCGGACTCGAAGGACGCGAAGCAGCCGCGCGGCGCCGCCGACTTCGACGCAGTCTGCGAGGACACCCCCGCCAAGGACGGCAAGAAGCGGATCGCGCTCGTCATCGACTCCGGCACGGCGGCCGACGCCCCGTCCGGCGAGACCCCGCCGAAGCCGCGCTCCGCGTGCGCGCAGGTCGCCGAGGGCGCGACGAGCGCCGACGCGCTCGCCGCCGTCGCGAAGCCGCTGCGCTACGACAGCAGCGCGATGCTGTGCGCGATCTCCGGGTACCCGAAGTCGGGCTGCGGCGATCAGGTGTCCTCGTCGAAGGACCCGGAGTCGAACGACCCGGACAAGGCGTCCGAGAAGCCCGCAGCGAAGGACTCCGGTTCGGACGGCGGCCCCTCGGTCGGCCTCATCGCCGGTGTCGCCGTGGTCGTCGTGCTCGGCATCGCGGCCGGCGTGCAGGCCCGACGCCGCCGCCGCTGACGCATGGCCGCCTCCCAGCTCCGCGCCCCCAGGGCCCACCGCTCCAACTCGCTGCACCCGGGCGCCTGGTGGATCTGGGCACTCGGCCTCGGCACGGCCGCGTCCCGCACCACGAACCCGCTGCTGCTCGCGATGCTGATCGGTGTCGCCGGGTACGTGGTGGCGGCGCGCCGCACCGAGGCGCCGTGGGCGCGTTCGTACGGGGCGTTCGTGAAGCTGGCGCTGGCCGTGCTCGGTATCCGCCTGGTCTTCGCGACGCTGCTCGGCTCGGCGATCCCGGGTACGCACCTGCTGTTCACGCTGCCCGAGGTGCCGCTGCCGGAGTGGGCGCAGGGCGTGCGAATCGGCGGCCCGGTGACGCTGGAGGGCCTGGTCTTCGCGCTCTACGACGGCCTGAAGCTGGCCACCCTCCTCATCTGCGTGGGCGCCGCGAACGCGCTCGCCTCCCCGTCCCGGCTGCTCAAGTCGCTGCCGGGCGCGCTGTACGAGGCCGGGGTCGCGGTCGTCGTGGCGATGACGTTCGCCCCGAACCTGGTCGCGGACGTCCGCAGGCTGCGGGCGGCGCGACGCCTGCGCGGCCGCCCGGACCGCGGTCTGCGCGGACTGCTCCAGGTCGGACTCCCGGTCCTGGAAGGCGCGTTGGAGCGCTCGGTCGCGCTGGCCGCCGCCATGGACGCGCGCGGCTACGGCCGCACCGCCGAGGTGCCGCCCGCCGTCCGCCGCGCCACGGCCGCGCTCACGCTGGGCGGCCTCATCGGGGTGTGCGCGGGAACGTACGGGCTGCTCGCTGCGTCCGGCGCCGGATACGGGCTCCCGGTGCTGCTGGCCGGGGTCGCCGCCGCGCTCGGCGGGCTGTGGCTCGGCGGCCGGCGCACGGTCAGGACCCGCTACCGGCCCGATGTGTGGGGGGTACGGGCCTGGTTGGTCGCGGCGTCCGGGGCGGTGGCCGCGGCGGTCATGATCTGGACCGGCACCCAGGACCCGGCGTCCCTCCAGCCGCCGGTGGTCCCGCTCGCGGCGCCGGAGCTGCCGCTGTGGCCGGCGGCGGGCATCCTGCTCGGCCTGCTCCCGGCCTTCCTCGCACCCGTTCCCGACAGGCCGATTCCCGACGGGCCGATTCCCGACAGGCCGATTCCCGACAGGCCGATTCCCGACAAGCCGACGGAGGCGTCGTCATGATCCGCTTCGAGAACGTCTCCGTGACCTACGACGGTGCCTCGCACCCCACCGTCGACGGCATCCATCTCCACGTCCCCGAGGGCGAGTTGATGCTCCTCGCGGGCCCGTCCGGGGTGGGCAAGTCCACGCTCCTCGGAGCGGTCAGCGGACTGGTCCCGCACTTCACGGGCGGCACGCTCGCGGGCCGGGTCACCGTCGCCGGCCGCGACACCCGCACCCACAAACCGCGCGAACTCGCCGATGTCGTCGGCACGGTGGGCCAGGACCCGCTCGCGCACTTCGTGACAGACACGGTCGAGGACGAACTCGCGTACGGCATGGAGTCGTTGGGCCTGACCCCACCGGTCATGCGCCGCCGCGTGGAGGAGACCCTCGACCTCCTCGGCCTCGCCGACCTGCGCGACCGCCCCATCGCCACGCTCTCCGGCGGCCAGCAGCAGCGCGTCGCGATCGGCTCCGTCCTCACCCCGCACCCCCAGGTCCTCGTCCTCGACGAACCGACGTCCGCCCTCGACCCGGCAGCGGCGGAAGAGGTCCTCTCGGTCCTGCAACGCCTGGTCCACGACCTGGGCACCACAGTCCTGATGGCCGAACACAGACTGGAGCGGGTCATCCAGTACGCGGACCAGGTGGCACTGCTCCCGGGCCCGGGCAAGCCACTGGTGGTGGGCCCCCCGGCGGAGGTCATGGCGGTCTCCCCGGTGTATCCCCCGGTGGTGGGCCTGGGCCGCTTGGCAGGCTGGGACCCACTCCCCTTGACGGTCCGGAATGCGCGGCGCGCGGCGACCGACCTGAAACACCGGCTCGCGCAATCAACGCCGGGGGCCGATCGAGAAGCTCGGGCAAATCAAGCCCCTGCGGCGATTGAGCAGCGGGGTATGGGGCAGCGCCCCAAGAAAGCCCCGCTTTGGGACGAGAGCCAGCGGGGTCCGGGGCAGAGCCCCGCGACGTCAACCACGTTGGCCGCAACCAAGAACCTGGGCGTACGCCGGGGACGGATCGAAGCCCTCCGCCACATCACCCTCACGGTCACCACCGGCGAGGTGCTCGCCCTGATGGGCCGCAACGGCGCCGGCAAATCCACCCTGCTCTCCACCCTCGTCGGCATGATCAAGCCGACCTCCGGCACGGTCACGACCGGCGGAGCCGTCCCCCACAAGACCACCCCCCGCGACCTCATCCGCAAGGTGGGCCTCGTCCCCCAGGAACCCCGCGACCTGCTCTGCGCGGACACAGTCGCAGCGGAGTGCGCAGCCGCGGACAAGGACGCGTCCGCCACCCCCGGCACCTGCCGCACCCTCCTGACCGACCTCCTCCCCGGCATCGCCGACGACACCCACCCCCGCGACCTCTCCGAGGGCCAGCGCCTCACCCTGGCCCTGGCGATCGTGCTGACGGCGGCCCCGCCGCTCCTCCTCCTCGACGAGCCGACCCGCGGCCTGGACTACGCGGCCAAGTCCCGCCTCGTCGCGATCCTGCGGAAACTCGCGGCCGAGGGCCACGCCATCGTCATGGCGACGCACGACGTGGAGCTGGCGGCGGAGCTGACCCACCGCGTGGCGATCCTCGCGGACGGCGAGATCGTGGCGGACGGCCCCACCCCCGACATCGTCACGTCGTCCCCGTCCTTCGCCCCGCAGGTCGCGAAGATCCTGGCGCCGCAGCGCTGGCTCACGGTTTCCGAGGTAGAGAAGGCCCTGGCATGACGGGGACCACGACACCACCGCCCGTCACGGGCCGCGCGACCCCTGTACGCCTCGGCCCCCGCTCCATCGCGGCGCTGCTCCTGGTGAGCGCGGTCGGCGTGGTCGGCATCGGCTGGCCGCTGATCACCGGGCCCGGGTCCGAGGTGAACGCGCACGCGCAGGACGCGCCCTGGCTGTTCGCGGCGCTGCTCGTGCTGCTGGTCGCCGTGGTCGCGGCCACGATCTCGGAGTCCGGCATGGGCCCCAAGGCGGTGGCGATGCTCGGCGTGCTGGCCGCGGCGGGGGCGGCCCTGCGGCCCATCGGCGCGGGGACGGCCGGCCTGGAGCCGATGTTCTTCCTGATGGTCCTGAGCGGCCGGGTCCTCGGTCCCGGCTTCGGCTTCGTCCTCGGCTCGCTCAGCATGTTCACCTCGGCCCTGCTGACCGGGGGCGTGGGTCCCTGGATGCCGTTCCAGATGCTGTCGATGGGCTGGTTCACGATGGGCGCGGGGCTGCTCCCCGGCGCCCACGCCCTGCGCGGCCGCGCCGAGCGCTTCATGCTCGCCGCCTACGGCTTCCTGGCCGCGTTCGCGTACGGCACGATCATGAATCTCGCGGGCTGGCCGTTCATGAACGCGCTGGCCTCCTCCGTGGCGTACCAGCCGGACGCCGCGCTGCACGAGAACCTGGCCCGCTTCCTCGCGTACTGCGCGGCCACCTCGCTCGGCTGGGACCTGGGGCGCGCGGCGCTCACCGTCGTCCTGACGCTGGTCGCAGGCGGCGCCGTGCTCAAGGCGCTGCGCCGGGCCACACGGCGGGCCGCCTTCGAGGCCCAGGTCACATTCGACGAGCCGCGGGCGTGAAGCCCCCCACATGACCCACGTCACGTACTAAGCGGGACCGTAGTCCCTTGGTGCACCTTCCTTACGTCACACAACGGACATTTACCCCACCATCCACCAAGTCCGACCTTCCTTAGTAAAAGCCAACATTGCTTCCACCCGTCGGTCTTTGTTTCTGTGGAGGAACCGCAAGGCACCACGCCCTGCCACCCCCGTCCCCCACGGAAGGTCACGTTTTGTCCGCCACGCTCCTGCGCCGTATCGCCACTCCGAAGAAGGCCATCGCCGGCGTCACCCTCGCCGCCGCCACGACCGGTTTCCTCTTCGCATCGGCCCCGGCCCAGGCCGCGTCGACGTCGGGCTCGGCGAAGGCCATCGCCCAGCAGAAGATCTCGAACTCGGCCCAGTTCAGCTGCTTCGACAAGATCGTGTCCCACGAGAGCGGCTGGAACCCGAACGCGACGAACGCCTCCACCGGTGCCTACGGCCTCGTCCAGGCGCTGCCCGCCAACAAGATGGCGTCGGCCGGCGGCGACTGGAAGACGAACCCCGAGACGCAGATCGAGTGGGGCGTGAAGTACATGAACGACCGCTACGGCAGCGCCTGCGGCGCGTGGGACCACTGGCAGTCCAACGGCTGGTACTGATCGCCTCCGGCGTTGACCCGGCCATCCCCTCGCGGCGATTGAGCCTTTCAAGCCCCTGCGGCGATTGAGCCATTCAAGCCCCTGCGGCGATTGAGCCATTCAAGCCCCTGCGGCGTTTGAGCAGCGGGGTCCGGGGCGGAGCCCCGAGACGTCAGCCCCGATGTGGGTTGCGGCCTCGGGGCTTTGCCCCGGCCCCCACCGCTCAATCGCCGCGGGGGCTTAATTGGCTCACCCGCGCCGGAGGCGACCGGAACGTCACAGCCGCTGGATGATCGTGCCGGTCGACAACGCCCCACCCGCACACATCGTGATGAGCGCGAACTCCTTGTCCCGCCGCTCCAGTTCGTGCAACGCCGACGTGATCAGCCGCGCCCCCGTCGCCCCCACCGGGTGTCCGAGGGCGATCGCGCCGCCGTTCACGTTCACCTTCTCCAGGTCCTGCTCGAAGACCTGCGCCCAGCTCAACACCACCGAAGCGAACGCCTCGTTGATCTCGACGATGTCGATGTCCTTCAGGGACATCCCCGCCTTGCCGAGCACCGCCCGCGTCGCGTCGACCGGCCCGTCCAGGTGGTAGTGCGGGTCCGCGCCGACCAACGCCTGCGCGACGATCCGCGCCCGCGGCTTCAGCTTGAGCGCCCGCGCCATCCGCTTCGACGCCCACATGATGGCGGAGGCCCCGTCGGAGATCTGCGAGGAGTTGCCCGCCGTGTGCACGGCCGTCGGCATCACCGGCTTGAGCTTCGCGAGGCCCTCCATGCTCGTGTCACGCAGACCTTCGTCGCGGTCGACGAGCCGCCACATGCCGTGCCCCGAGGCCTGCTCCTCCTCCGTGGTGGGCACCTGCACCGCGAACGTCTCGCGTTTGAAGCGCTCCTCGGCCCAGGCGGTGGCGGCCCGCTCCTGGGATATGAGCCCGAGCGAGTCCACGTTCTCCCGCGTCAACTCCCGCCTGCGCGCGATGCGTTCGGCAGCCTCGAACTGGTTGGGCAGGTCCACGTTCCACTCGTCGGGGAACGGCTTTCCGGGCCCGTGCTTGGACCCTGACCCCAGCGGCACCCGCGACATCGCCTCGACACCGCACGAGATGCCCACGTCGATGACGCCCGCCGCGATCATGTTCGCGGTCATGTGCGAGGCCTGCTGGGACGAACCGCACTGACAGTCGACCGTCGTCGCGGCCGTCTCGTACGGCAGGCCCATCGTGAGCCAGGCCGTGCGCGCCGGGTTCATGGACTGCTCGCCCGCGTGCGTGACCGTGCCGCCGACGATCTGCTCGACGCAGTCCGGCTGGATACCGGTGCGGCCGAGGAGCTCGCGATAGGTCTCGCCCAGTAGATAGGCGGGATGCAGATTGGCCAGCGCGCCGCCGCGCTTGCCGATCGGGGTGCGTACGGCTTCGACGATGACGGGCTCGGCTGCCATGACCTACGTCCTCTCCAGGATTCCCGGACCAGCACGACCAGAACTGGACAGACTTCGCGGACCTCGTGCTCACGAAACTAGAACGCGTACCAGTTCTGCTTGCAGTCTCGGGTCCCTTACCCCCGGTACGCAAGGGGCGTGCACGCACAACGCACTGAACCAACACGACCGGGGGCCTTGCTACTTCTAGAACCCGTTATTACCTTCACAGCCACAACTGACGGAGCGTCAGACCACCACGGGAGTGACTCCATGCCGTGCCCCGCGCTGCCCGACGGGTTCGACTTCACCGACCCCGATCTCCTCCAACACCGCGTGCCCCACCCGGAGTTCGCCCAACTCCGGCAGACCGAACCGGTCCGCTGGATCCAGCAGGAGACCGGCATCTCCGGCTTCGACGACTCCGGCTACTGGGCCGTGACCCGACACGCGGACGTCAAATACGTCTCCACTCACCCGGAGATCTACTCGTCCAACATCAACACCGCCGTGATCCGCTTCAACTCCTCGATCGAGCGCGACCAGATCGAAGTACAGAAGATGATCATGCTGAACATGGACCCGCCCGAGCACACCCGGGTGCGCCAGATAGTGCAGCGCGGATTCACTCCGCGCGCCATCCGGTCCCTGGAGGAGAAGCTCCGGAGCCGCGCCGGCGACATCGTCGCCAAGGCGGTCCAACAGGCGGGACCCGACGGCTCGTTCGACTTCGTCACGAATGTCGCCGTCGAGCTGCCGTTGCAGGCCATCGCCGAGCTCATCGGCATCGAGCAGAAGGACCGCTCCAAGGTCTTCGACTGGTCCAACAAGATGGTCGCGTACGACGACCCGGAGTACGCGATCACCGAGGAGATCGGCGCCGAGGCCGCCATGGAGATCGTCGGCTACGCGATGAACCTCGCGGCCGACCGGAAGAAGTGCCCGGCCAAGGACATCGTGAGCCAGCTGGTCGCGGCCGAGGACGAAGGCAACCTGTCCTCCGACGAGTTCGGCTTCTTCGTGATCCTGCTCGCCGTCGCCGGCAACGAGACGACCCGCAACGCCATCACCCACGGCATGCACGCCTTCCTCACCCACCCCGACCAGTGGGAGCTCTACAAGCGGGAGCGCCCGAGCACCACGGCCGAGGAGATCGTGCGCTGGGCGACCCCGGTCGTCTCCTTCCAGCGGACCGCCACGCAGGACACCGAACTCGGCGGACAGAAGATCAAGGCGGGCGACCGGGTCGGCATCTTCTACTCCTCCGCCAATCACGACCCGGAGGTCTTCGAGAACCCGGACACCTTCGACATCACCCGCGACCCCAATCCACACCTCGGCTTCGGCGGCGGCGGACCGCACTTCTGCCTCGGCAAGTCCCTGGCGATCCTGGAGATCGACCTGATCTTCAACGCGCTGGCGGACGCGGCGCCTGATCTGCGTCTCGCGGGCGACCCCCGACGACTGCGCGCGGCGTGGCTGAACGGAGTGAAGGAACTTCAGGTGGGCATTTAAAGCCCCTGCGGCGATTGAGCAGCGGGGTTCGGGGCGGAGCCCCGAGACCTCAACCTCGGCGCCGCCACAAACGCCCGTGGCCCCGACAACAAGTACGTAAGCCCGAACCCGGCCCCCACCACCACCGCCCCGCCCACCGCATCAAGCACCCAATGGTTCCCCGTCGCCACGATCGCGGACACCGTGAACAAGGGGTGGACGAGGCCGAGCGCCTTCATCCACCACTTCGGGGCGAGGGCCACGATGACGAGGCCGCACCACAGGGACCAGCCGAAGTGCAGCGAGGGCATCGCCGCGTACTGGTTGGTGACCGCGGTGAGCGTCCCGTAGTCCGGCTGGGAGAAGTCCTGCACGCCGTGGACCGTGTCGATGAAGCCCAGCGTGGGCATCAGGCGCGGCGGCGCGAGCGGGTACAGCCAGAAGCCGACGAGGGCCAGGACCGTCGCGAAACCGAGGGAGGTGCGCGCCCAGCGGTAGTCCGCGGGGCGGCGCACGTAGAGGACCGCGAGGACCGTCAGCGGCACCACAAAGTGAAAGGACGTGTAGTAAAAGTCGAAGAAATTGCGCAGCCATCCGACCGATACCACCGCATGGTTCGCCCAGTGCTCGATGTCGATGCCCAGGAACCGCTCCACCGCGTGCACCTGCGCCCCGTGCTCCTCGGCACGCGGCCTGCCCCCCGCCGCGACGATCCTGACCTGCTGATACGCGGAGTATCCGACGCGAATCAGGAGCAGTTCGAGCAGCAGGTTGGGACGGGCCAGCGCGCGCCGCCACACCGGCAGCAGCGGCACCCACGCCCAGCGGGCGGGGACCGGCTCCGTATAGACGGTGGGCCGCGCGGCCCCGAAGGCCGGATCCGTGCGCCGCAGGAAGGGGACGGCGCAGGCCGCGGCGAGCACCGCGACCAGCACGAGGTTGTCCCGCAGCGGCGCGAGCACCGGCAGCTGCGGCAGTACCGCGGAGGCCGGCAGCGTCATCACCAGGACGACGGCGACCGGCCACACCGCCCGGTCGGCGGTCTTGGCCCCCACCCGGCCGACCACCGCGAGCAGCACCCACAGAAGCTGGTGCTGCCAGGTCGTCGGGGACACGGCGACCGCGACACAGCCGGTGACCGCGACGGCGAGCAGCAGCTGCCCGTCGCGCGCGTACGCGATGGAGCGGCGCAGGCCGAGCACGGCCACGGCGGCGCCGAGGGCCAGGAAGAGAGCGATCTCCAGCGGCCCGGCGAGGCCGAGGCGCAGCAGCATGCCGTGCAGTGACTGGTTGGCGGTCGCGGCCGGATCGGCGGCGAGACCGGTGCCCGCCACGTGATGCACCCAGTACGTCCACGAGTCCTGCGGCATCGCGAGCCAGGCGATGCCGGTGCCCGCGGCGAAGGCGGCGCCCGTCGCGGCGGCGGCCCGCCTGCGCCCGGTGAACCACAGCAGCGGCGCGAACAGCAGCACGGTCGGCTGGAGCGCGGCGGCGACGCCGATCAGGACGCCGGACGCCGTCTGCCCGCGCACCGCGAAGCAGCCGAGCAGCACGAGCAGGACCGGCAGGATGCTGGTCTGGCCGAGCGTGAAGGCGTTGCGCACCGGCAGCGACAGCATGAGCAGGCTGATCGCGACGGGCGCCGCGAACAGTGCCGTACGCCGTGACACGGGCGGCGGCAGGGCGCGCGCGGCGACCACGCCGAGCGCGACGACCAGGGCAAGCGAGCCGAACGTCCAGCCCCAGCCCAGCGCTTGCTCCGCCGCGCGCGCGAGCGGCTTGAGGACGAGCCCCGCGAACGGCGGGCCGGTGAACCGGTCGGGCCCGTCGTACAGCGAGCCGCTGACATGCAGCACCCCATCGGGTCCGATCCAGGTCTCCAGATCGGTGAGGCGCTCACCCGGAGGAGCGCTCAGCACCGCAACAAGTTGACGCGCGCCCAGTACGGCCGCGATCACCCACAGGCCGGCGCGCAGCACGCCGAGCCGCCCCGTCACCGGAACCGTGGATCCCGGCGCCGCCCCTCCATGCTCCGCGTTCGCCACGCCTTTCGGACCTCCCGCTCAACTCGGCCGGATCACCGACATTCACCGCACATCCCGATAAGACGCAGGCAACTGCTCCTTCACCTGTCTGTCCACCGGAATTTGACGGGTAGGCAGTGTCTTCGGCCACTTTGTCCCGGCCTTCACACGTGCGGTTCCTTGACATAGATCACAAGAATTTGCATCAGCACCGTGCGAAGGCTTTGACGTTTCCCCAGGCCAGAGAGGGTTTCCTCACGGAGGGAAGTTAACTGAACACTACCCGTTGCGGGCGCGGGCGCCCCTATGGTCGATGCGTCGGCCGTTCCGCGTGAACGGCCGTTGCTCATGTCCCCGACGAAAGGAAGGCGAAGGACCCGTGTCCAGCGCCACTTCCATCGCCCCCAGTACCGTCCGGTCCTCCGCCCCCACGAAGGACCGCACCTCATCCGAGCCCACCACCACCGACCCCGCGCTGGTCAAGCGCGCGGTCAAGGCGGCAGCCCTCGGCAACGCGATGGAGTGGTTCGACTTCGGCGTCTACGGCTACCTGACCGCGACGCTCGGGCACGTCTTCTTCCCCGCGGCATCGAGCACGGCACAGGTCCTGTCCACGCTCGGCACCTTCGCCGCCGCCTTCCTCGTGCGCCCCATCGGCGGCGCCTTCTTCGGCCCGCTCGGCGACCGCATCGGCCGTCAGCGCGTCCTCGCCATCACCATGATCATGATGTCGGCGGGCACCTTCGCGATCGGCCTGATCCCGTCGCACGGCGCCATCGGCATCTGGGCCCCGGTGCTGCTGATCGTGGCCCGCATGGTGCAGGGCTTCTCGGCCGGTGGTGAGTACGGCGGTGCCTGCACGTTCATCGCCGAGTACGCACCCGACAAGCGCCGCGGCTTCTTCGGCTCGTTCCTCGAGCTCGGCACGAACGCCGGTTACGTCGCCGGTGCCGCGCTCGCGACGGTGCTCACGACGACGATGGCCACCGACGACCTCTACAGCTGGGGCTGGCGCATCCCGTTCCTGGTCGCGGGCCCGATCGGCCTGGTCGGCCTCTACGTCCGGATGAAGCTCGAGGAGACCCCGGCGTTCAAGAAGCTGGCGGACGAGGCCGAGGCGAAGGAGAAGTCCCGCCCGAAGCCGAAGCTGAAGGAGATGTTCGTCGGCAACGCGAAGCCGATGTTCCTGTGCATCGCGCTGGTCCTGGTCTTCAACGTGACCGACTACATGCTGCTCTCCTACATGCCGACGTTCCTCAGCGAGGAGCTCAGCTACGACGCCACGCACGGCACGCTGATCCTGATCGGCGTGATGCTGCTGATGATGGTCGTGCAGCTCCCGATGGGTATCGCCAACGACCGCTTCGGCCACCGCTGGGTGATCGGCATCGGCTGCGCGGGCTTCCTGGCGCTCTCCGTCCCCGCGCTGCTGCTGATCCAGCAGGGCTCGACGTGGGCGATCGCGCTCGGCCTCGCCGCGCTCGGCCTGCTGCTCGTCTCCTTCACGTCGTCGATGCCCTCGACGCTGCCGGCTCTGTTCGACACGAAGGTCCGCTACGGCTCCCTGGCCGTCAGCTTCAACCTGTCCGTCTCGATCTTCGGTGGTACGACGCCGCTGGTCGTGGCCTCCCTCATCGCGGCCACGGGCAACCTGATGATCCCGGCGTACTACATGATGGCCGCGGCCGTCATCGGCGGTATCGCGGTGTGGCGCATGAAGGAGTCCGCGGGCAAGCCGCTGCCGGGCTCGCCGCCGGCGGTGTGACGCACGCGTAGTTCTTCGAGGTTCTTCAACACTCGCAGTTCTTCAAGCGGGCGGGGCCGGAGCGATGTTCATCGCTCCGGCCCCGCCCGCTTTTCCTTTCCCCGTGCCTACGCTCCCGTGCCTACGCTGACGGCCATGACGACTCACCCACACTCCGGTCCGCCCGAGTCCGCGGCCGCCGTCGACGCCTACCTCGGCGACCTGCTCGCCCCCGCCGACGAGGCCCTGGCCGCGGCCCTCGCCGACAGCGAGGCGGCGGGCCTGCCCGGCATCAACGTCTCGGCCACCAACGGGAAACTGCTGAACCTGATCGCCCGCATCCAGGGCGCCCGCCGGATCCTGGAGATCGGCACGCTCGGCGGCTACAGCACCATCTGGCTGGCCCGCGCGCTCCCCGCCGACGGAGCGCTGGTCACCCTCGAGTACAGCGCCCGGCACGCAGAGGTCGCCCGCGCCAACATCGCCCGCGCGGGCCTGGACAAGGTCGTCGAGGTCCGGGTGGGCGCGGCGCTCGACTCACTGCCCGGCCTCGCCTCCGAGGGCCCCGACTTCGACCTGGTCTTCATCGACGCGGACAAGGTCAACAACCCGCGCTACCTGGAGTGGGCGCTGCGTATGACGCACCCGGGCAGCGTGATCGTCGTCGACAACGTGGTGCGCGGCGGCCGCGTGACGAACGCCGACTCCACGGAGGGCGACGTCGTCGGCACCCGCGCCGCGCTCCAACTCCTCGCGGACCACCCGAGGTTGGACGCGACGGCGATCCAGACGGTGGGCTCGAAGGGGCACGACGGCTTCGCGCTGGCCTACGTGAGTTCGTGACAGAAGCCGACGTGCACGCTGCGCGGCCCGCTCCGGTCGGCCACGAGCACCTCACCGGAGGAGCCGCGCGGCAGCGTCGCCACCCCGCCGTACGCGACGGGCTGACCGGGCCCCTGTCCCTGCTCCTGCGGCCCGAACCGCACCCGCACCTCGGAGGCGGGGTCGTCCTGCGAGCCGCGCAGCCAGAACAGGATCCAGTCGCCCTCCGGCCCGCACCGGAACTCCAGGTGCACCCGCGAAACGAACAGCCAGTCGTCCGGGGTCACGAGCCGGCACACGCTCGCGTCGCGGCCGACCCGCAGCACGGCTCCCGGCTCGCTCCGGGCCTCGGCCATGGTCATCGCGGCCGTCGCCCCCTCGTCGCCACCCGCCATGGTGGCCATGGTCAGTTCGAGCACCGCGCACCCCCACCACCGTCGTGCCTTGGTCACCCGTTGTCCCTCGCAGCCTATGGCGCCACGATCCGCTCTGGGACACTTGCTTCATGACCGAACGCAAACCGCCCGGAGTCAGCTCGGGATTGGCGGCAGGCGCGGCCGGGGCGCGAGTCGGCCTGAGAGGGCGCTGAGGCACGATGGACGCATGAGCATCGTCAAGATCAATGTGCTGACCGTTCCCGCCGAGCAGCGGGAAACCCTGGAGAAGCGCTTCGCATCGCGCGCCGGCGCCGTCGAGAACTCCGACGGCTTCGAATGGTTCGAGCTGCTCCGTCCCATCGAGGGCACGGACGACTACCTGGTGTACACGCGGTGGCGTGACGAGGAGTCGTTCCAGGCCTGGATGGAGGGCCCGATGAAGTCGGCCCACCAGGGCGGCGGCGACCGCCCGAAGCCGGCGTCGAGCAGCGCCGCGGTGTGGTCCTTCGAGGTCGTCCAGCAGGCGTCCCCCAAGTCGGCGTAACACCTCCGGCGCGGTAGGTGGGGACGCCCTGTGTCCGGACTCATCCACCGGCTACCCCGGTCCCGGGCATCCGGCCCGGGACCGGGGTAGCCGGGCCGGATGTCCCCGGGGTGACCGGGCCGGATGGGCCCGTGCAACCGGGCCGCGGGCAGCTCCCGGGTGACCGGTGCGACCGGTCCCCCGAGGCGCCAGGCCTCAGAGGCTCAGCAGCCGCTCCGCCGTCTCCCGGTAATCCCGGAGGGCCTGGCGGAGTTGTTCCGTGTCGTCCGGGGTGCCCTGCCAGGACGTGCGCAGGGTGCGGCGGTGGCTCGCGAGGGTTTCCGTGAGCCGGGCCGTCAGGTCCTCCAGGACGTGGTCGGCCTCCTCCACTGCTGCGCGCGGCTCGTCGACGAAGCCGGTGAGCGCGTGCCGCAGGCGGCCTTCGAGTTCATCGCGCTCGCCCGCCGGGACGAGGCCGGAGCGCCGCCCGGCACGTGTTCCGTGCTCGGGACCGGCCTGGCCACCCGCCACGGGGCCCGCCTCACGGCCCACCGGGGGGTCCACCCCTCGGCCCACGCCGCGATCCACCGCGGGATCCACCCCACGGCCCGCCCCGCGATCAACCGCCGGGTCCGCCTCACGCCCCACCATGGGGTCCACCTCACGGCCCACCGGCCGGCCCACCGTGGAGTCCACCCCACGGCCCGCCCCGCGATCAACCGCCGGGTCCGCCTCACGGCCCACCGTGGGATCAACCTCACGGCCCATCCGGCGGCCCGTCCCGCGATCCGTCTCACGCCCCACCGTAGGATCCACCGCGACCCCCTTGTCGACGCCGTCCGCCTGTGCCCGTTCGATGTGCGTCATCGATCTCAACTCCCCTTCGCCAGGCGTCCCTTGAAGACGCCGTGCCGCTTGTCCCGGTGGTCGTGTGCGGGGCGGTCCGAGGTGTGGGCGCGGGGCGTCGCGCGGTCCGGGCCGACCAGTTCGTCGAAGAGCGGCCGCGCCTCGACCATCGCCTCGCGCAGCTCCTCCGTACCGGCCCTGCTCTCTTCCGCGCTACCCGTGCGGGCGTGCGCCGCGCGGTGCACGCGCCGGTATCCGTGCACGTGCGGGCCGTGATGGACGGAGAGCGCGTCGAGTTGCTCGTCGTAGCTGCCGCCGTCCGGGAAGCCGCGCTCGTGCGCCAGTTCGGCGAGGAGCAGATCCGCCTCGGCGACGGCGACGTCCGGGGATTCGACGAAGCGTTCCTGGGCGTCGGCCCAGCGCGTCAGATAGCGCTCACGGGCGGCGGGGTCCAGCGGCTGCTCGCGCAGCGCACCGTGCCGCCGCACACGCTCGGCCAACTCCCGCTCGGCGGCCCTGGTGTCGCCGTCGTGCCGGGCCACGGCCCGCTCGTACTCGGGCCCGAACCTGCGCCGCAGCCCGCGCCCGCCACGGGGTGTGGTCCGCGCGGCGAAGAACCCGGCCGCGACCACGATCACGACCCCCACCACGACCAGAGCGATGATCAAGCCTGTGGACATGACTGCCTTCCCTCAACTGTGGCTGTTGCACGTCGAGTTGCCAGGGCAGCCGTGCTGAAACAGATCGGTACCGGCCACGGCGTATTCCGGTTGCGCCCAACCACCCCACCGGCCTCACCATGTGCCATGAACACCATGTCGTGGACTGTCACCCCGGAGCCGTACGACTCCCCCGCAGCGGCCGCGCTCTGGCGCGCGTACTACACGGAGGTGAGCGACCGCTGGTATCTGCTGCACAAGGGACACGCGACGGATCCGGTCGAGCTGGAGCGGGGGGTCGCCGCCGCGTCCGGCAGCGAACTCGCGCCGCCGCATGGGCAGTTGTTGCTCGCGCGGTACGCGGGTGAGCCCGCGGGGACGGCAGGCGTACGGGTGGTGGACGCGGTCACGGCCGAGCTCACGCGCGTCTACGTACGCGAGGAGCTGCGCGGCAAGGGCGGCGCCGCGCTCCTGGTGGCCGCCGCCGAGGACGCGGCCCGCGCGCTCGGCGCCGCCGCGATCCGCCTCGACACCCGCAGCGACCTGGTGGAGGCCCGGTCCCTGTACGCGCGGCTCGGCTACGAGGAGACGGCGCCGCACAACGACGACATCTACGCCGAGCACTGGTTCAGGAAGTCGCTGGCGTCGCCCCCGCGCCCGCATGCGGCCGCTCCCCGTCCGAGCCGCACATCTCCATGTTGAGGTCGGCCACCAGCCGGACGAGGTCACGGGGGCGGTCCGGGCCCCACCAGTCGCCGAGCAGCTCGGCGAGGGACTCCTCGCGGGCCTGCGCGAGGCGTTCGGCGACCACGCGGCCCTCGTCGGTGAGAATCAGGTCGGGGCCCTCGCGCACGGCGAGGCGACGCTCCTCGACCTGACGGGCCGCGTCGAGGATCACCGGCAGCGGGATCGCCGTGTACTCGGCGAGCACGCCCGGCTCGGCCCACCCGTTGCGATGGGTGCGCAGAACCAGCCAGCTCGCCGCGGGCAGCAGGTCGTAGCCGGCCTTGGCGGTGATCTTCTCGTACACCTCGCGGCGCCCCTCGCGGCTGCCGAGCGTGGACAGGGCGCGCGCCGCCTCGTCGTACGAGGAGCGTTCGACGGGGTTGCTGGCGAGCGTCTCGGTGACATCGGGCGCGGTGACCGAGCCGCGCAGCGGGTCCTCGTGCAGCAGCAGCGCGAGCGCGAAGGCGAGCAGCGTGACCGGCACCGCGTACAGGAAGACGTCGGTGATGGACGTGGAGTAGGCGTGGATGACCGGCGCCCGCACGTCCGGCGGGAGGGAGGCGATGCCGCGCGGGTCGGCGCCGAGCGAGTCCGGGGTGACGCCCGGCGGCAGCTGCCGTCCGGTGAGGGCGTCGGCGAGCCTGCTGCCGAGCTGGTTCGCGAAGATCGTGCCGAAGATCGCCACACCGAACGAGGCGCCGATGGAGCGGAAGAACGTGGCGCCCGATGTGGCCACGCCCAGATCCTCGTACGGGACGGCGTTCTGCACGATCAGGACCAGGACCTGCATGACGAGGCCGAGGCCCGCGCCGAAGACGAAGAAGTACAGGCTCATGATGCCGGTGGCCGTGTGCTCGTCCATGTTGTGCAGGAGCAGCAGCCCGATCAGGGTGATGGCCGTGCCGGCGACCGGGAACATCTTCCAGCGCCCGGTGCGGCTGACGACCTGCCCGGACACGGTGGTCGACAGCAGGATGCCGAAGACCATCGGGAGCATGTGCACACCCGACATGGTCGGCGTGACACCCTGCACGACCTGGAGGAACGTCGGCAGGTACGTCATCGCGCCGAACATCGCGAAGCCGATGACGAAGCTGATGATCGCGGAGAGGGTGAAGGTCCTGACCCGGAACAGATGCATCGGAAGGACCGGCTCCTGCGCCCGGAACTCCACGAAGACGAAGGCCACGGCGAGTACGACGCCGAGCGCCGCGAGACCGATGATCTGCGGCGAGCTCCAGGCCCACGTGGTGCCGCCGAGCGAGGCGACCAGGACGAGGCAGGTGGCGACGGAGGCGACGAGGAACGTGCCTAGGTAGTCGATACGGTGCTTGGTGGAGCGGACCGGGATGTGCAGGGCCGCGGCGATCACGAGGAGCGCGACGACGCCGATCGGCAGATTGACGTAGAAGACCCAGCGCCAGCTCAGATGCTCCGTGAACAGTCCGCCGAGCAGTGGCCCGAGCACACTCGTCGCACCGAAGACGGCACCGAACAGCCCCTGGTACTTGCCGCGTTCACGCGGCGAGACGATGTCGCCGACGATCGCCATGGACAGCACCATCAGGCCGCCGCCGCCGAGTCCCTGCAACGCACGGAAGCCGATCAACTGCCCCATGTTCTGCGACAGTCCGCACAGCGCGGACCCCACCAGGAAGATGATGATGGCCAGTTGGAAGAGCTTCTTGCGCCCGTACTGGTCACCGAGTTTTCCCCACAGCGGGGTCGCCGCCGTCGCGGCGAGCATGTACGCGGTGACGACCCAGGACAGGTGCTCCAGGCCGCCCAGATCGCTGACGATGGTCGGCAGGGCCGTCGAGACGATCGTCTGGTCGAGCGAGGCCAGCAGCATGCCGAGCAGCAGCGCGCCGATCGACACGAGGACGCCGCCCGACTTGGCGTTCTCCTTGGGTGCGGCGGGAGCTCCGCGACCACTGTCTCCCGGCCCCACGGTGTCGACGTCCTGGCTGCTCATGGCCACCTCCGAAGCCGGCCCTGCACGGACGTGGCCGGGTGCTTGGTACTTCCCATCCTGGTCGGTGTGACCAGGTTTGGCCTGTTGAGTCGTGCGGCGCGCGAAGTTTTCCGCGGCGCCGTCCGGTCACTGCGTGCACACGGGTGCTGACGAGCGTTTATGGGACCGGCGGCTGCGGCCGGGTCCTACGGGTCTGCATAATGCGCTGCAGAGGCGCGGCGGGGGGCCGAAGCGCTCGGAGGGGGTTCGTAGCGGTGAGCGAAGAACGTCGTACGTGTCCGGAGTGCGGGGCCGGGGCAGGTCCCGACGGCGCACCGTCCTGCGCCTGCGAGCCGGAAGCCTTCGCTCCGCTCCGCGTCCGCCCCTATGTCTCGCTCTCGGAGCCCTCGCAGCCGACGCCGCCGCGGGCCGCCGACCCGTACGCGTATCCGCCGCCGCCCCCGCACGCCGCGGGCGATGACGCCGACGACCCTGCACCGGACGAGCCGGCCCGGCACGGCCGGATGCTGCTGCTCTCCGCGGTCACGGCCGTGCTGAGCGTGGCGACCCTGGTCACGGTGCTGATCACATCGCCGGGCGACGACGGCGCCTCGGCCTCGGACAACACGGCCGCGACGGCGACAGCGATGACACTCACCCCGTCCCGCTCGGCGCCTCCCACCACGCGCTCCGCGTCCCCGTCGGCGACGGACCCCACGTCCGCCCCGCCCTCCCCCTCACACTCCCGGACGATCACGCCGTCCCCCACTCCGACCAGCAAGAAGCCCGAGTCGGACTCGAAGAAGCGCAGCAAGAGCCCGTCCCCCTCGACCTCCCGCACGACGTCGTCGTCGAGGCCGTCGGACACGACGACACTGCGCAAGGGCGACAGTGGCCGCGAGGTCGCCGAACTCCAGTGGCGCCTCAAGCAGTTGAACATCTACGTAGGCGAAATCACCGCCGACTTCGACAGCCCCACAGAAACCGCCCTCAGCACCTACCAACTCTCCCGCGGCATCAAGACCGACGAGCAAGGCGAATACGGCCCAGCAACACGCACGGCCCTAGAGAGGGAGACCGGCGGAGAACGGGGGCCTGAGCACGGGTAACTCGGGGCGCGGGGCTGTGTCTATTTGCGGCTGCCGCCGCGGGGCGCGCCCAGCCACTACAGGGCGCAATCCGCGGCGTCCCCAAACCTCTATGCCCCAGGGCAAACCGTCACCCCAGGTGCAGCGCAACTCCCCCACCGGCCAAAACCTCAACCCGTACGCCCGAAAGATCCGGCACACACACGGTCGCCCCGTGCGCCCCGGCCCTCGGCCCAACCCCCACAACCCGCATCCCCGCGGCGCGCCCCGCCGAGATACCCGCCCCCGAGTCCTCGAAGACGACGCAATCCGCCGGATCGACCCCCAACTCGGCCGCACCCTTCAGGAACCCCTCGGGATCGGGCTTACTGGCCCCCACGTTCTCCGCGGTCACCCGCACCGCCGGATACGCGAGCCCCGCCGCCCCCATCCGCGCCGTCGAGAGCGCGAGATCGGCCGAGGTGACGAGGGCGTGCGCGACGCCACCCTCGACGAGCGACTCGAGGAAGCGCGGGGCGCCCGGCACGGCGACGACGCCCTCCACGTCGGAGGTCTCCTCGGCGAGCATCCGCGCGTTGTCCGCGTAGTTCTCCTCCATCGGCCGCTCGGGGAGCAGCTCGGCCAGCGTGGCGTGGGCCTGGCGGCCGTGCGCGACGGAGAGGACGTACTCCGCGTCGAATCCGTGGTCGGCTGCCCAGCGGCGCCAGATCCGCTCGACGACGGCGTCGGAGTTGACGAGCGTGCCGTCCATGTCGAGGAGAAGTGCGCGCGCCTTCAGAACAGTGGGAACAGTGGGCGTGGCCGACATCGGCGGGCTCCAGACTGCGGAGGGCTACGGAGAGCTGCGGAGGCAGAAGGGAAACAAGGCGGCCCCGCCCGCTGGTCAGGGTTGAACGGGCGGGTGCCACTTTGTTTCTCCACGATACAAAAACTCACCCGAAGATCGCCACCCGCCCCCCGCTCTCCACGCCGGCGCCCCCTGCGCCGCAGCTCAGCGCCGCCGCTCGACGCCCCCGCTCACCCCCCGCTCACCCGCCGCTCAACCCCCGCTCACCGCGTCGTCGGCGGCGACGACGGGAACGTCTTCGTATACGGATTCGGCAGCCCCGGCGGCGCGATCAGCGCGACCTGAGGCACCCCGGGCTGCGGCACCGGCGGGGTCATCTGCGCCTTCGGGACCCGCGGTGGCCCGGTCTGCTCGGCGAGGGCCTGGTCCATGTTGACGAGGCCGGTCTTCTCCAGGACCTCCATGTGGTCGCGCACGACGTCGTTGGCCTCGTTCGCGAGCCGCCGTATCTCGGAGTTCTGGGTGGTGGCCCGGATATTGCTGATGGCCGGGAAGATCTGCCCGTGCGTCACGCGCATGATGTTCGACGCCGTGGAGTCGAACTCCTTGCCGCCCTTGGACTCCACGGTCGCCACGAACTGCTGTTGTTGTGGCGTGGGTTGGTTGGGCAGGGTGATGCCCAGATCCTGGGAGATCTTGCGGCAGCTGGCGTCCAGCAGGGAGTGCCCCACGATGAGGTGCTGTCCGGCCGTCTTCATCTCCGGCGTCGTTCCCCGCTTCAACACCTCCTGGCCCAGGGGGAATTCCCACAGCCCCGCAGACCTGACCTTGACCACGAAGTCACGGTCGGCCTCGGTGAGTGGGCCCCAGCGGGTGCTGCCGACGACGCGCGCCTGCGTCGTGGTCGTGTTCTGCACACCGAGCATGGCCGGATAGGCCAGGGCCGAGACGGTCACGATCAACGCGCCGATCACGAAGAAGTTTCCGGCCGTGGAGCGCGAGAGTCGCATGGTGCCTCCAGTCGCGAACAAGGGACACCGGAGAGTACGGACGCGAACCCCGGTCCGATCAGCGCTCGGCGAAAAATCCCCTCGTTCTTTTTCGCGCCCGGCCCCCGCCAACTCCTGTTTTGCCGGGCCTACTTGTGATCGACCTCCCGGCCCGCCACCATATTGACGCGACCCTGCCACACCGGGCGCCCCACAGCACACCGCACGGCAGGTCCCACGTAACTCCACCCCACCCCAAGGGAGTTCACATGCGCCCCACCTCGACCTCGCGCCGCATACGCCCGGTCTACGCGCGTCGATCCACGTTCGCCGCGGCCGCCACCGGCGTCACCGCGCTCGCCCTACTGCTCGCCACCCCGTCCGCCCAGGCCGCCCCGCCCACCCCTGTCAGCGCCGCCACCGCCCGTACGTACCTCGGCGAGCTGACGGAGAAGGCGGAAGGTTCCTCCGACGGCTACAGCCGCGAGAAGTTCCCGCACTGGATCACCCAGTCCGGCGCGTGCAACACCCGCGAGGAAGTCCTCAAGCGCGACGGAAAGAACGTCGAGACGGGCTCCGACTGCGCGGCCACGTCCGGCAGTTGGTACTCGGAGTACGACGGCGCGACCTGGACGGCCTCCGGCGACGTGGACATCGATCACATCGTCCCGCTGTCCGAGGCGTGGAAGTCGGGCGCCAGTGCCTGGACCAACGACGCGCGCCAGGGCTTCGCCAACGACCTCACCCGGCCGCAGCTCATCGCGGTCACCGACAACGTCAACCAGTCCAAGGGCGACCAGGACCCGGCCGAGTGGATGCCCTCGCGCACCGCGTACACCTGCACGTATCTACGGATGTGGGTCCAGGTGAAGCACTACTACAAGCTCAGCGTCGACCCGGCGGAGAAGTCCGCGATCCAGTCGGGGCTCAGCGGCTGCTGAGGGCTCTACCAAGGCCTGCGCCGAGGGCTCTGCAGAGGCCTCTGCCGGGGCCCTCGCCGAGGCCTCTGCTGGGGCCCGCGGAAAACAGGGCCGGTGGAACCGCCCCACCCACCTCCGACGTTCCGTACCGTACGGTGCCGGAACGTCGGAGGACCGAAGGGGAGGCGATCACGTGGCGAGGCTGCGCCTTGGACCACTGCTGCGGTACGTGGACGAGGAGACGGCGACGGTGTGGGTCGAGGCGAGTCGGCCCTGCGTCGCCGAGGTGCGCTGCGCGGACGGCGCGTCGGGCAGCGCGCCCACGTTCCAGGTCGACGGGCACCACTACGCGCTGATCCCGGTCACCGGGCTCACGCCCGGCACACGGACCACGTACGAGGTGATCCTCGACGGCGGCGGGGTCTGGCCGCTGCCGGACTCGCCGTACCCCGCCAGCACCATCCGCACCCCGGCGTACGAGACGGACGCCCCGGTCCGCGTCACCTTCGGCTCCTGCCGCTGGGCCGCTCCCCCGGCCGCGGAACACGACCCCGTGGGCCCCGACGCCCTCGACACCCTGGCCGCCCGCATCGCCGCGGACCCGGACGGCGAGCGCCCCGACGTCCTCGTCCTCCTCGGCGACCAGGTCTACGCGGACGAGGTCTCACCAGCGACGCAGGCGTGGCTGTCCCGCCGCCGCGACCTGTCGGAGCCACCGGGCACGGAAGTCGCGGACTACCAGGAGTACACGCACCTCTACTACGAGTCGTGGCTCGACCCGGAGGTCCGCTGGCTGCTCTCCACGGTGCCCAGCTGCATGATCTTCGACGACCACGACCTGATCGACGATTGGAACACCAGCGCCTCCTGGCTCGCCGAGATGCGCGAGATCCCCTGGTGGCGCGAGCGCCTGCTGAGCGGCCTGATGTCGTACTGGGTGCACCAGCACATCGGCAATCTGTCACCGGCGGCGCTCGCCACCGACCCGGTCTACGCGGCCGTCCGGGCCACCCCCGACGGCACGGACGCGCTCCGCGAGTTCGCCGCCCGCGCCGACACGGACCCCGACTCGGTCCGCTGGAGCTACCGCCGCGACTTCGGCCGCGTACGCCTTCTCATGGTGGACACCCGGGCGGCCCGCGTCCTCGACGAACAACACCGGGCGATGCTCTCGCCCGGCGAGGCGAAGTGGCTGCGCGAACAGACCCTCGCGGACCACGGCACGTACGACCACCTCCTCATCGGTACGTCGCTGCCCTGGCTGCTCCCGCACCTCATCCACGACGCCGAGGGGTGGAACGCGGCGCTGTGCCGGGGCGAGCGAGGGGCGCGCTGGGCGCGGTTCGGTGAGGATCTGCGGCGCAGGGCGGACCTTGAGCACTGGGCGGCGTTCCCCAAGTCCTTCGACGCGCTCGCGGACCTGATCGCCGAGGCCGGCTCGGGGTCCGCCGCGCCCGCGACGATCTCGGTCCTCTCCGGTGACGTCCACCACGCCTACGTCGCCGAGCCGACCTGGCCCGCGACCGCCGAGGCCCCGAGCGCCCGCGTCCTGCAACTCACCTGCTCCCCGGTGCACAACTCCGTCCCGGCATCCATACGCGTCGGCTTCCGCTTCGGCTGGAGCCGCTTCGGACGGATCATCGGCCGCCGCTTCGCCCGCCACGCCCGCGCGGCCACACCACGCATCGCCTGGCGCCGAACGGGCGGCCCCTGGTTCGGCAACCAACTCATGACCCTGACCCTCCGCTCCCGCACCGCCCACCTGACCCTCGACCAGGCGGACGCACGCCGGGGCTTGGTGCGGGCGGAAAAGCGGAGGCTGACGTAGTTCAAGCCCCGGCGGAGGCTGACGTAGTTCAAGCCCCGGCGGAGGCTGACGTAGTTCAAGCCCCCGGCGGCGATTGAGCAAATCAAGCCCCGCCGGCGATTGAGGCGCGGGGTCCGGGGCAGAGCCCCGAGCCCGTAACGCCGGTTCGGCAAAATCAGCCCCGCCGGCGCTTGAGGCGCGGGGCCCGGGGCGGAGCCCCGTGACGTAGGCCCGGCCGGCCGGCACCAACCCGCACCGACCAACGCCCCACCCCAGGTGAGACGGACCACACCCCCACCGACCCGCACCACCCCCGGCAGGGAACCGGCATGATGAGGCCGTCCATCCGCTTCCCAGCAGCCCCACATGCCTCGGGAGTCCCACCTTGCCCGTCCCCCACCCCGAGCACCCCACGCACCCCGCACCCCCCACGTTCGCCCTCGCCATCGTCGGCGCAGGCCCCCGCGGCACCAGCGTCCTGGAACGCCTCACCGCATCGGCGGACGAACTCCTCCCGCCCGGGACCCGGCTCACGATCCACCTGATCGACCCGCACCCGCCGGGCGCGGGCGCCGTCTGGCGCACGGACCAGGCTCCGGAACTCCTCATGAACACGGTCGCCTCGCAGGTCACCCTGTTCACCGACGACAGTGTCGACTGCTCGGGCCCGATCCGCCCGGGCCCGAGCCTGTACGAGTGGGCCCTGCGGCACGACGCGGCACTCGCCCCCGACGCGTACCCGACCCGCGCCCAGTACGGGCGCTACCTGCGCTGGGTGTTCGCCGAAACGGTGGCATCCGCCCCGGAGTCCGTAGAGGTCGTCCCACACGCCACCCGCGCCGTCCGCCTCGACGACGCCTCCGGCACCGGCACCCCCGGCGCCGCGGACGGCCTCCAGACCCTCACCCTCGCCGACGGCCACCGCCTCACCGGCCTGCACGCCGTCGTCCTCACTCAGGGCCACCTGCCCACCGCCCCCGCCCCGGCCGAGCGCGACCTCACCGAGTACGCCCGCCGGCACGGCCTGCGCCACCTCCCGCCCGCCAACCCGGCCGACCTCGACCTGAGCCCCCTGGCCCCCGGCGAACCCGTCCTCCTGCGCGGCCTCGGCCTCAACTTCTTCGACCACATGACCCTGTTGACGCAGGGCCGCGGCGGCCGCCACATACGCACGGCGGACGGTGGCCTGCGCTACCTCCCCTCGGGCAACGAGCCCCGCCTGTACGCGGGTTCACGCCGCGGCATCCCCCACCAGGCGCGCGGCGACAACGCCAAGGGCGCGTACGGCCGCCACCAACCCGCCGTACTCACCCCCGAGTTGATAGCCGGATTCCGCAAACGGGCCGACTCCGGCGACGCCCCCGACTTCCTCGCCGACATATGGCCGCTGGTCGCGAAGGAGGTCGAAACGGTCTACTACGAGACGCTCCTGCGGGCCACGGACACCCGACGCCGCACCGACGACTCCTTCCGCGAGCGCTTCCTCGCCGCGCCCCACCGCTCCCGCCAAGAGGCCGCCGTTCTCGGCGAGTTCGGGATTTCCGAGGATCTTCTGTGGTCCTGGGACCGCGTCTCACGCCCCGCTTCGGGCCGCACGTACACCTCTCCCGCCACATGGCGCGCCTGGCTTCTCGGCCATCTTCGCGAGGACGCCGCGCACGCCGCGCTCGGCAACGTGGAAGGCCCGGTGAAGGCCGCCCTCGACGTGCTGCGCGACCTGCGCAACGAACTTCGGCTCGTCGTCGACCACGGCGGCCTGACCGGCGTCTCGCGCCGCGACCACCTCGACCGCTGGTACACCCCGCTCAACGCGTTCCTGTCGATCGGGCCACCCCGGCGACGTATCGAGGAGCTGACCGCGCTGATCGAGGCCGGCGTCCTGACCGTCGTCGGGCCGCGCATGGAGGTGACGGTGCGGGACGGCCGTTTCGTCGCGCACTCGCCCGACGTACCCGGTTCGACCGTGAGGGTCACCACACTCGTCGAGGCCCGGCTGCCCGAGCCCGACCTCCGCAGGACCGCCGACGACCTGCTGATACGCCTCCTCAAGACCGGCGGCGCCAGGCCGCACACGGTCGACGGGCACGAAACCGGAGGCCTCGACGTCACGCCCCGCCCGTACCACCTGATCAACCGTCAAGGTCGGTCGCACACACGGCGGTTCGCCTTCGGAGTGCCCACCGAGGGGGTGCACTGGGTGACCGCCGCGGGGGCCCGTCCGGGGGTCGACTCGGTCACCCTCTCCGACGCCGACGCGGTGGCCCGCGCCGCCCTGCGCACGACCGGAGCGGACCCCGCCACACCCGAAGCGGAAGCCGATTCGGAGGGCGATCATGGCCGGATGTTGAACTTGCAAGCACTAATTAGGTTCCCCTAATCTTTGGCGCCCCACACCGGTGGCGGCAGCGGCGATGAAGGCGCTCCTCGCGCCGGTGCTCTCGGTTTCGTCCCCACCGACCGAAGGAGCCCCACCATGACTGGACGTCTCAACCGCGCCCAGCCCTACGCTCTCGGCCTCTTCCGCATCGTCATAGGCCTGCTCTTCGCCTGCCACGGCGCCGCTTCGCTCTTCGGCGTCCTCGGCGGGGCGATGGGCGGCGGCAGCGTCGAGACCGGCGTCTGGCCCGCCTGGTACGCGGCCGTGATCCAGCTCGTCGGCGGCGGCCTCGTGCTGCTCGGCCTCGGCACCCGCTTCGCCGCCTTCATCGCGTCGGGCTCGATGGCCTACGCGTACTTCAAGGTCCACCAGCCCGAGTCGCTGTGGCCGCTCCAGAACGGCGGCGAGGCCTCCGTGCTGTTCTGCTGGGCGATGCTGCTGCTCGTCTTCACCGGCTCCGGCGCGCTGGGCCTCGACCGCCTCTTCGCCGGACGCGGCGAACGGGTCGAGGACACGGCACGGACCGGCGAGGCCGTCCCGGCCTGAG
Source organism: Streptomyces sp. NBC_00483 (assembly GCF_036013745.1). Taxonomy (NCBI): domain Bacteria; kingdom Bacillati; phylum Actinomycetota; class Actinomycetes; order Kitasatosporales; family Streptomycetaceae; genus Streptomyces; species Streptomyces sp. NBC_00483. Next base: position 3,425,320 of record NZ_CP107880.1, read on the forward strand.
GTTCCGCGCGTACAACGGCGGCCCGCTCCCCACGTGAACTCGTGGAGGGCGGGCCGCCGCCGTACGCGTACTTACACGTAAGACCTCAGGAGATCGAGGTGAACGGCACCGAGAAGCACGCCACCCGGTCCCCCGACGCGCCCGGCTTGTCGTGGATCACGATGGAGCCCGCGCCGCCGTGCCGCAGCCCCCACGACTTGTGCACCTTCGCGCCGCCATTGCCCTTCGCGTCGGCGGTGAAGTCGAGCCAGAGCTCGTTCTCCGCGGTCACCCGCTTCGGGTCCACCACGTTCTGGTAGTGCCCGCCCGCCGCCTCGGGGTCGGCGCCGCACGACTTCTGATGCACGTGCGCGCCGTACTTGTGGCCCGGTACGAGCCCTCTCACCCGCATACTCACCGTCATGCCGGACGAGTCGGTCCCGTGCTGCGACACCTCGATCGACGACGCCGGGGGCACGAGGGCCTTGTCGTACGTGAGCGCCGAGGACGCGACGAACGCGTTGGGCGGCGAGAAGTGCCCCGCCATCCGCACCCAGTAACTCGCCGTCGCGCTTGCGCTGCCGGTGGTCACCGCGAGCGCGGCCGCCGCCAGGACACCTGTCACGATTTTCGCCTTCATTTCCGTTTCCTCCGATCACTTGGGGTCACCAGACCCGTCCTGTACCGACTTTTTGGTACGGGACGTGACCGACCCATCACGGCAGGAACACGCGGGAACGTGAGATCAGGAACAACTGTGCCCCTTTCGCCACTTCAGCCACTTCTGAGGCGTACGCTGTAGAGCTGTCATGTCAGCCGCTCCTGTCGGGAGGAACGGCCGGAAATCACCGGAACGGTCCGTACGGGAGTAGGCGAACAGTGCTGCAAGGTGTCCTGGGGTCACTGACCGACAGTTCGTGGATCTACGCGATCGTGGCGCTCTCCGTCGTCTTCGACGTGTTCGTGCCCGTGCTGCCCAGCGGCTTCCTCGTGATCGCCGCGGCCACCGCGACCGCGGGCGGCGCTGCCGCCACCGGCGGCGTGCCGCACCCCGACCTCCCGGACCTGCTCGCCCTCACGCTCTGCGCCGCGACGGCCTCGGTCCTCGGCGACCTGGTCGCCTACCGGATCGCCTGGCGCGGCGGCGAGCGCCTGGACCGCGCCCTCGCCCGCTCCCGGCGCCTGAGCACCGCGCAGGAACGTCTCGGCGGGGCGCTCGCGCGCTCCAGCGGCGGGCTGCTCGTGATCATCGCCCGGTTCGCGCCCGCGGGCCGCTCGGTCGTCTCCTTCGCGGCCGGTACGGCGCACCGCCGGGTCCGCGAGTTCCTGCCGTGGTCGGCCGCCGCGGGCGTGGCCTGGGCCGCGTACAGCGTGGCGCTCGGCTACTTCGGCGCGCAGTGGCTCGGCGCGAGCTGGCTCTCCACCGTCGTCTCGGTCCTCGCTCTGGTGGGCGCGGGCGCGGTGGCGGCGTATGTGATGCGCAGGCCGGCACCGGCGACCCAGGAGGCCTGAGCCGCTCCGCTCGGCCTTCGGCTCAAGAGGCCTGAGCCGCCTCCCTCGGCTCCTTCGAGTGCGCGGCCCCGCGCACCTCCAGGCCGTCGAGCAGCTCGGCGGTCGCGCGGGCGATGTCGTCCACCGCCCGTTCGAACACCTCGCGATTGTGTGCGGCCGGCGCCCGGAAGCCGGACACCTTCCGCACGTACTGCAGGGCTGCAGCCCTGATCTCGTCCCCGGTGGCCTCTTCGGGGAGCGCGGGCGGGCGAAGGGTCTTGATGCTGCGGCACATGCCTCCAGTCTGCCGCCGGTCAGCGCTCCGCACCCGGCGATCGCCCCACGGCCGGGCATCCAACGGCCGGGCCCCCGATCGACCACACGTTCGCGTGAACCACCCGATGAAGTACCCGAAGTTGCTCGCACCCTGAATTCGAACAGACGTACCATTGCCGGGTGGCAGCGACCGATGATTCCGACTTCGACTACCCCGGCGACCTTCTCGCCGGCCAGGCAGAGCTGCATCAGATCAGGGCCGAGCTCCTGGCCCTGCTCAAGCGGCTCCCCTGGTCGGTCGAGCCCCACGACGCAGTCATAGACACGCAGGGCTGGCGCAAGACGGAGCGCGCGGCCTCGCCCGGCTGGAGCGAGGACGATCAGGCGGAGGTGGAGAAACTCCGCAGGCGCGAGCTGGAACTGGCCGTCTTCGTGACGTGCCATCGGTACTGGTCCGAGCTGAAGGGCGGCGACGCGGTGCGGGCCCGCGCACGCCTCAAGCACGTGCACGACGAGCCCGCACACGACGCCTCCGGGAACGACGAAGGTCCCGGCAACGACGAAGGTCCCGGCAACGACGAAGGTCCCGGCAACGACGAAGGCCCCCGGGCTTGATCGCCTGAGGGCCTTCGTTCATCGTGCTTCACGGTGGGCGCGGACGGTTTCGAACCGCCGACATTCTGCTTGTAAGGCAGACGCTCTACCCCTGAGCTACGCGCCCGTGATCCCGGCGTGTGGCCAGGACGAATGGACAGACTACCTTGCCGGTGCCGATGCTCCGCAATCCCGTGACGGCCGCGACGCCTGCGGGGGTTAACCCCCCTCGGAATCCGGTGGCCGTCCACATCCCGGAGGCGATCCCCACCCCCGTACGTTCATGAGTGCCGGCCACCGGGTCGGTGCCGCAACACCGGGTTCCACACGGGGAGTTCACCATGTCAGTCCGCTCGCCTCGCACCGTCCGCGTCCTGGCCGCCGCCGGAGCCGCGGTCGCCGTCGCGACGCTCGCGACCGCGTGCGGGGCCGACTCCTCCGACGACGAGAAGCCCCAGCACCGCTCCTTCGCCCTGCACGGCAGGACGCTCACGGTCGACTCGGACGACTCGCGGCTCGACCTGGTCCCCGGCGACGGCGACCAGGTGAAGGTCACCCGGTGGTTCCAGGGCTCCACCGTGATCGGCTCCTCGCCGAAGGCGACGTGGAAATGGCAGTCCGACGAGGACCGGCTCACCCTGCGCCTGCACTGCAACGGCCTCATCGCCGACTGCTCGGTCCGGCACCGCGTCGAGGTGCCGCGCGGCATCGCCGTGGCCGTCCGCAACGACGACGGCAGTGTCCACGCCCGCGACTTCAAGAACGGGCTCGACATCACGACGAGCGACGGCTCGGTCCGCGTCGAGAACGCCTCGGGCCCACTGCGCCTCACCGGCGAGGACGGATCCCTGCACGCCTCCGGCATCGACGCCCGCCGGGTCACCGTCCACAGCGAGGACGGCAGCGCCCGGGTCGACCTGCGCACGGCCCCCGCCCGCGTCGAGGCGAGCACCCAGGACGGCGCCCTGACCCTCGGGCTGCCCGGCTCCGCCGCGTACGACGTCACCACCGACACGCAGGACGGCGCCGTCGATGTCTCCGTCCCGCGCGACACCCACAGTGACCACCGGGTATCCGCCCGCACCGAGGACGGGAAAGTCACGGTCCGAACCGCGAACTAACCGGCCCGTGTATTCGTTCTTAACCGGTGGGAGAATGGACACCGGTTAAGAACCGTACGGGCAGCACAGGAGAGGTTTGTGACGGCGACGACGACATCCATGCGACAGCATCCGTCGTCCCCCGACCGTGATCCACGCCCTCGCGGGGACCGCCGCCGCTCAGGCCCGCTCCGGGACTTCGTCACCCTCACCCTCCTGCCCCTCCCGCTCCTCACGGCCGCGCTCACGGGCGCGTTCAACGCCGGGGGCACCCGGCGGTGGTTCGGGGGCCGCGCCGAGTCGCAGCGCGCGCAGGCGCAGACCGCCAAGGACGATGCGGCCGCCGCCTTCTACGAGCTGGACACCGCCCAGCGGGATCTGCGGATCTCGATAGAGACGATCACCGCGGTCGACGACTCGCCGGCGGCCCGCCGCGCCGTCGACGACTTCGCGGCGCTCGGCCGCCGTATCGACGAGGTCAGCGGGCAGTACATCACCGCGGTCGACGCGCACGACCTGGACAGGGACGACCTGGAGGCGTCCGCCGCCTCCCGCGCCCATGCCCAACTGACGCAGGCGAAGCAGCAGTTGACGCAGGTCAAGCAGGACCTGGACCGCTTCGCGCAGGGCATCGGACCGCTGCTCGGCAAGGCGGAGACACAGCTCGCGCGGCTCGCCCCGTCCGTGGAGCGCGCCCGGCAGTCCCTGCTTGCGGCGACGACCGCGCTCGACTCCGTACGGCAGGCGGGCCTGAAGGCCGACGACCTGGCGGCCCGGCTCGCCGCGCTCGGCCCCGAGCTGACCAGGCTGAACCAGGGGGCGGGGCAGCACGGCGTACCGGAGACGCTGGAGCGCGCGGAGCGGGTCGCGCGGGATGCCGAGAGGGTACGGGCGGAGGCCGAGCGGCTGCCCGAGCGGGCGTCCGAGATCGACCGCAGGCTCGTCTCGCTGCGGACCCGCGCGCAGGCGCTCCAGACGCGGGCGGGGCAGGTCGAGCCGGTGCTCAGCGAGCTGCGGCGCCGGTTCACCGTCGCGTGCTGGCAGGACCTCCAGTCCGTGCCGGACATGGCCGCGGAGAACGTGCGGCAGGCCGAGTCCAAGCTCGCCGAGGCGCGTTCGGCCCGCGAGAGCCAGGACTGGCCGAACGCGACGGCGCTGCTGTCCACGGTCCGTGCCCTGCTGAACGCGACGGACGAGTCGGTGTCGGCGGCCTCCGACCGCCTGCAGCGGCTGAACGCGGTGGCGAAGGATCCGCGGGCGGAGATCGACCGCACCCGGTTCGCGATCCGGGACGCGCAGCGCCTCGCGATGGCGGGCCGCTCCACGCCGGACCCGCGGCACGCCCGCCCTCTCGACGATTCCGTGGCCCGCCTGGACCGCGCCGTCGCGGGCCTGGAGGGGCGCCACCCCGACTACTGGCACTTCCTGACCGAGACGGAGGGCGTGCGGCGGACGGTGGCCCGCGTGGTCACGCAGATCCGGGAGGACCGGGGCGGCGGCGTCTGAGGTTGGCGTTCGCCGGGTGACGGGCGGACCCTTGAGGTACGTAAGTCACTTACGTACGTCAGGTGCACACGTGCCGCGTGCGAGGAGGCGAGGCGATCATGTCCACGCACGTACTCCACCCCGGTCCCCATCCCCGACGCCATGTCACGCTCGACGAGCATCTGCCCCTCGATCACCGGCTCAGCAAGGTGTACCGCACCGGCGCGGGCCTGATGGGGCTCGTCCTGCTGGCGTTCGGGATCCTCGGGCTCATCGACAAGATCGGCTTCTTCGACACCCGCGGGGACACCGTCGCGGGCCTCAGTACGAACGGCGCGCTGAGCGTCCTGTCCATCTGCGTCGGCCTGCTGCTCTTCGTCGGCATGGTGATCGGCGGCAACTTCGCGTCGACGCTCAACATGACGCTGGGCATCCTGTTCATCCTCAGCGGCTTCGTGAACCTGGCCCTGCTGGACACCGGCTTCAACTTCCTGGCGTTCCGCATCCAGAACGTGCTGTTCAGCTTTGTCGTCGGCGTGCTGCTGATGTGCTTCGGCATGTACGGACGGGTGAGCGGATCCCTCCCGCACAACAACCCGTACTGGCAGGCCAGGCATAGCCAGGCACACACCAACTGACCAGGTCTGACCGTACTCTTGGCGCATGCCACGCTACGAGTACCGCTGCCGCAGCTGCACCACCACGTTCGAACTGTCCCGCCCCATGTCCGCCTCCGCCGCCCCGGCCACCTGCCCCGAGGGCCACGAGGACACGATCAAGCTCCTCTCAACGGTCTCAGTAGCCGGCACAACCTCCACCCCACCCGCCGGGGCCGGCGGAGGCGGCGGCTGCTGCGGAGGCGGCTGCTGCGGCTGACCCCTCACGACTGCGGCTGCGGCTGCGGCTGCGGCTGCGGCTGCGGCTGCGGCTACTCACGGTCGGCTCCGCCCCCGCCTTGGGCAATCCGCCGCCAACCCGGCTCCCCACCCCTGGCGGTCGACCGCCACCGCCTTGGGCAATCCGCGCCACCCCCGGCTCCCCACCCCTGGCGGCCGACGCCGCCCCGCCTTGGGCAATCCGCGCCACCCCCGGCTCCCCACCCGTGGCGGTCGACCGCACGCGCCTTGGGCAATCTGCCACCAGCCCCGGCTCCCCACCCCTGGCGGCCGACGCCGCCACCGCCTTGGGCAATCCGCGCCACCCCCGGCTCCCCACCCGTTGCGGTCGACCGCACGCGCCTTGGGCAATCTGCCGCCTTGGGCGGCAGGGTGGGCAAGGCGGCACCCCGGTGCAGCGCGCCCATCACCTCAGGCGCCGACCCCGTCGCAGCCCAAAAGACCCCGGTGCCGCGCACCCCTCACGACGGGCGCCAACCCCGGCACGGCACAGCTAAGGCGCGCCCCCGCCTCCGGCCACCCTCACAGCGCCCCGAGAAACCCCCGCAACACCGCCTCCCCCGCAGCAACCCCCCGCTCCCCCAACACCGTCACCCCGGGCGACACCCACCCCACATCCGCCAGTTCACCGTGCCCCGGCCGCCACCCCCGATCCACCACGCGGAGCAAATCCGCATCCAGCAACGAATCCCCCGCCCCCAACGTCAACCCCGCCCCAACCCTCCGCGCAACCTCCGAAACCGCCGCCCCCTTGGTCAACGGCTTCGGCACGGCATACACCTTCCGCCCCTGAAGCGACACACCCCACCCGACCCCGTCGGCCCACTCCCCGAGCTCCTTTACCCACCCCTCCGGCAGCGCCGCCCGGTCGACGACCAGGTACGCGAACAGATCCTCCGCGACCCGCTCCTTCAGCAGCCACGCCGGATCCGCCGCGGCAACCATCCGCTCCCGCACCTCCCCGAGCGGCGCACACTCCGAGTCGAGCCGCTCCCCGACCGCACGCCGCCACTCCGGGTCCGACACCCCGTCGACCAGCAGGTGCCCACCGTTCGCACAGATCGCATACGTCGGCGCCGCCCCCGGCAACCGCACCCGCGCATACTGCTCCCGCGTCCGCGTGGTCGTGGGCACGAACACCGCGCGCCGCCCCAGCTCGACCAGCAACTCGGCGGCGTCCTCGGTGACGTACGACAGGGGTCTGCCCTCGTACACCTCGACGCAGAGCAACCGCGGCGCCTCGGCATCGGGCATCGTCAGGCCGAGCGCGCCGGCGGAGTAGATGAGCGTACGGTCGAGGTCACTCGCGACGACAACGGGCGTGGTCACTTGGCCGCCACCGCCTTGCCGTCCGTCCCCGTCGCCCCACGCGTGAACTTCGGATGTATCAACCCGACGCAGGTGTACGGCAGTTGGTCCACCAACTCCACCGGAACCCCCCGCTGCTCCGCCAGCAACCGCACATGGTCGAGGTCCGCCCCCGCGTCCGCCCGCGCCAGGATCTTCCACGGCACCCGCCGCAGCAGCACCCGCGTCGTCTCGCCGACCCCGGGCTTCACCAGGTTCACGTCGTGGATCCCGTACTCCTCGCTGATCCGCTCCACGGCCGCCCACCCTTCCCACGTGGGCGCCCGATCGACCCCCTGCAACTCCTTGGCCTCGGCGTCGACCGCGTCGGCGACCTCCGCGAACCGCTCCTCCACCGCATCGAGGAACCGCCCGGAGACGTCCGAACCGGCCAGCTCGGAGTAGAACTTCGCCCCGTGGAAGTCATCGGGCCCGACCAGGTCGGACCGCAGCACCGTCCGCGAAATCAGCCCGGACACCGTGGAGTTGAGACACGCCGAGGGGATGAGGAAGTCCTCCCGCGTCCCGTACGTCCGCACGCACGACCCCGGGTCGGCGAGCACGGCGATCTCCGGGTCGAACCCTTCGAACTCGGCGACCGCGGCCGCGAGTTCCCGCGTGATGGCGCCCTTGCCGGTCCACCCGTCCACGAACACCACATCCGCCGGATCGTGGTGCGCGGCCAGCCAGCGCAGCGCGTTCGCGTCGATCCCCCGTCCGCGCACGATCGACACCGCGTAGTGCGGCAGCTCGAGCCCGTGCCGTCGCAGCGCCCAGCGACGCATCAGCACTCCCACCGGCGTCCCCGCGCGCGCGAGCGACACAAGGACCGGTCGCGGCGAGCGCTCGGCGAGCACCGTCTCGGTGACCACGCCCACCGCGTGGGCTATTCGCCCCGCCGACGCCTCAAGAGCCGCGTGGAACAACTCCTGGTACTGCGCGCTGGGTTGGTACTCGACGGGCAGCGACTCCGCGTAGTGCGCGCCCCCGCCCTGAATGGCCTCCTCGCGCTCCTCGGTCGGCGCCTCCAGCTGGACGTCCGACAGGTCCTGGAGCAGCCACCCCACCTCGTCCGGCGCGTACGAGGAGAACGCGGGACCGCGCAGCGGCTCGGGCAACGGCATGGAGGACCTTTCCTGAGGAACGTACGACGGCACCACGGCCACGACCACCCGCGACGCGTGCGCGGCCACCTGCTCCAACAGCCCGCCCGGGCCGTCGAGTTCAGCGGTGTCGCCCACCGAGTCGAGCACGACGACGACCGTGTCGAAGCCGCCCCCCGCGACGTTGTACGCGAACCGGTCTCCCGGCCCGTCCGCCGGCGCGTCGTGCGCCGGGAAGACGAGGCGGCTGCGGATCGCGTAGCCGGGGTCGTCGACGGCGAGGACGGGCGAGCGGGTCGTGGTGGAGTACGCGACGTCGGCGCCCGCCGCCTCCAACTCGGTGGCGAGGCGCAGCGGCGCGTACATCAACTCCTCGTTGCCGAGGACGAGCACGCGCCCCTCGCCGAGGTGCGGCGCGAGGCGCGCGGCCATGTCGGGCAGCGCCGCTTCGAGGCGCTCCCGGTGCTCCGGTGTGAACCCGTGCCGTCCGCCGTCCGGCAGGCCCCGCGGCCAGCCGAGGTCGTCGAGGCGCACCAGCTCGGCGCGCTCCCGGCGGGGTGCGGGCAGCTGCCCGCCCTCGTGCGCGGCGACGAGAGCCTGCCCCTTCTCGAGCACCCCGTCCGGCAGCTCCACCGTGCCGCGCGCCGCGACCACCAGGTCGACCCGCGCCCCTATGTCGCGCGCGAACTCCTCGAGCCGCCCCTGGTCGCCCGGCGAGCGCATGTCGACGAGCGCGACGATGACGTAGTGCTCGCGCGCGTGCAGTTCGTGCAGCGCCCTGATGGTGTTCAGGACCGTGTTCCCCGTGGAGAACTCGTCGTCGACGAGGACCAGCGGGCCGTCCCCCGCGAGCAGGTGCGGGTCCTCGGGCAGCAGCAGGTGCGAGGTGGCGTGCGAGTGGGACTCCTCGAAGCCGCCCGCGCGGGCCACGCCCTCGACCGGCCTGCGCGTGGAGTGCAGATAGGTCGCGAGGGCCAGACCGTCGGCGACCGAGTGCCCGAGTCCCGTCGCCGTCTCGGCGTAGCCGAGGACGACCGCGCGGCGCGCCGCCTCGTCGCCCAGCAGTTCCCTTACGCGGACGCCGAGTTCACGCCCCGCGCCCCACACCACGGATGGGCGCTGCGGAACGTGCTTGCCCAGCACGTTCGACACCAGGAGGTGGGCGCGCTTGGGGTTGCGCCGCAGCGCGAGCCCAAGCAGTCCGGACAGCTCCCGGTCACCCGTCAGCCCGACCCCGAGCCGCTCGGCGACCCACTCCCCCGACCACACCACGTTCCCGCTGCCTCTCGCCTCACGCACCCCGAATTCACGCACCCCGAAAGCCCGACTCTCCTCGTCCCTCATCCCGGCAACCCGGCCGTCAGCAGCTCCACGAACCCCACGTCCTCCCGCGCCACCCCGAACGCCTCCGCGCGCCGCAGCGTCCGCTCCGCCCATGCGCGGTGCGGCTTCACCTCGTTCATCTTGTTCGTGTACGCCGACCGGAGCACACCGCCACCGTCCCGCTCGGGCCGCAATATGTCGCGGGCGTCGCTGTACTCCTCGTGGCTGACGACGGAGAGCGCGTGCACGGGCAGCACGTGCGTGGGGTGGATGCAGGTCTTGCCGAGCAGTCCGTTGGCCCGGTCCAGTTCGATCTCGCGCAGCAGCCCGTCCATGTCGTGCTGGATGAGCGCCTGCCGCAGGTCGTCGGCCCGCCCCTCCAGGAAGGGGCTGCGGCGCAGCTGCGGCTTGAACATCCGCTCCTGGTGGCGGAAGTACTCCCAGACGGGCCCGGTCACCGTGAACCCGGTGCCGTCCGCCCGGCCCAGCAGATTGACCACGTCACCGATGACGGAGGCCACGATCTGGACGTCGTACGCCGTCATGTCCGCGGGCCTGCGCAGCCCGTACGCCGAGCAGAAGTCGGTGACGCCGAGGCGCAGCGCGAGGACGCGGTCGCGGTACTTGTCGACGGCGCGGGCGATGCCGGCCAACGTCTCGCCGCGGGTCTCCAGGTGCAGCAGATCGGGCGACTCCAGGACCGGCATGGCGAAAAGCCGACGTCCGGTGGCCGCCTCGGCGGCGGTGAGGGCCTCCAGGAAGGGGACGCCCCGCTCCTCGGTGAACTTGGGCAGCACGAATCCGGACAGCAGGTCCACGGAGCTGCCGAGCCGTGCCACGAGATCGGTGATCTGCTCCGGGGCCCGTACCCGGATGAAGAGCAGGGGCGGCTCGGCCCCCTCGGCGACCCGGCCCGCGAGCTCGGCGAACTGCCGCATCAGGTTCTCCTCGGCGCCCGGCACCTCGCCGTCGTGTATCGAGTCCTCCAGGCACAGCACCATGGAGACGACGCCGCGTCCGGCCTGCTTGAGCACGTCGTCCGCGAGCTGGGGGCGGGTCGCCGGACTGTAGAGCGTCGCCCCGAGTGCCGCCGCGAGCATGCGGGGCGGGGAGCCCGCGGTGAAGTCCCGCGGCTCCTCGTGGAACAGACGCTCCCGCACCTCAGGGGCGATGTGCCCGAAATGACGCATAAGACTCCCCCGTACTGCCGGTCCACCCGAAATGATGTGGCCGGTAATAGTACGTACAAGGGTGTGTCAAAGGTTCCCGTCCGTAATGAAGTTCTGGTAACTGGCGCATGTCGTGTGCTGTTTTCCGGGCCTCGCGCGCGGCGGGCGAGGCCTGCGCACAGAGATGTCGATCTTTGCACCCCGCGTTGTCCCGACCAGGAGCGGGGAGGCAGGATGACCGCATGACGCACGCGATGCTCAAGGGGGCGAACGTCCCGTTCGACGCCACGGCGGTGCGCGCCGTGCTCCGCTGGTCCTCGGGGCAGGGCGCGCCGACCGTCGACGCTTCGGCGCTGCTGCTCACGGCCGACGGACGCGTCCGGTCCGACGGGGACTTCGTCTTCTACAACCAGCCGCGCCACCCCTCGGGGAAGGTCTGGCGGCTCGGCCAGAAGCGCGTCGCGGACGGCATGACGGACACCGTTCAGGCGGACCTCTCGGGCGTTCCCGAGGAGATCACCCGGATCCTCGTGACGGCCTCCACGGACCCGGACGCCACTCCTTTCGAGACCGTGCGGTCGCTGCGGCTGTCCCTCTACGACGCCGGGGCCGAGGGCGCCGAGCCGATCGCGTACTTCGATATCAAGCCAGAGACCGGTGCCGAGACCGCGTTGATCTGCGGCGAGCTGTACCGGCGCGGTGACGGCTGGCGGCTGCGCGCGGTCGGCGAGGGCTACTCCGACGGCCTGGTGGGCCTCGCCACGGACTTCGGCATCTCGGTCGACGAATCCGCCGAACCCGATGCCGCTTCCGCCGACGGGCCCGAGCCCGTGCCCGGCCCCCCGGTCGCCGAGCCCGCGCCGCCCCTCGTGGCTCCCGGACCGATGCCCGAGGCCGCTCCGGTCGCGGCGACGTCGTTCCCGCTGCCGCCCCAGCAGCCGCCCTCGTACGGTTATCCGCCCGCGGCCGCCACCCAGCAGCAGCCGCCCGCGTACGGGTACCCGCAGCCGGTGTCGGCGTGGCCCGACCCGGCCTTCAAGCTCCCGCCGCAGGGGCCGCAGTTCATCGGCCAGTGACGGACTTGTAGCCCCGGCCCCACTGCAGGCCCCACCCGTACAGCCGGTCGAGCTCGGCCTGGAACCCGTACACGAAGCGCACTTCGCGACGTACGACGAAGTCGCCCTTCACGTTCTCGATGGAGACCACGGCGCACGAGCGGGCCTGCGGTGCCCGCTCGTCGAGGCTGATCTCGATCCGGGGGCCGTTGCTCGGGTACAGCGTCACGTGGGCGTGCGTACGGTCGAACGCCGGCGTCTGGTCGTAGATGTAGACGAACACCAGCAGGCGCTTGATGGAGTCGCGGTGATCGAGATTGACGTAGATCGTCTCACCGGACGCCGAGCCGAACCGGTCGTCACCGCTGAGCTTCACGTACGGCGCCTCGTTGAGCGCCCCGAAGAAACTGCCGAGCGGCTGTACGACACCCTTCGTGCCGTCCTTCAGCTCGTACAGGCAGCCGAGGTCGAGGTCCACATTGACCATCGACTGGGTGTGTGCCTGCACCACATCGGGCTTGAACATGCTGAACGGATGCCGCACCAGGCTGTTCCGCTTGGAGCCGCCGATGTCCGAAGTCCGCATCCGCCACGACAGGTTGACCCGCAGGTTGCCGGTGGCCGCGCCCTGTTTGGAGAGCGAGACGACCGGATGTCGCTTGGTGAGTTCGATCGAGTTGGTCGCCGCGCTGCCCGAATCGAACTCGAACTGTGCGGAGTTCCCGCGCCATACCCTGTCCCAGAAGGACATACCGCCCCCAAGTGCCGCCGTACATGCCGACGGGGCGGCCGCTGAGGACTTGTCCTCGTACAACCGCCCCGCTCAAAGCGTTCCAGGAATGCCCCAGGGGTCAAACCCGTGAATCAGACTCCTGATGACACCTCGGTCTTGTCCGAACTCCCGGAGTCGCCCTCGGCCGCCGCGAGGCGCTTGTTGCGCCGCACGGAGGACAGGAACGACCAGGCGATCAGCACGACTCCGATGAAGCCCGTGATGAGCTCGCTGATCTGGTACTGGATGGTGACCAGAAGGATCACGGCGAGCGCGCCGATCGCGTAGTGCGCGCCGTGCTCCAGGTACACGTAGTCGTCCAGGGTGCCCTGGCGGACCAGGTAGACCGTGAGCGAACGGACGTACATGGCACCGATACCGAGGCCGAGGGCCATCATCACGATGTCGTTGGTGATGGCGAAGGCGCCGACCACGCCGTCGAAGGAGAAGGACGCGTCCAGGACCTCGAGGTAGAGGAACATGAAGAACGCGGCCTTGCCGGCCATCACGACCGCCGACTGCGGCTTGCCCTCGCGCTTGGCCTTCTCCTCGGCCTCGTGCTCACGCTCCTCCTCTTCCTCGAGACGGTGCTCGAAGAAGCCCGACAGACCGTTCACGACGAGGTACGTGATGAGGCCCGCGACACCCGCGAGCAGCACGGTGGCCTGCTTGTCCGCGTGGGCGCCGCCGTGCTGGTGCGCGTTGACCGCGACGGTCATGGAGGCGATGAGCAGCACGATCAGGGCGATGCAGACCGACAGCATGTCGACCTTGCCGAGCTTGGCGAGCGGGCGCTCCAGCCAGCCGAGCCACTTGATGTCGCGCTCCTCGAAGATGAAGTCGAGGAAGATCATGAACAGGAACATGCCACCGAAGGCGGCGATGGACGGGTGCGCGTCCGTGACCAACTGCTGATAGCGGTCGGGCTGGTTGAACGCGAGGTCGACCGCCTCGACCGGGCCCAGCTTGGCGCTGATGGCGACGATCACGACAGGGAAGACCAGCCGCATACCGAAGACGGCGATGAGCACGCCGATCGTGAGGAAGATCTTCTGCCAGAAGGCACTCATCTTCTTCAGGATTCCGGCGTTGACCACCGCGTTGTCGAAGGAGAGCGAGATCTCCAGGATCGCGAGGATCAGGACGACCCCGAAGGCCTCCCATCCGTCGTAGAACACCGCGGCAATCAAGCCGAGCACGGTGATCGCGAACGACCAGCCGAAGGTTTTCAGAACCACTGGCTACCCCATCATGTGTACGGGTTTCCCCGTGCTGGTTGTACGGGGCTCCCCCGCTCCGCGCACGGCTTTACACTGCATTCTTCCGGGGGACGACCCCCGGACCCCCAGCAGGAAAACCCCGGAACCGCCCGAGCTTGAACCTCACCAGGAAAACGCTTTAGGAAACGTTGACTCCGAAGTCTAGAGCGATGCCCCGGAGCCCGGACGCGTACCCCTGGCCGACTGCCCGGAACTTCCACTCTCCTCCGTATCGGTACACCTCGCCAAAGATCATGGCAGTTTCGGTGGATGCGTCCTCAGAGAGGTCATAACGGGCGAGCTCCTGGCCGTCCGCCTGGTTCACGACACGGATGAACGCGTTGCTGACCTGGCCGAAGGTCTGGCCGCGGTTGTCCGCGTCATGGATGGAGACCGGGAAAATGATCTTGTCGCAGTCGGCCGGCACCTTGGAGAGGTCGACCAGGACCGACTCGTCGTCGCCCTCGCCCTCACCGGTGAGGTTGTCCCCCGTGTGCTCGACCGAACCGTCGGGGCTCTTGAGCTGGTTGTAGAAGATGAACCACTCGTCACCCATGACCCGGCCACCGCTGCAGAGCAGTGCGCTGGCGTCGAGGTCGAAGTCGGCTCCGGTGGTGGAGCGCGCGTCCCATCCGAGCCCGACCAGGATCTGTGTGAGGTTGGGTGCGGCCTTGGAGAGGGAGACATTGCCTCCCTTGGCGAGTGTGACGCCCATGATCGTGGTCCTCCCCGAGGTGTGGTGGTGCTGTGGTCGAGCGCGTCCGGCGCCGCACTGGAGGTGCGGCGCCGGACGGGATGAACGTGCTGCGGTGCTTCGGCTCAGACGTTGACGCCGAAGTCCTGCGCGATGCCGCGCAGACCCGACGCGTAGCCCTGGCCGACAGCGCGGAACTTCCACTCCGCCCCGTTGCGGTACAGCTCACCGAAGACCATCGCGGTCTCGGTCGAGGCGTCCTCGGAGAGGTCGTAACGGGCGATCTCGGTGCCGCCCGCCTGGTTCACGACGCGGATGAACGCGTTGCGCACCTGGCCGAAGGACTGCTGACGGCTCTCGGCGTCGTAGATCGACACCGGGAACACGATCTTGTCGACATCGGCCGGAACCGAGGCGAGGTCGACCTTGACCTGCTCGTCGTCGCCCTCGCCCTCACCGGTGGTGTTGTCACCGGTGTGCTCGACCGAGCCGTCCGCGCTCTTCAGGTTGTTGAAGAACACGAAGTCCTGGTCGTTGCGGACCTTGCCCTCGGCGTTCGTCAGGATGGCGCTGGCGTCGAGGTCGAAGTCCGTACCCGTGGTGGTACGGACGTCCCACCCGAGGCCCACGACCACGGCCGTGAGGCCAGGGGCCTCCTTGCTCAGCGATACGTTGCCGCCCTTGCTGAGGCTGACTCCCACGAATCCTCCCTATGGTCTCTAGGGGCGGGGAGCCCCCGTAGTGCTCTGGTATCGGATCAACGTCTGGATCCTAGTAAGGGGTTCCCGCCCCGGCGAGGGATCCTGCACGGTGTCGTCCGCCGGTACTCGCCCTACAGGGCGTCGATCGCCTTGACGTACTCGTTCAGGTCACGCGCGTCGGGCAGGCCGTTGACGACGGTCCAGCGGACGACGCCCTCCTTGTCGATGATGAACGTGCCGCGCACCGCGCAGCCCTTCTCCTCGTCGAAGACGCCGTACGCGCGCGAGGCCTCGCCGTGCGGCCAGAAGTCGCTCAGGAGCGGGTACTCCAGGCCCTCCTGCTCGGCGAAGACGCGCAGCGAGAACGGGGAGTCGTTCGATACGGCGAGCAGCTGCACGTCGTCGTTGACGAACTTCGGCAACTCGTCACGCAGCGCACACAGTTCCCCGGTGCACACCCCGGTGAAGGCGAACGGGTAGAAGAGCAGCACCACGTTCTTCTCGCCCCGGAAGTCCGAGAGCTTCACGGTCTCGCCGTGCTGGTTCTTGAGCTCGATCTCCGGAGCCTTGGTGCCGGCCTCGATCGCCATGGTGAAGCTTCCCTTCCGTGGGGCTGTTCGGGTGGCTTCAGCCTAGTTGGCCGCGTTCGGGCGCCGCCGCGCAGGTGGGTGCGGGGGCGCCCGACCATGCGTGAGGGCCCCCGCGGGCGCTGTGGCGCACCTGCGGGGGCCCTGGGTTCTCGTTCCGCCGCGACTGCTATCGCTTCTTGGCGGCTGCCTTCGGTGTGGCCAGACGGCTTGCGGTCCAGTCCTTACCCGCGCTGACGCTCTTGCTCGCGGTCAGGCCCGCCGTAGTGGCGGCCTCGCCGATCTCACTGGCCTCGACGTAACCGTCGCGGCCGGTCTTCGGCGTCAGAAGCAGGATGGACCCGCCCTCCTCCATGTAAGCGATGGCATCCACCAGCGCATCAGTAAGGTCCCCGTCGTCATCACGGAACCAGAGCACCACGGCGTCAGCCACGTCGTCGTAGTCCTCGTCGACGAGCTCGGAGCCGATAGCCGCCTCGATGGTCTCTCGGAGCTCCTGATCGACGTCGTCGTCGTAGCCGATCTCCTGGACCACCTGGTCGGTCTGGAAACCAAGCCTTACGGCAAGGTTCGTTTCCGCGTGGTCCGCGGTCGCGCTCACGGATTGCCTCCTGATCGTGTTTACGAAGTTGTCTACAGCCTCGCGTACGCGCGAAGCATTGGCCGTAGTCCACACGTGCGCGACGGATCGCGCAAGTACCCGGCCGTCAAGACCGCCGAAACGGTGACTTTCCAGGCTGTGTCACCGCAACTCCTGTCAAGGATCCCCGCTGGCCAGTGATGTATGCCACAGCGATCTGTCAGCTTTGCCCGTCACTGCCCGAGCACTGAGGGCGACCGGCGTCCGTCGCCCCTCACAGAACACCTGAGCGAAATCGGCGTATCGTGACGGTTTGAGCGCGACGGCTGGTGGGACACGGACCGGACCTCGAATTACCTCTCGGTAGAGATGACGATTCCGAATTCGAGGTACACGATGGACAACGGCGTACCCGGCGTACCCGACAGTGGAACAGTGGCATCACCGACAGTGAAGGAACAGCGTGGTTTCCGGATCCGATCGCAACCCGATCATCATTGGCGGTCTCCCCAGCCAGGTCCCGGACTTCGATCCCGAAGAGACCCAGGAGTGGCTCGACTCCCTTGACGCCGCAATCGACGAGCGCGGCCGCGAGCGGGCCCGGTACCTGATGCTCCGGCTGATCGAGCGGGCCCGCGAGAAGCGCGTGGCCGTGCCCGAGATGCGCAGCACGGACTACATCAACACGATCGCCACCAAGGACGAGCCGTTCTTCCCCGGCAACGAGGACATCGAGCGCAAGGTCCTCAACGCGACGCGGTGGAACGCGGCGGTGATGGTGTCCCGCGCCCAGCGGCCCGGCATCGGCGTGGGCGGTCACATCGCCACCTTCGCCTCCTCCGCCTCCCTGTACGACGTGGGCTTCAACCACTTCTTCCGCGGCAAGGACGAGGGCGACGGCGGTGACCAGGTCTTCTTCCAGGGCCACGCCTCTCCGGGCATCTACGCCCGCGCCTATCTCCTGGACCGGCTCAGCGAGGAGCAGCTCGACGGCTTCCGCCAGGAGAAGTCGAAGGCGCCCAACGGGCTGTCCTCGTACCCGCACCCGCGTCTGATGCCGGACTTCTGGGAGTTCCCCACCGTCTCCATGGGCCTCGGCCCGCTCGGCGCGATCTTCCAGGCCCGGATGAACCGCTACATGGAGGCCCGCGGCATCGCCGACACCTCCAAGTCGCAGGTGTGGGCCTTCCTCGGCGACGGCGAGATGGACGAGCCCGAGTCGCTGGGCCAGCTCTCCATCGCCGCCCGTGAGGGCCTCGACAACCTCACCTTCGTCGTCAACTGCAACCTGCAGCGCCTCGACGGCCCGGTGCGCGGCAACGGCAAGATCATCCAGGAGCTCGAGTCCCAGTTCCGCGGCGCCGGCTGGAACGTCATCAAGCTGGTCTGGGACCGCAGTTGGGACCCGCTGCTCGCGCGGGACCGGGACGGCGTCCTGGTCAACAGGCTGAACACAACGCCCGACGGCCAGTTCCAGACGTACGCCACGGAGACCGGCGACTACATCCGCGAACACTTCTTCGGCGACGACCACCGCCTGCGCGCGATGGTCGAGAACATGACCGACAAGGAGATCCAGCACCTGGGCCGCGGCGGTCACGACCACAAGAAGATCTTCGCCGCGTTCACCGCCGCCAGGGAGCACAAGGGGCAGCCGACGGTCATCCTGGCGCAGACGGTCAAGGGCTGGACCCTCGGCCCGAACTTCGAGGGCCGCAACGCCACGCACCAGATGAAGAAGCTGACGGTCGACGACCTCAAGGGCTTCCGCGACCGGCTGCACATCCCGATCACCGACGCGCAGCTGGAGGGCGGCGCCCCGCCGTACTACCACCCCGGCCGGGACTCCGAGGAGATCCAGTACATGCACGACCGCCGCAAGGCGCTGGACGGGTACGTCCCGACCCGCGTCGTGCGCGCGAAGCCCCTTCAGCTCCCGGACGACAAGGCGTACGCGGGCGTCAAGAAGGGCTCCGGGCAGCAGTCGATCGCCACCACGATGGCCTTCGTCCGGCTGCTCAAGGACCTGATGCGGGACAAGGAGATCGGCAAGCGCTTCGTGCTGATCGCCCCCGACGAGTACCGCACCTTCGGCATGGACTCCTTCTTCCCGAGCGCGAAGATCTACAACCCGCTCGGCCAGCAGTACGAGTCCGTCGACCGTGAACTCCTGCTCGCCTACAAGGAGTCGGCCACCGGCCAGATGCTGCACGACGGCATCTCGGAAGCGGGCTGCACGGCCTCGCTGATCGCCGCCGGATCCGCCTACGCGACCCACGGCGAGCCGCTGATCCCGGTCTATGTCTTCTACTCGATGTTCGGTTTCCAGCGCACCGGCGACCAGTTCTGGCAGATGGGCGACCAGCTGGCGCGCGGCTTCGTCCTCGGTGCGACCGCCGGCCGTACGACGCTGACCGGCGAGGGCCTCCAGCACGCGGACGGGCACTCGCAGCTGCTCGCCTCGACCAACCCCGCCTGCGTCGCCTACGACCCGGCGTACGCCTACGAGATCGCGTACATCGTCAAGGACGGTCTGCGCCGGATGTACGGACCGACCGCCGACGGCAAGCCGGGTGAGGACGTCTTCTACTACCTCACCGTCTACAACGAGCCGATCCAGCACCCCGCCGAACCGGCCGATGTCGACGTCGAGGGCATCCTCAAGGGCATCCACCGCATCAGCACCGGGACTTCGGGCTCGATCCCCGCCCAGATCCTGGCGTCGGGCGTCGGCGTCCCGTGGGCGATCGAGGCGCAGCAGATCCTCGCCCAGGACTGGAACGTGCGGGCCGACGTCTGGTCCGCCACATCGTGGAACGAACTGCGCCGCGACGCAGTGGAGGTGGAGCGCCACAACCTGCTGCACCCGGAAGAGGAGCAGCGCACGCCCTACGTGACGCAGAAGCTGTCCGGCGCGCAGGGGCCGTTCGTCGCGGTCTCCGACTGGATGCGCGCCGTCCCCGACCAGATCGCGCGGTGGGTGCCCGGCACGTACCAGTCGCTGGGTGCGGACGGTTTCGGTTTCGCGGACACCCGGGGCGCCGCACGTCGCTTCTTCCACATCGACGCCCAATCGGTGGTGGTCGGGGTGCTCACGGAGCTGGCGCGCGAGGGCAAGGTCGACCGCTCGGTCCTCAAGCAGGCGATCGACCGCTACCAGCTGCTCGATGTCGCGGCCGCCGATCCCGGCGCGGCCGGGGGCGACGCCTGAGCGGTGTCTGCCTGAGCGGTGCGCGGTGCCCGCCTGAGCGGTGCCTCGGCAAAGGGCGGCGAGAGCCTCGGCCTCGCCGCCCTTCGGCATCTACCGACTCGCGCTCAGAACGCTCCTCCCGCGAGCGGCCCTGCCGCAGAGGCCAGCGAGACCACCGCGAGCAGAGTGACGATCGCGCCGAGCACGACCGCGACGAGTGCCGGTACCGACTGTGTGCCGGTCCAGCGTCGGCCCATGGCCAGCCAACCGCAGACGACGGCGACCGGTCCGAACACGATCCCCAGGCTGAAGAAGCCGACGATCGCGCAGATGAGGCCGATGATTCCGAGCGACGCGCGGTCCGGCCCGGTCCGTGACCCTGCGCGGCCACGTGAGCGGGGGTGCTTGCGCGTGGTGTGTCCGAAGCCCGCCATCATCACTCCCTGAGTTCTTCCGGTGCTTCCGGTTCTTCCGGACTCGGGCGATGCTTCGGGTACCCCGCTTGCCGCGGTCTATCGCGCGCGTACTCCACTGTCCCTGTCGGGACTGTCCCTGCCGGGCCCTTATTGCTCCCAGACCTTGAACGCCCGCGCGCGGTAAGGGGATTCGGGCTCCCACGTCCCGCTGCCCGGGTACGTCTGGAACTCGCCGGTCTCCGCGCACACCGCGGATTGGTAGGTGGTGACGGGACGGCCCGTGCGGTTGGCGAGGGACGCCGCGCTGCTCCCCTCCGGCAGCGCGATGCAGCTCTCGATGTCGATATCGGCCAGCTCATAGGCGTGCCGGGACCCCTTGAACCCGCTCTTGCCCCACAGACACAGCTCCCCCGCCGCGCAGTCGCCCAAGGTCGGTGGCGCCGCCGCGGTGGCGAGGCCCGGAGTGAGCGCCACCGCGGCGAGCGCGGTCGCGGCGGCAGCCGTGGTCATGAAAGTACGCATGTGCTTCAACCCCCGTGTCGTGTCGACCAGTTGCGTTCGCGACTGATCGCCTGCCAGACACTCTGGCCCGGAAGCTCTGGTTCCGGGAAGGGCTGTCGAGGGACGTCACCCTGATAAGCGAAAGCCCCCGGATCGTTCCCGGGGGCTTCCCTCGTACGAGCGGTTTCGCGCAGCTCAAAGGTGATTTCACGCGACCCGGCCCGATGGCCGGCCGTCAGATGTGCGCTGCGCCCGCGCCCGCCTCCGCGTTCTCTCCGCGCTTGGTGAGCAGCGCGACGAAGATGGCGACGACGGCGACACCCGCGGCGACCAGGCAGGCCATGCTCATGCCCGAGATGAAGGTGTCCTGCGCAACGCCCGTGATCTTCTCGGCGAGCGCCGGCGGGGCGCCCGGCGGCACCGGCGCGACACCGACCTGGACCGCCTCCGACGCCTGGCCCAGCTGGGCGTGCGTGAGCGGCGGGAGCCCGGCGCCCGTCCAGTTCCCGGCGAGATCGCTGTCGACCTTGGACGCCATGACGGCGCCGAGCACGGCGGTGCCGAGGCTTCCGCCGATCTGCATCGCGGCCTGCTGGAGTCCGCCGGCCACGCCGGAGAGCTCCAACGGGGCGTTGCCCACGATGACTTCCGTCGCTCCGACCATCACGGGCGCGAGGCCGAGCCCCAGCAGGGCGAACCAGACGGACATGATCCCGCTGCCCGTTCCCGGTTCCAGCGTGGACATCCCGTACATGGCGACGGCGGTCAGCGTCATGCCGCCGGCCAGCGGGACACGAGGGCCGAACTTCGTGATCATCGCCCCCGCCAGCGGGGAGCCGACGATCATCATGCCGGTCAGCGGCAGCAGGTGCATTCCGCTCTCGACCGGGCTCATGCCGTGCACGTTCTGGAGGTAGAACGTCACGAAGAACAGTCCGCCCATGAACGCGATGGCCATCAGCACCATCAGCACCACACCGGCCGACAACGGCACGGACCGGAACAGGGCCAGCGGGATGAGTGGTTCGGCGACGCGGGTCTCCCAGAGCGCGAACAGCACGAAGCACAGCACAGAACCGGCTATGAACGTCCAGGTCATGCCGTCGCCCCAGCCCCAGGTCGGCGCCTTGATGAGCGCCCAGACCAGGCAGAACATCGCGCCGGACAGCAGCACGATGCCGAGGATGTCGAAGGACCGCGGCGCGTTCTCGGCACGGTGGTCCAGGAGGATGAAAACCCCCAGGGCCAGGGCGAGAACGCCGATGGGGACGTTGATGAAGAAGACCGACTGCCAGCTGACGTGCTCGACGAGCAGCCCGCCGACGATCGGCCCACCGGCGGTCGAGGCGCCGATGACCATGCCCCAGATACCGATCGCCATGTTCAGCTTCTCGGCGGGGAACGTGGCGCGCAGCAGGCCGAGCGCGGCAGGCATGAGCAGTGCCCCGAACAGGCCCTGGAGCACGCGGAAGGTGACGACGAAGGCGATGCTGTCGGACAGGCCGATGGCCCCCGACGCGGCGGCGAAGCCGACGACACCGATGAGGAACGTCTGCCGGTGACCGAATCGGTCACCGAGCTTGCCCGCGGTGATCAGCGTGACCGCGAGGGCGAGGAAGTAGCCGTTGGTGATCCACTGGACGTCGGCGAAGGTCGCGCCGAGGTCCTTCTTAATAGTCGGGTTGGCGATCGCGACGATGGTGCCGTCGAGGGCGACCATCATGACGCCGATCGCGACGGAGAAAAGTGTCAACCAGGGGTGACCGCGCAGCCCCTTGGTCGGTGCCGGGACGTGCTCGGGCTCCGGAACCCGATCCGCCTTGTCGACAGTGGTCTGACTAGTCATGTGTTCGAGGCTAATGACAGCCACTGACAGTTGGCGAATCATTTCACAAGTCAGCGACTGTCACGTCGCTCACACTAGGGTGAGCTGCACAAACGGCAAGAAAGAGAACCATGACGGATCGAATCAACCTGCGTGAACTCAAGAAGCAACGCACTCGAAACGCCTTGCTGCGCACCGCACTTGAGCTCTTCACGACCCAGGGGTTCGACCGGACGACGGTCGACGAGATCGCCGACGCATGCGGAGTGTCCCAGCGCACGTTCTTCCGGTATTTCGCGAACAAGGAGGAGGTCGCGCTCGCGGTGCAGCAGACGGTGGAGTCCCGCTTCGTCGCCGCGCTGCATGAACGCCCCTTGGGGGAAAGCCCGTTCGAGGCGCTGCGGCGGACCGTACTCGGCACATGGGATGCGATGAGTCGCGTCGTGGAGGAGCTCATCCCGCTCGAACTCCACATGCGGACCTACCAGATGATCGAGTCGACCCCCTCCCTGCTCGCCGTTCACCTGCGCCGCTCCATCGAACTGGAAGAGGAACTCGCGCGCGTGGTCGCCGAACGCGAAGGCCTCGACGTGGACAGTGATCCGCGGCCGCGTGTGGCCGTCGCCGCCTTCGGTGGCGTCATGCGGATGACCGGACGCCTGTGGGGCGCGGGAGAGGACGCGAGCATCGAATCGATCCGCGCGCTCACCGAGTCGTACCTGGATCACTTGAGGCCTTCACTGGCCGGGCAATGGCGCCGCGACCAGGGATGACACAGCGTGAGGCCACCAATGCACCTGCGTCCGGTTTTACCCAAATACACCACATGAAACGTGATCCGCCTCACCTCATTCACGGTGCCGCATGCGCTTCTCCTAGGGTGTCCCGCAGTGACTTCCTTCGATACCTCTCCCCAACTCAACGTCTGGCGCGCACTGCTTGCGCTGGTCGTCGTGTTCGTCATGCTGGCCACCACCGGCTGGACCGCGGTGCGTCATCAGCGAGGCGTCACATCTCCGCTCCAGACCGCGCTCACTTCTTGGGAGCACGGCCGGATAAACGGACATGCACTGCCCGCGCACGACGGCTCCCCCAACCGCCTCGCGCATTTCTTCGGCTCGCTGAGCGCCCACCAGCGCGGCGAGCTCGCCGCCCGGTATCCGCTCGCGGTCGGCAATATGAACGGTGCACCTGTAGAGCTGCGCTATCGCGCCAACCGCATCGCGCTCGACCAGGCCCGCCAGGTCGAGCACAAGCGCATGTACGACAACCGGTTGTCGTCCGTCGGACACGCCGACGCGAAGAAGCGCATGAACCGGTTCGCGTCCCTGGAGAAGCCCGATCGCAAGATCCTCTCCTTCGACCCTCTGGGCGCCGGCCGGGTCGCCGAGGTCTTCGGTGACCTCGACAAGGCCCAGCGGGTGTCCGTCGTGGTGCCGGGAGTGGACACGAACGTGCTCACCTTCGAGCGCACGTCCCGCCAGTACTCGGCACCCGTGGGCATGGCGCGCTCCCTGTACGGCGCCGAGCGCAGCGCCAGTCCGCACACGCGTACCGCGGTCGTCGCGTGGGCCGACTACACCGCGCCGGCCGGCCTGGGTGTGGACGCCGCCACGGCGATGCGCGCCGAGGACGGAGCAGTGCGGCTCAACGCCATGCTGCGCGGTCTGCCCGGCCGGTCCTCCGTCGCCCTGTACTGCCACAGCTACGGCTCGGTGGTGTGCGGCGTCGCGGCGCACCACATGCCGGGGCGGGTCAGCGACATCGCGGTGGCGGGCAGTCCCGGTATGCACGCCCAGAGCGCGGCGGGCCTGAACACGCACGCGCGCGTGTGGGCCATGCGCGACAAGGACGACTGGATCCAGGACATTCCCTACATGGAGGTGGGCGGTCTCGGTCACGGAGCGGACCCCGTCTCCTCCGCTTTCGGCGCACGCGTCCTCGCGGCCGGCGACTCCAAGGGGCACACCGGCTACTTCGTGCCGGGCACCGAGAGCCTCGCCAACTTCGCCGACATCGGCACCGGCGGGTACAAGACAGTGCACTGCGCCGGCGGAGGTCAGGGCTGTCTGGACGGTTTCTCCGGGAACGTCTCCGCCTGACGCGCGTAGAAAGTGCTGAAACAGCGGTCTGCCACGACAGGCGACGGAGACGCGCGCTCCGCCTACGATGAGCCACATGGGTGACGTACTGGCCGGATTTCATGCCGCCTGGGAGTTCGAGTCCGACTCCGTGCTCATCCGCTTCGAACGGGGGATCCGCACGCCGAAGCTCCTTCAGGCGCTGGGCGAACGCCGCATCCCCCTGGAAGCGGTCGCGGCGGTGTCCCTGACGCCTGGAAAACGCGGGACCGTCGTGCTGCACGCGGTGCCGCGGCCGGGCGCGGACCCCCTGATGGACGCTGCTGCGGGTCAGCTCAAGGAGGGGAGCGACCCGTACCGCCTCGTGCTGCCAGCCGAGCGGGAGACGCTCGGCGAGTACTACGCGGACGAGCTGCGGGCGAAGATCTCCGACCACGAAGACGTGCGCCCGGAAAAGTATCTGGTGGCGCCTCCAGAGGCGCCCCGGCAGTTCAAGGCCTACGACGGGAAGGCCACGTTCGACGGAGACTCGGTGGCCTTCCGGTGGTTCTGGACCGGGGCGTCCTCCGCGAAATGGAAGGCCGGGGACAAGACGTTCCCGATCTCGGACCTGAGCGGCGTCGAATGGCGCTCGCCCGAACTCTTCGAGGGCCATCTGCGCCTGCTGCCCCGGGACGCTTCCGGGGAACAGCCCGGTCAGGCGGACCAGGACCCGGCCGCGGTCGTCTTCGGCCTCGGCTACGGTCCGGTGCACGAGTCACTGCCGTTCGCCGCCTCGGTGCTGGCGGCCGTGCGGGCGTCCGGACCGGCGCCGCCGCAGGGCGGGGCGTTGTGCACCGAATCGGCGGGGGCCGGAAGGCGCGATCCCGCGGACATCGCCGACCGCATCCGGCACCTGGGCGAGCTGCACCAGGCGGGTCTGGTGACCGACGCGGAGTTCACGTCGAAGAAGGCCGAGCTGCTCGCCGAGCTGTGACCTCATACCTGGGTAGGGGGTGCGGTTGAGCACTCCGGTATGACGGCACGACCGGGCCCGGGTGTCTACGCTGATCTGGCCATGAGCACTGCACCGCCATCTCCCGAGAAAACGCCCCGCCCGCCGGACGACGGTTCCGGCCCGGCGGGCTCTCGGCGCATGACCGGAGCGGTGCGTGGGCTGGGCGACCGGATTGCCTGGGCCGGTTCGACACTCACCGCGGCCCTGGGCGACGACCGGTCGGAGCCCCTGCTGGCACACGCGCCCCGCCGTTGGATGCGGCTGTTGCCCTATCTGCTCGCGCTGGGCTTCACCGCGGCGCTGATCCCGACCACGACCCAGGTATTGGCGAACGACTACGGGGTCGGCGGCGGACTGGCCGCTGCGATCGGCGTGGCCCAGTCCGCTCCCCTGGTCCTCGCGGTGAGCCGCCCGCTGACCGCCTGGTACATCATGATCACCGCGGCCGTGCTGGGCGCGATCCCTGTGCTTCAGGGGGACGCCCACAATCCCTCGCCGTGGACGGTCATGATGATCGTGGCCTACGTGGTGCTGTGCATCGCGCTGGCTCTGCGGGAGAGCCGTCGCGTTCTCGTGAACATCTGGCTGGTCACCGTCGCCGCCAGCATCGTGGTCGGCATCTTCCGCGACAGCACCAGTCAGGACACGGGGGTGCTCCTCATCGTCCTGAGCGGTGGGGTGCTGCTCCTGGGCGCCCTGCTGCGGGAGCGCGGCGAGACCAGACGCAAGCTCGTCGCGCAGGAGACGATCAGCGAGGCCGAGCGGACCCGCAGAACACTGCTCGAGGAGCGGGCCAGGATCGCGCGCGAGCTGCACGACGTCGTCGCCCACCACATGTCGGTGATCACCGTGCAGGCGGACTCCGCGCCCTACCGGCTGCAGGACCTGCCCGACGAGGCACGCGAGGAGTTCGAGTCGATCGCCACGGGTGCGCGCGCGTCACTGACCGAGATGCGCCGTCTCCTCGCGGTCCTGCGCAGCGAAGAGGCGCAGGGCGACCTGGTCCCGCAGCCCGGCCTCGCGCACCTGCCGCAGCTGGTCGAGGCGACCGTACGAGGCGGGGTGCCGGCCGAGCTGTCCTATCCGGAGCTGGCTCTCGTCGTGGAGCTGGCCCAGGTGTCTCCGGCGGTGGACCTCTCCGCGTACCGCATCGTGCAGGAGGCGCTGTCGAACGTGGTGCGGCATGCTCCGGGTGCACGGACCCAGATCTCCATCAGCCTCGACGGGGACGCCCTGCTGGTGGTCGTGGTCAACGGGCCGGCCGCGGAACCGGTATCGCCTGTCGAATCGACCGCCGGTACCGGACACGGGCTGATAGGGATGAACGAGCGCGTACGGTTGGTCGGCGGCACGCTGGACGTGGGCCCGCTGCCCGACGGAGGTTTCCGTGTCGCGGCCCGGCTCCCATTGAGCGTGCCCGACTCCCCGACGGCATAAAGGAATTCGGCACGCATGACCATTCGCGTGATCATCGTCGACGACCAGACCATGGTGCGGGCGGGTTTCGCCGCGCTGTTGAACGCACAGAGCGACATCGACGTCGTGGGAGAGGCCCCGGACGGCAAGGAAGGCGTCCAGGTGAGCCGCTCCACGCATCCCGATGTCGTCCTCATGGATGTCCGGATGCCCGAGATGGACGGGCTGGCCGCAACGAAGGAACTGATGGACCCGCCGCCCGGCGTGGTGCACCGGCCGAAGGTCCTGATGCTCACCACGTTCGACGTCGACGACTATGTGTACGCCGCACTGCGGGCGGGCGCGTCCGGGTTTCTGCTCAAGGACGCGCCACCGGCCGATCTGATCTCCGCGGTGCGCGTGATCGCGGCCGGTGAGGCACTGCTCGCTCCCACGGTCACCAAGCGCCTCATCGCGGACTTCGCCAAGACCCGCCCCGCAAACCGCAAGAGCCACGATCCGCTCCTGAAGACCCTGACCCCGCGTGAGTCCGAGGTTCTCGAGCTGATCGCGCGCGGACTGTCCAACCAGGAGATCGCGCAGAAGCTGGTGCTGGCCGAGCAGACGGTGAAGACCCATATCGGCCGTGTGCTGGCGAAGTTGGGCCTGCGCGACCGGGCGCAGGCCGTGATCTTCGCGTATGAATCGGGTCTTGTAGAGCCCGGCGGACGGTGATTCGCCACTCCTGAGGCGTCCGACCCCCTACTGCGGTATCAGTCATCAATACCCAGGTATCAAGGGCTGGTTGGCTCCCCAGTGTGACGTCCCGGCCGCGTCCGTCCTCCTACCTTCCCCTCGTCACACCATTGGACGAAGGGGAGACGGGCGATGGGCCTGAGCTCATGGAAACAACGCGGCCGTCGCGCCGTGGCGGCCGCCGCGCTCACGGCAATCGCCGTGTCCGGCACGGCGGGTTGGGCATCGGGCCAGGAGCAGCGCCCGCTCACCGGCCCTCCCCCGGGCACCGCTTCGTGGCGCGCGGACGATTCACTGGGCCGCGGTCTGCCTGACCCCGCGACAGCAAGGCCTGCTCAAGTCGCCGCCTTCTTCCGCGGGTTGAGCGCAGCGGAGCAGCGCGCTCTGGTCGCGCGGCACCCGTCGGTCGTCGGCAATCTGGACGGTGCCCCGGTCGCTCTGCGGTACGAGGCGAACGCGCTGTCGCTGCGGGCCGAGCAGGCCAGGTCCCGCGCCGACGCCAAGGACCGCACACTTACCGAGCAACAGCGCACCTCGGCGCGTGCGCTCGCCGACCGCTGCTCCCAACTGCTCGCTCAAGGCCGCCGGATACTCGCCTTCGATCCCCGCGGGCGTGGCCAGGTCGCCGAGGTCTACGGGGACCTGGAGACGGCTCGGCATGTCTCCGTGATCGTGCCGGGTTCCGATATCGACCTGGGCACGTTCGACCGGACCAGGGACGTCTACGGGACACCGGCCGGGATGGCGCGCTCGCTGCACCGGGCGACGGCCGGGCGGACGGCCGTGGTGGCGTGGGCCGGATACACCACTCCGGTGGGTCTGGGCCCGGATGCGGCCACGGGCCGGCTCGCCGAAGCGGGAGCCCCCAGGCTGGCCCGCTTCGCGCAGGGCCTCACCGCGGCCGGCGCCCCGAAGCCGACCGTCTTCTGCCACAGCTACGGGTCGGTGGTGTGCGGGCTCGCCGCGTCCCGGCTTCCCGCTGCGGACCTTGTGGCCCTCGGTTCACCCGGAATGCATGCCGACACGGTGGCCGAACTGCACACCCGCGCCAGGGTGTGGGCGGCCCGGGACAACAGTGACTGGATCGGCAAGGTGCCGAACGTCGAGCTGTTCGGTCTGGGACACGGCACCGACCCGACCGACCCCTCCTTCGGAGCCCGCCGGGTGCCTGCCGAGCAGGCCCAGGGCCACACGGGCTACTTCGCGCCGGGCACGGACTCGCTGCGCGCCTTCGCCGACATCGCCACGGGAGCTGCGTCATGACCGCCACTTCTCTCCGCACTTCCGTGTCCTCGGCCATCGCCTCGGTCGAAGCGAAGACCCCGGCCCACCGGGATCGGGCAGTGGACGGGCTGCGGGCGTTGGCCCTGCTCGCCGTGCCCGCGGGTCACTGGCTGCTCGCGGGCTTCACGCTGGACCCGCGGGGCGCCCTGCACAATGCGAGCCCGCTGAGCAGCTTCGGCTTCTTCGCGCCCCTCAGTTGGGTGTTGCAGATGCTCGGGGTCTTCTTCCTCGTCGGCGGATACGCGTCGGTCCTGTCGTTCCGGCGGGCCCGGGAGCGTGGCACGTCGACGGCCGGTTGGCTGCGGGGCAGGCTCGCCCGTCTGGGCCGTCCCGTGCTGGGCGTGACCGCGGTGTGGGCCGCGCTGGCGCCCTTGCTGTACGCCCTTGGGGTACCCCTGCCGACGTTGCGCACAGCTTCCACCCTGGTGATACAGCCCCTGTGGTTCGTCGGCATCTACACCGTGATCACCGCGCTCACACCGTGGTGCATCAAGGCGGCGCACAGGCTCGGTGCCTGGTCCGTGGTCCCACTGATCGGATCGGTCGCCGTCGTCGACTTCCTCCGGTACGGCCCCTTCTCCTCGGCCATGCCGTCGTGGCTGAGCCTGCTCAATCTCCTTCCGGGCTGGATGTTCGCCTATCAACTCGGCGTCTGCTGGGGCGAGAAGAGACTCGGAAAGCGGGGGGCCTGGGCGCTGCTCGTCGGTGGAACGACTCTGTTCGCGGCCTTGCTGCTGCTCTTCCACTACCCGGCGTCGATGGTCGGGGTACCGGGCGAGGCGCGGACGAACTCGCACCCGCCGTCGCTGCTGGTCCTCGCCCTTGCGGCCGCACAGAGCGGCGCCGCGATACTGGTGCGGGACCGCCTGGCCAAGCTGCTGCGCCGCCCGGCCCTGTGGGCACCGGTCGTGGTCATCAACCTGTCGGCGATGACCATCCTGTGCTGGCACCAGACGGCGCTGCTCGCGGCGGCGATACCCGGCTCGTTCGCCGGCGCGATACCGGGCCTCACGACGGCACCGGACACGCTCGCCTGGATAGCGGTCCGCCTCGCGTGGCTACCGCTGTTCGCGACTCTGCTCATCCTGATAGGCCGCTATGCGCGGGGCTTCGAGGCACCGTGGAAGCAGGTGAGTCGGGGGCGGCGGGCGCTGGCGGGGCTGCTCGCCGCCGGGTTCGCGGTGTTCGCGCTGGGGCTGGCGTGAGGCCCCGCGGGCCTCACTGCCGCCCCTCCCCTGGCGGTCCGGCTACTCGCGGCCCGCCGACGTGAAGGCCATGTCCGCGTAGCGGTCGCCCGAGACCTTCGCGGCGATGGGCTCGAGGAGCGCCAGTTCCTCATCGGTGAGCACGACCTGGGTCGCCGCGGTGTTCTCCTCGACGCGCGTGCGCTTGCGGGTGCCGGGGATCGGGACGACGCCGAGGCCGAAGGCTCCCGCCTGTTGCTGCACCCAGGCCAGGGCGACCTGGCCGAGTGAGGCGCCGTGGGCGTCGGCGACCTGACGGACCGGCTCCAACAGGGCCGCGTTGGCTGCGGCGTTGTCCCCGGTGAACCGGGGCTGGTGGCGGCGGAAGTCGTCGTCGGCGAGTTCCTTGTCGGCGGAGACGAAGGCGCCGGTGAGGAAGCCACGCCCGAGTGGGGAGTACGGCACGAGGGCGACGCCGAGTTCGGCGGCGGCGGGCACGACCGAGCGTTCGATGTCGCGGCTGAACAGCGACCACTCGGACTGGACGGCCGCGATCGGATGGACGGCCTGGGCGGCGCGCAGTTCGGCGGCGGTCACCTCACTCAGGCCGAGGTACTTGACCTTGCCGGCGGCGACGAGTTCGGCCATCGCGCCGACCGTCTCCTCGATCGGCACCTTCGGGTCGCGGCGGTGCATGTAGTACAGGTCGACCGAGTCGACGTCCAGGCGTTGGAGGCTGGAGTCGATGCAGGTCCTGATGTAGGCGGGGTCGTTGTTGATGACGCGCTTGTACGGGTCGCTCGGATCGGATCCGATGGCGAACTTGGTCGCAAGGACGAGCTCGTCGCGATGCGCCTTGACGAAAGGAGAAAGGAACTTCTCGTTCTCACCGGCACCGTAGGCGTCGGCGGTGTCGTACAAGGTGACGCCGAGTTCCAGCGCCCGCTCCAGGGTGGCCCTGGCCTCATCGGCGTCCGTCGGTCCATAGGCCCAGCTCATTCCCATGCAGCCGAGGCCCTGAATGCCCACCACGGGCCCGTTCTTTCCCAACTCAACAGTGGAAATGCGCCGCTGCTCGCTCGCCTGCGGCGACCGCTCCGTGCTGCTCATGCGGTTCAAGCCCCCTCCGGCGCCGGTCGGGCACCCGCATAGAAGTCGATCTTGTAGTCCAGTACGGACAAGGTGTCCTGCAGCTCCGCCACCCGGTTCAGGACGTCGCGGCGGGTCGCTTCCAGGAGCTCCCTGCGTTCGTCGAAGGTCTCCTCGCCCCGGCGCACCAGCTCGGCGTAGCGCACCATGTCGGCCACCGGCATCCCGGTGAGCCGGAGCTTGCCGACGAGCGACAGCCAGTCCAGGTCACGGTTGCTGTAGCGGCGCTGCCCGGTGTGCGAGCGGTCGACGTCGGGCATCAGGCCGATCCGCTCGTACCAGCGCAAGGTGTGGGCGGTCAGTCCGGTGAGGGCGACGACCTCGCTGATCGTGTAGTGGTCCTGGCCCTCGGGGCGGGGATGTGAGTGGGGTGCCGAGGCACAGTTGTCGGTCTTCCGGGTCGCCGCGCGGGAGCGGGACGTGGTCTCCATCACCGTCATGGCCCCCACGCTAGAACCTTGGAGTGCACTCCAGGCAAGCACGGCACAGGAAATAGGGCGGCACACGAAATAGGGAGGACACCTCGAAGACGGCCCGGTTACGGTGCGGGCCATGACTGCCGTACGCCGTGCCACGCCCGCCGACGCCGAAGAACTGGTCCGCCTGCGCAAGATCATGCTGGACTCGATGAGACCGAGCGACGACCTGGAGTGGCAGCCGTACACGGCGCGGGTCCTGCGGTCCCATCTGGCCGACGAGGGCGGCCCGTTGGCGGTATTCGTGGTCGAGGCACCGGACGTTCCGGGCACGCTCGCGGCCTGTGCGACCGGCACCATCAACCTCAGCCTGGGCGGTCCCGGAAACCCCGAGGGCACTGCGGGACACGTCTTCAATGTCTGCACCGATCCCGCGCACCGACGCCGCGGCTACTCGCGGGCCTGCATGGAGGCGCTGCTGGCCTGGTTCAAGGAGCGCGACGTGCGCCGCGTCGATCTGCACGCCTCCGCCGAGGGCGAGCCCCTGTACTCCTCCCTCGGCTTCGCCCGCACTCCCGCGCCCGCCATGAGGCTGACTCTCTGACGCCGTCAGCGAGGAATTAGGCTCGTACGCATGCAGAGCCTCGCGTTGATCGAGAACTGGCCGGTACCGACCGCCGCAGCAGCCGTCGTCCGTGCGGACGGCACAGTGCTGGGGACCCGGGGACCCACGGCCCACCGTTTCCCGCTGGCCTCGGTCACCAAGCCGCTCGCGGCCTACGCGGCGCTGGTCGCGTACGAGGAGGGGGCGATCGAGCTGGAGGAGCCGGCGGGCCCCGAGGGCTCTACGGTCCGGCACCTGCTCGCGCACACCAGTGGCCTCGCCTTCGACGAGCACAAGACGACGTCGGAGCCGGGCACCCGGCGGCTGTACTCGAACGCGGGCTTCGAGGTCCTCGGGGACCACATCGCGAAGGCGACGGACATCCCGTTCGGCGAGTACCTGCGCCAAGCCGTGCTCGAACCGCTGGGGATGACGGGGACGGCGCTCGACGGATCGCCCGCCAAGGACGGTGTGTCGACGGTGGACGACCTGGTGCGGTTCGCCGCCGAGGTGCAGGCGCCGCGACTGCTCGACCCGCGGACCGTGGCCGAGGCGATGACCGTGCAGTACCCGGGCACGAAGGGTGTGCTTCCGGGGTACGGGCACCAGAACCCGAACGACTGGGGGCTCGGATTCGAGATCCGGGACCACAAGTCGCCGCACTGGACGGGCAGTTCGTCGTCGCCGCGGACGTTCGGGCACTTCGGGCAGTCGGGCACGTTCCTGTGGGTGGACCCGGATGCCGGGGTGGCCGCTGTGGCGCTGACGGACCGGGCGTTCGGGCCGTGGGCGGCCGAGGTGTGGCCGCCGTTCACCGACGCGGTGCTCGCGGAGGTCTGACCGCGGGGCGGGGTGGCCCGCCTCGGGTACCGCCCGCCTCAGGTCACCACCCTCTTCGGGCCACCATCCGCCTCGGGTCACCCGCCGCGAATCAGTCGCCCATCTCCCAGATCAGCAGCTGGGTCTCCGTCGTCGCCAGCACCTCGAGGTCGGTCTCCGCGGTGATGCGGGCGGCGTCCCCGTCGGCCAACTCCGTGTCCCCGAGCCGCACTTCGCCCTGCACCACGTGGACGTAGACATGGGGGGCGGCCGGCACCTCTCCGCGCTCGCCCGCCGCCAGGCGCCGGACGTGCAGCATGGCGCCCGCCGCGGGGACGTCGTAGGGGGTGGAGTCCGCGATGCCGTGCACCACCTCGTACGCCGGGTCACCGCCCGGGGCGAGGGGGGCGAGCCACATCTGGACGAAGGTGAGGGGCTCGACGCCGTCGTTGCGTTCGACGTGGCGGACGCCCCCGCCGGAGCTGAGGCGCTGCACATCGCCGGGACGGACCACGGACTCGTGACCGGATGAGTCGCGGTGGGTGAGCTCACCGGTGACGACCCAGGTGACGATCTCCGTGTGGCTGTGGGGGTGTTCGTCGAAGCCGGCGCCCGGCGCGAGGCGTTCCTCGTTGCAGGCGAGGATCGCACCGAAGCGCAGGTTGTCCGGGTCGTAGTGCGGGCCGAAGGAGAACGCGTGGAGGGATTCGATCCCCTCCTCGGGTTCGCCGCCGACATAGCGGTCGCCGGAGCGGCGTACATCAATCACGCGGTACACGGTAGCCCCCGTTTCCGGCCGTTCGACGGGCTCACCTCGGACCCTCCACTCCGCTGAGGCGTCCCGATAAGGCAGTCTTGTCCCCGTGCCCCAATCGGAATCAGAGCAGCCCTCAGCGAACGAACCAGCGGACCGTCGAGGCGGCCCCGCGGAGCCTCACCCGCACTCGGCGACCCTGAAGCGCCTGGAGAAATCGTCCGGGGCACTCGCCGCGCAGGCGATTACGCGCATGGACGAGACGTTGTCCTGGTACCGGGCGATGCCTCCGGAGAACCGGTCGTGGATCGGTCTGGTGGCGCAGGCGGGCATCGCCGCGTTCACCGAGTGGTTCCGGCACCCGGACGCCCCGCAGGCCATCTCGACGGATGTGTTCGGCACCGCGCCCCGGGAGCTGACCCGGGCGATCACGCTGCGCCAGACCGTGGAGATGGTGCGGACGACCATCGAGGTCATGGAGTCCGCCATCGACGAGGTGGCGGCGCCCGGCGACGAGAGCGTGCTGCGGGAGGCGCTGCTCGTGTACGCACGGGAGATCGCCTTCGCGACCGCCCAGGTGTACGCGCAGGCCGCCGAGGCGCGGGGCGCCTGGGACGCGCGACTCGAGTCGCTCGTGGTGAACGCCGTCCTGTCCGGGGAGGCCGACGAGGGTGCGGTCAGCCGGGCCGCGGCACTCGGCTGGAACTCCCCCGAGCACGTGTGCGTGGTGCTCGGCACGGCGCCCGACGGGGACAGCGAGCTGACGGTGGAGGCGATCCGGCGGGCCTCCCGCCACGCCAAGCTGCAGGTCCTGACCGGGGTGCTCGGAAACCGGCTCGTCGTGATCGCGGGCGGCAGCGACAATCCGTTGGCCGTGGCGAAGTCGCTGATCGGCCCGTTCGCGGCGGGCGCCGTGGTCGCCGGGCCCGTGGTGCCCGACCTGTTGGCCGCCACGCGGTCCGCCCAGGCCGCGGCCGCCGGGCTCAAGGCGTGCAGCGCCTGGCAGGACGCTCCGCGTCCCGTTCTGGCGGACGATGTACTTCCGGAGCGCGCGATCGCAGGAGACCCCGCCGCGCGAGAGCAGTTGGTGGAGGAGATCTACAGACCGCTCGAGGAAGCGGGCTCGGCGCTCCTCGAGACGCTCAGCGTCTACCTGGAACAGGCAAGCAGTCTGGAGGGCGCGGCCCGGATGCTCTTCGTGCATCCGAATACCGTCCGCTACCGGCTTCGACGTGTGACCGACGTCACCGGATGGTCGCCTTCGGATGTCCGCTCGGCCTTCACCTTGCGCATCGCTCTCATCCTGGGGCGTCTGGCCGAGGCCGATCCCCAGTCGTAGGCTTTTGTCGGGGGCCTACAATTCCCCCTTCGGTTCTTCGTCCCTGTCCCCACCGGCGGCCCGACCCGTCCCCAAGAGAGAGTGTGAGAGTGCTCGTACTCGTCGCTCCCGGCCAAGGCGCCCAGACGCCCGGCTTCCTGACTCCCTGGCTCGAACTCCCCGGTGCCGCCGACCGCGTTGCCGCGTGGTCCGACGCCATCGGCCTCGACCTTGCCCACTACGGCACGCAGGCCGACGCGGACGCGATCCGTGACACGGCCGTCGCCCAGCCGCTCCTTGTCGCGGCCGGGCTGCTCTCGGCCTCCGCGCTCGGCGATGTGGCGCCGGGCGCCGTGGCGGGGCACAGCGTCGGTGAGATCACCGCCGCGACGTTCGCTGGGGTGCTCGACGAGGCCGCCGCGCTGAAGCTCGTGCGCACGCGTGGTCTGGCCATGGCGGAGGCCGCGGCGATCACGGAGACCGGGATGTCGGCGCTGCTCGGCGGCGACCCCGAGGTCACCGTCCCGCACCTGGAGAAGCTGGGCCTGACTCCGGCGAATGTGAACGGCGCGGGCCAGATCGTGGCCGCCGGCACGCTGGAGGAGCTGGCCGCCCTCGAGGCCGACAAGCCCGAGGGGGTGCGCCGCGTGGTGCCGCTGAAGGTGGCGGGCGCGTTCCACACCCGGCACATGGCACCGGCCGTGACGAAGCTGGAGGAGGCCGCCAAGGAGCTGGCCCCGGCCGACCCCACGGTCACGTATGTCTCGAACAAGGACGGCAAGGCCGTCGCGACCGGCGCCGAGGTGGTCTCCCGCCTGGTCGGCCAGGTCGCGAACCCGGTCCGCTGGGACCTGTGCATGGAGACGTTCCAGGAGCTCGGTGTGACCGCGCTCATCGAGGTGTGCCCGGGCGGCACCCTCACCGGGATCGCCAAGCGCGCGCTCCCCGGCGTCAAGACTCTCGCCCTGAAGACCCCCGACGACCTCGACGCAGCCCGCGCCCTGATCGCCGAAGTAGCCGCAGCAGCCACGGCCTGACAAGGAGATCCGAGCAGCATGTCGAAGATCAAGCCCAGCAAGGGTGCCCCGTACGCGCGCATCCTCGGCGTCGGCGGCTACCGCCCGACGCGGGTCGTGCCGAACGAGGTGATCCTCGAGAAGATCGACTCGTCCGACGAGTGGATCCGCTCGCGCTCCGGCATCTCCACCCGTCACTGGGCCAGTGACGAGGAGACCGTGGCCATGATGTCGGTCGAGGCGTCCGGCAAGGCCATCGCGAACGCCGGCATCCGGCCGGAGCAGATCGGCTCCGTGGTCGTGTCGACCGTCTCGCACTTCGCGCAGACGCCGGCCATCGCGACGGAGATCGCGGACAAGCTCGGCACGGACAAGGCCGCCGCGTTCGACATCTCCGCGGGCTGCGCCGGCTTCGGCTACGGCCTCACGCTCGCCAAGGGCATGATCGTCGAGGGCAGCGCGGAGTACGTGCTGGTCATCGGCGTGGAGCGACTCTCCGACCTGACCGACCTGGAGGACCGCGCGACGGCCTTCCTGTTCGGTGACGGCGCCGGTGCCGTGATCGTCGGCCCGTCCCAGGAGCCCGAGATCGGCCCGACCGTGTGGGGCTCCGAGGGCGACAAGGCCGGCACCATCAAGCAGACCGTGCCGTGGGACACGTACCGCATCGGTGATGTCTCGCAGCTGCCTCTGGACTCCCAGGGCAACGTCAAGTTCCCTGCGATCACGCAGGAGGGCCAGGCGGTCTTCCGCTGGGCCGTGTTCGAGATGGCGAAGGTCGCCCAGCAGGCGCTGGACGCGGCCGGGATCAACCCGGACGACCTGGATGTCTTCATTCCCCACCAGGCCAACGAGCGGATCATCGACTCGATGGTGAAGACTCTGAAACTGCCGGAGCACGTCACGGTCGCCCGTGACATCCGCACCACCGGCAACACGTCGGCCGCCTCGATTCCGCTCGCTATGGAGCGGCTTCTGGCGACCGGCGAGGCGAAGAGCGGCGACACCGCGCTCGTCATCGGCTTCGGGGCGGGTCTCGTGTACGCCGCCACGGTCGTTACCCTCCCCTAGGCATCCTGTGCGGATCTTCGATCCGAACCGGATGCCGCCACACCCTCTGGATACACACCGAAGGAGCGCCACAATGGCCGCCACTCAGGAAGAGATCGTCGCCGGTCTCGCCGAGATCGTGAACGAGATCGCCGGGATCCCCACCGAGGACGTCCAGCTGGACAAGTCCTTCACCGATGACCTGGACGTCGACTCGCTGTCCATGGTCGAGGTCGTCGTCGCCGCCGAAGAGCGCTTCGACGTCAAGATCCCGGACGACGACGTCAAGAACCTCAAGACCGTCGGCGACGCCACGAAGTACATCCTCGACCACCAGAACTGAGCCACAAGCCTCAGTCAGTTGGTCAGTCGCTCCGCCACCCGGCGGTGGCGCCGCTGAATCCCTCGGATCCGTTGGAGAAAGAATTCCTGTGAGCTCGACCAATCGCACCGTGGTCGTCACCGGTATCGGCGCAACCACACCGCTGGGTGGCGACGCGACATCCACCTGGGAGGGCCTCGTCGCCGGACGTTCCGGCGTCAAGC
Organism: Streptomyces sp. NBC_00483; assembly: GCF_036013745.1. Classification (NCBI taxonomy): domain Bacteria; kingdom Bacillati; phylum Actinomycetota; class Actinomycetes; order Kitasatosporales; family Streptomycetaceae; genus Streptomyces; species Streptomyces sp. NBC_00483. The sequence continues at coordinate 3,463,032 of NZ_CP107880.1, forward strand.
CCCTTGAGCAGGAGTGGGCCGCCGACCAGGCGGTCCGCATCGCGGCGCCGGTCGCCGTTGAGCCGGGCGAGGTCATCCCCCGCCCGCAGGCCCGCAAGCTGGACCGTTCCGCGCAGTTCGCGCTGATCGCCGCCAAGGAAGCCTGGGCCGACGCCGGTTTCACCGACAAGGCGGGCGACGACCCGGCTGTCGACCCCGACCGTCTGGGCGCCGTCATCGCGTCCGGCATCGGCGGCGTGACCACGCTCCTCGACCAGTACGACGTGCTGAAGGAGAAGGGCGTACGCCGCGTCTCCCCGCACACCGTGCCGATGCTGATGCCCAACGGCCCTTCGGCCAACGTGGGCCTGGCCGTGAACGCCCGCGCGGGTGTGCACACGCCGGTCTCCGCCTGCGCCTCCGGCGCCGAGGCCATCGGCTACGGCATCGAGATGATCCGCACCGGCCGCGCCGACGTCGTCGTCTGCGGTGGCACGGAAGCGGCCATCCACCCGCTGCCCATCGCCGCGTTCGGCAACATGATGGCGATGTCCAAGAACAACGACGACCCGCAGGGTGCTTCGCGTCCCTACGACACGGCCCGGGACGGGTTCGTGCTCGGTGAGGGCGCCGGCGTCATCATCCTGGAGTCGGCCGAGCACGCCGCCGAGCGCGGCGCCCGCGTCTACGCGGAGGCGGTCGGCCAGGGCATCTCCGCCGACAGCCACGACATCGTGCAGCCGGAGCCGGGGGGCCGCGGCATCGCGCACGCCCTGCAGAACCTGCTGGACAACACCGACCTGGACCCGGCGGAGATCGTGCACGTCAACGCGCACGCGACGTCGACGCCCGCCGGTGACATCGCCGAGCTGAAGGCGCTGCGCAAGGTCTTCGGTGACGACGCCGACCACTTCGCCGTCTCCGGCACGAAGTCGATGACCGGGCATCTGCTCGGCGGCGCCGGTGGTGTCGAGTCCGTGGCGTCGGTGCTCGCGCTGTACAACCGCATGGCTCCGCCGACCATCAACGTCGAGAACCTCGACCCGGAGGCCGAGGGCACCGCCGACGTCGTCCGTGGCGAGGCGCGCAAGCTGCCCGTCGACGGTCGGATCGCCGCGCTGAACGACTCGTTCGGCTTCGGTGGGCACAACGTGGTGTTGGCCTTCCGCACGGTCTGACGCTCCGCTGAACGTGGGAGTGGGCCTGCCCTGGGGTACCGGGCGGGCCCACTCCGTTTTTCGTGTGCGTATGTGTGTGGCGTGATCGGTGCTTGCGGGTGCGGATTCGCTGTGGGTTTGCGCAGTTCCCCGCGCCCCTGAAAAGCAGATCCCCGTGCCCCCCCCACTGGGCGACCCTCACCTCAGCGCCCACCTCGAGAAAAGGCCGGGATTACACCACCTGGTGGAGCCATCTCACGGGGGCGCCCTCGCCGGCGTAGCGGAAAGGCTCCAGTTCGTCGTCCCAGGGCTTGCCGAGGAGGGTCGCTAGTTCGACCTCCAGGTCCGTCTCGCCGGCCTTGGAGCGGGTCAGTGCGGCGCGCAGGCGGTCCTCCGGGATGAGGATGTCGCCGTGGATGCCGGTGATGGCGTGGAAGATGCCGAGTTCGGGGGTGGCGCTGTAGCGCTCGCCCTCGGCGGCGGCGCAGGGTTCGGCCGTCACCTCGAAGCGCAGCAGCTGCCAACCGCGCAGCGCGGAGGCCAGCTTGGACGCGATGCCCGCCTCGGCGCGCCAGGAGAACTCTGATCTCCAGGTGCCCGGCGCCGCGGGCTGCCTGATCCAGTCGAGGCTGACGCGCGCGCCGAGTACGCCCGCGACCGCCCATTCGACGTGCGGGCACAGCGCGCGCGGAGCGGAGTGCACGTACAGAACTCCACGTGTCGTCACCGGGACCTCCAGTGTGGGTCGAGGTTCGCCTTCCCCAGCGGCCTCGCGCCCGTGCCGAGCCTTCTTCCCTTGTCGTCCGGAACGAAAAGGTCCAGACAAAAAGGGACACATCTGACGTGTAGTAATTTAGCGGAACCGGTACAGCGGGCCCCCAGTGGGTCGACCGGGGATCCCGGGGCGAGGCTATCGCGCAGCAGCGCAAGGAGTGTGACGTACTGTCGGTCCCGGGGCTCACAAACACCGACCTTTCACCCGGCGGGAGGCAACCCCGCCCCCGCGGGCGACGTCAGACGGGTCGGGCAAGGGCCGGTGAGGGCGAGCGAGAGGCAGGAGGGCCGATGCGGAAGCGTAGCGACCGTGGCGACCGGCCGTTCGCCATTCGGGCCGCTGTCGCGGCTGTGACGGCCTCCGTGCTCGGAGCCGGCTCGCTCGTCGCGTGCGACGCCACAGGTGACAACTCCCCCGGTCCCGCCGGCTCCCCGAGCTCCGCGAAGCCGTCGCCGAAGCCCACTCCCACGTGGGACACGAAGCCCCGGTCGGTTGCCGCGGTGGGTGACTCGATCACGCGCGGCTTCGACGCGTGCTCGGTGCTCTCCGACTGCCCCAAGGTGTCGTGGGCGACGGGGACGGACAAGTCGGTCAAGAGCCTGGCCGTGCGGTTGCTCGGTGAGAGCCGCGCCAAGACGCACAGTTGGAACCACGCCCGGACCGGGGCGCGGATGGCCGATCTGCCCGAGCAGATGAGCCTGGCGGCGGCCGAGAAGCCGGAACTCGTGACGGTCATGGCCGGCTCGAACGACGCATGCCGCCCTACGGCCGCCGGAATGACCCCTGTCGCGGACTTCCGGGCCGACTTCGAGGAATCCCTGCGCCAGTTGCGGCGCACGGCGCCCAAGGCGCAGGTGTACGTTCTGAGCGTGCCGGATCTGAAGCGGCTCTGGTCGCAGGGGCGGGCGAATCCGCTGGGCAAGCAGGTGTGGAAGCTCGGCATCTGCGCCTCGATGCTGGCCGATCCGGACGATCTGAACTCCGCGGCCACCGCGCGGCGGGACTCCGTGCAGGCGCGCGTGAAGGCGTACAACGAGGTGCTGCGCGAGGTCTGCGCAAAGGACAAGAAGTGCCGGTACGACGGCGGGGCCGTGTTCGGGTACAAGTTCGGGCAGGCGCAGTTGAGCGAGTGGGACTGGTTCCACCCGAGCGTGAACGGGCAGGCCCGGCTCGCCGCGCTCGCGTACCGCGGGGTGACGGCCGAGCAGCCGTAGCAGCCTCCCCAACCAGGGCCTGGCGCGCGGGCGTAGGGTCGCGATCATGAGCAGCGAACTCTTCGGCACCCTGCCCGACCCCGACGGCACGCCCGTCCACCGCTGGATCCTGGAGCGGGACGGAGTGCGGGTACGCATCCTGACGTACGGCGGGATCCTGCAGTCGGTGGAGGTGCCCGACCGGGACGGCGCCGTGGCCGACGTGGTGCTCGGGTTCGCCGATCTGGACGGGTATCTGACGCACCCGGAGCCGTATCTGGGCGCGGTGGTCGGGCGGTACGCGAACCGGATCGCCGGCGGCCGGTTCCCGCTGGACGAGCGGATCTACCACCTCGCGCAGAACAACGGGCCGAATTCGCTGCACGGCGGTGAGCGCGGCTTCGACAAGCGGGTGTGGGACGCGGAGGCCGTCGGGGAGCACGGGGTGCGGCTGAGCCGTGTGTCGCCGCACGGCGAGGAGGGATTCCCGGGGCGGGTCGAGGTCTCGGTGACGTACGAGTTGGAGGCGGGCGGGGCGCTGCGGATCTCGTACGAGGCCGTCACGGATGCGGCGACGCATGTGAACCTGACCAATCACACGTACTGGAATCTCGGCGGGGCCGCGTCCGGGAGCGCGGGCGGTCATGAGCTGCGGATCGCCGGTGGGCGGGTGACGGCCGTCGACGAGGGGCTCATTCCGACCGGGGAGCTGGTCGATGTGGGCGGGACGCGGTTCGATTTCCGGGAGAGCCGGAAGGTCGGGGGCGGGTACGACCACAACTATGTGCTCGACAAGGGGGTCGGCGGCGAGGCCGTGGAGGTGGCCGAGTTGTGCGATCCGGCGTCGGGGCGGGTGTTGGTGGTGGGGACGACTGAGCCGGGTGTGCAGTTGTACACGTCGGACGGGTTCGATGCGGCGTTGCCGTTTGCGCCCGGGGACGGGATCGCGCTGGAGACGCAGCACTTTCCGGATTCGCCGAACCGGGTGGAGTTTCCGTCCACCGTGCTGCGGCCGGGGGACGTGTACCGGTCGCAGACGGTGTATCGGTTCGGGAACCGGGGTTGACGACTCGGGGCTCTGCCCCGGGCCCCGCGCCTCAATCGCCGGCGGGGCTTGAAATGCCCGGGCTCACGTCCAGAGCGGGGTCGAAATGCCCGGGCTCACGTCCCGCAAGGGCTTGAAGGGCAGGGGCTCACGTCTCGGAGGGGATTGGAGGGCAGGGGGTTGAGAGGCGGGTGTCGGTCAAGGAGCGGCCTGCCAGGACCTCGTACGGGCCGGGGGCCAAGGACCACGCCTGCGTCGTCTCGTCCCAGGTTTCGAAGGCGCGGCGGGGGAGGTCGATGGTGGCCGAGACCGTCTCGCCGGGGGCCGCGGTGACCGTGGTGAAGCCGGCCAGCCAGCGGGTGGGGCGGGTCTCGTCGCGGTCCACCGGGGACAGGTAGAGCTGGACGACCTCGCGGCCGGGGCGGGAGCCCGTGTTGCGGAGGCGGACCGTCGCCGTGGTGCCGTGGACCTCGAGCGACTCGTACGCCCAGTCGGTGTAGCCGAGGCCGTGACCGAAGGGGTAGGCGGGGACCGCGCCCGACTTCTCCCAGGCGCGGTAGCCGATGAAGACGTCCTCGGTGTACGGGAGTTGGCCGTCCACCGGAGTCACCTGGGTGACCGGCGCGTCGGCCAGCGAGCCCCACGTGGTGGGGAGGCGGCCACCCGGTTCCTCGGCTCCGGTGAGGACGTCAGCGAGGGCGGCGCCGCCCTCCTGGCCGGGGAACCACGACAGCAGCACGGCGGCGACGTCCTCGCGCCACGGCATCTCCACCGGGGAACCGGAGTTGACGACCACCACGGTGTTCGGGTTGGCGGCGGCCACCGCGCGTACCAACTCGTCCTGGCGGCCGGGGAGTCGGAGGTCGGCGCGGTCGAAACCCTCGGACTCCACGCGGTCCGTCGTGGCGACCACGACGACGGCGACCTCGGCGTCACGCGCAGCGGCGACGGCCTCGGCGAGCAGGGTGTCGGCGTCCTGGCGCGGGTCGAGGTGCATGAGGCTGAACATCACCGCGGGCAGCGGCATCGCGAGGGACTTGTCGAGGGTGTGGAGGAGGGAGATCTCGACCGGCTGCCCCTGCGTCAGCGTCACCTTGCCGCGTTCCACCGGGGCGCCGATGAACGCCTCGAAGGGGTCGGACTCGGGGCCCATGGCCTGCGCGCCCTCGTACAGGACGGTGCCGTCGACGGTGAGGGTGAAGGCGCCGAGGCCGCGCGTTCCGAAGGCGTGGTCGCCGCTCTCGCGCGGCGTGAAGGTGCCGGTCACCTCAATGCTGTGCAGGGCCTCGTGGGTGACGCCGGCGGGCAGGTCGCTGCCGAGCCACTGGACCTGGCCGTTCGGGAGCGTGCCCTCCCCTAGGACGGCGCCTTCGGCGTCGCGGCAGACGGCGCGGAGTGCGAACCCCTTGTCGGCGACGGCGAGTTCGTCGCTCGGGTCGGCGCCGACGCTGTAGGTCAGCGACGGCAGCGCGGCGGTCAAACCGTCGAGCGGCGAGACGATCCGGGACGGGAAGACGGTGGCGGAGCCGCCACCGAGGACGCGGGCGTCGCGCGCGGCGGCCCCGATGAGGGCGACCCGCGCGTCCGAACTCAGCGGCAGCACACCGGAGTTGCGCAGGAGAACGAAGGCGCGGTGGGCGATCTCGCGGGCCAGGGCCCCGCCGTCGACCTCCGCCGGCGGCTCACCGACGACGGGTTCGGCACCTTCGAGGGCGCCGACGCGGGCGGCGAGCCGCAGCACATTGCGTACGGCCCCGTCGACCTCGGACTCGTCGACCTCGCCGGAGCGGACGGCCTCCACGAGCGCCGGGCCGTACACCGTCAGCGGGCCGGGCATCGCGGCGTCCAGGCCGCCCTTGATGTCTCCGACGGTGGAGCGGGCGGCCATCCAGTCGGAGACGTTGAAGCCGTCGAAGCCCCACTCGCCGCGCAGGATCTCGTTGACGAGGTGGCGGTGTTCGGTCATCGAGGTGCCGTTGACCGCGTTGTAGGCGGTCATGACGCCCCACGGGCGGGCGTTCTTGACGATGGCCTCGAAGGGGGCCAAGTACAGCTCGCGCAGGGCCCGTTCGGAGACCACGTTGTTCACCGTGAAGCGGTCCGTCTCCGCGTCATTCGCCACGTAGTGCTTCATGGTCGTGCCGACGCCGCCGGACTGCACGCCCTGGACGTAGCCGGTGCCCATGAGCCCGGCGAGGTACGGGTCCTCGCTGTACGTCTCGAAGTGGCGGCCGCCGAGCGGGGAGCGGTGCAGGTTCACGGTCGGGGCGAGCAGCACGTGGACGCCCTTGCGGCGGGCCTCCTGGGCGAGCAACACCCCTGCCCGGCGGGCCAGTTCGGGGTCCCAGGTGGCGCCGAGCGCGGTCGGTGACGGCAGCGCGATCGACGGGTCGTCGGCGCTCCAGCGCACTCCGCGCACGCCGATGGGGCCGTCGGACATGACGAGGGACTTCAGTCCGATGTCGGGGACCGCGGGCAGCGACCACATGTCCTGGCCGCCGAGCAGCCGGGCCTTGGTGTCCAGATCGAGCTTGCCGAGCGCGGCCTCGACCGCCGCCTCGCGGGCCCGGTCGGCCCGCCCCTTACCGTCGTCCGCCTGCTGCGCCATGCCGGCACCTCCTCGTCGAAGTCTGGGCAGCTCCATCCTGCACCCGTCACTTGTGGAACGGTAGGTTTCGTTATCTTGCCGTTATGTACGGGAGCGGGGTACGTCACGGCCGTGACGTACCGTGACCGCATGAGCAGCGCCAGGACCGCCAGGAGCCAGGAACGCCGGGCCGAGATCTTGCGGGCCGCGCTCGACGTCATCGCCGAGCGCGGTTACCGGGGCGCGAGCCTGGCGGCGGTGGCCGAGCGCGTGGGGCTGACCCAGCAGGGGCTGCTGCACCACTTCCCCACCAAGGAGGCGCTGCTCGTCGCCGTCCTCGAGGAGCGCGACCAGTGGGACTCGGTGCCCAGCAGCCAGTGGCGGCTCGATCTGCTCGGCACGCTGGTCGAGTACAACGCGATGCGGCCCGCGATCGTGCAGACCTTCTCGGCGCTGCTCGGCGAGTCGGTGACCGAGGGGCACCCGGCGCGGGAGTTCTTCACTCAGCGCTACGCCGACGTACGGGGGGCCATGACCGAGGTGCTGCGCGCCGAGTACGGGGAGCGGCTGCCGGGCGGGCTCACGCCCGAGCGGGCGGCGCCGCTGCTCGTCGCGGTGATGGACGGCCTGCAGTACCAGTGGCTGCTCGACCCGGAGGCCGTGGACATGCCCGGCGCGGTGCGCGACTTCCTGGAACTGCTCGCCGTGGAGGGCTAGTTGGAGCCGGTCAGGACTGGTTGGTCCACCCCTGGCCGTGCTGCGGCCCCGACCACTGCGCGTTCTGCCCCTGACCCGGCCCCTGACCGTGCGCTCCCGGCCACTGCGCCTCGGGGCCCGGGGTCTGCGCGTGCGCCGGCTCCGGGGCGCCCGATTCACCCTCGAGTTCGCGGACCATCAGCGTCGCGCCGGCCACCGCACCGGGCATCAGGAACACCGCGACGAACGGGACCAGGAACGCGAGGGCCAGCGGCGTACCGAAGCCCCACGCGAGGCCCCGCCGCGAGCGCAACACGGCGAGACGCTCACGGACTTCGCGGTTGCGGCGCTGCCACGCCACCGACGTCAGCTCCTCCGTGAGGAAGTAGCCGGTGACGAAGAAGCCGATGACCGGGATCACTGTCTGGCCGACGAACGGGATGAACCCGAGCGCGAAGAGGAGGATCCCCCACAGGACGGCGCGCATGAGCAGCCGCAGGCTGTCGCGGGCCGAGATCCACAGTTCACGCATGAGCGAGAGGCCGGACTCCGGGGCGTGGCCACCGCTCTCGGCCCGGTCGACCTCCTCGGACAGCGACTCGTAGAAGGGCTGGCCGATCAGCAGGGTCACCGCGGTGAAGGTGAGCACCGCGAGGAGCAGGGCGAGGGCGAAGAGGACCGCCGTGAGGAAGCCGCGGAACACGCCCTGCCACGGGGAGGTCCAGTCGTCGGCGAACGGGGTGGACCAGGAGATGAAGTCGCCGCCCCAGACGCCGAGGCAGACCAGCGCCGCCGCGTACAGGACGAGGGTGATCAGCCCCGGCAGCAGGCCCCAGCCGTACTGCTTTCCGTGCTGGGCAACCCAACGCTGCCCCTTCATCAAATAGCCGAAGCCCGCCCCGAGATCACGCATGGCGCAAACCTTACGGGACGGGCCCGGCCCACAGAAAAGACCGGCGGATCAGGCTCAGACGGTGAGCGTGACCGTGATGTTGCCGCGGGTCGCCTTGGAGTACGGGCAGACCTGGTGGGCCTTCTCGATCAGGGACTTGGCGGTGGCCGCGTCCACGTTCGGGATCGCGGCGGCGATCTCGACGATGATGCCGAAGCCCTCGTCGTTCTTGCCGATGCCGACGTTGGCCGTGACGGTCGAGCCGGACACGTCCGCGCCCTCCTGGCGGGCGACGACGGCGAGCGCGCCCTGGAAGCAGGCGCTGTAGCCGGCCGCGAAGAGCTGCTCGGGGTTGGTGCCCTCACCGGAGCCGCCCTGCTCCTTGGGCGGGTTGACGACGAGGTCGAGCTTGCCGTCGCTGGTGGAGACGCGGCCGTCGCGGCCGTTCTCCGCGGTGGCGGTGGCGGTGTAGACGACGTCGGACTGCGTGATGGCCATGGTCGTACTCCCTGGTTCCAGAATGCGGAAAGTTTCATCCGTTAGATGGAAGCAGCGTATCGAATGCGCAGAGGAACGAAAGTGGCCCCCGTCACAGAGGACGAGGGCCACCCGGCAGGAACGCGGAACGTCAGAGCTTGACGACCATCTTGCCCGTGTTGTCGCCGCGCAGTACCCCGAGGAACGCCTCCAGGTTGTTCTCGATGCCCTCGACGAACGTCTCGCGGTACTTGAGCTCGCCCGAGCGGACCCACGCGCCGACCTCCTGCACGAACTGCGGCTGCAGGTCGTAGTGGTCGCCGACGAGGAAGCCCTCGATGCGGCCGCGGGTCTGGATGAGGCGGGAGAGGTTGCGCGGGCCGGGGGCCGGCTCGGTGGCGTTGTAGACGGAGATCGCGCCGCAGATGGCGATGCGGCCGTCGCGGTTCAGGCGCGCGATGGCGGCCTCGAGGTGGTCACCGCCGACGTTGTCGAAGTAGACGTCGACACCGTCGGGAGCGGCCTCCTTCAGGAGGGTGTGGACGTCGCCCGTCTTGTAGTTGAAGGCGGCGTCGAAGCCGTACTCCTCGATGAGCAGCTTGACCTTCTCGTCCGAGCCGGCCGAGCCGATGACCCGCGAGGCGCCCTTGAGCTTGGCGATCTGGCCGACCTGGCCGCCGACCGCACCGGCCGCGCCGGAGACGAAGACGCTGTCGCCCTCCTTGAAGTCCAGCGTGCGCAGCAGGCCCGCGTAGGCGGTGAGGCCCGTCATGCCGAGGACACCGAGGTACGTGGACAGGGGCGCGGCGTCCGGGTCGACCTTCACGGCCTGCTTCGCGTCGAACGTCGCGTACTCGCGCCAGCCGAAGAAGTGCAGCACATGGTCGCCGACGGACACGCCCTCGTCGTTCGAGGCCAGCACGACGCCGACGGCGCCGCCCTGCATGGCCTTGCCCAGCTCGTACGGGGCGACGTACGACTTCGCGGCGCTCATCCGGCCGCGCATGTACGGGTCCACCGAGACGTACAGGTTCTTGACCAGCACCTGGCCGGGGCCCGGCTCGGCCACCGGGGCCTCGCGCAGCTCGAAGTCCTCGGGCTTCGGCCAGCCGACAGGACGGCTGGTCAGGACCCACTCGCGGCCGGTGGCGGGGATCTGGGGGGTGTCGGCGGTCATGCGCTGATCCTTTGTCGAGGGGGCGGAAGCACGTGGGCCGAAGCATGCAAGAAATACTTCAGTACCTGAAACAACAATGCTCCTGAATATTTCATGATGTCAAGCAACTGGGTACGCTGGTGCGTATGGCCGCAACGAGTTCCCCCCGCACGGACCCCCTCACGCTCGAGGTCGTCGAGCTGATCGGGGAGATTGTCGCGCGCTACCACCAGGAGTACGAGGAGGCCGCCTCGCGGCACGGGCTCACCGGGGCGCAGGCGCGGGTGCTCGGGCTGCTGTCCCTCGGACCGCTGCCGATGCGGCAGGTGGCGCAGCGGCTGAAGTGCGAGCCGTCGAACGTGACGGGGATCGTGGACCGGCTGGAGGCCCGCGATCTCGTGGAGCGGCAGCCCTCGCCGGGCGACCGCCGGGTGAAGGTGGCCGCCGCCACCGCCGAGGGGCGGCGGATCGCGCGGGCCCTGCGTGAGTCGCTCGACTTCGCGCGGGAGCCGCTGGCCGGACTGTCGCAGGAGGAGCGGGTGGCGTTCCGGGACATGTTGCGGCGGATGCTCGGGACGGACGTCGGGGCGGTCTGAGCCCACCGGCACCACACACCGTCCGGCTCTACGTACACCACCACAGGAAGCGCTCGCACGACTCCGAAGGGCTCGGCTCCGCCGTGGCCGTGGCGGAGGCCGAGCGGGAGGGTGAGGGCGTCGGGCGGGAGCTCGTGGAGGAGCGGGGTTCGGACGTGGTCGGGGCGGGGCGCGACGCCCGGTGGGTCGCATCGGCGTCCACAGGGCCCGAGGTCCGGGTGCGCTCCGGCGGCGCCGTGGCGGGGGCCGACGACGTACGGGAGGCGCGGGACGCGGGTGGGGTGGTGCGCCCGGCCGTGGCGGACGGAGACGTCGCGTCGGTGTCCTTCGTAGGGGCTGCGGACGTGTCCGGTGCCGCCTGGGTGGTGGCGCCGTCGCCGGAGGGCTCCCCGCCGAGTTCGACGACGCCGAATCCGGTGCCGCCCACGGCGAGCGCGAGGCCCGCGGCGGCGAGGAGGGTGCGGCCGCGCCGCCGGGAGCGCGACAGGCGGTGGGAGCGGATCCGGGCGGGTATGCCCTCGCGCTCGTCTTCCCCTTCAACTGCCGCTTCCTGTGCGGCGATTGACTCTCCGTAGGCGCGCACGGCCTCTTCCGGGGTGCCGCACCCCGGGCAGGCCAGGGCCCCGTTGAGATGTCTGCGGCACGGATGGCAGTAGTCGTCCATGAGCAATGGAGGCTAGGCGCGGGGCCCGTGAGAGAAAAAGCCTGTCCTGTGAAACTTCTGCACGGAACGCGACGCCGATCGACCGGCCACTGATCACTCGCAGACCGGTCCAGACCCATTGACAGCCCCCTGAGGCCGACTTACTGTCTCGCCAGCATTTCGAACGTGTGACGAAATTTCGAACAGCACAGGGGGCAACTGCCTTGCGGATCACGGGAATCAGCACGCACGTGGTCGGGACTCCGTGGCGGAACCTGACCTACGTACAGGTGCACACCGACGAAGGACTCACCGGTGTCGGCGAGACCCGGATGCTGGGCCACACCGACGCACTCGTCGGCTACTTGCACGAGGCCCAGGCCAACCACATTGTCGGCTCCGATCCGTTCGCCGTCGAGGACCTCGTACGGAGGATGAAGTACGGCGACTACGGCCGGGCCGGCGAGATCGTCATGTCCGGCATCGCCGTGATCGAGATGGCCTGCTGGGACATCAAGGGCAAGGCCCTCGGCGTGCCGGTGTGGCAGCTGCTCGGCGGCAAGGTGACCGACAAGGTCAAGGCGTACGCGAACGGCTGGTACACCACCGAGCGCACGCCGGAGGCCTACCACAAGGCCGCGCAGACGGTCATGGAGCGCGGGTACAAAGCGCTGAAGATCGACCCGTTCGGCACCGGGCACTTCGAGCTCGACCACGAACAGTCCCTGTACGCCGTCTCGTTGATCGAGGCCGTGCGCGACGCCATCGGTCCCGAGGCCGAGCTGATGCTGGAGATGCACGGGCGGTTCTCCCCCGCCACGGCGATCCGGCTCGCCCGCGACCTGGCTCCGTTCAACCCGGCGTGGCTGGAGGAGCCGGTGCCGCCGGAGAACCTCAAGGCGCTGGAGAAGGTGGCCGCGAAGGTGGAGATGCCGGTGGCGACCGGTGAGCGGATCCACGACCGGATCGAGTTCCGGGAGCTCTTCGAGAGCCAGGCCGTCGACATTCTTCAGCCGGACGTCGGCCACATCGGCGGCATCTGGGAGACGCGGAAGCTGGCCGCCACCGCGGAGACGCACTACATGCTGGTCGCTCCGCACAATGTGGGCGGGCCTGTACTGACTGCCGCTTCTCTGCAGGTGGGTTTCTCCACTCCCAACTTCAAGATTCTCGAGCACTTCAACGACTTCGCGGACGCCGAGATCAAGAAGGTCGTGAAGGGCGCGCCGAAGGTCGTCGACGGCTACTTCGAGCTGTCCCACGAGCCGGGTCTCGGCGTCGAGCTCGATGTCGACGCGGCGGCCGAATTCCCGCAGCAGCAGGCCCGGTTCGACCTGTGGGCCGAGGGCTGGGAGAAGCGCGACCCGAAGGCGGCGTCGTGAGCTCCGCCGTCGTCGTCGAGGCGCCGGGCAAGCACCGGGTCGTGCCGCACGAGCCCGCGGCGCCGGGCCCCGGCGAGGCGCGGGTGCGGGTGCACGCCGTGGGGATCTGCGGCAGCGACCGCGAGGTGTACCAGGGCAACAGGCCCGAGGGGTACGTGCGTTACCCGCTGACGCCGGGGCACGAGTGGTCCGGCGTGGTCGACGCGGTGGGCGACGGGGTGCCGGGGTCCCTGGCCGGGCGGAAGGTCGTCGGCGAGGGGTTCCGCAACTGCCAGGTGTGCGCGCGGTGCCATGCCGGTGAGACGACGCTGTGCACCGATGGGTACGAGGAGACCGGGTTCACCCAACCGGGCGCCATGGCCGCGACGTTGACGCTTCCCGCGCGGCTGCTGCATGTGCTGCCCGACGACGCCGATCTCACCGCCGCGGCGCTGCTCGAACCCGCCGCATGCATCGCCGCTGCCGCGATCAAGGCGGAGGCGAGGCCCGGGGAGCGGGTCGGGGTGGTCGGGACCGGGACGCTCGGAATGTTCGCCGTGCAGTTCCTCGCGGCGGCCTCGCCGGCGGAGCTGGTGGTGGTCGGTACGCGGGGCGAACGGGAGCCTCTGGCGCGGAAGTTCGGCGGCACCGATTTCCGGCTGCGTACGGACGTACTGCCGGACGATCTCGACGTGGTCATCGAGACTGCCGGGTCCGCCTCGGCCGCACGTACGGCCGCGTCGTTGCTGCGGCGGGGCGGGCGGCTCGTGCTCACCGGGATTCCGGCGGCCGGGGCGGCGCAGGGGCTTGATCCGACGGATCTTGTGGTGCGGCAGTTGGAGGTGCGGACCGTGTTCGGGGCCGCGGCGGATGCGTGGGGGCATGCGGTGCGGATGTTCGGGGCGGGGTTGCTCGATCCGTTGCCGCTGGTGACGCATCAGGTGCCGTTGGAGCGGTTTGCCGAGGCGATCGAGTGGGTGGGGGCGGGGGACCCTGCGGTCGGCAAGGTGTTGTTGCGGCCCTAGCCGTGGGCGGCTGCGCCTGCGGCGGGCCTTCTTCCCCAATCCCACCCCTTCCCGAAACGGCGCTCCGCGCCCCGTGGTTGAGGTCTCGGGGCTCCGCCCCGGACCCCGCGCCTCAAACGCCGGCGGGGCTGGAAATGCCCGACCGCCGCAGGGGCTCAGATGGTCCGAAATGTCGAACGACTCGTACTCGTAAAGGAACACCGTGACCGACACACCCCGCCGACCCGGCGAACCCGCTCTCTCCGCTCTCGGGCTCAGCGCCCCCGCGCACGAGCCCGGCGACGCCTCGCCGCACGCCTTCCCCGACGGTGGTACCTGGCGTACCGAGATTCCGTCGGTCGAAGGGCCGGAGGCCGTCGCCACCGTGCTCAAGGAGTCCTCGCGGCTCGACGTGCCCATTCACCGGATCAGCCAGGGCAGCGGCATCTGGATGCTGCGGGACACCGAGATCCAGGAGATGGTCGAGGCGACCGCCGAAAGGGACATCGAGCTCTGCCTGTTCACCGGGCCGCGCGGCACCTGGGACACCGGCGCCTCCGTGCGGACCGACTCGGGCGGCGCGGGGTTGCGCGCCCGTGGGCACGACGCCGTCGCCGGATGCGTCGAGGACGCCGTGCGGGCAACGGAGTTGGGCGTGAAGTGCCTGCTCGTCGCCGACGAAGGTGTGCTGTGGACGCTGCACCGGGCGCGCAGCCAGGGGATCATCCCCGCCGACACCACGCTCAAGGTGTCCGCGCTCGTCGGGCCCGTGAACCCGGCCGCGTACGCCGTGTACGAGCGGCTCGGAGCCGACTCGTTGAATGTGCCGAGCGATCTGACGCTCGCGCATCTCACCGAGATTCGGCGGGTCTCCGGGGCGCCCATGGACATGTACGTCGAGGCGCCCGACGACCTCGGCGGCTATGTCCGGATGTACGAGATCGCCGAACTGGTGCGCCGCGGCGCCCCGTTGTACCTGAAGTTCGGTCTCGCCAAGGCGCCGGCCATCTACCCGTACGGCGCCCAGCTGCGCGACGTCACCCTGGACACCGCCCGCGAGCGGGTGCGCCGGGGCCGGCTCGCGCTCGACCTGCTGGAGCGGCACGGGGCCGCCGGCGGGATGTCGCCGCTGGGCTCGCGGCTGCCGGGAGCGCTGAGCCGGTTCGACACGGGCCAATAACTTTCCGGGCACGGAACTTCCCAGAACTGGACAGGGCCGCGCAGAATCCAACGCATCTGCACTCGTTCAACCCGCGCTCCGCGCAAGGGACTTCGCACCGCCCGCATTTGTGCACTCACACATCAAGGATGATGACCATGCGAAACCGTCGAGCCGTTCTCACCGCGATAGCCGCCTCCGCCTCCCTCGCGCTCACCCTGTCCGCGTGCGGCCAGAGCGGAGAGGGCGGAAGCAAGGACGAGAAGAAGAGCGCGAAGGGCTCCACCGTCGGCATCGCGATGCCGACCAAGTCCTCCGAGCGGTGGATTGCCGACGGCAACAACGTGGTCAAGTCGCTGAAGGCGAAGGGCTACAAGACCAAGCTGGCGTTCGGTGAGGACGACCCCGACCAGCAGGTCTCGCAGATCGAGAACATGATCACCCAGGGCGTCTCGGCGCTGATCGTCGCCTCCATCGACAACAAGTCGCTCACCAACGTGCTGCAGGAGGCGAAGGACGCGAACATTCCGGTGATCGCGTACGACCGCCTGATCCTCGACTCGAAGAACGTCGACTACTACGCGACGTTCGACAACGAGAAGGTCGGCCAGCTTCAGGCCGGCGCCATCGTCAAGAAGCTGGGCCTCGACAGCGGCAAGAAGGGCCCGTTCAACCTGGAGCTGTTCGCCGGTTCCAACGACGACAACAACACCAAGTACTTCTTCAACGGCGCGATGTCGGTGCTCAAGCCGTACATCGACAAGAAGCAGCTGGTCGTCAAGTCGGGGCAGACCAAGCTCAACCAGGTCACGACGCTGCGCTGGGACGGCGCCACCGCGCAGAAGCGCATGGACGACATCCTCACCTCCACGTACAAGAGCGAGAAGGTCGACGCGGTGCTCTCGCCGTACGACGGCATCTCCATCGGCATCCTGTCGGCGCTGAAGTCCGACGACTACGGCACGAAGGCGAAGCCGTTGCCGGTGGTCTCCGGGCAGGACGCCGAGGTCGCCTCCGTGAAGTCGATCATCGCGGGCCAGCAGTTCTCGACCGTCTACAAGGACACCCGCAAGCTCGCCGAGGTCTCGGTGGACATGGTCGACGACGTGCTCAACGACAAGAAGCCGAAGGTCAACGACACCAAGACGTACGACAACGGCGCCAAGGTCGTCCCCTCGTACCTGCTGACCCCGGTCAGCGTCGACAAGACCAACTACCAGAAGACGCTGATCGACAGCGGCTACTACACCAAGTCCGACCTGGGCCTGAAGTAGACCGTCCACGCCTCAGAGAAGGGCACGACCATGGCGGGACCCGTCCTGGAAATGCGCTCGATCGTCAAGACCTTTCCCGGCGTCAAGGCGCTGTCGGACGTCTCCCTGAGCGTCCGCCCCGGCGAGGTCCACGCCATCTGCGGGGAGAACGGCGCCGGAAAGTCCACCCTCATGAAGGTGCTCTCCGGCGTCCACTCGCACGGAAGTTACGAAGGGGACATCCTCTTCGAGGGAGAACACTGCGAGTTCAAGGACATCAACGCCAGTGAGGCGCGCGGCATCGTCATCATCCACCAGGAGCTGGCGCTCGTGCCGTTCCTGTCGATCGCCGAGAACATGTTCCTCGGCAACGAGCACGCGAGCCGCGGCTTCATCAACTGGCACGAGACCCTCGGACACGCGACGCGCCAGCTGCGCCGGGTGGGCCTGAACGAGAACCCCAACACCCGCATCGCGGACATCGGGGTGGGCAAGCAGCAGCTCGTGGAGATCGCCAAGGCGCTCGCCAAGGAGGTGAAGCTGCTCATCCTGGACGAGCCGACGGCGTCCCTGAACGACGAGGACTCCGACACGCTCCTCGATCTGATCCTGGAGCTGAAGGATCAGGGCATCACCTCGATCATCATCTCGCACAAGCTGAACGAGATCCGCAAGGTCGCCGACTCGGTGACGATCCTGCGCGACGGGCGCACCGTCGAGACCCTCGATGTGCGGGCCCCGGAGACCACCGAGGACCGGATCATCTCCGGCATGGTCGGCCGCGACCTGGACAACCGCTTCCCCGAGCGCACCCCGCACCAGCCGGAGGCGGGCGCGGCGCCCGCCATGGAGATCCGCAACTGGACGGTGCACCACCCCCTCGACCGTGAGCGCAAGGTCGTCGACGACGTCTCGCTCAGCGTGCGCCGCGGCGAGATCGTCGGCATCGCGGGTCTGATGGGCGCGGGCCGCACCGAGCTGGCGATGAACGTCTTCGGGCGTACGTACGGCAGGTATGCGGGTGGAGTGGTCCTGAAGGACGGCAAGGAGATCCGGACCAGGCACGTCTCCGACGCCGTCGGCCACGGGATCGCGTATGTCACCGAGGACCGCAAGCACTACGGGCTCAACCTGATCGACACCATCGGCCGCAACATCACGATGAGCGCCCTGGACAAGGTCGCCAAGCGCGGGATCGTCGACGAGCACGAGGAGCGGCAGGTCGCCGAGGGCTACCGCAAGTCGATGAACATCAAGGCGCCGACGGTGTTCGAGCCGGCGGGCAAGCTGTCGGGCGGCAACCAGCAGAAGGTCGTCCTCAGCAAGTGGATCTTCGCCGGGCCCGATGTGCTGATTCTCGACGAGCCGACGCGTGGCATCGATGTCGGCGCCAAGTACGAGATCTACACGGTCATCGACAAGCTGGCCGCCGAGGGCAAGGCGGTCGTCTTCATCTCCTCCGAGCTGCCCGAGCTGCTCGGCATGTGCGACCGCATCTACACGATGGCCGCGGGCCGCCTGACCGGCGAGGTGCCGCGCGCCGAGGCGACGCAGGAATCGCTGATGCGCCTGATGACGAAGGACAAAGAGGTAGCACGATGAGCACGAACGTCACGAGCAAGGTCCCGGCGGACGCGCCACCGCCGCCGCGCAAGGAGGGCGGGGCGGCCGGGGGCGGCCTGCTCCAGCTCGTCGTCGACGGCATGCGCCGCAATATGCGCCAGTACGGGATGCTGATCGCGCTCGGTCTGCTGGTCGCCGTCTTCGCCGTGTGGACCGACGGCGACCTGATCCTGCCGCGCAACGTCTCCAACCTGGTGCTGCAGAACAGCTACATCCTGATCCTCGCGATCGGCATGATGCTGGTCATCATCGCGGGCCATATCGACCTGTCCGTCGGCTCGTTGACGGCGTTCGTCGGCTCGATGGCGGCGGTCCTCACGGTCAGCCATGACATCTCCTGGCCCGTCGCCATGATCCTCTGCCTGGTGATGGGCGGCATCGCCGGTTCGATTCAGGGCTGGCTCATCGCGTTCGGCGGCATACCGTCGTTCATCGTGACCCTGGCCGGCATGCTGGTGTGGCGCGGGCTCACCGAGATCCTGCTCAAGGGGCAGACGCTCGGCCCGTTCCCCGACGGCCTGCAGGATCTCGGCAACGGCTTCCTGCCCGCGGTAGGACCGAACACCAACTACCACAACCTCACCCTGCTGCTCGGCGTCCTGCTCGCCGCCGCGGTGGTCTGGCAGGAGATGCGCGACCGGCGCCGGCAGCGCGAATTCTCCCTGGACGTCGTCCCGTTCAACCTGTTCATACTGAAGCTGATCGCGATCGTCGCGGCGATCGCGGTCGTGACGCTGCTGCTCTCCAGCTACAAGGGCACCCCGATCGTCCTGATCGTCCTCGGCGTCCTGGTGGTCGGCTACGGCTATGTGATGCGCAACTCGATCTTCGGCCGGCACATCTACGCGATCGGCGGCAATCTGCCGGCGGCGAAGCTCTCCGGCGTGAAGGACAAGAAGGTCACCTTCTATGTCTTCCTGAACATGGGCGTGCTCGCGGCCCTGGCGGGTCTGGTCGTCGCCGCCCGGCTGAACGCGGCCTCGCCGAAGGCGGGGCTCAACTTCGAACTCGAGGCGATCGCCGCGTCGTTCATCGGTGGCGCGTCGATGAGCGGCGGCGTCGGCACCATCCTCGGCGCGATCATCGGCGGTCTCGTCCTCGGCGTGCTGAACAACGGCATGAACCTGCTCGGCGTCGGCTCCGACTGGCAGTCGGTGATCAAGGGTCTGGCCCTGCTCGCCGCGGTCGGCTTCGACGTGTGGAACAAGCGCAAGTCCGGTTCGTAGTAAGTCCGGTTCGTTACTCACTTTCAGGAGCCGCACAGATGGAACTGAGCAGACGTACGGTCATGGCATCCGCCGCGGCGGCCGGTGTCGCAGCCACCGCGCTCGGCGGCACGGCACACGCGTCGGGGAGCACCTCCGCGAACGCGTCGGGAAGCAGGAAGCCCGTGAAGGAGTCCTTCGGCAAGCTCGCCGACGGCACGAAGATCTACCGCTGGTCGCTGGAGAACGGCGGCACGCGCCTGAAGGTCCTGAACTACGGCGGCATCGTCCAGTCGCTCGAACTCCCGGACCGGCACGGCCGGTACGTGAACGTCTCCCTCGGCTACGACACCGTCGAGGAGTACGTGGCGGGCACCACGTTCTTCGGCGCCACCATCGGCCGCTACGGAAACCGCATCGCCAAGGGGAAGTTCACCCTGGACGGCAAGGCGTACCAGGTCTCCGTGAACGACGGCGACAACTCGCTGCACGGCGGCGCGAAGGGCTTCAACACCCGGGTGTGGGACATCGAGCCCTTCACCTCCGGCTCCGACGTCGGCCTGCACATGCACTACACGTCCGTCGACGGCGAGATGGGCTACCCCGGCACGCTGAAGACGACCGTCACGTACACGCTGACGGCGCGCGGCGACTGGCGCATCGACTACGAGGCGACGACGGACAAGGCGACCGTCGTGAACCTCACCAACCACACGTACTACAACCTCGCGGGCGAGGGCAGCGGCACGATCTACGACCACGAGCTGACGCTGGCCGCCTCCCGCTACACGCCCACCGACGCGGGGCTCATCCCGACCGGTGAGCTGGCGAAGGTCGCGGGCACCCCGTTCGACTTCCGCAAGGCGAAGCCCATCGACCGCGACATCCGCGACGCCCACCCGCAGCAGATCCTCGCCAAGGGCTTCGACCACAACTGGGCCCTGGACAAGGGCATCACCGCGAAGCCGGTCCTCGTGGCGACGCTGCGCGATCCGGCCTCCGGCCGCAGCCTGAAGATCGCCACGGACCAGCCGGGCCTGCAGTTCTACTCGGGCAACTTCCTCGACGGCACGCTCGTCGGCCAGTCGGGTCGCACCTACCGGCAGGGCGACGGCCTGGCGCTGGAGACCCAGCACTTCCCGGACTCCCCGAACCAGCCGAAGTTCCCGTCGACGGTGCTGCGTCCGGGCGAGAAGTACCGGACGACGACGGTGCACTCCTTCGGCGTCTGACGACGGTCCGAGCATGTAAGTGGCCGGGGCCCTGCGGGGTCCCGGCCACTCGCATGCCCGGTCCGGCTCAGTACGCGACGGGCCAACCACTCCCCCAGTTCAGCAGGTTGACGCCCATCTTGGGCGTCCCGCCGTCCGTCCCGTCGTAGTAGTGGTAGACGAGCAGATCGCCGTCGGAGTCCGCGAGCACGGACTGGCCGCCGGGCCCGATGTACTTGTCGTGCGTGGCGAGCACCTCGGTGCCGCCGTTCTCCGTCATCCGGACGCCGTTCTTGTCGACGTAGGGGCCGGTCGGCGAACTCGCCCTGCCCACCTTGATCTTGTACGTGGACGAGGTGCCGGCACAGCAGGTGTCGTACGAGGCGAAGAGGTAGTAGTACGCGCCGTGCTTGACGACCGCGGGGCCCTCGACGGCCTTGGTGCCGCTCGGGCGCGCGGCCAGTGACCGCACCGCCTTGTCGGCGGCGTACTGCTTGCCCGTCGACGGGTCGAGCCTGATCATCTTGATGCCGGACGACCAACTCCCGAACGACAGCCACCACTTGCCGTCGTCGTCCACGAAGAGGTTCGGGTCGATGGCGTTGTACCCGGAGGACGTGGTCGTGGCGTGCACGACGCCGTGGTCGGTCCAGGTGCCCGGCTGTCCGCTCGGCGAGGACGCGAAGCCGATCGCCGAGTGCGTCGAACCGAAGGTCGAAACGGCGTAGTACATCAGGTACTTGCCGCCGTGGTACGAGACGTCGGGCGCCCACACGTCCTTGTCGGGGTTGTACGTCGACCACCACGACGGGAGCGTCGTGAAGGCGGCGCCCGCGCGCTTGAACGCCGTGCGGTCGGTGGAGGTGCGGGCCTCGACGCCGTTGTGCGTGGAGTAGACGACGTAGCCGCTCGACGTCTTGACCATCGACGGGTCGTGCACCGACACATCGCCGGTGAGCACGCCCGAGCCGGGGTAGGCGGCCTGCGCGCTGGCGGGGACGAGGGCGTAGGCGGTCATGACGGCGGCGGACGCGGCGAGCACCGGGATCAGGCGGCGCTTGCGCAGGGCGTGACGGCGGACGCGCACTCTTCGCGTGGGGGTTTCATCCTTCATACCGGTGAGTCGCCGCGGGCGGGGCGGGGGTTGCCGGGGGCGGGGCGGGGATTGCCGCGTCACGCACTCAGCGGGGTTGCCGCGTCACACACTCAGCGGGATTGCCGCGTCACGCACGTCACATTCGCCCCACGCGCTGAACACCGACCGCCACACCCCCGTACTCATGCCCGACACCCACCCGGCCGATGGGAGGCATGTGATGAGCGGAAGCGTCGTCTCGCTGTTCCAGGGCTCGACGGCCCACTCCCCGTCCTACGGCCAGCTGACGCGGGCCGGGGCGGGCGGCGGCGACGGCGCGGTCATCGACTTCTGCATCCCGTGCAACCCGTACTTCCCCACCCCCGCGATGCTGGACGCGCTGCGCGGCCGGCTGCACGAGATCCTGACGTACTACCCCAGCAGCGCCGAGCACATCACCGCCGAGCTGTGCCAGGTCCTCGGCCTCAACCCGGCGACCGTGGCGATGGGCAACGGCTCGACCGAACTCATCACCTGGATCGACCACTTGCTGGTCCGCGAGTCCCTCGCCGTGCCGGTGCCGACGTTCGGCCGGTGGACGGACCAGCCCATGGAGACGGGCAAGCGGGTCGACATGTTCCCGCTGCCCGAGCGCGACGGGTTCGCGCTCGACCCGGCCGCGTACGCGGAGTTCATCCACGCGCGCGGCTCGCGGGTCGCCGTCGTCTGCAACCCGAACAACCCGGACGGCGGCCTGCTCCCGCGCCGGGCCCTGCTCTCCCTCGTCGACGAGCTGCGCCACCTGGACCTGATCGTCATCGACGAGTCGTTCCTCGACTTCGCCGACGCCGACGGCGGGCAGGACCCCAGCCTCGTACAGGAGGCGGTACTCCGCCCGAACGTGATCGTGCTGCGCAGCCTCGGCAAGAACTTCGGCCTGCACGGGGTCCGCTTCGGCTACCTGGTCGCGAACCCGGGACTCGCCGGCCGGGTCCGCACGGCGCTCCCCAAATGGAACCTCAACTCCTTCGCGGAGACGGTCGTCTTCATGCTCCGCGAGCACCGCCAGGAGTACGCCGACAGCCTCCGCCAGGTGACCCGCGACCGCCAGGAGATGCGCTGGCACCTGGCGCGCCTGCGCCCGCTCACCGTCTACCCCTCGCAGGGCAACTTCCTCTACGTCCGCCTGCCGGACGGCGTCGACGGCGTGGCGGTCCGCGACCGGCTGCTCGCCGAGCACGGCGTCCTGGTGCGCGAGTGCGGCAACAAGATCGGATCGTCCAGCAGCTTCCTGCGCCTCGTGGTGCGACCCCAACCGGACGTCCTGCGCCTGGTGGCCGGCCTGGAGTCGCTCATGGGGAGCGGGAACGGAGTCGCCGTGCCCGAGCTGATCGGAGGGACCACCTACAGCTCGGGCACGGCGGCGGTCGACCGCCTCATCCGGACCACGGGAACGTGAACCTCAGGGAGCATCAGGGGGCCTCAGGGAGCTCAGGGAGCTCAGGAAGCCTCAGGGGTTGCGCCAGGCGGCGGGGTCCTCGGCCAGCTCCTTCACCGGATCCGGCAGCCGGTCGTGCGCGAGGTCGGCGAGCGTGACGCCCTCCAGGATCTTGCGCACGTTGGCCCGCAGCGCCACCCACAGCGGGAGCAGCGGTTCGGCGGGACCGGTGTAACTGAGCGCGTTCGGCCGTTCACCCCGCACGGAAACGATGGGCCCCTCCACGGCACGTACGACATCGGCAACGGTGATCTCGGCGGCAGGCCGGGCCAGCAGATACCCCCCGTTCCCACCCCGCTTGCTCACGACGATGCAGCCGCGCCGCAGATCGCTGAGGATCCCCTCCAGGAACTTGTGCGGAATCTCCTGCGCCGCGGCGACGGCCTCTGCCTTGATCGGGACACCGTCCCCCTCGGCATGAACGGTGATTTCCAGGCAGGCACGTACGGCGTAGTCGGCGCGGGCGGAGATCCTCATGCGCTCATTGTGGTGGACGTTCGCGGCGCGCGGTGCGGTGGATCTTGCTTGAGTCCTCCGCGGATCTTCCAGCATCTGGGATACACAGATCTTCCCTACCTTTCCCATAGGGATGGTGCGTACAGTCGCGACCATGGATTTCTCATGGGCGATAGTCGTCGCGGGTGCGCTCGTCGGTGTGGCAGTGGGCCTCACCGGCATGGGCGGCGGCGCGCTGATGACACCGATCATGGTGATGCTGTTCGGCGTCAATCCGACGGCGGCGATCGGCAGCGACCTGGCCACCTCCGTCTTCATGAAGCCCTTCGGAGCGGCGGTGCACCAGCGGGCGGGAACCGTGCGCTGGGACATCGTGCGCTGGCTGCTGCCGACGGCGATGCCGGCGGCGGTCCTCGGCGCACTAGCCCTCCAGCTCCTCGGTGACGGAGATCAGCTTCAGGAGCGCGTGAAGTACGTCATCGGCGGCGCGCTCGTCCTGGCGGTCGTGGGCATGCTGGCCCGGATGTGGCTGGACGCGCGGCGCGGCACGGGCTCCGCCGAGGCCGAGGACGCACACGTGGCGGTCCGCCCGCTGGCCACCCTCACCATCGGCCTGATCGGCGGCTTCATCGTCGGCATGACGTCCGTCGGCTCCGGCTCGCTGATCATCGTCATGCTGATGCTGGCGCACCCGCGCCTGAAGGCGAACCACCTGGTCGGCACGGACCTCGTGCAGGCCATCCCGGTGGTCGCGGCGGCGGCCCTCGGCCACGTGATCTTCGGCGACGTCGCCTTCGGCATGGCGGGCACGCTGCTGATCGGCGCGATCCCCGGCGTCGTGGCCGGCGCCCTCCTCTCCACCCGCATCTCCGGCCCGGCCCTGCGCTGGGCCCTGGTGACACTCCTGGCGGGATCGGGCCTGGCGATGTGGGGCGTGTCGGGAACGCCACTGCTGCTGGTGTGCGCGGCGTTCGCGGCGGTGGGAGTGACGGTCACGCTGCGGGGGCGGCGGCGCTCTCTGGTGGTGGCGGGCTCGTCGGCACCGGCGCCCGCACCCGACGCAGAGAAGGCCGCATCGGAGGCAGGCTCCAGGGTGTAGCCGCGCCGCAAGCGCGGGACTGTGACGCGGAACCACGGAAATATCGTGGTTCCGCGTCACAGTCACAACTCCACGATCACGCCAACCGGATCACATTCCACGACAGCGGTTCCAGGTCCGCCTTGAGGGTGCCGTCCTCCAGGACCGTTCCCGTCGCCGCGTGCGGCACCACCCGGTCCGGCTCCGTGAGGGTGTTGCGGGCCTCCGGGTCGGTGTCGGAGAGGACGGTGTGCTCGACGATGCGTGTGAGGTCGAGGCCGTTCAGGGCGACTTCCAGGGGAAGCGTCTCCGTCTGGCTGCGGTTGACCGCGAAGACGGTGAGCGTGCCGTCCTCGGCGCGGACCGCCGTGGCGTGCAGGAGGTCGGCCGTGCCGTGGCGCCGCGTGTCGTGGGTGGGGCCCGAGACGCGGACGTCGAGGACCTCGCCGCGGCCGTACTTCGAGGCCGCCGCGAACGGGTAGAACGTCGTCTGCCGCCAGGCGGGGCCGCCCGGCTCGGTCATGATCGGGGCGATGACGTTGACCAGCTGGGCGAGGCACGCCACCGTGACGCGGTCCGCGTGGCGCAGGAGCGCGATGAGGAGCGAGCCGAAGACGACCGCGTCCGTCACCGTGTAGACGTCCTCCAGGAGGCGCGGGGCCTCCGGCCAGTCGAGAGCCGCGACCTCGGACTGGGAGCGCGTCTGGTACCAGACGTTCCACTCGTCGAAGGAGAGGTTGATCTTCTTCGACGACTTGAGGCGCGCGCCCACGTGGTCGCAGGTCGCCACCACGTTCTCGATGAACGACTCCATGTCGACCGCGGAGGCGAGGAAGGAGTCCCTGTCGCCGTCGTGCTCCTGGTAGTAGGCATGGAGTGATATGTGGTCGACGAGGTCGTATGTCTCGGCGAGGACCTTCGCCTCCCACTCGGCGAACGTCGGCATCGACTGGCCCGAGCTGCCGCACGCGACCAGCTCCACGTCCGGGTCGATCTGGCGCATCGCGCGCGCCGTCTCCGCCGCGATCCGCCCGTACTCCTCGGCCGTCTTGTGGCCGGTCTGCCAGGGGCCGTCCATCTCGTTGCCGAGGCACCACAGGCGGATGCCGAAGGGGTCCTTGTCGCCGTGCTCGACGCGGAGGTCGGAGAGGGCGGTGCCGGCGGGATGATTCGCGTACTCCTGGAGTTCGATCGCCTCGGCGACGCCGCGCGTGCCCAGGTTGAGCGCCATCATCGGCTCGGCCTGCGGGCCGAGCTTCTTCAGGAACGCGATGTACTCGGACAGGCCGAAGCGGTTCGGCTCCGTGGTGCGCCAGGCCAGGTCGAGGCGGGCCGGGCGGTCCTCGACAGGGCCGACCGAGTCCTCCCACTTGTAGCCGGAGACGAAGTTGCCGCCGGGGTAGCGGATGGTCGTCACGCCCAACTCGCGTACCAGCTCCAGGACATCGGTGCGCAGGCCCGCCTCGTCCGCGTGCTCGTGCCCCGGCTCGTAGATGCCGGTGTAGACGCAGCGGCCGAGGTGCTCCACGAACGAGCCGAAGAGCCGGGGGTTGACCTGGGCGACGGTGAAGGCGGGGTCGAGAGTGAAGCGTGCGGTGCGCAAGGTGTTCCTTTCGACGAACTGGTTGATCTTCAGGTGCCGGAGGTCACTGGCCGGCCAGACCGGTATGGGCCACGCCCGCCACGATCTGTCGCTGGAAGAAGACGAAGACGATGATCAGGGGGAGGCTCGCCATGAGGCCGCCGGCCATCAGCTGGGCCCACTGGATGCCGTAGGAGTTCATGATGGTCGCGATGCCGTTGGGCATCGTCATCAGGTCGGGGTTGTTGGTGACCATGTACGGCCACAGGAAGTTGTTCCACGAGCTGATGAAGGTGAAGATGCCGACCGCCGCGAGCGAGGGGCGGGACAGCGGCAGGATGACGGTGAAGAAGATCCGCCAGCGGCCCGCGCCGTCGATGGCCGCGGCATCCTCCAGTTCCCGCGGGACGCCCTGGAAGAACTTGTAGAGGATGTAGACCATCGACGCGGGCGCGCACTGCGGCAGGATCATGCCCCAGTACGTGTCGACCATCCCCATCTGCTGGACCGTGGTGAAGAGGGGGACGCCGAGGACGGCCGGGGAGATCATGAGGCCCGCCATGACCAGGCCCATCAGGGCGCCCTTGCCCCTGAACTCGGTGCGCGCGAACCCGTATCCGGCGAGCGCGCTGGTCATCACCACGACGGCCGTGACGCACACGGACACGACCACGGAGTTGACGAACCAGTTGGTGATGTTGCCGGTCTCGAAGATGGCGGACCAGGCCTGCCAGGTCCAGTTCTCGGGCAGCCAGTGCGTCGGTGAGGCGACGGCCTCCGTCTCCGACTTCAGCGACGTGAACAGGGCCCAGACCAGCGGCGACAGGAACACGGCGGACACGGCCACCCCGAGGGCGGTGAGCACGATCTGGCTCGGGGTCCAGCCACGGCGGGCCTTGACGCGGATCTGCGGGGCGGTGGTGGTCATCGGGCGCCCTCCTCACGGTTGCGCAGCAGCCACATCCGCGCGAGCGCGACGGAAGCGATGATCACGAAGAAGATGATGGAGGTGGCGGAGGCGTAGCCCACGCGGTAGGCGGTGAAGCCCTCTTCGAGGGTGAACTGCACGAAGGTGCGGGTGCTGTCCTCGGGTCCTGGCCCGAAGTCGAACATCACGACCGCCTGGTCGAAGACCTGGAGCGAGGCCAGGATCTGGAGCGCGATGACGAGTCCGGTGATGTTGCGCAGCATCGGCAGCGTGATGTGGACCATCCGGTGCCAGGCGTTCGCGCCGTCCAACTTGGCGGCCTCGTACAGATGGGCCGGGATGCCCTGGAGGGCGGCGAGGTAGAGCAGGAAGCTGAAGCCGGCGGTCCACCACAGGGTGCAGATGACGACGGCGAGCATCGAGTAGGACTTGTCGGCCAGCCAGGCCGTGTCCAGGCCGAAGACATGGTTGACCATGCCCGCGGTGGGGTTGAACAGCCATTCCCACAGATTGCCCGCGACGGTCGAGGGCAGCAGGAACGGCAGGAAGAAGCAGAGCCGCCACAGCCACTTCCCGCGCTCGATGTGGTGCGCCAGCATCGCGAGCAGGAACGCCATGACGGTGATGCAGGGCACGACCAGGAGCGTGAAGTACGCGCTGTGGCCGAGCGAGTCCCACAGCATGTCGTCCTGGAGTGCCTCGCGGTAGTTGTCGAGGCCGATGAAGCTCGCGCCCTCGCCGGAGATGTTGGCGTCGGTGAACGAGAGGTACAGGCCGCGCACCACCGGCCAGATCACGAAGAGGCCGAACAGCGCCAGGAACGGCGCCACGAACCAGCCGCCGTGCTGGAAGCCCTGCTTGCGGCGGCGGACGGTGGCGGCCTTGGTGGCGGACCGCGCGGGCGCCGGGGCGATGACGGTCTGCGGGGTGGTCGTCGTCATGAGACCGCACCTCCCTGGGCGGCGGTCCTGCCGTCCATCGGGTTCTTCGAGGCGAGGAGCTGGGAGAGGGCGCCCTTGAGGCGCCGGGCGGCGGCCTCGGGGCTCGCGGAGCCTGCCGACGCGGACATCACGATCGGCCCGGTGCGCTGGCCGAGCAGTCCGGTGGAGCCCGCGAACCACGCCTTCGGCTCGGTCGCCATGTGGTTCATCGCGGACACGTACTCGCTCTGCGGCTCCATCTTTCGGTACGCGGCCGATGACAGGGTCGGCGTGTACGCGGGGATGTGGCCGCCGAGGGCCCACTTCCTGGCGTGCTTGACGATGTACGCGGCCAGTTGGTGGGCGCCCTCGTTGGCGGCGCCGCCGCGCTCCGCCTGGTGCGGGAGGACGAAGGCGTGGGACTCGGCGTGGGTGGCCTCCTTGCCGAAGACCGGCGGCAGCGGGGTCGCCCCGTACGGCACCTTCGCGGTGTCGAAGACGGGCACCGACCAGTTGCCCTCCCAGGTGAACGGGGCGCCGTTGACCATCTGTTCGGCGCCCTTGGCCCCCTTGGCGGAGTAGCCGTCGGTGACGTGCTTGCGCAGGAACTCCAGGACCTGGGTCGCCTTGTCGGTGTCGAAGGTGACCTCGGTGCGGTCGGCGCTGAACCAGGTGCCGCCGAGCTGGGTGTAGAAGGCGACGAACATCCACCACTGGATGTTGAGGTCCTGGACGTTCAGACCGAGGGTCTGCACACCCTTCTTGGCCGCCTTCTTGGCCTCCTTCAGCACGTCGAACCACTCGTCGGTGGAGGTGACCGGAACCATCCGTCCTTCGCCGTCGAGCAGCCCCGCCTTCTTCAGCACGTCCTTGCGGTAGAAGCAGAGCTGTACGTGGATGTCGAGCGGCAGGCCGTACAGCTTGCCGTCGATCGTCGCGCGCTTCCACAGGACCTGGTTGAAGTCCTCCTCCCGCACGCCGTACTTGGCGAGCAGGCCGACGTCCCAGGGATCGAGGAGGGTTCCGGGCGCGAAGCCGGGGATCCTTCCGAGGTGCATCACGGCGAGGTCGGGGGCGCGGTCCCCTGACGCGGTCATCGCGAGCTTGGAGTAGTACGGATTGCCCCACTGGAGCGTGGAGTCCTTCACGTCGATGTCCGGATGCCCCCGACGGAAGTCGTTCAGCATCGAGATCATGTTGTACCCGTCGCCGCCGCTGAAGAGATTCCAGTAGCGCACGCGGGTGTCCGCGCCAGAGGTGAGCGCGTCGGCGCCCGTGCCCATGGCCGCG
This sequence comes from Streptomyces sp. NBC_00483, assembly GCF_036013745.1. NCBI lineage: Bacteria > Bacillati > Actinomycetota > Actinomycetes > Kitasatosporales > Streptomycetaceae > Streptomyces > Streptomyces sp. NBC_00483. The sequence continues at coordinate 3,491,871 of NZ_CP107880.1, forward strand.
AATCCCAGGCTTCCCGCGACCGCCAACCCACTCGCACCTGCGAGGAGTTGTCTGCGGTTCAGGCCAGGTCGTCCCACAACCGGCCCCTCCCTACGTCCGATATTTCGAATGCCGCTCGTAACTTCGAACGGGACCGTAAAATCGAAGCGCTTCCGCGTCAATGGGTCGCACGGGAATGGAGGTAAAAAATGCGGGGGGCGCACGACGCGAACGCCGCACGCCCCGCAGGGCATCACCGGACTGCCCGGCCGAACTCTCAGCCTCCGAAGGCCGGTTGGGCCAAGCCCTGTCCGGCTCCCGACACCACCAGCAGGGACCCCGCGAGCGGCTCCGGCGCTTCGAGGCCGACCCGCGCCGACGACACGTACAGATCCTTGAGGTCCGCGCCGCCGAAGGCACAGGCCGTGGGGCGGCTCACCGGTAGCGGGAGCACCCGGTCGAGCTTCCCCTCGGGGGTGTAGCGGCGGATCGCCGCCCCGCCCCACAGGGCCACCCACACGCAGCCGTCCGCGTCGACGGTGAGGCCGTCGGGAGAGCCGGAGCCTTCCTCGACGACCGCCAACTCCCGCCTTTTGCCGATCCGTTCACCGTCCACGTCGAAGACGTCGATGCGTCCCGTCGGGGTGTCGACGTAGTACATGCGCGCGGCGTCGGGGCTCCAGCCGGTGCCGTTGGAGATCGTGACGTCGTCGAGGACCTCGGTCACCGCCCCGTCGGGGGCGACGCGGATCAGGTTGCCGCCGCCGGGCGTCTCGTCGTACGACATGGAACCCGCCCACAGCGCGCCGTCGGGGGCCACCGCCGCGTCGTTGCCGCGCCGCCCGGGGACGGGCTCGCGGTGCAGCCACGTGAAGGCCCCGTCCGGGCCGTAACTGCCCACTCCGTCACGGAGGTTGACGACCAGGCCGCCTCCCGCGCGCGGCTTGGCGGCGCCCACGTGCTGTTCGGTGGCGAGGACGGTGCGGCGGCCGCTGCCCGGCTCGTAGGTGTGCACGCGGGAGTTGAGGATGTCCACCCAGATCACGCGGCCCGTGGCCGGGTCCCAGGTCGGGCCCTCGCCCAGCTCAGCAGAGGCTCGCACGGCCTCCTCGACGCGGATCCTCATCGCGTCACCCCCCGGTGGCCGAGGCGCTCGGAGAGATCGGCGGCGCCCTTCGCGGCGAGCCCCGCCAGCTCGTCCTCGCGCGCGTCGCTCCAGCGGATCATCGGTACGGAGATGGAGAGCGCGGCGACGACCCGGTTGGTGCGGTCGCGTACGGGCGCGGCGACGCACGACACGTCCGAGTTCGACTCGCGGCTCTCCACGGCGATGCCGCGCTCGCGCACCCCGACCAGGTGGGTGCGCAGGGCCGCCGGGTCGGTGATCGAGTTCTCGGTCATCGCGACCAGGTCCGCGTCGTCCGGGACCCGCGCGGTCAGCTCGGCCTCGGACAGCGACGCGAGCAGCATCTTGCCGACCGACGTGCAGTGCGCGGGGAGGCGGCGGCCCGCGGCGGACACCATGCGCACGGCGTGCGTGGAGTCGACCTTCGCGATGTAGATGACGTCGGTGCCCTCCAGGATCGCCACGTGGACGGTCTCGTCGCAGGTCTCCGCGACGTCGCGGGCGACGTGCTGCCCCTCGGCGGCGAGGTCGAGCTGCTCGGCGTACCGGCTGCCGAGCTGGTACGGGCGCACGCCGAGGCGGTAGCGGCCCGGCTGTCCCGGGACCTGCACGATGTACTGGCGGGCGGCGAGCGTGGTGACCAGTTCGTGGACCGTGGTCCGCGGTAGCTGTAGCTTGCGGACGATGTCGGGGGCGGACAGCGTGCCGTCCCCGTCCAGGAACAGCTCCAGGATGTCCAGAGCGCGGGTCACGGCTGGTACGAGGCGTCCCACAACCGACCCCTCCCTATGTTCGGTATTTCAACAGACGGTCGGTATCGCGAACATAGGCTAAACACAGGGGCATTGACCGGGCAATGGGTGATCCCATGCCCGCTACACGGTCTGCACAGAGTCATCGAGTCCGCTCAGACGGGCCCGAGTTCCCCCCGAAGACGCCGGGCCCGCAGCACCAGTTCCAGCTCGAAGCGGCGGTCCGGGTCGTCGACCTCGTCGCCCCACAGCTCGCGGATCTGGCGCAGCCGGTAGCGGACGGTCTGCGGGTGGACGCCGAGCCGGGCCGCGACCTCGGGGGCGCCGCCGCGGGTCTCCAGCCAGGCGAGCAGGGTCTCGGCGAGCCGCCGCGCGTGCGCGGGGCCGCACCGGGTGAGGGGTTCGAGGGCGCGCCGCGCGAGATCGTCGACGAGCTCCTCGGGCTGGAGCAGGACGAGGGCCTGGGTGTGCTGGGTGCACTGCACCACTTCGGCGTCGGGCAGCAGTCCGCGCTCCATGAGGCCGACCGCGGCCTCGGCCCAGCGCAGCGACTTCGCCGCGTCGGCGGGCGCGACGGGCGGCCCGATCGCCCCGGTCCAGCCGGACAGGGCGCGGCGCAGCAGATCGGCGCGGCCCGCGGCGTCGGGTTCGGAAAGGACGAGCCGGGGCCGCTCCGGCTCCATGTCGAGGAGGACGTCGGCCCCGACGGCGGGGGCGACCGCGTCGCGGGCCGGCCGCAGCAGCACGCCGACGGCGACGTGCGCGGGCACCGTCCACCCGATGCGCGCCGCCCGTTCGGTGAGTGCCTGGACGGGGTCGCGGGGCACCGCGGTCCGCCCTTCGAGGAGCAGGTCCATCAGCTTGCGCTGCTGGCGCAGGCGCTCCCCGGCCTGCCGGGCGGCCGCCTCCGCGTAGCCGCGGACCGACTGGTCGACGAGGCCGTCGAGGTACTCGTAGCCGGCCTCCGCGAGTTCGTACATGGCCGGGGGCGGGATGTGCAGCCGCTGCCCGATGTCGGCGAGGCGGCGCCAGGCCATCTTCACACCGAGCCGGTACATCGCCTGGAGCGAGTCGAGGGTGCGGCCGTGCAGGGACTGGCCGCGCCCGAACTCCTGGAAGAGCGCCGGGGCCTGGCCCTCCGGAAGGCCGTCCGAGGCCCCGTCGGCGAAGCCGCGCACGAAGTCCTCGACGGCGCGGCGGATGCCGACGAGGGCCACCGCCTCGCCCGACTCGTCGAGCACGACCGGCAGTTGGGGGAACTCACGGTGGATCTCGTCGAGGATGTCCCGGGCGAGCCGGGGTGCCTCGTCGAGGGCGAGTGCCACGAACTGCTTGGCCTGGAGGCGCGGCACGTCGCACCATGCGGAGCGAGCGGTGGCCGGCACCGGCTCAGCCCCCTTGGCCGGGCGTCTCGTAGGTCACCAGGGGCGTATTGGGCTGGTCCGGTGTCGCGTTGATCAGCGCGAGCACGCCGAAGGCGGCCGCGAAGGCGAGCGCGGCTCCCGTGGCCGCGGACAGCGCGGCGGCGAGCAGTCGGTTCATCGCAGGGTCAGCCTCTCGTCCGTGCCCGATCCGGAGTTCACCGATCGGGGTATCGAGGTCGTTCCCCACCCGTGCGATTGCGACGTACGGCAAGCCGTCCGCCTCAAGTGCCCAGTCTCCACAGGACGTTGACACTTCGTCAAGAGTACGTCTACGGTTCCCGGCCCAAAGGACCCTTCTGACGGATCCTGCTGGAGTCGCGGGCCCTGGCACGCGCATCTGCGGCGTTGTCGTCGGTTGCCAACGCTCCGCGTTGACGCCCTCCTCCGCCTTGCAGCTGCACGCACCAGACCCCGCTCGCCTGCACCGCACGTGGACGCCGTCCGCATCCAGCCTGACCCGTCAGAAGGGCCCTCACCGGCCGCCCGCGAACAGAGCGCGGATGCCCTTCCACCAGGAGTGCCGGATGCGCCGTACAGCCTCACCGTTCTCGCTGGTCGCAACAGGTCTCGGCACGTTCCTGCTCGTCCTGGCGGGGCTGCTCGCCTGGTACGTGGAGCCGCGCGCCGAGCGCACCAGCATCGACATCGACGCGACGACCGTGTTCACCGGAACCGGCAGCTACTTCGACACCGAGAAGATCAAGACCGTACGCGATCGCAAGCTCACCATCACCCGACAGGCCCGCGGCGACGTGGCCGCGAGCGAGCGCAGCGGCCGGGCGGTCTGGGACGTGACGACGTCCGTCGACACCGCGAAGACCCTCCCGGCGAGCGACCCGCACGACGCACTGCAATGGACCCTGGAGCGCTGGGTCACCGACCGGAAGACCAACGCCGCCGTGCACTGCTGCGGCGAGCAGCCCACCTTCAGCGGCGAGGCCTACCTGAAGTTCCCCTTCAACGTGGAGAAGCGCACCTACACCTGGTGGGACAACACGCTCGGCGCGACGGTCCCGCTCCGCTTCAGCGGCGTGACCAAGGTGCAGGGCTACGAGGGCTACCGGTTCACCGGCACCGTCGCCCCCGCCAGGACCGGCTCCCGGCTCGTGCCCGGCCGGATCGTGGGGCAGCCGAGCAAGAGCCAGGTCCTCGCCGAGGAGTGGTACGCCAACCACGGCGTCGAGCTCGTCGTCGACCAGCGCACGGGCCGGGTCCTGTACGCCGCCATCGGCCCGCGCAAGACGCTGCGCGCACCCGGCACGGACAAGGACGCGGCGGTGCTCCTGGACAGCCGGAAGATCGCGTTCACCCCGGCCACGCAGCGCGACCAGGTGGCGCTGGCCCAGGACGACAACGACCGGCTCACGCTGATCGGCACGACGTTGCCGCTGGTGGCGGGGGGTCTGGGTGTGCTGCTCGTGGCGGCCGGCCTGGTACTCGTCGTACGGGGCAGGGGTGGCAGGCAGGAGCGGGAAGGGTCGGAGCGTCCGGATCCCGATACGTCCCCGACGACCCTGGAAACGTCCACGATGTGACGGTACGTCAGTCAAATACGGACCGAAACTTGTCACGCGGGTGAGTAGCCGCATCGAACAGCGGGGCGAAAACTGTCCCTCCCCACCCCGTGCACAGGCTCCGCACAGCCTCGGCACCGTACCTCCCAGTACACCCAAGTACGCCCGAACACCCGCGTACGCCCGACGAGTTGGAGCACCAATGCCCCAGCACGTGCCCCTCCCGCTGCGCGCCACGTCGGCCCCACCCGGCGCGCGGCATCCGCAAGCCGACCCCCCGCACCCGCGCCGCATCGTTTTCCTCGCCCACCGCGACCTCGGCAATCCGGCCGCGGGCGGCTCCGAGCTCCTGGTCGACCGGCTCGCCGACGGACTGACCCGCCAGGGCCACCAGGTGACGCTGCTGTGCGGCGGCCCCGCGGCCTTCCGCGACTATCGGGTCGTCTCCGCCGGCGGTGAGCACGCCCACTATCTGCGGGCGCGCTCGGCCTTCGCCCGCCAGGTCGGCGACTGCGATCTGCTCGTCGAGGTCTGCAACGGGATGCCGTACCTGGCCCCGCTGTGGCACCGCGGCCCCACGCTCTGCCTCGTCAACCACGTCCACACGGACCTGTGGCGGATGCGGCTGCGCGGACCACTCGCACCCGCGGCCCACCTCGGCCGAAGACTTGAGCACTGGGCGCTCTCCGGGGCCCAGCGCCGCAATCTGCTCGTGGCCGTCTCGCCGTCGACGGCACACGCGCTGCACGCCATCGGCGTGGACCGGGACCGGATCCGCCTCGTGCCGAACGGCGTCGAGGAGCCGGGCCCGAGTGCGGACCGCTCCCCCGAACCGCTGTTCCTGGCGATGGGCCGGCTCGTCGAGTACAAGCGGATCGATCTGCTGCTGCGCCTGTGGGAACGGGTGCGTCCGGTGACGGGCGGCCGGCTCGTGATCGTCGGCGACGGCCCCGAGGCACCGCGCCTGCGCCAACTGGCGGGCAAGGGCGTCGAGTTCACGGGCCATGTCTCCGAGGCCGAGAAGCACCGTCTGCTCTGCGAGGCCTGGCTGCTCCTCCACCCCTCGGCCGTCGAGGGCTGGGGCCTGGTCATCACCGAGGCGGCGGCGCGCGGCACCCCCGCGGTCGGCTTCGACGTGCCGGGCGTGCGCGACTCCGTCGAGGACGGCGCCACCGGGCTGCTCGCGCGCGGCGAGTCGGCCTTCGCGGCGGCCTGGTGCACGCTCGCCCTGTCCGGGCACCGCCGCGAACTGATGGGCAAGGCGGCCCAGGAGCGGGCCTCCGGCTACCGATGGGCCCACACCGTGCGCCAGTTCGGCGCGGTGGCGGCGGAAGCGGTGCGGGGCTGGACGCCGTGACGGCGGCCACGGGGGTCAAGGGGCGTGCCGGCTTCAGAGATCCGTCGCCGGCCCGCTCGCTCGCGCTCTTCCGGGCGTTCCTGCGCGAGCAGCGCGACCCCGAGACGTGCTACGCGCTGCTCGCCCGGGACGCCGCCGACCAGGTGGAGGCGTACGGGAAGGTGGCCGGGAAGGTCGTCGTGGACGTGGGCGGCGGCAGCGGGCACTTCACGCGCGAGTTCCGGGCGCGCGGCGCGCAGGCCCTCCTCTTCGAGCCGGACACCGGGGAGTTGGGCGCCGACCCGCCGGCGGGCACGGTGGTCGCCGACGGCTATCTGCTGCCGCTGCCCGACGCGTCGGCGGACGTCACGTTCTCCTCGAACGTCCTGGAGCACGTCGCCGACCGCGACACGTTCGTGAGCGAGCTGATCCGGGTCACCCGGCCCGGCGGCCTGATCTACGTCGCGTTCACCAACTGGCTGTCCCCGTGGGGCGGTCACGAGTGGGCGCCGTGGCACTATCTGGGCGCCGACCGCGCGCAGGCCCGCTATCTGCGGCGTACCGGCCGGGCGCCCAAGCACACCCTCGGCGAGAACCTCTTCGCCCATCACATCGGCCCCACCCTGCGCCATGTGCGCGCCCGCGACGACGTGTCGGTCGTCGCGGCGCGCTCCCGCTACTGGCCGTTCCTCGCGGAAGCGGTCACGCGGGTCCCCGGCGTGCGCGAGTTCGCCACCTGGAACCTTCTCCTCATCCTCAGGCGGTGTCCATGACGACCGTGGTCCAGGCCCCACCCGCCGCGGCGACGCACCCGGACCCCGAACCGGGTCCGCGTGCGCGCCGCTGGCTGTTCGCGTTCTGGGCCGTGTTGTTCGTCGCGTTCTGCGCGGTGCAGCCGGGGCGTGCCACGTTCGAGACCAAGCTCGGCGTCTCGCAGGACCCCTGGAAGTTCCTCGGTGACCTCGGGGAGCTGTGGCACGACAGAGCCGGCTTCGGCGGGATCTCCGACCAGTACATCGGCTACGCGTTCCCGATGCTGCCGTACTACGGCCTGACCGATCTGCTGCAGATCCCGGTGTGGCTGGCCGAGCGGCTGTGGATGTCGATCATCGTGACCGTCGCCTTCTGGGGCGCCCTGCGCCTGGCCGAGCGCCTCGGCATCGGCGCTCCGGGCAGCAGGCTGCTCGGAGCGGTGGCGTACGCGCTGTGGCCGACGTTCACGATCGTCATCGGCTCGACGTCGGCGGCGGCGCTGCCGGGCGCGTTCCTGCCGTGGGTGCTGCTCCCGCTCACCAACCCCCGTACGACAGCCCGCATTTCGGCGACCCGGTCGGCGCTCCTGATCCCGTTCATGGGCGGCGTGAACGCGTCCTCGACACTGGCGTCCCTGCTCCCCGTGGGCCTGTATTTACTCTCCCGGCCACCGTCCGCCCGCAAGCGCCGCCAGATCATCTGGTGGCTCCCCTCGGTGATCCTGGCGACGGCCTGGTGGACGATCCCGCTCGTCCTGCTCGGCATCCACGGCAATAACTTCCTTCCTTACGTGGAGAGTTCACAGACCACGACCGAGGCCATGTCCGCGACGGAGACGCTGCGCGGGGCCGGGAACTGGGTGGCGTATCTGCATCTGGGCGACGCCTGGCTGCCCGCTGGCTGGGCCGTGGCGACGTCGGTGGTCGTCATCGTCTGCTCGGCGCTCGCCGCCGCGATCGGGCTCGCGGGCCTGGCGCGCCGCGACATCCCGGAGCGCCGCTGGCTGCTGCTCACGGTCATGGCGGCGGCCCTCGTCACCCTTGCGGGATACGGGGGTTCGCTCGGCGCGCCCTTCCACGACACGGTGCAGTCGTGGCTCGACGGGGGCCTCGCCCCGTTCCGCAACATCTACAAGTTCCAGACGGGAATCGCGCTCGCCCTCGCGCTCGGCATCGCCCACCTCGTGGGTGTGGCCGCCAATCCGCGCGGCGCCCGCCCGGTGCGCGCCCGCCGCTACGCCACGCTGATCGCCGCGATCCTCATCGTGCCGGGGCTCGCCTGGCCGTACCTCAACGGCTCGATCCTGCAACCGGGTGCGTTCCAGAAGCTCCCCACGTACTGGCAGACGACGGCGAACTGGCTGGAGAAGTACTCGCCCGACTCCCGCGCCCTGGTCGTCCCCGCGACCGCCCACGGCATCTACACCTGGGGCTCCCCCATCGACCAGCCGCTCGACGTGCTCGCCGAGTCCCGCTGGGCGCAGCGCGACTACGTCCCGTTCGGCACGCGCGGCAACCGGCGCGCCATGGACGCCGTCGAACAGGCCCTGATGAGCGGCACCCAAGTACCGGGCCTCCAGGACTACTTGAGCCGAGCGGGCCTGCAGTACGTGGTGGTCCGCGGCGACCTCGACCCCGACCAGTTCGGCTACGTCCCCACGGCCACGGTCAAGCGCACCCTGGCCGAGTCCGGCTATGAGCGCGTCACCGGCTTCGGCCCGCTCACCACGGGCGGCCGCATCGCCGAGAAGACACCGATCCAGATCGAGGGCCTCTACCCGCGCAGCCGCGCCGTCGAGATCTACGCGCCGCGGGACAACGCCGACCGTCCTGGCCAGGCGGGCCTGCTCCCGGTCGGGAACACGGCGGAGGTCAGCGGCGGCCCCGAGGCCCTGCTCCGGCTCTCCGCCGACCCGTCCTTCCTGAACCGCCCCGCCGTCCTGACCGGCGACAACCACCCGGGCATCGGCAACCCCGCCCTGCGCGTGGCCGCCGACGGACTGCGCCGCGCGGACACCCGCTTCGGCCTGGTCAACACCAACACCTCGTATCCGTACACGCCGAAGGAACGCAACAGCCCGAACGCCTCCGAGAACCCGGACGAGCCGCCGAAGCAGATCCTGCCGACCGACGGCATGACCCATCAGACGACGGCGGACATCCAGGGCGCCCGCTCGGTCACTGCGTCCTCCAGCGGCAACTGGCTGCTTCACCTCCCCCAGTTCGACCCGGTGAACGCCTTCGACAAGGACCCCGACACGGCATGGGTGGAGGGCGCCCCCGACTCCGCCAAGGGCGAATGGGCGCGCATCGGCTTCTCCGCGCCGACACGGATCCCCGCCACCATCCATCTGACACCGCTGCCGCAGGACAACGTGCGGGCGGCCCCGACCCGCGTACGGATCGAGACGGACAAGGGCTCCACGACGGCCAACATCCAGCCGAACGGCAAACGCCAGGCGATCAAGTCCCCCGCGGGCACCGCGAATTGGCTGCGCGTGACGATCCTCGACACACAGCGCGCCCGCCCCGGGCTCACCGGCGCCGGATTCACGTCCATCGACATCCCCGGCGTCAGGGCGACCCGCGCGCTGCGCCTTCCGTCCGACTCCGAGCAGGCCGACCAGTACTCCTTCCACCGCGCCACGAGCGACGGCGGCCTCACCCTCACCGACACCGAGCGCTCCCTGAACCGCGTCTTCTCGACGACGGGCGAGTCCACGTACGACGTCGAGGCGAAGGCCGCCCCCACGCCGGGACCCGCGCTCGACAAGCTCCTCTACGACCTGGCCCCCGACCAGCGCCGCAAGATGACGGCGACCGCGGACTCCACGGCCGAGCTGGGCCTGAACACCACGCCCCGCAACCTCACCGACGGCGATCTGACGACGGCCTGGATCGCGGGCGACGACCCCACGATCCACCTGCGCTGGCCGGACAAGCAGCCCGTCTCCACGCTCGTCCTCGCCGGGGCCGGCGGCCTCACCACGCGCCCCGAAAAGATCGAGATCAGCAGCCCGGACGGGGCGGCGGTGGCCGGCGTCGACGAGAACGGCGTGGCCCACTTCGACCCCATCACCACGAACCGCCTGGACATCACCATCACCAAGTCGGCCCCGCTCAAGGTCCACAACCCGGTCGCCGACAAGGACCTGCAACTCCCGGTGGGCCTGACCGAGGCCTACATCCCGACCCTCGACGCCTACCGCGTCGCACAGCCCACGCCCGACCGCAGGTTCAGCCTCCCCTGCGGCAAGGGCCCGACGATCACGATCGACGGCACCCGCCACCGCACCTCGGCGAGCGGCACCCTGCGCGCCCTGACCGAACGCCGCCCGATCACGGTGAAACCGTGCGGCGACACCCTGGACCTCCCGGCGGGCCCCCACACCCTGAAGACCTCGCCCGCCGGCCCCCTCTCCCTCACGGACGTCACCCTCACCAACACGACAGCCACCACGGAGGCAGCGCCCACCGTCCGCGGTCTCACGGTCCGCGACTGGCTCGGCGACCGCCGCGAAGTACAGGTCGCCGCGGGCGAGGCGACGTACCTGACCACGTACGAGAACGCCAACGACGGCTGGGAGGCGACCCTCGACGGCAAGAAGCTGAGCTCGCTGCGCCTCGACGGCTGGCAGCAGGCGTGGCTGATCCCTGGCGGCTCAAGCGGCACGGTCAAACTCTCCTACGCCCCGGCCCGCACCTACGAGGTGGGCCTGTTCGCATCCGGCGCCGCAATCCTGGTGCTCGGCGCGCTGTGCCTGTGGCGCAGGCGGGACACGGAACAGGAGCCCCCGGCCGCACCACCACCCCCCGGCTGGATCATCGGCACGGCCCTGCTCACAGTCATCGGCATCGTGATCGCGGGCCCCTGGGCGGCCCTGGTCCCGGCCCTCGCCCTCCTGGCCTGGAAACGCCACGCACTCCTGATCCCGATCGCCTTCGCGGCGATGACGGCGGCAGGCGCGGTGGCAGCAACAGGCGCGGGAGAACCGGTCCGCGAGGGCGCGGGCGCCTACAGCACGGCAGCCCAACTCCTGGCGCTGGTCGCCCTGTTCGCGGCGCTGGTGACGTTCACGCTGCCCAATCAAGCCCGCCTTTCGGACGAGAGCCAGCGGGGTCCGGGGCAGAGCCCCGAGTCCGCACCCCCCGGGGGCGCAGCCCCAACGACGGGACGGGAAGGGGAGGAAGGGGCGACTCCCCCGGACCCGACTCCGGACCGCACCCCCACGCTCCCGCAGAAACCCACAACCCCGGGGAGCGCCCCATGACCACCCTGGACCGCCCCGCCCGGGGCAACCACGGCAACCGGCCCACCCGCATCCCCTTCCCAACGGTCGACGAAGTCTCCCGCCACTGCCTCCAGGACCGCGAACCGGAAACCGTCCACATCGAGATCCACCTCACCGCCCGCCTCGACCCCACCCGCCTCACCCACGCCTTCACCGATGCCCTCCACCACCACCCCCGCATCCTCATGCGCGAGGCCCCCCGCCACTGGTACAGCAGCCGCTACGAGTGGGAACTGACGCAAACCCCGGACGTACCACCCGTCTCCTTCCCGGCCCCCACCCCGAACGCCCTGCACGAGGCCCGCACCCGCTCCCTCGCCGACGCCCCACCCCTCACCGCCTCCCCACCCATCCGCCTGGAGGCGGTGGAGGACCCCGGGACCGGGAACACCGTCCTGTTCGTCACCATCAACCACACGGCCCTCGACGGCCCCGCCTGCCTGCGCGTCATCGCCACCGCGGCGGAGCTCTACGCCGGCCGCGACAACTCCCCGCCACCCACCACTCCCCCGCTCCTGAGCCCACGCCCCCCACAGCCCCCGCCCTCCCCCTGGTCCCGCCCGGCCCGGGTCTCCGCCGGCACCCCCGACCCCCGCCCCGGCAACGGCCTCGTGGTCACCGAACTGTCGGTGCCCCGCCGCCCGAAGGGCGCCCCGTACACGGTCAACGACCAGCTGATGGTGGCCACGGCCCGCACGATCGCCGACTGGAACGAGGAGCACGGCACCCACCACACCCGCCGCCCCCTGCGCGTCACCATGCCGGTGGACGACCGCCCGCGCGACACGACGATGCCCATCGGCAACGGCACACGCCTGGTGGAAGTGGCCCTCACACCAGCCGAGTTGGAGAAGGACACCCCCGCCCTCCTGCGTCTCACGGCCACCCGCACCGCGACCCTCAAGTCCCAGCCCAGACCCCAACTCGGCCACGGGGCAGCATTGTTGACCAGCCCGTACGCCCCGGTGGCCTGGCGCGCCGCCGCCACCCGCGCCCTGCGCACGGTGGCGGCGCCATGGACGTCGACCACCCTGCTCAGCAACATCGGCCGCGTCCCCTACCCGCTGGACTTCGGCGACGGCGGCAAGGCCCGCGCCGTCTGGTTCTCGGCCCCGGCCCGGATGCCGCGCGGCCTCACCTTCACGACGGCGTCCACGGCGGGCCGGCTGCACCTGGCCCTGCGCTGGTCGCGCACCCTGCTCGGACCCGGAGACGGGGCCCGCCTGCGCGACCTCTTCGAGCAGCACCTCCACGCGACGCAGGAGGAGGCACCATGACCACGCACCCCGAACTCGAAGCCCCGCCAAAGGACTTGAGGGACTTCTACGAGAATCCGGCCGTCCCGGTGGCCTCCGGCACCCCCCGCACCCGCCGCCAGGCCCGCATCCTCGCCACCGCCCTGTCCGGCACCCGCCGCGCCACCGTCCTGGACATCGGCTGCGGCGACGGCACGGCCGCGGCCACCACCGCCCGCCTCCTGCCAGGACCCGACGAGCACCGCCTCATCGGCATCGACTGGTCGCAGGACGCGCTGCGCCGCGCGGCCCTCCGCGTCCCCCGGGTCGTACGCGGCGAACTCACGGGCCACGGGCTGCCGTTCGCGGACGCGTCCGCCGACGCGGTCCTCCTCTCCGAGGTCGTCGAGCACCTCGTCGATCCCGACGCCGCGCTCGACGAGATCCACCGCGTCCTGCGCCCGGGCGGCCATCTGATGCTGTCCACCCCGAACCTGGCCGCCTGGTACAACCGGGCCCTGCTCCTCGCCGGCGTACAGCCCGTCTTCTCGGAGGTGAGCCTGCGCGCGATCCACGGCAGGCCGGGCACCGAAGTGGTCGGCCACCTGCGCCTCTACACCCCCCGCGCCCTGAAGGAGTTCGTCGCCGCGTCGGGCTTCGAGGTCGTACGCCTCGCAGGGGCTCCGTTCCACGGGGTGCCCCGCCCGCTGCGCCCCCTCGACCGGCTCGCCTGCGCGGCCCCGTCCCTCGCCTCGATCCTTCTCCTGCACGCACGAAGGACGTGAGCGGCGATGCCCGCCGTGGCATGGGGAGTCGGCGCGGCACTGCTCGCCAACACGCTCTACAGCGTGGGCTTCGTCCTGGAGAAGCGGGCCCTCACCCGGCTGCCCGAAGTGAGCGTGCGCCGCCCCGCCCACCTCCTGCGGCAGGTGGTGACGAGCCCGCTGTGGCTGGCCGGATCCATCGCCCTGGCCTCCGGCTTCGGCGCCCAGCTCGCCGTCTACCGGACGCTTCCCATCGCCGCGGCCCAGGGAATCTTCGTCTCCGGCCTGGTCATCCTCCTGCTCCTGTCGGCCCGGCTCCTCGGCGAACGCACCTCGGGCCGCGAGCGCTACGCCATCGCCGCGATCCTGGCGGCGCTGCTCATGGTGGTGCTCTCGCTCGAACAGGACGCGGACGCGGTGGGGCACCGCTCCCCCGCACCCCTCATCCTCCTGGTGTGCGTGCCCTCGCTGGCGGCGGGCCTGTCCCTGTACGCCGCCGCGGAACGCCGCGCGCGGCACCGCCACCGGCTCCCGACCACGGGCGTCGAGTACGGGGTCGCGGTGGGCCTGCTCTACGGGGTCAGCTCGCTCGCCATCAAGGGCGTGTCGGGCGTACTCCCGGACATCCCGGCCCTGTTCGCGTCCCCGTACCCGTATCTGCTGATGTGCACGGGCGCGTTCGGGCTCGTCATGTCGCAGGCGGCCCTGCAACGCTGCCGCGCCTCGCTGATCGTCCCGGTGTGCACCACGGTGACCTGCCTGTTCACGGCGGTCCTCGGCACGCTCGCGTTCGGCGAGTCGCTGCCCCACGAGCCGGTGCGCCTGACGCTGCGCCTGACGGGCACGGCCCTCGCGGTCGCCGTGCTCCTCCTGATGCCGAAACACGATGCCCCCACACAACCGGACCAAGAACCAAGGGAGTTGCTCCCGCATGAACCCTGACGACCCGCTGCTCAAGATCCTCGCCTGCCCGCTCGACAAGGGGCCCCTGCTCCTGCTGCCCGCACCGGAAGGGAACACGGGCGACAGCCTCTACAACCCCCGGCTGCACCGCCGTTACCCCATCGTCGACGGCATCCCGCAGCTCCTCCCTTCGTCCGGCGAACAGGTGGCGGAAGGCGAGCACGAGCAGCTCCTGCAACGGGCCGAGCAGGCGAAACGGGCGCTGCCATGACGACACTCGCCGCCCGGATCGCCCCCTGGCTGCCCGCCCGGCTGACCGCGGCGACGGCCCGCGCCCTGTACCCGCGCTTCGAGCCCGAGCTGACCCGGCTCGCCGACATGCTGCCCGCCGCCGGGGCCTGCGGCACGGCGGTCGACGTCGGCGGCTGGTACGGCCCGTGGACCCACCGCCTCGCGGGCCCGGCCCGCCGCGTGATCACCCTCGAACCGGTCCCGCACCTGGCCCGGGTGCTCGCCGCGTCCGCGCCGGCGAACGTGCGGGTCGTCCGAGCCGCCGCCAGCGACCGCCCCGGCACGGCCCCGCTGTGGCAGCCGCCGCACGACGAGCGCGGCGAACGCGGGGTGTCCTCGCTCGTCCGCCGCGACGACCTGCACGCACCGACCGGCCGCGAGGTGCCCTGCGTGACCCTGGACGAACTCGCCCTGCGCGACGTCGACTTCATCAAGATCGACGTGGACGGGGCGGAGCTGCGAGTCCTGCGCGGCGCCCGCACCCTGCTCGCCCACGACCGGCCCGCCCTCTTCATCGAGCTGGAGACCCGCATCCAGCCGATCACCCCGGTCGTCGCCCATCTCCGCGCCCAGGGCTACGAGGGCTGGGTCCTGCCGGAGACCGACTGGCTACCCCTGCCCTCCTACGATCTGGCGGCCCATCAGCGCGGCACCTCCCACATCGCCTCGCAGGGCCTGCTGCGCCGCGCCCTCACCCCGACAAGACGCCGCCCGCGGTACGTGAACTCGGTGCTGTTCCTTCCGGACGGGCGGGCCCCCGGCGACGTACGCCACCATGGAGCGCATGCCCGCACCAGCTGAGCCCTTCACCCCGCTGGACTTCCAACTGGTCCTGCTGCGCCGCATGGCCGACCACAACCCGGACCTTGTGGAGACCGCCCGCGCCGACCTCGGTGCCTCCGTCGCCGAGATGCGGGAGGCGAACCGCCGCTGGCAGGCGAAGCTGCACTCCCGCCACCCGCAGGCGGCGGTCTCCCGCTACCGGTCCGTGCTCGGCGCCCCGGAGCGCACCCTGCTCCGCAAGGTCGGCGACCTGGAGTGCGAGGCGCTGCTGTGGCCGGTGCCGCTCTGGCCCGACCTGCGCTTCGAGGTGCTGCTCGCCCCCACGGGCGGGATCTGGAACGAGTGGCTGATCCGCACCCCCGGCACCCCGGGCCCGGCCCTGCGCACCCTCGCCGATCTGACGCCCTGGTCCTGCACGGTGGACGAGGCGGCCCGCGCCTTCGCCCCGGCCCGCCCCCTCGAAGGCTCGGCGCCCACCCGCTGGGGCCTGGCGTTCCACGCCCCGGACGAGGCGGGGACGCCCCGCGAGGTGCGGGCGGAGTTCACCTGGGGGCTGCTCCAGCGCTGGTACGAGGCCTGAGATTCACCCGCGAGGCCCATCCGGAATACGAACACAAAAAACGAACAGGGGCGCAGTTGTTCCCTTGAACAGGTGGTCGTAGCCGAAGAGTTTGCATGGGGCGTACGTGAACAACGATGCTTACGGTGCGCAAGCAACGGGCTGCAGACCGTAGCGACCGCATCGCGATGCACATCTCAAGTCCCAAGTCCCATATGCACTTTGCATCACCGATGCACTTTGCATCATCGCTAGGAGAACGCGTCACATGAACGTCATCACCGACATCGTCGCCGGCCTCGCCCACTTCCTCGGCTGGCTGGTGTAACACCGTCGGACACCGAAGCGGCGCCGTCTCCCACGTCCCACGGGAGGCGGCGCCCCGGCGTTTGTGGACCCGCCCGGCCTACTCCAACGAGCGCCCTCCCGCGCGCGACCGCAGGATGCCAGAAGGGTCGCCGCCCGGCGAGCCCACCACGGTCCGCGCTCTCGGGAGGATCTGCCATGACCGCCAGTCTGGAGCAGTTGCGCCGCTGCCACTTCGCCGTCGATCTCGGTGCCGCGCGCACCCGCGTGTATGTGAAGGGCGCGGGCCTCGTCGTCGATGAACCGAGCGCGGCGGCGGTCAACACCCGCACCGGCGCGCTGATCGCGGTCGGCGAGTTCGCCGAGAAGATGACAGGCCGCACCCCGCACTACATCCGCGTCGTGCGCCCGGTCTCCGGCGGCACGGTCGTCGACATCGAGATGGCCCAGCGGATGCTGCGCCACCTGCTCGGCGACAAGCTCCGCCGCACCCTTCGCCGCAAGCCCCGCCTCCGTGCGGCGGCCGCCATCCCGCACGACGCGGACCCGCTGGCCCAGCGCGCCGCCGTCGAGACCCTCATCGGCCTCGGCGCCCGCCGGGTCGAGCTGGTCGACACCCTGATCGCTGCCGCAGTCGGCTGCGGCCTCCCGGTGGAACAGCCCGAGGCCACGATGATCATCGTCTGCGGCGCGGCCACCACCCAGATCGCGGTCCTCTCGCTCGGCTCGATCGTGACGGCCGCCCGGATCCCCGTCGGCGGCGACGCCATCGACCACGCGGTCGTCCAGCACCTGCGCCAGCACCACGCGCTGATGCTGCCGTCCCAGTCCGTACGCCCCCTGCAACTCGCCCTGAGCGGCAACGGCCTCACCCCGCAGGGCCCGGAGCAGACCGAGATCCACGGCCGCGACGTGGCGACGGGCCTGGCCCGCTCCGTACATGTGGACACCGCCGCCGTGCGCAGCGCGATCCACACCCCGCTGACCGCCGTCCTCGACGGCATCGGCAGGGTGCTGCGCGACTGCCCGCCCGACCTGGTCGCCGACCTCACGGAGCGCGGCATCATGATGGTCGGCGGCTCCGCCCTGCTGCCCGGCCTCGACCAGATGCTGCGGTCCGCGACGGGCGTCCCGGTGCACATCGCCGAGCGCCCCGACGTGTGCGCGGTGCGCGGGCTCGGCGAGATGCTGGAGGGCAGGATCCAGCCGATGTCCCTGAGCCCCCTGACCGACTGACCGCGCACACCCCCGGGCATCGAGCCCGCCCATCGGATGACAGATGGCCCGTCACGGTTTCCGTGACGGGCCATCAGGTTACGTACGAGCTGGTCGCATCGTTTCTGCGCCGCGTACTTGCGGTGGGGCGGGTGGGACTCGAACCCACGGCCGACGGATTATGAGTCCGCTGCTCTAACCGGCTGAGCTACCGCCCCGTCTCAGCGTGGCGCGTACAAGTGTGCGCGCCGTCTGCCGCAGCATAGCCGCTCATACGATCTCCTGCCTCGGATGGTCCGGCTCTGCACGACCATGAGGACTCCCCGCGCGCGCGGACGGTTCCACCAGGCAAGAAAAAGCCCTCCGGAGTGGACTCCGGAGGGACTTGTTCACAGCTCTCCCGACTGGACTCGAACCAGTAACCTGCCGGTTAACAGCCGGCTGCTCTGCCAATTGAGCTACAGGAGATCGAGCTCCCCCGACTGGACTCGAACCAGTAACCTGCCGGTTAACAGCCGACTGCTCTGCCAATTGAGCTACAGGGGAATGACCTCGTTGCTTCGAACGAACCCACCTGGGTACTCACCAGGCGGCGTGCGCTCGCTGCGACACATACATTAGCGCAAGGTGGGGGGTGCTCCGCCAATCGGTATCCCTCAGGTGATCAACAAGCTCCACGATGACCGCACTGACCACGACGCCTCACTACGGAAAGGGTGGCCGACCATGCGCTATCGGCTCACATTCATCGCAGGTCTGGCCCTGGGCTACGTGCTGGGCACGAGGGCAGGTCGCGAGCGCTACGAGAAGCTGAAGAAGTCCGCGCGCGAGATCGCCCAGAACCCGACCGTGCGCAATACGGCGGAGACGGCGGCGCAGCAGACGCGGAACGTCGCGGGCAAGGCCTTCCACTCGGTGAGCGAGAAGGTCGAGAGCAAGGTTCCGGACTCGGTCGCCGACCGGGTGCGCACGCTGCGCGAGCGCGGCGGCAGCGCCGACGGCGGGGCGACCGACGACTGGGGCACCAGCAACACCTGACGCCCCGGACCCTACGGCGCGAGCCCGACGGCACAGATTCCTCCGGCGGTACGGCAGAATTTCAGTCATGGGGATAGTCGCCGGGCTGGACAGTTCGCCCGAATTTACGCGCATAGTCGTTTGTGACGCCGACACCGGGGCCGTGCTGCGGCAGGGGTACGCCCCGCACCCGCTGGAGGCACCGGAAGGCGGCGGACGGCCGTCCGACGTGGATCCCCAGGCGTGGCTGCTCTCACTCGGCGAGGCCGCCGGCGGCGGGCTGCTGGAGAGCGTGCAGGCCATCGGGGTCTCCGCGCAGCAGAACACCGTGGTGCCGCTGGACGCGCAGGGCAACACCGTGCGCCCGGCCCTGGTCGGCGGGGACAAGCGGGCGCAGGTCGCGGCCGCGGACCTGATCGACCGGCTCGGCTCGCGCGAGGCGTGGGCCGAGGCCGTCGGGACCGTGCCGCAGGCGGCGCTGCCGGTGACCAAGCTGCGCTGGCTTGCGCGCAGCGAGCCGGAGAACGCGGAGCAGGTGGCCGCCCTGATGCAGGCGCACGACTGGCTGGTGTGGCAGCTGCTCGGCCGGCCCGCGCGCCGGACCACCGACCGCGGCGGGGCCTCCAGCACCGGCTACTGGTCGGCGGCGACCGCCGCGTGGCGGCCCGATCTGGTGGAGCTTGCGCTCGGGCACCAGGTGGCGCTGCCGGAGGTGATCGGCCCCGGTGAGGCGGCCGGGCGGACCCCTGAGGGCCTGGTCATCTCGGCCGGGACCGGGGAGACGATGGCCGCCGCGTTCGGGCTCGGCGTGCAGTCCGGGGACGCCGTGGTCTCGCTCGGGGCATCGGGCTCCGTGATGGCCGTGCACCACGAGGCGCTCGTGGACTCCAGCGGCTCCATCACCTCGCTCGCCGACGCGACCGGAATGCATCTTCCCGTCGTGCATACGTCGAACGCCGTACGGGCGCTGCGGGGCACGGTCGAGATGCTGGGGCTCGACGGAGGCCTGGAGGAGCTGTCCGAGCTGGCCATGAAGTCGACGCCGGGCGCCCACGGACTCGTACTCCTGCCCTATCTGGAGGGCGAGAAGACGCCGAATCTGCCGCACACCGCGGGGACGCTGAGCGGGCTGCGAAGAGAGTCCATGAAGCCCGAGCATCTGGCGCGGGCCTCCTTCGAGGGCATGCTGTGCGGGCTCGCCGACGCGATGGATGTGCTGCGTGGGCGTGGCGTGGAGATACGGCGGGTGTTCCTGCTGGGCGCCGCCGCCGAGCTGCACGCGGTGCAGAGCGTGGCGCCGGCCGTGTTCGGGGCGCAGGTCGTGGTGCCGCAGCCCGCGGACTACGCGGCGATCGGCGCGGCGCGACAGGCCGCGTGGGCGCTGAACGGGCAGTTGCCGCAGTGGCAGGGCGCGGCCGCGCAGGTCTTCGAGGCGGGCGACGAGCTGCCGGTGGGCCAGGCGGTGCGGCAGCAGTACCGGGCCGTACGGGACCAGATCCACCCCGGCGCGTTCGCCTGACACCGGTGCGGCGGCCGGACTTTGAGCACTCTTGGATAAATCGGTTGAGGTAACGCGGGTGGAGTGTCGGACGATAGGGCTCCATGCGTCGCCGTAGTGACAGACGGCGCGCGCGGCGATCCCCCTCCCCGCTCACCGCTCCCACCCCGACCGCCGACCACGAGAGACCGAGCGTGCTCATAAAACTTCTGCGGACCTATCTCCGTCCGTACAAGAAACCCATCGGGCTGCTGGTGCTGCTGCAGTTCCTGCAGACCTGCGCCTCGCTGTATCTGCCCACCCTGAACGCCGACATCATTGACAACGGTGTCGTGAACGGCGACACCGGCTACATCCTGGAGTTCGGCGCCCTGATGCTGGGCGTCACCGTCGTCCAGGTCGTCTGCAACACCGGCGCCGTCTACTTCGGCGCCCGGACCGCCGCGGCGGTCGGCCGGGACCTGCGGGCGGGGATCTTCGACCGCGTGCAGTCCTTCTCGGCCCGCGAGGTCGGCCAGTTCGGCGCCCCTTCGCTGATCACCCGCACCACGAACGACGTGCAGCAGGTCCAGATGCTGGCCCTGATGACGTTCACGCTGGTGGCCTCGGCGCCGATCATGTGTGTCGGCGGCGTCGTCATGGCGCTCGGCCTGGACGTGCCGCTGTCGGGCGTGCTGCTCGCCGTGCTGCCCGTCATGGCGATCGTCCTGTCGCTGATCATCCGCAAGATGCGGCCGTTGTTCCGGTCCATGCAGGTCAAGCTGGACACGGTGAACCGGGTGCTGCGCGAGCAGATCACCGGCAACCGCGTCATCCGCGCCTTCGTCCGCGACGACTTCGAGAAGGACCGGTTCGGAGCCGCGAACCGGGACCTGACCGATGTGTCGGTCGCCACCGGCCGGATCATGGCACTGATGTTCCCGTTCGTGATGACGATCGTGAACGTCGCGTCCATCGCCGTCGTCTGGTTCGGCGCGCACCGCATCGACAGCGGCGGCATGCAGATCGGTGACCTGACCGCGTTCCTCGCGTATCTGATGCAGATCGTGATGAGCGTGATGATGGCCACGTTCATGTTCATGATGATGCCGCGCGCCGAGGTGTGCGCCGAGCGCATCCAGGAAGTGCTCGGCACCGATTCGAGTGTGGTGCCGCCACGGCCCGACGCGTCGGTGCGTGAACTGCGCCGCCACGGCCATCTGGAGCTGCGGGGCGCCGACTTCGGCTACCCGGGCGCCGAGGAACCCATCCTGCGCGGCATCGACATCACGGCCCGCCCCGGCGAGACCACGGCCATCATCGGGTCGACCGGCAGCGGCAAGTCGACGCTGCTCGGCCTCGTGCCGCGGCTGTACGACACCACGGCCGGCACGGTCTACGTGGACGGCGAGGACGTCCGCGGGATCGACCCGGCACTGATGGCGAAGACGGTCGGGCTCGTGCCGCAGAAGCCGTACCTGTTCTCCGGCACCGTCGCCACGAACCTGCGCTACGGCAATCCGGACGCCACCGACGACGAGCTGTGGCACGCGCTGGAAGTGGCGCAGGCCAAGGGGTTCGTCGGCAAGCTGGAGAGCGGGCTCGACGCACCCATCACGCAGGGCGGTACCAACGTCTCCGGCGGTCAGCGCCAGCGCCTCGCCATCGCGCGCACGCTGGTGCAGCGGCCGGAGATCTACCTCTTCGACGACTCGTTCTCCGCGCTCGACTACGCGACCGACGCGGCGCTGCGCCGGGCGCTCGGCGAGGAGACCGCCGAGGCGACCGTGGTGATCGTGGCCCAGCGGGTCTCGACGATCCGCGACGCCGACACGATCATCGTGCTCGACGAGGGCCGCGTCGTCGGCACCGGACGCCATCACGAGCTGATGGCCGACAACGAGACGTACCGGGAGATCGTTCTCTCCCAGCTGACGGAAGCGGAGGCCGCCTGATGAGTGGGCCCATGGGGCGGATGGCGGCCGGTGCGCCCGGTTCGCGTTCGATGGACTTCAAGGGGTCCGGCAAGCGGCTCCTGAAGCGGCTCGCCGCACACCGCACGGCGGTGATCGGGGTGCTCGTCTCCGTCGTGATCAGCGTCGGCCTGTCGGTGGTCGGGCCGAAGATCCTCGGCCACGCCACCGATCTGCTGTTCGGCGGGATCATCGGCGGGCAGATGCCGGCCGGGCAGACCAAGGAACAGGTCCTCGATGGCCTGCGCGCCAAGGGTGACGGCGGCATGGCCGACATGCTCGGCGGCGTCGACTTCACGCCGGGACAGGGCGTCGACTTCGGCGCGATCGGTGAGGTGCTGCTGCTCGGCCTCGCCGTGTTCGCCGTCGCGGGGCTGACGATGATGATCGGCACCCGGCTCGCCAACCGGACGATCAACCTGGCCGTGGGGCAGCTCCGTGCCGAGCTTCAGGGCAAGCTGTCGCGGCTGCCGCTGTCGTACTACGACCAGCAGAAGCGCGGCGAGGTACTGAGCCGGGCGACCAACGACATGGACAACCTCGGGCAGACGCTCCAGCAGACGATGGGGCAGATGCTCAACTCGCTGCTGACCGTCATCGGTGTGCTCGCGATGATGTTCTGGATCTCCTGGCTGCTCGCGCTGGTCGCGCTGGTGACGGTGCCGCTGTCGGTGTTCGTCGCGGCGAAGGTCGGCAAGCGGTCGCAGCCGCAGTTCGTGCAGCAGTGGCGGGCGACCGGCGCGCTCAACGCGCACATCGAGGAGATGTACACCGGCCACAACCTGGTGAAGGTGTTCGGGCGGCAGGACGAGTCGGCGGAGCTGTTCGCCGAACAGAACGACGCGCTGTACGAGGCGTCGTTCAAGGCGCAGTTCAACAGCGGCATCATGCAGCCGCTGATGTTCTTCATCTCGAACCTGAACTATGTGCTGGTCGCTGTCGTGGGCGGATTGAGGGTGGCCAGTGGGTCGCTGTCCATCGGTGATGTGCAGGCGTTCATCCAGTACTCGCGGCAGTTCTCGATGCCGCTGACGCAGGTCGCGTCGATGGCGAACCTGGTGCAGTCGGGTGTCGCTACGGCCGAGCGGGTCTTCGAACTGCTCGACGCGGAGGAGCAGTCGGCGGAGCCGGTGCCCGGCGAGAAGCCGGACAACCTGCGCGGGCACGTCGAGTTCGAGCACGTGGCCTTCCGCTACGAGAAGGACACGCCGCTCATCGAGGACCTGTCGCTGACGGCCGACCCCGGTCACACGGTGGCGATCGTCGGGCCGACGGGCGCGGGCAAGACGACCCTCGTCAATCTGCTGCTGCGGTTCTACGAGGTCACGGGCGGGCGCATCACGCTCGACGGCGTCGACATCGCGAAGATGTCGCGGGAGGAGCTGCGCGCCGGGATCGGCATGGTGCTCCAGGACACCTGGCTGTTCGGCGGGACCATCGCGGAGAACATCGCGTACGGGGCCCCGAAGGACGTCACCCGCGAGGAGGTCGAGGAGGCGGCGAAGGCCGCGCACGCCGACCGGTTCATCCGGACGCTGCCCGACGGGTACGACACCGTGCTCGACGACGAGGGCACCGGCGTCAGCGCGGGTGAGAAGCAGCTGATCACCATCGCGCGGGCGTTCCTGTCCGATCCGGTGATCCTCGTGCTCGACGAGGCGACCTCCTCCGTCGACACCCGGACCGAGGTGCTGATCCAGAAGGCGATGGCGCGGTTGGCCTCCGGCCGGACGTCGTTCGTGATCGCGCACCGGTTGTCGACGATTCGGGATGCGGACACGATTCTCGTGATGGAGAACGGGGCGATCGTGGAGCAGGGCTCGCACGAGGCGCTGGTCGCTGCGGATGGGGCGTATCAGCGTTTGTACGAGGCGCAGTTCGCGCAGGCGGTCGCCGAGGTCGACTGACGCCCGGGTCCGCCTGATCTCTTGCCCCGTCGGGGTTGCGGTCGCGGGGCTCTGCCCCGGGCCCCGCGCCTCAATCGCCGGCGGGGCTTGATTGGCCGAACCGCCGACGGGGCTTGATGTGGAACTAGTCCAGGTAGCCCCGCAGTTGGTCCGCGAACGCGTGGTCGCGGAGTTTGTTCAGGGTTTTTGATTCGATCTGGCGGATGCGCTCGCGTGTGACGCCGAAGATGCGGCCGATCTCCTCCAGCGTGCGGGGGCGGCCGTCGGCGAGGCCGTAGCGGAGCTGGACGACCTTGCGTTCGCGCTCGCCGAGCGTGGAGAGCACGGCTTCCAGGTGTTCGCGCAGCAGGAGGAACGCCGCCGATTCCACGGGGCTCGTGGCGTCGCCGTCCTCGATGAGGTCGCCGAGCGCCACATCGTCCTCCTCGCCGACGGGGGCGTGGAGGGACACCGGCTCCTGAGCGAGGCGCAGCACTTCGCTGACCCGCTCGTGCGTCAGGTCGAGGTGGACGGCGACTTCCTGAGGGGTCGGCTCGTAACCGCGCTCCTGCAGCATGCGGCGCTGCACGCGGACGACCCGGTTGATCAACTCGACGACGTGGACCGGGACCCGGATGGTGCGCGCCTGGTCGGCGAGGGCGCGACTCATCGCCTGGCGGATCCACCAGGTCGCGTACGTCGAGAACTTGTAGCCGCGGGCGTAGTCGAACTTCTCGACCGCGCGGATCAGGCCGAGATTGCCCTCCTGGACCAGGTCGAGCATGGTCAGGCCGCGGCCCACGTACCGCTTGGCGACGGAGACGACCAGGCGCAGGTTCGCCTCGATGAGGCGGCGCTTGGCCATCCGGCCCATGACCACCAATTTGTCGAGGTCCAGGGCGAGTTGGGAGTCGAGGTCGGGGGCGTGGGCGAGCTTCTCCTCGGCGAACAGGCCCGCCTCGACGCGCCGCGCGAGGTCCACTTCCTCGGCCGCGGTGAGCAGCGGGATCCGGCCGATCTCGCGCAGATACTGCCGGAACAGGTCGGAGGACGGACTGGCGCTTTCGGTGCGGGCGCCGCGCACCGGTTCGGGCGGGTCCACGGACCCCTGGGGGCCGGCCGGTTCTTCCGGCTCGGCCTCGGGATGGTGCTCGACGCGGCTCTGCGAGGGCACAGAAGCCAGCACGTCGCCCTGCGGCACGGCACCCTTGGGCGCGGCTTCGGGTTCGGCGAGGGCCTGCGCTGTGCTGTCGCTCTGGGTGAGGGTCTGGGTCTGCACGGGGGCGACCTCCAAAGTGATCGCATCTGAGGCGTGCGGCAGGGGGGCGGGAACGACGGCCTCGCCGCTGTCCGTCCCGTACGCGATGAGCGGAACCGCGGGGGTGTCGGACCCGTTGTCCGGGCTCCGGCCGCGCTCCGAGGACTCAGGCACCGCAACCCAGTGTGGAGTACGACACAGTGCCGCCACGAGGGGCGTGCGTTGACTTTTTGAGTCCGGTGCGTGACCGCGTGGTTACCGTGCTGGACGGTTACCCGCCTTTCCCGGATCCGAACAGCCGCAAACGGCGCATCGGAGTGCGGGCACCTACAGGGCTTCCGCGCCCCGCTCGCGCAGCGCCTGGCCGTACTGCTGGAGCACCCACAACTCGCTCTGCACCGTGGCCAGTTGGTGCGGGTCGCCGCCCGCGCCGAGGCGGGTGAGCGTGCCCTGGACGTCCCGGATGCGGCGGTCGACGGCCCGCTTGCGCACGGTCACCAGCTGCTCCCCCGCGTACGCCTCGTCCACGGTCTTGCGGCGGATGGCCTCGACGGCGAGCTCGGTCACCATCGCCCGCACCGCGTCGTCGGGCGCCGCCTCGCGCACCGCGATCAGGTACTCCTGCGGGTCGTGGACGCCCTGCTCGGCGCCGCCCGCGTCCATGACGGCCTGGCGGACGGCGGCGTACGGGTCGGCCGTGAACTCGTCGACCCCGTACGCGTCGAAGGCAGGGGACACCAACTGCGGGTACTGCAAGGCGAGTTTGAGCAGTTCGCGTTCGGTCGTGAACACCGGGTTGCGCAGGGTGAGTGCCGGTCCGCCGAAGGGGCGGGTCGTGGCGGCGGCGGGGTCGGCCCCCGGACCGCCGCGCCCGGCGGCGGGCGCTGGCCCGCGGCCACCGCGCTCGCGGGCCCAACGGGCGAGCTGCCCCACCCGCTTGACCACGAACTGGGTGTCGAGGATGCCGAGCATCCCGGCGAGCTGGACCGCGACCTCGTGCTGCGAGGCACTGTTCTTGATGCGGGCGACGACGGGCGCCGCCTCGTCGAGCGCGGCGGCGCGGCCCGCCGGGGTCTCCAGGTCGTACCGGGCGACGATCTGGCGGAGCGCGAACTCGAAGAGCGGCGTGCGGGGTTCGGCCAGTTCGGCGACCGCGTCGTCGCCCTTGGCGAGGCGCAGGTCGCACGGGTCCATGTTGTCCGGCGCGATCGCGATGTACGTCTCGGCGGCGAACTTCTGGTCGTCCTCGAAGGCGCGCAGGGCGGCCTTCTGGCCCGCCGCGTCGCCGTCGAAGGTGAAGATCACGCGCGCCGAGCCGTTGTCCATCAGGAGCCGGCGGAGGATCTTGATGTGGTCGCCGCCGAACGCCGTGCCACAGGTGGCGATGGCGGTGGTGACGCCGGCCAGGTGGCAGGCCATCACGTCCGTGTACCCCTCGACGACGACGGCGCGGGAGGACTTGGCGATGTCCTTCTTCGCGAGGTCGATGCCGTACAGGACCTGGGACTTGCGGTAGATCGGCGTCTCGGGCGTGTTCAGGTACTTCGGCCCGTTGTCGTCCTCGCGCAGGCGGCGGGCGCCGAAGCCGACGACCTCGCCGCCGATGTCGCGGATCGGCCACATCAGACGGCCGCGGAACCGGTCGATGGGGCCGCGGCGGCCCTCCTGGGAGAGCCCGGAGAGCAGGATCTCCTTGTCGCTGAAGCCCTTGCCGCGCAGGAAGCGGGTGAGGTGGTCCCAGCCCGCCGGGCTGTAGCCGACGCCGAAGTGCTGGGCCGCAGCCTGGTCGAAGCCGCGCTCCGCGAGGAACTTGCGGCCGATCTCGGCCTCGGGCGACTCCAGCTGGTCGACGTAGAACTGCGCGGCGACCTTGTGCGCCTCGACGAGGCGGATGCGCTCGCCGCGCTGGTGGGTGGGGTTGTACCCGCCCTCCTCGTAGCGCAGCGTGATGCCCGCCTGACCGGCGAGGCGCTCCACCACCTCGGAGAAGGAGAGGTGGTCGACCTTCATCACGAATGTGATGGTGTCGCCGCCCTCCTGGCAGCCGAAGCAGTGGAACAGGCCCTTACTGGGGCTGACCTGGAAGGACGGGGACTTCTCGTCGTGGAACGGGCACAGACCCTTGAGGTTTCCGCCGCCCGCGTTGCGCAGTTGCAGGTACTCGGACACCACGGCGTCGATCGGGACCGCGTCCCGAACCGCCTTCACGTCCTCGTCATTGATCCTGCCTGCCACGCGGCAATTCTACGGGCCGCCACTGACACTTCTGTCACCGCTCCAGAAGATCAACTCACTGGTCCAGAAGATCACCGAGCGGAACCGACGGGTCCGAAAGGCGCTCGACCCCGGGCCTGGCCCCGGACCTGATCAGCCGCTGGATCTGCTCCGTGACGTCCCACACATTCACGTTCATCCCCGCGAGGACCTGTCCGTCCTTCAGCCAGAACGCGATGAACTCGCGCTTGCCCGCGTCCCCGCGCAGCACCACCTGGTCGTACGAGCCCGGGGGCGCCCAGCCCGAGTACTCCAGGCCCAGGTCGTACTGGTCGGAGAAGAAGTAGGGCACGCGGTCGTAGCTGACGTCCTTGCCGAGCATGGCGCGGGCCGCGGCCGGCCCGCCGTTCAGCGCGTTCGCCCAGTGCTCGACGCGCAGTCGGTCGTCGAAGAGCGGGTGCCGGACCGCCGCCACGTCGCCCGCCGCGTAGATGTCGGGGTCGGAGGTGCGCAGCGTCGCGTCCACGGCGATGCCGCCGCCGTGCGCCCGGTCGGCGAGCTCGAGGCCCGCGGCCTCGGCGAGCCCGGTGCGCGGGGCGGCGCCGATCGCGGCCAGCACATCGTGCGCCGGGTGCTCCTCGCCGTCGTCGGTGAGGGCGGCGAGGACCATGCCGTCCTGGCCGGTGATCTCGGTGAGCCTGGCGCCGAAGTGGAAGCGGACGCCGTGGTCGCCGTGCAGCTCGGCGAAGATCTGGCCGACCTCGGGGCCGAGCACGGAGTGCAGCGGCGTGGCCTCCGGCTCGACGATGGTGACCTCCGCACCGTACTCACGGGCGGCCGCGGCGACCTCCAGGCCGATCCAGCCGGCGCCGGCGATCACCAGGTGTCCGTTGTCCCTGCCGAGCGAGGCCAGCACGCCCTTGAGACGCTCGGCGTGGGCGAGGCGGCGCAGGTGGTGGACGCCCGCGAGGTGGGTGCCGGGGATGTCGAGGCGGCGCGGCTCCGCGCCGGTGGCGAGCAGCAGCTTGTCGTAGCGGACGACGGTGCCCTCGCCGAGCCGCACGGTCTTCTCCGCGCGGTCGATCGTGGTGACCGTCTGGCCGAGGTGCAGCTCGATGTCGTTGCTCGCGTACCAGGCCGGTTCGTGGACGAAGACGCTGTCGCGCTCCTCCTTGCCCTGGAGGTAGCCCTTCGACAAGGGCGGTCGTTCGTACGGGTGGTCCCGTTCGTCACCGATGAGGATCACCCGCCCGGTGAACCCCTCCGAGCGAAGTGTCTCGGCGGTCTTGGCTCCGGCGAGCCCTCCCCCGACGATGACGAACGTCTGGTCCGCGTCGACCACTTGATGCCTCCTCATTGCCATGCCGTCATATGCGAGCGTCCCGCACGCAGCGTAATGCGGGAAGGGGGCGTGGCCCGATCAGGGCATCTTTTCGTCACGCCCAGTGGTCGCGTCTTCCTCTCGATGATGCCCGGCGACGGTAAGCCGCGCGTGAAGGGAACGGGCCGAGGCGTCGGTCAGGGAGGCGATCTGGTCGATGATCACCCGCTTCTTCGCGCGGTCGTCGGGCGCCGCGTCGAAGAGGGCGCGGAACTGCGGGTCGAGGCCGTCGGGCGCGCGGGCGACCAGCGCCTGCGCCAACTCGGCGACCACGATGCGCTGGTCGGCCCGGAGCCGCTCCTGCTGGGGGCGCTGCATCACATACCGGTCGGCGACCGCCTTGAGCACCGCGCACTCGTAGCGGGCGGCGCGCGGGACCACCAGCTCGGCCACGTACCGTGTCAAACGGCCCGTGCCGTATCTCGCGCGTGTCGCGCCCTCGGCGGCGAGGCAGAAACGCCCGATCAGCTGGCTGGTCGCGTCCTTGAGCCCGGCCTGGGCGACCGCAGTGCCGTCGTAGCCGTGCGGCCACCACTCCTGGTCGAGGAGGCGGTCGAGGGCCGCGGAGAGCTCGGCGGGATCCGTGCCCTCGGGAACGTAGCGTCCGATGGCGACGGCGAAGATGTCGGCGCGCTCGGGCTCGGCGTGCAGCACGTTCGGATCCAAGTGTCCCGCGTGCAGGCCGTCTTCGAGGTCGTGCACGGAGTACGCCACGTCGTCCGACCAGTCCATGACCTGCGCCTCGAAGCAGGTGCGGCGGCCGGGAGACGTCTTCCTGATCCAGTCGAAGACCGGCCGGTCGTCCTCGTAGACCCCGAATTTCAGCGACTCGGGGTCACTGGGGTGCTCGCCGCGCGGCCACGGGTACTTCGTCGCGGCGTCCAGCGCGGCCCGCGTCAGGTTGAGTCCTACGCTGGTCAGCCGGCCGGAACTGTCGCTGCGCGCGAAGCGCTTGGGCTCGATGCGGGTCAGCAGACGCAGCGACTGCGCGTTCCCCTCGAAGCCGCCGCAGTCCTCCGCCACCTCGTTGAGCGCCTGCTCGCCGTTGTGCCCGAAGGGCGGGTGGCCCAGGTCGTGCGAGAGGCAGGCCGTCTCGACGAGGTCGGGATCGCAGCCGAGCGCGGCGCCCAACTCCCGCCCCACCTGGGCGCATTCGAGGGAGTGCGTGAGCCGCGTGCGCGGGCTCGCGTCCCAGTGGTGGCCGAGGGTGCCCGGCGTGACGACCTGGGTCTTGCCCGCGAGGCGGCGCAGCGCCGACGAGTGCAGCACCCTGGCCCGGTCGCGCTGGAACGCCGTGCGCCCCGGGCGCTTGTCGGGCTCGGGGGCCCAGCGCTCGACCGCCACCTCGTCGTATGTGTCGCTGCCTTCCATGTCCTGACAGTAAGGGCAGCCACCGACAACCGGGGTCTGCGGCGGCTCAGACGGACGCGGTCTGCGCCACCGTGGCGTACGCCGTCGTGGCCGGTGCCCGGTCGTAGCGGTGCAGGACGAGGCGGGCCAGGGCCGGGTGGGTGCCGAGCGGGGCCGCGGCGATGCCGGGCGCGGCCGCGGCGGTCTCCGTGGCGAAGCGGCCGGGGGCGGTGAAGTACGAGGCGACGGCGATCCGGTCGCGGCCGCGGGCGGCGAGGGAGCGGGCGGCCGTGGCGACGTCGGGGGCGGAGGCGGAGGCGTAACCGGGGACGACGGGGACGCCGAGGCGGTCGGCGAGGAGACTGGCGGAGGCACGAACGTCCTGGGCAGCGCGGGGGTCGCGGGACCCGGCGGCGGCGAGGACGACTCCGGCGCGGCGGCGGTCGCGGTCGGTGGTCCGCTCGGGCCAGCCGGCCTCGACGAGCCGGTCGTGGAGGGCGTCGACGAGCAGCGGGTGCGGGCCGAGCGGGTCCGCGACGCGGGTGCGCAGGTGCCCGGCGGCGTCGGCGGCCCGCGGCAGATCGTGCTTGACGTGGTGGCCGCGGGAGAGGAGCAGCGGCACGAGGACGGCCCGGCCCGCGGGCAGGTCGGCGAGGGTGTCGCTCAGCAGCGGCTCGTTGAGCTCGATGTGGCCGAGGCGGACCGTGAGGCCGGGGCGTCGCTCGCGTATCCGCTCGACGAGCTCGGAGACGGTGGCCAGGGCCCGTGGGTCGCGGCTGCCGTGCGCCACGAGCACGAGGGCGGGCGGCTGCCGGTGCCCGCGCAGCGGGGACACGTGGCTGAGTCTGCTGCCGAGCTGGTCGCTGATCATGGTGAGGAGTCCCGCCGTGCCGACTGTGTGATCGAGGTAGGTCGTGCCGTGGTCCATGGGGCCGTACGACTCGTCCGTCATGAACAGATCGTGCCGGTCCCCGGTTGCCGGGCTGTTGCCGGGCGGTGACGGGTGGTTGCCGGTCGTTCACGGGGCGGACCGCGCGGCGGTGAGCAACCACGCGGCCGCGCCGCGCGTCTCCTGTCAGCACCGAACCACGCCTGCCCCGGGGGTCCCGAATGCGTCTGCCACGTCCACGCCTGCCGCGTACGAGGAGGGCGCAGCACAGGACGGTGCAGGTGGTGATGGCGGTCTGTGTGCTGGCGCTGCTGCCGGCGACCTGGCTGTTCGTGTCGACCGGGGACCGGCTGCGGACGGTGGCGGACGCGCCGCGCGGCGAGGTGGCCGTGGTGTTCGGTGCGGGCCTGTGGAACGGGGAGCCCTCGCCGTACCTGGCGCACCGGCTCGACGCGGCGGCCGAGCTGTACCGCACCGGAAAGGTCCGCGTGCTCCTGGTCACGGGCGACAACAGCCGCGAGGAGTACGACGAACCCGACGCCATGCGCGCGTACCTGACCCGCCACGGGGTGCCGTCCCGGGCCGTCGTCAGCGACTACGCGGGCTTCGACACCTGGGACTCCTGCGTCCGCGCGAAGAAGATCTTCGGCGTCGACCGCGCCGTCCTCGTCACCCAGGACTTCCACGCGCGGCGCGCGGTGGCGCTGTGCGAGGCCGCGGGCGTCTCCTCGTACGGGATCGGGGTCGCCGAACCGCACGACGTGACCTGGTACGCGGGCGGGGCGCGGGAGACGCTCGCGGCGGCGAAGGCGGCGCTCGACGTGGTGGTGCGTCCTGATCCGCACTTCCTGGGACGCGAGGAGCAGGGCGTGCGCGAGGCCCTGGGCGCGACCTCACGCCGTCCGTAGGACGGCCGGGAGATGCTCGTTCCGGCTACGTAACCTCCAGGCGCGCCGACCGGCAACACACCCGGCGCACCCTCAGGGGCATGCTCAACACCACGGCGACGCCCACCCACTGCCCGTACTGCGCCCTGCAGTGCGGCATGAACGTGCTGCCCGGCACCGAAGGGCCCACGGTCGAGGGTCGCGCGGAGTTCCCGGTCAACCAGGGCGCGCTGTGCGGCAAGGGCCAGAGCGCCGCCTCCGTGCTCTCCTCCCAGGTGCGGCTGACGGAGCCACTGGTCCGCAGCCCCGCCACCGGTCGGCTCACACCCGCCACCTGGGAGGAGGCCCTGGACAAGGTCGCGGACGGTCTGGCACGCGCGCGTACCGGGCACGGTCCGGACGCGTGCGGGGTGTTCGGCGGGGGCGGCCTGACGAACGAGAAGGCGTACGCGCTGGGCAAGTTCGCCCGCATCGTGCTCGGCACGTCGCAGATCGACTACAACGGCCGGTTCTGCATGTCGTCGGCGGCGGCCGCCGGGCAGAAGGCGTTCGGCCTGGACCGGGGTCTGCCGTTCCCGCTGGAGGACATTCCGCGTACGGGCTGCGTGATCCTGGTCGGCTCGAACCTGGCCGAGACCATGCCCCCGGCCCTGCGCTACCTCAGCGAACTCAAGGCCAACGGCGGCACGTTGATCGTGATCGACCCCCGCCGTACCCGCACCGCGGACCAGGCGGACCTGCACCTGGCGCCCCGCCCCGGCACGGACCTGGCGCTCGCGCTCGGGATGCTGCACCTGGTGGTCGCGGAGGGCCGGGTCGACGAGGAGTACGTACGCGGCCGTACGCAGGGGTGGGAGGAGGCCCGTTCGGCGGCGATGGCGCACTGGCCGGAGTACGTGGAGCGGGTCACGGGCGTGCCGGTGCCCCAACTGCGCGAGGCGGTCGGCCTGTTCACGGCGGCCGAGCGGGCGATGGTCCTCACCGCGCGCGGGCCCGAGCAGCAGTCCAAGGGCACGGACACGGTCGGCGCGTGGATCAACCTGGCGCTCGCGACGGGGCGGCCGGGCCGGCCGTACTCCGGTTACGGGTGTCTGACCGGCCAGGGCAACGGTCAGGGCGGCCGCGAACACGGCCAGAAGGCGGACCAGTTGCCCGGCTACCGCAAGCTCACGGATCCGGCGGCGCGGGCGCATGTGGCGGAGGTCTGGGGTGTGGACCCGGACACGCTGCCGGGCCCTGGGCGGTCGGCGTACGAGTTGCTCGACGCGCTGGGCGGTGACATCCGGGCGCTTCTGCTGATGGGCTCGAACCCGGTGGTCTCGGCACCGCGGGCGACACATGTCGAGTCCCGGATCCGCTCCCTGGACTTCCTGGCCGTCGCCGATGTCGTCCTCTCCGAGACCGCCGAACTGGCCGACGTGGTCCTGCCGGTGACGCAGTGGGCCGAGGAGACGGGCACGGTGACGAACCTGGAGGGGCGGGTGCTGCTGCGGCAGCGCGCCCTGACACCCCCTCCGGGGGTGCGTACGGACCTTTATGTCCTCCAGGAACTCGCGGCCCGTCTCGCACCCGACCTGGAGAAGGGCTTTCCGACGGATGCGCGGGAGGTGTTCGACGAGCTGCGGCGGGCGTCGGCGGGCGGTCCTGCGGACTACTCCGGGATCAGCTACGACAGGCTGGCCGAGGGCGAGGGAATCTTCTGGCCGTGCTCCTCCGACGACGCGGCCGCCGACGCCGACGGCCCCGGCACGCCGCGACTCTTCCTCGAACGGTTCGCCACGGAGGACGGGCGGGCGCGGTTCGTGCCGGTGACGCATCGGCCCGCGGCGGAGGAGCCGGATGCGGAGTATCCGCTGTATCTGACGACGGGGCGGGTCGTGGCCCAGTACCAGTCCGGGGCCCAGACGCGGCGGGTGCCGGAGCTCAACAAGGCGGCTCCCGGGGCGTTCGTGGAGCTGCATCCGCGGCTGGCGGGGCGGATCGGGGTCGCGCAGGGTGACGTGGTCGCGGTGACGTCGCGCCGTGGCCGGGTCGAGGCTCCGGCCCATCTCACCTCCACGATCCGCCCGGACACCCTCTTCATGCCGTTCCACTGGCCGGGGGCGGGGCGGGCCAACACCCTGACCAACCCGGCACTCGACCCCACGTCCCGCATGCCGGAGTTCAAGGTGTGTGCGGTGCGGGTGGAGCGGGTGGGGTGACGTTGCTGCGCGGCACCGGGTTCCTGTCACCTGCGCCGGGGCGGGGGCCCTCGTGCGTGGTGCGCGGCACCGGGGTCTCGCCATGTCGGCCGGGGCCGGGGCCCTCGTAGCCTGGCGCGCCGCACCGGGGTCTCGCCACCTTGTCCGGGGCCGGACCCCTCGTAACTGGCGCGCCGCACCGGGCGCCGCCTTGCCCACCCTGCCGCCCCAGGCGGCAGATTGCCCAAGTCGGTGACGGCCGGCCGTAGGCCTGCGCGGCACGTTGGCCTGGGCGGGCACCCCGTCGGGCCGACGCCCCCGGAGGGGGCGGGTGGTGGGAGATGAGCGGGGCAAATCAAGCCGCTGCAGCGGGCGCGTAATTCAGGCCGCTGCGGTGGGTGGGCAATTAGAGCCCCTGCGGCGATTGAGCAGCGGGGTTCGGGGCAGAGCCCCGATCTTTTGAGCCGCTGCGGCAGGCGGGCAATTCGAGCCCTGCGGCGGGTGGGCACATCAAGCCCCGCCGTCGGACGAGACTCGCGGGGTCCGGGGCGGAGCTCCGATCTTTCCAGCCCCGCCGGCGTTTGAGGCGCGGGGGCCGGGGCGGAGCCCCGTGGCGTAGGCAGAGGTGACCCGGTCCTTCACAGGGCCGACACCGCGGATCCATGGACTCCATTTGTCATGACCGCCTAAAACTGAACCAGCGTCAGGAAGTTGCCGCTCATCTCACCGTCCCCACGGAGCCGCCTGATGAGACACATACGGACCACATCGCGCCTCACCACCGGCATCACCACCCTGGCCACCCTCCTCGCCGCCACCCTCGCCCTCGCCCCCACGGCGACCGCGGCCCCCTCCGCCACCACCGCCGAGGCCACCTCCGTACGGGACGTGATCACCGACCCCGACGGGACCCGGCACACCCGTTACGACCGCACGTACGGTCAACTCCCCGTTCTCGGCGGGGACTTCGTCGTGCACCAGACCGCGGACGGCACGTACGAGGGCACCGACCGCGCCGTCTCCGGCAGCGTCTCCGTCCCCACCACCACGCCCCGCCTCTCCGCCCCCAAGGCCGCGGACCTCGCCACGACGCTCCTGCGCGAGGCCAACCCCGGCAGGGTGCTCCACAGCCTCATGGCCAAGCCGCAACTCGTCGTGGACGCACTGCACGGCAGCCCCAAACTGGCCTGGCGGACGACCGCCGCCGCGAAGGACTCGCTCGGCAACCCCATGGCCCGCACCGTCCTCACCGACGCCACCACCGGCGCCGGGATCGACGCCTGGGACAGCCTCGAAACCGCCACCTCCGCCGCGGCCACGGGCGACGGCCGCTCCCTCTACTCCGGCACCGTCCCCCTCACCACCACCGGCGCCTCCTCCGGCGGCTACCAGCTCGACGACTCCACCCGCGGCAACACCTACACCGGCGACGCCGCCAACAAGACCGACACCTGCATCCTCGGCATCTGCCTGGAGCGCGCCCCCGCCAAGGTCTACAAGGACGCCGACAACCACTGGGGCACCGGAAAGACCGCGGACCGGAGCACGGCCGCCGTGGACGCCCAGTACGGCACCGACCAGACGTGGGACTACTACAAGGACGTCCACGGCCGGATCGGCATAGCCGACGACGGCAAGGGCTCGTACAACCGCGTCCACTACGGCAAGGACTACAACAACGCCTTCTGGGACGACAACTGCTTCTGCATGACGTACGGGGACGGCGACGGCAAGACGTTCGGCCCGCTGGTCGCCCTCGACGTCACGGGCCACGAGATGTCCCACGGCGTCACCTCCTCCACCGCGGCCCTCACCTACTCCGGCGAGTCCGGCGGCCTCAACGAGGCCACCTCCGACATCTTCGGCACGCTCGTCGAGTTCCACGCGAAGAACGCCTCCGACCCCGGCGACTGGCTCATCGGCGAGAAGATCGTCAAGCCCGGCGCGAAGACAGCGGCGCTGCGCTTCATGGACAAGCCGAGCCGCGACGGCAAGTCGGCGGACTGCTGGAACTCCGACGTCGCCGGCCTGGACGTGCACTACTCCTCCGGCGTCGCGAACCACTTCGCGTATCTGCTCGCGGAGGGCAGCGGCCCGAAGACGATCGGCGGCGTCCACAAC
The DNA here is from genome assembly GCF_036013745.1 of Streptomyces sp. NBC_00483. Classification (NCBI taxonomy): domain Bacteria; kingdom Bacillati; phylum Actinomycetota; class Actinomycetes; order Kitasatosporales; family Streptomycetaceae; genus Streptomyces; species Streptomyces sp. NBC_00483. The sequence goes on from NZ_CP107880.1 coordinate 3,527,735, forward strand.
GACAGCCCCACGTGCGACAAGTCGAAGCTCACCGGCATCGGCAAGGAGAAGCTCGGCAAGATCTGGTACCGCGCGCTGACCATCTACATGACGTCGTCGACGGACTACAAGGGCGCACGCACGGCGACGCTGAAGGCCGCCAAGGACCTGTACGGGGCGGACAGCAAGGAGCACGCGGCGGTCGCGGCCACCTGGTCGGCCGTGGCGGTGAACTGACCGGGCATCACCCGGGCGCCACCTCCGTCACCCGGTCGCACGCCTCCCCGCCCGCTTCGGGTACTTTCCGGCGGACACGCCGGTGACCTGCTGGAACGTACCCGTCGGGCCGTCAGAAGTACTGCCTACGCAGGTGTCATGACGTCACATCAGGAGGCGGGCGGCCACGACTGGCACTTACCTCGACCTTGGCAGGGCGCGCCCGTCGCCCGCGAAGGAGCTTGGACGATGCGCGTGCGCAGGGGCATGGGCCGACCGCTGACCGCGGCGGCGTTCCTCACCACCGCGGCCACGACGGCGATGCTCGCCGTCGCCGCCCCTGCGACCGCCGCGCAGGGCGGCCTGGAGGTCTACCCGGCGACGGCTGCCCCGGGCGACCGCGTCACGGTGGACACCACCGCGTGCGGCGGGAGCGACACGGCCACCGGTGACGCCAGCGCGGTCGGCGCGGGCACCTTCACACTGGCGCCGGCCACCCCGAACGCCTCGAACGCCAGGGGTCGCTTCCGGATCCCGGTGTCCGCGCAGCCGGGAACGTACGAGATCGTCGCGAAGTGCGCGAGCGGCCCCGAGGTGACGGGCGACCTCATCGTCTCCGTGACCGGCACCGGCGCCTCCGTGGCCCAGCTCCCCAGGGGCCACGTGAACACGGGCGTCGGCGGCGCGCTCGGCCCCGAACCCACGCGGACCTCCGCGGGCGTGGCGGCGCTGGCGCTGGCCGCCGCGGGCGGCACCTGGCTGCTGCACCGCAGGGCACGCGGCGACCGCATCTGAGCCCGGTCCGCCCCCTCTCCCCCTCCCCACGAAGTACCGCCCCGTGAAGAACTGCGAGGAACCCCAGCCCCCATGCGCAACCCCAAGCGCACCGGCACCCGCCCGCGCGCCACGCACCGCGTGAACTCCGCCATAGGAGCAGCCACCACCCTGGCCCTCGCCGCCGGCGCCTGGCTCCTGGCCAGCGGCGCGGAGGGGCAGCCGCCGCCCCAGCCGTCCGCCGCGCAGGCCCGCGTCGACCGGGACCGCGAAGCACCGGCCGCCGCTCCCCTGGCACCGTCCCCGCCGGACCGCGTCCGCATCCCGTCGATCGAGGTCGACGCCCCGCTGATGGGCCTGGAGCTGACCCGCTCCGGCAGCCTCGACGTGCCTCCGGCCGGCAACAAGAACCTCGCGGGCTGGTACGAGGCGGGCACCAAACCCGGCGAGACGGGTACGGCTGTGGTCGCGGGCCACGTCGACAACGCGCGCGGCCCGTCCGTCTTCTACGCCCTGGGCTCGCTGAAGCGTGGCCGCACGATCGAGGTGGAGCGGCGGGACGGTTCGGCCGCGGTGTTCACGGTGGACGCGGTCGAGGTGTACGACGCGAAGCACTTCCCCGACGCGAAGGTCTACGGCGCGGCCCGCCGCCCCGAACTCCGGGTGATCACGTGCGGCGGACCGTACTCACGCAAGACGGGCTACCAGGGGAACGTCGTCGTCTTCGCGCACCTGACGGGCAGCCGGTAGCCGCGCCCAAAAGGGAGTCGGCTCACGCCACCCACTGCTCGTACGCCATCTTCACCACCAGCGCGCACACCACCGTCAGCAGCACCACGCGCACGAACCCGGCGCCCCGCTTCAGCGCGGTGTGCGCGCCCACCATGCCGCCCGCCAGGTTGAACACCGCCATCAGGCCCGCGAGCTGCCAGTACACCTGGCCCTTCCAGGCGAACATCGCCAACGCGCCCGCGTTGGTGCAGCAGTTGACGATCTTCGCGGTGGCGGAGGCGGTGACCAGGTCGAGGTGGAGGATCGCGGTCAGGGCGAGGACCAGGAAGGTGCCGGTGCCCGGCCCGATCAGGCCGTCGTAGAAGCCGATGCCGAGGCCCGCGAAGCCGATGGCGGCCCAGATCCGGCGGGGCGAGGCGGGGATCGCCGTCGGCGCCGTGCCGAACGCCGGGCGGAAGATCACGAACGCGCCCACCGCCACGAGCACCACCATCACGACCGGCTTGAGGACCTCCGTGCTCATCCCCGTCGCGAGCAGCGCCCCGCCGGTCGACCCGACGAGCGCGGCCGTGCCGATGCGGACGGCGAGTCGTACGTCGACGGGGGCCTTGCGGGCGTAGGTGACGGCGGCGCCGGTGGTGCCGACGATGGCGACGGCCTTGTTGGTGCCGAGGGCGTGGCCCGCCGCGGCGGAGTTCGGCAGACCGAGGAGAAGGGCCGGGAGCAGGAGCAGTCCGCCGCCGCCCACCACCGCGTCGACCCAGCCCGCCGCGAGCGCGGCGACGCACAGGACGACGACGGTGGTCAGGGATATGTCAGGCATGATCAGGACTCTACGGATCCGCCGCCTGCACGGCCCACGGCCCCCTGGAAGGCTGAGCTGGATCTGAGGGTTCCGTACCGGTATGTGGGACGGCCCGGTCGGGGGCCGGGGGCGCCGCCGGTTCGACGGTGAGCGCGAGGCACGCCGCGACCACGGCGCTGGCCGAGGCGAGCCCGGCGGTGAGCCTGCGACGGGCCTGGACGGTGGGGGCGTGTGCGGTGCGGGTGGGTCTGGTGTGGCGGCCCATGGCGGTGTGTCTTCTCTTCTCCGGGAGAGGGGGCGGGGCTGGGCGTGGCGTCGCGTGGTCAGTACGTGAAGGACTCCGCGTATATGCGGCTCTCGGGGACGCCGGCCCTGTTCAGTGCCGCCGTCGCCGTCGTCGTCATGCCGGGCGGGCCGCACAAGTAGACGTCGTGGTCCGCGAGTTCGGGCACGAGGTCGCGCAGGGCCCCCGGGGCGAGGGAGTCGAAGGCCGCACCCGAGGGGCCGAGGAGATAGTGCAGGGCCGCCTTGCGGGTGCGGGCGATGGACTCCAACTCCTCGCGCAGGACCAGCTGTTCGGCGCTGCTCGCGCGGTAGAGGAGCGTGATGTCCCCGGGTTCGCCGGGGAGCGTCTCGAACAGCGCCCGCAGCGGCGTGATGCCCACTCCCCCGGCCAGCAGCAGCACCTTGCGCCGGGTGCGGCGGTGCGCCGTGAGCGCGCCGAACGGTCCGGTCGCGACCACCCGCACCCCGGGCCGCAGCCTCCGCACCCGGCGGGTGTGGTCGCCGACGGCCTTCACGGTGATCCGGACGTGGTCGCCGTCGACCGGCGCGGACAGGGAGAACGGCAGCGCCGTGTGCCACAGCCGCCGCGTCAGGAACCGCCAGCGCAGGAACTGGCCCGGCTCCGCGCGCAGCAGGCCCAGGTCGGTGCCGCGCATCAGGACCGAGGCGACGCCGGGGCCCTCCTGCCGTACGTCGACGATCCGCAGCCGGTGCCGCAGCGCCTGCCGCACCGGCACGACCAGCCGGTACCAGACCAGCAGCACCGCGACGGTGGCGTGCAGCAGCGTCCAGAATCCGAGGCTGAGCGGGCTGGACGCGATGTCGGGTCCTGAGAGCTGGTGGGCGAAGGCCAGCGCCGCGGCGACGTACGTCAGCAGGTGCAGCCCCTGCCACGCGCCGTGCCCGACGCGGCGGCGGACGGCGCGGGCGCTGCTCACGCCGACCGCGGCGAACAGCACGGTGCCGGCCGCTGCGGCGGCGAGCCCCGGGTAGCCGAGCAGCTCGGTGACCGTGCCGACCAGGTCGGTTCCGGTGTGCGCCGCGTACCCGCACAGGGCGAGCAGGACGTGGGCGGCGCAGAGGGTGAGGACGTGGCGGCCGCCGCGCGCGTGGTGGCGGGCGAGCCGGTCGGCTCCGATGCCGTGCTCGACGGCGGGCACCCGGGCCATGAGGAAGAGCATGACCAGGATTCCGTACCCGGCGAGCAGGCCGGTCAGATGGGCGCCGGTCGTGAACAGCGCGTCGATCCGTGCCGAGGGGCGGACCTGCGCCATCCACAGAGCGGTCACGAGCAGCGCGCCCGCGCGGATCCCCGCCCGCAGCTGGTGCGCGGTGAGCCGGGCGGGCGCGGCGGGCCGCACGCGGGGTGCCCTGCGGGGGCGCGGCGGGATCGGCGGTGCCTTGCGGCGCCGCTCGGTCTGCCTGCGGTAGGACGCCAGAGCGGGGTAGCGGGCGAGTTCGTGGTCGACGGCCTTGGTGGTCACGACCGGCACACTAGGCTCGACGGACCCCGGATTTCGGCTGGTCAGCGCCGTACGAACGATCCTTAAGGCGCCCTTGAGGACGGACTGAACACGGGTTAAGCCATCGACGGCGAACGACCCTCACCAGGCCCCTCACAGACCCGCCGCCGCGCCCGTACGGAACCCTCACACCGCCACCCGCCCCCCGCTGAGCGCAGCGTTCCTCGTGGGAAACGAAGGAGACGCCACCGAGAAACACCCGCCACGCACGCTGCGATACATGACCGCACCGTACGAGCACGACGACGCCACGACCGGCCCCGGCCGCGTCGTCGTCATCGGCACCGGCCTCGCCGGGACCCGTATCGCCCACCGCCTGGGCGAGCGGGCCATGCTGATCGGCGAGGAGGCGCACGCCCCGTACAACCGCGTGCTGCTCGCGGAGGTGCTGGCCGGGACGTACGCGCCGGAGGTCATCGAGCTGCCCCGCGCCACCGTTCCGCACCTGCGCACCCGCGCCGTCCGGATCGACCGCGAGCGGCGGCTCGTCCAGTGCGAGAACGGGGACGAGGTCGCATACGACACCCTCGTCCTCGCCACCGGCTCGAACCCGGTACTGCCCCCGCTGCGCGGCCTGTTCGCACCCGAGGCCACCGAACTGCCGGGCGGCGTCCACGCGTTCCGCACGATGGACGACTGCCTGGCGCTGTCCGAGGCCGTCACCGATGGCACCCGCGCCGTCGTCATCGGCGGCGGCCTCCTCGGCGTCTCGGCGGCCCGCGCGCTCGCCCGGCGCGGCGCGCAGGTGGTCCTCACCCAGCAGTCCGAGCGGCTCATGGAGCGCCAGCTCGACCCGAACTCCTCCGAACTCGTCCGCCGCCACCTCACCGCGCTCGGCGTGGAGATCCACACCGAGTGCCGGGTGCGCGGCGTCGGCGTCGTCGAAGGACACGTGCGCCGCGTCGAGCTGCACGACGGCTACGTGCTCGGCACCGACGTCACCGTCCTCGCCTGCGGCGTCCGCCCGCGCGCCGGTCTCGCGCAGGCCGCGGGGCTCGACGTCCGCAAGGGGATCGTCGTCGACGACGCGCTGCGCACCAGCGATCCCCGCATCCGCGCGGTCGGCGACTGCGCCCAGCACGCCGACACCGTCTACGGCCTCGCGACGCCGGCCCTGGAACAGGCCGACGCGCTCGCCGACCTGCTGACCGGGGCCGACGCGGGGCACCCCGGGTACACCGGCACCCGCACCCTGACCCGGCTCACCCTCCCGCACGAGGCCGGCCCTCTGGACCTCGCCGCGTTCGGCGAGACCGAGGCGCTGCCCGGCGACGACGTCGTGCAGCTCGCCGACGCCACCCGCGGCACGTACCGGAAGGTCGTCGTGCGCGGCGACCGGCTGGTCGGCGGGGTGCTGATCGGGGAACTGACCACGGTCGGCGCGCTCGCACACGCCTGGGAGTCCGACGAATCACTGCCCGCCGACGACGCTGTCGGCGCGCCTCTGCTGCACCTGCTCACCCACGACGGAGGCCTCTGACATGCCGACCGACAAGGCACTGCCCACGATCGTCCTCATCGGCCACGGCATGGTCGGCCAGCGTTTCCTCGAGGCCGCCGCCGAGCGCGGGCTCACGGACTCGCACCGGGTGGTCGTCCTGTGCGAGGAGCCGCGTCCCGCCTACGACCGCGTGCACCTCACCTCGTACTTCTCGGGCACCACGCCCGAGGAACTCTCCATGACGGACCCGGAGTTCATCGAGAAGCACGGCATCGAGCTGTACGTCGGCGACCCCGCCGTGGTCGTCGACCGCGAGTCCCGCGTCGTGCACGCCCGCTCCGGGCTCAAGGTCCCCTACGACACGATGGTCCTTGCCACCGGCTCGTACCCGTTCGTCCCGCCAGTGCCCGGCAAGGACGCGACCGGCTGCTTCGTGTACCGGACGATCGAGGACCTGTACGCGATCGAGGAGTACGCGAAGAACAACGCGACGGTCGGCGCCGTGGTCGGCGGCGGCCTCCTCGGGCTTGAGGCCGCGGGCGCGCTGCAGGGGCTCGGACTCGCCACCCACATCGTCGAGTTCGCGCCGCGCCTGATGCCGGTGCAGGTAGACGAGGGCGGCGGCGCGGCCCTGTTCAAGACCATCAGCGACATGGGGCTCGACGTGCACACGGGCGTCGGCACCCAGGAGATCGTCACGGGCGAAGGGGACGCGGTGCGCGGCATGAAGCTGTCGGACGGCAGCGAACTCGCCACGGACCTCGTCGTCTTCTCCGCCGGCGTCCGCCCCCGCGACCAACTCGCCCGCGACATGGGCCTTCTCGTCGGGGAGCGCGGCGGCATCACCGTCGACGAGCGGTGCCGCACCAGCGACCCCGACATCTTCGCGATCGGCGAGTGCGCGCTGGCCTCGGACGGCCGGGTGTACGGGCTCGTGGCCCCCGGCTACGAGATGGCGCTCGCGGTCGCCGACACCATCGCCGACGAGGACGCGTCGTTCACCGGCGCCGACCTCTCCACCAAGCTGAAGCTGCTCGGCGTCGACGTCGCCTCGTTCGGCGACGCGCACGGCGCCACCGACGGCTGCCTCGACGTCGTCTACTCGGACTCGCGCTCGGGCACGTACAAGAAGCTCGTGATCGGCGGCGAGGGCGAGCTGCTCGGCGGCATCCTCGTCGGCGACGCGGAGGCGTACGGGACGCTGCGCGCGCTCACCGGGACCGTGCCGCCGATCGCCCCGGAGCAGCTGGTCCTCCCTGCGGGCGCGGGCGCACCTGCCCAGCTCGGCCCGGAGGCGCTGCCCGACGAGGCCGTCATCTGTTCCTGCCACAACGTCACGAAGGGCGCGATCTGCGAGCACACCTCGCTGCCCGAGGTGAAGAAGTGCACCAAGGCCGGTACCGGCTGCGGGAGTTGCGTCAAGCTCATCGGCCAGCTGCTGCCGAAGAGCGGTGACGACGGGCTGTGCGGCTGCTTCAAGCACACCCGCGAGCAGCTGTACGAGATCGTGCGCGTCAAGCGGATCACGACGTACGCCCAACTCCTCGACGAGCACGGCCGGGAGGGTGCGCGCGGCGGCGAGGGCTGCGAGATCTGCAAGCCGACCGTCGGCTCGATCATCGCCTCGCTCGCCCCGTCGATCGGCGCGGACGGCTACGTCCTCGACGGCGAGCAGGCCGCCCTCCAGGACACCAACGACCACTTCCTCGCCAACCTCCAGAAGAACGGTTCGTACTCGGTCGTGCCCCGGATCCCCGGCGGCGAGATCACCCCCGAGAAACTGATCGTGATCGGGGAGGTCGCGCGGGACTTCGGTCTCTACACGAAGATCACGGGCGGCCAGCGCATCGACCTGTTCGGCGCGCGGGTCGACCAACTGCCCATGATTTGGGCCAGGTTGGTGGACGCCGGCTTCGAGTCCGGGCACGCGTACGGCAAGGCGCTGCGGACCGTGAAGTCGTGCGTGGGGCAGACCTGGTGCCGTTACGGGGTGCAGGACTCGGTCCGGATGGCGATCGACCTGGAGCTGCGCTACCGGGGCCTGCGAGCACCGCACAAGCTGAAGTCGGCGGTCTCCGGGTGCGCCCGCGAGTGCGCGGAGGCCCAGTCGAAGGACTTCGGCGTCATCGCCACGGCCAACGGCTGGAACCTGTACGTGGGCGGCAACGGCGGCATGACGCCCCGTCACGCCGACCTGCTGGCAAAGGACTTGAGCGACGCCGAGCTGATCCGGCTGATCGACCGGTTCCTGATGTTCTACATCCGCACCGCCGACCGCCTGGAGCGCACCGCGACCTGGCTGGAGCGGATCGAGGGCGGGCTCGACCACGTACGGGACGTCGTCGTGCACGACTCGCTCGGCATCTGCGACGAGCTCGAAGCCCTGATGCGGGCGCACGTCGCGCACTACCGCGACGAGTGGGCCGAGACCATCGAGGACCCCGAGCGCCTCTCCCGCTTCGTCTCCTTCGTCAACGCCCCCGACACCCCGGACCCGACGGTCCGCTTCATGCCCGAGCGCGACCAGATCAAGCCCGAACTGCCGCTGATTCCCCTGGAAGGACTGACCGTCCGATGACCATCGCTCCTGAGATCACGACGACCACCCTCGTGCGACTCGACGTGGACGGCGAGCTGTTGGCCGTGTGCGAACCGTCCCGCCTGAGCGCGGGTCGCGGGGTCGCCGTCCTGCTGCCGGACGACCGGCAGGCCGCGGTCTTCATGGACCGCACGGGCCGCGTGTACGCGATCGACAACACCGACCCGTTCACCGGGGCGTCCGTGCTCTCGCGAGGGCTGCTCGGCTCGGCGGAGGGACGGCCGTTCGTGGCGTCGCCGCTGCTGAAGCAGCGGTTCGACCTGGAGACGGGGCGGTGCCTGGACGACGACGGGGTCACCGTCCGGACGTACGCGGTGCGTTGACACCCCCTTCACGGGGCAGTGACATCAGTCACAGAGAAAACACAGGGATAGAGAGCAACTTTCACAATCTGTCCATATTTCAACTCCAGTAAGCACAGAACAGCGCTTACACCGGGACAGAAAGCCCCGCACGGGCGCCCTCGAACCGCCTTAGGATCTCGGCCTCAGCGCTTACACGCGCCTTACTCCGAACTCCGAACAGAGGGCGTTCCGTGCAGATCCGTCAGATTCTCGCGACAGCCGCAGTCGCCGCCGTGACCGCTCCGGTGGCGCTGCTGTCCGTCTCTCCGGCGTACGCCGGGACCCAGTCCAGCGTGCAGACCCAGGAGAAGTCCTCCATAGCCAAGTTGAAGAAGGCTGTGAAGGAGGCGAGAGCGGCGTACCGCGCGGCTGTCGCCGCCGAGCAGGCCCTGGAGAAGGAGCTCGACGCCACGACGGCCCCGGAGCACCCGCTCATGGTCGCCCTCGCCGACGCGAAGAAGGACGCCGAGGCCGCCGCGAAGGCGAAGGACGAGGCCGACGCGGCCGTCGTCGCCGCGGAGCAGAAGCTGGCCGAAGCCAACGCCGGCGAGGACGAGGCCGCCAAGGCCGCCGCCGAGAAGGCGCTCACCGACGCCAAGGCCGCCGCGACCGGGGCCGCCACCGCCAAGACCGACGCCGACGCCAAGGTCACCGCGGCCGACACGGCCCTCGACGACAACCGCGTCGCGATCGCCCGGAAGATCCACAAGGCCCAGCAGGACGTCAAGGCCGCGCTCGCCACGAAGGAAGCCGCCGAGAAGGCCCTCGCCGACGCGAAGGACGAGCAGCCCGGTCCGGACGAGCCGACGGACCCCGAGTGCAAGGAAGGTGCCGCGCTCAAGGCCACCCTCCCCGGCCTGCCGTCCAAGATCGCCGCCGGCTCCACGGTCGACTTCCGGCTGCGCCTGACCAACGGCACCGGGCGGACCCTCGACGAGGTGCTGCCGTTCGCGAGTGTGGGCGCGGGCGACAAGTCCGACAAGGACATCACCAGCAAGCTGCACCTCAAGTCCAAGCAGGGCGGCCAGTGGAAGTCCGTCCCGGCGGACGACTACGCGGGTAGGTTCACCAACGTGAAGGCGGGCGCGCACGTCGATCTGCCGCTGCGCCTGTCGATCGACCGCTCGGCACCTGCCGGCTACGGCATCAGCGCCGCCGTGGGCGCGTACTTCAACGAGGACGCCACCTGCGGCGTCGGCGACTTGGTCGCGTACAACTTCACGATCAACCCGGTCGGCGCCGGCAACTCCGACACCCCCGCCGGCGAGGGCAACAAGCCCAAGCCGCAGGGCAGCGCCTCCCCCGTCGCCACCTCCGGCTCGGGCAACGGCTCCGGCACCACGGACGGCTCCCTCGCCTCCACCGGCTCCTCCTCCGCCCTGCCGACGATCGGCCTGGCGGGCGGCGCGGCCGTCGTGGTCGGCGCCGGTGCGGTGTTCGTGATGCGCCGCCGCAAGGCCGACGCCAACAGCTGAGGCCGGCACGCATAGCCGACGGCGGACCGGTGCCCCTGCTGGAGGGGGCGCCGGTCCGCCGTCTTTATCAGCTCTGCCCGCCTGTCGCCCTCATCGGCCAAGCGCCTTGAAGTCCACGCCCGTCAGCTGCTCCGACGCGGCCCACAGCCGCTCCCCCGCCGCGTCGTTGACCGTCCACGACGCCCGCCAGGACTTGATGGGGGCGCCGCGCCACATCATCACGCGCGGGCCGTAGAAGTCGTCGGGCCGTACGTCCGGGGCCGTGGCCGCGCGCAGCGTCGGCAGCGCTCCGTCCTCGGCGGGCTGCCCGAAGAACCGGTTGCCGACCTCGAAGAACCGTTCCGCGCCCTTGCGGCCCTCCATCCGGGCGCTGCGCGCCTGCAGCTCCGTGGCCGCGTAGCCGGGGTGCGCCGCGGCCGCCACGAGCCCCGCACCCGCCGCCTCCACCTGCCGCGCCAGCTCGTGCACGAACAGCAGGTTGGCCGTCTTGGACCGCCCGTAGGCGACCCAACGCCCGTACTTCCTCTCGCTGTTGAGGTCGGCGATGTCGATGTTGGCGAGGGCGTGCAGCCCGCTGGAGACGGAGACGACGCGGGGCGCGGGCGCCGCGAGCAGGCCCGGCAGCAGCAGCCCGGTCAGCGCGAAGTGCCCCAGGTGGTTCACGCCGAACTGGGTCTCGAAGCCGTCGGCGGTGCGGCCGTACGGGAGGGCCATCACGCCCGCGTTGTTGACCAGGAGGTCGAGCGGGCGGTCCTCACGGGCCTCGGCGAAGGCCCGTACCGAGGCGAGGTCACCGAGGTCGAGCCGCGCGAACTCGGCCTGCGCACCGGGGACTTCGGACGTCAGACGCTCCAGGGCCGCGACGCCCCGCTGCTCGCTGCGGCAGGCCAGGACCACGTGGGCGCCCGCGCGGGCCAGTTCGCGTGCGGTGACGTAGCCGATGCCGGTGTTGGCTCCGGTGACCACCGCCGTACGGCCCTGCTGGTCGGGGATGTCGGTCGCGCTCCAGCCGCTCATGGGTCGGCTCTCCTTCGGGGGGACGTCGTCAGTGGGGGTTACCGAAGGGTACGCACACGCCGAAAAGGGCGGCACCCCCCGCACAGGGGTGCCGCCCTTTCGTGGATACCGGGGCCGCCGCGAATCGGTGAGGGTCGGGGACCCGCGGCGGCCCCGGAGTTCAACTCCCGGTCAGCGGTGGTCGCTGCCCGCGGAGGTGGAGGCCGCGCGGCCCGCCTCCAGACGGGCGACCGGGATGCGGAACGGGGAGCAGGAGACGTAGTCCAGACCCACCTCGTGGAAGAAGTGGACCGACTCCGGGTCGCCGCCGTGCTCGCCGCAGACGCCGAGCTTGAGGTCGGGCCGCGTGGCGCGTCCCGCCTCGACGGCGGACTTCACGAGCGAGCCGACGCCGTCCTTGTCGATCGTCTCGAACGGCGACACCCCGAAGATGCCCTTCTCCAGGTACGCGGTGAAGAACGAAGCCTCCACGTCGTCGCGGCTGAAGCCCCAGACCGTCTGCGTGAGGTCGTTGGTGCCGAAGGAGAAGAACTGCGCCGCCTCGGCGATCTGCCCGGCCGTGAGGGCGGCGCGGGGCAGCTCGATCATGGTGCCGATGGCGAGCTTCAGCTTGACGCCGTGGCTCTCCTCGACCTCCGCGATGACCTGGTCGGCCTCCTCGCGGACGATCTCCAGCTCCTGGACGGTGCCGACGAGCGGGATCATGATCTCGGCGCGCGGGTCGCCCTTGGCGGCCTTGCGCTCGGCCGCGGCCTCGGCGATGGCGCGGACCTGCATGGTGAACAGGCCGGGGATGACGAGGCCGAGACGGACGCCGCGCAGGCCCAGCATCGGGTTCTGCTCGTGCAGCCGGTGCACGGCCTGGAGGAGGCGCAGGTCGTTCTCGTTGTTGTCCTTGCGGGACTCGGCGAGCGCGACGCGGACCGAGAGCTCGGTGATGTCCGGCAGGAACTCGTGCAGCGGCGGGTCGAGCAGGCGGACGGTGACCGGGAGGCCGTCCATCGCCTCGAACAGCTCGACGAAGTCCTGCTTCTGGAGCGGGAGGAGCAGCTTGAGGGAGTCCTCGCGCTCGCTGTCCGTGTCGGCGAGGATCAGCTTCTCGACCAGCTCGCGCCGGTCACCGAGGAACATGTGCTCGGTGCGGCACAGGCCGATGCCCTGCGCGCCGAAGCGGCGGGCGCGCAGCGCGTCTTCCGCGTTGTCGGCGTTGGCGCGTACGCGCAGGCGGCGTACTCGGTCCGCGTAGGCCATGATCCGGTGCACGGCGCCCACGAGTTCGTCGGCGTCGTCGGCGCCGGCGTGCATCCGGCCCTCGAAGTACTCGACGACCGGGGAGGGCACGACGGGCACCTCGCCGAGGTAGACCTTGCCGGTGGAGCCGTCGATGGAGACGACGTCGCCCTCCTCGACCACGGTCTCGCCGATGGTCATCCGGCGGCGCTTGGTGTCGACCTCGAGGTCCTCGGCGCCGCAGACACAGGTCTTGCCCATGCCGCGGGCGACGACGGCGGCGTGCGAGGTCTTGCCGCCGCGCGAGGTGAGGATGCCCTCGCAGGCGATCATGCCGTCGAGGTCGTCGGGGTTGGTCTCACGGCGGATCAGGATGACCTTCTCGCCGGAGCGCGACCACTTGATGGCCGTGTACGAGTCGAAGACCGCCTTGCCGACCGCCGCGCCCGGCGAGGCGGCGATGCCGCGGCCGAGCAGCTCGACCTTCGCCTCGTCGTCGAAGCGCGGGAACATCAGCTGCGCGAGCTGGGCGCCGGAGACGCGCTGGAGCGCCTCGGCCTCGTCGATCAGGCCCTGGTCGACGAGCTGCGTCGCGATGCGGAAGGCGGCACCGGCGGTGCGCTTGCCGACGCGGGTCTGGAGCATCCACAACTGGCCGCGCTCGATGGTGAATTCGATGTCGCAGAGGTCCTTGTAGTGGTTCTCCAAGGTCTCCATGATCTGCATGAGCTGGTCGTACGACTTCTTGTCGATCTGCTCAAGCTCGGCGAGCGGCACCGTGTTGCGGATGCCCGCGACGACGTCCTCGCCCTGCGCGTTCTGAAGGTAGTCGCCGTACACGCCCTGGTGGCCCGAGGCCGGGTCGCGGGTGAACGCGACGCCCGTGCCGGAGTCCGCGCCGAGGTTGCCGAAGACCATCGAGCAGACGTTGACCGCCGTGCCCAGGTCGCCGGGGATGCGCTCCTGGCGGCGGTACAGCTTGGCGCGGTCGGTGTTCCACGACTCGAAGACGGCCTTTATGGCCAGGTCCATCTGCTCGCGCGGGTCCTGCGGGAAGTCCCGCCCGGCCTCGGTCTTGACGATCTTCTTGAAGCGCGTGACGAGCTTCTTGAGGTCGGCGGCGTCCAGGTCGGTGTCGACCGCGACCTTCTTCGCCTCCTTGGCCTTCTCCAGGGCGTCCTCGAAGAGCTCGCCGTCGATGTCGAGGACGGTCTTGCCGAACATCTGGATGAGGCGGCGGTACGAGTCCCAGGCGAAGCGGTCGTCGCCGGCCTGCTTGGCGAGGCCCTGCACCGACTTGTCGGAGAGACCGATGTTGAGGACGGTGTCCATCATGCCGGGCATGGAGAACTTGGCGCCCGAACGGACCGACACCAGAAGGGGGTTGTCGGCCTGGCCGAGCTTCTTCCCCATCTTCTTCTCGAGCGCGTCGAGGTGCGCGGAGACCTCGTCACGGAGTGCCACCGGCTCCTCGCCGCTGTCGAGGTAGACCTTGCAGGCCTCGGTGGTGACGGTGAAGCCGGGCGGGACGGGAAGTCCCAGGTTGGTCATCTCGGCGAGGTTGGCACCCTTGCCGCCCAGCAGGTCCTTGAGGTCCTTGTTGCCCTCGGTGAAGTCGTAAACGAACTTCGCTACCTGAGGATCCTTGTTCTCCGACACGTGTCTCGACTCCTCGAGGCTCGGTGGCTGCCCTGACGGCGAGGAACATACCCAGATCCAAGGCCTGTGGGTACGTCCACTCAGCTGTCACACGGGCGTAACCACCCGTCCGCCAGGAGATCGAAAGTGATGGACGGGGGGTGACCCTCTCGGCCTTTCGTTCATTACTTGAAGGCACTACCCCCGTAGACCCCACCCAACGCTCACTTGAGCGCACTCTGCTCGTTTGTGCGTTCAGGCCGTAAATGATCGAACGGTGGCACTGAGTGCCAGGGCTTGGAGAAGTGCAGACGGGCCCCAAGCGCTCATCTGAGCGCAACCCCGATCAGGGGTGGCGAGAATCACGCCGTTTGAAGCGGCTCCCGGACGATCCCGTTCCAGCATGCGGACGCCTCTCGGGGGCGAAACGGGCGCGTCACAGGCCCAGTGCCGCCAGCCGCCGCTCGGCCCGCGCGGGGGCGTACAGCTCCTCCACCACCAGCGCTCCCGCTCCGATGAGCGCCGAGCGCTCGCCGAGCCGGGACGTGACCACGTCCAGGTGCGCGGTCGAGCGCGGCAGGGCCCGTTGATACAGGAGTTCACGGACGCCCGTGAGGAAGGCAGTTCCGGCCAGATCTCCGGCGATCATGAGAACGCCGGGGTTGAGGAGCGTCACGACGGTCGCGAGGACCTCGCCGACGGCGTGCCCCGCCTCCCGCGCGAGCCGCAGCGCCTCCGGGTGCCCGGCGGCCAGCAGCTCGCGCACATCGGAGCCGGACCTCGCGGGGACACCCGCCTCCGTCAGGCGGCGCGCCACGGCCCGGCCGCTGGCGACGGCGGCCAGGCAGCCGTACGAGCCGCACTTGCACAGCGCGTCCGCGCCGTCCGGCACGCGGATGTGCCCGATGTCGCCCGCGCCGCCGTCGATGCCCCGGTAGATCGCGCCGTCCACGACGACGCCCGCCCCGATGCCGGTGGAGACCTTGACGAGGGCGAAGGCGCGGCAGTCGGGGTGGGCGGTGCGCTGTTCGCCGTACGCCATGAGGTTGGCGTCGTTGTCGACGAGGACCGGGACGTCCGCCGGGGTGCCCGCGCCCTCGGCGGCGGCGCGGGCGAGCCGGCCCACGATGTCGTAGCCGTCCCAGCCGGGCATCATCGGCGGCTGGACGACCCGGCCGGACGCGAAGTCGACGGGGCCCGGCACCGCGAGGCCGATCCCGCACACCAGGCCGGGCGAGCGGTCCGCCTTGCGCAGCAAGTCACCGAACCAGCCGCCGAGTTGGGACAGCACCCGCTCGGGCCCGTCGTCGACGGTGAGGGTGTCCATGTGTTCCGCGAGCACCTCGCCGGTCAGGGACAGGACCGCGGCGCGGGCGTGCCGGGTGTCGAGGTCGGCGGCGAGCACCACGGCGTGCGCGTCGTCGAACTCCAGGTGGATCGAAGGGCGGCCGCCGAGCCGGGAGTTGACGGGACCCGCGGCGCCCTCGCGCAGCCAGCCCGCGCGGAAGAGCCGGTCGAGCCGTTGGCCGACCGTGGCCCTGGACAGGCCCGTGACCTCCTGGAGGGCGCCTCGCGTGGTCGCTCTGCCGCTGCGCACCAGGTGCAGCAGCTCTCCGGCGCTCGCCTGATTCCCCGCCATGCCGTTCCGGCCCCCTTACGGGCCGTCCGGCCCCCTTGCGTTCATCAACTGTGCGTTACATTCTAGGTTTTGCGTGTGAAATAGACGTAACCCTATGCGGGGAACCGCGTAACCGACACCCGTTGGAAGAGGTGTGGGAAAGCCTGTGGAGCACACGACCGAGCGGCGCGGAGGAGCGCTGCGGCCCGCACGGCCCCGCGTCTCCTTACGGGACCGCGCCGCGCGCGTGCTCGACGCGAACTGGACGGGGACCTCGACCGTCCCCTCGCGCAAGCTCTACCCCCACCAGTGGTCGTGGGACTCGGCGTTCATCGCGATCGGCCTGCGTCATGTCTCTCCGCTGCGCGCCCAGGGCGAGTTGGAGACGCTTCTTGCCGCGCAGTGGGGCGACGGCCGGATCCCGCACATCGTCTTCAACCCCGCCGTCGCGCTCGACGCGTACTTCCCCAGCCCCGACTTCTGGCGCTCCTCCACCGCGGGCCGCGCCGCGGGCGCCCCGGCCGCCGTGCAGACCTCCGGCATCGTGCAGCCGCCCGTGCACGCGCTGGCCGCCTGGCTGGTGCACCGCGCGGATCCGGGCCTGTCCCGCTCCCGCGGCTTCCTGGAGCGTGTGTACCCCGACCTCGCCGCCTGGCACCGCTATCTCCTCCACCGCCGCGACCACGGCGGCGCGGGCCTCGTCTCCGTGGTCCACCCCTGGGAGCAGGGCATGGACAACAGCCCTTGTTGGGACGCCCCGTTGAGCCGGATCGCCCCCGCCCCCGCACTCTCGTTCCGCCGCGCGGATCTGGAGCACGGCGCGGCGGACGACCGCCCGACGGACCTCGACTACGGACGGTACGTCCGCCTTGCGGCCGACTACAGGGACGTCGAATACGCGGACGCAGACGGGGAGTTCGCGGTCGAGGACCCGTCCTTCAACGCCCTGCTCGCGGCCTCCGAGCACGCGCTGGCCCGGATCGCCTGCGAGTTGGGAGCCAGGGGGACGGCTCGGCACGCGCGCGCGGAGCGGCTGACGGCGGCGCTGGTGCGACGACTGTGGGACCCGCGGGCCGGGATGTTCTTCTGCCGGGACTTACGCGGCGGGGGCGGCCTCGTCCGCGAGTACGGCGTCTCCGGGCTGCTGCCGCTGATCCTGCCGACGCTGCCGCGCGAGGTGGTGCGGGCGCTCGTGGACACGGCGCGCGGACCGCACTTCGGCGTCGGTGATCAGGTACGGATGGCGCCCAGCTACGACCTGCTCGGACCGGCCTTCGACCCGCACCGCTACTGGCGCGGGCCCGCCTGGTTCAACACCAACTGGCTTCTGGAGTACGGACTGCGGCTGCACGGCGAGCTCGCGCGGGCCGGGCGCCTGCGCACCGCCATGCTCGACATCGCCGGGGCTTCGGACTTCGCCGAGTACGTGGATCCCCGAACGGGGGCGGGCTGCGGCGCCCGCGGCTTCGGCTGGACGGCCGCGCTGACGCTGGATCTGCTGGCCGAGAGGACGACACGATGACGGACGGGTACGGACATGGGCAGGGGCGGCAACTCCTGGTGTACGGAGGGACGTTCGCGGCGACCGACCCGTCGGGGGCGCTGACCGCGGTGCGTGGCGGCTTCTCGCCGGACGGCCTGTTCGTGCGGGACGCGCGCCACCTGTGCCGCTGGCAGCTCACGGTCGACGGGGCGGCGCCCGAGGTGTTGATGCCGATGTCGTACGAGGAGGAGGGCGTCGGCCGCTGTGTGCTCGTGCCGCGCGGCGGGCGCCAGGAGCCTTCGGCGTACACCCTGTTCCGCGAACAGGCGGTGACGGAGGGCTCGTTCGTGGAGCTCCTGAAGGTCGTCTCGAACCGCCCGGTGCCGACGACGGTACGCGTCGCGCTCACGGTGGACGCGGACTTCGCCGACCAGTTCGAGCTGCGCTCCGACCACCGTACGTACCAGAAGCCCGGGGCGGTACGTACGCGTGAAGTCCTGGACGACGGCGTGGAGTTCACGTACACGCGGGGCGACTGGCGCTCGTCGACGACGGTGACGAGCGAGCCCGCGCCGGACGCGGTGGAGGAGACGGGAACCGGGGCACGCCGCCTCGTCTGGACGCTGGACCTCGCGGGACAGGGCGTCGCGGAGCTGGCGCTGCGGGTGATGGCGCGGCCGTCGGGGACGGAGTCGGCCGGGGCGGCGGTGGCAGCCGGAGCGGCGGCGAGCCCGGCGGCGGTGGCGGCCGAACTTGCCCGGACCGTGAGGGAGTTCACGGAGGGCGTCGAGCTGCCGGGCGCGTGGCCGGAGCTCGCGGACGCCTGTACGCGGGGGCTTGCCGACCTGGCGGTGCTGCGGGTGCCGGCGGCCGGGCCCGACGGGGAGCGGCATCTGGTGCCGGCGGCCGGGGTGCCGTGGTTCCTGACGCTGCTCGGCCGGGACGCTGCGCTGACCTCGCTCTTCGCGCTGCCGTACCGGCCGGAACTGGCCGCGGCGACGCTCCCGGTGCTGGCCGCGACGCAGGCGACCGAGCAGGTGGAGGGGGCGGTGGCGCAGCCCGGGAAGATCGTGCACGAGGTGCGGCACGGGGAGTTGGCGCACTTCGGGCAGGTGCCGTACGGGCGCTACTACGGTTCGGTGGACGCGACGCCACTGTTCCTGATCCTTCTCGGGGCCTACGTGGAACAGACGGCGGACGTGACCCTCGCCCGGCGTCTGGAGTCCCACGCGCGAGCGGCGGTGAGCTGGATGTTGGACCACGGCGGCCTCACGTCCCGCGGATACCTGGTCTACCGCGCGGACCGGGGCGGGCTCGCCAACCAGAACTGGAAGGACTCCCCCGGCGCGATCTGCTCTGCCGACGGCGGCCGGGCGACGGGCCCCGTGATGGCGGCGGGCGCGCAGGGCTACGCGTACGACGCGCTTCGGCGGACGGCGGTGTTGGCCCGGACGATCTGGGACGACACGGTGTACGCGGATCTGCTGACGCAGGCGGCGTCGGACCTGCGGGACCGCTTCGTACGGGACTTCTGGATGGAGGAGGCGGGGTTCCCCGCGCTGGCCCTGGACGGCGAGGGCCGCCAACTGGACGCGCTCGCCTCCGACGCGGGGCACTTGCTGTGGTCGGGCCTGCTGGACAAGGAGTACGGGGAGGCGGTCGGCCGTCGTCTCCTCGAACCGGACTTCTTCTCCGGCTGGGGCGTCCGCACGGTGGCCTCCGGCCAGGCCGCGTACCACCCGCTCTCCTACCACCGGGGTTCGGTGTGGCCGCACGACAACGCCCTGATCGCGCTCGGCCTGGCCCGGTACGGGCTGCACGACGAGGCGCGGACGGTGGCGGGTGGCCTGATCGCGGCATCAACCGCCTGCGCCGGCCGCCTCCCGGAGGTAATCGCAGGCTACGCAAGCTCGGCCTACCCGGCGCCGGTCCCTTACCCCCACGCCTGCACCCGCGAATCCCGCTCAGCGGCGACACCGCTGGCACTGCTCAGCGCGGTGGGGGGTTAGCGGGGGCGGGGTGGGCGCCGGTCGGATTGTGGCGCGGCACCAGGGTCGTTGGGCGGTGCCGGGGTGGGCGCCGGTAGCAATCGCTGCGCGGCGACGGGCCTTTGACCTGCACCGGCGTGACTCCCCCGCCCGCTGATCGCGGTTGACGCCCAGCCCACCTGGGTCGTCCGCCTCCCTCGATCACCTGCTACTTGCCCTTACCCCGTACCTCGCCCATCTCCCACCCCCCGCCCCCTCCGGGGGCTCCGGCCCAAGGGGGCACGCGTGGTAGGTCATCGTGCCCCCGGAACCGCACCAGGCCTGAAGCCGCACCGGAGCCGGGCCCCGTCGGCTGTTGCGCCGCACCGGGGTGCCGCCTTGCCCACCCTGCCGCCCGATGGGGTCTCCCCTGCTCGGAGCTTGTCGGAGAGCTTGGGGAAGGCAGATTGCCCAAGGCGGTGGGCGCCGACCGCCAGGGGTGGGGAGCCGGGGCCGACGGCGGACTACCCCGAGAGTGAGCGGCACCCCGTCGGGCCGACGCCCCCCGGAGGGGCGGGTGGGTGGGAGATGAGCGGGAACGAGGCGATCAGCACTCGGTCGACCCCCGCCCCCGCGAAGTGGCGGCCCCATCAAGCCCCTGCGGCGGCTGGGCAATTAAAGCCCCGCTCTGGGACGAGACTCGGGGTCCGGGGCAGGACCCCGATCTTTCCAGCCCCGCCGGCGATTGAGGCGCGGGGTCCGGGGCGGAGCCCCGTGGTCGGAGGACGGTGCCGGGGAACGGGACCCGTCAGCCCCCGGACGTGTCCAGTTCCGCGTCGGCCGAGATGCCCGCGCAGTCGTTGGGGTCGTTCAGCCAGCCGTCCGGCAGGACCACTCGTCCGTTGCCCGACGTACGGCCCCGCGGGCCGTCCGCACCCGCGGGCCAACCCTGGTCGAGGTCCAACTCGTCCAGCCCCGCCCGGAGTTCACCAAGGGACGACGTCGTCGCGAGGCGCTTGCGGAGTTCGCCGCCGACCGCGAAACCCTTCAGGTACCAGGCCACGTGCTTGCGGAAGTCGATGACTCCGCGCGATTCGTCGCCGATCCACTCGCCGAGCAGCGTCGCGTGGCGCACCATCGCATCCGCCACCACCCGCAGCGTCGGCCGCACCCGCTCCTCGCGCCCCTCGAACGCCGCCACCAGATCCGCGAACAGCCACGGCCGCCCCAGGCAGCCGCGCCCGACGACCACCCCGTCGACCCCGGTCTCACGGACCATGCGCAGCGCGTCGTCCGCCGACCAGATGTCGCCGTTGCCGAGGACAGGGATCTCCGGAACGTGCTCCTTCAACCGCGCAATCGCGTCCCAGTCCGCCGTGCCGCCGTAGTGCTCCGCCGCCGTACGCCCGTGCAGCGCGATCGCCGTGACGCCCTCCTCGACCGCGATCCGGCCCGCGTCGAGGAACGTGATGTGGTCGTCGTCGATGCCCTTGCGCATCTTCATCGTGACCGGGATGTCGCCCGCCCCCGACACGGCTTCCTTCAGGATCGCGCGCAGCAGCGGGCGCTTGTACGGGAGCGCCGACCCGCCGCCCTTGCGCGTCACCTTCGGGACCGGGCAGCCGAAGTTCAGGTCGATGTGGTCGGCCAGGTCCTCCTCCGCGATCATGCGGACGGCCTTGCCGACGGTCGCCGGGTCCACCCCGTACAGCTGGATCGAACGAGGCTTCTCGGTCTCGTCGAAGTGGATGAGCTGCATCGTCTTCTCGTTGCGCTCGACCAGCGCCCGCGTCGTGATCATTTCGCTCACGAACAGGCCCTTGCCGCCCGAGAACTCCCGGCACAGGGTGCGGAACGGCGCGTTCGTGATCCCCGCCATGGGGGCGAGCACCACGGGGGGCTGCACCAGGTGGGGGCCGATGGTCAGAGCGGACATCTCAGGGCTCTCCGGGACGGACGACGGGTGGGGGCAAGCATCCATTGTCCCTCACTCCCCGCTCAGCCCGTCACGGCCGCTGTCCCTCACTCCCCGCCCGGCCCCCGCCCCGCCCCCGCTCAGCCCGTCACGGCCGCCGGCGCCGCCAGTTTCTCCAGGCGCCCACCGGTCTCCTCGTCCGCGGGAACGTACGCGACCAGCCGGTACCCGCCGCTCTCCGGCGACAGCCACAGGTTGCGGTGCTCCAGGCGCAGCAGCCCCACCTCCGGGTTCCGGTACCGCTTCACGTGCGGCACCATCGGCGCGACCTCGTGCCGCTCCCAGATCGCGCGGAACTCCGCCGACATCTCCAGGAGGCGGGCCACCCGCGCCTTCCAGGCCGGTTCGGCGACATGCTCGGCCATCGACGTGCGGTACTTGGCGGCCAGGTCGCGCAGCATCTCGTCGCGGTCGAGGAACTGCTCGCGCCACCGGTCGCTCATGGCGAGCAGCCACATGCAGTTGCGCTCGTCGGGGGCGAGTTCGGCGGGGTCGCCGAAGACCGCGGCGTAGGCGGGGTTGTGGGCGAGTACGTCGTAGCGGGCGTTCTGCAGGGACGCCGGGTAGGGCGACAGACCTTCCATGAGGCGCAGCATCGTCGGCGTGACGGCCGGGCAGACGGTCTCCGCGTGCGGGTCGGTGGTGCCCGCGAGCGCGAAGGCGTGGGCGCGCTCGGTCGGGTCCATCTGGAGGGCGCGGGTGATCGCGTCGAGGACGCCGGGCGAGACGTTGATCGCGCGGCCCTGTTCCAGCCACGTGTACCAGGTGACGCCGACCGCGGAGAGGTGCGCGACCTCCTCGCGGCGCAGTCCTGGGGTGCGGCGGCGCGCGGTGCGCGGCAGTCCGGCCCGCTCCGGCTGGATCCGCTCGCGGCGGCTGCGCAGGAACGCGGCGAGTTCCAGCCTTCGGGGGTCGTCGGAGACGGGGCGGGTCGACATGCCACCAGGATGCCCCGGCCCTCATCCGGTTGCCAGGTACCGCCTGTAACAGGATGAGGAGACTCTGGTACCAGGCTGAGCGCGGGGCGATGGTCAACCCATGACGACCCTCGGCACCACCACCACCGGCACCGCATCCGCACTACCGGCACCACCGGCCCCCGCCACCGCGCCCCCAACGCGGGACGCACCCCTCCTCGGCCCCATCGGCCTGTTCACCGTCCTCATCGGCGCCGCCCTCCCGATGATCGACTTCTTCATCGTGAACGTCGCCCTGCCCAGCATCGCCCGCGATCTCGACGCCTCCCCCGCGGGCCTGGAGATGGTGGTGGCCGGTTACGCGGTCGCGTACGCCGTGCTGCTCGTCCTCGGCGGCCGGCTCGGCGACACCTTCGGGCGGCGCCGGCTGTTCCTGCTCGGCGTCGTCGCCTTCGGCCTGACCTCGCTGGCCTGCGGTCTCGCGCCGAACGCGTGGGCGCTGGTCGCCGCCCGCGTCGCGCAGGGCGCCGCGTCCGCGCTGATGCTGCCGCAGGTCCTCGCCGCCATCCACGCCACGACGAGCGGGGAGCGCAGGGCGAAGGCCGTGTCCCTGTACGGGTCCGTGGGCGGCGTCTCCGTCGTGCTCGGGCAGGTCCTCGGCGGGGTGCTGGTCGCCGCCGATCTCGCCGGGACCGGGTGGCGGGCAGTCTTCCTGGTGAACGTGCCGGTCGCCGCTGCCGCCCTGCTCCTGGCCGTACGCACCGTGCCGGACAGCCGCGCCGAGCGTCCCGCGCGCGGTGATCTCGCCGGGACGGTGCTCCTCGCGGCGTCGCTGACCGCGCTGTTGCTGCCACTGACCGAGGGCCGGGCGGCGGGCTGGCCGCTGTGGTCGGTGCTCACGCTGCTGGCCGCGCCCTTCCTGACCTGGGCCTTCGTCTCCGTCGAGCGGCGGGCCGAGCGGACCGGCGGGAGTCCGCTGCTGCCGCCTTCCCTGGTGGCCGCCCCGGCGGTGCGGCGCGGGCTGATCCTCGGCCTACCGGTCTTCGTCGGGTTCGCGAGCTGGATGTTCGTGAGCGCGGTCACCCTCCAACAGGGCCTGCACTACGGGGCGTTGAAGGCGGGCCTGACGCTGGTGCCGATGGGCGTGACCCAGTTCGCGGCCTCGGTCCTCGCGCCGCGGCTCGCGGCCCGGTTCGGCGCGCGGACGCTGGCGCTGAGCGCCGCCGTTCACATCGCGGGCCTCGCGACGGTGGCGCTGACCGCGCTGTGGGTGCCCTGGGACCGGATCACTCCGCTGGTCCTGGCCCCCGGTCTCGCCCTGATCGGGATCGGTGGCGGCCTCCAGCTGCCGCTCTACTACCGGATCGTGCTGGCCGCCGTGCCCGCCGCACGGGCCGGGGCGGGCAGCGGCCTCGCCGCCACCGTGCAGCAGGCGTGCCTCGCGGTGGGCGTGGCCACGCTCGGCTCACTCTTCCTCGCGCTGGTGCCGGGGGCGGGGATGCGGACGGCGCTGGCCGTCGTCCTCGCGGTGCAGGCCGCCGGACTGCTCGGCCTCGCGGCCCTGAGCGTACGCATGCCGCGGAACCTGGCCTGACCCCGACCGGCGACCTCGCGTGTCCGGTCTGTGGCGACTCGGGCTACCGTCAAACACATGCCCGATGCACCCAACCCCCTCCCCCACCGCAGGCGCATGCTCGTCCTGGCGATCTGCTGCATGAGTCTGCTGATCGTCAGCCTCGACAACACCGTCCTGAACGTCGCCCTCCCGTCCATGGCGAAGGACTTCGACGCCACGCTCTCGGGCATGCAGTGGACGATCGACGCCTACACGCTGGTCCTCGCGGCGCTGCTGATGCTGGCCGGTTCGACCGCCGACCGGATCGGCCGGCGCAAGGTCTTCAAGATCGGCCTCATCGTCTTCACGGCCGCCTCCGTGGCCTGCTCCCTCGCGCCGAACCTGGAGTCCCTGGTCGCGTTCCGGATGTTGCAGGCGGTCGGCGGCTCGATGCTCAACCCGGTCGCGATGTCGATCATCACGAACACCTTCACCGACCCGCGCGAGCGGGCCCGCGCCATCGGCGTGTGGGGCGGCGTCGTCGGCATCTCCATGGCGGCCGGGCCGCTGGTCGGCGGCCTGCTCGTGGACTCGGTCGGCTGGCGTTCGATCTTCTGGATCAACCTGCCGGTCGGCCTCGCCGCACTCCTGCTCACCATCCGCTACGTCCCCGAGTCCCGCGCCCCGAAGGCCCGCCGCCCCGACCCGGTCGGCCAGCTCCTGATCATCGCGCTGCTCGGCTCACTGACGTACGCGATCATCGAGGCGCCCTCGGCGGGCTGGACCTCGGTGCGGATCATCGTCTTCGCCTCGATCGCCGTCGCCTCGCTCATCGGCATCCTGCTGTACGAGCCCCGGCGCGAGGAACCCCTCATCGACCTGCGGTTCTTCCACTCGGCGCCGTTCAGCGGCGCCACCGTGATCGCCATCTGCGGCTTCGCGTCGCTCGGCGGATTCCTGTTCCTGTCGACGCTCTACCTCCAGGACGTACGCGGCCTGGACGCGCTGCACGCGGGGCTGTGGATGCTGCCGATGGCGGCGATGACGCTGGTGTGCGCCCCGCTGTCGGGCCGCCTGGTCGGCAGCCACGGCCCGCGCCTGCCCCTCCTCGTCGCGGGCGTGATGATGACGGCGAGCGGGATCCTCTTCGCGGCGTTCGACGCGGAGACCTCGAACACGACGCTCTTCATCGGCTACGTCCTGTTCGGCATCGGATTCGGCTTCGTGAACGCCCCGATCACCAACACCGCGGTCTCCGGAATGCCGCGCGCGCAGGCGGGCGTCGCGGCGGCGGTCGCCTCCACCAGCCGCCAGATCGGCCAGACCCTCGGCGTCGCGGTGATCGGCGCGGTGCTCGCGTCGGGCGTCGCCGGATCCTCGTACGCGAAGGCCTTCGTGGAGGCCAGCCGCTCCTGCTGGTGGATCATCGCGGGCTGCGGCCTCGCGGTCCTGGTGCTCGGCGCGCTGACCAGCGGGCACTGGGCGCGGGAGACGGCGCGGCGGACGGCGGAGCGTCTTGAGAACGCGGAGGACGCGGCCGTCACGAAGGCGGCCACGGGCTCATGACCGGGCGGTCGCCAACTCCCTGAGCGCTTCGAGGCGTTCACCGCTCACGGCGTCCGCCGGTGTGTACGTCACCATGCGGGCGCCGCAGTCCCGGCCGAGCCACAGGTCGGTGTGGACGACGGAGAGCGGCCCCACGTACGGGTTGTGGAAGTGCTTCACCTTGCTGGGCACGGACTGCACCACCTCGTGCCGCTCCCACAGCTCGCGGAACTCGGGCGACTCCTCGATGAGCCGCTTGAGGACCAGCTTCCAGGCGGGCTCGCCGAGGTGCTCGGCCATGCCGGAGCGGAACTTGGCCGCCATCGTCCGCAGCACGTCGTCGAGATTCGTGATCGCGGAGCGCCAGCCCTCGTGCGTGAACGCGAGCAGCATCCAGTTGCGGTCCTCCGGCGGGATCTCGTCGAGGTCGCAGAGCAACATCCCGTAGGTGCGGTTGTAGGCGAGGATGTCGTACCTGCTGTTCTGTACGCAGGCGGGGACGGGCTCCAACCGGTCCATCAGGTCAAGCAGTTCGGGTGTCAGCGTGGTGCAACTCGCCGCCGGTGTCGGGTCGATGGCGCCCGCGAGGCCGAACAAATGGGCCCGCTCGCTCGCGTCGAGCCGCAGCGTGCGGGCGAGCGCGTCGAGGACCTGCGCGGAGACCTGGATGTCGCGGGCCTGCTCCAGCCACGTGTACCAGGTGACACCGACCGCCGAGAGGTGCGCGACCTCCTCGCGGCGCAGGCCGGGAGTGCGGCGGCGCCGTCCGCGCGGCAGGCCGACGTCCTCGGGGGTGATCCGCTCGCGGCGGCTGCGCAGGAACCCGGCCAGTTCGTGCCGCCGGATCTCGCCGGGCTGCTCGTCCCGCACGTCCCGCGTCTCGTGCGCCATGGTGGTCATGTCTCCAGGCTGCACCTTGGAGGCGGCCCCACGCACGCTGTTTCCAGGTAGAGGTTCTACCAGGATAAGAAGGCTCTGGTACCAGTCTGAGCGGCGGCGCACGCTCAGTGCCATGACCACCCACACGCAGTCCCCGCCGATCGCACCTCCCGTGCGATCCGGCACCGGCACGTCTCTTTCAGGCCCCGGCCTGTTCACCGTGCTGCTCGGCGCGGCCCTGCCCCTCATCGACTTCTTCATCGTGAACGTCGCCCTGCCCACCATCGACCGCGACCTGTCCGCGAGCGAGCCGGTCCTGGAGCTGGTGGTCGCGGGCTACGGCATCGCGTACGCCGTGCTCCTGGTCCTCGGCGGCCGGCTCGGCGATCTGGTCGGCCGCCGCCGACTGTTCCTCGGCGGCATGGCCGCCTTCGGCCTCACCTCGCTGGCCTGCGGGCTCGCCCCGACCGCCTGGACGCTGGTCCTTGCGCGGGTCGCGCAGGGTGCCGCGTCCGCCGCGATGCTGCCGCAGGTGCTCGCCACGATCCAGGCCACGACGGCCGGGACGCGCCGCGCCAAGGCGATGAGCATGTACGGGGCGACGGCCGGCCTGTCGATGGTGGCGGGCCAGGTCCTGGGCGGCGTACTCGTCTCGGCCGACCTGTTCGGCACGGGCTGGCGCTCGGTGTTCCTGGTGAACGTGCCGGTGGTGGTGCTGGCCCTCGTGCTCGCCGTCCGTACGGTCCCCGAGACCCGCTCCGACCGCCCCGAGCCGGTCGACGTCCCCGGCACGGTGCTGCTCGCCCTCGCCCTGATGGCACTGCTCGCCCCGCTCACCGAGGGCCGGGCGGCGGGCTGGCCGCTGTGGACGTGGATGTCGCTGGCTGCGTTCCCGGGTCTTGCGTACGCGTTCTACGCGGTGGAGCGCAGGGCCGACCGGGCGGGACAGACGCCACTGATCCCGCCGTCCCTCCTCCAACTGGTGTCGCTGCGCCGGGGGTTGCTGATGGTGGTGCCCTTCTCCATCGGCTTCAGCGGGTTCATGTTCGTGATCGCGGTGGCGCTGCAACAGGGCGAGCGGCTCAGCGCGACCTCGGCCGGCCTTGCCCTGGCCCCCATGGCGGCGGTCTTCTTCGTGGCATCGCTCGCCGGTCCGCGGCTGGTGGCCCGCTGGGGTACGCGGGTCGTCACCGCGGGCGGTCTGCTGCAGGCGGCGGGGATCGTACTGATCGCGCTGGCGGCGTGGCGCACCTGGCCGGACCTCGGCGTGCTCCAGCTGCTGCCCGGCGCGGCACTCGCCGGGGCGGGCCAGGCACTCCAACTGCCCATCATCTTCCGGATCATCCTGTCCGAGGTGCCGACGGAGCGGGCGGGCGTCGGCAGCGGCGTCATGACGACGACCCAACAGGCCTCCCTGGCCCTGGGCGTGGCCACGCTCGGCACCCTGTTCCTCTCCCTGACCTCCTCGCAGGGCATGCGCGACGCCCTGATCACGACGCTGCTCGTGCAGCTCGCGACGGTAGCGCTGACGGTGGGGCTCAGCCTGCGCCTGCCGCGCGTGATCGCCTGACCGGTGACCGCGCGGCGCGGCGCGGGCCCCGGCATGCTGGTTGCCATGAGCCCACGCCCGCCGGACCCGCGCACCCCGCCCTCGGCCGTCACGCCGGTCGACTCCGTCTTCGTGCGTACGCACCTGGGGGCGCCGCCCGAACTGAACGCTGCGGAATGGGAGTTGCGGGTGGAGGGCCTGGTGGAACACCCCTTGACCCTGGATCTCCCCGCCCTCCTGGCCCTCCCCCAGCACCACCTCACGTCGGTCCACGAGTGTTTCGGGAGCCCGTTCGCGCCGAATGTGCCGACGCGGGCGGTGACGAACCTGGAGTGGACCGGCGTCCCGCTGTCCACCGTCCTGGACCGCGCCCGGCCGACCGGCGCGGCCCGCCACGTGTGGTTCGAGGGGGCGGACCACGGTGACTTCGCCGACGAGAAGGGCATCGGCTACGTCAAGGACCTGCCCCTCGCCCGCGCCCACTCCGACGTCCTGCTCGCCCACTCCCTCAACGGCGCGCCGCTGCCGGTGCAACACGGCTTCCCCGTACGGGCGGTGGTGCCGCACATGTTCGGCACGAACTCGGTGAAGTGGCTGACGCGCCTGGTGGTCTCGGACGTCCGCCCGGACCACCTCTTCACCACCCGCCTCTACAACCGGGACGGCCACCCGGTCCGCGACGTCGACGTCAACAGCAAGCTGCTCGCCCCGTACGACGGAGACGAAATCCCCTCAGGGGACGTCGAGTTGACGGGCCGGGCGTGGAGCACGTCGGCGGTGGCGAGCGTGGAGGTGTCCGTGGACGACACCCCGTGGCGGCCGGCCAAGCTGGAGCCCACCCCTCAACTCCCTTACGCCTGGACCCGTTTCACCCTGGACACCACCCTCTCCCCCGGCCCGCACCGCATCCGCAGCCGCGCCACGGACACGAAGGGCCGCGTCCAGCCGCCACCGGGGGCACGCAATTCCGTGCACGAGATCGAGGTGCGGGCCCGCTAGGGCCCGTCGTCGAACTCCCACCTGCCCGACAAACTCCCGTCCGCCCGGCCGGGTACCGAATGACAGGTGACAGATATTGAAATCTGTCACCTGTCATGTCATGGTGGATGACATGACCCTCCACACCCGCCCTCTGGGCACCACCGGTCCCGACGTCTCCGCCCTCGGCCTCGGCTGCATGGGCATGTCCGCGCTGTACGGCGAGGCCGACCGCGCGGAGTCCATCGCCACCGTCCATGCTGCGCTCGACGCGGGCGTCACGCTCCTCGACACCGGCGACTTCTACGCGATGGGCCACAACGAGATGCTGATCGGCGAGGCCCTGCGCACGGCCCCCGCAGCGGCCCGGGAGAACGCGCTGACCAGCGTGAAGTTCGGCGCCCTGCGCGGCCCGGACGGCTCGTGGAACAGCTATGACGCCCGCCCCGAGGCGGTGAAGAACTTCGCCGCGTACTCGCTGCAGCGCCTCGGCGTCGACCACATCGACATCTACCGGCCCGCCCGCCTCGACCCCGAGGTGCCGATCGAGGAGACGGTCGGCGCCATCGCCGAGCTCGTCGAGCAGGGCTACGTACGCCACATCGGGCTCAGCGAGGTCGGCGCGGACACCATCCGCCGGGCCGCCGCCACGGCCCCGATCTCGGACCTCCAGATCGAGTACTCGCTCATCTCGCGCGGCATCGAGGAGTCGATCCTGCCCGCCACCCGCGAGCTGGGCATCGGCATCACCGCGTACGGCGTGCTGTCCCGCGGCCTGATCTCCGGCCACTACACGCGCGACCGCAAGCTCGGCGCGGGCGACTTCCGCGCCTTCAGCCCGCGCTTCCAGGGCGAGAACCTCCAGCACAACCTGGACCTCGTCGACCAGCTCCGCAAGATCGCCGAGCAGAAGGGCGCGAGCGTCGCGCAGATCGCGATCGCGTGGGTGGCCGGCCGCAGCGAGAACATCGTGCCGCTGATCGGCGCCCGCACCCGCGAGCGCCTCTCGGAGGCCCTCGGCGCGCTCGACGTGCGCCTGGACGCCGCCGACCTCGCCGCCATCGAGGCGGCCGTGCCCGCCGACGCCGCGGCCGGCGACCGCTACCCGGCGGCCCAGATGGCACACCTCGACAGCGAGCGCTGATCGGCGCCGGGTAACTTCGTAGCCATGGCCCCCGAGACCCTGACCCCCGAGCGCATCCTCGCCGCGACCGAGGACGTGCTGCGCAGGCACGGTCCCGCGAAGGCGACCGTCGTCGACGTGGCCCGCGCGCTGGGGGTCAGCCACGGCTCGGTGTACCGCCACTTCCGTACGAAGGCGGAGCTGCGCGGCGCGGTCACCAAGCGCTGGCTGGACCGGACGACGGCGCGGCTCGCCGAGGTCGTCGCGGCCGACGAGCCCGCCGCCGGCAAGCTGCGCCACTGGCTGGCGACGCTCTTCGAGGCGAAGCGCCACAAGGCGGGCGACGACCCGGAGCTGTTCGCCACATACTCCGTCCTGACGGACGAGCAGGGCGGCGTGGTCCACGCCCATATCGACGAACTGGCGGCCCAGTTGACCGCTATCCTCCAACAGGGCGTGACGGCGGGCGAGTTCGAGATCGAGGATCTCCCCGCGACGGCCCGGGCGGTCTTCGAGGCGACGGCCCACTTCCACGACCCGGTGTACGCGCCGGAGTGGTCGCACCCGGACGCGCAGCGCGCCTTCGACACGCTGGTGTCCCTCGTCGTGCGCGGGATCTCGGCCCACTGACGAGGGCTCTCCTGGCGGAACCGTGCATTCACTCTCGGCCATGCTGTGCGGCCGTTTTCAGCGCTGAGCAGGAGGCCCGTCCTCGGCGTACTTCGCCGTGACAGCGGCCGATACCAGCAGTAACACCGTTGGCCATAGGTTGACTTCGGCCGATGCATGCCTCCAAACATCTGACCGAATCCACATGGCTGCCACTGTGAAGTTTTCGCAGCCCCTCGTACGCTCCGCATGAGGGCTGGATCACAGATCATCCCCACGCTCTCCCGACTTCCGCCCCAAACGGAAGCAGCGCCCCGGACCCCGGCGCGGTCGACCCCTGGACCCCCGCGACAGCGGTGTCGACCCCGGCAGTCCCGCGGACGGCGCGACCAGAGGATTCACTTGAACCCCCACAGACGCACAAGGGTGCCGCCCTGCGGCTCGCCGGCTCCGTCAGCCGGACCCGCCCGCGTCTCTGTCCTTGAGCGCGAGCTCGGCCCACACCACCTTTCCGGTGAGCGTCGGCCGCACGCCGACAGCGGAGGCGTAGGCCGAGACCAGGAACAGACCCCGGCCTCCGGGCTCGAGGAAGTCCGGTGGCTCCACGGGGATGACCACGAGCTCGGGGGACGTGTCGGCCACTTCGAGGCGGACACCATCGACGGTTCGGATGATGGCCAACTCGAAGGTGCCGCCGTCGCAGTGCCGCACATTGCTGCACAGCTCGGTCACCACGAACGACGTGTCGTACACCAGCCCGTGCAGGCCCCAGCACCGCAGGCGGGCACCAACGATCCGGCGAATCTGCTCCAGGCGGTGCGGGCTGTACTCCATACGGATCGAGCACGGCTGATCGAGCATGTCGATCACATCGATCTCATCCGTCGACTGGTCCGGCATTACCCCTCCGGGGGTCCCATGGGAGTGAACTCGCTTGTGGACAACGGGCGTTGGACCGTCATCTTGGTACCGAAACCCTGCCTTAGGCAAGTATTACGTAAGAATCACCATTCCGATGGAGCGGGTAGGCATATGACAGTTGTGTGGCCTGAAGGCGCGGGACATCATGTGGCCATGCCCCAGAGCGAGATGCCCACCATGCGGAGCCGTCGTCTCGGTGCCGAGCTGCGACGACTGCGCTCCGAAGCCGGTCTGAAGGTCAACGACGCGGCACTGGCACTCGAATGCGGGCAGCCGAAGATCAGTCAGATCGAGACGGGAAAACGGGGCATCCGCCGGCTCGACCTGACAACGCTCCTCAATCTGTACGGAGTCGAGGACGACCGGCAGCGCACCAACCTCAAGCGCCTGGCCCGGGACATCCACAAGGTCGACTGGTGGTCGGGCCAAGGGCCGCTGCTGAGCGACGACTTGCGCGACTACCTCACCCTCGAAGCGGATTCCTCGCTCGTGCGGTCCTTTGAACCTTCGGTACTGCCAGGGCTTTTGCAGACAGAAGCATATATGCGAGAGATATTCACCGTGGGGGCCGAAGAGGATCGCGTCGAACCCCTTGTGAATACTCGAATGAGGCGCAAGGATCTACTCGGCGGACCTGCGGAATTCCGCCTGAGAGTGGTCATCGACATGCCCGCACTGCACCGCATACCGGGCCCACGGGCATTGATCCGTGAGCAGTTCGAATACCTGATGGAAGCAAGCGGTCTGCCCAATGTCACCATTCAGGTGCTGCCATTGGACATCACCCTGCCCCTCGCGCAGTACGCTCCGTACACGCTCTTCACGATGCGCGGCGAACCGCCCGTGCAGGTGGCGTGGCTGGAGCACATGACCGGCGGCACGCTCCTTGAGCAGCGCCCCGACGTGGAGATGTACACGAAGGCCTGGGACGACCTGACGGCCGCCGCGCTGTCCCCCGCACAGTCCCGCCTGTACATCAGTGACCGAATCAAGCAAGAAAGTGGGCCGTGATGCTCCCCACCTCCGCCCCCACCGCCTCGCACGTCGAAGTCGGGTCAGCGGTCTGGCGAAAGAGTACGTTCAGCGGCGCATCCAATGGATGTGTCGAGCACGCCGAACTCACATCGGACCGGCGGGCAATCCGCGACACGAAGCATAGGGAGTTCGGAGCGGTCGTCTTCGAATCCTCGGCGTGGCACGCATTTGTTTCAAGCGTCAACTCTGGAGTCCTGCCACTATGAGCACGGGCACCACGGACAGCATTCCGTTCGGTATCGCACTGGAGAAAGAGAAAGCGCGGCTCTATGCGCTCGACATCTCCGAGGCCCAATGGCTGAGTGCCCCCGGCGGCCCGACCCGGGGCGGCCCCGTGGAGATCGCCGCGCTCGGCGACGGCGCGGTGGCCCTGCGCAATCCGGCCGACCCCCGAGGGCTCGTCCTGCGCTTCACCGCCCATGAGTGGGAGGCGTTCAAACTCGGGGCGCTGCACGGCGAGTTCGACTGAGACTGAGACTGAAGAGACTGAGACTGAGACCGAAAACGAAACGCCCCGGCCCACCGCGGAAGCGGTCGGCCGGGGCGTTTCGTACGCAAAGAGCCGGTCAGCAGCCGATGAGGCGGCTGGCGAGGTAGCCCTCGATCTGGTCGAGGGAGACGCGCTCCTGCTTCATGGTGTCGCGCTCGCGCACGGTCACCGCGTTGTCGTCGAGGGTGTCGAAGTCGACGGTGACGCAGAACGGCGTGCCGATCTCGTCCTGGCGACGGTAACGACGGCCGATGGCGCCGGCGTCGTCGAAGTCGATGTTCCAGTTCTGCCGCAGCGCCTGCGCGAGGCCCTTCGCCTTCGGCGACAGCTCCGGGTTGCGGGACAGCGGGAGGACCGCGACCTTCACCGGGGCGATGCGGTGGTCGAAGCGCATGACCGTGCGCTTCTCCATCTTGCCCTTGGCGTTGGGCGCCTCGTCCTCGAGGTACGCGTCCATCATGAACGCGAGCATCGCGCGGCCGACACCGGCCGCGGGCTCGATGACGTACGGCGTGTAGCGCTCGCCCTTCTCCTGGTCGAAGTAGGAGAGGTCCTGGCCGGAGGCCTTGGAGTGCGCGGACAGGTCGTAGTCGGTGCGGTTGGCGACGCCCTCGAGCTCGCCCCACTCGCTGCCGCCGAAGCTGAAGCGGTACTCGATGTCAGCGGTGCGCTTCGAGTAGTGGGAGAGCTTCTCCTTCGGGTGCTCGAACCAGCGCATGTTCTCCTCGCGCATGCCGAGGCCCGTGTACCAGTTCCAGCGCTGCTCCATCCAGTACTCCTGCCACGCCTCGTCCTCACCGGGCTTGACGAAGAACTCCATCTCCATCTGCTCGAACTCGCGGGTGCGGAAGATGAAGTTGCCGGGCGTGATCTCGTTGCGGAACGACTTGCCCATCTGCGCGATGCCGAAGGGCGGCTTGCGGCGCGAAGTCGTCTGCACCTGGCTGAAGTTGGTGAAGATGCCCTGCGCGGTCTCGGGGCGCAGGTAGGCGACGGAGCCGCTGTCCTGCGTCGGGCCGAGGTGCGTGGAGAGCAGGCCGGAGAACTGCTTGGGCTCGGTGAACGTGCCCTTGTTGCCACAGTTGGGGCAGGAGAGGTCGGCCAGGCCGTTCTCGGGGAGCCGGCCCTTCTTCGCCTCGAACGCCTCTTCAAGGTGGTCCGCACGGAACCGCTTGTGGCACGAGGTGCACTCGGTCAGCGGGTCGGTGAACGTGGCGACGTGGCCGGAGGCCTGCCAGACCTCGGTCGCCAGGATCACGGACGAGTCGATACCGACGACGTCCTCGCGCGAAGTGACCATGTAGCGCCACCACTGGCGCTTGAGGTTCTCCTTCAGCTCCACGCCCAGCGGCCCGTAGTCCCAGGCGGCACGCTGACCACCGTAGATCTCGCTGCAGGGGTAGACGAAGCCACGGCGCTTGCTGAGGCTGACGATGGTTTCGATCTTGTCGGCGGCCACGGTGCTCTCTTCATTACGGCGACGGTGAGCGCGCTGGATACGCGCTCCGGGAGCGAAGCTTTTAGGTTACCGGCGGGCCCACCCCCCGAACCAAATCGGTTCCCGGGACAGAGCGGGACCGAGCGTGACGAAGACCTCGACGAACATCTTGTTGACAACCGTTTCCAGTTTTGTTGAAAATGACAGTCATGAACGTACGTGTGCTCCGCAGTCCTCGCCGCCTGATACCCGTCGCCGCCGCCACCGCCCTCGGCCTCGGTGCCCTGACCGCGTGCGGCAGCTCCGCCGCGGACGACAAGGGGAGCGACGGCAAGCTGAGCGTCGTCGCGTCGTTCTATCCGATGCAGTACCTCGCCCAGGAGATCGGCGGCGACCACGTCGACGTCACGAACCTGACGGAGCCCGGCCAGGAGCCGCACGACCTGGAGGTCAGCGCCAAGCAGCGCGCCCAGCTCGAGGAGTCCGACGTCGCCGTCTACCTGAAGGGCCTGCAGCCCTCCGTGGACGAGGCCATCGACCAGTCCGACATCAAGACGAAGGTCGACGCCGGCACCCTGACCGCCCTCGAGAAGCACGGCACCGAGGTCGACGGTCACGACCACGAGCACGGCGAGCACACCCACGACGCGGACGCCGCCGACCCGCACATCTGGCTCGACCCGGTGAAGTACGCCGAGGTCGCCGAGGGCGTCGGCAAGGCCCTGGAGAAGGCCGACCCGGACCACGCGGCCGAGTACAAGAAGAACACCAAGGCACTGGTCGGCGACCTCGACGAGCTGAACACCAAGTTCGAGAAGGGCCTGAAGGACACCAGGTCCTCGACCTTCATCACCACGCACGCCGCCTTCGGCTACCTCGCCGAGCGCTACGGCCTCACCGAGGAGGCCATCAACGGCCTGGACCCGGAGAGCGAGCCCAGCGCCGCCCGCGTCAAGGCGCTCCAGAAGACGGCGAAGGCCGACGGGGTCTCCACCGTCTTCTACGAGACGCTCGTCAGCGACAAGACGGCCAGGACCCTCGCGGGCGACGCGAAGCTCAAGACCGATGTGCTCGACCCGATCGAGGGCATCACCGACAAGTCCAAGGGCGACGACTACATCTCGGTCATGGAGTCGAATCTGGCGGCGCTCCAGAAGGCGCTGGGCACCAAGTGACCTCGAAGGAGGGCGACATGGGTGAACGGGAAGCCGTCATCTCGCTGAGCAAGGTGACCGCCGAGCTCGGCGGGCGTCCCGTGCTGCGCGGCATCGATCTCACCGTGCACCGCGGCGAGGTCGTGGCCCTGCTGGGGGCGAACGGCTCGGGCAAGTCCACCGCGATCCGCAGCGTCATCGGGCAGGTCCCGACCACCGGCGGCGGGATCGAGATCTTCGGCACGCCGCGGCGGCGCTTCAAGGACTGGGCGCGCGTCGGCTACGTACCGCAGCGCACGACGGCCGCGGGCGGCGTGCCCGCGACGGTGTCCGAGGTCGTCTCCTCCGGCCGCTTGTCGCGCGCGAAGTTCGGCATGATGCGCAAGGCCGACCGGGACGCGGTGACCCGCGCCCTCGAACTCGTCGGGATGGCGGACCGCGCGAAGGACTCCGTGGACGCGCTCTCCGGCGGCCAGCACCAGCGCGTGCTCATCGCGCGCGCCCTGGCCGCCGAACCCGAGCTGCTGATCATGGACGAGCCGATGGCGGGCGTCGACCTGGCCAGCCAGGAGATCCTCGCGGCGACGCTGCGCACGCAGGTCGCGGCCGGCGCGTCCGTCCTCCTCGTGCTGCACGAACTCGGCCCGCTGGAACCGCTGATCGACCGCGCGGTCGTCCTGCGCGACGGCTGCGTGCTGCACGACGGCCCGCCCCCGCAGGCCGTCGGCCAGCACGCGCTGCCCGGACACGACCACGTACACCCGCACACGCACGCGGCCGCCGAGCCGATCCGGACAGGACTGCTGAGCTGATGGAACTCCTCTCCTACGACTTCATGCAGCGGGCGCTGCTCGCCGCCGTCCTCGTCGGCATCACGGCCCCGGCCGTCGGCATCTACCTGGTGCAGCGCCGCCAGGCCCTGATGGGCGACGGCATCGGCCACGTGGCGATGACGGGCGTCGGCCTCGGCTTCCTGCTCTCGACCTCGCCGGTGTGGATGGCGACGCTGGTCTCCGTACTCGGCGCCGTGATCATGGAGTTGATCCGCTGGTACGGGAAGACGCGCGGCGACATCGCGCTCGCGATGCTCTTCTACGGAGGCATGGCGGGCGGCGTCATGTTCATCAACCTGGCGCCCGGCGGCTCCAACGCCAACCTCAACTCGTACCTCTTCGGCTCGCTGTCGACGGTGTCGGAGGACGACGTCCTCGCCATCTGCCTGCTCGCGGCCTTCGTGGTGCTCGTGACGGTGGGCCTGCGCAAGCAGCTGTTCGCGGTGAGCCAGGACGAGGAGTTCGCGCGGGTCACGGGCCTTCCGGTGCGCTTCCTGAACCTGCTGATCGCGATCACGGCGGCGGTCACGGTGACCGTCGCGATGCGCGTGGTCGGCCTGCTCCTGGTCTCCGCCCTGATGGTGGTGCCGGTCGCCGCGGCGCAGCAGCTGACGCGCAGCTTCAAGGCGACGTTCGTGATCTCGGTGGCGCTCGGCGTCGCGGTGACGCTCGGCGGCACCGCCACGTCGTACTACCAGGACGTGCCGCCCGGAGCGACGATCGTGCTGCTGACCATCGCGGCGTTCATCGTCCTCGCGCTGCTCTCGAAGCCGCTCGCCCGGCGCAGGGCACGGTCGGTCCCGGCGCACTCCGAGTGCCCGATCCCGGAGCAGGCCGCGACTCCTTCCCTTCATGGATGACCCACGTCCAGCGCCTCCTGGCACAATGGCGGCCGTACGTACGTGGCAGGGATGTGAGGAGAAACCCGTGGCAGCCCCGGTTCGAGGCAGGTCGACCCGCCAGCGCGCGGCCGTGGCGGCGGCGCTCGACGAGGTGGACGAGTTCCGCAGCGCCCAGGAGCTGCACGACGTCCTCAAGCACAAGGGCGACTCCGTCGGGCTGACCACGGTGTACCGCACGCTTCAGTCCCTCGCCGACGCGGGCGAGGTGGATGTCCTGCGCACCTCGGAGGGCGAGGCGGTCTACCGCCGCTGCTCCACGGGTGACCATCACCACCACCTGGTGTGCCGGGTGTGCGGCAAGGCGGTCGAGGTCGAGGGCCCCGCAGTGGAGAAGTGGGCCGAGGCAATTGCCTCCGAGCACGGTTACGTCAACGTGGCCCACACGGTGGAGATCTTCGGCACCTGCGCGGAGTGCGCGGCGGCTGCCTCCGCGCACTGAGTCACCCGCCGGCCGCGTCGCCGGCCCCTGACGCGTCGCCGGCCCCGGCCGCGTCGCCGACTTCCTCGTCGTCCTTGCCGTCGGATGCGCACAGGGCGGCGATCTGGGTGCGGGTCCCGACCCCGAGCTTGGTCAGGATGTGCTCGACGTGGGCGTCCGCCGTGCGCTTGGAGATGACGAGTCGCTCCGCGATCTCCCGGTTGGTCAGGCCGACCGCGACCAGGGACGCCACCTCCCGCTCCCGCGGGGTGAGCGCCTCGGCCACCTCTGGTGCGCGCGGGGTCGGTACCGCGGTGGCCGACGGCAGATCCTCGGTCAGCGCCCGCTCGACCGCCGCCTGTGTGCTGAGGGCCTCGCCCTCGCGGTAGAACCGCTGGAACTCCCGCTCCCCCAGCGCCACCCGGGACGCCCGGGCCGCCTCCTCGTGCAGCCCGCTCAGGAGCGGTATCGCGAACCGCGGCGTCAGGACCGACAGCGCCCACAGCCGGTCGGCGGCGCCGTGCAGCACCGCGACGCGGGACGCCTTGCCCTCCTCGGCGGCGCGCCAGGCGAAGGCATCCAGGAGCTGGGCGATGCCCACCCTGTCGTGCAGGGCGAGCTTGATGCGGATGCCCTCGCGGGCGCACTCGATGCTGTCGGCGTGATCGCCCCTGATCCACAGGCCCATGGACTTGACCCACAGGATCACCCCGCGTGCCCAGCGCTCCTCCGGGATCACGGCCATGCGCTCCAGCGCCTCATCGCACAGGCGGATGCCCTGGTCGCTGTCCTGGCCCGACAGGACATACAGGCCTGCGGCGTAGTACGTGGTCGACACCATCCCGAACTCGTCGCCCAGTTCGGCCATCATCCGGCGTGCCTCGGCGTACTGCTCCTCGCATCCTTCGTAGTCTCCGAGGAACACCCGGTTGAACGTGCGGAACGCCAGCGTCCAGGCGAGCCCCGACCGGTCGCCGATGGTCTCCGCGATCTCCTTCGCCTCGTCGAGCAGGGTCCGGTTGTCCTGTCGCTCGCCCTGGACGTCCATGAAACCGCTGGTGCTCCACAGGGCCTTGACCCGCTCCGGGGACGGTTTCTTCGATCCGGTCAGACCGCGCCGCATCCAGTGCCGGCCCTGGATGAACAGTGCGGTGCAGACCCAGTACCCCCAGAGCCGGACGGCGAGTTGGAGTCCCGCGTACGGCTCGTCGGGGGTACTGAACGAGTACTCCATGGCGGCCTGGAGGTTCTCGTGGTCGGCGACGAGGCGCCGCACCCAGGGCAGTTGACCGTCGCCGAACCACTCCGCGTCGAACTGTCCGGCGACCTCCAGGTAGTAGTCCCTGTGGCGCCGCCTGGCCCGCGCCTCCTCCTCCGCCGGCACGAGGTGTTCCAGGCCGAACTCGCGGATGGTGTCGAGCATCCGGTAGCGCGACCCGTCTCCGGTCTCCAGGTGCCGCACGATGGACTTGTCGACGAGCCCCACCAGGGCGTCGAAGACCTCGTCCGTGGGCAACTCGGCGTCGGCGCACACCACTTCGGCGGCCTCCAGGTCGAACCCGCCGGCGAACACGGCGAGCCGCGCCCAGAGCAGCCGCTCCCGGTCGGTGCAGAGCTCATGGCTCCAGTCGATGGTCGTCCGCAGCGTCTGGTGGCGCGGCACGGTGACGCGGCGGCCGCCGGTGAGGAGCCGGAAGCGGTGGTCGAGGCGGCGCAGCAGCTGCTCCGGTGAGATCACCCGCAGCCGGGCGACGGCGAGTTCGATGGCCAGCGGGATGCCGTCGAGGCGGCGGCACAGCGCGTGCACGGCGGCGCGGTTGCCGTCGGTGAGGACGAACTCGGGCGCGGCGGACTCCGCCCGGTCCACGAACAGCCGGACCGCGTCGGAGAGTTCG
This sequence comes from Streptomyces sp. NBC_00483, assembly GCF_036013745.1. Classification (NCBI taxonomy): domain Bacteria; kingdom Bacillati; phylum Actinomycetota; class Actinomycetes; order Kitasatosporales; family Streptomycetaceae; genus Streptomyces; species Streptomyces sp. NBC_00483. The sequence goes on from NZ_CP107880.1 coordinate 3,567,077, forward strand.
GCGCCGGGACGGCTGTCCGCTTCCGGTTCCGGCAGCGCCAGCGGCGGCACGGGCAGCACCTGCTCGCCGGGGATGTCGAGGGGCTGCCTGCTGGTGGCGATCAGACGGAGGCCGGGGGCGGCGCTCAGCAGGGCGTCGGCGAGCGTCGCGCAGGCGTCGACCAGGTGCTCGCAAGTGTCCAGGACGATCAGCGTCCGCCGCCCCGCGAGATGCGTGGCGAGCACCTCGTGCACCCCGCGCCCGCCCTGCTCGGGCACGCCGAGCGCGCCGCACACGGCGTGCGGCAGCAGTTCGGGGTCGCTGAGCCCGGAGAGCGGTACGACGCACGCCCCGTCGGGGAAGTCGCCGAGCTGATCGCGCGCGGAGCGCATCGCCGTACGCGACTTGCCGACGCCGCCGGGGCCGGTCAGGGTGACCAGGCGCGAGCGGGTGAAGACGTCCTTGATCCGGGCGAGTTCGGGCGCCCGGCCGACGAAGCTCGTGGTCTCCGCGGGCAGCTCGCCCGGCGTCCGCACAGCCACGTCCATCCACCGCCCCCCTTGTCCGGTCGACCCCGAGTGGGTCGTTACTCACCGTAGGGGGCGGCGGTGCGCGGCGGGAGGGTTCGACCGGTTTTGACCGCTGCTGATTTCGGCCGCGGGTCGGACCCGGTCGCTGTGGCCTACTGCCCGCCCTCCAGCTGAAGCAGCACCTCGTTCGGCGTCGCCCCGCCGAACCGCCGGTCGCGCGAGGCGTACTCGACGCACGCGCGCCACAGGTCGCGGCGGTCGAAGTCCGGCCACAGGACGTCCTGGAAGACCATCTCGGCGTACGCGCTCTGCCACAGAAGGTAGTTGGACGTGCGCTGTTCGCCGCTGGGGCGCAGGAACAGGTCCACGTCGGGCATGTCGGCGTAGTAGAGGTACTTCGCGAAGGTCTTCTCGCTGACCTTGGACGGGTCGAGGCGGCCCGCCTTCACGTCCTCTGCGAGCGCCTGCGCGGCGTCGGCGATCTCGGCGCGGCCGCCGTAGTTCATGCAGAAGTACAAGGTCAGCTTGTCGTTGTCCTTGGTCTGCTCCTGGGAGATCTCCAGCTCCTTGGCGACCGACTTCCACAGCTTGGGCATGCGCCCCACCCAGCGCACCCGCACACCGAGCTCGTCGAGCTGGTCGCGGGTCTTGCGGATGAAGTCCCGGTTGAAGTTCATGAGGAAGCGCACCTCGTCGGGCGAGCGCTTCCAGTTCTCCGTGGAGAAGGCGTACAGGGAGATGGCGCCGACGCCCATCTCGATGGCGCCCTGGAGCACGTCGAGGACACGCTCCGCGCCGACCTTGTGGCCCTCGGTGCGCGGCAGGCCGCGGTCCTTGGCCCAGCGTCCGTTGCCGTCCATGACGATCGCCACGTGCTGGGGCACCAGCTCGCCGGGGATCTTCGGCGGCCGCGCGCCCGACGGGTGCGGTTCGGGCGCTGTGTACTCACGGCGGTTGCGTCCGAGGATTCCGCGACGTGCCATCTTCCGGGCCTCTCCCCTAGCTCAGTGCCAGCTCTCGCTAGCTTTTCTCTACGTAGCGCAGCGATCGCAGTCCGCGCTCAAGGTGCCAGTGCAGGTAGGCCGACACCAGCCCGTTGCCCTCCCGGACGAACCGTGCCTCGCACGTGTCCGCCGTCTCCCAGTCTCCGGTGAGCAGCGCACCGAGCAGGACGAGGGCCTGCGGTGAGGGTACGACGCTGCCCGGTACCCGGCAGTCGACGCAAACCGAGCCGCCCGCGCCGACGGAGAAAAACCGGTTGGGACCGGGCATTCCGCACTTCGCGCAGTCACCGAAGGTGGGTGCGTAGCCGTTGACCGCGAGCGAGCGCAGCAGGAACGCGTCGAGCACGAGGCCCGGCGCGTGCTCGCCGCGGGCGAGCGTGCGCAGGGCGCCGACGAGGAGCAGGTACTGCTGTACCGCGGGTTCGCCCTCGTGGTCGGTGAACCGTTCCGCCGTCTCCAGCATCGCGGTGCCGGCCGTATACCGCCCGTAGTCCGTCACGATGCCGCCGCCGTACGCGGCGATGGTCTCGCTCTGCGTGCACAGCGGGAGCCCGCGGCCGATCAACTCGCTGCCCCGCGCGAAGAACTGCACGTCCACGTGCGAGAAGGGTTCGAGGCGGGCGCCGAACTTGGACTTGGTGCGCCGCACACCGCGGGCGACGGCGCGCACGCGGCCGTGGTTGCGGGTGAGCAGCGTGATGATGCGGTCGGCTTCGCCGAGTTTCTGGGTGCGCAGCACGACTCCGTCGTCCCGAATGAGAGTCATCGCGCGCCCTCGCGCTTCTCATCGTCGTCGCGGAACAGGCTCATGCCTCTCATTGTCCCTTACGGACGGAGCCCGTTTGCGGGAACGGGGGCAGGGGTGCGGTCGGATCCGCCAGCCATGCGCGCCCGCGCGAGCGCACCGCCCCGCTCAGGCCCCCGCTCAGGTCCGCCACCGTCACGGCCCGCAGCGACTCCCGCCAGGCCCGGTCCGCGTCGTACATGACCTGCGCCACTCCGCACGGCCCCGTGCACCGCTCGGGTGGGATGGCGCACGCGCCGCGCTGCCGGATCTCGCCGCAGACGAAGGCGGGCGCGGAGCCCTCGACCGCCTCCACCACGTCGAGCACGGTGATGTCCTTCGGGTCGCGGGCGAGCCGGAACCCGCCGCGCGGGCCGGATGTGGCGGTCAGCACACCGGCGGCGGCAAGGGACTTGAGGTGCTTGGCGAGGTACGCCTCGGGCAGCCCGTAGTACCCGGCGAGCGTGGAGCGGCGCACGGCGGCACCGGGCGGCGCCTGCACGAGGAGCACGCAGCAGTGCACGCCCCACTCGACGCCCTGCGACAACTTCATGGGACCCGAGGCTACCCTTCCATCCACTTGATGGATATTCAATGTCCATGATACCGATGGGTCTCATGGCTGACATCCGGATCGGCACCACCATCGGCACCATCCCCGGACAGGAGGACACCTCCGACGGGCCCTCCCCCGCCGACCGGCGCATGCTCGCGGTCGCCCTCACCGCCACGTTCATGGGGAGCTTCGACCTCTTCGTCGTGAACGTCGCCACCGAGGCGCTCCGCGCGGACCTGCGCGCGAGCGACGCGGCGCTCGAACTCGTCGTGTCCGGCTACGCGTTCGCGTACGCGGCGGGTCTGATCACGGGCGGCCGGCTCGGGGACCGGTTCGGTTACCGGCGAACGTTCGTGGCGGGCATGGTGGCGTTCACGGTGACGTCGCTGCTGTGCGGGCTCGCCCAGGGGGCCGGGGAGCTGGTGGTGGCGCGGATGGCGCAGGGGCTCTCGGCGGCGGTGATGGTGCCGCAGGTGCTGTCGCTGGTGACGGCCCGTTTCCCGGCGGCGCACCGGGGCCGGGCCACCGGCTGGAACGGGGCGATGGCGGGCATCGGGTCGATCGCCGGGCAGCTCCTCGGTGGCGTACTCCTCCAGGCGGACGTGTTCGGGCTCGGCTGGCGCGCGGTGTTCCTGGTGAACGTTCCCGTGGGCGTGGTGGCCTCGGTCGCCGCGTGGCGGATGCTGCCGCCCCATGTCGCCGGGCCCCGTCGGCAGTTCGACGCGCTCGGCGCGCTGGGGGTCACCGCGACGCTGGCCCTGCTCCTGGTGCCGCTGGCGCTCGGCAGGGACGAGGGGTGGCCGGTGTGGACGTGGGTGTGCCTGGCGGCGGCCGCCCCCGTGGCGTGGGCGACGTGGCGGTGGCAGCGGGTGCTGCGGGCGCGCGGCGGAGAGCCGGTGCTCAACCCCGCCCTCTTCCGCAACCGCCCGTATCTGACCCTGCTCGCGGGCCTGGGGGCCTTCCAGCTCTACTTCGGCGCCTATATGTTCACGCTCGCGCTGCTGCTCCAGGCGGGCCTCGGCGCGAGCCCGCTCACGGCCGGCGCGGTGTTCGTCCCGCAGGCGGTCATGTTCACCACGGGTTCGCTGCTCAGCGGGCGACTCACGGCACGGTACGGGGTGCGGTGGCCGGTGACGGGCGGGGCGCTGGTGGTGGGCGGCCTGGCCCTCGCCGCGGGCCGGCTCACCGCGTCCGACGGGGCGATCTCCCCCTGGGCCCTGACGCCCGCCCTCCTCCTCAACGGCCTCGGCAACGGCCTGCTGATGCCGCCGATCATCGGTGCGGCCCTGTCCCGGGTGACACCCGGGACGGCGGGCGCGGCGTCCGGGATGCTCAACACGGCTCAGCAGGCGGCGAGTTCCCTGGGCGTCGCCCTGCTCGGCATGCTGTTCTTCGCGGTGTCAGGACCCGGCCTGCGGGACGCGCGGGCCGGGATGACGGCCGTATCGGCGGTGTTCGCGGTGCTCGTGGCCGTGGCGGCGGCCCTGATGTGGTCGACCCACCGAAGGGCCTAGGGCACCTCACCCCGGCTTCTTCTGTTCTCGTACGCCGTCGCGGCCCGCACCCGCTCCGTCGTCGACGCCACGCGCAGCACCTCCGGCGGACAGTCCCACTCACGCCCGCCCCCGAAGGGCCGCAACTGTACGTACGGCCCCTCGTGCCCCATCACTCGTCCCACCTGACCCGTGCTCGTGTCGATCGCGTACGAACCGATCGGCGGTTTCATGGCGTAGCGCTCCTGTCGTCCGTCCCTGCAAGGACTACGGCGGCGAGCCGGGCCGCCGTGTCAACCGGACAACGCCCCAATTCCACCAAGGGACACGGGGCACTCCGTGCGATTGACCCGGGATCGAGGCCGAGCGAGGGCAGCACAATTCCCGCTCCGGCGAGTGCGGCTCGCAATGTCTCCACCATTTCCTCGGCTTCCTCCACGCACAGCGCGGCGTGCTTCGATTGTTCCGTCACGTGGCTCCCCTGCCTCATTGGATTTCACGCTTTGCGCCTCCACGGTGGCGTTCCGTCCCTAGAGTGGGGAGAGGTCTGCGCACTACAACTGCGTGGCTTCACATGGGGGTTGGCCATGGCCAAGGGTTCGCGGCAGGCGGCGTGGGAGTTCTTCGGCGTGGAGTTGAAGCGGCGCCGCGAGGACGCGGGGCTGACCCAAGTGGAGTTGGGGTTACGCGTATTCGTTTCCGGCGGCTACATCGGCCAGTTCGAACAGGCAATTCGCAAACCGCAGTTGGACGTAGCCCAGAGGATTGACGAGGCGCTGCAATCCGACGGTATTTTCGAGCGGATGTGGCGCGGCCTGATTCGCGACCAGCGGTATGCGGACTACTTCGCGCACGTTGCGGACCTGGAGCGGTCGGCCACCAAGATTTGCGACTACGCCCCGGCCGTCGTGCCCGGCCTCTTGCAGACGCCCGCCTACGCGCGGGCGATCTACTACGCCAGCAACCCGCTCGCGGCGGAGGAGTACGTCGAGGAGATGGTGCAGGCCCGCATGGACCGCGCCGAGGTTCTGGCGGACGCTACACGCCCCATGTATTGGGCGATCCTGCACGAGGCAGTGTTGCGCATCCCAGTGGGCAGCCCCAGCACAACCGCTGAGCAGTTGGCGGCCCTTGCCGCCGCCGTCCGCGCCCGCAGGGCGATGATCCACGTGTTGCCGTTCGCCGCAGGAGCGCACCCCGCCATGGGGAAGATGATGACGCTCATGGAGTTCGACGATGCCCCGCCGGCCGTCTATACAGAAGGCGTGCTGACGGGGAACCTGCTGGACGATCCAGCCATCATGAAGCGCACCCAAGCGCACTACGATCTGCTCAGGGTCGCCGCACTGCCGCTGGAGGCGTCCCTGGCCCTGATCGAAGCGGCGGCAGAGGACTTCGATAGATGCGCGCGTACGAACTGAGCAACGCCCTTTGGCGCAAGAGCAGTTACAGCGGCGGCGACGGAGGCGAGTCCTGCCTCGAAGTCGCCGACGGCATCGCCGGCGTCGTGCCCGTCCGGGACTCTAAGGTCACGGACGGGCACGTCGTCGTCATCGGCGCGGCAGCATGGGCCGCCTTTGTGACGGGTACGATGCGGCCCCGGGGCTGAACCGGCCCCCGGCGGAGCCCACGTCCTCGCAGAGGATCAGGGCCACGTCGTCCCGCAACGGCCCACCCGTGTGCGTGGTCACCGCCTCGTACAGCGAGTCCAGGAAGTCGTCGGGCCTGACCGTGGAGGAGGCGGCGTCGGCGGCCGCCTCCTCCAGCGGGAACTCGACGCCCTGCCGGTCGCGGGCCTCGGAGAGGCCGTCCGTGTAGAACAGCAGACGGTCGCCGTGCTGCAGCCAGTACTTGCTCTGCTCCGGTTCCGGGCCGAGGCCCAGGGGCCGGCACGCAACGTGGGGTTCGAGGAGTTTGGGCGGGGACCCGAGGCGCAACGGCGGCGGATGCCCGCAGTTGACACTCTTGACCTCGCTCGGCCCGAACTCGGCGAACACCGCCGTGACGAAATCCTCCGCACCCAGGTCGGGCGCCAGGCGCACATCCAACTCACGGACCAGGTCCGGCAGTTCGGGTGTCACGTAGGCGAGGTCACGGAAGGTGCTCAGCGCGCTCGCCGTGATGCGTACCGCGTCAAGCCCGTGCCCTCGTACGTCCCCGACGAACAGCCTCGTGCCGTACGGGGTGTGCACCACGTCGTACAGGTCGCCGCCCACCGTGGTCCCGGGGACCCTGCAATGGTGCCGCGTGCACACCGCGATCCCGCCGACCCGTGCGTCGACCGGCCGCAGGATCGCGGCTTCGGCGACGCGGGCGATCTCCGTGGCATGGGAGAGCGCCGTCGCGCGCACCGCGTCGCGCATCGCGAGCCGTACGGTCAGCGCGCCGCCTATCAGCAGTGCCAGACACTCGGCGGCGGCCCACGGCGTCAGCACCAGATCGCGCACCACCGTCACGGTGAGGGCGAGGACCATCGCGAGTACGGCCGCGCCCGCCGTGCACCGGGCGTCGAGACGCAGCGCGGCCAGCAGCGGCACGATCAACAGGGAAGCGATCATCGGCGGCCAGCCGGGTACGAGGAGTCCCGGTCCGGCCGCCAGCACCCCCGATCCCAACAGCGGGATCACCTCCGCCGGCCGTGGTCGTCCTCCCCGTCCCATGTCCTGCTCAGCCATGGGCGGCCTCCTGACTTTTTCTTCCCCCGTACGCTCCACCCCGCCGTACCAAGTCGGCCACGATGCCCCAATCGCCGCACGTTCACGACCTGTTGTCCGGAGTCGATCACACATCGACCGTGTATGACCGAAGTGCGTCCATCCGGTAGCCAACGGCCTGGTCGGCCCCGCACCGCCCCCGCACCGGAGGAGACTGCTTCCGGGCCTGCGGAGTGGACACGGAGAGTGGAGGGCGCATGTCGACCACGAGGTACCTACCTGCCGAGACCACGAGCTTCGTAGGCCGCGCCCACGAACTGGACGGAATCGAGAAGGCGTTGGCGGACAGCCGCCTGGTGACCCTCACCGGGGTGGGCGGCGTCGGGAAGTCGCGGCTCGCCGTGCGGGCGGCGGCGCGCGTCGCCCCGACGCTCGCGGACGGCGCGCGGTTCGTCGCCCTCGCGCCGCTGCGTGATGCCTCCCTCCTCGGGCACGTACTCCTGGAGGACCTGCGCCTCGCCGACCAGCACAGCCGGTCACCCGAGGAACTGGTCGCCGAGTGGCTGGCCGACAAGGAGCTGCTACTTGTCCTCGACTCCTGCGAGCACCTCGTCGAGGCCTGCGCCCGTCTGGTGCGCACGCTGCTGGACGCGGCGCCGGGGCTGCGGATCCTGACCACCAGCCGGCAGGGCCTCGCCGTGCCCGGTGAACTGGTCTTCGCGGTCGACCCGTTGCCGGTCCCGGAGCCGACGACCGACGGGGACGCGCCTGCTGCCGGCGACGCCGTCGCGCTCTTCGCCGAGCGGGCCGCCGAAGCGGTCGCCGGCTTCGCCCTGGCCGACACCGACCGGATGGCGGCCGCCGCCGTCTGCCGCAGGCTCGACGGCATCCCGCTCGCCGTGGAGCTGGCCGCCGCCCAGCTCGCCGAGCTGCCCGACCACTCGGTGTACGAGCTCAACGACCGGCTTCAGCACCGCTTCGAGACCCTTGTCGCGCAGTCCGGCACGGCGGGCCGGACGCTGCCCCGGCACCGGACGCTGCGCACCACCATCGGGTGGAGCCACGAGCTGTGCGCGCCTCTGGAGCGGCTGTTGTGGGCGCGCCTGTCGGTGTGCGCAGGCGGCTTCGACCTCGCGGGCGCACAGGCCATCGGCTGCGGCGTGCCGTTGGCGGTCGAGCGGGTGGCGGAGGTGCTCGCGGGACTCGTGACGAAGTCGCTCGTGCGCAAGCACCCCGACGGCCTGGGCGGCGAGCGCTACAGCATGCTCGACACCGTGCGCGAGTTCGGTGCGCACTGGCTGTACGAGCTGGGCGAGGAGACGGAAGCGCGTCGGCGTCACCTGGACTTCTACCGGGACCTCGCCTGCCGGGCGGACACCGAGTGGGTCGGCCCGAACCAGGTGTCCTGGTACGCCCGTCTGGTCGCCGACCGCGCCAACTTCCGTACAGCGCTGCGGTTCTGCCTGTCCCAGGGCGAGGAACGCACCGCACTGGAGATCGTCGGGTCGCTGTGGATGATGTGGATCGGCTTCGGTTACGCACGGGAAGGCGCCCACTATCTGGACCTGTCGCTCGACCTGTACCGCGAGCCCTGCCCCGAACGAGCGAAGGGCCTGTGGCTGCGCGCCGTGATCGGGGTGGTGCTGGGCGACATCGCTGTGGCGCAGCACATCTCGGCCGATCTGCGGCAGTACGCGCAGGCTGACGGCGATGCGACCACGCGACTGGCGCTGGACCACGTCTGGGCCATCTCACTGGTCCTTGAGGGGGAGCACGAGCAGGCCACGGCGGCCTTCCACGCGGCACCGGACCGGCCTCCGGAGCACGGCACGTATCAGGCCACGTGGTGCATGCTACGCACTGCCCTCGCGTACGCCCACATCAACCGGGGCGAGCTGGCGATGGCCGACGCCTGTGCGTACGAGGTGATCGAGGAATGCGAGCGGCGCGGGGACGTATGGCTGCGCGGGTATGCCGACTACATCCGGGCCCTCACCGCACTCACCACCGGCCATGCCGACGAGGCCTGCGAACATGCCCGTACGGCCATCACCCACAAATCGCCGTTCCACGACGGTCTCGGGGTCGCCATGACCGTCGAGGTTCTGGCCACCGCCACCACGACCACCGGCCGACACCCGCGTGCCGCCCGGCTGCTCGGCGTCTCTCAGCGGATGTGGCATGCACTGGGCCGACCGCAGTTCGGCGCCCCGGAGATCATCGAGGCCCGCGCCGCGACCGAGCACCAGATCCGCGCGGCCATCGGCGACACCACGTACGACACGGAGTACGCGGCGGGCCGGGCGATGTCCCCCGACGACGGCATCGCCTACTGCCTCACGCGCGGCTGACCTCCGCCACCGGCGCGCCCGCCGCCCGCAGGCGCGTAACGACCGCCGCGACCACCGCGAGCACGGCCACCGCCGCCAGCAGCTCCCACGTCGGGGCCGCGTCGCCGAGGAGAGTCAGGACGTACGGGGTGAACATGCCGAGGTACGCCGCCGTCCAGAACTTGGCGGTCCAGCGCGCGAGTTGGTGGGGCGGGGCGAGGGCAGCCGTACGGGTCAGGCCGTGGGCGAGGCTCAGTCCGTAGCCCGCGCCGAGGACCGCCGCGGCGGCCATGGCGAGGACGCGGCTGCCGCTCGCGGCGGCGGTCGCGGCCAGCGCCGCGCCGACGGCGGTCGTGAGCAGACCCGGTACTGGCGTGGCGACGGCGCGGCGCGCGGTGAGCAGGCCGATTCCGGGGACGACGGCCGTGGCGACTCCGGTGAACAGCAGGCCCGCGTGGATCGCTCCGGGCAGCGTGACGAAGCCGATGGTGGGCGCCACGAACACCCAGGGGGCGACGGGCAGCACCCTGCGCCGGAAGCGGGAGCGCGCCTCGGCGTCCAAGTCCCTTGCTGCGGGGGCCGGTTCGGCGTTCAGTTCTACGTCGGGTGTCGGGGCCTTCGTACGACGCCTGCCCGTCTCGGGCGCCGTGAGCGCGAGCAGCCCCGCCGCCACGCCGAGCACCACGTGCGGCACGTACGCCGTCACCATCGGCTCCGGTGCCCACTGCGCGATGAGCGCCGCCGCCAGGCCGCCCGTGGCGAAGCCCGCCGAGACGTAGAGGCCGGAGAGGCGGGGCGAGTGCGAGAGTTCCTTGATCCAGGCGCTGCCCGCCGCGAGCAGCGCGCCCGCGCTGATCCCGGTCAGGAAGCGGCCGGGCAGCAGCAGCGCGGTGCCCCACACGGCGCCCGCCATCAGCATCAGGGTCGACAGGACGTTGAGGCCCAGGGCGGCGAGCGCCACCGGGCGGCGGCCGTGCCGGTCGGCCAGCGGGCCCGCGATCAGCAGCGCCGGGATCAGGCCGACGACGTACACCGCGAAGAGGCCCGTCACCGCCGACGAGGTCAGGCCGAGCTCGGAGTGGTAGGGGCCGAGCAGCGCCGAGAACTGGTTGGCGCTCCAGCCGGAGGCGAGCATGATCCAGGCGGCCCGGGTGCCGTGGGGCTTCGCTATGGGAGTCGGGGGCGCGAGGGCAGATGCTGCGGTCATGCCCTCATTCCTACGGCCAAGGCCGTTCGGTGCGCGCCGAACATTCACGTTTCGTGAACGGCGTGCGTCACCCGCACGCGCGTGCGCCTACGCTGGGCGTATGGCGCTTGACCTGCGACTTCTGTCGTCGTTCCTGGCGGTCGTCGAAGAGGGGCACTTCGGGCGGGCCGCGGGGCGGCTCTTCCTGTCGCCGCCGGCGGTCACGCAGCACGTACGACGCCTTGAGAGCGAGGTCGGCGCGCGGCTCCTCGACCGGACGGCCACCCCTGTCGTGCCGACCGCCGCCGGGGTGCGCCTGGCCGGGCACGCGCGCGTACTGCTCGCCGCCGCGAACGCCGCGCTCGACGACGTGGCGGAGGTCACGGCCCGGGAACCGGAGGGCGGCCGGCCGCTGCGGGTGGGGATCATGGGGCACGGCTCGGCCGAGCTGACCCCGGCCGCCATCAACGCGTACCGGCGGGCTCGCCCCGAGGTGAAGGTCGAGATCCGGCAGCTGAACTTCACGGAGCATGTGACCGCGCTCCTGGAGGACCGGGTCGACGTCGCGTTCGTGCGGCCGAGTCCCGACGACGAGCGGGTCGTCGCCGATGTGCTCACCACGGAGCAGCGGATCGTGGTGGTGCACGAGCGGTCGCCGCTGGTCGATGCGCGGGAGAGCGGGGTGGGTGTCGCGGACGTAGCCGACCTCCCGTTCTTCCGGGTGCCCCGGCACACGCCGCACACCTTCGTCGACTACCTGTACTTCGACGACCGGGCGCGGCGCCGCAGCACCGAGTGCGCGCTCACCCCGCAGGAGGTCCTCACGGGCGTCGTGACCGGACGGGCGGCGGGGTCCGGTCTGCGGTCCTTCGCGCGGTACTACGCGTGGCCGGGCGCGGTGTTCGTGCCGGTGCTCGACGCGCCGTGGGAGAGCAGTTACCTCGCGGTGCGGGCGGGCGACGACAACCCGGAGGTCCGCATCTTCCGGGCGCTCGCGACGGCGTTGGCGAAGGACCTGGGGCCGGCCATCAACGCGCGTCCGTTGCATTAAAGCCCCTGCGGCGATTGAGCAGCGGGGACCGGATTCGCCGAACGCGCCGCAGGCACACCGCTCTCACACAGGACAAGCGCCACGTCGTCCCGCAACGGCCCACCCGTGTGCGCCGTCACCTCCGCGTACAACCCATCGAGCGCCTCCCACGGCAACGTATGCGACAGCGCCTCGCACGCCCGGTCGAAAAGCGGGAACTCCGCGCCGGAGGCGTTCCGCGCCTCCACGAGGCCGTCCGTGTAGAGGAGCAGCCGGTCACCGGACTGCAACCAGTACCGGGACTGGGTGGGGTCGCAGCCGAGGCCCAGGGGCAGCGAACAGGTCACCGGGGTGAGGACCTTGGGGTGGGCGCCCAACCGCAGCGGCGGCGGATGGCCGCAGTTGACGAGCCTGACCTCGCCCGGGGCGAACTCGGCGAACACGGCCGTGACGAAGTCCTCCGGGCCGAGCACGGGGGCGATCCGCGCATCGAGTCGCACGGCGAGCTCCGTGAGGTCCGCGGTGACGTAGGCGAGGTCCCGGAACCCTTCGGCGACCGCCGCGTTGACGCACACCGCGTCGAGCCCGTGCCCCCGTACGTCACCGATGAACACCCGTAGTCCGTACGGGGTGTTGGCCACGGCGTAGACGTCGCCGCCGACCGTGGCCGAGGCGACCGCGCAGTGGTGGCGTGTGTGCACGTCGATGTCGCCGAACCGCGCGTCGACCGGCCGCAGCAGCGCCGCCTGCGTCACCTGCGCGACCTCGTCGAGCAGCCGTAGCCGGGCCGAACGGGCCGCGGCCCGGCGGGCGATGTGGACCGCGGCGAGCCCGCCGACGAGCAGCACGAGGTACTCGACCGCGACCTGCGGGCCCGCGCCGACGTGCCGGACGACACCCACCGTCACCGCGAGGGCCAGCGCCCAGGCGGCCGTGGTGAGCGTGGCCCGCACGCCGAGCCGGGCGCAGGCCAGGAGCGGGCCGATGAGCAGGACCGCGACAGCGGGACGGCCGGGGCGCCAGGCGTCGACGCAGGCCGCGAGCGCGGCGCACAGGCAGAGGAGGGCAACGCACGGCACGTGGGCTCCCCACCGACTTCGTAGCATGTCCGGACCTCGACCTCGCCGCTCCGCCCCGCGTGCGTGAACGGCCCACTATGGACCAACACACCATCAGTCACGCTCCGTTGAACCGCATAGGACCGGTGCGGACCGGAACTGATCACTCTCCGTCGCATTCCGTCCGGTATCCGGAGAAGGGGGGCGCTGCAGGCACTCGGCTCGACCGATCCCGGCGAGTCGGCGCGCCGGACGGAGCAGACTGTGACCGTGGAAACCCTGCCTGTCGAGGCCACCCAGTTCATCGGCCGTGAAGCCGAACTCGCGTACCTGGAGCAGGAGCTGAGCGACCATCGGCTGCTCACACTCACCGGCGTGGGCGGCGTCGGCAAGACGCGACTCGCCGCCCGCCTGGCCCTGCGCACGGGCCCGCGCCTGGCGGACGCGGTGTGCTTCGTGCCGCTCTCCCCGCTGCACGACCCGACGCTGCTCGGCAACGTACTCCTGGAGGAGCTGCGGCTCGCCGACAACTCGAACGAGGACGCCACCGACGTCGTCGCCCAGTGGCTCGCCGACAAGCGGGTGCTGCTCGTGCTCGACACGTGCGAGCACCTCCTGGACGACTGCGGCCGCCTCGTCCGCAAGCTGCTCGACGTCGCGCCCGGCCTTCGCGTCCTCGCGACGAGCAGGCAGCCGCTGGGGCTCGCCGACGAGAACCGGTTCATGGTCGCGCCGCTGCCCGTCACGGCCGAGGGCGACGAGGAGCGGCCCGGCGACGCGGTCGCGCTCTTCGCCGACCGGGCCGCGCTCGCCTCCCCCGGTTTCCGGCTCGGGCCCGGCGAGCGGGGCGTCGCCGAGGCAGTCTGCCGGCACCTCGACGGCATCCCGCTGGCGATCGAACTGGCCGCGGCCCGGCTCTCCGAACTCCCCCTGGAACGACTCGGCTCCCTGCTCGGCGACCGCCTCGACGCGCTGACCGCGTCGGACGGGCACACCGGACCCCCGCGCCATCGCACCCTGCGCGCCACCATCGGCTGGAGCCACGAACTGTGCACGCCGCTCGAACGGCTGCTGTGGGCGCGGCTCTCCGTGTTCACCGGCGGCTTCGACCCGGCGGGTGCGCGGGCGGTGGGCCGCGGCGGGCCGCTCGGCGAGGACGCGGTGCCCGGGGCGCTCGACGGGCTCGTGGCCAAATCACTGGTGCGGCGCAGGCCCGGCGGGCGCTACGACATGCTCGACACGGTCCGCGAGTTCGGGGCGTCGTGGCTGGAGCAGCTCGGACCCGAGGAGGTGACGGGGGCGCGGCGCAGGCACCGGGACTTCCACCTGGAGCTCGCGCGGCTGGCGGACGCCGGCTGGATGGGGCGCGAGCAGGAGCAGTGGTACGAGCGCCTCGTCACCGACCACCCCAACTTCCGCATGGCGCTCGACTTCTGCCTGGAGACCCGCGACGGACCGGCCGCGCAGCGGCTCTGCGGGCACCTGTGGATCCTCTGGTTCCCCTGCGGGTTCGCCCGCGAGGGCCGGCGGTACGCGGAGGCGGCGCTGGCCCTGTCCGAGCAGCCAGGGCCCGAGTATCTGCTCGCTCTGTGGGCCTGGGGGGTGGCAGCGATGACAGGCGGCGACATGGAGACGGGCCTGAAGGTGTCGAGGCTGTTCCGCGAGCACACGCTGCCCGCGCCCTCGCCGGCCCAGGCGACGGCTGTGTCCCATCTGGAAGGTACGTCGCTGTGTCTGATGGGCCGACTGACCGAGGCCGCGGACGTCCTCGACGCAGCCCCGGACACCCGTACGTACACCGGCCCCTATGAGGCCGCCTGGTTCGTGGCGACGGCCTGCCGCTCGGTCACCCACGTCATGTCGGGCGAGTTCACGGAAGCCGCCGAGGTGGCCGCCAAGCTGGTCGCCGAGTGCGACCGGCGCGGCGAGCAGTGGGCACGCGCCTGGGCCAGCTGGGCGGCGGCCCTCGCGGCGAACGGCCAGGACCGTCCCGACGAGGCCGCGCGGCACGCGCTCACCACCATCGCGGGCAAGTCCCGGTTCCGCGACCGGGTGGGCGTCGCCGTCGCGATCGACGCGCTGGCCGCCTCGCTGAGCACGCTCGGCGAGCCCCGCCGCGCGGCCCGGCTGCTCGGCATCGGCCAGCGCGTGTGGCAGAGCCTGGGCCGCCCCCAGCTCGGCTCCCCCGACCTGGTGGCCACGCGGAACCGCACGGAGCACCGCATCCGGGAGACGCTCGGCGACAGCGCGTACGAGTCGCAGTACGCGGCGGGCCTGGAGATGGACACCGCGGACGGCATCGCCTACAGCCTGGCCACGAAAACCGGTGTCGACACCGGCTGACCGCGCCCCCGCACCGCTACGCTCCCCCGCATGATCACAGGAGCGCACACCATCCTCTACTCCTCCGACGCGGACGCCGACCGGGCCTTCCTCCGGGACGTGCTCGGCTTCCCCAACGTCGATGCCGGGGGCGGCTGGCTGATCTTCGCGGCGCCGCCCTCCGAGATCGCGGTGCATCCGACGGAGGACGCACCCAAGCACGAGCTGACGCTGATGTGCGACGACGTGGACCGTACGATCACCGAACTCACGGACAAGGGCGTCGAGTTCACGTCCCCCGTCCAGGACATGCGCTGGGGCCGCCTCACGTCGTTCCGCCTGCCGGGCGGCGGCGAGATGGGCCTGTACCAGCCCCTCCACCCGACGGCCCACGCCTGAGTCCTTAGCGCGCCGGGGCCACCAGCCCCGACTCGTACGCGGCGATCACCAACTGCGCCCGGTCCCGCGCGGCCAGCTTGCCCATGATCCGGCTGACGTGGGTCTTGGCGGTGAGCGGGCTGAGCCCCAGCGCCTCGGCGATCTCGGTGTTGTTGAGCCCACGCGCGACGAGCGCGAGCACTTGGCGCTCGCGCTCCGACAGCTGACCGAGTGCGTCGCCCGTCGACGGCGCGGGCACCTCCGGGGCGCGCAGCACACGGGCGATGAGCCGGGCGGTGGGCCCCGGCGACAGCAACGCCTCCCCCGCGGCCACGATCCGTATGGCATCGAGGAGTTCGGCGGGCCTGGTGTCCTTCACGAGGAACCCGGAGGCCCCGGCGCGCAGGGCCTCGACCACGTACTCGTCGGTGTCGTACGTGGTCAGCACCAGCACCTTCACACCCGCCAGATCCTCATCGGCGGCGAGCAGCCGGGTGGCCTCGATCCCATCGAGCTCGGGCATCCGGACATCCATGACAACAAAGTCGGCCCGAGCCCCCTTGGCCACCTCAACAGCTTCCCGCCCGGTGCCGGCCTGCCCCACCACATCCATATCGGCAGCGGACTCCACGAGCATGGCGAACGCGGCCCGCACGAGCGTCTGATCGTCGGCAAGCACCACGCGAATCCCATTCACTCGCTGGTCCCTTCAAGCCCCTGCATTTCAAGCCCCGCTCTGGGACGAGAGCCAGCGGGGTCCGGGGCAGAGCCCCGTGACGTCAACGGCAACGTAGCCCGCACCTCGAACCCACCCGAACCCCGAGGCCCCGCCTCCACCACACCCCCCACACTCCGCGCCCGCTCCCGCATCCCCACCAACCCGAACCCCGGCACGGCTGCCGCATCCGCATCCACACCACCCCCGACTCCGTCATCCACCACAGAAACCTCCACCGCCCCGGGCACCGCACGCAGCGCAACCCACACCGACAGACCCGCCCCACCGTGCCGCACCGCGTTGGTCAACGCCTCCTGAACGATCCGGTACGCCGCCGCACCCACCGCCGCCGGCACCGGCACCGGCACCACGGCAGCCTCAAGATCGCACCGCACCGAAACCCCCGACGTACGCGCCGCCTCCGCCAACTCCGGTATCCCGTCCACCCCCGGCAGAGCCCCCCGCGCATCGTCCGCCGGCGACCGCAACACCTCCAACGTCGCCCGGAGTTCACCCCGCGCCGCACGGCACGTATCGGCGATGTCGTCGAGCGCCGCAGCCACGGCCGCCCGGTCGAGCCGCTCGGGATCCGCGTTCAGGACATGCGCCGCGACGGACGTCTGCACGCCGACCAACGTGATGCTGTGCGCCAGCAGATCGTGCAGATCACGCGCCACCCGCAACCGCTCCTCGGCGACCCGCCGCCGCGCCTCCTCCTCCCGCGTCCGCTCCGCCCGCTCGGCCCGCTCGACGACCGAGGCGAGGTACTGCCGGTGCACCCGCACGTAGACGCCGAGCAGCAGCACGACGACGACCCACCCGGAGATCCTGAGCGCGTCCGTGCCCTCGGCCATCCCTGCGCTGAACTTGACCGCGAGCATCAGCCCGACGACGCACGCACCGACGAGCACCGTACGCCGCGGCCGCCCGGACACGGCGACGGTGAAAAGGCCGAACAGCGAGGCGGCCAGCGGCGCGGAGTGGTGGAAGTCCATCGCGTGGTACGGCAGGACGAAGGCGATGAGAACGAGGAACGAGCCGAGCGGCGCACTCCGCCGCCAGATCAACGGCACATGCGCACCCAGCAGCAACACCCAGCCCACAGCCGTGAGTTGACGCCCGTCGGCGACGGGCACGGCCAGCGCCACACCGGCGTCGACGAGCGCGAGCCCCGCCGCGAGGAGCGCGTCCTGGCGCCGTACGCGGCCGGGGTCCGGCGGCCCGGCGCGGCGCGCGGGACCGTTCAGGAGAACACGTGGCACATCCACCGCCCCATCTTCGGTGAGGAACGTGCCCCTCCGGCAGGGAGAGGCACGTTCGATGCGGGTCCTTCGGTCACGGAGCCGGCACGAACTCCCGCTCCGGGGCCGACGGCGGCGCGGCCTCGTCCCGCTTCCGGGACAGCGGCCCCGGCCACCACACCTTCCGGCCGAGCGCGTAGGACGCCGACGTCACGAGATACGTCCGCACGAGGAAGGTGTCGAGGAGCACCCCGACCGCGATCACGAAGCCCAGCTCGACGAGTTGGACCAGCGGCATGCTGGTGAGCACGGCGAACGTGGCCGCGAGCACCAGGCCCGCCGACGCGATCACCGCCCCGGTCGTCCGCAGCGCGGTGAGCGCCGCCGCCCCGGTCGGCGCCCCGCCGAGCACCTCCTCCCGCATCCGGTGCATCAGGAAGATCCCGTAATCCACACCGAGGGCGACGAGGAAGACGAAGGACAGCAGCCCGAGCCCCGGGTCGGTGCCCTCGAAGCCGAACAGCGGCCCGAAGACGAGCCCGCCGATGCCGAGCGCCGCTCCCCACACCGCGACCACGGCGGCGAGCAACAGCAGTGGCGCGACGAGCGAGCGCAACAGCGCGACCAGGATCAGCAGCACGGCGGCGAGCACGATCGGCACGACGACGAGCCGGTCGCGGGCGTTGGTGTCCTTCAGATCGAGCTGCTCGGCGCTCGGCCCGCCGACGTAGGCCCCCTGCCCGTCGAGCCCGTCGCGCAGCGCCTCGATGGTCGCGGTCTCGGCGGCGGTCTGCGGCGCGGCCTTCGCGACCACGTTGATCTCGGTCCAGCCGCCGCCACCGCGCCCGCGCGTGACGTCGGTGACTCCGTCGGTGTCGCGCGCGGTGGCGACCGCCTCAGCGGCCTTGCCGGTGGGCGCGATGACGGTGATCGGCTGGCTGCTGGCCTCGGGGTAGGCATCGGCGAGGGTCCGCATCGCGACGACCGAGTCCGGCTTGTCGGTGAAGGAGTCCTCCTGCTTGAGGCTGCCGGGCAGCGCGAAGGCTCCCAGCGCGAGCGCCCCGAGCAGCACGGCCCCGACGCCCAGCACGGTGAGCGGCCTGCGCCCCGCCGACGAGCCCATCGCCGTGAACAGCGACCTGCGCTCCTTCGGCCGCGAGCCGAACGCGGGCACCAGCGGCCAGAACACCCGCCGCCCGAGCAGCACGAGCACGGCCGGCAGCAGCGTCAGCATGGCGACGAGCGCGCACAGCACGCCGACGGCCCCCAACGGGCCCATCCCGCGACTGGAGTTGAGGTCGGCGGCGAGCAGGCACAGCAGCCCTACGGCGACGGTCGCGGACGAGGCGAGCACGGCGGGCCCGCAGCCGCGCAGGGCCGCGCGCATGGCGTCGTACGGCCGCTCGAACCTTCGTAGCTCCTCCCGGTACCGGGACACGATGAGCAGCGCGTAATCCGTCCCCGCGCCGAACACGAGGATCGTCATCACGCCCTGGCTCTGCCCGCTGATCGTGGTCCCGAAGGCCTGGTTGAGGCCGTACGCGACGCCCATCGACAGGAAGTCGGCGACCCCCGCGACGGCGAGCGGCACGAGCCACAGGAACGGGCTGCGGTAGATCAGGATCAGCAGCAGCGCGACGACGGCCACGGTGGTGTAGAGCAGCGGCCCGTCGAGCGACTGGTACACCTCGGACGCGTCGGTGGCCACCGCCCCGGGCCCGCCGACGTCGACGCTCATCCCGGCGCCGGTGTCATGGGCGATGTCCCGTACGTCGTTCACGAACGCGTCCCGGGCCTTCTCGTCCTGCCCGGGGGACGTACTGGCGACGGGGTACATCACGGTGTCACCGCTCTTGGACGGCACGCCCTCCGGCGCCCGTACAAGATTCAACTCACGTTCTATGTCCGCTACTTGGTCCGACGCGGCCGCGCGGTCGGCGGAACTGAGCCCGCCGTCCCGGTGATACACGAGCACCAACTCGGTGGTCTCGCCGCCCGGCAACTGGTCCTGGATCTTCGCGACCTGCGTCGAGTCGGCGCTCGCGGGCAGGTAGTCGACGGCCCGGTTGTGCTGTACGTCGCCGAGCTTGCCGGCGAAGGGCCCCGCGAAGGCAAGCACGGCGATCCACAGCGCGAGCACCCCCCAGGGAACCGCGATCCGCCTCATGGGTTGACCCCTCTCTGCCACCGAAATCCGACACATCCAGATTCCGATCCAGAGGGACCCAACACGTCGCCCGAGGGACCGAGTTGGGAGGTACTGCGGCGGGCGTCAGGGCCGGCCGACTACTCCCCGGGGAGTATCAACCGGGGGCTCCATTTTGGAGCCCCTGCGGCGATTGAGCAGCGGGGTCCGGGGCAGAGCCCCGAGACGTAGGCTCAGCTCGGCGTACGAGCAGCGACAGCCAGCAGCTCTCCGACCTCATCCGTGCACAAGGTAAGAGCCGCGCCCACCGTGCCGAGCACATCCCGCTCACCCGCCGAATACACCCCGTCCGCGAGGGCAATCCGCGCCCCCTGCAACAGGATCGACTCCCGCCCCGCCGGAGCGAGATGCTGCGCGAGCGGATCGAGCGCCTCGTGCAGCTCTATGGCGAGCCCGGCCCCCGTCCCGCACTGCTCGGCGACGCGCCCCGCATCGGTCACCAACGCCTCGACGAGCGCCGCGAGTTGTTCCTCGGAGGTGTCCTCGAACCCGGCGTCCCGCAACGTACCCACCGCGCATTCGAGCGCCTGCGGCGACGTGCCACCGCCCGCGAGCACCGCGAGCACCACCGTGTGCACGGCGTCCCGCAGCATCGCCGAGAAGCGGTGCGTGGTGGGGTGGTCGAGCGCGTCCGTGCCGAACCGGCCCTCGCAGGCCGCGCATTCGACGACGGGGCCCGCCTGCCCGCGCGGCACGACGGGAACGCCGAGCAGCACCAACCGTCGTTTCCCGGTCCGCCGTTGGTAGTTGCGATCGCCGCCGCAGCCCGGACAGAAGAACTCGCCGTCGCCCACGGTGGTCCATATGGCGTGCACCCCGAACACCCGCGAGAGCCCGGTCAGTCCCATGCGTCCATGATTCGGCAGCACGTCGCACACCTCCCGTCGTGGCGCCGCATCATCGCGGCGTTGGCGTGATGTTAGCCACATTGTTGATGCGGCGTCAGTACCTTGGTCACGCCGAGGTCACGGAACTTCTCGTTCCTGGCCGGGACACGACGCGGCCCCGCACACCCACAAAAGGTGCACGGGGCCGAGAAAGCGCAGCTCAACCGGGTCAGCGGCTCGCGCGGTTGACCGCGGAGACGACCGCCTTCAGCGACGCACGTGTCGTGTTCGCATCGGTGCCGATGCCCCACAGAACCTTGTCCCCGATGGCGACCTCGATGTACGAGGCGGCGACCGCGGAGGCGCCCTCGCTCATCGTGTGCTCCTGGTAGTCCAGCAGACGGGCGTCGATGCCGATGCCCTGCAGGGCGTGGAAGAACGCGGAGATCGGACCGTTGCCGGTGCCGACCAGGACCTGCTCCTCGCCGTCCACCTCGGCCTCGACGGTCAGCGTGTCGACGCCGTCCGTGTCGGTCGTGGTCTGGCCCGTCTTGACCTGGATGCGGCCCCACGGGTTGGCCGGGTTCGGCAGGTACTCGTCCTGGAAGACGCTCCAGATGTCCTTCGGCGTGACCTCGCCGCCCTCGGCGTCCGTCTTCTGCTGGATGACCTTGGAGAACTCGACCTGCATACGGCGCGGCAGGTCCAGGTTGTGCCCGTCCTTCAGGACGTACGCGATGCCGCCCTTGCCGGACTGCGAGTTGACGCGGATGACGGCCTCGTAGGAGCGGCCGACGTCCTTCGGGTCGATCGGCAGGTACGGGACGGCCCACTCGATGTCGTCGACGGTGACGCCCTTGGCCTTGGCGTCGGCCTCCATGGCGTCGAAGCCCTTCTTGATGGCGTCCTGGTGGGAGCCGGAGAAGGACGTGTAGACCAGGTCGCCCACGTACGGGTGGCGCGGGTGGACCTCCATCTGGTTGCAGTACTCCCACGTACGACGGATCTCGTCGATGTGGGAGAAGTCGATCTGCGGGTCGACGCCCTGCGAGAACAGGTTCATGCCCAGGGTGACCAGGTCGACGTTGCCGGTGCGCTCGCCCTGTCCGAACAGGCAGCCCTCGACGCGGTCGCCGCCCGCCATCACGCCCAGCTCGGCGGCGGCGACGGCGGTGCCGCGGTCGTTGTGCGGGTGGATGGACAGGCACACGTACTCGCGGCGCGACAGGTTGCGCGACATCCACTCGAAGCGGTCCGCGTGCGTGGACGGCGTCGAACGCTCCACCGTGGCGGGCAGGTTGAGGATGATCTCGCGGTCCGGGCCCGGCTGGTAGACGTCCATGACGGCCTCACAGACCTCCAGGGCGAAGTCCAGCTCGGTGTCCGTGAAGATCTCGGGGCTGTACTGGTAGCCGAACTTCGTCTCCGGGCCCAGCAGCTTCTCCGCGTACTCCATGACCAGGCGCGTGCCGTCGACGGCGATCTGCTTGATCTCTTCCTTGGAGCCGCGGAAGACGACGCGGCGGAAGACCGGCGCCGTGGCGTTGTACAGGTGGAGCGTGGCGTTCTTGGCGCCCTTCAGGGACTCCACGGTCCGCTCGATCAGGTCCTCACGGGCCTGGGTCAGTACGGAGATCGTGACGTCGTCCGGGATGGCGGCCGGGTCCTCGATGATCGAGCGTACGAAGTCGAAGTCCGTCTGCCCCGACGCGGGGAAGCCGACCTCGATCTCCTTGTAGCCCATCTTGACCAGCAGGTCGAACATCGCGCGCTTACGGGCCGGCGACATCGGGTCGATCAGCGCCTGGTTGCCGTCGCGCAGGTCCGTGGAGAGCCAGCGGGGGGCGGTGGTGATCCGCTTGCCGGGCCACGTGCGGTCCGGGATGTCGACCTGGTCGTACTGGCCGTACTTGTGGATCGGCATGCTGCTGGGCTGCTGACGGTTTGCCATGATGCGTGGGCTCCTCGGAGGTGGCCTTGAAGGCGGCCGACGGCGCAACACCAAACTCCGCGGGGAGGGAGCCGACCTTGTCTACAGGCCCTCGCCGCGGCAGCTAAGGAGAAGCAGCCCGAAACGCATGATGCACCGCACCTTAGTCGAGTACCGCAGGACGCGAAGACCCGTATCAGTATGCGGGACCACGGACAGGTAACGGGTAAGAGGTGATCAATACCTCTATTTCGCTAATCATGGTGGCAGGTAGTGACAGCGGCATCACCCGGTGCCAGATTGCCTCGCATGACCGCAAATCCAACGGGGAACCCACAGGGGTTCGAGCCCGTGTTCTGCACCATCGTGCCGCCCCACATCCTCGACAAGGCAGCTCAGGCCGAGGACTCCGCGATCGCCGCCAAGGCCCGCCGCTCCCTCGAGCGCGACGGCTTCGAGCGCACGCGGCGCCGGCTGACGACCGTCATCGGCGCGCCCTCCGTCGCCCCGCCCGCGGGCCTCGAGGGCCAGAAGCCGCACCGCACCATCTACGACGCCCGGCACCACACGGAGCTGCCGGGGCGGAAGGTGCGCGGCGAGGGGGACAAGCCGGGCAAGGACGCGACCGTCAACCGTGCGTACGCGGGGCTCGGCGCGACGTTCGAGCTGTTCCTGGAGAAGTTCTCCCGGCACTCGATCGACGGCAACGGTCTGCCGTTGAACGCGACGGTGCACTACTCCGAGGAGTACAACAACGCGTTCTGGAACGGCGAGCAGATGGTGTTCGGCGACGGTGACGGCGAGATCTTCCTCGACTTCACCATCCCCGTCGACGTCATCGGCCACGAGCTGACCCACGGCGTCACGCAGTACACGGCGAACCTGACGTACTTCGGTCAGCCGGGCGCGCTCAACGAGTCGATGTCCGACGTCTTCGGCTCCCTCATCAAGCAGTACACGCTGGGCCAGTCCGCCTCCGAGGCCGACTGGCTGATCGGCGCCGGCCTGCTGGCTCCGCGCGTCACGGGCGTCGCCCTGCGCTCCATGAAGGCCCCGGGGACCGCCTACGACGACGATGTCCTCGGCAAGGACCCGCAGCCCGCCGACATGGACCACTTCGTGAAGACGGGCCGTGACAACGGCGGCGTGCACATCAACTCCGGCATCCCCAACCACGCGTTCTACATCCTGGCCGAGGCGCTCGGCGGGAACGCGTGGGAGCGGGCGGGCCAGATCTGGTACGACACCCTCACCGGCGGCGAGCTCGCGCAGGACTGCCTCTTCGTCGACTTCGCCAAGGCGACGGTGAAGGCCGCGAAGTCCCGTTACAACGAGGGCGAGGAGTACCAGTCGGTGCTCAAGGCCTGGGAGCAGGTCGGCGTTCCTACCCAGTAGGCGCCAGTAGGAGTAGACAGGGACCCATGCGTATTCACGTCTCACGCACGGGCGGATTCGCCGGCATCGACCGGCACGCCGAGGTGGACACGGCGGGCCGGTCCGATGCCCACGAGTGGCACGCCCTGGCCGAGAAGGCGGTGTCCTCCGGCCGGGCCACGCCCCCCATCGGCGTACCCGACGGCTTCAGCTACACGATCACGGTCGACGACACGACCGTGTACTGCGCCGACCCCCACCTCTCGGAGGAACAACGCAGGCTGATCTCACGGGTGTTGAAGGAGGGCGCTTGAGTTCGGCCGATTAAAGCCCCTGCGGCGATTGAGCAGCGGGGTCCGGGGCAGAGCCCCGAGTCCGCAACCCCGGTCCGGCTAAAGGACACCCGCGTCCCGGGCCGCCCACACCGACGGAAACACCGGCCGATACCCCAGCTCGTGCCGGAGGCGATCCGTGGACATCACCGAGTGCCACGGATCCGGCGCCACCTTCTCGTACGCCTCCGCCGGCACCGGAACTCCACCGATCCCCAGAATGTCGACCGTCGTCACCGGCGCGTCATCCGCGATGTTGTACACCCCGTCCGCCCCGGCCGCGTACAACAACCTCCGCAGCCCCTGCGTCACATCCACGTGATGCCCCATGTGCAGCCTCTGCATCGCCGGCCAGGCAACCGCCCACTCCAGCACATTGTCGAGATGCGGATCCCCGTCCCCGTACACGAAGGGCAGCCGCGCGATCCGCAGGTCGTCGAGCCCGTCGAGGCCCCGCAGCGCCCGCTCCGCCTCCCACTTGGACTCGGGATACGCACCCCACTGGATCCCGCCCGGCACCGTCTCGTCCGACTCCACGAGCGGCCGCCCCCGACCGGCCCCGTACACGAGCCCCGTGCTGACCTGCACGAACCTCCGCACACCCGAGGCCACCGCGGCCCGGCCCAGCTCGATCGCCGCGTCCCGGTTGACCGCCCGCGCCTCCTCGTCCGGCACCCCGCGGAACGCCGCGGCGACGTTGACCACGGAGTCCACCCCGGTCGTCGCCTTGCCCAGCACGCCGGCGTCGCGCAGATCGCCGACCACCACGTCCGCGCCCAGCTCGGCGAACCGCTCCCCGCGAGCCTCGTCCCGTACGAGGACCCGCACCCGGTCCCCCTTCGGCGCGCCCGCCAGCAGTCGGGGCACGAAGCGCCGCCCGACCTGTCCCGTCGCACCCGTCACCAGTGTCAGCATGGCCGCCTCCTCGATAGCGATGTCGTAGCCATGCCTTGAAGCCTCGGAGATCCGGGCGCCCGGCGGGAGAGACGCGTTCATCCAGGGACCGACACTCCCTGGATACGAGCTGGATACGGCGGCCGACCCGCGCGATCCTGAATACGTGAACCGCCCCGAACTCGCCGACTTCCTGCGCCGCTCCCGCACCCGCCTGTCCCCGCCCGACGTAGGGCTGACAGCGGGTCCGCGCCGCCGCACCCCGGGCCTGCGCCGCGAGGAGGTGGCGCAGCTCGCCGGGATGTCCACGGACTACTACACGCGGCTCGAACAGCGCCGGGGCTCGCACCCGTCGCGGCAGATGCTCACCGCCCTGGCCCGCGCGCTGCGCCTGTCCGACGTCGAGCGGGACCATCTGTTCCATCTGGCGGGCGAGGAGCCGCCGCGGCCCGGGGTCTCGTCGGAGCACGTCAGTCCGGGCCTGCTGCTGATCCTGGACCGGCTGTACGACCTGCCGGCGTCGGTGATGAGCGACTGGGGCACGGTGCTCGCGCAGAACCCGATGTCGGTGGCGCTCACCGGGGAGCACGTCGGGGAGAACATGGTGCGCCGCTGGTTCGTGGAGCCGGACTGCCGGGCCCTGTTCCCGCCGGAGGCGCACGAGCCGCACGCCCGCGCCCATGTGGCGGGTCTGCGCGCGGTCACCGCGGCCCGCCCCGACGATCCGGGTCCCGCCGCGCTCGTGACCGAGCTGCGCGCCGGTTCGAGGGAGTTCGAGTCGATGTGGCGCAGGCACGACGTCGTGGTGAACCGGCCGTCACCGAAGCGCTTCGTGCACCCCGTGGTCGGCGTCCTCGACCTCGACTGCGAGGTGCTGACCGGCAACGGCCACGGCCAGCAGCTCGTCGTGCACTCGGCGCGGCCGGGCACGGAGACGTACGAACGCCTGGAACTGCTGCGGGTGATCGGCCTCCAGGACCTGACGCCGAGCGACCCGGCGTAACCGGGCCACTGGCAGGTTCAGAATCCGAGCTTGCGCAGCTG
Organism: Streptomyces sp. NBC_00483; assembly: GCF_036013745.1. Classification (NCBI taxonomy): domain Bacteria; kingdom Bacillati; phylum Actinomycetota; class Actinomycetes; order Kitasatosporales; family Streptomycetaceae; genus Streptomyces; species Streptomyces sp. NBC_00483. Next base: position 3,592,947 of record NZ_CP107880.1, read on the forward strand.
CCGCGGGTCCCGCTGCCAGTCCTTGGCTACCTTGACGTGCAGGTCCAGGTAGACCGGCGTACCGAGGAGCGCCTCGATCTGCTTGCGGGACTTGATGCCGACGTCCTTGAGGCGCTTGCCCTTCGGGCCGATGATGATGCCCTTCTGGCTGGGCCGCTCGATGTAGACGAACGCGTGGATGTCGAGGAGCGGCTTGTCCTTGGGCCGGTCCTCGCGCGGCAGCATCTCCTCCACCACGACGGCGATGGAGTGCGGCAGCTCGTCCCGTACGCCCTCCAGCGCGGCCTCGCGGATCAGCTCCGCGACCATGACCTGCTCGGGCTCGTCCGTGAGGTCGCCCTCGGGGTAGAGCATCGGCCCTTCGGGCAGCATCGGGATCAGCAGGTCGGCGAGCAGGTCCACCTGCGACTCGCCGACGGCCGACACCGGCACGATCTCCGCCCACTCGATGCCCAGCTCCCGGCCCAGCTGGTCGATGGCGATGAGCTGCTCGGCGAGGGTCTTGCTGTCGACGAGGTCCGTCTTGGTGACGATGGCGACCTTCGGCGTCTTCTTGATCGACGCGAGTTCCTTGGCGATGAACTTGTCACCGGGGCCGAGCTTCTGGTCGGCGGGCAGGCAGAAGCCGATCACGTCGACCTCGGCCCACGTGGTGCGCACCACGTCGTTGAGCCGCTCGCCCAGCAACGTACGCGGCTTGTGCAGGCCGGGGGTGTCCACCAGGATCAGCTGCGCGTCCTCGCGGTGCACGATGCCGCGCACGGTGTGCCGCGTGGTCTGCGGCTGGTCGGCGGTGATCGCCACCTTCTTGCCGACCAGAGCGTTCGTGAGGGTGGACTTGCCCGCGTTGGGGCGGCCGACGAAGCAGGCGAAGCCGGCGCGGTGCGCGGGCTCCGAGGAATTCGACGACTGGGACGGCTGGGTACGAGCGCTCATGGCGCCCATTGTCCCCGATGGCGGGGGTGCCGCAGCACAGTGAGGCCCCGGTAACCACCCGGCAACAAGAAACACGGCGGAAACCCGTACGTGCGGTTCCGGAAACGCGGACCCATGACGCTGATCGGCATGCCTGCCTCGACCGTGCCCCTCGCCGCCCCCGCACTCGATACCGGCGACACCGCCTGGCTGCTCGCCGCCACCGCCCTCGTGCTGCTCATGACGCCGGGACTCGCGCTCTTCTACGGCGGCATGGTCCGCACGAAGAGCGTCCTGAACATGCTGATGATGAGCTTTGTGTCGATCGCGCTCGTGACGGTGGTGTGGCTGGTCGCGGGCTACTCGCTCGCCTTCGGCGACGACGCCTTCGCGGGCCTGATCGGCGGCCTGGAGCACGCGGGCATGGTCGGCATCGGACCGTCCGACGTCACCGGCACGGTCCCGACCTTCCTCTTCACGACCTTCCAGCTGACCTTCGCGATCCTCACCACGGCGCTGATCAGCGGGGCGGTCGCGGACCGTACGAAATTCGGGGCGTGGCTGGTCTTCGTACCCGTCTGGGCACTGCTCGTATACGTTCCCGTGGCGCACTGGGTGTGGGGCCCCGGAGGCTGGATCGCGAACCACCTCGGAGCCCTCGATTTCGCGGGCGGACTCGTCGTGGAGATCGCCTCGGGCGCGTCGGGCCTGGCCCTCTGTCTCGTCCTCGGCCCGCGCATCGGCTTCAAGAAGGACGCGATGCGCCCGCACAACCTGCCGATGGTGGTCATGGGCGCGGGCCTGCTGTGGTTCGGCTGGCTGGGCTTCAACGGCGGCTCGGCGCTCGGCGCGAACGGCATCGCCGCGGCCTCCCTCTTCAACACCCTGATCGCGGGCTGCACGGGGCTGCTGGGCTGGCTGTTCGTGGAGCAGCGGCGGGACGGGCACCCGACGACGTTCGGCGCGGCCTCGGGCGCGGTCGCCGGTCTGGTCGCGATCACCCCGGCCTGCGGGGTCGTCGGCGTGCCGGGCGCGGCTGTCGTCGGGCTCGTGGCCGGTGTCGTCTGCTCGTACGCGGTCGCCTGGAAGCTGCGCTTCCACTACGACGACTCCCTCGACGTCGTCGGCGTGCACTTCATCGGCGGTGTGGTGGGCACGCTCCTCATCGGCCTGTTCGCGACATCCGCGATGACGGGCTCGGCGGCGAAGGTGGGTCTGCTGTACGGCGGCGGGTTCGGCCAGCTCGGCAAGCAACTGCTCGCGGTGCTGGTGGTCGCGGCCTACACCTTCCTCGTCACGTACGGGATCGGGAAGGCCATCGACAAGCTGATGGGCTTCCGGGCCGGGGCCGACGAGGAGATGACCGGACTCGACCAGACGGCGCACGCGGAGAGTGCGTACGATCACGGCGTCCTGAGCGCCTCTCCCGTTGCCCGAAAGGTCGCGCCATGAAGTTGATCACCGCGGTCGTGAAGCCCTTCCGCCTCGACGAGGTCAAGACCGCGCTCCAGGAGCTGGGCATCATGGGCCTGACCGTGACCGAGGCGAGCGGCTACGGCCGTCAGCGCGGGCACACGGAGGTGTACCGGGGTGCCGAGTACCAGGTCGACCTGGTCCCGAAGGTACGGGTCGAGGTCGTCGTCGAGGACGCGGACCTCGAACCCGCGATGGACGCGATCGTGCGGGCCGCACGGACCGGGAAGATCGGCGACGGCAAGGTCTGGGCGGTCCCGGTCGAAACGGTCGTCCGCGTCCGCACCGGCGAGCACGGCCCGGACGCGATCTGACGTCCTTTGCCCGACCGGCACATTCAAGCGCGGGCCCGGAAACCTAGCCCCTGCGGCGATTGAGCAGCGGGGTCCGGGGCAGAGCCCCGATCTTTCCAGCCCCTGCGGCGATTGAGCAGCGGGGCCCGGGGCAGAGCCCCGAGACCGCAACGCCGGTACGGCTTAAAGGCCCGCCTTCGCGCCGCAGACCGGCCACGCCCCCGGCCCCTGTTCGGCCAGAACCTTGTTGGCGACAGCCATCTGCTCCGACGGCGTCGCCTGATGCGCAGAGGCGGCGTACTGCGTACCCCCATACGCGGCCCACGTGGACGACGTGAACTGCAGCCCACCCGAGAACCCGTTCCCCGTGTTCGCGGCCCAGTTCCCACTGGCCTCGCACCGGGCAACGGACTGCCACTGGGACGCCGACGCCCCGGTGGCCGCCGAAGCGCTGCCGGTGCCCGCGAGCACCATCACCCCACTGGCCCCGGCCAGAACGGCGGCCGTGCCAAGACGACGAGTACGGGACATACGGGCGGCGGAGGGACGACGAAGCACGGCGGAGAACACGAAGCAGAACCTTTGTTTGGGGACGTGGTAGGCCGCCCGGTGCGGCGGCCGGTCGGTCGGCTGCCGCAGCGGGCGACCACTCCACCGTGAGCCACGCCGAGCCCCCGACCCATGGGCCGCCCGACCCACCGCGCCACCCTTCGGTCCCGCCCCGGGGTCCCGTCCCGCCGGGACCTGCGCCCCGGGTCATTGGTCCCGCCGCCCGCTCCCCGGGCCCCCGCGCCCGCACGCACGACGCCCGCCGCACCGGGCCGTCGGGCCCGGGTGAGCGGCGGGCGTGAGGGTGCTCACAAAGCCGTTGCGCGCAAGGGAGTTCAGCCCGCCCGCAGCGCCTCCTTCACCGCACCGTCGCCCCCGGCGAGGAACACCGGCGTACCGGCCCCGCCCAGGTCACGTACGGCCGCGAGGTCCTCGGCCGGAAGCTCGTCGGACGCGGAGACGACGGCCGCCGCCTCCAGGGACTGCGCTCCGGACGCCACCGCCATGGCGACGGCCGTCTGCAGCGCGCTCAGCTTCAGGGAGTCGAGGGCGACGGTGCCCGCGACGTAGGTGCGCCCCGTCTCGTCACGCACGGCCGCGCCCTCGGGCACACCGTTGCGGGCCCGCGTGGAGCGGGCCAGGGTGACGATCTTGCGGTCCTCGGGGCCGAGGTCGGTGCTCTCAGTCATGAGGTGAGCATAAGGAAGTGGGTCGGGTTCACCCTGCGACGGGGTACATCGCCCCACGCCGCCCCTCCGGCGACGCCAGCCACTCCAGCTTCGCCGCGGTGTCCGCCTCGGCCATCGGAGTGTGCAGCACGACGGTGAGGTCCGGCCGCGCGGGGATCTTCATGGCGGTCGACTCCATGACCAGCAGCCCGGCCACGGGATGCGTGAGCTCCTTGCGGACCTGCCCCTGCGGCTTGATGTCGCGGCGCTCCCACAGCTCCACGAACTCCGGGCTCACCTCCTTGAGTTCGGCGACGACCTCCTGGAAGCCCTCGTCGTCGGGGCACTCGGAGCAGGCGGCACGGAACTGGGCGACGACCGTCGCCGCGTTCTGCTCCCAGCTCTCGCTGCGGGCGCGGTAGAGGGAGTCGGTGAAGAAGTCGATGACGCAGTTCTGCCGGTTCTCCGGGCGCATCGCCAGGACGATCGCCGCCGCGTCGTTGTACATCACGCAGTTGTAGTACGCGTCCATGATGTGCGCCGGGAACGGCATCCAGGCGTCGATGAGCCGCTGCAGCCCGTCGCACATCTGCTGGTCGCCCGGATCCACCTCGTACGCGGGCGGGTTGAGCCCCGCGAGCACATACAGGTGGCGCCGCTCCGCACTCGTCAGCTTCAGGACGCGGGCCACGGCGTCGAGCACCTGCGGCGACACCGAGATGTCCCGGCCCTGCTCCAGCCACTGGTACCAGGAGGCGCCGACCCCGGCGAGCACGGCGACTTCTTCGCGGCGCAGGCCTGGCGTACGGCGCCGGGCACCGCCGTCGGGCAGGCCCGCCTCGGTGGGCGAGACCCGCGCCCGCCGGCTCATCAGGAACTCCCGCAACTCGCTGAGCCGGTGCTTCTTGAGCGCTGCGCTCTCGGCCACGTACGACTCCCCCGGTTGTCTGGTGGTGCGACCACCAGCATAAGTTCCCACTCTCCACGGTTATTCCGGTCGTAGAAAGCTCTTGGCCATGGCGATCGACACCGCAACCTCCACCGAGACCTCCACGGCTCCCCTGTCCCAACGACCCGCCGCGCCCCGCCTGTCGGGCCGCGACAAGCTCGTCCTCTTCGTCCTGTGCGCCGCCCAGTTCATGGTGGCGCTCGACTTCTCCGTGCTGAACGTGGCGCTGCCGGTGCTCGGTCCCGACCTCGGTATGAGCACGTCCGCGCTGCAGTGGGCGGTGACCGCCTTCGCCCTGCCGTCCGGTGGCTTCCTGCTCCTCTTCGGCCGGATCGGCGACCTGTACGGGCGGCGCCGGATCTTCCTGTCAGGGCTCGCCCTGTTCGGCGCGGCCTCGCTGCTCGCGACGTTCGCCTGGGACCCGGCGTCCTTCCTCGCGGGCCGCGCGCTGCAGGGCATGGGCGCGGCGGCGATCGTGCCGACCGGGATGTCGCTGCTGACCACGACGTTCCCTGAGGGCCCGCAGCGCGACAAGGCGCTCGGCATCTCCGGCACGCTGATGTCCCTCGGTTTCACCGTCGGCATGGTGGCCGGCGGAGTCCTCACCGACGCGCTCGGCTGGCGCTCCACGATGGGCCTGCTGACCCTGTTCGCCGTGCTCGTGCTGCCGCTCGCACCCGGACTGCTGCCCGAGTCCCGCACCCCGGACCGCCCGCGCCTGGACATCCCCGGCGCCGTCACGGTCACGGGCGGCCTGCTCGCCCTGATCTACGCGCTGTCCACGGCGGCGGAGGTCGGCTTCGGCCGCGCCGACGTCCTCATCACGCTCGTCGCGGGCCTCGCCCTGCTGACCGCGTTCGTCTCCATCGAGTCCCGCAGCGCCCAGCCGCTGGTGTCGCTGCCGATGCTGCGCCGCCGCACCATCGCATGGGGCAATCTGGGCGGCCTGGTCACCTTCTCGATGATGTCGACGATCGTCTTCGTGCTGACCCTCTACCTCCAGGAGGTCCTGCACCTGTCGGCCTTCGAGACCGGCCTCGTCTTCGGCGTCCAGGGCGTCCTGTCGGTGGTCGCGGGGGCGTACACGCCGAAGGTCGTCGGCCGCTTCGGCGCCCGCCGCACCCTCATCGGCTCGCTCGCCGGACAGGGCGTGCTCATCGCCTCGCTCCTGGGGATCGGCACCGACGGCGCCTCGGTCTGGCTCGCGACCGCCGGAGTCTCGCTGGCCAGCGCCTTCCACCTGGGCGCGATCATCTCGTACGGCCTCACGGTCACCTCGGGCGTGCCGAACGAGGAGCAGGGCCTGGCCACGGGCCTGGTCACCTCGACCCAGCAGATCGGCATCACCGTCGGCATCCCGCTGCTCGGCGTCCTCGCGACGACGTCCACGGACCTGCTGACCGGTGCGCACACGGTGATCACGCTCGCCGCGGCGATCACCCTGGTGGCGGCGGCGCTGGTGGCGCTGGGCCTGCGGCCGAGGAAGGCCTAGGGCCCTCCTGGCGGGTGCTAGGCCCGGTCGAGCCGGAGCCGCTCCGCCTTCGGCAGGCCCGCCACCACCAGGTCGTACGAGTCCTCGATGAGCTCCCGGACCAGCCGGTCCGGGAGCTCGTCGGGGCTTTCGACGGTCACCGTGTTCCAGTGCCGCTTGTTCATGTGCCAGCCGGGCACGATGAGGCCCTCGTACTCACCGCGGAGCCGCACCGCGTCCTCGGGGGCGCACTTGAGGTTCACGGTCAGCGGGCTCGCGTCGAGGAACGACAGGGCGAACATCTTGCCCAGCACCTTGAACACGGAGATCTCCGGACTGAACGGGAAGTCCTCCACCGCCGCGTTGAACGACAGGCAGAACGCGCGCAGCTCCTTCGGGGTCATCCGGCGCCCTCCTCCTGGCCGCCGACCGGCTCCGAGAGCACGGTCACGATCTTGTTCCGGCGGCCCGCCGCGGCCTCCGCGGTCAGCCGCAGCGCCCGCCCGTCGGGCAGGGTGACCAGGGACGAGGCCCCGGCGATCGGGACCCGGCCGAGGGCCTTGGCCAGCAGCCCGCCCACCGTCTCCACGTCCTCGTCGTCGAACTCCTCGATGCCGTACAGCTCGCCGAGGTCGCCGATGTCGAGGCGGGACGTCACCCGGAACCGCTCGTCGCCGAGCTCCTCCACGGAGGACACCTCGCGGTCGTACTCGTCGGTGATCTCGCCGACGATCTCCTCGAGGATGTCCTCGATCGTGACGATGCCGGCCGTGCCGCCGTACTCGTCGATCACGACGGCGACGTGCGTGCGCAGCTGCTGCATCTCGCGCAGCAGATCGCCCGCGTTCTTGGTGTCGGGCACGAAGGTCGCGGGCCGCATGGCGGTCGACACCAGCTCGGCCTCGGCGTCCCGGTTGATGTGCGTCTTGCGCGAAAGGTCCTTCAGGTACACGACACCCACGACGTCGTCCTCGCTCTCGCCGACCACGGGGATCCGCGAGAACCCGGACCGCAGGGCGAGGGTGAGGGCCTGCCGGATGGTCTTGTACCGCTCGATGACGACGAGGTCGGTGCGCGGCACCATGACCTCCCGCACGAGGGTGTCGCCCAGCTCGAAGACGGAGTGCACCATGCGGCGCTCCTCGTCCTCGATGAGGGACTCCTTCTCGGCGAGGTCGACCAGGGCCCGCAGCTCGGCCTCGGAGGCGAAGGGGCCGCGCCGGAAGCCCTTGCCGGGGGTGAGCGCGTTACCGATGAGGATCAGCAGCGGCGGGATCGGACCCATGATCCGAGCCAGCGGCAGCAGCACGTACGCGGCCGCGGTCGCGGTGTTCAGCGGGTGCTGGCGGCCGATGGTGCGCGGCGAGACGCCCACGGCCACGTACGACACCAGCACCATCACGCCGATGGCGACGAGCAGCGCCTGCCACGTCTCCTGGAACTCCTCCAGGCACGCGTACGTGACGAGCGAGGCGGCCGCCATCTCGCAGGCGACGCGCACCAGGAGCGCCACGTTCAGATAGCGCGTCGGGTCGGCGGCCACCTGGGAGAGCTTGGCGCTGCCGCGCCGCCCGGACCGAACGGCCTCCTCGGCACGGAAGCTCGACACCCGCGCGAGGCCGGCCTCGGCGCAGGCGGCGAGCCAGGCGATCACGACCAGCGCGACGGCCCCGGCGATCAGCGAAAAGCTCATGACACGGTCGGCGCCGGCGACGGCCCCGTCAGTCCCTTCTCCGCACGCCAGCCGTCCACGATGCCCGCCTGGAGACCGAACATCTCGGCCTTCTCGTCGGCCTCTTCGTGGTCGTACCCGAGCAGGTGCAGCACCCCGTGCACGGTGAGGAGCTGGAGCTCCTCGTTCATGGAGTGCTGCGTGGGCGCGTCCTCACCCTGCTGCTTGGCGACCTCCGGGCACAGCACGATGTCGCCGAGCAGGCCCTGCGGGGCCTCGTCCTCGTCCTTCATCGGCGGCCGCAGCTCGTCCATCGGGAACGACATGACATCCGTCGGCCCCGGCAGGTCCATCCACTGCACGTGCAGCTGCTCCATGGCGTCGCCGTCGACGACGATCACCGAGAGCTCCGACAGCGGGTGGATCCGCATCCGGGCGAGTGCGTAGCGGGCGATGTCGAGGATCGCCTGCTCGTCGACCTCGGTTCCGGACTCGTTGTTGACGTCGATCGACATGGCGCTGTTGGACTACTTTCCTTGGTTCCCTCTGGGACGGCCCTTGTGAGTGCCGTTCTCCGTACCGTGCTCGGTGTCGTACTTCTCGTACGCGTCGACGATACGGCCGACGAGCTTGTGCCTCACCACGTCCTGGGACGTGAGCCGGGAGAAGTTCACGTCCTCGACGTCCGTCAGGATGTCCTGCACCTGCTTGAGCCCGCTCTTCGTGCCGCCCGGCAGGTCGACCTGCGTCACGTCACCCGTGATCACGATCTTCGAGTCGAAACCGAGCCGGGTCAGGAACATCTTCATCTGCTCGGGCGTCGTGTTCTGCGCCTCGTCGAGGATGATGAAGGCCGAGTTGATGGTGCGGCCGCGCATGTAGGCCAGCGGCGCCACCTCGATCGTCCCCGCCGCCATCAGACGCGGGATCGAGTCCGGGTCGAGCATGTCGTGCAGCGCGTCGTACAGGGGGCGCAGGTACGGGTCGATCTTCTCGTACAGCGTTCCCGGAAGGAATCCGAGCCGCTCGCCCGCCTCCACCGCAGGACGGGTCAGGATGATCCGGTCGACCTGCTTGGCCTGCAGGGCCTGGACGGCCTTGGCCATCGCCAGGTACGTCTTGCCGGTGCCCGCCGGGCCGATGCCGAAGACGATCGTGTTCTTGTCGATCGCGTCGACGTACCGCTTCTGGTTCAGCGTCTTCGGCCGGATCGTGCGGCCCCGCGACGACAGGATGTTCTGCGTGAGCACCTCGGCGGGCGTCTCCTGCCCGTTGCTCCCGCCGGCCTTCAGCATGGCGATGGAACGCTCCACGGCGTCCTCGGTCATCGGTGCCCCTGTCCTCAGTACCAGCATCATCTCGTCGAACAGGCGCTGGATGAGGGCGACTTCCCCCGACTCCCCGGTCGCGCTGATCTCATTGCCCCGGACGTGGATGTCGGCCTCCGGGAAGGCCTTCTCGATCACTCGCAGCAGCGCGTCCCCCGACCCGAGCACCTCGACCATGGGGTGCTTCGGCGGAACGGTGAACTGTGCGCGGGCGCTGGATGGTGTCTGCGTCATGAGCCGGGCCTGTGGCCCTTGCGTCCTCCCCGTACGGGACTTTCTGCGGTGTTGTCCTGCACCGCCAAGGGTACGGCGCGGGTACGACAACGCCGAGCGGGTTTCGGATACGGCCGGGAGCCCGTCGGGCCCCCGGCCGTATTACGTCAGTCCTCCAGGCGGGCGTAGCGGCGGGTGCCGCGCGGGCGGAAGCCGACGCGCTCGTACACGCGGCGTGAGTCGTGCCCGCCGTACTCCAGCCACACCGACGCGGCGCCGCGCTCGTGCAGCAGCACGCGGGCCAGTTCGGCGGTGACGGCGCCGGCGATGCCCCGGCCCCGGTGGGTGGGGCGGGTGCCGACGCCGGCCAGTTCGGCGGTGCCCGCGGCGGGGGCGCTGCACAGGGCGCCACCGGCGACGGTGCCGTCGTCGGCCCGCACGAAGCGGACGGCGCCGCCGTTCTCCTCGGTGCGCCGCAGCCGCGCGGCCCCTTCGGGCGACGAGGCGAACTCCCCGCTGAACGCCTCGGCGAGCGTCGCGTCGAGCGCGAGGTAGTCGCCGTCGTCGGCCGGGGCCTCGACGGTGGGGTGCGCGGGTACGACGAGCGTCTGCGCCGTGCACACCAGGTACGTGTGCTCGGCCTCGGCCGTGAACCCGGCGGCGTCGAGCGCGGCCGCGGCCTCCGGAGCGGCGCCCGGCGCGAACTCCAGGCGCGGGGTGAGGCCCCGCTCCCGGAACGCGGCGATGAGCGCGCGCACATCGGCGGCGGTGGGCTCGGCACCCGGCACCGGCGTCGCGTAATTGACGTACGGGCTGGTGGTGGCCGGATCGAACCCGAGCACGAACCCGGCCGTCTCGACCGGCTCCGGACGGCGGCGCAGGTGGGCGACGGTGAAGCTCTGGACGTCGATGTCCATGGTGATGGTGGTGTCCTCACGTGAAAGAAGCGCACAGCTGACAGGTGACGTGTGTGCGTGGGGCCGCCGTGAGGAGCGAGTCCGCGAACCGGGGTACGGCGCGAACTCAGTACGGACGACGGCCGCTGCGGGTCGCCGAGATCATGGGCTTCAGTCCCTGAGGTCCGAGAAGTGGTGGGCCGCCGGACGGCAGCGGCAGCCAATCTCGCACGCCTGCCACCGCCCCGACAAGACATTTACGCCCGGGTCCTTCCAGGCGTTACGCCGACCGTCCGAAGCCGATGGTCGGGACCGCTCGGCGCAAGGGCCACGACCGGGACGTGTCCGGGAGGAGGGGGGACATGAAGGCGTAGCGGTCCAGGGCGCAGCGGCTCTGGTGGTCGTTGGAGCGGACCTCCTTCCACCAGGCCGCGATCTCCGACCAGCCCGGCGCCGACAGGGAGCCGCCGAACTCCTGGACCGAGAGGGCCGCGGTGAGGCCGGCGAAGGCGAGGCGGTCGGCGAGCGGCCAGCCCGCGAGGGTGCCGGTGACGAAGCCGGCGACGAAGACGTCCCCGGCCCCGGTCGGGTCGAGGGCCTCGACCTCGATGGCCGGGACGGACGCCGTCTCGCCGGTGCGTCCGTCCACCGCGTACGCGCCCTCCGCGCCGAGCGTCACCACGGCCACCGGCACATGCTCGGTCAGCGCGTGCGCCGCTTCCCGCGGACAGGACGTGCAGGTGTAGCGCATCGCCTCCTGCGCGTTCGGCAGGAACGCCTCGCAGTGCCGCAGGCCGGGCAGCGCCGCCAGGTCCCAGCGGCCGGTCTCGTCCCAGCCCACGTCGGCGAAGATCTGCGTACCGGAGCGCGCGGCCGTCGCGACCCACGGCTCCTCGGCGCCGGGGACGAGCGAGGCGACGGCGGCCCTGGCGTGCGGCGGACAGTCCGGCGCAAAAGGAAAGGCGGCCCGGAGGGCCTCGGTTGAGGGCGGTGGTGGGAGACGGGAGGGATCGACGGGCGGCGGCTCGTGCCCGTGGCTCACCATCGTGCGTTCGCCCTCGTACGCCATGGACACGGTGACGGGCGAGTGCCAGCCCGGCACGGTGCGCGCGTAGCTGAGGTCGATGCCCTCGCCGCGTTCGAGGGCGTCCCAGCAGTACTCGCCGTAGTGGTCGTCGCCGAAGGCCGCGGCGAGCGAGGTGCGCAGGCCGAGCCGCGCGAGCGCCGTCGCCATGTTCGCGATCCCGCCGGGGCTCGACCCCATGCCGCGCGCCCACGACTCCGTCCCCCGCACGGGCGCGCTGTCGAGGCCGGTGAAGATGATGTCGAGGAAGACCGTGCCGGTGAGATAGACGTCGTAGGGCGGGTCGGCCGTCGTGCGCAGCGCCGCGAGGGGGTCCGTTCTGGGTCGGTTGGAGGTCACGTCGCGCTCCCTGCATCGGTACGGATTCGGACAGTGTGCACGACCGGTTCGCGTACCACGGGGGACGACATCAACCTGTCACGAAGCGGCCGGATTACGATCGGCGCATGGCAGAGAGCAGGGCCGGGCAGCGGCAGGACACCGGGCCGCAGCGCGGCGTGCGCGAGGTGAAGTCGGCTGCCCGCACCGTCGATCTGCTCGACGTGCTCGCCTCCCGCGGCGACCGGCCCGCCCGCCTCCAGGAGCTCGCCGACGAACTCGCGGTGCCGCGCAGCTCCATGTACGCGCTGCTGCAGACGCTCATCGAGCGCGGCTGGGTGCGCACGGACGTGACGGGCTCGCTGTACGGCATCGGCATCCGCGCCCTGCTGACCGGCACCAGCTACCTGGACACCGATCCGTACGTGCGCTCCGTGCGCCCGTTCCTCGACGAGGCGTCGGAGGCGCTCGGCGAGACGATCCACCTGGGGCGCCTCGACGGCTTCGACGTCGCGTATCTGGCGACCCGCGAGTCGCACGAGTATCTGCGCACGATCAGCCGCGTGGGCCGCCGACTGCCCGCGCACATCGGCGCGCTGGGCAAGGCGCTGCTCGCCGAGCGCCCGGACGACGAGCTGCCGCCGGGCCCGTACGAGCAGTCCACCAGGCGCACGCACGCCACCCGCGAGGCGCTCGCCGCCGATCTCGCCGCGATCCGCGAGCGCGGCCACTCGGTCGACCGCGAGGAGGGCGTCGACGGCATCGTCGGCTTCGGCTTCGCGCTGCGCTATGCGGACCCGGCGCACGACGCCATCAGCTGCTCGGTGCCGGTGGCCCGGCTGACGCCGGAGCACGAGGAGCGGATCGTGGCGGTCATGCGCGAGACCCGCGCGAAGATCGAGGCGACGGCCCACCGGGGGACCTCCGGCGTCCCCGACTGGCGCTGAGCGGCACCACCGCACCGCACAAATCGCCTCTTCTGCCCGGCCGAACCACCCCCAAACCAAATGTGTCACGCGTCACACGGCCCCGGCTTTCGTGCACCCCCCATGGACTTGATACAAATTGGCCGCGCCCCCGTCCCCGGTTCGGTCCCGTTCGCAAAGACGTCGCGCTCCCAACTCCCCTGCCTTAGCACCCCCTTGCCCAAAACAGCGTCCAAGGCAAGAGGCCCGTCCTCAGGAACGCCCGTGTCCCGCCGCCCCGCCCGGCCCGCGCTCATCGCCCTCTTCACGGCCGGCTATCTCGCCGCCTATCTCCTGCCCACCATCGTCGGCAGAGTCGCCGACAGCCTGCGGCTCTCCCCCACCCAGGCCGGTCTCATCGGCAGTGCGCTGCTGCTGAGTTCGGCCGCCGCGGGCCTCACGCTCGCGGCCCGCGTCGAACGGGTCGGCGCCCGCCGCGCCGCCCGGACCGGACTGCTCCTCGCCGTCGTCGGATACGGCACCGCCGCCCTCGCCACCACCACACCGATACTCGTCGCGGGTGCGATGGTCGGCGGCTTCGGCTCGGGTACGGCGACGGCCGTCGCGGCCACCGGGATCGCCGCGCAGAAGGACCCGCACCGCGCCTCCACACTCGGCCTGCTGAGCGTCTCCGCGCTCGCGTGCGCCCTCTACCTGACCATTCCGCGGATCAGCGAGGGCAGCTTCCTGCCGTTCGCGGCGCTCGCCGCCACCGCGCTCGCCGTGTGGCCCGCCACCCGCGGCCTCGCGGACCCTGCCACCCCGGACAACTGCGCGGCCCCTGCCCCCAACTCACCGCTCCCCCACGCCCGTTCGGGCCTGCTGCTCGCGGTGACCCTGGTGTGCTGGTCGATGGCGCAGAACGCGCTCTGGGGTGTCAGCAGCCGCATCGGCACCGAACAGGCGGGCCTGTCCGAGGTCGCGGTCGGCTCGGTCTTCGCGGTGGCGCTCGGCGTCGGGCTGCTCGGCGTGATCGGCGCGGGCGCGGTCGGCGTCCGCCTGGGCCGCGCGCTGCCCATCGGCGCGGGCACGGCGGCGATCGCCTGCTGCGTCCTGCTCAGCGCCCGCGCGGACGGCCTCGCGTCCTTCGCCTCGGGCGAGATCGCCTGGAACACCCTCTACCCGGTGGTCCTGTCGTACGTCCTCGGCCTCGCCGCCTCGCTCGACCCGCGCGGCCGCTGGGCGGTCCTCATCGGCTCGGCGTCCTCGCTCGGCACGGCCCTCGGCCCGCTGGCCGGCAGCCTCCTGGCCCAGTCGGTGGGCTTCCCCGTGATGGGCGCGGCGCTCGCCGTCGCGCTGCTGCTGCTCGCGGTGCCGCTGACCGCGGTGACCCTGCACACCGGTGGCCGCCCGCTGTTCGCGGGAGCGGCAAGGCGCCACAGCGGTGCCCCGGTCGGCGCGATCGTGCCGCCGTCGGGTGTGCTGGAGCAGCCGGTGGTCGAGCTGTTCGACATCGAGGTGCCCACGGTCGAGGCGCCCGCGTTCACGACGTTCACCGCGGTGGGCCCCGACGGCGTGGAGCCGGAGCCCCAGCCGTCGGTGCAGGACCTCCGGCCGTCGGTTCAGCCGGAGATGTCGTCCAGCTCGTACGCCTCGACCTCGGCGATGTAACGCGCCCGACGCGCCTCGTCCTCCGCGCTGCCGTCGAGGAACGACGCCACGAACGAGTTGCGGGCCAGTTCCCGCACTCGGTCGTGGTCGAGGGCGAGCGCCTCGTGGACGGCGTGGAAGGTGTCGCCGACGTAGCCGCCGAAGTAGGACGGGTCGTCGGAGTTGACCGTGCACAGCAGGCCCGCGTCCATCATCTTGGCCAGCGGGTGGTCCTCCAGCATGTCGATGGTGCGCAGCCGCACGTTCGACAGCGGGCACAGCGTGAGCGGGATCCGGTCCCGTACGAGGCGGTTCACCAGTTCCGGGTCCTCCAGGGACCGCAGCCCGTGGTCGACGCGCTCGACGCCGAGGATGTCCAGGGCCTCCCACACGTACGACGGGTCGCCCTCCTCGCCCGCGTGCGCGACCTTGCGCAGGCCGAGTTCGCCCGCGGCCTCGTACACGTCACGGAACTTGGACGCGGGGTTGCCGACCTCCGCGGAGTCGAGCCCGACGCCGACGATGCGGTCCAGGTACGGCTTCGCGGCCTCCAGGGTCTCCATCGCCGACTCGGCGGACTGGTCGCGCAGGAAGCAGAGGATCAGCTTGGTGGAGATCCCGTGCCGCTCCTCGCTGCGCGCGAGCGCCCGGTGCAGCCCCTCGACGACGGTGCCCATCTCCACGCCCCGCGCCGCGTGCGCCTGCGGGTCGAAGAAGATCTCGGCGTGCCGCACGCCCTGCTCGGCGGCGCGCGCGAGATAGGCGTCTGCGAGCGCCTCGAAGTCGCCCTCGGTGACAAGGACGGCCATCAGCGAGTAGTAGAGATCGAGGAAGGACTGCAGGTCGGCGAAGAGATACGCCTTCCGCAGCTCCTCGGTGTCGGCGTACGGCAGCGCGATGCCGTTGCGGGCGGCGAGTTCGAAGGCCAGCTCGGGTTCGAGGGTGCCTTCGATGTGCAGGTGAAGCTCTGCTTTGGGGATGCGTGCGAGTGGTGCGAGGGACATCCGACCATCGTACGCAGGGCCGGATGCCTTGGCTCAGCGACGCTTCGGTACGGGGACGCGGTCCAGGTCGCGGGCGACCGTCAGCTCCCCGTCGAACCCGGTGGCGCGGGCCTGCCGCGCGAACTCCACCGGGTCGGTGTAGCGCTGGCTGAAGTGGGTGAGGACGAGGTGCCGCACACCGGCGTCCCGGGCGACGCGGGCGGCCTGCCCCGCAGTCAAGTGCCCGTGATCGCCGGCGAGTTGATGATCCTCGTCGAGAAAGGTCGACTCGATGACGAGCAGATCGCAGCCCTCGGCGAGCGCCTCCACGCCCTCGCACAGCCGGGTGTCCATCACGAACGCGACGCGCTGCCCGCGCCGCACCTCGCTCACCTCGTCGAGCGTGACGCCCCGCAGGACGCCCTCCTTCTGCAACCGCCCGACGTCGGGCCCCTTGATGCCGTGCGCGGCGAGCCGCTCGGGCAGCATGCGGCGCCCGTCGGGCTCGACGAGGCGGTAGCCGTACGCCTCGACGGGATGCGAAAGGCGACGGGCTTCGAGGCGGTACGCGGGGGTGTCCGCGAGCACCGCGCCCTCCCCGGCCACCGGCTCCTCCGCGATGTCGACGGTCTCCCGGTACGCGGTGGAGTACCGCAGCCGGTCGAAGAACCGCTGCCCGGACGCCGGGTAGTGCGCGGTCACCGGGTGCGGCACCCGGTCGAGGTTGATCCGCTGGATGACGCCCGCGAGGCCGAGGGAGTGGTCGCCGTGGAAGTGCGTGACACAGATCCGATTGAGGTCGTGCGCGGCCACGCCGGCGCGCAGCATCTGCCGCTGGGTGCCCTCGCCGGGATCGAAGAGGATGCCCTCGCTGTCCCAGCGAAGCAGGTAGCCGTTGTGGTTGCGCTGCCGGGTCGGCACCTGGCTGGCGGTGCCGAGCACGACGAATTCCCTTACGGACATGGGGCGTTGGACCCTGCCGCCGCTATCCGGGGGGCCACTGCAGGCCGCGGCCGCCGAGGACGTGGGCGTGCGCGTGGAAGACGGTCTGGCCCGCGCCGCTGCCGGTGTTGAACACGATCCGGTAGCTGTCCAGCTTCTCTTCCTTGGCGACCTCGCCGGCCTCGCGCAGCACGTCCGCGGCGATGGCCGGTTCGGCGGCGGCGAGGGAGGCGGCGTCGGTGTAGTGAAGCCGCGGGATGACCAGGACGTGGGTGGGCGCCTGGGGGTTGATGTCCCGGAACGCGACGGTGGACTCCGTCTCGCGGACCAGTGTGGCGGGGACGTCCCCCGCGACAATCTTGCAGAACAGGCAGTCGTCCATGTGGGTCCCCTCAGCGGTGGTCGTCGGTATGGCCGCATCGTATCGATCAGTCCCACGGGGTGGCGCCCACGGGGCTCCGCCCCGGACCCCGCTGCTCAATCGCCGCAGGGGCTTAAATTGCCCACCCCCGCCGCCTGGGGCGCATCGGGTGGCTGCCGCCCCCGCCTTGGGCAATCTGCCGCCTTGGGCGGCAGGGTGGGCAAGGCGGCCCCCGGTGCCGCGCAACGAGAACCAGGGGCCCCGCCGCTACTCCCCCGAAACCCGCGGCAGCGTGGGCGCGGCCTTCGCCGGGTTCTCGACCAGCGCGGCCAGCGCGATGCGGATCGCCTCGTCCAACTGCGGGTCACGCCCCGCCGCCGCGTCCTGCGGGGCCATCACCACCTCCACGTCAGGGTCCACCCCGTGGTTCTCCAGACCCCACCCGTAACCCTCCATCCACGTCGCATACTTCGGCTGCGTGACCAACGTCCCGTCCACCAACCGGTACCGGCTGTCGATGCCGATGACGCCGCCCCAGGTACGTACACCCACGACGGGCCCGATACCGAGCGCCTTGATCGCCGCGTTGACGATGTCACCGTCCGAGCCGGAGAACTCGTTGGCCACCGCCACGACAGGACCGCGCGGCGCGTCCATCGGATACGTGAAGGGGCGACTGCCCCGCGGCACGTCCCAGCCCACGACGCGCCGCGCCAACTTCTCCACGACGAGCTGCGACGTGTGCCCGCCCCGGTTCTCCCGGACGTCCACGACAAGCCCCTCCCGCGCCACCTCCACGCTCAGGTCCCGGTGGATCTGGGCCCAGCCCGGCGCCTGCATGTCCGGGACGTGGAGGTAGCCGAGCCGCCCACCCGACTGCTCGTGGACGTACGCCCGGCGATCGGCCACCCACGCGTGGTACCGCAGCGGTTCCTCGTCGTCGAGCGGCACGACGATCACGTGCCGCGGATCGCCGCCACCGGCCGGCGAGACCGTCAGCTCGACCGGCTTGTCGGCGGTGCCGACCAGCAGCGGCGCGGGCCCGGTCACCGGATCGACCGGCCGCCCGCCCACCGCCACGATCGCGTCCCCGGCGCGCACCGCGACACCGGGCGCGGTGAGCGGGGAACGGGCGCGCGGGTCGGACGTCTCGGAGGGCAGCACCCGGTCGACGACCCAACTGCCGTCCTCATGACGGGAGATGTCGGCGCCGAGCAGCCCCTGTCGGCGCGCGGAGGTCCACCGCCCGCCCCTCGGGATCACATACGCGTGCGAGGTCCCGAGCTCACCCTGCACCTCCCACAGCAGGTCGACCAGGTCGTCGTGCGTGGCGAGCCGGTCGAGCACCGGCCGGTACCGCTCCAACACCCCGTCCCAGTCCACCCCGTTCATGTCGGCGCGCCAGAAGTTGTCCCGCATGAGGCGCCCGGCCTCGTCGTACATCTGCCGCCACTCGGCCGCCGGGTCGACGATCTGGCTGACCCGGGACAGGTCGACGGTGATGTTCGTGTCGCTGTCGTCGTCGTGCGCGGGCCGCCGGTCGCTGGGGACCACCTTCAGGACCTCGCCGGTCCACAGCAGCACCCGCTTGCCGTCGCCCGTGACCTCGAAGTGGTCGGCGTCGGCGCCGATCTCCTCGATGCGCTGCTGGGCCAGGTCGTAGCGCTCCAGGCGGTTCTTGGGCTCCGGCGCGTCGAGACCGGCCCGGGAGTCGCCGAGCACGCCGCGCACCGGGTGCCGCAGCCACAGCACGCCGTCCTTGGCAGTCCGCAGCCTGGAGTAGCGCGCGGCCTCCACCGGGAACGGCACGATGCGGTCGAGCAGGCCCTCCAGGTCGACCCGGGTCGCGGGCGCGCCCTCGCTGTCGGGCGTCTCGTCCTTGTCGGGAGTGTCGAAGGCCCGGCCGTGCCGCTGCGGCCCGAACGGGGACGGGGTCGTCGCGGCCAGCGTGATCAGGTGCGGCCGCGAGCCGCTGACGAACGCGAGGTCGAAGGCGTGCTCGTCGTAGACCGGGTCGAAGGAGCGCGCCGACAGGAACGCCAGGTGCTTGCCGTCGAGCGTGAACGCGGGCGCGTAGTCCCGGAAGCGCAGCGGGGTCGCCTCGCTGACGGACAGGTCGGTGGCGTTGGCGAGCTTGAGCTGGCGCAGGTCGTGCGGGCCGGGGTGCGACCAGGCGAGCCACGCCGAGTCCGGGGAGAACGCGAGCCCCGTGGCGTTCCCGTCCTCGCTGCGGTCCACCTCCCGTACGTCGCCGCTGTCCCGCTCGACGAGCAGTACCCGGCCGTCGTGCGAGGCGACGGCGACCCGGCCGCCGTCCGGCGCCACCGTCAGGGCGAGCACCCGGCCGAGCCGGCCCGCGCCGAGCCTGCGCGGCGTGGCGCCCGGCGCGGCCCCGGTGGCGGGCGCGAACTCCAGGGCGTCGTCGCCCTCGGCGTCCGTCACCCACACGACGTGTTCCTCGCCGTCCACGCGGAAGGTGTGCGGGAGCCGGGCGCGTACGCCCGGTTCGGCGGCGAGCGCGCGGGCGGGGCCCGCACGGTGGGTCACCCAGTGCACGGCGCCGCGTACGTTCACGGCGCTGCCGCGACCGGTGTGGTCGGGGGACGCGGCGCCGAACCAGTTCGCGGCGTCGACGGGCCGCGGCTGCAGATCGACGCGCTGGCCGCCGAGGCGGATGTCGAGCCGGCGCGCCTCCACGCCCTCGTCGAGCCCCTCGACGGCCCACAGTTCACCGGCGCTCGCGTAGACGACCCGCTCGCCGTCGGTGGCGGCGTGCCGCGCGTAGAAGCCGTCAAGGCCGCTGTGCCGCCGCAGTTCGGTCCCGTCGGAGAGGGAGGAGTAGAGCGCGCCGACGCCCTCGTGGTCGGAGAGGAACGCGACCCGGTCCCCCACCCACATGGGGCACTCGATGTTCCCGTCGAGCTCGGCGTGCAGCCGTACGAAGTCCCCTGCCCCGCCCTCGCCCGCGGCAGCCCGGTCGATCCACAACTTGCCCGCCGTGCCGCCCCGGTACCGCTTCCACCACGCGGCCTCCCGCCCCATCGGCGCGGACAGCAGCAGCACCTGGGTCCCGGGCCCGAACGCGACGCCGCCCACGGGCCCGTACGGCAGGGTCTCGGCGGGTCCGCCGTCCAGCGGCACGGCCCGCGCCCAGCTGCGGCGCAGCGAGGCCTGGCCGTGCGTGGTGGTGGCGAGGACCCGCCCGTCGGGCGTCCAGCCGCGCACGCTGGTCGTCCAACTCCCCCAGTGCGTCAGGCGCTTGGCGGGCCCGCCGGCCACCGGGGCGATGTGCACCTCCGGCGCTCCGTCGCGGCGCGAGGTCCAGGCGACCGTCTCGCCGTCCGGGGAGAGCCGGGGGTTGCCGACGGGCATGTTGTCGGCGCTGACCCGCCAGGCGCGGCCGCCGTCGAGGGGCGCGGCCCACACGTCGTCCTCGGCGGTGAAGACCACCAACTCGCCGTGCAGGTGCGGGAACCGGAGGTACGCAGGAGTCGTCACCCGGCCCAGCCTAAATTTGGCCGCCGCCCACGTCAGCCCGTCTGATCACTTGCCCTGGAAAGTCGGCGGGGGCGCCGTCACGGTGACGGTCTCGGTGATCGTGCCCGTGGCGCCCGGTTGCGGCTCCTGCGGCTTCGGGTCCTCCGAGGGCGCCGGCTGCTGCGAATCCTGCGGTGGCGAAGTACTGTCGCTCGCCGCGCAGTTGCCGAGCACACCGACGCTGAACCACACCTTGTTGTCGATACGCCCGATGATCTTTCCGCGCACGCACTTGCCGGAGACGACCCCGTACACCCACCCCTCCACGGTGATGTCCTTGCCGTCCTTGGTCTTTCCCCGGCACTCGACCTTCACCTCGCCCGACGTGGCGCTACCGGACGGAGAGCTGCTGCTGAACGTGCCGTTGCAGCTGAGCCAGGCGACATTGGCGTTCTGCCGGTTCAGCTCGTCGGTGGCCGTCTGATCGGTGGTGATCGCGACCGTGGACACATTGAGGTCGCCCTCGATCGGCTGGCACGCGACGCCCGTGGCGACGACGGCAGCAACGAGGACAAGCCCGCTGAACCCTCTCGATCCCCGCATGCACGGCAGAATGCCAGTGGACGTACAGCCTCGGTAGTGCGGTTGCAGCCACTGTTGCAGTCACTGTGGACACACCCGTCGGACGGGTACCTGTGACGGGTGCCTACCCCCACCGTCCCGTACGTCCCAGCAGCAACGCCACCGCCGCCGTTCCGGCCGTCGACGTGCGCAGGACGCTCCGCCCGAGCCGCATCGGCCGCGCCCCGGCCTCCTCGAAAACCGTCAACTCCTCGGGCGACACGCCGCCTTCGGGGCCGACGACGAGCACGATCTCGCCGCTGTCCGGGAGTTCGGCCGAAGCCAGCGCCCCGCTCGGGGTGTCCCGGTCCTCGTGCAGCACCGCCGCGAAGTCCGCCCCGGCGAGCAGCGCGGCGACTTCCTTCGTCGTCGCGGCCTCCCCGACGTCCGGAAACCGCACCCGCCGCGACTGCTTCCCGGCCTCCCGCGCGGTGGCCCGCCACTTGCCGAGCGCCTTGAGCCCGCGGTCGCCGCGCCACTGCGTGATGCACCGGGAGGCGGCCCACGGCACGATCGCGTCGACGCCGGTCTCGGTCATGGTCTCCACGGCGAGCTCGCCCCGGTCGCCCTTGGGCAGCGCCTGTACGACGGTGATCCGCGGCCGCTCCTCGGTCTCCACGTGCACGGGGCCCGCGTCGACGAGCAGCCGGTCCTTGCCCTCACTGCCGGTGACGACGGCCTCGCACCACGAGCCGAGCCCGTCGGTGAGCGTCACCGTCTCCCCGGCCCGCAGCCGCTTCACGGAGACGGCGTGGCGCCCCTCGGGCCCGTCGAGCACATACGCGCGGTCGCCGGGGACGGCCCCCTCGACGACGAATACCGGAGCGGTCATCAGGCGGCGCCCCGCTGCGTCAACGCGGCCCTGGCGGCGTCGAGTTCGGCCGCGAGGACCTCCACGAGCTGCCCGGCAGGGAGCTCCCGCGCGAGCCGGTGCCCCTGGCCCGCCCACAGCGCCATGCCCTGCGGGTCACCGGCCTTGGCGGCGGCCTTGCGCAGCGGCGACGTCATGTGGTGGACCTGCGGGTACGCGGCGGGGGCGTACGGGCCGTGCTCACGCATGAACCGGTTGACGAGCCCGCGCGCGGGCCGCCCGGAGAAGGCACGGGTCAGTTCGGTCCGGGTGAACAGCGGGTTGGTCATGGCCTGCTTGTGCGGCTCCGGTGCCCCGGACTCCGGGGTGACCAGGAACGCGGTGCCGAGCTGCGCGAGGTCGGCGCCGGCCGCGAGCACCGCGGCGATCTGCGCGCCGCGCATGATCCCGCCGGCGGCGATGATCGGCAGCTGCACGGCCTCGCGCACCTGCACGATCAGCGAGAGCAGGCCGAACCCGCTCCCGTCGGCCTCGGGGTTGTCCCGGTGCGTGCCCTGATGCCCGCCGGCCTCGACCCCCTGTACGCACACCAGGTCGGCGCCGGCCTCCTGCGCGGCCTGCGCCTCCTCCACCGACGTGACGGTGACCCCGACCTTCGTGCCCACGCGCTGCAGCGCCTGTACGACCGAGCGCCGGGGGCAGCCGAAGGTGAAGGTGACCAGCGGAACGGAGTCGTCGACGAGGATCGCGAGCTTGGCGTCGTAGCCGTCGTCGCTGCAGCTGTCGGTCTCCCCGAGCGGGGTGCGGTACCAGGTGGCCTCGCCCGCGAGCTGGTTGCGGTAGACCTCGACGGTGGCCGGGTCCGCGTGCTCGGTCTGCGGCATGAAGAGGTTGACGCCGAAGGGCCTGGCGGTCAGCGCCCGCGCCTGTTTGATCTCCTCGTACATCCCGTCGGCCGTTTTGTACCCGGCGGCGAGAAACCCGAGCCCGCCCGCCTCGGCCACGGCGGCGACCAGTGCGGGGTGCGAAGCGCCGCCCGCCATGGGGGCCTGCACGATCGGAAGTGGGCAGAGATCGGTCAGTGCGGAGGACATGACCGCATCGTGCCATGTCACCCGCGACCGACCGAATCGACCGGGACGCCACCCCGGCCCCCGCGGGCTCTCGCCCAAGAGCGGAGCTGACTTCGCCGAACCGGCGTCACGGCCACGGGGCTCCGCCCCGGACCCCGCGGGCTCCCGTCCCAGAACGGGGCTGATTGTGCCGAACCGGCGTCACGGCCCGGGGACGCCGTCCCGACCGGACCGACTTCACCGAACCGGGGTTACGGCCTCGGGGCTCCGCCCCGGACCCCGCTGCTCAATCGCCGCAGGGGCTGGAATTGCCCACCCGCCGCGGAGCTTGAATTGCCCCACCCGCCCGCAGGCAATCGCCCGGCTCCCGCCCATCTCCCACCCGCCCGCCCCCTCCGGGGGCGTCGGCCCGACGGGGTACCGCCACCCGCCTTGGCCGATCCGCCGGCAGCCACGGCTCCCCACCCGTCGCGGTCGACACTGCCCCCGCCTTGGGCAACCCGCCGCAAGCACGGCTCCCTACCCGTTGCGGTCGGCCGCACCCGACTTGGGCAATCTGCCGCCTGGGGCGGCAGGGTGGGCAAGGCGGCACCCCGGTGCCGCGCACCCCTTACGGCGGGCCCGGCCCCGGTGCAGCGGCCGGCACCCCGGCGCAGCGCACCCACAACGCAGGGCCCGCCCCCGGCGCAGCGACCGGCACCCCGGTGCCGCACAACGAGAACGACAGGCGCCGACCCCGACACAGGCCCGGAACACCGGCGCCGCGCACCGTGGACACACGTCGGCCCCCGGTGCCACGCACCGGGGGCCGACCTTGCCTACGACGGCTGACTCAACGGCCGTTGAACGCGTCCTTCAGGCGGGAGAAGAGCCCCTGCTGACCCGGCTGGAACTGCCCCGTGGGCCGCTCCTCGCCGCGCAGCTTGGCAAGCTCCCGCAGCACCCGCTCCTGCTCCGGGTCCAACTTCTGCGGCGTCATGACCTCGACGTGCACGATGAGGTCACCACGGCCGCCGCCCCGCAGATGCGTGATACCGCGCCCGTGCAGCGGAACCGATTGGCCGGACTGCGTGCCCGGCCGGATGTCGACCTCCTCCGTGCCGTCGAGCGTCTCCAGCGGCACCTTCGTGCCGAGGGCCGCCGCCGTCATCGGGATGGTCACCGTGCAGTGCAGATCGTCGCCGCGCCGCTGGAAGGTCGGGTGCGGGAGTTCGTGGATCTCCACGTAGAGGTCACCGGCGGGGCCGCCACCGGGGCCGACCTCGCCCTCGCCCGCGAGCTGGATCCGCGTGCCGTTGTCCACACCGGCCGGGATCTTCACGGTCAGGGTCCGACGGGAGCGGATGCGCCCGTCGCCCGCGCACTCCGGGCACGGAGTGGGCACGACCGTGCCGAATCCCTGGCACTGCGGGCACGGCCGCGAGGTCATGACCTGGCCGAGGAAGGACCGCGTCACCTGCGAGACCTCACCGCGCCCGCGACACATGTCGCAGGTCTGCGCCGAGGTACCGGGCGCCGCGCCCTCACCGCTGCAGGTCGTACAGACCACAGCCGTGTCGACCTGAATGTCCTTCGTGGTGCCGAAGGCCGCCTCGTCCAGCTCGATCTCGAGCCGGATCATGGCGTCCTGGCCGCGCCGCGTACGGGACCGGGGCCCGCGCTGCGACGCCGTGCCGAAGAAGGCGTCCATGATGTCCGAGAAGTTCCCGAACCCACCGGCGCCGAAGCCACCGGCCCCGCCTCCACCGGACTGCGACAGGGGGTCGCCCCCGAGGTCGTAGACCTGCTTCTTCTGCGGGTCGGAGAGCACCTCGTAGGCGGCGTTGATCTCCTTGAAGCGCTCCTGAGTCTTCGGGTCCGGATTCACATCCGGGTGAAGCTCACGCGCCAGCCTTCGGAAGGCCTTCTTGATTTCGTCCTGGGAAGCGTCGCGGCGCACGCCTAGTACGGCGTAGTAGTCCGTGGCCACTTACGACTCCGCCAGGATCTGTCCGACGTAACGTGCCACTGCGCGTACTGCTCCCATCGTTCCCGGGTAATCCATGCGGGTCGGGCCGACCACGCCGAGCTTGGCCACTGCCTCGCCGCCCGAACCGTAGCCGACCGACACGACGGACGTGGAGTTGAGTCCCTCATGGGCGTTCTCATGACCGATCCGTACGGCCATGCCCGAATCTCCCAGCTCGCCAAGGAGCTTGAGGAGCACGACCTGCTCCTCCAATGCTTCCAGAACGGGCCGGATGGTGAGGGGAAAATCATGTCCGAAGCGAGTGAGATTGGCGGTTCCGCCGATCATCAGCCGCTCCTCGGTCTCCTCGACGAGTGTCTCCAGAAGGGTGGAGAGCACCGTGGAGACCGTGCCCCGGTCCTCCTGCTCGAAGGCGTCCGGCAGGTCCTGCACCAGCTGCGGCACGTCGGCGAACCTGCGGCCCGCGACGCGGCTGTTCAGCCGGGCCCGCAGGTCCGCCAGGGACGACTCACCGAACGGCGCCGGGCAGTCGATCATCCGCTGCTCCACGCGCCCGGTGTCCGTGATCAGTACGAGCATCAGACGGGCGGGTGCGAGCGCGAGCAGCTCGACATGGCGCACGGTGGACCGGGTCAGGGACGGGTACTGGACGATCGCCACCTGCCGCGTCAGCTGCGCGAGCAGCCGTACGGTGCGTCCGACGACGTCGTCGAGATCGACGGCGCCGTCCAGGAAGTTCTGGATGGCACGCCGCTCGGGCGCGGCCATCGGCTTCACGGCGGTGAGCTTGTCGACGAACAGGCGGTAGCCCTTGTCGGTGGGGATGCGCCCGGCACTGGTGTGCGGCTGGGCGATGAATCCCTCGTCCTCCAGGGCTGCCATGTCGTTGCGCACGGTCGCCGGCGAGACCCCGAGCTTGTGCCGCTCGGTGAGCGCCTTGGAGCCGACGGGCTCCTCGGTGCCGACGTAGTCCTGGACGATGGCGCGCAGCACTTCGAGCCTGCGTTCATTGAGCATCGGCGCACACCTCCAGAAACAGCCGTTGCGGTCATCCTGTCTTTGGCACTCCATGTGGGCGAGTGCCAATCGTCCCCGGGTCAGTGTACGGCCGGTGGGTACGGGCCCGGCAAGGGCGCTAGCGTCGAGGTATGGAGTTCGCGCAGCGTATCGATTGGGCCTCGGTGGGTTGGGAGGGGCTCGCGCCGAATGTGGGGCGGGTGCGGTTGCCGGGCCTGGACTGCACGAGTGGCCTCGTCGTGGGTGAAGAAGCGGCGCTCTTGATCGACACCGGATCCTCACTCCGTGAAGGCGCCCGGCTGCGCGCCGATGCCCGCGCGCTCCTCGGGGCGCACCGGAGAGTGACCCATGTCGCGTTGACGCACCCGCACTTCGACCACGTGCTCGGCACGGCCGCGTTCGCGGGCGTCGAGGTGTACGGGGCGGTGGGCATCGACACCCTCTTCGAGCGCGGCGCCGAGGGGCTGCGCGCCGACGCGGTGCGGCACGGTGTCGACCCGGACGCGGCGACCGAGGCGGTCGACATCCTCGTCACCCCGCCGCACCGGGTGTGCGGCGAGTGGACGCTCGACCTGGGCGGCCTGACGGTGCTGCTCGCGAACATCGGCCCGGCGCACAGCGGCCATGACCTGGCCGTACTGGTTCCGGGGTCCCCGGAGATCGTCTTCTGCGGCGACCTGGTCGAAGAGTCGGGCGAACCTCAGGCGGGCCCGGACGCGGCACCGCGCCACTGGCCCGCGGCGCTCGACCGGCTCCTCGACCTCGGCGGCGAGGACGCGGTGTACGTCCCGGGGCACGGTTCGGCGGTGAATGCGCAGTTCGTCCGCGCGCAACGCGCCACATTGGCGACGCGTTTCGGCGTGTCGTAGCCCTGGCCTGCGCACTTCTCTTATCGTCTGCCGGATGCGCCAGTACTCTGCCGACCTGACTCCCCCCTGGAAGCGGAACAAGCCGGTCCCCGAGGTTCCGGCCGAACCGGACCTCGTCGTCGAGGAGGTCACCACGGGCTTCTGCGGAGCGGTGATCCGGGTCGAGAAGACGGCGCAGGGTCCGACGGTGACCTTGGAGGACCGCTTCGGCAAGCTCCGGGTGTTCCCGATGGAGCCGCGCGGCTTCATGATCGACGGCAAGGTCGTCACCCTCGTACGCCCCTCGGGGCCCGCCCCGACCCGCCCCGCCCGGAGCGCGTCCGGCTCGGTGGCGGTCCCCGGCGCCCGCGCACGGGTGGCCCGGGCGGGCCGCATCTACGTGGAGGGCAAGCACGACGCCGAGCTCATCGAGCGGGTCTGGGGCCACGACCTGCGCATCGAGGGCGTGGCGGTGGAGTTCCTGGAGGGCGTCGACGACCTTCCGTCGATCGTCGACGACTTCGCCCCCGGCCCGGACGCCCGCCTCGGCGTCCTGGTCGACCACCTGGTGCAGGGCTCGAAGGAATGGCGCATCGCCCAGTCGGTGACGAGCGAGCACGCACTGGTCGTCGGCCACCCGTACATCGACATCTGGGAGGCGGTGAAGCCGTCATCGGTGGGCATCGAGGCATGGCCCCGCGTCCCCCGCGGTCAGGACTGGAAGACGGGCGTGTGCCGGGCGCTGGGCTGGCGGGTGGCGAACACGGGCGAGGCGTGGCAGTACATCCTGAGCCGGGTCCACTCCTACAAGGACCTGGAGCCAGAACTCTTGGGCAGAGTGGAAGAGTTGATCGACCACGTAACCGTGACCTGACGCTTTCCAGTGCGTTAAGCACACCGGGTCTGGCCGACTGTGTGCTCTCCGCCTTCGCGGAGGTGTCCCGTCGATCAGTTCGTCCACTCGGCCGAGGAGTTCGTCTTCCCCACCTACGTGGGGGTGCGCCTCAGTCCACCAGGTCCCGCACCACCGCGTCCGCCAGCAACCGGCCGCGCAGCGTCAGCACCGCGCGGCCCGCGGCGAACGGCTCCGCCTCCAGCAGACCGTCCGCCAACGCCTTCCGCGCCGCCGCGAGCCCGTCGGCCCGAAGCAGCTCCAGCGGACATCCGTCACGGAGTCGTAGCTCAAGGAGAATCCGCTCGACCCGGCGGTCCTCCTCCGCGAGGAGTTCCCGACCGGCCCCCGGCGAGCGCCCACCCGCGAGCGCCGCCGCGTACGCGCCCGGGTGCTTGACGTTCCACCACCGCACCCCGCCCACGTGCGAGTGCGCCCCGGGCCCGGCCCCCCACCAGTCGGCCCCGCGCCAGTACAGCTCGTTGTGGAGGCAGCGCCCGGCCTCGGACGTCGCCCAGTTCGACACCTCGTACCAGTCGAACCCGGCCGCCCCAAGCACCTCGTCGGCGATCAGATAGCGGTCCGCGTGCACGTCGTCGTCGGTCATCGGCACCTCGCCGCGCCGGATCCGCCGCGCGAGCTGCGTACCCTCCTCGACGATCAGCGCGTAGGCCGAAACGTGGTCGGGCCCCGCCCCGAGCGCCGCGTCCAGCGTGGCCCGCCAGTCGTCGTCCGTCTCGCCCGGCGTGCCGTAGATGAGGTCGAGGTTCACGTGCTCGAACCCGGCCGCCCGCGCCTCCGCGACACAGGCCTCGGGCCGCCCCGGCGTATGCGTACGGTCGAGGACCTTCAGGACGTGCTGCCGGGCGCTCTGCATCCCGAACGAGATCCGGTTGAAGCCGCCTGCCCGCAGCTCCGCCAGGTACGCCGGGTCCACCGACTCCGGGTTCGCCTCGGTCGTGATCTCCGCGTCGTCCGCGAGCCCGAACTCGTCGCGGACCGCCGCCAGCATCCGTACGAGGTCGGCGGCCGGCAGCAGCGTCGGCGTACCGCCCCCGACGAACACGGTCCGGACCGGGCGCGGGTCGTCGCCGAGCACCTTGCGCGCGAGCCGCACCTCGTCGATCAGCGTCTCCGCGTAGTTGTCACGGGAGGCGAGTACGCCGCCCGTGCCGCGCAGCTCGGTGGCCGTGTACGTGTTGAAGTCGCAGTAGCCGCAGCGCGTGGCGCAGTACGGGACGTGCAGGTAGAAGCCGAGGGGTCGGGACCCGGCCCCGGCGAGGGCGGACGCGGGCAGCGAGCCGTCGTCGGGCACGGGCTCACCGTCGGGAAGTGCGGAAGGCATGGACCCATTGTCCCGCCTCCGCGACCGACCGGATCGCCATGGGCGGCGCCGACCCGTGGGCGACGCCGCCCCCTCACTGCGCCTGGAGCACCAGCAGCGCCAGGTCGTCGTCCGGCGGGCTGTCACCGAAGGCGTGCACGAGCCGCCGGATCCGCTCGACGAGCAGCGGCGCCGTCAGGCCCGCGCACCCGGCGAGCGCCTGCGCGAGCCCGTCCCCGTCGTCGAACTGGAGGGCCCCGCGGCGCCGCTCCGTCACCCCGTCGGTGACGCCCAGGAGCGTGTCCCCGGTGCGCATCACAAACGTTTCGCTTGTGTAGTCCGGATCGTCGACGACGCCGAGCAGCACCTGTGGCGTGGCCGCGGCGACGACCTCCCCGCCGGGCCGCATGAGCAGCGGCAGCGGATGCCCGGCGGAGGCGATGGTGCACAGCACGCCGTCCTCGGTGGGCGTCAGCTCTCCGTAGAGGAGCGACAGGAAGCGGGACGTGGAGCCCTCCGGTGGCACGCCCCTGCCGTCGGCCGCGGCGAGCGCGCGGGCCGCGGCGTCCGAGGCCTCGGTCGCGTCGTCGAGCAGCAGCCGGTTGAGCCGGTCGAGGACCTGCGCGACCTGGTACTCCTCGCGGGCGAGCAGCCGCAGCCAGGGCCGTACGAGCCCGATGACGACGGCGGCCTCCGGGCCCTTTCCCTGGACGTCGCCGAGCGCGAAGCACCAGCGTCCGGCGCCGGCCGGGAACACGTCGTAGAAGTCGCCGCCGGGTCCTCCCGCCTCCTTCGGCTCGTACACGAGGGCGCTCGCCACGCCGGGGATCTCGGCCATGACCGTGGGCAGCAGGCCGCGCTGCAGGATGCGGCTGATGGTGGCCTGCCGGGTGAAGCGGCGGGCCGCGCTGACGGCGAGGGCGACGCGCCGGCTGAAGTCCTCGACGAGCCCGGTGATCTCGTCGGGGAAGCGGTGCAGACCGGCCCGCCCGATCAGCAGGATGCCGAGGGCGCGGCCGCCGGCGGAGAGCCGGTAGGCGAGCGCCGAGCCCGTGTCCTGGGTGACCGGGCTGCTCTGCGCGTCGAAGGGCCAGGGCACGGGGACGGCGCCGGAGAGCCGGTCGGGCAGCCGCGGGGGTTCCTTCTCCAGGAGCCCGCGGAGCTCCTCGGTGCGGTGTTCGTGGGTGTGCCAGACGCGGGCGAGCCGGGGCAGCGGCATCGGGTCGGCGCCGCGCATGTCGTGCTCGACGACGCCCGGCAGGCCGCGCCCCTCCTCCTCGTAGAACCAGACGGCGCACCAGTCGGCGAGCCGCGGCACGAGGAGCTGGCCGACGAGCGCGGCGACCATGTCCTCGTCGAGCTGTCCCGCGAGCAGGTCGGAGGCCTCGGCGAGGAAGGAGAGAGCGCCGCGGTTGATCCAGTCCTGGTCCTGGGGGGCGCGCCGGGACGCGGGCGCCAGGATCTCCGCGGCGCGCAAGCCCCTCTGCAGGCTGCGCACGCCGGCCGGAGTGTCGGGAGTCTCAGCGGCGGGTGTCGGGGCGTCTGCGGGGATGCGGGCCCAGACGGTCTTGGCACCGTGACCGTAGGTGATGCCCCACAACTCGGAGAGGGAGGCGACGAGTTGGAGTCCGCGGCCGTACTCGGGGATTTCCGGCGAGCGGAACGCCCGGTCGTTGCGGACGGCGCGGGCCGGGTGCCGGTCGGTGACCTCGACGACGAGTCCCGCGGTGACGCTCCCGTCGGGGGCGGCGCCCTCCAGGCGGCACAGCAGGTCGACGCCGGTGCCGGCGTGGACGACGGCGTTGGTGACGAGTTCACTGAGTACGACGGTCGCGTCGTCCATGAGCCGCCCGTCGAGGGTCAGGGACTCCGACAGCTCGGGCAGTTCGGTCCAGTCGACGAACGCGGCGCGCAGGAAACGACGGGCGGCCGCGGGCGCGAGCGGGTTTCCGGGCAGCGACGTGCGCGCGGCCACCGGCACCCCGGTCGCCTGGTCAGGCGCGTCCGGGGCGCCGAAGGCGCTCTCCCGCTGGATCGGAATGGAACCCACGTTTCGGCTCCTGGTTAGTTGTGGCAAAGACGCCTCAGGCGACACCGACAGAGTGACAGACTGACCACGCCCATAAGCGTGGAGTTACCTAAGTAGGCCGCTATGAGTGAGAACAGTGGTATGCGTGCACCTCAGAAGGGCTACGGTGACGAAGCCATCCGCCCGAGTGATCTCCGGCCGTTACTGGCCGCGCTGACGGCTGCCCGGGACGGCACGTTCGCGCATGTACCGATCGCGGCGGACGGGATCGTCGGCGAGCTCGGCGCGACATTCAATCAGCTCGCCGACCGCAGCGTGCACTTCAACGCCGAACTGGCGCGGGTGCGGCGGGAGATCACCCGGCACGGCCGGCTCGACGAGCGCCTGGAGGCGAGCCCTGGACAGGGCGCCTGGGTGACCCGGGTCGGCGACGTGAACACCATAATCGACGCGCTCGTCGCGCCGGCCGCGAACGCCACGCGGGTGCTCGAGGCGGTCGCGGGCGGCGACCTCACCCAGCGTGTCGACCTGCACGACGGCACCCGCCAACTCCGGGGCGACCTGCGGCGGTTGGGTCGTTCGGTCAACAAGATGGTGGACCAGCTCTCCCTGTTCACCGGCGAGGTCACCCGGGTGGCACGCGAGGTGGGCACCGAGGGAAGACTCGGCGGGCGCGCCAAGGTGACCGGCCTGTCCGGGAGTTGGCGCGATGTGACCGAGGCGGTCAACACCATGGCCTCGCGGCTCACGGCGCAGGTGCGGGACATCGCGCTCGTGACGACGGCGGTGGCCCAGGGCGATCTGACACGTACGGTCACGATCGAGGCGACGGGCGAGCTGCTCGAACTCAAGCTGACCGTGAACACGATGGTCGACCAGCTCTCCGCGTTCGCCGACGAGGTGACCCGCGTCGCCCGCGAGGTCGGCACCGAGGGCCAGCTCGGCGGCCGCGCCCAGGTCCGCGGCGTCTCCGGCGTCTGGAAGGACCTCACCGACAACGTCAACTTCATGGCGTCGAACCTGACCTCGCAGGTCCGCAACATCGCGCAGGTCACGACGGCCGTGGCGGACGGCGACCTGAGCCAGAAGATCACGGTCGACGCGAAGGGCGAGATCCTTGAGCTGAAGTCGACCATCAACACGATGGTCGACCAGCTCTCCGCGTTCGCCGACGAGGTCACCCGCGTCGCCCGCGAAGTCGGCACCGAAGGCCAGCTCGGCGGCCGCGCCCAGGTCCGCGGCGTCTCCGGCGTCTGGAAGGACCTCACCGACAACGTCAACTTCATGGCCGACAACCTGACGTCGCAGGTGCGCAACATCGCGCTCGTGTCGACGGCGGTGGCGCAGGGCGACCTCGGTAAGAAGATCACCGTCGAGGCGAAGGGCGAGATCCTCGAACTCAAGTCGACCATCAACACGATGGTCGACCAGCTCTCCGCGTTCGCCGACGAGGTCACCCGCGTCGCCCGCGAAGTCGGCACCGAGGGCAACCTCGGCGGTCAGGCCCAGGTCCGCGGCGTCTCCGGGGTCTGGAAGGACCTCACCGACAACGTCAACTTCATGGCGTCGAACCTGACCTCCCAGGTCCGCAACATCGCGCAGGTCACGACGGCCGTGGCCCAGGGCGACCTCGGCAAGAAGATCTCGGTCGACGCGCGCGGCGAGATCCTGGAGCTGAAGGACACCGTCAACACGATGGTGGAGCAGCTGCGCGGCTTCGCCGACGAGGTGACCCGCGTCGCCCGCGAGGTCGGCACGGACGGCCGCCTCGGCGGCCGCGCAACCGTTCACGGCGTGTCGGGCGTCTGGAAGGACCTGACCGACAACGTCAACTACATGGCGGACAACCTGACCTCACAAGTGCGGAACATCGCGCAGGTCGCCACGGCCGTGGCCCAGGGCGACCTCTCCAAGAAGATCGACGTCGACGCGCGCGGCGAGATCCTCGAACTGAAGACGACCATCAACACGATGGTCGACACGCTCTCCTCGTTCTCCTCCGAGGTGACCCGAGTGGCCCGAGAGGTCGGCTCCCAGGGCCAACTCGGCGGGCAGGCACGGGTCGAGGGTGTGTACGGCACGTGGAAGCGCCTGACGACGAACGTGAACGAGCTGGCGCTGAACCTGACCACGCAGGTCCGCGCCATCGCCGAGGTCGCCTCCGCGGTGACCTCGGGCGACATGTCCCGCTCGATCACGGTCGACACGCAGGGCGAGGTCGCCGAGCTCAAGGACAACATCAACCTGATGGTGGCCAACCTCCGCGAGACGACCCGCGCGAAGGACTGGCTGGAGTCGAACCTGGCCCGCCTCGCCGCCCTGATGCAGGGCCATCGCGACCTGATGGAGGTCGCCGACCTGATCCTGCGCGAGCTGACGCCGCTGGTGAACGCCCAGTACGGCGCGTTCTTCCTCGCGGAGGAGGACGACGACGGCTCACAGCAGCCAATGGCCGTACCCACCAAGGGACTTGCGTACATCGCCGGTTACGGTTCGGGCTCCGCCTCGGTCATCAACACGGGCGGGATGCCGGTCCACGGCCTCGTACGGCAGGCGGCGCTGGAGAAGAAGCGGATCCTGGTGGAGGAGGTGCCGACGGACTACATCAACATCAACAGCGGGCTCGGCGAGGCGGCGCCAGCGTCGGTCGTGATCATTCCGATCCTCTTCGAGGACACGCTCCTCGGTGTGATCGAGCTCGCCTCCTTCTCCCGCTTCTCCGACGTCCACCTGGCGTTCTTCGACCAGTTCGTGAACACCATCGGCGTCGCCATCAACACCATCATCGCCAACTCCCGTACGGAGTCGCTGCTCGGCGAGTCCCAGCGGCTCGCCATCCAGCTCCAGGACCGGTCGAACGAAATGCAGCGGCAGCAGGCCGAGTTGCAGCGCTCGAACGCCCAACTGGAGGAGAAAGCCGCCCTGTTGGCGACCTCCTCGCAGTACAAGTCGGAGTTCCTGGCGAACATGTCGCACGAGCTGCGCACCCCGCTCAACTCCCTGCTCATCCTGGCCCGGCTGCTCTCCGACAACCCGGACGGCCATCTCAACGACCAGGAGGTCCAGTTCGCGACGACGATCCACCGCTCCGGCTCGGACCTGCTCCAGCTCATCAACGACATCCTCGACCTGTCGAAGATCGAGGCCGGCCGGATGGACGTACGCCCCAAGAAGCTCCCCCTCATCAAGGTCCTCGACTACGTCCACGCGACCTTCCGGCCCATCACCCTCGACCGCGGACTCGCCTTCGAGGTGTCGGTCGGCGAGGACGTGCCGCGCGAGATGTTCTCCGACGAACAGCGCCTCCAGCAGATCCTGCGCAACCTTCTGTCGAACGCGATCAAGTTCACCGCGCAGGGCCGCGTCGAACTGCGGGTCCGCCTGGTCAAGGCCCCCGAAGGGGCCCAGCTGGTCGACAGCGAGGACCTGCTCGCCTTCGCCGTCACCGACACCGGGATCGGCATCCCGCGCGACAAACTCGCCGTCGTCTTCGAGGCGTTCCAGCAGGCCGACGGCACGACGAACCGCAAGTACGGCGGCACGGGCCTCGGCCTGTCCATCAGCCGGGAGATCTCCGCGCTGCTCGGCGGCCACATCGTCGCGGAGAGCGAGCCCGGCGAGGGCTCCACCTTCACCCTGTACGTCCCCGTGCGCTGCCCCGGGCACGAGCCGCCCGACGGGTACGAACCGTCCACCCTGCCGCAGTCGGCCCTCGTACCGGAGCAGGGCGTCTCCATGGACACGTACGCGTCCCTGCAGCCGCCGGAGCAGGAGGACAACTGGCCGGCGCCGACGAAGCTGGAGCGGTGGAAGACGGGCAGGCCGGGCCTGGTCCTGCCGGGCCGCCGCGTCCTGATCGTCGACGACGACATCCGCAACGTCTTCGCGCTCACCCACGTACTGGGCCGCGTCGGCATGCCTGTCCTGTACGCGGAGAACGGCCGCGAGGGCATCGAGACGCTGGAGAGCCACCCCGATGTCGAACTCGTCCTGATGGACATCATGATGCCCGAGATGGACGGCTACGAGACGATCTCCGTCATCCGCGGTACGCCACGATGGGCCGGTCTTCCCATCGTCGCGCTCACCGCCAAGGCCATGCCCGGCGACCGCGAGAAGTCGATCGCCAAGGGCGCGAACGATTACGTCCCGAAACCGGTGGACGTCGACCAGTTGCTGAATGTCGTGTGCGAGCTGCTGGCCCCCGAGGAGGCGGAACCGTCCGCCCCCCGAGGTCTCCGGCACTCCGGCGACCACTGAGTGAGGCACCGTCAACATGACCACTGCAGAGTCCACTTCGGCGGATCGGGCCAGCATCCTCCTTGTCGACGACATGGAGGACAACCTGACCGCCCTCGAAGCCGTGCTTGGACCGCTCAACGAGCCGCTGGTCAGGGCCCGTTCGGGCGAGGAGGCGATGAAGGCGCTGCTGCGCAGGCAGTTCGCCGTCGTCCTCCTGGACATCCGGATGCCCGGCATGGACGGCTTCGAGACGGCGACGAACATCAAGCGCCTCGACCAGACGAAGGACGTCCCGATCATCTTCCTGACGGGCACGGAGGCCGACACCGGCTACGCCTTCCGCGGCTACGCGACCGGCGCCGCCGACTACCTGACCAAGCCCTTCGACCCGTGGGTGCTGCGCGCGAAGGTGACGGTCTTCCTCGACCTGCACCGCAAGAACCGCCAGCTGCAGCGCCTCTTGGCGCGCGAACACCAGCAGTTGGACAATCTCGCGGCCCGCATGACGACGATGGAGCGCCGCCTGGCCGAGGACGAGAACCCCGATGTGCGGGAACTGCGCCACGACATCGGGGAGATGAAGGAGACGCTGCGGCTGGTGCGCCGGGGTTAGGGCCCTTCTGGCGAACCTTGCAGAAGGACCCTGGGACTCCGAGGCGCTTCGACCGCGGCGTCTCCTCGGGGCGTCAGCCCTCGCGGCTCCCGGAGTACATCTCGTCGAGGAGCGCCTTGTACTCACGCTCGACGACCGGGCGCTTCAGCTTCAGGCTGGGCGTCAGCTCGCCGTGCTCGATGTCGAGGTCGCGCGGCAGGAGCTTGAACTTCTTGATGGTCTGCCAGCGCTGCAGGCCCTCGTTGAGCTCCTTCACGTAGCCCTCGACGAGCTGCACCGTCTGCGGCGCGGCGACGACCTCCGCGTAGGAGGAGCCGCCGAGGCCGTTCTCCTTGGCCCACTCCAGGATCGACGGCTCGTCGAGCGAGATGAGCGCCGTGCAGAAGTTCCGGTCGGCGCCGTGCACCAGGATGTTGGAGACGTACGGGCACACGGCCTTGAACTGGCCCTCGACCTCGGCGGGCGCGATGTACTTGCCGCCGGAGGTCTTGATGAGGTCCTTCTTGCGGTCGGTGATCCGCAGGTAGCCGTCGTTCGACAGCTCGCCGATGTCGCCCGTGTGGAACCAGCCGTCGGACTCCAGGACCTCGGCGGTCTTGTCGGGCAGACCGTGGTAGCCCTCCATGATGCCGGGGCCGCGCAGCAGGATCTCGCCGTCGTCCGCGATCCGCACCTCGGTGCCGGGCAGCGGCTTGCCGACGGTGCCGGTGCGGTAGGCCTCACCGGGGTTCACGAAGGAGGCGGCGCTGGACTCGGTCAGTCCGTAGCCCTCCAGGATGTGCACTCCGGCGCCGGCGAAGAAGTAGCCGATCTCCGGAGCGAGCGCGGCAGAGCCGGACACACACGCCCGCAGCCGCCCGCCGAAGGCCTCCCGCAGCTTGCTGTAGACCAGGCGGTCGGCGGCCTTGTGCTTCGAGGCGAGCTTGAACGGCACCGAGGCGACGCCCGTACGCCGGAAGTTGTCCTGGCTGACCTTCGCGTACTCGCGCGCGACACCGGCAGCCCACTGGAAGATCTTGTACTTGGCGGAGCCGCCGGCCCGCGCCTTCGCGGCGACGCCGTTGTAGACCTTCTCGAAGATGCGCGGCACGGCGGCCATGTACGTCGGCTGCACGATCGGCAGATTCTCGATGATCTTGTCGACGCGGCCGTCGACCGCGGTGACGTGCCCGACCTCGATCTGGCCGGACGTGAGCACCTTGCCGAAGACGTGCGCGAGCGGCAGCCACAGGTACTGCACGTCCTCGCCGCTCACCAGCCCGGTCGACGCGATGGCCTTCGCCATGTACGACCAGTTGTCGTGCGGGAGCCGGACGCCCTTGGGCCGCCCGGTGGTGCCGGAGGTGTAGATGAGCGTGGCGAGCTGGTCCTTCTGGATCGCCCCGACCCGCTCCTTGACGACCTCAGGGTTCTTCTCCAGGTACGCGGCGCCGCGCGCCTCCAGGTCCTCAAGCGTGAGCACCCAGCCGTCGGGGTCGCCCGCGTCGGGCACGACCCCGGTCGCGTCGATCACCACGACGTGCCGCAGCTCGGGCAGCTCGGCGCGACGCGCCCGCGCCTTGGCGAGCTGCGCGGCGTCCTCCGCGACCATCACCTTGGAATCGGAGTCGGACAGGATGAACGCCGACTCCTCCTCGTTGGTCTGCGGGTACACGGTCGTGGTCGCCGCGCCCGCGCACATGATGCCGAGGTCGGCCAGGATCCACTCGACCCGCGTCGAGGAGGCGAGCGCCACCCGCTCCTGCGGGCCCACGCCCAGCTCGACCAGGCCGGCGGCGATGGCGTACACGCGCTGCGCGGCCTGCGCCCAGCTCAGCGACTTCCAGTCGTCGGGGCCCGTGCCGGTGGCCGAGGGCACCGGATAGCGGTAGGCCTCGGCGTCCGGTGTCGCTGTCACGCGCTCCAGGAAGAGGTTCGCCACGGAGGGCGGACGGTTCTCGATCAAGGTCTGTGTGTCGCTCACGACGTCCTCCGGGGCCCGCGACAGTGCGGCTTGTCTCAGACTGCGCGGCTGGTTGATACGAGGCTTGTTTAACTGGCGAGTAACCATGGGGCAGTGATCAGGGTAAGGGTCACCCGCCTGCCGCGTAAGGGGCTCCGGCCACCGACTTCATCGGGCTCACCCCTACGTCCTCA
This sequence comes from Streptomyces sp. NBC_00483, assembly GCF_036013745.1. Taxonomy (NCBI): domain Bacteria; kingdom Bacillati; phylum Actinomycetota; class Actinomycetes; order Kitasatosporales; family Streptomycetaceae; genus Streptomyces; species Streptomyces sp. NBC_00483. Next base: position 3,630,669 of record NZ_CP107880.1, read on the forward strand.
CCCCTCACAGGGCCCACACAAAAGCGGTGGGCCCGCCACGCGCGACGCGTGCCGGGCCCACCGCCGAAGGGCAGCTCCGCGGGCTACTTCTTGGTCTTGGAACCGCCGCCGTCGTCGCTGGAGAGCACGGAGATGAAGGCCTCCTGCGGCACCTCGACGGAGCCGACCATCTTCATCCGCTTCTTGCCCTCCTTCTGCTTCTCGAGCAGCTTGCGCTTACGCGAGATGTCACCGCCGTAGCACTTGGCGAGGACGTCCTTGCGGATGGCGCGGATGGTCTCGCGGGAGATGACCCGGGAGCCGATGGCCGCCTGGACGGGGATCTCGAAGGCCTGCCGCGGAATGAGCTCCCGCAGCTTGGCGACCAGGCGCACCCCGTACGCGTACGCGGCGTCCTTGTGCGTGACGGCGGAGAACGCGTCGACGCGGTCGCCGTGCAGCAGGATGTCGACCTTCACAAGATCGGAGGCCTGCTCGCCGGTGGGCTCGTAGTCCAGGGACGCGTAACCGCGGGTCTTGGACTTCAGCTGGTCGAAGAAGTCGAAGACGATCTCGGCGAGGGGCAGGGTGTAGCGGATCTCCACCCGGTCCTCGGAGAGGTAGTCCATGCCGAGGAGGGTGCCGCGGCGGGTCTGGCAGAGCTCCATGATCGCGCCGATGAACTCGCTGGGCGCGAGGAGCGTGGCGCGCACGACGGGCTCGTAGACCTTGTCGATCTTGCCTTCGGGGAACTCGCTCGGGTTGGTGACCGTGTGCTCGGTGCCGTCCTCCATGTCCACGCGGTAGACCACGTTGGGGGCGGTGGCGATGAGGTCGAGCCCGAACTCGCGCTCGAGGCGCTCACGGATCACGTCGAGGTGCAGAAGCCCCAGGAAGCCGACGCGGAAGCCGAATCCGAGCGCGGCCGAGGTCTCCGGCTCGTAGACCAGTGCTGCGTCGTTGAGCTGCAGCTTGTCGAGGGCCTCGCGCAGGTCCGGGTACTCCGAGCCGTCCAGCGGATACAGGCCCGAGAACACCATCGGCTTCGGGTCCTTGTAACCGCCGAGGGGCTCGGTCGCGCCCTTGTGCAGGGAGGTGATCGTGTCACCGACCTTGGACTGACGTACGTCCTTCACGCCGGTGATGATGTAGCCCACCTCGCCGACGCCGATGCCGTCGGCCGGGGTCATCTCGGGGGACGACACACCGATCTCGAGCAGCTCGTGCGTGGCCCCGGTCGACATCATCCGGATCCGCTCGCGCTTGTTGAGCTGGCCGTCGACGACTCGTACGTACGTCACGACGCCCCGGTACGAGTCGTACACCGAGTCGAAGATCATCGCGCGGGCGGGCGCGTCCGCGACACCGACCGGCGGCGGGACCTCGGCGACGACCTTGTCGAGCAGCGCCTCGACGCCCATGCCGGTCTTCGCGGAGACCTTCAGCACGTCGTCGGGGTCGCAGCCGATGAGGTTGGCGAGCTCCTCAGAGAACTTCTCCGGCTGGGCGGCCGGGAGGTCGATCTTGTTGAGCACCGGAACGATCTTGAGGTCGTTCTCCATCGCCAGGTAGAGGTTGGCGAGAGTCTGCGCCTCGATGCCCTGCGCCGCGTCGACGAGGAGGATCGTGCCCTCACAGGCCGCGAGCGAGCGCGAGACCTCGTACGTGAAGTCCACGTGGCCCGGCGTGTCGATCATGTTGAGGATGTGGGTACTGCCCTTGTCGGGCCCCTCGGTCGGGGCCCAGGGCAGCCGCACCGCCTGGGACTTGATCGTGATGCCGCGCTCTCGCTCGATGTCCATCCGGTCGAGATACTGAGCACGCATCTGCCGCTGCTCGACCACACCGGTCAGCTGGAGCATCCGGTCGGCGAGCGTCGACTTGCCGTGGTCGATGTGCGCGATGATGCAGAAGTTGCGAATCAGAGCCGGGTCGGTGCGGCTCGGCTCGGGCACATTTTTAGGGATCGCGGGCACGCAGGGTCCTGTCTCTTGAGGCCTTCTGCCTCAGGTCGGCCTCGGTTGGGATCAATACGTAGCCTCCATGGTCCCATGAGCGGGGCGCTGTGCTCGGTTTGGGCCGCCTGGATGACGGCTGATACCGTGGGCAGCTGTGTCTCTTGCCCTCTAAGCCGAGGCACGCACTCAGTGACAATCACCGGTACGGGACCTTCGCGGATCCGTGCCTGAACCTGAAAAGGCTCATTTCGTGGCGAACATCAAGTCCCAGATCAAGCGGATCAAGACCAACGAGAAGGCTCGGCTGCGCAACAAGGCCGTGAAGTCCTCCCTCAAGACCTCGATCCGCAAGGCCCGCGAGGCCGCTGCCTCCGGTGACGTCCAGAAGGCCGTCGAGGCGCAGCGCGTTGCCGCGCGTCAGCTCGACAAGGCCGTCTCCAAGGGCGTCATCCACAAGAACCAGGCCGCCAACAAGAAGTCGGCGCTTGCTTCGAAGGTCGCGTCCATCCAGGCCTGACCTGAACTGAACTGCCGTCGGTAGGACCCGGGCGGGCCCTCTCTCTCCGCCCCCGACCGACACCCAAGAGCCCGCACGCGATCTGCGTTCGCCACGCGGGTGCGGGCTCGCACAACGCTTGACCCGATGCCCCGCCCTTTCCAAGGGCGGGGCATCGGTGCGTTCCGATCCAGCCCGTCCGGCGTTTGAGGACACGGCCGAAGGCCGACAGGGGTCTGGGGCGCAGCCCCAGGGACGGGACGGGAGGGGAAGGGGCGGCGGGGGCGACTTCCCGCAGTGCCGCGCTGACGCTGACGCGCTACCCGCGCCCCTGCGCCCGGGCGGCCCGAGCCACCGTCACCACAGCCTTCTCCAACGCATACTCCGGATCATCCCCGGCCCCCTTGACCCCCGCATCGGCCTCGGCCACCGCCCGCAACGCGACAGCGACCCCGTCCGGCGTCCACCCCCGCATCTGCTGCCGCACCCGATCGATCTTCCACGGCGGCATCCCCAGCTCCCGCGCAAGATCCGCCGGCCGCCCCCCGCGCGCGGACGACAGCTTCCCGATCGCCCGCACCCCCTGAGCCAACGCACTGGTGATCATCACCGGCGCCACCCCGGTCGAGAGCGACCACCGCAGCGCCTCCAGCGCCTCGGCCACCCGCCCCTCCACGGCCCGGTCGGCGACGGTGAAGCTGGACGCCTCGGCCCGCCCCGTGTAGTACCGCCCGACAACGGCCTCGTCGATGGTCCCCTCGACGTCGGCGGCGAGCTGCGACACCGCGGAAGCCAGCTCCCGCAGATCACTCCCGATGGAGTCGACGAGCGCCTGGGAAGCCTCGGAGGTGGCGGACCGCCCGAGCGCCCGGAACTCGCTCCGTACAAAGGCCAGCCGATCCGAGGCCTTCGTCATCTTGGGACAGGCGACCTCCCTGGCCCCGGCCTTGCGCGCCGCGTCCAGCAGGCCCTTCCCCTTGGCGCCACCGGCGTGCAGCAGCACCAGCGTGATCTCCTCGGCGGGCGCGCCGATGTACGCCTTGACGTCCTTGACCGTGTCCGCGGACAGGTCCTGCGCATTGCGTACGACGACGACCTTGCGCTCGGCGAACAGCGAGGGGCTGGTCAGCTCGGCCAGCGTCCCCGGCTGCAGCTGATCGGAGGTGAGGTCCCGGACGTCGGTGTCCGCGTCCACGGCGCGCGCGGCCGCCACGATCTGCTGCACCGCGCGGTCGAGCAGCAGATCCTCCTGTCCCACCGCGACGGTGAGAGGAGCGAGCGGTTCGTCGTTTGCAGTCTTCCTGGCCATCGCGCCAAGCATCCCACGCGCCACTGACAAGCCCGCCCCTACTGAACGAAGCCGGGGCCGGGCTCACGGGTCCTGGCGCAGGGCTCACTGGTCCTGGCGTGGGGCTCACTGGTCCGGGGCGTAGGGCTCACTGGTCCGGGGCGCAGGGCCGACGAACCCAGCAGCCCTACGGTTCCTCGCGCCAGCCCTCCCACTCGGCCGCGAACCCGTCCAGCTCATCGGCGGACAGCCGCTCCGTCGCGTCCTCCACGACCAGCAGCCACTGCGCGTCCTCGGCGTCGTCCTCACCGGCCAGCGCGTCCCGTACGAGCTGGGGTTCCTCGGCCACCCCGAAGCGCTCCTTGAGCGCCTCCGCGGCCTCCTCTGCGGCGTCCCGGTCGGGCAGCACCAGTACGTGTCTCACATCGCTCACGCCACCATTTTCCGGCACGCCGGCGGCAGCGCCGCACGGGGTCAGCGGGTCACCTCTTGGGCACGACCTGTATGTCGAGGTCGATGCGGACGCTGGAGCCGACGACGGCGATGCCCCGCGCCAGCATGGTCTGCCAACTCACGGTGAAGTCGTCACGGTGCAGCTCCGTGCTCGCGCGACAGGCGGCCCGGGTCTCACCCTCCATGCCGGTGCCCACGCCCAGGTACTCGGCGTCCAGCGTGACCGTCCGGGTCACACCGTGCAGCGAGAGCGCCCCGGTGATCGCCCAGCGGCTGCCGCCCTTGTGCACGAAGCGGTCGCTGTAGAACTCCAGCGTCGGGAAGCGCTCGACGTCGAGGAAGTCCCCGGACCTGAGGTGGTCGTCGCGCATCTTGACGTTCGTGTCGATGGACGAGGCGTCGATGACGACATGCATCGCGGAGTCCTCGACCCGCTCGGCCACCCGCAGCACACCGGCGAACGTGTTGAACCGGCCGTAGACCCGCGCCATCCCGATGTGCCGCGCCGTGAACCCGATCGACGAGTGCGTCGGCTCGAGCTCCCAGTCCCCCGGCTTCGGCAGCGGCGGCGGCGCGGACACCTGGAGCGTCACGTCACCGAGCGCCGCCTGCGCACCCTCGGCCACCGTGGCCCCGCCACGGAACGGCGCGTACCCCTCGGCCGACACCGCGAGCCGGTAGTCCCCCGCGGGCACGGTCGCCACGAACGAGCCGAACGGGTCGACGCCCCCGCTCACCACCTTGCGCCCCATCGCGTCGTTCACCTGGAACTCGGCGCCGCGCACCGGCTCGCTCACGGCATCGATGATCCGGCCGCTGAGCACCCCCGCACCCGGCGGCACCGCCCTCCCCCCGAGGGAACTCGAATCTACTGACCGGTTAGTACGGTTTCTCCATCGGAGGCCGAACATGTCCTACCCACCCCAGAACGCCTGGACAACTACCTGATCTACTGCATTCGACAAGCATTCGATCATCGTGGGTAGTTTCGAGGCAACATGCGCCCACATGACAAGAACACCGCCGTGAGCGGCGCCTGAGCAGCACCTGAGCGGCATCGGCCGTGCTACGGGAACACCCGGAGCTCCCCACCGCCCCCTCCCACGACCGCGACCGCCCCCTCCCGGTCAGTCCTGAGCACGGCCGCACCGCGCGCCCGCAGCGCCGCCAGCGTGCTGGGTGCCGGGTGGCCGTACGGGTTGTCGCGGCCCACCGAGATCAGCGCGACGCGGGGCGCGGCCCTGCGCAACAGCTCCGGATCCTGGTACGCCGAGCCATGATGGGCGACCTTGAGCACGTCGACCGGGGGCAGCCGAGCCCCGGCGGGCGTTCTCAACAAGGCGCGCTGCGCCGGTGGTTCGAGGTCGCCGAGGAGCAGCAGGGTCAGCCCCGCGACGCGGACGAGCAGGGTCACGCTCGCGTCGTTCGGCCCGTCCGGAGTCGGGGCCGGGTCCGGCGGGGGCCACAGCACCTGCCAGTCGAGCGGCCCCGCCCTGCGCCGCTCCCCCGCCACGGCGCGCACCACCGGGACCCCGCGCCGGGCGGCCTCCCTCCGCACGAAGGCCACCTGGTCCGGCGGCTCCTCGAACCCGCTCGTCTCGATCTGCCCGACGGCTCTTCCCCGCAACACCCCCGCGAGCCCGGCCACATGGTCCGCGTGGAAGTGCGTGAGCACCACCGCCGGGACCCGGGTGACGCCGAGTGAGCGCAGGCACCGGTCGACAAGCAGCGGGTCGGGGCCCGCGTCCACCACCACCCCGGTACCCGCCCCCGCCGCGAGCACCAGGGCGTCGCCCTGCCCCACATCGCACATGGCCAGGCGCCAGCCGGACGGCGGCCAACCCGTGACACCCCGCACGAGCGGCGCGGGCCGCGTGATCACCAGCACGAGCAGCAGCGCGCAGACCCCGCAGATCCACGGCGACGCGAGTGCTCTGCGTCCCACGAGCACGAGAACCGCCGTGCCGAGCGCGAGCAGCGCCCCGCCGCGCCAGCCACCCGGCCAGTCCATCCCGCTACCGGGCAGGGCGGCCCCGGTCCTGGCGAGGTCCGCGATCCACCCCGTGGGCCAACCGGCGCACCAGGCAAGGGACTTCGCCACCGGCATCGCGAGCGGCGCCATCGCCAGCGCCGCGAACCCGAGCACGGTCGCGGGCGCGACCGCGAACTCCGCGAGCAGATTGCACGGCACCGCCACCAGGCTCACCCGCGCCGCCAGCACCGCGACGACCGGAGCGCACACCGCCTGCGCGGCAGCGGCGGCCGCCAGACCCTCGGCGAGCCGTGCGGGCACCCCGCGCCCGCGCAGCGCCGCGCTCCACCGCGGCGCCAGCGTCAGCAGCGCACCTGTGGCGAGCACCGACAGCAGGAACCCGTAACTCCGCGCCAGCCACGGGTCGTACAGAACAAGCAGCAGCACCGCCGTGGCCAGGGCGGGGATGAGGGATCTGCGGCGCCCGGTGGCCACGGCGAGCAGCGCGATCAGCCCGCACGACGCCGCCCGCAGCACGCTCGGCTCGGGCCGGCACACCACCACGAAGCCGAGCGTGAGGGCCCCACCGAGCACCGCGGTCGTCCGCAACGGCAGACCGACCCGGGGAGCGAGCCCACGCCGCTCGACCCGTTGCGCCGTGCCGGGCGGGCCGATCAACAGGGCCAGCAGAATCGTGAAGTTGGCCCCGCTGACCGCCATGAGGTGCAACAGATCCGTCTCCTCGAAGGCGGCATGCAGCTCCGGAGTTACACGCGCCGTGTCGCCGACGACGAGCCCGGGCAGCAGTGCGCGCGCGTCCGCGTCGAGCCCGCCGGTGGCCTCGCGCAGCCCCGCCCGCAGCTTCCCGGCCACCCGCTGCGACCGGCTCGGCGCCCCCACGACCCGAGCCCGCTCCCCACTCCCGACCCGCAGCGCCGCCGCGACCCGGTCCCCCGCGACCATCGGCGGCGCGAGACTCCCGCGCACCCGCACCCTGGTACTCGGAAGCACCGACAGCCATGAACTGCCGCGCACCTGCGACGACTTGCCGGGTGCGGGCGGAGACGCGGGCCCACTTTCCCTCCTCTCGCCACTGCCTCCTCCTTCCCTGTCGCCTCTGTCTTCGCTGTCCCCCTTGCCTCCCCCGCCCACCACGACCAGCACCGGCGCCCGCGTCCGCGCCGTACCCCCGTCCGGGCCCGTCACCCGCACCACGTCCGCCTCCACCAGCACCGACGTCGGCGCCGCGTGGTTCCCGCTGATCCTCGGCCGGGTGAGCCGGGGATCGGAGGTCACCTCCAACTCGACGTCCACACGGGCGAATTCGGCCCCGAGCCCGGGCACGGGACCGCGCCGCAGGTCGGCCCCGTGCAGCCCGGCGGAGGCCGCGGCCGCGGCGGTGCACAGGAGCAGCGCCGCCGCCGACGGACCACGCCAGGGCCGCGCCGGGCGCCCGGCCCCACCACGCCCCACGACCAACAGCCCCGCCCCACCGACCGCACACGCCACCGCCACGAGCCCCGCCCACCACGGCGAACCGGTCACCGTCAGCGCCGCCGTGCCCCACGCCGCGAGCGCGGGCGGCACCAACCTCAGGTCCAGCGGCCCCTCTTGGCGAGGATGCGCATCGCCGAGCCGCCCCACCGTGGACAACGCCTCCCGGCCACCCCGCATGACCGGCCGATTCACGACCGGGCGAGGTATGACTGGCCGATTCACGACCTGGCGACTCATGGCCGTACGGCATTCTGCAGATCTTCGAAGCGCCGATCACCGATGCCATTGACCTCACGCAGCTCGTCGACGGAGCGGAAACCGCCGTGCTCCGTGCGGTAGTCGACGATGTGCTGCGCCAGTACGGGGCCGACGCCCGGCAAGGTGTCGAGCTGTTCCAGGGTGGCCGTGTTGAGGCCGATCGGGCCCGCCGGAGCCGACGCCCCAACGGGCGCTCCCGACGGAGCCGCGGCCGCTGCCGCCGCCGGCGCGCCCACCACGACCTGCTCACCGTCCACGAGGAGCCGCGCCCTGTTGAGCCCCTCGGTGTCCGCACCGGGGCGCAGCCCACCGGCCGCCCGCAAGGCGTCCGCGACCCGGGCCCCGGCGGGCAGTCGCTGGATCCCCGGCCTCCGCACCTTTCCGCGGACGTCCACGACGACCCCGGTGGCACCGCTCGCCACGAGCCCCGGTCCCGACCCCGGCCCCTGCCCCACCGCCGCGGGCGAGGCCCCGCCGCCCGGAGGCCCCACGGCTCGCGGCGCCGCCGCCCGCACCGTCTCGGGCGCCCGCACCGGCTGCGTACGCCCCGCCCAGAAGTGCTGCACGGCGAAGAGCCCCACCACGCCGACGAGAACGGCCAGCGCCAGGGCACCGCGCCGCTCGACCCCGCACCGCGTCTGCACCCACAGCGGCAACCGGTCCCGCAGAGCGAACGCCGCCCGCTCGCGCCGCGAGGGCGCAGGGCCCTGATCCTGCGCAAGCGCCGGGCCCTGCGAGGGCGCCAGGTCCCGGTCCTGCGCAAGCCCCGAGGCCTGCCCCTGTGCAGAACCCGAGCCCTGCACCGGCTCCACCAACGCCCCCGGCGGCGCGAACAGCGCCTCCGCCCGCACCCGCGTCCGCTCCGCCTCGACGCGCCTGCGCCGCGCGCGCCGCCGCACCACGTGCCGCTGCCGGGCGCGACTGTCCGAAGCGGGGCCGCGCCCCGGCCCACTGGATGCGTGTGCCGTCCGTGTCCGTGATCGAAGTTCCATGTCACGAGACGGTAGGCACCGCGCCACCGGCACGTGGATCTTGCTCAATTCCCGGGGAAAACCCGGCAGTTGTGGAAAACTCCGTCACCCACGCGACTGACGGATCAGGCAAACACGCGGCCAACGGAACAGGCACGCACGCGACCGCCGGACCGGCCAAACAGCCACCGCCCTACGTCCGCGGCGAGACCACAGCCCCCAGCAACCCCGGCCCGGTGTGCGCCCCGATCACCGCGCCCACCTCACTGACATGCAGCTCGGCCAGACCCGGCACATGCTCGCGCAGCCACTCCGCGAGCGCCTCCGCCCGCTCCGGCGCGGCCAGATGGTGCACGGCCACGTCCACCTGCGCGCTGCCCGCCCGCTCGGCCGCGATCTCCTGCAACCGCGCGATCGCCTTCGACGACGTGCGGACCTTTTCCAGGAGTTCGATGCGGCCGCCGTCGAGCTGGAGCAGCGGCTTGACCGCGAGCGCGGACCCGAACAGCGCCTGCGCGGCGCCGATCCGGCCGCCCCGGCGCAGATAGTCCAGCGTGTCGACGTAGAAGTACGCGGAGGTGCCCGAGGCCCGCTTCTCCGCCGCGTTCACCGCCTCGTCGACGGTGCCCCCGGCGTCGGCCGTCTCCGCCGCCGCGAGCGCGCAGAAGCCGAGGGCCATGGCCACCATTCCGGTGTCCACGACGCGCACCGGGACCGGGGCCTCGCGCGCGGCCAGTACCGCGGCGTCGTACGTCCCGGAGATCTCGGCGGACAGGTGCAGCGAGACGATGGCGGTGGCGCCGGACTCGGCCACCTTGCGGTAGGTCTCGGCGAACTGCTCCGGGCTGGGTCTCGACGTCGTCACCGACCGGCGCTTCTGCAGCGCCTCCGCGACCGAGCGGGCGGAGATCTCCGTACCCTCTTCGAGCGCCCGGTCACCCAGGACCACGGTCAACGGCACCGCCGTGATGCCGTGGCGCTCCATCGTCCGCTGCGGCAGGTAGGCCGTTGAATCGGTGACGATCGCGACATGGCGGGACATGCACCGGAGATTACCTGCCACGGTCTCCCGGCGGCAGCCCGGCCCCTGCCTCCCGGCCATCGGACGACGCGCGTCGGCGGGCGATCAAGTCGTGCTCTCCGGACGGGGTTTCTTCTCCCACGGGTACACGGGGCGTACACCTGGCGGAGTGATCGCGGCCCGGTTCTGCTCCCGATCGCGCCCCTGCCTGCGGTCCGTCCCCGGCGCCTGCCAGGCGGGCTCGGGCTCGGGTGCTGCCGCGGATCCTGCTCCGGAGCCCGGCTCGGTCGTCCAGTGCCGCAGCGCGCCGGCCTCCAGGTCGATCTGCGAACTCAGCGCGTCCAGGTCGTCGCTCGCGAACCGGCCGGCCCGGTCGCGGGCCGCGTGCCGCAGCGCGTCGGCCGACCGCGTGATCTGCTCCGTGCGCGTCCTGAGCTCCGGCAGCACCCGCGCCACCTGCCCCTTGTCGGGCTCGCTCTCCAGGCGCTTCAGCTCGGCGTCCACCTCGTGCCCGTGCGCACTCAGGCGCTCGAAGAGGCCGAGGGACTCCTTGAGCGAGGCATCCTCCGCCACGCGCGCGTGCAGCGCGTCCTGCGTGGCCCGCATGGAGGTGCGCAGATGCAGCCGCAGCTGCGCCAACTCGGCCGCCGCGCCGGGCTGCACATAGCTCTTGGCGCGCAGCGTGGTGTCCTCCACCGCCCGCCGCGCCTGCTCGACCTTGCGGTCCACCCCGCGCTTGGCGGCGCCGACCGCCTTCACCGTCATGTACCCGCCGAACGCCAAAAACGCGACGAAGATCAGCGCAATGATCAATAGCACGGCTTCCATAGCGCGCTCTCCTCAAGGTCGCCCCGCCCAACCGGTCTCTCCACCGTAAACGGAGCGGGCAGGCCGAGGGTTCCAGCGGAACCCCCAACCTGCCCGTAGGGAACAACCCTGAGCGCCTTACGCAGGCACGATGTGCCGATCACACAGGCACGATGTGCCCGATCACGCAGGCACGATGTTCACCAGCTTCGGCGCCCGCACGATGACCTTGCGGATGCCGGCGCCGTCCAGCGCGGCGACGACCTTCTCGTCGGCCAGGGCGATCTTCTCCAGCTCCTCGTCGGAGATCGCCGGGGAGACCTCCAGGCGGGCCTTGACCTTGCCCTTGATCTGGACGACGCAGGTCACGGCCTCGTCGACCACGTACTGCGGGTCGGCGACCGGGAAGTCCTGGTGGACGACGGAGTCGCTGTGGCCCAGCTTGCGCCACAGCTCCTCGGCGACGTGCGGGGCCAGCGACGCGACCAGCAGCACCAGGCGCTCGGCCACGGAACGCGGCAGCGAGCCTCCCGCGTACGACTTGACCAGGTGGTTGTTCAGCTCGGTGACCTTGGCGATCGCCGTGTTGAACCGCATGCCCTCCAGGTCGCCGCGCACACCGTCGATCGCCTTGTGCAGGGCGCGCAGCGTGGCCACGTCGATGTCCGCCTCGGGCACGTCGACGACGGTGACCTCGCCGGTCGTCTCGTCGACGACGTTGCGCCACAGGCGCTGCAGCAGCCGGAACTGGCCGACCACCGCGCGCGTGTCCCACGGCCGGGAGACGTCCAGCGGGCCCATCGCCATCTCGTACAGGCGCAGCGTGTCCGCGCCGTACTCGGCGCAGATCTCGTCCGGCGTGACGGCGTTCTTCAGGGACTTGCCCATCTTGCCCAGCAGGCGGCTGACCTTCTCGCCCTGGTAGTAGTACGCGCCGTCGCGCTCCTCCACCTCGGCGGCCGGTACGGCGATCCCGCGCGCGTCCCGGTAGACGTACGCCTGGATCATGCCCTGGTTGTACAGCTTGTGGAACGGCTCGGCCGACGAGATGTGGCCCAGGTCGAACAGCACCTTCGACCAGAAGCGCGCGTACAGCAGGTGCAGCACGGCGTGCTCGGCGCCGCCTACGTACAGGTCGACACCGCCGGTGGGCATGCCCTCGCGGGGGCCCATCCAGTACTGCTCGATCTCCGGGTCGACCAGCTTCTCGCTGTTGTTCGGGTCCAGGTAGCGCAGCTCGTACCAGCACGAACCCGCCCAGTTGGGCATGGTGTTGGTCTCGCGGCGGAACTTGCGCGGCCCACGGCCGTCGCCCAGGTCCAGCGTGACGTTGACCCAGTCCTCGTTGCGCGACAGCGGCGTCTCGGGCTGCGTGTCGGCGTCGTCCGGGTCGAAGGTGCGCGGGCTGTAGTCCTCGACCTCGGGCAGCTCCAGCGGCAGCATCGACTCGGGCAGCGCGTGGGCGATGCCGTCCTCGTCGTAGGCGATCGGGAAGGGCTCGCCCCAGTAGCGCTGACGGCTGAACAGCCAGTCGCGCAGCCGGAAGTTGACCGTGCCCGAGCCGATGCCCTTGCGCTCCAGCCACTCGGTCATGCGGGCCTTGGCGTCGGCGACGCCCAGGCCGTCCAGGTTCACCTCGTCGCCCGCGGAGTTCACCAGCTTCGCGTCGCCCGCGACGAACGCGTCGTCCCACGTCGAGGGGTCGGTGCCGCGGTCGTCGCTCGGCTCGACCACGCAGCGCATGGGCAGCTCGAAGGCGCGCGCGAAGGCGAAGTCACGGCTGTCGTGCGCCGGCACGGCCATGATCGCGCCGGTGCCGTAGCCCATCAGTACGTAGTCGGCGATGAAGACGGGGACCTGCTCGCCGCTGACCGGGTTGGTCGCGAACGCGCCCGTGAAGACGCCGGTCTTGTCCTTGGCCTCGGTCTGGCGCTCGACGTCGGACTTGGCGGCGGCCTGCTTGCGGTAGGCGGCGATGGCGTCGGCAGGGGTCGCGTGACCGCCCGTCCAGACGTCGTGGGTGCCCTCCGGCCAGGCGGCCGGGGTGATCTTCTCGACCAGGTCGTGCTCGGGGGCCAGCACCATGTAGGTGGCGCCGAACAGAGTGTCCTGGCGGGTGGAGAAGACGGTGATCTTCTCCTTGCCGGAGCCATCGGCGTCCGGGACCGCGAAGTCGATACGCGCACCCTCGGAGCGGCCGATCCAGTTGCGCTGCTGCAGCTTGATCGCCTCGGGCCAGTCCAGGCCGTCCAGGTCGTCGATCAGGCGGTCCGCGTAGGCCGTGATGCGCATGTTCCACTGGCGCAGCTTCGACTTGAAGACGGGGAAGTTGCCGCGCTCGGAGCGGCCGTCGGCGGTGACCTCCTCGTTGGCCAGGACGGTGCCCAGGCCCGGCGCCCAGTTCACGGGCGCGTCGGAGGCGTACGCCAGGCGGTAATCGCCCAGGATGTCGGCGCGCTCGCCCTCGTTCAGCCCGCTCCAGGAGCCGCCGCCGGGAACGGCACGCTCACCGGTCTCGAACTGCTTGACCAGGTCGGCGATCGGACGGGCCTTCTGCAGGTCGTCGTCGTACCAGGAGTTGAAGATCTGCAGGAAGATCCACTGCGTCCACTTGTAGTACTCCGGGTCGATCGTGGCGAACGACCGGCGCTTGTCGTGGCCCAGGCCCAGCCGGCGCAGCTGGACCTTCATGTTGACCATATTGGCCTCGGTCGACGCGCGCGGGTGGGTGCCCGTCTGCACGGCGTACTGCTCGGCGGGCAGGCCGAACGCGTCGAAGCCCAGGGTGTGCAGCACGTTGTGGCCCGTCATGCGCTGGAAGCGCGCGAAGACGTCCGTGGCGATGTAGCCCAGCGGGTGGCCGACGTGCAGGCCCGCACCGGAGGGGTACGGGAACATGTCCATGATGAACTTCTTGGGCCGCGACGCGACCTGCGGGTCGCCCGCCAGGTCACCGCTCGGGTTCGGCGCCTCGTACGTGCCCTCGGCGTCCCAGAAGTCCTGCCAGCGTGCCTCGATGTCGGCGGCCATGACCGCCGTGTAGCGGTGCGGCGCGACCGCCGCCTCGGAAGCGGCGGCGGAATTCGTCTCGCTCATGATCCTCAAAGCTCCATCGATTGTGTCTGCCAGCGGCCCGTGCTCAGAAATGAAAAAGCCCCTCGCACAGGAGGGGACGCCGCGCCGATTCCGACCTCACGCCCTGGGGGCGGGTCGGGACTGATCAGCGCGGCTCGCTAAGCAGAAGGCGTACGGCACGCATGGCGTCAGGGTACCGCAGCCCTCGCTCGACCCGCGACGGGCTTCCCCTGTGCCCCACCCCACCCCAGGGATTACTCGGCGTACCGACCCCTATCGGGACAACGCAAAGACCAAACATCTCGTAGATAACAGCGAGATAACTCAAACCTCGTACTGCCCGGTATGCCTCGATCTAGAGTGCGGGCCGTGGGACCACCGTGCCGAACCGTTCGGAGTCACCCCCATGAACCCTCGAACCCCTCACCCCCTGAACTCCCTTCGTACGCCGAGGAGTTCACGCACACCCGGTGCCGGCCGTCGCAGGAGAACAGGGCTGCTCATCGCGGCAGTCGTCCTCCTGTTGCCCGTACTCGTGTCCGTCGGAAGCGACGCTGTGCGGGCGACGCTCGACTTCGGCGCGGGCGTGCTCTGCCTGGTCTCGCTGACCTCGTCCGTCGTCTGGGGCCTGGTCGCCTCCGACCGGGTCTTCCTCACCTCACGGCAGCGGCTGCTCGCGCAGGCCGTGCACCGGATCACCGCGGTCTCCTCGCTCGTCTTCCTGTTGCTGCACATCAGCGTGAAGCTCGCGCTCTCGCACGTGACGCTGCTCGGCGCGCTGATCCCGTTCTCCGGGGGCTTCAACGGCAGCGCGGGCCTGATCGGCCTGGGCGTGACCGCCGGACTCCTCATGATCGCCACAGGCGTCACGGGCGCGCTGCGCAGCTCCATGGCCTCCCCCGCCCGGCTCGCCACCCGCTGGCGCGCGACCCACATGCTCGCCTACCCGGCCTGGTGCTTCGCCCTCATGCACGGCCTGTACTCGGGCCGGCCCGCGAAGGCGTACGTGACCGTCCTGTACTGCCTGGCCCTGGTCGCGGTCGCCGGCGCGATCGCCCTTCGGGCGTCGCCGCAGGCCGTACGGCGCAAGGTGGCGGTGCGCATCCTCGAATTCCTGGACGCCGGACCGCGCGCGGGCGGCACCAGGCGGGCCGGGTCACCCCTCCCGCAGCCCCGCAGCGAGCCCGCACCGGCCGCCCCGCAGTCCCGCCCGGAGCCCGCCCCGCAGCCCACCTTCGAACCCGCTCCCCCGACGCAGGCCGACATCGGCTTCGCGGCCGCCTACCGCGCGGTGTCCGCTCTCCCCCGCGAGGAGCTGCCCACGCAGTCGGTCCCATACCTGCAGCAGTACGCGGACCCCACGGCCGCCATGCCGGCCGCACCCACCGAGCGCTGGCCCGCCCCCTCCCCGCCACCCCCGGCCCCAGCCCCGCCCTCCCAGTACGACCCGACGTACGACACCCCCTACGGAGGCGTGCCCGGCTACCCCGCCTCCTACGGAGACGGCATGAACAGCGGCGCCTACGAAGACGTCTATAAGGAAGCGCCCGGCTACACGGAAGCGCCAGATCCCACCGAACCGCTCCCCGGCCCCTACCAAGCACCCGCTTCCGGCGAGCCCTGGACCATGCCCTACGGAGGCACGCAGTGAACACCGCACTGCCCGACGTCCCGGAAGTCCGGGTCGTCGGACTTCCCCAGCTCACTTCGGGGTTCGACCTCGTGGAGCGGCTCGACCTCGACATGCACCTGAAGGTGCACGGACCACTGGAACCCATGGCGGGCGAACAGCTCGCGCAGCTGGCCCAGGCGATATCCCTGCGCGGCCGCGGCGGCGCGGGCTTCCCCTTCGCCAAGAAGCTCCGCGCGGTCGCGGAGTCGGCGATCCGGCGCGGAGTGCGCCCGGTCGTCGTCGTCAACGGCAGCGAGGACGAGCCCGCCTGCCGCAAGGACACCGTGCTGATCAACCGGGCCCCACACCTGATCCTGGACGGCGCCCTGCTCGTCGCGGAGGCGATCGGCGCGCGCACGCTCGTCATCGGCGTGACCCGTGACAGCACCGAGGCGTCGATGCAGGCGGCCCTCGCCGAGCGCGGCCTGACGAACCGTCGGGGCGCACCACTGCGCGCACGCGTGCAGCGCAATCCGGTGCGCATGGTCACCGGCGAGTCCTCGGCCCTGATCCGCTCGGCGGACGGCGGCCCGCCCATGCCGCCGGGCCGCAAGGTCCGCGCCTCCGACTCCGGCGTCGGCGGCGCCCCCACGCTCCTGTCGAACGCGGAGACCTTCGCCCAGCTCGCCATCGCGACCCGCACGGGGGCCGAGCGCTACTGCCGCACGGGCCTGCACGACGAGCCCGGCACGGTCCTGTTGACGCTCTCCGGGGCGGTCGCCCGCCCGATGGTCCTGGAGGTGCCGTCCGGCGTCCCGCTGCGCTACGTACTCCAACTCGCGGGCGCTCCCCCGCTTCCCCAGGGCGTCCTCACGGGCGGCTATCACGGCAAGTGGCTGGACGGGGTCGGCGCGCAGGACGCCATCGTCTCCCGCGCCTCCCTGGAGGCCTCGGGCGGCGCCCTGGGCGCCGGGGCGATCCTGCCGATCGGCCCTGACACCTGCCCGCTCGGCGAGGCCCTGAAGGTGGCGCAGTGGCTGGCCTCGGAGAGCGCGGGCCAGTGCGGGCCCTGCTACCTGGGGCTGCCCGCGGCGGCGCGCGGCCTCGAGGACGTGCTGAACGGAGGCGGCCCGACCGCCCTGGAGGCGCTGCGCGAGGTCACGCACGCGGTGAAGCGGCGCGGGGCGTGCAAGCACCCGGACGGTTCGGCGGCGTTCATCGAGTCGACGATCTCGGCGTTCACTGACGACCTGGCGGCGCACGTCCTGGGCGCCGGCTGCGGCCGCCCGGTGCTCGGTGTGCTGCCGTTGCACGCAGAGGCGCCGGCGGCCTCGACGCCGAGCGGGAAGCGGCTCGCCGTCGACTGGACGCTGTGCCGGGGCCACGGCCTGTGCGCGGACATCGTGCCGGAGCTGCTGCAGTTGGGACCCGACGGCTTCCCGACGGTCGCGGAGGCGGCGGTCCCCGGCTACTCGGAGGCGAACGCGGTACGGGCCGTGCGCCGCTGCCCCGCGCTGGCGCTGCGGATCGAGGAGGACGCATCGGCGGCCGCGCAGGACCGGAGGCCGGCGCGCCCCGCGCTCCCGCCCGGCCGCAGCCGCGCCCGGAGGTAGCCCGTCGACACAAACACCCGTGGACACGAACAAAGGCGGGCCATCCGATTCGGATGGCCCGCCTTCACGTTCCTGTGGAGCTAAGGAGAATCGAACTCCTGACCTCCTGCATGCCATGCAGGCGCTCTACCAACTGAGCTATAGCCCCGTGCTTTGGTCCTCCGGGGCTTCCCTGTCGGTCTCCCCGGCGGCGTCGCCAACATTACACGGTCACCGGGGTGCATCACCAAATCGTTTCCGTTCCGCCCCCTTCTGTAGGGAAAAGTCGCCGTTGACGACTACTAGTGTTCCCTCATGTGACTGTGCTCGCCCTGCCCCGCACCCGCCACGCACCGGCAGCGCTCGGGGCCTGCCTGCTCTCGTTCGCGGCCTTCGTGATCGCCCAGCGCGCGGCCGACGTCTCGATGATCGATCTGATGGTCTACCGGGCGGAGGGCTGGACGGTCCGCACAGGTGGCGACCTGTATGCGATGCGCGCGACCCACGCCGGTCTGCCGACCACCTACCCGCCGTTCGCCGCGCTGCTGTTCCTGCCGCTGACGTTCCTGGACGTGGTGACCATGAAGGTCGCCGCGACCGCCCTGAACCTCGCCCTCCTCTTCGGTCTTGTGCACCTCTCCCTGCGTCTCGTGCGACGCCACGCGCGCGTGGAGCACGCCTTGTGGGTGGCCGCCGCCGCCGTGTGGTGCGAGCCGGTGTGGACGACGCTGCGCTACGGGCAGGTCAATCTGCTGCTCGCCGTGCTCGTCCTGTGGGACCTGACGCGCCGGCCCGGGCACCGCTGGGCGGGCGTGGGGATCGGCATCGCGGCCGCGATCAAACTGACGCCCGCGCTGTTCGCCGTCTTCCTGCTGTGCACGGGGCTCGCGCAGTTGGCGCGGGGCGGGGCCTGGCGGCCATGGGTGCGCGGGGCCTGCGTGGCGGTGGGCTCGTTCGTCTGCGTGACCGTCCTGACGGCCGTCGTCCTGCCGCACGACTCCCGGCACTTCTGGACGCGGATGGTCTTCGAGTCGGACCGCCCCGGCCACGCCGAGGAGACCGCCAACCAGTCGCTGCGCGGCGTACTGGCCCGACTGCTGCACACCGGAGATCCCGGGACCTGGTGGGCAGTTGCCGCCGCCGTGACCGCCGTAATCGGACTCGCGGTCGCGGTCGCGGCGGCGCTGCGCGGGCGCAGGGCCCAGGCGGTGGTGGCGTGCGCGACGACGGCGCTCCTGGTCAGCCCGGTCTCGTGGTCCCACCACTGGGTCTGGTGCGTGCCGTTGGCGCTGTTCGTGTGGGAGTCGGGCCGCCAAAAGGCCGCGCTCGCCCTGGCCTTGACGTTCTGCACCTACGCACTGTGGTGGGTGCCGCACACCGACGGGCGGCCCGAACTCCACCAGAACGTAGGGGAGTCGATGCTTTCGGCGCTCTACGTAGGAGTGGCCTGCGCCTTCCTCGCGTACTCCGCGGTCAGGCTCTGGCGAACGAATAGAAGCGCTTGAGCGTGCAGTGCTCGTCCAGGAGCCGGCCGTAGATCGGCTCGCCCTCCAGCTCGCGGTACGTCTCGATCGGGTCGCCTTTTATGATCAGCGCCCGCGCGCATTCCTCGCACCAGTACTGGTAGTCGGGGTTCAGCGGCTCCATGTCCCGCACGATGGGCGTGCCGCTGCCGCACCAGTCGCACTTCCTCCTGTGTGCACCCATGTGTTCCGCTCAGCTCCAGCTGTGGCCGCAGGCCGTGCACACGTACGAGATCCCGCCGTTGTCGCCGAGCATCTGCGCGACGTGGGAGGAGCCGCAGGACGGACAGTCGAGGGACGGGACGTCTTCGGAACCGGCCGGGGGCTCGGCGGATATCGCTGCCATGCCGAGGAAGCGATCGGCTTCCTCGTTGATGCTCAAGGGCATCGCGCACTCCCTCCCCAGCGGGCCGCCTTCGTCGGTCGGACACAGCCCCGTTCCGGCCGTCCGATTCTGCCACGGCGGAAGCGACCCGGTCAGCGACGCCCGCGTACCAGTCCGGACACGACGTCCGCTGAGGTATACGCCCCGGGCGCCCTCGACGCCTCAAATCTGCCGCAAAATCGGCAACGAAAAATCCCGCCCCTTACGGGACGGGATCTTTGATTCCTGTGGAGCTAAGGAGAATCGAACTCCTGACCTCCTGCATGCCATGCAGGCGCTCTACCAACTGAGCTATAGCCCCTCGCGTTCTTCCCCCTCCGGGCTTTCCCCCGGCGGGCCGAACAAGAAGAACTTTAGCCTGCGACCTGCCGGAAAGTGAAATCCGGCCCCTGCGGCCCGAGGGGCCGGTCCTGGCAGGCACTCGGGCACCCGGCGAAGGTGCCTAGTCGTCGTCGCCGAGGACCGGTTCCGGCAGCGTGCCCGCGTTGTGCTCCAGCAGACGCCAGCCGCGAGCGCCCTCGCCGAGGACGGACCAGCAGCAGTTCGACAGGCCGCCGAGCCCCTCCCAGTGGTGGGACTCCAGGCCGAGCAGCCGGCCGATGGTGGTGCGGATGGTGCCACCGTGGCTGACCACGACCAGCAGGCCGTCGTCGGGCAGCTTGTCCGCGTGCCGCAGCACGACGGGGGCGGCCCGGTCGGCGACCTCGGTCTCCAGCTCGCCGCCACCGCGACGCACGGGCTCGCCGCGCTTCCACGCGGCGTACTGGTCGCCGTACCTGGCGATGATCTCCTCGTGCGTGAGGCCCTGCCACTCACCCGCGTATGTCTCGCGCAGGCCCTCGTCGTACGTGGCTTCGAGGCCCGTGAGCGCGGTGAGTTCGGCGGCCGTCGCCGCGGCCCGCCTGAGGTCGGAGGCGACGATCGCGTCCGGCCTCAGGGAGGCGAGCAGCCGGGCCGCGCGGCGGGCCTGGCCGACGCCGTCCTCGGTCAGCTCGATGTCCGTGGTGCCCTGGAAACGGCGCTCCAGGTTCCAGGAGGTCTGACCGTGCCGCCACAGGACGACGCGCCGCCCCCGAGGTGAGGCGCTGGTCACAGCACCTCACCACCGAGCTCACGCATCTCCTCGGCCGCGGCCTCGCGCTCCTTGGCGTGCTCCTCGCCCTTGCCGCGGGTGGCCTTGGCCTCCTCGGGCAGGTCGATCTCGGGGCAGTCCTTCCACAGCCGCTCCAGGGCGTAGAAGACGCGCTCCTCGCTGTGCTGGACGTGGACGACGATGTCGACGTAGTCGAGCAGGATCCAGCGGGCGTCACGGTCGCCCTCGCGGCGCACCGGCTTGGCGCCGAGCTCCTTGTTCAGCTTCTCCTCGATCTCGTCGACGATCGACTTGACCTGGCGGTCGTTGGGCGCCGAAGCGAGCAGGAAGGCATCCGTGATGGACAGCACATCGCTGACGTCGTAGGCGATGATGTCGTGCGCGAGCTTGTCTGCGGCCGCCTGCGCGGCGACGTTGATGAGCTCGATGGAACGGTCAGTGGCGGTCACTACAAGGCTTTCCGTCGGCGGTCTGGATCCCCTGAGAGATCCCTCAGGGGGGTACCCCAAGGGTCTCACGGTCCGCCGACACGCCTCACGGCCTTACCGGTGGCCCCACGCGCGCGGGGCGCCGGGCCACCGGTGGGCGGTCACTGACCGGTGTAGTTCTGGCCCAGCACCACGGAGACGTCCGCGTTCCTCGCCGCCTTGCCCTTGGTCACGGCCGACGTCGGCAGACCCAGAGTCTTGGCGACCTCGACGGCGTCCTTCTTGTGCGAGGCGTCCGCGTACGTCACCCGGGAGGTCGCGACCGCCGTTCCGGTTCCACCGGACACGAACGTGTAGCCGCCGTTGACCAGGGCGACGCGGGCCTTCTCGGTACGGGCCTTGTTGCCCGTGGCGTTCTCGATGCCGACGCGCAGCGAGTCGCCGCTGGACGGGGACTTCACGGTGCCGCCGAGCACGTTCTCGACCACCGAGTCCGCGGTGGACCGGGAGATGGCGCCGCCGCGCTGCACCGGCAGCACCTCGCTCTTGTAGTCGCCCTCCTTGGCCCGGTCGGCGAGCTTGGCGAGGAAGGCGCCGAGGTCCTTCTCGGTCAGCGACGGGTCGAGGATCTGGGCGAGCGTCTGCACGGTCGTCGTCGCGGCCTGCGGGTCGGACGACAGCTTGCGCAGCACGCCCTGCATGACCTGACCGAACCGCTCGAGCTGCGCCGTCTGCGGCTCGCCCTTGGCCCGGTACGTCGCGTACGCCACGGCCGCCGGGCCGCTGAGGGTCTGGTCCGCGCCCTTGTGGACGAGCACGGTGCCCTTCTTGGCGGGGTCGGGCACGGTCGCGTTCGTGGTGACGTCGATGTTGCCGACGAGCTCGACGAGGTTGTTGAGGTACGGGGTGTCGAGCCGCCAGGTGCCCTGGATGTCGGTGCCGAGCAGGGTGTCGAGGCCGTCGCTTGTTCCGGAGGAGCCGTCCTCGTCGACGGACTTGGCGAGCGTGGTGCTCGTGCCGTCCTCGTCGGACAGGGCGAGGGAGTTCGGCAGCAGGACGGAGGTGGCCCGCTTCGTGGTCGTGTTGTTCACGAGCAGCGCCGTGGACGTGCCGCCGCCCTTGGTGTTGTGCAGGTGGACGACGATGACGTCACGGTTCTGCGGACCGACCGCGGAGGCCGCACCCGCCTTCGCCGCGTCCTTCGACAGGAACGGCAGCTTGCCCTGGTACCAGAGGTAGCCGGCGCCGCCGACCAGGCACAGGGCGAGGACGACGACGAGGGCGATGCCCCGGCTGCGGCTGCGGCGCCGCGCCTCCTCGCGCCGCTCGGTGCGCGATTCGGTGAACTTCAGCCAGTCGATGACGTCTTCGGAGTCCTCGTCCGGCTCCTCGACGAACTCGAACTGCTCGGTGCGGTAGTCGCGGTCGGGCTGCTGGGCCTGCGACGGCGCGGGCGGCGGGGCCTGCTGCGGGATGTACGCCGTGGCCTGCTGAGCTTGCTGGGGCTGCTGCGACTGTTGGAACTGCTGCGGCTGTTGCGCCTGCTGAGACTGCTGGAACTGCTGCGGCGCCCCGCCGTAGGGGTCGTACGAAGGGGGCTGCTGGGGCTGTTGGTGTTGCTGCCCGGTCGGCTGCTGCTGTCCGCCCACATACGGGTCGTAGCCGTACCCGTACGCTGAGTTCTGCTCGTACGACGGCGCCTGCTGGACCGGCCGGTAGACCGGCTGGCCGAACTCGTCATAGCCGACCAGTTCGTAGTTCTGCTGGTCGTAACCGTCGTATCGGTCGTTCACCGATGCCCCTCTCGGCGGTGCAGGGTTCAGTCGCCTCGGTACAGCTGGCGCTTGTCGATATAGCGCACCACACCGTCCGGCACCATGTACCAGATGGGGTCACCCTTGGCGACCCTGTCACGGCAGTCCGTGGACGAGATGGCGAGGGCGGGAACCTCGACGAACGAGACGCCGCCCTCCGGCAGACCCGGATCGGCGAGCGTGTGGCCCGGCCGCGTGACTCCGATGAAGTGTGACAGGGAGAACAGCTCGTCGGTGTAACGCCAGGTGAGGATCTGGCCCAGAGCGTCGGCACCCGTGATGAAGAAGAGGTCGGCGTCGGGGTTGAGCTGACGCAGATCACGCAGCGTGTCCGTCGTGTACGTCGGACCACCGCGGTCGATGTCGATGCGGCTCACCGAGAACTGCGGGTTCTCGGCGGTCGCGATGACCGTCATCAGATAGCGGTCCTCGGCCGGAGAGACCTTCTTGGCGCTCTTCTGCCAGGGCTGCCCGGTGGGTACGAACACCACCTCGTCGAGGTCGAACTGCGCGGCGACCTCACTGGCCGCCACCAGGTGTCCGTGGTGGATCGGGTCGAACGTCCCGCCCATGACGCCGAGGCGTCGCTTGGCCGGTGAGGCCCACTCGTGATCCGGGCCGCCGGCCGGGCTGTTGACCGGGCCGGTAGGCATGTCCTGCGCTCCCATGCGTGCAGAGCCTACTGGCCCGTTCCCAGTGCTTCCGCCCGGGTCAGCGGTCGCGGTTGAAGCGCGTGGTGATCCACAGCAGCAGGATCAGGATGATGAAGGCGCCGCCGCCCGTCACGAGGGGGCTGAGGCTTTCGTGGTTGCCGCCGTTCTCGCCCTCGGCAGCGAGAGTGGCGAGCTGGGCAGCGGTGCTGTGGAGGCTCATCTTCAGCAGGACCTATCCGGTGTGGGATCGGGATAAAGACTTCTGACCCATCGTAAGCGGTGGGGTCAGTCGTCGCTCTTGTAGCCCCGCAACAAGAACCAGGCGAGGAAGGCCGCGCCCAGAACGCCCACGATCAGCACGCCGCGCAACAGGTTCCCCGCACCCTGGTCCGACGCCGCGCTGATGACCTGATCGATGTGCTCCATGACGGTTCGCTCCTTCGGTGTGCTGCCCCGTCACGGTATATCCGCCTAGTGTGGACTCCACCTTGGGGGCACACCGGATACGGCGGGACACGTCGCACACACGGAACATGGGGGAAGTCGGATGCCCGACGAACCGAACGAGCAGCACGAGAACGTACCCAGCAGGCAGCGTCGGCGCTTCCCGGGGATCTCCTCGCGGGCGTACGAGCACCCCGCGGACCGCTCGGCGCTCGTCGCGCTGCGCAAGCTCAGCGGGTTCGACACGGTCTTCAAGGCGCTCAGCGGACTGCTGCCCGAGCGCAGCCTCCGCCTGCTGTTCCTGTCGGACTCGGTGCGGGTCTCCGACGAGCAGTTCGCACACCTCAACACGATGCTGCGGGACGCCTGTTACATCCTGGACCTGGAGAAGGTCCCGCCGATGTACGTCAATCAGGACCCGCAGCCGAACGCGATGTGCATCGGCCTGGACGAGCCGATCATCGTCGTCACCACGGGACTTGTGGAGCTCCTCGACGAGGAGGAGATGCGGGCCGTCGTCGGCCACGAGGTGGGCCACGCGCTGTCGGGCCACTCGGTGTACCGGACGATCCTGCTGTTCCTGACCAGCCTCGCGCTGCGCGTCGCGTGGATCCCGCTCGGCAACCTCGCGATCATGGCGATCGTGACGGCGCTGCGCGAGTGGTTCCGCAAGTCCGAACTCTCCGCGGACCGCGCCGGGTTGCTGGTCGGCCAGGACCTGCAGGCGTCGATGCGCGGCCTGATGAAGATCGCGGGCGGCAACCACCTGCACCAGATGAACGTGGACGCGTTCCTCAAGCAGGCCGAGGAGTACGAGGCCGGGGGCGATCTGCGCGACTCCGTGCTGAAGATCCTCAACGTGATGCCGCGCTCGCACCCGTTCACCACGGTGCGCGCCGCCGAGCTGAAGAAGTGGGCGGAGAGCCGCGACTACCAGCGTCTGATGGACGGTCACTACCCGCGCCGCAGCGAGGACAAGGACACCTCGGTGACGGACTCGTGGCGCGAGTCGGCCTCGCACTACACGGATTCCGTGAAGACCTCGAAGGACCCGCTGATGAAGCTGGTCAGCGACATCGCGGGCGGCGCGGGCGACCTGGGCGGCCGGGTGCGGCGCGGCTTCGGCGGCTTCGGCGGCACGGGTGGCGGGGGCGCCAGCGGGAACCACGGCACCGACGACGACAGCAACGGCACCGGCACCGGCAACGGCGAGCGCTGATCCCCGAAGGCCAGACCGGCTGACCCCGCAGACCGGACTACACGTGCGGCTGGGCGTCCGGCGCGAGCGCGCCGCACAGCGCGGTCGCACTGTCCGTCGCGTACGGGTCGGTGCCGGCCGGGCCGCCCTTCTTCGCGCTCTGGCCCGCGAGCAGCGGATGCAGATACCCGGCGGAGTCGGACGAGCAGGCGAGCGGGCCCGCCTGGACGTACGAGACCAGTAGCTCGGTCTGGTGGTTGCGCAGGTCCTGGCGGTCGAAGCGGAAGTGCATGGAGCGGCGGACGGTGAAGAGGGAGGCCTCGGCCTTCTTGCCGTCGGCCGCCTTCGCCGTGGGCCGCAGCGCGTAGACGAACGTGTGGTCCGAGGTCACTTCGAGGGTGTCCGCGTCGGTCTCGGCCACATGCAGCGCGCCGCGGACGCGGATGCGTGAATCGGCGAGGGTGGCCTGCGCCGGGTCGAAGCGGACGAGCCAGCCGGTGGCCGCGTGCCGCCCGTCGGTGACCGGCCTGTTGACGCTCTGGTCGAACTGCGGGAGCTGCTGCGGGTCGATCAGCATCCGCACCGGGCGCACGGCGCCGCGCGTGAGCACGTCGGGGTCGAGCGAGGAGTCGACGAGGTAGTCCTTGGCCGTCGTCAGCGCGGTGACGACCTGGCTGTCGGAGAAGTGCGCGGTGGCCTTCGGGTCGTCCGGCAGAGCGATGGCACGGCCGGCGCGCTTGAACCGGGCGGCAGGGCTGTGCTCGTACAGCTCGTGCACGGACTCGGAGCCGGGGACGCGGCCCGTCGGGGCCAGGGGTATGACGGTCATGCGCAGCGGTTCGGTGTTCCGGGCGACCGGGGTGGTCCGGTACGGGCTTCGTACGCCCATGTAGACCGCGGTGCCGAAGGCGACCACGATCAGGACGACGAGTATGACGGCCTGCCGTGTGAGGCCCCGGCGCAGCACGGGCAGGCGGCGCACGGCCGGCGAGTGGTCGCCGATGCGCTCCTGCGCGGAGAACTCCTGGAGCCGGGCAGCCTTGACGAACGATTCGTCGAACACGACGGATCGGTACTCTTCCTCGCTGCCGCCACTACCGGGACCGCTGTCCGGTGTCCCCTCCGGTGGGTCTCCTGGCCCGCTCATACCTTCAGGGTAGGTCTCCCCGACGCCAGGTAAACGCCCTGGTGCACGGTCAACTTTCCGGACCCCCGCGCGAGCGCCTCGAGCGCCCCCTCACGGGGTCCGCGGAACGGCCGAAACCGCCGGTTGCGAGTAGTCCGCGGAGGCGGAGGGCGAGCCCGGAACGTTCTTCTCCAGTTCGGTCGTCGCGGGCGGCGGGACCTCGTCCTGGCTGCCCGAGGACGCGCCCCGATAGACGGCCGTGAAGGCGAGGGCGACCATGCCGATGCCCATCAGCAGGGCGAGCGCCCAGGCGACGGGCCTGCGCCAGCGGATACCGCCCGCTGGACGGCTTTCGCGGTCGCGCTCCTCCTCGTACAGCTCGTCCGACTCGTCCCCGTAGCAGCCGAATTCGCCGTCTTCGCCGCGGCCGTACCCGTCCACGTCGTCGTAGAACTCGTCGTCGGGCGACGGCCGGATCCGGGTCCTGCGGGACTCGGCCTCCTGGGCCTCGGCGCGCGCCTGCGCAGCGGCGAGCAGCCGCTCGACCGCGGTGGGCTCATGGACCTCGGCAGCCTTGATGAAGTCCTCGTCGAAGACCACGGAGGCGAACTCTTCGTCCCAGCCCCCGCGGTCGTGGTCGTCGTCGGGCTCCCAGCCGTCCGGGAACGGCGAGCCCCCCACGTCCTCCGGCACCCGTCCAGGGTAGACCGAAGGGGTCAATTTGGGCAGACGGTAAGGGAATTCACCACATGCGACCGTGCGCGTCGGCGGGTGTCAGCGGGTGTGACCGTCGCCCGTGACGATGTACTTCGTGCTCGTCAGCTCCGGCAGTCCCATGGGTCCGCGGGCGTGCAGCTTCTGCGTGGAGATGCCGATCTCTGCGCCGAAGCCGAACTGGCCGCCGTCGGTGAACCGCGTCGAGGCGTTGACCGCGACGGTCGTGGAGTCGACGAGCTGCGTGAAGCGGCGGGCGGCCGCCTGCGAGGTCGTGACGATTGCCTCGGTGTGACCCGAGGACCACAGGCGGATGTGCTCGACGGCCCGCTCCATGTCGTCGACGACCGCGGCTGCGATGTCGTACGAGAGGTACTCGGTCTCCCAGTCGTCCGGAGTCGCCTCGACGACCTCCGCCTTCGACTGCGGGGCGTACGCGAGGATCCGCGGGTCCGCGTGCACGGTGACGCCCGCCTCGGCGAGCGCGTCGAGGGCGCGCGGCACGAACGCGTCGGCGATGTCCTGGTGGACGAGGAGCGTCTCGGCCGCGTTGCACACGGAGACGCGGTGCGCCTTGGAGTTGACGAGGATGTCGACCGCCATTTCGAGGTCGGCGTCGGCGTCCACGTAGACGTGGCAGTTGCCGGTGCCGGTCTCGATCACGGGGACGGTCGAGTTCTCGACGACGTTCTTGATGAGCGAGGCGCCGCCGCGCGGGATCAGCACGTCGACGAGGCCGCGGGCCCGCATCAGCTCGGTCACCGAGTCACGGCTCTCGCCGGGCACGAGCTGGATCGCGTCGGCGGGCAGCCCTGCACCACCGACGGCGTCGCGCAGCACGCGCACAAGCGCGGTGTTCGACTCGTACGCCGATGAACTGCCGCGCAGGAGTACCGCGTTGCCCGACTTGAGGCAGAGGGCGGCGGCGTCGACCGTGACGTTCGGGCGGGCCTCGTAGATGATGCCGACGACGCCGAGCGGGACGCGGACCTGGCGCAGGTCGATGCCGTTCGGGAGGGTGTTGCCGCGCACGACCGTGCCGATCGGGTCGGGCAGGGCGATGACGTCGCGCACATCGGAGGCGATGGCGCGGATCCGCTCCGCGGTGAGCGTGAGGCGGTCGACGATGGCCTCGGAGGTGCCGGCCTCCCGGGCGCGCGCGATGTCCTTGGCGTTGGCCTCGATGATTTCCGCCGTACGCACTTCCAGTGCGTCGGCCATCGCGCCGAGGGCGTCGTCCTTTTCCGCGCGCGGCAGCGAGGCGAGATCGTGGGCGGCGGACCTCGCGCGGTACGCGGTCTGGGTGACCGGGGTCATCGAGTCGTACGGGGTGAGCGGCAGCGTCATGCTCCGCAGGATATCGGGGGCCGGGGGGCGGTCCAGGGGGTGTTTCGGGGGGTGAGACGTGGCTTGAAACGGCCTGGGCCACAGGGGGTGAGGTTTCCGCCTCGTGACGTCACCGTGCTTCTGCGCGCAGTTCCCCGCGCCCCTTGGTCAGAAGGGGTGGACGCCTACTGGAGTTGCCGGGAGGGGGCCGTAGCCCTCGGCGATGCGTTGGTGGTAGGTCTGGCGGTCGATGACCTCCAGGCCGACGATTTCCCAGGGCGGGAGCTGCGACGTGCGGCGGTGTTCGCCCCACAGGCGCAGGGCCACCGCCGCCGCGTCGTGCAGGTCGCGGGCCTCTTCCCAGTAGCGGATCTCCGCGTGGTCCACCGCGTAGCGGCTCGTCAGCAGGAAGGGGTGGTCGTGCGCGAGCTGTTCGAGGCCGCGGCGCACCTCAGCGAGCGGCGCCTCCGCACCGGAGACGCTGAGCGTGACGTGCCACAGGCGGGGGCCCTCCTCGGCCCTCCCCTCGGCGGCCTCCCCCGCGGTCTCCTCGTCGTACGCGTCTCCCGCGGCCACGCTCGTCAGCGCCCGCTCCGCCGACCCTCGGGGCCCCTTGGACGCGACCCCCGGGCGCGCTCGTCTCACGACGGCCTCCTTTGCGCAATGGTCGTGCGGACCTTCCCCGGATGAACTCCCTGCCTCAAGAGTTGAGCAGGACACGGAGCTTCTTGGGGCGGTTTTGGGGAAGGTCCCCCACGGGTGGCAGGCTTTCGGCCTTTCACACAGGGGGTTTCGAAGGCGCGCGGCCCGTTTCAAGCCTGGAGGATGACCAAGTCGTCCCTGTGTACGACTTCCCGCTCATAGGCGGGACCGAGGTCGCGGGCCAGCTCACGCGTGGAGCGGCCGATCAGCTGCGGGATCTCCTTGGCGTCGAAGTTGACGAGCCCACGGGCGACCGCGCGCCCGCGCTCGTCGCGCAGCTCGACCGGGTCGCCCGCGCCGAACTCGCCCTCCACGGCCGCGATCCCGGCGGGCAACAGCGACTTGCGCCCCTCGACCACGGCCCGTACGGCACCGTCGTCGAGGGTGATCGCACCCTGCGGCGTCGAGGCGTGCTGCAGCCACAGCAGGCGGTCGGCGCTGCGACGGCCGGTGCGGTGGAAGTACGTGCCGGTGTCGCGGGCCGCGAGGGCGTCGGCGGCGTACGAGGCAGAGGTGAGGACCACCGGGATGCCGGCGGCCGCGGCGATCGAGGCGGCCTCGACCTTGGTGACCATGCCGCCGGTGCCGACGCCCGCCTTCCCGGCGGAGCCGATCTTGACGTGCGCTATGTCGGCGGGGCCGCGCACCTCGGCGATGCGGGAGCTGCCGGGCTTCGCGGGGTCGCCGTCGTAGAGGCCGTCGATGTCGGAGAGCAGCACCAGCAGGTCGGCGTGGACGAGGTGGGCGACGAGGGCCGCGAGCCGGTCGTTGTCGCCGAAGCGGATCTCGTCCGTGGCCACCGTGTCGTTCTCGTTGACGATCGGGAGGGCGCCCATCGCCAGGAGCTGGTCGAGGGTGCGCGAGGCGTTGCGGTGGTGGGCGCGGCGGGCCATGTCGTCGCTGGTCAGGAGGACCTGGCCGACGCGGACTCCGTAGCGCGCGAAGGAAGCGGTGTAGCGGGCGACCAGGAGGCCCTGTCCGACGCTCGCCGCGGCCTGCTGGCGGGCGAGGTCCTTGGGGCGGCGGGTCAGGCCCAGTGGGGCGAGTCCCGCGGCGATGGCGCCGGAGGAGACGAGGACGATCTCCTTCTCCCCGCCTCCGCGCTGCTTCGCCAGGACGTCGACGAGCGCGTCGACGCGGTCGGCGTCCAGGCCCCCCGCCGCCGTGGTGAGTGACGACGATCCGACCTTGACGACGATCCGGCGGGCATCCGCCACGCCCTGCCGTGACGTCCCCGACGCTGCCCCAGTTGTAGCCCCTGACATGCCTGGCAATGTACGTGACCTGCCCCTTCGACCGCTCTTGGGTTTCGAGGTACGGACAGGGCCGTGGACGCCGGGTAACCAAGAGAGGGAGTTGGTCCCTGTCCTTTCACGCCATTTGCCCTTGTTTCCCCTGCTTACAGGCCTGGAGGATTGCTAGGGGGCCACTGAAAGTCATACGGTCAGTGGTCAGCATTCCGCGAGGTGGACCTCCCCCACGGTCCCCCCACCCTCCGAGACCCCCTGCCAGGAGCCCAGCCCGTGCCCTCCGCCGGACGTGCCTCGCGCCGCCTCGTGCAGCTTTCTGCGCTGTTCACGATGTTCGCGCTCTATGTGGCCCAGCTCGTCAGCGCGCTCGTTCCGTATGTTCCCGTCTTCGTCGCCGCGAGCGCGGCCGGACTCGCTCTAGACACCTACCTGCAGTACAAGCAGCCGGGGCTGCTCTCGCTGCTCGGCAAGATCCGCTTCGACGTCACGGTGCGGCAACTGCTGCGCGACATGCTGATCTTCGTCGGTCTGCTGCGCATCAGCGGTATCAACCCGCTCGACGAGCAGGCTCCGCTGCTGGTCATGGTGCTCGCGATGTACCTGCTGCACTTCGCCTGCCAGGCGGCCGCGGTCCTGGTGCGCCGCTCCCGCACGCTGCCGATCGTCACGCGCAACATCGACGCGTCCGCGCTGAACCTGTGCGCGTCGCCGCCGCGCCTGCTCGCCCGGCGCGCGGCCCACCGCCTGCTGACCTTCGCGATCCCGTCCACCATCGGCCTGGTGATCACGGCGGCGACGACCAACGCCGTGTGGGGCGTCATCGGCATCGGCGTCTCGATCGCCCTGTTCCTCTTCGGCACGGTCTTCCTCGGTACGTGGCTGCTGCCGAAGAAGCGTCCGGTGAGCGACGCCAAGGTCATGGAGTGGCTCGACAAGTGGCTGGCCGATTACCGGCCGACCGTCGGCATGTACTTCTCCGGCGGCACCACCTCCGCGTACCAGGCGAACATGTGGCTCTCCACGCTCGCCGCGGTCGACGGCAAGCCGCTGATCGTGCTGCGCGAGCGCTTCATGGTGAACAAGATCGACGCCACCGACGTGCCGATCATCTGCTTCCCGAAGGTCGCCACGATGTTCTCCCTGGAGAACTCGACGCTGAAGATGCTGCTGCACCCGGCGAACGCCGCGAAGACCTCGCAGGTCCTGCGCATCCCCACGATCAAGCACGCGTTCACCAACCACGGCGAGTCCGACAAGCTCTCGTCCTGCAACCCGTACGCGAAGGCGTACGACGAGGTGTGGGTGGCCGGTCCCGCGGCGCGCGACCGCTACCAGCTCGCCGACGTCGGCGTCGACGACCGGGACGTCGTCGAGGTGGGCCGCCCGCAGCTGGCGCCCATCAAGCTGGCCGACGGCCCGGCCACGGGTGAGTACACGACGGTCCTGTACGCCCCCACCTGGGAAGGCTGGGACGGCAACCCGGGCAACACGTCCGTCATCCTGGCCGGCGAGAACATCGTGCGGCACCTGCTCGCCGACCCCAAGGTCCGGCTGATCTACAAGCCGCACCCGATGACCGGTTCGCAGGTCCCCGCCGCCGGTGAGGCCAACAAGCGCATCATGGCGATGATCGAGGAGGCCAACACCCGCCGCTCCGGCGCGCGTCCCGGCCCCGAGGCCGCCGTCGAGCTCGAGCGCCGCGCCGAGGCGCTGAACGAGCTGACCTCCACCAAGTTCCGCAAGGGCACGGACGAGCAGGAGCGGATGATGCTCCAGGGCCGGCCCGACGGGGACCGGGCGGCGGCGGTGGCCGAGGCGACCGAGGCGTGGGAGGAGGCGTACTGGGCGTCGTTCCCCGAGTGGGAGCACCTGATCATCACCCAGGCGCGGCCCGCGATCTTCACCTGCTTCAACGCGGCCGACGTCCTCATCTCCGACGTCTCCTCGGTCGTCTCCGACTGGCTGAGCAGCGAGAAGCCGTACGCGGTGGCCAACACGTCCGGCCTCACGGAGGACGAGTTCCGCACCGGTTTCCCGACCGTGCGTGCCGCGACGGTCCTCGCGCCCGAGGCGACGGAGGTCCCCGAGCTGCTCGCGGTCGTCCGCGGCGAGGCGGAGGACGCCCACGCCGAGGCCCGCGCGGCCCTGAAGGAGCACCTCCTCGGCCCCTCGGACCCGCCGTCCATCGACCGCTTCAACGTTGCCGTACGCGCCCTGTGCGACAAGGCCGACGAGCGGCGTGCGCGGATGGCGGCACGTGGCGAGGACGAGGTACCGCCGACCCGTGAGGACTCCGTCGAGGAGGCTGCGGCCGAGGCGGAGGCCGCGGAGGCGGCGACCGAGTCGGAGCCGGAGGACACGGTGACGGCGTAACGCCTTTGCGGCGCGCGTGCGAGGGGCCCGGGAGACGTCTCCCGGGCCCTTCCGCGTGTGCGCCGCCCCCGTCCCCTACGCCTCGGGGCTCCACCCCGGCCCCTGCGCCTCAACCGCCGGCGGGACTAAAGAGACCGGGGCTCCACCCCGGACCCCGCGCCTCAAACGCCAGCGCGGCTGAAGAGACCGGGGCTCCACCCCGGACCCCCGCTGGCTCCCGCCCCAGAGCGGAACTCAACAGTCGTGAACGCCACGGGGCCCCGCCGCGGACGCCTGCGCGGCTGAAGAAATCGGGGCTCCGCCCCAGACCCCGCTGGCTCCCGCCCCAAAGCGGAACTCAACAGTCGTGAACGCCACGGGGCCCCACCCCGGGCCCCACGCCTCAAACGCCGGCGGCACTGAAGAGACCGGGGCTCCACCCCAGACCCCCGCTGGCTCTCACCCCAAAGCGGAACTCAACAGTCGTGAACGCCACGGGGCCCCGCTCCGGACGCCGCTGGCTCTCGTCCCAGAGCGGGGCCCAATAGCCGTGAACGCCACGGGACTTCGCTCCGGACCCTGCTACTCAATCGCCGCAGGGGCTGGGTGTGCATCGGTCCCACATGGCTCACGGTCTGCGGTGCCCCACGCCGCGGGGCTCTGCCCCGGTCCCCGCGCCTCAATCGCCGGCGGGGCTGATTGTGCTGAACCGGCGTTACGGCCTCGGGGCTCCGCCCTGAACCCTGCCAGCGTTACGGCCAACCACCCCTACGCCACAGGACTCCATCCCGGCCCGCGTCGGCGTTGCGGCCACCCGCCCCCTACGCCTCGGGGCTCCGCCCCGGCCCCCTTGTGCCGAACCGCCGTTGCGGCCTCGGGGCTGTGCCCCGGGCCCCGGGAGTCTCGTCCCAGAGCGGGGCTTGGGTTGTCCCGCCCGCCCGCAGGCAATGGCCCGACTCCCGCTCATCTCCCACCGCCCGCCCCCTCCGGGGCTTCGGCCCGACGGGGTACCGCCCCCGCGCCTTGGGCGATCCGCCGCAGCCGCGACTCCCCGGGACGGCGAAGGGCGGAGTCCCCGCCCTGGACGATCCGGCGACGGCCACGGCTCCCCACCCGTTGCGGTCGACGCCGCCCCCGCCTTAAGCGGTCCCCCGGCAGCCACGCTCAACTCCCCACCCGGAACGGCGAGGGGCGCCCCCGCCCTGGGCAACCCGCCGGCAGCGGCCACGGCTCACCACCCGTTGCGGTCGACGCCGCCCCGCCTTGGGCAACCCGCCGCCAGCCACGGCTGCCCACCCATGGCGGCCGGCCGTCGCCGACTTGGGCAATCTGCCGCCTGGGGCGGCAGGGTGGGCAAGGCGGCACCCCGGTGCCGCGCACCCATGACGCGGGGCCCGACCCCGGAACGGCCAGCACCGCACACCGGCCCCGGCGAACTCCCGCCCCGGGCCGAAGCGCCCCCGACCACCGGCCGAAGCCCCCGGAGGGGGCGGGAGGGCGGGAGGTAACCGGGCACCGGCACAGCCGGACAGGCACCGGCGCCGCGCACCGAACGCAAGGGTGACAACCCCGGCAAGGCTCCAGGCCCCGGTGCCACGCACCCCGCACCACAAGCCCCAACCCCGGCACAGCAACCCGGACTCCGGGCTGGCCGAAGCCCCCGGAGGGGGCGGGAGGGTGGGAGATGAGCGGGAACCGGCGCGGCCGGACAAGGACCAGTGCCGCGCACCCATCACATCGGCGCCGAACCCGGCAAAGCTCCGGGCCCCGGTGCCGCGCACCCGTCACATCGGCGCCCGCCCCGACAAAGCTCCAGACCCCGGCGCCACGCACCGATCACAGGGCGCCCACCCCGACAACGTTCCAGACCCCGGTGCCACATACCCGTCACATCGGCGTCGACCCCGGTAAAGCTCCGGGCCCGGTGCCGCGCACCCACCACCACAGGCCCCGGCCCCGGCCCCGGCACAGCCACGAGGGCCGAAGCCCCGGAGAGGGCAGGCGGGCGGGAGATGAGCGGGCACCGGCACAGCCGGACAGGGACCGGTGCCGCGTGCCAATCGCGGGAGCAACCACCCCGACAAAGTTCCAGGACCCGGTGCCACGCACCACAAGCCCCGGCCCCGGCCCCGGCACAGCCCCAGCCACGGGGGCCGAAGCCCCCGGAGGGGGCGGGAGGGTGGGAGACGAACGGGCAACGGCACAGCCGGACAAGGACCGGTACCGCGCACCCATCACATCGGCGCCGAACCCGGCAAGGCCACAGGCCCCGGTGCCGCGCACCCAACACGACGGGCCCCGACCCCGACACAGCGACCAAGCCCCGCGTCGGGCCGAAGCCCCCGGAAGGGGCGGGAGGGTGGGAGATGACCGGGCAACGGCGCAGCCGGAGAGAGACCGGCGCCGCGTGACGAGCGCAGGGGCAACCACCCCGGCAAAGCCCCAGGACCCCGGTGCCATGCACCCACCACCACTGGCTCCGACCCCGGCACAGCACCCCGGCCCCCGGGCAGGCCGAAGCCCCCGGAGGGGACGGGCGGGAGGGAGATGGGCAGGGGGACACGTTCGGGTACGAACCCGGACCCGGAGCCGGACCTGGAGTTGGCCCCGGACCCAGACCCGAACCCGGACCAGAAGCCGAACCCGGACCTGGACCCGGACCCAACCCCGGACCCGGACCCGGACCCGGACCAGGACCCGGACCAGGACCCGGACCAGGACCCGGACCAGGAGCAGAAGCCGAACCTGGACCCGGACCAGGCCCCAGCCCACCCCCACCCCAACAACAAAGCGGACCGCACCCTTCGGTGCGGCCCGCCCAGATGTCCCGGTCGCCGGAGGCCCAACGCCCCGGTCGCCGGAGGCCAAACGTCCCGGTCGCCAGAGGCCAGAGGCCAAAGGCCAAAGACTAAAACGGCTCGAAGTCGTCGTACTCCTGCTGCGAGTCGTCCCGCTCCGCCTGCCGGTCACGGCGACGCTGCGCCGCCGGCCGGGGCGCCTCCATACGGTGGTCCTCGCCACGCCGCCCGAGCATCTCGGCGCCCGCCATCATCGTGGGCTCCCAGTCGAAGACGACCGCGTTGTCCTCGGGACCGATCGCGACGCCGTCACCGTGCCTGGCGCCCGCCTTCATCAGCTCGTCCTCGACACCGAGACGGCTGAGCCGGTCCGCGAGGTAGCCGACGGCCTCGTCGTTGTTGAAGTCGGTCTGCCGCACCCAGCGCTCCGGCTTCTCGCCGCGCACGCGGAACAGCGGCTCGCCGTCGGCGTCCTCGCGCTTGACGGTGAAGCCCGCGTCGTCCACGGCCTTCGGCCGGATGACGACCCGGGTCGCCTCGTCCTTCGGCTTGG
This sequence comes from Streptomyces sp. NBC_00483, assembly GCF_036013745.1. NCBI lineage: Bacteria > Bacillati > Actinomycetota > Actinomycetes > Kitasatosporales > Streptomycetaceae > Streptomyces > Streptomyces sp. NBC_00483. Next base: position 3,666,007 of record NZ_CP107880.1, read on the forward strand.
CGGCACGCCCCTCGGCCACCAGCTCGGCGAGCGCGTACGACAGCTCCTTGAGGCCCTTGTGGGCGACGGCGGAGACCTCGAAGACGCGGTAGCCGCGCTCCTCCAGGTCCGGGCGGACCATGTCGGCGAGGTCCTGGCCGTCGGGCACGTCGATCTTGTTGAGGACGACGAGGCGCGGCCGGTTCTCCAGACCCGCGCCGTACTCCTTGAGCTCCGCCTCGATGATGTCGAGGTCGGAGACCGGGTCGCGGTCGGACTCGAGCGTCGCCGTGTCGAGGATGTGCACGAGGACGCTGCAGCGCTCCACGTGCCGCAGGAACTCCAGGCCGAGGCCCTTGCCCTGGCTGGCGCCGGGGATGAGGCCCGGGACGTCGGCGATCGTGTAGACGGTCGAGCCGGCCGTCACCACGCCGAGGTTCGGGACCAGCGTCGTGAACGGGTAGTCCGCGATCTTCGGCTTGGCGGCGGAGAGCACCGAGATCAGCGAGGACTTGCCGGCGCTCGGGTAGCCGACGAGCGCCACGTCCGCGACGGTCTTCAGCTCCAGCTGGACGTCGCCCTCGTCGCCCGGCACACCGAGCAGCGCGAAGCCGGGCGCCTTGCGGCGGGCCGAGGCGAGGGCCGCGTTGCCGAGGCCGCCGCGACCGCCCTGCGCGGCGATGTACGTGGTGCCCTGGCCGACGAGGTCGGCGAGCACATTGCCCTGCTTGTCGAGGACGACCGTGCCGTCCGGCACCGGCAGGACCAGGTCCTGGCCGTCCTTGCCGGAGCGGTTGTCGCCCGCGCCGGGCGCACCGTTGGTGGCCTTGCGGTGCGGCGAGTGGTGGTAGTCGAGCAGCGTCGTGACGTCCTGGTCGACGACCAGGATCACGTCACCGCCACGGCCGCCGTTGCCACCGTCCGGGCCGCCGAGCGGCTTGAACTTCTCCCGGTGAACGGAGGCACAGCCGTGGCCCCCGCTACCCGCGGCGACATGAAGTTCGACGCGGTCCACGAAGGTGGTCATGGTTCAGTGCCTCCAGAAACGTACGGAAATGTCTCTACTTCAACACGCGAAAGGCGGACCCGCTTCCCCGATGGGGAAGTGAGGTCCGCCTCGCGAAAAAATCCAGGTCAGAAAGCCCTCAGGCGTTTCAGACGACCGGGACGATGTTCACGACCTTGCGGCCACGGTGAGTACCGAACTCCACCGCACCGGCGTCCAGCGCGAACAGGGTGTCGTCCTTGCCGCGGCCGACGCCGTTGCCCGGGTGGAAGTGGGTGCCGCGCTGGCGGACCAGGATCTCACCGGCGTTGACGGCCTGACCGCCGAAGCGCTTCACGCCGAGCCGCTGAGCATTGGAATCGCGCCCGTTCCGAGTGGACGATGCGCCCTTCTTGTGTGCCATCTTGTCTCAGTCCCTTACTTCGCAGCCGTGGGGATACCGGTGACCTTGATCGCCGTGTACTGCTGGCGGTGACCCTGGCGACGGCGGTAGCCGGTCTTGTTCTTGTAGCGAAGGATGTCGATCTTCGCGCCCTTGTGGTGGTCCACGACCTCGGCCTGGACCTTGATGCCGGCCAGCACCCACGGGTCGCTGGTCACGGCGTCGCCGTCGACAACGAGCAGCGTAGAGAGCTCTACGGTGTCGCCAACCTTGGCGGTGGGAAGCTTGTCAATCTCAACGATGTCGTCGACAGCAACCTTGTGCTGGCGACCACCGCTGCGCACGATGGCGTACACGCGGATCTCTCTTTCGCTCGGAACGGAACGCCCGCAGTCCAGCCGCACGAGGCAGCCTCTCCCGGATTTCACGAGGAACTCCGGGAGGAAAAAGGTTTACGGGAGTAAGGCGCATCGATGGACACGCCGACGGTCAAGGTTACGGGGCGCCCCACAGAAGGGCAAACCGGCCCCTGACCGACGGGCTCACGTGGTCTTGACCTCACCGTCCTGCGGGAGCACCTTGACGCCCTTGCACAGGTTCGTGTTGTCCGAGGCCCCCGGGTACGCGACGCCCCACACCTTGTTGAAGTGCTGCACGTACGTGTCGTGCACGGAGTCGTCGTCGATCTTGACGTACGCCTCGTCGTTCTCGCGCAGCGCCGGGTTCGAGGCGTTCTGCGAGCCGGTGAACGTGATCTTGTTGCGCGCGCCGTCGTACATGCCGTCGATCGCCACGTACTTGGTGTGGATGATGAACGGCGTCCCGAGCTTCGCACCGCCGGGGTTCAGCGGGTCCCGGTTGTCGTTGTAGCAGCGCAGCGGCGGGGCGCCGGTGGTGTGCATCGACTTCCAGGTGCCGCTGTCGGACGTCGCGTACTCGATCTGGACCGTGCAGCCCGCCTTCTTCAGCGAGACCAGCTTGTCGGCGATGGCCTGCCGGGTGATCTGGAAGACCGCAGCGCGCACGATCGTCTTCTTCGTGGCGCCGGTCGCCGCGTCCTTGTAGGTGCACGAGACGTTGTTGAGCACCGAGTGCAGCGTGTCCGTGGAGTTCGTGGTGCCGGCCCGCGGGAAGAAGTACGCCTTGTAGTGGCCGTTGCTGACCGTGCGGTAGTCCCAGTTCGCCCAGTCCTTGACGACCATGTCGTCGAAATAGTCCGCGTACGCGCCGTACAGGACCGGGTTGTTGGGCAGCTGGAGCGCGTCGTTGAAGAACCTCGTGCTCGCGGACGGCGTGGAGTTCGCCGTGGTCTGCACGACGACGTTCGTGGCGCCCTCGACGGCCGAGAACAGCCAGAACTTGTTGTGCATGATCGACTTCCCGAACTTCGGGTCGCCGAGGCAGGACTTGTTCGTGGGGCACAGCGACACGAAGGACGGGTTGGCGCGGCTGGTGCCGAACAGCGCGACCAGCTGCGAGTACACCGTGTTGTCCGGCCGGTCCGTCTTGCTCGTCGAGTCGAGCAGGATCTGTACGCGTACGCCGCGGTCCCTGGCGCGCTTCAGAGCGTCGACGATCGTCTGCTCCCACACGTGGTACACGGCGACCTTGATGGTCGAGCCCGGCAGCGCCGCGTCCGTCAGCTCGACGAGCCTGGTGCGGATGGCGTACTGCTCCTGGGCGGTGCCCAGCGGATCGTTGAAGATCGGCCCCTCGGTCCAGGTCCTGGCCTCGTCCGCCTGCGCGGTTCCCGCGGCGACCCCCGCCTGCACTCCCGCCGCCGAGAGCACGGTGGCCAGGGCCACCATCTGCCGTCCGGCCTTGACCGGCTTCACGGCACGGTGTCTGCCCGTGCCTCTGAGACGCACGTGCGCCATCGCATTCCCTCCCCTGACACGAGTACGCGTCTCCCCAACGCCCACCCATGTCCTTCACCTGTATGACTGCATGATTTTTACAGGCAGTTGGCCGCGCACCAAGAGGCAGGGGGCGAATCGAGCGCTCTTCGAGACCTCTCACGTCGCCCACGTCGCCGAAAACCACGGCAATGACCGACTTGCCCGTACATACGGCGACGCCCCGCACAGCAGCGCTGTGCGGGGCGTCGTCACTCGGTCTGGGCGGCGGAGCCTCAGGCCTCGTCGGCCGCGGCCGAGACGGACGGCAGCGACTGCTGCTCGGCCGCCGCGGTCTTCTTCGCGGTCGTCTTCTTGGCCGTCGTCTTCTTGGCGGTGGTCTTCTTCGCCGCCGTCGTCTTCTTGGCGGTGGTCTTCTTCGCCGCCGTCGCCTTCTTGGCCGTGGTCGCCTTCTTGGCAGCCGTCGCCTTCTTGGCGGCCGTCTTCTTGGCAGCCGTCTTGGGGGCGGCTTCGTCGGTCGCGGCTTCGTCGGCCGGGGCCTCCTTGGTCGCGGCCGTCTTGGCGGCAGCCGTCTTGGGCGCGGCCGTCTTCTTGGTGGCGGCCTTCTTCGCCGTCGCCTTCTTGGCCGTCTTACGGGCGGCCTTCTTGGCGGCGGGCGCCTCCTCGGCCTCCTCCGGCGCGGGCGCCTCGGCGGCCTCGTCCGAGGCCGAAGGGACGACCACGACGGCCGTGTCCTCAGTGGTGGTGGTCGGAGCGGTCGCCTTGCGGACGGCGCGACGACGCGGGCGGGCCGGGGCCGCGGCCTCGGTCACCTCGGCCTTCGGCGCCTCGGGCTCGACGGCCTTCGACTCCTCCACGGGCTCGGCCTTGACCGGCTCCGTGACGGTCACCGCAGCGGCCTCCTCCGAGGAGGCCTTCGGGGAACCGGCGGGAGCGGACGCCTTGCGCGTGGCACGGCGGCGCTGACGGGGCGCGGGGGCCTCGTCCTGCACGGGCTCGGGCGCGGGGGCCGGGGCCGGCTCGGCGACCTTCGGCTCCTCGACGACCGGCTCGGGCGCCGGAGCCTCGGCCTCAGCGGCCTTCCGCTCCTCCAGCTTCGCGGCCCGCTCGGCCCTCGACTTCCTGCCGGACCTCGCCGGCTTCTCGGCCGCCTCCGCCTGCGGGGCACCGGCCGGGGCCGACGCCTTGCGCGTGGCGCGGCGACGCGAGCGGCCACGACCCGCGGCGGCCTCGGCCTCCGCGGCGCTGGAGTACAGCTCCTCGTCCGCAACGAACTCCGGCTCGGGCAGCGCCGCCGGGGCGGCCGCCTCCGCGGCGACCTCGGCCTCGCTCTCGGGCTCGGACTGCTCCGCGGCCGGAGCCTCGTGCGTCTCGTGCTGGTGGTCCGCACCGTTGCCGCCGCGGCCGCGCTTCTTGCGCTTGCCACCGCCGCCATTGGCTGCGGGCTGCTCCATGTGCACGATGACGCCGCGGCCGTTGCAGTGCACGCAGGTCTCGGAGAAGGACTCCAGGAGGCCCTGGCCGACGCGCTTACGGGTCATCTGGACCAGGCCGAGCGAGGTCACCTCGGCGACCTGGTGCTTCGTACGGTCCCTGCCCAGGCATTCGAGCAGGCGCCGCAGCACCAGGTCCCGGTTGGACTCCAGGACCATGTCGATGAAGTCGATGACGACGATGCCGCCCAGGTCGCGCAGCCGCAGCTGGCGGACGATCTCCTCGGCCGCTTCGAGGTTGTTCCTCGTCACGGTCTCTTCGAGGTTGCCGCCCTGGCCGGTGAACTTACCGGTGTTGACGTCGACGACGATCATCGCCTCGGTCTTGTCGATCACCAGGGAGCCGCCGGACGGCAGCCACACCTTGCGGTCGAGCGCCTTGGCGAGCTGCTCGTCGATCCGGTACGTCGCGAAGACGTCGACCTCGGACGTCCACTTGGACAGCCGGTCCGACAGGTCGGGCGCCACGTGGTTGACGTAGCCGTGGATGGTGTCCCACGCCTCGTCACCGCTGACGATGACCTTGGAGAAGTCCTCGTTGAAGATGTCGCGCACGACGCGGACGGTCATGTCCGGCTCGCCGTACAGCAGGCTCGGCGACGACGTCGAGATCTGCTTGGACTTCTTCTGGATGTCCTCCCACTGCTCCTGCAGACGCTCGACGTCGCGGCGCAGCTCGTCCTCGCTCGCGCCCTCGGCGGCGGTGCGCACGATGACGCCCGCGTCCTCGGGGACGATCTTCTTGAGGATGGTCTTCAGACGCGCGCGCTCGGTGTCGGGCAGCTTGCGGCTGATGCCGGTCATCGAGCCCTCGGGCACGTAGACCAGGTAGCGGCCGGGCAGCGAGACCTGGCTGGTCAGGCGGGCGCCCTTGTGGCCGATCGGGTCCTTGGTGACCTGCACGAGCACGGACTGGCCGGACTTGAGGGCGGTCTCGATGCGGCGCGGCCCGTGGGCCATGCCGAGCGCCTCGAAGTTGACCTCACCGGCGTACAGGACGGCGTTGCGGCCCTTGCCGATGTCGATGAAGGCGGCCTCCATCGACGGCAGCACGTTCTGGACCTTGCCCAGGTACACGTTGCCGACGTAGGAGGTCGACTGCTCCTTGTTGACGTAGTGCTCGACGAGGATGTCGTCCTCGAGCACGCCAATCTGGGTGCGCTCGCCGTGCTGGCGGACCACCATGACGCGCTCGACGGCCTCGCGGCGCGCCAGGAACTCGGCCTCGGTGATGATCGGGACGCGGCGGCGCCCCTGCTCCCGGCCCTCGCGGCGGCGCTGCTTCTTGGCCTCCAGACGCGTGGAGCCCTTGATGGACTGCACCTCGTCCGAGGACGTCGACCGCTCGGCCTTCTCTTCCTTCTTGCGCGGCTCGCGGACCTTGACGACCGTGCGCTCCGGGTCGTCGGTCGGCTGCTCGCCGTCGGAGCCGTTGTCACCGGCGCGACGGCGACGGCGACGGCGGCGACGGCTGCTGCTCGAACCGCCGGAACCGGCGGAGTCGTCGCGCTGCTCGTCGGACTCGGACCGGTCGTCGTCGGACTCCTCGGCGGCCGGCTCGACGTCGTCGTCGGACTCGTTGTCGTTCTCGGCGTCGTTGTCGATGTCGCCGGACTCGCCGCGGCGACGGCGACGGCCACCCCGGCGACGGCGGCGGGCCGGGCGGTCCCCGTGCTCGTCCTGCTCGTCGTTCTCCTCGGCCCGCTGGTCCTGGACCTCGGGCTCGGTCTCGGGCTCGGGCTCGGTGACCTCGGCGTCCTTGGCGGCCTCGGCCGCGGCGGGCTGCTCGTCGGAGGCGCGACGGCGGCGACGACGGCGCGGCCCCTGCTCCTCCTCGACGACGGCGGCGGCCGGCGTGGGCTCGGGCGCGGACGTGGGCGCGGGCTCGGGCTCGGGCTCGGGCTGCTGCTCGACGGCGGCCTCGGCCGCGGCAGCGGCGGCGGCGCGCTCCGGCGTCTGGAACATCGGCTCGGTGAAGACCGGGGCCTGGAACGTGGCGACGGAGGCGCGCTTCGGGCGCGTCTCGTCGGCCTGCTCGTCCCGGCCGGCCCGCGCCGGCTTCGATCCGGACTTGGCGGACTTCGCAGCCTTGGTGGCCCTGGTGGCCTTCGGCTCGGCGAAACCACCGGCGGCCTTACGGGTGGCGCGGCGCCGGCGGCGCGGCGACTCGTCCTCGGCGTTCTCGGCGTTCTCGGTGTTCCCAGCGGACTCCGGGGTCTCCACGGTCTCGGCCTCCGTCGTCTCGGCGGCGATGGCATCGGAGATCTCGGGCGGACCGGCGGGCGCGCTGGGCGCGGAGGCGCCACGAGTGGCACGGCGACGGCTGCGACGCGGGCCGGAACCCCCGTCGGCGACCGGCTCCGGCTCGGCGGCGGGCTCAGCGGCGGCCTCGGCCTGCGGCTCCTCGGTGGAGGCGGCCGGGGCGTCCGGGGTCGACACGGTGCGGGTGGCGCGGCGACGGCTGCGGCGCGGGGCCGCGGGCTCCTCGGCGGCGGCCGGCTCCGGCTCGGCAACGGGCTCGGCGGGCTCCGCCACCACGGTCGTCGTCTCTGCCTGCTCGGCGGGTGCACCGGTGGGCGCGGAGGCGCGTCGGGTCGCGCGGCGGCGCGGGCGGCCGGCGGGCGCCGGGGCCTCGGTCGCGGAAGTCTCGGGGGTCTCGACGGGCGCCTCGGCGGCGGCCGGAGTCTGGGTGGCAGTGGCCGGTATGGCCACTGCGGCGTCCTCGGTGCCTGCGGTCGCCGCTACCGGCGGGCCCGCGGGGCGCGACGCGGCCCGGCGCCGACGGCGCGGGGGCAGGGTGTCGCTGGGGCTGTCCAGCTGAGGGTTGGTGGCTTCGGTCTCGGGCATGCGGGTGGATCTCCCGTCGGGCCTCCGGGCGCCGCGCCTGATCCGTGACCGGTGACGTCTGCGGCTCACGCGCATCATGTCGAGCGCGGTGCCGCCGGTCCGGGGCGCGGGCGCCGCACGGAGGCTCTCTGTCTGTTCTCGCCGGTTCCGGTACGCGATGTACGTACGGCCTGGCGAAAGTCCTTGGGGTGGGTGCGCTGCCCGACCCAGATGGCTCCCGAGTACAAGGGCGGCGCTACGACGACCGCCTTACGCGGGACCTTCCACGGCAGGCGCCGTCGCGGTGGCAGTTCCTGCGGCCGCCTTTTGTGGGGCGGCCCGGTCTGCCTCGCGGTCGAGCGCGAGCGGGTCGGTCACCGTGCCTGTCTCTGCGTCGAAAAGCCCCTGCGCCAGCCTGGTCACCGCTGCGGGGACCGGCGGCGCCAGGTCGGCCACGGCGCGAAGACCGGACAGGACGTCGTCGGGTCGTACGGCAGGCGTCACGTGCCGAACAACCAGCCGCAGTATCGCACAGGCCGACTCGCTGGGCCTATCAGCCGGACCAGCCGAAACGTCGGAGACCTCGAGCGCGTCCAGACTGACGACGGCCTCACGGGCGTCGAACGTCCGGATCCCGCTCTTTGTCTTCCTCTGTACCTCGACGGTCTCGGCGGCGCGGAACGCCTCCGCGGCGCGCGCGGCCTCCTCGACGCTCACGCCGTCGAGCCGCAGCTCCCACACGGAGGCGGTGAGCCGGTCGGCGAGGCCCGAGGTGCGGGCCTCGACGGCGTCCACGATGTCGAGGCCCGTGGGCATCGACTCGTCGAGGAGAGCCCTGAGCTTCTCGGGGTCGCGCGGCGCGGTGAGCGCGATCTCCAGGTACTCGGCCTCACTGCCCGTGCCGGTGGGTGCGGCATTGGCGTAGGACACCTTCGGGTGCGGCGTGAACCCCGCCGAGTACGCCATGGGTACCTCGGCGCGGCGCAGCGCACGCTCGAAGGCGCGCTGGAAGTCACGGTGGCTGGTGAACCGGAGGCGGCCGCGCTTGGTGTAGCGCAGTCGGATGCGCTGCACCGCGGGTGCGGGCGGCGGGCCTACGGGCTGTCGCTTGCCCAGTGTCCTAGTCCTTAATGAATGCGTTCTTCGTGCGTGCGGTCGTACTGCTGTCAAGACTACGTCCCTGCGCGCCGCCGGGTTCCCGCCGGTCGCTGACCTGCGGTTCAGGCCGCGGCGCCGCCCCGAACAGCACCCGGCGCACGTCGGTCCGTGCCTGCCGGGCCGCTGCGCGGACGCTCGCGGCGACGCGCGCGACGGGCCGCAGCACGTAGTCGCGCACGACGTGCCCGACCGGGGTGAGCACGGTGCGGTACACCCAGCGCAGCGGATCCACGATCAGCCACCGCAGCGCCCGGCCGACGGCACGGGACACATACCCGGCCACCCGCCAGGCAACCCGCAGCGCGTCCCAGATCTCGCGCCCGATGACGCCGAGCACCCGGCCGACCGGCACGAGGACGTAACGCCACACCGCGAGCAGCGGCACCACGACCAACACCCGTACGAGCCAGGCGAGTCCACGACCGATCGGCACCAACACGTAGTCCCGCAGCGCCCTTCCGACGGGCGCGAGGACATGGACGTACAGCCACACCGCGGGGACGACCAGCAACACCCGCCCGAGCCACCGCAGTCCGCGCCCGACGGGCGCGAGCACGTAGCGCCACAGCATCAGGCACGGCCACACAAGGAGTCCGTACAGCACCCATCCGATCGCCCGCGCGAGCGGCAGCAGCAGCCATCTGCCCACGAAGCGGCCGACCGCCACGAGCGCGTCCCACACGAGGCGCAGGGGCACCACGAGGACGACCATCACGATCCGCAGCGGCAGCCGGATCGCGGCAACAAGGCAGCCTTCGGGGGCCGGTTCAGGGGCCGGTTGGGGGCGCTTCTCCAAGTCCATGTCTCTCCAGACGCTCGCGACGCCTTCGCGGATGCGGCCCGGCGTGGCCCGCCCTATTCGCACGTCGTATCTTCGGGGAAGTCTGCAAAACCGCAGTTCTACCTGTAGGGGGAGGAATTACGCATGATCACGCTGACGAAGGAAGACGGCCCCGCCGACCTGGACGGAGTGACCCATCTGTCCATCGGGGTGTCCTGGGACCCCACCGCCGGCAGCAGCGGAGGCGTCCTCGGCGCGCTGCGCCGCAAGCAGGGAACGGACCTCGACCTGATCGCCATCGCGATGCAGGGCGGCGATCCGGTGCGCCTGGCCGGCCTCGACTCACTGGACCCGATGGGCAACGGCGCCCTCATCCACAGCGGCGACAACCAGACCGGCAAGGGCGACGGTGACGACGAGACGGTCACCGTCGAGTTCTCGCGCCTTCCGCAGCAGATCACGTCGATCGTGTTCGTGGCCGCCGCGTACAAGAAGGGCAGTTCGTTCCAGAAGGCCCGCAACATCAGCTTCAAGGTGTACGACGCGACGGGCGGCAGCACGCAGCAGGTCGCCGACATCTGGCCGAGCCTGATGACCAGCGACAACGGCTGCGCGGTCGCCAAGGCCATGCGCGTGGGCAGCTCCTGGAAGCTGGAGGTCATCAACACGCCGGGCAAGATCAAGCAGGGTGACGAGCGCGCCCTGATGCGGTTCGCCGCCGGACAGTAGCCCAAGTACCGCGAAGGGGCGGCCGGTTGGAGAACCGGCCGCCCCTTCGGGGTTGCGCGCTACTTGACGACGGTCAGCGGCAGGAGCTTCTTGCCCGTCGGGCCGATCTGGATGTCCGTGTCCATCGCCGGGCAGACGCCGCAGTCGAAGCACGGCGTCCAGCGGCAGTCGTCGACCTCGGTCTCGTCGAGCGAGTCCTGCCAGTCCTCCCAGAGCCAGTCCTTGTCGAGACCGGAGTCCAGGTGGTCCCAGGGCAGGACCTCCTCGTACGTGCGCTCACGCGTCGTGTACCAGTCGACGTCCACGCCGTACGCGGGCAGCGTCTTGGCGGCGCAGGCCATCCAGCGGTCGTAGCTGAAGTACTCGCGCCAGCCGTCGAAGCGGCCGCCGTCCTCGTAGACGGCGCGGATGACGGAGCCGATGCGGCGGTCACCGCGCGAGAGCAGTCCCTCGACGATGCCGGGCTTGCCGTCGTGGTAGCGGAAGCCGATGGAGCGGCCGTACTTCTTGTCGCCGCGGATCTTGTCGCGGAGCTTGGCCAGGCGCTCGTCCGTCTCCGTGGAGCTGAGCTGCGGCGCCCACTGGAACGGGGTGTGCGGCTTCGGGACGAACCCGCCGATCGACACCGTGCAGCGGATGTCGTTGCCCGCGACCTCGCGGCCCTTGGCGATCACGTTGGCCGCCATGTCCGCGATCTGCAGGACGTCCTCGTCGGTCTCGGTGGGCAGGCCGAGCATGAAGTACAGCTTCACCTGGCGCCAGCCGTTGCCGTACGCGGTCGCGACCGTACGGATCAGGTCCTCTTCGGAGACCATCTTGTTGATGACCTTGCGCATGCGCTCGCTGCCGCCCTCGGGGGCGAAGGTGAGGCCGGAGCGGCGGCCGTTGCGCGTCAGCTCGTTGGCGAGGTCGATGTTGAAGGCGTCCACGCGGGTCGACGGGAGGGACAGACCGATCTTGTCCTCCTCGTACCGGTCCGCCAGGCCCTTCGCGACGTCACCGATCTCGGAGTGGTCCGCGGAGGACAGCGAGAGCAGGCCGACCTCCTCGAAGCCGGTCGCCTTGAGACCCTTGTCGACCATCTCGCCGATGCCGGTGATGCTTCGCTCCCGCACGGGGCGCGTGATCATGCCGGCCTGGCAGAAACGGCAGCCGCGGGTGCAGCCGCGGAAGATCTCGACGGACATCCGCTCGTGGACGGTCTCCGCCAGCGGCACGAGGGGCTGCTTCGGGTACGGCCACTCGTCGAGGTCCATGACGGTGTGCTTGCTGACCCGCCACGGGACGCCCGACTTGTTCGGCACGACGCGGCCGATGCGGCCGTCCGGCAGGTACTCGACGTCGTAGAAGGCCGGGATGTAGATGTTCCCGGTCTTCGCGAGACGGAGGAGGACCTCCTCGCGTCCGCCCGGACGCCCCTCGGCCTTCCAGCCGCGGATGATCTCGGTCATGTCGAGCACGGCCTGCTCACCGTCGCCGATGACCACGGCGTCGATGAAGTCGGCGATCGGCTCGGGGTTGAAGGCCGCGTGGCCGCCCGCGAGGACGATCGGGTCCTCGACAGTGCGGTCCTTGGACTCCAGCGGGATGCCGGCCAGGTCGAGCGCGGTCAGCATGTTCGTGTAGCCGAGCTCGGTGGAGAAGCTGAGCCCGAAGACGTCGAAGGCCTTCACGGGGCGGTGCGAGTCGACCGTGAACTGCGGAACCTTGTGCTTGCGCATCAGTTCCTCGAGGTCCGGCCACACGCTGTACGTGCGCTCGGCGAGGACGCCCTGGCGCTCGTTGAGCACCTCGTACAGGATCATGACGCCCTGGTTGGGCAGGCCGACCTCGTACGCGTCCGGGTACATGAGCGCCCAGCGGACGTCGGTCTCCTCCCACGGCTTGACCGTGGAATTCAGCTCACCGCCGACGTACTGAATCGGCTTCTGCACATGGGGCAGCAAGGCTTCGAGCTGCGGAAAGACAGACTCCACCGTCGAGGCGGCGGCATCGGCAGGCATAACCGTTGACCTTCGTGAGCTGACAGGGGTGACCATCTAGCCTAACCCGCCGAAAGCTCCCGCCTCTCCGCCCTTGCCCAGACCCCCGGCAGCTCGCGCTCGCGGTCGGCGGCGGCCGCCTGCTCCTGCCCGTACAACAGGCCCCACGTGAACGCGGTCTCCCCCGCCCCGTGCGCCTGGATCCCCAGCTGGCGCAGGGCCTCCCGGGCGACGACGGAGTCCTGGTGATCACCGAGCACGCTCTGTACGCCCTTCATGCGCTTGGCGAACTTCTTCGCCTGCTTGCCGAGGACGGGCCGCGCCGCCTCCCCGGCGTAGCGGGCGCGCTTGGCGGCCTTGCGGGCTTCGTGCAGCGCGACGTCGCGGCGCGTGCCCGGTTCCAGGGACAGGGCGTGCTCGACGCGGGCGGCGAGGCGGGCCTTGTCCTTGCGGGCGGCCTTCACCATGACCTCGGCGGCGGGCTTGTCGGCGGCGGGCAGCAGCGGCGGGTCTGCGAGCAGCGCGTCCAGGCTGTTGAGCAGGGCCATGTACCGCTTGCCGTCGAGTACGGCGACGGTGTGGCGGCGCGAGCCGTGGCGGCGGGCGACGGCCCAGATCCGCAGCCGGCCACGGACCGGGCCGAGCAGCAGCGTCCTGGGCACCGCGTCGATCCGCCCGGTGAGCCGCTCGGTGAGCACCTCGCGGTCCCGGTCGATGCCCAGCTCGGCCGCGAGCCACTTCAGCTCCTCGCCGACGGCCCCGGTGACGGCCGGGTCGAGCACCTTCTTGTACGTCTTGAACGCGCTGCGCATCCGGCGGGTGGCCACGCGCATCTGGTGCACCGAGTCCGGCAGATCGCGGCGCACGGCGGGGTCGAGCTCGACGAGGGCGTCGCGCTGGGCGCGGAGGCGGGCGAGGACGCGGGCGCCCGCGGTGTCCGGGCCCGGGGTGTCAGGGGTGTCCGGTTCCGCTCCGGCTCCGGCGGACGTCTCCGGATGCGTACGTTGCTCGGCCCCGGTCTCCTCCAGGGCGCGGGCCAGCTTCGACGCGGAGGCGGACCGCTCGACGCCCGCCTTGCGCAGCCGCTTCTCGACCTTGCCGAGGAAGGCCGGGTCGGCGCCGTCCGCCAGTTCGACCTCGATCTCGGTCCAGGCGGTGGCCCGCTCCCCGTCGGCCCGCTCGGCGCGCACGGCGTCGACACACACCTCGGCGAGCAGCGAGCCGTCGGCGTCGGTCAGGTGGGACACGTCCCGCGACGAGCGGAGCCGGACGACCGGAATGAGCTCGTCGCCGCGGACCCGGGAGCGTACGAGGCCCGCGAGGGCGCGCGGCAGGGTGTCGGACGGCGGGGCCTGCACCTCGTCGCGGACGCCCTCGCTCAGTGAGACCGGCAGTTTCAGGTGCCAGCCCGCGTCGGCGCCGCCGCTGCGGTGGCGCAAGGTGATCCTGTCCTCGGCGAGGCGCTGGTCCTCGGTGTCGTAGTAGACGGCGTCGAGTTCGACGACGCCCTTGTCGATGACGGCCGATACACCTGGGACCTTGAGCAGGTCGGGCAGCCGGAAGTTGTCGGTCGGGGCGTCGTACTTTCGCTCGATCTCGCGCTTTGTCTCCGCCATAACCCGAATTTAGACGTCACCGGCACCGGGGCCAAGGTCTCGGGGCGCTGCCCCGGACCCCGCTGCTCAATCGCTGCAGGGGCTCGTCATGCCGACATCGGCCTCTGCACCTTGATCGATTGCAGCAGCCCGACCGCCACCCACACCGCGAACATCGATGAACCGCCGTACGACACGAACGGGAGCGGGAGGCCCGCCACCGGCATGATGCCCAGCGTCATGCCGACGTTCTCGAAGGCCTGGAAGGCGAACCAGGCGATGATGCCCGCCGCGACGATCGTGCCGTACAGCTCACTCGTGCCGCGCGCGATCTTGCACGCCCGCCACAGCACCACGCCGAGCAGCAGCAGGATCAGGCCCGCGCCCAGGAAGCCGAGCTCCTCACCGGCCACCGTGAACACGAAGTCCGTCTGCTGCTCCGGCACGAACTGGCCGGTGGTCTGCGAGCCGTGGAAGAGGCCCGCGCCGGAGAGCCCGCCCGAACCGATCGCGATGCGCGCCTGGTTGGTGTTGTAGCCGACGCCCGCCGGGTCGAGCGCGGGGTTGGCGAAGGCCGCGAAGCGGGCGATCTGGTAGTCGTCCAGGACGCCCAGCTTCCAGACCGCCACCGCGCCCGCCGCGCCGACGCCGATGAGCCCGAGCACCCACCGGTTCGAGGCGCCCGACGCGAGCAGCACGCCGAGCACGATCATCACCATCACCATGACGGACCCGAGGTCCGGCATCAGCATGACGATCATCATCGGGACGGCGGCGAGGCCGAGGGCCTGCAACACCGTGCGGTGGTCGGGGTGTTCGCGGTCGCCCGCGTCGACGCGGGTCGCCAGCAGCATCGCCATGCCCAGGATGATCGTGATCTTCACGAACTCGGAGGGCTGGAGGGAGAAGCCGCCGGGGAAGAGGATCCAGGCGTGCGCCCCGTTCACCGTGGCGCCGAGCGGGGTGAGGACGAGGAGCACGAGGAAGACGGAGATCCCGTACAGGATCGGCACCGCCGTGCGCAGCGTCCGGTGCCCGAGCCAGATCGTGCCCGCCATCAGCGCGACGCCGATGCCGGTGTTCATCAGGTGCCGGAACAGGAAGTAGTACGGGTCGCCCTGGTTGAGCTCGGTCCTGTTGCGCGTGGCCGAGAAGACGAGCGCGGCGCCGATGAACGACAGCGCGATCGCCGAGAGCAGCATCGGCCAGTCGAGCCTGCGCACCACCGAGTCGCGGGCCATGAGCCGCGTCATGGTGGAACGCTGCGGCCCGTAGCCGGAGACGGAGAAGCCATTACCGGCCACCGGTCAGTCCCTCCTGCTGTTGCCGTACGAGGAGGTGGGCAGCGTCGCCGCCAGCTCCTGCTGGGCGGGCGTCGTGTCCTTGCCCGGCTGGAACGGCTTGATCTCCGGGGCGTCGATCGAACCGTCCTTCTGGATCTTCGGCAGGCTCTTCTCCGGCTCGGGCAGCAGGGCCTTCTTCTTGTTGATGCCGCCCTTGTTGTCGACGCCGTAGAGCGCGTCGTAGATCTTGCGGACGGCGGGGCCCGAGGCTCCGGAACCCGTACCACCCTGGGCGATCGTCATGACGACCGAGTAGTCCTTCGTGTACGTCGCGAACCACGACGTCGTCTGCTTGCCGTAGACCTCGGCCGTGCCGGTCTTGGCGTGCATCGGGATCTTGTTCTGCGGCCAGCCGCCGAAGCGCCAGGCGGCGGTGCCCCGGGTCGCCACGCCCGCGAGGGCCTGGTCGATGTGGCGCTGGGTCTGCTTCGTCATGGGCAGCTTGCCCTGCGCCTTCGGCGCGATCTCGCTGACCTGCTTGCCGTCGGGGCTGATCACGGCCTTGCCGACCGCGGGCTGGTAGAGCGTGCCGCCGTTGGAGATGGCGCCGTAGATCCTGGCCATCTGGATCGGGGTGACGAGCGTGTCGCCCTGGCCGATGGAGTAGTTGACCTCGTCACCGGCGCGCATCACGTTGCCCTGGCGGCAGTTCTCCCAGTTGAGGCGCTCGACGTAGGTGCCGTCCCGCTTGCCGCCCTTGCACCAGGCGTCCTTGTTGGCCTTCCAGTACTGCTGCTTCCACTTCCGGTCGGGGACCCGGCCGTTGACCTCGTTGGGGAGGTCGATGCCGGTCTCCTTGCCGAGACCGAACTGGTGGGCCGTCTTGTAGAAGGAGTCGTCGGTGTTGACGCCGGCCTTGGGGTGGATGCCGCCGAGCTTCTGCCACTCCTTGTGGGCGATGCCGTAGAAGACGGTGTCGCAGGAGACCTCGAGGGCGCGGCCGAGGCTGATCGGGCCGAAGTTCTCGGACTCGAAGTTCTTGAAGACCTGGCTGCCGATCGAGTACGAGCTGGTGCACGGGTAGCGGCCGTTGAACGGGTAGCCGGCGTTGACCGCGGCGGTGCTGGAGATGACCTTGAAGATCGAGCCGGGCGCCGACTGGCCCTGGATCGCCCGGTTCAGCAGCGGGTAGTTGGACTTCTTGCCGGTGAGCTTGGAGTAGTCCTTGCCGGAGATGCCGCCGACCCAGGCGTTCGGGTCGTACGTCGGGTTGGAGGCCATGGCGACGACGCGGCCGGTCTTGGCCTCCATCACCACGACCGAACCCGCGTCGGCCTTGTAGTTCGTGCCGGTGTTCTTGTCGAACTCGTGCCGGGCGGCCTTCATCGCCGCGTCCAGCTCCTTCTCGGCGACGGACTGCACACGGGCGTCTATCGACGTGACGACGTTCGCTCCGGGCTCGGCCTTGTCGCTCTCGGCGCGGCCGATGACGCGGCCGAGGTTGTCGACCTCGTAGCGGGTGACACCGGCCTTGCCGCGCAGGTCCTTGTCGTACGTGCGCTCCAGGCCGCTGCGGCCGACCTGGTCGGAGCGCAGGTACGGCGAGTCGGAGTTCTTGGCCTTCTCGATCTCCGCGTCGGTGACCGGGGAGAGATAGCCGAGGACCTGCGCGGTGTTGGAGCCGCCGGGTCCCGCGTAGCGGCGCACGGCGGTGGGCTCCGCGGTGATGCCGGGGAAGTCCTCGCTGCGCTCGCGGATCTGCAGGGCCTGCTTGGGCGTGGCCTCGTCGGTGATCGGGATCGGCTGGTACGGCGAGCCGTTCCAGCAGGGCTGCGGCGTCTTCGCGTCGCAGAGCCGCACCTTCTCCTGGACCTGCTTGGGCTTCAGCCCGAGGACCTTGGCGAGCTTGGCGAGGACGGCCTTGCCGTCGTCGTCCATCTTCATCAGGTCGGTGCGGGAGGCGGAGACGACGAGCCGGGTCTCGTTGTCGGCGAGCGGGATGCCGCGGGCGTCGAGGATGGAACCGCGGGTGGCGGGCGTGACGACCTGCTGGACGTGGTTCCCGGAGGCCTCCTTGGCGTACTCGTCGCCGTTGCGGATCTGGAGGTACCAGAGGCGGCCGCCGAGGGTGAGCAGGAGGGAGAGGACGAGGATCTGGAGGATGATGAGGCGGATCTGGACGCGGGGTGTCCGGCCCGTCTCGGGGATGTTGGTCACTGTGGCGTGCTCCCCCTCTCAGTACGAGGACGTGTACGAGTACGAGTAGGTGTACACGCCGAAGCTGTGCGTGCCTGCGCTGTCGTCGGTCAACTGCCGTGCGCTCACAGGCGCTTGACCCCCTTGATGCGGCCCGCACGGGAGGCGCGCGCCTTGACCGTCCGCATGCGCAGGCCGCCGCTCTTGCCGCCGATGCTCAGGCCCGTGCCACCGCCGGAGAGCCAGCCGGAGGAGACGTCGGCGGCCTTGGCGGAGCTGCCCGAGGTCTCGCCCAGCGGATCGTTCTCCGCCCGTCTGGCGAGCGCCATCACCCCGGGTACGACGAACGGGGCGAGCAGCAGGTCGTAGAGGGCCGCGGTGAAGATGAGGCTGCCGAGGCCGACGTCGCGGGCGGCGGTGTCGCCGACGAGCGCGCCCACACCCGCGTACAGCAGGGTCGTGCCGATGGCGGCGCCGACGACCACGAGCATGGGTCCTGCGGCCGAACGCAGCTGGCCGCTCTCGGGCTTGGCGAGGCCCGCCAGATAGCCGATGACGCAGAGCACGAGGGCGTAGCGGCCGGCGGCGTGGTCGGCGGGCGGGGCGAGGTCGGCGAGCAGTCCCGCGCCGAAGCCGACGAAGGCGCCGCCCACGTGCCCGTACACGAGGGCCAGGCCGAGGACGGTGAGGAGCATCAGGTCGGGGACGGCGCCGGGCAGTTGCAGCCGGGCCAGGACACAGACCTGGAGGACGAGGGCCACGACGACAAGGACCGTGGACAGCAGCATTCGGTTGAAGCGCATGATTCCTTGCTCCTCCTGCTACTGCTGGTCTGCGTTGTTGTCGGCGGCGTTCTCGCCATTGCCGGCGGCGTTGCCTTCGCCATTGCCCTCGCCGTTCGCGCCCGGGGTGGCCGTCACGGTCACGGTGGGCGTCGGCTTGGGCTTGGCGGGTTTCTTCGGCAGCACCGTGTCCCTCGGGTCGGTGCGCGGTGCCTGCACGACCACACCGACGACGTCGAGCTTGGTGAAGCCGACGTACGGCTTCACGTAGACGGTGCGGGTCAGGTCGCCGCCGGAGGGGTCGACGCGGACGACGCGGCCGACCGGGACGCCGGGCACGAACGGCTTGTCGGCCTGCGAGCCGAAGGTGACGAGCCGTTCGCCCTTGCTCACCTTGGCCTTGCCGTTGAGCAGTTGGACGCGCAGCGGGCGGTCGCCCTGCCCGGAGGCGAAGCCGAGCTCGTCGGACTTCTCCATGCGGGTGCCGACGGTGAAGTCCGGGTCGTTGGCCAGCAGCACGGTGGCGGTGTTCGGGCCGACGGTGGTCACACGGCCGACGAGTCCGTCGCCGTTGAGCACCGTCATGTCGCGCTTGAGGCCGTCGTTGGCGCCGGCGTCGATGGTCACGGTCCAGGAGAAGCCCTGGGCCGAGCCGATGGCGATGACCTGGGCGCCCTTGATGCCGTACTGGCCCGCGCCCGCCGTCTTCAGCATGGCGTCGAGCTGGCGGACCTTGCTGCGGTTGCGGTCCCCGCTGCCGAGCTTCGCCTTCAACGCGGCGTTCTCGTGCTCCAGTTCGCCGATGCGGTTGTGCCGCTTGTCGGAGTCGCGGAC
Source organism: Streptomyces sp. NBC_00483 (assembly GCF_036013745.1). NCBI lineage: Bacteria > Bacillati > Actinomycetota > Actinomycetes > Kitasatosporales > Streptomycetaceae > Streptomyces > Streptomyces sp. NBC_00483. Next base: position 3,684,889 of record NZ_CP107880.1, read on the forward strand.
CGCGCTTATGGCGTTGCCGATCGGGTCGACCGCGCCCGAGACCCCGTTCTCCACCGGGCCGAAGACCGTGGCGGCGGCGTGTCGGGCACCGTCGACAGGCGAGTCCTCGCCGCCGCGGATGTCCACCGTGATCAGCGCGAACGCGATGGCGATCAGCAGCACCAGGAGCAGCCGGCTCTCTCGTGTGTCCCTCACGTGCGGCGGCCGTGCCTTCCTCTGTCGTTTGCGTCGAGCGGTGCCCGGCAGTGCCGAGCGCTGCTGGGGAGGATTTCTTGTGCGCCTTGCCTATATATCAACGATCCGCCGCACGAGGTGGCAGGCACCCGTACGGCGGACGTTTTCACTTCACATCATCTGCGCGGTGAGGCGTCCAGAACCTGCTGGAGCGCCTCGAACTCCTCGACGCACTTGCCGGAACCGAGCGCCACGCTGTCCAGCGGGTCCTCGGCGATATGGATCGGCATGCCGGTCTCGCGGCGCAGCCGTTCGTCGAGGCCGCGCAGCAGAGCGCCGCCACCGGTGAGAACGATGCCGCGGTCCATTACGTCACCGGACAGCTCGGGCGGGCACTTGTCGAGGGTGGTCTTCACGGCGTCGACGATCGCGTTGACCGGTTCCTCGATCGCCTTGCGGACTTCCGCCGCCGAGATGACGACGGTCTTGGGCAGCCCCGACACCAGGTCGCGGCCGCGGATCTCGGTGTGTTCGTCGGAGTCGAGGTCGTACGCGGAGCCGATCGTGATCTTGATCTGTTCGGCGGTGCGCTCACCGAGGAGGAGCGAGTACTCCTTCTTGATGTGCTGGATGATCGCGTTGTCCAGCTCGTCGCCCGCGACGCGGATGGACTGCGCCGTGACGATTCCGCCGAGCGAGATCACCGCAACCTCGGTGGTGCCGCCGCCGATGTCCACCACCATGTTGCCCGTGGCCTCGTGGACCGGGAGGCCGGAGCCGATGGCCGCGGCCATGGGCTCCTCGATGATGTGCACCTGGCGGGCACCGGCCTGCGAAGAGGCCTCGATGACCGCGCGGCGCTCGACGCCGGTGATGCCGGACGGCACGCAGACGACGACACGAGGCCGGGCGAGGTAGCGCCGCTTGTGCACCTTCAGGATGAAGTAGCGGAGCATTCGCTCGGTGATCTCGAAGTCGGCGATCACGCCGTCCTTCAGCGGGCGGACCGCCACGATGTTGCCCGGCGTACGCCCGATCATCTTCTTGGCTTCGGCGCCGACCGCGAGGATGCCACCGGTGTTGGTGTTGATAGCGACCACGGACGGCTCATTGAGCACGATCCCTCGACCCCTGACGTACACCAGCGTGTTGGCGGTCCCGAGGTCGACAGCCATGTCACGGCCGATGAACGACATTGAGTTCCCCATCAGGATTCGTCTGGCCTTCCCAAGTGGAGCGTTTGATGGCTTGTCAGGTAGGCGAGAGGTGGACGCGGTGTGGCGTGGAGGCTCCATCGTAGTCTCGCCTGCACGATCACGGCGCGAGGGTCTTCGCCATTGTCAGCATGGGAGTCCCCGCCCCGCTAATGGGGACGTCCCGACGGAGGAGTGCGTTCCCCCAATCGGGCCGCATATGCAAAAGAGCGGCCCGAATTCTCGGGCCGCTCCTGGTCAGTGGCGCTCCGTGACTGACGCTGCATCAGAAAACGAACTCGCCGGTCTCATGGAGCGGACACCGGGTGTCTCACGCGAGTGAGCCGAAGTCCGGAATGCGAGAAGACCGGATAGACGACCCGTTACGCGAAATCAGGGAAGAAAAGCTTCATCTCGCGCGCCGCCGACTCCTCGGAGTCGGAGGCGTGGATCAGGTTCTCACGAACGATGCTGCCGAAGTCACCACGGACCGAACCGGGCGCGGCGGCGATCGGGTCCGTCGGACCGGCCAGCTGGCGTACGCCGTCGATCACGCGCTCACCCTCGACGACCAGGGCGACCACCGGACCCGAGGACATGAAGTCGACCAGCGGCTCGTAGAACGGCTTGCCCTTGTGCTCGCCGTAGTGCGCCTCCAGCGTCTCCTGGCTCAGGCTGCGCAGTTCGAGCGCGCTGATCGTCCAGCCGGCCTTGCGCTCGATGCGGCCGATGATCTCGCCGATCAGGCCGCGGCGGACGGCATCGGGCTTGAGCAGGACGAGCGTGCGCTGGGTCATTCGCGGGACTCCTTGTAGGCCTGGATGTGCGGTGACGCCCGAGGTTACAGGGCGTGACCATCACCCTGGCAGGCGGGCGGCACCGGGTCCCCAGGGCCCTCAGGCCTGCTCGGCCTGCGCCGCCCACCGTGCCTTTGCCTCGTCGACCTTGCGGCCGAAGTGGACCGAGGCCCACCACAGGCCCGCGAAGCAGGCGCCGAGGAAGAACATGACCGGGACGAAGAAGCCGCTGATGATCAGGGCGATCTGCAGCGCCCAGCCGAGCTGCACGCCGCCGGGCCGCGTCACCATGCCGCACAGCAGCACGCTGAGCAGCATCGCGACGCCGCTCACCGTCCACACCAGGGCGGCCGACAGGTCGGGCTCCTTCATGGCGACGAGCCCGGCGAAGCCGATGACGAAGAACTCGGCGAGCAGCGTCGAGGAACACAGGATGCGCACGGCGATCAGCCCTTCCCGAGGAGCAGCCGGGCTTCGCCGACCGTGATCACGGAACCGGTGACGAGCACTCCCCCGCCCGCGTACTCGCCCTCTTCCTCGGCGAGCGTGATCGCGGCCTCCAGCGCGTCGTCGAGGCGCGGCTCGACCTGGACGCGCTCGTCGCCGAAGACCTCCACCGCGATGCCCGCCAACTCGTCGGCGTTCATGGCCCGGTGGCTGGAATTCTGCGTGACGACGACCTCCGCGAAGATCGGCTCGAAGGCCTCGAGGAGCCCCCGTACGTTCTTGTCGCCGCTGGCGCCCACGACACCGATGAGGCGGCTGAAGTCGAAGACCTCGCCGATCGCCTCGGCGGTGACTCGGGCGCCCGCCGGGTTGTGCGCGGCGTCGAGCACGACCGTCGGCGAGCGGCGCACGACCTCCAGGCGGCCCGGCGACGTGGCCGAGGCGAACGCGGTGCGGATGGTGTCGATGTCGAGCAGGCGTGCGTGCTGCGAGCCGATGCCGAAGAACGCCTCGACTGCGGAGAGCGCCACCGCCGCGTTGTGCGCCTGGTGCGCGCCGTGCAGCGGCAGGAAGATGTCCTCGTACTCGCCGCCGAGCCCGCGCAGAGTCACCAACTGGCCGCCGACGGCGACCTCGCGCCGGACGACGCCGAACTCCAGGCCCTCGCGGGCCACGGTCGCGTCCGTCTCCACGGCCTTCTTGAGGATCACCTGCGCCGCGTCCACCGGCTGCTGCGCCATGATCACGGAGGCGTCCTGCTTGATGATCCCGGACTTCTCGCCGGCGATCTCGCCGGGCGTCTCACCGAGCCGGTCGGTGTGGTCGAGGTCGATGGGCGTGATGACCGCGACCGATCCGTCGATCACGTTCGTCGCGTCCCAGCTGCCGCCCATGCCGACCTCGACGACCGCCACGTCCACCGGGGCGTCGGCGAAGGCCGCGTAGGCCATGCCGGTCAGCACCTCGAAGAACGAGAGGCGGTACTCCTGCCGGTCGTCGACCATCTCGATGTACGGCTTGATGTCGTCGTACGTCTCGATGAAGCGCTCGTGGTCGATCGGGGCGCCGTCCAGGCTGATCCGCTCGGTGATCGACTGGACGTGCGGCGAGGTGTACCGGCCGGTGCGCAGGTCGAAGGCCGTGAGCAGGGCCTCGATCATGCGGGCCGTGGACGTCTTGCCGTTCGTGCCCGTGATGTGGATCGAGGGGTACGCGCGCTGCGGCTCACCGAGCACGTCCATCAGCGCCGCGATGCGGTCGACGGAGGGCTCGAGCTTCGTCTCGCCCCAGCGGGTGGCGAGCTCCGTCTCCACCACCCGCAGCGCCTTCTCCACCTCGGGGTCCTGCGGGCGGGCCGGAATGCCGTCGCCCTGCGGCGGGGTCGACTGGGTGCGCAGGGTGCGACTGCCGGCCTCGATCACCGCGAGGTCGGGGTCGCGGGTGGTCTCTTCGCCGACGATCTCTTCGAACTGGTCGGCGTCGTCGGGGTTGTCGGGGGAGCCGTAGTCGCTGCTGTCGCGCGGGGGGAGGTCACTCACGCACGCCAGTCTACGGAGGTCCACCGACAGCGCGCCCGACGCCACCCGACGTCCCGGTTCGGGACTTTAGGCCTGTCCGTTTCGGGACCTTGGTCCCTCCGGAACGCCCTTCCGCCCGGCAAACTTGCTGATCATGGACATAGGCATCGATCTCGGCACCGCCAACACCCTTCTCTACGTGCGCGGTCAGGGGATCGTGCTGAACGAACCGTCCGTCGTCGCCGTGAAGGCCGGTTCCGGCAAGGGCGGTGGCCACGGTGAAGTGCTCGCCGTGGGCAGCGAGGCGAAGGAGACCATCGGGCGCACGCCGGGGTCGATCACCGCGATCCGGCCCCTGCGGGACGGTGTGATCAGCGACTACGAGGCGGCCGAGGCGATGATCCGGCACTTCGTCCGCAAGGCGGTGCCGGGACGGCGCCCCCGTACGCGCATGGTGGTGTGCGTGCCGAGCGGGGTCACGCCCGTGGAGCGGCGGGCCATCGAGCACGCGGCACAGCGGGCCGGGGCGAGGGCCGTGCACCTGATCGAGGAACCGATGGCGGCGGCGATCGGGGCGGGGCTCCCGGTCGCCGATCCGCGCGGGTCGATGGTCGTGGACATCGGCGGCGGCACGAGCGAGGTGGCCGTCATCTCGCTGGGCGGCGTGGTCACTTCGCAGTCGCTGCGGGTCGGTGGCGACCGGTTCGACGAGGCGATCACGGACTACGTGCGCAAGGAGCACGGGCTGCTGATCGGCGAGCGCACGGCCGAGGACATCAAGGTCGCGATCGGCTCGGCGTGGCCCGTACCTGGTGAGGACGCGTTCGAGATGCGGGCGTTCACCGTGCGGGGGCGGGAGAAGGTGGTGGGCCTGCCGAAGACTGTCGAGCTGACGGTGCGCGAGGTGCGGGCCGCGCTGGACGAGCCCGTGGAGTCGGTGATCGCCGCGGTGAAGGCGACGCTGGAGGAGTGCCCGCCGGAGCTGTCCGGGGACGTGATGGAGCACGGGATCGTACTGACGGGTGGGGGCGCGCTGCTTCCCGGCCTTGATCTGCGGATCGCTTCCGCGACGGGGATTCCGGTGTTCGTGGCGGACGATCCGCTGGACAGCGTGGCGTTGGGGTGCGGGAAGTGTGTGGACGACTTTGACGGGTTGCAGCGGATGCTTGCGGCGTAGGTCGCCGGTGGGGCCGGGTTTGTGCGGCGGGTGCGGACTCGCTGTGGTTGCGTTTTTGCGCAGTTCCCCGCGCCCCTAAAAGACACCCACTACGTCCTGGCCGGGAAAGCCGCCTCCACCTCGTACGTGGACTGGTCCGTCGGGCCCGCCCTGAATGTGCCGCCCAAGGAGTCGACGCGTTCCGACATGCCGGCCGTGCCGGTACCCGCCGAGACCGGGGCGACGGTCGGCGTATCGGTCGGCAGCGGGTTCGTGACCGTTGCGCGGAGGCGGTTCGCTGTTACCGCTACGGTCACCGTCACCGGTTGGCCAGGGGCGTGTTTCGCGGCGTTCGTGAGGCACTCCTGGACCACGCGGTAGACCGCGGCCTGGCGCAGCGGGGACTGGGCGCGGGCGGCGGCGTCCACGTCGACGGCGACCTCGTTGCCGGCCGCCGCGCTCTCCTCGGCGAGCCGGGGCAGCGCGTCGAGGCCGGGGGTGGGGGCGCCGCCTCCGCTGCCGCGGCGCACGACGATCTCGTTGAGCAGCAGGTGCGCCCGCCGCGCCGTCTCGGACAGCTCGTCGAAGTCCTGCTCCCAGTGCTCGCCGCGGGCCCGCCGCGACAGCACCTCCGCCCGCACCGAGAGCATCGTCAGCTCGCGGCCCACGAAGTCGTGCACGTCGCCCGCGACATCGGCGCGCTCCTGCTGCACGGCCTGGAGCAGCGCGGTCTCGGCGCCCTTGACCTCCAGGGCGCGCACGAGGTCGATGCGGCGCGCGGCGATGCCGACGCCGGTGGCGAGCACCCCTATGGGCACGGCGAGGGCGAGGAACTGGCTGACGCTCTCGCCGCCCCGGTACGCGGGCCATTCGAAGAGCGCGAACGCGGCACAGGCCCAGACGAGGTAGCCGCAGCAGGCGAGGATGCCGGATCCCCGGCCCCGGTAGCGGGCCACGGAGTACAGGGCGAACTGGATCAGGGTCACATCGTGCAGCCAGCCGAGGAAGACCATCCCGACGGCGAACGACAGCCAGGGCCCCCACGGCCCGCGCCTGCGCAGCAGCAGCGTCGCGGCACCGAGGGCGAGCACGAGCGTGGCGGACGTCCCGTTGAGCGCGTTGTCCGCCCTGGCCAGGCCGGGGATGTCCAGGCCCATCAGGGCGAAGCAGCCGGCGGCCGTGACGAGGTCGACGGCGTGCGGGGTGCCGCGCCAGCGCTCCAGGCGCGACCAGAGACGGCCGAGGCGACGGCCCGCGACACTCGCCGCCGCTCCGCTCGTCGCCGGCCCGTCGGCCTCGTCGTGCATTGAGCCCCATCTCCCCGTGACTACGCCCGGTACGTCCCCTTTCTTACCTTGGCCGGGTACGTCCGGGCATCTTGTGCCACCGCGAAGCACGGGCGCCTCGCCCGCGCCGTCGGCCCCAGAACGCGCGAGGGCCCCCGGAACCCTGCGGTTCCGGGGGCCCTCGTGTACGTACGGTCAGGCCTGCGGCAGCCGGTCCAACTGGGCCTGGATCCGGGCGATGTCCTCGTCCGCCTTGGCGAGGCGGCCCTTGATCTTGTCGACCACGTGGTCCGGGGCCTTGGCGAGGAACGCCTCGTTGCCCAGCTTGCCCTCGGACTGCGCCTTGTCCTTCTCGGCGGCGGCGAGGTCCTTGGCGAGGCGCTTGCGCTCGGCCGCCACGTCGATCGCGCCGGACAGGTCGAGCGCCACCTCGGCGCCCGCGACCGGCAGCGTGGCGGTGGCCGTGAAGCCCTCGCCCTCCGGCTGCAGCTTGAGCAGCTGGCGGATCGCCGGCTCGTGCGCGGCGAGCGCGGTGCCGTCCAGGGTGAGGCGGGCCGGGACGCGCTGGCCCGCCTTGAGGCCCTGGTCGCCCTTGAAGCGGCGGACCTCGGTGACGACCTGCTGGAGCGTCGCGATCTCCTGCTCGGCGGCGTCGTCGCGGAAGCCGCTGTCCGTCGGCCAGTCGGCGATGACCACGGACTCGCCGCCCGTGAGCGTCGTCCACAGCGTCTCGGTGACGAACGGGACGACCGGGTGGAGGAGGCGCAGCATGACGTCCAGGACCTCGCCGAGGACCCGGCTCGACACCTTCGCCGGCTCGCCGCCCGCCATGAACGTCGTCTTCGACAGCTCGACGTACCAGTCGAAGACCTCGTCCCACGCGAAGTGGTAGAGCGCGTCGGAGAGCTTCGCGAACTGGTAGTCGTCGTAGAACGCGTCGACCTCGGCGACCGTCTTGTTGAGCCGCGACAGGATCCAGCGGTCCGTCGCCGTCATCTCGGACGGCTCCGGCAGCGGGCCCTCGACGGTCGCGCCGTTCATGAGCGCGAAGCGCGTCGCGTTCCAGATCTTGTTGGCGAAGTTGCGGGACGCCTGGACCCAGTCCTCGCCGATCGGGACGTCGATACCGGGGTTGGCGCCGCGCGCGAGCGTGAACCGCAGCGCGTCGGAGCCGTAGGTGTCCATCCAGTCCAGCGGGTTGACCGCGTTGCCGAAGGACTTCGACATCTTCTTGCCGTGCTCGTCACGGACCATGCCGTGGAACGCGATGGTCTTGAAGGGGATCTCCCCGTCCATCGCGTACAGGCCGAACATCATCATCCGGGCGACCCAGAAGAACATCAGGTCGTAGCCGGTGACCAGGGCCGAGTTCGGATAGAACTTGGCCAGGTCCTCGGTCTGCTCCGGCCAGCCCAGCGTGGAGAAGGGCCACAGGCCGGACGAGAACCAGGTGTCCAGGACGTCGGTGTCCTGGTGCCAGCCCTCGCCGCTCGGCGCCTGCTCGTCGGGGCCGACGCAGACGATCTCGCCGTTCGGGCCGTGCCAGACGGGGATGCGGTGGCCCCACCACAGCTGGCGCGAGATGCACCAGTCGTTGAGGTTGTCGACCCAGTCGAAGTAGCGCTGCGACAGGTCGGCGGGGTGGATGTTCACCCGGCCGTCGCGGACCGCGTCGCCCGCGGCCTTGGCGAGCGTCTCGACCTTCACCCACCACTGCAGCGAGAGCCGCGGCTCCAGCGTCGTCTTGCACCGCGAGCAGTGCCCGACCGAGTGCACGTACGGCCGCTTCTCGGCGACGATGCGGCCCTCGGCCCGCAGCGCGGCGACGATCGCGGAGCGCGCCTCGAAGCGGTCGAGTCCCTCGAAGGGGCCGTGGGCGGTGATGATGCCGCGCTCGTCCAGGACTTCGAGCGCCTCGAGGTCGTGGCGCTGGCCGATCGCGAAGTCGTTCGGGTCGTGGGCAGGGGTGACCTTGACGGCGCCGGTGCCGAACTCCGGGTCGACGTGCGTGTCCGCGACGACGGGGATCGTGCGCCCGGTCAGCGGCAGCTTGATCTGCTTGCCGATCAGGTGCGCGTACCGCTCGTCGTCCGGGTGCACGGCGACCGCGGTGTCGCCCAGCATCGTCTCGGCGCGGGTGGTCGCGACGACGATGGTGTCCTCGCCCTCGCCGTACTTCATGGAGACGAGCTCGCCGTCGTCGTCCTGGTAGTCCACCTCGATGTCCGAGATGGCCGTCAGGCAGCGCGGGCACCAGTTGCTGATGCGCTCGGCTCGGTAGATCAGGCCGTCGTCGAACATCTTCTTGAAGACGGTCTGGACCGCGCGGGACAGGCCCTCGTCCATCGTGAAGCGGTCGCGGCTCCACGCCACACCGTTGCCCAGGCGGCGCATCTGACCGGCGATCTGGCCGCCGGACTCGGCCTTCCACTGCCAGACCCGCTCGACGAACGCCTCACGGCCCAGGTCGTGCCGGGACAGGCCCTCCTTGGCGAGCTCGCGCTCCACCACGTTCTGCGTGGCGATGCCGGCGTGGTCCATGCCGGGCTGCCACAGCGTCTCGAAGCCCTGCATGCGCTTGCGGCGCGTGAGGGCGTCGATCAGCGTGTGCTCGAACGCGTGGCCCAGGTGCAGGGAGCCCGTGACGTTCGGCGGCGGGATGACGATCGTGTACGGCGGCTTCTCGCTCTTGGGATCGACATCGAAGTAACCGCGCTCTACCCAGCGCTCGTACAGCGGCCCCTCTACTTCGGCCGGCGCGTACTGGGTCGGCAGTTCGGAGGTGGGCGCTGGCGTCTGCTGCTGAGAGTTCTCGGTCACCACGCCAGTTTAGAGGGGTCACAAGCTCGTACTGAAACCGAATCCGGTGGAACGGATCGCACCTACGTACGTCAGGATGTCGGCAGCACATAAGCAACGGGAGGGAACGCCAGTAATGAGCCACAACCAGCCGGGCCCCTATGGGAACCAGCCGCCCCAGCAGCCGGGCCCTTACGGCCAGCAGCCGCAAGCGCCGGGGCCCTACGGTCAGCCGCAGCAGCCGGGTCCGTACGGCCAGCCGCCGCAGGCGCCGCAGCCCGGCTACGGTTACCCGCAGCAGCCGCCCCAACAGGCACCCCAGGGCGTTCCGCCTCAGCAGCAGCCGGGCCCGTACGGTCAGCCGCCGCAGCAGGCGCCCGGCGGTTACGGCCAGCCCCAGCAGCCGGGTCCCTACGGTCAGCCGCAGCAGGCTCCGTACGGCCAGTACCCGCAGCAGCCGCCCACCGGCGGGGGCGGCAACAAGAAGGTGCTGGGCATCGTGATCGGCGCGGTGGTCGTGGTGGCGGCTCTCGGGGCGGGGGGCTACTTCATCTTCGGTGGCGGTGACAGCGGCAGTGGCGGCGGCGGGTCCGTGGCGGACGACGGCTCGCACAAGCTGACGACCCCGGCCACGGTCCTCGGCGAGTACCAGAAGAGCAGCTCGAACACCTCCAGCAGCGGCACCTTCAGCGACAGCGACCTGGAGGAAGCCAAGAAGTGGGGCGTGACCGACCCCAAGAGCGTGAACGCCAGCTACAAGGCGGGCTCCGGCACCTCGGTCAAGGCGATCAACTTCGGTGGCGTCTACGGCAAGATCGAGGACCCGGAGAAGGTCGTCGACTCGATGTTCACCGAGATGGAGAAGAAGTCCCAGGAAGAGGCCGGCGGCGCGAGCGGCGCCAAGGTCTCCTTCGAGGGCTCGCCCCAGAAGTTCGAGCCGGCCGGCTTCAAGAACGGCGTCATGAAGTGCCAGAACGCCAAGTACGAGATGCCCGGCGGCAGTTCGTCCACCGCGGGCGTGCCGTCGAGCTTCAAGATGCCGATGTGCATCTGGGGTGACCACAGCACGGTCACGTACATCGTGTACTCGGACAGCGGCGCCATCATCTCGAAGAAGGAGCAGCCGCTGAGCGAGGCGGCCGACACGACGGCGAAGCTGCGCAACGAGGTACGCGTCAAGTCCTGACGGGTCAAGTCCTGACGGCAGGAACGCGCATGAGAAGGGCCCCGGTCGGAGATCCGACCGGGGCCCTTCTCGTGCCGACTGGCGTTGCCGACTGGCGTGCCGCTACGCCGACTTCTGCTCGCCGCTGCCGCCGCCGCGGGCGTCCCGCGGGATCAGCGTCGGGTTCACGTTCGAGTGGACGGCTTCCGCGGTGATGACGACGCGGGCCACGTCCTTGCGGGACGGGACCTCGTACATCACCGACTGGAGGACCTCCTCCATGATGGCGCGCAGCCCTCGCGCGCCGGTGCGGCGCAGGATCGCCTGGTCGGCGATGGCCTCGAGCGCCTCGCGCTCGAAGTCCAGCTCCACACCGTCGAGTTCGAAGAGCCGCTCGTACTGCTTGACCAGAGCATTCTTCGGCTCGACGAGGATCTGGAGCAGCGCCTCACGGTCGAGGTTCTGGACCGCGGTGATGACCGGGAGGCGGCCGATGAACTCCGGGATCATCCCGAACTTCACCAGGTCCTCCGGCATGACCTCCTGGAACTGGTCCTTCTCGTCGAGCTCGCGCTTGGAGTGCAGGGTCGCGCCGAAGCCGATGCCCTTGGCGCCCGCCCGCGACTCGATGATCTTCTCCAGACCGGAGAACGCGCCGCCCACGATGAACAGCACGTTCGTCGTGTCGATCTGGATGAACTCCTGGTGCGGGTGCTTGCGGCCGCCCTGCGGCGGAACCGAGGCGCTGGTCCCCTCAAGGATCTTGAGGAGCGCCTGCTGTACACCCTCACCGCTCACATCACGCGTGATCGACGGGTTCTCCGACTTGCGGGCGACCTTGTCGATCTCGTCGATGTAGATGATCCCGGTCTCGGCCTTCTTGACGTCGTAGTCGGCCGCCTGGATCAGCTTGAGCAGAATGTTCTCGACGTCCTCGCCGACGTAGCCCGCCTCCGTCAGCGCCGTCGCGTCGGCGATGGCGAACGGGACGTTGAGCATGCGCGCCAGCGTCTGTGCGAGGAGCGTCTTGCCGGAGCCGGTCGGGCCGAGGAGAAGGATGTTGGACTTCGCGAGTTCGATCGCGTCGTCCCGCCCGTTCGCCCCGCCGTTCTCGCCGGCCTGGACGCGCTTGTAGTGGTTGTACACCGCGACGGACAGGGCCTTCTTGGCGGCTTCCTGTCCTACGACGTAGCTCTCGAGGAACTCGTAGATCTCGCGCGGCTTGGGCAGTTCCTCCCAGCGCACTTCGCTCGTCTCCGCGAGCTCTTCCTCGATGATCTCGTTGCAGAGGTCGATGCACTCGTCGCAGATGTACACACCGGGGCCTGCGATGAGCTTCTTGACCTGCTTCTGACTCTTTCCGCAGAACGAGCACTTGAGCAGATCGCCGCCGTCACCGATGCGTGCCACGAGGTGCTTCCCCTTCGCCTGGGAGACGCCACGTTCAGCGGCTCCTGGTGCCTGTATCCGACGGTACCTTGCCGGGCCCCCCGTTCGGGCCCCCCTTGGCAGGGTTCACTTTTACGTGGCCCCTGCCAAGGGGACGGCAGACGATACAGCGCGTGTTACGCGATCGCCTCGTTGTTCATCTTGCGCGTCGAGACGACCTGGTCGACCAGACCGTACGCCAGCGCGTCCTCGGCCGTGAGGATCTTGTCGCGCTCGATGTCGTCGCGGATCTTCTCGATCGGCGTCGTCGAGTGCTTGGCCAGCATGTCTTCCAGCTGCGCACGCATACGCATGATCTCGTTGGCCGCGATCTCCAGGTCGGAGAGCTGCTCACGGCCGGTGCCACCGGAGGGCTGGTGGATCAGCACACGCGCGTTGGTCAGCGCCATGCGCTTGCCCGGGGTGCCGGCGGCCAGCAGGACGGCGGCCGCGGAGGCGGCCTGGCCCATGCAGACCGTCTGGATGTCCGGCTTCACGAACTGCATCGTGTCGTAGATGGCCGTGAGGGCCGTGAACGAGCCGCCGGGGCTGTTGATGTAGATGGAGATGTCGCGGTCCGGGTCCATCGACTCCAGGCACAGCAGCTGCGCCATGACGTCGTTGGCCGACGCGTCGTCGATCTGCACGCCGAGGAAGATGATGCGCTCCTCGAAGAGCTTCGCGTACGGGTCGTACTCGCGCACACCCTGCGAGGTGCGCTCGACGAAGCGCGGCACCACGTAGCGGTTGTCGACCTGGGGGCCCTGGTACAGGCCGCTGCCGGGGAAGTTGTTCATGGTCGGTGTTCCGTCCTGGTGAAGGTGGGCTTGGCTGGCTGTGCCGACGTGATCGCGAGGATCAGGCGCCGGTGCCGCCGCCGCCCGGAACGCCCGTAGCGGCAGTGATGATCTCGTCGATGAGGCCGTACTCCTTGGCCTCCTCGGTGGTGAACCAGCGGTCGCGGTCACCGTCACGGATGATCGTCTCGACGCTCTGGCCCGAGTGTCGCGCGGTGATCTCGGCCATGCGCTTCTTCGTGCGCAGCAGGTACTCGGCCTGGATCTTCACGTCCGACGCGGTACCGCCGATGCCCGCGGAGCCCTGGTGCATCAGGATGTCGGTGTGCGGCAGCGCGAAGCGCTTGCCCGCCGAGCCGCCGGTCAGCAGGAACTGCCCCATGGAGGCGGCCATACCCATGCCGATGGTGACGACGTCGTTCGGGATGTACTGCATGGTGTCGTAGATCGCCATGCCGGCCGTCACCGAGCCGCCAGGGCTGTTGATGTACAGGAAGATGTCCTTGTCCGGGTCTGCGGCAAGGAGCAGCATCTGTGCGGTGATCTTGTTCGCGATGTCGTCGTCGACCTGCTGGCCGAGGAAGACGATGCGCTCGCCGAGCAGCCGGTTGTAGACATGGTCGCCGAGGCCACCACCGATGGACGGCTCGCCTGCGGCGGAAGGCATCAGATTCGTCACGGATCCACCTGCTCGTCTCTGACGGCTACGCGCCGTCTCGCGTCTTTAGCTGGGGCCGGGGGTCACGCTCGCGACTCCCCTGCCCTCCTCTTCATGGACCCTAACGCGCGGCCCCCTCCGGGGAATCCCGCGGAAGGAACTGTTCGCTGTGAGCGCAGGTACGTTGCACTCGCGTGTGAGCAGGGTGGAAGCGCCCCGTAAGGGGCGCGGGGCTGTGTCGATATGCGGCTCCGCCGCGTGGGCGCGCGCAACTCACGACGAGCGCCATGGGCCACAGGGCGTGACGTCGTCGCGGCTGCGAGCCGGATGTGGTTGCGCGCGCAGTTCCCCGCGCCCCTTAAAAGCAGGCCCCCGGAACCATCACGGTTCCGGGGGCCTGCTCACACGTTCCTGGCGGAGCGCTTACTTGTCCTCGGCCTCAGCGGCCTCGGTGGAGTCGGCGGCGGCCTCGGTGGCCTCCTCCGTCTCCTCCTCGTCGTCGGACAGGTCGACGACCTCGCCGTTGGTGTCCTTGACGGTGGCGGCCTCGACGACCACGGCAAGGGCCTTTCCGCGGGCGACCTCGCCGACCAGCATCGGGACCTGGCCACCCTCGACGACCGCCTGGGCGAACTGGTCGGGGGACATGCCGGAGGAAGCGGCGCGGCGCATGAGGTGCTCGGTGAGCTCCTCCTGGCTGACGTTCAGCTTCTCCTTGTTGACGAGCTCGTCGAGGACGAACTGCGTCTTGATGCCCTTGACGGCCTGCTCACTCGTCTCGGCGTCGAACTCCTCGACCGTCTTGCCCTGGATCTCGAGGAACTTCTCGAGGTTCAGGCCCATCTGGCCGAGCTGGTGGTTCTCGAGGTTGTGCTTGCGGGTCTGGACCTCGTCCTCGAGCAGCTTCTCCGGGACGGGAACCTCGACCAGCTCGAGCAGCTTCTCCAGGACGCGCTCCTGGGCCTGCGTGGCCTGGTCGTTCAGCTTCTGGTTCTCGAGGCGCTTGCGGCTGTCGGCCTTCAGCTCGTCGAGGGTGTCGAACTCCGAGGCGAGCTGCGCGAACTCGTCGTCCAGCTCCGGCAGTTCACGCTTGGCGACCTGGCTCACCTTGACGGTGACCTCGGCGTCCTTGCCCTCGGCGGAGCCGCCCTTGAGCTCGGAGGTGAAGGTGGCCTCGCCACCGGCCTCCAGGCCCTTGACGGCGTCGTCGATGCCGTCGAGGAGCTCGCCCGAGCCGATGGTGTACGAGACACCGGAGGCGACGCCGTCCTCGAGGACCTCGCCCTCGACCTTGGCCTCCAGGTCGATCGTCACGACGTCGCCGTCCTCGGCGGCGCGCTCGACCGGCGCGGTGGAGGCGAAGCGGTCGCGCAGCTGCTCGACGGCCTTGTCGACGTCCTCTTCGGTGACCTCGGTGGCGTCGACCTCGACCTCGATGCCGGAGTAGTCCGGGATCTCGATCGTCGGGCGGACGTCGACCTCAGCGGTGAAGTTCAGCGTCTCGCCGTCCTTCAGGTCCGTGATGTCGACCTCGGGCTGACCGAGGACATTGAGCTCCGCCTCGTTGACGGCCTCGGTGTAGAACTTCGGGAGCGCGTCGTTGACAGCCTCTTCGAGCACCGCACCGCGGCCGAAGCGCTGGTCGATGACGCGGGCCGGGATCTTGCCCTTGCGGAAGCCCTTCACCGTGACCTGCTGGTTGATCTTCTTGTACGCCGCGTCGAGGCTGTCCTTGAGCTCCTCGAAGGGCACCTCAATGCTGAGCCGAACCCGGGTCGGGTTCAGGGTCTCGACGGCGCTCTTCACGGTGGGTCTCCTTGGGGGCTGACTTCTGGGATCGTGCCCGGCTTAAGAGACACACGGGCATGCAGCTTGCATAGTAACGGCACGCCGCTGCGGACCCACAATGCGATCTTGGAGAATCCCGGGGCGGCCTCGCGGCCTGCGCCCGAACGCTGGTCGGGGTGGCGGGATTTGAACCCACGGCCTTCCGCTCCCAAAGCGGACGCGCTACCAAGCTGCGCCACACCCCGTCGGTGCGACACGTAGGGTACATGCCTGCAGGCAGTGCGGCTCCCGCGCTGCGGGCCGCGAACAAAGGGGTGTGCACTCGACGCCCTCGACCCGCTACGATGCCTGCGTGCCGCGGTCACCGACCTGCGGTGCAGCCGTGCGGGCGTAGCTCAATGGTAGAGCCCTAGTCTTCCAAACTAGCTACGCGGGTTCGATTCCCGTCGCCCGCTCTCGTGAAAAGCCTCCGGCCCGGATCCACTTCTCGTGGACCGGGCCGGAGGCTTTTTCGCGGACCTCCGTGGGGCCTCCTGGCCGCCGCCTCAGAAATTGATCGCGCTGATGCTGTCCGCGACCGAGTTGAGGAAGTTGTTGATCGCAGGCGCCATTCCGGTCGATGCGAGGAAGAAGCCGAAGAGCACCGCCACTATGGCGGGTCCCGCCTTGATCGAGCCGCCGCGCATGAGGACGACGAGGACGATCGCCAACAACAGCACCACTGACAGCGAAATGGCCACACTGATCACACCCTAGGTCGGTCCGCTCTCCCGGCCCGGGGGGTACAGCCCCACCCCCCGCCAGAACCATCGTGCCACCAACACGGCCCCCCTATGCGGCCCGTGACGCATCGTCGGCCACGTACCGGCCGGTTTCGGCTTGATCGTTTCTATCGTCCCGGCCGCCCCACGCGCCCGCCGTCACCACGACCTGCAGGCTTTCTCTCAGTTTCCCCTTGGTTTGCACACAGGAAAATCAAGGAAATGCGATGTCCAATTACTGACCAAGCCGTACGGGACGAATCGGTCATTTCACCAGGGGCGGGCAAAGCGATGGAGCACAACCGCACAAACTCCATGTCAACTTCCGCACAAACGGGGTACCTGGAAACACCAAGGAGGAATCGAGTTGATGGTTTTACGAAATCACAGGGGCCCCACTAAGGTGCCTCAGATGTTCCACACTGCCATCATCCCCACCGGCGCAGTGCGGCCCCCCACGATCTCCCCGAGTTCCTGGTGGGAGGGCCTGTGACCAACTCGCTGCACCCGCAGAGCTCGCACCGCACCCCACTGCCACCGACCGCGCGGCCCGCGGCGGAAGCCGCTCCCCGGCCCCAGCAGAAACCGGCCCCCGCTCCGGCCGACTCCCCCAAACCCAAACAGCGCGACGCGTTCTTCGACAACGCCAAATACCTGGCCATCGTCTTCGTCGCGATGGGCCACTCCTGGGAACCCCTCACGGACGGCAGCCGTACCGCCGAAGCGCTGTACGAGATCGTCTACACGTTCCACATGCCGGCGTTCATCATCATCTCCGGCTATTTCTCGCGCAGCTTCGACATGCGGCCCGACCGGCTGCGGCGCCTCATCACCGGCGTCGCCGTGCCCTATGTGATCTTCGAGGTCGCGTACAGCCTCTTCAAGAAGTACGCGGACAACGACCCCACGCATCCGATCAGCCTGCTCGACCCATGGTTTCTGACCTGGTTCCTCGTCGCGCTGTTCATCTGGCGGCTCACCACTCCGCTGTGGAAGGTCGTCCGCTGGCCGATCCCGCTCTCCATCGCCGTCGCCGTGCTCGCGTCGGTCTCCCCCGACATCGGCGACGACCTGGACCTGCAGCGCGTACTGCAGTTCCTGCCGTTCTTCGTGCTCGGCCTGTTCCTGAAGCCCGAGCACTTCCAGCTCGTGCGGCGGCGCGAGGTGCGGATCCTGTCCGTGCCGATCGCGGCGTGCGCCTTCCTGCTCGCCTACTGGGCGGCTCCGCGCATGACGTCGGTGTGGTTCTACCACCGGGACAGCGCGCAGGAACTGGGCGTCCCGTGGTGGGTCGGCGTCGTCATGACGCTCGCCCTGTTCGGCTGCTCGATCGTGCTCACCGCGTGCTTCTTCGCGTGGGTGCCGGGCCGCAAGATGTGGTTCACGGTGCTCGGCGCCGGGACGCTGTACGGCTATCTGCTGCACGGGTTCCTGGCGAAGGGCTCCCGGTTCTGGGGCTGGTTCGACGCGGACTGGACCCACACTCCGTACGGCGAGGTCGCCGTCACGCTCATCGCCGGCGCGGTCGTCACCGCCCTGTGCACTCCACCGGTGCAGCGGGCCTTCCGTTTCGCCATGGAGCCGAAGATGCCGTGGGCGTTCAAGAAGGACGCCACCGAGACGGCACGGGCCAGGCAGCGCGCCTGACGTGGTTCGGGTAAGGGTGGGACGGGAAACCGACCCGCCCACCCTTACCCGAACCACGAGGAGCCCGGCCTCATGCAGATCGATCTGACGGGACGCACCGCCCTGGTCACCGGATCCACCCAGGGCATCGGCGCCGCCATCGCGACGGGCCTGGCCCGGTCCGGGGCCCGCGTCGGCGTCAACGGACGGACGCGGGAGCGCGTGGACGAGGCCGTGTCCCGCGTCCGCGCCGAAGTACCCGACGCGGATCTGGTGCCGGTCGCGGCCGACGTCACCACGGAGGACGGTCTGCGGGACGCCGCCGAGGCGCTCCCCCACATCGACATCCTGGTCAACAACCTGGGGATCTTCGGCTCCGCCGACCCGCTGGAGATCACCGACGCCGAGTGGCGCCGCTACTTCGAGGTCAACGTGCTGGCCGCGGTGCGGCTGATCCGCCACTATCTGCCCGGCATGACCGAGCGCGGCTGGGGCCGGATCCAGAACATCGCCAGCGACTCGGCCATCGTGATCCCCGCCGAGATGATCCACTACGGGATGTCCAAGACGGCGCTGCTCTCGGTGACCCGTGGCTTCGCGAAGCAGGCCGCCGGCAGCGGCGTGACCGTCAACTCCGTCATCGCGGGTCCCACCCACACGGGCGGCGTCGAGGACTTCGTCTACGAGCTGGTCGACCGCTCCCTGCCCTGGGACGAGGCGCAGCGCGCCTTCATGCGCGAGCACCGCCCGCAGTCCCTGCTGCAACGGCTCATCGAGCCCGAGGAGATCGCGAACATGGTGGTCTACCTGGCCTCCGACCTCTCCAGCGCCACGACCGGCGGCGCCCTGCGGGTGGACGGCGGTTACGTGGACTCGATCCTGCCGTAGGGCCGTTACGGCTTTACGGCCGTAAATATCAGGCGATCCCCAGCAGCGCGCGCATCGTCGCGTACTTCTGGGTCAGTCGATTCCGGGTCGGCTCGTCGAGGACGGCGAGGCGGCCCGGATCCGCGTTGTGGGCCAGGTCCGCCTCCTTGACCAGGCGGGCGCCGGGGGTGGCGAGGATGCGCCGCGCGTACGCCTCCGGGGGCTCGCCCTTGCGCTTGGTCAGCGCGCGGACGACCGCCTTCGTCTCTGCCGGGAGCGGGGCCGCGTCCAGCCACTCCTCCGTGAGCGCGTCGTCCTCGATCGCGTCGTGCAGCCAGGCCGCGGCGATCTGGGCATCGTCGCCTCCCCTGGCGCGCGTGCCCTCGGCCACGGCCGCCAGATGCTCCGCGTACGGGCGGCCCGCCTTGTCCTTCTGGCCTTGGTGGGCCTGCCGCGCGAGGGCCTCGACTTCCGTCAGCGTGAGCATGCCGCCGACCCTCTCACACGGCTCAGGACTGGACCCCCAGGTCCTTTGGTAAGCTAAGTATTGACGTTTTCTTGACACTCTCTTGACCAAAGCCTCTGGTCGACCCATCGACCTTTACGTACGGCTTCAAGACCAAGGAGGAACGGGCCCATCGGACACGCAGACACCTTGATCGCCATGGGCGGCGCCTTTCTCGCGGCCGCCGTCCTCGCCCGCCTGGGAGGGCGGATAGGCCTCCCCACCATTCCCCTGTTCATCCTGGCCGGGATCCTGCTCGGCCCCCACACGCCGGGCGTCGTGCTGCTCTCCGACCCGCACGACCTGGAGATGCTCTCCGCGCTCGGACTCGTACTTCTGCTCTTCTATCTCGGCCTCGAGTTCCACATGGACGACCTGAAGACGGGTGGCCGCAAGATGGCCCTCGCCGGCGGGACGTACCTCGCGCTGAACGTCGGCGCCGGCCTCGGTTTCGGATTCGCCCTCGGCTGGGGCACATCCGAAGCTCTGGTCCTCGCCGGGGTGCTCGGCATCTCGTCGTCCGCGATCGTCACCAAGGTTCTTGTCGACACCGGCCGGCTCGGGAATCCCGAGACCAAGCCGATCCTCGGGATCATCGTGGTCGAGGACATCTTCCTCGCCCTGTATCTGGCCGCGCTGCAGCCGATCCTGTCCGGGGCGGACTCGCTGTCGGCGGCCGTGCTCGACGGCGGCAAGGCCTTCGGGTTCCTGCTGCTGCTCGCCCTCGCGGCGCGCTTCGGCACCCGGCTCGTCGGCAAGCTGTTCAACACCAAGGACGACGAGCTCCTCGTCATCTCCTTCCTCGGTGCGGCGGTGTTCGTGGCCGGGGTCTCCGAGTGGTTCGGGGTCGCCGACGCCATCGGGGCGTTCATGGTCGGCCTGATGCTCGGGTCCACCACGTCCGGCGAGCGGATCATGAAGCTGGTGCACCCGCTGCGGGACGCCTTCGGCGCGATCTTCTTCTTCGCGTTCGGCCTCTCCATCGACCCCGGCGACCTGCCGACGGTGCTGTGGCCCGTGCTCGCGGCGGTCGCGGTGACGCTCGTCATGAACGTGCTCGCGGGACTCGGGGCGGCGAAGATCTACGGATTCGGGAGCGGGCCCGCCGCGAACATCTCGACCACGTTGCTGGCGCGCGGCGAGTTCGCGCTGATCCTCGCCACGATGGCCGCGGGCGCGGGGCTCGACGAACGCCTGTCGCCGTTCATCGCGGGATACGTGCTGCTGCTCGCGGTGCTCGGGCCGCTGGCCGCCGGCCGGTCCGAATGGCTGGCCAGGATCCTGCCGCTCAAGGAGCGGGCGCCGGTGCTCGATGAGCCACGGGTGGGCGCCGGGGTGTAGGGCGCTGGGGTAGGGAAACCCTCACGCGTCCCGGCAGATCAGCAGCAGCGCCCGGTCGTCGTTGACGTCCTTGGCCACCGCCTCGATGAGGTGCCAGGCCGCGCCGTGGAAGCCGCCGGTCACATACCGGTCGGCTTCCCCGGTGAGGCGGTCCATGCCCTCGCTGATGTCCCGCTCGGAGGTCTCGACGAGGCCGTCCGTGAACAGCATCAGCACGTCACCGGGGCGCAGCGTCCCCTTCGTGGCGTCGAATTCGGCCCCGTCGTAGACGCCGAGGAGCGGGCCCTCGGCCGCCTTCTCCTCCCAGCGGCCCGTGCCCGCGCTGAGCTGCAGGCCCGGCGGGTGGCCCGCCGAGTACAGCTCGTAGTCCCCGGACTCCAGGTCGAGGACGAGGTGGATCGAGGTCGCGAAGCCCTCGTCCCAGTCCTGGCGGAGCAGATAGCCGTTCGCCGCGGGCAGGAAGGCGTGCGGCGGCAGCGAGCCGAGCAGGCCGCTGAAGGCGCCGGCCAGCAGCAGGGCCCGGCTGGCCGCGTCCATGCCCTTGCCCGACACGTCCGTGAGGACGACCTCCAGCGTGCGGCCGTTGTTCGTACGGGCCGCCACCACGAAGTCGCCGGAGAACGACTGGCCGCCCGCAGGACGCAGCGCCATCTCGCGGTGCCAGCCCGGCGGCAGCTTGGGCAGCCGGCTCTGCGTGCGGATACGTTCGCGCAGGTCGAAGAGCATCGTTCCGCCACGCCGCCAGGGCACGCCGACCCGGCTGCGGAACTGGGCGATGAGCAGGCCGAAGAACCCGCAGGCCGCGACCGTGAGCACGGTGCCGGGCGTGACCCCGGCCGCGCGCTGCGTGTAGGGGCCCAGCTGGAACGATTCCACGATCAGCGCCGCGGCCGCCGCCGCGTACAGGCCGAGCAGGCTGGCGGGGCGCAGCAGCAGGCCGCCCGCGACGATCGGCAGGACGAGGACGGCGGGCGCGCACCACACCGGATTGAGGATGGTGGCGAAGGCGATCACCGGGATGGTGATGAGCAGCCCGACGAGCGCGATCCAGTCGGAACCGTCCCCGCGGAAGTAGTCCACTCCGGATTTGCGCACGGCTGTGCGGACCCGGTGTACGCGCATTCTCAACCGGGCCGGGAACGTATCGGCCTCCGCGCGCTGTTTGCGCCCGCGCCGCTCTCGTCGTAGCGCCATTGTTCGTGGACCCTATCCACCGGGTCAGGACCTGTGCACGGGAGGTCCCACTTGTCCCCCTTTCCGGGCACGCCCGTCAGCCCCGGTACAGCCCCGGTGCAGGGAGTAAATTCCCTCGCCCGCCGCTGCCCGCCCTGGTAGGGATGGCGTATGGCGACCGATCTGCGCACCTTGCGGGACAGCGAGTGGGACCACTGGTACGGGAAGCTGGAGCGGGCCTTCGGCGGAGTGGCCGAGGCGGCCGAGGAGCGCGGGCTCTACCGGGAGCTGACCGTCCTCGACCGCTCGCTCGGGGTCTGGGACGGGGCCGAGTGCGTGGGCACGGCGGGCGCCTTCCCGTTCCGCGTCGCGGTGCCCGGCGGGGCCTTCGTGACCGCGGCGGGCGTGACGATGGTCAGCGTCGCCGCGACGCACCGCAGGCGCGGCATCCTGACCGGGATGATGCGCCGTCAACTCGACGACGTACGAGAGTGGGGCGAGCCCCTCGCGGTCCTCACGGCGTCCGAACCCGTCATCTACGGGCGGTTCGGCTACGGCATCGGGACCCGCAAGGCCGCGGTGCGCATCGAGTCCCGGCAGGTACGGATCGAGGCGCCCGCCGAGGCCGACCAGGTGCGACTGCGGTACGTGGAGGTCGCGGAGGGCGCCGAGCGGTGCGAGTCCGTGTATCTGCGGACCGTGGGGACGCGGCCCGGGATGCTCGCCCGGACGCCCGGCTGGGAGCGGCTTCCGCTGCTCGACCCGGAACAGGAGCGGGACGGGGCCTCGCCGCTCCAGTGCGTCGTGGCCGAACGGGACGGGGAGGCGGTCGGGTTCACGCGTTTCCAGGTCCGGCCGGACTCCGCGGGCGGGGTGGAGCGCAACCGGGTCCTGGTGCGCGAGGTGACCTCGGTCGAGCCCGCGGCGTACGCGGCGCTGTGGCGGTTCCTGTGCTCCATCGACCTGACGGAGACCGTGGAATGCGGGAACCTTCCGGTGGACGACCCGCTGTTCTCGCTGGTCTCCGACATCCGGCGGTGCGGCGTACGGGTGCGTGACTCGATGCACGTACGCCTGGTGGAGGTGGGCGAGGCGCTCGAAGCGCGTACGTATCTCACGCCCGTGGACGTCGTGTTCGAGGTGGCGGACGCCTTCTGCCCCTGGAACGAGGGGCGTTGGCGGCTCACCGGCGACGCGAAGGGCGGCGCGTCCTGCAAGCGGACCGAGGAGCCGGCCGATCTCGCCCTGTCCGTACGGGAGTTGGGCGCGGCCTATCTCGGCGACGTGTCACTGATGGAGCTGGCAGGGGCCGGGCGGGTGCGGGAGCTGCGGCCCGGAGCGCTCGCGGAGGCGTCGGTGGCGTTCGGCTCGACCGTCGCGCCGTGGCTGCCGCACGGGTTCTAACGGGGCGGTTGGCACGTGGGGCACCAGAAGAGGTTGCGGGCCGCCAGTTCCGCCGTGCGGATCTCGGTGCCGCACAGGTGGCAGGGCTGTGGCGCGCGCCGGTAGACGTAGACCTCGCCGCCGTGGTCGTCGACGCGCGGCGCGCGGTTCATCGCCTCGGGGGTGTGCTCGGGGCGGACGGTGTCGATGCGGTTGGCGCGGACGCCGTCGTGCATCAGCGCCACCAAGTCGTCCCAGATGGCGTGGAGTTGGGACTCGGTGAGGTTCTTTCCCGGGGTGTACGGGTCGATGCCGTGGCGGAAGAGGACCTCGGCGCGGTAGACGTTGCCGACGCCCGCGATCACCTTCTGGTCCATGAGGAGCGCGGCGATGGTGGTGCGGCTGCGGGAGATCCGGGCGTAGGCCCTGGCGGGGTCCTCGCCCTGGCGCAGCGGGTCCGGGCCGAGGCGGTCGTGTATCGCCTGCTTCTCGGCGTCCGTGATGAGCGCGCAGGTGGTGGGGCCGCGGAGGTCCGCGTAGTGGGTGTCGTTCGCGAGGCGCAGGCGGACGGTGTCCGTGGGGGGCGGGGCGGGGGTCGCGCCGAAGGTGTACTTGCCGAAGAGGCCGAGGTGGATGTGGATCCAGGCGCCCTCGTCGCCGAAGCCGAGGAAGAGGTGCTTGCCGATGGCCTCGGTGTGGGTGAGTTCTTGGCCGGTGAGGAGCGCTGCCGCGTCGGAGAACTTGCCCTGGGGGCTGGTCACGGTGGCCTTGCGGCCGGCGAATTTCTCGGCGTGGTCCTTGGCCAGGCGGTGGATGGTGTGGCCTTCGGGCACGCCGGTTCCTTTCGGCTAACCGTGGTTGACGTCACGGGGCTCTGCCCCGGACCCCGCGGGCTCTCGTCACCAGAGCGGGGCTGATTTGGGGCTCTGCCCCATACCCCGCTGCTCAATCGCCGCAGGGGCTTAAATGGCCGGCGGGGCTTGGTATTTCAAGCCCCGCTCTTGTGACGAGAGCCCGCGGGGTCCGGGGCGGAGCCCCGGGGGCGCAACCCCGGTGCGGGTGCGGACCCGGAGGGGCTAGTCCTGCTGCGGGTGGTGCGCGGGGATCGCGGGGAGCACGCCGGACGTCTCGTAGGCCGACAGCATGTCGATGCGGCGCTGGTGGCGCTCCTCGTTGGAGTACGGCGTCGCCAGGAAGATCTCGACGAACTTCGTCGCCTCCTCCTCCGTGTGCATCCGCCCACCGATGGAGATCACGTTCGCGTTGTTGTGCTCACGGCCCAGCGCAGCGGTCTGCTCGCTCCAGGCGAGAGCCGCACGGACGCCCTTCACCTTGTTCGCGGCGATCTGCTCACCGTTGCCGGAGCCGCCGATCACGACGCCGAGGGCGTCCGGGTCCCCGGCCGTCCGCTCCGCGGCGCGGAGGCAGAACGGCGGGTAGTCGTCCTGGGCGTCGTAGATGTGGGGCCCGCAGTCGACGGGCTCGTGGCCGTGGGCCTTGAGCCATTCGACCAGGTGGTTCTTGAGTTCGTAGCCGGCATGATCCGAGCCGAGGTACACGCGCATGGGTCCGAGTGTGGCACGACGCGCGCCGGGTAGCCGCCTCCGGGTGCCCGCCGGGGCGCCCGTCGTGGCCTTGACAACAATCCGGACTCAAAGCTTCCGCACGGGCGACCCGGTGCGTTGAATGCGAACCCACGTTTACCGCAAACGTAAGGACCCAGTGCATGACCACGCAGTCGCCCCCCACCACCGGGGCCTCCTCCGGTACGCCGCCCACCGGCGGCGACGGTGACGGACTCAAGGCAGGGCTGAAGAACCGGCACCTGTCCATGATCGCCATCGGCGGTGTCATCGGAGCCGGTCTGTTCGTCGGCTCCAGCTCCGGCATCGCGGCCGCAGGACCCGCCATCCTCGTCTCGTACGCCCTCGTCGGCGCGATGGTCGTCTTCGTGATGCGGATGTTGGGCGAGATGGCCGCCGCACGGCCCTCGTCCGGCTCCTTCTCCGCCTATGCCGACCAGGCCCTCGGCCGCTGGGCCGGCTTCTCCATCGGCTGGCTCTACTGGTTCTTCTGGGTCGTGGTGCTCGCCGTGGAGGCGACGGCGGGCGCGAAGATCCTCAACGGCTGGATACCGGGCGTCCCGCAGTGGGGGTGGGCGCTGATCGTGATGATCGTGCTCACCGTCGTGAACCTGGCGGCCGTCGGCTCGTACGGAGAGTTCGAGTTCTGGTTCGCCGGGATCAAGGTCGTCGCGATCGCGGCGTTCGTGATCGTGGGCCTGCTCGCCGTCTTCGGGCTGCTGCCCGGCTCCGACAACCCGGGGTCCGGGCTCCAACACCTCACCGATTCCGGCGGCTTCTTCCCGAAGGGGCCCGGAGCGATCCTCACCGGTGTCCTGATGGTCGTCTTCTCCTTCATGGGCTCCGAGATCGTCACGCTCGCCGCCGGTGAGTCCGAGGACCCGCAGAAGGCCGTCACCAGGGCCACGAACTCCGTGATCTGGCGCATCGGCATCTTCTACCTGGGCTCGATCTTCGTCGTGCTTACGCTGCTGCCGTGGAACGATCCGTCGATCGTCAAGGAGGGGTCCTACGTGGCCGCTCTGAACTCCATCGGCATCCCGCACGCCGGGCAGGTCATGGACGTCATCGTGCTGACCGCGGTGCTGTCGTGTCTGAACTCGGGGCTGTACACCGCTTCCCGTATGGCCTTCTCGCTCGGGCAGCGCGGTGACGCGCCGAAGGCGTTCGCGAAGACCACGTCGCGCGGTGTGCCGCGGGTCGCGATCCTCGGGTCCGTCGTCTTCGGGTTCCTCGCGGTCTGGTTCAACTACCAGTGGCCGGACACCGTCTTCAACTTCCTGCTGAACTCCTCCGGAGCCGTCGCGTTGTTCGTGTGGCTCGTCATCTGTTTCACGCAGTTGAAGATGCGCGGGATGATCCTGCGGGACCAGCCGG
Source organism: Streptomyces sp. NBC_00483 (assembly GCF_036013745.1). Taxonomy (NCBI): domain Bacteria; kingdom Bacillati; phylum Actinomycetota; class Actinomycetes; order Kitasatosporales; family Streptomycetaceae; genus Streptomyces; species Streptomyces sp. NBC_00483. The sequence goes on from NZ_CP107880.1 coordinate 3,710,710, forward strand.
AGAAGCTTGTCGTCAAGATGTGGCTGTTCCCGTATCTGACGTGGGCGACGATCGCGATGATCTCGTTCGTGCTTGTGTACATGTTGACGGACAAGGACGGGCGGGAGCAGGTTCTGCTTTCTCTGCTCGTTGCGGCGTTCGTTGTCGGGTTCGCGCTCGTACGCGAGAAGGTTCAGCGGGCGAAGGCGTGAGTGTTGCGGGGTCCGGGGTCGGCGTCTCGGGGCGCTGCCCCGGGCCCCGCGGGCTCTCGTCACCAGAGCGGGGCTGGATTGGCTCAATCGCCGGCGGGGCTTGATTGGGGCGTGAACGTCTTCTTCACCCGCTCGTACGTTGCCTTCGCCTGCCCCGCCACCTCCGGTCGGTACCACGTACCCACCTGGTAGGACCTGTTTCCGCGGTCGAAGCCCAGGAGTTCCGCGTGCCAGCGGGCGCCCTTCAGGGTGAAGAGGTACTCCCAGACCACCGCGGGGCGGCCGCGGAACGTGGTGCGGGTCAGGCGGAGCTTCTCGTAGTCCTGGCCCTGGTGCGCGGCGCGTTCGGACTTCTGCCACGTGGCCAGGAGGTCGTCCTTCGCGAGGGCCGACTGGGCGACGAGCTCCTGGGTGCCGTCCGGTGACGTGTAGTGCACCTCGGACGCCGTCTTCACCACCCGCTCCCAGCCCTTCGGCGGCACCCACGCGTACCCCGCCTCCCGGCGCGCGCCCGCGGGGAGGCTCTCGGCGGGCGGCCGGGACGTGCCCTCGACGGTGGGCGGGCGGGATGTCGTGGGTGTCGAGCCGCCCGCCTGCGGGTCCCCGTTCGGCAGCGTGAGGGCGAGGGCCGCCGCGAGGCCCACGGCCAGTACTCCCCCGGTCGCGATGAGCGTGGTCCTGCGGCGGTTCCCGCGCGGAGGCTGTGCGGGCGCGGGCGCAGGTGTGGGCTCCGGGCGGCGCAGGCCGATGTCGAGGGTGCGGGTCCCGGGCGCCGGCGCCTCCGGGAGTTCCGGGGCCTCGGTGGGGGCCAGCGCCCCGGTCACCGTGTCGACGTCGGGGCGGTCCTGCGGTTCCTTCGCCAGCAGGCCCGCGAGGAGCGGACCCAGCGGACCCGCGTCGGGCGGCAGGCGCGGCTCCTCGTAGAGGACGGCGTGCAGCGTCGCGAGGGTCGTCTCCCGGGAGAACGGCGAGCTGCCGCCGAGCGCCGCGCAGAGCGTCGCCCCCAGCGACCAGAGGTCGGACGGCGGGCCCTGTAGATGGCCCGAGACCCGCTCCGGGGCCATGTAGTCGGGCGAGCCGACCAGCATGCCGACCATGGTGAGCGCCTTGGCGTCCTGGATCGCGGCGATGCCGAAGTCCGTGAGCATGACGCGGCGCTGCCCCACGCGCTCCATCAGTACGTTGCCGGGCTTGATGTCCCGGTGCAGCACGCCGCCCGCGTGCACCTGCCGCAGCGCCCCGGCCAGGCTCAGTCCGATCCGCGCGACCTCGTCCGCCGGCAACGGCCCGTCGTCGACGAGGAGTTGCTCCAGGGAGCGGCCGTCGACCAGCTCCATGACGATCCACAGGCGTTCGCCCTCGTCGACGACGTCATAGACGCGCACCACACCCGGGTGGTCGATGCGGGCGGTGGCGCGGGCCTCGCGCAGCGTGCGCTCGCGGCGGGTGCGGGCGTCCTCGGGGTCGAGCCCGTCGATGCGCATTTCCTTGACGGCGACCCGGCGGTCGAGCATTTCGTCCACCGCGCGCCACACGCGCCCCATTCCACCCTGGCCTATGGATTCGTCCAGGCGGTAGCGGGACGCCACCAGTAACCCCTGAACGCCTCCGCTTGTATTTCCAGGCAATCGACTGCACCCCCGGCACACAACGTCGACACTTCCCGCCGCCCCAGCATAGTGCGGAGAAATCTTGTGGTACCTCTTCAAGTGCCGCGAATTCGGCCGCGGTTGGGGGAAGTGGAAATACCTAGGGGGACGACGAGTATGGGTTCACGACGTCAGGTCAAAATCGCCGGGACACTGTGCGCGGGCGCCGTGACGGCGTTCATGGTGCTGCCGGGCGCCGCGCTCGCGGACCACGGGCCTGGTCCGGGCAGCGGCGAGGGGGGAAAGGCGGTGGACGCGGCGCCCTCGGGCGTGAAGCTGACCACGGCGCTGCCGAAGAAGATCTCGGCCGACAACTCGACCGGGGAGACGCAGAATCTGATCGCGAGCGTCAGCAATCAGGGCAGCAAGGGAAGCGGCCGGATATTCCTGGCCGTGGTGGGGTTCGACGGGCTCGTGGTGAAGGATGTTCCGAACTGCACCGCGATTCCGGAGAACAAGCTGCCGAAGGGCTCCAACAGCGGATTCTCCTGCCCCATCGACAACCTCAAGGCAGGAAAGACGCAGTCGTACAAGGTCGCCGCGACATTCGATCTGAAAAAGACCGGGAAGATCTGCCTGCCGGTGCAGAGCGGGGACACGAAGAAGACGTTCTGGCAGCAGGGCCCGGTGCCGTTCGGCACGACGAGCCCCTCGCCGAACGCACCCGTCACGCCGCTGCTGCTCAACACGGAGAACGAGCCGGCCGCCCCCGCGGGCGACAAGGGCGACGAGGGCGGAGGCGGGGGCGGCGGGGGCAACGATCAGGAGAACCTGCCGTCGACCGGCGTCGGTGACGCCGCGCTGCCGCTGGGCGCGATCGGCGCGGCCCTGATGGCCGCCGGCGGGGCGGGCCTGTGGTGGACCCGCCGCGGCAGCTCCGAGGTGCGCTAGCCGACTAGAGGTGCACCAGCGGACTACTTGTCGGCGAGCTTCCAGGCGGTGGGCAGCGCGCCCATCGCCAGGGCCGCCTTCAGGACGTCGCCGATCAGGAACGGGGTGAGGCCCGCGGCGATCGCGGCCGTGAGGCCCATCCCGGTGGACAGGGCCAGGTACGGGACACCGACCGCGTAGACGATGGCCTCGCCGAGCAGGAACGTGCCTGCGGTGCGCAGCATCGAGCGGTCGGCGCCGCGCCGGGCGAGCGCACCGACCGCGGCCGAGGCCAGCATCAGGCCGATGACGTAACCGAACGAGGCCGTCGCCATGCCCGAGCCGCCCTCCGCGAACCACGGCACGCCGGCCATGCCCGCGAGCGCGTAGACGGCGAGCGCGAGGAAGCCGCGGCGGGCGCCGAGCGCGGTGCCGACGAGCAGCGCGGCGAAGGTCTGACCGGTGACCGGCACAGGCGAGCCCGGGACCGGGAGCGCGATCTGCGCGGCGATGCCGGTGAGGGCGGCGCCGCCGAGGACAAGCGCCGTGCTCTTCAGGGCCACGGCGGACTTGGTGCGGGAGGCGGGCAGGAGGTCGGCCAGGACCTTGCCCGGACGGGCGGCGGTCGCGACAGCGGCGGCGGTACTCATGGGGACTCCGCGTTCAGTGAGAGGACCTTGCGGTCGGGCAGGGCAGGACTTTGTGACGCTATCCCAGGGGAGTTGGGCCGATCACGGTCGCCGGTCGACAAAGGGGCCCACGCCGTGTTGGTGGGCTCTGAACAAACAACGGCACCTACACCTCGTACAAGGTGATGCTCGTCACTGGGAGAGTCTGTTTTGCGTGCGGAGGTGCTTGAACGGGAGACTGTAGGTTCCCGCCAAACCGCGCACGCCCGCGCGACCAGCACATCCGAGATCGGCTGAAGCCCCATGCACGACGAACCACTCTCCGCCGGGCTGAAGCAGCGCCACCTCACGATGCTCGGCCTCGGCGGGGTCATCGGCGCGGGCCTGTTCGTCGGCTCGGGAGCCGGTATCGCGGTCGCGGGGCCCGGCATCGTCGTCTCGTACCTGATCGCGGGCACACTCGCGATGCTGGTGATGCGGATGCTCGGCGAGATGTCCGCCGCGATGCCCGCGTCCGGTTCCTTCTCGGTGCACGCGGAGCGGGCGCTCGGCCGGTGGGCCGGGTTCACTGCCGGATGGCTCTACTGGTTCATGCTCGTGGTGGTGCTCGCCGTCGAGGCGACGGGCGCGGCGCAGATCGCGAACGGGTGGGTGCCGGGCGTCCCGCAGTGGGCGTGGGTGCTGCTCTTCATGGTCGTGTTCACCGTCGCCAACCTGACGGCGGTGAAGAACTTCGGCGAGTTCGAGTTCTGGTTCGCGGCCCTCAAGGTCTTCGCGATCATCGCGTTCCTGGTGCTCGGCGCCCTCGCGATCTTCGGGATCCTCCCCGACACGGATCCGGTCGGCCTCACCCATCTGACCGGGGACGGCGGGTTCCTGCCGCACGGCTGGGAGGGCGTCGTCTCCGGCGTCCTCGCGGTCGTCTTCGCGTTCGGCGGCCTGGAGGTCGTCACGATCGCGGCCGCCGAGTCCGAGGACCCGGCCCGCTCGGTGGCGCGCGCGGTGCGCAGCGCGGTGTTCCGGATCCTGTTCTTCTACGTCGGTTCGATGCTGGTCATCGTGACCGTGCTGCCCTGGACGGAGCAGAAGGCGGGGATCAGCCCGTACGTCACCGTGCTCGACTCGATCGGTGTGCCGTCGGCGGCGCAGATCATGAACATCGTGGTGTTCGTGGCGCTGCTCTCCGCACTGAACGCCAACCTCTACGGCTCGTCCCGCATGATCTTCTCGCTGGCCGAGCGCGACGAGGCGCCGAAGTCGCTGCTGAAGGTGAGCGGTGGCGGGGTGCCGCGCCGCGCGGTCCTGGCCTCGGTGGCCTTCGGCTTCATCTCGGTCCTCCTCAACCTGGAGTGGCCGGACACGATCTTCCTCTACATGCTCAACTCGGTCGGCGCGGTGCTGCTGTTCGTGTGGGCGCTGATCGCCGTGTCGCAGCTGCGTCTGCGGCGGCGCATCGAGCAGGAGGCCCCCGAGCGCCTCGTGTTGAAGATGTGGGCGTTCCCCTGGCTGACCTGGGTGGCGATCGCCGCGATGGCCGTGGTCTTCGGCCTGATGCTGACCGACGACACGGCGCGGCCGCAGTTGATGTGGTCGACCGGGGCGACGCTGCTCGTCCTCGCGGTCGCGGGCGCCCGGGAGTTGCGCGCACGGCGTGCCTGAGCGGTGTCCACGCGTTCACCGAACGTCGACATGATCATTGCGGCGTGTGAGCGTCGTGTCCGTATACCGGAAACCTATTCCCTCTGAGCGGGCCGCCCACCCAGACTGTGGCAGTTTTACGTTCCGTTTACGCCAGGACCGTCACAGCTACTGAACAGGGCACACCCATGTCTCGGAACTCAGCGCAGTCCCCTGCGGAGGGGACGGACGCGCGGCCGGTCGAGCAGGCGCCGGCCGAGCCGTCGCTGTCGCACGGCCTCAAGCAGCGCCATCTTTCCATGATCGCGCTGGGCGGCGTGATCGGCGCGGGCCTCTTCGTGGGCTCCGGCACCGCGATCGCCGCCGCGGGCCCGTCGATCATCCTCGCCTACGCGATATCCGGCGCGCTCGTCATGCTCGTGATGCGCATGCTGGGCGAGATGTCGGCCGCGTACCCGGCGTCCGGATCGTTCTCCGTGCACGCCGAGCGGGGCATCGGGCCGTGGGCCGGATTCACCGCGGGCTGGTCGTTCTGGTTCCTGCTCTGCGTGGCCGTCGGCCTGGAGGGCATCGGCGCGGCGGGCATCGTGCACGGCTGGGTGCCGGGCGTGCCCGAGTGGGCCTGGGTCGCCCTGTTCATGCTGCTGTTCACGATCACGAACCTGTCGGCCGTGAAGAACTTCGGCGAGTTCGAGTTCTGGTTCGCCGCGCTCAAGGTCGGCGCGATCGTGCTCTTCCTCGTCATCGGCATCCTCGCCATGCTCGGCGTGCTGCCCGACGTCGGCGCACCCGGCATGTCCAACCTCACCGGCCACGGCGGCTTCATGCCGAACGGCACGGAAGGGTTGATCGTCGGCCTGCTCGCGTCGGTCTTCGCGTACGGCGGTCTGGAGACGGTGACGATCGCCGCCGCCGAGTCGGAGCACCCGGTGCAGGGCGTCGCGAAGGCGGTCCGCACGGCGATGTGGCGCATCGCCCTTTTCTACGTCGGCTCGATGGCGGTCGTCGTGGTCCTCCTGCCCTGGACCGCGAAGGAGATCCCGACCAAGGGTCCGTACGTCGCCACGCTGGACTACCTGGGCGTGCCCGCGGCCGGCCAGATCATGAACGTGGTCATCCTCGTCGCGCTGCTCTCCGCCATGAACGCCAACATCTACGGCGCCTCCCGCATGGCCGCCTCGCTGGTCGCCCGCGGCATGGGCCCGAAGGCCATCGGCAAGGTCACGAACGGGGTGCCGCGGGTCGCGGTGCTGCTGTCGGCGGTCTTCGGCTTCGTGTGCGTGCTGCTCAGCTACTGGCGCCCGGACGACATCTTCGCCTGGCTGCTCAACACCATCGGCGCGATCATCCTCGTCGTCTGGTTCTTCATCGCCGTCTCCCAGCTGGTGCTGCGCCGCAAGCTGGAGCGCGAGGCGCCGGAGAAGCTGGTCGTGAAGATGTGGGCGTACCCCTACCTGACGATCATCGCGCTCGTCGGCATGGTCGCCGTCTTCGTCCTGATGGCCCGCGAGCACGACACGCGGGTCCAGCTGTACTTCTCGGGCGGCCTGGCGATCATCCTCGCGGCGGTCGGGTACGCGCGGCAGAAGCTGGCCGAGAAGAAGTAGCCGTACCGAGTTCAACGCAGAGGGCCCCCGGACCACTTGGTCCGGGGGCCCTTTCGTTGCGTCCGACACTCCTGCTGTTAGCCTGCACTTGCAATAGAGTTGCAATAAGCAGTCGGAGGGCACGGAGAGACATGGCCACGTACACGCTTCCTGAGCTTCCGTACGACTACGCGGCGCTTGAGCCGGTCATCAACCCGCAGATCATCGAGCTGCACCACGACAAGCACCACGCGGCGTACGTGAAGGGCGCGAACGACACCCTGGAGCAGCTGGCCGAGGCGCGCGACAAGGAACAGTGGGGCTCGATCAACGGCCTGGAGAAGAACCTGGCCTTCCACCTCTCCGGCCACATCCTGCACAGCATCTACTGGCACAACATGACCGGTGACGGTGGCGGCGAGCCGCTCGCGGCGGACGGCGTGGGCGAGTTGGCCGACGCGCTCACCGAGTCCTTCGGTTCCTTCGCCGGGTTCAAGGCGCAGCTGACGAAGGCCGCGGCCACCACGCAGGGCTCCGGCTGGGGCGTCCTCGCGTACGAGCCGGTGAGCGGGCGGCTCATCGTCGAGCAGATCTACGACCACCAGGGCAACGTCGGCCAGGGCTCGACCCCGATCCTCGTCTTCGACGCGTGGGAGCACGCGTTCTACCTGCAGTACAAGAACCAGAAGGTCGACTTCATCGAGGCGATGTGGCGGGTCGTCAACTGGCAGGACGTGGCCAAGCGGTACGCGGCCGCGAGGGAGCGGGCGTACAACCTGCTGCTGGTGCCGTAGCGCCGTGATGCGTCCCGCCTCGTGATCGTCTTCTCAACCTTCACGTTGGCGGGCGGCGGAAACGACGGACCCCCGTGAGGATGTGACTCACGGGGGTCTGTTGGTGTGCGGGATTCCGGGGGACCTTGGCGGGATGACAGCGGAGTTCTTGAACCTGCACTGCGACACGTGCCACGGCGGCCCCCGACCCTTCCGTCGCCTCAAGGCCCACGAGAAGGCACACCTGGCTGCCAAGGGACAGATCGAGGCCGACATCCACGCGACGTGGCGATGTGACACCGAAGGGTGTCTCACCTACCGGCGCCACGGCCGCACGTGGGGCGGCGGGAGCTTCCCGCCGAGCATCGACGACTAGTCGAAGATCGGGCCCACCGTGCGCGTGCGCTTGATTTCGTAGAAGCCCGGGACCGAGGCGACGAGGAGCGTGCCGTCCCAGAGCTTGGCCGCCTCCTCGCCCTTGGGCGCCGGGGTGACGACCGGGCCGAAGAAGGCGATCTGGTTGCCGTCGGCGCCCGGCACCGCGATGACCGGCGTGCCGACGTCCTGGCCGACCTTGTCGATGCCCTCCTTGTGCGAGGCGCGGAGCTCTTCCTCGTACTTGGTGGCGTCCCAGTGGTCGAGGAGGGACTCCGGCAGGCCGACCTCCGCCAGAGCGCCGGCGACGGCCTCCTTCGTGGGGCCCTCGCCGCGGTTGTGGATACGGGTGCCGAGCGCGGTGTAGAGGTCGCCGAGGACCTCCGCGCCGTGCTCCTGCTGCGCGGCGATGACGACACGGACCGGGCCCCAGGCCTGGGTGCGCATCATCTCCTGGTACTCCTCGGGCAGCTCGTCGAGGCGCGGCTCGTTGAGCACCGCGAGGCTCATCACGTGCCAGCGGACCTTGATGTCGCGGACCTTCTCGACCTCCAGGACCCAGCGCGAGGTCATCCAGGCCCAGGGGCACAGGGGGTCGAACCAGAAGTCGACGGGGGTCTTCTCGGACATGGTTCTCCTCAAGATTCACCGGGTGGTCTCGGCAGCGCCAACGCGGCCCGTGCCCGGTCCATTCCCCGATGTCCGGTGTCGGAGCCGCGTGCGAGGATCGTAGGCGGCTGAACAGTTACGTCACAAAGGAGTGCCGCCGTGCCCGGTGAGAATCTGTCCCGCGACGAGGCCCGCGAGCGGGCGGGTCTGCTGTCCGTCGACGGGTACGAGGTGGCGCTCGACCTGCGCTCCGCGGTCGGCGACTTCGCCGGCGAGGGGCCGCGCACCTTCCGTTCCGTGACCACGATCCGGTTCCGGTCGAACGAGGCGGGGGCGGCCACGTTCGTCGACCTCATCGCGCCGTCCGTGACGGCCGTGTCGCTGAACGGCGAGGACCTCGACCCGGCGGCCGTGTTCGACGGCAACCGCATCCAGCTGGAGAACCTGGCGGAGGACAACGAGCTGGTGGTCGACGCCCAGTGCGCGTATTCGCGTACGGGTGAAGGCATGCACCGCTTCGTCGACCCCGAGGACGGCGAGGTGTACCTGTACACGCAGTACGAGCCCGCCGACTCGCGCCGCGTGTTCGCCAACTTCGAGCAGCCCGACCTGAAGGCGCCGTACCGGTTCAGCGTGCAGGCCCCCGAGGGGTGGACCGCATGGTCGAACGGCACGGGCGAACTCGTCGACGGCGTCTGGCAGTTCGCCGAGACCAAGCCGATCTCGACGTACATCACGGCGGTCGTCGCCGGGCCGTACCACTACGTGACGGATTCCTACGAGCGGACCTTCGATGACGGGTCGAAGCTCGTCGTCCCGCTCGGCGCGATGTGCCGCAAGGGGCTCGCCCCGTACTTCGACGCCGATGACGTCTTCACGGTGACCAAGCAGGGCCTCGACTTCTTCCACGACCACTTCGACTACCCGTACCCCTTCGGGAAGTACGACCAGGCCTTCGTGCCCGAGTACAACCTGGGCGCCATGGAGAACCCGGGGATGGTGACCTTCCGCGAGGAGTTCATCTTCCGCGGGAAGGTCACGCAGGCGTCCTACGAGCGGCGCGCGAACGTGATCCTCCACGAGATGGCCCACATGTGGTTCGGCGACCTCGTCACCATGCGCTGGTGGGACGACCTGTGGCTGAAGGAGTCCTTCGCGGACTTCATGGGCGCGTTCTCGATGGTGGAGGCGACGCGGTTCACGGACGGCTGGATCACCTTCGCCAACAACCGGAAGTCGTGGGCGTACCGGGCGGACCAGCTGCCGAGCACGCACCCGATCACGGCCGACATCCGGGACCTGGAGGACGCGAAGCTCAACTTCGACGGCATCACGTACGCCAAGGGCGCCTCTGTACTGAAGCAGCTCGTCGCGTACGTCGGTCGGGACGCGTTCCTGGAAGGCGCGCGGCGGTACTTCAAGCGGCACGCCTACGGGAACACCGAACTGGGCGATCTGCTGTCGGCACTTGAGGAGACGAGCGGGCGCGACCTCGCGGCCTGGTCGCGGTCCTGGCTTCAGACCGCCGGCGTCAACTCCCTTACCCCGCAAGTCACGTTGAACGCCGAGGGGCGGATCACCGAGCTGGCGGTGGTGCAGGAAGCGGCCGAGTCGCACCCCGAACTGCGCCCGCACCGGGTGGCCGTGGGCCTGTACCGGCGTGCGGCAGGCGGCGCCGTCGAGCGGTACGCGCGCGCCGAGGTCGACGTGGACGGGCCGCGGACGGTCGTGGGCGAGCTGGCCGGGGCCGAGGCTCCCGAGCTCGTACTGGTCAACGACGACGACCTCACCTACTGCAAGATCCGGTTCGACGAGGGGTCGCTGGCGACGCTGCGGGACCACCTCGGGGACATCTCCGACCCGCTGGCGCGGGCCCTGTGCTGGTCGGCGCTGTGGAACGCGACGCGGGACGCGTTGATGCCCGCGCGTGACTTCATCGATCTCGTGCTGCGGTTCGCGGGGCGCGAGTCCGACATCGGGGTGCTCCAGACGCTGCACGCGTGGGCGCGTTCCGCGCTCGTGCACTACGCGGTGCCCGAGTGGCGCGAGGCCGGCGGCCGGCTGCTCGCCGAGGGCGCGCTCAAGGAGCTGCGGATCGCGGAGCCGGGGAGCCAGCACCAGCTGACGTGGGCCCGGTTCTTCGGAGCGGTCGCGTCGAGCGAGGCCGATCTGCAGTTGCTGCAGGGGCTGTTGGACGTTTCCGGCGGCGCGAAGATCGACGGGCTCGACGTCGACCAGGAGCTGCGGTGGGCGTTCCTGGAGACGCTCGCGACGTACGGGGTCGCGAACGAGGGCGTACTGGCGGCGGAACTGGCGCGGGACGACACCGCCTCCGGCAAGCGGCACCAGGTGCGGTGCCTCGCGGCGCGGCCGTCGGAGGCCGTGAAGGCGCAGGCCTGGGCGCAGGTCGTGGAGTCGGACGCGTTGAGCAACGCGCTGGTGGAGGCCACCATTTCGGGGTTCCAGCAGCCGTCGCAGCGGGCGCTCACCGCGAAGTACGCGGAGAAGTACTTCGCGGTGATCGAGCGGGTGTGGGAAGAGCGGTCGATCCAGATCGGGATGGATGTGGTGCGGGGGCTGTTCCCCGGGCTGCAGGACTCGCAGGCGACGCTGGATGCGACGGACGCGTGGCTGTCCGGGCATGAGGGGGGTGCGCCGGCGTTGCGGAGGCTTGTGCTTGAGGCGCGGGACGACTTGGCGCGGGCGCTGCGCGGGCAGGCGTGTGACGGGGCTGCGGGCATGTAGTCGGGGCGGTTGCGGTACCCCGGGGTTTCGGCCTCGGGGCTCTGCCCCGGCCCCCGCGGGCTCTCGTCCAAGAGCGGGGCTTAAGTGGTGTTACTGAATGCTGGCAATCGCGGCCGTAACCCCCGGTGCCGCCTGGTCTTTTCGGCAGGAGGTGGGGACACCTTTAGGGCGACGATGTCCGGAGTTTCCTACGGGGGTGTAACAGCGGTTAGTGGGGGGTTCTTGGGCGGGAATGGGCGGGTCATGAACCAGAACACCCCCGCCCCGCTGTCGCCCCGCCCCCTGCGCCACCTCAACCAGAACCAGCGGCAGCTGATGAGCGCCGCGCAGCTGAAGGCGCACGGCGTGGGCGCCGCCGCCGTGTCCGAGCAGTGCCGGGCCGGTGGGACCTGGCAACAGTTGCTGCCAGGTGTGTATTTGTTGCACCCCGGCCAACCCGGCGACGAGGAGCGGCTGCACGCCGTGCTGATGTACTCGGGGCGGGCCCCCGAGCGGCGCGGGCGCCCGGACGGGGTGCCCACGCAGCACGCCCCCGGTCGCGCGCCGTACTCCGACACCATCGTCACCGGGCTCGCCGCCCTCGCGCTGCACGGCTTCTCCGCCGCTCCCCCGCTGTCCTCGCTCGACCACATCGACGTGCTCGTCCCGCGCACCCGGCGGCTGCGCTCCACCGCCTTCGCGCGGCTGATCCGGACCACCGCCCTGCCGACTCCCGTACAGCTGAAGGGAGTTCCGGTCGTCCCCGTGCCGCGGGCGCTCGCCGACGCGGTGTCCCGGCTGTCCGACGCGGGCGCCGTACGACGGCTGCTCACCGAGGCCGTACGGGGCGGGCACTGCGAACCGGCCGCCGTCGTACGGGAGTTGTCGGCGGCCCGGCTGCTGACCAGGCCGCACGTCATCGACGCCGTCGACTCGCTGCTCGCCGAGGGGCGGACCATCGCCGAGGACCGGCTGTACGCGATGGTGCGCGAGTACGGGCTGCCCGACCCCGTGTGGAACGTGGATCTGCGGCTGCCCGGCGGCCCGCACCTCGGCGGCGTCGACGCGTTCTGGCCCGATCACTCCGTCGCCGTGGAGCTGGACACCCGGGCGCCGCGCCATGGCCTTCGACAGGACGACGACGCGCTGTGGAGCGAGTACGCCCGTAAGCGCGAGCACCTGGAGCGGCTCGGGATCACCGTCGTGCACATCTCCCCGAAGAAGCTGCGCGAGTCGATCGAGCAGCAGGCCGCCATCGTGCGGACCGCGTTGATGGCTTCCGGCGACCGGGACCCGGCGGCGTACGTCGTGGTGCTGCCGCGGTGAGTCGGTGGGCTACTTGCCGCAGAACTCCGCCTCGGCGACCTTCGTCATGTCGCCCGTCCAGTCGCCGTTGAAGTTGAGGGCGAGGGAGTGGCTGCCGTCGGGCGTCGTCAGGACGAGCGACGACGAACCGTGGATGCCGCCGCCGTGGCCCCACACGACCGTGCCGCACTCCAGCTTCCAGCGCTGCAGGCCGAGGCCGTAGGCGGAGTCCGGTCCCTGGGTGCCGCCCGGCGCCGTGGTCCGCATCTCCTTCATCTGCTCGGGCGGCAGCAACTCGCCGCGGACCAGGGCGGTGTAGAAGCGGTTCAGGTCGGCGGAGTCGGAGACCATCTCGCCGGATCCGAAGGAGCCGCTCGGGTTGAACTCGGTGACGTCGTACGTCGGCCCGGCGCTGTCGCCCAGCTTGGAGTACGCCCGGGAGGCGGGGCGCGGCATGCGTGGGTCGGTGCCGGGGACCTTCGTGGCGCGCAGGCCCAGGGGCTCGATGATGCGGTGTTCGATCTCGTCCCCGTACGCGCGGCCGGTCGCCTTCTCGATGACCATGGCGGCGAGCGCGTAGTTGGTGTTGGAGTAGTCCCAGCCGCCTCCCGGGTCGAAGCGCGCCTTGTTGCGCACGCCGATGCGTACGAGCTCCTCCGGCGCGAAAGTGTCGTTGCGGTGGTCGAGGAAGTTCTTGGTCATGTACGCCTCGTTGAACCGCGCGTCCTCCAGGTAGTCGGCGATGCCGCTGGTGTGGTTGAGCAGATGCCGCAGGGTGATGCGCTCGGCGTCGTATCCGTCGCCGGTGACGAGGCCGGGCAGCCAGTGCTCGACGGTGTCGTCGAGGTCCAGCTCCCCTTCGGCCTCCAGCTGGAGGAGGACCGTGGAGACGAACGTCTTGGTGACGGAGCCGACGCGGTAGTGGTCGTGGGCGCCGCGCGGCTTGTGGGTGGCGAGGTTTCCGACGCCCGAAGTTCCCTTCCACGTACGGCCGTTGTCGCGGACCTGAGCGGTGGCGCCGGGGACGCCCTCGCGTACGGCGGCGTCCAGGGCCCGCTGGGTGGCTCGGTGGCCGTCGCGGGCCGGGCCCGATGCGAGGGCCGGAGTGGCGAGCGCCCCGGTCGTGATCGCCAGTACCGTCGCCGCCCCCAGCAGGGCCGTGCGCTTCAGCATGTGTCTCCTCCGTTGCCGTGCCGTGGTGTCGCGTTCGACCGGAGGGACTTCGGGGGTGGGTGCGGGAGTTGAGCCGGTGTCGGCCGGTTGAGCCGGAATCAGCCCTTTCGGAGGACGAGTTCGGTATTGCGGTCGCCCGGGGTGCCGGAGAGCGTGGCGCGCGAGCCGGGCGCGTTGTAGGAGAGCTCGCGGTAGAGGGCGGCAAGACCCGTCTGCGTGAGGTCCGTGAAGTCGGTGCGGTGCGGGGCCGAGGACTCGATGAGCGTCGTGAAGACGGACAGCGTGCCGTCGCGGTTGTCGGCGACCTCGATGATGCGGGCGAGCTGCGGAAAGTCGACGTGGGATGCGGTGGAGATCTCCCAGAAGCCGGTGCCGTCGCCGGTGCCCGCATGTGGCGTGATGTCGTTCTTGTGACTGTGGCCGTTCACCCAGGCGAGGACGGGGCGGTGGGCCGCGAGCAGGGCGGTCAACTCCTCGCCGCCGTGCCGTCGTTCGCCGCGGCGGTCCGGGTCCTCGCGGAGGTTGCGCATCGTCTTGGAGGTGTGGTGGGAGAAGACGAGGACGTGGTCGCCACGCCGCTCGGCGGCCTTCAACTCACCCTTGAGCCAGTCCAGTTGGGACGCACCGATCGAGCCTTCGTAGTGGCCGGCCGGGTCCGTGGTGTCGAGGCTGATGCCGAGGACGTCGTCGGAGATCCGGAACGCGTAGTGCTGCGTCGCGTCGGCCAGGTTGGCCTGGGTGTAGCCGTGGCCGATCGGGCCCGGCCCCATGTGCGCGGGGTCGAGGTGGGCCGCGACGTACTCGACCGGCGTGAACGGGGCGCGCGACTCGTCGGGCGTCACCCGGCGCATCTTCCGCTTGTGCGAGACGAGCAGTTCCTTGAACGCCTTGCCCTTCGGGTCCCCGCCGTTCTGTACGTTGTCCCAGATCGCCTTGCCCGTGGCGGTGTCGAGGTCCATCAACTTGCGGTCACCCACCGCGAATTCGGCGAAGTACGGGTCCGCGGGCGCGTAGCAGCCGCCGGGCAGCGAGTCGTGGTTGCCGACCGTGGAGTACCAGGGGACGTTCAGGCCGGGGCTCTGCAGTTCGGAGATCGCGGCGTCCAGGAAGCCGGGGATGCGGGGGAAGCCGTGGTCCCGCTTGTCGCCGTCCCGGAATGCTTCGTCCGGCTGCCAGTAGAGGGGGAGCCCGCTGTTCTGGACGCCCTCGTAGTGGCGGGGGTCGCCGGTGTTGGGGCTGATGCGGCCGCCGCTCATCGCTTTGAGGAACCAGTCGAGTTCGGAGCGGGCGTTGTTGTCGGTGTTGTCGCCCGTCGTCATCACGAAGTGCAGCGGCGAGGCGGTGACGGGTGCGCCGCGCAGGGCGTTCACCCGCTCCACGAGGGCGACGGCCCCGGCGACGCTCAGCGCCTCCTGCGGCCGCCAGGCGCTGGCGGTCTGCGACCTCAAGTACTCGTAGCGCAGGGGGTGTTGTACGTCGACCAGGTGGAGGTCGGTGAACTGGACGAACGCGGCGAGCGGCTTCCGCTTGGCCTCGCGGTCGCTGCGGGCGGAGCCGAGTTCGGTGCGGACGACGCGGGTCCAGGCCGGTCCGTCGCCCAGGCGCCGGTAGCCGGAGCCCGCGGCGGCGGTCGCGACGGCGGCGAGGGTGGTGCCGCGGGTGTAGGGGGCGAGTGGGGCGGCGGGCGCCTTGCGGGACATCGCCCGTGCCGGGGCGGCGGCCGGGTGGGCGGCGGCGCTGGTGCCGCCCGCGGGTCCGAGGGCGTATCCGATACCGGCAGAGAGGGTCACCGCGCCGGTCGCGGTCAGGAATGCGCGGCGGTCGATCTCTGCGGCGGCTGTGGTGACAGAGCGTATGCGCGGCATGGCGCGGTCTCCCCGAGTGCGAACGCGTCGACAGTGACGGCCGGGCCGGTCCGGTCGAACCGCCCCTCCGTACTGGATGGTTGGCAGTGGGGATGACCTGCGCGTGAACGGCGACGCAACGCGTGGCGCCGATCACGTACGTGGATCTAGGGCCGGGTGTGGGGGTGCCGCATCGTCACGCGGGGGTGGGCCGTGGGCGCCCTGTCGGTCACGCCGTGTTCATCTTTCGGGGAAGGGGGGCGGTGCGCGGGGGCGGTGGTGGGGGGGGCGGTGCCGTGGCCGGGGGCCGTCGTGAGGGGTGCGCGGCACCGGGGGATGCGGGGCTGCGCCGTGGCCGACGCCCGCCGCGAAGGGTGCGCGGCACCCGGGGGTGCGGGGCGGTGACGTGGCCGACGCCTGAGGTGACTGGCGCGCGGCGCCGGTCCTTGTCCGGCTGCGCCGGTGCCGGGTCGTCTCCCACCCACCCGCCCCCTCCGGGGGCTTCGGCCCCCGTGGCTGGGGCTGTGACAGTTCGGGCCGTTGGGGATCCGGCCCGCCGCAGGCTCCTGCTGGGCGAAGCAGTGCAAGCCGAACCGGCTGCCGGCGACCTACCGCCGCACCCACGGCGTCACCTGCTTCCACGGCTGCTACTCCGTGGGCGACGACCGCCTGTGGGGCGTCAACCGTCGCCGCAAGGGCACCGCCAACACCCTGGCCGCGCTGAAGTCGATCCGTGCCGCCCGACCCGACGGCGCCCCGATCCACATCATCCTGGACGACCTCTCCGCCCACACCGGCGCCGACATCCGCCGCTACCTGCGCCGGCGCAACGCCAACGCCCGTCACCCCGACGTAGTTGCCGCCCAACGCAAGGAACGCGCCCGCATCCGCAGCGAGAAGGGCATTCGCTGGGGCGGACGCTCCCTCAACGCCGCAGCCTGACCGACCGTGAACCGCAGCCCCGGAGTGCCGAAAGGGACAAGTTCACGAGAGGGACAGCGACAGAAGGACGACTCAGGAGGCGGACGGCTTGATCTCCCCCGCAAAGACGATGACCTGGTCGATGAGGCTCCGCCGCAGATGGACGACGTCCGTTCCCGCCAGGCGGGGGCCTCCATCCGGCGTGGTGAAGACCCACTGGTACCGGGCCCACTCGTCCGGCATGTCCACCGCCGAGCAGCGCACCATCGTGCCGGTCCCCGCCGGGTGGCGCCGGATGTCCAGCACGAACCGCTCGACCGCCGCGATTCCTTCGCTGCGACCCAACGGCCCCCAGAAGACCACGTCCGAGGTCAGAGCCTGGGAGAGCAGGGCAGTCACATAGCCGTCGTCCGAGGCGTTGAACGCGGAGATGAACGTGTCGATCGCGGAGCGTGCCGTCTCTTCCTGCATGCCCCAGTAATACCAGCCGTTGCGCGTGCGCTCGTCCCGCGAGCCGCCTTCCGATCACGGTGGACCATCCCGGTAACAGCGCTGGGGCTGTGCCGGGGCCGGGGCCTGTGGTGGTGGGTGCGGGTGCGCGGCGCCGGTCCTTGTCCGGCTGTGCCGTTGCCCGGTTACCTCCCGCCCGCCCCCTCCGGGGGCTTCGGCCGGTGGTCGGGGGCGCTTCGGCCCGGGGCGGGAGTTCACCGGGGCCGGTGTGCAGTGCTGGCCGTTCCGGGGTCGGGCCCCGCGTCATGGGGCGCGCGGCACCGGGGTGCCGCCTTGCCCACCCTGCCGCCCCAGGCGGCAGATTGCCCAAGACGGCGACGGCCGGCCGCCATGGGAGGGCAGCCGTGGCTGCCGTCGGATCGCCCAAGGCGGTGGCGCACCCCGTCGAGCCGAAGCCCCCGGAGGGGGCGGGCGGTGGGAGATGGGCGGGAGCCGGGCCAATGCCTGCGAGTGGGCGAGACAACTCAAGCCCCGCTCCGGGACGAGACTCGCAGGGTCCGGGGCGGAGCCCCGTTCTCTTCAGCCCCGCCGGCGATTGAGGCGCGGGGACCGGGGCAGAGCCCCGTGGCCGGGGACCGGTGGGCCGTCATGGGCGGATGTGGCCGGGGCAGCGCCCCGTGGCCGGGAGACGGGGAGCCGTCATGGGTGGACGTGGCCGTCCCCCGGCCGATCCCGCCACAAGTCCATGCCCACGTCGACCAGTTCCACCCGCGGGAGGTCCTGGACCGCGGCGAGGTCGTGCCAGGCCGCCATGTCCGTGGAACCGTTCTGCTCGTGGCGCAGGGCACCGCCCGTGATCACCCCTTCGTAGACGAGACGCAGACCGTGGAAGTCCGCCATCTTGCCGAGCTTGCGGGGGTAGCGTCGCAGCACGGAGTGGACGCCGAGGAGGACGACCGGGTCGACGACATAGCCGGTCTCCTCGTCGACCTCGCGGATCACCGTGTCGTAGGGGTCCTCACCGTGGTCCATCCCCCCGCCCGGAAGCGTCCACCGTTTGCTTCCGTCCCCCGCGATCCAGCGGGCGAGCAACACCTGCCCCTCTCTGACGCACACGGCGTAGGCCGCCACCCTCAGCTCTTTGTTCATCCCCCGACGCTAGAGGCATCCGCCCCCTGGTGCAGGTGTTACGCGCCTTGCCGGTCCCGTCACGGTTTGGGCGGGATGGCGCATGGCGGAAGTACGCCATGGCGAGTTCCCGGCCCGGGCAACTCTCCCCAAACTGTGGTCACTTGCGTAAAGCTGAGCGGTCATCCGGCACCGAAATCCGGATTCCTTTCTCCATTTACGTACAGGGATGCAGATGACCACCGATCCCCAACGCGCTCCCATATCCGGCGCGAGACGCGCGGCCCGGCTCGCGGCGGCCGCCGGACTCGCGGCCGCGCTCACCGCGACCGGGCCGATACCCATGGCCTTCGCCGCGGACGCGGACCCGGCCCCGACCCAGGCCCCCAAGTCCGCGAGCGACAAGCTCGGCGCGCACGACGCCGAACTGCTCGCCGACGCCGAGGCCGACGGCACGAAGAACGTGACCATGATGGTCGCGACCACTCCCGGGCAGACCGAGCAGGTCGCGAAGCAGCTCGACGCCGTCAAGGGCGGCTCCGTGGGCCGCACCTACGACAAGCTCGGCTATGTGCGGGCGACCGTGCCGACGGGCCGCGCCGATTCCGCGATCAGGTCCGCCGAGAAGCTCGGCTCCGTGCGCGGCATCGATCTGCGCCAGGAGATCGCGCTCGACGATCCGACGCCGTCCGCCGACACCGCCAAGGGCGCCAAGGCCTCGGCGGCCAAGGCCACCGGCTCGTACAGCGGGCCCGGCAAGGACACCCCCGCCAAGAACCCGTACAACCCGTCCTTCGAGACGGGCGCCGTCGACTTCGTGAAGCAGCACCCGAAGGCGGACGGCCGCGGCACCACCATCGGCATCCTCGACTCGGGTGTCGACCTCGGCCACCCGGCGCTGCAGAAGACCACGACCGGCGAGCGCAAGATCGTCGACTGGGTCACCGCGACCGACCCGATCGTGGACGGCGACGCGACGTGGCGGCCGATGGTCACCAACGTGACCGGGCCTACGTTCACGTACAACGGCCGTACGTACAAGGCGGCTTCGGGCTCGTACGGGATCTCCACCTTCGCCGAGTCCGCCACGAC
The DNA here is from genome assembly GCF_036013745.1 of Streptomyces sp. NBC_00483. Taxonomy (NCBI): domain Bacteria; kingdom Bacillati; phylum Actinomycetota; class Actinomycetes; order Kitasatosporales; family Streptomycetaceae; genus Streptomyces; species Streptomyces sp. NBC_00483. The sequence continues at coordinate 3,729,667 of NZ_CP107880.1, forward strand.
CGGCGGCGACGCCAAGGGCGACGCGAACCGGGACGGCGACACCACCGACAAGTGGGGCGTGCTGTACGACGCGGCCAAGGGGACGGTGACCGTCGACCTCAACGACAACGGCGACTTCACCGACGACACCCCGATGAAGCCGTACAAGGACGGCCACCAGGTCGGCTACTTCGGCAAGGACAACCCGTCCACCGACGTCGTCGAGCGCCAGCCGTTCGTGGTGGAGTTCCGCAAGGACGTCCCCATGGACCCGTACGGCGGTGACTGGGTCGGCAAGAAGGCCGACTTCGTCAACATCGGCGTCATCGAGTCCGAGCACGGCACGCACGTCGCGGGCATCACCGCGGCCAACGGCCTGTTCGGCAACAAGAACATGAACGGTGCCGCGCCCGGCGCCAAGCTGGTCTCCTCGCGGGCCTGCACCTGGACCGGCGGCTGCACCAACGTCGCGCTCACCGAGGGCATGATCGACCTCGTGACGAAGCGCGGCGTCGACATCGTCAACATGTCGATCGGCGGGCTCCCCGCGCTGAACGACGGCGCCAACGCCCGCGCGGTGCTCTACACGCGTCTCATCGACGACTACGGCGTGCAGCTGGTGATCTCGGCCGGTAACTCCGGCCCCGGCGCCAACACCATCGGCGACCCGGGCCTCGCCGACAAGGTGCTGTCCGTCGGCGCGTCCATCTCGAAGGACACCTGGGCCGCCAACTACGGCTCCAAGGTCGAGAAGTCGTACGCCATGATGCCGTTCTCCTCGCGCGGCCCGCGTGAGGACGGCGGCTTCGCGCCGCTCATCACGGCGCCCGGCGCGGCCATCAACTCCACCCAGACCTGGCTGCCGGGTTCGCCGACCCCGGAGGCGGGGTACTCGCTTCCCGCCGGCTACTCGATGCTCCAGGGCACCTCGATGGCCTCGCCGCAGGCGGCGGGCGCGAGCGCGCTGCTGATCTCGGCGGCCAAGCAGCAGAAGGTGTCGCTGAACCCGGCGAAGCTGCGCACCGCGCTCACCTCGACCGCGAAGCACATCTCGGGCGAGCAGGCGTACGCGGAGGGCTCCGGCCTCATCGACATCGTCGATGCCTGGGACTCCATTGAGGACAAGGCGAGCGCCCACACGTACACCGTGAAGGCGCCCGTCGACACCGCCCTCGACGACCAGCTCAAGACGCCGGGCTTCGGCACCGGCATCTACGACCGCGAGGGCGGCCTGAAGGCCGGGCAGAAGAAGACGTACGAGGTCACTGTCACGCGGACGTCGGGCTCTTCGAAGCCGGTGGCGCACAGGCTGTCGCTGAAGAACAACTCGGGTGACACCTTCTCGATCGTCGGGTCGAGCACCGTCTCGCTGCCGCTGAACAAGCCGGTCACCGTGAAGGTCGCGGCCAAGCCGAAGTCGGCCGGGCTGCGCAGCGCGATCCTGCGCGTCGACGACCCGAAGACCGAGGGCGTCGACCAGCAGATCATGGCGACGGCCATCGTCTCCTCGCCGGTCAAGTACACGTACCAGGCGAAGGGTTCGGTGCAGCGCAACGGCGTGAAGTCGTACTTCGTGACGGTGCCGAAGGGCGCCACGTCCCTCGAGGTGCGGATGGGCGGCCTCGCGTCCGGCAGCCAGACCCGCTTCATCTCCATCCACCCGTACGGCGTTCCGGTCGACACGACGTCGACGCCGAACTGCTACCCGAACTACGGGGACGGTTCGGGCAACGGCTGCCGTCCCGACCTGCGTTCGTACGATGCGCCGCAGGCGGGCGTCTGGGAGATCGAGGTCGAGGCGCGGCGTACGTCGCCGGTGCTCGACAACCCGTACACGCTGGACGTCGCCGTGCTCGGCGCGGACTTCGACCCGGCGGTGCAGACGCTGCCCGAGGCGAAGGTGGGCACGCCCGCCGATGTCTCGTGGAAGGTGGCGAACAAGTTCGCGGCCATCAGCGGCGGCAAGCTGAAGGGCGGCGCGCTCGGTTCCTCGAAGACGACGCGGCCGACGATCGCGGGCGGTGCCTCGCAGACGTCGACCGTCGAGGTCCCCGAGGGTGCCGACAAGCTGGACGTCACGATCGGCAACGTCTCGGACCAGGCCGCCGACCTCGACCTCACGGTTCTCGACGCGGCGGGCACGGTTGTCGGGTCCTCCGCCGACGGTGACTCCGAGGAGTCCGTGAGCATCGCGAAGCCGGCCGCCGGTACGTACACGGTGCAGGTCGACGGGTACTCGGTGCCGTCCGGCTCGACGGAGTACGACTACGTCGACGTCTTCTTCGCGCCCTCGTTGGGCACGGTGAAGGTCGACGAGTCGAAGCCGGTGTCCCTGGCGACCGGGGCGTCGACGTCCGTCTCCGCGCAGGTCGTCGCGGCGGCTGCGGCGCCCGAGGGGCGCGAGTTCTTCGGGCAGGTGCAGTTGCTGAACGAGCGGGGTGTTGTCGCCGGCGCGGGCAGCGTAAAGATCGAGAAGGTCACGCCGTAGCCTCCGGCTGAGCGAGATCTGGGGGGCGGTCACCTCGGGTGACCGCCCCTTCCGGCGTTACGGCCTCGGGGCTCCGCCCCGGACCCCGCGCCTCAAACGCCGGCGGGGCTGAAAAAGGCTGCTTTATGTGGCGCAGTCCAGGCCCCGCGCCTCCGGCAGCGCCCGCAGGATGTCCCTGCGGGTGTCGGCCATGCCCCGGCCCGTCTTCCAGTCCTGGCCGTCCTCGGGGTGAACCGGGACCCGGATCAGGGTGTACGTGCCGGGCTTGAGGTCCTGACGGGCCGAACCGTCGAGGGTGACGGTCGTCGTGGGCTCGTCCCGTGGTGACCGTTCAGGCCGGTAGTAGCGCTCGACGTCGAGGACGACCCGCACGTCACCGTCGGCCCGCGGCGTGACACTGACCACCCGCCCCTCCGCCAGCACCCGCGAGCAGGCGATCCGCATCGCGGCGCGGGAGCCGGACTTCGCGTTCCCGCCCCCGTCGGGCGCCACCGCCTTGCTGTCCGCGGAGCCCGCGTCGTCGCCCCCGCCCCCCGGCGCGTTCACGCCCAGCCACACGATCCCGCCGAAGAGAGAGGCAGCGCAGGCCACGACGAGCCCCCCGAAGGCGAGCCGCAGCGGGCGCCGACGCGTGCGTACCGGCGCAGGCGGCACCGACTCCGCCACCGGATCCGCCCCCCGGCGGGCCCCCAACGCATCCCCCAACCCCCGCACCTGCTCCCGCAGCAGCGCGACATCCGCCGCGGCCGCCGCCGCGGCGGGGTCGTCGTCGGGCAGTGGCTCCCCGGTCACGGCCAGCATCAGCAGCCGGTCGTCGGACGCAGCGTCGTCGTTCATGTCACACCACCTCCCCTTCGCGCAGCCGCACCCGCAGCATCCGCACCGCCGTGTGCAGGCGGCTCTTGACCGTGCCCTCGGGCACACCCAGTTCCGCCGCGATGTCCCGCACCGGCAGATCCGCGTAGAACCGCAGCACGACCACCTGCCGCTGCTCGTCCGGCAGCTGGTCGAGCCCCTGTGCCACCGCCATCGACAGCACGCGCGTGTCGGCCGCGTCCCTTCCGTCCTCCTGGCGCAGCGCCGCCAGCCGCTCCCCCAGCCGCGCCTGGCGGGCCCGCGCCCGGTGCCAGTCCATGGCGAGGTTCGAGGCGACGACCGCCGCCCAGGCCGAGACGTCGCGGGGCGCCTCCTGCCCCTTCGCGGCCCGCTCCAGCAACCTCAGGCGCACCTGCTGCACGCCGTCCGGCAGATCCGCGTACGGCACCCCGCCGAGCGACAGCACGGCCCGCACCCGGTCCTCGACGGCGGCGTCCAGGGGGTCGTCCGGCCGGCCCCTCGGTTTTCTGCGCAGCACTGCGCCTCCCCTCCCCGCGTACGCCCTACGACGCAGGAGAAGACGGAAACGTTCAGGCGAAACTGTGGCCAGCGCCATACCGTCCCGGACCACGGACAATGGATTGGACAAGGCGGGCCTGGACAGACGCATCATGGACACACCCGCCGGGCCGGATGGCCGGCTGCGCGGAAACACGAAAGCTCGGAGGACCCTGTGAAGGTCGGAATCGTCGGCGCCACCGGTCAGGTCGGCACGGTCATGCGCAAGATCCTTGTCGAGCGGGACTTCCCGATCGACGAGCTGCGCCTGTTCGCCTCGGCCCGCAGCGCCGGCAAGGTGCTGGACGGTGTGACGATCGAGGACGCGTCGACGGCCGACTACAGCGGGCTCGACATCGTGCTGTTCTCCGCAGGTGGCGCCACGTCCAAGGCCCTCGCCGAGAAGGTCGCCGCCCAGGGCCCCGTCGTGATCGACAACTCCTCGGCCTGGCGCAAGGACCCCGAGGTCCCGCTCGTCGTCTCCGAGGTCAACCCGCACGCGATCGCGAACCGCCCCAAGGGCATCATCGCGAACCCGAACTGCACGACGATGGCCGCGATGCCGGTCCTGCGTCCGCTGCACGACGAGGCGGGCCTCGAGGCCCTGACCGTCGCCACGTACCAGGCGGTGTCCGGTTCCGGCCTCGCGGGCGTGGCCGAGCTGCACGGCCAGGCGCAGAAGGTCATCGCGGAGGCCGACAAGCTGACGCACGACGGCGAGGCCGTCGACTTCCCCGAGCCGAACGTCTACAAGCGCCCCATCGCCTTCAACGTGCTGCCGATGGCCGGCGCGATCGTCGACGACGGCCTGAACGAGACGGACGAGGAGCAGAAGCTCCGCAACGAGTCCCGCAAGATCCTGGAGATCCCGGAGCTGAAGGTCTCCGGCACCTGTGTGCGTGTCCCGGTCTTCTCCGGCCACTCCCTCCAGGTCAACGCCCGCTTCGCCCGTCCGATCAGCCCGGAGCGCGCCACGGAGCTGCTCGCGAAGGCGGACGGCGTCGAGCTCTCCGACATCCCGACCCCGCTTCAGGCGGCCGGCAAGGACCCGTCGTACGTGGGCCGTATCCGCAACGACGAGACGCTGGAGAACGGCCTGGCGCTGTTCATCTCCAACGACAACCTCCGCAAGGGCGCCGCGCTGAACGCGGTGCAGATCGCGGAGCTGGTGGCCAAGGAGCTGTCGGCCAAGTAGGCCGCTGCACGCAGCCCAAGGGGGCGGTCACCGTTCGAGGTGACCGCCCCCTTCGCGTACGTCGTCGGGCTGTGCCACGCGCGCCCGCAGCAGCTCGACGGCGGCGCGGAGCGCGGCGGACCGCGACGCGAGCCCGTTCGACGCCACGTACGCGTCGATGAACGCGATGTCGTCCTCGGGCAGATCCAGATCCAGGCTGATCTCCATGGCAGCGAGCCTGCCAGGTGGTTCGGACGGACGCGGCCGGTCAGGGCCGCCGCACCGCAAAGTGGTAACACCCGTACTCCAGCGCCCGTACGTGCACGTGCCCCACACGCGGGTCACTGAACGCTTCGTCGAAAGCGGCGTCGAAGCCAGCCGTCGTCTCCTCCGGGATCTCCAGGAGCGCGCCCCCGACGATGTGCCCGCTGGCGTCGTAGCGCCGTACGGTGCGCAGCGCGCCGGGTCGGTCGAAGGGGTAGCGCTCCTCCGGTGCGTAACCGCCGCAGTCCTCGGCGTGGATGAAGACCGGGCCCTGCTCGTCGTACGCGCCGGGGGTCGCGCCCGTCCGGTCCGCCCAGCGGCGCAGCGGCGCGTACGACACGAGGGCGATGTGCTCGCCCTCGGCGACGGGGCGGAGGCAGCAGCGCAGCGGCGAGCCGACCGAGGCGTCACCGGCCGCGGTGAAGGGACGCATGGCGCGGCCCGCGTCGTCGGTGGCGCGGAGTTCCTTGAGGGCCGTCGGGTCGATGGGCAGTGCGGTGTACCTGGTCATGGCTCCAGGCTCGCTCCGCGCGCGGGTGTTCACCGGCGGGAAACGGACATCGCCTTCGCGTACCCCGCGTGGAAGGATGACCGGAAACGTCACAAACGTAGAACGTAGAACGTAGACCGCTTACTAGGAGATGACCGCGTGCCTGGCACCAATCTGACCCGTGAAGAGGCGCAGCAGCGGGCGAAGCTGCTCACCGTTGACTCGTACGAGATCGATCTCGACCTCTCCGGCGCGCAAGAGGGCGGCACGTTCCGGTCGGTGACCACCGTGCGCTTCGACAGCGCGGAGGCGGGCGCCGAGACGTTCATCGATCTCGTCGCCGACGCCGTGCACGAGGTGCTGCTCAATGGGCGGTCGTTGGATGTGGCCGCCGTGTTCCGGGATGCCCGGATCGCGCTGAAGCGCCTGGAGGCGGGGCCGAACGAGCTGAAGGTCGTCGCCGACTGCGCGTACACGAACACGGGTGAGGGGCTGCACCGGTTCGTCGATCCCGTCGACCAACAGGCTTACCTGTATACGCAGTTCGAGGTTCCGGACGCCCGGCGCGTGTTCGCGTCGTTCGAGCAGCCGGACCTCAAGGGCACCTTCCAATTCACCGTGAAGGCGCCCAGCGGTTGGACCGTGATCTCCAACTCGCCGACGCCCGAGCCGAAGGACGACGTCTGGGCCTTCGAGCCGACGCCGCGCATCTCGACGTACATCACGGCGCTGATCGTCGGCCCGTACCACAGCGTCCACTCCTCGTACGAGAACGCCGAGACCGGGCAGAGCGTGCCGCTGGCGATCTACTGCCGGCCCTCGCTCGCCGAGTTCCTCGACTCGGACGAGATCTTCGCGGTGACGCGGCAGGGCTTCGACTGGTTCCAGGAGAAGTTCGACTACGCGTACCCGTTCGCCAAGTACGACCAGCTGTTCGTGCCCGAGTTCAACGCGGGTGCCATGGAGAACGCCGGTGCCGTCACCATCCGCGACCAGTACGTGTTCCGGTCGAAGGTGACCGACGCCGCGTACGAGGTGCGGGCCGCGACGATCCTGCACGAGCTGGCCCACATGTGGTTCGGCGACCTGGTCACCATGGAGTGGTGGAACGACCTGTGGCTGAACGAGTCGTTCGCGACGTTCGCCGAGGCCGCCTGCCAGGCGTACGCGCCGGGCTCGAAGTGGCCGCACTCGTGGACGACGTTCGCCAACCAGATGAAGACGTGGGCGTACCGGCAGGACCAACTGCCGTCCACGCACCCGATCATGGCGGACATCAGCGACCTCGACGACGTGCTCGTCAACTTCGACGGCATCACGTACGCGAAGGGCGCGAGCGTCCTGAAGCAGCTCGTCGCGTACGTCGGCATGGACGAGTTCTTCCAGGGCGTGCAGGCGTACTTCAAGCGCCACGCGTTCGGGAACACGCGGCTGAGCGATCTGCTCGGCGCGCTGGAGGAGACCAGCGGGCGTGACCTGAAGTCCTGGTCGAAGGCGTGGCTGGAGACGGCCGGCATCAACATCCTGCGGCCGGAGATCGAGACCGACGCGAACGGTGTCATCACCTCGTTCGCCGTCCGCCAGGAGGCCCCGGCGCTGCCCGAGGGTGCCAAGGGCGAGGCGACGCTGCGGCCGCACCGCATCGCGATCGGCTTCTACGACCTCGACGACGAGTCCGGCAAGCTGCTGCGCGGCGAGCGCGTCGAACTCGACGTCACGGCAACGGAGTCGACGCAGGTGGCGCAGCTGGTCGGCAAGCGCCGCCCCGCGGTGATCCTGCTCAACGACGACGACCTGTCGTACGCGAAGGTCCGCCTCGACGAGGAGTCCCTCGCGTTCGTCACGCAGCACCTCGGCGACTTCGAGGCCTCGCTGCCGCGCGCGCTGTGCTGGGCCTCCGCCTGGGACATGACGCGCGACGCGGAGCTGTCGACGAGCGCGTACCTGGACCTGGTGCTCAGCGGGGTCGGCAAGGAGTCCGACATCGGCGTCGTGCAGTCGCTGCACCGCCAGGTGAAGCTCGCCGTCGACCTGTACTCGGCGCCCGCCCACCGGGACGCGCTGCTGACCCGCTGGACCGAGGCGGCGCTCACGCACCTGCGGACCGCCGATGCGGGCAGCGACCACCAGCTGGCGTGGGCCCGCGCGTTCGCGGCGAGCGCCCGCACGCCGGAGCAACTCGACCTTCTTGAGGCCCTGTTGGACGGCTCCCAGACGATCGAGGGCCTTGCCGTCGACACCGAGCTGCGCTGGGCGTTCGTGCAGCGGCTCGCGGCGGTCGGGCGCTACGACGAGGGGGAGATCGCCTCGGAGTACGAGCGGGACAGGACGGCCGCCGGTGAGCGGCACGCCGCCAGCGCCCGCGCGGCGCGGCCGACCCCCGAGGCCAAGGCGGAGGCGTGGGCCTCGGTCGTCGAGACGGACAAGCTGCCGAACGCGGTGCAGGAGGCGGTGATCGGCGGCTTCGTCCAGACCGACCAGCGCGAGCTGCTCGAGCCGTACACGGAGAAGTACTTCGCGGCGCTGAAGTCCGTCTGGGACTCCCGGTCCCACGAGATGGCGCAGCAGATCGCGATCGGTCTGTACCCGGCGATCCAGGTCTCGCAGGAGACGCTGGCCGCGACGGACGCGTGGCTGTCGTCCGCCGACCCGAGCGCGGCGCTGCGCCGCCTGGTGTCGGAGTCGCGGGCGGGCGTCGAGCGTGCGCTGAAGGCACAGGACGCGGACGTATAGCACCGCAGCCCGGCCCCCGTGCCCCCACTCGTGTGAGACTGGGCGCATGGGGGCCGGGCGGGAGTCGCGGGCGGAGAAGGACGCGATGACGGTGGAGATCGTCTACGCGTTGGTGAGCGGCGCGCTGATCGCCGTCGCGGTGACGGTGGTCGCCGTCGCGGTGACGCTGCCTGTCACTCCGCACGGAGTGGCGCTCGGCGGCCTCGTCGGCCTGGCACACATCGTGCGTGTGCTGCGCCGGTTCGACCGGGAGCGCCGCCTCGGGCGGTGACATCCCGTACGTACGGGGGCTGTTGCTGCCCGTACGTACGGGGCTTTTACTGCGTGAAGCGGTCGCGCAGCGCCTGGCGGCCCGTCTCCGTCAGCGACCCGTGCACGCGCATCCGGGCCACGCCCCCGTCGGGGAACGCGTCGAGGCGTACGTGGGTGGCCACGGCCTCCTTCGGGAGCGGGAAGCGGTGCAGGGTGTCGGGCTCCAGCTTGGTGCGGGGGATGATCTCGAACCACTCGCCGGTCTCGCCGTCACGGCCGCTCAGGGCTATCCAGCCGGCCGAGTTGCCCTTCAGGTACGCGGTGTCGATCTCGACGGCGCGGATGGTGCCCTGCGCCGCGAGCCGGAAGCGGACCCAGTCGTTGGTGCCGTGGACGCGACGGCGGCGGTTCTCCCAGCCGTCGTCCATCTTGCGCGAGGTGCCCGGCAGGATGATCTGCGTCGGCGAGGAGTAGAACTTGTCGGACGCGTCCTCGTAGGAACCGCCGTTGAGCACCGACGCCAGGTCGAACGTGCCGAGCAGGTCGAGCCACTCGGGGTCCGGGACGACCTCGCCGTGCACGCGGAGGCGGGCGATGCCGCCGTCGGGGTGCTGGCAGACGCGGATGTGCGTGTAGCGGCGCTCGCTGGTGATCGTGAAGGCGTTCGCCGCGTGGCCCTTGACCTGGCTCTTCGGGACGATCTCCTCCCACTTCACGTCGTCGGCGAGCAGCTCCGCGGGGCCGGGGGCGCCGGGCACGTTCGTGGCCTGGATGCTCACCTTCTGCGGGTAGTTGCCGCGGAAGTGGGCGGTGTCGACGATCACGCCGCGGACGACGCCGGGCGCGCCGAGCCGCACGATGGCCCAGTCGTGGTCCTCGGGCGCCGGGAACGGGGAGTCCGCGGTCCCCCGCCGCCTGCGGGTCTCCCAGCCGTCCATGACCTTGCCCTTGTGCCCGAAGTGCTCCGGGTCGAAGACGGCCCGCTCGCGCAGCAGCAGGTTCTCGCGCATCGCGAAGAACTCGTCGTTCGCGGCGATGACACCGCCGCCGAGCCGCCGGTCGGCGAGGTCGACGAGCTCGCTGAAGGCGTCGGCGTCACCGAAGGTGCGGTAGTCGGCGTACGGGTCGCCGCCTCCGTAGGGGGCGGCGTCGTTGGCGTGCGGGTCCTGGTCCTGGGCGGGTGTCGTCTGGGTCATGGGCCCACTGTCGCGCGCGACGAGCCGACAGGTCCATCGAAAGTTTTCGAGGTGGCCTTTCAGTTCTGCTGAACGGTCGGCGTGTCAGCTCTGCTGAACGGTCGGCGTGTCAGCTCTGCTGAACGGTCAGCGCTTCCAGGACCCTGCGCACCGCCGTCCCCTCCTCCGACCCCTTCCGTACGGCCGCCACCACATGCCGTACGGGACGGTCCGCGCCGAGCGGGCACATCACGACGCCGTCCCGGCGCGCCGCCGCCATCCGCGGCACCAGCGCGACTCCCATCCCGGCCTCGACCATGGCGAGGATCGCGGTCCACCCGGCCGCGCTGTGCGCCTGCTCCGGCACGAACCCGGCGGCCTCGCACGCGGCCGTCGTGATCTCCGACCAGGGCCCGGACCCGCCGAAGATCCACGGCTCACCGGCGAGATCGGCGAGCCGCAGGCCCGGCTCGCCCGCCAGCGGATGGCCCACCGGCAGCGCGACGTCCAGCGGGTCGGCGAGCAGCGGCACCCGCGTGAACTTGGGGTCGCGGGGCGTCGGCGCGTGCGCGGCCAGCGACAGGGCGAGGTCCACGTCGCCGGTGGCGAGCAGCTCGTACGCCTGCCCGGCCTCCGCCTCCCGCACCCGGACGGTGATGCCGGGGTGTGCGGAGCGCAGCTGCCGCACTGCGGGCACCACGAGCGCGGGCACGGCGGTGGAGAACGCGGCGACCCGCACCGTCCCCGTCTCCCCGTGCACCCACTGTGCCAACTCGGCGTCGGCGCGCTCCAGTTGGGCGAACACGGCCTCCGCGTGCCGCAGCACGAGCTGCGCGGCGTCGGTCAGCCGCACCCGCCGCCCCTGCGCCTCGAGGAGCGGCACGCCGAGCTGCTTGGCGAGGTTGGTGAGCTGCTGCGAGACGGCGGACGGCGTCATGAGCAGCGTCTGCGCGGTGGCGGTGACGGTGCCGCACTCCCGCAGGGTGCGCAGGATCACCAGCTTCTTCACGTCCCACCGGTCGGGCCCCGGCACTCGCTTCTCGCTGCTCATACGCCACAACGTATCCGCTCGCGGCCGCGTCCTACGCTGACCCCATGACCCCCACATCGCCCTCCGCACGCCTTCGCCCGGCCCGCCCCGACGAGGCGGAGCGGCTGTCGGCCCTCGCGCTGCGCTCGAAGGCGCACTGGGGTTACGACGAGGTGTTCATGGCGGCGTGCGTGGACGAGCTGACGCTGCACCCGTCCGAGGTCACGCGCCGCCGTACGACCGTCGCCGAGGGCACGGACGGCCGGCTGCTCGGCCTGGTGACGCTCGAAGGGGCGCCGCCGGTGGGCGAGCTGGGCCTGATGTTCGTGGACCTCGACGCGATGGGGCTCGGGCCTGTCGTTTGGATCAGGCCGGATCAGGGAGCGGGGTAATGGGGCCTCCCCTGCTCGAGCGAAGCCGAGAGCTTGGGGAAGCGTGCGATCGCAAGGCGGAGGAGGGAGGCGACGCGGAGCGTCGTCGACCGACGACAACGCCGAAGGGGGTCCCCCCTGCTCCTTAAGAGCTTGGGGGAGTGCGTGCCGGACCCCGCGAGCCCGGCCTGATCCAAACGACAGGCCCTAGGGGTGGGCCGGCTGCTCTTCGAGCACGTGCGGGACACGGCGCGCGAGGCGCGGTTCACCAGGGTGAGCTGGGCGGCGGATCCCAACGCCGTCCCGTTCTACGAGGCGATGGGCGCGCGGCACGCGGGCGCGATCCCGTCGGGCTCGGCCCTGGGCCGCATGCTTCCGCTGATGGAACTGAGGCCTCAGGCGAGCAGCCGCGGGACCGCCCGTACGTAGACCACCATGCCGACGACCTCGACGAGTGTCTGGGTGACGACGACCACCGCGGCGACGGCCAGCGGGTCCGGCAGGGACAGGGCGAGGGGCAGGACGACGAGGGAGTTGCGGGTGGCGCCGGTGAACACGACCGCCCGTCCCGAGGGCACGTCGAGCCGGTAGAGGCGGGCCACGGCGCGGCCCGCGAACGCCATCACCAGCAGGAACAGCACGTAGAACGGCACGACGCGCGCCACGTCCCCGAGGTTGTCGTCCAGTTTGGGGATCTGGGAGGCGACGACCGTCAGCAGCGTGGCGGCCATGAGCGGCACCATCGTGATGCCCACGGCTTCGGAGAAGCGCCGCCCGGCCGGGCGGCGGGCGGCCCACGCCTGGGTGAGCCAGGCGAGGGCGAGCGGCACGACGATGAGCGTGAGGAACGCCTCGACGAACGGCCCCGCCTCGACGAGGTCACTCAGCCCCGCGCCCATGAACAGGTACAGATACCCCGGCAGCAGCACCATCTGCGCGAGCAGCAGCAACGGCGTCGCCGCGAGCAGCCGCTGACTCGCGCCGCCCGCGAGGCCGCTGAAGACGATCACGTAGTCGACGCAGGGGCAGAGCAGCACGAGGAGCACGCCGAGGCGTACGGCCTGGTCGTCGGGGAGGAACGCGAACATGGCGGCGACGACGAGCGGCACGACGACGAAGTTGACCGTGAGCGCGGCGGCCAGGAAGCGCCCGGCGCGCAGCGATCGGAGCAGCTCTGCGGCGGGGACCTGGAGGAAGGTCACGTAGAGGAGCGCGGCGAGAACGGGGTTGATGGCACGCTCCAGCCCGGGCCCAATGCCGCTGGGCGCGACGAGCCCGACCACGGCGCCGACCGCCAGAGCCCCCAGATAAACGGCTACCTGCCGCCGCTCCATAACCTCGCCCACCTGGGCCATACGCATCGCACTCACGCCCCGACCGTAGCCCGGCTCCTTCGTTGCGCGGCACCGGGGTTCTGGGACGGTGCCGCGGCCGACGCCCTCCATATGTGCAACCTGCACCGGGGTGCCGCCTTGCCCACCCTGCCGCCCTAGGCGGCAGATTGCCCAAGGCGCGTGCGGCCGACCGCGGCGGGTGGGGAGCCGTGGTGGGCGTCGCCCAAGGCGGTGGCGGCACCCCGTCGGACCGACGCCCCGGAGGGGGCGGGTGGGTGGGAGATGGGCGGGAGCCGGACGATTGCCCGCGGGCGGGTTGGCACTTCCAGCCCCGCGGCGGGTGGGCAATTAAAGCCCCGCCGGCGATTGAGGCGCGGGGTCCGGGGCGGAGCCCCGTGGCCTGGGCCACGGCAGGCCGCAAGCCACGTGGCACCGAGCCCATCAAGCCCCGCCTCTCGCACGAGAGCCCGCGGGGGCCGGGGCAGAGCCCCGTGGCCGGGGGACGGTGTGGCTATCGGAGCGCGGTCAGCCAGTCCACGAGCAGACGGTTGACCTCCGCAGGACGTTCCTGCTGGAGCCAGTGACCCGCCCCGGGCAGAACGTGCGACCCCGCGAGGCCCGGCAACGTCTTCGGGTACGCGGCAATCGCCTCCGCCAGCCAGGTCGTCGAGGCGTCCCGCCCCCCACCGATGAACAAGGACGGCTGCACGATCGGCGCACCGTCGTACGCCTCCAGGTCCTCCCAGTCCCGGTCCATGTTCCGGTACCGGGCAAGCGCACCCCCCATCCCCGTACGCTCGAACTCCCCCGCATACACGTCGAGTTCATCCTCGCTCAGCCACTCGGGCCGACCCCCGGGGAACCGGTCCCGCATCAGCCCACCACGCGTGACGAAATGCGGGTCAGGCGCATCCGCCCCCGGCATCGTGTCCGCGGAGAGCGCGGCATAGATCCCGCCCAGCCACCCCCGCACATCCGGCTCGATCTCCCCCTCCGCGCGCCCCGCCTCCTGGAAGTAGGAGACGTAGAACTCCTCCTCGCCGCCGCCCATCTGGGCGAACACCTCACTGGGCCTCGGCCCGCCCCGCGGCGCGTACGGCACGCTCAGCAGCCCCACCGCCCGAAAGACCTCCGGACGGACCAGCGCCGAGGTGGCGGCGATGTTCGCACCCCAGTCGTGGCCGATCACGACCGCCGACTCCTCACCGAGGGCACGGACCACGGCGACGTTGTCCTCGACGAGCTCGATCATCCGGTACGCGGCGATGTCGTCCGGCCGCGACGACCTCCCGTACCCCCGTACGTCGATCGCGGCCGCCCGATATCCGGCGGCGGCGAGCGCCGGAAGCTGCCGCCGCCACGAGTACCAGGACTCGGGGAACCCGTGCAGGAGCAGGACGAGCGGCCCCGTCCCCTGCTCCACGAGATGGGTGCGGCCCGCCGGTGAGGGCACAAGACGGTGGATCGGTTCGGGCAGGTCGGACAGGTCGGGCATCGTTTCCTCCAGCTCCGGGGAACTCCACGTCACCCTTCGATCCTGCCTCTACGACCGCCCGGCCCCCCGCCTTGTTGCCGGTTCGGCAAACCGCGGCGAGGCGACCGACGCCAGCACCACTCCGCCCAGGATCAGCACCATGCACCCCACCTGCGCCCACCCCATCGACTCCCCGAGGACGACGTACGACAGCGCGGCCACGCACACCGGCTGGAGGTAGTACACGACCCCCGCCCGCGCCGCCCCCACCATCGCGATCGCCTTGTTCCACGCGAAGAAGGCGACCGCCGACGACACCACTCCCACGTACAGCAGCGGCAGCGCCGTGCCCGCCCGCACCTCGAAGCCGCCCTGCACCGCCACGCTCGCCGCGTACACGGGCAGCAGCATCAGCGCGCCGAGCACGAAGGTCGCGAACAGGAAGGCCACGCCGCCGAGTTCACGCGGCTTGCGGCGCAGCAGCGCGCTGTACGAGCCGAAGCACACGGCCGCCACGACCACCCACAGGTCGCCGGGCGCGAAGTCGGGCGTGAGGGAGCCCTTGCTGACGAGGAGGACGACCCCCGCGCAGGCGATCAGCGTTCCGGCAACCCGGCGCGGCCCCAACCGCGCCCCGCCGATCCGCTCGTACACCGCCATGAGCACCGGCGACGCGGCCATGATCATGCCCATGTTGCCGGCGGAGGTCGTCATGCCGGCCTGGTTGACGAGGGTGTTGTAGACCGCGATGCCGAGCAGCGAGGCCAGCGCCACGAACCCCACGTGCCGCCGCAGCACCGCCCGTTGGCGCCACGCCGCCCGCGCCCCGAACGGCGCCACCGCCAAGATCGCCACCACCCAGCGCCAGAACGCGTGCTGGATCGGCGGCACACTGTCGTGCAGACCCCGCGCGGTGACGAAGCTGCCGGACCAGACGACCGTCGCGAGCGCGGCGAGCGCGAGGCCGACGCCGAGCCCGCCGGCCGCGCGGCCCGCCGCCGCGCTCGGTTCCACCGGTGTACGGGTACGGTCCAGGACTGCCATCAGGGTCGGGGCCTCTCTCGATCGGGTTCCGTTGCCCCATTACCGTGGCAGCGCCCCACCCATCACGTCCATCGAATCTTTTCGCCGCTTACATTCAGAATTACTGAACGAATGCCAGCCCTCAAAGCTGGCCCCTCCCAGCTACCCCTCCAAGTACGCCAGCACCGCCAGCACCCGCCGGTTGTCGCTCTCGCCGGGATACAGGCCGAGCTTCGTGAAGATGTTGCCGATGTGCTTGGTGACGGCCTTCTCCGTGACGACCAGGGACTCGGCCACCCCCGCGTTGGACCTGCCCTGCGCGAGCAGCGCGAGCACCTCGCGCTCGCGGCCGGTCAGGGAGCCGAGCCGCCGGTCGCGGACCTTGCGGGCGAGCAGCTTCGACACCACCTCGGGGTCCATCACCGTGCCGCCGCCCGCCACCTGGTGGATGGTGCGCAGGAACTCGGAGCCGTTCGTGACCCGGTCCTTGAGTACGTATCCGACCGCGCCCGCGCCGTCCGCCAGCAACTCCCGTGCGTACAGGGGCTCCACGTACTGCGAGAGCAGCAACACCGGGAGCCCCGGCACCTGTTCGCGGGCTTCGAGGGCCGCGCGCAGGCCCTCGTCGCTGAAGTCCGGCGGCAGCCGTACGTCGACGATCGCGACGTCGGGACGCTCGGTGACGAGGACCTTGCGCAGCTCAGGGCCGTTGTCCACGGCGGCGACGACCTCGTGCCCGTACGCGCCGAGGAGCCGCACGAGACCGTCCCTCAGCAGGAAGTGGTCTTCGGCGACGACAACGCGCACGGCACCTCCATCGAGATCTGGGTCGGGCCACCGGCCGGACTGTTGACGGCGAGGACGCCGTCGAAGGTGGCGAGCCGCCGCTCGATGCCTGCGAGACCGCCGCCCCGGGCCGGGTCCGCGCCGCCGCGGCCGTCGTCGATGACACCGACGCGCAGGGCCCCGGTCCCCGCGTCGTAGGTGATGTCGATCCACAGGCGCTCGGCCTCCGCGTGCTTGGCCGCGTTCGTCACGGTCTCGGCGACCGCGAAGTAGACCGCCGATTCGACCGGGGCCTCCAGGCGGGCCGGCAGGTCGACCGTGACCTCCGCGGCCAGCGGGCTGAGCAGTGCCAACGACCGTACGGCGTCGGCGAGTCCACGGTCGGCGAGGACCGGCGGGTGGATGCCGCGGACCAGGTCGCGCAGCTCCTGGAGCGCGGCGGACGAGGAGGCGCGGGCCTCCGCGAGGAGCGCCCTGACCGCTTCCGGGTCGTCGTTCAGGCGGTGCTCGGCGGCGTCCAGCGTCATGCCCATCGCGACGAGGCGGGCCTGCGCCCCGTCGTGCAGGTCCCGCTCGATACGGCGCAGTTCGGCGGCGGAGGTGTCCACGGCGTCGGTGCGGGTCGCGGACAGGTGGGCGATGCGGGCCGCCATCAGCTCCTGCTCGCTCGGGGAGAGCGTCGAGCGGACGAAGCGGGCGTGGCAGTCGACGCTGCCGGGCGCGAGCCACAGGCCGACCTTGCCGACGCCGAGGCCGAGCAGACCCGCCATCAGGCCCGTCGGGATGTTCTCGACGTGGACGAACATGTACCAGAGGCCGTCCCAGCCGGCGTCCCGCGCCAGGTAGGAGCCGAAGACGGCGAGGAAGAGGCCCCACAGTCCGTAGAGGACGAGCGCGCCGGGCAGGCAGGCGATGAGGCCGCCGACGAAGGAGTACATCGTGGTCCAGCGCCACTCGCGGAACCGCTGGGCGTCCCCGAACACCCAGCGGTAGCGGGCGAGCGGCCCGAAGCTCTCCTTCTCCCCGCCGGCCGTCGGCGCGGGTGTCGCCTCGACGGCGATGCCCGACCACGCGGCCGCGAGGCCCCGCTCGCGGTCCACGACGCGGCGCATGCCCGCCGCGGCCCAGGGCAGCATGCCCGGGATCGGTGTCCACACCGCGATGTGCACCATCGTCGACCAGTGCATCGCCACCATGGACAGCCACCACAGCCGGTTGCACCGCCTGACCGCCTCGACCCGCTTCATGTCCCGTCTCCCCCAACTCGACCGCGTCCTCGGCTACTTGCCGTTACCGCAATGAGTATCCGGCGAACATCTCGGGGACGTCGGTGGACTTAACTCCCCCATCGGTTCCTTCATCCGCGCCCTCGTCCGCTCCCCCTTCCTTGCCCGGGTCGCGGGCCCACGCCGCGTATCCGTCGGGCCGCACGAGGAGCGCGGTGCGCCGGTCACTCGCCCAGTGGGCGACCTGGACGCCGTCCATCTTGTCCGGCGACCCCTGGGGCAGGATCAGGACGAACTCGCCCGCGCGCAGGGCCTCGTAGAGCCGGGTCCCGCCCTGAAGCGCGACGTCGGGGACGCGCCTGCCGACGAGCGGGTGGGAGCCCCTCGGAGCCGGGTAGCGGAAGCCGATGCCGGTGATCTGGCCGACCGCGCGGGTGCGGGCGGGGCGGGCGCGGGTCACGGCGGTGGCGAGGACCGAGCGGGCCGCGAGCGTCCAGGGGCGCTTGGCCATCGCGAGGCGGACCAGGCCGCCGCTGCTGCGCAGCACCGCCTTGCCGACGGGGTGGCGCTCCGACTCGTAGGTGTCGAGGAGCTCTTCGGTCGCCCGGCCGCCCACCACCGCCGCCAGTTTCCAGCCGAGGTTCGCCGCGTCCTGGAGGCCCGTGTTCATGCCCTGGCCGCCCGCCGGGGTGTGCACGTGGGCGGCGTCCCCGGCCAGCAGCACCCGGCCCACGCGGTACTTCGGCGCCTGCCGTTCGTCGCTGTGGAAGCGGGACATCCAGCGGGCGTCGTGCATGCCGTAGTCCTGGCCGAGGGCGAGCCGGGCGGTCTCCTTGATCTCGTCGAGGTCGAGCGGGGCGTCGTCCGACACGTCGTGCGCGCGGTTCCAGGCGATCACCCGGTAGTAGCCGTCGCCGAACGGGGCGATGAAGGCGAAGGCGTCGCCGACCGTGTTCACGGTGAGGACGTTGTCGGGCTGTTCGCCGAGCCGTACGTCGGCGAGGACGACCGAGCGGATGACGGACTTGCCCGGGAACGGAAGGCCCACCGCGGTGCGCACCGAGCTGCGCATTCCGTCGGTGCCGACGACGTACGCCGCACGCAGGTCCTTCGCCTCCCCCTGCGCGCGTACGTGGAGCGTGACGCCGTCCGCGTCCTGCGCCAGGCCCGTCACCTCGGTCTCGTACGCGAAGGTGACCCCGGCGTCGACGGCCCGCCGCTCCAGGAGCCTCTCGACCTCGTACTGCGGGACGACGAGGAGGTGGTTGAAGCGCGAGGGCAGCTCGCCCAGTTCGAGGACGAGGCTGCCGAACAGGCGCAGCCGTTGCAGCTGTTGGCCCTTCGTCTCCAGCTCGTCGGCGAGCCCCCGCGCGTCGAGCTGTTCCAGCGTGCGGGCGTGCACGGCGAAGGCGCGGGAGAGGTTGCTGATCTCCTGGGGGCGCCGCTCGACGAGGGTGACGGGAACGCCCGCGGCGGCGAGGTCCCCCGCGAGCAGCAGTCCGGTCGGGCCCGCGCCGACCACGATCACTGAGCCGGTGGTGCGGGATGAGCCTGTGCTGTCCATGAGGCCTCCAGATGCGGTGACGCCCGGATCGACCCGCCCATCCTGCCCGTACAGACGCGTCGAGGGCACCCGCCGCGAAAGAACGCGGCGGGTGCCCTCGACGGGGAAACCGTGTGGAAGCCGGGCCTCAGCCCTGCTTCGGCTGCTTACGGGACTTGTCGCCCAGCGAGACCAGTCCTGCGATCACCAGGAACAGGACGATCGGCGTCACCACGTAGAGGCCGAGCGTCTCGATCACGCTCAGGCCGGTACCCGGGTCGTCGCCGTCGTCGCGCGTGAGCGCGAGCGCGGGGGACGACATCAGCAGCATCATCAGCGTCGTACCGGAGGCCAGGGCGCCGGCGCGCAGGGCGTTCTTCTTGTCCACGGTGCCAACGTAGCGAACGCCTAAACGGGCCGCGCGTCCGGGGGGCCTGTAAGGGGCACTTCGGCTCCCGCGGACGCCTCCGCGAACACGCCGAGCAGGGCGTGCGCGCGGGGGGACGCGGCCAGTTCCTCCAGGGTGACGGGCCGGCCCTCGGCGTCGGCGACGGGCAGCCGCCAGTTCGGGTACTCGGCCCAGGTGCCGGGCAGGTTCTGCGGGCGCCGGTCGCCCACCAGGTCGGGCAGCCACACCCCGGTCATCCGGGCGGGTGTGCGCCACAGGAACCGGTGGACCGCACGCACCGCCTCCTCCTCGTCGCGCGTTCCGTGCGCGAACAGGCCCATCCGGGCGAACAGGGCGAGCCACTCCGCCACCTCGGCCGCCGCCTCCGCCCCGCTCGCCGACGACAGGCCGAGCCGCTCGCGCAGCCGTACGTCGTCGCCGCTCAGGCGGGCGGCGGTGGACGGCAGGTCGTGGGTGGTGGCGGTGGCGACGCAGTCCGTGCGCCAGGCCTCGGCGGGGACGGGGCGTCCGTCGCCCTCCCAGTCGCGCTCGAACCACAGCACGGACGTGCCGAGCACCCCGCGCGCGTGCAGCGTCCCGCGCACGCCCGGCTCGACGGTGCCGAGGTCCTCCCCGATGACGTACGTGCCCGAGCGCGACGCCTCCAGGAGCAGCACGGCGAGCATGGCCTCGGCGTCGTAGTGGACGTAGCAGCCCTCGGTCGGCGGCAGGCCCTCCGGGATCCACCAGAGCCGGAACAGGCCCATCACGTGGTCGATGCGGATGGCGCCCGCGTGCCGCATCAGATTGCGGAGCAGGTCGCGGAAGGCGGCGTAGCCGGTCTCCGCGAGGCGGTCGGGGCGCCACGGCGGCAGGCCCCAGTCCTGGCCGCGCGCGTTGAAGGCGTCCGGGGGCGCGCCCACGCTGATGCCCTGCGCGAAGATGTCGCGCTGCGCCCACGCGTCGGCGCCGCCGGGGTGCACGCCGACGGCGAGGTCGTGCACGAGCCCGATCGGCATGCCCGCCTCGCGCGCCGCACGCTGGGCGGCGGCGAGTTGCCCGTCCGTGAGCCAGGCGAGCCGGCAGTGGAAGTCGACGCGGTCCATCAGCTCCCGGCGGGCGTGGCCGGTCTGCGGCGAGCGCGGGTCCTGGAGGGCGGCCGGCCAGGTGTGCCGGTCGGGGCCGTACCGCTCGGCGAGCGCGCAGTACGTGGCGTGGTCCTCCAGGGCCGTGCCCTGTGCGGCGAGGTAGTCCCAGTAGGAGGCGCGCCTGCCGGGGGTGAGCGGCACCTCGTGGATCGCTTCGAGCGCCGTCCGCTTCAGCGCCCACACCGCGTCCCGGTCGATCAGCGCGCCCTGGGTGAGCACCGCCTCGCGCAGCCGGGCGGCCTCCCGGGCGTGCTGAGGGACGTATGCGTACTCGGGTATGTCCTCGATCCGCAGGTGGACGGGGTCGGGGAAGCGGCGCGAGGAGGGGCGGTACGGGGACGGGTCCGTGCCGCCGTCGGGCCCGGCGGGGACCGCCGCGTGCAGCGGGTTGACCTGGAGGAATCCGGTGCCGTGGGTGCGGGCCGACCAGGACGCCAGGTCGGCCAGGTCCGCGAGGTCGCCCATGCCCCAGGAGCGGGTGGAGAGCAGCGAGTAGAGCTGGACGAGCAGTCCGTGGGTGCGCGGCGGCGGGGCCGGCGCTGTGGGCGGCGCGGCGATCAGATGGGCTTCGGCGCGGCGCCCGTCGGGCGTGCTGACGCGCAGCCGGTGCGTGCCGGGCGGCGTCGCGGTGCCGGGGTCCCAGGGGTCGAAGCGGTCCCCGCCCTCCGGCCGCAGCCGCAGCTCGGCCCCTTCGGGCAGGCCCGTCACCCAGCGCGGGACGCTGCCGTCGGCCCACACCACCACGGTCGGCGGCAGCAGCCGCTCGGGCGGCTCGGCGGGATCCGCGCTCACGTCCACGCCGAGCGCGGCGAGGGCCGCCGCCACCGCCGCGTCCGAGGCGTGGACGGTGCGGCCCGGCGCCGGGGAGTAGGAGGTGGCCACTCCGTGCAGCGCGGCGATCCGGGCCTGCGTCATCGAACTCAGCCCGCGGCGAGACCGGTGGGTGTGGGCTCGGAAGTGAGGGGGGACTCGTCCGTCATGGGCGGCTCGGAAGTCAGGGGGGCGTAGTCCGCGAAGGCGGGTTCGCTGGTGAGGGGCGCTTCGAAGGAGCAGGTGCTGGTGACGTCGGCGTCGTCGATCATGCTGAGGTCCGCCTGTTTGGAGAGGGCCGAGAGCAGGAGCTGTGCTGATGCGGCCACGGGGGCCTCCTTCGTCGTAAGGCGTCGGGAGTCGAAAGACCTACCCAGAAGCTACGACCTCAGGCCTCTTTCACCGAACAACGTGTTACTGGTCACAGTGTGTACAACGAAAGGAACTTTGCCCGAGGGCCTGAACAGCCGAAAAAAATCCCGTTCGACCAGGCAACTCGTCGGTAGGGCCGGTTACCGCCCATCGACGGCCTCCTCCCTTCTATCCTTGTGCCTCTTGAGTCAGGTTCGAACCACAGGGAGTACGCCGTGCAGCTCCGGCGCAGGAAGAGGGCGGCTGCCCTCGCGGTCGCCGTCATCGCCGGGACGCTGGGCGGGGCCACGGGGGCCGTGGCCGCTCCCCCGACGCCGGGGACGACCACCGGGGACCTGAAGTCGGACGCGAAGCTGCCCGCGGTGTGGCCGCGCCCGCAGTCCCTCAAGGCGTCGGACGACGCGGACGGGGTCGCGGTCCCGGACGAGGTGACGCTCCTGGTGCCGCCGGGCTCCGACTCGTACGCCGTGGACGCGCTGCGCAAGGCACTGAAGGGCGCGGGGGCGCGGGACATCCGGCAGGTCTCCGCCGAGCACGACGTGCCCCGCGACGCGCGGCTCGTGGTGCGGCTCGCCACCGAGTCCCCGCAGGCCAGGACGGGCGCGGGCGACTACCGTCCCGACTCGGGCAAGGGGAGGGCCGGCTCTCTCGACGCGACCCTGCGCGGCCTCGGCGCGAGCGCCCGCGGCGATCTCCCGTCCGGCGGCTACCGGCTCGCCGTGGGCCGCGCGGCGGGGACGCCGACCGTCGCCATCGAGGGCATCGGCGACGACGGCCTGTTCCACGCGGCGCAGACGTTCCGGCAACTGATCGACCGGCGGACCGTCGCGGGGGTTGTCGTACGGGACTGGCCGGGCACGGCCGTACGCGGTCTGACGGAGGGTTTCTACGGCACGCCGTGGACGACGGAGCAGCGCCTGGACCAGCTCGACTTCATGGGCCGCACCAAGCAGAACCGCTACCTGTACGCGCCCGGCGACGACCTGTACCGCCAGGCCCGCTGGCGCGAGCCGTACCCGGCCGACCAGCGCGCCGACTTCCGCAGGCTCGCCGAGCGGGCCCGCGCCAACCACGTGACGCTCGGCTGGGCCGTGGCGCCGGGGCAGGCGATGTGCATGTCGTCGCCGGACGACATCAAGGCGCTCACCCGCAAGCTCGACGCGATGTGGGCGCTCGGGGTGCGGGCCTTCCAGCTCCAGTTCCAGGACGTGTCGTACAGCGAGTGGCACTGCGCGTCGGACGCGCGGGAGTTCGGCTCCGGTCCCGACTCCGCGGCGAAGGCGCAGGCGAAGGTCGCGAACGCGGTGGCGAAGCACCTCGCGGCCCGGCACCCGGGCGCGGGGCCGCTGTCCCTGATGCCGACCGAGTACTACCAGGACGGCACGACGGAGTACCGGACGGCGCTCGCCCGCGATCTGGACGACGCGGTGGAGGTCGCGTGGACGGGCGTCGGCGTGGTGCCGCGCACGATCACCGGCGGCGAACTGGCAGGTGTGCAGGGCGCGTTCGGCGGCGGGCACAAGCTGCTCACGATGGACAACTACCCGGTCAACGACTACGCGCAGGACCGGATATTCCTGGGCCCGTACATGGGCCGGGAGCCCGCCGTGGCCTCCGGTTCCGCGGCGGTCCTCGCCACGGCCATGGAGCAGCCCGCTGCCTCCCGCATCCCGCTGTTCACGACCGCGGACTACGCCTGGAACCCGCGCGACTACCGGGCGCAGGAGTCCTGGCAGGCGGCGATCGACGATCTTGCGGACGGCGAGAAGCAGACCGAGGAGGCGCTCTCCGCCCTCGCGGGCAACGACGCGTCTTCGGTGCTCGGCGCGGACGAGTCGGCCTATCTGAAGCCGCTGATCTCGGCGTTCCGGAAGGCGCGCACGACGACGGACGCGGACAGCACCAAGAAGACGGCGGCGGCCCTGCGCGACGCGTTCACCCAGATGCGCCGCACACCTTCGGCCCTCGACGGCACGGAGCTGGACTCCGAAGTCCGGCCCTGGGCCGACAAGTTGGGCCGCTACGGGCAGGCGGGCGAGGCCGCGGTCGACATGCTGGAGGCCGCAAGCCGCGACGACAAGGCGGCGGCATGGAAGGCGGCACGCCACTTGTCGTCCCTCCGCAAGGAGTTGGCCAAGTCGAGCGCCACGGTCGGCAAGGGAGTGTTGGACCCGTTCCTGACGAAGGCCGAGAAGGAGTTCGCCTCCTGGTCGGGTACGGACCGCGCGGACGCGTCGAAGGGCGCGAAGGCCGAACTCCCGCGCGCCCGCGCCCTGTCCACGGTCACGGTCCTCGCCGACCCCGGCACCTCGGGCACGGTCGAGGCGCACGCCCCCGGCGAGGGCTGGAAGCGGATCGGCGCGCTCACGGACGGCGGCTTCACGGAGCTGGACGCCCACAACACCCGCGCGGACGCGGTACGCGTCACGGGCGCGTCGTCCGACGCGGTGACCCACGTGGTCCCCTGGTACGCGGACTCCCCCGCGGCCTCCGTCACCCTGGCCCGCACCGAGACCGACGCCGAAATCGGCGGCGCACCCCAGCGACTGACGGCCCACCTGACGGCGCAGCGCCCGGGCGCCGTGCGCGGCCGCCTGACGACGAAGGCCCCGCACGGCATCAAGGTCGACCTCCCGCACCAGTCCGAACTCCCGCGCGGCACAAAGGTCGACGTGCCCGTCGAGGTGACAGTTCCCGCGGACACCCCCGCGGGCACGTACTCCATCCCCTTCACCTTCGGCGACGAGACCCGCACCCTCTCGGTCCGCGCCTACCCCCGCACGGCGGGCCCCGACCTGGCCCGCTCCGGCAAGGCCTCCTCCTCCGCGGACGAGACCCCGGACTTCCCGGCGAAGGCCGCCAACGACGGCAAGACGTCGACGCGTTGGTCCTCCCCCGTGAAGAACGGCGAATGGTGGCAGGTCGAACTCGCCAAGCCCACCCGCCTCGGCCTGGTCACCCTCCACTGGCAGGACGCCTACGCCAAGCACTACCGCGTCCAGACCTCCCCCGACGGCCGCACCTGGCGCACGGCGGCAACCGTGCGAGACGGCCAGGGCGGCCACGAGTCGGTCCGCATGGACGCGAAGGACGTGCGGTTCGTCCGGGTCGTGGGCGACAAGAGGGCGACGCAGTACGGGATTTCGTTGTGGAGTGTGGGGGCGTACGGGGTGGCGGACGAGGACGAGTGAGCGGCGGCGCGTGAACCGCACGCGCCGCTGAGCCGGAACGGACCTTCCCACTTCCGGCACTTCTCGCGGCAACTATGTACTCGATACATATACGCGGTACATACTCCTCGCATGAGCACCCGCCACGTCCTCCTTGGGCTGCTCGCCTCCGGTCCGCGCCACGGCTACGACCTCAAGCGACGCCACGACGAACGTTTCCCGCAGGCCCGCCCGCTCGCGTACGCGCAGGTGTACACGACACTCCAGCGCCTGGTCCGGGACGGCCTTGTGGAGGTCGAGGGCACCGATTCCGACGGTGGCCCGGAGCGCACCCTCTACCGCGTGACGGCCGACGGGTCGCGCCAACTTCTCGACTGGACACGGGAGATCACTCCGCCCGCCCCGCACGTCACCAACGAGATCTTCGCCAAGGTCGTCGTCTCCATCCTCGTCGCGGAGCAGGGCGCCGACCCGGACACCCATCTGCACGAACAGCGCGCCGCCCACATGGCACGCATGCGTGAGCTCACCGCACTGAAGACCGACCCCGGCGCGGACCTCACCACCGTCCTGTCCGCCGACTACGCCCTGGCCCACCTCGACGCCGACCTGCGCTGGATGGCGTCCACGGCGGCCAGGCTCGCCACTTTGACCGCGGAGGTCACTGCAACATGAGCACTCCCTCCCTCCTGTCCGCCGTGGGTCTGACCAAGGCGTACGGAAAGACTCCGGCGCTGCGCGGCATCGGCATCGACGTGCGCCCCGGCGAGTTCGTCGCCGTCACGGGCGCCAGCGGCAGCGGAAAGTCGACGCTGCTGCACTGCCTGGCCGGCATCGCCCGCCCCGACGAGGGCACGGTGACGTACGCGGGCGAGCCCCTGCACCGGTTCGACGAGGAGCGGCTGAGCGAGCTGCGCCGCACCGAGTTCGGCGTCGTCTTCCAATTCGGCCAGCTCATCCCGGAGTTGTCGGCCCTGGACAACGTGGCGCTGCCGCTGCTGCTCGCGGGACGACCGCGCGCCGCGGCGCAGGCGGAGGCCGATGCGTGGCTGGAGCGGTTCGGCGTGCGCGGGCAGCGCGAGCTGCGGCCCGGCGCGATGAGCGGCGGACAGACCCAACGGGTGGCCCTGGCAAGGGCGTTGGTGACGGAGCCGAAGGTCGTCTTCGCCGA
The DNA here is from genome assembly GCF_036013745.1 of Streptomyces sp. NBC_00483. Lineage (NCBI taxonomy): Bacteria > Bacillati > Actinomycetota > Actinomycetes > Kitasatosporales > Streptomycetaceae > Streptomyces > Streptomyces sp. NBC_00483. The sequence goes on from NZ_CP107880.1 coordinate 3,755,442, forward strand.
CGAGCCGACCGGCGCGCTCGACTCGCTGGCCACCGAGCAGGTCCTCGCCTCCCTGGTCCACGCGACCCGGGAGACGCACACGGCCGTGGTCCTGGTGACGCACGAGGCGCAGGTCGCGGCGTACGCGGACCGGGAGGTGCGGCTGCTGGACGGAGCGACGCAGGACACGTCCGCGCCGTCGACGGCGGTGACCCGATGAGCGTCTCCTCCGATCTGCGCCTCGCCTGGCTGCTGACCCGCGGCGCGGACCGCCTGGAGCGGCGGCGGGCGGTGCTCACGGCGCTCGGCGCCACGGCGGCGACCGGGTTCGCGTGCGCGGCCGTGGCCCTCGCGAGCGTGCGCGGCCAGGTCCAGTTCCCTTATGGGAACGGCCTGTTGGACCAGCCGGGCACACGGCGGGGCGTCGTCGCCGGGCTGCTCCTGCTCCTCGTCCCGGTGCTCGGCTTCCTCGGGCAGTGCGCCCGGATCGGCGCGGTCCACCGCGACCGGCGGCTCGCCGGGCTGCGGCTCGCCGGGGCGGGCCCGAAGCAAGTGCGGCGGATCGCGGCGTTGGAGGCCGGGCTCGCGTGCCTGGCGGGGGCGCTCATCGGATACGCGGGGTTCGCGACGGCCGCGCTGAGCGTGGACCGGGCGGTGGACCCCGTCGCATGGCTGGGTGCCGCCGTCGTGACGCTCGCGGTGCCGGTGCTCGGCGTCCTGGTGAGCGCGGTGGCGCTGCGCCGGGTCATCGCCTCGCCGCTGGGGCACGTGCGGCGGGAGGGGGCGGGGCGCGGTCCCGGGCTCCTCCTCGGGCTTCTGCTGCCCGTCGTCCTCGTCATGCTCGGCGCGGGCCTGGTCCTCGTCCGCGGCAGCTCCGGTACGGCCGCGTCCCTGCCGCTGTTCGTGGTCGGCGCCGTGGTGCTGAGCGGGACGGGCGCCATCTGGGTCGCGGGGACGGCCGCCCGGCTCATCGGGCGGCGGTTCGCTCCGCGCACCGAACGTCCCGCTGTGCTGCTGGCCGCGCACCGACTGCAGGAGGACCCTTGGTCGGCGGCCCGCAGCCACGCGGCCGTCATCCTGGTCACCGTCGTCGGGGTCGGCCTGGCCGGGCTCCGTGAGGTGATGCTCGACCAACTGGCGGCGAACGAGGCCGAGACCGGCGTGCCGCAGGACGTCGGCTACTACACGTACGGCCTGAACCTCACCGCCACCGCGGTGCTGATCGCCCTGCTGATCAGCCTGGCGGCGCTCGCGGTCGGCACCGCCGAGTCACTGTCCTCGCGGCGCCGAGCACTCGCCGCGCAGGTCGCGGCCGGGGTGCCGCGCCGGATCCTGACGCGGGCGCTGCTCCTTGAGACGGCCCTGTCGCTGACCCCGGCCCTCGTCCTCGCGACACTCGGCGGCACGGCGATCCACACGGCGTACGCGAGGATCGCGGGGCAGTCCGTCCCCTGGGCGCTGCCACTCCTCGTCCCGGTGGGCGTCGGCGCGGCCTGCCTGCTGGCCACCGCCACGGCGCTGCCGCTGCTGCACCGCTCGACACACCCGTCGCGGCTCAGGGTGGCGTGACGGCTTCGGATACGAGGACGGGGGCGCGGGAGAAGTTCTCCCGCACCCCCGTCCTCGTAGGCCCGTTGGCTACTTCGACAGATTCGCCGGCGGTATCGGCGACGCCGCAAGGGACTGCGGGGACGTGGCCGACGCGTAGGCCGACGGGGCCGAGACGCCGGCCGACGGGTCGGCGGACTCGCCGTCCACCTGGGCCGGGACGCCGCCGACGATGCGGATGCCCGCCTCGTCGAAGGCCCGCTTGATGCGCCAGCGCAGCTCGCGCGAGATGGTCAGGGACTTGCCGGGCATGGTCTTGGCGGAGACGCCCACCACCATGGAGTCGAGCAGCACGCTGTCCAGGCCGAGCACCTCGACCGGGCCCCACAGCATCTCGTTCCACGGCTCGGACTTGCTCATGGTCTCGGCGACCTCGGTCAGGGTCTCCTTGACCTTGTCGAGGTCCTCGTCGGCGCGGACGGTGACGTCGACGGCCGCGGTGGACCAGCCCTGGGAGAGGTTGCCGATCCGCTTGACCTCGCCGTTGCGCACGTACCAGATCTCGCCCTCGGCGCCCCGCAGCTTCGTCACGCGCAGGCCGACCTCGATGACCTCGCCGGAGGCGACGCCCGCGTCGATCGTGTCCCCGACGCCGTACTGGTCCTCGAGGATCATGAAGACGCCGGAGAGGAAGTCGGTGACGAGGTTGCGCGCGCCGAAACCGATCGCGACACCGGCGACACCGGCGGACGCGAGCAGCGGTGCGAGGTTGATCTTGAACGCGCCGAGCACCATGAGGGCGGCGGTGCCCAGGATCACGAACGAGGCCACCGAGCGCAGCACGCTGCCGATGGCCTCCGAGCGCTGCCGGCGCCGCTCCGTGTTCACAAGAAGACCACCGAGCGCGGACGTGGCACCGGCCTCGCTCCTGCGGTTCATCCGGTCGACGAACTTGGTGATGGTGCGGCGTATCACGGCGCGCAGCACAAAGGCGATGACGACGATCAGCAGAATCCGCAGGCCGACACTCAGCCAGGTGGACCAGTTCTGCTCGACCCAGCCGGCGGCCTGTCCGGCCTGCTCCTGGGCGTCCTTGAGTGTGGGTTTCGCGGGGTCGGACGAGACATCGCTCGTCCCCGTGGCCGACAGGACGGACAAGATCACGGCAGGTACCTCCAGGCGTAGCCATCTGCCCGCCTCGGGACGAAGCTCGGGGACAGGAGCGGGCAGAAACACCACACTAACGGGGCATCGTGTGTGGATCGTCGTCACATTCCACGGAGAGACAGTGGTCACGTGAACCCGCGCGGCGCACCAAGGGTCTTCACCAGGTCCGGGCGGGGAATGAAGGAGTGTGTGCTCGAAAACACTCCAAGGCCGTTACGCGGACATGGTGGCGCCACGACCAGCCGTGAGGGGAGACTGGCTAGGAGATCGTCCCGGCGCGAGCCACGCGCCGCCGGCGTACAAGGAGGCATCCGTGCCGCATGTCCTGGTCCTCAACGCGTCGTACGAGCCCCTCGGCGTCGTACCGCTCCGCCGCGCGCTCGTACTCGTTCTCGAGAACAAGGCCACGTGCCTCGAGGAGTCCGGCGCCTTTATGCACAGCGCAACACGTACTGTCGCCGCTCCCAGCGTCGTCCGGCTCAAGCGGTTCGTCCGGGTTCCCTACCGGGGGCCCGTTCCTCTGACCCGACGCGCACTGTTCGCCCGTGACGGCGGCCGGTGCATGTACTGCGGTGGCGTCGCAACCAGCGTCGACCACGTGATCCCGCGCAGCCGCGGGGGTCAGCACGCCTGGGAGAACGTGGTGGCGTCGTGCCGCCGCTGCAACCACACCAAGGCCGACCGCCACCTCGTGGAGATCGGCTGGCGCCTGCGCCACAAGCCGGCTCCGCCGTCGGGCCTGGCCTGGCGCATCATCGGGACCGGGCATAGGGATCCGTGCTGGCTGCCGTACTTGCAGCCGTTCGGCGCGGACGAGGCCCTGGCCCGGATCGAAGGCATCTCAGCCTGAACTTCGATCCGGGTCTTTGTCGTCCCAGCTGCCTTGAGGAGTCGAAGGGGCCGTGCACACACAGTGCGCGGCCCCTTCCCTCTGGGCGGCCCTCCCCTATTGGGGCCCCGCACCTATTGACGTCCCCCACACACGCGCCTTACGTTCCTCGCACCCCGATAGGAAAGTTTCCTAACAGTGCGAGGAGGCGGGTCCCCCACGATGGCTGCCAACCCAGGCATCCCCGGTACCCCCGGCACCCCCAGCGTCCTGCGCGCCATGAACGACCGCGCCGCGCTCGACCTCCTCGTCGCCCACGGCCCGCTCACCCGCACCCGGATCGGTGAGCTGACCGGCCTCTCCAAACCGACGACCTCGCAGCTCCTCGGCCGCCTCGAAGCCGCCGGGCTCGTCCGGACCACCGGCAGCCAGACCGGCCGCCCGGGTCCCAACGCCCTGCTGTACGAGATCGACCCCGGTGCCGCGCACGTCGCCGCCCTCTCCGCCGACCCGACCGGCATCACCGCCGTCGTCGCCGACATCACCGGCGCCGAACGCGGCCGCCGCCGCATCGAGGCCCACGCCGTGAGCGAGGACGTGCGGCACCGCACCGCCCAGCTCGTCGCCGAGGCCGTCGACGGGGCGCTGCGCCAGGCGGGGCTCGGGCACGGCGACCTCACCGCCACCGTCATCGGCACCCCCGGCGCCATCGACCCGGGCACCGGCCAGCTCCGCTACGCCCCGCACCTGCCGGGCTGGCACTCCCGCACGCTGCGCGACGACCTCGCCCAGGTGCTCGGGACGCCCGTCTCCATCGAGAACGACGTCAACCTCGCCGCGATCGCCGAGCAGTACGAGGGCGCCGCGCAGGACCACGACGACTTCGTGCTCGCGTACGTCGACGAGGGCGTGGGTGCCGCGATCGTGCTCGGCGGGACGCTGCTGCGCGGGGCGACCGGCGGCGCGGGCGAGATCGGTTACATGCCGCTGCCGGGGGCTCCCCTGGCGCGCGGCGGGTCGGATGCCGTGGCACGTTCGGACGGGGGCGGCGGGCTGCAGAGCCTCGTCGCCGCCGCCGCGGTGCGTGAACTCGCCGGTGGGGTCGCGGACTTGGCCGAGGCACTCGACAAGCAGGACGTCCTCGACGAGGTGGCCCGGCGGCTCGCCACCGGACTCGCCGCCGTCGTCGCCGTCGTCGACCCCGAGCTCGTCGTCCTGTCCGGGCAGGTCGCCCGGGCCGGCGGCGACGCCCTGCGCGACCGCGTCGAGGAACAGCTCACCGGACTCGCCCTGCCCCGGCCCCAGTTGCGCATCAGCGACCTCGCCGGCGACCCCATCCTCACCGGCGCCCTGCGCACCGCCCTCACCCAGGCCCGCGCCACCGTCTTCGACACCAGCAACGCCTGACCGCTGGAACACTCCCCCAACCCCCGTACACGTACTGGACCACTCTCCCAACCCCCGTACACGTAAAGGACGTTCGCCATGCCGCGATGGCGCATACCCCTGCGCGCGCCCGTAGGGCTCGCCGCGGCCGGACTGCTGCTCGCCGGCTGCGCCAATCCGAGTACCGGCAGCGCCGCCGACGACCCGACCAAGCCCGTCACGCTGAAGTTCTGGCACGGCTGGTCGGCACCCGGCGAGGTGAAGGCGATCAACGAGTCGATCGCCCGCTTCGAGAAGCTGCACCCGAACATCAAGGTGCAGGCCACCGGCAACGTCACGGACGCCACCACCAATCAGGCCCTGCGGGCCGGTGGCGACGAGGCCCCCGACGTCGTCTCCTCCTTCACCACGAACAACGTCGGCCAGTACTGCGACTCCGGCATGTGGGTCGACCTCGACCCGTTCATGAAGAAGACGGGAATGGACAAGACGAAGGTCTTCCCCAAGTCCCTTCTCGACTACACGAGTTATCGCGGCAACCAGTGCGCCCTGCCACTCCTCGCCGACGCCTTCGGCATGTACTACAACAAGGACGCCTTCAAGAAGGCGGGCATCGATCGGCCGCCCCGGACCATGTCCGAGTTCATCGCCGACTCGAAGAAGCTCACCGTGAAGGACGGGTCCTCCCAAAACTCCTCGTACAAGCGCGTCGGTTTCATGCCGAACTTCCGGCTCTACCAGAACAGCCCGGACCGGATGTTCGGCCAGTGGGGGCCCAAGTACTTCGACGCCAAGGGGAATTCGCGGCTCGCCGAGGAACCCGACACGTACGACTACTTCAAGACGACGAAGAAGCTGATGGACGCGCAGGGCGGATACGGGGCCCTGGAGAAGTTCCGGACCTCGTTCGGCGACGAGATGTCGAACCAGAACGCCTTCCTCAGCGGCAAGTTGGCCATGCACATGGACGGTGAATGGCGCGGGCTCATGCTGAAGGACGCCAAGGCGAAGTTCGACTGGGGCGTCGCACCGCTGCCCGTCCCCGACGACCAGGCCGAGACGTACGGGCGCGGCTATCTGACCGGCACCGTCACCGGCATCGCGCACAGCAGCAAGCACCAGAACGCGGCCTGGGAGCTGGTGAAATTCCTGACCTCCGACACCGATCAGGTGGTCGGTTTCGCCAACGCCATTCACAACGTGCCGTCCACGTTCGCCGCGCTCAAGTCACCGAAGCTGGACGCCGATCCGACGTTCCGCACCTTCCTCGGCATCGCGAAGAACAAGTACAGCCAGGTGATGCCGCCCTCCACGAACGGCGGCATGTACATCACGCAGCTGCAGGACTTCAGTTACGGCGAGGAGGCCGGCGAGGTCCACGACCTGAAGGCCGGTCTGCGGCGCCTCGACAAACTCATCGACGCCGACACCCTGCAGTCGCAGAACTGAGGAACGGGACATTCTCGTATGGCACTCACCCTTTCCAGGCCTGCCCGCCGCAGACTGCGCACCGTGGGCTTTCTCTCCCCCTGGCTGATCGGATTCAGCGCCTTCTTCGCCTATCCGCTGCTCGCCACCGTCTATTTCTCGTTCATGCACTACAACCAGATCAAGGCGCCCACCTTCGTGGGGCTGCGGAACTGGGTGTACGTGTTCCGGGACATGCCGCTGTTCGGGCCCGCCCTGTGGAACACGCTGTGGCTCGTGGTGGTGATGGTGGCGCTGCGCGTGGTGTTCGGACTCTCGCTCGGGCTGCTCATCACCAAGATCAAGAGCGGCGTCGGATTCTTCCGGACCGCCTTCTACCTGCCGTATCTGGCGCCGCCGGTCGCCGCGACCGTCGCCTTCGTCTTCCTGCTCAACCCGGGCAGCGGGCCGGTCAACGAGATCCTCGCCAAGGTCGGCATCGAGGGCCCCAACTGGTTCAACGACCCCACCTGGGCCAAGCCCTCGCTCGTCCTGCTGTCCCTCTGGGGCATCGGCGACCTCATGGTCATCTTCATGGCCGCGCTGCTCGACGTACCGAAGGAGCAGTACGAGGCGGCCGAGCTGGACGGCGCCGGTCCTTTCGCCAAGTTCCGCTACGTGACGTGGCCCTCGATCACCCCGATCGTCATGTTCGCCGTGGTGACGGGCGTCGTGCAGACCATGCAGTACTACACGCAGGCCCTCGTCGCCGGAAAGATCGCGTCGGGCGTATCGATCGGTCCCGGCACCGTCATCCAGCCGGGATACCCCGACCACTCGACCCTCACCGTCCCGCAGCTCGTCTACTCGATGGGCTTCCAGAACTTCAACACCGGCGCGGCGTGCGTGCTTTCGCTCGTCCTGTTCGCCATTGCCATGGCCGTGACCTCGCTGCTCATGCGCAAGCGCTCGGGTCTGCTCGCGGCGGAGGACTGATCGACATGACCACTACGACCTTGAGGCCGCGCCCCGCCGTCACCACCGGGCCCGCACCCGAGAGCGGCCCGGCCGCCCGGCGCGCCCGCCGCCAACGGATCCTGCACTGGATCGCCGTGCACAGCATCGCGATCGCGGTCGCGCTGCTCTTCGTCCTCCCCTTCGTGTTCGTCTTCCTGACGTCCGTGATGAGCGACGGGCAGGCGATGAGCGGCGACCTGTGGCCGGACTCCTGGCACTGGGAGAACTACAAGGCCGTCCTCCAGACGGACGGCTTCCTCGACTGGTGGAAGAACTCGCTGCTGTACGCGGGGCTCGGCACACTGTTCACCGTGTGCTCGGCGATCCCCGTCGCGTACGCGCTCGCCAAGTTCCGCTTCCGCGGGCGGCGCACGGCGATGCTCCTCGTCATCTCGACGATGATGCTTCCGCCGCAGGTCATCGTGATCCCGATGTACCTGGTGTGGGCGCAGCAGTTCCACCTCTCCGGCACCCTGTGGCCGCTGATCATCCCGATGGCGTTCGGCGACGCGTACTCGATCTTCCTGCTCCGTCAGTTCCTGCTGACGATCCCGAAGGAGTACATCGAGTCGGCGAAGGTCGACGGCTGCGGCGAGCTGCGCACGCTGCTGAGGATCGTGGTGCCGATGGCCAAGCCGGGCATCGCCGCCGTCGCCCTCTTCCAGTTCTTCTACTGCTGGAACGACTACTTCGGGCCGCAGATCTACGCGGCCCAGAACCCGGCTTCCTGGACGCTGAGTTACGGCCTTGAGTCCTTCAAGTCCGCGCACAGCGTCAACTGGAACCTGACGATGGCGGCCACGCTCCTGGTGATGGCGCCGGTCTGCCTCGTCTTCTTCTTCGCACAGAAGGCCTTCGTCGAAGGCGTCACCCTCACCGGAGTAAAGGGCTAAGGGATTTCTATGAAGCTCGCCGTGGTCGGCGGAGGATCGACCTACACACCCGAACTCATCGACGGGTTCGCGCGGCTGAGGGACACGCTGCCGATCGAGGAGCTGGTGCTCGTCGACCCGGCCGCGGACCGCCTCGAACTGGTCGGCGGCCTCGCCCGCCGCATCTTCGCCAAGCAGGGACACCCGGGCGTTATACGTACGACGTCCGACGTGGACGCGGGCGTCGCCGACGCCGACGCGGTGCTCCTCCAACTGCGAGTCGGCGGGCAGGCCGCCCGCAACCAGGACGAGACGTGGCCGCTCGACTGCGGCTGCGTCGGCCAGGAGACGACCGGCGCCGGCGGCCTCGCGAAGGCCATGCGGACCGTGCCCGTCGTCCTCGACATCGCCGAACGCGTGCGCCGCGCCAACCCGGACGCCTGGATCATCGACTTCACCAACCCGGTGGGCATCGTGACGCGGGCACTGCTTCAGGCGGGCCACAAGGCCGTCGGCCTGTGCAACGTCGCGATCGGCTTCCAGCGGAAGTTCGCCCGGCTCCTGGACGTGACGCCGCAGGAGGTGCACCTGGACCACGTCGGCCTCAACCACCTGACGTGGGAGCTGGGTGTGCGCCTCGGCGGCCCCGACGGCGAGAACGTCCTGCCGCGCCTGATCGCCGAACAGGGCGACGCCATCGCCGAGGACCTGCACATGCCGCGCGCGGTCGTCGACCGCCTCGGCGTCGTCCCGTCCTACTACCTGCGCTACTACTACCAGCACGACGCGGTCGTACGAGAGCTGCGCACGAAGCCGTCCCGCGCCGCTCAAGTGGCGGAGATGGAACGCGAGTTGCTGAAGATGTACGGCGACCCGACGCTCGACGAGAAGCCGGAGCTGCTCGCGAAGCGGGGCGGCGCCTTCTACAGCGAGGCGGCGGTCGACCTGGCCGCGTCCCTGCTCGGTGGCGGCGGCAGCCCGCACCAGGTCGTGAACACGTACAACAACGGCACGCTCCCCTTCCTGCCCGACGACGCCGTCATCGAGGTCCAGGCGACGGTCGACGGAAAGGGCGCGAAGCCCCTGCCGGTCGCCAAGCTCGACCCCCTGTACGCGGGCCTCATCGCCAACGTCACCGCCTACGAGGACCTGGCGTTGGAAGCGGCCCTCAAGGGCGGCAGGGACCGCGTCTTCAACGCGCTGCTCGCCCACCCCCTCATCGGCCAGATCGAATACGCCGACCGCCTCACGGACGAACTGATCGCGCACAACCGGGAGCACCTGGGTCCTGCCTGGAGTTCCCCGTCTGCGCCCCGACGCCCGGCACGCACGCTCGCCGCACGGCGCCCCAGGACAGGTGGCTCCGCCACATGACCTGGGACACCGCACGCCGATCGCACGCACCGACCGCCGCTGCGCCCGCGCTCCGCGCGGACGACGGGGAACTCCAGGCAGGACCCAGCGTGGGCATGACCGTCCTCGCCATCGACGCGGGCAACAGCAAGACCGACGTCGCGGTGGTCGCGACCGACGGCACCGTCGTCGGCACGGCCCGCGGCGGCGGGTTCCAGCCCCACCGGGCGAACGTGCAACCGGCCGTGGACGTCCTGGCGGAGGCGGTCGACCGCGCCTTCGCGCAGGCCGGCGTGGGCGCCGTCGACCATGTCTCGGCGTGCCTGGCGAATGCCGATCTTCCGGTGGAGGAACGGGAGTTGGCGGCAGCCCTGACCACACGCCGCTGGGGATCCCGGGTCGACGTGCGCAACGACACCTTCGCCGTGCTGCGCGCCGGGCTCCTGGAGGACGCCGAGCCGCGCGGCGTCGCCGTCGTGTGCGGGGCGGGTGTCAACTGCGCGGGGATGCTGCCCGACGGCCGCACGGCCCGGTTCCCCGCGATCGGCCGGCTCTCCGGCGACTGGGGCGGCGGTGGCGGCCTCGCGGAGGAGGCCATCTGGTTCGCCGCACGCGCGGAGGACGGCCGCGGCGGGCCCACGGCCCTGATGCACGCGCTGCCCGCCCACTTCGGCCTCGACTCCATGTACGCCCTGATCGAGGCGCTGCACCTGGGCCACATCCCCGCACCCCGCCGCCACGAACTCACCCCGGTCCTCTTCGCCACGGCGGCGGCCGACGACCCGGTGGCCCGCTCCCTGGTCGAGCGCATGGCCGACGAGGTGGTGTCGATGGCAACAGTGGCCCTGCGCCGCCTCGACCTCCTGGACGAGCCGGCCCCGGTCCTCCTGGGCGGCAGCGTCCTGGCAGCCCAACACCCCCAACTCAACGACCGTATACGGACGTTGCTGTCCGCCCAGGCACCGCACGCAATCCCCCGCGTGGTGACAGAACGCCCGGTACTGGGAGCAGCACTCCTGGGCCTGGACGCAGTGGGAGCTCCTCCGGAGATCCATGCAAGAGTGCGGGCGTATTACGCATAACTCGACCACAATCAAGCCCCGCCGGCGATTGAGGCGCGGGGTCCGGGGCAGCGCCCCGCAACCTCAACCCCGTCGCCGCAGACACGACCAGGGAACCGAACCCCCCGCCCCCACGTGTTCCACAGCGGAGCGCTTCCGCACAAGATCCAGCGAATGCCCGTGCGGATGTCAGTCGCGGAAGCGATACTTGCGACCGACGTACGACCATGGGGGAGGGTCGAAGTGACATACCCGTCGAACGGGAGCGTGGCGCCGCCGGAGCGTCCCGCCGCCGCGCCGTCCATTCCGGGCGTGCCACCGCAGGCGCAGCGGGGCGGTCCGCCCGGCGCGCCTCCGCCCCGGCGGCGTACCGCCTGGGCGGAGGGCGTGGACCGGCTGAAGGCCGCGGCCACGACCGAGCCCGGCAGGCTGCGCATCATCGGCGCCATCCTCGCGCTGCTCGTCGTGGCGTTCGGCGCGACGACGGCCTGGCAGATGACGGACCGCTCGGCGGCCGCGGACGACGTGCTGCACTCCAGCCAGCCGCTGAGCGCCGACGCCGCCGACATCTACCGCTCGCTCGCCGACGCCAACACGGCGGCGTCCAGCGGCTTCCTGGCGGGGGGCCAGGAACCGGCGGCTGCGCGCGACCGGTACGAGCGCGACATCAGGAACGCCGCGGACAAGCTGGTGACCGCGGCGACCAGCACCGACCCCGGCACCCGTTCTGCCGGGACGATCGCGGAGCTGAACAAGCTGCTGCCGCAGTACAAGGGCCTCATCGAGCGGGCCCGGGCCAACAACCGGCAGGGCTTCCCGCTGGGCGGCGCCTATCTGCGGTACGCGAACGAGAAGATGCAGACCGAGATGCTCCCGGCCGCCGAGGATCTCTACAAGACGGAGAACCAGCGGCTGCGGAACGACTACGACTCGGCGACGCCCTACCCGTGGATCGCCATCGTCCTCGGCGTGTTCGCGCTCGCGGGCCTCGCGTGGGCGCAGCGGCGCAACTACCGGCGTACGAACCGGGTGTTCAACCAGGGGCTCGTCGCCGCCACCGCGGCGGCCACCGTGGTGCTGCTGTGGCTCGTCGTCGGTCACACCGTCGCGCGCAGCGGACTCAGTGCGTCCTATGACCATGGCGTACGGTCCTTGAACGTGTTGCACGACGCGAGCATCGCGTCCCTGAAGGCGCGGGGCAGCGAGAACCTGACGCTGGTCAGCCGTGGCGCCGAGACGGTGTCCGTGAAGGGCGAGACCAAGGACAAGTACGACGTCGACTTCCAGCAGGAGATGACCGCGCTCGCCGGCAAGCTGAACGCCGCGTACGCGCTCGCCGACGACGAGGGCGACACCACGGGCCGCGCGCCCGTGACCAAGGCGAACGACAGCATGAAGGAGTGGCGCAAGCGTCACCAGGACGCGCGGGAGCAGGACGACTCCGGCAACTACCAGGGCGCGCTCGACAAGATCATCGGTTCGAAGAAGGACAAGCCGACAGGTGAATGCTTCGATCTGGTGGACAAGAATCTGGACACGGCCCTCGTGCACGAGCAGCGTCAGTTCAGTGACAAGGCGAGCGGCGGTCTCGACGCGATGACCGGACTGCCCGTGGGGGCGGCGGTGTTGGCGGTGCTGGCCGCGACCGGCGCGGTGTTCGGTATCGGACGCAGGCTTTCGGAGTACCGGTGAGAGGGGGTGCGGCGATGAGCGAGCGAAGGAACGGGCGGAAGGTGACTCTGCGCGGCTGGGGCGGCGTGGCCGCCATGGCGGTGGCCTGCGCCCTGACGGCGGTGTTCGCGCTGCTGCTCCCGCTGACCCAGCAACAGCGCCCCACCGACAGCGGCACGACGAGCTACGCGTCCGGTGGCGTCGCCGACGGCCGGCAGGCCAGGGCGGGCGACTGCGACCCCTCGGTGAAGGGCAAGGAGCCGGAGCGCAGCCTCTCCCCTTCGGGCAGCGAGAGCGGTAGCGCGGTGCAGGCCGTCAAGGACCGCGGCTATCTCTCGGTCGGCGTCGACCAGAACAGCTACCGGTGGGGCTACCGCGACCCCAACAGCACGGCGAAGACCAGCGAGTTGGAGGGCTTTGACATCGATCTCGCGCACGAGATCGCGGAGAAGATCCTCGGCGACAGGGACGCGGTCCGCTTCCGCGCCATCCCCACCAACGAGCGCATCCCGGCGATCCAGCACGGCGACGTCGACATGGTGGTCCGCACGATGACCATCAGCTGCGACCGCCTCGAGGACGTCGCGTTCTCCACCGCGTACTTCCAGACCGGCCAGCAGGTGCTCGCCCCGAAGACCTCCGACATCAAGGGGTACGGGGCCTCGCTCGCGGGCAAGCGGATCTGCGCGGCGACCGGTTCGACGGCCGCGTCGTCGCTGGAGGACGGCAAGAAGAAGCCGGTGGACGAGGGCGGTCTCCCGCAGAGCACCGACATCTCCACGACCGTGCCGAACCAGCTGGACTGCCTGGTGCGGCTCCAGCTCGGCGAGGTCGACGCGGTGGTCACCGACGGCGCGCTCGCCGCGAGCCAGGCCGCGCAGGACCCGACGGTGGAGCTCAAGGGCGAGCCGTACACCGAGGAGTTCTACGGCGTCGCCATGAAGAAGGGCGCGGACGACCTGGTGCGCCGGGTCAACCAGGTGCTGGTGGACTACCGCAAGTCCGACGGCTGGCAGAAGTCGTACGACCACTGGCTGAAGCCGGCGCTCGGCTCCTCTTCGGGGCCGCCCGCGCCGAAGTACCAGTAGGAGCCGGCAGGACAAGCAAAGCGGTGCGGCAGGGACTTGACGAGGACTCGGGAAAGCGAGAGGTGATCGATGGGCGTCGGGGGACCCGCTGGTCCAGTGATGGACCGGGACGAGGTGGACCGTGCCCTGGCCCGGCTCGGCGCGGAGCACGAAGCGATCGAGACGTCCCTGCTCGCCCTGCAGGACCACGCGGGGCGCAGACTCCTGGAGGGCGCCCGGCTGACCGGGACGACCCAGGAGCGCTGGGCCTCGGCCGACCAGGAGATCACGCTGCTGTGGGCGTACTTCGACGCGTACGCGGACGCGTTGCGCACGGCGCGGGAGATCCGCTCGCGGCGCCGGCTGCCCAGCCGCGGCGACCTGTCGGAGCTGACGGAGCTGCTGCGCGGCGAGTCCGTCACCATCGCGCCGGGCCCCGGCGCGGGCGGCACCTCGCCCTCGATCACCGGTCCCGCGAAGCTGTCCGAGCAGTTCACGCTCGCGGCGCTCGTCGACCGGATGAACACGCTGTACGCCTCGTCCCTCGACATGGTGGTGGCCGCCGACGCGGTGTGGTCGGCGCTGCCCGCCCGTATCGACATGCTCGCCGCCGAGCTGGCCCGCACCCGGCAGCTCGCGCACTCCGTAGGAGTGCGCCCCGGTGAGCATCCGGCGGGCGACGACCTGGAGCGGATCACCGGCTCGCTGACCCGGATGCGCGAGGAAGTGGTCTCGGACCCGCTCACGTACTGGCAGAAGGCGGCGGGGAGTTCGGCGCCCGGCGGCGGCCGCCCCGACACCACTGCGTACGACCGGGAGGCCCGCGCCCTGGAGGACGTGCGCCGGGAGATCGAGGCCGTGCTCGGCGTGCGGCAGGACGCGGAGGTGCGGCTCGGCCGGCTGCGGGACGTGCTGTCGCGCGCGGACCGCACGCTCGCCGAGGCGAGGTCGGCTCGCGGCGAGGTGCTCGCGAAGATAGCCGGGTCGGAGGTGCCCGCGGTGTCGGGTCCGCCGACGGTGTTGCAGGAGCAGTTGGCGACGGCGGCCGAGTACCGCAGGCACGGCCAGTGGAACCGGCTCTCGCCGCTCCTGGAGTCGCTCGAGTCGAAGGCGGAGGACGAACTGCTGCGCGCGCGTGAGTCGTTGACGGCGGTGACGGCCCCGCTGGCGATCCGCGCGGAGCTGCGCGGGCGCCTCGACGCGTACAAGGCGAAGGTGGCCAGGCTCGGTTTCGCCGAGGATCCGTTCCTGGTGGAGCGGTACGACGCGGCGCGCCGCATGCTGTGGAGCGCGCCCTGCAATCTGCGCGCCGCGGAGGCGGCGGTGCTGCGGTATCAACGGGCGGCGGCGGACACGCTGTCCGCGCCCGCCGACAGAACGGCCAGGGGGGAGTCGTGAGCGTGGCGCCACAGAAGTGCGGCAGAGCGGGTTGCACGGGCTCGTACGAAGACATGGGCGGCGAGCTGTACTGCAACACGTGCGGCCTGAAACCGCAGACGGCCGGTGGCACCTACGGGGGCAGCGCCCCCACCCACCGCCCTGCCGCCCGCCCACAGCCCGCGCCCGTGGCCGCGGCGTCCTCCTGCCAGCGGCCCGGCTGTACCGGTTCCTACGAGGACATGGGCGGCGGCGAGCTGTACTGCGACATGTGCGGGCTCGCCCCGGTCGTGTCGCCGAGCGGCATGGTGGCCTCGCAGCCGACCGGGATCGCCGGTGGCGGGCATCGCGGCTCGCAGAACTCCGGCTCCAGTTCGCGGGCCTCGGCCAGGACATCGGCGCGCTCCTCGCAGTCCCGCAGGTCGGTCTCCGGCCGGCTCTCCCGCTCCCTTTCGGGGAGTTCGACGTCGCGCTCGGTGTCGGTGCGCAGCTCCGGGGCGGGCGCGAGCGGTTCGGGCCGGGCGCGGCTCGGCGTCGGCCTGGTCAATGTGCCGGACGTGCCGCGGCCCGATCCGCGCGCGATGGTGCAGGAGCACCCCGAAGTGCCCGAGCGGAAGCGATTCTGTTCGAGGTCCGACTGCGGTGCCCCGGTGGGCCGTTCGCGGGGCGAGCGGCCGGGCCGTACGGAAGGGTTCTGCACCAAGTGCGGCCACCCGTACTCCTTCGTCCCGAAGCTCGCCACGGGCGACGTCGTGCACGGCCAGTACGAGGTCGTGGGCTGCCTGGCGCACGGCGGCCTCGGCTGGGTCTATCTCGCCGTCGACCGCGCCGTGTCGGACCGCTGGGTGGTCCTCAAGGGCCTGCTCGACACGGGCGACCAGGACGCGATGGCCGCCGCGATCTCGGAGCGCCGCTTCCTCGCGGAGATCGAGCACTCCAACATCGTCCGCATCTACAACTTCGTCGAGCACCTCGACCAGCGCACCGGCTCCCTGGACGGATACATCGTCATGGAGTACGTGGGCGGCAAGTCCCTCAAGGAGATCGCCAACGAGCGGCGCACGCCCGAGGGCAGGCGCGACCCGCTGCCGGTGGAGCAGGCGTGCGCGTACGGCATCGAGGCCCTGGAGGCGCTCGGTCATCTGCACAGCCGCAATCTCCTCTACTGCGACTTCAAGGTCGACAACGCGATCCAGACCGAGGACCAGCTCAAGCTCATCGACATGGGCGCGGTCCGCAGGATGGACGACGACGAGAGCGCGATCTACGGGACCGTCGGCTTCCAGGCGCCCGAGGTCGCCGAGGTGGGGCCCTCCATCGCCTCGGACCTGTACACCGTGGCCCGGACGCTCGCCCTGCTCACCTTCGACTTCCAGGGCTACACGAACGTGTTCGTGGACTCCCTGCCCGACCCCGACAACATCGAGGTCTTCCGCACGTACGAGTCGTTCTACCGGTTCCTCGTGCGCGCCACCGACCCGGACCCGGCCCGCCGCTTCGCCTCCGCGCAGGAGATGGCCGAGCAGCTGACGGGCGTCCTGCGCGAGGTCGTCGCGCTCCAGACGAACCGGCCGCGGCCCGCCCTGTCCACGCTGTTCGGGCCCGAGGTGAAGGTCACGGACACGGAGCTGTTCGGCCTGCTCGAAGGCGAGGTGTCGCCGCTCGGCGCGCGGGAGACCCCCGTACGCGTACGGAACGGCCGGCGCCCGGGAAAGGCTGCGGCCGAACTGCCCCCGCCGCCCGCCGCGCCCGCCCTGCCGCCGTCGTCCACCGAGATCGTCAAGCCGCTTCAGGCGCAGGGCACCGCGCTCGCGCTCCCGGTGCCGCGCGTCGATCCGGGCGATCCGAACGCCGGGTTCCTCGCGGGCCTGATGGCCTCGGCCCCCGCCGAGCTGATCGCGGCCCTGCACGCGGCGCCCGCCGACTCCCTCGAACTGCGCCTGCGCGAACTGCGGGCGCGCCTCGAAATGGGCGAAGTCGACTCGGCGGCACGCGGCTTGGCGGCGCTGGAGACCGACCATCCCGACGACTGGCGGGTGGTCTGGTACCGGGGCGTCGCGGCGCTCGCGACCGGTGACCACACGAACGCGGCGCTGTCCTTCGACGCCATATACGACGCGTTCCCCGGCGAGCCCGCGCCGAAGCTGGCGCTCGGCGTCTGCGCGGAGGTGCTGGGCCAGCTCGACAACGCGGCGGAGTACTACCGCCTGGTGTGGTCGACCGACCCGAGCTACGTCAGCGCGGCGTTCGGCCTCGCGCGCGTGCAGCTCGCCGCCGGTGACCGGGGCGGCGCGGTGCGCACCCTGGAGTCGGTGCCCGAGTCGTCGATCCACTACACGGCGGCGCGGGTCGCCGCGGTGCGCTCGCGGCTGCGGGGGCGGACGGCACAGGGGGCGAACGGGGACCCGTTGCTGCACGACCTGACGGCCGCCGCGGGACAGGTCGAGGCGCTCGACTCGTTCGGCCTCGACGTGGTGCGCCGCGAGCAGTTGTCCACCGAGGTGCTCGGCACGGCTCTGGACTGGGTACTCTCCGGTAGGCAGGGTTCCGGTCCGCCGCAGGATCCCGTGCGCACGGTGGTGCTCGGCAGCGATCTGGACGAGCGCGGCCTCCGCCTCGGTCTTGAACGCTCGTACCGAACTCTGGCCAGGCTCGCTCAGCGCGGCGAGGAGAGGATCGAACTGGTGGAGCGGGCCAACCGCTACCGCCCCCGGACGTGGGTGTGAGGATGTCGCAGACGCACAAGGCGGCCGCAATGTCAGTGTGTCCCAGCTGCGAGGAGCCTCTGGAGGAGGCCGATCGCTTCTGCGGGGCATGCGGATACGACCTTTCCTCGACCGGGCGTCCGCCGCGGTCGGGCGCGCAGGACGCCGGGCGCGATGCCGCCGAAGAGCCCGCTGCCGCCTCCGTCGAGGAGCCCGCTTCCGTCGAGGAGCCGGCCTCCGTCGAGTGGCCTGCCGCCCCCGACCTGGACAGTTCGGACCTGCCCGCCCCGGTGCACCTGCCGACCGATCTGCGGGGCACTGACTCGGGCGGCTCCGAACTGCCCGCCGCCGTACGCATCGACGGTCCGCCGTCCGAGGAGGAGTTCAGGATCGCCGCACCCGACCCGCGCACCGCGACGCCCGAGGAGCTCGGCGCCGCCACACCGCCGGCCGGCACCAAGCTGTGCGTGGCCTGCCGCGCCGGGCACGTCGACCCGGACGGCTACTGCGAGAACTGCGGGCACGCCCAGCCGCGCGAACGCGACCACATGGAGCAGGAGTTGGGCGCGGTCGCCGCGGTCAGCGACCGCGGCCTGCGCCACCACCGCAACGAGGACTCCTTCGTGATCTCCTCGGCCGCGCTGCCCGACGGCTCCGCGGCCGTCCTCGCCGTGGTCTGCGACGGGGTGTCCTCGGCGACCCGGCCCGACGACGCGTCGCTCGCCGCGTCCCGCGCCGCCACCGAGGCCCTGCACGAGGCGCTGCCGCGCGGCACCCACCCGCAGCAGGCCATGCACGAGGCGATCGTCGTGGCCGCCGAGGCGGTCAACGCCCTTGCGGACGAGCCCGAGACGGCCCGCGAGCACAAGCCGCACCAGAACGCGCCGGCGTGCACCTTCGTCGCCTCGGTCGTCACCAAGGAGCTGCTCATCGTCGGCTGGATCGGCGACTCGCGCGCCTACTGGGTGCCCGACGACCGCGAGGCACCGGCGGCCCGGCTCACCGAGGACGACTCGTGGGCCGCGCAGATGGTCGCGGCGGGCCTGATGAGCGAGGCGGAGGCGTACGCGGACGAGCGGGCGCACGCCATCACGGGCTGGCTCGGCGCGGACGCGTACGAACTGGAGCCGCACACCGCGTCGTTCAAGCCGGACCGCCCCGGAGTGGTCGTGGTCTGCACCGACGGGTTGTGGAACTACGCGGAGTCCGTCGACGAGATGGCCCGCGTGCTGCCCACGGACGCCGCCAGCAATCCGCTGCACAGCGCCCAGGTCCTGGTCGGCCACGCCCTCGACGGCGGGGGCCACGACAACGTAACAGTGGCGGTGCTGCCGTTCCCTGTGCCGCAGTCGGGGGCAGGATCGGCGTAGCGCGGGAAAGCCGCACAAATGGTCTTGTTCAGGGGGGACATGTCGCCATGGCAAATTTCTCGAAATCGCACGTTCCGCAGTTCGCCGTAGAGGTCTACCAGAACGAATATCTGCCGGAGGGCGGCCGTGACGTCAACGCGATCGTCACGGTGACCTCCACCGGGGGCGGCACGGTGGGCGGCGCGGTCAGCGCCCCTCATCTGTTCAGCGTCCCGGGAGAGGGCACCGACGCCGCGGTCGCGCTGATGGTGGACTGCTCCGGCTCGATGGACTATCCGCCCACCAAGATGCGCGGCGCCCGCGAGGCCTCGGCCGCCGCGATCGACGCGCTGCGCGACGGCGTGCACTTCGCGGTGATCGCCGGCACCCATGTGGCCAAGGAGATCTACCCGGGCGAGGGCCGCCTCGCCGTCGCGGACCGGACCACCCGCGGGCAGGCCAAGCAGGCGCTGCGCAAGCTCTCCGCGGGCGGCGGCACCGCGATCGGCACCTGGCTTCAACTGGCCGACCGGCTCCTGGCCTCGGCGGACGTGCCGATCAGGCACGGCATCCTGCTCACCGACGGGCGCAACGAGCACGAGTCGCCGGAGGATCTGCGCGCGGCGCTGGACGCGGGCGCGGGCCGCTTCACCTGTGACGCCCGTGGCGTCGGCACGGACTGGGAGGTGAAGGAGGTCACAGGAATCGCCTCCGCCCTCCTCGGCACCGCGGACATCGTTGCCGATCCGGCCCATCTCGCCGAGGACTTCACGCAGATGATGGAGACGGCGATGGGCAAGGAGGTCGCGGACGTCGCCCTGCGTCTGTGGACCCCGGTCGGCACCGAGATCAAGTTCGTGAAGCAAGTAGCGCCCACCGTCGAGGAGTTGACGGAGCGCCGCACCGAGGCGGGCCCACGGGCCGGCGACTACCCCACCGGCTCTTGGGGCGACGAGTCCCGCGACTACCACGTGTGCGTGCAGGTCCCGGACGCCGATCTCGGCCAGGAGATGCTCGCCGCCCGCGTCTCCCTGGTGATCCCGCAGCCGGACGGCTCGGCGCAGACCCTGTCGCAAGGCCTCGTCCGTGCGGTGTGGACGGACGACATGGCAGCCTCTACGTCGATCAACCCGCAGGTTGCCCACTACACGGGCCAGGCCGAACTGGCCGACGTCATCCAACAGGGACTTGACGCCCGAAAGTCGGGCGATATGGACGGGGCGACCGCGAAGCTGGGCCGTGCGGTGCAGCTCGCGGCCCTCTCGGGGAACGCGGATACGGCCAAGCTGCTTTCGAAGGTGGTGGACGTGGTGGACGCCGCGGAAGGTACTGTTCGATTGAAAGCGAAGGTCGCGGAGGCCGACGAGATGACTCTCGAGACCCGGTCGACCAAGACGGTTCGCGTCAAGAAATAGCCACCCACGCACTACGGCAAGCCCTGCTTGCACTTGAAGGAGAGGGGGAAGCGCCGACATGCCGACCTGCCCGAACGGACACCAGTCGGGTTCCGACGACTGGTGCGAGGTCTGCGGTCACCGCATGGCCGGTACCGTGCCCCCGCCCCCTCCGCCACCCCCGGCCGCCGGTTACGGCTACCCGCAGGCGCCGCAGGGTGGGGCCGGTACGCCCGAACTGTGCCCGCAGTGCCGTACGCCGCGTGAGGGCGGCGCGCCGTTCTGCGAGGAGTGCCGCTGGAACTTCCTCACGAACACGGCGACGTCGTACACGCCCGCTGCCCCGAACCCGCCGCTGCCCACGTCGGGCGGCCAGGGCGGCCCCGGTGCGCCCGGCTTCCCGCCGCCCCACCAGGAGCCGCAGGGCCCGAACCCGGCGCTGCACTTCCAGCAGCAGCCGCCGCCCGGCCCGGACCCGTACGAGTACCAGGGCTCGCGGCCCTCGCAGATGAACCGGCCCGCGGAGCCGATCCCGCCGTCCCCGTTCGGGAACGAGCCGTCGGGTCAGGCCCCGCCGCCGCAGTCCTTCGACGGCTCCGGCCAGTACGAGACCGGTGGCGGTGCCCCGCAGGGCTTCCACCAGCAGCAGGCTCCGGCCCCCGCCCCGGCTCCGCCCGCGCAGCCGGGTCCGCACGGCCAGCCCGGCCCGCCGCCGGGACCGGCGCAGCCCGTGCAGCCGGGGCCCATGCAGCCCCCGCCGCCCGGCTTCCCGCAGCACCACGACCCGCAGGGCCCGCCGCCCCCGCCGCCCAACCCGTCGTTCGGCGGTCACGGTGGTCCGGGTGGTCACGGTGGTCCCGGTGGGACGAACGGGGACGACTGGATGCTTCCGCCTCCGTCGTCGGACCCGTCGGCGCCCTCGACGACCCCGCCGCCGTTCCAGCAGCAGCCGCCGCAGCAGCCGCAGGGCCCGTTGGCGTGGTCGGCGACGATCGGCCCGGACCGCGACTACTTCATGGCGATGATGCAGCGCAGCGGCCCCGAGGCCTCGGGGCTCAACCTGCCCGCGTACTCGCCGGAGCAGCAGCGCCCGCTCACCGGGAACCAGCTGTCGATCGGCCGGCGCCGCCACTCCACCGGGGAGTCCCCCGACATCGACCTGTCGGTGCCGCCGGAGGACCCGGGCGTCTCGCACCAGCACGCGGTGCTCGTGCAGCAGCCGGACGGCACGTGGGCGGTCGTCGACCAGAACTCGACGAACGGCACGACCGTCAACAACGGCGACGAACCGATCCAGCCGTTCGTCCCCGTGCCGCTGCAGGACGGCGACCGGGTGCACGTCGGAGCGTGGACGACGATCACGATCCGGCGCGGCTGAGCACACGCAGTCGTAGGACGTTGCCGGGCACCTAGCTGGTGCCCGGCAACTCCCATGTGTGGGGCCCGCCCGGATCGTCCAGCCAGGCCCACTGACGGTCGCCGCGCACGGTCACCCCGAACCGCTCGCGCGCGGGCCGCCCCTCGCGCTCCCACAACGCGAGAGCGTCCCGCGGGTCCAGATGGCCCGACGTCAGCGTCAACAGAAACCGGAACAACTCGTCGCGCAGCACGGGATGCGGCAGACCCCCGACCCGCGGCTCCGCCGCCCGGTCACCGCCACCGCGCAACGCCATGAAGTACGCGGAGGTATGCAAAAACCGCCCCTCCGCATACGCCCCCTCCATGTCATCCAAGTCCCGCACGTCGAGGACCACAATCCCGGTCGACAGGGGCGCAAGGATCCGCGCGCCGACCGCGCACTGGCCGAGCCACCCCACCGGCACCGAGCGCAGCGCGCACGTCGCCATGATCCGGTCGTACGGCGCCCGGTCAGGGCAGCCGCGCGTCCCGTCACCCGCGACGACGACCGGCCGATATCCGGCGGCGGCGAGATGGGTGCGGGCGGACTCGGCGACCTCCGGATCGAGGTCCACGGACGTGACGTTCCCCGCACCGACCCGGTGCGCGAGCAGCGCCGCGTTGTATCCGGTGCCCGCACCGATCTCCAGGACCCGGTCCCCGTCCCGTACCCGCAGGCCCGCGAGCATCCGCGCCATCAGCGACGGCTGGCTGCTCGACGACACCAGCTCCCCGTCCCGCAGCCGGGTGGCCAGCGGCTCGTCGGCGTAGGCGCCACGCAGCCAGCGCTCGCGCCGCTCCGGGTCGGGGTGCTCGCCCCACAGCCGCTCGTAGCCTCCGGGCACGCCGACGAAGTAGTACGGCACGAAGAGGTGACGCGGCACCTCCGCGAAGGCCTCCCGCCAGGCCGGGTCGGCGTCCCAGGCACCGCTGTGATCGATCTCGCGCACGAGCCCGGCCCGCGCCCGTTCCGCGAGCTGCTCGAGGTCTCGGGTGTGCTCTGCGCCCATATGTCCACTGTCCTGCGGCAACCGGGAAACGGCGACCCCCGCTCCGGAGTCGAAGGGGTCCTAGGACCCCGGTCCCCGGCCGGTGCGTCTGAGAGCATGGAGGGGTGACTGAGATCCCACGCGACACGCTTACGGAGCAGACGTTCTACGAGCAGGTGGGTGGCGAGGAGACGTTCCGCCGCCTCGTGCACCGCTTCTACGAGGGCGTCGCACAGGACCCGCTGCTGCGCCCCATGTACCCGGAGGAGGACCTGGGCCCTGCCGAGGAGCGCCTCGCGCTGTTCCTGATGCAGTACTGGGGCGGCCCCCGCACCTACAGCGACAACCGCGGCCACCCGCGCCTGCGGATGCGGCACGCCCCGTTCCAGGTGGACCGCGCGGCACACGACGCGTGGCTGAAGCACATGCGGGTGGCGGTGGAGGACCTGAACCTCTCCGAGGAACACGAGCGCACGCTGTGGAACTACCTGACGTACGCGGCGGCCTCGATGGTGAACACGGCGGGCTGAGGGGGCTTCTGCCGCACCTCAGACGGGGCTGACGGAGAGCCCACCCAGCGTGGACGACGCCCGCCGCACAGCCACGGACCCGTACGCGGAGCGCAACCGCAGCCACGCCCCGGCCGCCACCAGGTCGACCTCGGCCCCCCGCAGGAAGCCGAGGGAGGCCGCGGCGTGCACGATCCGCACCGGGGCCCCACTCGTACCGATCTCCCGCGACCAGACCTCGTGGCCGATCCGGTCGAGTTCACCGCGCGTACGCGCGTCCGGCGCCAACTCCTCGACCCGCGCCCGGAATTCGGCCACGGCCGCCTTCACGAGCCCACGCAGCGCATCGGCGTCCGGGAACCCGGCCACCCGCTCCCAGCCGCCGAGCGGCGGCAGCACACCGGCCCAGGGCGGCCCGGTGACGGCGGCGGGGACCGTGGCGGTGGCGTTCCCCTCGTCGAGGGCGTCGAGCAACTCCCCCGCGGACACGGTCACATCGAGGGTGTCCTCGATCCCGTTCTCGTACGGCTTGAGCAGCCGCGCCGTACGCACGGCCAGCACCTCGAACGAGGGCGGCCGGCCGAACACCGCGAGCGCCGACCCACCGGCCTGCGCCCGCAGCCGCACGGCGGCCGCCTTGTCGTAGTGCAGCAGCCGGCCGAGGAAGGCGGCGAGATCCGCCGCCTCCCCCGGATCGGCAAACGACAACACGGTCGCACTCATGCGACGAGCGCCTCCGAACGGTCCGCTTCGTCGTCCCGGTACTCGCCCAGGAACTCCCGCTCATCGGCGGTGATCCGGCGCGGCCGCTGCGCCTCGAAGTCGAACGGCACGACGACCGTCGAGGCGCGGACATACACGACGTCCTCGTCCTTCACCTCGTACGACAGCGTGAACGACGCGGCCTTTATCTCACTCACCCACAGCTCGATGTCCACGGGCCGATGCCGATGCACCAACTGCCGCTTGTAGTCGATCTCATGGCGCGCCACGACGGACCCCTGCTGGAAGTCCTTGTCGGGCCGAAACAGGAAATCGATCCGCGCTTCCTCCAAGTACCGGAGGAAGACCACATTGTTGATGTGGCCATACGCGTCCATGTCGGCCCAACGCAGGGGGCAGGCGTATACGTGGCGGGCCATCAGCCGCGGGTCAGCTTCTTGTAGGTGGCGCGGTGCGGACGGGCGGCGTCGGCGCCGAGCCGCTCGATCTTGTTCTTCTCGTAGGACTCGAAGTTGCCCTCGAACCAGAACCACTTGGACTCACCCTCGTACGCGAGGATGTGCGTGGCGACCCGGTCGAGGAACCACCGGTCGTGAGACACGACGACGGCGCAGCCGGGGAACTCAAGCAGCGCGTTCTCAAGGCTGCTCAGGGTCTCAACGTCAAGGTCGTTCGTCGGCTCGTCAAGAAGCAGCAGGTTGCCGCCCTGCTTGAGGGTGAGCGCGAGGTTGAGCCGGTTGCGCTCACCACCGGAGAGCACGCCGGCGGGCTTCTGCTGATCCGGCCCCTTGAACCCGAACGCGGAGACGTACGCCCGCGACGGCATCTCGACCTGGCCCACATTGATGTAGTCCAGCTCATCACTCACCACGGCCCAAAGAGTCTTCTTCGGGTCGATGTTGGCGCGGTTCTGGTCGACGTACGAGATCTTGACGGTGTCGCCGACCTTGATGGAACCGGAGTCCGGCGACTCGAAGCCCTGCAGCATCTTGAACAGGGTGGTCTTACCGGCACCGTTCGGACCGATCACACCGACGATCCCGTTACGCGGCAGCGTGAAGGAGAGATCATCGATGAGCAC
Source organism: Streptomyces sp. NBC_00483 (assembly GCF_036013745.1). Lineage (NCBI taxonomy): Bacteria > Bacillati > Actinomycetota > Actinomycetes > Kitasatosporales > Streptomycetaceae > Streptomyces > Streptomyces sp. NBC_00483. Next base: position 3,780,324 of record NZ_CP107880.1, read on the forward strand.
CTTGTCGCCGAATGCCTTGCCGAGGTTCTCGACCTCGACGACGACGTTGCCCAGGCGCGGGCCCGGCGGGATCTGGATCTCCTCGAAGTCCAGCTTCCGCATCTTGTCGGCCTCGGCGGCCATCTCCTCGTACCGGGCAAGACGCGACTTGGACTTGGTCTGGCGCCCCTTGGCGTTGGACCGCACCCACTCGAGTTCTTCCTTGAGCCGCTTCTGCCGCTTCTCGTCCTTCTTGCCCTCGACCTTGAGGCGCTCGGACTTCTTCTCCAGGTACGTGGAGTAGTTGCCCTGGTACGGGATGGCGCGGCCGCGGTCGAGCTCGAGGATCCACTCGGCGACGTTGTCCAGGAAGTACCGGTCGTGAGTAATGGCCACGACGGTGCCCTTGTACTGGGCGAGGTGCTGCTCCAGCCAGTTCACGGACTCGGCGTCGAGGTGGTTGGTGGGCTCATCGAGAAGCAGCAGGTCGGGCGCCTCGATCAGCAGCTTGCACAGCGCCACACGACGCTTCTCACCACCGGAGAGGTTGCCGACACCCCAGTCGCCGGGCGGGCAGCCGAGGGCGTCCATGGCCTGCTCCAGCTGACCGTCGAGGTCCCACGCGTCGGCGTGGTCGAGGTCCTCCTGGAGCTTGCCCATCTCCTCCATGAGCTCATCGCTGTAATCGGTGGCCATGAGCTCGGCCACCTCGTTGAAGCGCTTGAGCTTGCCCATGATCTCGGCGGCGCCGTCCTGCACGTTCTCCAGAACGGTCTTGGACTCGTCGAGCTTCGGCTCCTGCATCAGGATGTTGACGCTGTAGCCGGGCATGAGGACGGCGTCACCGTTCGACGCCTGCTCGATGCCCGCCATGATCTTCAGGACAGTCGACTTACCGGCACCGTTCGGCCCGACAACGCCGATCTTCGCTCCAGGAAGAAAGTCCAGGGTGACGTCGTCGAGAATCACCTTGTCGCCGTGCGCCTTGCGCGCCTTGCGCATGGAGTAGATGAACTCAGCCAAGAGAAACCGTCCGGCAGTCGAAGTGTGTATCGCAGTAAGGGGCCCGCGTGCTGCGGCTCCACCGCGTGAGGGCAGATACACCCCATCTTGCCGTACAGCCACCGCTGGGCGAAAACGTGTATCGGTGGGTGGGCCTGAACTGGGGCTTCTGCGAGCCCCGTCGTAGCGAAGCTGTCACTGTCGGTCGCCCTTTGTCGCCGTCGGGCGGCCTCGCACGGCCCAGGGACGGCCCAGAAACCGTCACCGGATGATCACTGGGCGGCATGCCATCCTGACGCCATGGCACCACCGGACGTACGGGACGACCTCCGAGATCTGCTCAACGAATGGGACCCGATCGGCGTGGCCGAGCTCGTCCAGGACGAGTACGACTGCATGCTGACGCCGATCCTGACCCGCCTGAAGCGCGGAGCCGACCGGGCAGAGCTGAGGGATTTCCTCCACCACGAGCTCACAGACCACTTCGGCCTACCCGCACCCCACGATGCGGATGACGTGGCCGCCCGCCTCACCGCCTGGTGGACCTCGACGCATCCACAGGTCTGACGCGCCCGGCCGTTCGCCCCACCCGCAGCCCTACCGACTGATGGGGATCTCGTAGACGATCTCGCACAGGGCGGCGGGCACGACGATGTCAGCCGTCTCCACGGGCCGCCCCTGGTCGCTGTAGTACGTCCGCCGGATGTGCGTCACGAGCGCACTCTTCTGGATACCCAGCAGCGACGCCTCGTCGGCGGTGGCCTGTCGCGGCTCCGGCTGCTCAACGGCATGACTGACGGTGACCCCGATCTGCGCCATCCGATTCACGACACCCACCCCGGCATGGGGGCCGCCTTCGGGGAGAACGACGAGCGTGCCACTGGTGAGGTCGTACGGCTCCCAGCTCGTCGACAGCTGCACGGGCCGACCGCCCAGTCCCCCAGTAGTGCTCCGCACCGTCCGCGTGCGCGGCCGACGCGAACGCGACGGCGCTGCCCGCGGCCAGTACCGCCGCCACCGCAACGGCGCGAACAGCCCCCGCCGCCCTGCTCTTCTTCGACATGTGCGAAGTCGATGCCGACATGTGCGATCCCCCTCGGGTTGTGAACGTCCCGGTCAACCAACGCACTTGACGCTAGGGAGCGGTGATCACATCCCGTTGACATGTGGATGACAGCGCAGGTGGCACGGCTGCGGAGACTCATTCCGAGCCGGGGCGGGGCGCACCCAGCCGGAGAGGGGGACCCCGGCTGGGACTGTTACTCGCCTACTTGCCTACTCGCCGTCACTGCTGCCGTCGCCGGCGCCCGGCGACTTCTTCTTGCGCCCCATGACAACCGACACCCCACCGATCAGGACCAGCAGCACCGCGATGCCCGCGATGATCGGCGTCGCGTTCGAGCTGCCCGTCTCGGCCAGGTCCGTGTCGGCGTCGGAGCCCGTGCCACCGACGGAGGCAGGGCTCGGCTGCGTCGTCGCCTGGGTGCGCAGACCGCCGCCCGCCGTGGCACCCACCGCCGAGGTCGTCGAGCAGTCGAGCACGCCCCGTATCCGCTTGTCGAAGCCGTGCGGCCCCTTGATCGTGAAGTCGTACGCCTGGTCCTCCTGCAGCGGTATCGTCACCGTCCGCGTCTGACCGGCCGGGATCGTGTACCGGGTGCGCATGAGCGTGAACGTGTACGGCTCGTCCCCGCTGTTGGCGGCCGTGATGTCGACGCCGCCCTTCGTGCAGTTCTCCCGCGCGGACAGTGCGGGCACCGCGCCCTCGCTCGCCCAGGTCGCCGTCGCGGTCGCGGAGACCGTGGACTCGCTGGAACCCGCGAGGATCTGCGTCTGGCTTCTGGTGTCGGAGGCGAAGGCCCGGCCGACCGGAACCGTCGTCGACGCCTGCACGGTCAGCTCCGCCGAACCCTCCTTCGCCTTCTTGGGTACGTCGAAGTAGAGCCGGCTGCCGTCCTTCGCGGTGGTGACGGGCTCGCCCTTCTCGTCGACGAGCTTCACCCCACCCGCGGCGGCCTCGACGGGCGGCATCACCGTGACGCTGTCGGCGTTCGTGTGCACCGTGACCGGGCCGACCCTGTTGCCGACTTCCGAGTCCCCGGTTTCCGAGTCCGCACGGCCCCCGGCTTCCGTATCCGTACGAGCGGGGGCTGCCTCATCCTCCGGCTGCTCGGACACGGCCTGCGGCGTCAGGGTCAGCGAGGCCTGCGGCTCCGCGAGGTCACGCGCGCTGCGCTGCAGATAGTCGGCGAGCTTCTCGGCGGCGGGGCTGACCGCGTCCACATCGACCTTGTCCGAGTAGCGCCAGATCGCGACCTGGGTGCCGGCCGCGGCCTCCTGCTCGGTGAGGCTCCCCGCGTGCGCCTTGCGGGCGAGCGCGGCGAGATCATTGACCTGCGGATACGAGTTCTGCAGGATCCAGCGGATGCGCCCCGCGTTCACGTTGTCGTGCAGCGACGTACCGGACCAGGACGTCTCGCGGTACTTGGCGTCCGGCTGCGTCGGGTTGTGGATGTCGACGCAGTACGTCTGGAGCGTCCCTCCGTCGTCGACGGCCATCCGGAACAGGCCCGCCGACACCTTCTCGTCCTTCCCGGCCCCGTGGATCACGGCCGCGTCGTACGTCTCCAGGCCGACCAGAGTGGCGCTCGCACCGCTCTGCTCCGTCGCACCGTCGTCGGCTTGCGCGACGCCCGCGCCGGATATCGCTCCCGTCGCCATGAGTCCCGACATCAGGGCCGCCGCGGCGAGACGGGCTGCGCCTCGTCCACGCCGTGCGGTCCGTGAGCACACAGAAAACACGTAATTCCCTTCAGGCGGGACAGGTGTCACATGGGGGGTGGTGTCCCGCCGGCAGAATCAACGCCAACCACAGTGATTCGGCTGGCCCTTGCACTCCCGACCCGTCGCTGCACCTGATGCGCAGAGGTCCCGACGAGCCCAGGAGTCACGCTCGGCATCCTAGGGAAATGATCTTCGGCGATCTCCGGAGCCGCCTTCCGGCAACCGATCCGAATCGCAATCGTTATCGCCAACACCGTTTCCTAGCTGGGCTTATCGACAAATCGCCAGTACATGGGAGCCGATAAGCCACAGTTCGGCCAGACTCACCCCACCGGCTGCGGCTCGGCCAAATCCGGCTCGGCGTCGGCCGGTTGCCCGTCCGGCGCTTGGCCGTCGCCGACCTCGGGCCCCGATCCCGCCTCGCCCGGTTTCACCACGTCCCACGGAGAATCACCCCGCGGCGCGCTCTCCGCACGAACCTGCTGCGTCCGGTGGAACGCGGAGGTGCCGCGCGACAAGTCGTGCCCGATCGCGACCGCCTCGATGTCCGCCGACGTCCAGTGCTGCCCGCCCCGCTCCTCGTCGCGCACCTTCAACTTGCCCTGCACCATGACCGGTTCACCGAGCGCCAGGGAACTCTGCACATTCGTCCCAAGGCCGCGCCAGGCCCATACCGTGAAGAAATTGGTGTGCCCGTCCACCCACACGTTCTGCACCCGGTCGAAGCGGCGGCTGTGCGCCGCGAGCCGGAACCGGGCGACCGGCCCTGTCGGCAACTCCCGGAACACCGGTGTCGTCGCCACGTTCCCCACCACGGTCACCATCGTCTCGCTGCTCATCCGGAACCCCTCCCGTTACCCCCGCCCGGCCCTTTCGGCCAGGACGTCCGTGCGCGGCCCGAGCCCTTCCCGAGCCGCGATCACAGACTGCACCCGGCGCCGCGATCCCCGCCGACGCCTGTGTCCTACCCGCGGGTTGTGGAAATCCCGGTCACTCCCCCGGCCACCCGTACGTACTGCTCCCGCACCTCCCGGTACCGCAGCAGCTCCGCCGCGACGGGATCCAGCACCCGCGCCCTGCCACAGGCCGCGGCCGCGTCCCTGAGCCGTCGCTCGGCCTCCTGCCCGTACCGGCGGGCCGGCCCCTTCGCCGCCATCCGGCACGACCACTCCACGCACGGTCCACCCACGAGCCCCGTGAGCACCAGCAGCAGGGGCACACCCAGATTCGTCGAGAAGCCCCCGACGACCTGCCCCAACAGCCACAGCACCCCCAGAACTTGCAGCAGCGTCATGGCCACCTGGGCGAACACCGCGACCGGCCACCAGCCGGGCCGCGGCGGCCGCCCGGCCCCGTGCTCCGTCTTGAGGTGCTCGGAGGCGGCATCGGACGCCAGCTCGTCGAGCGCCTCGGGCAGCCCCTCGCCGCCCCGCGTCGCGGCCTCCCGCACGGCCTGCCCCCACGCCTCGGGCAGCCCGCTCGCGGCGGCGTCGCCGACCACGCGTACCGCGTGCTCGACGCGCTGCCGGGCCGTGACCTCCTCCTCGTCGGCAGGGACCACGGGGACCGTGACGGTCGAGCCGACCGCGCGCCGGTCCTCGTACCAGCGCCAGAGCCTGAGCCACGGGGTGCCGCAGGCCCGGTTGGCGCCCCGGCTCCACTCCCGCCCGGCCGCCTGGCCCGCGGCGGCCGCGCCGACGGCCTCGGCGAGCCGGTCCGCGAACTCCTCGCGGGCCTCCTCGCTCAGCCCGCCCTGCCGCCCGGTCGCGTACACCTGCTTGAGGTGGTCGGCGGCGGCGTCGACGTCGGCGCCGATCCGGCGCGCGGCGGCCCGGCGTTCGGTGGTGACCTGGTCGAGGCAGTCGCGCAGGTCGTCCACGCCCTCACCGGTGAGGGCGGAGAGCGGCAGCACCGTGGCACCGGGCTCGCCGTGCTCGCCGAGCGCGATGCCGTCCTCGTCGAGAAGCCTCCGCAGATCGTCCAGGACCTGCTCGACGGCCTCGCCGGGCAGCCGGTCGACCTGGTTGAGCACCACGAACATCACCTCCGCGTGCCCCGCCATGGGCCGCAGATACCGCTCATGGAGCATCGCGTCGGCGTACTTCTCGGGGTCGACGACCCACACCACGGCGTCCACGAGGCCGAGCACCCGGTCGACCTGCTCACGGTGTTCGAGGGCGGCGGAGTCGTGATCGGGCAGGTCGATCAGGACCAGCCCGTCCAGCGCCGCCTCGCCCTGCGGCCCCTGCGCGGGGCGCCTGCGCGCACGCCCGGGGATCCCGAGCCGGTCGAGCAGCCCGGCGGCCCCGTCCGTCCAGCTGCATGCGATCGGCGCGGAGGTGGTGGGCCTGCGCAGCCCGGTCTCCGAGAGGGGCACGCCCGCGAGGGAGTTGAACAGCGTCGACTTGCCGCTTCCGGTGGCGCCCGCGATCGCGACGACCGTGTGCCGTGAGGAGAGCCGCCGCCGGGCCGCGGCCTCGTCGAGCACGTGCCCGGCCTCGGCGAGGGTCGTCCCGTCGAGCCGGGCACGCGAGAGCCCGACGAGCTCCCGCAGCGCGTCGAGCCGCTGCTTCAACTGCCCGTCGTACGTCCCCGATCCGGCCGGCACCGCCGCCTCGCCGCCCTGCTTGGCGACGCGCCGCGCGATGAGACCGTCGTCCCAGGGGGTGGACCCCGTACGCCCTTCGGGAATCTCCACGCCTTGGGTGGCCCCGGCAGCCTCTTCGGAGGACGCGGAGGACGCGGAGGCCGATGCGGCTTCCGGTGTGGGGGCTGTGGGGGCATCACCGAGCTTGTCCGCGAGATCCGTCAGCTCGGAGTCATCCACGCAACTGGTGTGATCAGCGGGGCCGGCGTGGTCGGCAGAGTTCGTGGAACCGGTGGGATCCCTGGGATCGGTCTGATCCGTGACGGCGGACAGCGCCCTCACCTCTCCTTCTGCAGCAGCGAAAGGGCCGCGATCAACTCGGCCTGGGATTCGGGTGTGATGTCGAGCGCGTCGAGCGGCGCGAGCCGACGCTCGCGTTCCGCGCCGAGCACGGCGTCCAGGTACTCGTTCAGGAGCTCTCCACCGCGATCGCGCAGCCGCAGGGCGCCCTGGGCACCGATCCGCTCGGCCAGGTTCTCGCCGGCGGCCTTGCCCCTGCGCCCGCCGAGCAGGCCGGTGGCGACGAGCGCCGCGACCGCCTCGGCGTCGGGCGGCGAACCGTCCATGGCCTGGGCGGCGGCCCGCGCCTCTTCCTCCGCGTACTCCTCGAGCACCCGCCGCCAGCGCCGTACGGCCAGCCCGATCCGCTGCTCGGCGGTCTCGGACCCGGGATCCTGCCTACGTAGTTCCTTGGCACGCGACCCGGGTTCGCGGCGCCAAGCCTCATCGACCCGTTCATCAGCCGCAGTCACCGCACACGCCAGCAACGAGCCGAGACTCTCCACCAACGCATCAAGCAGCTCACCGGCCCCACAGTCCGCCGGATAACTCCGCCAGTGCTTCAGCGCGTTCCCCGAGAGCACACCCCCCTTCCGCAAACGCTCCAGTACGCGCGCGTGCTCGGTCTCGTACGCGTCCTCGACGGCGGAGGTGAGCCGGACCATGGCCGAGTGCTGGGCGGCGACGGCCGCGGCCAGTTCGGGCATCCGGGCGCGCAGCGAGTCGAGCGTGCCGCGGGCGGTGCGGGCGACGGCGCGGGCGCGGGCGTCGGAGTCCTGGGCGCGATGGGTCAGCCAGGCGCGGAGCGGGGCGACGGCGGTGGCGGGCAGCAGCCCACCATTGCCGGTCGACTCCGGCAGTTCCGGCACGGTGAACCGCGGCACCTCGCCGAGCCCGGCCTTGGCGAGCAGCGCGCCGTACTGCCGGGAGACCTCGGCGACGACCTGGTGGGGCACCCGGTCGAGCACGGTCACGAGGGACGCGTCGTACTCCTTGGCGGTACGCAGCAGCCGCCACGGCACGGCGTCGGCGTACCGGGAGGCGGTGGTGACCATGACCCACACGTCGGCGGCGCTGATCAGCCGTGCGGCGAGCACCCGGTTCTCGGCGACGAGGGAGTCGATGTCGGGGGCGTCCAGCAGCGCGAGCCCACGCGGCAGAACCCCCGAGGTCTCGACGCGCAACACGCGCTCTTCCTCGTCGGCAACGAGCTCGATCTCCCCCTCCTCGTCCCCTTCTCCTTCGAGCCCGCCATGCCCGCCATGCCCGCCATGGCTTCCATGCCCGCCATGCCCGCCATCGGCCTGCTTGGGCATCCACACGCGCGTGAGGTCGGGCAGCACGCGCATCCCGGAGAACCAGTGGTGGTCATCCGGATGGCAGACGAGGACGGGAGTACGTGTGGTCGGCCGCAGCACCCCGGCCTCGCTCACGACACGCCCCACGAGGGAGTTCACCAGGGTCGACTTGCCGGCGCCCGTGGAGCCGCCGACCACGGCGAGCAAGGGCGCTTCGGGAGCCCGCAGGCGGGGCACCAAATAGTCGTCTAGTTGTGCGAGCAGCTCGCCGCGGTTGGCACGCGCGCGTGGCGCCCCCGCAAGCGGGAGCGGAAAGCGCGCGGCGGCGACACGGTCGCGCAGCGCGGTAATTGCGTCGAGCAGCTGAGGCCGAACGTCCAAGGTCACCACACGTGAAGAATGCCCAATTTTGGACGCTTTATGAAGCATATGACCGCGTCTGCGCGCCGATAAGTTACGCGATAAGGCACAGGAAGCACACAGCGGGACGGAAGGGGCGACTGGGGGCGCAGGCATAACGAGTGCACAACACCCGAGGCGTATGAAGCCAAAAGCGATGCAGGATTCGTACCTACCTGCGATTATCGGGACCGCTTCACTGAACCTCCACATCGTGCCGCGGAGGCGAAGCAGCAAGGGCAGGGACCCGGGAGCCCTATCCTTGTCCCCGGCAAGGTCACGGATCACCCCACATCCCCCGACCAAGCCACCGGCCACACACCGGCCCCCGTAGCTCAGTGGATAGAGCAGGCGCCTTCTAAGCGCTTGGCCGCAGGTTCGAGTCCTGCCGGGGGCGCCTTCAAAAGGCCCTACTCCGGTAGGGCTTTTTTGCTGGTCAGAGCGAGTCTCCCTGAACGTACGGAAGCGCCGGGCCCTCCTCCGAAGATCGCGGGAGGACCCGGCGCTGTCCGGCTGCCACCGGGTTTCTGCGGGTGGCAGCGGTAAATACGCGGTGGAGTATCCCGGCGGCGACTCAGGCGGTGCCGGACAGGTCGGCGCCCGGAAGCGCCTTGCCCACCCCGCCGCCGCCCGAGCCCGAGCGGGGCTCGCGCTGCGCCATCCGGCCAGACGACCCCTCCTGGCCGGATGCCGTGGAGGCCGCGGTCACCAACACAGATCGGCCCCACTCCCCGCGCCGCTGCCCGGCCGATCCGCGCCCCCGCACTCGGCCCACAGCAGCTTCCCGCCCCGCCCGTCCGGGAACGAGTACGCGCCCCAGTCATCCGCGTAGGCCCGCACGAGAAACAGCCCGCGCCCGCCCTCCGCACACGCATCAGCGCGCGGCCCGCCCCGCTCGAATCCCGGGGGAATCTTCGGGTCACCGTCCCACACGGCCACACGAACCCGCCCCGGGTCAGCGACGCCAGGACCAAGACGCAGCGTGTACGGGCCGGTGGTGTGCAGGTGCGCGTTGGTCAGCAGCTCCGAGCTCAAGAGCTCGGCGGGCTCGACGAGTTCAGCCTTGCCGTGCGCTTCAAGGACCATGCGGAGCAGGGCGCGGGCGATGCCGGGGGCGCGAGGGTCGTGCGGAAGCTGGAGGGCGTACGTGCCCGGGAACAGGCCGGAGCCGGCCGGAAGCGGGGATACGGTGGTCATGGAAGTCTCCCTTCGAGTGGGCGAGTTGGAGTGCCAGCCGAGTGGTTCGCGTCAGCCGATGCCCAGTGACCAGGTCGCTCCGTCGAGCGGGATACTTCTGAGCGAGGCGCCTGAATTGAAGGTAGCGGAGCCGCGATAAACTGTTATCGAGAATAGCGAAAAACCCTTAGGCGCCACCCTTATGGGTGACAGCGTCGCCAAGGAGGCGCAGAGTCAGTGCGGAGCAACCCGACAGGGCGTCAGCTACGCCTCGGTTCCGAGCTGCGCAAACTGCGTGAGCGCGCCGGTCTGACCTCCACTCAGGCAAGTCAACTACTCGGTGTGAAGCAGAACCAGGTCAGCAACACCGAGTCGGGACGCATGGGCGTCAGCCCCGACCGCGTACGAGCACTGGCCTGTCACTACGACTGCTCGGACGCCGCGCTGGTCGACGCGTTGGCGGGCATGGCCGGCGAGCGCGTACGCGGCTGGTGGGAGGAGTACCGGGCCATACTGCCCGCCGCGTTGCTCGACCTGGCCGAGGTGGAGCACCACGCCCGACGCATGCGCACGGCCATCACGGTGCACATCCCCGGGCTGCTCCAGACCGCCGAGCACGCACGCGAAATCTTCCGTCAGGACGTTCCCGCCATCGCGCCGCCGGAGATCGAGCATCGCGTCTCGTTCCGCATCAAGCGGCAGGCAGTGCTGTTCCAGGAGGAGCCGACCCCGTACCACGCGATCATCCATGAGGCCGCGCTGCGCATGCAGTTCGGAGGATCTGCCGTCGCCAAGGGCCAACTCCATCACCTGCTCGAGATGAGCGAACGTCCCGGAGTCGTGCTCCAGGTGCTCCCCTTCAGCGCGGGCTCCTTCGCCGGATCCGGACAGTCGATCTTCTACTCGCACGGCCCCGTGCCGAGCCTCGACACCGTGCACCTCGACCAATCGCACGGGCCTGTCTTCCTGGACGCAGACGCCCAACTGGCCAAGTACCGCGTCCTGATCGAGCGCATGGAAGCCATCGCCCTGCCCGGGCCAGCCTCACGAGACCTCATCCACACCGTCGCCGAGAGCCTGTGAAGGAACCCAAATGCCCACGCCCACCTGGCAGAAGTCGTCCTACTGCGCGCAAGGCGACTCCTGCGTCCACGTCGCCGCCGACACCGACCGCGTGCTCCTGACCGAGTCCGCCGACCCCCGCGAATCCATAGTCACCGCCACTCCCGCCGCCTTCTCCGCGCTCCTCTCCATGGTGAAGCGCAACGCCTCCCGCCGTGACTGACGGCCTCCCGGTAGACATACCCGACGACCTCACCTGGCAGCGGGCCGCGCCCGACGATGCCACCGGCCCTGGCCCCTGGATCGAAATCGCCTTCGGCGACGGCGACTTGGTGTTCCTGCGGGAAACCTCCGCCCCGGGCACCGTCGTCACCACGACGCGGACCAAGTGGGACGCCTTCGCACGCGGCGTCCAGGCCGGAGAGTTCGACCACTTCGTTGACGGCATGTAGCAACCAATGCCGGGCCTATTCAAAGCCCCATGCCCAGGCACTCTTCCGGCTCCCCTGCTTCGACATCGACCAGGCGATCATCAACCCCACCAGCGGTTCCCGAGCTAAGGAAACAGAGGCCGGCCAGCTCAGCAGACCCCAGTGGGAAATCGTGGCGGAAGGTCGCGACGTGGTCGGCCACGGATGGCGCTCATCGATCCATGGTTCCGTTTAGCTTTAGAGCCTGGTTGCGGGCATTCTCGGTAACGAGCCGAGTCGCTAATCAGGGTGGGGGCCGTGCCTGTAAACCGGTGGTGGAGACGAGATCCGAGCGAACGCTACTGGCTGGAGATCACTAACCGAGACGATATCGGCGCAGATCTGGTCGCGCCACAGGTCAACGATCAGGGCGGGGAGTACTGGTCATACGCGCTCGTATGCGAGGTGCGGCCAGGGGATCTCATCTTGCACTGGGACAAGAACCACGGACCGGGTGTCGTCGGCTACTCCCATGTACTGGGCGAGCCGTTCGCATCCACCATCACGTGGCAGAGTCGGGGCACATACGGGAGGCAGCGGAATGCGTCGAGGCCTGAGCCTGCCTGGAAGGTGCAGCTAGGCGGGTACCGGCAGTTGAAGCAGCCAGTCACACAGGCGAGGCTACGGGAAATCGAATCTCGTATCCGGTCCCTGCGAGACCAACTCGCCGAGTCAGTCGACGGCCCCGTGTACTTCCCCTTCGCCTTGTCTGAGACCCGGCCGCTTCGTGCTGCACAGGGCTACCTCACCAAGCTTCCACGGATCTTGGTGGAAGAGCTGCCCGAGCTGCTACCCCTTCGCCAGATCGCGATCTCTGAACCCCATGAACCGGAAGGCCCTGACCGCCCAGCCGTTTCCCGGGCTAAGCCGACAAGATCGTCTGGGTACGGACGCCAGCAGGACGCCCGGCGACGAAGGGCCGTAGAACGGCACGCGGTCGATCTGGTGCTTGAGCACTATCGCTCACTGGGCTACGAAGGAGAGGACGTTGGCGACCACTCGCCGTGGGACGTCACCGTGCGCCGAGACGGAACGGAGACGCATATTGAGGTGAAAGGCAGCACCACTGACCGCGAGGCGATTGACCTCACCGAGGGCGAGGTCCGTCACGCCGAGGGCGTCAACACCCACCTCATAGTGATAGATCAGATCGATCTTGACGACAACTTCCACTGCCGTGGTGGGCGTTGGCGTACCTGGGCAGACTGGACGCCTGAGCGCGAGGGCCTGGTGGCCACTGCCTACCGTTACCCCCTGCCGAGGGACGGACAACCGGGTCGTCCACAGCACTAGCCGGAACGCCCCGAGCGACAGGGCCTCCGAACCACCCGTGGACCATTCGCGGACGGGGCTGCTGCGACCAGCGTGCTCCCGTCCTCTGACCAGTGAAAACACGGCCATCCGAAGGGCCCTTCAGAGCCGTGTGCTCACGTTTGGGCAGGCTGAAAGCGGATCAGTATGTATCTGGTCCGCTGTCATACCACCGCAGGGCCGCTCAGGCACGAACCCATCATTGCGCCTTCTGCCGCCGGGGGACCGTACGTTGTCAATCTTGACGATCACAGGACCAATCGTCGGTGCAGTGGTCGTAGCGGTGATCACCTACCTAACCTCACGACCTCGTTTACGGGCGGAAGTTCGGAAGCTGGAAGCCGAGTCGGAGCGCACAAAAGCCGAGACAACCAAGATCCTTTCAGAGTTCCAGGCGCGCCCCTCGAACGTCGATGGCACTAACACTTTGCCGCGAGGCTGGTACGTGACAGGGGCGCGACCTGAGGACTATGAATTCGGTATCGACACGCAGACATTCCATAGCGGCCGGGGCTGCGCCTTCATCCAAGCACAACCCGGGGCCAAGGAGTTCTCCTCTATCGCCCAGTTGTTCAAGGCAGACGCTTACCGAGGTAAGCGTGTACGTCTGTCCGCCATGCTGAAGACCACAGACGTCGCCAACTGGGCCGGGATTTGGCTCCGCGTAGATGACGCCCTGCACAACACGATGGAGTTCGACAACACTGCTGACCGCCGAAGCATTTCAGGTACCCAGAGCTGGAGTCGACGTGATGTTGTCCTTGACATACCGGGCGAAGGCGCGACCATCCGGATCGGGTTCATTCTCCAAGGTGAAGGGCGTGTCTGGTGTGACGACGTGAAGTTCGAAGAAGTTGGACTCGACATACCCGTTACCCGGAACATCGAAGATGTGCGGGACCATCCAGAGAACCTGGACTTCGAGGCTGGAACCAACTGACGACACGTCACCGAGTGGCAAAAGCGTCGCCTGCATCCCGCGTCGAGCACGTGTCGATGTAGCTAAGAATACGCTGCCGCCGCCGGTAACTCCCCAGGTCGGATGTGTACTGCCAGGCGCAAGAGTAGGCTCCTTCTAAATGCTGGGCCGCAGGTTCGATCCCCGCCGAAGGCTCCCTAGCAAGAAGGCCCTACTCCGGTAGGGCCTTTTTGCTGGGCAGGGGCGGACGGCCTCGCGATGGCTCGTGGTGGGTGATGGGCCGCCGCCCGCACGTGGTGTCAGGCCCGTGCCTCCGCGAGGAGTTTTTGGAGGCGGGTGAGGCCCTCCGTGAGGTCGGTGTCGCCGAGGGCGTAGGAGAGGCGGAGGTAGCCCGGGGTGCCGAAGGCTTCGCCGGGGACCACTGCCACCTCGGCCTCCTCCAGGATGAGTGCGGCCAACTCGACCGAGCTCTGGGGGCGCTTGCCGCGGATCTCCTTGCCGAGCACGCCCTTCACCGAAGGGTAGGCGTAGAACGCGCCCTCGGGCATCGGGCAGACGACGCCGTCGATCTCGTTCAGCATCGGGACGATCAGGTTGCGGCGGCGGTCGAAGGCCTCGCGCATCGTCGCGACGGCGGACAGGTCGCCGGAGAGGGCGGTGATCGCGGCGGCCTGGGCGACGTTGTTGACGTTCGAGGTGGCATGCGACTGGTGGTTCGTCGCGGCCTTGACGACGTCCTGCGGGGCGATGATCCAGCCGACCCGCCAGCCCGTCATCGCGTACGTCTTGGCGAGACCGTTCACCACGATGCACTTGTCCCGCAGTTCGGGGACGAGCACGGGCAGGGAGTGGAACTCCGCGTCGCCGTACACCAGATGCTCGTAGATCTCGTCGGTCAGCACCCACAGGTCGTGCTCGACCGCCCAGCGGCCGATCGCCTCGACCTCGGCCGCGCTGTACACGGCGCCGGTCGGGTTCGACGGGGAGACGAAGAGCAGCGCCTTGGTCTTCTCCGTGCGCGCCGCCTCCAGTTGCTCGACGGTGACCTTGTAGTCCGCCCCCTCGTCGGCGACGACGTCCACGGGGACGCCGCCGGCGAGGCGGACCGACTCCGGGTACGTCGTCCAGTACGGGGCCGGGACGATGACCTCGTCGCCCGGGTCGAGGATCGCGGCGAAGGCGTTGTAGATGGCCTGCTTGCCGCCGTTGGTGACCAGGACCTGCGACGGGGCCACCTCGTAGCCGGAGTCGCGGAGCGTCTTGGCGGCGATCGCCTCGCGCAGCCCCGGCAGTCCGGCCGAAGGCGTGTAGCGATGGTTGGCCGTGTCACGGCAGGCCGTCACGGCGGCCTCGACGATGTAGTCCGGAGTGGGGAAGTCGGGCTCGCCGGCGCCGAAGACGATCACGGGACGTCCGGCGGCCCTGAGCGCCTTGGCCTGGGCGTCCACGGCGAGGGTGACGGACTCGGAGATGGCGGCGACCCGGGCCGAAATGCGGCTCTGGGACTGGGGAGTTGCGGCTGCGGTCATGAGCGGCAGCCTTGCACCCGTACGACAGAGGCGACAATGTACGGCCGTCCCTGATGTCCATATTCGCGTGGTTCAGGAGTAATGCCCCTGTGTCGCGTTACGACAGGCGCAATCAGGACGGTCGCCCGGCATTGCTCTTCGCGCCGCGCCGACCTGAACATGAGTGACGTCCGAGCCGGTCGCTTCTTTCCGCAACGGGCACCTCACCGCGTTTTCCCGGGATATCGCCGTCCCGGTGTCCGCCATGCCAGAAAGCGACACACCACATGCCGAGCCGCACCCGAACCACCCCCCGAGCCGTCCCCGGCATCACCTCCCGTATCGCCCTCAGCTCCGCCGCCTGCCTCTCGCTCGTCCTGGGCGCCGTGACGCTTTCCGGCGGGCTCTTCCCGACCTCCGACGAGGCCCGAAGCCAGGCGCTGGAGCAGGTGACGTCGCAGGTGAACGCCTCCGTCTCGACGTCCACCGACGACACCGGGTGGGGCTGAGCCGTACCCCTCGGGATCCGGAACACCGAAATCCGGAACACCTGAATCCCGAAGACCGAATCCCGAACATCGAGGATTTCCTCAGGAAAGCGGAACGATGCAGAGCGACGAGACCGGAACAGACGCCCCGCCGCCCGCCACGACTTTCTCGCGGCGCCTCAAGGAACACCGCCGCAACGACGAGTGGAAGAAGGCGCCGCGCCGTATCGAGCAGGCCGAGTGCATCGGCTGCGACTCGTGCATGCGGGCCTGCCCGCCGCAGTTCAGCGCGATCTACAACCACGGCCTCGACGTCGTGATCATCCCGGAGCTGTGCAACGGCTGCGCCAAGTGCGTGCAGGCCTGCCCCGTCGACTGCATCTACCCGGACGACAACTGGCAGCCCACCGACCAGTCGATGTGGACGTACGTCGAGGGACAGGAGGAGTTCCGTGCAGTCGTCAACTGACGTCCTGCCCGCCCCGACGGACGGCCTCGTCGTACGCCCCACGGTCGACGACCTCATCACGCACCCCACGGCGGACGCCCCCGCCGTCGCCCCGCCCAAGAGTGCCCGGCGGCTCGCCATGGAGGAGGCCCGGCGCAGCAAGCGTCCGAGCCGGGCCGACCGGCAGGCCGGGGCGTCCCCGCACCCCGAGCGCACCCTCGACGACGCCGGGTTCCCGAGGCTGCTCCAGCAGACCCTCACCGCCGCCCGCGGCGCGGCGAGCACCCGCGAGATGGTCGAGATCCTGATCACGCTCGGCGGCCGGCTCGACGCCGACACAGCCCGGCGGTCGCTGACCCGCGCGGAGACAGCGGCCGTGCGGATGCTGACCGCGCCCGGCCGCGCCCCCGGCGCCGGTGAGCCCGGCGGACCCGAGCGCGCCCGCACCACGAGCGACCCGGATGAAGCCCAAAGAGCGGGCGCCGAGGCCGCGTTCACCTCTACCCTCGCCCTCTCCCCGCAGGGTCGGCTCGTCGTCACCGTGCCCCAGCGCCGGTCGCTGCCCGCCGAGGTCGCCGCGACCGGGGTCGCCGCCCGGATCACCTGGAGCCGGGACGATCTCGCCGAGTACGTGCGGCTCTTCGCCGACGTACGACGGCGCACGGAGCACGAAGTCGCCGAGTGCCGAGGCCTGTTGGACAGCCTCGGGCAGGACGGGCGTACGGCCGCGGTCGACGCACTTCGCGGGGCCGTCTTCCTCGTTCCGCCCGTGATGCTCTACAAGGACGACTCGGTCTTCTCCAACCTGAAGGACGAGAAGAACCTCACCGGCAAGAGCCTGCTGCCCACCCACCCCGACTGCTTCTTCCACCATCTCGACAGGCTGCCGCTGGAGTTGTGGACGGACGACGAGGCGGTGGTCGTCGCGTGCCTGTGGCTGGCGTACTCCTCGGGCGGCCCCAACCGCGTCGAGAGCTTCAACGGCGTGCAGCTGTCCCTGGAGAACGTCGCCGACAACTTCCGTACGACCAGGGGTGTTTATCTGCAGGCGGCTCCTGAGCTTGTGATCGACGAGCTGGCGGATGCGGGACTCTCGGGTGTCGAACTTCCCTCCATTGAAAGCCTGTTGGCGTCTGCCGGGCAGATCGCCGACGCGCGGGCCCGGCTCGTGGCCGAGCGGCGCATCCACTACGACATCAACGCCACCATCCGCCGCAAGTCGGAGCGGGCACTGCCGCGCGCCGAGCGTCCCGGTCCGCACGAGCTGGGCGTCTGTGAGCGTCTCGGTGAGCTGCTGCCCGGCGCCGGGCGGGACTTCGCCGGCGTACTCGACGTGCTGGACGACGCCTGGTTGCAGGCGCCGCACGGCGAGTTCGCGACCGGGTTCGAGGCGCTGGTGGAGGCGACCGTGCACGCCTCCGTCGACCTGTTCGGCGCGGACTTCGCGATGAGCCGGGGCATCCGCTCGCTGCCGAAGCTGATCGACGCGCTCGGCCGGCGGGACTGGGCGGAGATCGTCTCCTGGGAGCTGCCCGACTTCTACTGCTGCGTCGTCCCCTCGGCCCGCGCCTTCGAGCTGCACGGCGGCGACCGGCTGAAGGTCGCCGACTCGGCGTGGGCCATGTCGGCGCGCATGCAGTACAACACCTGGCACGTGATGCCGGGCAACCTGCCCAAGGACCCGGCCGTGCAGGCCCGCGACTTCCTCTCCCCGCACGTCCTGCCCGATCTCGCCGTCCACTCCGACCTGCACCACCGCGGGCACGTCGCCAACCTGATCCGTTTCTCGGCGCGCAGCCCCGAACCGGTGCGCATCACCGACGAGATCACCTTCAAGAGCCTCACCGACCTGCGCGTGCTGCGCTGCACCGGGGAGCCCTTCGACCAGGCGGACCTCATCGGGGTCACCCATGTCGCCCGGTTCCTGGCCCAGTTGTCCGAACGGGTCGCCGCGGCCGCCGTCGCCGGGCGTCCGATCGAGGTCACTTCCTTCGACCACCGCTGGCACCGCACCTCCATCGCCGGCCCCGTCCCCTCTCTGGAGAGCCATGTCCTCTGAGCCGTCATCTGAGCCGTCCTCCGAGTCCGCTGTGCCGCAGCAGGTCCTCGTCTACGTCAATCTGCGCCGCACCCCGCTGGAGCAGCGCTCCGCCCTGTACGCCGCCCATCGCCTCGGCTACGGCGTCGCGCTGATCGCCGACGCGCCGCCGGCCGGGCTGCCGACGGAGATCGTCCGTACGGTCCACCAGGTCGACACCTACGACGACGCCGCGGTGGACGCCGCGGTGTCGGCCATCACGGCCGAGTTCGACGTCGTCGGCGTCGTCACCTGGTCCGACGCGGCCGTGGAGACGGTCAGCCGGATCGCGCAAGGGCTCGGCCTTCCGGCGGCCTCGACGGAGGCGGCCCGGATCTCCCGCGACAAGTTCCTGATGCGGCAGGCCCTGACCTCCGTACGCCCGGACCTGTCGCCGCGCTTCGCCCGCGTCACCACCTGGGAGGAGACCGCGAAGGCGGCCGCGGAACTCGGCTTCCCGCTGGTGCTGAAGCCGGCCACGGGCAACGGCAGCAAGGGCATCTACCAGGTGCACGGCGAGGACGAACTCCGTCCTGCCTTCGAGCAGTTGACGTCCTATGTCCGCCCGGAGATGGACCGCGTCTTCACGGGGCACGCGGGCGAGATCGTCATCGAGCAGTTCCTGGCCGGCACCGAGCACAGCATCGAGGGCTGGGTCCAGGGCGGGCAGGTGCACATCGCCGGCATCACCGACAAGACGACGACGGAGCCCTACCGTCTGGAGGCCGGACACGCCTTCCCGACCTCGCTGCCCGAGGCCTCCGTGGCCGCCGTGCACGAGCTGACGCACGCGGTCGCCGAGGGGTTCGGCATGGACGACTGCGCCTTCCATCTGGAGGCGATGGTCGGGCCCGACGGCAAGGCGCGGATGGTGGAGTGCGCGGCCCGGGTGGGCGGCGACTTCATCACCTCGCACCTGGTGGGTCTCGCGACAGGCGTCCCGTTCTGCGAGAACACCGTGCGCGTCGCGACGGGCCAGGCCCCACGGGCCGCTGAGGGCACTCCTCTCCACTCGGGACTCCGCAAGCTGCTCGCTCCCGCCGACGGCGTCCTCGCGAGCGTCGAAGGCGTCGACGACGCGTTGCGGGTGCCCGGCGTCGAGCACATCGTCGTCGAGCGGAAGCTGGGCGCGACGGTCCAACTGCCGCCCGCCGACTACATGTCGAGCACCATCGGCGTCATCATCGCCACCGGCGGTAGCGCCGCGGCCGTGCAGGCCGCCCTGGACGCCGCCGAGGCCGCGATCACGATCGGGATCTCGGATGCCGACGCCGCCTGAGGGCGCCCGACCGGCGGCGGCCGGGCGGGTCCCGGACGCCGCCCCGACGGTCCTGGTCGTCGGCTCCACCACCCCCTCCCCGCACGGCCAGGACCAGCTGACCCGCCTTGCGGCCCAGGCCCGGTCCCGCGGGCTCCGGCTGATCGGCGCGGACACGGCGCGGGCGCTGGGGTCCGGGGTGTGGCGGATGCCCGCCGACACGCACCTGCCGCTGGAGTACGCGGACCCGGGGGCCTGCCGGGAGTTCGCCGCGGCGCATCCCGGCATCGACGCCGTGGTCACCGTCAAGGAGGGCTGCGTACTCGCCGTCGCCCACCTCACGCGGGCGCTGGGCGTGGCGGGCAACGACCCGGAGGCGGTGCGGACGGTCCGTACGAAGGACCTGTGCAGGGCGGTGCTGCGGGAGGCCGGTTTCGCGCAGCCCGGGTTCGCCGTCGCGGCTGGCCAGACGGAGGCCGCGGACTTCCTCGCCGCCACCGAAGGCCCGTGGATCGTCAAGCCGCGGGACGGCATGGGCAGCGCGGGCGTCTCGCTCGTACGGGACCGCTCCAGGCTCGGCCGGGCCATCGCGGGCCTCGAACCGCCGTTCCTGGTCGAGGAGTTCGTGCAGGGCGCGGAGTTCTCCGCCGAGGGCGTCATGGTCGGCGGCAAGCCGTGGGTCCTCGCCCTGACCGCCAAGCGCACCGGCGCCGGCTTCGTCGAGACCGGCCACCGCACCCCCGCCCCGCTGGACGCGGCCACGGCCGCCGCCGCACGGGACGCGGTGGCCTCGGCGGTGACCGCGGCCGGGCTCACCCACGGGGTGCTGCACGCGGAGTTCTGGGTCACGCCCGCCGGTGCGATCGTGCTGGGCGAGATCCACGCCCGGCCGGGCGGCGACTTCATCCACGCCCTCGTGGAGGAGACCCGGCCCGGCTTCGAGCTCTACGGCACCCTCCTGGACGACCTGCTGGGCCGCCCGGTCGCCGAACCGCCCGTCGCCCAAGGCGCCGCGGGCTCCGACTTCCTGGTGCTCGGCCCCGGCCGGATCGCGTCGGTGACCGGCTGGGATGCGGTCGCCGCGGACCCGGCGCTCGTCGCCGCCCACCTCTTCATCGGCGCGGGCGATGTCCTGACCGAGGTCGCCGACTCCGCGGGACGGCACGGCGTGCTCGTCGCCACGGGTCCCGACCTCGCGGCGGTCGACGCGACACTCGCCGCGGCGAGGGCCCGGATCGACGTACGCCTCGACGGGTGCGCGCCCCTGCCGGGAGG
Source organism: Streptomyces sp. NBC_00483 (assembly GCF_036013745.1). Classification (NCBI taxonomy): domain Bacteria; kingdom Bacillati; phylum Actinomycetota; class Actinomycetes; order Kitasatosporales; family Streptomycetaceae; genus Streptomyces; species Streptomyces sp. NBC_00483. The sequence continues at coordinate 3,800,704 of NZ_CP107880.1, forward strand.
CACCCCGTGACCGTCGCCGCGCCGAAGCCGTCCGTCGCCCGCGGGCCGGTTCGGCGGGTTCTCGCCACCATCACCCTCGACTATCTCCTCTCCCACCTCGGCTACTTCACCCTGCTCCCGGTCCTCCCCCTCCTCGTCCCGCGCCTCGACCCGGGCGCCGGGGCGTGGTGGGTCGGTACCGCGCTGCTGTCGCTGACCGTCGCCGTCCGGGCCGGTTCGCTGACCTGTGGCGGGCTGTTGCAGCGGACGCCGGTGCGGGCGGCCATGGTCGGCGGGCTGCTGCTCGCGGCCGCCGCCTTCGCCGTGCTGCCGTTGGCGCCGGGGATGTGGGCGGTGGTGCTGTGTCTGGTGGTCGCCGGGTTCGGGATCAGCGTCAACGCGCTCACCGCACGGGCCTACGTGGCCGTGACGCTGGACGCCGCCGCCGACCGCTCCACCGTCTTCTCGGCGATCCAGGTCGCCGTGAACATCTCCGCCGCGCTCGGCCCCGTCATCGCCAACCTGCTGTTCGGCGGCGCCCGTTACGGCCTGCTGCTCGTCCTGGTCGGCGCCCTGTACGCGGCCGCGGCGGCGACCGTCGCGGTCACCGTTCCGCGCGGCCTCAGGCTGTCCGACGGCGACACCCGGCCCCCGCTGAAGCTGGGGCTGCTGAAGGTCGTCGTCACCGATCCAGCGGTGCGCCGCGTGTCCCTGCTGGCCGCCGCCGGAAGCCTGCTGTACGCGCAGTTCTTCTCGGCCCTGGCCCTCGGCATCGCCGAACTCAGCGACAACACGGCGGTACGCGCCGGGTACTTCACGCTCAACGCCGTCCTGGTCGTCGCCCTTCAGATCCCGGTCACGGTGTGGATGAACCGCGACCTTGCGCGCGGGGTGTCGCCGATGCGTCATCTGCGGCTGGGCACCGCGGTGTTCGCCCTGTCCTTCGTCCTGCTCGGCGTGGACAGCGACGGCCTGGTCACCGCGTTCGGGGCACTGGTGGTGTTCACGCTCGCCGAGACGGTGTTCTCGCCGACCGTCTCCACCGCCTTCGCCGGGCTCGACGGCGACCGGCCGGTCGTCGAGGTGTTCAACCTGCGCCAGGTCGCCACCGCCACCGGCGAGTCCGCAGGCTCGTTCGCGGGCGGCTCGCTGTTCCTGCTGGCGGGCGCGCACGGCCTGACCTCCGGTTACTGGTTCACGCTCGCCGCCATCGGCCTGCTGGCAGCCGCCGCCGTCCGTACCGTCCCGAAGGGAGCCCACTGACATGCGTCTGATGCTCATCGGCTACAACGACGGCGTCCTGGCCGCCCTCGACGACAGCCGCCCCGCCGGCAGTGTCGTCCTCGTCGAGGAGGCCGACCTGTGGGAAGCGAAGGGGCTCGCCGCCCGCGCTGCCGCCCACCCCTGCCTCGGCGAGGTCCGCTTCGGCCGCTATCAGCAGGACGAGCAATTCCTGGATGTCGTACGGGACTTCGGCCCTGTGGATGCGGTGGTGGCCGGGCTGGAGTACGCCGTCGTGGCCGCCGCCCGCGCCGCGGAGGAGCTCGGGCTTCCCGGCCCCGGCGCCAAGGCCGCCGCCGTACTGCGCGACAAGCTGCTGCTGCGCGAGACGATGCGGGCGGCCGGGCTGCCCACCCCGGCGTTCCGCGAGGTCGGCTCCGCCGAGGACATCGCCGCGTTCGCGGCCGGCGGCCCCTGTGTCGTCAAGCCCGCGGGGCGGCAGGCCAGCCTCGGCGTACTGCTGCTCGACGCAGGGGCCGACCCCGGGGCGGCCTGGCGCCACTGCACCGGCGCCGACGAGGGACGCCAGCTCGCCAAGCGGCCCATGACCTGGCGCTATCTCGCCGAGGAGCGGCTGTACGGGCCGGAGTTCTCCACCGAGGGCCTGGTCGACGAGGGCCGGGTCGTCTTCTGCAACGCCACCCGCAAGTACACCCTCGAAGGACCGAGCCCGGTCGAGACGGGACACACCGTCCACGCCCAGGACCCGTCCTGGACAAGGGAGTTGCAGGCGTTCGTCGACGCCATCGGATACGGCAGCGGCATCCTGCACGCCGAGTGGGTGCGCACCGCCGACGGGCCCCGCCTGATCGAGTGCGCCGGACGTCCGCCGGGCGACCGGATCATGGACCTGATCGACCTGGCGTACGACGTCGATCTCCACGGCCGCTGGATCGCCACGCTCCTCGGCGAGGACACCGGGCCCGCGCCGACTCCCGTACGGGCGGCGGCGATCCGCTTCCTGACCGCCCCGCGCCCCGGCACGATCACCGGCATCGACGGCGCCGACGCCGTGCGCGCCCGGCCGGGGGTCGTCCGCGTCGACCTCACCCGCAAGCCGGGCGACACCGTCACCGACGTGCGCTCCTCCTGGGACCGGCTCGGCTCCGTGATCACCACGGGCGTCGACGCCCCGGCCGCCGAGCGCGCCGCACGGGAGGCGGCGGACCTCATCACCGTATCCCTGAACACCGCTCCGGAGACCAACTCCCATGACAGGTGAGCGCCTTGAGATCTGCGTCGTCGGCGCGGGGCCGCGCGGCCTCTCCGTGCTGGAGCGGCTGTGCGCCAACGCGCGCGACCGCCGCCCCGCCGGACCGATCGTGGTCCATGTCGTCGACCCGGACCGGCCGGGCGCCGGGCGGGTGTGGCGCACGGACCAGTCCCGGCATCTGCTGATGAACACCGTGGCCTCGCGGGTCACCGTGTTCACCGACGCCGGCACGCCCGTCGAAGGACCCGAGGAGCCGGGGCCGAGCCTGTACGAATGGGCCCGCTTCCGCACGGTCATGGGCCCCTTCGACGACACGCAGGACGACATGGAAAGCGGGGCGGAGGGCTGGTCCGACGCGGACTGGGCGAACGCGGACGGGGCTGTCTCAGACGGTGCGGACGGTGTCGCCCTCGCCGAGATGCGTGATCTCGGCCCCGACAGCTACCCCTCGCGCGCCCTGTACGGCCGCTACCTGGAGTGGGCCTTCGGCCGCGTGGTGCGCCGGGCCCCCGAGCGGCTGACGGTGCGGGTGCACAGGTCGCGGGCCGTCGCCGTCGACGACGCGGCCGAACCGCCGTACCAGGAAGTCCTGTTGGACGACGGCACGCTGCTCGACCGGCTGGACGCGGTGGTGCTCAGCCAGGGCCACGTGCCCGCCCGGCTGTCCCGCGCCGAGGAGGAACTCGCCCTCGGCGCCATCGACCACGGCCTGGTCTACGTACCACCCGCCAACCCCGCCGACCTCGCCCTCGACCGGCTCGTCGCCCCCGGCGAACCGGTGCTGCTGCGCGGCCTCGGGCTCAACTTCTTCGACCACATGGCCCTGTTCACCGAGGGCCGCGGCGGCACCTACGAGCGCACCGCCGACGGTCTGGTCTACCGGCCCTCCGGACGGGAGCCGCTGATCTGCGCGGGCTCGCGGCGCGGGGTGCCCCACCGGGCGCACGGCAGGAACGAGAAGGGCGCGCACGGCCACCATGTGCCCCGGCTGCTGACGCCGGAGCGCATCGAGCGGCTGCGCGGCGGCGATCGGCTCGACTTCCGCACCGACCTGTGGCCGCTGATCGCCAAGGAGGTCGAGACCGTCTACTACGAGACGCTGCTGGCGGGCCGGGTGCACCGCGCCGAGGCCGGGGCCTTCGCGGCCCGTTTCGCCACGGCGCCGCGCGGCGACGAGGACCGGCTGCTGACGGAGGCGGGCGTCCGGGACGCAGAGCGCTGGAACTGGGACCTGGTCCACCGCCCTTACAGCGAACGGGACTTCAGCTCCCACGCGGACTTCACGCACTGGCTGGTCGGCCATCTGCGGGCCGACGCGCGCGCCGCGCGGCTCGGCAATGTCAGCGGCCCGCTGAAGTCGGCCCTCGACGTCCTGCGCGACCTGCGCGACACGATCCGGCTCGCGGTGGACCATGGTGGCCTCGACGGCCGCTCGCACCGCGACGACCTCGACCGGTGGTACACGCCGCTCAGCGCGTTCCTGTCCGACGGGCCCTCCGCACACCGGGTCGAGCAGCTGACGGCGCTGATCGAGGCGGGCGTGCTGCGGGTCGCGGGCCCGGGCACCCGGGTGACGGCGACCCCGGAGGGCTTCGCTCTGGAGTCCGACGTCCCCGGCGTCCGGCTCACGGGCCGCGTCCTGTTCGAGGCCCGGCTGCCCGCACCCGACCTGCGCCGCACCGCCGATCCGCTGCTGCGGCACCTGCTGTCGGCCGGCCACTGCCGCCCGTTCCGGGTGCGGTCCGCCGACGGCACCTCGTACGAGACCGGCGGCCTCGACGTCACCGACCGCCCGCACCACGTCGTCGACGCCACCGGCCGCCCGCACCCCCGCCGCTTCGCCCACGGCGTCCCCACCGAGTCCGTGCACTGGGCCACCGCGACGGGCGTCGGCCCCGGCGTGGACTCGGTGACGCTGCGCGACGGCGACGCGCTGGCCAGGGCCGTGCTCGATGCCGCGCCCGGCTTCGCGGGAGCGCCCGCATGACCTCGACCACCGCGACGGCCGAACCGCTCGACCCGACGCCCCAGGAGGAGTCCCCGATGACCGTCGTGTCCGACCTCACCGCCCCTGACCACGCAGCCGGATCCGGCACACCCGCACCGGGAACCGGCACGCCGGCCCCCGGACCCGCGGCGCCCACCCCTGATCCCGTGGCGCCCGCCCCCGATCCCGTACGCGAGTCCATGGGGCGCGTGCCCCGCGTCCTCCAGTACCCGCTGACGCTCCTCACCGGCAGACCCCTGGCAGGACAGGCACCGCTGAGCTGGTGGACGCCCGCCTTCCATCTCTTCGCGGCGCTCGTCTCGATGCTCGCCGGGGTAGCCGTCTCGGTCACCGGCTGGGCGCTGGCGGGGAGTTGGCTGTTCCTGCTGCTGCCGGGCTGGGCGATGACGCTGCACGGCATGCGCAACCTGCGCATGATGGTCTACCACCAGTGTTCGCACCGGAACATGTTCCGCCGCAGAAAGCTGGACACGGCGATCGGCCGAGCGACGTCGAGCCTGCTGATCGTGCAGCACTTCGCCCGCTACAGCGAGGAACACGTCGGCGACCACCACGCGGCGCACCACATGACGCTGCGCGACCCCACCGTGCAGGCCTTCCTGATCAGCCTCGACCTGCACCCGGGCATGACCCGTCGGCAGATGTGGCGGCGCACCCTCGGCAAGCTGCTCTCGCCGGTCTTCCACGCCACGTTCGCCGTGGCCAGGGCCCGCTCCTTCTGGCACGGCTCCTCGCGCGCCGAGCGGCTCACGGCGGCCGTGCTGTACGGCGGTTCGGCCGTCGCCTGTCTGCTCACGGGCACGTGGGCGGCGCTGCTCGTCGTCTGGTTCGTGCCGCTCGTGCCGCTGTTCCAGCTCAGCAACACCCTGCGCCTGTGCGTCAAGCACACCTTTCCGCACCCGGAGCAGACCGAGCGGCGCGGCAAGGCGTACTTCGGCTCCCTCACCAACGCCATCTTCATCGGCGAGGCGGCCCCCGCCCCCGGAGCCGCGCCGCTGCGGGCCACCGTCGCCTGGCTGCGCTGGACCGCCCGCATGCTCTTCGTGCACCTGCCGAGCCGCTACCTGGTCCTGACCGGCGACACCGTCGTCCACGACTTCCACCACCGCCGCCCGGCGGCCCGCGAGTGGGCCGACTACCTCTTCGCCCGCCAGGCCGACGCCGACCGGGGCAGCGCCGGCTGGCCGCCCTACCACCACGCCTGGGGCCTGGTGCCGGCGATCAACCTGGTCTTCGACTCGCTGTCCGCGGCCGACCCCGCGGAGTTCGACGTACGACGGATACGGGACGTCAGCAGGCGGGAGCTGTTCGCCGCCTTCGACGACTGACCTTCCCCGTCCGAGAGCCGCCCAGATCCGACCGGAGCCGCCCCATGCACAGACGCACCGTGATCCTCGGCGTCGCCGCGAGCGACAGCCATGCCGTGGCCAACCAGCTCATCGCGCACACCCTGCGCGCCCGTGGATTCCAGGTGATCAACCTGGGCACCTGCACGACCGTCGACGAGTTCGCCGCCGCCCACCGCGTGCACCCCGACGCCGAGGCCGTCCTGATCGGCAGCCTCAACGGCCATGCGTACGAGGATCTGTTGGACCTCCCCGAGGCGCGCGCCCGGGGCCTGCTCGACTGTCCGGTCCTGGTGGGCGGCAACCTCTCCGTGGGCAGCCGCAAACAGTCCGCCGACATCGAGCGGCTCTACGCCATCGGGGTCCACCGCGTACTGAACGACGCGTCCGAACTGCCCGCCGCACTCGACGAATTGGCGGCCCCGACGCCGGCCCCGGCCGCGACTCCGGCTCCCGCCCCGACACCGGCGGGTGCCTCGTGACGACCGCCACCGAACTCCCGACGCTCCACGAATCCGTCGCGTACGTCGGCGCGTTGGGGAAGGCCACCGTCGCCGACGTGCTGCGGGAGGCCAGGGCCGCCGGCCGCCTGGCCCTCCAGCCGCGCTGCGGGGTCGGCTCGCACCCCCAGATGTCCACGCTGCTCAAGGACATCGAGCGGCACGCCGCCCCCGACGTCCTGTCGCTCACCATCGACGCGCACACCCGCCTCGGCCGCTTCGACCACGCCCGGTCGGTCCTCGACCGCAACCCGGCCGACCTGAACGGCTATCCGCTGGTCTCGCACGGCTGGCGGCGCGGCCGCGAGCTCAACGAGGCGGTCCGCGCGCCCCTGGAGGTCCGGCACGGCTCCCCCGACGCCCGGACGCTGTTCCGCACGGCCGTCGCCGCCGGCATCACGTCCTTCGAGGGCGGCGGCATCTCGTACAACCTGCCGTACTCCAAGGACGTGCCGCTCGAACGGTCCCTGGCCGCGTGGCGCGAGGTCGACGCGGCCTGCGGCGAGCTGGCCGAGCTCGGCCTCGTCGTGGACCGTGAGCTGTTCGGCACGCTCACGGCCGTCCTGATGCCGCCCTCGGTCAGTCTCGCCGTCAGCGTCCTGGAGGCGGTCGCCGCCGCCCGCGAGGGGGTGCGCTGCATCTCGGTCGCCTACCCGCAGGGCGGGCACGCCGAGCAGGACGTGGCGGCGCTGCGGGCCATCCCGCTGCTCGCCGCCCGCCATCTGCCGGCCGGCGTCGAGGTCCACGCGGTGCTGCACGAGTTCATGGGCGTCTACCCGCGCGAGCGCGCGCACGCCGAGGACCTCATCCTCTACGGCGCGCTCGTCGCCCGGTACGGCGGCGCGACCAAGCTGATCACCAAGACGTACCAGGAGGCGTACGGCATCCCCGACACCCGCGCCATCGTCGACGGTCTGCACCTCGCCGCCCGCGCCAACTCGCCGCTGCTCGCGGGGTGGCGGCTCGACGAGGCGAGGATCGCCGAGGAACTGGCGTGGCTGCTCGCCGAGGTCGACGCGCTGGTGGCGCCGGTGCTCGACAGCCGCCTCGGCCTCCACGAGGCCATCGCCGCCGCCTTCGCCGACGGCACCCTGGACATCCCGTTCAGCGCCAGCCGGCATGCCCGCTCGGCGGTGATCCCGGGCCGTGCGCGGGACGGCGCGATCCGCATCCTGTCCACGGGCGCGCTGCCCCTGCCACGGCACCTGCGGGACCGGAACACCGACGCGCTGCGGACCCGGCCCACGGACCTGTACGAGGCCCTCACCAGGGACATCGACCATTTCCCGCGGCTGTTCGGGGAGCCGAACCACCGCCTGTGAGGGTCACTTGGCGGGTTCGGCCAGCAGCCCGTGCTTGTGGATGAGATAGCCGGCCTGGAAGCGGCTGCGGGCGCCGAGCCCGTCGAGGATGCGGGAGACCCGGCGCTGGCAGGTGCGTAACGAGACACCCAGCCTGCGGGCGATGGCGGCATCGTCCATGCCGCTGGCCAGCAGCCTCAGCAGCGCCTTGTCGACGTCCTCCGACAGCACTTCCATGCGCTCGCGCGAGGTGTCGACCTCGAACGGATCGGCGTTGAACCACACATGCTCGAAGGCCTGCACGGCGAAGTTCACGACGCTGGGTTCCTCGATGAGCACCGCGCCCAGGTTGTTGCCCGCGTGGGAGATCACCGCGACCCGGCGGTCGAACACGATCAGCCGCATGAACTCGGCCGACGCGGTGCGCACTTCGCCGCCCTTGTGGGTGATCCGCTCGACGTAGGCGGCCGTCGGCAGACTGAAGCGGGCGCTGTGCTGGTAGAGCGTGCGCATCCGTACGCCCCGGCCCAGCATCGCCTCGTCCCGCTCGATCGCCTCCTCGAGGACCTCGGTGCGGCGGCCTCCGCCGGGCTGCGCGGTGAGGACCTCCTCCTGGCAGTTGGCGGCGCGCTCGGCCAACACGTTGCGCACGTCCTGGAGTTCCGTGAGCACCTGCACGCCCTTGGCGCGCTGCCGCCAGGCCAGGCTGTTGTGGTAGACGGGGGCCAGGCTCTCCAGGTCGCGGCGGGCGTGCGCGATCAGCTCGGTCTGCTTGCGCAGCTCCGTCTCCAGCGGCAGCAGGGTCAGCAGCGCCGCGGACTCCGGGCCGACCGGCGCATAGCGGTGGCAGTCGGGATCCTCCTGGTGCAGCAGGCCGAGGCCCAGCAGCCGCGCCAGTGATTCGGTCACATCGCTGTCGGTGATGCCCAGTTCCGCGGCCAGCGCCGGCACGTCGAAGGGGGTGCCGTCGAGCACCCGCTCGTATACGAGTCCGTCACCCGGTTGAAGTCTCAGATCGGTCAGGCTGTCCCACACCAAGCGGCCCATGGTGCTCCCACGTTCCCGTTCCCACAATGTAAAGAACCAGAGAACAGCCCCGTTGCCGTAACCCGGCCGGAACGTTAACAGAGCTTTCGAGCGGCCGACCAGTAGGTGCTCACAGGGTGGAACGGCCCCCTTGATCGCTTGCCGGCCCCTTCTTTCGTCACCGTTCGGCAACAGCCATGAACCGCCTGGCCAGGTGCCCCGTAGACCCCGGTGTGCGCGGATCTAGGACCGCGGGCGAATCGAGACGAGAGAAGGAACCGAGATGGCCGGCGGCAACATTCAGATCAGCCCGGACGAGATGCGCGAGGCGTCCACCTGGCTGCAGAACCAGAAGGAACTCATGCAGCAGAGCCTGCACGAGGCCAACACGAAGATGGACGAGATGGTCGAGGCGGCGTACGCGACGCCGGGCTCCGAGAGCAAGTTCCGCCCGTACTGGGAGGAGTACAAGAACGGCACCGAGAAGGCCATCGAGGGTCTGCAGGGTGTCAGTGAGTTCATCAAGCAGGTCGCCGACGCGTTCGTCGACACTGACGACCAGACGGCCGGCTCCATCGGCTGAAGCGCCCCGCATCGCCCGGCCCCGCTCTCCCCGTGAGGGCGGGGCCGGGCGGCTGGGACAGGAGAGGAGACACCGATGAGTGGTCGCATCAGCGTTCCCGTGCAGGATCTGAAGGACACCGCCAAGGAGCTCCAGAACATCGGGGATCTGATCGGCAACTCCGCGACGCTCTACCACGCCGCCGGCGACGACGGGGATTTCAAGAGCCTGGCCGGCGACAGCAAGCTCGCGGACGCCCTCGACGCGTTCGACAAGGCGTGGGTGGCGGGTCACGAGCGGGTTCACGACAACGTGAAGAAGTTCTCCGACAACACGGACACGATCGCCGAGAACTTCACGCAGACCGACGACGAGACCATCAAGTCGCTGGACGAAGAGAAGCAGGACGCGTGACGGAAGAACGTCGCGAAGAACGTCACGCGGAAGGGAAAAGCACCATGACGGAACCGGGTACGGAACCGGGAACGGAGCGGCCGGAGACGGCCGCGCCCGCGGAGTACAGCCTGAGGTTCCCCGACTCGTGGTGGCACCTCGACCTCGACCCGAACACCCGGGACGCGTCGATCCGCCGCCGTATCGAGGCACAGGTGGAGAAGGCCCCGCAGCTGACCCGCGAGCAGGTGGACGGGCTGATCCGCAGCACGCGGCGCATCGCCCGCGAGGCGCACGCGAAGGGCGCGCTGCGGGCGTCGGGCATGCTCAGGATTCTGCGCGCGGGCAGCGGCCCGCTGGTGCTCAGCGCCACCACGGTGGTGCTGCGGATCTCCGTCCCCGAGGAGGAGGCGGAGGACCTGGCGGACCTCGTCATGGCCGCGGGCGTCCAGCTCGGCACCGACGCGGAAGGCAGCGGACTGCCGCCCGGCGAGGTGGAGTTCGTGGAGCTGCCGCACGTCGGGGCGGCCGGGCGGATCTCCCGTATCGAGGACATCGACTACAACGGGACGCGGGTGCCCACCGCGGTGCGGCACACCCTGGTCCAGGTGCCGAACAGCCACGACTATCTGGTGCTCGCCAGCTCCACCCCCAACGTGGATCTGGCGGAACAGTTCTACGAGGTCTTCGACGCGATCGCGGAGTCGCTCCGTTTCGGTGACCCGTCCGATACGGCCGCGGAAGCCGCCGACGCAAGCCCCATGGGCGCAACAGAACAGGGAAAGTGAGGTCGCGGCCATGGCGCGCCCTGCGGTGTCCGATTGGGAAGACGTCTTCGGGTTCTCGGACGACCCGACCCCGGGTGATGCGGACATGCTCGGAGACCTCGCCCGCCAGTACCGCTCCGTAGCGGACAACGCGGGCGACGCCCTGCCCCTCGTCTCCGGTCTGAAGAACAACCAGACCGGCGAGGGCAAGACGATGGACAAGCTCCGGGACAAGCTGGGCGACCTGGCCGAGCAAGTACGCAAACTGCACAGCTCGTACGACCAGGCGGCCGGCGCCCTGGACACGTACGTGCACTCGCTGCGCGATCAGCAGCGCAACGCCGACAACGCCCTGGAAAAGGGCCGCGAGGCCAAGGCGCGGCTCGATTCGGCCACCGATGTGGTGAGTGCGCTCACTGCCGACATCAGCCACCTCGACGGCCAGAAGCATCCGCCGGACGACAAGGCGGCACGGGCCAGCACTCGGCGCGCCCTGGACGAGGCGCACAGCAAGCAGTCCGGCGCGCAGGCGCAGGCCGACGACGCGCAGGCGGACCTGGATGCGGCCCGCATGCTCGCCGAGGACGCGCGGCAGGTGCGTGAGGAGGATGCCTCCGTAGCGGCGCAGAAGTTGGATGACGCGCGGGGCGAGTCGGTCGCGGGCTACAGCCTCTGGGACAAGATCAAGAAGGCGTTCAGCAAGGCGCTCGCGATCATCAGCGCGGTGTTGGGTGTGCTGGCGATGCTGATTCCCGGGCTTCAGGGGCTCGGCATCGCGCTCACGATCGGCGCCGTCGTCGCCGGCGTCGCGTCACTGGCCATCAATATCTCGATCATGGTCGAGACCGGCGACTGGGACATCGGCGAGATCATCCTCGGCGTCGTGGGCCTGGTCGCGGGCGGCGGTGCGCTGCTCAAGGGAATCAAGGGAATCGGTTCGGCCCTCAAGGGCGTCAAGCCCGCCTCGGCCAAGGCGGGCGACGCTCGTGGCGTGGGCCGGGGGCTGGGCAGCCGTAAGTGCAAGACCGACCCGGTCGACGTGGCCAGCGGTGAGATGGTGCTGCCGCAGACCGATCTGTCGCTGCCCGGCGTGCTGCCGCTGGCGATCTCCCGTACGCATCTGTCGACGTACCGCTGCGGCCAGTTCTTCGGCCCGTCCTGGGCCTCCACCCTCGACGAGCGCCTGGAGATCGACGACCGGGGGCACGTGTGGTGGACCCGCGAGGACGGGTCGATCCTGACCTATCCCAGCCTTCCCAGCGTCGAGTCCGGCGGCCCGGTGTGGCCCGAGGAAGGCGACCGCATGCCGCTGACCTGCGCGGGAACGGACGACGTCACGGGCCGGGTCACGTACCGCGTCACCGACCCTCACACGGGTGTCGTCCAGACCTTCGCGGATCACCCCGACGACGAGAACGGCCTGTACTGGCTGACCCGTTGGCACGACCGGAACGACAACGAGGTCACCGTCTCCCGTCTGGAGGACGGCACCCCGACCGAGCTCCTTCACTCCGGCGGTTACCGCGTCGAGGTCCGCTGCATCGCCGGCCTGATCACCGGCCTCTCGGTCGCCACCCCCGAGGGCCCCGTCGAGGTCATGTCCTACGAACACGACGCGGACGGCAACCTCACACACGTCATCAACTCATCCTGCAAGCCAATGGTGTTCGGCTACGACGACCAGTCCCGCATCACCTCCTGGGCCGACCGCAACGGCTCCGTCTACCGCTACGTCTACGACGACGCCAACCGCATCACCGAGACCGTCGGCCCCGAGGGGTACCTCTCCTCGAGCTGGTCGTACGACCTCGAGCAGCGGCGCACGCACTACACGGACGCCGTGGGCGCCACGCACATCTACCAGCTCAACGACCACCACCAAGTCGTCGGTGAGACGGACCCCCTGGGCCACACCACCACCTCCGAGTGGGACCGCTACGACAACCTGCTGGCCCGCACCGACGCCCTCGGCAACACCACCCGCTACGAATACGACCGGGCGCACAACTCCACGGTCGTCGAGCTCCCGGACGGCAGCAGGTCCACGACGGCGTACAACGAGCTGAACCTGGCGGTCACGGAGACGGGTCCGGACGGCGACGTCTCGCGGCAGGAGTTCGACGAGCGGGGCAACCTCGTCGCCTTCATCGCGGCCGACGGGTCCACCCACCGGCTGGCCCGGCACGGCACCGGGGCCCTCGCCTCCGTCACGGACCCGACGGGAGCGGTCGTCACGTACGAGACCGATGCCGCGGGGCTCACCGTGGCCCGCGACCGGGGTGACGGGAGCAGGACGACGGCCGAGCGCGACGCCTTCGGCCGCATCGTCGCCCTCACCGATCCGCTGGGCGCCGTCGTGCGCAGCGAGTGGACCGTCGAGGGGCTGCTGGCCAAGCGCACCGGGCCCGACGGCCGCGTCGAGCACAGGACGTGGGACGGGGAGGGCAACTGCTGCTCCGCCACCAACCCGGCGGGGGCCACCACCCGCTACGAGTACACCCACTTCGACCTGGTCGCGGCCCGCACCGGGCCCGACGGGGTGCGCCACACCTTCGGCTACGACCGGGAGCGGCGCCTCACGCAGGTCACCAACCCGCAGGGCCTGACCTGGGACTACACGTACGACGGGGCGGGCCGCCTGATACGCGAGTCCGACTTCGACGACCGTGAGGTCGGCTACGCCCACGACGCGTCGGGCCGCACGGTCGTCCGTACGACGCCGCTGGGCGAGGAGATCGCCTTCGAGTACAACTCCGTCGGCGAACTCGTGCGCAAGGACGTGGCGGGGACGGTCACGTCCTACGACTACGACCTGGCCGGGGAGCTCACCCGGATGTCCTCCGCCGAGTCGACGGTGGAGTTCGAGCGGGACGTCATGGGCCGGGTGCTCGCCGAGACCGTGGACGGCCGCCGCACCGCGTTCGGCTACGACGTCCTCGGCCGCCGCACCTCCCGCACCACCCCCACCGGCGTCGTCACCGAACTCACCTACGACGACCGGGGGAACCGCGACGGCCTCTCGATCGACGGGCACCGCGTGGCCTTCAGCCACGACGCGCTCGGCCGGGAGCTGGCACGTGCCTGGGGCGCGGAGACCGTGGCCGCCACGACCGCTTGGGACCTGGCAGGGCGCGCCGTCACCCGCGGCCTCACCGCCTCCGGCCGGGCGCTGCGCGACCGTCGCTACACCTATCGCGGCGACGACCTGCTCACATCCGAGACGGAGGCCGTCACGGGCCGGACCCGGCAGATGGAACTCGACCCGGCCGGGCGCCCGTTGACGGTCACCGCCGAGAACTGGACCGAGTCCTACGCCTACGACCAGGCGGGCAACCAGACGTCGGCGACGTGGCCGGAGAAGGCCGGCCGCACCGAGGCCCGCGGCGAGCGCACCTACACCGGCACCCGCGTCCAGGCGGCTGGAGGCGTGCGCTACGAGTACGACGCCGCGGGCCGCATGGTGCTGCGCCAGAAGCGCCGCCTGTCGAAGAAGCCCGACACCTGGCGCTACACGTGGGACGCCGAGGACCGGCTCACCGTGTGCATGACGCCCGACGGCACCCAGTGGCGCTACACGTACGACCCGATGGGCCGCCGCACCGCCAAGTACCGCGTGGCGGAAGACGGTTCGGTGGCGGAGACGGTCCGCTTCACGTGGGACGAGACCCGCCTCGCCGAGCAGACCGAAAGCACCACCGGCGTCACCACCACCTGGGACCACGAGGGCCACCGTCCCCTGACCCAGCTGGAGCGCAGGCCGCGGACCCAGGACCCGAGGACGCAGGAGGAGTACGACTCGCGGTTCTTCTCGATCGTCACCGACCTGGTGGGCGCCCCCACCGAACTGGTCGACGAGCGGGGCGACATCGCCTGGCGCTCCCGCGCCACCCTGTGGGGCACCACCAGCCGCAACCGGGACGCCGTCGCGCTGACGCCGCTGCGCTTCCCCGGCCAGTACGAGGACACCGAGACCGGCCTCCACTACAACTACTTCCGCCACTACGACCCCGAGACCGCGCGCTACGCCTCCCCCGACCCGCTGGGCCTCGCGCCGGCCGACAACCCGGTCACGTACGTCCACAACCCGCGCACCTGGGTCGACGTGCTCGGCCTCGCTCCGGAGAGCTGCTCGTCGGTCCCTCAGAATCAGCACCTTCCCACCAAGCGCGGCGCGTTCGTGGCGGCCAAGCGGGATCTGGGCATCAAGAAGGATCAGCTGCCCGACTACATCACTCGCCCGAACATGACGGACGGTAAGGGCGCAAATGTCTTGAAGAACGGCGAGCCGTTCGAGACCCGCCAGCTCCACTACACGCTCGACGACGGCAGAAAGGTGGCCATCCAGGACCACGGCGCCGGCCACATTTACGGTCCCAAGGGCACCCCCGGAAACCAGGGGCCGCACTTCAACGTGCGCCCCGACAACGGCCCCGACGACCTCCGAAACGGTAAGGTCCCCGGAACCTCGGAGCACTACAGCTGGGGTAAACGGCCCTCCAATGTCTGAATCGCGCGTACCGACCGGAGGGCGGCACATGGCCTGGACCGATCACGTCGTCCGGTCGACGGGACTCGTGAAGATCTACGGGGGCGATGTGCCACCCCTGCGCGGGGGTGCACCTGCACCGGCGCGGACGAGCTGAGCGCGGTGGAACGGCACGTCGACGTGCCGCAGGAGAAAGCGCAGTTCCTTTGGCGAGCAAGAAACCCGACCGTTCGTTACCGAATGCAATAGCCGTTGCCGGTCTGCCCGGAACCGGCCAAAAGAAAGTGGGAAATGGCCATGACTCGGCCTGCGGTGTCCGACTGGGAAGATGTCTTCGGATTCTCGGACGACCCGACCCCGGGCGATGCGGACATGCTCGGCGATCTCGCCCGCCAGTACCGTTCCGTCGCTGACAACGCGGGCGATGCCCTGCCGTTGGTTTCCGGTCTGGAGAACAACCAGACCGGCGAGGGCAAGACGATGGACAAGCTCCGGGAAAAGCTGGGCGACCTGGCCAACCAGGTGCGAAAACTGCACAGTTCGTACGACCAGGCCGCCGGCGCCCTGGACACGTACGTGCACTCGCTGCGCGATCAGCAGCACAATGCCGACAACGCCCTGGAGAAGGGCCGCGAGGCCAAGGAACGCCTTGAGTCCGCCACCGACGTGGTGCGGGCTGCCGGTGCCGACATCAGTCACCTCGACGGGGTGAAGCATCCGCCGGACGACAAGGCGGCACGGGCCAGCACTCGGCGCGCCCTGGACGAGGCGCACAGCAAGCAGTCCGGCGCGCAGGCCCAGGCCGATGACGCGCAGGCCGATCTCGACGCGGCCCGCATGCTCGCCGAGGACGCACGCCAAGTGCGCGAGGAGGACGCCTCCGTAGCCGCGCAGAAGCTGGACGACGCGCGGGACGAGTCCGTCGCCGGCTACAGCCTCTGGGACAAGATCAAGAAGGCGTTCAGCAAGGCCCTCGCCATCATCAGCGCCGTACTGGGCGTGCTCGCGCTGCTGATTCCCGGGCTTCAGGGGCTGGGCATCGCGCTCACGATCGGCGCCGTCGTGGCCGGCGCGGCATCACTGGGCATCAATATGTCGATCATGGCGGAGACCGGCGACTGGAACATCGGCGAGATCATCCTCGGCGTCGTGGGCCTGGTCGCGGGCGGCGGTGCGCTGCTCAAGGGACTTGGAGGGATCGGTTCGGCCCTCAAGGGCGTCAAGACCGTCCCGATCAAGACGGCCAACACCCGCTTCGTCGGCCGTGGTCTGGGCAGCCGTACCTGCAAGACCGACCCGGTCGATGTGGCCAGCGGTGAGATGGTGCTGCCGCAGACCGATCTGTCGCTGCCCGGCGTGCTGCCGCTGGCGATCTCCCGTACGCATCTGTCGACGTACCGCTACGGCCAGTTCTTCGGCCCGTCCTGGGCCTCCACCCTCGACGAACGCCTGGAGATCGACGACCGCGGACGGGTCTCATGGGCCCGCGAGGACGGCTCGATCCTCACCTACCCGAGCCTCCCCGCCTCCGACACCGACGAGCCGGTGTGGCCCGAGGAAGGCGACCGCCTTCCCCTGACCTGCGCGGGAACGGACGACGCCACGGGCCGGGTCACCTACCGCGTCGCCGACCCCCACTCGGGTCTCGTCCAGACCTTCGCGGATCACCCAGACGACGAGAACGGCCACTACTGGCTGACCCGTTGGCACGACCGCAACGACAACAACGTCACCATCGCCCGGCTTGAGGACGGCACCCCCACCGAACTGGCCCACTCCAGCGGCTACCGCGTCCAGGCCCACTGCATCGCCGGCCTGATCACCGGCCTCTCGGTCTCCACGCCCGAGGGCCCCGTCGAGGTCATGTCCTACGAGCACGACGCGGACGGCAACCTCTCCCACGTCGTCAACTCCTCGCGCAAGGCGCTGGTGTTCGGCTACGACGACCAGTCCCGCATCACCTCCTGGACCGACCGCAACGGCTCCGTCTACCGGTACGTCTACGACGACGCCGACCGCGTCACCGAGACCATCGGCCCCGAGGGGTACCTCTCCTCCCGCTGGTCCTACGACCCCGTCGGGAATCGCACCCACTACACCGACGCCTGCGGCGCCACGACCGTCTACCAGCTCAACGACCACCACCAAGTCGTCGGTGAGACGGACCCCCTGGGCCACACCACCACCTCCGAGTGGGACCGCTACGACAACCTGCTGGCCCGCACCGACGCCCTCGGCCACACCACTCGCTACGAATACGACCGGGCGCACAACTCCACGGTCGTCGAGCTCCCGGACGGCAGCAGGTCCTCGGCGACGTACAACGAGTTGAACCTGCCGCTCGCCTCGACCGGCCACGACGGGACGACGTGGACGTGCGAGTACGACGAGCGGGGCAACCCCACCGTCATGACCGGGCCGAACGGCGCCGCCCTTCGGTTCACCCATGACCGTGCGGGTGCCATCGCGACCGCGATCGACGCCGCGGGCGCCGCGGCCGCGTACGAGAACGACGGCGCCGGCCTGCCCCTCTCCGTGACCGACGCCTCCGGCGGAACCGCCCTGATCGAACGCGACGCGTTCGGTCGTCCCGTCACCCTCACCGACCCGCTGGGCGCGGTCACCCGCACCGTGTGGACCGTCGAGGGCCGCGTAGCGGAACGCACCGGTCCCGACGGCCGCACCGAACGTCTCACCTGGGACGGCGAGGGCAACTGCCTCACGCGCACCGACGCCGCGGGCAACACCGCCCGTTTCGCGTACACGCACTTCGACCGGCTCGCGGCCCGTACCGAGCCCGACGGCGCCCGGTGCACCTTCGCCTACGACGCCCAGCTCCGCCTCACCCGGGTCACCAACCCGCAGGGCCTGGAGTGGGACTACGTCTACGACAGCGCCGGCAACCTCACCAAGGAAACCGACTTCGACAACCGCGAGATCCGTTACGCCCACGACGCGTTGGGCCGGGTCACTGCGCGCACGACGCCGCTGGGCCAGGAGATCGGCTACACGTACAACGAGCTCAGCCAGCTGACGGCCAAGGACGCGGCCGGGGTGCGGACCGAGTACACCTACGATGCGGCGGGCGCGCTGGTCCGCGCGGCCTCCCCTATGTCCACGCTCGCCTTCGAGCGGGACATCACGGGCAACCCGCTGTCGGAGACGGTCGACGGCCGCACCACCCGCTACACCTACGACATCATGGGGCGCCGCACCTCCCGCACCACTCCCACCGGCGCGTACACCGAACTCGCCTACGACGGGGCGGGCAACCGCAGCTCCCTGGCCGCCGACGGCCACCGGATGGAGTTCGCGCACGACCTCCTCGGCCACGAGCTCGTCCGCTCCCTGGGCGCCGCCGCATCGCCGGTCGCCCTGACCACGGCCTGGGACCCGGCAGGGCGCCCCGTCGCACAGCGGGTGGCCGCCCCGGGCGGGGACGTCCGGTCCCGCACCTACGCGTACCGGGCGGACGACTACGTCACCTCCGTCACCGACGAGGTGACGGGGACCAGCCGACGGATGGAACTGGACCCGGCGGGCCGCCCGTTGACGGTCACCGCCGATGGCTGGACCGAGTCCTACGCCTACGACCGGGCGGGCAACCAGACCGAGGCCGACTGGCCCGACAAGGCGCACCGCACCGACGCCCGGGGCCCCCGCACCTACACCGAGACCCGGCTGCTCTCCGCCGGCGCGGTCCGCTACGAGTACGACGACGCCGGCCGCATGGTGCTGCGGCAGAAGCGCCGCCTGTCGAAGAAGCCCGACACCTGGCGCTACGAGTGGGACGCCGAGGACCACCTCGTCGCCTGCGTCACCCCCGACGGCATCCGCTGGCACTACACGTACGACCCGATGGGGCGCCGGACCGCCAAGTACCGTATGGCGGAGGACGGTTCGGTTGCCGAGGCGGTGTACTTCACCTGGGACGAGACGCGTCTCGCCGAGCAGCGGGACAGCACCACCGGCGTCATCCTCACCTGGGACCACGACGGCCACCGCCCGCTCACGCAGCTGGAGCGGAAGCCGAGGAGCCAGGACGAGTTCGACTCCCGCTTCTTCGCCATCGTCACCGACCTCGTCGGCACCCCCACCGAACTCGTCGACGAGCAGGGCGGCATCGCCTGGCGCTCCCGCGCCACCCTGTGGGGCGTCACCACACGCAACCGGGACGCGATCGCCCACACACCGCTGCGTTTCCCTGGACAGTACGAGGACCCCGAGACGGGGCTGCACTACAACTACTTCCGGCACTACGACCCGGAGACCGCCCGCTACACGACGCCGGACCCGCTGGGCCTGGAGCCCGCTCCCAACCCCCGCGCCTATCCGCACAACCCCAACACCTGGTTCGACGCCCTCGGACTCGCGCCGTGCGACGAACTGGAGTCCCTGGCCACCGACGTGAACAAGGTGCTGTCCAGGCGTGGCCAGTCGGGCCAGACGGTCGCCGCGGTCCGTGACAGGACCGGTGACATCTGGGTGGGCGGAACGAGCAAGGCGAAGCTGACTCCCGCGCAGCGGGACCTCGTCGAGGCCCGCGGAGCCAAGTTCCTCCCCAACGACCAGTACATTCCGCCGAGGATGCTGGCCGGCCACGCGGAGGAGAACCTGCTGGAATTCCTCGACAGGATCGGGCGGGTGCCCACGCACGGCGCGGCCAGCCGCAGTGTGTGCGAGGACATCTGCGAGCCTCTCATCACGGGATTCGGAGGCCGCGTGGAGGGACCCATTCACGTGCGGGACGCCGGCACCAAGGTCCGGCACTTCGTATTCCCAGGTTGACCACCGCGGGCGCACGGCGGCGCCCGCACCACCCCATCAGGAACGGGAAGCACAGATGCCCGAGGAGATCGCCCCTCAACTCGTCGGTCGGGAGACCGTCGAAGGAATCACGGAGGCCTGGGGAGAATTCGACGGCCGGCAGTTCCGGGACGGGACACTGCGACTGGTGACCCGCTCGCCGGAGCTGGTGTCCGTCAGGACCCTGCGTTCGTCCACCGAGCCGCGGCTCTTCTGCGACGACGTCCTCCACGTCCCGCTGACGGATCTCTACGAGGGCGCCTACGTGACACCGACCGGGGGCGGCATCGCGGCGTCCCGGCAGGACTCGGTGTCGTACCACTCGCGCGACGGCGCCGTGGAATGGAGCTTCAGGCACTTCCCCTGGGGCGGTGGCCCGATCGGCAGCGGGGCCTGTGCGGAGACCCCGGACGGGCAGCGGCTGCTCGCCGTCGTTCCGGGAACTCCGGGAAGCACCGGGGAATATCCGGGTGACCGCTGCGTCCTCCTCGAATCGGCCACCGGGAAGGTGCTCGACGAGGCGCCGCTCCCGTCGTTCTCCGCCTCCTACACCTTGGACGCGCCCTTCGCCCGGGTCTCGGCCTTCTTCCTGTCCGCGGGGCAGGGCCAGGACAGTGCCCACTCCTGGAAGGTGGACGTCGCGGACGACCGCCTGCACCTCACGGAACTCGCATCGGGCTTGGCGCGCGTGGCGGCCACGCAGGACGACAGGGTGCTGGTGCAGGATGTCGGCGGCAGTTGGCTGCAACTGCGCGGTGTCCTCCCCGACGGGACTACGCAGGTCGAGTCCGAGGTGCGCCCGGAAGGCCTGCGGACGGCGGAGGAGTCTTACATCACGGGCGACTCCGGATTCGTCGACGCGTCCCGCGCCATCGCCGCCGTGGGCGAGGAATGGTGGTCCGAGGAGACCGAGCATTTCCTGCTCGACACAGCGGACCTGACCGTTCGTCAGCGGATTCGGTACCCGTTCCCGGACGGCCCGGACGCCAAGGCCCTCGGCGACGGAACGTGGATCACCGTGCACGAGGACGAAGTGCAACGGTGGCGGATCGCGCCGTAACGAACCCGGTTCGCACACCGCAGAGGGCCCCCGCCGAACTCATCGGCGGGGGCCCTCTGTCGTAGCTGCCGCAGGACCTCAGCCCTCGGCCGCCGGCAACACCGTCTCCGGCACCTGCACCGTCCGCAGCACCCCGTCCCCCAGATGCAGCATCGCTCGCCCGGCGGTGGGTGCGTTCAGGCGG
The DNA here is from genome assembly GCF_036013745.1 of Streptomyces sp. NBC_00483. Classification (NCBI taxonomy): domain Bacteria; kingdom Bacillati; phylum Actinomycetota; class Actinomycetes; order Kitasatosporales; family Streptomycetaceae; genus Streptomyces; species Streptomyces sp. NBC_00483. The sequence continues at coordinate 3,821,616 of NZ_CP107880.1, forward strand.
CTGCGGGGGATCTTGACGCCGATCAGGTCGCCGTCGCTCATGTTCTGCGGCTTCAGGAGGAGGCCGCAGCGGTTGCGGCGGGCCTCCGTGTGCCAGCCGGAGAAGCCGGAGGAGAGGCGGTCGGTCTGGCCCGCGATCACCAGACCGCGGCCGTTCTCCGCACCGGACTTGGCGATCTGGGTGAGGACGGGCTCGGCCTTCGTCTTCAGCAGCAGGTCGGCGTCGTCCAGGATCACCACGGCGCCCTTCGGCGCGGACGCGAGCACCTGCTCGAGCGCCATGGGGTCGATGTCGGACTCCTCGTAGACCGCGAGGACGCCGGGCCGCCCGGCGAGCCGGCGCAGCGGTGACCTGGAGGGCGCGCCGATGACGAGGGGCGCGCCGACCGAGAGCAGCGACATCGCCAGCGTCGACAGGACCGTGCTGCGTCCCGAGCGGGCGGGCCCGGAGACCATGAACGTCGGCGTCACGGAGAAGTCGGGGCCGACCGCGGCGAGTTCGTCGCCGCCGACACCGGACATCGCCCACCGCGGCGACGGCAGCGGGCGCGGAACGTACTGGATCGCCTGCTCCCAGGTGAGCCGGTCCGGGAGGGTGTCGACCCGGAACGGACGTGTCCCGGCAGGGAGCCCCGCGGACTGTGTCCGGCAGTGTTCGGCGATCTGGTGGAGCGCCCCCGCCTGCGCCTGGCCCTCCGGGTTGTCCGTGAGGAGCGCGATCTGCACCTCCGCCTTGTCGGCGGCGCGGAAGGCGCGGCCCGGCGGGATCTCGTCCGGCACGTTGCGCTGGGTGATGCCGATCTGCCCGTACTCGGACTTCTCGTTCAGCTTGAGGACGAGCTTGTCCTCGGTGGAGCCGTTGACCCGGCTGGAGAACAGCGCACGGTCACCGGTCATCAGCAGGTGGATGCCGACGCTCGCGCCGTCCCGGAGCAGGTTCATGACGGAGGTCAGCAGGTTCCCGGAGTCGTACTCGCCGAGCTGCTTGTCGAAGACCTCCCAGCGGTCGATGAACAGCACGATGTGCGGCGGGCGTTCGGCCTCCGGCAGCGCGCGGCGGAGCTCCGGCAGGTCGGCGCTGCCGCGCGCGGCGAGCATTTCCTGGCGGCGGGTCAGCTCCTTGGTGAGGCGGACCAGCAGCCGGGCGACGCGGTCGGGCTGGGTGCGCTGGGTGATGGCACCGCAGTGCGGCAGACCCTCGATGGGCAGCAGCGCGCCGTTGCCGCAGTCGATGCCGTACATGTGCAGCTTGTCGGCGGAGTGGGCGAGCGCCATGGCACCGGCGATGGTGCGCAGCGCCTGCGACCTGCCCTGGCGGGGCGAGCCGACGATGTGCAGGTGGCCGAGGGTCGCCGGATCGATGACCAGCGGCTGCCTGGCCTGCTGGGCGGGCAGGTCCACGACGCCGTACGGGACGGGCTGGAGGTCGTAGTGCGAGGGGGCGGGGGCCGGGAGGTCGCGGGTGACGAGGACCTCGGGCAGCGGAGGGAGCCAGGGGCTGTGCTGCCGGGGGATGCCCATCTCCCGGTCGGCCGCGCGGATCGCCGTGACGAGCCCGGTGAGGTCGGTCTCGACCTCGGCGGGCGCGGCGGCGGCGCGGGGGCGCGCCGGGAGCGGCTCGCCGAGGTGTTCCCAGCCGACCGCCACTGCCCAGGGGGCGGGCAGGGAGATCGTGGAGGCGCCGGGGCGACGGCCTCCGACGCGTCCGGACTGGAACGGGACGAGGGAGTTCTGGCCGAGGCGGACGTAGGCGCGGCCCGGGTTGCTCTGCGAAATCCCGGCCGCTTCACCGGAGTTGATGACGTCCTGGCTCTCGCCGGAGTCGGTGACGCGGAGCGCGATGCGCAGGTTGGTGTTGGCGCGGATCTCCGAGGAGACGACGCCGCTGGGGCGCTGGGTCGCGAGGATCAGGTGGATGCCCAGCGAACGGCCCCGCTGGGCGATGTTGACCAGGCCCTTCACGAAGTCGGGCAGGTCGCGGACCATCGAGGCGAACTCGTCGATGACGATGAGGAGTCGGGGCATCGGGTCGCGGCCCGACCCCGGTTCGCGCTCCAGGAGGTCGATGTAGTCCTCGATGTCCTTGGCCCCCGCCGCGGCGAGGATGTGCTCGCGCCGGGTGAGTTCGGCCGTCAGCGACACCAGGGCCCGCTCGACGAGGTGGGCGTCGAGGTCGGTGACCATGCCGACGGTGTGCGGCAGGTCCACGCAGTCCTTGAACGCGGAGCCGCCCTTGTAGTCGACCAGTACGAAGGTCATCGCGTCGGGGCGGTTCGCCACGGCGAGGGACGCGACGATGGTCTGGAGGAGTTCGGACTTGCCGGAACCCGTGGTGCCCGCGACGAGGCCGTGCGGCCCGTCGCGCTTCAGGTCCAGGTGGAACGGGCCGTCGAGGGAGACACCGACCGCCGCGCGGGTCGAGCGGCCGCCGGCGAGCCAGCGCCCCCGGATGCCGGCGGCCTGCGGCGGGTCGAGGGCGAGGACGTCGAGCAGCCGCGCGGAGGCGGGCAGCACGGCGGCCTCCTCGTCGCCGCCGCCCGGGTCGCGCAGCGGGCCCATCGCCCGGGCCAGCGAACGGCAGTAGTCGGCGGAGACCAGGTCGGGCCGGACGCCGGTGACGGTGCCACGGCCGGAGCGGCCCACCCGGATGGTGCCGCCGGGCTCCTCCGCGACGACGGCGAGGCACTCCTCGGGCAGCAGCCGCTCCTCGGCGTCGAGGCAGACCGCGCGGACGCCGACGGCCGGGCCCTCGCGCAGGATCTGCGTCACGCCGGGCAGCGAGCGCAGCCTGCGGGCGCCGTCGAGGACGACGAGCACGTCGGGTCCCGCGGGCTTGCCGCGCCGTTCGGCCGCCGTCGCCGTGGCGCGTTCGGCGATCAGCGCGGTGAGTTCGGCGACGCGGAGGGCGCAGCTCTCGGTGCCGTAGCCGATGGAGGCCGGGGTGTCGCCCGACTTCTTGCGGACGTGCGGCAGCCAGCGCAGCCAGGACCAGCCGTCGCGGCCCTGTTCGCCGGTGGTCAGCAGGTGGATCTGGAGGTCGCGGGGGCTGTGCAGGACGGCGGCCTGGGCGATGGCCCAGCGGGCCACGGAGCGCGCGCCGGGCCCCTGGCCCGCGATGCCGAGGACGTGGTGCTCGCGCAGCGGCACCGTCACGGGGACGTCGTAGGCGGTCCACGGGTCCTGGCGGCGGTGCTCGTCCTTCGTCGGGTCGTGGAGCACGACGTCGGAGTCCATGTCGGCGGTGCCGACGCGCAGTTCGAGGAAGTCGGCGTCGGTGGCGCGGCGCTCCCAGAGGCGGCGCCGGGGGCCCACGGCGGTGAGGACGACCTCGGCCGGGTCGGGGAAGCCGCGGCGCCGGGCGGTGCGTTCGGCCGTCAGGGCCTCGTTCGCGTCGCCCTCGATGCGCGCCTTCTTCTCCTCGAACTCGGCGACGCTGTCGGAGTGGGACTGGCGGCCGCTGCGCCGGCTCACCACGTAGTTGCCGACGACCACGACCGGGGACAGCAGCCCGAACAGCAGCATCGACGTGCGGTTGAGGACCAGCGCGCCCACGACGGCCATCACGATCGGGGCCGCGGCGGTGATCCACGGGAGCGGCCGGGCGGCGAGCGGGGCGGGCGGCGACGGCAGGGTGAAGCGGGTGGCGCGCTCGGCGGGGTGCAGCCGCGGCGGCCGGTTGTAGTCCCAGCCGGTGCCGTCCTCGGACGCTTGCACGGCGGCGTCCGGCTTCTGCGGGAGCGCGAGCTCCAACAGGGCGCCGCCGACGAGAAGTTGCGCGCCGACGGGCCAGGCCACCGCCTCGGTGACCTTCTCGCGGTCCAGCTGGAGCGAGCCGTCGCCCGGCACGGACGCGTCGGGCGCGATCCGGCAGCGTCCGCCGGGGCCGACCGTGAGCACGGCGGACGGCAGGTCGGGGACGGCGCGCAGGACCTGGGCGGAGCCGTCGTGGCCGAGGCCGATCCGGTACTCCCCCATGTCGATCCGGTGCACGGCGCCCGCTCCGGGACCGCCGACCGCACGGACCTCCACCAGGCCGTCCGGTTCGGCGGCCGCGGTGCCGGCCGGGCGGCCCAGGCCCACGATGGAGGCGTGTTGGAGCGGCGCGTCCCGCAGCCGCAGGTCCCCGGGCAGCAGCCGGTCGTCGGCGTACAGGCCGAGGCCCTCCGGGGGCCGGTGGACGCCTCCCGCCCCGGCCAGCGCCTCCGCGACAGCGCTCATGGGCGTGTCGGGGTCGGCGTCGAGGTGGACGTCGAACGCGTCACCACCCGCCTCGACCACGGTCAACATCAACGACACGAAAACGTCCTCCAGCCAGGGTGAATGGGGGCGTGGGCAGCCGCGGTCGACGGCTCCCGTACCACTGACGTGACTACGGGGCCGGTCGGCGGACGGTTCACGGAACTTTCCTGTGAACCATCCGCAGGCCGGCCCCGTAGTGGCCATCGGGTGCACGGCGCAGCGACCGTGCCGCTCCCGTTTTGTGACAAGGAGTCAGTGGATGATCTGGTACGTCCTGGCCGCGGTGCTGGGTCTTGCGCTGATCGCGGCGGTGACGGTGCTGATCGTCACGGAGCTGCGGGGCCGGCCGCCGAAGCCCGTCAAGGCCTCGGCCGCCGTCACGAGCCGCGCCGCGCTCGACGTCGTCGACGCGGGCCTGCGCCGGCTGACGGGCGAATGCCTGCGCTCCGGCCGGTCGCTGCCCGATCTGTACGCCGTCGTCTACTCGGAGAAGCGGCTCGGGCTGCTGCTCGCCGGCGCCCAGCAGGACGCGCCCGCGCCCTGGGCGGCCGAGGAGGACGGCGAGCGCTGGACGATCTCGCCCGACGATCTGCACCGGCCGGGCCCCGACGGTGAGCCGGCCCTGCCGTACGCGCTGACGGTGACGGTGGGCCTCGACGGCCCCGACCGGGTGCTCGTCGACCTCTCCCGCGCGGCGGGCCCCATCTCGGTGACGGGCCCGGACGCCGAGGTGCACCGCATGGTGCGGGCCCTCGTCCTCGAGGCGCTCGCCGGTCCCGTGGGGGCGCTCGCCCAGGTCACGCTGGTGGGCTCGCTGGCCGACGGCCGACTCCTCACCGGCGACGAGACGCGCAGCTCGCGGCTGCACAGCGCGGCCAGCCTGGAGGAGGCCTTCGCCAGTGCGGCGGCGTCGGCGAACGCGGGTGTACCGGCTGCCGGTTCGGCCGACGTCACGCAGGTGTTCCGGCTGATCGAGGGCAGCAGCCGGATCGCCGTGCAGGGCGAGGTGCCCCACCTGTTCGTCGTGGACGCCACTCAACTCCCGCGCCGGGACGGGGTGCTCTCCGGCCTGCGCCGCGGGGACGCCCTCCTCGTGCTCGGCGAGGCGCCCACGGGGTGGCGCTGGCGCATCGGCGCGGACGGCTCGCTCGACACCGGACCGCTCGGCCTGAAGATCACCGGCCACGCTGGACGACTGGCCCTCTGAGTGTCACGCCGCCTCGCTGTCCACCGCGCCGTGCGCGTACAGCCCACGCCTGTTCAGCGCCTCGCGCATGGCACGCGCGGCGTAGTACGTGCGGGACTTGACGGTGCCGGGCGGCACGCCGAGCACCTTGGCCGTCTGGTTGACGGTGCGTCCGAGGTAGTGGACGTGCAGCAGGACCTCGCGCTGGGACGGCCGCAGGTCGCCCAGCGCCTCGACGAGGACCTGGGTGGTGAGGATGTGGTCCACGTTGTCGGACACCGGCAGGTGGGCGAGCTCGGGGTCGCCGGTCTCCGGCGGTCTGGCCTGCCGGGCGCGGTGGCCGTCGATGACGAGGTTGCGCAGCGCGGTGAACAGCCAGGGCCGCGCCGAGTCCGCTGTCGGGTCGAGTTCCGCGGCATGCCGCCAGGCGCGTATGGCGACTTCCTGAAGGATGTCCTCGGCGCGGTGCCAGTCGCCCTCCAGTCGCCGCGCGGCGAACTGCAGGAGCGCGGTTCCGTGGAATTCGTAGAGCGCTCTGAGGAACTCGTCGGGTTGGAGGTCCGCGGCACGGGGGCCGGGTATCCGGTCTTCGGGCGAAGCACTGGCCGACAAGGGCCTTTCCTCTCCGGATCTTCTGTGGGGGAAGACGGGTTCCGCCGGGTGCGGACCGACAGGCACCGCCGAAGGCCGCCGTGCGCACGTGTGGCGCCCGGCGGCCCGCGGCGGCGGTGATGTTCGGCGCGTCGGCGCCGGTCAGCCCGGTTCGTGAGAGGAGAGCGTGCTCACCTCACGGGATGTCAACTCGCGGTCGTAGACATGCACGTCGGCGATGTCACCGTTCCAGTAGTCGGTGGCCTTTCCGCCGAACTTGCCGCGGCCGATCATCACGCTGCCCGTGGGCTTGACGCTGCTGGAAGCAACCCTGGTTCCAGCGAGCTTGCCGTCCACATAGATCCGCATCCGGTGGTCCTTCTGACTGTACGTGCCGGTCAGGTGGTACCAGCGGTCGGCCTTGGGCTCCTCCGACGACTCCGCGACGGTACGTGCGCCGGGGAAACTGAAGGCGAAATTCTGGTCCTGGCCGGAGTACTGGAGGAAGAACGCGCTGTTCTTGTCGCCCTCCTGCGAGAGCGCGGTGTGCATGCCCTTCAGGTTCTGCTCGGTGAGGCGCACGCGCGCGGCGACCGAGTAGTCCTTGCCCGCGGTGTCGAGGCTGGTGTTGGTACTGGCGTATCCGCTGGTGCCGTTCAGCCGCAGGGCGCCGCCCTCGGGGCCTTCTGCCCAGGTCACGCCGCCGTTGAACACAGCGTCGTGCTCACCGACCTTCGCGGTGCCGGACCGGTGCAGCGGCCACCATCCGAGGCCGTCCAGCGATTCGGCTTCCTTGCTCGGGCTGGGCGACGCGGCCGGTTTCGCCTCGGCCTTCCCGTTTCCGGAGTCCTGGCCGCGCACCAGTTGGACGCCGACGAAGACCAGCGCGGCGGTCAATACGGCGATCGTGCTGATAAGCGCCCATCTGCGCGTCATGAAGTTCCTCAGAAGTGCGGCATAAACGTGTCACTGGTTGGCTACGCACCCCTGGCGAAAACGGTTCACCATGCACCCAGTTCACACATGGCAGTCACTTGATCCACACGCACCTCACCTGCATCCTGCGCACAGTCCGCACACTGGCACCGCGTGGCGCAGCATGGCACCACGTGATGCCACATGGTGCCACTCTGAGCCAAAGGGCTTGCGCGTGGCGCCATAGTGGTGCCACTATGACGTCATGGACCTCACGCCCTACGTCGACACCCTGCACCGCGAGCTCGCGGTGGCCGCCGAAGCCGGTGGGGACGAAGCACGCGAACTGGCGGAGCGGCTCACCGCTCCGCTGGAGTCGGCGACCCGGCTCACGATGCTCAATGTGCTCTCCGCCGCCATGGACGAGATCACCCGCGACCTGGCGCCCGGTTCGGTCGACGTACGGCTGCGGGGGCTCGACCCCGAGTTCGTGGTGACACCTCAGCCGCGCGACACCCTGGCAGCGCCCGCCGAGCCCCTTCAAGCTCCGGCCGCGCCGCCCGTACCCGAGACCGACGAGGGCGGCACCGCCCGCGTCAACCTGCGCCTGCCCGCCCACCTCAAGGCCCGCGCCGAGGAGGCCGCGAGCCGCGAGGGCCTCTCGGTCAACGCGTGGCTGGTGCGCGCGGTGTCCGGCGCGGTCGACGGCGGCACCGGGCCCCGTACGACGGAGAAGAGCCGCACCGTCGGACAGAGCTTCACGGGGTGGGTGCGCTAGCCGCGCCCCCGTCCCACCAGCACCACCGCCAGCAGAACGGCGCACCACGTCCCATCAGCGGGGACGCCCCAACGAGCCAGGAGGACGGGACAGCCATGCCTACTTACGAGACCCCCGAAGCGATTTCGGTCAACGCCCATGTGGGCGCCGGTTCCATCCAGTTCACCGCGAGCGAGCGCCCCGACACCGTCGTCGAGGTGACGCCCAGCAACCCGAAGCGGGACAAGGACGTGCGGGCCGCCGAGCAGACCGAGGTCTCGTTCGCGAGCGGTGTGCTCACCGTGCGGACGAAGGAGCGCCGCATGATCGGCCCGAGCGGGGGCGTGCACGTGACGGTCGAGCTTCCGACCGGCTCGTCCGTCGAACTGACCGGCTCCTGGACCCAGGTGCTCGGCGAGGGCCGGCTCGGCAAGGTCCGCGTGAAGACCTCGGGCGGCGATGTCCGCCTCGACACCACGGGGCCGCTGGACCTCAAGACGGCGCACGGCTCGGTCCATGTGGACCGGGTCGAAGGCATGGCCGAGATCACCACCAGCTCCAGCAGCCTGCGGGTCGGCGTCATCGACGGTCACGCCGTCCTGAAGAACTCGTACGGCACCACGATGATCGACGCCGTGACCGGTGAGCTGCGGGTGAACGGCGCCCACGGCGACATCGAGATCGGGCGCGCCGAGGGCTCGGTCGCCGCCACCACCGCCCACGGCGCCCTGCGCGTGGCCGATGTCGCCCGCGGCACCGTCCAGTTGGAGACCAGCTTCGGAGCCATCGAGGTCGGCATCCGCGAGGGCACCGCCGCCTGGCTCGACGCGAACGCCGACAACGGCCAGGTCCGCAACACCCTCACCGCCTCCGAGGCGCCCGCGGAGTCCGAGGACTCCGTCAAGGTCCGCGCCCGCACCAAGTGGGGCAACATCGACATCCGCCGCGCCAAGCACTGAGCGGAACACGGACACAACTCCCTTACGCGCCACGGCACTTCACCGGCGCCGGCACCTTCACCGGCGGCGCCTTCGCCGACACCCATCACCCCGCACCCTCACACCGGAGGGCCCCATGCCTTCATCTGTCATGTCCACATCCACCCACAGTGGGACCGGACGGGTCCCGCTCGCCGTCTCCACCGTCGGCCTGCGCAAGTCCTACGGCGACAAGACCGTGCTCGACGGCATCGACCTGAGCATCCCCGCCGGTTCGGTCTTCGCCCTGCTCGGGCCCAACGGGGCCGGGAAGACGACGACCGTGCGGATCCTGTCCACGCTCGTCGACGCGGACGGCGGCCAGGCGCAGGTGGCCGGGCACGACGTCGCCGGAGCGCCGGACGGCGTCCGCGCCGCGATCGGGGTCACCGGGCAGTTCGCCGCGCTCGACAACATGCTCACCGCAGAGGAGAACCTGCTCCTCATGGCCGACCTGCTGCGGCTCGGCAAGCGCGAGGGCAGGAAACGGGCGAAGGAGCTGCTCGAGCGCTTCGGCATCGCGGATGTCGCGGGCAACCGCGCGGCCACCTTCTCCGGTGGCATGCGGCGCCGCCTCGACCTCGCCATGACGCTCGTCGGCGACCCGCAGATCATCTTCCTCGACGAGCCGACGACCGGGCTCGACCCGCGCAGCCGCCGCACCATGTGGGAGACCGTGCGGAACCTGGTCGCCGGCGGTGTCACCGTCTTCCTGACCACGCAATACCTCGAAGAGGCCGACCAGTTGGCCGACCGGATCGCCGTGCTCGACGGTGGCCGGATCGTCGCCGAGGGCACCGCCGACGAGCTCAAGGCGCAGATCCCCGGCAGCCACGTACGGCTGCGGTTCAACGACTGGGCCGAGTACGAGCGGGCAGCCGAGGCCTTCCCCGGTTCGGCCCGTGACGACCAGGAGCTCGCGCTGCGGATCGCGGGCGACGGCGACCTCGCCGCGCTGCGCTCCCTGTTCGACCGGCTGGACGCCACCGGTGTGCAGGCCGCCGACTTCTCCGTGCACACCCCCGACCTCGACGACGTGTTCCTCGCCCTGACCGGCGACGGCACCGACGCCAACCCGCTTCACGTCAAGGAGACCCTGCGATGAGCACCCTCACGTACGCCGTGCACGACTCGATGACGATGACGCGGCGCAACATCAAGCACGCCCTGCGCTATCCCATGGTCTCGCTCGGCGCGTCCATGATGCCGATCCTGATGCTGGTGCTCTTCGTGTTCGCCTTCGGGGACTCGATGTCGGGGGGCGCGGGGCGGGACGCGTATCTGGAGTATCTGACGCCCGGGATCGTGGTCATGGGGGTCGCCTCCGGGGCCATGTCGACCTCGATCGCGGTCTGCCAGGACATGACCGAGGGCATCATCAACCGCTTCCGCACCATGAACATCACGCGCTCGTCGTTCATGACGGGCCATGTCATCGGCAGCGTCCTCACGACGACGGTGAGCCTGGTGCTGGTCGTGGCCGTGGCCATCGCACTCGGCTTCCGGCCGAACGCGAACCCGGTCGAGTGGCTGGCCGCCGCGGGGCTGCTCGTCGCGATCACGTTCGCGATCACCTGGCTCGCGGCGGCGCTCGGCCTCAAGTCCAAGACGGTCGAGTCGGCGAGCAACAAGCCGCTGCTCATCCAGTTCCTGCCGTTCCTCGGCTCCGCGTTCGTGCCGGCCGAGTCGATGGCGCCGGGCCTGCGCTGGTTCGCCGAGAACCAGCCGTTCACGCCGATGATCGAGACGCTGCGCGGGCTGCTCACCGGTTCCGCGATCGGGAACGACGGGTGGATCTCGCTCGCCTGGTGCGCCGCGATCACCGTCGTCGGCTACGTCTGGTCGCGCAAGCTGTACAACGTCAACACCGAGCGTTGATCGGTCAGTTCACCGTGGGGGCTCCGCGCCGGAGCCCCCACAGTCACGTCCCGACAGCCACGCCCCGACCGTCACGTCCCGACAGCCACATCCCCACAGTCACGTACCCGAGTCCCCGCGCGCGAACGCCACCGTCAAGTCCCGTACCAGCGCGTTGCGTTCGTACTCATCGAGCTCCACGAGGCCGCGCCCCGCCAGCCGTTCGAGTGTGTCCTCCACCGAGTCGACGACGCTGGTCAGCACGCCCGCCCGCTGCCGCGCGTCGAGCGCCGCGATCCGGCGCCGGTGCATCGCGTCGGCGATCTCCGGCGCGTACTCGATGCGCGTCGGGCGCACCGCGAGCACCTCGACGCCGATCGCCGCGCACTCCTCGGACAGCGCCTGGGCCAGCTCGGCACCGACGGCCTCGGGGTCGCGCAGGGTCGGCGCGGATTCGTGAAAGGCCCCGGGCGGCAGCCGCGAGAACACCCGGGCGAGCGCCACCTCGATCTGTCCGCGCAGATACGCGTCGTGGTCCTGCACCGCGAACAGCGCCCGCGCGGTGTCCCGCACCCGCCACACCACCAGGACCTCGACGCGCAGCGCCATCCCGTCCGCGTCGACCGCGGGCAGCGGCTCGCTGCGCCAGTGCCGCAGCCGTACGTCGATCCGGCGGCGCAGCACGAGCGGGCTGACCCAGCGCAGACCGGTGCGCCGCACGGTGCCGCGGTAGCGGCCGAAGAGGCTCAGCCCCAGCGCATCGCCCGACCGGCACCGGGTCAGCCCGCCGAAGGCGAGCACGGCGAGCACCCCACACCCCACGACGCACGCGCCCCGCGCGGCCCGGACGGCGTCGCCGCCCCGCGCCGCTCACGTTATGCGGCAATAGGTCAAAAATGCCGGAATTCAGGGAGGGCGTGGAGTTACACCGTGGTCGCGGCCTCAGTCACCGTAGAGCTCCCCGATCTCGCGCTCGTACGCGGCCATGACGGCGGTCCGCTTGATCTTCAGAGAGGGCGTGAGGAGCCCGTTCTCCTCACTGAACTCGCCCTCCACCAGCGTGAACTTACGGATCGACTCGGCGCGCGAGACGGCCTCGTTGGCGTAGTCGACGGCCTTCTGGACGTCCGCGACGATCCGGGGGTCGCCGATCACCTCGGACATCGGGGTGTCGGCGGGCATCTTGCGGACACCCAGCCAGTGCGCGACGGACTCCGGCTCCAGGGTGATCACGGCGCCGACGTAGGAGCGGTTGTCGCCGACGACGATGCACTGGCCGACGGGCGAGCGGCTGCGCAGCCGGTCCTCAAGGACGGCGGGCGAGACGTTCTTGCCACCGCTGGTGACGAGGATGTCCTTCTTGCGCCCGGTGATGCTCAGGTAGCCGTCGTCGTCCAGCTCTCCGAGGTCGCCGGTCGCGAACCACCCGTCCCCGTCCAGGACTTGATCGGTCGCGGCCTGGTTGTTCCAGTACGCGCCGAAGACGATGCCGCCCTTGATGAGCACCTCGCCGTCGTCCGCGATCCGGACGGCGCTGCCGGGCACGGGCAGGCCCACGGTGCCGGGGCGGGGCCGCAGCGGCGGGGTGATCGTGGCGGCGGCCGTGGTCTCGGTGAGGCCGTAGCCCTCGTAGATCATGACCCCGGCGGCGTAGAAGAACAGGTTCAGATTGCGGTCCAGCGGCGAGCCGCCGCTGATCGCGTACCGGAGCCGGCCGCCGAGTTCCTTGCGCACGCGCCGGTAGACGAGCAGGTCGTAGAGCCCGGCGGCGAGGGTCAGACCGGGCCCGGGACCCTTGCCCCCGTTGAGGAACCGCTCCAGATGCGCCTCGGCGTAGCGCACCGCGATCCGGTCGGCGCGGTCGAAGGACGAGCCGCGCCCGAGCTTCTCCGCCGTCGCGCGCCCGGTGTCGTGGATCTTCTCGAAGAGATACGGCACGCCGACCACGAACGTCGGCCGGAACGAGCGCAGTTCGGGCCGCAGCTCGTCGGGCTTGATGCTCGGGCAGTGCCCGAGCTCGATCCGGGCGAGCATGCACGCCACCTGGATCGTCCGCCCCAGGATGTGCGCGAGCGGCAGGAACAACAAGGTCGACGCGGACTGTCCGGTGATCGCCTTGAAGATCGGGTGGAGCAGCTCGACGGTGTTCGCGGCCTCGGCGTACAGGTTGCCGTGCGTGAGGACGCAGCCCTTGGGCCGGCCGGTGGTGCCGGAGGTGTAGCAGACGGTCGCGATGGTGTCGGGGGTGAGCGCGGCGCGGCGCTTGACGACCTCCTCGTCGGCCACGTCGGCGCCCAGGGCGGCGAGTTCGAGCACGGCACCTGCATCAATTTGCCGGATGCCGGGGCGGTCGGCCTCGGGCATGTCGGCGACGGCCTCGCCGGCCGCGACAGCGTTCTCCGGCGTCTCGACGATCAGCATCGTCGCGCCGGAGTCCCGCACGATCCACTCGATCTGCCCGGGCGAGGACGTCGCGTAGACGGGCACGGTCTGCCCGCCGGCGGCCCAGATCGCGAAGTCCAGCACCTGCCACTCGTAGCGGGTGCGCGACATCAGGGCGACGCGGCCGCCCGGTTCGAGCCCCGCCGCGATCAACCCCTTGGCGGTGGCGGTGACTTCACGGGCGAACGCGGCGGCGGTGACCGGCCGCCACTCCCCCGCCTCCTTGCGCCGTACGACGACGGCGTTCGGCGCGTCCTCGGCGTTCCGATACGGGATGTCGGCGGGCGTGGACCCGTCCTTCGGCGGCTCGGCGAGCGCCGCGACGCGCGCCTCGCGCACGGCCCCGTTCTCGCCCCTGACCAGTTCGACCTTGACGCGATCGGCCAGGTCGCGACGGGCGCCTGCCCGCTTCAGATCCTTACGTACGCCCATGACGGCTCCCGTGTGCGCGGCTGCCCGACTCGTACTTACTGGAGAGTCAACTTACCTACGCGTAAAGAAAATTCAATGGTCGCGTACGAATCCGCGACCACCGCCGGCGATCCACCGGCCAAGACGACTGGGGCAGCTGAGGCGGCTACGGCACCCAGACCTCACCGTCGAGCACGTCCCGCATCCCCACCCACACCATGTTCATCAGACGCAGCGTGATGCCCTCCGGGGACTGGCCCGGATGGTGCTCCATCCAGTCGGTGAGCGAGTCGGCGGCGCCCACGAGGGCGTGCGCGACGAAGTCGGCGTCCTCGTCGCCGAGTTGGGAGCCGCGGCCGCTGTCCGAGATGCCGTCCCTGATGAGCCCGGCCACCTCGGCCATGATCGCGCGCCGCGCGTCGGCCACGGCCGCGGCGATCGCCACGCTCAGCTCGGAGGCCTGCCGGTGCAGCACGACCCAGCTGTCGCGGTGCTCGGCGACGAACGCGAAGAACGCCGAGAGCCCGGCGTGCAGCCGCAGTTCGGGCGCGGCCCCCGCACCGCGCGCGGCCTCCTGGAACGCGGCGACGAGCCGCTCGGCCTCCCGCCGCAGACAGGCCAGGAACAGCCCCTCCTTGGAATCCAGGTACAGATACACCATCGGCTTGGAGATTCCGGCGAGTTCGGCGATCTCGTCCACGGACGCCGCGTGATAGCCACGCTTGGCGAAGACCCGCACGCCGACGTCGATGATCTGCTGCTCGCGCATCTGGCGCGGCATGCGCTTCCTGCGCGCCGCCGTACGCCCTTGAGCCGCTCCCGATGTGCCCGTCACTCTTGTCAGCCTATCTACGTCGCCGTAACCTTACCAATCAGTAAACTTACTAAGCGGTAAGGTCGCCGTAAGCAAGAAGGAGAGTGGGCCCATGAGCGGTGCCGAGGAGATCGCGGCGCTCGACTTCGCGAGCGTCACGCCCGAGGAGTTCGCGCGGATCGTGAAGGGGCTGTCCGCGAAGGAGATCGGCCGGATCGCGCGGGACGAGGAGCTGCGCACCCGCGTCCTCAAGGAAGTCTTCGGGCGCATGGAGCGGCAGTTCAAGCCGGACGTCGCCGGGTCCCTCGAAGCCCTGATCCGCTGGAAGGTGACCGGCCAGGACGAAGTCCCGGAAGCGGTCTACGAAACCAAGATCTCGGGTGGCACCTGCACGGTCACCGAGGGCCGCTCGGACGCCGAGCCGCGCGTCACGCTGATCATGGGCGACGCCGACTTCCTCAAGCTGGTCTCGGGCAACTCCTCGCCCGTCACGATGTTCATGATGCGCAAGGTCAAGATCGCGGGCGACGTCGCACTCGCCTCCGGCCTGACCCGCTACTTCGACATCCCCAAGGCGTGAAGGGAAGGAGTTCGGTCCACCATGGCCTTCTCTCTTGAACTGGGCGAGGAACAGCGCGACCTGCGGGACTGGGTGCACGGCTTCGCCGCCGACGTCGTCCGCCCCGCGGCCGCCGAATGGGACGAGCGCGAGGAGACGCCCTGGCCGGTGATCCAGGAGGCTGCCAAGATCGGCCTCTACGGCTTCGAGTCCCTCGCCGAGATGTTCGGCGACCCGAGCGGCATCTCGTTGCAGATCGCCAACGAGGAGCTGTTCTGGGGCGACGCCGGCATCGGCATGGCCCTCTTCGGCACCTCGCTCGCGGTGGCCGGGATCTTCTCCTCCGGCACGCCCGACCAGCTCGCCGAGTGGGTGCCGCAGTGCTACGGCGACGAGGACGACCCCAAGGTCGCGGCGTTCTGCGTCTCGGAGCCGCAGGCGGGTTCGGACGTCGCGGCGATGCGCACGCGGGCCCGCTACGACGAGGCGAAGGACGAGTGGGTCCTGTCCGGCCAGAAGGCGTGGATCACCAACGGCGGCATCGCGAACGTGCACGTCGTCGTCGCCTCCGTCGACCCGGAGCTCGGCTCGCGCGGACAGGCGGCGTTCATCGTGCCGCCGGGCACGCCGGGCCTCGAAGGCGCCAAGAAGATAAAGAAGTTGGGCCTGCGTGCCTCCCACACGGCCGACGTCTTCCTCGACGACGTCCGCGTCCCCGGCCACTGCCTGCTCGGCGGTCGCGACCGGCTGGACGCGCGCCTCGCTCGGGCCCGCGAGGGGACGTCGCGCTCCCGTGGCCAGGCCGCGATGTCCACCTTCGAGGTCAGCCGGCCGACGGTGGGCGCGCAGGCGCTCGGCATCGCGCGCGCCGCGTACGAGTACGCGCTCGACTACGCGGGCGAGCGCGAGGCGTTCGGCCGCCCCATCATCGAGAACCAGGCGATCGCGTTCGCCCTCGCCGACCTGCGCACGGAGATCGAGGCCTGCCGCCTCCTCATCTGGCAGGCGTCCTGGATGGCCCGCAACGACAAGGTCTTCGACGCGGGCCAGGGCTCGATGTCCAAGCTGCGCGCGGGCGAACTGGCCGTCGCGGCGAGCGAAAAGGCCATCCAGGTCCTCGGCGGGGCCGGATACAGCCGGGAACACCCGGTGGAGCGGATGTACCGGGACGCGAAGATCTACACGATCTTCGAGGGCACGAGCGAGATCCAGCGCCTCGTGATCGCACGAGCGATCTCGGGGCGGCAGATCCGCTGAGTGGGGCCGGGAAGGTTCTGTGACGTAGGACTACGACGCGGTCGTAGTCCTACGTCACAGTTCCCCTCTTAGGACACCACGTCCTTACGCGCGAACCCCCGGAACGCCAGCGCGAACAGCACCACCGCGTACGCCACCGAAACCGACGCCCCCTGGATCATCCCGCCCCATTCGGGCTGCGCCTGGATCGCGTCCGCCCAGGCGAACTGCCAGTGCGCGGGCAGGAAGTCGCGCCAGTCGCCGAGCGCGGTAACCGCGTCCAGGACGTTGCCGACGATGGTCAGGAAGACCGCGCCGCCGACCGCGCCCAGCGGGTTGTCCGTCTTGGTCGACAGCCAGAACGCGAGCCCCGCCGTGACCAGTTGGGACACGAAGATGAACGCGACCACGGCCAGCAGGCGCTGCACCGCCGTGCCCGCCGGCAGCGCGCCGCCGGTCGGGATGTCCAGCGGTCCCCAGCCGTACGCCACCGCGCCGACGCCGAGCGCGACCAGCGGGAGCAGCAGCATCGCGGCGAGGCTGAGCCCGAACGCGACGGCCAGCTTGGACCACAGCAGGCGGGCCCGCGGCACCGGAGCGGCCAGCAGATAGCGCAGGCTCGACCAGCTCGCCTCGGACGCGACGGTGTCGCCGAAGAACAGGGCCACCGGGACGACCAGCAGGAACCCGGCGGACACGAACAGGCTGACCGCCGCGAAGTTCGCCGCGGACGCGGTGGCCGTGTCCATCAGGTTCACGCGCTGGCCGCCGTCGCCTCCGCCGCCGCCCGGCTCCCCGCCGATCGCGAACGCGGCGACGAGCACGAACGGGAGCAGTGCCAGGACCGCGCCCATCACCAGCGTGCGCCGCCGCTTCACCTGGCGGACGAGCTCCACGCGCAGCGGGAGCGTGCGCCCCGGCCGGTAGCCGTGGGCAAGTTCGGGCACGTCGCGCGCCCCGGTCTCGACTCCGGTCGTCGTCATGCCGATGCCCCTCCGATCAGGGTCAGGAACGCGTCCTCGAGGCGCCGGTGCGGGCCGAGGGAGCGCACCGGTACGTCGAGCCGCACCAGTTCCGCGACCAGCCGGGCGGCCGGGTCGGACCCGGTGGTCGGGTCCGGTTCGAGGCCGGGGTCCGGGGTGAGGCGGACCAGCAGGCCGTCGTCGACCCGCACCACCGATTCCACGCCCGCGAGGCCGCCGACCTTCTCCACGAGCGCGTCGGAGACCTCGCCCGCGACGCCGACGAGCAGCGTGTCGCCGGAGCCGACGATGTCCGCGACGGGGCCCGCCTGGACGAGCCGGCCGCGGTCCATCACCACGAGGTGCGTGCAGGTCTGCTCGACCTCGGCGAGGAGGTGGCTGGAGACGATGACCGTGCGTCCTGCGCGCGCGTAGCGGATCATCACCTCGCGCATCTCGCGGATCTGCGGCGGGTCGAGCCCGTTCGTCGGCTCGTCGAGGATGAGCAGGTCCGGGAGGCCGAGCATGGCCTGGGCGATCGCGAGGCGCTGGCGCATGCCCTGCGAGTACGTGCGCACGGAGCGGGCGAGGGCGTCGCCGAGGCCTGCGATCTCCAGGGCCTCGTCGAGGTGCGCGTCCGCGGCCGGGCGGCCGGTCGCCTTCCAGTACAGCTCCAGGTTCTCCCGACCGGACAGGTGCGGCAGGAAGCCGGCGCCCTCGACGAACGCGCCGACCCTGGAGAGCACCGGGGAGCCCGGCCTGATCGCGTGGCCGAAGACCCGGATCTCGCCCTGGTCGGGCCGGATGAGGCCCATGAGCATGCGCAGGGTCGTGGTCTTGCCCGCGCCGTTCGGCCCGAGCAGGCCGAGGACCTGGCCCTGTTCGACGCGGAAGGACAGGTCGCGCACCGCGTACCGGTCAGTGGAGCCCGCGTACTTCTTACTGAGGTCCGCGATCTGGAGCGGGACCTCGGCGAGCGCCGGGTCGGGCGCGGGCGCCGACGTGCGCCGCCGGGCCGTGAGGAGCAGCCCCGCCGCGACGGCGAGCGCCCCGGCCGGCAGCCACCACACCCATGCGGGCAGCGGGGTGGGCGCCGTCTTCACGTCGGGGGCGGAGGGCACGCTCAGGCTGTCGTGCACGGAGACCTGGTACGTCGCGGGCTCGTTCGGCGACGCGAAGCCGAGGTCGGTCGCGGAGAGCACGAGCCGCAGCTTGTGGCCCTTCTGCACCTCGTGGTCGATGGCCGGGAGCGTGATCTTCACGTCCTTGCCCGCGCCGTCCGCGCCGGTCACCTTGACCGGCGTCACCAGCTGCGAGGGCAGCACCTGACGCGTCCCGTCGGGCCCGGAGTCGTACACCTTCGCGAACAGGACGGCCGTTCCGGTGGAGGACTTCACGTGCGCGGTGACCGTCGGGGAGCCGGTGACGCGCAGCGACTTCTTCAGCGGCGCCGAGTCGAAGCGCGCGAACTGGCCGGGGTACTCGAGGGAGAAGCCGACGCCGAGCGAGGACGACAGGTTCGACACCTTGCCGAGGCCCGGCACCGAGGAGATCGACGGCGGTCCGCCGCCCGGCGGGTTCTGGAAGGTCTCGGTGGCCGTCTTCAGCGGCACCGCCGTGCGCCGCTCGCCGCGCAGGCCCGGGTACATGTCGCCGCTCGCGCCGCGCAGTGTGGCCGCGCCGTCCGTGGAGTCGACGCCGCCGGTGCGGGTGACGCGGAACGCGGGGCCCGTGTCGACGTTCTCGTCCTTCAGGTAGCGGTCGAACCAGGACGTCACGCGCGCGTGCAGCCGGTCGAGCTCCATGTCGCCGCCGTCGTGCCCGCCGTTCAGCCAGTCGACCTGGACCGGCGCGCCGTTCGCCTTGACGTGGCGCGCGATCTCGTCGGCCTGCCCGAGGGGGAAGAGTGAGTCCGTCTGGCCCTGGGCGATGAACGTGGGGACCTTGATGCGGTCACCGACGGCGACGGGGCTGCGCTCCTCCAGGAGCTTGCGCGCCGCGGCGTCCGGCTTCCCGGCGACGGCGACGCGCTTGTACATGTCGCACAGCTTTTCCTCGAAGCGGCCGCAGGCGAGCCCGGCCTCACTGGTGCGCGTGCCCACCGGCGCGGAACCGGAGGTGAAGAAGGCGCCCGCCCACAGCTTCTTGAAGACGCCGTCGGGGAACAGCGCGTCCGCGAGGTTCCAGTACGTGATCTGCGGGGCGATCGCGTCGACCCGCTTGTCGTGGCCCGCCGCGAGCAGCGAGACCGCGCCTCCGTACGAGGCCCCGGTGACGCCGACGCGCGGGTCGCCCGGCTTGTCGAGCTCCACCTCGGGGCGCTCGGCGAGCCAGTCGATCATGCGTGAGACGTCGGCCACCTCGTGCTTCGGATCGTTCAGGCCGATCTTGCCGCCGGATCGGCCGAAGCCGCGGGACGACCAGGTCATGACCGCGTACCCGTGGGCGGCGAGCTTCTCCGCCTCGGCGCGGACGTCGGCCTTGCTGCCGCCGAAGCCGTGCGTGAGCAGCACCGCGGGGCGCTTGTGGGACGGATCACCCGCGGTGAAGTACGAGGTGTCGATGCGCACCCCACCGCCCATCGGCATCATCCGGTCCTGCCGGTGCACGGCGGATGCCCCGCCGGAGCCGGAGTCCGCGGCCGCCGAGAGTCCCGTCCACGTACCCGCCCCCGCGAGCACGACAAGGGCCGCCGCGACGGCTACCCACCGTCGCGGCCACCCGCGTATCCGCTCGCGCCACACGCGCCGTCGAAAAACCATGGGTCAACGGTAGGCGCCACCACCGACAACCACCGCATCCGGTGGACCGAGGCAACCACCCTCCCCTGGGCGTACGAGTCCCTCCGGGGTACTGCAGGTGTCGTACGTGGCCGCGACGCCGAGAACCACGGACTCGACCGGTCGACCGGTCCCACGTCACGGGGCTCCGCCCCGGACCCCGCGCCTCAAACGCCGGCGGGGCTGGAATTGGGGCTGAAGTTGTCCCGGCATTCTGCGAGCGCTCGCAGAGTTCGTCAAGAGGGCGTGCGGTGAAGGGAGTTGGCGGGAATTTCTAGTTCCGGAAATCCCTGCGCAACCCATTGACCGGCCTGCGAGCGCATGCAAACGTCCTCCCTCGACAGCGCCCACCGCCGAGCCGCTCGTGGAGGCCCCCTATGGGCAGTGCCGCCCCCTCCCGTCGCACCACCCTGTCCGCCCTGCTCGCCTCCGGCCTCGGTGCCGCGCTCACCGCCTGCGGCGGACCCTCGCGGTCCGTCGGCGCCGGCGGCAGCGTGACACTGCGCTACTTCTTCTGGGGCGACAGCGGCAGGGCCGACCTGATCAACAAGTGCATAGCCGTCTTCGAGCGAGAACATCCCAAGATCAAGGTGAAGTCGAGCTTCGCCGCCTTCGACTCCTTCTGGCCGAAGCTCAGCACCGCCGCCGCGGGCGGCAACCCGCCCGACGTGATGCACGTCGACTACGCCTGGATCCGCACCCTCGGCGAGCACGGCGTACTCGCCGACCTGAACGACCTCGCCGGCTCCGGCAAGGAGATCGACACCTCGACCGTGGTCGAGTCGGTGCGCACGGCGGGCCTGGTGAACGACCGCCGCGTCGGCCTGCCGCTCTCCCACAACAGCGTCGCGCTGCACTACGACGCCGAGTTCTGGGCCAAGGCGGGGGCCCGCCCGCCGACGAAGCGGATGGACTGGGACACCTTCATGGAGCAGTCCCTGAAGGTGTCCAAGTACGGCAGATACAAGCAGTTCGGCATGGACAACCCCGGCCAGAACTATCTGGGCGTCGAGATCTGGATGCGGCAGCAGGGCCTCCAGATGTGGACGGAGAACGGCGAACTCGGCTTCTCCCCCGACGACATGCGCCGCTACTTCACCAAGGTCAACGAGTGGCGCAAGGAGGGCGCGCTCGGCGGGCCCGACGTCGTCCTGGAGTCGCTGCCCGGCTACCCCATCACCACCCGCCGCGTCGCCTCCAACCTGGAGTGGGACAACCAGGTCGGCGGCCGCAGCGACATGCGCGGCAGCAAGCTCAGCCTCGGCTATGTGCCGAGCGACACCAGCAAGTCCGGCATCTACTCCAAGCCGGGCATGTTCCTGGGGGCCGCAGCGAAGAGCCCGTACCTCAGCGAGGCCGCGCAGTTCATCAACTTCCTGATCAACGACCGGCGCGTGGGCAAGATCCTCGGCACCAACATCGGCATGCCGCCCACGACGAGCCAGGAGGGCGCCGCCGATCTCAGCGACCCGAAGGTGCGCCAGGTCCAGACGTACGAGAAGCAGGTCGAGAAGACGCTCGCGTCGACCCCGCCGCCCCCGGCCGACGGCGGCGCCTCGCTCAACGTCTATCTGCAGCGCGTCGCCGAGAAGCTCTTCTACGACCGCATCTCCGTGGACCAGGCCGTGGACCTCTACTTCGACCAGTCCAAGGTCACCCTCGCCTGACGCACGGCCGCCTTCGCCTCCCCTCCCCGCAAACGTACGGAGCCCTCATGGCCTCTACGACGACGACCGACGCCGCGATACCCCGCGCACGCCGCGGCGACTCCCCCTCGACCAGCCCCGCCAAGCGCCGCCGCCGGGGCACGAACGACCGCTCCGCGTACGTCTTCCTCACGCCGTGGATGATCGGCGCGGCCGTGCTGACGGTCGGACCGATGCTGTTCTCGCTCTACATGTCGTTCACGGACTACAACCTGTTCGACTCGCCGCGCTGGATCGGCCTCGACAACTACAAGCGCATCCTGTTCGACGACCCCGAGGTCCGGGACACCGTCGGCGTGACGCTGCTCTACGTAGTCGTCGCGACGCCCCTGAAGCTGATCGCCGCGCTCGGTGTCGCCCTGCTCCTCCACACCCGGCGCAAGGGCCGCAACTTCTACCGGGCCGCCTTCTACATGCCGTCCCTGATCGGGGCGAGCGTCGGCGCGGCCATCGTGTGGCGGCTGCTGTTCTCCACCGGAAGCGTCGTCGACCAGTTCCTCGGCACCTTCGGGATCCACACGGGCGGCTGGATCTCCAACCCCGACTGGTCGCTGATGTCCCTGGTCGCGCTGTCGGTCTGGCAGTTCGGCGCGCCGATGGTCATCTTCCTGGCGGCGCTCCAGCAGATACCGAAGGAGCTGTTCGAGGCGGCGGAGATCGACGGGGCGGGCCCCTGGCGCCGCTTCCTCTCGGTGACGGTCCCCATGCTGTCCCCGGTGATCTTCTTCAACCTGGTCCTCGAGATGGTGCACGCCTTCCAGATGTTCAACTCGGCGTTCGTGCTCTCCAACGGCACCGGCGGGCCCGCGGGCTCCACCCACGTCTACTCGATGTACCTGTACGAACTCGGCTTCAACGACTTCCGGATGGGCTACGCGGCGGCCCTGACCTGGGTGCTGCTCCTGGTCGTCGGCGTGATCACCGCGGTGCTCTTCAAGACTTCGGGCCGCTGGGTCCACTACGCGGGCGAGGAGAAGTGACGATGGCTACGACGACGCCGAATGCGGCCCTTCGGACACTGCGGACCCGCTCCCTGACCTGGCACGCGGGCGCGATCGCCCTGCTCCTGGTCCTCCTCTATCCCGTGGTCTGGGTGTTCACGGCCTCCGTGAAGCCCGCCGACGAGATCATCTCCAGCTTCAACATCCTCCCGTCCCAGCTCAGTTGGAGCGGATTCGGCACGGCGCTCGACGGGATCGCCGAGGTCCCGGCGTGGCGCTTCTTCGCCAACTCCCTTGTACTCGCCGTGGGTTCGGTGATCGGCAACGTACTGTCGTGCTCGATCGCGGCCTACGCCTTCGCCCGGCTGCGGTTCCGGGGACGCGGGGCGATGTTCGCGGTGATGATCGGCACGATCCTGCTGCCGACGCACCTGCTGCTCATTCCGCAGTACACGATGTTCCAGAAGGTGGGCCTGGTCGACACCTACGTCCCGCTGCTGCTCGGCAAGTTCCTCGCCACGGACGCGTTCTTCGTGTTCCTGATGGTGCAGTTCGTACGCAACCTGCCGCGCAGCCTCGACGAGGCGGCGCTGATCGACGGCTGCGGCCACTTCCGCATCTTCGGCCACATCGTCCTTCCGCTGCTGCGCCCGGCGCTCATCACCACGGCGATCTTCACCTTCATCTGGTCCTGGAACGACTTCTTCGCACCGCTCGTCTACCTCCAGTCACCGGAGAAGTACCCGCTGCCGGTGGCGCTCCGCCTGTTCGTCGACTCGACGAGCAGCCAGGACTACGGGGCGATGCTCGGCATGTCGGTCCTCTCGCTCCTCCCGGTGATCGCCTTCTTCATCGCGTTCCAACGGCTGCTGATCGAGGGCGCGTCGACGTCCGGAATGAAGGGATGAGCGGGATGACCGGCACGGGCACGGTGACGCGGCGCGACACCCCGTACGGCGAGCGGTTCACGCTCTTCGCGGAGGTGCTGTGGATCGGTCTGCTGGTGGCGGCGGGTTCCCTGCTGCTGGTCACGTGGCCGGCGGCGATGGCGGCGGGGTGCGCGGCGGTACGTCGCTGTGTGCCGGACGGCCCGTCGCCCGGCACGGCCCGCCGGTTCGCGGCGGACTGGCGGGCGGCGCTGCCGGGCGGCTCCGCGGTGGGGGCGGTGGGCCTTGCGGTCCTCGGCTTCCTGGGCGCGGACCTGCGCCTGGCCGCGTCCGCGGGTGACCTGCCGTTCTTCTGGCTGCTGGCTCTGGTGATCGCGGGGGCGGCGGGCGCGGTGGTCGTGTACCAGGTCCGGATGGCGTCCACCTGGTCCTCCACGGGTCGCTGGGCGCGGCCTCGGCGGGATCCACGGGGGTCGGCGATGCTCGGCGGGGCGGTGCTGGTCTCGGCAGTGTGCGTATGGCAGTTGACCGTTCTGGCGCCTTTGGTGACAGGTGTACTGGCTCTGGCGGCAGTGGCGGTCGACCGCCGCAACGCCTCGGGGCTCCGCCCCGGCCCCCGCTGCTCAAACGCCGCAGGGGCTTGAATTGCGCCCTGGATCGCCGACCGCAGGTCGGCATTTCAGGGGCGCGCGGCGGTGTCGATCTGCGGCTCCGCCGCGGGGCGCAGACCCACGACGCAACCGCACCCGACCACCCACGGCGCAGACGCGAAAACGACCACCTAAAGGGGCACGCCATGCGTAACGATCACCAGCAAAGCGGCGCAGCCGCAAGCGCTGAGGACGTCGCGGCGGACGCCGGCGTCTCCCCGTCCACCGTCAGCCGCTGCTTCGCCTCCCCGCACCAGGTCCGGCCGGACACCCGCGCCCGGGTCCTCGCGGCAGCGGAACGTCTCGGCTACCGCCCCAGCCGCATCGCCCGCTCCCTCGCCGAGGGCCGCACGCGGACACTCGGCCTCATCGTGCCCGACATCGCCAATCCGTTCTTCGCGGTGATCGTGAAGGCCGTCCAGGCCCGCGCCCGCCGCAAGGACTACGCCGTGTTCCTCGCGGACACCGACGAACACCCCGACGACGAGTACGAGTTGGCGCTGACGCTGGCCCGCCAGGTGGACGGGCTGCTGCTCGTCGCCCCGAGGATGGACGGTGCCCGGCTCGGCGAGGTCGTCCGGCAGGTGCCGAGCGTCGCCGTGAATCGGAGCGTGTCCGGCGTGTCGTCCGTGGTCGCGCCCAGCGAGGACGGCCTGCGCCAGGCTGTGGCGCATCTGCACGCGCTCGGCCACCGCCACCTCGCCCTGATCCTGGGGGCCCGCAACTCCTGGTCGAGCGAGCAGCGCGGCCACGCGGTCCGTTACGCGGCCGAGCAACTGGAGCTGAAGGTAACCGAGTTCGGCCCGCACGAGCCCAAGTTCCACACGGGCGCGCAGGTCGCCGACCTGGCCCTGGCGGCGGGCGCGACGGCGATCGTCGCACACAACGACCTGATGGCACTGGGGGTACTCTCCCGCCTCGCCGACCGCGGGGTCCGCGTCCCGGACGACGTGAGCGTCGTCGGCGCCGACGACACCCTCCTCGCCACCACGGCCACCCCCGCCCTCACCTCGGTCCGCATCCCGCTCGACGCGCTCGGCGAACGCGCCGTCGATCTGATGCTGCGACTCCTCGACGACCCGAGCCGCGTACCCGAAGAGCTCACCCTGGACAGCGAGTTGATAGTCCGCCGCTCCACAGGCCCAGCCCCCCGAAAGGAATCCTGACCTCCATGAAGCGCGCCGCGATCATCGGTACCGGTCACCGTGCCCAGATGTACACCAAGGCCCTGGGCGCCCGCCCCCACTACGACGTAGCCCTCCTCGCGGACCCGAGCCCGACCCGTATCGCCCACCACAACCGGGTGCTCGCGGAGCTCGGCGCACCGGAGGCGGCGGCCTGCGACCCGAGCGACTTCGCGCAGGCCCTGCGCACGCACCGGATCGACGAGGTCCTCGTCACCACGGTCGACGCGACCCACCACACGTACATCAACACGGCACTCGAAGCGGGCTGCCGCGTCGTCACGGAAAAGCCGATGACGACGGACGCGGAGAAGTGCCGCTCGATCCTCGAAACGGTGGACCGCACCGGCGGCGAGCTCTCCGTCGGCTTCAACTACCGCTACAACCCGGCCCACGAGAAGGTCTGGCAGCTCCTCCACGACGGCGCGATCGGCGAAATCCGCTCGGTCCACTTCGAATGGCTCCTCGACGTCCGCCACGGCGCCGACTACTTCCGCCGCTGGCACCGCGAGAAGCAGCACAGCGGCGGCCTCCTCGTCCACAAGTCGGGCCACCACTTCGACCTGGTCAACTGGTGGCTGGGCGCGGCCCCTTCACGCGTGTACGCGGAGGGCGGCCTCGTCTTCTACGGCCGCGACAACGGCGAACGAACCGGCCTCCGCCGCGACTACGTCCGCGCGCACGGCTCGTCCGAGGCCACCGACGACCCGTACGCCATCCACCTCGCCGACGACCCGCACCTCAAGTCCCTTTACGTGGAGGCGGAAGCGGCGGGCGACTCCGACTACGTCCGCGACCGCAACGTCTTCGGCGACGCGATCGACGTCGAGGACGACCTGTCGGTCCTGGTCCGCTACGACTCCGGGGCCACGATGACGTACCACCTGACGGCCTACTCCCCCTGGGAGGGCTACCGGGTGATGTTCAACGGCACGGCCGGACGCCTGGAGCTGGAGGTCGAGGAGAACACGTGGCAGCCGCCACGGGTTGCCTCCGGCGGGGCGGGTGCGTCGCACGGCGGAGTGGTCATGGACCGCCCCGGCCGCACGTCGATCCTGCTGCGCCCGCTGTGGGAGGCGCCGCGGGAGATCCCGTACGAGTGGTCGGCGGGCTCCCACGGCGGCGGTGACCTCCGCATGCTGAAGGAGCTTTTCGGACCCCTGGGCGACGGCTCCGACGAGGGCGCGGCCCCTGCGGCGGGCAAGGGGGCCACCGCGCGCGACGGAGCGCTTGCCCTGGCGGTGGGTGTTGCCGGCAACTCGTCGTTGGCTACCGGCCTCCCGGTGGAGACCGGTCAGTTGTGGTGACGGCCCCGGGGATCGAGTCGAATCAATCGGTCGGCACCGACACCAACCACCGCGTCTCCTGCCTCGGCCTGAGGTAGAAGGCCCAGTACAGCGTCGCCACCGCCATGATGCCGCCCGTCCACAGCAGGTACGTGACCTCCTGTTCGATCAGGATGTAGATCATCAGCGCGATCAGGACCACGGGGATCCCCGGCCACAGGGGCATCCGCCAGGCCGTCCTGTCCTTGTGGGCGCCGCGGCGGGCGAACAGGGCGGCCACCGCGACCAGCAGGTACATGCCGGTGACGGAGACGCCCGTCACGCCGTACAGGGTGTCGAGGTTGACGAAGCAGAGGGCCGCGCCGGGGACGCCGACGGCCAGTGTCGCGACCCACGGCGAGCCGAAGCGGCCGAGCCGGGACAGCGCGTTGTTGACCGGTCCCGGCCAGGCCTTGTCGCGGGCCGAGGCGAACAGGACGCGGGAGTTCTGGATGACCATGACGATGCCCGCGTTGATGATGGCGAGCGCGACGCAGAGCGAGACGAACGCGCCGACCGCCGAGTTCGACCAGGCCACGACCATGGTGCTGATGTCGCCCGAGGTGAGCGCCGAGAGGTCCTTCGCGCCCATCGTGATCGCGACGACCGGGACGAGGATGACGACGGTGGAGATGGCGAGCGTGGCGAGGACCGTGCGGGCCACGGACTTGCGCGGGTTCTCCAGTTCCTCGGAGAGGTAGACGGCGGTGGAGAAGCCCTGGGTGACGAAGAGGGCGATGGCGAGGCCGGAGACCACGAGCATGCCCGTGACCGCGTCCGTGTGTCCGTTCGCGCCCGCGACCTGCATCGAGCCGAGCGAGCCGACACCGCGTTCGGCGTGCGCGAAGCCGAGGACCGCGACGAGGGCCGCCGCGATGACCTCAAGGACGAGGAAGATGCCGGTGATCCACGCGTTGGCGCGCAGGTCGAGCAGGCCCGCGAGGGTGGACAGCAGCATCACGCCCGCGCCCGCCATCGCCGGGTCGAGGTGGATCAGCGGCTCCAGGTAGTCGGCCGTGCCCATCGCGATCACCGGCGGCACGATGAAGACGACCAGCAGGGACAGGACGAAGACCAGCCAGCCCGCCAGGCGCCCGGCCAGCGTCGACACCATGGCGTACTCGCCGCCCGCGCTGGGGATGAGGGTGCCCAGCTCCGAGTAGAGGAAGGCGACGCCGATACAGATCAGCGAGCCGACGGCGATGGTGAGCGCGGTGGCGGTGCCGAGGCTGCCGAACAGGTCGGGGACGACGACGAAGAGCGAGGAGGCGGGCGTCACGCAGGACAGCGTGAGCAGGGTGCCTCCGACGACGCCGATGGAACGCTTGAGCTTCTGCTCCTGGGGTGCCG
Source organism: Streptomyces sp. NBC_00483 (assembly GCF_036013745.1). Taxonomy (NCBI): domain Bacteria; kingdom Bacillati; phylum Actinomycetota; class Actinomycetes; order Kitasatosporales; family Streptomycetaceae; genus Streptomyces; species Streptomyces sp. NBC_00483. The sequence continues at coordinate 3,849,384 of NZ_CP107880.1, forward strand.
CCTCCGGCGGGGACGGGGCGGCGACGGGGCGAAGCGTGTCGGTCATGAAGCGGATCCGATCGGCTCGTGCGACAGGGAGGCGTCATGCAACCTCGCCGATATCCGAACGTCAACGCCTGTTCGCCTTCGGAATCCGCACCACCGCTTGCGCCAACTGCACGCGATTCTTTAGGCGTTCGCAAAGTTGCCCGGGATAGATGCAGCGACTCCCGTGAATGACCTTGCTATCCAAGGCCCTCACGGGAGTCGGCTTACGCTGCCCGGTTCATCCCCTACGTACGGGAACCGCAGCCGGAGCGCTGAAGTTCACAGCGAACTGTCCGTACTCCGGACTGTGCGGGGACGGTTCACGACCCTCAGTGGTTGCTGGGGAAGCCCAGGTCCACGCCGGCGGGGGCGTCGGCCGGGTCCGGCCAGCGGGTCGTGACGACCTTGCCGCGGGTGTAGAAGTGCGTGCCGTCGTTGCCGTAGATGTGGTGGTCGCCGAAGAGCGAGTCCTTCCAGCCACCGAAGGAGTGGTAGCCCACCGGCACCGGGATCGGCACGTTGACGCCGACCATGCCGGCCTCGATCTCCAGCTGGAAGCGGCGGGCGGCGCCGCCGTCACGCGTGAAGATCGCGGTGCCGTTGCCGAACGGGGACGCGTTCATGAGGGCCACGCCCTCCTCGTACGTCTCCGTGCGCAGCACACACAGGACCGGGCCGAAGATCTCGTCCTGGTACGCCTTGGCGGTCGTGGGGACGTTGTCGAGGAGCGACAGGCCCACCCAGTGGCCGTCCTCGAAGCCGGGGACCGTGTAGTCGCTGCCGTCGAGGACGACCTCGCAGCCCTCGGCCGCCGCGCCCTTCACGTACGAGGCGACCTTGTCGCGGTGGGCGGCCGTGATGAGCGGGCCCATCTCCGAGGTCGGGTCGTTGCCCGGACCGATCTTGATCTTCTCGGCGCGCTCCTTGATCTTCGCCACGAGCTCGTCGGCGATGGAACCCACCGCGACGACGGCCGAGATCGCCATGCAGCGCTCGCCTGCCGAGCCGTACGCGGCCGAGACCGCGGCATCAGCGGCCGCGTCCAGGTCGGCGTCGGGAAGGACCAGCATGTGGTTCTTGGCGCCGCCGAGAGCCTGCACGCGCTTGCCGTTGGCGGAGGCCGTGGCGTGGATGTGGCGGGCGATCGGGGTCGAACCGACGAAGGAGACGGCCGCGACGTCCGGGTGCTCCAGGAGGCGGTCGACGGCGACCTTGTCGCCGTGCAGGACGTTGAAGACGCCGTCGGGCAGGCCGGCCTCGGTGAGCAGCTCGGCGATCTTGACGGCGGCCGAGGGGTCCTTCTCGGAGGGCTTGAGGACGAAGGTGTTGCCGGTCGCGATGGCGATCGGGAACATCCACATCGGCACCATGGCCGGGAAGTTGAACGGCGTGATGCCGGCGACGACGCCGAGCGGCTGGCGGATCGAGGACACGTCCACGTTGGTGGCGACCTGCGTGGACAGCTCACCCTTGAGCTGCACGTTGATGCCGCAGGCCAGGTCGACGATCTCCAGGCCGCGGGCGACCTCGCCGAGCGCGTCGGAGTGCACCTTGCCGTGCTCGGCGGTGATCAGCTCGGCGATCGCGTCACGGTTGGCGTCGAGCAGCGCGCGGAACCGGAAGAGGATCTCGGTGCGCTTGGCGAGCGAGGACAGGCCCCACGACTTGTACGCCTCCTTGGCGGTGGCGACGGCCGCGTCCACCTCCTCGACGCTCGCGAAGTCGACGTGCGTGGTGACGGCGCCGGTCGCCGGGTCGGTCACCGGGCCGTGATTGCCCGACGCGCCCTCGACGGTCTTGCCGCCGATCCAGTGGTGGACCAACTTCGTGTCAGACATACGGGCAACTCCTGTGACGGCTACGTACTTCTCAGAGGTGACGGCGTCGACCGGCGGCGCGCCGGTCGTACTCCTCGCGGGCCTTGACCGCGGCGCTGCGCTCCGCCGTCTCGGCCACAGGAACATCCCACCACGCCTGCGCGGGAGGCGGGCCCGACACTGTGTCTGCCGTTTCGGTCTCCACGTAGACACATGTGGGGCGGGTCGCGGCACGCGCGACGGCGAGCGCTTCGCGCAGGTCACGCACGGTCTTGGCGCGATGCACCGTCATCCCGAGGCTGGCCGCGTTGGCGGCGAGGTCGACGGGCAGCGGCGCGCCCGCGTACGCCCCCTGCTCCCCCGTGAACCGGTACTGCGTGGCGAAGCCCTCGGCCCCCACGGAGGCGGACAGACCGCCGATCGAGGCGTACCCGTGGTTCTGCAGAATGACCACCTTGACGGGAATGCCCTCCTGCACGGCGGTCACGATCTCCGTCGGCAGCATCAGATACGTGCCGTCGCCGACGAGCGCCCACACGGGCCGGCCGGGCGCGGCGAGCGCGACTCCGAGCGAGGCCGGGATCTCGTAGCCCATGCAGGAGTACCCGTACTCGACGTGGTACTGGTCGCGGGAGCGGGCCCGCCACAGCTTGTGCAGATCGCCGGGAAGCGACCCGGCCGCATTGATGAGAATGTCGTCCCCGGTGACCAACTCATCCATCACACCCAGGACTTGGGCCTGGGTCGGACGTACGAGTTCGTCCTCGGCGGCGAAGCAGGCGTCGACGCGTTGCTCCCAGCGCTCCTTGTCCTCGGTGTACTCGGCGACGTACGCGGGCTCGGCCCGGTACGCCCCGCCGAGCGCCCCGCTCAGCGCGGCAAGCCCCGCGCGGGCGTCGGCGACGAGCGGCTGCGCGGACAGCTTGTGGGCGTCGAAGGCCGCGACGTTCAGGTTCAGGAAGCGGACGTCGGGGTTGGCGAAGAGGGTGGCGGAGGCCGTCGTGAAGTCCGTGTACCGGGTGCCGATGCCGATCACCAGGTCGGCGGTGCGGGCGAGTTCGTTGGCGGTGGCGGTCCCGGTGTGCCCGATGCCGCCGACGTCGGCGGGGTGATCGTGCAGCAGCGAGCCCTTGCCGGCCTGGGTGGAGGCGACCGGAATCCCGGTGGCGTCGACGAAGTCCTCCAGGGCACCCTCGGCACCACTGTGATGCACCCCGCCACCGGCGACGACGAGCGGCCGCCGAGCGCTCTTCAACTCCCGTACAGCAGCGGCGAGTTCGATGGCATCCGGCTCAGGCCGACGCACGGCCCACACCCGCTCCCGGAAGAAGTCGTCCGGCCAGTCGTACGCCTCCGCCTGCACGTCCTGCGGCAGCGCGAGCGTGACGGCGCCGGTCTCGACCGGATCGGTGAGCACACGCATGGCCTGCAAGGCGGCCGGAATCAGCTGCTCGGGCCGCTCGACCCGGTCGAAGTACTTCGACACGGGCCGCAGACAGTCATTGACCGACACATCGCCCGCATACGGGACTTCGAGCTGCTGAAGCACGGGATCGGCGGGCCGGGCCGCGAACACGTCACCAGGCAACAGCAGTACGGGCAGGTGGTTGATGGTGGCGAGGGCGGCGCCGGTGACGAGGTTGGTGGCGCCGGGCCCGATCGAGGTGGTGACGGCGTGCGTGGACAACCGGTCGGACTGCCGGGCGTAGCCGACGGCGGCGTGCACCATCGCCTGCTCGTTGCGGCCCTGGTGGAAGGGCATGTCGTCGCCGTACTGGAGGAGCGCCTGCCCGAGCCCGGCCACGTTGCCGTGGCCGAAGATGCCCCAGGTGGCGCCGATCAGCCGCTGCCGGGCGCCGTCGCGCTCCGTGTACTGACAGCTGAGGAAGCGGACGAGGGCCTGGGCGACGGTGAGGCGAGTGGTGCTGGTCTTCATCGGTATCCCTCCGTCACGTGATCGGGATGGAAGCAGATCCGCCACTCCCGCTCGTCCCCCGGCCCCGCCATGACATTCAGGTAGTACATGGCGTGCCCCGGCTGGGCGATCGAAGGACCGTGCCAGCCGTCGGGCACGAGCACGGTGTCGCCGGAGCGGACCTCGGCGAGGAGATCGGTACCACCGGGCCGGGAGGGGGACACACGCTGATACCCGTACCCCGGAGACGAATCCGCGGCCCCGCCCTCGGGCCCCTCGATCTCGAAGTAGTAGATCTCCTCGAGCAGCGCCTCCTCGCCCGGCCGGTGCTCGTCGTGCTTGTGCGGTGGGTACGAGGACCAGTTCCCGCCGGGAGTGATCACCTCGACGGCGATGAGCTGATCGCAGTCGAAGGCGTCGGCGGCGGCGAAGTTGCGCACTTGGCGTGCGCTCTGGCCGCCGCCCCTGTCCTCGACGGAAACCTCCGGCGCGGGGCCGTAGCGGACGGGGAGTCGTCGACCGCATTTCGCTCCTGCCAGGGCGAACCGGCCTCCCGCACCGGAGGAGATCTCCACGCTGGTGTCGCGCGGTACATAGGCGAAGTCACTCACTCCGCTGAATACGCTGCCCCTGCCCGCCAGTTCAAGGTTCATCCCTTCCGCGCGGACGGAACATCCGCCGGAGAGCGGCAGCACGATCCACTCGCTCTCCCCGGTGTCGAAGGCGTGCGTCTGCCCGGCCCGGAGTTCGAGGATCCGCAGCCCGGCCCGGGCCCAGCCGACCTTGTCGGGGTCGACGGACAGGGCGTAGGGCCCGTCGGCGGCGCTACCGCGTGGAAGGTGCGTCATCCCTCTACTCTCCTCCTAGGTGTCCGCACGCGTGGTGCGCAGCAGGCCCACGGCCGTGTCGACGGCGGCCGCGACATCCCCGTCGGCCGGGTAGAGCAGCGAGCGCCCGACCACGAGCCCCTGAACCGTGGGCAGTTGAAGCGCGGCACGCCACTTCTCGTACGTGGCGTCCTGATCGCCGTCCTTGATGTCGCCGCCGAGCAGCACGGCGGGCAGGGCGGAGGTCTCCATGACCCGGGCCATGTCGTCGGGGTCGTCGGTGACCGGGAGCTTCAGCCAGGTGTACGCGGAGGTGCCGCCGAGCCCGGAGGCGACAGCGATCGACGTGATGACACTCTCGGGACTCAAGTCGTTTCGCAGCAGCCCGGTTTCGGGATCGCGACGGCTCAGGAACGGCTCGACGAAGACGGGCAGCCGACGCGCGGCCATGGCATCGACGGCACGGGCGGCAGCCTCCAACGTCCGCACGGACCCGGATCCCGGATCCTCATGATCGACCCGCAGCAACAACTTCCCGGCATCGAAGCCGAACCGCTCCAGATCCTCGGCCCGATACCCGGTGAACCGGTCGTCCAGCTCGAAGGAGGCCCCGGCGAGCCCGCCCCGGTTCATGGACCCGATGACGACCTTGCGGTCCAACACCCCCAACAGCAACAGGTCTTCGACCACATCGGCGGAGGCCAGCACCCCGTCCACGCCCGGCCTGGCCAGCGCGACGCACAACCGGCGCAGCAGATCGGCCCGGTCGGCCATGGCGAACGCCCGCTCCCCGACGCCGAGCGCACCCCGGGCCGGATGGTCGGCGGCCACGATCATCAACCGCCGCCCCGCTCCGAGCAGCGCCCGCCGCTCCCGCCGGCCCGCGGCCTCGGCGACCGCCCCCGGATCCTCGGCCCGCACACGGGCAAGCCACCGGAGGTCGACACCCTCTGCCTCACTCAAGCCCGGCTCCATCCCCTTCGGTACGACGCCCTGCAATCTCCGTCGCCCCGCCAGATCTAGCCCCACCCGGGCCCCCTGTCAACACTTTGTCCTGACATTCGGACCACGTCTTGACACCCCTCTCCGAACGGCTCAAGGCTTGAGTCCATGACGACCACGCCCTCGCGCATCCGCATCGGTTCGGCCCCCGACTCCTGGGGCGTCTGGTTCCCCGACGACCCGCAGCAGGTCCCGTACCAGCGCTTTCTCGACGAGGTGGCCGAGGCCGGGTACGAGTGGATCGAGCTGGGCCCGTACGGCTATCTGCCGTCGGACCCGCGCGTACTCACCGAGGAGACGGGCCGCCGCGGCCTGAAGGTGTCGGCGGGCACGGTGTTCACGGGCCTGCACCACGGCCCCGCGGTATGGGAGAAGACCTGGGACCACGTGTCCTCCATCGCCGAACTCACCCGGGCGATGGGCGCGGAGCACTTGGTCGTCATTCCCTCCTTCTGGCGCGACGACAAGACGGGCGAGGTGCTGGAGGACTCCACCCTCACCCCCGACCAGTGGCGCCACCTGTCCACGCAGACCGAACGCCTCGCACGCGAAATCGGCGACCGCTACGGCCTGAAACTGGTCTTCCACCCGCACGCCGACACCCACATCGACACAGAGGAGAACGTGACCCGCCTCCTCGACGCGACCGACCCCGACCTCGTGTCGCTGTGCCTGGACACGGGCCACTACGCGTACTGCGGCGGCGACAGCGTCAAGCTCATCGAGACGTACGGGGAGCGGATCGGCTATCTGCACCTGAAGCAGGTGGACCCGGCGGTCCTCGCCACCGTCCACGAACAGGGCACACCCTTCGGCCCGGCCGTGGCACAGGGCGTCATGGTCGAACCTCCGCGCGGGGTACCGGAGTTGGAGCCGGTACTGGCCGCCGCGAGCAAACTCGACATCGACCTGTTCGCGATCGTCGAGCAGGACATGTACCCGTGCGAGCCGGACCGCCCGCTCCCGATCGCCGACCGCACACGCCGCTACCTGCGTTCCTGCGGGGTTTGACGCCGCCCCTATCCACTTACGCGCCGGAGCATGCGCCCACAGCACGCCCCCTTTGCTTCATTCGCGTCACAAACGCCCCCATCGCGTCACACATGTCAGGCCTACGCGGGTTCTGCGTCACAGAGGCCCCACAGGCCCTCCCTTCACCCCGGTTCACGTCGTTCTCCGGGCACAGGCTGAGTTGATCACGCCGGCACCCCCGAGCCGCCGTGAGCGCCGCCAGGGAGGAGCCACCGATGAACGACCGCAGGCTCTGGTCGTACAAGGACATCGCCGCGCACATCCGCGTACAGCCCGACACCGTCCGCTCATACCGCAAGCACGGCCTGCTGCCCCCGCCCGACCACGTCGAGGCGGGCAAGCCCTACTGGTACGCCGACACGGTCCGCGCCTGGGTGGCCTCCCGCCCGAGCAACCGGGGCCGCAAGGACTGACCCGGCAGCGCCGGGCCGTGCGTCCGCACGACCCGGCGCCCACACTGCGACACATCCGACCCCGCCATAAACTTCGGACAAATCACCCAAGGTGACCGTAAGTTACCGGCAAGCCGGAGGGATCTCAGTGACGCAGCCCCAGCCGCCCTACGGGGCACCCCAGGCCCGAATCCCCCAGCAGCCGCCCCCGCCGGGCCCGCAGATCCGCCCCGGCCTCTGGAAGCGCTGCCTCTGGGGCGGCCTCGCACTATGGGTGCTGACGGCGATCGTCACGTACGCGACCCAGAACACCACCCTGCTCCCCACGCTCATCCTGCTGGGCAGCTTCCTCACGCCGGCAGTCTTCGTGCTGTGGGCGTACGAGCGGCACGGCCGCGACCTGGGCGTGAGCCTGATCCTGGGCTGCTTCCTGGTGGGCGGCATCCTGGGCGTACTCGGCGCATCGGTCATGGAGTACTACCTCGTACACCCCTCGGTCTGGATGTTCGTGGCCGTCGGCCTGATCGAGGAGGCGGCCAAGCTGCTCGCCCTCGTCTACGTACTGCACCGCCACCCGCGCATCAGCGGACTGCGCGCGGGCCTGGTCCTGGGCGCCACGGTCGGCTTCGGCTTCGCGGCCTTCGAGAGCGCGGGCTACGCGTTCAACGCGGCGATCACCATGAAGGGCATCGACCTGCGCGCCCTCCTGGAAACAGAGGTCCTCCGCGGCCTGCTCGCCCCCTTCGGCCACGGCCTGTGGACAGCAATCTCCGGAGCAGTCCTCCTCTCCTTCCGCAAGCCAAACGGCGGCTACCGCTTCACAACGCCGGTAATCCTCACCTACCTGGGCGTCTCCCTCCTCCACGCCCTCTGGGACTCGATGCACGGCATCGCGATCTGGCTGGTGGCCCGCCTCACCACCACGGACCTGGACCGCACCCTCTTCGCCGAGGGCTACATCCCCAAGCCGACCGACGCGCAGCAGCACCTCTTCACGCTCTTCTCGGTGGGCGGACTAGTCATCATCACGCTCCTGGCGCTGACCTGGGTGCGCTCACTCGCCCGCCGGGACCCTTCTTGGAAAAGTACCCCCTAGGGGTATAGGGTCGGTCGCATCAGGAGATGCCCCTCACCACCAAGGAGTACGTCATGAGCGCCCACACCGAGCTCCCCCAGGCCGACACCGAGTCCGCCGGTTCCTGCTGCGGCGGCGCCTGCCACACCGACGCCGCGGCCACCGAGGGCGCCTTCACGGCCGTGTACGAGGTCAAGGGCATGACGTGCGGCCACTGCGAGGGCGCGGTGTCCAGTGAGATCTCGGAGCTCGCCGACGTCACTTCGGTCCAGGCGAGCGCCGCCACCGGCCAGGTCACGGTCGTCTCCACCGCCCCGCTCGACGAGGAAGCGGTCCGCGCGGCGGTGGACGAGGCGGGCTACGAGCTCGTCTGAGCCGCACGGCCGGGGCCGGAACCTCCACCACCGGCCCCCGCCCGTACGCTCGGCACCACCATGACGGACGACGCACCACGCCCCACGGAACAACTCGACCTGGCCATCGGGGGCATGACCTGCGCCTCCTGCTCCGCCCGCATCGAGAAGAAGCTCAACCGCATCGAGGGCGTGACAGCAACGGTCAACCTGGCCACGGAAAAGGCCAAGGTCTCCCACACACCCGAGGTCACCCCCGAATCCCTGATCACCACGATCACAAAACTCGGCTACACGGCAGAACGCCTCGCTCAGGCAGCGTCCGAAGCCGCAGCCGAGATCGAACAGGGAGTGAAGTCAGACCGGCAGCCGCCGATGCGAGGGAGGGGACGCGTCGGGGTGCCCCCGCAGGACTCCGCAGAAGCACCACTCGTGGAGTCGCAGTTCCCGGAGGCGCCCGCCCCGGTGGCCGAGGAGGTACCCCGACGCGGCCCCGCACCCACGGACAAAGACAGGACGCCCACGGCCGACCGCCCGACACCACTCCGCCAACGCCTCACGGTCTCCGCACTCCTCGCGGCCCCCGTGATCCTCATGGCGATGATCCCGGCCCTCCAGTTCACCAACTGGCAATGGCTGTCGCTCACCCTGGCGTCCCCCGTCGTCGTCTGGGGCGGCCTCCCCTTCCACCGCGCCGCATGGACGAACCTGCGACACGGCGCGGCCACCATGGACACCCTCGTCTCCCTGGGCACACTCGCCGCCTACGGCTGGTCCCTGTGGGCACTGTTCCTCAACACGCCACCCACACCACCCATCTACCTGGAAGTGGCCTCGGGCGTGGTCACCTTCATCCTCCTGGGCCGCTACCTGGAGGCCCGCGCCAAGCGCGCCGCCGGCGCCGCCCTGCGCGCCCTCCTCGACCTGGGCGCCAAGGAGGTCACCCTCCTCACCCCCGACGGCGCCGAAGTACGCGTCCCGGCCGACCACCTGAAGCCCGGCGACCGCTTCGTCGTCCGCCCCGGCGAGAAGATCGCCACGGACGGCACGGTCACCGAGGGCACAAGCGCCGTGGACACCTCGATCCTCACCGGCGAGTCGATCCCCACCGACGTCACCGTCGGAGACCCCGTCACGGGCGCCACCGTCAACGCCGCGGGCCGCATCGTCGTGGAGGCCACCCGCGTAGGCGCGGACACCCAGCTCGCCCGCATGGCGAAGCTCGTCGAGGAGGCCCAAACAGGAAAGGCCCAGGTCCAGCGCCTGGCGGACAGAATCTCCGCGGTCTTCGTCCCAGTGGTCCTACTGATCGCCCTCGGCACACTGCTCACCTGGCTCTTCACCACCGGCAACACGACATCCGCCTTCACCGCAGCGGTGGCCGTCCTGATCATCGCCTGCCCCTGCGCCCTCGGCCTGGCCACCCCCACGGCCCTCATGGTCGGCACGGGCCGCGGCGCAAGCCTGGGCATCCTGATCAAGGGCCCCGAGGTCCTGGAATCAACCCGCACGGTCAACACGGTCGTCCTGGACAAAACCGGAACGGTCACCACAGGCCACATGACCCTCACGGCCGCACACTCGACCACCACCGACGAAAAGACCCTGCTCCGCCTGGCAGGCGCCGTAGAGCACGCCTCAGAACACCCGGTGGCCCGAGCAATCACAACAGGAGCAGCCGACCACGCAGGCGAACTCCCCCGGGCAACGGACTTCACCAACACCCCCGGCCTGGGCGTACGCGGCACGGTCGAGGGCCACACCGTCCTCGTAGGCCGCGAGCGACTGCTCACGGACCACGGCATCCCCCTGCCACCCGAACTCACCAGAACCCGCACCGCCGCGGAAGCGACCGGCGGCACAGCGGTCACGGTCGCCTGGGACGGCGAGGCCCGCGGCGTCCTGACGGTCACGGACGCGGTCAAGGAGACGAGCGCGGAGGCGGTGACCGCCCTCCGCTCCCTGGGCCTCACACCGATCCTCCTGACCGGCGACAACCGCGCCGCGGCGGACTCGGTCGCCCGCGCGGTGGGCATCGCCGAGGAGGACGTGATCGCGGAGGTCATGCCCGAGGACAAGGTCGACGTGATCAAGCGCCTTCAGGCCGAGGGCCGCAGCGTCGCGATGGTCGGCGACGGGGTCAACGACGCCGCCGCGCTGGCCACCGCCGACCTGGGCCTGGCCATGGGCACCGGCACGGACGCGGCGATCGAGGCCGGCGACCTGACACTCGTCCGCGGCGATCTACGGGTGGCCGCGGACGCGATCCGGCTCTCGCGCCGCACCCTCGCCACGATCAAGGGCAACCTCTGCTGGGCCTTCGGCTACAACATCGCGGCGATCCCGCTCGCCGCGGCCGGCCTGCTGAACCCGATGATCGCGGGAGCGGCGATGGCCTTCTCGTCGGTGTTCGTGGTGACGAACAGCCTGCGGCTGCGCAGATTCACGTAGAGACCTGCCGAGATCCCTGGACCTCCACACAATCCACACGGCACAATTGCAGCACTCCCCCACAGAGGCCGATATCCACATATCGGACCCCTTGCGGACGCACGGGACATATGCAAGAGACGCAGATCACATTGGTCTGGACGTAACCCTTTGCGGCTCTCGTGAGTCTAAGGAGGCGATGCAGGAACGTCTTGGGGGACGTTTCCGCATCGGAGGGACCCGTCTTGGGGGACGGTCCCGACAGCGTTGGCCGGGGCACGTGCGCCGGGAAGCTTGAGCGGCCCGCCCGGCGGTACGTGTTCCGGCGGCCGACGCACCAAAGACCCCCAGGCCGGATCCCGTGGGGGGAATCCGACCCGGGTAAAGGAAAGCGCCCCGACTGTCGGCCCGTGGGGGGACCGACAGCGGGGCGCTTTCTGCTTGCCGCAGGTTGACCAGGAGGTGCGGGAGCCGCGACCTACCCAACGTTTCGGTTGGAGTGGTTACGGTTGCGGGGCTCTGCCCCGGACCCCGCGCCTCAAACGCCGGCGGGGCTTGATATGCCCAACCGGCGTTGCGGGAAGCAGTGAAGTCAGCGCTGCTCGACCGGGAGGAAGTCGCGTTCGACGACGCCCGTGTAGATCTGGCGCGGGCGACCGATGCGCGAACCCGGCTCCTTGATCATCTCGTGCCACTGGGCGATCCAGCCCGGAAGGCGGCCGAGGGCGAAGAGGACCGTGAACATCTCGGTCGGGAAGCCCATGGCCCGGTAGATCAGGCCGGTGTAGAAGTCGACGTTCGGGTAGAGCTTGCGCTCGACGAAGTACTCGTCGGCCAGCGCGTGCTCTTCCAGCTTCAGCGCGATGTCGAGCAGCTCGTCGGACTTGCCGAGCGCCGAGAGGACATCGTGCGCCGCCGCCTTGATGATCTTCGCCCGCGGGTCGAAGTTCTTGTAGACGCGGTGCCCGAAGCCCATGAGCTTCACGCCGTCTTCCTTGTTCTTCACCTTGCGGATGAACTCGTCGACGTCGCCGCCGGCCGCCTGGATGCCCTCGAGCATCTCCAAGACGGACGCGTTGGCGCCACCGTGCAGCGGACCCCACAGCGCGGAGATACCGGCGGAGATCGACGCGAACATGTTGGCCTGCGACGAGCCCACCAGGCGCACCGTGGACGTCGAGCAGTTCTGCTCGTGGTCCGCGTGCAGGATGAGCAGCTTCTCGAGGGCCGAGACGACGACCGGGTCCGGCACGTACTCCTGGGCCGGCACGGAGAACGTCATGCGCAGGAAGTTCTCGACGTAGCCGAGGTCGTTGCGCGGGTAGACGAACGGGTGGCCGATCGACTTCTTGTAGGCGTACGCCGCGATCGTCGGCAGCTTCGCCAGCAGGCGGATCGTCGAGAGGTGACGCTGCTGCTCGTCGAACGGGTTGTGGCTGTCCTGGTAGAAGGTGGACAGCGCGGAGACCACGGAGGACAGCATGGCCATCGGGTGGGCGTCCCGCGGGAAGCCGTCGAAGAACCGCTTCACGTCCTCGTGCAGGAGCGTGTGCCCGGTGATCTCGTTCTTGAAGGTGGAGAGCTCGTCGACCGTCGGGAGCTCGCCGTTGATCAGCAGGTAGGCGACCTCGGTGAACGTCGAGTTCTCGGCCAGCTGCTCGATCGGGTACCCGCGGTAACGCAGGATGCCCTGCTCACCGTCGAGATAGGTGATCGCGGATTTATAGGCGGCTGTGTTGCCATATCCGCTGTCGAGGGTCACCAGGCCCGTCTGGGCCCGCAGCTTCCCGATGTCGAAGCCCTGGTCGCCCACGGTGCTGTCGATCACCGGGTAGGTGTACTCGTCGTCGCCGTACTGGAGTACTACAGCCTTCTCGTTCTGCTCGCTCACGTCATCCCTCACCGACGTAGTGCCTCTTCTTCGAGGTGCCCTGACTGTCTCTACCTTCCCCCACTTGGCCCAGCAGAGTGCACTCGGGGTCGCCCATTGGGCTCATTGACGGCACTCAGTGCCGTCAACTTGCTCATCCTGCCCCCTTCGCCCTGGTTCCGGAAGTGCTTGTGACCTTCGTGACTCACTTGATCGATCAAATCTTTTGAGCAACGGCACCTGCCAGCCGGAAATTCAGGGCGGTACACCGCCTTCCGGCCGAAATCGTACGCACCGCCTGGCCGATCGCTCTGCGCGAACCGACCAGGACGACGAGCTTCTTGGCGCGGGTGACCGCCGTATAGAGGAGGTTGCGCTGGAGCATCATCCAGGCTCCCGTCGTGACGGGGATCACCACGCACGGGTACTCGCTGCCCTGGGAGCGGTGGATGGTCACAGCGTAGGCATGCGCCAGCTCGTCCAGCTCGTCGAAGTCATAGGGGACCTCCTCGTCCTCATCGGTGCGGACGGTGAGTCTCTGCTCCTCGGCGTCGAGGGACGTGACGACGCCCACCGTGCCGTTGAAGACGCCGTTCGCCCCCTTCTCGTAGTTGTTCCGAATCTGGGTGACCTTGTCCCCCACCCGGAACACACGCCCACCGAACCGCTTCTCGGGAAGCTCGGGCCGCCCCGGCGTGATCGCCTGCTGGAGCAGCCCGTTGAGATTCCCGGCGCCGGCGGGACCGCGGTGCATCGGCGCGAGCACCTGGACGTCGCGCCGCGGGTCGAGGCCGAACTTGGCGGGGATCCGGCGGGCCGCGACGTCGACGGTGAGCCGCCCGGCCTCCTCGGTGTCGTCCTCCACGAACAGGAAGAAGTCATTGAGCCCCGAAGTAAGGGGCTGCTGGCCGGAGTTGATCCGGTGCGCATTGGTGACGACGCCGGACTCCTGGGCCTGCCGGAAAATCCGGGTGAGCCGCACAGCGGGCACAGGGCTCCCCTCGACGAGCATGTCCCGCAGCACCTCACCGGCCCCCACACTCGGCAACTGATCCACATCCCCCACAAACAGAAGATGCGCCCCGGGCGGCACCGCCTTCACCAGCTTGTTGGCGAGCAGCAGATCCAACATGGAGGCCTCGTCCACGACCACAAGGTCGGCGTCCAACGGCCGCTCCTTGTCGTACGCGGCGTCCCCGCCCGGCTTCAATTCGAGCAGCCGGTGAACAGTCGACGCCTCGGCCCCGGTCAGCTCGGCGAGCCGCTTGGCGGCACGCCCGGTGGGAGCGGCGAGCACGACCTTGGCGCGCTTGGCGCGGGCCAGCTCCACAACGGACCGTACGGTGAAGGACTTTCCGCAGCCGGGGCCGCCGGTGAGCACGGCCACCTTCTTGCTGAGCGCGAGCTTGACCGCCTCCTCCTGCTCGGGAGCGAGCTGCGCCCCCGTGCGGTCGGCGAGCCACGCGAGCGCCTTGTCCCACGCGACGTCCTGGAAGGCGGGCATCCGGTCGTCCTCCGTGCGCAGCAGTCTGAGCAGCTGGGCGGAGAGGGCGATTTCGGCCCGGTGGAAGGGGACCAGGTAGATCGCGGTGACCGGCTCCCCGTCCTCGCCCGGCACCGTCTCGCGTACCACGCCGGGCTCGCCGGAATCCTCGTCGGGCAGGGCCAGTTCGGCGAGGCACTCGATGACGAGGCCGGTGTCGACCTGGAGCAGCTTCACGGCATCGGCGATGAGCCGCTGCTCGGGCAGGAAGCAGTGCCCCTGGTCGGTGGATTGCGAAAGGGCGTACTGGAGACCGGCCTTGACCCGCTCCGGGCTGTCGTGCGGGATGCCGACGGACTGGGCGATGCGGTCGGCGGTGAGGAATCCGATGCCCCAGACGTCGGAGGCGAGGCGGTACGGCTGGTTCTTCACGACGGAGATCGACGCGTCGCCGAACTTCTTGAAGATGCGCACGGCGATGGAGGTGGAGACGCCGACGCTCTGGAGGAAGACCATCACTTCCTTGATGGCCTTCTGCTCCTCCCACGCGTCGGCGATCTTCTTCGTCCGCTTGGGGCCGAGCCCCGGCACCTCGATCAGCCGCTTCGGCTCCTGCTCGATGATGTCGAGGGTGTCGAGCCCGAAGTGCTGCGTGATGCGGTCGGCGAAGACGGGTCCGATGCCCTTGACCAGGCCGGATCCGAGATAGCGGCGGATGCCCTGGATGGTCGCGGGCAGCAGCGTCGTGTAGTTCTCGACCGTGAACTGCTTGCCGTACTGCGGGTGGGAGCCCCAACGGCCCTCCATCCGCAGCGACTCCCCCACCTGCGCCCCGAGCAGCGAGCCGACGACGGTCAGCAGGTCCCCTGCGCCCCTGCCGGTGTCGACCCGGCCGACCGTGTACCCCGTCTCCTCGTTGGCGTACGTGATCCGCTCGAGGACGCCCTCGAGCCGCGCCATCTGCCGCGCTCCGGCAGCCTCCTGCTGCTTCGCCATGATCCGACGTTAGCGGGAGGGTCCGACAACGCGGGAGGGGTCACCCGGCCCCGGCCTCTGCCCCGGCCTCTGCCGGCGGGGATCACACCCCGCCCATCGGCTCCGGATCCACCCTCACCGGCGTGCCCCACACGCGGACGACCTCGTAGTCCGTGAACTCGTGGACCAGGCGGTACGCCATCGCCGCGTCCGGACGGCGGCGCTGGGCCGCCAGGTAGAGGTCCGCCTCGCGGCGGTCGTGGCGGGGGGTGCCGCAGAGCTGCCACACCTGCCCGTTCCACATCTCCGGGATCCAGCGCTGCTGGGGCTGGGGGCGGTCCTCGCGCGTGCCGTAGCGGGAGAGCACGGGGCCCTCCTCGGCGGAGCGGGACGCCGAGGAGGGGGCGCCCGAGATCTGGGAGCGGCGGGCCTTGCGGCGGCGGGTCTCGCAGAACAGGCACAGGTCGGGGGCGGACTCCTCGACCGGGCCGTAGGGGTGCTCCTTGCAGCGGGTCGTGGGCTTCTCCCCGGACACCGCGTCGTCGAGCTGGTCGAGGGCGCGGGTCAGGTCGCCGCGGACCTCGTGCAGCACGTCGTCCGGGGTGTCGCCGGTGAGCTTCTCGCCGTGCTCGCCGAGCACGCGGAGGGCGCGGCCTAGTGCGGTGAGCTGCGCGTGGTTCACGTCCGTTGCTCCGTCTCCGTCATCCATGACTCATTGCTTCGCAATGAGTTCCACCTTCGCACGCGCCACCGACAATCCCGTCCGGCGACAGCGTTACGCCCCGGGCTCCGCCCCGGACCCCGCGGGCTCTCGTCGAAGAGCGGGGCTTGATCGGCCGATCACGATCACGATCCCGTCACGACCACTCCCACCCCCTTGCCCCCACCCCATGTAATCGATTCCAATCCCTCATGCAGATCGATGTAATCGATTCCACGTAGCCACAAGGAGGTGGCCGGCGATGGCGAGTATCAAGGATGTCGCGGCCGCGGCCGGCGTTTCCGTCGCCACGGTTTCCCGGGTCCTGAACAGCCACCCGTCCGTCAGCCCGGACGCCCGCACCCGCGTGCTCACCGCCGTGGAGTCGCTCGGCTACCGTCCCAACGCGGTGGCCCGTTCGCTGCGCACCGCGCAGACCCGCACGCTCGGCCTCGTCATCAGTGACGTGCTGAACCCGTACTTCGGTGAGCTCGCCCGCTCCGTCGAGGACGAGGCCCGCGGGCTCGGCTACAGCGTGATCATCGGCAACGCCGACGAGCGGCCGGAGCTCCAGGACCACCACGTACGCACGCTGCTCGACCGGCGCATCGACGGCCTGCTCGTCTCCCCCACCGACGGCGCCTCGCCGCTGATGCTGGACGCGGCCCGCGCGGGCACGCCCATGGTCTTCGTCGACCGGTGGATCCCCGGCGTGGACGTGCCCGTGGTGCGCTCCGACGGGCGGGCGGCCGTCCGGGACCTCGTCGCCCACCTGCACCGGCTCGGGCACCGCCGCCTCGCGATCATCGCGGGCCCTGCCGCCACCACGACCGGCAGCGAGCGCGTCGACGCCTTCCGGGAGGCCCTCGCCTCGTACGAGATCGAGCTTCCGGACGCCTACATAGGGCAGGGCGACTTCCAGGCGGACAGCGGGCGCCGGGTGACCGAGGCGTTCCTCGATCTGCCCGAGCCGCCCCAGGTCGTCTTCGCGGCCGACAACCTCATGGCGCTCGGCGCGCTCGACGCCATCCGCGCGCGCGGGCTGCGCGTCCCGGACGACATCGCGGTCGCCGCGTTCGACGACATCCCGTGGTTCGTGCACACCGATCCGCCCATCACGGCGATCGCCCAGCGGACCAAGGACCTCGGCCGGGCCGCCGTGCGCGCCTTGGTCGACCGCATCGAGGGGCGGGTGCCCGAGTCGGTCACCCTCCCCGCCCACCTCGTCGTACGACGCTCCTGCGGCGAGACAGGCGAGATCGGCGAGACCCCCCACACGCCCCAAGCCCCCCACACGCCCACCTCAATGGAGAGGAGCAACGGATGAGCAGCTCCGAAGAGTTGCTGCGTATCGAAGGGATACGGAAGACCTTCCCCGGCGTGGTCGCGCTCGACAGCGTCGACTTCGACCTGCGCCGCGGGGAGGTGCACGTACTGCTCGGTGAGAACGGGGCCGGTAAGAGCACGCTGATCAAGATGCTCTCCGGTGCCTATACGCCCGACGAGGGCCGTATCACCGTCGGTGGCGAGCAGGTCCGCATCCATGGTGCGCAGGACGCCGAACGGCTCGGCATCGCGACGATCTATCAGGAGTTCAATCTCGTTCCTGATCTGACCGTCGCCGAGAACATCTTCCTGGGGCGCCAGCCGCGCCGCTTCGGTCTCATCGACCGGAAGAAGATGGAAGCGGACGCCGAGGAGCTCCTCGCGCGCGTGGGCGTGAAGGTGTCGCCACGCGCGCGGGTGCGCGAACTGGGCATCGCCCGGCTCCAGATGGTGGAGATCGCGAAGGCGCTCAGCCTGAACGCGCGCGTGCTCATCATGGACGAGCCGACCGCCGTGCTCACTTCCGAAGAGGTCGAGAAGCTGTTCGCGATCGTGCGGCAGCTGCGCGAGGACGGCGTCGGCGTCGTCTTCATCACCCACCACCTGGAGGAGATCGGCGCGCTCGGCGACCGGGTGACGGTCATCCGGGACGGCCGCAGCGTGGGCCAAGTGCCCGCCGCCACCCCCGAGGACGAGCTCGTCCGCCTCATGGTGGGCCGCTCCATCGACCAGCAGTACCCGCGCGAACGCCCGGACGCACAGGGCACGGCCGGCGCGTTGCTGAAGGTCGAGGGCCTGACCCGGGACGGCGTCTTCCACGACGTCGGCTTCGAGGTGCGGGCCGGCGAGGTCGTCGGCATCGCGGGGCTCGTGGGCGCGGGACGTACGGAGGTCGTACGGGCCGTCTTCGGCGCCGACCCGTACGACTCGGGCTCCGTCGAGGTCGCGGGCAGCGCGCTCCCCCGACACGACGTCATCGCCGCGATGGCCGCGGGGGTCGGGCTCGTCCCCGAGGACCGCAAGGGGCAGGGGCTCGTCCTCGACCAGTCGGTGGAGGAGAACCTGGGGCTCGTCACCATGCGGGCGGCGACCCGCGCAGGGTTCGTGGACCGGCAGGGCCAGCACGACGCCGCCGAGCGGATCGCGAAGCAACTGGGCGTCCGGATGGCCGGGTTGGGCCAGCACGTGCGCACGCTGTCCGGCGGCAACCAGCAGAAGGTCGTCATCGGCAAGTGGCTGCTCGCGGACATCAAGGTGCTGATCCTCGACGAGCCGACGCGCGGCATCGACGTCGGCGCGAAGGTCGAGATCTACCAGCTCATCAACGAGCTGACCGCCGCAGGGCACGCCGTGCTCATGATCTCCAGCGATCTCCCCGAAGTCCTCGGCATGAGCGACCGGGTCCTTGTGATGGCGCAGGGACGCATCGCCGGTGAACTCGCCGCCGAGGAGGCCACGCAGGACTCCGTGATGGCCCTCGCCGTCAGCAACCAGAACACCGACAACCAGCAGCACAACGCCTTCGAAGAGGAGGGCTCCCGTGACCACTGAGACACTCAACAAGCCACAGGCCAAGAACAACGGGAGCCTGCTGCGGCTGCTCCTCGACAACGGCGCGCTGACCGCGCTCGTCGTCCTGGTCGTCGCCATGTCGCTGATGTCCGGCGACTTCCTGACCACCCAGAACCTGCTGAACGTCGGCGTGCAGGCGGCCGTCACCGCGATCCTCGCGTTCGGTGTCACCTTCGTCATCGTCTCGGCGGGCATCGACCTGTCGGTCGGCTCGGTGGCCGCGCTGTCGGCGACCGTCCTCGCGTGGGCGGCCACGAGCGAGGGCGTGCCGGTGGTGATAGCCGTGCTGCTCGCCGTCGTCACGGGTGTCGCCTGCGGCTTCGTCAACGGCCTGCTCATCTCGTACGGCAAGCTCCCGCCGTTCATCGCGACGCTGGCGATGCTGTCGGTCGGGCGCGGTCTGTCCCTTGTGATCTCGCAGGGCTCGCCGATCCCGTTCCCCGACTCGGTCTCCAAGCTCGGTGACACGCTGGGCGGTTGGCTGCCCGTGCCGGTCATCGTGATGATCGTGATGGGGCTCATCACGGCGGTCGTCCTCGCCCGTACGTTCATCGGCCGGTCCATGTACGCGATCGGCGGCAACGAGGAGGCGGCCCGCCTCTCCGGTCTGCGCGTCAAGCGGCAGAAGCTCGTCGTCTACGGCCTGTCCGGCCTGTTCGCGGCCGTCGCCGGCATCGTGCTCGCCTCCCGTCTCGCCTCCGCGCAGCCGCAGGCCGCGAACGGCTACGAGCTGGACGCCATCGCCGCCGTCGTCATCGGCGGCGCCTCGCTGGCCGGTGGTACGGGCAAGGCGTCGGGCACGTTCATCGGCGCGCTGATCCTCGCCGTGCTCCGCAACGGCCTCAACCTCCTTTCGGTGTCCGCCTTCTGGCAGCAGGTCGTCATCGGTGTCGTGATCGCCCTCGCGGTGCTGCTCGACACCGCGCGCCGCAAGGCCGGTGCGCAGCCGGCCTCCGCGGGTGCCGGGACCGGTGGGCCCAGGCAGCGGATGCAGTACGTGCTCGCGGCCGTGGTCGCCATCGCGATCGTCGGCGGCCTCGCGGTGTGGAACAACACCGGTTCCTCCGGCGGCAAGAAGGACCTCAAGCTCGGCATGGCCGTCTCCACGCTCAACAACCCGTTCTTCACCGAGATGCGGGCGGGCGCCCAGGCCGAGGCGAAGAAGCAGGGCGTCGAGCTGACCGTCACTGACGCGCAGAACGACGCCTCGCAGCAGGCCAACCAGCTCCAGAACTTCACGAGCGAGGGGCTCAGCGCCGTCATCGTGAACCCGGTCGACTCCGACGCCGTCGGCCCGTCCGTGCGCACCGCCAACAAGGCCGACATCCCCGTCGTCGCCGCCGACCGCGGCGTCAACAAGGCGAAGGCCGCGACCCTCGTCGCCTCCGACAACGTCGCGGGCGGCAAGCAGGCCGCGAAGATCATGGCCGACAAGCTGGGCGGCAAGGGCAAGATCGCGGTCCTCCAGGGCCAGGCCGGTACGTCCGCCAGCCGTGAGCGCGGCGCGGGCTTCGCCGCGGGGATCAAGAACTACCCGGGCATCAAGGTCGTCGCCAAGCAGCCCGCGGACTTCGACCGCACCAAGGGCCTGGACGTCATGACGAACATGCTCCAGTCGCACCCCGACGTCGACGGCGTCTTCGCCGAGAACGACGAGATGGCGCTCGGCGCGATCAAGGCGCTCGGCTCCAAGGCCGGCAAGTCCGTCCCCGTCATCGGCTTCGACGGCACGCCCGACGGCTTCAAGGCGGTCAAGGCGGGCACGCTGTACGCCTCCGTGGCCCAGCAGCCGCGCGAGCTCGGAAAGATGGCCGTGCAGAACGCGATCGCCGCGGCGAAGGACAAGAAGATCTCCTCGGCGGTGAAGGTGCCCGTGAAGGTCGTCACGGCGAAGAACGTCGCCGACTTCAAGTGACGGACCACGAGTGACCGGCCCCGTTCGGCGGCTCTCGTACCCTTTGCGGTGACGTACGAAGAAAGGCACAACATGAACACGTACGACCTCCTCGTCGTCGGGTCGGCCAACGCCGACCTGGTGGTGGGCGTCGACCGGCGGCCGGCCGCGGGCGAGACCGTTCTCGGCTCCGACCTGACGACCCACCCCGGCGGCAAGGGCGCCAACCAGGCGGTCGCCGCCGCCAAGTTGGGCGCTCGTACGGCACTGCTCGCGCGGGTCGGCGACGACGGGCACGGCAGGCTGCTGCGCGACTCGATGGAGGCGGCGGGCGTGGACACGTCCGGCGTGCTGGTCGGCGGGGCGCCCACCGGGGTCGCGCTGATCACCGTGGACCCGTCCGGCGACAACTCGATCGTGGTGTCGCCGGGCGCGAACGGTCGGCTCACACCCGAGGACGTACGGGCGGCGGGCGAGCTGTTCGCGGGGGCGCAGGTCGTCTCGATGATGCTGGAGATCCCGCTGGATACGGTCGCGGAGGTGGTCCGCAATCTCGCGGACGGCACCCGCCTCGTCCTCAACCCCTCGCCGCCCGCCCCGCTCCCCGACGAGGTGCTCGCGGCCTGCGACCCGCTGATCGTCAACGAGCACGAGGCGAAGGTCATCGCCGGTACGGACCTCGGCGACGACCCCGAGGACTGGGCGCGGCAGCTGCTCTCGCTCGGCCCGCGCTCGGTCGTCGTCACCCTCGGCTCCGAGGGCGCGCTCGTCGCGGACGCGGCGGGCTCGCAGCGGGTCGCGGCGGTGAAGGTGAAGGCCGTCGACACGACCGGCGCCGGTGACGCGTTCACGGCGGCGCTCGCGTGGCGGCTCGGCACCGGCGAATCGCTCGCCGACGCGGCCGCCTACGCGGCGAAGGTCGGCGCGGCCGCGGTCACCAAGGAGGGCGCGCAGGCCTCGTACCCGACCGCCGAGGAGGTCGGGTCGCTGTGAAGAAGGCCGGAATACTCAACCGCCATCTCGCGGGCGCCATAGCCGAGTTGGGGCACGGCGACGGGGTGTTGATCTGCGACGCGGGCATGCCGATCCCGGCGGGACCGCGCGTCGTCGACCTCGCGTTCCGGGCCGGTGTGCCGTCCTTCGCGGAGGTCCTCGACGGGCTGCTCGACGAGCTGGTGGTGGAGGCGGCCACGGCGGCCCGCGAGGTGCGGGAGGCGAACCCGGACACCGCCGAGCTCCTCCAGGACCGTCTGGAGCCCCTCGGTTTCGTCACGCACGAGGAGCTGAAGGCGCTGTCGGCGCACGCGCGGCTCGTCGTGCGCACGGGAGAGGCACGTCCGTACGCGAACGTGCTGCTGCGCTGCGGAGTCTTCTTCTGAGCAGGCCCGACTCCGGCCTGATCCAAACGACAGGCCCTAGTACTGCAACGGTGCTTGCCGTGACTGGTGGCCAGGTCAGGGGCTGTGTCCGCGTCGTTTGTAGTGACTGGTGCGGGCCTGGTGTTGCCGACGGCGGCGCCAGGTCGACCAGTGGAGGATGTGCTCGACAGGCCTGGGCCGGCGGTTGGCGAGACGGGTGATCAGCCGTCGTATCTCGGCGAGGCTCAGGTGGACCAGCTGGGAGGATCCGTTTCTGCTTTCCCGGCATCCAACTCCCGGGCTCGCAGGACGGTCAGGCAGGCGTGGGCGGCCATGGCGAGGGTCATGTGGCGGTGCCAGCCGGGATAGCGGCGGACTTGGTAGTCGTCCAGACCGCATTCCTGCTTGGCGCTTTGGAAGCACTCCTCGATGGCCCACCGGCTGCCCGCGATGCGGATCAGCTCATCAAGCGTGGTCTCGGCGGGGCAGTAGGCGATGTAGTAGGAGATCTCCTGCGGGCGGGCAACGCTGCGGCGGGCGATGACCCAGTGGCGGCGGTCGGGCCGATGCCAGGGCCGGACCTCGACGCGTGCCCAGTCGTAGATCCGCGGACCGTGAGCCCCGCTGCCACAGGAACGGCGCTTCCACTTCTGCGGGGCAAGGCCGTTGAACAGCTCGTGGACGGGATGGTCCAGTGCCCAGCGGGTGACGACGGTGTCGTGCCGGGTGGTGGCCATGACGTGGAAGATGTCCGCCCGTTCCAGCTCCGACCTCCAGCCCTTGCTGAACCCGTAGGCGGCATCCCCGGTCACCCACCGGAACGGGATCTGGTCCGCGATGGCGCGGCGGACCATCGCCTTGGCCATGGCCACCTTGGTCTCGAAGACGACCTCATCAGTGATGCCGGCCCGACGGCACCTATCCCGGTCGTCGGTCCAGGAGGCGGGCAGATACAGACGCCGGTCGATCAGCGTCCGCCCGCGGTCGGTTGCATAGGCGAGGAAGACGCCGACCTGGCAGTTCTCCGTCCGCCCGGCCGTGCCGGAGTACTGCCGCTGCACCCCTGCCGACCGCGTCCCCTTCTTCAAGAAACCCGTGTCGTCCACGACCAGGACCGCGTCCCGGCTACCGAGGTTGTCGACCACGTACTGACGCACGTCATCGAGGACCTCGTCGGCGTTCCACTCGATCCGGTTCAGCATCCGGTGGATGCGGTCCGGGCCGTCATGGCCGGCTTCCTCTGCCAGCGTCCAGCCGTTCTTCCGCTGCAAGGGAGCGATCAGGCCCCGCATATAGGCCAGTGCCGATTCCCGAGGTTCTGACCTGCTGAAACGGTGCACGAACCGCCCATGCACAGCTTCCAGTTCACCCGCCCACAGCCTGACATCAGCTAGGTCCCCACCCATAATCACACCAACGACCGACCTGGCCACCAGTCACGGCAAGCACCGTTGCAGTACTAGTAGGCCTGCCCCACCCCGAAAACCCTGCGAGGGGCCCGGTCCGCGGACCGGGCCCCTCGGGCTCTCCCCCTCCTGCGCCGGAACCCCGATCCCCCCAGATCGCCCCCCTGGGTGTTCCGACACCCAGTACGACACTCGGGCGGTGCAGAGGGTTGTACGTGGTTGCGGAGAAAACTTTTTACAGGGCGTGCGCCGCGAACTACACGGCGTGTGCCGTGAACCGCTCAGCCGTCTCGGCCAGCACCTCGCGCCCGTCGCGGGCCCACAGACCGTCGTTGAACAGCTCGACCTCGATGGGCCCCGTGTACCCCTGCGCCTCGACGAGACCGCGCCAGTACCGCATGTCGATCGCGCCGTCTCCGATCTGCCCGCGCCCGTTGAGGACGCCCTCGGGCAACGGCGTGGTCCAGTCGGCGAGTTGGAACGTCGCGATACGTCCCTGCGCCCCGGCCCGCGCGATCTGCGCGGGCGCCTGGTCGTCCCACCAGATGTGGTACGTGTCAACGCAGACGCCGACCTGCTCCGCCGGGAAGCGTTCGGCGATGTCCAGGGCCTGCGCGAGCGTCGAGACGACGCAGCGGTCGGACGCGTACATCGGGTGCAGCGGCTCGATCGCGAGCTGAACGCCGCGCTCGGCGGCGTACGGGGCGAGTTCGACGAGCGCGTCACCGATACGTTCGCGGGCGCCCGGCAGGTCGTACGAACCGGCCGGGAGGCCGCCCGAGACCAGCACCAGGACGTTCGTGCCGAGGGTGACGGCCTCGTCGACGGCGCGCTTGTTGTCCTCGATCGCGGCCTTGCGCTCGGTCTCGTCGATGCCGGTGAGGAAGCCGCCCCGGCAGTGCGTCGTGACGTTGAGCCCGGCGTCGCGCAGCAGCTTCGCCGCGGCCTCGACGCCGTACTCCTGGACGGGCGCACGCCACGTACCGAGGTTCTGGACACCCAACTCGTGGCAGGCGTCGACCAGTTCGGGAAGCCCGAGCTGCTTGACGGTCATCTGGTTGATGGAGAAGCGGGAATCCGCGGTAAAGGTCGTGCCGCTCATGAGGTCACTCCGTACAGGGCGAGCAGGTTCTTCATCCGGGCCTCGGCGAGCTCCGGCTTCGGGAACAGGCCCAGCTGGTCGGCGAGTTCGTAGGCGCGCGCGAAGTGCGGCAGCGAACGCGCGGACTGGAGGCCGCCGACCATCGTGAAGTGGTCCTGGTGGCCGGAGAGCCAGGCGAGGAAGACGACGCCGGTCTTGTAGAAGCGGGTCGGCGCCTGGAACAGGTGGCGCGACAACTCGACGGTCGGGTCGAGGAGTTGACGGAATCCGGCCACATCACCCGTGTCGAGGGTGCGTACCGCCTTCGCGGCGAGCGGGCCCAGCGGGTCGAAGATGCCGAGCAGCGCGTGCGAGAAACCGCGCTCGTCGCCGGCGATCAGCTCCGGGTAGTTGAAGTCGTCGCCGGTGTAGCAGCGCACGCCGTTCGGGAGGCGGCGGCGGATGTCGACCTCGCGCTGGGCTTCGAGCAGCGAGACCTTGATGCCGTCGACCTTGTCGGAGTGCGCCTTGATGATCTCGACGAAGGTGTCGGTGGCGGCATCCAGGTCGGACGAGCCCCAGTAGCCCTCCAGCGCCGGGTCGAACATCGGGCCGAGCCAGTGCAGGATGACGGGTTCGGTGGCCTGGCGGAGCAGGTGGCCGTACAGGTCGACGTAGTCCTGCGGGCTGTTCGCGGCGGCGGCGAGCGCGCGGGAGGCCATCAGGATGACCTGGGCGCCCGCCTCCTCGGCGACCGCGAGCTGCTCCTCGTACGCCGCGCGCACGTCCTTGAGGGACGCGCCGGGCGCGATCTGGTCGGTGCCGACGCCGACCGCGATGCGCCCGCCGACCGACTTGGCCTCGGCCGACGAGCGGCGGATCAGCTCGGCGGCGCCCGCCCAGTCCAGGCCCATGCCGCGCTGCGCGGTGTCCATGGCCTCCGCGACGCCGAGGCCGTGCGACCACAGGTGGCGGCGGAAGGCGAGGGTGGCGTCCCAGTCGACGGCGGCCGGGGAGTCCGGCGTGGTGTCGGCGAGCGGGTCGGCGACGACGTGCGCCGCCGAGTAGACGACGCGGGACGCGAGCGGGGCGCCCGTGTCGAAGGTGAGGGGCTCGGCGCGCGGCTTGTAGGCCTTCAACTCACCGGCAGCGTTGGGGAGATGGAGGGTCACAGCGAGATCTCCGGAACGTCGAGGCGGCGGCCCTCGGCGGACGACTTCAGGCCCAGCTCGGCCATCTGCACGCCGCGCGCACCGGCGAGCAGGTCCCAGTGGTAGTCGGCGCCGGCGTAGACGTGCTGGAGGAACAGCTCCCACTGGACCTTGAAGCCATTGTCGAACTCGGTGTTGTCCGGCACTTCCTGCCACTGGTCGCGGAAGGAGTAGGTGGCGGGCAGATCCGGATTCCAGACCGGCTTCGGCGTTGAACTGCGGTGCTGCACACGGCAGTTGCGCAGGCCGGCGACAGCGGACCCTTCCGTACCGTCCACCTGGAACTCGACCAGCTCGTCACGGTTGACGCGCACGTCCCACGACGAGTTGATCTGCGCGACGATGCCGCCCTCGATCTGGAAGATGCCGTACGCGGAGTCGTCGGCGGTGGCGTCGTAGGGCTTGCCGTTCTCGTCCCAGCGGGTGGGGATGTGGGTCTGGGCCAGCGCGTTCACGGAGGTCACGCGGCCGAACAGCTCGTGCAGCACGTACTCCCAGTGCGGGAACATGTCGACGACGATGCCGCCGCCGTCCTCCGAGCGGTAGTTCCAGGAAGGCCGCTGGGCCTCCTGCCAGTCACCTTCGAAGACCCAGTACCCGAACTCGCCACGCACGGACAGGATCCGGCCGAAGAAGCCGCCGTCGATGAGCCGCTTCAGCTTGAGCAGGCCCGGCAGGAACAACTTGTCCTGCACGACACCGGACTTCACGCCCGCCTCGCGCGCCAGGCGGGCCAGCTCGATGGCGCCCTCAAGCCCTGTGGCGGTCGGCTTCTCGGTGTAGATGTGCTTGCCGGCGGCGATCGCCTTCTTGAGGATCTCCTCGCGGCCCGAGGTCATCGCGGCGTCGAAGAAGATGTCGATGCTGTCGTCGGCGAGGACGGCGTCCACGTCGGTGGAGATATTGGCCGGGTCGAGGCCGTGCTCCTCGGCGATCGCCTTCAGGGCGTGCTCGCGGCGCCCGACGAGGACCGGCTCGGGCCACAGCACCGTGCCGTCGCCGAGGTCGAGTCCGCCCTGCTCGCGGAGGGCGAGGATGGAGCGGACGAGGTGCTGGCGGTAGCCCATGCGCCCCGTCACACCGTTCATGGCGATGCGCACCGTCTTGCGTGTCACGTGAGTTCCTTCCTCCGGCCGACCGGCCATTCGTGCCCCGCGTATTGCTGCATACGCGAGGTGGCGCCTGCGGAATCTTTCGTAGCAAGCGCTTTCTACCTAAGAAGAAGCTAGCCTCTGGACTGCCGCTCGGACAAGAGCGGATACGAGACCGGGGTCTCGGGAGCTTCGCCGCGGACCCGGGACCCTTCACGGAGGAAGACTCGATGACCGTGACCCTGTCGGATGTGGCCGCCCGCGCGCAGGTGTCCCCCGCCACCGTCTCGCGCGTCCTGAACGGGAACTACCCCGTCGCCGCGAGCACGCGCGAGCGGGTGCTCAAGGCCGTGGACGATCTGGACTACGTGCTCAACGGGCCGGCGAGCGCCCTCGCCGCCGCCACCTCCGACCTGGTCGGGGTCCTGGTCAACGACATCGCCGACCCGTTCTTCGGGATCATGGCCTCCGCGGTGCAGTCGGAGATCGTCGGGCCCGGCGGCCGGGCGGGCGGCGAGCGGCTCGCGGTGGTCTGCAACACGGGCGGCGAGCCGGAGCGCGAGCTGACCTATCTGACCCTGTTGCAGCGCCAGCGCGCGGCGGCGGTCGTGCTCACGGGCGGGGCGATCGAGAACGAGGCCCATGTCGCGGCCGTGGCCGCCAAGTTGCGGCGCCTCGCGGAGGCCGGGACGCGGGTCGTGCTCTGCGGCCGTCCGCCGGTGCCGGACACGGACGCGGTGGCGCTGACCTTCGACAACCGGTCCGGGGCAAGGGAGTTGACGGATCACCTCCTGGCCCTCGGGCACCGACGGATCGGCTACGTCGCGGGTCCCGAGGAGCGCACGACGACCCGCCACCGGCTCGAGGGCCACCGCGAGGCGCTGGCCGCGGCCGGTGTGAGCGAGTCGGACGGTCTTGTGGCGCACGGCTCGTACGATCGCACGTCGGGCTACGAGGCGACGGCCGAACTGCTGCGCCGGGAGCCGGAGTTGACGGCCGTGGTGGCGGCGAACGACAGCGTGGCGCTCGGCGCGTGCGCGGCCCTGCGGGAGGCGGACCTGCGCATCCCGGAGGACGTCTCGGTGGTCGGCTTCGACGACCTCCCCTTCAGCATCGACGCGGCGCCTCCGCTGACGACGTTCCACCTCCCGCTCGCCGAGGCGGCGGCGCGGGCGGGCCGGATCGCGATGGGCC
This sequence comes from Streptomyces sp. NBC_00483, assembly GCF_036013745.1. Classification (NCBI taxonomy): domain Bacteria; kingdom Bacillati; phylum Actinomycetota; class Actinomycetes; order Kitasatosporales; family Streptomycetaceae; genus Streptomyces; species Streptomyces sp. NBC_00483. Next base: position 3,877,415 of record NZ_CP107880.1, read on the forward strand.
GGGAGGCGGCGCCGAAGGGGCGGATCGTGGAGGTGCGGGGGGAGTTGGTGGTGCGGGGGTCGACGGGGAAGCCGCGGGCGTAGGTCCTAGCGCTTGACCGGGGCGGGGGCAGGGGCGGCGACGCCCGACCGCTGCCGCCGCCGCCCGGCCAGCCGGCACCCGACACAGTCGACGTGACCTTCCCGGGCGGTCAAATCCCTTACGCGTACGGGGTGTTGGTCATGGCGCCGCGGCCCGGGCGGCTTGCCCCACCCCGCGAGATGCAGCCCCCAGGTGAGCAGCACAGCCACGGCCAGCACCACGGGACCGAGCCAGACCCCCGGACGCCACCCGATGACTCCGACACCAGTCACAGCCACCCCGACCGCGGCAGCCGCGCAGCCCGCCCATCCGGCGAGAGTGTGCCCTTCATCCGTCGCCACCATGTGCCATACCCCCAGTCCGCGATCACCATCATTTATTGAACGATGACTCAAGAACAAGCCACTCGGACCCTAGCACCGTTCTTGAATGGCCGCTCAAGATATCCGGGAAACCGGGATACAGTGACGCCATGACTGGCGGAACAACCGGCGGAACGACTGACGGCACGACCGAGGGAAAGACCCGCCCCCGCGGGCGGCCCCGCACGTTCGACCGGGACGCGGCGCTGGCCGTGGCCGTCCGGCTGTTCTGGGAGCGGGGCTACGAGGCGACCTCGGTGGGCGAGCTGACCGGGGCGATGGGCATCCGCCCGGCCAGCCTGTATGCCGCGTTCGGCGACAAGAAGTCGCTGTTCAGGGAAGCCGTCGAGGTCTACGGACGGTCCCCCGTGGGCGCCTTCGTCGGCGTGGCGCTCGCCGAGGAGCCGACGGCGTACGGAGCGTTCGCCCGCATCCTGCGCGAGGCGGCACGTACGTACGCGGACCCCTCGCACCCGGCGGGCTGCCTGGCCAACAGCGCCGCGACCAACGTGACGGAGCAGGACGCGGAGATCGCGGCGTTCCTCCGTGACGTCCGCAACGCCGGGGTCGCCTCCTTCGAGCAACGCCTGCGCCAGGGTCGGGCGGCCGGGGAACTGCCGGAGGGCACGGACACGCCCGCACTCGCCTCGTACTTCGCCGCCGTGGTCCAGGGCCTGTCCCAACGCGCCCGGGACGGCGCGGACGCGGACGAGCTCGCGCAGGTGGCCGAGTTCGCGCTGGCGGCGTGGCCGGGAGCCAGGGACTGACGTCCGTCCCGCGGCGGACCCTCGGCCTGGCCGGCTTCAGGCCAGCAGATCCACCTCGCTGCCGACCCCGTCACGTTCCGCCACTCGATACGCCTCCCAGGCCAGCGCCAGGTCCTGCCACGGGAGGCCGACCGGGGCGTAGACGGTGGGGGCGTCGGAGTGCGGGAGTCGGGCGGCGCCCGTCAGGACCTCGCCCAGGGTGAGCACACGGGGCGTCTCGCCCGCCCCCTCCGCCCGCAAGGAGCCCAACACTCCCGACGCATCGGCAAGTTCGCGGTCGTCCACGACCAGGCGAGCGGCACGCAGCAGACCCGGTGACAGCTCCAACTTGCCCGGCTCGTCCGCGCCGAGGGTGGTGAAGTGCTGCGCCGGGCGTGCGTCCACGAGGTCCAGCAGCGGGGTACGGGACCACGTGGCGAGCAGCACGATGTCGGCCTCCGCCGCGACGGCCTCGGGCGTCGGCAACGCCCGCCCGCCGTGCCGGGCCGCGAACGCCCTGGCGCGGTCCGCGTCGACGTCCTGCACCACCAGGGCGTCCGGGTCCCGCAACGCACGCAGCCCGCGAACCATCAGCTCGGCCTGCGCACCCACCCCGACCACACCGACCGTACGGGCACCCGGCGGTGCCAGCGTGTGCGTACCCAACGCGGCGGCGAGCCCGGTACGCCAAGAGGTCACCGTCGCCGAGTCCATGAGGGCGAGCAGTTCACCATCGGCCCCGCCGTGCAGGCAGACGACACCGCGCAGGGCCGGCGCGGCACCGGGGAACTTGGCGTTGACCTTGACCGTGTAGGCCGGGACGCCGGGCAGCGTTCCAGGAATGAGGGCCGTGGCGGTGCCGGGAAACGGCAGCTCGGCAACCACCCGCCGCGCACCCCCGGCCCCACCGTGCGCCGTGGCCCGGAACCCCGCCGCAAGCACCTCGATACAGCGACGCGGTTCGAGCAACTTCAGCAGATCGGCACGGGCGAGAACACGGGTCATTCGCGGATCATCCCAGGGCTCACGGCTCCCTGACCCACGGCACCACCCCCAGCCCTGAGCACGGTGGCAGGCCCTACACGTGCGGCCTGCGCCCCCGCTCCTGTTCCGGGAAGGACTGGTCCTCCCCCGGCAGCGTCGGCTTCGGGAGGGTGGACACTTCCTGTTTGGCCTGGGCCAGTTGATCCGCCGTGTTGGTGGGGAGCTTCGGCGGGTGCGGCTTGGCGTGGGAGAAGCGGAAGGCTGAGGTCAGGTCGCCGAAGGTGGTGCGGCGCCAGTCGGTGATGTTGGGTTCCGAGACGCCCGTGAACTTCTCCAGGAACTGGAGTGCCGACGTGTGGTCGAAGGACTCCGAGGCCACCCAGCCGCCCACCGTCCAGGGCGAGACGATGATCGCGGGGACGCGGAAGCCCCCGCCGATGGGGAGGCCCTGGATGAATTCGCCCGCCGTGCCCGCCGGGGGCGTGGGCGGGGTCACGTGGTCGAACAGGCCGTCGTTCTCGTCGTAGTTGAGGATGAAGGCGGTCTTCGCCCAGACCTTGGGGTTCGACGCTATCGCTTCTATTTTGCGGGCCACGAAGTCGGCTCCCGCCGCCGGCAGGTAGTCCGGGTGCTCGGACTCGTACGACGTCGGCATGATCCAGCTGACCGCCGGGAGGCGGTCGCCCCGGGCGTCGTCCTCGAAGGTGCCCTCGGGCTGGGGGCGCATGCCGCGTTCGTAGAGGTCAGAGCCTGGCTTCGCGTTCTTGAACGAAGCGAACTGCTCCAGCATGTTGCAGCCGTAGTCGTCGTCCTGCTGGTAGACCTTCCAGCTGACGCCCGCCGCCTGGAGGCGCTCCGCGTAGGTCGTCCAACGGTAGGGCGTGGGCGCGGTGTTGTTGAGGATCGGGCCGCCGTGCGTGCCGGACGGGTCGATCGAACCCGTCATCCAGTACAGGCGGTTGGGCCACGTCGGGCCGAAGACGGAGCAGAAGTAGTTGTCGCAGATGGTGAAGGTCTCCGCGAGGGCGAATTGGAAGGGGATGTCCTTTCGGGTGTAATAGCCCATCACGTAGGGGCCGTTGGCGCCGTCGGCCTTGCGGTGGGCCGGGAGCCACTGGTCCATTTTGCCGTTGTTCCACGCCTCGTGCTGGACCGACCAGGCGTGGCTCGTGGACGGGATGGCCTGGGCGCTGGACGTGTGCGTGTCCAGGTGGAAGGGGAGCAGGTAGCCCTTCGGGTTCTCGGCGTCGGGCTGGTAGAAGACCGAGCGGCCGGTGCCCAGCCTCTGCGCCTCGGGATCGTTGAAGCCGCGTACGCCCTTGAGCGTGCCGAAGTAGTGGTCGAAGGAGCGGTTCTCCTGCATGAGCATCACGACGTGCTCGATGTCCCGGAGCGATCCCTTGCGGGGCGGGCCCGCCGCCACCGCCTTCTGGACGCTGGGCGGCAGGAGCGAGAGGGCGGCGGCGCCACCGACGGCGCCGGCCGCGGAGCCGAGGAGTCTACGTCGGGTGAGTTCGGCCATGAGTGTCCCCTGGTGTGAGGTGCCGGAAGGTCCGGGCATGCCAACGGCCCGCGTGCGACGGGCCGTTGGATCACTGTGCTGCGCGCCGGATGTGGCGCGGAGGAGGCCCGCGATGAACTCGGGAACAACGTGCGGAGAGCGCTTTCCCAACCCATGGGACGCCCTTGAAGCGCTATACCTGCCGTATGCATGGACTTGACCGGGCGGACGCTTTCACGGGCGCCCCGGCGTCCGTCGCGTGGACGGGCCCCCACCCCCGGCGTACGGTGGGCACCGCCCCGAACCTCTGACTGAGTCAACCATCTGACCCGCGAGGTGGCCCATGACCGTGCAGGACATCCGGTCCTTCAACCGCTTCTACACGAACGTGATCGGCGCGCTCGACTACAGCCGCCACCTGTACGCCCCGTACACCCTCACCGAGTCCCGCGTGCTGTACGAGCTGGCGCACACGGAGAAGGTCGACGCGGCCGACCTGCGCGTCCGACTGAGCCTGGACGCCGGTTACTTGAGCCGCATCCTGGGCAAGTTCGAGCGGGACGGGCTCGTCGAGCGCGGATCGTCGGAGAAGGACTCGCGGCGCCGCCGCATCACCCTCACCGGGCGCGGCCGCACCACCGCCGAACTGCTCGACGAGCGCTCGCGGGAAACAGTCGGGGCGCTCCTCGACTCCGTCCCCGCCACCGACCGCGACCGCCTGTCCGAGGCGCTGCGCACCGTCCGCGAGATCCTCGGCGACGGCCGCGCCGCCCCGCACCCCGAGAACGTACTGCTGCGCGAGCCGGGCCCCGGCGACCTGGGCTGGATCGTCGCGCGCAACGGGGCGCTGTACGCCGCCGAGTTCGGCTGGAACGCGGACTACGAGGGCCTGGTCGCGCGCATCGTCGCCGACTTCGCCGAGGACCACGACCCGCACCTGGAGCGGGTGTGGATCGCCGAGCTGGACGGCCGTCCCGTGGGCTGCGTGATGTGCGTACGCGACGAGGCTCCGGGCACCGCGCGGCTCCGGCTCCTGCTCGTCGAGCCGGAGGCGCGGGGGCTCGGCATCGGGGACCGGCTGGTGCGGGCCTGCATCGACTTCGCGCGGGGCGTCGGGTACCGGGAGATGACGCTGTGGACCAACGACGTGCTGAAGTCGGCCCGTTCGATCTACCAGCGGCACGGGTTCGTACTCGTCGGCGAGAAGCCGCACCGCTCGTTCGGCGCGGATCTGATCGGCCAGGACTGGAAATTGACCCTCCATAGGACGGCGGACTGACGGGTAGGGTCCGGCCCATGAAGCTGGCGTTCTCCACCCTCGGTGTCCCTGGTCTCCCCCTCGACGACGTGCTCGCGCTCGCCACCGCGCACGGCTATCACGGCGTCGAACTGCGTGCCCATCCCGAAGAGCCGGTGCATCCCGGGATCGACCGGGAGCAACGGGCCGATGTCGCCTCCCGGTTCAAGAGTGCCGGGGTGGAGGTGCTCGGCGTGGCCGGGTACGCGCGCGTGGCGGCGCCGGGCGAGGACGGGCCGGTGCTCGACGACGTACGGGCCCTGGTGGATCTCGCGCGGGACCTGGGCGCCCGGTACGTGCGCGTCTTCCCGGGCGGGGGTGATGAGCAGGGCCCCGAGGAGGCGGATGCCACCGCGGCGCGGCGTCTGGGCGTCGCCGCGGAGTATGCGGCGGACCGGGGTGTGCGGGTGTTGCTGGAGACGCACGACTCGCATCGGACCGGGGCGGCCGCGTCCCGCATCCTCGGCACCGTCGGCCACCGGAACGTGGGGGCGTTGTGGGACGTGATGCACACGTGGCTCGGCGGCGAGCAGCCAGTGGCCTCGTACGCGGCGCTGTCCCCGTACCTCGGATACGTACAGGTGAAGGACATCGCGGGGCCCGACGACACGACTCCGCTGCCGCTGGGGGGTGGGGTGCTTCCGTTGGCCGAGTGTGTGGAGGTGCTGAGCCGGGAGGGGTGGGACGGGTGGTTGTGCTGGGAGTACGAGGCGCGGTGGTATCCGGCAGCGGCTCCCCTGCCGGAGCTTCTCGGTGCGGGGCGGGAGCACGTGGCGCGGTTGCTGAACGAGTCGGCGTAGCCGGGAGCCCAGGTGCGGCCCCCGTGTCCGACGCCACGGGGCTCCGGCAAGATCCGCCAGAAGGGCCCCGGACGGGACCTGACGACGACCCAGCCACGGCCGCCTCGTTCACCACCTGCGCACCTATTTCACTGAATCCTCGAATTTCGGGAACCCGGGCCATCATGCTTCCGTCAGAGAGACACGCTGCCGGAGAGTCACCGCAGTGCGGTGTCGGCCTCGCTGCTGGCTGCGAACGCTGACAAACCCTCTCCGCCGCCTGCGGCCGGCAGCGTCGCCGTCACCGGTACGCCCCCTCCATAGTGCCGGTGGCGGCCCCCTCCCCGGAGGCGATCACCTGCCAACTCCCGGGCCTGCGCGGGCTCTTGACTGGCAGAAATTTTCCGGATACTCGTTGCGCGCGGAAGTTGTTTTCAGGGTCCGCGCCTCCTCCGGAAGGAGCGATCGTGCCACTGTCCAGACGTACCGTGCTCGCCGCCGCCACCATCGGCGCCACGGCGGTCGGCCTCAGCGCCACCACCGCACGCGCCGCGGGCGCCCCCGCGTCCGACCAGGCCCTCAAGAAGCTCATCTCCAAGATGTCGCTGGAGGAGAAGGTCGGCCAGCTCTTCGTGATGCGGGTGTACGGCCACTCGGCCACCGCTCCCGACCAGGCCGACATCGACGCCAACCTCGAGGAGATCGGCGTCCGCACCGCCGCCGAGCTCATCGACAAGTACAAGCTCGGCGGCATCATCTACTTCGCGTGGGCGCACAACGTGCGCGACCCGCACCAGATAGCCGACCTGAGCAACGGGATTCAGAAGGCCGGGCTCCAACAGCCGTCCCGAATACCGCTGTTGATCTCCACCGACCAGGAGCACGGCATCGTCGCCCGGGTCGGCAAGCCCGCCACTCTGCTCCCCGGCGCGATGGCGTTCGGCGCGGGCGGCTCCCAGAAGGACGCGCGCAAGGCAGGCCAGATCGCAGGCGCCGAGCTGCGCGCCCTCGGCATCCGGCAGGACTACGCACCCGACGCCGACGTCAACGTCAACCCGGCCAACCCCGTCATCGGCGTACGCTCCTTCGGCGCGGACCCGAAGGCCGTCGCCGGGCTCGTGGCCGCGCAGGTCAAGGGCTACCAGTCCTCTCACATCGCCTCGACGGCCAAGCACTTCCCCGGACACGGCGACACCGCGACGGACAGCCACACCGGGATCCCGTACATCAGCCACACCCGCGAGCAGTGGGAGCAGCTGGACGCGCCGCCGTTCAAGGCGGCGATCGCGGCCGGCATCGACTCGATCATGACGGCCCACATCGTCGTGCCCGCCCTCGATCCGTCCGAGGACCCGGCGACGCTCTCCCGCCCCATCCTCACCGGCATCCTGCGCGAGCAACTCGGCTACGACGGCGTCGTGGTGACCGACTCGCTCGGCATGGAGGGCGTACGGACGAAGTACGGCGACGAGCGGGTCCCGGTGCTCGCGCTGAAGGCGGGCGTCGACCAGCTGCTCAACCCGCCGGACCTGTCGGTCTCTTGGAACGCGGTGCTGGAGGCCGTACGGGGCGGCGAGCTGACCGAGGCGCGGCTCGACGAGTCGATCCTGCGCGTGCTGCGTCTGAAGTCGAAGCTGGGGCTTCTCAAGGATCCCTACGTCTCGCAGGCAGGCGTCGACCGCGCCGTCGGCACCCCCGCGCACCTCGCCACGGCCGACCGGATCGCCGAGCGCACGACGACGCTCCTGGTCAACAAAGGCAAGCTGCTGCCGCTGTCCCGTCGTACACACAAGAACGTGCTGGTGCTGGGCGCGAACCCCGCCTCCCCCTCCCTCAGCGACGGCCCGCCGACCACCGTGATCGGCGCGGCGCTCACCGAACTCGGCTTCACCGCCACGGTGCTCGCGACCGGCACGGCACCCACCCAGGCGGTGATCGCGCAGGCCGTGGCGGCGGCGGAGGGCAAGGACGCCGTGGTCATCGGCACGTACAACGTCGCCGCGGGCAGCGCGCAGCAGTCGCTGGTGAACGCGGTGGCCAAGGCCGGGGTGCCGGTCGTCACGCTGTCGATGCGCAATCCGTACGACGTCGCCCAGCTGTCCGCCGCCGACGCGCACGTGGCGGCGTACTCGTGGATCGATGTGGAACTGCGGGCTGCCGTACGGGTGTTGACCGGGAAGGCGGAGCCGCGCGGGAAGCTGCCGGTGCCCGTGCAGAAGGCCGACGATCCGGCGCAGGTCCTCTACCCGATCGGCTACGGACTGTCGTACTGACCCGTCCGTAGGGGGCGTACGCCGTGATCGGCGTATCCCGCCCCCAACTGGCGCAAAGCCCCCCGCACACCTGGCGTGCGCCCGCCGCCACGGGCCACGCTGGACGGGTGTACCGGGGGGAATGCCATGTTCGCGCGGTTGGTCGGGTGGGTGTGCGCGGTGTCGCTGCTCGCGTTCGCGCTCGCCGGATGCCAGGGCTCCCCGGGCTCTTCGGATGACCGGCCGTCCACGCGCGCGTCCTCCGGGTACGGGGCGGTGTTCCTCGCGGCCGGCGAGTGCAGTTCGCGCGGGCGCGCGTCGTTCAACGAGGTGCCGTGCCGCAGCGAGCGGGCCGTGGCCCGGGTCCTCGACCGGCACGACGGGGAGCCGCCGGCCAGGTCCGCGTGCCCGGCCCGCACCGACTTCGTGCTGCACATCAGCGAGAACCGGCCCGCGGCGGACGAGAACGGCGACGGGTCCGTCGACCGCGGCTACGCCTGCATGCGCAACCTCGATCCCCCGCACCCCGGCGACCCGGGCGGCGGTGGCGGCCCGCGCACGATCGTCGGCGACTGCCTCACGGCGGCGGGCAAGGGCCAGGTCCGGGAGACGGCCTGCGCCGGCACGGGCGGGCGCGCCCCGCAGTACCGGGTACTCGAGGCCGTGCTGTCCCGCTCGGCCTGCCCGCCGTCGACCACGCTCTACGTGACCCTGGGCGGCAGCAAACCGGTGGGGTGCGCGGTCACGGTGTGAGCGCGCCGCCTCGGCCTGCCGCCCGGCACCGCCGCGCACGGGCCGGGGCCCCGGTTCAGCACAGGATCCAGCCGGTGCGCACCGACTTCGTACCCACGGAGCCCTTCACGCGGACGCAGCGGTGTCCGGCGTGCACGGTGACGGGGCCCGCGTGCCGGGTGTAGCGGCCCTTGTCGACGACGGCCCGGTTGCCGCGGGCCTGGACACTCACGGTCATGGTGCGGCGGGCGCCGGTGCGCTTGGCGTAGGTGACGGCGCAGACGTAGCCGTTGTTCTTGTAGAGGACCGTGCGGCCGGTCTCGAAGCGCAGGGTACGGACGTGGTGTCCGCCGCACAGCGAGGCGGCCTGGGCTCCGGTGACCGTGGGCCCGCCGAGGACCAGGAGGGCCGCGGCGACCAGGACGGACAGCGCCGACGCGAGCCCCCGGCGTGGCCCGCGCGGCGTGCGTATGCCGCCCTCACCGAGCCCTTGTCCGCGCACCTCAGCCCCTCCCGTCACATCCGCACCAGCGTACTGATGAACTGACGCGGCAGACGGGCGGGGCGGTTGCGTGCCGACACCGCCGCCGACCGTGTGATCTCCGGCATCACGTCGAAGAGCTGACCTCGTCGGCCTCCACCGGCTCCCCCAGGAACGTCTGCCACAACGCGGCGTACTTCCCGCCCAGTTGCAGCAGCTCGTCGTGGGTGCCGTCCTCCGCGACGCGTCCGTGGTCCATCACGACCACCCGGTCCGCGCGGGCCGCCGTCGTCAGGCGGTGGGCGACGACCAGGGTGGTGCGCTTGCCGGAGATGCGGTCCGTGGCCTGGTTGACCTGGGCCTCGGTGGCGAGGTCGAGGGCGGCGGTCGCCTCGTCGAGCAGGAGGATGTCCGGGTCGACGAGTTCGGCGCGGGCCAGGGCGATCAACTGGCGCTGTCCCGCGGAGAGGTTGCGGCCGCGCTCGGCGACCTCGTGGAGGTAGCCGCCGTCGAGCGTCGCGATCATCTCGTGCGCGCCGACCGCCCGGGCCGCCGCCTCCACCTCGGCGTCGCTCGCGTCGGGCCGCCCGTAGGCGATGGCGTCGCGGACCGTGCCGGGGAAGAGGTAGGCCTCCTGCGGGACGACGCCGAGGCGGTGCCGGTAGCCGGTGAGGTCGAGTTCGCGCAGGTCGATGCCGTCCGCGGTGACCCGGCCGCCCGTCGGGTCGTAGAACCGGGCGACGAGCTTGACGAGGGTCGACTTGCCCGCGCCGGTCTCGCCGACGAACGCGACGGTCTGCCCGGCGGGGATCCGCAGCCGTACGTCGCTCAGCGCCACCTCCGGCCGGTCGGCGGACCCGTACGCGAAGTCGACGTCCTCGAAGGCGATCTCGCCGCGCAGCGACGGTACGTCGCGGGGGCGCTCGGCGTTCTTCGTCGACGTCGGCTCGCGCAGCAGTTCCTGGATGCGGCCGAGCGAGACGGTGGCCTGCTGGTAGCCGTCGAAGACCTGGGACAGCTGCTGCACGGGCGCGAAGAACAGGTCGATGTAGAGGAGATACGCGACCAGGGCGCCGGTCGTGAGCGTGCCCGCGTCGATCCGGTGCGCGCCGACCGCGAGGACGGACACCGTCGCCACGGCCGACAGGAGCTGCACGAACGGGAAGTACACGGAGATCAGCCACTGGCCGCGGATGCGCGCCTTGCGGTAACTGGCGCTGCCCGCGGCGAACTTCTCGGCGCCGTCCTTCTCGCGCCGGAAGGCCTGCACGATCCGCAGCCCGGCCACCGACTCCTGAAGGTCGGCGTTCACGACGGAGATCCGCTCGCGCGCCAGCTCGTACGCCTTGACGCTGGAGCGCCGGAAGAAGAACGTCCCGATGATCAGCGGCGGCAGCGTCGCGAAGACGACGAGCGCGAGCTGTACGTCGATCACGAGGAGCGCGACCATGATGCCGAAGAACGTGACGAGGGAGACGAACGCGGTGACGAGCCCGGTTTGGAGGAACGTCGACAGGGCGTCCACGTCGGTGGTCATCCGGGTCATGATGCGACCCGTCAACTCCCGCTCGTAGAAGTCGAGTCCGAGCCGCTGGAGCTGGGAGAAGATCTTCAGGCGGAGCGAGTACAGGACCCGCTCGCCGGTCCGTCCCGTCATCCGCGTCTCGCCGAACTGCGCGGTCCACTGCACGAGCACCGCGACGAGGCCCAGCGCGGCCGCCGTCCACACCGCGCCGATCGCGAGCTGCGAGACGCCCTCGTCGATGCCGTGCCGGATGAGGATCGGCAGCAGCAGGCCCATGCCCGCGTCGACGGCGACGAGCGCGAGGCTGATCAGCAGCGGCGCCCGGAAGCCGCGCAGCAGCCGGCGCAGACCGTACGACTCCTCGGCCGCGACGGCCCGCGTCTCGTCGACGTCGGGGGTGTCGGTGGCCGGCGGCAGCGCGTCGACCTGCGCGAGGAGTTCCGGCGTCGCGGGCGTTCCGGCGAGCGCGGCGTCCCGCGGCTCGCGGTCGCCCGTCCACAGCCTGGGGGTGACGCCGCGTTCGGCGTCGAACTCCGCGTCGAGTTCGTCCCGTACGGAGGTGTCCTCCACCGGCTCCCCCGCGGCGGGAGCGGTGTGTCCCGGCGACACCCCGCCCAGCTCGTCGGGGTCGGTGAGCAGGCGCCGGTACAGCGGCGAGCCCGCCTCCAGCTCCTCGTGCGTGCCGATCGCGGCGAGCCGCCCGCCGTCGAGCACGGCGATCCGGTCGGCGAGGCCGAGGGTGGAGCGGCGGTGCGCGATGAGCAGCGTCGTACGGCCCGCCATCACGTGTGCAAGCGCCTCGTGGATCTCGTGCTCGACGCGGGCGTCCACGGCGGACGTCGCGTCGTCGAGGACGAGGAGGCGGGGGTCGGTGAGGATGGCGCGGGCGAGCGCGACGCGCTGGCGCTGGCCGCCGGAGAGGGTGAGGCCGTGCTCGCCGACCTTGGTGTCGTAGCCCTCGGGCAGCGCGCTGATGAACTCGTGGGCCTGCGCGGCGCGCGCGGCCGTCTCGATCTGCTCCTGCGTCGCTCCCGGGGCGCCGTACGCGATGTTGGTGCCCACGGAGTCGGAGAACAGGAACGAGTCCTCCGGGACGAGCCCGATCGCGGAGCGCAGGGACGCCGTCGTCAGCTCGCGCACGTCGTGGCCGCCGACGAGGACGGCGCCGTGCGTGACGTCGTAGAAGCGCGGGAGCAGCAGCGAGACGGTGGACTTGCCGGAGCCGGAGGAGCCGACGACGGCGAGGGTCTCACCGGCCCTGATCTCCAGGGAGAGGCCGTCGAGGACGGCGTGTTCGGCGTCCGAGTACGTGAAGGACACATCGTCGAACTCGACGGTCGCGGGGGCGTCCGCGGGCAGTTCCTTCGTGCCGTCCTCGATGCTCGGCTCGGTGTCGATCAGTTCGAGGACGCGCTCGACACCGGCGCGGGCCTGCTGCCCGACGGTGAGGACGACCGCGAGCATCCGGACGGGCCCGACGAGCTGGGCGAGGTACGAGGAGAACGCGACGAACGTGCCGAGCGTGACCTGCCCGTGCACCGCGAGCCAGCCGCCGAGGGCCAGCATGGCGACCTGCCCGAGGGCGGGCACGGCCTGGAGTGCCGGGGTGTACTTCGAGTTCAGCCGGACGGTGCGCAGGCGCCCCGCGAAGAGCCTGCGGCCGACCGTCTTGAGCTTCCCGGTCTCCTGCTCCTCCTGCCCGAACCCCTTCACGACGCGGACGCCGCTGACGGACCCGTCGACGACCCCGGCCACGGCGGCGGCCTGCGCCTGCGCGTACCAGGTGGCGGGGTGCAGCCGGGAGCGGCTGCGCTTGGCGATGAACCAGATGGCGGGGGCGACGGCGAGCGCGACCAGGGTCAGCGGCGGCGACAGCCACGCCATGATCACCAGGGAGATGACGAAGAGCAGCACGTTCCCGATGGTCATCGGGAGCATGAAGAGCAGGCTCTGGATCAGCTGGAGGTCACTGGTGGCGCGGCCCACGACCTGCCCGGTCGACAGCTCGTCCTGGCGCCGGCCGTCGAGCCGGGTGATCGACCCGTGCATCTCGGTGCGCAGATCGTGCTGGACGTCGAGGGCGAGCCGGCCGCCGTAGTAGCGGCGGACGAACGCGAGGACGTAGACGACGACGGCCGCGCCTATGAGCGCGCCCGCCCAGACGGCCATGGACCGGGAGTGGTTCCCGATCACGTCGTCGATGATCACCTTCGTGATCAGCGGGACGAGCGCCATGACGCCCATGCCGCCGAGCGAGGCCCCGAGCGCGAGAACGACGTCCTTGGGATGGCGCCATGCGTATCCCGCGAGTCGTTTCGCCCAGCCCCGTTGTTCCGCCACTCCGTGCCGCCTCCCGCTCGCCTGACCTCTCGCCCTGAGCTGCCGAAGGGCCAACGCGAGCGGGATCGGATTTCATCCCGCTGCAACAATCCGTACGCGTCAGTGCGCGGATACGGTCAGTGAGTAGAAGCGGGTGATCTGGTTCGCGCTCTGGTTGTCGTCGCTCGCGAGGAGCAGGCGGAGGGCGCCGTGCGGGCCGCGGCCCGCGGACCCCGTGACCGTCATCGCCTCGATGTTGTCGAGCAGCGGGTTGGGCTGGGGCTGGTGGGCGGGGGCGCCGAGCGACGGGCAGTTCGCCAGGTCGGCGAGGAGCGTCTTGTGGGCGAGGCGGACGCCGGGTTCGGAGCCGGTGAGGGTGTCGCGGCCAAAGACGTCGGTGGCGCCGCGGAGCTCGGCGGCGTACAGCCGGATCGTGTTGCCGACGCCGCTGGTGAAGCCGCGTTCCAGGACGAGGAGGCGGCCGTCGGGGGCGGCGGTGACCTCGGAGATGCCGAGGTTCGGGTCGGCGCGGTAGCCGTACTGGGCGGCGGGCGCGAAGGAGCCTGTTGGCGTGCGCCGCCAGGTCTGGAGCCGGTTGACCTCGTCTCCGGTGAGCGGGGACTCCATCGAGGCGAGGAGGGTGCGGCCCCCGGGCAGCAGGGTCAGGCCCTCGAAGGAGGCGTTGGCCGTGGCCCGGTCCCGGAGCCGGGCGGGGACCGGGAGGCGGTCGAGGATGCGGGCGCCCGTGCGGTCGTAGCGGCGGATCGAGGGCTCGGTCTCGGACGTGACGAGGTAGGTGCCGTCGCGGTCGACGACCAGTCCCTCGGAGTCGAGCGCGGCCCCCTTCTCGTCGGCGAGCGGCGCCACGGAGCGGGGCGCGAGGGTGCGCCCGTCCAGCGTGAACAGGGACGAGCGGTCGGACAGCGCGGCGAGGCGCCCGCCCCGGTCGGTGGCGAGCGCGGAGATGTTGCCGACGAAGGTGCCGTCGTACGTCGTCTTGTCGAGGGCGTCGGAGTAGCCGGTGATCGACACGGTCGGGGAGCAGTTCCCCGCCGCCCCGGTGGCGTGCGCCGGTCCGGAGACGGTCAGACAGGCGGCCGACACGGCGACGAGGGCGAGCACGGAGCGTACTGATCTGCGCGACATGGGGTCACCGTAGAGCGCGGTTGGCGACGCCCGGGCGGACTTTCGCTGAACGGTGTGGGCGGACTTGTCCTGAACGATGCGGTGCGCGAACCGATGTCCGGTCCGCATCCACAGGTGACACCCAGCTTCACCACAGCCCGCCCCCACCGGGGCCGTGCACCGTGCAGTGGTGACCTCCTTGACCGAATCGCATTCCCACGCACCCGCACCCCCACCGCCGGTGGACCCGCCGGGCGTGCGCCGCACGCCGCGCTGGTCGCTGCCGGCGCTGCTCGCGATCCTCGTGCTCGCCGGGGTGCTGTACTCCTGGAACCTGTCGTCGGGCAGCCTCAACAGCTTCTACAGCGCCGCGATCTACAGCGGCACGCAGAGCTGGAAGGCCTGGTTCTTCGGCTCCATCGACGCGGGCAACTTCCTGACGGTGGACAAGCCGCCGTTCTCGTTGATGGTGATGAGCCTGTCCTGCCGGATCTTCGGCTTCGGCACCTGGCAGATGATGCTGCCGCAGGTCGCCGCCGGGCTCGGCTCGATCTGGATCCTGCACTCCTCCGTGAAGCGGGTCTGGGGCCACGCGGCGGCGATCATCGCCGCCCTCGTCCTCGCCCTGACCCCGATCACGGTCGCCATCAACCGGGACAACAACCCGGACACCCTCCTGGTGCTCCTGATGGTGGGCGGCGCGGCCCTCGCGCTGCGCGCCACCCGCAACGGCAGGCTGCTCCCGCTGCTCGCCTCCGCGGCGTGCTTCGGTCTGGCCTTCAACACCAAGATGCTGCAGGGCTACATCGCGCTGCCCGTGGTGTTCGCCGTGTACGTGTACGCGTCCGACCTCGGCTGGGCGAAGAAGGTCCGCAACCTGGTGCTCGCCGCCGTGGTGCTCGCCGTCTCCAGCCTCTGGTGGGCGACGGCCGTCTCCCTCGTACCGGCCGACAGCCGCCCCTACATCGGCGGCTCGACGGACGGCTCCGCCTGGGACCTGATCATGGGCTACAACGGCTTCGGCCGGATCCTCGGCGGCGAGGGCAACGGCGGGGGCGGTGGCGGCGGAGGCGGCGGCTTCTCCGGGACCGCGGGCCTCGGCCGGCTCTTCAACGACACGCTCGGCGGCCAGATCTCCTGGCTGATCCCGTTCGCGGCGATCGCGCTCGTCGGTGGTCTGGTGCTGTGCGGCCGCGCCAAGCGCACCGACATCACCCGCGCCGCGCTCGTGCTGTGGGGCGGCTGGCTGCTCCTGCACTACGTCACCTTCGCCACGGCCGAAGGCACCATGCACCCGTACTACACGACCGCCGTCGCCCCCGGCATCGCGGCGCTGTGCGGCGGTGGCGGCGTGATGCTGCTGCGCGCCTTCCGTACGGACAAGCGGTGGGCGTGGGTGCTGCCGGTCGCGCTCGCCGTGACCGGGATCTGGTCGGCGGTGCTGCTGCGGCGCGCCTCCGGCTGGAACAGCTGGCTGTGGCCGGTGATCGCCGTCGTCATGGCGCTCGCGATCGCGGGTCTGCTGGTCTTCCGTACGTCGACGGGCCGAAAGCTGCGGCTGCTCGCCGTGGCGGTGTCGGCCGCGGTCGTCGCGTCGGTGGCGGGTCCGGCGGCGTACGCCTCCGCGACGACGTTCTCCTCCTCCGGCGGTGGCGGCGGCATGGGCGGTTCGAACCCGACGGCCGGGCCCTCCACGGGTGGCGGCATGGGCGGACCCGGCGGTGGCGGCGGTGGCCGCGGCGGCTTCCCCGGCGGCGGCGAGATACCGGGCGGCGGACAGCAGCGGGGCGGCTCCCAGCAGGGGGGCGGTTCGCAGCAGGGGGGCGGTGAGACGCCCGGTGGCGGTGAGGCGCCCGGTGGCGGTCAGGCGCCCGAGGGCGGCTTCCCGGGTGGCGGCTCCCAGCAAGGCGGTTCCGAGCAGGGCGGCGGCATGCCGGGTGGCGGCGAGATGCCGGGTGGCCAGGGCTCCGGCAAGCAGGAGTCCGGCTCCGGCAAGCAGGAGTCCGGCCAACGCGGCGGAGCCACACGCGGCGGCATGGGCGGCGGTGGCATGGGCGGCAACGTCTCCAGCGACCTGATCAAGTACCTGGAGAAGCACCAGGACGGCGCCAAGTGGCTGCTCGCGGTGTCCAATTCGCAGTCCGCCGCGCAGGTCATCCTGAGCACCAAGAAGCCCGTCATCTCCATGTACGGCTTCACCGGCTCCGACAAGGGCATGACCGTCGCCAAGCTCAAGAAGCTGGTCAAGAGCGGCCAGTTGCACTACATCCAGGTCGGCGAGAGCGGCATGGGCGGCGGAATGGGCGGCGGCAACGACGTCAGCTCCGCGGTCACCAAGTGGGTGAAGAAGCACGGCACGGCGGTGAAGGAGAGCGAGTACACCAAGAGCTCCAAGAGCTCGGACAGCTCCTCTTCGTCCTCGTCCTCGTCCTCGTCGCTGTACCGCCTGGACGCGTCCGACGTGAACTGAACCCCGTAACTCCCTCCACCCCAAAGACCCCTGACACCCAGTCAGGGGCCTTTGTCGTCACACAATCGACGCCCGGCATTCACCCAATCCATACGTGTTCATGTCACGCTCCGTTCCACCAAATCAACCCGCGTAGAACGGACGGACACCCCACATGCCCGGATTCCACATACGCACCTTCGCCCTCACCACCGCGGCCGTACTGGCCGCCGTCGCCCTCCCCACAGCGACGGCGACGGCGACCCCGACCACCACCGCGACCACCGCCGCGTACGACGACACGTACTACCAAGACGCGGAAGGCAAGACCGGCACCGCCCTCAAGAGCGCGCTGCACACGATCATCAGCGACCAGACGAAGCTCTCCTACGACGCGGTCTGGGACGCCCTGAAGGCCACCGACCAGGACCCGGCCAACAGCTCCAACGTGATCCTGCTCTACAGCGGCACCTCACGCGCGAAGTCGGCCAACGGCGGTGACAGCGGCGACTGGAACCGCGAGCACGTCTGGGCCAAGTCGCACGGCGACTTCGGCACCGCGACGGGCCCCGGCACGGACCTGCACCACCTGCGCCCCGAGGACGTCACGGTCAACTCGATCCGGGGCAACAAGGACTTCGACGCGGGCGGCAGCGCGGTCGCGAACGGCGGCGGCAGCCTCACGGACTCCGACTCGTTCGAGCCGCGCGACGCCGTCAAGGGCGACGTCGCGCGGATGATCCTCTACATGGCGGTCCGCTACGAGGGCGACGACTCCTTCGCCGACCTCGAACCCAACGACTCCGTGGACAACGGCAGCGCGCCGAACATCGGCAAACTGTCGGTCCTGAAGAAGTGGAGCGACGAGGACCCGCCGGACTCCTTCGAGCAGAACCGCAACGAGGTCATCTACGACACCTACCAGCACAACCGCAACCCGTTCATCGACCACCCGGAGTGGGTCGAGTCGATCTGGTAGCCCGATCCCGGGACACCGGGTACCGGTTCAGCCCCGCTCGGACTCGACGGGTCAACTCGCCATTACGGAAGCGGTATTGACCTCGTTGCACGCATCGAGCAGCTTCGCGAGGCGGCGTGACGGCGGGTCGGGGCGTACCGCCAGGTACGTCTGCAGGCCCGGTGCCGTCGCCGGGTCCGCGAACGGGCGGAAGGCGATCCGGTGCGCGGGCTGCACCGCGGCCTGCGCGGCGAAGTAGACCGTCCAGCTCGCCCGGCCCGCGGCGATGGCGGCCAGGGTGTCCTGGTCGGTGGTGAACGCGGGGCCCATGACCGGCTCGAAGCCCGCCGCACCGCACGCGTCGACGACCGCGTCGACGAGGTACGGATTGGTGTCACGGGTCGCGATCCGCAGGGGCAGTTCGGCCAGTTCGGCGAGGGCGACCGTGTCCCGCTCCGCCAGCGGGTGCGCGGCGGGCAGCGCGGCGACCAGGACGTCGCGCCACAGCGGCAGCAGTTCGAGCCCGGGCCTCCGGTCCGTGCCGCGCACGAAGGCGGCGTCGAGCTCGCCGTCGCGGACCTGCTGGAGCCGGGACGCGGTGGGCCCGCTGACCAGCTCGACCATCAGCTGCGGGGCCCGGTCGGACAGGGCGCTCAGCACGCCGTCCAGGCGGAGTCCGAGGCCCACGCTGGTGCCGACCCGCAGCGTCGCCTCCTGCTCGGCGCGCACCTCGTCCATCGCCTCGGTCGCCGCCCGCTCGGCCTTCAGGACCGCGCGGGCGTGCGGCAGGAACGCACGGCCGGCGTCGGTCAGCGCCACCGAGCGGCTGGTCCGGTCGAACAGCTCCAGGCCGAACTCCCGC
This sequence comes from Streptomyces sp. NBC_00483, assembly GCF_036013745.1. Lineage (NCBI taxonomy): Bacteria > Bacillati > Actinomycetota > Actinomycetes > Kitasatosporales > Streptomycetaceae > Streptomyces > Streptomyces sp. NBC_00483. The sequence continues at coordinate 3,895,868 of NZ_CP107880.1, forward strand.
TCCAGGCGCCGGATCTGCTGGCTGACGGTCGGCTGCACGATGTGCAGGCGCTCGGCGGCCCGCCCGAAGTGCAGTTCCTCGGCCACGGCCACGAAGTACTTCACCTGCCGCAGTTCCACAGACACCCCTCGGGCGATCCATCACGATCCGTGATGAGTCTAAGAGCGGATCACTCCTTGGTCGACGGCCGTTCGGCCAGTGGAATGGCCGCATGCCTTACGCCACCGCGAACGACACGACGCTCCACTACGAGGATCTCGGCTCGGGCCGCCCGCTGGTCTTCCTGCACGGCTGGGGCACCAGCGGCCGGGTGTGGGACGCGCAGGCCGCGGACCTGGCCGCCGATCACCGGGTGATCACGCTCGACTGGCGTGGCTGCGGCCGTTCGGACCGGCCCGCGAGCGGCTACACCATCGATCAACTCGCCGATGATGCATTGGAGTTCATCGATGTACTGGGGCTGGAGCAGCCCGTTCTGGTCGGTTCGTCGATCGCGGGCGCGTTCGTCATCGAGGCCGCCCTGCGGGCGCCCGAGCGGATCGGCGCCATCGTCCCGGTGGACTCGGGCGTGCAGCACTTCAGCACGAGGCCCGAGGCCAAGCAGGCGATGGCCGAGCTCGTCGAGGACATGCGCGCCGACCGTGCGGGCACCCTCGCCGGGTTCGTCCCGCACTGGTACGCGCCCGGGACGAGCGCCGCGCTGATCGAGTGGACGGTCCGGCAGGTCCTCGACGCCACGCCCCGCATCGACGGCCTCGCCGCCGACCAGGCCGAGTACGACCCGCGCGAGCGGCTGCCCGCGCTGCGTGTCCCCACGCACTTCCTGCACGGCGAGCTCGACTCCGAGGTTCCGCTGTCCGTCCCGCGCGAGCTGCTCGGCCTGATCCCCGGCGCCCGTCTGACGGTGATCGAGGGCGCCGGCCACATGGCGCAGCAGGAGCGACCCGATTCCTTCAACCAGGCGCTGCGTGCGGTCCTGAACTGACCCGACCGCCCTTTTCCCGTAAAGGAGTTGGACCATGCCCTTCGTCGACGTCCCGGTCTCCGGCGGCATCAGCAAGACCCACTACCTCGTCACCGGCAGCGGTCCTGGCCTCGTCCTGGTGCACGGCACCGGCGCCTCCGCCGAGGGCAACTGGGCCCCGCTCATGGCGGCACTCTCCGACCGTTTCACCATCGTCGCCCCGGATCTGGCGGGCTCCGGCGAGACGGTCGACCCCGGTGGCCCGATCACCCTGGACGACATGGTCGCGCCCGTCGTGGCGGCGGCCCGTGACGCCGGGCTCGACCGCTTCCACCTCGTCGGCCACTCGCTCGGCGCGGTGGTGGCGACGGCGACCGCGGCCCTCCACCCGGAGCTGGTCAAGTCCCTGACCGCGCATGCCCCTTGGGTGAGGGCCGACGCGCACATGACGTTCCAGTTCGGCCTGTGGCAGCAGCTGACCCGCACCGATCCGGCCGCCCTCGCGCACCTCATCCTGCTCACGGCGCTCGGCAAGGACACCCTGCGCTCCTGGGACGAGGCCACCTTCGAGGGGGCGGCCGCCGCCTTCACCGAGCTGATCACGGCGGGCCGCGGCGGCTTCGCCCGCCAGTCCGCGGCGAACGCGGCCGTCGACCTGACCGACCTGCTCCCCCGGGTCGCGGCGCCGACGCTGCTGATATCCAGCGCCGACGACCGCATGGTCCCGCCGCCGCACCAGCACGACGTCGCCGAACGCATCCCGCACGCCCGCCTGTTGCGCGTCCCCGGCGGGCACGGGCTGCCGGCGGAGAACCCGGAGCTGCTGATCGCGAAGGTTGCCGAGCACCTGGCCGAGGTCGGCTGAGAGCCTGCCCTTGAGGCTCAGTCGAGGTGCGTCGGCGCGAACATCCGCAGTACGGCGGGCAGCACGATCACCCGCGGTCCCGGCGCGGCGAAGGCCTTCGCCAGGTCGTCGTGGAGCGTCTCCGGGGTGGTCCGCACCCCGGGGACGCCGAAGGACTCGGCGAGTGCCACGAAGTCGGGGCGGGCCAGCTCCGTGGCGGTGGCCTCACCGAAGGCGTCCGTCATGTACTCGCGGAGGATGCCGTAGCCGCCGTCGTCGACGATGAGCCAGGTGACGTTCAGGTCGTACTGCTTCGCCGTGGCCAGTTCGGCGATGGAGTACATGGCGCCGCCGTCGCCGGAGACCGCGAGGACCGGGGTCGTCGGGTCGGCGGCGGCCGCGCCGATGGCCGCGGGGAACCCGTAGCCGAGGCCGCCCGCGCCCTGCGCCGAGTGCAGGGCGCCCGGCCACGCGGACCACGCCCAGTACGCGAGGATCGTCATGTCCCAGAAGGACGGGGAAGCGGCCGGGAGCGCCTCGCGCACCGACGCCAACACCTCTTGCTCCAGGGTAAGTTCCTGGGCGTCGATACGTTCCCGTACGGCCTTCAGGACCGCTGCGACGCGGGCGGGCGCCGCGTCGTCCGGACGCTCGGCGACCGTCTCGACCAGCGCCTGGAGCGCGAGGCGTGCGTCGGCGTGGATGCCGAGGGCCGGGTGGTTGGACTCCAGCTTGCCGGCGTCGGCCTCGATCTGGATGACGCGGCCGCGCGGCTTGAACGTGTGGTAGTTCGAGGAGAGTTCGCCCAGGCCCGAGCCGATGACCAGCAGGACGTCCGCGTCCTCCAGGAAGTCCGTCGTGTGCCGGTCCTCCATCCAGGACTGGAGCGACAGCGGGTGCTCCCATGGGAAGGCGCCCTTGCCGCCGAAGGTGGACACCACGGGGGCGTTGACGCGTTCGGCGAGCGCGAGGAGCTTGCCGGTCGCGTCGGCGCGGACGACGCCGCCGCCCGCGATGATCGCGGGGCGCTCGGCGCCCGCGAGGAGGTCGGCGGCGACGGCGGTCAGCTCGGGGCGCGGCACCAGGTCGTCCGGCGTCGCGTCCATGGCCGTGACCTGCGGAAGCGTGGTCTCCGCGAGAAGCACGTCCTGCGGGATCTCCACCCAGACCGGGCCGTGCGGTGCGGTCAGCGCGGACTTCCAGGCGGCGGCGATGGCCGACGGGATCTGCGACTGCGTACGGACGGTGTGGACCGACTTCACGATGTCGCGGAACGAGGCCTGCTGGTCGCGGAGTTCGTGCAGGTAGCCGTGGCGGCCGCCGCCGAGTCCCGCCACGGGGATCTGGCTGCCGATGGCGAGCACGGGCGCGGAGGCGGCGGCCGCCTCCTGGAGCGCCGCGAGGGACATGAGCGAGCCGGGGCCGGTCGAGAGGAGCAGCGGGGCCACCTCACCGGTGACGCGGCCGTACGCGTCCGCCGCGAACCCGGCGTTGTTCTCGACGCGCAGGCCGACGTATTTCAGCGTGGAGCGGCGCAGCGCGTCGAACATGCCGAGCGCGTGCTGTCCCGGCAGGCCGAAGACGGTGGCCGCGCCGAGGCCGTGCAGCGTCTCGACGACGAGGTCGCCGCCGTTGCGGCCCGCGGGCGGGTTGAGGGCCGCCGCCGTCTGCTCGGGGGTGGGCGTCAGCTCGATGTCGTGGTCGTGCGTCACTTGTTCCGTGCCTCCGCGATCTGGCGGGACATGATCGTCGTCAGCTCGTACGCGGTGTGCGAGGCGGCGACGGACGTGATCTCCGCGTGGTCGTACGCGGGCGCCACCTCGACGACGTCCGCGGACACCAGGTTGCACGAAGAAAGGCCGCGGAGGATCTCCAGGAGCTCGCGGGAGGTCATGCCGCCCGCCTCCGGGGTGCCGGTGCCGGGCGCGTGGGCCGGGTCGAGGCAGTCGATGTCGATGGAGATGTACAGCGGGCGGTCGCCGATGCGCTGGCGCAGCTGGTCGGCGACCTCGTCGGCGCCGCGGCGGTAGACGTCCGCCGAGGTGACGATGCCGAAGCCGAGCTTCTCGTCCTCCGTGAGGTCGGAGCGGCCGTACAGCGGGCCGCGCGTGCCGACGTGGGAGAGCGCGGAGGTGTCGAGGATGCCCTCCTCGACGGCGCGGCGGAACGGGGTGCCGTGCGTGTACTCGGCGCCGAAGTACGTGTCCCAGGTGTCGAGGTGCGCGTCGAAGTGCAGCAGCGCGACCGGGCCGTGCTTCTTCGCGACCGAGCGGAGGAGCGGCAGCGCGATGGTGTGGTCGCCACCGAGCGTCATCATGCGGGCGCCGGAGCCGAGCAGGTCGTCGGCGGCGGCCTCGATGGTGTCGACGGCCTCGTTGATGTTGAACGGGTTGGCGGCGATGTCACCGGCGTCCGCGACCTGCGCGAGCGAGAACGGCGACGCGTCCTGCGCCGGGTTGTACGGGCGCAGCAGGCGGGAGGCCTCGCGGATCGCGTTGCCGCCGAAGCGGGCGCCGGGCCGGTAGGAGACGCCGGTGTCGAAGGGGACGCCGACGACCGCCACGTCGGCGGCGTCCACCTCGTCGAGCCGGGGCAGGCGGGCGAACGTCGCGGGGCCCGCGTAGCGCGGGACCCGGGAGGAGTCGACCGGTCCGACGGCGCCTGTGGGGCCGTTGGGAACGCGGGGCGTCTCGTTGCTGTTCATTGCGCGCATGCCTTCTTTCCTGCGAGTGCGTACGGGGTTCGTACGGGATTACTGCGTGACGGCGGCGGGAGCCGGCTCGGGCTCCTCGGCGCCGCGCCCGGCGAGCCGCTCGCGCCAGTTGGCGAGGACGGCGGCGTCGGTGGGCCTGGTGGCCAGCGACACGACGACGTAGACGACGAGTGACGCGGTGAGGCCGTAGTACACGGGCTGGTTGGCGAGGATGCCGTAGCGCCACATCGCGCCGATGACGGTGAGGCCGCCGACGGCGACGGAGGCGAGGGCGGCAGGACCCGTGCCGCGCTTCCAGACCAGCCCGCCGATGATGGGCACGAGCAGCCCGCCGACGAGCAGGTTGTAGGCGACGGTCAGCGCCTCGACGACGTTGTTGAGGAGGATCGAGATGACGATCGCGACGACGCCGAGGCCGAGGATGAACATCCGGTTGCCCTTGACCTCGTCGTGCTCGTCCTCCTCGGACGACGACCCGGCCTTGACGCCGCGCAGCCGCTTCCAGATGTCGTTGTTGGCGACGGTGGCGCAGGCGATGAGCGCTCCGGACGACGTCGACATGACGGCCGCGAGGGCGGCGGCGAGGACGAGCCCGCGGACACCGACGGGCAGCTCGTCCTTGACGATCTGCGCGAACGCCTCGTCGGCCTGGCCGAGCCCCTTCGGGTAGAGGACCTTGGCGGCGGTGCCGATGACCGCGCCGCCGATCGCGTAGAGCAGGCAGTAGACGCCGGAGACGGTGCCGCCCCAGCGGGCCACCTTGTCGTTTCGGGCGGTGAAGACGCGCTGCCAGATGTCCTGCCCGATGAGGAGGCCGAACGTATAGATCAGCACGTACGTGAAGATCGTCTCGCCGCCGATGCCCAGCGGGTCGAAGTACGAGGTGGGCAGCTGGGCCTTCATCTCACTGAAGCCACCCGCCTTGACGACGGCGACCGGCAGCAGGATCAGCAGCACGCCGATGGTCTTCACGACGAACTGCACCATGTCGGTGATGGTGATCGACCACATGCCGCCGAGCGTCGAGTAGGCGACGACGATGGTGCCGCCGACGATGATCGCCAGGGTGCGCGGCACGTCGAAGAGGACGTCGAAGATCGTCGCGTACGCGATGGTGGACGTGACCACGAGCATCAGCGTGTACGCCCACATCACGATGCCGGAGATCATCCCGGTGCGGCCGCCGCCGTAGCGCAGGTCGAGCATCTCGGAGACCGTGTAGACCTTCAGGCGGGCGATGCGCGCCGAGAAGAAGAGCGACAGGGCGAGGATGCCGAGGCCGATGGTGAACACCAACCACGCGCCCGACAGACCGTACTGGTAGCCGAGGCCGACACCGCCGATGGTGGAGGCGCCACCGAGCACGACGGCCGCCATGGTCCCGGAGTACATGGCGGGACCGAGGCGCCGGCCCGCGACCAGGAAGTCGCTCTTGGACTTGGCGCGGCGCATGCCCCACCAGCCCATCGCCAGCATGCCTGCCAGGTAGACGACGATCACTACATAGTCGACGGCCATGGGGCGTCCTCCTTCGTCCACCTCGGTGGCGTGTCGTGCAGGGGAGTTGTCCGGCTGCGGAGCCCCTGTTGGGCTCCTGGGGGTGTCGGGGACATCCGCCCGTACCCGCACCCACCGGTCGGAAGAAATCTAGGTGGCCGAAAAGCAGCACTGAAGTGTACGTTTCATCCACCGCCCCGGATTAGAGCAGAGGAATCATCCACTGGTGACCGTGACCGCACCGCCCACGCCGGGCATTCCGCTCGCCGCGGTGCTCTCCCGCGCCGACCTGGGCCTTCGCCGGATCGCTGGGCCCGACGCGGCGGACGTCCTCGTGCACGGGGCGCACACGTCGGAGCTGACGGACCCGGAGCCGTACCTGCTGGGCGGCGAGCTGCTCCTGACGGCGGGCGTGCACGCGCCCGCCGCGCCCGTCGGCGACTACTTCGAGGAGTACGCGGAGCGGGTCGCGCGGGGCGGGGCGGTGGCGCTCGGCTTCGGTGTGACGCCGGTCTTCGACACGGTGCCGCCGGAGCTGGTCGCGGCCTGCGAGCGGCGCGGGATCCCGCTCCTGGAGGTCCCTCCGCGGACCACGTTCAGCGGGGTCGCGCGGGCCGTTTGGGAGCTGATGGCGCAGGCCAGGAACGCGGAGCTGCGCCGGGTCACGGAGGCCCAGCAGGCGCTGGCGTCGGCGGCGGCGCGACCGGACCCGCTCCCCTCCGTCCTGCGTCAACTCGCCCAGCGCACCGGCGGATTCGCGGTGGCGGTCACCCCGGAGGGCGACGAGCCGCACCACGCGGGGGCGCGTCCCCCGCGCGCCGTGAGCGAGGCGCTCGCCGAACTGACGGCGGTGGTCCGCCCGCACGCCACGCACCTCTTCCCCACCCCGTCCTCGGCGGCGGACACGGTGGGCGGCACGCATCTGTCGGCGTACGCGCTGAGCACGGGCGGCGCGCTCGGCCTCGCGACGCAGGCCCGCTCGCCGGGCGACCACACGATCGCGGGAGCGGCGATCGTCCTGCTCTCCCTGCTCACCGGCGAACACCGCTCGACGGGCGACACGCGCCGCGCGGCGACCCTGGTCGACCTCCTCCTCGGCGCGGACCGCGCGGAGGCGGCGACGGAGCTGCTGGGCGCGGACACCACCTGGCGGGTGATCCACGCCCGCCCCCTCACGCCCCGCCCGGCCCCGGACCTGGCGACCCCGCTGACCTCCACCTCGACCGACGACTCCCTCACCCGCGCCCTGATCCCGTCCGACCAGGACGTCACGGCACACACGGGCCACGTGCTCGGCGTCAGCGCCCCCGCCCTCGCCCGTGACCTGCCGCTCGCCGACACCCAGGCGGCGCACGCCCTCACCCGCGCACGGGCGACCCGCAGCCCGCTGGCCCATCACCGCCCGGACGACGCCCCCGCGCCGACCCTGGCCGCGCTGTCCGGCAAGCCGGCGCTCCTGGAGACCCTGCGCACCTGGCTCTCCCTGCACGGCAGTTGGGAAGGCACGGCCCTCGCCCTGACCGTCCACCGCAACACGGTCCGCCAGCGCATCGCCCGCTGCGCCACGCTCCTGGAAGCGGACCTCGACGACCCGGACACCCGCATGGAACTCTGGTTCGCCCTCCGGCACATGGCGTGACGCCGCGGGTCCACTCCCCGGAACCGATCACCGTCCCGCCGCGACCCCCGGCACAATGGACGTATGCCGATACCCGGACTGCCCAGCGATACGCCGACCCGCGCCGCCCTCATCGACCACCTCGTCCGCACCCGTATCGCGGGCGACGTCGCCACCCCACGCGAGAACAACCTTTCGCACTACCGAAGGCTCGCGAACGGCGACCGCCACTACTGGCTGGGCCTTGAACTCGGCGACCGCTGGACCGACGAGCAGGACGTGCTCGCCGTCATGGCCGAACGCTGCGGCGTCGTACCGGACCCCGGGCACCGCTCCGGCCAGGACACCATCGACCCGGAACTGACGGTCGACGCCCTGGATCGCATGGCGGCGCGCCTGCGCAAGGCCGCGGAGGACCACCAGCGCGTCCTGCTCGCCACGGGCCACCCGGGCGGCCTCCTCGACGTCCACCGGGCGACGGCGACGGCGCTGCGCGCGGCGGGCTGCGAGATCATGACGATCCCCGAGGGCCTGGCCACGGACGAGGGCATGGTCTTCCAGTTCGCGGACGTGGCGATGCTGGAGCGCGGTGCGACGCTGTGGCACACGCACTCCCCCGACCCCATGGCCGCGATCCTCGACGGCCTCGCCCGTGAGGGCCGCCCGCAGCCCGACCTGGTCGTCGCCGACCACGGCTGGGCGGGATGCGCGGCCCAACGCGGCCTCGACTCCATCGGCTACGCGGACTGCAACGACCCGGCCCTCTTCGTGGGCGAATCCGAGGGCACGATGCAGGTGACGATCCCCTTGGACGACCACGTCACGAGCCCGCGGCACTATGACCCGATGACGGCGTACCTGCTGTCCGCGGCGGACCTGCTCTAGCGCCTGCGGCGGCAGGGGCTTAATCGGCTCACCACGGATTGAGCCCCTCCGTGCGGCGCGCCGCGAACCCCGGGGTCGGGTCCAAAAACACTCGCCGCACCGCGGGAAACCTCTCCCGAATCCTCCGCGAAGCGTCTTCGCAGGCCCACTCGATCTGCGCCGCGGTGGACGCATCCCGGAAGTCGACCTTCGCCGCGACCAACGCCTCCCGCGGCCCCTGCACCAACGTGGTCAGCTCAAGGACCGCCTCGACGTGCTCGACCCCGAGCACGATCTGCCGGATCTCGTCCCGGAAGGGCTTCGGCAACGGCCGCCCCACCAGCAACTCCGCGTTGGACCGCCCGAGCACCCACGCCACCCACAGCAGCAGCACGCCGATGCACAGGGACGCCGCCCCGTCCCACGCCCCCGACCCGGTGAGCTGCGAGCCGAGCAGCCCGCCGGCCGCGAGCACCAGACCCGCCAACGCCGCACTGTCCTCCAGTACGACCGCCTTCACCGCCGTGTCGGGCGTGTGCCGCAGATACGTACCGAAGGGCACCCGCACCCGGGCCGCCTCGCCCCGCGCCTGCTTGACCGCGGTGCGCAGCGAGAACCCTTCCAGGACGAACGCCACGGCCAGCACCACGTACGACACGAGCGGATCGCCCAGCTCCTCGCCGGCGACGAGCGTGTGGATCCCGTCGTACAGGGAGAAGACGGCGCCGCCCACGAACGTGGCGACGGCCGCGAGCAGCGCCCACACGTACCGCTCGCCGCCGTAGCCGAGCGGATGCTCCTCGTCGGCGGGCTTGTCGCTGCGCTTCAGGGAGGTGAGGAGCAGCAGTTCCGTGACGGTGTCGGCGAAGGAGTGCGCGGCCTCGGAGAGCATCGCGCTGGAGCCGCTGATGACGCCGGCGACGGCCTTCGCGAGGGCGATGCCCAGGTTGGCCACCGCGGCGACGACCACCGTGAAGACGCTCTCCCCGCCCGCTTCTTCCGCACGCTCATCCATGTACGGGACGTTATGTCCGATCAGGAGGGAACGCGAACCACGCCCCGCCCGGCCACCCGGTCGCCCGGTCAGCGCGGAACGCGCACCACACCCTCCTGGATGACGGTGATCGCGAGCCGCCCGTCCTGCGTGTAGATCCGGGCCTGCCCGAGCCCGCGCCCGCCGGACGTGGACGGCGACTCCTGGTCGTACAGCAGCCATTCGTCGGCCCGGAACGGCCGGTGGAACCACATCGCGTGGTCCAGGGACGCGCCCACGACATCGCCGACGGCCCAGCCGCCCCGCCCGTGGGCGAGCAGCACGGAGTCGAGGAGCGTCATGTCGGAGACGTACGTCGCGAGGCACACGTGCAGCAGCGGGTCGTCCGCGAGCTTGTCGCGCGCGCGGAACCAGACCTGGGAGCGCGGGGGCTGCGGGTCGCCGACGAAGGCGAACGGCGGCGCGTCCACGTACCGCAGGTCGACGGCCTCACGGGCTTCGAGGAGGCGCCGGACGACGTCGGGCTCCAGCACGTCGTCGACATAGCGCGGGAGTGTCTCCTCCGCGGTCGGCAGCGACTCGGGGTCGGGCGCGGGCGGCATGTCCGCCTGGTGCTCAAGACCTTCCTCGTACGTCTGGAAGGACGCGGAGAGGTGGAAGATCGGCTGCCCGTGCTGGACGGCGACGACGCGGCGCGTGGTGAAGGAGCGGCCGTCGCGGATCCGGTCGACGGTGTAGACGATGGGCGCGCCCGGGTCCCCCGCGACGAGGAAGTACGCGTGCAGGGAGTGGGCGTGCCGGTCGGCCGGGACGGTGCGGCCGGCCGCGACCAGCGCCTGGGCCGCCACCTGCCCGCCGAAGACGCGCGGGACGACGGAGGACCGGGACTGGCCGCGGAAGATGTCCTCCTCGATCTGCTCGAGGTCGAGCAGATCGAGGAGGGATTCGAGTGCCTTGTGCATGGAGTCAGTTGTACCGAGCAGAGATTCCTGCCGGGTTACAGCCCCATGTTCTTCGCGATGATCGACTTCATGATCTCGCTGGTGCCGCCGTAGATGCGGTTCACGCGGTTGTCCGCGTACAGGCGGGCGATCGGGTACTCGTTCATGAACCCGTAGCCGCCGTGCAGCTGGAGGCAGCGGTCGATGACGCGGTGCGCGACCTCGGTGCAGAACAGCTTCGCGGAGGCGGCCTCTGCGGCGCTCAGCTCACCGGCGTCGAGGGCCTCGAGCGCGCGGTCGGCGACGGCCTCGGCCGCGTCCACCTCGGCCTGGCAGGCGGCCAGTTCGAACTTGGTGTTCTGGAACGACGCGACGGTCTTGCCGAAGACGGTGCGGTCCTGGACGTACGCCTTGGCGAACTGCACCGCGGCCTTGGCCTGCGCGTACGCGCCGTAGGCGATGCCCCAGCGCTCGGACGGCAGGTTCTTGCCGAGGTAGTAGAAGCCCTTGTTCTCCTCGCCGAGGAGGTCCTCGACGGGGACCTTCACGTCGACGAACGCCAGCTCGGCGGTGTCGGACGTCTTCAGGCCGAGCTTGTCGAGCTTGCGGCCGATCGAGTAGCCCTCGGACTTGGTGTCGACGGCGAACAGCGAGATGCCGTGGCGGCGGTCCTCGGCGGTCGGCGCGGCGGTGCGGGCGCAGACGATGACGCGGTCGGCGTGCACGCCGCCGGTGATGAACGTCTTGGAGCCGTTGAGCACGTAGTGCGTGCCGTCGTCGGAGAGCTTGGCCGTGGTCTTCATGCCGGCCAGGTCGGAGCCGGTGCCCGGCTCGGTCATGGCGAGGGCCCACATCTCCTCGCCGGTGACGAACTTCTCCAGGTAGCGCTTCTTCTGCTCGTCGGTGGCGAGCAGCTTGATGTACGGCAGGGCGAGCAGCACGTGCACACCGGAGCCGCCGAAGGAGACGCCCGCGCGGGCGGTCTCCTCGTACTGGATGGCCTCGAACTTGTGGGTGTCCAGGCCGGCGCCGCCGAACTCCTCCGGCACGTTGATGCCGAAGAGGCCCAGGTCGGCCATCTTCGAGTAGAGCTCGCGCGGCACGATGCCCTGCTGGAACCACTCGTCGTAGTGGGGGACGACCTCGGCCTCGATGAAGGCGCGCAGGGTCTCCCGGAACGCCTCGTGGTCCTCATCAAAAACGGTACGGCGCACGGAGAACTCTCCCTCTACGACGAGTGTGCGGACAACGACCAAACGACTAAGCGCTTGCTCAGAGGTAGGTTACCCACGAGTCGCAAGGAGCGTCCAGAGATACAGGTCACTCTGCGGCAGCCACCGACCTCACTCTGCGGCAGCCGCCGCGAACGCGCCACGCGCCAGTTTGTGCAGCATCCCCGCGGTCGCCGTCCGGCCGGGCAGCGAGCCGGGACGGCTCAGGTGCGGGGTCGAGTTCAGCAGCCCGAAGACCGCGTGCACGGCCACGCGCGCGTGCGCCTCGACCAGCTCGGGATAGACCTTCCGCACCGCCTCCACCCACAGCTCCACGTACTGACGCTGCAGCTGCCGCACCAGCTTGCGGTCGCTGTCGCGCAGCCGGTCGAGCTCCCGGTCGTGCAGCGTGATCAGGTCGCGGTCGTCGAGCGCGAAGTCGATGTGCCCCTCGATGAGCGAGTCGAGCAGCGCCTCGGGCCCGTGCTCCGCCTCGGCGACCCGCCGCTTGCCGCCGGTCAGCAGCTGCCCGCTGATCCCGACGAGCAGCTCGGCGAGCATCGCGTCCTTGCCGGCGAAGTGTCGGTACAGGCCGGGGCCGCTGATGCCGACCGCCGCCCCTATCTCGTCCACGCCCACGCCGTGGAAACCGCGCTCGGCGAAGAGCCGCGCGGCCTCCCTGAGGATCTGCTCGCGGCGGGTGGGGGCGTCGGTTCTCGTGGCCATGAAGCAATTCTAGACAGGGACGTTAGCGAGCGTTAACCTGACGGGAGTGGGTTAACGCTCATTAACTTCCGCACCATTCCTCATACGAGCAAGGGAGCTCGAGGCGATGCAGGAGGCACCGGAGCTGATCGGCGCGGCGGAGCCCGCGTCGGAGGCCTGGCCGGCCAATGAGGCGGCGCACCGGGCGCTCGGCGAGGAGCTGCGCGCCAAGCTCGCCGCGGCCCGGCTCGGCGGCGGCGAGAAGGCGCGGGCGCGGCACACCGCGCGCGGCAAGCTGCTGCCGCGCGACCGGGTGGACGCGCTCCTTGACCCCGGCTCCCCGTTCCTGGAGCTGGCGCCGCTCGCGGCGGACGGGATGTACGAGGGGCAGGCCCCGGCCGCGGGTGTGATCGCCGGGATCGGCCGGGTCAGCGGCCGCGAGTGCGTGATCATCGCCAATGACGCGACGGTCAAGGGCGGCACGTACTACCCGATGACGGTGAAGAAGCACCTGCGCGCGCAGGAGGTGGCCCTGGAGAACCGGCTGCCGTGCGTCTACCTGGTGGACTCCGGCGGCGCGTTCCTGCCGATGCAGGACGACGTGTTCCCGGACCGCGAGCACTTCGGGCGGATCTTCTACAACCAGGCGCGGATGTCGGGCGCGGGCATCCCGCAGATCGCGGCGGTCCTCGGTTCGTGCACGGCGGGCGGGGCGTACGTCCCGGCGATGAGCGACGAGGCCGTGATCGTCCGGAACCAGGGCACGATCTTCCTGGGCGGCCCGCCGCTGGTGAAGGCGGCGACGGGCGAGGTGGTGACGGCCGAGGAGCTGGGCGGCGGGGAGGTCCACTCGCGGGTGTCGGGCGTGACGGACCACTTGGCGGAGGACGACGCGCACGCGCTGCGGATCGTCCGCACGATCGTCTCCACGCTGCCGGAGCGCGGCCCGCTGCCGTGGGCGGTAAAGACGGCGATCGAGCCGAAGGTGGACCCGGCGGGGCTCTACGGAGCGGTGCCGGTCGACTCCCGCACTCCGTATGACGTACGCGAGGTCATCGCGCGCGTCGTGGACGGCTCGCGGTTCGCCGAGTTCAAGGCCGAGTACGGGCAGACGCTGGTCACCGGGTTCGCGCACATCCACGGCCACCCGGTCGGCATCGTCGCCAACAACGGCATCCTGTTCTCCGAATCCGCCCAGAAGGGCGCCCACTTCATCGAGCTGTGCGACCAGCGCGGCATCCCGCTCCTCTTCCTCCAGAACATCTCGGGCTTCATGGTCGGCCGTGACTACGAGGCGGGCGGTATCGCCAAGCACGGCGCCAAGATGGTCACGGCGGTGGCCTGCACGCGCGTGCCGAAGCTGACCGTGGTGATCGGCGGCTCGTACGGCGCGGGCAACTACTCGATGTGCGGCCGGGCCTACAGCCCTCGCTTCCTGTGGATGTGGCCCGGCGCGAAGATCTCCGTGATGGGCGGCGAGCAGGCCGCTTCGGTCCTCGCGACCGTCAAGCGCGACCAGTTGGAGTCGCGCGGCGAAGAGTGGGCGGCCGAGGACGAGGACGCGTTCAAGGCGCCGATCCGCGCCCAGTACGAGTCGCAGGGGAATGCCTACTACGCGACGGCCCGGCTCTGGGACGACGGCGTGATCGACCCGATGGAGACCCGCCAGGTCCTCGGCCTGGCCCTGACCGCGTGTGCCAACGCGCCGCTGCCGGAGAAGTCCGCCGGCTTCGGTGTCTTCCGGATGTGAGGGGCGGAGCGAGACGTGTTCGAGACGGTACTTGTGGCCAACCGCGGCGAGATCGCGGTGCGCGTCATCCGTACGCTGCGGGCGCTCGGCATCCGCTCGGTGGCGGTGTTCAGCGACGCCGACGCGGACGCGCGCCATGTGCGCGAGGCGGACGAGGCGGTACGCATCGGGCCGCCGGCGGCCACCGAGAGCTATCTGGTGGCGGAGCGGATCATCGAGGCCGCGGCGGCGACCGGCGCGCAGGCGGTGCACCCGGGCTACGGATTCCTCGCGGAGAACGCGGCGTTCGCGCGGGCCTGTGAGGAGGCCGGCCTGACCTTCATCGGCCCGCCCGCCGAGGCGATCGCCCTGATGGGCGACAAGATCCGCGCCAAGGAGACGGTGAGCGCGGCCGGGGTCCCGGTGGTGCCCGGCGGCCGCGACCCGGAACTGGCAGAGGCGGCAAGGAAATTGGGCGCGCCAGTCCTCCTGAAGCCGAGCGCGGGCGGCGGCGGCAAGGGCATGCGCCTGGTCCGCGATCTGACCACCCTGGAGGAGGAGATCGCATCCGCCCGACGCGAGGCACGGGCCTCCTTCGGGGACGACACGCTCCTCGTGGAGCGCTGGATCGACCGCCCACGGCACATCGAGATCCAGGTCCTGGCGGACGGCCACGGGAACGTGGTGCACCTCGGCGAGCGCGAGTGCTCCCTCCAGCGCCGCCACCAGAAGATCGTCGAGGAGGCACCGTCCGTGCTCCTCGACGAGGCCACGCGCGCGGCGATGGGCGCCGCGGCCGTGGAGGCGGCGCGCTCCTGCGGCTACCGGGGCGCGGGCACGGTGGAGTTCATCGTGCCGGGCGAGGACCCGGCGGCGTACTGCTTCATGGAGATGAACACGCGCCTCCAGGTCGAGCACCCGGTGACCGAGCTGACTGTGTCCATCGGTCCGGCTGCCGCCGGGGAGGGCGTCGACCTCGTGGAGTGGCAGCTGCGGGTGGCGGCGGGCGAGCAACTGCCGTTCGCACAGGACGACATCACGCTCACCGGGCACGCGGTGGAGGCCCGCCTGTGCGCCGAGGACCCGTCCCGCGGCTTCCTCCCCTCCGGCGGCACGGTTCTGGCGCTGCACGAACCCGAGGGTGAAGGCGTACGGGTCGACTCCGGACTCACCGAGGGCACCGAGGTCTCCAGCCTCTACGACCCGATGCTCGCGAAGATCATCGCGTACGGCCCCGACCGGGACACGGCGCTGCGCAGACTGCGGGCCGCGCTCGCGCGCACGGTGACGCTCGGCGTACCGACGAACGCCGGGTATCTGCGCCGCCTGCTCGCCCATCCGGACGTCGTGGCGGGCGAGTTGGACACGGGTCTGGTGGAGCGTGCGACGGACGAGCTGGTTGACGCGGAGGTCCCGGCGGGGATCTACGCGGCGGCGGGCGCACTGCGCCAGGAGCGTCTTGCCCCGGCCACGACCGAGGGCTGGACGGACCCGTTCGACCGGCCCACCGGCTGGCGGCTCGGCGGCGAACCGGCGTGGACCGTGCACCCCTTGAGGGTCTCGGGCCACGACCCGGTCGAGGTCCGGGTGCGCGGCGCCGAGGTCCTGGTCGACGGCGTCCCGACCACCCCCGCCCGCCTCACCGCGACCGCGGGCGACTGGCTGGCGCGCGACGGCGACGCCTGGCACGTGCGGGACCACGACCCGGTGACGGCGAACCTGACGGGGGCGGGCGCCGGCGGCGCGGGCTCCCTGACGGCGCCGATGCCCGGCACGGTGACCGTGGTGAAGGTGACGACGGGCGAGCAGGTAGCAGCGGGACAGAGCCTGTTGGTGGTGGAGGCGATGAAGATGGAACACGTGATCACGTCCCCGCACGCGGGCACGGTGACGGAGCTGGACGTGTCGCCCGGGACGACGGTGGCGATGGACCAGGTGCTGGCCGTCGTCGCCCCGGCGGACGCGGACACCGATACCGGCCCCGCCGTCGGCTCCAACTCCGGCGGGGAGGCCACGCGATGACCCCCACACCCGCGACACCCGCGCTCCCCATGGTCGTCCCCACCCAGGGTCTCCCGGCCCGCGTCCGGATCCACGAGGTGGGGGCGCGCGACGGGCTGCAGAACGAGAAGCGGGCCGTGCCCACCGAGGTGAAGGCGGAGTTCGTCCACCGCCTGGCCCGGTCCGGCCTCACGACCATCGAGGCCACGAGCTTCGTGCACCCCAAGTGGGTCCCCCAACTCGCGGACGCGGAAGACCTGTTCCCGCGGCTCCAAGACCTCGGACCCGGCGTCCACCTCCCCGTCCTCGTGCCGAACGCGCGCGGTCTGGACCGGGCCCTGGCCCTCGGCGCGCACCGGGTTGCCGTGTTCGCCAGCGCCACCGAGTCCTTCGCCAAGGCGAACCTGAACCGCACCGTTGCGGAGTCCCTCGCCGTGTTCGAGCCGGTCGTGGCGGCGGCCAAGGAGCACGGGGCGCACGTCCGCGGCTACCTCTCCATGTGCTTCGGCGACCCGTGGGAGGGCCCGGTCCCGGTCCACCAGGTCGTCTCCGTCGCCAGGGCCCTGAGGGACATGGGCTGCGACGAACTGAGCCTCGGCGACACGATCGGCGTGGCCACACCCGGACACGTACAGACGCTCCTGTCGGAGCTGAACGAGGAGGGCGTGCCGACGAACACGATCGGCGTGCACTTCCACGACACGTACGGCCAGGCGCTCTCCAACACCCTGGCGGCGTTGCAGCACGGCGTGACGACGGTGGACGCCTCCGCGGGCGGCCTCGGCGGCTGCCCGTACGCGAAGAGCGCCACCGGCAATCTCGCCACCGAGGACCTCGTCTGGATGCTGCGCGGTCTCGGCATCGAGACCGGGGTCGACCTCGGCCGTCTCACCGACACCAGCAGGTGGATGGCCGGGCACCTGGGCCGACCCAGCCCGTCCCGCACCGTTCGCGCCCTCGCACCCGAGGCCGACGCCGACGCCAATGCCGATGCCGACCAGGAGCAGTGAGGCAGTCATGGATCACCACCTCTCCCCCGAGCACGAGGAACTCCGCCGCACGGTCGAGGAGTTCGCGCACGAGGTCGTCGCCCCGAAGATCGGCGACCTCTACGAGCGGCACGAGTTCCCCTACGAGATCGTCCGCGAGATGGGCCGCATGGGGCTCTTCGGCCTCCCCTTCCCGGAGGAGTACGGCGGCATGGGCGGCGACTATCTGGCGCTCGGCATCGCGCTTGAGGAGCTGGCGCGCGTCGACTCCTCGGTGGCGATCACGCTGGAGGCCGGGGTCTCGCTCGGTGCGATGCCGATCCACCTCTTCGGCACGGAGGAGCAGAAGCAGGAGTGGCTGCCGAAGCTGTGCAGTGGCGAAGTCCTGGGCGCGTTCGGGCTCACCGAACCCGAGGCGGGCTCGGACGCGGGCGGCACCCGCACCACGGCCGTACGGGACGGGGAGACCGGCGACTGGATCATCAACGGCACGAAGTGCTTCATCACCAACTCCGGTACGGACATCACGGGCCTGGTGACGGTGACGGCGGTGACGGACCGCACAGCGGACGGCCGCCCGGTGATCTCCTCGATCATCGTGCCGTCCGGGACGCCCGGCTTCACGGCCGCGGCGCCGTACTCGAAGGTGGGGTGGAACGCGTCGGACACGCGTGAGCTGCACTTCGACGACGTACGGGTGCCGGCGGCGAATCTGCTGGGCACGGAGGGCCGCGGCTTCGCGCAGTTCCTGCGGATCCTCGACGAGGGGCGCGTGGCGATCTCCGCGCTGGCCACGGGTCTTGCGCAGGGGTGCGTCGACGAGTCGGTGAAGTACGCGAAGGAGCGCCGCGCCTTCGGGCACCACATCGGCAGCTACCAGGCGATCCAGTTCAAGATCGCCGACATGGAGATGAAGGCGCACACCGCGCGGCTTGCGTGGCGGGACGCGGCGTCGCGGCTTGTCTGCGGGGAGCCGTTCAAGAAGGAGGCGGCGCTGGCGAAGCTGTACTCGTCGACGGTCGCGGTGGACAACGCGCGGGAGGCGACGCAGATCCACGGCGGGTACGGGTTCATGAACGAGTACCCGGTCGCCCGGATGTGGCGCGACTCCAAGATCCTGGAGATCGGCGAGGGCACGAGCGAGGTCCAGCGCATGCTGATTGCGCGGGAGCTCGGGCTGACCAAATAGAGCCCCTGCGGCGATTGAGCAGCGGGGTATGGGGCAGAGCCCCAATCTTTCGAACGGCATCCGGGCCTGGGCCGCGGGGCTCCGCCCCGGACCCCGCGCCTCAATCGCCGGCGGGGCTTGATTTGCCCCAACGGCGTCAGGCTCGGGGTGGCCCCCACCCCCTGGACAACCGGGGAACTTAGGTTAACCTACCCTGAGTTTCAGTACCCGCCCGGTCGCCGCCTCGGCACGTCCGAAAGTTGCCCGTCATGCCCAACGCCCGACTGTCCCGCCCCACCCGCCGCGGCATCCTCGCCGCGACCGGCGCCATCGGCCTCGGAGCCGCACTCGCCGCCTGCGGCGACGGCGGCTCCAAAGACGGCGGTTCGAGCTCGGCCGGCTCCGCCAAGAAGTCCGGCCCCTGGTCGTACAAGGACGACCGCGGCAAGACCGTGAAGCTGGACAAGGTCCCGACGAACATCGTCGCCTTCACCGGCATGGGCGCCGCCCTCTACGACTACGGCATCCAGGTCAAGGGCGTCTTCGGCCCGACCACGACGAAGGGCGGCAAGCCCGACGTCCAGGCCGGCGACATGCCTGTCGGCAAGGTCACGGTCATCGGCAACGAGTGGGGCCAGTTCAACATCGAGAAGTACGCGGGGCTCGCCCCCGAGGTGCTGATCACCACGATGTTCGACGGCGCGGGCACCCTCTGGTACGTCCCCGAGGAGTCCGCCAAGAAGATCGCCAAGCTCGCCCCGAGCGTCGGCATCTCCGTCTACGACCGCCAGCTCACGACGCCGCTGGAGCACGTCTACAAGCTGGCCGAGTCGCTCGGCGCCGACCTGAAGGCCGACAAGGTCGTCAAGGCCAAGAAGCGCTTCGAGGACGCCGCCGCCCGGCTGCGCAAGGCGGCGAAGGCCAACCCCGACATCAAGGTGCTGGCGGGCAGCGCGAGCCCCGACATCTTCTACGTCTCGGGCACGAACCTCTCCATCGACCTGGAGTACTTCAAGGCGCTCGGCGTGAACTTCGTGGAGCCCTCGGAGGCCGCGAAGAAGGCGTCCGGCGGCTGGTTCGAGAACCTGAGCTGGGAGAACGTCAACAAGCACAAGGCCGACATCATCATGATGGACGACCGCGCCCAGGCGATTCAGCCCGCCGACATCGACGAGCCGACCTGGAAGAAGCTGCCGGCGGTCAAGGCGGGCCAGGTCATCTCCCGCTCCCCCGAGCCGATCCTGTCCTACGACAAGTGCGCCCCGCTCCTGGAAGACCTCGCGAAGGCCATCGAGACGGCGAAGAAGGTGTCCTGATCCCATGACGGCGACGACCGAAGCCCCTGCTGTAGCCCCTTTCCGATTCTTCGATCTGCAAGTGGTCCGCACCCGGCGGCTCGGTCCGTCGCTGCTCAGGGTCACTTTCACGGGTCCCGACCTCGCCGACTTCCACGGCGGCGGCCGGGACCAGTCCCTCTCCCTCTTCCTGCCGCGGCCCGGCCAGGACGCCCCCGTGATGCCGCCGGTCAACGCCGGCGAGGACGGCCGCGCCTGGCACGCGGCGTACCGGGCGATCCCGGACGGCGAGCGCGCGATCATGCGCTCGTACACGCTGAGCGGCCAGCGCCGCTTCCCCGCGGAGGAAGTCGACATCGACTTCGTGCTGCACGACGACGACCCGTCGACCTCGGGCCCCGCCTGCCGCTGGGCCCGCGCCGCGGCCCCCGGCGACCGCGCCGTCGTGCTCGGCCCGGCGATCGCGGACAACGCCGCCGTGCGCTGCCAGCCCCAGGACGACTTCGACCACATCCTGATGTGGGGCGACGAGACGGCGCTTCCCGCGGCGCTCGGCGTGCTGGCCTGGCTGCCCGAACACGTCTCGGCGCACGTGTACTTGGAGGTTCCGCACCGCGAGGACATCCAGCCGATCATCACGCTCGCGGACGTCACCGTCACCTGGCTCGTCCGCGACGAGGGTGCGCCCTCGGTGGTGGACACCGTGCGCGCGACCCAACTCCCCGACGCCGTAAGCCCGTACGCGTGGCTGTCCGGCGAGTCCGGGACCATGAAGGAGCTGCGCCGGCACCTGGTGCGTGAGCGCGGCTACGACAAGCGTGCGGTGACCTTTGTCGGGTACTGGCGGCGCGGCATGAGCGAGGACGCCCTGCGCGCTGCGTGACACCTCGGGGCCCCACCCCTGACAACAGCGCACATTCCAGCCACACCAGCCATTCCAGCCACATGACAGGGGCGGGGTCGCGAGCCAAAGTTAGGTTAGGCTAACCTAATCGAAGGGTTCGCGATCCCGCCCTTTTTCCTGCCCCACCCGGGAACCACCCCACCCCACCCGGAGGAACCGTTCATGCGCTCGCACCTGCTCAATGACACCACCGCGGAGCTATACCGCAACTCCGTGACCGAAGGAGTCGAGCGGGTGGCGGCCAAACTCGCCACCACCACAAGGCCGTTCACCGGCGTCACCCCGGACGCCCTCTCCCCCACCGTCGACGCCGTCGACCTGGACGAGCCGCTCCAGGACACCATCGCCGCCCTGGACGAGCTGGAGGACGTCTACCTCCGCGACGCCGTCTACTTCCACCACCCCCGCTACCTCGCCCACCTCAACTGCCCGGTCGTCATCCCGGCAGTGCTCGGCGAGGCGATCCTCTCCGCGGTCAACTCCTCGCTCGACACCTGGGACCAGTCCGCGGGCGGCACGCTCATCGAGCGCAAGCTCATCGACTGGACCACCGGGCGGATCGGCCTCGGCCCCGCGGCCGACGGCGTGTTCACCTCCGGCGGCTCGCAGTCCAACCTCCAGGCGCTGCTGCTCGCCCGGGAGGAGGCCAAGTCGCAGGACCTGTCCAAACTCCGCGTCTTCGCCTCCGAGGTCAGCCACTTCAGCGTCAAGAAGTCCGCGACGCTGCTCGGCCTCGACCCGCAGTCCGTCGTCTCGATCCCGGTCGACCGCGAGAAGCGCCTGCAGACCGTGGCCCTCGCCGCCGAGCTGCAGCGCTGCCGCGAGGAGGGCCTCGTCCCCATGGCCGTCGTCGCGACCGCGGGGACGACCGACTTCGGCTCCATCGACCCGCTGCCGGAGATCGCCGAGCTGTGCGCCCAGTACGACACGTGGATGCACGTCGACGCCGCGTACGGCTGCGGGCTGCTCGTGTCGAACAAGAACCGCGACCGGCTCACCGGCATCGAGCGCGCCGACTCGGTCACCGTCGACTACCACAAGTCGTTCTTCCAGCCCGTGAGTTCGAGCGCGATCCTGGTCCGCGACGGAGCCACCCTGCGGCACGCCACGTACCACGCGGAGTACCTCAACCCGCGCCGCACGGTCGCCGAGCGGATCCCCAACCAGGTCGACAAGTCCCTCCAGACCACCCGCCGCTTCGACGCGCTCAAGCTGTGGCTGACGCTGCGCGTCATGGGCGCCAAGGGCATCGGTGGCCTCTTCGACGAGGTGTGCGACCTGGCGTACGAGGGCTGGCAGCTGCTCGCGTCCGACCCGCGCTTCGACGTGGTCGTGGAGCCGAGCCTGTCCACGCTCGTCTACCGCTACATCCCGGCCGATGTCGCCGACCCCGCCGAGATCGACCGCGCCAACCTCTACGCCCGCAAGGCCCTGTTCGCCTCCGGCGACGCCGTCGTCGCGGGCACCAAGGTGGGCGACCGCCAGTACTTGAAGTTCACCCTGCTCAACCCCGAGACGACCCTCGACGACATCTCGGTCGTCCTCGACCTCATCGCCGGCCACGCCGAGCAGTACCTGGGAGACACCCTTGACCGCGCATCCTGACACGTACGACTTCATCGGGATCGGCCTCGGCCCCTTCAACCTGGGTCTGGCCGCGCTCACGGAGCCGATCGACGAGCTGACCGGACTGTTCATCGAGTCCAAGCCGGACTTCGAGTGGCACTCGGGGATGTTCCTCGACGGCGCCCACCTCCAGACCCCGTTCATGTCGGACCTGGTGACGCTCGCCGACCCCACGTCCGAGTACTCCTTCCTCAACTACCTGAAGGAATCGGGGCGGTTGTACTCGTTCTACATCCGCGAGAACTTCTATCCGCTGCGCGTCGAGTACAACAACTACTGCCGCTGGGCCGCCGCCAAGCTGTCCTCGATCCGGTTCTCGACGAGCGTCACCGAGGTGCGCTACGACGACGCGGCCGAGGTCTACGTCGTGGACACCGACAAGGGCGAGACGTTCCGCGCCCGCCACCTGGTCCTGGGCACCGGCACCCCGCCGTACGTCCCCGAGGCCTGCCAGGGTCTCGGCGGCGACGGGGTCGTCCACAACTCCCGCTACCTCCAGCACAAGCAGCAGCTCCAGCAGAAGAAGTCGATCACCCTGGTCGGCAGCGGGCAGTCCGCGGCCGAGATCTACCAGGACCTGCTCAGCGAGATCGACTCGCACGACTACCGGCTCAACTGGGTCACCAGGTCGCCGCGGTTCTTCCCGCTCGAGTACACCAAGCTGACGCTGGAGATGACGTCCCCGGACTACATCGACTACTTCCACAAGCTGCCGGAGGAGACCCGCTACTCGCTGGAGCAGCGGCAGAAGGGCCTGTTCAAGGGCATCGACGGCGAGCTGATCGACGCCATCTTCGACCTGCTGTACCAGAAGGGCCTCGACGGTCCCGTGCCGACGCGCCTGCTCACCAACTCGGCGCTGCGCACGGCGAGTTACGAGGACGGCACGTACACCCTCGGCCTGCACCAGGAGGAGCAGGACAAGGAGTTCGAGCTCGAGACCGAGGGCCTGATCCTCGCCACCGGCTACAAGTACACGACGCCCGCCTTCCTGGAGCCGGTCCGCGACCGCATCCGCTGGGACGGCCAGGGCCGCTACGACGTCGCCCGCAACTACGCGATCGACACCACCGGGCGTGGCATCTTCGTGCAGAACGCGTCCGTGCACACGCACTCGATCACCAGCCCCGACCTGGGGATGGGCGCGTACCGCAACAGTTACATCATCGGCGAGCTGCTCGGATCCGAGTACTACCCCGTCGAGAAGACCATCGCGTTCCAGGAGTTCGCAGCATGAGCACCACAAGCACCACGAACAGCGCCGTAGGGAAACTGTCCCTCCGTCCCGTCGACCCGCAGGCCGACGCCGACCTCCTGCACCGCTGGGTCACCGACCCCAAAGCCGCCTTCTGGCTGATGCAGGACGCCAAGCTCCAGGACGTCGAGCGCGAGTACATGTCCATCGCGGCGCACGAGCACCACGACGCCTTCCTCGGCCTGCACGACGGCGAGCCCGCGTTCCTGATGGAGCGCTACGACCCGCGGTACGTCGAGCTCGTCGGCCTGTACGAGCCCGAGCCCGGCGACATCGGCATGCACTTCCTCACCGCCCCGTCCGACGTCCGCGTCCCCGGCTTCACGCGCGCCGTGATCACCACGGTGATGGAGCACCTCTTCGCCGACGCGTCGGTGAAGCGCGTCGTCGTCGAGCCCGACGTGGGCAACAAGGCGGTGCACGCCCTGAACGAGGCCGTCGGCTTCGTTCCCGAGCGTGAGATCGACAAGCCGGAGAAGAAGGCGCTGCTGAGCTTCTGCACGCGCGAGCAGTTCGAAGCGGCCACGGGAAGGACCACCGGAGCATGAGCATCGCCGACGCCGCCACCCACCTCTCCCCCGAGCGCTGGGCCGAGGCCAACCGCCTCCTCATCCGCAAGGCACTCGCGGAATTCAGCCACGAGCGGCTGCTCAAGCCCGAGATATCGGGGGCCGCCGCCGCCGACCGGTACTTCGTCCTCAGCGACGACGGCCTGACCCGCTACGAGTTCACCGCGCGCCGGCTGCGCCTCGACCACTGGCAGGTGTCCGCCGACTCGATCACCCGCCACCGCGACGGCGCCGAACTCCCGCTGAACGCCCTGCAGTTCTTCATCGAGCTGAAGGACAGCCTGGGCCTGAGCGACTCGACCCTCCCGGTCTACCTGGAGGAGATCTCCTCCACGCTCTCCGGCACCTGCTTCAAACTGACGAAGCCGTACCTGTCCTCCGCCGAACTCGCCGCCACCGGCGACTTCCAGGCGATCGAGACGGGCATGACCGAGGGCCACCCCTGCTTCGTCGCCAACAACGGCCGGCTCGGCTTCGGCGTCCACGAGTACCTCTCGTACGCCCCCGAGACGGCGAGCCCCGTCCGGCTGATCTGGCTGGCGGCGAGCCGCGAGCGCGCGGCCTTCACGGCTGGCATGGGCCTCGACTACGAGTCCTTCCTGCGCGCCGAGTTGGGCGACGAGACGATCGCCCGCTTCGACACGGTCCTGCGCGACCAGGGCCTCGACCCGGCCGACTACCTCCTCATCCCCGCCCACCCGTGGCAGTGGTGGAACAAGCTCTCCGTCACGTTCGCCGCCGAGATCGCGCAGCGGAACCTGGTGTGCCTGGGCGAGGGCGACGACGAGTACCTGGCGCAGCAGTCGATCCGCACGTTCTTCAACAAGAGCGCCCCCGAGAAGCACTACGTGAAGACGGCCCTCTCGGTCATCAACATGGGCTTCATGCGCGGCCTTTCGGCGGCGTACATGGAGGCGACGCCGGCGATCAACGACTGGCTGGCGCACCTCATCGAGAACGACGAGGTACTCAAGGACACCGGCCTGACGATCATCCGCGAGCGCGCGGCCGTCGGCTACCGGCACCTGGAGTACGAGGCCGCCACCGACCGCTACTCGCCGTACCGCAAGATGCTGGCGGCGCTGTGGCGCGAGTCCCCGGTGAACTCGCTCGCGGACGGCGAGCGCCTGGCGACCATGGCGTCCCTCCTCCACGTGGACCGCGAGGGCAAGTCCTTCGCGGGCGCCCTGATCGAGCGCTCGGGCCTCACGCCGCGCGAGTGGCTCAAGCCCTACCTGAAGTCGTACCTGACGCCGCTCCTGCACAGCTTCTACGCCTACGACCTGGTGTACATGCCGCACGGCGAGAACGTCATCCTGGTCCTGGACGAGCAGGGCGTCGTCAAGCGGTCGATCTTCAAGGACATCGCCGAGGAGATCGCGGTGATGGACCCGGACGCGGTCCTGCCGCCCGCCGTGGAGCGCATCAAGGCCGAGGTCCCCGACGACATGAAGCTCCTGTCGATCTTCACGGACGTCTTCGACTGCTTCTTCCGCTTCCTCGCGGCGAACCTCGTCGAGGACGGCGTCGTGGACGAGGAGACGTTCTGGTCGGCGGTCGCGGACTGCGTGCGCGACTACCAGGCGGCGATGCCCCAACTCGCCGAGAAGTTCGAGCAGTTCGACATGTTCGCGCCCAACTTCTCGCTCTCCGCCCTGAACCGTCTCCAGCTGCGCAACAACGAGCAGATGGTCGACCTGGCGGACCCGTCGGGCGCCCTGCAGTTGGTGGGTGACCTGGACAACCCGATCGCGTAAGCGATCCCACGGACCAGGGGCTCGGGAGACGGTCCTCCCGAGCCCCTTTCCCGTACGAGAATGTCGGCATGGCGGAAATCATCCAGCGCGACGGCACTTGGACGTATCTCGGGGACACGCTGCGGCTCGTGCCGGGGCGCGACAAGGCCGTGAGCCCGCTCCGCAAGGCTCTGGGCGAAGTGACCGTGCCGCTGACGGCGCTCGCGGGCGCCTCCTTCGAGCAGGGCAAGAAGTCCGGACGCCTCCGTCTGCGCCTGCGCGACGGCGCGGACCCCCTCCTCCAGGCGACCGGCGGCAAGCTGACCGAGGGCATGGACCCGTACCAGCTCACCGTCGAGTCGGACCGCTACGGCGTCGCCGAGTACTTCGTCGACGAGGTCCGCAACGCGCTGCTCCTGGACGAGGTCCCCACGTCGGCCTGCGACACATACCTCCTGCCGGGTCCCGCCGTGCCACTGTCCGTCTCCGCCGGGGACGGCACGGCGAGCTTCGACGGGGAGCGTGTGCGCCTGGAGTGGAACTGGAAGACGGAGGAGGCCAAGTCCTCCGCGGGCACGCGGGTGCTCGCGCTCGGCGACATCGCGGCGGTCGAGTGGCAGCCGGCGGTGGGCCTGGAGAACGGCTGCCTCCGCTTCACGGTCCGCTCCTCCCCCACAAAGGCGCCACCGAAGTACGACCCCAACTCCATCGAACTGTGGGGCTTCAAGAAGGACCCTCTGATGGCCCTCGTAGCGGCAGCGGTCCAGGCCCGCCTCCCCCACCCGGGCCCTGCGGGCGAACCAGCCACGCCCCCTGCCCTGGAACAGGCCCCACCCGCGGCCCCCGCGGAGGACGAACACGACGCCCTCCTGCGCCGCCTCCGCGAACTGGGCGACCTCCACAACTCCGGAATACTGACGGATGATGAGTTCGCACTGGCGAAGGCGGCAGTCCTGAAACGCCTTTCAGGGCCGTCCGGCGATTAGTGCCGCACCTTGCGCGCCACCACGAACCGGTCGACCTCCGCCCCCGTCTCGGCGAGCCCCCGCACGGTCAGCTTCGCGGTACGCCCCACCGGCGCGGGCTCCACATCCACCCGCAGGAACGAATAGTTGGTGTACCGCACCCGCGACCAGTCGACGGTCACCGCCTTCTTGCCGCCCCCGTCCTGCGTCACATACGAGGCGAACGGGTCGACCTTCTTCTCGTGCCCCTCGTACGTGTCCTCGACCGGGAACTCGTAGAGCCCCTTCCCCGCCGCCCCCGCCGTCACATACACAACCCCGTCCGTCTCCGGGTACGCCGTGCCCCCGATCGGCAGCTCCTTGGTGACCTTGTCGCCCTTCAGCACATCCGTACGCTCGTAGACGTGGTTGTGCCCGTTGATCACAAGGTCGACGGTGTACTTCTCGAACAGCGGCACCCACTCCTTGCGCACACCCCCCTCCGAGGCATGCGCGGTGGCGGTGCAGTACGCGCAGTGGTGGAAGAACACGACGACGAAGTCGATCCCGGACCCGGCGGCCCGGAACTTCTTCAACTGCCGCTCGAACCAAGCCGTTTGAGTCCCACCGGAAATCCCCAGATTCGCCGGAATCTCGTACGAGACATCATTCGCGTCGAGCGAGATCACGGCCGTGTTCCCGTGCACGAAGGAGTACACGCCCGGCAGCTCCTTCGGGTCGGGCCCATTGCCCGGCGGCGCGAACCGGGCCTCCTGGCTCCCGTACCCGTTCGGCGAGTACCACGCCTCCATGTCGTGATTGCCGTACGACACCATCCACGGCACGGACTTGGCGACCGTCTCGGTCTGCGCGAGGAACTGGTCCCAGGTGCGCGCGTCGAACGTGTCCGTCGTCTTGCCCTGCCCGGAGGGATCCGCGTACGCGATGTCGCCCGCGTGCAGGTGGAAGGCCGGCCCCTGCGCGAGGATCAGGCTGTCGTTGGCGAGCGCGTGGTAGCTGACGCCCTGGTCGCCGAAGGCGGTGAACGTGAAGCGC
This sequence comes from Streptomyces sp. NBC_00483, assembly GCF_036013745.1. NCBI lineage: Bacteria > Bacillati > Actinomycetota > Actinomycetes > Kitasatosporales > Streptomycetaceae > Streptomyces > Streptomyces sp. NBC_00483. The sequence continues at coordinate 3,923,491 of NZ_CP107880.1, forward strand.
TCCGCACGGGCGGGCGCGGTCGTGAACGTACCGATCGTCCCCGCGAACCTCGGCGACGCCGGGTCGAAGCCCCGGTGCCCGACCCCGTAGTAGTACGTCTTGCCGGGCTTGAGGCGGGTCAGCCTGGCGTGCACGTAGTACTGGGTGTGGTCGGCGCTCGTCCCGACGCCCGCCGGAGTGTAGAGCGCCTTCAGCTCCGCCGGAATCTTCCGCGACAGCTCACCGGCACCGGCCCCGACCCGGATGAACGGGTCCTTCACCGCGACCGGCACCTGCCACGACACGGTCATCTCGGTGCGCGCGTCGTCGCCGTAAGAGAGGTGCCGGCCGAAGGGCGCGACGAGCGCGCCGTCGACGGCCTCGGCGGCCGGTGCGGACGCGGTGGTGGCCGTCGCCGTCCTCTGCGAGGCGCTCGCGGCCCCCGGCACGAAGACACCGCCCGCCACCGCGCCCAGGGTGACGGCCCCGCCGCGGATCATCGTGCGCCGCGAGAACCGGCTGCGCAGATACTCGTGCTGCTCGGCGAGGGGCCGGTCGGCGAGCTCGGCGGGTACGCCCATACGTGGAATGTCCATGCCCGGAAAGATGCTTGAGGCATCTATCCGCCAGGGGTACGCAGGGTGAACGCGGTCATAAATAGCCCCGCCGGCGATTGAGGCGCGGGGCCCGGGGCAGAGCCCCGCGACCGCAACCACGGCCACCCGAGCGAAACATCTGCCCGATATCGGGCAGGATTCTTGCGAAACCCACCCGGAACCCCGAGGATCGGCTGCGTGCACGAGGAACTCGTCGATCACCTGACGCGCAGCAGCGCCCTGAGCCGGGGCGAAGCGCTGCGGGTGATCCAGGACGTGCTCGCCTACTTCGACGAGTCGACGGAGGACTACGTCCGCCGCCGGCACCGCGAACTCCAGGGTCAGGGCCTGGTGAACGCGGAGATCTTCGAACAGATCACGGCGGACCTGCGGTACCGGGCGGTGGCGCCGCCGGAGCTCTCGCTCCGGCAATTGCGCCGCATCGTCTACGGCTGACCGCGGACCCACTACCCGAGGGGATCAACACCACACATGTGCGGAATCGTCGGTTACATCGGCAAGCGTGACGTCGCGCCGCTCCTTCTCGAAGGACTGCAGCGCCTGGAGTACCGGGGTTACGACTCCGCGGGCGTCGTCATCACCAGCCCCAAGGCCACCGGCCTGAAGATGGTCAAGGCCAAGGGCCGCGTGCGCGACCTGGAGGCGAAGGTCCCGGCCCGCTTCAAGGGCACCACCGGCATCGCCCACACCCGCTGGGCCACGCACGGCGCCCCGTCCGACGAGAACGCGCACCCGCACATGTCGTCCGACGACAAGGTCGCGGTCGTCCACAACGGCATCATCGACAACGCCTCCGAGCTGCGCGCGAAGCTGACCGCCGAGGGCATCGAGTTCCGCTCCGAGACGGACACCGAGGTCCTCACCCACCTCATCGCCCGCTCCCAGCAGACCGACCTCGAGGACAAGGTCCGCGAGGCGCTGCACCTGGTCGAGGGCACGTACGGCATCGCGGTCGTGCACGCCGACTTCCCGGACCGCATCGTCGTGGCCCGCAACGGCTCGCCGGTCGTCCTCGGCATCGGCGACAAGGAGATGTTCGTCGCCTCGGACATCGCCGCGCTGATCACCCACACCCGCCAGATCGTCACGCTCGACGACGGCGAGATGGCCACGCTCAAGGCCGACGACTTCCGCACGTACACGACGGCCGGCACCCTCACCGCCAACGAGCCGACCACCGTGGACCTCGAGGCCGCCTCCTTCGACATGGGCGACCACGACACGTACATGCACAAGGAGATCTCCGAGCAGGCCGACGCCGTGGACCGCGTGCTGCGCGGCCGCATCGACGACCGGTTCTCCACGGTGCACCTCGGCGGCCTCAACCTGGACGCCCGCGAGGCCCGCACGGTCCGCCGCGTGAAGATCCTCGGCTGCGGCACCTCGTACCACGCGGGTCTGATCGGCGCCCAGATGATCGAGGAGCTGGCCCGCATCCCCGCGGACGCCGAGCCGGCCTCCGAGTTCCGCTACCGCAACCCGGTCGTGGACCCCGACACCCTCTACATCGCGGTCTCCCAGTCCGGCGAGACGTACGACGTCCTCGCGGCGGTCCAGGAGCTGAAGCGCAAGGGCGCCCGCGTCTTCGGCGTCGTGAACGTCGTCGGCTCGGCCATCGCCCGTGAGTCGGACGCGGGCGTCTACGTCCACGCGGGCCCCGAGGTCTGCGTCGTCTCGACCAAGTGCTTCACGAACACGACGGTCGCCTTCGCCCTCCTGGCCCTGCACCTGGGCCGCATCCGCGACCTCTCGGTCGCCGACGGCAAGCGCATCATCGAGGGCCTGCGCAAGCTCCCGGCCCAGATCACCGCGATCCTCGACCAGGAAGCGGAGATCAAGAAGATCGCCGAGGAGTACGCGGACGCCCGCTCGATGATGTTCATCGGCCGCGTGAGGGGCTACCCGGTGGCCCGCGAGGCGTCCCTGAAGCTCAAGGAGGTCTCGTACATCCACGCCGAGGCCTACCCGGCCTCCGAGCTGAAGCACGGCCCGCTGGCGCTGATCGAGCCGGCGCTGCCGACGGTGGCGATCGTCCCGGACGACGACCTGCTCGAAAAGAACCGCGCCGCGATGGAGGAGATCAAGGCCCGCTCCGGCCGCATCCTGGCGGTCGCCCACCAGGAGCAGGAGAAGGCCGACCGCACGATCGTCGTCCCGAAGAACGAGGACGAGCTGGACCCCATCCTCATGGGCATCCCGCTCCAACTCCTCGCCTACCACACGGCCTTGGCCCTCGGCCGCGACATCGACAAGCCCCGCAACCTGGCGAAGTCGGTCACGGTCGAATAGGCCCTCGCGCCACACAAACGGGTCCCGTACGCGCCACCAAGCGCACGGGACCCGTTTTCGTGAGGGCCGGAGCCGCCCATTGCCCCGACCCTTGGCCGTCGACCGGCGGCCGTCACCCGCCGGCCTCCGGCCCGCCCACGTTCTTCCAGCGACCCGTATTTACCCTTCACAAGGGCACAAAGCACCTCTACGCGGGAGTAGATTTATCCAACGGCGCAAATTCAACTACCGGGCCAACTCCCGCTTCCCCACAGGGACTTAAGGGATCACAATGACCGGCCGCTGCGCGCGCCGCGCAAGCCGCCCGGCGACCGAGCCGAAGATCCGCCCGACGAGCCCGTGGGTCGAGCCCACGACGATCGCGTCGGCCGAGTACTCGTGCCCGACCTCCTCCAGCTCGTGGCAGATGTCGCCACCGCGCTCGACGAGGATCCAGGGCACCTCGGACAGATACTCCGCACAGGCGAGCTCGAGCCCGAGGACCTCCGTCCGGTGGTCCGGCACGTCCACGAACACCGGCGGCTCACAGCCCGCCCACACCGTGGTGGGCAGCCGGTTGGCCACATGGACGATGACCAGCCCCGAGCCCGAACGGTGGGCCATGCCGATCGCGTACGCGAGTGCCCGCTCGCTCGATGTGGAGCCGTCGAAGCCGACGACGACCCCGTGCTTGAACGCGGGATCACAGGCTTGACGTGTCTCTTCCGCCGCTCGGGGCGTCGCCGTGGGATCGGCGACCTGCCGCTTGCGGTCCGCGGGTTCAGGGATTTCGTGACCGGCCATGAGTGTCTCGGCGTGTACCTCGTGGGCCTCTAATGAGGGGACGACAACTGATCGGCGGAGCCGTGTCCGGGAATCATCTTCCCAACCCCATACCCCCAAGGGTACGGCGACACTCCTCCTCTGCCCAGACTCTGCTCTCCGGGCCCAGAGCCGCACCTTCGTTCACCGATGGCCCCGCTCCGCCGCGTTCAGGGGAGCATGCACGAGGGTCGGCCGTATGGCAATGGTTGCTGCCCCGTACAGGCGGATTGCGCGCCCAACTGGGCGTCTGTCATCCCACGACGAAGTGACCCGGGCCGGTCGGCGGCGTTGAACTCGCGTACCGAAAGACACAGGGGAGCGCTCAGTGCCCGGACCGACCATCGCCCAGCGAACCAGCGCCGCGGCCCATCCCGACGCACCCCTGCCCGCGCGCTGGGCCGCGTTCAGCTGCGTCCTGGTGCCGCCGCTCGTACTCGTCTGGTACGGCTCCTCCGGCGCGGGCGCCGCCGGCGCCGCCCTGGGGCTCGCGGCGATCACCACGGCGTGCCGGTTACTCCTTCGACAGTCGGAGCGCGGGGCTGCACAGTTGCACAGTGAACAATGCCGGGCGCATCGTGGTCGGCACGGCGGGAGCGGGTCGGACGCGCGGGACGGCGAGCGCCGGACCGAGCGGGATACGCCCGTTGGCTGACCGGTTTCAACGCGGCGCTCCGATAATTTTCAGCCAACTTGGGCCAGCGGGCCACCCCTTGCGTTTCGCCTCCTCCAACCCCCGTTCCACCAGGGCAGAAACAGCGATAAAAAGCGCTTCCACCCTACGGGGACCGGCCACGGAGTTGAGGCCCACTTCCCAGCAACGCCCTTGAGTGCAACGCTTCGTGATCGAATGCTTCACGCCAAGTTGCCTTGTCGACAATCTGTCAGGTTCTTAACTGGTCACGACGGCACCATGGGACGCAGTAGATTCGATCTTGACTGTCTGATCTGAAGGCGGCGGGGGACTTCGTGCATCACCGAGGGGAAACGTGCAGGAGCGAACGACCCGTCAAAATATTGAGGGAGCCGGGATCACCGAGGGGGGCTTAGCAGCATGAGCCACGACGCCACCACCGCGCCGGAGGCGGCGGCTCGCAAGCTGTCGGGGCGCCGTCGACGAGAGATCGTCGCGGTGCTGCTGTTCAGCGGCGGACCCATCTTCGAGAGTTCCATTCCACTCTCCGTGTTCGGCATCGACCGACAGGACGCGGGAGTTCCGCGCTATCGATTGCTCGTGTGCTCCGGCGAAGAGGGACCCCTGAGGACCACGGGGGGACTCGAACTCACCGCGCCGCACGGACTCGAGGCGATATCGCGAGCGGGCACGGTGGTCGTGCCCGCCTGGCGGTCCATCACTTCTCCGCCACCGGAGGAGGCGTTGGACGCCTTGCGTCGCGCCCACGAAGAGGGCGCGCGCATCGTCGGCCTGTGCACGGGAGCCTTCGTGCTCGCCGCGGCAGGCCTGCTGGACGGCCGTCCGGCGACCACGCATTGGATGTACGCGCCGACGCTCGCCAAGCGCTATCCGTCGGTCCATGTGGACCCGCGCGAGCTCTTCGTGGACGACGGCGACGTACTGACGAGCGCCGGCACCGCGGCCGGTATAGATCTGTGTCTGCACATCGTGCGCACGGACCACGGCAACGAGGCGGCCGGAGCGCTCGCCCGCCGTCTGGTGGTCCCACCGCGCCGCAGCGGCGGCCAGGAGCGCTACCTCGACAGGTCTTTACCCGAGGAGATCGGCGCGGACCCGCTGGCCGAGGTCGTCGCCTGGGCCCTGGAGCACCTCCACGAGCAGTTCGACGTGGAGACGCTCGCCGCCCGCGCCTATATGAGCCGCCGCACCTTCGACCGCCGCTTCCGGTCACTGACGGGGTCCGCCCCGCTCCAGTGGCTGATCACGCAGCGGGTGCTGCAGGCCCAGCGGCTCCTGGAGACGTCCGACTACTCGGTCGACGAGGTGGCGGGCCGCTGCGGCTTCCGCTCCCCCGTCGCGCTGCGCGGGCACTTCCGGCGCCAGCTGGGCTCGTCCCCGGCCGCGTACCGGGCTGCCTACCGGGCGCGCAGGCCACAGCCGAGCGAGAGTCACGGGAAGCCGGAGAAGCCCGACAGGACGGTCGAGCTCGCGGGTGTGCCGGGCGCCGAGGGGACTCCGGTCCCCGCGCAGTCCCGGCGCACGGCAGCCGCGAGCGCACTCGGCCCGCACGCGGCTTCGATGCCGATGGGCCACTCGGGTCTGCCCGGCCCGCGCACGGCTTCGTAGGCCCGCAGGACAGCACCGAGCACAGGAGCTGATGCCCGTCGTCTGCCAGTGGGAAGGTCGGACCCGTAGGGTTGGGCGCATGAACGATCGCATGGTGTGGATCGACTGCGAGATGACCGGACTCTCGCTGGCGAACGACGCGCTCATCGAGGTGGCCGCACTGGTCACCGACTCGGAGCTGAACGTACTCGGCGACGGTGTGGACATCGTGATCCGCCCGCCGGACGAGGCCCTGGAGACGATGCCCGAGGTGGTGCGCAACATGCACACCGCCTCGGGTCTCCTCGACGAGCTGGCGGGCGGCACGACGCTCGCGGACGCCGAGGAACAGGTCCTGGCGTACGTGCGTGAGCACGTCAAGGACGCGGGCAAGGCCCCGCTCTGCGGGAACTCGGTCGGTACCGACCGAGGATTCCTGCTGCGTGACATGCCGACGCTGGAGGACTACCTCCACTACCGGATCGTCGATGTGTCCTCGGTCAAGGAGCTCGCCAGGCGCTGGTACCCGAGGGCGTACTTCAACAGTCCGGACAAGAACGGCAACCACCGGGCGCTCGCCGACATCCGCGAGTCCATCGCCGAGCTGCGCTACTACCGCGAGGCGGTCTTCGTCCCGCAGCCCGGGCCGGACTCGGACACCGCGAAGTCGATCGCGGCGAAGTACGTCCTGCCTGCGGAATAATCCCTCGTAAGCCCCTGTGTACGGGGTCCGGACCCACCCGGGAAAAGGTGTGCGCGAGCACCCCTTCGGACCCTGTACACTTTTTCTCGGCCGGTCGGAAGAAAGACAAACGACCGGACATGGTGGGTGTAGCTCAGTTGGTAGAGCACCTGGTTGTGGTCCAGGTGGCCGCGGGTTCAAGTCCCGTCACTCACCCTGAAGGATCCGAAGGCCCCGGTTCGAGAGAACCGGGGCCTTCGGCGTTCCCGGGGGATGCTGACCCCCGGGGCCACATCTACGACGAGGCGCGGACCACCAGCTCCGTCGGAAGCACCAGGTGCCGCTGCGTGCCCCGGCGGACGGACGAGCGCTTCCCCTCCGCGGCCAGGGCGATCTCGTCGAGCAGCAGCCCCGTCATCGCCCGGCCCATGTCCAGGGTGGGCTGGCGCACGCTGGTGAGGCCCGGCTCCATGTGGCGGGCGATCACCGAGTCGTCGAAGCCGACCAGGGAGACGTCGTCGGGGATGCGGCGGCCCGCCTCGCGCAGCACCTGGCGGGCGCCCGAGGCCATCAGGTCGGAGCAGGCGAAGACCGCGTCGAGGCCGGTGCCGCACTCCAGGAGCTCCTCCATGCAGCGGCGGCCGCCCTCCTCCGTGAAGTCTCCGTAGGTCACCAGCTTCTCGTCGTAGCCGATGCCGCTCGCGGCCAGCTCGTCCACGTAGCCGCCGAAGCGGCGCTGGGCCCCGTACACATCGAGCGGGCCCGCGATGATCGCGACGGAGCGGCGGCCCCGGGAGACCAGGTGCTCGACGGCGGAGCGGGCGCCCGCGTAGTTGTCGGTGTCGACCGAGGGCAGCGGCTCGTCCGCGGAGCGGGGGCCGCTGATCACGGTCGGGATGTCCATCTGGATGAGGCGGTCCGCGAGCGGGTCGTCGGAGTGCACCGAGACCAGGAGGACGCCGTCGACGCGGTGGGCGGCGAGGTAGGTGGCCAGCCGGTCCTGTTCGCGCTCGCCGCGGGCGAAGGTGAGCAGGAGCTGGAGGTTGGTCTCGGCGAGGGCGAGGCCGACGCCGCCGACCATGCCGGAGAAGTACGGCTCGGAGAAGAACCGGGACTCGGCCTCCGGGACCACCACGGCTATGGAGTCCGAGCGGTTGGCCGCGAGGGCACGGGCCGCCGTGTTCGGTACATAGCCGAGCTCGGCGACCGCCTCCTCGACCGCGGCGCGGGTGCGGTCGCTGACCCGCGGCGACCCGTTGATGACACGGGAGACCGTGCCCCGGCCGACGCCCGCTCGGGCCGCGACCTCCTCGAGGGTCGGGCGCCTGCCGTGCGTGCCGTGAGCCACCATGACTCGTACCTCCCCAGATCTTGAGCGGAATCTAACAGCCCGATAACCGCACGAACTTGTCGCCGCCGAGTGTCTTGACACCCCGGGTTCGAGCGACGACCCTTCAACTCATCACGGATGGGAGCGCTCCCACCCTACTGGACGCATACAGAAGCCGCACGTTCCCCGCCCGAGCCGCAAGTGAACAACCGGGCCCAGTACAACAGTTGGCAGTGGCAGTTGGCCGGGGGGTCTGCACGTCTCAGCATCAAGAGCACTTGAGCACTTGGAGGACGCAATGCGCACTGCCCGTACGTCCCGACGCGCGATGACCTTCGCGGTCGTCGCCGCCTTGGCCACAGGCCTGCTTGCCGGTTGTGCGAGCGATGACGGCGACGACTCCGGGGGCGCCGGAGGCTCCGGTGACAAGGAGGGCGCGACCACACTGACGGTCGGCACCTTCGGCACCTTCGGTTACAAGCAGGCCGGGCTCTACGACGAGTACATGAAGCTGCACAAGAACATCACCATCAAGGAAAACGTCACCACCCGGACCGACGTCTACTGGCCCAAGACCCTCACCCGTCTGCAGGCCGGATCCGGCACCGACGACATCCAGGCCATCGAGATCGGCAACATCACCGAGGCCGTGCAGACGCAGGCGAACAAGTTCGTCGACCTCGGCAAGGAGGTCGACAAGTCGCAGTGGCTGGACTGGAAGAACAAGCAGGCCACCACCAAGGACGGCAAGCTGATCGGGCTCGGCACCGACGTCGGTCCGATGGCGATCTGCTACCGCAAGGACCTCTTCAAGAAGGCCGGCCTGCCCACCGACCGCACCAAGCTCGCCGAGATGTGGAAGGGCGACTGGGCGAAGTACGTCGACGTCGGCAAGGACTACATGAAGAAGGCGCCGAGCGGCACCAAGTTCGTGGACTCCGCCTCGTCGGTCTACAACGCGGCGCTGGGCGGCGCGAAGGACCGCTACTACGACAAGAGCGGCAACGTCATCTGGGACAAGTCCGAGGGTGTCAAGAAGTCGTGGGACGCCTCGATGGAGGTGGCGACCTCCAACATGTCGGCGAAGCTGAAGCAGTTCGACAAGCCGTGGGACCAGGGCTTCGCCAACGCCAAGTTCGCCACCGTCGCCTGCCCGGCGTGGATGGTCGGCTACATCCAGGAGAAGTCCGGTGACGCCGGCGAGGGCAAGTGGGACATCGCGGCCGCGCCGACCGCGGCCAACTGGGGCGGCTCCTTCATCGGTGTGCCGACGGCGAGCAAGCACCAGAAGGAGGCCATCGCCCTCGCGAAGTGGCTGACCGCCCCCGCGCAGCAGGCGAAGGTCTTCGCCAAGCAGGCCAGCTTCCCGTCGACCCCGTCGGCGTACTCGACCCTGAAGCCGAAGGCCGAGACCCTGGCGTACTTCTCGGACGCGCCGCTGACGCAGATCTTCTCCGACTCGGCGAAGACCATCCCGGTGCAGATCTTCGGCATCAAGGACCAGCCGATCAACACGGCGATCACCGACACGGGCATCCTCCAGGTCGAGCAGAAGGGCAAGTCGCCCGAGCAGGGCTGGGACGCTGCCACCAGCGAGGTCAAGGACGTGCTCGGCCAGTGACCAGCTCCAACGAGGCTCTCGCGCAGACCGCGTCGAGCGCCGACGCCGCGTCCGACTCCACCGAGGAGTCGGGCGCGGCCCGGGGCGCTCAGGGTCGCGGTACGCCGCCGTCGGACACGTCCTGGCGCAGCCGGCTGTACCGCTGGGACATGAAGGCGTCGCCGTACGCGTTCATCGCCCCCTTCTTCATCATCTTCGGTGCCTTCTCGCTTGTGCCGCTGCTCTACACCGCTTGGTACTCGCTGCACAACGTGCAGCTGTCGTCCCTCGACAGCCAGACCTGGGCGGGCCTGAAGAACTACACGAACCTGTTCGACTCGGAATTCTTCTGGAACGCCCTGGGGAACACGTTCACCATCGGCGTGATCTCCACCGTGCCGCAGTTGATCGTGGCGATCTGGCTCGCCCACATGCTCAACTACCGGCTGCGCGGCTCCATCGTGTGGCGCGTCGTCATGCTCACCCCGTACGCCACTTCGGTGGCGGCGGCGACGCTCGTGTTCGTCCTGCTGTTCTCGCCGGACAACGGAATGATCAACTGGGCGCTCGACCTGGTCGGCATCGACCCGGTCAACTGGCGTGAGTCCGACTGGGGTTCACAACTCGCGGTCTCCTCCATCGTGATCTGGCGGTGGACCGGGTACAACGCGCTGATCTACCTCGCCGCGATGCAGGCCATCCCGGCCGACCTGTACGAGTCGGCGGCGCTGGACGGCGCGAACCGCTGGCAGCAGTTCCGGCACGTGACCGTTCCGATGCTGCGGCCGACGATCCTGTTCACCGTCGTCGTCTCCACCATCGGCGCGACCCAACTGTTCGGTGAGCCGCTGCTGTTCGGCGGGGTCAGCGGCACCAAGGGTGGGTCCCAGCACCAGTACCAGACGCTCGGCCTGTACATGTACGACCAGGGCTGGATCAACGGCAACCTCGGCAAGGCGGCCGCCATCGCCTGGTCGATGTTCCTGATCCTTTTGGTCATCGCCGCGATCAACCTGTTGATCACCCGACGGCTGAGGAAGGCCCAATGACCACCATCAGTGATGTGACGCCCGGCCGGCTGGCCAAGGAGGGCGCCGGGCCGCCGACCCGCCGACGGATCATGGGCGCGGGCAAGCAGCTGCACGCGGGGCCCATCACCTATGTCTCCCTGGCCCTGTTCGGCGTGATCTCCCTGGCGCCGCTGCTGTGGACGGTGATCGCGGCGTCCCGTACGAACGCCCGGCTCGCCCAGACGCCGCCGCCGTTCTGGTTCGGCGGCAATCTGTTCAAGAACCTGGACACCGCCTGGAACCAGGCCGGCATGGGTTCCGCGATGTTCAACACGATCCTCGTGGCGAGCTGCATCACCGTCGGCACCGTGCTGTTCTCCACGCTCGCGGGATTCGCCTTCGCCAAGCTGAAGTTCCGCTTCTCCTCGACGCTGCTGTTGATGACCATCGGCACGATGATGATTCCGCCGCAACTGGCCGTCGTACCGCTGTACTTGTGGATGTCCGACCTGGGCTGGGCCAACCAGCTGCAGACCGTCATCCTGCCGACGCTCGTGTCCGCCTTCGGCACGTTCTTCATGCGGCAGTACCTGGTGCAGGCGCTGCCGACCGAGCTCATCGAGGCGGCGCGGGTCGACGGGGCGAGCAGTCTGCGGGTGGTCTGGCATGTGGTGTTCCCCGCGGCGCGGCCCGCGATGGCCGTGCTCGGGCTGCTGACGTTCGTCATGGCCTGGAACGACTTCCTGTGGCCGATCATCGCGCTCAACCAGGAGAACCCCACGGTGCAGGTCGCGCTGAACGCGCTCGGGACCGGGTACATCCCCGATGACTCGGTGATCATGGCGGGGGCGTTGTTGGGGACGTTGCCGTTGCTTGTCGCGTTTCTGCTGTTCGGGAAGCAGATTGTGGGCGGGATCATGCAGGGGGCGGTTAAGGGGTGATCACGGGGTGGGCGGGGTGTTCTCGTTGCGCCCCGCCGCTCCTACGCCTCGGGGCTCCGCCCCGGACCCCGCGCCTCAAACGCCGGCGGGGCTGGATCTGCTCAATCGCCGCAGGGGCTTGATGTGCGCGGCTCGAAGTGCCCGCCCCGTCTGATCACTATCTATGGGAGCGCTCCTATGACCACCACTGACAACACCAGCACCGCCCTCACCGGCGAACCCGTCGCGACCCGGTTTCCGGCCGGGTTTCTTTGGGGGGCGGCCACTGCCTCGTATCAGATCGAGGGGGCCGTGCGGGAGGACGGGCGGACGCCGTCGATCTGGGACACGTTCAGTCATACGCCGGGGAAGGTGCTGAACGGCGACACGGGGGACGTCGCCGTGGACCACTACCACCGGTGGCGCGACGACGTGCGGCTCATGGCCGACCTGGGGCTGACCTCCTACCGCTTCTCCGTGGCGTGGCCGCGGGTGCAGCCCACCGGGCGCGGGCCCGCCGTGCAGCGCGGGCTCGACTTCTACCGTGGGCTCGTGGACGAGCTGCTCGCCAATGAGATCAAGCCCGTGGTGACGCTCTATCACTGGGACCTGCCACAGGAGTTGGAGAACGCGGGCGGCTGGCCCGAGCGGGACACCGCCTACCGGTTCGCGGAGTACGCGGGGCTCGTCGGCGAGGCGCTCGGCGACCGCGTCGAGAGCTGGGTGACGCTCAACGAGCCCTGGTGCAGCGCCTTCTTGGGCTACAGCTCCGGGGTGCACGCCCCCGGGCGGACGGACCCGGCGGCCGCCCTGCGCGCGGCGCACCACCTCAACCTCGGTCACGGGCTTGCCACTTCGGCCCTGCGCGGCGTGCTGCCGGCCCGCGCCAAGGTCGGCATCAGCCTGAACCCGAGCGTGGTCAGGGCGCTCACCGAGAGCCCCGAGGACCAGAACGCCCGACGCCGGATCGACGCGCTCGCGAACCGGGTCTTCACCGGGCCGCTGCTCAAGGGCGCCTATCCGCGCGACCTCCTCACCGACACCGCGGCCATCACGGACTGGTCGTTCGTGCGGGACGGGGACACCGCGGCGATCCACCAGCCGCTCGACTTCATCGGCCTGAACTACTACACGCCGGCCGTCGTCTCGGCCGCCCGCCCCGAACAGGCGGGCCCCCGCCTCGACGGACACGGCGCCAGCGAGCACACCCCGTGGCCGGGCGCCGACGACGTCGCCTTCCACCACGCGCCCGGCGAACTCACCGCCATGAACTGGCCCGTGGACCCGACCGGCCTCACCGACCTGCTCCTCGACCACACCGCTCTCGCGCCGGGCATCCCGCTCTATGTGACCGAGAACGGGGCGGCGTACGACGATGTGGTCGACGCCGACGGCCGCGTGCACGACCCGGACCGCATCCGCTATCTGCGCTCCCACCTCGCCGCCGTCCACGACGCCATCGAGCAGGGCGCCGACGTCCGCGGCTACTTCCTCTGGTCGCTGCTCGACAACTTCGAGTGGTCCTACGGATACGGCAAGCGGTTCGGCGCCGTGTACGTCGACTACGAGACGCAGGAGCGCATCCCGAAGTCCAGCGCCACCTGGTACTCCCAGGTCGCGCGCAGCGGGGGGCTGCCCGCCGAATCGTGACCCCCGGCGGGCAGTGGGCCGGTGCGCGTCGCGTGGCAGCGGCGGGCACCGGCCCTTAGCTTTCCCGTATGCCCGATATCAACCAATACGAGCGGTCCTGAAGCGCCATGGGTGTTCTCAAGGACCATCCGGAACTCGTCCTGTTCGTGAGCCTCGCGCTCGGCTACCTCGTGGGGAAGCTGCGCGTGGGGCCGCTGACGTTGGGCGGCATCTGCGGGACGCTGATCGTCTCGCTGCTGCTCGGGGCCTGGACCAAGGCCCATGTCTCCGACGACGTGAAGACCGTGTTCTTCGCGCTGTTCATCTTCGCGCTCGGCTACATGGCCGGGCCGCAGTTCTTCCGCAACCTCAACAAGAAGAGCCTGCGCTTCTTCGTGCTGTGCGGCATCGAGCTGGTCTGTGTCATCGGCATCGCGCTCGGCCTGGCGAGCTGGTTCGACCTGGACGTCGGCACGGCCTCCGGCATCCTGGCCGGCGCCGCCACCGAGTCCGCGGTCGTCGGCACGGCCACCGAGTCCATCGGCAAGCTCAGCAACCTCACGGCCGCTCAGATCACCGAGTACCAGGGCAACGTCGCCACCGCGTACACGGTCTGCTACCTCTTCGGCCTGATCACGATCGTGCTCTACACGAGCCAGATCATGCCGATGATGATGCGCATCAACCTGCGCGACGCCGCCCGTGAGCTGTGGGAGCGCACGCGCAGCAAGGGCAGCCTGGAGGCGGACGAGCGCCCCGCCCTGCCGGGCATGGTGGGCCGCACGTACCTGGTGACGACGGCCGACGGACGTACGGTCGGGGACCTTCAGTCCTCGCTCGGCGAGCGCGTCACCGTCGAGTCGGTCAAGCGCGGCAGCAAGGTCCTCGACGTCGCGCCCGGCCTGGAGCTCACCCTCTCCGACCTGGTGCTCCTGGTCGGCCGCCGGGCGAACGTGATCGACGCGGGCCGGGTCATCGGCCCGGAGACGCCGGGCGTGCCGGGGCTCGACTCGCCGCTCGCCTCCCGCGAGGTCTCGGTCACCGACAAGGCGCTGGACGGGAAGTCCGTCGACGAGCTGCAGAAGGCGTACCCCGAGTTCTACAAGGACGGCGTCTACGTCACCGACATCACCCGCGGCGACCAGGACATGCCCGCCAACGGGGACACGGTGCTGCACCGCGGCGACGTGGTGACCCTGGTGGGCGCCCGCTCGGGCCTGAACAAGCTGGTCGCCAGGATCGGCTCGGTCGTCAAGAACGACGCCACCGACTTCATCTACCTGGGGCTCGGCATCGCGGCCGGTTCACTGCTCGGGCAGGTCGTGGTGAAGTTCGGCGACATCCCGATGTCGCTCGGCACCGGCGGCGGCTGTCTGATCTCGGGGCTGCTGTTCGGCTGGTTCCGCTCGCGCTCGCAGACCTTCGGCGCGTTCCCGCCGCAGGCCGCCTCGACGATCAAGGACATGGGGCTCGCGGTCTTCATCGCCTGCACGGGCCTCGTCTCCGGGCCGCAGGCCTGGCCGCTGATCAAGGAGTACGGGGCGCTGCTGCCGTTCGCCGGGATCGCGATGGTGCTGATCCCCGCGACGATCTCACTGTTCGTCGGCCGCAAGCTCCTCAAGATCGAGAAACCGCTCCTGATCGGAGCCATCGCGGGACAGCAGTGCTCGACCCCCGCGATCACCGCCGTCACCCAGGTGGCGCAGTCGTCCGTGCCGATGCTCGGCTACACGATCACGTACGCCCTCTCCAACTTCCTGCTCCCGCTGACGGGCCCCGTGCTCGTCGGCATCCTCGGCAACTGAGAGGGCGGTTCACGACGTGATCGACTTCCTCAACCGGAACATCTTCCAGCCCTATCCGGAACTCCTGATCTTCCTCACGGTCGCCTTCGGCTTCCTGTTCGGGAAGATCCGCTACAAGGCCATCGCGCTCGGCGCCGTCACCGGCTGCCTCATCGCGGGCCTGATCCTCGGCGCCTGGACCGAGGTCGAGATCAACGGCACGGTGAAGAGCCTGTTCTTCGTCATGTTCCTGTTCGCCCTCGGCTACAAGGTCGGCCCGCAGTTCTTCCGCGGCCTCAAGACGGACGGCCTGCCGCAGGTCCTCAACGCCGTCGTGGTCTGCGTGTCCGGCCTGCTGATCTGCTGGGTCTTCGCGGCGATGCTCGGCTACGGCCCCGGGCTCTCGGCCGGACTGCTCGGCGGCGCGCTCACCCAGTCCGCGGTCATCGGTGTCGCGCAGGACGCCATCGGCACGCTGCCGGGCCTGTCCTCCGGGGCGGCCAAGAACGAGGAGAACCTCGTCGCGATCGGCTACGCGGTGACGTATCCGCTCGGCACCATCCTGTGCGCGATCCTGCTCGCCACGATCCTGCCGAAGCTCTACAAGAAGGACCTAGCCGCCGAATCGGCCCAGCTCGCCAAGGAGTTGGACGCGCCCGAGAGCGACCCGGACCTGGCCGAGGGCTACTACGAGGTGGTGCTGCGCGCCTACACCATCGAGCGCCCCGACATCGTCGGCCGCACCATCGACGACTTCGAGAACCAGCAGAAGGAGCTCGGCCACCGCATCTACATCACGCGGGTGCGCCGCGACGGGCAGATCCTCGACCACACCCAGCGGACCGCGCTGCGCGAGGGCGACGTCGTCGCGCTCAGCGCGCTGCGCGGCTCGCTCGTCGACTACGACGCCCGCACCCACATCGGCATGGAGACCGACGATGTGGAGCTGCTCGGCTACGAGACGGAGTCGCTGCACGTGGTGGCGTCCGAGAAGGCCCAACTGGGCAGGACCGTCGCGGAGTTGAGGCGCGAGCCGTTCATGGTCGGCGTCTACGTCGACAAGATCTACCGCTCGGGCGCCGAGTTCCCCTACCGCCTCTCCACGAAGATCGAGCGCGGTGACACGCTGATCCTCACCGGGCCCAAGCGCCTCGTGGACCCGGCGGGCGCGGCCATCGGCAAGCCGGTCCCCACCTCGTTCGCCACCGACATGATCTGGGTCGGCATCGGCATCTTCCTCGGCGGCTGCATCGGCATCCCGGCGCTCACCGTCTCGGGCGTCCCGATCTCGCTCTCCACCTCCGGTGGCGCGCTCATCATGGGCCTGATCTTCGGCTACATCCGCGGCAAGTACCCGACGTACGGCAATGTGCCGCCCGGCGCCCAGTGGTTCATGGACACGCTCGGCCTGTGCATGTTCGTCGCGATCGTCGGCATCAACGCGGGGCCGAGCTTCACCTCGGGTCTGTCCGAGGCCGGTTGGGGACTGCTGCTCTTCGGCGCGGTCGCCACCGTCGTCCCCCTCCTGATCGGCTTCCTCTTCGGCCACTACGTGCAGAAGATCCGCTTCCCGATCCTGATGGGCGTCCTCGCCGGCGGCCAGACCACCACCGCGGCGATCGGCGCGATCAACGAGTCCTCCCGCTCCCAGGTGCCGACGCTCGGCTACACGATCCCGTACGCGGTCGGCAACGTGCTCCTGACCATCTGGGGCGCCGTGATCGTCCTGCTCCAACACTGAGCCCCCGCACCGCACTTAAGGACCCCTCATGACCAAGACGACGTTCACGCGCGAAGAGATCCAGCAGTACGCCCAGCTCTCCCCCTTCGAGCTGAAGAACATCTTCATCGACCTCGCCGAGCAGGCGCAGGCCGACAAGCCCGGCCAGAAGGAGAAGTCGAGCCGCCAGATGCTCAACGCGGGCCGCGGCAACCCGAACTGGATCGCCACGGGTCCCCGCGAGGCGTACTACGCGCTCGGCTACTTCGCCCTCGAGGAGTCGCGGCGCGTGTGGACCGCCGACAACCTCGGCGGGATGCCGGAGAAGCACGGCGCGTACGAGCGCTTCGACGCGTTCGTACGCCGCCACCCCGACCTGCCGGGCATCGAACTGCTCGCCCAGTGCGTCCAGCACGGCATCCAGCGCTTCGGGTTCGACAAGGACGAGTGGGTGCACGAGCTGACGGACGGCATCACGGGCGACAACTACCCGGTGCCCGACCGCATGTTGACCCATGGCGAGCAGGTGGTGCGCGGCTACCTCGCGGACGAGATGTTCGACAAGAAGGCGCCCGCGGACAACAACTTGTCGCTGTTCGCCACCGAGGGCGGCACGGCGGCCATGTGCTACATCTTCGACTCCCTCATGAAGAACGGGCTGTTGAAGAAGGGCGACAAGATCGCGCTGATGGTCCCGGTCTTCACTCCGTACATCGAGATCGCCGAGCTCGACACCTACGAGTTCGACGTCACGTACATCTCGGCCAGCAAGTTCGCGGAGACGGGCGTGCGCGAGTGGCGGTACCCGGAGGAGGAGGTCGCCAAGCTGGAGGACCCGGAGATCAAGCTGGTCTGCCTGGTCAACCCCTCCAACCCGCCCTCCCTGGCGCTGAGCACCCGGGTCGCGAACCAGATCAAGGAGATCGTCGCGGCGAAGAACCCGAACCTGCTGCTCGTCACCGACGACGTGTACGGCACGTTCGTCGAGGGCTTCCGCTCGATCGCCGCCGACCTGCCGCGCAACACCCTGCTCGTCTACTCGTACTCGAAGCACTACGGGTGCACGGGCTGGCGGCTCGGCGTGATCGGGCTGCACGACGACAACATCATCGACGAGCGGATCGCCCAGCTCCCCCAGGAGGAGAAGGACCGCCTCAACAAGCGGTACGGCTCGCTCACCCTGGAGCCGGAGAAGATCAGGTTCATCGACCGGCTCGTCGCGGACTCCCGGCAGGTGGCGCTCAACCACACGGCGGGCCTGTCACTGCCGCAACAGGTGATGATGACGCTCTTCTCCCTGTTCGACATGCTGGAGGAGGGCCAGGCGTACAAGGAGAAGATCCGCTCCATCGTCCACCAGCGCCTCGACCTGCTCCTCGAAGGCGCCCAGATGAAGATCCACGAGGATCCCCACCGGGCCGCCTACTACATCGAGCTGGACCTCCTCGCCGAGGCCGAACGCGTCCACGGCAAGGAATTCGCGGACTACCTGGAGAAGAACTACGAGCCGGTCGACGCCCTGTTCCGGCTCGCCCAGCAGACGGGCGTGGTGCTCCTCAACGGCGGCGGCTTCGAGGGCCCCACGTGGTCCGTCCGCGTCTCGCTGGCCAACCTCGACAACCTCGACTACCTGAAGATCGGCCACCACCTGCGTGGCATCTTCAACGACTACGCGGAGGAGTGGCGGACCGCGAAGGCGTGACCCCAGGGGTCAGTTGAACGAGGCGAACGCCTTCTGGAAGGCGTTCGCCTCCTGCTCCACCGAGCTGCACGTCGGCTGCGCCGAGTCGGAGGCCCCGCCCTCGCACGCCTTGTCGCGGGTCGCCGACCACATCGACAGGCCGCCGAGGCCCTTCTCCTTCGCGAAGGAGACGAGCTGGGTGGCGTCCTCGACCTTGAAGACCTCGGACGAGACGTCGTTGACACCGATCATCGGGGTGATCGCGACGGCCTTCCAGGCATCCGCGTCCGACAGGCCGAGCGCCGACTTCACCTGCGCCTGCGTGGCGGTCGCCGCCTGCTCGGCGTAGTCGCCCATGTCGCCGCTGTACGACGCCCCGTAGTCCATCGCCATGATGTTGACGAGGTCGGGCGAGGCGCCGTTGTCCTTGGCGTTCTTGAGGAAGTTCACGCCGTCCTGGGTGAGGCCCTCGGGCATCACCGGCAGCGTCACCGACACGTTCAGGTCGGGGTTGTTCTTCTGCAGCGTCGCGATCGCCTCGGCGCGCTCGGTGTTGGCGGCCGTGTCGGGCAGCGCGCCGCCCTCGATGTCGAAGTCGACCTTGGTGAGGTCGAACTGGTCGATGACCTTCTGGTACGCCGCCGCGAGGTCGCCCGCCGAGGAGCAGGCCTGCGCCAGCTCGGTGCCGGACGCGCCACCGAAGGAGACCCGTACGTCACCGCCCGCCGACCTCAAGTCACCTATCTGCGAAGCGACTTCGTCACTGCCGAGGTCGGTGACGCCGCCCCACTTCGGGGCGCAGTCGCCGCCGGAGGTGATGAAGGCGAGGTTGAACTCCTTGACGCCGGTGGCCTTGGAGGAGTCGACCAGATCGAACTTCGGCTGCAACGAGGTGTCGACGTACGGAGCGAAAGTGGCGCCCGCGTCCGCGTCCGTCACTTCGGCGGACGCGCCTGAGGCGAAGAGGAACGCGCCGCCACCCACGAGAGCGGCGGCCACGACACCGCCCACCGCCTTCTTCCTGCCGCTGATCCTGCGCCGGTGCATGCTGCTGCTCATCGCGTGCCTGCCTTAGGTATGCGTGGGGGGTGGGTGCGCCCACGAGTAGGTGGGGCCCGGCAGACGCTAGCGACCCGCAACCCGGCAATTCGGGCAACAGGGAAGGGCGTTGAGGATCTTAGGGTTGACTTAAGTAAGGGATCGGGACCGGTTAAAGGTCGATACCAATCCTTTGCGTTCCCGGCCGCGCCGCCCGTGCCCGCGGCGCCCCTGGACGGGCCGGTACCCCTCCAGCTGCAGCCAGATCCGCACCTCGGTGCCACCGAGCACGGACGAGCCGATGCGCACGTCGCCGCCGGTGGACTCGGCGACCCGGCGCGCGATGTCCAGACCGAGCCCGGTCGAGCCGACCTCGACGCCCTCCGTGCCGCGGGCCAGCGCGGCCTCCGGGTCGGCGATGCCGGGGCCCGCGTCGGAGACGAGCACGATCACGGCGCCATCGGCCCGGTGCACATCGACCGCGAACGCCGTGCCCTCGGGGGTGTGCCGGAACACGTTGCCGAGCAGCGCGTCGAGCGCGGCCGCCAACTCCCCGCGGGCGACCGGCAGTCGCACGGGCCGGTCGACGCCGGCGACCCGCACCTTGCGCCCCTCGTCCTCGGCGAGCGCCGACCAGAAGTCCATCCGCTCGCGGATCACCTCGGCGGCGTCGCAGCCCGCGCCGGGCCCGGCCGCGGCGGTCTGGGGCTTGGCTTCCCTGGCCGTACGGATGATGGTGTCGACCTCGTGCTCCAGCTGCTCCACGGCGGCCCGGGTCTGCTCGGCGGCGGGCCCGTCCCCGAGAGAAGCGGCATTGAGCCGCAACACGGTCAACGGAGTCCGCAGCCGATGCGACAGATCGGCAGCCAACTCCCTCTCATTGGCCAGCAGTTGAACAACTTGATCAGCCATCGAATTGAACGCCACGGCGGCGAGCCGCAGCTCGGTCGGACCGTCCTCGGGCACCCGCGCCCCGAGCTTCCCGTCCCCCAGATCGTGCGCCGCGCCCACGAGCCGCTGCGCCGGCTGCACCATCCGCCCGCCGAGCCGGTCCGCGACCGCCACGGACCCGATGATCAACGCGATGCCGACACCACCGAGCACGACCCACGCGGTCGTCACGCCGTTGGTGACCTCGGCCTCGGGCACGTACACCTCGACGACGGCGATCTTGCCCGTGCTCACCGCGATGGGCTGCAACCACACCGAGCCGCCCGGCACGTCCACGACGGTGGCCTGCCGGATGTCGAGCCGGTCCCGGCCGACCCGCTGCTCACCGAGCCGGATCGCCTCGTTCCCGCCGCCGGCCGGGACGTACACCGACATCCGGTCCTCGCCGCCGGTCTGCGCGGTGGCGAGGGCGCGGTCGAGCTGGTCGCGGTCGGTGGTGATGGAGAGGGTGGGGCCGATGGCGGCGGCGGTCCGCTCGGCGTTGGAGAAGGCCCGGTCCCGCGCCATCTCCTTGATGACCAGGCCGAGCGGTACGGCGAAGGCGACCACCACCATTGTCGTGACGGCGAGGCACACCTTCACCAGCGCCCACCTCATGCCGGCGGCTCCAGCTTCACACCGACGCCGCGCAGGGTGTGCAGATACCGCGGCCGCGCGGCAGTCTCCCCCAACTTCCTCCGCAACCACGACAAATGAACATCAATGGTCTGGTCGTCCCCGTACGACTGCTGCCACACCTCGGCGAGCAGCTCCTTGCGCGCGACGACCACGCCGGGGCGTCCGGCGAGGAAGGTCAGCAGGTCGAACTCGCGCCGCGTCAGATCCAGCGGCGCACCATCGAGCTCGGCCTGCCGCCGCAACGGATCGATGGCGAGCCCACCGACCCGGATCACCCGCGAGGGCGGCTCGGCGCCCGTGGTCCCCCGCGAGCGGCGCAGCACGGCGGCCATCCGGGCGGACAGGTGCTCGGGCGAGAACGGCTTGGTCAGATAGTCGTCGGCGCCGTCGTTCAGCAGCCGCACGATCTCGGCCTCGTCGTCCCGCGCAGTGGCGATGATCACGGGTACGTCGGTGATCCCGCGCAGCATCTTGAGCGCCTCGGCCCCGTCGAGATCGGGCAGACCAAGATCCAGAATCACCACGTCGAACCGGAAATGAGCGACCTCGCGCAGCGCCTCCAACGCGGTGCCGACGCTGCGCACGGTGTGCGCGGCGTCGGTCAGGTGCCGGATGAGGGCTGAGCGTACGAACTGGTCGTCCTCGACCACGAGCACACTTGCCATGGGACGGCACCGTACGCCATCCGGTGGTTTTCGGCCCTCTGCCGGGTGACTGCGGTGCTCGCGGGACAGCCGGGGCGGGTGTGGTGCAGTATGGCCCGCGATGCACGAGAGCCCGCCCCCGCCTTCCCCGAGCCAGGACCACCCCGGCCGTCGACGGCTCACCCACGGCGTCGCGTGGCTGCTCGCCACCGGGGCCGCGGTGACGCTGTCGTGGTGGGGCGTCCACACGGTGATGTCGGGCACGGTGTACGACCCGCCGCAGGCGCTGCCCGTCGCGGCCACGCAGGACGAGCCGGACGCGAAGCCGCCGGTGTCCTCCTCGACCCACCGGCCGGAACCGTCGACGTCGACGCGCAAGCCGTCGGCGTCACCGAGCCGTACGTCACCGTCCCCGTCGAGGTCGGCGTCCTCCCCCTCGCCCACCCCTCGTACGACGTCCCCCGCGCCGCCGTCCTCCGGCTCGGTCAAGAGCTACGCGACGACCGGCGGCCGCGCGGTCTTCGACCTCCAGAAGACCTCGGCCACCCTCGTCTCCGCGACACCCGCCGCGGGCTGGTCGGTCGAGGTGTGGAAACAGGCGACGTGGATCCGCGTCGAATTCACCTCGGGTGAGAAAAAGGTCTCAGTCTTCTGCACGTGGCACGACCACGAGCCGACGGTGGAGATCGCGAAGTACTGACCGCTTTCAGCCCCGCTCTTGGACGAGAGCCCGCGGGGCCAGGGGCTTTCAAGCCCCGCTCTGGGACGAGACTCGCGGGGTCCGGGGCAGAGCCCCGATCTTTCAAGCCCAGCGGCGGGTGGGCAAATCCAGCCCCGCCGGCGTTTGAGGCGCGGGGCCCGGGGCAAAGCCCCGCGACGTGGGCCACGACTAGCGGAACACCGACGGCGGCGGAGCCGGAGACGCCTTCGCCGACGCATCGGTGACCGCCCCCACCCCACCCGTGAAGTCCACAAGCTCCTTGCCATGCACAACCCGCCCCGGGTGAGGGTCCCCCGCCGCCCGCCGCGTCAACTCCGCCACCCCCAACACCCCCGCGGACGCGACCAGCACCGCGTTCCCGAACCGCTTCCCCCGCAACACCGCCGGATCGGCGACGAGCGCAAGCTCGGGAAAGACAGCCGCGGCAGTGGCGATCTGCCCCCGCAGATACGCGAGCGGCGGCCCGTCCGCGATATTCGCGACATACGTCCCCGCCGGCCGCAACACCCGCCGCACCTCCGCCAGGAACTCCGTACTGGTGAGATGCGCGGGCGTCCGGGCCCCACTGAACACATCGGCCACGAGCACGTCCGCCCAGTCGTCGGGCAACTTGGCCAGCGCCTCACGCGCGTCGGCGGTCCGCACCCGGATCCGCTGCCCCGGGTCCAACGGCAGCGTGCCGCGCACGAGTTGGATCAGCGCCCCGTCGCGCTCCACGACCTGCTGCGTGGAGCGGGGCCGGGTGGCGGCGACGTAGCGGGCCAGGGTGAACGCCCCGCCGCCGAGGTGCACGGCCTGCACGGGGCGGCCCCGCTCGGCGGCCAGATCGATGACGTGCCCGATACGGCGCTGGTACTCGAAGGTGAGGTGGCCCGGGTCGTCGAGATCCACGTGCGACTGCGGCGCACCGTCCACGAGCAGCGTCCAGCCGGCCGGACGGTCCCGGTCGGGCACCAGCTCGGCGAGCCCACCGTCGACCTTCTCGACCACGGCTTCCCGCCCCGCGCGCCCCTGCCCCTGCTTCCCTCGCGACCTTCCCATTCGGCCATTATCGACGGCCGCGCCCGGAACGGCTCAGCGGTGGTTGCCCACCGGGGCCCCGGCCCCCGCACGCACGGACTCAGCGGTGGTTGTCCGCCGCCTCGATCATGCGCGCCGCCTCGTCGAGCGCGGCCCGCAGCACCGCGGGGTCGGTGACCAGGTCCGTGAGCCCCTCCACGGGGTCCGGCGGGAGCAGCCAGCCCGTGCCCTCGACCGGTGGGTCGGGCCGGGCACCGAGCGCGAGGCCGCGGCCCTGCGTGTGCGTGCAGTCGCTGCCGGGCACGTCCCAGCCGTCGGCGGTGCCGGGCGGGACGAGGAAGCCGAGGGTGTCGCCGCCCCCGTCGTGCAGTACGGGACCAACCGTTTCCGTACAGCCGCGGCGCAGGATGTCGACCGCCTCCAGGCCCTGCCGGGCCGGCACGGTGACCAGGTCGCAGTCGCCCGGCGGCGATGCGCTGCTCTCCTCGCTCGGTCGATGCCGCACCGTCGTGGGAGTCGTTGGGGTCGTGGGAAGTGACAGCATGGGCTTGGTCGCGTCCAACACGTCGGTCCCTCCTCGCTCGTGGGGTTCCGCCGCAAGGTTCAACGCGTACGCGCCGTCAACAGCTACGGCGGCACGCCGCCGCAAAGGATGGCAGTTCATGGCGGATCGTGGGTGAGATATCCGGTTTGTAGCCAAACCCAGCGTGTCGGGGTCGTGACAGCCGGTACCTTCGAGCCTCGCCGGAACATGGAAGTTGCGGCAGCCCTCCCCTCGGGGCCCCGGGCGCTCCCAACTTCCCTGCCGTCCGGCACGGTTCGCACGGGAGGACCCGCTCATGACGTCGTCGCCGATTGCCTCGGACATCTCGACGCCGCAGTCTCCACGACCGAACCTCGCCTTCCGGGAGCTGCGCGGCCAGCGCTCGCCGGGCGAGTTCGCGGCCGCGGTGCGGCGCGCGGCCCGGGAGATCGGTGAGCGGGTCAGCTGCGACGCGCGCTACATCGGACGCGTGGAGGCCGGCGAGATCCGCTGCCCCAACTACGCGTACGAGCGGGTGTTCCTGCACATGTTCCCGGGCCGGACCCTCGCGGACCTGGGGTTCGCGCCCCGCTCTGCGGTACGTGGCCGGGGTGCGCGCCCCGCCGCTGCCACCGCCGACGCGCAGTACACGTGCCACGCAGAAAACAAGGAGAGCGACGTGCGACGTCGCGCATTCATGACCGGCATGACCGGTTCGACAGCCACCGTGGCCGTTGCCGCCCTGGCGCCCTTCGGCGTCCCCACGCTTCCCGCGGACCTCGACCGGCATCCGGCACGGGCCGGGATCAACGCCGTCGAGGAGGCGATCCGGCGAATCCGGCTGCTCGACGACCGGCACGGCGCCGACGGCCTGTACCGGCGGGCCTCGACCCCGCTGCGGACCGCATTCGAGCTGCTCGACGCGGGCCCGGGCCAGCGCGAGGTCACCGAGCGACTGCAGGCCGGGGCGGGTGAACTGGCCATTTCCGTAGGCTGGTTGGCCCATGACTCGGGCCGCTTCGACGACGCGCGCTCGCACTACGCGGAGGCGCTCGCGACGGCGCGGATGGCGGGCGACGAGGCGTTGGAGGCGCACGCGTTCTGCAACACGGCGTTCCTGGCGCGCGACGCGGGGCGCCCCCGCGAGGCGGTACGCGCCGCCCAGGCCGCGACCCGCGTGGCGTCCCGCCTCGGCTCGCCCCGGCTGCTGTCCCTCCTCGCGCTACGAGAGGCAGGCGGCTGGGCGGGGTTGGGCGACCAGCCCTCCTGCGAACGCTCGCTCGCCCGCGCGCAGGCGCTGTTCGCGCGGGGGGCGTCGGACGCGGATCCGGAGTGGATGTCGTTCTACGGCGAGGCCGAGTTGGAGGGCCTGGAGGCGCAGTGCTGGTCGGCGCTGGGCGGCTGGGACCGGGCGTCCCTGCACGCGCGGCGCGCGGTGGCCCTCCAGGATCCGCACTTCACCCGCAACATGGCGTTGTACACAGCCGAGTTGGCCGACGACCTGGCGCGCGCTGGTCACCCCGACGAATCGGCTGCAGAGGGTCTGCGCGCCCTCAACCTTCTCCAAGACGTCCGCTCTTCCCGCATCGAGGGCATGCTGGCCACGACGGCCCGCGTCCTCCTCCCCCACCGCCGCGCATCGGGCGTCTCCGCGTTCCTGGACACCCACGCGATGTCGCGCCGCTCGGCCTAGTCACCCGCCCCTACGCCACGGGGCTCCGCCCCGGACCCCGCGCCTCAAGCGCCGGCGGGGCTAGATTTGCCCAACCCGCCGCTGGGCTTCAAAGATCGGGGCTCCGCCCCGGACCCCGCGAGTCTCGTCCCAGAGCGGGGCTTGATTTGCCCACCCACCGCGGCACTTGAATTGACCACCCGCCGCAGGGGCTTGAAGTGACCCGCCCACCCGCAAGCGATCCCCCGGCTCCCGCCCATCTCCCACAGGGGCGTCGGCCCGACGGGGTGCCGCACCACGCCTTGGGCGACCCGGCGACGACCACGGCTCCCCACCCGTTGCGGTCGACGCCGTCCCCACCTTGGGCGAACCCCGCCAGCCGCAGCTCCCCGCCCGTTGCGATCGACCGCCGCCCCCGCCTTGAGCAACGCCAACCCCGGCTCCCCACCCGTGACGGCCGACGCCGCCCCGCCTTGGGCAATCTGCCGCCTGGGGCGGCAGGGTGGGCAAGGCGGCACCCCGGTGCCGCGCACCCCTTACGACGGGCCCCGCCCCGGCACAGCAACCCGGACCCGGGACGGGCCGAAGCCCCCGGAGGGGGCGGGCGGGCGGGCGATAACCGGGCACCGGCGCAGCCGGACAAGGACCGGTACCGCGGACCAGTGCCCACAGGCACCGACCCCGGCAGAGCAGCACCCGGACCCCGGACGGGCCGAAGCCCCCGGAGGGGGCGGGCGGGAGGGAGATGACCGGGCACCGGCACAGCCGGAAAGACACCGATGCCGCACGCCGAACGCAAAGGCACACACCCCGGCACAGCCGGAAAGGCACCGGTGCCGCGCGCCGAGCGCAGGGGCACCCACCCCGGCACAGCCGGACAAGGACCGGTACCGCACGCCGAACGCAAAGGCGCCCGCCCCGACGCAGCCGGACAAGGACCGGTGCCGCGCGCCGAGCGCAAGGGCGCCGACCCCGGCACCGCTCAGCCCACCGCCAGGTGCCCCGTTTCGTTCCAGGACTCCAGCGCCGGCTCCCCGTACGCCCACCCGAGCACCGACAGCGACGTCGGGTTCAGCCGGATCCGCGCCGCGAAGTCCAGCGGGAATCCGAGCCAACGCGCCCCGATCGACCGCAGGATGTGACCGTGGGCGAAGACGAGAACGTCCCGGTCGGCCGAGCGCGCCCACTCCACGACCTCGTCGGCCCGCGCCGTCACCTCGGCGAGCGACTCCCCCTCCGGCACCCCGTCCCGCCAGATGAACCAGCCGGGCCTGCGCTCCTGGATCTGCGCCGGCGTCAGCCCCTCGTACGCCCCGTAGTCCCACTCCATGAGCGCGTCCCACACAGTCGCCCGCTCCCCGAACCCGGCAAGCTCGCACGTCTCGCTCGCCCGCACCAGCGGGGACGTCCGCACCTCCACCCCGTCGAGCCCGTCGTACGGCGCACGCCCGAGCCGCTCCCCGAGCAGTTTCGCGCCACGCCTGCCCTCTTCCAGGAGTGGAATGTCCGTCCTCCCGGTGTGCCGTCCGGACAGCGACCATTCGGTCTGTCCGTGCCGGGCCAACAGGATGCGCGGTGCCATGAGGAGGCCTCTTTCGAAACTACAAGCAACTACAAGGGTTCAAGGGTGAACATAGGACGAGCGGGAAGGCTCGCCCCGTCCATCATCGCGCAACCCACAGGGAGGTCGCCCGGCGGGCAACCCGTGGCGCGATCGCTGCGTCTAGGAGGGTCGGGGGTCGCCCACACAGAGCCCCATATACACCGTAAGAGTGAGGCCGTGGCCAGAGGCCGGCGCACGAGCGAAGAGGGGGAGCGGCCCGCATGTCGCAGACCGACGAGGCACCGCGCACGGAAGCGATACCCGGCGCCGGGCTCCGCTGGTGGACGGAACTGCCGCTGATCCTCCTGGTGTACGGCGCGTACTCGGCGGGCCGACTGCTCGCCCGTGGCGATGTGGGACAGGCCGTCGACCACGGTCTCGCGATCCTCCGGGCCGAGCAGGCCGTCCGCCTCAACCTCGAGCACCCGCTGAACCGTCTCTTCACCCGCGAACCGTGGCTCGGCGTCCCCGCGGACTTCTGGTACGCCTCGCTCCACTATCTGGTCACGCCGATCGTCCTCGTCTGGCTGTTCCGCCGCCGCTCCGAGATCTACCGCACGGCCCGCACGTGGCTGATGACCTCGACGATGATCGGCCTCATCGGCTTCGTCCTGCTGCCGACCAGCCCGCCCCGGCTGCTCGCCGCGAACCACGGCTTCATCGACACGATGGCCCACTACAGCTCGTACGGCTGGTGGGGCGGCGCGGCCAGCGCTCCCAAGGGCATGGGCGGCCTGACCAACCAGTACGCGGCGATGCCGAGCCTGCACGTCGGCTGGGCGCTGTGGTGCGGCGTCCTGCTGTGGCGGCACGCCCGCTCCCCGTACGTGAAGGCGATGGGTGTCGCGTACCCGCTGCTCACCACGGTCATCGTGATGGGCACGGCCAACCACTACTTCTTCGACGCGCTCGCCGGGGTCGCGGCGATGGCCCTCGGCCTGCTCCTGACGAAGCCGGTGCGGCTCGTCGCGGCACGCCTGAAGGACCGGGCGGGCCTCGTGCTCGCGGGGGCGCAGGCCTCCCCTTCCGCCACGCACGCCCCGATTGTCAGTGGAGAATGCCAGACTTCCCAGGGTGAGCGAATTCCCCGACAGCGCAAGGCAGCCGCGTCGCAGGACAGCGACGACGGGGCTGCGGCACCGGCTCGCTGAACTGCGCGGCCCCGACCATCCGCCGCGTCCGCTGGACGCCCGGGCCCTGGCCGCGCTCGCGGCGAACCCGGGCTGCCGAAGGCGGGCGCTCCTGGACGGCGCGGGGGTCGACAAGGCGCGCGTAGCGGATGCGTTGGGCTCACCGTCCTCGTTCGGCCAGTCCCAGTTCGCCCTGGCCCGCGGCAATGTGTTCGAGGCGCGGGTGAAGTCGGACGGCGGCGCGGAGCTGCTCAAGCTGGTCCACGCGCGCGTGGACGGCACCGCGCCCGAGCCGACGCCCGATGTCGTACGGGCCCCCGACCTGTCGGCGATCGGCCCCGAGGGCCGCACGGCGCGCACCGCGCTCGCCCTCCGGGAGGCCGTCGAGTCGCCGGGGACCTGGACGTTCCTGGACCACCCGATGTTGGCGCTCGACGTGGCGGGCAGCCCGGCGTTCCTGGAGCCGGACGCGGTGGTGGTGCATCCGGACGGCAGCTGGACGGTCGTCGAGATCAAGTCGTTCCCGATGATCGACGGTGCGGCGGACGCGTCGAAGGTGGGCGCGGCGGCCCGCCAGTCGGCGGTGTACGTGCTGGCCCTGGAGGAGGTCGCGGCGCGGATGCCGGACGCGGAGGTGCGGGTCAGGGACCGGATCGTCCTCGTCTGCCCCAAGGACTTCTCGAACCTGCCGGCCGCGTCGGCCGTCGACGTGCGCAAGCAACGGTCGGTGACGCGCCGCCAGTTGGCGCGCCTGACCCGCGTGGAGGACATCGCGGCGGAGCTCCCGCCCGGCACCGTCTTCGACCCGGAGCTGCCCACGGACGAGCTGACGGCGGCGGTCGAGTCGGTTCCCGCGACGTACGCGCCGGAGTGCCTGGCCGCGTGCGAGCTGGCGTTCCACTGTCGCGACCACGCGCGCGGGGAGGGCGCGGTGACCGCGCTCGGCCGCCCCTTGCGCGCCGAACTCGGCTCGCTGACCACGGTCGACGAGGTACTCGCCGCCGCCCACGGCGAGGCGGGCGACCCGACGGACCCGACGGTGGCGGCGCTGCGCCGCGCGGCGACGCTGCGGGCCGAGGCACTCGGAGGTGCGCACCGGTGAGCCTGATCAACCACCTGGCCCGGCTTGAAGCCACCCACTCCGGGCGCGCGCAGCGTACGGCCACGGTCCGGCACCGCCACCTGTCCCAGCGCCCCCTGGTGGTCGTGCCGCTCACGACGGCCGGTGAGACCGGCGCTCCGCTCGGCGCGCTCGTCGGCACCGAGCGCACGTCACCGCGTCTCCTGGTCGTCCCGCAGCCCCGCGACCGCGACCTCCGCTTCGCGTTCCTGACGCAACTGGCCGATGAGGTCCTGCCGTACATCGACACGTACGCCACCGATGTCGAGGCCGCAGAGCGCAGCGAGGTCGACCCGGAGACCGGCAAGAAGGTCAAGGTCGAGGTCGAACTGTGCGCGGACGCCCCGCAGATGATCGTGCCGGGCCGCGCGGGCATCGAGTTCCTCCGCCTCCTCGGCCGCTCCATGCGCTTTCGCCGCACCGCGGAGCAGGACCCGGAGACTCCCTACCCCGCGCCGCCGCACGTCCCGCTCCTCGGCCGCTGGCTCACGCACTTCGGGGAGCGGTCGCGGGTCCCCGGCTCCGCCCTGCTCCTCGCGATGACGGACCTGCTGTCGCGGCACTGGGCGACGGGCCAGTCGAGCCTGGAGGACCAGCACTTGGGCGCGCTGCTCGCCTGGATCGAGGCACCGGAAGGCACCTCGGGCGCGGCGGCCGCGCTCGGCGCCGAGCTGGACCGCGACAGGCACGGGCAGCTGCTCTGCCCGCCTGCGGGCCCCGCCACGGACCCCGCGTTCGACAACAAGCTGCTCGCGCCCGCGATCGAGCGCTACGACAAGGCCCGTACGCGCCACGCGGCCGCCGAGGACGCCGTCGAGGCGGAGGGCCGCCTCGCCGAACTGACCGCGGCCGAGCGGGAGATCAACGCCCTGGTCGAGTCCCGTACCCGGCCCACCTGGGACGCGGTGTGGCGCGGCCTCGACCAGCTGTGCACGCTGCCCGAGGGCGCGTACGCGGCGGAGCGCTGGACCCGCGACCGCTGGTCGTTCACCGGGCACCGCGACCGGGTCCTCGCGGGCGAGCCCCCGCAGCCGCGCCGCGACGACGCGGTGACGGCGGCGAACAAGCTGGCCACGCGCGAGCGCGAGCAGGCCCGCCTGGACGCGCAGGAGGCGCTGGACGACCCGCTGGTGATGGCGGGCCGCCGCCTCTCGGGCGAGGCGTTCGCCGGTGAGGTGACCGAGGTGGTGGCGGCGTACAACGAGAAGAAGCGGCCCCGCCCGCTCGTCACGCTCCGCACGCAGGACGGACCGCGCCTCGGCGTGGGCGTGAAGGTGTACCGCACCCTCGAAGGCAAGCCGCAGACGGCCGAGTTCGTGGGTTACGAGGACGAGGGCGCCGAGGGCGCGGACGCCCCCGTCGTGCTGCGGATCCTGGACAAGATGGGGCGCGGCAAGGAGCCGGCCGAGGGCTCGCTGCCGGAGAAGGGCGAGCGGATCTGCTGGACGCTGTTCGAGCACGAGCAGCGCGGCGGCCCCAAGCTGCCGGAGCCGGAGGAGACACCGTGGACGCACGGCGGCCCGCCGGGGACGGGCGCGGAGTCGCCCGACACCGTGACTTCGGAGGACGTGCTGTGACCACGACGACCACGCCCACAACCACGACCACCGCCCTCAGCCCGTCAGAGGCGGCCGGGCAGGCGACCGCCGCCATCCTCCGCGACACCCTGCACGGCACGGCGCGCGGCATCGTCGTCGACTCGCCTCCCGGCGCCGGAAAGTCCACCCTCGTGGTGCGCGCCGCGCTCGAACTCGCGGACGCGGGCCGCCCGTTGATGATCGTTGCGCAGACGAACGCGCAGGTGGACGACCTCGTCCTCCGCCTCCACACGAAGAACCCGGAGCTCGCCGTCGGCCGACTGCACAGCAGCGACCCGGACGCGTACGAGAAGGCGCTCGACGACCTGCCGAACGTCCGCCTGTCGACGAAGGTCGGCGACCTGTCCCCGCTGCCGATCGTCGTCTCGACGGCCGCGAAGTGGGCGCACGTCAAGGACGTCGAGCCGTGGCCGCACGCGATCGTCGACGAGGCGTACCAGATGCGCTCCGACGCGCTGCTCGCCGTGGCGGGGCTGTTCGAGCGGGCGCTGTTCGTGGGCGACCCGGGGCAGTTGGACCCGTTCGCGATCGTCGGCTCGGAGCAGTGGGCGGGCCTGTCCTACGACCCGTCGGCCTCGGCGGTGTCGACGCTGCTCGCCCACAACCCGGAGCTGCCGCAACACCGCCTCCCGGTCTCCTGGCGCCTGCCTGCCTCGGCGGCGCCCCTGGTCTCCGACGCCTTCTACCCGTACACGCCGTTCCGCAGCGGCACGGACGAGGGCGACCGGGAGCTGGGCTTCAAGGTGGCGTCGGACGGTTCGGGCCCGGACCTGGTCATCGACGAGGCGGCGGCCTCCGGCTGGGGCCTGCTCGAACTCCCCGCCGCGCACACGCCACGTACGGACCCGGAGGCGGTACGGGCCGTGGCCCTGGTCGTACGACGACTGCTCGACCGGGAGGGCGTCACGCGCTCCGAGTCCGGCGAGGGCGCGCTTACGGCGGACCGGATCTGCGTCGGCACCGCGCACCGCGACCAGGCGGCGGCGGTACGGGCGGCGCTGGAGGACCTCGACGTCAAGGACGTCACCGTCGACACGGCGAACCGCCTTCAAGGCCGCGAGTTCGACGTCACCGTCGTCCTGCACCCACTGTCCGGACGCCCCGACGCGACGGCGTTCCACTTGGAGACGGGCCGGCTCTGCGTCCTCGCGTCACGGCATCGGCACGCGTGCGTGGTGGTGTGCAGGGCCGGGGTCGCGGACCTCCTGGACGAACACCCGTCGGCGGACCCGGTGCAACTCGGGGTGACGGTGAAATTCCCGGACGGCTGGGAGGCGAACCACTCGGTCCTGGCCCGCTTGGCGGAACACCGAGTCGGCTGGTCAGGCCCCTCCGGCGATTGAGCAGCTTCGAGACCACAATCAAGCCCCTGCGGCGATTGAGCAGCGGGGTCCGGGGCAGAGCCCCGATCTTTTGCCCCGGACCAGCCCCACCCCTCCACCCGCCCCCGGCGGAGCCCCCCGCCCTCTTGCGGGCCGAAGGACAATGGAAGGTGGCCCGACACCGAACCGCGGGCCACCCCGGCAACAGGAGGCCGCACGATGGCGGAGCCCGACCGTACTCACCAGCCCCGGCTGCGACCCGCCCCGCTGATCTTCGAACCCGCGGAGGCGTCCGCCGACCCGGAGCACTTCTTCGACCTGGAGTCCATCGAGGACCCCCGCGACCTGCTCACGCGCGCCACGGAGCTGACGCACGCGTTCCGCTCCGCGGCGGACCGGTCCATGGAGTTCCAGGCCGTCGCCGCGGCGCAGCTCGCGGACCCGCGCCGCTTCGACCGGCTCACCACGGCGGACATCGCGGAGCGCGCGGACTGGACCGAGGACTATGCGAAGAAGATGGTCGAGTTCGGCCGCGATCTGCTGCGCGGGAGCCAGGAACAGACGACGTGACGAGGGCCGCGTCGGGGCCGCGCAGCGAGCCAGAAAGATCATTTGGCATATGCCAGGTGGGCAAGATACTCCACCCCGCCCACCCCTGTCCCGATTTTCCGCAACCCTTGGCAATCGCCCCCTCACCCCCTGTAGATGTATGAGGCATGAGCACCGCGACGCCTCCGTACTCCCCCCACGCCCCGTCGGCTACGGCCCCTGGCGCGCGTGACCACTTCGACATCTGCGACGTCACCCCCGAGGGAGCCGCCTGGCTCGCCTCCGCCGGGGCGTACCCCCGATCCACGCTCGCCCACTGGGAGGCGCGACCCACGGCCCCCGTCGTCCTCCCCTGCGGATCCGCCTTCGACGTGGTGAACGTGCCCGCGATCTTCGGCCGGCGGATGTTAGACCGTCTCTGGTCCGAGGGGCCCGGCTCCGGGCCCGTCGCCACGCACCGGGGCCGCATGCTCCTGTTCACCGCGCCGGGCACGGCCCAGCGCCTGCCGTCCCTGCTCCACTGGGAGGAGTGGGGCCACGCGGTGCCGCCGCTGCTGTACCACGGCGCCGGCGACGCGGTCACGGGCCCGGCCCCCACGACCCGCGCCGCGCTCCGGCCCGACCAGCGCCAGGAGTCCCGCTGGGTCGTCGCCCCCGACACCCGTCACCCCTGGCTGCCGGGACCCGAGGTCATGCGCTGGGCATGCGTCCGGGCGGCCCGCGCGAGTGCGCAGGCCGCGGTACGGATTTCGATTTTTCCTGCCCCCGATCCTGGTGCTAATGTCTACGACGTCAACCGGCGCCATTAGCTCAGTTGGTTAGAGCAGCGGACTCTTAATCCGCGTGTCCGGGGTTCGAGTCCCTGATGGCGCACCTAAAGACAAGGCCTCTCGCGAACCGCGAGGGGCCTTTGTCGTGCGCCTCGAGGGCGGGACACCCAAGCCGGGTAGGCAATTCAAGCCCCGCACTTGAACGAGAGCCAGCGGGGTCCGGGGCAGAGCCCCGAGGCCGCAACGCCGGTGCGCGTGGGGTCCGGGGCAGAGCCCCGAGGCCGCAACCACGGTGCCGGTGTGGGATCAACCCGCCGTCGTCACCTTCACCGTCCACGCCCCCGACGCCGTCCGGTTCTCCGCCTCGACGCGGATGTTGTCGTCGCCCGGCACCGTGAAAGTTTCGCCGACGCCCACCGGGGCGTCGGCCAACGGCGGGTAGACGGATTCGCCGTAGCAGGCCTCCGTGCGGGGGTGGGCGTCGAGGACCTCCATGGGGCCGCCCCCGGACGCGGAGTCGCTGCGTACGCGGTAGACGAGAACACCCCGGCTACAGGTCGCCGCATCATTGCCGGAGCCACCTCGCGCCTCCAGGGCAATGGCACTGTCGACGCCCGTGCGGATGACGGCGAGCTTGGTGCCACCTCCCGTACCGAACGGAGAACCCGCCCCCCGCGGCCCCGTACTCAGCGGCTCCAGGGTCAACCGGGTCTCACCACTGCGCTTCACACACGTCACCTGCCGCTGATCCAGCCACCCCAGCTTCCACTTGTGCCAGCCGAACAGGTCCGGCGAGAGGCCGAACTGGCTGCCCATGACGTCCCAGTCACCGACATACGTGTCCCAGTCGCCCTTGCCGTCGGTGGGCCGGTGGTAGAGGTCGGGCAGGTCGAAGACGTGACCGGTCTCGTGCGCGAGCACATTGCGGTCCGGCGGGTGCCGCTCGAAGACCGTGACGATGCGGCGGATGTCCGTGCCGTCCGCGCGCATCGGCTGGTCGAAGTTCACGACCTTCGTCGCGTCGGAATCGACGCCGGGCGCGTCCGGGTCGGCGACGAAGTACACGACGTCGTACTTGCTGAAGTCCGTGTACGGATCCGCCGCCTTCAGGGCGTCCTGCAGATACGCGCTGCGGTGCGCGGCGTCCCAGTCGCGCTGTATGGCGTACGCGGTCGAGGGGTGCGGCATCTGGACCCACTGCCGCTGCGGATGCGGGACCAGGGAGAACTTCCCGTACGAGGCCCGGTCGAAGAAGCGGCTGGTGGACGGGAAGTAGTCGGAGGCCAGCTCGTCGGGCGTGGTCAGGGGCAGCGAGTCGGGAAACGAGAGGAAGACCATCACGGCGTTCAGGGTCTTCTTGGGCTTCGGGTACGCCGGATTCCAGGTGTCCAGACCCTCGGAGTGGTGGGCCGCGGTGCGCTCCAGGGCGCAGGGCCCCGCGAACGGAACGGCCGCGGCCGGCCCCGCGACCAGCCCCATGGCGGCCACGGCCGCAAAGGCGGTGAGCCCCGCCGCGAGTGCGCGCGGGCCTGGCTTGTCCACTCCCGCGAGTGGCTGCGGACGCGGCAAGTCGACCTCCGGGACGGGAAAGCGGGACACCCAACCCAGAGTGTTGGTATTTGATGTGATTTGCCCTGTTTATCTGGCCCGGACGAGTGACCGACGACACTCCGGTCGATCACGGAACGTCACAGCCGATCGGCCACGATCGGGCCACGACAGGAGGTCGGTCTCCGGCGAGCAGAAACGATCTACCGGGGAGATGTTCGGCGGCCCGGAACCCATGTGCACCGCGATCCAGGCTGGATAGGCCGTCCGACCTGCCTCTATGATCGGCACACTTTCCTGCCGGGACCCCGCAGCAGACCACGCAACCATCCGACGCACCACGGGAGCGAGCGGTGAGCGCACAGCCCGAAGGGCCCACGACCGCGCGCCGGGTGGCTCCGCCCGGCCTACGCAACGATCCCCTCGCGGGGATCCCGGGGCTCACGGAGACCTCGAAGATCACGGAGGGTGATGGCGTGGGGTCGGCTTCACGGCCTCCGTCCGCCCAGGCCCTCTACCGGCCGGCATTCGCGACGTCGCCGCTGGCCATGGCGGTCGTCGATCGCGAGGGCGTGATCGTCGGCGCCAACGACGCCGCATGCGCCCTGCTGTGCGGGGAGGACACCGGGCAGCTCGCCGGCCGTACCGTCGACGAACTGCTCGACCTGCACTCGGACCCCCGCACCGCGGACGCCTACCAGGAGATTCTGCGCGGGCGGCAGGCCCGGCTCAGCCGCACCCGCCGCCTCAAGCACCCCTCGGGCCACTCGCTGTGGCTGCGCGTCACGGTGTCACCGCTCCCGGACGCGGAGGCCGTGCTGCTCTCGCTCAGCGACATCACCGCGCACCGCGGCCTCCAGGACCGGCTGCACCACCTGGAGCTGCACGATCCGCTGACCCGGCTGCCCAATCGCGCGCTGTTCTTCGAGCGCGTCTCCGCGGCCCTGGAGTCCGGGACGTACGAGAACACGGGCGCGACCGGACGCGTGGGGCTCTGCCTGCTGGACCTCGACGGGTTCAAGGCGGTCAACGACTCCCTCGGGCACCCGGTCGGCGACCGGTTGCTCGTCGCCGTCGCCGAGCGGCTCACGCACTGCGCGGACCGCGCGCAGAGCGCCACGGGCGCCCCGCTGGTGGCCCGGCTCGGCGGTGACGAGTTCGCGCTGCTCGTCGAGGACTCCACCGGTACGGAGGAGGTGGCGGAGCTCGCCCGGGCGGTCCTTGACGCGCTGCGGGAGCCCTTCGACCTCGCCGGTGAGCGGGTGTCGGTCTCCGCCTCGATCGGTGTGGTCGAGCGGCAGATCACCGGCACCAGCACGACGGCCCTGATGCAGGCGGCCGACACCACGCTGTACTGGGCGAAGGCGGACGGCAAGGCCCGCTGGACCTTCTTCGACCCGGAGCGCAACGCCCACCGGATGACCCGTCAGGCCCTGTCGTCCAGCCTGCGGCCCGCGGTCGACCGGGGTGAATTCGCCCTGGAATACCAGCCGTTGGTGGAGATGGCGGACGGTGAGCTGCGCGGGGTCGAGGCGCTGGTGCGCTGGCGGCACCCGCAGTTCGGCCTGCTGTCGCCGAATCGGTTCATCCCACTGGCCGAAGAGGACGGCTCCATCGTGGAGTTGGGGCGATGGGTGCTGCGGACGGCCTGCGCGCAGGCGCGGCGCTGGCAGGTGGAGCACCCCGAGGCGCCGCCGGTGTTCATGAGCGTCAATGTGGCGGTGCGTCAGATGTGGGACTCGGACCTCGTGGCGGACGTCGCGCAGATCCTCGCCGAGACCGGACTCCCGCCGGAACTCCTCCAGTTGGAGCTGATCGAGTCCGCCGTGATGGGCTCGACGGGACGGCCGTTGCAGGCGCTCCGGGCGCTGAGCGACATGGGTGTGCGCATCGCCATCGACGACTTCGGCACCGGGTACTCCAACCTCGCGTACCTCAGCCGGCTGCCCGTGTCGGTACTCAAGCTCGACGGGGCGTTCGTGCGGGGATTCGAGGGGGACGGGTCCACGCCCGCGGAGCCGGCGGACGCGATGATCGTCGAGGCGCTCGTGCAGCTGGCGCACCGGCTCGGGCTCACGGTGACCGCCGAGTGCGTGGAGACGGCGGAGCAGGCGGAGCGGCTGCGCCGGCTCGGGTGCGACACCGGGCAGGGGTGGCTCTACTCGCGGCCGGTGGCAGCGGATCGTATCTCTGGGCTCCTTGCCGAGCGCAAATGAAGCGCAAGTGATCCGCCGCCGTCAGGCGGCCCCGGGTTCTCGGGCTCTCAGGCGCGCGGCAACTCGTAGGCGTCCGCGATGAGTTCGTAGGAACGCAGGCGTACGTCGCCACCGTGGGCGTTGGCCGTGAGCATCAACTCGTCGGCGCCCGTGCGCTTTTGCAGCTCGTCGAGGCCGGAGCGGACCTCGTCGGGGGTGCCGTGGATGACGTTGGAGTTCCAGGACTGGACGAAGTCCCGCTCCATCTCGTTGAACTGGTACGCCTCCGCCTCCTCGGGCGTCGGCACGAGGCCGGGGCGGCCGGTGCGGAGCCGGACCATGTTGAGGGCGGCGGCGAGCACCTGGCGGCGGGCCTCCGTGCCGTCGTCGTCCGTCGCGAGCGCCGATACGCCGATGAGGGCGTAGGGCTCGGAGAGGGTCTCGGACGGGCGGAAGTTCTCGCGGTACAGGTCGAGCGCCGGGAGGGTGTTCTGCGCCGAGAAGTGGTGCGCGAAGGCGAACGGGAGGCCGAGCGTCGCGGCCAGGCGGGCGCTGAAGCCGGAGGAGCCGAGGAGCCAGACCGGCGGGCGGTTCGGGTCCTGTACGCCGCCGGGGGACGTGGCCTGGACCGGGCCCGGGACGGCGTGGATGCGGGAGTACGGGTGGCCGTCGGGGAAGTCGTCGTCGAGGAAGCGGGTGAGCTCGACGAGCTGCTGCGGGAAGTCGTCGGCGCCTTCGTTGAGGCGGTCCGAGCGGCGCAGGGCGGCGGCGGTCGCGCCGTCCGTGCCGGGGGCGCGGCCGAGGCCGAGGTCAACGCGGCCCGGGGCCATGGCCTCCAGCGTGCCGAACTGCTCCGCGATCACGAGCGGGGCGTGGTTCGGGAGCATGACGCCGCCGGAGCCGAGGCGGATGCGGTCCGTGTGGGCGGCCAGGTGGGCCAGGATCACGGCGGGGCTGCTGGAGGCTACGCCGGGCATGGAGTGGTGCTCGGCGACCCAGTACCGGTGGTACCCACGGTTCTCCGCGAGCCGGGCGATGTCGACGCTGGTACGGAGGGCCTGGGTGGCCGTGCGACCCGCTCCCACGGTGACCAGGTCCAGGACGGAGAGGGGGGTCGGGGCAGTGCCCTGGGCTGCGCCGCGGATCACGGGTCCTCCTGCGTACGTACGGGGTATATGGCTTGACCCCGGCGTAACGGAGGCCTACTCCGCTTTATTCCCGGCACCGTGGCCGGACCCCGCTTAACTGTCGCGCCGCACCGGGGCGCCGCCTTGCCCACCCTGCCGCCCAAGGCGGCAGATTGCCCAAGGCGGCAACGGCACCATCAAGCCCCGCCGGCGTTTGAGACGCGGGGTCCGGGGCGGAGCCCCGTGGCGTGGGCCGGGCGGGCCGCCTCACACCTGCACCACCGGCTCCTTCGTGAAGAGCGCGCCCAGGGCCGGCGCGTTGACCCGCCGGTCCACCAGTCGCAGCGCCTCCCAGACGGAGACCTGGTTCGCCGTGAGGACCGGCTTGCCGAGCTCGGACTCCAGGTCACGGACGTACGCCGCCGTGTGCAACGCCGTGTCGGGCAAAAGCACCGCATCCGCGTCGGGGTGGTCGCCGGCCCGGGCCATGGCGAGGATCTCGTCCCACCCCCACGTCCCCACCTCGGCCGCCGTGATGATCCCGCTCCCCCGGACGGCCAGGACCTCCGCTCCGGCAGCCTTGAGGAACGTAGCGAAGTGGTCCGCGACGTCCTCCGGATAGGTCGCGGCGACCGCCACCCGCCGCGCCCGCACCTCCCGCAACGCGTGCGCGAAGGCGAAGGACGTACTGGAAGCGGGCAGCCCCGCCGCCCTCGCGAGCCCGCGCACCTGCTCGTGCGCGCCGTCCCAGCCGAAGACGAAGCTCCCGGACGTGCACGCCCAGACCACCGCCTCCGCGCCGGAGAGCCGCAGTTCCTCGACCCCCGCGGCGAGGCGGTCCGGCGCGCCCATCTTCAGCAGCGCGTCGACACGGTGCGCGTCCTCTCCGATGTCGGTGTGGACGACAGGCAGCCGCACATCGCTGTCGATCAGCATCTCGATGCGCGGGTAGTCGTCCTCCGCGGAGTGTCCGGGGTAGAGAAATCCCAGCGAGGTCATGCGCTATGCCCACCCTTCCTGTTCCTTCGACCGTTCCCTCGGCAGATCCTCCGGAGGCAGCGCCTCCGGCACGTCCGCCGGGGGCCACACCCGCGCCGCCGGATCCAGCAGCGCCTGGTACGGCCCCACCGCACGTGTACCCAGCCGGGCGAGGGCTGCCCACATCGTGACTTGATTGGCCGAGATCACCGGAATCCGCAACTCCGCCTCCAGCTGCGGGATGACGTCGTACGTCGGCAGGTTGGTGCAGCTGATGAAGAGCGCGTCGGCCCCGGAGCTCCCCGCTTCCCTGGCCATCGCCGCCACGTCCCGGTAGGGCACCTTCCAGATGTGCCGGGTCAGACCGAGGTAGGCCCGGCCCGTGACCGTGATGCCGGCCTCCGACAGATACTCCTCGAGCGATTCGGTGACCGATCGCGTATAGGGCGTCACGAGGGCGATGCGTCGCGCGCCCAGTTCGGACAGGGCCTGGAGCAGGGCCCCCGATGTGGTCACGGCGGGCAGCTCCCCGGCCCGCCGCATCGCCGTGCACATCGCCCGCTCCCCCGCGAGACCGCCGACGAAGCTGCCGGAGGCGCAGGCGTACGCGAGGACTTCCGGCCCGGTGGCACCGAGCGCACGGACCGCTTCACCGAGCGTCTCGTGCTCGCTGACCAGGCGCGCCAGGTCGAGGCCGACCTCGACGGGCACGTAGGGAGTACGGGTGAGGTGGAGGGATACATGGTCGGGTACCCAACGCCACAGCTCGCGGTCGAGAGCGAAGTCGAACGGGGCGACGACGCCCACGCCGCGCTGCGGTTTCGGTCCCCCCAGGAATGAGACGTCCATGAGCAGGCCCCATGTTCAGCTGACTGATTCAATGCCGGGGTGGTGCTTGAGCCGGCGAACCGCCGGGACGTCGGGACAGCGACACAGCGCGAAACAAGGTGCAGGAACCCTAGTGGTGTCCTCTGTTGTCGACGGTAGGTTCCGGTGCCTGCGGGGTCAATCCGCGCATGTCGGAAGGTGCCTTCGAACTTTCCGTTGTTCGTGAAATTGGTGGCTGTTCCCGACTTCTCGCGCCCAGGAAAGCGGATCTTCATTGCCGGACGGTTTCCCCGCGATGTCCGTGCCTGACGAGGTGATCCTGGGTAGGTCCCCGGCAACGTATCGCTGGTGCTGGAGGGCGGATGACGAGCGTGCTCATCGGACTGACCGCGCAGGACCTCATCGAGGGATATCGCAAGGGAGAGTTCAGCCCGGTCGACGCGACCCGCGCCGTGCTCGCCAGGATCGAGGAGACCGACCCTGCGCTGAACGCGTTCGTGCGTGTCGACGCGGAAGGTGCCCTCGCCCGGGCAGAGGCGAGCGCGCGACGGTGGCGCGAGGGCGAACCGATGGGCCTGCTCGACGGGGTACCGGTGTCGGTGAAGGACATCCTGCTGCAGCGGGGCGCGCCCACGCTGCGCGGCTCGAAGACCGTGTCGGAGCAGGGCAGTTGGGACGAGGACTCGCCGTCGGTGGCCCGGCTGCGCGAGCAGGGCGCGGTCCTCGTCGGCAAGACGACGACGCCCGAGTTCGGCTGGAAGGGCGTGACCGATTCGCCGCTGTCGGGCGCGACCCGCAATCCGTACGACACCTCGCGTACGGCGGGTGGTTCGAGCGGCGGGAGCGCGGCGGCGGTCGCGGTGGGCGCGGGGCCGCTGTCGCTCGGCACGGACGGCGGGGGTTCGGTGCGCATACCCGCCGCCTTCTGCGGGATCTTCGGCCTCAAGCCGACGTACGGGCGGGTGCCGCTGTACCCGTCGTCGGCGTTCGGGACGCTGGCGCACGTGGGGCCGCTGGCCCGTACGGCGGCCGACGCGGCGCTCATGATGGATGTGATCTCGGGCCCCGACCCGCGGGACTGGTCGGCCTCGGGACCGCCGTCCGGCGGCTTCCGGGACGCGCTGCACGGCGGGGTGCGCGGGCTGCGCGTCGCGTACTCGCCGACGCTCGGCGGACAGGTGGCGGTGCGGCCCGACGTCGCCGCGGCGGTGCGCGCGGCGGTGACGCGGCTCGCCGAACTCGGCGCGTACGTCGAGGAGGTGGATCCGGACTTCACCGATCCGGTGGAGACGTTCCACACGCTGTGG
Organism: Streptomyces sp. NBC_00483; assembly: GCF_036013745.1. Classification (NCBI taxonomy): domain Bacteria; kingdom Bacillati; phylum Actinomycetota; class Actinomycetes; order Kitasatosporales; family Streptomycetaceae; genus Streptomyces; species Streptomyces sp. NBC_00483. The sequence goes on from NZ_CP107880.1 coordinate 3,965,037, forward strand.
TTCAGCGGCGCGGCGCGAGTGGTGCAGCATCTCCCGGCGTCCAAGCGGCAGTTGCTCGACCCGGGGCTGCGGGAGATATGCACCCGGGGCGCGCGGTACAGCGCGCTCGACTATCTGGCGGCGGTCGACGCACGGATGGCGCTCGGGCGGCGGATGGGCGCCTTCCACTCGACGTACGACCTGCTGGTGACGCCGACGGTGCCGATCACCGCCTTCGAGGCCGGAGTTGAGGTTCCGCGCGGCTCCGGCCTGCGGCGATGGACGGGCTGGACCCCGTTCACGTACCCCTTCAACCTGACCCAACAGCCCGCCGCTTCCGTGCCCGTGGGGCTCGACAAGGGCGGTCTACCGGTCGGCCTCCAGATCGTGGCGGCGCGGCACAGGGACGATCTCGTACTCCGGACCGCGCACACGCTCTACGAGGCGGAAGTGGCGAGTCACTCCAGTCCCAACACGGCGTGAATCGCGTGAAGTTAGGACATGGACGTATTGCTTATGAATTCAGATCTCGGCTTTATCAAGGGCCGAAAACGATAGGCATATCTCCCGGGGCTTCGGGTAATGGCGCGCCATGGCTCCACCACTTGGTAACAATGAGGGATTCATCGCCAGACCAGTCCGCCGCCGCTCCCTGCTCTACGGTGCGGGGGCGGCGGCGCTGGGTGTGTTCGGTACCGCGGCCTGCAGCCGAGTGCCGGAGGAGGGGAAGGTCGAGGGCGGGGATCTGCTGGACCGGCTGCGCGACGCCGGAGAGGTCAAGATCGGCGTGGCGGGTGAGGTCCCGTTCGGATACATCGACGAGAACGGCGAGGTCACCGGAGAGGCGCCGGCGATCGCCAAGGTGATTTTCCCGCGCCTCGGGGTGCCCAAGGTGAAGGCGGTGCCGACGCAGTTCAGCGCGCTGATTCCCGGGCTGACCCAGGCGCAGCAGTTCGACGTGGTGTCGGCGGGCATGTACATCAATCCGGTTCGCTGCGAACAGGTGCTGTTCTCCGATCCCGACTACCTGATGCCCGACTCGTTCATCGTGCGCAAGGGAAACCCGCACGGCATCAAGACGTACAAGGAAATTGCGGACAAGAAGCTGAAGTTCGCGACGGGCACGGCCTACGCGGAGATCGATACCGCCAAGGCCTTGGGCATCAAGGACATGCTGATCCTGCCCGACCAGGTCGCCGGGCTCGACGCCGTGCGCCAGGGCAGGGTCGATGCCTTCGCCGGCACGGCCGTCACGGTCCGCACGGTGATCAAGGGCAAGAGCGGGGTCGAGGCCGTCGAGCCCTTCCAGCCCTACGTGGACGGAAAGCCGGTCTACGGAGCGGGCGGATTCGCGTTCCGGAAGTCGGAGAAGAACCTGCGCGACGCGTTCAACAAAGAGCTGCACAAGCTCAAGGACAGCGGTGAACTCCTGCGCATCATGGCGCCCTTCGGTTTCACGAAGAAGGAGATGACCGACCTCACGGTCGAGAAACTCTGCCCCCCTGTCAAGGGAGCCGCCTCATGATGTCCGCGAAGTTCTTCGAGAACTGGTTCCTGCCGGGCATCTGGATCACGCTCGAGGTCACGGTCCTCAGCGCGATCATCGCCTTCGTCATCGCGTTCATCATCGGCGTCCTGCGCACGTCCAATGTGTGGTTCGTGCGCTTCTTGTCCGGGGCGTACTTCGAGATCTTCCGCAGCACGTCCTCGCTGGTCTTCATGTTCTGGATCGCGTACACCGTGCCGATGCTGTTCCACATCAACTTCGAGCCCATGTTCGCGGGCATCCTGGCGCTCAGCATCACCTACGGCGCCTACGGTTCGGAGATCGTGCGCGGCGCACTCGCCGCGGTGCCGCCCGCCCAGCGCGAGGCAGGCATCGCCCTCAACTTCACGCGCACCCAGCGCCTGCGCCGCATCGAACTCCCGCAGGCCTGGCCGGAGATGATCCCGCCGTTCAACAACCTGCTGATCGAGCTGCTCAAGGGAACCTCGCTGGTCTCCCTCATCGCGGTGGCCGACATGACGTTCGCGGGCAACCTCAAGCGGCTCGTCTCCGGCGACAGCGCGCCGGTCTACACGCTGCTGCTCGTCCTGTACTTCGTGTTCGCCTTCATCTTCACCCGCCTCATGCGCCTGCTTGAGCGGCACGCCAAGAGCCGAGTCGGCCAGGCGCCCGAGAAGGGCGGCCTGCGCGTGCTCCTCGGCGGTATGCGCTCCAAGTCGACGATCGACGCCGTCACCGGTGCCGGAGGTGCCAAGTGAACTGGGACTGGTCCAACGTCGCGGACTTCATGCCGCAGTTCTGGGACGGCGTACTCGTCACGCTCCAGGCGCTCGTCGGTGGTGCGGTCATCGCCTTCGCCCTCGGCCTGGTGTGGGCGATCGCCCAGCGCTCGAAGACGAAGTGGGTCAGCTGGCCGGTGACGGCGGTCACCGAATTCATCCGGAACACCCCGCTCCTGGTGCAGCTGTTCTTCCTCTTCTACGTCGTTCCCTCCTGGGGCATCTCGATGTCCCCGCTGGTCACCGGCATCGTCGGGCTCGGCCTGCACTACTCGACGTACACGTCCGAGGTCTACCGGGCCGGCATCGAGGGCGTGCCCGTCGGCCAGTGGGAGGCCGCCACGGCGCTCAGCCTGTCCAAGGGCCGCACCTGGCGCGCGGTGATCCTGCCGCAGGCCGTCCGCCGCGTGATTCCCGCGCTCGGCAACTACGTGATCGTCATGCTGAAGGAGTCGCCGCAGATCATGGCGATCGGCGCCCTTGACATGCTGGGCGAGGCCCAGGGCTTCAGCCAGACCACCTTCACCTACGAGGCCATCAGCATCGTCGGTGTCGCCTTCATCGTCATCGCCTACCCGGCTTCTCTTCTTCTGCGAGTCTTGGAGCGTCGTCTTGTCCGCTGACAGCAGCACTTCCCAGGAAATTCCCAATCCTGCCGTCGACGGCAGCGAGCTCATCCGCTTCGACAAGGTCACCAAGCGGTTCGGCAGCAACACCGTCCTGGACAACCTGGACTTCTCCGTCGACTCCGGCAAGCACGTCACGCTGATCGGCCCGTCCGGATCCGGCAAGACCACGATCCTGCGTCTGCTGATGACGCTGATGAAGCCCGACGAGGGCACCATCAAGGTGGGCGGCGAGTTCCTCACGCACGAGCAGAAGGACGGCAAGCTCGTCTCGGCCGGCGAGAAGCACATCCGCGAGATCCGCAAGAACATCGGGATGGTCTTCCAGCAGTTCAACCTGTTCCCGAACATGAACGTGCTGCGCAACATCACCGAGGCACCGGTCAACGTGCTCGGCCTGTCCAAGGACGAGGCGGAGCAGCGGGCCAAGGAGCTGCTCGACATGGTCGGCCTCGGCGACCGCGTCGACGCGTACCCCTCGCAGCTCTCCGGCGGCCAGCAGCAGCGTGTGGCGATCGCCCGCGCGCTTGCGATGCGCCCGCAGGTGCTGCTCCTGGACGAGGTCACGTCGGCGCTCGACCCGGAGCTGGTGGCCGGTGTCCTCGACGTGCTGCGGGACATCGCGCGCACCACGGACATCACCATGCTGTGCGTGACGCACGAGATGACCTTCGCCCGGGACATCTCGGACCAGGTCCTGATGTTCGACTCGGGTCGCATCATCGAGTCCGGTTCGCCGGAGAAGATTTTCAGCGAGCCGGAGCACGAGCGCACCCAGGAGTTCCTCAGCGCCGTGCTGTGACCAGCCACCTACCGAGTGGTGCATGACTTTGGCATATGCCAGGGTGGCGCGTTCCTGCTGAGAGGCACGGAACGCGCCACCAATCTCTCCAACCACCGCCCCCAAAGGGGGTGTTGGCGGCTATCGTGGACGAAGCCCAGCTGTCCGGAACCGGTCCATGCAGGGGGAAGAACCGTGGCGCTGAAGCACGAGCAAGGTGCGTCCCCGCACCAGCCGCACGAGGCGGTGCAGCACGCGTTGCGCGTGCTGGAGACCGTCGCACACCGAGGCGTGGGCGTGACCGACACGGAGCTGGCGCGGGTCACCGGACTGCCTGCCGACCAGCTGACGATCCTGCTGCGCATGCTGCGCAGGGAGGGTTACGTCCAGCAGGGCGCCGACGGGGCGTACACCACCGGCGAGACCCTGACCAGGCTCGGAGCCGCGGACGGCCAGGCGGCCGCGCTCACCGCGAAGCTCCAGCGGACCCTCGACCGGCTGCGCGACGACGTGGGCGCGGCGGTCTACATGAGCCGTTACGTCGACGGGGAGATCCGGATCACGCAGGTGGCGACGGGGCCCGAGACGCCCGCGGTCAACGAGTGGGTGGACTTCCGTGTCTCTGCGCACGCGAGCGCCATCGGCAAGAGCCTCCTCGGCCAGCTCGACATGAACGGGCGGCGGGATCATCTGTCCCGCCACAAGATGGCCCGGCTCACCTCGCGCACGATCACCAACGAGAAGGTGCTGCTGTCCCGCCTCGCCTCCCAGCCGGCGACGGTTCCGGTCCTCGACCTCCAGGAGTACGCCGTGGGCACGGTGTGCGCCGCGGTTCCCATCACGGCGGGCGCGTCCGTCGGATGCCTGGCGCTCTCGCTCCCGGTCGAGCACGCGCACCGTTTGCACGACGCGGCGGAACAGTTGAACAAGGAGGCCGCGCCGGTCCTCCTGTCCTTGGCGATCTGATCCTCACCGGCACGGTGGTTACGGCCTCGGGGCTCCGCCCCGGACCCCGCCGGCTCTCGTCCGAGTGCGGGGCTTTAGACAACAACGACGAAGGCCCCCGCCGTAGCGGGGGCCTTCGGTTTGTGCGCCATCAGGGACTCGAACCCCGGACACGCGGATTAAGAGTCCGCTGCTCTAACCAACTGAGCTAATGGCGCCGGTTGACGAGGTAAATACTACCTGGCCCCAGGGGGTGCTTTTGACCACCGGAGGCGCAGGCGTCACGTGGGGGCGATCAGGGACTCGCGGCCGCGCTCCCGGTACTCCGTCGCCAGATCCGCGCCGTCCTCGCAGGTCAGGGGGCGATGGGTGGCGGAGCCCGGGGGCCGCCACCAGAGGTCGCCGCCGCTCCAGAAGCCCTCGCGGCGCAGCTCCCCGCGTCGGACCTTGTTCGTCGCGGTGACCGGCATACGGTCCACCACCCGGAGGAAGCGAGGGGCCATCTTCGTGCCAAGGTCGGGCTGCGAGGCGAGGAAGGCGTCGAAGGCCACCGGGGAGAACGTGCGGCCCTCGCGGAGCGCGATCGTCGCCATCACCTGGTCCCCGGCCACCGGGTCCGGCACCCCGTAGACCGCGACGGCCGCCGCGTCCGGCCAGCGGGCGAGGATGTTCTCGATCATGGCCGGGGCGAGGTTCTCGCTGTCGACGCGGATCTTGTCGTCGGCGCGCCCGGCGAAGTACAGGTACCCGTCGGCGTCCCGGTAGAAGTGGTCGCCGGTCCAGTACCAGCCGTGCTCCCGGACGCGTTCGGCATACGCGGCGTCGTTGCGCCAGTAGCCCTCGAAGGGTGAGCGGCCACGGTTCACCAGCTCCCCTATCGCCGACTCCCCGTTGAGGAGGCGCCCGCCCTCGTCGAAGCGCGCCGGCGGGCACTCCGCCTTCGTCTCCGGGTCGAGCACCGCGAGGTCGCTGCCGGGGGCCGCCAGGCCGATCGCGCCCGCCGGGGTGTCGGCCGTGCGCTGCACCGCGGCGCCGCCCTCCGAGGACCCGTACCCCTCGACGAGCCGCACCCCGAACCGCTCCTCGAACCGCGCCGCGTCCACGGCCCCCGCCTCCGTACCGAAACCGACCCGGAGGGGATTGTCCCGGTCGTCGGGGCGTTCATCGGTGGCCAGGATGTACTGGACGGCCCGGCCCACGTAGGTGAAGTACGTGGCGCCGAATCGGCGTACGTCGCCCAGGAACTGGGACGCCGAGAAGCGGCGGCGCAGCGCGACCCCGGCGCCCGCCGCGACGGCCGGCGCCCAGTCCGCGATGACCGCGTTGCCGTGGAAGAGGGGCATGCAGATGTAGTGCACGTCGTCCGCGCGGACCCCGAAGTTCGACACCAGGGACTGCCCCGCCGCCGCAAGCCGCCCCTGCGTGCACAGCGCCGCCTTCGGGGCCCCGGTCGACCCGGAGGTGAAGTAGAGCAGCATGCGGGTGTCGGGGCCGACCCGGCCGTCCGCCTCCGGCTTCGTCCCTTCGTACGGCGTGAGCAGCTCCTCGTACGCGCCGGTGTCGGTCACCAGGATCCGGACGCCCGGCAGGTCGAGGCCGTCGAGCAGCGGGAGGTGGGCCCGCTCGGTGACCAGGACACGGCACTCGGTGTGCGTGATGTCGCGGGCGAGTTCGGCGCCGCGCCGGGTCGGGTTGAGGCCGGCGACGGCGGCGCCGGAGAGCGCGGCGGCGCCCAGCCACTGGGGGAATTCGGGGGTGTTGTCGAGGAGCAGGCCGATGTGGGGGTCCGCCGCCCGCGGCAGCAGCTCACCGAGAAGCGCGGCGCGGGCCGCCGCTCCGGCCGCGACCTGGTGATGGCTGAGCACCTGGTCCTCGTACGCGAGTCCGGGCCTGTGGTCGCCCCAGCGCTCCTGGATGAGTTCCGCGAAGGTGCGCGTCGTCATGGATCCCATGGCGGCGAACCATAATTGACGTTCCGTCAGATGTGGAGAGCGGCGACGCCGATCCAGCCCCTCCGGCGTTTGAGGATCGGGGTCCGGGGCGGAGCCCCGAGGCATGCACCACGGGTGCCGGTGAACCCCGGCGCGCCGTGGGGCGGCGCACCGGGGTCACGGGCTCAGAACGTGACGTCCGAGCACGCGTAGAAGGCGTTCCCCGTGTCCGCGACGTTCCACACCGCGAGGATCACGTGGTGGCCCGACTTCCCGGAGGGCAACGTGCCGGAGTGCGAGAGCGTCGCCGGCGGCTGGCCGCTGTACGGGACCGTGAGGAACGGCGCGGTCTGGAGGGACGACCGGGTCAGCGGCTGACTCTGGTCCCAGCCGTCCTTGGTGATGTAGTAGCGGAAGTCCGCGGTGGAGTGCCGCGCGGTGAACTGCCAGCGGAAGGTCTGACTCTGACCGCCCGTCACCTTCGTGGTCGGCCAGGCGTTCCCGTTCGGCTGCTTGGCGGCGTCGAGCGCGCTGAAGCCGCCGTTCCCTGCCGAACAGAGCTTGCCGTCGGCGGGGCCGGCCGCCGGGAAGCCCTTCGGGCCCTCGACGCTCTGCGGCTCCCACTGGATGCTGCCGCAGCCGCTGACGCCGCCGTTGGCGCACAGCTTCTGCCTGCTGACGGGCAGGTCGGTGTAGCCGTGACCGCTGGCGCCGCCCGCGGAGAGCGCGAACGCCCCCGCGGTCGTCAGGCCGAGCAGGGCCGCGTACGCCTTCGTACGCTTCGAGGTTTTTCGCATGCTGCCGCTCCTGGGGGGTGTTGGGAGTGCCGGAAGCCGTGCGCACAGCGATAGTTCAGGTCTAGACCAACGCAACGCACAATGTAGAACCGGGAGTTGAGCATGTCCAGACCAATCGCAATTCCCGGCACGGCCCCTTCCGGTCACCCCTCGGACAGGCCCCAGGGCGTCACTCTCCTCGACCTGTGTAGAACGCGACCGTCAGGTCCTTCACGAGCAACTTGCGCTCGTAGTCGTCGAGATCGACGAGACCCCGCGCGGTCAGCCGCGTCACGGTGTCCTCCACCGAGTCCACGACCGTGGTGAGGACGGTGTCCCGGCGCCGCGCGTCGAGTGCCGCGATCCGGCGGCGCCGCATCGCGGCGGCCACCTCCGGCTCGTACTCGATCCGCGTGGGCTGCGCCGAGAACACCTCGATGCCGACCGGTTCCGCGTCCTCGGCGAGGCGCCGGGTGAGCAGATCTCCCAGGGCCTCCGCGTTGCGCAGCACGGGCGCGTCCCGGTCGCCGACCACGGCGGGCAGCCGGGACAGCACCCGCGCGAGGCCCGCCTCCACGCACTCGCGCAGATACGTCTCGTGGTCCTCGGTCCCGAGCGTCGCCCGCGCCGTGTCCTTGATCCGCCAGGCGACGAGCACGACGACGCGCAGCGCCTCGCCATTGGTGTCGACCGCCGGCATCGGCTCGCTGCGCCAGTGCCGCAGCCGCAGGTCGACCCGGCGGCGCACGAGCAGCGGGTTCAGCCACAGCAGCCCCGCCCTGCGCACGCTCCCCCGGTACCGGCCGAAGCGCGTGAGCACCCAGGCCCCGCCGGTCCGCCCGCGCGCGAGCCCGCCGACGCCGAACAGGGCGAGCGCGCCGGACCCGGCGAGCGCCGCCCACTGCGCGGGCCCGAACCCGGCGCCCGCGTATCCGTCGAGGTGGGCGAGGTCGGTCATGATCCGGGGCAGCACCCCCGCCCAGCCGAGCGCGGCCGCGGCCCCGGCCGCGCCCACCGCCCCGCCGAACACCCCGAAGGCGCCGGGCAGCGCCCGCCCGGCCCGCTCCTCCAGGTCGGGGTCGACGGAGGGTGCGGGCCGGCTCGGGGTGCGGGCCGGGGCGGGACGGAGTGTCCGGCCAGGGGCCGTCGCGCTCGCGCGCTCGACCTGGGCCTTGGTGACCACCGCGGGCCGCAGCGGCACGGCCACCGGGTCCGGGTCGTCGCGGAAGAGGAGGTGGACCGGGATCTCGGTGGTGGACTCGTTGCGGATGAGCCGCGCGGCGCGCGCCCCTCCGTCGGTTTCGCTCATGGAACCCTCCGCGTTGCGCGTCATGAGAACAGCCGACGCCAGGTCTCGGGGCCCGGGTAGCCGTCGGCCGCCTTGCCCCGCCAGCCCTGGGCCCGCTGGAAGGCCTCGACATTGCGCCGGTCCGCCTCGCTCCAGCGCGGCCCGGGGCCCTGGCGGTAGAACTTGCCGAATCCTTTCTTCACGAGCTGCTTGCCGAGCCGCGTGACGTCGGAGTTCTCCGCGCCGGGGCGGAACTTCGCCTTGCCGGGGAAACCGGAGGAGGACGGGGCCCGCTCGGCGCCGCCGCTGCCGGCGGACGGGATGCTCCGCCCTTGCCCGGTCGTCAGATACGCCCAGGTCGTGGGGCCCGGGATGCCGTCGGCCGCCGCGCCGCGCCAGCCCTGCGCGCGCTGGAACGCGCGCGTGGCCTTGCGGTCGGCCTCGCTCCACCGCGGCCCTGGCCCGACCTTGTAGAACCGCTTGCCGCCCCGCTCGACGAGCATCTTGCCGAGCCGTGTCACGTGCGCGTTGTTCTTGCCGGGGCCGAAGTACTTGGCGCCGGGGAACTTCGTCGACGACGCGCTCGATCCTGAACTGCCGTCCGTGACGGCCCGGTACCGGAACGCGACGTAGCTGCTCGAGTGGCTCCAGTACGCGTACGGGGTGGACTGCACCCGCGTGCCGGGCTTGGTCTGCTCGTATGCGATGTACCGGGTGTGGGACGCGTCCGTCCAGCCGCCGAAGATCGTGACGTGCGAGCCCTTTTCCGGGTCGGCCGGGTTGTGGAAGAGCAGCATGTCTCCGGGCTGCAGCTGCGACTTGGTGATCCGGGTGCCGTACTGGGCGAGGCTCCCGGTCCACTCGTTGCCGGGCAGGCCCCACGCCATGGAGACGAAGCCGGAGCAGTCCTGGCGGTAGCCGTCCTTCCAGTACTTGTTCATGTTGTACGGGACCTTGGCCTCGACCCACTTCCTGGCGCGGTCGAGGATCGCGGCCCGGGAGGTCTTGCGCAGGGTCGTGGACTGGACCATCGAAACGGAGCCGGCGGCCGGGGCGGGCGCTCCGTGCAGCGGCCCGGTCCCACCCTGCGGCGCCGTGTCGACCCCGTCGCCGGGGGGCGGGGTCAGTGGTCTGGCCTCGTGGTGTTCGGCCGCGGCCGCCGGAGTGGTCTGGAGGCCGCCGATGACGGTGCCCGCGGCGGCGGCGAGGACGAGGGCGTGGCGGGCGCCCACCTTGGTGCGCACCGGGTGCGGCACCGCGCGCCGCCACTCGGCGCAGCCCGCGCAGTCGCAGTCCTCGGCCGGGTCGACGTCCTCGAAGACCGGGGCGCCCATCGGCTCCGCCGTGTCCCCGTGCTCCATCCGCTCCATGCGATTCCCCTCACACTCCGGTGCCGGACTTTGGAATAAAGAGCCTCGATTCCGCACGCAGGAAGCGTCTCAACTCTCATGACAAATCGCATGTTGACGGTCCAAATGATTGAAACCACCAGATTTCACCCACTCCCCCGGCGTGTCGAGTGGTCAGAAGCACCCAAGGGGGTCGGGTAAAGTTATGCAGGTCGACCGGCGCCATTAGCTCAGTTGGTTAGAGCAGCGGACTCTTAATCCGCGTGTCCGGGGTTCGAGTCCCTGATGGCGCACAAACCGAAGGCCCTCCGCGATTGCGGGGGGCCTTCGTCGTTGGCCCCCGCCCACCCGCAATCGCCAGGCGCGGCTGGGGGTCCGAGGCGTAAACGGCACGTTTCACGGCGTATCGGCCTTGCGATCATGAACCGGGTGACAGCACTCTGTCATGGAGCCATTGGCTCCCAAGAGGCTTACGGTACAAGGCACTTGAAATGGGCACCGTGTCACACCGGGCCCGAGCCGGTTGCCGAGCGCGCGGGGAGGGGGCCCCGCTCATGAACCGATGTCGAGGGGGGCATCATGCAACCGGAAGGCCGTCGTTCCAGTCTTAGATAGGGGTGGGACGGTGGCCCGCCAGTGATACGTCCGGGGGCACGGTCAGGGGGCCCGTTCCCGGGCGCAGGACCGACGAACACGCGGTGACGCGTGCGGGGGGATGACTCATGACGTCGACGCCGACGGGCGCCCGGCCGGAATTCGACCCGTCCGAGACGACCCAGCTGCGAGTGCCACCGCACCGCACTGGCGGTTTCCGGCGCATCAGAAAATCGTTGCCGCGCTACGACTACGAGCACTACAGCCGGCTCGCCGGGCCACTGACCCAGCCCGATCCGAACCAGCCGTACAAGGTGCGCTACCGCTCACTGCTCTCACAGGAACCGCACAGGATCCGGGCCGCGCTGATGCTGGGCGCGGCCCCGCTGCTCTCCCTGGTCCTGCTGTTCTGGCTGATGCAGCCCACGCACTGGACCGAACGGGACTACCCCGCCTACGACTTCCTGCCCGCACTCGACATCGTGATGCTGGTGTCCATCGGGCTCATCGAGTTCTTCCGCTGCATGAACGTGCTGTCGAACGCACACGCGACACTGGTCGCCCGCGACCCGATCCCGGTCGTGCCGGAGACCGGCACGCGCGTCGCGTTCCTCACCTCGTTCGTGCCCGGCAAGGAGCCGCTCGAGATGGTGACGAAGACCCTGGAGGCGGCAGTGAAGCTGCGCCACCGGGGCCTGCTGCACGTCTGGCTGCTCGACGAGGGCGACGACCCGGAGGTCAAGGAGGTCTGCGAGCGGCTCGGCGTGCACCACTTCTCCCGCAAGGGCGTCGCGAAGTGGAACCAGCCGAAGGGCCCGCACCGCGCCAAGACCAAGCACGGCAACTACAACGCCTGGCTGGACGCGCACGGCTCGGACTACGACTTCTTCGCCTCCGTCGACACCGACCACGTGCCGATGCCCAACTACCTGGAGCGGATGCTCGGCTTCTTCCGCGACCCCGACGTGGGCTTCGTGATCGGCCCTCAGGTCTACGGCAACTACGACAACTTCATCACCAAGGCCGCCGAGTCGCAGCAGTTCCTCTTCCACGCGCTGATCCAGCGTGCGGGCAACCGCTACGGCTCGCCCATGTTCGTCGGCACGTCCAACGCCGTACGCATCAGCGCGCTCAAGCAGATCGGCGGCCTGTACGACTCCATCACGGAGGACATGGCGACCGGCTTCGAGATCCACCGGCACCGCAACCCCTCCACCGGCAAGAAGTGGCGCTCCGTGTACACGCCGGACGTGCTCGCGGTCGGCGAGGGCCCCAGCGCCTGGACGGACTTCTTCACCCAGCAGATGCGCTGGTCGCGCGGTACCTACGAGACGATCCTCAAGCAGTACTGGAAGGGCTTCTTCACGCTCCCGCCGAGCAAGCTCTTCAACTACACGATGATGATCATCTTCTACCCGATGGCGGCCATGAACTGGATCCTGGCGGCGCTGAGTTGTGCGCTGTTCCTGGGTCTCGGCGCCTCGGGTGTGAACATCGACCCGACGATCTGGCTGATGCTGTACGGCAACGCGTCGGCGCTGCAGATCGGCCTGTACATCTGGAACCGCCGGCACAACGTCTCGCCGCACGAGCCGGAGGGCTCCGGCGGTGTGGCCGGCATGGTGATGTCCGCGCTGTCGGCGCCGCTGTACGCGAAGGCGCTCTTCGACGCCGTGCTGCGCCGCAAGAGCAAGTTCGTGGTGACCCCCAAGGGCGATTCGGCAAGCCCCGACCGCTGGTTCGGGACCTTCCGCTACCACTGGTACTTCATCCTCATCTTCGGCGGCTCGATCGGCGCGGGCTTCTACTTCGGCCACTCCCACCCGGCGATGATCACGTGGGCCTGCTTCGCCCTGCTGATCACCGCGGCCCCGATGTTCGCGTGGCGCTACATGCTCCGCCAGGACAAGAAGAAGCCGAAGCCTCCCGCGCAGGCCCCGCAGCCGGAGCGTCCCGAGCAGCCGGCTCCCGCGCCGCGGGCGCACACCGCGCCCCAGCACAAGCCGAGTTGGGCCGCGCAGCCGAGCGGCAGGAGCGACGTGGTCAACTGGGGCAAGGACCAGACCGCGCAGATTTCCCTGGGGGGACATAACAAGTGAAAGACGGTGCGAGCCGCCGCCGTGCCCGGCGCATAGTCATCGGCACGGTGGTGGTCCTGGCGCTGGCCGGGATGAACGGACCCTGGCTGTACCGCTTCGGATCGGCCAAGTATCACGAGTACAAGATCAACAAACCGGAGTACAAGGCCGAGAACGGGCACTGGGACGTCATCGATTTCCCCCAGAACATGCGCCTGAACACGATTCACGCGGCGCTGTTGCGCACCGGGAAGATCCTGCTCGTCGCCGGGTCGGGGAACAACCAGAAGAACTTCGACGCGAAGAAGTTCGACACCCGGCTCTACGACCCGGTGAAGAAGTCCATCAAGAAGATTCCCACGCCGACGGACCTGTTCTGCACGGGACATACGCAGCTGGCGAACGGGAATCTGCTGATCGCGGGCGGCACCAAGCGCTACGAGAAGCTGAAGGGTGACGTCACCAAGGCCGGCGGCCTGATGATCGTGCACAACGAGGACCCGGACGCGCCCAAGACCATCAAGGCGGGCACGGTCTTCACCGGCAAGGAGAACGGCAAGTCGTTCGTCGCCAAGGACAACATCACGGTCGAGCGCGCCAAGAAGGTCTTCGACAAGGCGACCGGCCGGTTCCTGCGCAATGAGCCGGGCCTCGGCCGGGTGTACGTGGAGGCGCAGCGCAGCGGCGCCAGGTACGAGACCGGCACCCAGGACAACTACCGGGTGCAGGGGCTGACCGGCCAGGAAGCGCGCAATGTGTACGGCATCGCGCAGAAGCTCGCCCTGGACAAGAAGGACTTCCAGGGGATCAGGGACAGTTACGAGTTCGACCCGGTCGCCGAGAAGTACATCAAGGTCGACCCGATGAACGAGGCGCGCTGGTATCCGACGCTGACCACGCTCTCCGACGGCAAGGTCCTCTCCGTGTCCGGGCTCGACGAGATCGGGCAGCTGGTACCGGGCAAGAACGAGGTGTACGACCCGAAGACGAAGAAGTGGACGTACCTGAAGGACGTCCGCCAGTTCCCGACCTATCCGGCGCTGTTCCAGATGGAGAACGGGAAGATCTTCTACTCGGGCGCGAATGCCGGTTACGGCCCCGACAACGTCGGCCGCAAGCCCGGCGTTTGGGACCTGACGACCAATAAGTTCCAGAAGATTCCCGGGCTTTCGGACCCCGACCGTCTGGAGACGGCCAATACCGTCGAACTGCCGCCCGCGCAGGACCAGAAGTACATGGTGATCGGCGGCGGTGGCGTCGGCGAGTCCAAACTGTCCAGCAAAAAGACCCGGCTCGTCGATCTGAAGGACCCGAGCCCGAAGTTCGTGGACGGTCCGACGCTGGAGAAGGGCACGCGTTATCCGCAGGCCTCGATCCTGCCCGACGACTCGGTCCTCGTCTCGGGCGGCTCGGAGGACTACCGCGGGCGCGGCGACACCAACATCCTCCAGGCCCGGCTGTACGACACGAAGAAGAACACGTTCAAGCAGGTCGCCGACCCGCACGTGGGCCGCAACTACCACTCGGGCTCGCTGCTCCTGCCCGACGGGCGCGTGCTGTTCTTCGGCTCGGACTCGCTCTACGCCGACAAGGCCAACACCAAGCCCGGCACGTTCGAGCAGCGCATCGAGATGTACACGCCGCCGTATCTGTACCGGGACTCGCGGCCGACCCTGGAGGGCGGCGAGAAGACGATCCGGCGCGGCGGTTCGGCGACGTACAAGACAGAGCACGCCTCGTCCATCAAGACGGCCCGGCTGATCCGGCCCAGCGCCTCGACGCATGTGACGGACGTGGACCAGACGTCCATCGCGCTCGATCTGAAGAAGTCGGCCGACTCGGTTTCGGTGACGGTGCCGAAGAGTCGGTCGCTGGTGGAGTCGGGCTGGTACATGCTGTTCGTCACGGATGACGAGGGGACGCCGAGCAAGGCGCAGTGGGTTCACGTGCCCTAGCCGGTTGGCGTGGGGCGGAGGTCCGAGGTCGTCGTCGCACACGACTCGGGGCTCCGCCCCGGACCCCGCTGCTCAATCGCCGCAGGGGCTACCCATCCGCCAGCTTCTCGGCGTATTCACCCCACCATTCGCCCGCCTTCGGGCCGCCCTTGCAGGTGCCGTCGGATTCGCCCGGGCGTTTGACCCACAGGTAGGCCTTCACCTGGGGGTCGCCGGTCTTGGTGGTCGGTTCCTCACCGAGGGCGCGGCCCGGCGGGTTGCACCAGCGCTCGTCCGCGGCGCCGCCCGTGTACGGCCCGTTGCCGTTGCGGCTGGTGTCGACCACGAACGGCTTGTTCCCGACCTTCGCCGAGAGCTCCTTGCCGTACTTGACCGACTCCGCGGTGGTGTAGAAGTTCGACACGTTGACCGAGAAGCCGTCGGCCTGGTCGATGCCCGACCACTTCAGC
This sequence comes from Streptomyces sp. NBC_00483, assembly GCF_036013745.1. Lineage (NCBI taxonomy): Bacteria > Bacillati > Actinomycetota > Actinomycetes > Kitasatosporales > Streptomycetaceae > Streptomyces > Streptomyces sp. NBC_00483. The sequence continues at coordinate 3,980,074 of NZ_CP107880.1, forward strand.
GGCTCGTAGATCTGGTCGGGCTTGCCCCAGCCCGCGTTGCCCGCGTCGAGGTAGACCTTCGTGTCCTTCAGGGACTTGAACTTCGCGATGGCGCCCTTGAGCAGGTCGTAGCGCTCCTCGTGGAACTGCTCCGGCGTGCAGTTGTCCACCATGTGCTGCACCGCGTCGGGCTCCAGGATCACCGTCGCGGGGCGGTCCTCGATGCCCGCGGCGACCTGGTCGATGAACTCCCGGTACGCGTTGCCGTCCGCCGCGCCGCCGCCCGAGTACTGGCCGCAGTCGCGGTGCGGGATGTTGTAGACGACCAGCAGCGCGTCCCGGTTCGCCTTCTGGGCGGCCTCGGTGTAACCGCGCGCCTGCTCCGTCGCGTTCTCCGGCAACAGCCATTCCCCGCTGGGCTGTTCGGCGATCTTGCGGACCTTCGCGGCCGCGTCGTCCTTGCCGTCCTTCGCGAGAGTCGCGACGGCCTTCGCCGCCTTGCTGTCGGGGTTGACCCAGAACGGGTCGGCGCCCTTGGGCTGCTGCTTCACAGGCCCCGTCGACTCGTCCCCCTCGTTGTTGTCCCCGCCGCCGGATGAACAGGCCGACACGAGCAGCACCGCCCCCACGGCGACCGCTCCAGCCCTCAGTTTCCGGTACATCCACTCCCCCTTGGGTGCACTGTCTGGCTCTCAATCCTGGCATACGCCCCTGTCGTGCCACGAGCGCGTACGCCGCTTGTCAAGGACCTGTTACAGCGTGCGCGGCCCGGGTAGGCGCGACCAGGAACACTCCGATACGCGGGGTGAAAGGGGGCGTGACTTGTCCAGTGAGACGAGTGAACTGCGCCTGGCAGTTGCCCTTCTGGAGTACGCGGAGATCTTCCGTGACGCCTTTGACCCGCCGCGCTATCTGCGCCGCCTGACCGACCACTGCGTGGATCTGCTCGGCGCCCTGGGCGCGGGTGTGCTCCTCGCCCGACCGTACTGCCCCACCCCGGCAAGCCACCGGCGTGAACGGCGTGACGTCGTGCGGGAGTTGGTGGCCCCGGACAGCCCTGTGAGCCCGGCGCACGACACCCTGCGCACCGGCCGGGCGGTGGCCCCCGTGAACCTGGGCTCCGTGAAGAGCGCGGCGCGCTGGCCCGCGTTCACGGCGATCGCCCGCCGTCGCGGCATCGCCTGCGCCTACGCGGTTCCGCTGCGCGGGGCCGCAGACCTGAAGGGGGCGCTCGCCGTCTTCCAGACGGAAGAGTCGGCGAGCCAGGGCGAGTTCGCGATCGCCCAGGTGCTCGCCGACGCGGCCACCACCGGGCTGCACAACCACCGCGTGCACGCCCGCGACCAGGATCTGACCGAGCAGTTGGGCGTGGCGCTCGGCAGCCGGGTGCGGATCGAGCAGGCGAAGGGCATGCTCGCCGAGCGCTGGGAGACCGCGCCGGACGCCGCGTTCACGGCACTGCGACGGTACGCGCGCTCGAACCGGCTGCCGCTCGACCAGGTCGCGTGCTCGGTGATCAGCCGCACCCTGCCCGACGACCGGGTGCGGCCCGACTCGTCGTGAACCCTCGACCACACTCTGTGCCGATCCGCCCAACCGTTCTAAAGTCGTGATGAGTGGCCCCAGTCCTCGGCCGGTTCGATCCGACGGACCATCACAGCCTCCCGTGCAGAGGCCGGGCCCTCCCGCAGCCCGCCGCCCGCGCGGTCGAGGACCAGTCCGGCCGGCGGCTCCAGGGGGAGTGGGCTGCCGGCCGGACCAGGTGGCTCGCGCACTCAACTCGCCTTCTGGGGCGCACTGTTCAGGCCCGACAGATACGCGGACACGATGACGTTCGCGGAGTACGTACCCGAGGCCTTGTCGAAGCTGCCGCCGCAGGTGATCAGGCGGAGCTCCGCTCGCTCGGAGCGGTGCGGCCCGTACGCCTTGGCCGGGTCGAAGTTCTCGCGGGAGAACACCCGGACGTCGTCGACGGTGAACTCGGCGACGGAGCCGTCGGACCGCGTCACACGCACCGTGTCGCCGGGCTCGGCCTCGCTGAGGTGGTAGAAGACGGCGGGCCTGCGCTCGGTGTCGACGTGCCCGACGAACAGGGAGGTGCCGCGCTCCCCCGGCCGCACCCCGTCGCTGTACCAGCCGACGACACCGGCCCGCGCGTACGGCGGCGGGTCGATGGCGCCGCCCGCGTCCAGGCCGCGGGCCACGACAGGTGCCTGGATGCGCAGCGCCGCGATGTCGACGCGCCGCGGGTCCGCTCCCTCGACCGGCTCGTGGGCGGCCGGCAGACGGACGTCCGAGGGACGGCCGACGGCGGCCGCGTCCCCGGTCGTCGGCGACGACAGGTTCAGATCGGTGGCGCCGTGGCCCCACAGCCACAGGCCGAGCAGCAGCACGACCCAGGCGACCCCCGTGAGGAGCCGCCCGGCCCCCTGCGACCGGTCACTCATGGCAGGGTCAGCGCCTCGTCGACGGACCGGGCGCCCTGCGGCGGCGCGCGCTGCGGACGGCCACGGCGACGGCGGCGATCGCGGCGAGCCCCAGGCCGATGAGGGCGTGCCGGGTGCCGGGGCCCTCGCTGGGGGCGGCCGACGGGGCCCGGTGGACGGCGAGCGCCTGCCGCTCGGCGGTGCCGCCGCCGCCCGCGTGCACGGGGGCGGTCGGGGACGGGCTGGGCGTCGCGCCGGCGGCGGATCCGTCGAGGACCCGGAGGGTGCCGGTGACCTTGCCGTCGACCCCGTCGCAGGTCACCGAGACCGGGTAGGCGTCGGGCGCGGCGGAGGACTTCACGCGTGCCTCCGCGAACAGGGTGGGGTCGTCGGCGGAGGGCGCGAGCCGGGCCGGGGACACGAAGGCCGCGGAACTGGCGCTGCCCGTGGCGCCGTCGCAGCCGGTCACCCGCAGGTCGACCTCGGTGCCCGCGGGCGCGGCCCGCGGGGTGACGGTGATCGCCGCGCCGCCGTCGGCCGCCTGGGCCGCGGTGGCCGGTGCGGTCACCAGGACGGCCGCCCCCGCGACACCGACAGCAAGCAGTCCTGTACGCATCGTGAACCTCCTCTAGGCAGGGTCACGCTTCGGGCCGCGTTCCGCATCCCGAGAGGCTTCCGTGGCACGTCACGCCTGTAGGGCCTGTCTTCAAACTCCCGTCGTCGCCCGGAGGGCGGCCCGGCGGCGTCTGGTGCGTGCGATCGCAAGGCGCCGGAGAGTCCTAGTAGCGGAGCTACTCGGGCTTTTCGGCAACGCAGCGAGCGTGCGTGCCAGGCGTCGCCGGGCAGACGGGAGTTTGAAGACAGGCCCTAGGGACGGGTGAATACGATGGTGGCAGTCAGTCGATCCTGAGCCGAGGAGTCCGCACACATGGCAGAGCCCAAGCCCATCCAATCGTGGCTGACCGACATGGACGGGGTCCTCATGCACGAGGGGGTGCCGATCCCGGGCGCGGACGCGTTCATCAAGAAGCTGCGGGACTCCGGCAAGCCGTTCCTCGTGCTGACGAACAATTCCATGTACACGGCCCGTGACCTGCACGCCCGTCTGAACCGGATCGGCCTGGAGGTCCCGGTCGAGAACATCTGGACCTCCGCCCTCGCGACCGCCCGGTTCGTCGACAGCCAGCGGCCGAACGGCACGGCGTACGTGATCGGCGAGGCCGGTCTGACGACGGCGCTGCACGAGGAGGGCTACATCCTCAGCGACTCGGACCCCGACTTCGTGATCCTCGGCGAGACCCGTACGTACTCGTTCGAGGCGCTCACCAAGGCGATCCGGCTGATCAACGGCGGGGCCCGGTTCATCGCCACCAACCCCGACAACACCGGCCCCTCCACGGAGGGCGTGCTGCCCGCGACGGGCTCGGTGGCGGCGCTGATCACCAAGGCGACCGGCAAGGACCCGTACTTCGTCGGGAAGCCGAATCCGCTGATGATGCGGACCGGGCTCAACGCCATCGGGGCGCACTCCGAGTCCAGCGCCATGATCGGCGACCGGATGGACACGGACGTGCTCGCGGGCCTTGAGGCCGGGATGACGACGTATCTCGTCCTCACCGGGCTCACCAGCACCTCGGACATCGACCGCTTCCCGTTCCGGCCGACCAAGGTGGTCGACTCGATCGCGGACCTCGTCGACCTGGTCTGATCCACCGGATTCCGTACGGCGGCCGGGCCGGCTGCGGGTCAGCTGCCGGTCGCCGTCTTCCAGTCGTCCACGTACGTCTGGAGATTCTTGGCGACGTCGTTCCAGTCCGGCTCGAAGATCTGCACGCCGTCCATGATCTTGGCGAGTTCGACGGCGTTGTCGTCGGTGGCCTTCACATCGGCGCGCGGCGAGAAGCCGCCGCCGATGGAGCTGACCTCCTTCTGCTGCTTAGCGGCGAGCATGAAGTCCAGGAGCTTCTTGCCGTTGGCGGTGTGCGGCGCGTTCTTCACGAGGCCGCCCGCGTACGGCAGGGCGAAGGAGGTCGGCTTGCCGCCGGCCTTCTTCGGGAACCAGATGCCGAGGTTCGGCATGTCCTTGGACTGGGCGTAGTTCATCTGTACGTCCCCGTTGGCGACGAGGAGTTCGCCCTTGTCGACCTTCGGCGCCAGCTTGCCGGTGGAGGCGGACGGGCCGACGTTGTTGGCCTGGAGCTTCTTCAGGTAGGCCATGGCCTGCGCCTTGCCGCCGAAGTCGTGCATGGCCTTGACCAGCAGGGCGGTGCCGTCGCCCGCGATGCCGGGCGTCGAGTACTGGAGCTTGTTCTTGTACTTCGCGTCGAGGAGCTGCTCCCACGTGGTGGGCGGGGTCTTCAGCTCCTTCTTGTTGTGCACGAAGCCGAAGTAGTTGTTCACGACGGACGTCCAGGTGCCGTTCGCCGCCTTGTCGGCGCCGTCGACCTGATCCGAGCCGTTGGGCGTGTACTTCGCCAAGAGGCCCTTGCTGTCTGCCTGTTGAATGAACGGCGGCAGCGTGACGAGGACGTCGGCCTGGGTGTTGACCTTCTCGCGGACGGCGCGCTGCACCATCTCGCCGGAGCCGCCCTCCACGTAATTGACCTTGATACCGGTCTTCTTGGTGAAGTCCTTGAAGACCTTGTCGTACCAGCCGTCGCCGTTCTCGCCCTTGAGGCCGTCGGCGCTGTAGACGGTGACGACCTTGCCGTCGGAGGCGGCGGAGCTGCCGCCGCAGCCGGTCAGGGTCGCGGCGAGGGCGAGACAGCCGGTGGTGGCGGCGACGGTGGTGAGCGTGTTCTTGCGCATGGCGTGGTGAACTCCTGTGCTGGGTAAGGGCTTTGGGTGTCCAGCGGTACTTCAGCGTTGCTTCAGCGGTACGAGGCCTTGGTGCGGATCCGCGAGACGGCCAGCAGGACGAGCAGGGTGGCGGCCATCAGGACCACCGCGATCGCGGAGCCGGTGAAGAGGGAGCCGCGGTCGGTGGTCGCGTAGATCTGCACCGGGAGCGGCATCCAGTCCGGCGGGTAGAGCATCATCGTGGCGCTCAACTCGCCCATGGACAGGGCGAAGCAGAGGCCCGCGGCGGCGTTCAGGGAAGGCAGGAGCAGCGGCAGCTTCACCTTCCACAGGACGTACGCGGGGCGGGCGCCGAGGGAGGCCGCGGCCTGTTCGTAGACCGGGTCGAGGCGCTGGAGGGCGGCCGAGACGGACTGGTAGGCGAACGCCGTGACGAGGATCGTGTGGGCGATGATCACGATCCAGCGGGTGCCATTGAGCAGCATCGGCGGCCGGCTGAACGCCACGAGGACGGCGAGGCCGACGACCACGGACGGCACGGCGACCGGCAGCATGAACAGGGCGTCCATCACGCGGCGCCCGCGCTTCTTCAGTGCGGCGGCGGCGAGCGCGGCCCACCCGCCGACGACCAGCGCGAGGACGCTCGCGGTGACGGCCGTGACCAGGCTGGTGGTCAGGGCGGTGAGGGAATCGCCGCTGGTGGCGGCCTCGTAGTGGCCGCCGGTGAAGCCGGAGGGCAGGGCGCCGGACCAGTTCGTGGCGAAGGACGCGGCGAGGACGACGAGGAGCGGAAGGGCGAAGAGGGGAAGGAAGAGGACGAAGAAGAGGGCCCAGGACGCCCACTTGCCGGTCTTGCTATGTACGAGCACGACGGCTCACCACCCGGTACAGGCCGTAAATGCTCACGGACACAAGGACGTTGACGACCGCGACGACGCACGCGCCCGGATAGTCGGACTCGAGGATCGCCTTGCTGTAGACGAGGGTCGGCAGCGTCGTGACGCCCTTGGCGCCGGTGAAGAGGACGATCCCGAACTCGTTGAGGCACAGGACGAGGACGAGGCTGCCGCCGGCCGCGAGCGCGGGCAGCGCCTCCGGCAGGATCACCTGCCGCACGATCCGGGCGGGCCGCGCCCCGAGCGACGCGGCGACCTCCAGCTGCGCCGTGTCGACCCCCGAGAACGCGGCGAGCAGCGGGCGCATCACGAACGGCGTGAAGTAGGTGATCTCGGCGAGCAGCACGCCCCACGGCGTGGCCAGGAACTGGAAGGGGCCGGTGGTGGCGCCCGTGGCGTCCGTCCACAGCCCGTTGGCCATGCCCACCTGCCCGTACACGAAGAGCAGCGCGAGCGTGATCAGGAAGGACGGGAAGGACAGGAACACGTCGATGAAGCGGGCGACGGCCTTCGCGCCGGGGAACGGCACGAACGCGACGATCAGCGCGAGCGCGAAGCCGAGGACGAGGCAGCCGGCCGTGGACCCGACGGCGAGCCACACCGTCGTGCCGAGCGCCTCGCGGAACGCGGAGGACGCGAAGACGTCGGCGTACGGCGTGAGGGAGGTGCCGCCGGTGTCGGGGGTGAGCGACTGCTGGACGACGAGGAAGAGCGGGTAGAGGAAGACGACGGCGAGGGCGGCGACGGGCGGCAGGGCCAACACCCAACCGGCGCTCATCTTCCGGGACTTGGTGGCGCCCTCACGAGGAGCGGCGAGCGTGGCGCTAGCCATCCTTGCCCACCTCCGCGGCGAGCAATATGCCGTCCTCCGGGGCGAAGTGCACGGTGACCTGCTCCCCCAGCGCCGGTGGCTCGCGCAGTTCGCGCAGGTCGGCCTTGACGCGGTGGCCGTCGACGTCGACGTAGAGGCGGTGTGTCGAGCCGCGCCACTGGACCTCGGAGACCTTTCCCGTAAGGGAGTTGGGGCCTTCGCCGAGGCCGACGAGGTGGGGGCGGACGCAGAGGGTGGCGGTGGAGCCGGGCGCCACGTCGCTCTGCGTCGGGACCTTCAGTTCGGTCGGGCCGAAGGAGACGGTTCCCGTGCCGACCTGTACGGGGAGCAGGTTGGCGTTGCCGACGAAGGACGCCGTGAACTCGGTGCGCGGGCGCCGGTACAGGTCCTGCGGCGTGCCGACGTCCTGGAGGCGGGCCTTGTCCATGACGGCGATGCGGTCGGCGAGGGTGAGTGCCTCGACCTGGTCGTGGGTGACGTACAGGATCGAGACGTCGGGCAACTCGCGGTGCAACCGGGCCAGTTCCGCGAGCATTCCGGAGCGGAGCGTCGCGTCGAGCGCGGAGAGCGGCTCGTCGAGCAGCAGCACACCGGGCTGGACGGCGAGGGCGCGCGCGATGGCGACGCGCTGCTGCTGGCCACCGGAGAGTTCGCGCGGGTAGCGCTTGGCGTAGGCGGCCATGCCGGTCAGTTCGAGGGCTTCGGCGACGCGGGCCGGGATCTCGCCCTTCGGCACCTTCTGCGCCCGCATCCCGAACGCGACGTTGTCCTCGACGCGCAGGTGCGGGAAGAGCGCGTACTGCTGCACGACCATGCCGATGCCGCGCCGGTGCGGCGGCAGGTCGGTGACGTCGCGCCCGCCGAGGAACACCCTCCCGGACGCGGGCCGCACGAACCCGGCGACGGCGCGCAGCGCGGTGGTCTTCCCCGAGCCCGAGGGGCCGAGGAGGGCCATCACCTCGCCGGGCTCGACGGTCAGGTCGAGGGAGTCGAGAACGGTGGTGCCGCCGTACGCGACCGACACCCGGTCGAACCGGATGCCGCTCAGCTTCTGGTCGATGTCTCTCACGGCGGCCACGCTCGTGGCGGCGGGTGTCCCGCACGGAGCGGCGCGGCAACGGGACGGTGAACGGGCACCCAAGGTTGGACCAGACCCGTTATTCGTTTGTTATTTGGGTGGAGTGCGGAAGGTCAACTCGCTCTAGGAGGAGGCGGGTTGCCACCCTTCCGCTCCCAAACGGGCGGTGAACGAGAAGCGGTCCCCGCGGTAAAGCGTCCGCACCCGCTCCGTGGCGCGGCGCCCGGTGTCGTACGAGATCCGGTGGATGAGCAGCATCGGGAGCGCGGGCGGTGTGCCGATGAGCAGGGCCTCGCGCGGGGTCGCGAGCACCGTCTCGATGCGCTCGTCGGCCGAGCCGAACTCGATGCCGAGGCGGTCGTGGACGTAGGAGTAGAACGAGGAGTCGGGGTCGAACTCGGCGTCCAGGCGCGGCACGCGGGACACGGGCACGTAGGTCGACTCCAGGCCGACGCGCTCGTCGTCGGCGAGCAGCACGCGCTCCATGTGCCAGACGGGCTCGCCGCGTTCGAGGCCGATCTCGGCGGCGAGCGCGGGCGGACACGGGAAGCGTTCGAGGCCGATGAGGGTGCGCCCCGGGCGCCGGCCCTGCCTGCGTACGCCCTCCGTATACGAAGCGAGGGAGAGCGGCTGCGCCAGCTTCGGGCCCGCGACGACGGTGCCCCTGCCGTGCCGCCGCAGCCGCCCTTCGAGCAGCAGCTCGCGCAGCGCCTGCCGCACGGTCTCGCGCGCGACCTCGTAGCGCAGGGCGAGTTCGCGCTCGGCGGGGAGGGTCTCGCCTTCGGTCAACTCGTCGACGAGCGCGGCGATTTGGGCCTTCACGGCGTAGTACTTCGGGATGCGCCCGTGCTCGGGGATGCCGTCGCGCACGGGGGCGCCGGGGGCCTGATCGTTCGGGTAGTCCACGCGGGGATGGTCGCAGATGGGGGTGAACGCGTGTCCTACGCCTCTCCTGTACCCCGTGGGGCCGGAGGGCCTTGGGCCCGGCCGCCGCGCTTGTTCGGCTGGGGCGGCGGCCGGGCCGGTGGCGGGCCGGGGCTCAGCGTCCGCCGACGCGGAGCCGCCGGGCTCCCACCACGAGGGTCGTGCCGGCGAGGAGGAGGGTGCCGGCCGCGACCCCCAGTCCGAGCAGGGCGCGCGGGCCCGTCCGGGCGAGTTCGTCCGCGAGGGTCGGGCCCGCGGCCTCTTCGATGGTGAACGGGTAGTCGTCGGACTCGCCCACCCAGTCGCCGTCGTCGTCCTTGCGCCGGACGAGCGCGGCGGTGGCGACGACCCGGTCGGGCCGGGTGTCGTCGGCGAACGCGAGGCGGACGTCGACGGAGACCGTGTCGCCCGCGCCGACCGAGAACCCGGGGAAGCCGTCGAAGACGCCGATGTTCTCGTCCCGGCCGGTCCGCTCGACGGTCACGGGACGCCAGCGGCCCGCGTCGCGGAACTCCAGCGTGATGCGCTTCGGCGTCAGTTTCCGGGCCTCGTCGACCAGGACGAGGACGGGGTGGAGGTCGGCGCAGCGGGTGGCGGTGGTGTTGGTCAGGTCGAGCGAGAAGTGCCGGGGGGCGTCGCCGGGGTGGTAGGTGGCGGGGCCCTCGTCGATGCGGGTGTCGATGGGGAAGTCGCCGCGCTTGTCGGCGGCGCAGGCCCTGGTGCCGGTGTCGGCGACCGCCTCGTGGGTGGGGCCGAGGGCGGTGAGGGCGATGGCCGTGGCGGCGAGGGCGAGCGGGCGGCGCAGTCGCATGAAGGCCCTTCACTGGTCGCGGAGTTGACGACAGTCGTGGGCCAGAACCTTGCCAGTGCCGTCCGGCGGGGTTCGGGTATGTGGGTTGCGGCGCGCGGGGGAATCCCCCGATCGGCCCAGCCGGACGACGCTTGGGCAGCACCGGCGTTACGGACGCGGGGCTCCGCCCCGGGCCCCGCGCCTCAATCGCCGGCGGGGCTTGAATGATCCGCTCCCGCCTTGGGCGGCAGGGTGGGCAAGGTGGCACCCCGGTGCCGCGCAACATGGACGCGGGCGCCAACCACGGCCCGAGTCAGAGGCGGTCGTGGCCGAAGAGAGGGGCCAGGATCATGTGGGCCGCGCCCTCGACCGCCTGGGTGTCGCCGCCGGGTGCCGCCCGCACGGGTATCGCGGGGCCACCGCCCTCCCGGCGGGCACGGGCCGCGACGACCTGTTCCACCCCGCGTACGAATCGCTTCTCGTGCGCCGCCACCGTCCGCCCACCAAGCAGCACCGCATCGATGTCGAGCAGGCTCACCAGGTTCGCCGCACCCTCGCCCAGCACCCGCGCGGCCTCGTCCAGACCCCCGTCCGTGCCGGAGGCAACCGCCGCGAGGGAGAGCGCCTCGATGCAGCCCCGGTTGCCGCAGCTGCACCGCGGACCGTCCAGCTGGATCACCTGGTGGCCGAATTCGCCCGCACCGGTGCGGGCGCCGCGATAGAGCGAGCCGTCGAGGACGAGCCCGGCACCCAGTCCCGTACCGAGGTGGAGGTAGGCGAAGGAGCGTTCCCCCTCTCCCTCCAGGGCCAGCCCGAGCGCCGCCGCGTTCGTGTCCTTGTCCACGACGACGGGCAGGCCGAGCCGCTCGGCGAGCGCCTCGCGCAGCGGGAAGCCGTCCCACTGCGGGAACCCGGTGACCCGGTGCAGCACCCCGTCGGCGTGGTCCAGCGGCCCCGGCACGGCGACGCCGACGCCGAGGACCGTCTGGCTCCCGTCCGCGTCGAGCAGCGCGTCGACCTCACAGGCCGCGGCCGCGAGCACCGCGTCGGAGCCCGCGCCGAGGTCGAGCGGGGCACGCCGCGCCGCGACGACCGCGCCGGACAGATCGGTCAGCACGGTGCGCAGCTCGTCGCGGTCCAGGTGCAGGCCGACCGCGTGCGCGGCGCCCGCGAGCAGCCGGAGGACGGTGCGCGGCTTGCCCCCGGTGGAGGCCCGGCGGCCGGCCTCGACGGCGAGACCGTCCCCCCTGAGCCGCGCCGTGATCTTGCTGACGGCCTGCGGGGTGAGCCCCGTGCGCTCGGCGAGCTCCAGGCGGCTTATCCCGGCCTCCCCCGCCGTACGCAGCAGATCGAGCACGAGCGCCGCGTTGTGCCCGCGCAGGGCGCTCAGATTCGCGCCCACCGTCGCCGCCATGGTCCTCCTCACGTGCCTGTTCATCACGTCCATTGTCCCCCGCGCTTGCACTTTGGCAACACCGTTGCTTAAGTGGAAGGCATGGATCGTATGGAAGGTACGGAAGGTATGGAACCCATGACCGGTACGAGTGCCCCCTTGCGCGTGGGCCTGGTCGGCTACGGCCTGGCGGGCTCCGTCTTCCACGCCCCGCTGATCGCCGCCACCGAGGGCCTGACCCTGGACACGGTCGTCACCTCGAACCCCGAGCGGCAGGCCCAGGCGCGCGCCGAGCACGGCGAGGGCCTGCGCTTCGTCGCGTCCCCCGACGACCTGTGGGAGCACGCGGACGAGCTCGACCTGATCGTCATCGCGTCGCCGAACAAGACGCACGTGCCCCTCGCGAAGGCCGCCATCGCCGCGGGCCTCCCGGTCGTCGTCGACAAGCCGGTCGCGGGCACCGCCGCCGAGGCCCGCGAGCTCGCGGAGCTGGCCGAGAAGCAGGGCGTCCTGCTGTCGGTCTTCCAGAACCGCCGTTGGGACAACGACTTCCTGACCCTCCAAAAGCTGCTCTCGGACGGCGAGTTGGGCGACGTCTGGCGCTTCGAGTCGCGCTTCGAGCGCTGGCGCCCGCAGCCCAAGGGCGGCTGGCGCGAGTCCGGCAACCCGGAGGAGATCGGCGGCCTCCTGTACGACCTCGGCAGCCACGTCGTCGACCAGGCCCTGGTCCTGTTCGGCCCGGCCGTCTCCGTCTACGCCGAGTCGGACGTGCGCCGCCCCGGCGCCGAGGCCGACGACGACACGTTCATCGCGATCACCCACGCGAACGGGGTCCGCTCGCACCTGTACGTGTCCGCCACCACCGCCCAACTCGGCCCGCGTTTCCGCGTGCTGGGCTCGCAGGCGGGCTACGTGAAGTACGGGCTCGACCCGCAGGAGGCCGCGCTGCGCGACGGCAAGCGCCCGACGGCCGGTGAGCCGTGGGGCGTTGAGGGCGAGTCGCTGTGGGGTCGCGTCGGCTCCGGCGAGTCCCCGCTGACGGGCGGCGGCCGTCCGTTCGCGACGGTCGACGGCGACTACCCCGCGTACTACGCCGCCGTCGCCGCGGCGCTGCGCGACGGCACCCCGAACCCGGTGCCCGCCACGCAGGCCGCCGACGCGCTCGACGTCCTGGAGGCGGCCCGCGTCTCGGCCCGCGACGGAGTGACGGTGAAGCTGTGATGAGCACCCAGAACGCGAACCCCGAAAACGCCCCGCAGATCCCCGAGTTGGAGGACCAGGAGCGCCGTCTCGTCCTGAACTCCTTCACGTACGACGACGCCTGGGCCCTCGGCAACCTGCTCGTGGACCTCGCGCGCGAGCGGCAGGCGCCGGTCGCGATCGACATCACGCGCGGCGGCCAGCAGCTGTTCCACGCGGCGCTGCCGGGCTCGGCCCCGGACAACGACGCGTGGATCGCCCGCAAGCGCCGCGTCGTCGAGCGCTACCACGCCTCGTCCTACCTGGTCGGCAGCCGCTTCCGGGCCAAGGGCACGACGTTCGAGGACGCCTCGCGCCTCGACCCGGACACGTACGCGGCACACGGCGGCGCCTTCCCGATCTCCGTACGGGGAGCGGGAGTTGTGGGCGCCGTGGTGGTCTCGGGCCTCCCGCAGGTCGAGGACCACAAGCTGGTCGTGGCGGCGCTGGAGCGGTTCGTGGGCTAGGGCGGCGTGGCCCTGGTTCAGCCACGGACTCCGGCCCGCCGCCTGCGCGCCAGGAAGACGGCGCCCGCGCCCGTCGCCGCGAGGCCCGCCGCGATCGAGCCGAGCACCGCGGCGCCGAGGGACGGCGTACCGGTGTCGGCGAGATGGCCCCCGCCACCGCCCGTGCCTCCCGTACCTCCGGCGCTTCCGCCGCCGGACGCCCCGCCGTTGGCACCGCCGCCGGACGGGGGTGCGGGGGTGGTGTCGCTCGGGGAAGGGGTAGGCGTGGGTGTGGGTGTGGGTGTGGGTGTGGTCTCGGTGGGGGTGGGAGTGGGGGTGTCCGTCGGAGTGGGGGTCGGGGTCGGCGTGACGCCGGTGGGCGTGGGGGTAGGTGTGGGCGTCGGCTGGTTGTCCTCACTGGTGCACGTCGGCAGGTCACCGACGAACGGGTAGGCGTGGAACTCCTCGCCTCCGCCGCCGGACGCCGTCGGGGACCCGTGAGTGAGTGAACCGGCCGTGTAGAGGCGGCCGTTGGTGCCGGACATGCTCACGGTCGTCGTACTCGACTGGTTGCCGACGAGGACGCTCCCCGAGAACTGGGTGCCGCCCGCGAGCTCCACGCTCGTCGCGTCGGGGAAGTTCCACAGCAGCCGGTCGCGCAGCTCGGCCGGGAGCATCGTCTCGTACGTGTTGATCTCCCGCGCGCTCCCGTAGAGGTTCACCAGCACGGTGGCCCCCGACGGAATGCCGTCGAACCGGAAACCCGACGAGCCGCCGCTGGCGGAGACCAGGTCGGCGTCGACGTCGAAGATCTGGATCGGGGAGCTGCCGTCGCCGGTGAAGACCGTGGCGTTGCCGTTGTTGACGGCGGTGCCGGTCGGGGCGCGGCGTACGCCGCGGTCGTACGCGTAGCAGTGGCTGGCGTCGGTGAGGTCCTGCCGGATGCCCTTGTAGGGCGCGGCCGCGTCGGGGTCGTGGACGGACCGGCTCTCCACGGTGCCGTCGAGGGTGCCCCCGTACCGCGCGACACCGGTGGCCCCGTCGGCCTCCACCGCGACCCGCTCCCCCGTGGCGACCGTCAGATCACCGCCGACGGTGAGGAAGTCGGTGCCGTCCTCGGGCGGCACGCGCGATCCCACGCCCGCGACGCCCACGTTGTAGAGCCCCGAGACGCCGGGGTCCTTGTCCTGGTCGTAATCGCCGAGGACGACGACCTTGCCCTCCGCCTCCGCGGAGCCACGGCGGACGAGGAAGTCCCCTCCGACGTAGATGTTGATGTTGTTGTCGTGGCCGGTGGGAGTGCCGTTGTTCGTGTCCGGGTACGTGCCCGGGCAATCGGGGGCCCGGCAGGGCCCGAGCCCGTCCGGCAGCGGATCGGCGTACGCGGGCCCGACGGCGGCCCCTACGAGGAGGACCGCGGAGGCGAGGGCCCCGGCCGGGAGCCGGGACTTTGAGATGACGGTACGAATTGTTCCCATGCCCGAACTATGGGAACGGCCCTCCCGCCCTCCGGGGAGACACGCACCCAGGGCCGCCGAGGGCACCCCGATCGGGGGTGCCCCGGCGACTCACGTCACCCGGCGGAGAGGCGGAGAGAGCGCCTACGCCCCCTTCAGCTCCTGCCGCTGTCGCCCGAGCCCGTCGATCTCCAGCTCCACCACGTCACCCGCCCGCAGATACGGCTTCGGCTCGGGCTGGCCCATGGCGACGCCCGCCGGCGTACCGGTGTTGATGACGTCGCCGGGGTACAGGGTCATGAACTGGCTTACGTAGCGCACCACTTCGGCGACCGGGAAGATCTGGTCGGCCGTCGTGCCGTCCTGCTTGAGCTCGCCGTTCACCCACAGCCGCAGCCCGAGCGCCTGCGGATCCGGCACCTCGTCGGCGGTCACGAGCCACGGGCCGAGCGGGTTGAACGTCTCGCAGTTCTTGCCCTTGTCCCACGTGCCGCCGCGCTCGATCTGGAACTCGCGCTCCGACACGTCGTGCGCGACCGCGTACCCGGCGACGCAGCGCAGCGCCGCCTCCTGGGACTCGGCGTAGCGGGCCGTGCGGCCGATGACGATGGCCAGCTCGACCTCCCAGTCGGTCTTGACCGAGCCGCGCGGTACGAGGACCGTGTCGTCGGGCCCGACGACCGTGTCGGCCGCCTTGAAGAACACGACCGGCTCGGCGGGCGGCTCGGCGCCGGTCTCCGCCGCGTGGTCGTGGTAGTTCAGCCCGATGCACACGACCTTGCCGATACGGGCCACCGGCGGGCCGATCCGCAGCCCCGACGCGTCGAGGACGGGCAGCTCCCCGGCCGCGGCAGCGGCCCGTA
Organism: Streptomyces sp. NBC_00483; assembly: GCF_036013745.1. Lineage (NCBI taxonomy): Bacteria > Bacillati > Actinomycetota > Actinomycetes > Kitasatosporales > Streptomycetaceae > Streptomyces > Streptomyces sp. NBC_00483. The sequence goes on from NZ_CP107880.1 coordinate 3,995,196, forward strand.
CGCGCTCGATCGCGGCGTCGTCGGCGAGCAGCGACCCGTCGACGTCCGTGACGAGTTCCGACAGGTCGCGCAGGGTTCCCTCGGCGTCGAGCAGCGCGGGGCGCTCGGCTCCGGCGGGACCGACTCGCAGCAGCTTCATGGTGTAACTCCCTCTGCAGTAGGAGGAGCCTCCACGGCCCGGTGCGGCGTGCAGCCATCGGAGGACTGGTCGATCCTCCAAGGTGAACGTCCAGTCCGCAATACCCCGTTCACGGACTGGACCCGGACCATCGCCGAGAGTTCAGAGCGCGGGCGCGGCCGCCACCCCACCGGCGTACGGCATGTCCCGGTAGAGCACGGCGCGCTCGATCGAACTCCACGTCGTCGACGTGACGACGTACAGCGCGGCGGCGAGCGGCACGAAGGCGACGGTGAAGAGAGTGAAGAAGGACATCAGCGGCATGAACTTGCCCATCGCCGCCATGCCGGGCGCCTGCGGCTGGTCGCCGTTCGGCTTGTTCTGCTGCGCCTGCGCCATCTGCCGCTTCGTCCGCCGGTAGTTGAAGCTCGCGACGGTGGCGACGAGCGCGAACAGCGCCACGTAGACGAGCCCCTGCTCCCCGAAGAGCCCGCCGTGCGCGAGCGCGTCGTGGAACCGGCCGCCGAGCGGGGCCGCGCCGAGGGTGTGGCCGAGCAGCGCGTTGGGCTCGCCGCCGATGCTCCGGTTGGAGAACAGGTGGTAGAGCAGGAAGAACGCCGGCATCTGGAAGAGCATCGGCAGACAGCCGGTCAGCGGGGAGACCTTCTCCTCGCGGTGCAGCTCCATGATCGCCTTCTGCATCGCCTCGGGGCTGCTCTTGTGCTTCTTGCGCAGCTCGGCGATGCGCGGCTGCAGCTTGGCCCGTTCCCGCTGCCCACGGGCCGCGGCCCGCGACAGGGGGTGGACGAGGAGGCGTACGAACGCGGTGAACAGGATGATCGCCGCGGCCGTGGCGGAGGCGTGCAACAGCGGCTGGAGGAGGTCGGCGAGGTGTGCGACCAAGCTGGCAAAAACGGACATGAACGACGACATGAGTGAGCCCTCCGGGGGTCTCGTCGTGCCTGACATCGGAATGCGAGTCGGCGTGACGGACTACGGCCCCGTACGAGGTAGGGGCTAGTAAGCCGTCGGGACGAGGCGCCCGGGTGCTCGGGGCCTGGGGCGGCCAGAGGCGTCGGGATCGCGCTGCGGCAGGAACGCGGTGCGCCGCTCCCGGTCGCGGATGGCGGTGCGGACGCGGGTGCGCGCCACGGCGGGCGCGGAGCGCGCGGCGAGGACGGCGCAGGCGGCGAGCGCGGAGCCCGCGGCGGCGGTCGCGGCGAGCGCGACGGCGCCGGCGATGCTGCCGGTGTCGACGAGCGCCGAACCGAGGAGGACGAAGAGCAGCAGGGCGACGGGCCGCAGCGTGACGGACCCGCTGGTTGCGCGTGCCATGCGGCGGCCTCCTCTCCGGCTCCCGTTTCGTTCGGGCTGTATGCGTCCTGTCAGTTATACAGGCTCGGTCACGACCGGCTGGAGGAGGCGCCGGGGCGCGAGCAGGGCCCGGCTCACCGGATCGGCGGGGTCCGGGTCGAGCCCGGCGCCGGGCAGCATCTCGACTTCCTCCAGCGGCACAAGGCCCCCGCAGCCCGGACACTCCCCCACGATGCCGAGCGGGGTGCCGCACACGGCGTGCTGGAACTCACGCATCGGCAGGGACCCCGGGATCTCCCTGCCCCACGCGCCGAGCGCCCGCACCGCCGGCCACAGTCCGCGCCCGCGCGCGGTCACGACGTACTCGTGGCGCGGCGGCGACTCCTGGTACTGCCGCTTCTCCAGGACTCCCGCGCTGGTGAGCGCCTGGAGCCGGGTCGCGAGGACGGCGCGCGGGATGCCGAGGTGGACGAGGAAGTCGTTGTAGCGCCGCACGCCGTAGAGCGCGTCGCGCACGACGAGGAGCGTCCAGCGTTCACCGACGATCTCCAGTGCGCGGGCGAGCGAGCACTGCTGGGTCGCGTAGTCCTTGCCGAGAGCCATGGCCCCACTGTAACCACTTTCCGGCTTCTGAGTTCAATGACCGAACCTGCCGTGCTACGTTCATGAAGCCCGGTAAGTTCATTCACTGAACCCACGACTGGATGGGCCCACCCATGCCGCAGCACGTACTCGAGCAGGCCGCGCAGACCCCGACCGGAGCCCGCCCCGGCGCCACCCTCGCCGTCACGAGCGCGGCGACCGCCGTGGCCCTGATGACGTACACCGCGCCGATGATCACGCTCGCCGACACGGCCGCGTCCCTGCACACCGGCCTCTCCGCCCAGGCCTGGCTGCTGAACGGCACCCCGCTCGGGCTCGCCGCGCTGCTCCTGGTCGCGGGCAGCCTCGCGGACGACTACGGGCGGCGCCGCGCCTTCGTCCTCGGCACCTTCGCCCTCGGCCTCATGACGATCCTGGGCGCGCTGGCCCCCACCACCCTCCTCTTCACGCTCGCCCGGGTCGCGCAGGGCGCCGCCTCGGCCGCGATCATCGCCGCGAGCCTGGGCCTGCTGGTGCACGCGTTCCCGACCCCGGCGGGCCGCATCAGGGCGACCGGGGTGTGGGGCGCGTTCGTCAGCGGCGGCATCGCGATCGGCCCGGTGGTCGCGGGCTGGGTGGCCGGGCTCGCCGACTGGCGCTGGTCGTACGCGGTCCTGGGCGCGGCCGCGCTCCTCGTCGGCGCCCTCGCCCCGCGCGCCCTGACCGAGTCCCGCTCGCCCCGCGCCGGCCGCCCCGACCTGCCCGGCGCCCTCACGCTCGGCCTCGCGCTGGTCGCCCTCCTCGCCGCGCTCACGCTCGGCCGCGACGGCTGGCTCCGTGCCCCCATCGGCGTACTGCTCGCGGCAACCGCCGTACTCCTGGCGGCATTTGTGGCGGTCGAGCGCCGCAGCGCGAGCCCCATGCTCGACCTCTCGCTCTTGCGCCGCCCGCTCTTCCTGGCCTCCACGGCAGGGGGTCTGTTCACGGGTCTGTCGGTCGTCGCGCTCTTCAGCTACGTCCCGACGCTCGTCCAGAACACGATGGGCGTGTCCCCGATGGGCACGGCCGGGTTGTTCGTGGTCTGGTCCGGCACGTCGTTCCTCGTCGCGCTTCAGGCGCGGCGCCTGGCGGGCCGGGTCTCGCCGCGCCACCAACTGGCCGTCGGCTTCGCCCTGCACGCGCTGGCCGTCGCCACGATGCTGGGCGCGGCGGGCTCCGGCCACTGGACGCGGCTGCTGCCGGGGCTCGTCGTCTCCGGCGTCGGCAGCGGACTCCTCAACGCCGCGCTCCCGCTCCTCGCCGTCGAGTCGGTCCCGGCCGGGCGCGCGGCGATGGGCTCGGGCGCCAACAACACGGCGCGGTACATCGGTTCGGCTGCCGGGGTGGCCCTGATGATCGCGGTGTCCACGTCTACGGGCACGTCGACGCACGCGCTGGCCGGCGGCACGAACGCGGCGCTGATCACCTCCGGCGCGCTGGCCCTCGCGGCGGCGGGCCTGCTGCTCGCGCTGCGGGAGCGACGGGCGCCGCAGCCACAGCCACAGCCGCGCAGCTGAACCCGCTCCCGTTGCGGGGGTTCTCCCTACCCCGCACTCGGGCGCCACTCCCATGGGCGTGCACGACCTACGTCCCTAGCGTGATCGGTGAGATCAGGCGGAGGGGACGAGGGGACGACGGGACATGTGGAAGCTGGCCAGGCGCACCATCCGGTACAGAGGGAAGAGCCTCACGGCCACCTTCCTCGCACTCTTCCTCGGCACGGTCATCGTGATGACCTGCGGCGGCCTGCTGGAGACCGGCGTACGCAACAACGCGCCCGCGCAGCGGCTCGCGCAGGCCGACCTCGTGGTGACGGGCGACCGTTCGGTGGCCCCGCCGCTCGCCAAGGGCGACGACCCCGACGACGCCGAGGACCCGGCGATCATGCCCGAGCGGGTTCCCGTACCCACTGCGGCACTTGACCGGGTGCGGGGCGTCGAGGGCGTCCGCGAGGCCGTCGCCGAGCGGACCTTCGACGCGGCGCTCGTACGGGAAGGACGGGAAGTACGGGACGGGGCGGGCCCTGTGAAGGCGCAGGCGCACGGCTGGGCGTCGGCCGCCTTCGCACCGTACGGAATCGCCGAAGGCAAGGCGCCCGCGCGGGACGACGAGGTGGCCCTCGACACCCGGACCGCCCGTGCCGCGGGCGTCGGCCCCGGTGACAAGGTCCGCATCGCGGCCGGGGACGGCACACGGAAGTACACCGTGAGCGCGATCGTGAAGACCTCCCGGCAGCTGGACCGGTCGGCACTGTTCCTCACCGACGGCCGGGCCGAGGCGCTCGCCCCCGCCGTCGCGGACATCGCCGTACGAACGGACTCCGGCACGGACCTCGCAGACGTACGCGACCGGGTCGCCGCCGCACTCGACGGGCAGCCGCTCAAGGTCGTGTCCGGCGACGGCAGGGGCACCGTGGAGTTCCCCGAGGTGCTGACCAGCGGCAGCGATCTGGTCGCGCTGGCGGGGGCGTTCGGCGGCATGACCACCGTCGTCGCGATCATGGTGGTGTCCGGGACGGTCGCGCTGTCGGTGGGCCAGCGGCGCCGGGAGTTCGGGCTGCTGCGGTCCATCGGCTCGACGCAGCGCCAGCTGAGGCGGATGCTGCTGACCGAGACGCTGATGGTCGCCGTGGTCGCGGCGGGCGCGGGCTGGTTCGCGGGACCGCCGGTGGGCCGCTGGCTGTTCGGCGAGTTCCAGGGCACGGGCTTCGTCTCCGACTCCGTGATCTACGCGCAGGGCTGGATCCCGGCCGTGGCCGCGGCCGGCGCGCTGCTGATCACCGCGCTGCTCGGCGGCTGGATCGGCGCCCGGCGCGGGGTGAACGTCAAGCCGGTGGAGGCGCTGCGGGAGGCCGAGGTGCAGCTGCGCTGGGCGCACCCGCTGCGGATCATCCTGGCCGTCCTGTTCCTGTCCGGGGCCACCGCGCTGGCGATCCTCACCGTCCTGCTCTTCGACGGGCCGATCGCGGGCAGCACCGCGGGACCGACCGTGCTGTGCGCCGTCATCGGGTTCGCGCTGCTCGGACCGGGCCTCACCAAGCTGATGGCGTGGCTGATCGGCGGCCCGATCCGCTGGTTCACCGGCTCCAGTGGCAAGCTCGCCGTCTCGCACGCCCGGGTCCGCGCCGTCCGCATGGCCGCCGCGGTGACGCCGCTGATGCTGGCGACGGGCATGGCGACCGGCAACCTCTACCTCCAGACCACGCAGATCGAGGCCACGAAGTCGGCGTACGCGGCCAACCTCCGCGCGGACGCGGTGCTTTCACCGGCGGCGGGCGGCGTCTCGGACGCGCTCCTCTCCAAGGTCCGGCACACCAAGGGCGTCGAGGCGGCGAGCGCGTACGCCACGAGCACGGGCTTCATCGACGGCGCGACCGACGAGGACGGCATCCCGCTCCAGGGCGTCAGCGCGCGGCAGGCCTCCCTCACCACGGCCGTACGCCCGGTCGCAGGCAGCCTGGAGAAACTCGACGGGACCACCGTGGCGCTGACCACCGAGCGGGCGCGCAAGCTGCACAAGGCAGTCGGCGACACCGTCACCCTCCGCCTCGGCGACCGGGACGAGGTCGACGTACGCATCGTCGCCCTCTTCAAGGGCCGCCCCGGCTACGAGACGGCCTTCCTGCCCGCCGCCCTGCTCGCGTCCCACACGGATCTGGGTCGCCCCTCGCAGATCCTGGTCCGGACGTCGTCCTCGGCCGTCGTCCCGGGTCTCGCGTCCCTCGCACCGGGCCTGGAAGTCACCGACCGCCAGTCGCTGATCGAGGCCAACGCCGAGGACGCACAGACCCAGGCGTGGATCAACTACCTGCTGATCGCGATGATCGTGGCCTACACGGTGCTCGCGGTGGTCAACTCGCTGGTCCTCTCCGTCGGCAACCGCAGCCGGGAGTTCGCGCTCCAGCGGCTGGTCGGCTCAACGAAGGGCCAGGTCATGAAGATGCTGACCATCGAGGCCCTGATCGTCGCCGCGATCGGCCTGCTCCTTGGCACGGCGGCAGCAAGTACCTCACTCTTCCCGTTCGCGCACGCGGCGGCGAACACCTGGATGCCGTCCGGGCCTTGGTGGATCTACGGGGCGATCATGGCCGGTGCCGTCACGCTGTCCCTGGCGGCGACGCTGCTGCCGGCGTGGGCGGCGCTGCGTATCCGGCCGGTGGAGGCGGCGGGGGCGCAGGAGTAGCTACCGGGCACCGGGCTATCCGGCCGCCCCGATCGGATCCCGGGCCAGCACGTCCTCGTCCGCCCGCTCGTCCCGGTCCGCCGGGAACGCGTACGTCACCACCAGCGTCACGGCGAGATTAGCGGCGAGGGCGACGATCCCGGCGTTCATCCCGAACACCGGATCGTGCCCGCTGAACACGAGCCCGCACACGACCCCGACCCCCACCACGAGCCCACTCAGCGCACCCACCAGACTCAACCGCCGCCACACCAGGCCGATGAGCAGCATGGGGACGAGCTGCGCCATCCCCTCGTACGAGATGAGGGAGAGCCGGACGAGCGTGTTGGGAGCGGCGTACGTCAGCACGAGCGCGACCGACCCGGCGACGACGACCACGACCTGCGACCCGGCCTTCTGCGCCCGCGACGCAGCCTCTGACGCCCCCCGCCACCTCGGCACGAGGGACATCACACTGCTCCCCCACATCGTGCCGATGACCAGCATGAACACGGCCATCGGCACGATCGACGACAGCGCCGCCGCGACCCCGACGATCCCCACGACCCACGCGGGAAGCGAGTCGACGACGAGCTTGAAGAGCGCGAGATTCGAGTCGGCCCCGGTGAGCCCCGGAACGACGAACAGGGCCGCCATCCCGAGCAGCATCGGCACGAACAACAGCACGTTGTACGCGGGAAGCCACATGGCATTGCGCCGCAGCGCGTCGGCGTTCCGGGCGCCGAGATACCCGGCGACGGTGGTCGGGAAGATGACGACGGTGAGGGCGTTCAGGAAGGTCGTCGTGGCGAACCACCCTTCCCCGTAAGGCGATCCACCGCTACCGGGCAACGTCAGCCAGGCGCTCTTCTCCTCAACGAGCCGCCCGAGGAAGTCCCCGTACCCGTCGAAGTAATGAAGAGGTACGTAGATGGCGAGGAAGGCGAGCGTGACGATGACGAGGAGGTCCTTCAGGACGGACACCCAGGCGCTCCCCCGCAACCCGCTGACGACGACGAAGACGGTGGTGACGGCGAAGCCTATGAAATAGGCCCAGTTGAGGCTGACGGCACCGTACGAGATCGTCGAGACGACGACGCCCATCCCGGTGATCTGCAACTGGATGTACGGGAGCAGAAACACGGTGACGAGAACGGCGACGCCGGCGCCGAGCCAGGGCCTGCGGTACCGGTGGGCGACCATGTCGGTGATGCTCACGAGCCCGTGCTGCCGCGCGTAGGACCACAACAACGGCCCGACGACGTACCCGATGGCGTACCCGCAGGACATGTAAGCGACGACATACAGAACAGGGGCGCCGTAGTTGTACCCCCACCCGGCAGCACCCAGATAACTGAAACTGGTGTACCCCTCCCCCGCCATCAGCACCCACACGAACACGGCCCCCAACGACCGCCCGCCCACGGACCACTCGGCGAGCCCGCCTCCGCGGCCCTTTCCACGTACGGCGAGCAGCCCGAGAGCGACGGTGGCGACCATGAAGACGCCGAAGAGGGTGGTGGCGACGGCGGCGTTGCTCATGACAGGCCCCGCTTGAACCGCTGGTCGCCACGCCAGGTGAGCCAGACGGCGAACGGGGTGACGAGCGTGGCGCCCAGCAGCCACACGAACAGGAACGGCAGCCCGAACACGACGGGTTCGACGCGGTTCACGAAGGGCAGCGCGCCGATGTAGAGCACGAAGGGGACGAGGAGCCAGAGCAGGTGGGGCCGTTTGATCACGAAACGGCAGCCTATCGGGGGCGTCGACGCCTATCGGGGACGCGTGGCGCCCACCGGGGACGCATGGCGCCTACCGGGGGCTCATCCGGCTGAGCTTCCCCCACACCACGAGTCGGTACTTGGAGGTGAATTCGGGCGTACAGGTGGTGAGGGTGATGTAGTACCCGGGACTTTGGTACCCGGCCCCCGGAACGACACCACTGCGCGGCACGGGATTGATCACGCCCCCATCACCGGCCGAGGTCTGGGCGAGCGTCTTGTCGACGACGTACGTGTACGAGGCGGTCTTCGTCTGAACGGTGAGGGTGTCGCCGCGCCGCAGCCGGTTGATGTAGCGGAACGGTTCCCCGTGCGTGTTCCGGTGCCCGGCGAGCGCGAAGTTCCCGGCGCCGCCGGGCTGGGCGGTGCCGGGATAGTGGCCTACGTAGCCGTGGTTGAGGACGGCGGACTTGCTGATGCCCTGGGCGACGGGGGCGCGGAGGCCGAGGCGGGGGATGCCGAGGATGGCGTAGGCCTGGTCCCAGTTCGGCTGGGGCGGCGCGGGCTTGGTGCGGTGGTCGTCCGGAGTGACGGAGGGATCGTCGCTCGGGGCGTCACTGGGGGTGTCACTGGGCTCGACGGCCCCGGCGGCGGGCTCGGTGCGATCGGTACTTCCGCCCGAGCCCTCCCCCCATTGCCGCTCAAGAGCCTGCACCTGCCGATCGGCACCGGCCCTGGCCTGCCGATTGGTCCACCACAACTGGTGCACGACGAGCAGCAGCACGACGAGCCCGAGGGTGACGGCGACCTCGGCACCGTTCCACAGAACGCGGCGGACGGCGGACCTGCGGTACCGCCCTTGGGCGACGACAGCAGGCCGCCTATCGGTACGCATACGTTGCATACGTTGCAGCAGCACGCGCGCAAGATAGATCGCGGGGCGCGAAGTCGCCAGGGGTAGGGCGGGGGCTGTGGGTGTGCAAGCCCCGATCCGACGGGAGCCGCGGGCGGAAACCGCAGGCGCTCGGAACCCATGGGTGCGCGAGACCCGATCGGGCGGGTCCCCGGCCAGGGATCCAGCAGTACGGTGTCCCCCATGCGCCCCGACACCCCTGCCACGCCCGCCGAGACCGACCGTGCGAACCATGTCGCGGAAGCCGAGCGCCTGGAGCGCACGGCGGCGATGTACCCGGAGGACGCGGAGCACCTGCTCCTCCAGGCCGCGGCCCACTACGAACTGGCCGAGGCCCGCGACCGCGCGACGACCCTCTACGACGGCCTGCTGTCCGCCGACGCCCCCCAGTCCCCCGCCCTGATCCGCGCACTCAAGGCAGCGAACCTCTGGGAGTACGGCCACGAGGCCGAGGCCCAGGCGATCATCGCGGGAATCCGCACGGCGGCGCCGCGCGACCCCGCGCCCTGGGTGATCGTGGCGGAATCCCTCGAAGCCCACGACGAACTCGAAGAGGCCCACGCCACGTTCACGGAGGCCCTCGACCTCCTGATCCCGGAGCCGGAACGCTCCGGGGGCGGCCCGGGCATCCCCCTGGCAAAGCACACCCTCCTCCTCGGCCGCCACCGGGTCCGCCGCCTGCTCGCGGTCGACCACGACTCGTGGGACACCCTCGCGGACGAGGTCAACCGCACCTCGGTCTCCCTGGACGAACTCCACGACCCGAAGCGCGTCTGGGCCCTCGGCTCGGAGAACCCGGCGGAACTCCAGGCCGAAATCTCCCGCATCCGGGCGGAGTTGGGCTCGTACCGGGAGGCCCTGTCGCGCCCCTTCCCGGTGGCGGTGCTCCACTGGCCGTCCCCGGAATACACGGAACTCCTGTCGGCGTACCCGACCCTCTCCTCCGAATACCCCTCCTACGAGGCCCACTTGGCGTCGACGGAGGCTTCCCTGAGGGAACTGACAACATCGGGCACGGCCAACGTCGGCATCGTCACGGGCACAGTCCCCTCCTACGAGGCCTTCGCAGCATCAGAGGGCTCATCCCCAGAGGACGTCTCGCTCCTCCCGCAGTACGCAACGACCCTGGCGGCCCGGGGCCGCGCGGTGGCGTGGCCGCCGGCGAGTGGGGCGGGGTGTTGGTGTGGGTCGGGGACGGCGTATGCGTCGTGCCACGGGGCCGGAGCGTAAAGCCCGCGGCGCTGGGCTGTGGGGCTAGAGCCCTTGGCTCCTGTCAGCCCAGCGCGATCGGTGCTGCTTCAAGAAGGCCACGCCTATGCGGTGTCGAGGCCTCTCGACATAAAGCCTCCCCACCACTTGCCGGGTAAAGCCGTCGACGATGTCCAAGTCGTCGGTGATCAGTAGCGCCCCGTTATCGAACCTAACGTGGCAGTTCGGGCAAAGGCAGAGGATGTTGGAAGCCACATCGGGGCCATGATGCGGTTCACCTAGAGCCTGTATATGAGCCCCTTCGCTATACCGCTCCCCATCCACTCCCACGACCACAGGAACTCGACACACCTGGCAAGTATTGGCGTAGATCGACTTGACCTTGCGTGATGCCCTGGTGTTGCGGACTCGCCGCTGGGATGTGACGTAGCGAGCCGTCGCCCGCTCAAGCTCCGTCATGTCGGGGTCCAGCTCGACTTCCACGTCCCCTGGAACACTTTCGCCAAGATCCCTGACAAGCCGAAATTGCCACATCAGGTGACCCCGCGCAGTCTGCGTGCACCAGTGGTCCTCTACGCGATAGAGCCCCGCATATCGATAACCACCCCTGGCTTTACCGCTGCGAATATCCAAGCCGCGAACGTAACGTACGGGGAGTCCTTCGTTCTGATTGAGGACTAGCCCGGCATTGCACCCATCGAGTCGCTGATCCGTGGTTATGTGCCCATCCTTATCTGGGTCTCCCCCCATCGCCGTGTAGATCACGACATCCCCTTCATCACTATCTGCCGCATATCCACCGCTTGCGACGATTGAGTCCACGCCCTCGCGTGCCGTGCCGGATATGCCTCGCCCGCGGAAGCGATGGACGCCAGCAGCGTGCAGCTCGGTGTGTCCCTTGAACCACTGGCCAGGACTCACCTCCGGCGGAGGGCCGAAGTAGATGCTTTTGGAGGGTTGGCGTGAAGAAGTAGGCATGCCGGCACTCTGACAAGTTGCAGCATGCACTTCAGCTACTTCGAGCTCAATTTGGCTACAGTCGATCACTTCAGGGCCGAAAACAGTCGTTGACTGCCAGGGCATGCCTTGCATCACCTATCCCGTGACTGTCAGTGGCTCTTGCTAGAACTGAGTCACAACGGATCTGCGATCGAGAACACCCAGGGGGACCGATGGCCAAGTCACACCAGCCCGAACCGCTCGAGCCAGGAGTACACGAGCGGCTCATCACCCGAGCTCTTCGGGGTGACATGACGCGGCTCGAGGCTGCGGGCTGGAAAGCCATCGAAGGAGAAGTGACCGCAGAGTCAACTCCGCACGTCCTGGCACATCATCTCGGCGAGACAATTGGCCGGCGCCTCCAACAACTGCCACACAACCAGCAAGTCGCAGCAGCCAACACGATCATGGCTGCCTTGGAATCGGCAGCCCCCTCGGACGACTCATATGCGGACACGCAACTGATTGAGGACGGCCCTCATCAGCTGCTCGCCCTCGCAGAGCAAGAGGCGCCCGGGGTCTACGCGATCCGCCCGCTGACACCGCTCTCTGAAACGGCCCTCATCACGAACTCGCCCGAAGACCCCAGCCTCGGAGCGGAGCTCAGAGCTGAACTAGCCGTGGCCGATCGCATCGACCTGCTCTGCGCCTTCGTGAAGTGGTACGGCATCCGAGTCCTGGAAGGGGCCCTGCGCGAGGCCGCCGATCGCGGGGTTCCCATTCGCGTCGTCACCACGACGTACATGGGCGCCACCGACCGCCACGCCTTGGACCGGCTCGTTCGCGACTTCGGTGCTGAGGTGAAGGTCAACTACGAGACGCGGTCCACGCGGCTGCACGCCAAGGCCTGGCTGTTCCGCCGCAACAGTGGATTCGACACCGCCTACGTCGGCAGCTCGAACCTCTCCAAAGCCGCCCTGCTCGACGGGCTTGAGTGGAACGTTCGGCTGTCGTCGGTAGCCACACCCGCCGTCTTGAAAAAGTTCGAGGCGAGCTTCGACTCGTACTGGAACGACATCTCCTTCGAGACCTACGACCCCGATCGCGATGCCGCCAAGTTGGACGAAGCGCTAGGAGTGGCTGGCGGCTCAACGTCTGGCGATGACCTCAAGATCAGCCTGTCCGGTCTTGAGGTCCGGCCCTATCCGCATCAGGCCGACATGCTGGAGCGCCTTCATGTCGAGCGCGAAGTGCGCGGTCATGACCAGAACTTGCTGGTAGCGGCCACAGGGACAGGGAAGACCGTCATGGCCGCCCTGGACTTCCGCAATCTGCACCAACAGTGGGGCGGCAAGGAGTACCCGCGGCTCCTCTTTATCGCGCACCGCAAGGAGATCCTGAAGCAGTCGCTGCGCAAGTACCGAGAGGTACTCGACGACGCATCGTTCGGCGAGCTGCTCTTCAGTGGCGAACTCCCCCGCGACTGGAAGCACGTCTTCGCCAGCGTCCAGTCCCTCACTGACCAACGGCTCGACCAGTTCAGCCCCGAGCACTTCGACATCATCGTCGTCGACGAGTTCCATCACGCCACGGCGACCACGTATCGCCGCGTACTCAACCACTTCAAGCCCAAGCAACTTCTCGGACTCACCGCCACCCCGGAGCGGGCGGATGGACTCAACGTGCAGAGCGAGTTCTTCGGCGGTCGCGTCGCCGCCGAAATGCGACTCTGGGAAGCCCTCGACAACGACCTTCTCTGTCCGTTCCACTACTTCGGTGTCCCTGATGGAACCGATCTGACCCGCCTCAACTGGCGTTCCGGAACGTATGACCAGAGCCAGCTCGGAGACCTCTTCTCGGCTGACCACGCCCGCGCCCGCATCGTCATCAAGCAAGTCCGGGACAAAGTGTCCGACCCCGGGAGTATGCGGGCGCTCGGCTTCTGCGTCTCTCGCAAGCACGCTCACTTCATGGCCAATTGCTTCCAAGAGGCCGGCTTCCAGGCCAAGGCACTGGACAGCGAGTCGAGGCCCGAGGTCCGGGAGCAGGCTCTAGACGACCTCAAGTCGGGGAAGATCCAAGTCCTGTTCTCCGTCGACCTCTTCAATGAGGGTCTGGACATTCCTGACGTCGATACGTTGTTGCTCTTGCGCCCGACGAGCAGCGCCACCGTGTTCCTCCAGCAGCTCGGCCGTGGTCTGCGCCGCACGCCCAACAAGCCGGTTCTGACGGTCTTGGACTTCATCGGACAGCACCGCGCCGAGTTCCGATTCGAGGAGCAGTTCCGCGCGATGACGAACCTGTCGCGTAACCGCCTCCTTGAGCACGCTGAGCACGACTTCCCGCAGTTGCCCTCTGGCTGCCAGATCATCCTGGAGGGCAAGTCCAAGGACCTGGTGCTGGACAACATCCGCACGCAGATCAAGGCAACAGTTCAGACCCTGGCTAAGGAGGTCAGCGCTTACAACACTCCGCGACTCGCTGACTACTTGAGGGAGAGTCGCCGCGAGATCAAGGAGTTGTACAAGTCCAGCAACTCGTGGACCACTGTCCTACGCCGAGCTGGCCTCGCCGATATGTCCGAACAGCCTGGGGAGAGCGACCTGTTGAAGCGCGTCCACGCGTTCCTTCACGTCGACGACCCAGAACGTGCGGCGGCCTACAAGCGCCTCCTGAGCGACGATGCGCCGGCCTACGAAGATCTGAACGCGACGGACAAGACGTTCGCACGCATGCTGTTCTTCAACCTCTGGGACAAGGCCGGTGGCTTTGACTCCTACGAAGAAGGCCTCGCATCGCTGCGCGGGCAGACAGCACTCCGCGATGAGTTGCGCCAGGTACTCGACTACGTGATGGACGAGACCGACCACTTCCCCATCCCGCTGGAAGGCCCACACGCGCATCTGCCCCTGAAGATCCACAGCGCATACAACCGCTCGGAAATCCTGGCTGCCCTCGGCGTGGCCCGGTTCGGTGGCCAGATGCCCGGATCGTTCGCCCAGGGCGTCCTGTGGGATGAGGCCAACCAGACAGATTCGCTCCTGATCACCCTCGAAAAGAACGAGAAGGACTTCTCTCCCACCGTCCGTTACAAGGACTACGCCCTGAGCCCAAGCCTCTTCCACTGGGAGTCGCAGAACGCGACCGCAGACATTTCCCGTACCGGACTGCGCTACCAGCAGCACGCCGAACGCGGAGGCCACATCCTCCTTTTCATGCGGCGCTACAAGGACACCGACACCGGCAAGGCTCAGCCGTGGATGCTGCTCGGCCCGGCCACGTACGACTCCCACACCGGAAGCAAGCCCATGTCCATCACATGGCGCCTCCACCATGAGCTTCCTGCGGACGTGTGGACATACGCGTCGGCCGTCGCCTAGGGGGCGAATCAACTTCCGCCTCCTCTCGGTGCGAACAGCCGTCCGTAGTGGATGAGTTGGCACAGAGGCCCCAACTCATCCACTGCGCGTGCGCAGCTCGCTCTCGCAGCGAAGCTCGGCGCTCTCCACCACCTCATCTACGTCGAACCCATGGGCGTCCGCCCAGCACAGCATGTCGGCGATGACATCGATCGCGGTCGCCTTGCCGACGGGAGCTTCAACGCGCGCCACCTCGCCACTGGCGTCCGACCGCGAGAGCACCACCTGCCCGTACAACCCGAGCAGCGCCTCCGCCCGATCAACGCTCGCGTGCACCACATGACCTTCCGGATCTTCGAGCCCAGTGGCCAGTTCGCACCAGACGACCTTTCGGTCAGCCTTGAGGAGCACGCCCCAGCGATCCGTCATGGCGTCGACGAGTCGCATGCCCCGGCCAGTCTCCGAATCAAGCGCCCCGGCCAGTAGCGTCGGAAGCGCCCTCAAATCCGGGTCCAGTACCTCGATACGTAGGAACGTGCCACTCATCGAGAGCGTCAGCTCTGTAGGCGTACCAAGGCCCACGTGCCTGATGACGTTCGCCACCATTTCGGTCACGCATAGCTCGACAGCTTCATCCAGGTGATTCAGGCCCCACAGCCTCAGGTGCATCCGCGCGATGCGCCGCAAGGCCGCCAGCTCCTCAGGCTCGGCCGCGAAGGCCAGGCTCCAGGGCTTGCGGAGCATGCAGTGTTGCTGGATCACGAGCACTCCCTCTCCATTGAGGTTCACGACCGCTGGACCGCCCATGCATCAACTGCGGTCAGTAACACGCGCGTTCATCGATCTCGTCACGCTTCCAACCGCACTACCAGAGTGGCGTCAGAGCATCCCTTCTTGCAATTTGCAGAACGGGATTCCCACCTTCGAGTGATTGGCAAGCACGGGGCTTGGCGCGGAGACTGAGCCTCGCTAGCGAGGAGGGTGTCTAGATGGCTGGATCTCCGACTGCACGACGTCGGCGACTGTCGTTCGAGTTGAAGAGGCTCCGCGAGTCAAGCGGCATGACCTGCGCACAAGTTGGCGCAGCCGTGGACTGGAGCGGCTCCAAGGTGAACCGAATGGAGACCGGCCACGGACGCGTACAGCCGTCCGACGTGGAAGCTCTGTGTCGGCTCTACGAAACCACCGCTGAAATGCGCGAGTTCCTCAAGTCTTTGGCGCGCCAGGCCAAGACGAAGGGCTGGTGGCAGGTTCACGGGTCGGGGGTGCCGGAGTGGTTCAACATCTACATCGGCCTGGAACAAGAGGCGGACTCGTTTCGCCAGTACCAATGCGAGATCGTCCCGGGCTTGATGCAGACACCTGCGTACATCCGAGAGCTGCACTTCGCGGGCTCACACATGAAGCCGGAGGACGCGGAGCGAGCCATCCATGTCCGGCTCGAAAGGCAGGAAATGCTGTCGCGCCAGGATCCGGAGCCACCTGATGCATGGTTCGTCGTCAGCGAAGCCGCACTGCGGAACGTCGTCGGCGACCACGCCGTCATGCGGGATCAGCTGGAGCACCTACTGGAAGCCGCACAAGCGACCGCGATCACCCTGCAAGTGCTGGCCTTTGACTCGGGAACGCGCCCTTTGACTGGCCCGTTCACCATCCTTGGCTTCCCTGATCAGGAAGACCCTGACGTCGTGTACCGGGACGGCATCACCGATGCCGTGTACCTCGAAGGGGAGCATCATGTTCGGGAGTACACGCGAGCCTTCGACGGGCTCAGGGCAGCCGCCCTCAGCCCGCATCGCTCCCTTCGCCTGATCGAGAGCATCATCAAGGAGTACGCGCAGTGATCGTGAACACCGGCCGTGGTGTGGTTAGTTCCGAGTTCCTCGGCCATCTCGACTGGTTCAAGGCGTCGTACAGCAATGGCGCGGGCGGCGAGTGCCTGGAGTGCGCCATAGCGCCTAAGGGATCCGTTCTCATACGGGACTCCAAGTGCGCGAACAGCGACGTCCTCGCCTTCGGCCCGCAGGCTTGGACCAGCTTCCTACGCGAAGCTAACTCAGGCCCACAGGCTGCTGGTTGACCCACACATCAGGTACGGGGCGGTTACGGCACCTGGCCAACGCCGCCCGAATCCCCTCCGCCACCCCCTCCGCCCGCCCCCGCAGATCCTCCGCCGTGACGGACAGAACAGGGAGGCCCGCGCCGGCGAGGCGGTTGCGGTGGGACAAGGTGCGGCGCCAGGAGGCCGGGTCCAGGTGGTACTCACGGGAGTCGACCTCCAGGGCCAGGCCCTCCGCCGGCCAGTACGCGTCCGGGCGGGCCAGGAAGGTGCCGGTCAGCGGGTCGTGGAGGTTCGGGTTCCAGAGGGGCTCCGGGAGAGAGTAGGCGTGGATCAACGCACGGGCGTCCGCCTCCAACGGTGAGTGCACACCCGCCGCCAAGTGAGCCGTCGCCCTCGCGACGTACGGGGCGTAACGGCGATGGGACGCGCCGAGTTCGGCCAGGAGCGCCTCCGGCGTGCAGAAGCCGCGCTGCACCGCCTCCGCCAGGAGCGCCGTCACATCACGTTCGCAGCTGAGGCCCGGAACCGCGTCCGCCACCGCCCGCGCGATCTCCGCGACCCCCAGGCCCGCCACCGGGAAGTTCTCCGGCATACGGCGCGTCCGGTGCACCCTCACGAACGACGTGCCGCGCGCTCCCACACCCTCGTACGGCACCAGTACGTCGATGTGGCGCAGCCGCTCCGGGCGCGGCGCCGCCCGGAAGTTGTGCAGGGACAGTGCCGCGAGCCCGGTGAGCAGGGCGCACTCACCCGCGTACAGGAGTGCCGCGCGCATGCGTTGGCGCGGGGTCGGCGTGCCGGAGTGGAGGACGTGAACCCGCGGCAGCACGCGCTGCCACGGGCCGCCGGGGCGGCAACGGTGACTGGTCGTCGAGTCCGCGCAGCCCAGCGCCACCAGTTGGGCGCGGGTGAGGAGTTGGTCCTGGGTGAGGGCGAGGGGGTGGCGTGCCAGTGCCGCCATGGAGGGGGCGGCGAGCCGGGCAGCGGAGGGGTGCTTCGTAAGGGGCTGGTTCATGGTTCTCCTCTCCCCTTCTCGCCCCCATCCTCACCCTCCGTAGTCGGTCCTTAGCGGGGAGTGTGGTGGACTGTGACGTGTGGCCACGATGCCTTCGTAGTTTCGCGTCACAGACCCATCAGAGTCGGGAGGCCTCCACCACGCCTCCCCACCGTGAGACCGGCGTCACACTCCCCCGTGTCACATCCCCGCGCCCCGCTCCGTCACATCTACGTAGCCGCGCAAACAGCGCCGGAACGATCGACACAGAACACACGGACACACGGACACACCACACAGGAGCCCACCATGGAAGCCCGTATCAACCCCTTCGCCAGCCCCATCGCGGGGAAGGTCATCAAGCACATCAACTCCGCCGGGAAGGCCGTCGCCGACTCCACGCTCCCCGCCGCGACGCAGGAGCTCGTGAAGATCCGGGCCAGCCAGATCAACGGCTGCGGGTTCTGCACCGACATGCACACCAAGGACGCCGCGCACGCCGGCGAGACCGTGCAGCGACTGCACCTCGTCGCGGCCTGGCGCGAGGCCACCGTGTTCACCGACGCCGAGCGCGCCGCGCTCGAGCTGACCGAGCAGGGCACGCGGATCGCCGACGCGGCCGGCGGCGTCCCGGACGAGGTGTGGGCGAACGCCGCGAAGCACTATGACGAGGAGCAGCTCACCGCCCTCGTCTCGCTGATCGCCATCATCAACCTCTACAACCGCATGAACGTCATCGTGCAGATGCCCGCCGGGTCCTACCAGCCCGGCCAGTTCGGCTGACGGACCCAGGGCGTAACCTCGCAAATGGGCGGGTTCCGGCCCGCCCTCCGGAAGCCGCTTCCGGACACCACTACGCAGGAGGTTCACCCCATGGCCCGCGCCCTCCCCACCGCCCCGATAGCCGCCGCCGGACTCGTCGGGGGTTACGCCACCGCCCGGTTCACCAAGAAGCGGCAGCTGGGTGGGGTCGTGCTCGCCGTGGCCGGGGCCGCCGCCGCGACGCAGTGGACGAAGACGCGGGGCGGGAAGGTCGCGGGGGCGCTGACCGGTGCGTACGTGGCCGCGTTCGCCGGGTCGCACCCGCTGGCCAAGAAGGTCGGGGCGTGGCCCGCCGTGTTCGGTGTCGCCGGGGCTGTCGCCGCCGCGTCGTACGTCCTCGTGGACCGCAAGGCCTGAGGTTCTACGGCCGGGCGTGCGTCAGGACGTTCACGACCTTCCCCTGCGGGTCCCGTACGAAGAAGCGGCGCACGCCCCACTCCTCGTCACGCAGGTCGTGGACGATCTCGGCGCCCGCCGCGCGCATCGCCGCATACACCGCGTCGACGTCGTCCACCTCCACGCTGATGTCCGGCACCACCGGGCCCGTCGCCTCGTGCGTGAAGAACTGGATCTGCGCCGTGGGGTCGGAGGGCGAGACCAGGGTCATGATCCAGCCCATGTTCATCGCCTCGCGGAAGCCGAGCACCCCGTAGAAGTCGCGGTTCGTCGCCATCGCCGCCTCGTCGGACACCTCTACGTTCGGGACCGCCCTGCGGATGTGCGGGTGTGCGTGCCCGGGTGCGGATGCGGGTGCGTGTGCTTCGTCGGGTGCCATGCGCTCATCGTCCCCGGAACGTAGCCCTGTACGCCCCCGGCGACACCCCCAGCACCACCTGGAAGTGCTGTCGCAGCGAGGTTCCGGAGCCGAAGCCCGTCTCCGCCGCCACCCGGTCCACCGTGTGGTCCGTCTGTTCCAGCAACTCCCTTGCCCTGTCGACCCGTTGGCGGTTCAACCAGGTCATCGGGGTCAGCCCCGTCTCCTCGCGGAAGCGGCGGTTGTACGTGCGGATCGACATGGCGTCGCGGGCCGCCAACTGGCCCAGCGACAGGGGCTCCGCCAGCCGTCCCAGCGCCCACTCCCGCGAGGCCGACGTCGATGTCGGACCCAACTCCTCCGCCGGAACCGGGCGTTGGATGTACTGCGCCTGGCCGCCCTCCCGGTGCGGGGGCACCACCGTGCGGCGCGCCAACTCCGCCGCCACCGCCGCGCCGTGGTCCTCGCGGATCATGTGCAGGCACAGGTCGATGCCCGCCGCCTCCCCGGCCGAGGTCAACACCCGCCCCTCGTCCACGTAGAGGACGTCCGCGTCGACCGTCACCGACGGGAACGTACGGGCGAAGTGGGCCGAGGACATCCAGTGCGTCGTCGCCCGACGACCGTCCAGGAGCCCCGCCGCCGCCAGGACGAACGAGCCCGTGCAGATCGATGCCACCCGGCCGCGGGAGCCCTCGATGACACCGGCCAGTGAGTCCGTCAACTCCCCACCCAAACCGCCTGGTTGAAGCGTCTCGTCCGTCTCGTGCGACGCCGGGACCAGTACCGTGTCCGCCGCCGCGACCGTCTCCAGGCCGTGCTCCGCGTAGATCGGGAAGTCGGCGTCCGTACGGATACGGCCGGGGCGGGGCGCACACGTCGTCACCTTGTAGAGGCGCTCCCCCGTGGACGGATCGCGGGCCGTGCCGAAGAGCTGGTGGATCAGGCCCAGCTCCATGGGCAGGACACCGTCCCGCACGAGGACCGCCACCGGGGTCGGGCCGCCGCTCTTTCCACGCCGCGTACGCATGGCCAGATTCTTTCACATCGGGGCCGTCTGGCCAGTCGAGCGCGCGTACCGGTCCGGCGCGGCGCGGTGGCGGCATTGGGGGATCCCCCACCCCCATGCGAACCGCCCACCCCCACCAGGCCTACTCTCCCGAACATTGCTGACCGAGCGGGGCGACCCGCACGAGTGATCGGGTGGGACGACATGGCCGACTGGACGCTGCGGGCGGCCACCGCCGCCGACGTGGAGCCGATCGCCGAGCTGCGGGCCGTCGTGATGCGGCCCGACCTCGAACGGCTCGGACGGTACGACGAGCAGCGCGTACGGCAACGGTTCCGCGACGCGTACGAGCCCGCGCACGCCTGGGTGATCGAGGTGGCCGGGGCCTTCGCCGGGTGCGTGGCGCTGCGCCCGGACGGTGCCGCGTACTGGCTGGAGCACTTCTTCCTGGACCCGGAACTGCACGGCCAAGGCGTCGGCGGCGCCGTGCTCCGCGAACTCCTGGAGCGGTGCGACCGGGAGCGCGCCCCGGTCCGCCTGAACGTGCTGCGGGGCAGCCCGGCCCGCCACCTCTACGAACGGCACGGGTTCACCGTCGAGAGCGAGGATCCGGTGGACGTGTTCATGGCACGCCGACCGGCCACCACCGCACCGGAGCACCGGCCCGCCCGACCGGCCACCACCGCACCGGAGCACCGACCCGCCCGACCGGCCACCACCACGACGGAGCGCCACCCCACCCCGTAGACCCGCAAAACGCCCCCCTACGCCCCCAACGCCCGCGACACCGTAAAGATCAGCAGACCCGCCAGCGAACCCACCACCGTGCCGTTGATCCGGATGAACTGCAGGTCACGGCCGATGTGCGCCTCGATCTTGCGGGTCGTGTGCTCGGCGTCCCAGCCCGCCACCGTGTCCGTGATGAGGGACGTGATCTCCGCGCGGTACGTCGTCACGACGTACACCGCCGCGCCCTCCACCCAGCCGTCGACCTTCGAGCTGACATCCGGCTCCGTCGCCATCCGCCGCCCCAGCGAGAGCAGCGAGGCCCGCACCCGAAGACGCAGCTCACTGCGCTCGTCCTCCGCCGCCGCGACGATCATGCCCCGGACCGCGGACCAGGCCGACGCGATGATGTCCTGCACCTCGGAACGGCCGAGGATCTCCGACTTCAGACGCTCCACCCGGTCCCGGGTGTCCGAGTCGCCCTGAAGATCGGCCGCGAAATCGGCCAGGAAACGGTCGAGCGCACCGCGCGCCGGGTGCCCCGGCATGTCCCGCATCTCCGTGACGAAACGCAGCAGCTCCTTGTAGACACGCTCGCCCACCCGCTTGTCGACGAACCGCGGCGTCCAGCCGGGAGCGCCGCCCTCCACCGCATCCATCACCGAATCCGAGTGCAGCACCAGCCAGTCGTGGGCGCGGGCGCACACCAGGTCGACGACCCGCTTGTGACCGCCGTCGGCAACGACCTTCTCCAGCATCTTGCCGAGCCCCGGCGCGATCTCCGCGTTGTCCGCCCGACGCGTGATGGCCTCACCGACGATCGCCTGCACATCCGAATCACGCAGCACCGTCAGGGCACCCCGCAGCGCCGTCGCCAGCTCCGCCGTCACCCGATCGGCGTGATCCGGCTCCGCCAGCCACGAACCGAGCCGACTGCCGATGCCGACGGCACGCAACCGGTCCCGTACAACCTCGCCCGACAGGAAGTTCTCACCCACGAACTCGCCGAGCGAGACACCCAGCTGGTCCTTCTTCGTCGGGATGATCGCCGTATGCGGAATACGCAGGCCCAACGGGTGGCGGAACAGAGCCGTGACCGCGAACCAGTCGGCCAGCGCACCGACCATGCCGGCCTCCGCGGCCGCCGCGACATACCCGGCCCAGGCACCCGCACCCGCGTTCTCCGCCCACGTGGCCAATACATAGACGACCGCGACGAAGACGAGCAGCCCGACCGCCATCAACTTCATCCGGCGCACACCACGCCGCTTCTCCTCGTCGGCCGCGGTGAACTCCGCGACGAAACGACGAGCGGGACGGGAGGGCCGGGATTGACCCGATGTGGCGTGGGAATACTGCCCGTTGTCCGCTTCAGCCGCTTTGGGACCTTCAGTCGTTTCAGACCCTTCGGCCGCTTCAACCGCTTTGCCCGCTGTGTCGTACGCACCCTGGGACCCCTGCGCCCCGCGCTTCACGTCGCCGTCCACTCAGCCCACTCCGCATCGGTCATCGGCCCGACCTGTCGACTTCGACTCGACTGTCATTCGCCTCACACATTGTCCCTTCCTGACCTACTCCCGGAACGAACCAAAGGTTCCCGGCGTCTACCTGTCCGGAGGGGGGCCAGTGTCGGCCTCCGCCCGCCCCATGACGCATCATGGGTTCATCACATCGGAGCCTCGGGCTCCCCCTGCCCGAGGAGACACACACCGCATGACCAAGCGTCACGGTTATGCCTTGTTGACCGCACTCGTCGCGGTCGTCGTGATGATCTCTGCCGCCATCTACGTGGGCTTCTCCGGAGTCTTCGGCGGCG
Organism: Streptomyces sp. NBC_00483; assembly: GCF_036013745.1. Classification (NCBI taxonomy): domain Bacteria; kingdom Bacillati; phylum Actinomycetota; class Actinomycetes; order Kitasatosporales; family Streptomycetaceae; genus Streptomyces; species Streptomyces sp. NBC_00483. The sequence continues at coordinate 4,017,734 of NZ_CP107880.1, forward strand.
ATGACGACATACAGGCCGGCGGCGCGCACCCGCGCAGCTCCGCCGCCCCCGCCTCCACCGGCACCTGGGCCGGCAGCTGGTCCGCCTCCCCCGCAGGCGGGGAACCCGGCACGGAGACCAACGGATTCTTCGGCCACTCCATCCGCAACATCGTGCACACCAGCGTCGGCGGCAACGCCGCGCGCATCACCCTCTCCAACCTGTACGGCCAGTCGCCCCTGCGCATCACGCACGCCTCGATAGCCGTGGCCTCGGCCCCCAACAACCCGACGGCCCTGTCCGACACGATGCGCCGCCTGACGTTCTCCGGAAACTCCTCGGTCGTCATCCAGCCCGGCCAGCAGGCCGTCAGCGACGCACTGCGGATCACCGTCCCGAGCGACTCGGACATGCTGGTCACCACGTACTCGCCGACACCGTCCGGACCTGTCACGTACCACCCGCAGGCCCGCCAGATGTCGTACGTCGCCCGCGGCGACCGCACCGAAGAGCCCAGCGGCACGCTCTACAACCAGCAGAGCCCGTACTGGCGCTACCTCAGCGCCCTCGACGTGCTCAGCAACGAGGCACAGGGCACCGTCGTCGTCATCGGCGACTCCCTCACCGACGGCATCACCTCCACGATGGGCGCCAACCGCCGGTGGACGGACATACTCGCCGAGCGGCTGCGCACGGAGTCGGGTGCCCCGCGCTACGGCGTCGTGAACCAGGGCATAAGCGGAAACCGGATACTGGCCGACGGCTTCGGCCGCCCCGCCAACAACCCGAGCGGCCTGTCCCGCTTCGAGCGCGACGCGCTCAGCCGCTCCGGCGTCCGCGCGGTCATCATCGACCTCGGCATCAACGACATCCTGCGCACGCCGCAGCAGACCGACCCCACGAAGATCGTCGACGGTCTGCGCGAGCTGACCCGGCAGGCGCACGCGCGCGGCCTGCGGGCCGTCGGCGCGACGCTCATGCCGTTCCAGGGCCACCCCGGCTACCGCCCGGACCTCGAGGCGGTCCGCCAGACCGTGAACGAGCAGATCCGCGCCGGCAAGGTCTTCGACAGCTACGTCGACTTCGACCGCGCCCTGCGCGACCCGTACAACCCGCGCCGCCTCCTCGACCAGTACGACTCCGGCGACCACCTCCACCCCAGCGACTCGGGCTACCGCAAGATGGCCGAATCCCTGGACCTGTCGTCCCTGCGGGGGTCGACGGGGGCGGAGCTCTAGCACCTCTCCGGAGCGGGATGCCCGACGTGGCGCCTGTACGGGCGCCGCCTGTACCGGCCCCGCCCCTCTCCCACCCCCCGCCCCCTCCGGGGGCTCCCGCTCAGAAGCGGCGCGGGCGTTGGCGCCGGCGGTGCGGGAGGTGCTGGGCTGGGCTGGGCTGAGCCCGGAATACAGCGAAGGGCGCCCCTGTGGGGGGCGCCCTTCACATGTGGGCCCGGCGGGACTTGAACCCGCGACGCACCGCTTCTAAGGCGGCGTCCTCTAGCCAACTGGGATACGGGCCCGCAGCGGTGCCTACTCTAATGCGTCCTTGCGATGACGGTTCGAGAAGGTGCGGGTCTGGCTGTGGCACGAGGGACAGAGGTACCGGAGGTTCTCCCGGCGATTGTCCAGTCTGTCCCCGTCGATGTGGTCGATCTCCAGCACCAGCCGTTTCCCCTGCCACAGCTCGCCCTGGCCGCACTCGGCGCAGGCATGTGGAACGCCGACTTCGTCGAGGGCCCTGCGTAACAGGGTTCCCCGTGTTCGTTGCGAGCCTGCCGGGCGGCGCACGAGAATTTCAGGTGCGGACATACGCATTGGCGAGACAGTCCCCGCCAGGTGCCCCTGCCCGACGAAGTGCTCCGTCGACAGCCCGTATTCGTCGATGCTGCGCTTTGCCCTGGCGCGGTCAGTTCCGTTCGCAGGTGACAGGCCGAGACGGCGCAGCACGTCGGCCAGCCCCCTCGACTCGGCGACGGCTCGCGTGAATTCCTCTTCCGGGAAGAGGTTTTGGCCCGCTGTCCCCCGCCAGGTGAAGTGACTGATGTCGATGCCGTAGTGGGCGAGTTGCAACTGCAGATCCCGGCGAGGCTCGCTGGCCATGGGAGCGTCGACGCGGCGCATGAGGTCGACCAGGCTGGAGGAGGCCGCCGCGGCCTCCTCCAAGAGCTCTCGTGAATATTTGCTCATGCTGACGTCCGCTTCCGGCCGCGGTAAGTGTCCGTCACCGAATGGCAGTTGGGGCACAGCAGGCGCAGGTTCTCGCGGCGGTTGTCCCACCACTGCCCGTTGATGTGGTCGACCTCCAGTCGCAGGGGCCGCTTGTTCCACTCCGTGCCCGTCCCGCACATCGAGCACTGCTCGGCGACGCCGAGTCGCAGCAACTCACGCCGGAGACGTCGACCTGGCACCCGCCCGTCCTCCGGGGAACGCAAGGTCAGGGGATTGCCGAGCGCTCCCTTTGGCCTCTGCTCCGCACGCACGAAGTGTGATGTGTCGATCCCGAGCGCCGCGATCCGTCGACTGATGTGAGCCTGGTTGCCGCCCACGGCACTGATACCAAGGCGGCGCACGACGTCCTTGAAACTGCTGGCCCCCGCGACCACCGTGCGCAGCGTCTCCTCCGTATGCCGTGACCAGTACCGAGGAAAGTGCGACGTATCGATCCCTTCCTCGGCCATCCGCTTGTGGAGGTAGGCCCGACGGCCCGCCGTCGGCTCACCCCCGCAATACCGAACCGCCTCGTCCCACGACCCCGCGTTCCGCGCCGCCGCCTCCAGCCGCTCCCGCGTGTACCGCTGCCCCGCCATGTGGCCCCCCCCCTTTCGGCCACGCGTTCGTGGCCTCGTACAGGGCAACGAAACGAAAATCGGACCGTCACGCACGGAATGCGGAACGGTCCGAACTGTGTGGGCGGGCCACATATGGGGGGTGTGGCCCGCCCACACAAGGAGCAAGGGAGGGGTGTCAGAACTTCGGCGTAGGCGCCTGGGACTCGACCATTTCCGCTGCCTCTTCGTCCGTCTCCACGGAGGGCGGGGAGCCGGCCAGGGGCTTCTGGGCCGTTTCCTTCATGCAGGCCACCGCGATGATGCCGACGAGCGCCGCGGCCATCGAGTAGTACGCGGGCATCATGTCGGAGCCGGTCAGTCCGATCAGGGCGGTGATGACCAGGGGGGTCGTGCCGCCGAAGATCGAGGCCGAGAGGTTGTAGCCGACCGAGAGGGAGCCGTAGCGGACCTGTGTCGGGAAGAGCGCCGGGAGGGCCGCCGACATGGTGCCGAGGAGGCAGACCAGGGAGAGGCCGAGCAGCAGCATGCCGAGCGAGACGGCCCACAGGGCGCCGTTCTTCACCAGGAGGAAGGAGGGGATCGAGAGGACGAAGAAGCCGATCATGCCGGCCATCAGGAGCGGCTTGCGGCCGAAGCGGTCGGAGAGCTTGCCGATCTGGCTGATGATGCACATGAGGACGATCATCGTGATGATCAGGATCAGCAGGCCGTGCGTCTCCGAGTAGCCCATCTCGTCCGACAGGTACGTCGGCATGTACGAGAGGAGCATGTAGTCGGTGATGTTGTAGGCGCCGACGAGGCAGATGCAGAGGATCAGGCTCGGCCAGTAGTCGCGGAAGATCCTGGCCAGGTCGCCCTTGGCGGTGGTCTCCACGGAGGAGGCGGCGTCGGTCGCGCGGTGCGAGGACTCGTCCTCCAGCTTCTGGAAGGCGGGGGTCTCGTCGAGGCGCAGTCGCAGGTAGAGGCCGACGAGGCCGATGGGGCCCGCCACCAGGAACGGGATGCGCCAGCCCCAGGACTCCATGCCGTCGCTGCCGAGCACGGCCGTCAGGATCGTGACGAGGCCGGCTGCTCCGACGTAGCCGGCGAGCGTGCCGAATTCGAGGAAGCTGCCGAAGAAGCCGCGCTTCTTGTCGGGGGCGTACTCGGCGATGAAGGTGGAGGCGCCGCCGTACTCGCCGCCGGTGGAGAAGCCCTGGACGAGGCGGAAGAGGATCAGCAGGACCGGTGCCCAGAATCCGATCGTCGCGTAGGACGGGATGAGGCCGATCGCGAAGGTGCCGATGGCCATGAGGATCATGGTCAGTGCGAGGACCTTCTTGCGGCCGACCTTGTCGCCCATGGGGCCGAAGACCATGCCGCCGATCGGGCGGACGAGGAACGAGACCGCGAAGGTCGCGAACGACGAGATCAGCTGGACCGTGTCGTTCCCCGAGGGGAAGAAGACGTGGCCGATGGTGACGGCCAGGTACGAGTAGATCCCGAAGTCGAACCATTCCATGGCGTTACCGAGCGACGCCGCCTTGACCGCGCGCTTCACCGCGCTGTCGTCGGTGACGGTGATGTCGGTGCGGCGCAGCGGCGGGTTCTTGCGCCGCTTGACGGCGCGGAACAAGGCGCGGTGACGCTTGACCGCCTCCGGGTCGGGCACCAGCCCTTCCTCGGTGTCGGTGGTCATGGGGTGGATCCCTTCTCTGACTGCAAAGCGCTTCCAGGCTCCACCTGCTCACGGACGTTCATTGCAAACGAAAGTCCCCAGCGTTCGGGACTTTCGTCACAACCTTTCGTCCCTAACTTCCGCCAATGCCCGAACTTTCGCACGTGGAGTTGGTCCAGGAAGTGCGGGGATTCTCAGATGCCGAGATCCTTGATGATCTTCGCTACGTGGCCGGTTGCCTTCACGTTGTAGAAGGCGCGCTCGACCTTTCCTTCCTCGTCGACGACCACCGTGGAGCGGATGACTCCGGTGACGACCTTTCCGTACAGCTTCTTCTCGCCGAAGGCGCCGTAGGCCTCAAGAACCTTCTTCTCGGGGTCGCCCACCAGGGTGACCTTGAGGTTCTCCTTCTCCCGGAACTTGGCGAGCTTCTCCGGCTTGTCCGGGGAGACGCCGATGACGTCGTAGCCGGCCTCGGCGAGCACGTCGAGGTTGTCGGTGAAGTCGCAGGCCTGCTTGGTGCAGCCGGGGGTGAGGGCGGCGGGGTAGAAGTAGACGATCGTCTTGCGGCCCTTGTGGTCGGCGAGGGAGACCTCGTTGCCGTCGGCGTCGGGCAGGGTGAAGGCGGGCGCGGTGTCGCCGGGCTGCAGTCGCTCGCTCATGGGTGGCCTCCTGGGCGTCGTGGCGTGTGGACTTCGTTGAGCGTAATGGGGGTGCCGGGGGGTGGTGGAGGCGGCGAGCTGACAGACTGTCCATTACTCATACGCAGTGAGAGCAGCGACCTTGGAGGCAGCGCGGTGTCGCACACGTCCAGTACGCCGGATAGCCCGGACACGCGGACCCCGGCCCAGATCGAGGCGGACATCAAGCGCCGTCGCGAGACCTTGGCCGAGACGCTCGACGAGATCGGTGTCCGGGTCCACCCGAAGACGATCGTCGGGGACGCGAAGGCCAAGGTCGCCTCGCAGGTCGACCACACGCTCGGTCGGGCCTATGTCGGGGCGAACCGGCTGGTCTCCGAGGTGAGGGGGCAGTTCGTCTCGGAGGAGGGCGCGCCGCGCCTGGAGCGGATCGTGCCGGTCGCGATCGTCGTGGTGGGTGTCGTGGGGCTCTTCGCGGTGGGGTCGCGGCGTCGCAAGCGCTGACCCGGGGAGCGTTGTCGGAGCTGCCGCGCCGCGTACCAAGGGGCGACCCGGCGGCGTACAAGTGCGCGTGGGGCGGGTAGGTTCGTCGGCGTGAGCGCCAATCCCGATAAGCACAGCACCCGCCATGACGACAAGCTGCCCATCCGGATGTTGCACGACCGCGTGCTCGTGCGGCAGGACTCCTCCGAGGGTGAGCGGCGCAGTGGTGGCGGCATTCTGATTCCCGCGACGGCGGCCGTCGGCAAGCGTCTTGCCTGGGCCGAGGTTGTCGCGGTCGGGCAGAACGTGCGGGCCGTGGAGCCGGGTGACCGGGTGCTGTTCGATCCGGAGGACCGGGCGGAGGTCGAGGTGCGGGGTGTCGCGTACGTGCTGATGCGCGAGCGGGATCTGCACGCGGTGGCGGCCGACCGGTTCGAGGGCTCCGAGGATTCGACGGGCCTGTACCTGTAGCCGTCCGCCTCCCCGCCTGGGGCCGATGAGGGCTGGTGACCATCGTCACCAGCCCTTTTTATCTGTCCTTTGCTACCTTTGAGGGACCCCGACGAGACGCGCCGTACCGGGCTGAGCAGCACTTCGCAAAGACGACGCACCCCTGTTGAGAACCACTGACGGAGGTGCCAGTCATGGCCTGGATCCTGATCGCTGTTGCCGGACTTCTCGAAGTCGCCTGGTCGATCGGCATGAAGTACACCGAGGGCTTCACCCGCCTTTGGCCGAGCGTGTTCACGGGCGCGGGAATCGTCGCGAGCATGGTGCTCCTGTCCTACGCCGCCAAGTCCCTGCCCATCGGTACCGCGTACGGCGTGTGGGTGGGGATCGGGGCCGCGGGAGCCGCGATCGTGGGGATGGTCGCCCTGGGCGAACCCGTGTCCGCGGCCCGAATCGGCTTCATTGCGCTGCTGCTTGTGGCGATCGTGGGGCTCAAGGTGACTTCTGGGCACTGAGTGGGTTCAGGTCCGTGTCGTCGGGGCTGGGGGAATCGGTGGGTTCTTCCTCGCCGCCCGTCGGGTCCTCGGACGGGGGTGTCTCGCTCGACGGTTCGTCGGACGGGGTGTCCTCGTCCGAGGGGGTCGCTGAGGCGGTGTCCGAGGGGGATTCGGTCGTCGATTCCGATGAGGATTCCGGGGTCGAGGGCAGCGGTTCCTGTTCGGCGCCGCTCTGGAGGTCCAGGTCGAAGTCGTTGGCCGGGGTGCCGGACAGGGCGGCCTGCGTGAACTGGGCCCAGATCTGCGCCGGGTACCCGCCGCCGTTGATCCGGTCGAGGCCCGTCGCCCCGTACAGCGGGGTCTGCGTGCCGGAGGTCGGGTCCTGGCCCATCACGGAGACGACGGTCGCGAGGTCCGGGGTGTAGCCCGCGAACCAGGCCGCCTTGTCCTCCTCCGCGGTGCCGGTCTTGCCGGCGGCGGGGCGGCCCGCGGCCTTGGCGGCGGTGCCGGTGCCGCCGTCGACGACCGATTTGAGGATCGACGTCGTGGTGTCGGCGGCCGCGCGCGGGACGGCCTGCCGGGTCTCCTTCTCGGGGAGCGTGATGTCCTCGCCGTTCTTGGTGATCGAGTCGACCAGCGTGTACGTGCCGTGCTCGCCGTGGTTGGCGAGCGTCGCGTACGCCTCGGTCATGTCGAGGACGGACGCGGTGGACGGGCCGAGCGCGATCGAGGGTGAAGCCGTGAGGTCCGGGGTGTCCGAGGGGATGCCGAGGTCGAGGGCGGTCTGCTTGACCTTGTCGGAGCCGACGTCGACGGCCATCTGCGCGTACACCGCGTTGACGGACTTGTCGGTGGCGGTGGAGACGGTGATGTTGCCGTAGGAGCGGTCGTCCTCGTTGGCGGGGGCGTAGTGGCCGCCGTCCCAGCCTTGTACGGGGCGCTTGTTGGTGCCGTCGTAGATGGTGCTGGGGGTGATCCTGCGGCCGTCCTGCGTGGTCGAGGCGTTCTCGACGGCGGACGTGAACACGAACGGCTTGAACGTGGAGCCGACCTGGTAGTCGCGGCGCGTGGCGTTGTTGACGTACTGCTTCGTGTAGTCGACGCCGCCGTACATGGCGCGCACCTTGCCGTTCGACGGGTCGATGGCGGCGCCGCCCGCGCGGACGTTCTTGTCGATGTCCCTGGCGTCCTTGTCGAGCTTCGACATCAGCTGGTCGTCGACCGCCTTTTCGAAGGCGGTCTGCTTCTTCTTCTGCAGGGTGGTGGTGATGCGGTAGCCGCCGCCCGCGAGGGTGTCCTCGTCGAGGATCTTGTTGTCGGTGATGTAGTCCTTCACGGCCTGCACGAGGTAGCCGCGCTGCCCGGAGAGGCCCGATGGCGCCTTCGCCTGGTCGGGCACGGGGAACGTCATGTTCTTGCGGTCGGAGGCTTCGAGCCAGCCCTCCTTGACCATGCCGTCGAGCACGTAGTTCCAGCGGGCGGTGGCCGCTTCCTTGTTCTCGGGGTGGGCGGCCACGTCGTACGCGCTCGGGGCGTTCACCAGGGCCGCGAGGTAGGCGCCCTGGGCGGCCGACAGGTCCTGGACGTCCTCGCCGTAGTACGCCTGGGCGGCGGCCTGGATGCCGTACGCGTTGCGCCCGAAGTAGCTGGTGTTGAGGTAGCCCTCGAGGATGTCGTCCTTGGACTTCTCGCGGTCCAGCTTGATGGAGATGAAGAACTCCTTCGCCTTCCGGGAGACGGTCTGCTCCTGGCCCAGGTAGTAGTTCTTCACGTACTGCTGGGTGATCGTGGAGCCACCCTGTTTGCCCTTGCCGGTGAGCGTGGACCAGGCGGCGCGCAGCATGGCCTGGGGGTCGACGGCGGATTCGGAGTAGAAGTCGCGGTCCTCGGCGGCGAGTACCGCGTGCTGCACCGATTTGGGGATCTGGGTGAGGCTCACGTTCTCGCGGTTGACCTCGCCGTCGCGGGCGATCTGGCTGCCGTCCGCGTACAGGTACACGTTGCTCTGGGCGGTCGCCGCGGAGTTGGCGGGCGGGATGTCCACGAGGAAGTAGCCGAGGGCGAACAGGCCGACGCACAGCAGGATGAAGCCGACGAGGCCGCCGAGCACCATTCGCCAGGTGGGGATCAGGCGCCGCCAGCCGGTGCGCCTGGGCCGCTTGCCCTTGCCTGCGGCGGCGGGCGTGGCGCCCGTGCCGGGCCCGCCCGGTTCCTGGGGCTCCGTCGGCTGCTCGGGCTGCTCCGGCTCGTCGCTGCTCATGTCCTGTGGAACTCCTGATCCGCGTCGTACGTCACGTACGCCTCGTATGGCACATAAGACCTCTAAGACTGCTACATCCCGTGGAAAATCCGTGGCAGGCGACGCGCCCTGTGACTAGGCTCCTGCGCTTCGGCCTATTTCGCGAGGGGGACAGGTGGGAGCAGTGCGGCTGTACGCGACCGTCGCCGCAGGAGGTTTCCGCAGATACGCCACCTACCGCGGGGCGACCCTCGCCGGGGTCTTCACGAACACCGTGTTCGGCCTGATCATCGCCTGCACCTATATCGCGCTGTGGGACGAGCGGCCGCAGCTCGGCGGGTACGACCAGGCGCAGGCGCTGACGTTCGTGTGGGTCGGGCAGGCGATGTTCGCAGTGATGGTGCTGCAGATCGGTGGCGGTTTCGAGACCGATCTGATGGAGCGGATCCGCAGCGGGGACATCGCGGTCGATCTGTACCGGCCGGTGGATCTGCAGTGCTGGTGGCTGGCGCAGGATCTCGGCCGGGCGGCCTTTCAGTTCCTGGGGCGCGGGGTCGTGCCGATGGCGGTGGGGTCGCTGATCTTCGAACTCGCGCTGCCCGCCGACCCGTTGAGGTGGGTGGCGTTTCTGCTGACGCTGCTCGGCGGGGCGTCGGTGAGTTTCGCGATCCGCTATCTGGTGGCGCTGTCGGCGTTCTGGCTGATGGACGGCAGCGGGATCGTGCAGATGTCGGGGCTCGTGTCGACGTTCCTTTCGGGGATGCTGCTGCCGCTGAACGTGTTCCCGGGCGCCTTCGGCGAGTTCGCCCGCGCGCTGCCGTGGTCGGCGCTGCTCCAGGTGCCGGCGGATGTGCTGCTCGGTGAGCGGGGCGTGGGTGGCGCGCTGCTGTTCCAGGTGGTGTGGGCGGTGGTGCTGCTCGGTGCCGGGCGGCTGCTGCAGTCCGCCGCGACGCGGAGGGTGGTGGTGCAGGGTGGCTGAGCGGGGCACGGTCCTTGCCGAGTCGGCGCGGACGTACCGGCTGGTGGGCGGGATGTGGATCCGGTCCACGATGACGTACCGGGCATCGTTCCTGATGACGGTCTTCGGGAACTTCGCGGTGACAGGACTGGAGTTCGTCGGGATCCTGCTGATGTTCTCGCAGGTGGACAAGCTCGGCGGGTACGGGCTGTCCGAGATCGCCTTTCTGTACGGGGCGGCGGGCACGTCCTTCGGCCTGGCGGATCTGGCGTTCGGGTCGGTGGGGCGGCTCGGGCAGCGGGTGCGGGACGGCACGCTCGATACGTTCCTGGTGCGGCCCGCGCCGGTGCTCGCGCAGGTGGCGGCGGACCGGTTCGCGCTGCGCAGGCTGGGGCGGGTCACGCAGGGCGCGGTGGTCCTCGCCTACGGCCTGACCGTGATCGACGTGGCGTGGACGCCGCTGAAGGTGCTGCTCGTCCCGGTCCTGGTGGTCAGCGGCGGCGCCATCTTCACGGCCGTGTTCATCGCGGGCGCGGCCTTCCAGATCGTCGCGCAGGACGCCTCCGAGGTGCAGAACGCGGCGACGTTCGGCGGCAACGCCATGCTCAGCTATCCGCCGACCGTGTTCGGCGACACGCTGTTGCGCGGCGTCACGTTCGTGCTGCCGCTCGCCTTCGTGAACTGGCTGCCCGGCCTCTACATCCTGGGCCGCCCCTATCCGCTCGACCTGCCGCGGTGGGTGGCGTTCGCGCCGCCGCTGGTGGCGGCCGTCTGTCTGGCCCTCGCGCTGTCCGCCTGGCGGGCGGCGCTTCGTACGTATCGCAGCACGGGGAGTTGATGGTGGAAATGGGCCCCATGGGTGACGAGACGGGTGACGAGTTCATTCGCCTCGACGAGGTCGAGAAGGTCTTCGACGTACGCCGCAAGACGGGCTTCATGCGGCGGGAGCGGCGCGAGGTGCGGGCCGTGGACTCGCTGAGCTTCACGGTGCGCCGCGGCGAGATGGTCGGCTACATCGGGCCGAACGGCGCGGGCAAGTCGACGACGATCAAGATGCTGACGGGGATCCTCACGCCGAGCGGGGGCCGGCTCCGGGTCGCCGGCATCGACCCCTCACGCGAACGGTCCCGCCTCGCGCACCGCATGGGCGTGGTCTTCGGCCAGCGGACGACGCTGTGGTGGGATCTGCCGCTGATCGACTCGTACCGCCTGATGCGGCGCATGTACCGGATCGAGGACGGCCGCTACGAGGAGAACCTGGCGCGCCTCGTCGAACTCCTGGAACTGGACGACCTGTTGGACGCGCCCGTGCGCCAGCTCTCGCTCGGCCAGCGGATGCGCGGCGACATCGCGGCGGCGCTGCTGCACGACCCCGAGGTGCTGTACCTGGACGAGCCGACGATCGGCCTCGACGTCGTGTCGAAGGTCAAAGTACGCGGATTCCTCCGGGACTTGAATGCCGACCGCGGCACGACGGTACTGCTCACGACACACGACCTCACCGACATCGAGCAGCTGTGCCGCCGCGTGATGGTCATCGACCACGGGAAGCTCATGTACGACGGTGAGCTGGAGGGCCTGCACGCGACGGGCGGCGCGGCGGCGGAGCGGACGCTCGTGGTCGATCTGGAGCGTGAACTGCCGCCTCTGGACGTCGAGTTCGCGCGGGTGGTGAAGGTGGAGGGGGCGCGGCAGTGGCTGGCGTTCCCGGCCGGGCAGTCGGCGGCGCCGCTCGTGGCGCGGATCGCCGAGCGGTATCCGATGGTCGACCTGTCGGTGCGCGAGCCGGACATCGAGGCGGTCATCGCGCGAATGTACGCGAGGGGCACGTCCGTCACGCCCTGACATACGTACGCTGACCCCTATGACGGACGAATCCGGCCGACCGAGGCCCTCCGCTGACACCCCCGAACTACGCGCGTCCGACGCCGACCGCGAGCTCGTCGCCGAGCGGTTGCGGGACGCGCTCGCGGAGGGGCGGCTCGACATGGAGGAGTTCGGCGAGCGGCTCGACGCGGCGTATCAGGCGCGTACGTACGGGGAGTTGGCGCCGCTGACGAAGGACCTGCCGGTCGGGGCGGGCGCTTCGGGGGCCGTGAGTTTCGTGAAGGAGCCGCTGCCGGAGGGGGCCGTCGACTGGGCTTCGCGGATCCGGGGCGAGGCGAGTTCCACGTGGGGCGTCGGGGTCATGTCCGGGTTCCAGCGCAAGGGGCGGTGGACGGCGCCGCGGCGGTTCAACTGTTTCGCGTTCTGGGGCGGCGGCGAGATCGATCTGCGCGAGGCGGACTTCGAGGCGCGCGAGGTCGTGATCAACTGCGTGGCGGTCATGGGCGGGATGAACGTGGTCGTGCCGCCGGGCGTCGAGGTCGTGGTGCGTGGCATCGGCATCATGGGCGGCTTCGACCACAGCGAGGAGGGCGTGCCGGGGGACGCGGGCGCGCCGCGCGTGGTGGTCACCGGGTTCGCTTTCTGGGGCGGCGTCGGCGTGGAACGCAAGGTCACCCGCGCGGAACGCCAACGCCTCAAGGCGGCGCGGCGGCAGGAGAGGTTGGACCAGCGGTCGGAGCGGCGGCGGCTCGACCGGGGGCCGGACGAGTCCCGCTGACGGCCCGGCGCCGGTCTGCGCCCTGGGGCTCTGCCCCAGACCCCGCTCCTCAATCGCCGGAGGGGCTCTATTTGGCCCCGCCGGCGCTTGAGGCGCCGGGGCGGAGCCCCTAGGGGTGGCTCAGACCAGCAGGTCCCGGACCACCGGGACCAGTGCCCGGAACGCCTTTCCTCGGTGGGAGATCGCGTTCTTCTCGTCGGCCGTCAGTTCGGCGCACGTGCGGGTGTCACCCTCGACCTGGAGGATCGGGTCGTAGCCGAAACCACCCGACCCCGCAGGGGCGTGCCGCAGCACCCCACGCAACTGCCCCTCGACCACCCGCTCCGTACCGTCCGGCAACGCAAGCGCCGCCGCACACGCGAAGTGGGCCGTACGGTGACGGTCCTCGTCGATGTCGCCGAGCTGCGCCAGCAACAGATCCAGGTTCGCCTGGTCATCACCGTGCTTGCCGGCCCAACGCGCCGAGAAGATCCCGGGAGCACCGCCCAGGACATCGACGCAGAGGCCGGAGTCGTCGGCGACGGCGGGCAGCCCGGTGGCCTGGGCAAGGGCATGGGCCTTGAGAAGGGCGTTCTCGGCGAACGTCACGCCGGTCTCACGGACGTCCGGGACCTCGGGATACGCGTCGGCGCCGACCAGCTCGTGGGGCAGTCCGGCGTCGGCGAGGATGGAGCGGAGCTCGACGATCTTGCCGTTGTTACGGGTGGCGAGGATGAGGCGGGTCATGCCTCCAGTATCCAGCCCCTGGCCGGCCACCCGCACGCCCCGTGACCTACGACGAGGTGCAGACCTTGGTCAGCTCGCCCGCGGAGTCGGTCACCGGGGTGACGTCCGGCGCCTCGTCGCCGTTCTTGATCGACGTACGGACGTTGCCCACCGCCTTGTTGAGGTCGTCGACGGCCTTCGAGACATCCGCGTTGTCGGTCTTGTCGCCGATGTCGTCGAGGTTCTTGTCGATCTTGTCGAGGGACTCGCCGGCCTGCGTCGGGTCGTTGGACGCGTTCTCCACGGCCTGCTGCAGGTCGGTCACGCTGTCGGCGATGGAGTCGGCGGTGCGGGCACAGTCGAGTGCCTTGTCGACGGCCGAGCAGCCGACGGTGGCCGGAATCGCGACGAGTGCCGCGGTGGCGGCCAGTATGGCGAGACGTCGGTGGCGCGCGGGCATGGAAGGGTCCTCCCCCTGAAGTACGGACGGCTGGACGGCAGTTGGCGTCGTACGCCGTCCACCCACCCGTAGTGACGCAGTCGATGGCTGTGCGGTTGCTGTGCCCGGCCACCCTACTTGGGGAGTTCTTTACCTGGTCGAGGAGCCAGGCGGCGACCCGACCGCCCTAGGAGAGGGTCTCCTCCAGGGCCTTGCGCTGGATCGCCGCGAGCTCGTCGCAGCCCCCGACGGCCAGGTCCAGAAGCGCGTTGAGCTCGTCGCGCGCGAAGGGCTCGGCCTCGGCGGTGCCCTGGATCTCGACGAAGCGGCCGTCGCCGGTGCAGACGACGTTCATGTCGGTGTCGGCGCGCACATCCTCCTCGTACGGGAGGTCGAGCATGGGGACACCGTCGATGATGCCGACGGAGACGGCGCTCACCGTGCCGGTCAGCGGCTTGCGGCCGGCCTTGATGAGCTTCTTGCCCTGGGCCCAGGAGATGGCGTCGGCGAGCGCCACATACGCGCCGGTGATGGCGGCCGTGCGGGTGCCGCCGTCGGCCTGGAGGACGTCGCAGTCGAGGACGATCGTGTTCTCGCCGAGGGCCTTGTAGTCGATGACGGCGCGCAGCGAGCGGCCGATCAGGCGGCTGATCTCGTGCGTACGCCCGCCGATCTTGCCGCGGACGGCCTCGCGGTCGCCGCGGGTGTTCGTGGAGCGCGGGAGCATCGAGTACTCGGCGGTGACCCAGCCCTCTCCGCTGCCCTTGCGCCAGCGCGGGACGCCCTCGGTGAAGGAGGCGGTGCAGAAGACCTTGGTGTCTCCGAAGGAGACGAGGACGGAGCCTTCGGCGTGCTTGCTCCAGCCGCGTTCGATGGTGATCGGGCGGAGCTGTTCGGGGGTGCGGCCGTCGATGCGAGACATAGGGAGGAGCGTATCGGGTGCACCGAAGGCCCCACCCCTTGCGTGGGGGTGGGGCCTTCGCGCGTGTGACCTCAGTGGGTCGGGGTCACATCATGTCTTCGATGTCGGCGGCGATGGGGTCCGCGTCGGTGCCGATGACGACCTGGATCGCGGTGCCCATCTTGACGACGCCGTGGGCGCCGGCGGCCTTGAGCGCGGCCTCGTCGACCAGCTCCGGGTTGACGACCTCGGTACGCAGGCGGGTGATGCAGCCCTCGACCTCTTCGATGTTGTCGAGTCCGCCGAGGCCGGCGACGATCTTCTCAGCCTTCGTGGCCATTTCGTTCTCCCTGTGTTCTCCGGGCCCGCCTATGGGCCGCTTTGTCACGGTAACCCACGGTTGGCCCATCTTCGCGGGCGGTAACCCCACCCGTGACGAAAGATGACGATCACGGACCGACCCGTGTCCCCACAACTGGTCTACACCAGTAGCCAGAGTATCCGACGCCCGCCAAACGTGGCCTGTTCCGGGAGGACGCCCATGAGCGCCAACGCGGCCGCCGCACCACGACCGAGCCCCTGGAGCAACTTCTTCCAGGGGCTCCAGAAGATGGGGCGCAGCCTTCAACTGCCCATCGCCGTGCTGCCGGCGGCGGGCATCGTCAACCGGCTCGGCCAGCCCGATGTCTTCGGCGACGACGGTCTCGGCTGGACCAATGTCGCCAAGGTCTTCTCGGGCGCGGGCGGCGCGCTGCTCGACGCCGACCTCGGTCTGCCGCTGCTCTTCTGCATCGGCGTCGCGATCGGCATGGCCAAGAAGGCGGACGGTTCGACGGCTCTCGCGGCGGTGGCCGGGTTCCTCGTCTACCGGGGTGTGCTGCACCAGTTCCCGATCGACTGCCCGTCCGGGTCGAAGGCGGTGGCGACGGGCTGTCTGGCGGACGGGGCGGTGACCGCCGCGACGTTCCAGAACCCCGGGGTGTTCGGCGGCATCATCATGGGCTTCCTGGCCTCGTTCTTCTGGGTCCGCTACCACCGCACGAAGCTGGTCTCCTGGCTCGGCTTCTTCAACGGCCGCCGGCTCGTCCCGATCATCATGGCCTTCGTCGGCATCGTCTTCGCGGCGCTGTGCCTGTGGATCTGGCCGGCGATCGGTGACGCCCTGGAGAGCTTCTCGAACTGGCTGGAGAGCCTGGGCGCCGTCGGATCCGGCATCTTCGGTGTCGCCAACCGCGCGCTGCTCGTGATCGGCCTGCACCAGTTCCTCAACGTTCCGCTGTGGTTCCAGTTCGGCTCGTACACGAAGCCCGACGGCACCACCGTGCACGGCGACATCAACATGTTCCTGAGCGGCGACCCGACCGCGGGCATCTACCAGTCGGGCTTCTTCCCGATCATGATGTTCGCCCTCCCGGCGGCCTGTCTCGCGATCGTCCACTGCGCACGGCCCGAGCGGCGCAAGGTGGTCGGCGGCATGATGCTGTCGCTCGCGCTGACCTCGTTCGTCACGGGTATCACCGAGCCGATCGAGTACTCCTTCGTCTTCATCGCGCCGGCGCTGTACGCGGTGCACGCGGTGCTGACCGGCGTCTCGATGGCGGTGACCTGGGCGCTCGGCGTCAAGGACGGCTTCAGTTTCTCCGCGGGTCTGATCGACTACCTGATCAACTGGAACCTGGCCACCAAGCCATGGATGATCATTCCGATCGGCCTCGCCTTCGCCGTCCTCTATTACGTGATCTTCCGTTTCGCGATCACGAAGTGGGACATCAAGACACCGGGCCGCGAGCCCGAGGAAGAAGTCGAGGACATCACCAAGGCATAACGCTTTTCGGCTCCTTCGCGATGGGCCCCCGGACCACTCGGTCCGGGGGCCCATTGCCGTGGGAATCAAGGGTTCCTTATCCCACCTTCACCGTGCTACAACAGGTCTACACCACTGAGTGGTGTAGACCATCTGCTTTTCATGGAGGAAGTTGATGAGCACCGCCAGCGCTACGGCGGCCCCCGCAAAGAAGCGGGGTTCCGGCCTTTTCCAGGGCCTCCAAAAGGTGGGCCGCAGCCTGCAGTTGCCGATCGCGGTGCTTCCTGCCGCCGGCATCATGGTGCGGCTCGGCGCCGATGACGTCTTCGGCAAGGACGGTCTGGACTGGGGCACTGTCGCCACGGTCTTCGCCAACGCGGGTTCGGCGATCACCGACAACCTGCCCATCCTGTTCTGCATAGGCGTGGCCATCGGCTTCGCCAAGAAGTCCGATGGCTCGACGGCGCTCGCCGCCCTCGTCGGCTTCCTCGTCTACAGCAAGGTCCTCGAGGCCTTCCCGGTCAGCGAGGCCGTCGTCAAGAAGGGCGAGGACGTCGCCGCCGTCTACAACAACCCCGGTGTCCTCGGCGGCATCATCATGGGTCTGCTGGCGGCCATGTTCTGGCAGAAGTACCACCGCACCAAGCTGGTCGACTGGCTCGGCTTCTTCAACGGCCGCCGGCTCGTCCCGATCATCATGGCCTTCGTCGGCATCATCGTCGGTGTCTTCTTCGGCCTGATCTGGGAGCCCATCGGCGACGGCATCACCAGCTTCGCCGAGTGGATGACCGGCCTCGGCGCCGGTGGTGCGGGCCTGTTCGGCCTGATCAACCGTGGTCTGATCCCGATCGGCATGCACCAGTTCGTCAACACGGTGGCCTGGTTCCAGCTCGGTGACTTCACGAAGCCCGACGGCTCCGTCGTGCACGGTGACATCACGCGCTTCCTCGCGGGCGACCCGTCGGCCGGCATGTACCAGGCCGGCTTCTTCCCGATCATGATGTTCGGTCTGCCGGCCGCCGCCATCGCCATCGCCCACTGCGCGCGGCCCGAGCGCCGCAAGGCCGTGATGGGCATGATGGTCTCGCTCGCGCTGACCTCGTTCGTCACCGGTGTGACCGAGCCGATCGAGTTCACGTTCATGTTCATCGCGCCGCTGCTGTACGTGCTGCACGCGGTCCTGACCGCCGTCTCCATGGCGATCACCTGGGGCCTCGGCGTCCACGCGGGCTTCAACTTCTCGGCGGGCTTCATCGACTACGCCCTGAACTGGAACCTCGCGACCAAGCCATGGCTGATCATCCCGATCGGCCTGGTCATGGCGGCCCTCTATTACGTGGTGTTCCGCTTCGCGATCATGAAGTTCAACCTCACCACTCCGGGCCGCGAGCCCGAGGAGGAGGTCGAGGACCTCACGAAGGCGTGAGCTCCTCCCCCGTGTGACCGTACGACGAGGAAGGCCCCGGAACCGTGTGGTTCCGGGGCCTTCCTCGTACGGCTCTCAGACCGTGTACGTCACTCCGGGCGCGGCCAGCTCGACCGGGCCGTCGTACACCGCGCGCGCGTCCGCGAGGTTCACCTGCGGGTCGGTCCACGGCGGGATGTGCGTCAGGACGAGCTTGCGGGTGCGGGAGCGCTGCGCCGCCTCCCCCGCCTCCCGGCCGTTGAGGTGCAGCGCCGGGATGTTCTCCTTGCCGTGCGTGAACGCGGCCTCGCACAGGAACAGGTCGCTGTCCTCCGCCAGTTCGTCCAGCGCGGCGCACGGCCCGGTGTCCCCGGAGTACGTCAGGGAGCGCCCGCCGTGCTCGACCCGGATCGCGTACGACTCCACGGGATGGCACACCTTCTCCATGCGGACGGAGAACGGCCCGATCTCGTACGAACCCGGCTTCACGGTGTGGAAGTCGAAGACCTCGCTGAACGCGGAGGCCGAGGGCGTGTCGGCGTGCGCGGTGGTCAGGCGCTGCTCGGTGCCCTCGGGTCCGTAGACGGGCATGGGAGCGCAACGGCCGCCGTCGTGACGGTAGTAGCGCACGACGAAGTACGCGCACATGTCGATGCAGTGGTCCGCGTGCAGATGCGAAAGGAAGATCGCGTCGAGGTCGTAGAGACCGACGTGGCGCTGCAGCTCGCCCAGGGCGCCATTGCCCATGTCGAGGAGCAGCCGGTAGCCGTCGGCCTCGACGAGGTAGCTCGAGCAGGCCGAATCCGCGGACGGGAACGACCCCGAGCAGCCGACGACGGTGAGCTTCATAGGAGCTTTCAACCTCCGCGCTGGCGGTCGGAAATGCGGGGTGGAGCCACGGGCCGTGGGCCGGGGCCTGTGCCGGGTCCTGTGCCGAGTTTCCCGTCGTCCGCCCGACGGGCGGGCCCCGCGGCGTCTGGTGCGTACGATCGCAAGGCGCCGGAGCGTCCTAGTAGCGGAGCTACTCGGATGTTTCGGCAACGCCGCGAGCGTGCGTGCCAGGCGCCGCGGGGCAGACGGGAAACTCGGCACAGGACCCGAGGGGGTCAGTCGAGCGTAAGGCGCAAAAGGGCGGGTGGCTCCTCCGTCACGGGCTGTTGTGGGCGAACTCACCTGCGCTGTCACCGGTTCGGAGGGCTTCGGGGCCGCGGAAGCACCCCGCGTGTCACCCCGGTACCGTCATGTCCATGGACACGTCCTGGTGGCTCGCGCTCGCTGCCGTCGTACTGCTCGCGCTCGTCGCGACGCTGGTCGACGGGTGGGGGCGCGGCACGCGCCATCGCCGCCGGGAGCGGCATGTTCCGCGGGATACGCACGCGCGTGGGCCCGAGCCGGGTGACATCTGGTGGGCGATGGTGCCGTACGAGGACGGGCCCGGCGGGAAGGACCGGCCGTGCCTGGTCCTGTCGGTGCGGCGCGGGGTGGCCACGGTCGCCAAGATCACCAGCCGGTATCACGACGAGCGGCCGGGGGTTATCGCGTTGCCGCCCGGGACCGTGGGGGATGCGCGGGGGCGGGCGAGCTTTCTGGAGACGGATGAGCTCCGCTCGGTGCCGCTGAGTGACTTCCGTCGGCCGGCCGGGGTGATCGATCCGGGGTTGTGGGATCAGGTGCGGCACCTGGGCCACTAGGCATGGGTGAGCCCCTCCGGCGTTACGGTCCTGGGGCTCTGCCCCAGACCCCGCTTCTCAATCGCCGAAGGGGCTCAAAATGACGTAGCTGGCCCGAAAGGTCACGCCCAGAGCTGGCCGTGCAGGACCTCGATCGCCTCTTCCGTCGTCGCGGCCGTGTAGACGCCCGTCGACAGGTACTTCCACCCGCCGTCGGCGACGACGAACACGATGTCGGCGGACTCCCCCGCCTTCACCGCCTTCTTGCCCACCCCGATCGCGGCATGCAGCGCCGCCCCCGTGGAGACACCTGCGAAGATGCCCTCCTGCTGGAGGAGGTCACGCGTACGGGTCACCGCGTCGGCCGAGCCGACGGAGAACCGGGTCGTGAGCACCGACGCGTCGTACAGCTCGGGCACGAACCCCTCGTCGAGGTTCCGCAGCCCGTAGACGAGGTCGTCGTAGCGCGGCTCCGCGGCGACGATCTTGACGTCGGGCTTGTGCTCGCGCAGATACCGGCCGACGCCCATGAGCGTGCCGGTGGTGCCGAGCCCCGCGACGAAGTGCGTGACGGACGGGAGGTCGGTGAGGATCTCCGGGCCGGTCGTCGCGTAGTGCGCGCCCGCGTTGTCCGGGTTGCCGTACTGGTAGAGCATCACCCAGTCCGGGTGCTGCTCGGCCAGCTCCTTGGCGATGCGGACCGCCGTGTTGGAGCCGCCCGCGGCCGGCGAGGGAATGATCTCCGCACCCCACATGGCGAGCAGGTCGCGGCGCTCCTGCGAGGTGTTCTCCGGCATGACGCAGACGATGTTGTAGCCCTTGAGGCGGGCGGCCATCGCGAGCGAGATGCCGGTGTTGCCGGAGGTGGGTTCGAGGATGGTGTCCCCGGCCTTGATCCGGCCTTCCTTCTCGGCCTGTTCGATCATGTGGAGCGCGGGGCGGTCCTTGATCGAGCCGGTCGGGTTGCGGTCCTCCAGCTTCGCCCAGATCCGCACGTCGTCGGAGAGCGAGAGCCGCGGCAGGCGCACCAGGGGGGTGTTGCCCACCGCGGCCAGCGGGCTGTCGTAGCGCATGAGCCCGCTCAGCGCATTCCGCCGGCCACGGCCGGCAGGATCGTGACGTTGTCGCCGTCGCTGAGCTTGGTGTCGATGCCGTCGAGGAAGCGGACGTCCTCGTCGTTCAGGTAGACGTTCACGAAGCGGCGCAGCTTGCCGTCGTCCACGATGCGCTCGGCGATGCCCGCGTGCCGGGAGTCGAGGTCGGCGAAGAGTTCCTTGAGGTTCTCCCCGGCGCCTTCGACGGCCTTCGCGCCGTCGGTGTAGGTGCGGAGGATGGTCGGGATGCGGACCTCGATGGCCATGCTGGGCTCCTGTCGGGAGTCGGAAGTCTGTGGGTGGGCGCGCCTGGGCGCGGGCGTTTCCGGTCAGGTGCGTGGGTGGCTGGAGCCGCGGGCCCTCGGCGGGTACGGCGGTCCGGCTCAGCGCGGACAGATGGCGCTGGCGAGGCGGCACAGGTCGACGTGCAGCCGCGCCACGAGCAGCATGCCCGGCGTCTTTTCGCTCACGTCGTGGGAAACCATGGGCTCATCGTATCGATTCCCGGTCCGGATCCCGGAATGTGATCTCACCATGCGGTCGAAATGCGTCCGGCAATTGAGAACTGCATGGTCGGGAGGGGTGTCGATCAGGCGGTGATCTCGACCTCTTCCTCGGTGATCTCGCCCTCGACGATGCGGTACGAGCGGAACTGGAAGGGGCCCGCGTCGTCGGTGTCGGCGGTGGAGACCAGCACGTAGTGGGCGTTCGGCTCGTTCGCGTACGTGACGTCGGTGCGCGAGGGGTACGCCTCGGTGGCCGTGTGCGAGTGGTAGACGACCACCGGCTCCTCGTCGCGGTCGTCCATCTCGCGGTAGAGCTTCAGCAGGTCACCGGAGTCGAACTCGTAGAACGTGGGCGACCGGGCGGCGTTCAGCATCGGGATGAAGCGCTCGGGGCGGCCCTCGCCGACCGGACCCGCGATGACGCCGCAGGCCTCGTCGGGGTGGTCCTTGCGGGCGTGCTCGACGATCTGGTCGACCAGGGACTGGGAAATCTTCAACATGCGGCCAGCATAAGCAAGTGGGCCCCCTCGTACCGGAGTGCGGTACGAGGGGGCCCACCTGGTGAGACGCGGGGTGAGAACCGGTGCGTCGGGTGCGCCTAGTTGCGCTTCGCGAAGGCGGCGCTCTCGGGGTTGCGCTTCTTCAGGAAGAAGTACGAGACACCCAGGATCGCGGCCCAGACCGGAGCGGCGTACAGGGAGACGCGCGCGTCGGGGTCGATGCCCATGAGGACGATGACGAGGAAGATGAACGCCAGCGCGAGGCCGCTGACCCAGACGCCCCACGGAGCGCGGAACTCGGACTTCGGGAGCTCACCGCGGTCGGACTTGAGGCGGTAGCGGATCTGGCAGATCAGGATGACGATCCAGGCCCACATGCCGGAGATGGTGGCGAAGGAGACGACGTAGTTGAACGCCTCGCCCGGCCACTGGTAGTTGATCCAGACGCCGACCAGCATCATCGCGGCGGAGAACGTGGTGCCGATGACCGGCAGACCGTTCTTGCTCAGCTTGGTGAAGAAGTTCGGGCCCTGGCCGTTCTGCGCGAGGTCGCGCAGCATGCGGCCGGTGGAGTACATGCCCGAGTTGCAGGAGGACAGCGCGGCGGTCAGCACGACGAAGTTGACGATGGCGGCGCCGATGCCCAGGCCCATCTTGTCGAAGGCGTGGACGAACGGGCTCTCGCCGGCCTTGAAGGACGTCCACGGCACGACCGAGAGGATCATGATCAGGGCGCCGACATAGAAGACGGCGATGCGCCACGGCACGGTGTTGATCGCCTTCGGCAGGACCTTCTTGGCGTCCTTGGCCTCACCCGCGGTGACGCCGACGAGCTCGACCGCGAGGAACGCGAACATCACCATCTGCAGGGTCATCAGCGTCGAGCCGATGCCGTTCTCGCCCGCGAAGAAGCCGCCGAGGTCCCACAGGTGCGAGATGGAGGCCGTGTCACCGACGTCGGAGAAGCCGATGGTGAGGATGCCGGCGCAGATCAGGATCATGCCGACGATGGCGGTGACCTTGACCGTGGAGAACCAGAACTCCAGCTCACCGAAGAGCTTCACGGAGATCAGGTTGGCGCCGTAGAGGATGACGGTGAAGACGAGTGCGGACACCCATTGCGGGATGTCCCACCAGAACGTCATATAGGTGGCCGCCGCGGTGACCTCGGTCATGCCGGTGATGACCCAGAACAGCCAGTACGTCCAGCCGGTCGCGAAGCCCGCGAAGGGGCCGATGAACTCGCGCGCGTACTCCGAGAAGGAGCCGGACACGGGTCGGTACATGAGGAGCTCGCCGAGAGCCCGCATGATGCAGAAGATGACCACGCCGGCGACCGCGTACGCCAGGATCAGGCTGGGCCCCGCCTTGGAGATGCCCTTGCCCGCACCGAGAAAGAGGCCGGTCCCGATGGCGCCGCCGATGGCGATCATCTGGATCTGCCGGGCCCCGAGTCCCCGCTTGTAACCCTCGTCGGTCTCGCCCTGCGCGGCCTCATTGCCGTCGTGCTGCTCGTCGACCTGCACTGAGGTCATGATGTGCGCCTTTCTCCATGCCGATCCGTGCCGTACTCGGCTCGGATCGACTGTGACGATCCTTTGGGGTCTGGGCCCCTGGATGGATGGAGCTTGTGCCTACCGGCGGTCGGCCGGTCGGGGCGCCCTCTGACTGGACAGGGGTGGCGTCCGTCAGGTGGTCGTGAAGATTTATCACGGCGTTCATCGGGGTCGGCCGAGACGCGTGTGGCGTACGCCACCAGCAAAAGGGGACAAAACAAATCACCGCGCCGCAATGTGGGTGGGTGCGGTGACGGGATCGTTATACGGATTTGAGGGCCCGCTGAGCGAACAGGCCAACCTGACCGACGGTCAGGCCGTCAGGGTCTCGACGAGGGTCTCCTGCAGCCCGCCGAGCCACAGATATGCCATCACCATCGGCTTGCGTGCGTCGTCGTCAGGGAGCCGGTAGAGGAGGTCCGTGTCCTCCTCGTCGGTGATGTCGAGGCGGGTGCCGATCGCGAGGCGCAGATCGTTGAGCGCGCGCATCCACTGGATGGACTCGCTCTGGGACAGCTTGAGGACCGCTCCCCCGTCGCCCGCCGGGCTCAACGTGTCCAGCGTGCGGATCACCGCGAGGGCGTCCTCGCGCTTGCCGGCCCGCAGATCGTTCTCGGTGAAGCGGCGGAACTCCGAGGAGTGGGCGCGCAGCTCCTCGGCGTCCTCGACGCTCTCACCCTCGCCGCCCGGACCGCCGTACGCGTCGGGGAAGAGGCGGCGCAGCACCGCGTCGGAGGGCGGTTCGCTCGGACCCTCGGCGAAGAGCTCCGCGAGCGGGTCGTCGCTCACCTCACCGCCGGGCCCTGGCCCGATCAGCTCCAGGAGCTGGACCGCCAGCGAGCGGATGATGGAGATCTCGACGTCGTCGAGGGCGACGGCCGCGCCGCCACCGGGGATCGGTTCGAAATGTCCTGGCATCGGGATGCTGCTACTTCCGATCCTGTTGAAGCGTGGCCCACAGGCCGTATCCGTGCATCGCCTGCACGTCGCGTTCCATCTCTTCGCGGGAGCCGCTGGAGACGACGGCCCGACCCTTCTGGTGCACGTCCATCATGAGCTTGGTGGCCTTGTCCTTGGAGTACCCGAAGTACGTCTGGAAGACGTACGTCACGTAACTCATGAGGTTCACCGGATCGTTGTGGACGAGCGTGATCCAAGGGGTGTCCGGCTCGGGGACGACGGACGCGTCCTCCGTCGTCTCGGGCCTTTCGATCTCAAGGGGTGCTGGAGCCGTCACAGGGCCCATGCTGCCACCACCACCCGCCCCACGCACAAACGGACGCAGAAATCGTCACCCTGACGCTAATCGGGGGTAGCATCAATCCTATGAACACAGCGGACCTGGGCCTGCCGGTGGACGTTCCGTCGACGGCGCTCTTCACCGACCACTATGAGCTGACGATGCTGCAGGCGGCCCTGCGCGGGGGCACCGCCGACCGGCACTCGGTCTTCGAGGTCTTCACCCGGCGACTGCCCGAGGGGCGCCGCTACGGCGTCGTCGCGGGCACCGGGCGCGTCCTGGACGCCGTCGAGAACTTCCGCTTCGACGCGGCCGTGCTCGACTTCCTCCGCGAGCGCGACGTCGTCGACGAGCCGACGCTCCAGTGGCTCGCGGACTACCGCTTCTCCGGCGACATCTGGGGCTACCCCGAGGGCGAGGTCTACTTCCCCGGCTCCCCCGTGCTGCGCGTCGAGGGCTCCTTCGCCGAGTGCGTGCTCCTGGAGACGGTGATCCTCTCGATCCTCAACCACGACTCGGCGATCGCCGCCGCCGCGTCCCGGATGTCCTCGGCCGCCGGTGACCGGCCGCTGATCGAGATGGGCGCGCGCCGTACGCACGAGCTGGCCGCCGTGGCCGCCTCGCGCGCCGCGTACGTGGGCGGGTTCGCGACGACCTCGGACCTGGCGGCCGGATTCCGGTACGGGATCCCGACCGTCGGCACCAGCGCGCACGCCTTCACGCTGATCCACGACACCGAGCGGGACGCCTTCCGGGCCCAGGTCGACTCCCTGGGCAAGGGGACGACGCTGCTCGTGGACACGTACGACGTGCAGGAGGCGGTCGCGACGGCCGTCGAGATCGCGGGGCCCGAGCTGGGCGCCGTCCGGATCGACTCCGGCGACCTGCTGCTCGTCGCGCACCGGGTGCGCCAGCAGCTGGACGAGCTGGGCGCCGAGAACACCAAGATCGTCGTCACCTCCGACCTCGACGAGTACGCCATCGCCTCGCTCGCCGCCTCGCCCGTGGACGCGTACGGGGTGGGTACGCAGCTGGTGACCGGGTCCGGGCAGCCCACCTGCTCCATGGTCTACAAGCTGGTCGCGCGCGCAGAGTCCGCCGACCCGAAGGCGCCGCTGGTGCCCGTGGCGAAGAAGTCGGCGGGCGGGAAGACCTCGATCGGCGGCCGCAAGTGGGCCGCGCGCCGGCCGGACGCGGACGGGGTCGCGGAGGCCGAGGTCGTCGGCACGGGGGCCGTCCCCGAGGAGCTGGCCGACCGGCAGCTCCTCGTCGAGCTGGTCAAGGGCGGCGAGGTGGTGGCCCGTGAGCCGCTCGACGCGGTGCGCGAGCGGCACATCGCGGCGCGCGACCGGCTGCCGCTGTCGGCCACGCAGCTGTCCAGGGGCGAGCCGGTCATTCCGACCGAGTACGTCTGAGGCTGTTTGGGGCCGTCCGGGGACGGACGGCCCTCTCGAGCGCCCCCCATGCCCTCTCCCGCAACGCACTTGAAGCTTCTACGCTCGTAGTCTCCAAGCAGAAGGACAGCAATCATGCGTCGCGCCCTGATCGTCGTGGATGTGCAGAACGACTTCTGCGAGGGCGGCAGCCTCGCGGTGGCGGGGGGTGCCGATGTCGCTGCCGCGATCACCGATCTCGTCGGGCAGACCGGCGGCGGTTGCTACCAGCACGTCGTCGCCACGCGTGATCATCATGTCGATCCCGGTGAGCACTTCTCGGAGGCGCCGGACTTCGTGCACAGCTGGCCGCGGCACTGTGTCGCGGGGACCGAGGGGGTCGGGTTCCATCCGAACTTCGCCCCCGCGGTGGCCTCCGGCGCGATCGACGCGGTGTTCGACAAGGGGGCGTACTCGGCCGCCTACAGCGGGTTCGAGGGGGCGGACGAGAACGGGGTGCCGCTGGAGGAGTGGTTGCGGCGGCGGGAGGTGTCCGAGGTGGATGTGGTCGGGATCGCCACGGATCACTGCGTGCGGGCCACTGCCGTGGATGCGGTGCGGGCCGGGTTCCGTACGAAGGTGTTGCTCGACCTGACCGCCGGGGTGGCGGCCTCCTCCACCGAGGCGGCACTCGAGGAGCTGCGCTCGGCCGGCGTCGAACTCACGGGTAAGCCAGTCGTGGCCTAGGTCGCGGGGTGGTCAGACGCCCGACGGGCTCACTCTGCCCGGCAAGAGGGTGCGTATGGGGTGCCAGAGTTCGCCGGATCTTGTGTCCGGGGCCGTACGCCAGATCAGGCCGTCCGGGTGGTGGAGGACCGCCGTTATCTCGTCCGGGGTCGGTGGCTGGGCGTTGCCTCTGAGGTAGACCGCGCGCAGGCCCAGATTGCGCAGGCGGGTCAGGGCGCGGGCCCGGTTCGTGGCGTGCACCAGGAACCGTACGGCGCCGTCGCCGGGGCCTGGCGCGGGCAGCGTCAGAGCGACCACCACGGTGCCTCCCGGCAGCTTGCAGAACCCTCCTGCGGACATGACTGTCACACCCCCGTGGGACGTAGTGTCAATAAGGAACTCACAGGACGCACCTAAACACGACCGGCCGCGACCCCGCTAGAGGGTCGCGGCCGATACGTTTCTGACCTGCGGTTTTGCCGTGCTACTTGGCCGAGGGGCCCACCTTGATCGTCATCGAGGAGCCGTCGAGCGGCTGCTTCACGATGCTGATCTTGGTGTTGGTGTCAGTTGTGCGCACGCTTCCCGTGGGGTTCTCCTCGTACCAGTACGTGCCCTTGTGATCGTCGAAGACGGGGACGCCGGCCTGCGCCGGGATCTTCGTTTCGACGCCCAGCTTGTGGAGCTTCATGCCGGGGACCGGGTAGCGGCCGAAGGCGGCGTCGTACGGCGTGATCTTGTTCGTGATCAGCTTGCCGTCGGACCACTTCAGCGGCTTCGCGTGCGCGTCGACCGGGAGGATCAGACCCTTGCCGGGGTGCTGGCCGACGTTGTTGTTGCGCTGCGAGGTGTCCCACTGCCAGACCATGAGGCCGGGGCGGTAGGAGTAGTGCTCGACCCAGTTCTGCTTGGCGCCGCCGTCACGCCAACCGAAGTTGTACGGGCCGGACTTGAGGGTCTTGTCGTAACTCACGTACTGGCGGTTCTCGGCGAGGTAGAACTGCGGGTAGTCGCCGGAGATCGAGGCTCCGACGCGGGAGAAGCCGCGCGTGGTCCAACCCGCCTGCTCCGTCTCGGCGTTGTCGGAGAACAGCGTCGCGCCGTCCGCCTTGACCGTGAAGTTGTCGAAGGCGAAGCCCATTTGGGCCACTCCGCCGTCGGTCTTGTAGCGGAAGCGGACGTCGATCTTCTGGCCGGCGTAGGCGTCCAGCGGGTAACTCAGGTGCTGGAACTTGCCGTTGGTGCCCGTGAGGGCCGGCTTGTCGCCGCCGTCGCGCGGGAGGGGCTGGCCGTCGGCGGTGCCGTCGATGGTCTTCCAGCTCGCGCCGCCGTCGGTCGACACCTGCGTGTACAGGTAGTCGTAGTCCTTCTCGATGTCGTACCAGCCGTCGAGTTCGAGGGCCGCCGATGTCTTGCCGGTCAGGTCGACCGTGCGCGAGAGGGTGTTGTCCAGGTCGTCGCCGTAGTCCGACCACCACTGCTTCGTGCCCTCGGTGGGCTTCACGATGTCCGTGGTGACGTTCTTCTTCGGCAGTTCGACGACGAGCGCCTGCTTGAGCTTGGTGTTGTACTCCGAGACACCCAGCTTGTGCGTCGACTTGGTGGCGGCCTTCGCCTTGTCGTAGTTCAGCCAGCCGAGCTGGAGCTTGTCCCAGGCCGTCATGTCGCCCGGCATGTCGCCGATCGAGTCCTTGCCGGTGCCGAGCCAGGAGCCCGCCGACATCAGCGACCAGAAGCCGACCGAGTTCTCGCCGGTGTACGTCGTGTCGTACAGGTCCGGCAGGCCCAGGTCGTGGCCGTACTCGTGGGCGAAGACGCCGAGGCCGCCGTTCTCCGGCTGCATCGTGTAGTCGCCGACCCAGATGCCGGTGTCGCCGATCGGGGTGCCGCCCGCCTTGAAGCCGGAGGGGCCCGTGTCGCCGTCGTCACGACTGAAGGCGTAACCGCGGTGCGCCCAGAGGGAGTCGCCGCCCTGCGCGCCGCCGCCGGCCGAGCCGTCCTCGCCCGCGTGGACGATCTGGAAGTGGTCGATGTAGCCGTCGGGCTCGTTGAAGTTGCCGTCGTTGTCGTGGTCCGTGCGGTCCCACTGGTCGTACTGGGCCATGTCGGCCTTGATGTCGGCGTCCGACTTGCCGGCCGTCTTCTGCTGCGCGACCCAGGCGTTGACGCCGTCGCGGACCAGGTCCTCGACGTTCGGGCAGTTGTCGGCGCCGCAGTAGTTGGAGCCGTAACGGGCCTCGTTGTACTCGACCTTGACCCAGTCGGAGACCTCGCCCTCGACCGAGTAGCGGCCCGATGAGGTCTTCTCGTAGTACGTCTTGAGGGACTCGGCACCCTTGCCCGACGCGGTCTTGCCGTCGCCGAAGTAAAGGTCCTTGTAGTGCTGGGAGTTGTAGTCCTTCTGCCAGGCCGTGCTGTTGTCCTTGGCACGGTCCGGCTCGGCTATCCGGTTGTGCAACGGGCCCGGCGTGCCGCCGTACTTGGGCTTCAGCTCGTCCGTGTCGTCGTCCGCGCGGTCGACCAGGGTCGTGTTGTCGACCTTGTCGCCGAACTCGGTCAGGATCGTGAAGATCTTGTCCGTGCGCTCGCGGCCCAGCTCTACGTACTTGCCCTTCGACAGCTCCACGACCTTGGAGCCGTGCTTCTCCTGGACCTTCGAGTCGCCCTGGAGGACCTGCTGCAGCGCCGCCTGCCGCTGCTTCTCCTGCTGCTTGCTGAACGGGCCGTCGAAGACGTGGCCCTTGCCCCCGTACGTCTTTCCGTCGGCGGTCGCACTCGCCCTGGCCGGGGTGTCGGCCTGAGCGGTGGTCGCCGCGAGCGAGCCCGTGGCCGCGGTGGCGGCGAGGGTCGCGAGCACGGCGACCGATCTCAACGCCCGTCTCTTGGTGGTCACTTGAGTGGTCCCCTCCTCCGTGGCGTGAGCGCCACGCGTCACAAGTGACGTCATTTGACCGGAGGTAGAGAAGAAATAATAGACCTTGACTGAGACATTCACTTTGCACTATGCAGAGCGATTGGTTCGGAATACGGACGGATCGACAGCGGCCGCTCCATGGGCAACAGGCGCGCCCTGCCGTCCACTTGGCGGACCCGGTGACTCCGTGCGCCCCCCATGCTCCTGCGGCAATGCTTAGGGCATGCTTACCGGGTGCTCTGCTCGGGCACAGGTCCGAATAGTCCCCCGATGTCACGAGGACGGATCTCACCATGCCTCGCCCGACTGTCGCTCAGCTCGCCTACGGTTCGGCCACCGTCGTCTGCTCCACCATCGCCATGGTCCTGCTGTCCCAGACCGAATCGGGCCCCGGTGTCCCGGTCATCGCCGTCTCGGCGCTCATTCTGGGACTGTTCGTGGCGATGTCGGTGCCGACCCGCAAACGAGATCCCGAGGCCGGACCCGGCTCCGCCGAGGAGCGGGTGCCGGCGCAGCGCCTCAGCACCAGGGTCCCCTCCCCCTCGGCCTCGGCCGAGGCCTCACGCGCACGCGAACCGGCGGGCCCGTGAGACACGGACCCGCCGGTTCGCCGGTGTGGACTTCTGTCAGGCGGCGCTGACCACCACGGTTTTCGCCGCCTTGTCGTGCAGACCCTGCTTGTAGGGCTTGTCGAAGAAGCTCCAGCCGCCGCAGATCGCTGTCCAGATGCAGGCGCAGCAGAACACCGCGGGCACCCACAGGACGACCGCGCGCAACAGGTTGGTCTGCATGCTGGGCGTCGCGCCGTCGCTCAGGTTGGCGACGCGCAGCTTCAGCCACTTCTTGCCGAGCGTCTGCCCGGTCTTCGCCGTCATGATCGTGTCGTAGCCGACGTAGAGAATGGCCCCGATCAGCGACTGGGCGAGCCGCTTGCCCGCGTCCATCTCGTCGGTGTCGATGTTGTACTGGCCGACCCCGAAGATCCACGACAGCAGGCCCACCACGATCGCGATGAGGATGATGTCGATGATCCGCGCGAGGACGCGCTTGCCGCTGTCGGCCAGCGGCGGCATCCCCGCGAGCGGGTCGGCGGCGCCGTAGCCGCCACCGTAGGGATCACCGCCGTACGGGGGCGGTGGTGGGGGCGCCGAGTCGTAGGGGTTCTGGGAGTTGTCGTACGGCGAGCCGCCGCCCTGGTCGTTGGGCGGCGGCTTACGGAACGGGTCGTCGTCCGGCGGCTGGCCGGACCCGGAGGGCGGCGGTTCGGTGCTCATGGCCCGAGTGGAACGCGAACCCCGCCGCCGTGCACGTGGCGGGCCGCCGTCCGGATGACCCTGCCGTCAGTCGGATGACTCTGCCGTCGGTCGGACGACCCTGCCGTCAGTCGGCCGCCACGAACGTGCGCGCCGCCTTGTCGTGCAGGCACTGGCGCCACGGGCGGTCGAAGGCGCCCCACAGGACGCCGAGGACGCCCACGACGAGGACGCCGGGCACGCTGTACGCGATCCAGCGCTTGAGGGCCGAGACGAACGTCGGGGCCTCGTGCTCCTCGATGTCACGGACCGTCAGGCCGAGCAGCTTCTTGCCGAGGGTGTAGCCCCACTTCGAGGTCGGCAGCGCCTCGTAGAGCGTGCCGACCACGAGCAGCACCGCGAGCACGATGCCCAGGTACATGCCGGTCGTGCCGTCGAGCAGCCAGACCGTGACCTGGTGCCCCGAGGCCTTCGCCTCGTCGATCTTGCCGTTGATGTGGTCGGCGGCCTTGGTGCCGAGCGGTACGGCGGCGATCGCGGTGACCGCGCCGACGACGACCGAGTCGATGAGCCGGGCCGCGAGCCGCTTGCCGAGGCTTGCCGGGCGGGCCGCCGCCGCGGCCTGCGCCGCGGCGAGGAACGGGTCGGTGGCGACCGGCTTGAACGGCGTCACCGGACCGTTCGGGTCCGCCGCGGGTGCCTGGCCCTGGGCCGGGCCTTGTCCCTGCGCCTGCCCCTGGCCCGCCAGCTGGTGCACCTGCTGCGGCCACGAAGGGGAGCCGCCGCCGGGCCCCTGCGTCATGGGGCTCTGGAGGTGCGCCTGCGCCTGGGGCGGCTGCTGTTGTTGTTGCGGCTGCTGGGGCTGCTGCGGCTGTTGTTGCGGGACGTTCGGATGGGCCGGGGCGGCCGGGGCCTGCGGAGCCGGCTGCGGGTTCAGGCCCGCGCGGGCCTGCGCCTGGGACTGGCCCGGCGTGGCGGCCCCGCCGCCCTGCCCGCCCTGGCCGCTCTGCCCATCCTGCTTCGGCAGCGCGCGGAACGCCATCGTGCCGTCGGCGGGGGCCTGCTGCCCGCCTCCCGGCTGCTGCATGGCGCGGAGCTTGACCGTGCCGTCCGTGCGGTCCGGCGGCGGGGACGCCTCCGGGGAGGCCTGCTCGGGGGTCTCGGCGCCCGGGGCCGCGCCCCAGGAGACCCGGTTCGCCTGCTCGGTGCCGAAGCCCGTCTGCCGGGCGGTGTTGGCCCCCCAGGCGGACGCGGGCTCGGGGGCCGCGGGTGCGCCGTGGTCCGAGGGCCCCATCTCCGTACGGATGGAGGGCTCCTCGTCGAGGAAGACGGGTCCTGTCTCCTCCGCGGGAGGGGGCTCGGACACCGAGTTGGGGGCGGGGGCGGCACCCCCACCGGGCGGGGCCGGAAGGGATTGTCCGTCGGAGGGGGCGGGGCGGCTGGTGCCCGGGACCCACGCAGCCCCGTTCCAGTACCGGACATATCCGGGAATGGACGGATCGGGGTAGTAGCCTTCGCGGGGCCTGTCGTCACCGGGGGCCGGGGTTGGCGCACTCATGTCCGTCGTCCCGTATCTGCTCGGGGGTCTTGTTGTGGGTTCCACATCTATCAGACCGCCGCGCCCGCCCGTGCCGCTCCACCGTTACGGACCACTTTTCGGGGAACGTGACGCCCCTTGTCGGAGAGCGGAGAAATATCTTCGTCGAACTCGCGTAATGCTCCCGGCAGATCGCGCTCTCACCTTCCAACGGGCCCGCTCCGGACCCGTACGACGGAGAGGAAACGCACGACATGCACACCGTGGTGGAACGCGAACTGGAACTGAAGCTCGTGCTCTCGCCGGAGCGGAGCATCCCCGTCCCGGCCCGACTGTCCTACCGAACCGACGATCCCTACGCCGTCCACATCACGTTCCACATCGGCTCGCACCACCCGGTCAACTGGACGTTCGCCCGCGAGCTGCTCGTGGAAGGGGTGTTCCGGCCGTGCGGGCACGGGGACGTGCGGGTGTGGCCGACGAAGGTGGACGGGCGCAGCGTGGTTCTGGTGGCGCTGAGTTCGCCGGACGGGGACGCGCTGCTCGAGATGCCGACCACGCAGGTCTCGGCCTGGCTGGAGCGGACGCTGCGGGCGGTGCCGCCCGGCACGGAGACGGATCAGCTCGGCATCGACGACGCCCTGGCCGAGCTGCTCACCACGGCCCCGGCCGCCGACGACCTGTACCTGTGCGACCCGTGGCCGGGGGACGAGTCGTCCTCCGACGACCTGTGAGGGGCCCGGCACGGGGGCGGGATCACTCGGAAGGTGTGCCCGGGTCCAACGTGCCGGTGAGCGTGGCGCCCGCCGGGGCGGGGCCCGGGTCGGCGACCGCCGTGCCGACCGCGAGGCCGACGGAGGAGAGCGCGATGGCGCCGACCAGTACGGCGGCGGTCGTCCTGCGGCGGCGGGCGGACTTGTCGTGGTTACGGCTGACGTTGCTGGCGCTCATCGGCGGGACCTCATCGGGCTGCGGGATGCCGACCGGCGCCCTGACGGCCGGCCGTGCGACCCCTTCAGGATCCCGCCGGAGTGCACCCCGTCACATGAGGCTTTCGTCCTTTATGCGGGCCGTACGTGACCGGGGCCGCACTCCCCGCGATCAGGACGGTCACCAGAGCAGGGATCGGGACAGCGATCAGGACAGCGGTCAGAACAGCTTGCCCGGGTTGAGGAGGCCCAGCGGGTCGAAGGCCGCCTTCACCGCCTGCTGCATCTCGACCCCGACCGGGCCCAGCTCGCGGGCGAGCCACTCCTTCTTCAGCACGCCGACGCCGTGCTCGCCGGTGATGGTGCCGCCGAGTTCGAGGCCGAGCGCCATGATCTCGTCGAACGACTCACGGGCGCGGCGCCCCTCGTCGGCGTCCTGCGCGTCGAAGCAGACGGTGGGGTGCGTGTTGCCGTCGCCCGCGTGCGCGCACACCCCGATGGTGAGGTCGTACTTCTCGGCGATCCGCTCCACGCCTTCGAGCAGCTCGCCGAGCTTGGAGCGGGGCACGCACACGTCGTCGATCATCGTGGTGCCCTTGACCGCTTCGAGGGCGGTGAGCGACAACCGCCTTGCCTGGAGCAGCAGTTCGGACTCCGCGGCGTCCTCGGCGGGCACGACCTGGGTGGCGCCCGCGGCCTCGCACAGCGCGCCGACGGCCGCGAGGTCCGCGGTCGGGTCCGAGGTGTCGAAGGCGGCGAGGAGCAGCGCCTCCGTGGTCTCCGGCAGGCCCATGTGGGACATGTCGTTGACGGCCTTCACCGTCGTACGGTCCATGAGTTCGAGCAGGGACGGGACGTGCCCGCCCTCCATGATCCGGCAGACCGCGTCGCAGGCGGCCTCCGCCGAGCCGAACTCGGCCGCGAGCACGAGCTGTTGGGGCGGCTGTGGCTTCAGCGCGAGCGTCGCCTTGACCACGATACCGAGGCTGCCCTCGGAGCCGACGAAGAGCCGCGTCAGGTCGTAGCCGGCGACGCCCTTCGCGGTGCGCCTGCCCGTCTGCAGCAGCCGCCCGTCGGCGAGGACGACGTCGAGCCCGAGCACGTACTCCGCCGTCACTCCGTACTTCACGCAGCACAGGCCGCCGGAGGCCGTGCCGATGTTGCCGCCGATGGTGCACATTTCCCAGCTGGAGGGGTCCGGCGGGTAGTAGAGCCCGTGCTCGTTCACCGCGCGGGAGATCGTGGCGTTGATGACGCCCGGTTCGACGACGGCGATCCGGTCGACCGGGTTGATCTCCAGGATGCGGTCCATCTTGACGAGCGAGAGGACGATGCAGCCCTCGCTCGCGTTGGCCCCGCCCGACAGGCCCGTGCGGGCGCCCTGCGGGACGACCGGGACGCGCAGCGCGGTCGCCGTGCGCATCACGTGCTGGACCTCTTCGACGGTGCGCGGCAGGACGACGACGGCCGGCGTGCCGGCGTCACAGAAGCTCGCCATGTCGTGGGCGTACGAGGCGGTGACGTCGGCGTCGACGAGGATCGCTTCCGCGGGCAGGCCCGTACGGAGCTCTTCCATGAGTGTGCGGCTCATGATCACAGCCTCGCACTCCGTGCCACCTGTGTGAACCCCTTACTGCCGGGGCTCTGCCCCGGACCCCGCAGGCTCTCGTCCAAAGGCGGGGCTTGATCGGGTTACACCAGCGCCGTGCCGATCAGGCCGTTGCGGGTGATCAGGGACGCCAACTCCGGCTCGCTCAGTCCATCCGTTCCGGCGGGACGCCTCGGCAGGACCATGTAGCGGGTCTCCGCGCTGGAGTCCCAGACGGTGACCTTGACGTCGTCCGGGAGGGTCACGCCGAACTCACCCAGCACCGCGAGGG
Organism: Streptomyces sp. NBC_00483; assembly: GCF_036013745.1. Classification (NCBI taxonomy): domain Bacteria; kingdom Bacillati; phylum Actinomycetota; class Actinomycetes; order Kitasatosporales; family Streptomycetaceae; genus Streptomyces; species Streptomyces sp. NBC_00483. Next base: position 4,052,466 of record NZ_CP107880.1, read on the forward strand.
GTTCGCGTACCACCCGCGAGCGGTACGCCTCGCTCTTGTACCAGCCGGGAGACGGGCCGAGGAGTCGCAGCGGGTAGCAGGAGCAGAGCGTGCACACGATCATGTTGTGCACGTCGGCCGTGTTCTCGGTGACGCGCAGCCTCTGGGGCTGAACTCCCCCACTGGAGAAGCCCAGTTCGGCCACCGCCTCCGAGCCGTCCGCCAGCAGCCGCTCCTTGAAAGCCGGGTCGGTCCAGGCGCGGGCCACCACCTTCGCCCCGTTGACCGGAGACGCGCCCGCGAGGAAGCCGTCGATGACCTCGTCGACCGTCTCGCCGCCGACGATGCCCTTCTCCTCCAACAGGCTTTCCAGGAGCCGTACTTGGCGGGAGATCACCGCGTCGTCGTGGTTACCGGACATCGCCGTCGGCCTTCCTCAGGTAGCTCTCGGACAGGTCGAGGACGACGTCGTGCTCGCCCTCGCCCCACAGCTCGCGCGCCGCGAACCGCACCGCGTAGATCATCTCGACGGGCGCGTCCCCACGCCCCTGCGCACGCACGTCGGCGAGCGGCGCCCGGCCCTCCGGCTCGACGACGACGCCGAGCTTGCCGCGGGCGTAGCGCGGCAGGCGGGTGTGGTGCGGCGGGTCGTGCCGGTACGTACGGACCAAGTCCCCGGCCACGTATGCGGGTTGCTCGGGATCAGGCACGGTCGAGCACCCCTTCCTCGATGACGCCCTTGCGCTCGAGGAGCGTCCGGATCGCGTGGAACCAGCGCTCGTAGTACGAGGCCGCGAGGTACTCCTGGGGCGGCATCGTCTCGATGGCGTCCCGGAACTCGTCGAGGTTGAAGACCTTCTGGACGAGCAGCGCGCGCTGGAGCGCGAAGACCCGCGCCTCCCAGTCCGCGTGGAAGGGTTCGGCGTCATCGGTGGTGTCGATGGCGCCGAACCCTGTCGTTCCGCCTACATCGTTCATCCTGGCCATGAGGCCAGCCTACGAGCGCCGGTCAGAGATTTCCGCGCTTCTCCTGCTCCCGCTCGATCGCCTCGAAGAGCGCCTTGAAGTTGCCCTTTCCGAAGCCCATGGAGCCGTGCCGCTCGATCATCTCGAAGAAGACGGTCGGCTTGTCCTGGACCGGCTTGGTGAAGATCTGCAGCAGGTAGCCGTCCTCGTCACGGTCGACGAGGATCTTCAGCTCGCGCAGCGTCTCGACGGGCACGCGGGTCTCGCCCGCCCACTCGCCGAGGGTGTCGTAGTACGAGTCCGGGGTGTCCAGGAACTGAACTCCCGCCGCACGCATGGCCTTTACGGACGCGACGATGTCGTTCGTGGCGAGCGCGAGGTGCTGGACGCCGGCGCCGCCGTAGAACTCCAGGTACTCGTCGATCTGCGACTTCTTCTTGGCGATGGCCGGTTCGTTGATCGGGAACTTCACCTTGAGGGTGCCGTCCGCGACCACCTTCGACATCAGCGCGCTGTACTCGGTCGCGATGTCGTCGCCCACGAACTCCTTCATGTTCGTGAAGCCCATGACCTTGTTGTAGAACGCCACCCACTCGTTCATCTTGCCGAGCTCGACATTGCCGACGCAGTGGTCGATGGCCTGGAAGGTGCGCTTGGCCGGGGGCTCGACGATCGGGGCGGCGGCCGCGAAGCCGGGCAGGTAGGGGCCGTCGTAGCCGGAGCGCTCGACGAGGGTGTGGCGGGTCTTGCCGTACGTGGCGATGGCGGCGCGCACGACGGTGCCGTGCTCGTCCTTCGTCTCGTACGGCTCCTCGATGCCACGGGCGCCGTGCTCGGTGGCGTACTTGTACGCGGCGCGCGCGTCCGGGACCTCGATGGCGAGGTCGACGACGCCGTCGCCGTGCGCCGCGACGTGGTCGGCGAGGAAACGACCCCACTCGGTGGAGGGCCTGATGACGGACGTGAGGACGAAGCGGGCCGAGCCGTTGGTGAGGACGTAGGAGGCGGTCTCGCGGCTGCCGTTCTCCGGTCCGGAGTAGGCGACGAGCTTCATGCCGAAGGCGGTCGAGTAGTAGTGCGCGGCCTGCTTGGCGTTGCCCACGGCGAAGACGACCGCGTCCATCCCCTTCACCGGGAAGGGATCGGCCTGCCGGGCGGTGTCGGGGGTGTGCTGTGTGGTCTGCGTCATACCGTGAGACTCCCGCCGGTCCGCAAGGTGCGCAATAGTTTGCGTTTTCGCTGGGCAATGTGACCAGTGGAGGGTCCGTTTCTGCGGGCTGCTTGTACAGGGTGACCACCCGGCGACGGGGCGGCAGCGGGACGACGGCGGAGGCGTACATGGCGATCGACGATCTGGACGGGCGGCTCATCGTGCTGCTCGCGCGCGAACCGCGGATCGGGGTGCTCGAGATGTCCCGCCGGCTCGGCGTCGCGCGCGGCACCGTGCAGGCCCGCCTCGACCGGCTTACCTCGAACGGAGTCATCCGCGGGTTCGGCCCCCAGGTGGACCCGGCGGCGCTCGGCTACCCGGTCACCGCGTTCGCGACGCTGCAGATCAGGCAGGGGCAAGGAGCCGATGTCAGGACCCATTTGGACGGCGTCCCCGAGGTCCTGGAACTGCATACGACGACCGGTAGCGGGGACATGTTGTGCCGCCTCGTGGCCCGCTCGAACGCGGATCTTCAACGTGTGATCGACCGGGTTGTCGGTTTTGATGGCATCGTCCGGGCTTCCACGGCGATCGTCATGGAAAATCCTGTTCCGCTGCGGATCATCCCGCTCGTGGAGCAGGCGTCAGGAGATTCCTGACGGCTATCCGAGCACCGCCCGGGAGTGAGGTGCGATGAACTTCTGGGACTACCTGGGCGCCCGGCACCAGCAGCTGCTCGCCGACGCCTATCAACACGCGAGCGCCGTCTTCCAGTGCATGGTCCTCGCGACCTTGATCGGCATCGTCATCGGCATCGTCTCGTACCGCAGCGAATGGGCCGGGAACCTGGCGACGACCGCCACCTCGACCATCCTGACCATCCCCTCGCTCGCCATGATCGGTCTGCTGATCCCGATCGTGGGGCTCGGCGTCGCACCGACCGTCATCGCGCTGACCCTGTACGGGCTGCTGCCGATCGTGCGGAACGCGATCGTGGGCCTGCGCGGCGTCGACCCGGCGCTCATCGACGCGGCGAAGGGCATCGGGATGTCCCGGACCGCCCGCCTGTTCAAGGTGGAACTGCCGCTCGCCTGGCCGCCGATCCTCACCGGGATCCGGGTCTCCACGCAGATGCTGATGGGCATCGCCGCCATCGCCGCGTTCGCCTCGGGCCCCGGACTCGGCAACGAGATCTTCCGCGGCATCGCCTCCCTGGGCAGCGCCAACGCGCTCAACCAGGTGCTCGCCGGAACGCTCGGCATCATCATCCTCGCCCTGCTCTTCGACGCCGCGTACGTCCTCATCGGACGGCTGACCATCCCGAGGGGGATCCGTGCCTGAGACCACGACGACCGCGACGACCGAGCCGTCCGGGGCCCCCGAGGCGTCCGGGGCCAGCATCGAGCTGGAGAACCTCACCAAGCGCTATCCGGGCTCCACCGACCCCGCCGTGGACAGCGTCAACATGGAGATCAAGGCGGGCGAGCTGATCATCTTCGTCGGCCCGTCCGGCTGCGGTAAGTCCACGACGCTGAAGATGATCAACCGGCTGATCGAGCCGACCGGCGGGCGCATCCGCATCGGCGGCGAGGACGTCACCGACATGGACCCGGTGAAGCTGCGCCGCAAGGTCGGGTACGCGATCCAGTCCTCCGGGCTCTTCCCGCACATGACGGTCGCCCAGAACATCGCGCTCGTGCCGAAGATGATCGGCTGGTCCAAGTCGAAGATCAAGGCGCGGGTGGAGGAGATGCTCGACCTGGTCGGCCTCGACGCCGCCGAGTACCACGGCCGCTATCCGCGCCAGCTCTCCGGCGGCCAGCAGCAACGCGTCGGCGTGGCCCGGGCGTTGGCGGCCGACCCGCCCGTCCTGTTGATGGACGAGCCGTTCGGCGCCGTCGACCCGATCACCCGCGACCACCTCCAGGACGAGCTGATCCGGCTCCAGCACGAGCTGCACAAGACGATCGTCTTCGTCACGCACGACTTCGACGAGGCGATCAAGCTCGGCGACCGGATCGCGGTGCTCCGCGAGAAGTCGCACATCGCTCAGTTCGACACCCCGGAGGCGATCCTCACCAACCCGGCGGACGACTTCGTCTCCGGGTTCGTCGGCGCCGGGGCCGCTCTCAAACGCCTCAACCTCACCCGCGTACGCGACGTGGAGGTCACCGACTATCCGACGGTGCACGTCGATGACCCGCTGCAGGACATCTTCAACAAGCTGCGGGCGGCCGGCACGAACGAGTTGCTGCTGCTCGACAGGCGAGGCCGGCCCTACAAGTGGCTGCGCCGCGGCGACCTGATGCGCGCCAAGGGCTCCCTCGCCCGCGCGGGCACCCTCGTGCACGACACCGTCACCCGCGACGCCACCCTGCGCGACGCCCTCGAAGCGGTCCTCACCGACAACGCGGGCCGCGTCGCGGTGACCGGGCGGCGGGGCGCGTACGAGGGCGTCGTCGACATGGAGACGCTGATGAACTCCGTGCACGAACTCCTGGACGCCGACCGCCTCGAAGCGGTCGAGCACCAGCACGAGCTGGAGGAGAAGCGCGCCGAGCAGACGCACCTCGAGCAGGAGGGCTCCCAGGGCGCCGGCGGGGAGGCGAAGGCGTGAGCACACCGTCCCGAAAATCGCCTCCGAACGGCGCGCGCCCCGAGGGCGAACACGAGGTCAAGGGCCTCGCGTTCCGCGACGAGGGCCAGGGCGAGCAGGAGGCACCGCCGCCCTCCCCGCCCGCCCGGAAGGAACCGTCCCGCATCACCTGGAAGAAGCTGACGTTCCTTCCGGTGTTCCTGATCCTCGTCCTGCTCATCACCTGGCTCTGGTTCCGCAACGCCGACCTCGACACGATCTCCGAGAACGCCATCGCGGGCGGCAAGGTGTGGAAGGCGCTGCGCCAGCACATCAGCCTGACGGTGATCTCGACGTTCTTCGTGCTGATCATCGCGATCCCGCTGGGGATCCTGCTGACCCGCAAGATGTTCCGCAAGGCGACCCCGTTCGCCCTGGCGATCGCCAACATGGGCCAGGCCACCCCGGCCATCGGCCTGCTCGCCCTGCTCGTCATCTGGCTGGGCATCGGCGAGAAGTCGGCCCTGATCGGCATCATCATCTACGCGATCCTGCCGGTGCTCTCCAACACCATCGCGGGCCTGAAGGCCAACGATCCGACGCTCCTCGAAGCGGCGAAGGGCATCGGGATGTCGCCGATGGGGGTGCTCAGCAAGGTCGAACTCCCCCTCGCCGTACCGCTGATCCTCGCGGGCGTGCGCACGGCGCTCGTCCTCAACGTCGGTACGGCGACGCTGGCCACCTTCGGCGGTGGCGGCGGGCTCGGCGTCCTCATCACCACCGGGATCACCAACCAGCGCATGCCGGTCCTGATGCTCGGCTCGATCCTGACGATCGCGCTGGCCCTGCTCGTCGACTGGCTGGCCTCGCTGGCCGAACTGCTGCTGCGCCCGCGCGGGTTGGAGGTGCGCTCATGAGGTCCTTCAACCCCGTGAAGCCCATGAAGTACCGCGTACGTGTGGCGGTCGCGGCGAGCTGCGGGATCGCGCTCCTCGCGAGCGGCTGCGGACTGACCAGTGGCAGCCCGCTGGTCGACGATGTGCAGCCCGGCTCCGTCGGCAAGGGCAAGCCCCTGGCGGGCGCGGACATCACCGTCACGTCCAAGGAGTTCACCGAGCAGCTGGTGCTCGGCGCGATCATGGGCATCGCGTTCAAGGCGGCCGGCGCGGACGTCCTCGACCGGACCGGCATCCAGGGCTCCATCGGCGCCCGCGAGGCCATCAAGTCCGGTGACGCCGACGCCATGTACGAGTACACGGGCACGGCCTGGATCACGTATCTCGGCAACTCGGACCCGATCACCGACCCGCAGAAGCAGTACGAGGCCGTGGCCAAGGCCGACAAGAAGAACGGCATCACCTGGCTGCCGCAGGCCGAGCTCAACAACACCTACGCGCTCGCCATGAACGACGCCAACTTCAAGAAGTACGGCACCAAGACGCTCTCCGACGTCGCCGCGCTCGCCAAGAAGAACCCGAAGGCCGTCACGCTGTGCGTGGAGAGCGAGTTCGCCAACCGGGCCGACGGTCTGCCCGGCATGCAGAAGGCGTACGGGATGAATCTGCCCACCGCCAACATCACGCAGATGGACAGCGGCATCATCTATACCCAGGCGTCCAAGGGCAGTTGCACCTACGGCGAGGTCTACACGACCGACGGCCGGATCAAGGCGATGCACCTGAACGTCATGGAGGACGACAAGAAGTTCTTCCCGAACTACAACGCGGCGCCCTCGATCAACACCAAGGCGCTCAAGAAGTACCCGGCGATGGCGGACATCCTGGAGCCGATCACGAAGAAGCTCAACAACACCGTCGCCCAGGACCTCAACTCGAAGGTGGACGTCGAAGGGCAGGACCCGCACGACGTGGCGAAGGACTGGCTGGTGAAGGAGGGCTTCGTCAAGGAGTGAGTGTCCGGTCCTTCAGCGTCAGCACTCCGGGACCGTGCCCGAGCCCTTCTCCATGTTCGTCAGCGCGGTCATCGTGCCCTTGAGCGTGCTCACCGAGATCAGCTTCATCGAATCCGGTGCGGAGGCCTTCGCGTCCGAGCACTCCGCCTTCGGTACGAGGAAGACCGTGGCGCCGTCGCGGTCGGCGGCCTGCACCTTCAGCGAGACGCCGCCGACCGGGCCGACCTTGCCCTTGGCGTCGATGGTGCCGGTGCCTGCGATGGACTTCCCGCCGGTGAGGTCGCCGCCGCTGCCGTCGCCGTCCAGCATGTCGATGATGCCGAGGGAGAAGAGCAGTCCTGCGCTCGGGCCGCCGACGTCGCCGAGCTGGAGGTCGACCTTGATGTCCTTCGAGGACTTGCCGAGATAGGACAGGGCGGCCTCGGTGGCGGCGTCCTGCGAGCCCTTCATCTCCTGCTGGTTGTGCTGCTCGACCTCCTTCGTCGAGTCGCCCGACGGGTACACCGCGTCGCGCGGCATGACCGCGCGGTTCTCGGCGAACCAGCCGTCGAGTACGTCGCTGAGGTGCACGGAGGCGTCGGGGCCCGTCGCCACGATGGTCACCGCGCGCAGCTTGCCGTCCGTGGGGCGGGTGGGGGCGCCGCTGATGTCGATGACGGGTTTGCCGTCCGACTTCCCGAGCACGTTCGTCGTGGGCCCGGGCTGCGCGACGGAGAACGGCAGCGGGGCGAAACCCGCTACCGCGAGGAGGGCGACGACCGGAGCCGCGCAGGCGGCGATGGCAACGGGGCGGCTGAGGCGATTGAGCACGGGTTGACTCTAACGTGAGGGCGTTTCGGCAAAATCCAGCCCCGCCGACGATTGAGGCGCGGGGTCCGGGGCGGAGCCCCGGAGCGCAACGCCGTCGCCGAGGGAGTTACCGGAGCGCGTCCGACACTTCGCGGGCCGCGTCCAGGACCCTGGGGCCCACCCGTTCCGGGACGGAGTCCGAGAGCATGACCACGCCCACGCTGCCCTCCAGGCCGGTCACGCCCAGCAGTGGCGCGGCCGCGCCGCTGGCGCCCGCCTCCAGTTCGCCGTGGGTGAGCGTGTAGCCGGACTCGGGGAGCACGCCCTGGCGGGCGCCGAGGATGGCGCGGCCCGCGGCGCCCCGGTCGAGCGGGTGGCGGAAGCCCGTGCGGTACGCCACGTGGTAGTCGGTCCAGGTCGGCTCGACGACGGCCACGGCGAGGGCCTCCGTACCGTCCACCAGGGTGAGGTGGGCCGTCGCCCCGATGTCCTCGGCGAGGGAGCGCAGGGCGGGCAGCGCCGCCTCGCGTACCAAGGGGTGGACCTGGCGGCCGAGGCGCAGGACGCCGAGTCCGACGCGGGCGCGGCCACCCAGGTCGCGACGGACGAGGGCGTGCTGTTCGAGGGTGGCGAGCAGGCGGTAGACGACCGTGCGGTTGACCCCGAGCTTGTTGGAGAGCTCGGTGACGGTCAGGCCGTGGTCGGTGTCTGCGAGCAGTTTGAGGACGCGCAGTCCCCGGTCGAGCGTCTGGGAGGTCTCCGCGGTCACGACGCCCACTCCTTAGTGGTGAGGGACGACGGTCTCTGCGCGGGGGTCGCGTCACCTGTCCCGTGGGCGACGCGCGTCAGAGGCCGCCGGTCGGTGATCAGGCGCTGGGCTGCTTACGGCTGTCATTGGACGCACCGGCTGCGCTCCGCGGCGGCTCTGCCACGGGGCGTGTGCGTTGCCCGGAATGTAGCGAGGTCGTCCCGCTGAGCGGAAGACTCCGTCCAGAATCCGGGCAGCCAACGGCCGGAGATGTGCGCGATTGCCCGCACTTGATCCCCATGTCACTTCATGCGGGTGGCCCATTCCTGCACCTTGGCGATGCGCTGGCGCAGCTGTCCGCCGGTCGCCTCCGCGCTCGGCGGCCCGCCGCACACGCGGCGCAGCTCGGTGTGGACGACACCGTGCGGCTTCCCGCTCTGATGCACGTACGCGCCGACGATGGTGTTGAGCTTCTTGCGCAGCTCCATCAGCTCCTTGTGGGAGACGACGGGGCGGCGGTCGGCCGGCAGCTCCAGGAGGTCGGCCTCGCTGTCCGGCTTCTTCTTGCTGTGCGAGATCTGGCGGGCCTGGCGCTTCTGGAGGAGCATCTGCACCTGGTCGGGTTCGAGGAGGCCCGGGATGCCGAGGTAGTCCTGCTCCTCCTCGCTGCCGGGGTGCGCCTGCATGCCGAACTCGGCGCCGTTGTACATGACCCGGTCGAAGGTGGCCTCGGACTCGAGGGCCTCGAAGGAGAACTGCTCCTGCTCGCCGGTGTCCTCGTCCTGCTCCTTGTTCGCCTCGTCCATCTCCTTCTCGGACTCGGCGTAGGGGTCCTCCTCCTCGTCCTTCTTCGGCTTGTCGAGGACGTGGTCGCGCTCGACCTCCATCTCGTTGGCGAAGCCGAGCAGGTCGGGGACGGTGGGCAGGAAGACGGAGGCCGTCTCGCCGCGCCTGCGGGACCGTACGAAGCGGCCCACGGCCTGCGCGAAGAAGAGCGGGGTCGAGATGGTCGTGGCGTAGACGCCGACCGCGAGGCGCGGCACGTCGACGCCCTCGGACACCATGCGGACGGCGACCATCCACCGGTCGTCGCTCGCCGCGAAGTCGTCGATCCGGTTCGAGGCTCCGGTGTCGTCGGAGAGCACGACGGTGGCCTTGCTGCCCGTGATCTCGCGGATCAGCTTCGCGTACGCGCGGGCCGATTCCTGGTCGGAGGCGATGACGAGGCCGCCCGCGTCCGGGATGCCCTTCCTGACCTCGGTGAGGCGGGCGTCGGCGGCGCGCAGCACGCTCGGCATCCACTCGCCGCGCGGGTCGAGGGCGGTGCGCCAGGCCTGGCTGATGGCGTCCTTGGTCATCGGCTCGCCGAGCCGGGCCGCGATCTCGTCACCGGCCTTCGTGCGCCAGCGCATGTTGCCGCTGTACGAGAGGAAGATGACCGGCCGCACGACGTTGTCGGCGAGCGCCTGGCCGTAGCCGTACGTGTAGTCGGCGGACGAGCGCCGGATGCCGTCCCTGCCCTCCTCGTACTGGACGAAGGGGATCGGGTTGGTGTCGGAGCGGAACGGCGTACCGGTCAGCGCGAGGCGGCGGGTGGCCGGTTCGAAGGCTTCCAGGCAGGCCTCGCCCCACGACTTCGAGTCACCGGCGTGGTGGATCTCGTCGAGGATGACGAGCGTCTTGCGCTGCTCGCTGCGGTTGCGGTGCAGCATCGGCCGCACGCCCACACCCGCGTACGTGACGGCGACGCCCTGGTACTCCTTGCTGAGCGGACCCGCGCTGTACTCGGGGTCCAGCTTGATCCCTATCCGGGCGGCCGCTTCGGCCCACTGCTTCTTCAGGTGCTCGGTCGGCGCGACCACGGTCACCTGCTGCACGACGTGGTGGTGCAGCATCCAGGACGCGAGGGTGAGCGCGAACGTGGTCTTCCCGGCGCCCGGGGTCGCGACCGCCAGGAAGTCGCGCGGCTGCTCCTGGATGTACCTGTCCATCGCACCCTGCTGCCAGGCACGCAGCTTGTTGGCCGTGCCCCAGGGGGCGCGGCCGGGGAAGGCGGGTGACAGGTGGGCGGACGAGGCAGAAGGAGTGGTGGATGTAGTAGTCACGGTCTCCGGTTACTCAAAGCTGGACGGCACGGCTACGTATGACAACCGGGCCACCCTACCGGTGCCGAGGTTGACGGGCGCGCTGGGCGAGGCCGGGGACGGCGTGGTTGGGACGTGTGTCACAGATCAACTGGCGGCCCGGAGCGTCGACTTCCACGTCACTTCTACGCGGAGTCAGGGCTACGTCACCGGTGCGCACGCAGCCGGGAGGCCACCCATACGCCCACGAGCGCGACGGCCGCCATCGGCAGGAACACGGCGACGAACGCGGCCGGATGCGAGCCCCCGGCCCCCTGTGCGACACCGTGCTCCGCGGCCCCCACCGCTCCCCCGCCGAGCGCGGCGAAGGCGGCGCCGCCCGCGGCGAGCAGCAGCGCGTTGGAGAGGCCGTCGGAGATCTGCAGCGCGGCGGAGTTCGTCCCGGCCTCCTCGGGCGCGGACAGCTGAAGCAGCAACACGGACGTGGACGAGATCACGAGCCCCATCCCCAGGCAGCCGAAGGCCCAGGCGACGGCCACCGTCCACACGGGCACGGCCGGGATCAGCACGCTCGGCGCGACGGCCACGGCCGCGGCGACCAGCACCATGCCCCCGGCGACGAGCCGCTCCCGGTACGGCTCGACCCGCGGCCGGGACTGCAGCCACGAGCCGAACGCCCAGGTGCCGCCGCCCGCGGCGAGCGAGAACCCGGCGAGGGTGGGACTGAGGCCCCGCTGCGTCACCAGCATCAGCGGCACGAACGACTCGGCCGCGATGAACGACCCCGCCGCGATCCCGCGCAGCAGCACCACGGACGGAAGCCCGCGCGCGGCCCGGTACGTGCCGCGCGGCAGAAGGCCGAGCACGGACGACACGAGGAGGGCGACGCCGACGGCTGCGGGCAGCAGGGACAGCGGCCGCAGGTCCTGGGCGGCGTACTGGAGGAGGCCCGCGCCGAGGGAGATCCCGAGGGCGAGGCGGATGCGCCGCCGGTCGAAGCGCGCGGGCGCCGTCCCCTCGGGCGGCCCGCCGGCCCGCCGCCGCACCTCGGGAAGCGCAAGCGCGAGCGGCAGCACGACGAGCACGGGGATGCCGAGGAACACCCACCGCCAGCCGATGTGCTCGGTCACGGCCCCGGCCGCCAGCGGCCCGACGATCGACGGCACGACCCAGCTCGCCGCGAACGCCGCCATGATCGCGGGCCGCAGCCGCTCCGGGTAGGCGCGGCTGACGACGACGTACAGCCCGACGATCACGAGCCCGCCGCCGAGCCCCTGCACGGCCCGCCCAGCGATGAACATCCACATACTGCCCGCGGTCCCGGCGAGCAGCAGCCCCGCGGCGAAGGACCCGATCCCGGCCGTGACGGGGCCCAGCGGCCCGCTCCGGTCGGCCCACTGCCCGGCGAGCACCATTCCGAACAGGCTGGTCGTGAAGAAGCCGGAGAACGCGAACGCGTACAGCGACACCCCGTCCAACTCCCTTGCCGCGACGGGCATTGCCGTCCCCACGGCGGTCGCCTCGAAGGCGATGAGCAGCACGACGGTGACGATGCCGATGCTGAGCGCGCGATAGGTGCGGCCGAGGACACCTTCGGTCTCTGAGGGGACGGTGCGGGCGGGGGCGTCGTCAGTGACGTCTTCGAGGGCGGCCATGCGGTTCAGAGTAAGGGGCGTAGGGGGCGCTGACCCCTGTCCGGAGACGGGTTCTCGGGTCGTCCGTTGGTCGTAGGTCGGCTTGGTGTGTGAACGGCGTATGGCAGTCACATTGCAGGGCGCCGGGAAGCCTTGAGGACGGTGATCACGTGCCCGTAGCGTGAGGCGCAGCTTGGCCGTGTGCCCGAGTGGCTTAGGGATTCGCCTGCAAAGCGAAGCACACCGGTTCGATTCCGGTCACGGCCTCCACGCACGAAGGGGCGCCCCGCATGAAGCGGGGCGCCCCTTCGTCGTGCACGGGGTACGGCCTCAGCCGGTCGCGTCCGCCACGACCGTTCCCGGAGCCGGCGCGTCCGTGACCACCGCCGCCTGCGGCCTGATCGGCAGCCGGTTGACCGGGCGGCCGGTCGCCGCGCGGACCGCCGAGGCGATCGCCGCCGGGGACGCGACCACGGGGGCCGCGCTCGCGGACTTCGCGCCGAAGGGGGCGATCACGTCGCGCTCCTCGACCAGGTTGACGATGTGGATCTCGGGGGCGTCGAGCGAGGTGGGCAGCGCGTAGCCGGTCAGGTCGGGGCGGCGGACGATGCCCTTCGGGGTGCGGAGGTTCTCCGTGAGGGCCGCGCCCACGCCCTGGGTGACGCCCGCCTCGATACGGGCCGCGAGTTGGGCGGGGTTGAGGATGCGGCCGACGTCCTGGGCGACCGCGAGTTCGACCACGCGCACCGAGCCGAGCTCCACGTCCACGTCCACCACCGCGCGGATCGCGCAGAAGGCCATGCCGACGAAGGCGTCGCCCTGGCCCGAGGCGTCGAGCGGCTCCGTGGGGTGCGGGCGGCACTGCGCCGTGGCCCACAACTCCTTGCCGTCCATGGCCTCTTCGACGGTCGTCGAGAGCACGCCGTCGTAGGACGTGATCTTGCCGTCCGCGATCTGCAGCAGCTCCGTGGACATGCCGAACTTGTGCGCCAGGGGCTGGAGAAGCTGGGTGCGGACCATCTTGGCCGCCCGCTCGACCGCTCCGCCCGACACCCATGTGTGCCGGCCCCGGCAGCCGGGGCCCGCGGGCGGCTGGTCCGTGTCGACCGGCGCCACGTGGACTTCCTCGACGCCGAGCGTCTCCTGGACGATCTGGCGGGCGAGCGTGGCGAAGCCCTGGCCCGTCTCCACGGCGGCGCAGATGACCGTCGCGACGCCGCCCTGGACCTTCACCGTGGCCGTGGAGACCTCGTCCGTGCCCTCCGCGCCCAGCATGTGCACCATGCCGATGCCGTAGCCGACGCCGCGGCGGATCGCGGCCGGTTCACCGACGCCCTCGGGCCCGCCAGGAAGGAGCCAGTCCTCCTCCGGCGAGTCCTTGGGCAGCGGCGGCAGCGGGAAGTCCCTTACGGAGGACAGCAGTTCGGCCACGGGCGCCGGGCACGTCACCGTCTGCCCCGTCGGCAGGATGTCGCCGGTCGCCAGGACATTGCGCAGGCGCAGTTCGGCCGGGTCGACGCCCAGCTTCTTCGCGAGCTTGTCCATCTGCGCCTCGTACGCGGCGCAGACCTGCAGCGCGCCCTCTCCCCGTACGTGTCCCGAGGGCGGGTTGTTCGTCCGTACCGCCCAGCCCTCGATGGAGGCGTGCGGCACTACATAGGGGCCGCAGGCGAAGGAGACCGCCGCGGCGAGCGCGTCGGACGACGTGTCCGCGTACGCGCCCGCGTCCAGCAGGATCTGGGCCTCCACCTTGACCAACCGGCCGTCCGCGTCAGCGTGGTGGCGGTAGCGCAGGAGGGTGGGGTGCCGGTGCGGGTGGCCGAGGAAGGACTCCTCGCGGGACGCCGCCAGCTTGACCGGGCAGCCGGTGTGCAGGGCGAGCAGGCCCAGCGGGAGGTGGAAGCTCGGGTCCTCCCGGTCGGCCGTCGCGCCGGGCACGCCGGTGACGACGACCTTCACGCGCTCGCGCTCCAGGCCGTAGCGGGCGGCGGCCAGATCACGGTCGCCGTGCGGGTCGGTGGAGGCGATGTACAGCTCGACGCCGCCGTCGGGGCGGGGCACCGCGAGGCCCGCCTCGGCGCCGATCGGCGCCGGGTCCTGGCGGCCGATGCGGTAGAGGCCCTCGACGATGACCTCGCCCGCCGCCTCGGGGTCGCCGTGCTGGAGCGGGATGTGGCGGATCAGGTTGCCGTCGGGGTGCAGGGGCTCAGCGCCGAAGGACTGCTCGGGGTCCGTGACCGGGTCGAGGACCTCGTACTCGACGATGATCGCGGCCGCCGCCATGCGCGCCGTGTCCGGGTGGTCGGCCGCCACGGCCGCGAGGGCCTCTCCGTGGTGACGCACCACTTCGGAGGCGAACATCGGGCGGTCCGACGCGCGGTGTCCCGCCAACGGGCCGCCGGGGACGTCCTCGTGCGTGACGACCGCGAGGACGCCGGGCATCTCGCGCGCGTGGCTGGTGTCGATGCTCACCACGCGCGCGTGCGCGTGCGGGGAGCGCAGGATCGACGCCCAGAGCAGGCCCTCGGCCCACAGATCGGCGGCGTACGGGAACGTGCCCTCCGCCTTGGCGTGCGCCTCCGCCGAGGGGAGCGACATGCCGAGGCCGTGCGGGAAGCTCTCCGCTTCCGGAGCGGCGGGGGCCGTGGAGGTCGTGGCCGTCTCGTTCGTCATGCCTGGCCTCCGTCCGGGAAGTCCTGCGGGTTCTGGGGGTTCTGGAAGTCCTGGGGACGCGGGACGTCCGCCGGGTGCTGAAAGCCCTGGGGACGCGGGAGGTCCACCGGGTTCTGGAAGCCCTGAGGGCTTTGGAAGCCCTGCCTGGCCTGGCCGCTCTGCGGCTTCGCGTCGACCTGGATGTCCTCGGCCGCCAACGGGCCCGCCTGGCGCGGGATCAGCGGCTCTTCCGCGCCGCCCTCGGCCGACGGGGCCTCGCTCGCGGCGTTGGCCGCCGCCCGGCGCTCATCGGCCACTTGGCGCACCGCGTCCACGACGCCCCGGTAGCCGGAGCAGCGGCACAGGTTGCCGCACAGCGCCTGGCGGGTCTCCAGGGCGGTCGGGTTCGGGTTGCCCTCCAGGAGGTCGTGCGCCGTCATCGCCATGCCGGGGACACAGAAGCCGCACTGCACCGAACCGCACGCGGCCAGCGCCCGCTGCACGTCCGAGGGCCGACCGTCGGTGGCGAGACCCTCGACCGTACGGACCTCACTGCCCGCGGTGGTCGCCGCAGGCACCAGGCAGGAGGCCACGAGGCGGCCGTCCACCTGCACGTTGCACGCGCCGCACTCGCCCTGCGAGCAGCCGTCCTTGGCCCCCGCGAGCCCGAGCCGCTCCCGCAGCACGTACAGCAGCGACTCCCCGATCCACGCGTCCGTGACGGGCCGGTCCGCACCGTTGACCCGCAGGACGTAGCTGGCGAGGGGGTGGTCGTCGTGAAGCATGGGCCGAGCGGAAGCCTCGTCGTCCGGCACCTCCGGGTCGGCACCGACCTCAACCTCGGGAGCCTCCGTGGCGCCGTCGACCTCGGGAGCCTCCGGGACGGCGTCGACCTCGACCTCGGGAGCCTCCGGGGCGACGGCCTCGTGGCCATCAGGGGCCGCCGGCACATCCAGCTCTACCGGCGATTGAGCCGCAGGGTCCGGCGCATCAGCGCTCGGCACATCAAGCCCTGCCGACGCCTGAGAAGCAGAGTCCGGCAATTCAAGCCCCGCCGGCGATTGAGGCGCGGGGTCCGGGGCAGAGCCCCGCGACGCAGGCCCGGTCGGCCGCTCCGGGGGGACGAGCGAAGGCCCCGCCTCAACACCCGGTACCGCCGCGGCAGCACCCGGTACCGCCGGGGCCTCCGGCTGCGCTGCCCACGGCGCAGACGCACCACCCGGCAACGTCGCGGGCGGCATGTGCCCACCCCACTGCTGAGCCATCGTGGAGGCGGTGAACTCACCCGATTCGTCCGGGAGTTCCCCCCCGGCCAGCGGAATCGACCACTGCCCGGTCTGTCCGTGATGAGGCGCCTGCTCCACGGGCTCGGCCGCGACGGACTCCGCCCCACCGCCAGCGGAACCCGGCCCGACCAGATCCTGCGGCAGCACCCACACACCGGTCGCCGCGGGATCGGTCGCGGCCGCACCCGTGGCCGGGCTCACCGTTATCGGCGGCGGCACATAGCCGTGACCCGGCGCCTCCAGCGGCGCCGCGTCCGGGAAGCCCTCGGGGGGCAGCTGCACAAAGGCCGTGGCGTCGGAGTCGTACTCACCCTGGGGTACCGGCTCCCAGCCGTCGGGTCCGGGGTACTCGTTCGTCACGACAGCGCCCTCCCAAGTGCACGTCGGGCCAGCACGGCGACGGTGCGCCGCAGATGCAGTACGGCGGGCGGCAACTGCTGCTGCGTGCCGTCCGGCGCGGGGTCCGGGTCGGGGACGCAGGCCGCGGCGACGTATTCGCCGAAGGCGTGCACGGCCTCCGGCACGAGGGCGCCGCGATTGCCGTCCCAGTCGATGAGCGAGGCCACCCACTGCTCGGCCTCGAGGGGCCGCAGCGGCATCGGCGCGATGGCCCCGACGGCGCAGCGCACCCCGCGCCGCGCCGGGTCGAGGACGAGCGCGACGGAGGCCATGGCGCGGCCGGGCCCTGTGCGCCCGGTCGCCTTCAGGAAGACCTGCGGCGCGTGCAGCAACGGGACCCGTACAAATCCGATCAACTCGCCCGGAGCGAGCATCTCCATGCCGGCCAGCAGGTGCGAGACCGGCACTTCGCGTCTCGCGCCGCCCGGCCCCGCGATGATCAACGTGGCTTCCAGCGCGGCCAGTACGGGCAGCGTGTCGCCCGCGGGGGCGCCGGAGGCGATGTTGCCACCGAGCGTGGCAGCGTTGCGGATCTGGGGCGGGCCCGCGGCGCGCGCGGCGGCGGCGAGACCGGGGATGAGCGCGGCGAAGTCGGGGCGGCCGATGCGCGCGTGGGTGAGGCCCGCGCCGAGCAGCGCGTTGCCGTCCTGGTACTGCCAGCCACGGATCTCGCTGATCCGGCCGAGCCCGACGAGGGCGGCAGGGCGCAGCCCCCCCGCGTTGACCTGGGCCATGAGGTCCGTGCCCCCGGCCACCGGTACGGCGGCGGGCATGGCGGCGAGCGCCGCGACGGCCTCGTCCAGCGAACCCGGAAGTACCGCGGCTTGTGTCGTCGCCTGCGGTGCGTGCGTGGTCAAACCGGCTGCCCCTTCCCGATGTCCGGCCGCGTGCCTGGCAACGGCGCCGGTCCCCGCGTGGTCCGCGCGTGACCGCCGTTCCCGCCGTTACGCCTGTTCCGCCGTACGGTACGTGCTGACAGGCCGGACGTGGCAACTCTGGCACATCTTCCTTCCGGCCCGGAGAGGGGGTCCGGTAGGAGGCATTCGCCCCTTCCACCTCGCAGATGACCGATATCGCACCAGATCACCTGAGGGGGCGAATTGCCGTTCTGTGCCTACGTATGAGGTGAGGTGCGCGGTGCCGCGCGGCGACCGCCGCCGCACAAGCTCACACGTTCGGGGGTTCCCCTTCGAAGGGACGTCCGAGCACCCCCGGGCGCCGCTGCCAGGGCAACGGGCCACCCGGCGGCCGGTAGGCGACACCGAGGGCGTCAAGTCGCCGGTAGTGCGCGGTCATTCGGTGCTCGAAGTCCGCGAAGTCGCGCGCACCGGGTGCGGGCAGCTCGCTCCACGCGACCTCGCTGAAGGCGGAAAGCCGCGGATACACCTGGTAGTCGAGGCGCTGTTCGTCCTCCGTCACCTCGGTCCACACGTTGGCCTGCGCGCCGAGGACGTGCCGCGCCTCCTCCTCGCTCAGCTGCGGAGGCACCGGTTCGAAGCGGTAGACGTCCTCCAGCGTGCGTACGTAGCCGATGGGGACCGGCTCTTCGTCGCCGGGGGCCTGCCGGTAGTTCAAGTAGACCTGCTGCTCGGGGCACATGACGACGTCGTGACCCGCCCTCGCCGCGGTGATGCCGCCCTCGTAGCCGCGCCAGGAGGAGACCGTGGCGCCGGGCGCGAGGCCGCCTTCGAGGATCTCGTCCCAGCCGATGAGGCGCCGGCCGCGCGCGCCGAGCCAGGTGTCGAAGTGCCGGATGAACCAGGACTGGAGCTCGTCCTCGTCGGCCAACCCCAGTTCCTTGATGCGCTCCTGGGCGGTGGGCGACTGCCTCCACTGGTCCTTGGGGCACTCGTCGCCCCCTACGTGGATGAAGGTCGAAGGGAACAGGGCGAGGAGTTCCTCGAAGACGCCCTCGTAGAAGCGGAGGGTGTTGTCAGTGGGGGCGAGTACGTTCGGATTGACGCCCCAGGTGTCCCAGACGGGGAGGGAAGCCGTGTCGACGACATCACTGTTGCCGAGTTCCGGATACGCGTGGATGGCGGCCTGCGAGTGGCCCGGGAGGTCGATCTCGGGGACGACCGCGATATGCAGCGCGTCGGCGTAGGCGACGATTTCGCGGATGTCGTCCTGGGTGTAGAAGCCGCCGTGCGGCTTGTCCTCCCACAACTCCGAGGCGCGGTGGCCGAATTTCGTCCGTGACCGCCAGGAGGCGGACTCCGTCAGCTTCGGATGGCGCTTGATCTCGACGCGCCAGCCCTGGTCGTCGGTGAGGTGGAAGTGCAGGACGTTGAGCTTGTGGGCGGCCATCAGGTCGAGTTGGCGCAGCACTCCGGCCTTCGGCGTGAAGTGGCGGGCGACGTCGAGCATCATGCCGCGCCAGCGGAAGCGGGGCGCGTCGTCGACGGTGAGGTGCGGGACGGTCCAGGTGCGCCCGGGAAGCGGGGCCCGGCGGTACGCGTCGGGGCCCAGGAGTTGACGAAGCGTCTGGGCGCCCCAGAAGACGCCTGCCGCCGATCCGCCCTCGATCGTGACGCCCGCGTCCGTCGCGCGCAGCCGGTAGCCCTCCGGTTCGAGGGACGGGTCGATGCGCAGGGCGACGACGTCGTCCTCGTCCGCGCCCTTGGGCGGCAGGGCGAGACCGGTCGCCGCACCGAGTGCCGCGCGCAGCCAGCGCGCGGTGTCCTCGGTCCCCTCCCCCGCGGCGATGCCGGTGCGCTCGCCGAGCGCGTGGCGCCCTTCGCCCGAGCGCGTCAGCCGACGGGGGGCGGGGATGAGTTCCATGGCGGGAGGCTAAGAGGACTGGACCAATTCGCGCAATGGTGGGGCGGACGCGCGAAACCCCGGGCATGCGTCACCGCACGACCGGGGTTCACTGGACAGACCGGGGTTCACCGGAAGACCGGGGTTCACCGGGAAGGTTCACCGGGAAAGGAGAGCAGGCGCCGCCTACTTGTCCTTGCCGCCGCCGTCCTTGCCGCCCTTGTCCTTGTCGCCGCCGGCGCCCATGGACTCGTAGATCTCCTTGCACATGGGACACACGGGGTACTTCTTCGGGTCACGGCCCGGCACCCACACCTTGCCGCAGAGCGCGACGACGGGCGTGCCGTCCAGCGCGCTCGCCATGATCTTGTCCTTCTGGACATAGTGGGCGTAGCGCTCGTGATCGCCGTCGCCGTTCGACGTCTGTGGCGTCGGCTCTACGAGGGTCCCCGTACCTGTCCCGCGCTCGGGCTCAAGAGTGCTCATAACCGCCAAGGGTACTTAAGCCCGCCCGGTCCCGGAACGAGGTCAGTTGAGCGAGGGGTCGTCCGGATACGTGGCCACCATCGCCAGTTCACCCCGCTGGCGCCGCAGCACCGCGCGCCACAGGCCCTCGGGGCGGGTGGCCGAGACATCACCCGGCTCCGACTCGACGACGTACCAGGCGCCCTCCGTCAGTTCGTTCTCCAGCTGCCCCGGGCCCCAGCCCGAGTAGCCGGCGAAGATCCGCAGGGAGCCGAGCGCCGCCGCGAGCAGCTCCGGCGGGGCCTCCAGGTCGACGAGACCGATCGCCCCGTGCACCCGGCGCCAGCCGAGCGGGGCCTCCCGCTCGTCGTCCCCGGGGATCACCGCGACGCCGAGCGCCGAGTCGAGCGAGACCGGGCCGCCCTGGAACACGACCCCCGGCTCGCCGGCCAGATCTCCCCAGCCCTCCAGGATGTCTCCGACGTCCACCGGTGTCGGCCGGTTCAGCACGACGCCGAGCGAGCCCTCCTCGTCGTGGTCGAGGAGCAGCACGACCGCCCGGTCGAAATTCGGGTCCGCGAGGGCGGGTGTGGCCACGAGCAGCCGCCCTGTGAGCGAGGACACCTCGGTCATGCGTGACATGATCCCGCATCTGCCCGCCGTAGGGGGAGCCAAGCGCAACAACCGCGTGAACGCAGCTCAGCGCGCAGGGAAGTGGAAGACCCGCACTTCACAAAACCGTCACGCTTTGTGCCTTCTCCGGCGCGCTTCGTGTTGTAGCGAACTCATGACGCTCCCTGGCGCCCTCAGGCATACGAATAAGGGGTGCACCGCCCTTACCCTTGAGCCTGGCCCTGCCCTTCTCTTCGGAACGCGAGATTCATGACCGTCACCGACGATGTCCTCCTTGTCCACGGCGGAACCCCGCTGGAGGGCGAGATCCGTGTCCGCGGCGCGAAGAACCTCGTGCCCAAGGCCATGGTCGCAGCGATCCTCGGCAGTGCGCCGAGCCGCCTGCGCAATGTCCCGGACATCCGCGACGTGCGCGTCGTACGCGGCCTGCTGCA
The DNA here is from genome assembly GCF_036013745.1 of Streptomyces sp. NBC_00483. Taxonomy (NCBI): domain Bacteria; kingdom Bacillati; phylum Actinomycetota; class Actinomycetes; order Kitasatosporales; family Streptomycetaceae; genus Streptomyces; species Streptomyces sp. NBC_00483. The sequence continues at coordinate 4,072,932 of NZ_CP107880.1, forward strand.
GCTGCACGGCGTGACGGTCGGCCCCGGTGAGGAACCGGGTGAGCTGGTGATGGACCCCTCGCACGTGGAGTCGGCGAACGTGGCCGACATCGACGCGCACGCGGGCTCCTCCCGCATCCCGATCCTGCTGTGCGGCCCGCTGCTGCACCGTATCGGCCACGCCTTCATCCCGGGTCTCGGCGGCTGCGACATCGGCGGCCGGCCCGTCGACTTCCACTTCGAGGTGCTCCGCCAGTTCGGCGCGACGATCGAGAAGCGCGCGGACGGCCAGTACCTGGAGGCCCCGCAGCGCCTGCGCGGCACGAAGATCCGCCTCCCCTACCCCTCCGTGGGCGCCACCGAGCAGGTCCTGCTCACGGCCGTCCTCGCCGAGGGCGTCACGGAGCTCTCGAACGCGGCCGTGGAGCCGGAGATCGAGGACCTGATCTGCGTCCTGCAGAAAATGGGCGCGATCATCGCGATGGACACGGACCGCACCATCCGTGTCACCGGCGTCGACAAGCTCGGCGGCTACACGCACCGCGCGCTCTCGGACCGCCTCGAGGCGGCCTCCTGGGCGTCGGCGGCGCTCGCCACGCACGGCGACATCTACGTCCGCGGCGCGCAGCAGCGCTCGATGATGACGTTCCTGAACACGTACCGGAAGGTCGGCGGCGCCTTCGAGATCGACGACGACGGCATCCGCTTCTGGCACCCCGGCGGCCAGCTGAAGTCGATCGCCCTGGAGACGGACGTCCACCCCGGCTTCCAGACGGACTGGCAGCAGCCGCTCGTCGTGGCGCTCACGCAGGCCACGGGCCTCTCGATCGTCCACGAGACGGTCTACGAGTCGCGCCTCGGCTTCACGTCCGCGCTGAACCAGATGGGCGCGCACATCCAGCTCTACCGCGAGTGCCTCGGTGGCTCCGACTGCCGCTTCGGCCAGCGCAACTTCCTGCACTCGGCGGTCGTCTCCGGGCCCACGAAGCTGGAGGGCGCCGACCTGGTCATCCCCGACCTCCGTGGCGGCTTCTCGTACCTGATCGCGGCGCTGGCGGCCCAGGGCACGAGCCGTGTCCACGGGATCGACCTGATCAACCGCGGCTACGAGAACTTCATGGAGAAGCTCGTCGAACTCGGCGCGAAGGTCGAGCTCCCGGGCAAGGCCCTCGGCTAGCCGTTCGCTCCACGTAGGCAAAGGGCCGCCCCCGGTCATCCGGGGGCGGCCCTTTGCGTTTAGGGGCGCGGGGAACTGCGCAGACGCGAGCACATGCGAGCCGCACCCGCCGGCGCGGAACGCCCCACTGGCCACCCGCGCGGGCAACGCAAAGGGGCGGTCACCCGGAAGGAATCCGGGTGACCGCCCCAAGGCGTTGCGCCTAGGACTTACTTACCCTTGGCGGCTTCCTTGAGCTTCGAGCCCGCGGAGACCTTCACGCTGTAACCGGCCGGGATGTTGATCGGCTCGCCGGTCTGCGGGTTCCGGGCGGTACGAGCGGCACGGTGGGTGCGCTCGAAGGTCAGGAAGCCGGGGATGGTGACCTTCTCGTCGCCCTTGGCAACGATCTCGCCGACGGTCTCGGCGAACGCGGCCAGCACGGCGTCGGCGTCCTTGCGGGTCACCTCGGCGCGGTCGGCCAGCGCGGCCACCAGCTCACTGCGGTTCATGTTTGTACTCCCGTGTTCTTCTTGCCGTTGAGGCGTGCCACGCGGCCAGGCCGCGTGTTGGGCAACAGCAAAGTTGATGCTGCCAGGGTCTCGGTCAGGCCCAGGACCCGGGTCCGTCTTCCAGACCCTTGCGCCTGAAGAGGCATCCTGCCCCTACCCACGGCGGTAAAGCCAATCCGGCACCCCTTGGGGTCACACGGAAAGCGCCACCGTGCCGGGTGCAGGGGCGGGCCCGGGGGCCTGTTTCCCGGCCAGCCTATGGGGCCCGAGGGCCCCGTAAACCGCGACGCGCCGGTAATCAGGCGGTCGTGGCCGCCGTCACAGCCGCTCCGGCGGCCTTCGCGGCGTCCCGGACGGCTCCGGCGACCGCTCCGGCCACCTTGTCGTTGAAGACGCTCGGAATGATGTAGTTCGGGTTGAGTTCGTCCTCGGTGACCACGTCGGCCAGGGCCGTCGCGGCCGCCAGCATCATCTCCGTGTTCACCGTGCGCGACTGGGCGTCGAGCAGGCCGCGGAAGACGCCGGGGAAGACGAGGACGTTGTTGATCTGGTTCGGGAAGTCGGAGCGGCCCGTGGCCACCACGGCGGCCGTCTGACGGGCGATCGCCGGGTCGACCTCCGGGTCCGGGTTCGCGAGCGCGAACACGATGGCACCCTCGGCCATCGCGGCCACGTCGTCGCCGTTCAGCACGTTCGGGGCCGAGACGCCGATGAACACGTCCGCGCCGACGACCGCCTCCTTCAGCGTGCCGGTCAGGCCCTCGGGGTTGGTGTTGTCGGCGATCCAGCGCAGCGGCGAGTCGCTGTCGGCGTCCTTGAGGTCCTCGCGGCCCGCGTGCACGACACCGTGGATGTCGGCCACGACGGCGTTCTTGACGCCCGCCGCGAGCAGCAGCTTCAGGATGGCCGTACCGGCGGCGCCGGCGCCCGACATGACGACACGGATGTCGTTCATGTCCTTGCCCGCCACCCGCAGCGCGTTGGTCAGCGCGGCGAGCACCACGATGGCGGTGCCGTGCTGGTCGTCGTGGAAGACGGGGATGTCGAGGGCCTCGCGCAGGCGGGCCTCGATCTCGAAGCAGCGGGGCGCCGAGATGTCCTCGAGGTTGATGCCCGCGAAGCCGGGGGCGATGGCCTTGACGATCTCGACGATGGCGTCGCTGTCCTGGGTGTCCAGGCAGATCGGCCAGGCGTCGATGCCCGCGAAGCGCTTGAAGAGGGCCGCCTTGCCCTCCATGACCGGCAGTGCGGCCTTCGGGCCGATGTTGCCGAGGCCGAGCACCGCGGAGCCGTCGGTGACGACCGCGACGGAGTTGCGCTTGATGGTCAGACGCCGGGCGTCCTCGGGGTTCTCCGCGATCGCCATGCAGACGCGGGCCACACCCGGCGTGTAGACCATGGAGAGGTCGTCACGGTTGCGGATGGGGTGCTTGGACTGCATCTCGATCTTGCCGCCGAGGTGCATCAGGAACGTACGGTCGGAGACCTTTCCGAGCGTGACGCCCTCGATGCCCCGGAGCTTGTCGACGATCTCGTCCGCGTGGGACGTCGACGAAGCCGCGATCGTGACGTCGATCTGGAGCTTCTCGTGACCGGAAGCGGTGACGTCGAGGCCGGTCACCGAGCCGCCGGAGGACTCCACGGCGGTGGTCAGCTGCGAGACGGCGTTACCGCCCGCGGGGACCTCCAACCGGACCGTCATCGAGTAGGAGACGCTGGGCGCCGTTGCCATGGCCGACTTCCTCTGCTTTCACCGTGTAGCTGTTGCCGTCCGATGGTCCCACCTACCGGTGAGTACGTGGTAGTCGCATCGGGTTTTGAAGCTAACGTTCATTCATCTTTTGGAAAGTAGTTTCCACCATACGAGAAGTCGGGGGAAACGGGAAGAGGAAACAGAACGAGGCCCACGTCACGGAAGTGACGTGGGCCTCGCCTCACATTCATGACACCGACCCGCCATGCTCGCCTCGCGGCAAGTGGTCCCTCTAAGGGACGATGGTTGGGCCCGGGGGCTTGGATCGAGCCGGTGCCGTCATCAACGGTAACACCGGAGACAGTGGGGGCAAGAGTCAGTCGCGGAGCAGATCCGGCACCCCGTTCGCGTCCGGTTCGTCCCGCTCTCCGGAGACCACCGTGAGCTGCTGCGTCGCCCGGGTCAGGGCCACGTACAGGACGCGCAGACCCGCCGGGGACTCGTCGGCGATCTCGGCCGGGGAGACCACGATCGTGGCGTCGTACTCCAGCCCCTTGGCCTCCAGGGAGCCGAGCGCCACGACGCGCTCGCCGAGTCCGGAGAGCCAACGGGCCGCCTCGTCCCGGCGGTTCATCGCCACGACGACGCCGACCGTGCCGTCGACCTGCTCCAGGAGCCGGGCGGCCTCCGCCCTGACGGTGTCCCCGGTCCTGTCCCGTACGGCCTCGAAGCGCGGCTGGACGCCCGTCGAGCGGACCGCCGAAGGGGACTCCGAGCCGGGCATCGCGAGCGCCAGGACCTTCGCGGCCAGCTCGGCGATCTCGGACGGGTTGCGATAGTTCACGGTCAGGGTGAAGCGGCGGCGGGGCCGGGAGCCGAGGGCCTCGTCGCGGGCGGCGCCCGCCTCGTCCGGGTCGGACCAGGAGGACTGGGCGGGGTCGCCGACGATCGTCCACGTCGCGTGCCGGCCGCGGCGGCCGACCATCCGCCACTGCATCGGCGTGAGGTCCTGCGCCTCGTCGACGATGACGTGCGCGTACTCGGTGCGCTCCTGGGCGAGGCGCTCGGCGCGCTCGCGCTGGGACTCCTCGCGCTGCGGCATCAGCTCTTCCAGGCCGGTGAGCTGGTCGAGCGGGTCGTACTCGCGCTTCTTCTTCTTGCGGGCCGGGGCGCCGAGTACGGCGGTCAGCTCGTCGAGCAGGGCGACGTCGTGGACCGAGAGGGCGTCGCGGCGCAACGATCTGGCGAGCTTGCGGACCTCGCCGGGGTTGAGGATGCGGCGGGCCCAGCGGCCCAGGCGCCGCTCGTCGGACATGGCGGACAGGACCGCGCGGGGCGTCAGCTCGGGCCACCACGCGTCGAGGAAGCGGAGGAACTCGTCCTCGCTCGTGACGTCCTCGTCGAAGGAGGAGCGCAGTTCGGCCGCGAGCTCGGGGTCGGAGTGCCGGCTCCCGGCGCCCGACTGGTCCCACAGGGCGTCGAGGAGGAGCTTGCGGGCGCGCGGGCGCAGGTGGTTGACGGGGGCGGTGCCGCCGAGGGTGGCCTGCCGGATCCGGTTCAGCCGGTCCGCGTCCAGCTCCAGGCGGCGGCCGAAGGCGACGACGCGGAGCCGGGTGGGGGTCTCCCCCGTGGCGGCCTCCGGCTCCTCGGAGCCGAAGTCCCCGAACGCCAGCTGCTCCTGGGCGGGCTGCTTCGGGCGCCCGCTCTCCAGGGCTCCCCGTGCGGCCTTCCTGAGCACACTCAGCATCCGCGACGAGCCCTTGACGCGGGCCACCGCCGGGGAGTCGTAGACCGTGGCCTCCGCGCCGTCGACCAGCGAGCCGACCGCGCGGATCGCGACCTGGCCCTCCTCGCCGAGCGAGGGCAGCACGCCCTCGGTGTAGGCGACCAGGAGCGGGGTCGGCGAGACGATCAGGATGCCGCCCGAGTAGCGGCGCCTGTCCTGGTACAGGAGGTACGCGGCGCGGTGCAGCGCCACCGCCGTCTTGCCGGTGCCGGGACCGCCCTCTACGTACGTCACGGACGCTGCGGGGGCCCGGATGACCTGGTCCTGCTCGGCCTGGATGGAGGCGACGATGTCGCGCATCGAGTGGCTGCGGGCCTGGCCGAGGGCGGCCATCAGCGCGCCGTCGCCGATGGCGGGCAGCCGCTCGCCGTCCAGGTACGCCGTCAGCTCCGGGCGCATCAGGTCGTCCTCCACGCCGAGCACCTTGCGGCCCTTGGAGCGGATGACGCGGCGGCGCACCACGCGGCCCGGATCGACCGGTGTGGAGCGGTAGAAGGGGGCGGCGGCCGGGGCGCGCCAGTCGATGACGAGCGGCGAGTAGTCCGCGTCGAGCACGCCGATACGGCCGATGTGCAGCGTCTCGGCGATGTCGGCCGTGTTGTCCTCGCGGACGGCGCCGTCGGCCGGCTCGATCGCCGTGTACGCGCCGTCCGGGCCCTTCTTGCCGTCCTTGCCCTGGAGCAGGTCGATGCGGCCGAAGAGGAAGTCCTCGAACTCGTTGTTGAGGCGGTTGAGGTGGATGCCCGCGCGGAAGACCTGCGCGTCGCGCTCGGCGAGCGCGCCGGGCGTGCCGACCTGGCCGCGCTTGGTGGCGTCCTCCATCAGGAACTCGGCCTCGTGGATCTTCTCTTCGAGGCGTCGGTAGACGGCGTCGAGATGGTTCTGTTCGACGCCGAGCTCGCGGTCGCGGACCGAATCCGCGGACTCGACCCCACCTGAACTCGTATCCGATTTCACCGCTGAATCGTGCGGAGCCTGAGCGGCCACCGGGCCCCCTTCTGACGTGCTGGGCAGCCGTCAAAGGTACGCGAAGGGGGCCCCGTAGGGCTACGTGCGGCGCCGTGCGGTCAGGCGTTCACCTCCACGAGCCGCTTTCCGTCGAGCGTCTCGACCTCGAAGTGGTCGATCTGGCCCCGGTCGAAGGCCGCGCCCCCGTGCACGTACAGGGGATGCTTCGCGTTCGCGTTCGCACTGTCGTCGATGCCGTAGCCCCACTTCGGGACGGCCCAGGTGGTGACCGTCTCGCGCTCGCCGTTCTTGCCGACCGCGACGAGGGAGCACTTCAGCGGGCCCTTGACGTTCTTCAGTTCCAGGACGGTGTGGGTGCCCCAGGCCTTCTTCTCCATGCCGATCGTCGCCGTGACGTTCGTGGTGGCGTCGGTGGCCTTCACCTTGTCGGTCATGTGGTTGAAGAAGGCGTCCTTGGCGGGGCTGGTGGAGTGCGGCTCCGCGACGGTGTTGTTGCCGCCGTCGTCCGTCACCGCCATCACCGTCAGCGGGCCGCCGATGATCAGGGCCGCGGCGGCCGCGACCAGGTAGAGGCCGCGCCTGCGCTTCTTCGCGCGGCGGCGCCCCAGTTCGTCGGCGAGGGACTCCGCGAGGCGGGGGCTCGGGCGGGCCGCGAGGGAGTCGCCGATCTGCGGGGTCGGCTCCCGGGGTGCGCCGCGCTCGGCCGGCAGGTCGGCGAGGGCCGCGAGCATCGGCTCCATGCCCGCGAACTCCTCCAGGTTCCGCGCGCACCGCTCGCACGTCGCCAGGTGTGCCTCGAAGGCGCTCGCCTCGATGTCGTCGAGGATGCCGAGCGCGTAGGCGCCGACGGTCTCGTGCACGTCGCCCGCCTGCTCATGGCCGAAGGGACCGTACGATCCGTGGCCCGTCGTCATGCCGTCACCCCCCGCTCCTCCAGCGCCAGCTTCATCGAGCGCAGCGCGTAGAAGACCCGCGAGCGCACCGTGCCGCTGGGGATGCCGAGCGTCTCGGCCGCCTCGTTGACCGTACGTCCTTTGAAGTACGTCTCCACGAGTACTTCCCGGTGGGCCGGGGTCAAGTCCTCCAGCGCGTCGGAAAGGGTCATCAGCCACAACGCCTTGTCGATCTCGTCCTCCGCGGGGATGACCTCCAGCGGCGACGGATCGACCTCCTGCGGCCGGGCCTGCCGACTGCGGTGGCCGTCGATGACGATGCGCCGGGCGACCGTCACCAGCCAGGGGCGTACCGAACCGGTCGCTCGGTTGAGCTGTCCGGCGTTCTTCCAGGCACGGATGAGCGTCTCCTGTACGACATCCTCCGCGCGCTGCCGGTCCCCCGCCACCAAGCGGAGCACATAGGCCAGAAGCGGCCGTGCGTGCTCGGCGTAGAGCGCGCGCATCAGCTCCTCGTCCGGCTCGGGCGGCCGGGGCGCACGATGTCGGGCCCGGGGCGGGCGTTCATCGGCCACGGCGGAATCCTTGCGCACGCCTACCTCCGGTGTCCCCTGTTCGGCCATGTCTCTCGGCTGGGCTCACGGGAGGGATACGCAGACGAACTCACGGATGTTCAAAGGGAGTTACGGAAGTCGACTCACGCCCTGGCCAGAGCCGCCGCCCTGCGTCGATGTCTGGCCACCCGCTCACGGTTGCCGCACACCTCGCTGGAGCACCAACGGCGCCTGCGGCCACGGGACATGTCGAGGCTGCATCTCCCGGGGGATAACCCCCGGACCCCCAGCCACAAAAGCCGCCGAACCGGGCTCCGGCCGCCACGACGGCCCCGGCACCCCAGCCCGCACGCTCCAGCGCTCAGGCCCTGGCCAGAGCCGCCGCCCTGCGCCGGTGTCTGGCCACCCGCTCACGGTTGCCGCACACCTCGCTGGAGCACCAACGGCGCCTGCGGCCACGGGACATGTCGAGGTAGATGATGGGGCAGTTGTCGCCCTCGCACTGGCGCAGGGAGCCGCGGGCGGTGGGGTCGGTGAGGAGGTCGATGGCGTCCCGCGCGACGGCCGCGAGCAGGGCCGGGCAGCCGGGTTCGATGTGCAGGGAGCGGACGAGGGTGCCGTCGGCCGCGCGTACGGCACGGGGTGCGGGCGGGGCCGCGCGGGCGAGCAGGTTGACCCGTTCCAGGGCGCCGGGGACCGGGCGGCCGGAGAGTTCGCCGCGGACCAAATGGGCTATGTGCGCGCGCAGTTCGCGGAAGGCGGCGAGCCAGGCGGGCGAGCGGTCCGCCAGCGCGGCGGCGTCCGGGACGAGCCCCGCGCCGACCAGCCAGGCGCGCAGCAGGTCGGGGCTCGTGAGGCGTTCGTCGGGGTGCGCGGTCGCGACGAGGTCCAGGCAGAGACGCCCGGAGTCGAAGCGCAACTCGTAGGGGGCAGGGGCAGGCGGGTGGGGCCCTGTGGGTACTGCTGCCATGCCCTCTACAGTGCCCGTCCGCGGGCGTGGCCGGAACCCCCGCTGCCGGAACCGGAGTTGACGGCCTAGGCGCGGCCGTACGCCGGAGGATCGTCGTGGAGGATCCGCTGGAACAGGACGTGGTCGCGCCAACCTCCGTTGATGTGGAGGAACTTGGGCGCGAGCCCGTACCGGACGAAGCCGCACTTGGCGAGCACGCGCTGGGACGCCTCGTTGTCCGTGAGCGTGCCCGCCTCCACGCGATGCAGGCCCATTTCGTCGCGGGCGGCGCGGCAGACCTCCTCCACGGCGGCGGGGATCAGGCCCCGGCCCCGGTAGTCGGAGTCGACCCAGTAGCCGAGGCTGGCGCTGCACAGGGGGCCGAGGTGGATGCCGTTGAGCGCGGCGCGGCCGACCACACGCCCGTCGGCGGACCGGTCGAACAACAGCCACAACGCCCCACCGGGCTCGGCGATCCGCTCGGCCTGCTCCCGCGCCGTGTAGTACTCCTCGGAGCGGTACGGCTCCCAGGTCTTCATGAACTCCCGGTTCCGGACCACGGCGTCGGCCAACGCCTGGGCGTCCTCGGGGACGGCGCGGCGGAGTTCTGTGTCGGGGGTGATCAGCATGCCGGTACGGTACGCGGGCCCCTGGACGCTCGCGCATGGGGTTGCGCGGATCGACGATGTCGGGGCGGCACGGCCCGCGGCTTGACTGGGGCCATGACGACATCGACGCGTTTCACGGGATGGGTACTGGGGGCGGCCACGGTCGCCATGGGTCTGGCGGCAGGGTCGTTCTACGTGTTCGCGTGCGCCGTGATGCCCGGCCTGGCGCGCAGCGGCGACCGTACGTACATCGAGGTGACGCAGCACATCAACGACGTCATCCAGAACCCGGTGTTCTTCCTGAGCTTCATCGGGGCGCTGGTGTTCACCGGATACGCGGCCTGGCGGGTGCGAGGTCAACAGGGGCCGCGCGGCTGGGTGTTCGCGGCGCTGGCCTGTTACGCGGTGGCGTTCCTGCTGACGATGACGGTGAACGTGCCGCTGAACGACGCGCTGGCCGCGGCCGGCTCCCCCGCGAGGATCTCCGATCCGGCGCGGGTGAGGGAGGAGTTCGAGGGGCCGTGGGTGGCGTGGACCGTGGTGCGGGCGGTGCTGTGCACGGGGGCGCTCGGGTGCTTGGTGCGGGGGCTGGTGGTGTGGGGGCGGCGAGCCGCTGCCCCTGCGGCCTTGCAAGCCCCGCCTTCGGACGAGAGCCAGCGGGGCAAATCAAGCCCCTGCGGCGATTGAGCAGCGGGGTATGGGGCAGAGCCCCAATCCTTCGGCCCGTCCGGCGCACGCTCTCGGGGCTCCGCCCCGGACCCCGCTGCTCAATCGCCGCAGGGGCTTTAAACGTCCGCGTACTTCGCGTCCGCCGCCGGGTCCAGCGCCAACCGATACCCCCGCTTGACCACCGTCTGAATCAGTTTCGGTGTCCCCAGGGACGACCTGAGCCGCGCCATCGCCGTCTCCACCGCATGCTCGTCGCGGCCGGCGCCCGGCAGCGCGCGCAGCAGCTCCGCGCGGGACACCACCCAACCGGGGCGCCGCGCCAGCGTCCGCAGCAGTGACATGCCCGCGGGCGGCACCGGGCGCAGCTCGTCGTCCACCACCACGGCCTGCCCGCGGATCTGCATCTGGTGGCCCGCGATCGGCAACGTACGCGCGCGTGCGGGCAGTTCCTTGCACAGCAGCTGCACCAGCGGACCGAGCCGGAAGCGCTCCGGCTGCACCGTGTCCACGCCCCGCGCCTGCAACGGCACGGCCGTCACCGGGCCGACGCAGACCGCGAGCACGTCGTGGTGCAGGGCTGCGATCAGCTCCGCCTCCAGGCCCCGCTCCTCCGCGCGACGCAACAGCGCCTGCGCGGCGGGGGCCGAGGTGAACGTCAGCGCGTCCACGCCGCCCGCCACCGTGGCGTCGAGGAGGCGGTCAACCGGCCCTATGTCCTGCGGCGGGAGCCAGCGGTAGACGGGGACGCCGACCACTTCGCCGCCCGCCTCCCGCAGCGCCTCCACGAACCCGGGGAGCGGCTCGCCGTGCAGCTGCACCGCGATGCGCCGCCCCTGGACGCCCTCGTCGAGCAGCCGCTCCAGGACCTCGGCCATCGACTCGGACGAGGGCGACCACTCCTCGGTGAGGCCGGCCGCCCGCACCGCGCCCTTCACCTTCGGGCCGCGCGCGAGGAGCTCGACGCCACGAAGGCGCCCGAGCAGGTCCTCGCCCAGGCCCCAGCCGTCGGCGGCCTCGACCCAGCCGCGGAAGCCGATGGCGGTGGTGGCCACCACCACGTCCGGCGCGTGGTCGATCAGCTCCTTGGTGGCGACGAGGAGTTCGCTGTCGTCCGCGAGCGGCACGATCCGCAGGGCGGGCGCGTGCTGCACCGAGGCCCCGCGCCGCTGGAGCAGCGCGCCCAGTTCGTCGGCGCGGCGCGCCGCGGTGACGCCCACGGTGAAGCCCGCGAGCGGCCCGTGGGCCTGCTCCGGCCTCGTGGCCTGCTGTTCCTCGTCCATGCTGGTTCTCGCCCCGCTCGACGTTTTTCCGTGTACCGGGCCCACCGGCGCGTGGTCCGAGCTTGTCAACGCTCCGTGTCGGCCCCGGATCAACGTTATTGCGTACGTGTTACGGGAGCCAATGTCACACCTCCGCGTAGCTGAGCTGCGGCTTCGTCTCCGCCGTGGAGCTCGCGACGGTGCGCGACGCCGAGCGGCGAAGGTATACGGCCCAGGTCACGGCGAAGCACACGGCGTAGAAGACGAGGAAGGCGAAGAAGGCCCCGGTGCCGGTGCCGGCCGTCTGGAAGGACTGCCGGAACGCCAGGTTGATGCCGAGCCCGCCGAGCGCGCCGACCGCGCCGATCAGCCCCATGGAGGCGCCGGAGAGCCGCCGCCCGTACGCGGCCGCTTCCTCGCCGGTGAGCCCCTTGGCCAGCGCCTTCGCCTGGAAGATGCCGGGGATCATCTTGTACGTCGACCCGTTGCCGAGCCCGCTCAGCACGAACAGGGCGATGAACGCGACGGTGAACAGGGTGAGCGACTTCTCGACCGAGGCCAGGATCACGACGGCCGTGGCGAGGGCCATGCCGACGAAGTTCCACAGCGTGATGCGCGCGCCACCGTACTTGTCGGCGAGCTTGCCGCCGACGGGCCGGATGAGCGAGCCGAGCAGCGGGCCGATGAAGGTGACGCCGGCCGCCTGGAGCGGCGTACGGCCGAACTGGGTCTGCAGGACGAGGCCGAAGGCGAAGGAGTAGCCGATGAAGGAGCCGAACGTCCCTACATAGAGGAACGACATGATCCAGGTGTGGCCGTCGCGCACGGCCTCCTTCGCGGCGCCGGTGTCGTTCTTCACGGTCGCCAGGTTGTCCATGAACAGCGCGGAGCAGACCGTCGCGACGACGATCAGCGGGATGTAGATGCCGAGCAGCACGCGCGGCCCGCCGCTCGCTCCGATCACGGCGAGCGCGACGAGCTGGATGACGGGGACGCCGATGTTGCCGCCGCCCGCGTTCAGGCCGAGCGCCCAGCCCTTCTTCCGCAGCGGGAAGAAGGAGTTGATGTTGGTCATGGAGGAGGCGAAGTTGCCGCCGCCGACGCCGGTGAGCGCCGCGCACCACATGAAGGTGGTGTACGAGGTGCCCGGCTCCATCACCGCGAACGCGGCGATCGACGGCACCAGCAGCATGCTCGCCGAGACGATCGTCCAGTTGCGGCCGCCGAAGACCGCGACGGCGAACGTGTAGGGCACGCGCGCGAAGGCCCCCACCAGCGTCGCCATCGACACGAGGAAGAACTTCCCCGCCGGGTCGATCCCGTACTCGGGCCCCATGAACAGGACCATCACCGACCACAGGGTCCAGATGGAGAATCCGATGTGTTCGGAGAGGACGGAGAAGGCGAGGTTGCGCCGGGCCACCTTCGCCCCCGTCTCCTCCCAGAACACTTCGTCCTCGGGATCCCATCGCTCGATCCAGTTCCGGCTCCGGGTCTGTTCCTTGGGGCCAGGCATCTCACGCCTCCAGGTCACGGTTCGCGTCTGTGTGACCGAAGGTAGGGAGGCGGGATTTCCGCTTCGTGGCGCGAAGTGACCACGGGGGAACTTTGCGCTCACCTGGAGGGCGGGGCGGGGGTGAGGCTCCACCCTGCGCCTCACCCTCCGCGCGCCGACCCTTACTTGCGCCGGCTCCCCGAGCCGCCGCTCCGGCGGCCGTCCGGCCACAGGCGAGGTTTGCGCTTCGCGGCCAGGTCCTCGACCCAGCCGGTGGCGACGATCGCGAGGCCGATGAGCGGCCAGATGAGGACGAACGACCAGAGCATGTACGTCGAGTCCAGCGCCGAGCTCAACTTGTCGTCCATGAACGGCAGTTCGTAGAGCAGGTCGATCAGCGGGAACGTCGCCATGATGAGCAGGTTGTGCCACAGGTAGATCGTGACGGCCCTGTTGTTGGCCAACGTCACCAGGCGGTCCCAGCGGGCGAGCCGGCCCGGCAGCTGCTGCCAGGACGGCGCGTACTGGAGCAGGATGACGACGAATCCGAGGGACCAGGTCGCCTGGGCCAGCGGGATCTCGTTCAGATCCCAGCCCTCTTCGGACAGGTGGCCCGAGGCCCACCACAGGCCGAAGCCCATGAGTAGCGCGGCGCCGGACACCGCGGCGTAGCGCGGCACCTTCTGCAGCACGCCCTCCTGGTGCGCGAAGCCGAGGACCCAGCAGCTGCCGTACACGGCGAAGTCGGTGACGGCCTCCCCTGTACGGCCGGGGATCTCCACCAGGCCCGTGCCGATCACGGCCGTGAGGGCGAGCGGCGCGCACAGCGTCGCCCACGGCAGCTTGCGGAACGCCTTGAGCAGCAGCGGGGACGCGAGCACGAACCACATGTAGGCGCGCAGGTACCAGAGCGGGCCGATGCCCTGCTCGGCCCACGTGGTCTCCAGGAAGCCGGGCGGGTTGGCGATCTCCCACGGGTAGGCGGGGGCGCCGATCGGGATCACGTAGTTGACGATGCCGAGCCAGCCCCAGGCGCCGCCGCCGGTGTCGGGGTCCTTGCCCGGGTTCCAGCCGCCGATGAAAAGGAGTGGCAGCACCAGCGCGCTGAACAGCCACATCGGCGGGAGGAGGCGCCGCAGCCGCCCTCGTACGACGCTCAGCGCGGGCCTGCTCAGGGAGCGCGCCATCAGCGATCCGGCGAGCGCGAACATCACGCCCATGGACGGGAAGACGACCGAGAGCCAGACCCAGCCGAACAGGTGGTAGGCGATGACCCGGACGAGCGCGACGGACCGCAGCAGGTCGAGATAGCGGTCCCGGCCGGGCTTCTTGGGCGCTGGGGCCGCCTCCGGCGGCGGGCCCTCCGCCTCCGGCAGCGGGCTGGTGGCTTCGGCCCGCTGGAGTACTTCAGGGAACCGGGCGGTCGCCTCGGCCGCCACTCCCCCGGTGGCCACCGCGTCGGTGAGCACCGGGCCGCCGCCGGGTCCGCGGGGCGGCGTCGCGCCGGTCCTGGCGGGCGGCACGGCCGGCCATCCGGCCTCGGAGACGCCCAGGGTTCGGCCGTGTTCCGGCTTGGCGAACCAACTTCCCTGCGCCGAGGGCTCGTCCACGCCCTCGCCGTTCCCGCCGTTCGTCGGATGCGTCATGCCACCGGCCTCCGCTCGTCACCGGAGACGGAGCTCGTCCGCTGGTGCGGCACCCGGCCGCCGGGCCCTGCGCCCACCACGCCGGTGCGGCGCAGCTTCTGCCAGCGCAGCCGGCCGCCGGTGAGCGCGGTGATCCAGGACTGGAGCAGCACGACGTACATCAGCTGCCGGTACAGGAGTTGCTGGAGCGGGAGGGATATCAGGTGCGTCATGCGTTCCTTGTCGAGCCGGAAGGCGTACGCGGCGCAGATCGCCTGGATCGCGAGCACGCCGAACCAGGCGCCGACGGTCTTCTCCGTGGGGCCGAACACGAGCCCGTAGAGGAGGAAGATGTCGATCAGCGGCGCGAGCAGCGGGGCCAGCACCATGAAGAGCGAGACCAGCGGGAGGCCGACGCGGCCGAAGCGTCCCGAGGGGCCGCGGTCGACCAGGGCCCTGCGGTGCTTCCAGATGGCCTGCATCGTCCCGTACGACCAGCGGTAGCGCTGCGACCACAGCTGCTGGACGGTCTCCGGGGCCTCGGTCCAGGCCCGCGCCTTCTCGGCGTAGACGACGCGCCAGCCGTCGCGGTGCAGCGCCATCGTGACGTCGGTGTCCTCGGCGAGCGTGTCGTCGCTCATCCCGCCGACGCGCTCCAGGGCGCTGCGGCGGAAGGCACCGACCGCGCCGGGGATCGTCGGCATGCAGCGCAGGATGTCGTACATGCGGCGGTCGAGGTTGAAGCCCATCACGTACTCGATGTGCTGCCACGCGCCGATCAGCGAGTCCCGGTTGCCCACCTTCGCGTTGCCCGCGACGGCGCCGACGCCCGGGTCGCCGAACGGCTGGACCAGCTCGCGCACGGTGGCCGGTTCGAAGACGGTGTCGCCGTCCATCATCACGACGAGGTCGAACCGGGCGTTGGCCAGGCCTCTGTTGAGGGCCGCGGGCTTGCCCGCGTTGTGCTGACGTACGACGCGGACGCCGGGCAGCCGCATGTTCTCCACGATGCGCGCGGTGCCGTCCGTCGACCCGTCGTCGATCACGACGACCTCGATGGGGTGCTCGCTCAGCGTCAGCGAACGGACCGTGTTCTCAATGCACTTGGCCTCGTTGAAGGCCGGTACGAGGACGGAGACCGGCTCGGTGACCTGGGGGCCCCATGCGAAGCCCTTGCGGCGCACCCGGCGCGCGTGCACCGCGGACAGGATCAGCATCAGGCCGAAGCGGGACATGACGAGGACGCCGATGACGGCGAGGCCGACGACGAGGACGCCCGTGATGTTGTCCGAGGCCCCCACCGCGTAGACCCACGCCTTGCCCTTCCACAGCTCGACGCCGCTGACGGGCGTGTGCGCGCCGGGCATGCCGAGGGCCTCGGTGAGACTGGCGAACTTGTAGCCCTCGCCCTGGAGTCCGGGCAGGAAGCGGTCGAGCGCGGCGACGGTCTGCGAGCGGTTGCCGCCGGAGTCGTGCATCAGGACGATCGCGCCCTTGCCGTCCTTGGGCGTGGCACGGCGGATGATCTCGTCGACGCCGGGGCGCTTCCAGTCCTCGCTGTCCGTGTTGTTGACGACCGTGATGTAGCCGCGCGAGCCGATGTACTTGGTCACCGGCCACGACGCGTCGTCCATCGCGTCGGCGAACGAGGAGTACGGCGGCCGGAACAGGGAGGTGCGCACGCCTGCCGCGCCTTCGAGCGCCAGCTGGTTCTGCGACAGCTCCCAGTCGATCCGCTTCTTCGACTGGTAGGAGAGATCGGGGTGGTTGAAGGTGTGCAGGCCGACCTCGTGCCCCTCGTCCACCATGCGGCGCACCAGGTCGGGATAGCGCGAGGCCATGGTGCCGGTGACGAAGAAGACGGCGTGCGCGTCGTGCTTCTTGAGGACGTCGAGGACCTTCGGGGTCCACTCCGGGTCGGGGCCGTCGTCGAAGGTGAGCACCAGTTGGTGCTTGCCTATGGAACGGCTGGTCTCCTGGCCGCCCCTGGTGTCGATGACGGGCCCGCCGTCGAGGATCTTCTCCGGCACCTTGTCGGTGGCCGCCTCGGGGCGGATGCGGTGGTCGGCGAGGATCTCGCTGTGGACGTAGCCGCGCAGCATCAGCATCGTGATCATCGCGACGAGCAGGAGCGAGGGCAGCAGATAGCGCAGCGGAAGGCGGCGCCTGCGGGCACCGACCCGTGCGTGGCGTGAGCGGTCGGACATCTACAGGACGCTGCTTTCCAGGGACGGGACAAGGCTGCCCAGAGGCTGGACAAGGCTGTCCAGGGGCTGGACGAGGGGCGCCACGAGCAGCTGTACGAGGCCGCCTTCGGCGAGGGTTTCCGAGCCGTCGGTCCCGGGACCCCCTGCGGGGTCGCTCACGGTGTCGTCCGGCGGCGTCGTCGGGTCGGTCGGCTCGGACGGGTCCGTCGACGGCTCGTCGCTGTCGGCCGGGCCTGACGGATCGACGGGCGGTGTCGTCTTGCCGCCCGTCGGCCTGCCGGACGGCGAGGTCCCGGTGGACGGCTTCCCGGAGGCGCTGTCCCCGGCCGACGGCGACGCACTCGCGCCGGGCGCGGCGGAGGCGCCCGGCACGGCGCTGCCGGTGACGCTCGACTCCGGGGTGGCACCCGGAGACTGCGCCGTCGACGTCGACGGAGTGGGCTCGGACGACCTGGTGCCGACCTTGCCCGCGCCCTTGCCCTCGGCGGGCATCGGCAGCCACGGCGCGTCGGAGTTGCCGGAGAAGACGGTGACCACGATGACAACCGCGTAGACCGCGATGGCCAGGCCCGCGGCCACCCCGAAACGGCGGAAATTGCGGCCGCGCCGCCCCGAGTCGTCGACGAAGACGGGGAGTTCCTTGTCGTCGGCGCCTTCTCGGCCCGCCCGACCCTCACCGCCGCCTGCGCCGCTCCCGCCCTCGCCCGGTCTCACGCCGACCGGACCGCCCAACTGACGCCCTGAGACGTCGAGTTGAACCGTCACCTCGTGCGGGTCATGGGTCGGCCCCGACAGGCCGTCTTCTCGCGAGTTCTCCACCGTACGCACATCCCCCCAAGGACACGTTCATGAGTGCGCGGGCGACGGTGGGGCTTTCGCCGGTCGAACCGGGCCCCCACCCGATCCGAGCGCCCCCACTATCACATCGCACCCAAACCCAGAATGTAGCGCACACCAGTGACACCCACGCACACACCTCATTCACGACTCAACATAATCTGCACATCTGTGGCTGGAATCCACGCCTCCGCGGGGCGTTCAAGCCATCCGTTCTCCGCCGCGACGGCGGTCGCGGCGGCCCGAAGTGCCGCGATTCCGGGGTGTTTACGCCCCTTTCGCCACACGAGTGACACGGGTGACAGTGGCACGGGGTCGACGAGCGGTCGCAGCACCGAACCCGGCATGGCCGGAAAATCCACTCCGGTGAGGACCGGATTTCGATACTTGTCCATGATCCGCCGAAACTCCTTCTTGCCGATGGCGAGCGGCGCCGGCGGCGCGACACGGATGCCCCGGCCCTCGAACAACTGCCGGGCCAGATCGGTCCATTCGGGTGTGCGGGGGTTGCCGGCGCCCGCGTAGACCGACTCACCGGCCAGAAGGCCAAGGGGCACGGCGTCGAGCGCCGCCAGCGGATGGTCGTCGGGCAGCATGATCGCCATCGGCTCGTAGCGCACGGGCTGTTGGGAGAGCCGCGCGCGCACGGCCGGGTCGAGCCCGGCGAACCGGCCGAAGGACACATCGAGCCGCCCGGCCAGGAGTTCGGCGGCGGCGCCGGTCAGGCCGCTCTCGTAGCGGGCCATCAGCTCGTGGTCCGGGGCGAGTTCACGGGCGCGCGCGAGCACCCGCTCGTGCGCGAGACCCGGGCTGTTGATGTCGACGAGCAGCGGCCTGTCGGTGGCGGCGGGCCCGGTGAAGGCCGTGAGCAGCTCGTCCTGCGCCGCGATCACGCGCCGCGCGTGCGGCAGCAGCCGGGCCCCGTCCGTGGTGAGCGTCACCTGCCGGGTGGTGCGGCCGAAGAGGTCGACGCCCAACTCCCGCTCCAGGCGCCGGATATCGCGGCTGAGCGCCTGCTGGGCGACGTAGAGCCGGGCGGCGGCGCGGGTGAAGTGCAGCTCGTCGGCGACGGCGAGGAAGGCGCGCAGCAGGCGGGGTTCGACGTTCGCTGGAGGCATCGGGCGAACTTACAACGCAGGCGCGTGAAAATTAACAACACAGGGGCGTGAATCGGCACCGAGTAAGTGTTGGACCCCGCACGTGACCTGCGGCGACGCTCTTCGCATGCCCACTGCTCCCACGTCCACCGGCTCCACCTCCGCCGCTCCCACGTCCACCGGCTCCCCGCCCTCCTCCGCCACGTCCTACACCCGACTGTTCGCCATCCCCGGCGCCCGCGCCTTCACCCTCGGCAACCTCATCGCCCGCTTCCCGCAAGGGATGTTCAGCATCAGCGCGGTGATCATGATCTCCGGCTCGCGCGGCTCGTACGCACTCGCGGGCGCCGTCACCGCCACAGGTCTGGTCGCCAACGCGCTCGTCGGACCGTGGACGGCCCGCCTCGTGGACCGCCACGGCCAGGCGCGGATCGCGGTCCCGGCCACCGTCATATCGGCCTGCGGCTCGCTCGCCCTGCTCCTGTGCGTGCACTTCGGGGCGCCCAACTGGACGTTGTTCGCCGCCTACTTGGCGTCCGCGACGACCCCCAACACGGGCGGCCTGTCCCGGGCCCGCTGGGCGCACCTCCTTAAGGAGACCCCGGACGCCCTGCACACGGCGAACTCCTTCGAGCAGGCGGCGGACGAGCTCTGCTACATGCTCGGCCCCGTAGCGGCCGCCTTCCTGTGCGGCTCGCTGTTCCCGGAGGCGGGCACCCTGGTCAGCGTCGTGCTCATGGTGACCGGCGTACTGATCTTCGCCGCGCAACGGGCGACGGAACCGCCGCCCCACGCGCGTACGAAGGCGACGAAAACGCCGCTACGCGCGCGTGGCATGCCGCCTCTGCTGCTCGCCTTCCTCGCCACGGGCGCGATCTTCGGCTCGCTCGAAGTGGTCACCGTCGCCTTCGCCGACGCGCAGGGCCACAAGGTGTGGGCGGGCGGCATCCTGGCGCTCCAGGCGGCGGGCTCCTGCGCCGCGGGCCTGGCCTACGGGGCGTGGCGACCGGCGGGCCCGGCGGCCCGCCGCCATCCGCTCTGCGTGGCGGCGATGGCGGCCCTGATGACGCTGCCCCTGCTCGCCGCCTGGCTCACGGGCTCCCTGTACGTCCTCGGGGGCGCGCTCCTTGTCGCGGGCATGGCCACGGCACCGACGATGGTGACCGGCATGACCCTGGTCCAACAGCGCACGCCCACCGGCCAGTTGAACGAGGGCATGACGCTCGCCGTGACCGGCATCCTCACGGGCATCGCCTGCGGCTCCGCGACGGGCGGCGCCGCGGTGGAGCACTGGGGCCCCACCGCGGCGTACACGGTGCCGGTCACGGCGGCGGCGTGCGCGCTACTGCTGGCGCTGTACGCGTACGTACGGTCCGCCCGCCAGGGATCCCGCTAAGGGATCCCGCTAGAGGCTCAGCATGTGGCCGGCTTGCGCCACGAGCACTCCAGGTCGCCGTCCCGCTCGGCGGCCGGCACGGCGCGCGTGGACTTCGGCACGGCGGCCGTCGCCTCCTTCGAGGTCGACTTCGCGAGGGTCACGACGATGGCGTCCTCGAGCGGCTTCACGGAGTCGACGAGGTAGTTGTTCTGGACGACGCTGTAGACGAGCAGCCGCCCGTCGGCATCCTTCACGTACCCGGACAGCGCCGACGCGCCCGTCAACGACCCGGTTTTCCCCCGGGCGTTGAGAGCGGCGGGCGTGTCGCACATCCGGCTCCGCAGCGTCCCGCCGACGAACCGGTCCGGGTCGCAGGCCACGGGCAGCGACTTGTACCAGTCGGCGTACCAGGGCTCGTCCTGTACGGAGAGGAGGAGGTCGGCGAGCTGCCGGGCGGCGAAGTTGTCCTTGCGCGAGAGCCCGGACCCGTCGACCTGCCGCAGCTTGCTGGCGTCGACCCCGGCGCCCTTCAGATAGTCGGCGACGGCGTCGATGCCGTCACCCCAACTCCCGGGCCTTCCGGTCGCCTTGTACCCCATGGCCTTGGTGAGGGACTCGGCGTGCATGTTGTTGGAGAGCTTCATGAACGGGATCAGCAGGTCCTTCAGGGGCATGGACTCGTGCGCGGCGAGCCGCTTCGCGCCCGCGGGCGTGGCCCGCCCCAGCTTGGTGGACCCGCCGACCTTCACCCCGTGCGCGGTGAGCGCGTCCCGGAACACGGAGGCCGCGTACCCGGTCGGCTCCCACACGGTCACCCACTCCTTGGTGGTGTCACCGCCCACCGGCACGGTGCCGCTCACGGAGATGGTGTTGGTCCCGTGCCGCCGCTCGACGGCGACGGTGTCGTCTCCCCCGGCCCCAACGGTGGACGCCCGCATGTCGATGTGCACGTAGCGGTTCTTCGGCGTGACGCTGACGGCCGGCTTGTCCCCCGCCTTGGCGCCGGGCTTCACCTCGACGATGACGGTCCCGGTGTCGTAGTCGGTGTCCGGGGCGACGCTGAGGGCCGAGATCTGGGCGGCGTAGTACGAGGACTCGTCGTCGCCGCCCCAGGTGTCACCGATCCGGTGGTCGTCGAACCGGGTGTCGTCGGCGACCAGCCGCCCGCTGACCCGCTTCACACCGGCCGCGGCGACGTCGGCGGCGAGCTTGTCGTAGTCGGCGGCGAGGGTGGTCGGGTCCCCGGTGCCGCGCAGATACAGGTCCCCGTCGAGCACCCCGCTCCGCACCCGCCCACCGGCGAGCACGTCCGTGCCGAACCGGTAGTCGGGGCCGAGGACCCCCATCGCCGCGGTGGAGGTGGCGAGCTTCGTGTTGGAGGCGGGCATCAGCCGCCCGGTCGGATTGTGCTGGTACAGGGTCTCCCCGGTCTTCGCGTCGGCCACGACGACACTCGCCGCGCCGCCCTCCATCCGCGCGTCCCCGAGAATCGTGTCGATCGCCTCCGGCAGCCCACTGGGGGTGGAATCGGCGCCGGCGGGCGCTCCCCAACTCAGCGTGGCGGCAACGACGACGGCTACGGCGGGCAGGGCCCATCTCGATCCCTTACGTCTCCTCATGCCACAGGAGCATCCCGGAAGCGCAGGGTCCCGCCAAGACCCACAACTGAGCCAACGACAAAGGCCCGACTGTGTGAACAGTCGGGCCCGTATCGCATGGGATGAAACGATGGTGGAGATGGCGGGAATCGAACCCGCGTCCAACGGTGCAGCAGCAGGGCTTCTCCGTGCGCAGTTCGCTTCGATTTTCTCGGCCCCGGTGATCACGCGAACAAGTCGCCGACGGGCCCAGCCACTGTTTGATTTCCTTTTCCGCCCCGTGGCCGGACGGAAAAGTTTAGTTCCCTAGATTATGCCAGGATCCGGGTCGGGAACACTCCCGGGCTGACACCCTTTTAGGGTCCTTCAGTCGCTGTTATTAGGCAGCGAGGGCGAAGGACTGGGAATCGCTCTTAGAATTGGCGATTATTGGTTGCGACATATGGTTAACGAGATCATTGCCGCTTCCTCGACACGCTTCCCCTGCTTCGACATCCGCTGTCGAAACCGATCATCCCCATGTTGTTTTTTCAAGGTGGGCCTTGCGACCCGTGGATCTCTCGATCCGGCGTCCCTGCGTGAGGAACAACCCCATCGTACGTGACCAACGTACGACGATGCCAGCGTATTCCTGACGGACGGGCGTCAGCCCATCCGCTCGTTGTTCCGCTGCCGCCGCTTCGCCGACGCGATCGCCCGGTCCGAGTCCCGCCGGTCCTGCTTCTCGCGCAGCGTCTGCCGCTTGTCGTACTCCTTCTTGCCCTTGGCGAGCGCGATCTCGGCCTTCGCCCGGCCGTCCTTGAAGTAGATCGCCAGGGTCACGATCGTGTGACCGGTCTCCTCGGACTTCGACTCCAGCTTGTCGATCTCTTCGCGGTGCAGCAGCAGCTTGCGCTTGCGGCGCACCGCGTGGTTCGTCCACGTGCCCTGGTTGTACTCGGGGATGTGGGCGTTGTGCAGCCAGGCCTCGCCCCGGTCGATCTGGACGAAGGCGTCGGCCAGCGAGGTGCGGCCCTGCCGCAGTGACTTGACCTCCGTGCCGGTCAGCACGATGCCGGCCTCGTAGGTGTCCATGATCAGGTAGTCGTGGCGCGCCTTCTTGTTCTGCGCGACCATCTTGCGCTTGCCGTCCTTCTTCTCGGACGACGCCCCCTTGCCCTGCTTGGGCTGGGACTCCTTCGGTACATACATTGCCTTGGCCATAGTGCTGGCCATTTTCGCACTACGAGGGGGCCCCGAGGCCAGTCAATACTGTCTCCGCCCGCCGCAGGGTGTCCGCCTCGGTCTCCAGATCGGGGGTGATGCCCCGGCCGTCGACCGCGCGGCCCGAGGGTGTGCGGTAGTGCCCGACGGTGAGCTCCGCCACGGAGCCGTCGGGCAGTCGGCTCGGCATCTGGACCGAGCCCTTGCCGAAGGTCCTGGAGCCCACGACGACCGCGCGGCCGCGGTCCTGCAGGGCGCCGGTGAGCAGCTCGGCCGCGCTCATCGTCCCGCTGTCGACGAGCACGACCACCGGTCTGGACGTGTCGGCCCCTCGCTGTGCGTGCAGGGCCCGCTGCGCCCCGCGTACGTCGTACGTCGCCACGAGCCCGCCGTCGAGGAACGCGGAGGACGCCCTGACCGCCTCGGTGACCAGGCCGCCTGAGTTGCCCCGCAGGTCGAGCACGACGCCCGCGCGCGCGGGTGCCGCGGCGACCGCCGTGCGCACCTGGTCGCCGACGCCCTTCGTGAAAGCGCTCACCTTCACGAGCGCCGCGCCGTCGGGCAGCTGCGCGGAGGTGACGGAGTCGGTCGACAGGTTGGCGCGGCGCAGGGTCTCGCTCCACGCGCGCGTACCGCGCTGCAGGCCTACGTGGACGGGCGTGCCCGCGTGCTTGCCCCGCAGGAGCGCGAGGACCTCGGTGACGGGGTGACCGGTGACCGGCTCGCCGTCGATCGCCGCGATCCGGTCGCCCTCACGGATGCCGGCGCGCTGCGCGGGCGATCCCTGCCGGACCTTGGAGACCTGCACCGATCCGTCGGCGGTGCGGCGGGCCCGCAGGCCGATGCCGGTGTACTCGCCGTCGAGGGACTGCTCGAACTCCTCGTACTCGCCTCGCGAGTAGACGGAGCCCCAGCGGTCGCCGCTGCGGCTGACGGCGTCCTGGGCGGCCTTCGTGGGCGACTTCCCGTCGGCCATCGCCTCGGCCGCCGCGTCGCTCGGATCGGTCGGTCCCGCGATCGGCTTCTCGTGCGCGGCGACGAGCGAACTGTCCGCGTTCTCCGTGGGTTTTCGGTGCTCCTCCGGCCAGGAGCCGGTCGCGGCGCCCGCCGCGAGGACCGTCATGAAGATCAATGTCAGGGTCGCCCCGCGGCCGATACGGCGGGGCGTGGAGTACAGCTCCGGACCTGACATGTCGGTGAGTCTAGGACAACCAAGGGCGTCGTACGGGCCGTTGACCCGCACGACGCCCCGTGGCGCGAAGGACTCTCGTCACACCTTCAGGTACTTGCGCAACGCGACGAACGCGGCAAGCGCCGGCATCAGCACACTCACGGCGAGAATCAGCGGCAGTTTCGTCAACACCGAGTCCCAGCCGATGAAGTTGATGAGCTGCAGCTTGTCGGAGAGGGCCACGCCGTTGTCGATCACGAAGTACTGGCCGGCCGCGAGGAACACACAGGCGATGCCGCCGCCGATGAGTCCGGCGACCGCGGCCTCCATGATGAACGGCGCCTGGATGTAGAAGCCGGACGCGCCGACGAGCCGCATGATGCCGGTCTCGCGCCGGCGGCTGAACGCGGACACCCGGACGGTGTTCACGATCAGCAGCAGCGCGACGACGAGCATCACCGCCATCACCGCGCTGGCCGCGTAGTTCAGGTAGCCGAGCAGCCGGAAGAGGTTGTCGAGCACGCCCTTCTGGTCCTGCACGGACTGAACGCCGGGCCGCCCGTTGAACGCGGTCGCGATGACGTTGTACTTCTCCGGGTCCTTCAGCTTGATCCGGTACGACTCCTGGAGCTGGTCCGGCGTGAGCGAGCTGGCCAGCGGGGAGTCGCCGAACTGCTCCTTGTAGTGCTTGTACGCCTGGTCCTGCGATTCGTGCGCCACGGACTGGACGACGGGCAGCTTGTCGAGGTCCCGCTGGATCTCGTTCTTCTGCTCGGTCGTGACCGGGCCCTTGGCGCAGTTCGGGTCGGAGTCGGCGTCTCCCTTGTTGCACAGGAAGATCGAGACGTTGACCTTGTCGTACCAGTAGCCCTTCATCTGGTTGACCTGGTCGCTCATGAGCAGCGAGCCGCCGAACAGGGCGAGCGAGAGGGCAACCGAGATGATCACGGCGAAGGTCATCGTCAGGTTACGGCGGAGGCCTACGCCGATCTCCGACAGAACGAATTGGGCACGCATAGCGTCACTAACGCCTTTCGCAGCTTTCTTTCTCGGTACTTCTCGCGGTTCTCAGTGCTGGTATCCGTACACGCCGCGCGACTGGTCGCGCACGAGGCGGCCGTGCTCCAGCTCGATGACGCGCTTGCGCATCTGGTCCACGATGTTCTGGTCGTGGGTCGCCATGATCACGGTGGTGCCCGTCCGGTTGATCCGGTCGAGCAGCTTCATGATGCCGACCGAGGTCTGCGGGTCGAGGTTGCCGGTCGGCTCGTCCGCGATCAGCAGCTTGGGCCGGTTGACGAAGGCCCGCGCGATGGCGACGCGCTGCTGCTCACCACCGGAGAGCTCGCCGGGCATGCGGTCGTCCTTGCCGCCGAGGCCGACGAGGTCGAGGACCTGCGGCACGGACTTGCGGATCTCACCGCGGGACTTGCCGATGACCTCTTGGGCGAAGGCGACGTTTTCACCGACCGTCTTGTTGGGCAGGAGTCGGAAGTCCTGGAAGACCGTGCCGAGCTGGCGGCGGATCTGCGGGACCTTCCAGTTGGATACGCGGCCGAGGTCCTTGCCCAGGACGTGCACCTGGCCGTGGCTGGCCCGCTCCTCGCGCAGCACGAGGCGCAGGAACGTCGACTTGCCGGAGCCGGACGAGCCGACCAGGAAGACGAACTCACCACGCTCGACCTCCAGGGAGACATCCCTGAGGGCGGGCCGGGTCTGCTTGGGATAGACCTTGGAGACGTTGTCGAATCGGATCACGGGTGCACCACGGGTAGCCGGAGGTAGGTGTGCGTGACCATACGCGAAGCCGCGCACAGAGCGCAGGCGCCGTCCCTCGTTGAGCGTTTTGTCCCGCTGTGATGCCGCATACGGCGCCGGAATTGTCCGCCCCGTACCTGGTCAGAGGCGGTACTTCCAGGGGGACGCGCCGAATTTCCGGGAAGCTGGCACAGTGGTAGGGGGAACGGTTGCGTTTCCCGGAGCGTTGAGCGGAGAGAACCCAGGGGTGCCCGGTGGCAAGCTCCGCCGCGCGGGAGGAGGAGAAGCGCATGACCTACGACCGATTGGTGTGCGCGAACTGTGCGGCCCCGGTGAGCGAGGGCCGCTGCCCGGTGTGCCGGGCGAATCGCGAGCGGCTCCAGCAGCAGAACCCGCTGGCCGCGCTCAGCCCCATGGCGCTGGTCGCCCTGGTGGCGGTGCTCGTGGCCGCGATGGCGCTCCTCGCGCATCAGACGGTGTAGCCGCCGCACACAGACATGCAAAAGGGCCCGGAGCCGATCGGCTCCGGGCCCTTTGCTTGTGCGTAGTGCTACGCGGCGGCGCCGCCGCGGTTGTTCGCGAGTCGCGGCAGGAGTCGGAAGCCGACACCGCCCGCGATCATCGTGGCCGCACCGATCACCAGGAACGTGGTGCCGGAGGAACCGGTCTCGGCGAGCTCACCGGTGGCCTTGGCATTGCCGGAGCCCGAGCCGGTCTGCTCGACGGGAGCGGAACCGGTGTCCTGCAGGCTGTCCTTGCCCTGGCCCTGCTCGACGGGGCTGTTGTTGCCGTCGGGGTTGGTGTTGTCGCCACCGCCGGTGGACGAGCCACCGGTGCTGGAGCCGCCGCCCGTGGAGTCGTCGCCACCGGTGGACGAGCCACTGGTGCCGTTGCCACCCGAGTTGCCGTTGCCGCCCGAGTTGCCGTTGCCACCCGAGTTGCCGTTGCCACCCGAGTTGCCGTTACCACCGGTGGAGTCGTCGCCGCCGGTCGTGGCACCGCCGGTGGAGTCGTCACCGCCCGTCGTG
This sequence comes from Streptomyces sp. NBC_00483, assembly GCF_036013745.1. Classification (NCBI taxonomy): domain Bacteria; kingdom Bacillati; phylum Actinomycetota; class Actinomycetes; order Kitasatosporales; family Streptomycetaceae; genus Streptomyces; species Streptomyces sp. NBC_00483. Next base: position 4,099,356 of record NZ_CP107880.1, read on the forward strand.
GCGCCACCGGTGGAGTCGTCGCCACCGGTCGTGGCGCCACCGTTGGTGTTGCCCTCGGTGACGCCGGCGACGCCACCGTTGGTGTTGCCCTCGGACACACCGGCGACGCCGCCGTTGGTGTTGCCCTCGGTCACACCGGCGATGCCGTTGCCCGGGTCCTCACCCTCGTCGCCGCCGTCCGCGCCGTCGTCCTCGGTGGGCCAGCAAATAAGGCCGAGCGGGCCGCAGGTCTCGCCGCTCTTCTCGTCAACGGTGGCGGCGGATGCCGCACCCGCGGCGGTCAGCGAGGCACCGGCCGCAATTACCGCGCCGGCCGCTATCCGCGCAACGCGGATCCGCGTCTTCTTGGTCATCTGTCTGCTACCCCCAGTAGCCAATCGTCAGTGGAGCAGCGCCAGGGACCGCGTTCAACCGGAGACAACAGAGGCCTCGTTCACCCCTCCCCCGTTCACACGCGTCCCACTAATACGCATGCCGCGCGCCAGCCTTTCCACTTTTGGGATCAACGTCAAGGGCGTTGCGCACGTTATGTCCACACTTGGGCGGAGTTGACCGCCATACGAACATGTGACTGTGACGTAAATGCCAGGTCAGTCTTCACAAGTGCGGCACATTTGAAGTTCGGTGCGGGCAAAAACGAAAGGCAACTGCCGCTCGTCGAACGGCAGTTGCCTCTAATTCGTTGAATCCCGGAGTTACTTCTCCTGCTGCTTGCGCCAGCGAATTCCGGCCTCGATGAAGCCGTCGATCTCGCCGTCGAGAACGGCCTGCGGGTTGCCGACCTCGAACTCCGTACGCAGGTCCTTGACCATCTGGTACGGGTGCAGGACGTACGAACGCATCTGGTTGCCCCAGGAGCTGCCGCCGTCGCCCTTGAGGGCGTCCATCTTGGCGCGCTCCTCCTGGCGCTGGCGCTCGAGGAGCTTGGCCTGCAGAACGTTCATGGCCGTGGCCTTGTTCTGGATCTGCGAGCGCTCGTTCTGGCAGGAGACCACGATGCCGGTGGGGAGGTGCGTCAGACGGACCGCGGAGTCCGTCGTGTTGACGCCCTGGCCGCCGGGGCCCGAGGAGCGGTACACGTCGATGCGCAGCTCGGACTCGTCGATCTCGACGTGGTCGGTCTGCTCGACGACGGGGAGCACCTCGACGCCCGCGAAGGACGTCTGGCGACGGCCCTGGTTGTCGAACGGCGAGATGCGCACCAGGCGGTGCGTGCCCTGCTCGACGGAGAGCGTCCCGTAGGCGTACGGGACCTGGACGGCGAAGGTGGTCGACTTGATGCCGGCCTCTTCCGCGTACGAGGTCTCGTAGACGTCGGTCTTGTAGCCGTGGCGCTCGGCCCAGCGCAGGTACATGCGCTGCAGCTGCTCGGCGAAGTCCGCGGCGTCGACGCCGCCGGCCTCCGCACGGATGTTGACCAGCGCCTCGCGCGCGTCGTACTCGCCGGACAGGAGGGTGCGGACCTCCATCTCGTCCAGCGCCTTCTTCACGCCCTTGAGCTCGGACTCGGCCTCGGCACGGGTGTCCGGGTCGTCCTCCTCCTCGGCCATCTCGAACAGCACGCCGAGATCGTCGAGACGGCTGCGCAGCGCCTCGGCCTTGCGAACCTCCGCCTGGAGGTGGCTCAGCTTGCTGGTGATCTTCTGCGCCGCCTCAGGGTCGTCCCAGAGGGACGGCGCGGCCGCCTGCTCCTCGAGAACGGCGATATCTGCCCTCAGCTTGTCGAGGTCCAGGACGGCCTCGATCGACTCCATGGTCGAGGAGAGGGACTTCAGCTCTTCGGATACATCGACGACTGCCACAAGACCAGCCTAACGGCTGGTGCAAGTGATCCGCCCCGGCCGTCCTCAGTGCCTGTTCTAAGGCTCTGTGGGCGCGGAATTGTTGCTGTCCGCGGGGGGCGCCTCGTCGGAGCCGGAGGATGTGGCCGCCCATACGCCGCCGCCGACCGCGGCGACCAGGACGAGCCCGGCCACCCCGAGCGTGATGCGTCTGCGGCGCGCGGACTGCCGGTTGCGGGCCGAGCCGGGGCGGGGCGATCCGTGGGCGCGGGGCGCGCGGGCCGTGCCGCGGGCGCCGCCGGCCAGTTCGTCCGGTGCCGGGACCCTCATCGACGTATGGGTGTCGCGGTTGGAGTCCTTGGGTGCGGAGCCGGGGATCAGGGAGACGGCGCCGCGGCGGGGCCGCTCCGGGGGCTCCTGCGGCGTCTCGGTCCGCTGCTCCGGCTCGTCGGGGGCGGGCTCCGTCTCCGGCTCGTCCACGTCGAGCGGGGGCAGACCCGTGAGCATCGGCTGCAGTTCGCGCAGGCGCGCGGCCAGCTCGGTGGCCCTGAGGCGGGAGGCCGGGGCCTTGGCGAGGCACTGGATGAGCAGCTGCCACAGCTCGTCGGGGATGCCGGGGAGCGGGACCACCGTCTCCGTGACGTGCCGGCGCAGGATGGCGCCGGGGTGGCCGCCCCCGAACGGCGTGAAGCCGGCGAGGAGTTCGTACAGAACCGTCGCGAGCGCGTAGATGTCGACGGCCGCGCGCGCGGGCAGACCCTCGATGACCTCGGGGGCGAGGTAGTCGGGCGTACCGATGATCTTCGTCGCTCGTGTGCGGCGCGGGGTGTCGATCAGCTTGGCGATGCCGAAGTCGGTGAGCAGCGCGGGGTGGGAGCCGCCGGGGCCGAGCTCGCCCTGCATGTCCAGGAGTACGTTCTCCGGCTTGACGTCGCGGTGCACGATGCCCGCGGCGTGCGCGGCGGCGAGGCCCTCGGCGATGTCCGCGGCGACGGCGACCGCGGCCTCGGGCGGCATCCGGCGCTCGCGGTCGAGCCGCGTGCGCAGGTCCGTGCCGCGTACGAGGTCCATGACGAGCGCCAGGTCGTTGCCGTCCACCACCAGGTCGCGCACGCCCACCACGCGCGCGTGGTCGAGGCTCAGCAGGGCGGTGCGCTCCTGGACGAAGCGGCCGACCAGTTCCTGGTCCGCGGCGAGGTCCTCGCGCAGCAGTTTGATGGCGACCGGACCCTCGGGTCCCTCGCCCAGCCACACCGTGCCCGCACTGCCGCGTCCCAGGATCTGGTGTGCGGTGTACCGGCTGCCGATCTTCCGTGCCAAGGCTGCTCCTACAGACGCGTGTTGGCGCCCAAGCTACGCGGCTCGGACGCCAACCTGCGCATCAGAGGGGGAATTCACCCGCTGGGTGTCGACAAATCTCCAACGTCACCGACCAGTTGCCCTTCGGCGGTCGATCGTGACGGCCCGTCAAGACGGACTAGGGTCTGTCGTTTGGATCAGGCCGGATCAGGGAGCGGGGGCCGGTGCGTGCGATCGCAAGGCGGAGGAGGGAGTCGACGCGGAGCGTCGGCGACCGACGACAACGCCGCGAGCGTGCGTGCCGGACCCCGCGAGCCCGGCCTGATCCAAACGACAGGCCCTAGTTGCCGGTTTTGCTCCCCAGATCGCCGATCCAGCCGGACACCGTGGAGAACCAGTCGGAGATCTGGGCCCAGTAGCCCTTGCCGGTGCCGATCCAGTCCTGGAGCGGGGTGAACTCCCAGACCAGCCAGCTGACCACGAAGAGCATCACGATCATGAACAGGCAGCCCTTGAGGCAGCCGAGACCCGGGATCCGCATCCGGTTGGGGCTGCGGCGGCGCGGCTCACGAGGCTCACGCGGCTCCTGTGCCGGGCGCGGGGCCTGGCGGGGCGGCGGCTGCTGCGGCGGCGCGTACTGCTGGGGCTGCTGCTGCGGCTGCCGCTGCGCGTACTGCTGCGGCTGGTGCTGCTGGGGTTGTTGCTGCGGCTGCTGCGGGCGCGCGACCTGGCGCTGCGGGCGACGGCGCAGCGGGTCCTCGTTCGGGGCGAGGTACTGGACCTGCGTCTGCTCGTTGCGGTCGCGGGCGGCGCGCAGCTGGTCGCCCCAGGCGTCGGGCATCTGCTGCGGCGGGCCCTGCGGCATCGGCGGCAGCACGGCCGTCGGGTCGGCCGCGTCGGCGTTCTGGCCGCCGCCCTGCTGGTTCATGACGCTGGTGGCCGCGTTCGGGTCGTACGCCGATGCCGCCGCTGCGCCGGCCGCCGCTCCTGCCGCGCTGGCGAGGCCCGCGGCCGCCGCGTTGTTCGGCAGCACCTGCGTCGGGTCCGCGTCCGAGGTGCCGGGGGTGCCCGGGACCTGGGCCGGGGTGGGGTCCGGCATCAGGAGCGCGCCGACGCCCTCGGCGGCGGCGATCTGCGCGCTGTTCGCGTGCACGCCGATGCCCTCGGCGACGGTGCGCAGGCCGCGCGCGAGGTTCTCCGCGCTGGGCCGCTCGTCCGGGTTCTTGCGCAGGCAGCGCTCGATGACCGTCCACAGCGGGTCAGGGACCGTCGACGGACGACGCGGTTCGGCGCTGAGGTGCTGGTGCAGGACTTCGAGCGCCGAGCCGCCGGAGAACGGGGGCCGGCCGGTCACCAGCTCGTACAGCAGGATGCCCGCGCCGTAGATGTCGACGGCGCTGGTCTGCGGGCGGCCCTCGGCGGACTCCGGCGCCACGTAGGCGGGCGTGCCGACGAACTCGTGGGTGCGGGTCAGGCCCGGGGAGTCGGCGAGGCGGGCGATGCCGAAGTCGGTGAGCATCGGGTACATCTCAGCGCCGCCGTCGGGGTCCCACTTGAGCAGGACGTTCGCCGGCTTGAGGTCGCGGTGCACCACGCCGTCCGCGTGCGACGCGGCGAGCGCGTCGGCGATCTGGGCCGTGAGCAGCGCGGCGCCGACCGGCGAGAACGGTCCGTTCTCACGCAGGTAGCGGTGCAGGTCCGGGCCCTCGACGAGGTCCATGACGAGGGCGAGCAGCTCGCCCTCGACGACCAGGTCGCGGGTCCGCACGATGTTCGGGTGGGTGAGCCGCAGCAGGACGGAGCGCTCCCTGAGGAAGCGCATCACCACGTCCGCGTCGTTGGCGAGCTCTTCCTTGAGGACCTTGATCGCGACGGTCTCGCCGGGCTGCCCGGCGACGGCCGCCTCCGCGCCCGCCGTCTCGCGCTGGCGGGCTCGCCAGACGGTGCCCGTGGCGCCGCGTCCGAGCGGCTCCTCGAGCAGGTACTTGCTGCCTACCGGCCGCACGTCATGCGCTCCCTGCATCGGTACTTGCTTGGGTCACCTGGTTCCGGGTGTTCCGACCCACTCTAGTGGCGGATTCTCCGGTACCCACTGTCGATCTTCTGTGGCTTTCGGTTCGGTCCCGCACCGGCCGCTCCACTCGTGTACGGCCCCGGCACCTACCCGTGTTCGACGGAAAGACGCACGGCTGGGGCCGTTGGTTGCCGAGGGATGACGTGACCGATCTCAAGCAGGCAACGAGCAGGCACTTTTACGGGCAGAGCCGACCAATCAAGATCACTTACGGGTGGCTGGCGGGCGTGTTGTCAGCGGCAAGTGCAAGGATGCCTCCAGCACTGGCTGACGTGCCCGTGGCGGTGGGGGGAATCTGCGGTGGGGGACCGCGGGGCAGCCCCTCTGTTTCCGGGCGCCCGCGCAGAAGGGACCGCAGGCGGCGATGCAGATCCGGCTTACCGTCGTAGACCCCCTGGGCACGCGCCCCGACATGCTCGCACGTGGTGACGACACACTCGCGCGCGGTGTTGACGTACTGGTCACGGCCCCCGCGGGCACGGCGCTCGCCGCGGTCGTCTCCGGCCTGGCCACGGCCGTCGCGGGCGGCGAGGCGGGGTCCACGACCTTGTACGCGGGCACGGAGCGGCTCGACGCTCAGCGCTGCGTCATAGGTGAACCCCCACTGATCGACGGCGCGGTGATCGCGCTCGGCGCCCCCGTGGACCCGGGCCCCGAGCCGGACGACGCGGCGGCCCAGCTCCATGTGGTGGCGGGTCCCGACGCCGGCGGCGTCCACCTGCTGCACGGCGGGCAGATCCGCGTCGGCCGCTCCGCCGACGCGGACGTCTCCCTCGACGACCCGGACGTCTCCCGTCTGCACTGCGCGGTGACGCTCGGCGACGACGGCCGGATCTCCGTGGAGGACCTGGAGTCGACGAACGGGACGTCGGTGGACGGCCGCGCCCTCGACTCCCGCCCCGTCCGCCTGTCCCCCGGTTCGCTGGTGCGCCTCGGCGAATCGGCGCTGCGGGTCTCCGTCGCGGGCGACGCCGCCCGCCCCCGGCCGCTGGGAACGGCGCCGGACGGCGAGGGACACGTACGGGTGCTGTTCGCCGAGAAGCCGGTGGACGCGCCCGCGCAGGTCGCTGCCACCGACCCCGAGCAGGAGACCCGGCACGCGTACGGGGACTCCGCCTGGGGCGCGGCGAGCGATGCCGCTCAAGGGGGCGCGCGGTCACTGGTGCCCGAGCCGGAGGCGGACGAAGAGGCGGACGACACGCGCGTGGGCACTCCCGCGCGCGGCACCTCGCTGCCACGCGCCCCGCGCAAGCGCGGCGGGCTCTCCCGGCTGCTGCGCCGCGGCAAACGCGACGAGCACGACGGCTACGACATGGACGACCAGCAGCACGAGATCCACGAGCCGCACGTGCTGCGGACCCCACAGCGCTCCGAGCCCGTCGCCGACCCGGCCGCACCCGCTGCGGCCCCCGCGTACGAGGAGGAGCCCAGGCCCCTCGCCGGCGCCGCCGAGACGTGGCCCGACGCGGCCGCGCTGCTGCTCACCGCGCTCGGCCCCGGGCCGCGGCTGTGGGAGCGCGGTCCCGGCCACGCGGAGGCGCTCGCGGTGCGGCTCGGCAGCGTCGACCGGCCGGGCCCCGGCGGGGTGGGGCTGCTGCCCGCGGTGCCGGTGACCGTGGGCCTCGCCGAGGCCGGAGCGTTGGGGCTCGCGGGGCCGCGCGCGCGGCTCGCGGGTCTGGCGCGCTGCGCCGTCGCCCAGCTCACGACGCTGCACGCGCCGGAGCGCCTTGAACTCGTGCTGATCTCGACCGACCGGGCGCGCTCCCTGGAGGAGCGGGTCGCCGACTGGTCCTGGCTCGGCTGGCTGCCCCAGGTGCGGCCCGCCCACGGCCAGGACTGCCGGCTGCTGCTCGCCTACGACCGGGAGCAGGCGGCGGCCCGTACGAACGAGCTGCTGCGCCGCCTCGACGACCACGCGGCGGGGCTCAGGCCCTCGGCGCAGGCGCCCGACGAGCCCGTCGCCGCCACGGTCGTCGTGGTCGACGGCGACCCCGGAAGCGCCTCGCTGCGGGAGGCCACGGTGCGGCTCGCCGCCGAAGGGGCCGCGGCCGGGATCCACGTCGTGTGCCTCGCCGAGGCGCCCGCCGCATCGCCCGCCTCCCCGGCCACACAGAGCTACGAGGCGGCGTGCGCGGAGAGCCCGGCGTTCCGCGCGTGCGGGGCCGTGGCGCTGCTCAGCGGTGATGTGGCGACGACGCTGCGGTTGCACCGGGCGGCGCAGGGACAGCTCGTCGGGCACGGCACGGTCGGCACGGCCGACGCGGTGTCGCTCGCCTGGGCGGAGCGGTTCGCGCGGGCGCTCGCCCCGCTGCGCACGGACGCGGTGGGCGGTTCCGGCGACCGGCCGGGCTCGCGCGTGTCGGCGCCGCTGCCTCAAACCTCCCGGCTCCTCGACGAGTTGGGGCTCGCGCGTGCCACCCCGGCGTCCCTCATGGCGCGTTGGGCGGCGGCCGGGGACGATCCGGACTCGCTCGGCGGTCGGGTGTGGGCGGTGCTCGGGGCCGGGCCCCGCGGCCCGTTGACCGTGGACCTGGCCGCCGAAGGGCCGCATCTGCTGGTCGAGGGGCCCGCGGGCAGTGGCCGTACGGAGCTGCTGCGTTCGGTCGCCGCGTCGCTCGCCGCGGCCGAGCGTCCCGACCGGCTCGGGATGGTGCTGGTCGACGGGACGTCGGGCGGGGAGCGCGCGGAGGGGCTGCGGGTCTGCACGGACCTGCCGCACGTCACGACGCATCTCGCCGCCAACGACCCCGTACGGATGCGGGAGTTCGCCCAGGCGCTGAGCACCGAGCTGAAGCGGCGGGCCGAGCTCATAGGGCGTACGCACTTCTCGGAGTGGCACACGCAGCGGGCCGTGTCGGGGCGGGTCGTGTCGCAGCGCGGCGCGCCGTCCGCCGAGAGCGCCGGGGACGTTGACGTGCCGTCGAGTTCGACGATGCGGCTCCGTCCCGGTGCCACGCGGGAGCGGGCTGAGGCCGGGCCTCCGCTGCCGCGGCTCGTGGTGGTCGTGGACGACCTGGACGCGCTGCTCTCGCCGCCGCTCGGTTCGCCGGGGCGGCCGGCCGCCGGGTCGGTCGTTCGCGCCCTGGAGGCAGTGGTGCGGGACGGGGAGCGGCTCGGGGTGCACCTCGTCGCCGCGTTCGCCTCCGGCGGGGCCGGAGGGTGGGTGGCCCGGCCGCGGGTCGTGCTCGACGCACCGGGGACCGGGAGCGAGGATCCGGCGCCGGGGCGCGGGGTGTTGCACGGGGCGGACGGGCGTGACGTGGAGGTGCAGGCGGGTCGGGTGACCGGGCGCATCCCCCGTACGGCGACGCAGCGGCCCACCGTGGTGGCGCTCGAGTGGGCCCGCATGGGCGACCCCCCGGACCGCCGCCCGGTCCGCGAACTGGGCAACGGCCCCACGGACCTGGCCCTCCTCGCCAGCGCCCTGGAACGCGCGGCCCGATCCGTCTCGGCAACCGAGGTCCCGTCGCTCCTGTGACCTGCGCCGGGGGCGGGGCGGGCACACCGTGGTCAACGCCCCCGTCATCGGTGCGCGGCACCGGGGGCCGCCTTGCCCACCCTGCCGCCCAAGGCGGCAGATTGCCCAAGGCGACGGCAATTCAAGCCCCTCCGGCGATTGAGGAGCGGGGTATGGGGCAGCGCCCCAATCTTTCGAGCCCGCCACTCAACCGCCGCAGGGACTCGGAGAGTTGACGCATCACGACCCCGTCACGATCACCCGGTTTACAGCACGGGCACCCTTGCCGGTTCTCCCTGGCCGGGCGTAGACCAGTGCGCACGGGACAGCGCTCAGTACGTACGTTCAGCGTTCAGGACGAGAACGGGGCAGTGATGGGCAGCACTCGCAACACTTTTCGTACACGCACACCCAGCACCCGCAGGACCCGCGGCACCCACACCTTCCGCACGACCCTCGTGGGCATCGCCATCGGTTCCCTCGCGCTCACCCTCACCGCCTGTGGAGGCGATGACGACAACGGCACGTCCGACGGGAGCGGCGACAAGACGCCCGCGTCCTCGGTCAAGCTGCCGAAGCTGAACGGCAAGTCGGTGGAGATAGCCGCCGTCTGGACCGGCGACGAGCAGAAGAACTTCAAGCAGGTGCTCACGGAGTTCGAGAAGCGGACGGGCGCCAAGGTCACCTTCGTCCCCGCCCAGGACCCGATCATCAACTTCCTCGGTTCGAAGGTGGCCGGCGGCGCCCCGCCGGACGTCGCGATGCTGCCGCAGCCCGGCGCCATCAAGCAGGCCGTCGACAAGAAGTGGGCCAAACCGCTGGGCAAGGACGCCGAGGCACAGCTCGCCAAGAACTACTCCCAGGGCTGGCAGGACCTCGGCAAGGTCGACGGCAAGCAGTACGGCGCGTACTACAAGGCGGCCAACAAGTCCCTGGTCTGGTACAACACCAAGGTCTTCGAGAACGCGGCCGCCAAGGAGCCGAAGACCTGGAAGGAACTGCTCTCCACCTCGCAGGCGATCTACGACTCCGGCGTCACGCCGTTCTCCGTCGGCGGGGCCGACGGCTGGCCGCTGACCGACTGGTTCGAGAACATCTATCTGTCGCAGGCGGGCCCCGAGAAGTACGACCAGCTCGCCAAGCACGAGATCAAGTGGACCGACCCGTCCGTGAAGGACGCGCTCACCACGCTCGCCCAGCTGTGGGGCAAGAAGGACTTCCTCGCCGGCGGCAACAAGGGGGCCGTGCAGACCGAGTTCACGAAGTCGGTCGAGCAGACCTTCACCGGCGGCGACCAGCCCAAGGGCGCCATGGTCTACGAGGGCGACTTCGCGCAGGTGAACATCCAGCAGACCAAGGCGAAGGTCGGCACGGACGCGAAGGTGTTCCCGTTCCCCGCGGTCGGCTCCGGTGACAAGCCGGTGGTCAGTGGCGGTGACGCCGCGGTGATCCTGAAGGACTCCGAGGCGGCGCAGGCGCTGGTGACATGGCTGGCCTCGCCGGAGGCGGCGACCATCCAGGCCAAGCTGGGCGGCTACCTCTCCCCCAACAAGAACGTGGACCTCGCCTCGTACCCGAACGCGGTGCAGCGCGAGATCGCCAAGGCGCTCGTGGGGGCCGGCGACGACTTCCGCTTCGACATGTCGGACCAGATGCCGCAGGCCTTCGGCGGTACGCCCGGCAAGGGCGAGTGGAAGGCGCTGCAGGACTTCCTGATGAACCCCAAGGACATCGCGGGCGCCCAGAAGGCCCTGGAGGCCGAAGCGGCCAAGGCGTTCAAGGACTGACGCGGCGATGACATCCGCCACCGGCGGCGGCACCCCGGATCCCGGGGCTGCCGCCGCGACGCCACCGCGCAAACACAAGAGCGTCACCGGCACCCGCAAGTCCGTCGCCGGGCTCTTCCTGCTGCCCTCGCTGATCCTGCTCGGCGCTCTCGTCGTGTACCCGATCGGCTACTCGCTCTTCCGCAGCTTCTTCGACGACTCGGGCGGCTCGTTCATCGGGTTCGACAACTACGAGACGCTGTTCACGCGCGAGGACACCAAGGCCGCGATCAACAACAACATCTGGTGGGTGGTGCTGGCCCCGACGGTCGCCACGGCGCTCGGCCTGATCTTCGCCGTGCTCACCGAGCGGATCCGCTGGGCCACCGCGTTCAAGCTGGTGGTCTTCATGCCGATGGCCATCTCGATGCTGGCCGCGGGCATCATCTTCCGGCTCGTCTACGACCAGGACCCGGAGAAGGGCGCGGTGAACGCGGTCGTGGTCGGGGTGCACGACACGTTCGCCGACTCCTCCGCGTTCCCGAAGGCGCATCCGCGCGGGAACGGCACGCTCGAAGGGAAGAGCGGCGGCCCGTTCCTCACCAAGGAACCGGTGCGGGCCGGAACTCCCGTGCTGCTGCCGCTCGTCGGCGTCGCCGCCGACCAGATGCCCGAGGGCGCCAAACCCGCGAAGGAGCCCGCCGCCGGGAAGGCCGGGGTCACCGGCACGGTGTGGCAGGACTTCACCCTCGGCAAGGGCGCGGGCGGCATCAACAAGGTCGACGCGACCGAGGTCGGCTACCCCGGCATGCGCGTCGAGGCCGTCAAGGACGGCAAGGTCGTGGCCAGCGCGTCGGCCGCCGCAAACGGCACCTTCGCGCTTCCCGCCGCGGCCGACGGCGCCCAACTCCGGCTGCCCGCGGCGAACTTCAAGGAGCCGTACAACGGCGCCGACTGGCTCGGCGACAAGAAGTTCTTCACGATCCACCTCGGCGGATTCGAGCTGTACCTCAACATCGTGACGACCTCGATCATGGTCGCGTACGTATGGATGTGGGCCGGGTTCGCGATGGTGCTCATCGGGGCGGGTCTGGCCAGCATTCCCCGCGAACTCCTCGAAGCCGCCCGCGTGGACGGCGCCTCCGAGTGGCAGGTGTTCCGCCGGGTCACGGTGCCGCTCCTGGCGCCCGTGCTCGCGGTCGTCCTCGTCACGCTGATGATCAACGTACTGAAGATCTTCGACCTGATCTTCATCATCGCGCCGGGATCCTCTCAGGACGACGCCAACGTGCTGGCCCTGCAGCTGTACAGCTCGGCGTTCAGCGAGGGCAACGAGGGCCTGGCCAGTGCGATCGCGGTGCTGCTCCTGCTGCTCGTGATCCCGGTGATGTGGTTCAACATGCGCAGGCTCAGGCAGGAGACACGGCGATGACGACCCTCGGCGAGACCGTCAAGGCCAAGCGCTCGCTCGCCGGCCGGATCGGCGACAAGCTCAGCGGCGGGTTCATCCAGTTCGTGCTGCTGCTGATCGGCGCGCTGTGGCTGGTGCCCACGATCGGCCTGCTGTTCTCCTCGCTGCGTTCGCCCGAGGACATGGCGGACAGCGGCTGGTGGACGGTGTTCAGCAAGCCGGCGCAGCTGACCTTCGAGAGCTACAGCAGCCTCCTGGAGAACTCGGACATCACGCGTTCCCTGGTCAACACGGCCCTGATCACGGTGCCCGCGACCCTGCTCGTGATCGTGGTCGGCTCGCTGGCCGGCTATGCGTTCGCGTGGATGGAGTTCCCGGGCCGCGACTGGTGGTTCCTGATCGTGGTCGGGCTGCTCGTGGTTCCCGTGCAGGTCGCGCTCGTGCCGATCGCCCGCCTCTTCGGCGACATCGGCATCTTCGGCTCGATCTTCGGCGTGATCCTCTTCCATGTCGGGTTCGGGCTGCCGTTCGCGGTGTTCCTGCTGCGGAACTTCTTCGCGGAGATCCCGCGCGAACTCCTGGAGGCGGCCCGCCTGGACGGCTCGGGTGAACTGCGCCTGTTCCTACGGGTCGTGCTGCCGCTCGGCGCTCCGGCGATCGCCTCGCTCGGCATCTTCCAGTTCCTGTGGGTGTGGAACGACATGCTGGTCGCGCTCATCTTCACGGACACCGACAGCCAGCCGATCACGGTCGCGCTGCAGACCCAGGTACGGCAGTTCGGCAACAACATCGATGTGCTCGGCCCCGGCGCGTTCATCTCGATGGTCGTCCCGCTGGCCGTGTTCTTCGCGTTCCAACGTCAGTTCGTGTCCGGCGTGATGGCGGGCGCCGTGAAGTAAACCGGGATTTGTCGAGCGAGAAGGCCTTTCGTTCCCTCCCGGCCACTGCGCGGACACCCCGGGCACCTACCCAGAGCTGATGGCCTCCCGGGGCCGGCCGACGAGCGCGTCGTCCGCCGGCCCCGCACCCACGTCATCCGTACTGGAGCTGACATGCAGCACGAGTCCCACACCGCGCCCGCCGAACTGCCCCGCCCGGCCGCGCTCGACGACGTCAAAGGCTGGTTCCACAACATCGACCAGGTGCTCTTCGACTGGTTCCTGAGCCGGCAGCGCGCGCTCGGCCAGGGCGGGGATCTCCTCGAACTCGGCGTCTACCTGGGCAAGAGCGCCATCTTCATGGGGCAGTACCTGGAGGAGAAGGAGACCTTCACGGTCTGCGACCTGTTCGACTCGCCCGCCGGCGACCTGGCGAACGACAAGGAGATGAACAAGTCCTACAGCAGCCTCACGCGCACCGCCTTCGAGGCCAACTACCAAGCGTTCCATGACGAGTTGCCCGAGGTGGTGCAGGGCCCCTCGCACGTGATCACGTCCCTTGTCGCCCCCGACAGCTGCCGCTTCGTGCATGTCGACGCCTCGCATCTGTACGAGCACGTGCACGGCGACATCGAGGCGTCCCGCGAGCTCCTCGGCGAGGACGGCATCGTCGTGCTCGACGACTTCCGCGCCGAGCACTGTCCGGGCGTCGCGGCCGCGACGTGGGGCACCGTCGCCACAACGGGGCTGAAGCCGCTGTGCATCACGGCGACCAAGTTCTACGGGACGTGGGGCTCGTTCGAGCCGGTGCGCACCGAGCTGGGCGCGATGCTCGCGGGGCGCAAGGACTTCTGGCACGGCGCGGAGGAGGTCGCCGGGCACTCGATGATCCGCATCGACGGCAAGAAGGCGAAGCGCCCGGCGCAGCCGGTGTCGCGCTACGAGTCGACGGCGCCGGCCGTGCCGACGCAGGGCCCGCGCCCGAAGGGCCTGCTGCGCTCCCTGCTCGGCCGCTGACGGTCTAGGGCCTTTCTGCCGGATCCTGCTGGAGTCGCGGACCCCGGCCCCGCCCTTCGTGGACCGTGCCCCTCACCCGCACGGCCCACGAAAGGCGGGGCGGGCCGCTCCGGCGGGGCACGCATGCCCCATGCCGTACATGACGACCACCGCACTCGCCCGGGGAGCGGCGCGCGGCGCGACGGCGCTGCGCGGCGGCCACTTCTGGCGCCCGACCCCGTTCTTCGTCTTCGGTGGCCTGTTCTGGCTGCTGCTGACACTCGCGTACTGGTGGGTGCCGATGGCGTACGACTACGGGCTGCACGCGGCGGTGATCGAACGCCTGAAGGTGAGCCTGCTGCATCCGCGCCACCCGCTGGTCGACCTGCCGGGCGCGGGCAACCCGTACGTCTCCTCCCCGTACGCGATGGCGGAGGGCGCCTTCGCGCGGGCGACGGGCCTGACGGGCTGGGAGGTCATGAAGCTCGCGGGCCCCGCCAACCTGCTGGTTCTACTGACGGGCCTGAACCGCTTCGTCCGGGCGCTCACATCACGCCAATGGGCCCCGGTCCTGGCCCTGTTGACGCTGACACTCCTCTGGGGGACGAGCACGGACTGGCGGACCGAACCGCTCGCGCTGCGCTCCCTGATGATCGACCTCGGCTACCCGTCGACGTTCGCGATCGGGCTCGCCCTGTGGGTGTGGGCGGGCGCGTGGCGACTGCGGCGGGAGGGCGCGCGCTGGGCCGTGGCGGGGGTCGCGGCGGTGGGCCTCGTGTGGCTGTGGCCGGACGCGGACCCCGCACCACCGCACGTCCCGTGGCTCGCGCTGATCGGCCTCCCGCCGCTGTGGCTGCGGCTGCGCCGCGACCGCAAGGACCCGCTCGCACTGCTGTGCGCGGCGGGCGTCGCGGCCCTCGCGTACGCCGCACTGGCCCACCCCTCCGCGTACGGCGCGGCCATGGTCCTCACGGTGGTGCCGCTCCAGCTCGCCCTGGCGATCGCCCTCGCGGCGCCCCGCCCCTGGCCACGGCGGCGCCGGGCGCTCGGCGCGCTGGCGGCGACGGGCGCGGCGCTCGGCTTCCTGGTCACGGCAATCGACCCGCCGCCGAGCTGGCCCGCGTACACCTGGGCGGCGCAGCACATTCCACCCGGCGACACGGTCCTCACCAGCGGCTACCGTCCGGTCCGCGCGCTGCCGGGCTACGGGCCGACGCTGGTCGCGCCCGCCCGCCCCGACCCGGTCGTCGACAGGGCCGACTGGGACCGGCGCCGGGCGGCGGTGCGCGCCTACCTCTCCCCCACGTCCACCCGCGCGGAACGGGAGGCCGTCGCCGACCGCTACCGCGTCCGCTGGCTGCTGCTCGACCGGGGCGAGCGGCTGCCGCCGGAGGCGGTCCTGGTGGCGTGGAGCCCACAGACGGGCGAGGCGCTCGCGCGGGTCAACGGGGGTACGCCGCGGACCGGTTGAGGCCTACTCGACGACGAGCTGCACGTCGATGTTGCCGCGGGTCGCGTTCGAGTACGGGCACACCTGGTGCGCCTGCTCGACCAGCTTGCGGCCGGTCTCGGCGTCGACCGACTCGGGCAGCTCGACACGGAGCACGACGGCGAGCCCGAAGCCCTCGCCCTGCTTGCCGATGGAGACCTCGGCGGTGACGGCGACGTCGGCGACGTCCACCTTGGCGCTCCGGCCGACGAGCCCGAGCGCGCTGCCGAAGCAGGCCGCGTAACCGGCGGCGAAGAGCTGCTCCGGGTTGGAGCCCTGACCGTTGCCGCCCATCTCCGTCGGGATGCCGAGCTGAAGGTCGATCACGCCGTCCGAGGAGACGGCACGCCCGTCGCGGCCGTGGGTGGCGGTGGCGACGGCGGTGTAGATGGCGTCCATGGGAGGACCTGCCTCTCGTTTCCGTGAATCTCTTCGCGACTGTCTTCGTACTCCACTAATAGAGCACACAATTCAATTGCACACAACTCAATCGCGCGAGCGCTACCCTGGATGCATGGCCACGCCCAGCACTCCCAGTACTCCCAGCACCGACGAGTTCCTCCGGCTCGACCGCCAGATCTGCTTCTCGCTCAACGCGGCGTCGCGCGCCTTCGGCGGCATCTACCGGGCGCTGCTCAAGGACCTGGGCCTCACCTATCCGCAGTACCTGGTCATGCTGGTGCTCTGGGAGACCGCCCCCGAGGAGGGCCCGATCCCGGTCAAGCGCCTCGGCGAACGCCTCCGCCTCGACTCCGGCACCCTCTCCCCGCTCCTCAAGCGCCTGGAGGCGAACGGCCTCGTCCACCGCGAACGCAGCGCCACGGACGAACGCTCGGTGACCATCGCCCTCACGCCCTCCGGCGCGGCCCTGAAGGAAAACGCGGCCGAGGTCCCCCGCAAAATCGCCGCCGCAACAGGCTTCGACCTCCAGGAAATCGAATCCCTCCGCTCCCAACTCGACCGCCTGACAACCGCACTGGACAACGCGACCCTCTAGCGCCGCGGCATTATCAAGCCCCTGCGGCGATTGAGCAGCGGGGTCCGGGGCAGAGCCCCGTGACGTGGCCCCCGTCGCGGCGCCACAACACCGGAACCTGGGGAACCCGCCCCCCGAACCCTCCGCCCAAGCTGCGCGGCCTCCCCCGCAAGGCCCACCCCCACCGCAATCGCCAACGTCACCGCCGCCGCATGCACAAGCCCCCCGACCCCTGTCGTGGTCCGCCCGGAGGCAAGCGCGGCCAACGCCACGTACAACGCACTGCCCGGCAGCAACGGCGCGATTCCAGGAACGACGAGCGGCAGCGCCGACTCCCGCCTCCGCCGGGCCACGGCATGCGCGGCGCACCCGACCCCGGCCGCCACCACCGCCGTACCGACGAGCGAGGGAAGCCCGAGGACCGCGAACTCGGCCGCCACCACGAACCCGACGAGCCCGAGCAGCGCCGCGGGCAACCAGTCCCGCCGCGGCGTCCGCGCCCGCGCCGCCACGGCCATCGAGAACACGGCGGCGCCCACGACGGGCGCCCCCAGATACTCGGCCCGTTCCGCCGTCGGCACGACCGGCGCCTCGAACCCGACGAGCCGCCCCACACCGAGCACGGCCACCACGCCGGTGACCACCGCGGCGAACACCAGCATCGCGTCGAAGAGCCGCCCGAGCGCGGTCAGATAGTGCCCGGTGAGCGCGTCCTGCACGGCGCTGACGAAGGTGACGGTCGGCAGCAGCCCCAGCACCCCGGCGACCACGACGGACTGCACGGTCGTCGGCGGCGCACTGTGACTGATCGCGACGGCCAGCACGGCGGTCGGCATCGCGGCGACGGCCGACCGGTAGAACGCGGGCACGCCATGGCGCCCCAACCAGCCGCTCAGCAGCGCACCCAGCAGCCCGGCGAAGAACGCGCACACCGACGCGAGCGCGCCACCACCGAAAGCTATACCACCGCCCGCGGCCACGAACCCGGTCTGCACCGGCACGCGCCACACCGCCCACCTCCCCCGCTCCGCCGGCGCGTCGAGGATCCGCGCGATCGCGGCCCGCGCCTCGTCGAGCCCGAGCTGCCCGGCGCTGATCCGCTCGACGAGGGCGTGGATGCGCCCCAACGTACGGAAGTCGGTGGCGTGCCTACGGATCACCCGGTTCGCGTGCAGCGGCGTGAGTTCACCGGGCGCGTGCGCGGACAGCGACACGGAGGCGAGCGTGACACTCGGCTCGCAGTAGCTGAGCCCGTACGTCTCGGCGACGACGAGCATCCCGGCGACCGCCTCCTCGGCGGAGGCCCCGTACGACAGGAGCGCCTCCCCGAGCCGCGTCGCGAGCTCGGCGACGCGCGCGCCGTAGGCCTCCATGTCGGCCCGCCCGTCGTCGTGCAGCAGCTCGCCGCCGTACCCGTAACTTCTGATCGGCTCGATGCCGCGCAGCCGGGGCAGCGCTTTGGTCAGCCAGGGGTCGGCGCGGTCGAAGGTGGCGGCGGGGCGGGTCCTCGAAGGCATACAAATGGAGCGTAACGGACATCACACTTAAACGACTTAAGAGTTTCGTGCCAGGATCGAAGCGATGGACACCGTCGCCGAAAGCCACCTCACACACCTCCGCCGGCTCCGCGCCGCCAAGGACGTGATGGACCGCGACTGGGCCGACGAGACCCTGGACCTGGATGCGGTGGCGTCCCGCGCCGGCTACTCGCGCTCGCACTTCGTCCGCGTCTTCAAGACGGCCTACGGGCGGACCCCCGGCCAGTACCTCTCCCAGCGCCGCATCGAACGCGCGGCGGAGATGCTGCGCACCTGCGACCTGAGCATCACCGAGATCTGCCACCTGGTCGGCTTCGCCGGCCTCGGCACGTTCACGACGCGCTTCAAGCAGCACATGGGCCAGACCCCTGGCGAGTACCGCCGGTCGAAGATCGCCCGCGGCGCCGCACTCATCCCCGGCTGCTACGCCCTGCTGTGGGCAGGCGGCTTCCACCCCACCAAAGACAGCGGGACCAGCGACAGCGCGACCAGCGACAGCAAGACCAAAGACAGCAATTCTGAAGAAGCCGACTGACACTCCCGCTGCCTACGGTGGACCGGCCAGGACAAGCACACCGCGGGAGCCCCCATGATCAAAGGCGTCGGCATCACCACCATCTGGACGCTCGACCAAGAGCGTACGAAGACGTTCTTCACCGAGAAGCTCGGCATGGAGCTCCGCACCGACATGTCCATGGGCGACTCCCGCTGGATCACCGTCGGCGCCAAGGACCAGCCGGAGTTCGAGCTCGCGCTCATGCGCCCCGACGGCCACGGCGTCGACCCCGAGTCCGCCCGCGCCCTCACCGAACTGGTCACCAAGGGCATCCTCGGCGGCGGCGCCCTTCGCACCGACGACTGCCGCGGCGACTACGAGACGTTCAAGGCGCGCGGCGTCGAGTTCCTCCAGGAACCGAAGGAACGCCCGTACGGCATCGAGGCCGTCTTCCGCGACGACAACGGCAACTGGTACTCGCTGACCGAGCGCAACGAGGAACTCGACCTCACCAAGGAGTGGGCGTGAACACGCAGACACCCCCGACCCCCGCCCCCGACAACACCGCGGAGCGCTGCGCCCTGTGGCGGGCGATGCACGTCCAGGTCGACGAGGCGCCGCACGTACTGGAGGACGAGGTGGGCCTGCGTCTGCTCGCCCCCGCCCCCGACTGGCGCGAGCGCCCCGACATGGAGCCGACCGCGACCCGCGGCTTCCGGGCCGCGATGGTCTCGCGGGCCCGCTTCATCGAGGACCTCGTGGAGCGGGAGTCGGAGCGCGGCGTCGACCAGTACGTCATCCTCGGCGCGGGCCTGGACACGCTGGCCCAGCGCCGCCCGGAACTCGCCGCCCGCCTCGACATCTACGAGGTCGACCAGCCGGGCCCGCAGTCCTGGAAGCGCGCCCGCCTCGAAGCACTCGGCTACGGGGTCCCGCCCCGCCTGCACCTCGTCCCCGTCGACTTCGAGGCGCGGGAGTCCTGGTGGGACGGGCTCACGGCGGCCGGCTTCGATCCGCGCCGCCCGGCGCTCGTCGTCTCGACGGGGGTCGCCATGTACCTCACCCGCGAGGCCACGGCCGCCACCCTGGAGCAGATCGCGAAGCTGGCCCCGGGCTCGACCCTGGCGCTCTCCTTCATCCTCCCGGCGGATCTCCTCGACGAGGCGGACCGGTCGGGCATGGAGACCAGCAAGAAGGGCGCGAGCGCCTCCGGCACGCCCTTCCTCAGCTTCTACGTTCCCGAGGACATGCTCACCCTGGCCCGCAAGGCCGGCTTCGCGACCACCCGCCACGTACCGGGCACGGAGCTCGGGACCCGCTACTTCACAACCCGCAAGGACGCCCTGCGCCCGTCGAGCGGCGAGGACTTCTTGGTGGCCACTACCTGATTCGTAGCCAGTCCGCAGACAGTGGGAACTGTGACGTCGAACTACGAACTGGTCGTAGTTCGACGTCACAGTTGTTCCTCACAGCGCCTCGCTCACAGCGCCTTCAGCGCCGCCGCCGTCGCCACCGACAGCTTCTTCAGATGCCCCTTCGGCAGCTTCGGCGTGCGCACCACCAGCGTGCGCCAGTACAGCGGGCCCGAGATGAGGTCGAGCGCGAGCTCTTCGTCGAGGCCCGAGCTCAGCTCTCCGCGCTCCACCGCCGCTCGTACGATGCCGCTCGCCACCCCGTGCTGCCCCTCGCGCAGCGCCTTCTGAAGGGCCTCGGCGATCTCCGGGTTGCGGGCCGCCTCCGCCTGGAGGTCCGGGATGATCTGGCCGGCCACGGGGTGGCGCAGCGCGCGTGACGTGACCTCGTAGAGGAGGCGGAGGTCGGCCTCCAGGGAGCCCGTGTCCGGCGCGGGCAGGCCCTGCACGGCGATCGCCGAGACCAGGTCGAGGACCAGGTGGAGCTTGGACTTCCAGCGGCGGTAGACCGCCGTCTTGCCGACGCCCGCGCGGCGCGCGATGCCCTCGATGGACATGCGCGCGTAGCCGACCGAGGCCAGCTCCTCGAAGACGGCCGCGCGGATGGCTTCCGTCACGTCCTCGCGCAGGACGGCCGCGCCGGCGGGGGCCCGGCGGCGCGTCGGCTTGGGGGAGTCGGCGTTGGTCGTCATATGGCAAAGCATAGGCGCGCGACGACGAAACGGTTGCGTTCCGACGTCACCTCGCCCTACGCTCACGTCACGACGATACGGACCCGTCCCGACGTAAACGGCGGGTGAACACCAGCCGTCGCCCCACCCCCGACCGAAAGCAGCGGATGTGAGCCAGGTCCTGGACGCGCCTCCCCCGCAGGAGGCACCGCGGTCCACCCCCGAGGATCCGGCGGCCCTCGCCGCCCGGTACGGGCTGAGCGTCAGCGGCGCGCGGCCCTCGCTGTCCGCGTACGTACGCCAGCTGTGGCAGCGCAGGCACTTCATCTCGTCCTTCTCCACCGCCAAGCTCACCGCCCAGTACAGCCGGGCGAAGCTCGGGCAGGTCTGGCAGGTACTGACGCCGCTGCTGAACGCGGCGGTGTACTACTTCATCTTCGGCAAGCTCATGGGCACCAGCAGGGGTGTGCCGGACTTCATCCCGTTCCTGGTCACGGGCGTGTTCGTGTGGACGTTCACGCAGTCGTCGGTGATGGCGGGGACGCGGGCGATCTCCGGGAACCTCGGGCTCGTCCGGGCCCTGCACTTCCCGCGGGCCTCGCTGCCGGTCTCGTTCTGCCTTCAGCAGCTCCAGCAGTTGCTGTTCTCCATGTGCGCGCTCGTGGTCATCCTGCTGGCGACGGGCGTGCCGCCGGCGCCGTCCTGGCTGCTCGTGGTGCCCGCGCTCGCGCTTCAGTTCGTGTTCAACACCGGGCTCGCGCTGATCATGGCGCGGATGGGTTCGAAGACCCCGGACCTCGCGCAGCTGATGCCGTTCCTGCTGCGTACGTGGATGTACACGTCCGGCGTGATGTGGAGCCTGACCAAGCTGACGGACGGGCAGGACGTCCCGTCGTACGTACGGACGCTGCTCCAGCTCAATCCGGCCGCCGCCTACATCGACCTGATGCGCTTCGCGCTCATCGACAGCTTCACCGCGGATCAACTGCCGCCGCACATCTGGGCGTTGGCGGCCGGATGGGCGCTGCTCGTCGGGGTCGGCGGGTTCATCTACTTCTGGAAGGCCGAGGAGACGTACGGACGTGGCTGAGCACATCAACGACCAGCGGATTCCCACCGTCATCGCCGACGGCGTCGACATCGTCTACCGCGTCAACGGGACCGGCGCGGGCCGTGGCGCCGCGACCGCCGCCCTGAGCCGCATCCTCGGCGGCCGGAAGAAGGCCGAGAAGCGGGCCGGGGTGCGGAAGGTGCACGCCGTGAAGAACGTGTCCTTCACCGCCTACCGAGGCGAGGCCATCGGGCTCATCGGGACCAACGGGTCCGGTAAATCAACCCTGTTGAAGGCCGTCGCCGGGCTGCTGCCCACCGAGAACGGGCACATCTACACCGACGGGCAGCCCTCCCTGCTCGGCGTGAACGCGGCCCTCATGAACGACCTCACCGGCGAGCGCAACGTGCGGCTCGGCGGGCTCGCGATGGGCATGTCGCGCGAGCAGGTGCGGGACCGGTACGACGAGATCGTCGACTTCTCCGGGATCAACGAGAAGGGCGACTTCGTGACGTTGCCGATGCGGACCTATTCGTCCGGCATGGCGGCGCGGCTGCGGTTCTCCATCGCCGTCGCGAAGGAGCATGACGTGCTGCTCATCGATGAGGCGCTCGCCACCGGTGACCGTGCTTTCCAGAAGCGGTCCGAGCAGCGCATCAAGGAGCTGCGCAAGCGCGCGGGCACCGTCTTCCTCGTCAGCCACAGCAACAAGTCCATCCGCGACACCTGCGACCGGGTGCTGTGGCTGGAGCGCGGAGAGCTGCGGATGGACGGGCCGACCGAGGACGTCCTCAAGGAGTACGAGGCGTTCACCAACGCCGCCGCCGATGCCGGCAAGCCCAAGCCGAAGAAGGCCAAGGCGCCCGTCGCCGCCTGACCGCGCCCGACCAGCAAAACGGGGGCGCCCCGAGCCGGAAGTCCGGCTCGGGGCGCCCCCGTTCGCGTATCCGCTACGAGTGCGTACGCAGCAGCGTGCGCATCGTGCGCATGGCGACCGAGAGGTTCGCCAGGTCGAACGAGTCCGAGCCCTGGATCTCCTCCAGGGTCGAGCGCGCCCGGCCCAGGATCGCCGCGTTCTTCTCCTCCCACGCCTTGAACCGCTGCTCGGGCGTCGAGGTCCCGTTGCCCGCCGCCAGTACGTCGGCGGTGAGCGCGGCGTGCGCCGCGTACAGGTCCTCACGGATCGACGCGCGGGCCATCGACTGCCAGCGGTCGGAGCGCGGCAGCTCGATGATGCGGTCCATGAGCTGGGTGATGGAGAGCCGGTCGCCGAGGTCGTAGTAGACCTCGGCGACGGACAGCGCGTCCTTGCCCGTGCGGTCGGCGATCTGCACGATGTCGAGCGTCGGGAACGCGGACGAGAATCCGGCGACCCGCTCCGCGAGCTCCTCCGGCACGCCCGCGCCGGTCAGCTCGTCGACGATGCCCTGGTACCACTCGGCGTCGGCGCCGCGCAGCATCTTCGGCATGGCGGCCCAGACCTCGGTGACGCCCTCCTTGAAGAAGTCGATCGTCTCCGCCAACTGGAGCGGCTGCGGACGGTTGTTGAGGAGCCAGCGGGTGCCGCGCTCGACAAGCCGCCGCGAGTGCAGGCGGACCCGGGTCTGGACATCGGCGGCAACGACATTGTCGAGCGCCTCGACCGCGTCCCACACCTCGCTGAGGCCGAAGATCTCGCGCGCGGCGAGCTGCGCCCGCACGATCTCCTCCAGGGACGCGCCCGTCTCCTCACGGAGGCGGTGCAGGAACGTCGAACCGCCCGTGTTCACCGTGTCGTTGACGAGGACCGTCGTGATGATCTCGCGGCGCAGCGCGTGCCCGTCGATCGCCTCGCCGTACTTCTCGCGCAGCGGCTGCGGGAAGTAGGCGTGCAGCAGGCGGCGCAGGTAGGCGTCGTCCGGGAGCGAGGTCCGGATCAGCTCGTCGGCGGCCGTGATCTTCGTGTACGCGAAGAGGACGGCGAGCTCCGGCTGGCTCAACCCCCGCCCGGAGTTGAGGAGTTCACGGATCTGCCGGTCGTTGGGCAGGAACTCCAGGCCCCGGTCCAGGTGGCCCTGCTTGCCGAGGCGGCGCATGAACCGCTGGTGGGCGTGGAGCAGGGACGGCGCCTGGGCGCAGGAGTTGGCCAGCGCGATGTTCTGCGCGTAGTTGTTGCGCAGCACCAGGTGGCCGACCTCGTCCGTCATGGCGGCGAGCAGCTTGTTGCGCTGCTTGACCGTCATGTCGCCGTCGGAGACGAGCCCGTTGAGCAGGATCTTGATGTTCACCTCGACGTCCGAGGTGTTGACGCCGGCGCTGTTGTCGATGGCGTCGGTGTTCACCCGGCCGCCGCTGCGGGCGAACTCGATGCGGCCCAGCTGTGTCGCGCCGAGGTTGCCGCCCTCGCCGATGACCTTGGCGCGCACGTCCTGGCCGTCGACGCGGATCGGGTCGTTGGCCTTGTCGCCGACGTCCGCGTTGGACTCGACCGACGACTTGACGTACGTACCGATGCCGCCGTTCCACAGCAGGTCGACCGGCGCCTGGAGGATGGCCTTCATCAGCTCGGCCGGCGTCATCTTCGCCTGGCCGGACTCGATGCCGAGGGCCTCGCGGATGTGGGCGTTGAGCTGGATCGACTTGGCGGAGCGCGGGAAGATGCCGCCGCCCGCCGAGATCAGCTCCTTGTTGTAGTCCGCCCACGAGGAGCGCGGCAGCTCGAACATCCGGCGGCGCTCGGCGTAGCCGGTGGCCGCGTCCGGCCTCGGGTCGATGAAGATGTGCCGGTGGTCGAAGGCGGCGACCAGACGGATGTGCTCGGAGAGCAGCATGCCGTTGCCGAACACGTCACCGGACATGTCGCCGACGCCGACGACCGTGAAGTCCTCGGACTGCGTGTCGACGCCCAGCTCCCGGAAGTGCCGCTTGACGGACTCCCAGGCGCCGCGGGCGGTGATGCCCATGCCCTTGTGGTCGTAGCCGGCCGAGCCGCCCGAGGCGAAGGCGTCACCGAGCCAGAAGTTGTACGACTCGGCGACCTCGTTGGCGATGTCCGAGAACGACGCCGTGCCCTTGTCGGCCGCGACCACGAGGTACGTGTCGTCCTCGTCGTGCCGCACGACGTCGGCGGGCGGCACGACCTCGCCGCCGACCAGGTTGTCGGTGATGTCGAGCAGCGCCGAGATGAACGTCTTGTAGCTCGCGATGCCCTCGGCCATCCAGGCGTCGCGGTCCACCGACGGGTCGGGCAGCTGCTTGGCGACGAAGCCGCCCTTCGCGCCGACCGGCACGATGACGGTGTTCTTCACCATCTGCGCCTTCACCAGGCCGAGGATCTCCGTACGGAAGTCCTCACGCCGGTCCGACCAGCGCAGACCACCGCGCGCGACCTTGCCGAAGCGCAGGTGCACACCCTCGACACGCGGCGAGTACACCCAGATCTCGTACGCGGGCCGGGGCTGGGGCAGGTCGGGGATGGCCTTCGGGTCGAGCTTCATGGAGACGTACGTGTGCGGCTTGCCGCCCAGCGCCTCCTGGAAGAAGTTCGTGCGCAGCGTCGCCTTGATGACGGTGAGGAAGGACCGCAGGATCCGGTCCTCGTCGAGGGACGCGACCTGGTCGAGGGCGCCGTCGACCTCTTCGAGCAGCCCGTCGATCAGCTCGGTCCCGGCGCGCTGCCGGTCCGGCGACATCCGCGCCTCGAACAGCGACACCAGCAGGCGCGTGGTGTGCACGTTCGTCCGGAGCGTGTCCTCCATGTAGTCCTGCGAGAACGTGGAGCCCGCCTGGCGCAGATACTTGGCGTACGCGCGAAGCACCATCGCCTGACGCCAGTTCAGACCGGCGCCCAGGACGAGGGAGTTGAAGCCGTCGTTCTCGGCGAGGCCGGTCCAGGTGGCGGCGAAGGCCTCCTGAAAGCGCTCGCGGCCGTCGGCCCCGAGGTCGTCCCCGTTGCCGTTCGCCGGCTTCGGCATGCGCAGGCCGAAGTCGTAGATCCACGCGGTCTTGCGGTCGCTGCAACGCAGCTCGTACGGGCGCTCGTCGGTGACCTCGACGCCCAGGCGCTGGAGCACCGGCAGGACGGCGGAGAGCGAGACGGGCGCGCCGATCCGGTAGATCTTGAAGCGGCGCTCGCCGGGGGCCGCGCCCACCGGCTCGTACAGGGAGAGCTCGAAGTCCTTGTTCTCCTGCGTGAGCTGTTCGAGGTGGACCAGGTCGGCCACGGCGGCGCGCGGCGAGTGGTCGGCCTTGAAGCCCTCGGGGAACGCCTGGCCGTAGCGGCGCAGCAGTTCGGCGGCGCGCTCCTCGCCGCACTCGGCGTTCAGCGCCTCCCCGAAGCCGTCGGCCCAGGAGCGGGCGGCCTCGACGAGGCGGGCCTCGATGCGGTCCTTGTCGGCGTCGGAGAGCTCCGGAAGCTCGGTGCCCGGCGGGACGCGGACGACGAAGTGCAGCCGGGAGAGGATCGACTCGGTGTTCCAGGCGGTGAAGTCGACGCTGGTGCCGCCGAGCTCCTCCTTGAGGATGTCGATGATCCGCAGCCGGACGCCCGTGGTGTAGCGGTCGCGCGGCAGGTAGACGAGGGCCGAGTAGTAGCGGCCGTACTCGTCCTGGCGCAGGTAGAGCCGCAGCCGGCGGCGCTCCTGGAGGTACAGGACGGAGGTGACGATGGAGCGCAGCTCGTCGGCGGGCGTCTGGAAGAGCTCGTCGCGCGGGTACGTCTCCATGATCTGCATCAGGTCACGGCCGTCGTGGCTGTTGGGCGTGAAGCCCGCGCCCTTGAGGACCTCTTGGACCTTGCGGCGGATGACCGGGACGCGGCGCACGCTCTCGGTGTACGCGGCGGAGGAGAAGAGCCCCAGGAAGCGCCGCTCGCCGACGACATTGCCCTCGGCGTCGAACTTCTTCACGCCGACGTAGTCGAGGTAGCTCGGCCGGTGCACGGTGGCGCGGCTGTTGGCCTTGGTGAGGACAAGCAGGCGGTGCTCGCGGGCCTTGGCGCGGGCGTCGGCCGGGAGCCGGTTGAAGGACGGCGAGACCGGGTGGTGCTCGTCGCGCTCGTGGTGCGGGTCGGAGCGCAGGATGCCGAGTCCGGTGCCGGGCACGGCGGCCAGCGAGTCGTCGTCGGAGAGGTTGTACTCGCGGTACCCGAGGAACGTGAAGTGGTCGGCGGCCAGCCAGCGCAGCAGCTCGCGGGCCTCATCGACCTCCTGGTCGGGCAGGTCACCGGCGGTCGGCTCGCTCGGCAGCTCCTCGGCGATGCGCAGCGCCGAGTCCCGCATCTTCTCCCAGTCCTCGACGCACTCCCGTACGTCGGACAGGACGCGCAGCAGGTCGGCGGTGATCTGCTTGAGGTCGGAGCGGTCGGTCTCGCGGTCCGTCTCGACGTGGATCCACGACTCGGTGAGCACGTCGTGGCCCTCGGCGGACGAGCCGGCCGGCAGCACCTCGAGGAGCTTGCCGGTGACATCGCGCCGGACCGTGATCTGCGGGTGGATGACGACGTGGATGCCGCGCCCCTGCCGGGACAGCTCGTTCGTCACGGAGTCCACGAGGAACGGCATGTCGTCGGTGACGACCTCGACGACCGAGTGGCTGCACGTCCAGCCGTTCTCCTCGACGGTCGGCGTGTGCACCTTCACGTTGGCCGTGCCCTGCGGGCGGTTCTCCGCGAGGCGGTAGTGCGAGTGTGCGGCCCCGAAGACATCGACCGGATCACGGTCGCTCAGGTCCTCCGGTGCGGTGTGCAGGTAGTAGCGCTGGAGGAACGCGAGCACGCCGTCGGTGTTGGTGGTGGTCCCGGCGGCTTGCGTACCTTCGCCCGTCGCCCCAGTCGGTAGGTTCCCCCCTACCGGGCTGTTCTCAGCTACCCGTGCGGCCCTGGTGAGCAGCTCGGCTTTGGCTTCGTCCAGCTTGGTCTGCATTGTCCTCTGGCTCCTGTCGCGCGCCGTTGCGAGACGTAGATGTGGCGTAGATGAATCGCTCGGCACAACGTCCCGACGCGGGGTGTCCGGTCTGAGACGACGTTATGCCCGGATGAGAGATGGGAGGACGACAATGCGCCGTTTTCAACGAAGAGGCCATCCGCCCGAAATGATCTGCGTCTGAGCGCCGGGCACGACCGCTGTGGCAGGTCGTGATCTCCCGGCGCGGGCAGGGGGCGACGATGCCCCCGCGAGATATCGCGCTGATCACGGGACCAGGCTATCGCTCCCCGAGGGGGCATCGTCATGAGCCGCTTGTGTACAAATCAGGGGGGCGAACTTTGACAGTCTGCACAGAACGCCTGAAGCCCTTGCGTAGTACGGGCTCTTGCCAGCCGGGCGGGGCGGCGACACGTTGGGCGGACGACACGGCGGATCCCGGCGAGGGGAGTGTGTGACCAATGGCACCCAAAATCCTGATCGTCACCGGCGACGCGGCGGAATCGCTGGAAGTCCTCTACCCGTACCAACGGCTGCGGGAGGAGGGGTACGAGGTCGACATCGCGGCTCCGACCCGCAAGAAGCTGCGGTTCGTCGTCCACGACTTCGAGCCCGGCTTCGACACCTACACGGAGAAGCCCGGCTACACCTGGCCGGCCGACCTGGCCTTCTCCGAAGTCGATCCGGGCCAGTACGCCGCACTGGTGATTCCGGGCGGCCGAGCACCGGAATATCTGCGCGCCGACGCCGAGCTCCGCAAGATCATCAAATCCTTCTTCGACACCGACAGGCCCGTCGCGCAGATCTGCCACGGCCCGCTCCTGACGGCAGCGGTCGACGCCCTGCGGGGCCGACGCGTCACGGCGTACCCGGCCCTCGAGACGGACATGCAGGCGGCGGGCGCCACGTTCCAGGACGCGGAGGTGGTCGTCGACGGCACCTTGGTCTCCTCCCGCGCCTGGCCGGACCACTCGCAGTGGATGCGGGAGTTCCTGACGGTGCTGCGGGCGAAGGCGCCGGCGGGCAGCTAGGTAAGTGCGGTGGCTGCCCCGCCGACGAGGGCAGCCACCGAAACGCGCCGTACTCCGGACGCAGCGACGGGGGGCCGATGCCACGACAGCCGTGGGGAGTTGACCATTGCCGTCCGGCGCCCCGCCGCGCCGTTCCTCCAGAGCACGCGACACCTGTACAGCGTGCCGCGCCCCGACCCCCCTCGGCATCGGTATCGCCGTGGAGCCGTATACGCATCTGCGCACGCGGAGCCGGAATCCGTATACCTAGGCAAACTCAGCCCCTCCGGCGATTGAGGGGATCTCCGTACGTGACCCCACCCCCAACTTCGCCAAAATATGCTCCACATGCGCATCCGCCGTCCGCTTGGAGATCACCAACCGCTCGGCGATCTCCCGGTTGGACATCCCCTCCGCCACCAGCACCGCAACCTCCCGCTCCCGCCGGGTGAGCGCATCCACCCCGCCCCCACGCGCCGCCGGCACCTGCGCCACCGGCGGCGCGTCGGCCCCGGCCCGTACGGCATCGAGCACCTGCCGCCCCGAAAGCCGCGCCCCCACGCCCCACCACCGCCCGAACTCCTCCTCGCCCAGGGCCCGCAGTACGGCGCCACGCACGGACTCCTGCTCCTCGAAGAGTGACGGCAGCATCCCGACCGGGTCACCGCCCCCGAGCCGCCGCGCGTTCTCCGCGTACCCGAGCAGCCACGCCGCCCGCACCTGCCGCTTGTCGTACGCGGCGGACCAGGCGAGTCCGAGACAGCACAGCGCGGCGATCAGCACCTCGTCGATCTCCGCGGCGGCCTCCAGGCCCCGGCACAACGAGGCGACGGCCTCCACCCGCTCCCCGGCGAGCCAGAGGATGACGCCCTGCACCATGAGCGTGGACCCGAACAGCTGCCGCTCCCCCGTGCTCTCCAGGTGGGCGAGCCCCGTGCGGCACAGTGCGAGCGCGCCGTCCGTGTCCCCGAGCACGCCGAGCAGCAGCGCCGCTTCGTAGTGGATGACGCCGATGCCGAGGCCGTCCTCGCGCGCCAGGATCCGCTGCCGCGCGTCCTCCATGACGTCGAGCCCGTCCGGTTCCCCGCACAGCGCGTCGAGGCCGCCCAGATACGCGTCGCAGAACAGCTCGACCCGGTCGTTGCCCGAGCGGCGCGCGATGTCGACGGCCCGGTGGAAGAGTTCGAGCGCGCCCGGCAGATCCCCCTGCCACACCGAGAAGAGGGCGGTCATGAACCGCCCCCACGCCTGCTCCTGCCCCACCTCGTCGAGGAGCGCGAGCCCCTTCTCGATCCAGTACCGCCCCTCGGAGAGCTGGCCGACCGCCCGCCAGTACGGGCCGAGCTGCGCGGCGAACCACACGCCGGCGGCCACCGAGTCGGGACTCTGGTAGGCGTATTCGAGCGCGGCCCTGACATCGGCCCGCGCCGCGCGCAGCACCCGGTAGTGGCCGACCTGCTCGGTCGTCAGGAAGCCGTCCCAGTAACGCTGCCCGAGCTCCCGGTGGTACGCGGAGTGCCGCTGCCGCACGGCCGCCGACTGCCCCGCCTCCTCCAGCCACTCGGCGCCGTACTCGCGGATGGTGTCGAGCATCCGGTACCGGCTGCCGTTCTCCCCGATCCGCTGCACGACGGACTTGTCGACGAGCCCGATGAGCTGCTCGAGCACGTCGGGGCCCGCCAACTCGCCGCCCGCGCCCACGACTTCGGCGGCGGCCAGCCCGAAGGAGCCCGCGAAGACGGAGAGCCGCGCCCACAGCAGCCGCTCCTGCGGCGTGCACAGTTCGTGCGACCAGCCGATGGCCGTACGCAGCGTCTGGTGCCGGGTCAGCGAGGTGCGCCGGCCGCCCGTGAGCACCTCGAAGCGCTGCCCGAGCCGCTCCACCAGATGTTCGAGGGGCACCGCCCGCAGCCGCACCGCCGCCAGCTCGATGGCGAGCGGGATCCCGTCGAGTCGTCGGGCGAGCGCCGCGAGCTGCTCCCGGTTCGCCTCGTCCACGGCGAAGCCCGGCACCACGGCGGACGCCCGTTGCACGAACAGCTCCAGGGCGTCATCGGGGGCGAGCGGCGCGATGGCGCAGCAGCGCTCCCCCGGCACATCGAGCGGCTGCCTGCTGGTGGCGAGCACGCTGACGCCGGCCGCCTCCCGCAGCAGTACGTCGGTGAGCATGGCGCAGGCGTCGACGAGATGCTCGCACGTGTCGAGCACGATGAGCAGCCGCCGCCCCTGAAGGTGCGCGACGACGGCGTCGAGCGGCTCCATGCCCGCCTGTTCCGGCAGTTCGAGCACGGCGGCCAGGGTGACGGGGATCAGCTCGGGGTCGCGCAGCGCGCTCAGCTCGACGAGCCACACCCCGTCCGGGAACCGCTCGGCGAGCCCGGCCGCGGCCCGCATCGCCGTACGACTCTTGCCGACGCCGCCCGGTCCCACCAGGGTGACGAGGCGGGCGCGCTCGAACCCGGCCCGCACCTCGGCCAGTTCGTCCTTCCTGCCGACGAACGTGGTTACTTCTACGGGGAGTTGACCGCCCCGCCGCTGCCCGAACCCGAAACCCATGAACTCCGCCCCCGTCGTATCGCCGCGCCACTGGCCCACCACAGCGTACGCAGCCGACAGCGGAGCGTGAACTGGGTCGATGCAAAAGGCGGCGGATACGGGTGGGTTCACCGCTCCGGTTGACGGCCGGGGGTGCGGCTCGGGGCGCCGGGGGCGCGGTTCAGGGTCCCGGGGGCGCTGCTCAGGCCGCCGCGGCCAGCCGCTCGGCCTCGCGCACCGCCTCCACCAGGGTGTCGACGACGGGAGCGCCCACCCCTTCGAGACTGGCCCTGCTGTGCGAGCCGCCGGTGTAGAGCACGGCCTGCGCGCCCGCGGCGATCGCCGCCACGGCGTCGTCCGCGGCGTCCCCGATGACCACGGTCCGCTCCGGGGCCACGCCGTCGAGGACCTTCAGGTGCCGCACCATGTACTCGGTCTTGCTGCCGCCAGAGGGGCCCGTCCGCCCGTCGACGCGCACGAACCGCTCGGCGATGCCCAACTGGCTTACCAGCGGCACGAGTTGCTCGTGTCCGGCCATGCTGAGGATGGACTGGCTGCGCCCGGCCTCCTGCCAGCCGGCGAGCAGCAGCTCGACGCCCTCGGTGAGCCGGCAGTCCACCGCGTACCGCTCGTAGTGCTGGTGGAACGCGCCGTCCATCGCCGTCCACTCGGCCGGGGTGGGCAGCCGGCCCATCAGCCGCTCGTAGAACTTGGGGATGGGGATGCAGTACAGCTCGCGGTACTTCTCCAGCGTGATCGGTTCGAGCCCGACCGCCGCGAAGGCCGCGTTGCTGGCGCGTATGACCGCCTCGTTGTCGTGGAACAGCGTGCCGTTCCAGTCCCAGACGATGTGTGTGCCCGTGTGCATCCCGAAGTGCCTCCCCATGACAAGAAACTACCCACCCCTGAGGCGGATCCCTCAGCGATCGCCCTAGGGCCCTAGGCCCTGTCGTCAAACTCCCGTCTGCCCGGCGACGCCTGGCACGCACGCTCGCGGCGTTGCCGAAAAGTCCTAGTAGCTCCGCTACGAGGACTTCCCGGCGCCTTGCGATCGCACGCCCCAGACGCCGCCGGGCCGCCCTCCGGGCGACGACGGGAGTTGGAGTTTGACGACAGGACCTAGCCCACGAGGCCCGGGATCTCCTGCGTGGCGAACCACAGCAGGTCGTGGTCCTCGGCGCCGTCCACGACGAACTGCGCGTCGTCGTCGCCCCGGTCGGCCGCGGCGAGCGCCTCTGCGGCGGCCGCCACATCGGCGTCGGCGTCGCCCGAGTCGACGTGCACGGCGGCGACCTTCGCCAGCGGCACCGTCTCGCGCACCGTCAGCTCGCCGAGCGCGCCCTGCTCGCCTCCGCGGTCCTGGTCGGCGACGGCGGCCCCGTCCGGCACGTCCACCGCGACGACGACCCGGCGGCGCGCGGCAGCGGGGTCGGCGGCGACGAGCCGCAGCGAGGCGAGCGCGGCCCGATTGAGCGCCGCGTACTCCAGCTCCTCGATGTCCTCGGACCGGTACCACTCGCGCAGCGCGGGCGTCACGGCGAAGGCGGTGACGGGCGCGGGCCCGATCTCGCCGGCCTTGTACGCCTCTGCGAGTCGAGGCAGGGACAGAGGTACGTACACGCGCATGGTCCGGCTGCTTTCTGCTCTGCGTCGGGGGCTTCAGGATACGTGGGGGCGTCCCCCTTCGGGCCGCCACCCGCGTCCGCCCGGGCGTCAACGCCCACCCACGGCCGACCTCCGTACGCTCCCGGGGGCCGGGCCCTCGCGCCGCCCCGGTCACCCTGATAGGCGAACCCACCGCCGCACCCCGGCTCCGCCCACCGGCGCTTGCCGCCGCACCCCCGGCCTCGTACAAGATCCTCACGAGGAGTTACCGGTCGGTATCGGGAGGCGTCATGCAGAAGGTCATGAACAGGCGGGGGCCACGCGGAAACACCCGGCCGCCCACCCGCCGCGACAGCCGTCGCCCCGGCGCGGTTCCGCGGCGCGTCCCACCACAGGTCCCGCCGCACCCCACCGAGCTGTTCACCCAGCGCCTGCTCCTGGTGCTCAGCGGCGACAGGCCCCTGCACTGGTTCGCCCGCCACGCCGCGCACCAGGCCTTCGACGACCTGCTCTGGCTGGTGGAACGCCGCACCCTGCTGCCCGGCGCGGGGCCCCGCCCGACCGTGCACGGCATCGGCCACTTCGAACCCGCCCCCGGCAGCTACGAAGTGTTCGCCCGCATCGCGGTCGGCCCCCGGCTGCACGCCCTGGCCTTCCGGCTCGCCCTGGGCGAGGACCAGCGGTGGCGCTGCACGGCGGTGGAACTGGGCGGCCGACCCCCACGGGACGACGTCGAGTGACACAAAAGGGGCCGGGCACACCGTGCCCGGCCCCTTTTCAAACTGATGTCACTTCTTGCGGCGGCGGCCCTTCTGCTGCTTGCGCCGCTCGGCGCGGGTCAGCCCGTCCGCAGAGGAGCGCGTGGGCCCGCCGCCCTCGGTCACGAAGTCGCCCTCGTCGACACCGCCCTCGGCGTTCGGCGCCTGGAAGTGCAGCCGGTCGGGACGCTGCGGAGTGTCCAGGCCCTTGGCCCGGATCTCCGGACGGCCCCCGGCCTGCGCCGGCACCGCGTCCTGCTTCTCCAGGTTCGCCGCCGGCGCCGTGTCCGCCACCGGGACCTCCTCGACCTGCTGCTCGACCTGGACCTCCAGGTTGAACAGGTAGCCGACGGACTCCTCCTTGATGCCCTCCATCATGGCGGTGAACATGTCGAAGCCCTCGCGCTGGTACTCGACCAGCGGGTCCTTCTGCGCCATGGCGCGCAGGCCGATGCCCTCCTGGAGGTAGTCCATCTCGTAGAGGTGCTCACGCCACTTGCGGTCGAGCACGCTCAGCACGACCCGGCGCTCCAGCTCACGCATGATCTCGGACCCGAGCTGCTCCTCGCGCGCCTCGTACTGCGCGTGGATGTCGTCCTTGACGGCCTCGCCGATGAACTCGGCGGTGAGACCGGCCCGGTCCCCCACCTCGTCCTCGAGCTCCTCCACGGTGACCTTGATCGGGTAGAGCTGCTTGAACGCGCCCCACAGCCGGTCGAGGTCCCACTCCTCGGCGAAGCCCTCGGCGGTCTCGGCGCCGATGTAGGCGTCGATCGTGTCGTCCATGAAGTGCTGCACCTGCTCGTGCAGGTCCTCGCCCTCCAGGACGCGGCGGCGCTCGCCGTAGATGACCTCGCGCTGCCGGTTGAGCACCTCGTCGTACTTCAGGACGTTCTTACGCGTCTCGAAGTTCTGCTGCTCGACCTGCGACTGGGCGGAGGCGATGGCGCGGGTCACCATCTTGTTCTCGATCGGGACGTCGTCCGGCACGTTGGCCATCGACATCACGCGCTCGACCATCTGCGCCTTGAAGAGCCGCATGAGGTCGTCGCCGAGCGACAGGTAGAAGCGGGACTCACCGGGGTCGCCCTGACGACCGGAACGACCGCGCAGCTGGTTGTCGATACGCCGCGACTCGTGCCGCTCCGTACCGAGAACGTAGAGCCCGCCGAGGTCCTTGACCTCCTCGAACTCGGCCTTGACCGCCTGCTCGGCCTTCTCCAGGGCGGCGGGCAGCGCGGCCGCCCACTCCTCGACGTGCTCGACCGGGTCGAGACCCATCTGCCGCAGCTCCGCCTCGGCCAGGTCGTCCGGGTTGCCACCGAGCTTGATGTCGGTACCACGGCCTGCCATGTTCGTGGCGACGGTGACGGCGCCCTTGCGGCCCGCCTGGGCGATGATCGGCGCCTCACGGTCGTGCTGCTTGGCGTTGAGCACCTCGTGCTGGACGCCGCGCTTGGCGAGCTGCTGCGAGAGGTACTCGGACTTCTCGACGGAGGTCGTACCGACGAGGATCGGCTGCCCCTTGCCGTGCTTCTCGGCGATGTCGTCGACCACCGCGTCGAACTTGGCGACCTCGGTGCGGTAGATCAGGTCGGCCTGGTCCGCACGGACCATCGGCCTGTTGGTCGGGATCGGGACGACGCCGAGCTTGTAGATCTGGTGGAACTCGGCGGCCTCGGTCATCGCCGTACCGGTCATGCCGGAGAGCTTGTCGTAGAGACGGAAGAAGTTCTGCAGGGTGATGGTCGCCAGGGTCTGATTCTCATCCTTGATGTCCACCCCTTCCTTCGCCTCGATCGCCTGGTGCATGCCCTCGTTGTAGCGGCGGCCGGCGAGGATACGGCCGGTGTGCTCGTCGACGATCATGACTTCGCCGTCGATGACGACGTAGTCCTTGTCCTTCTTGAAGAGTTCCTTGGCCTTGATGGCGTTGTTCAGGTAACCCACGAGCGGCGTGTTGACCGACTCGTAGAGGTTGTCGATCCCGAGCCAGTCCTCGACCTTGGCGACACCCGGCTCATGGATGGCCACGGTGCGCTTCTTCTCGTCGACCTCGTAGTCGCCGGTCTCCTCGATGCCCTTCAGCGTGTTGCCCGCCTCGCCCTTCTTGAGGCGGGTGACGAGCTTGGCGAAGTCGCCGTACCACTTCGTGGCCTGGTCGGCGGGGCCGGAGATGATCAGCGGCGTACGGGCCTCGTCGACGAGGATGGAGTCGACCTCGTCGACCACCGCGAAGTTGTGGCCGCGCTGGACGAGCTCGTCCTGGGACCACGCCATGTTGTCGCGGAGGTAGTCGAAGCCGAACTCGTTGTTCGTGCCGTACGTGATGTCGCAGTTGTACATCTCGCGGCGCTGCGCCGGGTTCATGTTCGCGAGGATGCAGCCGACGGACAGGCCGAGGAACTTGTGAACGCGGCCCATCATCTCGGAGTCGCGCTCGGCCAGGTAGTCGTTCACCGTGATCAGGTGGACGCCCTTGCCGGACAGCGCGTTCAGATACGTCGGCAGCGTGCCGACCAGGGTCTTGCCCTCACCGGTCTTCATCTCCGCCACGTAGCCGAGGTGGAGCGCGGCGCCACCCATCAGCTGCACGTCGTAGGGGCGCTGGCCCAGCACACGGCGGGCGGCCTCACGGACGGTGGCGAACGCCTCGGGCAGCAGGTCGTCGAGGGTCTCGCCGTCCTCCAACCGCTGCTTGTACTCGTCCGTGAGTGCGCGCAGCTCGGCGTCGGAGAGACTCTCGAAGTCCTCTTCGATGGAGTTGACCTGGTCCGCGATGCGGTGCAGCTTGCGCAGGATCTTGCCTTCGCCTGCACGCATGATCTTCTGGAGGACGGACACGGGGGTTGGTCTCCTTGCCGGTCGGGCCTGGCACGGTCGGTTTTCTCTGAAACTTCTAAGTATTACTGGGGACTACCAAGGACTACTAGAGCAACGGCCATCGTATGCGAGGACCCCACCGTGCCGGGAGGTCTGCCATGAGGTCCAACGCGCGGGCCGCCGCGAAGGTGCCGGTATGGACCATGAAAAGTCGTGGCGCCCCCGTCGCGTGCCGAGCAGAATCGGGCGATGGACCCCGTGACGCTGACCACCGACCGCCTGCAGTTGCGCACCTTCGTGCCCGCCGACATCGACGAGGTGTACGCCGCGGCCCAGGATCCCGAGATC
Organism: Streptomyces sp. NBC_00483; assembly: GCF_036013745.1. Taxonomy (NCBI): domain Bacteria; kingdom Bacillati; phylum Actinomycetota; class Actinomycetes; order Kitasatosporales; family Streptomycetaceae; genus Streptomyces; species Streptomyces sp. NBC_00483. Next base: position 4,135,630 of record NZ_CP107880.1, read on the forward strand.
CAGCGCTGGACCACGATTCCCTCGCCGTACGCGCGCGTGGACGCCGAATACTTCGTCAACCGTGTCGTCGCGGACGGCTGGCTCGGTGACACGGAGTACACATTCGCGATACGCACGGAGGGCAGCGGCCCGGTGGTCGGCGCGGTCTCCCTCCACCACCCGCGCGCGGGTGCCTGGGAAGTCGGCTTCTGGACGGCCAAGCGGTTCCGGGGCCGCGGCTATATGACGGAGGCCGTCCTGGGCGTGGCCCGCTGGGCCTTCACCGACCTCTCCTGTCCACGCCTGGAGTGGCGCGCGGAGGTCGGCAACGTGGGCTCCCTCACGGTGGCGGAACGCGCGGGCTTCACCCTGGAGGCCACCCTCCGAGCAGGCCTGCCCAACAAGGGCGTCCTCCGCGACTGCTGGCTCGCCTCCCTCCTCCCCACCGACCTGAACCTCCCCACCCCACTGCCATACCTCCCGGCTCCGAACTGACCAGCTGCCTCCGCCGCAGCCCACCCCCGGCGCCGCCCCCACCCCGTTGTCAGACCCGGCCTCTATCGTTCCGGCCATGACGACCTCGCCGCGTCCCGCGCCCACTTTGTCCGCCGACGAAGCCCGCCGCATCGCCCTCCGCGCCCAAGGCTTCCTCGGCGCCCCCGACCGCAAAGCCGGGGTACGTGGCGTACTCCGGCACCTCGGCGCGGTCCAGCTCGACACGATCTCCGTCCTTGCCCGCTCGCACGAGCTGATCCCCTACGCCCGCCTGGGCGCGGTCCCCCGGACCAAGGTCGAGTCGGCGTACTGGACGCCGGGCGCGGCCCCGTCCTCCGCCCCCCACGCCTTCGAATACTGGTCGCACGCCGCCTGCGTGCTCCCCATCGAGGAATGGCCGCACTTCGCCTTCCGCCGCCGCGCCTACCGCTCCCGCCCCCACTGGCACCACCACCTCCCCGACGGCGCGTACGACCAGGTGATCAAGCAACTCCGCGCGGAAGGCCCACTCACCGCCACGGAACTGGGCGGCACGAAGAACAAGGGCGAGTGGTGGGACTGGTCCGAGTCGAAGATCGCCGTCGAGCGCGCGCTGATGTACGGCGAGGTGGTCTGCGTGGAGCGCCGCGGCTGGAGGCGGATCTACGACCTGGCGGAGCGCGCGATCCCGTCGCCCCTCCTGCACGACGACCTCGACGACGCGGAGTGCGTCCGCCGCCTGGTCCGCCAGGCCGGCGAGGCCCTCGGCGTCGGCACGCGCGCGGACATCGCGGACTACCACCGCCTGAAGAGCGACCAGTTCGACGCGGTGATCGAGGACACCGGCCTCGTCCCGGTCACGGTGGAGGGCTGGGGCGGCAAGCCCGCCTGGGCCGACGCCACGGCCCTGGAATCAGCGCCCCGCGGCCGCCACCGCACCACGCTCCTGTCCCCCTTCGACTCCCTGATCTGGGAGCGCGCCCGTACCGAGCGGATCTTCGGCTTCACGCACCGCCTGGAGGCCTACGTCCCGAAGCCGAAGCGGATCCACGGCTACTTCGCGATGCCGGTCCTGTCCGGCGGCCGCCTGGTGGGCCGCGTGGACCCCGCGCGAGCGGGCAGCACCCTGGTCGCCAAGCAGGTCTCCCTGGACGGCCCGAAGGCCGTACCGGCGGTGGCGGCGGCGCTCCACGAAGCGGCGAGCTGGGTCGGCTGCGACAGCGTAAGAGTGGAGCGCATGGAGTCGGCGCCCTTGAAGAAGGCCCTGCTCGAAGCCCTGCGCTAGCAGCCCTGCGCTCGCGGCTTCACCCCAGGAGCCCGGCCCCAGGAGCCCCGCCCTACCGGATCTCCAGGATCTTCTCCCGCATCGCGTACACCACGGCCTCCATCCTGGAGTGCAGCTGCAGCTTCTCCAGGATGTTGCGCACATGGTTCTTCACGGTGTTCTCGGAGATGAACAACTCCTTGGCGATGTCCCGGTTGTTCATGCCCGTCGCCACCAGCTTGAGCACCTCGAGCTCCCGGTCGGTCAGCCGGGGCGCGGGCACGAGCCGGCGCTCGTCCGTGCGCTGGATCATCGACTTGAACTCGGTGAGCAGCTTCGACGCCATGGACGGGCTGATCTGCGACTGCCCGTCGGCCACGGCGCGAATGGCCGTGGCCACCTCGTCGGTCGAGATCTCCTTCAGCAGATATCCCGTCGCGCCCGCCTTGATCGCGTCGTAGAGATCGGCTTCCTCATCGCTGATCGTCAACATGATGATCTTGGCGCTGGGCGCCACCTCCTTGATGGAGGTGCACGCCTCGATGCCGCCTCTCTTGGGCATCCGTACGTCCATGAGGACGATGTCCGGCAGCAGATCGGCCGCCTTGTCCACGGCCTCCGCCCCGTCGCCCGCCTCACCGACGACCAGGATGTCCTCCTCGGCCTTGAGGACGATCTCCAGGCCGCGCCGGAACAGGGCATGGTCGTCCACCACAAGCACCCGGATGGGTTCCTCGCGCGAGGATCCGGCATCCGGCCCCGTGTCGGCGCCGTCCTCGCCGGCACCGGCGTCCTCGCCCCGCATCAGTCCGAAGCTGTCCGCCATCGTTCCTCCCCCTGAAGGCCGCGGCCTGTCTTCCTGTGCCGCGCCAACCCGAGGCACCAGCACGCCGGTTGACCCGGCGCCGCCATGATTTCATGCTCCGGCGTCGGCGCGATGGCCGTGCGGTGCACCAGGGGGTCGCACAAGGGTGCCCCTGGGGGCGCACACGCACCTCAGGGGCACCCGATGAGTGGGTGTCAGTTGTGGTCAGCCGCCGATTGCGTCGCCCCCGTCGGCTCCCCTGACCTGGGAGACCATGGGGTCGGTGCTGAGGTGGATGACGCCGTAGTCGTAGGCGTGCCGCCGGTAGACGACGCTTGGTTCCTTCGTCTCGGAGTCGACGAACAGATAGAAGTCGTGCCCGACCAGCTCCATCTCGTAGAGCGCCTGATCGAGCGTCATGGGTGCCGCCACGTGGGTCTTCTCACGGACGACGAGCGGGCCCTCGCCCTTGACCTCCAGCGAGCCCATCTTGGTGGTCGGTACGCCGTCGGGCTCGGCCTCTTCGGTCTTGGCGATCGTGCCGTCCCCGTTGAGCAGGGCGGCGTCCGGAACGTGCTCGGCGACCTCTGCCGCAGAGATCCGCTTGCCGCGCCGCGACGACCGCTTGTCGTGCTCCTTGCGCAGGCGTGCGTCGAGCTTGTCCGTGGCCAGGTCCAGCGCCGCGTACGGGTCGCTTGCCGCGGCCTCTGCCCTGATCACCGGGCCACGCGTGCGCAGTGTGATCTCCACGCGCTCGCACCGGTCCGCCTGTCGGGGGTTCGGCTCCTTGGACACCTCAACGTCGAGGCTGATCACCTTGCCGTCGAGCTTCTGGATCTTCTCCAGCTTCAGCTTCTCGGCCACGTGCTTACGGAACCGCTCTGGTACTTCGGTCTTGCGGCCCTTGACGACGATGTCCACGCAGAACTCCGTTCCCGGATAGCCCCGCTCCTTGGGCGGAGCATCTCCCTCTTGCACCAGACTCCGGCCACTTCCGGAGTCTCGGACTCGGTGACTTCCACCTCCTCCTCCCCCGTGGACAAGATCTACACCCCACCACGACGAGTGATTGCGAAATTGTCTGTGCAATGCGCCTGACACGGCAATCCAATGGTGAGGAGTGGCTCAGACCTTTCCTGCCGAGTTCCTCACAACCGAACATATCTCGCCCGGACGGTTGTCGGCACCCTCTACTGACACGTACCTCCAACCGAGCGAAAGAACCCTGTCTCTACCTGCAACGATGCAGATTCCCAACTAGTTCCGGTTTATTTCGAAGGATTCCGGAGACGCGGCCACCACGGCCGCCCGAAACGCGATCCCGGCGATCTCGCCGGCCTTTCCCGGGCCCGCCTCGGAGCGGCCCCGATCCGACTCGCGTTCCCTATCGATCTTCACGTAACCGGTCGCGGCCGCTATTGCGCGCGCCGCCTCCGCGAGAGAAGCACCCGTCGTGATCAGGTCGTCGACCAGCACGATCCGGCCAATTCCAGTGAGCAACGCGCTGCCACCGCCCACCACTTCCAGCGCGCCCGTCACATTCACCAGCCGCTGCCGGGCGTCCAGGCCCGACTGGTCGGCCACCGCTCGCCGCTGCCGCAGCACGGCCAGCACCCGCGCCGGGACACCCGCACGGCGCAGCTCGGCCGCCGCCGCGTACGCGATCCGCCGCGTCGGGTCGTGACCGCGCGCCCGCACGGCCCGCGGCGCGGACGGCACAGGGACGAGCGTCACGGGGCCCACAGGGCCGCCAGGAGCCCGCCCGGCCCCGCCACCCCACTCGACCCCGCCGTCCACGAGTCCGGCCCGCACAGCCCCGGCCAGCGCCTCGCCCAGCGGCCGGGCGAGGCCGAGCGCACCACGCTCCTTGTGGGCGAGGAGCACGGCCCGCACCGCGTTCCGGTACGGGACGGCGCCGAACACGACCGGCATCCCCGGCGGAGCCGGTCGCGGCCGCACCCGGCTCGGCACAGCGCCGCGCAACGCCGCCGAGCACCGCGCGCACAGCGTCGTACGAGATCTGCCACAGCCGGCACACTCGGCCGGCAGCACCAGATCGGAGAAGTCCTGCCACCACCCCCGCATACCCACCACTGTGCCGACCCGCGGGCCGCCCCACCAGCCCTGTGGACAACGCCCTGTGGACAACTCGACGGTTGTGAACAGGGGTTGAACTCGTGTGGGTGACACCCGGGCCGACGGCCCTCGTCGCTACCCCGGATAGACCGGAGCCGTCCCGTCCTTCAGCACCGACTGCCACGCCGCCCCGGAGGGCAGGCGGACGATGCCGTCGTCGGAGTGCGCGAGCAGCGGCAGTTCGTCGTTGTCCGACGCCGCGATCTCGCTGACCCTGGTCAGACCCGGCAGCGCCTGCCCGGTCGGCGTCGATCCGTCGCTCAGCACGTACTGCATCTGCTGCAGCCCACCGGGCTCCCGGCCGACGACGACGAGCCGGCTGTCGCCCGCCCACGACACGGCCGTCACCTCTTCCATCTGCGGTGCCGCCTGGCGCAGTTCGGTCACCGAGACCTCCGTGTCGCCGTTCGCGTCGGCGTGCCGCTCGACGCGCCCGATCCACAGCGACGTGGTGTCCTCCTCCGACACAAGGAGTCCGATGCGCGCTCCGTCGGCGGACGCCTTCACCGTCTCGATGGTGGCGTCGTCGCCGAGCCCCTCGACCCGGACCTTCTGCACCTTGTCCGCCTGCCCCTGGCCGAACATCAGCAGCCGCCGGTGCTTCGGATCGCGGTCGGCCACCCACAGATCGCCGTTCCCGTCCCAACTGGGCGTCGTGAAGCCGTTCTTCTCCGCCTTGGCGTGGCTGCTCGCGACCGGGTCCCCCAGCGAGGCACCGGCGATCAGCGACGCCACGTACAGCGAGCGCCCGTCGTTCGAGACCCCCGCCGCGCGCTCCTGGTCGCGCGAGACGGCCACGGAACGCAGCACCTGCTCGCCCTCGCCCAGCGGCCCCGGCACCTGCTCGGGGCTCTTGTCGGACCTGCTCTTGCCCGGCATCCGCACCAGGCGGCCCTTGGCGTCGAGGAAGTACTGGTCCGGGACGCGCCCGGTGGAGCGCGGCGCCGCGAGGGCGTCCGCCCCGTCCTCGGTCATCGCACACATGAACCGGCCGTCGGAACGCTTCAGTTCCACCTCGTTCACGCTCGACGACGACAGGTCCCGCAGCGAGAACAGCAGTTGGGCCGCCATCTCCTTGCACTTGGCCTGCCCGGCCCTGCTGCCCGCCTCGTTCAGCGGCACCGTCAGCTTGTTGGCGTCGTCCGGCGCCAGCGAGTCGGTGCCCTTCTTCAGCGCGGCATGCGTCGGAAACGCCGTCCGCACCACCGGATTCAGCCAGCGCGTCGGCCCCTGCAACAGCTCCTTGACGGTCTCCGTCAGCGGGTCGGTCCACTGCCGTACGAAGACGGGGTCCGCGACCAGGCGCCGCTGCCCGGCCTCACCGCCCGACGTCGAATCCACCGCGTAGTAGTACTTGTTGACGGAGCTGTAGATCCGCTGGAAGTCGGACTCGCCGAGAACGACCCCCTCCGGGAGGGCGTCGATCCGCCACTGCTTGCCCTTGGAGGTGTTCACCTGCGTCAGGTGCAGATCCCCCTGGTACGCCCCGCCCCGCGGCTGGTACGCCTGCTGCTGGTCGACCGTGGCGACCTGCTTGCCGGTCAGTTCGTAGGAGCGGCCGTCGTTCCCCGAATTCGGCCGGCCCGTCGGGCGCGTGCTGGGGCCGTCGTCGAGCACCACGGTCTGCCGCTTGGGCTCCCAGTTCTTCGCGGCCTTCGACGTCAGGTACTTGCGCGCCATCGTGTACGAGGGGTCGTCACTGGTCAGCGCCTCCAGGAAGCCCTCGACGATGGAGGAGGGCCCGACGTCGTCCTTCGGCGGCAGGGCGAAGACGCGCACCTGTGAGTCCGGGCGCTGCGAGGCCTCGACCGATTCGAGGCCCCCGTTGTCCGGCATCGACGCGCAGCCGGCGAGTACGAGCGCACCGCACCCGGCCAGCATTCCGGCCCGCATCCCGCGCCGCTGCCGCGGCACCCGCTGTTCATCCACGACCGCCATCGCTCCCCTCACCGCGCGATGTCGCCGCGGTCCGCTCGGTACGCGCCCGCGCGGGCGCCCCGGGTTCCGCCGACGCCTCGCCGTCCGCCACGCGCGGCCCGCCGCGCTCGTCACGCCCACCGTGCCCGTCCGGGGCACCGTGCTCGTCACGGTCCTCGGCCTGCCGCGGCTCGCCCGCCGCCCCGCCGCGCGCCACCACGCGCGCACCGCTGCCGGGCAGCGCCGTGGGATCGGCGGACACCGCCGCCTGCGCGGGGCGCGGGGCGATCGGAGCCTTGGCCGGTACGGGCGGCGCCTGGGCCGGCACGGTGGCGAGCTTCTTGCCGTCGGCGCCCGGCAGCCCGGCGTCACCGAGTCCCCGATTGCGCCGCGAATCCTCCGGCTCCAGCGGTATCGGCGAACCGCGCAGCGCCTCGTCCACCGTCCTCGGCAACGTGAGCCGGAACTGTGAGCCGCCGCCCGGCTCGCCCCAGGCCTGCAGCCACCCTCCGTGCAGCCGCGCGTCCTCCAGGGCGATCGACAGGCCGAGCCCGGTACCGCCCGTAGTACGCGCGCGTGCCGGGTCGGCCCGCCAGAAGCGGCTGAACACGCGGGTCGCCTCACCGGGCTTGAGTCCCACTCCGTAGTCGCGCACAGCGACGGCGACCGCGCCTCCCGCGGTCGCGAGCCGCACCACGACGTCCTGGCCGTCGCCGTGCTCCACGGCGTTCACCACCAGGTTGCGCAGCACGCGCTCCACGCGCCGCGCGTCCGCCTCTGCGACCACCGGCTGGTCGTCGCCGACGATCCGGATGTGCGTGCCCTTGCGCTCCGCGAGCGGCTCGGCGCCGCCCACCACGCGCCGTACGACCTCCCGCAGATCTATCGGCTCGGCCTCCAGCGCGGCGGCCCCGGCATCGAACCGGCTGATCTCCAGCAGGTCGGCCAGCAGCGACTCGAACCGGTCCAGCTGGTCGGCCAGCAACTCCGCGGACCGCGCGGTCACCGGATCGAAGTCGACCCGCGCCTCATGGATGACATCGGCGGCCATCCGTACGGTCGTCAGCGGCGTACGCAGCTCATGGCTCACGTCCGAGACGAACCGCCGCTGCATCCGCGACAGGTCCTCGAGCTGCTGGATCTTCAGATAGAGGTTCTGCGCCATCTTGTTGAAGGCCTCGCCCAGGCGCGCGATGTCGTCCTCGCCCGTGACCTTCATACGTTCCTGGAGGCGGCCCGCGGAGAGCCGCTCGGCGACCCCCGCCGCCATCCGCACCGGCGTGACGACCTGCCGCACGACGAGCCAGGCGATGGCCCCGAGCAGCACCACGACGAAGAGTCCGGCCGTCGCGAGCGTCCCCTTGACCAGGCCGAGAGACTTCTCCTCCTGCGTCAGCGGGAAGAGGTAATACAGCTGATAGGCGTGCCCCTGCGGATCGTTGAGCCGCTTGCCGACGACGAGACCCGGCTGCGCGTCCTTGCCGCCGTCGTAGACGATCTTCGTGTACTGCTGCGACGCGCCGGCGATCCGGTCGACCTGCCCCCGCAGGTCGTCGGGCACGCTGCGGTTCGGGTCCACCAGACCGGAGCCGCGCGGCGCCCGCCCGTTGCCACTGTCGGCATCGTTCGAGCTGAGGGTCACGACGTCGAACGCGCCCTTGCCACCACTCGCGAGCTGCGTGACGAGCTCGCTCATCCAGTTGTTGGGGTTCAACGTGGTGCGACTGTCACCGGACGCACCGTCCCGCACCCCGGCCGCCGCGGAGTCCGCCTTGTCCTTGGCCGCGCGGAAACCGCCCTCGGCCTGACTCTGCGAAGCCTTCACCTTGGCGTCGAGCAGCCCGTTGCGCACCGAGCCGATGACGACGATGCCGAGCAACAGCACGACACCGAGCGACATCAGCAGCGTCGTGACGACGACCTTCAGCTGGATGTTCCGCCGCCACAGCCGCATCGCGGGCAGCAACGGACGCCGCACCCAGCGGGCGAACAGGCGCAGCACAGGGCTGCCCTTCATACCGCCCTGGAGCAGCAGGCCCCCGTCGACGGCCCGGCGCAGCCGTGACCCCCGAGCGGCGGTGGGCCCCGCCGCGGGTCCCACAGGCCGCTCCGGGCGGGACCCCGCGGCCCCGGGCGCCGAAGCGGCACTGTTTCGGGACACGTCAGCTCGGTCCTGCCTTGTAACCGACGCCTCGGACGGTCACCACGATCTCCGGCCGCTCCGGGTCCTTCTCGACCTTGGAGCGCAGCCGCTGCACATGCACATTGACCAGGCGCGTGTCCGCCGCGTGCCGATAGCCCCACACCTGCTCGAGGAGCACCTCACGCGTGAACACCTGCCAGGGCTTGCGCGCGAGCGCGACCAGCAGATCGAACTCGAGCGGCGTCAGCGCGATCGGCTGCCCCTCCCGCTTCACCGAATGCCCGGCCACATCGATGACCAGGTCACCGATGGCGAGCTGCTCCGGCGCAGGCTCCTCCGATCTCCGCAGCCGTGCCCGGATCCGGGCAACCAGCTCCTTCGGCTTGAACGGCTTGACGATGTAGTCGTCGGCCCCCGATTCGAGGCCCACCACCACATCCACGGTGTCGCTCTTCGCCGTGAGCATCACGATCGGCACCCCGGACTCCGCCCTGATCAGGCGGCACACCTCGATACCGTCCCGGCCCGGCAGCATCAGATCGAGCAGCACCAGATCGGGCTTGGTCTCACGGAAAGCGGCCAGCGCCTTGTCGCCGTCAGCTACGAACGACGGCTCAAAACCTTCACCACGCAGCACAATGCCGAGCATCTCGGCCAGTGCGGTGTCGTCGTCGACGACAAGGACTCGTCCCTTCATGGACCACATCATCCCATTAGCTCATCGTTGCCTGGAGTGAGCTGGCACACAGTTCACCCAAGCCATCACTTGTCACAGGCGACACAACGCCCCACTCCGTGACGATCGCCGTCACCAACTCCGGAGGCGTCACATCGAACGCGGGGTTGTACGCCTGCGTCCCCAGTGGTGCCACCGGAATCCCGCCACCTGCCTCCACTCCGGCCAGCGGCGCCCGCGGCGCCGTGACCTCCGTCACCTCATGCCCGGCCCGCTGCTCCACCTCGATGGAAGCCCCGTCCGCGGTCTCCGGGTCGATCGTCGTCACCGGCGCGACCACGATGAACGGCACATGGTGGTAACGCGCCAACACCGCGAGCGGATAGCTCCCCACCTTGTTGGCCACCGAACCGTCGGCCGCGATCCGGTCCGCGCCGATGAGCACGGCATCCACCTCACCCGCTGCGAACAGCGAACCCGCGGCGTTGTCCGTAAGCAATGTGTACGCCATCCCGTTGCGCGCGGCCTCATACGCGGTCAGACGAGCCCCCTGCAACAGCGGGCGCGTCTCGTCCACCCACAGCCGGCGCAGCCGCCCGGCCCGATGCGCGGCGAGCGCGACCGCGAAAGCCGTGCCCTCACCGCCGGAGACCAACGCCCCGGTGTTGCAGTGCGTCAGGATGCGGTGATTGCCACCGGGCACCAGCTCGTCGAGGAGCCGCAGACCCTGCTCGGCCATCTTGGCACTGGCCGCCGCGTCCTCCTCGTGCAGCGCCCGCGCCGAGGCGAGCGCCGCCGCGGCAGCCCGCTCCCGCGCCTGCGCCTCGTCACCAGCCCCGCTCCCGAACGCGGACCGGTACGCCTCCTGCGCCCTGCGCGCCCCGTACGCCAGATTGACCGCGGTGGGCCGCGCGTCCGCCAGCGCGTCGGCCGCCTCCTCCACGTCGAAGCCGCGGGCGGCCGCGAGCGCCACGCCATACGCCCCGGCGATCCCGAGCAGCGGCGCCCCGCGCACGGCGAGGGTACGGATCGCCTGCACCAGGGCCTGCGGATCCGTGCAGACCAGCTCGACCTCTTCCGCGGGCAGCCGCGTCTGGTCGAGCAACACCAGAACGGGCCCCTCCGCCGGCTCCTCCCATCGGATCGCCGGGATGTCGACGGCCTCGGGCTGTGCGCCGTCGATGGGCCATATGTCCTCGCCGGATTGCGCGTACTGATCAGCCATCCGCCCAGTCTGCCCCGTACCGACCCGACAATTGAAGGTGTGCAGCCCTCACGGGGCCAGGTCATCCGGCACCCACCCCATGGCACGATGGCAGCCAACCTGCTGCCGCGACCGCGGACGGGCACTTTGAAGGAGCGACGATGAACGACACTCCGGGCTGGGCATCGCCCGGATCTGCCCCCTCCGACGGCCCGGACGGCAACCGTAAGGACGGCCCCGAGCAGAACGGCGACGCACAGGGCAGCGGTCCGCAGGACGCGCCCCCGCAGGACGCCGCGGGCCAGGGCCCGAAGTGGTCCAAGGAGCAGCCCCCGCCCGCCCAGTGGTCCGCCCCCTCCGGCTCCGCCCAGACCCCTCCCCCGCCCCCGCCGGCTCCCGGCCAGGGCCAGGGCCAGGGCCAAGGTCAGGGTTGGGGCGGTCAAGGCTGGGGCGGTCAGGGCTGGGGCGGCCAAGGCGGAAACGGTGGCCCCGGTCAGGGACCGGGCGGCCCCGGAGGCGGCGGCTACCCCGGCTGGGGCGGCGGCTGGCAGGGCAAGCCCTCGGCGGCCAAGCCCGGCGTCATCCCGCTGCGCCCGCTCGGCGTCGGCGAGATCCTCGACGGCGCGGTGTCGACGATGCGGACCTACTGGCGCACCGTCCTCGGCATCTCCCTGACGGTCGCCGTGGTCACCCAGCTCCTGGCGGTCCTCCTCCAGGGCTTCGTCCTCAACGACGCGGCGACCACCACGGCCCTCGACAACCCCGACGCCACGCCGCGCGAGATCTTCAGCGCCCTGGGCGCACTCCTGATCGGCTCCGCGGTCGTCGCGGTCGTGACGCTGCTCGGCACGATCGTCGCGACAGCCCTGCTGACGACGGTCACCAGCCGCGCCGTGCTCGGCCGCCCCGTCACCATAGGAGAGGCCTGGCGCGACGCCCGGCCGCAGATCCTCAGGCTGCTCGGTCTGACGCTGCTCCTCCCGCTGATCGCCGCCGCGATCATGCTCGTGAGCATCGTGCCCGGCATCCTCGTCGGCGCACTCGGCTCGACCGCGGGCGGCATCGCACTCGGAGTCGTCGGCGGTCTCGCCGGCCTCGCCGTGACGATCTGGCTGATGGTCCGCCTGTCGCTGGCCTCGCCCGCCCTGATGCTGGAGAAGCAGACCGTCCGCAAGGCCATGGGCCGCTCCACCAAGCTCGTCCGCGGCTCCTGGTGGCGGGTCTTCGGAATCACGATCCTGGCGTCCCTGATCGCCGCGGTCGTCTCGGAGATCATCCTCTTCCCGTTCACCGCCATCGCCGGGGCGGTCAGCGGAGACGGCTTCACCAGCCTCCTGGAAAGCGGCGGGAACTTCGGCTGGGCCTTCCTCATCATCACCGGTATCGGCTCGGTCGTCGGCTCCACCATCACCTTCCCGATCACGGCCGGCGTCACCGTGCTCCTCTACATCGACCAGCGGATCCGCCGCGAGGCCCTCGACCTCGAACTCGCCCGCTCCGCAGGCCTGCACGACTACGGGTCCGCCCCCGGCGCCACTCCGGGGAGTTGATGACGTGAGCGCACTTGGGGGAGTGCTCCACACGACGATCTCGTCGGTCCTCACCGGCGGCGAAGAGCCGCCGGTGAGGATCCCGCGCGACCCCGCGCGCGAAGCGGCGAAACGCGAGCTGTCCAAGCCCGCGTACCACCAGGACGACCCGAACTGGTTCATGCGCGCCCTGAACAAGTTCTGGGACTGGATCGACGAGCTCTTCTCCGCCGCGTCCGGCGCCGCCCCCGGCGGCGCCGTCGGCCTGCTCGTGATCCTGCTGGCCGTCGTCGCCGTGGCGGCCGCCCTCTGGTGGCGCCTCGGCACACCGCGCCGCTCCCCCACCTCCGCGCCCCCGCTCTTCGACGACCGCCCGCGCAGCGCCGCCGAACACCGCGCGGCCGCCGAGGCGCACGCCGCCCAGGAACACTGGAACCAGGCCGTCCAGGAACGGATGCGCGCCCTGGTCCGCTCCCTGGAGGAGCGCGCCCTCCTCGACCCGCGCCCCGGCCGCACCGCCGACGAGGCCGCCGCCGAAGCGGCCCGCCCGCTGCCCCAGCACGCGGACCGCCTCCGCGCGGCGGCCCGCGACTTCGACGACATCGCGTACGGCGGCCGCACCGCGACCCCGGAGACGTACGAGCGCCTGTCCACCCTGGACACCGAGGTGGAACGCACCACCCCCACGCTCACCCCCACCGCGGGAGCGCCCCGGTGACCGAACCGACCGACCCCCGCACCCCGAACTCCGGCCGCAGCGGCGGCGACCGCACGCCCGACCGGCCCCGGCCCGCCACCGCGCACCCGATCAACCCACCGGGCCACCAGCCGGAATCCGAGCCCGGAACACACCCCGGAGCCCCCACCGCCACGACGACCCTCACCGCGCCCCCGTCGCCCCCGGCCCCCGAGGGCACCACCTCCAGCACGCCCACCGCCCGCCAGATCTGGACCCGCACCCGCGGCATCGCCCTGGCCCTGGTCTTCCTCTTGGTCGCGGCCGTGGCCATCGCGGTGGTCCGCTCCGGTGACCAGCACGGCGCCCTCGATCCGCGCTCCGCCGACCAGCGCGGCAGCCGCGCCGTCGCCGAACTCCTCGCCGACCGGGGCGTCGACACGCGCGTGGTCACCACGACCGCCGAGGCCCGCGCGGCGACAGGCCCCGACACCACCCTCCTGGTCGCCGCGCCCGACCGGCTCACGGCACGCCAGCAGTCCCGGCTCCAGGCCGCCACCGTCGACTCCGGCGGCCGCACCGTCCTCGTCGCCCCCGGCGCCGCCGCGGTCGACATGCTGGCCCCCGGCGTCGCCACCGACCCCGAGCCCGCCGCCGACAAGCCCCTCGCGCCCGGCTGCGCGCTGCCCGAGGCCCGCCGCGCCGGCCCCGCGGACACCGGCGGCCACCGCTACAGCAGCACGCTCGCCGGCGCCGACTCCTGCTACCCGAGCTACGGCTCCCCCACGCTCCTGCGCCTTCCGTCCCCCGCCGGCGAAGGCGACACGGTCGTCCTCGGTTCCCCCTACATCCTTCTCAACGACCGCCTCGACGAACAGGGCAACGCCTCGCTCGCCCTTCAACTCCTCGGTTCGCGCCCTCATGTGGTCTGGTACCTCCCCTCCCTCTCCGACGACTCGGCGGCCGACGGCGCGCAGAACGACCGCAGCTTCGTCGACCTGATCCCCAAGGGCTGGCTCTGGGGCACCCTTCAGCTCTTCATCGCGGCAGCACTGGCCGCACTGTGGCGCGCACGCCGCCTGGGCCCCCTGGTCCAGGAGCGCCTGCCCGTCGCGATCCGCGCCTCCGAAACCGTCGAAGGCCGCGCCCGCCTCTACCGCAAGGCGAACGCCCGCGACCGCGCCGCCACGGCCCTACGTATCTCCACCCGCACGCGCCTGGCCCCCCTCATCGGCGTCCCCGTCTCCCAGGCCCACTCGCCCGAGACCTTCCTCCCGGCCCTGGCACGCCAACTCCCCACGCCCGCCCGGGACCCGCACACTCTCCTCTTCGGCCCGCCCCCCGCGACCGACGCAGCACTCATCGCACTCGCCGACCACCTCGACGCCCTCGAAAGTGAGGTACGGAACCCATGATGGACCCGACCACTGACAACGCCGGGCCCACGACGGATCCCCGCAGCTCAAGGGCGTCTTTGGAGGCCCTGCGTACGGAGATCGCCAAGGCCGTGGTCGGCCAGGACTCCACCGTCACGGGCCTCGTCGTGGCCCTCCTCTGCCGCGGCCACGTTCTTCTCGAAGGAGTGCCCGGCGTCGCCAAGACACTCCTCGTACGCGCCCTGGCCTCGTCCCTCGAACTCGACACGAAGCGCGTACAGTTCACCCCCGACCTGATGCCGAGCGACGTGACGGGCTCGCTGGTCTACGACACCAACACCGCTCGCTTCTCCTTCCAGCCGGGCCCGGTCTTCACCAACCTTGTCCTCGCCGACGAAATCAACCGCACCCCGCCCAAGACCCAGTCCTCCCTCCTCGAAGCGATGGAGGAGCGTCAGGTCACGGTCGACGGCACGGCGCGCCCGCTCCCGGACCCGTTCATGGTGGTCGCGACCCAGAACCCGGTCGAGTACGAGGGCACCTACCCCCTCCCCGAGGCCCAACTGGACCGCTTCCTCCTCAAGTTGAACGTTCCGCTGCCTACCCGCCAGGACGAGATCGACGTCCTGACCCGGCACGCCTCCGGCTTCAACCCCCGCGACCTGCACGCAGCGGGCATCCGCCCGGTGGCCACGGCAGCCGACCTCGAAACGGCCCGCGCGGCAGTCGCCAAGACAACGGTCTCCCCGGAAATCACCGCCTACGTAGTCGACATCTGCCGAGCGACCCGCGAATCCCCGTCGCTCACCCTCGGCGTCTCCCCACGAGGCGCCACGGCCCTCCTCGCCACCGCCCGCGCCTGGGCGTGGCTGACCGGCCGCGACTACGTCACCCCCGATGACGTCAAGGCCCTCGCCCTCCCCACCCTCCGCCACCGCATCCAACTGCGCCCGGAGGCCGAAATGGAGGGCGTCACCCCGGATTCCGTCATCAACGCGATCCTGACCCACGTCCCCGTCCCCCGCTGACCCGACGCCCGACGGAGGACGACACGACAATGGCACTGACCGGACGCACGGCCCTTCTCGCAGCCCTGGGCTCCCTCCCCGTCGGCATCTGGGACCCCAGCTGGACCGGCATCCTGGCCGTCAACACCCCGCTGGCCCTGGCCTGCGCGTGCGACTTCGCCCTGGCCGCCCCCGTACGCCGCCTGCGCCTGACCCGCTCGGGCGACACCTCCGTACGTCTCGGAGACCCGGCCGACGTCACCCTCACGATCACCAACCCCGCGCGCCGCCCCTTGCGCGCCGCCCTCCGCGACGCCTGGCCGCCGAGCAGCTGGCACTCCGGCATGGAGTACGAGTCGTCCCGCCACCGCGTGAACATCCCCGCCGGCGAAAGGCGCCGCGTCACGACGCGCCTCCAGCCCACCCGCAGAGGCGACCGCACGGCCGACCGCGTCACCATCCGCTCCTACGGCCCCCTCGGCCTGTTCACCCGCCAAGGCACCCACAGGGTCCCCTGGACGGTCCGTGTCCTGCCGCCCTTCCACAGCCGCAAGCACCTCCCCTCCAAGCTGGCCCGCCTCCGCGAACTCGACGGCCGCACCAGCGTGTTGACCAGGGGCGAGGGCACAGAATTCGACAGCCTCCGCGAGTACGTTCCCGGAGACGACACCCGCTCCATCGACTGGCGCGCAACGGCCCGCCACTCCGCGGTGGCCGTCCGCACGTGGCGCCCGGAACGCGACCGCCACATCCTCCTGGTCCTCGACACCGGCCGCACCTCCGCCGGCCGAGTCGGCGACGCCCCGCGCCTCGACGCCTCCATGGACGCCGCTCTCCTCCTGGGCGCCCTGGCCTCCCGAGCCGGCGACCGCGTGGACCTGCTGGCCTACGACCGCCGCACCCGCGCCCTGGTCCAGGGCCGAACCGCAGGCGACGTCCTCCCCGCCCTGGTCAACGCCATGGCCCCACTGGAACCAGAACTGATCGAAACGGACGCCCGAGGCCTCACGGCAACGGCCTTGCACACAGCGCACCGCCGATCCCTCATCGTCCTTCTTACGTCCCTGGACGCGGCCCCCATCGAAGAGGGCCTCCTCCCCGTGCTCTCACGTCTCACGAAACGCCACACGGTCGTCCTGGCATCGGTTGCCGACCCCAAAGTCGAATCGATGACATCGGCCCGGGGCACCACAGAAGCCATCTACGACGCCGCGTCAGCGTCCCAGGCAAAGGCCGAGCGCCTACGCACAGCCGAACAACTCACTCGCCACGGCGTCACCGTCGTGGACGCCACCCCATCCGAATTGGCCCCAGCCCTTGCGGACGCCTACCTGGCCCTGAAATCCGCCGGCCGCCTTTAAGAAAGAGGGGGCGTTCCCCAAAACGCTCCTGAAACGCAGAAAAGCCCCGGACCGTATCCCGGTCCGGGGCTTTTCTATAAAATTTGTTCGGCGGCGTCCTACTCTCCCACAGGGTCCCCCCTGCAGTACCATCGGCGCTGTGAGGCTTAGCTTCCGGGTTCGGAATGTAACCGGGCGTTTCCCTCACGCTATGACCACCGAAACACTATGAAACTGTCAACCGGAGCCGTGGCACATGGCTACGACGGTTGTTCGTGGTTTCAGAACCAACACAGTGGACGCGAGCAACTGAGGACAAGCCCTCGGCCTATTAGTACCGGTCACCTCCACACCTTGCGGTGCTTCCAGATCCGGCCTATCAACCCAGTCGTCTACTGGGAGCCTTAACCCCTCAAAGGGGGTGGGAATACTCATCTCGAAGCAGGCTTCCCGCTTAGATGCTTTCAGCGGTTATCCTTTCCGAACGTAGCCAACCAGCCATGCCCTTGGCAGGACAACTGGCACACCAGAGGTTCGTCCGTCCCGGTCCTCTCGTACTAGGGACAGCCCTTCTCAATATTCCTACGCGCACAGAGGATAGGGACCGAACTGTCTCACGACGTTCTAAACCCAGCTCGCGTACCGCTTTAATGGGCGAACAGCCCAACCCTTGGGACCGACTCCAGCCCCAGGATGCGACGAGCCGACATCGAGGTGCCAAACCATCCCGTCGATATGGACTCTTGGGGAAGATCAGCCTGTTATCCCCGGGGTACCTTTTATCCGTTGAGCGACGGCGCTTCCACAAGCCACCGCCGGATCACTAGTCCCGACTTTCGTCCCTGCTCGACCCGTCGGTCTCACAGTCAAGCTCCCTTGTGCACTTACACTCAACACCTGATTACCAACCAGGCTGAGGGAACCTTTGGGCGCCTCCGTTACTCTTTGGGAGGCAACCGCCCCAGTTAAACTACCCATCAGACACTGTCCCTGATCCGGATCACGGACCCAGGTTAGACATCCAGCACGACCAGAGTGGTATTTCAACGACGACTCCACAACCACTGGCGTGGCCGCTTCAAAGTCTCCCACCTATCCTACACAAGCCGAACCGA
The DNA here is from genome assembly GCF_036013745.1 of Streptomyces sp. NBC_00483. Lineage (NCBI taxonomy): Bacteria > Bacillati > Actinomycetota > Actinomycetes > Kitasatosporales > Streptomycetaceae > Streptomyces > Streptomyces sp. NBC_00483. The sequence continues at coordinate 4,153,271 of NZ_CP107880.1, forward strand.
ACACCAATATCAAACTATAGTAAAGGTCCCGGGGTCTTTCCGTCCTTCTGCGCGAAACGAGCATCTTTACTCGTAGTGCAATTTCACCGGGCCTATGGTTGAGACAGTCGAGAAGTCGTTACGCCATTCGTGCAGGTCGGAACTTACCCGACAAGGAATTTCGCTACCTTAGGATGGTTATAGTTACCACCGCCGTTTACTGGCGCTTAAGTTCTCAGCTTCGCCACACCGAAATGTGACTAACCGGTCCCCTTAACGTTCCAGCACCGGGCAGGCGTCAGTCCGTATACATCGCCTTACGGCTTCGCACGGACCTGTGTTTTTAGTAAACAGTCGCTTCTCGCTGGTCTCTGCGGCCACCCCCAGCTCATGGAGCAAGTCCAATCACCAGGAATGGCCCCCCTTCTCCCGAAGTTACGGGGGCATTTTGCCGAGTTCCTTAACCATAGTTCACCCGAACGCCTCGGTATTCTCTACCTGACCACCTGAGTCGGTTTAGGGTACGGGCCGCCATGAAACTCGCTAGAGGCTTTTCTCGACAGCATAGGATCATCCACTTCACCACAATCGGCTCGGCATCAGGTCTCACCCTCATGTCTCCCGGATTTACCTAGAAGACGGGCTACACCCTTACCCCGGGACTACCATCGCCCGGGCTGGACTACCTTCCTGCGTCACCCCATCGCTCACCTACTACCAGCTTGGGCCGGCGGCTCCACCACTTTCCATTCCCCGAAGGGTCCGGAACGGCTTCACGGCCTTAGCATCACTGGATTCGATGTCTTTCGCGTCACAGCGGGTACCGGAATATCAACCGGTTATCCATCGACTACGCCTGTCGGCCTCGCCTTAGGTCCCGACTTACCCTGGGCAGATCAGCTTGACCCAGGAACCCTTAGTCAATCGGCGCACACGTTTCTCACGTGTGTATCGCTACTCATGCCTGCATTCTCACTCGTGAACCGTCCACAACTACCTTCCGGTGCTGCTTCACCCGGCACACGACGCTCCCCTACCCATCCATACAGGCGTTGGCCCTGTTGTATGAATGACACGACTTCGGCGGTACGCTTGAGCCCCGCTACATTGTCGGCGCGGAATCACTTGACCAGTGAGCTATTACGCACTCTTTCAAGGGTGGCTGCTTCTAAGCCAACCTCCTGGTTGTCTCTGCGACTCCACATCCTTTCCCACTTAGCGTACGCTTAGGGGCCTTAGTCGATGCTCTGGGCTGTTTCCCTCTCGACCATGGAGCTTATCCCCCACAGTCTCACTGCCGTGCTCTCACTTACCGGCATTCGGAGTTTGGCTAAGGTCAGTAACCCGGTAGGGCCCATCGCCTATCCAGTGCTCTACCTCCGGCAAGAAACACACGACGCTGCACCTAAATGCATTTCGGGGAGAACCAGCTATCACGGAGTTTGATTGGCCTTTCACCCCTAACCACAGGTCATCCCCCAGGTTTTCAACCCTGGTGGGTTCGGTCCTCCACGAAGTCTTACCTCCGCTTCAACCTGCCCATGGCTAGATCACTCCGCTTCGGGTCTTGAGCGCGCTACTAAATCGCCCTATTCGGACTCGCTTTCGCTACGGCTTCCCCACACGGGTTAACCTCGCAACACACCGCAAACTCGCAGGCTCATTCTTCAAAAGGCACGCAGTCACGACGCATTGAGTAAACTCAATGCGCGACGCTCCCACGGCTTGTAGGCACACGGTTTCAGGTACTATTTCACTCCGCTCCCGCGGTACTTTTCACCATTCCCTCACGGTACTATCCGCTATCGGTCACCAGGGAATATTTAGGCTTAACGGGTGGTCCCGCCAGATTCACACAGGATTTCTCGGGCCCCGTGCTACTTGGGTGTCTCTCAAACGAGCCGTTAATGTTTCGGCTACGGGGGTCTTACCCTCTACGCCGGACCTTTCGCATGTCCTTCGCCTACATCAACGGTTTCTTACTCGTCTCACGGCCGGCAGACCGTAAAGAGAGATCCCACAACCCCGCACACGCAACCCCTGCCGGGTCTCACACGTATACGGTTTGGCCTCATCCAGTTTCGCTCGCCACTACTCCCGGAATCACGGTTGTTTTCTCTTCCTGCGGGTACTGAGATGTTTCACTTCCCCGCGTTCCCTCCACACTGCCTATATATTCAGCAGCGGGTGACAGCCCATGACGACTGCCGGGTTTCCCCATTCGGAAACCCCCGGATCAAAGCCTGGTTGACGACTCCCCGGGGACTATCGTGGCCTCCCACGTCCTTCATCGGTTCCTGGTGCCAAGGCATCCACCGTGCGCCCTTAAAAACTTGGCCACAGATGCTCGCGTCCACTGTGCAGTTCTCAAACAACGACCAACCACCCGTCACAACCCACCGAAGCGGATTTTTACCGGGGCCGGCACTGAAGGCGACCGTTACGGCCGTACCTTCAGATACCCAACAGCGTGCCCGACACCCTCGCCACTCGTGATCAGCTTTCCACGCTCCGAAGAGCAGTACTTGCAGCCCGAGATGACTGACGGTGCCGAATAATCAACGTTCCACCCATGAGCAACCACCGTCGAACGTTTGCCGACGTAGTGGCCTCTGACCTCGTCCCGAAGGACTCGGTAAGAAGTGCTCCTTAGAAAGGAGGTGATCCAGCCGCACCTTCCGGTACGGCTACCTTGTTACGACTTCGTCCCAATCGCCAGTCCCACCTTCGACAGCTCCCTCCCACAAGGGGTTGGGCCACCGGCTTCGGGTGTTACCGACTTTCGTGACGTGACGGGCGGTGTGTACAAGGCCCGGGAACGTATTCACCGCAGCAATGCTGATCTGCGATTACTAGCAACTCCAACTTCATGGGGTCGAGTTGCAGACCCCAATCCGAACTGAGACCGACTTTTTGAGATTCGCTCCACCTTGCGGTATCGCAGCTCATTGTATCGGCCATTGTAGCACGTGTGCAGCCCAAGACATAAGGGGCATGATGACTTGACGTCGTCCCCACCTTCCTCCGAGTTGACCCCGGCGGTCTCCTGTGAGTCCCCATCACCCCGAAGGGCATGCTGGCAACACAGAACAAGGGTTGCGCTCGTTGCGGGACTTAACCCAACATCTCACGACACGAGCTGACGACAGCCATGCACCACCTGTACACCGACCACAAGGGGGCGCCTGTCTCCAGACGTTTCCGGTGTATGTCAAGCCTTGGTAAGGTTCTTCGCGTTGCGTCGAATTAAGCCACATGCTCCGCTGCTTGTGCGGGCCCCCGTCAATTCCTTTGAGTTTTAGCCTTGCGGCCGTACTCCCCAGGCGGGGCACTTAATGCGTTAGCTGCGGCGCGGACAACGTGGAATGTTGCCCACACCTAGTGCCCACCGTTTACGGCGTGGACTACCAGGGTATCTAATCCTGTTCGCTCCCCACGCTTTCGCTCCTCAGCGTCAGTAATGGCCCAGAGATCCGCCTTCGCCACCGGTGTTCCTCCTGATATCTGCGCATTTCACCGCTACACCAGGAATTCCGATCTCCCCTACCACACTCTAGCTAGCCCGTATCGACTGCAGACTCGGGGTTAAGCCCCGAGCTTTCACAATCGACGTGACAAGCCGCCTACGAGCTCTTTACGCCCAATAATTCCGGACAACGCTTGCGCCCTACGTATTACCGCGGCTGCTGGCACGTAGTTAGCCGGCGCTTCTTCTGCAGGTACCGTCACTTTCGCTTCTTCCCTGCTGAAAGAGGTTTACAACCCGAAGGCCGTCATCCCTCACGCGGCGTCGCTGCATCAGGCTTTCGCCCATTGTGCAATATTCCCCACTGCTGCCTCCCGTAGGAGTCTGGGCCGTGTCTCAGTCCCAGTGTGGCCGGTCGCCCTCTCAGGCCGGCTACCCGTCGTCGCCTTGGTGAGCCATTACCTCACCAACAAGCTGATAGGCCGCGGGCTCATCCTTCACCGCCGGAGCTTTTAACCCCCATCCAGGAGAATGGGAGTGTTATCCGGTATTAGACCTCGTTTCCAAGGCTTGTCCCAGAGTGAAGGGCAGATTGCCCACGTGTTACTCACCCGTTCGCCACTAATCCACCCCGAAGGGCTTCATCGTTCGACTTGCATGTGTTAAGCACGCCGCCAGCGTTCGTCCTGAGCCAGGATCAAACTCTCCGTGAATGTTTCCCCGTCATCGGGGTGACACACACGAGAGCGGAACAGTCGGAGGAATAATCCGACCGTTCACAGCGTCCTCGCTGTGCGCCTGCCGACCAGAAGGCCTGCAGGACTTTTCAAAGGAACCTCGCCCCAGCAGATGCTGGAGACGGGGTATCAACATATCTGGCGTTGATTTTTGGCACGCTGTTGAGTTCTCAAGGAACGGACGCTTCCTTTGTACTCACCCTCTCGGGCTTTCCTCCGGGCGCTTCCCTTCGGTATTTCGTGTTTCCAACTCTACCAGATCCGTTTTCCGTTCCGTTTCCGGTTCGGATTTCATTTCCGGTGGCCGTTGGAGGGCCTTTGCCTTTCGGCGGTGCCGACTTTATCAGAAGTTTTGGGCCGGTCTGACCGGCTCAGGGTTTCCGATTAATCGGGAGGGGCTTCTCGAAAGAATTGAATTTCGTGAAGCGAGCTAGATACTAGCCGTTGCAATCGAACCTGTCGAGTTCGGGGCAACTGTTCGAATCTACCTCCCCGGTCTGTCCGTGTCAACGGTCTTTCCGGGGCGAAGAGGAGACTAGCAGGTCAGCGGGGCGCTCGCACATCAGGCGGCCGTGGGCAGCAGCGCACTGCGCTCGTCCGTCGCCACATCGCCCGTTTCGCCCTCACGAACCGCTCGGCCGCCAAGGACATAGACGTACGCCAGGAAGGCCAGTTCTGCCGCGATGCCGATGGCGATGCGGGCCCAGGTCGGGAGGCCGGAAGGGGTGACGAAGCCTTCGATGGCCCCGGAGATGAAGAGGACCAGGGCCAGTCCGATGGCCATGCCGAGGGCCGCGCGGGACTCTTCGGCCAGGGCTGTTCTGCGCGTACGGGGGCCCGGGTCGATCACGGTCCATCCGAGGCGGAGGCCGGTACCGGCCGCGACGAAGACCGCGGTCAGTTCGAGCAAGCCGTGCGGGAGGATCAGCCCCAGGAAGGTGTCGAGGCGGCCGACGGAGGCCATCAGGCCGATGCCCACACCTACGTTGAGCATGTTCTGGAAGAGGATCCACAGGACCGGCAGGCCCAGGAAGATGCCCAGAACCAGGCACATGGCAGCGGCCTGAGCGTTGTTCGTCCAGACCTGGGCGGCGAACGACGCGGCCGGGTGGCTCGAGTAGTACGTCTCGTACTGCCCTCCGGGGCGGGTCATCTCGCGGAGCTCGGAGGGGGCTGCGATGGAGGCCTGGACATCGGGGTGGGTGCCGATCCACCAGCCGATGAGGGCGGCTATCGCGGTCGACAGCAGCGCGGTGGGTACCCACCAGTGGCGCGCCCTGTAGACGGCTGCCGGGAAACCGTGGGTCAAGAAGTGCGTGACGTCGCGCCATGAAGCACGGCGGGTACCCGTCACCGCACTACGCGCGCGGGCCACGAGTTGGGTGAGGCGGCCGATCACCCGGGGGTCCGGTGCGCTCGACTGGATGAGCGAGAGGTGGGTGGCGGTGCGCTGGTACAGGGTCACCAGTTCGTCCGCCTCTGTGCCGGTGAGGCGGCGTCGACGGCGCAGCAGGGCGTCCAGTCGGTCCCACTCGGCCCGGTGGGCGGACACGAAGACGTCGAGGTCCATCCGGTCTGCTGCTCCTCGCTTTCCGGCACCTGTACGGCGCGATGGTCCTTCAGCTTGGCAGACTGGCGGTTCCTGGGGCAGCTCGTTGAAGGGTGGGTGGCCGGCGTGAGTGAGCTGGTGACGGGTGAGGCGGTGGCGCTGGAGCTTCGGCCCGCGAAGCTGCCGAGTCGGGCGCTTGCGGTGCTCATCGATCTGGCGGTGGCGTTCGCCGTCTATATGGCGGTGACCATGGCCTTCGCGGCTGCGACCGCTTCGCTCGACGACGCGGCGGTCGCGGCCGTCGCGGTGGCGACGTTTCTGTTGGTGCTGGTCGGGATCCCGATCGCCGTGGAGACGATGAGCCATGGGCGGTCGCTGGGGAAGCTCGCGTGCGGGCTGCGCGTCGTGCGGGACGACGGTGGGCCGATCCGGTTCCGGCATGCGTTGGTGCGGGGGGCCGTCGGGGTCGTGGAGATCCTCATGACCTTCGGGGTCGTGGCGTGCATCGCTTCGCTCGTGTCCGCGCGGGGCCGGCGGGTCGGGGACGTGTTCGCCGGGACCCTCGTCGTACGGGAAAGGGTGCCGACCGGGCAGTTGGCGGTCGTGCCGCCTCCCCCGCCGTGGCTGGTGGGAAGGTTCGCCGAGCTGGATCTGTCGGCCGTGCCTGAGGGGCTGTGGCTCGCGGTGCGGCAGTACCTGACGCGGATGGGGCAGTTGGATCCGCAGGTGGGGTGGGGGATTGCCGAGCGGCTCGCGGGTGAGCTCGCCGCGCACACGGGGGCGCCTGTGCCGAGTGATGTGCCGCCTGCCGCGTTCCTGGCGGCCGTGACGCACGAGCGGCAGTCGCGGGAGGCTCAGCGTGCGTTCGGAGCGAGCGCCGCCGCGGGTGGTCAGGCGGCTTCCGGCGTGGCTGGTGCGGCTCCCGGGCCGTACGGCGGATACACGGAGGCCGCAGGGCCCGTGCCGCCCGCGACTCCCCTCGCTCCTCCTGTTCCTCCGGCCCCAGCGGCAGGCCCGGCCGGCTCCCCCGCGCAGCGCCCGGGCCCGACCCCGGCCGACAACCCCCCGGCGGGATCCGGGAGTTCGGACCGACCGGCTACCGGGTTCGTGCCGCCGGCCTGAGCGCGCGGCGTCAGCGGAACGCCGACGGCGGGGTCTCGAGGGCCTCCAGCTCGATGCCGGGGGCCGCGAGGACGACGTCGCCGCTGATGTGGACCGTCTGCTGCTCCCCCGTGTCCAGGGCTGTGACCTGGTATTCGTCCACGGTCAGAGGTCCGTTGTCAGTGGCGTGTGCTTCGCTGTTCAGCAAGGTCCAGGACTGGTCCAGAGTGCGCGGCGCAAGGACGGGATCCGTCAGGGCGACGAGGCGGACGCGGGTCGGAGGGGAAGCGGGGGTGAGACCGAGCAGACGTGCGGTGGCGATGAGGAACGCGGGGGATGTTCCCGTGAACGCGTGCGCGGGGGCGTTTCCTTCGGTCGCGTGAGTGCCGGTGGGGTCGGTGCGGACCCATGTGACGCCGTCGATGGCGGCGCCTCTCACCTGCCAGCTCGCCGCATTCAGTTCGAGGCGGATGGGGCGGCCGAGTTCGTCGAGGGCGAGGTCGATCGAGCCGGCGTGGTCGCCGGAGGGGGTGGTCCGTTGCGCTACATAGCGCCAGCCGGAAGGGCCGGGCGCGCACTGGAAGTGTTCTTCGCCGAGGGGGGTGTGATCGTGCAGATCGTGGAGCGAATAACGGCCGCGGGGCATGGCGTTCGTGGAGTCCTCTGTCTGGCCTGGTGACGGCCGCCGTCGGGTGCGGCGCCGGCGGTCGTCGAAGGACGTGACCACCGTAGCCAGCGGTGTGCGCGGACACGGGACAGGCCCCCGACACGGGGGTGCGGGGGCCTGTCCTGCGAAGCGGTCAGCCGACGGGCGGCTGGTGCGCGGTGCCGAGTCGAGTGGTCAGGAGACGAGTGCTCGGCAGGCGCGTGCTCAGTAGCGGTAGTGGTCCGGCTTGTACGGGCCCTCGACCTCGACGCCGATGTACGAGGCCTGCTCCGGGCGGAGCGTCGTCAGCTTCACGCCGAGCGCGTCCAGGTGGAGGCGGGCGACCTTCTCGTCCAGGTGCTTGGGCAGCACGTACACGCCGGTCGGGTACTCGGACTGCTTGGTGAAGAGCTCGATCTGGGCCAGCGTCTGGTCCGCGAACGAGTTGGACATCACGAAGGACGGGTGGCCCGTCGCGTTGCCCAGGTTCAGCAGGCGGCCCTCGGAGAGCACGATGAGGACCTTGCCGTCGGGGAACGTCCAGGTGTGGACCTGCGGCTTGACCTCGTCCTTGACGATGCCGTCGATCTTCGCCAGGCCCGCCATGTCGATCTCGTTGTCGAAGTGGCCGATGTTCCCGACGATCGCCTGGTGCTTCATCTTGGCCATGTCGCTGGCCATGATGATGTCCTTGTTGCCGGTCGTCGTGACAAAGATGTCGACCTTGTCGACGACCTCGTCGAGCGTCGCGACCTGGAAGCCGTCCATCGCCGCCTGCAGCGCGCAGATCGGGTCGACCTCGGTGACGATGACGCGGGCGCCCTGGCCGCGCAGCGACTCCGCGCAGCCCTTGCCCACGTCGCCGTAGCCGCAGACGAGGGCGGTCTTGCCGCCGATGAGGACGTCGGTGGCGCGGTTGATGCCGTCGACGAGCGAGTGGCGGCAGCCGTACTTGTTGTCGAACTTCGACTTGGTCACGGCGTCGTTCACGTTGATCGCCGGGAACAGGAGGTCGCCGTCACGCTGCATCTCGTACAGGCGGTGGACGCCGGTCGTGGTCTCCTCGGTGACGCCGCGGATCTCGGAGGAGAGCTGGGTCCACTTCTGCGAACCGTTCGAGATCGTGCGGTTCAGGAGCTGGAGGATGACGCGGTGCTCGTCGGACTCGGCGGTGTCGACCGAGGGGACCTTGCCGTCCTTCTCGTACTCGACGCCCTTGTGGACGAGGAGGGTGGCGTCACCACCGTCGTCGAGGATCATGTTCGGGCCGCCGGTGGGGGTGTTCGGCCAGGTCAGAGCCTGCTCCGTGCACCACCAGTACTCCTCCAGCGTCTCGCCCTTCCAGGCGAAGACCGGGATGCCCTGGGGGTTGTCCGGCGTGCCGTTCGGGCCGACGGCGATGGCCGCGGCGGCGTGGTCCTGCGTGGAGAAGATGTTGCAGGAGGCCCAGCGGACCTCGGCGCCGAGCGCGACGAGGGTCTCGATGAGGACGGCCGTCTGGACCGTCATGTGGAGGGAGCCGGTGACGCGGGCACCCGCGAGGGGCTGGGCGTCGGCGTACTCCTTGCGGATCGCCATGAGGCCGGGCATCTCGTGCTCGGCGAGGGTGATCTCCTTGCGGCCGAAGGCGGCGAGGGAGAGGTCGGCGACCTTGAAGTCCTGGTCCTGTCGGTTGGCGACAGAAGTCATAAGTGAGCTGCTCCTCGGTGCTGTTGCAGTCGGTCGAGGTGGGCTGACGCGCCTGTCCACGGTATGGGCATGCGCGCATGGAGCTGACCTGCGGCGTCCTGGGACACAAGTGTCCCCTGGCGCTCGCAGCGCAGTCCGTCGGAGGCCCTCTCTCCCTCGGCCGACCCGGCGTACGGGCCGCCCGACCGCCATCAGCAGCGACGTCTGGCTCGGTACAAAGCTACACCGATCGGCCCAGCCGAACCCACCCCGCCTCTCGATCCGGTCGGGCGCGTTCCGGACCGGGCCTCCTGGGAGGGATGGGCGAGGAATAAATAGGGAGACATGACGACGGACTACTGGATCAGGGACCTTTGAACTGTCGACTCTGTGCGTATGTGTTGCACCATGCTGGGAGAGCGGCAAAGATTTGCGCGCTCTTGCACGGAACGCTTGAAGGAGAGCCACGTGACCAGTCCGGCCGACCCCCACGCGGGCGGAGGGGCCGTCGAGCAGCAGAAGAAGTTGAAGCTGCTCGCGGTGACCGCATGTCCGACCGGCATCGCGCACACCTACATGGCGGCGGAGAAGCTGCAGCAGGCAGCGGATGCCGCAGGTATCGACATGAAGGTGGAGACGCAAGGGTCCATCGGGGCCGAGAATGTCCTGACCGACAACGATGTCAAAGCCGCCGACGGCATCATCATCGCCGCCGACAAGGACGTCGACCGCGCCCGGTTCGCCGGTAAGCGGGTGCTGTCGGTCGGCGTGTCGGAGGGCATCAGCCACCCCGAGCAGCTGATCGAGCGAGTGCAGAGCGCGCCCGTGGCCGGCTCGGAGGGCGGTGGTGCGCAAGAGGCCGCGGCGTCCGGCGGCAAGGAGCGCAGCGCGGCGTACAAGGCGCTGATGAACGGCGTCAGCTTCATGATCCCGTTCGTCGTCGTCGGCGGTCTGCTGATCGCCGTCTCGCTGGCGATCGGCGGTCACGCGACGCCCGACGGCATCCAGATCCCCAAGGACACGTTCTGGTTCAACGTCAACGCGCTCGGCACGCTCGGCTTCAAGCTGATGCTGCCGATCTTCTCCGGCTATATCGCCTACGCGCTCGGTGACCGGCCCGCGCTCGTGCCGGGCATGATCGGTGGCTTCCTCGCCGCCGACGCCAGCATCTACGGCTCCGACGCCAACGCCGGCTTCCTCGGCGCCATCGTGACCGGTTTCCTCGCGGGCTACATCGTCATCGCGATCAGGAAGATCAAGGTCCCGAAGGCCATCCAGCCGATCATGCCGATCATCGTGGTCCCGATCGCGTCCACGCTGGCCGTCGGTCTCGCCTTCATCTACATCCTCGGCGGGCCGATCTCCTGGGTGTTCACGCACCTCACCGACTTCCTCGGCGGGATGACCGGGTCGAGCGCGGTGCTGCTCGGTGCGCTCATCGGTCTGATGATCGCGTTCGACATGGGCGGCCCGGTCAACAAGACCGCGTTCCTGTTCGCCGTCGGGCTGATCGGGACGAACAACGCCGTCATGGGTATGGCCGCCGCGGCCATCCCGGTCATGCCGCTCGGCCAGGGCCTGGCCACGATGATCCGCCGCAAGCTCTACACGGACGCGGAACGCGAGGCAGGTATCGCGGCGCTGTTCATGGGCTGTTTCGGCATCTCCGAAGGTGCCATCCCGTTCGCGGCGGCACGTCCGGCGCAGGTCATCCCGGCGAACATGCTGGGTGGCGCGGTCGCCGGTGCGATCGCCGGTATCGCCGGGGTCGAGGACTCCGTGCCGCACGGCGGTCCGATCGTCGCGGTGTTCGGCGCGATCAGCGGGCTTGCCTGGTTCTTCATCGCGATCGTCGCGGGCACCGTGATCACCGCCGTGACGACGAACGCGCTCGTCGGCGTGAGCAACCGCCGCGCCGCCGCCAAGCAGGCCGCGGCCGACTCCGCGAAGCCTGCTGAGGCCGTCGCGGCCGGTGCCACTCCGGCCGTCGCCGCCGAGAGCGCGCCGGAGCCGGCCCACGCCACAGCGTCGGTCGCCTCCGCGTCCGCTTCCGCCTCGCTCCAGGCGGCCACGGCGAGTGCCACCGCCTCCGGCGCCGCCGAGGCCGAGGAGGCGTCCGCCGCGGCGGACGAGGCCGCGGAACCCGAGGTCCTCTCCGGCTACCTCACCGACGAGACCGTCAAGGTCCAACTGGACGCGCAGGACAAGGAAGCGGCCATCCGCGAGATGGCGGGCCTCGCCGCCGGTACCGGCAAGGTCGCCGACATGGAAGAGCTCGTACAGACCGCGCTGCGGCGCGAGGAGCAGGGCACGACCGGGCTCGGCGAGGAGATCGCCATCCCGCACGCCAAGACGGACGCGGTGACCGCTCCGGTCGTCTGCTTCGCGCGGTCCGACGAGGGCATCGAGTGGGGCTCGCTCGACGGCACGAAGGCCAGGCTCGTCTTCATGATCTCGGTGCCGGAGGCCGCCGCGGGCGACGAGCACCTGCGGATCCTGGCGCTGCTCTCGCGGAAGCTGATGGACACGGACTTCCGGGCGCGGCTGCAGGCGGCGCCGGACGAGGCCGCGATCCTGCGGGTGCTGGCCGAGGTTCAGTAACCGAACCAGGTGTCTACGTAGATGGGGCCCAGCCGAGATTCTCGGCTGGGCCCCATCTACGTAAGGAAGTGCTCAGTGCTCAGTGCTCAGTGCTCAGTGCTCCGGCGTCTGCGTCGGGCCGCCCGGGCTGGCCTCCCGGTCGGAGCCCTTCGCGGCCTCGGACTCGCTGTAGATGTCGGGCTCGAGGTAGATGACGCGGGCGATCGGGACGGCGGCGCGGATGCGGGCCTCGGCTTCGTTTATGGCGCGGGCCACCTCGGCGGCCGTGTCGTCGTGCTGGACGGCGACCTTCGCGGCGACGAGGAGCTCCTCGGGGCCGAGGTGGAGCGTGCGCATGTGGATCAGGCCGGTGACGGTCTCGCCGTCGACGACGGCCTGCTCGATCTTCGCGACCTCCTCCGCGCCCGCGGCCTCGCCGAGCAGCAGCGACTTGGTCTCCAGGGCGAGGACGATCGCGATGACGATCAGCAGGATGCCGATGCAGAGGGTGCCGATGCCGTCCCAGACGGCGTCGCCGGTGGCGAGGGTCAGGCCGACGCCGAACAGCGCGAGGACCAGACCGATGAGCGCGCCGAAGTCCTCCAGGAGGACGACCGGCAGCTCAGGCGCCTTGGCGCGCTTGATGAACTGACCCCAAGTGAGCTTGCCGCGCAGCGCGTTGGACTCCTTGATGGCCGTACGGAAGGAGAAGCCCTCGGCGATGATCGCGAAGACGAGCACGCCGACCGGCCAGTACCAGTGCTCCAGATCGTGCGGGTGGCTGATCTTTTCGTAGCCCTCGTAGACGGCGAACATGCCACCTACGGAGAAGAGGACGATCGACACCAAGAAGGCGTAGATGTAACGCTCGCGTCCGTACCCGAAGGGGTGTTGCGGAGTCGCCTCTCGCTGGGCCTTCTTGCCGCCGATCAGCAGCAGGAACTGGTTGCCCGAGTCCGCGAGCGAGTGGACTGCCTCGGCGAGCATCGACGAGGAGCCACTGAAGAGGAACGCCACGAATTTCGCTACCGCGATCGCTAGGTTGGCGGCCAGCGCCGCCACGATCGCCTTGGCTCCGCCTGAAGCACTCATGTCGTTCCTGGTGTCCTTTCGAGGTTCTACGTACGTCCCGTGCGCGGTGGGTCATTGTTGCAGCACGGGACGTCGCAGGTGCCTCTCAGGCCACCACGGTCGCACGGAAAACCGTGCCGGATCCGGACACATTCACCTTTTCACCCGCCGGAACGAAGGCCGACTCGCCGGGCGCGAGCGCGAGCTCGCCGGCCCGGACGGTGCCCGCCGTGCACAGCAGGACCTGCGGCGTCGCGGCCGTCAGGTCGTGGTCCGCGCCCCCCTCGGGCAGGACGAAGCGCGAAAGGCGGAACTCGTCGATGGGGGTGTCGTAGACCTCTTCGCCCTCCGGAGACGCCTCGGGGCGCAGCACGCCGGGGTCGGTGGCCTCGAAGCGGACGATGCGCAGCAGCTCCGGCACGTCGACGTGCTTGGGGGTGAGTCCGCAGCGCAGCACGTTGTCCGAGTTGGCCATGATCTCGACGCCGAGGCCGTTGAGGTAGGCGTGCGGGACGCCGGCGCCGAGGAACAGGGCCTCGCCGGGCTGCAGTTGGACGTAGTTGAGCAGCATCGCCGCGATGACGCCCGGGTCGCCGGGGTAGTGGTGGGCGATGCCCGCGTACGGCTCGTAGGCGCCGCCGATGCGCTGGGCGGCGGCCGTGGCGTCGGCGACGGTCCGCTCCATCTCCCCCGGATCGGCGCTCAGTACGGCGGTGAGGACCTCGCGCAGCGCCGCCTCTTCGGGGTGGGCGCGCAGCAGATCGGCGTACGGCTTGAGGCTGTCGACGCCGAGACCTTCGAGGAGTTGGGCGGCTTCCTCGGGCGCGCGGAAACCGCACAGGCCGTCGAACGGCGTGAGCGCGCAGATCAGTTCGGGCTTGTGGTTGGCGTCCTTGTAGTTGCGGTGCGGGGCATCGATCGGGACGCCGCGCCGCTCCTCGTCCTCGTAACCCTCCTTCGCCTGCTGGAGGTTGGGGTGCACCTGGAGGGAGAGGGGCGCGCCCGCGGCGAGCAGCTTGAGGAGGAACGGGAGGCGGGGGCCGAACTTTTCGACGGCGGCGTCGCCCAGTTCGTCGGCCGGGTGCGCGTCGATGACCTCGTTCAGCGGGCCGCGCTCGGTACGCGAGGGGGCGCCCGGGTGCGCGCCCATCCACATCTCCGCCTGCGGTTCACCGGTCGGGCTTACGCCGATGAGCTGCGGGATGGCGGTGGTGGAGCCCCAGGCGTAGGGGCGGATGGTGTTGGTGAGGCGGTCCATGAGGCTTTCTTTCGATACGCGGTCCGGGCGGACGACAAAGATTGTTCTGAAGCTGATTGTTCTGAAGCTGTCAGGCGCGCGAAGCGAGACCCAGGTAAACGGCGGCGAAATCCGTGACGGCGATCAGCTCCGCGAGGGTCTCCAGGTCGCTGCCCTCCTCCGGTTCCAGCTCGCTGATGGCGATGTCGTGCGACAGCGCGAGTTCGCGGGCCGCGGGTGCGGCGGTGAGGCCGCCGGCCGGCCGGTCGCGCAGCAGGACGACGCGGGCGCGCAGCATCTGGACCTCCTCGACGCGGTCGCGGAAGAAGTCCTCGGGGTCGGCGCCGGCGGCCAGGTCACCGGTGAGGAGCGCGCCGTGGGCGACCATCGCCTCGGGCAGGTCCGCGGCGAGCGCGGGGTGCCCTGCGAGCTCGGCGATGGCGGCGGCGAAGCGACGGCCCGCCGGGCCCGCGGCGGCGCCCTCGGTCCAGATCAGCGGGAGCGCCTCTGCGAGCTCGGCGGCGAGCGTCTTGGCCGGGTTGCTGTACGTGGCGATGGCCGGGCCGCAGCGCTCGGCGACCTGGTCGAGGCGGTCGGCGACCTTCTCGAGCGTGTCCGGCGCGGCCGGGAGGAGCCCCGTGCGGTCGAGCAGCGCGAGGAGGGGCGTGAGCAGCGCCCAGAGCGCGCCCGGCGCGGAGGCGGCCGCGGGTTCGTCCTGCTCGTACGGGGCCGTGGCCATCGGTACGAAGAGGCCGTGCGCCCCCGCGACGGCTTCGGTCAGCGGGGCGCCGGAGGGGCAGACCGCGACGGCCGTGACGCCGCGCCGGTACGCCTGCTCCACGAGGAGCGAGAGGCTCGGCTCCGTGCCGTCCGGGGTGGCGATCAGGAGGAGGTCGACCGAGCCCGCCCAGCCCGGCAGCTCCCAGCGCAGCGCGCCCGCGGCGGGGGCCACGCCTGTGGGGCGCAGGCGGACGACCGGGGAGGCCGCGCCTGCCAGGCGCCCGATGAGGTCGGCGACGCCCGCGGCGGCCGTGCCGGGACCCGCGATCAGGACGGCGCGGGGGCGGCCGTCGGGCTTCAGGTCGGCGATGCCGGCCTCTGCCGCGTGCCGGGCCGCCGTGCGGACGCGGGCGCCGGCTTCTGCGGCGCCGCGCAGCAGGCCGCGGCGGTCGGCCCTGGCCAGTGCGTCCGGGTCGTCCAAGAGCGATTCGTCGAACATGGCGTCGGGCCTCCTGCGGGGCGTGGTGGAGGGTCAGGGCCTGTCCGGGTGTCCGGCGGATCGGGTCCCATGCGGGCGGCCCTGATCCGTCGGCGCCGGTGAGGTCCTACGCGGGGCGGCGCGCCTCGTCGATCAGGAGGACGGGGATGCCGTCGCGGACCGGGTAGGCCAGGCCGCAGTCCTTGCCGGTGCAGATCAGCTCGGCGTCGGCCTCCTTGAGCGGGGCGTGGCAGGCCGGGCAGGCGAGGATCTCCAGGAGGCCGGCTTCGAGCGGCATGGTTTCCCTCCGGGGGTGAGTGGGGTTCGGGTGCGATGCACCTTGTGCGGTGGCCGGGTGGCCGACCGGGGTGCGGCGCTGGTCACCAGCCTACCGGCGGAGGCGGTGCCGTGGCCGGGGCCTTCCGGTGAGCGTGCGCCGCGCCGGGATGTGGGGGCGGGCTGCCCAGGCTCAGCCGGGCTTGACGCCACGGGGCTCCGCCCCGGACCCCGCTGCTCAATCGCCGCAGGGGCTTGATTTGGAGCCTTACCCCCGGATGATCGCCAGGACCTCGTCGCGGGTTTTTTCCATCGTTGGGGTGTCCCGGGCCTCCGTGTTCAGGCGGAGAAGCGGTTCCGTGTTGGACGGGCGGACGTTGAACCACCAGTCGGTCGCCGTGACCGTCAGGCCGTCGAGCTCGTCCGTCGTGATGCCCTCGCGGCCCGCGTACGCCGCCTTGATCGCGGCGAGGCGGTCGGTCTGGTCTGCGACCGTGGAGTTGATCTCGCCGGAGGCCGCGTAGCGGTCGTAGGAGGAGACCAGGGCGGAGAGCGGGCCGTCCTGGCCGCCGAGCGCCGCGAGGACGTGGAGCGCCGCCAGCATGCCCGTATCGGCGTTCCAGAAGTCGCGGAAGTAGTAGTGCGCGGAGTGCTCGCCGCCGAAGATCGCGCCGGTGGTGGCCATCTCCTGCTTGATGAACGAGTGGCCCACGCGCGTGCGCACGGGCGTGCCGCCGTTCTCCTTCACGACCTCCGGCACGGTCCAGGAGGTGATCAGGTTGTGGATGATCGTGCCCGAGCCGCCGTTTCGCGCGAGTTCGCGGGCGGCGACCAGGGCGGTGATCGCGGACGGGGACACCGGGTCGCCGTTCTCGTCCACCACGAAGCAGCGGTCCGCGTCCCCGTCGAAGGCGAGGCCGAGGTCGGCTCCCTCGGCACGCACGCGTGCCTGGAGGTCCACGATGTTCGCCGGGTCCAGCGGGTTCGCCTCGTGGTTCGGGAACGTGCCGTCCAGCTCGAAGTACATCGGCACGACGTCGAGCGGCAGTCCCCCGAGGACCGTCGGGACCGTGTGCCCGCCCATCCCGTTGCCCGCGTCCACCACGACCTTCAGCGGACGGATCGCCGTCAGGTCGACCAGGCCGCGCAGGTGCGCCGCGTAGTCCTGCAACGTGTCCCGCCGCGTGACGGTCCCAGGTGTCGCGGCCGGCTCCGGGGCGCCCGACGCGCTCCACTCCTCGGCCAGCCGGCGGATCTCCGCGAGGCCCGTGTTCTGACCGACCGGCGCCGCGCCCGCCCGGCACATCTTGATGCCGTTGTACTGCGCCGGGTTGTGCGAGGCCGTGAACATGGCGCCGGGCAGGTCGAGCGCGCCCGACGCGTAGTACAGCTGGTCCGTCGAGCACAGGCCGATCTCGGTGACATCCGCGCCGAGGGCGGCGGCCCCGCGCGCGAACGCCCTCGTCAGGCCGGGCGAGGAGGGCCGCATGTCATGACCCACGACGATCGCGGAGGCGTCCGTCACCCGCACGAACGCGGCGCCGAACAGGGCGGCGAGCTCCTCGTCCCACTGGTCCGGGACCACCCCACGCACGTCGTACGCCTTCACGATCTGCGACAGATCAGCAGCAGCCACGGTCTGCCCAGCCCTCCTGGAGTCCTGCACGGACCCACAAAGTACCTGGCCGCACTGACAGCGGATCGTGAACCCCTCATTCCTCCCGAGGAACCCGGCCTCCCACGTCCTCACTGGTCACAGAAGTACTCAGCTGTGACCGGTGAGTACCGACATCGCTCACGGCAGCATCCACCCCAGCACCGCCGTGCTCTGCCCCCACACGATCAGACACATCACCAGCAGCAGCCCGGCGCTCCATGGCAGCACCTTGCGCAGCAGGTCGCCCTCCCGGCCCGCGAGGCCGACCGCCGCGCAGGCGATCGTCAGGTTCTGCGGCGAGATCATCTTGCCGAGGACGCCGCCCGAACTGTTCGCCGCGGCAAGGAGTTCCGGCGAGAGGCCCGACTGCTGGGCGGCCGTCACCTGGAGAGCGCCGAAGAGGGCGTTGGCCGAGGTGTCGGATCCGGAGACCGCGACGCCGAACCACCCCAGGACCGGTGACAAGAAGGCGAGCCCGGCGCCCGCGGCCGCCACGAAGTGCCCGATGGTGGCGGCCTGTCCGGACAGGTTCATGACGTACGCGAGGGCCAGCACGCTCGTCACCGTCAGGATCGCGAACCGCAGTTCGTGCACGGTGCCGAACCACTCACGCACCGCATCGCGCGCGTGCACCCCGATCACGACCGCGGTGAAGACGCCCGCGATCAGTACGAGCGTGCCGCCGGTGGAGACGAGCGGCAGCGTGAAGATGTTGCCGCCCACGGGCTTGCCGCTCGGGTCGGCGACGTTCAGGAAGGGCCAGTCGAAGACCCAGTTGGCCTTGGCGAGCCAGTCCTTGATGGCGGGGATCTGCGCCAGGGAGAAGATCACGACGATGAGCGCGTACGGGGCGTAGGCGCGCAGCACCTCGGACCGCGCGTCCTCCTCGTCGAGGTCCTCACTGCGTACGCCGGTCAGGACGGCGGCGCGTACGGGCTCGGCGGCCGGCCTGCGCGCGTGCGGCACCGCGACGAGGGCGCCGGCGCCCACCAGGGCGGCGCCGATGTCGGCGAGTTGGGCGGACACGTAGTTGGAGGCCACGAACTGGGCGACGGCGAAGGCGAATCCGCACGCGAGGGCGGGCACCCAGGTCTCGCGCAGGCCCCGCTTGCCGTCCACCAGGCCGACGAGCACGAGCGGCACCACGAGGGCCAGCAGCGGCGTCTGACGACCCACCACAGAGGCGACGGCGTCCAGCGGAAGGCCCGTCACCTGAGCCAGCGTCACGACCGGCGTGCCCATGGCCCCAAAGGCGACGGGTGCCGTGTTGGCGACGAGCGCGACGACCGCGGCCTTCACGGGGTCGAAGCCGAGCGCGACCAGCATCACCGAGCAGATGGCGACCGGCGCGCCGAATCCGGCCAGCGCCTCCAGTAGCGCGCCGAAACAGAACGCGACGACGAGCGCCTGGATGCGCGGATCGTCGGAGAGCCGCCCGAAGGAACGGCGCAGGATGTCGAAGTGCCGGGTGCGCACCGTCATCCGGTACACCCACAGGGCGTTGACGACGATCCACATGATGGGGAAAAGACCGAAGACCGCGCCCTGTGCGGCGCTGGAGACGGTCTGCCCAAGGGGCATGTCGTACACGAGCCAGCCGACGGCGGCTGCCACGGCGAGGCCGATCAGGCCCGCCCGGTGCGCCTTCATGCGCACGGCGCCGAGCAGGACGAGGACGGTCACGAGTGGCAGGGCCGCGACGAGGGCGGACAGGCCGAGCGAGCCGCCTACGGGCTCCAATTGCTGGACGAACACGTGCGCCTCCCGGAATCCCGGAGTCGGGTGGCGAAATCGTCGTGTCCTCAACAATCGCGGGTCAACGCGTACGACTGTGAAGATCCCGTGAAGGGGGCTGATCTACAAGGAAGTTGACCGAGGAAGTCGACTGGCCGCCGGCCCGGTCAGTTGTCGGGCGAGCGCAGCACACGGAGGTGGCCACGGCGCGCGACCTCCATGGGGTCCGCGGCGCGCGGCCCCGAGCCGCCGGCCTCGGCCGCGCGCTCCTGGGGGCGGGCCGCCTCGCGCACGGCGTTGGCGAGGGCCTCCAGGTCGTCCCCACTGGGGCGGCTGGGACCGCTGGTGTCGGCGAGGCGGACGACCTCCCAGCCACGCGGCGCGGTGAGGCGCTCGGAGTGCTCGGCGCACAGGTCGTAGCAGTGGGGTTCGGCGTAGGTGGCGAGCGGGCCGAGGACCGCGGTCGAGTCGGCGTAGACGTACGTCAGCGTCGCGACGGCGGGACGGCCGCAAGCGGTGCGCGAACAGCGACGTACAGGGCTCACAGCGTTGGACGGTACCGCACTCTTGAGCGGGCCGCGACGACTCTCCCCGAGGTCACCCCACCGTGTCGTGGCGTGACACGGCGCACACCACCGCGCGCGGGCGCCCCGATGACCTGCGTCTACCCCGGGTTGTGCGCCCCATGCGGCAATTGAAAGCGGTCACCACTCGGGGCATATAGCGCCAATTGCCGCGAGATCATCGATCCGGGAAAGAAGTTGAATCAGCCCCAAGATTGGCTTGATCGGTCAGGAAGCGACATGGAGCGCTCCGGCAGGCGCCGCCCCGCTTCCGGCGCCGCGGAGGACTACGCTGCGTCAGTGATGGAAAGGCCAGTCAACACAGACGACGCGGTTTCGCCGCCCTCCGGGGAACCGCGCCCGCCGCGCCGCCGCGACCGGCACGGCCGGGGCATGCGCGGCCCCGTGGCGCCGCCGCAGGTGCCGCTGTCCGCGAGCCGTGCCGAGGCCTTCTCCGACCTCGTACAGGACTCCGTGGAGCGCCTGGAGCGGCGCTGGCCGCAGCTCGCCGAGGTCGACTTCCTGATTCTGGACGTGCCCCGGCTGACGGCCGAGGACGAGGCGTGGGTCGGCGGCACGGTGCCGCTCGGCGGCACGGTCCCCGCGCAGGAGGACACCCCCGCGCGCGTGGTCATCTACCGGCGCCCCGTGGAGATCCGCACCAAGGGGCGCGAGGAGCAGGCGGCGCTCGTGCACGAGGTCGTCGTCGAGCAGGTCGCGGAGGTTCTGGGGCTCACCCCGGAGACCGTGGATCCCCGCTACGGGGACTACGGAGACGGCGAGGACTGACCCCGCCGCCCCGTAGGCAGCCGCCTTCTTTACGTAGGCAGCCGCTTCTTTATGTAGGCAGCTACTTCTGCACCACCGAGAGGTCCTCGTCCGCCTTCGGTACCGACACCATGCCCCGGTCGTCCGGCAGCGTCTGCACCGTGAACGCGGGGACGGATCCCTGCTTCCTCTCCAGCATCCGCGAGCCGTGGACCGGGCCGCCGGACACCGGCTCCACCGTCAGCGCGTAGCTGCCCTTCAGGCCGGACGGGACGGGCGGGGTGACCGACATGGTCGTGCCGCCCTTGACCGTGTACTCCTTCGTGGTCGCCGTGCCGCCCTCGGTGCCCGGGGACGCGGTGACCTTGACCTTGCCGGTCGACTCGGGGGCGGTCAGGGCGAGCGTGGAGCCCTTGGAGCGGTTGTCGGCGACCGTGGCGCGCGCGCCGATGCTCCGCGTGGCCGGGATGAACGCGGTCTCCTGGTCGGCGCCCTTGCCGCGCGTGACGCGCAGGGCGGCCACGACCGGCACGGAGCCCTCGGAGGGCGTCAGGATCAGCGACCCCGCGTCGCCGCGCGTCACCGCGCCGAGGTTGACGGCCGTGGTCATGCCTGACTTCAGGTGCAGCGTGTCGTGCCCGGCAGGCGCGATCTTGCCGCTGGAGGTCGCGAGCCGGACCTTCAGGTCGGCGTCGTCCTGCCCCGGTGCGAAGGCGACCAGGCGCACGTTCTTGGCGTCCTTCGGGATGCCGGGCAGCACGAGGGACGCGGCCGGGTCGGCGACGGCGGGCAGCCAGTCCCCGCCCTGCTTCTCGTCCACGTCCGACAGGGCCGCCCCGACCCGGCCGCTGCGCGCGGTCACGTGCAGCGTGAGGTTCGTGTACGCCTTGTCGGTCAACGTCGACAGCAGCACGGGGACGCTGGAGTGCGGCCCTACGGTGATGCCCTCGCCGACCTCGGACTTGATGGCCCCTTCGGGGCCGTACATCTGCACGTCCACGACCGCGGCCTCGTCGTCCGGGTTCGTGAGGTGGACGTAGTCGCTGCGGCCCTTGGCGGTGCTGGCGCCGGGGAAGTAGAAGTCCGTGTCGGGCTCCGAGCAGTTCACCCCAAGCAGGCCGCGGCCCGATCCTGCGGTCACGCTGGTCGTCTGCTGGACGGTCCAGCCGGGCGCGAGGGGGCCGTCGGCGGTGCCGGTCAGGGCGGGCGCCTCGGCCCCTGTGGCGTCGCCCGCGACGGGCGTGCCGGGCTTCTTCGGGGTGACGACCGCCTTGCCCTTCTTGCCGCCCTTGGCGGGCATCAGCTCGGCCGTGCCGGAGCCCTCGGTGCCCTTCGTCTCGGGCGTGTACGAGGTGTACGCGGTCTCGGCCAGGTCGGACTGGCTGGGCTCCGGGCACAGCAGGCTGGAGCGCTCGACAGGGAGGCGCGCGGCGGCCGCGTTGCCAGACGTGTCGTCCTCGCCGGGCGTGGTGGCCGCGGCGAAGCCCGTGACGGCGGCCAGGGCGGTCACGGCGACGATCAGGGACAGGGTCGTGCGGTTCACTGCTGGCTCCCGTCGGGGCGCTCATTGTCGGTGCCGTGGCCGTGCTGCTGCTCGTACGTCGGGTCGTACTGCGGGGGCTGGGGCTGAGGCATCTCGTACCCGCCTCCGTAGGCGTACGGGTCGTACTGGCCCGCCTGGTAGGGGTCGGCCTGCTGGTCGTACCCGTAGGCGCCGCCCTGGTACTGCTGCTCCCCCGCCGCGTACGTGCCGTACTCGGCGCCCGCGTAGCTGGGCTGGTCCCACTCCGCGTAGGTCTGCTGGTGCGGGAAGCCCGCCACCGGGACCTCCTCCGGAGGAGGAGGTATGTCGGCCCCGGGAACCGGCTGGGGCGCCGGCTCCGCCTGTGCCGCCTGCTCCGCCTCGGCCTGGGCGCGCAGTCGGCGGGCCCTTCGGCCGTCGCCCGCGAGGTCCTCCGCGGTCACCACGGGCTCGTCCGGCAGGTCGTCGTCGACGTTCTCGCGCCGGCCCGGCAGGGCGAGCACCACGAGGACGAGGGCGAGCGCGCCCTGCGCCCACAGCCAGGCGACGTGCGTGATCGGCGCGTCGTACGTGACGTCCAACGTGCCGCCCGATGAGGGCAGTTCGAAGCCCTGCGCCCAGCCGTCGACGGTGGTCTTCGTAAGAGGCGTGCCGTCCAGCGTCGCGGTCCAGCCCTCGGCGGACTGGTCGGCGAGGCGCAGGATGCGGCCCTCCTTGCCCTGCGGCACCTTCGTGTGCAGCTCGACGGGGCCCGCCGCGACCGGCACGGCCTCCTCCGCCGTGGAACCGGCGTCCGCCTTCGGCAGGACGACGGCCCGCGCCACCTGCCGGTCGACGCGCCACAGCGCCGTGCCGTCCTGCTGGCTGAGCCTGGTCAGGCCGGGCGTCGCGTCGAGGACGCGGCTCATCTCGCGCGGCGCACCGCCCCGTACGAGGACGTAGCGCACGGCGAAGCCGCCGAGCTGGTCGGCCTGGTCGGCGCCGGAGCCGGCGACCAGGTTGGCGACGACCTTGTCGAGCTTGGCGTTCTCGCCCGCGGCCTCGGTCAGCTCGCCGTCACCGAGACGCACGCCCGAGCCCCGCACCAGCGAGTACGCGACGTCGCCCGTGGAGCCGTCCATGACGAGCGTGCGGGCCTGGTCGCGGGTGCCGGCCTCCTCGGCGACGAACGCGGGCACCTGCACCGGGTCGCGCCGCTCGACGGGCCCGTCGGCGCCGCCGATCATCCAGCCCGCGGCGAGCAGCACAGGGCCCGCCGCCGCGGCGAACGCGATGAGCGCGGCCACCGGCTGACGCCAGCCGAAGCTCTGCTCGGCCACGCGCGAGCGGGCGCCGTCGGCGCCGAGCGCGGCAGCGGCCAGCAGCGCGATGCCGTAGACGAGGGTGGCGGGTCCTGCCCACGCCGAACCGTTCGACAGGGCCGCGAAGACGAGTGCCACGACGGCGACGGACCAGGAGGCGACGATCGCGCGGCGGCGCTCGTGGCGCAGCAGGGCGGCCAGCGCCGCGAGGACGATGCCGACGAGCAGCAGGCTGCCCGTGGTCCCGGCGCCGCCCGGCGACGCGCCGAGCAGTCCGAGCCCGGTCGCGGAGCCCGCCCCGTACGGGATTCCGGCCTCCTTGAAGAAGCCGAACGGGAGCAGCGAGAGGGACCACGGAGCGAGCATCAGCAGCGGCGTGCCGAGCACGGCCAGAAAACGCAGCCCGTAGGCGGTGATGTCGGAGCGCCGCACTACAAGGAGGGCGATGCCGAGGACGAGCGCGATCGGCCACACGATCGGCGTGAAGGCCGTCGTGATCGTGAGCAGCAGCGCGTACGCCCAGGTGGCCCGCCAGCTGCCGCGCCCGCCCTGAGTGTGTGTCAGGCCCGAAGCGGCGAGACCCGCGCGCGCGAGAAGCGGCAGCAGGATCGCAAGGACCGCGGTGCCGATGCGGCCGCCTGCGAGGGCGCCCGTGACGGCGGGCAGGAAGGCGTACGCGACGGCCGCCCACGCGCGCAGCAGGCGCGAGGTGACGAGTGGCCTGGACGCGAAGTACGCGGTGAAACCGGCGAGCGGCACCGAGCCGACGAGCAGCGCGGTGACCGCGAGCCCGGTGGAGCCGAACAGCACGGAGGCGAGGGTGGCGAGCAGCGCGAGGTACGGGGGCGCAGCCTGGGTGCCGCCCGTACTGGTGGCGTGCCAGGCGTCGACGTACCGCGCCCACAGCTCGGACGCGTCGGCGGGAGCCGGCAGCAGCGCGCCGCCCGCGAGCGCTCCGCCGCCCAGCAGCCCTCTACAGGCGATGAGGGAGACGAAGAGCAGCACCACCAGGAGCATCGGTCCGGGGTTGCGGGCGATGCGCTTGAGGCGCGCGAACCGCTCGACCCGGACGAATTCGGCGTCGTCGGGCGACACGAGGCCACCGCCACCGTGCCGGCCCGCCCTGGCGGTCTCCGGGTCGGAGCCTTCGAAGAGGCTCCCCGCCACCTGTTCGACGGTGAGCCGCACCGTCGCGCCCGGCGGCGGGAACAGCGGGCGGAGCTCCTTGGGGTCGACGACGCCGTTGCCGCGCTGCCTACGGGCGGCGAGAATCCGCCCCGGCCGCAGCAGCGTCGCCAGCAGACCGGTGATCTCGTCGAAGGCCTGTCCCGGCACCTTGCCCACGAGGTACGCGAGCGTACGGAGCAGCGTGCCGAACACGAGGCGGAGCAGGGCCCACGGAAGGGCCGCCCCGCGCGCGTTGGCCAGCAGCGTGTAGACGGCGCCCGCCTTGTCGACCTTGTGCGGCGACGTGGCGGTGCGGCCGACGCAGTCGACGGTGCGGCGCTCGCGGGAGGCGGCCTCAGCGTGCCGCACGACGGCTTCGGGGGCGACGACGACCCGGTGGCCCGCTGCGTGGGCGCGCCAGCACAGGTCGACGTCGTCACGCATCAGCGGCAGCCTGCGGTCGAAGCCTCCGAGCTGCTCGAAGACATCACGCCGGATCAGCATGCCGGCGGTGGACACGGACAGCACGGGCCGCACGTGGTCGTGCTGCCCCTGGTCCTGCTCGCGGCGGTCGAGGCCGGTCCAGCGGCGCCCGGAGTGGGCGATGGAGACGCCCACCTCGAGCAGCTGCCTGCGGTCGTACCAGCCGCGCAGCTTGGGGCCGACGATCGCGACGTCGCTGCCGGCCTCGCGCTCCCTCTCGACGACGCGCAGCATCTGGGCGAGCGCGTCGGGATCGGGCGCACAGTCGTCGTGCAGCAGCCACAGCCACTGCTCGGGTTCGCCGTGCGGCAGGTCCGGCATGTCGTACGCGTCGTCGCGCCAGGAGCGGCTGACGGGATCCCAGCCGCTGGGGCGCTTCAGGTACGGCAGCTCTTCGGGGGTGAGGACGCCCGCGCTGCGCACGGCTTCCTCGACGGCCTGGCCGAAGCCGGTGCGGCGCGCGAGGTGCAGAACGCGGTCGTCACCGATGGCCTGCGCGACGAGCGCGGCGGAGTCGTCGGCGCTGCCGGTGTCGGCCGCCATCGCGTTCTGTACGGGGCGCTCCTGGGAGAGCAGTCCTGTCAGAACGTCGGGCAGCCAGCGCGCTCCGTCGTGCGAGACGACGACGGCGGTGACGACATGCCTGGGGAACTCGGGGGCGCTGCTCGGGTCGACCCCTGCTGCGGGCCCCGGGTTGAACGCGGCGGCGGCAGTACCGAATTGGTCTGCCGAGTGGCTGTGCACGGACATCGAGGTACGGGCCCCGGTTCGTTGGACTGCGGTGGACGCCCGCGCCCGCTGGGGACACGGTGGCGTCCGGGACGGGGCCCCACACTAACGGCTGCCAACAACAGCGACCCGCCGCCTGTGGACAACCACTGGCAGCGGGCCGGAAAGCACCGCACATCTCGGGCGACGACGGGAGTTCGAGGACAGGCCCCAGGCCTGATCCGAACGACAGGCCCTAGACAGCGGCCTTCTTCAGTCGGCGGCGCTCGCGCTCGGAGAGGCCGCCCCAGATTCCGAAGCGTTCGTCGTTGGCGAGCGCGTATTCGAGGCACTCGGAGCGGACCTCACACGCGAGGCAGACCTTCTTGGCCTCTCTCGTGGAGCCGCCCTTCTCCGGGAAGAAGGATTCGGGGTCGGTCTGGGCGCACAGCGCGCGCTCCTGCCAGCCGAGTTCTTCTTCCGCGTCCTCGACCAGCAGATCCTGAAACGACTCGGTCATAGTGCGCCCCTCGTCTGTCCGTGCGTCCCCGTGATGTTGCCGTTACCGATTTCGGCTGAACGACACGAGTGAAATTACAAGTGTGCCGATCCGGGGCAGTCAAGCCGAGATCTGCTATTGGGCCCGTTATTCACTCTGCGGAACCAAGGCTATGCGGAAAGTGTTCAAATCGCCAAAAACCATGACACTTGCCCGCGGCTCATGCGGAGCCGGCCGCACTCCATGCAGTCACCCCTCCTTCGATGAACCGCTACAAGGAAGGACGCCGCAAAGATCACTGCCGTTCCGACGTTTGCACGCCTGGTTGCTGCGCCACATGTCCCGAGGCCTCGCTGCACAAACCTTTCGCCTGCCAAGGACACCGGATGAGGTGAACCATATTCCACAATCCGGACATTGGGTTGACAACAAGGGCATGACCCGCTGTCCTGTTGGGCATGCTCGCGATTTCGGCACCCTCGACGACCCGCACCGCCGGGTCCGTTCGCGTTGCCCTCGCGTGTTGTTGCTGTTCCAGCTGTTGAGTCGTTGAGCCTGTCGGCTCCGACCACGCTTCTTCTCATCTCAGTACGGCTCTGTGCACCGCACTCCCTTGAGGAACACCACCACCCCATGAACAGCGACAGCGACCTCCAGATCGCCGGCGACATCCTCGAAGTACCGCACCTGCTGCAGCCCGTCCGGGAGCACCCCGGGACGGTGGCCGAATTCGTCGGTCTCGCGCGCTCCATCGCCGCCGACCGCTCCCAGTGGGAGCACCTCGTCGAGTACGACGCCACGACCCGCTGGTACCACCGCCTGCGCACAGGACCCGGCTACGAGGTGTGGCTCCTGTCGTGGGTGCCGGGCCAGGGCAGCGGGCTGCACGACCACGGCGGATCCTCCGGCGTACTGACGCTGCTGCAGGGCGAACTGACGGAACGTACGGAAGGGGGCGTGCGGGCACTCGACACCGGCGCGCAGCGGGTCTTCGCGCCCGGTTACGCCCACGAGGTCGTCAACGACTCCCTGGAACCCGCGGTCAGCCTGCACGTCTACTTCCCCGGCCTGACCCGGATGCCCATGCACCCCCACGCCACCGACTCCGCCCGAGCGGCGGGAACCCCCTCCCCGACCTGCTCGGTCGCCGAAGGCACCGACGCCACTGTCTGAGACCGGCCGACGCGTTGTCAGAGGTGCCTGAGATGCTGGGCACATGCGCATTGTGGTTCTGGCAGGCGGCATCGGTGGTGCCCGGTTCCTTCGCGGTCTCAAGCAGGCCGCGCCGGACGGTGCGGCCATCACGGTCATCG
Source organism: Streptomyces sp. NBC_00483 (assembly GCF_036013745.1). Classification (NCBI taxonomy): domain Bacteria; kingdom Bacillati; phylum Actinomycetota; class Actinomycetes; order Kitasatosporales; family Streptomycetaceae; genus Streptomyces; species Streptomyces sp. NBC_00483. The sequence continues at coordinate 4,180,494 of NZ_CP107880.1, forward strand.
GCAACACCGGGGACGACATCCACCTCTTCGGTCTGAAGGTCTGTCCGGACCTCGACACGGTGATGTACACGCTGGGCGGCGGCATCAACGAGGAGCAGGGCTGGGGACGTACGGACGAGGCGTTCACGGTCAAGGAGGAGCTCGCGGCGTACGGGGTCGGACCCAAGTGGTTCGGGCTCGGCGACCGGGACTTCGCGACCCACATCGTCCGTACGCAGATGCTGGCCGCGGGCTACCCGCTCAGCGCGGTCACCGAGGCCCTGTGCGAGCGGTGGCAGCCGGGCGTGCGGCTCCTGCCCATGTCGGACGACCGCGTGGAGACGCACGTGGCGGTCGATGTGGACGGCGAGCGCAAGGCCGTGCACTTCCAGGAGTACTGGGTGAAGCTGCGCGCCTCCGTGGACGCGCAGGCCGTGGTGCCGGTCGGCGCCCAGGAGGCGAAGCCCGCACCGGGCGTCCTGGAGGCCATCGCCGAGGCCGACGTGATCATCTTCCCGCCGTCGAACCCCGTGGTGAGCGTCGGGACGATCCTGGCGGTCCCCGGGATCCGGGAGGCCATCGCCGAGTCCGACGCCCCCGTCATCGGGCTCTCGCCGATCGTCGGTGACGCCCCGGTGCGCGGCATGGCCGACAAGGTGCTCGCGGCCGTGGGCGTCGAGTCCAGCGCGGCCGCCGTCGCCGAGCACTACGGCGTGGGGCTGCTCGACGGCTGGCTGGTCGACACCGTGGACGAGAAGGCCGTGGAGCGGGTCGAGGCGGCCGGGATCCCGTGCCGGGCCGTGCCGCTGATGATGACGGACCCCGTGGAGGGCACCGCCGCCGCGGAGATGGCGCGCGAGGCGCTGAAGCTCGCGGAGGAGGTGCGGGGCGCGTGACCGGAACCCCGGGCTTTCGCGCGTGGGCCCTCGCCGGCATTCCCGAGGTGCGGGAGGGCGACGACATCGCGAAGCTGATCGTCGCCGCCGAGCCGGGGCTCGTCGACGGTGACGTACTGCTCGTCACCTCGAAGATCGTCAGCAAGGCCGAGGGCCGCGTGATGCTGGCCGACGACCGGGAGGCCGCGATCGACGCCGAGACCGTACGGGTCGTGGCGCGGCGCGGCACGCTGCGGATCGTCGAGAACAAGCTGGGGCTCGTGATGGCCGCGGCAGGGGTCGACGCCTCCAACACCCCTGCAGGGACAGTGCTGTTGCTGCCCGAGGATCCGGACGCCTCGGCGGCCGCGATCCGGGACGGCGTGCGGGACGCACTCGGAGTGGACGTCGGGGTCGTCGTCACCGACACCTTCGGCAGGCCGTGGCGGAACGGGCTGACGGATGTCGCCATCGGGGCGGCAGGCGTGCGCGTACTCGACGACCTGCGGGGCGGCACGGACGCGTACGGGAATCCGCTCAGCGCCACCGTGGTGGCCACCGCCGACGAGCTGGCGGCCGCGGGTGACCTCGTGAAGGGGAAGGCCGGCGGTCTTCCGGTCGCCGTGGTGCGCGGTCTCGACGCGGCCGCGGCCGAGGGTGAACAGGGCGGATCCGCAAGGGAGTTGGTGCGGGTCGCGCGCGACGACATGTTCCGGCTCGGCACGTCGGAGGCGGTACGGGAGGCCGTGACGCAGCGGCGGACCGTGCGGGCGTTCACCGACGAGCCGGTCGACCCGGGGGCCGTGCGGCGGGCCGTCGCCGCGGCCGTCACGGCGCCCGCGCCGCATCACACGACGCCGTGGCGGTTCGTGCTGCTGGAGTCGGAGGAGTCGCGGACGCGGCTGCTCGACGCGATGCGGGACGCGTGGGTTGCTGATTTGCGGCGGGACGGGAAGAGCGAGGAGTCGATCGCGAAGCGGGTGCGGCGCGGGGATGTGCTCCGTAACGCGCCCTACCTGGTGGTGCCTTGTCTCGTGATGGACGGGTCGCACACGTACGGGGACGCGCGGCGGGATGCCGCCGAGCGGGAGATGTTCGTGGTGGCCACCGGGGCCGGGGTGCAGAACTTCCTGGTCGCCCTGGCCGGGGAGCGGCTCGGGTCCGCGTGGGTCTCGTCGACCATGTTCTGCCGGGATGTCGTACGGGACGTGCTCGGGCTGCCTCAGGCGTGGGACCCGATGGGGGCCGTCGCGGTGGGGCATGCGGCGGGGGCGCCGGGGGTGCGGCCGGAGCGGAGTGTCTCCGACTTCGTGGAGGTTCGGTAGGGGCGGTCGGCCGCCCGGGCTTCGTGGAGGTTCGGTAGGGCAGCCCGGCCGCTGTGGCGGCGAGCCTTGGCTCACCACTCCGCGATGTTCACCCTGCGCATCTTGGGTTGCCTGCGCGGTGGTGAGACGCCGCTGAGCATGATCAGGCGGGCCGCCCGGTGGCGCTGGCCCGCGTACGGGGCCAGGAGTTCCAGCATGTCCTCGTCCGTCGCGTCCCTGTTGGCCGCGAGGGCGTAGCCGACGATGCCGGGCAGGTGCAGATCGCCCGTCGTCACCTCGTCCGGGGCGCCGTGCGTGCGCTGGACCGTCTCCGCGGAGGTCCAGGGGCCGATGCCGGGGACCAGTTCCAGACGGGCGCGGGCCGCCGCGGGCTCCATCTGTGCCGCCTCCTCAAGGCGGCGGGCCACCTTTGCGGACCTGATGATCGTCGCGGCGCGCTTGTTGTCCACGCCTGCCTTGTGCCACTCCCAGGACGGGATCAGCGCCCACGTGCGGGGGTCCGGCATCACGCGCATGCGCAGTTCTTCGCCGGCCGGGCCCGGGGCCGGTTCGCCGTACTTGTTCAGGAGCAGGCGCCAGGCGCGGTACGCCTCGTCCGTCGTGACCTTCTGTTCCAGGATCGACGGGATCAGGGACTCGAGGATCAGGCCCGTGCGGGTGAGGCGGAGGCCGGGGCGGCGGCGGGTCGTCTGTGCGACGAGGCGGTGGCGGGGTTCGAAGGCGGTGGGGTCGTCCGACTCGCCGAGCAGGTGCGGGAGTTGGGACAGGAACCAGGTGGCGCCCGGTCCCCAGGCGTGTGCCTCGACGGTTGTCGTGTCGGGGTGGTGGGTTACGCGGAGTGTGGCCGGGCCCTCCGGGGTGCGGCTGGCTCGCCACAGGGCGCCGGTCGGCGTGGTGCGGAAGGTGGGGTCGGCCGGGCCGCGGCGCAGGGGGCCGAGGGTGAGGCCGAGGTGGAGGGGGGTTTCCGGGGTGTGGGTGTGCGTGTGAACGGTTGGGGTGGTGGGGGGCGCCGGGGTGGGGGTGGGTACGTGGGTTTCGCCGCCGCGCACGGTTGTGCGGGTGGGTGGGGGTTGCGTACGGGGGGCGTATCGGCGGCCGGCCACGGGGTCCTTCGGGTGGGGCGGGTGGGTCTTCGAGGGTAGGGGGTTTTCTTCCCCGACCCGCCCCTTCCCGGAACTGGGGGCTCTGCCCCCAGACCCCCGCGCCTCAATCGCCGGCGGGGCTTGAAATGCGAAGCGGCCTCACTGGTCCGATGAGAAGCGGATGGAGGCCGGGGGGAGGGTTGTGTTGCACCAGATGCGGGCGCCGGATTGGAGTTCGTTGTCCGCGCCCACGTGGGCGCCGTCGCCTATCACCGCGTCCTTGAGGGTCGTGCGGGCGCCCACGCGGGCGGCGGTGCCGACCAGGGAGTCCGTGATCACCGCACCCGGTTCGATCACCGCGTCGGGCAGGATCGCGGAGCCGGAGATGCGCGCGCCCTCGCCGATCAGCGCACCCTCGCCCACGACCGTGCCCTCGGTGAGCTTCGCGTCCGGGGCCACCCGTGCCGTCGGCAGGATCAGGCGGTCGCCGCGGCGACCGGGGACGGCGGGCGACGGGGCGCGGCCCATGACCAGGTCGGCGGAGCCGCGGACGAAGGCCTGGGGGGTGCCGAGGTCCAGCCAGTAGGTCGAGTCGACCATGCCCTGGAGGTGGGCGCCGGAGGACAGGAGGTCGGGGAACGTCTCGCGTTCCACCGAGACCGGGCGGCCCGTGGGGATCGTGTCGATGACCGAGCGGCGGAAGACGTACGCGCCCGCGTTGATCTGGTCCGTGACGATCTCTTCGGGGGTCTGGGGTTTTTCGAGGAACGCCGTCACCCGGCCCGTGTCGTCCGTGGGGACCAGGCCGTACGCGCGCGGGTCCTCGACGCGGGAGAGGTGGAGGGAGACGTCCGCGCCGGTCGTCTTGTGTTCGTCGACCAGCGCGGCGATGTCGAGGCCCGTGAGGATGTCGCCGTTGAAGATCAGGACCGGGTCGTCGGGGCCCGAGTGCAGGCGCGAGGCGACGTTGCGGATGGCGCCGCCGGTGCCGAGGGGCTCGACCTCGGTGACGTACTCGATGTGCAGGCCGAGGCCGGAGCCGTCACCGAAGTACGGCTCGAAGACCTCGGCCAGGTACGAGGTGGCCAGAACGATGTGGTCGACGCCCGCCGCCTTCGCGCGCGCCAGCTGGTGCGTGAGGAACGGCACACCGGCCGCCGGGACCATCGGTTTCGGGGTGTTCACCGTGAGTGGCCGGAGTCTGGTGCCCTTGCCGCCGACCAGGAGGATCGCTTCTGTCACCTGTCGTCTCTGCTTCCTGCTTGGGCCGGCCGAACTGTCTTTCGGCCGGCCAGTGTATGCAGACCGTGCGAGGCGCCCAGGCCGGCCGGCGTCAGCGACCCTGTAGGTGGGCGGAGCTGGAGCGGGCACTGCCGAGCTTGTTGTAGAGACGGCGTCCCGGACATTCGGTCGCGAAACCGTCCCTGTGACCGGAGATCACCTTGAGTCGTACATTCTTTCCCTTGCGGTAGAGATTGCCACCGCCCGACTTCAGATATGTAGACCCGCGCGGATTCGCGCCGTAGAGCCCGAGCTTCCAGGCCGTGAGACGCGCGATGGCCCTGACGGCCGCGGAGGGCGGGTTGGAGCTGCCGTACGTGCCCAGGACCGCGATGCCCGTGCTGTTGGTGTTGAAGCCGAGGGTGTGTGCGCCCATGACCGGCTTGGCGACGCCACCGGCCCGTCCTTCGTAGATGTTTCCGCACTTGTCCACGAGGAAGTTGTAGCCGATGTCACGCCAGCCACTGCTCTTGACGTGGTAGCGGTAGATACTGCGGATGACTGAAGGGGCTTGCGAGCAGCGGTAGTTGTTGCCGGAAGCACTGTGGTGGACGAAGGCGGCCTTGACGGTTTTGGTGTAGCCGAGTTTGCGTTCCCGGAGTTTCTCGTTGGCGCCCCAGCCCTTGCGCGTGATGATGCGCGGGCGCGGGCCGATGAACGGGCGGGACTCGGCCGCGGCCGGCTTGCCGCCGCGGGCCTCGATCAGTTCGTCCTCCGTCTGCTTCTTGTCGAGGGCGGGGATGACGCCGGCGTTGGCCCCTTCGGCGCGGGAGCCCTGCGGGGGCTCCTCGCCGGGGTCGACGAGTTCGAGGCGCAGGCCCTTGGGGAGGGGGGACGGCTGCGCGGCGCGCTCGGGCTCGTCCGACTTCACGCGGACTTCCACGCCGTCGCTGTCGCCGACCCAGAGCGGGGCGGTCGAGCCGTGCAGGCTGCCCGCGGCGCGTTCCGGGGTGTCCAGGTCGGGGGCGTCGTCGTTGTGGGTCTCCACGTCCTGCCAGGTGGACCAGCGGGTGGTGTCCGTGGTTCGCGTACGCACTTGTACGTGGCCGTCGAGGTGGGCGTCCGGGTCGTCCCAGACGACGCCGACGAGGGAGAAGGGGCGCACGTCGCGGCGTGCGAGCCCCTGTTCTTGCGGGGCGCCGGCGGCGCGTGTCGAGGTGCTGCCGGGTGACGATTCGAGGGGCAGGGACTGGGTGCTGCCGGGGACCGCTTCGCGCGTCGGGGACGGCGCGGCGTGCGAGGCCGTGGGCAGAGTGAGCGGGAGGGCCAGGGCCGCCGCGCAGGTGACACCGATCGATGAAGCCAGAAATCCACGCATGCGCACGATCGTGTGCGGATCCTTGGGCATCGGCCATTGGGGAGGGTCATACGGGTGTTGGCGGGGTGCCGTTGCGCGGCGCCGGGGTGCCGCAAGGCGGCGACAGCCCACCGCCACGGGAGGGGAGCCGGGTCGGGTCGGGCCCGGTGCGTAGGGTGGTTTGTGTGAATGTTGCTGCTCGTACTCCCGCCGCTCTGCTTCAGGCCGCTCTCGTCGCCGATCCGGGGCGGCCGCTCGTCACCTTCTATGACGACGCGACCGGGGAGCGCGTGGAGTTGTCCGTGGCCACGCTCGCGAACTGGGTGTCCAAGACCGCCAATCTGCTCCAGGGCGACCTGAACGCCGAACCCGGCGACCGCCTCGCCCTGTTGCTGCCCGCCCACTGGCAGACCGCGGTGTGGCTGCTGGCCTGTTCGTCCGTCGGGGTCGTCGCCGAGGTCGGCGGGGATCCGGCCGGAGCTGATCTCGTCGTCAGCGGGCCCGACACGCTCGACGCCGCCCGCGCCTGCTCCGGGGAGCGGATCGCGCTCGCGCTGCGGCCGCTCGGCGGGCGGTTCCCGCAGCCGCCCGAGGGCTTCCTCGACTACGCCGTCGAAGTACCGGGGCAGGGCGACCGGTTCGCCCCCTTCGCACCGGTCGACGCGGACGAGCCCGCGCTCGTCGTGGCCGGCGCCGAGCTGACGGGCGCCGAGGTCGTCGAGAAGGCCGCCGCCGACGCCACCGCGCTCGGGCTGACCGGACCCGGTTCGCGGCTGCTGTCCGGTCTTGCGTACGACACCTGGCAGGGGCTCGCCGCGGGTCTCTACGCGCCGCTGGCCACCGGCGGCTCCGTCGTGCTGTGCCGCAACCTCGACCGGCTCGACGAAGAGGCCCTCGCCAAGCGGGTGGAGAGCGAGCGGGTCACCGCGACCGCCCGCTGAGCCAATAAGCCCGCTGACCTCGTAGGGAAGCACAGCTAGTCCGTTCGGCTCAGCTCCCCCGGCCCGTTCGCGCGGTGGGGTCCATGGTCGTAGGTACGCCTACGTTTCCATGAGGGGGACCTGTACGTGACCGACTCCGCTGCCACGCCCCCGGACCCCGGGCCGGCCCACGGCTCCTCGCCCACCGGCGCGGGGCGCGCGCGGCGGCGCAGGAGATGGCTGCGGTACTCGGCGATCTGCGCGGCCTTCCTGGTGCTCGTCGCCGGCGGCGTCGGCTGGATCGCGTACGACAGGCTCAACGGGAACATCACCGAGGACACGGACACCGCCGCCGAGCTCGCGCGCTACGAGAAGGAACGGCCCACCGTGCTGGCCGAGGGCGCGCAGAACCTGCTGCTCATCGGCTCCGACTCGCGGGCGGGCAAGAACGGGAAGTACGGCCGCAACGACGGCACCCAGCGCTCCGACACCACGATCCTGTTGCACGTCGCGGCGGACCGGAAGAGCGCGACGGCCGTCTCGTTCCCGCGCGATCTGATGACCGAGGTGCCGACCTGCCGGCAGCGGGACGGCTCCCGGCACGACGAGATGTTCGCGATGTTCAACTACGCCTTCGAGGTGGGCGGTTCGGCCTGCACGATCCGTACGGTCGAGAAGATGACGGGAGTCCGGGTCGACCACCACATGGTCGTGGACTTCGACGGGTTCAAGGACATGGTGAACGCCGTCGGCGGCGTCACGGTGTGCCTGGACCGGCCGATCGACGACGACGACGCGCATGTGCGGCTGGCCGCGGGCACCCACCATCTGAACGGCGAGCAGGCCCTGGGCTACGTACGCGCCCGCAAGAGCCTCGGCAACGGCAGCGACACCGACCGGATGGACCGTCAGCAGCGGTTCCTCGGCGCGCTCGTCGCGAAGGTGCAGAGCAACGGCGTGCTGCTGAACCCGACCCGGCTCTACCCCGTGCTCAACGCCGCCACTTCCTCGCTGACCACCGACCCCGGACTCGCCAGCCTGCGCGGCCTCTACGACCTGGTGCGCGGCATGCGCGGCATTCCCGCCGATCGCGTCCGCTTCCTGACGGTGCCCCGCGAGTCGTACGAGTACAACGCCAATCGGGACCAGCTCGTGCAGCCCGCGGCCGAGCGGTTGTTCACGCAGCTGCGCAAGGACACGCCCGTGAAGGTGGCCGAACAGTCGTCCCCGGCCGAGGAGTACGGCGCGCAGGACGAATACGGCACAGACGGCGAATCAGGCGGATACTCCGACGGATACGACGAGTACGACGAATACGGCAGCTACGGCAGCGTCGGGAAACCCGGCGCCTCTGCCGCCCCCACCTTTCGTGGCAACACGGCCGGACAGGCCTCCTGCGGCTGAGAACGGACGTCCGGACGGCGCCTCAACGGCCCCTGGGTAAAGCGGAAGTCATCAACCGACTCACAGGTTCAAAGATATGGTCCGTATTGCCCAGTTGTATGGGAGTGGAATTTGTCACCGTCCTCGCTTGACGCTGAACTGGGCGGATAGTGTGAGCGATCCGGTGCACCCGGCCATGCTTGCGAGCCAGGTCGCGCACTACTGACCGACTTGACCGGGCGCCCGCTTTTAAGGGGGGTGGGGCGCCGCGTGGCCCCGACGGAGGACACAGACAACCGTGGACGCGCAAGGCCGTGGGCGGGCGGAGAACATCGACCCCGCAGATCAGTGGGTGCTCAACCCCCACACCGGTGACTACGAACTGCGACTGACCCCCTCCGCTGGGCAGTCGGCAGTGCCCAGCCCGCGCCGCGCCGCGCCGCGCGGTGGCGGTTCCCGCCGTGGCAATCCGCAGGGTGGCGGCGGCGGTCGACGCGACGTTCCTCCGCAGCGCAGACGCCGTGAGGCGCCCGCGCAGGACCAGGGCTCCGGCCGGCGGCGTTCGCGGCCGAAGAAGAAGTCGAAGGCCAAGAAGGTCATGCTGTGGACGGCCGGCGGCATGGCCATGGTCGTCCTGGTGGGAGCCGGAGTCGGCTACTGGTACTGGGAGCACCTCAACGGCAACATCACGTCGCAGGACGTGGTCGGCGCCAAGAACGGCTTCGCCAAGGACGAGGCGATCAACGTCCTCGTCATGGGTACCGACAAGCGCACCGGCAAGGGCAACGAGGGCTACGGCGACAAGGGCAGCGTCGGCCACGCCGACACCAATGTGCTGCTGCACGTCTCCAAGGACCGTACGAACGCGACCGCGTTGAGCATTCCGCGCGACCTCGTCGTGGACGTGCCGGACTGCGAGGTGAAGCAGAAGGACGGCTCGCTCAAGACCATCAAGGGCACGCCGAACGTCCGCTTCAACACCAGCCTCGGACAGGACGAACGCGACGCCGGCTGTGTCATGAAGACCGTCAAGGCGGTCACGGGCATCACCGTCGACCACTTCATGATGGCGGACTTCAACGCGGTGAAGACGCTGTCCAGCGCCGTGGGCGGGGTCCAGGTCTGCGTCGGCAAGGATGTCAACGATCCGGACTCGCACCTCAAGTTGTCGGCGGGCACGCACAATCTGGAGGGCGAGCAGGCGCTGGCCTTCCTGCGCACCCGGCACAGCTTCGGCAACCAGGGCGACCTGGACCGGATCAAGGTGCAGCAGCAGTTCCTCGGTTCGCTCGCCCGCAAGATGAGTTCGAGCGACACGCTCACCAACCCGCGCAAGCTGACGAGCCTCGCCGAGGCGGCGACCAAGGCGCTCACCGTCGACAAGGGCATCGGCAGCCTGAGCAGCCTCAAGGACCTGGCCCTTGAGATCAGGAAGGTGCCGCCGAAGAACCTGTCGTTCACCACGGTTCCCGTGATCGACAACCCGGCGGAGCCGACTCCCGTGACCGTCGTCGTGAACCCGACGGCCGGGCCGCCGGTCTTCAACGCGATCAAGAACGACGTGTCCCTCACGGAGACGAAGAAGAAGCAGAAGGAGAAGCAGGCGGCGAAGCTCAAGGGCTCCAAGTCCGCCGCCTCCGCGGTCCGCGTCAACATCTACAACGGCAGTGGCAAGACCGGCGCCGCTCAGGAAACTCTCACGGAACTGCAGAACAATGAGGGCGTACTGAAGTCGAGCCAGATGGGCAACAAGCCGAATCAGGCGAAGACGAGCCTCGAGTACTCGCCGAACCAGGCGAGTCAGGCCCGGCGGCTCGCGGACATCATGGGCCTTCCGGCGTCCGCGCTGAAGGAGGGCCAGAGCGAGACCAACGATCAGGGGCTGCCGGCGATGAAGCTCATCCTCGGCGGCGACTTCAAGGGTGCGGGGACACCCGTCGACGGAGCTTCGGCAAAGGCGCCGGAGGTCGACAAGACAACAGCGGACAAGGCTGTGTGCGCCAAGTGACCAACCTCGGCCGCCTGTTGACTGTCTAAGTAAGTGACAGAGGGCGGCCGAGCCGCTGTCACAGGGCGGGGAGGGCGGGGTAGGACATGGGGCGAGGCACTGTGCGTGGGGAGCGCACACGGCGGCCTGCCGGGCGGGGAGAACCACCGAAACAGGCGTCCGACCTGGGGTGGGACGACAGCCTGTACGAGGACGCACCGGGCGGTGACGACGCGGACAGCCGCGGTCGCACCACCCGCAGCAGGCAGCGCGCGGCCGTCAGGCCGCGCCGCCGCAGACGACGAATACTGCGCTGGACCGCGAGCATCCTCGCGGTCCTGATCATCGGCACGGCGGGCGCCGGATACCTCTACTACCGCCATCTGAACGGAAATCTCGAAACGGGCAAGCTCAATCTCGGCGAGCACAAGGTGCCCGAACCGACGCCGAACGCGGCGGGTCAACGGCCGCTGAACATCCTGCTGATCGGCTCCGACAGCCGGAACACCAAGGAGAACCTGAAGCTCGGCGGGCACAAGCAGAGCGTCGGCTCCGCCCCGCTGGCCGACGTACAGATGCTGCTGCACCTGTCGGCCGACCGCAGCAACATGTCCGTGGTGAGCATGCCCCGCGACACCCTGACCCGGCTGCCCAAGTGCACCGACCCGAAGTCCGGCAAGGTGTACGAGGCGACGTTCTCCCGGCAGATGGTGAACTCCTCGCTGGCCCGCGGCGGCGCCGGCTGCACGGTCGCCACCTGGGAGGAGATGACCGGCATCCACATCGACCACTACATGATGGTCGACTTCTCGGGTGTCGTGTCGATGGCGGACGCGATCGGCGGCGTACCGGTCTGCGTCAACGCCAATGTCTACTCCAGAAACAGTTCGGGCGAGGGCTCGGGCCTGAAGCTGCGAAAGGGCACGACGTCCGTCAAGGGCGAGCAGGCCCTGCAGTGGCTGCGGACCCGGCACGGCTTCGAGGACGGCAGCGACATCGCACGCGCCAAGGCGCAGCACATGTACATGAGCTCGATGGTGCGCGAGCTGCGCAAGAACGCGACGTTCAGCCACCCGGCCAAGCTGCGCACGCTCGCCGAGGAGGCGACGAACGCGCTCGGCGTCGACGACGGCCTCGACACGGTCAAGAAGCTGTACGACCTGAGCAACGAGCTGAAGCGGCCCGCGCCGAAGCGGATCACGATGACGACGATGCCGTTCGTGTACGAGGGTGCGCGCGTGGTGCCGAAGGCGAAGGACGCCGACGCGCTGTGGCGCCTGCTCCGTGACGACATCGCGCTCGACGGCAAGGACAAGGACGACAAGAAGAAGCCGAAGGACGAGACGTCCGACGATCCGGCCGCGGCCGACGGCAAGATCGCGGTGCAGGTGCGCAACGGCACGCGGACCGCGACGACGCCCGCGGCGCCCGGTCGGGCCGCGCAGGTGGCGCAGGCGCTCACCGCCGAGGGCTTCACGCAGGCGGTCCCGGACCAGGCGCAGTCCCTCGTCGAGGACAGAACAGTGATCCGCTATCCGTCGGACGACCTGGAGGGCGACGCCCAGGCGGTCGCCAAGTCCCTCGGGATTCCGCTGAGTTCGGTGCAGGAGTCGACGGAGGTGTCCGGGGTGACGCTGATCGTGGGCGCCGACTGGAAGACGGGCACCGCCTACCCGAAGTCGACGGACGACGAGGACGCGAGCAAGGCACTGGACAAGGAGCAGACGCAGAACGGCGCGGACGACTCGAAGTGCATGGAGGTGGAGCAGGGCTACACCTGGTAGCCCCTGCGGCTCTCACGCACATCAGGGCGCGGGAGGCGAACTCCCGCGCCCTGTAAGCGTATTGACGGTCAGTTGACCGCGGGCTCCTGCGGCACGGCCGGGCGGCGCGACGCGATGACCTTCTTCGCGAGCGACTTCGGGCTGGTCAGAAAGCCCCAGCCCCACGTCATGTGCATCGTGGCGAGCGCGACGGGGATCTGGGCGCGCGCCTTCAGCGGCAGCCCCTTGCCCGCCGGGACCGAGCCCGCGACGATCGCCGCGAGGTAGCCGCCGGGGATCACGAAGCCCCACGGCGTGAGGGCGACGCCGACCACGACGCCCGCCGCGATCGCGCACACGGCGGTCGGCGGGGCGAGGTAGCGCAGGTTGATCGAACCGGAGTGGAAGCGGGCGACGACGTGCCGCCAACGGCCGTAGTTCCGGTACTGCTTGGCGAGTTCCCTGACGCTCGGCCGGGGCCGGTAGGCGACCTTCAGGTCGGGCGAGAACCAGATGAGGCCGCCCGACTCACGGATCCGGAAGTTCAGCTCCCAGTCCTGGGCGCGGATGAACTCCTCGTTGTACCCGTCGAGCTTCTCGAGCACCTCGCGCCGGAAGACGCCCAGATAGACCGTCTCGGCCTGCTGCGCCTCGCCGCCCGTGTGGAACGCGGCGTTGCCGACGCCGATCTTCGACGTCATCGCGGCGGCGACGGCCTGCTCCCAGGCGTTGGTGCCCTGGGCGTGCATGATGCCGCCGACGTTCATCGCGCCGGTCTCATCCATGAGGCGGACGGCGGTGGCGATGTAGCCGGGCGAGAGCGCGGCATGACCGTCGACGCGGACGACGACCGGGTGGCGGGAGGCCTTGATCGCGGCGTTCAGGGCGGCGGGGGTGCGGCCCGTCGGGTTCGGCACCGTGGACACCTTGGGGTGCTCGGCGACGAGCCGCGCGGCGACCTCGTCCGTACGGTCGGTGGAGGGGCCGAGAGCGAGCACGACCTCCATCTCGCCGTCGTACTCCTGCGTCAGGATCGCCTCGACGGCCTCCTTCAGATGCCGCTCCTCGTTGAGGATGGGCATGATCACGGAGACGGCCGGGAGCTGCCGGTCGGGATTCGTGTTCTGGGTGTCCATTTCGTCTTTCACGGCCGGGGGTCCGGGGGTTGCCCCCGGAAAGTGCAGCATCGCGGGTCACGTTACCGCTAATGGGGGACACGGGCGCGCGCCGCCGAGTCGCTGCCGTGGGCAGCAGATCGTATGGGCCTACTGTGCTCGCGTCCCACGCCCACTGCCGCGGAGGTGTCCCCCGGTGCCCACGCCGCCCCGCTCCCCCGACCGTCCGCAGCGGCCCTCCCGTCCCCGGGGGCAGGCCCGCAGGACCGGTCGTCCGCCCCTCAGGAAGAAGTCCAGGTGGGCCATGCGGGTGGCGACGGCGCTCTCGGTGACGGTGCTCACCGCGGCCGGCGTCGGGCACGCGCTCGTCACCGGCATCGACGCCGGGATCCACCGGATCGACCCCTTCAAGGACATGAAGAACCGGCCCGCGGCGGGCGACGGCATGAACGTGCTGCTCGTCGGCACCGACGGCCGCGACAAGATCACCGAAGAGGAGCGTCAGAAGTACAAGCTCGGCGGCGCGCCCTGCCACTGCACGGACACCGTGATGATCGTGCACATCTCGGCGAACCACGAGCGCGCCTCCGTCGTCTCCCTCCCCCGCGACAGTTACGCGGAGATGCCGGCGCACACCGACATCAACAGCGGCGAGAAGCATCACCAGCACCCCGTGAAGCTGAACGCGGCGTACGCGGAGGGCGGGCCGCAGCTGACGCTGCGCACGGTCGAGCACATGACGAAGGTGAAGCTCGACCACTATCTGGAGGTCGACTTCACCAGCTTCATGAAGACGGTCGACGAGCTCGGCGGCGTCGACATCTGCACGGACTCCCCGCTCAAGGACTCCTACACCGGGCTCGATCTGGACACCGGTACGCACCGGTTGAACGGCGGGGAGGCCCTGCAGTACGTGCGGGCCCGGCACATGGACAGTGCGGGCGACCTCGGCCGGATGCAGCGCCAGCAGCGGTTCATGGCCGCGCTGATCTCGAAGGCGACGTCGTCGGGCGTGCTGCTCAATCCGGTCCGGTTCCGCGGTGTCGCCTCCACGCTGCTCCAGTCGGTCCGTGCCGACAAGGGATTCGGGTCGGACGAGATGGTGGACCTGGCGCGGGCGATGCGGAACTTCTCGCCGTCGTCCTCGGAGTTCACGACCGTGCCGATCGGGAACATGAGCTACCCCGTGCCGAACATCGGCTCCACCGTGAAGTGGGACGACAAGAAGTCCGCGGCGCTGTTCAAGGCGCTGCGCGAGGACAAGCCGCTCGCTCCGCACCTGCCGAAGGCGAAGAAGGCGGCCGTGGTCGACGTCTCGCCGAAGGAGATCAGCGTCCAGGTCGAGAACGGGACGATGTCCTCCGGGCTCGGCAAGAAGGTCGACGCCGCGTTGAAGGGGACCGGGTTCCGGACGACCGGGGCGCCGGTCAACGCGGACGACCGCACCGCGAAGCGGACGACCGTGTTGTACGACCCCGGGTGGGACCGGTCGGCCAAGTCGTTGGCGGCGTCCCTGCCGGGGGCGGAGATGACGCCGGTGGACGGTCTTGGGTCGACGTTGAAGGTGGTCGCCGGGGCGGATTACAAGGGGGTGCGGGCGGTGCGGGCTCAGGATGCGGATCCGGGGGCGTTCGGGGCGGTTACCGGGGACCAGGTCGTGTGTGGTTGACCTCTTGTTGCGGTCGGCCGGCGTTGCGGTCGCGGGGCTCTGCCCCGGACCCCGCGGGCTCTCGTACGAAGAGCGGGCTTGATTCGGCTCAATCGCCGGCGGGGCTTGAACTGCTCGCGCGCAGTTCCTTGATTGCGCGGCGCTTCGCCAAGCGGTGTTGGCGGCGGATCTGGGCCTCCTGGTAGCGGCGGCGGTCGCGGTCGGTCTCGGGTTCCACCGGGGGGACCGTGCGGGGCTTGCCGTCCGCGTCGACCGCCGCGAAGACCAGGTACGCCGAGCCGACCTGCTGCGCGGGCGTCGACTCGTTCCAGCGCTCGGCGAGCACCCGCACGCCCACCTCCATCGACGTGCGCCCCGTCCAGTTCACCTGCGCCTTCACGTGCACCAGGTCGCCCACGCGCACGGGCTCCAGGAACGCCATCTCGTCCATGGAGGCCGTCACCGCAGGTCCGCCCGAGTGCCGGCCGGCCACGGCACCCGCCGCGTCGTCCACCAGTTTCATGATCACGCCACCGTGCACCGTGCCGAGGAGGTTGGTGTCGTTGTGCGTCATGATGTGCGACAACGTCGTGCGGGAAGCGGAAGTCGCCTTGCCCGGAATATCCGATTCCGTGCCGTGGGCCAGGTCTGTCATGGCACCAACCTTATGCGCGTACCGAATGTGTTAGCTCTGCAACAGCACTGGTGCGATTTCTCTTCAGGGCTTGTGAGGCACACATTCGGGCACGGCACACTGAGCCCTATGAATGAGTGGCCCGACGGGCGGAGCGACAGGCAGGGCGGCGCCGGCAACGGCGGATACGGCCGTGGCAGCGGTAGCGCACGCCCGGAAGGCGCCCGTGTCATGGGGCACGTGCAGCGCCCCGTACCGCAGCAGCAGCAACCGCCCGCGTACGACGGCGGTGGCGGCGGGTACAACGCGTCGCACGACGACGGGTACAACACGGGCCAGGTCTACGGCCAGCCGAGCGGCCGGGGCCGGGGCCCCGGCTTCGACGACGGTGGCGACTACGGGCCGCCGAGCGGCCGACCGGTGCGCCCCCGCAACTGGGGCAAGCGCATCAAGTGGACCGTCCTGACCGTGCTCTTCGTGGTGGTCGTCGCGAGCATCGGCACGTACTTCTGGGCCGACTCCAAGCTGCACCGCGACGTCGACCTGTCGAAGGTCATCAACCGGCCCGAGGCGGGCGACGGCACGAACTACCTGATCGTCGGCACCGACAGCCGTGAGGGCATGACCGCCGAGGACAAGAAGAAGCTGCACACCGGCTCCGCCGAGGGCAAGCGCACGGACACGATGATGATCCTGCACGTCGGCTCCAACGGGGACACCCTCGTCTCGCTGCCGCGTGACTCGAACGTCGAGATCCCCTCGTACAAGGGCGCCGAGTCCGGCAAGACGTACCCCGCCACGGGCCGCCAGACGAAGCTGAACGCCACGTACGCGGAGGACGGCCCGACGCTGCTCGTGCGCACCGTCGAGTCCAACACCGGTCTGCACATCGACCACTACGCGGAGATCGGCTTCGGCGGCTTCGCGAGCATCGTGGACGCGGTCGGCGGCGTCGACATGAACCTGAAGGAGGGCTTCAAGGACAAGTGGTCCGGGGCCGACTTCCAGAAGGGCAAGCAGACCCTGGACGGCCAGCAGGCCCTCGCCTTCGTCCGTACGCGGCACGCCTTCGCCCAGTCCGACCTGCAGCGCACCAAGAACCAGCAGCAGTTCCTCGGGGCGCTCGCCCACAAGGTGTCCTCGCCCTCGACGGTCCTGAACCCGTTCACGCTGTACCCGACGATGGGCGCGGGTCTCGACTCGCTCACCGTCGACAAGGACATGAGCCTGTGGGACCTCGGCAAGATGTTCATGGCGATGAAGTCCACCAACAGCGGTGACGGCAAGTCCATGAACATGCCGACGAGCGGTTCGGTCGGCGGCAACCTGCTGTGGGACAAGGCCAAGGTCAAGCAGCTGGTCGACCAGTTCAACAACGACGAGAAGGTCACGGTCTCCAGCGACTGAGGCCAGGATGTCGTCATGATGCCGTCATGACGTCCGCTCTCGTTCTCGGTGCCGCCGGTGGGGTCGGCCGGGCGATCGTGGCCCGGCTCGCCGCCGGCGGTACGCATGTCGTCGCGGTCGACCAGGACCCGACGGTCCGTCAACTCTCGGGCGTGCACGCGGTGTTGGTGGGCGACGCCACCGAACCGGCCGTCACCGGACGGGCCTTCGACGCCGCTCCCGAGGCGCCCACCGTCCTCGTGCACGCACTGCTGCACGAACTGCGGGCGCCACTCGGTGAGTTGACCGCGCCGCAGTGGCACCGGGTCTTCGACGTCGGGCTCGTCTCCGCCTGGCAGGCCGCCGCAGAGCTGGTGCGGCGCAAGGGTGCGGGGCCCGCGTCCGTGGTCCTCGTCGGCTCTGTGCACGCGCACGGTGCGGCGCCCGGCTGCGCCCCGTACGCGGTCGCCAAGGCGGGGCTCGGAGCGCTCGCCCGCGCGGCGGCCACCGAGTGGGGGCCGCTGGGGGTGCGCACCAATGTCGTCGAGCCCGGCTTCGTGCCCGTCGAGCGCAATGCCCACCGCTGGCGCGACCCCGCCGCACGCGCCCGCGTCGAGGCCGACTACCCGCTCGGCCGCCTCTGCTCCCCCGAGGAGATCGCCGACGTCGTCGCCTTCCTGGCCGGGCCCTCCTCCTCGTACGTCAACGGGGTCTGCCTGCCCGTGGACGGCGGCTACCTCGCGGCGCTGCCGGAAGTCACAAAAGGTGGTGCGGCGGGCCCCCGCCCCTGACACGCTGCGCCGATGGATCGCGAAGAGATCTCCCGCATCGCCCACACCGACCACCCGATCAAGGCCCCGCTCGGCGACGACTCCGTACGCGAACTGCTGCGCCACGCCCTGCCCCGCGGCGACGAGCGTGTCCTCGACCTCGGCTGCGGCCCCGCCGAATGGCTGCTGCGCGCCCTCGCGACGCATCCGGGCGCCCGGGCCGACGGCGTCGACCTGGACGAGAGTTCCCTGACCGAGGCCCGCGAGCGGGCGGCCGCGGCGGGCGTGGGCGACCGGCTCGCACTGCACCACAAGGCGGCCGAGGACTTCGTGCCGGAGAAGCCGTTCGACGCCGTGCTCAGCGTCGGCGCCGCGCACGCCTTCGGCGGCCTGCTCCCCACGCTCGACGCGGCCCGCGCCCACCTGGCTCCGGGCGGCCGGGTTGTGATCGGCGACGGCTACTGGGAGGCCACGCCCTCCGCCGAGGCGGTCGAGATGCTCGGCGACTTCGCCGACCTGGCGACCACGATCGACCGGGTCGCCGAGGCCGGCTGGACCCCGGTCGCGGCGCACCTCAGCACCCGGCACGAGCTGGACGCGTACGAATGGTCCTGGCTCGGCTCCGTCGCGAACTGGTCCCTCGACCACCCGGACCACCCCGCCGGCGCCGACCTCCTGGAACTGGTCGGCGAGCGCCGCACGGAATGGCTCCGCGGCTACCGCCACTGCTTCGGCTTCGCGTGCCTGGTGCTGCGGCGGACGCACGAAGGCCCCTGATCCGTGCGGGTGATCAGGGGCCTCGGCGTGAGCGGTGTTACGGAAGGTTCCTCGCCATGACGACGCGCTGCACCTGGTTCGTACCCTCGTAGATCTGGGTGATCTTGGCGTCGCGCATCATGCGCTCGACCGGGTAGTCGCGGGTGTAGCCGTAGCCGCCGAGCAGCTGGACGGCGTCCGTGGTGACCTCCATGGCGACGTCCGAGGCGAAGCACTTGGCGGCGGCGCCCTGGAACGTCAGGTCCTTGTCGCCGCGCTCCGACTTGGCGGCGGCCGCGTAGGTCAGCTGGCGGGCGGCCTCGATCTTCATGGCCATGTCCGCGAGCATGAACTGGATGCCCTGGAAGTCGCCGATCGGCTTGCCGAACTGCTTGCGCTCCTGGACGTAGCCCTTGGCGTAGTCGAGGGCGCCCTGGGCCACGCCCAGCGCCTGGGCGGCGATCGTGATGCGGGTGTGGTCGAGGGTCTTCATCGCCGTGGCGAAGCCGGTGCCCTCGGCGCCGATCATGCGGTCGGCGGGGATCCGCACGTTGTCGAGGTAGACCTCGCGGGTCGGCGAGCCCTTGATGCCGAGCTTCTTCTCCGGGGCGCCGAAGGAGACGCCCTCGTCGCTCTTCTCCACGACGAAGGCGGAGATGCCCTTCGAGCGCTTCTCCGGGTCGGTGACGGCCATCACCGTGTAGTACTCGGACTCACCGGCGTTGGTGATCCAGCGCTTCACGCCGTTGAGGACCCAGGAGTCGCCGTCGCGCACGGCGCGGGTCTTCATGCCCGCCGCGTCCGAACCGGCGTCCGGCTCGCTCAGGCAGTACGAGAACATGCCGTCGCCCTTGGCCAGCGGGCCCAGGTACTTCTTCTTCAGCTCCTCGGAGCCGGAGAGGATCACGGGGAGGGAGCCGAGCTTGTTCACGGCGGGGATGAGGGAGGACGAGCAGCAGACGCGCGCCACCTCCTCGATCACGATGACCGTGGCGAGCGCGTCGGCGCCCGCGCCGCCGTACTCCTCGGGGACGTGCACCGCGTGCAGGTCCGATGCGGTCAGCGCGTCGAGCGCCTCGCGCGGGAAGCGCGCCTCCTCGTCCACCGCGGCGGCGAACGGGGCGATCTTCGCCTCGGCCAGCGCACGGATCGTGTCGCGGAGCATGTCGTGCTCCTCGGACGGGCGGTACAGGTCGAAGTCAGCCGATCCGGCCAAGGTCTCTCACGCTCCAAGCCACGCTTTTACTGGTGCAGATGTCGATGCTAATTACCGTTAAGTAACTCGAATTTTAGGTCTCGGCGCACACCACGGATACGTGAGCTACGCGACAAACGGAAAGTTGCCCGGTGAGGCGCCTCCACACGCCACGGCTATGCTCGGCAGCGCCCTGAAGCACCCACACCTCTGGAGCCCCCCGATATGGCCCTCAAGATCACCGTGATCGGCACCGGCTACCTCGGCGCGACACACGCCGCAGCCATGGCCGAACTCGGCTTCGAGGTGCTCGGCCTGGACGTCGTGCCCGAGAAGATCGACATGCTCACGCGGGGCGAGGTCCCGATGTACGAGCCCGGCCTGGAGGATCTCCTGCGCCGGCACGTCTCGGGGTTCGAGGGTTCGAGCGGGCGGCTGCGCTTCACGATGGACTTCGCCGAGGCAGGCGAGTTCGGCGATGTGCACTTCGTGTGCGTGAACACGCCGCAGAAGCACGGCGAGTACGCCTGCGACATGAGCTACGTCGACGCCGCCTTCTCCTCGCTCGCCCCGCATCTGAAGGAGGGCGCGCTCGTCGTCGGCAAGTCGACCGTGCCGGTCGGCTCGGCGGTCCGCCTCACCGAACTGCTGCCGCAGCACGCGGAGTTGGCGTGGAACCCGGAGTTCCTGCGCGAGGGCTTCGCCGTGAACGACACGCTGCACCCGGACCGGATCGTGGTCGGCGTGAACAGCGACAGGGCCGAGAACCTGCTGCGCGAGGTGTACGCGAAGCCGCTCGCCGAGGGCACCCCGTTCATCGTGACGGACTACCCGACCGCCGAGCTGGTGAAGACGTCGGCGAACTCCTTCCTCGCCACGAAGATCTCCTTCATCAACGCCATGGCCGAGGTCTGCGAGGCGGGCGGCGGCGATGTCGCGAAGCTCGCCGAGGCGATCGGCTACGACGAGCGGATCGGGCACAAGTTCCTGCGGGCCGGGATCGGCTTCGGCGGCGGCTGCCTGCCCAAGGACATCCGCGCGTTCATGGCGCGCGCCGGCGAACTGGGCGCCGACCAGGCCCTGACGTTCCTCCGCGAGATCGACTCCATCAACATGCGGCGGCGCGGCGCGATGGTCGAGATGGCGCGCGAGGCGCTCGGCGGCGGGGCGTTCCTGGGCAAGCGGGTCGCCGTCCTCGGCGCCACGTTCAAGCCGGACTCCGACGACGTACGCGACTCCCCCGCCCTCAACGTCGCCGGGCAGATCCACCTCCAGGGCGGCCAGGTCACGGTCTACGACCCCAAGGGCATGGACAACGCGCGCCGCGTCTTCCCGACGCTCGGCTACGCGGACTCGGCCCTCGATGCGGTGCGCGGGGCGGACATCGTGCTGCACCTCACCGAGTGGCGCGAGTTCCGCGAGCTCGACCCGGCGGATCTCGCCAAGGTCGCCACGAGCCCGGTGGTCCTGGACGGGCGCAACGCGCTGGACAGTGCGCTGTGGCGGGCGGCCGGGTGGACGTACCGGGCGATGGGACGTCCGTCCGCCTAGACCCCGTTCCGAGGCTCTACTTGGCGCGGTAGCGCCGCATCTTCGCCCGGGCCCCGCAGACCGCCATGTCGCACCAGCGACCGCGGCCCGCGGGGCTCCGGTCGTAATACGCCCAGTGGCAGTCGGCCGCCTCGCAGGCCTTGAGCCGCGCCCAGGTGCCGTCGCCGCGCGCCTCGGCGATGGCGGCCGCCACGCGTCCGGCCAGGGAGCCGCCGCGCACCGGGACCAGGCTCGCCGCGCCGTCCCGCTCGTCGACCGCCACCCGCAGCGGTGCCCGCGCGAGCAGCTCGCCCAGCGGGGTCACGGTGCGGTGCGGCGGATGGCCCGCGTGGGCCAGACAGGCCGCGCGCAGCGACTCGCGCAGTTCGCGCGCCTCGTCCAGCCCGTCCGCCGCGATGCCGAAGCGCTCGCGCACCTCGGCCCGGTCCAGCGCGTCCTCGCCCGTCGCGATGTCGAGCAGCGTGTTCACCAGGGCCTCGATCAGGGCAAGGCCGCCGGGTGCGGTCGGGCGGGCATTCATGGTTGCGACGTTACCCGCAATGCGGGATTATCCAGTAACGCCGAAGTTACCGGTTGACCCCATATAGGGGTAACACGAGGAGGCATCATGCCCATCGCACAACTCGGAGTCGTCGTCCTGGACTGTCCGCGGCCGCGTGAGCTGGCGGAGTTCTACGCCGCCGTGCTCGGCGGCAGCATCACCGGGGACGAAGAGGGCTGGGTCGACGTTGCGGCGCCGGGCGGCCACCGCCTCGCGTTCCAGCAGGCGCCCGGGTACGTGGCGCCCTCCTGGCCCGCGCCGGACGCGTCGCAGCAGTACCACCTCGACCTGACCGCGGAGGACCTGGACGCGGCCGAGAAGGAGATCCTCGCGCTGGGCGCCACGGTGCTCGACGCGGAGGACCGCGACCGCAGCTGGCGGGTTTACGCGGACCCCGCGGGGCACCCGTTCTGCCTCTGCGCCTGCTGAGCCTCGCGGGACGCGTCTGACGACGAGGGCGGCGCGCGTGACTTCCGGGTGTACGCGGATCCGGCGGGGCATCCGTTCTGCTTGATCCGGCCGGAGGCCGACTAGGGCGTCAGGGTTCGTGGGTGGCGGTCGACGGGCCGCGGCGGTGTTGCGCGGCGCGGGAGACGAACTCCGTGCTGCGCAGCACCCGTTGGGCGTTGCCCCAGGTGAGCAGGGCGAGGTCGGCGTCGGTCCAGCCGCGGTCCTGGAGTTCCGCGATCAGGGCCGGGTAGCCGGCGACGTCGGTGAGGTCCTCGGGGCGCGCCTCCCCGGTGTCGTACGTCCCCGACAGGCCGACCGCCTCGGGGCCCGCGAGGCGCCGCACATGGTCGACGTGGTCGGCCACGTCGCGCAGGGCGGGGCCCGTACGGTCCGCGGAGCACGGCACCAGGCACAGTCCCCCGCCCTCGCCGAGTGCGGCGAGGAGGTCGTCCGGGGCGTTGTCGGGGTGGTGGTTCAGGGCGTGGGCACCGGAGCGTGTCAGGGCGACCGGGGCCTTGGAGACGGCGAGGACGCGGGTGGCGGTCGCGGCGGAGGCGCCGGTGAGGTCGATGAGCATGCCGAGCCGGTTCATCTCCCGTACGACCTCTTCGCCGAACCGGGTCAGGCCGGCGTCCGACGCCCATGACGTGCCGCTCAGCGTGAGGGCGCGCAGGCCGAGGGCGTGCAGGGAGCGCAGCGTGCCGAGCGAGTCCGCCGCCGCCATGGCCGGGGCCGGGCCGATGAGGACGGCGATACGGCCGTGGGCGCGGGCGTCGGCGGTGTCCGAGGCGGAGCGGGAGAGGCGGAGGTCCTCCGGGTGGCGGGCGACGACGTTGGTGATCAGGTCGATCTGCTCCAGCGTCGTGGCGACCGGGGCGTCCGGGGCTACGTGGGGTGCCCACAGCTGCGCGCCGGTGCCGCCTGCGCGCAGCCTCGGCAGATCGGCCTCCACGGCACTCTCGCCCAGCTCCAGGTCGTACCAGGGCAGAGTCCGCAGGACCTGCGGGAGACCGCAGTATCCGTCGGCCACGGGGTGGCGGGTGAGGAGGTCGTGGGGTGGGGTGGGGTCCGCGGGGGTCGGGGCCGCCGGTGTGGGATCGGCGGGGGTTGGGGCGTTGCCCGTGTTGCCCGTGTTGCCCGCGTCGGCCGGGGCGTGGCCTGCGGGCGTGGGTCTTGCGAGGTCGGCGGTGGCGGGCCTCGCGGCTTCCAGGTCGCCTGCCTCGGCGGGGGCGGTGAGTTCGTCCTGTAGGTCTGCCATGGCAGGGCTCCGGACGTCGGTGGGACAGTCGTTCGGACCACCGTTGCACGGGGTGCGGGCGGGGTCTCGGTGAGCGGTGCCGTTCGGGTGGGCGGGGGTGTGGTTGGGCGGGGCCGGGGGTCTCTGGTCCGGGGAGCCGGGGTCCCGACCTGCGTACTCGTGCGCGGCACCGGGCCCCGACCTGCGTACTCGTGCGCGGCACCGGGGCCCCGAGCTTTGCCGGGGGCGGCACCCCACGCCATCCGCACGATCCGCTGCACCACCCCGCGGAGGGGGTGGGTGGGAGATAGGCGGGGCGGCGGCCCAACGGGCCCCGGCGCCGGACGCGTCGCGGCGCCCGCCGCAACAGCCGCGCGGCGGCGGGGTTCGAAGCGTTGCGGGACGGCGCCGGAGGCGATGGGCGCGGGGCGCCGGGGGCGGACGTGCCCACCCTGCCGTCCGATGGGGTCGCACCTGCCGGAGCCGGTCGGAAAGCTTGGGAAAGGCAGATTGCCCAAGGCGTGGCAGGCCCTGCCGTCTCGGGTGGGGAAGTCACGTCCGGCGGCGGACTACCCGATGCGGGGCGGCAGTCGACGCCATGGACTGGGGCTGAACCATGCCGGTGGCTGCTCGTCCGAGGCAGGGGCGGCGGGGCTGGGGCTGGGGGCGTAGCCCCAGGGCTCAACCCCGGCGCAGGCAGCGCGAATCAGCGCCGGGAAGCGCCCAACCGCAGCCCCCGGAGGGGGCGGGTGGTGGGAGGTGGGCGAGGCAAGCCGAGCGAGCCGGGGGCACCGCAACCACCCCACCCGGTCCGAGCCGCCCGCTACCCGTCCAGCTGCGACAGCGTCGCGTTCGACGGGCCCCTGCGGGACCGGAGGTCGGCCGCAACCGACTCCGCGTCACCCAGCACCCGCACCGCGTTGCGCCACGTCAGCTTGGAGAGGTCGTCGCGGGACCAGCCCCGGTCGACCAGCTCCGCGATGAGGTTCGGGTAGCCGGAGACGTCGTCGAGGCCGTCCGGTGTGAACGCCGTGCCGTCGTAGTCGCCGCCGATGCCGATGTGGTCGACGCCGGCCACTTCGCGCATGTGGTCGAGGTGGTCCGCCACCGTGGACACCGTGGCCACCGGCCGCGGGCGCGCCTCCTCGAAGGCGCGGTGCAGCTTCATCGCCTCCGGGGACGTGTCCAGGTGGTGGAAGCCGTGGGAGCGGAGGTTGTCGTCCGCGGCCGCGGTCCAGTCGACGGCCGCCTGCAGCACGAACTTGGGGACGAAGGTGGCCATGGCCACTCCCCCGTTCCCCGCCAACCGCTCCAGTACGTCGTCAGGGATGTTGCGGGGGTGGTCGCACACCGCCCGCGACGAGGAGTGGGAGAAGATCACGGGTGCCTCGGACACGTCCAGCGCCGCGCGCATCGTCGTCGCCGCGACGTGCGAGAGGTCGACCAGCATGCCCTCGCGGTTCATCTCGCGGACCACCTCGCGGCCGAAGGCCGAGAGGCCGCCGACGCCGGGCTCGTCCGTCGCCGAGTCCGCCCACGCGATGTTGTCGTTGTGCGTGAGTGTCATGTAGC
Source organism: Streptomyces sp. NBC_00483 (assembly GCF_036013745.1). Classification (NCBI taxonomy): domain Bacteria; kingdom Bacillati; phylum Actinomycetota; class Actinomycetes; order Kitasatosporales; family Streptomycetaceae; genus Streptomyces; species Streptomyces sp. NBC_00483. Next base: position 4,205,241 of record NZ_CP107880.1, read on the forward strand.
GGACGCCCAGCGCGTACAACGCCCGTAGCGTGGCAAGGGAGTTGTTGATGGAGTGGCCGCCCTCGGCGCCCTTGAGCGAGGCGATGCGACCCTCGGTCCGCGCCGCTTCCATGTCGGCCGCGGTCCGCGCCTCGCGCAACTCACCCGCGTACCGGGCGATCAACTGGTCGACGCAGTCGATCTGTTCGAGCGTGGCGCTGACCGCCGCGTCGCCCGACAGGTCCGTACGGACGTACACGGACCAGAACTGCGCGCCGACGCCGCCGGCTTTCAACCGGCCCAGGTCCGTGTGGAGATGGGCGCTCTGGTCGGTGGCGATGTCGCGCGCGTCGATGTCGTACGTGACCTGCTCGCGCAGCGCCCACGGCAGGTCGTTGTGCCCGTCGACGACCGGGAACTCGGCGAGCAGCGAGCGGGCTTCCTCAAGAGGGGTACTCATGCGCGCGCTCACTTCCCGAAGCCGAAGCCCGTGCCCGAGCCCTCGACCTTGGCCCGCAGCCGCTTGCCCTTCTCGGTCGCCTGGTCGTTGAGCTCCTGCTGGAAGTCCCGCATGCGGCCGAGGAGTTCCTCGTCGTGGGCGGCTAGGATGCGGGCCGCGAGCAGGCCCGCGTTGCGCGCGCCGCCGACCGAGACCGTGGCGACGGGGACGCCCGCCGGCATCTGCACGATGGACAGCAGGGAGTCCATGCCGTCGAGGTACTTCAGCGGGACCGGCACGCCGATCACCGGCAGCGGCGTCACCGACGCCAGCATGCCGGGCAGGTGGGCCGCACCGCCCGCGCCCGCGATGATCGCCTTGAGGCCGCGCTCGGCGGCCTGCTCCCCGTACGAGATCATCTCGTGCGGCATCCGGTGCGCGGAGACGACGTCGACCTCGTAGGGGATCTCGAACTCGTCGAGGGCCTTCGCCGCGGCCTCCATGACGGGCCAGTCGGAGTCCGAGCCCATGACGATGCCGACGACGGGGGACGTGCGGGTCGTGCTGCTCATTCGGTGATCGTGCCCCTCAGGTAGCCGGCTGCGTGACGGGCGCGGTCCAACACGTCGTCCAGGTCGTCGCCGTAGGTGTTGACGTGACCGACCTTGCGGCCGGGCTTCACGTCCTTGCCGTACATGTGGATCTTGAGCTGCGGGTCGCGGGCCATGCAGTGCAGATACGCGCTGTACATGTCCGGGTAGTCGCCGCCCAGGACGTTGCACATGACCGTCCATGTCGCGCGCGGGCGCGGGTCGCCGAGCGGCAGATCGAGGACGGCGCGCACGTGGTTCGCGAACTGGGACGTCACCGCCCCGTCCATCGTCCAGTGGCCGGAATTGTGCGGGCGCATCGCGAGTTCGTTGACCAGGATGCGGCCGTCGCGGGTCTCGAAGAGCTCGACCGCGAGGTGGCCGACCACGCCGAGCTCCTGCGCGACGCGCAGCGCCAGCTCCTGCGCCTCGCCGGCGAGGGACTCGTCGAGCTCGGGGGCCGGCGCGATCACCGTGTCGCAGACGCCGTCGACCTGCTGGGACTCGACGACCGGGTACGCGACCGCCTGGCCGTGCGGGGAGCGGACGACGTTGGCCGCCAGCTCCCGTACGAAGTCGACCTTCTCCTCGGCGAGGACCGGCACGCCCGCCTTGAACGGGTCGGCGGCGTCGGCCTCGGAGCGTACGAACCACACGCCCTTGCCGTCGTAGCCGCCGCGCACCGTCTTGAGGATGACGGGGAAACCCTCGCCCTCCTCGGCGAACGCGACCGCATCGGCCGGGTCCCGCACGATGCGGTGGCGCGGGCACGGCACGTCGAGCGACGTGAGCTTCGCGCGCATCTCGCCCTTGTCCTGGGCGTACAGCAGCGCGTCGGGCCCCGGTCGGACGGGGATGCCGTCCGCCTCCAGGGCCCGTAGGTGCTCTGTCGGTACGTGCTCGTGATCGAAGGTGATCACGTCACAGCCCCGCGCGAACTCGCGCAGCGTGTCCAGGTCGCGGTAGTCGCCGACGACGACATCACCGACGACCTGCGCCGCGGAATCCTGCGGGGTGTCACTGAGGAGCTTGAACCTGATGCCGAGCGGGATGCCTGCCTCGTGTGTCATACGAGCGAGCTGTCCACCGCCGACCATGCCGACTACGGGGAACGTCACCGGTCCAGGGTATCGGCCATTTGACCGGATCTCGTACGCACCTCGTCCTGTAGGAAAGGACAAGGAAGGGGCGAGGTACGGCCATCGTCACCGTCCCCCGACGTCCGGGAGGGGCCCCGGTTAGCATGGCTGGGTCGGTCATGACCGGACGGACCGGCCCAGATCAGGAAACCACGGGGGCTGAGGCGACTACATGGGTATCACCGGACGTACCGGCCGCATCGGCGCACTGCGACAGCGGCTCGCGGGCGTGGCCCGTGAGGTCGCGAAGTTCGGTGTCGTCGGCGCCCTGGGCGTCCTCGTGAACTTCGCCGTCTTCAACCTCATGCGGCACAGCACCGACCTCCAGGTGGTGCGGGCCAGCGTGATCGCGACGGTCGTCGCCATCGCCTTCAACTACGTGGGGTTCCGCTACTTCACGTACCGCGACCGCGACAAGAGCGGGCGGACCAAGGAACTCACGCTGTTCCTGCTGTTCAGCGCGGCGGGCCTGATCATCGAGAACGGTGTCCTGTACGCGGCGACGTACGGGTTCGGCTGGAACAGCTCGTTGCAGAGCAACATCTTCAAGTTCCTCGGCATGGGGCTCGCGACCCTGTTCCGGTTCTGGTCGTATCGGACGTGGGTGTTCAAGACGCTGCCCGCGAGGGAGGCCGTGGCCAGCGCGGAATCGTTCCTTGGCGAGTCGCCCGCGCCGCCGGTGCAGCGCGTGAAGTGACCGCGGCTGCCTGATCCAGTGACCGCTCTCTGATCCACCTGATCTACCTGATCATCTGGCCCTCGTCCTCGGCCTCGCCCGACGCCTTCTTCAGTGGCGTACGGGAGAGGAACAGGCCGAAGACCGGCGGGGTGGTCTGGAGCATTTCGAGGCGGCCGCCGTCGGCCTCCGCCAGGTCGCGGGCGACGGCGAGGCCGATGCCCGTCGAATTCCGGCCACTGATGGTCCGCTCGAAGATCCGCGAGCCCAGCTCCGGCGGGACACCGGGGCCCTCGTCCGTGACCTCGACGATGGCCTGGCTGCCGGTGACGCGGGTACGGAGGGCGACCGTGCCGCCACCGTGCATCAGCGAGTTCTCGATCAGCGCGGCGAGCACCTGGGCCACCGCGCCCGGGGTGCCGACCGCCGTGAGGTGGCGCTTGCCGGAGGAGACGATCGCGCGTCCGGCGCTGCGGTAGGCGGGCCGCCACTCCTCCAGCTGCTGCTTGATCACCTCGTCCAGGTCGAAGGGGACGGCGGATCCGGTGCGCGGGTCACGGGAGTTGGTGAGCAGCCGCTCGACGACGTCGGTGAGCCGCTCGACCTGCGCGAGCGCGATCGTCGCCTCCTCCTTCACCTCGTCGAGGTCCTCGGTCATGGTGATCTCCTCCAGGCGCATGGAGAGCGCCGTGAGGGGCGTACGCAGCTGGTGCGAGGCGTCGGCCGCGAGGCGCCGCTCGGCCGTCAGCATGCGGGCGATGCGCTCGGCCGAGCCGTCGAGGACGTCGGCGACGCGGTCCAGCTCCGGGACGCCGTAGCGCTTGTGCCGGGGGCGCGGGTCGCCGGACCCGAGGCGTTCCGCCGTTGAGGCGAGGTCGGTGAGCGGGGACGCGAGGCGGTTCGCCTGGCGTACGGCGAGCAGCACGGCGGCGACGATCGCGAGGAGGGCCACGCCCGCGATGATCAGGAGCGTGCGGCCGACCTCCGTGGTGACGGCCGAGCGGGCCTCCTCGACGGTGACCTTCTCGCCCTGCTCGCCCGTCGCCGTGTAGGAGATGACCTCGCCTACGGGTTCCGTGCCGATGGTGAGCGGCTGGCGGCCGGGCATGTCGATCTCGGCGTAGCGCTCCCCTGCGACCTGGTCCTTGAGGATGCTGCCGGTGATCTGTTCCTCGCTGAGGATTCTGCTGTCCACGATGGAGGCGAGGCGGACGGCCTCCGACTCCACGCGTTCCTGGGCGCTGTTGGTGATGGTTCGGGTCTCCACGATGACCAGGGAGACGCCGAAGACGGCGATCACGACCAGGACGACGGCGAGGGTGGAGTTGATCAGGCGGCGGCGCATGTTCTTAGTGTCCCGGATTGGTGCGCGGCACCGGGGTTAGGGACTCGGGGCTCCGCCCCGGACCCCGCTGCTCAATCGCCGCAGGGGCTTATCCGGATCAGCTTTTCTCGAACCTGAAGCCCACGCCGCGGACCGTTGCGATGTAGCGCGGATTCGCCGCGTCGTCGCCCAGCTTCTTCCGCAGCCACGAGATGTGCATGTCGAGTGTCTTGGTCGACGACCACCACGTCGTGTCCCAGACCTCGCGCATCAGCTGGTCGCGGGTGACCACGCGGCCCGCGTCCCGTACGAGGACCCGCAGGAGGTCGAACTCCTTGGCGGTGAGCTGGAGTTCCTCCTCGCCCATCCACGCGCGGTGCGACTCGACGTCGATCCGGACGCCGTGCGTGGCCGGGGCCTGGACGGGCTCGGTGGCGCCGCGCCGGAGCAGGGCCCGGACGCGGGCGAGCAGCTCGGCGAGGCGGAAGGGCTTGGTCACGTAGTCGTCGGCGCCGGCGTCGAGGCCGACGACCGTGTCCACCTCGTCCGCGCGGGCGGTGAGGATCAGGACCGGCACCGTGTGCCCCTCGGCGCGCATTCTGCGGGCCACCTCGAGGCCGTCCATTCCCGGCAGTCCGAGGTCGAGCACGACGAGGTCGATGCTTCCCTGCAGTCCGGCGTCGAGGGCGGTCGGGCCGTCCTCGCGCACTTCCACCTCGTAACCCTCGCGGCGCAGGGCGCGGGCCAGCGGCTCCGAGATGGACGCGTCGTCCTCGGCGAGCAGTACACGGGTCATGAGGTGATGGTAGTCCGCGGCGGACGACGCCCGTGGGGTGATCCGCCACTGCGGCTTCCCGTGCCTAACGGAATTTTGGCCTCCGGGCTCGCGCCCTGCGGTGTCCGGGTGCCATCGTGGGGATGACCTTTGAAACAGCGCCGGTGGTTCCGTGAAGGCCTGTGATCCATCTCTCAAGTCCTTCCATATACCACTGAGTCGTTCGTAAGGTGATTCAACGCCTGATGCACTACTGGGGGACCTTTGGAGCGCACTGCGCACCCAAGGTCCCTTTCTTGTGTGAGCTGACGTCAGTCAGCATTTTTAGGAATGACCTGTGGCCGGGCCCCGCGTGTAAGGAAGCGCGCCGGGGTGTGGATCTCGGGCCCGCCGCATCGGCGGGTTTCGGTGCCGGCCTCCCCCACGCGGGCGCCCGCTCCCCACGAAGGTGCAGCGTCCCGAGCGAGCAAGGAACCCCCATGGCGTCCAGCCTGACGAAGGAAGCCACCGCGCCCGGCGCCGGTGAGAAGACCTTCCTTGGCCACCCTCGCGGCCTGGCCTTTCTGTTTCTGACGGAGATGTGGGAGCGCTACAGCTTCTACGGGATGCGCGCGCTTCTCGTGCTGTACCTGTCGGCCGGTGTGATCGACGGTGGCCTCGGCCTCGACATCGCCACGGCGACGGCGATCTACTCCGTCTACAACGCCCTTGTGTACCTGCTCGCCCTGCCGGGCGGCTGGCTCGGCGACCGCGTCTGGGGTCCGCGCAAGACGACCGCGGTGGGCGCGGGCATCATCATGGTCGGCCACTTCACGCTGGCGCTGCCCTGGGCCGGTTCGTTCTACCTCGGCCTCGGTCTGATCGCCGCCGGTTCGGGTCTGCTCAAGGCCAACATCTCCACGATGGTCGGCCACCTGTACCCGGAGAAGAACGACCCGCGTCGTGACGGCGGCTTCTCGATCTTCTACATCGCGATCAACGTCGGCGCCTTCTTCGCGCCGCTGACGATCGGCACGGTCGGCCAGAAGGTCAACTGGCACCTCGGCTTCGCGATGGCCGGTGTCGGCATGGCGCTCGGCCTGGTCTGCTTCCTGTTCGGCTTCCGCTACCTGTCGGACGAGTCCACCGTCGTCCCGTCGCCGATGAGCGACGACGAGAAGCGCGTGCTGTGGAAGAAGTCCGCGATCTGGGCCGCCATCGCCCTCGTGGTCTACGCCGCCGCCGGCGCCGGTGGCCTGCTGACCGTGAACTGGATGCTGTGGCCGCTCACCATCCTCGGCCTGGTCCTGCCCATCTGGTACCTGGTCAAGATGAAGCGCGACCGCGAGCTGTCCGACACCGAGCAGTCCCGTGTCTCCGCGTACATCTGGTTCTTCGTCGTGGCCGCCGTGTTCTGGGGCATCTACGACCAGACCGGTTCCACGCTGACCCTGTTCGCGCAGAACGACACCACCAACACGCTGTTCGGCTTCGAATTCCCGTCCAGCTGGTTCCAGTCCCTGAACCCGCTGTACGTCATGGCGCTCGCGCCGGTCGCCGCCTGGCTGTGGATCTGGCTCAACAAGCGCGGCAAGGAGCCCAGCACCATCTCGAAGTTCGCCAACGGCGTCTTCCTGATCGGTATCTCCTTCTTCGTGATGATGCTCGCCCAGACCGCGGCCTCCGGCGACGCCAAGGTCACGCCGCTGTGGCTGTGCTCGGTCTACCTGATCCAGACCATCGGTGAGCTGACGCTCTCCCCGGTCGGCCTCTCCCTCACCACGAAGCTGGCGCCGGAGAAGTACGGCTCGCAGATGATGGGTGTCTGGTTCCTCGCCGTCACCGCCGGCGACTCGGTCATCGCCCTGCTCCAGCTGATCGGCGCGCCGACCGACACCGAGTGGTGGTTCGCCTCCCAGGGCGCCCTCGCCGTCCTCGCGGGCGTCGCGGTCTTCATGTTCCGCCGGAAGGTCAAGCCGCTGATGGCGGGCGTGCACTAGCGCTCCGCTCGGCTACGTGAAGGGGCCGGTCCGCACCGTTTCGGTGCAGGCCGGCCCCTTCTGTGTGTGCTCCGACGCACGGGGCGGTCCCCGGCGCCCAGCCTCGGGGCTCTGCCCCGGACCCCGCTGCTCAATCTCCCCCAGCTACCGCTGGGAGGTGCCCCCTGCAGGGGCTTGAATTGCCGGGGTCCGATGGGGCTATCGGCGGACCACCCGGCGTGCCCGTGGCAGGAACGTGAAGACCGCGCCGCCCAGGAGGATCACCGTGCCGGCCGCCAGGCCGAGGGCGCGGAGGGCGCCGTCGTTGGAGGAGCCGGTTTCGGCGAGGCCGCCGCCGGTTGCCGCGGAGCCGCCGGCCGCCGCGTCACCCGCGCCGCCCGCCGAACCCGTGCCGCCGGCCGCGCCGCCCGCCTGCTTCGACGTGTCGAGCTCCAGGGAGACCGGAGCGCTCTTCGGCGTGCAGGTGGTGGTCGTGCCCAGCGCCTTCACCGTGAGGACGCCCGGCGAGAGCGTCGACTTGCCGTCGGCGCCCGGCTTGTACGTGCCGGTCAGGTCCGGGATCTCGATCGGGTCGCCGGACTTGAAGGCCTTCTTGTTGGTCGGGCCCTCGACGGAGACCGTGCCCTTGTCGGAGCCGCCCAGCTTGACCGCCATCGACGGCTTCACCGAGTCGGCCGGGATGTCGGCCGGACTGTCCATCACGGACTTCTTGAACTTCACCGTGAGGCCGAAGTTCCCGCCGTCCTTCTTGGCGTTGATCTGCACCGGAGACGTGGCGCTCTTGTCGCCGATGGGCGTCTTGCAGGCGTAGGGGACGCTGACCTCCTTGCCGGTGAAGTCGCTCTTGCCGCTGTCGCCGCCGCCTGTGGAGGAGCCGCCCGAGTCCCCGGACCCGCCCGCGTCGCCGCCACCGGAACTCGACGAGCCACCCGTCGAGGTGCCCGTCGAGGTGCCCGGAAGGCCGCCGATGGCGCCACCCGATCCGCTCGAACCGCCCGAACTTCCGGCGCCCTCAAGGACCTTGATGACCGCGCCGGGATCCACGGCCTCCTTCGGAGAGCACTTGGTGTCCGTCGACATCGGCTTGCTGACGTTGATGTTGTACTTGTCCGGGGTCAGCTTCAGCTCGCCCGGCTTCTCCAGCTTCAGCTTGCCCTTCATCGTGGACAGCTTCATCGGGCTGTTCTTGGGGATCGCGGGGTTCTCGCGCGGCCCCTCCATGGCGATGTCACCGGTCTGCGCGCCGGCCGCCTTGAGCGTGCCGGTGGGCTGGACGGTGTTCTCGCTGAGGTCGAGGACGTCCGGGTTCTTCGACGCGCCCTGGATGAACTTCCAGGTCACATCGATGGTGTCGCCGACCTTCGCCTCGGCGGGCGCCGTGATCTGCGTGATGGTGGTGCCCTGCACCGGGTCGAGCCCGGAGATCGAGGGCGGTATGCACTCCGTCTTGTACGAGCTCTCGGCGGCCTGCGCGGGAGCTGCCACGAACAGCAGACCCGCCCCGCCGAGCATCAGGGCGACACCGGCCGCGCTCACTCTCCGTTGGGTGCTCACGTATTTCCTTTCGTCGTCGGACTGTTCTCGTGCGGTGCGGAGAGCTGACCGGCCTCGGGCCGCTCCGGACCGGTGGGACCGGTGTCCGGGGTGAACCAGGGCAGGGTCGTGGTCTGTGTGGTGCCGGCCGGACCGGTGGGCGCGTCGGCGGGCGTCGGCCGCTTCGGTTTCTGCTGCGGCAGCCGCACCTTCGGAAGCCGTACGGTGCGCCCGCCCGCCCCGTTGGACGCCCGCGGCCCCCTGGACCTCGACCGGCGATCGCGCGGCCGTACGCGGTCCACGACCGCCATGCCGATCCGGAAGACGGCGGCCGGCACGACGATGCAGAGCAGGATCCAGAAGAGGGTGACGCCCCAGGGGCGTCCCACGCCCCAGGGCTGTTCGGCCAGCACCTTCCCGCCGTATTTGAGCGAGACGAGATAGTCGCCGTGCGCGCCCGCCGACAGTTCGACGGGCAGCTCGACCTGTGCCTTCTGCCCCGGCTTGATCGTGCCGCGCCACTGTTGGTCCTCCCATTGCGGCGCGAACACGCCGTGGGAGGTGCCGACTTGGAAGATGGGATTCTTGACCGGGGTCGAGCCGACGTTGCCCACGGTGAACGTGAAGGACCGCGACGGCGGGGCACCGAACCAGGTCAGCAGGCCGCTGGACCCGTCGAGCCGGGTGTCGGCCACCATGGACAGCTGTCCGCTGCCGGACGTCTTCGGCAGCGCCTTCACCGGATGCCCGGCCACCTGGAACACGGCGTCCGCCTGCGCCTTCTGCCCGGTCACCGTGGCGACATGGACGACGCACGGGCACGGATTCGGCGGCTCGGCGACCGGGAGCGACTTGCTGAACGCCCCCTTCGTGTCGGTGGTGACCGCGCGGCCCTCGGAGTTGGCGCAGGAGTTGGTGCCGCCGATGACGCCGCGCGACGGGCTGGACTGCCCGCAGATCAGCATCATCAGCAGCGTGTCGGGCCGCCAGCCCGCACCCTTCACGGTGATCGAACCCCCGGTCCCCGCCTGGGACTTGGAGAGGGTCACGGACGGCTTGTCGGCGGCTGCGGAGGCGGCGGCCGCCCAGGGCGCGGTGCCCGCGAGCAGGGCCGCCACGAGGGCGAGGACGGTCAGCAGCCGCGAGCTGCGGCGGTTCATGGCGCACTCCTTACGTTCCCTTGTCGGCGGAGCAGTCGGAGCAGGTGCGGCGGTACGGGCCAGGAGGGCCGTCGGCGGCGCAGGTACCAGTAGGCGGCGCACCCCGCCCCCGCCAGCACGGCGAGGATCCCGCCGACCGCCGCCCACGGCACGAACCGGGCGCTCGCCGTGGCCGAGTCCGCCGCGCCGCCTCCCGCGGTGACCGTCACCTTCACGTCGACGGCGTCGAGCGCCGGGGCGTTCTTCCACGGTTCGGTGAGGCTAACCCTGCGGCCCGGCAGCAGCTGCACCGGCAGGGCCCGGCTCCTGTCGAGGGCGGCGCCGAGCACACCGTCGGCCTTCACCGCGAGGCGCGGCGAGAGCGTCGTGTTGCCGCGGTTCACCACGTCGTAGGCGATGGCGCCCTTGTGCACCCGTACGTTCTCGACCGTGAGCGCGGACAGCGTGGGGCCGCTGACCCGCAGATGGACACTGACCCCGGCGTCGCGCCCGCCCGCCCGTGCCACGACGGCGCCCGGATGGTCGCCGGGGGTCGCGCCCGCGGGCACGGACACCGTGAAGGGGACCTCGGCGCGGGTGCGCGCCGGGATCTTCACGGTCTTCTCGGCGAACCGGATCCAGGCCCCGGTGTCCGTGGCCTTCTTACGGACATCCAGCGCACCGTCGCCCGTATTGTCGGCGTCGGCCCCCCGCAGGGAGACCTTCAGCGGCTTGTCCCCCGGATTCGCGACCGCCACCTTGTCCTCCAGCACAGACCCCGGAGTCCCCTCGGCGTAGATGTACGCCCGCCCGTCATCATCGGCGGGCCGGGTCCCCCCGGCAGAGGAGGGCGCAACGGTCCAGCCGGGTCCGGCCGCGGCGACCGGGACCGAGAGGCCCCCCATGAGGAGAGCCGCGGCGACAACAATCAAGCCCCTGCGGCGACTGAGCAGATCTTTCAAGCCCCTGCGGCGATTGAGCAGCGGGGTCCGGGGCAGAGCCCCGCGGCCGTAACACCGCGGGGCCCTACCTCGCATCGACGAGCGCAACGTCATCGCAGCTACTCACGCCCCCTTAACGGGACGCCGCCTGATGACGCCGCGTCAACCACAGCACCCCCGCCGCTCCGGCCAGGAACACCGTCCCGCCAAGCGTGCCGAGCGCGATCGCCGAATCCTCCGGCCCGGTCTGCGGCAGCTCCCCGCCGCCGGACGGCGCCGACGCCGACGAGCCCGAATCCGCGGCCCCGCCGCCACCCGCGGCCGCCTTCACGTCCATCTCAAGCGACGGCTTCGGACTGTTGGACGGCGTACACGTGGTGTTCGTGCCGAGCGCCTTGATGGTGAGGACGCCGGCGGTGAAGTTCACCTTGCCGCTCTTCTTCGGCGTGTACGTACCCGTCAAGTCACTGATCTTGATCGGGGAGTTGGCGGGGATCGCCTTGTCGTTCGGCGGCCCGGTCGCCGTGAACTGGCCGCTGTCCGCGCCGCCCACCTTGATCACCGCGCTCGGGTGCATGGCGCCCTTGCCGAGCTCGACGGGGCTGGACGAGACGCCCTTCTGGAAGGACATCGTGACCTTGTAGCCGCTGCCGCTCTTGGCGCTCTTGATGTCGATCGGGGAGACGGCTCCCTTGTTCCCGATCGGCGTCTTGCACTGGTAGTTCACGCTCTGCACCGTGGCCGAGGCGGTGGGGGCGGCCATCAGCACCGCCGAGCCCGCCAGGGCCGCGCTGAGCGCGAACGCGGCGGTTCGCTTCTGGTACGTCCGGTACGTCACCTCGAAGTCCCTTCAAACCGAAGGTTACTGACGGATCATCAGATCTGGGTGGCTCAAGGTACGCCGGGGACCTTGCCGAGGGAAGACAAAGAGCACGCCGGATCGAAGTCGATCCGACGTGCTCTCAAGAACGCACGAAATGGGGCTACGCGGGGGCGCCGACCTCCGCCCACACGACCTTGCCCGTGACGCCCGGGGTGCGGACAACTCCCCAGTCCAGGCAGAGGCGTTGGACGATGAACATGCCGTGCCCGCCGGGCCGTCCCGCCCGGTGCGGGGTGCGCGGCGCCGGCTGGCCCGCCCCGCGGTCCGTGACCTCGATGCGCAGCACCTTGTTGGCCGGGGAGTCGCCGAAGTACAGGATGATCTCGTCGGGCCCCTCGGCGTGCAGGCACGCGTTCGTGACGAGTTCCGAGACGACGAGCAGCACGTCCTCCGCCGCGGCCCGACGGTCCGCGGTCGCCGCCGGCAGCCATCCCCAGGCGTGCAGCGCTTCGCGGGTGAAGTCGCGGGCGAGCGGCACGATTCCGCTCGCGCCGCTGAGGCTCAGCCTGCGGACCCGCGCACCCGCGACGACCGGTACTTCACCGGACTCGGGGCCGTGGTCGCCCGGCGAGTAAGGCCGGGTGGTGCTCATCAGCACTTCACCTCACCGATTCACCAATTCAGCTTCAGGATTCAGGGTTCAGGGTCCGAGTGCCCACTGCCCGGCCATGAAGTCCGGGTCGCGGATCGGGGTCGGAGGGTCATCGGGGTCGCAGGGTCGGAGTCGTGTTCGGGGGGTCTCCTGCCCGAGGGAACGCCGGAAACACCCACTTGTTCAGAACAGCTCCTGTGACGCTGGTAACGCCTAGATCACACAGCGACAACTGGAGCGTAACTTCTGCAGTCGACCACAGTACGCAGTCGCCCGGTTCCGGTCAGTCGCCCGAGGGGTCCGGCTCGAGGGCCTCGTCGAGCGACGCGTGCACCGTGAAGACGGCCTCCGCGCCGGTGATCTCGAACACCCTGGCAACCACCGGAAGCATGCCCGCGAGGTGCACTCCACCACCGGCCGCCTCGGCCTTCAACCGGGCCCCGAGCAGCACGTTCAACCCCGTCGAATCGCAGAATTCGAGGCGCGAGCAGTCGATAACCAGCCTGGAATGTCCATTGCTGAGGCATTCATCCAGGGGTTCGCGCAGCAGATCGGCCGTATGGTGATCCAACTCACCGGCCGGGGTCACGACGGCACTGGTGCCCTCTTGTCGCACCTCGACCAGAAGCCGGCCCCGATGCGCACTGCCGACTGTCCCGCGGTCCATGACGTCTCTCTCTCGCTGCCTTCGACGTGCCGATTGACGCCCTCGAACACTACGCCCTCAGGCTGTGCATCGGCACCCGAACAACCTCTAGAATTCGGACATTTCGGCTCAGAACGCACTTGCGGCCCGGTGTGGAAAACGGGTAGGCCTAGTAAGGACAACATTCGACCACGGCCGGCTTTGGAGGCGCCGCACTTAAAAGCAGTGCACGCATCGGCATCGGCAGCCATATGCCGAGAACGCATGGAGGACATCATGTCAGCCCGGCTCGACGAATCGCGTACTGACCAAGCGACGTCGACACTCCCCCCGGAAACTGTCGACGTCGAGGCGGAAAGCCTTGAGGGCCTCGAAGGCCTTCCGGAGATCCCCCCCTACGACGAGGTGGGGCCGCTCGACGCCCGAGCCCTCTCCAAGACCCTCTTCGAGCGGCTCGAGTCCCTCGAAGAAGGCACGCACGAATTTTCGTATGTCCGCAACACGCTGGTCGAGCTGAACCTGGCTCTGGTCAAGTTCGCGGCCTCTCGGTTCCGCTCCCGCAGCGAACCGATGGAGGACATCATCCAGGTCGGCACCATCGGCCTGATCAAGGCGATCGACCGGTTCGAACTGAGCCGCGGGGTCGAGTTCCCGACCTTCGCGATGCCAACCATCGTCGGTGAGATCAAGCGCTTCTTCCGCGACACCTCCTGGTCCGTGCGCGTACCGCGCCGCCTCCAGGAACTCCGTCTCGACCTCGCCAAGGCGGGCGACGAACTCGCCCAGCAGCTCGATCGCGCCCCCACGGTGGGCGAGCTCGCCGAACGCCTGGGCCTGTCGAAGGAAGAGGTCGTCGAGGGCATGGCGGCGTCCAACGCCTACACCGCCAGCTCGCTCGACGCCCAGCCCGAGGAGGACGACTCCGAGGGTGCGCTCGCGGATCGCATCGGCTACGAGGACCACGGCCTCGAAGGCATCGAGTACGTCGAGTCCCTGAAGCCGCTGATCGCCGACCTCCCCCCGCGCGACCGCAAGATCCTCTCGCTGCGGTTCGTCGCCAACATGACCCAGTCCGAGATCGGTGAGGAACTGGGCATCTCGCAGATGCACGTGTCGCGACTGCTGTCGCGGACGCTGGTGCGCCTGCGCAAGGGCCTGACGCTCGAGGAGTAATCGCGCGGACCCGTAACACCGGCACCACCCGTAACACCCTGTCACGTCGTGGGGGCCGACCGTAAGACGGTCGGCCCCCTCGATGTTTTTTATGCCAACTCCCGCCGCCCGGCGTCCTGTTACCGCGAGAAACGCCTACCCGTAGCACCTCTCCTGCACCACTATGAGCACCCATCTGGCACCCGGTGACAGGAGGACACGGTGTTTGCGAACGGTGGCGCCCATGCCACGGCGCCCGACCACCGGCTCGTCGCCCTGCTGCGGGCCGACACCCCGACCGCGTATCCGGCGCTCGGCGAGCTGCGCGACAGGCACCGGCACGCGCTCCTGGCGTACGCCCAGGTGTGCGCCAACGACACCGACGCCGCGCGGCAGTTGGGCGCGCAGGCCTTCGCACGCGCCGCACGGGAGGTCGCGCGCGGCCTCGAACCGCGCGGCTCCTGGCGCCATCACGCGCTGCTGCTCGTCCACCGCACCGCGGCCGAGTGGGCCACCGACGAGCGCCGCGGGCGCCTCTCCCCCGGCCTGCTGGGCACCCTCGGCACGCCGGACGCCCCCCGGGCGCCCGCGTTGCTCTCCGCCTTCCATACGCTGCCGGCGCGCACCCAGACGCTGCTCTGGCACTCCGTGGTGGACGGGGATTCCGACGCCGCCACCGGCATCGCCACCGGAACGTCCGCGCGGGACGTGGCACAGGCGCGGGGCGCGGCGCTCGACGCGCTGCGCGGCGCCTGCCTCGCGGCGCGGGCGGCCCGCGCGCAGGACACGCACTGCCGGGGCTATCAGCGCCTGATCGAGGAAGCGACCAGACCCGGTCGGCCACGCAACACCGCCGACCTGGACGCGCACTTCGCCCGCTGCCCGAGCTGCACCGCCGCGTACCTGGAGCTGACGGCCCTGCGGGACGATCCGCGCCGCGCGCTCGCGGAGGGCCTGTTGCCGTGGGGCGGCACGGACTACCTGCTGACCGAGGCGCCTCCGACGGCTCCGCCTCCTGCTCCGGCCCCTGCTGCGGTGCCCCAACAGACCGCCCCGCGCAGCCACCGCGCGACATCCACGACGAGGGCCGACCGTCGCCGCCCGGCCGGCCGCGCCCGCCGGAAGGCCTCCCGGCGCCCCGCGGTCGTCCGCGCGACACCGATGGGGTTCGCGCTCGCCTCGGCCGCGGTCGGCGTGGCGCTCGTACCGCTGCTGATCCTGACGCTGACGGAGGGTCGCCCCGACCTGTCGGCGGTGGGCCAGGGCATGGGCGCTACACCCTCGACACCGCCCCCGGTCCGGGTGACGGTCACGGCGACGACGACGGCCACCACGACGACCACGACGACCGCCACCGCGACGACGACCGCGCGGAGCACGGAGACGATCACGGTGCCCCCGTCACCGAAGCCCACCACCAACCCCCCACAGGGGAAGCCGAGTTCGACCCTGCCCCCGTCCGGCAAGCCGAAGCCGCCGCGCTTCCGCCCGCCCGGCGAGGAGTACGCGGAGGTGATCGACGTCGCCTCCGGGCTGTGCCTCGACGTCTCCCGCACGCCCATGGCGGACGGCGACGACGTCGTGGCCGTGAAGTGCGACCGCACGGGCAGCCAGCAGTGGCGCGTGGACCCGGCCCGCGGCGTCATCCAGTCCGCCGCCAACCCCGACTTCTGCCTGGACAACCGCGGCGACACCGACCGCCCGATCGGCCTCGGTCACTGCACGGCCGCCGACGACGACCACGGAGCCGACCTCACCTTCTCCGTGCACGGCGACGGCTCGATCCGCCCCGCCGCCGACTGGAAAACCGCCGTCACCCCACTCGACGACGGCTCGTTCCGGCTGGGCCAGCGCAAGTTCCAGGGTGGGGACGAGCAGCGGTGGCGGGCGGGAAAGAGTCTGTAGCCGCTAGTCGACGGGGCGGAGGGCGGCCCTCGCGAGGGCGATCACGTCACGCAGGCCCTGGCCAGGGGTAGGTGCCGGTGCCGACGCCGGCTTCGCCGCGATCCCGGCACAGGCACGGCAGATCCCCTTCCCGACTCCTCGCGGCAGCGGGTCGCGGCACTCCGCGTATTCGCCGAGGGGAGCTACGCGCTTGCCCACGACGGGAGTTGGCGGGGCAGCGGCAGGCGGCCGGTTCTCCAGTCGATACCTGACGAGGGCGGCAGCGGAACGGAGTGCGCGTGGCAGGTCCGTGGTCAGGCAGCGACGGAGGTCGGTTTCGGTGGCGCCGGCCGCCAGTGCGCCGTCGATGAGCGGCGCGAGGCTTTCGACGTCGCGGGCGCCCAGGCGCAGCGCCGGTTCGCGGTCGGCGAGGCGTTCCAGGAACGCGGTCCCACGGTTGGGGGTGTTGTCCTTCGGGGTTTCGCCCAAGGGGTATGCGCCGACGGCCTGCTCTGTCGCGCCACCGACGGGCGGGTCCTGGTCAGTCGGACCGAAGGCGGCGTTGACCTCTTCGGGTGACGTCAACGGCACGTTGGAGACGAGGACTTGAGTCGTCCAGCGCCCCGTCTCCGGATCCTGTGAACGTCGCGTGTGGAGGTACCCCTCCTCGTCCAGCTGCCGCCTGGCCTTTCGTACGGCCAGACGGCCTTCCGGCATCTTCTCGCCGAGGGACTGGACGGTTTCCCGGGAGCCCTCGGGAAGGGACAGCGCCCAGACGAGGAGCCGTACGGCTGTGCCGTTCAGGCGGGGATTCCGGATGATCTCGTTCGGAACCTGAGAGAAGAAACGGGCAGGCGGGATAGCATGCTTGAGCATCGCGGTGGAGTCCTTGTCCACTCGTCGGTGAAGGCCCTCAGATTGGTGTTTGCGCACCGCTGAGGGCCGCTCCGTGTTTGCGCACGGAGCGTGATAACGCGATTACTGTAGCGCGGACTTCGCGGCGAAGTTTACGAAAGCGGTCCAGCTGTCGGCCGAAATGGCCAGTGTGGGACTGGAGTTGGACTCGGACACCTCTACGGCACCGCCGAGCATCCAGTTGTACTGGCCCGGGAAGCGTGAATCGTCGTCGGGGCGGCGGTGGACGAGGGTGCGGCCCTCGGGGTCGCGGCAGACGATCGTGGCGATGCGGTGCAGCCAGTTGTGGCTGATCGCGTCAGCCCTGCTGACGACCGCCACGACCTCGTCGTTGTCGTCGACCCGTTCGACGCGTTCGGTACTCACTGCGACTCGTCGTAGGCCTCGCGGATGTTCCGGGGGACGCGGCCTCGGTCGTGGAGGACGATGCCGTTTTCACGGGCCCAGCGGTGCAGGGCGTCCTCCACCGGAGGCTCGGCCGGTTCTTCCACGCCGTCACCGGCTTCGATTTCGGGATCCATCGGTTCCCCCAGTCCGCAGTTGGTCGGGAAACCCTAGACGCGATTCCCCGCCCGCCACACCTCCGAGACCAGCGGCACACCCGGCCGGTAGGCGAAGTGGACGTGGCTCGGGGCGTTCAGGAATGTGAGGTCGGCGCGGGCGCCCGGGGAGAGGTGGCCTACGTCCGTGCGGCGGAGGGCCTTGGCGCCGCCTGCCGTGGCCGACCAGAGGGCCTCGTCGGGGGTCATGCCCATGTCGCGTACGGCGAGGGCGATGCAGAACGGGACCGAGGACGTGAAGGACGAGCCCGGGTTGCAGTCCGTGGAGAGCGCGACCGTTGCGCCCGCGTCCAGGAGGCGGCGGGCGTTCGGCCACTCGGCGCGGGTCGAGAACTCGGCGCCCGGGAGGAGTGTCGCCACTGTGTTGCCCTGCGCCAGGGCGTCCACGTCGGCGTCCGTGAGGTGTGTGCAGTGGTCGGCCGATGCCGCGTCCAGTTCCACCGCGAGTTGGACGCCGGGGCCGTAGCTGAGCTGGTTCGCGTGGATGCGGGGGAGCAGGCCCTTGGCCTTGCCCGCCGTCAGGATTGCCCTTGCCTGGTCGCCGTCGAAGGCGCCCTTTTCGCAGAAGACGTCCACCCAGCGGGCGTGGGGGGCGCAGGCGTTGAGCATTTCGCCCGTCACCAATTCCACGTATGCGGCGGGGTCGTCCGCGTAGTCCGGGGAGACGATGTGGGCGCCCAGGTAGGTGACTTCGTCCGTGTGGGCTGCTGCGATGCGGAGGGCGCGTTCCTCGTCGGCTGTCGTCAGGCCGTAACCGGACTTTGTTTCGAATGTTGTTGTGCCCTGGCGGAGGGCTTCCGTGAGGTGGTGCTTGAGGTTTGCTTCCAGGGCTTCGTCCGTTGCGGCGCGCGTTGCCGCGACTGTCGTGCGGATGCCGCCTGCGGAGTAGCTCTGGCCCGACATGCGGGCGTTGAACTCGGCGGTGCGGTCGCCTGCGAAGACGAGGTGGGAGTGGGAGTCGACGAAGCCGGGGATGACGGCGCGGCCGGCGGCGTCGTGGGCCTCGTCCGTGGCCGGGGCCTTGGCCGTTGGGCCCGCCCAGGCGATCTTGTCGTTCTCGATGACGAGGGCGGCGTTGTGGATTTGGCCCAGGGGGCCTTCGCCCAGGTCGGGGTTGTTCGTGACCAGGGTGCCGATGTTGGTGATGGCCGTGGTGCGGTTCGTCATGGGTCCTCTCCGTGGGTGGGCGGGGTGTTTCTTCCCCACCCCGCCCCTTCCCGAAAGTCCTGCCGGACGGGCCGCCTCAATCGCCGGCGGGGCTTGATAGATCAAGCCCCGCCGGCGATTGGGCGGAGCCCCGGGGCGTTAGTTGTGTAGGGCCGCGATGGATGTCGTCAGGGCTTCTGCCACGTTGCCGACCAGAACGTGTTCGCCGTCGCGGACCACCACGCGGCCGGACGACACCACGTCCGTCACGTCGGAGGCGGTCGCTGCGAAGACTGCCGTTTCCGCGCCGAAGCGGGGTTCGGGGCCCGCCGTGCGGACGGAGTTCAGTGTCACCGTGACCAGGTCGGCCCGCGCGCCCGGTTCGATGGCGCCCGCGTCGTCCCAGCCGAGGGACGCGTGGCCGTCGGCGGAGGCCGCGCGGAGCAGCGCCGCCGCCGTCCAGTGGCCGCGGGTCCGGGACCGTAGGCGCTCGTTCAGCTCCATCGCGCGCGCCTCCTCGAAGAGGTCGATCACCGCGTGGCTGTCGGAGCCCAGCGACAAGGGTGAACCCGCCTGCTGGAGCTGTACCGCCGGGCCGATGCCGTCCGCCAGGTCGCGTTCCGTCGTCGGGCACATGCACGTGCCCGTGGACGAGCCGCCGAGCAGGGCGATGTCCGTGTCCGTGAGGTGGGTGTTGTGGACGCCGACGGTCCGTGCGCCCAATACCCCGTGATCCGACAGGAGTTGGGTGGGTGTGCAGCCGTGGGCTGCCTGGCATGCGTCGTTCTCCGCTGTCTGTTCGGAGAGGTGGACATGGAGTGGGGCGCTGCGGGCCGACGCCCAGTTCGCGACCGTTGGCAGTTGGGCTGCCGGGACCGCCCGTACCGAGTGGATCGCCGCGCCGATCCGCACCCCCGGCCGCTCCTTCAGCAGTGACGCCCGTTCCGCCCACGCCTCCGCCGTGCCGTCACTGAAGCGCTGCTGGTGGTGGTCCGGGGCCTTGCCGAAGCCTGAGGAGACGTACGCCGTGTCGAGGAGGGTGATGCGGATGCCCGCCTCGTCCGCCGCCGCGATCAGCGCCTCGCCCATCGCGTTCGGGTCGGCGTACGGGGTGCCGCCGGGGGCGTGGTGGAGGTAGTGGAATTCACCGACCGCCGTGATCCCGGCCAGTGCCATCTCCGCGTAGACCGCCCGCGCGAGTGCGTGGTACGTGTCCGGCGTCAGGCGGTCCGCCACCGAGTACATGACCTCGCGCCACGTCCAGAACGTCCCGGACCCGACCTGGACCGTCGAGCGGAGCGCCCGGTGGAAGGCGTGGCTGTGGGCGTTCGCGAGGCCGGGGAGGGTCAGGCCGCGCAGGGCCGTCGCGCCGGGCGGGGGCGCGCCGACCCCCGTGCGGACCGCCGTGAAGCGGCCCTCGTCCGACACGTCCACCGCCACGCCCGGCTCGACGTGCGTGCCGAGCCAGGCGTGTTCCAACCAGTACGTCGTCGTCTGCGTCACGTGCAGGCCAGTCCTTCCAGTACGTCGGCCAGTGCGCGTACCCCTTCCAGGCAGTCGTCCTCGGCCGCGGACTCGGCCGGGGAGTGCGAGACGCCCGTCGGGTTGCGCACGAACAGCATGGCGGTGGGGATCGACTGGGCGAGGATTCCCGCGTCGTGTCCCGCCCCCGTTCCGAGGACGGGGATTTTCAGATCCGCTGCCGAGTCCTTCGTGCCCAGGATGCGGGCCAGCTCGTCGCGGAGCGCGTCGTCGAACTCGACGACCGGCGTGAACGACTCGCGGGTCAGCGATACGTCGATGCCGTGCGCCTCCGCGTACTCGCGGGCCGCCTTCTCGACCCCGGTGACCGTCGCGTCCAGGGACTCCTGGTCGGCGGCGCGGGAGTCGAGCCAGCCGCGTACGAGGGAGGGGATGGCGTTGACGCCGTTCGGCTCGACCGAGATCTTGCCGAAGGTCGCTACTGAGCCTGCCAGTTGGGCCTCGCGGCGGGCCGCCAGGACCGTCTCCGCGTAGGACAGCATCGGGTCCCGGCGGTCGACCAGGCGGGTCGTGCCCGCGTGGTTGGCCTCGCCGCGGAAGTCGAAGCGCCAGCGGCCGTGCGGCCAGATGGAGCTTGCGATGCCGATGGCGTCGCCGGACAGGTCCAGGGCGCGGCCCTGTTCCACGTGGAGTTCGATGAACGCGCCGATACGGTCCAGGCGTTCGCGGTCCGCGCCGATCGCGTCCGGGTCGTGGCCCGCCCGCTCCATGGCCTGCGGGAGGGTGATTCCGTCGGCGTCCGTGAGCTTGTGGGCCTGGTCGCGGGTGAGGACGCCTGCGGTGAGGCGGGAGCCGACGCAGGCGAGGCCGAAGCGGGCGCCTTCCTCGTCGCCGAAGTTGGTGATGGCGAGGGGTCTGGTGAACTCCGCTCCCCTGCGGCGGAGTTCGTCCAGGGCGGCGAAGGAGGAGACGACGCCGAGGGGGCCGTCGAAGGCGCCGCCGTCCGGGACGGAGTCCAGGTGTGAGCCTGTGACGACGGCGTCGCCGGCCTCCGGGTCGCCGAGCCAGGCCCACTGGTTGCCGTTGCGGTCCAGTTCGTAGGTCAGGCCGCGGGATTCGGCCTGGGCCTTGAACCATGCGCGGCAGTCGGTGTCGGCGGCCGTCCAGGCGAATCGGCGGTAGCCGCCGGAGTCGGCGTTGCGACCGATCGGCTGCAAGTCGCGCCACATCTCCAGGAAGGAAGGAGAATTCCCCACCCCGCCCCTTCCCGAAAGTCCTGCCGGACGGGCCTGCCTCTCGTTCCAGGGCGGGGCTGAAATACCAGCCCGTCCGGCGTTTGAGGACGAACTGGGGGCGGAGCCCCCAGGTGCGGAAGTCACTCGCCCTCGCCCTCCCGCATCGGTACCCGAACGCCGCGCTCCGCCGCGACCTCCGCCGCGTGCTCGTAACCCGCGTCGACGTGGCGGATGACGCCCATCGCCGGGTCGTTCGTGAGGACGCGTTCGATCTTCTGGGCAGCGAGGTCCGTGCCGTCCGCGACGCAGACCTGGCCCGCGTGGATGGAGCGGCCCATGCCGACGCCGCCGCCGTGGTGGAGGGAGACCCAGGTGGCGCCGGAGGAGGTGTTGACCAGGGCGTTCAGGAGCGGCCAGTCGGCGATCGCGTCGGAGCCGTCCTTCATGGCCTCCGTCTCGCGGTAGGGAGAGGCGACCGAGCCCGAGTCGAGGTGGTCGCGGCCGATGGCGACCGGGGCCGAGAGTTCGCCGGACGCGACCATCTCGTTGAACTTGAGGCCCGCCAGGTGGCGTTCGCCGTAGCCGAGCCAGCAGATGCGCGCCGGGAGGCCCTCGAAGGCGATGCGCTCGGCGGCCATGTCGAGCCAGCGGTGCAGGTGCTTGTTCTCGGGGAACAGCTCCTTGATGGCCTTGTCGGTGGCCTCGATGTCCTTCGGGTCGCCGGACAGCGCGGCCCAGCGGAACGGGCCGAGGCCCTCCTCGAAGAGCGGACGGATGTGCGCCGGGACGAAGCCGGGGAAGGCGAAGGCGCGGTCGTAGCCGGCCTTGCGGGCCTCGTCGCGGATCGAGTTGCCGTAGTCGAAGACCTCGGCACCCGCGTCCAGGAAGCCGACCATGGCCTCGACGTGCAGGCGCATCGACTGGCGGGCCTTGTCGGTGAAGCCGGCCGGGTCCGCCTCGCGCTCCTTGTCCCAGTCCTCGACGGAGATGCCGACGGGCAGGTAGGCGAGCGGGTCGTGGGCCGAGGTCTGGTCCGTCACGATGTCGATCGGGGCGCCGCGGCGCAGCAGCTCCGGGAAGACCTCGGCGGCGTTGCCGACGACGCCGATGGACACGCCGCGGCGCTCGTCGCGGGCCTGCACGGCCAGTTCGAGGGCGTGGTCGAGGTTGTCGGCCTTCACGTCGAGGTAGCGGGTGCCGATGCGGCGGTCGATGCGGGTCTCGTCGACGTCGACGCAGATCGCGACGCCCTCGTTCATCGTGATGGCGAGGGGCTGGGCGCCGCCCATGCCGCCGACACCGGCGGTGAGCGTGATGGTCCCGGCGAGCGTGCCGTCGAACTTCTTGCGGGCGACCGCGCCGAAGGTCTCGTAGGTGCCCTGGACGATGCCCTGCGAGCCGATGTAGATCCATGAGCCGGCCGTCATCTGGCCGTACATCATGAGGCCTTCGGCCTCCAGCTTGCGGAACTCCTCCCAATTGGCCCAGTCGCCCACGAGGTTGGAGTTCGCGAGCAGCACCCGCGGCGCCCACTCGCTGGTGCGCAGCACGCCGACCGGCTTGCCGGACTGGACGAGGAGGGTCTCGTCCGACTTCAGCGTCTTCAGCGTGCGCACGATCGCGTCGTACGCCTCCCAGGACCGGGCCGCCTTTCCGGTGCCGCCGTAGACGACGAGCTTGTCGGGGTGCTCGGCAACCTCGCCGTCGAGGTTGTTCATGAGCATCCGCAGCGCGCCCTCCTGCTGCCACCCCAGGGTGTTGAGCTCGGTGCCGCGCGGGGCTCGTACGGGGCGGGGTCCTGACATCGGCGGCCTCCTGGAGTGCGTGTCAATCAGCTGTTCAGCCTTCTATTCACATCCTGGCGACATGAATAGGTCTAGTCAAGAGGTGCTCGGGGGAATCCCTACCTCCTACGCGGACAACCACCTACGCACCTCGCGGGAGGTCCAGTGACATCTGCGACAGCCGACACCCCACTGCACCGGGCGATCGGGCCAAAACTGCTGATCCTGTTCGTGGTCGGGGACATCCTCGGCACCGGGATCTACGCGACCACCGGCAAGGTGGCGGGGAAGGTCGGCGGCGCGCTGTGGCTGCCGTTCGTCATCGGGTTCGTCGTGGCGCTGCTCACCGCCGCCTCGTACGCCGAACTCGTCGGCAAGTACCCGAAGGCGGCGGGCGCGGCGCTCTACGCGCAGAAGGCGTTCAAGGTCCCGTTCCTGACCTTCATCATCGCGTTCATGGTGATGTGCTCGGGGCTCTCGTCCGCGAGCGCCGCCGCCCGCGCGTTCAGCGGTGACTACCTCGGCGAGCTGACGAGCAACGCGCTGCCGCCCACCCTGGTCGCCATCCTGTTCGTGCTCGCGCTCGCCGCGCTGAACCTGCGGGGCGTAGCTGAGTCGGTGAAGGCGAACGTCGTGCTGACCCTGGTCGAGGTGACCGGGCTCGCCATCATCCTCGCCATCGGCGCGTCCGCCGTCCTGACCGGTGAGGGGGAGCCCTCCCGGCTGGCCGACATCGATACGGGCGGCACCGGATTCGCCCTGATGACAGGGGTGTTGGGGGCGACCGCGCTGGGCTTCTTCGCGTTCGTCGGGTTCGAGGACTCGGTGAACATGGCCGAGGAGACCAAGGACCCGGCCCGCACCTTCCCGCGCGCCCTCTTCATCGGCGTCACCGTGACCGGCACCATCTATGTGCTCGTCGCGCTCGTGTCCTCGCTGCTCGTCGACCACAAGGTGCTGGAAGCGTCGAGCGGGCCGCTGCTCGAAGTGGTGAAGGCCGGCGGCGTCGACTTCCCGCACAAGCTCTTCGCGCTGATCGCCCTGTTCGCCGTCACCAACTCGGCGCTCATCAACATCATGATGGCCTCGCGGCTCTGCTACGGGATGGCCAACGAGCGCATCCTGCCGAGCGCGATGGGCCGCGTGCTGCCCAAACGACGCACGCCCGTCGTGGGCATCGTCTTCGTGTCGCTGCTCGCGGTCGGGCTCGTGTCGACCGGGGAGATCGAGGGGCTCGGCGACACCACGTCGTTCCTGCTGCTCTGCGTGTTCGCCGTGGTCAACGTCGCCGTGCTCGTGCTGCGCAAGGACCCGGTCGACCACCGGCACTTCCGTACGCCGACGGTCCTTCCGGTGCTCGGCGCGGTCACCTCGCTGATCCTCGCCAGTCCGCTCGCCGACCGGCCCGCCGAGGTCTACATCCGGGCGGGCGTGCTCATCGCCATCGGGATCGCACTGTGGGCCGTCAACAGGGTGGTGATGAAGACGCACGGGGAGGAGTAGGGGCTCAGAAGCGCACCCGAGGCGCCTGAATCCGCCAACCCCCAGGGTCAGTTGGCGGATTCTAGCCGCCCCACGCATGTTCCACCGGGAAATGCCAGAAGCCTCACCTGGTCTCCGTACCGTGCGTAGCTTCGTCGTCACACGTGTACGAGTGGTGCACAAAGTGGCGATCCGGTGGGGAGGTTCAGGGGTGCCCGGAATCGACGAATGCCTCCTGGAGGTCATGCGGCTTCCAGGAGCACGTGGCGCCTCCGTCGTCGACTGGACCAGCGGACTCGCCCTCGGCACGGTCGGCGACACACGCAACGGGGACCACGAGGCGGACGCCGCCGAGTCCGCCGAACTGGCCCGGATCGCCGCCGAGCACCGCGCCTTCGCCCCCGCCGACGGCAGCGACTGGACGCAGGGCTCCGCAAGTGACAAGGCGCCCCCCGTCGAGGACGTCATCGTCACCAACCGAGACAGCTATCACGTGCTGCGCTTCGTGCGCACCACCTTCGACAGCAGCGTCTTCATCCACCTGTGGCTGAACCGGGACGAGGGCAACCTCGCGCTCGCCCGGCTCCGGCTCACCGACATAGCCGACCGGATGGTCCTGGGATGAGCGTCGACGTCCGTACGGGCGTCTCGCCGATGCTCAGCCGGCTCGCCGACGAGCAGGCCACCGGCGCCCTGATCCGCGAGCACGGCACGCTCTACCTGGAGGACGGCCGGGTCGTGCACGCCGAATCGCCCTCGACCCCCGGCATGGACGTGCTGCTCACCAGGGGCGGCGCGGTGCAGGCCGAGGGCTGGTCGGAGGCCGTGGACCGGGCGGGCGCGCGGCAGCGGGTCGGCCGCTACCTCGTCGAGCAGGGCCGGCTCTCCGACGGGGCGCTCGAACTGTGCCATCTGGGCGCCCTGTTCGACGCCGCGTACTTCACACTCGCCCCGAGCAGCGGGCCGACCAGGTTCCGGTACGGCGTCTCGCACTGGTTCGGGACCGTGCGCCCGGTGCTGGTGGCGGCGGTCCAGCGCGAGACGCTGCGCCGCCGCGACCTGCTCCAGCGGATCTGGCCCGAGCCGGACACGGACACGGCGCCGCTCAACCGGATCATCCGGCACGGCGAGGTGTGCGTACCGCCGCGCAGACGCAACGTCCTCGACCTCGTCGACGGCGCGCGCACGGCCTCCCAGATCGCGCTCACCCTGGGCAGGCCCGCCTTCCACACCCTTGTCGACCTGCGGCGCCTCGCCGCGTGCGGACTGGTGACCCCGGTCTTCGCGCCGGCTCCGCCCACGTTGCCCGAGCAGGCCGTCGTCGAGGACCCCGACGTTGCCCTGTTGCGGCGGCTGCGCGCCGGTCTGGAGGCCCTGTGAAACGCCTGCTGCGTTCCTCCCGAACCCCAGAAAGGAGACTTCCGATGGCCGACCAGGGCGAGCTCCTCGCCGAACTGCAGCGGTTGAGAGTCCGCGTACCCCAGGTCACGGGGGCCCTCGTCGCCAGCGTCGACGGCCTGGTGCTCGCCCATGACGCCCCGGGCGTCGAACCGGAGGGCGTCGCCGCGCTCACCGCCACCGCGCTCGGTGTCACCCAGCGTCTCTCCGACGCCACCGAGCAGGGCGCCTTCCGCGAACTCCTGGTGCGCGGCGCCGCCGGCTACGTCGCCACGTACGCGGCCGGGGACACCGCCGTCCTCACGCTCCTCGCGGAGGACCGGGTCAACGTCGGCCGGCTGCATCTCGAGGGACGTCGCTCCAGCACCCGCATCGGTGAACTCACCGCTCCCCCGGAGGAGGAAGCGCCGCCCGAGCCGACCCCCCGCGTCCGCGGCAGGGCCCGTGCCCGCACGGCATCCACCACCACGACGACCGAGACCGGACTCCCTGTCCGGCCGCCCACCAACGTGCCGACCCAGCCCATGCGTTGACCACCGGCACGCCCTCAAAGAACGCACGAAAGGACCCAGCATCATGGCCAACACCGAGACCGCCCTCAAGGACGCCCTCGCCTCCATCGAAGGCGCCACCGCCGCGGCCCTCGTCGACTACACCAGCGGCATGGCCCTCGGCACCATCGGCGGCTCCAAGAGCTTCGACCTGGAGGTCGCGGCCGCCGGCAACACCGACGTGGTCCGCTCCAAGCTGCGCACCATGGAGCAGTTGGGACTCAAGGAGGGCATCGAGGACATCCTCATCACCCTCGGCAGCCAGTACCACCTGATCCGCCTGATCAAGGGGCGTGGTGGCAACGGTCTGTTCCTGTACCTGGTGCTCGACAAGTCCCGCGCGAACCTCGCGATGGCCCGCCATCAGCTGAAGAAGATCGAGGGCGAGCTGGAGGTCTGAGCGCAGCACGTGAGGGGCGCCGCGCCGGATCCACCGGCGCGGCGCCCCTCACGTCACCTCAAGTCCGCGCAGGCCGCCCCGGGCCCTACCCCTCCCAGTCGGACTCCTCGCGATCCCGGCGCTCGCGGCGCCGGACGGGCCCCCACCGCACCGCGTGCAGCGCGTTCACGCCGACGATCCCGCCCCAGGCCACGAAGAGCCCGGCCAGTCCGGCGTTGACCACGGCGATCGCGGACAGCGGGATGGCGAGGACGAGCGAGACCACGGCGAAGCCGAAGCGCTCGCCCCAGTTCTCCGCGCCGGTGTCGCGGGCCCCGCGGGCCACGCTGACCCGGTGCTCGGCCAGCTGTCGTCGCACCCTGCGGTCGACGACGGAGTCGAGCCGCTGCTCGACTTTTTCGAGGAAGGAGTCGACGAGCGCCGGCTCGTAGTCGTCGCCCAGCTCCCTGCGTGCGTGCAGGGTGGCGTCGAGTTCCTTCTTGAGTTCGGCGTCGCTTGCGCGTTCGCGGGCTTCCATACCGCTCGACGTTACGGAGCGGTGGCCCCCACCGCAGTAGGGCTATCCCCCGTCTTCTCAGTGGGCCACTCCCCCGCATTGCGCCGGGCGAGCAGCCAGTACAGGACGGCCGGGACGACGAGCCCCACGATCCACGACACGTCCGCCCCGCCCAGCGGCCCGACGAGCGGGCCCGTGTAGAAGGCGGTGGCGAGGAACGGCAGCTGGGCGAGCAGCCCGATCCCGTAGACGACGAGTGCGTCCCAACGCCAGGCGCCGTAGCGGCCGTTGGGGTCGGAGAGGGCCGGGAGGTCGTAGCGCTCGCGCGAGATCAGGTAGTAGTCGACCAGGTTGATCGCGGACCACGGCGTGAAGAACGTCAGCAGGAACAGCAGGAAGTCCTTGAACGAGGTCAGGAAGCTGTCCTTGCCGGCCAGGGCGACCACCGTGCCCGCGACCATGATGATCCCGATGTAGACCGCCCGGCCGCGCTGCGAAAGCACCCGCTGGCCGCGGAATCCGCTGATGCCGGTGACCATCGACATGAAGCCGCCGTACGTGTTGAGCACGTTGACGGTGAGCTTGCCGAGCGCGATCACGAAGTAGAAGAACGAGGCGGCGAGCCCCGCCCCGCCGAGCGACACGACGTATCCGACCTGGTTGTCGATGAACTTCTCGCCCGCGCTCGCCGCGACCAGCACACCGAACGCCATGGACCACTGCGAGCCGAGCGCGGAGCCCGCGAGCGTCCACCAGAACGTGGCCTTGCCGCTGGTCGTGCGCGGCAGATAGCGCGAGTAGTCGGCGACGTAGGGGCCGAAGGCGAGCTGCCACGAGGCCGACAGGGAGACGGCGAGCAGGAACATCGGCATCGAGAAGTGCGCGTCGGACAGGAGCGCGCCGACGTCGGCCCGGTCGAAGAGCCGCACGCCCAGGTAGACGAAGGCGAGCGCGCACACGACGCTCGCCACCCGCCCGAGGACGTGGATGACGCGGTAGCCGACCGTCGCCACGATCCCCGTGACGAGCGCGAAGACGATGATGCCCGTCGTGTCGTTGGTGTGCGTCAGCTGCGCGGTGGCCTGCCCGGCGAGCACGGTGCCGCTCGCGAAGAACCCGACGTACATCAGGACGACGAGGAGCAGCGGGACGACGGCGCCCTTCACCCCGAACTGGGCCCTGGACTGGATCATCTGGGGCAGCCCGAGCTTCGGCCCCTGCGCCGAGTGCAGTGCCATGACGGCGCCGCCGAGCAGATTGCCGAGCACGAGCCCGATCAGCGACCAGACCACGTCGCCGCCGAAGACGACGGCGAGCCCGCCGGTGACGACGGCCGTGATGTGGAGGTTGGCGCCGAGCCAGAGGGTGAACTGGTTGAACGCGCTGCCGTGCCGTTCGCTGTCCGGCACGACGTCGATGGAGTGCTTCTCCACTACCGCTGCCATCCGATGGCCTCCCTACTTCTTGCTGAGCCCGTGCCGGCGCGCGTAGTCGTTCGCGACGTCCTCGGGGTCCTTCTTGTCCTTGTCCACGAGCCGGTTGAGCTCGGTGAGGTCCTCGGTCGTCAGCACGTTGCCCAGGCGGGCCAGGGCCTTGCGGACGGTCGAGTCGGCCTTGCGGTCGGCGATCAGCGGGACGACGTGCTGACCGGGGACCAGGTTCTTGGGGTCGGTGAGGACGACCCAGTCGTTGGCGGCGATGTCGGTGTCGGTGGTGAAGAGGTTGGCGACATCGACATCGCCGCTCTTCAGCGCGCCCTTCACCAACGGGCCCGAGGAATCAAGGGACTTGAACTCCTTGAACTCGACGCCGTAGACGTCCTTGAGCCCGACGGACCCCACCTGCCGCTTCTTGACCTCCGGGGCGGCGCCGATGACGAGCTTCCCGTTGTGGTTCGCGAGGTCGGCGAGCGACTTGAGCTTGTACTTCTTCGCGGTCTCGCGGGTCACCACGAACGCGTCCGAGTCCTCGGCCAGCCCGTACGGCAGGATCTGCAGGCCGGTCGGGAGCACCATGGCGAGCGCGTTCTGCATCTCGCCCTCCTCGGTGGCCTTCGCCTTCTTGTCGAGGTAGTGCAGGAGGGCGCCCTGGTACTCGGGCAGCAGGTCGATGTCGCCGCCCTTGAGGGCGGGGATGAGGATCTCGCGGGTACCGAGGTTCGGCCGCACGCTCGTCTTCACACCGGCGGCGTCGAGCGCGGCCGCGTACAGGTAGCCGAGCACCTGGTTCTCGGTGAAGTTGGCGGTGCCGATGGTGACACCCTTCTTGCTGGAGCCGCCACCCGAGAGCGAACCCCCTTGCTGGTCGAGCGAGGTGATGCCGCTGGAGCAGGCGGACAGGGCCGGGACGGAGGCCGCGGCTGCCAGGCCGCCCAGGAGGGCACGTCGGTTGAGATTGCGCATCTTGCTTGCTCCTAGGCGGACTTGAGAGTGGCGGGGCGGTTGCGGAAGAGGAGACGCTGGAGCCCGGAGAGGGCCAGGTCGAGCACGACGGCCACGACCGCGACGAGCACGGCCCCACCGAGCACCTGCACCAGGTCGCGCTGGGCGAGCCCGTCGAAGACGTAGCGGCCGAGCCCACCGAAGGACACGTACGCGGCGATGGTGGCGGTGGCGACGACCTGGATGAGCGCGAGCCTCAGCCCCGTCATGATCAGCGGCAGCGCGAGCGGCAACTCGACCTGGAACAGCACCTGGTGGGCCTTCATGCCCTGCCCGCGCGCGGCATCCCGCACCTCGGGATCGACGGCGGTCATCCCGGCGTACGTATTGGTGACGATGGACGGCACCGCGAGCGCGACGAGCGCGATGTAGACGGGCCACATCGAGAGCCCGCTCGCGAGGAACACGAGCACGACCAGGCCCACGGTCGGCAGGGCCCGCCCGAAGGACGACAGGTTGATGGCGACGAAGGCGCCCCGCCCGGTGTGCCCGATGAGCAGCCCGACCGGCAGAGCGATCACGGCGGCGACGAGGGTGGCGAGCAGCGAGTACTGGAGGTGCTCGGCGACGCGCGTCGCGATGCCGTCGCTCCCCGCCCACTGCTCCCCGCCGACCAGCCAGGCCCCGAGGTTCTTGAAGAGTTCGAACATGGCGGGTTCAGGCCTTCCGGGTCCGAGTACGGGTACGGGCCCACGGAGTGAGCAGCCGCTGGGCGCCGACGAGCAGCGCGTCCGCGACGAGCGCGAGCAGCAGGGTGAGGACGACGCCGACGATCACCGGGGTCGGGAAGTTCCGCTGGAACCCGTCGGTGAACAGCTGACCGAGCCCGCCGTCCCCGATGTACGTCGCCACGGACACGAGCGAGATGGCCATCACGGTGGCGATCCGCACGCCCGCCATGATCACGGGCAGCGCGAGCGGCAGCTCGACGGTGAGCAGCGTCCGCATCGGCCGCGTCCCCATCGCCTTCGCCGCCTCCTTCGTCTTCGCGGGCACGGAGTCGAGCCCCTCGACGGTGTTCCGCAAGAGGACGACGAGCGTGTAGATCGTCAGGCCGATGACGGTGGTGGTGCGGGTGAGCCCGGAGATGGGCAGCAGCAGCACGAAGACCGCGATGGACGGGATGGTGAACAGCACGTTCGACATCCCGAGCAGAAACCCGCGCAGCGGCCGCACCCGGTGCGCGACGACGGCCAGCGGCAGGGATATGACCAGCCCGAACAGCACGGCGCTGAGGGCGGCTTGGAGGTGGGAGAGGGTGAGGGTGGCGAGATCGGACTGATGCGACCCGATCCAGGACCAGTCGATGGTCACGCGGCACCGCCCGCGGACTCAGCCTTCTCGCCGGTGTCGGACACCTCGGCGCCGTCGGGCTCCTCGGTCTCACCGCGCGATTCCGCACCATCAAGCGCCGAGTTGCCCAAATTCAGCCCCTGCGGCGATTGAGCAGCGGGGTCCGGGGCAGAGCCCCGAGACGTCCCGCCGGACTGGGCGGCACTGTGCGCCTGCCCGGACCGCTCATGGACGTCGTCCCGCGAGCTGACACCCGTAAACACACCGTCCGCGTCCACCCGGACAACCAGCCCGACGGGCGACGCCACCGACTCGTTCAACGCCGACAGCAACGAGTCCCCGTCGCGCAGCGCCCGCACCGGGAACTCGGCCCCACCGTCCCGCTCGCGCCAAGCGACCGGCTTACGCGCCCCGTCAAGGACGAGCTCCCACGCCCCGCCCTCCGGCGCGGCCCCCTGCGACACATCGCCCAGCGTCGTGAGCGACAACAACTTCAACCCACGCTCGGCCCCGAGGAAGTCCGCCACGAACTCGTCCGCGGGCCGCGCGAGCAGCTCCTCCGGCGGCGCACACTGCACGAGGTGCCCGCCCTCACGGAACACGGCTATTCGGTCCCCGAGCCGCACCGCCTCGTCGATGTCATGCGTGACGAAGACGATCGTCTTGCTCAACTCGGTCTGCAGCCGCAGCAGTTCATCCTGAAGCTGGGTACGCACGACGGGGTCGACGGCCCCGAACGGCTCGTCCATGAGCAGCACCGGCGGATCCGCGGCCAGCGCCCTCGCGACACCCACCCGCTGCTGCTGACCACCGGACAGCTGATGCGGATACCGCTTCCCCATCTCGGCGGAGAGCCCCACCCGCTCAAGAAGCTCACCGGCCGCGGCCCGCGCCTTCTTCCGCCCCCAGCCGAGCAGCAGCGGCACCGTGGCGACGTTGTCGAGCACGGTGCGGTGCGGGAAGAGCCCCGCCTGCTGAATGACGTAACCAATGGATCGCCGCAGCTCAGCGGCGTCCTGCTCCAGGACGTCGCGCCCGCCGACCCGAATGGTGCCGGACGAGGGCTCGACCATACGATTGATCATCCGGAGGCTGGTCGTCTTGCCGCAGCCCGACGAGCCGACGAAGACGGTCACACCCCCTTCCGGCATGTCGAGCGAGAGATCATGCACCGCTGTCGTGCCGTTCGGGAACCGCTTGTGGACCGCGTCGAACTGGATCATGGAGCGCCTCTGGAGTCCTCTTGCCCGTCCTGCATATCGTCATGCAGAGTTCTCGGTACGTGAATAACTTGTCAATGCCCCCGCGTAAATCGCAGGTAAATCCCCGTACCGGGGACCGAACTATGAGACGCGGACGCCCGTTTCGGGGCATTTGAACACTGATCAAGGGGGAACAGCGCATGGTGTCACAGCCGGTCGTCGTGCTCGACGGCCACGGCCTCCCGGTCGCCGACGTGGTCCGCCTCGCCCATGCGAGCGCCCGTCCGGTCCCCGGCACGGACGCCATGAAGCGCGTGGACCGGTCCTGGAACGCGGCGCGGGAGATCGCCGCCTGGGGCAGGGTCTACGGCCGCTCCACCGGCGTCGGCGCCAACCGCAGCGAGGACGTGCCCACCGAGGCCGCCGCCGACCACGGCCTGCGCCTGCTGCGCAGCCACGCGGGCGCGATCGGCGACGAGCTGCCCGAGCGCGAGGTGCGCGCGATGCTCGCGGTCCGCGCGAACCAGCTCCTGGCCGGTGGCGCGGGCCTGCGCCCCACGGTCGTCACGGCGCTCTGCGAGGCCCTGGAGGCGGGCGCGTACCCGGCGGTCAACGAGCACGGCTCGGTCGGCACCGGCGACATCGCGCCCCTGTCCCAGATGGGCCTGGCCCTCGCCGGCGAGCACCCGTGGCGCGGCAAGGGCACCCCGCCCAAGCCGCAGCCCCTCGACAACAACGACGCCCTGGCCCTGATCTCCTCCAACGCACTCACCCTCGGCCAGGCGGCCCTCGCCCTGCACGAGATGCGCGACCTGCTGGCGGCGACGAACCTGGTGGCGGCCCTGAGCCTGCTCGCGGTCGACGGTTCCTACGAGGCGTACGCCCTGCCCGTGCACGAGTCGCGCCGCCACAGGGGCAGCTTCGACGTGGCGGCCCGGATGCGCGAGATCCTCGGCGCCGACGACCACCCGACGCCCCCGCTCGGCCGGATCCAGGACCCGTACGGCTTCCGCTGCGTGCCGCAGATCCACGGCCCTGCGCAGGACGCGGCGGACGCCTTGGAGGACGTCCTCACGGTCGAGATCAACGCGGCGGCGGAGAACCCCCTGATCTCGTACACGGAGATGGCGGCCTACCACCACGGCGGCTTCTACATGGCCCAACTCGCCCTGGCCCTGGACCACTTCCGGCTCGCGGTCAGCCAGGTGGCCCGCCTCTCCACGTCCCGCCTCTCCACCCTCAACGAACCGAACTTCACCCGCCTTCGCCCGTTCCTCGCGGACGGCGAACCGGCGTCGTCCGGCGTGATGATCCTGGAGTACGCGGCCGGTGGCGCCCTCGCCGACCTGCGCGCCTTCTCCGCTCCCGCCTCGCTCGGCCACGCCGTGCTCTCCCGCGGCGTCGAGGAGCAGGCCAGCTTCGCCTCCCTGGCGGCCCGCCAGACCCTGCGCGCGTGCGCGGCGTTCCGGCAGGTCGTGGGCTGCGAACTGGTCGCGGCGGTGCGGGCGTTGAGGCTGCGCGACCTGCACCCGGACGTGGAGCTTCCGGTGGGGCGGGCGTTCGAGCTGGCGTTGCAGGACCTGCCGGCGGAGATCGCGGACCGGCCGCTGACGGAGGACGTGGCGCGCGCGGCACAGCTCCTGGGCCGCTTCGTGACCCCCTAGCCACCTCCCTTCATCAGCCCACACCCCTAGCCCCCACCCCTTCATTTTGAATAGAATCATGCACAATTCGGCACCCTTGAATGGACCGGCGGGAGACATGAGCGAGCGCACGGACAGCACACGGAGCGGGTCGGACAACGACGCGGGGGCGCAGGGCCCCTCCGCCCGCCTCCAGAGCCTCTTCGAGGGGCACCGCCTCACCCCCACCCAGCGCCGCATCGCGCACTGCATGGTGCGGCGCGCGGCCGAGGTGCCGTTCCTGTCGTCCGTGGAGCTGGCCGAGCTCGCGGGCGTGAGCCAGCCCTCCGTGACCCGGTTCGCGGTGGCGCTCGGCTTCGACGGCTACCCGGCGCTGCGCAAGCACCTGCGCGAGACGGCGCCCTCCGGACCGGCCACCGCCACCAAGGCCAACGAGTACCAGCAGGCCGTGGAAGCCGAGATCGCCAACCTCCGGCACCTCGCCGAGCTGCTCGCCGACCCGGAGCCGGTGGAGCGGGCGGGCAGGATCCTCGCCGCCTCACCGACGCTGCTCGTCCTGGGACTGCGCGCGGCCGCGTCCCAGGCGTTCGGCTTCGCGTACTTCGCCGCGAAGGTCCACCCCGACGTACGCCTCCTCGACGAGGGCGGCACCATGCTCGCCGACCGCATCGACGCGGCCGTCCGCGCGGGCGCCAAGACCCTGCTCTGCTTCGCGCTCCCCCGCCACCCGCGCGAGGTCGTCGACGCCCTCGCGTACGCGAAGGAGGCGGGCCTGACCGTCGTCACGGTCGCCGACTCCGCCTTCGCCCCCGTCGCCCGCCACTCCGACCTGCTGCTGCCCGCGGCGGTCGGCACGGGCCTCGCCTTCGACACGGCGTGCTCGCCGATGCTGCTCGGCCGGGTACTGCTTGAGGCGATGTGCGACGAGCTGCCGCAGGCACAGGCGCGACTCGAGGAGTTCGACGTACGGGCGGCGGAGCGCGGCCTCTTCGTCGAGTGACGGTCGATTCCCGTGGACGGTCAACACCCGTACGGGAGAAGTGAGTTGCGCGGGGACCGCCGCACCCCCGTGTGACGGGGGGCGGGACGACGGCGGTCCCCGCGAAGGGCGTGCACCAGGTCAGGCCGGGTGCGCGCCCAGGGCGTCCGTGGAGGTCCGGGAGCCGCTCCGGAGGTTCCTTTGACGCCGCTCGGTGTCGGGTGGGGCGGGGAGCCGCTCCCGCCCCTTCCGACATCCACCAATCTGCCGGACCCGTGTTAAGCCGGTGCTGCGCGCACGTGTCGCGCTCGTACCGTTTTCGCGAACCCGGGAAAGCGACGTACGAAACGGCCCCCGAAACGGCCCCCGAAGCAGCCCGAATC
Source organism: Streptomyces sp. NBC_00483 (assembly GCF_036013745.1). Taxonomy (NCBI): domain Bacteria; kingdom Bacillati; phylum Actinomycetota; class Actinomycetes; order Kitasatosporales; family Streptomycetaceae; genus Streptomyces; species Streptomyces sp. NBC_00483. Next base: position 4,240,302 of record NZ_CP107880.1, read on the forward strand.
GGCCTACTTCGCCGCGTCCTTGGCCAGGAACGACAGCAGGTCCTGACGGCTCACCACACCCGTCGGCCTGCCCTCGACCAGCACGATCGCCGCGTCGGCCACACCGAGCACACTCATCAGGTCCGCCACCGGCTCCCCCGAGCCGACCTGCGGCAGCGGCGCCGACATGTGCTTCTCCAACGGGTCGTGCAGGGACGCCCGCTGGGCGAACAGCGCGTCGAGCAGCTCCCGCTCCACGACGGACCCGATGACCTCGGCGGCCATCACGTCCGGGTGCCCCGCGCCCGGCTTCACGATCGGCATCTGCGAGACCCCGTACTCGCGCAGCACCTCGATGGCCTGACCGACCGTCTCCTCCGGGTGCATATGGACGAGCGAGGGCAGCGCGCCGCCCTCCTTGTCCTTCAGCACGTCGCCGACGCGCGCGCTGGGCCCGGAGTCCTCCAAGAAGCCGTAGTCCGCCATCCAGTCGTCGTTGAAGATCTTCGAGAGGTATCCGCGCCCGCTGTCCGGCAGCAGCACGACCACGATGTCGTCGGGACCGAGCCCCTCCGCGACCCGCAGCGCCGCCATCACGGCCATCCCGCAGGAGCCGCCCACGAGGAGCCCCTCCTCCTTGGCGAGGCGCCGCGTCATCTGGAACGAGTCCTTGTCGGACACCGCGACGATCTCGTCGGCGACCTCACGGTCGTAGGCGGTCGGCCAGAAGTCCTCGCCCACGCCCTCGACGAGGTACGGACGCCCGGAGCCACCGGAGTAGACGGACCCCTCGGGGTCGGCCCCGATGACCTTGACCCGCCCCTCGCTCGCGTCCTTCAGATAGCGCCCGGTCCCGGAAATGGTGCCGCCGGTGCCGACGCCCGTGACGAAATGGGTGATCCGCCCGTCCGTCTGCTCCCACAGCTCGGGCCCGGTGGAGTGGTAGTGCGACTCGGGGTTGTGCGGGTTGCTGTACTGGTCCGGCTTCCAGGCGCCGGGCGTCTCGCGTACGAGCCTGTCCGAGACGTTGTAGTACGAATCCGGGTGCTCGGGGTCCACCGCCGTGGGGCAGACCACGACCTCGGCGCCGTACGCGCGCAGCACATTGATCTTGTCCGTGGAGACCTTGTCAGGGCAGACGAAAATGCACTTGTAGCCCTTCTGCTGGGCCACCATGGCGAGGCCGACGCCGGTGTTTCCGCTGGTCGGCTCGACGATGGTGCCCCCTGGCTCCAGCTCCCCACTCCGCTCCGCCGCCTCGATCATGCGCAGCGCGATGCGGTCCTTCACGCTGCCGCCGGGGTTGAAGTACTCGACCTTGGCCAGGACGGTCGCCCGCAGCCCTTCGGTCACCTTGTTGAGCCTCACCAGCGGGGTGTTGCCGACGAGGTCGATCATCGATTCGTGGATGCGCACCGTGGTCTCCGGGTTCTCCTCCGTAATGGTGCCGCCAGGGTAAGGCGCACACCATGGACCATGGGGCTTCATCCGGCGTTGCGATTGGCCGACAGGGATAACGGGGCAAGGAGTCCTTGTAGCCGTAAAAGAGTCGCAGAGGCAGGTGGCCGCGGAACATGTCGAGCAGGGCGAGGGTGGCACGGCGGATCGCAGCGGGCGCAGCGTACGGCGGCGGCGGGATCGGGCTGCTGGGTGCGGCCACGGTCGGAGTCGTGCTCGCCGAGGTACATATCGCGCGCCGTCAGGTCGGCAACCACGGTCCCGAGCCGGTGCACGTGCCGGCCGCGGACGGTGTGTACGGGCGGCGGATGTACGGCCCTCGCGACGGCGAACCGTTGCGCTTCCTCATGCTGGGGGACTCGACGGCCGCGGGGCAGGGTGTGCACCGGGCGGGGCAGACGCCGGGCGCGCTGCTCGCGTCCGGGCTCGCGGCGGTGGCGGAGCGGACGGTGGAGCTGCGCAATGTGGCGCTGCCGGGCGCGCGCTCCGACGACCTGGACCGCCAGGTGCCGCTCGGGCTCGCCGACCCCGGCTGGCAGCCCGACGTCTGCGTGATCATGATCGGCGCGAACGACGTCACGCACCGCATCCCGGCGACGAAGTCCGTACGGCACCTGTCCGCGGCCGTACGTCGGCTGCGCACGGCCGGCGCCGAAGTGGTGGTCGGAACGTGCCCCGACCTCGGGTCGGTGGAACCGGTCCAGCAGCCGCTGCGCTGGCTGGCCCGCCGCGCCTCGCGCCAGCTCGCGGCGGCGCAGACCATCGGCGCGGTGGAGCAGGGGGGCCGCACGGTGTCGCTGGGCGACCTGCTGGGGCCCGAGTTCTCGGCGAACCCCCGCGAAATGTTCGGCCCGGACAACTACCACCCCTCCATGGAGGGCTACGCGACCGCGGCGATGGCGGTGCTCCCCACACTCTGCGCCGCGCTGGGCCTCTGGCCGGAGGAGGAGCGCCCGGACGCCTCCCGCTCCGAGGGCTTCCTCCCGGTCGCCCGCGCGGCGGCGCAGGCCGCCCAGGAGGGCGGTACGGAGGTCGCCGCGGCCATGCCGACCGGTCCCCGGGGACCGTGGGCGTTGCTGAAGCGGCGCCGCAGGAGGCGGGTCCCGGCGGAGGAGCCGGTATCGCAGTCGAGCGCTTGACCGTCCCCCGCTCCCGGCTCCGCCCCGGACCCCGCGCCTCAAGCGCCGGCGGGGCTGAATTTGCCCAGCCCCGCCGCAGGGGCTTGAAGGGCTGAGCAAGCGCTTAGTAAAGTGCGGCAGGGGTCACACCCCAGTACCGGTGACCCGAGCGGTACGTACGGGTAACTTCCCTCACGGTCAGCCGTATCGAACTCTTGGAGCCGCGTGATGCCCGAAGCAGTGATCGTCTCAGCCGCCCGTTCCCCCATCGGCCGCGCCTTCAAGGGGTCGCTCAAGGACCTCCGCCCGGACGACCTGACCGCCACGATCATCCAGGCCGCCCTCGCCAAGGTCCCCGAGCTCGACCCCCGCGAGATCGACGACCTGATGCTCGGCTGCGGCCTCCCCGGCGGCGAGCAGGGCAACAACCTCGGCCGCATCGTCTCCGTACAGATGGGCATGGACCACCTCCCGGGCTGCACCGTCACCCGGTACTGCTCCAGCTCGCTCCAGACGACCCGCATGGCGCTGCACGCCATCAAGGCCGGCGAGGGCGACGTCTTCATCTCGGCCGGCGTCGAGATGGTGTCCCGCTTCGCGAAGGGGAACTCGGACTCGCTCCCCGACACCCGCAACCCGCTCTTCGCCGACGCCGAGGCCCGCACCGCCGAGGTCGCCACGCAGGAGAACACCAGCTGGCACGACCCGCGCGAGGACGGCCTGGTCCCGGACGCGTACATCGCGATGGGCCAGACCGCCGAGAACCTGGCCCGCGTGAAGGGCATCACCCGCGCCGAGATGGACGCCTTCGGCGTGCGCTCGCAGAACCGCGCCGAGGAAGCCATCAAGAACGGCTTCTGGGAGCGCGAGATCACCCCGGTGACGACCCCGGACGGGACCGTGGTGAGCAAGGACGACGGGCCGCGCGCCGGCGTCACGCTCGAAGGCGTCTCGGGCCTCAAGCCCGTCTTCCGCCCCGACGGCCTGGTCACGGCCGCCAACTGCTGCCCGCTGAACGACGGCGCCGCCGCCCTCGTGATCATGTCGGACACCAAGGCGCGCGAGCTGGGCCTGACCCCGCTCGCCCGCGTCGTCTCCACCGGCGTCTCGGGCCTGTCCCCCGAGATCATGGGCCTCGGCCCGGTCGAGGCCAGCAAGCAGGCCCTGAAGCGGGCCAACCTGACCATCGACGACATCGACCTGGCCGAGATCAACGAGGCGTTCGCCGCGCAGGTCATCCCGTCCGCCCGCGAGCTCGGCATCGACGAGGACAAGCTGAACGTGAACGGTGGCGCCATCGCCGTCGGCCACCCCTTCGGCATGACCGGCGCCCGGATCACCGGCACGCTGATCAACTCGCTCCAGTTCCACGACAAGCAGTTCGGCCTGGAGACCATGTGCGTCGGCGGCGGCCAGGGCATGGCGATGGTCATCGAGCGCCTGAGCTGACCCGGGCCGGACCGAGGCGGTCTACCCGTTCGTGATCCAATCTCCCCCAGGATGTGACGTGCATCTCGGGGGAGATTGATTTTCGCAGGTCAACCCCGTTCCCACCCCATACCGGTGCTAAACACCCGCCAAAAGACCTGTCCGTTTCGTGACGTAATGCACTGACAGCTGGTTCGTCCAGGCTTCAAGCTGATGTAGGAAGTCGGGGGTCGACTTGAAACCGGGAGTACGTCAGTGAGCGCCATGCCTGCCGCCATAAGTGTCCTCGTGCTCGCCACGGCCGCTGCCACGGCCGTCGGCGTCGCCACCCTGCAGCACGTCAGGGGTCTGCGCCGACAGGTCTCTGAGCTGCGCGACGAGCTGAGCAGGGATCGCGCCGTCCAGGCGCTTCCCGGCATCCCCGCCGCCCGCACCACGCCGGACGCCGAGGCGATACGCAACGCCGTCGCCGACGCCCTCGCCGAGGAGCGGGAGCGGGAGCTGGCGGAGGCCCGGGCGTTCTGGGCCGCCCAGGAGGCGCGGGACAGCTCGGAGCTGCCGCCGTTCCTGGCCGGCGGCGCGCTCGGCGACGACATGTTCCTGCCGCGTCAGGCGGACCTCGTGGGCCTTGAGCCCTTCGGGGAGCCGTCGCTCGAGCCGGAGGACGAGTTCGCCGGCACGGCCGCGCTCGACGAGATCGTCGAGGAGTCGCCCGAGCTGGCCGCCGCGCGCCGTCGGCACCCCTCGCACCCGGACTTCGTGCCGGTCCAGTCGCCGGTCGTGGGCGACCACGAGCGCACGGTGCAGTGCCTCGAGGAGCTGGCGCAGACGCGTACCGCCCTCGCCGACGTCCGTCCGGGTCCGCTCGGCACGCTCGACGTGTACGTGTTCACCGACGGCACGACGCTCTGCATGACGCCCGGACACCGGGAGACGGCGGAGCAGTTGGCGTCCGCCCTGCGCGAGGGCGAGACCCCGGTCCTCCTCGGCGGCTCGGGCGTCTCCGGCGCGTACGCCCTGACCTTCGAGTGCGCCCGCTCCAACGTCTACATACTGGCCGACCGCGTCATAGCTTCGGCCTAATTCAGCCCCGCCGGCGATTGAGGCGCGGGGTCCGGGGCAGAGCCCCGATCTTTTCAGCCCCGCCGGCGATTGAGGCGCGGGGTCCGGGGCGGAGCCCCGAGGCCGTAACGGGTCAGACACCGGCCCGCTTCATCGCCGCCTCGACCAATTCCACCGCCTCCGCGACCTCCCCCGCCCCCCGGAGGGAAACCGCCAAGTCCCGCCCCGCGACCGTCACTTGGTCGGCCGCGGCGAACATCCCCGCATCGGGCATCTCCCGCACGGGCACGTCGGGCGCATCCAACTTCTGGGCCCGCTCCGAAAGCTCCCTGGCCAGCGCCAGCGCCTCCGCGGCAGCGTTCCGCTGCAGTCTGCTCTGCGGCGCGGCCCGGAGCCGATCGGCGAACTGATCCACTGCTGCGGTCAAAGGCGTCGTATCAAGCACGCGGCGACTGTAGCTGTTTACAAGGCCCCGGCGCTCAGGCACGGTGGCGTGAAGGACCGGCCACATCGAAGCGTTCCGGAGGCGCCGATGTCCCAAGTCTTCTCCGAGGAGACCCACCGCAATCTGCTGGCTCGCATCCCCCACTGCACCGGTCGCGAACTCCGCGACTGGATGCGCACCGTCGAAGAAGGTCCCTGCTTTCTTCGCTTCGAAGAGAAGGTCAGTTGGCTGCGCGGCGAGCACGATCTCGCGTACGGCCACGCGAAAGCGATCATCCACGAGTACGACCTGAGGCGCGCCGCTCGGCGATTCCGGTAGCGCCCGCTCCCCTTCACAACCCTCACCTCACAGCAAAGGGGCCCGCACACCCAAGGTGTGCGGGCCCCTGACACTCGACCGTCAGGCGTTACGCCTAGTCGCTGCCCTGCAGGATCGCGATGAGTCGCAGGAACTCCATGTAGATCCAGACCAGCGTCATGGTGAGGCCGAACGCGGCCAGCCACGCCTCTTCCTTCGGGGCGCCGTACGCGATGCCGTCCTCGACCTGCTTGAAGTCCAGGGCCAGGAAGCAGGCACCGAGAAGAATGCCGACGATGCCGAACACGACGCCGAGCCAGCCGCTGCGGAAGCCGAGGCCGTCACCGCCGCCGAAGACGGCGAACAGCAGGTTGATGCCCATCAGCAGCACGAAGCCGAGGGCCGCCGCCATCACGAAGCCGTAGAAGCGACGGTTGACGCGGATCCAGCCCGCCTTGTACGCGACGAGGACCGCCGTGAAGACGGCCATCGTGCCGAGCACGGCCTGCATGGCCGCACCGCTCGCGATGTAGTTGTCGACGATGCTGGAGAGCACGCCGAGGAAGACACCCTCAAGGGCCGCGTACGCCAGGATCAGCGGCGGGGACGCCTTGCGCTTGAAGGCCTGGACGAAGCCCAGGACCATCGCGACGAGGCCCGCGCCGATCGCGATGCCGTACGACTTGCCGAGGTTGGCCTCGTCGATCGGCAGCAGCACCCAGGAGAGCGCCGCCGTGACGATCAGCAGGCCGAGCGTCGTGGCCGTCCGCGTGATGACGTCGTCGATCGTCATGCGGCCGGTGGTGGCGGGCGCCTGCGGAGCCCCGTACTGGACGTCCTGCTGTGCGTAGGGGTTCTGCGCGTACGGGTTGCCGGCGGGGGCCTGGGCGTAGGGGTTCCCCTGCGCCGTGCCGACAGCGGGGCCCCCGGCCTGCGGCTGCTGCGCGTTCGCATTGAACTGCGCGTAGCCGTTGTCGCGGCTGAACCCCCGTCGCGAGAAGACCGGGTTGCTGCTCCTCATCTCACTCCTCCATGGCCACCCTGTATGGCCTTGCCATCAAGAGTAATGGTCTGGCAAAGATCCGACCCTAGTGCTCAGGGAGGATCTTTCCCATCCTGTTACGAGGAACGTCCCGCGCACCCTCTGTGTTCCGCCTTCCGGCCCTCGTCAGACGGGGAAACCGGTGTACGCCTCGGCAAGATCCGTCTCGGCCGCCCTCGACGTGGTCACCCGGTCCAGCTGGGCCAGCTGGATCTTGTCGTCGAAGGCGGTGGCGTCGGGGGCGCGGTGCAGCATGGTCGTCATCGCGTACGAGAACCGCTCCGCCTGCCAGACACGGCGCAGGCAGGTCTCGGAGTACGTGTCGAGCGCTTCCGCGTCGCCCTTCTCCACGTACGTGGTGAGGGCGCGGGCGAAGGTGATGACGTCGCCGACGGCGAGGTTGAGGCCCTTGGCGCCGGTCGGCGGGACGATGTGGGCCGCGTCCCCGGCGAGGAAGAGGCGGCCGTGCCGCATCGGCTCGTGGACGTACGACCGCATGGGGGTGACGGACTTCGACATGATGGGGCCGCGGGCGAGGCGCCAGGTCGGGTCGTCGACCTCCAGGCGGCGGTCGAGTTCGGCCCAGATCTCGTCGTCGGACCAGGACTCGGCGTCGGTGTCCGCCGGAACCTGGAGGTACGCGCGCGTGACGTGCGGTGAGCGCATGGACATGAGGGCGAAGCCGCGGTCGGAGCGGTTGTAGATCAGCTCGTCGTGGGAGGGCGCCACATCGGCGAGGATGCCGAGCCAGGCGTACGGGTAGGTGCGCTCGTACGTCCGCGAGAGCTCCTCGGGGACCGCCTTGCGGGCCACGCCCCAGAAGCCGTCGCAGCCGACCACGTAGTCGCAGTCGAGGGTCTGCTCGCGGCCCTCGTGGCGGAAGCGGACGCGAGGGCTGTCGGTGTCGGCACCCTCCACCGCCAGCGCCTCCGCCTCGAACAACAGGGGGCCACCGTCGGCCAGTTGGGCCGCGATGAGGTCCTTGCAGACCTCGGTCTGCGCGTACACCATGACCTGCTTGCCGCCGGTCAGGGCGGGGAAGTCGACGCGGTGGCGGCGCCGGTCGAAGCGCAGCTCGATGCCGTCGTGCGGCAGGCCCTCGCGGTCCATGCGCGCGCCGACACCGGCCTCGCGCAGCACGTCGACGGTGCCCTGCTCCAGGATCCCGGCGCGCTGACGCTGCTCCACGTAGGCGCGATCGCGGCTCTCCAGGACGACCGATTCGATGCCGGCGTTGTGCAGGAGCCTGGCCAGGAGCAGCCCGGCCGGGCCCGCTCCGATGATGCCGACGGTGGTGCGCATACGGGATCCCTCTCGCGTCATTGCGGTTGTTCGCCTGTGGTGCCTTTGTAGCGTCGTGTTCGCCTGGTGAACTTTCGTTCATCAAGTTCTGAGCGGATCCTCGCCCCGCGCGGGGCGGGTGTCAATGGTTTCGAGGGTCCCTGGGTCGACCGGACCACGCGGGAGCTGGGAGAGGGCACACCAACACCCCTGAGAGCAACGGAGGTTGGGGGCCGCGACGCGCAGCGGAGAGGAAGTTCGGAGGTGCCCGGAACCGGACTTGAACCGGTACGCCCGCTAAGGGCAGCGAGGTTTAAGCTCGCCGTGTCTGCATTCCACCATCCGGGCAGACTGTGGGGCTCCGCATCGACGTTCCGAGCCTATCCGGCGGCGTCCCCCGATCAGCGGAAGTGCATCCCCACGTTGTCTTATTTTATTGACGTCTGAGGGTGCATCAGCACACGCCGGGGCCTTCAACACCTGCCGGGAGCCCTGCGGCCTTCGGGGACGGCTTCCCGGGGATTGACGGAATTTCACCGCCTCGGTTCCGCGCACCCGGGTCCGGCACCTCTCAGGGGCCGGGGTCATCCCCAGGTATGACTCGGGCTCCCCCGATCCCTCCGAAGTCGCCCTCCGGAACGAGAGCTGCGACTGACCTCCCCCGCCCGATCCGCCGGGAGGATGGAAAGCGTCCCCGTAAGCAGCACGCCGACCGACAGGAGCACCCTCCCGTGACCACCACCCCGCTCGCGGGCCGCCCCACCACCACGGCCGCCGCCCGCGCCACGGATCTGTCGAAGATCTACGGACAGGGCGAGACCAAGGTGGTCGCGCTCGACCAGGTCTCCGTCGAGTTCCGGCAGGCCGAGTTCACCGCGATCATGGGCCCGTCCGGTTCCGGCAAGTCGACGCTGATGCACTGCGTCGCCGGCCTCGACTCGTTCTCCTCCGGGTCCGTCCGGATCGGCGAGACCGAGCTGGGGTCCCTGAAGGACAAGCAGCTCACCAAGCTCCGCCGCGACAAGATCGGCTTCATCTTCCAGGCGTTCAACCTGCTGCCGACGCTGACCGCCCTGGAGAACATCACGCTTCCCATGGACATAGCGGGCCGCAAGGCCGACAAGCAGTGGCTGGAGAACGTGATCCAGATGGTGGGGCTCTCCGGGCGCCTCGGGCACCGGCCCGCGCAGCTCTCCGGCGGGCAGCAGCAGCGGGTGGCGGTGGCCCGCGCGCTCGCCTCCAAGCCCGAGATCATCTTCGGTGACGAGCCCACGGGAAACCTGGACTCGCGGTCCGGGGCCGAGGTCCTGGGCTTCCTGCGCAACTCCGTGCGGGAGCTGGGGCAGACCGTGGTCATGGTCACGCACGACCCCGTCGCGGCGGCGTACGCGGACCGGGTGATCTTCCTGGCCGACGGCCGCATCGTCGACGAGCTCCGGGACCCCTCGGCGGACTCGGTCCTTGACCGGATGAAGCGGTTCGACGCCAAGGGCCGGACGAGCTGACCGGCCGTACGACCCAAGCGCCCCGCTGGAAGCCACCGACCCAGGACTGAGTAGACCCATGTTCCGAACCGCCCTGCGCAACGTCTTCGCGCACAAGGCCCGGCTGCTGATGACCGTGCTCGCCGTCATGCTCGGCGTCGCCTTCGTCAGCGGCACCCTCGTCTTCACCAACACCATCTCCGGCGCCATGGAGAAGTCCTCGGCCAAGGGCTACAGCCACGTCGACGTGGCCGTCACCGCCCAGTACGGCGAGGACAAGGGCAACACCGTCGGCAAGGAGGCCAAGCTCACCGACGCCACCCTGAAGGCGGCGCGGGACACCCAGGGCGCAGGCTCCGCGTACGGCGTCCTCAGCGGTTACGCCGCCGTCGCCGACCAGGACGGCAAGCTCGTCGGCAACGGCTTCTCCACCAAGGGCGGCAACTACTGGGGCAAGGACGACTCCCGGTACCCGCTGAAGAAGGGCACCGCCCCGCACGGCGCCGACCAGGTCGTCCTCGACGCGAAGACCGCGCAGCGCGCCGGCTACAAGGTCGGTGACCAGGTGCGGATGTCCGTCGACGGCCCCGTCCTGACCCCGACCCTCACCGGCATCTTCAGCACCGACGACGGCAACGTCTCGGCGGGCGGCTCGCTCGCCCTCTTCGACACCCCGACCGCGCAGCAGCTCTTCCACAAGCCGGGCGGGTACGACGAGATCGACGTGACGGCCGCGGCCGGGACGAGCCAGCAGCAGCTGAAGTCCGCGCTGGACAAGGCGCTGCCCACCGGTCAGACCGAGACCACCACCGCGCAGCAGCTCGCCGACGACCAGGCGAAGTCCATCTCCAACCAGATGAGCTCCATGAAGACGATGCTGCTCGTCTTCGCGGGCATCTCGCTCTTCGTCGGCATCTTCATCATCGCCAACACCTTCACGATGCTGGTCGCCCAGCGCACCAAGGAGCTCGCGCTGATGCGGGCCGTCGGCGCCTCCCGGCGTCAGGTCACCCGCTCCGTGCTCCTGGAGGCGTTCGTGGTGGGCGCGGTCGCCGCCGTGACCGGTCTCGGCGTCGGCATCGGCATCGCCGCGGGCATGCGGGAGCTCATGGGCACGACGGGCGCGATCATCCCGGACGGGCCGCTCGTCGTCTCCGTCGGCACCGTCGTCGCCGCGCTGGTCGTCGGCATCCTGATCACGATGCTGGCCGCCTGGCTGCCGGGCCGCCGCGCCGCGAAGATCCCGCCGGTCGCCGCGATGAACGCGGTGCACGCCGCGCCCACCGCCAAGTCCCTGGTGCTGCGCAACACGCTGGGCGCCCTGGTCTCCGCGGCCGGTGTCGCCGCCGTGCTCTACGCGACGACCCTCAGCGGCGACAGCGGCCAGGCCCCGATGGGGCTCGGCGCCGGGCTCCTGGTCATCGGCGTCTTCATCCTCACGCCGCTGCTCTCCCGCCCGCTGATCGCGCTCGCGGCCCCGGTCCTGCGCGCCTTCGGCATCTCCGGCAAGCTGGCCCGCCTCAACTCGGTGCGCAACCCGCGCCGCACCGCCGCCACCGCGTCGGCGCTGATGATCGGCCTGACCCTGATCACGGGTCTCACGGTGATCGCGGGCAGCGTGCAGTCGGCGATCAACAAGATGGCGGCGGACTCCCTGAAGGCGGACTACACCGTCTCCATGGCGAACGGGAACCAGCTCTCCCCCGACGTCGTAGGGACCCTCGACAAGACGCCCGGTGTCACGGCCGTCAGCGGCCTGACCAACTCGCCCGCCCGCATCGGCGGCGACACCGAGTTCCTGACCGGCGTCAACGGAAAGACGATCACACAGCTCGCCGAACTCCCGCTGGACAGCGGAAAGTTCACGGTCGGCGGCAGCCAGGTCGTCGTCGACAACAAGACCGCGAAGGACCACGACTGGACCACCGGATCGACCTTCACCACGCACTACGAGGACGGCAAGCGGCAGAAGCTGACCGTCGCGGGCGTCTACGAGGCCAACGAGATGATGCGCGGCATCATGGTCGACACTCCGACCCTCGCCCCGCACCTCGCCAAGGACGCCGGTGACATGCAGGTCATGGTGAAGACGTCCGGCGGCGCCTCCGACGCCACGCAGGACAAGCTCACGAAGGCGCTCGGCGAGAACCCGGCGATCAAGATCCAGGACAAGCAGGACGTCTCCAACGAGATCGCCCAGGTCTTCACGCTGATGCTGAACATGCTCTACGGCCTGCTCGCCATGGCGGTCATCGTCGCCGTGCTCGGCGTCATCAACACCCTGGCGATGTCGGTCTTCGAGCGCCAGCAGGAGATCGGGATGCTCCGCGCGATCGGCATCGACCGCAAGGGCATCAAGCGGATGGTCCGCCTGGAGTCCCTGGTGATCTCCCTGTTCGGCGGCGTGCTCGGCATCGGGCTCGGTGTGTTCTTCGGCTGGGCGGCCGGGCAGCTCATCGGCAACTCCATGTCGACGTACGAACTGATCCTGCCCTGGGGCCGGATGGGGATCTTCCTCGCGCTCGCCGCGGTCGTCGGCATCCTGGCGGCCCTGTGGCCGGCCCGCCGCGCGGCCCGTCTGAACATGCTCGACGCCATCAAGTCCGAGTAGCTGTACAGGAGTGACGAAACTGGGGCGCATCCGCGACTGCGGATGCGCCCCAATTCGCTTACGGGACCGGCTAGCTGACGATGTTCCAGGTGCGGGCCCGCAGCGGCGTCCCCGACGCCCCGCTCTCCGGCGTCTTCACCGCGAGGATCTGGTTGACCCCGATGTGGTTGCGCTCGAAACTGAGCGCGGACGCGGCCATGTAGAGCCGCCAGACCCGGGCCCTGCCGGGGCTGACCAGCTTCAGGGCCTCGGACCAGCGCGCCTCCAGGTTCCTGACCCACTGGCGCAGCGTGAGCGCGTAGTGCTCGCGGATCGCCTCGACGTCCCGCACCTCGAATCCGGCCCGCTCGAGCTGCCCGGTGGTGGAGCCCACCGGCGCGAGCTCGCCGTCCGGGAAGACGTACGCGTCGATGAACTCGTCGACCTCGTACTCCGACTCGTCCCGCTGCGGCCGCCGCGCGATCTGGTGGTTGAGCAGCCGCCCGCCGGACTTGAGGAGGGCGTACAGATCGGACGCGTACTCCAGGTACCGCTCGGAGCCCACGTGCTCGGCCATACCGATGGACGAGATCGCGTCGTACGGGCCGTCACGCACGTCGCGGTAGTCCTGGACGCGGATCTCGACGCGGTCGGTCAGACCCTCGTCGGCGACCCGCTTCCTGGCGTACGCGGCCTGCTCCTGGGAGAGCGTCACACCGACGACGCTCACACCGTGCTCACGCGCGGCGTGGATCGCCATGGAACCCCAGCCGCAGCCCACGTCGAGCAGCCGCATGCCGGGCTTCAGCGCGAGCTTGCGGGAGATCAGCTCCAGCTTGTCGCGCTGGGCCGATTCGAGACCGGCCTCGGGCGACTCCCAGTAGGCGCACGAGTAGACCATCGACGGGCCGAGGACCAGCTCGTAGAAGTCGTTGCCCACGTCGTAGTGGTGGCTGATGGCCTGCTTGTCGCTGCCCTTGGTGTGCAGGTGGAGACGGCCACCCCTGCGCATCTCCTCGGGCGGCGGGGCGGGCGGCAGCGGGGCGCCCGCGAGCTTCACCAGCTCCTTGGCCGCGGCGCGCACCTTGGGGTCCTTGAGGGCCTGTGCGAGGCTCTTGGACTCCCCGTCGCCCTCGTCGGGGTCCCGCTCCCAGATGAGGCCTGACATCCGGTCGAGGACCGCGTAGAGGTCGCCCTCCACGTCCAGTTCACCGGCCACCCAGGCCCTGGCAAGACCCAGCTCTCCCGGTTTCCAGAGCAGTCGGCGCAGCGCGCGACGGTTCCGGACGATGAGCACGGGGGCGTCCGGAGGACCTGCCTCCGAGCCGTCCCAGGCGCGCAGGCGCACCGGGAGTTCGACGCCGAACAACTGCTCGGCGACATTCTTCAGCCGCTGTGCGGCGTTCTGCATGGCGGACACCTCCGTGACGAGACGAATTCTCGGAAATCCCGGAACGGTTCAACACCACGTAAACACCGACGGGCCACCTGCGCAGTCCCGATATCGAGTCACGGAACGGCAAAATACCTGTACCCACCACGTACATCGGGAGGGGAACGCCGAAGGGGCCGCCCGCACCACGGATGGCGAGCGACCCCTTCGGGATGAACTATCTGCAGGTCAGGAGGCCTTGGCCTTCTCTTCGACCTTGTCGTCCTTCTTCTCCTCGGCCTTCGGCGCCTCGGCCGCGGGCTTCGGAGCCGGCTTGGCGGCCTCGTAGAACTCCTCGCGCGGAGTCTCCAGGGCGCCGAGCGCGGTGATGTCGCGCTTCTGGAACATGTTGATCGTCCACTCGGCGATCACACGGATCTTGCGGTTGTACGTCGGCATGGCGAGCCCGTGGTAGCCACGGTGCATGTACCAGGCGAGACGACCCTTGAGCTTGATCTTCATCTTGCCCATGACGATCATCGCGACGCCCTTGTGGAGGCCGAGACCGGCCACCGCACCCTTGTTGGCGTGCTTGTAGTCGCCCTGCGGGAAGCCCCGCATGCCCGACACCACGTTGTCGCCGAGGACCTTGGCCTGGCGCATCGCGTGCTGGGCGTTCGGCGGGCACCAGGCGTTCGGGTTGCCGTTCGCGCGACCGACCAGGTCCGGAACCTGGGCGTTGTCGCCCGCGGCCCAGATGTAGTCGCTGCCGGCGACCTGGAGGGTGGCCTGCGTGTCCACGTGACCACGCGGGCCGAGCGGGAGACCGAAGCGGGAGAGGGCCGGGTTCGGCTTGACGCCGGCGGTCCACACGATCGTGTTGGAGTCGACCTCGAGGCCGTTGCTGAGGACGACGTGGCCGTCGACGCAGGAAGGCATCGTGGTGGAGAGGTAGACCTCGATCCCGCGGGACTCCAGGTGCTTGCGGCCGTAGACGCCGAGCTCCGGGCCCACCTCGGGCAGCACCTTGTCGGCGGCGTCGACGAGCACGAAGCGCATGTCCTCGCGCTTCACGTTCTTGTAGAACTTGGCCGCGTCGCGCGCCAGGTCCTCGACCTCACCGATGGTCTCGGCGCCCGCGAAGCCACCGCCGACGAAGACGAAGGTGAGCGCCTTGCGGCGGATCTCCTCGTCCGTCGTCGACTCGGCCTTGTCGAGCTGCTCGAGTACGTGGTTGCGCAGGCCGACGGCCTCCTCGACACCCTTCATACCGATACCGGCCTCGGCGAGGCCCGGCGTCGGGAAGGTGCGGGAGACCGCGCCGAGCGCGATCACCAGGTAGTCGAAGGGAACCTCGTACGCCTCGCCGACGATCGGCGCGACGGAGGCGACCTTGCGGTCCTGGTCGATGGAGGTGACGCGGCCGGTGAGAATCTCGGCGCCCGGCACAGCGCGTCGCATGGGGACGACGACGTTGCGCGGCGAGATGCTGCCGGCGGCGGTCTCGGGGAGGAAGGGCTGGTACGTCATGTACGAGCGCGGGTCCACGACCGTGACGGTCGCTTCGCCGTAGCGCATCTTCTTGAGAATGCGCCGCGCCGCGTACAGGCCTACGTACCCACCCCCGACAATGAGGATCCTGGGACGCTCCGTGGTGCTCATGCCATCGAGTATCCACCCGACTGGCGGGGGTCGCTCGTGCGCCCCTTCACAAGCTTGTAGGGGGGCTCTGCTACACTGCGCCGCCCACGTGACCCATGTCATGACATCCAGGGGGAACCACCGCACCGCCCCAGACGTTGCTCACCCCTCTTGAGCAGCCATAGTGAGCATTTGGCGGTACTGGACCACTTCGGTCCGCAATCGACTCGCAACACTGCGGCAACCTCACGCGCGACCCTCGACGAGGTCGCCTCACGCCCTCGAACGGGCCCTCGGCCGCGTAACAGCCACCAAGTGGGCCGATTTCCTTGTGAAGAAGTTCACGAACTTTCCCGACAGCGTGTCGCGGCGGGGTGTCGGAAGCGCCCCGCAGGGCGCTCAGACG
Source organism: Streptomyces sp. NBC_00483 (assembly GCF_036013745.1). Taxonomy (NCBI): domain Bacteria; kingdom Bacillati; phylum Actinomycetota; class Actinomycetes; order Kitasatosporales; family Streptomycetaceae; genus Streptomyces; species Streptomyces sp. NBC_00483. Next base: position 4,255,905 of record NZ_CP107880.1, read on the forward strand.
CTGTGCGGGGCGCTCAGGAGAGACGATTTCGGGGCGGTTCGGGGGCCGGCCCGGGGCTGTCCCAGGCCTGATTCCGGAGCCCGTGTCAGGCGATGGACCAGGCGATCCCGTCGAGGATGTCGTGCTCGCTGACGACCACCTCGCGTGCCCCGATCCACTCCATGATCAGGCGCAGTACGAGCGCGCCCGAGGCGATGACGTCGACCCGGCCGGGGTGGATGACCGGCTTCAGCGCGCGCTGGTCGTGCGAGGACGTCAGCAGCCAGTCGGTGAGCTCGGCGACCTTGTCGAAGGAGATCCGGGAGTGGTGGATCGCCGTCGAGTCGTACTCGGCCAGGCCGAGGGCCAGGGCGGCCACCGTGGTGACCGAGCCGGCCAGGCCGACCAGAGTGCGGGCCGCGGTCAGCGGCACCGTCTGGTTGACCAGGTCCAGGGCCTCGCCGATGTCCTGGCGGATCGCCTCGATCTGCGCCGGGGTCGGCGGGTCGGAGACCGTGCCGTCCTCGGCCACGAGGTGGCGCTCCGTCATCCGTACGCAGCCGATGTCCACGGAACGGGCGGCGCGCACGGTGTCGTCGCCGACGACGAACTCGGTGGAGCCGCCGCCGATGTCCACGACCAGGTAGGGCTTGTCCAGGTCCGCCCGGCCCGTGAGTTCCTTCGTCGCACCCGTGAAGGAGAACGTCGCCTCCTGGTCACCGGTGATGACCTCGGGCTCGACGCCCAGGATGTCGAGGACACCGCTCACGAAGTCCGCGCGGTTCTCGGCGTCGCGGGAGGCGGAGGTGGCCACGAAGCGGAGCTTCTCGGCGCCGTGTTCCTTGATGACCTCGGCGTACTCGCGGCATGCGGCGAAGGTGCGCTCCAGGGCCTCCGGGGCGAGGCGGCCCGTCTTGTCGACGCCCTGGCCGAGCCGGACGATCGTCATCCGACGGTCCAGGTCGACGAGTTCACCGGTTTCCGGGTTGGCGTCCGCGACGAGGAGTCGGATCGAGTTCGTGCCGCAGTCGATGGCGGCGACCCTGGTCATGGCGGGTGGGCTCCTTAGGTCGTCGTGTGGTTGCGGTGAGCCGCTGGGGGCTCCGCCCCCAGACCCCCGCGCCTCAAACGCCGGCGGGGCTGGATTTTCCAGCCCCTCCGGCGATTGAGGAGGCCCGTCCGGCAAGACTTTCGGGAAGGGGTGGGGTGGGGAAAAGGGGGTCAGTCCGTGGACTCGGACGTGACGCAGGCGCCCTTGCGCCACCACTCCGGGAGCATGGCGATCGCCTCGTCGCCGAGCGGGTTCACACCGGGCCCCGCGGCCAGCGAGTGACCGACCAGGACGTGCAGACACTTCACACGATCCGGCATCCCACCGGCACTCGGGAAGTTCTCCAGGACCTCGATGGCGTCACGACGAGCGATGTAGTCCTCGTGCGCCGCACGGTACTGACGAGCCAGCTCAGGGTCCGTCTTGAGCCGCTCCGTCATCTCCTTCATCACACCGTTGGCCTCGAGCGTCCCGATCGCCGACGCTGCACGCGGACACGTGAGGTAGTACGTCGTCGGGAACGGCGTACCGTCCTCCAGACGCGGGGCCGTCTCGACCACATCCGGGTTGCCACAGGGACAGCGGTGCGCGATGGCGCGCAGGCCGCGCGGCGGGCGCCCCAGCTGCTCCTTGAACGCCTGGATGTCGGCGTCCGTGGGCGCGGTGGGCTCGGTCTGCGGCGGGGGCGTTTCCATCGCTCGGGTGTTCCTTCAGTGATTGTCAGTTGTCGGCGGTGAACGTCAATTGTCCGCCTGGTCGGCCTTGTCGACGCCGTCCCAGACGTTGGAGTACCAGGGGCGGTCCTCCGCGCCCTGCTCGGCGCGCTCGGCGGCGGCGGTGCGCTCGTTCGGCACCACGTAGCCGGTCTCGCCCGGCATCACCATGTGCAGGCGCTCGCGGATGCGCTGCTCGGCGAACGCGTCGTCCTGCCAGCGGGCCTTCTGGTCGCGCAGCTTGTCGACCCGCTCCTTGGCCTCCTGCTGCTGGCGCTGCAGGTCCTCGATCTCGCCGCGCTGCGACACGTACTGCCTTATCGGGTACGCGAGCGCGACCACGAGGGTGCACAGGACGAGGGCGAGCAGGGCCGCGCGGCCGGTGAGCCGGGAGCGGCGGGCCTGCCGCTTGCTCTGCGAGCGGTAGACGCGCTCGGCGGTCTGCTCACCCAGGACGCGCAGGCGGGTGGCCGTCGAGAAGCGATCTCTGGAGTCCCTGTCCCGTACCTTTCCGGGCATCGCCTGCTCCCGCCTCCCCGCTCACGTACGTACGTCCCCGCACACGGTACGGGACCGAGTGCGGGGACGTACGTAACTGCTACCTCAGTGAGGCTCAGCCCTTGAAGCGCGGGAAGGCCGAACGGCCGGCGTAGACCGCCGCGTCGTCCAGGATCTCCTCGATGCGCAGGAGCTGGTTGTACTTGGCGACGCGCTCGGAGCGGGCCGGGGCGCCGGTCTTGATCTGGCCGCAGTTGGTGGCGACGGCGAGGTCGGCGATGGTGACGTCCTCGGTCTCGCCGGAGCGGTGCGACATCATGCACTTGAAGCCGTTGCGCTGCGCGAGCTCGACGGCGTCCAGGGTCTCGGTCAGCGAACCGATCTGGTTCACCTTCACGAGCAGGGCGTTCGCCGAGTTCTCCTCGATGCCGCGGGCCAGGCGCTCCGGGTTGGTGACGAAGAGGTCGTCGCCGACGAGCTGGACCTTGTCGCCCAGCTTCTCGGTGATGACGTTCCAGCCGGCCCAGTCGTCCTCGTACAGCGGGTCCTCGATGGAGACGAGCGGGTACGCGGAGACGAGCTCCTCGTAGTACTCCGTCATCTCGGCGGCGGAGCGCTCCTTGCCCTCGAACTGGTACTTGCCGTCCTTGTAGAACTCGGAGGCGGCGACGTCCAGCGCGAGCGCGATCTGCTGGCCGGGAACGTAACCGGCCTCCTTGATCGCCTCAAGGATGAGGTCCAGGGCGGCACGGTTGGAGTCGAGGTTCGGCGCGAAGCCGCCCTCGTCGCCGAGGCCGGTGGCCAGGCCCTTGCTCTTCAGGACCTTCTTCAGCGTGTGGTAGACCTCGGCGCCCCAGCGAAGGGCCTCGGAGAAGGACTCCGCGCCGATCGGGGCGATCATGAACTCCTGGATGTCGACGTTGGAGTCGGCGTGCGACCCACCGTTCAGGATGTTCATCATCGGGACGGGCAGCAGGTGCGCGTTCGGACCACCGAGGTAGCGGAACAGCGGCAGGTCGGAGGCCTCGGAAGCGGCGTGCGCGACGGCGAGCGAGACGCCGAGGATCGCGTTGGCGCCGAGCGAGCCCTTGTTGTCGGTCGCGTCCAGGTCGAACATCGCCTGGTCGATCAGGCGCTGCTCGGTGGCGTCGTAACCGACCAGCTCCGGGCCGATCTGCTCGATGACGGCGAGGACGGCCTTCTCGACACCCTTGCCGAGGTAACGGTTGGGGTCACCGTCACGGAGTTCGATGGCCTCGAAGGCACCGGTGGAGGCACCCGACGGGACGGCGGCACGGCCGGTGCTCCCGTCGTCGAGGCCGACCTCGACCTCGACCGTGGGGTTGCCTCGGGAGTCCAGGATTTCCCGGGCTACGACGACGTCGATGGACGGCACGAGCATCTCCTTCTTGGATGTGACGCAGGCTATGCGGGCGGCTGCTTGGTACGTGGTCCCGCACCCCTGAGCGTAACCGGCTCGCGGGCATCGGCCATCCGAACGCCCGCCTCGTGGACAACGCCGATAGCGAAATGTTCCTTAACTGAACAAAAACAGCGACCTCCGCCCCGGCTGTGCCGGGACGGAGGTCGCCGAAGTGAGCGACCCGTGGGGACGGGGTGCGGCGGGGCTCGGCGTCCGCCGATGCCGAGCCCGTACCTGACGGCCTGGGAGGGCCTGGGGTGGTCCTGTGCGGACCGGTGGTCCTCTGCGGACCGGACGTCTTAGCTGAGGTGCAGCTGCTGACCCGGGTAGATCAGGTTGGCGTCCTTGACGATGTCCTTGTTCTTCTGGAACAGCTGCTGCCAGGTCGTGTCGTGCGCCTCGGCGATCTTGCTGAGGGTGTCACCGGACTTGACCTTGTACTCGCCGTCACCCTTCTCGACCTTGTTGCCGGTCGGGGTGGTGACGGTGTCCTGCTTCGGAGCCGCCTCCTGCTTCGGGGCCTCCTGCTTCGGGGCCTCCTGCTTCGGCTGCTCGCGCTGCTCGGAGCGGTCGGCACGCTGCTGCGTGTCCTGCTGCTGCGTGCTCTGGGTGTCCTGCTTCTGGGTGTCCTGCTGCTGCGAGGACGAGTCGTCGGCGCCACCCTCGTTCGGGGTGGAGGACAGGCCCGAGCCGCAGTTCGGCCAGGCACCGTTGCCCTGGGAGGCGAGGACCTTCTCGCCGACGGCTATCTGCTGGGCCTTGGAGGCCTGGTCGGCGGAGGAGGCGTACTGGTCGCCGCCGTAGGCGGACCAGGTGGAGGACGAGAACTGGAGGCCGCCGTAGAAACCGTTGCCGGTGTTCGTGGACCAGTTGCCACCGGACTCGCACTGCGCGACCTGGTCCCACTCGGACGTGGTCGCGGCGGAGGCGGACGTCGCACCCATCAGCGGCACGGCGACGGCGGCAGCGGCGACACCGCCGAGCGTGGCGACGCGGACGGCCTTGGACGGGCGGCGGTGCTTGTTCTTGCCGGAAAACAGCATGGAGATATCTCCTCACCGACGCCTGCGAGGTGAGCTGTCGGGTTCGGGCCAGTGAGTGCCCGGCAGACGCATCCTTGTGCGCTGCTTAACCCCAAGCCCGTCCGGTCTCCCGGAAGGGCACTTACCTGGGTCCCCCGCTCCTGCCTACGGCGCATACGCGTCGACTGTTCCCGTACGGACGTTGGCAGGATTCGGCGTGACGTCCATCGGGGCCCGCTGAAGCGAGCGGTCACGAACGTAAGCGGTCGATCCGTCCGATTTCAAAGTCGATCAGGGGCTTTGAGACCCATGTCTCACTTGATCAATATCGGACAAAGCCCCTTCAACCGCCCCGAACTCCCGCTACTTTTTGTCCGATCCGTCCCCAAGATCCAGGCTCTGACCAGGAAGGATGAGGTCTGGGTCGGTACCGACCGTCTCCTTGTTCCGCTCGTAGAGCGCATCCCATCCGCCGTGCACGTCCTGGGCCTTCGCGATGTCCCAGAGGTTGTCGCCGGCGTGCACCTTGTACGTGTCGCCGTCGCGCTTGTCGTCGCGCGAGGCGTGACGCCCCTCTCCCGTACGGGAGTCGGAGCCGCCCTCGTCGGCGCGGTCGCCGCGGTGGCGGCCCGACGTGGCGCTGTCCTGCGTCTCGCCGGAGGGCGAGGCGGACGGCGGGGCCGTCTCGGAGGCGGCGTCGTCAGAAGGCGCGTGGGACTTGTCACTTGAAGAGGTCGAGGACTCCTCGGCCTTGTTACCGGAGGTATCGCCCGACTCGTCCGCCGAGGCCTTGTCCGACGCGTCGGAGCCCTCCGCCTCGTCGTGACCCTTGTCTCCCGAATCCGCCGATTCGGTCGAGTCGCCCGGATCGCTCGATTCGCTCGAATCCGTCGCGTCCGTGGAGCCCGCCTTGTCGGCGTCCTCGTCGGCGCTCTTGTCGCCACCCTCGTCCGACTTGCTGTCGGCATCGGTGTCGGACGAAGCGGAGGACTCGGACGGCTGCGGCGACGCGGACACGCCCGGGTCGACGTCCGCCGAGTCGTCGTCCTTGGTGAGGTCGGCGGTGAGCGAGCACATCGGCCAGGCGCTCACGCCCTTGTCGTCAAGAACCTTCTCGGCAACGGATATCTGCTGCGAGCGGCTGGCCTGGTCGGCACGCGGGGCGTAGTCGAGCCCCCCGTACTCCTCCCATCTCTCCTGCGTGAACTGGAGTCCGCCGTAGTAGCCGTTACCGGCGTCCAGGCTCCACTGCCCACCGCTCTCGCACTCGGCGAGCTTGTCCCACGCCTGCGTGGTCGCGGCGCTCGCGCCGCTCGCGGCGAACAGCGGGATCGCGATGGCGCTGCCGGCGACCCCGGCGGCGACGACGAGAGCAGGGGCCTGACGGGGGCGACGGTGACGACCGTTCCCGGAGAGCATGCGTTTGCCTTTCGCGAGACTGATGCTGCTACGCGCGACGGGTAGTGCAAGTGGTGCGAGTTGTGCATGTGTCGCGATGATCCGTGAACGTAGCGGCACTCGAACGCCTGTCACAAGTCGATGCAGCGTAGATCACGTGAAAGTCACAGTGTTGACGGTCCGTCAGCTGACCCGTCGGTTCCGGTGGGGATCTGACGCGGGGTGAACTCCACCGGGAGCGTGCGCAGTCCGCGCATGATGAGGCCGCCGCGCCACCGCAAATCGGTAGGTTCCACCGCAAGTCGCAGGTCCGGGAGGCGGGTCAGGAGGGTGGCGAGGGCGGTCTGTCCCTCCAGGCGGGCGAGCGGGGCGCCGAGGCAGTAGTGGATGCCGTGTCCGTAGCCGAGGTGCTGGTTGTCGCGGCGGGAGAGGTCGAGGGTGTCGGGTTCTGTGAAGCGCGCCGGGTCGCGGTCGGCGGCGGCGAGCACGACGAGGACCGGGTCGCCCACGCCGATCTCCTGGCCGCCGATGGTCAGCGGCTCCCTGGCGAAGCGCCACGTGGCCATCTCCACCGGGCCGTCGAAGCGCAGCAGTTCCTCGATCCCGGTCGCCAACAGCCCCGTCTCCCCCGCCGCGATCGACCTCTGCAGGCGCTCACGCTGGTCGGGGTGTGTGAGCAGGGCGTACGTGCCATTGCCGATCAGGTTGACCGTAGTTTCAAAACCGGCGAAGAGCAGCACGAAACACATGGCCGCCACCTCGTTCTCCGTGAGGTGTTCGCCGTGGTCGGAGGCGCGGATCAGCTCGGAGATCAGGTCGTCGGTGAGGTCGCCGCGCTTGCGGTGGATCAGCTCCACCAGGTACGCGCGGATCCGCTTCACCGCGCGTCCCACCCCGCCGCGCGGTCCACCGCCGTGGCGGATCATCATGCCTGCCCACTCGCGGAAGTCGTCCTGGTCCTCGCGGGGGACGCCGAGCAGGTCGCAGATGGCGTAGATGGGGAGGGGGAAGGCGAAGTCGTGGATGAGGTCGGCTTCGCCCTTGGCCGCGAAGGCGTCGATGAGGTCGTCCGTCAACTGCTGGACGCGCGGCGCGAATTCGGCGACCCGGCGTGGGGTGAACGCCTTCGAGACGAGGCGGCGCAGGCGGGTGTGGTCCGGCGGGTCGATGTTGAGGAGATGGGTCGTCAGCTCGGCCTGGCGTTCGCCGGGGATGCCCGTCTTGCCCTTGGCGGGGCTCCGCTCGTCGTGGTGGTCCGCGTTCTTGCTGAGCCGTTGGTCGGCGAGCGCCTGGCGGGCGTCCGCGTACCGGGTGACCAGCCAGGCCTCGACGCCGCTCGGCAGCGTGGTGCGGTGCACGGGGGCGTGCTCGCGCAGCCAGGCGTAGGCGGGGTACGGGTTGCTTGCGAACTCCCAGCTGAAGAGTTCGGGGGCGCTGGAGGGGGTGGGGCTCTCGGTCACCACCCGACCGTAGCCGCCCCTACTGGTCGGTGAGCCCCTCGGTGGTCCGCACCGCATCACGGTAGGCGCGGGCGGCGGCTCTGAGCGCCGCCTCCGGGTCCACGCCCTCCGCCTCGGCGTGCAGGGCGAGGGCCAGGAGTTCGTAGCCGACGCCCTCGCCCGTGGGGACCGGGACGTCCAGGCCCGCCGTGCGCACCCGCGAGCCGAGCTTGGCGGCGAGGGCGAGGCCCGGCTGGCCCACCGGGACGCCGTCCGTGACCGAGGCGCGGCGCTTCTCCTCCGCCTTGGTGCGCAGCCAGTGCTCCTTGACCTCTTCGGGGGTCGTGGCGGTGTCGTCGCCGAAGACGTGCGGGTGGCGGTGGATGAGCTTGTCGACGATGCCGCCCGCCACGTCGTCCACCGAGAACGGCTCGTCGGCGTCCTCCTCGGCGATGCGCGCGTGGAAGACGACCTGGAGGAGTACGTCGCCGAGCTCCTCGCGCAGTTCCTCCCGGTCGTCCGTCTCGATGGCCTCGACCAGCTCGTACGCCTCCTCGATCGCGTACTTGGCGAGGTCCTCGTGGGTGCGCTGCTTCGACCAGGGGCATTCGCGGCGGATGCGGTCCATGACCTGGACGAGGTCGAGGAGGCGGGCGCCCGGCAGGTCGTAGGAGCCGGGGAGCAGTTCGAGGTTCGGCATCTGTTCGCGGCCCGAGCCCGCGAGGCGCGCCAGGCCGTCCGTGAGCTGCCGGTCGCCCTCGGCGGTGGCGAGGACGACGAGCGCCCGCCCGCCGTCGGCGCAGCGGTCGACGAGCTCGCGGGCGGTGGGCGAGGCGATCGTCACCTGGACGCCCGCGTCCTTCACGTACGGCAGCTGCGGGTGCGCGGAGTCGGCGCACAGCACCTCGTCGGCCGTGCGCAGCGCCTGCCACGCCTGCCAGGAGAGGAGCCCGGGGGCGACCCGGTGGCTGGTGGTGAGCAGGACGACGCGGCCGGCGATGTCGCCTGCGTCGGCGGGGGTGTCGTGGTCGTGCGCCTCGGGTTCGTTCACCCCTCGAACGTAACGCAGGCCACTGACAACCCCGCCTCCCCCGGCCCTACGTCGTCTGCTGCTGGGCCGGGGCTTCCTTGGTGATCTGCTTCAGCCACGGCGTCTTCGCGTCGACCCGGCTGTTCTTGGTGACGTCCCAGGTCCCGTAGCGGGGGTTGAGGTCGACGTTCAGCTCCTTGGAGGCGCTGGAGAGCGCCTTCCAGAAGACGGCCTTGCCCTGGGGGGTCTGCATGTCCGCGCCGAGCGCGGTCGACAGCTTCTGCGCCTCGATCTCGGTGCGCAGGCTCTCGGTGAGCCGGTTCGGCGGGATGTTGTACTGCTGGAGCCAGGCGACCTCCAACGCCTTCGCGCCGCCCGCCTGTTGCTCCAGGCCCGACCGCATGCTCTGCATCTCCTTGCGGGTGACGGAGATGCCCGCGTCGGTGGCGGCGCGGTGCAGAACGCGGTCGAGGACCATCGTGTGCAGCGTGTTGCGGGTGAGGCCGCCGGTCTTGGCGATGGCCTGTTCGTACTGCGCGGAGTCCTTGGTGGCGGTCTGCTGCGCGTCCCGCACCTCGTTCACCCGGCTCTCCAGTTGCGAGACGGTGATCCGCTGGCCGCCGACGACGGCCGCGGCACCGGGGTGCGCTTCGCTGCCACAGGCGGTCAGGGCGGGTACTGCGGCGATGGCGGCGGCGGACAGGACGAGCGCGGTCCGGCGGCTGTTGCGGCGGTGCAAGGTGGGCCTCCCTGCGAAGAGTTTGTGGGCATCCCGCCGCGCGAAGCGCGTCCACCAGGGGTGGTGGTCGGGTGACGGGCGGGCGCACAAAGTCCGGCGTTGATCGATGTTAGGCAGTGGCCGCTTGCTAGGCCACCTATTCGACAACGATTCGCCGCGGGTCGAGGTATCGACCGGCGCTCAGCCGACCACGGCCACCGGCGCGTCCCACGCGTCGCGGTCGACGGTGATCGCGTAACCGCCGCGCGACTCCTTGCTGTTGACCAGGTACTGGTGGCCCCGGTGGCGGCCGGTCCACAGGGTGGAGGCGAACGGCCAGTCCGTGGTGGCCGTGTTCACCTTGTCCCACTTTGCGTACCAGAGGTTGCCCGGCAGGTTCGTGCGGTCGGTCGTCGTGGCGACGGCCTTGGCGCTGGAGCTGGAGAACCCGTACATGCCGGTCCGGTAGTACTTCCCGTGGACCGCCTTCTGCCAGTTGCGGATGTACGTGAGAACGGCCGTGTTGCAGGAGGAGTTCGTGGTGTCGTACGCCTCCATGTCGAGGTAGAGCGCACTGCCCGCCTTCATGCCGAGCGCGGACGCCTTGGCGACGGCGTCGGCGCCGTCGGTGGCACCGAGGGAGGCGGCGGTCGTGGAGGTCATCCTCTCCGGGTTGGTGCCGCTCGCGCAGGACGGTTGCGCGCCCACATAGAGCGGAATCAGCTTCCAGCCCTGGGAGTTGACGGTCTTGACCCAGGAAGCGGTGAGGTTGGCCTGGGTGCAGCCGCGGTTCTTGCCGCCCACGTAGACGGCCGCCGCGCCGTAGAAGCCGGTGTGCCAGGCCTTCATGGCTGAGGTGGAGGGCGCCGTGCAGGCGTCGAAGGCGCGGCCGGTGTAGTACTTCGCCGCGGGCCAGGAGGTCGTGGAGGCGAGGGACTGCTGGACCGTGATCCCGCCCGCGAGGACGGCGGCGCCGACCGCGCCGATGGCGAGGCGGCGGCGGGTGCGGGAGCGCCGGTGCCGGACCGATGTGGGCATGCGTCTTCCTTCGTCGTACGCGGGCGGGTGGGTGGGGGACGGCGTCAGTTGAGGGCGGCGACGGCGGTGGTGTCCTTCGCGGCCAGCTTCTTCGCCGTGGCCGCGCCGTTGTCGTGGCCGTCCGTCGACATGACAGTCACGACGGCGCTTCCAGTGCGTACGGCGATCAGGGTCGTACCGTTCTCCCACGCCGGGTCGGTGAGGGTGATGGTGTACGCCTCGTCGCCGAGCCCGGACGTCGCTGTGCCCGCCACCTTTACGTCGCTCTTGGTGTCGGCGTCCTTGTAGGTGGGGCAGGAGGCGACGGCCTTCTGGAGGTGCCGCATGACGGTGGCCGCGGTCTTGCCGCGGAAGACGTCTGCCTGCTGTGCGATGTCGGCGGTGGTCTTCTCGTTCGCGTAGTCGTTCTGTGCGAAGGAGACGCCCTCGTCGCCGGTGAGGGCGAGCCAGCTGGTGCCGCCGAGCTTGGTGCAGTCCGGCTTGCTCAGGGCGGCCGGGTCGCTGCTCGGCTCCTGGTAGGTGTCGCCGGTGTCGCGGGCGGCGTCCTGGTCGATCCGGTAGCCGGCGCCGAAGAACGACGCGGGCGCGAGCGCCGACTTCAGTCGGGCCCCCTTCGCGAGTCCGGCGTCGGGGTCCCGGGAGGTCTTGGAGGCGGTCTTGCCGGCGTCGTCGGAGTCGTGGGAGCCGCCGGACGAGCAGGCGGTCAGGGTGAGCGGGAGGGCGGCCAGGGCGAGCACGGCGGCAGCGCGGACAGCGGTACGCATGAGGTTCCTTGGTGACTACGAAATGGGGACATGCGTGGGGGGAACGCCGTGTGGGCGCCGCCGAGGGCGGGATGCGCGGGGTCCGGTGGGGCGGGACCCGGGCGCGCCGGGGGATGCACACAGGGAGCTGACTGATTGTGCACGATCAATTCGCCGTCACCGCCCCTGGAACGGCGCTTTGGGGGGATCTTGGCCGGGGCTTGACCGTAAAGGCCGCTGCTCAGCCGCGCACTTGTCCCAGCCATTGCAGCGTGCGCCGCACCTCCGCGGGGAACGGGTGGCCGGGGCCGTGCAGCCGTTCGGCGTCGTGCAGCAGCCGGGTCAGCGTCTCGTGGGCCGCACGCCGGTCGCCCACGGAGAGCAGCAACTGGCCGATGCGGCGCCGTACTTCGAGGGCGAGCCTGAGGTCCGTGGTCGCGTACTGGTTCTCGTAGTACGGGAGCAGGGAGCGGTACTCGGCGAGCGCCGCGGCGGGTTCACCGAGGGCTTCCAGGCACTGGGCCGCCTCGTAGCGGAACTGGAGGGACTGCGGGTCGGCGTGGCCCGCCTCCGCGGCGCGTTCGTCGGCGAGTCGGCGCAGTTCGGGCAGGGCGCGCCGGTACTGGCCGTCGTCCATGAGGGTGGCCGCGTACTGCTTGCGCAGGGTGCGGACGACGGGTGAGTGCTCGCCGTGCTGGACGGCCGCGGCGGGCAGGATCGCGCCGAGGATGTCGACGGCCTGCGTGATGCGGCCCTCGCCGAGCAGCACCTTCACTTCGTCGACGGCGCGTGCCACGTCGGGGCGGTCGCCCTGGAGGTCGGTTCCCGGGGGCTGTGGGGCCGGGGTGACGGCGCGGTCGGGCCAGGGGGCGTGCGGGCGCAGGAAGGGGCGGGTGGGGTCGAGCGGGCGGCCGGTGGGCACGCCGCGCGCGGGCAGCAGCGGGAGCAGTTCCTCGTACGTCTGCTGGGCGGAGGCCGGGCGGTCCTGGGGGTCCTTGGCGAGCAGGCGCAGCACCAGGTGTTCGAGTGGCTGCGGTACTTCGGGGCGCAGTTGGCGGACCGGGACGGGGGCCTCGTAGAGGTGGCGGTGGAGGATGCCGAGGGCGGTGGTGCCCGCGAACGGGACGTCGCCGCTGAGGAGTTCGTACAGCAGCACGCCGAGCGCGTACAGGTCGGTGTGCGGGCCGACGGCGCCGCCCATCGCCTGTTCGGGCGCCATGTAGGCGGGCGTGCCGATGGGCGATCCGGTGTGGGTGAGGCGGGTGGTGTCGGTGTCGAGGACGGAGGCGACGCCGAGGTCGAGGACGGTGAGTGTGCCGTCCTGCTTGACCATGACGTTCCGTGGCTTGAGGTCGCGGTGCACGATCGGCACCGCGTGCACGGCGGAGAGCACGGCGCACAGTTGCGCGGCGACCGCGACCGCCCAGGGCCAGGGGAAGGGGCTGTGCTCGGCGAGGTGGTCGGCGAGGTCGGCGCCGTCGATGTACTGCATGACGAGGTACAGCTCGTCGCCGTCGCTGCCCGCGTCGTGCACGGTGACGAGGCCGGGGTGGTCGACCTGTGCCGTGACCCGGCATTCGCGCAGGAAGCGGCGGCGCAGCTCGTCGGCCTCGGCGCCCGCGACCCGGTCGGGGCGTACGAGCTTCACGGCGACGCGGCGGTCGAGGCGCTGGTCGTACGCCGTCCAGACCTGGCCCATGCCGCCCTGGCCGATGAGCGTGGACAGTTCGTAGCGGCCGGCGACGACGCGGCCGCCGGCCTGGGGGTGCCCGGTCACCGGCCGCCGTCCTGCTTGCGCAGGTAGTCGCTCAGCTCGTCCAGCTCGGCGCGAACCTGGTCGATGCGGTGCGGCGGCGGGGCCTGGTTCTGCGGCGGCGCGGGCGGCGGGGCGGGTGTGGGCGTCGGCGCGGGTGCAGGCGTGGGCATGGGTGTGGGCGTGCCCATCGTCGTGTGCGTCTGCGGCGGTGCGGTGGGCCAGGGCTGCTGCGGCCTCGGGTGTCCGTAGGCGGACGGCGGGGGCGTCGGGGCGTACGGGCTCGGCGGGAGCGCGGCGCGCGGCCTGCGTATGTCGTAGACGAGGAAGTACACGGCGCTGCCGATCGCGAGGAGCAGCAGCAGGGCGAGGGCGACGTCGGTGCGCGGGTCCGCCTCCGGCAGCGAGCCGATGATGCCGAACAGCGTGATGCTGACCGGCAACGAGGCGATGGCCAGGGCCCAGTCGAGCGGCCTGCGTCGCAGCGCCGCGATGCGGAACAGCGGGGCGCAGGAGAGCAGGCCGCAAGTCAGCACGGACAGCGCAGGGAACAGCACCCTCAGGGTGATGACCGCGCCGTCGCTCTCGCGGCGGGGCGGCGCCGCGCCGGGCCCGTACATGGCAGCTCCTGGTCACTTGTGCGGGGTGGAACACGCGGCAATGCGATGCCGGTTCCTTCGAGCGTATAGGCGGACTCGGACAACGGGACCGGGGTTGTACGGAACGGATGTCGCTCCGCTCACACCGGGCTCTTGTGGAACGGGTGCCTCCGGTCGTGGCGGGCCCGCCGGTCCTACGTCGCGGGGCTCTGCCCCGGACCCCGCGCCTCAATCGCCGGCGGGGCTTAATTTGCCCAACCGGCGCCGAGGCTGAATGTGCCCGACCGGAGCCGGGGCCGAAATTGCCCAACCGGCGCCGGGCCTAACTGTTCGGTGGCAGGGTGCCCGCCGTCAGGCCGTCGTGGAGGCCCTGGACGAGTTGTTCGCCGAGGCGGGACGCGTGGCGGAGGGTGTTTTCGAATGTGGCCAGGGATTTGAAGCGCTCGCCGTACTCGGACTGTTCGGCGCGGGGCAGGCGGGGCAGCTGGAGGCGCCGGACGTCGAGGCGCGTGGCGGTGGACGCGTGGCTGGAGGCCTGCCGGTTGTTGGCCGTGGAGCGCAGGAAGCCGGCGAGGAACCACGGGTCCAGCGCGGCCGGTTCGGGCCGCAGCAGGGCCAGGCCCCTGCCGAGCGCGGCGCCTGCGTCCGCCTCGTCGACGACGCGCACGGCGGCGGTGCCACCGACCACCGGCACGACGACGTCCCCGACTTCCAGGATCACGGGGTCGTCGTCCGCGGAGTGGGCTCCAGAGGGTGCCGTGCTCGTCAGGACGTCGTGGTCGGTGAGTACGGGTACGCGCGCGTGGCCTCCCGGGCCGCCACCCGTCGCCGCGGTGCGCAGCGACAGGGCGCCCGCGCGCGCGAGTTCGCCGACCGTCGTCAGTGGCCAGCGGGCCGGGGCCGTGGCGTCGGGGACGGACCGCGGGGCGAGTTTCGTGGTCAGCCGCAGCGTGTCGGCGAGCTCCTCGCGTACGGCGGTCAGCTCTGCCGCGCCGCCGCCCGTGGCCGGCGGGGGCAGGCGGCGGGCGGGCGCGAGGTCGACCTCGTCGTCGAGCAGGTCGATGACGGGCACGGAGCGGGCGAGGCCCGGCCGCTCCTCCAGGGAGCCGTCCCGGTCGTGGGCGCGCCAGGCGTCGAGCACGGTGCGGCGCACCTCGTCCCACACCTGCTGCTCCCGTACGTCACCGGACTCGGCGAGCGAGGCCGTGTCGACGAGCAGCAGCTCGGGGGCGGCGGGCGCGCCCGGGCCGGGGCGGCGCAGCACCCACAGGTGCAGCGGGATGTTGTTGGGCGGGACGGCGCCCGCGGGCAGCGCGATCACCGCGCGCAGGGCGCCGCGGCGCAGCAGGTCGGCGCGGATCCGGCGGCCCGAGCGGCGCGAGGCGACGGTGGGCGGCATCAGGAGCACGGCGCTGCCGCCGTCCTTCAGGCGCGCCAACGCGTGCTGCACCCAGGCCAGTTCGGACTCGGTGCGGGCGGGGAGGCCGTACTCCCAGCGCGGGTCGTAGGCCAGCTCGTCGTGGCCCCAGCCGCGCTCGTTGAACGGCGGGTGGGCGAGCACCGCGTCGGCCCGTACGTCGCTCAGGGCGTCGGCGCGCAGGGTGTCGGCGGCGGCGGTGCGCACGGCAGGGGCGTCCGTCCCGCCGTTGCCGTCGAGGGCGAGGCGGAGCGCGGTGAGCGCGGCGAGTTCGACGGAGGCGTCCTGGCCGTACAGGGTGCGGCCGGGCCGCGAGTCGTGGGCCCGCACGGCGTCGAGGAGGGCGCCGGTGCCGCAGGCCGGGTCGAGGGTGGTGGTGGCAGGGCCGACGAGCGCGGCCATCAGTTCGGCGGGCCCCTGCGGGGTGAGCGTGTACTGGCGCGGGTTGGCGTCGAGATGCCGGCCGAGCAGGAACGCGAAGGTGCCGCGGGCGCCCAGTTCCGCGGCGAGTTCGGCGGCGCCGCGCAGCAGCGGCACCGAAGGCAGCAGGTCGGCGGGCGACGGTGTGCCGACCGCCCGTTCCGTGGCGTGGCCGAAGCGTGGGGTGAGGACGCCTTCGAGGGCGGCCGACAGGCGCTGGGCCAGGTCGCGGTCCTTGTCGGTCGCGGCGAGCGTGAGCCATTCCGTGGGCCGGTCGTGCACGAGCAGCAGGGCGCAGCCCGTGTGCAGGAGGGCGGCGACCGGGCCCGCCGGGTGCCCCGCGAGCTGCTGCCACACGCGCTCGCGCAGCGGGACCTCGGCGAGCTTGCCCTGGTCGCGCAGCCACTCCTCGACCTCGGTGAGCGCGAAGGAGGGGCTGGTCTCGGTACCGCCGACCGGCCTGGGGAAGTCCGCATGCCTGCGGCGCCAGTTGCTGACGGCGGCGCGCCCCACCCCGGCGAGCCGGGCGATTCCCGCGGCCGTCACCTCTGTCGCGTTGTCCTGCACCGAGCCGACTCCCCTCCGGACGCCTGTCCCGCAGATACGTCCTGACGTGCCTGTGCGACCGACCATACAGACTCCCGCGTAAGACCCGCATTCACAGCCGTGAGCGCATCAAGTTCTGTGTACGCGGTTGACTCGGTTCACAGACGGTGCTGTTATTGCCTCAGCCAACCGCCGGATACACGGAAAGCCGGGGGGAGGTTGGCTTCTCTCATCGGAGGAACAGCTATGTCCCAGACCCAGCCGCCCCAGTCACCCCATTCGCCCCAACAGCACCCCCAGTACCCGCCGTTCCAGCAGCAGCCGCCGCAGCAGGTCGCGCGCAACGGGCTGGGGACGGCCGCGTTGATCCTCGGCGTCATCGGCGCCCTGTCGGGGCTGATCCCACTGCTGTTCTGGCTGGCCGGGATCCTCGGTGTGATCGCCCTGATCCTGGGCCTGACGGGGCGCGGCAGGGCCAAGCGCGGCGAGGCCACGAACAAGGGCGTCGCCCTGACCGGCACGATCCTCGGCCTCGCGGCCATGGGCCTCGCGGTCTTCGGTGCGTACACGACGTTCAAGGCGGTGGACGACGCGGTCGACGAGATCAACAAGTCGGTGTCCGACACGAAGGCCAAGGACGCGAAGTCGTCCGGCGACGCGAAGGACAAGGACGGCGAGAGCGGCAAGGGCGACGAGAAGCCGGCCGCCGGCAAGACGCTCGCCGCGGGCGACTCCGTGGTCTACGACGACGACCTGACCGTCTCCGTCTCCAACGCGGTCACGTTCAGCCCGAGCGAGTACGCGGCGGGCCACAAGAACGGCAACCACGCCTACAAGGTCACGGTCACCGTCACCAACGACTCCAAGGAGAAGTTCGACGCGACCCTGCTGACCGCGAACGCCCGCGCGGGCGAGGACGGCACCAAGGCGGAGCAGATCGTCGACGACAAGGTCGCCATGGGCTTCGAGGGCACGGTCCTGCCCGGCAAGAAGGCCACGGTCGTCTACGGATTCGACGCCCCGGCGGACGCGAAGAACCTGACCGTCGAGGTCACGCCGAGCTTCGACTACGACGGCACGCAATGGGACCTGAAGCTGTAGCAGCCGAGCGAGGAGCTCACAGGGGGGTGGTGCGGCAGGCGCTCACAGCGCGTGCCGCATCCACACGTTCGGCTCGACGTACACGGCGTAGCCGCCCTCCGGTTCGCAGTGCACCGGCACCAGCGCGCCGGGCACCTCGACCGGACCGGCGGTGTCGAAGGCGAGGCCCGTCCACGTCCGCCACTGCTCCAGCGATCCGGACACGGTCATCGAGGCGGGCGCCACCTTGTCGATGACGGCGCCCGCGCGGGCGTGCACGCGCAGCCATGGGTCGGCGGGCAGCCCGTCCGACTCCCTTACGCGGTACGCGTATGCGCTCATCGGGGTCGCGGGCTCCAGGTGCTTGGCGCTCGGCCGGACCGGCGCGACGACCTCGTGAAAACCCCGGGCGCGCGCGTTGTCCCGCATCGCCGCGAGCATCCGCCCGGACAGTCCCTTGCCCTGCATCCCGGGCACGATGGTGATCTCGATCGCGCTGACGGTGTCCGGGGCGAGTCCGGCCGCGCGGTCGGCGAAGGCCCACGTCAGCACCTGGTCCCAGCCCCGGTCGGGCAGTTGCCCGCGCCCCTCGGCGCGCAGCGCGAACGGCACGCTGAAGCCCCGGGCCACGACGGCCCCTTCGGCGTCGGTGGCGACGAGTACGTACTCGGGCAGCTCGTCGCGCACCCGGTGCATCAGCAGGGCGCCGACCGGGTCGTGCGGCACGAAGACGGGCCAGTTGTCGGGCATGGCCCACAGCGGCCCGACCAGTTCGGGCCGCTCGGCGAGGGTGGTGACGGTCAGGCCGTCGGGGGTGGCGGGATGCGTGCTCATGCGGTCATCGTGCATGGAAGCGCGGAGGCGCCGCAGTCGGATTTCCGCCCGTCGGCAGCTTCTGGTCCGGGCAGGCGTTCAGCACCTTCTTCATGGCGTCGCGCTCGGCGGCGGTCACCCACACCCCGTACTTCTTCTTCACGGCGACCTGCCCGGCGACGTACGTGCACCGGTACCCCTTGTTGGGCGGCAGCCAGGTGGCGGTGTCGCCATCTCCCTTGCTGCGGTTGGGAGTCGCGTCGACGGCGAGCAGGTTCAGCGGGTCGTTGGCGAACGCGATGCGCTTGCTCGGCTCCCACTGGAAGGCGCCCTTCTGCCAGGCGTCGGACAGCGCGACGAGGTGGTCGATGTCGACCTTGCTGCGGCCGCGCGTGAAGGAGATGTCCTTGCCGCCGTACGGGTCCGGGGAGAGCGTGCCGGAGACGACCTTGCAGTCGCCGTCCGAGTAACGCACGCCTTCCAGGTCCCGCTTGAGGATGTCGTCACGGGTGTCGCAGCTGTTGGAGTCGGTGTCGGCCCAGGCGCTGCCGAACCGTTCCCGCGCGTAACCGGTCTTCGGGGCACGCCCCTTGACGGTCAGCGAGCCGACGGCGGAGAGCGCGCTGCCCGCCTTGCCCTGGGGCTCCGGACCGGCCTCGCCGCCCCCGCCCGTCGCCGCCTCGCACCCGGTGACGGCGACCACGGCCACCAGCACGGCGGCCCCGGCCCGTACAGCGCCTCGCAGCACGGCGCTACCTCCCCTTTTGTTCGCGTTCGGTCCACTCACCGTATCCGAGGCATGATCACACCGTGCCGATGCCCAGCGTCGTCACGGAAGGCAGCAGACCCGACCCGATGACGGCTACCCACAACGGGCCCAGCAGATCCGTGAGTTCGGCGCTCGCCGGTGTCGTAAGCGCCACAGGGCCGGGGCCGGCCGGCTCAGCCCGTCGCGCTGTTCAGCGCCGAGAGGACCGCGCCGTACGCCTCCTTCTTCTGGTACGAGCCGTTGAAGAGGAGCGGGGTCTCCTGGGAGCGCCAGGAGTACTTGTCGGTGACGCCCCACACGGTGATGCCGTTGCACCGGGCGACGGCCACGCAGGCCTGGGTGACCTGCCGGTACACGTTGGCCTGTGCGGAGCCGGAGCCGCCGACGTCGAGTTCGGTGATCTGTACGTTCACGCCGAGGTCGGCGAAGCGCTGGAGGTTCTGCTTATAGGTGCTGAGGTTCTCGTTCGAGGAGAGGTGGCTCTGGAAGCCGACGCAGTCCAGCGGGACGCCGCGGGTGCGGAAGTCCTTGACCATCCGGTAGACGGCGTCGCTCTTGGCGTTGACGCCGTCGGTGCCGTAGTCGTTGTAGCAGAGCTTGGCCTTGGGGTCGGCCGCCTTCGCGGTGCGGAAGGCGTCCTCGATCCAGCCGTCGCCGAGCTGCTTCTGCAGGTTGGACTGGCGTCGGCTGCCGTCCCACTCGTACGCCTCGTTGACCACGTCCCAGGTGTCGATCTTGCCCGCGTAGTGTCCCGCGACCTTGGTGATGTGGTTGCGCATGGCCTGGCGCAGGCTGTCGCCGGTCAGCCCCTGGATCCAGCCGGGCTGCTGGGCGTGCCAGACGAGGGCGTGGCCGCGGACGAACGTGCCGCGCTGCTGTGCGTAGTTGACGAGGTCGTCGCCGCCGCTGAAGTTGAACTGGTTCGGGCTCGGCTCGGTGGCGTCCCACTTCATCGCGTTCTCGGCGACGACGCTGGAGAACTCGCGGTTGAGCGTGGACTCGTAGTCGCTCTCGCCGAGGCGCGGGGCGACCGCGGCGCCGAAGTACCTGCCGTGCTCGGCGGCCGCGCCACCGAGCGTGTCGGCGGCCTGGGCGGTGGGCGACAGGGTCAGGGCGGCGGCCGCCGCGAGGGCGCCGGCCGCCGCGGCGACGAGCACGGATCTGGTCCGTCGTGAGGTGCGGGTTCTGGAGGAGCTGTCGGTCATGGCGCTTCCCTCTCTGGTGGGGGGCCTTGTGGGGCTCAGGACAGGGCGGCTTCCCAGCGCGTACCGTCGCCGGTGGCGTCGGCGGCGAGCCGGTCGCGGGCGGCGGTGTCGTCGTACAGGCGCCAGCGGAACCAGTCCACGAGGGTGTTCTGGGTCCGGTCGAAGGTGGGGAACCCCGGGTTCAGGTACGAGGCGTGGTCCGCGCCGAGGTGGGTGAGGAACGCCTTGGGCGCCGGCAGCTCCGCGTACGCCCGCCGGGCCAGGGCGTAGTCGCAGGTCGGGTCCTTGTCGCCGTGGATGAACAGCGTGCCCGCGTGGACCGAGGCGGCGGGGGTGCCCATGTCGACGCAGGCGACCGGTACGGCGGCGACGATCCGCTCGTCGGGCCAGGCGGTCAGCAGGCCGTGGATGGTCATGCCGCCCATCGAGTGCCCGGAGACGCCGACGCCCGCCGCCGTGTCGATGTGCCCGGCGAAGGGGCCGCTCTGGTTCAGGGCCAGGGTCCGGGTGAGGACCTCGGAGACGTCCTTCGACCACTCCCCTCCGTATACGGAACCGATGTTGGTGTTGTCGGAGATCGAGGGGGCCGGACAGATGAAGCCGGCGGAGGCTATCGCGTGGGTCTGCGAGGCGTACGAGTCGGAGTTGCCGTACGCGCCGTGGTTCCACTCCGCGACGGGGAACACGCCGTCGGCGAGCGGGGCGTCGGGAACGGGGGCGCCGCCGGGGGCGCCGGGGGTCGGGTAGAAGACCTTGGTGAACAGGGAGCGGCTGCCGCGGCTCCAGTTGAACTGGCGCACTCCGATCGCGAACTGCTGTGCGGGCGCGGCCTGTTCGGCCCCCGAGGCCGGGTACAGCCCGGAGTCGAGCAGGGGGACGCTCAGCCCCGCCGTCGCGGCCGCGGTCAGGCCGAGGAAGGTACGTCGCTTCAACGACATGCGTGAACTCCTTGGGTGTGGGGGGGGTGCGCATGCGTGCAGCTCAGGCCGCCATTGGTCGAAATACCGGACGACGGCCGGGCCTTCGGACGTAGGAATGATGGAGGGCTTGACGGTGAGCGGTCAACGTTTCTCGCGCAATTGTTTCGGCAGCTGGACCGAAACTCTTGCGGGAAAGTTTCAACACCACTGGTGAGCGGGCGACTTGGAGGACGGAGAAAAAATCCGGTCGGCGCGGCAGCGCTCAACTCCGCGGCGCCGCCGTGCTCTCGCGGACCACGAGTTCCGTGGCGATCTCCACACCGAGCTGCCGCACCCGCTCCCCACGGCCCAGCGCGAGGGCCAACTCCGTTGCGGAGGCGGCCATTTCGTCGAGCGGCTGGCGCACCGTCGTCAGCGGCGGATCGGCCCAGACGGCGACCGGCATGTCGTCGAAGCCGACCACGCTCAGGTCCTGCGGGACGCGCAGCCCGGCCTCGCGCGCCGCCTGGTAGACGCCGAGTGCCTGCATGTCGTTGGCGGTGACGATCGCGGTGGGCCGGTCGGGGCGGCCCAGCAGCGCCCGGGCCGCGGCCTGGCCGCCCTCGCGCGTGAGCGGCCCACGGACCGTCGCGTCCGGGTCCACGGGCAGCCCGGCCGCCTCCAGCGCGGATCGGTAACCGGCCGCCCTGGCAAGGCAGAACGCGTGGTCGGGGCCGCCGATCAGGGCGATGTGCCGGTGGCCGAGGGCGATCAGGTGGCGCGTCGCCGACCGGCCGCCCTTGAAGTTGGTGGCGCCGACGTAGGGGACGCCGTCGGGCACGTCGTCCATCGGGTCGAAGACGACGTACGGGATGCCCTTCGCCCTGAGCCGCTCGCGCTCCGCCTCGGGGAGCTGGAACACCGACAGTACGCACAGCGGGCGCCGCCCCACGGTGTCGTCGACCGAGGCGTCCGCGTCGTGCAGGCCGAACTTGGAGACGATGACACCGGCCCGGTTCCTGCGGGCCACCTCCTCGACGCCGCGGATGATCTCCCCCACCCACATGCTCTTCAGCTCGCGGAAGATCAGCTCCACGAACTTCTGCCTGTTGTCGGAGGTCTTGCGGTATCCGTGCTCGCTGATCAGTTCCTCGATCCGGGCCCGGGTCCCGTCGGACACCCCCGGCCTGCCGTTGAGCACCCGCGACACCGTCGGCACCGACACTCCCGCCAACGCGGCGATGTGCGCGATCCGCACCGACGCCGGACCCTCATCGCGCGCGGCCTTCCCGCTGCCCGCCGACGTACCCTCACGGCTGTCCGCCACGACCACTCTTCCCGATCAACCGACATCGCCTGCGGGCCGATTCGACTCGACGTTGTCACTGGCGTCAAGGTCGGACGATCCCCGCATGAACACCACGAACACCGGCGCGGGCACCGGCATCGGCCGGCGGATCACGGCGCAGGTGGCGGTGCGGGAGCGGCTGGCGGCCGGCGGCCGGCGGCGGCTCTGTCGCAGGTGTCCGTCAGGTGTTGACCCAGCGGTTGCGGCTGCCGTCCGGGGCGCACTTGATGATCCGGCCGTTCTCGGCGTGCGTGGTGCTCCCGACGTCGGCGTTGCGGCAGAACTGGCCCGCGCTGTAGCAGTTGCCCGCGCTGGAGACGATCTCGCAGGCCGGGGCGGCCGGGGCCTGCGTCCTGGAGTGCGTGGGGGCGGGCGGCGGGGCCTTGGTCCTGGTGTGCGTCGGGGCCGGGGCCTGCGTCTTGGTGCGGGGCGGGGTGGGCGTCGGGGTCGGGGTCGCCGAGTGTGTCGGCTTCGGTGTCGCACTCGGCGTCGCGCTGTGCGTGGCGGACGGCCGCGGCGAGGACGTGACCGGGGCAGGCGTCGTCGTGGACGCGGCGGGACGCACCGACCGCGAGTCGGCGACGTCATCGGTCTTCGGGGACGTACCGGCGCCGAAGGCACCCACGGCGACCATCAGGGCGACCGCGGCTCCGGCGACGGCCGCCAACGACCCGCCCAGCGACGGCTGTTGGACCATCCGCGTGCGCGGCGTGCGCAGTCCGGCGAGGACGGCCCCGCCGAGGGCGAGGACGACGGCCACGACCGCTCCGGCGCCACCGGTGCCGATCACCACGGCCACCACCGCGCCGACGAACGCGACGGCGGCGAGCCCCGCGTCCCCCGCCGAGCGCCGGCGCAGCGCGGTCCACGCGAAGGGCAGCCAGGCGAGCAGGCCGAAGCTGAGCACGGCTATGAGGGCTCGCCCGGCGCATCGGGCGCCGAAGTTCGCAAGGGGCTCGCCGCCCCGGGGAGCAGCCGGCGGGGCTGGTGTGTACGACATGCGCATCCCGTATGTGATGGAAATGTGAAGGATCGGGGGAGAAAGATAGCGCATGCACGGACCGCGGCGGCCCGGAACGCGGAAGACGGTGGTGGGCCCGGACCCCCGCAAGGGTCCGGGCCCACCACCGTCGCCGCTGAGACTCCAGGTGCTACGAACCCAGGATCGTCGTCAGGAACTCCCCGACCCACGCCAGCAGTTCCCGGCCGACCACCGGCTTGCCGCCCATCTTCTTCGGCTTCGGGCGCGGCACGAGGAGCTGGTGGGTGGCCGACTTGATGACCGTGCCGGGGTAGAGGCGCTTGAGGCGGAGTTCCTGGGACTCCCGCAGCTCCACCGGCGCGAAGCGGATGTTGTTGCCCTGGAGCACGATCTCGCCGACCCCGCAGGCCCGCGCCAGCATCCGCAGGCCCGCCACGAGCAGCAGGTTCTCCACCGGTTCCGGCAGCTTGCCGTAGCGGTCGACGAGTTCCTCGCGGACCTGCTTGACGTCGTCCTCCGTGTTCGCGGAGGCGATGGCGCGGTAGGCCTGGAGGCGCAGGCGCTCGCCGGGCGCGTAGTCGTGCGGTACGTGCGCGTCGACCGGGAGCTCGATCTTGACCTCCAGCGGCGGCTCCTCCTCGACGCCGCCTTCGAGCGAGGCGCGGTAGTCCGCGACCGCCTCGCCCACCATGCGTACGTACAGGTCGAAGCCGACGCCCGCGATGTGCCCGGACTGCTCGCCGCCGAGCAGGTTGCCCGCTCCGCGGATCTCCAGGTCCTTCATCGCGACGTACATGCCCGCGCCCATCTCCGTGTGCTGGGCGATGGTGGCGAGGCGTTCGTGCGCGGTCTCCGTCAGGGGCTTCTCGGGCGGGTAGAGGAAGTAGGAGTAGCCGCGCTCGCGACCTCGGCCCACGCGGCCGCGCAGCTGGTGGAGCTGGCTCAGGCCGAAGTTGTCGCCGCGCTCCACGATCAGCGTGTTCGCGTTGGAGATGTCGATGCCGGACTCGACGATCGTCGTCGAGACGAGGACGTCGAACTTCTTCTCCCAGAAGTCCACGACGACCTGTTCCAGGGCCTGTTCGGACATCTGGCCGTGCGCCGTCGCGATCCGCGCCTCCGGCACGATCGCCCGGAGCCTGGCCGCCGCCCTGTCGATGGACTCGACCCGGTTGTGGATGTAGAAGACCTGGCCCTCGCGGAGCAGCTCGCGGCGGATCGCGGCGCCGATCTGCTTCTCCTCGTACGGACCGACGAAGGTCAGGACCGGGTGGCGCTCCTCCGGCGGCGTCGTGATCGTCGACATCTCGCGGATGCCGGTGACCGCCATTTCGAGCGTACGGGGGATGGGGGTCGCCGACATCGTCAGCACGTCGACGTTGGCCCGGAGCTTCTTCAGCTGCTCCTTGTGCTCGACGCCGAAGCGCTGCTCCTCGTCGACGATGACGAGGCCCAGGTCCTTGAACTTGGTCTCGGAGGAGAACAGGCGGTGCGTGCCGATGACGATGTCGACCGAGCCGTCCCGCAGCCCTTCGAGCGTCGCCTTCGACTCGGTATCCGTCTGAAAGCGGCTCAACGCCTTGACGCTGACGGGGAATTGGCCGTACCGCTCGGTGAACGTGCCGAAGTGCTGCTGCACGAGGAGGGTCGTCGGCACGAGGACCGCGACCTGCTTGCCGTCCTGGACCGCCTTGAACGCGGCGCGGACCGCGATCTCCGTCTTGCCGTAGCCGACGTCGCCACAGATCAGCCGGTCCATCGGGACCGTCTTCTCCATGTCCTCCTTGACCTCGGCGATCGTGGTCAGCTGGTCGGGCGTCTCCACGTACGGGAACGCGTCCTCCAGCTCCCGCTGCCAGGGGGTGTCCGAGCCGAAGGCGTGGCCGGGCGCCGCCATGCGCGCGCTGTACAGCTTGATCAGGTCGGCGGCGATCTCCTTGACCGCCTTCTTGGCCTTCGCCTTCGTCTTCGTCCAGTCGGCGCCGCCCAGGCGGTGCAGCGTCGGGGCCTCACCACCCACGTACTTGGTGATCTGCTCCAGCTGGTCCGTGGGGATGTAGAGGCGGTCGCCGGGCTGGCCGCGCTTGGCGGGCGCGTACTCGACGACGAGGTACTCGCGGGTCGCGCCCTGCACCGTGCGCTGCACCATCTCGATGTAACGGCCGACACCGTGCGCCTCGTGCACGATGTAGTCGCCGGATTCGAGGGTGAGCGGGTCGATCGTCTTGCGGCGCCGCGCGGGCATGCGGGCGCCTTCCTTGCCTGCGGCCCGCTGCCCGGTGAGGTCGGTCTCGGTGAGGACGGCGAGCTTCAACCCCGGGTCCACGAAGCCGAATTCGAGGCTGCCGCAGGACACCTGGACGACGGACGGGGCGAGTTCACCGAGGTCCTTCTCCAGGCGGGCCGCGATGCCCTCGCCGCCGAGCACCTCGACGGTGCGGGCCGCGGGGCCGTGGCCCTCGGTGACGTAGACCGCGCGCCACCCGTCGGCGAGCCAGCCCTTGGTGTCGGCGAGCGCGCGGGCGGTGTCACCGCGGTACGTCTCCGGAGCGTGCATGCCGAGCTGGAGGGTGTCCGCCTCCCCGTCCACGGTGTCCGCCGCGAACGGGGACACCGACCACCACATCATCCCGAGCTCGCGCGCCCGGTCCCGGACGTCCGCGATCGCCCACAGGGACGCGGCGCCCACGTCGATGGGGGCCTTGCCGCCGGTGGCAGAGGCGGCCCAGGAAGCCTGGAGGAATTCCTGGCTGGTGGCTACGAGGTCGGCGGCCCGGGTCCGTACGCGCTCCGGGTCGCAGACCATGGCCATCGATCCGGCCGGCAGCACGTCGAGCAGCAGCTCCATGTCGTCGACGAGGACGGGGGCGAGGGACTCCATGCCCTCGACCGCGATCCCCTCGGCGATCTTGCCGAGCAGTTCTCCCAGCTCAGGGTGTTGTTCCGCGAGGTCCGCCGCGCGGGCGCGGACATCGGCGGTGAGCAGCAGCTCGCGGCAGGGCGGCGCCCACAGGCCGTGCTCGGCGATTTCGAGGGAGCGCTGGTCGGCGACCTTGAAGTACCGGATCTCCTCGATGTCGTCGCCCCAGAACTCGACGCGGAGGGGGTGCTCCTCGGTCGGCGGGAAGACGTCGAGGATGCCGCCGCGCACGGCGAACTCGCCGCGCTTCTCCACGAGTTCGACCCGGGCGTACGCCGCCGCGGCCAGCGCCTGGACGGTCTCCTCCAGGTCGGCGCTCTGCCCGCTGCGCAGGGCCACGGGCTCCAGGTCGCCGAGGCCCTTGACCTGTGGCTGCAGCACGGAGCGGATGGGTGCGACGACGACGGAGACCGGGCCCGTCTCCGGGTCGTCGGACGTGGGGTGGGCGAGGCGGCGCAGCACGGCGAGGCGGCGGCCCACGGTGTCCGACCTCGGGCTGAGCCGCTCGTGCGGCAGCGTCTCCCACGACGGGTACTCGACGATGCCGCTCTCCGGCAGCAGCGAGCGCAGCGCGCCGGCCAGGTCCTCGGCCTCGCGCCCGGTGGCGGTCACCGCCAGGACGGGGCGCTTCGCCTCGCGGGCGAGCGCGGCGATCGCGAAGGGGCGGGACGCGGGTGGGCCCACCAGGTCGACGTGCATCCGGTTGCCGTCCCCCGCGGCCTTCACCGCTTCAGCGAGGGCCGCGTCCTTGACGACGGCGTCGAGCAGTCCGTGCAGGCTCATGGAGAAGATCCGTCCCGGGTCAGTGGGCAACGCGAAGGGCCCGACACGTGGTACGGGCCGGGGGTTCCAGCGTACGTCGTCCTCCGGGGGCTCACCCGTTTGAACGTTTCCGGCTACCCGGGGTTGCGGACTCGGGGCTCTGCCCCGGACCCCGCGCCTCAAACGCCGGCGGGGCTGGAAAGATCGGGGCTCCGCCCCGGACCCCGCTGCTCAATCGCCGCAGGGGCTTGAATGGCCCAGCCGCCCAAAGGCCCCCGCGGATGAAGCTCCGCGGGGGCAGGAGGCCGGACGGCTATTCCGTCGCGATTGCGTTCAGGACGTTCATGCGGCCTGCCCTGAAGGCCGGGATCAGGGCCGCGAAGAGGCCCACGAAGGCGGAGGCGATGAAGACCGCGATGATCGTCGGCCAGGGGATCTCCAGGACGCCGAGGCCCTCCAGGGCGAGCAGCTTCTGTGCGGTGGCGCCCCAGCCCATGCCGAGCCCGAGGCCGAGGAGTGCGCCGAAGACGGCGATGACCACCGATTCCAGGCGGATCATGCGGCGCAGCTGGCGGCGCGAGAGGCCGATGGCCCGCATCAGGCCGATCTCCCGGGTCCGCTCGACCACCGAGAGGGCCAGCGTGTTCACGACGCCGAGCACCGCCACGATGATCGCGAGCGCGAGCAGCCCGTAGATCATGTTCAGGAGCTGGCCTATCTGGTCCTTCAGCGTCTGCTTGTAGTCGGTCTGGTCCTTGACCTTGACGGTCGGGTCGGCGGCGACGGAGGCCTTGAGCGCCTTGTACGCCTGGTCGGCCTTGCCGGGCTCCGCCTTCGCGAACATCATCCCGTTCAGCGGCACCCGGTCCGCCGGCAGGTATCGCGTGGCCGTCGCGACGTTCGTGTACATCGCGCCCTTGTCGAAGACCGTGTCCTCGTCCGAGGTGATCGCCGCGACCTTGAGCCTGGCGGTCCGCCCGTGGTCGAAGGCGACGGTCATCGTGTCACCGGCCTTGATGTGGTGGCGCTCGGCGAACTCCGAGCCGACCGACATCGCGTTCTTCCCGTACGCCGCCGAGAGCTGCCCGGAGGTCATGTCGCGCCGCAGGTCCTCGGCGTAGCTCGGGCTCGCCGCGGAGATCTCCTCCTTCTCCTTGGCGCCGGAGGGGGTGGTCAGTGTCGCCTTGACGAACTTGACCTCGGTGACATGGGAGACGCTCCCGCCCTTCTGGACCTTCTTCATGGCTGCGGCGGCCTGCGGTGTGATGTCGCCGTTGCTCGGCTCGACGATGAAGTCCGCGCCGACCGACTTGTCGAGCTGGTCGGTCGCCGAGGCCACCATCGAGGAGCCGACGACGGAGAGGCAGGCGACGAGCGCGAGGCCGATCATCAGGGCCGCGCCCGTGGCGCCGGTGCGGCGCGGGTTGCGCAGCGCGTTGCGCTCGGCCATGCGGCCCACCGAGCCGAACATCCTCAGCAGCACGGCGCTGATGGCGCGGACCACGATGCCGGCGAGCAGCGGGCCGATGACGACGAAACCGATGAGCGAGGCGACGATCCCCGCGCCGAGGAACAGCGAGCCCTCGCTCGCCTTGTCGGCCTGCGCGGCGAGGTACAGCGCGTACCCGCCGCCGCCCGTGAGGACGAGGCCGATGACTGCGCGTACGGCCCCCGCCTTGACGTCGGCCGGGGTGCCCGCGTCGCGCAGCGCGGCCATCGGGGAGACCTTGCCCGCGCGGCGGGCCGGCAGATACGCGGCGAGGACGGTGACGACGATGCCGAGCAGCAGGCCGATCGCCGGGGTCGTCCACTTCACCGTGAGGTCGCCGGTGGACAGCTCCATGCCCATGGACGACATGAGCTTCATCAGGCCGACGGCCAGGCCCACGCCCGCGCCGACGCCGACCACCGAGCCGACGACGCCGAGCAGCAGCGCCTCGACCAGCACGGACCGGTTGACCTGCTTGCGCGAGGAGCCGAGGGCGCGCATCAGGCCGATCTCGCGGGTGCGCTGGGCGACCAGCATCGAGAACGTGTTGATGATCAGGAAGATGCCGACGAGGAAGGCGATGCCGGCGAAGCCGAGCAGGGCGTACTTGATGACGTCCATGAAGGAGCCGACGTCCGCGGCGTTGGCGTCCGCGGTCTCCTGCTGGGTCTGGATCTTGTACGCGCCGCCGGTGCCGAGGGCCGCGGCGACGTCCTTCTTGAGCTGCGTGTCGCTGACGCCGCTGTCCGCGGCGACGTTGATCTGGGTGAACTGCCCGGTCTTGCCGATGAGTTCACGCTGGGAGGTCGCGGTGTCGAAGTAGACGACGGCCGCGCCGGGGTTGGTCACCTTGAAGGCGGCGATGCCGGTGATCTTCGCCTTGAAGTCGCCGGTGGCGGCGATGGTGCGCAGCTCGTCGCCCAGCTTCAGGTGGTGCTTGTCCGCCGTGTCGGAGTCGACCATGACCTCGGTGGGGCCACGCGGCGAGTGCCCGGTGGTGATCTCCATGGACCGCAGGTCGTTGTGCGTCCAGTTGCCCGCGATGGTCGGGGCGCCGGTGGTGGACCCCATGTTCTTGTTGTCGGAGTTCACCACGGTCACGTTCATCGAACTGACCGCGCCCTCGGCCGACTTGATGCCCTCGGACTTCTTCACGGCCGCGAGCGCGGACGCGGGCAGCGACTCGGGCCGCCCGGTGTCGCTGCCCTCGGCCCCGGAGCCCTTGGGGCTGACGGTGACGTCGGACGCGGTGGCGCTGAAGAGCTTGTCGAAGGTCTTGTCCATCGTGTCGGTGAACACGAGCGTTCCCGTGACGAAGGCGACCGAGAGCAGCACGGCGACCGCCGAGAGAGCCATCCGGCCCTTGTGCGCGACGAAGTTGCGCAGCGAGGTCTTCATGACCGTGTTGGCACTCATGATGTGCGACCTCGGGCGTCGAAGTCCTTCATGCGGTCCAGGACGGCCTCGGCGGTCGGGCGCGCCATCTCGTCGACGATGCGGCCGTCCGCGAGGTAGAGGACGCGGTCCGCGTACGAGGCGGCCACCGGGTCGTGCGTGACCATCACGATCGTCTGGCCCAGCTCGTCGACGGAGCGGCGCAGGAAGCCGAGGACCTCGGCGCCGGCGCGCGAGTCGAGGTTTCCGGTCGGCTCGTCACCGAAGATGATCGACGGCCGGGAGGCCAACGCCCGGGCCACGGCGACCCGTTGCTGCTGTCCGCCGGAGAGCTGTGTGGGCCGGTGCTTCAGGCGGTCGGCGAGCCCCACGGTCTCGACGACCTGGCGCAGCCACGCGGCGTCCGGCTTGCGGCCCGCTATGTCCATCGGGAGCGTGATGTTCTCGACCGCGTTCAGCGTCGGCAGCAGGTTGAACGCCTGGAAGATGAAGCCGATGCGGTCCCGGCGCAGCTTGGTGAGCTTCTTGTCCTTGAGGCCGGTGATCTCGGTCTCGTCGAGGAAGATCTGCCCGGACGTGACCGTGTCCAGGCCCGCCAGGCAGTGCATCAGCGTCGACTTGCCGGAGCCCGAAGGGCCCATGATCGCGGTGAACCGGCCGCGGGCGATGTCCACGTCGACGTGGTCGAGCGCGACGACTCGGGTCTCCCCCGTCCCGTACGCCTTCACGAGCTGAAGCGCCCGCGCGGCGACGGCCGAACGCTGTCCAGTGTCCCTGTACCCGGGAATGGTTGCAGCCGTAGTCACGGTAAGTCTCCTAAGTCGGTCACGCCTCGGATGCGTGGGATCAACGCCTTGTGCGGCCAAGTCTGGTGGAGCGGGGTATCCCGGCGCGTTGTGGAAAAGCCCCGTCTTTTCCGGGGGAAAACCCCACCACCCAAACGCTACGAACCCCCCTGTGCCCGCTCGTCCTCCAGCGGGACGAACCGACCCTGGCCCCTTGTACGGAGGCTCCCTTAGGGGAGGTCCACCCCTCGGTGGACGTCTACTCAGGGGCGCCTCCACCCGCATAAGCTCCTGACGTAGATACGTGCAGGGGGAACACATGCAGGGGACCACCGACCGACGCCGCGGAGCCGTCGTCGCCGCGCTGATGCTGAGCATGGCGCTCGCCGCGCTCGACACGACCATCGTCTCGACCGCGGTGCCGCAGATCGTCGGCGACCTCGGCGGCTTCTCCGTCTTTTCCTGGCTGTTCTCGGGCTATCTGCTCGCGGTCACCGTCACCCTCCCCGTGTACGGGAAGCTGTCGGACACCTTCGGCCGCAAGCCCGTGCTGATCGCGGGCAGCGTGCTGTTCCTGGTCGGCTCGCTGCTGTGCGCGTCCGCGTGGAACATGGGCGCCCTGATCGCCTTCCGGGTGGTGCAGGGCCTGGGCGGCGGCGCGATCCAGGGCACCGTGCAGACCCTGGCGGCCGACCTCTACCCCCTGAAGGAACGCCCCAAGATCCAGGCCAAGTTGTCGACCGTGTGGGCCACTTCGTCGGTCCTCGGCCCGGCGCTCGGCGGGCTGCTCGCCTCGTTCGCGGGCTGGCGCTGGATCTTCCTGATCAACCTGCCGGTCGGCGCCGTCGCGCTCTTCCTCCTCGTACGGCACCTGCACGAACCCCGGGCGGACCGGGAGAACGCGGCGCGGCCGCGGATCGACTGGGCGGGCGCGCTCGCGGTGTTCGCGGCCGGCGGGGCGCTGCTGACCTGGCTGGTGCAGGGCGGGGTCGCATGGGCGTGGGGGTCGGCGCCCTCGATCGCCCTGCTCTGTACGGGAGTTGCGCTCATCGGCGCCGTCTTCCTGATCGAGCGGCGGGTGGCCGAGCCGATCCTGCCGGGCTGGGTGTGGCGGCGGCGCACCATCGCGGCGGTCAACCTGGCGCTCGGCGCGATGGGCCTGCTGATGGTGGCGCCGACCGCGTTCCTGCCGACGTACGCACAGTCCGTCCTCGGCCTCTCCCCCACGGCCGCCGGCTTCGTGCTCTCCGTCATGACGCTGAGCTGGCCGGTCTCGGCGGCCCTGAGCCAGCACGTGTACCGCAGGATCGGCTTCCGGGACACGGCCGCGATCGGGATGGCGGGGGCGCTGGTGCTGCTCGCCGCGTTCCCGCTGCTGCTGCCGTATCCGGGTGAGGTCTGGCAGCCCACGCTGCTCAGCCTGCTGCTCGGCGCGACCCTCGGTCTCTTCCAGCTCCCGCTCATCGTCGGCGTGCAGTCCACGGTCGGCTGGGCGGAGCGCGGCACCGCCACCGCGTCGGTCCTCTTCTACCGGCAGATCGGGCAGACGGTCGGCGCCGCCGCTTTCGGAGCGGTCGCCAACGGGGTGATCGCGGGGCGCCTCGGCTCCGGCGCCGACCTCGACGCGGTGGCGCGCGACTCGGGCGCCGACGAGGTGCGCCGGGCGATCGACGCGGCCGTCGACTCGGTGTACGTGGGCGCGGCCTGCGCCGCCGGAGTCGCCCTGCTCGTCCTCCTGACGCTGGCCCCGCGGCGCTTTCCCGTCCTGGAATCGGAGGCTCCCGATCCCGTAGCGGAGAAGAGCGGGCAGGAAAAGTCATCCGCGGCACAACTCCCCCACCAGCAACACTCACCTCACGTACAAGAAAAGTCGCCCGGCACCGACTGATCGTTCACCCAAACGCTCCCCAACTCGTCTACCTACGAGTAACGTTCCGGCTCCCCACACACTCCCTGCGGTCCGCCCAGTCCCCGGCGGACCCGAGCCACGCAAGGAGAACAGGGATGTCGTCCCAGCCGCACCCGTCGCAGCCCTATCCGTTCCAGGCGTACCCTCCTCCCCACACGCGCGCCCCCGCTCACCCCCACTCGCACCGTCTCCCGCGCCATCCGGACGCACCCAGCGGCGAACTGCGCCTGCTGCGCACCGCCTACCGCTGGCAGCGCCGCGTCGCCACCCTCACCGCCCTCGGGTACTTCACGCTGTTCCTGCTGCTCTCCGCGTTCGCACCGGGCCTCATGAACCGCTCGGCCACCGGCGGCCTCTCCACGGGACTGC
The DNA here is from genome assembly GCF_036013745.1 of Streptomyces sp. NBC_00483. Classification (NCBI taxonomy): domain Bacteria; kingdom Bacillati; phylum Actinomycetota; class Actinomycetes; order Kitasatosporales; family Streptomycetaceae; genus Streptomyces; species Streptomyces sp. NBC_00483. The sequence continues at coordinate 4,288,417 of NZ_CP107880.1, forward strand.
TCATCGGCCTGTGCCAACTCCCGGTCACCTGCCTGGCGTTGGTCCTGTACGAGTACTCGGCGCGACGCCGCGTGGACCCGCTCGTCCACCGGATCCGCCGTCAGTGCCGCAAGGGCGGGGGCTACGCGCGATGACCACGGGCCCGGCCGTCGCCGCCGCGTCCACCGACGCCATGTCCCTGGTCGCGTTCACCGCGGTGGCGACGATCACTCTGCTGCTGTGCGTCCTGACCGGCCCCGACCGCGACGGCCTCGAGGAGTTCTACACGGGCTTCGGCCGCCTCGGCCCGATCCGCAACGGCCTGGCCATCGCGGGCGACTACATCTCCGCGGCCACGGTCCTCGGCACCGGCGGCATCATCGCGCTGCTCGGCTACGACGGCGTGGTGCTCGCCCTGAGCACCGCGCTCTCCCTGATGCTGCTGATGTTCCTGCTGGCCGAACCGCTGCGCAACGCGGGCCGGTTCACGATGGGCGACACGCTGGCGCGGCGAATGCCGGGCCGCTCAGTGCGGATGGCGGCCTGCGTGGCCACGATCGCGGCCCTGATGCCCATCATGCTGGTCCAACTGGCGGGCGCGGGCGACCTGTTGGCGTTCCTGCTCGGCTTCACCAACGAGACCTTCAAAACGGCCGGCGTGATCGCGCTCGGCGCACTCATGATCAGCTACGCGGTGATCGGCGGCATGAAGGGCACCGCCGTCATTCAGATCTTCAAGATCGTGATGCTGCTCGGCTCGGGCCTGGTGATCGCCCTGCTCGTCCTGCGCCGCTTCGACTGGGACCCCGGAACCCTGCTCGCCGCCGCCGCCCGCGGCAGCGGCGCGGGCAACGCCTATCTGAGCTCGGGCCTCCAGTTCACGCACGGCCCCGCACCCCGCCTCGACATGATCACTTCGGAGCTGACGGTGGTCGTCGGCGGGGCCGCGCTGCCCCACGTCACGATGCGCATGTACACGGCCCGGCACGCGCGCGAGGTGCGCCGCTCGATGACCTGGGCGGTGTCCGCGGTCGGCCTGTTCGTCCTGATCATCTCCGTGGTCGCCTTCGGCGCGACGGCGATGCTCGGCAGCCAGGCGATCACGCAGGCCGACCGGCAGGGCAACACGGCCTATCTGCTCGGGGCGCGGGCCGTCTTCGGCGCGACGACGAGCACGGGCGAGTCCCTGCTGTTCACCACCGTCACCACGGCACTGTTCCTGACACTGCTCGCCTCGGTCGCGGGCATGATCCTGGCCTGCGCGAACTCCCTCGCGCACGACGTGATCGCCTACAGCAAGCGGGGATTGACGGACCGTTCGGAACTGACCATCGCCCGGATGTCCGCCCTCGGCGTCGGCGCCTTCGCGATCGCCCTTGCCTGCGCGTTCCAGCACCGCAATCTGCAACCGCTGATCACGCTCTCGTTCTGCCTGGGCGCCTCCGCCCTCGCACCGGCCCTCGTCTACAGCCTCTTCTGGCGCCGCTACACGCGCGCGGGTCTGCTGTGGACACTGCTCGGCGGCACGGCGGCCTGCGTCGTCCTGATGACCGGCACCAACCTGGTGTCGGGCTCGCCGACCTCGGCGTTCCCCGGCATGGACTTCAACTGGTTCCCGTTCACGACGACGGGCGTCGTGTCCATCCCGCTGGGCTTCCTGTTCGGCTGGCTCGGCACGGTCCTCACGGACCGGCGCAGGGCCGACACGCAGCGGCAGCAGTACGAGGCCGTGGAGGCGTGGATCCTGGCGGGCTCGGCGACGGCGCCGAGCGAGAGTACGCGGCGCTGAGAGCGCCCCCGGGCGCTACTTCCCGAGCCGCTCCGCCAACTCGGCGCGGCGCGTGAGTACGCCGTCCTTCAGCTCCTCCATCTCCCGCAGCGCGTCCCGGCGTTCGCGCTTGGCGAGGCGGTCGATGTAGAGGCGGCCGTACAGGTGGTCCGTCTCGTGCTGGAGGCAGCGGGCGAAGTAGCCGCGGCCCTCGACGACGACCGGGTTGCCGTCCTTGTCCTGGCCGCGCACGACGGTGTGGTCGGCGCGCGCCACCGCCTTGTAGGGGCCCGGCACGGAGAGGCAGCCCTCCATGTCGTCGACGAGCCTGCGCTCCGCCGGCGGCTGCTCGTCGAGCACGGGGTTGCAGATGTGGCCGGTGTGCCGGACACCCCAGTCGTCCTCCATGTCGTAGACGAAGAGCTGGAGGTCCACGTCGACCTGGTTGGCGGCGATGGCCGCGCCGTGCGCGACGTGGTTCGTGGCGAACATGTCGTCGATCAGGCGGTCGAGTTCGGGCGTGCCGAAGAGGGTGTCGGTGACGGGTTCGCAGCGGCGGCGCAGTACGTCCTCGCCCACGATCGTGATGCGCCGGACCGCACCGCGCTCCACCTCCGGTGGCAGCTGGCCATCACCCATGTCGACTCAACCTTTCGCATCCGCGCACCACTTGACGACCGCCCACCTTAGCGAGGCACTCGTCCGCCCTCACGCCACGGGGCTCCGCCCCGAACCCCGCGCCTCAAACGCCGGCGGGGCTTGAAATGCCGGAGCCCCGTGGCGTGGGAGCGGGTGGGTGTCACTCGGCCTCGGCGGACGCCTTGCCCGTAAGCGTGGCCAGGGAAGCGCGGACGTGTTCCATGTGGGACCGCATCTCCTCGCGCTCCCCCTCGTGGCCCTCGAGGATCGACTCCGTCTCCCGCTCGATCCGCTCCGCACGCGCACGCGCTTGCGCCAGCAGCTCCGCCGCCGCGGCCTCCGCGTCCTCCTGGCCGTGCCGCGCCTCCTCCTCGGTCTCACCGAGCACCCGCTTCGCCTCCGAAAGGCGTTCCTCGGCCTCGGCGACGGCGCCCGCCTCCCACGCCTCGGACGCGGCCACCTGCTCGGCCGCCTCCCGGTCCGTCTCCTCGATCCGCTCGGCGTGCTCCTTGGCCTGGTCGGCGAGGTGCGCGTCCGTGCGCTCACGCATCTCGCGCAGCGCCGCGAGCGCCTCGCCCCGCATCTCCTTCACGTCGCGCCGCGCGGACACCCGGATGTCGTCGGCCTCGGCCTGCCCGGCCGCGATACGCCGCTGCGCGTACTCCTCCGCCTTGCCGCGCACCTCGTCGGAGTGCGCCTGCGCGTCGTCACGCGCCTCGTCCGCCGCCGCGCGTGCGGCATCGGCCTCGGCCTGCGCGTCGGCCAGCGCGGCGCCGCGCACGGCGGTGTCCTCCTCCTCGGCCAGCTCCAGGAGGTACTGGGCCCGCTTGCCGAGCGTTTCGTACGTCTGCGGGGCGAGGTTCGCGACGGCCTCACGCAGCCGCTCGGCCTCCTCCTCCATCTCCTTGGCGAGGACGGTCAGGCGCGCGGCCCGCTCCCAGGCCTCGTCCCGTTCCCCGGAGAGCTTGGCGGCGGCGGCCTCCACCTGCTCGGGCCGATACCCCCGACCCCGTACGCCGACGAAGCCGTACTGCGACGACTCCGCTCCACCCGCACCGCTCATCTGGATCCCCTCTCCGGCAAGGCACCGACCGGCACCGGCAAGCCCGATCTACGACATTTTGCGCGATTGGCGCACATCTTGATGGAACAACCCGAGGCGGCCACATTCCGACACACGTGACGCCCAGGTCGACCCACTCGGTCCAGGATGCGTCAATTGCCGTCGAAAGTCGGAATCGCCTTGTCCTCGCGCAGTGCGGTGAAGAGCTGATCGGCCTCGCTCTCGTTCCACATCACCACGTCCCCGACCCCCGAAACATCGGGCTCACTGCCCACAGGAACGGTCGTCGTCGAGGCCGGATCGGACATCTTCACGCCCATGTTCGCCAGCGCGCCGACCCCGGTGTCCTTGTCGACGGTCAGCGCGTCGAGCGAGGCGCTCATGAACGGGATGAGCCTCCACGGCGGGACCAGCACCCGCAGGCTGAGCGCCTTGTGGGCGATCGCGTCCACCAGCTGCTGCTGCCGCTTGACCCGGCCCAGGTCGCCGGTCGGGTCGGAGTAGCGGGCACGCGCGTACTGCAGGGCCTGCGTGCCGTTCATCGTCTGGCAGCCCGCGTCGAAGTCGGCGCCCGACTTCTCGTCGTGCAGGCCGCCGTCGGCCACACAGATCTCGACCCCGCCGAGCGAGTCGACGACGTCGACGAGCCCCAGGAAGCTGACCTCCGCGTAGTGGTCCATGCGCAGCCCCGTCGACTGCTCCACGGTCTGCGTGAGCAGCTTCGCGCCGCCCACCGAGTACGCGTAGTTGATCTTGTTCTGGCCGTACCCCGGGATCGGGACGTACGAGTCGCGCGGGATCGAGACGAGATACGGGCCGTTGTCCCCGTAGTGCAGCACCATGATCGTGTCGGTGCGATTCCCCTCGTCGTTGCCGACGTGCAGGTCCTTGCGCTGTTCGGGCGTCAGGTTCTCCCGCGAGTCCGAACCGACCAGCAGCCAGTTCGTGCCCGCGCCCGGGGCCGGACGGCCGTCGTAGTCACTGAACGCGTCCGTCGTCTGCAACCGCGAACCCGCCCAGAAATACAGGCCGATGCCGTACGCGGCGAGCACCACGAGGACGACGAGCAGGGTCAGCCCGACCCGCCGGGGCCAGCGCCGCCGCGGCCGCGTCGCCCGCACCGTCGTCGGCTCACTCCACTCAGCTGCCATGTGCGCATGATCGGGGCGCCCGGCCCGTCGCGCAGGTCGAGCGCCCCGTCACCGCCGTACGCGGCCGCCTACAGCAGCCCGTCCCACATCTGCTCCAGCAGCACCGACCACCAGGTCTCGGGCGAGCCGAGCGCCGCGGAGTCGATCGCGCTCAGCTCCGCCTGGAAGTCGACGGTCCAGCGGCCCGCCTGCTCCTGGTTGAGCCCGAAGCGCAGCCGCCACATCCGGCCCAGCAGGGCGATGGAGCGGGCGAACTCCGGCAGCCCGCTGTTCACGAACTGCGGCGGGGCCGGGGCGCCGTCGGGCCCCGCCTCCACCGGCACGGCCACGATGTTCGCCGTCCCGTACTGCACGCACAGCGCCTTGCCGAAGTCGCTGCCCATCACGAGGTACGAGCCCGCGTCCGACGCCGCCTGCACGCCACGCTCCTGCGCCAGCTCGGCGAGCGTCGGCACGGGGCGGCCCGGCTGGGCCTGCGCCCAGAAGAACGGCCCGAAGTCGGACGGAAGACCCGCGACGACGAGCGTGTGCGCCACGGTGTCAGGGACGCCCTGCCGCGACACGGCCCGCTGGTCGAACCGGAACACACCGGGGCCGAACGCCGCCGCCAGCTCCTGCGCGATCGCCTCCGGCGGGACCGGGGGCGCGGGGTGCGCGGGGTGCAGCGGGGCGCGCACCGGTGCCGGGCGCGCCGGGCCGTCGGCGACCTGGTGCAGCTCGCCCTGGTGCGCGAGGAGCTGCTGCATGCCCTGCTGACGGCTCGCGTGATCGGTGCCGTACGGCGCGATCGACGTGATCCGCGCCTGCGGCCACTGCTCCTGGATCATGCGCGAGCAGTACGCGCCGGGCAGCGAGCAGGACTCGAGCTCCGTGTGGAGTTCGAGAACCTGGTCCGGCGGCACGCTCATGCCGCGCAGCTCGTGGAAGATCTGCCACTCCGGGTGCGGTGTCCCCGGCGCGGACCGCCGGATGAGCTGCTGCTCGGACCCGTCGGGCGCGCGGTACCGCAGCACGGCCTGATAGCCGGGCCCCACGGTCGGCTGCCCCGCCGGCTGGGCGGGCTGCTGACGCTGCTGCGGCTGCGGATACCCGTACGCCGCCGGGGGCGCGCCCGGAATCTGCTGACCGGGAGCGGGCGGGGGCATGGGGCCGGGGCCGGGGCCCTGCGGGGCGGGGCCCGAGAGCATCGTGGCGGCGTGGTGCACGCCCTCGCCGGGAGCACCGGGAGCGCCGGGGGGCGGGGGCGGAGTCGACGGGTCGGGGCCCTGCGGGCCGGGGCCCGAGAGCATCGTCGCCGCGTGGTGCACGCCGTCGCCGGGAGCACCAGGAGCACCAGGGGCGCCGGGGGGCGGAGGCGGGGCCTGCCCCGCGGGGCCGCCGGGAGGCGGACCCGAGAGCATCGTCGCGGCATGATGCACGCCCTCGCCGGGAGCACCGGGAGGCGGGGGCGGGCCGGGCTCTCCGGGCGTCTGCGGCGGCCCGTCCGGGCCGGGCGGCGGCGGCATCATCTGCGTAGGGACGTAGCCACCCGCCGGGGCACCGGGCGGTCCCGGCGGCGGCGGAGTCTGCGCGCCGCCACCCCGCGGGGGCTCGGCCTTGCTGGTCGCGGCGTTCGCGATGTCACCGGCACCGGGCGGCAGCGGCCGACCGCCGGCGTCGCGGGCCCCGGGACCGTCCTGCGGGTAACCGTACGAAGCCCCCGGAGGCGGCGGCCCGGGAACCGCGGTCCCCGGAGCGGGCGGCGGGAACGAGGCCCCGGCCGCGCCCTGCGGATAGCCATAGGAATCGGCCCGCTCGGCGGAAGCGGGAGCTACGGGCGGCACCGACGGAGGCTGCCCACCCGCGTCGGGCGCACCCTGCGGGAAGCCGTACGAGGCCGTGGGAGCGGGCGGAGCCGACGGAGGCTGGGAGCCCGCATCAGGCGCGGCCTGCGGGAAACCGTACGAGGGAGCCTGAGCAGGCGGAGCCGCCGGAGGCTGGGAGCCCGTGTCAGACGCCGCCGGCGGGAAACCGTACGAAGGGGCCGGAGCAGGCGGAGCCGAGGGGGGCTGCGCACCCGCGTCGGACGCAGCCGGCGGGAAACCGTACGAAGAAGCGGGCGGAGCCGACAGAGGCTGGGAGCCCGTGTCGGACGCGGCCGGCGGGAAGCCGTACGAGGGAGCCTGAGCAGGCGGAGCCGAGGGGGGCTGCACACCCGCGTCGGACGCAGCCGGCGGGAAACCGTACGAGGGAGCCGACGGGGGGTGCGCACCAGCATCAGGCGCGGCCTGCTGGTTGGCGTACGTCACAGGGACGTCCGACGGAGGCGGCGGAGGGGGCGGCGGGATGGGGCCCACGATGCGGGCCGTCTGCGCCTCAGGCGCGACACCGGGCGGCGGCGCGTCCTCGGCGAGCGGCGGCGAGAACACCGTGTCGGGCAGCGGAACCGAACGGTCCTCCTCGTCGCCCATCCCGTTCGTGTCCGTACCGGCCCACGGCGTCGCATCGGCCGGGACCGGGACCGGGGGCACGGCGTCCTGCGGCTCGGCGTCGTCCCGCGCAGGAATCGCATCCGCGGGCGTCGCGTCGGCCGGAGCCGAAGCCGCGGCCTTCGCCAGGCCCGGCGCAGCCGAAGCCACCGGCTCGGCCGGCGCGTCCGAACGCCGGTCCGCCTCCTCCTGCAACCACTCCGGAGGAGTCAGCAGGAACGACGTCTGGTTCAGGTCCACCCGCTCCGGCGACCGCGGAGCCGACGGCTCGGCCGGCGCATCCGGCAGCCCGTACTCCTCCTCGTACCGCCGGATCACCTCACCCACCGGCAGCGAGGGCCACAGCGAGGCGTCCCCACTGTCCCGCGCGATCACCAGGCGCTGGCGCCCGCCGTCGGACACCGGACCGGCCTCCCGGTCCTCCGCCCACACGACGAAGCCCAGCTCGAACTCCCGCACCCGCACCTCACGGTGCTGATACGCGGGCATCTCCCCGTTGATCCATTCCTCGGCGCGCTCCTGCGCCTGCGCGAACGTCACCATCGCAAGCTCACTCCCCACCGGCGACCGGAACGGCACGCGCGAAGCCGCCGTCCACCATCAGATTCGCCACCGTCTCCAACTCCGGCGGACTGCCCGCGAGTCGGGACAGAAAACCGTCGAAGTCCGCACCGCAGGGCAGCAGCAGCCGCTCCACCCGCTCGGCCACCGGCAGCACCGCCGTCTCGCCGCTGTCCCGCGCGTCGTCGTACGCGCAGAACCACACGGAGCCGACCGCGTCGCCCCGCACCTGCACGGCGAGCAATCCGCCCTGCACGAACGCGACACCCAGATAGTCCTTCGTCAGGTGATCGCGCAGACACTTGTTGACATACACCAGGTCGTTCACGGCCGCCTCGTCGCGCACCGTGAAGAACGGCTGGTCGACCAGGAGGCCCAACTCGGCGTCCAGGCCCGTCCCGACGGGCGCGCAACCGCCGCCCGCCTTCAGGAACGAGCGGTACGCGCCCGGCAGCCGGTACCCCAAGTCCTCTTCGGCGGAGAGGACTTGGCTCTCCGAGACCGCGACCCCGGACTTCGGGAGACCGAAGTGCACGGGCCGCGTGTCCTGCAACGGCCGCGTGCCACGCTTGTGCTGGTCCACCGGCGCCGTCGCCAGACCACCGTGGTGTCGAAGGAGCGCCTTCACCTCGACCGGAACGAGTTCGAGGCGCCGCGAGCCGCGCGCGTGGTGCCACGTCCAGCCGTGCGGCGTCGCCACCGGCGGGATCATGTCCCACAGTTCGTGCCCGGACGCGGCGAGCGCCGCGTTCGCCGACACGTAGTCCGTCAGCCGCAACTCGTCGACACCGAAGCCCTGCGGCGGATCCGCGATCTCCGCAACGGCACGGGCATACGGGGAGAAATCCGGGAAACCGTCATCATCCACGCGAACTCCGCGCGGATGACGGGCAGCGCGGACCGGGTCCGGGAAGTGCACGACCTGCCCGGCATAAGCCGCGTTCGGCGGCGCGGCCTGCTGCCCGAGCCGACCTGTCGTCATGGCTGTTGCCCCCTGCGGCGCTGGTGACGGTTGCGGATCTGTCCCGGTGCTGTCCCGGGTCTGTTCCGGACCTGCTCCTGATCCGTACGAATCAAACGACAGCCTATGCGGTTGTGCGACACCGGTCACCGGGCCTCCGGTTCCATGACCAGCAGTCACCTGAGCATCACCACCACGTGACGATCGGGCGTGACAGGGCCGAGATCGGGGTCCGGCTTCCGCACCCGCGGGCCCGTTTGGCAGTCTGTGCAGGCAACCAGGGGGATTGCAGTGGGGAACTGCAGGAGGGGAAACAACAGATGCGCAGCGGTACCGCAGAGGAAACTGCACCCGCGGACGAGCAGCCCGGCGACGACCCGCGCGTCGGCTGGAGCGCCACCGACGCCGGCGCCGTACCCACCCTTGGCGTGCGCCGGGACGGCATACTCCCCACCGTCGCCGCCGCCCTCTCCGTCCGCGGCACCACCCTCACCGCGACGGCGGCCCGCGGCGAAAAGGCCCCGGCCCTGCACCCGTTGGTCCAGGACTTCCTGGATACGTTGACCAGCGCGCAGCGCGACCGCTTCACCGGGCGCTGCGCCGAGGCCATCCTCGTCTCCCGGCACCTCACGGCGAGCGACACCGAGCGCGCGGAGAAGTCGAAGCGGGCCCGCCGCAGGCCCATGACCGTCGGAGAGGCCCGCAAGGCCCTCAAGCAGTCCAAGCTCACCACCCGGCGCATCCGCGAGGACGGGGACCCGCTGCACGGCGGCTTCGCCCGACCCTGCCGCGCCTGTACGGCGCTGACGGCCCACTTCGGCGTCCACGTAGTGGCCCCCGAAACGGACAACACCCCGCACGACGACAACGAGGCCGCGCACTGATGCCCCACCCCACCTCCCAGGACGCCCGCTTCTCCGACCTGGTCGACGCCACGTTGCGGGTCGCCGGATGGCAGCCGGGCCGCTGGGACATCAAGCAGGCGGAGTTCTGGGCGGACGCGCTGCGTACGCACGTCTCCCCCGCCGGCCACCGCCACTCGGTCTTCCCCGCGGCGGTCGAGGCCTGGGCGGAATTCGGCGGCCTCCACCTCACACCCACGGGTCCCGGCCGCCACATCGCCCCCGCCCAGCCGCACCTGGACCCCCTGCACGGCCTCCACGCGGCCCGCACCCTCGGCGACCTCGGCCGCGCCCTCGACACGGAACTCGCGCCGCTGGGGGCGGAGTCGGGCACGGAGGCGTTGCTGGCGATCGACACGGAGGGCCGCATCTTCGCCCTCGACCACAGCGGCGACTGGTACCTGGGCCCCGACATAGACGAGGCCCTCTCGACCCTGATCACGGGCCTCCAGCCTCCACGCCTGTCGCCTCCGGGGTGACTGGGCCTGCCCGCCGACCCCTTGCCGGGGTGACCGGGCCTGGCCGCCGGCCCTCGCAGGGTGACCGGGCCTGGTTGCCTACCTCCGCCGGGGTATTCGAGCCTGGCCGCCGACCCCCTCCGGGTACCGGGCCTGCCCGCCAACCTCCTCCGGGGCGACCGGGCCTGGTTGCCTACCCCCGCAGGGGTAACCGGACCTGCCCGCCGACCCCCGCCGGGATAACCGGGCCTGCCCGCCCGCGGCGTGACGCTCTCGGGCGGCGACGCGCCCTCGGGCACCAACGGTCCGCCGGGCAACGTGGCACACACGCCCGTAGCCACGCCCCGCCCATCTTCCACCCGCCCGCCCCCTCCGGGGGCTCCGGCCCAGAGGGGTGCGACCCAGAGGCTGCGGCCCAGAGGGCTCCGGCACCCCCCGGCTGGCGACCGGTACCGCGCAACGCGGGCGTGGGGCCCAAGTCCCGGCTCCGCACAACCCCTGGCGCAGCGCACCGTTCACGGCAGACGCCGGGCACGGCCACGGCCGACCCAGCCTGATCCGTCTCTCCCCCGCTCGTCTCCCACCGCCCGCCCCCTCCGGGGGCTCCGGCCCAGAGGGGCGAGGCACCCAGCCATTGCGGTCGTCCGACCGCCACCCCACCTCGGACACCTGCCGCCGCCCGCAGCTCCCCACCATTGGCAGTCGGCCGACCGCCGCCTTGGCCGATCTGCCTTCCCCAAGCTCTACGACAAGCTCCGGTCCGAGCAGGGGCGACAGGGTGGGCAAAGCGCCCCCGGCGCAGCACAAGGTTCGCGGCAAGCGCGGCCCACAGCCCGGCGAAAAGCCCCGGCGCCGCGCAACCATCACGCCGGGCGCCAGGCCGAAGCCCCCGGAGGGGGCGGGCGGTGGGAGCTGAGCGGGCACCGGCACAGCCGGACAGGGACCGGCGTCGCGCAACCATCACGCCAGGCACCAACTCTGGCACCGCTCACAAGCCCTGGTGCCGCGCAACGATCACGGCGGGCGCTACCCCCGGCCCGGGTCAAAACCCCGGCACCGCGCAACCAGCACGCCAGGCGCCAACTCCGGCACCACCCACAAGCCCTGGCGCCGCGCAACGATCACGGCGGGCACCACCCCGGCCCCGCCCAAAACCACGGCACCGCCCAACCACCACACCAGTCACCCCCGGAGGGAACCCGCCCCCCTACAACACCGCCGGCAGCACCGCCGACACCCGGAAGCCGCCCGCGTCCGTCGGGCCCGACACGAACACGCCGCCGAGCCCGGCGACACGTTCCTTCATGCCCACCAAACCGTTTCCTCCGGACGGCAGCCCGGCCGACGCGGCAGCGCCCGGCTCCGGTGGCGGCTCGTTCTCCACCTGCATCGCCACTTCCGCGCCCCGATGCGCGAGCCGGACGTACGTCTTCGCGCCCGCCGCGTGCTTGTGCACGTTCGTCAGCGCCTCCTGGACGACCCGGTAGGCCGTCTGCTCCACCGCCGCCGCATACCCCCGCGACTCCCCCTCCACGGACACCTCGACGACCATCCCGGCCTCCCGCGACTGCCCGACCAGATCCTCCAGCTCGGCGAGCCACGGCCCGACCTCCACCTCCGCCTCGGCCCGCGAGGCCGCCGCCGCGGCGGCCACCCCCACCGCCTCCAACGGCATCCGGTCCACCCGCCGCGGCACCGGCTCCCCGGCCCGCAGCACCCCCAACATCTCCCGCAGCTCGGTGAGCGCCTGCCGCCCCATGTCCCCGACCAGCGCCGCGTTCTTCACGGCCTTCTCGGGGTCCTTCCGCGCGACCGCCTGCAACGCCGCCGCGTGCACCACCATCAACGACACCCGGTGCGCCACCACGTCGTGCATCTCCCGCGCGATCCGGGTCCGCTCCTCGCCCCGCGCCCACTCGGCACGCTCCTCGGCCCGCTCGGCGAGCAGCCCCAACTCCCGCTCCAACGACTCGTTGCGCTCCTGCAGCGAATCCATCAGCCGGCGCCGCGCACCCACGTAGAGCCCGAGCAGCAACGGCGGAGCCGTCACCCCGAGCGCCGTGGTGATCGCGAGGAACGGCACGACCCAGTTGGCCACCTGGAACGTGTCCGCGTGCGCCGCGGAGTCCTGCTGCACCCGCACCACCGACACGATCAGCGTGCCCAGGAACGACATGCCCGCGAGCGCCCCGATGATCCGCCGCGGCACCTCCGACGCCGCAAGCGAGTACAGCCCGACGACCGTCAGCATCACGCCCATCTGCGCCGGCGTCACCGCCACCGAGATCAGCACGACGGCGATCGGCCACTGCCGCCGCAGCACGAGCGTCGAGCCGGTCAGCACCCCGAAAAGGATCCCCACCCAGACCGGCAGCCCGGCCTTGTGCGCGAACGGCACCCCTTCCACGGCACACTCCACCGCGGACGCCACCGCCAGCACCACATCCAGCGCGGCAGCCCTGCGCCGCGCCCACCACCACGGCCCCCCGGCCGCGGCTCGGTGAACTTCCCCCGCTGTGGTCATGCCCTCCAGACTACGGGCGCCGGGTGCCCGATTTCCGGCGAGTTTTACGCAGTGGTCTCCACCACCCCACTCCTGCCCGCACCGGAGGAGCAGCGCGCGCGTATGAACGCCGACTTGGCACGGCCGCCCGGCCATCCGCGTCCCGCGAGCAGCCGACATGTACCGTCGCATCGAAGGCTCTTGGTACGGCATAGTGTTGGGAGCCCGACCGACAGCCTGACGTAATGTCCGGTTTAGGTAGAAACATTCCCCCGTGGTGTAATTGGCAGCACTGTGGCTTTTGGTGCCATCTGTCCGGGTTCAAGTCCTGGCGGGGGAGCTCTAGGCGGTTGCGGGGCCCGATCGAAACGGTCGGGCCCCGCCCCCATGCCCGGCCCAAAACGCCCCGGTATCCTGCGGATGTCCACCCCACAACGCATCCGACGCCGAAGGGCCCACCCGTGAGCAGCGCCAACACCCCGGCAGCCGTCGTCGTACTCGCAGCGGGTGAGGGCACCCGTATGAAGTCGGCCACCCCTAAAGTCCTGCACGAGCTCTGCGGCCGCTCACTGGTCGGCCATGTGCTCGCCGCCTCCCGTGAGTTGAACCCCCAGCAGCTCGTCGTGGTCGTCGGCCACGAGCGGGAGAAGGTCTCCGCGCACGTGGGCGCGGTCGACTCCGAGGCCCGCACCGCCGTACAGGCCGAGCAGAACGGCACGGGGCACGCCGTACGGATGGGGCTCGAAGGGCTGGCCGGCGGGAGCGCGGACCTCGACGGCACCGTCGTCGTGGTCTGCGGCGACACCCCGCTGCTCACCGGCGGGACGCTCCAGGCCCTGTCCGCCACGCACGCCGCCGACGGCAACGCCGTGACCGTGCTGACCGCCGAGGTCCCCGACGCCACCGGCTACGGCCGGATCGTCCGGGACAACGTCTCGGGCGCCGTCACCGCGATCGTCGAGCACAAGGACGCGACCGAGGCGCAGCGCGCGATCAGTGAGATCAACTCGGGTGTGTTCGCGTTCGACGGGCGGCTGCTCGTCGAGGCGCTGAAGCAGGTGCGGACCGACAACTCCCAGGGTGAGGAGTACCTCACCGATGTGCTCGGGATTCTGCGGGAGGCCGGGCACCGGGTCGGTGCGTCCGTGGCGCGCGATCACCGTGAGATCGCCGGGATCAACAACCGGGTGCAGCTGGCCGAGGCCCGCCGCACTCTCAATGACCGGCTCCTTGAGCAGGCGATGCTCGCGGGTGTGACGGTCGTCGACCCGGCCAGCACCTTCGTAGATGTCGCCGTGACCTTCGAGCGGGACGCCACCGTTCTGCCGGGCACTCAGCTGCTGGGCGCCTCGCATCTCGCCGAGGGCTCCGTGGTCGGTCCCAACTCCCGTCTCACGGACACCCGTGTCGGTGCGGGCGCGCACGTCGACAACACGGTGGCGTACAGCTCCGACATCGGGCCCGAGGCGTCCGTCGGTCCGTTCGCGTATCTGCGGCCCGGTACCCGGCTCGGCCTGAAGTCGAAGATCGGGACGTTCGTCGAGGCGAAGAACTCGTCGATCGGTGAGGGCACGAAGGTGCCGCATCTTTCGTACGTGGGTGACGCGACGATCGGCGATCACACCAACATCGGTGCCGCGAGCGTCTTCGTGAACTATGACGGGGAGAGCAAGCATCACTCCGTCGTCGGGTCCCACTGCAAGACCGGTTCGGACAACATGTTTGTGGCTCCTGTCACTATCGGGGACGGTGCGTACACCGCCGCCGGGTCCGTGATCACGAAGGATGTGCCGGCCGGCTCGTTGGCCGTGGCGCGGGGCCAGCAAAGGAATATCGAGGGTTGGGTGGCCCGAAAGCGACCGGGGAGCTCGGCTGCCAAGGCGGCGGAGGCGGCTTCCAGGAATCCGGAATCCGCGGACTGACGTGGTCTGACCGGAAACAGGTGCGCCCGACACGGCGTACCGTGATAGGTGCTCACGATTCGCCTGGCTCGCTGCTAATGGGACGCGCGGGCAGCTGCGGCGGACGAACTCGTCTGAGGAGACTAGTGCTGTGACCGGGATCAAGACGCAGGGCGAGAAGAAGTTGATGCTCTTCTCTGGCCGCGCCCACCCCGAGCTTGCCGAGGAGGTCGCGCACCAGCTCGGTGTCGGGATCGTCCCGACCAAGGCGTTCGACTTCGCCAACGGCGAGATCTACGTCCGCTACCAGGAGTCCGCTCGCGGTGCCGACTGCTTCCTGATCCAGAGCCACACGGCTCCGATCAATAAGTGGATCATGGAGCAGTTGATCATGATCGACGCGCTGAAGCGTGCGTCGGCCCGCTCCATCACTGTCATCGTGCCGTTCTACGGTTACGCGCGGCAGGACAAGAAGCACCGTGGACGTGAACCCATCTCGGCGCGCCTGGTCGCGGACCTGATGAAGACCGCCGGTGCCGACCGCATTCTGACGGTCGACCTGCACACGGACCAGATCCAGGGCTTCTTCGACGGCCCGGTGGACCACCTGTTCGCGCTGCCGATCCTGGCGGACTACGTGGGCGCGAAGGTCGACCGCAACAAGCTGACGGTGGTCTCCCCCGACGCCGGCCGCGTGCGCGTCGCCGACCGCTGGTGCGACCGCCTCGGCGCCCCGCTGGCGATCGTCCACAAGCGCCGCGACAAGGACATCGCCAACCAGGTCACCGTGCACGAGGTCGTCGGTGACGTGAAGGGCCGCGTCTGCGTGCTCGTCGACGACATGATCGACACCGGTGGCACGATCTGCGCCGCCGCCGACGCCCTGTTCGCGCACGGTGCGGAGGACGTCATCGTGACGGCGACGCACGGTGTGCTCTCCGGCCCGGCCGCGGACCGCCTGAAGAACTCGAAGGTGAGCGAGTTCGTCTTCACGGACACGCTGCCGACGCCGGGCGAGCTGGAGCTCGACAAGATCACGGTGCTTTCGATCGCGCCGACGATCGCCTCCGCGGTGCGCGAGGTCTTCGAGGACGGCTCGGTGACCAGCCTCTTCGAGGGCGAGGCCTGATCTCGTAGCGGATCTCCTCACTGAAGATCCATTTGGGTGCGGCCTCCCCCGCCGGGTAAACTGCTGAAGTTGCTCGGCGAGGGAGGCCGCACTTCTGTTCTCAGAAGGTCGGCTGTCCGTTATCGACGCGCTCTTCGTAGCAGGCCGTTCGTGGCCGGGTGACTATTTCCCCTAGTTCTACGAGGAGTTGAAGAGCATGTCCGAGGTCAAGCTTTCCGTCGAGACCCGCACCGAGTTCGGCAAGGGTGCCTCGCGCCGTCTGCGCCAGGTCGAGAAGGTTCCCGGTGTCGTCTACGGCCACGGCGACGAGCCGAAGCACATCACGCTCGACTCGCACGCCCTGATGCTGGCCCTGCGTACCCCGAACGTCCTGATCCGTCTGGACGTCGACGGCGGCAAGTCCACCGAGCTGGTCATCCCGAAGTCCGTGCAGCGTGACGCGATCACGAGCTTCCTGGTCCACGTCGACCTGCTCCAGGTGAAGAGCGGCGAGAAGGTCACCGTCGAGCTCCCCGTCCACACCGAGGGCGAGCTGGCCCCGGGTGGCAACCTGCTCGAGCACGTGCTGAACACGCTGTCGGTCGAGACCGAGGCGACGCACATCCCCGAGTCGGTCACCGTCTCCGTCGAGGGCCTCGAGGCCGGTGCCTCGATCCACGCCAAGGACATCACGCTGCCCAAGGGCACGACGCTGGCCACCGACGAGGACGCCGTCGTCCTCCAGGTCCTGTCCGCGCAGGCGGAGGAGGCCCCGGCCGACGCCGAGGGCGACGAGGCCGCCGCGGAGGCCTGAGCCTTCAGGGTCTGACCTGTACGGGGTGGTGGGCGCGGCCCACCACCCCGTATCGCTGTATCGCGACGTATCGACGTACACCTAAGGAATGTGCATGTCCGACGAGAACGCTCCCTGGCTGATCGCCGGGCTGGGCAACCCTGGGCCCGAGTACGCGATGAACCGGCACAACGTCGGCTTCATGGTGGCCGATCTCCTCGCACAGCGGATGGGCGCCAAGTTCAAGCGGGCGACCAAGGGACAGGCACAGGTCATCGAGGGGCGGATCGGCCCGCCTGGGCCCCTGAACCGCCGGGTGATCCTCGCGAAGCCGATGTCGTACATGAACGTCTCGGGTGGTCCCGTCACCGCGCTGTGCGACTTCTACAAGGTGCCGACGGAGCACATCGTGGCGATCCACGACGAGCTGGACATCGACTACGGGGTGCTGCGCCTGAAGCTGGGCGGCGGCGACAACGGGCACAACGGTCTGAAGTCGATCACGAAGTCGCTGGGCAGTGACTACCACCGGGTGCGGTTCGGGATCGGGCGTCCGCCGGGCCGGATGCAGGTCGCGGACTTCGTGCTCAAGGACTTCTCGTCGACGGAGCGCAAGGAGCTCGACTACTTCGTGGACCGGGCGGCCGACGCCGCGGAGGCGCTCGTGATCGAGGGCCTGGAGCGGGCGCAGTCGACTTACAACTCCTGACCTGTACGGACTTGTCGGGGCGGGATTCCGCCGGGAGTTGACCGTACGCAGGGTGATGGCCAAGGATCCCGGCCATGTTGCCTGTTGCCCGTCAAGTCGCGGCGGCCGTGGTCGCCGCGCTGTTGCTGATCGCCGGTGTCTGGGCATCGTGGGGTGCGGCGCAGCACGTGATCTTCCCGACGGGCCGTGAGCGCGGCACGATGACGGTGACCCGGTGTGCGGACGGAACGTGCACGGGCCCGTTCTCGCCGGCCTCCCCCACCGCCGTGCGGCATGCGAGCGTGACGATCGACCGCTCGATCGGGGAGAAGAAGGGCGCGCGCTTCCCCGTCGTCCTCAAGCCGGATTCGACGTCGGCGGTGCGCGCGGGTACCGCCGGATTTCTGCACGCCTGGGTGCCGCTCGGCGGCGGGCTGCTGCTCGCGGCGGTGGTGCTCGCGGGCGGGATACGCAACCGGCGCCTCACGTGGATCACGGGAGGCGCCGGAATCGCGCTGCTGACGGCGGCCTTCGTCGCTGTCAGCTTCTAGTCGCTTCTTGAACGGCCCCAGGGTCAGCCGGTGTTGCGCAGGCCCGCGGCCACACCGTTCACGGTGAGCAGCAGGGCGCGGCCGAGCGTCGGGTCCGGTTCCTCGTGCGCGGCCGCCGCGTCGCGCTGCCGCTTGAGCAGGGCGACCTGGAGGTACGAGATCGGGTCGAGGTAGGCGTCGCGGATCGCGAACGTCTGCTTCAACACGGGCTGCGCGGCGAGGAGTTCGTCCTCACCCGTGATGCGCAGCACCTCGGCGACGGTCAGCTCGTGCTCGGTCACGATGGCGTCGAAGACGTGCTTGAGGTTCTCGGGCACGAGGGTGTCGACGTAGTGCCGGGCGATCCGCAGGTCGGTCTTCGCGAGCGTCATCTCGACGTTGGAGATGAAGTTCTGGAAGAAGTGCCAGCGCTCGTTCATCTCGTCGAGGACGGTGTCCAGGCCCGCCTCGCGCAGCGCCTTGAGGCCGGAGCCGACGCCGAACCAGCCGGGCACGATCTGCCGCGACTGGGTCCAGCCGAACACCCACGGGATGGCGCGCAGTCCGTCGAGCGAGACGCCCGAGCCGGGGCGGCGGGAGGGCCGCGAGCCGAGGTGCAGGTCGGCGAGCTGGTCGACCGGCGTGGACGCGAGGAAGTAGTTCGGCAGGTCCGGGTCCTCGACGAGCTTGCGGTACGCCGTGTGGGCGGCGTCGCTCACGACGTCCATGGCGGCGTCCCAGCGGGCGAGGGCC
Organism: Streptomyces sp. NBC_00483; assembly: GCF_036013745.1. Classification (NCBI taxonomy): domain Bacteria; kingdom Bacillati; phylum Actinomycetota; class Actinomycetes; order Kitasatosporales; family Streptomycetaceae; genus Streptomyces; species Streptomyces sp. NBC_00483. Next base: position 4,306,643 of record NZ_CP107880.1, read on the forward strand.
TCGTCGGACTGGCGCGGCGCCGTGTGCAGGGCGGAGGCCTGCAGTGTGGCCGCGACGGTCAGTTCCAGGTTCTCGCGGGCCAGGGACGGCACGAGGTACTTGTCGGAGATGACCTCGCCCTGCTCGGTCACCTTGATCTCGCCCTCCAGGGTTCCCCAGGGCTGGGCGAGGATCGCGTCGTGCGAGGGGCCGCCACCGCGGCCGACGGTGCCGCCGCGGCCGTGGAAGAGGCGCAGGCGCACGCCGTAGCGGTGCGCGACGTCGCGCAGGCGGCGCTGGGCGCGGTGGATCTCCCACTGCGAGGTGGTGATGCCGCCGAACTTCGAGGAGTCGGAGTAGCCGAGCATGACCTCCTGCACGTCCCCGTTGAGCGCGACGAGGCGCCGGTACGACGGGTCGGAGAGCATGTCCTCAAGGATCGTGTCGGCGGCCTTCAGCTCGTCCGTCGTCTCCAGGAGCGGCACGATGCCGATCTTCGCCCAGCCGGCGTGCAGGTCGATGAGACCCGCCTCGCGGGCGAGCACGGCGGCGGCGAACACGTCGTCGGCGCCCTGGCACATCGAGATGATGTACGACTCGATGACCTCGGGCCCGAACACGTCGAGCGCCTTGGTGATGGTGTGGAAGACGCCGAGCGTCTTCTCGCCCTCGGCGTCGAGCGGCGCCGGGGTCGGGGCCAGCGGACGGCGGGAGCGGAGCTCCTTGGCGAGCAGCTTGCCCCGGTAGTCGCGCGGCATGTCCGCGTACCGCCAGGACTCCTCGCCGAGCCGGTCGAAGAGCTGACCGAGCGTGTGGTGGTGCGCGTCGGCGTGCTCGCGGACGTCCATCGTGGCGAGCTGCAGACCGAAGGCGGAGAGCGTACGGATCGTACGGTCCATGCGGCCTTCGGCGAACAGTCCGGCACGGTGCTCGCGCAGCGACGTCTGGATGAGCTTGAGGTCGTGCAGCAGCTCGGCGGTGCCGAGGTAGTCGCGGCCCTCCTGGTGCGGGGTGTTGTTGGCGAGCCGCGTCTTGGTGTTCTCCAGCTTCTGCCGGATCGCGGTGGCCTTGAGCCGGTAGGGCTCCTCCGCGTTGAGCCGCTTGTAGCGGGGGCTGATCTCCGGGAGGCGCTCCAGGTCGCACTGGAGCGAGGTGAGCAGCTCCTCGGTGGCGCCCGTGTAGCGGATCGAGTTCGACAGGAAGCCACGCAGCTCGTCGATCATGTCGAGCGCGTCGTTGATCCCGTGCTCGTGCTGGAGGATCAGGACGTCCCAGGTGACCGCCGGCGTCACGTTCGGGTTGCCGTCGCGGTCGCCGCCGATCCAGGTGCCGAAGGTGAGCGGGCGGCTGTCCTCGGGGAGCTTGAAGCCGACGCGCTCCAGCTCGGCGGTGAGGTCCTCCAGGACGTCGCCGACGGCTCCGGCGTGCAGCTCGTCCAGGTAGTAGATCGCGTTGCGGGACTCGTCCGTGACCTCGGGGCGGACCACGCGCAGCTCGTCCGTCTGCCACACCAGGTCGATGTTCTCGGCGAGGCGGGTGTCGTAGCGGCGCCGGTCGGTCTCCAGGACCGGGGTCTCCAGGAGCTCGGCGACGCGGCGCAGCTTGTTGAGGACGCTTCGCCGGGCGGCCTCCGTCGGGTGCGCGGTGAAGACGGGGCGTACGTTCAGGTGCTTGACCGTGTCGCGCAGGTGGTCCGGGTCGGCGTCCTTGAGCCGGTCCGCGGTGCGGGCGAGCAGTCCGCCCTCGGCGGCCCGCATGGCGCGCAGCTCGCGGCCACGGTGTACCTGCTCCGTCACGTTGGCCAGGTGGAAGTACGTGGAAAAGGCGCGGACCAGCTTGGCCGCGGTGTCCAGCTCGGTGCCGCGCAGGAGCTCGGCGGCGGCCTCGCCGTCCTCGCGGGTCAGGCGGCGGACCTTTTCGACCAGGTCGAGGAGCTCCGGGCCCTCCTGGCGGACCAGGGTCTCGCCCAGCAGGTCACCGAGCCGACGGATGTCGGCGCGCAGCTCGGCGCTGGTGCTCGTCGCAGCGGTCTGTTCGTCGGCACTGCTCACAGGTGCGGCTCCTTGCAATGGTGAAGCAGGTGGTGAAGCACGTCGGGAGGAAGGATCCCCGGATCCGGGTACTAGACCCGGGGTGGAGATTCAGAGCGGACCGCGCTGTCCGACCGATTCCAAGGATATGTGCCACCGCCGACGGCGAGGCTCGGAGCCTCTTGCCGCCCGGCTGCACGCTTACGTACTTACGGTGCCGTAGGTTACGGAACCGTAGGCAAGCTGTCCGCGGATCCCCGTGGATCTCCTGACCCGTCTCAGCCCGTCTCAACCCTCGACTTACAGGGGACTCCCATGGCCACCAGTACCGATGTGATCGAAGAAGCTCCCGGTCCGGCGTCAGAACCCCCCGCCACCTCGTCCTCCGCGACACTCGGCGGCGAAAAGAAGCGCTCCGTGGAACAGATCACACTGCTCCTGTTCATCGTCCTCCCGTTCCTCGCCGTGCTCGCGGCGGTGCCGCTGGCCTGGGGCTGGGGGGTGAGCTGGCTCGATCTCGGCCTGCTCGTCGCGTTCTACTTCATCGGCTGCCACGGCATCACGATCGGCTTCCACCGATACTTCACGCACGGCTCCTTCAAGGCGAAGCGCCCGCTGCGGATCGCGCTGGCGGTCATGGGCTCGCTCGCGGTGGAGGGCCCGGTCGTGCGCTGGGTCGCCGACCACCGCAAGCACCACAAGTTCTCCGACGCCGAGGGCGACCCGCACTCGCCGTGGCGGTACGGGGAGACGGTCCCCGCCCTCCTGAAGGGCCTGTGGTGGGCGCACATGGCCTGGATGTTCGACGAGGAGCAGACCTCGCAGGAGAAGTACGCGCCGGACCTGATCAAGGACCCGGCGATCCGCGCGATCTCCCGCCAGTTCATCTTCTGGACGATGCTGTCGCTGTTCCTGCCCGCCCTGATCGGCGGTCTGGTGACGATGTCGTGGTGGGGCGCGTTCACGGCGTTCTTCTGGGGCTCGCTCGTCCGCGTTGCGCTCCTTCACCACGTGACGTGGTCGATCAACTCGATCTGCCACGCCGTCGGCAAGCGCCCCTTCAAGTCCCGCGACAAGTCGGGCAACGTGTGGTGGCTGGCCGTCCTGTCCTGCGGCGAGTCCTGGCACAACCTGCACCACGCGGACCCGACGTCGGCGCGGCACGGGGTGGAGCGCGGCCAGATCGACTCCTCGGCCCGCCTCATCCGCTGGTTCGAGCAGCTGGGCTGGGCGCACGACGTGCGCTGGCCGTCGAAGGACCGCATCGCCTCACGCCGCAAGGAGAAGGTCGCCGATGCCGCGTGAGCGCGGCACGGCATGATGGGGACGTGGAGACCGACTCAAGCACCCCTGGCAACGCGAGCAGCGACCGGCCCGAGCGGCCGGAGAAGGCTCGGCGCACGCGCAGAACGCGGATGACGGGGGCGGAGCGGCGTCAGCAGCTCCTGGAGATCGGTCGCGTCCTCTTCGCCGCGAAGGGCTTCGAGGGCACGTCGGTGGAGGAGATCGCGGCGAAGGCCGGGGTCTCCAAGCCGGTGGTGTACGAGCACTTCGGCGGCAAGGAGGGCCTGTACGCGGTGGTCGTGGACCGCGAGATGCGCCAGCTCCTGGACATGGTCACGAGTTCACTCACGGCCGGGCATCCGCGCGAGCTGTGCGAACAGGCCGCGTTCGCGCTCCTCGACTACATCGAGGAGTACACGGACGGCTTCCGCATCCTGGTCCGCGACTCCCCCATCCCGCAGTCCACGGGCTCCTTCGCGTCGCTGATCTCCGACATCGCGACGCAGGTCGAGGACATCCTCGGCCGCGAGTTCAAGAACCGCGGCTTCGACCCGAAGCTGGCGCCGCTGTACGCGCAGGCGCTGGTCGGGATGGTCGCGTTGACGGGGCAGTGGTGGCTGGACGCGCGCAAGCCGAAGAAGGCGGAGGTCGCTGCGCATCTGGTGAATTTGGCGTGGCATGGTCTCGATGGGCTCGAGCCGAAGCCGCGGCTCATAGGGCACAGGAAGAGTTGACACGCGGCAACGGCGTTGCGGTCGCGGGGCTCCGCCCCGGGCCCCGCTGCTCAAACGCCGCAGGGGCTGGATTATTGAGGCTCTGGCTCCAGAATCTCCAGTCGGTTTCCTACCGGATCCGAGCAATAGAAGCGCCGCCACCCCGGCAGTAGGTCGTCCCACTCGACCGCCACGCCACGCCCCGCCAGCCGTCGCGCGTACGACTCGATGTCGCGGACCAGGAGGCCCGGGTGGGCCTTCTTGGCCGGGTGGAAGTCCCGGTCGATGCCCAGGTGGAGTTCCGCGGCCCCGGCCCGGAACCAGCAGCCGCCCCGCGCCGCGAGCGCCGGTGGCTTGGGGAGTTCGGTCATGCCGAGGTCGTCTACGTAGAAGGACCGCAGGACCTCCTCGCTGCCCGGCGGCGCCGCGAGCTGTACGTGGTCCACCCCGACGAGCGTCATGAGCGCCTCGCCACCACGAAGATCCGCCGGAACGGCAGCACCGTGCCGTGCTCCGTCGCCGGGTACGCCTCGCGGAGCAGATCCCGGTACTCGGCGACGAAGGCGTCGCGCGCCTCCGGGTCGTCCGCGAGCGCGGTCAGGACCGGGCGCAGGCCCGTGCCCTTGACCCAGTCCAGGACCGGATCCGCGCCCGCCAGCAGGTGCATGTACGTCGTCTCCCAGGCGTCGACCTCGCAGCCGAGGCCGGCGAGCCGCTCCAGGTAGGCCGCAGGCGTGAGCACCGCGTCCCCGTGGCGCAGCACCCCGGCCAACCGGCCCTTCCAGTGGGCCGATTCCGCCAGCTCCCGCATCAGGACGTGGCTGGGCGCATCGAAGTTGCCGGGCACCTGGAAGGCGAACGTTCCGCCGGGGGCCACCGCGTCGATCCACCGGGGGAAGGCCTCGGCGTGGTCCGGGACCCATTGCAGCGTCGCGTTCGACATCAGCAGGTCGTACGTCTCCGTGGGCGCCCAGTCGGCCGCGTCCGCGTAGGCGAAGTCGAGGCGGTCACTGACGTGGGCGCGGGCCTGTTCCAGCATCTGGGGCGAGTTGTCGTAGCCGGTGATGCGGGCCGTGGGCCAGCGTTCGGTGAGCAGCGTCGTGACGTTGCCGGGGCCGCAGCCGAGGTCGGCGATGCGGGCGGGCTCCCCCGGCAGGGCGGGGACGCGGGCGAGCAGGTCGACGAAGGGGCGGCCGCGGTGGTCGGCGTGCCGGAGATACTGCTGGGGGTCCCAGGTGGGTGTGGGCGTCATGTCGTCAAGCGTCTTCCGCATGTATCTCGATGTCAAGATAGTCGACCTCAAGAGACTTCATGTCGACACACCCCCTACACTGATCGTCATGGAGGACGAGGTCGACCGTCTGGTCTCAGCGTGGCGCCGAGAGCGCCCCGACCTCGACGTGGAGCCCCTTGAGGTGCTCAGTCGGGTCAGCAGGCTCGCGCGCCATCTCGACAGGGCCCGCCGCCTGGCCTTCTCCGAGCACAACCTGGAGCCGTGGGAGTTCGACGTCCTGACGGCGCTGCGCCGCGCGGGCACGCCGTATCAGCTCTCTCCCGGCCAGTTGCTCACGCAGACGCTGGTGACGTCCGGCACGATGACCAACCGTATCGACCGGCTCGCCAAGAAGGGCCTCGTCGAGCGACTGCCGGACCCCAGTGACCGCCGCGGCGTCCTGGTCCGGCTCACGGACGAGGGCCGCGACCGTGCCGACCAGGCCCTGGCCGGGCTGCTCGACCAGGAGCGGGCGATCCTGGCGGAGCTTTCGCGTACGCAGCGGGGTGAACTGGCGGGTCTACTCCGCCAGTTGACCGCGCCGTTCGACAACATCCCGGGCTGACGCCCAAGACGTAAGGCCTCAGCTGGCCGCCTCCAGGTCCGCCGGGCCCACGCCCGCCCTGCGGGCCAGTGCGACCGCCGCGAGGGTCGAGTGCACCCCGAGCTTGCCCAGTACGTTCTGCATGTGTGTCCGCACCGTGTGCGGCGACAGGAACAGCCGCTCCGCCACCGCCTTGCGGCCGAGACCGGCCACCATGCAGCGCAGCACCTCGCGCTCCCGCGGCGTCAGGGACTCGACGAGCCGCTCGGACTCGGTGCGGTGCTTGCGCGCCGCGGTCAACTCCCGCAGTACGCCCGTGAGCAGCGCCGGCGGCAGATGTGTCTCCTCGCGCAGCACGCCCCGTATGACGGTCAGCAGGCGCGACAGGGAACAGTCCTTGGCGACCCAGCCGGACGCCCCCGCCTGGAGCGCGAGCGCCGCACGGCGCGGATCGTCCCGCTCGGCGAGCACCACCGTGCGAACGGCGGGCTGGCCCGAACGGACGCCCGCCACCAGGGAGATGCCGTCGACGAGGCCGTCCTGCGAGGCGCTGTCGGGTACCGCCGTCGGCGCGCGCATGCCCTGGAACGATGCCGCGCCCAGGTCCGCGTCGATAAGCAGCACATCGAAGCGGCGTCCCTCCGCGACAGCCCTGTCGAGGCAGCGCAGGGCCGCGGGGCCGCTTCCCGCGGCCGACACGTCGACATCGGGCTCGGCGGCGAGCGCCGCCGCGAGCGACTCGGCGAAGATGCGATGGTCGTCGACCACCAGGACCCGGATACGAACCACGTGATTACCCCCTTCCCCGAGCTCCCTGAAGGAGCAGGGGATACCCCATCGCCGGGGTCGGACCAACACAGGTACGGCGCCCGGAGTACGGGTCGCCGCAACGGCACGGCCGCCGCCGTGCGCACAACCGCTACCCCCGCTCCGGGCGTCGTACCCGGCTGTCTCGCCCCCTGATCGGCACCGGCCCCCACCGGTGCTGTCCTCAGAGTAGAGGCGACGGCCCCCAGGGGAAGTCAATTCGCAGAACTGGTTGTCGGTTGGCGGAGCAGCGACTGTCCTGCGCGTTTATGGTGATGCGCATGTTTCGCATCGAGACAGAAGTCGACAAGGAGCGCACCCTTCTGCTCCGGTCGCTGCTGAGGGAGACCAATACGGCGGCGTCACCGGACCTTCGTGAGCTGCGCGGCACCCCTGCCGACCAGCATGTCCCGCTCCAGGTATGGGTGTTGGACGAGGACGGCGCACTGGCGGCGGGGCTCGACGCGTACACGTGGGCGTTCTGGCTGCACGTGGATCTGCTGTGGGTCGCCGAGCAGCACCGCGGGGCGGGGCTCGGCTCCCGGCTCCTCGCGGAGGCGGAGCGCCTCGCGCACGAGGAGCGCGAGTGCCGGGGCTCCCGTGTCGAGACCTGGGACTTTCAAGCCCCGGGCTTCTACCGGCTGCATGGATACGACGTGGTGTCCGTGATCCCGGACTACCCGCCCGGGGTCAAGGAGTTCACGTTGACGAAGCGGCTGGGGTAGCCGTTACGAGATACGGCGCGCCCCTGCCGAAGGCACTGCCGGGAAGACTCGCGGCGCCGTGAAGCCGGCCTCCGCGAAGGCGTCGGTGATCGACTTCGTGACGGTGTCGGCCTCGTCCGACTCCACCAGGACGATCGCCGAGCCGCCGAAGCCGCCGCCCGTCATCCGGGCGCCGATCGCGCCGGACGTCATCGCCGTGCCGACGACCAGGTCCAACTCCGGGCAGGAGATGCGCAGATCGTCGCGGAGCGAGACGTGGCCCTGGACGAGGATCGGGCCGATGGCGCGGACGTCGCCGGAGTCGAGCAGCTCGATGACGCGCTCGACGCGGTGGTCGTCGGTGACGATGTGGCGGACGTAGCGGACGACCTTCTCGTCGACCCCGGCCAGCTCCAACTCCGCGACGGACCTGCCCAGTTCGGCGTACGGGACATCGCGCAGGTGACTCACGCCGAGGACGCGCGCGCCCTCCTCGCAGCCCGCGCGGCGCTCCGCGTACGCGCCGTCGCCCAGCTCGTGCTTGACGCGGGTGTCGACGACGAGCAGCTGGAGGCCGTGGGCCGCCAGGTCGAAGGGGACCTGGCGGATGGACAGGTCGCGGCAGTCGAGGTGCAGCGCGTGCCCCTCGGTGGCGCACGACGAGGCCATCTGGTCCATGACGCCGCACGGCACACCGACGAAGGCGTTCTCGGCGCGCTGCGCCAGCACCGCCAACTCGGCGCCCGTGAGCCCTAGTTCGTACAGGTCGTTCATCGCGTACGCCGTGACCACCTCGAGCGCGGCCGACGACGAGAGGCCCGCGCCGGTCGGGACCGTGGAGGCGAGGTGGATGTCCGCGCCGGTGAGCGCGTGGCCCGCCTCGCGCAGCGCCCAGACGACGCCCGCCGGGTACGCGGCCCAGCCGCCCTGGCCGTACTTCGACAGCGGGGCCAGGTCGTCGACGCGCAGTTCCACGACCGGGGCATCAATGTCGGCGGAGTGCAGGCGCAGCACGCCGTCCTCGCGCCGGGCCGCCGCGGCGACCGCGGTGTGCGGCAGCGCGAGCGGCATGACGAAGCCCTCGTTGAAGTCGGTGTACTCGCCGATGAGGTTGACGCGGCCGGGGGCCGCCCACACTCCGGCGGGCTCGTACCCGTACAGGTCCTTGAACTGCGCGTCGACGGACATGAGTTGAAGCCCCTGATTCCTACTGGCGGGCCTGGGCGAAGGCCCAGGCGTCGGCGACGATGCCCGCGAGGTCCGCGCGGGACGGGTTCCAGCCGAGGCGCTCGCGCGCGGTGTCGGCGGAGGCGACCAGGACGGCCGGGTCGCCGCCGCGGCGCGGGGCGACGACCTCGGGGATCGGGTGCCCGGTGACCTGGCGGACGGTCTCGATGACCTCGCGGACGGAGAAGCCGTTGCCGTTGCCGAGGTTGCAGATGAGGTGCTCGCCGGGCTGCGCGGCGTCGACGGCGAGCAGGTGCGCCTCCGCGAGGTCCGCGACGTGGATGTAGTCGCGGATGCAGGTGCCGTCGGGCGTCGGGTAGTCGTCGCCGAAGACGTTGATCGCCTCGCGGCCGCCCTGCGCGACCTGGAGGACGAGCGGGATGAGGTGCGACTCGGGGTCGTGCCGCTCACCGCAACTGCCGTACGCGCCCGCAACGTTGAAGTACCGAAGGGACACTGCAGCCAGTCCGTGCGCGGCCGCCTCGCCCGTGATCATGTGATCGACCGCGAGCTTCGAGGCGCCGTACGGGGAAGTGGGCGCGGTCGGGTCGGTCTCGGTGATCGGGGTGTTCACCGGCTCGCCGTACGTGGCCGCGGTCGAGGAGAAGACGAGCTTGCGGACGCTCGCCGCGCGCATCGCGGCGAGCAGCTCCATCGTGCCGCCGACGTTGTTGGCCCAGTACTTCTCGGGCTTCACGACGGACTCGCCGACCTGCGAGAACGCGGCGAAGTGCAGCACGGCGTCGTAGGAGGAGTCGAGCCACTTGGCGGCGTCGCGGATGTCGCCCTCGATGAAGGTGGCGCCCGCGGGGACGCCCTCGCGGAAGCCGGTGGAGAGGTTGTCGAGGACGGTGACCTCGTGACCCGCCTCGATCAGGTGCTGCGCGACGACGCTGCCGACGTAGCCCGCACCGCCAGTGACCAGGTACTTCTTGGAATCGGCCTTACCCATTACTCGCTCGCTACCTCTCGCAGTCGCTCGGCCGCGGTCTCCGGCGGCACATCGTTGATGAACACGCTCATGCCGGACTCGGAACCCGCGAGAAACTTCAGCTTGCCGGAAGTGCGTCGGACGGTGAAGAGCTCGAGGTGCAGCGCGAAATCATCGCGGTTGACGCCCTCGAACTCGTCCAGCGAGCCGAACGGGGCCTGGTGCCAGGCCGCGATGTACGGCGTCGCCGGCTGGTCAGCGCCGAAGATCCGGTCGAAGCGCCTCAAGAGTTCCAGATAAATCTTGGGGAACTCTGTGCGTGCGTCGTCGTCGAGCGCGAGCAGGTCCGGGACCTGGCGCTTGGGGTAGAGGTGCACCTCGTACGGCCAGTGGGCGGCGTAGGGCACGAAGGCCACCCAGTGCTCGCCGTCGAGGACGATCCGCGAGCCGTCCTCCACCTCCTTCTCCACCACGTCGGCGAAGAGGTTGCGGCCCCCGGTCTGCTCCTTGTGCTCGGCGGCGGAGCGCAGCATCAGGGCCGTGCGCGGGGTGGTGAAGGGGTAGGCGTAGATCTGGCCGTGCGGGTGGCCGAGGGTGACGCCGATCTCGGCGCCGCGGTTCTCGAAGCAGAAGACCTGCTCGACGGAGTCGAGGTGGGAGAGCTCGGCGGTGCGGTCGGTCCACGCGTCGAGGACGAGTCCCGCCTGCTCCTCGGTGAGGTCGGCGAAGGACTTGTCGTGGTCGGACGTGAAGCACACGACCTCGCAGCGGCCCGCGTCCCCCGCGAGCGAGGGGAAGCGGTTCTCGAAGACCACCACGTCGTACGAGGAGTCGGGGATCTCGCTCAGCCGCTCGCCCTCGGAGGGGCACAGCGGGCACTCGTCGGCCGGCGGGTGGTACGTGCGGCCCTGGCGGTGCGAGGCGATCGCCACGGAGTCGCCGAGCAGTGGGTCGCGGCGCACCTCGGAGGTGGTGACGGTGGGGTCGAGGGGGCGGCGGTCGGCCGCGTCCCGGACGACGTCGTCGCGCGAGTCGTAATAGATGAGCTCACGACCGTCGGCGAGCCGGGTCGACGTCTTCTTCACGTCCGATGCTCCTCATCACACCAACCAAACAGAACCAAACACAACAAAGCATAAGCCAACAGTGGCGTCAAGAGAAGCGGGCCGCACCGACTGCCCGCAGCGGGCTGTGCGCTTTCTGTGCTGTCTCGTGCCGTCCCGAGGGGTCAGAACGGGATCTCGATCACAATCCAACAAAGAACGTCAGCGGAACTGTTCACTTATTGAAGCCGGAGGCGTAGGTTCCGGACTGTTTCAGTTCGCGCAACGAAGCGAGATCTACATGCTGTCCCCCACAACAACCCTGGCCGAGGGGCTCCGGCTGCCCACCAATGGCCTCGACTACGCGATCATGGCGATCTACTTCGTCGTGGTGCTGGGCATCGGCTTCGCCGCTCGCCGGTCCGTGAAGACCAGCCTGGACTTCTTCCTCTCCGGACGCTCCCTGCCCGCCTGGGTCACCGGTCTCGCGTTCGTCGCCGCGAACCTGGGCGCCACCGAGCTCCTCGGCATGGCGGCCAACGGGGCGCAGTACGGGCTCTACACGGTGCACTGGTACTGGATCGGCGCCATCCCCGCCATGGTCTTCCTCGGCCTGGTGATGATGCCCTTCTACTACTCGTCGAAGGTGCGCTCGGTCCCTGAGTTCCTGCTGCACCGCTTCGGCCCCTCGTCCCACCTGCTCTCCTCGATCATCTTCGCCGTCTCCTCGGTGCTGATCGCGGGCGTCAACCTGTACGCGATGGCCCTGGTGCTCCAGGCGCTGCTCGGCTGGCCGCAGTGGCTGGCGATCGTCATCGCGGGCCTCTTCGTCCTCGCGTACATCACGATCGGCGGGCTCTCCTCGGCGATCTACAACGAGGTCCTGCAGTTCTTCGTCATCCTCGCCGCGCTCATCCCGCTGACCATCGTCGGCCTCAAGCGCGTCGGCGGCTGGGACGGCATATCCGACTCGCTGTCCAGCTCGCACGGTGATTCGTTCATGACGGCCTGGCAGGGCACGGGCATCGGCGACGCCAACCCGCTCGGCGCCAACTGGCTGACCATCGTGCTCGGCCTCGGCTTCGTGATGAGCTTCGGCTACTGGACGACGAACTTCGCCGAGGTGCAGCGCGCGCTGTCCGCGAAGAACCTCTCCGCCGCCAAGCGCACCCCGCTGATCGCCGCGTTCCCGAAGATCCTCATCCCGATGGTCGTCGTGATCCCCGGTCTGATCGCCCTGGTCATGGAGCCGTCCATCGGCAAGTCCGCGGACGGCCTCCAGTACAACGACGCCATCCCGGTCCTCATGCGCGACCTGCTGCCCAACGGTGTCCTCGGCATCGCGGTGACGGGCCTGCTGGCCGCCTTCATGGCGGGCATGGCGGCCAACGTCTCGTCCTTCAACACGGTGTTCACCAACGACATCTGGGCCGCGTACATCAAGAAGGGCCAGAGCGACCGGTACTACCTCGGGACGGGTCGCGTCGTCACCGCCGTCGGCGTCGTGATCGGCATGGGCACCGCGTTCATCGCGGGCAGCTTCAGCAACATCATGAACTACCTGCAGACGCTGTTCTCGTTCTTCAACGTCCCGCTGTTCGTGGTCTTCATCATCGGCATGTTCTGGAAGCGGACGACGCCGGCGGCGGGCTTCTGGGGGCTGCTGTCCGGAACCGTGGCCGCGATGGTGAACTACTTCTACTTCTACAAGCAGGGCGTCATCGAGATCCCCTCGGACCAGGGCGCCAACTTCGTCTCCTCGATCGTCGCCTTCGTGGTCGGCGCCGTGGTGATGTTCGTGGTCACGCTCTGCACCAAGTCCAAGCCCGCCGAGGAGCTGGCCGGTCTCGTGTACGGCACGAAGTCGCCGGGCATGGAGGAGCCGCCGGCCGAGGGTGACGACGCCTGGTACCGCAAGCCGGCCCTGCTGGGCTGGGGAGCGATCGTCCTCGCCGTCATCTGCTACATCCCGTTCTCCTTCTGAGGTCCGAGGTAACACGACATGAGCGACGAAATGAACCAGCACGTCGAGGAAGTGAAGGAGCTTGAGGCCAAGTCTGCGACGGCGGCCCGCCTCTTCGACGTGCGACGCATCATCGGCGGCCTCTTCGTGGTGTACGGCGTGATCGTCACGATCGCCGGCCTCACGGCGTCCGACGCCGACCTCAAGAAAGCCCAGGACATCAACATCAACCTGTGGACCGGCATCGGCATGCTGCTCCTCGGAGTGTTCTTCCTGGTCTGGATGAAGCTGCGCCCCACGGAGCCGCCGACGACGGAGGAACTGGCGGAGGCGTCCGAGTAGCGCCACCGGACTGTGACGTCTGACTACGGGATTCCCGTAGTCAGACGTCACAGTCGGTCGCTCCAGCAACGCACAAGGCCCGTTCCGCCTGAGCGGAACGGGCCTTGGACTTCTGGAGCGCCGGGCAGGCCTTGCACCTGCATTTCCCCGCAGGAAGCGGGGCGTCTTTCCTTGGACCACCAACGCATGGTCACCCGCCGCGAGTTGCGGCGACCAACAAGATCAACTGTAGCTCAGGACTCGGGTTCTGGCGAGCCCACCGGGCCCGCCCGGTCCAGCAGGCCCGTGCGGGCCGCGAGTGCCGCCGCCTCCAGGCGGGAGCCGACGCCCAGCTTCATCAGGACACGCTGGACGTGCGTACGGGCCGTGGACGGGGCGATGCCCATGCCCGCCGCGATCAGCCGGGTGTCCTCGCCGTCCGCGACCCGCACCAGGACCTCGACCTCGCGCGGTGTGAGCATCTGGAGCAACCGCTGCCCCTCGTCGTCCGGTTGGGCCGCCGGGTTGAGCAACTCCGCGAACGCGCCCTGGAGCAGGGCGGGAGCCACCGCGGCCTCCCCCGCCCGCGCCTTCATGAGGGCGCGCTCGACGCCCTCTATGCGCTCGTCGTGCCGTACGTAACCGGAGGCGCCGGCGGCAAAGGCCGACGCGATACCTCTTGGCGAGGGGACGGGGCCGAGAACCACCACCGCCACCTGCGGGCGCTCGCGTTTGATGCGGATCACCGGGTCGAAGGTGCCGGGTTCCGCGGGGGTCGCCGTGCCCAGCAGGCAGACCTCCGGCGCCCGCGAGATGACCAGATCCGCCGCGCCGGCCGCAGGCGCGGCCGCCGCGAGCACCCGGTGCCCGCGCAGCTTCAGGGCCGAGGCCAACGCCTCGGCCAGCAATCGGTGGTCGTCGACCACCATCAGCCGCACTCCCATCGGGCCAACCCCCCAATCCACCCCGGGTGTCCCCGCGAACCCCCGGGCCCCCCAAGGACAGGCGAGCCCCCCGACTCCCCGTCCTCCTTCATCCCCCGGAAGCTACACGCTTGTTCGAGGATGCGCGCCCCCTACCGGCCAGAAGCGGCCCTCAATGCTGAAATCCAGTGCATTGAGGGATGTTTGGGAGTACAGGAACGCAAAGCCAGCGCCAAGAAGCTTTCGCTCAGGGCGACTTCGCGACCATTTTCATCCGGTACCGAAACCGACCGCCGTGTACCGTTGGCCGCCGTCCGCGTAGGGTTCGCCGATCAAGGGCTGACCGAGGAACAATCTCCCCTTGGAATAGTGGAGTTCGGAATTCGATCGGCCGGGCGCCATGCCGCCGATCATGTTCCGGACGGCGGGCGTGGCCGGCGTTTCCACCAGGGTCGACTGCTTCATGGTCCCGGGGTCGATCGTCACGATCTGGCTGCCCTTCTTGGCTGCCCCCGTCTTGAACGCCAGGATGTTTCCGCCGTCCATGCGCACCGGGAAGATGTCGTGGTGGTCGCCGCCCGTGACGCGGTCGCCCGTGCGTTTCCCGGTCTCCAGGGAGTACGACACGATCTCGTTGGCCGGCCCCGATCCGCTGTCGGTCTCCTGCGACCGGGTCGCGAAATAGATCCGCCCATTTCCGACGGTGATCTTCGCGCAGCCCTCGGTCTTTCCGACCTCACAGGCGAAGTCGTACTTCTTGGCGTCGATGGAGATCTTGCTCGCGAGCCTTCCGCGGCTGTCCAGGGCGAATACGTCGGTGATGGTGCCCGCCGTGTCGGCGCCGTTTCCCACGCCGAAGACGACCGGCTTGGTGGACAGGACCTTTACGTCGGCAAGGCCCTTGGCGAGCTTGTAGGACCACCGGGGCTGGCCCGTCACCGGGTCCAGGAGCTGGACGTCGTACGTCGCGTGGCCGTACGTACCGCACTTGCGGACCGTCACCAGCTGGGCGCCGCCGTGGTAGCCGACGTCCTGGCACTCCCCGGTGTCGGGCTGCCACAGGATGTTGCCCGACTTGATGTCGAAGGCGGCGCCGCCGTCGAGACCGCCGCCCGCCGCGAGCGTGTTGCCCGAGAGGGAGAGCTCCTCGAAGATCCGCCGGTTCGAGCCCTGGCCCAGGCTCTGCGTCCAGACCTTGTGCCCCGTGTTGACGTCGAAGACCGTGATCTGGCTGCACGGCTTGTGGTCGCCGTTCGCGGGCCGCTCGCCCGCCTCGCTGACCACGGCCGCGAGCGCGTCGTCGGTGACGGTGTCCGTCCCCGCGCACGTCTGCCCCGACAGCGGGAGCGTCCAGGTCTTCCTGCCGCTCGCGGCGTCGTACCCGACGATCTGGTTCAAGCCCGCCTTGGCGTACGTCCTGTCGGTCAGCCAGGAGCCCTGGACGCTGTCCACCTGCCGCTTCGCCACCTTCGGCGCGGGCAGCCGCAGCGTCACCTTCGCCGACGGGTCGGCCGGGGCCTGCTCCGCCCCGGAACCGCCGAAGCCGTCGCCGCTCTTGTCGCCGCCGGAGCCCGTGGCGCCCACGCCGGGGTCGTCGCCCGACGTCGTGGCGTAGAGGAAGCCGCCGCCGACGATCAACGCGATGGCCACGACCGCGGCGCCTATGACGAGCGCGATCGGCGGCACCTTTTTACGGGTGGGGGGCTGCGGGTGGCCGTATGGGGACTGCTCGTACTGGGCCTGGTCGTACTGGGCCCGCTCGTACGGCTGTTGCCTCACGGGCGGGAGCGGTGTGCGCAGGGTGCCGTAACCGGGGGTGGTGTACGGCGATATGGGCGGTGGGGCGCCGAATTCGCCCTGCGGGGACGGGGGTTCGTTCGGCGGGCGGGGTGGGGGTGGCTGGGTCATGACCTGGGTACCTCGGGGACGTTGAGTTTCGGCAAGGCCAGTCGCCGTGGGCCGGATCGCACGTTCTCGTTCCGGCGGCCCTTTTCTATCACTCGCGCCTGTCACTCGCGGCCGACAGGCAACGGGCCGATCCTTCCCCGTACCCAGGGGAGGACCGGCCCACGAGGCGCTGGGTCACGCGTCCTCGGCGAGCTCCAGCCAGCGCATCTCCAACTCCTCGCGCTGCGCGACCAGATCACGCAGCTCCGCGTCGAGCTTCGCGACCTTCCCGAAGTCGGTGGCGTTGTCGGCGATCTGCGCGTGCAGCTTGGTCTCCTTCTCGGAGATCTTGTCCATCTGCCGCTCGACCTTCTGGAGTTCCTTCTTCGCGGCGCGTACATCTTTAGAAGACCCAGTGGCCGCGGAGGGCCCCACCTTCTCGGCCGCGGCCGGTGCGGCCGCGGGGGCGGGCGACGCGGCCTCGATCATCCGCTGCCTGCGCTCCAGGTACTCGTCGACGCCGCGCGGCAGCATCCGCAGGGTGGCGTCGCCGAGCAGGGCGTACGTGTTGTCGGTGGTGCGCTCCAGGAAGAACCGGTCGTGGGAGATCACGACCATCGAGCCCGGCCATCCGTCGAGCAGGTCCTCGAGCTGGGTGAGGGTCTCGATGTCGAGGTCGTTCGTCGGCTCGTCGAGGAAGAGGACGTTCGGCTCGTCCATCAGGAGGCGCAGGATCTGAAGGCGGCGGCGTTCGCCACCGGACAGGTCGCCGACCGGCGTCCACTGCTTGTCCTTCGCGAAGCCGAACTGCTCGCACAGCTGTCCCGCGGTCATCTCGCGGCCCTTGCCGAGGTCGACGCGGTCACGGATCTGCTGGACGGCCTCCAACACCCGCAGCGTGGCGGGGAGTTCGGTCACGTCCTGCGAGAGATAGGCGAGGCGGACCGTCTTGCCGACGGCGATCTTTCCGGCGGCCGGCTGTACGTCGCCCTCGCTGCGGGCGGCCTCGTCGAGGGCGCGCAGCAGGGACGTCTTGCCCGCGCCGTTCACACCGACCAGGCCGACGCGGTCGCCGGGGCCGAGCTGCCAGGTCAGGTGCTTGAGCAGCACCTTCGGGCCGGCCTGGACGGTGACGTCCTCGACGTCGAAGACCGTCTTGCCGAGGCGGGCGTTCGCGAACTTCATCAGCTCGCTCTTGTCACGCGGCTCCGGGACGTCCGCGATCAGCTCATTGGCCGCCTCGATGCGGTAGCGCGGCTTGGAGGTGCGGGCGGGGGCGCCGCGGCGCAGCCAGGCCAGCTCCTTGCGCATCAGGTTCTGCCGCTTGCTCTCCTCGGTCGCGGCGATCCGCTCACGCTCGGCGCGCGCGAACACGTAGTCCGAGTAGCCGCCCTCGTACTCGTAGACGTCGCCCTTCTGCACGTCCCACATGCGGGTGCAGACCTGGTCGAGGAACCAGCGGTCGTGCGTGACGCAGACGAGGGCGGAGCGGCGGGCCCGCAGGTGCTGGGCGAGCCAGGCGATGCCCTCGACGTCGAGGTGGTTCGTCGGCTCGTCGAGGACGATCAGGTCCTGCTCGGCGATGAGCAGCTGGGCGAGCGCGATACGGCGCCGCTCGCCGCCGGAGAGCGGGCCGATCACGGTGTCGAGTCCCTGCGGGAAGCCCGGCAGGTCGAGCCCGCCGAACAGCCCCGTGAGTACGTCGCGGATCTTGGCGCTGCCCGCCCACTCGTGGTCGGCCATGTCGCCGATGACCTCGTGCCGGACGGTGGCCTTCGGGTCGAGCGAGTCGTGCTGGGTGAGTACGCCCAGGTGCAGGCCGCCGTTGTGGGTGACGCGTCCGGTGTCGGACTCCTCCAGCTTGGCGAGCATGCGGATGAGGGTGGTCTTGCCGTCTCCGTTGCGTCCCACGACGCCGATCCGGTCGCCTTCCTGTACGCCGAGGGAGACGCCGTCGAGGAGGGCACGGGTGCCGTAGACCTTCGAGACGTTCTCGACGTTGACCAGATTGACTGCCATTTCGCTCCGCTCCGGGGGGTGGGCCACGGGGGTGGGCCGGTCTTCAAGCGTAGTGGGGGTGCGGGAGTGCCTTTGCGGCGCGGGCCGCCGGGGTGCCGGTCACGGGGCGCTGCCGCGGACCTGGGCCGGTCCTACGCCGCGGGGCGCTGCCGCGGACCGCGGCCGGTCCTACGCCATGGGGCGCTGCCCCGGACCCCGGCCGGTCCCCACGCCACGGGGCGCTGCCCCGGACCCCGCGCTGAAAGATCGGGGCTCTGCCCCGGGCCCCGTGCCGAGTCAGAGGAGTGTCGCGCCCGGGGCCGGGGAGGAGGCCACGCGGGCCGTGCGGCACACGCCCGCCTCCGCCAAGCCCGCGGCCACGCGTCGCGCTGAGGCCTCGTCCGCCGCGAGGAACGCCGTCGTCGGGCCCGAGCCGGAGACCAGCGCGGCCAGCGCCCCCGCCGACGTACCGGCGTCAAGCGTGTCCTTCAGGGACGGGAAGAGGGAGAGCGCCGCGGGCTGGAGGTCGTTCGTGACCGTGGCCGCGAGCGCCTCGACGTCGCCGGTGCGCAGCGCCTCCAGAAGGGCGGGCGCGGCGACGGGGTCGGGAGCGTCGGGGCTGAGGCGGTCGAACTCGCGGTAGACGGCCGGGGTCGACAGGCCGCCGTCCGCCGCCGCGAACACCCACCAGAACTCCCCGCCCACGTCGAGGAGTTCGAGCTTCTCGCCCCGCCCCGTACCGAGCGCCGCCCCGCCGACCAGGCTGAACGGCACGTCGCTGCCCAACTCGGCGCAGATGTCGAGGAGTTCCTCACGGGACGCGTTCGTGCCCCAGAGCGCGTCGCAGGCCACGAGCGCGCCCGCCGCGTCCGCGGAGCCGCCCGCCATGCCGCCGGCGACCGGGATGTCCTTGGCGATGTGGATACGGATGGTGGGTTCACCGAGGCCGTGCCGCGCCGCCAGGGCGTACGCGGCGCGCGCGGCCAGGTTCGTACGGTCCAGGGGGACCTGGCCGGAACCGGGTCCCGTGCAGGTGAGTTCGAAGGCGTCCGCCTCCGACACCGTCACCTCGTCGTAGAGGCCCACGGCCAGGAACACGTTCGCCAGGTCGTGGAAGCCGTCGGGGCGGGCGCCGCCGACCGCGAGCTGGACGTTGACCTTGGCGGGTACGCGTACGGTCACCGACGTATCCGATGTCACTGCTGCTTGGCCTCCGCGATGCGGGCGAATTCGTGGACGGTGAGCGCCTCGCCGCGCGCCTGCGGGGAGACGCCAGCGGCGACGAGGGCCTCCTCGGCGGCCTGCGCCGAACCCGCCCACCCGGCGAGCGCCGCGCGCAGCGTCTTGCGGCGCTGGGCGAAGGCGGCGTCGACGACCGCGAAGACCTCTTGCCTGGACGCGGTGGTGGGGATCGGCTCGGTGCGGCGTACGAGGGAGACGAGGCCGGAGTCGACGTTCGGGGCGGGCCAGAAGACGTTGCGGCCGATCCGGCCGGCGAGTTTGACCTCCGCGTACCAGTTGGCTTTCACGGACGGGACGCCGTAGACGCGGGAGCCGGGCCCTGCGGCGAGCCGGTCGGCGACCTCGGCCTGCACCATCACGAGGGTCCGCTCGATGGTCGGGAAGTTCTCCAGCATGTGGAGCAGGACGGGGACCGCGACGTTGTACGGAAGGTTCGCGACGAGGGCGGTGGGGGCCGGGCCGGGAAGCTCGGTGACCTGCATCGCGTCGATGTTGACGAGGTCGAAGGCGTCCTTCTTGGCCGGAAGGCGGGCCGCGATGGTGGCGGGCAGGGCCGCGGCCAGTACGTCGTCGATCTCCACGGCCGTGACGTGGCGGGCCGCTTCGAGGAGGGCGAGGGTGAGCGAGCCGAGGCCGGGTCCGACCTCCACGACGGCGTCGTCCTCGGTCACTTCCGCGGTGCGGACGATGCGGCGGACGGTGTTGGCGTCGATCACGAAGTTCTGGCCGCGCTGCTTGGTCGGCCGGACGTTCAGCGCCGCGGCGAGTTCGCGGATGTCCGCGGCGCCGAGGAGGGGGCCCTGGGGGTCACTGGTGCTCACCGTTCAAGGGTAGCTGTGCCGGGGTGGGGCCCTTCGCCCGTGTTGCGCGGCACCGGGGTCTTACCGTGCCGTGGTCGGCGCCTCCCGTCCTGGTTGCGCGGCACCGGTGCCTTCCGGCTGCGCCGGTGCCCGGCCATCTCCCACCCTCCCGCCCCCTCCGGGGGCTTCGGCCCGTCCCGGGGCCCGGTCGCTGTGCCGGGGCGGGGCCCGCCGTAAGAGGTGCGCGGCACCGGGGTGCCGCCTTGCCCACCCTGCCGCCCCAGGCGGCAGATTGCCCAAGGCGGGTGCGGTCGACCGCAACGGGTGGGGGACCGTCCCAGGCGGCAGATTGCCCAAGGCGGGTGCGGTCGACCGCAACGGGTGGGGGACCGTCCCAGGCGGCAGATTGCCCAAGGCGGGTGCGGTCGACCGCAACGGGTGGGGGACCGCCCCAGGCGGCAGATTGCCCAAGGCGGGTGCGGTCGACCGCAACGGGTGGGGGACCGCCCCAGGCGGCGGATTGCCCAAGGCGATGGCGGTCGACCGCAACGGGTGGGGAACCGTCCCAGGCGGCGGATGGCCCAAGGCGGGTGCGGTTGACCGCAGGGGGTGGGGAGCCGTGGTTGCCGGCGGATCGCCCAAGGTGGTGGCGGCACCCCGTGCGGCCTACGCCCCCGGAGGGGGCGGGTGGGTGGGAAATGGGCGGGAGCCGGGCCATTGCCTGCGGGTGGGCAATTCAAGCCCCTGCGGCGCTTGAGCAGCGGGGTCCGGGGCGGAGCCCCGAGGCCGTAACCCCCGTGCCGCCACCGCTAGAGACGCGCCCCGCAGTGGGGCCAGGGGGAGGCCCCACGGCTGACGTAAAGCCGCTTCGCCCGGTACGTCTGCTCCGCGGCAGGCGCGTCCTGGGGGCGCCCCGAGCCGCCGAGGCTCTGCCACGTCTGCGTGTCGAACTGGTAGAGGCCCCCGTAGGTGCCGGTCGCGTCCGTGGCTCCCGGCCGACCGCCCGACTCACACGCCGCGAGCCCGGACCAGTTGAGGGAGTCCGCCCCGGCCACGGACGTCGGCATCGGCTTCGTACCCACCCTGACCTGCTGCGTACGCGGCTCCCGCACGACCTCCTGCCGCACGCGCCGCGGCTTCCCCCGGACCCCGTTGACGGTCCGCACCGAGTACGTGACCCGCTTCATGCCGGGCTCACCGGCCTGCGTGACGACCTCCGTGCCCTGGAACTGCGAGGCGTCCTCCGTGCGCTCGGTCGCGTAGGGGATCGGTTCCTCGCGGACCTCCTTCTCCCCCGTCACCCGCATCACCGTGATGACCTGCCCATCGCGCGGGAAGCTGCTCTGCGGCACCGACGTGGTGTCCTGCCCGCGCAGCGTGACGCCCGCGTCCTCGACGGCCCCGCCCACGGTCGCCGCGTTCGTGCGGATGGTGCGGCGGTTGCCGTCGGCCATGATCGTGACGCTGCGTTCGGTGCGTACGTCGAGGTCGAGTCCGTGGCGGGCGATGCGCTGGGAGCGGGAGGCCGAGACGTAGGCGCCCTCCGCCCGCACCCCGAGCTGTCTGAGCGCCCCGTGCACGGTCCGCTCCGTCGTCCACACCTCGCGGCGTTGCCCGTCGAGGGTGAGCCGGACGGGGCGCCCGTACCGGACCGCGACCTCGTCCCCGCTGGCCAGATCGGCCGTCTCGCCGGGCGCCACGACGTCGTGGTCGCCGACGTCCACGCCCTCCTCGGCGAGGAGTTCGGTGACGTCGTCGGCGAAGGTGTGCAGGGTGCGCTCCTTGCCGTCGACGCTGAGGTGGATCGCCTTGTCGTCGGCGACGAAGGCGGACGTGCCGCCCGCGAGGAACGCGACGACCAGCGCCTGCGGCAGCAGCCTGCGCAGCGACTCGGGGCGCTGCGCCACCTTCTTGCGGCGTGCGGCACGCCGCGCGGCGGCCCGCCCGCCGGTCGGCGCGGCGGCAGGGGCGGGAGCGGAGGCGGAGGCGGGGACCTGGGTCCCCTCCTCGTAGGCCTCGTAGGCCTCGTACGCCCCGCGCTCCCCATACGTCTCGTACCGCTCGTACGGCTCGTACGTCTCGTACCGCTCGTACGTCTCCTGCGGCGTAATGCTCACGACGACGCTCCAGGCCACTCACAGGTGTCCGGTCCCCGGTGAGGGGCGGATCGGGCCAGCAGAACCTAGCGGAGCGTCGGTCACTCTCCAAAGCACCCCGACTACTCTGCGTGGCTACTTTGCCCGAAGGTGAGCGGACGCGAGCGCCCGTGACCGTTATCGCTCAGTAATCGAAGGCACGCGCGGTGTTGGCGGAGACCGACGTCGCGAGGGCTCCCTCCGTGACGCCCTTGACCTCGGCCATGGCGCGCAGCGTGACCGGAATGAGATACGGGGCATTAGGCCGACCGCGGTACGGGGCGGGCGTGAGGAAGGGCGCGTCGGTCTCGACCAGGACCAGCTCCCGCGGGGCCACCGCGAGCGCGTCGCGCAGCGGCTGCGCGTTCTTGAACGTCACGTTTCCCGCGAACGACATGAAGTAGCCGTTCTCCGCGCAGATTTGGGCCATGTCCGCGTCGCCGGAGTAGCAGTGGAAGACGGTGCGCTCGGGCGCGCCCTCCTCCTTCAGGACGCGTAGCACATCAGCGTGGGCCTCACGGTCGTGGATGACCAGCGCCTTGCCGTGCCGCTTGGCGATCTCGATGTGGGCGCGGAAGGAACGCTCCTGCGCGGCCTTGCCCTCGGGGCCCGTACGGAAGTAGTCGAGACCGGTCTCGCCGACGCCCTTCACGTGCGGGAGGGCGGCGAGCCGGTCGATCTCGGCGAGGGCCTCGTCCAGGCCCGCGTCACCGAGCGGTTCCCTGGCCCCCTGCCGGGACCATCCCGCCCGTCTCCCACCACCACCCTTGTCCGAGGCCCCTTCGGGGCCGCCCCTCTCGATGGGGTCGCCGTGCACGATGCGCGGCGCCTCGTTGGGGTGCAGGGCGACGGTCGCGTGCACGCACGCGTGCTCCTCGGCCACGGAGGCCGCCCACCGCGAGCCCGCGAGGTCGCAGCCCACCTGGACGACCGTGGTCACACCCACCGACGCCGCCTTGGCGAGGCCCTCCTCCACGGTGCCCTCCTGCATGTCCAGGTGGGTGTGGGAGTCGGCGACCTCGATCTCCAGGGGCGCTGGCAGCGGCGGCGGGGTGACGTCTTTGGTGCTGGGGCTCATGCCCCCGATCCTACGAAGCCGGTGTCACTCGTCCCGCTTGTGGTGGTGGCTGAAGGGGTGCAGCAGGTCCGACAGATGCCAGTGGTGGTGCCCCTCGCGCTCCGCGGCGCCCGGCTCCGGCACGTCCACCGGGCCGGACTGCGGGGTGCGGTGGTGCTGCAGCGCGTCACGGGCCGAGGAGACACGGCCCGCGCGCATGATGCGTACGACGTGGCCCTCGCAGTTCACACACGTGGGCCTGGTCAGCGGCGACGGCACCCGCTCGCCCCCGACCACGTACATCACGAACTCCGCACCCTCCCCGTCGACGTGGTGCTCGATCTCGTAGGACTGCTCCCAGCCGTGCCCGCACCGCATGCAGGCGAACGAATACGACTCGTGGACGATGGATGTCGCCGCGCTGCGATTCGGGACCGGGGGCGTCTGCGCACCAATGGCTGTCTTGGAGACTGCGAACTCGCTCATGCCAGCTCCTCTTGCCCGCTGGACAAACGCTGCCCTGCGGCAGCGTGGGGACGGGTGCGTCCCCTTCAACCAGTGGACGCCTCCGCCGGGCCGCGCGCAAAAGGTCTGTCGACTATTGGATCCGATTTGGCCTTTCCCTGCCGAAACGGCCCTGCCGCGCGGTCTTCGCTTTGCTTTTCAGGTTAGTCCTTTACGCGCTTATGGGGCGGTCCGCGCCGCATTCTTTGCCGCCACGACGGCATCGAAGACCTCGCGCTTGGGCAGCCCGACGTCGGCGGCCACGGCGGCGATCGCCTCCTTGCGGCGCTCCCCCGCCTCCTCGCGCACCCGCACCCTGCGCACCAGCTCATCGGGGGTGAGGTCGTCGGCGGACTTCTCCGGCGCACCCTCGACGACGACCGTGATCTCGCCGCGCACGCCCTCGGCGGCCCACTCGGCGAGCTCCTTCAGGGGGCCGCGCTTGACCTCCTCGTACGTCTTGGTGAGCTCGCGGCACACGGCGGCGCGGCGGTCCTCGCCGAAGGCCTCGGCCATCGCGGCGAGGGTGTCGTCGAGGCGGTGTGGGGCCTCGAAGTAGACGAGGGTGCGGCGCTCCTCGGCGACCTCCTTGAGCCGGGAGAGCCGCTCGCCCGCCTTGCGCGGCAGGAAGCCCTCGAAGCAGAAGCGGTCGACAGGGAGCCCGGAGAGCGCGAGGGCGGTGAGCACGGCGGACGGACCCGGCACGGCCGTGACCCGGATGTCCCGCTCGACGGCCGCCGCGACCAGCCGGTACCCGGGGTCGGACACGGACGGCATCCCCGCGTCCGTGACGAGCAGCACCCGCGCCCCGCCGGCGAGCGCCTCGACGAGCTCCGGCGTACGGGCGGTCTCATTGCCCTCGAAGTACGACACGACACGCCCGCCGACCTGCACCCCGAGCGCCTGCGTGAGCCGCTTCATGCGCCGGGTGTCCTCGGCGGCGACGACATCGGCGGTGGCCAGCTCCTTGGCCAGCCGCGGCGGCGCGTCCGCCACATCACCGATCGGCGTGCCCGCGAGCACGAGGGTTCCGGTGGACTCGGGGGATTCTGCGGTTCCAGTCACGTTTCCAGTCTCGCAGGCACGGGGAACGGCACTCGCACAGTCGTGTTCCCTACGATGGCGCGCGTGACCAGTACCGCGTCGTCGTCCGGGGCGACTCCGACCAGCGCACCGACCGAGCAGGCCGCAAGCGTGGAGCCGCAGCAGTCGTCGTGGCTGCGCGGGCTGCGCAGGTTCGGATACCGGGCGCAGGCCAGAGGCTCAGACGTGGGCACGCGCCTGGTGCCGCCGTTCCCGCCGCTCGGGGGGCGCCTGTGGGCGTCCTTCGGGCTGAGCCGGTTCTCCGCCGCGCAGGCGGAGCGGATCGTCGGCTGGGTCGGGCCGCTGCTCGTCACGCTCGTCGCGGGCCTCGCCAGGTTCTGGAATCTGGGCAGCCCGAAGGCCGTGATATTCGACGAGACGTACTACGCGAAGGACGCGTGGGCGCTCATCCACCGCGGCTTCGAGGTGAACTGGCCCAAGGACGCCAACGACAAGATCCTGGCCACGGGCGGAAACGTACCGATCCCGCACGACGCCTCGTACGTCGTGCATCCACCGGTGGGCAAGTACGTCATCGGCATCGGCGAGTGGATGTTCGGGTTCGACCCGTTCGGCTGGCGGTTCATGACGGCGGTCCTCGGCACGCTGTGCGTGCTCATGGTCTGCCGGATCGGGCGGCGCATCTTCCGCTCCACGTTCCTCGGCTGCCTAGCGGGCGCGCTGCTCGCCGTGGACGGGCTCGCGTTCGTGATGAGCCGCACCGCGCTGCTCGACTCGATCCTGGTCTTCTTCGTGGTGGCGGCGTTCTGCTGCCTGGTGCTCGACCGGGAGCGCACGCGCGGGCAGTTGGCCGCCGCGCTGCCGGTGGACGAGTACGGGCTGCCGCACCCCGATGCCGAGGTCGCACAGACGCTGCGCCTGGGCTGGCGGCCGTGGCGGCTGCTGGCCGGCCTGTGCCTCGGGCTAGGCGCCGCCACGAAGTGGAACGGCTTCATCTTCCTGGCCGCCTTCGCCCTCATGTCGGTGCTGTGGGACGTGGGTTCGCGACGGGTGGCGGGCGCCGAGCGCCCGTACCGCGCGGTCCTGAAGCGGGACGTCGCACCCGCCTTCGTCTCGACCGTCCCCGTGGCCATCGCCACGTACGTGCTGTCCTGGCTCGGCTGGATCCTCTCCCCCACCGACGGCTCCGGCGGCTACTTCCGCAACTGGGCGGTGACCGACGGCAAGGGCGGCACCTTCACCTGGCTGCCGGACTGGGTGCGCAGCATGTGGCACTACGAGCACGAGGTGTGGAACTTCAACACCACGCTCAGCTCGCCGCACACCTACCAGTCGAACCCGTGGAGCTGGATGGTCGACGGCCGCCCGGTCTCGTACTTCTACGAGTCGCCGAAGCCGGGCGCGCAGGGCTGCCCCGCCGACGCCACCGAGAAGTGCGCCCGCGAGGTCCTCGCCCTCGGCACACCGCTGCTGTGGTGGGCGGCCTGCTTCGCGCTCCTGTACGTGCTGTGGCGCTGGTTCTTCCGCCGCGACTGGCGGGCGGGCGCGATCCTGTGCGGCATCGCGGCGGGCTACCTCCCCTGGTTCAACTACCAGGAGCGGACGATCTTCTACTTCTACGCGGTCGTCTTCGCCCCGTTCCTCTGCCTGGCCCTGGCGATGATGCTCGGCGCGATCATCGGCAAACCGGGCTCACCGGAGCGACGGCGGGTGATCGGCGCGGCGGCCGCGGGCGCCCTGGTGCTGCTGATCGCGTGGAACTTCATCTACTTCTGGCCGATCTACACAGGCGACGCGATCCCGGTCGACTCGTGGCGGTCACGGATGTGGCTGGACACCTGGGTCTAGCTGGGCAAACGAACGGGAGGGGCGCGGCCGTGGCCGCACCCCTCCCGTTTTTGTTGGTCGTTATTGGTCAACCTGGGCCGCCCTCGGACGGCCCAGCGACGGCCCCGGTCACCTTGTCCCAGAAGGAGGACAAGCGAGGTCAGAACGCTACTGCGGAAGGAATCCGGGCTTCTCTTGTCCGAGCGCGCGCAGGTGCCCCAGGTACTCCTGAGCGGCTGGCTCGGAGCTGTATCGGCGCTTCATCTCCGCAGCGAGTTCGCGGCTGGTCATGATGAGCGAGGGGACCGATTGGCGGTCGCCTTGCAGAGCGCGTTCGCCCATCATCAGGGCCTGTTCTAGGTCGCCTTCACGAGCGGCCGTGACGCCGAGCGTGACCCGCGCTTCTGAATTGCGCATAGGGCTGCGCTCGGTTCCGTCGAAGTCCGTTCCCGCCCTCAGGACTTCTTCCGCGAGCGTTCGCGCGAGCTTGTCCTCACCAACCAGCCGGTAGCAGTCCATCGAGTAGAAATCGAACTTGGCGGGGTCCACGACAAAGTGGTTGTCGAGGTTGTCGGGGTGCGGCATGCCTTCGAGCAGTCGACGTCCCTTGTCCAAGGCGACCTCGACCTGTCGGCGGTCGCCGAGACGCGCCCACGCCTTGGCTTCCTGGCCCGCGAGTTGCACTGCCACGCTGTGGTTGGGCGCAACCTCCGCGCCGGCTTGCGCCGCCGCGATTACACCGCGGTAGTCACCAGTGGTGAGAGCGAACCATGCCCGCATCTCATGAGCCCACCCGGCCACCTCTGCATGGTCTGCTTCGGACGCGAGCGAGAGCGCTGCCTGACGGGTCGACTCCGCTGCATGCCGCTCTCCGCTGTCGTACTCGACACAGCCGACGAGCAGCGCGAGCCAACCGGACAGTGCGAGAACCTCGCGATGCTGGGAGAGGGTGAGGCTCTTGTTGTGGAGTTCGACGACCCGTCGCAACCACTGCCGCCCCTCAATGAGGAGCTGAGCGCTGGGCATGAAGGGGTATTCCGAGCACAGCCGGTCCGTCGTGATCCGTAGAGCATCGAGAGTCGCGCTGTCGACGTCCGACCTGTTGAGGCGACTGACGATTTCCAGCGTCTCCATGCCGCTCGCCGCAAGGATCTCTTTCCCGCCGTCACGTCGCGAGGGCGCCGGAAAGAGTGCGTGCGTCACGGTGCCGAAGAGTTCCGCAATGATCGGTTGATAGAAGTCGTTCGGCGCCTGGCCCGACTCCCAGCGCTTCCACTGGCGAATCATGCTGTCCTCTGCGGGCAGCTCCGTGGGTGCGTGAGCCCGTAGGGCTCGGACTGCATCTCGCTGCGACCAGTCGCGCGCCATCCGCTCGGCAGCAATGCGCCGTGCCCATGCGGGCCTGTCGTCGGTCATGCGCCCTCCTCTGAGTGCCTAGTCCGAGTCTCTCCCGCGAGCAGGGGGGACAGGGAAGGGGACAGCGGGGTGTCACTGGACATGTCCCCTGACCTCCACCTCTGCCCCCAGGCTGTCACTTATGCCACACCCTCCGTGATCGACATTCTGGCTTCAGATCAAGCACCACCCGGCACGGAGCGGGATTCGAGCGCTTCGAGCCGTTCAGTCAACGTCTGGAGCTGGGAGCGAATTTCCTTGATGTCGTCGCGAACGTCATTGCCGGGCACAGACCCGTCGCTGACGAAGTTGCCGAGGTTGCCGGCCGACACGATCAACCCTTCGGCCCGGAGTGCAGCTAGCCCGTTCTGGATGGTCTGGCTGGCGTACCCGAACCGGTCCATCAGTTCGCGCTGCGACGGGATTTTTTCTCCCGGCTTCATTCTCTTGATGTCCTCGCGCAGGGCGTCCGCGACCTGCACCGCCTTGGGCTTCGGGCCTCCTGTGACAGTCATGCTCTGAGCGTACCCACCACAGCGAACTAGAGCGCATCACTGCGCGGAGGTTGTGCACCACAGCAGACTAGTGCAAGCTAGTTAGCAAGCAGCCGCCCGGAAATACAGGGCGGAAGTGGTTTGACCTGCACGAACGGGCGTTGAGTTTTCGGATTCGACGTCAAGGGGCCCGGGACAGAGCGGGCCGAGGCGCACCGGCGCCTTGTCATTCACCGGATGGCTTTAGACCGAAAGGTCACGTCTCCATACGCCTACAACGTGGTCATGCCGCGCTACCTGATACGGGCGCGGCACCCGCGAAGGAGACACCGCACTACCTCAGCTTTCGCCGCTTTGCGCGGCGGCCGGCTGCCTCCGCTGCTCGTCTCGCACGAGCAGCGCCGAGGGGAGTCGGAATACCCCTTCTTCTTCCGGGAGTTCGCACATGTTCGCATCGCTGTTCGTCCTGCTCTACGTCGCTCACCTGCTGTCCGACTACCCGCTCCAGACGGACCACCAGGCCAAGCACAAGGCCGGGGCGGGCACCTGCGGATGGCGCGCCAACCTCTCCCACGCCCTGACCCACGTCGCCGTCACGCTGGCCGCGCTCGCGGTCGGCGCCGCGGTCCTCGATCTGGACCTGAACCTCATCGCGGTGGCGGCCGGCGTCATCTGGATCGGCGCCACGCATGCCGTCATCGACCGGCGTTGGCCGGTTGTCCGCTGGATGGCGTTCGCCCGTCAGGCCGGGTTCGCCCAGCACGGCGGCGCTGCCCACGTCGACCAGACCGCGCACCTGACCGCGCTGGTCGTCGCCGCGTTGGCCATCGCCGGTCTGTCCTGACTGCCTCTGTCCAAATCGCCCCGATGGTCGCAAGGCCGGGTTCGACTCCCGGCTGGGGCGCCCGCCCGCCGCGCTCGCGGCAGGGCTTCCGGATGCGCCGTCGTCTCACCAACGCCTGCGGCCGTTCCGGCTCTCTCTAGTCCCTCCCATCAGGAGTCTTCGTCATGGCAGAGCGTCTCTTCGTGTCCCAGACTTCCGGCCCGATCGTTCTGGGCCTGTCCCTCCCAACCGGCACGGTTCGTGTGCAGGTCGACGACCGGCTGACCACGGCCCGCATCGAGCTGTACACCGCCGACACCAGCGGCCCGGCGGCCGACGCGGTCAACCGCGCCCGCTCCGAGCAGAACGGGCAGGCACTCGCCATCGAGGTGCCCAAGCTGCCGGACAACGTGATGACGCAGTCCGTCCGCGGCGGCCGGATCGTGCAGCACGGCGGCGTCATGAACTTCGGCACGATGACCGGCGTGACCATGGTCAACGGCCGTGTCATCTCCGGTGGTTCGAGCGGCATGCAGACCGTGAGCCCGATCGAGGTCCGCGTCCACCTGCCCGCCCGTTCCTCGCTGGCCGTCGTCGGCACCTCCACGGATGCCGAGGTGTTCGGCGCCGTCGACCAGTTGGAGTTCCGCTCCGTCTCCGGCGACCTGGTCGCCGACATCGTTCACAGCCTGGTCGCCAACTCCACCTCGGGCGACATCAGCGCCGGCCGCATCGCCGACCGGATTTCGGCTCGCACGGTCTCCGGTGATCTGAGCGTCGACCTGTACGAGGGACGCGACGCCGACCTGAACTCCACTTCCGGCGACATCGACGTCCAGGCCACCGGGTCGGCGACCGGCACCGTCCGCGCCAACACCACGTCCGGCGACGTCCGCGTCCGTGGTGGCCGCCACCTGCACGTCAGCGCGCACAGCCTCTCCGGCCGCGTCCGCGCCTGACGCCCTCGCGCTTCCGTACCTGCCGGGCGGGGTTCCGTCTCACCACCGCCTGCCCCCGTCCCGGCCCCTTCCAGTCCCTCCCATCAGGAGTTTCGCCATGAAGTCTTTCGTCGGTACCCACCAGGTCGTCTCCGCTGACGACTACATCGAACTCGCCCTCGGCACCCCGGTCGAACTGTGGCTCGGAGTGGAAGGCGAGAGCGAGGAGGAGCGCGCGGCCCGCCAGGACGCGGCGCGCGACATCCTCGCCGACAACCCGCACCTGGTCGACGACGCGACCCGCCTCGCCGCCGACACCCTCGACGCATACGTGCCGGAGCTGGGCAACGTCCTCCCGCTGGCCCGTCCCGTCGCCCGCCGTCGTGGTGCTCGCAAGGGGGTGGCCGCATGATGGCCGCCGCTCCGGCCCCCGAGGTTCTGGCCGACCACAAGGGCAATCCGCGCCCGGTCCTCGACATGCCGCTCGGCTACGAGCAGGCCCGGTTGGGGATGGCCTTTCACGAGGCCGGGCACGCCGTGCTCGCGATGGCCTACGGCATGACCGTGCACTCCAGCGAGGTCATCGCCTGGATGCCCGAGAACGACAAGTGGGCCGTGACCGGCAACACCGCCTGGCAGGCGAACAACACCTCGCCGTGGCGCTTCGCCGCGGTGGCCGCTGCCGGGCAGGTCGCCCACGTCAACTACCTGATGGCCTACGGCCTGTGGACGCCGGAACGGGCCGCGGCCTGCGCCGCCGTGCACGACCGCGAGCAGGCCATCGACACCCTCACCGAGCACGGCTTCGCCATCAGCGCGGACCACGTTCCCGAGGGCGGCAAGTCGTGGTCGATGGTGCGCGGGATGGCCCGCCGCAAGGTCGGCTACCTGTGGCGCGAGATCCGCACCGTGGCCCACGCCATGGACGAACAGACCGTACTCACCGGCGACGACATCGCCACCCTGACCGGCCTGGTCAACCCCGTATCGATCGTGGAGGAGGCCGCAGCATGAGCGCTCCCGAGACCATCGAGCGTCCGGCCGTTCCGCCGCTGACGCGCCCCGAGTTGGGCCTTGCTGGGGTCGGTGCCGCTGCGGCGGCCGGCGTCGGCTCGCTCGGCTTCCTCGCCTCGTTCGACGCCGTATCCTCTGCCGCGCTGCGGTGGGGGTTCGAGCAGCCGTGGATGCTGCCGGTCGGTATCGACGTGGCGATTCCGGTGTTCACCGTCGCCAACCTGCTGCTGATCCGGATGGACATGGCGCTGGCGTGGGTGCGCTGCGTGCCCTGGCTGCTCACCCTGGTCACCTGCGGTCTGAACGTCGCTGCCGGACATGGGATGTGGGCCAAGCTGGCGCACGGCACGATGCCGCTGCTGTGGGTGGTCTTTTCCGAGATCGGCGCCCACATCTACGCCGTACGGATCGGCGCGGTCACCGGCCGCCGGATGGACAAGATCCGGTGGACGCGGTGGCTGCTCGCCCCCTGGCCCACCTTCACGCTGTGGCGGCGCATGACGCTGTGGGAGATCACCTCCTACGCCGATGCACTCGCCCGTGAGCGGGAACGGCAGTTGGCCCGCGCGGACCTGCGCGAACAGCACGGCCGCATGTGGCGTTCGAAGACGCCACGGCGCGCACGCGTCCTGCTCAAGCTCGGGGACCTTGCCCCCGGCGCCGAGCCGGAACCCGAGCAGCCGGAACCGCCGAAGCAAGAGGCGCCGGCGCCCGCTCCGCGGAAGGCCCCAGCCCCGCGCCGCCGTTCTGCCGCCAAGGCGCCTACCCGGCGCGGCCTGGACGACCTGCTCGCCGAGGCCCGCAAGGTCACCGGCTCGTGGTCGGACGCGGACGTCAACGCTGAGGCGCTGCGCAAGGAACTGCACTGCGGCGCCAAGCAAGCCCGCCAGGTCCGCGACACGCTCACCGCCGAACGCGCACACACGCCGCTGCACGCCGTCGACACCGACGACACGGCGGAGGAGGTGGCGGCATGAGCGAGCCCCTGACCGGCACCACGACATGGCGCCCCGTGATGGCAGCGGCAGGGTTCCGCTGCCAGTGCACCGGGCAGTGCGGGACCCCCCACGCCAAGGGCGAGGGCCGGTGCCTGCACGAGCACGACGGATACACCAGCAAGCACGGCCGCCGGGTCCGCCTCATCGCCGCCCCGGTCGACCCGCTTGCCTCCGCCGTGACGGCCGCCGCGCTGCCCGCCGCCGAGTTGGTGGCGTGGTGCCCGGACTGCCACGCCGCCGCCGCACGCCGCGCCCGGCGTGCCATCTCCTCGCCCGCCGCCGAGGCGCCGGGCCTGTTCTAGCTGAGCACTGGAGAGGACATCAAATGATTGGCCCGATCCATGATTTCCCTTACCTGCTGGAGCAGGTCAGCGACCACATGAGCCAGGACAAGACGCTGCCGTTGATGCACGGCGTCTACTTCGAGGCCCGCGGCGCCTTCCTCTACGCGGTGGCCACCGACCGCTACACCCTCGCCGTCTCCCGCCGCCGACTGGAGCAGGGCCCGGCCCGCCCGTGGTCGGTGCTGATCGGCGCGCAGGACCTGAAGTTGCTGCGGGCGTTCGCCCGCCTCAACCGCCGCACTCCGCTGGTGCTGGAGCGCGAGCGGGACGTGTGGGGTGGTGAGTCGCTGACCGTGCGCGCCAACGGACAGCGCCTGGAGGTTCCCGCCGTCGACGGCCCGCTGTCCGAGTTCTGGCAGCGCGGTACCTGGCGCACGCTGCTCGCCGACCACATCGGCCAGACACCGGACATGCGGCGCGAGATCCGAGTCAACCCGACGATGCTCGCCCGTTGGGGCCGGGCCCGTGGCGCCGAGCGCAATGAGCCGCTGACCGTGTGGTGCTCCGGCCCTCGCAAACCGCTCGTGGTGGCCTGCGGCGCGGACTTCATCGGCCTCCAGATGCCCATCACCAGCGACGACCAGGCGCCCGGACGCAACGAGGTCGTCGACGGCTGGAGCGACCTGGCCCCGCGCCAGGTCGCCGGAGAGCGGGCGGCATGAGCCTGACGTTCACCGATCTGTTCCGTCGCCGGCCGCGTGTGCCGATGGCGCAGGGTCGGCAGTGGACGCACACCGAGGGTGGGCCGGGCGAGGTGCTGACGACCGTCGGCCCGCTGCCCGCCGGCCAAGTGCGGTTCCTGGCTCTGCGCAGGGTCGCCTACGGGGCGCGGGCGCACGTCTACCGCACCACCGACCGCGACGGCCGTGAGTGGTTCGTGGTCTGGGTTCGCGAGGGCGTCCACACCGGCTTCCGGCAGATCTCCCGCACAGCCGTTTTCGAGGTCTCGCCCACGATCTGGCGCGACCTGTAGTCGCCCTGTCCCCGACTCGTACGTGCGCAACGGGCCCGGTCGCCCACCTCTCACAGCGACGACCGGGCCCGCGATCCCTCACACCCTGAAGCGGAGGAATTTCAGTGAATCACCCCGACGAGAATCACGAGTTCTTCGAGCACCTCGAAGCCGAGATGAACGCCGACTCCGGCGGCGAGGTAGTCGACCTCGACAAGGCGCGCAGCGCCCGCACCGGGTCGGCCGACCGCACGGCAATCGAGTCGCCCGACTCCGTGCCCGACGAGTCGACCGACGCGACCGCCGTTGAGTCGGCCGACGAGGACGACGACGAGTCGACCGACTCGACGCCGCCGAAGTTGGTCGACCCGCCCAACCTGCCCAAGCCGGGAATCACCACCTTCAAGCGCAAGCCGATCCTGCCGTCCTGGCTGACCTCCAAGCCGGGCTTCGTGTCCACGGTGCAGCGCGCGAGCGGCAACGCCCTGTACGCCACGGTGTTCCACGGCATCCGCACCCCCTGGTACGCGCTGCGCCTGTCCATGGACGCCCCGCGCGGCGCTGCCCGGCTGGTCTCGCAGACCAACCGGTGGGTGTGGGACGCCGAAGCGGCCCCGCTGCGCGCCTACGAGGTGGAGCACGAGAACACCGGCGAGTACCTGAAGCTGTCCCGCCAACGCGACCGCCGCGTGCGGCTGCGGATGCTGGTCATGGCGATGGCCGGCCTCATCGGGGTGCCGCTGGCGCTGGCCGCCTACGTGCTCGCGCCGGGCATGCTCGTGCTGTTCGCCTCGGCCGCCGTGCTCGTCGCCGGGTTCAAGGGCGGCACCATCGACGAGCCGGTGATCAGCCGCGCAGTGTTGAAGACCGAGCTGCAGAAGCTGACGCACCCGATCGTGCTGCGCGCCCTGGACAACATCGGCAACGCCAAGCTGACCGCCGCCATCAAGAAGGGCGGCGACATGAACGGCATGCGCTTCACCTCCGAGGTCACCCGCGACGGCCCCGGCTACCGCGCCGACCTCGACCTCCCCTGGGGCGTCACCCCGGAGGACATCATGGAATCCCGCAAGGCACTCGCCTCCGGCCTGCGCCGCAAGGTCGGCTGCGTGTGGCCGTCGGCCGACCCCACCGAGCACGAGGGCCGACTCATCCTGTGGGTCGGGGACAAGCCGATGAACGAGACCACCAAGCCCGCGTGGCCGCTGCTGAAGTCGGGCAGCGTCGACCTGTTCAAGCCGGTCGTGTTCGGCAACGACCAGCGCATGGGAGACGTGGACGTCACCCTCATGTTCGCCTCCGTCGTGGTCGGCTCGATCCCCCGCATGGGCAAGACGTTCCTGATGCGGCTGTTCCTGCTCATCGCCGCACTCGACCCGCGCGCGGAAGTCCACGCGTTCGACTTCAAGGGCACCGGCGACTTCGGCGCCCTGGAACCGATCTGCCACCGCTACCGGGCCGGCGACGAGGACGAGGACATCGAATACGTCCTGCACGCCCTGCGCGAACTGCGCGCAGAGCTGCGCCGCCGCGCGAAGGTCATCAAGTCGCTGCCGCGCTCGCGCTGCCCGGAGTCGAAGGTCACGCCCGAGCTGGCCAACGACAAGACGCTCGGGCTGCACCCGATCGTCGCCGGATTCGACGAGTGCCAGGTCCCCTTCGAGCACGAGAAGTACGGGAAGGAGATCGAGGAAATCGCCACTGACCTGGGCAAGCGCGGCCCCGCGCTCGGAATGACGATGCTGTTCGGCACCCAGCGCCCCGACGCGCAGTCGCTGCCCACCGGCATCAGCGCCAATGCCGTGCTGCGGTTCTGCCTGAAGGTCATGGGCCAGCCCGCCAACGACATGGTGCTGGGCACCTCGATGTACAAGGCCGGATACCGGGCGACGATGTTCTCCCGCACCGACCGCGGCATTTGCTGGATGGCCGGCGAGGGCGACGACCCGCGCATCGTGGCCTCCGCGTTCGTCGACGCCGTCGGCGCCGAACAGGTCGTGGCCCGCGCGCGGAAGATGCGCGAGGAGTACGGCAACGTCACCGGCCACGCCATCGGCCAGCAGCCGGAGACCGGCGAGGCCGGGTTCGACCTGCTCGCCGATGTGCTCCAGGTTGTGGCGGTCGACGAGGAGAAGGTGTGGAACGAGAAGGTTGCCACCCGCCTCGCCGCCCTGCGCCCCGAGGTCTACAGCGGCTGGAAGGCCGAGACGGTCGCGAAGAACCTGCGCCCGCACGGCGTGAGCGCCTTGGATGTCTGGGGCACCACCGACAAGGGCAAGGGCACCACCCGGCGCGGCATCGCCCGCGCCGACGTCCTCAAGTCCGTCGCGGAGCGTGACGGAAAGTAGCTCCGAGGGGGGCGCGTACGGCTGCTAGGTCTAGCACCCCCGCGCTGCTAGACCTAGCAGCCCCGCTAGCACCCCATTCCCTGTCTGATCAGGGAACTCGTATCTAGCACCTCACCTGCGGGAATCCCCGAAAACCTGCCTGGAGGGCATTCCATGACCCCCTTGCTTGCTGCTAGCGCCTGCCTACTCATCGTCACGCTCGGTTACGTCGCCGTGTGTGCAGGCAGCCCGTACGGCGACTGCCGCCGCTGCCACGGCATGGGCCACGCCATCAAGACCGACCGCAAAGGCCGCCCGAAGCGCGGCAAGGACTGCCGCCGCTGCCACGGCTACGGCAAGCGGATACGCGTCGGCCGCCACCTGTTCAACCTCTGGCTGCGCATCTACCGCGAGGGCCAGCACCAGACCCCCACCACCCCCGCCCACCCGTTCGCGAACAAGAGGGGATGACCCATGGCCCTCACCGTCTCGCTCGTCGCCCTGTTCGGACTCGTGCTGCTCCTCCTGCTCCGCTCCAAGACCGTCGGCTACGGCAGCGCGTTCGTCGCCGCCGGATTCGGCTTCTTCCTCGCCTCCACCGGCGCGGCCGGACCCATCAACCAACTCACCAGCGCCGTCATCGAGGCATTCCAGCAACTGTGAGGAGGACCAACGCCATGCCCCAGCACCCGACCCTGATGGCCGCCGGCGAACTGCGAACCGCGCTCGAAGCGCACGCCCGCGGCGACGTGCCCGCCACCGTGGCCGCGCTCATGAGCATCGACACCCACTCGTGGCAGGCCATCCGCGACCGCCTCGCCGAGTTCGGCGGCACGCTGCCCCAGCTCCTGGACGTCGTGGAGCGGGAGCGGTCATGAACGGCGACCTCATCGCCGCCGCCGTGCTCGCCACCCCGGCCGCCCTGTTCGCCGCGATCGCCTTCACCGGCCACGCCCGCGCCCGCCACGCCGACGACGCGCTCACCGCCGCCCTGACGGCCACCACGGCGCCGGGCGGGCCGGGCGGCCCCGGAGAACCGCACCCCGCGCCGCAGACCGAGGAGAACGAGCCCGGCGCGGCCGTCATCGCCTTCCCCCAGCACCGAACCCACACGCCGAACACCGTCGAGGAGAACGCCGCATGACCACGCACCCCACCCCCGCCGTACTGGCGGACCAGGCCGCTGAAGCGGTCCGCAGCCTCAACCACGCAACCCAGCTCCTCAAGGGCGAGTTGGTCTACCCGAGCGACGCGTACGAGGTGGTCGCCTCCCTCAAGATGCTCACCCAGCGACTTCCGCAGAGCTTCGACC
This sequence comes from Streptomyces sp. NBC_00483, assembly GCF_036013745.1. Taxonomy (NCBI): domain Bacteria; kingdom Bacillati; phylum Actinomycetota; class Actinomycetes; order Kitasatosporales; family Streptomycetaceae; genus Streptomyces; species Streptomyces sp. NBC_00483. Next base: position 4,343,476 of record NZ_CP107880.1, read on the forward strand.
AGCTCTCCACCTTCATGGACACGCTCGCCATGACCGGCAACGTCACGGCCGACTACGGCGACGCCGACGAGCACATCGGGGAGACGCGTTCCGCGCTCGCCTCCGCAGCACTCATCGCCCTGACGCTCACCGAGCACCTGGACCGCGCACACAGCGCGCTCGCCCCGCTCGGCTACAGCGGCCCCGCCCCCGACGACGACCTCTAGATACGCCCGAGGCGGGGTGCCGTCTCACCACAAGCCTGCACCCCGCCCCGGATCTCCCAGTCCCTCCAAGAGAACAGGAGACCCCCAGCATGACCCATCCGACCCTGCTCCGGCGAGACCACACCGCGTCGCCACTGCCCGTCACGTTGTCCACCGCGCTCGTGCTCGCCGCTAAGGGCGTACCGGTGCTGCCGCTGCGCGCGGGCAAGGTCCCGTTCGGCAACTGCCCGGACTGCGCGCACAACGCGTGCGGTGGACGGCCCCACATGAAGACGCCGGGCCCCTGCCGGTGCGCCGCCCCCTGCCACGGGTGGGCCGCCGCCACCGCCGACCCGGACACGCTCACCTCTCCTGCCTGGTCGGCCCCGTGGAACGCGGCGCGAGCCGTGGCCTACCACCCGGCCGGCGCCGGTCTCACGGTCGTGGACCTCGACGACACGGCCGCTATCGCATGGGCCCGGCTGAACCTGCCCGCCACCCGCACCATCGCCACGACGCGCGGCGAACACTGGCTCTACCTCGGGACGATGCCCTCTGCCAACGCCGTACGGCCCGGCGTCGACATCAAATCCCGTATGGCCTATGCCCGTTGGCTCGGCCCTGGCACGGGAACCATGACCGGCCTGCCGGACGCTGTGCGCGCCCTGCCCGTGCGGGCAGAAGAGGCCACCCCGCCCCGCGGAGCCGTGGCCTCTTCGTCCATCTCTCCGGCCGTGTGGGAGCGGTCGGTGGCTACCGGCTGCCGCCACACCGAGCGCTACGTCCGCACCGGCCTGGAACGCGGCCTGGCCCTGATCGCGGAGCACCCCGAATCCGGTGCCGGAACACAGGCGTTCGCCGTCGCCCGCTTCCTCGCCCGGCAGCACGCGCAGTGCCCCGGCCCCTGCGGTCTGGACGCGCTCGCCGAGCAGGTCGTGAACGCGGCCGTGGCGGTCGGTGTGCCCGAGCCGTACGCGCGCCGCGCCGTCACCAACGGCCTGAGTCTCCACGCTCCCGCCGCCGCATGAACCGCCCGCACCACACCCCCACGGAAAGGAGGGGCCTTGCATGAACACCGAGGAACTGCCCGCGCCCTCCAACCCCATGGCCGTCGCCCGCCGCATCCTGCCGGACTGGCAGAACGAGGTTGGGCAGATGGTGTGCCGGCGCTGGCGCGGCTCGTGGATGCAGTGGAGCCGCACGCACTGGCGCGAGATCGACGAGGAGCAGATCCGCGCGGGCATGTACGAGCGCCTGGAACACGCGGTCTTCCTCGTGCCCGGCAAGGGCGACCAGATGGAGCCGCGCGAGTGGGCCCCGACGAAGCCGAAGATCAGCAATCTGTTGGACGCACTCGGCTCCATCACGCTGCTGCCCGCCGACGTCGACGCTCCCGCCTGGTTGGACCGCGGGGGCGAGGACACGAGCGACTGGGGTCCGATCGTGGCGTGCACCAACGGCCTGTTGCGCATCCGCGACCGGGAACTACTGCCCCACAGCCCGGACTTCTTCAACCATGTCTCCGTCCCGTTCGCCTACGACCCGAAGGCCACCGCGCCGGAGTGGCACCGCTTCCTCGCCGACATCTGGGCCGATGCCCCGGACGCCATCGCGGCGCTCCAGGAGTGGTTCGGCTACGTCCTGTCCGGCCGTACCGACCAGCAAAAGATCCTGCTCATGGTCGGGCCGTCCCGCTCCGGCAAGGGCACCATCGCCCGCGTCATGAAGGAGCTCGTCGGCAAGAACAACCTCGCCGGCCCCACCCTCGCCGGGCTCGGGACCAACTTCGGGCTGGCCACCCTGATCGGGAAGCCGCTCGCGGTCATCTCCGACGCCCGCCTGTCCGGCAACGACAGTCAGGTTGTGGAGCGGCTGTTGACCATCTCCGGCGAGGACACCATCGACATCGACCGGAAGTACCGGGCGGTGTGGACCGGGAAGCTGCCCACGCGGCTGATGATGCTGTCCAACGAGTTGCCGAACTTCGGCGACTCGTCCGGCGTCATCGCCCGCCGCTTCATCGTCCTCAACTTCACCCGCTCCTGGCTCGGCCAGGAAGACCCCACCCTGTTGGACCGGCTCGTTGCGGAACTGCCCGGCATTCTCAACTGGGCACTGGACGGCCTCGCGCGCCTCCAGCGCACACGCCGGATCACCGAGCCGACCGCGAGCCGCGATGCGGTCACGACCATGCAGGACACCGCGTCCCCGACGACCGCGTTCATCCGTGAGCGCTGCGCCACCGGCCCTTCCTGCTCGATTCCGGTCGACAACCTGTGGGCGATCTGGCGCGAGTGGGCCGAGGACAACGGCGTGAAGCCCGGCAGCAAACAGGTCTTCGGCCGCAACCTCCAGTCCGCCATCCCCCAACTCACCCTCACCCGCCCCCGCGACGGAGACAGCCGCGTGCGCACCTACACAGGCATCACCGTGCGCCCGGTACCCGGCGCCACCGGCTGAAGTAGCGCCCACAATCCCCAGGACCGCGGACCATCGCGGACCACACCCTCTGACCTGCACGTTTTCGCGACCCCGATTGCGGACCATCGCGGACCGCGCCTCCAAGAGTGGTCCGCGATGGTCCGCACAACACCCCCTACAAAACCGCAGGTCAAACAGGGTGGTCCGCGATGGTCCGCGGTCCACAGCATTGTGGCGCCCGTTTTCCCCGCCACTCCGACGCTTCCCCGAGGAGCCCACGGAATGTCTCACCAACGTCTGCTCGAACGCCTGGAGGGCGCCCGGTCGACCGGGCCCCAATCCACACTCCGAGGTGGCCTACCGGATCGCTACCTCACCACCGACGACATCGCCGAGATGTTCGAGGTGCCCAAAGAGACCGTCTACCAGTGGCGGAAGAAGGAGACCGGGCCGCCCAGCTTCCGCATCGGCAAGTACGTGCGCTACGACCCCGCCGACGTACTGGCCTACGTCACGGAACGCAAGAACGTCGACCGCGTAGCGGCCTGACGCGACCCCAACTCTCCAGCAGGGGCGACCGCACAGCGGTCGCCCCTGCTCCGTGCTGCAAGGAGGACCCGCCGAATGGCAGGCCACATCCAAGACCGATGGTTCAAAACCGAGACCGCCGCCGACGGCAAGAACGTCCGCGAGAAGTCCGACCGCCACGGCACGGGGCTTCGCTACCGGGCCCGCTACGTCGGCCCTGACGGCACCGAGAAGTCCAAAAGCTTCCCTGACGGCCAGAAGCGCCGCGCAGAGAAGTGGCTCGACAAGACCAAGGCCGACATGGACAACGGCCAGTACATCGACCCCAAGACTGCACGGACCACGTTCCGGCAGTACGCGGAGAAGTGGGTCAAGGGGCACACGGGCGAGATCAACAGCGGGGAAGCTGCGGAACGACGGCTGCGGCTGCACACGTACCCGCACATCGGGCGCCGCCCCATCGGAGCGTTCAGGCCTGAGCACATCCGCGACTGGATCACTGCCATGAAGGACACGGTGCCTGCCGAGTCATACCGCCGGGTCATCGTGGGCACGGCGTCCGCCGTATTCAATGCCGCCATCGAGGATGGGCTCCTCACCAAGAACCCCTGTAAGGCCAGCTCGGTATCCCTTCCGAAGTCCGGTGGCCCTCAGATCGTCCCGTGGACCGCAGCTCAGGTCTTCGACGTACGGGAAGCCCTCCCCGAGCGCTGGCAGGCCGCCATGGACATTGGCGCCGGGTGCGGACTGAGGCAGGGTGAGATCTTCGGCCTATCGGAGGACGAACCCGACTTCGAAAGCGGCTGGTTGACCGTCGCCCACCAGCTCAAGCGCATCCGCGGCAAGTACGTGTTCGCCCTACCGAAGGGCAACAAAGTCCGTACGACACCGCTCCCCGACTCGGTAGCCGATGCCCTGAGGCTGCACACGAAGCTGTTCTCGCCGGTTGAGCTCACGCTCCCCTGGCGCACGCCGGACGGCCCTCCCGTCACCAAGCGGCTCTACTTCAGTGGCTTCCAGGGCGACCACGTACGCGTGAGCAACTTCAACGACTGGCATTGGAAACCCGCTCTCGCGGCCGCTGGCATCATCCCGGAGCGCGAGTCGGGGAAGCGGTACGCGTCGGCGCGCGAGCACGGCATGCACGCGCTCAGGCACTTCTACGCGTCCGTTCTTTTGGACGCCGGCGAGAGCATCCGAGCCCTGAGCACATACCTGGGGCACAGCGACCCCGGATTCACGCTGCGGACGTACACGCACCTGATGCCGAGCAGCGAGGGCAGGACGCGCAAAGCGGTCGACAAAGTGTTCCTCGCTCCCAAGATCACGGCCCACAGGCGGCCCACGGAGGGCTGACGGCCCACACGAGCAGGCAAACGCGCAGGTCGGGGCCGCAAGGCCCCGACCAATCGTGACTTCATCTACTTCTGGCCGATCTACACGGGCGACGCGATCCCGGTCGACTCCTGGCGGTCGAGAATGTGGCTGGACACCTGGGTGTGAGCCGGTTTCGGTCAGCTTGGTGATCTCAATCCGGACACCTTCGGACATCATCTGATGAACCCGCGCCCCCTGGGGCACTCCTCGTGCTTAAAGTCCCTCTCGTAAACCTGGGGAGGGGAGCGCTTCATGCGCAAGGGGGTCAAGATCGCCATCGTCGGCGGGGTGTGCACCGTCATGGTCGGCGGCGCGGGCTACGGGGCGTACAACCTCGTCACGGCGGTCACGGGCGGGAACACCGTGTCGTCGCAGGGGTCGGAGTACAAGTCGGGACCACCGTCCGGCGACGAGGTGAAGGAGACGTCGGAGCAGTTCCTCGCGGCGTGGGAGAAGAACGATCCGGCGGCCGCGGCGCGGCTCACGGACTACGCCGACAACGCGATGCGCGTCCTCGAGGACTGGCACGACAAGGCGCACGTCACGCGCACCGAGCTGACGCCGACGAACGCGGACGGCGCGAAGGTCGCCTTCCACGTCAAGGCCACCGTCGCGTACGGCAAGAAGACGAAGACGCTGTCGTACGACTCCTCGCTCAGGGTCGTGCGCGGGCAGACCACGGGGCGGGCGCTGGTCGACTGGTCGCCGGCCGTGGTGCACCCGTCGATGAAGAAGGGCGACACGCTCGTCACCGGAGAGGCGCCCGCGCCCCCGATCGAGGCCGTGGACCGCAACGGCACCGTGCTGACGAAGGACGCGTACCCGTCGCTCGGCCCGGTCCTTGACCAGCTGCGCGCCAAGTACGGGGACTCCGCCGGGGGTTCGCCCGGCATCGAGACGTACGTGGAGCGGACCGACGACGGCGGGGAGACGAGCTCCGCGAAGACGCTCCTCACGCTCGCCAAGGGCAAGCCCGGCAAGCTGCGTACGACGATCAGTGCCACCGCGCAGGCGGCCGCCGAGCAGGCCGTGAAGAAGTACCAGGAGTCGTCCGTGGTGGCGGTCAAGCCGTCCACCGGTGAGGTGCTCGCGGTCGCCAACCAGGCCAAGGGCGAGTTCAACGCGGCGTTCCAGGGCGGCACCGCGCCCGGCTCCGTGATGAAGATCCTTACCGCCGCGGCACTGATCGACAACGGGGTCACCTCGGCGAACGGCCCGGCGCCCTGCCCCGATTCGGCGGTCGCCCAGAGCCAGACCTTCCGCAACCTCAAAGGCATGCGGCCCAACGAGAACGCGACGCTGGCCGACAGCTTCGCCCGCTCCTGCAACACCGCCTTCATCAAGCTCTCCGACGACCTGGGCGCGGCGAAGTTCGCCGCGGAGGCGGAGGACCGGTTCGGCCTCGGCAAGGACTGGAAGACGGGAATCGTCTCCCGCGACGGCTCGGTCGAACTGCCGGGGGACTCCGACGACGCCGCCGCGATGATCGGCCAGGGCCGGGTCCAGATGAACCCGTTGAACATGGCTTCGGTCACGGCGACCGCCATCACCGGCACGTTCCACCAGCCGGTCCTCGTCTCCCGCAAGGTCGACGACCACCCGCTCGCCACGGCGAAGGGGCTGAAGCCCGGAACCTCCGACCAGCTGCGGCAGATGATGCGGCTGACCGCGACCAACGGCACCGGCGCCGCGGCCATGGCGGGCGTTCCCGGCGACAAGGGCGCGAAGACCGGCTCCGCGGAGGTCGACGGCCAGGGCAACGCCAACTCCTGGTTCACGGGCTACAGCGGCGATGTGGCGGCGGCCGCGACGGTGCCGCGCGGCGGGCACGGCGGAGACGCGGCGGGCCCGGTCGTCGCGGCGGTGCTACGGGCCGGGTCATAGATCCGTATGCCACGACCACGGGCCGGGTCATGGATCCGTACATCCGGAATACGGACCGGAGCGTAGTTCCCCTACGACTCCCTGCGCCTGGCGGTGAATCCACGCATCGCCAGGCGTTACCACGTCGTTCTGTCCTACGGAAAGTGCGCTCAGGACCACCCCGTACCCTGGGCCACCCGTAGATCTCCGGAGGACTCAGGTGGGCAGCAGAGGCAAGCGTCGCGGTGAGACGCGGCGCAACACGAACGCCCTGGTGATCGGTGGCGTCGCCGCCGTCGCCGTCATCGGGGCAGGCGTCGGCGCGTACGCGCTGATCGGGAGCGGCGATCAGGCGGGCAGCACCTCGGCCTCCGCCTCGGACGACAAGCCCGAGATCCCGAAGGGCCCACCGACCGCCAAGGAAGTACGGGCCGTCGCCGACGGTTTCCTCACCGCCTGGCAGCAGGGCGACACCGCGAAGGCGGCCGCGTACACGAACGACGCGGCGGCCGCGAAGAAGGCGCTCGCCGGCCTCTCCAAGGACGCCCACCTCACCGGCCTGAAGCTCGCTCCCGGCACCCGCAAGGGCGCCGAGGTCCCCTTCCACGTCACGTCCACGGTCGAGTACAAGGAGGGCAAGGGCGGCGGTTCGGACTCCGAGCTGAGCGAGCCCTTCGCGTACGACTCCGCGCTGACCGCCGAGCGACGCAAGAGCGACGGCAAGGTCCTCGTCGACTGGCAACCCTCCGTCGTGCACCCGGACTTGAAGGACGGCGACCACCTGGAGACCGGCGAGGCCGGCGATCCGCCGGTCAAGGCCGTCGACCGGGACGGCACCGAGCTGGACGCGAAGAAGTACCCCTCGATCGGCACCATCGTCGACGGACTCCGCGAGAAGTACGGGAAGAAGGCGGGCGGCACCGCGGGCGTCGAACTGCGCGTCGTGCGGGGGAAGTCCGGGAAGAAGTCCGACGACAAGAACGCGCTGCCCGACAAGACGCTGCTCACGCTCTCCAAGGGCACGCCGGGCACCGTGAAGACCACGCTCGACCCGGCACTCCAGGCCACCGCCGAGGCCCAGGTGAAGTCGCGCAAGAAGGCCTCGGTCGTGCTCGTGAAGCCGTCGACCGGCGAGATCCTGGCGGTGGCGAACTCCAGCGCCGGGTTCAACACGGCGTTCCAGGGCTCGCTCGCGCCCGGGTCCACGATGAAGGTCATCACGGCGTCGATGCTGCTGGACAAGAACATCACCGACGTCGACAAGAAGCACCCGTGCCCGAAGTACTTCACGTACGGGCACTGGAAGTTCCAGAACGACGACAAGTTCCAGATCAAGAACGGCACGTTCAAGGCGAGCTTCGCCGCGTCCTGCAACACGGCCTTCATCAGCCAGGCCCCGAAGCTCGACAACGACTCGCTGACCAAGCAGGCGCAGTCGGTCTTCGGCCTCGGCATGAACAACTGGTCGATCGGGGTGCCGAGCTTCGACGGCGCGGTGCCGGTGATGTCGGACGCGCAGATGGCGGCCTCGCTGATCGGGCAGGGCGGCGTCCGGATGAACCCGCTGAACATGGCCTCGGTGGCGGCGACCGTGAAGGCGGGCGCCTTCCACCAGCCGTACCTGGTGTCGCCGGACTTCGACGACCGGACGCTGGCGAAGGCGTCGAAGCCCATCTCCGCGTCGACGGCCTCGAAGCTGCGGGAGTTGATGCACTACACGGCGATCGCCGGTACGGCCGTGAAGCCGATGTCCGGGCTCGGCTCCGACATGGGCGCGAAGACCGGTTCGGCGGAGGTCGACGGGCAGAAGGACCCCAACGGCTGGTTCACGGCCTGGCGCGGGGACCTCGCGGCGGCGGCCGTGGTGCAGCAGGGCGGGCACGGCGGCGACTCGGCCGGTCCGGTGGTCCGCAAGATGCTGCTCGCGGGCGGCTGACCGGGGACCGATACAGGGTCGCGTGTCCCGTACACGCAGAGCTAGCGTGCGGACCATGACGACAGCGGAAGACAGCAACAGCAACAGCACAGCCGCACACCCCCGTTTCGCCGAGGCCGTCACCGCGATGGGCCTCACCGATCTCCTGCCGCGGGTGCGGCGCTTCCCCGAGGCGACCCGCACCGCGCAGGAGGCGGCCGAGGCGATCGGCTGCGAACTGAGCCAGATCTGCAAGTCGTTGATCTTCGCGGCGGACGGGGTGCCGGTGCTCGTCCTGATGGACGGCGCGTCCCGCGTCGACCTCGACCTCGTACGCGACGAACTGGGCGCCGAGAAGGTCACGCGCGCCAAGGCCGACGTCGTCCGGGAGTTCACCGGCTACGCGATCGGCGGCGTACCGCCCTTCGGCCACGCGAACAAGACGCGCGTCCTCGCCGACCGCTCCCTCCTCAACCACGACACGGTGTGGGCGGCGGCCGGCAGTCCGTACGCCGTCTTCCCCATGGCGCCCAAGGAGTTGATCTCGCACGCGGGTGCCGCGCTCGTGGACGTGCGCGTATGACTCCCGTGGTCGCCGCGGCGGTGCTGCTCGCCGCGGTGACCCACGCCTCGTGGAACGCGCTCGCCCACCACATCACGGACAAGCTGGTCGGCTTCACGCTCATATCGGGCGGCGGAACGCTGATCGGCCTGGTGCTGGCGATATTCGCACCGCTCCCGGCGGCGGGTGCATGGCCGTACCTGGTGACGTCGGCCCTCCTCCACATCGCCTACTACGCCCTGTTGATGACCTCCTTCAAACTGGGCGACTTCGGGCAGGCCTACCCGATCGCGCGCGGCACGGCGCCGCTGGTGGTGACGGTGCTCGCGGCGGTCTTCGCGGGCGAGGTGCCGGGCGGCTGGCAGGCGGCGGGCGTCGCGGTGTCCAGCGCGGGCCTGACGGGCCTGGCGCTGTGGGGTCTACGGGGATCGGGGCGCAAGCCGGACTGGCGGGCGCTGGGCGCCGCGCTGGCCACGGGGGTGTCGATCGCCTCGTACACGGTGGTGGACGGCCTGGGCGTACGGGCCTCGGGCTCCTCGCTCGGCTACATCGCGTGGCTGATGGTGCTGGAAGGGATCGCGGTCCCGGTGTACGCGGCGTATCGCTGGCGCGGTGAACTGGTGGAGCGGCTGCGGCCGTTCGCGTGGCGGGGCCTGCTGGGCGCGGCGCTCTCGGTCCTCGCCTACGGCCTGGTCCTCTGGGCCCAGACGCGGGCCGACCTCGCCCCGATCTCCGCGCTCCGGGAGTCGTCGATCATCGTGGGGGCGGCGATCGGCGCGATCTTCTTCAAGGAACGCTTCGGCGCGCCGAGGCTTTTGGCGGCGGGTGTGGTGGTGACCGGGATCGGCCTGATGCTGGCCCATTGAAGCCGCGCTTGCCGACGAGAGCCCGCGGGGCCCGGGGCGTCAAGCGGTACGGGCGCCGGCCTCTCGCTCCACGCACAGCTCGTTGCCCTCGGGGTCATGGAGGGTGGCCCAGCCCCTGCCGTCGGGCCGGCGGTGGTCTTCGTGGAGCGTGGCGCCCAGGGCGAGGAGGCGGTCGACCTCCTCGTCGCGGGTGCGGTCCTGCGGTTGCAGGTCCAGGTGCACCCGGTTCTTGACGGTCTTGCCCTCGTCGACGCGGATGAACAGCAGCGTCGCGTTCGCGCTGTGCACCAGGGCCTCCGGGTCGCCCGGAAAGTCCTCGTCGGAGAGCTTGCCGTCCAGGACACCGGTCCAGAACGTCGCAAGGGCGTAGGGATCGGCACAGTCGAAAGTGATATGGCGCACCAGTGAACTCATGGGCGTGACCCTAAGCCGGAGTTGGGCTCAATCGCGCATGATTTTGAAGCCGCTGCTGATCGCGGTCGTCCCACCGTCGACCGGGAGCACCGCCCCGGTCACCCACGCCGCGTCGCTCGACGCGAGGAACGCGACCGCCGCCGCGATGTCGGCCGGCTCGCCGACCCGGCCCAGCGGGTACAACTCCCGCATCGTGTCGAGCTGTTCGTCCCGACCCGCCCAGGCCGCGGTGCGGACCGTGCCGGGTGCGATCAGGTTGACGCGGACGCCGCGCGGTCCCGCGTGCCCGGCCAACGTGCGGGTCAAGGACGCGAGCCCCGCCTTCGCGGCGCTGTACGCGTGGTTGCCGAAGTCCTGGATGCCGTTGACGGAGCCGATGTTGACGATGGCGCCGCGTCCGGAGGCGACGAGGTGCGGCAGCGCGGCGCGGGCGCACCGATAGGCGCCGGTGAGCGTGATGTCGAGGTCGGTGGCCCACACCTCGTCGTCCTCGTCCTCGAAGAGCGGCGCGTCGGGGTGGCAGGCACAGGCGTTGCTGACGAGGACGTCGAGCCGCCCGAAGGTCTCGACGGCGTACGCGACCGCGGCCTCCACGGCGGCCCTGTCGCCCACGTCGCAGGCGAACTCCCTTGCGGCACCGTCCTGTTCACGGATCGAGGCGGCGACCTTGCCGGCCGCCGCCTCGTCGATGTCGGTGACGAGGACGCGCGCACCCTCCTCGGCCAGCCGGTGCGCGGTGGCGGCGCCGATGCCGCTCCCGGCCGCGGTGATCAGAACCCCGTACCCCTCGAAGCGCTTCATACGCGGACGCTAACCCGCGTTCAGTGCCTCCCGCACGGACTTCACCAAGGCCTGTCCCGACCACGCACGGCCACCCTCAACGTATCGGCAAGCGCGCACGTCAGCTCGGTCACGAGGTGCCGCAGCTCGGTCGGGCCCGCCTCGTCCAACAGCTCCCGGGCGTGCCCCAGCAGCACCTCCGCCATCTCCAACTGGGCCGCGTCCACGGCGTCCACCTGTCGCGCGGCGGGCCCCGGCCGGTCCGGTTCCCCGATGACGTACACCGTCTTGTTCGTATTCATGCGGCGACCTCCACACCGTGAATCACGTACGGGCCCGGCCCGTCGATCCCAAAGTCGGCGAGCAGCAACTCCCGCCTACGGGCGGCCTGTTCGGCAGCGATGACGTAAGGGCGGACGAGCCGGGCGGCACCGCCGTCGAGCGGGACCTCCAAGGGTCGCCGCCGGACGGCATCGGGCCGCACCGGCCGCCGGTGGCGCCCGCTCGGGGCCGGAAACGTGAGGCGTGCCAGGGAGACGAGGACCGCGACCGAGGCGAGCAGCAGGCTCACGCTGGGAAGCGCTGGAGGGATGAGGTCTGCCATGCGTCATGCCCTTCTGGCTGTGACGGGTACGGCACGCCCCAGCGGGGCGCCGTGCTGCACACCATATAGGCATCTATAGACAACTGGCGAGGCCTCTGGGTGTATTCGCAGGTCAGGAGGGTCGTACGGTTGGCCGTATGGGAGATCTGGACGTTCCGGCCATCGACCCGCACGGGCCCGAGCTCGTGTACGTCGTCATTGCCGATCACATTCAGCGGCGCATCGCCGCGGGCGACTTGGCCCCCGGCACGCGCCTGCCCGGCGAGCTGGCACTCACGGAGACTTACGGGGTGGCCCGCATGACGGTCTCCCGAGCCATGCGGGAACTCCGCGAGCGCGGCCTCATCGTCACCGTCCGCGGCAAGGGCTCCTTCGTCGCCAAGAATCCGCCTGCGCAGGCGTGACGTTCGCCCCCACCCGCGCCGTTACCTTGAAGTCAGCGGAACGCGAACCGTGGAGGCGGCATGTCGGCGAACGCACGCGAGGCAGCCGGATTCAACCTGCCCGAGACCATGACCTGGAATGAACTCGACGGCCTTCCGGGCGACATCGCCAAGGACATCGAGCTGTGGCAGGGCAGGGTCGTGTGGAACAGGCGCCCCCCGATGGAGCACCAGCGGGCCGCCAGGTACCTGTGCAACGCGCTCGAGGCCAACGCCCGCCGCGCCATGAGCGAGGAGACCGGCGGCGAGGAGCAGCGCTGCTGGCAGGTCGAGGTGGAGACCAACGTCTTCTTCACACCCGACAGGTCCAGCTTCCTCACCCCTGACTTCCTGGTCCGCCGCTGCCTGCCCCGCGGCGCCGAGACCTTCGTCGGCGACACCGTCCTGGTCGGCGAGGTGCTCTCCGGCTCGGATACCCAAAAGCGCAGGCAGTGGAAGATGAACCGCTACGCGGAGGGCGGCATCCCCTGGTACTGGGAGGTCGAGCTCGACACCGGCGGGACCTGGGACGTCACAGTGGTACGGGCGTACGGCCTCGCCTCCCTGGAGCGGACCGGACTCCCCGTCAAGCCGCTGCGCCCGGCGCTCTACGTCCCCGTCGGCGAATGGGAACCGGAGGGCCTCGGTATCGAGTTCCCCGAGCCCTTCAACCTGAGCATCACGTGGGATGACCTGGCCTTCTGAGCCAGGCCGCCCCGTTCGCGCTCACGCCGTCCGCCCCGCCACCGACCTCGGGTCGAAGCCGAACGGGAGCTCCAGGCGGTGCGCCGTCATCAGGTCCTCGTCCACGAGCAGGTCGCCGGTCGCCCCGTCCGCCGCGATCGCGCCGCCGCTGAGGATCACCGCGCGGGGGCAGAGTTCCATGGCGTACGGCAGGTCGTGCGTGACCATCAGGACCGTCACGTCCAACGAGCGCAGGATGTCGGCGAGTTCGCGGCGGGAGGCCGGGTCGAGGTTGGAGGACGGCTCGTCGAGGACCAGGATCTCGGGTTCCATCGCGAGGACCGTGGCCACCGCCACCCTGCGGCGCTGGCCGAAGGAGAGGTGGTGCGGGGGCCGGTCCGCGAACTCCTCCATGCCGACCAGCGAGAGCGCCTTGCGGACCCGCGCCTCCAGCTCCGGGCCCTTCATGCCCGCCGCCGCAGGGCCGAACGCGACGTCCTCGCGGACCGTCGGCATGAACAGCTGGTCGTCCGGATCCTGGAAGACGATGCCGACCTTGCGGCGGATCTCCGCCATGTTGCGCTTGTCGACCGGGAGACCGGCGACGGTGACCGTGCCCGCGCCACCCGTCAGGATGCCGTTGAGGTGCAGGACGAGGGTCGTCTTGCCCGCGCCGTTCGGCCCGAGGAGCGCGACCCGCTCGCCCTTGCCGATGCGCAGGTCCACGCCGAAGAGGGCCTGGTGCCCGTCGGGGTAGGCGAAGGCGAGCCCGGACACGTCGAGAGAAGCAGCAGAAGAAGTCACAGCGTCCATCCCATCAGGCACACCACGAGCGCCGCACCCGGCAGGGTCAGCGCGTACGACCACTGGGTCCGGGTCGCCGCCAGGTCGTCGATCACCGGCATCGCCCCCGCGTAGCCACGGCTGACCATGGCGAGGTGCACCCGCTCCCCGCGCTCGTAGGAGCGGATGAACAGGGCGCCCGCCGACTTGGCGAGGACACCCCAGTGCCGTACGCCCTTCGCCTCGAAGCCGCGCGACTCCCGGGCGACCTTCATGCGGCGCATCTCGTCGGTGATGACGTCGCCGTAGCGGATCATGAATGAGGCGATCTGGACGAGGAGCGGGGGGAGCTTCAGGCGTTGCAGGCCGAGGATCAGTTCGCGCAGTTCGGTGGTCGAGGCGAGCAGGACCGCGGCGGCGACGCCGAGCGTGCCCTTGGCGAGCACGTTCCACGCGCCCCACAGTCCGCTCTCGCTCAGCGACATCCCGAGGACCTGCACCCGGCTCCCCTCCGCCACGAACGGCATGAGGACGGCGAAGGCGACGAACGGGACCTCGATGAGGAGCCGCTTCAGCAGGAAGCCCGCCGGGACCCGCGCCGTCGCCGCCACCGCCGCGAGCAGCACGGCGTACAGGCCGAAGGCCCAGATCGCCTCGCGCGGGGTGGAGACGACGACCAGGACGAAGCAGAAGACCGCGGCCAGCTTGGTGTGCGGCGGCAGCGCGTGCACGGGCGAGGCCCCGGCGCGGTAGAGCTGGTGGGCGTGGCCGGCGCCCATGTCAGGACACCCGCTCCGAAGCGGCAGGGACCTCGGTCGAGGCCACGTCGCCGGCGCGCCGCCTGCGCAGCGCCCAGAAGATCCCGGTCCCGGCGACGACGGTGACGCCGACGCCGATGATCCCGGCGAGGCCGCCGGAGAGGCGGCCGTTGGCGATGTCCTTCACGCCGTAGTCGGCGAGCGGGGAGTCGGAGGAGGCGTGCTGCTCGGTCTTCTTGTCGATGCCCTTGTCGTGGGCGACCTTCTCCAGGCCGTCGGGGTTGGCCGAGGCGTAGAAGGAGACGAAGCCGGCGAGGACGAGGGAGGCTGCCAGGCCGACGAGCCACACCTTGCGGCGCGAGCGGGCGGCCACAGGGGCGGTCACCGGCGTGGCCGCGTCCACCAGCTCCCCGTTCACCTTCAGCTTCAGCGGCTGGTGCAGGCCCCGGGCCCCGTACACGAGGTCGGGGCGCACGGCGACGACCGCGCCGACGGTGAGCGCGGTGATCACGGCCTCGCCGATGCCGATGAGGATGTGGACGCCGACCATCGCGGTGGCGACCTTGCCGATGGAGACGTCGGTCGTCCCCCCGATGGCGTAGATCAGGGTGAAGACGACCGCGGCGGCCGGGACGGACAGCAGCGCCGCGACGAAGGACGCCACGGTGATCGAGCGGCGGGTGCGCGGCAGCACCTTCACCAGGCCGCGGAAGACGAGGTAGGCGACGACGGTCGTGGTGATCGCCATGTCGGTGATGTTCACGCCGAGCGCGGTCAGGCCGCCGTCGGCGAAGAGCACGCCCTGCATGAGCAGCACCACGGACACACAGAGGACCCCGGTATAGGGCCCCACGAGTATCGCGGCCAGCGCGCCGCCCAGGAGGTGTCCGCTGGTGCCCGCGGCGACGGGGAAGTTGAGCATCTGTACGGCGAAGATGAACGCCGCGACAAGGCCCGCGAGCGGCGCGGCCCGTTCGGAGCCCAGCTCGCGGCGGACGCCGCGCAGGCTGACGGCGACGGCGCCCGCGGCGACGACGCCCGTGGCGGCCGACACGGGGGCGTTGATGAATCCGTCAGGGACATGCATGGCAGGGAGCTCCGCTCGGGGGCCGGGGGCAGGGTCCGGTTTCGACGTCCGGGTTCGGCGTCCGGTGAACCGTTCGATGATAGTGCTTTGTTGCGAACGCCTTGCAATAGCGTCTCAGCACCGATTACCCCCCGACCATCCCTGGTCTGTACACCCCCATATATGCGACATTTAAGGACATGGCGATTGTCGAGCAGTACGTAGAGCAGTACGCGCGAGCCCGG
Source organism: Streptomyces sp. NBC_00483 (assembly GCF_036013745.1). NCBI lineage: Bacteria > Bacillati > Actinomycetota > Actinomycetes > Kitasatosporales > Streptomycetaceae > Streptomyces > Streptomyces sp. NBC_00483. Next base: position 4,358,949 of record NZ_CP107880.1, read on the forward strand.
GTCGTCACCGATTCCCCCGAGGCGGGCCAGGCGGTCCCCGTCGTGCTGCGCCACGAGAGCGGCACGGTCCATGTCGCACTGCCCGGCTCCGGCGAGTGGGGAGCCTTCCCCCGCGAGCTTCTCGAACGCGGCCTGCGCGCCCCGGTCACCGGCGGCGCCGTCCGGATCTGGCCGTGCGGCCGCGTGCAGACGGTCATCGAGTTCCACGCGCCGCACAAGCCGAGCGGGGTGACGGTCGTGCAGTTCGACACGAAAGCGTTGGTCCGCTTCCTGCGCCGCACCTACACGACCGTCACCCCGGCCAAGGCCCCTCAAGGCATCACCCGCTGAAGGGCGTCACGCGCTGACGAGCTCCCGCTCGTCGTCCGGACGGTCGGCGTCGGCCGTCCGCAGCCCCTCGCCCTCCACGTCCACGTTCGGCAGCGCCCGCGCCAGCCACTTCGGCAGCCACCAGGCCTTCTTGCCGAGCAGCGCAAGCACGGCGGGCACCAGCGTCATACGGACGATGAACGCGTCGAAGAAGACGGCGATGGCGAGGCCGAAGCCGATCATCTTCACCATCTGCTCGGAGCTTCCGATGAAGCCCGCGAACACCGCCATCATGATGATCGCCGCGGCCGTGACCACCCGCGCCCCGTGCTTGAACCCGGTGACGACGGCCTGCGCGGGCCGCTCCCCGTGGACGTACGCCTCACGCATGCGCGTCACGAGGAACACCTCGTAGTCCATCGCGAGACCGAAGACCACGCCCACCATGAAGATCGGCATCATCGACATGACGGGACCGGTCTGCTCGACGCCGAACAGCGAACCGAGCCAGCCCCACTGGAAGACCGCGACGACGGCGCCGAGCGCGGCGAGCACCGACAGCAGGAAGCCGAGCGCCGCCTTCAGCGGCACCAGGATCGAGCGGAAGACCACCATCAGGAGCAGGAACGCGAGGCCGACGACGAGCGCCAGGTAGGGGATCAGCGCGTCGTTGAGCTTCTGCGAGACGTCGATGTTCATGGCCGTGGAGCCGGTGACGCTCAGCTCGGCGCCGGAGTCCGCCTTGATGTCGGCGCCCGCGTCGCGGATGTCGTGCACGACGTTCTCGGTGTCGACCGACGACGGCTTGTACTTGGAGACGACGCTGATGACGGCGGTGTCGCCGGCCTTGTTGAACGTCGCCGGGGTGACGGCCGCGACGCCGTCCGTGCCCTTGATCTCCCGGACGACCTCGGAGACCGCGGCCTTCGGGTCGGCCGCGCCCTTGGCGTCGACGACCGTCATGAGCGGGCCGTTGAAGCCGGGCCCGAAGCCCTCGGAGAGCAGGTCGTACGCCTTGCGCTGGGTGGTGCTCGTGGGCTGCGCGCCGTCGTCGGGCAGGCCGAGTTCGAGCGAGGCGACCGGGACGGCCATGGCGCCGAGGCCGACGATGCCCGCGATCAGGACGGTGACCGGGCGGCGCAGGACGAAGCCGGCCCAGCGGGTGCCCATGTTGACCTTGGGCTCCTTCTTCTCACCGAGGTCCTTACGGGCCTTGCGGCCGTGCACCCGCTTGCCGACGTAGCCGAGCAGCGCCGGGATCAGGGTGAGCGCGATGAGCACGGCGATGGCGACGGTGCCGGCGGCCGCGATGCCCATCTTCGTCAGCATCGGGATGTTGACGACGGCCAGGCCGACCAGGGCGATGACGACGGTGAGCCCGGCGAAGACGACAGCCGAACCCGCGGTGCCGACGGCCCGCCCGGCGGCCTCCTCCCGGTCCCGGCCCTCCGCGAGCTCACCCCGGTACCGGGACACGATGAACAGCGCGTAGTCGATGCCGACCGCGAGGCCGATCATCATCGCCAGGGTGGACGTGGTGCTGCCCAGGTCGAGCACGTTGGCGAGCGCCGTGATGGCGGAGACGCCGATGCCGACACCGATCAGCGCGGTCAGCAGCGGAAGACCGGCCGCGATCAGCGAGCCGAACGTGATCACCAGGACGACGGCCGCGATCGCGATGCCGATGACCTCGGTGGCGCCCGTCTCCGGCATCGCCTGGAGCGCGTCACCGCCGACCTCGACGGTCAGACCGGTCTGCTTCGCCTCGTCGATGACGTCCTGAAGCGCGTCCCTGTCGGCGTCGGTCAGCTCCATCGAGGAGACCTTGTACGAGGCCGAGGCGTAGGCGATCCTGCCATCCTTGCTGAGCGTCTTCGCGACGAAGGGGTCCGCGACGGAGGCGACCTGCTTCGAGCTGGACTTGATCTCGGCGACGGTGTCCTGGATGTCGGCCTTGTTTGCCGGGTCGGTGAGCTTCTCCCCCTTCGGCGCCTCGAAGACGACGCGGGCGGTGGCCCCGTCGGCGGCGGATCCGGGGAAGCGCTGGTCGAGCAGGTCGAAGGCCTTCTGGGCCTCGGTCCCCGGTATGGAGAAGGAACTGGAGGCGGCGGTCGGCGCGGTGGCGGCGCCCACGCCCGCGAGCGTGAGCAGGGCCACCCAGATCAGGGCGACGAAGTGCCGTCGGCGGAACGCGAGTTTGCCGAGTTTGTAGAGGAATGTGGCCACGGAGGCGTACTCCCGGTCAGGTCGTGGGTCCAACAGGACAGCAGGGCATGTGTGATCGGCCCGACGACATGAGCGGTTGTGCGTCAGGTGGAACGGTGGGGAAGGGTCAGGCGGCTGGGAAAGGGTCAGGCGCTGAGGGCGGGGAGGACCACAGCGTCGATGTACGAGACGAGGTATTCCTGCGTCGGCGGCTCTTCGTCGATGAGCGTGCGGGTCGCGAACGCGCCGACCAGCATGTGGAGCGCGTAGCCGAGCGCCGGGTTGTCGGCCCGGATCTCGCCTCGGTCCACCGCTCTGCGCAGCATCCGGTCGAGACCGGACACCTCGGGAGCGACGATCCACTCCTTGAAGGCCGCGAGCAGATCCGGATTGGCGTGCACGGCCACCATCAGGCCGCGCATCAGCGCGCTGTTCTGCTCCATGTGGCAGTCGTCCTCACGGACGGCCATCGCATGCAGATCACCGCGCAGCGAGCCGGTGTCGACCACGTCGAAGTGCGGCTTCTGGCTCCGCAGCGCCTTCACCACCAGCTCGGCCTTGCCGCCCCACTGACGGTAGAGCGTGGCCTTGCTGGACCGGGTGCGGGTGGCCACGGCGTCCATGGTCAGGGCGTCGTAGCCGACCTCGCGGAGAAGTTCGAGCACGGCGCCGTACAGCTCGGCCTCGCGCTCGGGCGTGATCCGGCTGCGACGCGTCGTTGCCTCGGCGACCATGTCACCCACCCGACCTCTCCGTATGCGTACGCCATAAAAGTACCCTGCCCACTAGCGAAACGAAACGGTTTCGTTCGTGCGCTGCGCCACACCTTCTCGCACACCTTCCCGCACACCCTTCTCAGTGAGTCCCGGTTGCCGGAGGCCGCGTCGCGGAAAAGCATGAGGAGGTGACTGAGGCGACTGAGGCAACCGACGATGCGGACGGCCGGGCGTACCTGCGTTTCCCGCACATCAGCGGCGACCGGCTGTGTTTCGCCGCCGAGGACGACCTGTGGGTCGCGCCGCTCGACGGCTCGACGCGGGCCTGGCGGGTCACCGTCGACCGCACCAAGGTCAGCCACCCGCGCTTCTCCCCCGACGGCCGGCACATCGCGTACACGACGTGGCGCAGCCTCGACCCGGAGATCCATGTGGCGCCGGTCGACGGCGGCTCCGCGCGCCGGCTCACGTACTGGGGCAGCGTCGACACCCAGGTGCGCGGCTGGACTCCCCCCGACAAGGACGGCCGGTGCGACATCCTCGCGGTCGCCTCGCACGGCGAGCCCTTCTCGTACTTCACCTTCGCCTACAGCGTCCCGACCGACGGCTCCCCCGGCGGCAAGCTCCCCTGGGGCCCGGTCTCCGACATCCAGGTCGCCGACATCGACGGGGAGCGGCAGACCCTGCTCCTGACCGGTACGGCGCCGCACGAACCGGCCGCCTGGAAGCGCTACCGGGGCGGCGCGCAGGGCCGGCTGTGGGTGCACGGGCAGCGCATCCTCGCCGACCTCGACGGACATCTCGACGACCCGATGTTCGTGGACGGCCGCATCGCGTTCCTCTCCGACCACGAGGGCATCGGCAACGTCTACTCCTGCCGCCCCGACGGCACCGACCTGCACCGCCACACCGACCACGACTCCTTCTACGCCCGGCACGCCACCACCGACGGCACCCGCGTCGTCTACCAGTGCGCGGGCGACCTGTGGATCCTCGACGACCTCGACCCCGACTCGGTGCCGCGCAAGCTGCGGGTCCGGCTCGGCGGCCCCCGCGCGGGGCGCCGCAGCTACCAGGTCCCCGCCGCCCAGCACGTCGACTCGCTCTCCGTCGACGAGACGGGCCGGGCCAGCGCCGTCGTCGTCCGCGGCAGCCTGTACTGGCTCACGCACCGCGACGGCCCCGCCCGCACCATCGCCGACACCCCGGGCGTGCGCGTGCGCCTGCCCGAGATGCTGGGCTCGGGCGGCCAGGTCGCCTACATCACCGACGCCGACGGCGAGGACGCCGTCGAGATCGCCTACCTGCCGCGGGCCAGCGGCGACCGGGCACCGCGCCGGTTCGCCTCCGGCCGGCTGGGCCGCGTACAGGAGCTGGTCTCCGACCCGGACGGGGAGCGGCTCGCGATCGCCTCGAACGACGGGCGGCTGCTCCTCGTCGACGTGGGCGACGAGGGCGGCGAGGCGCCGCTGGAGGAACCGACCGTCACCGAGCTGATCCGCTCCACGAACGGGCCCGTCCGCGACCTCGCCTTCTCCCCCGACGGCGCCTGGCTGACCTGGTCGCACCCGGGCATCGGCCGCTCGCTGCGGCAGATCAAGATGGCCCGGATCAACCGGGGCGGCGGCTCCACCGCGATCGGCGCGGTCCCCCCGGGGAAGGGCGAGTCGGCGACGATCGTCGACGTCACCAACGGCCGCTTCGAGGACGAGAACCCGGTGTTCACGCGGGACGGCCGCTATCTCGCCTTCCTCTCCTGGCGCGGCTTCGACCCCGTCTACGACGTGCACACCGGCGACCTGTCGTTCCCGCTGGGCTGCCGCCCCTACCTCGTACCGCTGTCGTCCGCGACGCCGTCCCCGTTCGCCCTCTCCCCCGACGGGCGGACCGCGGCGGGCGGCCTCGACCCGGTCGAGGACGCGGGCGGCGACGGCACGCCGACCGTGGAGATCGAGGGCCTCGCCAACCGTGTCGTGCCGTTCCCCGTCTCGGCGTCCAAGTACTCGTCGCTGCACGCGGTCGCAGGCGGCGGCCTGGTGTGGCTGCGCTGGCCGATCTCGGGCGCGCTCGGCGAGACCTTCGCCAACCCGGCCGACCCCTCGGCCCAGCCCACCCTCGAACACTTCGACCTGGTCAAGGGGAAGAAGTCCCAACTCGTCGCCCACATGGACTGGTTCGCGGTCAGCGGCGACGGCTCCCGGCTCGTCGTCGTCGACGAGGGCGAACTGGAGGCCGTGCCCTCCACAGAGGCGGGCGACAACGACACCACCGTCTGGATCGACCTGCGCCGCATCCTGCACGAGGCCGACCCGGCGGCCGAGTGGCGGCAGGCGTACGACGAGGCGGGCCGGATCATCCGCGCCTACTTCTGGGAGCCGCACATGTGCGGCATCGACTGGGACGCGGTGCTCGACCAGTACCGGCCGCTGGTCGAACGGGTCGCGTCCCCCGACGAGTTCGCGGATCTCCTACGAGAGGTCCTCGGCGAACTCGGCACGTCCCACGCCTACGTCGCCGCCGCCCGCCGCAACGAGGGCCCGCCGCACTACCAGCGGGCGCAGGGCCTGCTCGGCGCCAACTTCGTCTGCCGCGACGGCCGTTGGACGCTCCAGCGCATCCTGCCCGGCGACTCCTCCGACTCCAAGGCCCGCTCCCCCCTCGCCGGCACCGGCATCCGCGACGGCGCCGTCCTCACCCACATCGACGGCCGCCCGGTCGACCCGGTCACGGGCCCGTACCCGCTGCTCGCGGGCGCGGGGGGCACGACCGTCGAGCTGACCTTCACGTGCGCGGAGGGCGGCGGCCGCCCCCGCCGCGTCGCCATCGTCCCGCTCGTCGACGAACGCCCGCTGCGCTACCAGGACTGGGTCGCCAAACGCCGCGCCGTCGTACGGGAGTTGAGCGGCGGCAAGTGCGGCTACCTGCACATCCCCGACATGGGCGGCTCCGGCTGGGCCCAGTTCAACCGCGATCTGCGCATGGAGGTCTCCCGGCCCGCGCTCATCGTCGACGTACGCGGCAACGCGGGCGGCCACATCAGCGAGCTGGTCGTCGAGAAACTCACCCGAAAGATCATCGGCTGGGACCTGACCCGCAACGCGCAGGCGGTGTCGTACGCCTCGAACGCCCCACGCGGCCCCGTCGTCGCCCTCGCCGACGAGGCGACCTCGTCGGACGGCGACATGATCGCCGCCGCGTTCAAGCTGCTCGCGCTCGGCCCGGTCGTCGGCCAGCGCACCTGGGGCGGCGTCGTCGGCATGACCGGGCGCCACAAGCTCGGCGACGGCACGGTGATCACGGTGCCGATGAACGCGGCCTGGTTCCCCCAGTACGGCTGGTCCATCGAGAACCGGGGCGTGGAACCGGACATCGAGGCCCTGCGCACCCCCCTCGACTGGGCGGAGGGCCGGCACGCCCAGCTCGACGACGCGGTGGAGCTGGCGCTCAACCTGTTGACGGAACAGGGCGCGACGACACCGCCCGACTACTCGGACGTCCCCGACCGGAGGCGACCGAAGCTGCCACCGCGCTGACCGCTCCTCCGCCGGACCAATGTCCTGCGGAGGGCTTACCCGCTTCCCCCCTGGCATGACAGATTCTGGCCGCGTACACGGTGACGACGCGGTCAACTACCTGTCTCCCAGGGGGGTTTCATGTCGCGCGGTTCTTCGCACGGTTCATCGCCCAGCTCATCGCACGGTTCACGAAGAGAGGTGCTGCTCGGCGCCGCGGGAATCGGGGCGGCGCTGGCACTCGGCAGTACGGGGAGAGCCGCGGCGGCGACTCCCGGGCTGCCACCCGTCCTCATCACCGAGCAGGCGAGCAAGCGGCTGCTGGTGATGGATTCGCGGGTGGGGGTGTGGGACCCGGCGGAGAATCCCGGCGTCGTGCGCTGGGCGTTCTCACCCCTGGGCGACGCCCGGTACCGGGACGTCGAGCCCGACATCAGCTGGGTGTACCCGAGCGAGGCGAAGGCGCGCCGGTATCGCGGGCGTACGTTCGTGCTGACCACGGCCTCGTTCGGGTTCGTGGGCGTGGTGGAGTGGCCGAGCGGGCGCCGCTACTGGGCCGGGGCGCTCGGCCCCGGGGACGATCTGATCAACCCGCACACCGCCGAGATCCTGCCGGACGGGAACGTCGCCGTCGCGTGCAGCACGGGCGCGCGGGTGCGCCTGTACGCGGCGTCCCTCGGGCCGCACTCCACGCGGTACACGGAGGCCGAGCTGAAGGGGGCGCACGGGCTGCACTGGGACCGGGCGCGCGAGGTGCTGTGGGTCATGGGTGACGACGAGCTGGTGGCCTACGGGGTGGAGGGCACGCGGGTGCGGCCCTCGCTGGTGCGGCGGTTCGGCGTGGCCCTGCCGGTCGCGACTCCGGGCAAGTCCGCCGGCGGGCACGACCTGTTCCCCGTGGCCGGGGTTCCGGGGCGGATGTGGGTGACGACGAGCGCGTCGGTGTTCCAGTACGACATCGCGAGCCGCAGCTTCGTGCAGGACTTCGCGGGGGCCTCGGAGATCGTCCGGAAGTCCGTGAAATGCGTGGGGGACGATCCGCGCACCGGGCGGGTGGTCACCACCGTCCCGGAGCCCGGGCTCGGGGAGACCTGGTGGACGACGACCGTGAGCCTGCACCGGCCGACAGGGTCCTTCAAGTACGTCAACGGCGGGATCTACAAGGCCCGTTGGTGGCTACCCAGGTGACCCGTCGGACGATTCCAGCCTGCGGTCGAGCGCGAGGGACAGCTCCGCCTCCACGACTCCCTTCGCCAGCGGGCGCAGGCGGTCGATGTCCTTGTCGGAGGCGTGCTCGGCGACGAGGTCGGTGAAGAGGGTGGCCAGGGCGTCCGCGTGTTCGCGCACGCGCTTGGCCGCCGCCAGGACGTCGGCCAGCGGGATGCCCTCGCGGACCAGGGCCGCCGAGATGTCGAGCAGCCGGCGGCTGATGTGCACGATCTCCTCGCCGTCGATGCCCAAGTAGCCCAGATCCAGGGCGGCCTGGAGGTTCTCGGGCGTGACGTCGTCGGCGAAGTGGTCGGCGAGCTCGGCGGCGGAGAGACGGACGGGGACCTCCTCCGTGGGCTGCACGCCGAGGAGTTCGCCGACGTCGCGGCCGCGGTCGAAGGCCTCGGAGAGCTCGCTGATCCCGTTGAGGGTGTGGCCGCGGTCCAGGAGCGAGGCGATCGTGCGCAGCCGGTCCAGGTGCGTCTCGTCGTACCAGGCGATGCGGCCCTCGCGGCGGGGCGGCTTGATGAGCCCGCGTTCACGGTAGAAGCGCACGGTACGGACCGTGATCCCGGCCGCCTTCGCCAGCTCTTCCATGCGGTACTCGTGCTTCTTTCCGTGTCCCGTCTCATCCTGTGCCACGTCGGAAACCTTATGCCGTACTGCCGGTAACTTTCCTTGGCCCGACCCCTACCCATGAGTACGCAGAGCCTCTACTCTCCGAATTACGCCAGTATTCACTGGCAGAGTCGCTGCGGCAAAGGAGGCGCCGGGATGCCCGAGCAGGAGCACGAGCACGTACGAGTGGCGGTGATCGGGTCCGGCTTCGGCGGCCTCGGCGCGGCGGTCAGGCTGCGGCGCGAGGGGATCACCGACTTCGTGGTCCTGGAGCGGGCCGACGCGGTCGGCGGGACCTGGCGCGACAACAGCTACCCGGGATGCGCCTGCGACGTGCCGTCCCACCTGTACTCCTTCTCGTTCGCACCCAACCCCGACTGGCCGCGGACGTTCTCCGGGCAGGAGCACATCCGGGAGTACCTGGAGCACGTCGCCGACACCTTCCGGCTTCGGCCGCACATCCGCCTCAACTCCGAGGTGACGCAGCTGCGTTGGGACAGCGACCAGCTGTGGTGGGAGATCGACACGGCGAAGGGGAAGCTCACCGCCGACGTCGTCGTGTCCGCCACCGGACCGCTGTCCGACCCGAAGACGCCGGACATCGCCGGGATCGACACCTTCCCCGGCAAGGTCTTCCACTCCGCGCAGTGGGACCACGAGTACGACCTGCGGGGCAAGCGCGTCGCCATGATCGGGACGGGTGCGTCGGCCATCCAGATCGTGCCGGCCATCCAGAAGGAGGTCGGGCACCTCACCCTCTTCCAGCGCACGCCACCGTGGGTGATGCCGCGCGCCGACCGGGCCATCTCGCCGGCCGAACGCTGGCTGCACCGGCAGCTGCCCGTCACCACTCAGGCGCGCCGCGGACTCCTGTGGGGCATCCGGGAGTTGCAGGTCCAGGCGTTCACCAAGCACCCGAACGAACTGGGCATGGTCGAGCAGCTGGCCAAGCGGAACATGCACCGGGCGATCAAGGACCCGGGGCTGCGCGCCAAGCTCACCCCGGACTACCGCATCGGCTGCAAGCGGATCCTGCTCTCCAACACGTACTACCCGGCGCTCGCCCAGCCCAACGTCGACGTCGTCGCCTCCGGACTGAGCGAGATCCGCGGGAACACCCTCGTCGCATCGGACGGCAGCGAGGCCGAGGTCGACGCGATCGTCTTCGGCACCGGCTTCCACGTCACCGACATGCCGATCGCGGACCGGGTGATCGGCGCCGACGGCGACACGCTCATGCAGTCGTGGAAGAACGGCATGAAGGCGCTGCGCGGCGCCACGGCCGCCGGATTCCCGAACTTCATGACCGTCATCGGCCCGAACACCGGCCTCGGGAACTCCTCGATGATCCTCATGATCGAGGCCCAGCTGAACTACCTGGCCGACTACATGCGCCAACTGCACGTCCTCGGCGGCCGCGTCGCCCTCAACCCGCGCGAGACCGCCGTCAACGGCTGGAACAACCGCGTGCAGGACCGCATGAAGCGCACCGTGTGGAACACCGGCGGCTGCAACAGCTGGTACCTCGACGAGAACGGGGTCAACACGACGGTGTGGCCGGGCACGACCACCGAATTCCGGCACGCCACCCGGCATGTCGACGTAGGCGAGTACGAGGTGGTGCGCGCGCCCGCGGAGCCGGCCACGCCCACGCGTACCAAGAAGAAGGCCAAGGTGAACGCCGCATGAGCCGTCTGATGCGCCATGTGACGACGGGACCGTACGCACCGCCCGTCGCCGCCCGCGAGCTGACCGTCACCTCCGCGGACGGGGCGCGGCTCCACGTCGAGGTGCACGGCCCCGAGGGTGCCCCGGCCGTGCTGCTCTCGCACGGCTGGACCTGCTCCACGGCGTTCTGGGCAGCGCAGACGCGGGCCCTCGCCACCGACCACCGGGTGATCGTGTACGACCAGCGGGGGCACGGCCGCAGCCCGGCAGCCACCCAACTCCCGTACACCACCGACATGTTGGCCGACGACCTGGAGGCCGTGCTCGGCGCGACGCTGGAGCCGGGCGAGCAGGCGGTGCTCGCCGGGCACTCCATGGGCGGCATGACGATGATGGCCGCCGCCGGGCGCCCCAAGTTCCAGGAGCACGCGGCCGCCGTCCTGCTGTGCAGCACCGGAAGCTCGCAGCTCGTGGCCGAGGCGACCGTGGTGCCGATGATGCGCGCGAGCGGCCTCCGCACCCGCGTCACCCGCGCGATCCTCGGCTCCAAGGCACCGCTCGGTCCCGTCACACCGATCGGCAAGCGGGTCCTCAAGTACGCGACGATGGGCCCGGGTTCGGCCGCCGACAAGGTCGAGGCCTGCGCGCGAATCGTGCACGCCTGCCCGCGCGAGGTGCGCTACGGCTGGTCACACGTACTCGAACACCTCCAACTGGACGCCGGGGTCGAGCAGTTGACCATGCCGGTCGCCGTCGTCGCAGGCACCGACGACCGCCTCACCCCGGTCGCACACGCCCGCCGGATCGCCGCCGCGCTCCCCAACTCTGCGGGCCTGACCGAACTGGCGGGCCTCGGCCACATGACACCCGTCGAGGCCCCCGAGGCCGTCACGACGAAGATCCGCGAACTTTCCCAGAAGTACCAGTCGCAGTCGCAGAAGGGGGCCGATGCCGCATGAGCAGGGTCAGTCTCGAAGGTCAGGTCGCGGTCGTCACGGGAGCCGCGCGCGGCGTGGGCGAACTGCTCGCACGCAAGCTGTCGGCACGCGGCGCGAAGATCGCGCTCGTCGGGCTCGAACCGGACGAGCTGAAGCAGGTGGCCGGGCGGCTGCACTCCGACGCCGACTGGTGGCACGCGGATGTCACGGACCACGTGGCGATGGCGCAGGTCGCCCAGGAGGTCAAGGACCGCTTCGGGAAGGTCGACATCGTCATCGCCAACGCGGGCGTCGCGACCGGCGGCCCCTTCGCCGAATCCGACCCGGTGGCATGGCGCCGCGTCATCGAGGTCAACCTCATCGGCTCCGCCGTGACGGCCCGCGCCTTCCTCCCCGTACTGACGGAGTCCCGCGGCTACCTGCTGCAGATCGCCTCCCTCGCCGCGATCACACCCGCCCCGATGATGACCGCCTACTGCGCGTCCAAGTCGGGCGTGGAGGCGTACGCGCACAGCCTGCGCGCCGAGGTCGGCCACAAGGGCGTACGCGTCGGCGTCGGCTACCTGTCGTGGACGGACACCGACATGGTGCGCGGCGCCGACCAGGACGACGTGATGCGCGAGCTGCGCCAGCAGCTGCCGTGGCCGTCGAACAAGACGTACCCGCTGGGCCCGGCGGTCGACCGCCTCGTGGCGGGCATCGAGCGCCGCTCGCCCCACGTGTACGCGCAGTGGTGGCTGCGCGGCATGCAGGGCATACGCGGATACCTGCCCGCGGCGATCGGAGTCATCGGCCAGCAGCGGATGCGGCGCTTCGAGGGCCGCCTCGACACCGTCTCCAAGGGCCTCGTGGGCGCGGGCGGCGCCGCCGACGAGGCCGCACGAGGCCACTGACCTGCACTTTCCTCATCCCACCCGCCATCCCGAACACAGTCCGTCATTGATCAAAATGCGGCGAATCGGGCACCGTGTAAGTCTGGTCGAGGCCCAACCCCCACCCTTCATGGAGTGCATCAAATGGGTATCTCTGACCAGTTCAAGGACAAGGCCGAGCAGCTGCAGGACAAGGCCAAGGACGCCATGGGCGGCTCCGAGGGCAAGTCCGAGGAAGGCCAGGACCGCGCCAAGGACGGCATGGACCAGGCCAAGGACAAGGCGCAGGACGCCGCCCAGGACGCCAAGGACCGCTTCCAGCAGTGACGCCACCTGAACACATGTGACTGGGCCCCGTCCGGATCTCCGGACGGGGCCCAGTCATGTCGGCTCCCTGGCTCCTGGCTCCTGGCTCCTGGCTCCTGGCTCCTGGCTCGGGCGCCTACTCGTACACGACGGTGACGGGTGCGTGATCCGACCACCGCTCGTCGTGCGTGGCGGCCCGCTCGACGAAGCCCTTCACCGCGCGCCCGGCGAGCCCCGGCGTCGAAATCTGATAATCGATGCGCCAACCTGCATCGTTGTCGAAAGCCCGCCCCCGATACGACCACCACGAGTACGGCCCCTCGACGTCCGGGTGCAGTGAGCGGACCACGTCGACGTAGCCGCCGTCCGTAGGCTCGAAGACGGAGGACAGCCATGCGCGCTCCTCCGGCAGGAAGCCGGAGTTCTTCTTGTTGCCCTTCCAGTTCTTGAGGTCGGCCTCCTGGTGGGCGATGTTCCAGTCGCCGCAGACCACGACCTCGCGGCCGTCGGCGGCGGCGCGCTCGCGCAGGGACTTCAGGTAGGGCAGGAACTCCCCCATGAACCGGATCTTCTCGTCCTGGCGCTCCGTGCCGACCTCGCCGGAGGGCAGGTAGAGGCTGGCGACGGTGACGCCCGGCAGGTCCACCTCGACGTAGCGGCCGCTGTCCGCGAACTCGGCCGAGCCGAACCCGATCCGCACCCGCTCCGGCTCGCGCCGCGTATAGAGGGAGACACCGGCCCGCCCCTTGGCGGCGGCCGGCGCGTGCACGACGTGCCAGCCCTCGGGCTCACGCACGTTCTCCGGCAGCTGGTGCGGCTCGGCGCGCACTTCCTGGAGGCAGACGGCGTCGGCGGAGGTCTCGGCGAGCCACTCCACGAAGCCCTTCTTGGCGGCGGCCCGGAGCCCGTTCACATTCACAGAGGTCACAGTCAGCACCCCGGCACGATACCGGCATATCGAAAGACTCGACCGCAAGCTCCCGCATAGAGTTACGATGGTTCGTATGAGTATTCAGCTTCCTGGAGTCGAGGCCCCGCTCCTGCGCCCCACCTCCTTCGGCCACCGCGACGCGATCGCGCTGAACGACCGCGTCCAGCTCGAGTACGCGGAGCGGTACGGCGACGAGGGCGACGTCACGCCGCTGGACCCGACGATGTTCGAGCCGCCGCGCGGCCTCTACCTGATCGCGTACGACGCCTCGGGCACGCCGCTCGCGACCGGCGGCTGGCGCGGCCAGGAGGAGAACGAGGAGGGGTACGCGGACGGCGACGCCGAGCTGAAGCGCATGTACGTCACTCCGGAGGCGCGCGGCCTTGGCCTGGCGCGGCAGATTCTCGCGGCGCTGGAGGAGGACGCCCGGGCGGCGGGGCGTACGCGCATGGTTCTGGAGACGGGCCTCAAGCAGCCGGAGGCGATAGCCCTGTACACGTCGAGCGGTTACGAGCCGTGCGCCAAGTTCGGCCACTACCGGTTCGACGAGTTGAGCCGGTGCTTCGCGAAGAAGCTGTAGGCGTCGTCCTCACGGAGAAACGCGAAAGCCCCGACGGTTTCCCGTCGGGGCTTTCATTGCAGTGGACGTGAGGGGATTCGAACCCCTGGCCCCCTCGATGCGAACGAGGTGCGCTACCGGACTGCGCCACACGCCCTTGCAACGAGTGAAACTCTAGCACCCCGATCCGGGTGCTTGGAAATCCGTTCCCTGGCTGGTCAGCCGGGCGGGTTCCGGAGTGGTCCGGCTCACTCGTTGGCGGCGCGCGGCCTGCCGTCGGCGCCGTCGTCGAACTGGTCGAAGAGCGGCGTGCGGCCGCGCTCGCGGGAGCGGCGGGCGGAGGCGGCGCGGCGGGCGTCGCTGCGGCCGTCGTCGGCCACCGGCTCGGCGGACTCCGCGGAGTCCGGGGTGTGCTCCTCCTGCTGCTGCGCGGCCTGTTCCGCGGCGGAGGAGCGGGCGGAGCTCCACGTCTCGGGTGCGTTGTAGTCGATGCCGCCGGTGGCGCGTGGGGCGACGGGGGCGGTGACGTACGTGGGCAGGGGCACGGGGACCGGGTCCCAGCTGTCGCCGGGGCCCGGGTGGCGCTGCCGCTCGCGCTGCTGGTCGACCCACTCCTGATGGTCGGTCTGCTCGACGAGGGCGCGCCGGTCGGCGGCGAGGGCCTCGAGGCCGGGATCGGTGGCGGTCTCGTCCACCGATGGTCCTTCCTCCTGGTCCTCGGCCGCGGCGCGTGCCGCGGCCGGCTGCCGCCTGCGCGGCTGGCGCTCCCGCAGTCGCTGCGCGGCGACCTCGGCGCGACGGCGATCCATGACGTAGGCGTAGCGGCGTCGCTCCTGCGTGCGCAGGTAGACGATGTACGCGCTGAGGAGCAGGGCGGGGGCCGCGGGCGCCCACAGGAACGCGACGCCGCCGACGGCTGCCACGACGGCGCCGATCGTGAAGGCGGCGAAGAGCAGCACGGTCGTGCGGCGGCGGCGCGCGAGCACCTTGGTGCGCCGGGCGCGCGCGGCCTGTGCCTCGGCGGCGGCGGAAGCGGCGCGGGCGGCGCGGGACTTGGCGGGTGCCGTGGACTCGGCCGCCGGTTCGGGCTCGCGGGCGGCGGGCTCCACGCGTTCGCGGGCGGGTTCCACGCGTTCGCGGGTCGGTTCCACGCGTTCACGGGCGGGTACCGCCCGCTCGCGGTTCGGTTCCGCGAACTCCCGGGCGGAATCGTGGTGTTCACGGCTTTCGCGGCGTTCACGCCCCGCGTGCGGGGCGCGTCGCTCCCCGGAAGGAGACATGCCGACGTCCCGGACGTCCACCCCTTCGGTGGGTGCGTCCGGGTCGACCGGGTCGCCGCGCCGCTCGTCCGCCTCGGGCGAGCGCGCCTGCAGGTCCTTGGCGTACCGGCGCTCCATGCCCGCCCGGCCGGAGAGAAGCCGGATGGCGGTGCTGAAGCGTTCCGTCGGACGAGCTTCGTTCAACTCGTCCTGCCTACGGAGCCACATCGGCACCAAGTAGGCGGCCCAGGCCCCGACGATGACTGCGTAGATGAGGCCGCTGCTGCTCACGGACACACCGTAGAGGGGTTTGCACGGGGTCATCCGCCAATTGAGTCGGTGTGTCGCACGATCTGGCTGATAATCCGAGCTTTTTTGCGATCGATGTGATCAACAGGACGACCTTCGGGGGAATTCAATGACCCCTGACGGTGCCTCATCGATCAATTTCGAACATTTATTTCATTTCGAGGGGGTGCCGGGATCGACCGCGTTGGGGGCACTCGGACCTGCGGCGTTTCCACGCCGCTCGCGACGTCGACGCTTCAGGAGTCCTTCCGGGACCTCTTCGGCGGTGAGCGCGAAGACAAGATGGTCGCGCCAGGCCCCGTCGATGTGGAGATACCGTGGGCGGAGCCCCTCCTCGCGGAATCCGAGTTTCTCCACGACCCTGCGGCTCGGCCCGTTCTCCGGCCGAATACAGACCTCGATGCGGTGCAGCCCCACGGTGCGGAAGCAGTGGTCGACCGCGAGCGCGACGGCCGTCGGCATCACGCCCCGGCCCGCCACCGACTGGTCCACCCAGTACCCGACATGGCCCGAGCACATCGACCCCCAGGTGATCCCGGCGACGGTCAACTGCCCGACGAGGCGGCCCTGGTACTCGACGACGAAGGGCAGCATCCGGCCCGCGTTCGCCTCCGAGCGCAGGTGGCGCACCATTTGACGGTATGTCGGGCGGTGCGTGATCGGACCGCTCGGGGTGGGCGGCGGGATGGTCGCCTCCCAGGGGCGCAGCCAGTCGCGGTTGCGCCGGTTCACTTCGCGCCAGGCACGCTGGTCGCGCAGCCTTATGGGGCGGAGGACGACATCGCCCTCCACCAGCACGACGGGCCACGACGGGCTGTTCAGCGCGCACCCCCGGGTGCCTGGACATCGGGTCTGGGATCGCTTCTGGGGTGGTCGCCGCCGTGGATCTGGTCGACGGCGTGGGTCAGCAGCGGCCCGAGAACGGCGAGCCCGTCCTTCACGCCCCCGCTGGAACCCGGCAGGTTCACGATCAGTGTGCGCCCGGCGACCCCCGCGAGGCCACGCGAGAGCGCCGCCGTGGGCACCTTCTCCCGGCCGTACGCGCGGATCGCCTCCGGGATGCCCGGCACCTCGCGGTCGAGGACGCGGGCCGTCGCCTCGGGGGTGCGGTCGGTGGGCGAGATGCCGGTGCCGCCGGTGGTGATCACGACGTCGTACGCCGCCTCGACCGCGGCCCGCAGGGCGGCCTCCACGGGGTCGCCGTCCGGCACCACCTGGGGGCCCTCGACGGCGAAGCCCAGCTTCCTCAGGCCCTCCGCGATCAGGGGGCCGCCCTTGTCCTCGTAGATCCCGGCGGCGGCCCGGTTGGAGGCCGTGACGACGAGGGCGCGGTAGCTGTCGGTCATGCCCTGGCCTCCCGGTTCCAGACCCCGGACTTGCCCCCGGTCTTCTCCTCGACCCGTACGTCCGAGATGACCGCTCCCTTGTCGACCGCCTTGACCATGTCGACGACGGTGAGCGCGGCGACCGAGACCGCCGTGAGCGCCTCCATCTCGACTCCCGTGCGGTCCGTGGTCTTCACGGTGGCGAGGATCTCCACGGCGTCGTCCGCCACGGACAGGTCGAGCTTCACGCCGGACACGGCCAGCGGGTGGCAGAGCGGGATCAGGTCGGGGGTGCGCTTGGCGCCCATGATTCCCGCGATGCGCGCCGTGGCGAGCGCGTCCCCCTTGGGCACGCCCTCGCCGCGCAGCAGCTCCACCACGCGCGGCGAGACGAGGACGCGGCCGCTGGCGCGGGCGGTGCGCGCGGTGACGTCCTTCTCCGATACGTCGACCATGCGGGCGGCGCCCGCTTCGTCGATGTGCGTGAGCCGGCCGGTCCTGTCCTGCTGGTCCTGTTGGTCTGGCGAAGTACTCATGCTGGTGTGGCGCTCCCGATCCGAGCCGTGCGCGGTGCGGCGCGCCGGACGATTTGTGCGCGACACGCTATCGCGAGCCTCCGACAATCGGCTCTCTCAGCCCAGCAGGACCACGTCCACCTCGGTGCCCGGCTCCACCGACGTCATGTCCTCGGGGACCACGATCAGCGAGTCCGCCTGCGCGAGCGCCGCGATGAGGTGCGAGCCGGCGCCGCCGACGGGGGCGACCTCGCCGGCCTCGGCGTCGTACACGCCGCGCAGGAACTGGCGGCGGCCTGAGGGCGAGGTGAGCGCCTTGTCGGCGGTGAGCGTCGCGCGGTCCTTCGGGCGGTGCACGGTGTCCTCGGGCAGGCCCATCAGGGTGCGGATCGCGGGGCGTACGAACAGTTCGAAGGAGACGTACGACGACACGGGGTTGCCCGGCAGCGCGAGCAGCGGGGTGTGGTCGGGGCCGATGGATCCGAAGCCCTGCGGCTTGCCGGGCTGCATGGCGAGTTTGCGGAACTCGACGCCGCTGCCGGCCCCGATGCCCTCCTCGTCGTCCGGGTCGCCGATGCCGCTCAGGGCCTCCTTGACCACGTCGTACGCGCCGACGCTGACGCCGCCCGTCGTCACGATGAGGTCGGCGCGGATCAGCTGGTCCTCGATGGTGGAGCGCAGCGTCTCGGCGTCGTCGTCGACCGCGCCCACCCGGTAGGCGATGGCTCCGGCGTCGCGGGCGGCGGCGGTGAGGGCGAAGCTGTTGGAGTCGTAGATCTGGCCCGGCGCCAACTGTTCGCCGGGCTGGACGAGTTCGGTGCCGGTGGAGACGACGACCACGCGCGGGCGCGGGCACACGCGTACGGTGCCGCGGCCGATGGCGGCGAGCAGCGCGATCTGCGGCGGGCCGAGGACGGTGCCGACGGTGAGCGCCCGGTCGCCCGCCTGTACGTCGCTGCCCTGCGCGCGTACGTGCGCGCGTGCTTCGGCGGGGCGGTGCACGCGGACCTCTCCTGAGGCACCCTCAGGGGCCGTGCTGTGGGCCGCCATCGAGGTGACGGGGCCCGCGCCGAGCCCTCCGTCGGTCCACTCCACGGGAACCACGGCCTCGGCCCCGGGCGGCAGCGGGGCGCCCGTCATGATGCGGGCGGCCTCGCCGGGGCCGACGGTGGGCTGTTCGGCCTGGCCCGCGGCGACGTCGCCGATCACCGTGAGCACGGCGGGGAACTCCTCGCTCGCGCCCGCGATGTCCGCGACGCGCACCGCGTACCCGTCCATCGAGCTGTTGTCGAACGGCGGCAGTGACAGCGGGACCGTCACCTCTTCGACGAGCACACAGCCCTGCGCGTCGAGGAGTTGGAGCTCGATGGGGTCGAGCGCGGTGACGGTGGCGAGGATGTCCTCCAGATGCTCGTCCACCGACCAGATCTGCGCGCGGTCCGTCGTGGCACTGAAACTGTTCACTGCTGCTCCCCTGCTCCTCGTGCCGGTTTTCTGGTACTCCGGTGTTACTACCACGGGCATTGTGTGACGCCCTGGAGGTGGGGTGCCGTACCGGGGCGCAGGTCCGCCGGGGAGCGAGCGGGGTGTCAGATCTCCTCGGCGACGTAGCCGCGCAGCCAGGCGCGGAACTCCGGGCCCAGGTCCTCACGTTCGCACGCGAGGCGGACGATCGCCTTGAGGTAGTCGCCGCGGTCGCCGGTGTCGTAGCGGCGGCCCTTGAAGACGACGCCGTGCACGGGGCCGCCGATCTTCTCGTCGGCGGCGAGCTGCTGGAGCGCGTCGGTGAGCTGGATCTCGCCGCCGCGGCCGGGCTCGGTCTTGCGCAGTATGTCGAAGACGGCGGGGTCGAGTACGTAGCGGCCGATGATGGCGTAGTTGGAGGGGGCGTCGGCCGGATCCGGCTTCTCCACCAGGTCGGTGACCTGTACGACGGCGCCGTCCGATGTGGCCTGGACCGCGGCACATCCGTAGAGGTGGATCTGGGAGGGCTCCACCTCCATGAGCGCGATGACGCTGCCGCCGTGCTCCTCCTGGACCTCCACCATCTTCTGGAGCAGGGGGTCGCGGGGGTCGATCAGGTCGTCGCCGAGCAGCACCGCGAACGGCTCGTCGCCCACGTGGGGGGCGGCGCACAGGACCGCGTGGCCGAGGCCTCTGGGGTCGCCCTGGCGCACGTAGTGGATCGTGGCGAGGTCGTTGGACTCCTGGACCTTGGCCAGGCGGTCCGCGTCGCCCTTCTTTTGAAGGGCCGCCTCCAGCTCGTGGTTGCGGTCGAAGTGGTCCTCCAGCGGGCGCTTGTTGCGACCTGTGATCATCAGTACGTCGCCGAGTCCCGCGGACGCGGCCTCTTCGACCACGTACTGGATCGCCGGCTTGTCGACGACCGGGAGCATCTCCTTGGGAGTCGCCTTCGTGGCGGGCAGGAACCTGGTGCCGAGGCCCGCGGCGGGGATGACAGCCTTGGTGATCCTGGTGTGCGCGTCAGTCATGCGAGTCACCATATCCGGCTGCTATGGGCGGAATCTGTGGGTCCGCTTTGAAGGCACATATATGCGTCGAATAGGAGAGGTTTGTGACCCGGCTATGAGTCCGCACACCGATGAGCCCGCAGAAGATCCGCGCGGCGCCCATCCTGACAAGCGTTCATTGCGCAGGGAGTTCCTCCGGGTGAGGAACGCGTTGACGGAGGATGACATACGGGAGACGGAGCGGGCCGTGGCCCGCCGGGCTCTCGAACTCGACGAGTTGGCGAACGCCCGCACGGTGGCGGCGTATGTCTCCGTGGGCGGCGAGCCGGGGACGGGCGCGCTCCTCGACGCCCTTCGCGCGCGCGGGACGCGCGTACTGCTGCCTGCCCTGCTGCCCGACAACGACCTGGACTGGGGCGCGTACGACGGGGCGGCTTCGCTCACCACGGTGCGACACCCGGGAAAGATGGCCCTGTTGGAGCCCGGCGGCGAGCGGCTCGGCCCCGCCGCCGTCCTGGAGGCGGACGCGGTGCTGCTGCCGGGGCTCGCCGTGGACGCGCGCGGGATGCGGCTCGGCCGCGGCGGCGGCTCGTACGACCGGGTGCTCGCGCGCCTGGAGGCGGCCGGTGCCCGGCCCGCGCTGGTCGTCCTGCTCCACGACAGCGAGGTCGTCGCGCACCTCCCCCAGGAGGCGCACGACAAGGCCGTGGACGCGGTGGTGACGCCCTCGGGCGTGCGGCGCTTCTGACCACCGCACCGCACATGCGAAAGGGGCCTCACGCGCACGCGTGAGGCCCCTTCGGTGTTGATCCGGCTACGGCTTCAGGACCAGCGAGTCCTCGGTGCTGTCGCCGACGGCCTTCTCGGAGAAGTGCCACGGCAGCAGGTCACCCTTGACCCACTTCTCGGTCTGGTCCGTGTAGTGGTCGCTGAAGGTGTGCCCCGAGGCGCCCGTGAGGTTGATCCACTTGGACTTGTCGAGGTCCGCCATGTTGACCACCATCCGCATGGACGGCACCCAGTCGACTCCGTAGCCGCCCGCGGCGTTCCAGCCGGTCGCGTTCACGGCCGCCTCGCCGCCGCCCAGCTTCCAGGGGCCGCGGTTGAGCACGTACTGCAGCCAGCCGGGGCCCTCGGTGCCGAGGGTCTGGTTCTTCAGCTCCAGCTTGTGCAGCCGGCCCCAGCTCCAGGTGTCGATGTCCTTGCCGAGCTTGGCCGTGAGGTCCCAGCGGGCGTCCTCCATGGCGCGCTTGAACAACTGGTCACGGTTCTCGGTGGGTTCGTTCGTGCGGCTGCCCGGCGTCTTCCACCAGTCGTTCTTCGGATCCTTGATGATCTTTCGGACGACCTCGAACCAGCGGTCGCCGCCGTCCGGCTGCGCCGAGTGCGTGTCCCGCTCGCCGCACTCGCGGACCTTGCGGTCCTCGTCGGCGGGGCCCGACTTGTCGACCGGCTCGACGCTCAGGCACTGGCCCTCGACACGCAGCTCCTTGGGCAGCTTGTTGCCGAAGGCGAGCTTGAGGATGTTGCGCCACACGGAGTTGAAGTACGCCGCGGCGGCCGAGTCCGGGTTCTGGGTGTAGTCCCAGTTCTCCAGGAGCTGCTGCGCGTCCCTGACGTCCTTGTCCTGGACGTCGATCTTCTGCAGGTAGGGCACGAGCAGCTTGGCGATCTCGCTGCTGTTGTCCATCTGCATGGTGCGCATGTCGTCGGTGGAGATCTTCCCGCCGTCCTTGATCTTCGACTCGATCAGGTCGGTGATGCGCTGGCTGCGGGTGCCGTAGCCCCAGTCCTTGGTCAGCGTGTACGGGTAGCTGTCGTCGACCACGGCCTGGTTGGCGGTCACGATGTAGCCGCGCTTCGGGTTGAACTCGTAGGGCAGCTCGTCCTGCTTGATGTAGCCGGTCCAGCGGTACTTGGAGTCCCAGCCGGGGGACGGCAGCGAGCCGTCGCCCTCGCCGCGGGTCGGGATCCGGCCCGGCAGCTGGTAGCCGATGTTGCCCTCGGTGTCGGCGTAGGTGAGGTTCTGCGAGGGCACCTGGAAGTCGGCGGAGGCCTTGCGGAACTCCGACCAGTTCGACGCCTTGTCGAGCCCGAAGACGGCGTCCATGGTGTTGCCCGGCTGCAGCGCGGTCCAGCGCAGCGCGATGCCGTAGCCGTCGCCGCGGTCGGGGGCCGCCGCGTCCACGCCGGCCTTCTTGCCGACCTTCACGAGTTCGGAGTTGCGGTCGGACAGCAGCGGCCCGTTGTCGGTCTCCCGCACCGTGATCGTCTTGGAGTCACCGCCGGCGACCTTGATGGTCTCCTTGCGGGTCTTGAAGGGCACCGTCCTGTCGTCGACCAGGTAGCCGTCGCCGCTGAACTTCTCCAGGTAGAGATCGGTGACGTCGACGCCCGAGTTGGTCAGGCCCCAGGAGATGTTCTGGTTGTGGCCGATGACCACGCCCGGCATGCCGGCGAAGGTGTAACCCGACGTGTCGTACTGGCACTTGCTGGAGACGCTCGTGCAGTGCAGGCCCATCTGGTACCAGACGGACGGCAGTTGTGGCGCGAGGTGCGGGTCGTTTGCGAGCAGCGGCTTGCCGGTGATGGTGTGGTCGCCCGAGACCACCCAGGAGTTGGAGCCGATGCCGTTGCCGTTGGGGCCGAGGCCCGCCGAGTCGGGGATCTCGTCCAGGACCTTGGAGAGGCCGCCGAGCTGGCTCTGGAGGCCGCTGGGGGCCCCTGCGTCGCCCGTCAGGCCGGTGCCCGCCGCCCCGGCCGACTGTGTGCTCGTGCCGCCCGAGGACGCGTCGTACGACTTCGTGGCGCTGTTGTACCCGCCCTCCTGCACGATCGGCTTGTGCCGCGTGTAGGGGTAGTCGGGGTACAGGTCGGCGATCTGCTTCGGGCCGAGCCGGCTCGTCATCAGCGAGCGGTCGATCTCCTCCTGCATATTGCCGCGCAGGTCCCAGGCCATTGCCTTGAGCCAGGCCACCGAGTCCACGGGGGACCACTTCTGCGGCTTGTAGTCGTTCTCGAAGCCGAGCGCGACGTATTCCGCGGAGATGTCCTTGCCGCTCTTGCCGCCCAGATAGGAGTTGACCCCCTTGGAGTACGCCTGGAGGTACTTCTTGGTCGAGGGCGACAGCTTGGTGTCGTATTCCTTCTGCGCCACCCGGCGCCAGCCCATGGTGCGCAGGAACTCATCGGTCTTGACCTGGCCCTTGCCGAACATCTCGGAGAGCCGACCGGAGGTCGTATGGCGCCGCACGTCCATCTCGTAGAAGCGGTCCTGCGCCTGCACGTAGCCCTGCGCCATGAACAGGTCGTGGTCCGTGGACGCGTAGATCTGCGGGATCCCGTAGCTGTCCCGCTTGACCTGCACCGGCCCGTCGAGCCCGTCCAGTTGGATGGACCCCGTCGTCTGCGGCATGGACGCGCGGACGCTGTCGACGCTCCAGTAGGCACCGAATCCGAGGCCCGCGAGGACGGCCAACACGAGGACGATGACGATCAGTCGGGCTCGGCGCCCCTTCTTCTTACCGGGTGGGCTGCCGGCAGAGGCATTCGTAGTGGAGGGCATCGGCGGGATCCTTGCTGTCCTTCGCTGGCTGCGGGCGAGAGCAACCTTACGAGCAGTGCGGTGCGGCTCCGGACGCGGAGTCGGGAAGCAGGGTTCTACGAAGAGCGGCGTGACGAAACCGGCATCAAGAAAGCGTTAACGATTAGGTAAGGTAACGAAGTAACTTCCCTGTCGCAGTTTCCCTCCTGGAAGGAACAGCCCCTGACTGTCCACCAGCTCAACCAGCTCCTGCTCGTCGGCGCACTCGTGCTGCTCGTGGCGGTCGCCGCCGTGCGCATCTCCTCGCGCAGCGGACTGCCGAGCCTCCTGCTCTATCTCGGCATCGGCGTCGTCATGGGCCAGGACGGGATCGGTCACGTCGACTTCAGCAACGCCGAACTGACGCAGGTCATCGGCTACGCGGCGCTCGTCGTGATCCTCGCCGAAGGCGGTCTGGGCACGAAGTGGAAGCAGATCAAACCCGCGCTCCCAGCGGCCGCCGCCCTCTCCCTCGTGGGCGTCGCGGTGAGCGTGGGAGTGACGGCCGTCGGCGCGCACTACCTGGTGGGCCTCGAATGGCGACAGGCACTCATCATCGGCGCGGTGGTCTCCTCCACGGACGCGGCGGCGGTTTTCTCCGTTCTACGTAGGGTGCCGCTTCCGGCACGCGTGACCGGCGTCCTGGAGGCGGAGTCCGGCTTCAACGACGCCCCTGTCGTCATCCTTGTCGTCGCGTTCTCCGCCGCGGGCCCCATAGAGCACTGGTACGTCCTCATCGGCGAGATCGCCCTGGAGCTCGCGATCGGCGCCGCCATCGGGCTCGCGGTCGGCTGGCTCGGCTCCTTCGGCCTGCGGCACGTGGCCCTGCCCGCCTCCGGCCTCTACCCGATCGCCGTCATGGCCATCGCCACGTCCGCGTACGCCGCGGGCGCCATGGCCCACGGCAGTGGATTCCTCGCCGTCTACCTGGCGGCGATGGTGATGGGCAACGCCAAGCTGCCGCACTGGCCGGCCACCCGCGGCTTCGCCGAAGGGCTCGGCTGGATCGCGCAGATCGGCATGTTCGTCCTGCTCGGCCTGCTGGTGACCCCGCACGAACTGGCCGACGACATCGTGCCCGCGCTCCTCATCGGCCTGGTCCTCACGATGGTCGCGCGACCCCTGTCGGTCGTCGTCAGCCTGGTGCCCTTCCGCATACCGTGGGCGGAGAAGGCCCTCATGTCATGGGCCGGGCTGCGCGGCGCCGTACCCATCATTTTGGCGACGATCCCGATGGTCACGGGCGTCGCCGACAGCCAGCGGATCTTCAACATCGTCTTCGTCCTGGTCGTCGTCTACACCCTCATCCAGGGCCCCACGCTGCCGTGGCTCGCCGGAAAGCTGCGCCTGGCCGGCTCCTCCGACGCCGCCGACCTCGGCATCGAATCGGCGCCCCTGGAGCGGCTGCGCGGGCACCTGCTGTCCGTCTCCATCCCGGAGAGCTCACGGATGCACGGCGTGGAGGTCGGCGAGCTGCGGCTGCCCAAGGGCGCCGCCGTCACGCTCGTCGTCCGCGACGGCACCTCCTCCGTGCCCGCCCCGACCACCGTGCTGCGCCGGGGCGACGAACTCCTGGTGGTCGCCACGGACCCGGTGCGGGACGCCGCGGAGGCGCGCCTGCGGGCCGTCGCCCTCGGCGGCAAGCTGGCCGGTTGGTTGGGTACCGCGGGCCCGGAAGCCCGTTAGCATGGATGCACAGACCATGTACGACCGACTCTGCCTGACGTAGAGCCGGCGCGACCGCAAAGCGGCCGCGGTCCCCTTGCAGCGCTGTGCTTCACAGCGTTCGATCTGCTTGGCCCAGGGCCTCTCCTGGCGCGGACCGTAGGTATCACTCGGTTCCCGGCGCATGAGGACGGCTCTCGGCGCGCACCCCTCAACCAGGAGGACCGCGCGCTACCAGGCGGCAGAAAGGCGAGGACCGTGCCACAGAAGGACACGGTCACCGATCCCGGCACCCAGCGGGCCGAGCGCCCCGGCTACGGGCAGCTCCTGCGCACCCGCGGGGCCTGGACGTTCCTGCTTCCCGGCTTCGCGGCGCGCCAGCCGTTCGCGATGCTCACGATCTCCATCGTGCTGCTCGTGCAGCACACCACCGGCTCCTACGGCACCGCGGGCGCGGTCTCCGCGACGACCGGTGTCGCCATGGCGCTCTTCGCGCCCTACAGCGGCAAGCTGGCCGACCGCTTCGGGCAGCGTGCCGTGCTGCTGCCCGGCGTGCTCGTGCACTCCGCGGCCGGGCTCACGCTCACCGCGCTCGCCCTGTCCGGGGCGCCCACGTGGGCGCTGTTCGTGGCCGCCGTACCCACGGGTGCCTCGACCCCGCAGATCGGGCCCATGGTCCGTTCCCGCTGGGGCGTGAAGCTGCAGGGTTCGCCCCTGATGCAGACGGCCGCCGCCTTCGAGTCGGTCACCGACGAGTTCACGTTCGTGCTCGGCCCGCTGTTCGCGACGGCCCTGTGCACCGGCATCGACCCGGCCGCGGGCCTGATCACCGAGGCGGCGCTCACGCTCGTCGGCGGCCTCCTGTTCGCCGCCCAGAAGGGCACCCAGCCCCCCGTGGCCGGCCTGGAGGGGCACGCGCGCGTGCAGAACGCCTCCGCGCTCCGCGTCCCCGGTGTGCGCGTCCTGATCGTCACGTTCCTCGGTATCGGCTCCGTCTTCGGCGGCATGCAGGTCTCGCTCGCCGCGTACACCGAGGCGATCGGCGAGCCCGGCCTCAACGGCGTCCTCTACGGGATCTTCGCCGCCGGCAACATGCTCTCGGGCCTCGTCTGCGGCGCCATCGCGTGGAAGATCTCCCCGCAGCGCCGGCTCCTCGTCGGCTACACGGCCCTCGCCGTCATGGCCTCGGGGCTGTGGGCGGCGCAGTCCGTGGTGCTGCTCGCCGGGCTCGGCCTGCTGGTCGGCGTGTGCATCGCGCCGTCCCTGATCACGGGCTACACGCTGGTCGACAAGATCGTCCCCGCGGGCTCCCGCACCGAGGCCTTCACCTGGCTGACCGGGGCGGTCGCGCTCGGTCAGGCGGCCGCCGTGACGGTGTCCGGACAGCTGGAGGACCGCTTCTGGGACGGCGCCGGATTCCTCGTCCCGATGGGCGGCACGGTGCTCGCCCTGGTGGTCATGTTCCTGCTGCGCTCGCGGCTCGCACCGCCCTCGACGGGGCGGACCGTGGCACGTGGTGTGGGTCACCGCGAGCCCGTGGCAGTGGACTGATCCCGCGGAATAGGTCACTATGGATCGTCGTTAGCACTCATCGAGTGAGAGTGCCAGGAGGAAGACACAGTGCCGACTTACCAGTACCAGTGCACCGAGTGCGGCGAGGGCCTCGAGGCGGTGCAGAAGTTCACCGATGACGCCCTGACCGAGTGCCCCAGCTGCAACGGCCGCCTCAAGAAGGTGTTCTCGGCCGTCGGCATCGTCTTCAAGGGCTCCGGCTTCTACCGCAATGACAGCCGCGGCTCCTCGTCGAGCAGCAGCCCGGCGTCGGCCTCGAAGTCGTCGTCCGGATCCGAGTCGTCGTCCGGTTCGGAGTCGAAGTCCTCGGACTCGAAGTCGTCCTCCGACTCGAAGCCGTCGACGTCCTCTTCGTCTTCGTCGAGCTCGTCGAGTTCTTCGACGTCCTCCGCCGCGTAACCACGCCGCGAATTCTTACGAGACCCTGTCGTCATCCGACGACAGGGTCTTCGGCGTTCCCGACGTGACTACTGTGCTGACCCATGGGGACCAACGCGAGCAACGTGAACGCAAGCACCGCCGACGCCGAGATCGGTGTGATCGGCGGCTCCGGCTTCTACTCGTTCCTGGACGACGTGACGGAGATCAGCGTCGACACCCCCTACGGACCGCCGAGCGACTCGCTCTTCCTCGGTGAGGTGGCGGGGCGCCGGGTCGCCTTCCTGCCCCGGCACGGCCGCGGCCACCATCTGCCGCCGCACCGCATCAACTACCGCGCCAATCTCTGGGCGTTGCGTTCCGTGGGTGTGCGCCAGGTACTCGGCCCGTGCGCGGTGGGCGGCCTGCGGCCCGAGTACGGGCCGGGGACGCTGCTCGTGCCCGACCAGTTCGTGGACCGCACGAAGTCGCGGGCGCAGACCTACTTCGACGGGCATCCGCTCCCCGACGGGACCGTGCCGAACGTCGTGCACGTCTCGCCCGCCGACCCCTACTGCCCCGCGGGGCGCAGGGTCGCGGTGAAGGCGGCGCGCGGCAAGGACTGGGAGCCGGTGGACGGCGGGACGCTCGTGGTGGTCGAGGGGCCGCGGTTCTCCACCCGCGCCGAGTCGCAGTGGCATGCCGCCATGGGCTGGTCGGTGGTCGGGATGACCGGGCACCCCGAGGCGATGCTCGCCCGTGAACTGGAGCTCTGCTACACGTCGTTGACCCTCGTCACGGATCTGGACGCGGGCGCGGAGAGCGGCGAGGGCGTCTCGCACGACGAGGTGCTCCAGGTGTTCGCGGCCAATGTGGACCGGCTGCGGACGGTGCTGTTCGACGCGGTGGCGGGGCTGCCGGCGGACGCGGAGCGGGACTGCCCGTGCGCCGGGGCGCTGGGCGGGATGGATCCGGGTTTCCGGCTGCCGTGATGCTGCCCTGAGGCTGCCGTGAGACCTGAATATCCCCTCGTGAGGCCTGAATCTCCCCTTCGGGTGAGGGAGTTGTCCACAACCGCTCGGTAGTGCACGGGCTCCGGCGGGATGCGGCGCGGAGGCGGATGGTGGTCGGCGAGACGGGCGCGGTGCCCGTCCGGCCCGACCGATCCGCAGGCGGTGGCGACCTTGTCCGCATCTGTTCCCGTCCCGTACCAGCTCAGCATTCCTCCGACGTCCGAGGTGCCGCCCTTCCCTCCCGTGCACGTACGCGGCGCGCGGTGGCGGCCGGGGCGCGCGGGCAGGCGCCGGCACCGGCCGGCCGTGGCGGCGGGACTCGTCCTGACCGCGGCGGCGCTGGCGGTCGCGGTGCCGTCGTCCGGCGCGGGAGGCGGACCCGAGCCCCCGCACGCGGCGGCGCCGGGCGGGCGGGCCGACGCGTCCGCCGCGCCGGTGTCGGCGCCGGTGCGGATCGCGGACGCGGGGGCGGTGCGGCTGCTGCGACCGGGCGACCGGGTCGACGTGGTGGCGGCGCGGGCCGACGGCGGGCCGGGGGTGCGGGTGCTCGCGTCCGGCGCGCGGGTGGCGTCCGTGCCGAAGCCGAGGCCAACTCTCGGTCAA
This sequence comes from Streptomyces sp. NBC_00483, assembly GCF_036013745.1. Classification (NCBI taxonomy): domain Bacteria; kingdom Bacillati; phylum Actinomycetota; class Actinomycetes; order Kitasatosporales; family Streptomycetaceae; genus Streptomyces; species Streptomyces sp. NBC_00483. The sequence goes on from NZ_CP107880.1 coordinate 4,387,464, forward strand.
GGCGGCGATATCGGCGAAACCTCGACGACGGGCGGGGCGTTGGTGGTGCTGACGGTGGAACGCGCGACCGCGGCGCGGCTCGCGGGCGCCGGAGCCGCTTCTAGGTTGGCGGTGACGGTGTGGTGACGTATATCTCCGCAAGTCCCCCGTTCGAGCTACCGAATTGGACAGGTCTGAACCGAACTGTCGTAGGTTGCGGAAGCGTTTGCTCCACTACCTGGACATGTGAAGAGAGGCCTTCTGGTGAGCGAGAACAACGGACCGAGCCTGTGGGAAGGCTTCAAGGCCTTCCTCATGCGCGGGAATGTGATCGACCTGGCGGTCGCCGTGGTCATCGGCGCCGCATTCACCAACATCGTGAACGCTGTGGTGGAAGGGGTCATCAACCCGATCGTCGGAGCGTTCGGGACGCAGGACCTGAACAAGTACGCGTACTGCCTGAAGGGCACGTGCGAAGCCGGCAGCGACGACAGCATCCAGATCATGTGGGGCACTGTCCTCAGTGCCGCCATCAGCTTCCTGATCACGGCCGCCGTCGTGTACTTCCTGATGGTGCTGCCGATGGCCAAGTACCTCGCCCGGCAGGCCGCGAAGAAGGCCGAGAAGGAAGGCACCCAGGAGGTGCTGGAGGTCTCCGAGCTGGAGGTGCTCAAGGAGATCCGCGACGCGCTCGTGGCGCAGCGCGGCTCGGGGCACACCGAGCCCTAGCAGGGCTGGCCGCGGCCCTTCAGATGTGGTGGGGCGGCTTCTCGTCGAGGAAGCGGGCCAGGTCGGCGGCGCTGTTGTCGCCGGCTGTCGGCCGCTCGCCCCAGCCGCGGTCCGTGTCGTCGGAGGACTGCGCCGTCAGCGGATCGTCGAAGATCAGCGCGGCCTTGGGGTCGCGCTTCTTGGGGTCGCGCTTTTCGTGGTCACGCTTCTGGGGGTCGGGGGCGGGGCTGCTCATGGCTCCAGGGTACGTCGCCGGGGGCGACGGCCCCCGGCGTGCCGGGTCAGACGGCCGTGAGGCCGTGGGACTCGAAGATCGCCTTGGCGGAGGCGACCTGCTCGGGGGTGGGCGAGGGGGTGTCGTGCAGCGTGAAGGTCTTGCCGAGAGCCTGCCACTTCGCCTCGCCGAGCTTGTGGAAGGGCAGCACGTCGACCCGGGAGACGTTGCCGAGGGAGCCCGCGAACGCGGCGACGCCCTCGATATTGGCGGGGTCGTCGGTCAGGCCGGGGACGAGCACGAAGCGCACCCACACGTTCTTGCCGAGGTCGGCGAGGCGGTGCGCGAAGTCGAGGGTCGGCTGCAGCGGGCGCCCGGTGACGTGCTTGTAGGTGGCGCGGTCCCAGGACTTGATGTCGAGCAGCACCAGGTCCACATCGCGCAGCAGGGCATCGGTGGCGCGCACGCCGAGGAAGCCCGAGGTGTCGAGGGCAGTGTGCAGGCCCAGCTCGTGCTTGAAGCGGTGCAGCAGCTCACCGGCGAAGACCGGCTGGAGCAGCGGTTCGCCGCCGCTGATGGTGGCGCCGCCGCCCGCGGCCTCGATGAACCGGGTGTACTTGGCGGCTTCGGCGACGATCGCGTCGGCCGCGGTGCGCTTGCCGTTGCGCATCTTCCAGGTGTCGGGGTTGTGGCAGTACAGGCAGGTCAGCGGGCAGCCGGAGAGGAACGTCACGAAGCGGGTGCCCGGCCCGTCGACGCCGGTCGACAGGTCCCAGGAGTGCACCGAGCCTTCGATGGGGCGGTGGGTCGCGGCGGCGGCCGGGGTGGCGGCGTCGTTCGCGCCGAGGTCACTCGCGGTCCGGGTGAGCAGCACGGTCATGGCGTTCCTCCTCGTGTCCTTCAGGGTGTCCCGGTCGGGAGGACCGGCTCAGAGGGAGCCGTGGAAGGTGCGGTTGATGACGTCCAGCTGCTGCTCGCGCGTCAGGCGGACGAAGTTCACCGCGTACCCGGAGACCCGGATGGTCAGCTGCGGGTAGTTCTCCGGGTGCTCCATGGCGTCCTCGAGCGTCGCCTTGTCGAGGACGTTGACGTTCATGTGGAAGCCGTCGCTGGCCATGAAGCCGTCGAGCACGCCGGCCAGGTTGCCGATCCGCTCGCCGGGGGTGCGGCCCAGGGCGTCCGGGGTGATCGTGTTGGTCAGCGAGATGCCGTCCTCGGCGTCGTCGTAGGGCAGCTTCGCGACCGACAGGGCGGAGGCGATGTAGCCGTGCTCGTCGCGCCCGTTCATCGGGTTGGCGCCGGGGGCGAAGGGAGTGCCGGCGCGGCGGCCGTCCGGGGTGTTGCCGGTCTTCTTGCCGTAGACGACGTTCGAGGTGATCGTGAGCACCGACTGGGTGTGCACGGCGTTCCGGTAGGTCGGGTGCTTGCGGACCTTCTCCATGAAGCCGTGGACGATGCGCTTGGCGATCTCGTCGACGCGGTCGTCGTTGTTGCCGTAGGCCGGGTAGTCGCCCTCGATCTCGTAGTCGACGGCGAGGCCGGTCTCGTCACGGATGACCTTGACGTTCGCGTGCTTGATGGCCGAGAGGGAGTCCGCGGCGACCGACAGACCCGCGATGCCGCAGGCCATGGTGCGCAGGATCTCCTGGTCGTGCAGGGCCATCTCGATGCGCTCGTAGGCGTACTTGTCGTGCATGTAGTGGATGACGTTGAGCGCGTGGACGTAGGTCCTCGCCAGCCAGTCGAGCATCGCGTCGTACTGTTCGGCGACCGTCTCGTAGTCGAGGTACTCGCCCTCGATGGGTTCGAAGCCCTCCACGACCTGCTTGCCGGACTTCTCGTCGCGGCCACCGTTGATCGCGTAGAGGAGCGCCTTGGCGACGTTCACGCGGGCGCCGAAGAACTGCATCTGCTTGCCGACGGCCATCGCGGAGACGCAGCAGGCGATCGCGGTGTCGTCGCCGTACTTGGGGCGCATCAGGTCGTCGGACTCGAACTGGATGGCCGACGTGTCGATGGCGACCTGGGAGGCGAAGTCCTTGAAGCCGCGCGGCAGTTCACGCGACCAGAAGACCGTCAGGTTCGGCTCGGGGGCCGGGCCGAGGTTGTAGAGCGTCTGCAGCGCGCGGAAGGTGGTGCGCGAGACGAGCGGGCGGCCGTCCTCGCCGATGCCGGCCATCGACCAGGTGACCCAGGTCGGGTCGCCGGAGTAGAGGTCGTTGTACTCGGGGGTGCGCAGGAAGCGGACGATGCGGAGCTTGATGACGAAGTCGTCGATGAACTCCTGGGCCTCGGACTCGGTGATCCGGCCGGCCTCGATGTCGCGCTGCAGGTAGATGTCGAGGAAGTTGTCGATGCGGCCGATCGACATGGCCGCGCCGTTCTGCTCCTTCACGGCGGCGAGGTAGGCGAAGTACAGCCACTGGACGGCCTCGCGGCCGGTGCGGGCCGGGCCAGAGATGTCGTAGCCGTACGACATGGCCATGGCCTTGAGCTCGTTCAGCGCCTTGATCTGCTCGGAGATCTCCTCGCGGTCCCGGATGACGTGCTCGGTGGGCCAGGCGGCGCTGAGCTTGTCCTTGTCGGCCTGCTTGGCGGCGATGAGGCGGTCGACACCGTAGAGGGCGACGCGGCGGTAGTCGCCGATGATGCGGCCGCGGCCGTAGGCGTCCGGGAGGCCGGTGATGATGCCGGAGGAGCGGCAGGCGCGGATCTCGGGGGTGTAGGCGTCGAAGACCCCCTCGTTGTGGGTCTTGCGCAGGTGGGTGTAGATCTCGCGGACCTCGGGGTCGGCCTCGTAGCCGTACGCGTTGAGGGCGCCCTCGACCATCCGCCAGCCGCCGTTGGGCATGATCGCGCGCTTCAGCGGGGCGTCGGTCTGGAGGCCCACGATGAGGTCGGTGTGATCGGCGGCGGTGCCGTCGATGTAGCCGGGCCGGAAGGCGTCGATGCGGGACGGGGTCTTCGCGTCGACGTCGTGGACGCCGCGCTCGATCTCCGCGGGGAACATCCCGAGGAGCTTGTCCCACACGGCAGTTGTGCGTTCGGTCGGTCCCGCGAGGAAGGAGCCGTCACCCTCGTAGGGGGTGTAGTTCTGCTGGACGAAGTCGCGGACGTCGACGGCGTCCCGCCACAGCCCTCCCTTGAAGCCGTCCCAGGCCTCGCCGTGCGTCGTCTTTTCCGCGGGAGTGGCAGTCATCTGCGGCACCTTCCCCATCTCTTCGACCGGTGGGTTGCTACGTGTTCATTGCACTCCTGCGGGGCTCGCCGGAGGGGCGGCAATGGTCCTGAGTTCAGGACCGTAGGGCCTTACTTCGGGCCGGAATCCGCTGGCACTTCCGGGGTGACCTGGGGTTTTCCTCGGGACTTTCGACCCATGTTCGCTTGTGAACGCATTCACAAGAAATGTGCCGGATTTCCGTGGTACCGCGGGCTGCCGCGCACGTGCGGACTGCGTGCCGAATCCCCCACGGCACGGCCGGATCTGCTGGGGTGGGCGCATGACGTCCACGCCAGACAAGCGCTCCCCGATCCGCCGCATGGTCGAGAGGGGGCGCGACGAGGAACACCGGGCCGCTTCACCGCTGGAGCTGTTCTTCGACCTGTGCTTCGTCGTCGCCGTCGCGCAGGGCGGGGCGGAGCTGGTGCACGCGGTCGCGGAGGGGCACTCGGGCGCCGGCGTGATCGACTACGCGCGCGTCTTCTTCGCGATCTGGTGGGCGTGAACCAAGAGAACAACACCATACCGAAAGCCCCTGACCACGGGCTATACGCGAGCAGTAAGAAGCCCCGTCTACACACCGGGGGGATGTGCAGACGGGGCCTGACACCTGTTCCGACCGTGGACCAGCCCGGAACAGGGGCTTATGAGTGGACTACTTCGCCCACATCTTCAGTGACGCGCGAGAACCGGCTATGTGCTTCCCCCTGCTGCTCTGCGTGGACCAGGCAGGCATCTTGGGCCACCTCAAGCTCAGCGGTAGGTCCAACGGACCATTTACAGCCGTTGGCCAGGCAGCGAGCCGTGAGCGTCATTTCGGACTCTGCCGCTCTACGAATCGTGCGCATGACGAAGCGGTAAGCCACTCGTCTCACAGCGCGTCGCCATCCGTGATCCACTGGTGATCCATCTTCAGGTGCCGGCGTAGGCGTACGTTCAGGTCCGTTACGCGACTGCCGTTCCCGTTTGCCTTCGCATTGCGTCGTTCTCGGGTGAGCAACCGGCATGTCATGCATCCGTCTACGCCTTCAAGGTGCTCACTGCGGATCAGCGGAAGTTCCACGGGCGTTCCCTGCGTTGTGCTCGCCTGCATACGTCCAACCCCCAGCGTCGCTGTCCCGTGTGAGGGAACCAGTCAAGGGCCGTTCGACTACTCGCTTCCATGAACTTGCACCGACTTGCACGCGCATGTCTTGGCAGGTGCCCTTGACCTATGGGCCTGAACAGTCAGGATGGCTATGCAAGTTCGAGCAAGCCACACACGGAGAGAGGCTGTCATGTCGCTACGGTTCGTGGGCATTGACCCGGACACTGACCAAGACCACTGCCCAACTGTCTGGGCGGACGAAGAAGCGGGCGAACTGGTGCTACAGGGCTGGAAGGCGGGCCCTGAACTGCGATCAGCGTGTGAGGCAAACACAACAGCCAACGGGCCGATTCCGGACAGCGAAGAAGTCATCAGGATTCCGGCGCGGATGGTGCCAATGATCAGGGAAGCGTGCAATGCAGTCGAGCGTTCCGCCGTTCAGTGAGCTACTGGCCAACACCAGAAAATCCGCTGTCCACTTGGAGATGCGTGACGACTACGGCGCCAACCCCCGCCTAGAAGCCTGGCAGCGCGGAGAGCGCATCAACTGGGATGACCGTGAGACCTGGTGGCAACCGTTCCATCAGGTCATTGCGGATGCGGTCTCCCGCGGTGTCGTGATTCGCCGTGCCCGCATCGTCTCTGAGCCTGTCAGCGAGTACATCCGATGGGAGCACTACGCGACACATTCCAACGTCGTTGCTGGCGAGGATGTGCGCTGGCTCCCTCGCAGTCAGGCCGCCGGAATCCTGGTTCCTGTCAATGACTTCTGGCTGTTCGACGGGAAGCTACTGCGCATCCATCACTTCGCAGGGGACGGAAGCCACGTGCGCGACGAACTCAGCGAGAACTCAATGGAGTTGGAGCACTGCGCTGCGGCGTTTGAGGATATCTGGCAGCGCGCAGTTCCCCACGACCAGTTCAGCGTCTAACACCAGCGGACATCCAACTCATGCCGTCGCCATCCTCCCGCGCCCAAGAGGCGAGAGTAGCCATCGCCAGCCGGCTACGGGACCTGCGACTAGATGCGGGTATCACAGCGCGCGAGTTGGCTGTCCGCTGCGACTGGAGCGAGTCCAAGTCTTCCCGAATCGAGCACGCCAAGACACCCCCTAGCGACGCTGACATACGCGCCTGGTGTGCAGCGTGCGGGGTACCGGAGCAAACCGGTGACTTGATCGCTGCCAACAGGCAGGCAGATTCCATGTACACCGCGTGGAAACGGCTACAGCGAACCGGTCTTAGGCGACTGCAAGAGTCGGGCGTACCCCTCTACGACCAGACACGACAGTTTCACGTGTACTGCTCGAATGTCGTTCCCGGATTCTTCCAAACGCCTGGCTACGCAACCGCGCTGCTGTCATCCATCGCCCGGTTCCGCGGTACGCCTGACGATGTGTCAGATGCAGTCGCGGCGCGCATGGCCCGATCAGGCGTCATCAGAGAAGGTGACCACCGGTTCGCCGTGCTGGTGGAAGAGTCTGTATTGCGGTACCGGATCGGAAGCCCAGAAGTCATGGCCGCTCAGCTAGGCCACTTGCTGTCAGTCATGGCGCTCCCTTCGGTCTCCCTGGGGGTCATCCCGTTCGCAGCACCCCGTGAGGCGTGGCCGCTGGAAACGTTCACTGTCTTTGACCGTCAACGGGTGCACGTCGAAACGCTGGCAGCCTCCATCAAGGAGACTCAGCCCAGTGAAGTTGCCCTATATCTCCGGGCGTTCGGCAACATGAAGAGGGTTGCCGTCTATGGAGCGGATGCACGGTCCTTGATCACGTCTGCCATTGACGCACTGACCTAGCTGACCAACCGTCTACGTCGGGAGGACTGGCCGCGCATCGTCCACCGTGGTCACTGGCGCGCTACTCTCTGAAGTACCTGATGGCTTCAGGTGATCCACAAGGTTGGAGTCCGTAGATGGACGAAAAAACCCTCGCCCTCATCGCCATCGTTGTCTCAGTCCTCACCGCCGTGGGCACGCTCATCTATACGCATCAACAGATGAAGGCGGCCAAGAAGGCTAATGCGCTGGCCGAGCAAGCCCAGCGAGAACAGGTACTGCCCTATGTGATCGCGGATATCCGAGAACGAGTACCAGGGTCGCAACTTCTCTGCTTTTTCATCGAGAACAGCGGACCGACAGTGGCTCGTGATGTTCAGCTATCTGTTGAACCTCCCCTACGTTCCGCTCTAGGGGAAGAAACGGCAGCCAAGCTGAACGAAGCCGTAACGCGTAAGATTTCTGTACTCCCCCCAGGTCGTAGCCTTATGTACCTGATGGACGTTGGAAATAGGCTGTTCAAATCAGACCTACCTCGCCAATACACGGTAGTAGTGAACGCTTCAGGGCCATTCGGCGCCGTCGAGACATTGACCTACACAATTGACCTTGAGGTATTGAAGGCTTCACTCCTGAACAGAGAGTCACTGGAGTGGAGCACGCACGTAATAGCTGAAGAGTCGAAGAAGGCCACGAAGGCTCAGAAGGAACAAGCAGAAATCTTGGAGAAACTGTTCCGCACAGCTTCAGAAAGAATCGCATCGAACTCATCCGATGATGGCACGCCAGAGATTGAGCCGTAAGCGTCAAATCAAAAAGCCTGTCATCCTGCGGGGCCTGCTACTCGGTTTCAGCCCAGTCTGTCACACGCCGGTCATGCTCGGGTACTTGAAAAGACTCGTCACCGGAATGCTTGGCGAACTGTCGCCTGGAACACGCAGAAAGGAACGCCTTACGGTCGTCGTACGGGATTTCCCAGAGCGGCCGGCATAGTTCTTCATCGCTGAGGAGCATGAAGGCAGCAACACCGGCAACGTGGTTAGTGGTCATCATTCACTCTCAAGACATAAGAAAGCCCCGGCCAGCAAGTGACCGGGGCATAGAACGGGCCGAACCTGTCCGCGCAAAGCTTTCAAGCTGCGGCGCTAGTTTTTTCCCTCCCTGCCGCGCTTCTGTGGGGCGGGGAGGGGGTCACCCCCCAGGGGGTGGGTCAGAACGGAGGCTCATCCGTCCGCGCGTCATGCTCCGCTGTCCAGCGCTGCCATTCACGTTGAGCCTGTGACTGCCTCTGCCGCTCAGCCACGACACCACCAGCCTGGTTACGGCCTGTCTCACGGTTATGGCAGCGGACGCAGAGTGCTCTTAGGTGTTCATGCGCGTTCGGATCAGCAACACCACGCTTGACCAGTTCCTTGCGACTCAATGGCCAATGGTCAGCGACACGCGCGGACTGGCGACACAGAACACACCACGCATTCTGATACAGGAATGACTCACGCTTCCGCGGCCATTCCTTTCCGTATGCGCTGGTCCCCTTCTCGGCACGTCGTGCAGTCAGCATGTGTATGTGATCAGCGCATGCGCGCTCTCTCCCGGCGACCAGGTTCGGACAGTTGGGTGTGGCCGTACATCTGCGGCGGGGCAGGTAGGGCATGGGGCTCCTTCGGGCGATAGGGGTACGCCGGCTGGCAGGGAGCCCCTAGATACACCAATGGCCGGGTAGCTCCCCCTCGAAGTCCGGCAAACAAGGGAACTACCCGGCTAGGCGCTAGCGATTAGCCAGCGGCATTGGTGATGCGGACATGGGCCGCAGCAACCGGCATACCGAAAGCGACTCGCATAGTGCCTCGCACAGCAACACGGTCAGACGAGAAATATGCCGAGCGGTCAACGTCAAGGCGTGTGTCCTCACGGGTCACCACCAGGAAGTCATCCTTGCTGATGCCGTAAACGGTGTCCGCCGGAACGTACGGGCTGACAATGATCGGCCGGCCAAGGATGGTTCGCCGACCATCAGCGGTCAGGTCCGGGTTTAGAAGCGCCTTGTTGGAACCGGTCGCATCCTTGAGCTTCGCAATCTCAAGGGCCGTGGCAGCGCCGGTAACCCAAGACGTGATCCGTCCCCCGGCAGCCTCAGACTTCGAAATGGCCTCTTCGAACGGGTCAAGGTTGGCGTAAGTGACCGGGGCCGCAACCGTAGAAATGCCCGCCAGCGAAGCGAAGCCGGATGGATTAGGGGAGGCCAGCGCGTTGAACAGCGCGTTATCAACGTGGTTGGCAATCATCCGCGCGATGCTCCGGCCAATCTGGTCGGTCGCAGAAGGGTTGGAGTCATCGGCAAGTTCACGGCTGATGATCGTGAGGCCAGCGAACTTAGCCGGAGTGACCACCAGCTCATCAAGGTCAGCGTCGGAAGGAGCGATCTCCGCACCCTCAGCAACAGCGCCACCGGTCACATCAGCCGCGAGAATCGGGATTCGATAGTCGTGCGACTTCGTGAGAATCTTTGTGCCGGTCAGGTAGGCCACAGAAAGAGCCTCAACGGGCTTCGTGACAATCTCCCCGTACTCCGGGGGTAGAACAGCACCGTTGGCAGGCGTAAGCATGGTCATGCTTGAATTCCTTTGCGTTTGGGCATGGGCGCGGCGAATGGCCAGCGCAATGAATGGGGCCCGCTGCACCTGGCAGCACGGGAAAGCGGGCGCCTGGCCCAAACGTGAGAAAACCGCCGCCCACCTGGGGCACTAGCGGTTCCTCAGAAGGCATCTACGGGAATTGGTAGATGCCTATTCAGTTGTGTGAGGGGGTGGGGGAGTTGGCGCCCCCACCCTCCCTACCGGCCCTTGAACTGAAGCGCGTCTTGCATCCTCAAAGGGCCGGCCGCTACTTCGCGTCGACCGCCGCCAACATCACCCCAGGGAGCGGAGCCATTGCGGAGACCAGGGCGCTTATCTAGGAGCGCTGCTACTGCGGCATCAACCGCATCCGGCATGACGTTCCCTTCCGGGTCGGTCAGGTCATCGATGTTGGCTCCGCCAATTTCGAATAGATCAGCGCCAACGGCGAGTTTGCTTGCTGCGTGTGCCTCAATTTCCTTGCGGAGTAGGGCATTTACGCGGGCTTCGTAAGCATCTAGCTTCGTCTCAGCCTCGCGCAGCTTCGTTCGGTACTTGGCCGCTTCTCGGTTGCCTGAAGCCCCTTCACCTGACGCGCTGCCAGTTGGGTCAGCCGGCGGAGGAGCATCGGGATTCTGTTCGGGATTAGCCTCGGCGGGAGTTGGAGCCTCAGCCATTGGCCTGCACCCCTTCGTCGTAGACGTGCGTCAGGAGGTGGGTCGCTGGCGCGTGCCGGACGTATGCGACGACGTCCACAGCAGTCACGGTGTCGCCGTAGAAGTCGCGCATTTCCGCTTCGTTGAGAAAGAGCGCCTGAGACAGCGCAGAAACAGGAAGGCGAGTATCCGGCGCGCTGCGGGCTATCGCTGTAACGATCTGACAGGCGGCAAACTGACTGTCTGCCACCTCAGCAAGAAGAGACTTCAAGGTATGTGTCCTTTTCGATATTCCTCCCGCCGCTCAACTGGCCCAGGACACGGAACCCAGGAGCGGCGAGGGAAGAATGTGAGCCCACCCCTGGAAGGCATCGCGCCTGTGCGACCGCAGGGGTGGGAACATGCGGGTGACTAATCCCGCGTTGGAGTACGGGCCATGCCTAGCCCTAACCGCCGATGCCTGTCAGCGGAACTTGTGACCACCTACGGATTTCCGTAAGTGGTGAGGCTGTTCTGGGACCCATCCATCAAATGACCCCCGCCGCCCGGTAAACCAGTGAGACCAGGAATGCCAAGTTGAATAGCTCCGCGGCGAAGTAGAGACGCGTCATCATCGGCTGTCAGCCCGCTTGGCGTACGCACTGACTAGCCGGCTGTGCGTTGCGCGCTCGACTTCTAGTGACACCTTGCCGTAGCGGCGCCCTAGCGTTTCCCGCGCGGCCAGGTACCTATGGGCAGCGAGCGCACTGGCTTCACGGGCCGTGGCTTCCGTGTAGCGCTGTTCGTGGTCCACAGCGAGATACGCGGCCTTAATGAGGGGTGCGCACTCAGCTTCCAGCCCCTCTATGCCGACACGGCGGTAAGCCTGGTCGTACTTCCTGTGACAACTACGGCACATGGCCACGTAGTTGGAAGTGTTCTCGGACCAGACTCGCTTGCCTGCGTGCTGCTCGTTAGGGTCCGTGCCCCAGCGGTAGGCCCAATCGGACGCCGTGCGCAGACACCAGGCACAGTTGTGGTACTTGGCCGGGAGTCGCAGCCTGTCTAGCGTCCGGTGGATGCGGTGGTACGCGGATTCGACAGAAGTCATGTCGGGAAGTCTTTCGCTGGGGGTGCAGGAATGACTAAAGGCCCGACCCAGGGACTCAGCATGACTAGGCACCCCTGCCAGTCATGCGAGTCAACCCGGATCGGGCCTCTAGAGAGTGCGGATTAATGCCCCCGCACGGGCGTTCATGGGCGGGCCTCATCAGGGGTGCGGTCCGCTGGGCAGGCTACCTATTGGTGCCTACAAAGGTATCTAGTGAGTCGATTGCCTTCTGAGGCTTAAAACGCGAGATTCTGGCCGGGTCGCTGAATTCCGTTACGCGCTCGTTATCGTTGGCGTAGGTGAACAGCGGAAGATTCGCGCGTACACCCCACCTGACCTGCAAGAGTGCAGGAATGTAGATTTGAGGTTCGTTTCGGTAATCGACTAGAGAACTCTATGCTTTATCTGAAGTGGGGGTCGAAAATACACAACTGCACTGGGGTTGTGTTTACGCAGGTCAGAGCAGGTGTAGCCGACGGGCTGTCAGGTACGGGTGTGTAGTTTCGCTCCGTCCGCTGACTGGCTCCACCTGGCGCAGCGTCAAGAACGGCCGTAGGGGCCTCTGCGGGCACAGAAAGGCCCCGCCTGGCCAAGGGGGTCAGGCGGGGCTGTGGGGCGCCCAGGTGGGCACTGAGGGGGTTTCCGTGGGCTAGCCGGCCAAAGCCTCCGGGTGGCCTTGCAGCGCGGCCATGATGGCTTCCAGTCGCTCCGTACGCTGCCGCAGAAGGGCCGATGGCCCCTCGGCTACCTGTCGGGCGTACAGGCCGTTGAGCGTCCGTTCCAGGCGCTTGAACTCGCACTCCCGGTAGAACGCTGCTTCTTGCTCTTCCAGTTGCTGCGTGATCCGTTCACGGGTGGACGCTCTGTCTTCCGTGCTCTGTGTCGTGTTGGGCCACTCGTCGCGAAACGCGTTCATGTGGCTGCCCTGGTGGTCAGCGGGTAGTGCGCACGCGAGGCTGTTCCGGCCAATCGGGGGGCGTTGCTGGTATCCCGGTCGACGTGCAGAGCATGACTGCTGTGACATCCTGGTGTTCCTCTCTCCGATGAGGGGGCACCGGTCCGGTACTTCCGCCAAGTCGTGGCCGGACCGGTGCAGTTCTGATTCCCGCCTGATTAGGCGGATGTCTTTGCGTTCGCCCATGCATCCCAATAGGCGTCTATTGCGGGATTCCCGCCCTGATCTCTCCAGTCAGGGTCAAGGCGGTCCATGATTGGTGTCGTGTCGCCTACGCACTTCGGGGGCAGCAGGGTCACCTTCTTGAGTGCTGCCTGAAGTAGTGCACGCTGCCCCTCGATACCGGCCACGTTCCACAGGGCGGCAAGCCCTTTAGGGTCCATAAGCGGCGAGAGATCAGCCTCTAGGGAGAGTTCGGCAAGCTCAGCCTTCAGTCCGCTGATCTGTCCGGCGAGTTCGGCACGAAGCGCTTCGTATTGGGCTTCTTCCATCCCACCGCCGATGAAGAACTCTTTCTGAAGCCGGAGTTCCCTCGCTGCCGCATTGTCCAGCGCTGCCCCTACTGCTCTCTTGCGCGATTCCTTGGCAGGATCCTGATAGGACAGCCAACGGCGCGCGATGGCCCGAAGGGTGGGTGATTCAGGCGTAAGGCTGAGGATGTGATTGATCCACATCACTGACATTGCCTCGTCAGCACGTTCCCGCAGTGTGGCAGCCCCCGCGCACACCGATGGCCCTTGGTTGATCCGGGCTATGCAGCGGTAGTTGCGTCCGCCGTTCCCCATGGCTCCCTTGCAGTACGGGCACCGCAGGATTCCCGTAAGGATGGTTGCCGCCTTTCGCTTGCCGCGGCTTCTGTCGCCGATGGCTGTACCGGGGCGGGACCGGGCAGTGAACTTGGCCAGGATGACAGCGCGTTCAGCGAAAGTGATGACTCCTTCGCCAGCTCTAATCGGGTGTCCGTCGACTCCCATTAGGGGATTCCCGCCACGGTGCCACTTGTCCAGCGGATTACCGAACTCATCCTTTGCGCGCTCACGGTCCGGGATTAGCCCTGCCCAACTCGGGGACTGCGCAAGGTGAATGATGGTCTGCGCGCGCCATTGCTTGCCCTTGCGGGTCTTGATCCGCTCACTGTTCAGGGCTTCGGCAATAGCGGCCGGCGTGTCACCGTCCATCAACGCTTCGGCAATGCGACGCGCTGTCGGGTACTCCTTCGGGTCGTGTTCCAGCTTCCCGCTCCCCTTGGGACAGCGCAGACCGAAAGGCACCACTCCACCGGGCCAGCGACCTTCAGATTTGTGGGCGTCCCCACCTGTCTTAGTCCGCAGCGCAATATCTTTGGACTCTTCACGTGCCCGCTCGCTGAGGATGGCGAAGACCATCCGGGAACCCTTCGACGAGTCAAGCCCCTCGGTCGAACTGACCAGGCGTGCGGAACGCTTGTCGAATTCGTCCAGCAAAAGACCAACCTGCCCCATGCCACGGCGGGAAAGTCGGTCGGTCTTCCACACATAGAGCGTCTTGCTGAGTCCATCAAGGACAGCAGCAGTCGCTTTCTCAAATTCCTCGCGCCGGACATGTGCCTTGCTCGCGCTTCGCTGCTCGAACCAGAGGCGACGGATGTGCTTTCCATCGGCAGCAGCCGCACGGGATACATCCCGCACATGCGCCCGGAGGGTTGCCAAGTCGTCGCGCTTCTTGCTGCGTCTGATGTACGCCTCTGCCAAGTCAGCAGGGCCGCCGGTTCCTGGCTCCCAGAGCCCAAGCCGCTGGAGCTCTTCGTCCTCGAAGCCCAGCGCTCTCAGGGTCGGAAGATCATCCCGTTCCATGGTCATCCATCCGCCGTAGGTGTCCGCCTCTGCGGGGACTTCAAGCGGGTGGATTGCCTAATCGAGGCATTTCCGCAGGTCAGAGGCGGTGTTGCACCCTTGGCTCACAGGTGGGCGTGGATGAACTTCACCTGGTTCGCCTCGGCCTACGACAACGACGACGCGCTCTACCGCCTGATCACACTCGTCCAGATCGCGGGCGTGCTGGTGCTCGCGGCCGGGGTCTCACAGGCGTTCGCGCACGACAACTACATGGTGGTCTGGCTGGGCTACCTGATCATGCGGGTCGCCATGGCCACGCACTGGCTGCGGGCCGCAGCCTCCACCACGGGCGCCGAGCGCCGGGTGGCGCTGCGGTACGCGGGCGGGGTGCTCGCCTGCCAGGTCGGCTGGCTGGCGCTGCTGTTCACGCCCACGGCGGCGCAGGGCTGGGTGTTCCTGGCGATGGCGATCCTGGAGATGTGTGTACCGGTGTACGCGGAGCGGGACCGGCAGACGTCCTGGCACCCGCACCACATCGCCGAGCGCTACGGCCTGTTCACGATCATCGTGCTCGGCGAGTCGATCGCCGCGGCGACGGTCGCGGTGAAGTCGGGCATCGAGGAGAACGACGCGCTCGGCGAGCTCCTGCCGATCGCGGCCGGCGGCCTCCTCGTCGTCTTCGCCGCCTGGTGGATCTACTTCGCGGTGCCGATCCACGACCGGCTGCGCAGCAACCGGCAGGCGTTCGTATGGGGCTACGGCCACTTCTTCATCCTCGCCTCGGCGGCATCGATCGGCGCGGGCATCGAGGTCGCCGTCGAGCAGGCGGTGGGCGAGGCGCACATCTCCACGACCGCCGCCTCCGCCGCCGTGACGGTCCCGTCCGCGGTGTTCCTGCTGCTGGTGTGGGCGCTGCACTCGCGGTACTTCAAGGTGGGCGTCGCACAGAAACTGGCGTTGCCGGTCAGCGCGTTGCTGGTGCTCCTGTGCACGTTCGCGGGGCACTGGGCGGTGCTCGCGGCGGGGATCGTCGCGGCGCTCACGGTGGTGGTCGGGGTGACGCTGTCCTCGCGGACGGGCGAGGCGCAGCCCGCCTGACGAGGTCCGGCCACCCCGGGCGGGCACCAACTCGCGTGGTAGGCATGGCACATGACGACACGCAACGATGCCCTCACCGACGTCCCCGGCCTGCGCGTCGGACACGCCACCCGTGTCGGGGACGGATTCCTGACCGGTACGACGGTCGTGCTCGCCCCGGAAGGCGGCGCGGTCACCGCCGTGGACGTGCGGGGTGGCGGCCCCGGCACGCGGGAGACCGACGCGCTCGACCCGCGCAATCTCGTGCAGCGGATCGAGGCGGTCGTGCTCACGGGCGGCAGTGCGTTCGGGCTCGACTCGGCGTCGGGCGTGATGGCGTGGCTGGAGGACCAGGGGCGCGGGGTCCCGGCCGGCGCCCGCCCGGGGGAGGTCGTGCCGGTGGTTCCGGCGGCGTGCGTGTTCGACCTCGGCCGGGGCGGCGACTGGCGGGCCAGGCCGGACGCGGCGTTGGGCCGCGCCGCGGTCGAGGCCGCCGCCGCGACGGAGCCCGGCTCCCCCGTCCAGGAGGGCAACATCGGCGCGGGCACCGGCACGCTCGTCGGGAAGCTGCGCGGCGGCATCGGCACCGCGTCCACGGTCCTCGAATCCGGGATCACCGTCTCCGCCCTGGTCGTCGCGAACGCCGCGGGCTCCGCCGTGGACCCGGCCACCGGGGCGCTGTACGGCGAGTTCTTCACGGGACGCGGACCGGTGACGTACCCGACGCCGGAGGCGCACGAGGCGGCGGGCAAGCGGCTGGCGGAGGCGGCCGCTGCGAACGGGGCGGGACCGCTGGACGGGGCGGGGTCGCCGGACGAGGCGGGCGGAGCCGGGCGCACCGCCGGGGCCGGCGCGTGGGGCGGTGCCACCGCGCCCACCGACCCGCCGCCCCTCAACACCACCCTCGCCATCGTCGCCACCGACGCCGACCTCACCCGCGCCCAAGCACAGAAGGTCGCCGGTACCGCGCACGACGGGATCGCACGGGCCGTACGCCCCGTGCATCTGCTCAACGACGGGGACACGGTGTTCGCGCTCGCCACCGGGGAGCGCCCGCTCGACGCCGCGAACCCCCTTGCCCTCAACGAGATCCTCGCGGCGGGCGCGGACCTCGTGACGCGGGCGATCGTGCGGGCCGTGCGCACGGCGGAGTCCGTATCGGCCGGCGGCCGCACCCACCTCTCGTACAGCGACCTCTACTCGTAGAGCGACCTCTGACCTCTACTCGTAGAGCGACACTCGTAGAGCGACCTCTACGGGGGCCGGTCCGACGCCGTGTAACAGAGATCCACCACCCCGTAACAGAACTGTCCCTGTGGCTGCGTTCACAACAAGCGGAGGGAACCCCTCCGGCCGTCTCGCGCTCTTCCCACACATCGGTAGAGAAGCAGCGGAACAGCAGAAACCACGAAAAGGGAGCAGACCGTGAGCAGGCAGAACATAGCCGTCGTGTGCGCGGCCATCGCCGTCGGCGCACTGACGCTCACGGCCTGCGGGGGCGACGCCACCGCCGACAACAAGAACGACGACGCCCCGAAGATCACCATCTCGGCCAAGGACGGCTCGACCGGCGCGTCGATCAACGCGACGGGCGTGAAGGTCAGCGACGGCAAGCTGACAGGCGTGAAGATGACCGAGTCGGCGAGCGGCAAGGCCGTGCCCGGCACGATCGTGAAGAACGGCGCGGCGTGGAAGCCGAAGGAGCAGCTGGAGCGCGGCACCAAGTACCGGATCTCCGCGTCCGCCAAGGACGGCAGTGGGCAGAAGGCCGCCGCCAACTCCATCTTCACGACGGTCTCCGGCGCCAACAGCTTCATCGGCACGTACACGCCGGACGACGGGTCGACGGTCGGGGCCGGGATGCCGGTCTCGTTCACGTTCGACAAGGCGATCACCAACAAGAAGGACGTGCAGTCGCACATCACGGTGACGTCCAGCGGCGGCCAGAAGGTCGTCGGCCACTGGTTCGGCGCGCAGCGCCTGGACTTCAGGCCCCAGGAGTACTGGAAGGCCGGCTCCAAGGTCACCATGAAGATCGACCTCGACGGCGTCGAGGGCGCGAACGGGGTGCACGGCGTGCAGGACAAGACGGTGACGTTCACCGTCGGCCGCTCGCAGGTCTCCACGGTCGACGCGAACACGCAGGAGATGACGGTCGTCCGCGACGGCAAGACGATCAAGACGGTCCCCGTCTCGACCGGAAGCAACGAACACCCGACGTACAACGGGCAGATGGTGATCTCGGAGAAGTTCGTGCAGACGCGCATGAACGGCGACACGGTCGGCTTCGGCGGCGAGTACGACATCGCGGACGTGCCGCACGCGATGCGCCTGTCCCAGTCCGGGACGTTCATCCACGGCAACTACTGGAGCTCACCGGGCATCTTCGGCTCGCAGGGCACCAGCCACGGCTGCGTCGGCATGCGGGACGTGAAGGGCGCGGGCGGCGACACGACCGCCAAGTGGTTCTTCGACAACTCGCTCGTCGGCGACGTCGTGGTCATGAAGAACTCGCACGACGAGACGGTCGCCCCCGACAACGGCCTCAACGGCTGGAACATGGCGTGGAGTCAGTGGACGGCGGGCAGCGCCGCCTGACCGGCCGCCACCCCACCACGAACCCACCACGAACTCTCACCGACACGGGCCGCGCGGGAACCCCCCGCGCGGCCCGTGCGTTGTCCAGGCACGTTGCTCAAATCCCGTTCCCCGTTTGTCATTTCCCGGACATGATGTCCGAGCGAAGGACTACGGTATGCACCCACGAGGTGACACGAAGCAATCCTGGGAGGTGCCTTGAGCGTTCCGCATGATTCCGAGCCCAGTGTCGGGTTCGGCACCGAGCCGGACGCGTCACCCGAAGCGCAGCTCGGGCGACTCCTCGGGCGCGCGCTCAACTCCTTCGACCTGCCCGACGAGACGCTCGAGCGGCTCGACGGCGCCCTCGCGTACGCGGGCTCCCTGCACTCGGCCCACCACAGCGGCGGCCGCCACCGCGAGACGTACCGGCACAACTGGCTGCTGATCGACGGCGGCTCGCTCACCCTCTGGGAACTCGTGCACAACACGGGGCGGAACGGCACACCGCAGCACGAGGTCTACGTGTCCGAGGACGAGCTGCACCTGGCGACGGGACGGCTCCCGCTCCCCCACGAGGCCGAGCCGGAGTTCGACCTCCACGTCCCCATGACCCCCGTCAAGCTCCCCCCGACCCCGCCGATGCGCCGCACCTTCGGCACCGGCGACCCGGACAGCTCCGTCGACCACGCGCGCCGCCTGCTGCGCCGCGCGGAGAACCCCGACGTCACGACGCGACCGGGCCCCGGCACGGCGCGACTGCTGCGGGAAGCGTGCGCACACCAGATCACGCAGGCCTTCGGCTGCCGCGTCAGCCACGGATTCGCTCTGTACGAGCACGCGTTCCTGCTGCGCGACGGCTGCGAACTCAGCCTCTGGGAGGTCGAGCACACGGCGACGCCGGACGGGCGGCACATGTGCGAGGTCTACGCGACGCAGGCCGCTGCGCGAGCAGCGATGGAGCACCGGGCGGCGTCATCCCCGCGGGCCCGGCGGTAGCACTCTCCGGACTGTCGGTGGTGGCACTCCCCCGGACCACCGGCAGGACTACCGGCGGCTGAACTCCCGTACCAGTCCTGCGAAAGCGTCCTGCTCGTCGGCCGTCAGCGGCACCGACTCCAGCGCGGGCGCGCGGGACTGCGTCGGCAGCGCGCCCATCGGCAGCTGCGTCCGCGGCTGCGGCGGACCGAAAGCGACGGCGCGCGCCAGGCGGGCCAGTCCGATCACCCATGCCACGGCCGCAAGAGCGACCAGAGCCAGGCCCAGCTGCTGAAGGATCGACACGTGCTCAGGCATGCGTTCCAGTGAACACCACAGTCCGGGACTTTGGTCCCGGACCGTGACGTATCTCGCAAGGCTCCTAACGCCCCGCCAACCATGCCAACCGCGCCAATCGCACCAACCGCGGCAAGCCTCACACCTTCGCGGGCTGCACCGCCTCGGGCTCCGCGACGGTCACCGTCTGCGACGGGGCCTGCACGGCCTCCGGCTGCCCGGCGGCGGCCGGCTGCTTGCGCACCGACTTGAGCAGCACGGTCAGCGCCGCGGTGACGCACGTACCGGCCGCGATCGCCACCAGGTACAGCCAGGCGTTGCCGATCAGCGGGACCACGAAGATGCCGCCGTGCGGGGCGCGCAGCGTGGCGTCGAAGGCCATCGACAGGGCGCCGGTGACCGCGCCGCCCGCCATGGAGGCGGGAATCACGCGCAGCGGGTCGGCCGCGGCGAACGGGATGGCGCCCTCGGTGATGAACGAGGCCCCGAGGACCCAGGCCGCCTTGCCGTTCTCCCGCTCGGTCTTGGTGAAGAGCTTGCCGCGCACGGTGGTGGCGAGCGCCATCGCCAGCGGGGGCACCATGCCGGCGGCCATCACCGCGGCCATCACCTTGAGCGAGCCGTCAGTGGGGTTGGCGAGACCGCCGACCGCGAAGGCGTAGGCAACTTTATTGAGCGGACCGCCCAGGTCGAAGCACATCATCAGGCCGAGGATGACGCCGAGGACGATCGCGTTGGCGCCGGACAGGGAGTTCAGCCAGTCCGTCAGGGCGCTCTGCAGCGAGGCGATCGGCTTGCCGATCACCACGAACATCAGGAAGCCGACGACGATCGAGGAGAGCAGCGGGATCACGACCACCGGCATGATGCCGCGCAGCACCGCCGGGACGTTCACCTTCTGGATCGCCATGACCACGGCGCCCGCGATGAGACCGCCGATCAGGCCACCGAGGAAGCCCGCGTTGGTGGTCACCGCGATCGAACCGGCGACGAAGCCGGGCACGAGTCCCGGCCGGTCCGCCATGCCGTACGCGATGTAGCCGGAGAGGACCGGGACCAGGAAGGCGAAGGCGGCCTGGCCGGTGTAGAAGAGGAGCGCGGCCCAGCTGGTCGTCGAGCCCCAGTCGAAGCTGTTGAGCAGCGTCTGGACCTTGACGTCGGCGACCTCGTAGCCGCCGATCGCGAAGCCGAGCGCGATGAGCAGACCGCCCGCCGCCACGAACGGCACCATGTAACTGACGCCCGACATCAGCCACTTGCGGAGCTTTGTG
The DNA here is from genome assembly GCF_036013745.1 of Streptomyces sp. NBC_00483. Taxonomy (NCBI): domain Bacteria; kingdom Bacillati; phylum Actinomycetota; class Actinomycetes; order Kitasatosporales; family Streptomycetaceae; genus Streptomyces; species Streptomyces sp. NBC_00483. Next base: position 4,407,800 of record NZ_CP107880.1, read on the forward strand.
CCGTAACCGTCCGTGGATTCACCGGAGTTGTCCACAGGTGTGGATGACGCGTCGGCGCGGCCCGTGGTCTCGCCGCGGGCTGCCTTCTCCCGTACCTCGGCGATGAGTTCGGCGGGGCGGTTGACGCCGGCCTTGACGCCGACGTCGACCGTGGGCTTTCCGGCGAAGCGTTCCTTCTCGCGTACGGGGACGTCGTGGGCGAAGATCACGCCGTCGGCGGCCGCGATGACGGCCGGGTCGAGGCGGGTGAAGCCGGAGGAGCCCTGCGTTTCGACGACGAGTTCGACGCCGTCGGTGTCGCGGCCGGTGTTCTCCAGGGACTCGGCCGCCATGTAGGTGTGGGCGATGCCGGTGGGGCAGGAGGTGACCGCGACGATCTTGAACGTTTCTGCCGCCGCGGGCTGCTCCGGCTCTACGGGCTCCGGAGCCGGGGACTCGGCCTCTTCTGCCGCTACGGGTTCCGGGGTCGGCTCGTCGCCGCGTATCAGCGCCGCCGCTGCCTCCGCGTCGGTCGCCGCGCGCAGTGCCGACTTGAAGTCCTCGTCCATCAGCTGGCGGGCCAGCGAGGAGAGGATCGTGAGGTGGGCGTCGTCCGCACCTGCCGGGGCCGCGATCAGGAAGATCAGGTCGGCGGGGCCGTCCGGGGCGCCGAAGTCGATGCCCTCGGTGCTGCGGCCGAAGGCGAGCGTCGGCTCGGTGACGTGCTCGCTGCGGCAGTGCGGGATGCCGATGCCGCCGTCCAGGCCGGTCGGCATCTGGGCCTCGCGGGCCGCGACGTCGGCGAGGAAACCGTCGAGGTCGGTGACCCTGCCGAGGGTCACCATGCGTTCGGCCAGCGACCTGGCCGCCGCTTCCTTCGTTCCGGCGGACAGGTCGAGGTCGACCAGGTCCGCGGTGATCATCTCCGTCATCGCGGGCTCCTTTGCCTACGCATGGGTGGGGTGAGTGAAGTGGCTACTGGGGTGGTTTTTCGGTGTGCGGGTGCGGCTGCCGTCATCGCGCGGGCTCCTTCAAGGGGCGGTCCACCGGGACCTCTGCCGTCAGTTCCACCGCGGCCGGGCGGAGATCCCGCGGCGTGGGCATGGCGCTGCCCGGCAGCTGGACCGCCGCCGCGCCGTGGGCGACCGCCGAGGCCAGGGCCTGCGGGCCCTCGCCGCCCGCGATCAGGAAGCCGGCGAGGGAGGAGTCGCCCGCCCCGACGTTGCTGCGCACCGCGTCGACGGGGGCCGAGGCGAACCAGGCGCCGCTCGCGTCGACCAGGATCTGGCCGTCCGCGCCGAGCGACGCGAGCACGGCGACCGCGCCCAACTCCCGTAGTTCCTCTGCCGCCTTGACCGCGTCGCCGACCGTGGCGAGCGGGCGGCCGACGGCCTCCGCGAGCTCCTCGGCGTTGGGCTTGACGACGTCCGGGCGTTCACGGAGGGCCGCGAGGAGCGCGGGGCCCGAGGTGTCGAGCGCGATGCGGGCGCCCGCGGCGTGCGCGCGGGCCACCAACTCGGCGTACCAGGAGGGCTCCAGGCCGCGCGGCAGGCTGCCGCAGCAGGCGATCCAGTCGGCGCCCGCCGACCGTTCTCCTACGACGCCCAGCAGCAACTCGGCTTCCGCTGCGGACAGTTCGGGGCCCGGAGCGTTGATTTTCGTGAGGGTTCCGTCCGCTTCCGCGAGCGCGATGTTCGAGCGGGTGTGGCCCTCGACCGGGACCGGGGCGACCTTGATGCCCTGTCCGTCGAGGAGTTCGGCGACCAGGGCGCCGGGGGCGCCGCCCAGCGGAAGTACGGCCAGCGTGGGGGCTCCGGCGGCGGCGACGGCCCGCGACACGTTGACACCCTTGCCGCCCGGGTCCATGCGCTCGCCGCTCGCGCGGACGACCTCGCCGCGGTCGAGGCCGGGGACCTCGTAGGTGCGGTCGAGGGAGGGGTTGGGGGTGACGGTGAGGATCATGCCGGGGTCGCCGCTTCCGTTGCTTGCGTACGAATGGTGCTGGTGGGGCCAGTAGAGCCAGTGGCGTTGATGGCGCCGGTCGGGCTGGTTCGTGGGGTCATACGCGGAGCACCTCCGTGCCACCCGCCTCGATCGCCGCCGCGTCCTCGGGGGCGAGGCCGGTGTCCGTGATCAGCAGGTCCACATCGGCGAGGTCGCCGAACCGGGCGAAGTGCTCCTGGCCCCACTTGCCGGAGTCGGCGAGCAGCACGACGCGGCGGGCCGCGGCGACGGTGGCCCGCTTCACGGACGCCTCTGCGAGGTCGGGCGTGGTGAGTCCGGCCTCGGCGGAGAAGCCGTTGGCCGCGAGGAAGAGGACGTCCGCGCGGATCTCCCCGTACGCGCGCAGCGACCAGGCGTCGACGGCGGCGCGGGTGCGGTGCCGGATGCGGCCGCCGACGAGGTGGAGCTGGACGCCGGGGTGGTCGGCGAGCCGGGCCGCGGTGGGCAACGAGTGCGTGACCACGGTCAGTTCGGACTCCAGTGGCAGCGCGGTCGCCAGCCGGGACACCGTCGATCCGGCGTCCAGGATCACGCTGCCCTCGGCCGGCAGCTCGGCGAGCGCGGCGTGGGCGATGCGGTCCTTCTCGTCGGCCGCGGTGCCCTCGCGCTCGGCGAGGTCGGGCTCGAAGTCGAGGCGACCGGCCGGGATGGCGCCGCCGTGCACGCGCCGGACGAGGCCCGCGCGGTCGAGGGACTTCAGGTCGCGCCGGATGGTCTCGGCGGTGACCTGGAACTCCTCGGCCAGCGACAGCACGTCGACCCGTCCGCCGTCGCGGGCGAGGCGGAGGATCTCCTGCTGGCGCTCGGGTGCGTACATGTCCGTTTACCTGTGTCCTTCGTCTGCGAGCGTGCCCGAATCTGTTGCTCTGATGCGAGGCTACGGCCGCATTTCCAGAAAGTAAACAGGTTCGGGCATCTGGCAGACACAAACGGGCATCCGTTCCGACGTGCACACCACGTGCGTACACACCACAGGGCCCGGCCCTCCAGCGAGGAGGACCGGGCCCTGTGCGGACTACGGCGACTACTGCCCCATCACATACTTCATCGTCGGACCCGTGGTCCAGCCGCCGTCCACGGCCAGCTCCGCGCCCGTCATGTACGAGGCGTCGTCCGACAGCAGGAACACCACCGCCTTCGCGATCTCACCGGCCTCGCCGACGCGGCCCATCGGGGTGTTCGGGTAGTTCCCCTCGCCCTGCTGGATGCCGACCTGCGCGGTCATCGGGGTGTACGTCATGCCGGGGTGCACGGAGTTCACGCGGATCCGCGCGGTGCCCTGCTCGACCGCCGCGATCTTGGTGAGCCCGCGCACGCCCCACTTCGAGGCGCCGTACGAGGAGGTGAGCGCGAGGCCCATCAGGCCCGCCGCGGAGGAGATGTTGACGATCGAGCCACCGCCCGCCTCCCTCATCGCGGGGACGACGGTCTTCATGCCCGCGAAGACGCCGACGAGGTTGACGTCGAGGACCTGGCGGAAGCGCTCCACGCTCTCCGTCTCGAAGGGCATGCCGGTGGAGATCCCGGCGTTGTTGACCAGGCCGTCGATGCCGCCGAACTCGGTGGTGGCGCAGGCGAGCGCGGCCTGCCACTCGTCCTCCGACGTCACGTCGAGGTGGGTGTAGCGGGCCTTGGCGCCGAGCTCGGTGGCGAGGGCCTTGCCTTCGTCGTCCAGTACGTCGCCGATGACGATGTCGGCGCCGGCGGTGACGGCGAGGCGGGCGACGTCGGCGCCTATGCCGCGGGCTCCGCCGGTGACCAGGATCGTCTTGCCGGTGAGGTTGTTCATTTCGGCTCCCTTTGGATTACGTCCCCGTTCGGATTACGCCCCCGGGGTTGACGACTCGGGGCTCTGCCCCGGACCCCGCGCCTCAATCGCCGGCGGGGCTTGAATTGCCGGTGGGCTCGATGTGGCGGCGACGCTTGACGTGGCGGCCAGGCCCGACCGGGTCAGGCACTCCAGTGCCAGTGCTGCCGGGCCGGACGGACCCGTGGTCGGGGCCTCCGATCCCGCCCACGTCTCCACCGCCACCCGCACCGCCGTGGTCGCCATGCCCGCGAGCAGGCGCAGCGGCAGGTCGGGGTCGTTCCCTGCGCCCGTCCGTTCCACGAGGATCGTGAGGAGGGTCGACTCCGAGACCCGGCACGTGTCGCTCCAGACGGCCCGCAGCGCCGGGCTCTCCCCGGTGAGGCGGAGCAGGGCGCGGACCCAGCCGAGGGACGCCGCGTTCGCCGGGTCGTCCCCGGCGAGCGCGTGCTCGACGGCGTGCCGCAGCGCGGCGGGGACCGGCAGGTCGGCGGGTGCCTCGCGGACCGCCTCCGCCCACTGGTGGGCCCCGGCGTCGAGGAGCGGCGCGACCGACTCCTCCTTGGTCGCGAAGTAGCGGTAGAAGGTGCGCGGCGCGACGCCCGCCGCCCGCGCGATGTCCTCGGCGCGCGTGGCCCGCAGGCCGTCCCGCGTGAACAGCTCGGCCGCGGCGCGGGCGATGTCCAGGCGCGTGGCGGCCTTGCGCCGCTCCGTCAGCGACAGGCTCGAGGTCGCAGTCGGAGTCGGAGTCGGAGTCGGGGGCGTCATCGCACTACCTGCCATGCGGACATGCTATGTCTCTGTGGCACAATCTGCCACTTCCAAGCAATGACCATGCCAAGTGGATCGACCAACCCCACGTGAGCGAGGCGAGAGCAGTGCGGCGGCGGCACTTTCTGAGGACGACGGGCCTGGCCGGGGCAGGGGCGGGCACCCTGGCCGCCCTGTCCGGCTGCGGTTCGGGCGACGGGAGCGACGGCACCGACGGCACCGACGGCGGCAAGGTCACGCTCGACCTCCTCGTGGCCAGCTACGACAAGAGCGTCGGCGCCTCCATCGGCGACCAATGGGACGACGTCGTACGGGCCTTCGAGAAGAAGCACCCGGACATCCACGTCGAGGTGGAGCGCGTCCCGTTCCTGAAGATCGACGCGGTCCTCGCCCGCCGCGTCAAGGACGGCCGCGCCCCCGACATCGCGCAGGGCCACCTCTTCGCCCCGTACGCCGAGGACCGCCTGCTGCACCCGGCGGAGCGGCTCTTCGACGTGCCCACGCAGGCGAACTTCGTCCGCTCCTTCGCCGACGCGGGCCGGGTCGACTCCGTGCAGTACGGCATTCCGATCCTCGCCAGCACCCCGCGCCTCTTCTACAACACGGGCCTCTTCGAGCGGGCCGGCCTCGCGGTCCCGCCCCGCTCATGGGCCGAACTCCGGTCCGCAGCGCAGGCGTTGAAGGCCATCGGGGTCCCCACCCCGTACGCCCTGCAGTTCGGCCCCGAGGCCGCGGAGGACGAACTCCTCGCGTGGCTGCTCTCGGGCGGCGGCGGTTACGCGGATCTCGGCGGGTACGACTTCGGCTCCGCCGAGAACAAGGCGACGCTGACCTGGCTGCGCGACGAACTGGTCGGGCCCGGCCTCGCGGGCGCCGCCCCGGGCAGGCTCACCAGGACGCAGGCGTACGCCCAGTTCCTCCGTGGGAGGGCCGGCATGCTCATCGCGCACCCGGTGCTGCTCGGCGCCGCGGACAAGGCCCGACTGCCGTACGCGCACGCCCCGTTCCCGCTCAAGGAGGGGAACGAGGCGGCGCCCCCGGTGGGGCTCAACGACTGGATGATGGCGTTCAGGAGCGGCGGCCATGTGGAGGAGGCCGGGAAGTTCCTGACGTTCCTGTTCGGCACCGGCTCCGCGAAGACGTACGGCGGCGCGCAGGCCACGCTGCCGGTGACCGTGACGGCCTCCGACAAGCTGCGGGCCGACCGTTCGCAGCGGAAGCTGTGGAAGTTCGTCGACCAGATGCCGGACGCGGAGTTCCACCCGGTGGGCCTGCGCTCCTGGCCCAAGGTCCGCTCCGCGGTCCGCGAGCGGATCGGCGCGGCGGTGGCCCCCGGCGGCAGCCCGGCACAGGTCCTGGAGGCCTTGGACCAAGTCAGCCCGTACCTTTCCAGCCCCTCCGGCGATTGAGGAGCGGGGTCCGGGGCAGAGCCCCGCGACGTCACACCAACTCCCGCTCCGGCTCCACCGCACCGTCCCCCACGCCCCCCGAAACAACCTCACCGCCTTCGGGAGGGATCGGCGGTTTCTACGGTTTCTGCGGTTGAGGTCATGGGAGAAAAGTTAGAAGTCATCTAGGCCAGATCGTGTCCTAGATGCGCGCCATTCTGGAACCATGGAGAACATGACGCCGTCACCGACGGACACCCCGGCCCGGCTCCTCTCGCTCCTGTCCCTGCTCCAGACGCCGCGCGAGTGGCCCGGCGGCGAACTCGCCGACCGGCTCGGGGTCTCCCGGCGCACCGTGCGCCGCGACATCGACCGGCTGCGCGACCTCGGCTATCCCGTGCAGGCCACACTCGGCGCGGACGGCGGCTACCGGCTCGTCGCGGGCAAGGCGCTGCCGCCGCTCGTGCTCGACGACGAGGAGGCGGTGGCGATCGCGGTGGGCCTGCGGGCCGGGGCAGGACACGCGGTCGAAGGCGTCGAGGAGGCCTCGGTGCGGGCCCTCACCAAACTCGAACAGGTGCTGCCTTCCCGGCTGCGGCACCGGGTGGCCACGCTCCAGACGGCCACCATCCCCCTGACCTCGGGAGACGGCGCGACGATCGCGCCGGAGACGCTCACGGTGATCGCCTCTGCGGCCGCGGGCAGTGAGCGCCTGCGCTTCGGTTACCGGGCGCGCGACACCGCGGAGTCGCGCCGCTTGGTGGAGCCGCACCGGCTGGTGTCGACGGGCCGCCGCTGGTATCTCGTCGCGTACGACATCGACCGCGAGGACTGGCGCACCTTCCGCGTCGACCGCATCGCCGACCCGTTCGCCACGGGCGCGCGGTTCGCTCCGCGGGAGGTGCCGGAGGGGGACGCGGCGGAGTACGTACGCCGCTCGGTGTCCTCGTGGGGCGCAGGCGCCGCCTACGAACTGGACGTGGAGTTCGACGCCCCCGCGGAGGCGATCGCGGAGCGCATCCCGGCGGCTGTCGGCGTCCCGGAAGCCCTCCCGGACGACCGCTGCCGCCTACGAACGACCTCGACGGACCCACTCCACTGGACGGCGATCCGCCTGGCGATGACGGGCTACGACTTCAGGGTCCGGGGCCCGGAGGAACTGACAACAGCGGTAAGCGAGTTGGCCGCGCGGCTGACGCAATCGACCAACTTAAGCCCCGCCGGCGATTGAGGCGCGGGGCCCGGGGCAGAGCCCCGAGACCGCAACACCGCTACGGCGCAACAAAAACCGGGTCACGCCGCCGCGTCGAACCCCGTGTCGCGCGCCAACTTCTTCAGCTCAAGAAGCGCATGCTTCTCGATCTGCCGAATCCGCTCACGCGTAAGACCGTGCTCCTTGCCGACCTCCGTGAGCGTCCGCTCGCGCCCGTCCTCGATCCCGTACCGCATCTTGATGATCGACGCGGTGCGCTGGTCGAGCCGGCCGATGAGGTCGTCCAGCTCCTCGCTGCGCAGCAGCGTGAGCACGGACTGCTCGGGCGACACGGCCGACGTGTCCTCGAGCAGGTCGCCGAACTGGGTCTCGCCCTGGTCGTCCACCGACATGTTCAGCGAGACCGGGTCGCGGGCCCAGTCCAGGACGTCGACGACGCGCTCCGGCTTCGCGCCGAGCTCGGCGGCGATCTCCGTGGGCTCCGGCTCCCGGCCGTGCTCGCGGTTGAACTCGCGCTGCACGCGGCGGATCCGGCCCAGCTCCTCGACCAGGTGGACGGGGAGGCGGATGGTGCGGGACTGGTCGGCGATCGAGCGCGTGATGGCCTGACGGATCCACCACGTCGCGTACGTGGAGAACTTGAAGCCCTTGCGGTAGTCGAACTTCTCGACCGCGCGCACCAGGCCCGCGTTCCCCTCCTGGATCAGGTCGAGCAGGGGCAGGCCGGACCGCGGGTAGCGGCGGGCGACCGCCACGACAAGCCGCAGGTTCGACTTGATGAAGATGTCCTTCGCGTTCTCCGACGCCGCGACCAGAGCTTCCAGCTCCTCGCGGGACGCCTGGTCGGCAGCCTTGCTGTCGGAGACCGTGCCGTCGAGGATCTGCTGGGCGTAGACGCCCGCCTCGATGGTCTGGGACAGCTCGACTTCCTTGGCGGCGTCGAGCAGCGGTGTGCGCGCTATCTCGTCGAGGTACATGCCGACCAGGTCGCGGTCGGCGATCTCCCCGCCTACGGCGCGAACACTGCGTGCCGCGTCAGTCTCGCCGGACGCGGCGGACTTACGACGGGCTACGGCACGGGTTGCCATGCGTGCTCCCTTGCGGTGGTAGGTCGGCTGTACGCCCCCTGGGGGGCCTTACGGGTGCCCTGCATCCGATGGAATCAACGACTGGAATCCGGACAGAATTCCCAAGCCGCCCATCTTTTTTCTGATCATGCAGTACCCTGTCGCGCCACAACGCGCGAAGAGGGGAGTCAGAATGGTGTCCGAGTCCACAGAGGTGCAGGTCAGGCCAGGAGTCGAGGACGACCTCGAAGCCCTCACGGACCTCTACAACCACTATGTACGTGAGACGCCGATCACATTCGACACGGCCGCCTTCACTCCCGAAGAGCGACGTCCTTGGCTGCTCTCCCACCTTGAAGACGAACGGCATCCGCTACTGGTTGCCACTGAGACGACGTCGAAACGGATCCTCGGCTACGCCACAGCCAGCAGTTTCCGCCCGAAAGCCGCGTACGACACCTCGGTGGAGGTCACGATCTACCTGGCGCCCGACGCGGGTGGCCGCGGCGTCGGCACGCAGCTCTACAAGGCGCTCTTCGAGGCCCTCGCCGAGCAGGACATCCACCGCGCGTACGCGGGCATCGCGCAGCCGAACGAGGCGTCGGCCCGGCTGCACGCCCGCTTCGGCTTCCGCTATGTGGGGACGTACGAGGAGGTGGGGCGGAAGTTCGGGGAGTACTGGGACGTGGCCTGGTACGAGAAGGCCCTCTAACCGCCGAACTGCACCGACCGCTTCGCCAGCCCCAACCAGAACCCGTCGATCACGCTCCGCTGCCCCGTCCCCTCAAGATCGCCGAAAGCATCCGCCGCGCCCATCGCGACGAACAGCGGAGCGAAGTGCTCGGTCCGGGGATGGGCCAGGGCGCCCGCCGGTGACTTCCGCGTGAAGTCGAGCAGCGCGTCCACGTCGCCCGCCTCCAGCGCCCGGTGCCCCCAGTCGTCGAACTCCGACGACCACGCCGGGATCCCGCCCTGCCGCAGCGCCGCGAGGTTGTGCGTGAAGAAGCCGGAGCCGACGATCAGCACGCCCTCGTCGCGCAGCGGCGCGAGGCGGCGGCCGATGTCCATGAGCCGGGCCGGGTCGAGCGTCGGCATGGAGACCTGGAGGACGGGGATGTCGGCGTCCGGGTACATCTCGACGAGCGGGACGTACGCGCCGTGGTCGAGCCCCCGGTCCGGCACGTCCTGGACCGGGATGCCGGGTCCGCGCAGCAACTTGCGGACGGATTCGGCGAGTTCGGGCGCACCCGGTGCCGCGTACGTCACCTCGTAGTAGTGCTCGGGGAAGCCCCAGAAGTCGTACACGAGCGGCATGGTCTCGGTGGCTCCGAGGGCCAGCGGCGCGTTCTCCCAGTGTGCGGAGATCATCAGGATCGCCTTGGGGCGCGGGAGGTCGGCCGACCACTCGGCGAGCTGGCCCGGCCACAGGGCGTCGTCGGCGAGCGGCGGGGCACCGTGGGAGAGGTAGAGCGCTGGCATCCGGTTCACGACGACCTCCTTGAAGTTTCAAGCTCTTGCTACCGACAAAACTAAGCCTTCTTTGTTTAATCTTCAAGAAGGAGGACTACGATGGGAACCATGGAGCAGCAGCACACGGGCACGGGCGGCAACGACGCGGAGGCCACGACGTGGCTCAGCGAGGACGAGCAGCGCACCTGGCGCGCGTACCTCCATGCCACCACGCTCCTGGAGGACCACCTCGACCGGCAACTCCAGCGCGACGCGAAGATGCCGCACGTCTACTTCGGACTCCTGGTGAGGCTGAGCGAGGCGCCCCGGCGCCGGCTGCGGATGACCGAGCTGGCGCGGGAAACGAAGATCACCCGCTCCCGACTCTCGCACGCGATCGCGCGCCTGGAGAAGAGCGGGTGGGTGCGGCGCGAGGACTGCCCCTCCGACAAGCGCGGGCAGTTCGCGATCCTCACGGACGACGGCCTGAAGGTCCTGGAGAAGACCGCGCCGGGGCACGTCGAGACCGTCCGCCAGTCCCTCTTCGCGCGGCTCACCCCCGAACAGCAGAAGTCCCTCGGCGAGATCATGATGATCGTCGCCGAGGGACTCCAGCCGAAGGAGGCCGGGGCGGACCTCCCCTGGCTCAGGTGAGAACCGCCCCGTACGCAGGGGTGGTCAGTGCGCGACCACCGGCACCAGCACCTCGTCCTCCGCACCCTCCGTGTCGCCGGAGGCCGCGGCCGAACCCGCGCCCGGGGCAGCGGTGTTGACGAGCGTGAAGGCGATCAGGGACGCGACGGCCAGGATGCCGACGGCCCACCAGATGGCGTGGGTGTAGCCGCTCACCATGGCCTGCGCCTGGAGCAGCTGCCGGCTCGTGGCTCCGGCCGCGTGGTCCGCGATGTACGCGGTGGTGGCCGAGGCCGCGATCGTGTTCAGCAGGGCCGTGCCGATGGCGCCACCGACCTGCTGCGAGGTGTTGACCATCGCGGAGGCGACGCCCGCGTCCCGGGCCTCGACGCCGGTCGTCGCGAGCGACATGGCGGGCATGAACGCCGTACCCATGCCGAGGCCGAGCAGGAGCTGGGCGGGCATGACCAGACCGGCGTACGAGGAGTCGACCGAGAGCTGCGTGAGGATCAGCATGCCGAGCCCCGCCACCAGGAAGCCGGGACCCATCAGCAGGCGCGGGCGGACCCGCGTCATCAGACGGGCGCCGATCTGCGTGGAGCCCGTGATCATGCCGACGATCATCGGCAGGAACGCGAATCCGGTCTTGACCGGCGAGAAGCCCTTCACGAGCTGCAGGTAGTAGGTCAGGAAGAGGAACAGGCCGAACATCGCGATGACCGCGAGACCCAGCGAGGCGTAGACACCGCCGCGGTTGCGGTCGGCGACGACGCGCAGCGGCAGCAGCGGGTGCTTCACCCGGGCCTCGACGGCGACGAAGGCGAACAGCAGCACGGCCGCGGCGACGAACATGCCGATGGTGGTCGCGTCGGACCAGCCGTTGGTCTCGGCGCGCGTGAAGCCGTAGACGAGCGAGACCAGGCCGAGCGTGGACAGCAGCACGCCGGGGATGTCGAGCGGCGAGCGGTTGCGGCCGCCGGCCGGCTCACGGATGACGAAGTAGGCACCGGCGGCGGCGACGATCGCGAACGGGATGTTCACGAAGAACGTCCAGCGCCAGTTCAGGTACTCGGTGAGGAAGCCGCCGAGGATGAAGCCCACGGCGCCGCCGCCACCGGCGATCGCACCGTAGATGCCGAACGCCTTGGCGCGCTCCTTGGCGTCGGTGAACGTCACGGCGAGCAGCGAGAGCGCGGCCGGGGCGAGCAGCGCGCCGAACACGCCCTGCAACGCACGGGCGCCGAACATCATCGCCTCGTTCTGCGCGGCGCCGCCGAGCGCGGAGGCGAGCGCGAAGCCCACAAGACCGGCGGTGAAGGCCCGCTTGCGGCCCCACAGGTCCGCGATGCGCCCGCCGAACAAGAGCAGGCCACCAAAGGCGAGCGCGTAGGCGGTGATGACCCACTGCTTGTTGCCGTCGGATATGCCGAGGTCCGTCTGGGCGGCGGGCAGGGCGATGTTCACGATGGTCGCGTCGAGGACCACCATCAGCTGGGCGAGCGCGATGAAGGCGAGTGCCTTCCAGCGACGCGAATCGGGTGCCGTTTCCGGCAAGGGGGTACCCACAGCGGGACTCCAAGTCGTGAATAAGCGTGAGAAATCGGTCTGGTACGAAGCTGTGCGGTGACGAAGCTCTGCGGTGAAGAAGTTCTACGAAGGCGAAGTTCTACGAAGAGGTGGAGAGGCGCGCGGACGTCAGTCCTGGCGGAGGTCCTCCAAGGTCGCGGGCTCGCCCGGGAGTTCCGAGCGGGCGGGTGCCATCAGGCCGTCGAGGAACAGCTGCAGATGACGGTGGACGTACCGGTCGAAGCCCAGACAGCCGGTGCCGGGCAGCGGCCGGGTGAGCTGGGAGAGGGCGACCATCAGATCTCCGACGCCGACGTCGGAGCGCAGGTCACCGGACGTACGGGCCCGTTCCGTGAGCTGCTCGACGGCGCCGGTGAGGCGGTCGCGGGCGGCGGTCAGGTCCGGGTGGTCCTTGTCGAAGGTGGCGTCGAGCATCGGGCACAGGGCGCCGATCCGCTCCTCCGCGGCGGCGTGCACGAACGTCCGCAGCGCGCCGAACGCGGTCGTCTCGCCGGCTTCCTCGGCGGCGAGCCCCCGCTCCGCGTGCTCGGTGATGGTGTCGGTGACCGTGATGACCACGTGGTGCATCAGCTCGCCGCGGTCCTTGAAGTTCCGGTACAGCGTGGCGTTGCCGACGCCGGCACGGCGTGCGACCTCGTCGAGCGGCAGGACGGGACCGTGCTCCACGAGCAGTTCGCGCGCGGCGTCGACGATCCGCTCCCGGTTGCGCACCGCGTCGGCCCGCGGGCGGGGGGCGCGGCGCTGCGTCTTCTCGGTCGCGGTGGTCACGGCGGCCTCCTTCACGGGTCTGGGTGCACGAACTTCGGGTGAAGTGGGGACCTGGTCCCCGGTTCGTGCGGACACCGGTCTAAACGGGGAGACCGTCCCCGGTTATTTCCCGGCCTTCATGTGACCTGCCTCACACGCCTCTGACCTCGGAAACCCACGATCGGCGCACCCAGCGAGCGGCCCGCCACGCCCCGACACAGGGTGATCGAAAGGGACCCGAGCGTGAGGCGGTGCGGATGCGAGCAGTGCGTCGGATACGCAGGGGCCGCCGTGGGGCGCTGCTCGCCGCGAGCACGGCGGTGGCGCTCGCCGTGACGATGACCGCGAGCACCGGAAGACTCCTCGACGACTCGACGACCGCGGCGGGTCCCGTCGCCGTCTCGCGCACGACCTCCCTCGCCCCCTGCATGATCCGCGGCTCGTTCGGCGTCCAGATGTCGGAGGGGCTGCCCACCGCCGCCGGCTACGCCCGGTCCACCGGCACCGTGCGGGCCCTCAACCTCATGGTCGACTTCCCCGACGCGCCGGGGCAGGGCTCCGCGAAGGAGCGGCTCGGCGAGTTCTTCCCGCAGACCCAGGACTGGTTCGCCGCCGGCTCGTACGGAAAGCTCGACTACGTTCCCGAGGCCCCGGTCGACCACTGGCTGCGGATGCCCAAGCCGTTCACCGCGTACGGGATAGACCGCGGCGCCCCCTTCGACCCCGGCTACCGCAAGCTCGCCGACGACATCGCGGCGGCGGCCGACCCCGAGGTGGACTTCCGCCGGTACGACCTGGTGAACATCCTGGTCACCCCGAACGCGGGGCCCTCCGCGCTGGACACCGTGCTGTCGGTGACGTTCGCGGGCAACCACGAGGCGCCGGTCGCCGACGGGGTGCCGCTCTCCAACGCGTCGTTCGTGTACTCCCGTCAGGACGACGGATCGGGCTCGTACGCCAAGACCGGATACCGGGTGCTGCCGCACGAGAACGGGCACGTGTTCGGGCTGCCGGACCTCTACACGCAGGACGGCGGTGGGGCCGCCGGGCACTGGGACATCATGAGCGAGGACTGGGGAGCCGGGAACGATCTGCTCGGCTGGCACAAGTGGAAGCTCGGGTGGCTCGACGACAGCCAGGTCGGCTGCGCCGCGCAGTCCGGCACGACCGAGTACCGGCTGTCGCCGCTGGCGCGGAACGACGGCAGGTCGAAGCTGGTGTTCGTGCCGCTGACCCGGAAGACGGGGTACGCGATCGAGGTGCGTACGCAGGGGGGCAACGACGAGGCGGTGTGCCGGGCCGGGGTGCTGGTGTACAAGGTCGACGCGGATGTGGACACGGGGCAGGGACCGGTCAAGGTCGAGGACGCGACGCCGGACAGCGGGGGGTGCACGCGGCAGCCGAACGTGCATGCGGAGTTGTCCGATGCGGCGTATCAGGCCGGTGAGGTGTTCCGGGACAAGTCCGCGGGTGTGCGGGTGACCGTCGGCGGGATCACGTCCGACGGCGACTACCAGGTATACGTCACGCGTAGCTAGGCCACGGGACGCTCGACTCACAGCTCGGCCCCGGGGCGCTCGACTCGCCACACGCCACGGGGCTCCGCCCCCTCCCCCGGTCAGCCGGACGCCAAGGACTCCCGCAACTCACGCTTCAGGATCTTGCCCGTCGCGTTGCGGGGGAGTTCGGAGGCCTGGAGGACCACGTGGGTCGGGACCTTGAACGCCGCCAGGGACTTCGCCGCGAAGGCGCGGATGTCGTCCGGGGTCGCCTCAGAGCCCGGACGGGTGCGGAGTACCGCCGCCACCTCCTCGCCGAGGACCGGATGCGGGATGCCCACGACGGCCGCCTCCAGGACGTCCGGGTGGTCGTGGAGAGTCGCCTCCACCTCCACGCAGTGGACGTTCTCGCCGCCCCTGATCACCAGGTCCTTGATCCGGTCGACGACACTGACCCGGCCGTCCGAGAGCACCGCCAGGTCCCCCGTACGGAACCAGCCGTCCTCCGTGAACGCCGCCCCGGTGGCATCCGGAGCGTTCCAGTAGCCACGGATCAACGGCTGGCCGCGCAGACAGAGCTCGCCCACCTCGCCGTCCGGCAGCGGTTCCCCGAGGGGGTCCGTGATCCGTACCTCCACTGCGGGCGCCGGACGGCCCACGCTGCCCGGCCAACTCCGGTACTCCTCACCGGCGTTGGAGAGCACACCGCCGAGCGTCTCGGTGAGGCCGTAGCCGTTGCGCGGCTCGATGCGCTCGCCGTAGCGGTCGGTGAGGCGGGCCACGATGCCGGGCGGGGCCGCGGCGCCGCCCGTGCTGAACCCCGTAAGGGAGGGGAGTTCGTCGCCCAACTCCTTTGCGCGTTCGAGGAGTTGGAGGGCCGTGGCCGGGACGCCGCCGAAGCTGGTGATGCCGTGTTCGCGGATCATGGCGAGCGCCGTGTCCGGGTCCCACTTGCGCAGCACCACGATCGTGCCGCCCACCCCCATCGCCGCGTAGAAGCCGGTGAACGCCGCCACGTGGAAGAAGGGGAAGGTGAGCAGGCCGACGGGGCTCGGGCCCTGGCCGGGCACGATGCCGCGGGCCAGCGCCGTGCGGGCCGCGGCGTAGCGGGGCCCCGTGACGGCGCCCATGTGGGCGTGGTGGGTGGCGACGGCGCCCTTGGGGCGGCCCGTCGTACCCGAGGTGTAGAGGATCGTGGCGTCCGCGGACGGGTCGATGTCCACGTCGGGCGGGCCGAGTTGAGGGTCGGGAGTGGGCAGGTCCGCCCACCGTTCGGTCCGCTCGCCGGTCACCTCCCGGCCCTCCTCGTGGCAGACCAGCGTCCAGGGGCGGGGGCTCGCCGCGTCGAGCCACGGGCGGACCCGTTCGTAGCGCTCCCCGTCGACGACCAGCACCGCGGGGCCGCAGTCGTCGAGGGCGTACGCGCACTCGTCGGGGGTCCACCACGCGTTCAGCGGCACCGCCACAAGGCCCGCCAACTGCGCGGCCCAGAAGGCGATCTGCCACTCCGGGTGGTTGCGCATCGCGATGACGGCGCGGTCGCCCGGCCGCAGCCCGTACCCGCCCGCGCTCTCGTCGTCGAGGAAGCGGCGGGCCAGCGCGCACGCCGCCGCGAAGAACTCCCCGTAGGTCATGCGCCCGTTCTCGGAGATGACGAAGGGGGTGTCACCGAACGCCCACGTCGTCTCGACGAACTCGCGCAACGTACGCGGCCCGTCGGCATAGGAAAGGCGCCCGTCCTCGCCGCGTACGACGGCGAAAGGGGCGCCCGGAGCGGTCAGCAGCGCTTCCACGGAATCCACGGCATCAGCGTCCATGGTCGGACGGTACGTCCGGCGGCCCGACCCACGTCAAGATACGTGCACCGGCCAACGGGCCCGTACAGCACGGCGGGCGGCGCGCGTGGTCCTCACGCACACCGCCCGCCGACAGCCTTGAGGGCTCCTACGAAGCCGAATCCGATGCCGAAGCCGGTGCCGGCACCGAAGCGGATGCCGAAGCGGCCTTCGCATGCTCGGCCACCCGCTTGCGGGTCAGGAACCAGCCGATCACCAGGCCCGCCACGATCAGCGGCGAGCAGTACACCGACATCGCGGAGTCGCCGCCGCCGACGACCATCAGGACCACGACCGCGACCAGGAACACGATGGTCAGCCAGCTCGTGTAGGGCGCGCCCGGCAGCCGGAACGACGGGCGCTCCAGCTCGCCGCGCAGGGACTTACGGCGCAGCACCATCTGGCAGATCATGATCATGACCCAGGTGCCGATCATCGTGATCGCCGAGAAGTTGATGACGATCGAGAACGCCCGCTCGGGCACGATGTAGTTGAGGATGATGCCCGCGATGTAGCAGGTGGCGGTCAGCAGCACGCCACCGTAGGGCACGCCCTTCTTGCTCATCTTCGTGGTGAACCCGGGCGCGGAGCCCGCGAGTCCCATCGAGCGCAGCACGCGGCCGGTCGAGTAGAGGCCGGAGTTGCAGCTGGACAGGGCCGCCGTGAGGATCACGAAGTTCATGATGCCGCTGATGCCGGGCACGCCCAGCTTGCCGAGCAGCGTCACGAACGGCGACTCGCCGGCCTTGTACGCGCTCCACGGCAGCAGCAGGACGAGCAGCAGCACGGACCCGACGTAGAACAGCACGATGCGCCACGACACGGAGTTGATGGCGCGCGGGATCACCTTGCGCGGGTTCTCCGTCTCGCCGGAGGCGATGCCGACCATCTCGATGGCCGCGTACGCGAAGACGACGCCCTGGATCAGGACGATGGCCGGGAGCAGGCCGTTCGGCAGCATGCCGCCGTTGTCGGCGATCAGCTGCGGGCCCGTGCTGTGGCCGTCGACGGGGTGACGGCTCGCCAGCAGCCAGCAGCCGATGGCGAGGAACGCCAGGATCGCGGCGACCTTGATGATCGAGAACCAGAACTCGAACTCGCCGAACCAGCGCACCGAGATCAGGTTGGCGCCGAGCACCACGAGCAGCGCCACCAGGGCGAGCGTCCACTGGGGGATGTCGCGGAAGGCGGCCCAGTACTGCAGATACATCGCCACCGCGGTGATCTCCGCGATGCCGCTGCATATCCAGTGCAGGAAGTAGACCCAGCCGGTCGTGTACGCGGCCTTCTCACCGAGGAACTCGCGCGAGTACGACACGAACGAGCCCGACGTGGGCCGGTGCATGACCAGCTCGCCCATCGCGCGCGTGATGAAGAAGGCGAACAGGCCGGTGATGGCGAAGATGATCACCAAGGACGGGCCCGCCACGTTCAGTCGCTCTCCCGCTCCGAGGAAGAGGCCGGTGCCGATGGCGCCACCGAAGGCGATCATCTGGACCTGACGATTGCGCAGGCCGGCCGCGTAACCCCCCTCACGGATGGCTCCGGCCGTGGCCTTGCCGCCCGTGGTCACACCGCTCTCGGTCGCAGCCTCAGGGGCGTGCGCGGGCCGAGCCTCGGACTCGGCTTGTGCTGTGTGCTCCATGGTTCTCCGACGTACGTGCAAAACGGCATGCCGCACACACGCACGCACCCGCGTTTGCGAACGCGGGCAGGCGTGTGCGACGTACCTGTTGGACAGGACTGATCCGCCGGATTCGGCGAATCACGAGATCGGAACGGATCCCGGTGGGGTGTGCCGCGGGCTCACCACGCGACGACACGCCACCTTAAACCGTTCACAGGGGCAACTAATCCACGAGCCCGAGCAGCGAACCGGCGTACCGGGCACCGGACTCGGCGAGCACCTCGTCGAGGGACTGCGCGGAGCGCACAGGGGCGAATGTCACCTTGTCCGCTTCCGTCCCAATTCCGTTCAGGACATATCCGTACACAGCGGGACGGGGAAGGCTGTTGTAGTGGAAGTGAGTTGAGAAGTAGTACGCGCCGGTGTCGTACAGCGCGACGAGGTCGCCGGGCTCCAGTTCGGGCAGCTCACGGCCGCGCGCCACGAGGTCGCCTGCGAAGCAGCAGGGCCCGGCCACGTCCTGCACCAGCGGCGCGCTCGTCCGCGGCCTGCCCTCGGCGTCGTACGCACCGACCCGCAGCGGCCACGACTCGGGCGCGAAGACGGTACGGGTCGCCACCTGCGCGCCCGCGTGCGTCACGGCGATCCGGCGGCCGCCGGAGGTCTTGGTGTACTCGACGTGGGCGGCGATGAAGCCCTGCTTGGCGAGGAGCGAGCGGCCGAACTCGGTGACGAGGGTGTACCGCCCGTCGAAGAGCCCGGGCACGGTGCGGCGCAGGATGCTCGCGTACTCCTCGAAGCCGGGCGTGATGTCGTCCGAGTCGAAGTTCACCGGCAGGCCGCCGCCGATGTCGAGGGTGTCGATCTGCTGCCGGCCGACATGCGCGTTGATCTTCTCGGCCAGGTCGTACGCGGCGCGCACGCCCTCGGCCATCAGCTCCAGGGCGACACCCTGGGAGCCGGTGTGGGTGTGCAGGCGGGTCATCCACGGCCGCGCCTTGTACGCGCCGAGGACCCACTGCTCCGCGCCCGCGTCGCGCAGCGCGACGCCGAACTTGGAGGTGGCGGTCGCGGTGCTCATCGCGCCGATCGAACCGCTGCCGACCTGCGGGTTCACCCGAAGCCCCACGGGCGCGCAGCCCGCCCCGAACTCCTCGACGAGCTCGTCGATGCGGGCCAGCTCCTGCGGGTTGTCGGCGTTCACGGCGATGCCGCTCGCCAGCGCGTCACGCAGCTCGCCGACGGTCTTGGCGGGCGAGTCGAACACGATCCGCTCGGCGGGCACCCCGGCCGCCCGCGCGAGCGCCAGCTCACCGGGGCTCGCGACCTCCGCGCCGATGCCCTCCTCGTTCAGGAGCGCGAGCACGGGGACGAGCGAGGCGGCCTTCACCGCGAAGGTGTGCCGCGCCTCGACACCCGCGAACGCGGCTTTGAGCGCACGCGCCGCCTCCCGGACCCCGGCCACGTCGAGCAGCCCGAGCACGGGGGCGTCGGGCCCTACGAGCCCCTGCTCGACGGCGGCGCGCAGGGCGGCGTCGCGGCGGTCGGCGGAGGCGGGGGGCTGCGGCGGCACGGGCTGCGGCATCGGGGGTGGCCTGCCTTCTGCTTGGTACTTCTCGTACTTCTTGCGCTTCTCGTACGAGGTGGTGGTCCTGGCACTCGTCACTGTGCAGCGCGGCGGGGTGGTGTGTCTGCGTGCGCCGGCACGAAGTACGGGGTGGGGGCGCTGTGGGCCGGCACAAGGGATGGCGGACGGGCACGCGCGCGTGGTGCGTGCGCACGATGGTGGGTGGGTGGGCGTGGTGGCGAGGCACTACGGGGTGCCCCATCGGGCCCGCTCACGGCAGCTCACCGTCGTGCGCACGGCGGCTCATGGCTTACTCACGGCAGCTCACGGCAGCTCACGGCAGCTCACGGCAGCGGGATCAGCCCGGCCCGCCGCAGCCCCAGCTCGACGACGAGCCGCACGTCGGGATCGTTGAGATCGAAGCCGCCCAGCTCACGGGCCCTGCGCAGCCGGTACCGCAACGTATTCGCATGGATCCCCAGATACCGGGCGGTGGCCCCGGCGTCCCCGAAGAACGCCAGATGCGCGGCGACCGTGCGCGGCAGATCCGTCCCGTGCCGCTCGTCGTGCGCGAGGAGCGCCGCCACGGCGTCCCCGACCGACGGCACCTGCGCGGCGACGGCGTCCGACACCCGCAGCGCGTCCAGGGCGAACCGCACGTCGTCGGCGCCCGCCACCTCGGGTTCCCCGCGCTCGCGCAGCACCCGCAGCACCTCGTCGGCCCCGGCACGCGAGTCCACGGCATCCTTCAGCCCGCCGACGACGGGCCCCACGGCGACGAGGGGCTTGACCCCGGCGCCGCGCAGCACGGCGGCGAGGTCCCGGGCGAGCCGCTGGGCGGCGTCGGGCCGGGGGTCGGCCAACAGCACGTCGACCCGGTCCCCGTCCTGTCCAGCCCCTCCGGCGCTCGAAGAACGGGATCCGGGGCGGAGCCCCGACGCCCCCTCCTCGACCCGGTACGCAAACGCCGACCCGCCATGCGCAGCAACCCGCAACGCCACCGCCCGCAACGCCCGCTCCCGCACCTCCGGTGCCACCGCCTCCACGACCACACCCGCCAGCACGGCACACGGCTGCCCCGGATCGACGCCGAGCGCAGCGCCCGCCGCGCCCACATCGGGCGACGGATCCTCGAACAGCGCCCGCACCGCATGCCGACGCCGCCCCTCCGCCGACCGGGACCGCAGCCGATGGTGCAGCAGATGCGGCACGGCGATGGCGGCGGCCTGCCGCAACGCGTCCCGGGCCCCCTCCGGCAACGGCTCCCCGTCGGCAGCCGCCCACAGCGACCCGAGGACCTCCTCCCCGGCGCGCACAGCAACAGCCAGCCGCTCGGGAAACCGCCCATCCGCAGCCCGATGCACCACATCCCCCGCCCACAACGCCGCGAGGAACCCGCTCTCGGCCAGCTCCTCGACCCGCCACCGCGGCACCCGCCGCCCGAGGATGGTCAGCCGCCGCAACGGATCGGCGGTGTCGGCGGTGGGCGAGTACGCCAGCACGTTGGACTCGGGGTCCTCGATGGTGATCGCACCCCCGACGAGCGCGGCGAGCGCAGAGGCGAGGGCGGGCAGATCCCCGAGCCCCACGTCGACGCCGGGTTCGGGCACCCGCGCCCCACCGGCCGCGAGCGCGGCCCGCAGCAGCCCGATCAGCTCGCCCCAGTCCACCCACGGGGCACGGGCGAGCAACGCGGTGGACACCCCGTCGGCCACCTCACGGAGCAGCGGCGCCACACCCTCGGCACCCCGCCGCACCACAAGCGCGGCAGCCCCGGCCCGATCGGCGGCGCGCAACACTTCAGCAGCAGCAGGATCGGACGTATCGACCCCCACCGCGATGAGCACCCGCCCCCGCTCCTGCAAGCTCTCCCCGGAGTCGAACACCCCGACCCCGCCCACGACCACGTCCGTCCCGCACGGCGCGTGCACGACCTGGACGACGTCCCGCCCCACGACCCCGACGACCTGCGCCAACGTGGGGCCCCCGCCCGAAGCGGGATTCTCGGGCTGCGACCTGCCGGACGCGGAAAACTCCATGCCCCCAGTCTCACCGATCACGTGCGGACCGCCGGATGTGACGAACAAGGCACCACAAAAGGGGTACTTGTGAGCAACAGCACCCGCCACCCACGTCCAATCGATCTCCCCCGCCCATACGTTGGACGAATGTCCCCTCTTGCCCAGGTGAGCGAGGCGTACGGTCCGCGCTTCGCCGAATTCGCCTTCGAGCCCGCCTTCCTGGCCGCGGTCGACCAGCACGTGGCGGAGCTCCGCGAACGCCTGGAGGCCGGCTCGGCCACGCTGCACCCGCCGGCTCCCGACGCCGAAGTGCTCGCCGACTACTCACTCGGCTTCCTCGACGCACTCACCGAGACCGGCTGGCTCGAGCCCGTGGGCCACGACTACGCGGTGTGCCGCCTCACCGCCATCAGCTGGCTGGTGAGACGGCACGACCTGCTCGACCTGGTCTAGGTCACCGCGCAGGTCACTGGTTGTCGAACCGCTCCCGCTCCTGAACGGGCTGATTGGTCAGGGCATCCTCACGCCCCGCCTGATAGGCACCGGCGCTACCGCCGCTGCCACCGACATTCCCCCTCGCCTTGGCGGTCTCCTCCTCGGCCATGTTCAGCCACCGCTCCCAGCGCTGCCGCATCGGCCCGATGAGCCCGCCGCCGACACCGACGATCAGGATCCCGGCCCCGGCCGCGAGACCGGCGATCAGCACCGGCTGCGTGACGGACGTGGCGATGCCCGCCTGCCCGAGCGCGGCGATGGCACCCAGGACCACGATGCAGGCCCACACGATGGTGCCGACGGTCTTCCCGTACGAGACGGAGGACAGGGTGTTGGTGACGATGTCGCGCACCAGGTTGGCGACGGCCATGGCCACCACGATCAGGACGACCGCGACGATGCCGCGCGGCAGCCAGGCGACGATGCCGTTGATCATGTCGGACACGGGGTTGTCACCGAAGACACCGAAGCCGAGCTGGAGCACGATCAGCATCAGGGCGACGTAGACGACCTTGCAGAGGATCGCGGTCGTGTCGTACTTCGACCCTTCGAGCATCTTCGCCGAGCCGGCCCGTTCGGCGAGCTTCTCCGACCCGATCTTCCTGAGGCCCCGGTCGAGGAGCTTGGTGATCATCTTGGCCACGAACCAGCCGATGACCATGACGACGAGGAAGCCGAGGAACTTCGGTACGAACTCGGCGACCTTCGACCACGCGTCGTTCAGCCCTTGAGTGAAGTCGACAGCGAGTGTGCTGGGGGCGGGGTTCTGGAGCATGAGTGGCCCTCCACTCAGTGGGGCCGGACGCCACGCACGGCATCCGACGAGACGTGTCCCCCCTCGTTTCCTTTCGTCCCTCCGGCTTAACAGCCCCAGCCGCCCCCGGCCGCCCCACGTCCCCCATTGGCGTGACACACGGCCGCCCCCACACCCCGAACCCGATCCGCTACGCTGTTCACGCGCCTTCGTAGCTCAGGGGATAGAGCACCGCTCTCCTAAAGCGGGTGTCGCAGGTTCGAATCCTGCCGGGGGCACGTTTGTGATCAGGGGAAAGGCCCCGGAAACCGCAGGTCAAGCGGGGTCCGGGGTCTCTCTGTCTCAGCGTTGGGTACAGTCTCGGCACCCTGTCGCACAGTCTCGATACACCCTCAGTACGAGACTCCGGCTCCTAAATGGCTCCTAAACGATCAAGCCGTTGCCGCAGGTCGCGCGGCAGACACAGAACGTCCGGCCCCCCTCGGCGATTTCGAGGGGGGCCGGACTTATGTGCGTCGCCCGCTGCCGGGGGCCACCACGGAGCGACGACGCACGATCATGGGTTGTTTCGGGCCGTACGACTTCCCACCCTGTCTAACGGATGCACAGCTTCCGAGTCATTCACCCTTTCGAGCGAACACGTGTTCTATTTGATCAGACTACTCCCGGCCCTGCGGCGTAACGCATATGCCGCAGGGCTATGTGTGCGGGTCTTCACGTTTCGCGCCACGACAGGTCACGATCGACCAAAGGATCAAGAGGCGACCATTTGGGTACTGACACCCTCGCACAACGATCATTGTGTGGGTGGGTGGCAGCCCGACGTACTCCTCGACCTGACTGGGTAGTTGCCCGTCGCGTCACGCTCGGGCACCGCATCGCCGACCTACGCCGCGGCGCCGGCCTCTCGCAGGAACAGCTCGGCAACCTCGCCGGCATGGACCGACGGAGTATCCAGCGATACGAGAACGCGCGCCGCGACCCCGGGTATTCGGACCTGCTGCTCATCGCTCAGGCGCTGCGGGTGCACGTGACCGACCTCCTTGTGTAGGCAGTCCTGGCTCGGCGGAGCGGTACTTACCCTCCCGTTAAATGTCATATGCAGGAACCGCGCGATCACCTCCCGTGGCTGCATTCCGTTCGTGCCCCGTGTGAATCGGGCGGCGGCACGTCCGCCGTCGTGCCGCCGCCCACCCGCGCACGGGGTCTGGGTGCACGGGAGCGTGAAGCGGCCGCCCACACGGGGGTGCGAGCGGCCGCACTTCCCGCCGCCAGAGGATCCGTGGAGATCCGGCGGCGGGGGCTATCGGTACGGCGGCCCTTCGGGCGCCGTCTGTGAGGCGGGCCGCTTCTGCGGGCACTCTCGGTGCATCTCGACCCGGGCGCCGCCGCTCGTCGGGCTGTACACGTTGTGGAACTCCACACGATTGCCAGCGGCGAGTGGCTGGCCGCAGTGCCAGCACAGTGGTTTGAACTCGCCACTCATCAGCGTGCCTGCCTCCACGTGAGGGCAAGCGCGCGCCGGGTGGGGCACTCTCGCCAGTTCATGGCACAGCGCGTGCATGTTGTGACGTGCCTCAGCAGCGCGCGGAACGCCACATCCACCATGGACTCCGCTAGTGCCGCGCCACCGCTGTCCCCGCTAGGCTCTGCCATGTCGACTCCATCCAGTCGGCCAGCCCCGGAACCGTTCACGCGGTTGCCGGGGTGCGCCATTCCTGCTCGGCGCTTCGGCCCTCACCGGTAGCGTTGTGCATACGGACAGCGATCACTAGGACTGGGCTGTCCACACCCGTCCACAGCTGAGTGGACAGTGGACACCCCGGAGGCGGAGGCACCCGTGGCGGAGTCCTTCGGCGAAGCCCTGCGTCGTTGGCGAGGAGAGCGCAGCCTGCGCGACGTCGCCGAGCTCGCGTCCTGCGGCAAGAGCCTCATCTCCTACCTGGAGCAGGGGATACGCCAACCCACTGCGCAGACCGCACGCGCCCTCGACGACGCCCTCGGCGCCGGCGGCGAACTGGTGGCACTGGCCGGGGCCCGGCCGGGCCAGACTCCTATCGAGCAGGCCGACGCGCTGCAAGCCGGGCTGCACGAGCTGCTCGCTGCGGGGCCGCTTGCCGACAGCAGTCTCGACGAGATCGAGTGGACGATCGCCCGGCATGGCCGGGCCACCCGCTACCGGCCAGAAGGACAGCACTTCCCCGAGCTGCTCGCGGACTTCCAGGACTTACGCGTCCTGCTCTCGCACCGGCACCGGCCGCAGGTGCGCCGTCGTCTCCTCGTCGCCGCGGCCCGCATGTCCGGGCTCACCGCCCTCACGCTGCTGAAGCTGGGTGACGAGCGAGCCACCTCCTGGTGGCGCACCGCACGTACCGCGGCGGCGTCCGCCGAGGACCGGACCACCCTGTCGTGGGCGTACGCGCACGAGGCGTACCAGCTGTACTACACGGGCGACCTGTACGGCGCCCTCGAACTCTCCGTGAGAGCCCAGCAGCTGGCGGGCGGCTTGCCGTGCGTAGGCCCGGCGCTCGCCGCCCCACTCGAAGCACGCGCCCACGCACGGCTTGGCGATGGTGAGGCAACAGCGCGTGCCCTCGAGGCGGCGCAGACCGCACTCGGCCGACTCCCCGAGGACGAGCAGATCGGCAGCGCGTTCGGGTACAGCGAGTCCCAACTCCGTTTCCACGCGGGCAACGCGCTCACCCACCTCGGGCAGACCGGCCGAGCCCGGGAAGAACTCTCCCGCGCCGCAGAGCTGTACCCAGCGACAGAGCGGATGGACCGGGCGTTGGTCGAGCTCGACACCGCGATGTGCACGGTGGCGGACGGTGATCCGGCCACCGCCGCCGATCAAGTCACGCGCACCCTCGTCGGGTTGCAGCAGGAACATCGCACCGCGCTGATCATCTACCGCGCTCAGGAGGTCGCCGATACGGTGCCCCCTGGTGCACGTGGGGTGCATGAGGTGCGGGCGCTGCGGGAGATTCTCGCGCTGCCCCCAGGTGAGATGGAGCGCACGCGTGGAGATCAGCACGGCGACGGCAGATGACGTCGATGTCCTGTCGGTGATCCTCGGGGAGATCGAGGCTTACTACGGCGGCGAGTTCACGCCCGGCGACCCCGATCAGATTCGGGTCGCACTGTTCAGCGAACAGCCCGCCGCGACGGTGCTCCTTGCCCGTGACGGCGACGACGTCCTGGGCATGGCGTCGTACTCGCGGTTGTGGCCGGCTGCTGGCGCCGACACCTCCCTGTACTTGAAGGAGTTGTTCGTGCGTGAGCCCGCGCGTCGTCGTGGTGTGGCTGGTGCGCTGATGGCTGCGCTGCGTGAAGAGGCCGTGCGGCTTGGATGCTCGCGGATCGAATGGACCGCTGACACGGACAACCCGCCCGCGCTCGCCCTGTACGCCGCGCTTGGCGTTCAGCCTCACGAGGGCAAGGTGTTTTACCGGGCATGACGAAAGGGCCCCGCCTCCCATAGGAGGCGGGGCCCTTTCAGTGGCGCCAGGGGGTGACGTCGAGATCGGACGGTGGTTCGGGTGCGGGACCGGCCGGGGTGTCCGGGCCGACGCGCTGAGCCCACCGCCAGATGTCCACCACGTAGCTCGTCAGCAGCTTGCGCTGCTTTCGCTCGTCGGCCAGCTCGCGATCGAGCCGCTCCGTGATCGCAGTGAAGTCCGAGCGCCGGTTCGTCGCCCGGCTCTGTGTCCATGCGAGCAGTGCCGCCAGCGCCGCGCCCCCGCCCCCGACCAGTGCCCCCACGTCCATCAGCGTCTGTCCTTTCTCAGGTTCCACGGCAGCGGATCGTCCATCCCGGAGACGAGTACGACGCCGATCGCGAACGCCCCCCACCCGCAGGCCGAGCCGACCGCGGCCGGGTACGTACTCGCCGCGGCCGCGGTGAACGCCCCGGCCCACAGTCCGGCCGGCGCCCCGAGCGCGGTGAAGCCGAGGGCCTGCACGCGCGGGCAGTTGACGACGAGCCCAGCCAGGACCGCAGCCGTGCCGCAGGCCACCCACAGCCAGCCGAGCGTGTTGAGCGGGATGTACCGGGTGACGTCCGCCAGGCCGCGCGACGTCCCGTACCTCGGGTTGCCGACGATGCCGAGGCCGCCGTACAACGCCCACCCCGCGCCGACGGTGACGAGGAAGGCGCGGCGGTGCGAGAACGTCAGCCGCCGCGCCGCCGCCCACATCACGGCTCCGTCGTTGTGGCCGGCGCCTGCTTGTTGGGCACGGCCCACGTGAGGCCGAGCGCGGCCAGGACGGCGACGAGGGCGGTCACGCCTTCCTGTGCGGTGACCGTGCCGTCGTCGAGGGCGGTGACGAGCGAGGCCGCACCGGCGGCGACCGCCGCGGCGATGGCCTTCAAGTACTTCTGCATGACGGATCGTTCCTCTCGGTCAGACGTTGGGGACGTGGAGCTTTGACCAGCTGGTCGGGCCGGGCGGCCACTTGGCGTCCGAGCCCGTGTAACCGAGGGAGCGCTGGTACGCCTCGTAGCTGTCGACGTCGGCCTTGCCGAGCGTCGGGCCGGGCCCGACCTGGTAGCGGCCGCACCCCTTGGCGACGAGGCGTCTGCCCATCGCGGTGAAGATCGGGGACTTCTTGCCGAGCGCAGCCTTGCCGTCCTTCATGAAGAACGACTTGCCCGGGTACGGCTCGTACTGCGGGCTGCTCGTCTCCGTCGTGCCGCCGCCCGCCCACGTGCGCAGCTCGGCCGCGGACATGTAGCAGACGGACCGGTCGAGCGGGCTGCCGACGAACTGCCAGAACAGCGGGGAGCGACCGGACGGCTTGGGCCGCGCCCGCTTCTCGGCCTCGCCGTAGGAGTCCACCGAGGCGCCGGGGTAGGCCGGGTACCAGAGCGGCACGCCGGACGGCACGTGTCCGGCCGCGAGGTCCGAGCCGCTGGTGTAGATGCCGACGCGCTGCCCGGGGAACGCGCGCTCCACAGCGGCGATCCACGTGGATACCCACGCCTTGATCTGCGCGGCGGTGCGGCCCTTGTAGTTGCGGCCGTCCGCATATCTCTCCAGGTCGAGCCAGTGGCAGAAGCCCTTGCCCGCATGCGACTTGACGGCGGCGATGTAGTTGGCGGCCTCGGCCGAGGCGCTCTGGTTCGGCCACGCGAAGTGGTAGCCACCGGCCACCAGGCCGGCCGCCTTGGCTCCCGTGACGTGGGAGGCGAACCGGGCGTCCTTGCTGTGCTGGCCCTCGCTCGCCTTGATGAACGCGAACGCGACGCCCTGTGCCTTGTGGCTGGCCCAGGGCTGAGTGCCTTGGTAGGCGGATACGTCGATGCCACGACAGGTGGCCATAGGGTCTCCATACATGAGAAAGGCCCCGGCCAACTGGCTCGGGGCGAAGCAGGGGTTGGGCTGGTCAGGCGGCGGCTTCGTAGCGGCCGGACGCGTAGAAGATGTCGGATGCCGCCCAGGTGAACGGCGCGATGCTGTCGAGGACGGCCGCCGCTGTTCCCTGGGTGGCCACGAACGTCTTCACGCAGCCGGAGTTCAGCGTCGAGTAGATGCCCGTGGCCGCCCAGTGCAGGGTCGCGCTGTTGTCGAAGGCGTCGGCCTGGACGATGCGCTGGGTGAACCCGGCGGCTGGCGCGGCGGGCAGGCCGAACCACCAGTTCTCCCCGGATCCGCCACCGCCTGCGGCGGTGGTGGATCCCCAGGTGAGTTGCAGTACCCAGTCGACGGTGCGCCCGACCTTCAGGTAGCGGCCGACGATCGTGCCGTTGCCGAGGGTGGGGGCAGCGCCGCCGTCTGCGCCCCATGCTGGCGTGTACGCAGACCAGGCGCCGAGGACGGAGTTCCACTGATCGCGGATCTCCTGGTTCAGCAGGGCGGCAGAGACGGTCTCGCCGACCACCCATGTTTTCGGTCCGAACGTCACTGCGGCTCCTCCGGCTCAGGTTCGGCCGGAACCTCCGGCTCCTCGGGGATGGGCTCGGGCTCGGCGGGGTTGCGGGGGTCGTCGGCGTGGAACCAGAACCGCCTGTCGAGGGCGAGCGCTTCGGCCTCGGCGGCGGGGATGTCGTCGGGCACAATGAGCGGTACCCAGTCGCGGCGGCACTCTGCGCACCCGAACCGCGGGTCGAGTACGGACACGATCCAGGCCGCGCCGCAGATACATTCGGCGACCCACCGGCCGTCATCGATCCGCGCGTACAGGCCCGGGTCGTCGGGAACGGTTGCGGTCGGGACCGGAGCCCGCCACCCCCATTTGGCATTCACCCATCGGTAAACCAGTTCGGCGCCGGGCACCTGTGACCAGTCCTGTGCCGGCTGGCCGCGCCGCGGGGGTAGCGGCAGGTAGTACGTCTCGGCCTGCACGATCGCGTTTGCGGGCAGGGCAGATGAGGCCATGAGTCCTCCGTCAGTAGGCCAGCCTGGTGGTCTGGTCGAGCTGCGAGTAGTCCGGGTCGTCGAGGATCCAGACGGTGTCGCGACCGGTGTTGCTCGTGTTGAACTCGATCTGGTGGCTGTTGTGTTTGATCGTCTCCGTGTAGCCCTCGACCGTGACGCGCATCTCTGTGCTCGGGGCCTGCGCGGGCAGGTCGTACACGGTGAAGTACGCGCTGATGTCGGCGTCGAGGATGTCCAGGTAGTTGGGCATCGTGGCCGCTTCGATGGGCACGCTGCGCAGTTCGATCCCGGGGTCGGCGAAGCGGCTGATCAGCCAGTTCGCGGCGTCCAGCACGCTGTTGTCGTTGTTCTTCAGGATGGTCAGCGGCTGCGGGGACAGGCCGAAAGCGTCGATCGAGCTGGTCGAGGCGACACGCTGGGTGGCGCCGTTCGGCCTGTTCGCCTCGACCTGGTTGACCAGCTTCTGGTCGTCGTCCGCGAGCTTCACCCCAGGTTCGAGGTCGGCGTAGGCGATCGTGAACGTCTCCGCATCCGGGGACGGGTTGTAGCGCACATCGCGGGACTGGTAGGCGAGTCCGAACCAGTCGCGTTCGGCGTACAGCTTGCCGGACTCGGTGGATTCAACCTCCCGCATCCGGGCCATGGCGGTGCTCCCGGCGGGGCCCTGGCTGGCCATCGCGTCATGGGTGTTGCCCAGCACGGTGACCGATGTGAGCCCGGCGTAGTACGCCAGGCGCAGCATGCGGGTGTCGGCGCTCTCGCCCGCGTGCCCGTTCATGCCGGCGTCGTAGCGGGTGGCCTGGCTCGGGCCGAACGACACGCTGTCGGAGGTGAACGCGGCGACGTGCCCGATTGCCCCCGACCACAGGCGGGTGCCGCGGTAGCCGCCGACGTGCAGTACGCGCATGTCGTGGACCGATGCCACGAACAGTGAGCTGTCGGCGACCGTGCCGTCGATGCGCAGGGTGTGGGACCGCTCGTCGTAGGCGACGTGGTGCCAGTTGCCGTCGGCGAGATTGGACGGCCCCCCTGTCGGCGTGAACACCGTGGTGAAACCGTCGCTGATCATCTCGAACTGCAGGCCGCCGCTCGAGCTGAGGGACATCAACAGCTGGTAGCTGAGGTCTGTCCTGTGGAAACCGAGGATCACACGGTTCGCCGTGGTGGTCTGGATCCACGCCTCTATGGCGAGGTAGTTGCCCATGAGGTCGGGGAAGTGCGGGCCGAGGTCGGCGGTCAGGTACTTGCCGGCAGTGGCCGACACGGGCGTGAACTGCGCGACCTGCTCGCCGGTCTCGGCCGGTCCCTCGGTGCTGCCGAGGGCGAGTGTGCCGCTGCCCGCGGTTCCGGCCTGGACGATGGGCAGGGCGGGGGCGCCGGTGCCGGACAGGTCGCCCGCGCTCGTCGACGTATCGCCCTCGGTGAGCGGGTAGTACAGCAGCGGCCTGCCCACGATGATTTCCTCGCCGACCATGGACCGCAGGTTGGGCAGTTTGTTGAACCGCTTGAACAGGTCCGTTGCTGTGATGCTGACCTTGGAGTGCAGGCCTTCCCACTCGATCGGCCATTCGTTGACGGTGCCCCAGAACCGGGGGCGCACTGAGGCGCCGACGAGATCGAACTCCACAGAGTCGCCGGTGCCACCGGAGCGGAAGGCGGCGAACTCCACCTGGTGCGTGTCCGCCGTGACCCAGGCCGGGCGGGGCAACGTGCGCCGGGTCGTCCACCCTTGCCCGGTGCTGCTGGTCTCGAAGTAGACGGTGCCGCCGCTCTCGCGGATCCGCAGCCACGCGTGACTGATCGGGCTGTAGGTGAGGACGGTGGGCGAGGCATCGTTGCCGCCCACCTCGTTGAGCGCGCGCAGCTCGCCGTTGAGCGGGTTGTAGTGCCAGCGCAGTCGCGTGCCGCT
Organism: Streptomyces sp. NBC_00483; assembly: GCF_036013745.1. Classification (NCBI taxonomy): domain Bacteria; kingdom Bacillati; phylum Actinomycetota; class Actinomycetes; order Kitasatosporales; family Streptomycetaceae; genus Streptomyces; species Streptomyces sp. NBC_00483. Next base: position 4,438,529 of record NZ_CP107880.1, read on the forward strand.
GGTAGCGGAATGGATGTACATGCTGACGGAGGCGGACGCACTGCCCCCGTTCGCGGGGGCGGTGGCGAACTTGGCCGTCAGCCGTGACCCGGTGAGCGACCATTCGCGCACGCTGCGGAAGAACGAGGTGCCGCTGACGCAGGGCAGCCGCATGCGTCCGCCGGCGACATCCGCCCCACCGCCGACGGTCCACAGCGACGTGTCGAGCCGGGGGGCGTCGAAGTCGTCGCCGAGCATGGCCATCGGGTAGGGCGCCGATCCGGTGCGCTGCGGGATGACCGCCACGCTGATCCGGATCGGCGCGTTGCGGCGCACGAACGGCGCATACGGCGACGACGAGTTACCGGGCGTGAACCTCCCGTCCGAGTTGTCGAGCGTGAGGGTAGCCGTGCCCGGTTGCGTCTCCGACAGCTCGTCGGACGCACCCCGGGTGATGACCACCCCCTGCACCACATCGACGTACTGGGTGATGTCCGTCCACGCGATCGTGGTCGGCGCCAGCACGAGACCGCCCCACCCCATTTCGACGAGCAGCGGCACGCGATCACCCCGCCTTCAACGTGATGGCCGTGCCCTGGACGCGGCCGTATCGGACGATGACTTTCTGCACCTCGCGGGCCACGGCCACCGGGTCCATCGCCGAGGCGATGTTCACGTTCACGACCATGCCGCCGCCCGCACCGGCCGCGACCGCGGGCCGGCCGAGAACCGGACGCGTCGCGGCCACCCGTCCGGCGACCTCGCCGAGCGCGCGGTCGAGGACCGGAGTGCGCTCGGTGAGCCCGACCGCCAGGCCCTCGGTGGTGTAGCGGCCCACCTCGGCCATGACGCGCGAGGGGCTCTTGATGCCGAGTGCGCGCCGGATCGCCTTGTCCATGCCCTTGGCGATCGAGAGCATCTTCTTCTCGATGGCCTTCTGCTGCGAGGACAAGCCCTTGAGGAACCCTTGCCCGGCCGCCTTGCCGCTGTCGTACAGGGCGTCGGCGCCCGCGCGGCCGAGGGTTTCGGCCTGCGAGTTCACCTTGTACTGCGTGGAGTTGATCTCCTTGAACAGCTTGCTGCTCGCGCCCGCGAGCGCGGAGGCGTAGGCGTAGCCCTCCTCCGGGCCCATGGTCAAAATCTCCCTGAGCATAGTCTTGTTGAGACCGCGCTTCTTCAGGGTGTTGATGTACGAGGTGAAGGTCTTCATCTTGGCGAGCCGCTGCTGCAGCTTGCTGTTGATGCCCGACGCGGACACCTGCTCCTCGCCCTCGAACATGCCGCCCAAGCTGGCCGATTGCTTCGCTCCGACACGGGTCGTCTCGGCGAAATCCTTGGCGCGCTTGATGGTGGCGGCGAGGGTGTCACGCTTCCCGGCCAGGGACGTCAGTGTCTTCGTGTTGCGGTTGACGTAGGCGACGAGCCGGTTGTCCTTGCTGCCGGTGAACGCCGACCAGATGTCCTTGGCCAAGTCCTTGGACGTGGACTTGATCTTGGCTTTGGAGCCGGTGAGACCAGAGATCAGCCCCTTGCCCACGTCGTTGGCGAGCGCCTTGGTCCGCTTCGACGGCGACGCGATCTGCAACTCCTGCTTCATCGCCGTGATGATGTGGCCGGCCGCCGAGCGGGCGGCACCGCCGATCGATCCCATCGAGCCGAGCAGCCCCGCGGTGAGGCCCGCGCCCGCGGCCATACCGACCCCGGAAGGGGAGTCCAGGCGGGCGCCCGCGGCCATGGCCTTGGAGTCCCGGTGGCTGAACACCCTCTCGCCGCCCTGGAAGCGCACCAGCTCCGGGCCCTCTTCACCCACGACGGCCCAACCCGGCTTGGGGCGGCCGCCGTCGGCGAATCCGGCCAGCCTGCTGACGGCATCCATGCCTGCCTGAATGCGCCGCTGGACCGTGATCGTCACGGTTTTCGAGTGGACTCTGCCGATCTCCCCGACGATCTGACGGGCGGCGCGGGAAGCAAGGTCCTGGAGCCTGACCGCGGGTTTGCGGTCCTTGATCGACGCCAACTGTCCCTTGGCCGAACGCACCTTGTTCTGCAGGTCGTCGATCTTCGCCTGCAAGGCGGCGCGCTTCGACGGGGGCACACTCTTCATCTGCGCCTTGGCCGCCGCGATCTGCGATTGCCAGTTGCTGATGTTCAGCTTCAGCTTGCCCGCCGACAACTTCGGGCCCACCGATGCGGCGAATCCGGCGGCCTTGTCCTCGGCGGACTTCAACCCCTGGATGTACGAGACGCTGAAGTCCTTGAACTTGCGGTCCGCCGTTCGCAACTTGTCGCCGATGCCCGGGATCCAGCCGAAGGCACTCGCCGCGCCGTGCAGGATGCCGCCCAGCGCGACGACGATCCCGGTCGACATGATGCGGAACGCGTGGATCAGATGGGGCAGCGCCGTCACACCGGCCTGGACCAGCGTGAGGAAGGCAATGCCGCCCTGCCGGGACAGCTCCATGATCGAGCCCTTGTTGCGCTCGATGGCCTCCGACAGCGACTGCAGCGGACCCTTGGCCCTGTCGAGCTGCGAGAACGACGGCAGCAGACTGCCGACCAGGGCCGACCCCACATCGCGTGCCACGGGGCCGATGATCTGCATGACCTGCATGATCGACTTCAAACCGAAGCCGAGGTCCTTGAAGACCGGTGCCAGTGCCTTCGCACCCTGCCCGAGCAGGTCGAGCCCGGTCGACACGGACAGCCCCGCACTGCGGAACGCCTCACCGAACAGCGGACCCAGCGAGCGGGCGACCTCGCCCGAGAACCGGCCGATCGCGGGCAGCACCCGGTTGAGCATGTCGAACAGCCCGTTCAGCATCGACGCGCTGCCGGAGACGCCGACCTTCAGCCCGTCGAACATGCCGGGCAGACCACGGCCCAACAGGTTGCTCAGCCCGGACGACAGGGCCATCAGCGTCGGCTTCGACGCTGCCCCGAAGTCCAGGAAGGCGCGGCCGAGGCGACCCACGCCCGTCGCCATGTCGACGACGAACCGCTTGCCCAGCGTGAAGTTCGCTTGCAGGTCCCGCTGGAACCCGGAATCCCGGAAGACACCGCCGGCCTTCCGGGCGAGACTGCCGAACGTGCCGCCCAAGTCGACCATGTTCCGGCCGAGCAGCTTGACCAGCGGGGACGCCGCCTTCACCGCAGAGGTGAAGCCCGGCAACATCGCCTTCTGGACGTCCTTGCCGACCCCAGAGAACTCCTTCTTCAGCGAGACGAGTTCCTTGGTGAACCCGCGCGCCTCCGGGCTGAGTTTCTTGAGGGCGGCCGCGTACTCCTTCTTGCCCTTGCCCGCGGCCTCCATCGCGTCGCTGACACCGGCGAACCCGGCCTTCATGGTGCCCGCGGCGAGCCCGGCCCCGAGCATCATCGGGACGACCGCTCCGAGCGCCGGCAGTAGCGACGCACCGGCCAGGGCGGCCACGACCTTCAGCTTGCCGCCGAGGCCGCCGCCCTCGTCGAGCTGCTCGGAAGCCTTCTCGGCCGCGCCGCCGAGCACGCTCGCCGCACGGCCCGCGCTGAGAAACCGGCCGTTGGAGTCGCGCAGCCGGACGTTGACGTTCGCGGCCGCGCGGTCCGCCTGCCGCAGCACCGGGGGCAGCCCGGCGGTGACCGTGGCCATCCGCTGCGCGGCCGTGGAACCGGCGACGAAGCGGCCGTTGAGGTCGCGCCACCGGCCGTTGCTGTCCTGGATCAGCCGGGAGGCGTGGGCGACGGAGACGAACCGGCCCTCGAGGTCGCGCAGTTGCCCGTTAGCGTCGCGGCTGAATACGCGCAGCGCGCGGCTGCTGGCCTGGCTGTCGTCGGCCAGACGCCGGTGCAGGCGCGCCGAGCTGTCACCGGCCCGGTTGAGGACCGGGGACAGGCGGTCGTCGCCGTCGAGGATGAAACGCAGGCGCTCAGCCACAGCCCGCCCCCTTTGCTCAGGGCGGGCGGCGGCCCGCTATTCGGTTGTGGCGGACGCCCGTAGGCGGGCCTCGTGCTGGTCGATCCATGCGGCGAGCAGCTCGAACCGTTCGACGGTCAGCTCGTCGACGTCGCGCGCCGTGTAGTGCAGGTACAGGCCGAACAGCGGGAGGTAGCTGTTCAGCCGGTCGCTGAACCATTCGTCGTCTCCGGCTCCGGGGCGGGGGCCGGGGCTTTTGGGGTGGTCGCGTCCTTGATGGCCAGCTCGCACGCCTCACGGTCGAATGCGGCAGACCGCAGCTCGTCGAACGCGTCCGCCAGCTTCTCGGGGTGGTCGCCGTAGACGCGCACCAGCTCGGCCGCGTACTGGGGGATTTCCTTCGCGTCCAGGCGCACGCGCACCTCGTCGTCGAAGGGGTCGAACTCGGCAAGGCGCAGGGAGGAGTTGCTGCGCTTCTTGACCACCCAGCCCACGACGCGGATGGCGGTGATGTCGCCGTCCTCCATGCCGCTGAGCACGGCGCCCCACTTCATGTCGGCGGTGCGCTCGATGATCTGCACCTCGGAGGCGCGCATGCGGCCCGCGTCGAGGATCTCGGTGTCGCCACCCTCGGGCGTGTACTCAATGATCACGTGTCGTTCCTTCAGCTCAGGCGGCGGCGCACGTCGTCCAGGACGCGGGCGACCTCGCGCTCGATACGGGGCATGTGGTCGCGGACGGTGTTGTCCCACCAATGCGGCTGTACGTACTGGCTGGCCCAACGGCTCCGGTTGTTGAAGACCGGGTGACGGATGCGGCCGGGCGGCGGTCCCTCGTTGATGACCTTGGGCATGTTCCGCAGGTCCGCCGGCAGGCGGCTCTTGTCGACCCACACCTTGGCGCCCGCCCCACCGGCGGTGGTGCGGACGCTGATCCGGATGGCGCCCGCGATCGTGGCGCGCAGCGGCCTCGTGGTCGGCGACGGGCCACCGTGCGGCACGACGCCGTCACGGTTGCGCTTGCGGCCGTCCGACCGGATGTCCAGGCCCCGGATCTTCGACTGCAGGTCGTCTTTGAGCGGCTCGGCCGCGTGCCGGATTCGGCGCTGCATGGATGAGCGGATGTTCTCGTTACCGGCAGCCCGCAGCCTGCGCTGCAGTTCGAGCAGGCTGCCGGTGTTGAGGATGCGTACCTCGCGCACCTTGCACCTACAGGGTGATGTCGGTGCTGATGTACTCGATGGCGGGTTGGTTCGTCCCGTCGTACAGGCCCGTGAAGCTGATGGTCGGCTTGACGACCTCGAACCCCTCGACGGTCGGCGGCGCCTCGTCGATACGGATCGCGGGCAGCTTGATCCGGAAAGTCTCGAAAAACGTCGACGCGATGTTCGGGCCGATGAACTCCCACACCAGCGCCGTCGCAGCGTCGCTCGTGTGCAGGTCGTCGAGGATCGTGTCGACGTAGTCCATCTCGAGGCTGCCAGTGATCTTGACCTGGTCGTTCGAAATGGGTTCCTTCTTGAGCCCGGCCTGCCCGGCATAGAACCGGTCCACAGCCTGTGGACGCTCGAACTTCACGCTGACCTTGCGGATGCCGTCGCGCGCCACCTCCGTGCCGAACGGCCCCGTTTTCAGGCCCATCTGCACGAAGTGGAACGGGGACTGCGCCGCGTAGCTCGCGACGACCAGGGTCTGCGTCTCGTCGCAGTCCTTGCAGTCGAACTCGAAGCTGGCGGTGAGCATGCCGCCGCTCTCGCACGAGAACTCGGCCGAGGTGACCTTGCAGCCCAGAAAGGTCTTGTCGCTCACGGCGCCGGTGGTGAGCGGCACGCCCTTCTGGATCACCAGGGATTTGCCCGCCGTGTCGGCGAGCGTGTGAGTCTGCAGGTACGCCGGACCCGCGCCCTGCTGTACCGGCGTGACCGTCGTCCCCATGAGGGCCTGCAGCAGCAGCCCCATGCCCTTGTTGGTGACCTCGAGGTCGACGCTGCCGTTGGCCTCGCGCTGGGTGACCACGCGCCGCGAGGACAGCGGCAGCAGACGGCCGGCCGCGATGCCGGCGGACTGAGCCGTCGTCTTCTTCAGGACCAGCGATTCCTTGGTGAATTCCAGGTGCTTGCCCGGCGCCACGTAGGTGCCGTAAGTGGTCTCCGCGCCGATGCTGAGCTGGGCGCCGAGCCCGGATCCGATCGCCATGGATCAGTCCTCCTTCTGCAGCGACTTCGCCGCGGTCTTCTTGGGCTTGGCGCCCGGCTCCTCGACCGGCTCCCACGTCGCCGTCTGGCAGACGTAGGCCTCGAACCGGTCGTCGGGCACTTCGACAATCGCGTCGGGCTCGACAGTCCGGCCGGCCAACTCAGGCACGGTCACCGGCTCGGGCCCGATCAGACGCACACGCGCCATGGGGTACTCCTCGGGTGGTGGTGGATCAGATACGGGCCCGGCACGAGACGGTGAACGACAGGCCCGCCAGGGCGCCGTCGCCGGTCTGCTCCTGGGCGAGGTTGCCGGTGGTCAGGTGCGCCCACAGGACCGTGCCGTTCAGCGTCGGCGCCTCGGGTGCGACGTCCGTGGCGCGCAGCGCCTGCTCGACCACGGCGACCATGTCGAACACGGTCTCCCTGCGCAGGCTCATGTCGGTGTCACCGGCCCGCGCCTCGGCATAGCAGCGGATCGTGAACGACTCGTCGCGGGTGCGGGCGCCCGCCGAGTTGAACGACTGCTCGATGTCGACAGCGCCGTCACCGCTCGGCGACCAGCCGACACACAAGCGCCGCTTCCCGCTGAAGTTCGTGGCGGTCGGACCGTCCACGATCGTCACGTCCGACAGCGCCGGGGCCGCACGCAGGATGGCCAGCAGCGCGGCGACCGCTTCCGGTGCGCGGGACGTTGTCGCCATCACGCCACCCCCGGCGGCAGCTTGTGCGCCTCGAGCAGCTGCAACACCCGGTTGGGCACCGCGTACCCGAACCCCGGGATCGGCTCGCTGACGCTGAAGTCGTCAGCGCCGCCCTGCCCGCGCGCGCTGCCGTACTGGGTGCGCCACAGGTGTTGGAGCAGGATGCGGGCGGCCAGCTTGATGGTGGGCATCTCCGCGGCCCGCCCGGCGGTGTACGTGAACGTCCAGGGCCCGCCGTAGAACCGGCCGCCGGACAGACGCCGCACGATGCCGGTCGTGCCGTCGAGGTGCAGCTGCGCGACGTCGAGCGCCGTGCCACCGGTCAGCTGCGGCTCGACGGACACGAGCGCAACGGCCGGCGTCTTCAGCAGGCACAGCGTCGTACCGGTGCCGTTCACGGTCTCGGTGATCTCGCGCTGTTCGACGACGCCCACGAGGTTCTCGATGGGGGCGGTGATGCCGTCGATGTACGCCTGCAGCTCGTCGTCGTCCCCGCCGCTCTCGATGTCGAGCTGGGCCTTGGCCTCGGCCAGGGTGATGATGCCCACGGCTGCCCCTCTCGCCTACTCGGTGCGGGTCTCGGGGCGCTTGGCGCGGCCGCCGCCGCGCGAGCGGGCCGCGGCCTTCTCCGCACCTGCGTGGGAGTTGCCGTCGTCGACGAGCTCGGCGCGCTCGCCGTCGGCCCACGCTGCGGCCGCCTCGTCGTCGACCTCGACGACGTCGCCCGGGGCCCACGAGAAATCGAGCCCGGATACGGACTGCAGAACTCGGATGCGGACCATGCCCGCCTCCTTTCGGAGCAGGCGGCCCCCGACGAATGCCGGGGGCCGCGGTGCGGGCAGGGTCAGCTCGCCGGGTGCGCGTACACGCGGAACGCACTGGCGTCGTCGGGCTTGGCGTCCATGCGCAGGAAGCCGAGGAACCCGACCTGCAGGTAGTCGGCGTACCGCTCGTCGAGGCGCATCATCTGCCCGCCGGCCACCTGCCGAACGACGTAGGCGGCGTTGATGTTGCCGTAGCCGATGGACTTGGCGCTCGCGGCCGGAGCGGGGATGCCGTTGTCGATGAGCACCGGCGCACCGAGCAGCGTCGAGGCGGTACCGGCCTGAACCGAGGGCTCCCACAGCGGGCGGCCCTGGCCGTCCTTGAGCTTGCGCACGACCTTCAGCGCCGCGTCGGACATGGCCCACTGGGCGCCGTCCCGGTACGCGACGTCGATGGAGTGCTGCAGGTCGATGAGGTCGTCGTAGATGACCGAGGTGACCTGTCCGGCCGCGCCGGTCTTGCCTGCGGTCGCGTTGGTGAACAGGCCCTCGGGCTGCGACGAGCCGGTACCAGTGGCGAGGTGCGCGGCGACCGCGCGGCCGATCCGCTCGCCGAGCTTGCGCGTGAGCCACGCCTCGACACCGAACACGTCGTCCTGCACCAACTGCAGGGACAGGCGCACCAGCTTGGAGGTGTAGGTGTAGGCGCCGAGCGTCTTCTGCCCGAGCGTCACATCCTGCTCGGTGACCTGCGCGTTCTCGGCGAGGATCGCACCGACGTTCGCCGTGTCGTCGTTCGTCGGCCAGTTCAGCGGATTACCGGACCCGGTGGTGATGACGTTCGCCGCACCGAGCAGACCGCCGTAGGCCTTCATCGTCTCGGTGATCTTGTTGAGAGTCTCGGTCGGGATGAAGTACCCGCCCGCGGTTCCCGGCGACGTGGCGCCGGCGCGCACCTCGGCCTGGTTCGACATCATCAGGGCGCGCTGGTCGTGGTCGAGGCCGCCCATGCCGTGCCGCACGTACCGGCCGAACGCGTCGCGGTACGCAGCGTTGTGGTCGATCTCGCCGCGGCCCTCGGCGTCCTCGCCGCCGCCGGTGGTGATGACGGCCTGGTCGCGCTGCACGGTGTCGAGGCGGGCCGCGCGCTCCATGCGCTCGATGTCCTGCGACAGCTCGGTCAGTTCGGCCTCGGCGCGGTCCCACTTCTCGCGCTCCTCGGCCGTGAGCGCGTCGCGGCCCTCCGTCTCGGCGCTCGACTGGATCTCCTGCATCTGGGACCAGACGTTGGCCCGCTTGTCGAGTGCTCGGGTGAGCAGTGTGCTCATGGTGGCGGTGTCCTTTCACGGCACGCCAGACAGCCCCACGGCGGACGCCAAGGGGCTGCAGGGAATGGATGGTGGTGTGGCTAGCGCGACAGCCCGTAGCGGGCGGCCAGCGCGTTCATGCGCATCGACAGGGGCAGGCCCTGGGGCTGAGTGGACACAACCGGCTCAGCAGGTGCCTGTGCGTCGCGAGTGGGCTCTCCCGGCTCGCGGTCGATGTGCACGAGGTCGAGCAGCTCGGGCCGGTGCCGGGCGGCGGCCTCGACCGCGGCGAAGTCGCCGCGCCGATCCAGCGCCCGGGCCACGGCCTTCAGCTCGGCCTCGGTCTCGGGGTAGGCAGGGAAGGTGACGGCACTGACCTCGACGAGGCGTACCTCGCGGATCACGCGGACCTCGACGTCGACCGGGTCGGCGCCCTCGACCTCGAGGGTCTCCGTGTTCCATTCGTCCTTGATGACGTAGAACCCGAACGACATTCCGGTGATGTTGCCGTTGGCGAGGTTCGCCTGCAGGTCGCGCACGTACGACAGTTCGCCGTCGAGGGCCGAGTCGACGGCCAGGCCGTGCTCGTCCTCGGCGAGGGCGAGGGTGCCGGCCGACATGCGCGACACCACGTAGTACGAGTCGTGGTCGATGAGCATCCGCGCGTCGCCCTCGGCGAGCGTCTTGGTGAACGCCCCCGGGGCGATCTCCTCGTAGAAGCCCCAGCGCAGCGGGTTCCCGATCGCGGTACGGGAGTTGAACACGGACGCGTACCCGGCGAACCGGCGCGCCCCATCCTCGCCCGCACGTACCGTCACGTCTGCATCGGAGAGCGCCAGACGGCGCCGCTCCTCACTGCTCGTCATCGTCGGCATGGACGTCGCCTCCTTGTGCCTCGTGGTCGGCCAGCAGGCGGCGAGCCTCGGCCATGAGCGCGGCCGCGCGGACCGGCGCCGGCGCATCGTCCGGCGCGAGCGGATTCGAGCCGAGCGGCGCCATGTACGTGGGCTGCAGATACGTGTCGCCCTCGGGCCCCGCGATCGGCGGGAGTTCCTCGAGGGCCCTGATGTCGTTGGCGGACATGACGCCCGTGTCGCGCATCGCCCGGTAGAACGTGGCGCGCGACGAGCTGTCGCCGCGGAGCAGGCCCTGCAGCCGGTAGTGCGCGTACTCGCCGGGCGGCAGCAGCTCCTTGGTGATGCGCTGCTCGGTCGGCGCCAGCCACGCGGGGCCGAGGTCGAACGTCACCCAGCCCTGCGCCTGCTGCTCCAGGCCGGTCCCCCACGAGGTGCTCTTGGCGGTCTCCATGAGCAGGAACAGCGGCACGCCGAACATGCGCGCCACCTCGGTGATCTGGAACTCGCGGGACTCCAGGAACTGCGCGTCCTTCAGCGGCATCGACACCGGTTGGAACGACGCGCCCGAGTCCAGTACGGCGACCTCGTGGGCGTTCTCGATCCCGCCCACCTTGGCCCGCCAACTGGCCTTCAGCGCGGCCGCCTGCTCTGAGTTCAATCGCTGCTCGGTCTGCAGGACACCGCTCACCAGATTGCCGCGGCCAAACAGCCGGGACGCGCCCAGCTCGGCGGCCTGCGCGAGCCCGATGCCCTGCGCCGCGGCCCGTACCGGCGAGCAGCCGGTGAGCCCGTCGTAGCCGAGGCCGGGCAGGTGCAGCAGATCGCGCGGAGTGAGCCGGTGCAGCACGCCCCAGTCATCGGTCGCGTAGAACCATTTGCCGCTCGGGTTGGCGTCGCTCGGTCGTTCGCGGTCCACGGACACCCGGTCCGGGCTGATCGGCCACAGCTCCTTGACCTGCCCGGACGGGGCACGCAGCTTCTGAATGTAGGCGTTGCCCCACAGCACACGGTGCGCGTAGGCCAGCCGCCACAGTTCCAGCGGCGTCAACTCCGGGTGCGGGTCGGCGAGCAGCGCGTTCTCGGTGCGGTCCTTGGTGCCGGCCTTGTACGTATGCAGCGGAAGCGCCGCGGACACGCCCGCGATGACAGCGACCGACCGCCACACGGCCGGCATGTGCAGCGCGGATCGCTCGGACACCTGCACCCCGGCCTCGACCTTGGGGCCGCCGAGCCAGTCCAGCAGCGACGAATCGGTGATCGGCACCGCCGGATTTTCCGGCGACGAGCGGCGGTCGAACAGGCCGAACAGGCTCATGACGTCGGCTCCTTACGGTGCGCGGCCGACGGCGGGGCGAGCTTCTGCTCGGCGGCCACGATGCCCATGACGCCTGCCAGGATGAGCGCCGCGGGTACGTACACGAGGGCGACGCCGTAGAGCAGGGCCAGCAGGGACACGACTTCCAGCACGGTCAGCACGACGTTTCTCACCACAGGTTCGGCGCCCCTTCCTCTTCCACTTCAGCGCCGAGCCCCCACTTGGCGAGCGTCACCGCCACCAACGGGCTGATATCCACCGACACGACCCGCCGGGCCCACGCCCACGCATCGCCCAACCGGCGCTGCTGTGCGCCCGCGAGGGCCGCGGCGAGCGGCGCCTGGTCGAGGTGCGACAGGTTCTGTTCGGTCACTGCGTCGTAGAACTGGCCGGTGGCCTGCACGACGTCTCGCGTCTTGGCCTGTACGACCGGGGCGAGCAGCTGGGGGTCTTCGGACGTGTCGTCCGGGTCGACCTTCAGTGCGTCGGTCAGGTCGCCGATGAGCGAGGCTGCAGGGCCGCCCGAGTCGATGACCCAGCAGCGGGGCCCCCACTTCTTGGTCAGCTCTCGTGCGCGCTCCTTGAACCAGCCCGTGCCCGGGCGGTGGTCGACGACCTCGACGTGCGTGCCGCCGCGCCACGAACCGGCCACGGAGATGGCGACGTGCGACCGCTCGGGCGTCATGTCGACGGCGAACGACACCGGGTCGGAGGGCGACGAGTCGGCGGCCGCGAGCGCCCGCCACGCGTCCTCGCCGATGACCTGCCACGTGTCCGCCGTGTCCGACGGGTAGTCGCCGACGCCGAGCCGCTCCCGTTCGAAGATGCCGCCGCTGCCGAGGGACGCGCGCTCGTTGCGCACGAACTCCGGCGTGATCAGGATCCCCAAACTGGGGTTGGCCTTGGCCCAGTTCGCGACGTCGTCGGGGTCGTCGTGGTCGGTGCACGCCGGGCCGCATTCGTCCCTGTGCGGGTCCACCGACCATTCGAAGTAGGCGAGGCTCGGGTCCGGCGTGCCGGACTCCAGGGCGGCCTCACAGCGGCGCCGCAGGCGGGCCAGCTGTACGGACGGATGGCCGATGCCGGCCGAACCCAGGTACCAGATCTGCGGGTTGGGGACAGCCGACAGCGTGGGCATCAGCGCGCCCATGGCGTCGTCACCCAGGATCATGTCCTCGTCGAGGATGATCGTGTCCCCGGTGAAGCCACGACCGGAGCCCCCGGAGCGGGCCAGGAAGTACAGCTTCTGCCCTGTGACCAGCTCGATGCTGGTCTCGGTGGTGTTGTTCAGGACCCGCTTGACGCGCTTGCTCAGGGCGGGCGTGCCGAGGATCAGGGAGCGGATCCGCTCGAACGCGACGCGCGCCGTCTTGAACTCGTGCGCCGAGTGGATGATGACGCGCTCGCCGAGCAGGAACAGCCCGGCCAACTCTCGCGCCTCGAGGACGCCGCCCTTGCCGTTCTGTCTGGGCACGTTCACCGCGACTTCCATCGCGGCCCATTGCCCGTCGGCGCGCTCGCGCATCCCGATGTCGAGGACGTGCTGCTGCCACGGGAACAGATCAAGTCCGGCCTTACTTGCCAGCTTGATCGCCTCGCGGCTGGCGGACGACGCCCAGTCGGGTGGCACGGTGGTCAGCCGCGGGGTCTGTACGCCCACGATCGCTTCAGGTTCGGCGAGCACGGACACGGCGTTCCACCCCCTCTTGCAGCAGCTGGTCGACGTCGTCGTTCTCGACCTTGGGCGGAGCGAGCTTGCGCAGGGTCTCCATCACCGTGCGTAGCTCGCGGCCTGTGTTCGCGAGGGCGGTCGCATTGCCGCCCTTGTCCATGATCATGGCGAGGGTTAGAGCGAGTTGCGCCAGGCCGGGAGCGATATCGCGCACACCAAGAAGATCAATCTCGGCGGCGGTCGCGTCCTCGTTCTCGAACATGATCACCCCCGTCGTCACTCAGGGTGATGTCACGGAGAGTCGCTAAATCGCTGGCGTTCGCTTCGGCGGATTAGCGAGTACAGACCCCGTGTGTACAGCCGGGCGACAAGGGCGTTTGGGTCGCCCCCTCCGGAGCCCAACTTTTGATCCACTCTCCCCACCAAGCCATGATCCACAGTGCGCGTCGACCAGTGATCGGGCCAGGTCACGGGGTGCAACCACCCCCCGGTGGCTTTGAGTTACCAGCGGCGCGAGGTCTGCGGCATGCCGGTGGCGGCCTGGCGTCGGCGGGCGTTGTACCACCGTGTGGCTACGCGCTCCATGGCTGGTGATCGCATCGCTTTGATTCGGTTCATGACGACTTCACGGCCTGGATCTACAGGCACGATGCGCGCGCCGAGCCGCTTGTACTGCGCCAACGCCTTGGCCTTGGGCATGGTGTGGATGAGGTAGACGTCGACCTTGTCGAGGTGCTTGATCGCCTCGTCGATGGCTGCGTAGCGGGCGCGCTGGGCTACCCGCTGCTGCACCTCGCCGTGGTTCCAGTGCGGTGCGCCTGGTCCGGTGAGCGCGACGGTGATGCGGTCGAGGTCGATGACGATGTCCTCGGGCTTGGCGTGCCCCTCGATCCAGCTGCTCTTGCCTGCGGCCGGCGGGCCGGTGATGACGTACAGCACGGGGCGTCACCTCACATGGACCGCTGCCAGCGGGACACTGCTACGGGGCGGCCATGTCGGTCCTGCGGTGTTGGCCAACCGATCGCGATGGGCCCGAACATGTGGACGGCGAGACGGCGGGTGCGCTTGGCGCCGCATCGACACCGGTAGTAGGCGTAGGCGCCCATGACCTGCCAGTGCGGATCGCGGTGGATCAGGTGAGGGAGGTGCAGGGTCACCACCTCCGTGAGGCTCGCTGCGGCTGCGCTCGTGGCGTGCGGTTGCCCTTGGCGCTGTTGCACCGGCGGTGTGCGGCGCGGGCGTTGGCCGGGTCGAGCAGGTCGCCGCCGCGCGAGAGCGGCCGCTCGTGGTCGAGGGTGAAGGACAGCGGGTGCCGGGCGTGCAGCTGGTAGTTGATGTTGTGGCCGCAGAGCCAGCACGGCAGTTGCTGGGCTCGGAGCCAGGCGCACAACCTGCGGTAGGGGCGCCCGTTGCGCGGGTTGCCGGCCACGGGCGCCCACCTCCTTACGCCTTGGGCACGGCCCACTCGATGGGGCTCTCGCCGTCGATCGCGTAGTCGATGGTGGCCGGCCTGGTCTTGGCGTGGACGGGGAAGGCGACCTTGCCGCGTGCGCACTTCTCGGTGCCGAGCACCTTGTCCATGGGGAACTCGGGCTTCGGCATGTCGCCGCCAGACAGGCCGGTGGACTCCATGGTGGTGCCGTCCTTGTAGGACAGCGACCATGGGGTTTGGCTGACGCTGATGTCGTCGCTGCCCGTGTTGCAGACGCGGATGTCGGCGGTGGCCCACGAGTCGCCGCCCAGCTCGTCGCCGGGCGCCTCGGGGCCCTGCTCGGTGTGCGTGTACGCGAGGACCTCGATGGAGGCCGTGGCGCCCTCTGCGCCCTCGACGGGCGCCTTGTCGCCGAGGGCGAGCGGCCCGTCCTTCTTGGGTGCGGCCTGCTCCTTGGGCGCCGCGGTCACGGTCTTGGTGACGGTGACCGCGGGCTCGGGGTCGCCGCTGCTGCTGCAGGCGGTGAGAGTGCCGAGCAGTAGGCCGGCCGCGATGGCACCGATGGTGCTGCGGTTGTGCATGATCCCCCCTGGGATGAGCTGTTGAAGCTGCATCATCCGCGACGGGAATGATCGTTGGGGAAGCCGTGATGGGCCTGTGACGCGACGAACCCCCGGCGGTGGGCCGGGGGTTCGTCGTGTGTCTGTGGTGCCGTATGCGGGCACAGTTGTTCACCGAGATCGTGACACCGGCCTGACCTGCACGTCAAGCGGCGGCGGGGGTGTCGCGCTTGGCGGCATAGGCCTGGACGTCGTCGAGGGCGAACCAGCGCTGCCGCGGCGTGCTACCCGGGGCGGGGGTGAGGTGGCCGCGGCGGACGAGCTGGCGGACGCCGTCGAGGCTGATGCCGAGGGCGGTGGCTGTCTGGTGGGCGGTGAGGTAGCCGGGGCGCAACAGCTGTGACTCCATGCGCCCCATGGTGCGCTACGGCCGCCAGAGGTCGCGCCAGTCCTCGGGGTAGTGCGGGCGTTCCTTGCGGATCTCGCGCCATGCCGCGTCTGTCTCGGCGGTGCGCCGTTCCTCGGCGGCCTGCGCAGCGTGGCGGGCTTCGTCGACCGCGCGGCGCGCTTCCGGCGTCACCGGGGCGGCTCGGTGGCCGTACAGGTAGGCGCCGTCGTCTGCCCGGCGCGGCCAGCCGCCGTCACGCAGGGACTCGTACTCGGCGTGCTTCGTCGGTTCCGGCTCCGCGCTCGCGTTGAAGAGTTCGGCAAGCGGCGGTGAGACCGGGAACAGGTAGAGCGGCTGTGGTGTCTCGTCGGGCATCTCGTATGTGCGGCCGTCGGCGGGGCCACCGACGAAACTGATCCTGACGGTCATGGGGTCATCCTCTCGCGGTCAGTGGCCGCAGTGGGGCTTGGTCCACCATCCGCAGGTGGCGCAGTACTCCAGGCCGAGCATGGTCAACAGGTTGTGGATCATTGGTCGTTCACGTCCTTCGGGGTGGTAGATGTCCGGGAGATGCCCCGGTAGATGGCGGTAGATGAGCCGGTAGACGTGCAGGTCAGACGGCGGTAGATGCGTCGGTAGACGTCTCTGGCTCCGCGGGCGGGGAAGGGGCGAGGTCGTCGCGGTGGACGCCCCGTGTCGGGCCTCCACCGGGGGCCTTGACCTTGGGTCGCACGGGGATGCCGAGGGCCTCCAAGCGGGCGCGCAGATCGGCCACTGTCCAGCCCTGCCCGTGGCCCTGCTGTTGGAGGTGGGCGAGGACGGTCCGCAGGTGCACCGCGGAGGCCTCTCCCATGAGCGTCAGCAGCAGGGTCCGCACGGCCTCGGGGTCGAGGGGTTCCGGGGCGGCCGCTGTGTCCTCGGTGGGCGTTCGGCCGGCCCTCCATGAGGCGGCGCACCAGAGCGAGACGAGGACGCCGAGCAGCCAGGGTGCGGCGCGGGCTGCTCGGTAGGCGGCCCATGCCAGGGCGCCGAGGAAGACGAGGCGGGCGAGGGGGCCGAGTGCTGCCTTCCAGCCGGTGAGGTCATCGCGGCGGCCGCGGCGAACCCAGCGGGCGAGGGCGGCGGTGCGGCGGTGCCACATCAGCGTGCTGCCGTGTGCGAGCCGGTTGGCCGCCCGCGCGCGGGCCGCATGGTTCAGGCGCTTCACAGGATGCCCGCCCCTTGCACAGCGGCCACGACCGCGTCTCCCACATCGTTCAGGGCGCCGGGAAGCCAGGACAGGGCCCCGGCGATGCCGGCAGTGAGCAGCAGTACGGAGCCGACGAACGCGCCGCCGAGGGTGCGCCGCCTGTCCTTGCGTCCGGCCGCCTTGTAGGAGAGGCCGACGAGGAACACGACGACGACCACGACAACCGCGCCGGTTGCGCCGAGACCGGTGAGCTGTCCGGTGGTCAGGCCGCTGGTGGCCGGGGCCCCAGTTGCCGCCTGTCCGGTGCGTTCGCCTGCACCGTTGGCGAGTCCGCCGGTGTGGGCGTGGGCCCATCCGAGGATGCCGCCGGGGCAGGCGGCCGCGCAGGCGGCGCCGCCGAACCCCTTGCCGAACGCGGCGAGTTTGGAGAGCTCGCGGCCGCCGGTCCACCAGGGGTGGAGGTTTGCGGTGAGGACGAGCAGGGCTGCGAGCAGTCCGCCGATGGTGAGGCCGGTCATCGGTGGACTCCTGTAGCGAAGGTGATCGGGTCGAAGAGGTCGAGGACGCCGAGGGTTCCGATCGCGGTGGTGATCAGGGCGAGGCGGGTGAGCCAGCGTCGGCGCCGCAGGTCGAGCAGGTAGGTGGCGCCGAGGACGATGCCCGCGGTGGTGTAGGCACCCGCGAGGGTGTCGGCGCGCATGTCGTGCAGTACGAGCGCCCAACCGGTGGCGGGAGACCAGCCGTTGAAAAGCGGGAGGACGCTCACGGCGCCGGCGGTGAAGGTCTGCCAGGGGCGGAGCCATTGCCACAGCCACGACCAGTCACGGCGTTCGCGGGGCTCGGCGGTGGGCTCCGTCTCCATGGCTCTGCGCGGCGCGCGCTTGGGTCGCGGGGTGGGCTGGTCGGCGTTGCCGTCGAGGATGTCGTCGAGCCAGTCGCGGGTGCGCGGCTCGAACCCGTCCGGGAGGCTCGGCGGAACGTCGGGGAGGGTGACGGGCTCGGCGTCGGGCCCGACGCCGAGCCTGCGGAGCAGTGCCTGTACGCGGCGCTCGTCGGCGCCGGATTCGGTGTGATGCGGGGTCATACGGTCCTCAGCGGAGGATGGCCACGGCGAGCGCGGCGAGTGTGATCAAGAGAGCGACGGCACCGGGGATGCGGGGCACGTCGGATGGCGCGACGGCACACAGTCCGATCAGCGCGACCAGTGCAACAGCGGGTATGAGCGCTGCGAGCACCGTGTTACGCGGCGCCGGATCCGGCGCCGCGGGCGTCCCGGACGATGTCGACGGGGCCCAAGTTCGGAGGTGGGGGCGCGTCGTGGTCCATGTGCCGCTCGACCAGGTAGCCGGTGATGCGGGGCAGGACGTCGCGCGGGTATGACCCGTGATCCCACACGTACCGGTAGCTGTGTGCGACGAGTGAGGCGGCGTGCTTCACGGCGTCGGTGAGCGTCATACCGGTGGACATGAGGGTCACGAGGTCGTCATACAGCGCCTGGTCGACGGCGACGGAGAGGCGCTTGCCGGCCTCGGGGGGCGTCTTGCGCGTCATCGCGCGTTCACCGCCTCGGCGGCGTAGGAGCACAGGTGCGCGTCGTCGCGGTGGTTCTGCATGCGGCGCGGGGCGGCCGAGGCGTAGTCGGCGGCGCACTGGCGGAGCAGGCGGGCGACGCGCATGCGGTGGGCGATGGCGGCGTTGGCCGGGGTGCGGCGGAGGATGCCCGAGGCGATCAAGTAACGCCGCGGGGCGATAGGGTTCCGCTGGGTCATGACGAGGTCCGATCTCGTTCGTGATCAAGTGGTGGTCCCGGACGGGCGGTAGGGTCGCCTGCTCCGGGATTGCCCGCTTTACGGGCCTATTCGGTTGTGGTCGGGGAGCTGTCGGCGGGGGGTAGGGTCCCGGTGCCGTGCTCGCGGATGGCACGTCTTACTGCGCTCGGGCTGATGCTTCGGTCACGGGCAACGGCCGACTTGGTGCCCAGTTCGGTCACTCCGTCTTCCAGGGCTTGGGCCCGGCGTCTGGCACTGTCCGAGATCAGGGCGAGTAAGCGTTCCTGCTCGCGGTCCTCAGCGTCAACTCGCGTGCGCCAATCGGTGGTTGGCACGCCTGCACAGTACTAGAACACTAGGGTTCTAGGCGACCGATTCGACAGAACTGGCCGCCTGCTGTGCGCGGGCCAGCGCGAGCGCGCGGGACGGCGGCCACATCGTGCCGCACCAACGGCACGTGATCGTCGACTCGTTGGGACGCCGCAGCAGGACGGCACCACACCGGGTGTCCTCGGCGTCCAGGACCGTGGGGCACAGGCCCATGCGGACGGGGCGCTCGGCCGGGTCGGTGGGGGCGACGATCGAGCGGACGTCTCGCTCGAGGCCGCGGATCTCGGCGGCCATGTCGCCGGCCATCGGCCAACTGGACGCGATCCACTCCATGTTGATCGACAGGGCGCGGGCGGCGACGACGATGCGCCGGCCAATGTCGTGCGCGATGACGGGCTGGCCCCATCCGCGGTCGTGCTGCATCGCAGCGCGCCAGTCCTCGAGGACGCCGACGATGCCGCCGGGGCCGCGGAGGCTGAAAGGTGCCTCGGCGACGGGCAGGGGAGCCTCGGTGCGGCCGCCGCTCCGGGTGCCCTCGGCGGGGCCGGTGACGGCGGGCTGCAGGAATCCGGCGAGGGCCGTGTACCAGCGGGGCGCGTCGTCGAGACGTTGCCCGGTGGCGATGGTGCAGCCGGGGCAGAGGTAGCCGTGCTCGAGGTCGCGTTCGCACAGGCCGCAGGTGGCGCTCATGGTGGTGCTACTCCTTGGGGTCGGCGAGGGCCGCGCGGACAGCGCGCGCGTATCGCAGGTCGGGAGCGAGGGCGTTCTCCCACCGCTCGGCGAGGGCGCGCACGCGATCGAGGGAGGCCTCGACCCGGTTGGACGTGTCATGCGCGATGCGCAGCAGTTCCTCGGCCTGGTCGGCCCGCTCCTCGGCCCTCTGGCGCGCCTGGTGTGGGGTGAGTGCCCCCGGGGCGACGCGCTGCAGGACGAACGCGAACCGCTCGGGCGACTCGCCCACCTTGACCTCCATCTCGATCGGGGTCTCGGTGTAGTTGGGAGCGTCCCCGAGCATGGCGCGCGCGGCGCCGACCCAGTGCGCGACCAGCTCGCGGGCGGGCTCGATCTCCATGGCCATGCCGTTGCGGAAGTCCATGGCCTTGAGCCCGGTCTCGGCGAGCTGCTTCTCGATCCAGCGATCGCGCGCTTCCTCGTCGCGGCCGCCGAGCTCGACGAGCAGGGCGTCGCGCTCGGCGTACAGCTCGTCGAGCGCCTGGTCGTTGATGCTGCTCGCGGTGTGGCGCTGCTTGGTCATGCAGCCCACCCGGCCCGCGCGCACTCGTCGTCGTGCGCCTCGCCGCGGGACGTCCACCACGTCTCGCAGCAGGCGTCCTCGAGGGCGAGGACTACCTCGTCGTCGGCGGCGATCGCCCCGACGGGGACGACGCGGATGCGGGCGGTGCTGTGGCCCACCACCCAGCCGAACGCGAGGGCGAGCAGGATGAGAACGAGGTCGGTCATCAGCTGGTCTTCTCTCTGCGGATGGCGCGGGCGATGGCGACGGCCGCGGCGGCGGTGAGGATGGCAGCGCCGGCCACCCACGCGGCGGCGCCGTAGATGACGGTGAGGAACGCGTCGGACAGCGCGATCACAGGTACTCCCCGGTCATCTCGACGGTGGTGACGCGGGCGCCGGGGTGGAGGCCCTGGCCCCACATGTCGGCGTGCTCCCCGAGGTAGCTGCGGCGGGAGCAGGCGCAGGTGCCGGTGGCGGGGGCGAAGTGGCCGCGCGGGCAGCGGGGTCGGCTCTTCACTAGGTCCTCCGCGGGGTGACGGGCTTGGGGGTGATGTGCCAGCCGAGGTCGCGGAGTTCGGTGACGACGAGGCGGGCGAGCAGCTCGGGCGAGGCGCCGGGGTGGTCGGCCATGACGGCGGTGAGGACGGCGCGGACGGCGTCGGGGATCACGCGGCGGCCCTCCCCTCGGCGGGGCGGTGGGGGCAGTGGCCGACGCGGACGCGGGCGAGCAGCTGCTCGACGGCGGCCTTGCCGGTGGCCCGCTCGTGCTCGCCGCACGCGCACAGCCAGTCAGCGACGGGGCCGCCGGTGTCGAGGCCGCGGGCTTGGAGGCCGGGCTGTATGCCCTCGATGCGGGCGGGTTGCTCGCTCACGCGGCGGCCTCGCTCTCGTAGCTGTGGCCGGGGCACCAGATGCTCGGGTGGTCGGCCCACGGGTGCGCGTCGTGGTAGTCGTCGTGGCCGCACTGCCGCACGTCCGTGCCGCTGGCCGGGTCGTGGAAGGCGCAGTGGCACGGGCCCTCGGCGTAGCCCGGGGTCTGGCACTCGGTCACCGGGGCGGGCACGTCGGTCCAGTTGGTGGCGTCGCTGATGACGAGGACCAGCTGGCCGCCGGGCACCTTGTTCCCGAGTCGCATGTCGGGGCCGATGAGCCGGGTGTGGTCGTCGTCCTCGAGGAGCCCGGCGTCGACGAGTCCGTCGACGGCGGCCTTGAACGACGGGTACCAGTTGGCCGGGTCGGCGCGGCCGGCGCGGGCGGGCCGGTAGTAGGCGACGATGCGGGCTCGCTGGTAGAGGGCGCCGGGCTTGGCCGCGGCCAGCATGCGCATCAGTGCCGGGTTCTCGGTGGCGGCCTGCATGGCGGCGGCGCGGAGCGTGCGGGTGCGGTCGGCGCGGACCCGGTGGTGGTGCCGGCGGTTGGCGTTCAAGAGCGGGAGCCCGGCGGGCAGTTCGATCGTGAAGGTGAGGCTCACAGCAGGGTCTCCTGTATCGGGCGTGGTCGACAGCGGTGGTCGGCGATGACGGTGTGGGTGCAGCGGCCGCCGGCGATGTGCCATCGGTCGCGCCAGCGGATGCGGTCTCCGGTCAGCTCGCTGGTGGCCAGGCACCAGGTGAGGCGGCCGTCCAGGCGGGCGAGGATCTCGGCGGCGAGGTCGAGCGGGGTGGGGTCGGCGCGGACGTCGACGGCGGCGACGCGGTCGGGGGTGCGGGCGACGAGGGTGTCGGCGCCACAGCGGGGGCACGGATCGCTGCGGGCGGTCTCGACACGGGCGTCGATCTTGGCCTGCAGCCGGTCGGCGAGCGTCGCCTTGGGACGCGCGGTCACGGCGGGCCTGCGAAGGGGTGCGAAGGGGTTGCGAAGGGATCCGCGAAGGGGTGCGCGAAGGGGTTGACCTGCGG
The DNA here is from genome assembly GCF_036013745.1 of Streptomyces sp. NBC_00483. Classification (NCBI taxonomy): domain Bacteria; kingdom Bacillati; phylum Actinomycetota; class Actinomycetes; order Kitasatosporales; family Streptomycetaceae; genus Streptomyces; species Streptomyces sp. NBC_00483. The sequence continues at coordinate 4,460,015 of NZ_CP107880.1, forward strand.
TGCGTAGGGGTCGAAGGGGTTTCGCGATGCTCGCCTTGCATAGGGCGACCCGTCTTCTTCCTTCTTCTTATGTGCGTGGGTGAGGAAAAACCCCTTCGACCCCTTCGACTTGCAGGTCAAAGCCTTCGCAGACCCCTTCGCAAAACCCTTCGCAACCCCTTCGCACCCCTTCGCACCGGCGGTCATCGGGCACCGCCGAAGTGGGCGAGCGCGAGACCGACGGTGACGGAGCGGCGGGTACGGCTGTCCTTGGTCTGCTCGTAGCCGCCCTCGGCCAGGCGCATCGTGAACGCCTTCAGCGACATGGGGTTGCGGACGCCGGCCTTCTCGGCCCACTTGGTGTAGCTGGCGTACAGCTCGCTGTTCTCGGTGGCGGCGGCGAGGACGTTGTCGGTCTCCTCCTCGAGCCACATGGCGAGCGGGTTGGACTGGGCGATGTGCTCGCGGGTCTTGGCGGTGACCGAGTCGGGGACGGCGAGGCCTTGGCGTTGCCAGTCGAGGCAGCCACGGATGATCCAGTTGAGGACGCCGGGCGCTTCGCGGGCGAGGATCTGCTCGTCGAGTCCCTTGATCCGCTTGGCCGGGGGAACGATGACGTCCCATCCGATGTCGTGCAGGCGGCGGGCCATGCTGTGGCTGCCGGATACGTCGGGCAGGTGGTTGGTCGCGAGGTGGATCTTTCCGACGGGCCGGAAGTCGAAGAACTCGGCGTTGAGGAAGCGGGCGCTGATGACGTCCTCGCCGGTGAGCCGCTTCACCAGCTCCTCGTCGAGGGGCTTGCCTCGGCCCTCGGCGTTGCGGCCGGTCTCGCTCGTCGACAGCAGGCGCTTGCCGACCATGCGGGCGATATCGTTGGGGATGCCGCCGTCGTTGCGCTTGGCCATGAGGGTGGAGCCGGGCACGGCTTGGGCGTAGTCGCCGAGGATGCCCATGAGGATGCGCATGAAGACGCCCTTGCCGTTCTGGCCCTCGCCGTGGTGGATGAACATGACCTGCTCGCCGGTGCCGCCGGTGGCGGTGTAGCCGGTGACGCGGGCGAGGTAGGCGCGGCGTTCCTCGTCGGGCATGACGCTCGCGAGGAAGTCGTCGAACATGGGGCAGGTGGCGGTCGGGTCGTAGGCGATGGCCGCCTGCTGCATGAGGTAGAGGCTGCGGTCGTGGGCGCGGAGCTGGCCGGTGGCGAGGTCGACGATCCCGTTGGCGACGTTGAGCAGCATCTCGGGCCGGTCGAACGCGTCCATGGTGGAGTGCACGGCGGGGTACGCCTGGAGGACTTCACGGGCGGCGGCGATCTTCGGGCGCATGCGTTGCTTGCGGGCCCATGCGAGGAACTGGTCGCGCTGGCTGGCCTTGTCCTTCTTCGGGTCGCCGGACGGGTCGTCCTGTGGGGCGTCGTCGTACTGGTCGGCCTCGTCTTCGAGCCGGTTGACGGTGTCAACGGCGCGTGTCCAGACGCCGGTGTTGGCGGCCTTCAGCGACCAGCGGCCGGCGGTGTAGTACGCCCAGCGTTCGATGTCGGCGAGCCACCGGACCTCGCTGCCGTAGCGGTCGATGATGCGCTCGGCGGTGCCGAGGTCGTCCCATTCGCGGGCGGGCATCGGGGAGGGCAGCGGGACGGGCTGCTCGGTGGGCGCGGTCCAGGCCGCGGTCGCCGCTGCGCGGGTGGGGGCGGGCTGTTGTGGGAGCAGCAGGGTGTTGCGGTCGCGGCGGACGGGCGGCCACGGGGTGCGCGGGTGGGCGATCCCGGCGGTGAGACCCGAGTTGATGGTGGGCAGGGCCCGGCCCTCGGGGTGGTTGCCCGCGCGGGCCGCGGCGAGCAGGGCGTGCCGGGCCTCGGACTCGGCGATGGCGCCGGCGCCCACGAGGGTGCCGAGGTTGAAGGCGCTGGTGTTGATCTGGTTGTTCTGGTCGCCCTCGGCGGCGGCCGCAATGGCGTTGCACTCGGCTTGTACGGCGCTGCGGGTGTACGCGTCGAGCTGGCCGACGTGCAGGTCGAGCGGCGCTGCGTTGGCGGCCGACGCGGGGGTGGGCGTGGTGTGGACTTTGGTGGTGAGCGCGGTGAGTAGCCAGGCCGGGGCGGCGACCGGGGGCTGGTCGACGCTGTCGAGTTCGTAGATGACGCCGGTGGCGTGGACGGAGCCGGGGCCGATGACGTAGGCGTTGCCCGCGCGGACGTCGCCGGTGAACTGGCCGCGCAGGGCGCCGAGCCGGTTGCCGAGGCGCAGGTCGGCGGGTGCCCAGTAGTAGTCGTGGTGTCCCTTGGCGGTGTGCACGCGCATGGTGGGCGTGTGCTGGTGGCCGAGGCGGGCGGCGGTTTCCTCGAGGGCGCTCGGCTCGTCGGAGTCGACGACGAGCAGTTGCATCCCGTCGGGTCCGGTGCATGCGCCGATGGCGACGCCGACGTTGCGGAGCTGGTTGCCGAACAGGGCGCGGGCTTGCTGCTCGTCGCGGGCGTGGGTGCGGGTGAAGGCGACGGCGGTGTGCTTACCGCGCTGGGTGCAGGTGGCGGGGTCGTGCCCGTCGCCGACGCCGGCGCATTGGTCGAGCCCAGGATGGTCCACGGGGAACACGGCGAAGCCGTGGGCGATGAGCCACATGGCGCCGTCGATGGGCGTGGCGCGAACCGTGGTGGTGCTCAAGGTGCGGGCTCCTCAAAGCGAGGCGGACGGTGGCGAGTTGATGGGGTGGGGGTGTCCGCCGCCGGGCGGGGGCGTGGGGAGGATCCCGGCGGCGGACGGTCAGGTGGTGCTGCTGGCGAGGGACCGCAGACGGTCGATGCCGCCGCGGACGCCGACCAGCTCGAGGGCTGCGGCGTAGGCGGGCCAGCCCTGCGCGAGTCGGGCGGCGTTGGCGTAGTCGGCCTGCTCCCACGCGCGGAGCAGCGCGGTGGTGAACGAGCCGGCCGGGTAGCCGCCGTGCCCGGTGTGGAAGAGGACGTGGTTCGCGATGGTGCTGGTGATTTCGATGGGCATGGGGCCCTCCGTTCTGTGGTTGGTCCGGCCGCCGCCGTGCCGGGATCTGTACGGCGCGGCGGCGGCCGGTGTTGGGGCGGGGTCTAGAACGGGGGCTCGCCCTGCGGCTGCTGCTGCGCCGGGATCTGCGCGGCGAGCGCAGCGGTGGCCGGGTTCTGCTGCGCGGCGGCGTACTGCTGCGGCGTGAGGCCGGGCGGCGGGGTGGTGATCTCGCCCGTGGTGGTGTTCACGCCGGGCGGCACCGCGGCGGCGGCCGGCGCCGGGGCGGGAGCGGGCACCGGAGCAGGCGCAGGGGTGGCGGCCTGGTTGAACGTCGGCCGGTGCGCGTGCACCCACTGCTCGGCCCGCTTGTCGTCGACGCCCTCGTTGAAGGGGAGCAGTGCCCACGCCTGGAATCCGGACTGGGTGGGGATCTGCCCGATCCGGCCGAGGGTCAGGCCGCCGCCGACGGACAGCCGGTTGACGAGCGCCGGGTGGCTGACGATGACACGTTCCTGCAGTTCCTGGCCGCCGTCGTCGAGGTCGACGAGGTCGACGGTGGCGTTGTCCATGTCCTTCTTGCGCAGGTCGTCGTACCGCTGGGTGATCTCGTGCACGGTGGTGACGAGGATGAGGTGCCCGTTGGCGTCGGCGGGCTTGAAGAAGCCGCCGCTGCTGGTGGGCTGGTTGAACATCGACATGTGGTTCTCCTTGGTGGGTTGTCCCTGGTGGCCGTTGGCCGTTGGGGGTTGTCCGGTGTGGCCCCGCCCCGGAGTCGTGGGGCGGGGAGTCGATGGGGCTACGTGCTGCCGGGGCAGCCGGTGGCCAGGTCGGTGCTGCCGCGCTGGTACCAGTCGCAGAAGAAGCACTTGGCGTCCGGGCTGGTGGGGAACGCGGCCCATGCGGCGGGGTTGGCCTCGGGGTCGACGGCGAGCAGCTGCTCGCGGATGCGCTGCAGGCGGGCGATGGCGGCGAGCGCGACGTCGCGTCGGTACTCGTCGACCCACACGTAGGGCTCGAGGCGGTACTGCCGGGGCAGGAAGACGATCGCGACGCGCTTCGGGGCCTCGCCCGCGTTCTCCATGCCGAGGCCGTAGAGGTTGGCCTGGATGCGGTACTGGTCGCCGGGCCCGTGCCGCCGGTACTTGGCGAGCGAGGTGGGGCTGACGCACTTCCAGTCGTAGACCGTGCCGGTGAGCCGGTCGTAAAGGTCTGCGCTGCCCGCGATCGTGGCGTCCTCGGTGTAGCCCTGGTGCACGGTGACGCGCTGCTCGACGAGGTAGCGCTCCCCGTTGGGGTCGCGCTGCTCGAACAGCTCGGCGAGCCACGTGTGGAGGGCGGTGCCTTGAACGGATGCCCACGGTTCGCGGTCGGCGCCGGGTGCCTTGGGCCAGTCCATGGACTTGTAGGCGAGGGCGCGGTCGCAGGGGTTGCCGACCTCGGACGGGCCGATGCGGCGCTGCCGGGAGCGGGGCGCGTTGTTCGCGGTGTCGTTGATGAGCTGGCGGATTTGCCGGGCGATGACGTCGCCGGGTGTGGGCTCGGCGACGGGCTTGCCGTGGGCGGTGGGTTGGGCGAACATCGCGCTCCTTCCTGCTGGTTGGTGGGGGTGGCCGGGCCCGCTCGGGGGTGGTCGCGGGCCCGGCCGGTCGGTTGGCTACTCGGTGGCTACTCGGCGAATGCCTCGTCGGCTTCGCGCTCCTCGCAGTCGACGCAGCCGCAGTCGGTCCACGAACCGTCGATGAACTCGGCCATGCACTCGCCGTCGTCCTCGGCGGGGTGGTGCTCGGCGGCGCGGGCCTGCTCCTCGGTGAGGGCGCGCTCCTCGTCGGCGGCGTCGAGGCGCAGCTCGGCGTCGCGGTCGTCCGCTTCCATCTCGGCGTAGCTCATGACGTCGGCGTTGGTGAGGTCGTCGTAGTCGGACAAGGTCACTGCTCCTCGGGGGTGTCGAAGGCGCGGTCGACGGCCCAGCACACGAGCAGGCAGCCGAGCCCGAACAGGGCCAGGAAAGCGAGGGCGATGGGCACGATCAGCACGGGGCACCGCCCGCCTGCTGCTGTCCGGCGAGCAGCGCGCGCAGCTTGCGCACCTGCGGCGCCACGTCGTCGGCCCGCACGTGCTCGGCCTCGGCCGTGAGCGCGTAGCCGATCGGGTCCTCGTCGACGGGCCGGGTCTCGGCCCGCTCGTCCTCGAGCTCGGCGAGGCGCTCGCGCAGCGCGCGGTTGGCGTGCGTGAGTTTCCGGGCCTCGTTCTCGGCATTGAGGCGGGCCAGGCCCAACTCCTCGACACGAGCGAGCAGTTCCGCGTTGGTCGCGAACACGGCGTTGCGCTGGTCCCGGAACGCATCCCGCTGCCTGCGCAGTTCCGCGTGCTCGGCGGCATGCTCCGGGGAGTTGAGGAGTCCGGCGGCGTCGAGGGCGAGCGCGATGCCGGCGGCGAGGCGGCCCTGCTGCTGCGCGGCGAGGATGACCCCGGACGCAGCGTTGATGGCGCGCGTGTTCACTCGTCGTCACCGTCCTCGCGCTCCGCCTTGAGGCGGGCGATCTCGGCGCGGGCCTCCGCCAGTTCGTCGGCGGCGGTGCGCTGCCGGTCGGCGACCTCAGCGAGGTTGTCGCGCCAGCGCTGCACACCGGCGAGGACCCGGTCGGCAACGGCGAGTTGCTGCTCGATCGGCATCCCCGACCGGAACATCACCTGCAGCTCGTTGCCCCTGTGCTCGCCGTCCGGCTGCAACTCGAGGGACGCGATGGGGTACGGGCCGGACGTCGCGGTGCCGGCCTCGGTCCAGAAGTCGTAGGCGCGCATCAGGCGGTCACCGCAGCCCGGTCGCGCAGCTCGGCGGCCTGCTCGTCGGTGAGCGGCAGGTGGTGGCCGGTCATGTGGACCGGGATGCCGGCGAACTCGCCGTCGGCGGCGAGCCAACCGCGGGAGTCGGACCGGTGCAGGGTGACGGTGGCCGGGTCGATCTGCAGGGCGACGCGCCACTGCTCGAATGCCTGCCCCGTGTCCATCTGCAGGTTGATGCGGGCGTAGGGCGTCAGCGAGGTGGCCGAGTGCACGGTGATGTATCCGCCGGGCAGGTTCGCGAACATCGTCGCCATGACGGCGAGGGCCTCGAACGCGGCGCGCTGCTTGCTGATCTCCAAGTCCGAGATCTGATCGATTTCGGTAAGCTGTGTGGTCACGGTGACCTCTCTCTGGTGGGGTTGCCGGTCGTGGTCGCTCGGGCCGGGAAAGTCACGGGCGGCCATCGGCGTTTGTGGGGCCTGTGTCAGGCCGCGATCGGGGCGACCGCCGCCTGCTCCGCGTTGCGGCGCAGGTCCTCGGCGGTGAACGTGACCCGTCCGCCGTCGCGGTGGTGCCACAGCTCGCGGCGGTAGCACTTCTGCTTGAGCACGCGGGCGCTGGTGTACGGCAGCAGCTGCAGGTCGATGACCTCCTGCGGCGTCCAGCGGCGCAGCTCGGCCTGCTCCTTGACCCGGTCCGTCGTGTCCTTCGTGGGCACGTCGTCTCCTTGGTGGGTGATGGCGTCGGTGCCGACGCCGAGGGCGAGGGCGACCGCACGGAGGCGCTCCGGATCGGGGTGCTGGATCTGACCGGTTTCCAGCCGCGAGAGGTAGCTGCGGTGAATGCCGGTCCGCGCCTCTAGTGCGCGAAGGCTCAGATCACACTCAGTTCTGCGTGCCCGGATGCGGGTCCCGTTCGGTCTCACACTCGGAATCTAAGGCTGTTCTGAGGGTGTAGTCAAGGTGTTCTGAGAGTGGAGGCCTCAGAAGTGAGGGTGAGGCGAGGGTGTGAGGGTGTGGTCAAAGCGCATATGCGGGGCGCATGGTGCAACCATGGGGCGTAGAAAGATGCACCTAATGCGCAGGTCAAAGGCTCAGAAGCGCTGTCCCCTGGGCTCAGTTGTGAGGCATGATGGGGAACCATGGACCGTGATTGGAAGCGACTCGGCAAAGCCCTGAAGGCTGACCGCGAGTCCCAAGGCCTCACACAGCCGGACGTCGTCGACGCCCTGGAGTCGAGCCTGTCCACGATCCAGGCCATCGAGCGCGGCCAGGAATACGGCAAGCCGACGCGCGCGATCCGTTCCTACGCGAGGCTGCTCAACTGGACTGACGGCTCGGTCGAGCAGGTGCTGTCCGGCGGCGACCCGAACCACGTCGTCTACGCCACGGCCAGCCTCGGCGGCGGCAAGGCGCCGGCCGATGTCGACCTCGACGACAAGCGCCTGCCGCTGCGCATCGTGCACGAGCTGAAGGACGACGGCGCGCTGCTCGACACGACCGTCATCAAGGTGGGCGACCACGCGCGTGCCGTCATCGTCGTGAAGGGTGACCTCGACGCCACGGCCGAGGAGATTGAGGCGGCGCTGAAGGCGTGGCGGGCGACTCAGTCACAGCTGCAGTCGCCGGCCGATGGTGAGTCGCCGTCCGCGGCCGACGGTTCATAGCAGCACTCACGCCCCATTGGGTTGAGACAGGCACAACTGCCCCGAAAGTGTGGAACCATGGCCTGAGCTGACCAGGGGGCCACCAAGTCAGACAGGGGTGGTCCTTGGTGTGCGTTCGTTTCTGCGTACGTTTGATCAGAGTGGTGGGTATGCCCCACCAGACGCTCGTGTGGGTAGACCGCGAGCCATCCCCTGATCATCTCGAAGTCCTCGCCGATGACAGCTTGTTCCGGCGTAGCGTGCTGACGAGCGAGGGCGCGCAGGCTGTCGACGAGGCGCTCGCCGCGATCCATCCGCAGCTGAATCTGCAGACGGCACGAGTGTGCGCTGCGCATGCGGGCCACGCGGTCGCGGTCTGAAGTCGGCAGTCACAGCGGGAAGTTCGAGGGGCGGGCGCCGTGGCGTATGCAGAGAAGGTCTACAAGGTCAGGGCCGGGAAGGCCACGAAGAAGTTCACGTGGCGGTCCCGGTACCGCAAACCCGACGGGACGTACGGCAGCGAGCCGGGGTTCCCGACGAAGAACACAGCCGAGTCGTGGGGCGAGGACCAGGAACGAAAGATCAAAGAGGGCACGTGGATCGATCCCGATCTCTACCGTGCCGGGTTCGGCAAGTTCGCCCGCAAGTACATGGCCGAACGGCCCAAGCGCGGCCGCACCGTGGGCACCCGGTGGGACCTGCTCGACAAGCACATCCTGCCCAAGTGGGAGCACGCGCCGCTGATCAGCTTGAACTGGTTCGACGTCGACTCGTGGCAGATGACGCTGCCGTGCGACGACGTGACCAAGGGGCACTGCGTGTCGCTGATGTCGACGATCCTCACGGGCGCGGTCGATGCCCGGTGGCTGCCCGTGAATCCGATCCAGGGGCGTCGGCGCACCAAAGCTGTGTCGACGACGCCCGCGATCGCACCGGCCGGGAGCGACGACGAGAAGGTGTTCACCCCGGAGTCGGTGCTGCAGGTCGCCGAGCGGCTCGGCCCGGCGAAGGGGCTGCACGTCATCACGACCGCGTGGACCGGGGTCAACTGGGGTGAGGGGCTCGGGCTGCAGCGGGCGAACTGTCTGCGCGTGCGGCGCCAGCCGTGGGGCAACGGCACGTGGCAGTGCTTCGTGCTGCGCATCGTGCAGGAGGTCGCCGAGTACGAGCAGCGCGACGAGGCCGGCCGGAAGACGGGGACCGTCCAGAAGATCGAGCCGACGAAGAACGAGTGGCGCACGCGCGATCTGGACCTGCCCCCGTTCCTGGCCCGGTTGTGGTTCCACCACCTTCAGGACTGGCCGTTCGATTGGATGCTGTGCACGCCGACCGGGAAGTGGTGGCGGCGTTCGAACTGGCTCAAGCAGTTGCGGCCCGCGGCGGATGGGCGCGAGGAGCGTGCCAAGCGGCAGGGCGCGGCGTATCGCGAGGCGTGGGCGCCGATCGCGCCGGGCATGACGATGCGCTCGCTGCGGCACACGCACGATTCGTGGCAGGACCAGATCGGGGTGCGGGCGGCGCTCTCGTTCGAGCAGGCGGGCCACAAGCGGCCGGGCATCAAGGGCGTGTACCAGCACCCGACGCCGGACATGCGGCAGCACCGGCTCGACGGCATGGAGGAACTGTTCTGGACGGCGATGGGCAACCTTGGGTGGCCGGCGCTGTGGGGCCGGGTGAGTCTCGTGAAGCCGCCCACCGGGGATGATCTCCCGAATCTCTCCCAAACGATCTCCATGGAGGATTACCGCCGTGATCGGCGCGGGTACCGCAGCAGGTCAGAAGCCATGTGATCTAGGGATCCTGGGGTTTGGTAAGCCAGTCTCCTAAAGCGGGTGTCGCAGGTTCGAATCCTGCCGGGGGCACCAGTCCAGAAGGGGCCCACCTCCGAATTTTCGGAGGTGGGCCCCTTCTGACATCCAGACCTGACATCGTCGGCCTCAGTCACCGAAGGTCACCACACCCCTCCCTGAGCAGGACAGTCGTATGTCAGCCGAGGAGTGACTGTCGCCTGACGAGGTGTACGAGTACATGACCGAGGTCGAGACGACCGGCCCCTGGGATCGGGCAAGCCCTTGCGTGCGGAGCAACAACGGCAAGCGGCTGACGCCAGCGCGATAGAACTTTCCCTACTTCATCAAGGCTCGCTCCGCTCGCGGCACGGGGCGCCCCGTGCCGTCGATCATTGCCAACCCAACCGCCAAAGGGCGCTGTCGCGGATCAACGGCCGCTCTGGCCCGCCGGTTGTCGCCACCATGATCCGACCTTGTGGGGAGAACCCTTCAACACCCGTAAGCCCACGAGGCGCACGCACAAGAACACCCCATCAACCACCATCCGGCCCGAGCCATCACGATCAACCAGAAGGATCGAAGGCCCCACCACGGGGCGGCGCCAGCCGGCCGCCGCCCCGCCGCCTCCATGCCTCCGTCACCGGCTGCGCGTCGCCGACCGCCCGGCGCTCCCCAAAAGGGCCACAACCAGCAACGAGCCGTAGGAAACAAGGGGACTTACGCACCACAGGCCAACGACGCTTTGGGTCACCGATCAGGCCGGATCATGGTGGCGACAACCGGCGGGCCCACGCTGCCTGATCCACAACCGCCCTGTGGCCCGCTGATCACACAGGCCACCAGCCGCGATCAAAGACGATGCCTCCGGCGGGGGATCGGCCGACACCGGGGGCCAGGGGAAACGCCGCCGGGTGCGGGTCCGCGGGTGGTTGCGTGAAGGGCTTCCATCCCGTCCGCCGTCGACCCAGGCAAAGCCGAGCAGACGTGGCCCATGGCGTCCAGGTCGTTCGTACAGTGGCGCGCTCCACCTGGACGCCATGAACCACGCCCGCACCACATACGTGTGGGTCGACGGCGGACGGGATGGAAGCTGGGTTGAGCGGTGGGCTGAGTATGAGTGGGAATCGCGCGCAGAACCGGCGAGAGGGCCTCGGTGGGTGACGTGCTGCGGCGGGCCTGTACGCGAGCGAACGGCCAAGTACTGGGCATGTAGCAAATATGAAGACTCAGCATGCGCTCCGCCGGGTCATGCTCGGCATCCACGCACGCCACTTCCAGGCACGTTACGGCGTCCCGTGGAATAACCTGCCTCGCCTTCAGCAACGGCGAATCAGGCTCAATCAGAGATCTCACAGTCGCCGTCGGGTCATGCGCACGCTCACCGTGATTTGTGTGGCAGCCGTACTCATCGGCCTACCGTGGCTGGTGTGGCGAGGCCCCTACGTCATCGACGGCGAGTATCTGGACCGCAGCGAGCTGGCGAAGGGGTCGGCCGCTCTGGTGACTGGTCTGCGTACCGCACTAGTCGCTGGCACTGCCGCCCTCGGTGCAGGCATGGCCCTGTTCTACACCGCCCGCACATACCACCTCACTCGGCGGGGGCAAATCACGGATCGCTTCACCAAGGCTCTGGAGCGCCTCGGCTCGGAGCAGCAGTACGTACGTATCGGCGGCATTCTCGCCATGGAACAAATCTTTCAAGATGCACCAGAGCAAGCCGCCTCCGATGCCGCCACGGTTCTGCGTCAATTCATTCGCGACCGCACCTCCAAGACAGCCACCACCTCAGAACTGCCCCAAGCTCCAGACGCCGACATCCAGATAGCTCTGAACTTTCTGACAGATGTAGACCTGCGCCCGTACGTATCCATTCGCGCAGGTCTAACTCTCCACGAGCTGCACCTCGCTGGTGCAGTTCTAAGCTACGCCGACCTCACCAGCGCTTTTCTGAAAGACGCGACACTCACCAACGCCAACCTGGAGGGAGCAACGCTCACAGACGCCTTTCTGATCGACGCGAACCTTGCTGGCGCCAACCTCACCGGGGCCGACCTACGCGGCGCGAGTCTTGTTGGCGCCAACCTCACCGGGGCCGACTTACGCGGCGCAGTACTTACCAACGCCAACCTCGCCAACACCGACCTCACGCGAGCCGACCTACGCGGCACGGACCTGTCGGATGTTCGCTGTTTCACTCAACTACTCACGGAAGTGCACACAGACGAGAAGACCATCCTTCCGTCCGATCCACAGGGCGCCAGATGAAGTGCGACAAGGGTCAGACGCCTCACCACTCAAGGCCGTGCCAGACCCGTGCCAGATCGGCCGGGGAACCACGGAGAACGGCAGGCATGAGATAGGCCGAACCGCGGGGCCGTTAGGGCGCTCCCCCACACGGCAGGGCCAAACATTGAGCCACCAAGTTGACGCGGACAGGAAGCCTAAGACCTGCGGGAGGATCTCGGTTGCAGATCGTCTCGCATCGCCCTCTGCAGAGTCTCCAAGTCCCGGAAAAATGGCTGCCTCACGGCTTCGTATTCCGCTGATTCTGGCCGAAGAGGCCTGGAAGCGAGGAGTTCTCGAATAGCGCGAAGTTGGCGATAAACCGGCAGAGCCTCTTGGTAAATCCGATCCGGAGCGACAATGCCCAACTCCCGCAACACAGACTTGGCGTCACTGTTTTGAGGATCATTGTGGAAGGCGCCGTGAACCCCATTTCGGCGGGCATCATCCAACTGGTCATTAAACGCAGCGCCTATCATGCGGCTATGCGCCTGCGCCAGGGACGTCAAGAAGCGCGCATACACAATTCGCTTCGTCTCACTCCAGTACCGATCTTGTTCTCTGCGCGACCGCACGAGATCGGCAACAAGGGTCGTCCCGACGCCGAAGATCGCTCCGATGGCTGCAACCGCGAGAGTCCCCAACTCCATGTACTCATAGTAGGTTTCCCGCCACTTGAGAGCCATACCAAGTCTTTGACCACAGCCACAGGTGAGTAGCCGCAAGGCAGCGCACCACGGACAGCTAGCTACTGTGCAGCAACTGCGACATGCTCTGTCTGTCATGACCCTTACTTCAGTCGCCGCGATCGCTGATGGCCGAGCCACATAGAGCTACGGATCAGATCGCAGCTCGTGGACTATTCGTGGACGAACAGCCGCCAGCCGACCCATTTGAAGCCCGTGACCTGCGTACTCGTCTGGGACTCAAGGGGCCTCCGGAGCTGTGTGCAATCGAATCCGCCCACACCGTGTCAGCCAGATCGGCATACTTGATGACTGGACCGCGAGTGCAGGGGGTGGCGATGTACGGCCGAAGCGACGTGGTATGGGAACAGCTGACTGACGCCGGCTTGAAGTTCCTCGTTGAGCGAGCACAGCTCCGCAAGGTCACGACCTACACAGAGATGAACTCTGTGCTGGCCCGGCGGACTGGGCTTCCCGGCTTCGACTTCGAACAGGCGGACGAGCGTGCCGCCATGGGCTACCTGCTTGGACTGATCGTGGAACGGGACTACCCGAAGAGCGGGCTCATGATCTCTGCACTGGTTCACTACCTCGGGGCGAACGACGCTGGGCCTGGTTTCTACGCCCTCGCGCAGCAGCTCAGCATGCTCCCCAAGAGCTCCTCTGCAACAACGAGACTTGAGTTCTGGATTGGGCAGGTCAACTCGCTCCACGAGCTTCACTCGGCTCCTGGCCGGTAGGCGTGCGGAACCTGCTCTGTCGAATGCGTGTCGAAGACGCTGATTTCTTGCACATAGTCACCCAGCAACACCAGGTCAAGGGTGATGTGGCAACGATCGTGCCAGCCGCCTTCTAAGCGCTTGGCATTTGAAGTGGGACTCACCCACAGCTCGCGGCCGCCACGCAGGGATTACCTCAACAACACCAACAGCCGTAGCAGGGATCCCGCGCCCAGTCACTCTCCACACCAGAAGCAGACTTCGGCTCCGGGATGGCCGTACTTCTGCGTGCCGCATCGGGTGCAACTGGGTCGACGTGGGCGGGCCGTGGGTGCGTAGGGTCCAGGTCTGCCATCGGGTGTCTGCCACAGCAGCCATTCATTGACTCGATCCGCGTAGGGGTTCGGTGCCAAGTTCCCTTCGGCGGGCGGGGCCTCACGCCGCTGGCGCTCGTCATCCAGTGCCAGCTGAAGCTCTCGACGCATGCGGGCTACTTCCTGCGCGCGCTGGAGCCGCCACCTTCTGCGCAGCATGAGAACGCAGCCAGCATCCGCAGTAGCGCAGAACCATGCTCCACCGAAGTAGTCGACGTCTGCGGCCCATCCGAGCCCTACGCACAGCAGGGTAAGCGGGGTAAGGCAGATGATCAGGAAGAGAAGGACCGTGGCCCCATTGATCTCTAGATCAAGATCTCCATAGTCGGCAGACGGGCCCTCGCGCCAATGAGGGGTCACCCAGGTGCCATCGGCGCGGTAATAGCCGCGAACGTGCGGCACTACTCCCCCTTGCTTGTCATGTTGCACCAATCACGACACGCTACTGCTACCCATGATGCGCCAAGTTGCTGTCGACAGAGGTTCGATCGGTGTGGTCCTACGTACAGCCCACCATCGCGGCAGCGCAGTGTGGGAAGAGTTCACGCCGCCTTGTGCCGAGGAGGCACTGCCCACCGAAGCGCACCTCCGCTAGCTGACAGGTCGCGCAGTGGCGCCTCCTACGTCTGGACCACCTGTGGACAGAACCCTGGACTGTCGTGTTGATCATGGCGCTGACCAGCACGCTACCCACCGCACAAAAGGGCCTCCGGAGCCGTCTGCGTAGGTTGAACAAGGTCTCTATCCACAGGAGTCGCAGATGCCCGTCACTGGCAACTGCATGAAGCAACCGTCACAAAAGGCTGGCGGCTGCACGGTACGGGCCCGCTGACGCTCAATGGCAGCCTGATGCCTGGGAGCAAGGGCAGGAACTCCTCCTCCCGGAGGCAACGTGGCACCGAATCTCCGGTAGCAAGCGAGCCGCGCTTCGGCCGCATGGCGTTCGCGCTCTAGCACACCAGGTACAGGCGGCTGTCCCGCAACCGCCAACACTTCCTTGTAGCCCTCACCCACCATGCCGTCGTCGCTGTGCACGACCAGCGCGGTCAAGGGCGGATCTCCTCTTCGGTGGGCTTCACGAACCACGCGCCCGAGGACTGAGCCGATCCAGTTGTGCAGCAGAGCACGGGTGTGAATGCCAGACCGCTCCTGAACCTCCCGTCCCAACTCTTTGTAGGTGATGACAGCGTGATACGTACGCGCCACCTCGACCAGTACCGCGTAGGCAGTCTGTCCCCACGTTTCGCGAGGGTCTTGCACGTCGATGCCCATCACTGCTCTCCCCCGACGCTGCTTCTCGCTCGATACCGTCCCGCAACGTCCAGCCAATCGTGCCTGCCTGCGGCTCAAAGTGTCAGTGGAACGGGTGCGTTGAAGCGACCGGACTGGCGGGCCGTTCACCGGCGATGTGGTTCGGGTTCACAGAAGTTGTGACGCTCTTGAGTGAGGGCTTGGGGCACCATGCCCGATATGACTTACAGTGGCGACCCGTCGGCCGGAAGAATGGCCGTGAGCCCCAAGGAGCTGGCGGAGTGGGGCGATCAATGGGACAGGTACGACGCCAGTGTTGATGGCCCTCAACCAGTCCCACACCTCTACACCTGGGTCCGGCAGCGGAACTGGTGGGGCTCCGGTGCGACCCTAAGTCAGCTTCACTCACTCGCCAGGAACCATGGCATCCCCGTCGCGTGGATACCGCCCGCCGACGTCATCCGTGAACTCGTCCAGGCTGATGACCACCACGCCGCGAAGCTCGATGTCCTCGTAAGCCACCAAGCGAAGCTACGCACCGCGTGTCGCCGCACGGTTCCGGAAGACTCCGACGGCTGGCATACCGACTACCCCGAAACCGCCCGGCGTGTACTCGCCGCATGGGAGGACGGTCACCTGCTCGCTGCTGGATGCCTCGCTCTGGCAGCGGCGGAGGACATCATGTTCCTCGTAGCCCGCGTGGAGCGAACCCGGTACAAGATGTACGACGAGCTGAAGAAGGCAGCGGGTATGGAGCCGCACCCGCAATGGTGGCCGCAGGACCAGGTCGTCCTCACGCCGATCGAGCCACTGTTCAGTCAGTACTTCCCGGAGAGGCAAGATCCACTCCCACAGAACCTGTCCCGACACGCGGTAATGCATCGCCTGCCGCTGGAGCACATGAACGACGGTCATTGCATCATCGCGATCATGCTTATGCTGTCGCTGCTCGCTGAACTTGAGTGGCACATGATCCAAGAGCGGGCCGAAACGTTCTATGAGGCCGGGAGCACTGAGGAGGACAGCAAAGGAGTCGATCCCTAAGCGGCGTCTCCATCGTTGCCGACATCATCAGGTGTACTCAGCACGCCGAACGAGACGACGTCCGGGTGTGCAGTACAGCAGGGAAGTACCGCAACCCACGCCACCGAAGCCAGGCGTCATCGACTAAGCCGTGGCCACGGAACCGTGGACTATCTGTGGACGGATCCCAGCCGATCGAGCGCCCGTAAGGCGCCTACCAGCGACTTCCTCTGAGAGCCAAAGGGCCTCCGGGGTCGTGTGCGGCCCAGCCAAGGAAGGCACTCCCCCTCGTTCCGGAGGTGCGCTACGGTCCCCGCATGGCCGAAAACGACGGCGGACGCGCAGCCTGGTTGGAGTCGAAGCGCCGGCTGGTCAACCCCGAGCGACACATCGCGGCTCTGCGAGAGCTCATTGCAGAAGACGACAATGAACTTCTTCTCTACGACTACGACCTCGTCAGCGACCCGCGGGACGCAAGGATGGTAAGAGCTCAGCAGCGAGCAGCCGGGCAGAGAAACCGTCGACTCAAGCGCTTGGCGGCTCGGGAGCGCCACGCGGCACAGCAGCAATGTGCAGCGAACACAGTGCCCGATGACGTGAGTTCCTGACATCCAAGACTGACATCAACGGCGCCGGACAGTGGTGTTCATCAGCACCACTCTCTGGCCTTCGCGTCCATGGCCGACAGTTGCACAACGCCGCCTAGTTCGAGCTCCTAAAGCGGGTGTCGCAGGTTCGAATCCTGCCGAGAAAGCGCGCACACGCAGCCCGCGGGCGAACCTCTCTCGGTGCAACTCCCGCACAGTCCGAAACGAGGCCCACGCCCGCTACTGAATTGCGGGGTCGACGTCGTCAGCGTCACTCGCCGGCCTCGGGCGTGCACGCGAGGCCCCGGTGGCCAACAGGATGCCCGTCAATACGGCGGCAGAGGCCGCCGATCCCGCTGCCGTCGCCCGAACGCCCTGCGGCACGTCATCCACTGCTCTCCGCGTTCCGTCGTCCATCACGCATACGGTGCGCAGGGTGAGGAACTGGACGTCATAGTCCACCGCCCCTTTCAACTGCTCCCTGCATGGATGGTCGTACGGAAACGGCGCCGAGTCCGCCCCGCCGTCCTGCGCCACCGCCACGGTCGACAACAGCCCCATGGCTCCCCATGAGTAGGCGGCCGTGGCCGTGGCCGCGCAGGCAAAGGCGGCGGCCACGACTGGACGGCGCCAGCCCTGTCCGGACCAACGCGCGTCCCCTGGCAGGGCAACCCCGAGGCCCCGGAGCAGGAAGAACATGACCAATGCGACGGTAGCGAGAAACACCACCGGTATGAGGAGGATCAAGACGACCCTTTCTCCAGGGCACCGCGATCACGATGATCAGCGTCGGCACACGAGGATGCCGCCCAGACAGTAGACCTCGAACGCCCCTGCCGGGAGCACCCGTCTCCTGCGACCGTGATGCGCATGCTGCGCGAGCACGACGAGCAAGCCGCCGCATGAGCCGCGAGGCCAGTCGACGCCACGACGCGGCACCGGCGTCCCGAGTGGTGCGGGCGGGGCCTACTCCGGGGCGCGGGAGTAGCGCTCCACGGTGGCCTTGGACGTCGACGTGTCGAGGAGCCGCAGTTCCCACGGTCCCGTGTTCACGTCGAAGTCCTTGCCGAAGCCGACCCACTTGCCGGCCATCCGGCGCCCGGTCGGCTCGATCAGCATCTGGATCGCCCCGTGGTAGCGGGCGCCCCGGTAGTAGCCATCCGAAGCGGTTTGCTCGATCCAGGACCCGGTGACGATGTTCCGGTCCGTCGTGAGGTCGAGGTGCAGGGGGCTGTCGGGGTTGCTGGACGCGCCCGGCAGGGACTCGGCCGTGAGCCGGTTGTCCCGGTGCACGACGAGGACATGATGCTTGCCCTCGTACGTGGTGTCGCGGCCGGAGGAGTAGAACTCGTAGCGGCTCAGCCAGATACCCGAGTAGTCCACCGCCTGCGCTTCCGGCGCCGTCTCGGGTGCCTCGGCCGCCTCCGCGACACCGGTTGCCCCGGCGTCCATGTCGTGGCCGCCTGCGCCGTCCTCGTGGACGCGGGAGGCTGACACGGCGAGCGCGAACCCGAGTGCTTCGATCGGGCGGCCCGTGAACCGCTGCAATGCGCGGGCGTACAGCGGGCGGCATGTGCGGGTCTGGCCCGACTCCCACCGCTGTACGAGGCGCTTGCTGGCATCGTTGGGTTCGCCCAGCTCCTTGCCGGTCTTGCGGAGTCCGTTCGCGAACTCGTCCTGCGAGAGCTGCATGCCGATACGCACGGCACGCAGGACGTCGTTCGTCTGTACCTGTGCTGTGGTGGTCATGGTCCGAGGCTAGCTACGCGCCTCGTCCAATGACACCGGTTTGACGCCTTCGTGTGACGCCGACATACCGCCTCTCGGACGCCAGATGTGTCGCCGCGATGGTCGCCCCGCGTCCACAGGATGGGAGCCATGTCCATCCGCATCAGCGCGTACACGGTCAGAGCAGACGGCACGCAGACCACCTCACGGACCCTCTACGAGGGCGAGGGCGGAGAGCCCATGGCGACTGGTGTGATGCCGCCCTGCATCTGCCCGCGATGCCGCCGAGGCGGAGGACGCTCCCCAGGCACCACCACGAATCCCCCATCGCGTGGAGGCACACCAGCATGAGCACCGCCGTGAAGATCCGCGACCCTAAGACGTTCGTTCCCCAGGACGTGTGGGCGCGGCAAGTGAAGCTGATCATGCGGGATCCCGAGATCGGCCAGGACAAGGCAGAGCGCATCTTCGGCCAGACGATCGCGTACTTCGTGGCCGCCGGAGAGAACCCCGACCTCCTCGTGGGCCCGTCCCCCGAGGTGGACCAGGGCGTTCACTCGTTCATGCTCGACACCATCCCGTACCACCAGTTCACCTACGGGCACTTCGGCCGGTACGTCCACCACGTACCCGAACTCGAAACCGATCTGTGCGTCCAGTGCACCAACGACGGCGGTGGCGAAGGCAAGAATCACGGCGACGTCGCCTGCGTCAGCGACGACGACAAGGTGAAGGCCGAAGCCGACGGCCGGCCGATGGTCCTGGAGGCCACCGTCGCGGCGATCGAGGCCGCGGGCTTCGTCATCGACCGCGAGCTTTGGAACATGGGCGTGAAGTGCACACAGTGCCACGCCGGGTGCACCGACTCGCCCAACACGGGCAAGAGCAAGTAGGCTACAAAGACAGAGAGTTGGGGCCCACCCCTCTACATTCGGGGCGGGCCCCTTCCCCTGTGAGAGGAACCATCTGCATGTCGCTCGCCGAGACCTGGGACCGCTTCGCCAAGGAGCGCACACTTCGCCGTGCAGTGAACGCACGGGGCCAGTCGACGTGGCTCAACTGGACCCAGTACCCGGACCACGGCCCCGACGAGGGCGTTCTCGGCACGCCGTTGGCCGGCCTGAAGGTGTTGGAGCTGGGCTCCGGAAACGGCGACAACCTCGCCCACCTGGCCACGCTCGGCGCCACCTGCACGGGCGTGGACGTCGCCCCAAGCCGCGAGGCCGCCGCACGCGAGCGCTGGGGACACTTGCCCGGCCTGGACTTCCGCACGGCCGAGGCCGTCGACTACCTGACCACCGAGGCCGCCACCTTCGATGTGGTGCTGTCCATCTTCGGCGCAGTCTGGTTCGTCGACCCCGACGAGCTACTGCCCCTCGTACGGGCCCGCATGAACGACGGCGGTGTCCTCGCGTTCTCCCACCTCCCGGCCGACAGCCAGGAACTCAAGCCGGGCAGGGCCGGCATGCGTCACGACCACACACCCGACGAGTGGACCGAGTTCCTGCACCGCCACGGATTCACCGACGTCCGCACCGAGATCATCGAACCGCCGGCGGGCCAGAGCGCGGCAACGATGCTGATCCGGGCAACTGTGTAGGCGGCCGCTAGCCCTTCACCTACTCGTCGTGGCATGCGCCACCACTGCGCCCGACGGTGCGCCGTTGCGCAGGCATGAGTGAAGACAAACCAGCAAGGCCCCGGTCGCTCACCCCGGTCGGGGCTCTTTGCTGTGCGGCTACCAGTTCATGTGGCTGGGCACATCGCACGTCGTGGGGCCGGGCGATGGAGGGCAGTCGCCCAGGCCGAGCCAGACCAGCACCCCGGCGAGCGCCACCACGGCCAGACCGATCACCAGGCCGGTAGGGGTGATCAGGAACCTGCCGACGGGGCCGAGCTGCCGGTCGCGGGGCACTGTGGCCCGGCGCAGGTTCCAGAGGCCGAAGACGGCGACGGTGGCGACCCCGAAGGCTGCCGACACCCAGCCGTCGCGGAAGAGGCCCTGGGCGACGTAGGCGATCACGCCGCCGAAGATCAGCGCGTACATGATCCGGACGAGCACCTTATTGATCATCGTCGTCCCCCTTGTCCACGTACCGCTGGAGGGCCATGAACCCGGCGTAGAAGACGCCGAAGGCCAGCGGCGAGCCCCACTGTGGCGACAGGCCGCCGACGATGACCACGGCCATGACGACAGCCGTAGCGAGGGCGAGGGGGCGCAGGTATCTACTCATCGTCCCCCCTCTTGTCGGAGTGACGGCGCCGCCAGAGGCCGAAGCCGAGGGCGTCGAGCAGGGCCTTGACGACGAGATACAGCGCCCCACCGCCGAGCGTGAGACCCCAGCCGCCGCCAATGACGATGCCGACCGCGCCGACGACGACGGCGAGGACGACCGGCACCGCGAACTCCAGGACGGGCGGCTTCATCGGCGGAAACCTTCCGGCTGGGCGGCCTTGACGCGACGGCAGAACAACTCGAAGGGCACGGCGGCCACGACGGAGCCGCCGAGTACCCACCAAGCCTGGGGCGTGAAACCCTGTGCGATGCCGATGGTGCCGAGGACGAACCCGGCGCCCGCGAAGATGTGGGCCTTGCGGCGGGCGTGCTGGAAGCGGACCCACACCTCGACATTCATGGGCTGGGGCTTGATCAGCGGCATCGGCGCTTCACCTCGTCGCGCATGAGGCGGTCGAAGTGCGTCAGCCAGGCCCGGCGCAGGTCGCGGCGCTTGCGGCGCTTGCGGCGCTTCACGCGGATTTCCCGGCACCAGGCGCTGATGCCGAAGAGGCCGAGGACCAGGCAGAACACGCGGGCCCAGCCGGTGTACGTGGTGACGAGGTCGATGGTGGACAGGGTCCCCCCGGCGAGGGCGATGACCTCCCACTTGTCTTCGCGCAGGTTCACTTGCGCTGCTCCCCCGCCTTGAGCGCCGAGCGGAGCAGGAAGACGCCGAGGACGCACCAGGCGGCGGGTGCGACGCCTGCCCACCACGGCCACCCGAAGGCGAAGATCCCGATCACGCCGAGAATCTCCAAGAGGGCGGACGAGCAGACCGTTAGGAGTGCCGCGCCCTTGCGTATCGCGATGTTCTCGGGGCGGTTCGCGGGGGACCCATTGCGGATTCGCTGGATGACGCCGTAGATGATCAACCCGGCGAAGATGGCCCCGGCGATCGGCAGCTCCAGCCAGTCGGGCAGCAGCTCGCCTATGAGTCTCCCGGCACCTGTGCCGCTGTATGCCAGGTGGGCCACTGTGTTGCTCCGCTCGAAATAGCCCCCCGGCTGTCGATGTGTCCGGGGGACGCTAGGCGGCGGGCCAGGCGCGATGGAAATTGATCACGGGGATTCGTTACGGGTCTCACACAGGCTGGACGAGGTCAGCGCGCGGCCGGTGAGGCGGGCCGCAAGGCTGATGCCATGGTGACGTCCGAGAGACCGATAGTGATCTACCCGCCTGACGCTCGACGAGGTGTCGACGGGCCGGACATGTAGCGGCAGGATTTGCTTCCTTGCCGTCCGACTACGCCGCCCTTAGTCACTCGGCCCGTCGAGCGCCGAAGGAGACTGGGCTCACGGGCCCGGTCTCCAGATGCGCGGCAATGCGCGTGACCGTCCGTGCGTTGTCCTCGAACAGGTGCGCCTGCATGCCCGCCGTCCGGGCCGCCTCGACGTTGACTGGGACATCGTCGATGAACAGGCAGTTCTCCGGTCGCACGGCCAAGGCGGCGCACGCGGCATCGAACGCGCGCTGGTCGGGCTTCTCGATGCCGAGCTCATGCGAGTAGACGATCTGCTCCACCAGTTCGTCGAAGTGGTACAGCGTCGTCTCGCGCTCGCGGGCGCCGACAAAGCTGTTGCTCAGGATGCCCAGCCTGCAGGTTCCCCGCAGCCCTCGTACGTAGTCGATGAGCTCCTCGTTCGGCGTCCCCAGGTACTCCGCCCAGAGATCCGCCATGAAGGCTTCGGCCAGGGAGCCATCGAGGCCCAAGCGGGTCGATACCTGCTCCTGTACCTCTCGCTCGCTGATGCTCCCGACGCTCCCGGCCCGCCATACGTCGTGCATCCGCTCGTCGACGGTGCCCAGTGGCAGGTCCAGCCGCTCTTCCCACCGTCGCACCCACCCGGTTTCCGGCGTGATCTCCAGAACGCCGCCGATATCGAGGATGACGCAAGAAATGGTCACTCAAGTTCTCCTCTGGCTAGAGCTGCCGGAAGTAGACAGCCACCGGGTTCTGGGTGCAACCGAGTTGCTCGTATAGAGCCCTGGCGGGTGCGTGGAAGGGGTCTCCTCCTGTGCCGATTTCGACGATCTCCGCTCCGCGCAGGCGCATCTGCTCGAAGGCGTGCTCACACAGGGCCGTACCCACGGCGTGGCGGCGGTGCTCGGACGAGACCGCGAGGATCACGACTTCGCCGTGTCTGCGGTCCGGGTCGACGGCCCACGCCACGTAGCCGGCGATCACGCCTGCCACCTCCGCGACGGCGACGTAGGAGTGGCGCTCGGGGGCGTGGAGTCCCGCGACCTGTCGTCGGTAGTCGTCGCGCCAATTGCCGTGCTGGACCGTGAAGATGACCTCGCCCATCAAGGGGCGGAAGACCTCCTCGAAGAACGGCCGGAACGTCTCGATGGTCAGGTCGGTGAGTGGAGCCACGTCGTCGTGGGCGAATGCGCGGATACGCATCGAAGAGTGCCTTTCGGGCTGAGGGCTGAGGGCTTGGGACCCAGGGGAAACTGGGCATGGGTCGGCCCGCTCCCGCCCCGAACGAGGGGCGGCGAGTCGGGGCCCTCAGACCCGCGTGCGCCAAGCGGCAAAGCACTCCATGGACCGGATCGTAGTGCCGACGAGTGCTTGTGTGGATCGTCCCCCTGTTGAGGTTGAGGGCGGCCCTCCACGAAAGGCGGGCCGCCCCCCACCAGCTAAGACCGTTGCCGCATCGATCCCACCGTCCGCAGCACACGGTCCGCCCGCTCCCGCAGCTCCGGATGCGCAAGCACCGTGTTGCGCAGGCCGCGGACCGGGCGGCGCCAGAGGCGGTGGGCGGCTGCGGCGGGGTGGGGGCGGGTCGCGAAGCCCTCGGCCACCCGGAGTTCGCGGGTCTTGAGCCAGTCCTTGTACTCCTTCTCACCGCGACCCCAGTCCATGAGGCGGATGCCCTCGCGGCCCGCGGCCTCGACCATCCGCAGGTGCATGAGGAGGCCCGGGGAGTAGTAGCTGAACTCCGGGTCGTACGCGGTGAACCAGGCCGCGAAGACCGTCTTCGACGTCGGGCCGAAGTGGGCTGCGACCGGGCGGTCGCCCGCGTAGATGACCGAGAGGACTCCCGTGAAGTGGTCCTCGCGGACCTGGAAGAGATGGTCCGTCAGGTGCACGATCCACGGGCGGGCGAAGCGGTCCATGCGGCCGGTACGGCGGTACTGGGCCGACTTCCAGCGCATCAGCTGGTGCAGGACCTTGGGGTCGCGCTCGTCGTATACGAAGCGCATCTCCCCCACGTTGCGGGTCAGGCGGCGCTCCTTCTTGAGCGTCGTCTTGGCCTGACCGGGGTACGTCGCCCTCAGCCACTCCTCGTACGTCTCATGGCTGCCGTCCTTCAGGTCGAGGACGGGTGAGGCGAAGGTTCCGGTGACGTAGCGGCCGAAGGGTCTCTGTTCCTCGACGAGGTGGTCGAACTCGAAGACCGACAGGCCGCAGGCGCGCAGGAGTTGGCGGGTGTCCCAGGTGACTCCTGGCCGGTGCACCAAGGCCTGGCAGTCGGACAGGCCCATGCCGATGGCGCGGCCGATGCCCGCGGGCCCCTTCTCGTACGGGAAGAATCCGACGGGTTCGGCCCCCTCCCGCAGCACCGCCACGTGCGCGCGGCCCTTGAACCTGGCGACCCCCTCCGCGAACTCCGGTGCCAGGAACGGGTTCTGGAAGTCCGGAGACTGCTCCATCGTTTCGTGCCAGGCGGAACGCAAGGACGCGCTGAGCTCATCGGCTCTGTACGTCGTGATGTTCAACGTCGGTTCGACCGCCCTTCACCGCGGGTGCATGGGCCGGCGTTCGGACCGGTAACCGGACAGGTGCGTTGATACGCGAGCATGCTGCTCATGGGCCCCCCTCTTCCCCCCATGGGGCTCAAAGGTCGCGAAACAGTACGCACGCTGTCAAGAGCCCATCGGGGCAAGTAGAGCACTCAACGCCTGGATTTGGTCTACGAGTTGATGCAGGCGTTGATACGGGCGTGGACGTGCATGTCGTGCCAGCCGTCCGTGTGCAGCGCCGAGCTGCGGCGTGTGCCCTCCAGCGGGTAGTCGGCCTTGAGCGCCACCTTGCACGAGGGCTCGTTGCGGGTGGAGTGCAGGAGGTCGATGCGATGGAAGCCGACATCGAGGGCCCAGTCGGTCATCGCCGCCAGCGCCCTGGGGGCCACGCCCAGGCCGCGGGCGGCCGGCAGCACCCAGTAGCCGACCTCGGCGACGCCCTCCATGAGGTTCATCTGGCGCAGCGCCATCCTGCCGAGCGGCGCCCCGTCGGCCGCCCCGGCCACGAACCACTGGGCGGCCGTCTCCTCCCGCCATCCCTCGTGCGTCGACGTCACCCAGTCGCGGGCCTCGTCCACGGACTCCATGCCGCGAATGTGCCAGTAGCGCAGGGCCGGGTCCTGGAAGGCGTCGTGGATCGCGGGGGCGTCGGTGAACTCAGGTGTGCGGAGGACGAGTTCACCGTCGGTCGAGTGGAGGGTCGGTTGTGGGCCCGACGCCAGGGTGCCGGGCTTGATGATGTGCGGGATGTCGATCGGCATGATCCGCATCATGGCGGGATGCGGTCGCGGCGCGCATCCGGATTCCGGCGCGCCCCGTGGCGGCCGACGCCTCGGGGCTCCGCCCCGGCCCGCGGCGTCAGCCCTCGGTACGGACCGGCGCCGTCTCCGGGAGGCGCCATATGCACAGCGCGCTCGCGAGGCCCGCCAGCGCCATGTACCCGGCCAGGTACCAGGGGCGGTCGCCACCCGCGTCGACGAGAAGCGTCGCCACGAAGGGCGAAGTCCCCGCGAAGATAACGCCGTTGATCTCGCGGACGAAGACCAGACCGCTGTAGCGGACCTCGGTCGGCAGCGACTCCGCGTAGAACGTGCCGGTGACCGCGAAGATCGAGTTCAGCATCAGCGCGAAGGCGACGGTGATCGCCAGGTAGATCAGCCACGGCTCGCGCGTGTCCACCAGCCAGAAGAAGGGGTACGCGAAGAGCGTGATGGCCACCGCGCCGCCGATCATCACCGGCTTGCGCCCGACCCGGTCGGAGAGCGCGCCCGCCAGGGGGATCGTGAGGATCGAGACCGCCGAGGCGATCGTGATGCCGAGGACGGAGGTGCCGGAGGAGAGGCCCAGCTGGTTGGTGAGGTAGCTGGGCAGATAGCCCTGGATCGCGTACGAGGCGATGGCGGTGGCGCAGCCGGAGCCGATGAGCAGGGCGATCGCCTTGGGGCGGGTCTTGATCGCGGCCAGGACCGGGAGCTTCTCGCGCTTTCCGCTGTCGCGGGCCTGCTCGAACTGCTCGGTCTCGGGCGCGGCGTTGCGGATCAGCAGGGCGATCACGACCACGAAGGCGCTGGCCAGGAACGGGATGCGCCAGCCCCAGCTCAGGAAGTCGTCCTCGGGCAGCGTCGAGACGGCGGCCACCGCGCCGGAGGCGATGACGACGCCGATGAACTCGCCCGCGCCGGGCAGCGAACCGTAGAACCCGCGCTTGCCCTCCTCGGCCGCCTCCGTCGACATGACGTACGCGCCGCCGAGCTCGGCGCCGACGCCGAAGCCCTGCATCATCCGGCAGAGCACGAGAAGGATCGGGGCCCAGATGCCGATCGCGTGGTACGTCGGCAGGAAGCCGATGGCGAGGGTGCCGACGCCCATCAGGATCACGGTGAGGATCAGCACCGGTCGGCGGCCGATGCGGTCGCCGAGGTGGGCCAGGACGAGGCCGCCGATGGGGCGCACGGCGAAGCCGAGCCCGAAGGTCGCGAACGAGGCGAGGGTCGCCGCGAACGGCGAGACGTCCGGGAAGAAGACCTTGTTGAAGACGAGCGCGGCCGACGCGCCGAAGAGGAAGAAGTCGTACCACTCGAGGATCGAGCCGACGACGCTCGCGGCGGCTGTGCGGCGCTGGCGGGTGCGCGCGCTCATCACCTTCGCGTCTCTCGGAGCGGACGGCTCCTTGTGGGTGGATGTGCTCGTCGTCGGGCTCATCTCACTCTCTTTCCGGGCTCGGTGGGCCGACTGACGACCCGATGTTGCAACATATGCACGCCTGTTGCGTGAAGGCTGCTAATGTTCTTCATGGGCCCATCGGGATGTCAATGGGATGTCATTGGAGGACGGCGAATGTCCGGTACGGCGGTCTGCCTCGGCGAGACGATGGCGCAGGTCACCCCCGCCGACGGCGAGGGGCTCGAGCGGAGCCGGGAGCTGCGGCTCGCGGTCGCCGGTGCCGAGTCGACCGTGGCGCAGTACCTCGCGGACCTCGGGCACGAGGCCGCGTGGGTGAGCCGGGTCGGGGACGATCCGTTCGGGCGGCGGATCGTCGCGGCGGTCGCCTCGCGCGGCGTGCGCGTGGACGGGGTGCTCGCCGATCCGGCCGCCCCCACCGGCGTGTACTTCAAGGACCCGGGCCCCGACGGCACCCGCGTGCACTACTACCGGGCGGGCTCGGCCGCGTCCCGGATGACGCCGGCCGACGCGGACCGCGTCGACCTGACGGACGTACGGCTGCTGCACCTCACCGGGATCACACCGGCCCTGTCGGACGGCTGCGCCGAGCTCGTGGACACCCTCATGGAGCGGGCGGCGGACAGCGGGACGCAGGTGTCGTTCGACGTCAACTACCGTCCGGCGCTGTGGAGTTCACGGGAGGCGGCGGCAGATGCGCTGCGTGCACTCGCCCGCCGCGCCGACGTCGTACTCGTCGGGCGCGACGAGGCCGAGACCTTGTGGGGCACCGCCACCGCCGAGGACGTACGGGAACACCTCGCGCCGCGCGGCATCCTCGTGGTGAAGGACGGGGATGTGGGGGCGACCGAATTCGCCGGCGAGGGAGCCGACGGGGAAAGCGAGTTCGTGGCGGCGCCCGTCGTCGATGTCGTCGAGGCCGTGGGTGCCGGGGATGCCTTTGCTGCCGGGTATCTGAGCGGGCTGCTGGGCGGTTCCACGCCCGCCGAGCGGCTCGCGCTCGGGCACCGGCTGGCCGGGCGGACGCTGCGCAGCATCGAGGATTACGTTCCCGCCACCACACAGGAGCGCTGACCCCATGTCACAGACCGTCCGTCGCGCCATCGACATCCTCGAGTTCATCGCCCGCCGCCCGCGCACCCAGACCGAGGTCGGCGAGCACCTCGGCGTGCACCGCTCGACCGCGCTGCGCATCCTGGAGTCCCTCACCGAGGGCGGCCTCGCGCGCCGGCTCCCCGACGGCCGTTACGCGGTCGGGCACCGGCTCGCCGGGCTCGCCCACCTCGCCCTGGAACAGTTCGGGCTGAAGGACGTCGCGGGCGAACACCTGCGGCTGCTCGGCGAGCGCTGCGGGCACACCGTGCACCTCGCCGCCCTGGAGGGCGAGCGGATCGTGTACGTCGACAAGGTCGATCCCGTCGACGGGGTGCGCCTCTACTCGCAGATCGGCCGCCCGGTCACCCTGCACACCGCCGGAGTCGCCAAGGCGATCCTGGCGCACATCCCCAGGGAACGGGCCGACGCGCTGCTCGCCGACTGCGACTTCGCGCCGCACACCGGCACGACGATCACCTCCCCCGACGCCTACCGCAAGGCCCTCTCCGAGGCCAGGGCCCGCGGCTGGGCCGTCGACGACGGCGAGTACGAGGATTTCGTGAACTGCGTCGCGGTACCCGTACGGGACAGCAGCGGCGAGGTCGTCGCCGCCGCGTCCGTGACCGCGCTCAAGGCCAAGGCCGACCTGGGCGCGCTCGAATCCGAAGTACTGCCCGACCTCATGACCACCGCCGACACGATCTCCAAGGAGCTGGGATGGCGTCCGTAGCCACAACGTTCGATGAGCTGTTCGCCGGAGTGCCGGTGATGGCGATCCTGCGCGGCATGCCCGCAGACAAGTCCGTCGAACTCGCCGTACGCGCATGGGAACTCGGCATCGAGTGCGTCGAGGTGCCCGTGCAGACCGAGGAGGCGGCGGGAGTGCTGGCCGCCGTGGTCGCCGCGGGCCGGGAGCGCGGGAAGCCGGTCGGCGCGGGGACCGTCACCACGACCGAACGGCTCGGGTGGGCGGTGGACGCGGGCGCCGCGTTCACGGTGGCCCCTGGGTTGAACGCGGAGGTGGCGCGGGCCAGTGTCACGGCCGCGCTGCCGCATCTGCCCGGCGTGGCCACCGCCACGGATGTGCAGGCCGCACGGGGGATCGGGTGCACGTGGCTGAAGGCGTTCCCGGCGAGTGTGCTCGGGACGGAGTGGTTCCGGGCGATGCGGGGGCCGTTCCCGGAGGTGCCGTTCGTTGCCACGGGGGGGATGGATGCGGGGAACGCGTCCGCTTATTTGGCGGCGGGGGCGAAGGTCGTCGCCGTTGGTTCGGCGTTGGAGGATCCGGCGCAACTTCCTTTGTTGGCGGAACTGTTGCGGCCACAGGGGTGAACGTCGCGGGGCTCTGCCCCGGACCCCGCGCCTCAAGCGCCGGCGGGGCTGCATTGGGCTCAATCGCCGCCGAAGCCTATTCGTAAGGATGCGTCATGAAGATCACCTCGCTTACCACTTACCTTGTTGCTCCCCGTTGGCTGTTTTTGAAGGTTGAGACCGATGAAGGGGTCACCGGGTGGGGAGAGCCCGTTGTCGAGGGGCGGGCGCACACTGTCGCCGCTGCCGTCGACGAGCTGAGTGACTACCTCGTCGGGCAGGATCCGCTGCGGATCGAGGACCACTGGCAGGTCATGACGAAGGGCGGGTTCTACCGCGGCGGGCCCGTGCTGTCGTCCGCCGTGTCCGGGATCGACCAGGCCCTGTGGGACATCAAGGGCAAGTTCCACGGCGTCCCGGTGCACGATCTGCTGGGCGGCGCCGTCCGGGACCGGATGCGGATGTACTCGTGGATCGGCGGCGACGACCCGAGCGAGGCCGCCGAGCACGCGGCGCAGCGCCTCGAACAGGGCTACCGCGCCGTGAAGATGAACGTCGGCGGCCGGATGCGGCACCTCGAGACCTCGCGCGAGATCGACGCGGTCGTCGAGCGCGTCGCCTCCGTGCGGGACGTGCTGGGGCCGGACGGAGGCGTCGCCGTCGACTTCCACGGTCGTACGTCCCCGGCGCTGGCCAAGCAGCTCGCCCGCGCCCTCGAACCGCTGCGCCCGATGTTCATCGAGGAGCCGCTGCTCCCTGAACTGACATCGCAGTACGGCGAGTTCACCGCGTCCACGTCCATTCCGGTCGCCACCGGTGAACGGCTCTACTCCCGCTGGGACTTCGACCCGGTGCTGCGTTCCGGCATCGCGCTCGCGCAGCCCGACCTGAGCCACGCGGGCGGCATCTCGGAGACCCGGCGGATCGCCGCGCAGGCCGAGGTGCACGGTGTGGGCCTGGCCCCGCACTGTCCGCTCGGGCCGATCGCGCTCGCGGCGTGCCTCCAGGTCGACTTCGCGTCGCCGAACGCGTTCATCCAGGAGACCAGCCTCGGCATCCACTACAACGTGGGCTCCGACCTCGGCGACTACCTCGTCGACCCGTCCGTCTTCGCCTTCGACTCCACGGACGGGCACATGGCCCGGTTGACCGGGCCCGGGCTCGGCATCGAGATCGACGAGCAGGCTGTGATCAAGGCGGCTGCCTCCGGCCATCGCTGGCACAACCCGGTGTGGCGCCACGCGGACGGCTCTTTCGCGGAATGGTGATCACGCCTCGGGGGTGAGCCCAATTAAGCCCCGCCGGCGATTGAGGCGCGGGGGCCGGGGCAGAGCCCCGCGGCGTCAACCGCGGGTCACCGCAACTCCTCCGGGCACGGCGTCCCCCGGGGCAACTGGTACGGCGCCGCGAGGCGATACGTGCCGGGCTTCGGGGCCAACAGCTCCGTCCACGCGTCACCCGCCTCATCCTTCTCGGTCTCCACCAGGCACCCGTGCACGTTCGCATACCGCTTCGGGAGGGAGTCGTTCGCCTCCCGCGCCCGCTTCGACGCCTCCGTCTCCTTCGGCGCCCCCAGGCTCTTGCCCTCGGCGTCGACGACCGACAGCCACGGCGAGTACGGGACGCGGATGTGTACGCGCCCCGGCCGGGTCACCTCGATGGTCAGCTCGCCCTGCTCCGCCGCGTCGACGACCGCGTGCGGCTCGGCGAGCGGCGTCGGGTCGGTGACGGCGAACAGCTGCCAGTTGGCGTCGCCCCACACCTGCTTCAGGTACGGCAGGCCCCGCCGCACCAACTGCCGCTCGCGCTCCGCGCCCTTGCCGTCCGGCTCGTCCTTGGGCAGCACCACATAGTGCACGGCCCAACGCCGCAGCCACTCGCGGTAGTTCGCAGAGTTGAGGGTGTCGTCGTAGAAGAGCGGGTTGCGCTCCATGTCGGCCTGCCGGTTCCAGCCGCGCGCCAGGTTCACGTACGGGGCGAGCGCGGAGGCCTCGCGGTGCGAGCGGGCGGGCACCACCTCGACGCGGCCGTGCTCGGCCCGGACCTCCTGCAACTCGTTGACGAGCGGCGCCAGTTCACGGGCCCAGGAGGCGGCCGGGGTCGTGCGCACGACGTCGTCGACCGACTTGAAGCCGATCCACGCGTTGAAGGCGACGAACGTGACCACGAGGACGTACCACTTGCGCGAGCGCTTCTGCGTGAACGGCAGCGCGGCGAGCAACGCGACGCCCGCGAACAGCATCGGGAGCCGGGTGATGTTGGAGCCGATCTGCGAACTGATCAGCCACACCAGGAGGGTCGCCAGGGTGTAGACGGCGGACGTGATCCGGACCGTCACCCACTCCTTGGGCACGAGGACGTACACGAGGACGCCGTACACCATCGGCAGCAGCGCCGACCAGAACGACATCGGCTGCGTACCGGAGAACGGGAACAGCCACGCCGAGAGCACGACGACGGCGGTCGGCGCGAGCCCGAGCGCGTACGCTCCTGGCCGCCGCTTCTGAAGGAAAAGCGCCACGGCGACGAGTCCGACGAAGAGCCCCGCCACCGGCGAGCAGGCGGTCGCGATGCCCGCGAGCGGCGCCGCCACGGCCGCCTTCGCCCAGCGCTTGTAGCGCCAGCGGTACGGCCAGCAGAACACCGCGGCCGTCGCCGCGAGCCCGAACATCATGCCGAGGCCGAAGGTGACGCGCCCCGACGCGGCGTTGCACAGGAGCGCGAAGACGCCGGCGAGCGCGGGCCACAGGGGCTTCGCCACCACCCGCGTACGGATGAGGATCATGGTCAGCAGCGTCGCCGAGAGCGTGCCTGCGCCCATCATCGTCGTGCGCACGCCGAACACCGACATCAGATACGGCGAGACCACGCTGTACGACACCGGGTGCATGCCGCCGTACCAGGCGAGGTTGTACGCGGAGTCGGGGTGCCGACCGACGAACTCGGCCCAGGCGTCCTGCGCCGCGAGGTCCCCGCCGCTGTTCGCGAACGTGAAGAACCAGATGAGATGGAGGAGTGCGGCGACCGCTGTGGCGAGGGTGACGGGGTGCCGGACGAAACGCGCCAGGCGCGTGCCGACGTCCGGTTCGCCGGTGGCCGCATTCGCTGTGTTCGCATGCCCTTTGGGCTGCTCGGGGACTTGTGTCCGGGGGCGGCTCCCGCCCGTCCCGGGCTTCGCGTCGTCGGCGCGCGTCGGCCTCGCTGTGGCCACTCCCTACACTCCCGTTTACCCGTGTGCCGTTGTGAATGAACGGGTGGGCGTCCCCCGCCTGCCCGGTCTCGCGACGCTAGCACGGGGTCCGCGAACGGGCGCCGTGGGAGGCCGAAGGGCTTCGGCCTCCCACGAGCGGACCGGGGGGCGGTCCTTGGGGCGATCAGCCGACGCGGGTCAGCTTCGCGCCGAATCCGGGCTCGGTGAGGCCCTTCTGGAGGGCCACCGGCACCTCCACGGCGCCGCCCTCACCGTCGCCGACCTCGAGCACGCCGACCGTCTCCCCCGACTTGCCGGTGTGCGGCACGGACTTGCCGTCCTGGTCGGCGAGTTGCAGGTGCACGGTCTTGCCGGCCCAGCCGACGGCCTTGACGTCCTTCGTGACCGTGACCGGGGTGTGCCCGCCGAGCTGGTCGTCGACGTAACCGACGACGTCGCCCTTCTTCAAGACCGTGGACGAGGTGACGGCGTCCTGGGCAGCGAGCATCGCGGTCTTGCTGACCGCGTTGACCGTGTCGATGATCGGCGCCTTGTGCTGGCCGAGGATCGCGCCGACGACCGTGACGGTCGAGCCGCCGGCGTCCTTGGTGGCGGCGAAGAGCAGGTTGCCGCCGGCCTTGGTCGTCGTGCCGGTCTTGATGCCGATGGCGCCGTCGTAGGGCACCAGGCGGTTGTAGTTGGTCCACTTCTTGCCGGACGGGTCGGTCCAGGTGGGCAACTTGGTGATGTCCGTCAGCGCCGGAATCTGCACCAGCTCGTTGCCGAGCTTCACCTGGTCCTCGGCGGTGGAGACGGTGCTCTCCTTGAGGCCGGAGGGGTCGGTGTAGGTGGTGTTCTTCATCCCCAGCTTCTTGGCGGTGGCGTTCATCTTCTTGACGAACGCCTCCTCGGAGCCGGCGTCCCAACGGGCCAGCAGACGCGCGATGTTGTTCGCGGACGGGATCATGACCGCCGCGAGCGCGTCCTTCTGGGAGATCTTGTCGCCCTCCTTGACGGTGTTGAGCGTCGACTCGTTCTGCCCGTCGGCGTCGTAGCCGCCCTCCTTCTCGGCGGTGGCGTCGACGGTGATCGACGGACCGTCGGCGCCCGCCTTCAGCGGGTGGTCCTTGAGCACGATGTACGCGGTCATGGACTTGGCGACGGAACCGATCGGCACGGGCGTCTGCTTGCCGAAGTTGTCCATCGTGCCGATGCCCTGGACGTCCATCCAGCCCTGGCCCTCGCCCGGCCACGGCAGCGACGCCTTGTCGCCGTCGAAGCTGTACGTGGCGTCGCTGGTGAGCGTGAGGGACGGCGTCGGCAGCGGACGGACGGCCTGCACGACCCCGAACACGATGATCAACAGGATGACGAGCGGCGTCCACACCTTGACCCGGCGCACCGCGGTACGGACCCGGGTCTCCGCGGGCGGCGGGGTGTTGGTCAGCTCGGCGAGCAGGTCGAGCGGCGGCTTCGGCGGCAACGGCTGCTGGGTCGTCCGCTCGGCCGGCTCGACGGTGGGCTGCTCGGCCTCCGGCGGCAACTCCTTGCCCGTGGCCTTGCCCTCATCAAGCCCCTTGAGCGGCACGAACTTACTGCTCTTCGCGGTCCCGGCCGCCTTGAGCGTGGTGGTCGGCTGATCCACGGGCTGCGGGACGGCCTTGAAGACGGCGGTGGGCTGGTCGACGGGCTGGTCGGCCTTGTCGGCCGCCTTGCCCTTGGCCTGGTCGGCCGCTTTCCCGTCGGCCTTGGCACCGGCCTTGTCGGCCGGCTTCCCATCGGCCTTGGCGTCGGACTTGGCGTCCGGCTTGGCGTCGGACTTGGCGTCCGCGGTGCTGGCGGCCTCGGCGACCGGCTTCCCGCCGGCCTTGGCGGCCGCCTTGCTGTCGGCCTTGTCGGCCGGCTGGACGTCGGCCTCGGCGTCCGGCTGGGCGCCGGATGTAGCGGCTGACTCGCTGTCGGCCTTGTCGACCGGCTTCCCGTCGCCCTTGGCGCCCGGCTTCGCGTCGTCCTGAGTACCGGTCTTGGCGTCCGGCTTCGCGCGGCCCTGAGCACCGGACTTGGCGTCCGGCTGGGCGCTGGACGTGGCGTCCGTCTTGGCGGCCGGTAGGGCGCCGGACTTAGCGGCCGCCTTACCGTCGGCCGACTTCCCGTCGCCCTTGGGACCGGACTTGGCGTCCGGCTTCGCGCCGCCCTGAGCGGCGGACGTGGCGTCCGCCTTGCCAGCTGACTTCCCGGCGCCACGGGCGTCGGACTTGGCGGCCGGCATGGGGCCGGGCTTGCTGTCGCCCTCAGCGACCGGCTTGGCGCCGGACTTGGCACCGTCCCGGCCGTCGCTCCGGGCATCGCCCTTGGCATCCGCCTGGGCGTCCGTCTTGCCGTCGCCCTTGGCGTCGGACTCGCTGTCGCCCTCAGCGGCCAGCGTGGCATCAGCCTTGGCCGCCGCCTTGCCGTCGCCCTCAGCGACCGGCTTTGCGTCGGCCTTGGCGCCGCCCCAGGCATCGCCCCGAGGATCCGTCTGGGCCTCGCCCTGGGGATCCGCCTGCGCGTCGCCCTCAGCGGTCGGCTTGGCGCCCTCCCCGGCCGTGGACTTGCCGTCACCCTTGGCGGCCAGCCTGCCGTCGGCCTTGGCGCCGCCCCGGGCATCCGCCTTGGCGGCGGGCTTGTCGGTCGGCTTGTTGTCGCTCGTGGCGTCCGCCTTGTCGTCGTTCTCAGCGGCCGCCTTCGCGCCGGAGGGCTTGTCGGCGTCGGTCGTGGTGTCGTCCGCGTCGGAGTCGGCGTCACCAGCGGAACCGGTGGCCGAGTTGGTGGGCTTGGAGCCCGCGCCCGCACCCGCACCCGCGGCAGCCGCGGACGCCGATTCCGTCTCCCCGTCACCATCGCTCGAATTTGCAACTGCAGACGCGTCGGTGGGGCTCTCGTCGCCCGCCACCCAGGCCGCCACGGCCGCCCGCAGGCGGTCGTCGCCGGCGTCCGGATCGGGGGCCGAGGCGCCCGTATCCGGGTCCTCGCCCGCCGCGTCGCGGACCGAGAACACCGCCGTCTCCTGGTCCACGCCCCGCGACACCGCGAGACGCGGGTCCTCCGGAGCCGGGCCTCCCGACGCCTTGTGCTCTCCCGACTTGTCGGGGGTCCCCGCCACCGATGCCTCCTCGACCGAATGAACCACTCAACCACTTGTCGCCGGACAGACCAGCCCTGTCCGAACCATGTACCAGTGTCCTGTGTGGGGGCTTAACCCACGTGGTAGACGAGAACGACATACCTACAGGTTCCCGTCCAAACCCCCCACGCACTCTCGACAGACCAATGTGAGAGGGGTCACCCTGTCATTCATCCACGCGGGGAGGCATGGATGGGCAGGAGCCGCAGAACACTTCCGGAGGAGCTTCTGCTGCTCGCTCTGGACCCGGCCACGGGTACCACAGCGCAGCCGCAGTCGCTCGACCTAGGTCTGGCCGGAGCACAGCTAGTAGAGCTGGCGCTGGCCGGACGGATAGCCCCAGACGGGGATCGTATCGCCGTGGTGGCACCACGGCCGACCGGAGATCCGACTCTGGACTGCGCGTTGGAGTTGCTGCGAAGGCGTGGCGCTCCCGTACGGGCCGTCCACTGGATAGGCGGGCCACGACTTGGCCTGCGACAGACCTACCTCTCGCACCTGGAGCGGTGCGGCATGGTGCATGCCGTGGCCGGACAGATGTGCGGGGTACTGCCGACGACTCGCTACCAAGCGACGGAGTCGGCGGTCAGCCGGGAGATCAGAGCCCGGCTGGACAGCGCGATCCGCACCGGGGTCCCACCGGACCCACGGACCGCGGCGCTCGCCGCACTGGCCCATGCGGTCGGACTCGGCAAGCACCTGTATCCGGGCAACGAGGGCAGGTCCTCACGCTCCCGGCTGCGGGACCTGATCAGGCACGACCCGATGGGCGGCCTCGTGGCGCACGCCGTGATGGACGTCCAGAACGGTGTGGCGGTACAGCCACGCCGCTCACCGGCCCCCTCGGCCGGTCGGGGCGCACCGGAGCCCGCTCGCGGCGTTCCGATGCAGCCACGCCGCGGTTCCATGGCTCGGGCCGTGGCCCACTAGGCGAACCGCAGCACCAGCACCACCCGCAGCACCACAAGCACCACCCGTAGCACCACAGCGCCGCACCGTAGTCCCCAAGAACCGGTCCGGGAGCCGCTGTACCGCGCGGGGTGATGCGCCGGGCGTGAGGACGACGCCCCGGCACGTCACCCCGCGCGGTCGCGTTTGTGCTGCGTAGGAGGCACGTGCAACCCGCATGTGCGTTCCCGTGCACATCCGCCGTTTCCCAGCGCAGAGCCGCCCCGGGGTGGCAATCTGCTGAGCAATAGACACGCAACGTATGCAGAACAAAGAAATGCACGTAGCCGGAGGTGCACGTCCGTGGCGTCCAACGTCAATCCCACCGTCAGGCGACGCCGGTTGGGCCAGGAGCTGCGCCGGCTCCGCGAACTCAAGGGCATGACCGCCGAAGAGGTCGCCGAGCGCCTGCTGGTGTCGCAGTCGAAGATCAGCCGCCTGGAGAACGGGCGGCGCAGCATCAGCCAGCGCGACGTACGCGATCTGTGCGGCGTGTACGAGGTCGAGGACCACCGGGTCATCGACTCGCTGATGCAAATGGCCAAGGATTCGCGCCAGCAAGGCTGGTGGCACTCCTTCGGCGACATTCCCTACAGCGTCTACATCGGCCTGGAGACCGACGCCGCTTCCTTGCGCGTGTACGAGTCGCAGTGCATCCCCGGTCTGCTGCAGACCCGCGGCTACGCGGAGGCGCTGATCCAGGGCGCGATGCCCGAGGCCTCGCTCACGGACGTCGAGAAGCGCGTCCAGGTCCGTATCCGCCGCCAGGAGCGGATCGACGACGAGGCCAACTCGCTGCGCCTGTGGGTGGTCCTGGACGAGGCGGCGCTGCGCCGCGCCGTCGGCGGGTCCGTGGTGATGCGCGAGCAGCTTGAGCACCTCGCGGAGGTGTCCGGGCTCCCCCATGTCACCGTGCAGGTGCTGCCCTTCGAGATGGGCGCGCATCCGGGGATCACGGGGCAGTACGCGATTCTCGAGTTCCCCGACGCGGCGGACTCCAGCGTCGTCTACATCGAGGGCGTCACCAGCGACCTCTACCTGGAGAAGACGCAGGACGTGCAGAAGTACAGCGTCATGTACGAGCATCTGCGCGCCCAGGCGCTGAACGTGGAGCAGTCCCGGCAGTTCATCCTGGAAGCCGCGAAGCGCCACACGCGCTGAAGTCCGACACACTCACTGAAGGTCGAAGAAGTCCAACTCGCGTAACGGACCGCAGAGTTCAGGCCTCCGATCCGGGCCCGGCCCGTGGGAAAGCGCCGCACGGTACACCTTTCCCACGGGCTCATGGAAGACCCACCTGGAATATGCCATCCGGTCGAGTGAATGGCCCCACCGCCGCCCCCGGTCGGCGAGTAGCGTCGATCACGCCACCAACCGACATGGTGTTGGCGCAAAGCCGCAGCAAGTCCGCGGCTCAGCAAGGGATCAATGGCCAGACCGGAGCAGATCATGGCAATCACCAAGGGCGCACAGCCCACCTGGATCAAGTCCTCGTACTCCGCAGGGAACGGCGCGTGCGTGGAGATCAAGTCTCCCGCCGCCCACGCGGTGGACGTACGCGACTCCAAGGACCCGCAGGGCCCGAACCTGGCGTTCGCGCCGGCTTCATGGAGCGCCTTCGTCACGGAGATGAGCCGGGTCGCCAGCTGACCCCCCAGCCAACTCCGTGAGACAACCGAACACGCAAGAAAGCACTGCGCAAGACCGCAACATGCAAAACAGCACCACGCAAAACAGCACCACGCAACATCGCACCACTGACAGAGCCCTCTCGACTGGTCCGCCGTCCTGGCCGAGGGGGCTCGGCGCTGTCCGGAGCAGGACAGCCCGGGTCAGCGCAGCTGATCCACGTACTGATCCGTGCCCGGCACCGTCGGGATGAACGGGGCGACCAGTTCCACCCGGCCGAGGCCCGACGCCGCCACCGCCTCGCCCAGGCCCGTGAAATGGTCCTGCCAGCACTCGCGCGGGTCGGCCTGGAGGAACCAGAGCAGGGTGAGCCGGGTGTCGACGCCCTCGACCTGCTTCACGTACGTCATCTTGTCCCCCGGCAGCGGTGTCGGGCGGAAGACCGTGACCATCGCGGCGGGCGATCCTGCCACCCGCTCCGGCAGATGCTCGGTGCGCAGCCACTCCAGCAACTCGGCGCGCTGCTCGGGACCTTCGGCGTCGATCACCTCGACGACGAGCCCCTGGTAGGGATGGTCGAGCGCGTGGAAGTCGCGCGGCCCCTCGTCCCCGTCCCGGTACACCGTCGCCTCGTGGTCCTGGAACGCCGTGAAGACGTGCGTGCGGTCCTGGTGGACGCGGTCGTCCCGGTTGAGCCGCTTGTTGATGCCGACGGTCCACTTCATGTGGTCGGCGTAACGGCCCTCGGTGATCCAGTACGTGGAGATGTAGCAGCCCGCCGTGACCGGCTCGGCGACCGCGGACTTCTCGGGGTAGCGCAGGAGTTGGAGGTCGCGGGTGGCGACCCAGCGGCGCCCGGAGTACATCCACGGCATGGCCATGGCGCCGGCGTAGTAGTGGTCGTCCTCGTACCAGCGGTTGTACGCGTGTTCATGGCCCGGGTGCGGTTCGACCATGGTGATCAGGGCGTGCCCCGGGCGCACCCCGTACGGCCCGACGGCCGCCAGTTCCGCGTACGTCTCGCTGTGCGTGTCCTCCATGCCGCTCCCCTTCCGGCCTCTCGCGCCCTCTCGCGCAGGCCTTCCATCTCCCGTTGGACGCCCATACTCTGACGCCCCGTCAGACATAACGCCAGAGCCGGGAGGCGAACCGATGGTGAATGCGGAACTGCTTGCGGGGAAGACCGTGATCGTCTCCGGGGTGGGCGCGGGGCTCGGCCGCCAGGTGGTGGAGGCCGTGCTGCGCGACGGCGGGAACGCGGTGCTCGGGGCGCGCACCGAGGCCCATCTCGCTGCATGCGCAAAGGAGTTGGACCCGGAGGGCAAGCGGACCGCGTTCCGCTCGACCGACATCGCCGACGAGGCGCAGTGCGAGGCACTCGCGGATCTGGCGCGCGAGCGGTTCGGTGGCGTGGACGCGGTCGTCCACGTCGCGGCCTGGGACAGCTACTTCGGCGGCCTGGAGGATGCCGACTTCGAGACCTGGAGCAAGGTCGTCGACGTGAATCTGTTCGGCACGCTGCGGATGACCCGCGCGTGCCTGCCGGCCCTCAAGGAGCGCGGCGGCTCGGTCGTCTTCATCGGGACGCAGTCGGCGATCGCGGCGCCCTCCCAGGTCCGGCAGGCGGCGTACGCGGCGTCCAAGGGCGCCCTGACGAGCGCCATGTACTCGCTGGCGCGGGAGGTCGGGCCGCACCGGGTCCGGGTGAACACCGTGCTGCCCGGCTGGATGTGGGGCCCGCCCGTGCAGGCCTACGTACAGATCACCGCGCAGACCGAGGGCGTGCCCGAGGACGAGGTGCTCGGGCGGCTCACCGAGCGGATGGCGCTGCCGGACCTCGCGACGGACGGGGACGTGGCGGACGCGGCGGTGTTCCTCGCCTCCGACCGGGCGCGCGCGATCACCGGCCAGCAGCTCCTGGTGAACGCCGGAGAACTCATGCGGTAGCCGACCGGCTCGGGGCACCTGCCGATACCGCAGGTCAGCCAGGGTGAATGCCTTCCTCCCCGAGTTTCGCCACGTTCTGAATTCTGTCCGGGGTTCATATCCATGACTGCAGAACCCTTGACCGGCCCCAAGCACGGAGGTTCAATCCCCCACGTCCCCAACACCCTTACCGGGGGCAACCGTTGTGCAGCGGAACCCCTGGAGGGGGCACATGAACAGTCTCGACTGGGTCGTGCTCATCGCCTACTTCGGCGTGATGGTCGCGATCGGCGTCTGGTCCCACAAGCGCGTCGACAACGTTTCCGACTTCTTCACCGCGGGCGGCAAGATGCCGTGGTGGCTGTCCGGCATCTCGCACCACATGTCCGGCTACAGCGCGGTGATGTTCACCGGGTACGCCGGTATCGCGTACACCTACGGCGTGACGTCCTTCGTCACCTGGTCCTTCCCGATCGCGCTCGGCATCGCCATCGGCGCCCGGCTGTTCGCGCCGCGCATCAACCGGCTGCGCTCCAAGCTCCATGTGGCCTCCCCGCTGGAGTACTTGAAGAACCGCTACAACCTGGGCACCCAGCAGGCGCTCGCCTGGTCCGGGATGCTGCTGAAGATCGTCGACGTGGCCGCGAAGTGGGCGGCCATCGCCACGCTGCTGTCCGTGTTCACGGGTGTGTCCCTGAACCAGGGCATCCTCATCACCGGTGCCATCACCGCGGTCTACTGCACGATCGGCGGCCTGTGGGCGGACGCGCTCACCGAACTCGGCCAGTTCATCATCCAGTTGCTGGCCGGGGTCTCGATGTTCATCGCGGTCGTCCTCAAGCTCAGCGACAAGCACATCGGCTTCTTCGAGGCCTGGAGCCGGCCCGAGCTGCAGGGCCACGACAAGCCGCTGGTCGGCCCGTACGGCACGGTCTTCCTGCTCGCGTTCCTCTTCATCAAGCTCTTCGAATACAACGGCGGCATGCTCAACCAGGCCCAGCGCTACATGGCGACGAGCAGCGGGCGCGAGGCCAAGCGGTCCGCCTACCTGTCGGCCTCGCTCTGGCTGATCTGGCCGGTCGTCCTCTTCTTCCCGATGTGGATGTCGCCGCTGCTCGTGCAGGCGCAGAAGCCGGACGGCTCCGACTCGTACGGCCTGATGACCGAACAGCTGCTGCCGCACGGCCTGTTGGGCCTGGTGATCGTCGGCTTCTTCTCGCACACGATGGCCATGTGCTCCTCCGACGCCAACGCGATCGCGGCCGTCTTCACGCGGGACGTGGCGCCCGCGCTCTCCTCGAAGGCGCGGCAGTGGGGCCCGCGCACGGGCCTGCTCGCGGCCCGCCTGACGACGGTGATCTTCCTGGGCCTGTCCATGGCGGTCGCCACGCAGGTCAACTCGCCCACGTTCAAGGACATCATCACGGTGGTCATCAAGTGGGTGGCCGGTCTGATGGGACCGATCGCGATCCCGATGATGCTTGGCCTGCTGCGCCAGTTCCGCCGCTCCGGGCCGACCGCCGCGCTCACCAGCTGGGGCATGGGCCTGCTCGCGTTCTGGCTGGTGAACTACCCGATCAGCTGGAACATCGAGGGCGGCGTGCCGCTCCAGTACCAGGTGTCGATCCCGCTCGCCGTCTCCCTGGTCCTCTACATCCTCATCGGCTACATCAAGCCCGAGGACACCCCGGAGCGCGACGCGATCATCGCGACCATCAACTCCGACGACGACGGCGCTGCTGCGGCGGCGGTACCGGCACCGGCCGGCGCGAGCGACAACGTACTCGGATCACGGGTGAAGGACTGACCGAAGGACCAACCACCACTGGGCCGC
This sequence comes from Streptomyces sp. NBC_00483, assembly GCF_036013745.1. Taxonomy (NCBI): domain Bacteria; kingdom Bacillati; phylum Actinomycetota; class Actinomycetes; order Kitasatosporales; family Streptomycetaceae; genus Streptomyces; species Streptomyces sp. NBC_00483. The sequence goes on from NZ_CP107880.1 coordinate 4,501,141, forward strand.
ACCTTCCGGGGTGCGGCCTACGCCCGCGGGTACCGCGCCAACCACCCCGCCGAAGCCGACCCCGGCCCATGCAGCGCAGCGCCTTGCGTCATCTCCATCGCGAAGTCGTCCGCAAGCTCCAGGATCGTGGGCCGACCCTCCACCTCCGCCACCCACGCGGGCGGCAACGCCGTCTCCCCGTGCAGCGCCCCGAGCAGGCTCCCGCACAACGCGCCGACCTGCGCGGAGGGCCCGTCGTGGTGCACGGCAAGGCCGAGGCCGTGCCGGATGTCGTCGCTGACGAGCGCGCAGTACACGGCGGCCGCGAGCACCCCGGTCGCGTCCCCGTCGCCCACCAGCTCCCCGACCCGCGCCGCGGTCGGCATGCCCTGCCGTACGGCGCCGAGCGCGTGCTTGAGCGCGTCCGCGACGGGCGGGTGCCCGGGGCGCGCGGCGAGCAGGGCAAGCGCGCGCTGCACGGCGGCGTCGAGGGAGTCGCCGCGCGCGAGGGCGTGCACGAGGACCGCGTACGCGCCCGCCGCCAGGTAGGCCTCCGCGGCGCCGTGGGTGTGCACGGCGCACTCGACGGAGAGCTGGAACACGAGCTGCGGCTCCCAGCCGACGAGGAGCCCGAACGGCGCGGAGCGGGTCGCCGCCTCGGCGCCGTCCGCGTCCAGGTTCTTGGGTCGGTCGAGCGTCCCCATGACGTCGTTGCCGAGCCCCAGCAGGCACGCCTGCGCGGCACCCCGCCGCGAGTACAGCCACTCCTCGCGGGCCAGCCAGCCGTCCTCCTTGCGGCGCAGGTCGGGACCCCAGTCGCGCTGGGTCGCCGCCCACCGCAGATAGGCGCGGTGCACATCGGTCGGCGGGTGCCAGGCGCCGGTGTCGCGGCGGACCTGGGCGCGGATGAGCCCGTCGACGGTGAACAGGGTCAACTGGGTGGCGGCCGTGATGGCGCCGGTCCGCCCGTACACGGGCACCAGCTGCTTGAGCCCCTCGTCCCCGTGCTCGGCGTGGATCCCGTCGAGCGTGAGGCCGTCGAGCGGGGCGCCGAGGGTGTCACCGAGTGCGCCACCGAGCAGGGTCCCGCGCACTCTGCTGCGGAAGTCCTGCTGTTCGGTGCGGCCCCAGACGGCCGCCGCGTTGGGCGCTGCGCCCATGGGGGACTCCTCCTGTCACGACCCTCGACCCTTCGGCTTCGAGCACTGTAATCGACCGACGTCGACCAGGAATGTTCACGAAGTGATGGGATCGTGGACGCCTGCGCTCACGCGGAGCACGGGCGGTTGTTCGTGGGTCCCGCCTCGCCCAGATCGATGGTCTGCTCATCGGCGATGAAGGGCTCGTCCCAGACACGGCAGGCCATCGCGATGCGATGGATTCCCTCTCTGATCAGCTCGTCCTCGGACACTCCCAGGCGTCCTGACGCTTCTTTGATCAGCGCGATGTCCGCTTCGTCCGCGTGGACACGTACAAGTTTCAGCCCCATGGCAACTCAGCCGTACCAGGTCACATTGCAGATGTAGACACAGGCGTGCCGGGGAATCGCGAGGAAGCTGATGAATCCGCCACCACTCCCGGCGGAAGCCCTTCCATGACGTACTCGGCGCTCGGGTTGTAGTCCCAGGTCCAGTCGGTCACAACCCGGCCTCTGCCTCAGCCGTCTCCCGGATCGCCCGGATCTCGGCCATGGGGGCGCGCAGGTCTCCCTCTCCCGCATCGACCATGATGCCCGACGACGGTGAACTCGGACATGTGGCGCTCCCGGGAGCGGTGAAGGCCGCGTGGCGGTGTGGCCGAACGGCCGGAATGGGCGCGCGAAGGCGCGCTAATCTGTTGCCCAGACATCGGGAAGCCTCTTTCTTCCTTGGTGGTTAGGCCCTCGTCCGGGATGCCAGTCCCGGCGGGGGCCGCTTTGCATATGCGGCAGAGAGTGCACCACGAACTCGCGTGTTCGCCAGTCGAGTTGGCGATCGTCACTCTCGCGAGTGATGCCCCTCCGGTGGCTTACGTCCGGAGGTGAGGTGGGTGGGTTTGGTTTTTCCCAACCCTTTCTTTGGGGGGTGGCGTACCGGATCACCGGATCTCGCCAACTCGGGTTCCGGAGCGCCATCCACATCCGCGAACCCCGGAAACATTGCCCCGAAAACCGCCCCACCGCCCCTCCCGACGGAGGACCCTGGAAGCACACGTCTTCTGGTGCTGAGGGGCACCGGAAAGGGTGGGACGCCATGGACGCGGACAAGGGGCAGGGTCCTGCGAGCGCGGCCAACCGCTTCACCACGCGTTCCGTGGACGAGGCGCGCGCCGTGCTGTCGCAGCAGTTCTACGACATGAAGCTGGACACGCCCTCGGCACAGGACTTCGAGCTCGACGCCGACGTCGTGGTGCTGGGTGGCGTGACGATCGGGCGCATGTCGTTCGGCGCCTCCATCCGGGTCTACGTCCCCGACCTGGAGGGCTACCACGTCGTGGCGCCGACGACCGGCTCCTTCAGCATCGGTCAGGGCCGGGCGCCCGACACCCCCGTGTCGGCCCGCACGGGCGGCATGATGAATCCCCCGAAGAGCTTCCGGGTCGGCGACTTCTCGCCCGACTGCGACACCCTCACCATCAAGATCGACAAGGCGGCGGTGCACCGACAGCTGGAGGTACTGCTGGGCAGGCCCGCGCACCGCAATGCCGACTTCAGCCCGTCGTTCGACATCTCCCGGGGAGCCGGACGCAGTTGGGCGGGTCTGGCGCGCTGGGCCGCGCTCGACGCGAACAGCCCGGGCGGTCTGCTGCAGAGCCCCATGGTCCGAGGCCGGATCGAACAGACCTTGCTGGAAGGCCTGTTGCTCGCCACCGACCACCGCTACCGCGACGCCCTCGACGCGCCTCCGCTCTCCATGCCCGCCGTCGCTGTGAAGCGCGTCATGGACGCGGTGCGCGACAACCCGGCCGAGCCCTGGGACGCGAACCGGCTCGCCGCCGTCGCCCAGGTCGGCCTGCGCACGCTGCAGGAGGCGTTCCGGTCACAGGCGCGCATGACGCCCATGGGGTACGTGCACGAGGTGCGGATGCAGCACGTGCGGATGGCGCTGCGCGTCGCCGCGCCCGGCGAGACCACGGTCACCGAGGTCGCCTACCGCTGGGGCTTCGCCCACCTGGGCCGGTTCTCCCGGCGCTACCGGGACCGGTTCGGCGAGCCCCCTTCCCGTACGCTCGCCGCCTCGCGAAGCCTCGCGCGAACCGGATAGCGGCCCCGCGCAAAACGGCGAGACCGGCCCCGGGAGCGGGCCGTACCTTCCTGATACCGCCCCGCTCACGGGATGTCGCGGAAGATGGACGGCGTCGGCGCCGCCCACCCGCCGCTCCCCTCCATCCCACGTACGGCGGCGGACTGTGGCGCAGGCAGAGCGGGAGAGCCTGCGCGCTCGGGCCCGGCCGCCCACCCTGTCAGCGGCGGCGGGCCCGGGACCCGACCGTTCTGTGGCGCCCCGCCTCTACGGCTCCAACACCGGCAGCAGCTCCGGCAGATGGCCGTCCGACGCCTGGGCAGCGCCCACCCGCTCCTCGGGCACCTCCCCGTACAAGGTGGTCCGCGGCTTCGACGGGCGGCCCGCCGCGTCCGCGACCGCGATCAGGTCCTTGACCGACTTGTACGAGCCGTAGGACGAGCCCGCCATCCGGGAGATGGTCTCCTCCATGAGCGTGCCGCCCAGGTCGTTGGCGCCCGAGCGCAGCATCTCGGCCGCGCCCTCCGTCCCCAACTTCACCCAGCTGGTCTGGATGTTGGGGATGTGCGGGTGCAGGAGGACGCGGGCCATCGCCGTGACCGCCCGGTTGTCGCGGGTGGTCGGGCCGGGGCGCGCGATGCCCGCCAGGTAGACCGGCGCGTTGGTGTGGATGAAGGGGAGCGTCACGAACTCCGTGAAGCCGCCTGTCTCCTGCTGGATGGACGCCAGAGTGCGGAGGTGGCCGAGCCAGTGGCGGGGCTGGTCCACGTGCCCGTACATCATCGTCGAGGACGAGCGGATGCCCAGCTCGTGGGCGGTCTTGATGACCTCGATCCACGTCGCCGCCGGCAGCTTGCCCTTCGTGAGGATCCAGCGGACCTCGTCGTCGAGGATCTCGGCCGCCGTGCCGGGGATGGAGTCGAGGCCCGCCTCGCGCGCGGCGGTCAGCCACTCGCGGATGGACATGCCGGTGCGGGTCGCGCCGTTGACGACCTCCATCGGCGAGAAGGCGTGGACGTGCATGCCGGGCACGCGCTCCTTGACCGCCTTCGCGATGTCGAAGTACGCCGTACCGGGCAGGTCCGGGTGGATGCCGCCCTGCATGCAGACCTCAACAGCCCCTACGTCCCAGGCCTGTTGGGCCCGGTCCGCGACCTGGTCCAGGGACAGGGTGTACGCGTCGGCGTCCGTGCGGCGCTGCGCGAACGCGCAGAAGCGGCAGCCGGTGTAGCAGACGTTCGTGAAGTTGATGTTCCGCGTGACGATGTACGTGACGTCGTCGCCGACCACCGACTTACGGATGTCGTCCGCGATGCCGCAGAGGGCGTCGAGGGCGGGGCCGTCCGCGTGCAGCAGGGCGAGGGCCTCGTCGTCGGTGAGCTTCGTCGGGTCGTCGGCCGCCTGCTTGAGCGCCTGGCGTACGTCGCCGTCGATACGCGAAGGCACCATGCCGGGGGCCGCCTGCTCGCGCAGCGCCTCCCAGTCGCCGTACACGACGTCGAAGTCGTCGCGACGGTCCTTCGTACGGCCCTCGGTGTCGATGGTGCGGTGCAGATCGGTGCGGCCGCTGGCGGTGAACTCCTCGTCGGGCTCCTGCCAGGGGCGGCCGACGACGGGCGCGTCGGCCACGGCCAGACCGTCGGCGTCGGACAGGGCGTTGACGTGCGGGAGCAGACGCGGGTCCAGCCACGGCTCGCCGCGCGTCACGAACTCCGGGTAGACACACAGCCGTTCACGCAGCTCGAAGCCGACCTCCGCCGACTGCGCCGCCAGCTCCTCCAGCTTCGGCCACGGCTTCTCGGGGTTCACGTGGTCGATGGTCACCGGGGAGACGCCGCCCCAGTCGTCGATCCCGGCGTCGATGAGGCGCGCGTACTCGCCGTCGACGAGGTTCGGCGGGGCCTGGAGGTTCCCCGACGGGCCCATGATGTGGCGGGCCACGGCGACCGTCGCGACGAGGTCGTCGAGTTCGGCGTCCGGCATGCCGCGCATCGCCGTGTCCGGCTTGGCGCGGAAGTTCTGGATGATCAGCTCTTGGATGCCGTGGTACGAGCGGGCGACGCGGCGCAGCGCGAACAGCGAGTCGGCGCGCTCCTCGTACGTCTCCCCGATCCCGATGAGCAGCCCGCTGGTGAACGGCACGGACGAGCGGCCCGCGTCCTCCAACACCCGCAGCCGGACGGCCGGTTCCTTGTCGGGCGAGCCGTAGTGCGGCATCCCCGGCTCGGACCACAGCCGCTCGGCGGTCGTCTCCAGCATCATGCCCATGGAGGGCGCGACGGGCTTGAGCCGCTGGAAGTCCGTCCAGGACATCACCCCGGGGTTGAGGTGCGGCAGCAGCCCGGTCTCCTCCAGGATGCGAATGGATATGGCACGCACGTACGCGATGGTGTCGTCGTACCCGTGCGCGTCCAGCCATTCCCGCGCCTCGGGCCACCGGTCCTCCGGCTTGTCGCCGAGGGTGATCAGCGCTTCCTTGCAGCCGAGTTCGGCACCCTTGCGCGCGATGTCGAGGACCTCGTCGGGCGACATGAACATTCCGTGACCCTCGCGGCGCAGTTTGCCGGGGACGGTCACGAACGTGCAGTAGTGGCACTTGTCACGGCACAGCCGGGTGAGCGGGATGAACACGCTCTTGCTGTACGTGATGACACCCGGCCGGCCCGCCGCCTCCAGGCCCGCGTCGCGCACGCGGGCGGCGGACGTGGTGAGGTCGGCCAGGTCGTCGCCGCGCGCCTGAAGCAGCACGGCGGCCTCCGTGACATCGAGCGCCACACCGTCTCTGGCCCTTTTCAGTGCGCGGCGCATCGCGTTGGCGGTGGGACGGTCTGCCTCGGGGGGCTGCGGTACGGCGTCCTGATCACTCATGAACCGAGCATACGAGCGCCATCCGGACACTACGAGGGCGCCCGCCTGTGCCCTTCCCGACGCCCCCGTCCTCCCCTACGCTCCCGGCATGCTTCTGCGCGCACGACCCACGACCGTACTGATGCTGCTGGGCGGGCTGCTGCTCGGCGGTGTTCCGGCGACCGCATCCGCGTCCGCCCCCACAACCGGGACGACTTCGACAGCTGCTGCCGCGAACAGTCCAGCGACGAAGTCCGCCTCCAAGACGAGCCCACAGGCCACCAACAGGACGGTCATCACGAAGGTCGGCAAGACCGTCAACAAATCGTTCGGCAAGAAGAGCAAGAAGAAAAAGAAGAAGAAGAGCTCATTCGGGGTGATCGGCCTGATCCTGCTCGTGCTGGTCGTCATCGTCGTGCTGCTCGTCCTGACCCGGTTCCTGCGCGGCCGGAAGTCGTAGCCACAGCCGTAGTCGTAGCCGTACGCAATCTGCCGCTCCCCTTCCCTTCGAGGGGAGTTCACGGCTCAATGCCAGGGTCACCCACGTCACATCCGACACCCTGGGGAGCCGCACCATGTGCACCGACGAGACGCCCGGCGACGAACACGGCATCGGCAGACGCGCGCTGCTCACGACGGGGGCCGCGGGGGCGCTTACCCTCACCGGCATGAGCTTCGCCAGCGCAGCCGATGCCGCCGATGCCGCCGAGGGCTCGCAGTCCACCAAGACGCTCAAGGGCACCCTGCCGCCGGGCGCGCCCGACTACGTGTACCTCCCGGTCGAGGTGCCCTCAGGGGTACGCGAGATCAAGGTCTCCTACACGTACGAGAAAGCCACCGGGCTCCCGGCCGGCACCCAGAACAACGCCCTCGACATCGGTGTCTTCGACGAGCGCGGCACGGAGCTCGGCGGCAAGGGCTTCCGCGGCTGGTCCGGCGGCGCCCGCACCGAGTTCTTCGTCCGCGCCGACGACGCGACGCCCGGCTACATCCCTGGCCCGGTCCGCCCCGGCACCTGGAACATCGCGCTCGGCCCGTACACGGTGGCGCCGGAGGGCCTGCCGTACGAGGTGACGGTGACGCTGACGCACGGCGCGCCCGGCAAGACACCCCGCCCGACGTACCCGCCGGAGCGCGCCCGCGGCCGGGGCCGCGCCTGGTACCGCGGCGACTGCCACATCCACACCTGGTACTCGGACGGCCGCCGCACGCCGCAGGAGATCGGCGAACTGGCCCGCGCCGCAGGCCTGGACTTCATCAACACGTCCGACCACAACACGTATTCGTCCCACGCCCACTGGTCGGACGTGGCGGGCGACGACCTCCTCGTGCTGATCGGCGAGGAGATCACCACCCGCAACGGCCACGTGGTCGCCCTCGGCACCGACCCCGGCACGTTCATCGACTGGCGCTACCGGGCCCGCGACAACCGCTGGGCGAAGTACGCGCAGCAGGTCCGCCGCGCGGGCGGCCTGGTCGTCCCCGCCCACCCGCACGCGACGTGCATCGGCTGCGGCTGGAAGTTCGGCTTCGGCGAGGCGGACGCGGTCGAGGTGTGGAACGGCCCGTACACGCCGGACGACGAGGTGTCCCTGGCGGACTGGGACAACACCCTGGTCGCGTACGCCCGTTCAAAGGGCCGCACGGGCTGGATCCCCGCGATGGGCAACAGCGACGCCCACCGCGACCCGGACCGCGTCGGCGGCCCCCAGACCGTGGTCCTGGCCGACGACCTGACCCGCGAGGCCATCCAGGCAGGCATCAAGGCGGGCCACTCGTACGTTGCCGAGTCCTCGTCGGTCGACCTCACCTTCACGGCGACCGGCGGCAAGGGCGAGGTGGCGGGCATCGGCGACCGCCTGACCGTCGCCCCCGACACCCCGGTCACGGTGCACCTGAAGGCCAAGGCAGCCCCCGACTGCACCCTCCACATCGTCACGGACCAGGGCACCCTGTTCACGTCGGCGGCGGGCGCGACCTCGGCGACCTGGACGACGACCGCGTCCTACGCGGCGTACGCACGAGCGGAAATCCGCCACACCCCCACGACACAGGGCCTCCCCGGCCCCCTGGCAGCCTTCACGAACCCGATCTTCCTGGGGGACTGAGGCGCCCTAGGGCTCCTCCACCACCAGCACCGGCGTCTCCCGGTTCAGGATCTCGCCGCGGAAGAACGCCGGGCTGCGGCGGCCCATCACCAGCATGATGACCACGCCGACGAGCAGCAGGCCCACGCCGATCACGAAGACCGAGCCGATGCCGAGGACCGAGGAGCCGCTGCCGTACGCCGGGTTCCACATGTCGACGAGGGTCTTGATGAAGACCGCCGACAGGAGGACGCCGCCGAGCAGGGGGAAGAGGCCCTTGAAGGTGAAGTCGCGGACCGAGCGGCGCAGTTCCGCCTTGAAGTACCAGGCGCAGGCGAAGGCCGTCAGGGCGTAGTAGAAGCAGATCATGAGGCCGAGCGCGTAGATCGTGTCGACGAGGACGTGCTCGGAGACCAGCGTCATGACCGTGTAGAAGACGGCCGTGGCGACGCCCGCCGTGATCGTCGCGCGGCCCGGCGTGCGGAACTTCGGGTGCACGCGCGCGTACGACGCCGGCAGCGCCTCGTACGTCGACATGGCGAGGACCGTGCGGGCGACCGGGATGAACGTCGTCTGGAGGCTGGCCGCGGCCGAGGCGAGGACGGCGAGGAAGAGAAGGATGCCGAGTGTCGGGCCCATCACCGGGCCCGCGAGCGCCGCGAAGACGTTGTCGGACGTTTCCGGGTTGGCGAGTCCGAGGCCCTTGTCGCCCGAGCCGACGATCATCTGCGCCGCGACGCCCGTCGCCAGGTACGAGCCGACCAGGACGACCATCGCGATGAGCGCGGCGCGCCCCGGCGTCTTGTCGCTGCCGATCGTCTCCTCGTTGGCGGTGAGGCAGGTGTCCCAGCCCCAGTACATGAAGATCGAGAGGGACAGGCCCGCCGTGAACGCGCCGAAGGACTGCACCGAGAACGGGTTCAGCCACGACCACGAGAAGTCCACCGCGGTCCCGGCGAAGTCCGCGGAGCCCGCCTTGGCCACCGCCATCACGACGAAGACGGCGAGCACCACCAGCTGGAGCCCGACCAGCGTGTACTGCACGCCCTTCGTCGCGGTCATGCCGCGATAGCTGATCGCCGTCGCCGCGGCGATCAGGGCCAGGCACGTGAGGATGTGGACGGCCTTGTTGTCGTCGAGCGCCGCCACCGAGGCGTTGTTGCTGATCTCGCTCGCGAGCAGCCAGAAGTACGAGGTCGCGACCCCGGCGAGGTTCGACAGGACGATGATCGTCGCGATCACCAGGCCCCAGCCGCACATCCACCCGACGCGCGGCCCGAACGCCTTCACGGTCCAGGTGAAGGACGTGCCGCAGTCCGGCATGACCTTGTTGAGCTCCCGGTACGCGAACGCCACGAGCAGCATCGGCAGAAAGCCCGCGAGGAACACCGCGGGCATCTGGAGGCCGACTTCGCCGGCCGTGGAGCCGAGCGTGGAGGTCAGGCAGTAGACCGGCGCGACCGTGGAGACGCCGATGACGGCGCTGCCGAGCAGCCCGACGGAGTTCCCGCCGAGGCCCTTGCCCCCGCCGCCCCCGGTGGTGTCTGCGGCCCGCCCCGTCGAGGGCCCTGCGTCCAACTGAGTCATGAACAGGACGTTAAGTCCTGCGGTTTCCACATCTAGTTGGATCTGGCGGGAATTGTCACAGCCGCGACGGCTGGTTATCCATGGGCAATTCGGGCGTGCGACCCATCATTTCCAGGCGCACGACTCACCCTACCGGCAGATAGCAAGGCTGCGGGCCCGGCGTTCGATATTCGGTAATCGAAGCCGGGCCCGATTTCGCCCGATTCAAAATTTTCCCGTGCCGATTGCGTCACGCGCGCCCCGCCGGGCGGCCCCCGCCACGGAACCGGCTGACGGCGGTGGGCACCGCGTAGATCAGGGCGAGCGTCAGGAGCGCGAGGATCGCCATCAGCGCGGGCGTCCCGGGCGAGATGCAGAGGGCGAGCACGACCGCGGCCCCCAGACCGGCCCAGAACGCCAAGTACTCGCGGTCGTTGCCACCCCGCCGGTACAACAGGACCGCCCTGGAGATCAGCACGACGACGGCGGCGCCGACGATCAGCGCCGACACGTTGGGGAACTTCACCAGCGCGGCGAACCCCGCGGGCACCAGCCACAAGAGACCGAGCAACGGACGCCCCGGCAGCCCGGGACCCCCGTCGTGCCGCTCGGCGGTACCGCGCGGGGGCGGCCCCGACACCGGCCGCGCCCCGTACGCCGCGGGCTGCTGCCGCCCGTACGAGGAGGACCAGGCATCGACCGTCGACTGCTGAGCGTCGCCGTGGAACCCGGCGTGGCCCCCGTAGGGCGCACCGCCCGGCGGGGTCGAGTACGGCGTCGAGGGCTGGGCCGGGAACGGTGCCGGGGGCGGTGTCGAAGGCGGCGGCGGGGACGCGGGGCCGACTCCCGGCCCCCGCGTGGCCGCGTCGTGGAAGTCCCCGCCGCTCGGCCCGAACACGCCGCCCGCGTCCGGCTGCGTGGACCCGGGGCCGGCCTCGGCCCCGTGCATCACCGTGTCGGCCCGCGCCTCCAGGTTCAGGAGCTGCCCCGACGTGCGGGCGATCAGCGAGACGACCTGCGCGGGCAGCCACGTGTCGCTCGTGGCGTCGCGGGTGCGTGCCTGGGCGACGAGCTGCCCCGCGTCCGGCCGCCGCTCCGGCTCCGGGTCGAGGCAGTGCCGGATGAGGTTGCGCAACTCCTCGACCACGCCCGGGAGCTGCGGGTCGAGGCTGCCCCGGTGCGGCTGGACGCCGGTGGCGGCGAAGGCGAGCGTGAGCCCGTAGCTGTAGACGTCGGTCGCGGCGGTCACCTTCTCGCCGTACGCCTGCTCGGGCGACATGTAGGCCGGGGTGCCGATCCGCGCCCCGGTCGAGGTGAGGCCCGCCGCGCTGAGACCCGCGTCGAGCGCGGCGTGCACGATCCCGAAGTCGATGAGGCGCGGCCCGTCGGCCGACAGCAGCACGTTGGACGGCTTGAGGTCGCGGTGCACGAGCCGGTCGCCGTGCACATGCTCCAGGGTCTGCGCGAGATCGGCCGCGAGCCGCCACAACGATTCTGCGGGCAGCGGTCCGAACCGGTCGACCGAGTCCTGGAGGGAGGGCCCCGACACGTACTCCGACGCGTACCAGGGATGCCGTTCCTCCAGACCGGTGTCGACGACCGGCACCGTCCCCGGCGCCCCGACCCGCCGCACGACGTCCGCCTCGCGCCGGAAGCGCTCACGGAAGCCCGGTTGCGCCGCCATGTCGGCGTGGATGAACTTCAGCGCGACGGAGCGGCCTCCCGCGTTACGGGCGAGATAGACCCGCCCCATACCGCCCTCACCGATCCGGCCGAGCACCCGGTACGCACCGACCGTGCGCGGATCCTGCGCCTCCAGCGCCTGCATGGAACCCCCGGTTCCGCCGTAGTGACCATCTACAATTGCGCATTTTCACATGCTCAGTTGTAGACACGCAGTAGAGCGGTCCGAGGGTTCCGTGGGGCTGGTGGTGCTGTTGCGGCCAGTGGTGTTCTCCCTGCCGATGGCGACGGCGACGGTGGCCGACGGTGATGGTGCGCTATCCCGGCCAGACGATCGACTGCCACTCGCTGTACGCGTGCAGGGCGTACGAGCCGACGTCCCGGCCCACCCCACTCTTCTTGAAGCCGCCGAACGGGGCCTCCATGTTCCGGCCGATGGTGTTCACGCCGACCCCGCCGGCCCGCAACCGCCGCGCGACCCGGAAGGCCCGCGCGACATCGCCCGACCACACGTAGTCGATGAGGCCGTAGTCGGAGTCGTTCGCGAGCGCGATCGCCTCGTCCTCGTCGCCGTCGAACGGGACCACGGCGACGACGGGCCCGAAGATCTCCTCGCGCACCACCCGCATGTCGTTGGTGCAGTCGGCGAGCAGAGTGGGAGCGACGTAGAACCCCTCGTCGAGACCGGCCGGACGCTCGCCGCCCGCGACGACCGTCGCACCCTCCTTGCGCCCCAACTCGACGTAGGACTCGACCCGTTCCCGATGTGCCGCCGAGATGACGGGCCCGACGACGGTCCCCTTCGCGCGCGGGTCACCGACCTTCATATAGCCGATGTACGCGGTGAGCTTGGCGACGAACTCGTCGTACACGGACCGGTGCACGATCGCCCGCGTCGGGGCCGTGCAGATCTGTCCGCTGTAGAAGGCGTACGTGGTGCCGATGCCGGCCACCGCCGAGTCCAGGTCCGCGTCGTCGAGGACGACCGCGGCGCCCTTGCCGCCCAGCTCCATCAACTGCCGCTTCATGGACCGGCCGCAGACCTCGCCGATGCGCTGTCCGACGGCGGTGGAGCCGGTGAAGGACACCATGTCGACGTCCGGGGAGTCGACGGCGGCCTCGCCGACGCCGACCTCGGTCCCGCTGACGACGTTCACGACACCCGCCGGGACGCCCGCCTCCTCAAGGGCCGCCGCCATCCGGAACACGGACAGCGGATCCTGCGGCGCGGGCTTCACGACGACCGTGTTGCCCATGGCGAGCGCGGGGGCGACCTTGCCCGCCGGGTTGGCCCACGGGTTGTTGTAGGAAGTGATGCAGGTGACGACGCCGACCGGCTGACGCACGGCGAGCGCGCCCGTCACGCCCGCCTTCCCCATCGGCCCGGCCTCGTTGATCTGCGGCGTCATCGCCTCCTCGACCGGTTCCAGGGCCCCCTTCGCGTACCGCCGGAACCGCGAGACGCCCACGCCGACCTGCATGCCGCGCGCGGTCCCGGTCGTCGCCCCGCTCTCCGCCTGCGCCAACTCGGCGTTGGCGACGAAGTCCCGCTGCATGAGGTCGGCGGCCCGGCCCAGAATCGCGGCCCGCTCCTCCGGCTTCGTACGCGACCAGGACCCGAAGGCGTCGCGGGCCGCGCGCGCGGCGTCGTACACCTGCTGCCGCGAGGCCTCGGGGGCGTGCCCGACGACGGACTCGCGCGCCGGATCGACGACGTCGTAGTGCCCGGCCTCGGGCTCGACCCACTCGCCGCCGATGAACAGCCGCTGGGATTCGCTCACTTGGTGCTCACCGTCCGCGTATCGGCGCCCGACCGCAGCACCTTCCCGGGCACCGCACCACTCACGACGTCCCCACGCATGGCCTCAACCCCGTTGACCCACACGGCAGTTATGCCGATGGCCTTGGAGTCGAGCCGCGGGCTGTCGCCCGGCAGATCGTGCAGGAGAGTCGCCTTGCCGGCATCGATGGTCTCGGGATCGAACAGTACGAGGTCGGCGTGCCAGCCCTCCTGGATCCGCCCGCGCTCCCGCAGTCCGAAGAGCTGCGCGGGATCGTCGGTGAGCATCTTCACCGCCTCCTCCAGCCCCAGCAGCTTCCGTCCCCGCAGGCAGTCCCCGATGAACCGGGTCGTGTACGGCGCCCCGCACATCCGGTCCAGGTGCGCGCCCGCGTCGGACCCGCCGAGCATGACGTCCTCGTGGTTCCAGGTCTCGGCCCGCAGCGCCCACGAGTCGGGGTCGTTGTCGGTCGGCATCGGCCACAGCACGGTCCTCAGCCCGTCGTTGGCGCAAATCTCGACGAGACACTCGAAGGGCTCCTGCCCCCGCTCGGCGGCGATGTCGTTGACGACCCGCCCGCTCAGACCCTCGTTGGCCTCGGAGTAGGTGTCCCCGATGACGTAGCGCCCGAAGTTCGCGAGCCGCCTGAAGACGCCGGCCTCCTTGCTGTCGGCGCGCCGCAGCATCTCGCCGCGCACGTCGGGGTCGCGGAGCTTGGCGATCCGCTCATCGACGGGCAACGCGAGGATCTCGCCCCACCCGGGTATCAGATTGAGCGCACAGAACGTCCCGAGGGACATGTTCATCGGCGTCAGGATCGGCATGGTCAGCGCGACGATCCGCCCACCCGACTTCCGGGCCCGCTCGCTCGCCTCCAGCTGCCGCGGCACCCGCTCGGGCACGGAGGCATCGATGGTGAGCACGTTCCAGTTGAGCGGCCGGCCGGCAGCAGCGCTCATGTCCACGAACAACTCGATCTCATCATCACTGAACTGATCGAGACACCCGGCCACGATGGCCTCGATCTGCGTCCCCTCGTACTCACCGACCGCCTTGCTCAGCGCGATCAGCTCGGCCGGCTTCGCGTGCCGGGAGGCGACGGGCTCGCCGTCCCCGTCGGAGTGCGAGGACGACTGGGTGGTGGAGAGCCCCCAGGCCCCGGCGTCCATCGCGTCCTTCAACAGCCCGATCATCCGGTCGAGTTGCTCAGGAGTCGGCTGCCCGCCGACGGCCTCGGCCCCCATCACGTACCGCCGCAGGGCGCAGTGCCCCACCATGAACCCGGCGTTGACGGCGATCCGCCCGTCGAGGGCGCCCAGATAGTCCCCGAACGAATTCCACGTCCACGGCGCACCCTCTTCGAGGGCGACCAGCGACATCCCCTCCACGCGGGACATCATCCGCCGCGTGTAGTCGGCGTCACCGGGCTGCTCCGGATTCAACGGGGCAAGCGTGAAACCGCAGTTGCCACCGGCGACCGTCGTCACCCCATGGTTCAACGAGGGCGTGGCGTACGGGTCCCAGAACAACTGGGCGTCGTAATGCGTATGCGGATCGACGAACCCGGGCGCGAGCACGAGCCCCGAGGCATCCTCGGCACTCCGCGCCTCCTCGGCGACCTTTCCGGACTCGGCGACAACGGCAATCCGCCCGTCCCGAATCCCGACATCAGCAACAAACCCGGGCGCCCCGGTCCCGTCGACAACGGTGGCGCCCTTGATGAGGTGGTCGAGCATACGACGACGTCTCCTTCCGGGATTCGGAACACTTCAAGCCCAGCGACGGGCCATCTCACGCCCGCATGACGGGCGCATCTCAAGCCCGGCGACGGGCGCATTTCAAGCCCCTGCGGCGTTTGAGCAGCGGGGTCCGGGGCGGAGCCCCGATCTTTCAAGCCCCGCTCTGGTGACGAGAGCCCGCGGGGCCCGGGGCAGAGCCCCCGCGACGTCAACCACGGCAAGGCCGAGGACCCCGACCTCCGTCCGGGAGGGGAAGCCGGGGCCGGTCCGAGAGGACTACGCAGCCGACCTGAACCTGGTCGTCCGATGCACCGGATCCGTGTCGATCTTCGGAATCACGTGCTCCCCGATCAGCTTGATCGAGTTGAGCGTGTCCTCATGCGACACCCCGATCGGCAACCCGAACGACAGCTGGTCGGCCCCCGCCTGCTCCCACCGCTTGCACTGCTGCAGCACCTCGTCCGGGTCCCCGCAGATCATCAGCTCCTCGGCGATGAGCAGCTCGATGATCTCCTCGGAGTAGTCCGGAAGCAGCTCGGGCCACTCCGGTATCCCCTCCGGCCGCGGGAACGTGTCGTGGTACCGGAACAGCAGCGACTGCAGGTAGTTGAGCCCGCCGCCCACGGCGATCTGCACCGCCTTCTCGTGCGTCTCGGCACAGATCGCCGTGGACGTCACCATGACGTTGTCGTTGACGAAGTCACCGATGGGGTCCGGGTCCTGGATGGCGGTCTTGTACTGCTCGAGCACCCACTCCATGTCGGAGACCTTCTGCACGCTGAAGCCCAGCACGCCGAGCCCCTTCTTGGCCGCCATGGCGTACGACGGCGGCGACCCGGCGGCGTACCACATGGCGGGGTGCGACTTCCCGTACGGCTTGGGCAGGATCTTGCGGGGCGGCAGCTCCCAGTGCTTGCCCTTGAACCCGACGTACTCGTCCTGGAGCCACATCTTCGGGAACTCGCGGATGGTCTCTTCCCAGATCTCCTTGGTGTAGTTCATGTCGGTCACACCCGGCATGAACCCGAGGATCTCGTGGGAGCCGGCGCCGCGCCCGCTGCCGAACTCGAACCGCCCCTCGCTGAGGTGGTCGAGCATGGCCACCTTCTCGGCGACCTTCACCGGGTGGTTGACCGGCGCGAGCGGATTGAAGATGCCGGAGCCCAAGTGAATGCGCTCGGTCGCATGGGCCAGGTACCCGAGGAACACATCGTTCGCGGAAAGGTGCGAGTACTCCTCCAGGAAGTGGTGCTCGGACGCCCAGGCGTACTTGAAGCCGGACTTGTCCGCCTGGATGACGTACTCGGTCTCGTTCATGAGCGCGCGGTGCTCGGCCGTCGGGTCGGTCAGCGCCTGCTTGCCCAAGTATCCCTGTACAAAGAGCCCGAATTCCAAGGAGGTTCACCGTCCTCGTCAGTTTCTGACGCATCGTCAGATTGGTTGGATCGACTGTTCCACCGGACCCGCCCACCGTCAATACCTGACGCATCGTCAGCTACTGCTGGAGAGTTGGCCCGAAGGGTTCAAGCGAGAGTTCGATTCGAAAGGGAACGGGCGGTCACAGCACGCTGACGCCCGCCAGCCACCCGCCGTCCACGACGAACGGCTGCCCGGTGATGTACGCCGAGTCCTCCTCGGAGCTGAGGAAGAGCGCGAGCCGCGCGACCTCCTCCGGCTTCCCGACCCGGCCGAGCGGCACGAGCTTGCGGTACAGGTCGTCGAGCGCCTGGGCCGCCTCCTCGGTGTTGGCCTCGGGGTCGAGCTGGGAGGGGTTGCTCATGGCGGTGTCGATGGCGCCGGGGCAGACGGCGTTGACGCGGATCTTCTGCGCGGCCAGCTCCAGCGCGGCGACCCGCGTGAGCCCCACGATGGCGTGCTTGGTGGCGGTGTACGCGCCGACGTACGCCATGCCCGTCACCCCCGTGTACGAGGAGGTGTTGACGATGGACCCGCCGCCCGCGGCACCGATCTCGGGCGCGACGGTCTTGATCCCCAGAAACGCCCCCACCTGATTGACCTGAATGATCTGCTGAAACTCATCCAGAGGCGTCGAAACCAGCTCGTTGAACCGCAGAATCCCCGCGTTGTTGACGAGCCCGTCGATCTTCCCGAAGGCGGCCTTCGCGGAGCCGACGGCGGCGACCCAGTCCTCCTCCTTGCTCACGTCCAGGTGTACGTAGACGGCGTTGCCGTTGCCGATGTCCTTGGCGACGGCCTCACCCTGATCGTCGAGCACATCGGCGACGACGATCTTCGCCCCCTCCGAGGCGAAGAGCCGTGCCTCCTGCTCCCCCTGTCCGCGCGCCGCACCGGTGATGAGGACCACGCGTCCGTCGAGCTTGCCCATGCGTCAAACCCCTTAACTTGTCGGTCAGTTGACGTCGATCGGATGACGTCGATCAGGTGACGTCGTTCAGGTGCGGAGCGGTATCGGTGGCGAAGGCCGCCATCTGATCGGTGAGTTCCTCGCGCGTCCGGCTGCGGAAGCGGATCTGGATCTGCCGGACGCCCATCGCGGCGTAGGCCCGCAGCGACTCGGCGATCGCCTCGCCCGACCCGGACAGGGTGCGCCGCCCGACGTCCCACGTCGGCTCGCCCATGTACAGCGGCTCGGTGATCGCGCCCACGGTGAGCGGCGCCTCGATCCCGGCCTCGGCGCGCAGCCGCCGCAGCTTTTCGATCTGCTGCGGGAGCCGGTCCCGCGGGTCGCCCTGCGGCAGCCACCCGTCGCCCTTGAGCGCGGCCCGGCGCACGGCGGGGGCGGAGGAGCCGCCGACCCAGATCGGCACGCGCGCCTGGGCGGGCCTCGGCCGCTGCCCAAGCCCCTCGAACCGAAACAACTCCCCCTTGTGCACGGGGAATTCCTCGGGCCCGAGCGCGGCCTTCAACGCGTCCACGCTCTCGTCGAGCACGGCGCCGCGCCGCGCGAAGTCGACGCCGAGCGCCTCGAACTCCTCCTGTACGTGCCCGGCCCCGACGCCCAGGACGAGCCGCCCGCCACTGAGGTGGTCGAGGGTCGCGTACTGCTTGGCCGAGACGAGCGGATGCCGCAGGCCGACGACCGCGACGTGGCTGAGCAGCCGCACGCGTTCGGTGACACCGGCCAGGAAGGCGAGCGTGGCGACGGGGTCGTACCAGGTCGTCGACATGGCGTCGGCGAGCCGGCGCGGGATGGCGACGTGGTCGCAGCTCGCGATGTAGTCGAACCCGCTCCGGTCGGCGGTGCGGGCGACCTCTGCGAGATCCTCCACACCGGCGCCGGCCTCCCAGGGTTCGGCGTAGATGGCGCTCTGGGACTGAATCGGGAGCTGCATCCCGTAGGCGAGCGAAGCCATGAGAACCCCTGCCACTAGGTTTCCTGACGGTCCGTCACATTCGGCGGATGCGCAACATCCTGAGGTCTGACGGTGCGTCAGGCAAGAGTTCTCGCACGGTCCCACGCCACGGGGCTCCGCCCCGGCCCCCCGGGGCGGAGCCCCAAATCAATCCCCGCTCTGGTGACGAGAGCCCGCGGGGCCCCAAATAGAGCCCCTGCGGCGATTGAGCAGCGGGGTATGGGGCAGAGCCCCAAATAAAGCCCCGCCGGCGATTGAGGCGCGGGGTCCGGGGCAGAGCCCCGATCTTTCAAGCCCGGCCGGCGATCGAGGCGCGGGGCCCAAATAAAGCCCCTGCGGCGATTGAGCAGCGGGGCCCGGGGCAGAGCCCCGCGACCGCAACCCCGCCTCCGGGCACCGAGCACCGAGCACCGAGCCCCCGGCCCCCGCCACCCGGCCCCCGCCACCCCACACCCGCCCCCCGATCAGGGCCTCCAGCACCCATCCCGATCCAGACCGAGCAGGTCAATCGCATTGCCCCGCACCAGCCGGTCCACCACATCCGGCGCCAGGTGCCCCATCTGCGCCTCACCGACCTCCTTCGACTTGGGCCACGTCGAGTCCGAGTGCGGATAGTCCGTCTCGTACAGAACATTCCCGACCCCGATCGAGTCGAGGTTCTTCAGCCCGAACGCGTCGTCGAAGAAACAGCCGAAGACGTGCTCGGCGAAGTACTCCGACGGCGGCTTGCGCACCTTGTCGGCGACGCCGCCCCAGCCCCGGTTCTCCTCCCAGACCACGTCGGCCCGCTCGAGGATGTACGGGATCCACCCGATCTGCCCCTCCGCGTACATGATCTTCAGGCTCGGGAACCGCTCGAACTTGCCGCTCATCAGCCAGTCCACCATCGAGAAACAGCAGTTGGCGAAGGTGATGGTCGACCCGACGGCCGGCGGCGCGTCCGGCGACGTCGACGGCATCTTGCTGCTGGACCCGATGTGCATGGCGATGACGGTCCCGGTCTCGGCGCACGCCGCGAGGAACGGGTCCCACTCGTCCGTGTGGATGGACGGCAGCCCGAGATGCGGCGGAATCTCCGAGAACGCGACCGCCCGCACCCCGCGCGCGGCATTGCGCCGCACCTCGGCCGCCGCCAACTCGGGGTCCCACAGCGGTACGAGGGTCAGCGGTATGAGCCGCCCCTGCGCCTCGGGCCCGCACCACTCCTCCACCATCCAGTCGTTGTACGCCCGGACGCCGAGCAGCCCGAGCTCCCGGTCCTTGGCCTCCGTGAACGTCTGCCCGCAGAAGCGCGGGAACGTGGGGAAGCAGAGCGCGGACTGGACGTGGTTGACGTCCATGTCGGCGAGCCGCTCAGGAACGCTGAAGGACCCGGGCCGCATCTGCTCGTACGTGATGACTTCCAGCTTGATCTCGTCCCTGTCGTAGCCCACCGCGGTGTCGAGCCTGGTCAGCGGCCGGTGCAGGTCCTCGTACACCCACCAGTCGCCGATCGGCCCGTCGTCGCCGGGCGCGCCCATGACCGGTGCGAACTTCCCGCCCAGGAAGGTCATTTCCTTCAGGGGGGCGCGGACGATACGGGGCCCGGTGTCGCGGAACTTCTTCGGCAGCCGGTCGGACCAGACGTTCGGCGGCTCCACCGTGTGGTCGTCGACGGAGATGATTCGCGGGAAGTCGGCCGATTCCAGGGGAGTTTGAACGTTTCGGGTGCTTTCTGTCTCCGTGGTCTCCATGCGCTCACGGTAGCGCCGATCTGACGACCCGTCAGCTAGTGGGGACCCAGTGGTTCCCGATGGCCCGTGCGTGAGGTCTCTGTGATGGGTGCCTTCCATGGCTGACGTTTCCGTCAGGAACAAGGCAAACTGACGGGAGTTGTCTTTGATGTGCGCGCGACACGGCGCGCCGGTTGGACGGCGCGGCAGAATGATGTGCGGACGTGGCAGCAGGGAGCAGTGAAGATGGCCGGTGGACCGCGGGTACCGGAGCAGCGGCGTGCCGCCCCGCCCGAGGACCCCTCGGACGCGGCCCCGGCCACCGGCGCCGACCTGCGCTTCAGCGTGCTCGGACCGGTGCGGGCCTGGCGCGGCGGAGAGCCCCTGTCCACCGGCTCCCCGCAGCAGCGCGCCCTCCTCGCCGCCCTCCTGCTGCGCCAGGGGCGCACGGCGACGGCGGCCGAACTCATCGACTCCGTATGGGGCGAGGAGTCCCCGTCGCAGGCGCTGGCCGCGATCCGCACGTACGCCTCGCGGCTGCGCAAGATCCTCGGCCCCGGCGTCCTGGAGACCGAGGCCGGCGGCTACGCGCTGCGGATGGCGCGGCCCGACGCCCTTGACCTCGTGGCGGCCGAGGAGCTGGCGGCGCAGGCCGAGCGGGCGCGGCAGTCCGCCGACCTGTGCCGGGCGCGGACGCTGGTGAACGAGGCGCTCGACCTCTGGGACGGCGAACCGCTGGCCCACGTACCGGGTCCGCACGCGGAGACGGAGCGCGCCCGCCTCGACGAATGGCGCCTCCAACTCCTGGAAAACCGCCTCGACATGGACCTGGAGCAGGGCTGCCACGCGGAGGCGGTCTCGGCCCTCACCGCGCTCACCGCGGACCACCCCCTCCGCGAGCGCCTGCGCGAACTGCTGATGCTCGCCCTCTACCGCTCGGGCCGCCAGGCGGAGGCCCTCGCCGTCTACGCGGACACCCGCCGCCTCCTCGCCGACGAGCTCGGGGTGGACCCGCGCGCCGGCCTCTCGGAGCTCCAGCAGCGCATCCTCCAGGCGGACCCGTCCCTGGCGGAGCCCTCGGCGCAGCCGCCGGAGCCCTCGCAGACACCGCAGCGCCCGGCCCAACTCCCGGCCACAGTCCCGGACTTCACAGGCCGCGCGTCCTTCGTGACGGAACTCAGCGAGACGCTCGCCGCCGCGTCCTCCGAATCGGGCACCGGCTCGGTGATGGCGGTCTCGGCGGTGGCGGGCATCGGTGGCGTCGGCAAGACCACCCTCGCCGTGCACGTGGCGCACGCGGCGCGCGCCGCGTTCCCCGACGGCCAGCTCTACGTGGACCTCCAGGGCACGAGCCCGCGCTGCGCCGAACCCGAGACGGTCCTCGGCTCCTTCCTCCGCGCGCTCGGCGTCCCGGAGTCGGCGGTCCCCGAGTCCCTGGAGGAGCGCTCGGCCCTGTTCCGCTCGACCCTCGACGGCCGCCGGACCCTGGTCCTCCTCGACAACGCGCGGGACGCGGCGCAGGTCAGGCCGCTGCTGCCCGGCACGGCGGGCTGCGCGGCGCTGATCACGGGCCGCGTCCGGATGGTCGACCTGGTGGGCGCGCACCTGGTGGACCTGGACGTCATGTCCCCCGACGAGGCACTGCTCCTCTTCACCCGCATCGTCGGCGAGGAGCGCGTGACATCGGAGCGCAAGGCGGCGCTCGACGTCGTCGCGGCCTGCGGCTTCCTCCCCCTGGCAATCCGCATCGCGGCCTCCCGCCTCGCGGCCCGCCGCACGTGGACGGTCTCGGTCCTCGCCGCGAAGCTCGCGGACGAGCGCCGCCGCCTCGACGAGCTCCAGGCCGGCGACCTCGCGGTCAAGGCCACCTTCGAACTCGGCTACGGCCAACTGGAACCGGCCCAGTCCCGCGCCTTCCGCCTCCTCGGCCTCGCCGACGGCCCCGACATCTCCCTCGCGGCGGCCTCCGCGGTCCTCGACCTCGACATCGAGTCGACGGAGGACGTCCTGGAATCCCTGGTCGACACCTCCCTCCTGGAATCCGCCGCCCCGGGCCGCTACCGCTACCACGACCTCGTACGCCTCTACGCGCGTGCGTGCGCGGAACGGGACGAGACGAGCACGGACCGGGACGGGGCGCTCTCCCGCCTGCTGGACTTCTATCTGGCGACGGCGACGGGCGTCTACGCGATCGAACGGCCGGGCGACCGCCTCGTGGACCACGTGGCCCCCACGACCCACCCGGGCCTGTCCTTCGCGGACCAGGCGACAGCTCTGGACTGGCTGTTCGCAGAGGCCGAATGCCTCCTGGCCTGCCTCCAACAGTCGCTGCGGGCTCCCTTGTTGCGCAGGGCGGCGAGCCTCATTCTCGTGGCCAAGGACCTGTCCGAGTCCGGAGCAAGTTCGCTCCGGTACGAGCATGCGGCGGTCGCGCTCCGCGACACGGCCCATGACCTGGGCGATGCCGTCGCGGAGGCGCGGGCTCGGACGACGCTGTCCCAGGTGTGGGCGTTCGCGGGCCGGTTCGACGACGCGGGCCGGGAAGCAGCGGCGGCCATGGACCTCGACGTCGACGCGGACCCCTGGTCGGACGGCCACGCGCCGCACGAGCGCGGCATCATCGCCTTCTACAGGAACGATCTCGACCAGGCGGAGACGTACCTTCGTACGGCCCTGGAGAACTTCCGGGCGGACAAGAACACTCCCGGTGAGGCCAGCGCGCTCTGCAATCTCTCGCGCATCCACCTGGCCCAGAACAGAACCGGCAGCGCCATAGAACTCGCCGAGCAGGGAATCCAGATCTACGACCGCCTCGGCACGGCCCTGCGCCTGGCCAACGGACGGTACGCCCTCGGGCTGGCACTGACCGCGGCGCGCCGATATGGCGAGGCCCTCGACCAACTCACCGCCGCACTCGGCATCTTCCGCGAGAATCGCCAACCCCTGTGGGAGGGCGTCACACACCTCCGGCTCGCCGAGGTCCATCTCGGGGCCAAGCGGGCCCCGCTCGCCGCCGCCCACGCCGAGCAGGCCATCGCGCTGCGCGGCATCGGTGGCGAGTGGCGCAGGGGAGGCATACTCACCGTCCTGGGCCGGGCGTTGGCGATGCTCGGACAGCCGGATCGGGCCCATGCCTGTTGGAGCGAGGCCCTCGCGATCTACGAGCGTCTCGGTTCCCCCGAGGCCGCCGAGGTCCGGGCGCTGATGAAGCCCGTCGCCGCATAGGCCCGTCGGGCGGCCGTTCATCATTCGTTTATCCCGGAGCGCCACTCTCTTCCTTGCCGACCCGTCGCGTCGGGGGGCAGACGGATTGGCGGTGGGGCCGGCCGTTACGGTGACGGCCCCCACGATGGCCGCCCGGCAACCCACGGGGGAGTTGCCGGGCGGGCGTCTTCCGTACGCACGCCACTCACAGAGGGACCATCGCCATGAGCGACAAGATCAAGCCGCAGGACAGCCACATCTCGAGCG
This sequence comes from Streptomyces sp. NBC_00483, assembly GCF_036013745.1. NCBI lineage: Bacteria > Bacillati > Actinomycetota > Actinomycetes > Kitasatosporales > Streptomycetaceae > Streptomyces > Streptomyces sp. NBC_00483. The sequence continues at coordinate 4,524,562 of NZ_CP107880.1, forward strand.
AAGAACTCGACGAGGTGAAGCCGCTCGACAGTCACATCTCGAGCGAAGAACTCGACGAGGTGAAGCCGCAGGACAGCCACATCTCCGGCGGCACCGTCACCCCGCAGGACTCGCACATATCGAGCGAGCCGGCCTGAGAGCCACCACGGAGACGGGGACCGGCCGCGGCGGCTCGGAGGGGGAACCGCCGCGGCCGAGGCGTACCCAAGGACGAGTTCAGGCCATTCGACGGCCGGAACCCTTCGAACACTCGAACATCTCTCCCTCTTGGCACTAGCGTCACTCGCCGACCAGAGTTCGTATCGCGCCCAGAGGAGTAGGTATGACTCGCACCAAGAAGGCCCTCGTCACCGTCGCCGTCGCGATCGCCGCCGTCGGCGGGGCTGCCGCCTCCGCGTCCGCCAACACGCACGTCACCGTGACGCCGAACAACACCCACGTCACGGTGGCGCCGGACAACACCCACGTCACCGGCGCCAATTGATCCACGTCAGGTAACGCGCGCGAAGGCCGGGCCCCGAGCCCGGCCCTTCGTCATGCCGACCGGAACGCGCCCGCCTCCACGCCGCCGATCGAGGAGCAAGGGCCAGGACACGCGCCCCATTCCAGCCCCGCCGGCGCTTGAGGCGCGGGGCCCGGGGCAGAGCCCCGCGACCGCAACCACGTCGCGCCGGAACCCTCAGTCCAGCTTGCGCGCCACTTCCGTGGCCCAGTACGTGAGGATCATGTTCGCGCCGGCCCGCTTGATACCGAGCAGCGACTCCATGATCGACTTGTCCCGCTCGATCCAGCCCCGCTGCGCCGCCGCCTCGATCATCGCGTACTCGCCACTGATCTGGTACGCGGCGACCGGCACGTCCGCCTCGTCGGCCACCCGAGCCAGGATGTCGAGGTACGGACCCGCCGGCTTCACCATCACCATGTCGGCGCCCTCTTCGAGGTCGAGCGCCAACTCCCGCAGGGACTCCCGGATGTTGGCCGGGTCCTGCTGGTACGTCTTGCGGTCACCCTTGAGCGAGGAGCCGACGGCCTCGCGGAACGGGCCGTAGAAGGCGGAGGAGTACTTCACCGAGTAGGCGAGCACGGCGACGTCCTCGCGCCCGATCTGGTCCAACGCGTCGCGTACGACGCCGATCTGACCGTCCATCATGCCGCTCGGGCCCACGATGTGCGCGCCCGCGTCCGCCTGGACCTGCGCCATCTCCGCGTACCGCTCCAGCGTCGCGTCGTTGTCGATCCGGCCCTGCTCGTCGAGGACGCCACAGTGGCCGTGGTCCGTGAACTCGTCCAGGCACAGGTCGGACATGACGAGCAGGTCGTCGCCGACCTCGGAGCGGACGTCGCGCAGCGCGAGCTGGAGGATGCCGTCGGGGTCGGTGCCGACCGTGCCCCGCCCGTCCTTCTTCTCGTCCAGCGGCACGCCGAACAGCATGATCCCGGAGACGCCCGCCTCCGCGGCCTCGGCCGCCGCCTTCTTCAGGGAGTCACGGGTGTGCTGGTACACGCCCGGCATGGAGCCGATCTCCACCGGGGCGTCGATCCCCTCGCGCACGAACGCGGGGAGGATCAGGTCGGACGGATGCAGCCGCGTCTCGGCGACCATGCGCCGCATGGTGGGAGTCGTCCGCAGCCGCCGCGGCCGCGAACCGGGGAAAGAACCGTACCGAGTCACTGAACCTGTCACCTCTACCTACGTGCTGTGTTCTCCCGGGGGACGACCCCCGAACCCCCAGCCGGACAAGCAGGCCGACCGGGGCCCAGGTAGGGCCGTGCCCGGAAAACGGAGTAAACCGGAAGGGCGGGCACCCGGACCCGTAAGCCCGGAAAATGCCCGCCCCACACTCTTCCTTACGGAGCCGCGCGCCTGCGCCGCGACCCGGGTCGCCGCTCGCTGGGCCGGGTGACCGGGTCACCCGCCTCGATCGCGGCAACCCGCCGCTTGGTGCCGAAGTCGGCAAGCGCGGCCGCCAGCTTGAGCACCGACGGCTCCGGAGCCATCACGTCGACCCGCAGGCCGTGCTCCTCGGCCGTCTTGGCGGTCGCCGGGCCGATGCAGGCGATCACCGTCACGTTGTGCGGCTTGCCCGCGATGCCGACCAGGTTGCGCACCGTGCTCGACGACGTGAACAGAACGGCGTCGAAACCGCCGCCCTTGATCGCCTCACGCGTGTCCGCCGGCGGCGGCGACGCGCGCACGGTCCGGTACGCCGTGACGTCGTCGACCTCCCAGCCCAGCTCGATGAGCCCGGCGACGAGGGTCTCGGTCGCGATGTCGGCACGCGGCAGGAAGACGCGGTCGATCGGGTCGAAGACCGGGTCGTACGGCGGCCAGTCCTCCAGGAGACCCGCGGCCGACTGCTCGCCGCTCGGCACCAGGTCCGGCTTCACGCCGAAGGCGATGAGGGCCTGCGCCGTCTGGTCGCCCACCGCCGCGACCTTGATCCCGGCGAAGGCGCGGGCGTCGAGCCCGTACTCCTCGAACTTCTCGCGGACGGCCTTGACCGCGTTCACCGAGGTGAAGGCGATCCACTCGTAGCGGCCCGTCACCAGGCCCTTGACCGCGCGCTCCATCTGCTGCGGCGTGCGCGGCGGCTCGACCGCGATGGTCGGCACCTCGTGCGGCACGGCGCCGTAGGAACGAAGCTGGTCGGAGAGCGAGACCGCCTGCTCCTTCGTCCGCGGGACGAGCACGCGCCAGCCGAACAGCGGCTTCGACTCGAACCACGACAGCTGGTCGCGCTGGGCGGCTGCGGAACGCTCGCCGACCACGGCTATCACCGGGCGGTTGCCCTCCGGCGACGGCAGCACCTTGGCCTGCTTCAGCGTCTGCGCGATGGTGCCGAGCGTCGCCGTCCATGTCTTCTGGCGCGTCGTCGTACCGGCGACCGTCACGGACAGCGGGGTGTCGGGCTTGCGGCCCGCCGCCACCAGCTCACCGGCCGCGGAGCCCACCGAGTCGAGCGTCGTCGACACGACGACCGTGCCGTCGGACGCGCCGACCTCGGTCCAGCAGCGCTCGGAGGCGGTGGCCGCGTCCACGAAGCGGACATCGGCGCCCTGCTGGTCGCGGAGCGGCACTCCGGCGTACGCGGGCACGCCCACGGCCGCCGCGATGCCGGGCACGACCTCGAAGGTGATGCCGGCGGTCGCGCAGGCCAGCATCTCCTCGGCCGCGTACGTGTCGAGGCCGGGGTCCCCGGTGACCGCACGCACGACCCGCTTGCCGCCCCGTGCGGCCTCCATGACAAGATTGGCCCAGTCCCTCAGAGCCGGGACCACGACGGCAGTTGACGAGCCGTCAGCGGTCGCCGGGCGCTCCGGGGCACCCGTGGCGTCGAGGACGGTCACGCCGGCCTTGGCATGCGTCCGCACGACGTCGAGCACTTCGGGCTCGGCGATCAGCACATCCGCTCGGGACAGGGCCTCCACGGCCCTGAGGGTCAGCAGTCCCGGATCTCCGGGACCCGCACCCAGGAAGGTGACGTGCCCAGGTGCCCAGGCGGTCGATACAGCGGTGGTGGGGCTCATCGTGCTCGCTCCCCCATCAGACCGGCCGCACCCTTGGCCAGCATCTCGGCGGCGAGTTCCCGCCCGAGTGCCAGCGCCTCGTCCTCGGACGAGGGCACGGGACCGGTGGTGGTCAGCTGCACCAGCTCGGAGCCGTCGGTGGTACCGACGACGCCGCGCAGGCGCATTTCCTTGGCAGTCTGCCCGTCGGCCAGCAGGTCGGCCAGCGCACCCACAGGTGCACTGCAGCCGGCCTCCAGGGCGGCGAGCAGGGTTCGCTCGGCGGTCACGGCGGCCCGCGTGAGCGGGTCGTCCAACTCGGCGAGCATGGCCACGAGTTCACCGTTGTCGGCGGCACACTCGATGGCCAGTGCCCCCTGGCCGGGGGCGGGCAGAATCATGTCGGTCGGGAGGAACTCGGTGACTTCCTCGCTACGACCGGTACGGCTGAGCCCTGCGGCCGCGAGGACCACCGCGTCCAGCTCGCCCTTCTCGACGAAGCCGATCCGGGTGTCGATGTTCCCACGGATCGGCACGGTCTCGATCCGTATGCCGTGGCTGCGCGCGTACGCGTTCAGCTGCGCCATGCGGCGCGGCGAACCGGTACCCACGCGGGCACCCTCGGGGAGATCGGTGAACTTCAGTCCGTCGCGCGCGATCAGCACGTCCCGCGGGTCCTCGCGCACCGGTACGGCGGCGAGGGCCAGCTCAGCGGGCTGCGCGGTCGGCAGGTCCTTGAGGGAGTGCACCGCGAAGTCGACCTCGCCCCGGGCGAGCGCGTCGCGCAGCGCGGTGACGAAGACTCCGGTGCCGCCGATCTGCGCGAGGTGCTCGCGGGAGGTGTCACCGTACGTGGTGATCTCCACAAGCTCGACCTCGCGGCCGGTCAACTGACGTACGGCTTCGGCCACTTGCCCGGACTGGGCCATGGCCAGCTTGCTGCGCCTGGTGCCCAGCCTCAGGGCTTTCTCGGCGGTCATGCCGGGCCTCGATTCTTGCCTTCTGCTTCGTGGGGGGTGGCCCGGGAAACGGCGGCGACCGTCTCCTGGTCCAGGTCGAACAGGGTCCGCAGGGCGTCCGCGTACCCGGCACCGCCGGGCTCGGCGGCCAGCTGCTTGACCCGTACGGTCGGCGCGTGCAGCAGCTTGTCCACCACGCGCCGCACGGTCTGGGTGATCTCCGCGCGCTGCTTCTCGTCCAGGCCGGGGAGCCTGCCGTCGAGCCGGGCGATCTCGCTCGCCACCACGTCCGCGGCCATCGTGCGCAGCGCGACGACGGTCGGCGTGATGTGCGCGGCCCGCTGCGCGGCACCGAACGCGGCGACCTCGTCGGCCACGATGGTCCGCACCAGGTCGACGTCGGCGGCCATGGGGGCGTCCGCGGAGGCGTCGGCGAGCGACTCGATGTCGACGAGGCGGACCCCGTCGATCCGGTGCGCGGCCGCGTCGACATCGCGCGGCATCGCCAGGTCGAGCAGGGCGAGCGCCACCTGTCGTACGGGCTCGGGGGTGCGCTCGCGGCGCATCTCCGGCACCCGTCCGGCGACGGCGAGGGCGGCGATGGTCTCGGCCTCGGAGAGGCGGACCTGCTCACCGGGCGCGTTGTCGACCCAGGCGCCGTGCTGCTCAAGGGCTGCGGCGTCGAACCCGGCGACCGCGGCCTCGCCCTCGACGGAGAAGCCACCGCGCACCGTCTCGGCGGAGCGGCTGTCGCTTCCGGCCTTGCCTGCGGCGGGAGTCGTGGAGCCGGGCACCTCGCTGCCCGCGGTCGGCGTGCGGCCCGCGACGGCGGAACGTATGGCCTCGGCGGTCAGGACGAGACCGGTCGCGCCGGTGCAGGAGATGGCGACGTCGGCACGTGTCAGTTCGTCCGCCACGGCGTCCATCGCGACCGCACGGGCCGCCGTTCCGGCCTCGTTCAAACTGTGTCCGTAGTTCTCTTCGAGAAGGGCCACGAGGCGGTCGGCGCGCTCCACCGTCCGGTTGGCGACGACGACCTCGGCCACTCCGGCCCGCGCGAGCGTGGCCGCGGCGAGCGAGGACATCGAGCCGGCGCCGATCACGAGCGCCCGCTTGCCCTGCGCCCACGCGTCCACCGACTGCCCGGCGGCGAGCTGCTCGAGGCCGAAGGTGACGAGCGACTGCCCGGCACGGTCGATCCCGGTCTCCGAGTGGGCGCGCTTGCCCACCCGCAGGGCCTGCTGGAAGAGGTCGTTGAGGAGCTTGCCCGCGGAGTGCAGCTCCTGGGCGCGCGCGAGGGTGTCCTTGATCTGGCCGAGGATCTGGCCCTCGCCGACCACCATCGAGTCGAGCCCGCACGCCACCGAGAACAGGTGGTGCACCGCCCGGTCCTCGTAGTGCACATAAAGATAGGGAGTGAGCTCTTCGAGGCCCACACCGCTGTGCTGCGCGAGCAACGTCGACAGCTCGGCGACACCGGCGTGGAACTTGTCCACGTCCGCGTACAGCTCGATGCGGTTGCAGGTCGCGAGCACCGCGGCCTCGGCGGCCGGTTCGGCGGCGAGCGTGTCCTGCAGCAGCTTCGCCTGGGTGTCCGCGTTCAGCGCGGCACGCTCCAGAACGCTGACAGGGGCGCTGCGGTGGCTCAGACCTACGACGAGGAGGCTCATGCCGGCATCACGGCGGGCACGTCCCCGTCGGGTCCCTTGCGCTCGTCGTTGTGCCTCTCGGCGGCGGGCTTGGTGACCTTGGCGGCCGGGCCTTCGAGACCCACCGCGCCCTCGGCCTCCTCCACCGGGCTCTCGCCGGCCTTGCGCTGCTCGTGGAAGGCGAGGATCTGCAGCTCGATGGAGAGGTCGACCTTGCGCACGTCGACGCCGTCGGGAACGGAGAGCACCGTCGGCGCGAAGTTCAGGATGGAGGTGATCCCGGCGGCGACGAGCCGGTCGCAGACCTGCTGCGCGGCACCGGCCGGGGTCGCGATGACGCCGATGGAGACGCCGTTCTCGTCGATGATCTTCTCGAGGTCGTCGGCGTGCTGCACGGCCATGCCCGCGACGGACTTGCCGGTCATCGCCGGATCGGCGTCGATCAGGGCCGCGACGCGGAAGCCGCGCGAGGCGAAACCACCGTAATTGGCAAGCGCCGCACCGAGGTTACCGATACCGACCATCACGATCGGCCAGTCCTGCGTGAGGCCCAGCTCACGTGAGATCTGGTAGACGAGGTACTCGACGTCGTAGCCCACGCCGCGGGTCCCGTACGAACCGAGGTACGAGAAGTCCTTGCGCAGCTTCGCGGAGTTGACCCCCGCGGCGGCCGCGAGCTCCTCGGAGGAGACCGTGGGTACCGAGCGTTCCGACAGAGCGGTGAGGGCTCGGAGGTACAGCGGAAGCCTGGCGACGGTGGCCTCGGGAATTCCTCGGCTGCGGGTCGCCGGTCGGTGAGTTCGGCCAGTTGCCACGGTGCTCCTGCGGGTAGAGCGGGGCTGTGGGCGGCACCCTGCTACTCGACCGCCCCGTCGAATGCAGGCTATGTCTTTGTGAACGCGTGCACAAAGATGGTGTCCGATTTGCCCGGCCAACGTGACCGGGCTCACGCGCGCCCCGCGCGCCTCCCTGGAACCGGCGCGCAGGTAGCTTCGTTGCTCACCTGTGGAGGCCAAAACGGCACACTCTCCTCAACGTTGCCAAGATCCACGCCCCCGAGACCAAAACCGCCCCCGATCCTAAGCGACTTTTGGGACCAGTTGGACTGGTCGGTCAGTGACCTGTGCGACCGGACGACGGCCGGCCGCGACCGACCTGGGGCTTCGTACGCGGACCGTCACCGAGTGAGCGCGTGCCGCAGCCGCTCCTCCTTCACGCGCCAGAAATCGTGCTGCGCTCCGTCGACGAGAACGACCGGGATCTGTTCCCAGTACTTGCGGTACAGCTCCTCGTCCTCGGTGATGTCCTTCTTCTCCCAGGCCGCGCCGACCTCGGCGCACACCTTCTCGATCACCGACTGTGCGTCGTCACACAGATGACAGCCGGGCTTCCCGATCAGCGTGACGATCCGCTCACGCGGATCCTTCTTCTCGCGGTTGCGAAAAATGGGACTCATACCGGCCATTCTCGCCCCACACGCGGCCCTCCTGTCGCCGAGAATTCACGTGCGGACAGGCTCCCGAAACCCGCGCGACTCCGGAACCCCCGAACAGACTGGCTATGCTCACGACATGTCCCGCCCGTCTCCCGACCACCACCCCGGTAGGAGGCACTTCGTGCCGAAGCATGGAATGGGATGGCTCACACCCCGTAGGCGCTCCGCCACCGCGCGGAGCGTGCTGGCAGGCGAGGCTTCGGCCGAGGCCGCCCGCAAGTCCTCCCAGGAGCTGGAGGACCAGGCTCCGCCGGTCGACGAGGACCTACAAGAACCGGAGTTCCCGGTCGCGGGCGACGACAAGGCCGCCGCCTTCTTCGACCTGGACAACACGGTGATGCAGGGCGCGGCGATCTTCCACTTCGGCCGCGGCCTCTACAAGCGGAAGTTCTTCGAGCGCCGGGAGCTGACCCGATTCGCCTGGCAGCAGGCCTGGTTCAGGCTCGCCGGCGTCGAGGACCCCGAGCACATGCAGGACGCGCAGAACAGCGCCCTGTCCATCGTGAAGGGCCACCGCGTCGCCGAGCTGATGTCCATCGGCGAGGAGATCTACGACGAGTACCTGGCCGAGCGGATCTGGCCCGGCACCCGCGCCCTCGCCGAGGCCCACCTGGACGCGGGCCAGAAGGTCTGGCTGGTCACCGCCGCGCCCGTGGAGATCGCCACGGTCATCGCCCGCCGCCTCGGCCTGACCGGCGCGCTCGGCACGGTCGCCGAGTCCATCGGCGGCGTCTACACCGGCAGGCTCGTCGGCGAACCGCTGCACGGCCCCGCGAAGGCCGAGGCGGTCCGCGCGCTCGCCTCCGCCGAGGGCCTGGAGCTCGGCCGCTGCGCCGCGTACAGCGACTCGCACAACGACATCCCGATGCTCTCGCTCGTCGGCCACCCGTACGCGATCAACCCGGACGCGAAGCTGCGCAAGTACGCGCGCGAGCGCGACTGGCGCCTTCGGGACTACCGCACGGGCCGCAAGGCCGCGAAGGTCGGGATCCCCGCCGCGGCCGGCGTCGGCGCGGTCGCGGGCGGCACGGCGGCGGCGATCGCACTGCACAGGCGCCGTCGCTGACGGTCGGTCGCCTACGGTCACCGAGCGGTCGAGGACGACATTCCGACCGTCTTACCCGTGTCCCGCTCCCGCCAGTCCTGTAAGTACCACTCGGCCACAACACGTCACCACCAGAGCCGGAACTTGAACGTAATCGATCAACAAGTGGTCACTCTCTGGTACTTGAAACGCCGTCGAGCGACTACAGAAGTGACGTAATCGGTGATTTGAGCAACTGGGTGTAGTGCTCCCTGCACGAAGCGTTATTCTCCTCAGACGCAAACCGGTACCCACGCGTCAGTACGACGGGTGAACGGTCCCGCACTGCACGTGATGGAAGCTCTGCCTCTGGGAGTCCCGTGTACCCACACGTCGGGGTTGACGCCTCGGGCCTGGCAACGCTGCACGCGACGGTCGTGGACCGCTTGCGCGGTTTCGTCCCCACCGCGTACGCCGTCCCCGCCCTCGCCGCTGCGGCAGCGTCGGCCGTGCCCGCCCCTGCCTCGCCATGTTTCGCCATGGCCGATTCGACCGCGGCCACCGTCGGCAGACGGGCCCGTTCCGGGTCCGCCGGCGCCTCGGGCACCGCGGCCAGGTCGGCCACACCTACGGCCCGCCGTCCCGCGGCCGACAGCGACAGTGCCCGCATGATGGATCTGGTCGAGCGCGCCCAAGGGGGCGAGGCCGACGCGTTCGGCCGGCTCTACGACCAGTACAGCGACACTGTGTACCGCTATATCTATTACCGCGTCGGCGGAAAGGCGACGGCGGAGGACCTCACCAGTGAGACCTTCCTGCGTGCGCTGCGCCGCATCGGCACGTTCACCTGGCAGGGCCGCGACTTCGGCGCCTGGCTGGTCACGATCGCGCGCAACCTGGTCGCGGACCACTTCAAGTCGAGCCGTTTCCGCCTCGAAGTGACCACGGGCGAAATGCTCGATGCGAACGAGGTGGAGCGTTCCCCCGAGGACTCCGTCTTGGAGTCCCTCTCGAACGCGGCGCTGCTCGACGCCGTGCGCCGCCTCAACCCACAGCAGCAGGAGTGCGTCACGCTGCGCTTCCTGCAGGGCCTGTCCGTCGCCGAGACCGCTCGCGCGATGGGCAAGAACGAGGGCGCGATCAAGACCCTCCAGTACCGGGCGGTGCGCACCCTGGCGCGCCTTCTGCCGGACGACGCCCGCTGAGCCCCGGGGCCTCTTCTTCAGCCCTGGGGCCGTTACTGCCCGCAGTCTCCAACTCACCTACGGTGAAAGCGAGATGGGATCGCGCTCGGATCACCTTTCGCGCGTAACCGAAGTACCGAGCCGCTCGTTGTGCGGGATGCAGGCTCCCTGTGGTCACTCCCGACCGGGATTCACTCACTCGTTGGTGTGTATCCGGGTCCGGGGTGCAACCCCAGGACCCCCTGGGAAGTCGACCGTCATGAGTGAGAGGAGGTGCCGCCAGTGATCGCGAACGTCTCGGCACACCGGCGGGCGAACGCCTTCGCCCAGGCCCTGGAGGACCAGTCCGACCAGGACCCGTCGGCGCAGCAACCGGAAGAAGAACCGGCCGCCCGGCGCAGCGATGCGGCGACGGCCGAGGAGGGCGGGCTGCTGTCCCTGGCCGCGGCTCTCGGCGAGCTGCCGAAGCCGGAGTTCGATCCCGAGGTCAAGATGGTGCAGCGGGCGCAGCTCGTCGCCGCCATGGAGGCCATGGTCCAAGAGGGCGGCGCGGCCACCTCCGTACCCAAGCAGCGCCAGGGCAAGGGCGCCCACCGGGCGAGTCCACTGCGGAAGCTGCGGCCCCGCTCCCGTCTGAGCAAGGGCATCGCGGCGGGCGGGCTCACCGTCGGCGTGGCCGCGGGCGCCTTCAGCGGTGTGGCCGCGGCGTCGTCCAGCGCACTGCCGGGCGACCACCTCTACGGCCTCAAGCGCGGCATGGAGGACCTCAAGCTGGGCATGGCGCACAGCGACTCCGACAAGGGGCAGGCCTACCTCGACCAGGCGTCGACGCGGCTGAGCGAGGCGCGGCGGCTCATGGAGCGCGGCCGCACCGGACAGCTCGACCACGAGTCCGTGGGTGAGGTCAGGCGCGCGCTCTCCGGGGTGCAGTACGACGCCTCCGAGGGCCACCGGCTCCTCAGCGACGCGTACAAGCGCGACGGCGCCCTCGGCCCGATCCAGGCCCTGTCCACCTTCTCCGACGCGCACAGGCAGAGCTGGACGGCCCTGAGCGACCGCCTGCCGGTCCAGCTCGGGGACGTACGGGACCAGGTCAGCTCGGTCTTCGACGCCATAGACGAAGAAGTCGGCCCGCTGCGCTCCCTGCTGCCGCGGACCCCGGACGAGAAGGGCGGCGCGACGAGCCCGGGCACCAGCCAGGACGGTACGTCGCCGGGCACCCCGGACACCGGCAGCTCCACCCCGTCCGGATCCGGCTCCGCCTCCGACGACGGCAAGACGTCGACGAAGCCGAAGCCGTCCACGTCCGACACCGGCAAGGACGAGGAGGGCCTGCTCGGCGAGAACACGGGCGGCCTCCTCGACCCGCCGAAGGAAAAGACGACCCCGCCCTCCTCGGACGACAGCCCGGACTCCAACACCGGCACGGGCTCCCCGAAGCCGGACGTGACGGTGCCCCCGCTGCTCCCGGGCCTCCTGCCGGGCCTGGGCGTCGACGGCGAGGACGCGAACTAGCGCACCGCGCAGCAGACAGGGCCCGAGGCTTGCCTCGGGCCCTGTTCTCGTTCAGAAGAACACCGCTTCAGAAGAACACGGCTTCAGAAAAACACCGACCGCCGCTGCACCAGCAACTTGTACAACGTGTGCTGGATCTGTTCGCGGACCTGGTCCGTCAGGTTGAACATCAGCATCGGGTCCTCCGCCGCCTCCGGCGGGTAGCCGTCCGTCGGGATCGGCTCGCCGAACTGGATCGTCCACTTCGTCGGCAGCGGCACCGCACCCAACGGCCCCAGCCACGGGAACGTGGGCGTGATCGGGAAGTACGGGAAGCCGAGGAGCCGCGCCAAGGTCTTGGCGTTGCCGACCATCGGGTAGATCTCCTCCGCCCCGACGATCGAGCACGGCACGATCGGCGTGCCGGCGCGCAGCGCGGTCGACACGAACCCGCCCCGCCCGAAGCGCTGCAGCTTGTACCGCTCGCTGAACGGCTTGCCGACGCCCTTGAAGCCCTCCGGCATGACGCCGACCAGCTCACCGCTCTCGAGCAGCCGCTGCGCGTCCTCCGCGCAGGCCAGCGTGTGCCCGGCCTTGCGCGCCAGCTCGTTGACCACCGGCAGCATGAACACCAAGTCGGCCGCGAGCAGCCGCAGGTGGCGGTTCGCCGGATGGTTGTCGTGCACGGCGACCTGCATCATCAGGCCGTCGAGCGGCAGCGTCCCCGAGTGGTTGGAGACGATCAGGGCCCCGCCCTCGGACGGGATGTTCTCGATGCCCTTCACGTCGACCCGGAAGTACTTCTCCGCGAGCGGCCGGAGCAGCGACATCAGGACCTGGTCGGTGAGTTCCTCGTCGTAACCGAACTCGTCGACGTCGTAGTCCCCGGTGATCCGCCGCCGCAGAAACGCGAGCCCGCCCGCGATCTTCCGCTCCCAGCCGCCGCCCTGCGACGGCTCGCCCGGCTCCTCGGGCCCGGGTTCGGGCGCGGATTCGGACGGTGGCTGCTGCAAGGGCCGCACCTCCCGTACGGCCACGGGTTCGCCCTTGCGTCGCCCGCCGCTCCCCGGGCCCCGGCCGCGGCGCGCGGCACCCTTCGCCGCCGCCCCTCGCGACCTGTCGTCGTCGAACGGAATGACCTTGGCGTCCGCCATCGTTGATGCGCTCCTCAGTTGGCGCTCTGCGTCGGGGGGTGGCTGGGACCTGTGCGGGCACCGCTCAGGAAGGGCAGCGCGGCGATCCGGTCGACGGCCCCCGCGAGGGCCTGCGGCGGCAGCAGTCCCGGGCCCCGGCCGCGTACGAACTCCGCGAAGGCCTCCGCGGTCGTGTACTTGGGCTCAAAGCCCAGTGTGTCGCGCATCTGGACCGTCGACACCATCCGTCCGTGCGTGAGCAGCCGGATCTGCTCGGGCGAGAAGTCCGTCGCCCCCAGCGTACGCAGCGCGCCGCCCACCCAGGTCACGGCGGGAAGGAGAACCGGGACCGTCGGCCGGCCGAGCCGCCGCGAGCACTGCGACAGCAACAGCACACCGTCACCGGCGATATTGAACGTGCCGCTGTTCAACGTGGCGCGGGCCGGCTCGTGCGAAGCGATCCGCAGCACCTCGATCACGTCGTCCTCGTGCACGAACTGAAGCCGCGGGTCGTAGCCGAACACGGTCGGCAGGACCGGCAGCGAGAAGTACTCGGCGAGCGGCGAATCCGCCGTCGGCCCAAGGATGTTGGCGAAGCGCAGCACACACACCGCGACATCGGGACGGCGCCGGGCGAACCCGCGCACATAGCCCTCGACCTCCACGGTGTCCTTGGCGAAGCCTCCGCTCGGCAGCGACTTCGGCGGCGTCGTCTCCGTGAAGACGGCCGGGTCGCGCGGCGCGGAGCCATAGACGTTCGTACTGGACTTCACCACCAGGCGCTTCACGTTCGGCGCCTTCTGGCACGCGCCGAGCAGCTGCATCGTGCCGATGACGTTGGTCTCCTTGACCGTGCCGCGGCCGCCGCTGGCCAGCGGGGTCCCCGTCACGTCCATGTGCACGACCGTGTCCACGGAGTACTCGGCGAGCACCCGCGCGATCGTCGGCTGCCGGATGTCGGCCTGCAGGAAGTCGGCACCGCCCAGATGGTGCGCCGGCGGGACCGCATCCACGCCGATCACCCGGTCCACCTCGGGGTCCCGCTGGATCCTGCGTACGAACCGGCCGCCCAGTTGTCGGGCCACCCCCGTCACGAGCACGACTTTGCCCAAGATCAGCGCCTACCTTCCGTCCCAGCCCCGCCGCGCTCCGCAATCACTGCTTGCGGGCCACGTTAGCGGTTCGATGTTGCGCTGTGATGTCTGCTCGATGCAGGAAGTGACGACGGCCACACTCGCAGGTAACGGGAGGTTCCGAAGTGAACAATTGCCTGTTCAAGGGAGCTGTCTCCCCGTGCCGCCCCCACTCGGTCGCCACCCGGTCCGCACAACGCAATGTGGCCCTCCCACCGGATGGTGGAAGGGCCACAAGGCGCGCTGTACAGCAGCTGCCGCTTACTTCTTGTTGCGACGCTGCACGCGGGTGCGCTTCAGCAGCTTGCGGTGCTTCTTCTTCGCCATCCGCTTACGCCGCTTCTTAATGACAGAGCCCACGACTACCCTCGCTCACTTCTCGGACAACCCCTGCGTTGCAGGGACAATCACTCGGTGCGGGGCTGCATTGGGGCCCACACGACCTACGAGGGGCTAGCCTACCCCGCTCCGAGCGCCGAGCAGAAATCGAGGTCCGCAGGACCCCCTGGATCAGCCTGCGTCCACCCCCACGTAGGAGTCACGGAGGTACTCATGAACCGCATTCTCCGGGACTCGGAATGACCTCCCCACCCGGATCGCGGGCAGATGACCGCTGTGCACCAAGCGGTACACGGTCATCTTCGACACTCGCATCACCGCGGCGACCTCCGCCACGGTCAGGAACGCCACCTCGGATAGAGGCCTCTGGTCAGCAGCCATGACACACCTGAACCTTCCGCACTCGACGGCCACCGGCTTCCCCTTCCGGTGACTCAACGTCGTTGCGTGCTCACTCCCCAATGTAGAGGCGGGTGATGCGAGTGGGGAAGAGGAGCAGCGATCGGCCGCCTACTGTGACAGACACGCTCGATTGAGTACATAGCGAGTAAGCGGTCGGTAGTAATCAGACCGCACAGCGTCATCAAGTGGAACGACGACGGACACCTGTCCCTCGGCCTCACCGACGAACAGGGCGGGATCGTCCGTATCGGCCAGACCGATGGCGTCAAACCCCAACTGACCTGCACCGCAGACCCATCCGTGGTCCCCGATGACCAGCTCGGGCAGCGGCTCGCCGGCCTCCGAAAGCGCACCGAGCACCAGCCGAACCGGGAGTGGTGAGTGGGTGTGCGCGCCGGTCTCACTTCGCACCGGGTACGCGCCCGGTTCTCGCACCAGCGCGACTCCTCGGTCGTAGTCGAGGTTGTACGTGCGTAGGCCGAACCGGGTCGTTATGTCGATACTCCGACCCTGCGCGGGGGTGAGGACGGGGCAGCCCACCGCCGACAGGGCGTCCGCCAACGCGGCGTAGAAACCGAGCAGTCGATGCGGATGACCCGTCCCGAACAGCACTGGGGAACGGCTCTCGGCGGCCTGGCCGAGGCGCTCCGCAAACGCGTCGAGCGCGGCCAGGGTCCGTTCCGGATCAATGACATCGTGCCCCGTGCGGTGCCCCGGGTCCCCGGAAACCCCACACTTGTCCGCCATCAACGCGAGCAGATCCCGGTGCCCCCAAGCCCACTCGGGGTCGAGCCCGAGCATCACTCGCGGATCCCGCGCCTCGAACAGGCGGTAGCTCCGCAGACTCTCCTCACGGGAGGTCGCCACGGGCCCGGCAAGCCGAGCCGCCAACAGATGCGCCCGCAGGGCGCCGACGCTCAACACCCTTGTGATGTTGCGCCATTGCCCCGCCCCGTTCCCCCACTTTCCAGCAAACACCCCACGGTCGGAGTAACGCCCTTCCGCCTTGGGCAATCTGCCTTCCCCAAGCTCTCGAACAACCTCGAGCAGGGGAGACCCCATCGGGCGGCAGGGTGGGCAAGGCGGCACCCCGGTGCAGGCCGCACCTACGGAAGGCGCCGACCCCGGCACCGCTCAAAGACCCCGGCGCCGCCCGCCGATCACGGCAACAGCCCCCGCAAGGGATACGCCGCCTTACGCGTAGCCAGAACCGCCTGGTCGAGCCGGTCCGCGGGGTCGTACCCCGCCTCCCACCCCTGATACGACACGGGCCACCGCCCATCCGTCATCCGCTGCGGAGCCAACTGCCGCGTACGGGCGAACACTTCCTGCCGCCACCCCTCAGGAATCACCGACTCGGGCGCGATCTCCCGCCCCGCCGCGATCCCCACGAGATGCGTCCACGACCGCGGCACCACATCCACCACGGCGTACCCGCCCCCGCCCAGGGCCACCCACCGCCCGTCGGCGTACTCGTGCGCCCACTCGTGGCAAGCGACCTGCACAGCCCGCTGCGCGTCCAAGGAAACGGCCAAATGCGCCAGCGGATCCTCGAAGTGCGTATCGGCCCCGTGCTGCGTCACAAGCACCTGCGGCCGGAACTCCGCCAACAACTCCGGCACCACCGCATGCAGCGCCCGCAGCCACCCCGCATCCCCGGTCCCCGCCGGCAACGCCACATTCACGGCCGTCCCCTCACCGGCCCCGTCCGCCCCGGTCTCCTCGGGCCACCCGGTCTGCGGGAACAACGTACGAGGATGCTCGTGCAACGAAATCGTCAGAACCCGCGGGTCCTCCCAGAACGCCGCCTGCACCCCGTCCCCGTGATGCACGTCCACATCCACGTACACGATCCGCTCGGCGCCCAGCTCCAGCAGCCGCGCGATCGCCAGCGCCGCGTCGTTGTACACACAGAACCCGGACGCCGCCCCGGGCATCGCATGGTGCAGGCCACCCGAGAAGTTCACGGCGTGCAGCGCGTCCCCCCGCCACACACTCTCCGCGGCCCCCACCGACTGCCCGGCGATCAGCGCGGACACCTCGTGCATCCCGGCGAACGCCGGATCGTCCATGGTCCCGAGCCCGTACGCCGGGTCGGCCGCGGCCGGATCGACGGACGCGGCCTTGACCGCCTCCACGTAGTCCTCGCGGTGCACGAGCCGCAACGTCGACTCCCCGGCCGCCTTGGCCGCGACGACCTCCAGGTCCCGGTCGAGCCCGAACGCGTCCACCAGTCTCCGGGTCAGATCAAGCCTGACCGGATCCATCGGGTGTCCGGGCCCGAAGTCATACCCCGCTACCGCCGGGTCCCACATCAATTGCGCGCGGCCGCTCATGCCCGCCACCGTATCGGTCGCCCCGCTCCCGGAACGACGGGGCGTACACCAGCGTCATCAGCACCAATGCCATGGGCACGAGCATCGCCCCGCGGTAACTCCACGCGTCCCCGATGGCCCCCACAAGCGGCGAACCCACCAGAAAGCCCACGTAGTTGAAGATATTGAGCCGCGCCACCGCCGCATCGGACGCCTTCGGGAACAGCCTCCCGGCCGCGGCGAACGTCTGCGGCACGATCACGCACAACCCGAGCCCCAGCAACGTGAACCCGAGGATTCCCACCCACTCCCCCGGCGCCAGCGCCACCACACCGAACCCGCCGGCAGCCACAACAGCCCCGAACCGCACCACGGCCACGGCCCCGAACCGCCGCACCCCCACGTCCCCGACGGACCGCCCCACCAGCGTCATCACCATGTAGACGTTGTACGGAACGGTCGACATCTGCTCCGAACTCCCCAGCACGTCCTGCAGATACTTTGCGCTCCAGTTCGAGACCGTCGAGTCCCCGATGTACGCGAAGGACATCACCAGGCAGAGCGGCAACAGCAGCTTGAAAACGATCCCGCCGCCCTGCTCCTGCTCCCGCGCGGCCGCCTCCCCGTCGGCCGCCCGCCCGTCCACGTACCACCGGCTCGCCACGAGACAGAACGGCAACAGCACGCATGCCACCGGCAGATACGACACGAACAGCGTCAGATCCCAGTGCGCCCCGACCCACGCGAGCGACGCCCCGACGATCCCACCGAGGCTGTACGCGGCATGGAAGCCGAGCATGATGCTGCGCCCGTACGCCCGCTGCAGGCTGACGCCGAGCATGTTCATCGAGGCGTCCAGGGCCCCGACGGAGAGACCGAACGCGGCGAGCGCGACGGCCACTTCGGCCATCGAGTCCCCGGCCCCGACCCCGAGCAGCGCCAGGAGCACGACGGGCTGCGACCACCGCAGCACCCGACTGGGCCGCACCCTCTTCACCAACTGCTCGGTGCCTACGCTCCCGACCCCGGCCAGCACCGGCACCGCGGCCAGAAACACGGGCAGCAGCGCGTCGGATATCCCGTACTGGTCCTGAATGGCGGGGATCCGGGTCACGAGCAACGCGAAAGCGACACCCTGCGCGAAGAAGCTGAACCCCAGCGTCCCGCGACCCCACCGCAGCCGCCCACCCACCGTGCCGGCCGTCCCGGCTGTCCCATCGGTCATGGCGGCACAGCGTAGGCCTCCGCCTTACCCGTGGGTAGATGGATCACAAAACCATGGACCGACCGTGACCTCACTCAAGCAGCCGCGGCAACTCCCGCATGTCGTCGAAGAGTTCATCGGCCCGGTCGAGCCGCTCGGCGGGCGTCATCGCGGTGAACCCGTACACATCCATCCCGGCGGCGACGGCGGCCTGCACACCGAGCGGACTGTCCTCGACGACCAGACACTTCTCGGGCGGAACCCCCATCCGCTCCGCCGCGTACAGAAACAGATCGGGCGCCGGCTTCCCGCGCCCCACATCCTGCGAACTGAAGATCCGCTCGTCCCCGAACCACTTGTCGAGCCCGGTCTTCCGGTGCCCGACACGGATCCGCTCATGGCTCCCGGAGGACGCGACGCAGTACGGCACCCCGTCGGCCGTCAGACTCTCCAGCACCTCGACGACCCCGTCGACCGGCTCCAGCTCCCGCTCGAACGCCGCGAACACCCGCGCATGAAAGACATCGTCGAAGTCCTCGGGAAGCCGCTGCCCGGTCCGCTCGAGAACCACATCGTGCACGCGGTGCATGGCGGCGCCCATGTAGTCCCTCAGGGATTCCTCGTACGAGGTCGGGTGCCCGAGCTCGGTGAGATAGCCGGCCAGGAGCGTATTGGAGATCGGTTCACTGTCGACGAGTACGCCGTCGTTGTCGAAGATGACGAGGTCATAGCGCATTCCCATATCTTCGACCCTAAACGCAGAAAAGCCCCGGACCGTATCCCGGTCCGGGGCTTTTCTTCAAAAATAGTTCGGCGGCGTCCTACTCTCCCACAGGGTCCCCCCTGCAGTACCATCGGCGCTGTGAGGCTTAGCTTCCGGGTTCGGAATGTAACCGGGCGTTTCCCTCACGCTATGACCACCGAAACACTATGAAACTGTCAACCGCACCGTAGTCGTGGCCCGACATACGGGGTTGTTCGTGGTTTCAGAACCAACACAGTGGACGCGAGCAACTGAGGACAAGCCCTCGGCCTATTAGTACCGGTCACCTCCACACCTTGCGGTGCTTCCAGATCCGGCCTATCAACCCAGTCGTCTACTGGGAGCCTTAACCCCTCAAAGGGGGTGGGAATACTCATCTCGAAGCAGGCTTCCCGCTTAGATGCTTTCAGCGGTTATCCTTTCCGAACGTAGCCAACCAGCCATGCCCTTGGCAGGACAACTGGCACACCAGAGGTTCGTCCGTCCCGGTCCTCTCGTACTAGGGACAGCCCTTCTCAATATTCCTACGCGCACAGAGGATAGGGACCGAACTGTCTCACGACGTTCTAAACCCAGCTCGCGTACCGCTTTAATGGGCGAACAGCCCAACCCTTGGGACCGACTCCAGCCCCAGGATGCGACGAGCCGACATCGAGGTGCCAAACCATCCCGTCGATATGGACTCTTGGGGAAGATCAGCCTGTTATCCCCGGGGTACCTTTTATCCGTTGAGCGACGGCGCTTCCACAAGCCACCGCCGGATCACTAGTCCCGACTTTCGTCCCTGCTCGACCCGTCGGTCTCACAGTCAAGCTCCCTTGTGCACTTACACTCAACACCTGATTACCAACCAGGCTGAGGGAACCTTTGGGCGCCTCCGTTACTCTTTGGGAGGCAACCGCCCCAGTTAAACTACCCATCAGACACTGTCCCTGATCCGGATCACGGACCCAGGTTAGACATCCAGCACGACCAGAGTGGTATTTCAACGACGACTCCACAACCACTGGCGTGGCCGCTTCAAAGTCTCCCACCTATCCTACACAAGCCGAACCGAACACCAATATCAAACTATAGTAAAGGTCCCGGGGTCTTTCCGTCCTTCTGCGCGAAACGAGCATCTTTACTCGTAGTGCAATTTCACCGGGCCTATGGTTGAGACAGTCGAGAAGTCGTTACGCCATTCGTGCAGGTCGGAACTTACCCGACAAGGAATTTCGCTACCTTAGGATGGTTATAGTTACCACCGCCGTTTACTGGCGCTTAAGTTCTCAGCTTCGCCACACCGAAATGTGACTAACCGGTCCCCTTAACGTTCCAGCACCGGGCAGGCGTCAGTCCGTATACATCGCCTTACGGCTTCGCACGGACCTGTGTTTTTAGTAAACAGTCGCTTCTCGCTGGTCTCTGCGGCCACCCCCAGCTCATGGAGCAAGTCCAATCACCAGGAATGGCCCCCCTTCTCCCGAAGTTACGGGGGCATTTTGCCGAGTTCCTTAACCATAGTTCACCCGAACGCCTCGGTATTCTCTACCTGACCACCTGAGTCGGTTTAGGGTACGGGCCGCCATGAAACTCGCTAGAGGCTTTTCTCGACAGCATAGGATCATCCACTTCACCACAATCGGCTCGGCATCAGGTCTCAGGCACAAGCTGTCCGGATTTACCTGGACAGCGCCCTACACCCTTACCCCGGGACTACCATCGCCCGGGCTGGACTACCTTCCTGCGTCACCCCATCGCTCACCTACTACCAGCTTGGGCCGGCGGCTCCACCACTTTCCATTCCCCGAAGGGTCCGGAACGGCTTCACGGCCTTAGCATCACTGGATTCGATGTCTTTCGCGTCACAGCGGGTACCGGAATATCAACCGGTTATCCATCGACTACGCCTGTCGGCCTCGCCTTAGGTCCCGACTTACCCTGGGCAGATCAGCTTGACCCAGGAACCCTTAGTCAATCGGCGCACACGTTTCTCACGTGTGTATCGCTACTCATGCCTGCATTCTCACTCGTGAACCGTCCACAACTACCTTCCGGTGCTGCTTCACCCGGCACACGACGCTCCCCTACCCATCCATACAGGCGTTGGCCCTGTTGTATGAATGACACGACTTCGGCGGTACGCTTGAGCCCCGCTACATTGTCGGCGCGGAATCACTTGACCAGTGAGCTATTACGCACTCTTTCAAGGGTGGCTGCTTCTAAGCCAACCTCCTGGTTGTCTCTGCGACTCCACATCCTTTCCCACTTAGCGTACGCTTAGGGGCCTTAGTCGATGCTCTGGGCTGTTTCCCTCTCGACCATGGAGCTTATCCCCCACAGTCTCACTGCCGTGCTCTCACTTACCGGCATTCGGAGTTTGGCTAAGGTCAGTAACCCGGTAGGGCCCATCGCCTATCCAGTGCTCTACCTCCGGCAAGAAACACACGACGCTGCACCTAAATGCATTTCGGGGAGAACCAGCTATCACGGAGTTTGATTGGCCTTTCACCCCTAACCACAGGTCATCCCCCAGGTTTTCAACCCTGGTGGGTTCGGTCCTCCACGAAGTCTTACCTCCGCTTCAACCTGCCCATGGCTAGATCACTCCGCTTCGGGTCTTGAGCGCGCTACTAAATCGCCCTATTCGGACTCGCTTTCGCTACGGCTTCCCCACACGGGTTAACCTCGCAACACACCGCAAACTCGCAGGCTCATTCTTCAAAAGGCACGCAGTCACGACGCATTGAGTAAACTCAATGCGCGACGCTCCCACGGCTTGTAGGCACACGGTTTCAGGTACTATTTCACTCCGCTCCCGCGGTACTTTTCACCATTCCCTCACGGTACTATCCGCTATCGGTCACCAGGGAATATTTAGGCTTAACGGGTGGTCCCGCCAGATTCACACAGGATTTCTCGGGCCCCGTGCTACTTGGGTGTCTCTCAAACGAGCCGTTAATGTTTCGACTACGGGGGTCTTACCCTCTACGCCGGACCTTTCGCATGTCCTTCGCCTACATCAACGGTTTCTTACTCGTCTCACGGCCGGCAGACCGTAAAGAGAGATCCCACAACCCCGCACACGCAACCCCTGCCGGGTCTCACACGTATACGGTTTGGCCTCATCCAGTTTCGCTCGCCACTACTCCCGGAATCACGGTTGTTTTCTCTTCCTGCGGGTACTGAGATGTTTCACTTCCCCGCGTTCCCTCCACACTGCCTATATATTCAGCAGCGGGTGACAGCCCATGACGACTGCCGGGTTTCCCCATTCGGAAACCCCCGGATCAAAGCCTGGTTGACGACTCCCCGGGGACTATCGTGGCCTCCCACGTCCTTCATCGGTTCCTGGTGCCAAGGCATCCACCGTGCGCCCTTAAAAACTTGGCCACAGATGCTCGCGTCCACTGTGCAGTTCTCAAACAACGACCAACCACCCGTCACACACCAAGAACCTTGGTGCTTCACCGGGGCCGGCACTGAAGGCGACCTCACGGCCGTACCTTCAGATACCCAACAGCGTGCCCGGCCCGACCTGTTCACTCTCACGTTCCACGCCGAAGCAGTACTAGTGAAGCCAACCGATCGTGCCGAATAATCAACGTTCCACCCATGAGCAACCACCGTCGAACGTTTGCCGACGTAATGGCCCTGGACCACCAAACAATGTCTGGCGGCCTAGATGCTCCTTAGAAAGGAGGTGATCCAGCCGCACCTTCCGGTACGGCTACCTTGTTACGACTTCGTCCCAATCGCCAGTCCCACCTTCGACAGCTCCCTCCCACAAGGGGTTGGGCCACCGGCTTCGGGTGTTACCGACTTTCGTGACGTGACGGGCGGTGTGTACAAGGCCCGGGAACGTATTCACCGCAGCAATGCTGATCTGCGATTACTAGCAACTCCAACTTCATGGGGTCGAGTTGCAGACCCCAATCCGAACTGAGACCGACTTTTTGAGATTCGCTCCACCTTGCGGTATCGCAGCTCATTGTATCGGCCATTGTAGCACGTGTGCAGCCCAAGACATAAGGGGCATGATGACTTGACGTCGTCCCCACCTTCCTCCGAGTTGACCCCGGCGGTCTCCTGTGAGTCCCCATCACCCCGAAGGGCATGCTGGCAACACAGAACAAGGGTTGCGCTCGTTGCGGGACTTAACCCAACATCTCACGACACGAGCTGACGACAGCCATGCACCACCTGTACACCGACCACAAGGGGGCGCCTGTCTCCAGACGTTTCCGGTGTATGTCAAGCCTTGGTAAGGTTCTTCGCGTTGCGTCGAATTAAGCCACATGCTCCGCTGCTTGTGCGGGCCCCCGTCAATTCCTTTGAGTTTTAGCCTTGCGGCCGTACTCCCCAGGCGGGGCACTTAATGCGTTAGCTGCGGCGCGGACAACGTGGAATGTTGCCCACACCTAGTGCCCACCGTTTACGGCGTGGACTACCAGGGTATCTAATCCTGTTCGCTCCCCACGCTTTCGCTCCTCAGCGTCAGTAATGGCCCAGAGATCCGCCTTCGCCACCGGTGTTCCTCCTGATATCTGCGCATTTCACCGCTACACCAGGAATTCCGATCTCCCCTACCACACTCTAGCTAGCCCGTATCGACTGCAGACTCGGGGTTAAGCCCCGAGCTTTCACAATCGACGTGACAAGCCGCCTACGAGCTCTTTACGCCCAATAATTCCGGACAACGCTTGCGCCCTACGTATTACCGCGGCTGCTGGCACGTAGTTAGCCGGCGCTTCTTCTGCAGGTACCGTCACTTTCGCTTCTTCCCTGCTGAAAGAGGTTTACAACCCGAAGGCCGTCATCCCTCACGCGGCGTCGCTGCATCAGGCTTTCGCCCATTGTGCAATATTCCCCACTGCTGCCTCCCGTAGGAGTCTGGGCCGTGTCTCAGTCCCAGTGTGGCCGGTCGCCCTCTCAGGCCGGCTACCCGTCGTCGCCTTGGTGAGCCATTACCTCACCAACAAGCTGATAGGCCGCGGGCTCATCCTTCACCGCCGGAGCTTTTAACCCCCATCCAGGAGAATGGGAGTGTTATCCGGTATTAGACCTCGTTTCCAAGGCTTGTCCCAGAGTGAAGGGTAGATTGCCCACGTGTTACTCACCCGTTCGCCACTAATCCACCCCGAAGGGCTTCATCGTTCGACTTGCATGTGTTAAGCACGCCGCCAGCGTTCGTCCTGAGCCAGGATCAAACTCTCCGTGAATGTTTCCCCGTCATCGGGGTGACACCACGAGAGCGGAACAGTCGGAGGAATAATCCGACCGTTCACAGCGTCCTCGCTGTGCGCCTGCCGACCCAAAGGCCTGCAGGACTTTTCAAAGGAACCTCGCCCCAGCAGATGCTGGAGACGGGGTATCAACATATCTGGCGTTGATTTTTGGCACGCTGTTGAGTTCTCAAGGAACGGACGCTTCCTTTGTACTCACCCTCTCGGGCTTTCCTCCGGGCGCTTCCCTTCGGTATTTCGTGTTTCCGACTCTATCAGACCGTTTCACCGGCCGATTCCCTCGGGGTCCTGCTGGTCTTTCTCTTCGCTTTCCGGCCTTTCGGCTTTCCGGCGAGTCCGACTCTATCAGATCCTTTCGGGCCTGATTCCCAGTCAGCGGGGCTTGTCTTCGCGGCTGTTGGGCCGTTCCGACGAGTGAGACTTTAGCGGATTCCCGGCCCCCGAGCTAATCGGGGTCGCGTCCTTTCGAACGTGGATTCCTCATTTCGCAAAGACGCACGTAAATGCAGAAGACGACCGAGCAGAAGCCAGTCGTCGAGCGTTTAAGAGGTCTTGCGGAATGGTTGTCCGGGGACCGACCGGGGTCGGCGCTCACGGCGGACAACTCGGAGAACACTACGGATGGGCCCAGGGCGTGTCAACTTCACGCCCCGGGCTCGTACGCAGGTCAGCTGTTGTTGCCGGAGGCCAGTTCGCGGCTGCGGTCGCGGGCGGCTTCGAGGGCGGCGATGAGGGCGGCTCGTACGCCGTGGCTCTCGAGTTCGCGGATCGCGTTGATGGTCGTGCCGGCGGGGGACGTCACGTTCTCGCGGAGCTTGACCGGGTGCTCGCCGCTGTCGCGGAGCATCGTGGCCGCGCCGATGGCGGACTGGACGATGAGGTCGTGGGCCTTGTCGCGCGGGAGGCCGAGGAGGATGCCCGCGTCCGTCATGGCTTCCACCAGGAAGAAGAAGTAGGCAGGGCCCGAGCCGGAGAGGGCCGTGCAGGCGTCCTGCTGGGACTCGGGGACGCGGAGGGTCTTGCCGACCGAGCCGAAGAGTTCCTCGGCGTGCGACAGGTGGGCGCTCGTCGCGTGCGTGCCCGCGGAGATGACGGACATCGCCTCGTCCACCAGGGCCGGGGTGTTCGTCATGACGCGGACCACCGGGGTGCCCTCGGGGAGGCGCTCCTCGAAGAAGGTGGTGGGGATGCCGGCCGCGCCGCTGATCACGAGGCGGTCGGACGGGACGTGCTGGGCCAGCTCGTCGAGGAGCGTGCCCATGTCCTGGGGCTTGACCGTGAGGATCAGGGTGTCGGCCTGCTTGGCCGCTTCCTGGTTGGTGACCGGGGTGACGCCGTAGCGGCTGCGGAGCTCCTCCGCGCGTTCGGGGCGGCGGGTCGTGACCATGAGGTCGCTCGGGGCCCAGCCGCCGCGGATCATTCCGCTGAGCAGGGCTTCACCGATCTTGCCCGTGCCGAGTACGGCGACCTTGTGGCGGGTGTGCTGGCTCATGTGACTGGGGGCCTTCCGTGTGCGGCGTCGTCCTCGTCCCGTCGTTCAGGGGCATCCTCGCATCGGGTGTGCCCGCCGTTCACGGGTGTCCGGTGGGCGGAACGGGCGGGCGCCGGGGGCTCAGGCCGTGCGGCGGCGCAGGGTTGCCGCGCCCAGGCCGAGGACCAGGACGGCGCAGCCGGCGACGATCACGACGTCGCGGAGGTAGGTGGCGGTGAGGTCGGTGTGCTTGAGGACCTCGTTCATGCCGTCGACCGCGTACGACATGGGGAGCACGTTGGAGATCCCCTCGAGGATCGGCTGCATCTGGTCGCGGGCGATGAACAGGCCGCAGAGCAGGAGCTGGGGGAAGATCACCGCCGGCATGAACTGGACCGCCTGGAACTCCGATGCCGCGAAGGCCGAGACGAAGAGGCCGAGGGCCGTGCCGAGCAGGGCGTCGAGGAGGGCGACCAGGAGAAGGAGCCAGGCCGAGCCCGTGACGTCGAGGTCGAGGACCCAGAGGGCGAGGCCCGTGGCGAGGAGGGACTGGACGACGGCGACCGTGCCGAAGGCCAGCGCGTAGCCGCCGATCAGGTCGGCCTTGCCGAGCGGCATGGACAGGAGGCGTTCCAGGGTGCCGCTGGTGCGTTCGCGGAGGGTGGCGATGGACGTCACCAGGAACATCGTGATCAGCGGGAAGATGCCGAGGAGCGAGGCGCCGATGGAGTTGAAGGTGGCCTGGTTGCCGTCGAAGACGTAGCGGAGCAGGAAGAGCATCACGCACGGGACGAGCAGCATCAGGGCGATCGAGCGCGGGTCGTGGCGGAGCTGGCGCAGGACGCGGAGCGCGGTGGCGGTGGTGCGGTACGTGTTCATGGCGGGCTTCCCGGGGCGTCGGCGGGGGCGTCAGTGGGTGGTGGGGCGGGCGGTGTTCGTCGCGTTCGCCTCGTCGACGAGGTGGAGGAAAGCCTCTTCGACGGTGGGGGCGGCGGTGCGCTCGCGCAGGGCGTCGGGGGTGTCGTCGGCGAGCAGTTCGCCCTCGCGCATGAGGAGGAGGCGGTGGCAGCGCTCGGCCTCGTCCATGACGTGCGAGGAGACGAGGATCGTGGCGCCGCGGGTGGCGAGGTCGTGGAAGAGGTTCCACAGGTCGCGGCGGAGGACCGGGTCGAGGCCGACGGTCGGTTCGTCGAGGACCAGGAGCTCGGGGGTGCCGAGGAGGGCGACGGCCAGGGAGACGCGGCTGAGCTGGCCGCCGGAGAGGTTTCCGGCGAGGGCGTCGGCGTGGGAGGTGAGGTCTACGTCGGTGAGGACGCGGTCGA
The DNA here is from genome assembly GCF_036013745.1 of Streptomyces sp. NBC_00483. Lineage (NCBI taxonomy): Bacteria > Bacillati > Actinomycetota > Actinomycetes > Kitasatosporales > Streptomycetaceae > Streptomyces > Streptomyces sp. NBC_00483. The sequence goes on from NZ_CP107880.1 coordinate 4,551,184, forward strand.
CTTCGGCGTTGCGGTGGGCGGCGGCGGACCTGCCGGGGAGCAGGACGGATGCGAAGTAGGCGAGGTTCTGGCGGATCGTGAGGTCGAGGTAGACGGACGGGGCCTGGGTCACGTAGCCGACGCGGGAGCGGAGCTGGGGGTGGCCGGCGGGGTGGTCCAGGACCGTGAGGGTGCCGGTGACCTTGGCCTGGGTGCCGACGACGGCGCGCATGAGGGTCGACTTGCCGCAGCCGGAGGGGCCGAGCAGGCCGGTGATCTGGCCGCGCGGGACGGTGAAGTTCAGGTTGCGCAGGACGGGGTGGGGGCCTCGGACCACGGTGAGGTCGGTGGCTTCGACGGCGGTTTCCGTGGAGGGTGACGGCGACTTATTCATCACACGATGAATAATCCTCCGGAGGGGTGGGGGCGTCAAGGTGTGGGGGTGCGGTGGGGGGCGCTGGGCCGGGGTTTCGGGGCGGCGGCGGGGCTGGGGCCGTTGTGTCGGCGCGCGGCGCCGGGGTTTCGGGGCGGCAGCGGGGCTGGGGCCGTCGTATCGGCGCGCGGCGCCGGGGTGCCGCCTTGCCCACCCTGCCGCCCAAGGCGGCAGATTGCCCAAGGCGGTGGGCGTCGACCGCAGCAGGTGGGGAGCCGTGCGGGGCGGCGGATTACCCAAGGCGGTGGGCGTCGACCGCAGCAAGTGGGGAGCCGTACGGGGCGGCAGATTGCCCAAGGCGGTGGGCGTCGACCGCAGCAAGTGGGGAGCCGTGGTGGGCGTTGCCCAAGGCGGGGGTGGCGTCGACCGTAATGAGTGGGGAGCCGCAGCTGCCGGCGGATTGCCCAAGGCGGTGGCGGTACCCCGTCGGGCCGACGCCCCCGGAGGGGGCGGGTGGTGGGAGGTGGGCGGGGCAAATTAAGCCCCTGCGGCGATTGAGCAGCGGGGTCCGGGGCAGAGCCCCGATCTTTCCAGCCCCGCCGGCGATTGAGGCGCGGGGTCCGGGGCGGAGCCCCGTGGCGTGGGGCCGGAGGGCTACCGGCGCTTCTTCTTGGCCGGGTTGCCTGCGCGGCGCGCCGTGCGGCGGGAGTACTGGGCGCGAGCCGTCTCGTACTCCTCGCGGCGGAGCTTCTCGCCCGGGGCCTCGACCAGGCAGCGCAGGGCGTAGGCGATCAGGACGCCCACGAAGCCGATCGCCAGGAAGCCGCGCAGCGACGCCTGCTTCTCGGGGTCGTGCCGCTCGGTGAAGCCGGTGCGGGTCCGGGCGAAGGCGAGCGCGCTGCAGACCGCGAACATCACGATGAGCAGCAGGTTCACGAGGGATCCGACGTCGGCGATCGCCAGGCCCTCGTAGGCGAAGCGCAGGACGAAGCAGCCGGCGGCCGCCAGGACCAGCGCGCCCACGCCGACCGCGGCCCGGCGCAGGCCGTAGTTGCCGCTGCGGTCGACCCAGGTCGTACCGAAGAAGCGGATCTCCTCGGGCTGGGGCCCCGGGGCCGGGGAGGTGCTGGGGGTGCCGGTTTCGTCGCTCACGCCCCCGATTATCACCGGACCGGGCCGCGGCACCCGCAGCCCGGCCCCCTAGCGCGGCCCCTTTAACGCGGCTCAGGCGCAGCGCGGCGCCACGTAGCCGTCACTGCCCGTCTTCACGTACGTATCGGAGACGTACTCGCCGACGCCAATGTTGTCCCAGACCCGCGACGTGCCGTACGGGCCCGCGACCGTCTCGCCCGGCTTCTGGCAGAAGATCGGCACCTGCGCGCTCAGCGGCAGCACCCGCACCACGCGGTACTGGGTTCCGGGGCCACTGCGGACGTTCACGTTGTAGCCCGGGGCCACCCGGTAGTACATCGCCGCTGCCGCCGCTTCCACGGACTGGCTGGGCCGGCTGGACTGAGCGGACTGTTCGTCTACTGCCATGGCGTGGCGTCTCCCCGTCGAACGAAGCCCGTTCAGCGTTCATTGAGGGCCCGTTGAAATGTATGTGGTGAGCTGTCGAACACGCAGGCTAGCAAGGCTCGTTCGGCTCGTACGAACCATCGACTAGGCTCCGTGCGTCGCGCGCGCACGGAGATCGCGATGTCATCCACGGGGGTGGACATGCCGTCACACAACAGCATCGGGACCGGCGCAGAAGCGGAACTTCCGGAGTACGCCGGGCACTACCGGCTCGAGGAGCGCCTGGGTGCGGGCGGCATGGGCGTCGTACACCTGGCGCGGTCGGCGGCAGGGCTGCCGATCGCGGTGAAGGTGGTGCACGCCGAGTTCGCGGGGGACCCCGAGTTCAGGGGCCGGTTCCGGCAGGAGGTGGCGGCCGCTCGGCGGGTCAGCGGGGCCTTCACCGCGCCGGTCGTCGACGCCGACCCGGAGGCCGAACTGCCGTGGATGGCAACGTTGTTCATCCCAGGCCCGACCCTTGCCGAGCACGTCAAGCGGAACGGTCCGCTGGAGCCCGCCCAGCTGCGGCACCTGACGGCCGGACTGGCGGAGGCGCTGCGCGACATCCATCGCGCCGGTGTCGTGCACCGCGATCTGAAGCCGAGCAATGTGCTGCTCGCCGAGGACAGTCCCAAGGTGATCGACTTCGGGATTTCGCGCCCCAAGGACAGCGAACTGCGCACGGAGACCGGCAAGTTGATCGGTACGCCGCCGTTCATGGCGCCCGAGCAGTTCCGCCGCCCGCGCGAGGTCGGCCCGGCCGCCGACGTGTTCGCGCTCGGCTCGCTCCTGGTGCACGCGGCGACGGGCCGGGGCCCGTTCGACTCCGACAGCCCCTACCTGGTGGCGTATCAGGTGGTGCACGACGAACCGGATGTGTCCGGCGTGCCCGAGGATTTGGCGCCGCTCGTCCTCGCCTGTCTGGCGAAGGAGCCGGAGGAGCGGCCCACGCCGGACGAGCTGATGGCCCGGCTGCGGCACATCTCGGCGCGGTACGACACGCAGGCGTTCATACCCGCACAGCGGGAGCCGGTCGAGCAGACCAGCGCCAACTCCCGTGAAGAGACGTCAAGTTCACCGGCCACCCCGCAGAAGCGCCCCCGACCCCGCACCCTCGTCACCCTCGCCGGCATCCTCGCGCTGAGCGGCGCGCTCACCGTGCCCCTCCTCTGGGGGAGCGACCCCGGCTCGGGCACCGGCACCCGGACCGCCCCGGCCGGCTCCCCCGCCACGTTCCACCCCTGGCAGCGGAAGCTCGGCTCCGGTGCCGTGCCCGCCTGCTCGTACGGGGCCGGGAGCCTGAACTGCACCGTGCCCGGTGCGCTGGCCGTGTCGCTGGATCCGCGGGACGGCTCGGTGCGGTGGAAGCGGAAGGCGTCCGGTGGTGTCTCCGGCGGGGCGGCGCCCGTGGTGTCGGGCGGGCTGGTGCACGCGCTCACCCCGGACGGGGCCCGGCTCGTCGCGATGGCGCCCGATACGGGCAAGTCCCGCTGGTCGATGGACATTTCACGGTTCCAGGGGCAGGTGCGTCAGGCGGCGGGGCGGGTGCTCCTCGCGGCGCCCGACGGGACGCTCAGCGCGGTCGACAGCACGACCGGGAGACCGGTGTGGCGCCACCGGCTCCCCGGGACGTCGACGATCCAGCCCGCCCTCTCGTACGTCGGTGGGGGCCTGGCCTATGCGACGACGCCCGCGCCCGACGGCGCGAACACGCTGGTGAGCGCGGTGGATCCGGAGACGGGTGACGTCCGCTGGCAGCAGCGATCGCCGGGCACGGCGACCCCGATCGGGGTGTCCGACGGGGTCGTCTGGTGCGCGGAGCAGAACGCCTCGGGCGAGACCGTCGCGCTCGTCGGCCATCGCCTCACGGACGGGGCGGTGGCACGTCGCGTACGGCTGTCCCTGCCGCTGCCGTCCGCGACGGTGGCGCTGCACGGCGACACCGCGTATCTGCTCGCGGCGGGCGGCGCGCTGGTGGCGCAGGACCTCGCGTCCGGCAAGCAGGTGTGGCGGTCGGAGACTTCGGTGAGCCGGGGCTCGGCGCCCGCGGTCGACGCCGCCTCGAACCGGGTGTACTTGACGGCCCCCGACGGCCGGCTGCTCTCCGTGGACCGGCGCACGGGCCGTCCGGTAGGCCAGAGCAGCCCCCGGCCCGCGGGCCGCTCGGACCGGGTGGTGGCCGATATTCCGGCGCCGGTCGTGAGCGGCGGCCGGGTGTACGGGAGCGCGCCGGACGGCACCGTTTCCGGCGCCGCCACGGCGGACGATCCCTAGGGCCTCTCTTCGAACTTCGAAGACAGGGACTGGCTTCAAAGCCAGGAACTAGCCGAGCTGCGACACGTCGCGGACCGCGCCCTTGTCGGCGCTGGTGGCCATCGCGGCGTACGCGCGCAGAGCGGCCGAGACCTTGCGCTCGCGGGCCTTGGGAGCGTAGACGCCGCCGAGCGCCTCGCGCCGCGCGGCCAACTCCTCGTCGCTCACGAGGAGTTCGATGCCACGGTTCGGGATGTCGATGCGCACGCGGTCGCCGTCCTCGACGAGCGCGATGACGCCACCGGCGGCGGCCTCGGGCGAGGCGTGGCCGATGGACAGGCCCGACGTACCGCCGGAGAAGCGGCCGTCCGTGACGAGCGCGCAGGCCTTGCCGAGGCCGCGGCCCTTCAGGTACGAGGTCGGGTAGAGCATCTCCTGCATGCCGGGGCCGCCCTTGGGGCCCTCGTAGCGGATGACGACGACGTCGCCCTCCTTGACCTGCTTGAGCAGGATCTTCTCGACGGCCTCCTCCTGCGACTCGCAGACGACGGCCGGGCCCTCGAAGGTCCAGATGGACTCGTCGACACCGGCGGTCTTCACGACGCAGCCGTCCTCGGCGAGGTTGCCCTTCAGGACGGCGAGGCCGCCGTCCTTCGAGTACGCGTGGGCGACATCGTGGATGCAGCCGCCCGCCGCGTCGGTGTCGAGGGTGTCCCAGCGCTCGGACTGCGAGAAGGCCTCGGCGGAGCGCTTGCAGCCGGGGGCCGCGTGCCACAGCTCGTTCGCCTCGTCGGAGGCCGAACCGCTGCGGATGTCCCAGGTGTCCAGCCATTCCTTGACGGAGGCGGAGTGGACGGTGTTGACGTCCTCGTTGAGGAGACCGCCGCGGTACAGCTCGCCGAGGATCGCGGGGATGCCGCCGGCGCGGTGCACGTCCTCCATGTAGTACGTCCTGGAGCCCGCGACGTTCGGCGCGACCTTGGCCAGGCACGGGACGCGGCGCGAGACCGCGTTGATGTGGTCGAGGTTGTAGTCGACCTCGGCCTCCTTGGCGGCGGCCAGGAGGTGCAGGATCGTGTTCGTGGAGCCGCCCATCGCGATGTCCAGCGCCATCGCGTTCTCGAACGCGGCGTGGGTGGCGATGTTGCGCGGCAGGACGGAGTCGTCGTCCTCGCCGTAGTAGCGGTTCGCCAGCTCGACGACCGTGGCGCCCGCGCGCTCGTACAGGCCCTTGCGGGCGGTGTGCGTGGCGAGCACCGAGCCGTTGCCCGGCAGGGCGAGGCCGATGGCCTCGGCGAGGCAGTTCATCGAGTTGGCGGTGAACATGCCGGAACACGAACCGCAGGTCGGGCAGGCGTTCTCCTCGATGCGGAGGATGTCCTCGTCCGACACCTTCTCGTTCACGGCCTCGGACATCGCGTCGACCAGGTCGAGCGTGCGGACCGTGCCGTCGACGAGGGTCGCCCGGCCGGACTCCATCGGGCCGCCCGAGACGAAGATCGTCGGGATGTTGAGGCGGAGCGCCGCCATCAGCATGCCGGGGGTGATCTTGTCGCAGTTGGAGATGCAGATCAGCGCGTCCGCGCAGTGCGCCTCGACCATGTACTCGACCGAGTCGGCGATCAGGTCGCGCGAGGGCAGCGAGTACAGCATGCCGCCGTGGCCCATCGCGATGCCGTCGTCGACGGCGATCGTGTTGAACTCGCGGGCGATGCCGCCCGCCTCGCGGATCGCGTCGCTCACGATGCGGCCGACGGGCGCCAGGTGCGTGTGCCCCGGCACGAACTCGGTGAACGAGTTGGCGACGGCGATGATCGGCTTCCGGCCGATGTCCGCACCGGGTACACCGGAGGCGCGCATAAGGGCGCGGGCGCCCGCCATGTTGCGGCCGTGGGTGACTGTGCGGGACCTCAGCTCGGGCATCGTCGCTCGCTCCTTCAGAGGGATAAAAAATCTGTCTCCCGAGCCTACGCCGCCGATCCAAGCGCTGGACAGGGTGTCCGCATAACGGGATGACTGTCTCACTGAGTGCTCACGGGCCGGTCAGTACGGGGTGCTCACGGCCCGGTCAGATGGCCCTGCACCACGGGGGCGATCCGCCCGATGACCCACTCCGCGTCCGCGGACGCCAGCGGCTCCACCTTGATCACGTAGCGGAGCATCGCCATTCCCACGAGCTGCGCGGCCGCCAGCGACGCCCGCAGCTCGGCCTCGCCCTCCGGCAGGTCGAGCCGCTGGGCGATCCGTGCGAGCAGCTGCGAGGCGACGAGTCCCCGGAAGACGCCCGCGGCCACCTCGTTGTTCAGCGCGGACCGCACGATGGCGAGCAGCGGCGCCCGGGTCGCGGGCGCGTCCCACACACCGAAGAAGAAGCGGGTCATGCGCTCGCCGACCCCGTCCAGGGGCCCGTCCGCCAGGGCCGCGGGGGCCTCCAGGGCCGGTGCGAGGACCATCTCGATCGACGCGGCGAACACCTGCTCCTTGGTGCCGAAGTAGTGGTGCACCAGGGCCGAGTCCACGCCGGCGGCCTTGGCGATGCCGCGCACCGACGCCTTGTCGTAGCCGCGCTCGGCGAATTCCTCGCGGGCCACGTCCAGGATCCGCTCCCGCATGCCCGGACCGGCGTCCTGCTGCGCGCGCGGGGGCCGGCCCCGGCGGCGCACCGGCTCGGTCATGAACGCGGGACCCGCGCGGCCGACGCCAGGTGCAGGCGCGCGAAGGCGAGGGCCTCCGCCAGATCGGCCTCGCGTTCGGCGCTGGACATGGCGCGCCGCGTATTGACCTCGATGACGACGTGCCCGTCGAATCCGTTCACGGCGAGGCGGTCCAGGAGTTCGGCGCAGGGCTGCGTGCCGCGGCCGGGGACGAGGTGCTCGTCCTTGCCCGATCCACCGCCGTCGGCGAGGTGGACGTGGCCGAGACGGTCGCCCATGCGGTCGATCATCTGCATCGCGTCGGTGCGCGCCGTCGCGGTGTGGCTGAGGTCGACCGTGAAGTGCCGGTAGTCGTCCTTGGTGACGTCCCAGTCGGGGGCGTACGCGAGCATTTCGCGGTCCCGGTAGCGCCACGGGTACATGTTTTCGACGGCGAAGCGCACATCCGTTTCGCCCGCCATCCGCCAGATGCCTTGGACGAAGTCCCGTGCGTACTGGCGCTGCCAGCGGAACGGGGGGTGTACGACCACGGTCGACGCCCCGAGCTTCTCCGCGGCGGCCCGCGCGCGCTGCAGCTTCACCCACGGGTCCGTCGACCACACGCGCTGCGTGATCAGCAGACATGGCGCGTGAACGGCGAGGATCGGGATGCGGTGGTAGTCGGAGAGGCGGCGCAAAGCCTCTATGTCCTGGCTGACGGGGTCGGTCCAGACCATGACCTCGACACCGTCGTAGCCCAGGCGCGCGGCGATCTCGAAGGCCGTCGCCGTCGACTCCGGGTAGACGGAGGCCGTGGAGAGCGCGACCTTCGCATCCGGGATGCGCACCACTGGTTCTGCCACGGGGACAGGGTACGGCCCCCGTGGCGGGGCGGGGGCGCCCACCCGGATGATCACGTTGTCCGGGCCCTGGCGCCCGCCCGATCCCACGTCTCGGGGCTCCGCCCCGGACCCCGCTCCTCAATCGCCGGAGGGGCTGAAAATGCTCAATCGCCGGCCGGGCCCGAGTCTGTCGGCATGTGGTCCAGGCGGCGGAGGATGACGCCCTCGCGGAGGGCCCAGGGGCAGATTTCGAGGGTTTCGACGCCGAAGAGGTCCATCGCGCCCTCCGCGACCAGCGCTCCGGCGAGCAGCTGGCCCGCTCGGCCCTCGGAGACTCCCGGTAGTTCGGAGCGTTCCTGCACGGTCATCGCGGCGAGCTGCGGCACCCAGTCCTCCAGGGACTTCCGCTTCAACTCCCGCTGTACGTAGAGGCCTTCCGCCGACCGGGCCGCCCCGGCGAGGCGTGCGAGTTGCTTGAACGTCTTCGATGTGGCCACCACGTGGTCCGGCGCCCCGAACCGGGCGAACTCCCCCACCGTGCGCGCGATCTGCGCCCGCGCATGGCGTCGCAGCGCCTTCACGTCGTCCGGATCCGCCGGGTCCCCCGGCAGCCAGCCGGCCGTCAACCGGCCCGCACCGAGCGGCAGCGACACCATGGCGTCCGGGTCCTCGTCCAGGCCGTACGCGATCTCCAGCGAGCCGCCGCCGATGTCGAGCACCAGCAACTTCCCCGCGGACCAGCCGAACCAGCGCCGCGCCGCAAGGAACGTGAGCCGTGCCTCTTCCTCGCCGCTGAGCACCCGTAGTTCGACGCCTGTGGCGTCCTTGACGCGCGCGAGGACGTCGTCGGCGTTGCTGGCCTCGCGCACCGCCGATGTCGCGAACGGCAGCAGGTCCTCGACGCCCTTGTCCTCGGCGGCCTCCAGGGCCTCTCTGACCGTCCCGACCAGCAGGTCCACGCCGTCCTGCCCGATCGCCCCGCGGTCGTCGAGGAGTTGGGCGAGCCGCAGTTCGGCCTTGTGCGAGTGCGCGGGCAGCGGGCGGGCGCCGGGGTGTGCGTCCACCACCAGTAGATGGACCGTATTCGAACCCACGTCGAGGACACCGAGTCTCATGTAGGGAACGCTACTGCTCTGTACGGCGTGCCCGTCCAGGAAGGTCCTGTAGAAGGCGGCAACGCCTTTACTCTGGAACGGTGCCAAAGACGAAAAAGGCCAAGGCCGACAAGAGCGACAAGAAGACGAAGTCGGCAAAGCAGGAGCTGAAGAAGCAGAAGGACCAGCAGAAGGACCTCCAGAAGCAACCGAAGCAGCGGGCCAAGGCGGACGAGAAGCCCATCGACTTCCCGCGCGCGTGGGTCGAGTTCCCTGATCCGGCGGACGACGAGCAGATCTTCCGCTGCGATCTGACATGGCTGACCTCTCGTTGGAGCTGCATCTTCGGCAGCGGCTGCCAGGGCATCCAGGCGGGCCGCGCCGACGACGGCTGCTGCACGCTCGGCGCCCACTTCTCCGACGAGGACGACGAGAAGCGGGTGGCGGAGAACGTGGCACGCCTCACGCCGGACATCTGGCAGCACCACGACATCGGCACCGAGACCGGCTGGGTGTCGACGGACGAGGACGGGGAGCGTCAGACCCGTCCGTACGAGGGCTCGTGCATCTTCCAGAACCGGCCGGGCTTCAAGGGCGGCGCGGGCTGCTCGCTGCACATCCTGGCGCTCAAGGAGGGCCGCGAGCCCCTGGAGACGAAGCCGGACGTCTGCTGGCAGCTCCCGGTCCGCCGTACGTACGAGTGGATCGAGCGGCCCGACGACACCAAGGTGCTCCAGGTCTCGATCGGCGAGTACGACCGCCGTGGCTGGGGTCCGGGCGGCCATGACCTGCACTGGTGGTGCACGTCGGCGACCTCGGCGCACGGCGCGGGCGACCCGGTCTACGTCAGCTACGGGCCCGAGCTCACCGAGCTGATGGGCAAGGACGGCTACGACAAGCTGGTCGAGCTGTGCGAGGAGCGCCTCGCGGCCGCGCCCAAGGGCCTCCCGCTCATCGCCCCGCACCCGGCCGACCCGGCGTAACTCACACATCCGACAGTCCCGGAGCGGACGTCAGGGGGTCCCCGACGGCGAGCCCGTCCCGGACCCCCCGGTCCCGGAGGGCGACCCCGGGTCGGACGGGGGCGCCGTGTCGGAGGGCTCGGGGTCGCTCGGGCTCGGCGTCGAGCTCCCGGTCGGATCCGGCGTCGGGTCGGGCGAGGAGTGCGTCGGCGTGGGCGTCGGCCTCGGGTGGTTCGGGGACGGCGGGACGGAGTGGGGCGGCGAGGGCCGCGACGTGCCGCCGCCACCTCCACCGGAGCCGGAACCCCCGTACCCCTCAAGGGAGATGACCGCCCCGGAGGGGTCGATCCCGACGTGCGCCGTCCAGTGCCCGCGCGGCTCCCGGTACTCGTTCACGTACACGTGGATGGTGAGCGACTCGCCGGGGCGCAGCGTGCCCGAGGCCTGGCTCAGGTACAGCCATGACGCGTCCGTGGAAGCGGTCCAGTCGACGGGCGTGCGGCCCGAGGCGGTGAGCGTGATCGCCGTCGAGTTCCCGCTGGGCTGCGCCTCCACGGTGATGCGGCCGGGGCCGCGCCCCGCGCGCGTGGGCGGCGATGTGACCTCTACGGAGACGTCGGGCGAGCGGCTGCCCGCGGTGAAGCTCGGGTCGGGGCTCGTCCGCGCGTTCCCCGCGTTCTCGTACGCGCCGCCGGTCCGCTCGCCGTCGAGGCTGTCGGCCGTGCCGTCCTCGCTGGCCGTCACGGAGCGGCCGTCCGCGGCCTCGCCGGTCAGCGGCGCACCCCGGTAGGCGGCCCACAGGGCGAGCACCGGGGCGGCGACCACGGTGGCGACCACGGTCGTCGTCACGGCACGCGAGCGCAGCCGGTCGCGGCGGGCCGCCCGGTCCTTGGGGTCCATCGGGTAGCCGCGCCGGTCGAAGCGCGGGGCGCCCGGGGGCCGGCCGTGCATCGCGTGGTGCAGGGCCGCCCGTGGGGCCTCCACCAGGGGCAGCGCGGCCGGTGTCACCGTGGTGCCCGGCCAGGCGCGGGGCGCGGCGCGCTCGGCGGTGCGGCGGCAGCGCGGGCAGTCGTCGACGTGCCGGACCAGCTCGCGGCGCAGGGCGGCCGAGAGGAGCACCTGGTTGTCCCCCGTGAGGCGGGCGACGCTGGGGCAGGTGCCGGTCTCGACGACGGCGAGGGCGGCGCGGGTCCGCTCGACCTCGCAGGCCGCGGCCGAGAGCAGCTCGCGGGTGGCGGTGGGGTCGGTGCCGAGGACGGCGGCGACCTCGCGCGGCGACAACTGGTGGCGCACGGCCAGCTCCAGGGCCTCGCGCTGCTCCGGGGTCGTGCCCGCGGCTTCCGGCCAGGCGAGCTGGGCGAGCTGCCGCCTGCGCTCCTCCTGGAGGAGACCGTCCTGGGTCTGGGTCCTGCCGCCCTCCTGCGCGCTCTGACGCCGCCGATTGGCCTCGGCCAGACGGCGCAGGCAGGACCAGCGGGCCAGCGCGTAGAGCCAGGCCCTGCGCTCGGCCGGCGAGTCACCGGCAGGGGCGCGGGAGCCGCGCCGCTCGGCGAGCGCGAGGGCGTCGCCGAGCGCCGAGGTCGCCTCGTCGTGATCGCAGAGCACGGAGAGGCAGTAGGTGAACAGGCCGTCCAGACAGGACTCGTAGCGGGCGGGCGGGCGCTGCGGGGCGGTGCGCGGCTCCTGCCGCCTCGCCCCGGTGCGGTGCGCCCGGTGTGCGCCGGTGGTCTGTGTGGGAGTTTCCGGCCTGCTGCTCATCACCGTGCGACCGTAGGCGCACCACGCGGGGGCTTCCTCCCCCTTGAGCACATTTAATCCTTACGGGTGAAACGATCCCTCAAAAGAGGACAGGAACCCGTCATTCCGTGGCCAGCGCGGCTACGCGGGGCGACTTCGCGGCGGTAGGACCATGGGCCGCGCCCGCCCGTTGTCAGTCCTGCCCGCTACGGTTTCGTTCATGGCTGCCCGTACGAAATCCAAGGACCGTCCGTCCTACCGCTGCACGGAATGCGGCTGGCAGACGGCCAAGTGGCTGGGCCGCTGCCCCGAGTGCCAGGCGTGGGGGACGATCGACGAGTACGGCGCGCCCACCGTGCGCACCACCTCACCGGGCCGCGTCACCACGTCGGCGCTGCCCATCGGCCAGGTCGACGGCAAGCAGGCGACGGCCAGGACCACCGGCGTGCCCGAGCTCGACCGGGTGCTCGGCGGCGGCCTGGTGCCCGGCGCCGTGGTGCTGGTCGCGGGCGAGCCGGGCGTCGGCAAGTCCACGCTGCTGCTCGACGTGGCGGCCAAGGCGGCCAGTGACGAGCACAAGACCCTCTACGTGACGGGCGAGGAGTCGGCCTCCCAGGTCCGCCTGCGCGCCGACCGGATCCACGCGATCGACGACCACCTGTACCTGGCCGCCGAGACCGATCTGTCCACCGTCCTCGGCCACTTGGACGCGGTGAAGCCGTCGCTGCTGATCCTGGACTCCGTACAGACGATCGCGTCCGGGGAGATCGACGGGGCGCCCGGTGGGGTGTCGCAGGTGCGCGAGGTCGCGGGCGCGCTCATCCGCGCCTCCAAGGAGCGCGGCATGTCCACGCTCCTCGTCGGCCACGTCACGAAGGAAGGCACGATCGCGGGCCCTCGCCTCCTGGAGCACCTGGTGGACGTCGTCCTCAGCTTCGAGGGCGACCGGCACGCGCGCCTGCGCCTCGTACGCGGCGTCAAGAACCGCTACGGGACGACGGACGAGGTCGGCTGCTTCGAGCTGCACGACGAGGGCATCACGGGCCTCGCCGACCCCAGCGGCCTGTTCCTGACCCGGCGCGCCGAGCCGGTGCCCGGCACCTGTCTGACCGTCACCCTGGAGGGCCGCCGCCCGCTGGTCGCGGAGGTCCAGGCGCTCACCGTGGACTCCCAGATCCCCTCGCCCCGCCGCACCACGTCCGGCCTGGAGACCTCCCGCGTCTCGATGATGCTGGCCGTGCTCGAACAGCGCGGGAAGATCAGCGCGTTGGGCAAGAGGGACATCTACTCCGCGACGGTCGGCGGCGTGAAGCTGACCGAGCCCTCGGCCGACCTGGCCGTGGCGCTCGCCCTCGCCTCCGCCGCGAGCGACACCCCGCTCCCCAAGAACCTTGTGGCGATCGGAGAAGTAGGCCTCGCGGGCGAGGTCAGGCGGGTCACGGGCGTGCAGCGCCGGCTCGCCGAGGCGCACCGGCTCGGGTTCACACACGCGCTCGTTCCGTCCGATCCGGGAAAGGTCCCGGCCGGTATGAAGGTCCTGGAAGTCGCCGATATAGGGGACGCTCTGCGGGTGCTGCCGAAGGGTCGTCGGCGAGAGGCCCCACGGGAGCCGGAGCAGCGCCGGTAGACTTTGCCCTGGTCTCGCCCGTGCGTGCGAACGCGAGGGACGAAGACCCCGAGCCCCAGGGCACCCCAAAGTCTGCGATCCGGAGGAGTGCAGTGGCAGCCAATGACCGGGCGGCAACTCCCGGCAAGTCCGGCGGAAGCTCCGGTGCGGACAGTCTGATGCGCGCCGCGCTGAGTGCCGTCGCGCCCGGAACCGCCCTGCGCGACGGCCTGGAGCGCATCCTCCGCGGCAACACCGGAGGCCTCATCGTCCTCGGCTCCGACAAGACGGTCGAGTCGATGTGCACGGGCGGCTTCATCCTCGACGTGGAGTTCACGGCCACGCGCCTGCGCGAGCTGTGCAAGCTCGACGGCGGCATCGTCGTCTCCTCGAACCTCGACAAGATCCTGCGGGCCGGCGTCCAGTTGGTGCCGGACCCCACGATCCCCACGGAGGAGACCGGCACCCGGCACCGCACGGCGGACCGGGTCTCCAAGCAGGTCGGCTACACCGTCGTCTCGGTCTCCCAGTCGATGCGCCTGATCGCCCTGTACGTGGACGGGCAGCGCCGCGTCCTGGAGGACTCGGCGGCGATCCTGTCCCGGGCCAACCAGGCCCTCGCGACCCTGGAGCGCTACAAGCTGCGCCTCGACGAGGTGGCGGGCACGCTCTCCGCCCTGGAGATCGAGGACCTGGTCACGGTCCGGGACGTCTCGGCGGTCGCGCAGCGCCTGGAGATGGTGCGCCGCATCGCGACCGAGATCGCCGAGTACGTCGTCGAGTTGGGCACGGACGGCCGGCTTCTGGCGCTGCAGCTCGACGAGTTGATCGCGGGCGTCGAGCCGGAGCGCGAGCTGGTCGCGCGGGACTACGTGCCCGAGCCCACCGCCAAGCGTTCCCGCACGGTCCCGGAGGCGCTGGTCGAGCTGGACGCGCTCAGCCACGCGGAACTGCTCGAACTGCCGATAGTGGCACGGGCCCTGGGCTACACCGGCTCACCCGAGGCGCTCGACTCGGCGGTGTCCCCGCGCGGGTTCCGGCTCCTGGCCAAGGTGCCGCGCCTCCCTGGCGCCATCATCGACCGCCTCGTGGAGCACTTCGGCGGCCTGCAGAAGTTGCTGGCCGCGAGCGTGGACGACCTGCAGACGGTCGACGGGGTCGGCGAGGCGCGGGCGCGGAGCGTGCGGGAGGGCCTGTCGCGGTTGGCGGAGTCGTCGATCCTCGAGCGGTACGTGTAGCCCTGTACAGCCCCGCCGGCGTTTGAGGCGCGGGGTCCGGGGCAGAGCCCCGAGACGCCGCGCCGGAGGGGCTTGAGTGGCTCAGTCCTTCTTAAGGACGAACGACGTCTGCGCCGCGGGCAGTTGCGCCGCCTTCACCTCGACCAGGTAGGTCCCCGGCCCCGCCACTCCCGCCGAAGGCGTCGCGCACTGCGGCTCGCTCGGCCGCAGATCCCACGTGTAGTCCCGCTGCACCGTGCCGCCCGCGGGGGCCCGCAGCACCATGCCGCCCGCCCCGGCCGGGCAGTCGTCGGAGGACCAGAACGGCTTGTCGGCCTCCGCCTTGGTGATCGTGACCACCGCGGTCTTCGGCCCGAGGTCGACCTTGCAGGACTTGTCCGCCGTGTTCTTGGCGACGAGTTGGAGCTTCGGCTTGTCCCCGGGCGCGTACGAGTTGTGGACGCTGCGCACCTTCAGGGTCACGCCGCCCGCCGTGCAGTCCGGGAGGCTGGAGCCGGCCGGGACCTGGTCCCCGGAGGACGTACCCCCGCTGCCATTGCCACTGCCGCTGCCGCCGCCGTCACCGGAGTCGCCGCCCGCGGCATCGTCCGAACCACCGGACCCCGCACCCGAACCACCGGAACCCGAGCCCGAGCCGCCGGAGCCGCCGGAACCGCCCGACTCGTCGCGTCCGCCGGGGTGTTCGCTGATCGCGGGTCCCGTGCCGGAGGGGCCCGGCGTGATGGACTCCGTCGGACTCTTGCCGCCTGAGCCGTTGGCGCCGTTGTTCCCGCCGCCACCGCCCAAGGTGACGATCCAGACGATCAGCAGCGCGAGCAGCGCCACCACGGACAGCAGAACAGCCCTCCGTCGCCAATAGATGGAGGAGGGGAGCGGCCCGATCGGATTGCGCAGAGATCCCACGGCTCAAACCTTACGAGAGATCGGGCCGTTGTCCGGTGCTACCCGCCGCCTCGCACACCAAGTTTTCCGGATCATCATCACGCGCACGCCGCCGAACGGGTTCCGGGACCCCTGTCGATCGTCAGGTGGGGCCCGGGACCATCGCTGGATGTGACAAGCCTTGGGTATTGCATACTGTCCGTCACCATGGGAACCATCGACTCCGACCTGTATCGCGGCATCACCGATTTCGCCCACGACACCCCTTCGTGGTTTCAGCACCTCATGGAGGTGTGGACGGAACTGGGTCTGCTGCTGTTCGCCGTGCTCTTCGTCGTCGCCTGGTGGCGGGCGCGGGCCAACGACCCGAAGGCCTTCGCCGTCGCGGTGCTCGCACCGCTGGCCACCGCGGTCGCGTATGTGATCAGCGAGGTGGTCAAGTCGGGGATCGACGAGGAGCGGCCCTGCCGCGCCGTCTCGGGCGCCCTGCCGTCCCTGATCGACTGCCCGGTCTACGGAGACTGGTCCTTCCCCTCCAACCACGCCACGATCGCCGCGGCCGCGGCCGTGGGCCTCGCGCTGGCCTGGCCGAAGGTGGGCTGGTTCACGGTGCCGATGGCGCTCCTCATGGCGTTCTCGCGCGTCTTCGTGGGCGTGCACTACCCGCACGACGTCGCGGTGGGCCTGCTGCTCGGCACGCTGGTCGCGTTCCTCGTCGTACGCCTTCTGACGCGGCCGGGAGCGCGGGTGACCGAGGCGATGCGGGGGTCCGGGAACGGGCTCGTGCGGTGGTTCGCCGGGCCGGGGCCCGCCGGGGCCGGGTACGGCTCGACGCCCGACGGCCGCTCGCGGCGCGGCGCGCACCGGCGCTGAACCTTCTGCTGACGTGGGCTGGACCTTCTGCTGATGTAGGCGGGTCCCGACGCCTGTCCGGGTCGGGACCCGCCTAAGTCGGCAGCCCCGCCCGCATCATCAGTCCCGCCCTACGTCAGCAGTCCCGCCTCGTACGCCACGATGGCCGCCTGCACGCGGTTCTTGACCTCGAGGCGCTCCAGGACCGCGCTGACGTACGCCTTCACCGTCCCCTCCACGAGGTGCAGCCGGTCGGCGATCTCCGGGTTCGACAGGCCCGCGCCGACCAGGCCGAGCACCTCGCGCTCGCGCGGGGTGAGCGCCGCGACGCGCTGCCGGGCGGCGGCCTCGCGGGTCAGCCGCCTGCCGCCGAGCCCGTCGATGACATGCCGGGCCACCTTCGGCGACAGGAACGCGGCGCCGTCCGCCACCGCCCGTACGCCCGCCATCAGTTCGTGCGGATCACCGGACTTGAGCAGGAAGCCGGTCGCGCCGCCGCCGAGTGCCCGCGCCACGTACGCGTCCTCGGAGAACGTGGTCAGCATCGCCGCGGCCGTGCCGGGCACCGTCGCCGTGATCTCCTCCGCCGCCGCGAGGCCGTCCAGGCGCGGCATGCGGATGTCGAGGAGCGCCACATCCGGGCGGTGGGCCTGGGCGAGGCGCACGGCCTCCCGCCCGTCGGCGGCCTCCGCGACGATCTCGAAGTCGCCGCCCGCCGCAAGGATCGCGCCGACGCCGGCCCGGATCATCGCCTCGTCGTCAGCGAGCAGCACCCTGATCCGTCTGCCGGCGCCCGGTTCGCTCAGCGCGCCCATTCACGCTCCTCTTCCTTCACTTGGTCGGCGGTGCCCGCCTTCGGGATCACCGCCTTGTCTACGAGGGTGTGCGCCGTGTCGTCGGCGAAGCAGAGTCTGAAGTGCTCGACGGACACGAACAGTTCACCGCTCGCCCGGTAGTAGCGGCAGTCCGCGTGCGCCGGGGGCGGCGTGGGCGCGCGCTCGACGGGCGGGTCGCTGATCGTGCGCTCGGGCAGCCGCGACTCGACGTCGGCGAGGGGCGCGCCGACACGCAGCTGCGCGTACGCCTGCGGGGTGAGGACGGCGTGCGTCTTCGTGTACGCGTACCAGGTGAACGCCCCGCCGATCAGGACGGTTCCCGCGACCGCGGCCGCTCCGAAGGCCAGGCCCACGCGGCGTCTGGCGGTGCGGCGGGCGTGCCCGAAACCGGCGTCGACGTCGACGGGGGTGCCGCCGAGCGGGGCGCCGGGCGCGGGAAGGCGGGCGCTCACCCGGAAGCCGCCGTCGTGCGGGCCGGCGTCGAAGCTGCCGCCGAGCGCGGTGATCCGGGCCCGCAGGCCGAGCAGTCCGGTGCCGCTGCCGGACGGCGCGGCGGGCGCGTCCGCCGGGCGGGCGTTGGTGACGGTGACGGTCGTGGCGGTGTCGTCCTGCCGCGCCTCTACGGTGACGGGGGCGCCCGGCGCGTACTTGGCGGCGTTGGTCAGGGCTTCTTGGACGACGCGGTAGACGGTGCGGTCTTCGGTGCCGGTGCCGGGGGCGCTCACCAGGTGCACCGGGAGGCCCGATTCGGCGGCCCGGTCGACGAGTTCCGCGACGGTCTCGCCGGGTGGGGCGAGCGGGGCCTGCTCGTCGTCCTCCTCGCGCAGCAGGCCGATGATTCCGTGCAGCCGGTCGGTGGCGTCGGAGGCGGCGGAGCGCAGGTCGGCGGCGGCGTCGCGGTGCTGGTCGGCGAGGCCGGGGGCGACCTGGAGGGCGCCGGCGCGCAGCGCGATGAGGCTGAGTTCATGGCCCAGGGAGTCGTGCATGTCCTGCGCGATCCGGGCCCGTTCGCGCAGCCGGGCGCGGTCCGCGACGATCCGGTGCTCGCGCTCCAACTGCTCGGCCCTGGCCCAGCCGGCGGCGGTCAGTTCGCCGCTCTGCCGCCAGTACCGCCCGATGAGCCAGGGGAAGACGGCGCCGAACAGCAACGTCCCCATGAGCACCAGCCACTCGGCGGCCGGGTCGACCTGCCGGATGCCGATCTTGACGGTGCCGGCGACGGCGAGCGCCCCGAAGGCGAGGAGCGAGGGACGTACGGCCGGTGACCGCAGCCCCATGAGGTACGCGAAGACGGCGAGCGCGCCCCCGTACGAGAGTGTGAACAGGGACGACGCGACGGCGAGGCCCGGGGCGGCCGCGAGCAGGAAGGCGGTGGCGGGGAGCCGACGGTGCAGCGCGGTGGCGGCGCCGAGCGCGGCGATCCCGGTGAGCTGCTGCCAGGTGCTGTCCGGTTCGTGCAGATGCAGCCACTCGACGGCGAGCACCGGGACGGCGAGCGCGCCCCAGAGCGACAGCTCGACCAGCAAGGTACGTCGTCGATCCTCCACGCCCCGACGCTACAAGCGAGCCGGTCCCCGCCACCCCTGCCGATCGTCAGGTCCCCCCGACCACCTTCGGCGAACCTGATCGTCAGATCCCCGACCACCTTCGGCGGACCGCCCCACGCTGCGGCTCCGCCCAGACCACGCCCAAATCCCCCACGGACCATTCGCCGCGCCATCCAGCTCCGTACGATCCCCCATCAGCCGCACCTCACCGCCGGTCGCGACCGACCCCACTTCGGACGACCTACCGCCAGCCACACGGCCGACGCCGCCCCGCCTTGGGCGACCTGTCGCCGGGCGCGGATGCCCACCCGAGCTTGACGCCTCGGGGCTCCGCCCCGGCCCCCGCTGCTCAATCGCCGCAGGGGCTTGAATTACCCACCCGGCGCGGGGCTTGAGGTGCCGCCACCGCCTTGGTGCCGCCCCGCCGCGAGGCTTGAGGGCCGCCACCGCCGGGGCGCCTGAAATGCCGCCACCGCCGCGGGGCTTGAAGGGCCGTCGCCGCCGTGGCGCTTGAAATGCCCGCCGTTGGCCCGCCCCTCTCCCACCCACCCGCCCCCTCCGGGGGCGTCGGCTCGACGGGATACGGGCAGCCGCCGCCCCGCCACAAGTAAGTGACCGCAAGGACGTCTCACCCACCCGCGACGGCGGACCGCCCCCACCTTGGACAATCCGCCGCCCACCACGACTCCCCACCCCTGGCGGTCGACGCCGTCCCCGCCTTGGGCGAACCCCCGCCAGCCGCGGCTCCCCGCCCGTTGCGGTCGACGCTGTCCCGCCTTGAACGAACCTCGCCGGCCGCGGCTCCCCGCCCGTTGCGGTCTGCGCTGCCCCGCCTTGGGCAATCTGCCGCCTGGGGCGGCAGGGTGGGCAAGGCGGCACCCCGGTGCCGCGCACCCAACACCACAGGCGCCGACCCCGGCACAGCAGCCGGGCCCCGGGGAGGCCGAAGCCCCCGGAGGGGCGGGCGAGTGGGAGATGAGCCGGCGGGCGCAGCCTGAACGGGACGGGCCGCGCTTCGCAGCCGAGAGGGCCGACCACGGCAAAGTCCCGGTGCCGCGTGCCCCTCACGGCAGGCCCCCGCCCCGGCGCAGCAACCGGGCCCCGGGCGGGCCGGTGGGAGATAAGCGGGCACCGGCACAGCCGGACAAGGACGGGCTATGCGCGCTCCTCACATCGGCGCCTACCCCGGCAAAGATGCGGGCCCGGTGCCGCGAACACCTCACGACGGGCCCCACCCCAGCACAGCTACCGGATCCCCGAGGGGGCCGAAGCCCCCGGAGGGGGCGGGCGGGTGGGAGATGACCGGGCACCGGCGCAGCCGGGCAGGGATCGGTGCCCGCGCGGCCGAACGCAGGGGCGCCCACCCCGGCAAAGCTCCGGACCCCGGTACCGCGCACCCAGCACCACAGACCTCGCCCCCGGCGCAGCCGGAGAGGGGCCGGTGCAGCGCGCCGATCGCATGGACGTCGACCCCGGCAAAGCCCCGGACCCCAGTGCCGCGCACCGATCGCATGAGCGTCGACCCCGGCAAAGCCCCAGACCCCGGCACCGCACACCGAACACATCGGCGCCCACCCCCGCGCCCCCCGCACCACAGACCCCAACCCCACCCCCGCACAACACCCCACGCTCCCCCGCCCCGGCCCCCGTACATGGCAGGATCGGAGATGCCATGACTGCGCTCACGAAGAACTCCGAGAACGCCGCGACCGCCGCGACCGCCGATCTCCACGCACCGGTCATCGACTGGTTCACCGAGCACGCCCGCGACCTCCCCTGGCGCCGCCGCGACGCGGGCCCGTGGGGCGTGATGGTCAGCGAGTTCATGCTCCAGCAGACCCCCGTCAACCGCGTGCTCCCGGTGTACGAGCAGTGGCTCGCCCGCTGGCCCCGCCCCGCCGACCTCGCCGCGGAGGCCCCCGGTGAGGCCGTCCGCGCCTGGGGCCGGCTCGGCTACCCGCGCCGCGCCCTGCGCCTGCACGGCGCCGCCGTCGCCATAACGGAACGCCACGGCGGCGACGTACCCACCGGCCACGCGCAGCTCCTCGCGCTGCCCGGCATCGGCGAGTACACGGCGGCCGCCGTCGCCTCGTTCGCGTACGGCCAGCGGCACGCGGTGCTCGACACGAACGTGCGGCGGGTGTTCGCCCGCGCCGTCGCCGGCGTGCAGTACCCGCCGAACGCGACGACCGCCGCCGAGCGGAAGCTGGCCCGCGCGCTGCTGCCCGAGGAGGAGGACACCGCCGCCAAGTGGGCCGCCGCCTCCATGGAGTTGGGCGCTCTGGTGTGCACCGCCAAGAACGAGGAGTGCCACCGCTGCCCGATCGCCGCGATGTGCGCGTGGCGGCTCTCCGGGAAGCCCGCGCACGAGGGCCCGCCGCGCCGCGGCCAGACGTACGCGGGCACGGACCGCCAGGTCCGCGGCAAGCTGCTCGCCGTGCTGCGGGACGCCGTCGCCCCGGTGCCGCAGGCCGCGCTCGACCGCGTGTGGGACGAGCCGGTGCAGCGGGCCAGGGCCCTGGACGGCCTGGTCGACGACGGTTTGGTGGAGCCGCTCGCGGGCGGCCTCTACCGGCTTCCGCAAGGCTGAGCCGGGCGCGGAGACCCACACGGCCGACGCGGAGACCCACACGGCCCCCTTCGTTACACAACCGACGGGTAGTCGTGCGTTCGCCGCTGGCCGGAACGGACAACGCCGTGACAACTCCTCCGTAACTTCTTCCTCGTAACCGCACACGACCTGTGCGGACCACGGGGATTGCGGGAAGCGGGAGGCAGTTGATCATGGCGCATGCCGGTGAGGTGCTCGGGTTCGAAGAGTACGTGCGGACGCGGCAGGACGCTCTGCTGCGCAGCGCCCGGCGTCTCGTGCCCGACCCGGTCGACGCCCAGGACCTGCTGCAGACCGCGCTCGTGCGGACGTACGGGCGGTGGGACGGCATAGCGGACAAGCGCCTGGCCGACGCGTATCTGCGCCGGGTCATGATCAACACGCGGACCGAGTGGTGGCGGGCGCGCAAGCTGGAGGAAGTGCCCACCGAGCAGCTGCCCGAGTCCTCGATCGACGACTCGACGGAGCAGCACGCGGACCGCGCCCTGCTGATGGACGTCATGAAGGTGCTGGCTCCGAAGCAGCGCAGCGTCGTGGTGCTGCGACACTGGGAGCAGATGTCCACAGAGGAGACGGCCGCCGCTCTCGGAATGTCGGCCGGAACCGTGAAGAGCACGCTGCACCGGGCCCTCGCCCGGCTCCGTGAGGAGCTGGAGAAGCGGGAGCGCGAGGAACTGGCCGGCCGCGCGCTCGAACGTGAGGAGCGGGAGCGTTGCGCGGCCTAGGCATACGTGCCTCTGGGATTCGTACGTCCCTGATGCGGGGGCGATCCGCCTTGATGCGGAGGCTTTCCGCCCTGATCCGGGGTCTTTCCAACGTGATACGGGGACGTTCCGTCGTGACGCGGGAGCGATCCGCCGTGACGCAGGAGCGTTCCGCCCTGAAGCGGGGCATGAAGGCGGGGGGCGCGGCGATCGCCGGGCTCGCCGCCCTCGGGCTGTTCGCCGGGGGCCTCGCGGCATGCTCGACCGGAGGCACCGGCGCCCGTGACGAGGGCCCCGCCCGCACGGACCCGGTCGGGTCGACGGCGGCGGGCAACGCGAGCCCCTCGGCCTCCGCCTCACCGAGCGCCCCGAGCACCACCCAAGCGGTGCGGCTGGTCAAGCAGGACCCGAAGGTGAGCGCGGACATCAAGCGTGACCTGAAGCCGTGCGTGGCGGACGAGTACCCGGTCGACGTGAGCTACGGAACGCTGACGGGCAGCTCCCGCAGCGACGTCGTGGTCAACGTGATGACCTGCGGAGACGCGGTCGGCATCGGCACGTACGTGTATCGCGACGAGGGCGGCACGTACAAGAATGTCTTCAGGGACGAGGAGCCCCCGGTGTACGCGGAGATCGACCGGGGTGATCTCGTGGTAACCAAGCAGGTGTACGAAAAGGGTGACTCGGTCGCCTCACCGTCGGGCGAGGAGATCCTCACGTACCGATGGAGCGGCCACGGATTCGCCCAGGAGAGCCGCACGCACAACGATTACAGCAACGCGGTGGACGGGGCGAGCCCCGCGCCTTCGGACGACGGCGGCTGAGACACGTGGTGGAGGAGAGAACGGATGGCCGGCATGGGCGGTGAACGCAAGGGCGAGCCGACGCACGTCCTGTTCGTCGAGGACGACGACGTCATCCGCGAGGCCACCCAGCTGGCCCTGGAGCGCGACGGTTTCGTGGTCACCGCGATGCCGGACGGGCTCGCGGGCCTGGAGGCGTTCCGGTCGAACCGGCCGGACATCGCGCTGCTCGACGTGATGGTGCCGGGGCTGGACGGGGTCTCCCTGTGCCGCCGCATCCGCGACGAGTCGACGGTTCCGGTGATCATGCTCTCCGCGCGCGCGGACTCCATCGACGTCGTGCTCGGCCTGGAGGCCGGGGCCGACGACTACGTGACGAAGCCGTTCGACGGGGCGGTGCTCGTGGCCAGGATCCGCGCCGTGCTGCGTCGCTTCGGGCACGCGGGCGGCGCCGCGGCCGCCTCCGGTGCGGCCGAGGAGAGCCTCGCGCCCGACC
Source organism: Streptomyces sp. NBC_00483 (assembly GCF_036013745.1). Lineage (NCBI taxonomy): Bacteria > Bacillati > Actinomycetota > Actinomycetes > Kitasatosporales > Streptomycetaceae > Streptomyces > Streptomyces sp. NBC_00483. The sequence continues at coordinate 4,574,189 of NZ_CP107880.1, forward strand.
ACGGGGCGCTGCGCTTCGGCGACCTGGAGATCGATACGGACGGCATGGAGGTCCGCAAGGGCGGGGAGCCGGTGGCCCTGACGCCCACCGAGATGCGCCTGCTGCTCGAGTTCTCCTCCGCGCCCGGCTCCGTACTGTCCCGCGACAAGCTCCTGGAGCGGGTGTGGGACTACGGCTGGGGCGGCGACACCCGCGTCGTCGACGTCCATGTGCAGCGGCTGCGTACGAAGATCGGCCAGGACCGGATCGAGACGGTCCGCGGCTTCGGCTACAAGCTCAAGGCCTGACCGGGCTGATGGGACTTGCGCGTATGAGGAAGGGCACCACGGGGACCGGGTCGGAGACCAAGTCGGCGACTTCCGCTTCGGCGTCTACCGCGTCGGCGACTTCCGCTTCGGCGTCCGCCGTCCCGGCGCCGCGCGTCACGGGTACGTCGGGTGCCACTGGCGCCACGGATGCCGCGAAGAAGCCGGCCGCCGCCGGAACATCGGCCGGCGCCCGGAAATCCGCCCGCTCCTGGATCCCGCACGGCCTGCGCACCGGCGTGCGCTGGAAGATCAGCGTCGCCATCGCCTTCGTGGGCGCACTCGTCGCCGTCGCGCTCAGCCTCGTCGTGCACAACGCGGCCCGCGTCTCGATGCTGGACAACGCGCGGGACGTGCAGGACGAGCGGATCCAGTTCGTGCAGCGGCAGTACGAGGCGCGCGGCGGCAATCTGCCCGTCGGCTTCAAGGTGGACGACCCGGCGCTCCCGCCCGACCTGCGCGCGAAGGCCCGCGAGGGCCGCCGTGTCACCTACGTGTCGGAGTCGGCCAGCGGCGTCCCCGACATCTGGGCCGCGGTCCCGCTCAGCAACGGCGGGATCCTCTCGGTGCACACCCGGTTCGCCGACCGCAGCGCCACCGTGATGAAGGACCTCGACAAGGCGCTGCTCATCGGTTCGATCTCCGTTGTGCTCGGCGGCAGCGCGCTCGGCGTCCTCATCGGCGGCCAGCTCTCCCGCCGGCTGCGCAAGGCGGCGAGCGCGGCCCGCGATGTCGCGGCCGGCCAGAGCGACGTCCGCGTCCGCCGCGCCATCGGCGGTGTCGTACTCGACGAGACGGACGATCTCGCGCAGGCCGTCGACGCGATGGCCGACGCCCTGAAGCAGCGCCTGGAGGCCGAGCGCCGGGTCACCGCCGACATCGCGCACGAGCTGCGCACACCGGTCACCGGGCTGCTCACCGCCGCCGAACTGCTGCCTCCCGGGCGGCCCAGCGAACTCGTCAAGGACCGCGCGCAGGCGATGCGTACGCTCGTCGAGGACGTCCTGGAAGTGGCCCGGCTCGACAGCGCCGCCGAGCGGGCCGAGCTGCAGGACATCATGCTCGGCGAGTTCGTGGACCGCCGGATCGCGGCCCGCGCGGGCGACGGCGTCACCGTCCGGGTGATCCACGAGTCCGAGGTGACGACGGACCCGCGCCGCCTGGAGCGCATCCTCCTCAACCTGCTGGCCAACGCCTCCAAGCACGCCCGCCCACCCATCGAGGTCAGCGTCGAGGGCCGGGTGCTCCGGGTGCGCGACCACGGCCCCGGTTTCCCGGAGGAGCTCCTGGAGGAAGGGCCGAGCCGCTTCCGCACCGGCGCCGCCGACCGCGCGGGCCACGGCCACGGCCTGGGCCTGACGATCGCGGCGGGCCAGGCCCGGGTGCTCGGCGCCCGCCTCACGTTCCGCAACATCCGCCCGCAGGGAGCGGACCACGACGCCCCCGCCGAGGGCGCCGTGGCAGTGCTGTGGCTCCCGGAACACGCACCGACGAACACGGGAAGCTTCCCGATGGTGCGCCTGCCGGGCGGCAAGTGAGCCCCGGCTCCGGCCGGCTCTCCCCGCTCTCCCCTGTCGTACGCACGTGAGCCCCCGCCCCGACCGGCTCTCCCACGTCGTACGCACATGAGCCCCCGCCCCGGTCAACTCCCCTGTCGTACAAGGGAGTCCGCGAGCCGTACCGCCTCCGCCTCGCCCAACGGCGCGTGCCCCAGCAGGAATCGGTACCAGAAGACTCCGTAGACCTGGTCCACCATCAGCTCCACGTCGCAGTCGTCCGCCAGCTCGCCGCGCTCCCGCCCCCGCTCCAGTACCTCGCGCAGCGCCGCCCGCCGCGCCCCCGTGAACTCCCGCACCAGGTCCGCCAGATGAGGATCGTTCGCGGCCTCGCGTACGAGCGTGCGCAGGGCCGGGGCGACCGGGTCCCGCTGGGCCCCCGCGAACGTCGCGGCGACCACCGCCCGCAGGTCCCCGCGCAGCGCGCCGGAGTCGGGAGCGGGCACCTCCGCGTCGGCGCGGTCCGTGAGCGCGTCGAGGAGCACCGCACCCTTCGAGGGCCACCACCGGTACAGCGTCTGCTTGCCGACGCCGGCCTCCTTCGCGATGGCGTCCACGCTCACCGCCGCGCCGTCCGCGTCCGCGAGCAGCCGCAGGGCGGCGTCGAGGACGGCGCGGCGCGCCTCCTCGTTGCGCCGGCGTCCGGTGTGGGCGCGCTCTGGGGGCATGCGACTCACCTTCTCCGTACGAGATACGAGATACGAGATACGAGATACGGGAGTTCCGGCGGCCTTTCCGCCGGAAACCTCTTGACGAGACTGACAGTCTCGGCAACACTCACTCTATCGAGACCGACGGTCTCGTCAACCACCCAGGGAACTCCGGGACCAAGAGGACAGGGTCACCATGACTGCTGCAACACCCTCCGGCACACCCACCCACACCGTCGTCATGGGCGGCAGCTCCGGCATCGGCGAGGCCACCGCCGCGCTGTTCGCCGCACAGGGCGCCGAGGTCACCATCACCGGCCGCGATCGGGCCAAGCTCGACGAGGCGGCCGCGCGGATCGGCGGCAAGACCATCACGTACCGCATGGACGCCACCGATCAGGGCGACATCGAGGCCTTCTTCGCCACCACGGCGCCCGTGGACCACCTCGTCGTCGCGGTGAGCGGCGCGGCGGGCAGCGGCCCGTTCGCCGACCTGGACCTCGACGACCTGGCGCACGGCTTCGACGCCAAGTTCTGGCCCCACCTGCGCATCCTGAAGGCGGCGCTGCCGCGGCTGACCGAGCACGCGTCGATCACCCTCATCACGGCGGCCTCTGCCCGCGCGGCCTTCCCCGGCACCTCGGGCCTGGCCGCGATCAACGGCGCGCTGGAGGCGATGATCCCGCCGCTCGCCGTCGAGCTCGCCCCGCGCCGGATCAACGCCGTATCGCCCGGCGTCATCGACACCCCTTGGTGGGGCCGGGTCCCCGAGGAGCAGCGCAAGGAGCTGTTCGCGGGGCTCGCGGCGACCACGCCTGTGGGCCGCGTCGGCCGCCCCGAGGAAGTGGCGCAGGCCATCAACTCCCTTGCCATGAACGGGTTCCTCACCGGCGTGGTCCTGGACTGCACCGGCGGGGCGAACCTGCCGACCGGCCGCTGAACCGCACCCCACGACAGAGCGGTCCCCGGCGCCGTAGGGCACCGGGGACCGCTCGAACCGATCGGAGCCGGGGTCAGCCGGACTTCACCGCGGCCTCATCACTCGGCACGGCGTCCTCGGGGCCGGGAGTCGGCGCCGCGCCTCGCAGTACGACCTCCTTGACGAAGACCGCCGCGAGCAGCGAGCCGAGGGCCACCACGGAGCCCAGCAGGAACGCGGAGTGCGTGCCGGAGGAGACCGCGAACTGGTAGGCCTCCCGCGCCTGTTCCGGCAGCTTCGCCAGGCTTGCCGCGTCCAGCTGCGCCGACTGCTCGGTGACCTTCCCGCCGAGCGCCCCGGCCTTCTCCGCCATGACGTCCTGCACCCGGTTGTTGAACAGCGCGCCCATGATGGCGACGCCGAACGACGAGCCGAGGGTCCGGAACAGGGTGGTGGACGAGGACGCGACGCCCATGTCCTTCATCTCGACGCTGTTCTGCGCGACCAGCATCGTGATCTGCATCAGGCAGCCCATCCCGGCGCCGAGCACGGCCATGTAGAGCCCGGACGTGAACCGCGAGGTCTGGGTGTCCATCTGCGCGAGCAGGAACAGGCCGGTGATCATCAGGATGCTGCCCGCCACCGGGAACACCTTGTACTTGCCGGTGTTGGTGGTGACCCGGCCCGCGATCAGCGAGACGACCATCATCGCGAGCAGCATCGGAAGCAGCAGCAGACCGGAGTTGGTCGCGGACGCGCCCTGTACGGACTGCTGGTACAGCGGCAGGAAGAGCACCGCGCCGAACATCACGAAGCCGGTGATGAAGCCGATCACGGACATCAGCGTGAAGTTGCGGTTGCGGAAGATGTGCAGCGGCACGATCGGCTCGGAGGCCCTGGTCTGCGAGAACACGAACCCGACGAGCGCGGCGACGCCGATCCCGATCAGCTCCATGATCACGGCGGAGTTCCAGGCGTACTCGCTCCCGCCCCACGTGGTCACGAGCACGATCGAGGTGATGCCGACGGTGAGCAGCGCGGCGCCCAGATAGTCGATGGACCCCCCGGACCGCTTCTTCGGCAGATGCAGCACGGCGGTGATCGCCACGAGGGCGAGGATGCCGAGCGGCACGTTGATGTAGAAGGCCCAGCGCCAGCCGAGGTGGTCGGTGAGGGTGCCGCCGACGAGCGGCCCGCCGATCATGGCGAGCGCCATCACGCCGGCCATCATGCCCTGGTACTTGCCCCGCTCACGGGGCGGAATCAGATCGCCGATGATGGCCATGACCCCGACCATCAGACCACCGGCGCCGAGGCCCTGAATGGCTCGGAAGCCGATCAGCTGTCCCATGTCCTGGGCCATTCCGCTGAGCACGGAGCCGAGCAGGAAGATCACGATGGAGGTCAGGAAGGCGCCCTTCCTGCCGTACATGTCGCCGATCTTCCCCCAGAGCGGCGTGGAGGCGGCGGTCGCGAGCGTGTACGCGGTGACGACCCACGACAAGTGCTCGAGCCCGCCCAGCTCGCCGACGATGGTGGGCATCGCGGTGCCCACGATCATGTTGTCGAGCATGGCCAGCAACATGGCGAGCATCAGCGCGAGCAGCACGACGCGTACGCTGCGCGGCTGTTTCACCGACGACTGATCCGATCGATCCGATTGATCCGCTGTCGCGGGCTGTGCCGCCGCCTGTGTCATGGTCCCCACTCCCCCTGCGTCACCCGGGACTTACTTGTCGCCCGGCTAGTTACCTACAATGGGGAAAGTAGAGCGCCAACTAGCCGGGCGTCAAGTAAGTTTTTTCCCAAGGGCTCGACAAGGGCACGAGAGGCAGCAACCGATGGTCACGGGCAGCAGTAAGCCGCAGCAGCGCCGCGGGGACACCCGCCAGCGCATTCAGGACGTGACCTTGGAGCTCATCGCCGAGCAGGGCTACGAGAAGACGTCGCTGCGGGAGATCTCCGAGCGCCTCGGTGTGACGAAGGCCGCGCTCTACTACCACTTCAAGACCAAGGAAGACATCGTCGTCAGTCTGTTCACGGACCTGATGAGGCCGATCGACGACGTGATCGCGTGGGCCGCCGAACAGCCGTCGACGCTGGAGGCCAAGCTCGAGATCCTCGGCCACTACTCGGAGGCGCTGGCCCACGCCGCCCCGCTCTTCCGCTTCATGCAGGAGAACCAGGCGACGATGCGCGAGCTGAGCATCGGCGAGAACTTCAAGGAGCGGATGACGTCACTCCTCGACCATCTGCTCCCCGAGCACGTCACGCTGACCGACCGGGTCCGCTGCTTCAGCGCGCTGTTCTCGATGCACGCCGGAATGTTCGTCCTCAAAGACGTCGAAGGCGACCCCGAGGAGAAGCGCAAGGCCATCCTCGAGGTCGCCTCCGACCTGGTCACCCGGGCCCATCAGAGCTGACGGGCCGGTGCGGTAAGCGTCGTCAGACGCTCACGCCCTCCTTCTTCAGGAAGGAGACGGGGTTGACCGCCGAGCCGTAGTCCGCCGTCGTGCGGATCTCGAAGTGCAGGTGCGGGCCGCTGGAGTTGCCGGTGTCGCCGGACAGCGCGATGTGGTCGCCCGTGCCGACCGTGTCGCCGACCTTCACGTCGATCTTCGACAGGTGCGCGTACTGCGAGTACGTGCCGTCGCTGTGCTTGATGACGATGGCGTTGCCGTACGCGGCGCCGTCACCGGCGCCGTTGCCGCCGGCCTTGACGACGGTGCCGCCGTGCACGGCGGAGACATCGGTGCCGACGGGCACGGCGAAGTCCTGGCCGGAGTGGTGACCGCTGGCCCACATGGCGCCGCCCTGCGAGTAACCGGCGGAGAGCTCGTAGTCCTTGACCGGGTCGATCCAGGACTTGGCCTTCTTCTCCTCGGCCGCCTTCTTCTTGGCCTCGGCGGCCTTCTTCTTCGCCTCGGCCTCCTTCTTCGCCTTCGCGGCGTTGTCGGCGGCCTTGGCCTGGGCGGTGGCCTGGGCCTCGACGGAGGAGGAGGCGATACCGGGGAGGGCGGTGGCGTCTGCGGAGTCGGCGACCGCGGCCCCGGTCCCGAGCAGCGCCGACACTCCGAATCCGGCGGCCACGACGGCGGCACGCTTGCGGAGCATCGACGTACCGGGGCGGTGGGACTGGGTGCGCTTCGACATATGGGCAGACCTCTCGAACTGGGACATGAAGGGGCCCGGCGCACTGCCTCGTGCTGCCGGGCCGGCCATCCCTTGGTAACCCCACCGCCCATCGCCGCCCAAAACGCCCATCTACGACATGTCTTCGTAGACCCACTCCGAGGGTCGTTCCGACCGGACCGCCGCCAGGTCGGGACGAAAGACGCCCGATTTATGCCCTCATCCCTGGTTTAAGCCCACTTCATCGCCGTAAGCCCGGACCGGGCGGGCACACCTCTCCAACCAAACAGACAAATCACTAGAACCCCTCAATCGCGTAACGACCTACCCAGACCCCCCTCATCCCACTATTTCCGTTAGTACGTGACGCACGTCCTGTGCGGCAAGTCACCGACCGGCAAGATCCAACCCCCCGCGGATGTGACCGGGGCTACGCTCCCGAACCATGGATCCCGCTGCCCTCGGCACCCGTCTGGCATCGAGCGTGATCGCCCCGGCGCTCAAGAAACTCCTCGTCCAGGAGGGCCCGGGAGCGGGCCTGACGGACAAGCCGGTACGCATCTCCGGCCTGGTCTCCTTCCGGGGCGAGAAGCGCACCCTTACGGAGGCGGACCTCGAACGGCTCGCCCGCAAGCTGGTCGACGCGGCGGTGGCCGGGCCCGGCGAGCCCCCGTTCCCGTACGAGGAGCAGGAACCGGTCGTCCTCGCCCTGGCCCGCACCCTGCATGCGCTCGGCGACCTGACCATGGACGACGTCCAGGCGGTCCGCCTCGGCCCGCGCGCCCTGGCACACGCCCTGCGCCGCGCGGCGCCCACACCGGAGCTCTCGGCCGACGCGACGTACTTCCTCGACTCGCTCACGGAGTGGTCCTGCGTCCACATCCTGCACTTCTTCACGCAGCGGTCGACCTTTGTGGCGCGGACGCTGGTGGAGCAGAGCCGGGGGCAGGCCGAGGCCCTCGCCAAGACCGACGAGTTGATCGCCCGTACACCGCCCGCCGACGCGGCCGACACCGCCTTCGAGGAGCGCTACGCCCGGCACATCACCGACCGCCACCGGCATCTGACCATCTACGGCATCGACCTGCTCGAGGCCCCCGAGCGCTGGCCCCTGGACGTGGCGTATCTGAGCCTGGAGGCGACAGCGGCGCCGACCGAGGCCTTCGACGAGGCGACCGGGGCACCCGCCGCCGCGACCGTCCGCATCCGCGCGGAGGAGGCGTTCGACACGGATCCGGACCGGGGCCAGGTGCTGCTGCGCGGCGACGCGGGATCCGGCAAGACGACACTCATCCAGTGGCTGGCGACCCGGGCCGCCGCGGACGGGGACCGGATCCCGTTCGTGCTGCCGCTGCGCACCCTGGCGGGGGGACCGTTGCCCGCCCCCGACGCGTTCCTGACGACGGTGTCCTGCCCGCTCACCGCGCCCGAGGGGTGGGTGGGCCGCGTCCTCGCCGCCTCCCGCGCCCTGGTCATGGTGGACGGCCTGGACGAGATCCCCACCGCCGACCGCCACCGGGTGCGCGACTGGCTGCGCGGCCTCGTCGCCGCGTACCCCGGCAACCGCTGGCTGCTCACCTCACGCCCCACCGCCGTACGGTCCGACTGGCTCGCCGACAGTGACTTCCGCGAGGTCCTGCTGCCGCCGATGCGCTCCGCCGACGTCGCCACCTTCGTGCACCGCTGGCACACGGCGGCCGACGCCCTCCCCTACGAGGCGCCGCTCCTGGACTCGCTGCGCACCAAACGCGATCTGGCCCGCCTCGCCACCAATCCCCTGATGTGCGGCCTGATCTGCGCGCTGCACCGCGAACGACGCGGCTATCTGCCCACCGGCCGCAAGGAGTTGTACGACGCGGCGCTGACGATGCTGCTGGCCCGGCGCGACCGGGAGCGCGGGATGGCCGTGCCCGAGCTGAGCGAGGAGGCCCAGGCCGACCTCCTCCAGCACCTCGCGTACGCCCTCGTCCTCAGCGGCCGCACCGAGATGAACCGCGAGCACGCCATCGGCGCGCTGGAGCGCCGGCTGCCCGCCGTGGCCTCGGCGGCGGCGCACGGCGACGCGGCGGCCGTGCTGCGCACCCTGCTGCTCCGCAGCGGCCTGCTACGCGAACCCGCCGACGACACGGTCGACTTCGCGCACCGCACCTTCCAGGACTATCTGGCCGCCCGCTACGCCGTGGAGGAGGGCCACGCGCTTCCCTTCGTGCAGCGCCTCGCGGACGATCCCCAGGGCGAGGACGCGATCCGCATGACGGTCGCCCACGCCCGCCCCGGCGAACGCGCCCAGCTGCTGCGGGACTTGCTCTCCTACGGCACTGCGCGCCTCACCCTCCTCGCGCTCGCCTGTCTGGAACATGCGACGGCCCTGGATCCCTCGGTGCGTGCCGAGGTGGAGCGGGCGGCCGGGGAGCTGATCCCGCCTAGCACCCCCGAGGCCGCCCACGAACTGGCAGAAGCGGGCCCGCTGGCCCTGGAGCTGCTGCCGGGCCCTGACGGACTCGCCGACGCGGAGGCATACGGGGTCGTGATCACGGCCTCACTCCTCGGCAGCGCCGAACCGGCGGGCTCACTCGGGGTGCTGCGCCGCTTCCGGGCCCACCCGTCGTTCGACGTACGGCGTCAACTGGCGGGAACCTGGCGCCGGTTCCCCACGCGGGAGTACGCGGCGGAGGTGCTCGACCACCTGGAGCGCGACAGCCTGTTCGTCACCTGCGAGACCGACGAGCAGCGCGCGGCACTGGCGGGGATGCGGCCCTGGCACCAGCTGGAATTCCGCGGCCCGCACGCGCTGCCCGACGTGGTCGCCGCGATCCCGGCCCCGGACACCGTGAACCTCGTCTACTTCCAGGACAACCCGCTGGCCGGGGATCTCGGCGCCCTGGCCGTGCTCCCCGCCCTGACCGGGCTGTGGGCGGCGGGCTGCCCGGCCGCGCACGGGCTCGGCGCGCTGGCCGGTCTGCCGCTGACCGACCTCACGTACGACCACAGTGACTTCACGGGCCTGTCCGCCCTGAACTCGCTGCGCCGACTGTCCCTGAACGGGGAGCTCACGGCCGGATCGCTCGACGAGGCACTGCCGACCGGAGCCCCACTGGACTTCCTGTTCCTGGGCGGTGACGCCGCCCGCGACACCGGCCTGCGCGGCCTCGGCGCCTGGCCCACGCTGACCACCCTGAGCCTCGGCCGGCTCACGGCCGCGCCGACCGCCGAGGACTGGCGCCACGTCGTCGGGCTCCCCGCCCTGACGCACCTCTACCTGAACTCGGTCCTCTTCACCGACCACGCCGAATCCATCGAGGCCCTGCCCGAGCTCCCCGGCATCGAGGATCTGCGCCTCCCGGCCCTGCACGGCACCGAGGACCTGGGCCCCCTCCCGTACCGCCTGCCCGGCGTGCGCCGCCTCGTCCTGCAGACGGCCCCCGGCGCGGTCTTCCCACCCGAGCGGTACGCCCGGCTGTTCCCGCGCGCGCGGGTCACGGTCGACCAGCGCTGAGGCACGAAAACGGGTGGGCCCGAACCGTTCCGTCAGGAACAGCTCGGGCCCACCCGTATCAGGCTCGCCCCGGAGGGGTTACGCCTCCTTGCTCAGGTTCGGGCCGCCACCGGCAGCCGCGTCCTCGATCGGCGGAGCGTCGGGCAGTGCCGCCTTCTCCTCGCCGCGGAAGGTGAAGGTCTTGTTCTCGCCCTCGCCCTCCGTGTCCACGACCACGATGTGGCCCGGGCGCAGCTCGCCGAAGAGGATCTTCTCCGACAGGCTGTCCTCGACCTCGCGCTGGATCGTGCGCCGCAGCGGACGCGCGCCGAGCACGGGGTCGTAGCCCTTCTTGGACAGCAGCTCCTTGGCGGACTGCGAGAGCTCGATGCCCATGTCGCGGTCCTTGAGGCGCTCGTCCACCTTCGTGATCATCAGGTCGACGATCTCGAGGATGTCGTCCTGGCTGAGCTGCGGGAAGACGACGACGTCGTCGACACGGTTGAGGAACTCGGGACGGAAGTGCTGCTTGAGCTCGTCCGACACCTTGTTCTTCATGCGCTCGTAGTTGGACTTCGAGTCACCCATGGCCGCGAAGCCCAGGTTGAAGCCCTTCGAGATGTCACGGGTTCCAAGGTTGGTCGTCATGATGATGACCGTGTTCTTGAAGTCCACGACGCGACCCTGGGAGTCGGTCAGGCGACCGTCCTCCAGAATCTGCAGCAGCGAGTTGAAGATGTCCGGGTGAGCCTTTTCGACCTCGTCGAAGAGAACCACCGAGAACGGCTTGCGCCGCACCTTCTCCGTCAGCTGACCGCCCTCTTCGTAGCCCACGTAACCGGGGGGCGAACCGAAGAGACGCGACACCGTGTGCTTCTCGCTGAACTCCGACATGTCGAGGGAGATCAGCGCCTCCTCGTCACCGAAGAGGAACTCGGCGAGCGCCTTGGACAGCTCGGTCTTACCGACACCGGACGGACCGGCGAAGATGAACGAACCACCCGGACGCTTCGGGTCCTTCAGACCGGCCCGCGTACGGCGGATCGCCCGCGAGAGCGCCTTGACGGCGTCCTTCTGGCCGATGACCCGCTTGTGGAGCTCGTCCTCCATGCGCAGCAGACGCGAGGACTCCTCCTCGGTCAGCTTGAAGACCGGAATGCCGGTGGCGGTCGCGAGGACCTCGGCGATCAGATCGCCGTCGACCTCGGCGACGACGTCCATGTCGCCGGCCTTCCATTCCTTCTCGCGCTTGGCCTTCGCGGCGAGCAGCTGCTTCTCCTTGTCGCGGAGAGAGGCCGCCTTCTCGAAGTCCTGGGAGTCGATGGCCGACTCCTTGTCGCGACGCACGCCCGCGATCTTCTCGTCGAACTCGCGGAGGTCCGGCGGCGCGGTCATCCGACGGATGCGCATCCGGGAACCGGCCTCGTCGATCAGGTCGATCGCCTTGTCCGGCAGGAAGCGGTCCGAGATGTACCGGTCGGCCAGCGTCGCGGCCTGGACGAGGGCCTCGTCCGTGATCGAGACGCGGTGGTGGGCCTCGTAGCGGTCACGGAGACCCTTGAGGATCTCGATCGTGTGCGGCAGCGACGGCTCCGCGACCTGGATCGGCTGGAAGCGGCGCTCGAGGGCCGCGTCCTTCTCCAGGTGCTTGCGGTACTCGTCGAGCGTCGTCGCACCGATGGTCTGCAGCTCACCGCGGGCCAGCATCGGCTTCAGGATCGAAGCGGCGTCGATGGCACCTTCCGCGGCACCCGCACCGACCAGCGTGTGCAGCTCGTCGATGAACAGGATGATGTCGCCGCGGGTGCGGATCTCCTTGAGCACCTTCTTGAGGCGCTCCTCGAAGTCACCGCGGTAGCGGGAGCCGGCGACCAGCGCGCCGAGGTCAAGCGTGTAGAGGTGCTTGTCCTTCAGCGTCTCGGGCACCTCGCCCTTGACGATCGCCTGGGCCAGTCCCTCGACGACCGCCGTCTTGCCGACGCCGGGCTCACCGATCAGGACCGGGTTGTTCTTGGTCCGGCGCGACAGGACCTGCATGACGCGCTCGATCTCCTTCTCGCGCCCGATCACCGGGTCGAGCTTGGTCTCACGAGCGGCCTGCGTCAGGTTGCGGCCGAACTGGTCGAGCACCAGGGACGTGGAGGGCGTGCCCTCGGCAGGACCGCCACTGGCGCCGGCGGTCTCCTTGCCCTGGTAACCGGAGAGCAGCTGGATGACCTGCTGCCGCACCCGGTTGAGGTCTGCTCCCAGCTTGACCAGGACCTGGGCGGCGACGCCCTCGCCCTCACGGATCAGGCCGAGCAGGATGTGCTCCGTGCCGATGTAGTTGTGGCCCAGCTGAAGGGCCTCGCGGAGCGACAGCTCCAGGACCTTCTTGGCACGGGGGGTGAAGGGGATGTGCCCGGACGGGGCCTGCTGGCCCTGACCGATGATCTCCTCCACCTGCTGGCGGACCGCCTCGAGCGAAATCCCGAGGCTCTCCAGGGCCTTAGCGGCGACACCCTCGCCCTCGTGGATCAAACCCAGGAGGATGTGCTCGGTGCCGATGTAATTGTGGTTGAGCATCCGGGCTTCTTCCTGAGCCAGGACGACAACCCGCCGCGCGCGGTCGGTGAACCTCTCGAACATCGTTAATCGCTCCTCAGAGCGGTCAGGCAGTTAGGGGTCGGTCCCCTCCCTGTCCTTCCGCAGCTTAGTCCCGCAAGCGGGGACCGCTCATTCCATCTGCCGACACCCGTTCATGGTCTCCTGCCCCGAACGCCGACAACTGCTCCAACCCGATGGTGCGAGACGATGTTCCCGCAGGCCAGGCAGATACCCCCACCATCAGTACGCCGATGGCGAACGCGGGCTGCCCGTCCTGCACGTGTCGCCCCTCCCACTAGGGATGTCTTACCCGTAAGGACTGACACTCCATGCGGCGCACCCCGGTTCCCTCCGCTACGGGCGAACAACTTTGCGCCGCCCAGCGCTCCCGTACGCCCCTTTTCCGGACACACTACGCATGCAGTCGGCGACGGTGCGTAACCCCGAAGCGTCGGTGGCTGTTGCTCCTGGCATGGTCACCACCTCCGGCACGACCGTTCCCGCTCCCCGGCACCCGCTGACCGACACCGGACGCGATCCGGTTCGGCGGTGGTACGAGGACGAGCTCGGCTGGGCGACCGCGCCCGGCCCCGACGGCGCACTGCTCCACACCGGGCTGCGCTTCGACGTCCTGGAGGTGCCGGCCGACGCCGGCTTCGCGATGCTGCGCAGACTCGATCCCCGGTCACCGGTGGCCGTGCGCGGGGAAACGATGCGGCTGCTGGTCGCCGCGGGCAGCGCGGACGAGCTGCCGGGGCTGCTCGACTGGCTGGAGTGGGGGGCACTGCCCCTGGACCTCGTGGCCGTCGGGGCGGGCGGTCTCATCGACGCGCCGACGCCTCCGGGGTGGTCCGGCTCGCAGGAGGCCGCCGTCTGGGTGCGGCCCCCCGAGCCCGGCTGCGAGGTGGAACCGGTGCTGCCGGCCCTGACGAGCCTGACGGCCGTCTCGACCTGGTCGGTCGTGGGGGGCGGTGGGGGCGCCCCCGATCTCGTACGCCTCGTGGACACGGCGGCGACACACTGCCACCGGGCCCGGCTGCGTCGCGGCGCGGCTGCGCCGGCGACCACGTCAACAAAGCGACCAATGCGGCCGTCCCGTCAGCCGTTGGCCTTCTCGTAGGCCTCACGGATCGACTGGGGAACCCGGCCGCGGTCGTTGACCTCGTAGCCGTTCTCCTTCGCCCACGCACGGATCTGCGCGGTGTCCTGGTTGCCACCGCCGGACGTGGCGCGCGCCTTGCCCCGGCCGCTCGAGCGGCCACCGGTGCGACGACCGCCCTTGAGGTACGGCTCGAGGAGGCCACGGAGCTTGTCCGCATTGGCGGTGGTGAGGTCGATCTCGTACGACTTACCGTCGAGCGCGAACGTCACGGTCTCGTCCGCCTCGCCACCGTCGAGGTCATCGACAAGAAGGACCTGAACCTTCTGTGCCACCGGATTTCCTTTCATCGAAATCTGAAGGGCGGCCCCGCGACCACGGCCGCTGATTCGCCGTCCCCTTGTTATATGCAGTACTGCAGTACGTCGGAAAGCAAACCGCTTTTGCCCGAAAAACACAAACCCCTGGCTGAGATCGGGTAGAGATCCCGGAGTTGAACACTGCCCGCCCGACCCAAAAACATGCGCGATTCGGACATAGGGAACCGTTGCAAGCACGCATGCCGGAATAGCGCCCGGCGGCGATCACAGATGCAGAAGCATCCGGCTGTTGCCCAAGGTGTTCGGTTTCACTCGTTCGAGACCGAGGAACTCTGCTACGCCCTCGTCATAGGAACGCAGCAGCTCACTGTAGACATCGGTGTCGACCGTATCGACAGGTGTCTCACCGATCTCCACGAAGGCGTGCTTGGCGAAGAACTCGACTTCGAAGGTGAGGCAGAAAACTCGCCGAACACCGATCCAACGCGCGGTCTGAAGAAGCTTCTCGAGCAGAAGATGTCCGACACCGGACCCCTTGACCTGCGGATCCACCGCGAGCGTGCGGACTTCCGCGAGGTCTTCCCACATGACGTGCAGTGCGCCGCAGCCGACGACCGCGGCGTTGTCGTCGCGTTCCGCGACCCAGAACTCCTGGATGTCCTCGTAAAGCGTCACAGTGGCTTTGTCGAGCAGGATCCCCTGTCGGCTGTACGCGTCGAGCAGGCGGCGCACCTCCGGCACATCGGCCGTCCTCGCCCTGCGTACGGTGACTGCTTTACGGGTCGATTCGACGGGTGACGCGACTTCGGGGAGCTCTGCTGGCATGTCCGGACGCTATCGCCCGGCTCCGTCGCCCGCTTCCTCGGGGGCCGAGGGGACTTCGGCCGGTAGTTCGGGCGAGACGATCCGCATGGCATCCCTGAGTGCCTCGCGCTGTCCCTGCGACATCATCCCGAAGAACGCGACGAGGGCCGCGGCCGGGTTGTCGCTCTGCGCCCAGGCCTCGTTCATCAGCGCGGCCGAGTACGCGGCCCGTGTGGAGACCGCCTCATATCTATAGGCCCGGCCTTCCGCTTCGCGGCGCACCCAGCCCTTCTGATGGAGATTGTCCAATACGGTCATGACGGTTGTGTAGGCGATGGACCGTTCCTGTTGGAGGTCCTCCAGGACTTCCCTCACGGTGACCGGGCGGTTCCACTTCCACACCCGCGTCATCACTGCGTCTTCGAGTTCTCCCAAGGGGCGCGGCACGTGAAGCACAATAGTGGGAGAAGTCGGTAATTCAACGTGGGACGTGGCGACGATCGCCAAGCAATGACAAAAGGGGCGCCCGGTGGGCGCCCCTCACTGCCGATTCCGTACCGGTCGCGCCGCTCAGGCGGTCGCGTCCCGCTGCGGGCCGCCACCCTGCCGGGCGGACTCGGCGCGCGCGATGGCGGCGTCGACGGCCGCGTCTTCCTTGGCCTTCTTGTCGCCGCCCTGCGACTTCACGATGGTCACGATCAGACCGATGAAGAACGCGGCCATCACGACCGGGGGCACGAGCGCGGAGACGTAGTCCATGCCCCCAGAGTAGCTACCCGACGGCCAGTCGTTGCGACGGGGCCGGGGGTTGGGCGGGGCGGCGCTTCGGGGGGAAGACCTCGGCGGGGGTGGGGACCGGGCGCTGCGGTGTTTCGGGGGCCGGCTTGGCGGGCTTGCCGCTGTCCGCCGCCGACAGGCCGCCGGGCAGGGCGAGCAGGTGGGTGCGGGAGGCCGGGACGCGGGGCCGGTACAGCGCGTCGAACTTGTCGCGTACGCCCTGTTCGGCCAGGTCGTGGCAGCGGGCGAGGAGGGCCACCGCGGCCGGGTTCGCGGGCAGCGCGCGCAGCGCCGAGAGGTCATCGGCGCCGGGCTTGTGGCCCGCCTCCAGAGCCTCCTTGAGGAGGCTCAGATAGCCGGGGGCGGAGCCGGGCAGGGCGGCCCGGTAGCGGTCGAGGTCGGCGCGGAGGAAGGCGCGCATGCGGATGCCTTCCCGGCTCGCTTCGTCGAGCGACTCCGCGAGTCGCAGGCAGGCCCGGACATCCTCGTCCGAGGCGGGGCTGGGATGGAGGGCGAGGGCGAGGGCGCGTCGGAGCACACGCAGCTCTTCTGCACCGAACGCCAGGCCGCCGCGGTTTCCGTAGGGCGTGGGCATGAAATGACGGTACGGCCTATTACGGACAAATCGGCTTAACCGGCAATTTCCGGGCGCGCCCCGTCGCTCTGTCCCTCAGAGCCGCGAGACGTTCCGCTCGTAGACCAGGCGCAGCCCGATCAGCGTCAGCCACGGCTCGTGCTCGTCGATCACGGTGGCCTCGCCGAGGACCATCGGCGCGAGCCCGCCCGTCGCGATGACGGTCACGTCGTCCGGGTCGTCCGCGAGCTCCTTCGCCATCCGGTTCACGACCCCGTCGACCTGGCCCGCGAACCCGTAGACGATGCCCGCCTGCATCGCCTCGACCGTGTTCTTGCCGATGACGCTGCGCGGCCTGGCCAGCTCGATCTTGCGCAGCTGGGCGCCGCGCATGCCGAGCGCCTCGACCGAGATCTCGATGCCGGGCGCGATCACGCCGCCCGCGTACTCGCCGCGCGCGGACACCGCGTCGAAGGTCGTGGCCGTGCCGAAGTCCACGACGATCGCGGGGCCGCCGAACATCTCGACGGCCGCGACCGCGTTGATGATCCGGTCGGCGCCGACCTCCTTGGGGTTGTCCATGAGGATCGGCACACCGGTCTTGATGCCGGGTTCGACCAGCACGGCGGGTACGTCGCCGTAGTAGCGGCGGGTGACCTCGCGCAGCTCGTGCAGGACCGAGGGGACGGTCGAGCAGATGGCGATGCCGTCGATGCCGTCGCCCAGTTCGTCGCCGAGCAGCGGGTGCATGCCCATCAGGCCCTTGAGCAGGACGGCGAGTTCGTCGGCTGTCTTGCGCGCGTCCGTGGAGATGCGCCAGTGCTCGATGATCTCCTCGCCGTCGAACAGACCGAGGACGGTGTGGGTGTTGCCCACGTCGATGGTGAGCAGCATCAGGCGTCCGCCTCGCGCAGGTCGAGGCCGATGTCGAGGATCGGCGAGGAGTGGGTCAGGGCTCCTACGGCGAGGTAGTCGACGCCCGTCTTCGCATACGTAGCGGCGTTTTCCAGAGTGAGGCGGCCCGACGACTCCAGGAGCGCGCGGCCGTCCGTGATCGCCACGGCCTCCTCCGTCTCACCGGGCGTGAAGTTGTCCAGGAGGATCAGGTCGGCGCCCGCGTCGAGCACCTCGCGCAGCTGGTGCAGGGTGTCGACCTCGACCTCGATCGGCAGACCGGGGAAGCGCTCGCGCACGGCCTGGAAGGCCTGGGCCACGCCGCCGGCCGCGACCACGTGGTTGTCCTTGACCAGGGCCGCGTCCGAGAGGGACATGCGGTGGTTGACGCCGCCGCCCATGCGGACCGCGTACTTCTCCAGGGAGCGCAGGCCCGGGGTCGTCTTGCGGGTGTCGCGGACCTTCGCCTTCGTACCGTCCAGAACGTCCGCCCACGCGCGCGTGGCCGTCGCGATGCCGGAGAGGCGGCACATGATGTTGAGCGCCGTGCGCTCGGCGGTGAGCAGGTCGCGGGTGCGGGTCGTGACGGAGAGCAGCTTCTGGCCCGCCTCGACCCGGTCGCCGTCCTCCGCGTGCCGCTCGACCTCGAACTCGTCCGCGGCCACTACGGAGATGACCGCTTCGGCGACGCGCAGACCCGCCACGATGCCCGCCTCGCGGGCCGTGAAGTCGGCGGTGGCGACGGCCTCTTCGGGGATCGTGGCGACGGTCGTGACGTCCACGCCGCCGTCCAGGTCCTCGGTGATCGCCATGTGGGCGATGTCCTCGATCTCGACCGGGTGCAGGCCGGCGTCGAGCAGCAGCTGCGCGAGCGACGGGTCGAGGCCGCACTCCATGACGTCGGTGCCGTTCTCGTCATTGCCCTGCGCACAGCCGCAGTTGTCGCCGCAGCCGCCGCTGTCGGCGAGGGGGAGGTCGGGGGTGGCGCTCACGTCGGTCACTGCTCCTGAGGGTTTTCTGCCGTTGCCGGAAAGTCTGCCGTGGGTGTGGTGTACGTGGCCAGAGTCCTGTCCGGATTCAGGCGTACGACGATGTGGCGGCGCCACGTGGCATCGTCGCGGTCCGGGTGGTCCTCGCGCCAGTGGCAGCCACGGGTCTCCTCGCGGCGGCGCGCGGCGGCGACCAGGACGCGGGCCACGCACAGGAGGTTGGTGGCCTCCCAGGTGTCGACCCCCGGCTCGGACGTCTTGCCGTTCTCCGTAAGGGAGTTGACCGCTTCGGCGTGGATGCGGCCGAGCTGGGCGGCGGCCCCTGCGAGGGAGTCGGCGGAGCGCAGGACGCCCGCGCCCACCGTCATCACGCGCTGGATGGCGAGGCGGGCCTCCGGGGGAAGCAGCGGGTGCGTCGGGGTCTGCGGGTGCTCCACGGGCGCGGGCACGCGCGCGTGGAGGGCATCTTCCGCGTGCTGCCGCTCGATGTCGTCCGCGATGCGCTCCGCGTAGACGAGGCCTTCCAGAAGGGAGTTGGAGGCCAGCCGGTTCGCCCCGTGGACGCCCGTGCAGGCGGTCTCCCCGCACGCGTACAGGCCCGGCACCGTGGTGCGGCCGTACAGGTCGGTGCGGACGCCTCCGGAGGCGTAGTGCGCGGCCGGGGCGATCGGGATGGGCTCGGTGACCGGGTCGATGCCGTGGGCGCGGCAGGCCGCGAGGATCGTGGGGAAGCGGTGCTCCCACATGTCGGCGCCGAAGTGCCGCCCGTCGAGGTACATGTGGTCGGTGCCCTGCTCCTGCATGCGCCGCGTGATGCCCTTGGCGACGATGTCTCGGGGCGCGAGCTCGGCGAGTTCGTGCTGGCCCACCATGAAGCGCACGCCGTCCGCGTCTACTAGGTGGGCACCTTCGCCGCGTACGGCTTCGGAAACGAGCGGTTGCTGTCCTTCGGCGCCCGCGCCCAGGAACAGCACGGTCGGGTGGAACTGGACGAATTCCAGGTCGCTGACCTCGGCGCCCGCGCGCAGGGCGAGGGCCACGCCGTCGCCCGTGGACACGTGCGGGTTCGTGGTCGCGGAGAAGACCTGGCCCATGCCGCCCGTCGCGAGGACGACCGCCGGGGCGAGGACCGCGCCGACGCCGTCGTGCTGGCCCTCGCCCATGACGTGCAGGGAGACGCCGGCGGTGCGGCCCTCCGCGTCGGTCAACAGGTCCAGTACCAGGGCGTTTTCGACGGTGCGCAGTCCACGCGCGCGTACTGCTTCGACGAGTGCGCGGGAGACCTCGGCGCCCGACGCGTCGCCGCCCGCGTGCGCGATGCGGCGCCGGTGGTGGCCGCCCTCGCGCGTCAGGTCGAGCGAGCCGTCCTCGGCCTCGTCGAAGCGGGCGCCGGTCGCGATCAGGCGGCGTACGGCGCCGGGGCCCTCGGTGACCAGGGTGCGTACCGCGTCCTCGTCGCACAGGCCCACACCCGCGACGAGGGTGTCGTCCAGGTGCTGCTCGGGGGTGTCGCCCTCGCCGAGCGCCGCCGCGACGCCGCCCTGCGCCCAGCGCGTGGAGCCGTCGTCGAGGCGGGCCTTGGTGACGACGACCGTGCGCAGGCCCGCGGCCTGGCAGCGCAGCGCCGCGGTCAGGCCCGCGACTCCGGAGCCGACGACCACGACGTCCGCTTCGAGGTTCCAGCCGGGGGTGGGGGCGTGGAGCCGTATACCGGTGCTGCTCACTAGTGGCCTCCGAAGGTCAGCGGCAGATTGTCGATGAGGCGGGTGGCGCCCACCCGCGCGGCGACCGCGAGCACGGCCTCGCCCTCGAAGCCGTCGGTCACGTCGGTGAAGTCGCGGGGGTCGACGAGGGCCACGTAGTCGAGCTCGATCGGCGGCTGGAGCCGCTTGGCCTCGTCGAGGATCAGGCGGGCCGCCGCGAGGACGGCCGAGGGGCGGCCCGGGGACGCCGTGGCGACGGCGTGCGCGTCGGCGGCGGCACGGGCCTCGCCGATCCTTCCGAGCGCCTTGGCCCGCGCGCGCGGGGTCGGGCTCTCGGCGGCACGCGCGCGCAGGGCCTCCTGCGCCGCATGCCGGTCGCGGCCCGTGAACAGGGCGTCGGAGAGGGCCAGCGCGGTGCGGCGCTCGGCCGGGGACAGGTAGCGGTTGCGGGAGGAGAGCGCGAGCCCGTCGTCCTCGCGGACCGTGGGCACGGCGACGATCTCCACGTCGAAGTTCAGATCGCGCACCATGCGGCGCACCAGGGCGAGTTGCTGCGCGTCCTTCTGGCCGAAGAGGGCCACGTCCGCGCGCGTGAGGTGCAGCAGCTTGGCGACCACGGTGAGCATGCCGTCGAAGTGGCCGGGGCGCGAGGCGCCTTCGAGGCGCTCCCCCATGGGGCCCGCCGTGATGCGGACCTCGGGCTGTCCGCCCGGGTAGACCTCGTCGACGGACGGCGCGAACACGGCGTCGGCGCCCGCCTGTTCGGCGATCTTCACGTCCGCTTCCAGGGTGCGCGGATAGCGGTCGAGGTCCTCGCCCGCGCCGAACTGCAGCGGGTTCACGAAGACGGTGACGACCACTTCGCCGTCCGCCCCCGCGCGGGCCCTGGCCGCGCGGATCAAGGTCGCGTGGCCCTCGTGCAGGGCGCCCATCGTCATGACGACGACGCGCCGGCCGGTACGCGTGCGTGCCCGCATGTCCGCGCCCTTGTGGACGAGCCGCGTGTGCGACGTCTTCGTAGGGCTCGCCTTTATGGAGTCCGTGGGGCTCGTGGGGCTCATCGGGTCTCCTCCGCACCGGTCGCGAGGACACCCAGCAGGTCCTCGGCGAGCTCCGGCTTCAACAGGCCGTGCGCGAGCGCGCGGTCGGCGGTCGCACGGGCCATCGCGAGATAGCCGGCGACGGTCTGCGGCGCGTGCTTGCGCAGCTCCGTGATGTGGGCGGCGACGGTGCCCGCGTCGCCGCGCGCCACCGGGCCCGTGAGGGCCGAGTCGCCGGACCTGAGCGCGTTGTCGAGCGCCGCGCCGAGCAGCGGGCCCAGCATCCGGTCGGGAGCGCCCACGCCCGCCTCGCGGAGCAGCTCCATGGACTCGGCAACCAGGGTGACCAGGTGGTTCGCACCGAGCGCGAGGGCCGCGTGGTAGAGCGCGCGGTTCTCCTCCGCGATCCACTCGGGCTCGCCGCCCATCTCGATGACCAGGGCCTCCGCGGCCATCCGCAGCTCCTCGGGCGCGGTGACACCGAACGAGCAGCCTGCCAGCCGCTGGACGTCGACGGCGGTGCCGGTGAACGTCATCGCGGGGTGCAGCGCGAGCGGCAGTCCGCCCGCGCGCAGCGCCGGTTCGAGGACCTTGGCGCCGTACCGTCCCGAGGTGTGCACGAGCAGCTGTCCAGGGCGTACGGCGCCGGTCTCGGCGAACCCCTCGACCAGCCCCGGCAGGACGTCGTCGGGGACGGTGAGGAGCACCAGATCGGCCTGCGCGAGGACCTCGGCGGGCGGCACCAGGGGCACGTCGGGCAGCAGCGTCGCCGCCCGGCGCACGGAGGCGTCGGAGACTCCTGAGACGGCTACGGGGCGGTGCCCGGCCAGTTGCAGGGACGCGGCGAGCGCGGGACCGACACGGCCCGCACCGACGACGCCCACGGTGAGGCGGGCGGGGCGGTCCTTGGGGTCCATGGGTTCGGATCGTGGGTTCGGAGGGGGTGTTGTCACGAGGCGATGGCCTTCCGTTCCAGTCCGCTCGGGGTACCGGACGATTTCTCGTCATGTTAACGCTATCTGTGGGCACCGGGCCCGGCTGTCCACAGGCTGTGGGCAAGCGCACGCGGGTGCGCCATGATCGACAGATGGACGGAACCGCCGAGAACACTGCCACGCCCGAGAAGACGCAGCCGGAACGCCTGATCACCGCGTTGCGGGGCGCCGAGCGCAGGCTGGCAAGCAGGCCGAAGGAGGCCACGCTGGGTGAGCGGTGGGAGAGCCTGTCCGCCGCGGCGGCGGAGGCCGACCTGTCGGGCGACGTCGACATCTACGGGGACGGCGTCGTGGCCGACCTGGAGGCGAGGGTCGCCGCACTGCTCGGCAAGGAGGCGGCCGCGTTCTTCCCCACCGGCACCATGGCCCAGCAGGTCGCGCTGCGCTGCTGGGCGGGGCGTACCGGCAACTCCACGGTGGCCCTGCACCCGCTGGCGCACCCGGAGGTCCACGAGCGCGAGGCGCTGACCACGGTGGCGGGGCTGCGCACCGTGCACCCCACGCGCGCGGCGCGGCAGATCGACGCCGACGACGTGCACGACATGGGCGAGCCGTTCGGGACGCTGATGCTCGAACTGCCGCTCAGGGACGCCGGGTTCGTGCTGCCCACCTGGGAGGAGCTTGAGGAGGTCTGCGAGGCGGCACGCGCGCGTGACGCCGTGATCCACTTCGACGGGGCCCGCCTGTGGGAGACCACGGTGCACTTCGGGCGCCCGCTGGACGAGATCGCGGAGCTCGCGGACAGCGTCTACGTGTCGTTCTACAAGTCGCTCGGCGGCCTCAGCGGCGCGGTGCTCGCGGGCCCGGAGTCGTTCGTCGGCGAGGCCAGGGCGTGGCGGCACCGCTACGGAGGCCAGGTCTTCCAGCAGTTCCCGCAGGCGATCGCGGCGCTGGCGGGTCTTGAGCGGGAGTTGCCGCGGCTTCCCGATTACGTGGCGCACGCGCGCGTGGTCGCGCAGGCGCTGCGGGAGGGTTTCGCCGAGGCCGGCGTCGCCGGGGCGCGGGTGTTCCCCGAGGTGCCGCACACGCACCAGTTCCGGGTCTGGCTGCCCTACGACGCCGAGCCGCTCACGGAGGCCGGGATCGCGCAGGCGCAGGAGACGCGGACGGCGTTGTTCGCGCAGTGGTCGGACGAGGGTTCGGTGCCGGGGTTCGCGACCACGGAGGTCACGGTCGCCGGGGCGGGTCTGGAGTGGGGCCCGGACGACGTCCGCGCGGCCGTCGCGGACTTCGTGGGGCGGATCCCCTCGTAGGGGACGGATCCCCTAGTAGGGGGCGGGCTCAGCAACTCGTAGGGGCGGGCTGAGCAACCTGTCGGGGCGGGCTCAGCAACCGGCGGGATGGCCGCGGCGCCCCGAGAAGCGGCGTCCCGACAGCCGGCGGGTCAAGGCCGCCCGGATCCGGCCGCGAGCCGGACGGCCGGCCACGACCGCCTTGAACCGGCGGTAGTCGCGCAGCTCCCGGAACGCGGCGACGTCGTTCAGACCGGGCGCCGGCGGGGCCGCATCGCCGCGCTGGGCGGCCCGGTAGAGGTCGATGGCGTACTGCTGGGTGACGCTCATGTCGAACACCTCGCCCTTCATCTCGCTTGTCGCGCTGTGCCCCGTAATCAGCCTGTTTGCTGCTGTTCGGGGCCGATGGGTACGAGATTGCGCCCGGCGTCGCCGCCCGGTCACGTCGATTGACGGGAGTCGTCAATCGACGGCCCGACTGTCAGTGGCGGCGTGCACCATGGGGTCATGAGCGTGAGCATCGACATCACGGGCCTGACGCCCGAGCGCATCGACGTCGTGCCCTCACCCCTGGCCGAGCTGGGCACGGCGCTGCACGCACTGTCGGAGCCCGCCCACCACCCGGGGTTGCAGGGATGGACGACGAGCGTGTCCACGCGCCTGGATCCGTGCCTCGCGGACCGGATGTGCGAGGCCGACTTCCTGTGGCGGACGACGTTCTCCGACGTCTTCATGCCGTTCGCCGGGATACCGGGGCAGCGCACACTGCCGGGTGCCACGCTCGCCGAGGACCTCGACCTGCTCGACAAGCTGTCCGACGAGCAGTTCGTGGACGCCGCCCTGGAGTTCACCTGCCAGCCGTCCTACGGGAGCCCGGACCACAACCGCCTGTCGGACCCGCGCACCCGTGAGCGCGCCCTGGACCTCGCGGCCGCACGCGGGACGCACCAACTGCGGTTCGCCCAGCGGCTCCTGGACGACCCGCCGGCCGTTCGGTCCTGGTTCCGCGAGCTGATGCAGGACTGCGACGAGGCGTTCTTCGCGGACGCGTGGCCCCGCCTGCAGCACCAGTTGGCGGCGGACGCGCGGCACAAGAAGGAGCTGTTGCGCCGCAAGGGCCTGCGGGAGGCGCTCACATCCATGTCCACGGCGGTCTCGGTGGACGAGGCGGGGCACCGCGTCACCGTCGACAAGCTCGTCGAGGGGCGTACGGCGACGGCGGCGCAGGGCGGCCTCGTCCTGCTGCCGACGAGCCTCGGCTGGCCGCACCTGATGGTGCTACACCGGCACGGCTGGCAGCCGGTGATCCACTATCCCGTGGCCTCGCCCGGCCTCACCGCACCGCCCTCCGTGGAGCAGCTGACCCGCCGGATGTCGGCGCTCGCCCACCCGACGCGCATGCGCCTGTGCCGGCACCTGGCCCGCGGCGCGTACACGACGAGCGAGCTCGCCGACGCGCACGGCATGTCCGCACCGGAGATATCCCGGCACCTGTCGGTGCTGAAGAAGGCCGAGCTGATCACGACGCGACGGCGCGGCCGCTATGTGCAGCACCAGTTGGACCTGAGCGTGGTCTCGCGCCTCGGCGGGGACTTCATCGAGGGCGTGCTCCGCTGACCGCCCCGGCCCGGGCGGCCCGGCCTCAGGCCCCGGCGCCGCCGGCCCGGACGAGCCCCGTCTCGTAGGCGAGGACGACGACCTGGACCCGGTCGCGCAGGTCGAGCTTGGTCAGGATGCGGCCCACATGGGTCTTCACCGTGGCCTCGGACAGCACCAGGCGCGCGGCGATCTCCCCGTTCGAGTGCCCCTGGGCGACCAGGACCATGACCTCGCGCTCGCGCTCGGTGAGCCGCTGGAGCCGCTTGTGCTGCGGCTGGTCGGGCCCGCTGGGCAGCATCGGGGCGAACCGGTCGAGCAGGCGCCGGGTCGTGGACGGGGCGACCACCGCGTCGCCGCTGTGCACGGCGCGGATCGCGGTGAGCAGCTCGCCGGGCGGCACGTCCTTGAGCATGAAGCCGGAGGCCCCCGCCCTGAGCCCCGAGAACGCGTACTCGTCGAGGTCGAAGGTGGTCAGGATGAGGACCTTGGGCGGGTCGGTCTCGACGCAGATCCGCCGCGTCGTCTCGACCCCGTCGAGCTTCGGCATGCGGACGTCCATGAGGACCACGTCCACGGAGGTCGAGCGCAGCACCTCCAGCGCCTCGACGCCGTCGCCCGCTTCGGCGACGACCTCCATGTCCGGCTGTGCGGCGAGCACCATCCGGAAGCCGGTGCGCAGCAGCACCTGGTCGTCGACGAGCATGACCTTGATCGACATCGGGCGGTCCTCACTTGTACGTGTCGGTGGACTTGTACGTGTCATCTGTACGCGTCATCAGTGGACTTGTACGTGTCAATGGGCGGGCTTGAGAGGCAGCAGCGCGCTGATACGGAAGCCACCGCCGGGCCGTGGTCCCGCGTCCAGCGTGCCGCCGACCATACCGACGCGCTCGCGCATCCCGATGAGGCCGTGTCCGCGGCCGTCCGGGCCCCCGTCCTCGTACAGCTCGTGCGGGGCGCCCTTGCCGTCGTCCTCGACGAGCAGGCCGAGGCCGTCGTCGAAGTAGACGAGGCGGACGCTGGCGCCCGCGTTCGGACCGGCGTGCTTACGGGTGTTGGTGAGGGCTTCCTGGACGATGCGGTACGCGGTCAGCTCGACGCCGCTGGGCAGCGGGCGCGGGGTGCCCTCCACCCTGAAGTCGACCGGGAGGCCCGCCGTGCGCACCTCGTCGACGAGCTCCTCTATCTGCTCGACGTCGGGCTGCGGAACGTACTCGCCGGCCTCCTCGTGCTCGCCGGTGCGCAGCACGCCGAGCAGCCTGCGCATCTCCGCGAGCGCCTGCCTGCCGGTGCCCGAAATGGTCTCCAGGGCCTTCTTGGCCTGGTCGGGCGCCTGGTCGAGGACGTAGGCGGCGCCGTCGGCCTGCACCACCATCACCGACACGTTGTGCGCGACGACGTCGTGCAACTCGCGTGCGATGCGCGCCCGTTCGGCCGCCACCGCGACCTTCGACTGCGCCTCGCGCTCCTTCTCCAGGCGGTTGGCGCGCTCCTCCAGCTGTGCCAGATACGCGCGTCTGGTGCGCAGCGAGTCGCCGAGCACCCAGGCGAGGGCGAACGGCACCATCTGGAAGACCGTGATGAGGATCTGGCCCGTGGTGCTGATGTCGCCGACGGTGGGCCAGCGGAGCTGGGAGAGCGGCGCCGCGAGCAGGCCGCCGATCAGGCCGAGGCGGGACGCCCAGCGCGGGCCGTTCACCGCGCACGTGTAGATGATGACCAGCATCGCGAAGTCCGACGGATTGACCTTCCCGTCGAACACCAGCTGGCCGAGGCCCGCGGCCACCGCGAGCAGCAGCATCTTGTCCGGCATCAGGCGGCGCAGCGCGACCACCACGGACATCAGGCCGGCGCAGACGAGCAGCGCCACCTCGTTCCCGTACGACGCACCGCCGGTCCCGCTGGCGCCCACCATGGTCACGGACATGCCGAAAAGAATCACGGCCCAGAAGCCGTCGACCCATGTCGGGTGTCTGCGGAGGAAGTCGTAGACGCGCTGCACGTAACCCAGAGTAGGTATGCGTGCAGCGCGCAGGGGTCAACCGGAGGGCCGATCCGGACCCGGCGCGCGTACTCCTGAAGGTGGAGACCTCCCACGGCGCATGCGCCCGGCGCACTTAGCCTTCAGGTGTGGAGAACGGACAACAGGGGGCACCGCGCGGGTGGCGCGCGGCCACCGAAGAGGCGCTGTACGGACCGGCCGGCTTCTACCGGAGGCCCGAGGGTCCTGCCGGGCATTTCCGCACGTCGGTGCATGCGTCGCCGCTGTTCGCCGGGGCCGTCGCCGAGCTGTTGTGCCGGGTGGACGCGGCCCTCGGCGAACCCGCCGATTTGGCGTTCGTCGACATGGCGGCGGGCCGCGGCGAGCTGGTTTCGCGCGTCCTACAGGTGCTGCCGGAAAAAGTGGCGCTACGCGTGCGTGCCTACGCGGTGGAGAAGGCGGAACCTCCCGCCGGGCTCGACCACCGGATCGAGTGGCGGGCCGAGCCGCCCACCGGTGTCACCGGACTCCTCTTCGCGAACGAGTGGCTCGACAACGTGCCCCTGGAGGTCGTCGAGGCGGACGCGGACGGCACGGCCCGGCTGGTCCTCGTACGCGCGGACGGCACGGAGGCCCTCGACTCGACACCCCTCGACGAGGCGTCGGCGAGCTGGCTGCGCCGGTGGTGGCCGCTGTCGCCCGAGCCGGGCCTGCGCGCCGAGGTCGGGCTGCCCCGCGACGAGGCCTGGGCGGCAGCCGTACGCACCCTGGAGCGCGGCCTGGCGGTCGCGGTGGACTACGCGCACACACGCGCCTCCCGGCCGCCCTTCGGCACGCTCACGGGCTTTCGCGAGGGCCGGGAGACGACGCCCGTGCCCGACGGTTCCTGCGACATCACGGCGCACGTGGCGCTGGACGCCTGTGCGACCGCTCCGGACGCCCGACTCCTCACGCAGCGCGCCGCCCTCCAGTCCCTCGGCGTCACCGCGGGCCGCCCGCCGCTGGCCCTCGCCTCGCGGGACCCGGCGGCGTACGTCCGGGCGCTCGCGGGAGCGGGAGAGGCGGCGGAGCTGACCGCGCGCGGCGGGCTCGGCGACTTCGGGTGGCTGGTCGAGCCGGTGGACCTCTCGGCGGACGGCCTACTTGTCGATGTCCCCGACCACGAAGAACAGTGACCCGAGGATCGCCACCATGTCGGCCACGAGCGTCCCCGGAAGCAGCTCGGTCAGCGCCTGGATGTTGTTGTACGAGGCGGAGCGCAGCTTGAGCCGGTACGGCGTCTTCTCGCCCTTGGAGACGAGGTAGTAGCCGTTGATGCCGAGCGGGTTCTCCGTCCACGCGTACGTGTGGCCCTCGGGCGCCTTGAGGACCTTCGGGAGGCGCTGGTTGACCGGGCCCTGCGGGAGATCCGCGATCCGGTCGAGGCAGGCGTCGGCGAGGTCGAGCGCGTTGTGCGCCTGCTCCAGGAGGCACTCGAACCGGGCCAGGCAGTCGCCTTCTTGTCGCGTGACGACCTTCAGGGTGTCCTGCAGCTCTCCGTAGGCGAGGTACGGCTCGTCGCGCCTGAGGTCGAAGTCGACGCCGGATGCGCGGGCGATCGGGCCGCTGACTCCGTAGGAGTGCGCGGCCTCGGCGGACAGCCTGCCCACCCCGCGCGTACGGCCCCGGAAGATCTCGTTGCCGAGGACGAGGTTGTCGTAGACGTCCATGCGGGAGCGCACGCTCGCGACGGCCGCACGCGCGCGGGAGGTCCAGCCGAGCGGCAGGTCCTCCTTGAGGCCGCCGACGCGGTTGAACATGTAGTGCATGCGCCCGCCGGAGACCTCCTCCATGACGTTCTGGAGTTCCTCGCGCTCCCGGAAGGCGTGGAAGACAGGCGTGATTCCACCTAGTTCGAGCGGGTACGAACCCAGGAACATCAGATGGTTGAGCACCCGGTTCAACTCGGCGAGCAGCGTCCGCAGCCACACGGCGCGCTCCGGTACCTCCATGCCCAGCATCCGCTCGACGGCGAGCACGACGCCCAGCTCGTTCGAGAACGCGGACAGCCAGTCGTGGCGGTTGGCGAGCATCACGATCTGTCGGTAGTCGCGCGCTTCGAAGAGCTTCTCCGCACCGCGGTGCATATAGCCGATGACCGGCTCCGCCTGCTGGATCCGCTCGCCGTCGAGCACGAGACGCAGGCGCAGCACACCATGGGTGGAGGGGTGCTGCGGACCGATGTTGAGCACCATGTCGGTGCTCTCCGCGGCACCACCGATGCCGACCGTGGCCTGAGTCGTGGGCGTCATGCCGACAGTGTCTCCTACGTAGGGTGGGCGCATGGAAACAGGGGCAACGGGGACTTCGGGCATCGCGGGCACTCCCCCTGAGACCGAACCCGCGTGGACGGGCCTGCCACCGGGCCTGCTGAAGCTGCGCCGCCTGTTGCTGGTGCTGTGGCTGGTGCCGCTGGCCGCGGCGGTCGGGGCGCTGCTGTGGATCCTCGCGGGGCCGGCCTGGGCCGCGTTCGCGCTGCTGCCCCTGGCGGTGCTGCTGTGGGGCTGGGCGATGCTCGGCCGCAACTGGCGTTCGTGGCGGTACGCGGAGCGGGCCGACGACCTGCTGATCACCCGCGGCATCCTGTGGCACCAGGAGACGATCGTGCCGTACGGGCGGATGCAGCTCGTCGAGGTGACATCCGGGCCGCTGGAGCGGAAGTTCGGCCTGGCCAGCCTGCAACTGCACACCGCCGCCGCGGCCACCGACGCGACGATCCCCGGCCTCGTGCCCGCGGAGGCCGAGCGGCTGCGCGACCGTCTCACCGAACTCGGCGAGGCCCGATCGGCGGGCCTGTGACGGCCTCCGGCGCCCCCGACGGCGCCCCGGCCCAGGAGCCCGCTCAGGACGTGCGAGAGCGGCGCCTGCACCCCGTCACGCCGCTGCGCCGCGCGTGGGCGCCCATCGCGATCCTGCTCGGCTGGGCCGTCCACGACATGGACCAGGCGCAGCGCCAGCTCGCCAACCTCAGCACCGCCGTGCTCCTGATCGGCATCGGAGTACTGGTTCCGGCGGCCGCCCTGTACGGATTCCTCACCTGGTGGTTCACGCACTTCGCGGTGACCGACACCGAACTGCGCATCCGTACGGGCCTGTTGTTCCGCCGCACCGCCCACATCCGGCTCGACCGCCTCCAGGCGGTGGATGTCACGCAGCCGCTTCTCGCCCGCTTCGTAGGCGTGGCCAAGCTGAAACTCGACGTAGTAGGAGCCGAAAAGAAGGACGAACTCGCCTTCCTGGGAGAGCGCGAAGCCGGGAAGCTGCGGGCCGAACTCCTCGCCCGGGCCGCCGGATTCGCGCCCGAGTCGGCGCAGGACGTGGGCGAGGCGCCGGCGCGGCCGATCCTGCAAACGCCCCCGCGGATGCTCGCGGTGGCGCTGCTCCTGACGGGCGCGCCCTGGGCGATGCTGCTCGCCGCGGTCGCCGTCCCGGTGCTCCTGTGGTTCGCCACCCACAACCTGTGGACAGTGATCGCGGTTGCGGTGCCGCTGGTCGGCGGGGCCTTCACCAACAGCGTGGGCCGGTTCATCAAGGAGTACGACTGGACGGTCAGCGAGTCCCAGGACGGGCTGCGCATCGACCACGGGCTGCTCGACCGGGTGCACGAGACGGTGCCGCCGGGGCGGGTGCAGACCGTACGGATCGTCGAGCCGCTGCTGTGGCGGCGCCGCGGCTGGGTCCGCGTCGAGCTGCACGTCGCCGGGTCGTCGAACACCGCGCTCGTCCCCGTGGCGCCGCGCGAGGACGCCGAGGACGTCGTCGCGCGGATCCTGCCGGGGGTCTCGGTGCCGAAGCCGGCCGACTTCGCGGGGGTGCCGCGGCGCGGGCGCTGGTGCGTGCCGGTGTGGTGGCGGAGCTACGGAGTGGCGGTCACGGAAACGGTGTTCGCCGCGCGCCACGGGCTGCTGCAGCGCCGTATCTCGCTCGTCCCGCACGCCAAGGTGCAGAGCGTGCGCCTCACTCAGGGGCCCTGGGAGCGGCACTGGCGGGTCGCCGACCTGCACCTCGACACGGGCGCCAACAAGACGGTGACGGCCCGCCTGAGGGACGTGGACGAGGCGTCCGACCTCCTGCGGGCCCAGGCGGACCGGTCCCGCACGGGGCGGCGCGACGCGCGGCCGGACCGGTGGATGGCGGGGGCGTGAGGGTTTCCTCGACCGGGAGAACGAGTGAGGGGCGAGCCGGCTGTACGCCGACTCGCCCCTCACTCACTCGATCTCACGCCTGACGTGCCACGCCCGAAGCCTCATGCATGCCTGAGCCTCACGCCTGAAGTGCCGACCTCAGCTCGCCCATGTCGATCTGCTCCGTCTCGTCGTGCGCGGTCAGGTCGATGACCTGCTGCTCGCGCTCGGCTTCTTCGGAGGCTTCGGCTTCTTCGGAGGCTTCGGGGGCTTCGGAGGCTTCGGAGGCTTCGGGGGCTTCCGGGGCCTCGGCGCCTTCAGAGGCTTCGGGGGCCCCGGTGTCGTCGGCGTTGCCGCCGTCTTCGGCCTCGGTCTCCACCTCGGCCGCGACCTCCGCCGCCAGCTCCTCGCCCACGACGTCCGCCAGGTCTTCCCCGCCCTGCAGGGAGCTCCCCGCGCCGAAGAAGTCGAAGCCGCCCTGGGGGACCTTCCGCGCGGGTGCCGCGGGTACGACCATCGCGGCGGCAGGCACGGTGAAGTGACCGGCCGCCGCCTCGGACTTCCCCCGGGAATCGGCCTCCTCCGCTGTGTGCGCCGCCGGTTCGGGCCGCGCGAGACGCTTGAGCGCGACATTGGCCTTCCGGTACATCTCCGGGGTCGGCCGGCCCGGCACGGCCGGGGGCACGGGCGGCAGCGCCTTCGCCGGGGAGGCGGCCTCTATCGCGAGCCGGCGACGGCCCTCGAGCGCGCTGGCCCGCTCCGTCTCCGCGTTCGCGTACCGCCGCAGCAGCGCCGCGTGCTCGCCCCGCAGCGCGGCGAGTTCGGCACGCTTCGCCCGCAGCTTGCCCTCCAGGCGGGTACGCAGCTCACGCGACTCGTCGAGGTCGCCCTCCAGCTCCGCCACGGCCTCCTCGTGCCGCCACCGCTCGCTCGCGGCGCCACGCGTCAGCTCGGCGACCCGCTTGCCTGCGAGCCGGTCCCAGCGGCGCATCACCACGGCGCCGATCACCGCAGCCGCGGCGGCCGCCGCGGCGACACCCCGCAGAACGAGCGGATCCTCGGACAGCCAGGCGGCCCCGGCGCAGACGAGAGGCACACCGGCGATCACCGTCGGAGGCAGGAGGCGGTGCAGGGGCGGAGAATGGCGGTGGCGTCCACGTGGCATGGCCAGAAACTTACCGCGCGTAGGCAAATCGCGAAGCCCCGCCCGGCAATATTCGGACACACCCGTCACAGAAACCACCTAACCCCCGTACGGACTGGACCACTTACCGCGGCCGATACCGCTCACCTCTCGCTTCACCTCTCGCTCCGACGACAGGCGCCGATCAAGATCATTTAGCGATGAGGTCCTTGGACTCCAGATACTCCTTCGCGACATCGCCTTCCTTCTGCCGCTCGGCGTCGACCTTCCGGTTCAGCTCGACGAGATCATCGGTCGTGAGCGTCTTCGTCAACTTCCCGAGGGCATCGGCAATCTTCTTGTCGCCCGCATCCTTGGCGTTCACCACCGGAACGATGTTGTCCGCGTTCTGCAGCTTCTTGTCGTCCTTCAGAAGAACGAGCCCGAAGTTCTCCAGCGTGGCGTCGGTCGTGGTCGTCAGGACCAGCTGGTCCGTGCCGTTCTTCACCGCCTGCTTCGACTGCGTGGTGCCGACGCCCTTGGGGTCGATTCCCGTGACATCGATCCCGTACGACTTCTTGAGTCCCGGCGCGCAGAACGGCCGGGTCTCGCATTCGTCACCGGCCGCGATCTTCACCTTCTCGCCCGACTTGCCAAGATCCGAAAGGGTCTTCAACTTGTGCTTCTCGGCAAAGCTCTTGCTCACCGCGAACGCGTTCTGATCGACGGCCTCTCCCGCGTCCAGAACCTTCAGTCCCTGCGGCTCGGCCAGCTTGCGCAGTGCGGTCACCGTGGCATCGACATCGCTCGACGCGACCGGCTTCGCCTTGGACCCGTTCTTCTTCAGGTTGAGGAATTCGGCGAGCGTCGCCGCGTATTCGGGCACCACGTCGATGGCGCCCTTGGCGAGCTGCGGTTCGTAGATCTCGCGGTTCTCCACCGTCTTGACCGACGCGTCGTACCCGGCGTCGGCCAATATCTGCCGGTACAGCTCACCGAGCACCTTGGCCTCGGTGAAACGCGCGGCGCCGATGACGATCTTGCCCTTCCCGCCGCCGCCCGACGCGCTCGCATCGTCCTTGCCCTCGAGGCTGTCGCCACCGCCGCACGCGGTCAGCCCCGCGGTCAGCGCACCCACGGTCACGGCCGCCAGGGCCACTCGACGCGTTCTGCTGTTCATCGCTCTCCTCGTCGCACTGCCGGAACTGACAACAAACACAAGCCCTCGCACCCGGGCTCCGGTCCCTGACCCGGCCCCGGGCCCCTGGTCACGCCCGCCTCCGCATGGGATCGAAGGCCCACCCCGCCGCGACGAACAGGCCCTCCGCGGCCAGCGCGAGCGCGGCCACGAGCACCGCCCCGGCGACCACCTGCGGCGTGTCCTGAAGGCTGAACCCCGCCGTGATGATCCGCCCGAGCCCGCCCTCCCCGGCCATCGCCGCCAACGTCGCCGTCGCGATCACCTGCACCGTCGCGGACCGCAGCCCGGTCATCACCAGCGGGTACGCCAGCGGCAGTTCGACGCGGGCGAAGACCTGGCGGCCGCTCATGCCCATGCCGCGCGCGGCCTCCACCACCGACCGGTCGACCTCGCGCATCCCCACGTACGCGTTGGTGAGCAGCGGCGGCACCGCGAACAGCACCAGCGCGATCAGCGTCGGCACATCGCCGTGCCGGCCGAGCGGGGTGAGCGTGAGCAGCACGAGGACGGCCAGCGTCGGTACCGCGCGCCCCACGTTCGAGATGTTGATCGCGAGCGCGCCGCCCTTGCCCTTGTGCCCGAGCCACAGGGCCAGCGGCAGGGCGATCATGCAGGAGACGGCGAGCGCGACACCGCAGAAGTAGAGGTGCTCGGCGAGGCGGTGCCACACCCCCTTCTCCCCTTGCCAGTTGGCACCCGTGGCCAGCCAGTCGTAGGCCCCCGATATCGCGTTCATGCCACCTTCTCCGGCTCGACGCGCGCCACGTCGTCGCGGCCGCGGAGCCCCCGTATTCGGAACCCGCCCCGGGCGGGCGCCCCCACCCTCGTCCACGGCGTCAGCCATCGCTGCACGCCGAGCAGCAGCAGGTCCGCCACGATCGCGAGCAGCACGCACAGCACGGACGCGGTGAGCACCTGCGCCTTGAAGTCGCTCTGCAGGCCCCCGACGATCAGCGTGCCGAGCCCGCCGTAGTCCACGATCGAGCCGACCGTCGTCAGCGCCACCGTGGAGACCGTCGCGATCCGCACTCCGGCCAGCATCGCCGGGAGCGCCAGCGGCAGTTCGACCTCCCACAGCAGCCGCAGCGGCCCGTACCCCATCCCGCGCGCGGCCTCTCGCGCCTCCTCCGGGACCGCCTGCAGCCCCGCCAATATGTTCCGCACGAGGATCGTCAGGGAGTACAGCACGAGCCCCGTGACCACCAGCGAGGCCGAGAGCCCGAACAGGGGCAGCAGCAGCGAGAACATCGCGAGCGACGGGATCGAGTAGAGCACCGTGGTCACCCCGAGCACCGGCCCCGCGAAGACGCGTGCGCGCCGGGCGAGCAGCGCGAGCGGCAAGGAGATGAGGACGCCGATCAGCACCGCCGCCGCCGTGATGCCGAGGTGCTGGACCGTCGCGTCGACCAACTCCTGGCTGCGGGTGCGCACATACTCCCCGCACACCCAGTCATTGGCCACCAGGCAGTTCTGCTCGCTCACGCCGGCCACCTCCCCCGATTCCCCGAACGTATGTCAGTCGGCCGCACACCCGCATGCACGTTTCCCGACCGCCAACGACCCTAGCCCGACCCACTGACAATGGCCGAGGCCCGGCCGCCCGACGCAACACGCCGTTCACATGACTGCCGCGCCCGGGCATCCCCAACCGGCCCGCATCCCGGCAGAATGGGGTCCCATGATCCGGTTCGAGCACGTCAGCAAGCGGTACGCGGACGGCACCACCGCCGTCGACGATCTGTCCTTCGAGGTGAACGAGGGCGAACTGGTCACGCTCGTCGGCCCGTCGGGCTGCGGCAAAACCACGACGATGAAGATGGTGAACCGGCTCATCGAGCCCACCGCGGGCCGAATATTTCTCGACGGCGACGACATATCCGGGGTCGACCCGGTCCAACTGCGCCGCCGCATCGGCTATGTGATCCAGCAGGTCGGCCTGTTCCCGCACAAGTCGGTCCTCGACAACACCGCGACCGTGCCGCATCTGCTGGGCGTCAAGCGCGCCAAGGCCCGGGAGCGGGCGGCGGAGTTGCTCGATCTGGTGGGCCTCGACCCGAAGGTTTTCGGCGAGCGCTACCCCGAGCAACTCTCCGGCGGCCAGCGCCAACGGGTGGGTGTGGCAAGGGCGTTGGCGGCCGACCCGCCCGTACTGCTGATGGACGAGCCGTTCGGCGCGGTCGACCCCGTGGTCCGCGAGCACCTGCAGAACGAGTTCCTGCGCCTGCAGCAGACGCTCGGCAAGACCGTCCTGTTCGTCACGCACGACATAGAGGAGGCCGTCCGCCTCGGCGACCGTATCGCCGTCTACGGAGACGGTCGCATCGAGCAGTACGACACCCCGTCGGCGGTCCTCGGCACGCCCGCCACCGACTACGTGGCCGACTTCGTGGGCGCCGACCGCGGGCTCAAGCGCCTCTCGGTGACGCCCATCGAGGAGGGCGACCTGGAGCAACCGCCCGTCGTGCACCTCGACGACCCACTGCCCAGGGAGCTCGACGCCCGCTGGGCCGTCGTCCTGGACAACGACAACAACCTGCACGGCTGGATCTCCGCCGAGCACGCGCGCGTGGCCGCGAACAAGGGCGACACCGTGCGCGACCACGCGCGCCGCATGGAGGCCTGGCTGCCCGTGGGCGCCCCGCTCAAGCAGGCGTTCGCGACGATGCTCCAGCACGACGCGGGCTGGATCGCGGTCATCGACGAGCACAGCGAGGGCCGCTTCCTCGGCGTACTGACCCCGGCCCGACTGCACGAGGCGCTGCGCCGCTCCACGGCCGCGGACGCGCGGGACATCACGCGCGCGGAGGTCGAACTGGAGACGGTGGAGCCGCTCCTCCCCCAGTGAAGCCCCACAGGCAGTAAAGCCCCACAGGGGTTCGCCGTTCACGAGTGAACCCCGGTCGCTCCGCTTCCGTCCTACAGGTCGTACGTCACGGATGCGGCATTCGCACCGTGTTCATATGTCTCGCGGGGCGAGCGGCACGAGGAGGCGCGGGGATGCGGCGGATCGCGGGCGCCTGCCTCCTGGCCGGCGGCACGGACATCGCGGCCGGCGTCCTGCCACGGTTCGCACGCGACAGGACGGGCTCCGTCACGGAGGCACTGCCGGGCACGTACGGCCCGTACGCCGCGGCACTGGCGCTCGGCAGCGGCGTGCTGCTCGTCCTGCTCGCGCACATGCTGCGGCGCCGCAAGCGACGGGCCTGGTGGGCGGTGCTCGTGCTGCTGCCGCTCGGCGCCGCCGGGCAGTTCGTGTACCGGGACTCGCCCATGGGAATCGTCGGCATCGCCCTGGCCCTGGTGCCGCTGTGGCTCCTGATACGCGACCGGAAGCAGTTCGACGCGCCGCCCGACCCACGCGGCCGTTGGCACGCCCTGTCCAACTTCGTTCTCCTGGGCGCCGGTTCACTGCTGATCGGCCTCGCCGTCGTCAGCGCGCACCCGGAGCGGCTCGTCGGCGCCCCGAGCCTCGTGGACCGCCTGGAGCACGTCCTGTGCGGTCTGCTCGGCATGGAGGGGCCGCTCGTCTACGTAGGCGGCACGGCGCACACGGTCGCCCTCTCGCTCGGCACCCTCGGCCTGGTCACCGCGCTGACCACGCTCTACCTCGCGTTCCGCCCCGAGGGCCCGGCCGCCCGAGACAAGGGGATCGTCTTCTCGCCCAGCGGCAAGGCGGCGGTCCGCTACCGGGTCGTGTCGGGCGTGATGCTGGCCAAGGGCGACCCCATGGGCGACGTAGAGGCGTGGCCGGGAGCCATGGAGCGCTTCATGGACGAGGCCCGGACCCACTCCTGGACGCCGGCCGTCATGGACTGCTCCGAGACGGGGGGCGCGGTCTGGACCCGCGAGACCGGCCTCGCCGCACGGCCCCGCCGCGAAAGGGGCGGCACCTTCGCAGGCCGCCAAAGCCGCGAGATCCCGCCCGCCGTGAAGGGCCTAGGCTTGAGGCCATGAGCACGTCGCAGGTCCGCCGGGGCCACGTAGCCAACCTCCCCGTTTGGGACCGCTGCGCGGTCATGGGTGTCGTCAATGTGACGCCGGATTCGTTCTCGGACGGCGGCCGCTGGTTCGACACGACCGCCGCGATCAAGCACGGCCTCGACCTGGTCGGCGAGGGCGCCGACCTCGTGGACGTCGGCGGCGAGTCCACCCGTCCGGGCGCCAGCCGCGTCGACGAGGACGAGGAGCTCAGGCGCGTCATCCCCGTCGTACGAGGGCTCGCCTCCGAAGGCGTGACGATCTCGGTCGACACCATGCGGGCCTCCGTCGCCGAGCAGTCCCTCGCCGCGGGCGCCTCCCTGGTCAACGACGTGAGCGGCGGCCTCTCCGACCCGGAGATGGTCCCGGTCGTCGCCGCCACGGGAGCGCCCTTCGTCGTGATGCACTGGCGCGGCCTCCTGGAGGGCACCAATGTGCCCGGCACCTACGAGGACGTCGTCTCCGAAGTCGTGAACGAGCTCCACGCGCGCGTGGAGGCCGCCCTCGAGGGCGGCATCGCCCCCGACCGCATCGTCCTCGACCCGGGCCTCGGCTTCTCCAAGAACGCCGAGCACGACCTCTCCCTGCTCGCCCATCTCGACCGGCTGCACGCGCTCGGCCACCCGGTTCTCGTCGCGGCCTCCCGCAAGCGGTTCCTCGGCCACGTCCTCGCCGGTGAGCAGGGCGCCCCGCCGCCCGCCCGTGAGCGCGACGCCGCCACCGCCGCCGTCTCCGCGCTGGCCGCGCAGGCGGGCGCCTGGGCCGTACGCGTCCACGAGGTGCGGGCCACCGCCGACGCCGTCCGCGTGGCACGCGCGGTCGAAGGAGCCCAGTGACCGAGGCCGACGTCCAAGCCGTCGACACCGCCAACCGCACCTACTACGAAGCCGTCGAACGCGGCGCATTCGAAGAACTCACCGCCCTGTGGCTCGCCCCCGAGGACGTCGAGTACGCCGAGGACGCCGATCCGGACGAGGCCGAGGACACCTCCGTCAGCTGCGTGCACCCCGGCTGGCCGGTGCTCACGGGCCGGGGCGAGGTGCTCCGCTCGTACGCGCTGATCATGGCGAACACGGAGTACATCCAGTTCTTCCTGACCGACGTGCAGATCAGCGTCGTCGCCGACACCGCCCTGGTGACCTGCACGGAGAACATTCTCAGCGGCGGCCCCGCCCCCAAGGAGGGCGACGAGCTCGGCCCGCTCGTCGGCCAGCGCGTCGTCGCCACCAATGTGTTCCGGCGCACCCGCGAGGGCTGGAAGATCTGGTCGCACCACGCCTCCCCCGTGCTCGCCGACGCGGACGACGAATCCGATGAGATGGACAAGGGAGACGACGGCGGATCACCCGCCTGAGTGGGTAGGCGCCCTCACAGAGCACGAAACCCGGATGCGAGATTGCGCTCCTGACCGCCTGGGTATGGGCGGCTACCAGCAGAGAGCGCACCGTGGGGCGGGTGTGCCGGGTGGGATCAGTCATAGCCCCCGCGGGCCGGTGGTGTCAGTGCTCGCAGGTAGATTCGATCGAGGCCGGGACATCGACCGCACATCGATGCGTCCGGCCTTCAACGACGACTGCAGGAGTGATTCGCGTGGATCGTGTCGCGCTGCGCGGCCTCAAGGCCCGTGGGCACCATGGCGTCTTCCCCAAGGAACGCGAGGAAGGCCAGACCTTCATCGTGGACCTGGTGCTCGGCCTGGACACGCGAGCGGCCGCGGCCGACGACGACCTGGCGAAGACCGTGCACTACGGCATCGTGGCGGAGGAGGTCGTGGCCGTTGTCGCGGGCGACCCCGTGGATCTCATCGAGACACTCGCCGAGCGCATCGCCCAGACATGCCTGAAGCACGAAGGCGTCCAGGAGGTCGAGGTCTGCGTCCACAAGCCGGACGCGCCGATCACCGTGCCCTTCGACGACGTGACCGTCACCATCACCCGGAGCCGAGTATGAACAACACTCCGTTCGACCCGACCGTCCAGCCGGTGCCGACCTCCGTGGTGGAGCAGGTCGACGCCGCCGACACCACGCTCTCCAACCCCAAGCGCGCCGTGATCTCCCTCGGCGCGAACCTGGGCAACCGCCTGGAGACCCTCCAGGGCGCAGTCGACGCCCTGGAGGACACCCCCGGCGTCCGCGTCAAAGCCGTCTCGCCCGTCTACGAGACGGAGCCCTGGGGCGTCGACCCGGAGAGCCAGCCCTCGTACTTCAACGCCGTCGTCGTCCTGAAGACGACGCTGCCGCCGTCCTCGCTCCTGGAGCGCGCGCACGCGGTCGAGGAGGCCTTCCACCGGGTACGGGACGAGCGCTGGGGCTCCCGCACCATCGACGTCGACATCGTCGCGTACGCCGATGAGGTCTCGGACGACCCGTACCTCACGCTCCCCCACCCGCGGGCCCACGAGCGGGCCTTCGTGCTCGTCCCCTGGCACGACGTGGAGCCGGAGGCCCAGCTTCCGGGGCACGGTGCGGTCGCCCAGCTGCTCGACGACGTGACCCGCGCGGGCGTCGCGGCACGCGCCGACCTGGAACTCCACCTCCCCGACTAATCGTTAGGGTCTACCGGACACGGTTTACGGCCACTGGAATCAGGGCCATGACGGACGAGGGGCGACCAACCGGGATGAAGCAACTGCGCATCAGGACGTTGGTCGGCCTCTTCGCCGTCGCCGGAGTGCTGTCCTGGGCGGGCGCCCGCCTGTGGGACTCGCTCGGCACGCTGCCGAAGGTCCCGCTGGCCGCGCCCATCGTGCTCGCCGTGATCGCCGTCGTGCTGCTCGCGACGGCCCTGTCCATCCGCTCCCGGCTGCGTGCACAGCGTGAGCGCCGCCCCGAGGCCAAGGGCGTCGACCCCATGATGGCGGCGCGCGCCCTGGTCTTCGGCCAGGCCAGCGCCCTGGTCGCGGCGCTCGTGGCCGGCATGTACGGCGGCACCGGCGTCTTCCTGCTGGAGTCCCTGGACGTCCCGGCCCGCCGCGACCAGGCGATCTACGCCGGACTCTCGGTGCTCGCCGGAATCGGCGTCGTCGCGGCGGCCATGTTCCTGGAGCGCATCTGCAAGCTCCCGGAGGACGAGGACCCCGAGCAGGCGGCACCGGCCGCCTAGGTCCCGCCGCACGCCCCGGAATCGCGCATCAGCGCATCAGCGCATCAGCGCCCGATGATCAGGCTCATCGCCTCGCTGCGGGTGGCGGAGTCGCGCAGCTGACCGCGCACCGCCGACGTGATCGTCTTCGCGCCGGGCTTGCGCACCCCGCGCATCGACATGCACATGTGCTCGCACTCCACGACAACGATCACGCCGCGCGGCTCCAGGATCTCCATCAGGGAGTCCGCGATCTGCGTCGTCAGACGCTCCTGGACCTGCGGACGGCGGGCGTACACGTCGACCAGCCGGGCCAGCTTCGACAGGCCCGTGATCTTGCCGTCGGAGGACGGGATGTAGCCGACGTGGGCGACCCCGACGAAGGGGACCAGATGGTGCTCGCAGCTGCTCTGCACCTCGATGTCCTTCACCAGGACCATCTCGTCGTGCCCCAGGTCGAACGTCGTCGTCAGGACGTCCTCGGGCTGCTGCCACAGGCCCGCGAATATCTCCCTGTACGCGCGGGCGACCCGCCCCGGCGTCTCCCGCAGGCCCTCGCGGTCCGGGTCCTCGCCGACCGCGATGAGCAGCTCACGCACGGCGTTCTCGGCCCGCTTCTCGTCGAACTCGCCGATCGAGCCCTCGCCGTCCAGCGTCACCGGGTCGGTCATCAGGTGCCTCTTTCTCTACTTACATCCCGCGCGGCAGCGCAAAGGCCGCGTCCCCCACACCGTAAAGCGTGGGGGACGCGGCCTGCATTCCGGGTCTGGCCTGCCCAATGAGGGCGGGGTCAGCTCTCGGGGCGCTCTTCCTTCACCGTGTCCACCGGGGTGGTGGACTCGATGGCGGGCGCCGTTCCGTTCGCCCCGTTCGTCAGTGAGAGCTCCTTGGGGGAGAGCACCGGCGGGCGGGTCGAGGGGGTGCGGCGGTTGGAGCCGGTCCACGCGGGGCGGGCCGGGCGCTTCACGATCGGAGCGAAGATCTCTGCGATCTGCTCCTTGTTCAGCGTCTCCTTCTCGAGCAGCGCGAGGACCAGGTTGTCGAGAACGTCGCGGTTCTCGACGAGGATCTCCCAGGCCTCGTTGTGCGCCGTCTCGATGAGCTTCTTGACCTCTTCGTCGACGAGCGCGGCGACCTCTTCCGAGTAGTCGCGCTGGTGACCCATCTCGCGGCCCAGGAAGGGCTCCGAGTTGTCGCCGCCGAACTTGATCGCGCCGAGCCGCTCCGTCATGCCGTACTGCGTGACCATCGCGCGGGCCGTACCTGTGGCCTTCTCGATGTCGTTCGCAGCGCCCGTCGTCGGGTCGTGGAAGACGAGCTCCTCGGCCGCGCGCCCGCCCAGCATGTAGGCGAGCTGGTCAAGCATCTCGTTGCGCGTGGTCGAGTACTTGTCCTCCTCCGGGAGCACCATCGTGTACCCGAGCGCGCGGCCGCGGGACAGGATCGTGATCTTGTGGACCGGGTCGGAGTTCGGCGAGGCCGCCGCGACCAGGGCGTGACCGCCCTCGTGGTACGCGGTGATCTTCTTTTCCTTGTCCGACATGATCCGGGTCCGCTTCTGCGGGCCCGCGACCACACGGTCGATCGCCTCGTCGAGCATGAGGTTGTCGATCAGCTTCCGGTTCGAGCGGGCCGTAAGGAGCGCGGCCTCGTTCAACACGTTGGAGAGATCGGCACCGGTGAAGCCCGGCGTACGGCGGGCGACGGCCGACAGGTCGACGTCCGGAGCGACCGGCTTGCCCTTCTGGTGAACCTTGAGGATCTCCAGACGGCCCTGCATGTCCGGACGGTCGACCGCGATCTGGCGGTCGAAACGGCCGGGACGCAGCAGCGCCGGGTCGAGGATGTCGGGCCGGTTCGTGGCGGCGATCAGGATGACGCCGCCCTTCACGTCGAAGCCGTCCATCTCGACGAGCAGCTGGTTGAGCGTCTGCTCGCGCTCGTCGTGTCCACCGCCGAGTCCGGCACCACGGTGCCGGCCGACCGCGTCGATCTCGTCGACGAAGACGATCGCCGGAGCGTTCGCCTTGGCCTGCTCGAAGAGGTCACGGACACGGGAGGCACCGACACCGACGAACATCTCGACGAAGTCGGAACCGGAGATCGAGTAGAACGGGACGCCCGCCTCACCCGCGACAGCGCGCGCGAGCAGGGTCTTGCCCGTTCCGGGCGGGCCGTACAGGAGTACGCCCTTGGGAATCTTGGCGCCGACAGCCTGGAACTTGGCCGGTTCCTGGAGGAACTCCTTGATCTCGTGGAGCTCCTCGACGGCCTCGTCGCTGCCGGCGACGTCGGAGAACGTCGTCTTGGGGGTGTCCTTGGTGATGAGCTTGGCCTTGGACTTCCCGAACTGCATGACTCGGGAGCCGCCGCCCTGCATCTGGTTCATCAGGAACAAGAACACGACGACGATGAGAACGAAGGGCAGCAGCGAGAGCAGGATGCCCACGAAGGGGTTCTGCTTCGACGGCGAGACGGTGTACCCGTCCGGAATCTGCTTGTCCTCGAACTTGGCCTGGAGATTCTTGGCCACGTCGACGCCCTGGTCGCCGATGTAGCTGGCCTGGATCTTGGTCGAGCCGTCGACCTTCTGGCCGTCCTTCAGCTCGACCTTGATCGTGCTCTCATCGCCGGTGGTCAGCTTGGCCGACTCCACCTTGTTGTCGTTGATGGCCTGAATTACCTGGCCGGTGTCCACCGTCTTGTAGCCGCCGGACGAACCGACGACCTGCATCAACACGACCACGGCAAGGACGGCCAGCACGATCCACATGACCGGCCCACGGAAGTATCGCTTCACGTCCATCCATACGGAGCGGTGCCGCCCCGTCCCTCCTGCCATAGTGAGTTTGATAAGGCTGTTTGGAGCTCTTGGTGCTGTTGTAGCTGTTTGAAGAACTGTTCTTCGGACGGTACCCCAGCATTGTCACCCGAAGCCGCAGGGGACAACCGGGAATCTGCCCTTCGCATGCTCCAACGGCGGGAAACCCGCGAGGGTTCCCGTCCCCGCGATCAGGGCTGACGATTCCTCAGCCGCCGTAGACGTGCGGCGCGAGGGTGCCGACGAACGGCAGGTTCCGGTACTTCTCCGCGTAGTCCAGGCCGTAACCGACCACGAACTCGTTCGGGATGTCGAAGCCGACCCACTTCACGTCGATGTCGACCTTGGCCGCCTCCGGCTTGCGCAGCAGCGTGCACACCTCGAGGGAGGCGGGCTCGCGCGAGCCGAGGTTGGTGAGCAGCCAGGACAGCGTCAGACCGGAGTCGATGATGTCCTCGACGATCAGGACGTGCTTGTCCTTGATGTCGGTGTCGAGGTCCTTGAGGATCCGCACGACGCCGGAGGACTGGGTGCCCGAGCCGTACGAGGACACCGCCATCCAGTCCATGGTGAGCGGGGTGGACAGGGCGCGAGCCAGGTCCGCCATGACCATCACGGCGCCCTTGAGCACCCCGACGATCAGCAGGTCCTTGCCCGCGTACTCCGCGTCGACCTTCGCGGCCAGCTCGGCCAGCTTCGCGTCGATCTCTTCCTTGGTGATGAGCACCGACTGAAGGTCGGT
Organism: Streptomyces sp. NBC_00483; assembly: GCF_036013745.1. Taxonomy (NCBI): domain Bacteria; kingdom Bacillati; phylum Actinomycetota; class Actinomycetes; order Kitasatosporales; family Streptomycetaceae; genus Streptomyces; species Streptomyces sp. NBC_00483. Next base: position 4,617,929 of record NZ_CP107880.1, read on the forward strand.
GCCCATGTCTTTCGCGTCCACCCGCATCACTTTCGGTCGTCCCACCGGCCGCCGCGACGTGACCGTCGAGTCAGCCTTGCCGGATGACCAGTCTGCCACCCTGCCGCTGAGCGAGAACTTTGCCCGGCAGATTGATCTCTCCCTGGCCCCGCCACCCCGTGATCAGGCGGTCGACCTCCTCGATGTGCCGGGCGAACAGCGCACCGGCGGGGGCGCCCGCCTCGATGGCCGTCCTGCGCAGGATTCTGCGGCGCACGGCGGGCGGCAGAGCGTAGAGCTTGGCGCATTCGAGGAGTCCGGCCGCGTCCCGTACGGACTCGGCGGCGTCACGGGCCCAGGTGTCGAGCGCGTCGGCGTCGTCGCGCGACAGCTGGGCCGTACGGGCGAGAGCCTCGACGACGCCCTTGCCGAGCGCCTTCTCCAGGGCGGGCAGGCCCTCGTGCCGGAGCCTGGACCTGGTGTACGCCGGGTCGGTGTTGTGCGGGTCGTCCCAGACGGGCAGGTGCTGGACGAGGCAGGCCTTGCGGGCGGTCTGCCGGTCGAGCGTGAGGAAGGGGCGTCGGTAGCGGCCGCCGGTCCCCGACATGGCGGCCATCCCGGACAGGGAGCGGATGCCGGAGCCGCGGGCGAGACCGAGCAGGACCGTCTCGGCCTGGTCGTCGCGGGTGTGGCCGAGCAGGACGGCGGCGGCGCCGTGGGTCTCCGCGGCGGCGTCGAGGGCGGCGTAGCGGGCGTCGCGGGCGGCCGCTTCGGGGCCTCCGTCACGGCCCACGTCGACGGCGACGGACTCGACGGGCTTCAGGCCGAGGGCGGCCAGGCGCAGAACGACGTCCTCGGCGCGGGCGTCGGAGCCGGGCTGCAGGCCGTGGTCGACGGTGATGCCACCGGCGCGGATGCCGAGTTTGGGGGCCTCGAAGGCGAGGGCGGAGGCGAGGGCCATGGAGTCGGCTCCGCCGGAGCAGGCGACGAGCACCACGGGCTCGGCATCCGGATGGGAGTCGTTGAGGATGTCGTGGAGGACGCGGCGGACCGCCAGGCGTATCGCCGCGACCGCAGGATGGGGACCCATGTCCGGTTCCCTTCATTCCGTTGTCTGGGGGGTGGGCGCTGCTGGGAAACTCGAACCGGACCAGCGCCGGCTGACCCGGCTCATTCGCTCAACGGTGACCGGGTGAGATCGGTCACGCAGAGTGTGTCGATGGTGACAGAGCCGAGCGGTTCCCCGAGCATTGCACGCCAGCCCACGGCCTACGGTCCCTCGGATGGGTGATCCTGAGCAATTATGGGCGTGCCCTACGGGGCTTCGTGAGCGCCGTCCGACTTGTTGTGCACCCGCGCGACCCAGTCCGCCGGTTTGGCGATCTCCGCCTTCGTCGGAAGCGTGTTGGGAGACGTCCACACGCGGTTGAAGCCGTCCATGCCGACCTCGTCGACGACGGCCCGTACGAACTTCTCGCCGTCGCGGTACTGGCGCAGCTTGGCGTCGAGGCCGAGCAGCTTGCGCAGGGCCAGGTCGAGCCGCGAAGCGCCCTTCTGCCTGCGCTGTTGGAACTTCTCGCGGATCTCCTCGACGGACGGCACGACGGCCGGTCCGACGCCGTCCATCACGTAGTCCGCGTGCCCTTCGAGCAGCGACATGACGGCGGTGAGGCGGGCGAGGATCTCGCGCTGCGCCGGGGTCTGCACCAGCTCGACGAGCGAGCGGCCGCCGTCGTCCTCCTCGCCCTCGGGGCGCCCGCCTGCGAGCGACTGGGCGGCCTCCCGTACACGCTCGAGGAACGTCGTCGGGTCGACCTCGGTCTCCTCGAGGAATGACTGGATCTCGCCCTCGAGGTGGTCGCGCAGCCAGGGCACGGCCGTGAACTGGGTGCGGTGCGTCTCCTCGTGGAGGCAGACCCAGAGCCTGAAGTCGTGTGGTTCCACGTCGAGTTCGCGCTCCACGTGCACGATGTTCGGCGCGACGAGCAGGAGCCTGCCGCCGCCGTTCGGCGCGGCGGGCAGGTCACGGGTGGCGGGGGCGAAGGTCTCGTACTGGCCGAGGACGCGGGAGGACAGGAACGAGAGCAGCATGCCGAGTTCGACACCCGTGACCTTGCCGCCGACCGCGCCCAGCATCGCGGGGCCAGGGCCCGAACCGCGCCGCTCGTTCATCTTGTCGAGCAGGGGCCGCAGCACCTCGCGGAAGCCCGCGACGTTGGCCTTCACCCAGCCGGGCCTGTCGACCACGAGCACCGGGGTGTCGTGGTCGGAGTCGGTGGCCATGCGCGTGTACGCGCGTACGTGCTCCTCGGAGGCCTTGGCGTGCCGGCGCAGCTCGGCCACGACGGCCCGCGCCTCGTCACGACTGATCTCCGGTCCTGGTCGTACAAGTCGGGTCGCGGTCGCCACCGCGAGATTCCAGTCGACCATTCCCGAAGATGCCGCACCGCCGAGGCTCGTCATGCGTCAACGGTACGTGACCCCCCGCGTACCGGAAGGGGGGTCGGCCCCGGAGTGCCGCCCCACTTCGGCCACTGGAAACCCTTAAGGGTTCACCTGCAGCCGCAGTTGGCGACCGAGGAGGCGAGGCGGTCGAGGCCCGACTGGGCGGCCTTGGGGTCCGTGGCGCCCTCCGTCATGAAGGCGAAGACGAGGAGGCGTCCGTCGGCGTCGACGACCGTCCCCGCGAGCGTGTTGACGCCGGTGAGGGTGCCGGTCTTGGCGCGGACCAGGCCGGTTCCCGAGGCGTCGGCGGCGTCCTCGTAGCGGCTCGCGAGGGTTCCCGTGAAGCCGGCGACCGGCAGGCCCGTGAGGACGGAGCGCAGCTCGGGGCGGGACGGGTCGGCGGCCTTGGCGAGCAGGCCGGTCAGCAGGTCGGCGGAGACCTTGTCGGCGCGGTCGAGTCCGCTGCCGTCGGCGAAATGGGTGTCCTTGAGCGGCAGCCGGAGCTTTCCGAGCTGCTTCTCGACGGCCTTGCCCGCGCCGTCGAAGTCGTGGCTCGTGCCCGCGGCGATCGCGGCCTGCCGGGCGAGCGCCTCGGCGATGTCGTTGTCGCTGTGCGTCAGCATCCGCTCGACGAGCGCGGAGAGCGGCGGCGAGGACACCTTCGCGAGCTTCTCCGCCTTGGCGGACGCCTTGCCGGAGGCCGGGTCACCCTTGGTCTTGATGCCGCGGTCGCCGAGCAGGTCCGCGAACTTCTTCGCCGCGGCCGCCGCCGGGTCGGCCTCGCGCGTGGCCGGTCCGCTGTCGGAGTCGTCGGTGCGGGCCTCGTCGGCCATCAGGGGCGTGACCCGGGCGAGGTTCTCGTTCGGACCGATGGGGTGGATGTCGGGACCGGAGTACAGCGAGGTGTCGTACGTGAGGGTCACCTCGGTGGTGTCCCGCTTCTTCAACGACTTGGCGGTCTCGTCGGCGAGAGTGCCCAGGTCGGCGGCACCGTAAGGATTCTTCTCGCGGGCGGTCAGGGTCGGATCGCCGCCGCCCACAAGAATCAGCTTCTTGGAGCCTTTCTCCAGGGCCGTACGGGTGGCGATGCGGTGGTCGGGGCCCGCGGCCGAGAGGGCCGCCACCGCCGTCGCCAGCTTCGTCGTGGACGCCGGGGTGAGGGTGTCGCCCGGTGACCTTCCGTAGAGCCTCTTTCCGGTGACGGCGTCGACGACCGCGGCCGTGCGGTGGCCGCCCAGCGCGGAGCCCTTCAGGAGCGGGTCGAGAACGTCGGCCAGGGCGCTCTTCGTGGGGCCCGGCACGGCCGCGCCGGGGGCCGCCAGCACCACGGGAGCGCGCGGCGCCGCCTCGGCCGCACCGCCGTGATCTGCGCCACCTCCGGCCTCCGAGGAGGCGGCCCGGTCGGCCTCGGCCTTACGCTGACCCGAAGCGTCCCAGGGACCGGCCGCGACCGCCACGACGGCCGCGAGGGCGAGACCCACCGCCGTCGCGCCCACCGTGACGTGCTTGGTCTTGGATCCGGCAACAGTCTTCGCCGCACTCTTCACGAGCTGCGAAGCCTTCGGCTCCGGCACCGCGGACCAGCCCCTTTCGCGATCACACATCTGCGTAGGGGACACTTAACCACCAGACGTTTGTGTTGATCATTGAGGAGCCACCGGTGGAGTTCGACGTCCTGATCGAGATCCCGAAGGGATCGCGGAACAAGTACGAGGTCGACCACGAGTCCGGTCGTATCCGCCTCGACCGTCGTCTGTTCACGTCGACCGCCTACCCGACGGACTACGGCTACGTCGAGGACACCCTCGGCGAGGACGGCGACCCGCTGGACGCCCTGGTCATCCTGGACGAGCCGACGTTCCCGGGCTGCCTCATCAAGTGCCGCGCGATCGGTATGTTCCGGATGACGGACGAGGCCGGCGGCGACGACAAGCTGCTGTGCGTCCCGGCGACGGACCCGCGGATGGAGCACCTGCGCGACATCCAGCACGTCTCGGAGTTCGACCGCCTGGAGATCCAGCACTTCTTCGAGGTCTACAAGGACCTGGAGCCCGGCAAGTCCGTCGAGGGCGCCGACTGGGTCGGCCGTACCGAGGCCGAGGCCGAGATCGAGCGTTCCTACAAGCGTGCGCAGGACAACGGCGGCCACTGAGCCCCCAGCGTTCACATCCGGGCCGCCCCCCTGGGGCGGCCCGTTCGCGTGTCTGTGCGCATACTGAGGCTTACGTGCAGTACAGCGATACACAGCGATGTGAAGGGCGAGGAACGACAGAGGTGACGGAGCGGGAGTCCGAGGCCCCCGAGGACCGCAAGCCGCAGTCCGACGAGGCACGCAGCGCGTTCACGCAGCCGATCGGGATCATCACGCCGCCCCCGGTGGTCGAAGAGGAGTCTTCGACCACTTCGGAGTTCGCGGTGCCCAATGGGCTGAACGTGCAGGCGCCGGAGCCGGTGGACACGGAGGGATCGGCGTTCACGCCGCCGCGGACGTACAGCGCCCGCGAAGCGCCGCCCGCGTTCACTCCGCCGCACGGCATTCCCATGGTCAGGCTGACCAAGGAGGCGCCCTGGCAGGACCGGATGCGCACCATGCTGCGGATGCCGGTCGCCGAGCGGCCCGCCCCCGAGCTGGTGCAGAAGCACGACGAGGACTCCGGGCCCGCCGTGCCGCGCGTGCTCGACCTGACGCTGCGTATCGGGGAGCTGCTGCTCGCCGGTGGTGAGGGCGCCGAGGACGTGGAGGCGGCGATGTTCGCCGTGTGCCGGTCCTACGGGCTCGACCGCTGCGAGCCGACAGTAACGTTCACTCTCCTCTCGATCAGCTTCCAGCCGTCCCTGGTGGACGACCCCGTGACGGCCTCGCGCACCGTGCGCCGACGCGGCACCGACTACACGCGCCTCGCGGCCGTGTACCGGCTCGTCGACGACATCAGCGACGAGGAGACCGAGGTCTCCCTGGAGGAGGCCTACCGGCGCCTGGCCGAGATCCGCCGTAACCGGCACCCCTACCCGGGCTGGGCGCTGACCGGGGCGAGCGGGCTGCTCGCCGGGTCCGCCTCGATCCTGGTCGGCGGTGACCTGCTGGTGTTCATCGCCGCCGCGATCGGCGCGATGCTCGGCGACCGGCTCGCGTGGCTCTGCGCGGGGCGCGGGTTCCCGGAGTTCTACCAGTTCACGGTGGCCGCGATGCCGCCCGCCGCGATCGGCATCCTGCTGACCCTGGCGCACGGCTACGTGGACGTGCAGTCGTCCGCGGTGATCACCGGTGGACTGTTCGCACTGCTGCCCGGGCGTGCGCTCGTGGCCGGTGTGCAGGACGGTCTGACCGGCTTCTACATCACGGCGGCCGCCCGCCTCCTGGAAGTCATGTACTTCTTCGTGGGCATCGTCATCGGTGTCCTGTTGATGCTCTACGTAGGCGTGCAGCTGGACGCCTCGCTCAACCCGGAGGCGGCGTTGCAGGCCGGCGACCGGCCCGTCTGGCAGATCGTCGCCTCGATGTCGCTGTCGCTGGCGTTCGCCGTCCTGTTGCAGCAGGAGCGGGCGACCGTGATCGCCGTGACGCTCAACGGCGGGGTCGCGGGCGCGATCTTCGGGGCGCTGCACTACCAGGGCGGGATCTCGCCGGTGGCCGCGACGGCCGCGGCGGCGGGGCTCGTGGGCCTGTTCGGGCAGCTCTTCTCGCGGTACCAGTTCGCGTCGGCGCTGCCGTACGTCACGGCCGCGATCGGCCCGTTGCTGCCCGGTTCGGCGACGTACTTCGGTCTGCTGGCGATCGCGCACAGCGATGTGAACAACGGTCTGCTGTCGCTGTCCAAGGCGGCGGCGCTCGCCCTCGCCATCGCCATCGGCGTGAACCTCGGTGGCGAGATCTCCCGCCTGTTCCTGCAGGGGCCGGGCGCCGCGGGACGGCGCGCGGCCAAGCGCACGAGGGGCTTCTAGGGCCTGTGCCCTGTCTGTGGGTCTAGCGCTTCGCGTGCCGGCGGCGCGGCGGCGTGGGCGGGGCCTCTCCGGCGGGTCCGGCCTCCCCGGCCTGCGCTGACCGGGCGGCCTCCTTCTTCGACTTGCCGCGGGCCCGCAGGAACTCGATCGCGATCGGCACCACCGAGACCAGGACGATCAGGATCAGGATCGCCTCGATGTTCTTGTGCACGAACTCGATGTTGCCGAGCCAGGAGCCGAGCAGCGTCACGCCCGCGCCCCACAGCACGCCGCCGATCACGTTGAACGTGAGGAACGAGCGGTACTTCATGCCCGAGACGCCCGCGATGATCGGCGTGAACGTACGGACGATGGGCACGAAGCGGGCCAGGACCAGGGACTTCGGCCCGTGCTTCTCGAAGAACTCGTGCGCCTTGGTGACGTTCTCCTGCTTGAAGAGCCGGGAGTCCTCGCGCTTGAAGAGGGACGGGCCGACCTTCTTGCCGAACATGTAGCCCGCCTGGTCGCCCAGGATCGCGGCGAGGCAGATCAGCCCGATCGCCCCCCACAGCGGGAAGTCCAGCTGCTTCGAGGTGATCAGCAGACCCGTGGTGAACAGCAGCGAGTCGCCCGGCAGGAAGAAGCCGATCAGCAGACCCGACTCGGCGAACACGATGAGCAGCAGGCCCCAGATGCCGAACGTGTTCAGCAAATAGTCCGGGTCCAGCCAGCTTGGTCCTAGAGCAAGCGTCATCACGGGTCCGGACTCCTGAGGGGCTTCGGTGGCAAAGGCAGGGCAAGGCAATGGCGATGCAAAGTTATCAACGCCGATTGTCCCTGCCAGGTTCCAGTGGCCCCCTCAGGATGCACTGTGCGGAAACTGTGGCATACCTGTGGTTCAGCCGTTCCGCAGCGAGTTCGCGTGGATCGCGACGCTCAGGTGGTCGGCGACGCCCTCACCGACGGCGTCGTAGTACGCCTTGAAGCGCTCGTCGGCCACGTACATGGCGCCGAGACAGGCGTGCATCTCGTGCGGGCAGTCGTAGAACCAGCGCGAGATCTGGTCGCGGTGCTCCTCGGCCAGATCCATGGCGCGCTCGCCGTCCGCCGGTTCGCCGGCCGCGACGAGGGCCGCGTAGCGCGCGAGCCAGTCGTCGTTCTCGGCCTTCATGCGCAGCCAGTCCTCCTTGGAGTACGTCGCGGCCCGCCGCTGCGACTCGGCGTACGCCGCCGTGCCGCCCCAGCGCTGCTCGGTCTCCTCGGAGTACTCCTCGGGGTCCTTGTCCCCGAAGACCTCGAAGCGCTCTTCCGGTGTGAGCTGGATGCCCATCTTCTGTGCCTCCATGGCATGTTCGACGGCCGCTGCCATCTTCTGGAGCTTCTCGATGCGGGCGGTCAGCAGGTCGTGCTGGCGCCGCAGGTGTGCGCGCGGGTCGGATTCCGGGTCGTCCAGCAGGGCCTGGATCTCGTCGAGCGGGAAGCCGAGCTCCCGGTAGAAGAGGATCTGCTGGAGCCGGTCGAGGTCGGCATCGCCGTACCGGCGGTGTCCCGCCGCGCTGCGCTCGCTCGGGGCGAGCAGGCCGATCTCGTCGTAGTGGTGCAGGGTGCGCACCGTGATTCCGGCGAAGCGGGCGACCTGACCCACGGAGTGGCTCATCCGCCGTACCTCCTTTCTCGTACGTGATTCAGCTTGGGGCCTCACGTGACGTGAGGTGCAAGTCCATTGCTTCGGCGAGCTTTCGGGGTGTTATGCCGTTTATGTCCGCCTAAGGTGGCGCCGTGAGCACGCATACCGAGATCGAACCGCCGCCCCCGCCCGCCGTGTCCGCTCGCGCCCTGCTGCCGTTCGTCCTGCCCGCGCTGGTGGTGGGCGTCGGCTGCAGCGTGCTGTTCCTCGCGCTCGACTGGATCGCGGAAAAACTGGCCGATCTGGTGTGGGAGAAACTGCCCGACGCGCTCGGCATCGGCGGCTACTCCTCCCTGTGGATCATCGTGATGCTCACCGTCACGGGCGTCCTCGTGGGGCTCGTGGTCTGGAAGGTGCCGGGTCACGCGGGCCCCGACCCGGCGACGATGGGCCTCGGCGGCGAGGCACCGCTGCCGCCGTACGTGCTGCCGGGGCTCGCGCTCGCCGCGGCGCTGATGCTGGCCGGCGGGCCGAGCCTGGGCCCGGAGAACCCGATCATCGCGGTGAACGTGGGGCTCGCGTTCTGGCTCGGCAAGAAGCTGGTGCCGAACTCGCAGGCCACGATGTGGGTGAGCCTCGCGACGGCGGGGACCATCGGCGCCCTGTTCGGTACGCCGATCGCGGCCGCGCTGCTCGTCTCGGAGACGCTGGCCGGGAAGGCGATGCCGATGAAGGGCTCGCTGTGGGACAACATGTTCGGGCCGCTGCTCGCGGCGGCCGCGGGCTCCATGACCACCTCCCTGATCGCCTCGCCCTCCTTCGACCTGGGCCTGCCGCCCCTGAGCGATCCCGACTGGGGCGACCTCCTGTCCTCGATCGTCGTCGCGTGCGCGGCCGCGGTGTTCGCGATGACCGCCGTCTACGCCTTCCCCTACGTGCACCGCGCCTTCGGCCGCCTCGGCCACCCGATGCTGATGCTTCCGCTGGGCGGGCTCGTGCTCGGCCTGCTCGGGGCGCTCGGCGGCGAACTGACGCTGTTCAAGGGGCTCGCGGAGGTCAAGGAGATCGCCGCGTCGCCGGACGGCCGGTCGGCCGGGGAGTTCGCCCTGATGACCGTGGTGAAGCTGGCGGCGCTGCTCATCGCCGCCACGTGCGGGTTCCGGGGCGGACGGATCTTCCCCGCCGTCTTCGTGGGCGCGGCCTTCGGCCTGTTCGCGCACGCCCTCGTGCCGGGCGTGGACCCGTCGGTCGGTATCGCGGCCGGTGTGCTCGGGGTGCTGCTCGCGGTCACCCGGTCGGGCTGGGTCAGCCTGTTCACGGCGGCCGTCCTGGTCGCGTCCCCCGCGATCATCGCCCTCATGTGCATCGCATCTTTGCCCGCTTGGCTACTGGTGACGGGACGCCCCCAGATGCAACTGTCGGAGGACGGGTCGGCGATCCGCTGAAAGCGTTTCAGCGATCCGCCGAAAGCGTTGAAAACCGTACAACTTCCGCTGCTCGCAAAGGAGTTGCCCTCATGTCACCTCTGCATCAGAGCCCGGCCGACCGCTACGGCAAACCCGACGAGCGCCCCATCGCCGTCAACCCCTTCTACGGTGAGGCGAATCCGACGGCAGGGATGACGGACGCCCCGCCCAAGCACCGGATGCCGAACGGCCCGCTCGCGCCCATGACCGCGTATCAACTCGTCCGTGACGAGCTGATGCTGGACGGGAACGCGCGTCTCAACCTCGCCACCTTCGTCACCACGTGGATGGAGCCCCAGGCGGGCATCCTCATGGACGAGTGCCGGGACAAGAACATGATCGACAAGGACGAGTACCCGCGGACGGCGGAGCTGGAGCGACGCTGCGTCGCCATGCTCGCCGACCTGTGGAACGCGCCCGACCCGTCCGCCACCGTGGGGTGTTCGACCACCGGGTCGAGCGAGGCGTGCATGCTGGCCGGGATGGCGCTCAAGCGGCGCTGGGCGCGGAGGAACGCCGACCGCTACCCCTCGCGCGAGGCCCGCCCCAATCTCGTCATGGGCGTGAACGTGCAGGTGTGCTGGGAGAAGTTCTGCACGTTCTGGGAGGTGGAGGCGCGGCAGGTGCCGATGGAGGGCGACCGGTTCCATCTCGATCCGGCCGCGGCGGCGGAGCTGTGCGACGAGAACACGATCGGCGTCGTCGGCATCCTCGGCTCCACCTTCGACGGCTCGTACGAGCCGATCGCCGAGCTGTGCGCGGCGCTCGACGAGTTGCAGGCGAAGACGGGCCTCGACATCCCCGTGCATGTGGACGGGGCGTCGGGCGCGATGGTCGCGCCGTTCCTGGACCCGGATCTGGTGTGGGACTTCCGGCTGCCGCGGGTGGCGTCGATCAACACGTCGGGGCACAAGTACGGGCTCGTCTACCCGGGAGTCGGGTGGGCGCTGTGGCGCGACGCGGAGGCGCTTCCGGAGGAACTCGTCTTCCGGGTCAACTACTTGGGCGGCGACATGCCGACCTTCGCGCTCAACTTCTCGCGGCCGGGAGCCCAAGTGGTCGCCCAGTACTACACGTTCCTGCGTCTCGGCAGGGAGGGATTCCGGGCCGTTCAGCAGGCGACGCGGCAGGTGGCGCGCGGACTCGCCGACCGGATCGAGGCGCTCGGCGACTTCCAACTCATCACCAGGGGCGACGAGTTGCCGGTGTTCGCGTTCACGACGACGTCGGACGTGAAGGCGTACGACGTGTTCGACGTGTCGCGGCGCCTTCGGGAGCGGGGGTGGCTGGTGCCGGCGTACACCTTCCCGGCGCACCGGGAGGATCTCGCGGTGCTGCGGGTGGTGTGCCGCAACGGGTTCTCGTCGGACCTGGCGGAACTCCTGGTGGAGGACCTCGGCCAGCTCCTCCCGGAGCTGCGCAAGCAGCCGCACCCCTCCGTGCCTGACAAGGGTGCGGCCACCGGGTTCCACCACTGAGCTCAGTGGCTCAACCTCGCGAACCTCCGTACCGCCAGCGGAAGGAAGACCGCCACGAGCCCCACCGGCCACGCCACCGCGAGCAGCACCTCGTCCGCGCCTCCCGGGTTGCCGAAGAGGTGGCGGACCGAGGAGGCCGTGGCCGACATCGGGTTCCACTCGACCACCGCGCCCAGCCAGTCCGGCATGGTGGACGGCACCGTAAAGGCGTTGGAGAGGAACCCGACCGGCCACACCAGGATCTGCACGGCCTGCACCAGCTCCGGCCTCCCCGCCACCATGGCCAGATAGATCCCCATCCACAGCATCGCGAAGCGCAGCAGGAGCAGCAGCCCGAAGGCCCCGAGCACCGCGCCGAACGAGCCGTGCACCCGCCAGCCGATGGCGAGGCCTACGCCTGCCATGACCACGATCGACGCCAGGGATTGCAGCATGTCCGCGACCGAACGGCCCACGAGGACCGCCCCGTTGGTCATCGGCATGGACCGGAACCGGTCGATCACCCCCTTGTTGAGGTCCTGGGTGACCGCCACCATCGTCGACTCCAGGCCGAACGCCATGGTCAGCGCGAGCATGCCGGGCACGAGGAAGGCCACATAGCCGTCGGAGCCGCCCTCGACGCCCTTGCCGCCCCCGATCAGGTAGCCGAACATCACGAGCAGCATCACGGGGAAGACCAGGCCGACCACGACCTGGACCGGTTGCCGTGCCCAGTGGGCGAGTTCGCGCCGGGTCATCGTCCAGGAGTCCGTGACCGCCAGGACCGCCGGTGTACTCATGCGGGGACCTCCGTCAGATGCAGGAACACCTCGTCGAGCGTGGGGCGGCGCAGCGCCACGTCCTCCGCCTCGACCCCGGTCTCCTGAAGGGCTCGTACGACGTCGGTGAGCGCGGCCATCCGGTCGGTCACCGGAGCGCTCACCAGGCGACGGTCGGCGTCGACCGTGGCGCCCGCGGGCAGCATCGGGGCGACGAGCGGCAGCTGCGCCGCGTCCCGGACGACGACGTCGATCCGGTCGCCGCCCAGCTTCGCCTTCAGCTCGTCCGGGCTGCCGTCCGCCACGACCCGGCCCCGGTCGACCACCGAGACCCGGTCGGCCAGCTGGTCCGCCTCCTCCAGGTACTGCGTGGTCAGCAGCACCGTCGTGCCGCCGCCGACCAGCGAGCGCACCGCGTGCCACACCTCGGCGCGGCCGCGCGGGTCGAGGCCCGTCGTCGGCTCGTCGAGGAAGAGGACCTCCGGGTCCGTGATGAGCGACGCGGCGAGGTCGAGGCGGCGCCGCATGCCGCCGCTGTACGCCTTGACCGCCTTGCGGCCGGTGTCCCCGAGGCCGAAGCGGGCCAGGAGTTCGTCGGCCCGCACGCCCGCGCGCCGGGCGCCCAGGTGGTGCAGCCGGCCGAACATCTCCAGGTTCTGCCGGCCGCTCAACTCCTCGTCGAGCGCCGCGTGCTGGCCGAGCAGGCCGATGCGGTGGCGGACCGCGTCCGGGCTGCGCCGCACATCGTGGCCCGCCACCTCGACGCGGCCCTCGTCGGCCCTCAGCAGCGTCGTCATGACGCGTACGGCGGTGGTCTTGCCCGCCCCGTTCGGCCCGAGGAGGCCGTGCACGGTGCCCCGACCCACGGCCAGGTCGAGGCCGTCGAGTGCCGCCTTCTCCCCGTACCGCTTCCGCACTCCCTCGGCGACGATCGCGTCCGTCATCCGGCTCCCTCCGTTGCCACACCCGTCGTATTCAAATTTGACTAGATGGGCGAAGGTAACCGAGGAGTCCTCATTCGTCAAACTTGATTAGCGGCCGCGCTCCCCGGGGTGCTCCCCCGCAGCGAACGGGTTCTCCTGCCCCTCCGCGAGCACGCCGACGAAGGGTTCACCCTCGCCCGCGAAGGTGTAGGAGCCGCCCTCGATGCGGGCGATCAGGCCCTTGGTCCACTGCGCGCCGGTGTCGGCGGAGAAGACCCAGTGGTTCATGATCTCGCCGATGTGGCCCAGCTGTTCGGGGCCCTCCTCGGGCGTGTAGCACTCCGTGACGGAGCGCCGCCACTCCTCCATGTGCCGCACCCGCTCCTTGAGCAGCCCCACGACCTCCTCGCGCGGCAGGTCCACCATGCAGCCGAGCGCAGCGGTGAGGATGTCGGGCCGCTGGTCGTACGAGGTCAGGGACGCGCGGACCAGGGCGAGGTACTCCTCCTGACCCTGATCCGTGAGCTCGTACTCGGTGCGCGGCGGGCCGCCGACCGTGGAGGGCGCGACCTCGTGGGCGCGCAGCAGCCCTTGCTTCGCCATCTGCTTGAGCGCGTGGTAGATCGAGCCGGGCTTGGCGTTCGACCACTCGTGGGCGCCCCAGTACTCCAGGTCGTTGCGCACTTGATAGCCGTGCGCGCGGCCGTGCTGACGTACGGCCCCGAGAACCAGCAGGCGGATCGCTGACATGCGGTCCAGCGTAGACGTCGGGGCACGGCGACCCATCCCCGGTCAAGCGCCCCCGCGCACGCGTAGGACTTTCCCTACGTTTGACGCGTAGGGAAACCCCTACGTATCGTCGGCCGCATGAACATCACCCACGCCTCCTTCCTCACCCTCCCCGTCACCGACCAGGACCGCGCGCTGCGCTTCTACGTCGACGTGCTCGGCTTCGAGGTCGTCGTCGACCGCGAGATGCCGCCGGGGCGCTGGCTGCAGGTGGCGCCCGCCGGGGCCCAGACCGTTTTCACGCTGGCCGGACCCGGCATGGGCGATTTCACGCCCGGATCGGCGCGGGGGATCATGTTCGTCACGACCGATGTCGACGCCGACTGCGACCGCCTCAGGGCCGCGGGCGTCGAGGTCGGCGGACCCGAGCAGCTGCCGTGGGGCCGGATGGCAGGCTTCACCGACCCGGACGGCAACAGCCTGATGCTGATCACCGAGAACGAGACAGGAAGCTTCTGACCGCCATGCCACCCGCGAGCGCGCGCACCACCACCGGCCAGGACCCTGACCGGATCTTCGCCGCGCTCGCCAGCGGCACCCGGCGCGAGATCCTGCGCCTGCTGCGGGAGCAAGGGCCGCAGCCGGCCGGGGCCGTGGCGAACCGCTTCGACATGGCCCGGCCCAGCCTCTCCGAGCATCTGAAGGTGCTGCGCGACGCGGGACTCGTCTCCGAGGAGCGCTCGGGCCGGCAGCGGATCTACCGCCTGGAGGCCGCACCGCTCGCCGACGTGCAGGACTGGCTGCATCCCTACGAGCGGTTCTGGCGGAAGAAGCTGAGTGACCTCAGCGACGTACTGGACGCCATGCCCGACGATGACGCCTCATGAGCATCAGTGAGCCCGACCCGACGCCCGATCCCACCACCATCACGGTCGACCAGTTCTTTCCCCATCCGCCCGCGAAGGTGTGGCGGGCACTGACCGAGCCCGAACTGATCCGGCGCTGGATGATGCCGGGCGGTGAGAAGTTCCGGCTCGCGGTCGGGCACCGATACGCGATGACGGCGGTGCCGCGGCCCAACACCAATTTCTCCGGCACCGTCGAGGCCGAGGTTCTCGCCTACGAGGACGAGCGGATGCTGCGCATGCGCTGGACGGATCGAGATTCGGCCAATTCCGCGGACTGGACGATCACTTGGACGCTGTACTCCGAAGGCCGTGGGACGCGCCTTTTCTTGGTTCATGAAGGATTCGATCCGGACGACCCGGCCCAGGCGATGGCTCGAAAGATCATGGACGGTGGTTGGCGTTCGCATGTAATGCGGGCACTGGGGCAGGCGCTTTCCGAGCTGTAACTGCGAGAACACCGCGCGTGCACGTGCATCTGCCCATGCAAGGGCATTTGAACGCAGCTATGATCCTGGACAGTTGGGGCAGTTGATCACCGCTGTCCCGGCTTTCACAATCACCGCAGAATCATTCACTGTTACAGCACTGACAGCACCACCGGGGAGCGAACCGTGCACCACGTGTACAACGGCATGGCGGCCACGGAGTTGCACGGAGTGGTCTGGCAGAAGAGCAGGCACAGCAACTCGCAGGGTTCCTGCGTGGAGTTCGCGAAGTTGCCCGGCGGAAGGATCGCCGTGCGCAACTCGAACTTTCCGGAGGGGCCCGCGCTCGTCTATACGCCCGCGGAGATAGAGGCGATGCTCCTCGGCGTGAAGGACGGGGAATTCGACCATCTGACGGCCGGGGCCTGACGCGACGTCAATGACCCTTCTCACAACCTGAAGAGCGCCCAGACGACTTTTCCGCTCAGCGCTCCGGCCAAGGGGTGCCAGCCCCAACTGTCGGCGAAGGAGTCGACGAGGAACAGTCCGCGCCCCGACTCCGCCGAGAAGTCGGCGTCGATGTCCACCTCTTGGGCGACCGGACTGTCGTTACTGGGATCACGGACCGCGCACACTACGCGCGAAGACCAATGCATCAAGTGGAGCCGTACGGGCGGATCCTGGGAGTGCGGGGTGTCCGCCGGGAGGCCGTGCCGCAGGGAATTGGTGACCAGTTCGGAGACGACGAGGCAAATATCGTCGAAGCGCTCCAACGCTTCCCAGTCGGCGAGCGTCCTGCGACTGAACTCCCTTGCGCAGCGCACCGCTTCATAGCGGGCGGGCAGAGCGCAGGACGCGGTGCTGGAGACCGCCGAGGGGTCGACCGGGGGCAACCCCTGCCTTAAAGGCTCGAGCATGGTCGATCCGTCCGTCCCCATGCGAGGCACTCCCCATTTTCGCAGTACGCAGCGAGCGGTGGTGGCGCCATCGTTCCGAATGCGTACAGCGGATGCAAGGGCAGATGCACGTGCACGCGCCCGACTTGAGCGACCCCGTACCGCTTCTCATGCATTTCTTCCTACGACTTCTTGCGCATGTAGTTCGTGATCTTTCCGTTTCTGTAACCGAACGAGTACAGACGGGAGCGTTTTAATGGCACACTTCGGCCGTGGACCAATGGGGAGGATGAAGAGACGTGACCGCTGGGGAGGCATGGGGGTCGCCCCAGGCGCTGAACTCTGGTGGAGGCTCGGTGGTGCGACGCATCCTGCTGGGCTCACAGCTGAGGCGCCTGCGGGAATCGCACGGGATCACCCGCGAGGCCGCCGGCTACTCGATTCGTGCCTCCGAATCGAAGATCAGCCGCATGGAGTTGGGACGGGTGAGCTTCAAGACGCGCGATGTCGCCGACCTGCTGACGCTGTACGGAGTGGATGACGAGGCGGAGCGCTCTGCGCTGCTCTCGCTCGCGAAGGAGGCCAACGTCGCGGGCTGGTGGCACAGTTACAGCGACGTGCTGCCCGGCTGGTTCCCGACGTACCTCGGGCTCGAAGGCGCGGCGACCCAGATCCGCGGCTACGAGGCCCAGTTCGTGCACGGCCTGCTGCAGACCGAGGGCTATGCCCACGCGGTCGTCGAGCAGGGCATGAAGGGGGCCGCGCGCGAGGACATCGAGCGGCGGGTCGCCCTGCGCATCGAACGGCAGAAGCTGCTGGTCGACGAGCGGTCTCCGGAGGTGCACATCGTGCTCGACGAGGCCACGGTGCGGCGCGTACAGGGCGGCCGCGAGGTGATGCGCGGACAGCTGGAGCACCTCATCGAGCTGACCTCGCTCCCCCATCTGACCCTGCAAATCATGCCGTTCAGCCACGGCTGGCACCCCGGCGAGTCCGGCACGTTCACGATTCTCACGTTCCCGGAGTCCGACCTCTCGGACGTCGTCTTCCTCGAACAGCTCACCAGCGCCCTGTATTTGGACAAGCGCGAGGACGTGGCGCAGTACGAGAGGGCGATGACGGAACTCTCGGACCAGTGCCCCTCGCCCGAGGACAGTGCGCGACTACTGCGTGACGCGCTGTCCGAATTGGCATGAGTGGCCTGTGAGTTGAGGAATTCCCCTCCGTAACTGCGGTTACCGGACCGTACGATGACGTCACATCAGGTGCCCGGCGCTGCAGCAAGGGATTACATGTCCTACTTCACGGAACTGGACCGGCAGTACATCGACGGCTCGTGGCGTCCCGGACGCGGGGCGTGGGACATCATCGACTTCAATCCCTATAACGGGGACAAGCTCGCCTCCATCACCGTCGCCTCCGTCGAAGAGGTCGACGAGGCGTACCGCGCGGCCGAGCGGGTCCAGAAGGACTGGGCGGACACCAACGCGTACGCGCGCCGCGCCGTCTTCGAGCGCACGCTGCGCCTCCTGGAGGACCGCGAGGAGGAGATCACCGAGGCGATCATCGACGAGCTCGGTGGTACGCGGGTCAAGGCCGGCTTCGAGCTGCATCTCGCCAAGGAGTTCCTGCGCGAGTCGGTCCAGCTGGCGCTGCGCCCGCAGTGCAGCGTGATCCCCTCGCCCGTGGACGGCAAGGAGAACCGGCTCTACCGGGTGCCGGTCGGGGTCGTCGGGGTCATCTCGCCGTTCAACTTCCCCTTCCTGCTGTCCCTGAAGTCCGTCGCGCCCGCGCTCGCGCTCGGCAACGGCGTGGTCCTCAAGCCGCATCAGAACACCCCGATCACCGGCGGTTCGCTGATCGCGAAGCTCTTCGAGGACGCGGGCCTGCCGGCCGGCCTGCTCAACGTCGTGATCACCGACATCGCCGAGATCGGCGACGCGTTCCTGACCCACCCCGTGCCCAAGGTCATCTCCTTCACCGGCTCCGACCAGGTCGGCAGGCATGTCGCGACGGTCTGCGCCGCGCAGTTCAAGCAGTCGATCCTCGAACTCGGCGGCAACAGCGCGCTGACCGTGCTCGACGACGCCGACATCGACTACGCGGTGGACGCCGCGGTCTTCAGCCGGTACGTCCACCAGGGCCAGGTCTGCATGGCGGCGAACCGGATCCTCGTGGACCGCAAGGTGGAGAAGGAGTTCACAGAGAAGTTCGTGGCGAAGGTCTCCTCCCTCAAGGCGGGCGACCCGCGCGACCCCGACACCGTCATCGGCCCCGTCATCAACTCCACGCAGGCGGAAGCGATTTCGAGCGTCGTCGCCACCGCGGTCGCGGAGGGCGCCAGCGCTCTCGTACGCGGCGGTGTGGACGGGAACATGGTCGAACCGGTCGTACTCACCGGGCTGCCCGCCGACTCCCCCGTCCTGCGGCAGGAGATCTTCGGTCCTGTCGCCCTGCTCATCCCGTTCGACGGGGACGAGGAGGCGGTGCGGATCGTGAACGACACCCCGTACGGGCTGAGCGGCGCCGTGCACACGGCCGACGTGGAGCGCGGGGTGGACTTCGCCCAGCGGATCGACACCGGCATGTTCCATGTGAACGACGGGACCGTGCACGACGAGCCGCTCGTCGCCTTCGGCGGGCAGAAGCAGTCGGGGATCGGGCGGCTCAACGGCGAGGCGACGCTTGAGGCGTTCACCACGCAGAAGTGGATATCGGTACAGCGGGGGCGCTCACAGTTCCCGTTCTGAGGACGTACTGAGGTTGGGAGACGTTGTGCGCAGCAGGACCGTGCGGTTCGGGGTGGGCGCTGCCGCCGTGGTGGCGGCGCTCGCGCTGGGCGGGTGCAGCGGTGGGGGTGACGACGACGGCAAGGCCCAGGACAAGGGCTCGGCCTCGTCCTCGGCCTCGAAGGGGAGTCCGTCGGCGCCCGACGAAGGGTCTTCGTCCGGGTCCGGGTCCGGGAACAGTTCCGTGAAGGACGCCGAGGGCATCTGGAAGGCGACCACGGGCGGCAAGCCCGTCGTCCTCGTCGTCGGCGCGAAGCAGGCCGCGCTGACCACCGCCGACGGGCACCTGTGCACCGGGACCCTGGCGGGTTCCGGCAAGCCGACGCTCACGCTCAGGTGCGCGGACGGGAACACCGACCGTACGAAGGGCACGGTCGAGTCCAACGACGGCAGCACGATGCGGGTCTCGTGGGACGCGGGCCAGAACGACACGTTCAAGAAGTCGAAGGACGGCGAGTTGCCGACCTCCCTGCCCAGCGGCCTCCCGACGAACTGAGGCACCTCTGAGGCACTTCTGAGGTGCCTCAGAGTCACCTCTGCTCGGTCGACTCCCGGGTCATCGGCGGTACGTCGGTGTCGAGCGCGTCGGAGAGTTCCTCCAGCGTCTCGAGGAACAGCGCCGCCCCGCGGCGCACCACCCGGTCGGGGACGCCCTCGCCGTCCCAGGCGTCAAGGGCCTCGCGGACCGGCGTCCAGCGCGGGATCCGGCGCTCGCGGATGGCCTGGGCGCCGTCGCGGGTCGCGGTGCGCAGCGCGTCGGCGAGCGCGTCCGCGGCGGGCACGGGGGTCGCGCCGCGCTCCGGCAGGTGCGCCTCCATCAGCATCACGACGCGGCCGATGTGGTGCAGGGCGTGCGCGGCCTCGTCGGCGGCGGCGTTGGACAGCCCGCGGTGGCGTACAGGTTCGGTCTTGGCGCGGGCCGCGGCCTGCTCCCAGGCGATGTGCGCGTCACGGGCCTTCAGCAGGGCCTCGCGCACGTCCGGGCAGCTCTTGCCCGCCGGGCTCGCGTAGTGGGCGACGACCGCGGCGGCGTACTCGCCGAGCGCCTCCAGCCAGTCGGCGAGCCGGGTGCGCAGGCGGGGGGTCTCCCAGGCCGGGTACAGGGCGTACGACAGCATCGCGAGGACGCCGCCGACGAGCGTGAGGACGACACGCTCCGGGACCGTCTGGCTCCACTCCTGCCCGCCCATGCCGAGCAGGAACACCACGTACATGGCGACGCAGCCCTGGGCGGCGAGCTGCCCCGTGCGCATCAGCAGGTACATGAGCCCCGCGCACACCACGGCGAGCACCGCGGAGAGATACGTGCCGGGGTGCGCCAGTTGCAGGATCGCGGTCGCCGCGGTGACGCCGACGAGCGTGCCGCCGAACCGGGCCACCGCCCGTGAGTACGTCTGCGAGAAGTCGGGGCGCATGACCATCACGGCCGACATCGGCGCCCAGTAGCCGTGCCCGAACGGGAGGACGTCACCGATGAGATACCCGGCGACGGCGACCGCGGCCACGCGATTCGCATGCCGCAAAATCGGCGACCCGGGCCGCGCCTCCCGCCGGATCGCCCGCGCGGCGACGGGGAGCAGCTGAAAGATGCTGGGCCGCCGCAAGGGCCGTGCGGGCGCGTCGAGCCCCTGCGGCGGCTGGGCATTCTCGCCACCCTGCGGCGGATGACCACCTTCAAGCCCCTGCGGCGATTGAGCAGCGGGGTCCGGGGCAGAGCCCCGATCTTTGGGCCCCGTCGGCGATGGCGGCTCGGGATCCTCCGCACCGGTCGGCCGCACCCCACCCGCCGTCTCCAGCACGTCCTTCAGAAGGGACCCAAGACGACTCGCGGCCCGCTGCGGCGGCCCCGACAGAATCGCCCCGGTGTCCGGGGACCGAAACGTCGCAATCGCCCCCGGCGGAATCTTCACCGGCGACCCGTGCCGAATCGCCCTCGCCGCAGCATCCAGAATCGCCCCCGCCGCGGCAAGCAACTCCCGCACCCGGTCCCGCTCCACCCCCTCCTCCGGCACCCCGACCGCCGGATCCGCCAACGAGGCCAGCACCGGCCGGATCCGCTCGGCGAGCCCCCGCGCACCGTGCAGCTGCGCGGGCCGGGTCCGGGCCTGCCGGGGCGTGAGCGCGGCCGCGTTCCGCGCCAGCATCAGCGGCTCCGGGTCGAACGCGGCGACCGCATCGTGCCGCAACCGCCGCGCGTAATCGGCCTCCGCCGCAAGCGCGTCGGCGAGCGCGTCGCGGTGCGCCCCCCATCTGCGTACGGGGAAGAGGATCACCAGCGTAGCCTGGACCAGGCCGCCGAAGGCCATCATCGCCGCGTGGCCCGCGGCCTCGGCGATCGTCGTCGGCAGGGTGATGGTCACGAGCATCATCGCGACGTTCGACGAGGCCATGATGCCGATGGTCGGCCCCGCCGCCCAGGCGAGACCGGCGAGATACGTCCACAACGCGAGCAGTGGCAGGAAGAAGAAGAGGTGGGAGCCGGTGAGGTAGCCCAGGAACGTCGAGATGCCGAGGCTCGCGCCGGAGGCGAGCGCCAGTTCGGGCCGCGGCCGCCAGCTGCGCTGGAACGTGGCGATCGCCGCCTGGTACGCGCCGAAGGCGGAACCGGCCGCCACCGCGGGACCGAACAGCGTAAGACTCACCGCGAGCACGATCGCGAGCCCCGCGGCGCCCCGCAGCGCGATCAACGGTTCGAGGCGTTTGCGCTCCACGGTCAGGCCCGAGCGCGTGGTCACCTTCAACGCCCGGAACCAGCTCATTTCGCCAGAATACGGGCATCAGCCGTTCCGGACGGCGAGGCCTACGCCCCTCCTGCTCCCCTTCTACTCCCCTTCGCGGAGCACCAGGTCCAGGAGGCCGGGAAAACGGGCGTCGAACTCGGCGCGGCGCAGCCGGTTGAGGCGCCTGGGCCCGGCGTCCCGCTGCTCGAGCAGGCCCGCCTCACGGAGCACGGAGAAGTGCCGGCTCAGCGTCGCCTTCGTGACCGGCACATCGAAGGTGCCGCAGGTGTGCTCCCAGTCGGCGGCCCCGGCCAGCCCGCGCACGAGCATGCGGCGCACCGGGTCGGCGAGCGCGACGAGCGCCGCCTCCAGGGAGACGTCCGCCGGTTCGACATGCACCGGCGCCGCCCGATGGCCGCCCGCCGTACCTTCCGCCGCTGCCCGCACCGCCGCCATGCCGTCCTCCCTGTTTCCGGATGAATGATCACGACTCCCCGGACACCCTTGCCGAGTGTTCGATGTCGTGCGTACACTCCGAGCGTTCGTAGATCATCAAACACTCTAGTGCCTCGTCGCCCCGTTGCCTTGCGGAGGAGCCCCGCCATGTCCCTTTCCTTGACCCAGCAGTCTCCCGTCCGCGTGGGCATCGTCGGCCTCTCCGCCAAGCGCGGCTGGGCCGCCACCGCCCACCTGCCCGCCCTGCGCCGACTCAAGGGCTTTGAAGTGCGCGCACTCTCCGCGAGCAGCGCCGACTCCGCGAGGGCGGCCGCCGAGAAGTACGGCATCGCCCACTCCTTCGGCACCGCCGCCGAGCTGGCCGCGTCCGACGAGGTCGACCTCGTCGTGGTCACCGTCAAGGTGCCGGACCACCGGGAGATCATCGAGTCCGCCCTCGCCGCGGGGAAGGCGGTGCTCTCCGAGTGGCCGCTGGGCGTCGATCTCGCCGAGGCCGAGGGGCTCGCCGCGCTCGCCGCGGAGCGCGGCCTGCGCACCTTCACCGGCCTCCAGGCGCGCTCCGCCCCGCTCGTACGCCACCTGCGCGACCTGATCGCGGACGGCTATGTGGGCGAGGTGCTGTCCACCAGCATCGTGGCGTCCGGGCGCGGCTGGGGAGCGGAGGTGCCGGAGGGCAGCGCGTATCTCCTGGACCGGTCCACCGGGGCGAACATGCTGACCATCCCGTTCGGCCACACGCTGGACGGGCTGATCTCGGTCCTCGGGGACTTCGACGACACCGCGCGGGTCGGCGCCGTCACCGCCACCCGCCGCCGGGAGCTCAAGGACCCGCGCACGGGCGACATCCACCGGCCCGACGTCCCCGACCAGGTGGTGCTCGGCGGGGTGCTCGCCTCCGGCGCGGTGGCCTCCGTGCACTACCGGGGCGGCACGTCGCGCGGCACCGACTTCCTCTGGGAGATCAACGGCACCGAGGGCGACCTGGTCGTGACCGGCGACCACGGGCATCTGCAGATGGGCGAGTACACGATCAGCGGGGCGCGCGGCTCCGACACCGAACTGTCCGAACTCCCCGTCCCCGAGCGGTACTTCGAGCCCGAGCTCGCGGAGCTGCGCGGCACCCCCGCGTACAACGTCGGCGCCGCCTACGCCCAGCTCCGCCGCGATCTGGCCGACGGCACGTCCGTCGTCCCCGACTTCGCGCACGCCGTCCGGCACCACCGGCTGCTGGACCGCGTCGAGCGCGCGGCGGAGAACGGCTGACGACGTCGGCTACGTGTCGAGGCGGGCCCGCTGTGCCGCCTCGACGCCCTCGGCCCAGCCGGCCCCGTCGGTGACGCCCCTCAGCCGCGTCGTCACGGTCTCGGGGAACATCTCCTCGGCCCGCCCCGTGACCGCGACGTCCCGCGCGGCGAGCACCGGCAGCACCTCGCCCGCCTCACCCACCTCACCCGTCACCCGCTCGGCGACGGCGGCGAGCCGGTCCCCGATCCGGTGCGCGTACGCGGCGAGGAACGACTGCCGGAAGGTCTTCGTACGCTTGCGACCGCCCGCCCGCTGCTCGGCCTCGGCGCGCGTCATCGCGGCGGTGGCCTGCACGAGCAACGACGTGTGAAGCACCTCGACGACCTCCAGGTCCGGCTCAAAGCCGACCACGGTCGAGAACCCGAACGCGGAGTTCCAGACCGCGCGACAGCGATTGGCGCCCGCCACCGCGTCGAGGAGGACCGCCTTCGCCGTCTCGTAGGGGGCGTCGACGCCGATCCGACAGGCGGTGGGCGCGTCCTTCGCGTGCGTACGGGAGGCGAGCAGCGCCTCGTCGACCGAGTGCCGGGCCATCAGCTCCTGCGCCTTCGCCGACAGCGCCTCCGCCTCCGGCGGGTACCCGGTCCGCTCCGCCTTGGCGAGCAGCGCGCGGATCTTCGCCAGGGCGCGCGGCTCGCCCGCCACGGGGACGGTGATCGACTCACCCGGCACCGACCCGACCGGCTCGATGGCGGGCAGCCGCGCAAGCAGCCGGTACAGCTCCAGGGCGACGGTGGCGCCCGAGAACCGGTCCGTGCGCGCGGGTTCCTCCGCCGGAAGCTCGGCGAGCTGGCCGGCCCAGCGCGGCGGCAGGCTCTCGTACCGCTCGGTCTCGGTGCGGATCAGGCGGGCCGCGAGCCGTTCGTGGGCCGCATCCAGCCCTTCCCCCCGTACGACCATCCGCAGCACGTCGGCCGGCTGCCAGCCGCGCTCCCACGCCCGCCGCACGAACTCCCGTCCCCGCAGGGCGAGTTCGGCGTCGGAAGAAGGGTCGGCGGCGAGCAGTGACGCGCCGGTGTCGAGATCGCCGCCGTCGTGGAGGGCGGCGGCGAAGGCCCGCTCGACCGTGCTGTCACTGCTCGTACCGCTCATACGCCCATGATCTCAGCCCTGCGCGATGCCTCTGCGAGGCGGTTCAGGAGGTGAGCGTCTCAGGAGCCGAGCGACTCCACGATCAGCTCGGCGGCGCGCGCCACGAGCGGGCTGTCGCCCTCGGCGTCCTTGTCCGGCTTGGTCGACAGGACGGACAGCACCACCGGCGCCCCGTCCGGCGTCCAGGCGATGCCGACGTCGTTGGCGGTGCCGTACGAGCCGGTGCCGGTCTTGTCGCCGAGCACCCAGTCCGCGGGCAGGGCCTTGCGGAAGCGTTCGGCGCTGGTGGTGTTGGCGAGCAGCCACCGCGTCAGCCGGTCGCGGTCGGCGGGGGCGAGGACGCCGCCGAGGACGAGGTGCGCGTACGTCGTACCGATCGCGCGGGGCGTGGTGGTGTCGGTGACGCGGCCCGGCTCGGCCGAGTTCAGCTCGGGCTCCCAGCGGTCGAGGCGGGTCGTGCGGTCGCCGGTCGAGCGGCAGAAGCGGGTGACGGCGGTGGGGCCGCCGAGGTGCTCCATGAGGAGGTTGGCGGCGGTGTTGTCGCTGTACGAGATCGCGGCGCCGCACAGCTCGGAGACGGTCATGCCGTGCTTGAGGTTCTTCGGCTCCCCGGTGACCGGGGCGCCGCCCGCGCGGTCGATGTCGGCCTGCGTGTAGTGGATGCGGCGGGCCAGGAACTCGCCGTTCTTGTCGAGGTCGCGCAGCACGGCGGCGACCGCGAGCGTCTTGAACGTGGAACACATCGGGAAACGCTCGTCGGCACGGTGCCGGACGGTGCGCCCGGTGCGGATGTCGTGCGCGAACACGCCGAGGCGGGCGCCGTGCCGGCGCTCGAGGGCGGTGAAGCGGCCGTCGGCCGACTCGGCGTGGGAGGTGCCGGTGGCCGCTCGGGCGGTGGCGGTAGCCGCTTGGGCGGTGGCGGAACCGGCGAGCGCGGTGACGCCGAGGGCGCTCGCGGTGGTGAGGATGGCGCGGCGGGTGGTGGGCACGGTGGAGGGTGGTCCCTTCTGCGCAACGATGATCTTTTTTGACCGGTACGGGTACGAGGACGGTCCTGCCCACTCAAACGGTTGCGGACCCACCGAGATGCCAGGGGCCACCGAGATGCCAGGGGCCACCGTGACATGCGAGGCTCGGGGGCATGAGAGTGGCACTGGCGCAGACCGACTGCGAACTCGGCGATGTGGACGCCAACCTGGACACGGCCCGCGAGCAGATCGCGCAGGCCGGGGACCAGGGAGCGGACCTGGTCGTCTTTCCCGAACTGAGCCTGCACGGCTATCACCTGGGCGGCCTGAAGTCCGACACGTCGATCGCCACGAACGACCCGCGTCTGCTCGGCCTCACGACGCCGGACGGCCCCGACGTCATGGTGGGCCTGCACGAACACACCAGCCTGCGCGCGTACAACACCTCCGCGTACTACTCGGGCGGCGCCCTGCTGCACGCCCACCGCAAGCTGTACCTCCCGAACTACCTGGCCTGGGAGGAGCGCAAGCACGTCAGCCCCGGCCAGCACTCCCGCGCGTACGACCTGCCCGGCGACCACGGCAGGGCCGCGACGCTGGTCTGCAACGACGCGTGGCAGCCGGTGCTTCCGTGGCTGGCGGTGCAGGACGGCGCGGAGGTCCTGTTCGTCCCCGCGAACAGCGCGGCGACGCTCGACCCCGAGGCCATGGACACCACCCTCTACTGGGACACCCTCCTCTCCTACACGGCGAAGATGCTCCAGTGCTGGGTCGTCTTCGTGAACCGCGTCGGCAACGAGAACGGGGCGTCCTTCTGGGGCGGCTCCCGGGTCATCAGCCCGCGCGGCACGGCCGTGGCGCAGGCGCCGCAGTGGGAGCCGGGCCTCGTGACGGTCGACATCGACGTCCACGAGGCACGCCGCCAGCGCAGGGCGGTCCCCTTGGTGGCGGAGGCCCGCCTGGGCCTGATCGACCGCGAGGTCCGCCGCCTGATCGACGAGGGCGGCGACAGCTAGGCATTTCAGCCCCTGCGGCGTTTGAGCAGCGGGGTCCGGGTCAGAGCCCCGATCTTTTCAGCCCCGCTCTTCGGACGAGAGCCCGCGGGGTCCGGGGCAGAGCCCCGCGACCGCAACGCCGTCGCAGGGCACACGTTGTCAGTGCCGAATGTGACACTCGGCTACGTGACCGAACGATGGGCTCTCGCCCCCACCGAGCACGGCGGAGCGGACCTCGCCCCGCTGGGCCCGGACGGGCTGCCCGCAGGACCCGTCGTCCGGGAGCCGGACCTCGCCGAGGCAGTCCGCACCCGACCGGAGGTCACCCGCTGGGTCTGGCGCGACACCCACGCCGTATACCCCCACCTGCTCGCCGCCGGCGTCCGCGTCGAACGCTGCTACGACATCGAGGCCGCCGAGAACCTCCTGATCGCCCACGAGGGCCGGCACGGCGACCCCCGTTCCGCCGCGGCGGCCCTGGCCCGCCTCAAAGGGGCGCCGGTCCCGCCCGACCCCCCGCCCCGCGTCGCCGCCCCCGGCTCCCAGTCCTCCCTCTTCGAGCCCCGCCCACCCGTCGACGTCCCGCTGACCGACCTCGTCGACGTATACGCGGAGCAGCAGCGCCGCCACGAGGCGACCGCCCAGCCGGGCCGAATGCGGCTGCTGACCGCGTCCGAGTCGGCGGGCATGCTGGTGGCGGCGGAGATGCACGCGTCAGGCCTGCCATGGCGCGCGGACGTCCACAGGTCCGTACTCCAGGAACTCCTCGGCGAACGCTACGGAGGCGGCGGCGAACCACGCCGCCTGGCAGAACTGGCGGACGAGGTGTCGGCGGCGTTCGGCAGACCGGTACGCCCCGACCTCCCCGCCGACGTGATCAAGGCCTTCGCCCACGCCGGCATCAAACTCACCTCGACCCGCCGCTGGGAGATCGAGGGCATCGACCACCCGGCCGTACCGCCCCTGATCGAGTACAAGAAGCTGTACCGGATCTATACGGCACACGGCTGGTCCTGGCTCCAGGACTGGGTCAGGGAGGGCCGCTTCAGACCCGAGTACCTGCCCGGCGGCACCGTCTCCGGCCGCTGGACGACGAACGGCGGCGGCGCACTCCAAATCCCCAAGGTCATCCGCCGCGCGGTGATCGCCGACCCCGGCTGGCGACTCGTCGTGGCCGACGCCGACCAGATGGAGCCCCGCGTCCTGGCCGCGATCTCCCGCGACCCGGCGTTCATGGACGTCTCGGGCCAGGCCGCCGACCTCTACCAGGCGGTCTCCGACCGGGCGTTCGCCGGTGACCGGGGCCAGGCCAAACTGGCCGTGCTCGGCGCCATATACGGGCAGACCTCGGGCGACGGCCTGAAGAACCTGGCCCTGCTGCGACGCCGCTTCCCGCAGGCAGTCGCATACGTCGACGAGGCGGCGCGCGCGGGCGAGGAAGGCCGTCTCGTGCGCACGTGGCTGGGCCGCACCTGCCCACCCGCCGTGGGCTCCGCCGACCCGGACGAGGCCGGCATCCCCCAGGACGATCCCGAACAGCCTTCAGAGGCAGGTGGATTGACGTACGGCTACGCCTCGTCGAACTCCCGCGCCCGCGGCCGCTTCACCCGCAACTTCGTCGTACAGGGCAGCGCCGCCGACTGGACCCTGCTCGTCCTCGCCGCGCTGCGCCGCGAACTCACGGACATGGCAGCCGAGTTGGTCTTCTTCCAACACGACGAGGTGATCGTGCACTGCCCCGCGGAAGAGACGGACCGGGTCAGCGAGGCAATCCGCGAAGCAGCCGCCCTGGCCGGCCGAATCGCCTTCGGCGAAACCCCGGTGCGCTTCCCGTTCACGGTGGCGGTCGTGGAGTGCTACGCGGACGCGAAGTGACCCGGAGGACACCGTCGTTCCGGGGCCGCGCTCGGGCACGGCCCCGGATCCGGACGTCACCCCGTGGTCGTACGGCGGCGGGGTGCGACCACCGCCGGGGCGAGGACCGCCACGACGACCACCGCGGCGAGGACCCAGAACGCCCGGTTCTGCTGGTCCTGGTGAGAGGTGGTGGCCAGGGCGGCGGTGAGGGCAGCGATGCCGTTCACGCCGGCTGCCGAGCCGAGGTTGCGCAGCATCGTCGCGGCCGAGGTGGCCACGCCCAACTGCTCGGGCGGCGACTGGTCCTGGATCAGCGCGAGCGTCGTCGCCGTGACGGCGCCGGTGCCGATGCCCGCCGTCGTACCGGCCAGCCAGGCGAGTTCGCCGGTCGCGCTGAGCGAGGCGCTCACCAGGAGGGCGAGCGCGCCCACCAGCATCGAGGGCCGGTAGCCGTGCCGGGCCACGAGCCCGCCGGTGACGGCGCTTCCCGCGACCCAGCCGAGCGCGGCGAGGCCGACGACCACGGCGATTCCCGTGGTCGAGGTCCCGGAGGCGGCGAGGCGTACGGGCAGCACGGTGACCGTCGCGTACATCACGACGCAGGCGCCGACAGTGGCCAGGGCCGCGCCGGCCGAGGGCGTACGGGCCAGGATCTGGCGCGGTACGAGGCCGCCGCCGAAGCGGCGTACCAGGACGAGCGCCAGCAGCCCGACGACCGCGGCGAGGACGCCGCCGATCGTGCCGAGGCCGAGCTCGCCGCCCTGGAGTCCAACGAGGACCAGCGCGGAGCCGCCCGTGACCAGCAGGTACTCCCCGGCCGGGAAGCCGGAGCGCTGCCGGGGCGCCGAGGCCGCTGCCCGCTTCGGGAGGGCGAGGACGACGGCCAGGACGACGAATGCGCACAGCGGCACGTTCAGGAAGAACACCCAGCGCCAGCCCCACGCCTCGGTGACGGCCGCGCCGACCACCGGGCCGAGGACCGCCGCCACGCCCCAGACCATGCTCAGCATCGACTGCGCCTTGGCGCGCCGTTCGGCGCCGAAGACCCGGCCCACGATGACGTAGCTGGAGACGACGATCGCGCCCGCGGCCAGGCCGTGCAGCACCCGGGCCGCGACCAGCACGCCGAACGAGCCCGCGACCCCGGCGAGCACCGAGGCGCCGAGGAAGACCAGCGTCGAGCCGACGGCGAGCACCCGGTCGTCGAGCCGGTCGGCGACCCAGCCGGCCAGCGGCGTGCCCGCCACCTGGGCCAGCATGAACCCCGAGACGAGCCAGGCGTATCCACCGCCCGAGCCGCCGCCGACGTCGGACAGGACGCTGGGCAGCACCGTGCCCATGACGGTGGCGTCCATCGCGGCCAGGAGCAGGGCGAGCACGGCCGCCGCGACGGCGACCCTGCCCCCGGCCACGGCCGGACGGGCGGGCGCCGCGACGCCCGCGCCCACGGCCGAGGACGTCATGACGGGACCCCCGCGGTGCTCAGGGCCTTCACCGGCGCCACGACGGCGGCCGCGTGCACACGGTCGACGCCGGAGAACTCTGTGATGAGCGCGGTGAGTTCGTCGTCGAGGATCTCGTCGACGCTGTACAGCGTGCCGTCCGCGGCGAAGACCTTGCCGCCGAACGCCTTCGTCATCTCCAGTTGCACGGCAGCCGCCGGATTGCCGGTGACGAAGTCGACGCCGAGCAGCTCCCGGGTGCGCTCCTCGAACGTGGCCGCCAGCGTGCGGTTCAACTCCTCTATCCTGCCGAGTAGTTCACGTACTCGCTGCTGCTGTCCGGCGGTGAGTGCCGGGTAGATCAGCTTCATCGCCACGTGGTCGATCTTCACGTGCCGGGCCTCGTCGAGGCCGTGCGTGTGCAACAGGCGGGTGAAGAAGCGGGCCCGGTCCGGGTCGAGCCCGTCGGTGCGGTGCTCGAACACGGTGATCACGGACTCGCCGACGTACGCCGAGCAGCACAGCGCGACCAGCTTCACGTACGGGTGGTCATCGGTGCGGAAGACGTCGAGGCGCTCGTCGAACAGGGCCGCCTCGACGCGGGGTTCGGCCCCCGAGAGGGCCCGTACGTACCGGTAGAAGGTGTTGGCGTGCTGGATCTCCTCTGCGGCGAAGCAGGAGAGTGCGTGGTGCAGCTCGTGCCCGAGGTTGATGGGGTCGCGCAGGTCGTGCAGCTCGCCCATCACCATGGCCATGACAGTGCTGACGTGGCGCTCGATCTCGGCGAGCTGCGCCAGCTCCTTGGTGAGGTAGGCGACGGCCTCGGCCTCGTGACCCGGCTCCCCGTATGCGACGACGGAGGCGAACTCCCGCTCGGCCGGCGTGCCGGCCTCCGCCCAGTCGAACGCATTGGGGTGGAAGGTGTTGATGTGCGCGAGCCGGGTCACCGAGGCGAGCTCGGTGCGGACGGCCTCGGCGATGCCGTCGAACTGGTCAGCCCTGGTCATTCTCGTACTCCTTGTAGCCGTCCTGCAGCCCGATGGAGATGTCGCGCAGCCGCACCCAGCCCTCGGCGATGAACTCGCTGTCCCGCAGCTTCTCGATGAAGAAGTAGTAGGTCTTGATGTCGTCGGTCTCGACGAACAGGAAGTCGGAGTAGTCCGTGGCGAACGCCTCGGCGTCGAAGTGCCGGACGGACATCCGGTCCGCGAAGGGCCCGACGATCTCCTTCTGGAAGACCTGTTCCTTCTCGCCCCGCTGTTCGCGGCTCAACCGGAGCCAGGAGGCGTCGAATTCGTAGCGGATGACGATGCCGTACTTCATGGTCAGCTCCTGGCGTAGCTCTGGGCGTTGAGGATGGTGCGCTCGGGGTCGGTGATGGCCCGGCGGCCGTGCATGACACGGGTGTTGTCGATGAGGACGATGTCGCCGTCCTCCCACTGGATCTCCTCGGTGACCTTCTCGGTGACCTCGGTGTACTCGGCGATCACGTCGTCGGGTATCAGGGAGCCGTCGGCGAAGCGGATCTCGGGCGCCTCGTAGTTGAACGAGGGACCGAGGATGCTGTTGGCCCACGCGGTGCGCGAGGAGCCCCGGGTGGGGTGGGCGGCGTACACCGTGTACTCGTAGGTCAGGGTCCCGTCGGTGGCCTCGGTGAAGACCACGTCGGCGCCCTTGTTGGAGACGGCGTGGAGATGCTCGACGGTCATGTCGGCCGGGTCCGCGTCGGGGCCGGTGAGGTGCGCGGCGAGCCGCTGCCACATGGCCCGCGGGACGTTGCTGCGCACGTACTTCACCGGGTTGCCGGCGAACACCTTCCTGGCCCGCTCGGACAGCGCGTCCCAAACCCGGAAGCCGTCGCAGACGGTGGTCTCGGAGCCGGACGTGGCGGCCTTGACGCAGTGGAACCACAGCAGGTCGGGGGCGAAGGGCGTGGCGCCGTTCTCCAGGTGCAGGCCGATCGGGTCGCGCCCGGAGTCGACCTTCTGGGCGGCGTTGCCGTGGGAGGTGCGGGCCGGGTCCATGGTGGTGCGGGAGCTGTAGCGGCGCACCAGCTCGTTGAACTCCTCGACTCCGGGGGCGAATCCGCGGATCAGGAGGTGCCCGGTGTCGGCGAGCAGGCCGTCGAGGCCCGCCTGGTACAGCTCGGTGAAGTCGGACTCCGTGCCGGTGGGCGTGATCATCATGCCGTCGCCGTCACCTATGGCGGTCAGACGCAGGGTGTGCTGGGCAACTGTCATGGCTTAATCCCCGTTTTCGTGTGTGCGTCAGATGTGCGTCAGAGGGAGAGGTCGCCCGGGCGGTCATCCCGGCGGCCGTTCGTGGGCGTGAGAGCCATCAGGTCGTCGAAGAGCTTCTGGCGCCGCGGCCGGCCGGTGACGGTGAAGTACTGGCGGCGGAAGTCGCTGCTGTCCGCCACGACGAAGAACCGCTCGGGCCGGTCGGTCTCGGCCAGATGCTGTTCGGCGTACGCGTGCGCCTGCCGCCGTATCTCGTCGGCCCTGTCGACATCGGCGGCATCGGCGGTGATCAGCAGGGCCGACACGTGTTCCAGGCCCTCGCCGAACACCACGGCGTCCACCACCGACGGGCAGCTGCGCAGGCTTCCCTCGACCCATTCCGGCGAGACATTGCGGCCGTGGCTGGTGATGATCACGTTCTTCAGGCGGCCGAGGATCCGGATGTAGCCGTCCTCGTCGATCTCGCCGCGGTCCCCCGTGTGCAGCCAGCCGTCCTCGTCGACGGGCCGGCTGGTCGGGTCCTCCACGGTGTAGCCGGCGAACAGTGACGTCGACCTGACCAGCAGCTCCCCGCCCTCGGAGAGCCGGACCTCGCAGTGCGGCAGCGGCCTGCCGACGGTGCCGGGCCGCCAGTGCTCGGGCGTGTTCCACGAGACGACCGAGCTGTTCTCGGACAGGCCGTACCCCTCGTGCACACGCAACCCTGCCGCGTCCAGGCGCAGTTGGGCCGCTACGTCGACGGGCGCGCCGCCCGCCATCAGGAACGGCCGCACCTCGTCGCCGAGGACCGGTCCCCCGGCGGCGCCGCACACCGCCTTGTCGAGGGCGCTCACCGCGGCGGGCGGCAGCACGGCGGTGGTCGGCCGCCCGGCGCGCAGCCAGGTCACCACGTCGTCCGCGCGGGAGCCCGCGGTGCCGAGCAGCGCGGTCTTCTCGGGCAGCAGGATCATCCGGCCGCCGTTGATGATCGGCAGGTAGACCGCAGTGACCTGCTCGATGAGCAGGCTGAACGGCACCAGGGAGAGGTAGCGGGAGTACACCCCGTCCGGCGAGACCGAGTCGAGGGACACGAGCAGCGCCTCGAGCGCCTTCGACCGGATCTTCACGCCCTTGGGCGCACCCGTGGTTCCCGAGGTGTGGATGACCTTGATGATCCGCTCGTCCGGCGGCAGTCGGAGACCGTCGGCCTCCGCGACCCGGTTCCCTGCGCCGCTGTCCGCCGTGATCGGGAGGACGGTGACGGCGCCGTCCAGGCCCCACTCGGCGAGCTTGCGGACCCCGGCCTCGTCGGCCAGGCAGAGCCGGACCTCTTTCAGCAGCGAGGCGGCCTGCTCACCGGAGAACGCCAGCGGCACCGGCACCTCGACGAAACCGCCGAGCAGCAGCGCGAGGTCGGCGGCCACCCACTCGGGGCCGTTGCCCGCCACCACGCCGATCGTGGCCCCGGCGTCCGCGCCGAGGTCGGCGAGCAGCCGGCGGATCTGCCCACTCCAGCCCGCCAATTCCCCGTACGTGAAGGTCCCGGCGACCGAGCCGTCGGCGGCCAGCCGCTCGACGAGAACGTCGTCGCGGCGCTCCGGCGCGTACAGACCGTCGTAGATCTCCCTCATCGCGCGCCCGCCCCCTGCGGAGCGAGGGAGGCTTCCTGGCCCCAGGTCACCGCGAGGTGGTAGCCGGACTCGGCCTCGCGGTTGATGCCGGCGTCAAAGGCCCGCAGGTCGATGAAGCCGGCCACGGGAGCGGTCTCGTAGTACGTCCCCCACGTGCCCCGCTGCTCCGGCGGCAGGGCGTCCTCGCGGGCCTGGGCGAGTCCGGTGAACCGCAGCCCGATCCGCGCCAGGGTCCGGGCCAGCGGCTTGGTGACGGTGCACAGCAGGTACGAGGCGCCGTTGCACCAGCACAGCGCGGGCACCATGCCGATGAGCTTCAGGCCCGCGCCGGGTTCGCTGGAGGCCAGCGGCCCGACCTCGACCAGACCGGCCGGCTCGCACTCGGTACGCGTGGACCGCGATATGACGTCGGCCGCCCCGTCCCCGAGGTAGTGCTCGACGAGAAGGCTGCGTTCCCCTCCGTACGTCAGCCCCGCACAGGCCAGCGGGACGACGTCCGCTCCCGTGCCCTCGTCCGAGCACAGCGCGATGAAGCTGTCCGGCGACGGTGCGATCCGCGCCCCGTAGTCCCGCGCGTACCGGTCCTGTGCGAGCTCGACGCAGGCCAGCCACAAGGCACTCCCGCGGCGAGCGATGTTGATGCGCATTGCCCCTCCATTCCGCATCACGGCCCGACCGACCGGCCGAGCACTCCTTCACGTTATGACCATCAGTCGTTTTTTGACAACTAGTTCATGATCGGGAGTGGCGAACGGAAAGCGAGCAGCGAACTACGGATCCAGGCGCAGAACTTCACCCATCAAATACCTACTCAGAGTGACCTTCCGGCGCATACTGGGCGGCGATCGGGTCGACGATCCCGGCCACCTCGCGGTGCAGCCGCGCCACGTCGTCGACCGGGAGCCGGGTCCAGCCCAGGCCGCCGATCATGGAGGTCATCACCTTCAGACGGGCATCGAGGCCCTCCTCGCCGGACCACAGGAAGCGGCGTGAGAGCAAATGCATGGCCGCGTAGCCGAGGATGTAGGCGCGCAGGGCGTCCACCGCCACGGCCGGTTCGACCTCGGCGTTCCCGAAGGAACCCTCGGCGACGCTGCGCTCCACGGCGTAGCCCACGACCTGCGACATTTGCGCCTCGACCAGGTCACGCCGCTTGAGTCGCTCCTCGGACGCGACCTTGCAGACGGCGTCGGTGCGGGCGGTGATGCTGCACTCGAAGAGCACCGGCGCCACCTCCGCGTGCCGCATGTAGGCGAGTGTCATGCCGTACACGGCACGGGCCCCACCCCATGGCAGATCGGCGATCGCCTGGAAGTAGCGCAGCTGACGCCGTGCGCTCTCCGCGGAGAGCTCGATGAGCAGGTCTTCCCTGCAGGTGAAGTGGTTGTAGACGGTGCCTTTGGAGTACCCGGCCTCATCGGCCAGCTTCCCCAGCGTCAGATTGTGGAACCCGTCCCTGCACACCATGTCGAGCGCGACGTACACCAGCTTCTGGTCACGCTCCGCAACTTCCTGGGCCTTACGTTGAGTCGTTCGCATGGCTGCATTATGAATGACCAACAGTCAAAGTTCGACACTCGGTCAAAGCTGGGTCAAGCTTTATTGGGGAGATCCTGAAACGGCGCGGGCCCGCCTCCACCACACTCCGAACAACAGAAAACCCCAGGTCAGAAGAGTCTGACCTGGGGTTTCCCAGTCTGAGCCGCCTTCGGGATTCGAACCCGAGACCTACGCATTACGAGGGCCTGCAAGATCGTGGCGGGTGGTGCCGGTGCGTGCCACCGGATGATGTCTCAGCTGGTCAGGAGCGTACGACTATGACCGCCATGACTGCTGATCCGGCCTCGTGCCGCCCAGTCCGCTCACGCAGCGCTCACGCAAATCGCCGGGGCTCGCCGGCGTGAAGCTCAGATCCGCCCGAGGTCGACCTCGACCGGAAAGGGCGCCGAGACCTTGACGACACCGGTGAACACGCCCCCGTCCCGGTAGGCCCTGGTAGCCGGGTCAAGCACGTACGTGTACACCAGCGGAACCCCGGTCGCGGCCTGCTCGACCCGCCAGTAGAAGGCGATACCGGCCTTCGCGTACTGGTCAGTCTTCACGATCCGATCGGTGGTCTCCGACCCTGGCGAGACGACCTCGACGACCAGCAGCACATGCTCCGGCCGGGTGGGCGAGATGTCGATCGTGTCCGCGCGATACACCACAACATCCGGACGCCGATTGGTCAGCGGAACATCCTGCAGACGGACATCGAAGTCGGTGTCGGCGTTCCACTCCGGCCCCGCATCAGCCTCCAAGGCATTCGCCAGCATCCGGGCAAGCCGGTTATGACGCTTGGATGCGCTGGGACTCACGACGACCATCCCGTCCACGATCTCGATCCCCGCACACTGCTCCTCGGACCAGGAGTCGTACTGCTCCGCCGTGATCTGCTCATGCATCCACGCAGGAGCCACCGTCTCGGCAGTCATGACCCACCTCCTGGACACCATGCGAGCGGGACCGATCCCGCTGGGATCAGAGTACTGTCCCGGATCCGCCAGCATCTGGTAATGAAGCTCCCCCCGCGGTTGGGACACGCTCCTCGCCCGCGGCTACAAGAGGACGACGTTCCGGAGTGGTCGGACCGGATCAAGGCCAACGTGGCCGGCGAAGTCCGGCGAAGAAGGAAGGAGATGGGGTGGAGCGCACAGGACCTGGCGGATCAGTGCTCGCGGCTCGGGCATCCCATCCCGCGCAACGTGATCGCCAACATGGAGTCCGGGCGCCGGGCCAACCTACCCCTGGTGGACGTCCTGCGTCACCCGAAGGCTGAACCTTCCGGGGAAGTCCAGAACGTCACGGTCGGCCCGTAGGCCCCGTCCTCCTCGTCGCTCACTTCCACAGTGATCTCGCGACCCGGGTAACGCGAGGAGAGGATTCCCTGCCAGCACTCTCCCAGCGCCAATGCGAGTTGGGGCAGCTCTTCCCCAAGCTGATCTTCATCCGTCAATTCGATGTTGTTGAATGTGCCCCACAACTCGACGTGGTTGACGACGGCCTCAATTCGCTTCCGATCGCCATCAAGACTTGTGAACCAGTCGTCGACAGTGCTCTGACGGAAGCGCTCTTTGAGGAAAATACAACCGCGGTACTCGACCGTTTCGGGGCAAAAAAGCCAGGCCGCGGCCAGAACAAATCGAAGACCATCCTCAAAGTCGAGGTAATTGTCCGGATCGAGTTCCTCATTCTTCCATTCGGTGCGCCATTTCTTGAAGAAAGCCGGCAGTTCACGCTCGGACCATGACGGTTTGATGCTACTCACGGGATCTCCCAGGGGAACGCGGTACGCACGTCCTTCGACTCACCCACATAGACTTGCCCGGTCTTAGGGTTGGTATTGTGCGACATTTTTACGACGTGTGGTGTGTCTACTCCGTTGTGCGAGGCCCCCTCGCTGCAAGGCGCGACCTTCGGAATCATAAGTGGAGTAGCTGGTCACCTTTCCTGACTGGGGGTCGGTCTTGTACATGGTCCCGTTCGCCGGACCGTTCACCTTCGGAAGTTTGTGGCCTCCGCGGCCGGCGCCGGTACCAGTGCCCTCGTATTTCTGACCATTCTTGATCAGCTCGGACGCCGGCTGCTGTGCGGAGCCGCTGGCACCGGATCCCTCGCTGTTCATCCGCAGGGGTTCGACCTTGGAATCGCTCCCGGCATGCTGGGCCAGGTCCATGGCTCCAGCTCCCGCCACACCCACGCCTGTGGCTATTCCAGCAGCGGAGACGGCGTTGAGTGGGACACCGGCGACCGCGCCGACGCCGGTGGCGTCCAAGGCGACGCCAAGCCCTTCACCACCCGCGCTGAGCCCGGTCAGGAGCACGCCACCGAGCATCGCGGCACTGTCGCCCGGATGCTGGATCATCGCGTTGCCGAAGGAGGCGAGATCGTTGACGACGACCTTGCCCACGTCCACGGCCCCTTCACCCACATCGCTGAAGAAGTCACCGACCTGGGACCAGAACCCCGGCTTCTCAGGGGCTGACTCGGTCGCCTTCTTCACCAGCGCTGTCGCGGTGTGCCCTGCGCCGTCCACGTTGCCGCGAGCGGTCTCGAGAGTCCCGCGGGCGGCTGCACGGTCGGCTTCCCCGGGATCATGAAAGGGGATCTCGGTCTCGTCCCCTTTGCTGCGTGCCTGATTGACTTGCTGAGTGTGGGCCTTGCCTGCGGCTGCCGTCGTGGCTTCGCCACGCGCGAACTGGGATATGGCTTCCTCTGCGCGCTGCTGGGCTGCGCGCAGGGTGTAGCTGTAGTCGTACAGGGCGTTCGCGGCAGCGTGGAAGTTGTCGCCGGCCTTGACCCACCTCGATGGCTCACCATGGAAACGATCGCGGAAGGCGTCACCCGCCGGACCTCTCCACCCGTCTTCGGTCTCGATCTTCGCCAGTCCCTCGCCGGCCTCGATGAGAACATCGCCGTAGGCGAGAAGAGACTGAGCGGTCGTATTCAGAGCATCGGGTGTGCCGGGAACAAGATCACGGGGGTTCGACGTCTCCCCGAGCTCGGCCATCAGGACGCCCCCGGATCGGACCCGGTCGAGGACTGAAGAATGCCCTGAACAGAGAGTTGGATGTGTTCCTCAGCCTTTTCGTAGCTGTTGACGCAGTGCGTCAGCCGGTCAGAGACCTCTGCGCCATCGGTGGCCAGGTGCGAGACGCCGATGTTCCACCGATCGCAGAAATCGGCGACCGCTGATGCCAGTTCGTCGTGGCCGAAGGCGTCCTTGGGAGCATCGATGTCACTCACCTTCTTGGTGGCCATCGCGTCCAGAGTGGTGGTAATCCCGGTTGCGGCCTTGCGAAGTGCATCAAGGTCCACAGAGAACCCTTCTGACATGTTCCATCCCCTCCCCCGTGCTCAGCACCTGGCAGTCACCTGACACGAACCCATCAAGGATCGCGAACAACTGGGCAGGCTAGCAGCGGAGCCTTCGAGGAATCGCACAAGGATCCGGATGGGCCTGATGCCGCTTGGGAGACGAGTGCGGTCGCGCGGCCTGGGTGGCCGATGTGGCCATGCCGCCACGGGGAACGACCGAGCTGGCGCCTACGTCATTGCCTCATGCCGACCAGCAGCGCTCCGTCGGCCTGGCACTTCGCACCCCTTCCGCTCACGCATCGCTCACGCAAGCACTCCCACGGCATCCCCGTCGTGCGGCTCGGCATGCCCCGGACATGAAAAAACCCCAGGTCACGGCGAGTGAGTCCTGGGGTTGATCCGAGCCGCCTTCGGGATTCGAACCCGAGACCTACGCATTACGAGTGCGTTGCTCTGGCCATCTGAGCTAAGGCGGCGCCGCCGCGCGCACCGGAGTGCGTCAGCAACGTCGCCAATCCTACACGCTCCGCAGGGGTGCTCCGCACAGCCTTTATGACCAGGGGACACGCACTACGAGCAGCGCTTTCCGTCGGTCGGCGGGGTGCCGGTCAGCAGGTAGTCGTCGATCGCTCCGTCCACGCAGTCGCTGCCGCGGCCGTACGCCGTGTGGCCGTCGCCGTCGTACGTGAGGAGGTGGCCGGAGGAGAGCTGAGCGGCGAGGGACTTCGCCCAGCGGTAGGGGGTCGCCGGGTCGCGGGTGGTGCCGGCCACGACGATGGGGGCGGCGCCTTCGGCAGTGATGCGGTGGGCTTCACCCGTCGCCTTCACCGGCCAGTAGCCGCAGTTCAGGGAGGCCCACGCGAGGCCCTTGCCGAAGACCGGGGAGGCCTTCTCGAAGTCGGGGAGCGCCTTCTCGACCTCCGCGGGCGAGGTGAAGGACGGGGGCTGGTCCAGGCAGTTCACCGCGGCGTTGGCGAACATCATGTTCGAGTACGTGCCGTCGGGGTCGCGCTCGTAGTAGCTGTCGGAGAGGGCGAGCAGGCCCGCGCCGTCCTTGTGCTTCATGGCCGCGGTGAGAGCCTCGCGCAGCTGCGGCCAGGCCCCCTCGTCGTACATCGCGGCGATCACTCCGGTCGTGGCCAGGGCCTCGCCCAGCTTGCGGCCGCTCTGGTCCCCGGTGCCGATCGGCGAGCGGTCGAGGGTGGAGAAGAAGCCCTTGAGGCGCTTGCCCGACTGGTCGGGGGTGCCGGTGCCGAGGGGGCAGCCGGACCGCTTCGCGCAGTCCTTCGCGAAGGACTTGAACGCCGTCTCGAAGCCGGCGGTCTGCTGTGCGTTCATCTCACGCGCGGGCAGGGAGGGGTCCATCGCGCCGTCGAGGACGAGCCGGCCGACCCGCTCCGGGTACAGGCCCGCGTACGTCGCCCCCAGGAACGTCCCGTACGAGGCGCCTACGTAGTTGAGCTTCCCGTCGTCGAGCGCCGCGCGTACGAGGTCCATGTCGCGGGCCGCCTCGACCGTGGAGACGTGCGGCAGAACCCGGCCGGACGTGCGGTTCGACGCCTCGCAGCCGGCGCCGAAGCTCTTGTAGGCGGCGGTCAGGCGGGCCCGCTCCGCCTTGTCGTCCGGGGTGACGTCGGTCTGCGTGTACGCGTCCATCCGCTTGCCGTCGAGGCACTTGACGGGCTCGCTGCGGGCGACGCCGCGCGGGTCGACGGCGACCATGTCGTAGCGGGCGCGGACCTTCTCCGGGTAGCCGATGCCCGCGTACGACTGGAGGTAGCCGATCGCCGAGCCGCCGGGGCCGCCCGGGTTGACCAGGAGCGAACCGAGGCGCTTGCCGGGGCCCGTGGCCTTCTTCCGGGAGACCGCGAGGTCGATGTCTCCGGCGGACGGCTTGTCGTAGTCGAGCGGCGCCTTGAGGGTGGCGCACTCGAATCCGGGCACGCCGCACTCGTGCCACTTCGGGGCCTGGTCGTAATACGGGGCCAGATCGGCCGGCGTGGCACGGGGCAGCGCGGCGAGCGAGGAACCCGGAGCACCCGAACTGCCCGAGGCGCAGGCGGAGATGGCGGCGAGGGCCACCCCGGCAGCGGCGGCGAGGACGGCGGGTCGGCGGCGTGAGGTGAGGGGGAGGCGCCAGGAGTACATCGGCCGAGCGTAACGCTCCGCGCGCGACTGTTCACCTTGCGTACACGAAATCAAACCTCAGCGGCGAGTGGGCACCATCAAGCCCCGCTCTTGGACGAGAGCCCGCGGGGTCCGGGGCGGAGCCTCGTGGCCTGAGGACGGTCGGCCGCAACGGTCAACCCGCACGCAGGGCAACCGTCATCGCCTCCACCGCCAGAAGCGGCGCCACATTCCCGTCCAACGCCACCCGGCACGCCCCGATCGCCTCGATCCGCCGCAGCGTCGACTCCGGCGACGTACTGCGGGCGATCCGCTCCAACGTGTCCTGGATCTCGACGCTGGCCAGGTCCACGCGCGAGCCGAGCTGCATCGCGAGCACGTCCCGGTAGACCACCGTCAGCTCGGTGAGCGCCAGGTCGAGGCTGTCGCGCTGCGAGCGCGTGCGGCGCCGCTTCTGCATGTCCTCGAGGTCCTTCATGACGCCGGCCGTGCCGCGCGGCATCCGGCCGCCGCTCTGCGCGCCCATCGCCGCTTTCAGCTCTTCGGTCTCCTTGGTGTCGACCTCTTCGGCGAGCTGCTTGGAGTCCTCGGCTGCCGCGTCCACCAGCTCCTGCGCCGCCTTGAGGCAGCCGCCGATCTCCTCGACGCGCAGCGGCACCTTCAGGACGGCGGCCCTGCGCTCCCGCGCGCGCGGGTCCGTGGCCAGGCGGCGGGCCCGGTCGATGTGGCCCTGCGTGGCGCGGGAGACGGCGGCCGCGACGTCCGGCTCGATACCGTCCCGCCGGACGAGCATGTCGGCGACGGCGGAGACGGCGGGCGTGCCCAGGGTGAGCAGGCGGCAGCGGGAGCGGATCGTCGGCAGTACGTCCTCCACCGAAGGCGCGCACAGCAGCCACACCGTGCGCGGAGCCGGCTCCTCCACCGCCTTCAGGACCGCGTTCGCCGACTTCTCGTTGAGCCGCTCGGCGTCCTCCACGAGGATCACCTGCCAGCGGCCGACCGCCGGGGACGTGTACGACTTGCGGACCGTGTCACGCATGTCGTCGACGCGGATCTGGGTGCCGACCGCGGCCACCGTCGACACGTCCGCGTGCGTGCCGAGCAGCGCGGTGTGGCAGCCGTCGCAGAACCCGCAGCCGGGGGCTCCGCCGAGGGCGCGGTCCGGGCTGACGCACTGGAGGGCCGCGGCGAACGCGCGGGCCGCGGTCTCCCGGCCGGCTCCCGGCGGGCCGGTGAACAGCCAGGCGTGCGTCATCTTCGACGCGGCAGGCGGCGGGGTTTGCGCGGTGGCCGCCGTCACCAGGGCGTCCGCGTCCCGCGCGGCCGCGCCCAGTTCCGCGATCACCCGCTCCTGACCGACCAGGTCGTCCCATACGGCCATGCGGCCACCGTCCCTTGCTACTGCCGAGCCCCAGCGAAACCCATTGTGCCGGTCCCCACTGACATCGCCCGAACCGTGGCCGAACTCCCGGGGTTCCGCCCCGGACCCCCGCTTCTCAAACGCCGGAGGGGCTTGAGAAACAGACCCCGCCTACCGGCGACGCCCCCGGTCGTCCTCGTCCTCACGACCACCGAGCAGCTCGTCCGCCAGCGACGGCAGGTCGTCCAGCGGCGTCTCCTCCGCCCAGTCGGGCCGAGGCCGCCGCGGCTTGCCGTTCTCGTCGACCTGCGGAAGCTCCGCCGTCCGCTCGTTGGGACCGTCCGGGCCGGAACGGGCGGGCCGCTCGTCGCGGAAGTAACCGCTCGGCACCCGGTCCGCAGGCTCGGACACCTGCGGAAGGACCGCCGTCTCGTCCGCCGCACCGGGCGCGGGCGGCTGCGGAAGCTGCGTCGTCTCCTCGGCGTCCTCCGCGTCCCGCACCTGCGGCAGCACCGTGGTCTCATCGGCGTCCGAGGGCTCGGGGGCCTTCGTGAAGTCGACGATCGGCGTCGGCACGGTCGTCTCGTTGTCCGGCACCGGCTCGTCCCGCACCTGGTCCGGCGCCTCGCTCGGCAGCTCGACCTTGCGGAGGTTCGCGGTCGGCGCGCTCGCACTGCGCTGCGCCTGCTCCGCGGCCTGCGCCGCGAGTCGCCGCGCCTCCTCCGCGCGCAGCAGCGCCTCTTCGGCCTTGCGCTGCTTCTCCAGGCGCCGCTCCTCGGCCTCGGCCCGGAGCCGCGCCTCGTCCTCGGCCTGCTTACGAAGCCGCTCCTGCTCGGCGGCGCGTGCCTCTGCCTCTGCCTTCAGGCGGGCCCGCTCCTCCTCGGCCTTGCGGCGCTCCTCCTCGGCGCGCTGCCGGGCCTCCTCGGCCTGCCGCTCGGCCTCCAGGCGCTGCGCCTCCTCCAGCTCGCGGCGCTTGCGCTCTTCTTCCTCGGCGCGCAGCTTGGCGAGCTGCTCCTGGCGCTCGCGCTCCAGGCGCTCCTCCTCCGCCTTGCGGGCGGCCTCTTCCTCGGCCTTGCGGCGCGCCTCTTCCTCGGCGGCCTTGCGGGCCTCCTCCTGCGCCTTGATCTCGGCCTCGGAGAGCGGGAGGAGTACGTCGAGCCGGTGCCGGATGACGGTCGTGACGGACTCCGGCTCCTGGCCGGCGTCGACCACCAGGTAGCGACCGGGGTCGCCCGCCGCCAGCGTCAGGAAACCGGAGCGCACGCGCGTGTGGAACTCCATCGGCTCCGACTCGAGCCGGTCGGGCGCCTCGGTGAACCGCTCGCGAGCGGCCTCCGGGTCGACGTCGAGCAGCACGGTCAGGTTCGGTACGAGACCGCTGGTGGCCCAGCGGTTGATGCGGGCAACCTCGGTCGGCGACAGGTCACGCCCTGCGCCCTGGTAGGCGACGGACGAGTCGATGTACCGGTCGGAGATGACGACGGCGCCGCGCTCCAGGGCGGGCCGGACGACCGTGTCGACGTGCTCCGCGCGGTCGGCGGCGTACAGCAGGGCCTCCGCGCGGTGCGAAAGACCGGCCGACGAGACGTCGAGCAGGATGGACCGGAGCCGCTTGCCGACCGGCGTGGCGCCCGGCTCGCGCGTGAGGACGACCTCGTGGCCCTTGCCGCGGATCCACTCCGCGAGCGCCTCGGCCTGCGTCGACTTCCCGGCGCCGTCCCCGCCCTCCAGGGCGATGAAGAAGCCGGTCGTGGCCGGGGCCTGCACCGGGTCGTTCCCGCCGAGCAGCGCGTCCCGCAGGTCGTGCCGCAGCGGCACTCCGCTGCGGTCGTCGGCCTTGGCGAGCACGAGCGCGGCGACGGGCAGCAGCAGCGCGCCGACGAGCATCAGCGTGAACGCGGCGCCCCCGTGCGCGAAGACGAACTTTCCGCTCTCCAGGTGGTGCGGCCCGATCAGCGCGGCCAGCACGGGCGCGAGCAGCGCGCCGAGCGCGACGGACACGCGGACGACGGCCTGGAGGTGCTCGGTGGTGCGCGCCCGCCGGGACTCCTCGGTCTCCTGGTCGAGCAGCGCGTGTCCGGTGTTCGCCGCGATGCCCGCGGTGACCCCGGCGATCGTCACGAGGAGGATCACGCTCGTCACATCGGGCACCAGGCCCGCCGCGAGCAGCGCGATACCCGTGAGCGCGATGGCGAGGGCGAAGAGGCGGCGCCGCGAGAGCGTCGGCAGCACCTTGGGCGCCGTACGGATACCGATGACGGTGCCGCCGGTCAGGCCGAGCACGAACAGGCCGAACGTGACCGGGCCACCGCCCAGGTCCTTGGCGTGCAGCACGGAGACGGCGACGGCCGCCGCGATCGCCCCGGCGACGCAGGAGCAGGCGAGCACGAGCAGCCGAATCGCGCCCGTGCGGCCCTTGTCCACGCCCGTGCCGGTGCTGGGCCTGCGCAGGCCCTCCAGCGGCGACCGCGCGCGCGGGGTCTGCGTGGCGGGCAGCTCCAGGAAGAACACGACCGACAGGGAGGCGGCGAACAGACCCGCCCCTACGTAGGACGACAGCGCCACCTGGTGCACGGCGAACCAGTCCACGCCCGCGCCGATCAGGTTCTGCACCAGCGTCACGACGACGAGGCCGGCCGCGCCCAGCGGCACGGCAACGAATCCGGTGCGCAGCGAGAGCCGCCGCAGCGCGTCCGTGTGGTCGGGCAACGGCCGTACGGACGCGCCCTCCAGCGGCGGCGGGGGCAGCAGCGCGGGTGCCGCGCTCGTCTTGGCGACGGTCCAGAACCGCTCGGCGACCCCGGCGACGAACGCCGTCACGAGGAGCATCGCCAGCGCATTGTCCGGCACCCAGTCGATCCACAGGGGGGCGACGATGAGCAGCGCGGCCCGCAGTCCGTCGGCGCCGACCATGGTCCAGCGCCGGTCGAGCGGCCCGCCGGGCGTCGTCAGCGCGGTCAGCGGTCCCAGCAGGACGGCACCGAACAGCAGCGTCGACAGGATCCGGGCCCCGAACACGGCGGCGACGGCGAGGGCGACGCCCCGGTATCCACCGCCGAAGGACTCCTCGGGGATGGCCGTCTGCACCGCCAGCACCACGAGGACGAGTAGCCCGATCACGTCGCCGACTCCGCCGACGAGTTGCGCCGACCACAGTCGCTTCAACTGAGGTACGCGCAACAAGGCGCGCACCGCACGCTCTCGGGAGTCCGCGACCAGGGCGTCGTCCGGGGCCGTGTTGGGGTCCGTTGGCTGCTCGGCACGGGTCATTCGTCCAGCCTATAGGGCCCCGCCGACACACCGAAGGTGTGTTCCCGCTGTGAACGCCTCCCCGCCTGTTTCACGGGGAGGCACTCGTTCCGCTGAGCGGTCGACTACTCCGCCGAAGCCGTCTTCTTGGCAGCGGTCTTTCTCGCGGTCGTCGTCTTCTTGGCCGCGGTCTTCTTCGCCGTGGTCGTCTTGGCGGCC
The DNA here is from genome assembly GCF_036013745.1 of Streptomyces sp. NBC_00483. Lineage (NCBI taxonomy): Bacteria > Bacillati > Actinomycetota > Actinomycetes > Kitasatosporales > Streptomycetaceae > Streptomyces > Streptomyces sp. NBC_00483. Next base: position 4,662,770 of record NZ_CP107880.1, read on the forward strand.
GTCTTCTTCGCCGCCGTCTTCTTCGCGGCGGTCTTCTTGGCGGGCGCCTTCTTGGCAGCCGTCTTCTTCTTGGCGGGGCCCTTCGCCCGCTTCTCGGCGAGCAGTTCGAACCCGCGCTCCGCCGTGATCTCTTCCACAGAGTCCGCCGAGCGCAGCGTCGCGTTGGTCTCGCCATCGGTGACGTACGGGCCGAAGCGGCCGTCCTTCACCACGACGGGCTTCTCGCTGACCGGGTCGGTGCCGAGCTCCTTCAGCGGCGGCTTGGCGGCCGCGCGCCCGCGCTGCTTCGGCTTGGAGTAGATCTCCAGTGCCTCTTCCAGCGTGATGTTGAAGAGCTGCTCCTCGGTCTCCAGGGAGCGCGAGTCCGTGCCCTTCTTCAGGTACGGGCCGTACCGGCCGTTCTGCGCGGTGATGTCGACGCCCTCGGCGTCCTGGCCGACGACGCGCGGCAGCGACATCAGCTTCAGGGCGTCGGCCAGCGTCACCGTGTCGAGCGCCATGGACTTGAAGAGCGAGGCGGTCCGCGGCTTCACCGCGTTCTTGCCCGTCTTCGGGGTGCCCTCGGGGAGCACCTCGGTGACGTACGGGCCGTAGCGGCCGTCCTTGGCGATGATCTGGCGCCCGGTCTCCGGGTCGGCGCCCAGCTCGAAGTCGCCGCTGGGCTTGGCGAGCAGCTCCTCGGCGTACTCCACCGACAGCTCGTCGGGCGCGAGGTCCTCGGGGACGTCGGCGCGCTGGTGGTTCTCGGCGTCGCGCTCGCCGCGCTCGATGTACGGGCCGTAGCGGCCGACGCGCAGCATGATGTCGTTGCCCACGGGGAACGACGAGACCTCGCGGGCGTCGATCGCGCCCAGGTCGGTCACGAGCTCCTTGAGGCCGCCGAGGTGGTCCCCGTCGCCGTTCCCGGCGTCCGCGGCGCCGCCCTGGCCGTCCGAGCCCTCACCGAAGTAGAAGCGCCGCAGCCACGGCACGGCCTGCGCCTCGCCACGCGCGATGCGGTCGAGGTCGTCCTCCATGGAGGCGGTGAAGCTGTAGTCGACCAGCCGGCCGAAGTGCTTCTCCAGCAGGTTGACGACGGCGAACGACAAGAAGGAGGGCACGAGCGCCGTCCCCTTCTTGAAGACGTAACCGCGATCCAGGATGGTCCCGATGATGGACGCATACGTAGACGGGCGGCCGATCTCGCGCTCTTCGAGCTCCTTGACGAGTGAGGCCTCGGTGTAGCGCGCGGGCGGCTTGGTGGCGTGGCCGTCGACCGAGATCTCCTCGGCGGACAGGCCGTCGCCCTCGGCGACCTGCGGAAGGCGGCGCTCACGGTCGTCGAGCTCCGCGTTCGGGTCGTCGGCGCCCTCTACGTAGGCCTTCAGGAAGCCGTGGAAGGTGATCGTCTTGCCGGAGGCGCTGAACTCGGCGTCGCGGCCGTCGGCGGACGTGCCACCGATCTTCACCGTGACGCTGTTGCCGACCGCGTCCTTCATCTGGGAGGCGACGGTGCGCTTCCAGATCAGCTCGTACAGCTTGAACTGGTCGCCGGTCAGGCCGGTCTCGGCGGGCGTGCGGAAGCGGTCGCCGGAGGGGCGGATCGCCTCGTGCGCCTCCTGCGCGTTCTTGACCTTGCCGGCGTACGTACGCGGCTTGTCCGGCAGGTAGTCGCTGCCGTACAGCTGCGTGACCTGCGAACGGGCGGCCGTGACGGCCGTGTCCGACAAGGTCGTGGAGTCCGTACGCATGTAGGTGATGAAGCCGTTCTCGTACAGCTTCTGGGCGACCTGCATGGTCGCCTTCGCGCCGAAGCCCAGCTTGCGCGAGGCCTCCTGCTGCAGCGTCGTCGTACGGAACGGGGCGTACGGCGAGCGGCGGTACGGCTTGGACTCGACGGAGCGTACGGAGAACTGCGTGTCCTCCAGGGCGGCGGCGAGCGCCCGGGCGTTCGTCTCGTCCAGGTGCAGCGTGTTCGCCGAACCGGCCTTCAGCTGGCCCAGCGAGTCGAAGTCGCGGCCCTGCGCGATGCGCTTTCCGTCGACCGCGCTGAGGCGGGCGACCAGCGACGACGGGTCGGAGGTGTCACCGGCGCGGCCCGTCGCGAACGTGCCCGTCAGGTCCCAGTACTCGGCCGAGCGGAAGGCGATGCGGTCGCGCTCGCGCTCGACGACGAGGCGGGTGGCGACGGACTGGACGCGGCCCGCCGAAAGGCGCGGCATGACCTTCTTCCACAGGACCGGCGATACCTCGTAGCCGTAGAGGCGGTCGAGGATGCGGCGGGTCTCCTGGGCGTCGACCAGCTTCTTGTTCAGCTCACGCGGGTTCGCGACGGCGGCCCGGATCGCGTCCTTGGTGATCTCGTGGAAGACCATCCGGTGGACCGGGATCTTCGGCTTGAGAACTTCCTGGAGGTGCCACGCGATGGCTTCGCCCTCGCGGTCCTCATCGGTTGCGAGGAAGAGCTCGTCGGACTCCTTCATGAGGTCCTTGAGCTTCTTGACCTGCGCCTTCTTGTCGCTGTTCACGACATAGATGGGCTGGAAGTCGTGCTCGACGTCCACGCCGAGCCGGCGCACCTCGCCCGTGTACTTGTCCGGGACTTCGGCCGCGCCGTTGGGGAGGTCGCGGATGTGCCCGACGCTCGCTTCGACGACGTATCCGGGGCCGAGATAGCCCTTGATCGTCTTCGCCTTGGCGGGCGACTCGACGATGACGAGTCGGCGGCCGCCCTGTGCGGTCTCGCTGGTCGGGGACAACTTCGCTCTTCTCTCCGGTCGGCGGTTCGGGGCCTCTTCGATGGCTTTCTCCCGCGGGATCGTGCCGTTTCAGCGGCACTGCTGCGGAGTGTGACGGTACCTCCCGCCGGTGTGTCAAACGGGAAAAGCACGCAGCAGCCACTCGGAACGGTAACCCGACTCCTCGTGATCCTGCCCCCGGACCGCTGAGCGGACGCCTGGGCTCCGGGTCGTTGTGCCCGCGTCCCGTGTGCCGGGTTCCTGTGGCAAACGTCCCCATTGAGTAGCGGTCCCGTGCCCTAGGACTCCTCTGTTTATCCCTTCCTGACAAGATGGCGCATGGCTGGGGGAGCCCGCGGGGAGCCTCCGGCTCGTCCCCAAGGCATCACTATCCAGGAGCTTCCCGACATGTCCGAGAACAATCCGTACGGCCAGCCCCCCAAGGACCAGTCGGGCGGGAACCCGTACAACCAGCCCCCGGCGGACCAGCCGGGCCAGCAGGGCGGCCCGTACGGCTACCCGCAGCAGGGCTCGCAGCCCGGCTACGGCACGCCGCCTCCCGGTCAGCCCGCCCCGCCCCAGGGCCAGCCCGGCTACGGCACGCCCCCTCCCGGCCAGCCGCAGGGCCAGCCCGGTCAGCCCAGCTACGGCTACCCCTACCCCGGCTCCGCCCCGGCCGGTCCCGGCGCGTACCCGCCCCCGCCCGGCCCCGGCATGGGCGCCCCGAACATGGGCCCCGGCATGGGCATGCCCTACGACCCGGCCGCGCCCTACGGCTACGACCCGTACGGCCGTCCGTACTCGGACAAGACGAAGCTCGCCGCGGGTCTCCTCGGCATCTTCCTCGGCTCGTTCGGCGCCGGCCGCTTCTACACCGGGCACACCGGGATGGCCGTCACGATGCTCATCGTGTCCGTGGTGACCTGCGGACTCGGCGGCGTCTGGGGCCTGATCGACGGCATCATGATGCTCGCCGGCAACAACGCCACCGACTCCCAGGGCCGCCTGCTGCGGGACTCCTGACCCGTGCCCCGCGCCGCGTCCCCCACGGCCCGCCTCAGGAGCGCGTTCGGCGCCCCTGCGGCGGCCCCGCTCGGGGTGCTCGCGGCGGGGGCCGGAGCCGCGCTGTACCTGTACGGCACGGACCCGCACGAGCCGGGCCACGTCCTGCCGGGCTGCCCCTTCCGCATCGCCACGGGGCTGCTCTGCCCGGCGTGCGGCGGAACGCGGATGGTCTACGACCTGATGCACGGTCAGTACGCCATGGCCTGGCACGACAACGGCGCGCTGCTGCTCGCCGCCCCCTTCGGCCTTGCCCTGCTGGGGCGTTGGGCCTACGAGGGGCTGCGCGGCCGCCGCTGGTCGCCGCCGATCGGGGGTCGCGGCGCGGCCGCGATCCTGGTCGGGGCGCTGATCTGGGCGGTGCTGCGCAACGTGTTCTGAGTGGCTTCGGGGCAGCGTCCGAGCCGCTTCCGAACGGCGCCCGGCCGGGGCCGGGCCTAGATCTGGCCGAAGCACCACACGGCGAGCGCCAGGGCCCCCGCCCCGGCCGCCGCCGCGATCACCACCGACGTCACGGGGCGCGCTCCGTACGCCACCGGCTCGCGGTGCGCCGTGCGCGCCCCGGTCCACGCCAACAGGCCCGCCCCGAACAATCCGAACACCGTGCCTGCGAACACCGCGGGAACACTCTCCATCGCCTTGCCTCCCCCAACCTACGGACCGATTCCGGTACTCAGGCGGGCGACGCTGACACGGGTAGCCGAACCCGGGATGAACTCCCGGGCGCCACAAGGCGAAGAGCGGCCGACCGGTCTCAGTCGACGGGCGTGAACGGCTCCAGGAACCCCTGCTCGACCAGCGTCCGGATCTGCGCGGGCGTGCGGTCGCGCAGCGACACCGGGTCCTCGCCCATGAGTTGGGCGATGGCGTCCAGGATCGTCCCGGCGCTCAGCGACCCGTCGCAGACGCCCGCGAACCCGGCGCCGACCGTGTCCACCTTGGTCGCGCGGCGCATCCCGCGCCCCTGCCGCAGCACGACGTGCTCCGGGTCCTCGGCGCCCGGCAGACCGACCTGCTCCTGCACGACCTCCCCGGCCAGCTTGAAGTGCGCGCCGAGCAGCGCCGCGTCGTCGTGCGCCCGCAGCCAGTCGACCCGCTCGAAGTGCGCGCGCACGGTGTCGCCGAGCGGCTGCTCGACGGGGTGCGGCCACTCCTCGACGACGATCGAGGGCTCTTCGGCAGCGGTCTTCCTGAGCGTGATCCAGCCGAAGCCGACGGCCCGCACCTTGCGCGCCTCGAACTCGTCGAGCCAGGCGTCGTAGCGCGCCGCGTACTCGGCGGGGTCGCCGCGGTGGTCACCGGCGTCGCGCAGCCACAACTCGGCGTACTGCGCGACGTCCTGCACCTCGCGCTGCACGATCCAGGCGTCACAGCCGCGCGGCACCCAGGAGCGCAGCCGCTCGGCCCACTCCTCGCCCTCCACGTGCTGCCAGTTGGCGAGGAACTGCGCGTACCCCCCGTCGTTCAGGTGCTCCCCCGCCCCTTGAACGACCGAGCGGCACAGATCGTCCCCGCTCATGCCGCCGTCCCGGTACGTGAGGCGAGACCCTGCGGGAAGGAGGGGCGAGATCACGAACGGCGGGTTGGAGACGACCAGGTCGTACGTGGCGTCGCCCACGGGCTCGTACAGCGACCCCTCCCGCAGCTCGGCTTCCTGCACGCCCGACAGCGCGAGGGTCAGCGCCGTCATGTGCAGCGCGCGCGGGTTGAGGTCGGTCGCGGTGACCCGCGTGGCGTGGCGCGCCGCGTGCAGCGCCTGGATCCCGGATCCGGTGCCGAGGTCGAGGGCCGAGCCGACGGGCGTACGCACGGTGATCCCGGCGAGCGTGGTGGACGCCCCGCCGACCCCGAGCACGACGCCTTCCTCGCTGCTGCCGATGCCTCCGGCGCCCCCGACCGCGCACCCGAGGTCGGACACGATGAACCAGTCCTCGCCCTCGGGGCCGCCGTACGGGCGTACGTCGACGCTCGCCGCGACCGCGTCGCCCCCGACGGTCCGCAGCCACCCGCTCTCCAGGCACGCGTCGAGCGGCAGCACCTCGGCCACGCGCTCGCGCGGCGCGGGCTGCTGCAGCAGGAAGAGCCGAACGAGCGTCTCCAGGGGCCGCTCGCCCCGGGTGGCCCGCAGGGCGGGCACGGTCTCGCTGCGCGCGAGCGCCGCGTAGGCGGACGCCCCGAGCAGCTCGAGCAGCCCATCGGCAGTGAACTCGGCAGAAACCAGCGCGTCACGCAGGGACCCGGCGACGTCATTTCGATCAACAGAGGGCAGCGATACAAAGTCGGAAGAACTCACACCCCCATTGTGACGCCGATCCATCCCGCACCGCTGTGGACAGCCGCCCCGCCCCGCTGTGGGCAGGCGTTCCGCACGGCGGAACGGGTGGGCACAGCCCCCGTCGCAGCGCCACGCAAACACGACGCGGCCCCGGCGCAGCGCGGAAATCGCGCAACACCGGGGCCGCGAAACGTCACCCGGACCTAGGACCCCGAAGGCGTAGCGGAAGCGCTCTTGCAGCTCTCCTGCTTCGCCATCGCCTTGCCCACGTCCCCCTCCTCGAGGTTCTTGAGCGCATCGCTGCCGTCCTGGCTCAGCGTGTCCAGCTGGCCGGCGATGTCCTTGAGCCCATCGGCGAACTTCGCCTGGTCGTCGGTGTCGAGCTTGTCGACCTTCTTCTTCAGGTCGGCGTACGACGTCGAGATCTTGTCCAGTTCCTTGACGGCGTTCTGCTGCTTCTTGTCACCGCCGTCGACCGGCGGAGCCCCGGCCTTGTCGACCGCGTCACCGATCGCCTTGTACGCGTCGGACATGTCCTGGAACGCCTGCGAGTCGGTCTTCTGGACCTGCTCGGGTTCGCTGTTGTCCGAGGTCTCCTTCTGGATCGCGGTGTTCGCGGCCTCGATCTTCTTGGCCTGCGGCTGGACCTTGTCGCAGACCTGCTTGGCCCAGGAGTCCAGCTTCTCGTTGCTGTCGTCGCTGCAGCCCGACAACGCCAGTACCAGTACCGCACCGCCGGACAGTGCGGCAGCAAGCTTCTTGTTCACCGGATTGGTCCCTTCCATGGCTCTCGGCCCCGGAACTTACACGCCACGCACACGACAATCGCACGCCGGGCGTCCTATACGACCACTTTATTGACCTTTAGCAGCCATTTGCACCAAGAGAGATAAGGCTCACTGAAACCGGAAGGGCCTGCCCCGCAGACGTAAGGAAACTACGCCAGAACACGCCGATGGGCGGACAGTCCGTCAAAAGACGCTGTCCGCCCACCTGTTGTCGCACTGTCTCCGTACTGACGTGCATTCAGGTCACGTACGCAGGTTCCTCACGTACGTGTCGTCGAGACCACAGCAGGATCTGCCTGCTCCGGCACCCGTCCGGTGCCTCCCGGGTCCCCGTCCTCGTCCCCGCCGACCGCGATGCCGCGCCGCTTGGACATGTACACGGCACCGATGATCACGGCGAGCGAGACGACCGCGGCCGCGACCCGCACGCCCACGCTCGCGTCGTCCCCGTAGCTGAACTTGACCACCGCGGGCGCGATGAGCAGCGCCACGAGGTTCATCACCTTCAGGAGCGGGTTGATGGCGGGGCCCGCGGTGTCCTTGAAGGGGTCGCCGACCGTGTCACCGATGATCGTCGCCTCGTGCGCCTCGCTGCCCTTGCCGCCGTGGTGCCCGTCCTCGACGAGCTTCTTGGCGTTGTCCCACGCGCCGCCGGAATTGGCGAGGAAGACGGCCATCAGCGTGCCCGTCCCGATCGCCCCCGCGAGATACGCGCCGAGCGCGCCGACACCGAGCGTGAAGCCGACCGCGATCGGCGCCAGGACGGCGAGCAGCCCGGGCGTGGCGAGCTCCCGCAGCGCATCCTTCGTACAGATGTCGACCACACGCCCGTACTCCGGCTTCTCCGTGTAGTCCATGATCCCGGGGTGCTCGCGGAACTGCCTGCGCACCTCGTAGACCACGGAACCCGCCGACCGCGAGACCGCGTTGATGGCGAGCCCGGAGAACAGGAACACCACCGCGGCTCCGGCGATGAGCCCCACCAGGTTGTTGGGCTGCGAGATGTCCATCACCAGGTTCATCGGCCCGCCGCCGCCGACCTTCTCCCCGACGTCTCTGGCCGCGGTGAGGATCGCGTCCCGGTACGAACCGAACAGCGCGGCGGCCGCGAGCACGGCGGTCGCGATGGCGATGCCCTTGGTGATGGCCTTCGTCGTGTTGCCGACGGCGTCCAGGTCGGTGAGCACCTGCGCGCCCGCGCCCTCGACGTCGCCGGACATCTCGGCGATGCCCTGCGCGTTGTCGGAGACCGGGCCGAAGGTGTCCATGGCGACGATGACGCCGACCGTGGTGAGCAGCCCCGTACCGGCCAGGGCGACCGCGAACAGGGCGAGCATGATCGACGTACCACCGAGCAGGAACGCCCCGTAGACGCCGAGCCCGATCAGCAGCGCGGTGTAGACGGCCGATTCGAGGCCGATGGAGATGCCGGCGAGCACGACGGTCGCGGCCCCGGTCAGCGACGACTTGCCGATGTCCTTGACCGGTCGCCTGCTCGTCTCGGTGAAGTACCCGGTGAGCTGCTGGATGAGAGCCGCGAGCACGATGCCGATCACCACGGCGACGACCGCGAGGACCCGCGGGTCGCCCGCCTTGCCACTGATCGCCGTGTCCGTGACGCCGTCCAGGTCGGCGTACGACCCCGGCAGATAGGTGTAGACGGCGATGGCCACGAGCACGATCGAGATCACCGCGGAGACGAAGAAGCCGCGGTTGATGGCGCTCATCCCCGAGCGGTCGGCGCGGCGCGGCGCGACGGCGAAGATGCCGATCATCGCCGTGACGACGCCGATCGCGGGCACGATCAGGGGGAACGCGAGGCCCGCGTCACCGAAGGCCGCCTTGCCGAGGATCAGCGCGGCGACCAGCGTGACGGCGTACGACTCGAAGAGGTCGGCGGCCATTCCCGCGCAGTCTCCGACGTTGTCGCCCACGTTGTCGGCGATGGTCGCGGCATTGCGCGGATCGTCCTCCGGAATGCCCTTCTCGACCTTGCCGACCAGGTCGGCGCCGACGTCGGCGGCCTTGGTGAAGATGCCGCCCCCGACACGCATGAACATCGCGATCAGCGCGGCGCCGAGCCCGAAGCCCTCCAGGACCTTGGGCGCGTCGGCCGCGTAGACGAGCACGACACAGGAGGCGCCGAGCAGGCCGAGCCCCACCGTGAACATGCCGACGACGCCGCCCGTACGGAAAGCGATCTTCATTGCTTTGTGCGAGACGGCGGTGAGATCCTTTTCCGGCTCGCCTTCCGCCGGGGTCGCTTCTCTTGCGGCGGCGGCGACGCGCACATTGCTGCGCACCGCGAGCCACATTCCGATATAGCCGGTGACGGCCGAGAACACCGCGCCGATCAAGAAGAAGATCGACCGACCCGCGCGCTGATTCCAGTCGTCCGCCGGAAGCAGCATGAGCAGGAAGAACACCACGACGGCGAATACGGCGAGGGTTCGCAGCTGCCGGCCCAGATAGGCTTTCGCGCCTTCCTGGACCGCGCCCGCGATCTCCTTCATCGAGTCCGTGCCCTCACCGGCCGCGAGTACCTGGCGCACCAGGACTCCGGCGACGGCGAGCGCCGCGAGCGCGACGACGGCGATGACGACGACGATCAATCTGTTGTCGTCGGTCAGAACTGCGGCTGCGAACGTAGCAGGGGTAGAGGGCTCCGCCATTCGTCCTCCTTGACGCTTGGACTGAGCTCAAGATGTGGACGGATTGTAGGGAGCGGACCCTGATCAAAACAGGGCGCGGCAAACGGAATTGTTTCCTACCCAGCAAATGTTCGGTGAACCTCGCCCGGCAGGCCGAGGCGGAATTACTAACCCCCTGAAGGCATTAGCGAAGATCCTTTATTGGCCGATGGGTTGATCGACCTCAGGAAATACCGAAGAGGCCCGGTTCACCGACTGGTGAACCGGGCCTCTTCGAAAGATCTCCGGGCAGCGCGCGAAGCGCTCGGCGCGCTACGGAAGCGTCGCCGGCAGGGTCGGCCAACTCATCCGAATGAGTCCGCCGTCCGTCTCCGCGGTGACCTCGACATCGTCCACGAGGCCGCTGATGACGGCGAGACCCATCTCGTCCTCACCCTCGGCCTCCAGATCGTCCGCGGAGCCCGCCGTGTTCGACTGGTGGTGCGTGCGCGGCGCCTCGTCACCGACCTCGATGGAGAACTGCTTCTCCTCCTCGATCAGGGCCACCCGCACCGGCGCCGAGATGCCGCTGCTCTGGTGCAGCCCGACCGCTCGGCTGCAGGCCTCACCGACGGCGAGCCTGACCTCGTCGAGCACGGCCTCGTCCACGCCCGACCTGCGCGCCACGGCGGCCGCCACCAGACGGGCCGTCCTGACGTGCTCGGGCAGAGGGCTGAAGCGGAGTTCGACAGTGGCCATGCATCCCCCTCGGACAGACGGGCCCACGGTTGTACGAGCGTGCTCCCGGGGACCGGCCGGCCTGGGCCGCCCGATCCCCTTGTCTCCACCGGTGTCGCCACCGGCATCAACCGGATCAGTCGGTCGCCGCGACGGCTTCCTCGACCGAGGTGTGGATCGGGAACACCTTGGTCAGTCCGGTGATACGGAAGATCTTGAGAATGCGCTCCTGGTTGCACACCAGGCGCAGCGAGCCCTCGTGGGCACGCACGCGCTTCAGGCCGCCGACCAGCACGCCGAGCCCGGTGGAGTCGAGGAAGTCCACGCCCTCCATGTCGACGACAAGGTGGAAACTGCCGTCGTTCACCAGCTCAACCAGCTGTTCGCGCAGCTTGGGCGCGGTATATACATCGATTTCGCCACCGACCTCGACGACCGTACGATCGCCGACGGTACGGGTCGACAGGGACAGGTCCACGGATCCTCCAGCACCTTGCTATCGAGCGGTCGCCCCTCGGGGACACCTCGGCATGATCCCCCGGGACGGTTCGCCAGCCGCGATGGCATTCAATCACTTACCGGCAGGCGTGCACGACGCCTTGAGAGCATTGTCCGTCACGCCAGTGACACACTCGGTGCCGATGGCCAAGAATCTCCGATCCGATCGACCCTCGGCATCCGCCCCAGACCGCCCCTCTCCCGGTGCGGTCCTGGACCGGCTCGCCTCGGGTCCGAGCAGGGCTGCGCGTGTCACCCATACGGAGCACTTGCCCCCTCGCCCCGGCCGTCATGCCGTCTGGCCCGATCGGATCCGGGCCGAGGTCATCGCGGCCGTACAGACCGCCGGAATCGCGCACCCCTGGGCCCACCAGGCACTCGCGGCGGAGCACGCACTGGACGGCGATTCGGTGGTCGTCGCCACCGGCACGGCCTCCGGAAAATCGCTCGCCTATCTGGTCCCGGTCCTGTCGACCCTGCTCGACGGATCCGAGGCGCCGAACGGGCGCGGCGCGACCACGCTCTACCTCTCCCCGACGAAGGCGCTCGCGGCGGACCAGTGCCGATCGGTGAAGGAACTTTCACAACCGCTCGGTACGGCGATTCGTCCCGCGGTCTACGACGGCGACACCCCGTTCGAGGAGCGCGAGTGGGTACGCCAGTTCGGAAACTACGTCCTCACCAACCCGGACATGCTGCACCGGGGCATCCTGCCCTCGCACCCGCGCTGGTCCTCCTTCCTCAAGGCGCTCAAGTACGTCGTGATCGACGAGTGCCACACCTATCGCGGCGTCTTCGGCTCGCACGTGGCGCAGGTTCTGCGAAGACTGCGCCGCATATGTGCCCGCTACGGATCCGACCCGGTCTTCCTGCTGGCCTCGGCCACCTCGGCCGAACCGGCCGCCTCCGCCCAGCGGTTGACGGGTCTCCCGGTCCTCGAGGTCGCGGACGACGCGTCGCCGCGCGGCGAACTGGTCTTCGCGCTCTGGGAACCCCCGTTGACGGAGATGCAGGGCGAGAAGGGCGCGCCGGTGCGGCGCACGGCGACGGCCGAGACGGCGGACCTCCTGACCGACCTCGCGGTCCAGGGCGTGCGCTCGGTCGCCTTCGTACGCTCCCGGCGTGGCGCCGAGCTGATCTCGGTGATCGCGCAGGAGCGGCTCGCCGAGGTCGACCGCTCGCTCGCCCGGCGGGTCGCGGCCTACCGCGGCGGCTATCTCTCCGAGGAACGCCGCGCCCTCGAAGCGGCTCTGCACTCCGGCGAGCTGCTCGGCCTCGCCGCCACCACCGCCCTCGAACTCGGCATCGACGTCTCGGGGTTGGACGCGGTGCTGATCTCCGGCTACCCCGGTACGCGCGCGTCGCTGTGGCAGCAGGCAGGCCGGGCCGGGCGCTCGGGCCAGGGAGCGCTGGCGGTCCTGGTGGCCCGTGACGACCCCCTGGACACCTACCTGGTCCATCACCCCGAGGCCCTCTTCGACCAGCCGGTCGAGTCGACGGTCCTCGACCCGGACAACCCGTACGTCCTGGCTCCGCACCTGTGCGCGGCCGCGGCGGAAATCCCGCTGACGGAGCCCGACTTGGAGCTGTTCGGCCCGGCGACCGGGGAACTCCTCCCTCAACTGGAGGCGGCGAAGCTGCTGCGGCGCCGCTCCGCCACGAAGGCCTGGCACTGGACGCGCCGCGAGTCCGCCGCGGACCTGGCGGACATCCGCGGCGAGGGCGGCCCTCCCGTGCAGGTCGTCGAGGCCGGCACGGGCCGGCTGCTCGGCACGGTCGACGCGGGCTCCGCCCACACCTCGGTCCACGACGGAGCGGTCCACCTCCACCAGGGCCGCACCTACGTGGTGAAGAAGCTGGACCTCGACGACAACGTCGCTCTCGTCGAGACCGCGAACCCCACCTACTCGACCACCGCCCGCGACACCACGGCCATCTCCATCCTGGAGACCGACGTCGAAGTCCCTTGGGGCGACGGCAGGTTGTGCTACGGCTCGGTCGAGGTCACGAACCAGGTCGTCGGCTACCTCCGCCGCCGGCTGATCACCGGCGAGGTCCTCGGCGAGACCAAGCTCGACCTCCCTCCTCGTACGCTGCGCACCCGCGCGGTGTGGTGGACGGTCACGGAGGACCAGCTGGACGCGGCCCGCGTGAACCCCGAGATCCTCGGCGGCGCCCTGCACGCCGCCGAACACGCCTCCATCGGCCTGCTCCCCCTCTTCGCCACGTGCGACCGCTGGGACATCGGTGGCGTCTCGATGCCGCTCCACCCGGACACGCTCCTCCCCACGGTCTTCGTCTACGACGGTCATCCCGGCGGCGCGGGCTTCGCCGAACGTGCCTTCCACACCGCCCGCGAGTGGCTGACCGCCACCCGTGAGGCCATCGCCTCCTGCGACTGCGATGCCGGCTGCCCGTCCTGTATCCAGTCCCCCAAGTGCGGCAACGGCAACGAGCCGTTGCACAAGCGGGGGGCGGTGCGGCTCCTGTCGGTGCTGCTGAAGGGGGCGGCGGGGTAGGTGGGCCACCCCACCCGTTCCGTTGCGGTCGACCGCCCTTACGCCACGGGGCTCCGCCCCGGACCCCGCGGGCTCTCGTCCAAGAACGGGGCTTGAAAGATCGGGGCTCCGCCCCGGACCCCGCGAGTCTCGTCCCAAAGCGGGGCTTGAATTGCCCACCCGCCGCAGGGGCTTGATGCGCCCACCCGCCGCCTGGGGCATCGGGTGGCCGCCACCCGCCTTGGGCAATCTGCCGCCTTGGGCGGCAGGGTGGGCAAGGCGGCGCCCCGGTGCCGCGCGCGCCTCACGACGGCGCCAGCCCCGGTGGGCCCGGTGGGCCCGCCCGCGCCCGTACCTCCGACCGGAACGCCCCGTGACCCGCCGCCGCGGTCACGTTCGACACCTCCCCGCGTACCGCGCACCGCACCACATCCGCCCCCTGCGCCCGCGCCACCCGCACGGCCAGCGCGCACGCCTTCGCCCTCCCGTCCATCCAGCGGTCCGCCGCGGCAAGCGCCGCCAAGTCCGCCGCCGAGCCCGCACGGTGCCGCGCCTCCACCGCCTGCCCCATGGCCAGCACCGCCCCGAACACCACCCCCACCGCGGCCATCGCCATCGCGACCCACACGGTCGCCGACCCACGGTCACCCCGCCCCGTCACGTCGCTTCCTCCGCCGCCGCCACGGCCTGCGCGCTCAGTTCCACCCCGAGCGCTCCCGGCCCCACGGACCTCGCCCGCACCGTCACCCGCACCAGATCGCCCTCCCGGCCCACCGCGACCCGTGCCCCCGGCGGCGCGGCCTCCCGCGCCGCCGCCACCGCGGCGCCCCTGGGCTCCTGCCGGGCCACCGCCCTGGCCCCGGCCCGCGCGGCGTCCACGCACCTGATCTGCGCCGACGCCGCGAGCACCACCCAGACCAGGGCCATCGTGAACGCCACAAGCACCGGCAGCACCACGGCCGCCTCCGCCGTCACAAACCCCCGGTCGCGACGGGGCTCAGAACGAGCCATGGAGCGCCTTCGCCACCAAGGACTGCAGCGCCGACTGCACGACGTCGCTCGTCACCACCTGGTACAGCACCCCGGCGAAGCCCACCGCCGCGATCAGGCCCACCGCGTACTCGGCACTGACCATCCCGGCGTCCCGCCGCCCGGACCGCACCGTCCGCGCCCATCGACGAGCACCTCCGCGCAGCCACTCGCACCAGGCCCGCCCCACACGCATTCCACTCATGCCAACTCCCTTGAACCACAGCGTTATTCACTCGAACAGCCATCAGCAGGGACTCCCCGCCTCACCTCCCTCCAAAGACCCCACCTCCCAGCCCGATCACCACCGGCACCACCCCCACCACCAGGAACGCGGGCAGGAAGCACAGGCCCACGGGCGCCGTGATCGCCACCGCGGCCCGGCGTGCCACCGTCGTCGCCCGACGCCCCCTCTCGGCCCGGCACTCCGTGGCGAACCGCGCCACCGGCGCCGCCGCCGGAGCCCCAGACTCACCCGCCCGCTCCAACAGCCGGACCAGCCCATCGGCGCCCGGCACGGCCGCCAACTCACGCCACGCCACACCCAGTTCGCCCCCGAGTCGCACCTGCGCCGCGCCCCGCTCGAACCCCCGCCCGACGGGCCCACCCAGCGCCTCACCGACCGCCCGCGCCGCCTCCACGGGCCCGGCACCCGCCGCAAGGCACGACGCCAAGAGGTCGCACGCCAAGGGCAGTTGACGTACCGCAGCGCCCCTCGCGCCCGCCCCCACCCCTGCTCTCACGCCCTCCTCCCGGCCGCGCCACCAACGCCACACCCCCACCCCGCAGACCACCCCGACCACGACCCCGGCCACCCCGCCCACCAGCACGAACCCGGCACACACGGCCCCCGCGACCGGCACCCACCGCCGCACCCCGGCCGGCAGCCCCACGGCCCGCCGCGCCGACTCCGCCGCGGCCACCTCGAACACGAGCCGCACCCGCCGCCGCAACGCCCGCTCGGCCCGCCGCGCCGCGACCTCCCGCACCAGCCACATCACCATCACCGCGATGCACAGCACCGCCCCCAGCCTGTGGACAACGTCCATCGCCCCTCACCCCTCCGCCCCTCGCACGATCCGCATCGCCCACCACAACCCGGCGGCTTCCAACGCCCCGCCCACCACCAGACAGCCGACCCCGGGCCACGTGTGCAGCAGCACCCGCAGGGGCCGCGCCCCCATGCCCGCCCCGAGCAACAGCGCGAACACGGGCAGCCCGGCGAGCATCACCGTGGTCGACGAGGGGCCCGCCAACTGGGCTCTGAAGTCGGCCCGTTGATCCCGCTCCGCACGCAGCGCGTCCGCGAGCCGTTCGAGGCCGGACGCGAGCCCCGCGCCCCGGTCCACCGCCACCCGCCAGCACGCCGCCAGCCCGTTCAACCCCTCGGCCCCCGGCTCCCGCGCCGCCGCCCTCAGGGCCCCGGGCACATCCCCGCCGAACCGGGCCGCCGCCACCACGGCCGCGCTCCCCGCGCCGGTCAACGCCCCCGATCCCCGTACCGCCACCACCAGCGCGTCCCCCGGCTGCCGCCCGGCCCGCACCTCACCCGCCAACAGCCCGCACAGCCGGATCACCGCCTCCCCGCGCCGCTCCTTCCCCCGCCGCGCCGCCCTGGTCGCGCGCAGCCGCCCCACTCCGGGCACCGCACACACGCCGAGCACAACCGGCAGCACCGAGGCACCGGCGATCCCGACCACCAACCCACCGACCGCGCACCACCATTCGGGCCGCGCCCGCACCCACGCCCACCACCGCTCGCCCACACCCAGCCACCCGGACCACACCCCGAAGTCCGCCCCAGCCCCCAACACCCTCCGGGCCCGCCGCACCTCCAACTCCCGTACCTGCACCGCCCTCATCACGACCACCGCCCCCAACGCGGCCATCACCACACCGGAACCAGCACCCAAGACCCCACCACTCACACCCACGCACCCCTCTCCACTCTCCACCAACCCCGCCGACTCCACCGACCTACGCACCCCGTGACGGCCACCCCACGGCCACACGCCCGCCCCACAGGCGACCACCACCCACGCCCCTCATCCGACGCCCACACACCAAGCTCCACAGCCCATGCCCTCACCCCAGACCCACAGACAGCCACCACCCCAAGCCCTTCATCCGCCACCCCGCACACCAGAACCCCACGGCCACGCGCCCTCACTCCAGACACACAGACAGCCACCGCCCAAACCCCCCGTCCGACACCCACACCCCCGCACACCCGCCCCACAACCGCCCGCCTCACCCCAACCGCACCCCCAACAACCCGCCCAGCCGCGCCCACCCCGCCCGCTCCACGAACCCCCGCTCGCCCCACTCCAGCGCCGGCACGGCCCGCACCCAGCCCTCCGCGTCCCGCTCCAGCACCTGGACCTGGGCGATGCGCCGCCGTCCGCCACGGTCCCGTACGAGGTGCAGCACTACGGAGACCGCCGCGGCCAATTGGCTGTGCAGCGCCGCCCGGTCGAGTCCGGCCGCCGTCCCCAGCGCCTCGAGACGCACCGGGACATCGCTCGCAGCGTTGGCGTGAACGGTGCAGGAACCGCCTTCGTGGCCCGTGTTGAGAGCTGCCAGGAGCGAGACCACCTCGGCTCCGCGCACCTCGCCCACGACGAGCCGGTCGGGCCGCATCCGCAGCGCCTGCCGGACCAGGTCGTCGAGGCCAACGGCCCCCGCGCCCTCCTGGTTGGCGGGGCGCGATTCGAGGCGGACGACATGAGGGTGGTCCGGCCTCAGCTCGGCGGAGTCCTCGGCCAGGACGATCCGCTCCCCCGGCCCCACCAGACCGAGCAGCGCGCTCAGCAGCGTCGTCTTGCCCGTGCCCGTACCGCCGCTGATCAGGAAGGACAGGCGCGCGTCGAGCAGCGCCCGCAGCACCCGGTCGCCGCCCGGCGGCACCGTCCCCGCCGCCGTCAGCTCCTCCAGGGTGAAGGCCCGGGGCCGCACGACCCGCAGGGACAGGCAGGTGCAGCCCGCCGCGATCGGTGGCAGCACCGCGTGCAGCCGGGTCCCGTCGGGCAGCCGGGCGTCCACCCACGGCCGCGCGTCGTCCAGGCGGCGCCCCACGACGGCCGCGAGCCGCTGCGCCAACCGCCGTACGTCGGCGGCGCTTTCGAAGGACACGTCGGCCGGCTCCAGGCCGCCTCCCCGGTCGACCCACACCTTGTCCGGCGCCGACACCAGGACGTCCGTCACCGAAGGGTCGGCGAGCAGCGGCTCCAACGGCCCCGCGCCCACCAGCTCGGACCTCAATCTGCCCGCCGCGCCCAGCACTTCGGCGTCGCCCAGGATCCGGCCCTGCGCCCGCAGCGCCTCGGCCACGCGCGCGGGCGTCGCCTCCGACCCGTTCTCGGCGAGCCACTGCCGTACGCCGTCCAGCATGCGCGCCCCGACCACCGCACTCATGACACCCCTCCTCGCACCCACTGCTCGACCGTCCGCACGCCGACCGCTCCGGCCGCCACCGCGCTCTCCACTGGCCGCCCGTCCACGGCCGGCTCCCCGCCCTCCCGATTCACGCCGCGTCCCCCTCCACCGCCGCCACCGGCATCCGCTCCCAGAAGGCCCCGCAGAACCGCCCGAGCGGCCCGCCCTTCAACACCTCGACGTCCGCGGGCAGTTCGCCGGCCAGCGGCAGGCCGACGAGCCGCGCCACCTCGTCCGCCGCGAGCCCTCCCGCGCCGCCCGCGGGCGCCGTCACCACCCGCAGGTCCCGCAGCACCATCCCCGCCGCCCCCGCCATCCGGCGCGCCGCCGCCACGGCCCGCAGCTCCGGTGGCACCACGAGCAGCCCCAGGTCGAGCTGGGCCAGGGCCTCGACGGATCCGGCGTCGACCCGGCGCGGCAGGTCCACCACGACGACGCCGCCCCTGCGCCGACCGGCCGCGAGCACCGCCCGCACCGCCTCCGAGGGCACCGCCGCGAGATCGCCGCGGTCCCAGCTGAGCACCCGCAGATCGTGCAGCCGGGGCAGCGACTCCTCCAGGGCCGTGCTGCCGACCCGGCCCCGCGACTCGGCGAAGGCGGGCCAGCGCAGCCCGTCCACCGCCTCGCCGCCGAGCAGCACATCGAGCCCGCCGCCGAGCGGGTCCGCGTCGACCAGGAGGGTGCGCCGCCCCGACCGCGCGGACGCCACGGCCAGCGCGCAGGCCAGCGTGGAGGCCCCGGCCCCGCCGCGTCCGCCGAGCACCCCGACGGTCAGGGCGGGCCGCCCCACCCCCTCGGCGACATCGGCGATCCGGTCCATCAGCCACTGCTCGCCGTCGGGCAGGACGAGCACATGGTCGGCGCCGATCTCCACGGCCCGCCGCCACACCCCGGAATCGTCCTGATCACGCCCAACCAAGATCACGCCACGCCGTCGGGACACCCCGCGCAGCCGCCCCGCGGCATCGTCCCCGACCAGCACGAGCGGCGCCGATTCCCAGCCGCCCCAGCCCTCTCTGCCCGCCGGCGCCCCGTGCCCGACCTCCGGCCGCACACCCGCCGCCGCGCACAGCCGCAGCAGGTCGTCCAGCAGTTCCACGTCCTCCGTCACGATCAACGGGGCGCGTCGCACGTCCCGCGCGTCGCACTCGATGACTTCCGCCATGGTCCGGTCCCCCTCTCGCCGCGCTCGCCCGCCCATGCGGACGATCCGTTCCGCACGTGAAGTCGGCGGTGTCCAAGGCGCGGAATACCGCCCATCCGCCACGGCTCGGCCATAACAAACCGGCCATGAACACGGATCCGAACTTCGCGTGCGGAATCACCGTGCAGCGATCCCGGAAAACGTGGGGATCTTGGTCAATAACTGTGGACACGAGAAGGCTTGTGAATATCCCAGTCACTCATACCGGTGACACCTTGAACGGGGCATGGAACTCTCCGCAGAGCAGCCTGACGGTCACGCAGCGTGACGGGAACCGGGCGTGCCCTCCGAGGCGCGCGAGCCTTCGAAAACCCCTGTGCGGGCATAAAAAAAGGACCCGAAAACGGGTCCGGACATGCGACGACCCCCGCCGGGGGGGAGAGCGGGGGTCGTCCCCACGGTCCGACTCGGGGGGGGAGGAGCCAGACCGGGTTAGCACGGTCGCGAACGATCCGTGACTTCCATGGTGTACCCGAGAGCCTTCTCAAGCAAACCCACGCGCCACAGCTTACGCCGAATGGTTGGCGCCTATGCTCGACCTCGTGGAAAACCACTCCTTGCCTCACTCCACGCCCCGTACAGCGGCGTTCTTTGACCTGGACAAGACGGTCATCGCTAAGTCGAGCACACTCACGTTCAGCAAGTCGTTCTACCAAGGCGGGCTGATCAACCGGAGGGCCGTACTGCGCACCGCGTACGCCCAGTTCGTGTTCCTCTCCGGCGGCGCCGACCACGACCAGATGGAGCGGATGCGCGAGTATCTCTCGGCGCTCTGCCGCGGCTGGAACGTGCAGCAGGTGAAGGAGATCGTCGCCGAGACCCTGCACGATCTGATCGACCCGATCATCTACGACGAGGCGGCGTCCCTCATCGAGGAGCACCACACCGCCGGACGCGATGTGGTCATCGTCTCCACATCCGGCGCTGAAGTGGTCGAGCCGGTCGGTGAGCTGCTCGGTGCGGACCGGGTGATCGCCACCCGCATGGTCGTGGGCGACGACGGCTGCTTCACGGGCGAGGTGGAGTACTACGCGTACGGGCCCACGAAGGCGGAGGCCATCAAGGAACTGGCGCGCTCCGAGGGGTACGACCTCGCGCGCTGCCACGCGTACAGCGACTCGGCGACGGATCTGCCGATGCTCAGCTCGGTCGGGCATCCCCATGCCGTCAATCCGGACCGGGCGCTGCGCCGCGAGGCACTCGCGCGCGGGTGGCCGATCCTCGACTTCCACAAGCCGGTCCGGCTCAAGCAGCGCCTGCCGCATCTGTCCGCGCCCTCACGGCCCGCGCTGCTCGCGGCGGCCGGGGTCGGCGCGGCCGCGGTCACGGCCGGCCTGGTCTGGTACGCGAGCCGGCGTCGCGCGACGCCAGGCGCCCATTGAGGCCACCGGTTCGCCCTATTTGAACCTAAAAGTAAAGAAGTGCGGCCAGGGCTTCCGCTTCCCCCAGGGGAGGAGTACAAAGGATTCAACGGCCCGCGAGACCAAGGACATCCGAGAGGACACCTTCAACCGCAAAAGGCCCCACGGACCGATGCATGAACACCGAGCACCCACGCGACGTCGACCCGTCGATTACGGGCCAGCCGCACCAGGCAACGGGCAAAGAACCCGACCTGATGGGCAACACTTCGAGGACGCTTGGTAACCCGGTGAACATGCCAGCGGCGGTACGAGTATTCGTACCGCCGCAACCCTTTTGTCGGGCCTCTTTGTCGGGCCTCTTCCGCTACGCGGCACCCCGCTGCAGCGCCTCACAGACGGCCGTCGACTCCCTGACACCCAGCTCGATCGCCTTGCCGCAGTGGGTGATCCAGGCCGCCATCCCCTCCGGCGTACCGGAGACATAGCCGTCGAGTGCGGCCGCGTAGGACGCCCGGCCGAGTTCGGCATGGCCCAGCTCCGCCGGACAGACGGACTTCGGGTCGAGACCGCTGCCCACCAGAACGATGCGCTCGGCGGCGCGCGCGACCAGACCGTTGTGCGAGCCGAAGGGGCGCAGGGCGAGCAGCTCGCCGTGCACGATGGCGGCGTTCACCAGGGCCGGCGCCGCGCTCTCGGCGATGATCAGCTGCGAGAGCCCCTCCAGGCGGCCCGCCACCTCCTCGGCGTCCGGCACCGGGAGTTCGACGAGCGGCTCGTCGACCGACTCGTCCCCGAGCCGCGGCCGACCCACCGCGTCGCTCTTGTCGGCCGCCGCGACCAGGTGGAGGCGCGCGAGCACCCGCAGGGGCGACTGCCGCCAGATGGAGAGAAGTTGACCGGCCTCGGCGGTCAGCCGCAGGGCCGCGCCGACCGTGGGGGCCTCCTTGTCGCCGTCGCCGCCACTGAAGTCGGTGCGCCTGCGCACCTCTTCGAGCGGCCAGTCGGCACCGGAGAGCGCCGCGCTGCCGCGCGCCCCGCGCAGTGCCGCCTCGGACGTGATCTCGTTGCTACGGCGCCGCATGACCCGGTGTCCGTAGACCCGGTCCACAGCCTTGCGCACGGCGTCCACGGAATCGGCCACACCCGGCAGGTCGGCCAGGGCGGCGAGGGGGTCGGCTGTCGTACTCATGAGTACGACCCTACGGGCCACGCGGCGCCGCCCCACGAAGGAGTGGTCTTCTTCACGCCACATCGACACGGACAGCGACCGTACGGATACCCTTCGTGAACATGAAGATCGCTTTCGTTGGGAAGGGCGGCAGTGGCAAGACCACGCTGTCCTCACTGTTCATCCGCCACCTCGCCGGCACCGGCTCCCCGGTCATCGCCGTCGACGCCGACATCAATCAGCACCTCGGGGCCGCGCTCGGGCTCGACGAGGGCGTCGCGGGCGAGCTGCCCGCGCTGGGGGCCCGGCTGCCCCTGATCAAGGACTATCTGCGCGGCTCGAACCCGCGGATCGCCTCGGCCGACACGATGATCAAGACCACGCCGCCCGGCGAGGGCTCGCGACTGCTCCGGGTGCGCGAGAACAATCCGGTGTACGACGCCTGCGCCCGCGACGTGGAACTCGACGGCCAGGCCGTGCGTTTGATGGTCACCGGGCCTTTCACCGAGGCCGACCTCGGTGTCGCCTGCTACCACTCCAAGACCGGAGCGGTGGAGCTGTGCCTGAACCACCTCGTCGACGGCCGGGGCGAGTACGTGGTGGTCGACATGACCGCGGGCTCCGACTCCTTCGCTTCGGGCATGTTCACCCGCTTCGACATGACCTTCCTGGTGGCCGAGCCGACCCGCAAGGGTGTCTCGGTCTACCGCCAGTACAAGGAGTACGCCCGGGACTTCGGGATCGACCTGAAGGTGGTGGGCAACAAGGTGCGGGACGCGGACGACCTGGAGTTCCTGCGCTCCGAGGTCGGCGAGGACCTGCTCGTCACCGTCGGACACTCGGACTGGGTGCGCGCCATGGAGAAGGGCCGCCCGCCGCGCTTCGAGCTCCTGGAGGAGCCCAACAAGGCTTCCCTGCGAGCACTTCAGGACGCGGCCGACGCCACGTACGAGGTGCGTGACTGGGAGCACTACACGCGCCAGATGGTCCACTTCCACCTGAAGAACGCCCAGAGCTGGGGCAACGAGAAAACGGGGGCCGACCTGGCGTCCCAGGTCGACCCCGACTTCGTCCTGCGGGAGAGCGTCGCGGCGACCGCGTGACGCCGACACCACTGTCTGCGGGAGAGCGTCGCGGCTACTGCCTGAGCAAGTGCCGGACGGTACCTACGACTTGGCGGCCGGGGCTCCCGGTACCCCCTTCGGGGCCGGGGCCCGCTTGCCGCCGAGGTAGGACTCCCAGCCCTTCTTCGGGCCCTCGCCCACGCCGAGACCGCCGAGCTTCTTCAGGGTCTTCGGGTCCTGGGCGTCGAGCCAGTCGGTGAGCTGCCGGAAGGAGACGCAGCGGACGTCGGGCTTCTTGCAGACCTTCTCGACCGTCTCCTCGACGGCGCGCATATAGGTGCCGCCGTTCCAGGACTCGAAGTGGTTGCCGATGACGAGCGGCGCGCGGTTGCCCTTGTAGGCGCGGTCGAAGCCCGCGAGCAGGCTGTCGCGCATCTGGTCACCCCAGTACTCGTGCTTCGCGGGATCGCCCTGGGTCGCCGTGCCGGACTGGTTGACCATGAAGTTGTAGTCCATGGTCAGCTGCTCGTAGGAGTGGCCCTTGAACGGGACGAGCTGCATCGACAGGTCCCACAGGCCGTTCTTCTTCTTGGGCCAGACCTGGTTGTTGACGCCGCTGGTGTCGTAGCGGAAGCCGAGCTCGCTCGCGGCGCGCGTGAAGTTGTCCTTGCCCTCGAGGCAGGGGGTGCGGGCGCCGATGAGCTCCTTGTCGTAGTCGAAGGGCAGCGGCGCGGACCGGTTCAGGCCCGAATTGGACTTCCAGCCCTTCACGAACGACTTGGCCTGCTTGATCTCGCTCTTCCACTCGGCCACCGACCACTGGCCCACTCCGCCGTTCTTGCCGCAGAAGTGGCCGTTGAAGTGGGTGCCGATCTCGTTGCCCTCGAGCCAGGCGCCGCGCAGTTGCTCGACGGTGTCCTTGATTCCCTCGGCGTCGTTGAAGCCGATGTCCGAGCGGCCGGCCGAGTGCTGCGGCGCGTGGTACTTGCCCGCCTTGCCCTCCGGGAGCAGGTACACGCCGCTCAGGAAGTACGTCATGGTCGCGTTGTTCTCCTTCGCGACCTTACGGAAGTGCGAGAAGAGCCTCTGGCTGTCCTCGCCCGCGCCGTCCCAGGAGAAGACCACGAACTGCGGCGGCTTCTGCCCCGGTCTGAGGCGCTCGGCCCGTGGCAGGTTCGGCTGCCGCCCCGTGTACGCGGTCGAGCCGTCGCCGATCAGCTTGATCGCGCTGCCCGGCTTGGCCTTCTTCGGGCCGGGGGCACCCTGCTGGGGCTTGGTCTTCACGGTGCGGTGCTCACTGGATCCGCCGGTTTTCCCGGTGGCGCATCCGGCGAGTGCCGCGGCGCACGCCGCGGCGGCGGTGATGCCCGCGGCGAGCCGCTTGGCGGCAATCCTGTGGGTGGCGGCCATCTTCCGCCCACCTTCTTCCTGGAGTCGGCTTGTGTGGCGGTGAAAAGAGATGAATGCCCGTTATGTACGGACAACGCCGTCACGGTGACACGAGGGCCGGACCGAATTAGTCCGACAAGCCGACAAGCCTTCTTATTCACTACTGAGCGTGAACTAGTAACCCATTTGCACCTTTTATCCGGCCACAATCTTTACTCTGCATTACGATTCATTTACCGACCGCTACTGAGCGTTGATTTCATCCCGCCGCTGCACGCCGTGAACCACGGCCGCGATCGACCCCGCCCACCGCAAGGGGTCACCCCACATTCCGCGACCGCGCTGCACCCCGGAGGAGACGGGAAACCATGTCAGCCTGCGTATCCACCCACACCAGTGACTCCGGCCGGACGGGCGAGCCCTCGGATGCCGCCCGCACCGCACACAGTCCACCGCCCACGCCCCGCCGCTTCCGCATCGCGGGAGCCGACTTCTCCGCGTCCATCGCGGTCTTCCTCATCGCCCTGCCGCTGTCCCTGGGCATCGCCCTCGCGACCGGCGCGCCCCTGGAGTCGGGGCTCGTCGCCGCCGCCGTCGGCGGCATCGTCGCCGGCTGCGTCGGCGGAGCGCCGCTCCAGGTCAGCGGGCCCGCCGCGGGCCTCACCGTCGTCACCGCCGAGCTGATCCAGCGCTACGGATGGCGGACCACCTGCGCCGTCACCGTCCTCGCCGGCCTCGCCCAACTCGGCCTCGGCTGCCTACGGGTGGCCCGCACCGCCCTCGCCGTCAGCCCCGCCGTCGTCCACGGCATGCTCGCCGGCATCGGTGTCACCATCGCCGTCGCCCAGCTGCACATCATGCTCGGCGGCAACCCCGAGAGCTCCGTGCTCGCCAACGTGGCTTCCCTGCCGCAGCAGTTGGCGGATGCCCAGCCCGCCGCCCTGGGCGTCAGCGCGCTCACGCTCACGGTGCTGCTCGCCTGGCCACGCATCCCGGGGCGGATCGGCCGCTTCGCGCGCAAGGTGCCGGCCGCGCTCATCGCCGTGACGGCCGCGAGCGTGACCGCCGCGCTGCTCGGGCTCAGCCTGCCCGAGGTCGATCTGCCCTCCTGGAGCAGCCATGCGCTCGCCGGGCTTCCGGACGGGCCCGTGCTCGGCCTTGTCGCCGCCGTCCTGACGACCACGCTCGTGTGCAGCGTGCAGTCGCTGCTCGGGGCGGTCGCCGTGGACAAGATGACCGCCAAGCGCTCGGACCTGCCGCCCGCGATGCGCCGCTCGAACCTGGACCGGGAGCTGCTCGCGCAGGGCGCGTCGAACATCGTCTCCGGATCGCTCGGCGGGCTGCCCGTCGCCGGGGTCGCGGTGCGCAGTTCGGCGAACGTGAACGCGGGCGCCGTGAGCGGGAACTCCTCGATGCTGCACGGCGTTTGGGTAGTAGCCGCCACGCTGCTCCTGGTCCCCGTCCTGGAGTTGATCCCGCTCGCCGCGCTCGCCGCCCTGGTGATGGCGGTCGGCATCCAGATGGTGTCCCTGAACCACATCCGCACGGTCACCCGCCACCGTGAGGTCCTGGTGTACGTGGTCACCACCCTCGGCGTCGTCGTCTTCGGCGTGCTCGAAGGCGTCGGGCTCGGCGTCGCGGTCGCCGTCGGCGTCGCCCTGCACCGCCTCGCGCGCACCCGCATCACGCACGAGGTGGATTCCCGCGGCGTCCACCACGTGCGCGTACGGGGGCAGTTGACGTTCCTCGCGGTGCCCCGGCTCAGCCGGACCCTGCACCAGGTGCCGCACACGGCGGACTGCGTCGTGGAGCTGGACGGGTCCTTCATGGACCACGCCGCGTTCGAGGCGCTGCAGGACTGGCAGAAGTCGCACACCACGCAGGGCGGCAAGGTCGAGGTGGCCGGGCGGGGAGGGGCCAGGATCGCCGAACCCGCGCGCGCGAGTCACACCTGCTGCCGCCCCTGGACGCCGTGGCGCAACCACCACTGCGACCGGCCCTCGCACGACCCGGCGGCGGCGCTCCAGGCCATCGAGCCGCGGCGGGCCGGCGGGCATCAACTGGCCACCGGGATCAGCGCGTTCCAGCGCAATACGGCGCCGCTGGTGCGCGAGGAGCTGGCGCGGCTCGCGCGCGAGGGGCAGAAGCCCACGCAGCTGTTCCTGACGTGCGCCGACTCCCGGCTCGTCACGTCGATGATCACGTCGAGCGGTCCTGGTGATCTGTTCGTCGTGAGGAATGTGGGCAACCTCGTGCCCCTGCCCGGCGCCGAGAGCGCGGACGACTCGGTGGCCGCCGCCATCGAGTACGCCGTGGACGTGCTCGAGGTCCAGTCGATCACCGTGTGCGGGCACTCCGGATGCGGGGCGATGCAGGCGCTGTTGAGCAGTCCCCCGAGCGGCCACGGGGCGCTCACGCCGCTCAAGCGCTGGCTGCGGCACGGGATGCCGAGCCTGGAGCGGATGTCCGACGCAGGGCTGCCGTGGGCGCGGCTCGCGGGGCGGGCGCCCGCCGACACGGTCGAGCAGCTCTGCCTGACCAATGTCGTCCAGCAGTTGGAGCACTTGCGCGAGCACGAGTGCGTGGCGCGCGCCCTGGAGCGGGGCGCGCTCGAACTGCACGGCATGTACTTCCATGTCGGGGAGGCGCAGGCGTACTTGCTCGACGAGGCCGACCCGGTCTTCGGACAGGTCGGGGCCACCGCCCTCGACGGCAGCCTCGACGGAGGCAGCGCCACGCGGGCCTGAACCGACCCGTCCCCGCCTCCGTGCAATCAGATGAGACCGTAGGGCTCCCGACCAGGTCGGGAGCCCTACGCGTACAGGTCTAAACCAATTCGCGGACCCCCCTTGTCACCAGGGGTCGCGGTCTGATGAGCTGTGGCCTGGGACACAACGGTCGCCTCCGACACAAACACTGCATGGGAGAAGCGTCGTGAGCAACGAAAGCCTGGCCAACCTCTTGAAGGAGGAGCGACGCTTCGCGCCGCCCGCTGACCTGGCCGCGAACGCCAACGTCACGGCCGAGGCGTACGAGCAGGCCAAGGCTGACCGGCTCGGTTTCTGGGCCGAGCAGGCCCGCCGCCTCACCTGGGACACCGAGCCGACCGAGACGCTCGACTGGTCGAACCCGCCGTTCGCCAAGTGGTTCAAGGACGGCAAGCTCAACGTCGCGTACAACTGCGTCGACCGCCACGTAGAGGCAGGAAACGGCGACCGCGTCGCGATCCACTTCGAGGGCGAGCCCGGCGACAGCCGCGCGATCACCTACGCCGAGCTCAAGGACGAGGTCAGCCGGGCCGCAAATGCCCTGACCGAGCTGGGCGTTCAGACCGGCGACCGGGTCGCCGTCTACCTGCCGATGATCCCGGAAGCGGTCATCTCGATGCTCGCCTGCGCGCGCATCGGCGCCGCGCACTCGGTGGTCTTCGGCGGCTTCTCGGCCGACGCGATCGCCAAGCGCATCGAGGACGCCGACGCCAAGGTCGTCATCACCTCCGACGGCGGCTACCGACGCGGCAAGCCGTCCGCGCTCAAGCCCGCGGTCGACGAGGCGCTGACCCGCGTATCGGTCGAGCACGTCCTGGTCGTGCGGCGCACCGAGCAGGACGTGGCCTGGACCGAGGGCCGCGACCTGTGGTGGCACGAGACCGTCGGCCGCCAGTCCACCGAGCACACGCCGCAGGCCTTCGACGCCGAGCAGCCGCTGTTCATCCTGTACACGTCGGGCACGACGGGTAAGCCGAAGGGCATCCTGCACACGTCGGGCGGCTACCTGACGCAGGCGTCGTACACGCACCACGCGGTCTTCGACCTGAAGCCGGAGACGGACGTCTACTGGTGCACCGCCGACATCGGCTGGGTCACCGGACACTCGTACATCACGTACGGCCCGCTCTCGAACGGCGCGACGCAGGTCATCTACGAGGGCACCCCGGACACCCCGCACCAGGGCCGCATCTCCGAGATCGTGCAGAAGTACGGCGTCACGATCCTCTACACGGCGCCCACCCTGATCCGTACGTTCATGAAGTGGGGCGACGAGATCCCCGCGAAGTTCGACCTGAGCAGCCTGCGCGTGCTCGGGTCCGTGGGCGAGCCGATCAACCCCGAGGCCTGGGTCTGGTACCGGAAGAACTTCGGCGCCGACAAGTGCCCCGTCGTGGACACCTGGTGGCAGACCGAGACCGGCGCGATCATGATCTCGCCGCTGCCGGGCGTCACCGAGACCAAGCCGGGCTCCGCCCAGCGCGCGCTGCCGGGTATCTCCGCGACCGTCCTCGACGACGAGGCCAACGAGGTGCCGAACGGCGGGGGTGGCTATCTCGCCCTCACCGAGCCGTGGCCGTCGATGCTGCGCACCATCTGGGGCGACGACCAGCGGTTCATCGACACGTACTGGTCGCGCTTCGAGGGCAAGTACTTCGCCGGTGACGGTGCCAAGAAGGACGAGGACGGCGACATCTGGCTGCTCGGCCGGGTCGACGACGTCATGCTCGTCTCCGGGCACAACATCTCGACGACCGAGGTCGAATCCGCGCTCGTCTCGCACCCGTCCGTCGCCGAGGCCGCCGTGGTCGGCGCCGCCGACGAGACGACCGGACAGTCCATCGTCGCCTTCGTGATCCTGCGCGGCAGCGCGAACGCGGACGACGAGTCGCTGGTGGCGGACCTCCGCAACCACGTGGGCACGTCCCTCGGCCCGATCGCCAAGCCCAAGCGGATCCTGCCGGTCGCCGAGCTGCCCAAGACGCGCTCCGGCAAGATCATGCGCCGCCTCCTGCGCGACGTCGCGGAGAACCGGGCGGTGGGCGACGTCACGACGCTCGCCGACTCCTCCGTGATGGACCTGATCCAGGCGGAGCTGCCGTCGGCGTCCAGCGAGGACTGATCCGCGTACGAACCCACGGGAACGGGCATCCGGCGAGCGCGCCGGGTGCCCGTTTCGTGCGTATGGTGATGATCACCAAGCAGGCCCGCGCACCCGGTAGGGTGAGGATCGCGTCAAGAACGCGACAGGGATCCAAAAGGTGCGCCGGGAAGTCTGGTCGGCAACGTAGTCAGCCGTACCCGACCGGAGGTCTCACCCGTGAGCGCGCCCAAGAACAAGCAGGACCGTAAGGCACTCGGCCGGCTCTCGCTGCCCGAGCGGACCTTCGTGGCCGACGCGCTGCGCACCGAGACCGTCGGCGGCGTCCTGCTCCTGGTGGCGGCGATCGCCGCGCTCGTCTGGTCCAACATCCCGGCCCTGCACCACAGCTACGAGGCCGTCAGCGATTTCCATCTGGGGCCCGGCGCGCTCGGCCTCGACCTCTCCATCGAGCACTGGGCCGCCGACGGGCTGCTCGCGATCTTCTTCTTCGTCGCCGGCATCGAACTCAAGCGCGAGCTCGTCGCCGGTGATCTGCGCGACCCCAAGGCCGCCGCGCTGCCCGTCGTCGCCGCCCTCTGCGGCATGGCGACACCCGCGATCGTGTACGTGATCGTCAACGCGGTCGGCGGCGGCTCGATGAGCGGCTGGGCCGTGCCGACCGCCACCGACATCGCCTTCGCGCTCGCCGTCCTCGCCGTCATCGGTACCTCGCTGCCGAGCGCCATGCGCGCGTTCCTGCTCACTCTCGCCGTCGTCGACGACCTCTTCGCGATCCTGATCATCGCGGTCTTCTTCACGGACGACCTGAACTTCGCCGCGCTCGGCGGCGCGTTCCTCGGCCTCGCCGTCTTCTGGCTGCTGCTCAAGAAGCGGGTGCGCGGCTGGTACATCTACGTACCGCTGGCCCTGGTCATCTGGGGGCTGATGTACAACAGCGGCGTCCACGCCACCATCGCCGGTGTCGCCATGGGCCTGATGCTGCGCTGCCACCGCGAGGAGGGCGAGGAGCAGTCGCCCGGCGAGCACATCGAGCACCTGGTGCGGCCGCTCTCGGCGGGGCTCGCGGTGCCGCTGTTCGCGCTGTTCAGCGCCGGTGTCGCGGTGTCGGGCGGGGCCCTGGGCGACGTGTTCACCAAGCCGGAGACGCTGGGCGTGGTGCTGGGTCTCGTCGTCGGCAAGGCCGTCGGGATCTTCGGCGGTACGTGGCTGACCGCCCGGTTCACCAAGGCCTCGCTCTCCGACGAGCTGGCCTGGCCCGACGTGTTCGCGGTGGCCTCGCTCGCCGGCATCGGCTTCACGGTCTCGCTGCTCATCGGGGAACTCGCCTTCACCGACGATCCGTTGCTGACGGACGAGATCAAGGCGTCCGTGCTGATGGGCTCGCTGATCGCGGCGGTGATCGCGAGCGTGCTGCTGAAGATCCGGAACGCCAAGTACCGGGCCCTGTGGGAGGACGAGGAGCGCGACGAGGACCTCTCCGGGGTCCCGGACATCTACGAGGTGGGCAAACCGGAGTACCACCTTCGGATGGCCGAGATCTACGAGCGGAAAGCCGCGGAACACCGAAGGCTTGCGCAAGTGGCGGCCGGGGCAGGCGGCGAGGACGAGCGTCCGGCATGATCTGACGGAGAATCCGCGCAGTACGCGCATACGAAGCAGCCACAGAAGAACAGGGGAGTACGCGATGAGCGCACCCGACGACAACCCGGTCGGCGCCGAACGCAGCGTCGGCCAGCTGTTCGCATCGGCGACGGCCGAGATGTCCGCGCTGGTGCACGACGAGATCGCCCTCGCGAAGGCGCAGCTCAAAAAGGACGTGAAGCGCGGCGCGACCAGTGGTGGCGCGTTCATGGCGGGAGTGGTCGTCCTGACCTTCTCGCTGCCGATGCTGAGCTTCGCGCTCGCGTACGGGATCAACGCGTGGACCGGCGGGTTCAACGGCGACGGCGGCTGGAACATGGCCTGGTGCTTCCTGCTGTCCTTCGCCGCGAGCGTGGTCATCTTCCTGCTGCTCGCGCTCATCGGCGTCGTCTTCGCCAAGAAGGCCAAGCAGGGCAAGGGGCCGCAGAAGACCGCAGCCTCGTTCAAGGAGTCGGCAGGCGTACTGCAGAACGCCAAGCCGCACCCCCGCGAGGTGACCGCGGACGGGCATGACACAAAGGCCATCGAGGCTGTGGCACGCTCGTCTGCATGACGGACCCTGCCACTCCTTCGGCCCAGCCGCCCGCGTCCTTCGTGCTCCTCGACGTTCCCGGCGGGCACAAGGTGACCCACCGGGACGTCG
This sequence comes from Streptomyces sp. NBC_00483, assembly GCF_036013745.1. Lineage (NCBI taxonomy): Bacteria > Bacillati > Actinomycetota > Actinomycetes > Kitasatosporales > Streptomycetaceae > Streptomyces > Streptomyces sp. NBC_00483. The sequence goes on from NZ_CP107880.1 coordinate 4,693,785, forward strand.
CGGCCAACGGCGCGCGCTTCCACATCGCCGAGATGGGGGACGGGCCGCTGGTCCTGCTCCTGCACGGCTTCCCGCAGTTCTGGTGGACGTGGCGGCACCAGCTCGTCGCGCTCGCCGACGCGGGCTTCAGGGCCGTGGCGATGGACCTGCGAGGGGTGGGCGGCAGCGACCGTACGCCGCGGGGCTACGACCCGGCGAACCTCGCGCTCGACATCACCGGAGTGGTGCGCTCGCTCGGCGAGCCCGACGCGGCGCTCGTCGGCCATGACCTCGGCGGATATCTCGCCTGGACCGCGGCCGTGATGCGGCCCAAGCTGGTGCGCCGGCTCGTGGTCTCCTCGATGCCGCATCCGCGCCGGTGGCGCTCCGCGATGCTGGCGGACTACCGGCAGTCGCGCTCGGGATCGTACGTCTGGGGTTTCCAGCGCCCCTGGCTGCCCGAGCGTCAGCTGCTCGCGAACGACAGCGAGTTGGTGGGCAAGCTGGTCCGGGACTGGTCGGGGCCGCACCAGCCCGACGACGCGACGGTGAAGACGTACCGGCAGGCCATGTCCATCCCGTCGACCGCGCACTGCTCGATCGAGCCGTACCGGTGGATGGTGCGCTCCCTCGCGCGCCCCGACGGGATCCAGTTCAACCGGCGGATGAAGCGCCCCGTGCGCGTGCCGACGCTGCATGTGCACGGCTCCCTCGACCCGGTGATGCGCACGCGCAGCGCGGCGGGCTCCGGCGAGTACGTGGAGGCCCCCTACCGCTGGCGCCTCTTCGACGGCCTCGGACACTTCCCGCACGAGGAGGATCCGGCCGCGTTCTCCAAGGAACTGGTCAACTGGCTGAAGGATCCCGAACCGGACCGGTGAGCCCTGTTTGGTGAAGGATTGCCGAGGGGAACGCCTGTGCTTCGAACGGCCAATTGCCCGGCGCGTACGCCATTTTGGGGAGTGTGAGGGCGGTTACCGACCATGGGGCAGGGGCACACGTCGGGGTATGGGCTGGACGCACGACTACAGTGACGCAGCACGCAATCGCCGCCCAGCGATGACGCTGGGCTCTCCCCGGAGAGGAGCGCCTGACGGCTGGTCGGCGCACGATCCCCGGCTGGGCATTCCTCGCATTCTGCGGCGCCGCGCCCGGTGGGTGTCGGCGCGGATCCGGCACGGTGGGCGGGGCTGAACAGCCCTTCCGTACCTGGCGATCCGGCCGGGTTCCACGGCTGGTCGGCTACAGCGCGCAGGCGTCCGTGTCGACCTGCTGGTTCGCCGTACGGCCGCGCACGATGTCGGTGCTGATCTCGTCGCCGGACAGCGCGTAGCCCGTCTCCGAGTCGTCGAGCGACTTGGCGAACACCACGCCGTAGACGTGGCCGTCCGGAGTGAGCAGCGGTCCGCCGGAGTTGCCCTGACGGACCGTCGCGAACAGCGAGTACACATCGCGGCGCACGGTGCCCCGGTGGTAGATGTCCGGGCCGTTCGCCGTGATGCGCCCACGCACGCGCGCGGGGCGGACGTCGTACGCGCCGTTCTCCGGGAAGCCCGCGACGATCGCGCCGCCGCCGCGCTGCGCGTCGGCCTCCGAGAACTGGAGCGGGGGCGCCTGCAGGGCAGGCACGTCCAGGACCGCGATGTCGCGCTTCCAGTCGTAGAGCACGACCTTCGCGTCGTACTTCACGCCCTCGCCGCCTATCTGGACGGTGGGTTCGTCGACGCCGCCGACCACATGCGCGTTCGTCATCACGCGGCGGTCGGAGAAGACGAAGCCGGTGCCCTCGAGGACCTTTCCGCAACTGGGCGCCTGGCCAACGACCTTGACGATGGATCGCTTCGCGTTGCGCGCCACCTGGCTGCCCGCGAGCGCCGGGTCCGGCGGCTTCACGTCGGCGATCGGCTCGTTCGCGAACGGGCTGAAGACCTGCGGGAACCCGTTCTGCGCGAGGGTCGAGGAGAAGTCCGCGAACCAGGTGTCCGCCTGCGTGGGCAGCGCCTGCGAGACGCCCAACAGCACCTTCGAGCTGCGTACTTCCTTGCCGAGCGTGGGCAGGGTGGTGCCGGCCAGCGCGGAACCTATCAGCCAGGCCACCAGGAGCATCGCCGCCACGTTGACCACCGCGCCGCCCGTCGCGTCGAGCGCGCGGGCCGGGGACCAAGTGATGTACCTGCGCAGCTTGTTGCCCAAGTGCGTGGTGAACGCCTGCCCGACGGAGGCGCAGACGATCACGACGACCACGGCGACGACCGCGGCGGTCGTGGTGACCTCCGCGTCACTGGTGATCGCGTCCCACAGGAGAGGCAGCGCATAGATCGCGACGAGGCCGCCGCCGAGGAACCCGATCACCGACAGGATGCCGACGACAAAACCCTGGCGGTAGCCGACGATCGCGAACCACACGGCCGCCGCGAGCAGCAGGAAGTCCAGCACGTTCACCGATTCACGCCCCGCCTTGCATCTCGCCTCGCCCCTGTCGGCCCCTGCTCGTGATTCACGGCGCCCACCCTGTCACGACCGCCAATCGAGTGGGACCGTCTTTGATCGGTCCCAGGGGCGCTCCCACCCCGCGTAGTGCAGCAGCCGGTCGATCACGCCCGCGGTGAACCCCCAGACCAGAGCCGACTCCACCAGGAAGGCAGGGCCCTTGTGGCCGCTCGGGTGGACCGTCGTCGCCCGGTTCTCCGGGTCCGTGAGATCCGCCACGGGGACCGTGAAGACGCGCGCCGTCTCCGCCGGGTCGACCGCCGCGACGGGTGAGGGCACCCGCCACCAACCAAGTACGGGCGTGACGACGAAGCTGCTCACCGGGATGTACAGCTTCGGCAGCACGCCGAAGAGCTGGACGCCGCCCGGGTCGAGTCCGGTCTCCTCCCACGCCTCCCGCAGCGCGGCGTGCAGCGGCCCGTCACCGAGCGGGTCGCCGTCCTCCGGGTCGAGGGCGCCACCGGGGAAGGAGGGCTGGCCCGCGTGGGATCTGAGCGAGCCGGAGCGCTCCATGAGCAGCAACTCGGGTCCGCGCTCCCCCTCGCCGAACAGGATCAGCACGGCGGACTGCCGCCCGGCCCCGCTCTCCGGCGGCAGGAAGCGGCTGAGCTGCTCTCCGCGGACCGTGGCGGCGGCGTGGGCCACGGGGTCCAGCCAGGCGGGCAGGCCCTCGGTGCGGAGCGTCACGTCGAAGGGAGGCGGGCCACCCGGCCCGTACGCCCCCGCCGTGCCGTGCGCCCCGGCCGCCCCCTTCGCCCCGCCGCTCATCCCGCCGACCTCGCTCACGTGCTTCATCGCCGCCCCCTCGCGGTGTGCTGGGCCAAGCCCCGACTGCCCTCCGATGCGGTCCGTCACGCCTCCCGGCCGGCCAGGGGCGGCGCCGGGAGCCCGCCCGCGTCCAGGTAGGACTGCGGGGGCTTGAGGCGCTGGCCGGGGAAGCCGCCCTTCTCGTACTTGAGCAGCTTCTCCGCCTTGTCCGGGTCCGTCTCGCCCTCCCCGTACGCCGGGCAGAGCGGGGCGATCGGGCAGGCGCCGCAGGCCGGCTTGCGGGAGTGGCAGATACGGCGGCCGTGGAAGATCACGTTGTGACTGAGCTGGGTCCACTCGCTCTTCGGGAAGAGCTCGCCGATCGCCCGCTCGACCTTGTCGGGGTCCGTCTCGTCGGTCCACTTCCAGCGGCGCACCAGGCGGCCGAAGTGCGTGTCGACGGTGATGCCGGGCCTCCCGAACGCGTTCCCCAACACCACGAAGGCCGTCTTGCGGCCCACGCCGGGCAGCTTGACCAGGTCTTCGAGGCGGCCGGGCACCTCGCCGCCGAAGTCCTCGCTGAGTGCCTTGGCCAGGCCCATGATCGAGCGCGTCTTGGCGCGGAAGAAGCCGGTCGGCCGGATCAGCTCCTCGACCTCCTCCGGGTTGGCCGCGGCCAGGTCCTCGGGGGTCGGGTACTTCGCGAACAGGGCCGGCGTCGTCTGATTGACCCGCAGGTCCGTCGTCTGGGCCGACATCACCGTGGCCACCAGGAGCTGGAAGGGGTTCTCGAAGTCCAGCTCCGGGTGGGCGTACGGGTACACCTCCGCGAGCTCGCGGTTGATCTTCCGGGCGCGGCGGACGAGCGCGGTGTGCGACTCGGGGCGCGCGGCCGTCTTTTTCGCGGCGGTGGGCTGCTTCGGGGCGGCGGCCTTCGTGGCGGACTTCTTCGGAGCGGCGGACGCCTTCTTCGCGGCGGCCGTCTGCTTCAGGGCAGCCGTCTTCTTCGAGGTGGCCGCCTTCGCGGCGGTCTTTTTCGCGGGCGCGGACATCGCTAGGCGGCCTTCCCCTGTGCGGACACGGACTTGAGTACGGGCGCGGCCCCGATCATGCTCACCGACACGGTCTCCGACCCTCGGGTCACGGCCTCGGGGGCACCTTTCTGCGCCTGTTCGCCGACAGCGGAATCAAGGTCACCCATCACCGCCACAACCCCCTTCGCCTGCGCTCTCACCGGCTTTTTGAACACTCGGCCAGCCTAAAGCCCGGCACTGACATCCGCCCCGAAGCCGCCGGATCGCTCCACGATTGGCCCCCTCCCCCTCGGGTTGTGGCGCGGGTGCGGCAGACTTGTGTACGAGTGACTGATCACACTGTTTGGACCGTCCGGCAAAATGGGCAGTGGAAATGATCGACAACCGGGGCGATCCGGTCGATTCGATCGGGTCCACTCCCGATGCAGGCGACATAGGAGAGAAACTCGTGGACGACGTTCTGCGGCGCGCCCCGCTCTTCGCGGCGCTCGATGACGAGCAGGCCGCGGAGCTCCGCGCCTCCATGAGTGAGGTGACCCTCGCACGCGGCGACGCCCTGTTCCACGAGGGCGACCCCGGAGACCGCCTGTACGTGGTCACCGAGGGCAAGGTGAAGCTCCACCGCACTTCCCCCGACGGGCGCGAGAACATGCTCGCCGTCCTCGGCCCCGGCGAGCTGATCGGCGAGCTGTCGCTGTTCGACCCGGGCCCCCGCACCGCCACCGCCAGCGCCCTCACCGAGGTCAAGCTGCTCGGCCTCGGCCACGGCGACCTCCAGCCCTGGCTGAACGCACGGCCCGAGGTGGCCACGGCGCTGCTGCGCGCCGTCGCCCGGCGCCTGCGCAAGACCAACGACCAGATGTCCGACCTGGTCTTCTCCGACGTGCCCGGCCGTGTGGCCCGTGCGCTCCTCGACCTGTCGCGCCGCTTCGGCGTGCAGTCCGAGGAGGGCATCCACGTCGTGCACGACCTGACGCAGGAAGAGCTGGCCCAGCTGGTCGGCGCCTCCCGCGAGACGGTCAACAAGGCGCTCGCGGACTTCGCGGGCCGCGGGTGGCTCCGCCTGGAGGCCCGCGCCGTGATCCTCCTGGACGTGGAGCGCCTCGCGAAGCGCTCGCGCTGACTCCACACGCTTACGTAGACGGGTCCCGCCACACCTCGTGGCGGGGCCCGTCTCCGTAGAGCCCCACAGCGACACACATAGCGGGACCCGTCTACGTAGAGGCACACAGGGGAGCTCTTCATGACACAGCCGCCCGATCTCGTCACCCGTTTCGAGGAGGAGCGAGGGCGGCTGCGTGCCGTGGCGTACCGGATGCTCGGTTCGCTGAGCGAGGCCGAGGACGCCGTTCAGGAGGGGTGGCTGCGGCTGCAGCGGGCGGACACCGACGAGGTACGGAACCTGAGCGGCTGGCTGACGACCGTCGTCGGGCGGATCTGCCTGGACATGCTGCGCACCCGCACGGCGCGCCGCGAGGAGCCCTTCGAGCACGAGGCGCTCGGGCCCTCCGAGACCCGCGTCCCCGACCCGGTGGTCCGCCCCGCCGACCCCGTTCACGAGGCCGAACTCGCGGACTCCGTAGGGCTCGCGCTGCTCGTCGTGCTCGACACGCTCGCGCCCGCCGAACGCCTGGCCTTCGTGCTGCACGACATGTTCGCCGTGCCGTTCGAGGAGCTCGCCCCCATCGTGGAGCGCACCCCCGCGGCGACCCGGCAGATGGCGAGCAGGGCGCGGCGCCGGGTGCAGGGGGCGACCGCGCCCCGGGACACGCCGCTGGCCCGGCAGCGCGAGGTCGTCCGTGCCTGGCTGGCCGCCACGCGCGCGGGTGACTTCGAGGCGCTGCTGGAACTCCTCGATCCGGACGTCCTGTTGCGGGTCGACGCGGGCAGCGGCACCGCCTCCGGGCTGCTGCGCGGGAGCCTGGCGGTGGCCAAGCAGGCCGCGTTCTACGGGAAGCTGGCGCAGGCGGCGTACCCGGCGTTCGTCGGCGACGGCCTCGGCATCGTGCAGGCGCCCCGCGGCCGGGTCGTCTCGGTGCTCGCCTTCACGTTCCGGGGCGGCATGGTCGTCGGGGTCGACATCATCGCGGATCCGCCGCGGCTCGCTGCGCTTGGCATCGGGTGGGTGGGGCCCGGCGGCGAGTGAGGTGCGGGCCCCTGCGGTTGGCCCCGGCGGCGAGTGAGTTGCGGAGCCCCGCGGCCTTGGCCCCGGCGTGGGTTGCGGTCGCGGGGCGCTGCCCCGGGCCCCGCGCCTCAAGCGCCGGCGGGGCTGAAAAGATCGGGGCTCTGCCCCGGACCCCGCCGCTCAATCGCCGCGGGGGCTTGATTTGCTCAGGCCACCGGGGAGGCCAGAATGCTCAGCCACTGCGGGGGCCTGAATGCTCAAGCAGCGCGCAGGCCTGATCACTCAAGCAGCGCGCAAGCCTGATCGCTCAAGCACCGCAGGGGCCCGAATGGGCGCTCTAGATCAAGCCATGCTCCCGCAAGTAGTCCAGTTGCGCCCGCACGCTCAGTTCGGCTGCCGGCCACAGGGAGCGGTCCACGTCCGCGTACACGTGTGTCACGACGTCGGGGGCGGACACGTAGCCGTTCTCGACGGCCGTTTCCACCTGGGCGAGGCGGCCCGCGCGGTGTGCCAGGTAGAACTCGACGGCGCCCTGGGCGTCCTCGAGGACCGGGCCGTGGCCCGGAAGGACCGTGTGCACGCCGTCGTCGACCGTCAGGGAACGCAGCCGGCGCAGCGAGTCCAGGTAGTCGCCGAGGCGGCCGTCCGGGTGGGCGACCACCGTCGTGCCGCGCCCGAGGATCGTGTCGCCCGTCAACACGGCCTGGTCGGCCGGGAGATGGAAGCACAGCGAGTCGGCGGTGTGCCCCGGGGTCGGCACGACGCGCAGCTCCAGGCCACCCGTGGTGATCACGTCACCGGCGGCCAGGCCCTCGTCGCCGAGCCGCAGCGCCGGGTCGAGCGCCCGCACCTTCGTCCCGGTCAACTCGGCGAACCGGCCCGCCCCTTCGGCGTGGTCCGGGTGCCCGTGCGTGAGGAGGGTGAGCGCGACCCGCTTGCCGGCCTTCTCGGCGATGTCGAGGACGGCGTGCAGATGCGCGTCGTCCAGCGGTCCCGGGTCGATGACGACGGCGAGGTCGCTGTCCGGTTCGGCGACGATCCAGGTGTTGGTGCCGTCGAGGGTCATCGCGGAGGCGTTGGGCGCCAGGACGTTGACCGCGCGGGCGGTGGCGGGGCCGGTGAGGACGACGCCGCGCGGCTGGCCGGGCAGGGCCGCGGCTTCGGTCATGAGGAGGCTCCCCCGTTGCTGTCGCTGTTCCCGGTCGGGATGTGCTTGGTGAACTCGTCGTGTCCCGGCCAGGACAGCACCAGCTCGTCCTCCTCCATGCGCGCCTGCGCGAGTACGGGAGTGAGATCGCGCCCCGCCGCCCCCGCGAGGGCGCCGCGCACGTCGTCGTACGCCTCCAGGGTGCGCAGCGTCGCGATCGTCGGCGGCATCATCGTCAGCTCGCCCCGGTCGTACTCAGCCGCGGCCCGCCCCGGCATGATCCACACCGTGCGGTCGGCCTCGGAGGAGTCGTCGCTGGTGCGCTGGCCCGCCGGGAGCGCGGCCACGAAGAACCACGTGTCGTAGCGGCGCGGCTCGAACTCCGGGGTGATCCAGCGGGCCCACGCGCCGAGCAGATCGGAGCGCAGCACCAGGCCGCGGTTCTCCAGGAACCCGGCGAAGGACAGGTCCCGGTCGATCAGCGCCTGCCGGTCGGCCTGCCACTGCTCGCCCGTCGTGTCGTCGACGACGGTGTCCGGGGTCGGTCCGGCGAGCAGCACGCCCGCCTCCTCGAACGTCTCCCGCACGGCGGCGCAGACGATCGCCTGGGCCTCCCGCTCCGGCACCCCGAGCCGCTCGGCCCACACCTGGAGCGAAGGACCGGCCCAGCGGACCAGCCGGTCGTCGTCGCGCGGGTCGACGCCGCCGCCCGGATACGCGTAGGCGCCCGCCGCGAACTTCATCGACGTACGTCTGCGGAGCATGTGCACCTCGGGGCCACCGGGCGAGGCGTCTCTGAGCAGCATCACGGTGGCCGCGCGGCGCGGAGTCGCGGGTGTGAGCGTGCCGGCGGCGAGGGCACGGATGCGTTCCGGCCACTCCGGGGGATACCACTGCCCATTTGCCATGGCCGGAGGCTAACCGCTGACGGCCGGATGTTCGAGAGGCCGTCCACGACGAAGATCGTGGACGGCCTCTCGTACGAGAACGGCAGCTCAGGCCTCGGAGGTGAGCTCCACCTGGATCTCGACCTCGACCGGCGCGTCCAGCGGCAGCACGGCCACGCCGACGGCGCTGCGCGCGTGCACGCCCTTGTCGCCGAGGACCTCGCCGAGCAGCTCGCTCGCGCCGTTGATGACGCCGGGCTGGCCGGTGAAGTCGGTGGCGGAGGCCACGAAGCCGACGACCTTCACGACACGCGCGATGCGGTCCAGGTCACCGGCGACGGATTTGACCGCCGCGAGCGCGTTCAGCGCGCAGGTGCGGGCCAGGTCCTTGGCCTGCTCGTCGGTGACCTCGTCGCCGACCTTGCCGGTCAGCGGCAGCTTGCCGTCGACCATGGGCAGCTGCCCCGCCGTGTACACGTACACGCCGGACTGCACGGCCGGCTGGTACGCGGCGACCGGGGGGACGACGGGCGGCAGGGTCAGGCCCAGCTCGGTGAGCCGCGCCTCCACCTGCCCGCTCATGCGGCCTTCTCCCGCTTCAGGTACGCCACCAGCTGCTCGGGGTTGTTCGGCCCCGGCACGACCTGGACCAGCTCCCAGCCGTCCTCGCCCCAGGTGTCCAGGATCTGCTTCGTCGCGTGCACGAGGAGCGGCACGGTCGCGTATTCCCACTTCTTTGCCATGGGGCCGACTGTATCCGTCCGGACATGGCCGAAGCGTTCCGGAGGCTGCTGCGTGGATGTCCGACGTACTGGTTAGGCTCGAATACGTGAGCAGGCTCCAGGTCGTCAGCGGCAAGGGCGGGACCGGAAAGACCACGGTCGCCGCTGCACTCGCGCTCGCCCTCGCGACCGAGGGAAAGCGCACTCTCCTCGTGGAGGTGGAGGGCAGACAAGGCATCGCACAGCTCTTCGAGACGGAGGCGCTCCCCTACGAGGAGCGGAAGATCGCCGTCGCGCCCGGTGGCGGGGAGGTGTTCGCGCTCGCCATCGATCCTGAACTGGCGCTTCTGGACTACCTCCAGATGTTCTACAAGCTGGGCGGTGCGGGCCGTGCCCTGAAGAAGCTGGGCGCGATCGACTTCGCGACCACCATCGCGCCGGGCCTGCGGGACGTACTCCTGACGGGCAAGGCGTGCGAGGCGGTGCGCAGAAAAGACAAGCAGGGGCGCTACATCTACGACTACGTGGTGATGGACGCGCCGCCCACCGGCCGCATCACCCGGTTCCTCAACGTGAACGACGAGGTGGCGGGGCTCGCCAAGATGGGCCCGATACACAATCAGGCGCAGGCGGTGATGCGGGTCCTCAAGTCCCGTGAGACCGCGGTGCACTTGGTGACCCTCCTCGAGGAGATGCCGGTGCAGGAGACCCTCGACGGGGTCGCCGAGCTGCGCGCCGCGAAGCTGCCCGTCGGACGGATCATGGTGAACATGGTGCGACCCGCGCTTCTCGGGGAACCCGCCCTGGCGCTGGCCTCCGACGGCGAGGTCCGCCCCGCGGTCACCGAGGCCCTGACGGCCGCCGGGCTCGGCAGCGCCAAGCGGCTCGTCGGTCCGCTGCTCGCGCAGGCCGGGGAGTACGCCGAGCGTTACGCCCTGGAGCGCGCCCAGCGCGACCAGCTCGCCGAGGCGGGCCTGCCGCTGCACGAACTGCCGTTGCTCACCGAGGGCCTCGACCTCTCCGGGCTCTACACGCTCGCCGAGGAACTGCGACAGCAAGGGATCCAAGGGATTCAGGGAACCGCATCCAGGACAGGACGCCACTCATGACGGGACGCCATTCATGACGCTGACCCCTGAGGGCACGCTCGACGTGGACCCGCTGCTCGACGACCCGCAGACCCGCATCGTGGTGTGCTGCGGCAGCGGTGGCGTCGGCAAGACCACGACGGCCGCCGCCCTCGGGCTGCGCGCCGCCGAGCGCGGCCGCAAGGTCGTCGTCCTCACCATCGACCCGGCCCGCAGGCTCGCCCAGTCCATGGGCATCGACTCGCTGGACAACACCCCGCGCCGGGTGAAGGACTTCGACGACTCCGCGGGCGGCGAGCTGCACGCGATGATGCTCGACATGAAGCGCACGTTCGACGAGATCGTCGAGGCGCACGCGGACGAGGAGCGCGCGAAGGCGATCCTGAACAACCCCTTCTACCAGTCGCTTTCGGCCGGCTTCGCGGGCACGCAGGAGTACATGGCGATGGAGAAGCTGGGGCAGCTCAGGTCCCGCGACGAGTGGGACCTGATCGTCGTCGACACCCCGCCGTCCCGCTCCGCGCTCGACTTCCTGGACGCGCCGCAGCGACTCGGCTCGTTCCTGGACGGCAAGCTGATCCGGCTGCTCATGGCCCCGGCGAAGATCGGCGGGCGCGCGGGCATGAAGTTCCTGAACGTCGGGATGTCGATGATGACCGGCACTCTCGGCAAGCTGCTCGGCGGTCAACTCCTGCGCGACGTGCAGACGTTCGTGGCCGCGATGGACACGACGTTCGGCGGTTTCCGCACGCGCGCGGACGCCACGTACAAGCTGCTGCAGGCGCCCGGCACCGCGTTCCTCGTGGTCGCCGCGCCCGAGCGGGACGCGCTGCGCGAGGCCGCGTACTTCGTGGAGCGGCTGGCCGCGGAGAAGATGCCGCTGGCCGGGCTCGTACTGAACCGGGTGCACGGCAGCGCCGCGAGCCGGCTCTCGGCCGAGCGGGCGCTTGCCGCCGCGGAAAATCTTGACGAGCGCCGCATTGTGGATCAGACGGGCGGGAAGGAAGAGGGTCGTGCCACTCCCGAGGCACCCCCCGAATCATCTTCCGAAGCGCCCTTCGAGGCATCCCCCGAAACATCCGAGGCCGACCCCACGGCCGAGCCCGGCATTGAGCAACTGACCGCGGGACTACTGCGGTTGCACGCGGAGCGCATGCAGATGGTCGCGCGCGAACAGCGCACGCGTGACCGCTTCACCGCGCTGCATCCCGAGGTCGCCGTGACCGAGGTCGCGGCCCTGCCCGGTGACGTACACGACCTGGCAGGCCTCAGGGACATCGGAGAACGGCTCGCGGCCGGTGGCACTCCGGCCGGAGCTTGAGCCGTACGTCCGTGGCCCGACGGACAGTTCCGACGGTTCCCACAGTTCCTACGGACAGTGGTGCGCGCGCCGGCTAACCGACGGCCGCGTACCTCTCGTACGTCTCGTCGTTCTCCAGTTCCACGGGCAGCAGGCCCGCGCCGCGCTCGTACTCCGTACGCGCCGTCTCAAGCAGCGTGCGCCATGACGTGACGGTCGGACGCCTGCGCAGCAACGCGCGACGCTCCCGCTCCGTCATGCCACCCCACACGCCGAACTCGACGCGATTGTCGAGCGCGTCCGCCAGGCACTCGGTCCGCACGGGGCATCCCGTGCACACCGCCTTCGCCCGGTTCTGCGCTGCTCCTTGAACGAACAGTTCGTCCGGATCGGTAGTGCGGCAGGCCGCCTGCGCACTCCAGTCGACTACCCAGCCCATACCGGCGCCGTCCTCTCCCGAATCGAGGCTCCCCCACGGCGGCAGCGGCATATTCACCGCCGCCAGTTGAGGACGTTACGGAAGGTGGGCACAGCGCAACACCCCCTTCGGGCCCAATCTTGAATGGTCCGAACGGACTATGCGTGAGCGGCAGATCACCCGACGGAGTGACCGAAGGACATGCGTAATAACCCCGGCAAACCGGGACAGTTCACTTGAGTCACAACGGGCGTGGAGTGACACACAAGGCGAAGTCGGACACCCCCTGAGCCCTACGCGAAGACGCGCGAAAGAGTCCGAGAATGACTACAAGAGGCACTTCATACGTACCGGGAACGATTCGGGGTCGTCCCGCATCTTGATACGAGACCGCACTGCTGTGACAGTTGAGTGCAGCTTAGGCCAAGGCATATACGGCTGTCCGGAGAATCGACACGTAGGCTGCCCCGTATGGGAAAGAAGCGCTCGGGCGGTGGCGGCGGTACGTCGCCGGCCCAACAGGCCGCCAAGTTCCTCGGAGTCAGCGTGCTCGCAGGAGCCGTGCTGGCGGGGATCGCCCTGCCCGCGGCAGGCGCGCTGGGTCTCGCGGCCAAGGGCTCGGTCGAGGGATTCGACGAGATTCCGGCGACGTTGAAGACCCCGCCGCTGAGCCAGCGCACCACGATCCTGGACAACGAGGGCGGGAAGATCGCGACCGTCTACTCGCGCGACCGCACGGTCGTGAAGCTCGACGACATCTCGCCGTACATGCAGAAGGCGATCGTCGCGATCGAGGACTCGCGGTTCTACGAGCACGGCGCCGTCGACGCCAAGGGCATCCTGCGCGCGATCAACGCCAACGCGCAGAACGGCGGCGTCTCGCAGGGCGCCTCCACCCTCACCCAGCAGTACGTGAAGAACGTCTTCATGGAAGAGGCGGGCGACGACCCGACCAAGCTGGCGCAGGCGACTCAGCAGACCATCGGCCGCAAGGTCAAGGAGCTGAAGTACGCGATCCAGGTGGAGAACGAGGTCGGCAAGAAGAAGATCCTCAACAACTACCTGAACATCACGTACTTCGGGCAGCAGGCGTACGGCGTCGAGGCCGCGGCCCAGCGCTACTTCTCCAAGCCGGCCAAGGACCTGAACATCCAGGAGTCGGCGATGCTCGCCGGCATCGTGCAGTCCCCCAGCCGCTACGACCCCGTCAACGACGAGGCCGAGGCGAAGAAGCGGCGCAACATCGTGCTCCAGCGGATGGCGGAGACGCACGACATCACGCAGGCCGAGGCCGCCAAGGCCAAGGAGACGCCGATCGGCCTGAAGGTCAGCAGGCCGCAGAACGGCTGCATCACCGCGCAGCACGGCGCGGCGTTCTTCTGCGACTACGTCAGGAACTCCTTCCTCAACAACCCGGCCTATGGCAAGACGTCCGAGGAGCGGGCCAAGATCTGGAACCGCGGCGGCCTGACGGTGAAGACGACGCTCGACCCGCAGACGCAGGAGTCCGTGGAGGACTCGGTCAAGCGCCACGTCTACCAGTCGGACAAGGTCGACGCGGCGGGCGCGTTCGTCGAGCCCGGCACCGGCAAGGTCCTCGGCATGGGGCAGTCCAAGCCGTACGGCTCCGACGCGAGCAAGAACGAGTCGGAGATGAACTACTCGGTCAACTACCGGGACGGCGGCTCCAACCTCGGCTTCCCGACAGGTTCGACGTTCAAGCCGTTCGTGGCGGCAGCGGCCCTGGAGAAGGGCACGTCGGTGACGAAGCAGTACCCGGCGCCGTACCAGATGCCGTACCCGAGCCGGGTCCAGACGTGCAGCGGCAAGCCGTGGGTCAACGACGGCGGCTACAAGCTGGAGAACGAGAACGAGTCGGAGGTCGGCCCGTACCGCCTCAAGGAGGCGATGGCCAAGTCCATCAACACGTACTTCGTGCAGATGATCGGCGACATCGGCATGTGCCCGGTCGTGAAGATGACCGACAAGCTGGGCGTGGTGCAGGGCAACGGCAAGAAGGTCGACGAGGTGCCCTCGTCCATGACCCTCGGTTCGACGGGTCTCTCGCCGCTCACGATGGCCTCCGCGTACGCGGCGTTCGCCAACCGCGGCACGTACTGCACGCCCGTCGCCATCGACGCGATCACCGACCCCAACGGCAAGGCGCTCGACGTGCCGAAGTCGAAGTGCTCGCGCGCGATGTCGCAGTCGACCGCCGACAAGATCAATACGCTGCTCAGCGGCGTGATCGACTCCGGTACGGGCAAGACGGCCGGCCTCAGCGGGCGGGACAACGCGGGCAAGACCGGTACCACCGACGCCCGTAAGAACGCCTGGTTCGCCGGCTACACGCCGAACCTGTCCGGCGCCGTCTGGGTCGGCAGCGCCTCGCAGGCCGTCGAGATGACCGACATCACCATCGGTGGCCAGTACCACGACAAGGTGTTCGGCGCCGATACGCCGGGTCCGATCTGGCGGGACGCCATGACCGGCGCGCTGTCCGGCAAGGACGCGCCCACCTTCAACAAGGTGAACATCCCGGACCCGGACAAGAAGAAGGACAAGAGCAAGAACAAGGGCGACAAGCCCGACGCCGGGGACGACGGGGGCAACGGCGACACCGACCCGCTGCCCGACATCTCGATCCCGCCGGACCTGATCGGCGGCAATGGGAACGGGAACGGACACGGGGGCGGTTGGGGCCGGTAGGGCCCCCGCAGACCGGTAAGGAAGAGGGCGCACCCCACACGGGATGCGCCCTCTTCTTCGTCTCTTCGTCGTTCGTGGCGGAGCTCAGCCCGCCAGGAGGCGCTTGACCGTGGAGGCCACCCGGCCGCCCTCGGCGCGGTCCGCGACCTTCGGCTTCACGATCTTCATGACCTGGCCCATGGCCCTCGGCCCCTCGGCGCCGGCCGCCTTCGCCTCCTCGACCGCCTGCGCGACGATCTGCTCGAGCTCGGCGTCGGACAGCTGCTGCGGCAGGTACTCGGCGAGCACCACGCCCTCCGCCTCCTCGCGGCTCGCGGACTCGGCGCGGCCCGCCTTCTCGAAGGCATCGGCAGCCTCGCGGCGCTTCTTCGCCTCCTTGGCGATCACCTTCTGCACCTCGTCGTCCGTCAGCTCACGCTTCTCCGTGCCCGCGACTTCCTGGTTGGTGATCGCGGAGAGGGTCAGCCGGAGCGTCGAGGAGCGGAGCTCGTTGCGCTCCCTGATCGCGGCGTTGAGGTCGTCCTGCAACTTCGACTTGAGCGTGGTCATGACTTGATTGTCGCAGGTGCGCGAGGCCCCACGCCCGCGGATTTCCGGGGCGGGGCCGGTCTGACACGATGGGCCCATGCGCGCTCGATACGGGAATCCTCTGAAGACCTCCCTGAAGGTGACGGCCGGCATCGCGGCGGCGGGCGCCGCCGGGCTGATCTACTCGGCGGGCTTCGAGGCCCGCTCCTTCCGCCTGCGACGGGTCACGGTCCCGGTCCTGCCTGCGGGAATGCGCCCGATGCGGGTGCTCCAGGTCTCCGACATCCACATGGTGAGCGGGCAGAACAAGAAGCGCCGCTGGCTGCAGTCGCTGGCCGGGCTCCGCCCCGACTTCGTCATCAACACGGGCGACAACCTGTCCGACACGGAGGGCGTCCCCGAGGTCCTCGACGCGCTCGGCCCGCTGATGGAGTTCCCCGGCGCGTACGTCTTCGGGTCCAACGACTACTACGGCCCCAAGCTCCTCAACCCGGCCCGCTACCTGAAGCAGCAGATGTCGGGCAAGCACGGTCTGAACGGCAACCCGCCCGTCGTCGGCGCCATCCACAACCCGTGGGAGGACCTGCGCGACGCCTTCGACGGGGCCGGCTGGCTGAACCTCACGAACACGCGGGGCTCGCTGAAGGTCGCGGGCGTGGAGATCGGCCTCACCGGCCTGGACGACCCGCACATCAAGCGCGACCGGTACGCGGAGGTGGCCGGCGGCCCGCTGGCGGGCCCGGACTTCTCGATGGGCGTGGTGCACGCCCCGTACCTGCGCACCCTGGACGCCTTCACCGCGGACGGCTACCCGCTGGTCCTCGCGGGCCACACCCACGGCGGCCAGCTCTGCATCCCCTTCTACGGGGCTCTCGTCACCAACTGTGACCTGGACGCGGACCGCGTGAAGGGCCTGTCCACGCACGAGGCGGAGGGGAACACGTCCTACCTCCACGTCTCGGCGGGCTGCGGCACCAACCGCTACACCCCGGTCCGCTTCGCCTGCCCGCCCGAGGCGACCCTGCTGACGCTGGCGCCGATGGCCGCCTGAGGCCCTGCGCAGAGGGCCGCCGTAAACCGGATTTCGTCTCAGGCCGACAGTCCGCTAAAGTAAACGACGTCGCCGCGACCTGCAGAGCAGAACAGCAGAGACCGGAACAACGACATCGGGGTGTGGCGCAGCTTGGCAGCGCGCTTCGTTCGGGACGAAGAGGTCGTGGGTTCAAATCCCGCCACCCCGACAGTTGAAACACCAGGTCAGGCCCGGTACTGAGAAATCAGTACCGGGCCTGTTCTGCGTTTGGCCTCACGGGTTGATCAGCAGGTCAGGCGGGGTGCCGGAGGGCGTCGATGCCCGATGCCCCCGCCATGATCGGTTCCGCCTCCTCCTCGGTCGTGTCCGGTGGTACGACGAGCAGGTCCCAGCGTCCGTGGCCGGGGGCGACGAGGACGACGGTGTGCAAGGGAGTGGCCGCCAGGCTCCTGCGCAGGCGGACGACCTGGTCGGCGACGAGCATGCGGCCCGGTGTGGCCGGCCACGCTGCCCCGTTGAACAGGACGCTGCTGATGTGGCCCCAGGTCCGGGGCAACCCCGCGAGCAGCGTGGGGAGTTCGGCGAGCAGGTCGTAGGAGTGCGGCCACCAGGCCCCGTCGATGGCTCGGGGACCACCGGCGTGCGGGGCCAGACGCAGGCGCAGCAGGGGCTGGGAGGGGGGCGGAAGGTGCGGTGCGAGGGTCATCAGGGGTGACTCCTGCCGGCTGCGTGCGCGGGTGAGTGGTCGACGATGTGCGTCAGATGCGGCGGGCGGCGACGCGGTCCGGCGTCGGCCAGCGCACGTCGTGTGCGAGGCCGAGGCGTTCGAGGAGCCGGATGACCGCGGCCGACGGGTCGAGCTGACCGCGCTCCACCCCGTGCCGGGCGCTGGTCGGGTCGGCGTGGTGGAGGTTGTGCCAGCTCTCGCCGAAGGAGAGCAGGGCGAGCGGCCACAGGTTGGTGGCCCGGTCGTGGCGGCGGGTACGGAACGGGCGCTCGCCGATCATGTGGCACAGCGAGTTCACGCTCCACGTGACGTGGTGGAGCAGCGCGATGCGGACGAGCCCCGCCCACAGCAGGCCGGTCACGGCGTGCAGCCAGGTGCCGCCGATCGCCCAGCCGAGGCCGAACGGCAGGGCGAGCGTGACCAGACACAGGAACGGGAAGGCGCGGGAGACCCCGCGGATGTCGCGGTCGGCCAGCAGGTCGGGGGCGTAACGCTCCGGCTCCGTACGGTCGTTGTGGAACAGCCAGCCGATGTGAGCGTGCAGCAGACCGCGCAACTGGCCGCGCAGGTGGGTGCCGTACCGGTACGGGGAGTGCGGATCGCCGGGGCGGTCGGTGAAGGCGTGGTGGCGGCGGTGCGTGGCGACCCAGCCGACGACATCGCCCTGGAAGCTCATCGAACCGGCCACCGCGAGGGCGATGCGCACGGGGCGGACGGCCCGGTAGCTGCCGTGGGTGAGCCCGCGGTGGAAGCCGACCGTGACTCCGAGGCCCGTGAGCACGTACAGGGCGAGCCCGAGAACGATGTCCGTGGGATGGATCAGCCGCCCCCACAGCAGCCATCCGGCGAGGCCGAGCCCCACGAACGGCAGCACCACGATCGCCGCTGTCACCGTCACGTACAGACGCTCTCCGCCGCCCCGATCATGTGGCGAACCATCGCGTGGGAACGGCGAGTTGCCGTCGTAGGGTGCGGGCGGCGCGGCGGCGTCCGGCAAGCGGGCGAGTGTGTGCGCGGCGGGCTCCGGGGACATGTGCGGGCTCCTCGACTGGTGAGCGGCGGCGCGGCCGGGGTCGAGGGCAGCCCCTGAGTGGGCGGTGGGGAAGGGGAGCATGGCGTTGCGCGGTGACCGGGCACCGCCATCCGAACGCCCCCCGCCTTCTTGCACCGTACTCCTGCGCGGCCGAAAACGGCCCCGGCGCCGCGCACGCGGCAGATGCCATGAGGAGGAGCGATCGGCCCCCGCCGGGCGTAGGCTGAACACCGGGAATGCCTTCAAGTAGGCGTTGAATACGAGGACTTGGGACGGCCGCCGCCGATCAAGCGACCGGGGGCGGCCGTCGGGCGCGAGGAGCAGTGGCTCCCCCATCCGCTCCTCGCGCGGGGCCCAACTGCGGCAGCGGGGCGCGGGAGTTCCCCGCTACGGACACGCAGGAGGGCAGGGGCTGGAGTCGCGCCTCGTCGGCGACGCGCGACTCCAGCGGGCCCGGGACAAGTGCGCGCCGAAGTCGGGGCCGGCAGTCGGCCAGACGGAGCGTACTGCGGCCGTCACGCTGATCGGTAGGGCGCGCGGATCGGTGGGCCCGGGCCCCCGACCGGTTCGGGCCACCCCTGGTCGCGTCGTGCCCACCACAGGAAGCCGGAGTGCTCCGCACGTCCGGATGCCCTACTGGATTCGGCGCAGCCAGACTCATCCTGGTGACCGGTGTCGCCGCCCCACCGGCGGGACTAGCGTGAATACGGCACTTAGCGCAGCCGCCGACAACAGCGCCGGCTTCCAGGTCCCCGGTCCCGGACCCCCAGCACTCCGGCCTCCGCCTTCGAGGAGGTCGGGTCGCGGTCCGTGATTCCGCGTCGCGACCTGACGTTCTCCTTGTGCTCCTTCCTGATCCGTTTCCTTCTTGATCCACCTCCTTCCTGATCCGTTTCCCCCCTGATCCGTCGTCTTTGCGGGGCGGTCCTTCGCCCGCAAGGACGCGCCGGGTGTGTGTTGCCGACGCACAGGCCCGGCCTGCCCGCGCGCGTCGCACTTGTGCAGGGGGACACAGCGACGCCGCCGCGAGGGCCACCGCCGGTCCGGTCACTCGGCCCGGCGATGGCCCTCGCTCCCACCTTCCGCGCCGCGGTGTGCCGTCGGCAGGGCGTGCCGCAGCACCCGGCCCCACATCGACGCGTACTGCCGCCACAACGGCCCAGTGGCGTACGGGAGTCCGTACCGGGCGCAGATCTTCCGGACGCGCGGAGCGAGCTCGGCGTAGCGGTTGCTGGGCAGGTCGGGGAAGAGGTGGTGCTCGATCTGGTGGCTGAGGTTGCCGGTGAGGAGGTGGAGCAGCGGCCCGCCTTCGATGTTCGCCGAGCCCTGGATCTGGCGCAGATACCACTCGCCCCGGCTCTCGCCCTCGATCTGCTCCTCCGTGTACGCGAAGGTGTGCACGTCACTGGGGAAGTGTCCGCAGAAGATGACCGTGTGCGCCCAGACGTTGCGGGTGGTGGTCGCGGTGAGATTGCCGAGGAGGCAGGGCAGCGCGGAGGGCCCCGCGAGGAGCGGGAAGAGGACGTAGTCCTTGGCCGCCTGGTGAACCGCCTTGCCCACCATCTCAGTTGTGTCCCCGAGGAAGGCGCGCACGCTCTTGCGGCCCGCCAACGCCTCGTCCACCTCCAGGTCGTACAGGGCGATGCCCCACTCGAAGACGGGCGCGAGCAGGGCCGTGAACAGCGGCTGGAGGAGATGGCCCGGGTGCCAGGGCTGGTCCGGGGCCATGCGCAGGACCGTGTAGCCGAGGTCGCGGTCGCGGCCGACGACATTGGTGTACGTGTGGTGGAGGTGGTTGTGGGTGCGTTTCCAGGCATCGGCGGGGGTGGCGAAGTCCCACTCCCAGGTCGTCGAGTGGATCGCCGGGTCACCGAGCCAGTCCCACTGTCCGTGCAGGATGTTGTGGCCCAGCTCCATGTTCTCCAGGATTTTGGCGAAGGTGAGCAGGGCGGTGCCCGTGAACCAGGCGGGTGGGAAGAGGGAGACGGTGAGCGCGAGGCGTCCGCCGGTCTCGCAGCCGCGTTGCACGGCGATGACGGTACGTATGTAGTGGGCGTCGTCGGCGCCGCGCGCCGCCATGAACTCGGCGCGGAGCGCGTCCAGTTCACGGCCCAGTTGGTCCGTAAGGTCGGCGTCCGGTTCCCCGGGCGCCGGATCGCTGAATACAGCGGCGGTCATGAGGGTCTCCTCTGGACTCACAGGTCGAGGACGAGCGTGCCCGCGGCGCCGTTGACGCAGGTCTGGATCAACTCATTTGGTTCGCCGTGCAGTTCACCGGTGCGCAGGTCGCGCACCCGGCCCTCGACGATCGGGACGAGGCAGCCGAAGCAGAGGCCGCGGCGACAGCCGTGGGGCATCGGCACACCCACCGATTCGCCGGCCGCGAGAAGGGGCACACCGGGCTCCGCGTCCGCCCACCTGCCGCTGCGCGTGAAGCACACCCGGCCGCCGACCGCGTCGGCGCCCACCGGTTGCACGGGGGTCAGGTGGAAGCGCTCCACCCGCAGCCGTTGCCGCACTCCCCCTGCGTCCCACTGCCGCTCCGCCGCGTCCAGGAGCCCGGAAGGACCGCACACCCAGGTGTCCCGCCCGCGCCAGTCCGGACACGACGCGGCGATCCGGTCGGCGGTGAGGCGTCCGTCCGTGCGCGTATGGGTCAGACGAACCGTCAGCCAGGGCAACCTGGCTTCCAGGGCGGCCAGTTCGGCACGGAAGAGACACTCGTCCGGCGACGGCGCGCTGTGCAGGAGCAGCGTGTCCGGGGCGGCGCTCCCGCTACGGGCGAGCGTGCGCAGCATCCCCATCACGGGCGTGAGACCACTGCCCGCCGTCACGAACAGCAGCCGCTCCGGCAGCGGCCTCGGCAGCACGAACTCCCCTTGTGCCGGGCCGAGTCGGAGCACCGCGCCCGGGGCGGTCCTGTGCACCAGGTGCGGCGAGACCCGGCCGTCGGGGTGGGCCTTCACGGTGACGGTGATCTCGGCGGCCCCGTCGTCGGGCGCCGAGGTGATCGAGTACGTCCGCCAGTGCCGTACGCCGTCGATCTCGACCCCGAGCGGAAGGTACTGCCCGGCCCGGTGGCCGCTCCAGCCCCGGCCCGGCCGGATCACCAGGGTGGCCGCCCCGGCGCCCTCGTCCCGTACGTCGGTGACCCGGCCCGCGGGATGCCGCGCCGACCACAAGGGATCGAGCAGGCCGAGATAGTCGTCCGGCGAGAGCGGGCTGGTCAGCCAGGACACGGCCGACAGAGCGGCGCGGCGCCCCGGCCGGCCGGTGAAGGACCGCAGCAGCGCTCCCGGTGAGCGTCGCGGCTGCTCGGACATGCGGGCGCCCCTCCCCATACCGAATTCCCGAATGCCGGATACCGAATGGCTGATGTGCCGGCTCCGAACGCGCCGGGTCCCTCTCGGTCCCGTACGCGTGCGTCCCGCCGCCGTCGCCGGATCGCTTGCGCCGAGGGAAACACACGGGACGGCGGACCACACCGCCCCACGGCATGCTTCGCGCCATCGGCCGCACGGCTCCTGTCAGGCGGGATGCGCCGGTGCCCAGCGTGTGGCTCCGCCGATGCTCCCGAGGATGGCCCGATGGCGACGCCGCCGCCCGGCACGGACCGCCTCTCACGGGCCGAGCCGTACGCTGGGAACACCGGGTGCTCCTCGTACGCCGACTCCGCTCGACGTCGCCTCCGGCGCACCACGACACGGGCCCCACAGGGCGGCCCGAAAAGGGGCGTGCGTCATGAACGCACTGATCGCCCACCACAGTTCGACCGGTTCCGGGCCCATCGTCGTGCACCCGCCCGCCCGACTCTCCCTGCGCCCGCCGACCTTCCCGCCGGGACCGGTGTGCGGAGCCTGGTGGCCGCGCACCGATGAGCTGGCCACCGAACTGGCCGCCCTCATCGAGGTGTTCGAGGCGACCCGCGGGCGCGTGACCCGTATCGCCTCTCCGCGGGGCAGCTGGCCGACGGAGCCGCGCACCCTGTCCGTGACGGGCCACGTGATCCTGGCCGCGTGGTACACGTCCGGTCTCGACCCCTACACGATCCGGCTCTTCTCCTACGGGGCCGGGCGCTGGGACCTGCTCGTCGTCCCGTCGAGCAGCCGGGACGACACGGCCGCCCGGCTGATGCACGCGGCGGCCGACCCCGCGCTCTGTCTCACCGGGACGGCGCTGATGGCAACCGAGGGGCCCGCCGGTTCCACGAACGGATGACGGTTCATGACCGCCCGTCACCACACGTGTCATAGGCGTACGTTGGAGCCACCGAGGGCACGTCGTACACCGGCATCCACGCGGGTCTCGTCCCCGGTGAGCAACGGCATCGGGGACGACCGTTCACGTCGCTCCGAAGACGGGTCCGCGTCATGGCAGCGACCACCCCGCCCCCGGAGGCACCCGCGGCCCGCGTCGCGCTGAATTCGCCGACGGGCCACGGGCCGCTGGTCGTGGGGTGGTGACCGGTCGAAAGGACGGCACCGGTCCGGATCAGCACGGGAGTGGACTGCGGCTGACGCTGGAGCGGACCCCCGTCACACCCGGCCACTTCATGACCCTGTCCGTGGCCGGGGAGCTCGACACCGGCAGCATTCCCGCGCTCTGTGAACTCACCTCTCAGGTCCTGGGCGAGGGCAGCCGGCACCTGATCATGGACCTGTCCGAGGTGACCCACTGCGACAACGCCAGCTTCTTCACCCTCCTCGGCATCCGCGAGGCCGCCCATCACGCCGGCGGCAGCCTCACCCTGGCCAACCCCAGCCCCTGCGTCCGACTCGCCCTCACCCACAGCGTCCTGCGTGATCTGCTCCCCTTCCACGACCTCTGTGCGCAGGAGCCACCGGACACCTGAAGCCGATGGGGTGGGGGCCGCGAGTACCGCGGTCAGCTCGACGTGTCCCCGTTGTCGTCGAGGCGCAGACGACGGGCGAGTACGTCACGGGCGACGTCGAGGAGGGGTCTGTCCTGGCTGAAGGCATGGCCGCGCAACCGGATCAGCGCGTGGTCGCAGGTGATGTCGAGCTGGGCGGAGAGCATTCCGGTGGCCTGGTGGACCTCGGCGAAGTAGAGACCGGGCTCGTCCAGCAGCGCGGCGTACGTGAAGTCTGCGTGCGCGGCGGTGGCGATCGTGAGCTGGGCCAGGGTGTCGGCCAGGCCGAAGGCATCCGTCAGCTGGTCCGTGGACATGGGCCCGGGGCGGGTGCGGTAGCCGGTGAGCGCGCCGAGTCCGATGACCCCGATGCGCAGGGGGAAGGAGAACACGGCGCCTACGTCGAGCGCTTCGACGGCCGCGGGCAGACCCGGCCACCGGCTGTCGGTGAGCTCGGTGACATGGGGCACCAGCAACAGGGCGCCATGACGGGCCGCGTCGAGGCTGGGCCCGTGTCCCTGGATCTGCTGCAGATCCTCCAGCGCGGCGGTGTGCTCGCCGTGGGACTGTACGAGTTGGGCCGGGCCGCCGGTGGGCGACAGGAGCAGGGCGAGACCGTCCAGGCCCAGCACGTCGGCGAACTCCCCCAGCGGCAGCGGCGCCATACCCGGGCCGCTGTGCGAGCTGAGGGCACGCAGGTAGGCAGTCATGACCGGATGAGTCACCGCTGCCGCCCCCTTCCGGGTGAGGTGCGGGCCCGCCGGAGGGCAGTCCGCTGATCCCTGTCGGTGCAGGGGCCTCTCATCGACCGTGCCGACGCAGTAGCGACGAATCCGCCGTACCCCGCAGCACGTGTCGGGCGACCTCGGTGAGCCGCATGTGATTGCTGCGCGCGTGGCGGCGCATCCGGGCGAAGGCGTCCTCGACGCTGGTGTCGAGCCGGTGCGCGAGGTACCCCTTGGCCTGCTCGATGACGATTCGGCTGTCCAGGGCCGACTGCAACTGCGCGGTCACTGTCATCTGTTCACTCACCGCCCGTTGTTGCAGGACGCCGATGGTGGCTGTGTCGGCCAGCGCCTGCGCCAGCCGCAACTGGGAGGCGCCCAGGGGTCCGGGCCTGTCCCTGAAGAGGTTCAGGGACCCGATCACCTGGTCGTGCAACCGCAGCGGGCAGGCCACGACGGAGGTGTGGCCGAGCTCCACGGCCCGCGGCGCGAACCGGGGCCACTGGGTCCGCGCGGCCGCCGTGTCCAGCGCGACGTCGGCGACCTGTCGCTTGGTCCGGTAGCAGTCGTGGCACGGGCCTTCGTTCCACTCGACGCCGGCCAGCTCCAGCGTGCGGGTGCGCTCGTCGGAGGCGGCCGCGTCCACAAGGCGGCCGCTGGGTGTGGCCAGCAGGACACCGGCGGCGGCCACGTCCAACAGGTGCACGCAGTGCTCGGTCAGCATGTGCAGGAAGTTGATGACGTCGAAGTCCTGCACCAACGTGTCGGCGAGGTCGACGAATGCCGCCGCCAACTGCTCCTCGTGCGGCAGTTCGGCCATACCTGCCCACCTCCCAGGGTGATTCGGCCATCACCCTCCCACAGGCCGTCCCCCGTGATTGCCCTCCACTCTCCTCCTCGCCGCACCGTGTGGCCAGGACGTTTGCCGAGTACAGGCGGACGGCGCGGCGGTGCCGGAGCTACTCCGTCGCGCGGTTGCCCTTCTTGTCGCACGGGAGGTCCGAGAGCTTGCTGTGGGCGAGGAAGTCGCGGGTCGCCTGCTTCTCCACGTCGGAGATGGCCGTGGGCTGTACGTCGATGATCCCGCCGAAGGGGCGGTCGACGTCGCGGATGATGCACAGGGTCGCCGTCAGCATCACGGTCACCAGGGTCAGCGCGGCCAGCTGCCCACGGTTGTGCCTGCGCGGCAGGCAGAGGCCGAGGGCCGCCACCGTGACCGCGAGCACCGCCAGCAGGAACCAGAGGATGGCGCCGGGGATGCTGGCGGTCGCCTGGGTGAGGCGCTCCTCGCGCTCCTCGGAACGCTTGTGGTCGGCACTGACGAGCATGCCGAAGGCCGGTTCGCCCTCCATGGCACGGAAGTTCCGGCGCAGGTCGGTGGACCACACGCTGGGCGCCGACGAGCCCTTGCCGTCGGCCATTTCGGGCCACTCCTGGACGCGGACGGCGCGGGCGTAGCAGACGGCGTCGGCCTGGACGGCCGACCGCTGCTTCACGGTGGCGTACTCGGCGGTCTCGACGAGCTGGTCCAGGGCGCGCGCCTCGCCGCGCGCGGCCACCTCCGCCTTTCCGTACGAGCCGTTGGCGGTCACGAGGACGAAGGCCAGCAGCAGCACGGTCAGGGTGAGCAGGGGGCCGACGAGGTCCTTGACGGCCATGCCGGTGTCGTCGTCCTCGGTCAGCAGCCTCGGCCGCAGATATCGGTTGGCCGCGATCCCCGCGATCAGGGCGAGCGCGGCGACGACGATGACGATGACCACGAGCGAGTACCTCCGGGAGACAGGAAAACGGTGCTCCCTGCCATGGGGCACTGTGATCTTGTCCTGACCGTCCCCGCCCTCCGGATACGGCGGACGGGCCCACTCACCCTCTATCGAGCGACAGGCGCTCCGCCGGAAAGCGGTGGTGGAGGGCCGGTGAGCAGCCCCAGGCGGGATGCCGTCGCGACCGCCGCCGCCCTGCTGTCCGCGCCGAGCTTGGTGTAGACGGCGCTGAGGGCGCTCTTGACCGTGCTCGGGCTGATGCCCCGGCGGGCCGCGATCTCCCGGTTGGACAGGCCGGCCGCCACGAGCCGGACGATGTCGGCCTCGCGGGGTGTGAGCACCGGGGTGCTGCCCTGGGGCCCGGCCAGGGCATGGCGGGCGACGCCGGGGCCGAGGACCGTCTCGCCGCGGGCGACCGCGCGGACCGCGGCGAGCAGCGATTCGGCGGACGCCTCCTTGCCGAGGAATCCGGTGGCGCCGGCCCGCAGCGCGGAGGTCACCGTCTGCGCGGTGACGTAGGCGCTGAGGATGAGGACGGCGGGCGCCGGGTCCAGCGCGCGCAGTTCGCGGACGAGTCGGATGCCGTCGTCGATGCCCGCGCCCAGGTCGAGGTCGACGACGGCGACGTCCGGGGCCTCGGGGCGGCGGGCCGCGCGCAGGGCGTCGTCGGCGTTCGCCGCCTCGGCCACGGGCGACAGGTCGTCGACCGTCGTGAGCAGGGTGCGCAGGCCGATCCTGAGCGCGGGGTGGTCGTCGACGACGAGGACCCGGGTGGGGCGGGCGCGGCCGGTCCGGGCGGGGACCGGCTCGGGTATGCCGGCGGGGACCGGCTCGGTTATGCCGCTCAGGACGTCACTCATTTACGTCACTCATCCACGTCATCCGTCCGCGTCCGCCCCGGCCGGCCTGCGCCGCAGCACGGCGCTCAGCTCCGTGCCCGTACCGGCGCGCGACACCACCGCGAACGTGCCGCCGAGGCCCTCGACGCGGTGCCGCAGGGAGCGCAGACCGTGCCGGTCGTCGGGCACCCTGGCGGGGTCGAAGCCCCGGCCGTCGTCCCTGACGGTCATGGTCACCTCCTGCGGCTCGTACGTCAGCGTGGCGGTGACCCGGTGCGGCCGCGCGTGCCACAGGGCGTTGGACACCGCTTCCTGCGCGAGCCTCAGCAGGGTGTGTTCCACGTCGGGCGGAAGCGGGCCGGGCTCGCCCGAAGTGTAGAACGCGATCTCCGGGGGGCCTTCGGCGCCGGAGGCGGAGGGTGGGCCGCCGGCCACCTGCCAGCCCGCGGCGAGTGCCTGGCGCATCGCCGAGAGATGGTTCTCGATCGTTTCGGGGAGCGTGCCGTTGGGGGTGCCCGCCGGGCGGTCGGTGTGCGCCGAGTCGATGAGGAGGCGCGCCTCGCGCAGGCCGAGGTTGGTCAGGTCGAGGGCGGCGTGCGTCGCCTCCGCGGCCCTTGCGGGGGCGGCGGTCAGGGTCCGCTCCGCGCCCTCGAGGAGCAGCTTGACGCCCGCCAGGTACTGGGCGATCGAGTCGTGGACCTCGGCCGCCATCCGGCGCCGCTCGTCCGCCTGCCCCGCGAGCCGCTGCGACGTCGCCAACTGCCCGCGGTCGTCGCGCAGTTGACGGATGACCGCATCGGCGGAGCCGCGCAGGCGCTCCTCCTTGCGGAAGGCGAGGACGACCAGGAGCAGGGCGAGGAAGGCGCCCACGACGACCATCTCCTGGTCCCCGACGGTCGCGGACCCCCGCCGCGAGGTGACCGCCGCCGCGGCGACGGCGACGACCGCGACGCCGAGCGTGCGCAGCCGGGGCAGGAACATCAGCACGACGAAGTACAGCGCGGCAACGAGGGCCCGGAACTGGGTCCCCGTCAGATCGAGCCAGAGCCACAGGCCGAACAGGGCCGCCAGCCAGCCGAGGGTGAAGGGGTCGGCCCGGCTCGCGAGCCGCAGGGCGCCCGGATCGGCCCCCGAACGGCGCTCCGCGACCGGCGCGAAGCAGTACACGAGGCCGAGCGCGAGACCCGCCCCGACGCGCCACCCCTCCCCCGACACCCCCGCCACGACGGTCCGCACCAGGCCGACGACCAGCAGGACCAGGAAGGTGGCGTGCAGCGGCGACGTCACCAGGCGCGCGAACCCCCGC
Source organism: Streptomyces sp. NBC_00483 (assembly GCF_036013745.1). NCBI lineage: Bacteria > Bacillati > Actinomycetota > Actinomycetes > Kitasatosporales > Streptomycetaceae > Streptomyces > Streptomyces sp. NBC_00483. The sequence goes on from NZ_CP107880.1 coordinate 4,721,255, forward strand.
CGTCCGGCCGGACTCCCCGCGGGCGGCTCCTGCGCGGAGACGAGCGTCGCGTCGCTCATGCGTGCCCCTATCAACTGCCGCGGCCACCCGTCCAGGGCCGGGTGGCCGCCCTTGCGCACCCGGATGGTCCGCAGCACGCGGCCCGGTGGCCGGTGATCGGACGTACCGGATCTTCAAAGATCAGTGATGACATGCCGGACACCCACGCGAGGCGCCCGACGCCCGCGCGGCACCGAAGGAGGACACACATGGCGCAGCCACGGACCGCGGGCGGCACCCGGCTGCAGTCGGTGGAGCGCGCCCTGCGCATCCTCACGGAGATCGCCCGCCACCCGCAGGGGCTGACCGCCAAGCGGCTCGCGCGGTTCCTCGACGTACCGCTGGCGACGACGTACCACCTGCTGCGCACGCTCGCGCACGAAGGCTGGCTGGAGCACACCGAGGGCCACTACCGGGTCGGCCCGGGCGCCCTCGCCTTCGGCCGCGTCCTCGCGGGACCCGATGACGACGGCTCCGAGCAGGGCGTTTGCACAGTCTGAGATCTCGGCGGATCTTCCGCGGGCCATCTGGTTGAAGGGGGCAATGAGCGCCGCAAGAATCGCGACGTTGCCCAGAGAGCGGCGGGGGCGCTGAATGAATGCGGACGACGACGTCACACCGGACGAACTCGTGGGTGTCGTCGCGGCGATGGCCCGGTGGGGCGAGGACCTCTTCCACCCTGTGGAGGTGGAGCTGCGGTTCCGGCTGACGGATCCGCTGGCCGTCACGGTGACGGCCTGGGGCGGCGCGGAGGCGGGCGTCCCGGGGTCCGTGCTGTGGCCGCTGTCGCGGGACCTGCTCCTCGACGGGCTCGAACGGGCGGCGGGCGACGGCGACGTACGCATCGCTCCCTATCGCGTCCCCGGCCGCGACCGGCTGGTCATCGTGGACCTGCGCAGCGCACCCGGCGAGCCCCAACTCGTCCTCGCGCACGACGCGTTGAGCCTGTTCCTCGACCGTACGGAGCGCATGCTGCCGGAGCGCGAGGGCCGCCTCGAAGGGCTCATCGACCGCGCCCTACGAGAGCTGGCGCCGGGGGACGACACCTGAGCGGCCACCCGGGGACGGTGACAAAAACAGCGCCCGGAACGGCCGAAGCCGTCCCGGGCGCTGCCCGTCCGAGCGCGAGCCAGGTGACTAGCTGTTGGCGCAGACGTTGCCCGCCGCCGGGTTGAGCGCGGCGATCAGGTTGAGCGAGTTGCCACAGGCGTTGATCGGAACATCGACCGGAACCTGGATGATGTTTCCGGACAGCACGCCCGGGCTGTTCTGGGCCACACCGGTGGCGCTGGCGCCGTCGGGGCCGTCCACCGCGGAGGCCATGGCAGCGGATCCCATAACAGCGGTCCCGGCCAGCACGGCCGCGGCCGCGAAGGTGCGAAGACGCATCGTTGCTCCCTAGAGAGGTGAGGGAATATGACGCGCCAATCACACCGCCACCCCGCCCCGAATCGGGACAATTGAGCCATCGGGGGGCGTGTCCGTCAGCTCGTCCAGAAATCCCACCAGCGGGTCAGGATCATCACGCCGACGACTCCGATGTGGGCGGCGGTCGGCACCCACGGGAAGTCCGTGAAGAAGGCCCGTACGCCCCGGGACGCCGGGAGGAAGCCGCTGCCGACGTTGAACGCGACCAGATGCCAGAACAGGGCGATGGTGGCCGCCCAGGCCAGGCAGCACCACAGGCACAGCGAGTTGATCCGGTACAGCGACTGGAACTGCAGCCAGGTCACGAACCCGACGCCGAACAGCGCGCCCGCGTTGAAGGTCAGCCAGTACCAGCGGGGAAAGCGGACCCCGGTCAGCAGACTCACGCCGACGCCGGCCACGAGCCCGTAGGCGACGAGGCCGAGCAGCGGATTCGGGAAACCGAACGCGGCGGCCTGCTCGCTCTTCATGATGTTGCCGCAGGACACCACCGGGTTCAGGCTGCACCCGGGCGTGAAGTTCGGGTCCTCAAGGAGCTTGAACTTGTCGATGGTGATGACCCACGACGCGAGCACCCCGGCGGCGCCCGTGACGACGAGGAGCCAGGCGAGCGTCGTTGCGCCCCCGACGCGGGAGTCCGCTGTCGAACTTCCGGTGCCGCGGTGCCGGTTGACCGGTCGGTGCGCGGCAGGGGCGGTCGTCACGCGCGCACGCGCCGGATGGGCAGCAGGCAGTGCGCGGCGGCCATGAGGGTCTCCTCGTCGCCCGCGAACTCCTCCAACTCCTGCTCGGTGACCGGGGATCCCGGCGTCGCGGTGGGCCAGACGCGCGTGGTGAACAGGAAGTACGCGCTCTTGCGGGCCTCCGCCGCCGCCAGCCACTCGGGCGGCACGGAGCACTGGGCGTTCAGGAGCGGCATGGTGACGACGGCCTGGCCCGCCTCGACCAGCAGGGACACCGGGAAGCTGGGGCGGCCCGACGCGTCGTGGACGGTGGTGCCCACCGTGAGGCCGTTGGTCTCCAGGAGGCCGCGCACGGCCGCCTCCGACGCCTCGGGTCCTGCCGGGGAATCACCCATGGAGTAGGCGAGGAGAAAGGGAATGTCGCCCTTTCCATCGGGGTGTTCACCACTCCAGGCGATGACCGCCAGAGTTCCCAGATCGGCTGCTCGAAATGCGGGGCCACTGCTCACAGTTGAAGTCATCGAAGAAGCCTAGCCAGACCCGGTCGGCGCACCGGCCACGGTTCACACGTTTGGCGGAACGCATTCCGCGGACGAAATACCGAAGGCTGACCCGGGAACCCTGGGTCCCGAACCAGCCTTCGACGAATGGCTCGACGTACGAACCTGACGTACGAACCTACTGACCGACGGGGAGACCGCCGAGCATGCTGCCGGCGCCGGAGCCGGAGCCGCTCTCGTTCAGCCCGTCGACGGCGCCCTTGACGGTGCTGACGGCGCCCCCGTCGTTCTTCGGGTCGAGCAGGTTGCTGTCCACCGGCGAGACGTCCAGCGTCGGCTGGCTGGTGATCGTGTTCACCGCGCCGTTCAGGCTCATCGGAGTGAGGTCCGAGGCAAATGCCGGAGCGGCGGCACCGACAATCGCCATCGATCCGGCGACAACGGCAGCGGTCTTCAGAACCTTCATTGTTTATGCCTTCCCTCGACAACTCGCGTCGTCGGTTTGGAAAATACGCTTCTGCTTGCTCAACGAGCGTCCCGACCTCGGGGTGTGCGTCATCGCGCCGAAACCCGAAGGATCCGCACACCCGAAACGGCCGCACAACGGAGCAGCCGCCCCTCGGGGAGGGGCGGCTGCGGAAGAGTCGGGCTGGGCCCGTCAGTCGTTGGCGCAGGTGTTGCCGAACGCCGGGTTCAGCAGACCGATGACGTCAACGGTGTTGCCGCAGGCGTTGACCGGCACGTGCACGGGAACCTGCACGGTGTTGCCCGAGATCACGCCGGGGGAGTTGGTGGCAGCGCCCTGCGCGCCGGAGTCGGCGGCGGCGACGCCGGCCGAGCCGGCCATGGCAGCGGCGGCCATTGCGGAAAAGACGACTGCCTTCGCGGTACGCGACATGAAGCATGCTCCTTGGAGGTCGTTCTGTTCGGCCAGCGCGGGTGCCTGGCACGTGGTGCAACGGGGCGGCCGTACAAGGGGTTGCGGCTCCGAACGGGTGACTGGCCGTCGCGGCGGCCCCTTTGGGGTGACGTCATGAGCGAACGGGTGAACCGGTTCTCGCGGGGCCGGAGGCCGGTGGTCCACTGGGGGCCGTCATGAGATTGGCCGCGCCGCCTTCCTGTCAGCCGTCGGCTCCACGCCGTTGGGAGGGCGGCCCCCGACCCGGGCGCCCCGTGACTCCTCCGGCCCGGCGCCCCATGACAGAGCTCGGGCCGCCGGCGAATGCGGAAAGCCGGCGGCCCGAGCCTTGTGTGCGTTCGGCTGATCAGCCGTTGTGCACACCGTTTCCGGCGAGGACCGGGATGTCACTCAGGATGTGCGAGAGCGGCTCGTCACCCTTGGCCTGGGTGGAGTTCTCGGTGCACTGCTGGTTCTGCGGGGCCGACAGGACCGGCACGTCCTGGACCGCGACCGGCACGACGCCGACGAGCGAACCGACGTTGCCCTTGACGGGCAGGCCGACGCAGGGCTTGTTCAGGGAGCCCTGGACGAGACCGAGCTGCGGGCTCATGTCGCCCGCGGTGGTGGAGTTGCCGTACGTCTGCGACGAGCCGTTGCCGCTGGTCGAGGTCGTGCCGTGGTCGTCGCCGATGGCGAGCGCCTGCGGGGCGGCTGCGGCGGAGACGCCGACGACGGAGACGGCGACCGCTGCGGCGGCCATGGCCTTCTTGAGCATGGTTCTGATTCCTTTTCTGACGGGCACCGGTTACTGCACTGAGCGCAACTGCGGAGGGCGGAAATGGTTCCGCATATCCACCCGATCGGACAGACATCGAAACCCGGTCGAGCACCCGTGCCCCCGCCAAGCGGCCCGCACTGGCGCGATTTTCATTTCATCGACCCCGCGCCGTAATCGGAATCGATCGGAGCCACGTCCGAGTGAACGTGAGCAACCGATGGCGAGCTGCGGAGTTGATACAAGTGCTCCCAGACGGAAATAAGAAGGGGAATTTCCTCATGCTGAAGAAGGCCATGGCTGCCGCGGCGGCCACCGCTTCTCTCGTCGGTATCGCGGCCGCCGCCGCCCCGCAGGCCCTGGCCGTCGGCAACGACGGTGGGACCACGTCCGAGAGCGGCAACAACGCCTCGCAGACGTACGGCAACTCCGCCACGTACGGCAACATGAGCCCGCAGATGGCGCTGATCCAGGGCTCCCTGAACAAGCCCTGCATCGGCCTGCCGGCCAAGGCCAACGTCGGCTCGCTCGTCGGCGTCGTGCCGGTCTCCGTCCAGGACATCCCGGTCCTGTCGGCGCCGCAGAACCAGCAGTGCACCGAGAACTCCACCCAGGCCAAGGGCGACGAGCCGCTCTCGCACATCCTGGAGGACATCCCGGTCCTGTCCGGCAACGGCACCGGCAACAACTGAGGATCCGTTGCATGAATCGGGCCGCCGCTCCGGCGGCCCGGTCTGCTGTTCCGGCGCCGGCCGGAAATTCAGGTAGCTGTACGAGCCTTTTGATCCGCTGCGTCCGGATGTTCGGGAGGTCGCGCACAGTGCCGAATTTCCTGCGAATGGCTCGCGCGGGAATGGTCCGAACGGGTTTCGGTCCGCAACTGCCCGGAATGCAATCCAGTTGACCACACGTAGCTCCGCATCCGGAGCGCGCGTATCGAAAGGGAACCACCCCATGAAGAAGCTCTTCGCAGCCGCCACGATCGCTGCCTCCGTCGCCGGCCTCTCCGCCGTGGCCGCCCCGCAGGCGCTCGCCATCGGCGACGACACCGGCACGACGTCCACCAGCGGCAACGGCTCGTCGCAGACGTACGGCAACTCCGCCACCGCCGGTGACATGAGCCCGCAGCTCGGTCTCGTCCAGGGCTCCCTGAACAAGCCCTGCGTCGGCCTGCCGGCCAAGGCCAACGTCGGTTCGCTCGTCGGCCTCGTGCCGGTCGCGGTCCAGGACATCCCGGTCCTGTCGGCCCCGCAGAACCAGCAGTGCACCGAGAACTCCACCCAGGCCAAGGGTGACGAGCCGCTCTCGCACATCCTGAGCGACATCCCGGTCCTCGCCGGGAACGGCACCGCGAACCACTGAACGGACTGAGGGGCGGTCGCCGGTACGCGCGACCGCCCCTCTCCGTACGGTGTTCCGTACGCCAGGCATGACAAAGGCGGTGGACCGGGATCGGTCCACCGCCTTTGGCGTGTGTTCTTGCGTCGGCTACTGGATCGCGGGGAGGAGGCCGGTGACCGGCGCCACGAGGTCGGTGGCCTGGTGCAGTTCGTTCAGGTGGTTGAGCCCGTTGAGCCCGGAGAGCTGTTCCGCGGTGCTGGGGAGCTGTGCCTGCTGGTCCTCCGGGATCGCCATCGCTGTCAGCGAGTCGACGGTTCCAGTGGGGGAGATGGGTTCGACGGCGTGGGCCGCGGGGGTGGCGGCCGCCGCGGCTCCGACGGCGAGGAGGACGGCGCTGAGGGCACGACGAGTTGAGATCATGTCCGGCTAACGGTGGGGCCGGCGGGGCGGATACGGGGTTCGCGGAGCGCCCACCCGTGAGGGCCAATCGTTCGAGTGGGCGTCGTGCTGGTGCGGTCGACGGGTTTCTACGCCTCGGGGCTCTGCCCTGGACCCCGCGAGTCTCGTCCCGGAGCGGGGCTTGATTTTCCGGGGCCAGCCGAAGGTGAAGGACCGCCGGGGCTTGCATTGCCAGGGCCCGCCGGAAGCGCTGAAGCGGTGAGTAGCGTGTGGACCTCTTGGGCTCTGCGGAGGCCCGCCGGGTAGGGGAGGGCTTGGGCCAGGTGGGTTGCGTGGGTCAGGGCTTGGGCGGACTCGGTGGGGGCGAAGAGGTGGGACAGGGCGGCCGCGTGGGCCAGGTGGGCCTCCACCTCGGCCAGGCGTTCGCCGGTTTGTGCGGCGCGGGTGGCTTCCGCTGTCGCGAGTTCCAGGGCGAGGCGGGGGCGGCCCGCGTGGAGTTGGGCCCAGGCCGTCAGGGACGGCGCGGCGTCGGGGCAGTCGGCGAGGGCGCGGAGGGCGGCCTCGGGGTGGCCGGTGCGCAGGGCGAGTTCGGCGCGGGCGGTGCCGACCTCGTAGCGCGCCTGGCGGTCGCCCAGGTGGTCGGCGGCGGGGGCGGCGCGGTCCAGGAGCTCCGCGGCCGCCGACGTGTCTCCGGTACGGAGCCGGACCAGCGCCAGCGTCGCGAGCGCGTACGGCAGGCACCAGGCGCCGTCGCCCTCCGCGAGCGCCACGGATGCCTCGGCGAGTGCGGTGGCCTCGTCGAACTCCTCCAGCAGGAGATGGAGTTCGGCGAGGTTGAGGCGCTCGAAGGAGGCCGCCGTCGGGTTTCCCGAGCGGTCGGCGAGGTCGAGGGCGCGTTCGCCGCTCGCCACCGCCTCACGCAGCCGGCCGTGGCGGCGCGCGTTCTCCCGCAGGGTGGAGAGGACCGTGCCGAGCAGCGTCGGGTCGCCGTACGCCTCGGCCGGGGCGAGCGCGAGGTCGCCGGCCTCGCGGGCCTCGGTGAGCCGGCCCGAGAGGCCCAGGTTGGTGGCCTGGAGGGCGTAGGAGCGGGCGAGCAGGCCCTGGCCGTGCGGGCCGGGGACCTGTCGCGCGGCGTCCAGGGCCCGGCGGGCGGCGGCGTAACCGTCGTCGTAACTGCCCCGGACGCCGTGCAGCATGGCGTGGGACAGGTGGTGCACGGCGAGGGGTTCGGGGGCGGCTTCCGGGGCGGCCGGGTGGGCGCGGAGCGCGTCGGCGGCGGCGTCGAGGGCGCCGGTGCGCACGAGGGACTCGGCGAGCCGGGCCGCCGTGAGCACCGCGTCGTCGTGTGCGCCGCGCCGGACGAACTCGGTCAGGGCCTCGCGCAGTGACGCGGCGGCCTCTTCGAAGTGGCCCATTCTGGCCAGGACCTGGCTGTGGGCCAGGCGGGCGCGGGCCGCGTCGACGTCGAGGCGGGCGACGAGGTCGCGGTAGTAGCGGTCGGCGGTGTCGTTGGCGTAGAGGGCGGCGGCGCGTTCGGCGGCGCGGCGCAGGTACTCGGCGGCGCGCGGGTCGTCGGCGCGGGCGAAGTGCGAGGCGAGTGCGTCGACGGCGTCGGGGCGGCGGGCGAGGACGGCCCGCGCGAACGCGCCGTGCAGCTGCCTGCGGCGGACCGCGGTCAGCCGCTCGTAGCAGGTGAGGCGGACCAGCGGGTGCCGGAAGGCGAGCCCCGGTTCGGGCCGCCCGGCCACCACGACCTGGCGCTCCTCCACCAGCGAGGCCGCGATGGCCCGTTCGACCCCGTCGGCGGCCGCGGCCCCGGTCACCGGCGGATGCAGGCCGCGCTCGGCGACGTCGAGGAGTTCGGAAAGGGCCGCCTCTCCCCCGGCCACGGACAGCGCCTCGACCAGGCGCCGCGCGTCGGGGTCGAGGCGCACGAGCCGGTCCGCCACCAGCTCCCGCACACCCTGGGGCGCTCCGGCGCCGGCCGGTCCCTCGGCCGGGCCACGGGCGAGTTCGAGGGCGAACAGCGGGTTGCCGAGGGAGAGTTCCCACACCCGCTGTTCCTGCCCGGGACGTGGCGCCGCGTCCCGCGCCACCGCGAGGCACGCCTCCCGGTCGAGCAGCCCCAACTCCTCGCGTACAGCGAGCCGTTGACGTACCAGGAAGCTCAGGATGGCGCGCCGTGCGTCGTCGTCGGGAAGTTCCTCCTCGCGGTACGTCACCAGGAAGCGCAGCCGGATCCCGCGGTCCGCGGCGCGGCGGGCGAGGTGGCTCATGAGCTGGTACGAGCCGGTGTCGGCGGCGTGCAGGTCGTCGAGGACGGCGAGCACCGGACGGGCGGCGGCCAGGTCACCGAGAAGCGCGGCGCTCGCCCGGAACAACCGGTCGCGTTCCTCCTCGGGGCTGCGTTCGCCGGATGTGCGGATCTGGCCCAAGGACGGGAGGAACACGGCCAGTTCGGGATACTCGGCGCCGACCCGGGCCCGCTCCGCCGCGTCGTGCTCGGCCAGCCACCCGTCGAGCGCCTCCGCGAACGCCCCGTACGGCGTGTGCCCCTCCGCGTCCTGACCGCCACCCCACAGCACGGCCGTGCCGGAGGCCGCGGCCCGCCGCGCCACCTCGCCCACCAGGCGCGTCTTGCCGACGCCCGCCTCGCCGGTGAGCAGCGTGACCGGCGGCCCCTCGGCGGCGAGCAGCCGGTCGAGCACCGCGTCGCGGCCGTGCAGCGGGGTGGCGGGTGCGGCTCGCAGCGGCGACGGCAACGTTGTCGTGATCGGCACCGGGGCGGGCGCCGCCGCGAGGGCCGCCCGGTGCAGCTGCTCCGTTTCGGGACCGGGGCGGACGCCCAGTTCGGCGTCGAGCGCCTCGCGGCACGCGTGGTACTGGTGCAGCGCGCGCCGCCGCAGGCCCTGGCGCAGGGAGGCGTCGATGAGGACGCGGTGGGCCAGCTCCTCGGCGGGGCTGGTGGCGAGGACCTGCTGGGCCACGGCCGCCGCGTCCGTTGCCGAGCCCGCCGCGAGGTGCGCCTCGGCGAGGCCGAGCAGCAGCCGTTCCCGCAGCAGCGCGAGCCGCCCGCGGCGCTCATCGGCCCAGTCCACGTACCGGTCCTCGGGGAGCAGTTCGCCGGTGAACAGGGCGAGGGCGGCGGCCAGTTCGGCCACCGCTGCCCCCTCCTCGACCACCGCCTCGGTGAGCGCCGCCTCCGCCGCCGTCTCCGCCGCGTCGGCGTCGATCCATACGGTCGCCGGGTCGAGGAGGAGCATGCCGCCGTCGGACAGGAGGTACGACGACGCGGCGCGCGGGGCGAGTTCGGGTTCCAGCGCGTGGCGCGCGGCGTGCAGGGCGACGCGCAGGCTGCCCGCGGCGGCGGACGGGTCGGCGTCGGGCCAGCAGCTGTCCATGGCCTGCTCGCGGTGGAGGCGGTGGCCGGGCACGACGGCGAGCAGCTTCACCAGGGCGCGGGCGCCGGGGCGCGGCCAGCGTTCGGCGAGCGGGGGTCCGGTGTCACGGGTCGCGCTGAACCCACCGAGAAGGCGCAGACGCAGCAGTGGAGCGGCGGGTTCCGTCCCGTTCGTCTGACGTGTGCTCATGAAGGCGACACTGTAACCGAGCACGCCATGAACCCCCTGGGCGAGGCCCAGGGGGTCCGGATCGGTCAGGTCATCCGTCGGTCACGTGCGCGCGGGCTCAGGAGAGCTTGTACGTGGTGACCTGGTGGATGCCGTTGTCGAACACCTGGTAGCCGCCGCCGAGGTCCTCGGCCAGCCGGTCCAGGCCGTAGTCGTCGCCCTGGAGCGAGAGCACCTCGTCGGTGCCGTCGCCGTCGAGGTCGGCGGCCAGGAAGTTGCGGGTGCCGATGGCGTCGGCGTCGCCGAGGGCCTGCTGGAAGGAGTTGCCGTTCTCGAAGAAGTCCGCGTCCCCGGCGTAGGCGGAGACGGAGCCCTCGCTGCCCGCGATCAGCAGCTTGCGGCCACCGGGTCCGGTGGCGAACGCGCCGTTGTAGGACTGCCCGATCACCGAGGCCAGGGCGTCGTCGGTGCCCTCACCGGAGAACCTCCGGAAGGACGAGGTGCCCGCCTGGTACAGCTTGCCGTCGTCGGTGAAGAAGCCGCCGTGCGTCCACAGCCCGCCCATGGTCGTGGAGTGCACCACCTTGCCGGTGCGGCCGTCGCGGATCTCCATGTACGTGTGCGGGGCGCTGGAGTCGGTGGAGCCGACGCCCGCCTGCGACTGGATGTCCCAGGTGTAGACGACCGCGTGGCCGTCCGCGTACGGGATCTCCGGGGAGGCGAAGGTGCCCTTGTACGTGAGCGCGGCGTGGATGACCCCGTCGGTCGACACGTCGGGGACCGGCGGCGCGACGCTCCACTTCGCCTTGCCGTTCTTGGCGTTGAGCGCGACCGCGTTGGCCCCCGGGTCGGCCAGGTTGATCGAGCCGGCCTTGGAGTACGAGGTGTAGACCTTGCCGTCCTCGACCGACGGGTCGGAGAACACCACGTCGCCGAGGTCCTTGGGCGCCGCGTACGACCAGATCTTGTGGCCGTCGCCGTAGTAGGCGTTCAGGGTGTTCGTCGGGACGACGATGTCCTTCTCGCCGTCGCCGTCGAGGTCGGCGAGCTTGACCGAGTGGACGAACTGGCCGCCGCCGTCGATGGTGGCGAGCGTCTTGCCGTTCTTGGCGTTGAGGACGACCACGGCGGAGTCGGCGGCGACGACGATCTCGTCCTTGCCGTCGCCGTTGACGTCGCCCTTCTGCATGTCGTGCACCGCGCCGGGGACCGTGGCCCGCCACAGCTTCTCCGGCTTGCCGTTCATCAGCGAGGGACCGGAGTAGGCCCACACGCCGTTCGACGAACCGGCCATCACCACATCGGACTTGCCGTCCTTGTCGACGTCGGTGCTCTGCGCGAAGGAGATGTCCGCCTGGAGCGGGGTGATCGCCTGCTGCTTGCCGTTGGTGAGCTTGAACGTGCGGATGTTCTGGCTCTGGTCGATGACGCGGACGTGGGTGCCCGCGGCGTCGGTGAAGACGTCCTGGTACATCGGCGCGCCGGTCAGGCCCTTGTTCTGCCAGACGACGGCGCCCTTGCCCGAGTACACGGTCGTCGCGGCGAAGCGGCCGCCGCCCACGTTCTGCGACTCGAGGATCTTGCGGTCGTCGTCGCCCGCGGCGATGAGCTTGCCGTCGGCGACCTGGAGGCGCCAGGTGTTCGGCCCGTTCGAGTTGTTGTCGGCGTCGCGCTTGGTCGTCTGCGACCACAGCAGCTTGCCGGGGTCGGCGCCATTCAGCACGCGCACCGTGTTGGCGTTCACCTGGAGGTAGTTGTCCAGGGAGGACTCGGCGACCGCGTACTCGTCGCCCGCCTTGGCCGTGAGGTCACCGACCGCCAGGGCGGTGGGCAGCACGTTGACCCGGGTCTCCAGCGTCGAACGGTGGCCGTTCTTCAGGTCGTACGCGGCGATCTCGTACTTCACCGCGTCGTTGACGTCGGACTGCTCGACGACGACGAGGCGCCCCCGGCCGGCGTCGACGCGGATCTGGCGGCTGTAGAGCATGCTGTCGGTCTGCCAGGCGACCGAGCCGTCCGCCACGTTCATGACGAGGGTGCGGCCCCGGCCCTCGACGGAGTCGGTCTTGGCCCGGTCCCAGGAGACGACGATCTTGCCCTTGCCGAGGTCCTGGATGTCGCCCCAGACGGAGTCCCCGGTCTCACCGGTGTCGTACGTCCACGTCGACGACGGGGTCAGCTTGCCGTCCGCCGACGAGAAGCGGATGCCGGTCAGCTTCGTCGTGTCGGTGGCCGGCGAGTTCATGTTCAGGCTGGGCACGTCGGCGACGAGCAGCGTGTCGTCGACGACCTTGACCATGGTGGCGTAGTCGTACAGCTTCGACCAGGCCGTCTTGCCGGTCCTGCCGTCGAGGACCGTCACGAACGTGCCGTTGGGCAGCGACGAGCCGGGCGAGGTGAACGGGCGGTAGGACATGATGCCGACGCTCGCCGAGAAGACGATGTCGTCGACGCCGTCGCCGGTCAGGTCGCCCGTCGAGTAGCCGGAGTCGGAGGAGGGCGTGAACGGCGTGACCGCGTTGTAGCCCATCATGATCCGGATCGGGAACGGCTCGGGCTGGTACACGCGCAGCGGCTTGACCTGCCAGTCCTCGTAGTACGAGGTGTTGGTGCGCTCCCACTTGGACTCGCCGTCGGCGGAGTGCAGCTGTACGTTGCCGCGGCTGTGGACGGTGAAGTAGTCGCCCTTCTTGCCGGTCGGCACGGTGGCGCCCATGCCGAGGGCGCCCTCCATCGTGGACTTGCCGGTGAAGGTGACCTTGTCGGAGGCGGCCTTGGTGGTCTTGGCGGCCGGCTTCTTCGCCGTGTCGGCCTTCTCGTCGGCGTCGCCGTACGGGTCGAGGTTGACGTTGGCCTCGAGCTTCTTGGCCTGGGCGTCGGTCAGCTTCATGACGCCGCCGTCACCGCTGTCGGCGGCCAGGGCCGCCGGGGCCGCGCTCAGGCAGAGCCCGGCGGCGACGAGGGCGGAGGCGAGCCTGAGGCCGCGCCGCGTGTGGGTGGGTCTCATGATCAGGCTCCCTGGGTGAAGCGGATGGCCGAACCGCCGGTGACGACCGACTGGTTGAAGGAGTACTCAAGAGCGTCGGTGCCGGCCTGGTTCTGGATGCCGACGGTGGCGCCCGCGCCCTTGTCGGGGACCGACTGGTACTGCAAGGTCACGGAGCCGGTGGCCTCGTCGAAGACGACCTCGAAGGTGGCGCGGTCCGAAGTGCCGTTCCCGTAGGCGGCCTTGTTCCAGACGATCGCGAACTTGCGGCTGCCCTTGGTACCGGTGGTCGCCGTCTGCACGGACGACTTCTTGTCGAGGACGAGGTCGTCCCAGAGCGGCGCGATGAACCCGTTGGGGTTGTACTCGGTGGGCAGCGCGGTGTTCGCGTAGTCACCGACGCGCGGCGCCAGGAAGTTGACCATGCCGTCGGTGGTGACCGACGTGGTCGAGTACGGGACGCCGTAGTGCTTGACCGAGAATGGCAGCGAGATCGTCGTCGCGTCCTCGTCACCGGTCAGGGCGACCTTCTTGGAGCCGGCGATCCAGGAGTACGCGACCGGCTTGCAGCTGTTGCCGGTGGCGTCGGTGCGGGCCGGGACCTGGACGTTCTTCGTGAGGTCGGCGGTGGCGACGGTGAACTCGCCGTTGTAGACGCCGTTGCACACGAGCGGCGCCGTGGGCTTCACGGTCAGCGTGAACGCGCCCTCGGCGACCTTCGGCAGCGTGTACGTGCCCTTGGCGTCGGTGGTGACCGACGGCACCGGGGAGCCGATGACCTCGACGGTCGCGCCGGGCAGGGCCTTGCCGGAGACGTCGAGGACGGTGCCGGTGACCTTGTGCGTGGCGACCGGGGCCATCGCGACGTCCTGGGTCAGCGTCTGGCCGGTGGTGAGCTCGACACCGCCGATCTTGGTCTCGGCGTGGCCGTAGCCGCTGAGCGAGAAGTCGTAGGTGCCGGGAACCAGCGTGATGCGGTAGCCGCCGTCGGCGTCGGTGGTCGTGGTGCGGGTGCCGGTGGTGCCGGTGACCTTGACGACGATGCCCTGGAGCGCGGCCCCGGTGGCCTTGTCGGTGGCCCTGCCGGTGACGATGGCCGCGGTGTGCGGGGCCTTGTCGATCGTGGCGAGGGCGTCGAGCTTGCCCTCGCCCCACACGTTGTTCATGCCGGCGGTGCCGCCGCAGTGGGTGTCGTCGACGTCACGCGCACCCTCGTTGAGGAGCGCACGGGTCTCGTCGATCTTGCCGACCAGCGAGGGGACGGCCGCCCACAGCAGCGCGACGGAGCCCGCGACGTGCGGGGTCGCCATCGACGTGCCCTGGATGGTGTTGTACGCCGAACCCGGCCACGTGGAGCGGATATTGACGCCCGGCGCCGTGATGTTCGGCTTGGCCGAGCCGTCCAGCGGCGAAGGGCCGAAGCTGGAGAAGTTGGCGATCTTGCCGGCCGAGTCGTAGGCGCCGACACCGTAGGACGATTCCTGCGAGCCCGGCGGGTGGGTCGTCGAACAGGTCTTGCCGTTGCCCTCGTTGCCGGCCGCGAAGGCCGCGAAGATGCCCGCGGAGTCCCAGGCGTCGAGGATGTCCTGGTAGAAGGGGGCGGTCCCGTACGGGTCGCCCCACGAGTTGTTGACGATGTTCGGGGCGAGGTCCGGGCGCGGGTTCTGACCGTTGTGGTCGGTCGGCGCGAGGATCCACTGACCCGCGGCGAGCAGGTTGGTGTTCGAGCACTCGTCGCTCTCGCAGCCCTTGGCGGCGATCCACTTCGCGTTCGGGGCGGCGCCGATGCCGTTCTTGCCGACCATCGTGCCCATGGTGTGGGTGCCGTGGCCCGCGTTGTCGCACGGGGTGCCGTCGGAGGGGCAGGTGCCCGACGGGTCGTAGAAGTTGTAGTCGTTCGTGAAGGAGCCGTCGCCGTTGTTGCCCCGGTAGCTGTCCACGAGGTCCGGGTGGTCGTACTGCACACCCGAGTCGACGCTGGCGACGACGATGCCCTCGCCGCGGTCCTTGTACTCGTCCCAGACCTGGTCGGCCTTGATGTCGGAGATGCCCCACTCGGGCGTCTCAGCACTGTCGGCGGACGCCTCGGTCCCCGAGGCGGTGCGCGTCTTGGTGACCTTCTTGTCGGAGGTCTCCATGTCGTCGAGCTTGAACTTCCGCTCCTTGACGATCTGCTTGACGTCGGAGCGCTTCGCCAGCTCCGCGACGAGGTCCTGGTCGCCGGTCACCCGGACGGTGTTGGCGATCCAGTAGTCCGTGTGCCCGACCTTCTCCTTGTCGAGGAAGGAGTTCAGGGAGCGCTGCGAGTCCTTGGCGTGCGCGCGCAGCTCCTTGTAGGCGGCCTTCGCCTTGGCGGCGTGCGTGCGCTGCTTCTTGGCGCCGGACAGATCGGCCTGGTCCTTGAGGACGACGAAGAACGTGGCGTCGTCGCCCTTCGCCACGGCCTTCTCAAGGGCGGAGTCGACCTTGCCGGAATGCGCCGGGGCGGTCGTGTCGGCGACGGCGGGCAACGGACTGCTGAACAGGGCGGCAGTCGCGGTCAGCGACGCCGCCGCCCACACGGCGCGTCTGCGCCGGGACGGTCGGGGCAGGTGCATCGGGTGCGCTCCTCCGGGACGGATGACGGGGAGGATGCACGCTATGAAGGGGCCGTTACTGCGCCATTACTGCCGCCTGCGGACCGCCGTTCGCGCCCGCCGGGGGCAGGGCGGGGCGCACGGTGTGTACGCCCCGGTCACACCCCCACCCCACGCGCCCGCAGCCACGGCAGCGGGTCGATGCCCGAGCCGAACTGCGGCGTGATCCGCACCTCGAAGTGCAGATGCGGTCCGCTGACGTTGCCGGTCGCGCCGGAGAGGCCGAGGACCTCGCCCGCGTCGAGGCGGGAGCCGACCTTCACGCCGATCCGCGACAGGTGCGCGTACTGCGTGTAGTAGCCGTCGGCGTGCCGGAGGACCACCTGGTTGCCGAAGCCGTCGCCGCAGCCCGTGAAGACGACGGTCCCGGCGCCGACCGCGCGCACCGGCGTCCCGGTGGGCACGGCGAAGTCCTGGCCGGTGTGCGTGTGCGCCCACAGGCGGCCGCCCGAGCCGAAGCCCGCCGACAGCGGCGCGGGGCTCACCGGCTTCACCCAGGCCCGCCCCGTCCGCCCCTTGCCGGCCCGCTTCTGCCCGCCCACGTCGCCGCGCGCACAGTTCCCGCCACCCGTCGGCATCGGCCCGGCCGCGGGGACCCGCGCACGGGCCCGCCGCACCTCCGCCTCTGCCTTCGCCAGTTTCGCCTCGATGTCTTCGCGGGCGGCCGACCGGCGCTCCTCCTGCGCCTTGAGCCCCTTCACCAGGCGCGCGGACTCGGCACGCCGGTCGGCGACCCGGTCCCGGGACTCGGTGAGGCGGTCGGTGAGCTGCCGGGCGGCGCGGTCTCCGCGGCTCGCGCGGACGGTGGCGTCGAGGGCCCGCTGCGGGGAGGACGAGGTGAGCAGCGGCAGCATCGTGCCGAGGCCCGAGGCCCCTTGGTACTCGCTGCGCGCCTGGCGGCCGAGGGTGGCCCTGAGCACGTCGAGCCGGCGCTGCTCCGCGGCCTGCCGCCGGGCGACGTCGGCAAGCCGGCGCTCGCCCGTGCGCACGGCGTCCTGCGCCTTCTCGTGCGCCGCGACGGCGTTCGACGCCTCCTGCATCAGCCGGTCGGCGCGGGCCGAGAGCCGTCCGATGCCGGGGCCGTCGTCCGCGGACGCCGGGCCGGTGCCGGAGGCGAGGAGCGCGGCGATCGCCGCGGCCACGCATGCGGCCGTCCCCGTACGCCTCGTTGCGTTCCGTCGTACACATCGCATCGACCGAATGTCGCAAAAAAGACAAGCCGGATGGTTGGACGTCGCCGTGTCGACCGTCCGGAGTCCATCGGACGCACTACACGCGGCGGTGTTACCCGCGGACACCCCGAGATACCTGGAGAGAGATACCCGGGGATACGGAAGCGGCCGTGGGGCCGGTCCTGACACACGGTCAGTCCCGGCCCCACGGCCGCCTTTCTGCCACGCGGTGGCGTCAGCCGTTGCGGCGCCTCCTGACCGCGACCGTGACCAGGACGCCGAGGCCGAGGGCGAGCGCCGCGGCGATGCCGAGGGCCCACGTGGTGGCCGCGGAACCGGTGCCCGGGAGTTCACCGTGCGGCTGGTCCGCGTTCGGGGCCTGCGGGGTGTGCGGGTCGGGGTTCTGCGGGTTGGGGGTGGTGGGCGGGGCGGTCGGGCTCGGGGACGAGGGGTCGGTCGGGGTCGGCGGCTCGGGGACGTCCGTCGTGGTGTTGCAGTCGGGGTCCGTGGAGCCGGGCTCGCAGGTGGAGCCGTCGGGGCCGGTGACCGCGTTGGTCAGCTTCCGGTCGCCCTTGACGGGGTCGCCCACGGTCACGGAGTAGGTCACGGTGACCTTCTTCCCGGCCGGGACGGTGCCGTTCCAGGTCACCTCGGGCTTCGCGTAGGAGACGTCACCGGCACTCGCCTCGGCGTCGCCGTTGTACTCCGCGTCGTCGAGGACCTCGGTGAGGTCGTCGGTGAACGTGGCGCCGGTGTACTCGGCCGGTCCGCTGCTGCCCACGGTCACCGTGTACGTGACCTTGTCGCCCGGCTTCACGGAGTCGCTGGCGTCCGAGGACTTGGCGATCTCCAGGTGGGTCGGCTCGACGCGGACCATGTGGTCCTCGACCTCACCGGGCCCGCCGAAGCCGGTCGCCTTCATGTCCCGGGGAGCCGCGAGGGCCCGGTTGGCGGACGCCTCGCTGTCGTCCCCGAAGATCCGGAGGCGCGCGAAGGTGGTGGACGCCTTCATGGTGTCCAGGCCGTGCAGTTCGAGCGTGGCCTCGGTGGCACCGTCCGGGACGGTCGTCCTGACCATCTCGTCCGGCTCGAACGTGCCGTTCTCGTTCTTGTCGAGCCAGCAGGCGAGTTCGGCGTCCTCACCGGTGGTGTTGGTGACGGGCACCTTCGCGGTGTAGCTGTCCTGGTGCTGGTAGAGGGTGACGGTGCCGAGACCGTCGTCGTCCGAGGCCGAGCGGGCGTCGCGGTGCGGCGTCCCGTCGTTCTCGGCGTTTTCCTCGGAGCCGATCCTGAGGCCGTCGACGATCTCGTGGTACGCGCCCTGGTTCTTCCGCACGGTGCCGTAGCTGTCGGGCGCGTCACCGAAGTCGTAGGACGGCTTCGGCAGCACGGTGGTGCAGTCCGGGTCGGTGCTGTCCGGCGGGCAGTTGGAGCCCGGGCCCTCGACGCCGTTGACGTACTTGCCGTCGCCGCCGTCGCGCGGACCTGTCACCGTGAACGAGTACGTCACCGTGGCGGTGGCGCCCTTCGCCAGGTCCCCGGTCCAGGTCAGCTTCGGCTCCGCGTACGAGACGCGTCCGGAGTCGGCCTTCGCGTCACCGTTGTAGTCGGCGTCGTCGAGGACCTTCGACAGGTCGTCGGTGAACGTCGCGTCCGGGTGGTCCGCTTCACCGTCGTTGCGGACGGTGACCTTGTAGGAGAGGGTGTCGCCGGTCCGCGGCTTCTCCGGCTGGACGGTCTTCTTGATCTTCAGCGACGGAACGCCCGCCTCGGTCGAGCAGTCCGGGTCCTTCGTGCCCTCGGGGCAGTTGGTTCCGGGGCTGGTCGACGTGACGGCGTTCTTCAGGAGCTTGTCGCCCTCCGGCGGGTCCTGCACCGTCACCGAGTACGTGAGCGTGACCGTGGCTCCGGCCGCGACGTTCCCGGTCCAGGCCAGCTCCGGCTTGTCGTAGGAGGTCTTGCCGGCCGTGGCCTCGGCGTCGCCGTTGTACTTCGCGTCGTCCAGCAGACCGGTCAGGTCGTCGCTGAACTTCGCGCCGGGGTAGTCGGCTTCCTTGCTCTCGTTGGTGACGGCCACCGTGTACGTGACCTTGTCGCCGGGCAGCGGCTCCGAGTTGTCCGAGCTCTTCTTGATCTTCAGAGTGGCGACGGAGTCGGTGGTCGTGCACTTCGGGTCGTCCGAGTCCGGCGGACAGTTGGAGCCCGGGGTGTCCGACGTCACCGCGTTGGTGAGCTTCTTGTCGCCCTCGGGCGGCGAGCCGACGGTCACCGAGTACTTGACGGTCACCTTGGCGCCCGCCGCGACGTCCCCGGCCCAGGTCAGCTTCGGCTTGTCGTAGGACAGCTCACCGGAACCGGCCGACGCATCACCGTTGTACTTCGCGTCGTCGAGCACCTTCGACAGGTCGTCCGTGAAGGTCGCGCCCTTGGCGGTGGCCTTGCCGGTGTTCGTGACGGTCACCGTGTACCTGACCTTGCCACCGGGCTTCACGGAGTCACCGGCGTCCGAGGACTTGGCGAAGTCCACCGCGGGGATGCCGTGGCTGGTGGTGCACTTCGGGTCGTCCGAACCCTCGGCGCAGTTGGAGCCGGGCGTACCGACGATCTGGTTCGTCAGCTTCTTGTCGCCCTTGGGCGGCGAGCCGACCTTCACGCTGTACGTGACGGTGGCCTTGCCGCCGGGCTTCAGGTCGCCGGTCCAGGTCAGCTCCGGCTTCGCGTACGAGACGCTCCCGGAGTCGGCCTTCGCGTCACCGTTGTACTTCGCGTCGTCCAGCACCTTCGACAGATCGTCCGTGAACGTCGCGTCCTTGTACTCGGCCTTCCCGGTGTTGGTCACCGTCACCTTGTACGTGACGTCGGAGCCGGGGACCGCGTCGTCGGGCGCGGACGAGGTCTTCTCGTACCGCAGGGAGCCGAGGCCCGTCGTGGTGGAGCACTTCGGGTCGGTGGAACCCTCCTCGCAGTTGGAGCCGGGCGGCCCGGTCACCTTGTTGTCGAGCAGCTTGTCGCCGCGGACCGGGGTGTCGACCTTCACTGAGTAGGTGATGGTGGCCTTCGCGCCGGGCTTCAGGTCGCCGGTCCAGGTCAGCTCCGGCTTCGCGTACGAGACGCTCCCGGAGTCGGCCTTCGCGTCACCGTTGTACTTCGCGTCGTCGAGGACCTTCGACAGGTCGTCCGTGACCTTCGCGCCGTCGTACGCGACACCACCGGTGTTGCTGACGGTGACCGTGTACGTGACCTTGTCGCCGGCCTTGCCCTCCTTCGGCTCGGCCGTCTTGACGATCTCCAGCCCCTTGACGGGCGTGCTGGTGGAGCACTTCGGGTCGTCCGACCCCTCCGGGCAGCTGGAGTCCGGCGGGCCCGTGACCGCGTTGACGAGCTTCTTGTCGCCCTCGGGCGGCGAGCCGACCGTCACTGAGTAGGTGAACGTCCGCTTCTTCCCGGCCGGAACGTCCCCGGACCAGGTCAACTTCGGTTCCTTGTAGGAGAGTTCACCCGCGACGGAGTTCGCGTCACCGTTGTACGTGGCGTCGTCCAGGACCTTCGTCAGGTCGTCGGTGACCTTCGCGCCCTCGTAGTCGGCCTTGCCCGGGTTGGAGAGCGTGACCGTGTACGTCACCTTGTCGCCGGCCTCGACCGACCCGTCGGCGTCGGAGGTCTTGGCGATCTCCAGTCCGCGCAGCGGAATGTCGACCCGGCACTGCGGGTCCTCGGAATCCGGGCCGCAGTTGGTGTCCGGCGTACCGGTGACGACGTTCACCATGTCGAAGTCGCCGGTGATGGGGGCGTCGACGGTGGCCGAGTAGGTGAAGGACACCGTGGAGCGGCCCCGGATGTCACCGGTCCAGGTCAGCTTCGGCTTCTCGTACGAGACCTTGCCGCGGGCCGAGCTGACGTCGTCGTTGTACTTCGCGTCGTCGATGACGTCGCTCAGGTCGTCGACGACGGTCGCGTCGTCGTAGTCGGCCGGTCCGACGTTGCGGATGTAGACGGTGTACTCGACCTTGCTGCCCGGGCCCGCGTCGTACGCGTTGGTCGGCGCCTTGAAGATCTCCAGGGCGGCCATCGGCACACTGGTCGTGCACTTCGCGTCCTGGGACCCCTCGGCACAGTTGGAACCGGGCGGTCCGCTCACGCTGTTGACGAGCTTCTTGTCGCCGCGGGCCGGGTTCTTGACGGTGACGCTGTACGTGATCGTCGCCGAGTCCCCGGGCTTCAGGTCGCCCTTCCACGTCATCTTCGGTTCGGTGTACGAGACGGCGCCCGAGTCGGCCTTCGCGTCGTCGTTGTACGTGGCGTCGTCCAGGACCTTCGTCAGGTCGTCGCTGATCTCGGCGCCCTGGTACGCGGTCTTGCCGGTGTTGGCCACCTTCACCGTGTACGTGACCTTGTCACCCGGCTTGGCGTCCTCCTTGTCGGCGCTCTTGGCGATCTCCAGCGCGGTGAGCTCGGCGGTGGTGGTGCAGTCCGGGTCGGCGGCGGCCCGTGACGCGGGACCCGCGGTGCCTTCGAGGGCCGAACAGTTGGAGATCGGCGGACCGGTCACCTTGTTGGTCAGGGTGCCGTCGCCGGACCCTGCCGCCTTCGCCTTCACCTTGTACGTGAGGGTCACCGTGTCGCCGAGCGGAATGTCACCGGTCCACGTGGCGGTCGTGCCGGCCACGTTCAGCGTCCCGCTGCTCGCGGTCGGTTCACCCTCCAGCGCGGCGTCGTCGAGCACCTTGGACAGGTCGTCGGTGACCGTCTGGTCCTTCAGCGCCGTCTCACCGGTGTTGGCGATCTTCACGGTGTACGTGAGGGTGCCGCCCGGCTCGACCTCGGTCTTGTCCGAGGACTTCGTGATCTTCATCGAGCTCTTCGGCTCGGGCGCCTCGATGGTGACCGGGTGGTCCTCGATCTCGCCCACGCCGTCGAAGGCTCCGGTCGGCTTCGGGTCGGCGACCGTGCCCTCGTACAGGCGAAGGCGCAGGTACGAGTCGCCCGCACTGCGACCGGTGAGCCCCGACCAGTTCAGCTCGGCCGAGGTGGCGTCCGCCTGGACCGGCACGGTGACCCGCTCGCCCGCGTCGAAGGTGCCGTTGCGGTCGAAGTCGACCCACCCGGCGAGGGTGGCCGCTTTGCCGGTCTTGTTGTTCACCGGAACCTTGAGCCCGTAGGTGGCCGCTTCCGCGGGGACGGGCGGCACCGTCGAGAGGGCGTCGTCATCGTCACCGGTGGCGTCCAGCGGGGTCCGTGCGTCGACCTCGGCAGTCACCGTCCTGCCCAGCGTGAGCCGGGCGGGGTCGGCGACCGAACTGGCGCCGCCCTTGGCCTTCGACGTGCCGTAGGAATCGGGGGCGTCCCCGTACTCGTGCGGGCGCAGACATGCCGCGCCGTCGTTGCCGCCCGTCGTGGGGTCGACATGGCTGACGATCTTCGGCTTGCCGAGTTCCGACTCCTGGATCGGGCTCTCGGCTGTCGACGTCGTCATGTCGTAGTGGTAGACGGCGCCGTCGGAGTTACGGACCGCGTAGAAGTTGCCGAGGCTGTCGAAGAAGACACCGCCGAAGGTGTCCTTCGGGTACGTTCCCGCCGTCACCCTCTGGACCTCGGCCGTCTGCGGGTTGAACCGCCTCAGGTTGCCGGTGCTCTCGTCGACCCCGTACAACCAGCCGTCGACCGGGTTGAGGGCGATGTCCGCGACGTCACCGGGAGCGAAGTTGAAGGCGCGCGCGCTCAGCACCTTGGAGTACGTGCTGCTCCCGGGGTCGATGTCGACCGTGACCAGCTTGTCGTTGATGTGGTCGATGGCGTAGGCGCGCGTCCCGGCGAGGTTGGCGGCCAGGGTCTTGGTCCGGCCTCCACTCGGAAATCCGGTCAGCGCCGTCTCGACCTTCTGCCCGGTGGCCGGGTCGACTCGGGTCAGCGTGTCCGCTGGGCCCGGGATGACGTAGAGGTTCCCGTTGAGACGGCTGTACGCGATGCTTCCGCCGACCCGCGGTTCGCCCGGCAGCGGGGTCTGGGCCCCTGTGGCCAGATCGACGGTGAACAGGCTCGCGCCGGAGGGAGTGCCCTGGTTCAGGTACACGGTGTCGGTGCAGATGCTCCGGGGCTCGGTGGGTACCGGCGGCTCGTCGACGGTCACGGTCGCGCACGTAGTCGGCGGCTTGAGCCCCTTCACGTCGGCGAGGTTCTCGGCGCAGTTCTTGTACGCGCCCGCCTTCTTCGCCGTGACGTTCACGCTCAGCGTGCAGGACCTCTGGCCGGCCGTCAGGTCGCCCTTCAGCTGGACCGAGGAGCCGCCGGGCGTCGCGGTCGCCACGCCGTTGGTGCAGGTCGTGGTGGCGGAGGCGGGGTCGGCGACGGTCATGCCCCCGGGCAGGCTGTCGGTGAACGACCAGCCCTTCTTCGCCAGCAGGTCGGAGGTGTTGGTGACGGTGAAGGTCAGCTTCGTGGCGCCGCCCGACGCCATCGTGCTCTTGTCGAAGGCCTTGTCGATCTGCGGCGAGACGTCGAGGACGCGGATGTCGTCGACGGCGTGGTCGTTGCCGGTGGGACTGCCGTTGTCGTTGGTCATGCGGACGCCCAACTGGCTGCCGGGGAACAGCACGGGGGTGTCGGCGGTGAGCTTGGCGACTTCGTTGCGATCAATGGTCTGCGCGTCGGTGGCGGTACAGGGATCCATCACCTTGCTGCTCGCGGGGAGCGCGGTCTGCCCGTCCATCGCGTAGAACCGGAACTTGGGACCCCCGTAGTAACAGGTGGTCCCGGTCGCGACGGCGGTCGCCCCGAAGGTGAGGAACCGGTTGGCGGGGACCTGGATGGTCTTCGCCGTTTCGAACTGGACCTTCTTGGCGCCCGGTCCGGGATTGTCGGTGTAGGCGCCCAGTCCGTGGTTCTCGGCGGAGTCGGCCGAGCCGTTGTACTGGCCGAGCACGTCGGCCAGGTCCCGCATGATGTTCCACCAGCTCGCCTGGGAGCGGCAGGACTTGACGCCCGGGGCATACCCCTCCGAGTCGGCCTTGTTGAGCACCCAGCCGTTGCAGTGCTCCAGCCAGCCGGAGTCGGCCTTGTACGTCATGTTCCGCGGAGGGCCGCCGACGTGGTCGGTGAGCAGCCTCGCGCCTTCTGGAGGATCGTTCTCGAAGTCCTCCTTGAACAACTCGGTCGGGTCGGCGGGCGTGCCCGGGGCGGCAGCCGCGCGCTCCTCACCCGCGGCCGAGGCACCGGCGGCCTCCACCACCGGTAGCGGCGCCGCCACCATCGCGAGCACGGCGCCGAGCACCACCCCCGCCGCGGACGCGCGCCGTGGCACCCGCCAACGTCGCAACCACTGCCTCGGGCCGTCCACCACTCCACCTCCGTCACGGAAAGTAACCAGGAATGATAGAAAGCTCACACGCCGCTTATGTGACGAACGGCACATAAGCGGCCAGCGGCCCGATTCCACCCGGGCGGCCCAAGGAAGATCGAACAGACATCCGCACCGATCCCGTGTACCCTTGACGTGCAAGCGAAGGGGAGTAGCCCCGCAAACCGGTCGTCGACACACTGGAACCCCCGGGTTCCCGGTGGCCGGGCTCGGACCGCCTCGGGCGGGACGGGTGGGCGAGACCTTCGACCAGGCAGAACACAGCACACGTACGCACCCACGCATACGTGTGTCCGCTGCCGGGTCGAGTGGTCCTCCCTACGCAGCGGGGCGGGGTTCACAACGGCCCGGCCCGCACAGAAAGCGCCCCCATGGACCTCGATCCCCTGGCGATCGTCACCGCCTTCGGGCTGATCTTCCTCGCCGAACTCCCGGACAAGACCATGTTCGCCTCACTGGCCATGGGCACCCGGATGAAGCCGCTCTACGTCTGGTTCGGCACGGCGGCCGCGTTCGCCGTGCACGTCGCCATCGCGGTCGGCGCGGGCTCACTGCTCGGCCTCCTCCCCGGCTGGATCGTGAAGCTCGTCTCCGGCCTGATGTTCCTCTTCGGCGCGTTCATGCTCCTCAGGGGCGGCGACGACGAGGACGACGAGGACTCGGCCGGCGCGAAGACCGTCACCGGTTTCTGGCCGGTCTTCGGCACCGCGTTCATGGCCGTGTTCATCGGCGAGTGGGGCGACCTCACCCAGATCACCACGGCCAACCTGGCGGCCACGAACGGCACATGGTCCACCGCGATCGGCTCCTGGGTCGCGCTCATCTCCGTGTCCGCGCTCGCCCTGGTCGCCGGGCGCTTCATCGCCAAGCGGGTGCCGCTGAAGACCGTCCAGCGGGTCGGCGGCTTCTGCATGCTGGCGCTGGCCGTGTGGTCCTTCGTCGAGGTGTTCACCGGCTGACGCACCGGCCGCGCACACCCCTTGTGGATACACGAACGTATCGAATACGTTCGCGTATCCAACCGGGGAGGCGAGGATGCCCGTCACCAAGCGGCGTGCGCGGACGCGACAGCGGCTGCTCGACGCCGCGCTCGACGTGTTCGCCGAGGAGGGCTTCGGTCGCTCCACGGTGGAACAGGTCTGTGAGCGCGCGGGTTTCACCCGTGGCGCTTTCTACTCCAATTTTTCCTCGCTCGACGAGCTGTTTCTCGCCTTGTGGGAGGAGCGGTCCGCGCGGATGCTCGATGATGTGCGGACTGCCCTCGCCGGTGTCGACCCGGACGATCCCGAGGCCGCCGTGCGGGCGGCGATCGACGCCACCCCGGTCGACGACGCCTGGTTCCGGATCACCGCCGAGTTCACCGCGCACGCGCTGCGCAATCCGGGCCTGCGCCGGGTGATGGCCGCCCGCGAGGAGGCCATCCGCGACGCGATCCTGCCGGTGTTCGTGACCGCGCTCGGCCGGCTCGGCCGGCGGGTCACGGACGAACGGGCCCTGGGCGACGCCCTGGTGGCCGTGCACGACGGGACCTCCGTGCAGGTTCTGCTGCAGCCGGACGACGCGGCCGTACGGGCCCGTCGCGAGGCCCTCTTCATGAACGTACTGGACGCCTACAGCACACCGTTGGAGAGCGCATGAGTGACACCACTGCCGATGTCATCGTCGTGGGAGCCGGCCTCGCCGGGCTCGTCGCGACGTACGAACTCACTCGCGCGGGCAAGCGAGTCGTGCTGGTCGACCAGGAGAACGAGGCGAACCTCGGCGGCCAGGCGTACTGGTCGCTCGGTGGGCTCTTCCTCGTCGACAGCCCCGAGCAGCGGCGGATGGGGATCAAGGACTCCTACGAGCTGGCCCTCGCCGACTGGCTCGGCTCCGCCGGATTCGACCGCGAGGACGAGGACCACTGGCCGCGCAAGTGGGCCGAGGCGTATGTGCGGTTCGCGGCCGGGGAGAAGCGGGACTATCTGCAGGGGCTCGGGCTGAAGGTCACCCCGAACGTGGGGTGGGCCGAGCGCGGCTCCGGGACCGCGACCGGGCACGGGAACTCCGTGCCGCGCTTCCACATCACGTGGGGGACGGGCCCCGAGGTCGTACGGGTCTTCCGCGAGCCGGTGCTCGCGGCCGCCGAGCGCGGGCTCGTCGACTTCAAGTACCGGCACCAGGTCGACGAGTTGATCGTGGAGGACGGCGCCGCCGTCGGCGTGCGCGGGTCGCTGCTCGAACCCTCCTCCGAGGCGCGCGGCGTCGCCTCGTCGCGTGAGACCGCGGGCGACTTCGAACTGCGCGCGAAGGCCGTCATCGTGACCTCGGGCGGCATCGGCGCGAACCACGAACTGGTCAGGAAGAACTGGCCCGTTGAGCGGATGGGGACCCCGCCCGAGTCCATGGTGACCGGCGTCCCCGCGTACGTCGACGGGCGCATGCTGGAGATCACCGAGAACGCCGGCGCCTCCCTCGTGAACCGCGACCGCATGTGGCACTACACCGAGGGCCTGAAGAACTGGGACCCGATCTGGCCGGGCCACGGCATCCGGATCATCCCGGGCCCGTCCTCGATGTGGCTGGACGCCGAGGGCAAGCGGCTGCCCGCGCCGCTCTTCCCCGGCCACGACACCCTCGCCACGCTCAAGCACATCACCGGGACCGGGCACGACCACACGTGGTTCATCCTGACCCGCGCCATCGTGGAGAAGGAGTTCGCGCTCTCCGGATCCGAGCAGAACCCCGACATCACCGGCAAGGACCTGAAGCTGGTCCTCCAGCGCGTGAAGAAGGGGGCGCCCGGACCGATCCAGGCGTTCCTGGACCGGGGCGAGGACTTCGTCGTGCGGCGGAACCTGAAGGACCTCGTCGCCGGGATGAACAAGCTGACGCCCGAAGCCCCCGTCTCGTACGAGCAGGTGGAGCGCGAGATCGTCGCGCGCGACCGGGAGGTCGACAACGGGTACTCCAAGGACCTCCAGATGATGGCGATCCGCAACGCCCGCTCGTACCTCTTCGACCGCCTCACCCGCGTCGCCAAGCCGCACCGCCTCCTCGACCCGGCGCAGGGCCCGCTGATCGCCGTCCGCCTGCACGTCCTGACGCGCAAGACGCTCGGCGGCCTGGAGACGAACCTCGACTCGCAGGTCGTGCGGCCCGACAAGTCCGTCTTCGAAGGGCTCTACGCGGCCGGGGAGGTCGCCGGGTTCGGCGGTGGCGGTGTGCACGGGTACAACGCGCTCGAAGGGACCTTCCTCGGCGGCTGCATCTTCTCCGGTCGCGCCGCCGGGCGCGCGCTCGCACGGAGCCTCGCGTGAGTACGCGGGGCACGGCCCTTGTGACGGGAGCCTCTTCGGGCATCGGGGCGGCGGTCGCGGCGGCGCTCCTGCGGCGCGGCTACAAGGTGTACGGGACCAGCCGGGACCCCCGGAAGGTCACCTCGCCGGTGCCGGGCGTGGAGTACCTGCCGCTCGACCTCTCCGACGAGGAGAGCATCGAGACCCTCGCGCGGTCGGTCGGCGAGGTCGACGTGCTCGTCAACAACGCCGGGGAATCGCAGAGCGGCCCGTTCGAGGAGCTGCCGATGGAGGCGGTGCGGCGGCTCTTCCAGCTCAACGTGTTCGGGGCGGTGCGTCTCAGCCAGCTGCTGCTGCCGGGGATGCGGGAGAGGCGGCGCGGCCGGGTGGTCATGGTCGGCTCGATGCTGGCCAGCTTCCCGCTCGCGTACCGGTCCTCCTACGTCGCGTCGAAGGCCGCGATCAAGGGCTTCGCGCACGCGGCGCGGCGCGAGTACGCCCCGTACGGCGTCGGCATCACGACGGTCGAACCGGGCTCCATCGCGACGGGCATCAGCGAGCGCAGGACGCAGTACGTGGCGAAGGACTCGCCGTTCCGCGCCGCATACGACACGATGCTCGCCGCCCTCAACTCCAATGAGGCGCACGGGATCTCGGCCGAGAAGGTCGCCGCGAAGATCGTCTCGGCGATCGAGGCGGGGCGGCCGAGGCCGCTGTACGCGGTGGGCAGCAACGCGCCCCTCGTGTTCGCGCTGCGGCGGGCGCTGCCTCGCTCGGCGACCGAACGGATGGTGGCCAGGAGGCACGGGCTGAAGTAGCGGCGGGGGCTGAAGCGGAGGTTTCGGCGGTCGCGGGCCCCCTGGACGCGGCCGTCGGAACCGCTCCCACGGATGTGCGTAAGGACTGTTCCTGGGCGGGGCACTCGGGCGTACATTCGGTTCACCGTCGCAGCACGCACGGTCGTACGGATGAATTGCGTCGGCGCTGTTCATCCGTCGCCCGCGCGCCGCCGGAGACGGGGAGCAGGCGCCGCACAGCGGGAGTACCTGCGAAGGCCGGCCCGGCCACTCCCCTCGGACACCGTTCCGGTCGGGCCGGCTTCTCGTTTGCCGGGGCGGCCCGACGTAGCGGCACTATGGGGGCATGACTGACAGCAACGGGGCCACGCCCGCCACCGAGTCCATGCCCGACTGGGAGAAGCGGTTCCGGGCGCCGCGTGTCTCCCTGCCCGACTGGGCCGAGGACGCGCCCGACCGCTCCCTGTTCGTGTCGAACGCGACGGGGACGTACGAGCTGTACGCGTGGGACCGCGCCACGGGCGAGCAGCGCCGCGCGACGGACCGGGCGAACGGGACGACGGACGGCGTGCTCACCCCCGACGGCGCGTGGATCTGGTGGTTCAACGACACGGACGGCGACGAGTTCGGGACCTGGCTGCGGCAGCCCTTCGCGGGCGGCGAGGACGTCGAGGCGGTGCCCGGGCTCGCGGCCTCGTACCCGGCAGGACTCGCCCTCGGCCGCGACGGGCACACCGCCGTCATCGGCTGCTCCACCGACGACGACGGCACGACGATCCACGTCGTACGCCCCGGTTCAGACTCCCCCGCCGAGATCTACCGGCACCGCGAGTCGGCGGGCGTCGGCGACCTGTCGTACGACGGGACGCTGATCGCGATCGAGCACACCGAGCACGGCGACGCGATGCACGGAGCCCTGCGCGTGCTCCGGCTCGACGGTTCGACGGTCGCCGAGCTCGACGACTCCAAGGGCGGCACCGAGGACCTCGGCCTGGAGGTGCTCGGCTTCGCGCCCGTGACCGGCGACACCCGGCTGCTCGTCGGGCATCAGCGGCGCGGCCGCTGGGAGCCGATGGTGTGGGACGTCGCCACCGGCGAGGAGACCGACCTGGCGCTCGACCTGCCGGGCGACGTGTCCGCCGAGTGGTACCCGGACGGCTCGGCGCTGCTCGTCGTGCACGAATTCGAGGCGCGTGGCGAGCTGTGGCGCTACGAGTTCGCGACGGGTGCGCTGACGAAGGTCGACACCCCGGTCGGCTCGGTGTCCGGCGCCACCGCGCGGCCCGACGGCAGCGTCGAGTACATGTGGTCGTCGGCCGCCGAACCGTCGGTCGTCCGCTCCACCACGGGTGAGGTCGTCCTCGATCCGCCCGGCATGAAGGCCCCGGCCTCCGTCCCCGTCGAGGACGTGTGGGTGGAGGGCCCCGGCGGCCGCATCCACGCCCTCGTACAGAAGCCGGCCGATGCTCCCGCGGGGCCGCTGCCCACCGTGTTCGAGATCCACGGCGGGCCGACCTGGCACGACTCCGACGCGTTCGCGGCGGGCCCGGCGGCCTGGATCGACCACGGGTACGCGGTGGTCCGGGTCAACTACCGGGGCTCGACCGGCTACGGCCGCGAGTGGACGGACGCGCTCAAGCACCGCGTCGGCCTGATCGAGCTGGAGGACATCGCGGCGGTGCGCGAGTGGGCCGTCTCCTCCGGGCTCGCCGACCCCGCGCGCCTCGTCCTCGCGGGCGGCTCCTGGGGCGGCTATCTGACGCTGCTCGGCATCGGCACGCAGCCGGACGCCTGGGCCGTGGGTCTCGCCGCGGTGCCGGTCGCTGACTACGTGACGGCGTACGAGGACGAGATGGAGGCGCTCAAGGCCCTGGACCGCACGCTGTTCGGCGGCTCCCCGGAGGAGGTGCCCGAGCGGTTCGAGGTGTCCTCCCCGCTCACGTACGTCGACGAGGTGAAGGCGCCGGTCTACATCTCGGCGGGGGTCAACGACCCGCGGTGCCCGCTCCAGCAGATCCTCAACTACGTCGACCGGCTCGAGGCGCGCGGCGCGACCCACGAGGTGTACCGGTACGACGCGGGGCACGGTTCGCTCGTCGTCGAGGAGCGCATCAAGCAGGTCGCGCTCGAACTGGACTTCGCGAAGCGCCACTTGCCGAGCTGACCGGTGCCGCGGGGCAAGGGAGGGGCCGGTGGACGGGTCCTTATTTCGGACCCCGTACCGTGGAGGTGTGTACCGGTTCCTCCTGACCCCGCGCTGGTGGGGGATCAACATCTTCGTCCTGCTCGCGATCCCCGTGTGCATCTTCATGGGCTCGTGGCAGCTCAGTCGTTTCGAGGACCGGGTGCAGGACCACAAGACCGCGTCCCAGCAGACGAAGGTGAACGAGACGGCGGCCCCCGAGCCGCTCGCCTCCGTGCTGCCCGTGGACCAGAAGACCTCCGGGAAGCGGACCACCGCGACCGGCCACTACGGCAAGCAGCTCCTGGTGCCGAACCGCGACCTCGACGAGCGCAGCGGCTTCTACGTCGTGACGCTCCTCAAGGTCGAGGGCTCCGGCTCCGGGAAGGCGCTGCCGGTGGTGCGCGGCTGGGTGCCCGGCAAGGCGTCCGCCGCGAAGGCGCCGGCCGCGCCCAAGGGGAAGGTCACGGTCGTCGGGGCGCTTCAGGCCTCGGAGTCCGCGACCTCGAACGGGGTGACGGCCTCGGGTGGCCTGCCCTCCGGACAGGTCGGCGTGATCAGCGCGGCGTCGCTGGTGAACCTGGTTCCGTACGACGTCTACGACGGGTGGGTCACGCTCGACAAGGCGGACTCCGGGATGACGGCGGTTCCGGCCACGGCGCCCGAGGGCAGCGGTCTCGACCTCAAGGCGTTCCAGAACCTCGGGTACACGGGTGAGTGGTTCGTGTTCGCGGGGTTCGTGGTGTTCATGTGGTTCCGGCTCGTGCGCCGCGAGGCGGAGGCCCTTCGGGATGCGGAACTGGGGATCGCGGAGCCGGTGCCATCGGCGGAGACCGGGGCGTCGGTTTAGCGGCACGGTTCCCTTTTCGGCCGACCGTCCCCACTTCACGGGGCTCCGCCCCGGACCCCGCGCCTCGAACGCCGGCGGGGCTGGAAATGCCGCCGCTTACGACGCGGGGAGCAGGCCCGTGCGGTAGACCGTGCCCTCGCAGGCGTTCGAGATGGTGGTCGCTGCTACCGGGCCGCCCGGTTCCGACGTGTGGGAGACCGCGACGCTGCCTTCGTCGCCGCCGTCCGAGCCGAGCTGCGTCGTCGTCTGGGGGTCGGAGCCGGTCGTGGCGTCGCCGGTGTCGGTGCCGTCACCGGTCGGCGTCGGCGAGGGGGTCGGATCCTCGCCACCACTGCTCCCGCCGCTGCCCCCCGTCGCGGAGCAGGACGCGGACGGCACCCACGCGAACCGCACCTCGTACGCCTTGCCCGGTTCGAGGATCACCTGGCTCGGCTCGGTCGACGGGTCGGGCAGCCCCGAGCCGTCGCCCGACGTGTGGTCGACGACGCTCACCTTGGCCGGATCGGCCGCACCCTGCGCGACGGTGACCACGGACCCTTCGCTGTCCACCGTGCAGTTGGAGCCCGAGACGTTCGAGACGCGGAACGAGCCGTAGACCTTGCCGTCCCCGTCGGGCGCGCCGACGGTGGCCTGCGGCCTGCCCAGCTCACTCGCCTCACAGGTGGGCGAGGTGGCCGCCGCCGTGGAGGCGGGATCGGCCCCCGCGGTGGCGCCGCCCGTGGCCCTGCGCTCGTCGCCCTTCTTGCCCTTCTTGGCGCCCTTGCCCTTGTCCTTGGCGTGCGAGGGCTTGCCCGACTCGCCCTGCCCCGTGCCACCGGACGCCGTGCCCGAGCTCGCCCCACCGCGCGTGGCATCGCTGCTGTTGCCCGCGATGGCCGGCCGCTCGCCGGTGGGGTCGGGGTTCGTCACGTGCAGCACCGCGGGCACCGCCATCGCCGCGAACACACCCACGGCGATCGCACCCACGGCGGCCTGCCGCTTGCGCGCGCGCCGGACGGGCACGGCACGGTGCAGCTCGTCGAGCGCCTGCTCCGAGGGCTCGAGATCCGCGACGGCCTGCCGCATCATCCGCCGCACCGCGAGCTCGTCGTCACCGAGGCCGGGGCCGCCGGGTTCGGGAGCGTCAACAGGCTCACTCACTTCGTCGGCCGCCCGGCCCGGGCCGCCGTCGAGATGGTGGTTCATGCCGGCTCCTCCATGGCGACGCGCAGCGCCGCGATACCTCGCGATCCGTACGCCTTGACCGAGCCGAGCGATATCCCGAGCGACTCGGCCACCTGCGCCTCCGTCATGTCCGCGAAGTATCGCAGGACGAGGACCTCGCGCTGGCGTCGCTGCAGCCCACGCAGCGCCTTCTTCAGGGCGTCCCGCTCCAGGAGGTCGTACGCACCCTCCTCCGCGCTCGCCATGTCCGGCATCGGCTTGGTGAGCAGCTTCAGACCGAGGATGCGGCGGCGCAGCGTGGACCGCGAGAGGTTCACGACGGTCTGGCGCAGATACGCGAGCGTCTTCTGTGGATCGCGCACGCGTTTGCGCGCGGAGTGCACGCGGATGAAGGCCTCCTGCACGACGTCCTCGCAGGAGGCGGTGTCGTCGAGAAGCAGCGCCGCGAGCCCCAACAGGGAGCGGTAATGGGCGCGATAGGTCTCGGTGAGATGGTCGACGGAGGTACCGGCTTCCGTCATCGACTCGTCAGCACCCTGTGCCTGTGCCGGAATGCGCGCCGGTCCCGCCGCTGGCATGGGCGCGATCACCGGCATGCCACCGGCCGCGCGCACGCGACGGGTTCCAAGGGGTGCGAGAGTCGGACGAAGGGCTGCTGCGCCCGTCGCCCGTACCGCTGTGAAGTCCAGTACTTCTGCCACGCCTGTTGGACAAGCTTCCCCCCGTCATGGTTGTACGCGTCAGGCGCCCCATTTGCGACAGGCCTCGTCATCCCCACCGATGACGCCGCCTCGAATGCCGACATGCGCACCACTCTTCCCCTATGCCCCGTATATCCGATGCAGATCGGCTCCCCACCGGGCGACCGCAAAGACGCTCCCCGCCCTGCGCGTGGTTGCAGGACGGGGAGGAAAACCCGCTTACACAAAACTCACACAGAATCTTATGAGCGGATCCACGCTTGGGAAGGGGCTTCCCGCATCGCGGGCACCGAAAGAGCCGCAGCTCACATGGCGGAGAGCTCCGCCGCCACCAGCTCGGCGATCTGCGCGGTGTTCAAAGCTGCGCCTTTGCGCAAATTGTCCCCGCAGACGAAGAGTTCGAGCCCGGCCGGATCGTCGAGCGAACGCCGCACGCGGCCCACCCACGTCGGATCGGTGCCCACCACGTCGGCCGGCGTGGGGAATTCACCGGCGGCCGGATTGTCGAAGAGCACGACGCCCGGCGCGGTCGCGATGATCTCGCGCGCCCGGTCCACGGTGACCTCGTTCTCGAAGCGGGCGTGGACGGTGAGGGAGTGCGTGGTGACGACGGGCACCTGTACGCAGGTGACGGCGACCTTCAGGCCCGGCAGGCCGAGGATCTTGCGGGACTCGTCCCGCACCTTCATCTCCTCCGAGGACCAGCCGTCCTCGCACAGCGTGCCCGACCAGGGCACGACATTGAGCGCGACGGGCTCGAGGAAGGGCCCCGTCCGGTCGCCGACGGCCCGCCGCAGATCGCCGGGGGCGGTGCCGAGCTCCGAACCGGCCACGAGGGAGAGCTGCGCCCGCAGCGTCTCGATGCCGGCGTGGCCCGCGCCGCTCACCGCCTGATAACTGGACGCGACCAGCTCGCGCAGTCCGAACTCGGCGTGCAGCGCCCCGATCGCCACGATCATCGACAGCGTCGTGCAGTTGGGGTTGGCGATGATGCCGCGCGGCCGCACGCGCGCGGCGTGCGGATTCACCTCGGGCACGACGAGCGGCACATCCGGGTCCATCCGGAATGCGGGCGAATTGTCCACCACCACAACGCCCTTGGCGGCGGCGATGGGCGCCCACTGCGCGGACACCTCGACGGGTACGTCGAACATCGCGACGTCGACCCCGTCGAAGACGGACTCCTCCAGGGCGACGACCTCGACCTCCTCGCCGCGCACGGTGAGCTTGCGCCCCGCCGAGCGCGCGGAGGCCACGAGTCGGATCTCGCCCCAGATGTCCGCGTGCTGCGAAAGGATCTGCAGCAGAACGGCGCCGACGCTCCCGGTCGCTCCCACGACCGCGAGCGTCGGACGCCGCACGGGTGCCTCGGCCATCAGCGGCCGGTGCCTCCGTAGACCACGGCCTCGTCGGAGTCCGAGTCGAGTCCGAAGGCGGAGTGCACGGCGCGCACGGCCTCGTTCACATCGTCGGCACGCGTGACGACAGAGATGCGGATCTCGGAGGTCGAGATCAGCTCGATGTTCACGCCCGCGTCGGTGAGCGCCTCGAAGAAGCCCGCCGTGACGCCCGGGTTCGTCTTCATGCCGGCGCCGACGAGGGAGATCTTGGCGATCTGGTCGTCGTAACGCAGCGAGTCGAAGCCGACCGCGTCCTTCTGCTTCTCCAGGGCGTCGATGGCCTTGCGGCCCTCGGTCTTGGGGAGCGTGAAGGAGATGTCGGTCAGGCCCGTGGACGCGGCCGACACGTTCTGCACGATCATGTCGAGGTTGATCTGGGCGTCCGCGACGGCCCGGAAGAGCTTCGCGGCCTCGCCCGGCTTGTCCGGAACTCCGACGACGGTGATCTTCGCCTCGGAGGTGTCGTGCGCGACACCGGAGATGATGGCCTGCTCCACGCCCTTTTCCCCTTGCTGGTTCTTCTCGATCGGCTCGTTGCTGACCCACGTGCCCTTCAGCCCACTGAAGCTGGAGCGGACGTGGATCGGGATGTTGTACCGACGGGCGTACTCCACGCAGCGGTGGAGCAGCACCTTCGACCCGGAGCTGGCGAGCTCCAGCATGTCCTCGAAGGAGATCCAGTCGATCTTCCGCGCCTTCTTCACAACGCGCGGGTCGGCCGTGAACACGCCGTCGACGTCCGTGTAGATCTCGCAGACCTCGGCGTCGAGCGCGGCGGCGAGGGCGACAGCGGTGGTGTCGGATCCACCACGACCCAGGGTCGTGATGTTCTTGCCCTCCTGGCTGACGCCCTGGAACCCGGCGACGATGGCGATGTTGCCCTCGTCGATCGAGGTCCGGATGCGCCCCGGAGTGACGTCGATGATCCGTGCTTTGTTGTGGACCGAGTCGGTGATGACACCGGCCTGACTGCCCGTGAACGACTGGGCCTCGTGGCCCAGGTTTTTGATCGCCATCGCCAGCAAGGCCATGGAGATCCGCTCTCCGGCGGTCAGCAGCATGTCGAATTCGCGCCCGGCAGGGATCGGAGATACCTGCCCGGCGAGATCGATCAACTCATCCGTCGTGTCACCCATCGCGGACACCACAACGACAACCTTGTTGCCGTTCTTCTTGGCGTCGACGATCCTCTTGGCGACCCGCTTGATGCCCTCGGCATCTGCTACGGAGGAGCCTCCGTACTTCTGCACGACAAGGCCCACGTGCGCTCCTCGCTCAGTCCGTCTGTCACCGCATGTACGTATGCGCACTGCGGTCGGCTCAGTTTAACGAGCGGCCGAAATCCGCCCCGGCTATATCACATCGTGAGATGTCCCGCCCACGACCTGATCACCCAGGTTTCCGTTTGCCGACATCCGGCCGCTCGGACAATCGCATGCCCAGACCCTGCCGGGGCAACCGGGTAAGTGGGGCGGGTCACACTCTTGACGCGGGAGCCGTGGTGGACGTTGCGCAGTTCCCCGCGCCCCTGTCGGGGCTACTTCACCGGGCGGAGGCCCAGGGGGCCGGCGATCTCCTCTGCCATGACCTGGCCCGCCTCTTCCTCCAGCGTGCTCTCCGCCGACGAGAGCTCCTCGTCGGTGTCGAGGCCGTCGAGGTCTTCGAGTGGCTGGTTCAGGCGCACGTGGGCGACGAGGGACTGCAGGGCGCGCAGCGTCGCGGAGGCGGTCGACCCCCAGTTGGAGAAGTACGAGAACTGCCACCACCACAGCGCCTCGGTGATCCGGCCCGCGCGATAATGCGCCATCCCGTGCCGCAGATCGGAGACGACGTCCGCCAGGTCGTCCGAGATCCGCGCGGCGACCGGCGCCTTGCGCGGCTCGTACGGGTCGAAGACCTCGGAGTACACGTCGACCGGGTCGAGCATCAAGGCGAGCCGCTCGCGCAGGTCGTCCATGTCCGGCTCGGCGCCCAGGTCCGGCTCGTAGCGCTCGTCCGGGAGGATGTCCTCGTGCGCGCCCAACCGGCCGCCGGCGAGCAGCAGTTGGGAGACCTCGAGCAGCAGGAAGGGCACGGCCGAGTCCGGCTCGTCGCCCTTCGCGATCTCGGTCACGGCCACGATGAACGACTCGACCTGGTCCGAGATCTGGACGGCGAAGTCGTCGGGGTCCTGGGTGGTGGAGTGCAGCGCGACCGCGTCGGGCGTCGACGGCTGCTGTGCCGTCGACGACTTCTGCGGCGTCGGCGACTTCTGTGGCGTTGGCGTCTTAGACATCTAGGAGTCTTCTCCCCTCGAAGGCGCGGCCGAGGGTCACCTCGTCCGCGTACTCCAGGTCGCCCCCGACGGGGAGGCCGCTGGCCAGGCGGGTGACCTTGAGGCCCATGGGCTTGATCATGCGGGCGAGGTACGTCGCTGTGGCCTCGCCCTCGAGGTTCGGGTCGGTGGCGAGGATGAGCTCGGTGACCGTGCCGTCCGCGAGGCGGGCGAGAAGTTCCCTTATCCGCAGATCGTCGGGTCCGACGCCCTCGATCGGGCTGATCGCGCCGCCGAGCACGTGGTACCGCCCGCGGAACTCACGGGTGCGCTCGATCGCGACGACGTCCTTGGGCTCCTCCACGACACAGATCACGGAACCGTCCCGCCGCGGGTCGCGGCAGATGTTGCACAGCTCCTCCTGCGCGACGTTGCCACACGTCGCACAGAAGCGGACCTTCGCCTTGACCTCCATCAGGGCCTGCGCGAGCCGCCGTACGTCGGTGGGCTCGGCCTGCAGGATGTGGAAGGCGATCCGCTGCGCGCTCTTGGGACCGACGCCGGGCAGCCTGCCCAACTCGTCGATGAGGTCCTGGACCACGCCTTCGTACACGGATTGCCTTCGCCTTCAGGTCGTCGTCTGCGGATGCTGCGTCTTGGTACGTACGGTAGTTGGCGGCGGGGTCAGAAGGGGAGACCCGGAATGCCGCTGCCGCCGCCGAGTCCCTGGGCGAGCGGGCCGAGCTTCTGCTGCTGGAGGTTCTGCGCGTTCTCGTTGGCCGCGGCCACCGCCGCGACCACCAGGTCGGCGAGGGTCTCGGTGTCCTCCGGGTCGACCGCCTTCGGGTCGATCACGAGGCCCCGCAGTTCACCGCCGCCGGTCACCGTCGCCTTGACGAGACCGCCGCCCGCCTGGCCGTCGACCTCGGTCTGCGCCAGCTCTTCCTGAGCCTTCGCGAGGTCCTGCTGCATCTTCTGGGCCTGCTCGAGCAGCTGCTGCATATTGGGCTGGCCACCACCGGGGATCACGATCAGCTCCTGTTCCGGTCCGCTTCCGGTCCGTCCACGTCGTCGAGGCGGGGCGTATTTCCGCGACGGATGTCCGCCGATGCCCCTGGATCCGAGCCTACGTGGTCGGGGGGCCGCCCGCCCCGGTGACCTGAAGCCTCACGGGGCATGCGCGACCCCATTTCCGCTCTGCACTCTTTCGAGTGAGATGGGTTGCTTTCCATACCTGATGCGGGACCACTTCCGGGCGGAGATCCGGTGAAAACTGGGGTTCGGCCACCCGTTGGGCGGTAGGAAGATGCTGCACATCAGGCCCTGACGACGAGTGCGGGGCCTCGCCCCAGCCGTGATCTGTCGAGGGAGTTCCGGGTGAGTCAGCCGGAGATGCAGCCCGAAGGTGCGCCCCAGGAGGGGGCGGGCTCGGGCGAGGACGGCGACCGGGGCGGCGGCGGCAAGAGGGTTCCCCGGCAGGGCGACCTCACCGGCCGGGCGCTCCCGCTCGGCGACTGGAGCGAACCCGCCGAGCGGCTCGACGAGCTGTACCGCTGGGTCGAGCAGGGCGCCCTGCGCACGGCGGACTGGTACCTCTCGGACCGGGTGTGGAAGCGGAGGGCCGCGCGGGCGCTGCGTACGGGCACGGTGCTGGGTGCGGTCTGCGGCGGGGTGCTGCCGCTGCTCGACCTGACGGGCGTGCTCACCGGCGCGGCCCCCTGGGGGTATCTGTCGCTGCTGCTCGCGGTGGCGTGCGTCGCGTGCGACCGGTATTTCGGTCTGACGTCCGGCTGGATACGGGATGTGGCCACGGCGCAGGCCGTGCAGCGGCGGTTGCAGGTGCTTCAGTTCGACTGGGCCTCGGAGAACGTACGAGAGGTGCTCGGGCCGACCGAGGGCACCGCCAGCGAGGCGGCCGAGCGGTGCCTCGGGGTGCTGCGGCGGTTCTCGGACGACGTGACGGAGCTGGTGCGGGCCGAGACGGCGGACTGGATGGTGGAGTTCAAGTCCGGCCCCGCGCCCTTGACCATGCAGGCCTCCGTCCCGGCCGCCCGCCCGGCCGACCAGCCGACCAACCGCTTCCCGCTGCCGCCGGGCACCCGCCCCAACATGCCGCGCCAGCGCCCACCGGAGCCGCGGTAGCTCTTTCCAGCCCCGCCGGCGATTGAGGCGCGGAGCCCCGTGGCGTGAGAGCGGTCGGCCGCAACAGTTCCGGTCAGCTGAAGATGAGCATGGAGCTCTGCGCCAGACTCCGCGTAGCCGCCTGGTGAAGCCCCAGCCAGACGTGCCGCTCCCGGGCGAACGGACTGTCGTCCAACGGCACCGCCGCAGCCGGCTCCTCCAACGACGTCGGCGCAACCGGCGGAGCCGGCGGCCGCGGCGGATTCCCCGGATCGATCCCAATCGCCGGCGCCACGAACTCCAACTCCCGCAGCAGCGCATGGCACGACCCCAACGGCCCGCCCCCCGCCAGGAGTTCGTCGTTGGACAACGGCTCGGGAAAGTCCACGGGCACGTACGCCCCCGCATGGTCGTAATGCCAGACCAGATGGGAACTCTGGGCCGTCGACTCGAACATCTCCAGCAACTGCTCGTAGTCACCGCCCAGTTCGTCGACCGGCGTCACGGCGAGGCCACAGATCTGCAAGAGGTACGCCCGGCGCAGGAAGTGCAGCGCGTCGTAGTCGAAGCCCGCGATCGGGGCCACGTCCCCGGACAGGCCCGGCATGTACGCGTGGACCGGAACCGGTGGCAGTCCTGCCTCGTTCAACGCTTTGTCGTAGAGCGCGAGTTCGTCGGCGAACGGATTCTCGGGGCTGTGGCACAGCACGTCGACCAGGGGGACGAGCCACAGGTCACAGGCCAAGGGGGCTCCTCAGTGCTCCGGATCGCTCCGGCGCGATGGACGGTATCGGCGTCAAAACCAGGGTAGTGCGATGCGCGGCAGGGTTGACCTGTCTTGCGCCTACCCGTTGTCCCCGCTCTACCCGCTCAGTTGCCTGTCAGAGCCTCGATCAAGGAAAGCGAGTCGTCGTTGTACGAGGCGATGAGCGCGTGCGCGGCGTCGGAGTCGCGGTCCACGAGCGCGTCGACCAGTTCGCAGTGGCCCGACCACAGCCGGCCCCTGAGGTCGCCCGCGGCGCGCAGGTGCGGGACCGCGCACATCCAGGACTGGACGCGCAGGCGGTGGAAGAAGTCGGAGAGGTACGGGTTGCCGAAGAGGGCGGAGAGCTCGCGCCAGAAACGCAGGTCGTAGCCGATGAGCACGTTCAGGTCACCCGCTCCCGCCGCACGGGACGCCTCCTCGCCGCGGCGGCGGACCCCGGCGAGGTCGGCGGCGGTCTGCGGGGCGCGGGACGGGTCCGCGGCGAGGCCGCGGAAGATTCCGTCCGCGACGAGGCTGCGGGCCTCGATCATCGCCCGGTAGTCCGCGAACGAGTACTCGTGGACACGGAAGCCGCGGTGCTGCGCGGAGTCCAGGAGGCCCTGGGCGCTCAGGTCGACGAGGGCCTCGCGGACGGGGGTGGCCGACACCCCGTACCCCTCGGCGATCTCCTTGACGGTGAACTCCTGGCCGGGGCTGAGGCGTCCCGCCAGGATCTCGTCGCGCAGCGCGTCCGCGATCTGCTGGCGCAGGGTGGAGCGGGTGACGGCGGGGCCGTCAGATACGGGCACGGGTCGGGTCCCCCGGTTCGGCTGGCGTGGTCGTGCGGTGTGGTGTGGCTGGTTAGGTTACGCCTGCGGATTCCGGGGCGGGGGCGGGTGGTGGCCGAGGCACTCGGCCACCACCCGCCCCCGCCACCCGCGAACTACGCCACGTGTTCGTCCGCCACCGTCAGCGCCGCGTCCAGCGCCGAGAGGCCCTCCTTGGCCTCCGATTCCGTGATGTTGAGGGCCGGGACGACGTGTGTGCGGTTCATGTTGATGAAGGGCCACAGGCCGTTCGCCTTGGCGGCGGCGCCGAACGCCGCCATCGGGGCGTTCGCCTCACCGGCCGCGTTGTACGGGACGAGGGGCTCGCGCGTGGAGCGGTCACGTACGAGCTCCAGGGCCCAGAACATGCCGACGCCGCGCACCTCGCCCACGGACGGGTGCCGCTCGGCCAGGTCGCGGAGGGCCGGCTCGATGATCTCGGAGCCGAGCTTCGCGGCGTGCTCGACGATGCCCTCCTCCTCCATCACGTTGATCGTGGCGACGGCCGCCGCGCAGGCCAGCGGGTGACCCGAGTACGTCAGGCCACCCGGGTACGGGCGCTTCGCGAACGTTTCGGCGATGGCCCCCGAGATCGCTACGCCGCCCAGCGGGACGTAACCCGAGTTCACGCCCTTCGCGAAGGTCAGGAGGTCCGGCGTCACGTCGTACAGGTCGGCCGCGAACCACTTGCCCGTACGCCCGAAGCCCGCCATGACCTCGTCGAGGATGAAGACGATGCCGTAGCGGTCGCAGATTTCGCGGACGCCGGCGAGGTAGCCCTTCGGCGGGAGCATGATGCCCGCCGTGCCCGGCACCGTCTCCAGGATGATCGCCGCGATGGTCCCCGGGCCCTCGAACTGGATCGTGGATTCCAGGTGCTCCAGGGCGCGGGCGCACTCCTGCTCCTCCGTCTCCGCGTAGAAGCGCGAGCGGTAGAGGAAGGGGGCCCAGAAGCGGACGACCCCGGCGGTGCCGGTGTCGCTGGCCCAACGGCGCGGGTCGCCGGTCGCGTTGATGGCCTGCTGGGTGCCGCCGTGGTACGAGCGGTACGCGGACAGGACCTTCGGGCGGCCCGTGTGCAGACGGGCCATGCGAAGGGCGTGCTCGACCGCGTCGGCGCCGGCGTTCGTGAAGAAGATCTTGTCGAGGTCACCGGGAGTGCGCTCGGCGATGAGGCGTGCGGCCTCGGAGCGCGACTCGATGGCGAAGGCCGGGGCGAAGGTCGTCATCTTCCCCGCCTGCTCCTGGATCGCCGCGACGACCTTCGGGTGCTGGTACCCGATGTTCGTGTAGACGAGGCCGGAGGTGAAGTCGAGGTAGCGGTTTCCGTCGTAGTCCCAGAAGTAGGAGCCTTCGGCGCCGGCGACGGCCAGCGGGTCGATCAGCTCCTGTGCCGACCAGGAGTGGAAGACGTGCTTGCGGTCCGCGGCCTTCACGGCGGCGCCGACCTGGGGATTCGGCTGAGGGGTCATGGGGCCGAGGGTAAATGCGCGATGCACCGGCACACCATCGGCGTCCTGTCTGTGGGACGCCGTCGAACCCGACAACCTGTCGCCCCGCACCGGAACCGCACCACGACGCCCCCTGTGAAGCCCGCTCCAGGACCCCTCCTGAGCTGCTTTTAGCGTGGCGTTAGGAAACCGTCGGGCAGGCTGGTCCGCATGAGACAGCCGATCGCGCACCGCTGGCGCAACGTAGCCGTGACCGCGGCCTGGGTCGCCGTGGGAACGGCCGCGGGCGCCCTCGGCGCCTGGCAGCTTGCGGGCACCGACGCGAACGCCGGGACCGGCACCCACGGACATCCCCTCGACGACGCGGCGGTGCACCGCGCCCTGGCGTCGGCGCAGGCGTCGACACCCCGCGCCGACACCTCCTCCGACGCCCCGGCCCCCGCCGACCAGCGCCGCACACTCCGCTTCACGGGCGGCTCCGCGACGGTCGAGTGCGGGGCGGACGGCAGCGTCTACCTGGTGTCGTGGAGCCCCTCGGACGGCTACGAGATCGATGACGACGACGTCGTACGCGGACCTGGCCGCGTGGCCCGGCTCGAGGCGGAGCCCTCCGACGACGATGACGGCCCCGACCGGCACTACGAGATCCGGTGTGCGGCGGGCTCCGGCACGCCCAAGGCCGTACTGGTCCCCGACCACGACGATGACGACGACGACTGACGCCGGGACGACGACCGACACCGGGACGACGACCGACACCAAAAGGACCCGGTCGGGGGCGCTCCGACGCACCCACTTACGGTGATCAAATGCCCCATCTCCTCGTCGTCGAAGATGATCCCGCCCTGCGGAACGCCCTGGTCCGCGCCCTACGCGACCGGGGCCACGCCGTCGCCACCGCGGCCACCGGCATGGCCGGCCTCGACGCCGCCGTCACCGACCGGCCCGATCTGGTCGTGCTCGACCTGGGCCTGCCCGATGTCGACGGCGCGCAAATACTGCGGATGCTGCGCGCGGTGAGCGACGTACCGGTGATCGTGGCGACGGCCCGCGACGAGGAGGGCGAGATGGTCGCGGTGCTCGGGGACGGGGCCGACGACTACATCGTGAAGCCGTTCGGCGCGGCCCAGTTGGACGCCCGGATCAAGGCGGTGCTGCGCCGCCTCGGGCTGCCCGGTGACATCGACGAGCCGCTCACGGTCGGCGGACTGGTGATCACTCCCGCCTCCCGAGAGATCACGCTCGACGGGCAGCCGCTCGACCTGACCCCCCGCGAGTTCGACCTCCTCGCCTATCTCGCCCACCGCCCCAGCCAGGTCGTCTCGCGCCGCGAACTGCTCGCCGAGGTGTGGCAGCAGCCGCTGGGCGGCGCC
Source organism: Streptomyces sp. NBC_00483 (assembly GCF_036013745.1). Classification (NCBI taxonomy): domain Bacteria; kingdom Bacillati; phylum Actinomycetota; class Actinomycetes; order Kitasatosporales; family Streptomycetaceae; genus Streptomyces; species Streptomyces sp. NBC_00483. Next base: position 4,764,181 of record NZ_CP107880.1, read on the forward strand.
GACAAGACGGTGGACGTCCATCTGTCGTGGCTGCGCAGGAAGTTGGGCGAGTCGGCCCAGTCGCCGCGCTATCTGCACACCGTACGCACGGTGGGTGTGAAGCTGATGGCCCCCGAGGCCGGGGACGCCTCGTAATGCGCCGCACCCTGCTGCTGCTCACCGCCGCCACCACCGCCCTCGTCCTGACGGCGCTGCTCGTCCCGCTGACCCTGCTCACCCGCAGCCACGCCGCGGACCGGACGACCGCGGAGGCGACGGCCCGCGCCCAGTGGGTGGCCGCCGCGATGGGCCCCACGCTGCACAGCGCGAACGAGCGGGCGGGCGCGGAACAGGCGGTGGAGAGCGTCAACTCGCCCTCCCAGCCCGACACTTCCCTTATCTTCGCCGACGGCAGGGTGATCGGCGCCCCGACCGCCGTCACCGACGCCGTACGCCTCGCGAGGGCGGGGCGCGCGTTCACGTACGAGCCGCCGGGCGGCGGGCGGCAGGTCCTGGTGCCGGTGCAGGGCGCGGAGGGCGGCACGGCCGTCGTCCAGGTCAGCCTGACCAACCGGGAGCTGTACGACGGGGTGCTCTCGTCGTGGCTGACGCTGGCCGGTATCGGGCTCGGGCTCGTACTCATCGGGCTGCTGCTCGCGGACCGTCTCGGGGCGCGGCTCGTCGGGGCGACGCGTGCGCTGGCCGGGACGGCGGACCGGCTCGCCGGCGGCGATCTGACCGCGCGCGCCGAGCCTCAGGGGCCGCCGGAGCTGCGCTCCGTGGCCGCCGAGCTGAACCATCTCGCCGCCCGCATCGACGAGCTGCTCACCGCCGAGCGGGAGAACGCGGCCGACCTCGCGCACCGGCTGCGCACTCCCGTCGCGGCGCTGCGCCTGGACGCGGAGGGGCTGCGGGACGCGGAGGAGGCCGAGCGGATCGCGGCGGGGGTCGCGTCGCTCGAAATGGGCGTGGACGAGGTCATCCGCAAGGCCCGCAAGCCGCTCCGCGGGGTGGCGGGGGTGGACCTCGCGGCGGTCGCCCGTGACCGGGCGGCGTTCTGGGAGCCGCTCGCCACGGACCAGGGGCGGGAGCTGGGCGTCTCCGTGCCGGACACGCCGGTTCCGGCTCCCGTGCCGGAGGACGAACTCGTCGCGGCGCTCGACGCGTTGATCGGCAACGTGCTCGATCACACCCCGCAGGGGGTCGGCTTCCGGGTCTCCGTCCGGGCGGAGGGCTCCGCCGTGGAGCTGGTGGTCGCGGACGACGGGCCCGGCATACCGCCGGAGTCCGAGGAGCGGGGGTCCTCCGGTGGCGGCTCCACGGGCCTCGGCCTCTCCATCGTCCGCCGCACGGCCGAGGAGACCGGGGGGACGGTCTCCTTCGGAAACGGGGGGCCGGGGGCGACGGTCACGTTGCGGTGGGGCACATCTAGCCCCGCCGGCGATTGAGGCGCGGGGTCCGGGGCAGAGCCCCGAGTCCGCGCCCCCGTGCGACCGCCACCGGCACCGTCCTCCGCCCTGGGGCTCCGCCCCAGACCCCGCTCCTCAAACGCCGGAGGGGCTGGATTGCTCACACGGTCGAAGGCCGCGGGAACGCCTCCCGCACAGCCCGCGTCCACCGGTTCACGCCCAACTCCGGGCGCAGCGCAGCGAATCCGCCGCAGTACTTCGTGAACTCGGCCGCCCGCACCCCGAATCGGTGCAGCATCCGGTCCGCCTCGGTCAGCGACCCCCGCGTCTTCGTCTCCACGAGGACAAGCCCACCGTCCGCCCGGACCGTGCGACCGTCGGAGAGATCCCGGACCACGAGCCCGGCGTCACACGTGATCCGCTGCCCGTCGGCGACGAACGTGGCGCGCTGGTAGTCCGTGACCAGCGAGGGAGCCAGGCCCTCCGGCGCCTCGATCCCGTACGCCCCGCCGAGCACACCGGCGAGAAAGCCCTGCTGCGCGGCATCGAGCGGACGCTCCTCGCCCTCAAGCCGGCGACGGTGCTTGACGGTCTCGCCCCGCCCGTTCTTGAGCTTGATCTCGAACTGCCGCTCCCCCGTGTCCTGGTAGGTGCGCTCCCGGATCTTGTAGCGGAGCCGGCGACCCTGCCGGTGGTCGTGATAGGTGCGCAGGTCGGCGGTGTCGTAGTAGGTCGATCTGTACGAGAACCAGCGCCGGCCGTTCACGGAGAGCGAGCGGAAGGGGCCCTCGGGGCGCCGCGGGTCGGTCAGCAGCGCCGCGAAGTCCTCGAAGACCTCAACCGGCACCAGATAGCTGTTGTCGTAGCGGGCCAACAGCTCGGCCCTGTTGTTCAGTTCGTCCAGCGACAGCGGCTTGGCGGCGAGTGCGGCGCGCCCGATGGCGCGTACGGCGGGGATCACACGGTCTCCTGGTGATAGGCGGCTGCGGTCTTCGTCGTACTGCGAGGCTCATGACGCTCATGAGCACCCCTGGGGGTACGAGAGGTACGTATGGGCTCCTCCGATCGTTCCCGCGCATCCGGCTGGCGGAATCTGACTTCCACGACCATCAAGTCGCGTACGTAGTCGATCTCCCGCACGGTCCAACCATGCGGCTGCCCCAACCGCCTCGCCAGTTCGGACCGCAGCGCGTCCTCGTCGACGTACACGGCGTCGAGGGTGACGACGGCCCGGCGGTCACGGGCGTAGAGGCGCGGATGGTCGGCTATGTAGACGACCACGAGCAGCAGCGCGGCGAGCGCGGCGGTCACTCCGAGGCCGAGTGCGCGCAGTCCGCACAGCAGCCCGAGGACCAACGTGACGAAGTAGTACGCCACTTCCTGGTGCCGCAGCGCGTCCGAGCGCAGCCGCACGATCGACAACACCCCGAACAGGCCGAACCCCAGGGCGAGACCGCCACCCTTGCCGACCTCGCCGAGCGCGGCGACGACCGCGAACAGGGCGACGTTCAGCGCGAGATACGCGGGCACGAGCTCGCGCCTGCGGTGCCGCGGGTAGAAGATGCCGAAGGTCAGCAGCGTCACGGCGAACAAGTCGAGGCCGAGATGGGCGCCGAGCTCCGCCACAGGTGGGATGTTGTCCATGCCCCAGACGCTACGAACGGCCAGGTTAACGCCGCGCTTGGTGACGGTTAACGATCCGCGCGGACGTACCCGCGTCACACATCGGCGTCACGTACCCGCGTCAACGTACGTCGACGAACGGAACCGTTGAAGCCGCGAGGGCCCTCTCTGTCGTATGTCCGCATTATTCTCAGTTCGTTGCACACATACCGGGGGAGGGTGGCGCGACATGGAGGGTATGCAGAGGATCGGCGCGTATCGACTGCTCGGCCGGCTCGGCGCGGGCGGCATGGGCGAGGTGTATCTGGCGCGCTCGGCGCGCGGTCGCACGGTCGCCGTGAAGGTCGTACGTGAAGAGCTCGCCGAGCAGGAGGAGTTCAGGAACCGGTTCCGGCAGGAAGTGGCGGCCGCGCGGCGGGTCGGCGGCGCGTGGACGGCTCCGGTGCTCGACGCGGACACGGACGCGGAGATTCCCTGGGTGGCGACCGGGTACGTGGCGGGGCCCAGCCTCCAGCAGGTCGTCTCGCACGACTACGGCGCGCTGCCCGAGCGCTCGGTGCGCATCCTCGCGGGCGGCCTCGCGCACGCGCTCAAGGACATCCACGCGGCGGGCATCGTCCACCGCGACCTCAAGCCGTCGAACGTGCTGATCACCATCGACGGTCCACGCGTCATCGACTTCGGCATAGCGCGCGCCCTGGAGTCGGTGACCGACGGCGGGCTCACCCGCACCGGGGCGCTCGTCGGCTCGCCCGGTTTCATGGCGCCCGAGCAGCTGCGCGGCGACCGGATCACCCCTGCGTGCGACGTGTTCTGTCTGGGGTCCGTCCTCGCGTACGCGGCGTCGGGGCAGTTGCCGTTCCGTACGTCCACCAGCGGGGTGCACGCCCTGATGTTCCGTATCGCGCAGGAGCCGCCGGAGCTGGACGGGCTGCCGGAGGGGCTGCGGGATCTCGTACGCGAATGTCTGCACAAGCAGCCCGGCGACCGCCCCACGCTCGACGAGATACTCGAACTGACCGGCGCCGACGACACGTTGGGCGACGAGGGTCGCACCCGCGATCCGTGGCTGCCGGGCGCTCTAGTGGCCCAACTCGGGCGGCACGCCGTGAAGTTGCTCGACACGGAGGACCCGGAGCGCACGTCCCGGACTCCCTCGCCGGCGCCGCCACCCGACACTCCGACGGCCTCTGCTCCGGCGCCGCCACCGCCCGGCGCTCCCGGCCCGCCCGGCGCGGGCTCGCTGAACCACCTGCCGACCGTGGTCTCCCACGAAGCCCCGCCGCCGCCCGCACCCGCGCCGCAGTACGGCTACCCGCACCCCTCCCAGCCCCAGCCGCTCCCGCAGCCGCCCGCCTACGGCCAGCCACCCGGAGGTTGGGGCCAGACTCCGGCCTACGGCCCGCCGCCGCCCGTGCCCCCGCGCCGGAACCGCTCCACTCCGGCGCTCATCGTGGTCGCGCTGATCGTGGCGCTCGGGGCGGGCGGGTCGGTGTACGCCTTGATGAACGGCCAGGACAAGCAGGCGGGCCGGGCGGACGCCAAGGTCTCCCCCACGTCCGCGACCTCCGCCCCGGTCTCCCCTGCCGCGTCCGCCCCGGACTCCCCGGACTCCCCGAGTCAGGAGGCGTCCTCGCCCCCGGAGGAGTCCCCGCAGTCCGCCGCGGGTGACATACCGACCGGGTTCCTCGGCACGTGGGAGGGCACGATCGACAACGCCAACGGCCACCACTCGCGCAGCATCACGCTCCAGCAGGGCGCGTCCGGCGACACGGTCTTCTCCCTCACGGCGGACGGCTACCAGAAGGACGGCTCCCCCTACCACTGCGTGTTCCAGGGCCAGTTGGAGTCGGCGACGTCCTCCACGGTCCGGATCGGCCCCACCGACCCGACGATCGCGCAGCCGAGCGGCGCCTGCGACCCGGGCGAACCGAGCACGATCACCCTCACCACGACCGGCGGGCTGAGCCGCGCCATGTCGGGGGGCGAGGCACCGCTGACGTACGACAGGACGGGCTGAGGGCCTGTCTTCAAACTCCCGTCGTCGCCCGGAGGGCGGGGGCGGAACGCGAACGCCCCGGCCCGCCGAAGCGGACCGGGGCGCGAAAGCCGGTGAGGGCTTACAGGAACGAGTTGACCTGGATCGTCTCGTCGCGGCCGGGGCCGACGCCGATCGCCGAGATCGGGGCGCCGGACATCTCCTCCAGCGCCTTCACGTACGCCTGCGCGTTCTTGGGGAGGTCGGCGAAGGTCTTGGCCTTCGTGATGTCCTCCGACCAGCCCGGCAGGTACTCGTAGACCGGCTTCGCGTGGTGGAAGTCGGTCTGGGAGTACGGGAGCTCCTCGACGCGCTTGCCGTCGATCTCGTACGCGACGCAGACCGGGATCTGCTCCCAGCCGGTGAGCACGTCGAGCTTCGTCAGGAAGAAGTCGGTGAGGCCGTTGACGCGCGTCGCGTAACGGGCGATCACCGCGTCGAACCAGCCGCAGCGACGGTCACGGCCGGTGGTGACACCGCGCTCGCCACCGATGCGGCGCAGGTCCTCGCCGTCCTGGTCGAAGAGCTCGGTCGGGAACGGGCCGGCGCCGACACGCGTCGTGTAGGCCTTGAGGATGCCGATGACGCGGCTGATCTTCGTCGGGCCCACGCCCGCACCCGTGCAGGCGCCGCCCGCGGTCGGGTTCGAGGAGGTGACGAAGGGGTACGTGCCGTGGTCGATGTCCAGGAGCGTGCCCTGGCCGCCCTCGAACAGCACGACCTTGTCCTCGTCGAGCGCGTCGTTGATCACCAGGGTGGTGTCGGCGACGTAGCCCTTGATCTTGTCCGCGTAGCCGAGGAGCTCCTCCACCACCTGCTGCGCCTCGATGGCGCGGCGGTTGTAGAGCTTCGTGAGGAGCTGGTTCTTGACCTCGAGGGCCGCCTCGACCTTCTGGGTGAGGATCGACTCGTCGTAGAGGTCCTGGACGCGGATGCCGACGCGGTTGATCTTGTCCGCGTACGTCGGGCCGATACCGCGGCCGGTGGTGCCGATCTTCCGCTTCCCGAGGAAGCGTTCCGTCACCTTGTCCACCGTCACGTTGTAGGGCGTGATGATGTGCGCGTTACCGCTGAGCAGGAGCTTCGACGTGTCGACGCCGCGCTCGTTCAGACCGCTCAGCTCGGAGAGCAGGACCGACGGGTCGACGACGACACCGTTTCCAATGACCGGCGTGCACTCCGGCGAGAGGATTCCGGAAGGGAGGAGATGCAGCGCGTACTTCTGGTCGCCTACGACAACCGTGTGGCCGGCGTTGTTGCCGCCCTGGTAGCGCACTACATAGTCCACGGATCCACCGAGCAGGTCGGTGGCCTTTCCCTTGCCTTCGTCACCCCACTGAGCACCGAGCAGCACAAGTGCGGGCACAGGCGTACACCCCTTCCGGGCGGGGCATGTCCAAGGTCAGGGGCTGTGGCCGCGGCTGTGCGGCATGCCTTTGTGAGCCTTGGGGTGCCCCGGAATAGACGAAGCCCCTGGCGCAATAGCGCAAGGGGCTCTTGCACAAAGATGCTACCCGAGGAAGCGAGGCAAGGCCGAGGTGGCGGCTTTGGACCATCCATCTGACCGTGCGGACGACGCGAGCGGGAGGCTGTCACGGCAGCTTCTGGTGATCGTCGATCCGGTCGCGATGCGTGCCGACGGGGAGTCCGTGCGCATCGCCAAGGACGTGTTGTGTGCGGGTTCGACGGCGAAGGTGTGCCTGCCGGAGGGCCCCGCTGATTTTGCGAAAGTGCTGGCCAAGAGGGGTGTGAGACGGCCCGTCGTGGTCGGCGACGACCGGGCGCTGCTGCGTGCGGTGTCGCTGCTGCACCGGGAACGGGAGCTGGCCGGAGCGGTGTTCTCGATGGTGCCGGTGGGGACGTCGGTGTCGCTCGCGCACTCCCTGGGCGTGCCCGCGGGGACGGTGGAAGCGGCGCGCTCGGCGCTCGACGGGGCGCCGCGGCGGCTCGATCTGCTGGTGGACGACAGCGACGGGGTGGTGCTCGGGGGCCTGAGCATCCCGCCGATCGCGGATCCCTCGGACTCGGGGCCGCAGGACGGCCGCCACTGGTGGCGGACGTGCGGCTCGCTCGTCCGGAACCTCGCGGCGCGCTCGCCGCTCGGTGCCGAGGGGGACGAGGCGCCGGCCGCGCGGTTGCGGATCGAGGTGGACGGGGCGACGCTCGTCGACCTCGACCAGCCGGTGCGGGGGGTTTCGGTGTCGCCCTCCGCCGGGGACGGGCTCGCGCGGGTGGAGGTGCGGAGGGATGGGGCGGGGCCGGTGTGTGTGCGGGCCCGTACGGTCACGGTGACCGGGACGGATTTCCGGTACCGGGCGGATCAGGTGACGATCGGGGGGCCGGTGCGGAGGAGGACGTGGTCCGTGCGGGCTCGGGCGTGGGGGTTGGCGCTGCCCTGACCGTTGACCGGCGCCGGGGTTGCGGACTCGGGGCTCTGCCCCGGACCCCGCGCCTCAAACGCCGGCGGGGCTGGATTTGCCCGGCTTAGTCCAGATCCAGCGTCTTCCGGTGTTCGCGCCAGCGGCCCATCACCTCGGTCATCTCGCTCTGCACGAAGTCGAAGAACGCCAGCGTCTCGTAGATGCGGCGGCCCGCGGGGGTGTCCTCGCCGAGGCTGTCCACGCCCTCCTTGAGCGTGCCCCGCCAGCGGTTCAGGACGCTGTCGCGGTTGGTCAGCGCCTCGTACCACTGGTTGCTGTGGACCCGGAACAGGTCGCGCCGCGTTCCCGGCTCGCGCTCGCGCGTGACCATGTGCTGCTGGGTCAGGTAGCGCACCGCCCCGGACACCGCGGCCGGGCTGACCTGGAGCTGTCCGCCCAGTTCGGCGGAGGTGAGGGCGCCTGAGTCGGAGGCGAGGAGGGCCGCGAAGACGCGGGCGGGCATCCGGGTCATGCCGGCCTCGACGAGCTCGGCGGCGAAGCGCTCGACGAACCGGGAGCGGGCCTCGTCGGCCGCCCGTGCCTGCGTCTCGTCCATGCCCTGCGCGCTCATGTCCCGATCCTCTCCCCTTGCCCGGTCTGCGACGTCAGTTTATACGCTTCCTTAACTTCACAAGTTTGTGAAGTGCGCGTAGCTTCAAAAGCATGACGAAGGCAATCACGGTCTCCGGACTGCACAAGTCGTTCGGCAGGACCCACGCGCTCGACGGTCTCGACCTTGATGTCGAGGCCGGAGAAGTGCACGGTTTCCTCGGGCCGAACGGAGCGGGGAAGTCCACCACCATCCGCGTCCTGCTCGGTCTGCTGCGCGCCGACTCCGGCGCCGTCCAGCTGCTCGGCCGCGACCCCTGGGCCGACGCCGTGGAGCTGCACCGCAAGGTCGCGTACGTACCCGGTGATGTGACGCTGTGGCGCAACCTCAGCGGTGGCGAGGTCATCGACCTCTACGGGCGGCTTCGCGGCGGGCTCGACAAGAAGCGCAAGGCCGAGCTCATCGAGCGCTTCGAACTCGACCCGACCAAGAAGGGCCGCACGTACTCCAAGGGCAACCGGCAGAAGGTGGCCCTGGTCGCCGCGTTCGCCGCGGTCGACATCGACGTGCTCATCCTCGACGAGCCCACCTCCGGCCTCGACCCGCTGATGGAGGACGTCTTCCAGTCCTACGTCGAGGAGGCCGCGCGCGAGCACGGGCGGACGGTGCTGCTGTCCTCGCACATCCTCAGCGAGGTCGAGGAGCTGTGCGACCGGGTCAGCATCATCCGCAAGGGCGTGACCGTGGAAAGCGGTTCGCTCGCTGAGCTGCGGCATCTGACGCGGACCAGCGTCACCGCCGAACTCGCGGGCGAACCGGGCGGGTTGGGCGACCTTCCCGGTGTGCACGATCTCAACGTCCAGGGCAAGCGAGTGAAGTTGCAGGTCGACACCGACAAGCTGGACGCCGTCCTGCGCTCGCTCGCCGAGTCCGGTGTGCGCTCGCTGACCAGCACGCCGCCCACCCTGGAAGAGCTGTTCATGCGGCACTACCAGGACGACGTGGCGGCCGTGCGGAGCGACAACGAGAAGGAAGCGGTGTCGCGATGACCACCCTGACCTCCGCGTACACGCCGCGCACCGGCGGCGCGCGGCACCTCGCGGGCACCGGGACGCTGCTCAGGCTCGCGCTGCGGCGCGACCGCGTGATGATGCCCGTATGGATCGCCATCACCGCGGTGATGGTCGTGTCGATGCCGAACTCGCTGGAGTCGGTGTGGCCGACGGCCGCCGAGCGGGCCGACATCGCGGCGTCCATGAACACCAACAGCTCGATGCGCGCGATGTACGGGCCGGTGTTCGGGGATTCGCTCGGCGCGCTGACGGCGTGGCGCGTGGGCACGTTCGCCGCCGTCTTCGCCGCGATTATGAGCCTGCTCATCGTCGTGCGGCACACCCGTGACGAGGAGGAGAGCGGGCGGCAGGAGCTGGTGTCGTCGGCGATGGTGGGGCGGCGCGCGCCGCTGACCGCCGCGCTGCTCACGGCCCTCGTGGCCAACGGGGTGCTCGCGCTGCTCATCGCCGGCGGGCTCGCTTCCCAGGGCGGCTCGGGGGCCCTCGCCCTCGGACTCGCCGTCGGCGGCTGCGGGATGGTGTTCGCGACGATGACGGCGATCGTCGCCCAGTTCACGGAGAGCGCGCGACTCGCGCGCGGCGCCACCTCGGCGCTGCTCGGTGTGGCCTTCGTGCTGCGCGCGGCCGGCGACTCCGGCACGAACGACGGCTCGTCCCCGCTGACCTGGATCTCGCCGATCGGCTGGGTCGAGAACGTCCGCGCCTTCGCCGACGAACGATGGTGGGTGCTCGGGCTGTTCCTCGCGGCCGTCCTGATCCAGGGCGCGGTGGGCTACGGTCTTGCCGGGCGGCGCGACATCGGCATGAGCTTCCTGCCGACCCGGCCGGGTCCTGCGAACGGGCGCCTCGGCACGGCGGGTTCGCTGGCCTGGCGGCTGCAACGGGGCAGCGTGATCGGCTGGTCGATCGGGTTCCTCGCGGCCGGTGTCGTCTTCGGCGGGATGACCGAGGGGGCGGCCGACCTGGTCGGCGACAGCGAGAACACCATGGAGATCATCGAGCGGATGGGCGGCCAGTCCGGCATCACCAACGCCTTCCTCGCCACGATGGTCGGCATGCTCGGGATGGTCGCCGCGCTCTACATCGTGCAGGCGGTGCTCCGGCTGAACGGCGAGGAGACCTCGCAGCGCGCCGAACCGATCCTCGCGAACGCGGTGGGCCGGATCGCCTGGGCCGGCGGCCACCTGGTGATCGCCTTCGCGGGAGCCGCGCTCATCATGCTCCTCGGCGGTGTCGGCCTCGCGATCGGCTACGGCCACGAGTTCGGCGCGGTCATCGGCGCCTGCCTGGTCCAGCTCGCCGCGATCTGGACGCTCGGCGGGGTGGCCGTGCTGCTGTACGGGGTGTGGCCGCGGGCGGCCGTCGCCGCGTGGGCGGCGGCGGGGGCGGCGCTCCTCATCGGCTGGATCGGCCCGGCCCTGAAGCTGCCGCAGGCGGTCATGGACATCTCCCCGTTCGGCCACCTGCCGAAGCTGCCGGGTGGGGACATGACGTGGGGCCCGGTGCTCGTGGAGGTGCTGCTCGCGGCGGTGTTCGTGGGCGTGGGCCTGGTCGGACTGCGGCGGCGGGACATGTCCAACTGACGGTGCCGTCACAGCTCCACGGCAAGCCCCTCAAGACCCCGGATGACGAAGTTCGGCTTGCGCTGCGGCTCCGATGCGAGCCGCAGCGTCGGCGCCTGCGTGAGCAACGCCCGCATGGACGCGGCGAGTTCGATGCGGGCGAGCGGGGCGCCGATGCAGTAGTGGATGCCGGCCGAGAAGGAGATGTGCGGGTTGTCGGGGCGGGTCAGGTCCAGGCGGTCCGGGTCGGTGAAGACCGCCGGGTCGTGGTTGGCCGAGCCGAAGAGGAGGGCCACCTCCGATCCTGCCGGGATCGTGGTGCCCGCGACCTCGATCTCGTCGAGCACCCAGCGTTCGAAGAGCTGGAGCGGGGTGTCGTAGCGCATCAGCTCCTCGACCGCGGTGGGGATCAGGGAGTGGTCCGCGCGCAGGGCCGCCAGCTGTTCGGGGTGGCGGAACAGGGCCCACCAGCCGTTCACGGTCGCGTTGACCGTGGCCTCGTGTCCCGCGTTGAGGAGCAGGACGCAGGTGGAGATCATCTCCTGCTCGGTGAGGCGGGCCGGGCGGGTGCCGTCCTCGTCGTCGTGGGCGGCGATGAGACCCGAGATGAGATCGTCGGTGGGGCATGCGCGGCGGGCCGCGATCAACTCCCGTAGGTACTCGGTGAATTCGAGCGACGCGGTGACCGCCGCCCGCGCCGTCTCCTGCGAGGGGCTCAGCTCGTACATCCCGCAGATCGCCGCCGACCAGGGCCGCAGCGGCGCCCGGTCCGACTCGGGGATGCCGAGCATCTCGGCGATGACGGCCACCGGGAGCGGTTCGGCGACGGCCGTGAGCAGATCGCCGCCGCCGTCCGCGACGAGCCCCGCGACCAGCTCGCCCGCCAACTTCTCTACGTAGGGCTGGAGTTGCTGCACCGTGCGCGGCGTGAACGCCTTCGACACCAGGCGGCGGATGCGCGTGTGGTCCGGGGGCTCCAGGTCGAGCATGCCGTGGTCGTTGAGGGTGTGGAACGGCTCGTGCTCGGGTGGCGGTGCCGTGCGGCCGAAGTCCTCGTGGGCGTAGCGGTGTTGGTAGGTGCGGCCCAGGCGGCGGTCGCGCAGGAGCGCCGAGACGTCGGCGTGGTGCGGGATCAGGTACTGGTTCGAGGGCTCGAACCAGTGCACCCGGCCGGCCTCGCGCAGGGCCGCGTAGGCCGGGTACGGGTCGGCGACGAAGGCCGGGGACCAGGGGTCGAAGGCAGCGGCGTTCATGCGCGGACGTTAGCCCCGCTCAGCCCGGCGTGACCAGACGTGCCTCGTACGCGAACACCGCCGCCTGTGTCCGGTCGCGCAGCCCCAGCTTCACCAGGACCCGGCTCACATGCGTCTTGATCGTCGACTCGGCGACCACGAGCCGCTCGGCGATCTCGATGTTCGACAGGCCCTGCGCGATCAGGACGAGCACCTCCGTCTCGCGCTCGGTCAGCTCCCCGTACGCGCCCGTCTGCCGCCCCACGGGGAACCTCGACGTCTCGGACAGCTTGGCGAACTCGGTGATCAGGCGGCGGGTCACGGTCGGCGCGAGGAGGGCCTCGCCGCTCGCCACCACCCGTACGCCGTCGGCGAGTTCGCGTGCGGAGGCGTCCTTGAGGAGGAATCCCGAGGCCCCGGCCCGCAGCGCCTGGTACACGTACTCGTCCAGGTCGAAGGTGGTCAGGACGAGCACCTTCGTGCCAGCGTCCGCCGCGACGATCTCGCGGGTCGCCTCGATGCCGTTCAGCTCCGGCATGCGGATGTCCATCAGGACGACGTCGGGGCGGAGTTCGCGGACCTTGGCGATCGCCTCCACGCCGTTGACCGCCTCGCCGACGACCTCGAAGTCCGGCATGGCGTTCAGCAGGACCGAGAAGCCCTCGCGGACCATCATCTGGTCGTCGGCGACCAGCACCCTGATCACGCCTCGCCCTCCGTCCCGGTGGCCACGGCGCGGGCGACGGGGATGAAGACCGTCACCTCGTACCCGCCGTCGGCCGTCCCCTCCGCGGTCATCTCGCCGTCGAGCATGGAGACGCGCTCGCGCATCCCGGTGAGGCCGTGTCCCGCTCCAGGGCTCGGCTTGACCAGCCCGGTCGACGGGCCGTTGACGATCCTGAGGCCGAGGCCCCCGAGGACGTACGACACCTCGACCGCGGCCCCCGCACCCGGCGCGTGCCGCAGCGCGTTGCTCAGCGCCTCCTGCACGATCCGGTACGCCGACAGCTCGACGCCCTGCGGGAGTTCACGGGCCGCGCCCGTCACCGTCCGCGTCACGGTCAGGCCCGCCTCCCGCACGTTCTCCAGAAGTCTGTCGAGGTCGGCGAGCGTGGGCTGCGGGGCGTCGGGCGCCTCGTAGTCCTCGGCCCGTACGACACCGAGGACGCGGCGCAGCTCGGTGAGGGCCGCCACCGCGTTCTCCCGGATCGTGACGAAGGCCTGCTCCAGCTCGGGCGGCGGGTTCTCGACGCGGTAGGGCGCGGCCTCGGCCTGGATGGCGACGACCGACATGTGGTGCGCCACCACGTCGTGCAGTTCGCGCGCGATGTTCGTGCGCTCCTCGAGGAGCGTGCGCCGGTCCCGCTCGACGGCGGTGACCGTACGCTCCTGGACGACCTGGCGCCGCGCGGTCCTGTTGACGTGGACGAGCGCGACGATCCCGATCCCGATGCCGGAGAGCACCGCCATCGGGACGGCGATGCCGCCGTCCAGGCCGCCGAAGACCGCCGCGGAGAGCAGCGCGTACAGCGTGGACAGGGCCCACATCCAGGCCGCCGTACGCGGCCGGGTGCGCGCCGCGACCACCATCATCACGATCGTGTGCCCCATGAGGCTGCCGGCCGACCACGGGTAGAGGTCGTCGCTCGTCACCCAGACCAGGACGGGGGCGACCGCCAACGACAGCCACCAGGCGAGGATCGGGCGGAGCAGGGTGAGCGCCACGGGGACCGACACCATCAGCCCGGCGACGAGGGCGTAGATGCTGTCGTCGAGGGCGCCGTAGCTTGCCATGCCCGTGATCAGCGTGAGCCCGGCCAGGCCGAGCACGACGGCGTGCGGCAGCAGCCCCAGGCGCTTGCGGAAGCGGTCGGGGAACTGCCGGGCCCACGGCCCGTCCGTGCCCGCCCGCGGCATCGGCCGGTACGCGAGCACCCCCCGGAACAGGTCCTCGCGCAGCCCCCGCAGCGCCGACTTCGCGAGATTGATCTCAGGGCTGTGCTCGCGTGGGCCCTGAATGATGGTCGTGTCGGTCATGACACTCACGGTAGGACGCGGGTGCACCGCCCCGCGTCCGTACGAAGGAGGGTTCGCCGACGTCCGTCGCAAGGACTAGAGCCTGTCGTTTGGATCAGGCCCTGATGGCCGAGGAACCGCGGTCACCAGGCCAGTTGCGCGATCTCCTCCGCGACCACCGCGCAGGCGTCCGCCGCCGGATCGATCACCGGGAAGTGGCCGACCTCCTCCAGGAACGTGACGCCCACGACCTCGCCGGCCTTCGCCGCCGCATCCGCGTACGCCTCGGCCAGTTCGAACGGCACGGTCGTGTCCGTACGCCCCTGGACCAGGGTCGTCGCGACGCCGGTCGGCAGCAGTTCCACGGGGTCCGCGTACGGGCGGCGCTCGTCGAACAACTCCCGCATCCCGCCCAGGAACTGGACACACGCGCCGTCGCAGACCCCGAGCTCCTCGGCGAGCACGAAGCCCGCGAGCGGGGCGATGGCGACGACGCCGCGCAGCGCCGCCGAGTTCGGGGTGCGCCAGGGCGCGCCCTCCGGCAGCACGTGCCGGGCCCCCGCCCACAGCGCGAGCTGGCCGCCCGCCGAGTGCCCGGTGACGACGGTGCGGCGCGGGTCGGCCGACGGCAGGTGCTCGGCGGCGAGCGCGGGCATCGCGTCGAGCGCGGTCGCCACGTCGTCGAAGGTCTCCGGCCAGCGCCCCGCGACCGGCCCCTCGGCGCCCTGATGAGGCACCGCCGTGCCCGGTCCCCGCCGATACTCGACGTTGGCGACGGCGAACCCGCGCCTCGCGAGGAAGTCGCAGAACGGGGTCAGGTACTGCCGGTCGTACGGCGCCCGCCACGCGCCGCCGTGCAGGACCACGACGAGCGGGGCCGCGGTCGCGCCGTTCCTCGGGGCGTAGAAGTCGACGATCTGATCCGGGTGATCGCCGTACGCGGCGCTGACGTCCGGCGGCACGGCAGGGTGCGAGAAGGCCGACGCCTCCTCCGCCTCCTCGCGGGCGGCGCCGGACTTGTCGGGGTCTGGCATGCTCCAACCTCTCGACGTCGTGCGGAACTTGTGGTTACGGGTATGCGGACGCTACCAGGCCCGTGACGTGCGTCAACACGTACAGTGACCGCACAAACGGTTCCTTCGTTCCGTTACCCTGGCGGTCATGAGCAGCGAGCAGAGCGCCGCGTCCACCGATGCGCCCGAACCCGGCACGCTCCGTCCCGGCGGGCGCACCGCCCGTGTCCGCGCGGCGGTGCTCGACGCGGCGGGCGACGTCCTCGCCGAGCACGGCTTCGACCGGCTCGACCTGGGCGACATCGCGCGGCGCGCGGACGTCGGCAAGACGACGGTGTACCGGAGGTGGGGCTCGCCGACGGGCCTCGTCGCCGACCTCCTCGACCAGATGGCCCAGGAGTCGCTCCCCCGCACGGAGACGGGAACCCTCCACGGCGACCTGACCGCCAACGCCCGCCTGGTACAACGCACGTTGGCGGACGCGCGGCAGGGCCCCCTGTTCCGCGCGGTCATCGCCGCGGCCGCCTGCGACGAACGCACGGCATCGTCCCTCGCCCACTTCTACGAGGTCCGGGTGGCCGAGTGGTCCCCCTGCGTGGAACAGGCGGTGTCCCGCGGCGAACTGCCGTCCGGCACGGACCCGTCCGAGGTCATCCGCGCGGTGTCCGCGCCGCTGTACTACCGCCTGCTGACGACGGGGGCCGCCCCCACGGAGAGGGACGCGGAACGCGCGGTGGCGGGGGCTGTCGCGGGGGCGGTGGCGGGGGTTTATGTGGGGTGAGGGCGGGGGCGCGGCGGGACTCGGCGGGGTGGGTCGGCGGGGTGACCGATGGGCCGAACGCCGCACACCGGGCCACCGGCCCGCCGGGCCGCCGGGCCACCGGGCCACCGGGCCACCGGGCCACCGGGCCACCGGGCCACCGGGCCACCGGGCCACCGGGCCACCGTATGGGCCGAACGGACATCGGGCCGCTTGCCCGCCCATCTCCCACCCACCCGCCCCCTCCGGGGGCTCCGGCCCGAAGCCCCCGGGCCCGGCCGTCCCGGCCCACACCGGGCTGATCCCTGCCGCCACGCACGGCTCCCCACCCGTGGCGATCGACCACCACCTCGGGCAGACCCCGCCAACCACGGCTCCCACCCATTTACGAACGACCGCCGCCGCCTCGGGCAGCCCCCGTCAACCATGGCCCGCACCCATTTGCGCCCCCACCTCGGGCAGACCTCGCTGACCACGGCTCCCCACCCCTGACGGCCGACCCGCCCCCGCCATGGGCAGCCCCACCCACCACGGCTCCCCACCCGTCACGGTCGACCGCCGCCGCCTCGGGCAGGCCCCGCCAACCACGGCCTCCCACTCGCTGCGAACTGCCACTACCGCCACGGGCACCCCCGCCAACCACGGCTCCCCACCCCTGACGGCCGACGCCGTCCCCGCCTTGGGTGAACCCCGCCAGCCGCGGCTCCCCACCCGTTGCGGTCGGCCGCACGCGCCTTGGGCAATCTGCCGCAGGCACGGCTCCCCCGCCATTGGCGGTCGACGCCACCGCCGCCTTGGGCAATCTGCCGCCTGGGGCGGCAGGGTGGGCAAGGCGGCCCCCGGTGCCGCGCAACGAAAACGAACGGCCCCGGCCCCGGCCCCGGCCCCGGCCCCGGAAGAGCACAGCCCCCGCGCCGCGCAGCCATCCGAACAGACACCGCCCCCGGCACAGCCCCCGGGCCCCGGACGGGCCGACGCCCCCGGAGGGGGCGGGCGGGTGGGAGATGAGCGGGTACCGGCGCAGCCGGGCAAGGGCCGGTGCGGCGCGACAGTCACCTCAGGCGCCGGCCACGGCTCAGCCCCGCAGCCCCTCGCCGCGCGACAGTCACCTCACACGTCGGCCACGACACAGCCCCGCAGCCCGACGCCGCGCGCCAGTCACCTCAGGCACCAACCCCGGACCCCGGCATGGCCCCCACCCACAACGGCCGGAGGCCCCACGCCGCCAAAACGGATGACGCTAGGACAGCCCCCGCGCCAACACCCGCGCCGCCCCCTCCACATCCACGAAGGACAGGTACAACGGCGTAAAGCCAAAGCGCAGAACATCCGGCGCCCGGAAGTCCCCGACGACCCCCGCCGCGATCAACCGCCCCATCACCTCCCCCGCATCCGCACACCGCAACGCCACCTGACTCCCCCGCTCCCCGTGCGCCCCCGGCGTCACCACCTCGACCCGGCCCCCGGGAACGTACGCCTCGACGCACTCCACGAAGAAGTCCGTCAGCGCAAGGGACTTGGCCCGCACCGCATCGACGGAGACATCGGGGCGCGCCCACACCTCAAGGGCCGCCTCAAGCGCCAGCATCGACAGGATGTCCGGCGTACCGACCCGCCCTCGTACGACCCCGTCCGCGGCCTCGTACTCGGAACGCATCCCGAACGGCTCGGCGTGCGAGTTCCAGCCCGGCAGCGGCGAGTCGAAGGCAGCCTGGTGCTCGCGCCGCACATACAGGTACGCGGGTGAACCCGGGCCCCCGTTCAGGAACTTGTACGTGCAGCCGACGGCGAGGTCGACCCCGTGCGCGTCGAGCCCGACCGGCAGGGCCCCCGCGCTGTGGCACAGGTCCCACACCGAGATGGCCCCCGCGCCCCGGATCGCCGCCGTCAGCGAGGGCAGATCGTGCAACCGGCCGCTGCGGTAGTCGACATGGTTCAGCAGCACCGCCGCCGTACGCGACGAAAGCGCCCCCGGCACCTCCCCCGGCTCCACGGCCCGCACCGAACAACCCGTCATCCGCGCCGCGGAGGCCGCGATATAGCCGTCCGTCGGGAACGTCGCGGCATCGACGAGAATCTCGTCCCGCCCGACCTCCGGCCCGCCCGACAACCGCACCGCACCCACAAGTGCCTTGAAAACATTGACACTTGTGGAGTCACCAACCACCACCTGCCCGCTGCCCGCGCCCACGAGCGGCGCGATCAGATCGCCGATCCGCTCGGGCGCGGTCCACCACCCCGACTCGGTCCAGGACCGGATCAGCAACTCGCCCCACTGCCGCCGGACGACGTCATCGACCCGCCCCGGCACATTCGCGGGCAACGCACCGAGCGAGTTCCCGTCCAGATAGACAACCGCGTCATCCAGAACGAACTCCCCCCGCACACCCGCGAGTTCATCCTTCGCATCCAGCTCACGCGCCCGCTCGTACAGATCAGACATGAGACCTCGCCGTCCACAGCTCGGGGAACACGTTGCCGCGCGCCCGCTTCTCCAACCACGCCACACCGGCGGAGCCCCCCGTGCCCGCCTTCGCGCCCATCGCGCGCCGCGTGGCCACCAGGTGATCGTTGCGCCAGCGCCACACCAGCTCGGCGACATCGGTCAACGCCTCGCCGAGACGGGCGAGTTCATCGTTCTCGTCGCCCGCGTACAGGCGCGTCCACACCGCCTCGACCTCCGCCGACGGCTCGTACTTCTTCGACACGTCACGGTCGAGCACGGCCCGCGGCACGGCGTGCCCGCGCCGGTGGAGCAGCCGCAGCACCTCGTCGTACAGGCTCGGCTGGTGCAGCGCCTTCTCCAGCTCGGCGTGCACCCGGGGCGCGCCGCGGTGCGGCACCAGCATCGACGCCGACTTCTCGCCGAGCAGGAACTCCATGCGCCGGTACATCGCCGACTGGAATCCGGAGCCCTCGCCGAGCGCGGACCGGTACGAGTTGAACTGGGCCGGAGTGAGCTGCGCCAGCGGCCGCCAGGAGTCGTTCAGCGCCTGCAACTCCCGTACGGAGCGCTTCAGCGCGGCCACGGCGGTCGGCACGTCATCGGCGGACAGGGCCCGCGAGGCGGTCTCCCACTCGTGCACGATGACGGTGAACCACAGCTCCATGACCTGGGTCGTGACCAGGAAGACCATCTCGCCGGGATCGTCCGAGCGCAGGTGCTGGAGGTGGGTGAGGACGTCGGCCTGGACGTAGTCCTCGTAGGGCGTGGTGCCCGCGAAGTCGAGATGCGGGGTGGCGGGGACTTCCGCCTCGTGATCCGCGTCGTGGGACATCGCTGTCTCCTGTTGTACTCCGGGTAGCGGTCCGCCCTGCCGTTACCGACACGGGGCCCCGGTCCCCACGGGCATCCTCCGCAATCGTCCCCGGAAACGGCAAGGCCCGCCTGGTCACAATGGACCGGGCGGGCCTCACAGCACCACAAAACCTCAGGTCAGCGTCTGCGCCGCCGCCTCCGAGGAGTCCTTCAGGAACTGCGTGCAGCGCTCGTACTCCTGCTGCTCACCGATCTCGCCCGCGGCCCGCGCGAGGGCGTGCAGCGCGCGCAGGAAGCCGCGGTTGGGCTCGTGCTCTCAGGAGAATGGCGGAAGTTGTGCCCGAATGACGCTATGACCTGGGAGGGGCGGAACATGACCGAGCAAGAATGGCTGGACAGCGTCGCAGCACAGTTGCCGGAACGGGACATCGAATGGGTCCTGGACCTCGCCAGAATCTGTTCTACGGAATGGGCGGGCGACAAGGCCCCGACAGGCGAGGCATCTACCACCACCGGCGCCTCCGAGTAGCGCACAAGAGGAAGGCCGGGTGTCGACCGTCTCGACGTCGCGCCCGTCGAACTCATCACGGGGCGAAGCTGTCGACCATGGCCACCCACGCCCACGACAATTGAGGTACCGGCAGTAACGTAAGAACATGAGGACTGCTGAACTCGCCTTTGCCATAGAGGACTTCGGGCATCTGGTCGCCTACGTCGAGACCACCGGAAGGCGTGTCACGATCACAGACGAGGGCCGGCCCACCAGTGTGCTCTTCCCCGCCGCCGAACTCGTCGAGCTCAACCACTGGGCCCAACGCCCATACGGCACCCTCCTTCCCCTGCCGAGCGCGACTGAGAGATTTCCGTGCGGCCCGACACAGCACGGCGTGTATATGCAGTACGTGCACGCAGGCGGAGGTCGAATGACGTTCACGCGTGACCGAGTCGTAGTCGCCGAGCTGCGTCCCGTCGACTGGCTCGAGCGGCTGGAGCGGCGAGCGGGCCGCGACCGATCAGTGAACTGACAGAGTCGCCGGATACGAATCACAAGGGACACCCGTTGGGGAGGCCGGAAACACAGTCCGACTCCTGGACGCACTCCATTGTGGTGTGAGGCCAGAGTCAGAGCGACGTGCGGGGTGCCCTCATCCGGCGGCGGTCCCTGCCGACGTCATGCCGCGACACCGACAGTGCCCGACTGCCCCCGATGCGCCCGGGCGATGGCCCTCCCGCCCTGGGACGTCCTCAACCAGCCCACCGGCACCCACATCGCCGTCTGCAGCCGCTGCCAGACCGCCTCCCTGACCACGTGACTGGTCACGGTTCCTTCGTTGCCCCTGGATCGACCACCCGGGGCGGTGGGAGTAGGGCAGCGAGATGGCGCCCGGTATGCGCAGCTGGCTCAGGACGCATACGGTTGCGCCCTTTCCGTGAGGAACCGAAGGAGGTTCTGCCGGTCGTACGCCCGGGCCCGGTGGAGCATCGTTTTGCCAGTATGAGCGATACCGCGCGCACCCAGCAGTTGGCTGAATTGTCCGAACCGTACTGGATGGACTCCCCTGTGCTTCGGCACGGGTTGTCCGCCTGTGCATGCGATCTTCCCGAACCGCCTCGGAACCGGGTCGGCGCGCTGCGCTCCACCCTCGTCGGTCTGGCCGGCGGGCTGGTCGTCCTGGGGCTGGCGGTCACCTTGATGACCTAGGCTCGCCCCACGCCCGGCCAGGTGGCGGGGC
This sequence comes from Streptomyces sp. NBC_00483, assembly GCF_036013745.1. NCBI lineage: Bacteria > Bacillati > Actinomycetota > Actinomycetes > Kitasatosporales > Streptomycetaceae > Streptomyces > Streptomyces sp. NBC_00483. The sequence continues at coordinate 4,784,848 of NZ_CP107880.1, forward strand.
ATCGACGTTCTGGCCACAGGCGGGCAGTTCATCCGCATGCAGGTGGGGCTGCTTGGGGAGTGTGGTGTCGGCGACGGCAGTCCCGTCCCGTATCGGGTGTAGCGCGAGCGAGTTACGTCTCGCAATAGAGAACGTGTTCCCCGGTCGTCGGCGGCCGGGGAACACCCCTCCGAGAGCCTGTGGGCGATCGCCATCGAAGCGCTGCTCTCCTACGTGTGGGTGGTGCTGATGCTGTGCACCACGGTCTACAGCTGCGTGCACTACCTCGTCGCTCCGCAGGACGCCCACTTCAGGGCTCTGCTGGCTTGGGGCCTGGGCATCGCGGTCATCGCTACCATCCAGGTGAGCGTCGCCGCCCTGGTCGACCTGCACCTCGAGCTGCTGCTGCCGCTCTATCCGCTGGCGTACTGGACCATCAACGCCCTGGCGGCGATCCGCTCTCAGACCCCGGGCCTCGTGCGCGGGCCCCGCAAGAAGCGGGTCGTGTGGGACCTCGCCCGCAGCTCGACCTGACGCCTACAAGCGGCCGAACAACCGAAGCCGGCGGCGGCTTCGTTGGGGTCGGGGGCGGGCCAGCCCCGCCGGTTCGAGGAAGCGAGGCTGACCCCCAAGGAGAGAGCCCAGCCGCGAGGTGTGTGCACTTCCCCAGAACGCTCACTCCGCGTCAGGTACCCGCAGCGGAGCCCCGCCACTGTAACGATGCACCAACCGCCAAGTTCTGCGTTCTAGCAGCGAATTGACGAATCCCCGAGGAACCAAAGCGCCTTCACGCACCGTTCATGCAGGCGAAGCGCCGATGCGAAGGTACACCGCAGGTTGACGTTGCCTCCCGTCAGTGAGGCACTTCAAATCTCTCCAGGGTGGCTGCGAATCGGGCGGATCAGCAGAACGCCGAGGCCCGGGCAGACGAGTTGTGGTCCAGGGTCTCGATCCGCATTGGGCGCAAGCAAGCGCCGCCGGCGCACAGGAGGGGAACCGACGGACGCGGCGGCAGCCTGCTCACCGCAGGAACGTTTCCACACGAGGATCATGAAATCTCGTAACCGCGCCGCCTTGAGTCGACGGACCCTTCAGCTCCGTAGGTGGGAGGCCGCGGCTGTGGCCTGATGTTTGTGGGCATGGTCCGCAGCAGCCGCACCGGCTCATGTTGTGACTGATCGCAAGGGCCATCGCCGGGGCTTCGCGGGGCGTCCTTCGCTGTGCTCGGCTTCACTGTCCAGAGGCGGCCTGCCTCAAGAGGGCGGGGTGAGTCGCGGCGGCGTTTTGTCGCTTTCTGGTGTGAATCTAACGATATGAATCTGACGCCGAAGGCCGTGCAGCCGCCCATCGCCCAGCAGCAGGCCGAGATGCGGGAGCGCCTCCCGTTCGCCGACTCCCAGGACTTCGAGGACGCCTCGCGGGGGCTCATCGCCCGCAGGGTGCCGAGCGCCGTCACCGACGCCGACGGCGCCGTCGTGTGGGACAACGACACGTACGCCTTCCTGAAGGGCGATGCTCCCGACACGGTGAACCCGAGCCTGTGGCGTCAGTCCCAACTGGTCGCCGAACAGGGCCTGTTCGAAGTGGTCGAGGGTATCTACCAGGTGCGCGGCCTCGACCTGTCGAACGTCACGTTCGTCGAAGGCGCCACCGGTGTCCTCGTCATCGACCCGCTGATCTCCACGGAGACCGCCGCTGCGGCCCTGGCCCTGTACCGCGAGCACCGAGGCGAGCGTCCGGTAACAGGTGTCCTGTATACGCACTCGCATGTCGACCACTTCGGCGGCGTCAAGGGCGTCACCACCCAGGAGGACGTCGACGCCGGCCGGGTCACGATCATCGCGCCGGAGGGTTTCACCGAGCACGCGGTGGCGGAGAACGTGTACGCGGGCACCGCGATGGGTCGGCGCGCCGCCTATATGTACGGGGCCGCACTCGCCCGCGGCCCCCAGGGCGCGGTCGGAGCCGGGCTCGGCCAGACCACCTCCACCGGCACGGTCACTCTGATCCCGCCGACCCTGATCGTCACCGAGACGGGGCAGGAGGAGGTCGTCGACGGGATCCGGATGATTTTCCAGATGGCCCCCAACACCGAGGCGCCGGCCGAACTGCTCATCCACTTCCCCGACTTCAGGGCCCTGTGCACGGCCGAGGACGCCACCCACACGCTGCACAATCTGCTGACGCTGCGCGGCGCCGTGGTCCGTGACCCGCACGCCTGGTCGCACGCGCTCACCGAGACCATCGACCTGTTTGGCGAGGCGACGGACGTGGCGTTCGCCTCGCACCACTGGCCCACCTGGGGGCGGGACCGCGTAGTCGGCTTCCTGGGCGTCCAGCGTGACCTCTACGGCTACCTGCACGACCAGTCGCTGCGGCTGATCAACAAGGGCTGGACCGGCATCGAGATCGCCGAGCACCTGGAACTGCCCCCGGCTTTGGAGAACGCCTGGAACACCCACGGCTACTACGGTTCGGTCAGTCACAACCTCAAGGCCATCTACCAGCGCTACATGGGCTGGTTCGACGGCAACCCGGCCCACCTGTGGCAGCACCCTCCGGTCGAAGCCGGCCGACGCTATGTCGAGTTCATGGGCGGTGCCGACGCCGTCGTGGACAAGGCGCGCGGTTCCTTCGATGAGGGCGACTACCGGTGGGCGGCCGAGGTGCTCAGCCACGTCGTCTTCGCCGAGCCCGACCATGCCGCGGCCCGCGAACTGCTCGCCGACACCTTGGAACAGCTCGGCTACGGCGCGGAGAACGGCACGTGGCGAAACTTCTACCTCTCCGGCACCACCGAACTGCGCGCAGGCCAGTTCGGCACCCCCACCGTCACCGCGTCTCCCGACATCGTCGCGCACCTCACCCCCACGATGCTGTTCGACGCCATCGCCATCCAGATCGACGGCCCCAAGGCGTGGGACGAACAGCTCACGGTCGACGTCCGCCTCACCGACGCCGACGAGCGCTACCGCCTCACCCTGTCCAACGGCGTCCTCAACTACAGCGTCGCGACGCAGAAGACGGCCGCGGACGTCACCCTCACCAGCACAGTCCACGCCCTGTCGGAGCTGGCTGTCACCGGGCTCACCCCGGAGAGCCTCGACCGGGCCGGTGTCCAGGTCGAGGGCGACACGTCGGCGCTCCAGCGCCTCACCGCCGTACTCGATCCCGGCGACCCGGACTTCCCCATCGTCACCCCCTGACCTATTGCCAGGTGTTCGACGGGCCCGCGCCCGGCACGTGCCGTCCAGGAGGGCGATCATGACCGACAGCGGGACCCCGCGGCCCCCACCCCTTCGCCTGAGAACCCGGCGCCACCGGTCAAGCCAGCCGGACTCGGACGTCCGACGGCACGCGACGTCGTCTCCGGCTTCGCCACCGGCCTGTTCTCCATCCCCGAAGGCATGGCCTACGCGGGTATCGGAGGCTTCGCCGCGCCCCTGGGCCTATGGTCCGGCGTCGTCCCCACCATCGTCGGCTCGGTGTTCGCCCGTACCGCCCTGATGGTCACCACCCTCACCATCCTGGTCGGCGTGGTCATGCTGCTGATGAGGCTGCTGAAGCTCGGCTCCGTGATGTCGTTCGTATCGACAGCCGTGATGACCGGCTTCACCACCGGCATCGCACTGCAGATCGTCACCGGCGTCCTCAAGGACGCCACCGGCAGCAGTAATGATCGTGTTCCCTCGGCGGTCGGTGGCCGGGGAACACGCCCCTTGATCCGTTCACCGTTCCTGTCATAAGAACATCGCTCCACCCGACCTCTATGCATAGCTCGCCCGCTCGTAGATCCTTTGGAGCTGTGACAGAAGCGGCTAACACTCCTTCATGGACCAAAGGCATCAGTGCGATCACTCTCTTCGTCGAGGATCTCGACGCCACGAAGCAGTTCTACCGTGAGGTCTTCGGGCTACCGGTGGCCTACGAGAATGACAACTCGGCTGTCTTCGAGTTCGGCAACACCATCATCAACCTGCTGAAGATCACAGCAGCACCCGAGCTCATCGCGCCCGCTCGCGTCGCCCAGGCCGACGTCGGCTCCCGTCTCCAACTCACCCTGCCGGTGGACGATGTGGACGCGATGTGCAAGGAACTGGTCGCCCGCGGTGTCACCCTGCTCAACGGCCCCATGGACCGGCCCTGGGGCATACGGACCGCCAGCTTCCGCGATCCCGGCGGCCACATCTGGGAAATTGCCCAGTGACTGCGCCGCTTGGCCTCGGGCCCCGGACACACCTCTGCCGGCCACCTCGACGCGGCGCGAAAACTCCTCGACGGCCGACGATGGATGATCCAGACCTAACGCGGCCGGCGGGTATGCCACCAAGGACAGGCTGAGTCCACGAAGTGCCTGAACGGCCTTGCGGAACAACCCGGCAGGCCGTGCCGATAACCAACGTCTGGTCGCTGAGGCTCCGTGTGCGCCTCGCATGATGATCAGTGCGGATGCTGCGGTTGGACAGCGATGCTTCTAGGGGGAGTTGAAGTGCAGAACACGAGTGGAGAGGCTGGCCTCGTCATAGCCGTGGTGGTCGTCGGCCTGGTAATACGGCAGCAGCTGCGTACCCGTCCCGTTTCGCGTGCCGGATCGCTGGTCACTCCAATGGCAGTCGGTGCCTTTGGTGCCATCGGGATCGCGTTCGGTATCGGCTCGGTCGTCAAATATCGCCCGCTGACCACGCTGACCGTTGCCCTCCTGGTGGCAAGCCTGGCCATCGCGGCGTCATTCGGCGTGGCAAGGGCCCGGACCGTGGAGATCTGGCGTGGACCCCAGAGCGAGGTGCTGCGCAAGGGGACGGCAGCGACGACTGGTCTGTGGCTCGCCTCGGGTGGGGTGCACATCGGGCTGGCACTGTGGATCGACCACGCGGCCGGGACCGGGCTCCTGGGGAGCGCGTCGCTCTACGCATACCTGGCGATCGGCCTGGGGACGCAGAACCTCCTGGTGCGCAGGCGCGCCGCCGCACTCTCCTGGCTCTGTCCATAGCGCTGTTCGGGTCCACCGCCGTGGTGGTGGGCCCCCGGGCTCCGCCCGTGCGAGCCTGTCGGCCGCGTATCAGGGCCAGTTCCTGTCGTATCTGGCGGTGGACCTCGTCCTGGGCCTCATCGTCCCCAGCCTCGCCAACTCGCTCCAGGCCGTGCTCGACCAGCGCAAACTCCTGGCCCACCGCATCGAGGAACTGCTGGAGGCCCACCCTCTTTCCCAGGTCCTGATCTCGATGCCCGGTATCGGCATCAGGACCGGCGCCCGCATCCTCATCGACGTCGGCGACGGCACCCGCTTCCCCAGTGCCGCCCACCTCGCGGCCTACGCCGGCCTCGCCCCCGCGACCCGCAGCTCCGGGTCCTCGATCCGCGGCGAACAGCCCTCCCGCAGAGGAAACAAGCAGCTCAAACGAGCCTTCTTCCTCTCCGCTTTCGCCGCCCTGGGCGACCCGCAATCCCGCACCTACTACGAAAAGAAGATCAGCCAGGGCAAGCACCACACCCAAGCCCTCCTCTGCCTCGCCCGCCGCCGAGCCGACGTCCTCTTCGCCATGCTCCGCGACGGCACCTTCTACCAACCACCAACCCCGATTGCCCCTTGACCAAAGTCATAGGGACGCCCCCCCAACGTGGTGCTCTCGCCTGCTGCTTGGACGGTCAGCAACCTCAAGTGCACCTGCGCAGCGGGCACTTCACCCTCCCGCACCATTCCATCCGTGATAGCACAGGAGGGGTTTGTCAGGTCGAGTGTCGAACGGGGTGCTGTGGTGGCTGTGGGCTATCTGGTGACCGTGGTGTTGGCCGTACTGATCGTGGTGTTCTGCCTGGCTCGCATACGCGGACCGCAACCGCTCTTCTACTTCAGCTACCGGCTCGGCCTGGTCTTCAACGAGATCCCGCACGTCGCTCTCTACGCACTGGCGGCCTCGACGGCACTGGCCTTCTCGGAAGGCGACATCACCACGACCTCCGACCGGGTGAACGTCGGGGTGGCGGGGGCCGCGGCTGCCGGACTCATGGTGGTCACCCTGCGCGGGATGCGGGCGGCGTCCGTGGTGCGTGTCGCCTTGGACGACGCGCTCGGCGCCGGGACAGGGACGCACCGCCGGCCGCCGCTGGCACGCATCCTGTTCAGGCCCGTCTTCCGCCGCCGCCGTGACGTCAAGCGGGTGGGCAACCTCAGCTACGGGGACGCAGGCCGTCGCAACCTCCTCGACGTCTACCACCACCGCTCGTGCCCCGAGGGCGGCTCCGTAATGATCCACTTCCATGGTGGCCACTACGACCAGGGTCGGAAGAACACTCAGTCGCTGCCCCTGCTCTACCGGCTCGCCAGCCAGGGCTGGGTCTGCATCAGCGCCAACTACCGGCTGCGCCCCGACTTCCCGCATCCCGCCCATCTGATCGACGCGAAGAAGGTCATCGCCTGGGCGCGCGAACACGCAGCGGAATACGGCGCGGCGCCTGCGGCGGCCGTGTTCGTATCGGGGAGCTCCGCAGGCGGGCACATGGCGGCGCAGGCAGCACTCACCCCCAATGAACCGGACTACCAGCCCGGGTTCGAGGAGGCGGACACCTCCGTGACCGCCGCCGTCGTGCTCAACGGTTTTCTCGCGGAGTACTTCGACGGAGACCCGGCGACCTCGCCCGTAAACCTCGTCCGGACGGATGCACCGCCATTCCTCATCGCGCACGGGGACCTGGACGAGCACGTGGACACGGAGAACCCAAGGGCTCTTGTCACCGCTTTGGGATCGGTCTCCGCCTCGCCGGTCGTGTACGTCGAACTACCGGGTGCCCACCACGCTTTCGACCTCTTCCACTCATTCCGGTTTGAAGCGCTCATCGGCGGCGTCGAGGACTTCGCCGCGTGGGTGACGGCCCGGAGGAATCCGGCCTAAGAACTCGTCACACGATCATGCGTTGATCTCGCCGCCGCGCGGGCCCGCGGCCGCGTCGGAGGGCGCCCCAACGCCGTCAACGCCGACCTGCTGCGTCAGGCCCGCGACCTGCTGTCCAACCCGGACAACAGCGTCGAGTCGATTGCCGAGCTCCTCGGCGTCTCCGTCGGCGCCCTCTACAACCACATCCTTGACCTCAAGCCGCTCCGCGTCACCCGCATCCCCACGGTTTCGCCCGGGGAACGCTGAGCTCAGCACGGGTGGGGGCATGGTGCGAGAGGTGGAGGGGGCGGGCGAGGGGTCACGGGGTGGGGAAAACCGAACCACCGGGTTACGTGCGGGCACCATCGTCCACAGTGGGCCCGCCCGGAAAGCTGGAGGCATCGCGTTCGTCCAGCTCACAGTGAGGTGCATTCCCATGGTCACATCAGCTTCCCCGGCCCCGGCCCACCTGTCCGCTCCGTCCATCCGACGCGGAGCGCGGGCGGTCCTGCGGGAGCCGTTCCGGGCAGCGACCTGGCGGCGCGTGGCGTACCTGCTGCTGGCCCTGCCGGTCGGCGTGCTGTGCGTACCGCTGGCGCTCGTCGGCGGTCCGGCCGGCCGCGTCCAGCGCGGGCTGGCCCGGCGGCTGCTCGGCCTGCAGATTGCGGAGCCGGCGCACACCGGCCCCAGGGCCCTGGCACACGCAGTGATCAGCCTGCCGCTCAACCTCATAGCCGCCGTGCTCACCGTCTACGGCTGGTCGACGGTGCCGCTCAACTTCGGCTGGCCGCTGCGTCCCCTCATCAGCCTCGGCGACGCCGACCCCACCCACGCCTGGGGTGGCCCAACCCTCGCGGGAGTCTGGGGTCTGCACGCCCTCGGCGGGCTGGGCTTCCTCCTCCTCATGCCGTGGATCGGCCGGGGCCTGACCGCACTTCAGGCCCGGCTGGCCACCGGCCTCCTCGGCGGCCGCCGCACCGGGGTGCTCACGCCCGTACTCCTGGCCCTGCTGGTCGTCGTCGTGGGTGCCGCACTGGCCCTCCCGGTCGCCCATCAGATCTAAGTTGAGTCCCATGCGCCGCCTACGCACCTTCGTCACCACCCCCTTCGCCCCCAGAAGCCTGACCGCTCTCCTGTACACACTCCTCGTGCTGCCCCTCGCCGTGGCGGGGGCCCTGCTCGTCGTCACCGGCCTGCTCCTCGGCGGCCTGCTGTCGGTGACCCCGCTCGGCCCGTGGCTGATCGCACTGACCGTGCGCGGCGCGCTCTCCCTGGGAATTCTCCAACGGGCACTGGCTCAGGCCCTGTTGGGGATGGCGATCGAGCCGCCGGTGCTGCGCAGCGAGCCCGGAGTCTTCGGCTGGCGGCGGGCCGCGCTCGGCGCCCGGGCCGGCTGGCGCGCGGTGGGCTGCGCGCTCGCCGCGCCCCTGACCGCGGCCCTGCCCGTCGCGGCCGTGACGATCGGCTACGTGTACGGGCTGCTGCTGGCCCTGCATCCCGTCCTCAAGCACTGGAACTACGTCACCGTCCGCGCGGCCGACGGTTCCGTACGGCACGTATCACTGCAGGTCATGGGTGTCGAGTTCGACTCCTGGCCGCGCTGGGTGGTGGCCGTCGCGGCCGGGCTGCTGCTCCTGCTGACCGCCCCGTGGTTGTTGCGCCACGCCCTCGCCCCGCACCGGGCTCTACTCAGCTCCCTCCTCGGCCCGGGCGCCGCCGACCAGCGCATCCGCACGCTCGAGGAGACCCGCGCCCAGGCCGTCGACGACGCGGCGGCCGTGCTGCGCCGTATCGAGCGGGATCTGCACGACGGCGCACAGGCGCGTCTGGTCGGCCTCGGGATGCATCTGACGCTGATTCATGAACTGATCACCGCCGACGCCGACCGCGACCGGCTGCTCGCAGTCGTCCACACCGCCCAGGGCAACGCGAAACAGGCCGTGGTCGATCTCCGCAACCTTGTCCGCGGCATCCACCCGCCCGTCCTGGACCAGGGGTTGGACGCCGCGCTGGCCACTCTCGCCGCGGACAGTGCGCTGCCGGTGACCCTCACCGCCGACATCCCCGTCCGCCCCACCCCTGCGATCGAGTCCATCGCCTACTTCTGCGCCGCCGAGCTCCTCGCCAACGCGGTCAAGCACAGCAGCGCCTCGGAAGTGTCCATCGATGTCGCCGCCGGGTCGGGAGCGGCGGCCGGTGCGCTGCGGCTGGCCGTCCGCGACGACGGCCGCGGCGGGGCGGTCCTCGGTGCGGGCAGCGGGCTGACCGGTCTGTTGGCCCGGGTCCGCACCGTGGACGGCATCCTGACCTGTGACAGTCCCTCCGGAGGGCCTACGGTGGTCACCGTCCTCCTGCCCGCCAGATGAACAACTGATCACAGACAGCAGAGGTACCGGCCATGCGCGTCGTCATCGCCGAGGACTCCGCGATCCTGCGTGACGGACTCGCCCAACTCCTCGCCCTGCGCGGCGTGGAGGTGGCCGCCGCCGTCGAGGACGCCGAGGCACTGCTCACCGCCGTCGCCGAGCACCGTCCGGACGCCGCCGTGATCGATATCCGGCTGCCGCCCGGCCATACCGACGAGGGCCTGCGCGCGGCTGTGACGATCCGTCAGGAGTATCCGGCCACCGGCGTGTTGATCTTCTCGCAGTACGTCGAGACGAAGTTCGCGGACCGCCTGCTCGGCAGTCGGAGCACAAGCAGTGGAAGTGACGGTGGTGGAATCGGCTATCTCCTGAAGGAACGCGTCATGGACATCGGCGAGTTCGTGGACTCGCTGCGGCGGGTCGCGGCCGGTGGTACCGCCCTGGACCCGGAGGTCGTCGCCCAGCTCTTCGGCGCCGCCCGCCGCGCCTCGGCATTGGACGCCCTGACCCCGCGCGAGCGCGAGGTGCTGTCCCTGATGGCCCAGGGCCGGACGAACTCCTCCATCGCGGAGGCCTTCGTCGTCTCCGAGCGTGCGGTCGAGAAGCACATCGCCAATATCTTCACCAAGCTCGACCTACCACCCTCCGACACCGACAACCGGCGGGTGCTGGCGGTGCTGCGCTACCTGGAGACCGGCGGCGCGTAGCCCCGAGTCTCCGTCGGGTCCGCGGCGCCGAGCCGCGAGGAGGTCGTCGCGAGCATCAAAGCCACTGCCTGCAAATGACCTCTACCGCAGGCAGCCCACGCCCTGCACAAGCTCCCGAACCAGCGTCATCAGGCCGGGGTCGGCTGAGTGAGGTTCACCGCGTTACCGTCGGGGTCCTTGATGTGGGCGACGCGCTGTCCCCACGGCATGTCGTTGGGTCCGCCGGTGACCGAGCCACCCAACGCCTCCACCCGGCCGAGCGTCGCCTCGACGTCGTCGACACCGATGCTGAGCAGGATCCGCGGCGCCGCCCTGCTTCCCGGGTCGTCCTTGGCCACCAGCCCGAGGTCGGTGTCGCCGATGCGCAAGCCGAGGTAGAAGACCGGGCCCTTCGCCGGCACCCGGAAGATCTCCTCGGCCCCGAACAATTCCGTATAGAAGCCGAGCAGAACGTCCTGGTCGGCAGTCAGGATCACTGGCTGGATGGTGGACATGGCACCCCTGTCGAGAACGGTCGTATCGCTGGACAGACCGTTCGAGGGCGGTGGACTCATCGGCAAACTCGCTCCGCCGGACGGACCGCTGGTGAAGGACTTGAGCGCCGGCTTCACCCAAGCCGGAAGAGCTCTCCGCAACGTGAGCCCACCGGCTCATCACTCACGTGCCATCGGGCACTTCTTCCTGCCGTGGCTGGTAGTCGAGATATACACGGTCCGTGTGACCAGGCCATGACAGGGAGAGCCGCCGGCATCCGGCCTGGGGCAGGTCCACGATCGAGGAACCTAGATCCACAACGCGGGCAACCCGCTGCGCCGGATTCGCGAGTGTGGCCTCGATGGTCAACCGCGCATCACCGGGAGCGTCGTCGCGCGGCACCCAGCGGATCTTGTTCGTTCTCGCGCTGCCGCCGGACGGCGCGTGGTACGGATAGCCGAACAGGACCGCCAGGATGCGGTTGTGCTCACCGAGCGCGTAGTGGGGCACGCTGCGGGGTCCGAAGCTGTCAGCGGCCCACGTCGGGAGGCGACCAGACCTGGTTCCCGGGCCGCAGGTCCCACCTCCGTTGGTGGCCGCCGAACGGGATTTCGGTGTGCGGTCTGTGCCGGCGGCGTCCGGTGTGGACTTTCCTAACGAACACGCGGGCAGAAGGACAGCGAGCAGCAGGCACAGCGCCCCAAAGGATCTGGGCGCGCCTTTCACGCGATCGGTGCGGGCAGGTGTCTTCACGCACCACTCCCCCAAGTTGACCTGCCGTCCGGGCACTTAACGGTAGTCCGCAGGCTCAGCTGAGGGTGCGGGTCTGTGCAGCGATCGGTGGAGCGCGGTCGGGTTGATTTAGCTGCGGCCTGCGGCGAGTCGGCCGTCGAGGGTGATGTCGAAGGCCTGAAGCGCGGCCTTCCAGCGCATGGTCCAGCGATTGCGTCCGGTGCCGTGGGATCCAGGCTCATGACGGCCAGGCAGACGCACTTCAGCTCGGCCTGCAGACGGTGCAATCGGCAAAACGGGTGAGCACGGGTCGCCACGAAGGCGCCGCTATGAAGTGGCCTGCCCATCCTCACCTGCACGCGGCACGGAACCTCCGGGCTCAGCTGGGTTGGAGTGGCGCTCGGATGCCTCCAGGAGGGACTCCCAACTCCTTTGCCTCGCCTTGTAGACGCACCAGCTTTCACTGCGCATTCGCTGAAATACGCCGAGTTTTCTGAGGATGAGGCGGTCGTCGGCGTTCGCCTCCAGTCGCCCCGCCCGTATCTCGTCCAATCGCCACCCGAGTACCGCAGCATCAAGAAGTGCCTCGAACGTCGGCTCTGCTTCGTCTCCCATTGGCTGCCCTTCCCCTGAGCTTGCCTGTGAGTCGTCAGCGTACGTCGCGTCGTTCAACTGCGTTCCACATGAAGCTATTTGACCGAAGGTGCGCGATTGGTGCGCAAACTGTCCACCGGCACGAAAAGGAGCCCCCCTCGCCCGCCACGTCCGCACGCGGAGCCCGCTCCCGCGCGCAGGTCAACCCACCGGAGCGCCGCCTACGACAAGTGCTTCCGCATCAGTGTGCATGTGGTCTCGTATCGACGCAGTGTCCCGTCGGAGGCTTGCTCGTCCCACGAATCGGGCCGGCTGCCGTACGCGATGTAGCCCAGGCGTTCGTACAGGGCGCGAGCGCGCGAATTGTCCTCTTCCACGCCCAGCTCCGCCTGCCGCAGGCCGCGGTCCTTGATGCGTTGTTCCGCGGCCTCAATGAGGACGGTTCCGATTCCACACGATTGCAGTGCGGGATGGACGGCCAACTGCCACAGAGTTCCAGCACCTTCTGAGGCCCGGTAGTCCACGCCGCCCTTCGCGATCGGAATGTTCGCGGGCGTGCAGACGGCCAAGTAATCGACGTCACCAGCCTGAGCTCGCTTCAACTGCTGTGCGACGCCTCGGAGATGGTGGTCGGATCCTGCCCATGAGCACGACGTCAGATCAGCAGACGTCAGATCACGCACGACGAGTCTCACCTCAACCTTGACCAAGACAAGCACCTCCGGCATGCCCGCATCCCCACCGACCAGGCCCGGCGCGATGCGGATTCGCGACGCGGGCCTGCACAGCGCCTGCCAGAAGGCGAGCGGCCTGGCCCCCTGGCGGGCCGTGTCGCTCACGATGCCCAGCCAGTCAGACCGGCGGGTTGGAGTAGGCCTTGCGCCAGAACGCGGCCTTGGTCCCCGATCCTGCGATGCCGTCGAGAGCACCCTTGTAACCGTAGAACTTCTTCAGGTTGGCCTGGAGCGACACGATCGTCTTGGGCCCCACGACCCCGTCGATGGCGCCCTTGTAAGGCGAGGGCTGACTGGGCCAGGTGGCCAGGTATCGCTGCAGCGCCTTCCAGCTGCTGGTCCCGAGCGCCCCGTCGATCGAGCCCGTGTAGCCGTACATGGTGAGGATCCACCGCTGGATCCTTTTGGCACCCTGGCGGTCAAGGCCGAGATTGACCACGGCCGCGCTCGCCGGTCCTGCGAAGCCGACCACCGCCACACCGGAAGCCGCCACCGCCAGCAGCCCGCCTCTGATCAGCCCGCGACGCGAGACACCGTCCCGCCTGCTCTGCTCCACGTTCTTCCCTCCCCGTGGCCGGGGATCTTCTCCCGGCTCGGCGCACAACTTAACCCTGTTCGCCGTCGAACACCCCGGGTTCGTGGACTCCCGCCCTGGGCCCGGCCTTCCCACCGGCGGATCACACGATCACTGGCGCCCCGTTGTCTGCCTCCGCACCTGCCGGTGAACAGCGGGAAGGCAACTGCTCTATCAGCGGCGTCGACGGGTCTGCACAGGCGAGGACGGGGCCGGGCCGCCCGATCACCGAGCGGGCGGTCGAGGTCGTCGTCGAACTCGAACAGGCCGGCTATCTGAATCGGCGACGGGTCGGACGGCGCAACCAGTACACCCTCGACCGATCAGCCGCTCCGGCACCCGGCGGAAAGAGGTCTCACCGTTCGCGACCTGGCTGAAGCCGTTGCAGGCCGTGAGCTTCAGGTGCGCAGAACGTCTGTGGAGTTCTGGTGGGCCTGCGTACCCTCCAGTTGCTTGCTGTGTCACTTCCGGTTCGCCAGGGAGGGTGTGGCGTGCTTGGCGCCGGGAACTCGGACTGCCGTGTTCCGTGGTTAGGCAGTCAGCCTGGGACGCCTGGTGTCCGCGGTCGGCCGTCCGGCGGCGGACACCGCGCACTTGGTCTGGGATCCGGTTGTCGTGCGGCCTCATGGCGTAGAGGAAATGCGCGGGGCCGTAACTGATTGGGCGGGCTTTCCAGAGGAACCTGGAAGTGGGTGGTACCGGCAGTGACGGGCTCCCCTCCACGGCTGGTGCCGCCCCGGCCGTGGCGCCGATGTCGCGGGAATGCGTCGGAGCCACGGGGACTGGTCCGACGATTCCTTCCCTCGGCGGCCCAACCGGAACGCCGTAATGCCTCAGATGCGCAGCGCGATGGTCGGAGGCTTGCGGAGCTCCCCTGTTGCCGCCGCAGATGCGGCGGCAACAGGGGACGCGCGGGACCGTGGCTCCCCTTTTCTCGGTCCTCGCGCGGGGTGCCCTCCTGGCGTGGGGGCGAGGCTGCGGGAGTTGCCTCGCCGCTCGGTCACGTGCGGAGGGCGGAGGCTGGAGCCGCGTTGTCGGTGATGCGGCTCCAGCCGGCCTCGGTCGTCATGACTCGGGGGCAGGGAGCCCGGGGCATGGGTGTGAGCCCAATTCCCCTTCTAGGTGCGAGCGTAGGGCGGTCCCAGGGCGATCGGAAGAGCGTTGCGGGCATGCGGCCCGCGAGGCCGGTCGGTTCCAGGAGCCCACGGCTCATCGCATAGGAGATGTCGAGGGCGGCGTGCTCGTCGACCACCTGGTCGACGATGTGCTGCTGGCCCAGATCGTGCCCACCCGACGCCTGCCATGCCGCGTGCCGGTTGACGTTGTACTTGCGCTGCACCCCGCTACGGAGACCGAGCTGAGACTTCGTGCGGAGGCGTCATCCTCAGTCTCGGCCGGCAGAGTCCGTTGAATGGAGAAGAACGGGTGGCGGCCGCCGTTCGGGACGGCGGCCGCGTGCCCTCCTGTCCTCCCCGGACAAGCCACTGGAGCACTCCCTCCAGGCAGCCGGGGGCGTGCTTCTGCCCGGCCTCGAAGTTGCCCCGAGGGACCGGCCGGGCTGTCGGTGACTTCCGCGGGAGTGGAAGGCAAGCCCGGCGTCTTCACGATGCGCCACAGGCTCGCTCTGCTGCAGGGTTGCCCCTCCCCGGTAGGCCAGAAGGCGCGGAGGGTTGTACTCACCGTAGAACCCGAGCTGCAAAACGAACCCTGACAGCCCGGAACCGTTACGCACGGCCGCACCGCGCTGCACGGACACGTGCGGCCACTGTCCTCACAAGTCCCCGAATCGCACAGTGGCGACGGGTGTTCCCCGTGCACGGGATAGCCTGGGGTTATGCGGTGCTTTTGTGTGCCGCGCGGCGGTGGGGCTCGCCGTACCCGAACCGCGGCAATGCTGCCGCCAACAGTCCCTACCCGTGACCGACCCTGTCCGTGCACCTGCGGTCGGGGCACCACGTGTAGGGAGAGGTATGCGTTCGGACGAGACTGGGCTGTCGACAGCGGAGCCCACCGACCCCGATATCGATCTGGCCGGGACGGGGCAGCGCCAGGAGCTGCGGCGTTCGCATGACGGTGTCTTGCTGGTGATCGCTCTGGGCGGGGCGCTGGGTGCTGTCGCTCGCTTCGAGGCCGCCCAGGCGTGGCCGACCGTCGGCAACGGCTTCCCCTTCACCACCTTGGCGGTGAACGTCATCGGCTGCCTGGTGATCGGGATCTTCCTCGTCGCGGTCACCGAGATCTTCTCCGCCCGCCCGCTGCTCCGCCCGTTCTTCGGCACCGGGGTACTCGGCGGCTTCACGACCTTCTCCACCTACTGCGTGGACATCGAGCGTCTCGTCACCGGCGGCCGGCCGGGCATCGCACTCACCTACCTGGCGGCAACCGCCGCGGCAGCGGTGGCCGCGGTGACCGTGGGCGCGTGGAGCACGCGCCGGATCCTGGCGAAGTGGAGCGAATCATGAGCTGGAGCACGCAGGCGGCACTGCGGCTGACCGTCCTGGTCGATGACACCGACCTGTGGCACCACAAACCTGTGTGCAGCGAGATCGTCCACCGGGCCCACGCCGCTGGACTGATGGGCGCCTCGATCTTCCACGGCATGGAGGGCTTCGGCAGCCGACAGGTTGTCCACACCACCCGGCTGCTGTCGATGGCCGACGACCTCCCCGTGGCCGTGGTGATCGTCGATACCGAAGAACGCGTCCAAGCCTTCCTCCCGCAGCTGGAAGAGATGAACATCGAGGGCCTGATCACCCTGGAACCCGTCCAGGTCGTCCGCTTCGACAGCGCACAGGTGAAGAGCCCGTGAGTGATCTTCTGCTGGTCGCTCTCGGCGGCGCGGTCGGCGCCCCGCTGCGCTATCTCACCGACAGGGCCGTCCAGGCCCGCCACGACACCGTCTTCCCCTGGGGCACGTTCACCGTCAACGTCGTCGGCTCCCTGATCCTGGGCACCCTCACCGGCGCCGCCCTCTCCGGAACCGCCGGACACACCGTGCAGCTGCTACTGGGCACCGGGCTCTGCGGAGCACTGACCACCTACTCGACGTTCTCCTACGAGACACTGCGCCTGGCCGAGGGTGGGGCACGGTTCTTCGCCGCGGCCAATGCCGTCGTCACCATCGTGGCCGGACTCGGCGCCGTCTTCGTCGGCTCTGCCCTCGCCCAGGCACTGTTCGCATGATCCGAATCAGCGCCGCGCAAGAAGGCCGGCATGTACGGACCTGCTCGCTTCCCTGCCGAGCACCAGAACTTGCCGTGTCCGTGCTGTTCGTCGGATGGGCTGCGGCGACACTGCCCGATCTGATCGATGCCAGGTCGTAGGTACGGGCTCCGATTGGCCCGCACCCGGTCGGCCAGACGCGGCGGTCGATAACCGACCATCTCAGTCCGAGTATTTACCCACCCTGCCCTCTTGTGACCGTTTGGTGACATTGGTGGTGAGTCTCGTGGCAAGACGCCAGTGCAGAGGAAGTTGCGACTGCCTCCGTACGTGAGCACGAACTGCAAGGAGGAACGAACATGGTCATCTCGCGCGCCACCATCGCCGTCACCGCCGCGGTCGCTTTCGCTGCCGCGGGAACGGGGACGGCTCTCGCATCTGACGCCACATCGTCTGCGACGCGAGCCACGCAGGAATGCCAGCCGGGCACTCTGAAGGCGACCACGACGCAGCTCGGGACCGAACAGGCGGGCATGAACCATGCCGGGACGTTCCTGAAGCTCACCAACACCGGGAACGTCACTTGCGTGATTTCCGGCTACGCGGGCCTCGCCCTGGAAGGCAGCGGCCACACCGCGCTGACGACGCAGACCGAACACAGCGACACCTACTTCGCCGCGGACCCCGGGCGGCATGATGTCACCCTGCAGGCTGGCGACTCGGCCTACGCCGACCTCGTGTGGACGCATACCGGAGCTGATACTGCAGCCGCCCGCTACCTGCAGATATCGCCTACGGGCGGCAATTCGCACAGCACCGTGGCCTTCAAGCAAGACGTGGACAACGGCGATCTGTCAGTCACGGCGTGGAGCGACGCTCCGCCCACCATCTGAGTTGGGTGTGGCTCTCGGCTCTTCCAAGATTTTCGTAGGCGTTGATCGACTGCCCGGTTTCCGCTCGGCCGGCTGGATCGGCACGGCACGCTGGTGACGTGTGATGTCAATGTGACGGACCTGCTGCCGCAGCTGTCGGCGGGAGCAGCGCAGGGAGAGAGCCATCCGTGGCCTTGAGCAGGCAGACTGACGGGATGGAAATCGTGGGGACGTGGTCGGGCACCGTGTGCGTAGAGAATTCTCTGTTCGGGGCGCAGGAGGACGCCACCGTCGGCGAGGAGCCCTGGACGGAACT
Organism: Streptomyces sp. NBC_00483; assembly: GCF_036013745.1. Classification (NCBI taxonomy): domain Bacteria; kingdom Bacillati; phylum Actinomycetota; class Actinomycetes; order Kitasatosporales; family Streptomycetaceae; genus Streptomyces; species Streptomyces sp. NBC_00483. The sequence goes on from NZ_CP107880.1 coordinate 4,802,230, forward strand.
TGACCTGGACTCAGGCCCTCTGGTTGCCGGTCGCGGCGCTTTGCTCATCGTCAGCCCCTCGATTGATCACGACGCTGACGTCACGGTTCAGGTACTGAGCGGCGCGCCCGACGCTCGTGAGCAGGCAGGGTGGGCGACGGCCGGTAGGGCCGTGTACCACAGCACCGGTACTGATCTGGCTGTCTGTTCTCTCACACAGGGCTTCGAGTCGACCGGACTCGAGCTCCAGGAGCGCACGTACTCGGTTCGGCTGTTGCGGCGCCAAGTCCAGATGGAAGAGCAGAACGACGCATTCCTCATCCAACTGTGGTGAGCCGGCGGGTGGGTGGCGCGATCTGCGATCACGCCACCCACCGTGCGCTCTCAGGTGATGCGAACCTGGAACGCGTCGGTGTGCAGGACTCTCTGCGCCTTGTAGAACGCTGCCAGGGCTGCTCCGGCCTTGGAGTTGTCAGTACCCGGCACGTACTTCAAGGAGTAGTTGCCGTTTCCCGCACCGCTTCCTTCCCAGGTTGCGGCGAAGGGGAATTCGTCGCACTGTTCGTCCGCGTTGGGCGGTGGCAGCTTCTTGCATTCACGGGCCGTGGTGTTGCGGTTGTTCTTGTACTGGCCGTCCGCCGTGGCGTCCCACTTCGAGTACAGCCGGTAGTTCTCCCTGGTCAACCACTACCAGCAACAGATGCCGAAGCCCCTGTCCGCCCCATTCGTCACCGCCCACGGCAAGGAACTCGGCCTCGGCCGTGACACCCGGGTATGGCAGTTCCTCAAGGCCGCCGCCGAACGCCCGATCACCGAGGAGCAGTGGCGGGACTTCCTGCGGATGAGCCCGTGGTTCGAGGACCACAAGCACTTCATGCGGGACCAGGTGACCGCCTACCGGGAGACGGGACGCCTGGCCGCCGCCACCTACGGCATGGTGCAGGGCAAGGCATCCGTGCGGGACATCGACGAGAAGACAAAACCCTGGATGCTCAACAGCCTCTACGTCCCCCGCACAGTCCGCCACGAACGAGGCGCCCCACTGCCGCGCACCTACGCCGTCTCCGACGACTTCGCCGCCCTGCAACGCGAACAGGACCGCCTCCCGAAAAGCTGATCTGCCCAGACCCCTCCCAGTCCCGGGTGCTGCGGAAGCATGCGTCGCGTGCTCCCCGCTGACGTCCAAGATGAAGCGGGAACGTCTTGCATGTGCTGGGCGGGCGGTGGCAGCGGCATGCGACACCAGCGAGGGATCCTCAGCGAGGCAGGTTCGGTTCCCGGGCTCAGATGCCGGGCGTCCAGCCTGAGGCTCCCGCCCAGGCTTCGGCCCGCTCGCTGATCTCGGCGATCAGCGGGCCCTTGGCCGCCGCGTAGGCGTTCATGTCGGGCCAGTCCTGCTCGGCCAGGTGCTGCTTGTGCCGGGCGTAGGCCGCACGGTCGGCGGCATCCCTGCGCAGCCAGTCGCGGAACAGCAGGTGACGGCGCTCCCACTCGCTTCCGGCCGTGCAGATGTGTACCTGGACGCCCAGGTCGGGGGTGCGCACCATGCGGTGGCCGGGCTGGCGCACGCGCAGGACGTATCCGGCCCTCTCCAAGGCCAGGAGATAGGCGTCCTCGTCATCGGCGTCCGGCACGCTCAGGTCGATGTCGATGATGGGCTTGGCGACCAGCCCGGGCACGGCCGTCGAACCGACGTGGTCGACCCGCCGGGCCACCGGGCCCACCGCGTCGACGATGCGTCGCCGTTCCCGCTCGAACGCGACCGGCCATGCCGGGTCGTAGGCGACAACCCGGATCTCGCGCTTTTCCTGGCCGCCTATCAACTCAGTCTGATCGCCCATGACTCCATTACAGCCCAGCGGGATGACGGTCTGTTCCCCGGTCCATGCCAATTCGCCCGCGGCCTACAGCTACGAGCCTTGGGTTCACAGTCATCCAGGCACCTGCCAGTGGCTGTCCGTGCCGTCAGGGTGCTCAACGGGCACGGCTTGGTCGGGGTAGGGGCGAGACGGACGCGGGCTGTACCTGCGGGCTGGGTGCCACGTGGGCCCGGTGATCGCTGCGGGCCTGTGCCGCGAGGGCGCGTGCGCTGGGTGCTTGTCGTGCGGCGAGGCGTTGGATGCGCCAGGTGAGGACCCGGGCCGGTCGGTCGGCGTCGGCAAGCGGGCGTCGGCCGACGGCGCTGCGCAAGACCTCCTCGGGGTTGTGCCCGGCCTTCTCGGCTTGGGTGAAGGTCGCGGTGAGCGCGTCGAAGGCGGCGTCCTCGACGATCTTCTCGGCGTACTCGGGTACGACGTGGTGGACCAGGCGGATGTGCCGTTCGACGGTGGGGCGGGGCGGCCGTTGCTGGGCGAGAGCGGCCAGGGGTGCAGTAGCCGCTTCGTCGTAGGCGGCCTGGAGGTCGAGCTGGGTGCGCTGAGCGGCGGCGGCCTGCTGGTCGTGGTGGCGGAGCTGGTGCCATCGGGCAGCAGCGATCACGGCCAGGAGCGCGACATCGAGGAACATCGCCAGGACGGCGCCGTCCTTCGGCGACGGCTCGCGCAGAATCGCGCGGACCGCACTGCGCAGGGCGCGAGCATGCTGGTGATCGGCCCGGATGCGGGAGCGAGCCGCTCGCTCAAACTCCCTTGACGCCCTATGGAGTTGGGCCCGCAGTGGTGCGGGCGCGATGAGGGGCAGGGTGTCGAGGGCTTCGCCGAGGGCGTTGATGTGGGCTTGGGCGGCCTCGTCATCGGCGTTGCTGTCGAGGTGGTGGGGGATGCGTTCGGTGGCGGCTGTTGCCTGGTGCCAGGGGTCCGTGCGACGCGCGGCCGTCTGACCGTCGGCGTGCGAGGCAAGGTCGTCGAGTCGCTTTTTGATCTTCGGGAAAGACAGGTCCGGTGCGAGTTCGGAGCCGGAGAACCGGATCGGCTCGCCGGCCTGGTTGGTGTCGCTGGTGAGAGTGACCGTGTAACCCCGGATGTCGCCGGAGGGGAAGTGCTTCACGTCGACCTGGACACCGTCGGTGTGAGCGAGCAGGTCGAGAAACTCCTCAGTTCCGCGGGCGGCGGCCACGGCGGTACGAACCGTGGTGCGCAGGCGCTCGCGAGTAGTGCTGGGCTGCCCTGCGCGCTTGGCCTTCTCCTGTTCGGCGCGGGTGGATCGCCTGGCGGCCGTGCGGTCACCGCGCACCACCTGGAACAGGCCGTACTCCTTTTCGACCTTGGCGAGTTCGCGGTCGGCGGTGAGGTAGTCGTTCCAGTGCCGGGCCGGGCGCAGGTCGGCGCGGATCGTGGTGGCGGCGATGTGGATGTGGTCGTCGGCGTGGCGCACGGCGACCCAGCGGCAGCCGTCCGGATCACCGGCGGGGGCGATGCCGGTGGCGGCGACGACGCGGCGGGCGATGTCGGCCCATTCGTCGTCGGTGAGGTGGCGGTCGGTTGTGGCGGCGCGGATCGAGCAGTGCCACATGTGGCGTTCGGGCGCGCGGCCGAGGCGTTCGGCCTGTTTGACGTGCAGGTCGAGGTCCGCGACGAGCTGCCTGCGGGCGGCGTCGGGGTCATCGGGGGTGCGGCCTGGGTCAGGGGCGAAACCATCCCAGGAGGCGACCAAGTGCGGGTCGTGGTGGTCGGTGGCCTTCTTGGTGTCGTACAGGTAGCGGATGAGGCCGGCGGTGCTCTTGCCGCCCGTGATCTTCGCGATCACCCGGCCGCCTTCGTGGTGACGGCCTGGTTCGCGGCGTTCGCGATGTGGCGGACCGCCGTGCCGACGGCATCCAGGGTGCGATCGGTCTGGGCCAGCAGGGCGCTGTCCCCAGGGTGTGGATACCCGCCGGAGTTGAGCCTCCAGGCGATCTGGTTGACGTTGCGGCCGATCTTGGCGACCTGCTCACGCAGGGCGTTGAGCTCGTCGATGTAGTCGTCGAGCTGGGTGCGCTGGCCGGGGAGAGTGAAGCCGAGGTCACCGTTGATGTGGGCCATGACGAGGGCGCCGACGTAGTGGGCGGCCGCGATGTTCAGGGACCGGGCCTTGGCCAGGATGACGGCCTTCTCGTCGGCGCTGTAGCGCACGTCGACGCGGTCTGTGCGCTGCACGGGCATGCGGCTGCGACGGCGGGCGACGCGGTGCACGGCGGCTTCGTCGGCGGCACGCGGCAGCGGCAGTTCGGCGTCGACGAGAGGCTTCTCCGAAGTGGGCGCCCCCTGGCGCCCGCGTGCCTCCGCCACCCCTGGGGCGGAGGCTCCCCCGTTGGACCGGCCCTTGGACGGTCCAACGGGATACCTTGCTCCGCCGGTGGGCCCGGTGGTCATCTCCTGCTGGGCGGTGCGCAGTTCGTCGTGCGACTCATGCATGGGCTGGTTCTCCGGGAGTGCGAGGCCGAGATCGAGGAGGTCTGGAAGTCAGGCGGCTTCCGCGCCGAGTTCTGGTCGACCGGCGGCGGCGTCGAGCTCCGTCTGGACGAGGCCCTTCAGCTGGTCCGCTTCCTGTCGCCCGATGCTGAGGCCCTGGTTACGGAAGGCGGTCTCGATGTGGCGGCGTGAGGCGCGTTCGTTGCGGCCCAGGGGTGCGGTGCGGGCGATGTCGAGCCGGTCTGCGGAGGCGTACTCGAAGGTGAACTCTTCGGTCGTGGCTGGGGCCTCAGGAGCGTCAGCCACGTCGGTAAGGCCCGAAGCGGCGCCGGTGGCGTCTGGTACCACGTCGGTGGCCTCGGCTTCCACTTCGGGCGTGGGATGGCGGCGGACGACGAGGTAGAGGTGGACGGCGCCGGCCAGAGCGAGTGGGGCGATGGCCGAGAGCGCTCCGACGGTGACGTCGTCGAGCCGGAGGCCGTCCCCCGGGTGGGTCTGTTCGTTGAGGCGTACAGCGTGCAGGGCGTTGGCCCAGATGCTGGTGATGGTGGCGGCGCCGACGAGGGTCCATACGTAGGCGCGTGAAGGGGTGGGGGCGGTGCGCAGCATGAGCAGAGCGCCCACGCCGATGCCGATGAACCCGTCGATCACAAGCGGGAAGGCGTACGTGAGCAGCCCGCGGATGTGGATGGCCACAGCCATCTGCCGCAGGGCGTCGTAGGAGAGGGCGAAGGCGAACGCGGCGAGCAAGGCGATGCCGGCGCGGATCGCTGCGGTGCCCGCGGCCGGGGCCGTGGGCGTGGCCGGGGTGGTGCGGGAGGGCAAGGTTCGAACTCCAGAAAGATGCTTTGCGGGACTGTGAGGGGAGCGTTCACGCGGGGTCACGCGAGGGGGCGTACACGCGGGCCCCCTTCTAAAGGGGGGCCCGCGCGTGAACGCTCGGGTGCGTGTACGGCGTGAACGGTCCCGTGATCGTTTGACCTGCGGTTTTTCCGTGTCCGTGTACGCCGCGAGCGGTTCATGGCGCCGGTTGCGCGTGAGGGGCGCGTGTACGGTTCCGTGAACGCTCTGCAGGGGCCGGGGACGGTTCAGCCGACGGCGGTGAGGTGGCGGGCGGAGGCGTAGTAGCGGGCCTGCTGGCCGCCCCCGGATCCTCCGGCGATGCCGTCGGCGCGAGTGGCCAGGCCGGTGTCGACGAGGCGGGTCAGATGGCGGCGTGCCTTCTCCACGTCGGCACGCTCGGGCTCGGCCCCGCCAGTGAGGGTGGCCGCCAGCTCGCGGACGGTCATCCCGTTCACGGCGTTGCGCAGCAGGACGGCGGGATCCCGGCTGGGGTCGACGGTGGTGGTGCCGCGCTTGTGGTCGTGGGTGACGTCCAGCGGGCCGATCTCCCCGGTGGGGGTTTTGAGGTGGTGCAGGGTGACGGCGGGGTCGCCGGCCCGGCCGGTCACGAACAGGACGCTGCCCGCTCCGGCCGTCAGCCACGTGGAGCCGTAGACCTGGTCGAGGGCTGGGCGTTGGCCGCGTGGGGCGTCGGCGGTGGCCTTGCGCTGGTGGTGCAGCTCCAGGATCTCGACGCCGCCTCGCAGGGCGCGCATGCGGGCGTTGTGGAAGGCGACGGCGAGGCTGTCGTCGACCATGGTGCTGACCGCGTCCTTGAGGCTGTCGATCACGATGGTGTCGGCCTGGTGGGCGGCGGCGAGGTCAGCGAGGAGGTCCGGCTCCTTGTCGAGGGTGGCGGGCAGCGGACCCTGCCAGACGACGAGCCGGTCCCGGAGGATCTTCTCGTCGGTGTCGAAGACGCGCCGTGCCATGGCCTTGGCGATCTGCTTGGGCCGGTCCATGGCCAGGTAGAGGACCCGCCTGCTGGGGGCGACCGGCATTTCCAGGACCGTCTCCTGCAGGCCGAGGCGGGCGAAGATCACCTGGTGGGCCAGGGTGGTCTTCCCGACCCCCGGTGCGCCGACGATCATCAGGCTCTCGCCGGGCGCCCAGATGGTCTGTTCCCGGGTGCCCCACAGGGGTTCGGCGTCCGCGCCGGTCTCGCGCACGAAGCACCAGCCGTCGACCGCGAAGCGCGACAGGCGCCCCTGCCCCGACGCGAGGGCGCGCTCACGTTCGGAGCGCATCTCGGTTTCCACCTCGCTGCGGAGCGCCTCGGGATCGGCTCCCGGTTCCCGGGCGCGCTGCACGGTGTGGACTGCGAAGGAGAGCAGGCGGCGCAGGTCGGCCTTCGCGCGGACGATCTGTGCGTGGTGTTCGGCGCTGCCGATGCCATAAAGGGCGTTGGCGAGCTGGTGCAGGTGGGCAGGGCCGCCGATTCGCTGCAGGTCGCCCTGCTGCTGGAGTACCTCGGTGAGCACGATCGGGTCGGTCGGCTTGTCCTCGCGGTGCTGGGCGAGGAGCGCGCGCCAGATGGTTTCGTGCGCGGGCCGGTAGAAGGCGTCGTCGCCCAGGACGGGGCGGACCGCGTCGATGACGGCGCTGTCGTGCATGCAGGCGCCGAGCACCGCGCGCTCGGCGTCCACGTTGTAAGGCGGCTCGGCCGCGTCGAGCGTCGACTCGGGACCGTCCTCGTAGCGGGATGGCGTGTTCGGCCGGTTGTCGGCCATACTGGGCCTCAGCTCCTCTGCTCGCGGGCCATACGGGACGGCAATCCCGGCCTCGCGTGTTGATCGCTAGGGATGGCGGTTGAGAGGTTTGCGCTTGAAGCCCCCGGCACTGCCGGGGGCTTTTTCGTGCCCACGCATCAGTACGGGCGCCGCCTTGGGCGCCTTGCGCGGGATCATCAGCATGCCACACGAATTGCAGATCGCAGTATTGCTCTGCGTATCGCAGAGTAGATGTTACTGTTGAGGAGTTCCTGCGAACGGCAGAGAACCGCTACGAACGGAAGGAGCAGTGGTGCCGGAGGAAGAAGCGCCCGAAGACGGCGTCCTGCTCAGCGGCGAGGCGAATGTCGCCACGCGCATCAGGGTGGAGCGCGAGGCGCGCGGCTGGAGCACCAACGCCGTCTCCGACCACCTGAACGAGGCCGGCTTCGACATGAACCCGTCCGCGGTCTGGCGCATCGAGAACGGCAAGCGCCGCATCAACCTCGACGACGCCATCGGCTTCGCCGAGGTCTTCGGCATCGACCTGCGCAACCTCGTGGGGCCGCCACAACTGGCCGCCAAGGCGCGCGCCATGGAACTCATCGACGAGGTGGTGGACGCGTTCCGCGCGACGCAGAGAGCCAACATGGCATTCACCGAGGCGCGCGACGCCCTCGACACCTACCTCACCGAGCACCCCGACATCCGCGACGAAGCCGACCTCATGGTCCAGAGCGCCATCGCGGAGGAGGCCGAAAAGACCATGCAGAAGATGCACGGCCCTCCGTCCGGCGAACACGACAACGACACCCCCGGCGACGAGGCGTAGCCCTCCGTAGGCCCAACCCCGCGCGCCCGCGCCGAGCCCGCAAACCCTCGGCATGAGCAGCTCACTCACATCCCTGGCCATCAATCGGCGAGCCGGTGTTGCCGCACCCACGCCCGCCGGACCTCGAAGAGGATCCACTCCTTGCGCCACCCCCTCCCCACCCCACATCGACCTTCGCTCGAAGGCCGCAGCCTCCCTCGCCCTGTCCCACCACCGCCCGCTCCCCCAAGCGGCGGCCACAGCGGGAACGGTGAGGGAGGTCCGGCCCTTTGACCGAGGACGAGTGGCTGCGCCGCGTAGAAGCTCAACTCCCTGACCGGGACGAGGAGTGGGTCGAGGACCTGCTCCGGATCTTCGGCATAGAACGTGCATGAGAACGAATGAGAGCCGGGCTCCAGCCAGCTTGATTGCTGGCTGGGGCCCGGCTCCCGTTCGTGACCGCACACTGAGGCTTTGCCAACCTCAGATTGGGCAGGTCGAGGGGTGCGTGGGGCGAGACAGGGCCTACACCCACGGAGGCGTCTCCGGACGGCACACCGGCCAACTCGGGCCTGAGTGATGGACTCGCTCAGCGTGCTGGGACGTGCACGGTGAAGCGGACTTTGGTGGAGCCGAGCGTCTCGGTCACCTTCCAGCAGCCGGGCTCGGGGAAGTTGATGACCGTCGGCCACCACTGCCGGCCATCGTCGGCGGTGGCAAATCCACCAGTACTGCTGCGCGCGGAGCCGGGGCGGTCCAGTCGTTCGACGTCGACGTGCGGGGTGCCCTTCTGATCAGTCATCTGCCCGTGGGCGTCCAGCGTTATCGACGCGTACTTCGTGCGGTATCCCTGTTCGCGTTCGTCCGCGTGATCCAGAAGGTCTGGTCTGGCCACCCATAAGTCATCAGCGCCGTACCATCTGCGCTTCTTGTCGAAGTCCTGCACAGCGGCTGGCACGGAGTCGGAAGAGACGGGAGCGGTGTCGGTGCAGGCTGCATTTGTCCTGCCAGGAGCATCCGGCCGGCCTGTCGAGCAGGAGGGCGAAACCGGCTGGGGTGGCATCGAGGTCGAACAGCCGACGGCCAGCAACACCAACGGGCCAACCCAGGACGCTGCTCCTCGTGCCATCCGGCTTCGCATGCGCCTCAGTCTTCCACGGCGGTGAGCTCCAGCGGGTGCGTCCTCAACCTGCGATCGAGTTGGTGCGGTGCAGGGTGAGGACGGCCCGGACGAGGCTGGTGATGCGGGTCGTCGAACAGCGGATCTTACGCAGGAGCCGCCAGGTCTTCAGGGCTGCCATGGCCTGTTCGACGAGAGCCCGGATCTTCGCGTGGGACCGGTTCGCCGCTTGTTGGCCTGCGGAGAGTGTCTCCCATCGGCCCCAGTGCGGGATTCGGATCGTGCCGCCGGCGCCGCGGTAGCCCTTGTCCGCCCAGCAGGCGATCTGCACCTGGTCGAGAGCGTCGATGATGCCGTGCTCCCGAGCTGCCCGAACATCGTGGACCGCACCGGGCAATGCGGGTGACGCCCACAGCAGCTGGCCGAATGGATCCGCGAGGACCTGCACGTTCATCCCGTGCCTGCGGTGCTTGCCGGAGTAGAACGGCCGGTCGGCGGCTATACGGTCGATGGGCAGGAGCGTTCCGTCCAGCAATACGTACGCCTCGGTCGACGCTGCCCCGACGGCCTCGGTCAGCGTCGGTGCGAGCGCCGCGAGCAGGTCGACTGCTTCGGTCACGTAGCGGTAGACCGTGCTCGTTCCAACCCGGAAACCTGTCGCAAGTTGGGCATAGGTCGTCCCGTTCCGAAGATGCGCCAGCGCGAGCAGTGCCTGCCTGCCAGAGCTCAGTCGGCGCCAGCGGCTCCCGATCCGGCGACGGTGCTCACTCAACCGGGCGGCAAGGAAGCGTAGGGAACGGCTGGACACGTCCAGCCCGCACGGATAGACAAGCACAGGAAGCCTCTGGAGAGTCGGGCAATCTTGGTCGTGAACCCGTCTACCAGGGGCTTCGCCTCTGCGTCAGCTCAACAGCCCAACTCAGAAGTCGAGTTGGCAAAGCCTCACTGCCTACATTGCCGTCACCTGAGTACCGGCTCGATGTCCGCCGGATCGAAGACCGGCCCGTTGGACGCCGGCTTGATGACAACCGCACGGAAGACCTTGAGCACGGCTGCCCGCTGCTGCTCGATCGTCAGGTCCTCCCACCGCTCCCGTACGTCGACGGGCCCGGCCTCAAAGGTCGCCACCTCGGCCCGGTGGAGGGCACGCTCCCTCTGGAGCTCCGCCATCTGCTTCTCAAGGTCATCGGTGAGGGCGACGTAGCGGGCAGCGGACATCCGCTTCTCCTGCCATGCCTGCTTGAACTCCGCCATGTCCCTTTCCAGGGAGGCCAGTTCCTCCTCCTTGGTCCACTCCGGCGCACGCGTCCGGACATCCGTCAGCGCCTTGTCCGAGCTGAGGAACACGGCGTTCCTGATGAGGCGGTCGACCGGCTCCCCCGACCTGGCCACTCCCCCGCATCCCCCGTCGTTCTTCCCGGGGCAGGCGTACCTGAACTGCGACGACGTCTTCGACTTCCGGTACGAGGGGAAGGCGCGCATCTTCGTGCCGCATCGACCGCACCGGGCGATGCCGGAGAGCAGGTACTTGGTGGCGTAATCCCGGACCACCCGCCCCTCCGTCTCCTGCCGGACCTTGTCCATCAGGAGATGCCACTCGTCCGGCGTGACCACCGGTTCCCAGTCGCCGACAACGGGCTCGCCGCGCTCATCGAGGAACAACTCCCCCTGGTGCATGCGGTAGCCGCAGACCCGCGGGTTCATCAGCATGCGCTTGATCTTGGAGTCGTCGAAGAAGCCGCCGCTGTGCGACCGAATTCCCTTGTCCCGCCACTCGCGCGCGATCGTCGCCCAGCGGATGCCGCCCAGGAAGTCCCTCACCGCCTTGCGGAGGTTCTCGGCTTCCTCCGGCACCACGGTCCTGCGGTCCTCACGACTCCATCCGTACGGAGCCCGGCCGCCCGGCAGCTTTCCCTGCGTGGCCAGTTCGAGGTGCTTGCGCTTCGTACGTCGCGAGGTGTCCGCCGAGGACTTGTTGGCGATGGTGACCTTGATCCGCGCGATGAACCGGCCGTTCTCCGTGGACAGGTCGATGTCCGACGCCGATACGGAGTCGAAGACGAGATGACGCTTGCGGCGCTCGGCGTCCTCGTACTCATCGATCCACGCTTCGAGTTCGCGCGGCTGCCGTGTGAAGCGGTCGATGTCCCAGGCGACGACACCGTCGATCCGCCCGGCCTTGAGGTCCTCCAGCATCTTCCGGAACTCCGGGCGCACGGTCCTGCGCTTGTACGCGGACAGGTCGTTGTCCTCATAGACCTTGGCGACCTCCCACCCCCGCGCGGCACAGTGCAGTCGGCAGTCCTCCTCCTGCCGCACGACGCCAAGGCCCTCGGCCTCGTCGTCCTTGCTGATGCGGGTGTAGATGCCCACCTGGATGCCACCGGAGGGCCCCCGTCGTTCTGCCATGCGCGGGATCGTCGCACACCGTGAACGCATACATCAAACGCCGTTCTCACTACCATTTACTCCCTGGCCGAGGTTCCCTGCACCCATCCCGAACTGCAGGCGGCAAGTGGCAGACTGGCGGTATGACGACGCACAAGAACCTGCTGGGTGGACCGGACCCGACGTACCTTCCGGAGAACGAAGAGGCGTACTGCCTCCTGGGCGAGGAGTCCCAGTCGCCGGCCGATGTCGCGGCCAAGTACCCGACCTTCTCGCTCGCCTGGGCCATGCTCGCCGACGACGCCTTCGAGGCGGGGCGTGTGGTCGAGTCGTACGCGTACGCGCGCACCGGTTACCACCGCGGGCTCGACTCGCTGCGCCGGGCGGGGTGGAAGGGGCACGGCCCCGTCCCTTGGGACCACCAGGCAAATCGCGGGTTCCTGCGCTGCCTCGCCGCCCTCGCCCGCGCCGCCGGCGCGATCGAGGAGAAGGACGAGACCGAGCGGTGCTGGCAGTTCCTCAAGGACAGCAGCGAAGAGGCGTACACGACGCTGAAGCGCTGACCAGCGCGGCGGTAGCCGTTGCAGCCGCCGTAGCAGCACAAAAAAATGCCGCCGCTTCTTACGAAGCGGCGGCACCGAGTGCACGATTACATCTTCCGCCACTCTCCCACGGCACCGGGCCGTGGCCCTTCCAGCCGGCACGGCGCAGCGAGTCGAGGCCGCGGTGGTAGCCGGTGCGGGCGTAGGCGTAGGACTCGACGACGCTGCCGCGCTCGAACGCGTCGTCGGCGAGCTGCGCCCAGGCGAGCGAGGAGGTGGGGTACTTCGCGGCGACGTCCGCAGGGGCCGTGCCGGACGCGAGCAGCTCGCGGGGCTCCGGGTCGTCCGGGAGCTCGGTCGGGGGCGGACCGCCGAGGAGGTTCTCGTGAAGGTTCATGGGGTCAAGTGTGCCGCGCCCGGACGGTTACCCGTCGAGCGCCCTCGTGACATGCGACGGGCCCGGCTCCCCGAGGGGATGCCGGGCCCTTGCACAGAAGGGCCTGCGGGAGGCCCCACGGAGGACTACTTGATGCGCGTACCCGTCGAACGCAGGTTCTCGCAGGCCTGGACGATGCGGGCGGTCATGCTCGCCTCGGCCTTCTTGCCCCACACGCGCGGGTCGTACGTCTTCTTGTTGCCGACCTCGCCGTCGACCTTCAGGACGCCGTCGTAGTTCTCGAACATGTGGCCCGCGATGGGCCGCGTGAAGGCGTACTGGGTGTCGGTGTCGAGGTTCATCTTCACGACGCCGTTCTCCAGCGCGGTCGTGATCTCCTCGACCGTCGAGCCGGAGCCGCCGTGGAAGACGAAGTCGAACGGCTTCGAGCCGGCCGGCTGACCGTACTTCGCGGCGACGCCCTCGTTCAGCTCCTTGAGCAGGTCGGGGCGGAGCACGACGTTGCCCGGCTTGTAGACGCCGTGCACGTTGCCGAAGGACGCGGCCAGCAGGTAGCGGCCCTTCTCGCCCAGGCCCAGGGCCTCGGCGGTGCGCAGCGCGTCGTCGACCGTGGTGTAGAGGTTGTCGTTGATCTCGTGCGAGACGCCGTCCTCCTCGCCACCGGTCGGCGTGATCTCGATCTCGAGGATGATGTTCGCGGCCTTGGCCTTGGCGAGCAGCTCCTGCGCGATCGTGAGGTTGTCGGCGAGGGTCTCGGCCGAGCCGTCCCACATGTGCGACTGGAAGAGCGGCAGGCCGCCGGCCTCGACGCGCTTGGCGGAGATGTCGAGCAGCGGGCGCACGTAGCCGTCCAGCTTGCCCTTGGGGCAGTGGTCGGTGTGCAGCGCGATCTTGTTGCCGTAGCGCGCGGCGGCGACGTGCGCGAACTCGGCGAGCGCCTCGGCGCCGACGACCATGTCCTTCACGCCCTGGCCCGAGAGGTACTCGGCGCCACCGGTGGAGATCTGGATGATGCCGTCGGACTCGGCCTCGGCGAAGCCCTGAAGCGCCGCGTTCAGCGTCTGCGTCGACGAGACGTTGATGGCCGGGTAGGCGAACTTCCCCGCCTTGGCCCGGTCGAGCATCTCGTTGTACTGGTCCGGGGTTGCGATGGCCATCTGCCGTCTCCTCGTAAAGCGCGCGGGTTGCGGGTTCGGGTTGTCGTTCTGGGTGACCCTCACCAAGGGGGTGACATCATCGTCGACCCCATCCTTCCAGACTCGGCCAAATGCTCCAGCCCTGCGAAGTGGACCGGGTCGGTCCGGGTGAGTCCGGGTCAGTCCAGTCCGAGCTCGTCCTTCGAGAAGGCGAAGAGGTACGGAACCCCGGCGCCCTCGGTGATCTTCTCGGCGGCGCCGGTGGCCCGGTCCACGATGGTCACGACGGCGACGACCTCGGCCCCGGCCTCGCGCACCGCCTCGACGGCCTCCAGCGGGGAACCGCCGGTGGTGGACGTGTCCTCGACGACGACCACGCGACGGCCCTTGATCTCCGGGCCCTCCACACGCTTCTGCATGCCGTGCGCCTTGGCGGCCTTGCGGACGACGAACGCGTCGAGGCGCTCGCCGCGGGCGGCGGCGGCGTGCAGCATCGCGCCGGCGACGGGGTCGGCGCCCATGGTGAGGCCGCCGACCGCGTCGAACTCCAGCCCGTGCTTGCCGGTCAGGTCGAGCAGCACCTGGCCGACCAGCGGGGCGGCCTCGCCGTCGAGGGTGACGCGGCGCAGGTCGACGTAGTAGTCGGCCTCGATCCCGGAGGAGAGCGTCACCTTGCCGTGCACCACGGCCTTGTCCTTGATCTGCTGGAGCAGCGCGTCGCGCACGTCGTTCGAAGTCATGGCTATGAGCTTAAGGGCCCGGCGCGGGGGCCGGTTTTACAGGTGGCTCCACGTCGTTACAGGTGGCTCCACGTCTCTACAGGTGGCTCCACGTCCAGGTCGTGCTCGCCTCCAGCGGCTCCACGGGCGTGACCAGGCGCGGCGCGGTGTTCAACCCGTTCGGAGGCCCTGTCTGCGGCTCCACGCACACAGCCGCGTCCTGCTCGTCGTACACGACGACCCACTGCTCGGGGCTCTTCACCTCGAGCTGGAGGGCGCCCGGCCAGGACAGCATGACGTCGACGCCGTCGGGCATCCCGAAGCAGTCGTCCCAGGGCCCCGGGGTGGGCTCGATGCGCTTGCCGGTCGGCAGGTGGTCGGCGCCGCGCTCCTCCTGCCAGGCCGGGTCGAAGGCGATCTGCACGCTGCTGCCGCCGTCGGTGACCGTCCGGTTGAACCAGGGGTGCCAGCCGATCTGCGCGGGAAACGAGTCGCCGTACGTCTCGATCCCCATCGACAGGGTCAGCGAGTTCTCGGTGAGCGAGACGAGCTGCGTGACGCGTCCGCTGTACGGCCAGGGGTCGGTGAGGTCGTACGTGAAGGCCGCCTCGGTGTGGGTGGCGCGCGCGGTGGTCCACTCGGCGTTTCGGCCGAAGCCGTGGATGGCGTGCGGCGGGGAGTTCAGCGGCATCTGATGGACCTTGCCGCCGTCCCGGAACTGCCCGTCCCTGATGCGCCCGCACCACGGCACCATCGGAAAGCAGCCGTACTTCTCGCCCTGCCGCAGCAGCTCGGTACCGGAAATCTTCAGGCTGCTGATACGGCAGCCGTTGCCCGGCGCCACGGTCACTTCCGCGTCGCCCGCGGTCAGCGTCGTCTCCTGTGTCGTCACGGGTCCTGAGCCTATGCGGGGCGGGGCCACCGGCGCCTGCGCAGGGCTCCGCCGATTGTGCGGAGAGGGCCTAGCGGCGCCTGCGCAGGACCCGGCCGACGACGATCGCCGAGGCGAGTGCGACGGCGGCCGCGGGGGCGGCCCAGCGCAGCGTGGCGCTGGTCGTGACGCCTTCGGGGGCTGGCACGGGGGCGTACCGGCCGCGCGGCGGTGCGTGGTCGACCTCTTCCGCGCTGCGGCCGATCATCGTGCGCCGGGCGTGCGCGGCGACCGGCTCCGCCGGGAGGTCGGATTCGGGTCCGTCGGCGGCCGCGAGATCCGTGTCGGGGTCGAGGGACGGCGGCGGAATCTCGGTGTCGAAGACGGAGGAGTGGTCGTCGCCCCCTTCGGCTCCGCCTTCGCCGGAACCGTTGTGGGCGGCGCTCTCGCGGGGGTCGCCGACCGAGCTGCTGCCGGAGCCCTCGACGGTGTCCTCAGCCGGCCCACCGCCCGCGTCGTCGTCCGTGTCCGCGCCGGTACCCGCGCCCGGGTCCGTGCTCACGTCCGTGCGCGCGTCGTCGTCGGAGTCCGCGCTCCCGCTCATGTCCTCGTCGGGGTCCGAGCCCGGCTCCTGGCCGGTCGCTCCCAGGTTCTCCGCGAAACGGTTCAGCAGACGATGGACCGCCGACGCCACGGCCTCGCGCGGCAGTTCCGCGACCCGGCCGTCGCCGGAACCGGTGCCGGAGAAGGTGACGGCGGAGCCGCCGGCCGCCGCCGCGACCCGGGCGGTCAGGGCGAACTTCACGCCTCCCGTGCCGCGGGCCTCGCTGCCTTCACCCGTCACGGCGAAGGAGCCGTCCGCCGACTGCGTCACGGTGACGCCGCCGCGGTACGTGATGGTGTGCCCGCCGATACGTACCTTCAGCCGGCCTCCGCCACCGGAGGCGTCACGCTGGTAGCCGGGCAGGGCCCGGTCGACGCGTTGGGAATCGCAGAGCACCGCCCGCAGTGACTCCGCCGGAACCGGAACGAACACCTCATGCTCCATGCCGCCGAGCCTAGCGACCTCATCGCTCACGTGTCCCCCCTTCGCCCTCCGCCTTTCGACTTTCCAACGCCCCAGGGTGCCCTTGTGCTACCGCGACCGCGAGTGGGCGCGGGGGCTGCACCACATCGACGACGGGCGCTACCCCGGCGCCGCACATCGACGACGGCAGGCGCCGCCCTCGGCCCCACGCATCGACCACGGCAGGCGCCGCCCCGGCCAGCACACCGCCCCCGGCACCACGAAACAGGCACCACCCCGGGGAGCCGGAGCCCGGAGGGGGCGGGCGGGTGGGAGACGACCAAGGCCCGGCCCAGCCGAAAACACGACGGCGTCGCGAACCGACACCGCAGACGCCACCCCGGCAAAACCCAGGCCCCCGCATCGACCACGGCAGACGCCACACCCGGCCCGCCCCCACAACCCCGACCCCACGCATCACCGACGGCAGGCGCCACCCTGGCCCACGAACCAACCCTCGGCACCCCGAAACAGGCACCACCCCGCGGGGCCGAAGCCCCCGGAGGGGGCGGGCGGGTGGGAGACGACCGAAGCCCGGCGCAGCCGGAAAGGCACGGCGCCGCGAACCGGCACCACAGGCGCCACCCCCGGCAAAACCCCGGCCCACGCCTCGACCACGACAGGCGCCACCCCGGCCCACAAACCAACCCCCGGCGCCGCGAACCGACACCACAGGCGCCGCCCCACAACCCCGGCGCCGCAAACCGGCACCGCAGGCGCCACCCCCGGCACCGCCCCACAACCCCGCCCCCGCGCAACACCCCCGACGACCCCCGGCCCCGCCGACCCGCACCCCGGGCCCCGGGCCCCGCCGACCCGCACCCCGGCCCCCCGAACCCGCCGGCCAGGCGTCGTCAGTCGCCGAATCGCGGATGCACCAACGTCGACGGCGCGTGTCCCGCCCCGGCCCGTACCACCCGCGCCCCCGCCGGAGGCCCAGGTCGCGTCCATCCCGCCAGGACGAACCCCACACCCCCGTCGCCGCGATACGCCACCGCCCGCAACCCCGCGGAGCGAACCGTCGCGGCAGCCGTCCCCAGCGGCCCCGCCCCGCCCCTCACCCGCGCCACCACTCGCCCCCGGTCCGCGAGAACCCGCCCCACCAACCCGTAGAACTCCTGCGAGTACAGCTTCGTGCTCGCCGTGCTGCCGGGGTCGGGCAGATCGCACACCACCACGTCGTACGGCAGCGCCCGCGGAGCGCTCCGCAGCCACGCGAACACGTCCCCCGTCAGCACCCGCACCCGCGGATCCCCGAGCGACCGCCCGTTCAGCTCGCGCAGCCCCGGGTCGGTCCGGGCCAGGTGCACCACCGCCGGGTCGGGGTCGACCACGTCCACGCGCCGCACCCCGCGGACCCGCAGCGCCTCCCGCGCGGCGAGGCCGTCACCCCCGCCGAGGATCAGGACCCGCGCGCGCGGACCGCCGTGCAGCGCGGGGGCGACGAACTGCCGGTAGGGACGGCCCCGTTCGCGCCCGTCGGCCCGCAGCTGCCCGTCGAGAAAGAGCGACGTGGGGCGCCGCCCACCGCCCGTGAGCACGACTTCCTGCGCCCCGGTCTGCACGGCGACCCGCACATCCGCCCCGAACAGGGCGTGCCGCGCCGCCCGTTCGAAGTCGTCGACGAGGACCCAGGACGTGGCGAGCACACCGAGCACCGTGACGTTCGCGACGATCAGCAGCCAGCAGGCCCGCCGGCTCAGGTCCCGCCGGAACAGGCCGAGGACGAGCACTGTCCCCGCCACCGCGTTGACCGCCCCGGTGAGCAGCGCCCCCGTCAACTGTCCGAGCAGCGGCAGCAGAAGGAAAGGGAACGCAAGGCCGCCGACCAGCGCACCCACATAGTCCGCCGCGAACAGGTCGGCCACGGCCCCGCCCGCGTCCTGCCGCCGGATCCGCTGGATCAGCACCATGAGGAGCGGCACTTCCGCCCCGATCAGCACCCCGATGGCCAGCGAGAACCCGACGAGCAGCCAGCGCGGCCCGTCCGCCCAGGCCCCGCCCCAGGCCCCGGTCCACGCGAACACCGCGTACAGCGCCATGGCGCTGCATCCGCCGACGAGCGCGAGCAGCGCCTCGATCATTCCGAAGCCGACCGCGGCGCGCAGCCGCAGCCACTTGGCGGCGAGCGAGCCGAGGCCCATCGCGAAGACCATGACGGAGAGCACGACGGAGGCCTGGGTGACCGAGTCGCCCATCAAGTACGAGGCGAGCGCGACCAGTTCGAGTTCGTAGACCAGTCCGCAGGCCGCGCAGACGAAGACGCCTGCGAGGACGAGGAGGCGCCCGGTGCCCGGCTTCACCGGGAGCGGGGACCGGACCGGGCCGCCCAGGGACCTGGGGTCTCGGGTCGTCACGGGTGGGTGCGGTTCGATCACGCCTGGAACGCTACGTCACCGTTCGACTCCGTCCGGTCACCCACAAGTGTGGAACCGATGTACCGCAGGCATACCCGTGATCCGCGCGACCTGCGCGACCACCGCGAGCCGGGCTCACGCGGCCGCTCACTCCGCCGCCCGGGCCTCCGCCCACGCGCCTCCGCCCGCACCACCGCCCGCGCCGCTACAGCGCGGCGGCCACCGGCATCCGCGCCCCCACCCGCGTACGAGTGGCGACCAACTGGCCGTCCTGCGGGTAGGCGTGCCAGGTGCGCCAGTGCACCTGACCCTCGTGCCGCTGGGCGAGCATCGCGGTGAAGGCGTGCGGGCTGCCGGGAAAGACGCCCGCCAGACCGTTCGGATGGTCGGCGACGAGCGCGAGCAATTCCTGTGCGCGGCCCGCAAATTGACCCGCAGTCAAATGTTCGACGCGGGCCGCGAATTCGTACTCCCAGTCGCCGAGGCGCTTCGCGACGCCCAGCGGGAGCGGCGTACTGCTGCCGGGAATGCACGCCACGGTCTCCGAACAGCTGCCGTTCTCCTCCTCGAGCAGCACCTGGTGAGAGGCGCCGAGCAGCCTCAACTGAAGCCTGGCATCGTCGATGTCGAGGTCGAGCGTGGCGAGCGCGGGCAAGGGCTCCCGGCCGAGGGCCCAGGCCAGATCGGCCGCACTCGTATCGGTATAGGCGGTGTTCAGGGTCGTGAGCATGGGTCGGCTCCGCTAGCACGCAAAGGGAGGTGGGGCCGGCTGCGTCGAAGGAGCCGGCTCGTGCCCACGTGAACGCGATAACTACGTAGTACGAGGGCTGCGTTGACGGTTAAAGGGAATCATGGTGGGCGACGCCATCACAGCATTTTTACCCAACTTCGGAGGGTTTCCATCCCCCCGAGGGCAGCACAGCTCAACTGTTCAACTTCCACGAGCACCTTTCGCGCCCGGCGCACAACCTCCGAGGGCACAACCGGACAAGCGTGCGGCCCACGCGGACCGACTGCCCCGTGTCAGTCGCCTCCGCGCGGGCCGCACGCCCCGACAGCGGTGTGTCAGCTTCCGCCGCCCCCGCATCCACCACCGCCACCACCGCACGACGAGCCGCCTCCACCACAGGAGGAGCCGCCGCCGCACGAGTGGCCGTGATGACCGCCGCCGGAGTCACCGGACGAGGAACACCCGTAGCCGCCGCCACCGCTCGCGGCACCGCCACCGGCCCACCAGCTGCTCCTGCCGGCACGGTTCTTCTTCAACGATGTACTGGGTGAGCGGCCGCTGCCGCCCGCCCTTGCCGTCCCGAGCACGATGGCGAGCACCACCATCACGAAGACCACGATGAAGAACACGTTCATCACCGGCCCTCCTCTCTCTTCCCCCGTATCCCCCGAGGGGCCGCCCCGTGCGGGCGTGACAGGGGAATGCCCGTGCCCGGAGCACGCCAAGCAGGAGTTGAGGAAGTCCAGAGGTTCGGCGCAGGATGACCGGCATGACCTCCAGCGCACGCCCCCTGCTCAACCGCCGCCTCGCCGAGTTCGGAACGACGATCTTCGCCGAGATGTCCGCGCTCGCCGTGCGGACCGGCGCCATCAACCTCGGCCAGGGCTTCCCCGACACCGACGGCCCCGAGCAGGTGCGCGAGGCCGCCGTACGGGCGCTGCGCGCGGGACACGGCAACCAGTACCCGCCGGGCCCCGGCATCCCCGAGCTGCGCACCGCGATCGCCGACCACCAGCAGCGCCGCTACGGCATGGAGTTCGACCCCGACCGCGAGGTCCTGGTCACGGCGGGCGCCACGGAGGCCATCGCCGCCTCCCTCCTCGCCCTCGTCGAACCCGGCGACGAGGTCATCGCCTTCGAGCCCTACTACGACTCGTACGCGGCGAGCATCGCGCTCGCGGGCGGTACGCGCGTACCCGTGACGCTGCGCCCGCACGAAGGTTCCTTCCGCCTCGACCTCGACGAGCTGCGCGACGCGGTCACCGACCGCACCCGTCTCCTCCTCATCAACACCCCGCACAACCCCACCGGCACCGTCCTCAGCCGCGCCGAACTGACCGCCATCGCCGAACTCGCCGTCGAACGCGACCTCCTGGTCGTCACCGACGAGGTCTACGAGCACCTCACCTACGGCGACGCCGAACACATCCCGCTCGCCACGCTCCCCGGCATGCGCGAGCGCACGGTCACCATCGGCTCCGCGGGCAAGACGTTCTCGTTCACCGGCTGGAAGGTCGGCTGGGTCAAGCCTTCTTCACGCACCTATTTCTCTCGCACCGCACGCACGCGGTCACGGCGGCCGGCGCACTCGCACCCCTGTAGTCCCAAATAGCGTGCACTCGCTAGACACCCGTCTTTCGCTCGCGAGCTTTATAGAAAATCCCAAACCCCGTGCACTGTGGGCCACTTAGGCCCTAGCTTCTACTGTCTTACCTGTTGCCGGGGATCACACGGGGCGTTCGGCCTCTCCTGGATCCCTCTGTTCTCAGGAAGGACGCACGTGCCGCAAAAGCCGATGTACGTGATCATCGCGGTCCTCGCTGCGCTGGTGGTCGCGCTCACAACCAGCCTCGTCGCCGCCTTCGCGGGCGAGCGACCCACGGCGGTCTTCAAATCCGGAGGGGCTACCTTCGGCGCTGCTCTGACGCTCGCTCTCGGCGTGCTGGCTGCTTTGGGGGTGGTGGGCCCGTGACCGAGACCCGTATCCCGCAAGGGAGTTCGCCTGCCGATGACAAAGCGATGCATGGGGCTCTCGCGCAGGTGCGCCAAGAGCGCGCACGGCTTTCCCGCCAGATGAACGCTCCTGACGCGGCCCGAATCGTCCTCGGGCTGCTCTACCTGAATCGAACCGCGCGCTTCGCCGCCGAGCCGGGTATTCCCACGTGGGGATGGCTGGTGAGCGAGGCCCAGAAGGGCAGCTCGTCCATGGGGCCTGCTGTGAGGAAGTGTCTCGCCCGTCGGCTTCCGTCGATCGACACCGGCGACGGCTCGACGACGCACGACTCCATACCCGCCCTACCTCCGGGCGCCGACGCCCCTCTACGCGGCATCATCCGCGCGATCAGCTCCGTTCAACACGTCGGAACGCTACTCGATGAGAGCCTCAGAGACCTATCGGCTGACCAGGCACGCGAGGACCGCTACTTCACGCCGGATGACATCGCTCGCCTCATGGTCGGTACCGTCGCACCCCAGGACGGGAACTCCGTGCTTGACCCCGTATGTGGTTCAGGTGGGCTGCTGGTCGAGGCCCACCGCTACGTCCGTGATCGCGTAGGACTCGACCCGAACATGTCCTTGCGGGGAAGGGATCGGCACACCCAGACTTCGCAAGTCGCCCTCATGAACGTCTCCGTTCGAGGTATCGAAGCCCATATCTATCCGCCGAGGGACAGTCTCGCCGAGGCCGAACCGGATCGGTACGACATAGTCCTGGCCAATCTCCCCTTCAACCAGCGCGACTGGGCACCAGAGGACCAAGTCTCCTCCGACCCCCGGTGGTCGGAAGAAACCGCGCCCAAGAGTTCAGCCAACTCGGCGTGGATCCAGCACGTCAGGCATGCACTGGCCGAGCAGGGCAGGGCCGCCTTCCTGATGGCCGACACCGTGGCCACGAGCAGTCAGCCCGCTACACGGCGGCTGCGGGAGAGGCTGCTGCGGGAAGATCTGGTCGAATGTGTCATCTCGCTGCCGCCGCGCATATTTGGCCACACGGATACCACGGCCTGCCTCTGGGTGCTCAACAAGGACAAGAGCCCACGCCCCGACTGGAATGTCGTCGACCGTCGCGGACACGTGCTGTTCATCAACGCGCGGCGGGCTTTCGAGGCCGTCCCACGATCGAGAGCGCGCCGACTGGGCGAGAAGCACTGCAAGCACATCCTGGCCACTCTGGCCATATGGCGCGGCAGCACCGACAACGGTGACGCGCCCACGGACTACCGCGATGAACCCGGCTGGTCCCGGAGCTGCTCTACGAAGGAAGTCGCCGGCGACGATTACAAGGTCCTGCCCACCCGGTGGGCCACAGAGCCTTTGGATCCCGAATGCGATACACGGAGGCGGATCGACCAGCTCAAGCAAGAGCTGATCGACGACCTCACCCAAGTCCACACTCTCGAGACGCAATTGCTGGACGCATTGGAGGAGATCTGATGGGCGAGACTGCACGTCATGACGACTCCGCCAGCGGAGCGTGGCAGAGGACAGCCATCGCTGACCTCAAGGACATGTACACCACTTCCGGAGTCCTGGACGACAAAGCTCGTGACCAGGCAGGCATCATCAGCTCGACGTATGTCGAGGACGGCAGGATCCGCACGCCCCAGCCTGGGACGCCTGCCCCAGATGGCTCGTCCCCCAATCGAGCAATCCTCAAGGAGGGCGATCTGGCCGTCGTACTCGTCAGGAGAACGGGCGATGCCGCTCTCGTCACTGCCGACCACGCGGGGTGGACTGCATCCAGGTCGATCGGAATCGTTCGTGGGGATCCGCACGTCGTCAAGTGGCTGCGAATCTGGCTGCAAACGCCCACGGCGAAGTCACGGATCGATGAGGACGTGACGGCGCACGTCGAACCGACAGTGAGTCTCGGAACGCTCCGCCACATGCCTTTCCCTCTCCCCCCACCAGACATCATCACCACGTACGACACAGTCTTTCGCCTCATCGAAGAGATGATCCAGCTCCGCCAGGCGGCTGCCCGAAGGGCAATGGAATTGGCCGACGCAATCCATGACGACTACTGCTCCTCCTCGGGACCGGCCTGGAGGACACGACCGCTCGGCGAGGTCGCCAAGGCGAAAACGGGCACCGGTTCCGCGCGCTCTATTCCCCACAAGTCGAATGAGCCCGGTATAGACGTAATTGCCCCGACCGATCTCTTCGACCTCCCGGTGCCCTATGTGTCGAATTTTCGCCTCAGCAGTCCCGCCCACAAGACGGCATGGCCGCCCGGCACCTTCATGCTGAGCACTCGACCTGACGGCACACACATCGCCGTGACGCAGCACCCGGCAACACCCACCCGAGGAGTCGTGGCGCTGCAGCCCACGGACGAAAGTGACGGCTGGTGGCTGCTCCACGAGATGAGAAGCCGGAGCAGTGACATCGCGCAGGCAGCCCCGGGCCGGAACTCCCGAGAGATCTCCGCACGCGCTCTCACTCGCCTGAGCATCGCCTGGCCCGACCCGATCACCCGCGAAGACTTCCACTTCAAGGTCGATCCGCTGCACGCGACAGCACGGCAACTGGTTTCCGCAGTCTCGACGCTGAGCGCCCTCAAAGACGCGATCCTTCGCGACATCGCAGCAAAGGCCCGCACTGTCTTGGAGCGCGGGAAGGAGCCCGACCCAGGCGGCACACCTCTCGCCCCCGCGATCCTCCCCATGCCGCGCGAGGCCACAGCCGACCATGAGCCAGGATGGACTCCGGAAAGTCGACGGGAACCCGAGCGAGAACGGTGAAGAGATGAACGACAGGCCCCTGCTCAACCGCAGGCTGGACGGGCTCGGGACGACGATCTTCGCGGAGATGTCGGCGCTTGCGACGGCAACGGGAGCGATCAATCTGGGCCAGGGGTTCCCCGACACGGATGGTCCGGAGTCCGTACGTGAAGCGGCCGTACGCGCCCTGCGCGAAGGCCACGGCAACCAGTACCCGCCGGGCCCCGGCATCCCCCAACTGCGCGCAGCCATCAGCGATCACCAGCGCCGCTTCTACGACCTGAGCTTCGACCCCGACACTGAAGTTCTGGTCACCGCGGGAGCGACGGAGGCGATCGCCGCATCCATGCTCGCTCTGCTCGAACCCGGCGACGAGGTGATCGCCTTCGAGCCCTTCTACGACTCGTACGCCGCGTGCATCGCGATGGCCGGCGCGAAGCGGATCCCCCTCACCCTGCACGCGCCGTCCTTCCGCCCGGACCTGGACGAGCTGCGCTCCAAGATCACCCCGCGCACCCGCCTCCTGCTCATCAACACCCCGCACAACCCGACGGGGATGGTGCTCACAGCCGAGGAGCAGAGCGCCATCGCGGCCCTCGCCATCGAGCACGATCTGCTGGTCGTCACCGACGAGGTGTACGAGCACCTGGTCTTCGCCGGCGCCCACCGCCCCATCGCGGCCCTGCCCGGCATGCGTGAGCGCACGGTCACCATCGGCTCCGCGGGCAAGACCTTCTCGTTCACGGGCTGGAAGGTTGGTTGGGTCACTGCGGAAGGTCCACTCCTCGCGGCCGTCCGGACGGCCAAGCAGTATCTGACCTACGTCAGTTCGGGCCCGTTCCAGTACGCCATCGCCGAGGCGCTGCGACTGCCCGACTCGTACTTCGACGACTTCCGCGACGACCTGCGTCGCAAGCGCGACCTGCTCGGCGACGGCCTGCGCGCGGCCGGGTTCGAGGTCTACGAGCCGCAAGGCACGTACTTCATCACCACCGAGATCACCCCCTTCGGCGAGAAGGACGCCTACGCCTTCTGCCGTGCACTCCCGGAACGCTGCGGCGTCGTCGCCGTCCCCAACTCCGTCTTCTACGACGACCCCGAGGTCGGCCGCAGCCAGGTCCGCTTCACGTTCTGCAAGCGGGTCGAGGTCCTGGAGGAAGCGGTCGAGCGTCTCGGGACGCTGGCGTAGTCCGTTGCCCAGCCGATTCGACGTTGCGGAAGTTACGGTGCCGCTCTGCGCGGGATGCCACCTGGAGGCAGCGTCATGAGCAGCGTTGCCGACACCCTGCTCGTCCTGGTGCCGCAGCTCTCCGGGCTGCGTGAGCCTCGCCGGTGCTGCGTCTGGTGCGATGCCGCGCTGGGCTCCGGACGCAACGTCGATCTCGGCGAACGCGAAGCAGGCGAACGCCACTGGTTCCCCCGCGCGGCTGCCCGCGTTGCACCGCGCGGGAGGTCTACCGGCAGCTCATAGAGCACACCAGTTCCTGCGAACAGTGCGTCGATGATGAGAGCTTGTGCGCTGCCTCGACGGACCTGCGCCGCGCACTACGGGAAGGGCAGCGTGGGTGAGCAGGCTCGCGACGCCGCAGCGCGGAGTCATCCCCTGCTACTGCCCCATCCGTAAGCCCGGCACAGAACTGCGCTGCACGCGCCCGCCAGCTCACGGCGGTGACCACCACGACTACACAGCGAACAGACGAACAGCTCCGGGATTCGCCCAGGCACAACCTGGCCCGCCCGCGTCGGCGAGACGCAAACGGGCTGAAGACACCCGACACCGGGCACACCTGCGCGCCCGTCGGCGGGACCAGGCAGCCGCCCGGTTCGCCCTCAAGCTCGGATCCCAGGGCCTTACGCGTCAACGACGAAGTTCCGAGACGCTGTCGGCGGGATCCCCTTCCAGGATGGTCCAGCTCCACGAGCGACCGTCGACCGTCAGAGTGATGTCGTCTGCGATGCGCCATCCGCTCATCCATCGGCCACCACCGTGATTGCGCGCCCGACACGAACAGGTGCATACATAGCCGAGTGCACCCATACAGCGAGGGTTGCACTTCTCGGAACGGTTGAACTCTCTGCCAAGCAGAATGCGGCCGTGCCGCTGCACAAGGGTGCCAGCGAGTTCGATGAAGTGGTCGGTGGACACGGCCCAGGAGTCGCTTTCCCGTTCCCACTCCGGCCTAGCTCGCCGATGTACGTAGTCGTGCACGAACTGCTCATGCTTCTGCCAACCGTACTTGGGGATCCAGTAGCCGGTGCGCCCCTTGGCGGGAAGAGTGACGATGGGGGCGTCGGTGTCGCCCCACAGCGGGATCCACGATGGTCTCGGTACAGGCACTTCCCGAATCGTGCTGCGCGGGCGGCGCGGCACTGAAGGCGACCTGTCGGAGTGGCCGGTCGGGGAGAGGGGTGCCCGGGGCGCTCCGGGCTGATAGCGCTGCTTTGCCGACTCCGGGCACTGCCCTGTCCGCCGGTCGGCGCGAGGATGGGCGAGCACCTTCCCAGTACGCCGATCTATCCGTATGACGCCGCCACAGAGCCGACACCGGCCCTTCTCAGTAGGGGAAGTGGGCAAAAGCGCTCCCTTCGTACTGAGAGAGTCCGAATGCTTTGACGGGCTCAGGCCCTTCGGACGCGGCAGGCCCAGCGTAGGCGTGAAGTCCTGTGACGGACACCGAGTTGGAGATATCTGACTACACACCTGGCCATCACGCCGAACTCCATCAGCGTGCATCAGGAGACCCTTCAGGAGACCGGAACGAGGGAGCTCGACAGATGCAGGGCCGCCAGGAGGCTGGCGCCAGACGTCCGGTATACCGGGATGGTCGGCGCTCAATCAGTCTTCTCGTCGCCTTGTTCGTCGTTCCCGCGCAGACGACGCGCTCTCTCGGCGATACCGGTGGAAAGCTTGCTCTTCACCGAATTGGCCCGGCCGAGCGTCTCGCTGCCGAGACTTCGGGCCGCATCAACACCCATTACTCCGGTTGCCAATGCATTGTCCCTCACTTCCAAGACAGCTTCCGTCCAGCGCCTCGCCTCAGATGAGTTTCCGCCGGTCTCGATTCCGAGCCGTACGTGAAAGTCATGGACGCCGGCCGCAGCCCGGTTGCTCGACTGGACCACAGTCGGGGACGTCGTCGGGTGCAGCAGCACCTTGGCGTTGGCCACGCCGGCAGCAGTGTTCATCCTGGCCAGCAGATTCTCGGTGCTCTGCGATATGTGCTCCAACCGGTCTTGCCGGGCAGCCTTCAGACCCAGGCGATGCCCGTTGAGCTCATCCGGGGAAGCGTCCAGCACCCTGTCGAGTTCGAGTACGGCGATCGCGTCCTGCAACCGGAAGGAGCGGGCAAGAACGGCGAGCCACTCCCGAACGATGCCCTCAGCCTCCTTGACCCTCGTGGCGAGATCACCGATCTTGGTCTGCCTCTCCATGTTCTCCGCAAGCGCGTCGAGTTGACGCAACGCGTACGCCTGCGTCTCCGCAATCGTCGCCGGCGCGGCGTGCACCTTCGACCAGGTAACTTCGTCGACCCTGCCCCGCTTCTCTCGGATGGTCATGGCCTCCTCGATCACGAAGCCCACTCCGATCATGCGGGCCAACACAGCGTCCTTCTGGGCACGCAGTACGTCGTCGACCTTCTTGTCGATCGCGGCGAGATAGTCAGTGATCTCGTCCATGGTCTGTTGCATCGCAACCTGCGCCATGAACTTCCCGGCGTTGGCAAGAGTCGTCGGGTTGGACAGGAGCGATCGGGGCGCGTGCGCGAACTCGAGGAATCCCTTGATCTGGCCCTTCTGCCCCTTCAGCACACCCGTGCTGAGCCCTGTTTTCGCGCTCTCTCTCAGGCCATACTTCTTGATAAGCAGCGCCGATTTTGGTGTCAGCTTCACCCAGTGAGCGGAGTTGGCGGCGATCTCCGATGCTGCCTCGGCGGCTGCAGCACCCGTGGCGAAGACGGACTTGTACCATCGCGGCCCGAGGCTCTTGGACGGCAGTCCCTCCGAAGCGAGGAAGCTTTCGACATCCTTTGTGCTCCCCATGACTGTCAGCCCATCGCCGTCGCTGATCAGCTGAATCTCGTTGTCCATGGTCCGCTCCTGCAGTGGCTTCTCGCCGTCGAAGGTGGTCGGAGTTCGCAGAGTGATCGCCGGACCGCGGCCGAGGTCTTCCAAAAGCAGGAGACCTCGGCCCAGACCCGGCCGGGACGTGGGTGCACTGCCATTTCGCCGGCGTGGTCGCGCGGCCTCAGCTGTCGGGCATACCGGTCGTTGCCCACTCGTCGGCGAAGTGCTCCATCTGCTTCAGGACCAGGTCCACAGCCTCCGCGCGCCTGTCCGGCGGATAGCCGTGGCGGGCCAGCAGGCGCTTGATGGCGCTGCGGAGACCGGCGCGGACCGGTTCACGGGCGATCCAGTCGGGCTTGAGCTTCTTTTGGACCTCCGCGACGAGATCGCGGGCGATGCTCGCCAGGACTTCATCGCCCATGAGTTCCTGAGCCGTATCGTGTTCGGCTACGGCGTCGTAGAAGGCGAGCTCGCGCCAATTCAGCGGCGGATCGAACTTCTCGCCGCGCCGAGCGTCTTCGACCACCTCCTTGGCCATCTCGACCAGCTTGGCAATGAGTTCGGCGCTCGTGTACTGCTGCCGCGTGTACCGGATCATCAGGTCCTGCAGACGGTCGGAGAAGGCCGTGCGGCGGACGATGTTGTGACGGGTGACCTCGCGCATCTTCTGCTCGATGAGCCGACGCAACGCCTCCGCCGCGAGGTGCGGGGTATCGCTTCCCTGGAGCTTGGCGACAACCGCGTCGTTGAGGTGCGTCAGGTCGGCCATCTCCAGGCCGGCCTCGGCGAACAGGTCCGATATGCCGCCGGTCTCGACCACAGACGAGGTCAGCTGGGCGAGGTACAGCTCGACGTCGCGGGCGACGGGCAGGCCGCGGGCTTCGCGGTCCGCCGCGTCGAGCTTGGCCATGTAGGCGCGGACCTCGACGAAGAACTGGATGTCCCGGCGCCAGGTCGGGTGATCCGGGAAACGTTCGCCGATGTTCGTGGCGCTGGCGGACAGCGCGTAGAAGCGCTCCAGGCGGTGGGAGTGGTCGCGGAAACGTCGGCCGACGGTCTGGCGGGGGTCGTCGAGCTGCTCCGGGTCGTTGCCGGGGGTACGCGGGTTCCGGAGGTACTCGGCGGCTCCACCAGCGGCGTTGACGAACGCCTTCGCTGTCGGCTGTTCAAGACGCGCCCGCCAGTTGTAGCCGCGCAAGATGTCGCTGAGGATGCCGTACTCATTGCGCAACTCGTCCAGCGCGCGGTCTAGGTCTTGGCCGAGGGTGCGGTCCTCCTGGTCGGCATCCGTATACTCGGCGATCGCCTTTTGCAGGTTCTCCGTCAGCGGCGCGTAGCCGACGAGCAGACCGTCCTCCTTGCCGCGGAAACGGCGGTTGACCCGAGCGAGCGCCTGCATCAGGTTGGCGCCCTTGAGCGGACGGTCCAGGTACATGGTGTGGACCGGCGGAGCATCGAAACCGGTCAGCAGCATGTTGTTGACGATGAGCAGCTCCAGCTCGTCGTCGGGGTCTTTGGCCCGGTTGATGACCGCCTTACGCTGGCCGTCGGGCAGCGCGTGGACGAGCAGACGGTCCTCGTCCTTGCGGGAGTTCGAGGAGAAGACGATCTTCATCGCGCCCTTGGCCGGCTCGTCGTGGTGCCACTCCGGCCGCAACTCACGCAGGGCGTCGTAGACGCGGACGCAAATCTCACGGGTCGCGCAGACGACCATCGCCTTACCGGCTGCCCCGCCATCCTCGGAGACGCCGACGAACGGTCGCATCCGCTCGCGCCGCTCCTCCCAATGCGCCACCAGGTCTTCGGCAAGGTCTCGGACACGGGCAGGTAAGCCGTACATGGCGTTCATCGTGGCCACGGCGGTCTCGACCCGGCGGCGCTCGGTGTCATCGAGACCATCGGTGATGCGGTCGGCCTCTTCGTCGATCTGTGTCGGGTCGACGTCCTTGTCGAGGACGAGCTTGATGACGCGGCCCTCGTGGAAGACCTTGACCGTCGCGCCATCGTCGGCGGCCCTCTTGAGGTCGTAGATGTCGATGTAACGGCCGAAGACCTGGCGGGTGTTGCGGTCGGCCTCGGAGATCGGCGTTCCGGTGAATGCGAGGAGCGTGGCGTGCGGGAGGGCGTCGCGGAGGTGGCGGGCGTAGCCGTCGAGGTTGTCGTAGTGGCTGCGGTGGGCCTCATCGACGACGACCACGATGTTGCGCCGGTCGGAGAGCAACGGGTGGTCGGCCCCCGACTCCTTCTCCTTCTTGGTCTTGCCGAACTTCTGCAGGGTGGTGAAGAGGATGCCGCCGGTCCGCTTGGCCGCGAGCTCCTCCCGCAGTTGGGCCCGGGTCGATATCTGGAGGGGCGTACCCGGAAGGATCTCGCTCTCCAGGAAGGTGGAGTACAGCTGGTCGTCGAGGTCGTTGCGGTCGGTGATGACGACGACGGTCGGGTTCAACAGCGCCGGGTCGCCCATCACCATCGCCGAGGTGAGCACCATCTCCTCGGACTTGCCCGAACCCTGCGTGTGCCAGACGACACCGGCCTTACCGTCTCCAGATGCCGCCTCCCGCACCTTCTTCGCGGCCTCGATCACCGCGAAGTACTGGTGCGGCTTCGCGATGCGCTTCATCCGCTTGGCCGGGACGAAGTTGATGAAGGACCGGCACAGGGAGAGGAACCGAGGCTGGGTGAACAGCCCGTGCAGGGCCAGATCCTGGCCCGAGTCAAACACCCCATCGCTGTCCGCGGCGAACGGGTCGACCCGAGCCCCGGTCTCGTCCGTGTTCCACGGCGCGAAGTGCTCGTACGGAGTGAAGGGTGTGCCGTACTTGGCCGTGATGCCGTCGGAGAGCAGCACCACCGCGTTGTAGCGGAAGGCGGTCGGGAATTCCTTCACGTACCGGGAGACCTGGGAGTGCGCGTCCTGGAGCGTGGCGCTCTCGTCGCCGGCACGCTTCAACTCCAGTACGGCGAGCGGGAGTCCATTGACGTACAGAACGATGTCGAAGCGGCGCCGCTTCTCGCCGTCGACAACGGTGACCTGGTTCAGCGCGCGGTACGTGTTCCCATCCGGGTCCGTCAGGTCGACGAGGCGGATGGTCGGGTTGCGCTCGGCACCGAAGGTGTCGGTGTAGACGACGGAGCGGATGCCGGTCGTCAGGTAACCGTGGGCGGTGCGGTTCTCCTCGTACGTGTCCTGCGACTCCGGGGTTGCAGCGACACCGACGGCGTCGCGGACGGCGTCGGGGGGCAGCTCGGGGTTGAGCCGCTCGACCGCCTCCTGGAGGTCGGGGTAGAGGATCAGGTCGTCCCAGGACTTACGGTGCCCGGAACCGGGGGCGAACTCGTTACCGGATGCCGGCAGCCAGGCCAACTCGGCGAGCTCGTCGAGGGCGAGCAGTTCCCAGTCGGCTTCCAGGGGGCGGTGACTCTGGCTTCTTCCGCTCTCGTCGTACGTCATGTGCGATCCTCGACAATCTTCTCGGCGTCTTTGACGCGAAGGCGTCCGGACATGAGCTGGGGGAGGAGGATGTCTCGGAGGGCGGCGAGGGTCAGCGTCTCCGCCAGGGCCTGGTCAGCTTGCTCCTCCAGTGCCTCGAGCTTGGGGCGGAGTTGCTGCTGCCGCGTCCTATTAGGCAGGGTGATCTCCAGGCCACCAAGTTGAGCGCGGCGAAGCTCAGTTTGGCCAGTACTTCCCTCGCCCATCGCCTCGATCTCAGGCTGAGCACGGAGCAACGCAAACCCAGCACAGACCGGGTCTACACGCGCTTCGTCAAAGCGCACGATCGTAATGTGGGAGTCGACGGTAGCCGCATCATCAGAAGTCCACAGTGCGACTCGACCGAGGGTCCCGACGCCCGTCGAATTGACTAGTACGTCGTTTCGATGGAGCAGCTTCGGAGCCTTTACCTTCTCACGTAGCGTGCGGCGTGCAGGGCCCAGGTTCACACGGCCATCACGGATGCATTTCTGATTCAGGACTACAAGAGATTCGCAAGATTCTGAATACTTTGGGGCAACTCCCCGAGTTAGTACGTTTGATACGGATGCGACGTCGACTTGCGCGAGGTCGCCCGCAAGCGAGGAACGAGCAAAGAGGGTCAACCCAAGTTGACGAGCCGCGGTTGCGATGCGCTCATTGACGGCGATCTTGTCATCCAAAGATCCGAGCACGGAGACGATCCGATCCTGCTCTCCGCGACTGGGGATGCACACGTGGAAGGCTTTTGCCTCGGGGTAGTAAACAGTCTGGTGGGTTGTTCCATGCGCGAACCGCCGGACGGAGTCCTGCTCCATGACCAGGATGTAGTGAAGGTAGCGAGATGAAATCTGCGGCCCGCATACCCAGTTGATGAAATCCTGGCTCGTCGCCATTGGAACACCCATGGTGACCACATAGCCCACCGATGCCGTTCGAGACAGGCAAACAGTACCGGCGGGAAGCAATCGTGCGGATGAGTTGTCCAGGCCGTCCTGCGTGATCGTTTGCAGGGTGGATGTAATGACTCGCCCATGATTTCCGGTCGCATCCTTGATGCCGATCCATGGGACGTCACCATCCCAGTACTCGGCGTGCCGACGGCTTGGAGTATGACCACTCTCCAGACGGGCAATGTCTGACAACGGAGTCCAGATAAAGCCCGAAGGTGACGGAATGCTGGGTTTGCCGACGCTCAATGCCCACTTACCAGGGATGATCCCGGTTGTGGCGGCGCGTCCGCCCGTAGTTGTACTGGTCCTAGCCATCGAGGGCCCCCAACTGTTCCCGAACCGTCTTCTCAAGCTCCGCCGACTGCTCGAACAGCCCGAACAGCTCCTTCGTCAGCGTGGAGATCCGTGCCGCCACAGCCTCCGCGTCCTCCTCCTCTGTCTCGACTGCCCCTACGTACCGCCCCGGCGTCAGCACGTACCCATGCTCACGGATAGTGACCAGGTCGGCCGAGAAGCAGAACCCCGCCTCATCCGCGTACGTCAGCCCAGCCTTCCGCGCCGACGCCGTCCCCCGCCACGCGTGATATGTGTCGGCGATCTTCGCGAGGTCGGCCTCTGTCAGGAACCGTTCCGTCCGGTCCACCATCTCGCCCATGTTCCGCGCGTCGATGAAGAGGATCTCGCCTCGCCGGTCGTCCAGACGCTTCGCACCCTGCGGCGTCTTGTCCTTGGCCAGGAACCACAGGCAGGCCGGGATCTGTGCCGTACGGAACAACTGCGACGGCATGGCGACCATGCACGCCACCAGATCGGCCTCGACCAGAGCCTGCCTGATCTCGCCCTCGCCACTGGACTGCGAGCTCATCGACCCGTTCGCCAGGACAATGCCGGCGGTCCCCCGCTCTCCCAGCTTGGAAATCATGTGCTGGAGCCACGCGTAGTTGGCGTTGTTCTTCGGCGGGACGCCGTGCCGCCACCTCGGGTCGCCCTCGTCCCTCGCCCACTCCTTGATATTGAAGGGCGGGTTGGCCATAACGAAGTCGGCCTTGAGGTCAGGGTGCTTGTCGTCGGCGAAGGTGTCACCCCAACGGGCGGCAAGGTTACCGTCGATGCCGTGAATGGCGAGGTTCATCTTGGCCAGGCGCCAGGTGCGCTCGTTGAGCTCCTGACCATAGACAGCGATGTCCGCCTTGTGGCCGCGCCCTTGATGCGCCTCGATAAACTTTGCCGCTTGGACGAACATGCCACCCGAGCCGCAAGCCGGGTCGTACACACGCCCCTCGTACGGTTCCAGAATCTCGACGATCAGCCGGACCACCGACTGTGGCGTGTAGAACTCACCGGCCCGTTTGCCCTCGGCCCGCGCGAAGTTGCCGAGGAAGTACTCGTACACCTCACCCAGCACGTCCTGTGCCGGCTTGTCGCCGCTGCCACCGAAGCGGGCGTCGCTGATGAGGTCGACGAGTTCGCCGAGACGCTTCTGGTCGACGTTGTCGCGGTTGAAGATCTTCGGCAGGACGCCCGTGAGCGAGGCGTTCTCGCGCATGACGGCGTCCATCGCGTCGTCGAGGAGCTTGCCGACGCCCTGGCTCTTGGCGTGAGTGGCGATCCACGTCCAGCGGGCGGTCTCCGGTACCCAGAAGACGTGGGCGCCGGTGTACTCATCCTGGTCCTCCAGGAAGTCGGCCATCCGGTCCTCGCCGATGCCGGCATCGGCGAGTTCCACGGCGAGTTCGGAGCGGCGCTCCTCGAAGGCGTCGGAGACGTACTTCAGGAAGATCAAGCCGAGGACGAACTCCTTGTACTGCGCGGCGTCAATGGAACCGCGCAGCTTGTCGGCGGCCTTCCACAGAATCGCCTGAATCTCCCTGGCGGTGGAGGCGCTGAACAACTCCGCCTGTTCGGTCGGTTTTTTCGTAGCGGTAGCCATAGGGAATATCGTCTCTTTCAATCGTCGGTTCCGGGGAGATTCTGGAGGGTGAGCGTGCCGTCTGCGATACCAGCGGCGGTAAGGCGGGCCAAGTCGTCGAGAGCGGCGGACTGCTCCCGCAAGAGGTGCGCGCGGGTCTCGATCTCCGCGAGCATGACGTCGAAGCGCTCGGCCTCGCGTCGGCTCAGGTCGGGTATGAGGAGGTCTTCGATGCCCCGCGAGGCCCGCACCGCGCCGCTGGTACGCGCATACTCGGCGGCTGCCGCCCGCAGTAGAGCCGCCAGCACCCGTGGCAGCACCGGCGGATCGGCATCTGGGTGGACCCGGAGAATGCGGGCTGGGGCTGCCACCAGGGACAGGCCCTCTTCGTCGACGTAGGCACCGAAGCGAGGGCTCGTTGTGACGACTATGTCTCCCGGCTCGGTGAACAGGGCGTGTTCGTATCCGGTGAGGAGTACTCCGCGATCGATGCGGCGGCCGCCCGGAGGCGCGATACCGAGGACCTCGTCGGGCGTGAGCACCGTGTAGTGACCGTCTGTCGTGAGGTGCTCGTGGGCGAAACGGTGCCCAGGGCGGCGGCGTAATCGTCGATCGTCGAGGAGACGGCGGACGGTGGTGCGCCGCACCGGCTGGTCGTCGGGGCGCAGCACGGCCTGGACGCTCAGTGCCGTGCGCAGGTCGGTACGCTGCCCGGCCTGCTCGTGCAACTCCGTCAGGCGCTGCTCCAGGGCGCTGATGCGGACCGGACGCTCGATGACGTCTCGGGTGTAGCGGGCCATGGGCGGGCGGTGCTGGGTGGTGAAGGCGGCGCCCGGCCGATCGTTGAGGTCCTTTGCGGGCACGATCACCGCATGGCGGGGTTCGTGCCGGCGGTCACCGAGCCAGGTAGCGGCGCGCCAGATGGCGATGTCCTCGGCGAGCGCGTCAAGGACCGTTTCGGTGAGCGGCTGCGCGGAGTAATCGGCGAGGAGGACCAGGCCCGTGCGGTGTTCCGCCGAGGTGCGGGCCAGCACCCAGAGGGCGGTGCGGTAGCCGGGACGGTAGGGAAACGCACCGTCGGGGAGGCTTACCGTGGCCTTGAGCAAACCGTCCCGGAGGAAAGACCGGCGCAGGCGATCGGCCTCGCTGTGCCGGGGTAGCGGGCGGACGAGTACGTCGGCGGGGCCGAGGACGACCGCTGTGGAACCTTCGTCGAGATAGTCGGTGAGTGCCTGCACCTGTTCCAGGACGGCCTGCGGGCTGCGGTTCTCCGCCGGTTCGTAGGGGAGGACAGAGACCAGCAGATGGGGGTATCCCCAGTCGTCGACAGGCAGGTCCTCCCCCTCAGTTACGCCGAGGTCGAACTCGTTCACTCCTCGGACGAGCATCCGACGGCGGACCAGGCGAGCCCGCACCGGGTCGGAGTCAGCGGCGAGGTAGGTGTGGCCGGAGCCCTCGGCGGACCGGGCGTGCAGCGCGGCGAGCAAGTCGCCAGAGCAGGCATACGGGGTGGCGACGACGGAGCCTTCTTGAAGAGTGCCGACGCCGGACAGGGCCGCGAGGGCGCATACCACCGCCGGGGTGGGCTCGTCGGCTGCCAGGTCGTGGGAGCCGAGGCGGCGGCGGACCTCCAGGATCCAGTCGAAAGCCTCGGCAGGTGTGTATGCGGCCTCAGTCAGTTCGTCGGCCAACGCAGCCAGCTGGGGGCCGATGGTGCCCGGCTCCGGGACGGCCCTCAACTCAGCTGACACATACGTGTCCTCGGGATCGAGCTCGTCTGCCTGAGCGAGGACCGCATCCCAACTCTCGCCGGAGAGAGGGGCGTCGAGTTGCCATCGCAGGCAGATCAACGCGGTCAGCGCCCCAACCAAGACGGAGGTCGAAAGGGCCGGCGTCCGCCACGCGGCCAGGGTATACAGGGCCAGTTCGGCCCGCAGATGGCGAGGGTCGGCGTTGCCGCGGCCCGTCGTCGTCAGCCAGTCGACGACCGCGCAGGCGTCGAACAGGGGCCGCCCATCCTTGTGGGCGACGGGCGCCGGGAAGTCCGAGTGTCTGCGGCTCCAAGTGGTGGGGACGGGCCGACGCACCTGCGCCAGGGTGGCAATTTCCGTGTAGGTGATCCGCCAGGACGGCAGCTCGGGAACGATGCGCGAGAAGGCCTCTTGGCCTGTGCTGGTCACTCGTCTCGCCCCCTCTGTTCTGGCTCCATTAGCGGTCCATGGCCCCGGCAGCCCTCGGTGGGCTCGCGGCAGGCAGAACCATATAGCGAGGGGAAAACGGAAGGAGGGAGAAGGCTGATAACCCTGGTTATCAGCCTTCTCGAAGCTTCTCGGAGCTCTTTGGCCTCACTCTGGTGCTCAGTCGGCACAACAGCACTGGTGCCCACCCCAGTCACGCATCTCAGAGTTCCAGCTCACCGGCACAGCACTGCAGACGCCCACGTCTCCAGCGCCTCGATGCCTGTCCCTCCGAACCAGGACCAGATCCAGGGAAGCCCCATGACGAGTTCAGAACAGCCCACGCCGGACACGCACCCTTCCACGAACCCTGCCGGGGAGACTCCCGCCGGCCAGTCGGTACCCCTCGCCGATCTGGTGGAGGCACAGCTGGCTGAGGCAAGCCTCGGCGAACCCGTGAAGGCGCTCCTGGCAGAGGCACTCGGCAACACGGAGGCCCAGAGGACCTCCCCGATGGGACGGATCTACCTCGACTCCGTCTCCGTGGAAGGCTTCCGTGGCATCGGCTCTCGCGCCTGGCTCAACCTGAGCCCGCGGCCGGGTGTCACGCTCGTCGTAGGTCGCAACGGCTCCGGCAAGTCCAGCATCGCCGAGGCCGTCGAGACGGCGTTCACCGGGACGAACATGCGCTGGCTGGGACAGGACGCGACGCGCACCAGCAACTGGCGGAACCTGCACGAGAGTTCCAAGACGGAAGTCGAGGTCAAGCTCGCCGTCGAGGGTGATATCGGCCGGAGCACGCTCACTCGCACCTGGACCGGTAACGACATCGGCGACTGCGCGGGCACGTTCCGACGGCCCGGACACGGCACGGTCTCCCTCGACCAGGTGGACTGGAATCAGGCCCTCGTGGACTACCGACCCTTCTTGTCGTACGTCGATCTCGGCCGCATGATCAGCGGGAAGCCCTCCCAGATGTATGACTCCATCGCCACGATCCTCGGCCTGGGGCACATCAGCACCGCGTACAACCACCTCGGGCAGCAGGAAAGGGCGCTGGGTGACGCCGTCAAGGCCGTGAAGAACGAGGTGCCGGAGCTTAAGAGCGCGCTGTACGCACTGCAGGACGACGAACGTGCGGTCCAGGCACTCGTAGCCATCGAGACGAAGGGCCGTCCCGACTTCGAGGCCCTTGAGGGTCTGGTGGCGGGCCTGCCCGCCACCGACGACGGTCTCCTCGCCGAACTGCGCGCCGCGGTCGACATGCAGGGTCCCGACCTTCAGCAGGTCGGGGCCGCAGTGGACCGGCTGCGCGAGGCGCTCGCCAGAGTCGAGGACGTGCGACTGACCGGCGCCGAGGACGCACTGCAGCGGGCCCTTCTCCTGGAGAAGGCGCTGGCCCACAACAACCGCCACCCCGACGAGGGGACCTGCCCCGTCTGCGGCACCGAACAGGTCCTCGACGTCGCGTGGGCTGCCGACGCCAGCGTTCAGATCGAGATGCTCCGCCAGGAGGCAAAGACCGCCGAGGACGCCCGTAGCGGACTGCGGTCGGCGACCCGAGCGGCGCAGGACCTCGCCCAGACGCCCGGGCGGATCCCGGTTGCCCTGGCCGATCCGTGGAGCGCCTGGCTCGCCTGCCGGACAGTCAGCGACCCGAGTGAGCTCGCCCAGCGCGTCCACGACACTGCATTGGTCCTGGCCGATGCCTGCGCCGCTGTGAAGGACAACGCCACCAGAGAGCTGGAGAAGCGGGACGAGCGGTGGCGCCAGCTCGTCACACGCCTGGCGAGCTGGACGGAGAAGGCCCGCGCCGCGGCGGAGGGCGAGCCCCGGATGGGTCACGTCAGGAAGGCCCGCGCCTGGATCAAGGCGCTCTCCGCCGAACTGCGGGAGAAGCGTATGGAGGGCTTCACCAGTCGCTCTCAGCGGATCTGGGAGAAGCTTCGCCAGGAGAGCGACATCGACCTCCAGTCGGTGACTCTTCAGGGCAGCGAGAAGGCTAATGTCCGCAAGCTCGTCATGGACGTCACCGTCGACGGCGAGGCGGCTTCGGCACTGAGCGTCATGAGCCAGGGAGAGCAGCACTCTCTCGCGCTGTCGCTGTTCCTGCCCCGGGCCGCCACCGCTGACAGTCCGTTCGGCTTCATCGTCATCGACGACCCCGTACAGTCCATGGACCCCGCCAAGGTCAACGGGCTCGCCCAGGTCCTGCACGAGCTCGGCGAGCACCGGCAGGTGATCGTGTTCACCCACGACACCCGACTCCAGCGCGCCTTCACGACCCAGGACCTGCCGGTCACGGTGTTCGAGGTGGAACGGGGCAAGTCGTCCAAGGTGCACGTCAAGCCGGTGACCGACCCCGTTCGCCAGGCAATCGGGGACGCCAGGGCCCTTGCCAGCACCAAGAATCTGCCGGAAGCAGCACGCACCCATGTGCTGCCCAGCCTGTGCCGGATCGCCCTGGAGAACGCCTTCGTCGAGGCAGCCTGGGTCCAGCATCACCACTCGGGAGGCTCTGAGGATGACCTGCATGCCGCCGTAGCCGACGCCGACAAGCTCATGAAGATGGCCGCGCTGGCCTTCTTCGGCGACATCGGCCGCACCGGCGATGTATATCGGGAACTGCGCACCCGCTGCGGACCGCGCTCGGTGGACCTTCTCAAGCAGTGCCAGACCGGCGCCCACGCCGCGGGCGCGCGGATCGCCGATCCTCACCGGTTCGTCGACGAGACCGCGGATCTCGCACAGAAGGTGCGTACGGCGGGGGTGACCAAGTGACGACCGCTCCAGTCGCCTCCGTCGAAGAGTTGCTGCTGACGGCCGACCTGTTGATCTCCGACCCCAGCATCGGGGCGACGGCCACCGGCCGGCACCGCGGAGCCTCCCTCGCACTGCGGACAGCACTGGAGATTGCTGTCGACCGCACGCTCGACGCAACGGTGCCGGGGCTCGCCGACACCACCACGCGGGCCAAGATGCTGTGCCTGCGCTGCTACATCGACGCGACGACCGCCCGCCGGACCAACACCGTCTGGTCGCACCTCTGCCTGGGATGTCACTACCACCAGTACGAGATCGGCCCCACCCAGGACCAGGTCCGCGCGTGGAGAGCGGAAGTCAACGAACTGGTACGGGAATTGACATTCCTGTCAACTATTAACAACTGACCCATGTGTCTGCTAAGTCTTTTACCGGGGGTCGGGCATATGCCCGACATGTAGCGCCTCTCTGGGGGCTACAGGGGGAAGGACGTACATGAGCACCACTGCACGAGACGAGATCATCGCCGAGGAGCAGAAGGCGGTGGATCACGCCTACAACTGCTACGAAAAGCGTCTGGCCGAACTGAGTGGCGGCTCCATCGCCTCGGCCTCGGCAAGCGGCAAGGACAGCGTCGCCAACCGGCAAGCCGCCGATGACAAGGCCGCTGAATACGCGGGTCTCGGTGACGCGTCGCTGGTCATCAGCCGCGTGGACACGCGGGATGGCCCGGACGAAGAGCCGGATACCTGGTACGTCGGCCGTCGTGCCGTCTCGGATGTGGAGACCCGCGACTCCGTCGTAGTGCTGTGGACCACCCCGCAGGCGCAGAAGTGGTCCAAGGCTCTGCCTGACGCTCCGGGGGACATGCTCCTGCGGAGGCAACTGCGTTGCACACAGCGCGTCGTCAACGAGTATGTCGACGAGATCTCGGTCGCGGTCCCCTCTCCCCAGCCGGTCGAGGACGAAGCCGCCCCGGAAGCCACGACGACAGCACCCTCCCGCGTCCTACCGCAGCCGGAACCGATGCAGCCGCCGGCCCTCACGCCCTCTGGCCCTGCCCGGGGGCATCGCAAGAAGCCCCAGGCCGTCGACGACCTCCTCCTGCGAGAGCTTCAGCGATCCCGCAGGGGCAGCATGCGGGACATCGTCGAGACCATCCGCCGCGACCAGATGAACCTCGTCACCGAGTCCCCCTCCGACGTCCTCGTCGTGCAGGGCGGCCCGGGAACAGGCAAGTCAGCGGTCGGCCTGCACCGGGTGACGTGGCTCGTCAACAACGGCCATTTCAAGGCGCAGGACATCCTCGTTGTCGGCCCTCACGAACGATTCCTCGAATACGTCGGCCAGGTCCTCCCGACCCTCGGTACGCGGAACATCAACGCGGTGCAGGTGAACCATCTTTGGGATGGAGAGATCCTCGGTACGGATACGTCGCGAGCGCGGTTGATCAAGTCCGACGACCGCATCGCCGACGTCCTCCGTCGGCGCGTCGAGCACGAGTGTCGACCTGAAGCGATCGACGAGTTCACGAGCACTCCCTCGTACAAGGACGCCAAGCCCGAACTCGCCGTCACGGCAGGCAGCGCCACCCTGCGCGTCCCGCACTCCGAGATCCTCGCGCTGCTCCAGGAAGCACGTGAGAGCGACGGCTCCTACCGTGAGCGCCGTGACCGCTTCCGCAGTCTGCTGATCGACCGCCTACTCCAGGAGCCCACTTCCCGCGCTACACGCCGCAGCCCAAGCGAAGCGGTCCGCCGTAGCCTGGGGCGTAACCGCCAAGTCGGGCGTCTGATCGAGCGCGTCTGGCCGTCGCCGAGCGCCAGGGAGGCCCTCCGGGGCCTCTACGACTCATCCGAACTCCTGCAAACCTGCGCCAACGGCATCCTCAATGTCGAGGAACAGAAGAGCCTCCACCGTCCGAGGGCAGACAAGGCCGATGCCGACCCGTGGACGCTCGACGACCGAGTCTGTCTCGAAGAGCTCCAGTTCCTCATCACCGGAGAGACCCCGCCACGCTACGGACACATTGTCGTGGACGAGGCCCAGGACCTGACGCCGATGCAGGCCCGATGCCTTCGCCGGCGTATCGCGGTGAACGGATCCATGACGGTCCTCGGTGACCTCGCCCAGGCCACGGGCCCGCACACCTACGCCGATTGGGATCACCTCGGCACTCTGCTGTCCGACCACGGCGACTGGCGCATCGCAGAACTGAACACCAGCTACCGCGTACCCGCCGAAATCATGGCCTTCGTCGCGCCGCTGGCCCGCACGATCGCACCCTCTCTCGCGTACCCACAGGCCGTACGTGAAGCCGGTACCGACAGCGTCCGAACACTGGCCGCCGAGCCGTGGACGCTGCTCGACGACACCGTCGCCCAAACGACGCGGCTCGCCGGCACGAGCGACGGGCGGACTCTGCGCTCCGTGGCCGTCATCGTCCCCGACGACTCCGGCTGGCTGGACAAGATCAACCAGCATCTGGACCAGACCGATGGCCTTACCGGAGAACAGCGCGCTGCCTTGTCTGTTCTCCCCGCCGCCCAGGCGAAGGGCATGGAGTACGACCACGTCCTCGTCGTCGAGCCCACCACCATCGCCAACCGCGGACCGGCCGGCCTGCGTCAGCTGTACGTCGCTCTCACTCGAAGCACCCAGAGCCTGACCGTCCTTCACACCTCCCCGCTTCCGGAAGCCCTTATGGACACCACCCGCACCACCGAGCGCGGATCCGCCGAAAACGAACCAGGCATAGCGGCCGGTGACCTTCCTGAGATCGGCACCGACATCCGCGTCCAAGTCCTCGACCGAGGTACGGGCGGCCGCTACAGAGTCAAAGCCCTGTCGCCGGTGCTCGAAGTCCCTCTGGTCCTGACCGTCCGCCACGGATCAACTCCTCCGCGTCCCGGCGAGAAGGTGGACTGTTGGGTCTTCGCCCATGAGAAGACCCACTGTGTACTCACCTCGGACCAACGGGGCCGACAGCCCATCTCGCCCAGGATGGCCGAACGCTACGTGACGGCGCTCAGCGTGCTCGACGAACTGGCCGACGACGACTCTGTCGTACCGGAGAACGTCCGCGAGCGAGTCTCCGAACTGAAGGGCATGGCCAACCGCGTACTCCGCCGTGACCAGGCGGACTGGGTGGACGTGCGGCGGGTGCTCGGATCTCCCGACAGAGGCCGTGTCAGCCTCCTCCGTGACCTCGCCGCCAACACCAACCGCGCGCTCAAGGACGGCAATCTGGACGTGAACCGGCTCCGGGAAGACCTTGCGCGTACGGGCTGGTCCCAATCCCTGGCCCAGGCCCAAGAGGCGCTCCAGCACCGAAGGACCACCTCGGCCGATCCGGAGGCCGATACCGATACCGATTCCGCGCCAGCTTCTGCAGCACAGCAGCCCGAACAGGAAGTAGTCGAGCCCATGCCACCCGCCGAGGACACGTCCACCACCACGACGCCTCCTGTGAAGGGTCTTCAGCTCGCGCTGGAGGCCACGGCCGCCGCCGACCGCACGTGCAAGAAGCACGAAGCAGCGCGACATGCCCTGATGTCAGTCCTGTTCGAGGCAGATGTGCAAGCGACGACATCCCCGGTCATTGACGTCAGCCGCACGGCTGAGGACGGCCACTTCCTTTATGAGGTCCTCGGCGCAGGCCACTCCTCCTACGCCGAACTCCGCTCGGGTGCAGCCCGCCTTCTGGAGATCAATCACACCCTGCCCGCTCCGGCCGACCGTCTCTACCTGGTCCTCTCCGAACCACCGGCCGAGAATTGGTCTGCCGAAGCTCTCCACGACGTCTTCGGCGTCCATGTTCTCTGGCGCACCCGCGACAGCTGGGACGGGCTGGACGCCGGTACCGCCCTGGGCTCGGGGCAGGCGTAATCCCCTCGGCGCAGGTCATGCCCGACGAGTTCTGCTTCTGCAGGATGAGCTCGACCACCCAGGCGCGTGTGAACACCTCACCGTGCTCCACCGCCGCCTGGAGAGACTTGGGAATGCTGAGGTCGTCGGGGCTGAACAGCGCGAAAGTTGCAACGCGAGGACAGCACCGCCCCTACCGCCGCGAACCGCGATTCCATCCACAGAGCGTAGTCAGGTAGTAGCAGGAGTTCAGGTGGGCGAGACAAACGTCTCGAAGATAGGACCTTCAAGCGCCGTGCTTTGCGCGAAGGCGTTCGTTCTCCTTCTCCAGCGCCTCAACCCGCCGTTCGAGCTCGGCTCGTGTCGGCCGCTTCAAAGGTAGCGATCGGGCCGGTTCAGGCTCAGGTGGCCCCGCGAGCAGGCCGATGGGTTCGTAAGCCACGACTGTTGTCCGCTCTTCCCTGCATTCAGGGCATGGCTTGGTGTACGCCCCCGCAGAGATGGGGTCGGCGTACGAGCAGTGCGCCTGTGTCTCGATGATGTGGCCGCAGTAGAGCCGCACACGCCACCGCATGATTTCGTGATCCTGCTTTTTGAAGGACTCCAAAAGTTTGGCGAGCTCCTCGAATGCCTGCCGACGACGCTCCGCCCTCGCTGGGTCTGCCCGACACTTGGCGATGTCCTCATCGACCTGCCGCTGAACCCACCGGCTGCTCTCCTCACTCTGCTTCTGACGGCAATGGTCGCTGCGAGTGAGTTCGTAGTCCTCAAGTGGAACGCCGCTGCTTCGGTACTCGACTCCACGCATGATGGCAGCGTATTCGCGGTGCACCAACTACCCGTACTGACGGTCACTTACGAGAACCTTCATGCT
The DNA here is from genome assembly GCF_036013745.1 of Streptomyces sp. NBC_00483. Classification (NCBI taxonomy): domain Bacteria; kingdom Bacillati; phylum Actinomycetota; class Actinomycetes; order Kitasatosporales; family Streptomycetaceae; genus Streptomyces; species Streptomyces sp. NBC_00483. Next base: position 4,846,066 of record NZ_CP107880.1, read on the forward strand.
ATTTCTGATCGAAATTGGCGAGAGAGGCCCGAATATAGCCACCGAAAGGAGCATGCGGCACAGGTCCGAGGCGCGAACTGCTCGACGCACTCAACGTCTACGCAGACTACAAAACAGATTCCGGCGCCATTCCGTGCTCCAGATAGGTGGTCGCGCCATTGGCACGAGCCTCGACGCCCGCCATGATGCGGCGTGCAAGGCGAGGGATGGTGAGCTCCGACAGCTCCCCAGTGTCATGGAAGGCGTATCCACGGAGCTCGTCGGCTTGGAGCTCGATGTGCCCGCACTCATCCTCAGTGAGACGGCCTCCGTCGAAGAGGTAAAGGACCTTGTCACCCTCTCCGGGACTGGGTGCCCAATCCACGACGAGAAGGCGGCCGATGCCCGGCTTGATGCCCAGCTCCTCGTGTACTTCGCGCACGCAGGCTTGCAGAGGCGACTCACCGTCCTCCACGTACCCGCCGGGGATATCCCGGTAGTCCTTGTACGACGGCTCGACGAGCAGGACCCTGCCGGCATCGTCGAAGAAGAGCGCGCCGGCTGCCATGCGCGGGTGGGCCATCTTCGCTTCGTGCTCGTTCTCGGTCACGGGACGGACTCTAACCGCCGACTACGCCGAGCCTGCGGGCCAGGTCTGCCACCGGCTGGGACGGGCGGCCTCGGGTGCCGCGGATCCAGCCGATGACCAGTTCCCGGCTCAGGTAGTGGTGCCGTACCTGTTCGGGGGCGGCCTGCTCGGCGTCGAGGAGGGTGGTCAGGGCTTCGTCGGTTCGGTTCCAGGCGCTGAGTGCTCGGGCGACTTCCAGGCTGTGCCGCACGCGTCGTTCCACCGGCAAGCCGCTGGTGTCGATGCGTTGCCCGAGGTCCGCGGCTATCTGGATGTCGCCGAACTCTCCGGCAGTGGCGACACAGTGGATGGCCACGTTGGTCGGGCCGAAGGCCGTCCAGAGGTGGTTGGCGTCGCCGCCCAGGCGCTGTGCGGCATCGTCGGCTTCTCGGAGGAAGGTCTGCGTCGTTGCCCGGTCCTCCGCTCGGGCTGCCGCCATGGCGCCGGCGAGGAAGAGCGTGCCATAGACGGACAGGTACTCGTCGTTCGCGGTGCTCAGGCCGGGCTGCATGACGGCCGCCGCGTCGTTGACCAGTTGGATCGCCGCGGTGAAGCGGCCGGTGGCCATCAGGCAGTGCGTGACCGCCCGGAAGAGCGATCCGGTCACCGTGCTTTGGCCGCTCTGCTGCGCTGCCGCCAGGCCGCGGTCGGCGGCGATCCACGCCAGTTCCGACTCACCCACCTTGCCCAGCACCATCGCCGCACCGTGATAGGTCAAGGCGAGTTCTGCTTGGGCCTCCTCGCTTTCGCGCCCCGAGTACGCGCGGGAGGCGGCAAGGGCGTCGGCCAGGACGAGGGGGAGCCGTCGGGTGACGAGGCCGAACCTGGATTCCTGGTACGCGTCGAGGACTTTCTTCACCTCGGCCCGGAGATCCTCCAGAGCCGGCGGCTCGTCGTCGGGTGGGGGTCCCAGTAGGGGCGTGAGCTGCTTGTAGTCCATGAGGGCTTCGCGCAAGGCGGGGACCGTTCGACGACCGGTGTCGGCCGACCACTCGACGAGGGTCGGCTCCGCGAGCAGGTCTCCGAGGGAGACGTCCAGTGCGTCGGCGAGTGAGGTGATCACCGAGAGGCGGTCGAGCTCGATCCGGTTGTTCTCCGCTTTGCTCAGCCAGTCCGTGGTCCGCCCGACGAGGCCGGCCAGGACCTCCTGGGATAGCCCGCGTCGGCGCCGGTACCAGGCGACGCGCTCGCCGGTGGTCAGATGCTCTGTCATCCCTCGCATGTCCTGAGCATCACCTCGTGGCGGAAAGGGACCCCGGAAGAATTTTCCGGGGTGCTACGGGATTCCTTCTCTACTGTCGCAGCAGACCGAGAAACCCGCCGGACTAAAAGGCTCTAACAAAAGCTGCTGATCATGAGTGTTTCGGTCTGTCTGTCCGTAGGTCTGGTCATGGGAGAGCGTCAGTCGCGGCCATGGATCGTGTCGGACGAACTGTGGTCGATGATCGAGCCGTTGCTGCCGAAGCCGGGCCCGAAGAAGGTCGAGGGCAGACCACGGGTCCCGGACCGGCAGGCACTGTGCGGGATCCTCTTTGTGCTGCACACCGGCATCCAATGGGAGTACCTGCCGCAGGAGTTGGGCTTCGGCTCGGGCATGACCTGCTGGCGCCGGCTGGCCGCCTGGAACGAGGCGGGGGTGTGGGACGGACTGCACCTGGTGCTGCTGAAGAAGCTACGGTCGGCGGGCAAGCTGGACTGGTCCCGGGCGGTGATCGATTCCTCGCACGTGCGGGCCGCTCGGCGGGGCCCAAAAGCGGGCCGAGCCCGGTCGACCGCGCGCGGCCGGGCAGCAAGCACCACGTGCTCACCGACGGCCAGGGCATCCCGCTCGCCGTATCGCTGACCGGCGGCAACCGCAACGACGTCACTCAACTCCTGCCCCTGCTCGACAAGGTCCCCGCCGTGGCAGGCACGGTCGGACGGCCACGCAAGCGGCCGGACCTGTTGTTCGCTGACCGCGGCTACGACCACGACATCTACCGGCGCCAGGTACGACAGCGCGGCATCCGCCCGGTCATTGCCGAACGCGGTCAGCCGCACGGCACCGGACTGGGCACCTTCCGGTACGTGGTCGAGCGCACCATCGCGTGGCTGCACGGCTTCCGTCGTCTCCGCATCCGCTGGGAGCGGCGTGACGACATCCATGAAGCCTTCCTCGGGCTGGCCGCCTGCCTGATCACTCATCGGCACGTCCAACGCCTTTGTTAGCACCTCTAAGTAGTCAACTCCCTTCACTCCGGCTGGCTTTGATGATCGGCCCTGCTCAGCAAGCGGGGCAGGGCACGGCCTACGGATCGGAGGTGTAGAAAGTGCACTGCGCGAAGGTGTCGGAGTCGTGGATCGAGCAGGAGCTCGGTCCGTTCGCGCCGCCGGTCGTCAAGCCGTACTCCCGAACACGGTTCGCCATGGACGGTAGTGCTCTGCTGAAGTTCTACACGGGCATTGATCCCGAGGACCGGCGCCTGCGCGAAGCTGCGACGGTTGAGTGTGCCGCCCTCATGGGCATCTCGGTTCCGTCCGTCCTGGCCACAGGAAATGACGGGGCCGGATCCTGGACGGTGTTCCAGGCGGTGGGCGGCACGCCCTGCTCAGTGGGTACGCGCACGGCGGCAGAGGAGTACATCGGTCACGTCGTGGCTGTCAGCAGCTGGCTGCACCGTCCTACCGCCGGCGTCACGCCCGGCTCCGGCTGGAGAGGGTGCCGCTCCGCCTCTGCCTCCTCCAGCCAGTTCCTGTTGGACCAGTTCTCCCCTCGCTGCCGGTGGCTGCCCTGGTGGGCAGTGCTGGACCAGGCCCTCCAGACGATCGATTCCCACCCGGTCGTTCGCCTGCACGGTGATCTAAAACCCGAGCACGTCCTCATCGACGGCAAGCATCTGCACGTCGTCGACTGGGAGGCGAGCTCCTGTGGGCCAGCCGTTGCCGACCAGGCCGACGTGGTCTTCCACTTCGTACGCGACCAGGTGTACGAGGGCGTACCGCCCGGGCGCCTTCCAGTCGACCTCCTGACCCGGCTGCCCTACAGCGGGCCAGTTCTCGCCTGGCGCCTGCTGCTCTGGCTCGATCGTCGTCGTACGCATGACATCGAGCTCGTCACCACCCACGACGTCCACCGACTCGCGGCCGCGGAGACGGCCGCCTCCGCGTACAGGTCGCTTGCTCGGACCGTCTCGCATCTCCGCGCTGCCGGCGTTCCCCGCTGAACGCTGAATCCCAATCGCACCGCTCGTCCAGGCGTGCTGACGCCTGCGCTCATCCCATTCTTCCCACCCCTGAACGGGAGTTCGTGATGCCTCGTACGAGCACGATCATCGGCAACAGTCACCTCGTCATCGACACCGCCACGGCCAGGCCGGACGCGACGACCATCGTCGAGCGGAAGGGCCTCGGCCACCCGGACACCCTCGCCGATCACCTCGCGGAGCGTCTGTCCCGCGCCTACAGCCATCACACCGTCGCCCGGTTCGGCGCCGTACTGCACCACAACTTCGACAAGCTCGCTCTCCTCGGCGGAGCGAGTGAAGTCCGCTACGGGGGCGGAAAGATGGCGGCCCCGGTCCGTGTCCTGGTCAACGGGCGTGCGGCGCCCATGTGCGGGGACGACAAGATCCCGGTCAAGGAGATCGTCGAGGCCGAGGTCCGGCAGTTCTTCGCCGAGCGGCTCCCCGAGGTGTCGGATCACCTCGACATCGTCTTCAACATCACCAGCAACTCCAGCCCGGGGGCGGTCCTCACGGGCGACGAGGTGCCTGACCGCACACGCTGGTTCAATCCCCGGTCTGTCGATGACCTGCGCGAGCGTCGAGTTCGGCTCTCGAACGACACCTCGTTGGGAACCGGCTGGGCCCCGGAGAACGCCTTCGAGTCGTTCGTCCGTGAGCTAGTGGACCACTTCTCCGGCGAGAGCGAGTTCACCCGCGCCCACGCCTGGTGCGGGTCGGACGTCAAGCTCATGGGTTACTGGGACGGCGGCCAGGCCGACATCGTCGTGTGCGTCCCGCAGAAGTCGCGCCACGTCGCCAGCCGGGCCGAGTACGTCCGCAACACGGAGTCCGTCCTGGCCGAATGCCACCGTCTGGCCGACCTGCAACTTGCTGGAACCCAGGCACGCTTCCGACTCAACGCCCGCGACGTCCCGGAGAAGGACGAGCTGTACCTCACCTACACCGGAAGCTCGATCGAGTCGGGGGACGAGGGCGTCGTGGGTCGCGGTAACCGGGTCAACGGGCTGATCACACCGCTGCGGCCGATGAACCTGGAGGGCGCCAACGGCAAGAACCCCGTCTACCACGTCGGCAAGCTCTACAACATCGCCGCCCAGCGCCTGGCTCACCGTCTGCACGAGGCCACGGACGGGCACGCGGAAGTCCATCTGGTCAGCACCACCGGCCAGCGTCTGGACGAGCCGTGGCGCATCTTGGTCCGTCTCTCCTCTCCTGACGCCCAGCTCGACAAGGTGCAGTCCCTCGTCACGGAGGCTCTGAGCGCGTTCCCAGCCCTGACGGACGAGCTCGTCTCCGACGGGATCGTGCTGAGCTGATGACGAAGCGGACGCTCGGAGAGGTCCCCGCAGGGTGCCGGCAGCGGTTACTCGCGCACTACGGGCCTGCGGCCAAGCCATGGCTCGACGCCGTCCCGGGGCAGCTGGCGCGTGCGGCAGATCGCTGGAAGCTCGCGCTCGGCGAGTACCACGATGCCGGGCACGCCTCGGTGATCGCGACGGCGACCCGACTCGACGGGCGTCCGCTGCTCCTGAAGGCTTGGGTCGACCCGTCTCGCTATGGCCACGAGGTCGAGGCGCTACGGCTCTGGGCCCGCGGACCAACCATCGACGTGTTGGAGGCTGCAGACGACCTGGCTACGGCCGCGCTCGAACTCGTCGGAGGCCAGCCTGGCGGTGCGGACCGGCCGAGGCGGGAGCTGCAGATGGTCGCGGCGGCCCTCCACGGCCTGCACGCCTTCGGACGGCACCGTCGCCGGGCGGGCGTACTACCGCTTCTTACTGACCACCTCGACGGCGAAGTCGGGCCCCGGATCGGGCGGCGGTTGCAGACGCTCAATCTGGGCAGCTGGCGTCCCCTGGCTGAAGCCGGGCAGTCGACCGTCGCCGATCTGAAGGAAGGGTCCCGCAGGTCGACGGTGCTGCATGCGGACCTGTACCGGGAGAACGTGCTGTTCGACTGGCGAGGACTCCCTCGGCTGATCGATCCGCTTCCCATGGTGGGCGACCCGGCCTTCGACTGGGCCTTCTGGGCCGTCTACTACGACCTCGGACGCGCCACCAACAGACGACTGGCCATCGCCTCACGCGTCTCCCGGGTCCCCATTCCAGTGCTCGCGCCCTGGTGTCGTCTCTTGGCGGTCGACGGTCTCCTGTTCTACGTGGAGTCCGGCGATCCGCGAGCGACGCTCATGGCCGAAGTGCTCGGCGACCTCTTGGCGACGACCTCCCGGAGCGGATCGTGACGACATACATCCTCCGCCATGGCCAGACGAACTACAGCAAGCGCTACCTCGTCAATGGCGACCCGACCAAGCAGATCCTCCTGACCGATGAAGGCCGACAGTCGCTGGGCCTCGTATGGAGCGCCGTTCCTCTCCGCTCCGTGGCCACCTGGCTGACGAGTGAATTCCCGCGGGCGCGCCAGACCGCTTTGCTCCTCATGGGCGTCCCGTCGCCCGAGCCGATCGTCGACGCGCGGCTCAACGAACTCGACTACGGAGATTTCGAGGGCAAACCCTTCCTCGAATACGCGGCCTGGCTCGATGCACACGGCCCTGGCCAGTGCCCGCCCGGCGCCGTGGAGTCACAGCGTGAGGGCATACGCCGCATGCTCACGGGCGTGCTCGCCGCCCTGGAACCTCCCGGGCCTCGGGTCCTCGTCGGCCACGGGCTGCTGCTGTCCGTCCTCCACTGGCACCGGAATCGGGCCACCGATGAGGCCATGCCGCTGTTCTTCCCCGAAGCCCCGTACGTCGAGCCGCTCGTTCTTCTCGACGACGAGCTGCCCCTTCTGGTCACGGAACTCATGGATGATCTTGATTCGGCCGCCCTGCGCGAGATCACCGCCGGTGATGACGCGTCGATATTGCGGATCGGCGAGGGTCCGGCGGTTGCTACCGTCGATCCGGTATCCCCATCCCATTCGCCGGATAAGAAGGATCTTCCCCATGCATGATGCCCGCGCCCTGATCGAAATGGGTGCCGAAGCGGTACGTCGGCTCGCTCGTCGCGGTTACTCCCTGGACCTGTCCCGGCTGGAAGACCTTCAGTCCCGGCGCAACCAGAGCATCCGCTCGGCCGACGAGCTGCGGGCGGAGTCCAAGCGGGTGGCGAGCGAGGTCCAGCAGACGGCCAAGCAGGGTGGGGACATCTCCAAGCTGAAGGAGCGCGCCCGCGACCTGAAGGACGAGATCCGCGACATCGAGGCCGCGCAGGAGAAGGTCCAGGAAGAGCTCACCGAGCTCCTCCTGACCATCCCCAACCTCCCCGACGACGAGGCTCCGGACGGCGACTCCGAGGAGTTCGCGGTCGAAATCCGGCGCGTCGGCAATCCGCCGGCGTTCTCGTTCAAGCCACAGGACCACGTCGACCTGGGCGAGGCCACCGGCATCCTCGACTTCGCCCGCGCCACCAAGCTGTCCGGTTCGCGCTTTGCGGTCTCCCGCGGTGCCGGCGCCGCCCTGGAGCGTGCTCTGGCCACGCTCTTCCTCGACATCCACACACGCCGCCACGGCTACGTCGAGCACGGTGTCCCGTACTTGGTGACCCGCAAGACGATGACCGGCACCGGCCAGCTGCCGAAGTTCGAAGAGGACCTGTTCAAGACCGGCGCCGCCGATCGCGACCTGTTCCTCATCCCGACGGCCGAGGTCCCGCTGACCAACCTCTACGCCGACGAGATCATCCCGCCCGCCGAGCTGCCCCTGGCCCTCACGGCCCACACCCCGTGCTTCCGCTCGGAGGCCGGCTCGTACGGGCGCGACACCCGCGGCCTGATCCGCCAGCACCAGTTCTCCAAGGTGGAGATGGTCAAGATCGTTGACCCGGAGACGGCGGACGCTGAGCTGGAGACGATGGTCGGCCATGCCGAGGCGTGCCTGAAGGAGCTCGGGCTCGCCTACCGCGTGGTCAAGCTGGCCGCCGGCGACACCGGCTTCTCCGCCCAGCTCACGTACGACATCGAAGTCTGGATCCCGAGCCAGAACACCTACCGGGAAATCTCCTCGATCTCCAACTTCGGTAGCTTCCAGGCCCGCCGCGCCAACATCCGCACCCGCGGGGATGACGGCAAGCCCAAGCTCGTCGCCACCCTCAACGGCTCCGGCCTGCCCGTCGGCCGCACCCTGGCCGCGCTCCTTGAGCAGTGCCAGCAGCAGGACGGCTCGCTCGTCCTCCCCGAATCTCTCTTCCCGTACCTCGGCTTCCGCCGGATCTCGGCGGACGGAACACCGGAGGCATAAGTGCTCGTCGGCGTCTGCGACTTCCCTGGTAGCTACGCCTTTCCACCCGCCGGATACGGCGGAATCGAACGATGGCTGTGGGCGGTCGCCGTAGGCGCCCGAGCCGCAGGCGCCGACGTACACCTCCTCGGGCCGGGCTGGCTCACGGACCTGGAGTACGACTGGGTCCGCAAGCCGGTCCGCTTAGAGGACGTCACCGCCGGATCGCTGGCCGAGCGCGAGCTACGCGATATCGACTACGACCTGTTGGTCGTAGGGCACGAATACCCCTCGTTGCCCGCGTGGACCCGGACGTGGAGTGAGCTGGACTGCGACGTCGCCACATTCCAGCACTCCCCCGTCTTCCAACACTCCGACACTGCATTCGACGGCAAGCAGTCGCGCCTCTACTGCTACTCGCCCGAGATGATCGAGCGATACGCCGGTCACCAGCCCATCCCTGAGCTGGCCGTGCACTTGGGCCTCGACGAGGACGAGCCGCCCTCCGTCGCCGGACGCGACCTCGTATGGCTCGGCCGCATCGACGCCGAGAAGGCGCCCCATCTGGCCGTGCGTGCCGCCCAGTTACTCGGCCGCCGGATACGGATCGTCGGACCCGTTTTCGACGAGGAGTACGTACGACGCCATGCCCGGCTCCTCAACGCGGACCACGTCGAATGGGTCGGCGAACTTGGCGGCCCCGCCAAGACCGCAGCCATCCGCGACGCCTCCGTCTTCGTCTATACGTACGCACGCGACTACGTGGAGGCCGGCGCCGCAATCTTCGGAGAATCCCTCCGCACTGGCACACCCATGGCCGCGCTCACCTGGCGCACGGGCACCTGCGCCGAAGCCGCCCTCTGCGACGCGACCGGCGCAATCGCCGTGGCTGACCCCGAGGTGGATGACGAGGCCGCCGCTCACCAACTGGCGCGCGCCATCGAGCGGGTGGAGATCCTAGATCACCGGCAAGTCCAAGAGATCGGCCTCCACCGCTTTGATCCCGCTCGGCACTTCAGCGCGATGGCAGCGCGATCATGCTGATGACTACAGCCAGTACGGCCGGAGACACGCTGGCTCAACGGATGCCCGCTGTGCTCCGCGCGAGCTTGGGGCCGCACTGGGAGTTCACGGCCGACCCGGACCACATCGAGGTCCAGCATCCGCACCGTGGCACCCCCTACAGACCGCCACGCAGAAGTCCGTCGTGGACTTACCTGCTCGACAGCCTGGAGAACTCCTTCGCGAGTTCCGGAGCCGTGCGCGACGCCTCTCTCCCGCTCCGCTGGGGCAGGGAAACCGAGCTGACCATCTCCTCTGTGCAGGCCCTCGACCCGCTCCTCAAGGACGGCAGACCCCACACGTATCGGAGCGGCTTCCTCCCCCAGCCGGTGGTCCGCTTCACCGGTCAGCGCGACGCCACCGGCCAGTTACGGGAGGGGTTCCTCAGCGCGTTCGTCAACGTTTCCCGGGTCCAACCGGTAAGGAACTTGGATGAGTACGGATCCATTCTCGACAGCTGGCTGACCACGCTCTCGCAACTAGGCTTTCACACACGGCACTTACGCATCTATGGCAAGTTGCGCCCATGGCGTCGACGCCAGGTCGAAGGCATTACGCTCCGCTTCGCCCACCTGGATCTCACTCTCGGCGACATCGTCCTCCTGTGGCACACCGACCACCCGGATCGCTTGGCAGTAGACCTCGGGACGGGCCTGGAGCGCCTGGCCTGGGCGCGTACCCAGACGCACTGGGAGGAACTGATCTATGGCCGCTTCGCCCACGCAGCACCACCAGCGACGTTGGACGCCATCCGCACCGCCACGCTCCTCCTGGGCCAGGGGATCACTCCTGCGGCCCGGGGCGCCGGCGGCGTCACCCGTAGGGTCATCGCCACCATCGACACGGCTGCTGCGCGCCTCGGCGTCAGTGCCGTCGTGCGAGACGCATACGACTACTGGTCGCTCATCGGCTCTCCGCTCGTTCCATGGCCGGAGGTCGCTCGCGCTATCGAGGAGGAGAAAACGGGCGCGACCAGATCAGCAGTGCGGTCCTGACACTCGGGGCCTCTCCCACCGAGCGAGGTCGAGAGCCAACCAAATGCGTTCTCCGCAGAGGTACCTAAGCAGCAAATAATGGCCGGGTTGGTGACAGTTCGGCAGATTCTCCACCGTCGACCATGCGCGTTGGCTACCGTCCCTCAATGAAGTCACAGGTAGCCGAAGTCACTGAAGCCTGTACCTGCCTCGCGAAGGACAGCGTCTGCCAGGACTGCAGAGGCGAAGGGTGGGTCACACCACTACCTGAAGACGGACTCCGGCGAGACGCCACCGGCAGCTGCACGTCGTGCGACGGGCGGGGCGGCCACCGCCTGCCGCACGAACCGACGTGCCCTGTGATGCAGAAGCACCCTGGGCTTGAATATTTCGCACCACAGCTCATCAGCGACTCGGGCAGCACCACCGTCTTCAGCACCGGCGACGCGCTCGCTCGTCCGGAGGTACGACGGCGTCTCGGGCAGATTCTGTTCGGGCCATAGCTCTGACGAGCGGATTCGCGGGCAAACGGATCCCTCTGGAGCCTGACCAAGGTGAGATCGGCACAGGACCCTGCGGTTCGCGCAGGGCCCCGCGCCGCAGCTGAGCGGTTACCGCTGGGGCCGGTTCTGCCGCGGGGCCGGCGAGGAGACGCTCGGCTGCGCTGCAGGGGCCACCGTGCTTCCAGGGAATGTTCCTGTGGTCGTGCGTCGGCGAGCCGCTTCGGCTCGGCGGTTGGGGGCGGGGTTGCGGCCGGTGTGTTGGATGCGGGTGATGAGAACGCGGGCAGGTTGGCGGGCGGTGTTCAACTCGCGTTGTCCGGCGGCTTCTTTGAGGAGTGGGTGGGACTGGTAGCCGCGCGCTTCGGCGTCGGCGAGGACAGCGGCCAGGGCGGGCCAACTGGAGTCGGCAAGGATGCGGGCGGCGTGGTCGGGGACGGTGGCGCGCACGTCGCTGGCCAGGGTGAGGCGGGCTTGTTCCTTGGGCTGGCGGCGCTCCAGTTCGGCGAGTACGGGGCTCATGGCTTGGTCGGTTGCGGTCTGGAGATGGTCGAGGGCCTGGCGGGCGGCGTCGGCCTGGTGGGCGTGCTGTTTGGCCTCGTGCCAGCGCTGGGAGAGGATCGCGGACCACACGAGGGCGGCGAGGAGGGTGGCGAGAGCGCTACCGTCCGGCCCTGTTGCGGTGTTGATGATGTCGCGGGCTGCGATTCGTACAGCATCGGCCGCCCGATTCTCGGCGCGGATCTGGGAGCGCTGAGCGCGGGCGAACGTCGTTGCCGCGGCGACGAGTTCGGGGCGCAGGTCAGCCGGGGCCTGCTGAGCGGTGGCCTCGATGAGTTCGCCGAGGGCGGCGATGTGGGCCTGGGAGCGTTCGTCGCCCTCCTTGGTGATCGTGGTGGTGTCGCCGAGTTGGGCGTGGAGGGTGTCGAGGGCTTCGGTGGCTTGATGCCACGGTGTGGCGGGTTTGTTGCGGCGTGCGGTGGGGTGTTCTTCGGGCGCGACGGCTTCCAGGCGGGCCCGCAGTTTGGGCAGGGTGAGGTCGGGGGCGATCTTTCCTCCGGGGTGGAAGATCTGCTCGCCCTTGCCGTTTAGGTCGCCGGGGCGCCCTGCGGCGTATCCGAGGAGATCGCCGGAAGGCCCACGTCGGGGCTTGATCGCGACGCCGTCGGCCTCAAGGTAGGCAAGCAGCTCCTCGGTACTGGCGGCATGCGGGATGGCCGCGCGGACCCGATCCTCAAGCCACTTCCTGCTGGTCCGGTTCCAGCCGAGGCGCTCGGCCTTGTGCATCTCGGGTTGGGTGGGACGGCGCGCGGCGGTTCGATCGCCCTTCTTCAACTGCAGCAGCCCGTAGTCCATTTCGATCTCGCGGCACGCGTCACCGACGCGCTGGCCACTGTTGTGGAGCCGCGGGCGGCGGCCGTCTTCGCGGACGGTGGTGGCCAGGATGTGGATGTGGTCGTCCGCGTGGCGTACGGCGATCCAGCGACAGGCCAGGTCGTCGCCGGGCGCGGCGATGCCGGCAGAGTCAACGATGCGTTGGGCGATCTCGCCCCACTCTGCGTCGGAGAGGTACCGGTCCTCGGGTGCGGCACGCACGGGGCAGTGCCATACATGGTCGGTGAATGGTCGGCCGAACTCGCTGTTGCGCAGGCGCACCGGCTCGTTGAGGTAGCGGGCGAGTTCAGTGAGGGTCGCGTTCTCCTTGCGGCCGGGGTCGGGCATGCCGAGCATCGCGAAGCCGGCGACGATGTGCGGATCAAGGTGCTCGTCCTGGCGGCCGGGGCCGTAGAGGTAGGCGAGCAGGCCACGGGTGTTGGACCCGGCCGGTTTGATGGCGGCGATCACGCGGACGGCTCCTCTTCTTCCAGCTCGGCCAGTTCGACGGGCTGGCGCAGGGCCTCAGCGATCAGGTCCAGGAGCTGCTGGAGTTCGGTCAAGTGCCGGCGGAGGTCAGGGGGCGTGTAGTCGCTGTTGAGGGCGCGGGCGATCTGGTTGACGTTGACTCCGATGCGGTTGAGCTGGCGCAGTACTTGGGCGCGGAAGTGGTGGGTTCGGCGGCGGTCCTCGGACAGCGGGAGGTTCGCGGTGAACCGTCCGGTGATGAAGGCGAGGACGACGTCGGCGGCGAAGCCGGAGTCGCCCTTGTAACCGTGCTCGGCGGCGATGTCCTGGAGGTGAGCGCGCTCCTCGTCGAGGAAGCGCAGGGGGCCGACGCGTGCGTCGCGCTTTTCGCCGGTGAAGCGGCGGATCGTGGGCTGCGCGCTCTTCACGGCGGGTTCGCCGGCGGCAGCGGCGTCTTCACGTACGGGGTGCAGGATCTCGCGCTGAGCGGCGTGGAGCTCGTCCGGGTCGGGGCCGTCCTCGGCCCCGACCTGCTGGACTGGCGCCCCCTGGCGCTGGGCCTCCTCCGCCACCCCTGGGGCGGAGGTCCCCGAGATCCGGCCTTGAGTCGGACTCGGGGTACTACTGGCTCCGTCCGGGACAGTCCGTCCGAACGCCCGCTGCAAACGTCGCAGCAGAGTAGGCGACTTCGAAGCAAGCAGCGGCACGCTGGAATCGTGATCGGCGTGGTGGCGATCGTGCGTCACGAGGAGGTTCTCCGGAGGGGCTGGAAGAGCTGCGGGGCGGGCCGTGGTCGGCGGAACAGGCATTGAGGTTGCGGCCCAAACAAAAGGACGGTCAGCTGCCGGTCTGGACGGTTCCGTGTCCGAGCTCGACTTCGGGCCGGAGGATGTTCATCACCTCGGTCAGTCGCTTACCGCTGACCGAAAGTCCCTTGTCCCGTATGGACTGTTGGACGATTGCCCGGGTGAGGGTGCGTTTCTCGGAGACGGCGATGCGGCCGATCTCCACGAGTTCGTCGAGGGTGGCGCTCGGCGGTCGGCCCCCGCGTGCCTTGCTCTGCGGAATCCGGTGGTGGGGTTCCGGTCGCTGAACGGAAGCGTCCGCCATCGGCCGGGCCGCCCGATCAGGAGTCGAGTCCTGGCGGGCGGCGGGCTCGGCGACGAGCTGGTGGATCTGCCGCATCAGTACGCCGAAAGCAAGGAGCGCAGCGGTCGGCGGGACGGCGGCGACCACGTAGTCGAGCATGGGCACGGCGCCTGCGTCGCCCGTTCCGCTCACGCCCGCCACGTTGAGCGCGATGGATCCGACCGAGCCGACGCCGGTGAGGGCAATGGCCCACCGGTCGGTGACCCGGCGCAGACCCGCGCGGAGCATCAGGAGTTCGCCCGCGACGATGAAGGCGTCCAGGGTGGCGGGCCATGCCCACCGCCGGGCCGGCGAGCCACGGAGTCCGTGGTTTCCGGCGACCTCGGCAAGGTGCGCGTACGAGAGCCAGAAGCCGCCGACAGTAAGGGCCACGATGACGCCTCCGGCTGCGGCAAGCGCGTATCGCTCGGCGGTCTGCTTGGTCATGCCCACGGTCCTTCCAACGTGACGACGAGCTGTGGGGCGGCGCTGGCCTGGGGTGTGATGACGAGCAAGGTCGGTTCTCCACAAGCGGTGAGGGCAGGGGCGCTTACGCTGCCCCCTCTCCAAGGAGGGGGCAGCGCGTAGGCGCTGGGGTGTGAATGCGCCGTGCGATGAGGTGTAGGCGCTTGACCTGCGGTTTTTGAAGATTCGTACGTGGTGAAGGCGGTGCGTACGCGGCCTCGGCGGGCCGGGGCGCGTACGGCACCGCGTACAGGGCCGCCGGGTCAGGACACGGCGGTGATGTGGCGGACTACGGCCTTCCACCGGGTGGCTTGGCCACCGCCGGTGCCGCCGCCTGCGCCGGTCTCCTGGGTGGCGTCGCCGCTCTTCGTGAGGTTCTCCAGGCGGCGCCTGGCCCTGGCGATGTCCGCGGCGCCGGGCTTGTCCTCACCAGTGATCTGGGTGGCGAGCGTGCGTGCGGTGAGCCCGCTCGCGCCGGCCTGCCGCAGGAGCGTCAGCGGGTCGAGGCTCGTATCGACGCGTGAGGTGCCACGGGGGTGGTCGTGGATGACCGGCAACGGGCCGATCTCGTCGTCGACGGTCTTGAGGTGGTGGAGGTGGACCACCGGATCCCCGGCGGAGCCGTTGAGGAACACGACGCTTCCGGCGCCCGCGGTGAACCAGGCCGATCCGTAGACCTGGTCCAGGACCGGCCGTTGGCTGCGCGAGACATCGGCTCCCTGCTTGCGCTGGTGGTGCAGTTCGAGCAGCTCGACGCCGTCGCGCAGGAGCTGTTGGCGGGCGTTGTTGTACGCGAGACCGGCCTCGTCGTCGGTGAGCTTTCCGACCACATCCTTGAGGCTGTCGATCACCACGGTGTCGGCGCCGTGCTCGGCAGCCAGCTCGGCGAGAAGCTGCGGCTCCGTGTTGAGCGAAGCGGGCAGCGGACCCGACCAGAAGACCAGGCGCCGACGGAGGATGTCCCGGTCTGCCTGGTGCACGACGCGGGTGAAGGCGCGGGCGAGCTGGCTGGGCCGGTCCGCGGCGATGTAGAGAACCTTTTCACCCTCCCGCACCGGCATGTCCAGGACCTGGGCGAGCAGGCCGAGGCGAGCGAGGACGATCTGCTGGGCGATCGTCGACTTGCCGACACCGGGCGGCCCGACGAGCATCAGGCTCTCGCCGGGAGCCCAGGCTGCTTTTCCCGGCGTCCCCCACACAGGCTGGGTGGTGGCCGGGGTGTCGGTGACGAAGGACCAACCGTCCACGGCGTACCGCTGCAGCCTCCCGCCTGAGCTGCGGCGTGCGCGGTCGGCGGCCTCGCTCAGCGATGTCGCCAGCAGGCCGCGCACCTCGGCCGGGTCGGCTCCCGGCGCGGTGGCGCCTTGGAGTACGCGGACCGCCGTGGCCTGCAAGCCGCGCAGGTCGGCGTGGCTGCGGACTATGTCCGCGTAGTACGAGGCACCCGAGCCGACGGTTGCCAAACTCGCCAGAGAGTGCAGGTACTGGGGGCCACCCACACGCGTGAGGTCACCCGTTGACTTCAACTGGTGCGACAGCGCGATCGGGTCGGTCGGTGCTTCCTGCCTGCGCAGCTCCAGCAGGGCATGCCAGATCGTCGTGTGCGCCGGCTGGTGGAAGTCCCCTGGATCCAGCGTCTGCCGGACCTCGTCGATGACCGCACCGTGGAACATGCAGGCGCCGAGCACAGCCGCCTCGGCGTCCACGTCGTGAGGTGAGGTGGTCGTGACGTCGATCGCGTCCTGCGGGCTGGAACGGGAGTGAGTCGATGGTGTCTGCCACTGCGGGGTCGTACCCTGGAGCACAGAGCTTCCTTGTCTCGGGCCGATACGGACTGGCAGGTCCCGGCACCGGATAGATCGTTTGGGCGGTCGTCGAGGGAGTCGTCGCGGCCCTTGGTGCTCCAACACCGGGGCCGCTTCTCTTTTCTCGTACGTCGGTGGGCTCAGGCGGCCTTCTCATAGCGCGAGCCGGTCATCAGGTTCGCCAGCCGCGCCGCGCTGTGCGGGCTGATCGTCGTGGTGAATCCGGCGCAGACGCGGCGCAGGGCCTGAGCGCGAGCTTCCTCCTGTAGTGCGACTCGGGTCGTGGGTGTGGTCTGTGCTGTGCTCGCCTCGGGCAGCAGGCGCACGGGCAGCTCCTGGTGGGCGGTGCGGGGATGGCAGCCCCCGCACCACACGGATCGATCGTTGGGCGGTCGGTACATCGCGCCGTCTCCAGGTGCTCCAACACCTGGGACGTGCATGCCGTCGGCGGAGGACCGGCAGGTCGACCGTCATCGGCAGTGCCTTAAGGATCCGGAGAATCGCCGGTTTTCCCAGACGGGAATCTGCTGCTATCTTTCCGCCCCCGCGTGCCCGCCCAAGGCACCTCGGTCAGCCCTCAGAGCGGGTTCTGCTCGATCGCGATGCGGTCCCAGTCCATGTGCCTGCCGAACTTCTTCGGTTCGTCGATGACCACCCCGGCGAACAGGAAGCGCAGCACCGCATTCCGTCGCTCGTCGGTCATCGCCTCGTCCTCCCAAGCTGCGCGAGCGCCTTCCCCCGTCAGGCCGTCGAGGAGCACCATCGGCCGGACGACGACCTTGCGTTGGGCCTTGGCAATGCGATCAGTGATCTCCTTGCGCATCCTGCGGAACTCCGCAGTGGAGAGCTCCTTCGCCGTCCACATCTCGTTCAGTTCGGCGAGCTGCCGCTGGTCGTCCTCCAGCTCCCTGGCCGCACTCTCGGCGAGATTGCTGCTGGCGAGCCGACCATCCACGCGGAGCTTGCCGAGCAATTCGACGGCGGCGTCAGCGACGAAATCTTCAAGGGTCTTAGCCGTGATCGACCGAGTGCACTTCATCTCGTCGTTCCGACCGCGGCGGTTGCACTGGTAGACCGGGCCAGTGTTCTTGGCGGTGCCGGACATCAGCGTTCCGCACCGTCCGCACATCACCAGGCCGCGCAGCAGGTAGTAGCGCTGAGGCGGATTGCTGAGCGACTCCCGGTACACCGCCGAGCGGTACTCACGCCGCGCCCGCACCTCCGCCCAGACCCCCGCGTCGATGATTGCTGGCCAGGCACCAGGTCCGGCCTCGACACCCTGGTGCATGCGAATGCCTGCGACGTGCCGGGAATCGAGCAGGCCACGCACCGTTCCCGCGTTCCATACCTTGCCGCTCGCCGTGGGAACGCCCCGGTGGTGCAAGTCTTTCGCGATCGGCGCCGCCCCCTCGCCCTTCAGGTACCGGTCGAAGACCTCCCGGACGACCTCGGCCTCCTCCTCGACGATCGTCATCCCGTCCTTGGTGTAGCCGAACCGACGTACGCCGCCCTGCGGCTTCCCTTCTCGCACCCGGTCCTGAAGCGCGTCCTTCAACCTCCGTGAGGTGTCGTCCGAGGAGCGGCAGGCGTGCGCGACTTCGATACGGAGGATGAAGCGGTCGTCCGGGTCGGAGAGGTCACGCCGGTTGGCCTCACCGTGCAGCGTGATCGCCTGATCGTCGGCGACCTGGAGCAGTTCCTCCAAGTCCCTTGGCTGGCGCATCAGCCGGTCGGGGTGGTAAGCGACGATGTGCCGGAAACTCCGGCCTCGGGCCTCCTCCAGGAGACGCTCCCAACCGGGCCGCTTGCGCCTACGACTCCACGCCGAGCGGCTGTTGTCGACGAAGACGTGCGCCGGATCGATGACGAGCCCGCGGCGCTCGGCCACCTCCCGGCAGATGCGCTCCTGGCGGTCGACACCTGTCTGGTCGTCGTCCTCGGCCGTGGATATCCGGCAGTAGATGGCCGCCGACTCCCCGGCGACCGAGGTGTGGGAGTTTCCCCTGGTGGGCTTGGTGCGTGGCATGCAAATAAGTGTATGAACACGGCGTGGCCTGGGTGACGTCCACGCCGGAGCTCGTCACGGCGGTCCGCTCCGCGAAGCAGTTCCTGACGTACGTCTCCGCGGGCCCCTTCCAGTACGCGGTCGCCGAGGCCCTCGCCCTCCCCGACACGTACTTCTCCGACTTCCGCGCCACCATGACGGCCAAGCGCGAACTGCTCGCGACCGGCCTGGAAGACGCGGGCTTCACCGTCTTCCGCCCCCAGGGCACCTACTTCATCACCACCGACATCCGCCCCCTCGGCTTCGACGACGGCTTCGAGTTCTGCCGCGCCCTCCCCGAACGCTGCGGCGTCGTCGCCGTCCCCAACGCCGTCTTCTACGACGACCGCGCCGCGGGAGCCCCCTTCGTCCGCTTCGCCTTCTGCAAGCAGGACGAGGTCCTGAGCGAGGCGGCGGCGCGGCTCGCCAAGGTGCGTACGCGGTAGGGCGGTTCACGGCGGCCCATTGAAGAAGGCCCGCACGACAGGCATAGATGTCCCGTGCTCCGCGCGTCCTTGTGGGCGTCAGAGAACGGGAGGGCCAATGGACCCGCAGGATCAGCTCAGATTCCGGGACTTCGTCGACGCCAGGTGGGGCACCCTGCTCCGCCTGGCGAACCTGCTCACCGGCGGCGACCGGCACGAGGCCGAAGACCTCGTACAGACCGCGCTGATGAAGGCGCTCGGGCGCTGGCGGCACATCGACGACCCCGAGGGGTACGTCCGCAAGGTGATGTACCGGCACCAGGTCAGCCGCTGGCGGCTGCGCCGACCGCACCGCGAACCGACGTTCGACGCCTCGCGCACCGTATGGCGCGAAGAGGGCACGGCCGACGGCACCGCCGACGCCGACCTGCGGATCACCATGGCGGGCGCGCTGGCCCGGCTCACCCCGCGCCAGCGCACGATGCTCGTCCTGCGCTACTTCGAGGACCTGTCCGAGACCGAGGTGGCGGCCGCCCTGGGCTGCTCGGTCGGCACCGTACGCAGCACCACCCACCGCTCCCTGGCCCGGCTGCGCACGCTCGCCCCGGAACTCGACGCCCGGCGCCCCGCCGCGGCCACCGATCCCGACCGCCCCGCGAACGGCACCGCGCCGAAGGGAGCCCACGCATGAACGCCGACCAGCTCGACCACAGGCTCCGGGACGTCCTGCACGCGTGGACCCCCGACACCACCGCCGCCCCCACGGACCTCGCCGACCGTCTCGTACGCCGCCGCAGGCGCCGCACCACGCTGCGCGTCACCGGCGCCGCACTCGGCCTCACCGCCATCGCCTTCGGCACGGTCCTCGTCACCGGCACGGGCGACGACCGGCCACCGACCCCGACCAACCACGTCAGCCGGGAGGGCAAACTGCGCTGGCAGACGCCCCTGCCCGGCAAGACCGCGTGGGACGCCTGCGCCACCGGCCCCGGCACCGTGTACTGCAGGAACTCCGGATACGACGGCCTCGGCGTCGACACCCGTACCGGAAAGGTCGTGTGGCAGCGCAAGGCCGCGCACCCCGACAACGGCGGCACCCCTTCGGGCTCGATCACCGGCGTCCGCGACGGAATCCTCTACTCGTACGCCGACCACGCGCCCGGCACCTCGAACCCCGGCACCGACGTCGTCGCCGTCGACATCGACAGCCGCAAGGTGCTGTGGCGGCACAAGCTGGCCGACGACAGCCGCGACGCGGACTCCGCCGTGCTCTTCGACGGCGGCATTCTCGCCAACACCCCGACGTTCAAGAGCGCGGCCGCCCTCGATCCCAGGACCGGCCGCACCCTGTGGACACACAAGTGGAAGCAGGCCGACTGCACCGCCGCCGCGATCGGCGGCGTCCCGCACCTGATGTGCTCGCCCGACAGTGAGAAGGCGCCGCAGCGCAGCACCGTCGTCCGCCTCGACCCGGCGACCGGCCGCCCGCACACGGTCGCGACGGTCAAGGGCATGACGAGCTACATCGGCAGGGACGGGGACACCGTGCTCCTCGCGGCCCCGGTCGGAAAGCAGAAGTTCATCGGCGAACCCGGCCCCACCGACCTGATCCGCGTCGACACGGGCACCGGGAAGGTGACGCGGCACCGCGCCGACGGACCGCGCGGCGGCGTGATCGCGGACGGCGTCATGCTCACGGTCCGCAAGGACGGCACGGCCCTCGCGTGGTCGGCCGCCGACGGGAAACAACTGTGGGCGAGCGAGTCGGGCCTCCGGCTCCGCAAGGACCCCAGCGGCCCCGGCATGTACGAACTGGCCTCCGCCGCGGCCGTGAACCTCACCGACCAGGTCGCCTACTTCCTCGACCCGACCGGGAACATGGTGGGCCTCGACCTCGACAACGGCGCGGTGCGCTGGCGCGGCAAGGTGAAGCTGCCCGAGCGGCCGGTGCGGGGCGGCGTCGCCCCCGAGCTGATGACCGAGGGACGCCACGGCCTCATCGGCCAGGTCGACGGCGAACTGTTCCGCATCGACCCGAAGCCGGCGCGCACAGAGTCGTAGCCACGACAAGAGCCCGGCCGGCAGCCGCCCTCATGGGCAGACACACCGGCCGGGCTCTCACGCAAAACTCACGCGGACGCACTCGGACTCACTGGGAGTCGTCGCCGTCCTCCGGCTTCTCCGCGGAGTCGACGTCGGCCTCCAGGCCGAGCTGCTCCACCAGCCACCGGTCGAACTCGATCGCGGCGCGCACCCAGCTGACCGTCGACGACACGAAGTGCTCGAGCGCGACCCCGGTGCCGATCAGCATCTGCGCCTCGCCGATGAGGCGGACGGTGCCGTCGTCGTGGGTGTGGCTGTAGACCTTCGGCCACAGGGTGCGGCGGTTCCAGTCGTCGATCGACTCGAGCAGCTGCGGCTTGATCTCGATGCCGTGCGGCCGGTCGTAGAACGTCCGCACCGAGAAGACCTGCTGGTCGTCCTCGCCGCGGAACATGAAGTACGTACGGAACTCCTCCCACGGCGCCGCGAGGTCACCCTCCTCGTCGGTGACGTACTTGAGCTCCATCTGCTCCAGAAGCTGCTTGACCAGGTCCTGGTCGGGAACGACGGGACCGGCCGGTCCCGCTCCCTCTTGCGGGTCGGGCTGTCCCCCGAAATTGGGAATCGAGGACGGGTCGATGCTCACTTGCTTGGTCCCTTCGTATGGATGCCGCCATCCTCTCCCACCGAGGCCCCCCAAGGGCAAGCCCGCGCCCCTTCGCAGGGGCGCGGGCGTTTCGCGGCGGGCGGACTACAGCGTCTTCCCCGTCGCCGGCCCCACGGTCAACCCGTCGCCGAACGCGTCGACGCGGACCGTGTCGCCGTCCTTGACCTCGCCGGAGAGGATCTCCTTGGCGAGGCGGTCGCCGATGGCGGTTTGGATCAGGCGGCGCAGGGGGCGGGCGCCGTAGGCCGGGTCGTTGCCCTCGTCGGCGAGCCAGGCCAGGGCCTCGTCGGAGACGTCCAGGGTGAGGCGGCGGTCGGCGAGGCGCTTCGCGAGGCGGTTCAGCTGGAGGCGGGCGATGCGGGAGAGCTCGTCCTTGTCCAGGGCCGAGAAGACCACCAGGTCGTCGAGGCGGTTGAGGAATTCGGGCTTGAAGGACGCCCGGACGACTTCGAGGACTTGTTGCTTCTTCTCTTCCGCCGAGGTGAGCGGTTCGACCAGGTACTGGCTGCCCAGGTTCGACGTCAGGACGAGGATCGTGTTGCGGAAGTCGACCGTGTGGCCCTGGCCGTCGGTGAGGCGGCCGTCGTCGAGGACCTGGAGGAGGATGTCGAAGACCTCGGGGTGGGCCTTCTCGACCTCGTCCAGGAGGACGACGGAGTACGGGCGGCGGCGGACCGCCTCGGTGAGCTGGCCGCCCTCCTCGTAGCCGACGTAGCCGGGCGGGGCGCCGACCAGGCGGGCGACGCTGTGCTTCTCGCCGTACTCCGACATGTCGATGCGGATCATGGCCCGCTCGTCGTCGAAGAGGAAGTCGGCGAGGGCCTTGGCGAGTTCGGTCTTGCCGACGCCCGTCGGGCCGAGGAAGAGGAAGGAGCCGGTGGGGCGGTCGGGGTCGGCGATGCCGGCGCGGGTGCGGCGGACCGCGTCGGAGACCGCGCGGACCGCTTCGGTCTGGCCGATGAGGCGCTTGCCGAGCTCGTCCTCCATGCGCAGGAGCTTCTGCGTCTCGCCCTCCAGGAGGCGTCCTGCCGGGATGCCGGTCCAGGAGGCGACGACGTCGGCGATGTCGTCGGGGCCGACCTCGTCCTTGACCATGGTGTCCTTGGAGACTTCCTCCTCGGCCTCGGACGCTTCCTCCAGGTCGCGTTCGAGCGTCGGGATCTCGCCGTAGAGGAGCTTGCTCGCGGTGTCGAAGTCGCCGTCGCGCTGGGCCCGTTCGGCCTGGCCGCGCAGTTCGTCGAGCTTCTCCTTCAGTTCACCGACGCGGTTGAGGGACTCCTTCTCCTTCTCCCAGCGTGCGGTGAGTCCGCGCAGCTCCTCCTCCTTGTCGGCGAGGTCGCGGCGGAGCTTGTCCAGGCGGTCGCGGGAGGCCGGGTCGGTCTCCTTGGCGAGGGCCATCTCCTCCATCTTCAACCGGTCGACCGAGCGCTGGAGTTCGTCGATCTCCAGGGGCGAGGAGTCGATCTCCATGCGGAGCCGGGAGGCCGCCTCGTCGACGAGGTCGATGGCCTTGTCGGGGAGGAAGCGGGAGGTGATGTAGCGGTCGGAGAGCGTCGAGGCCGCGACGAGGGCGCTGTCGTTGATCTGGACCTTGTGGTGGGCCTCGTAGCGGCCCTTGAGGCCACGGAGGATCGCGATGGAGTCCTCCACGGAGGGCTCCGCCACCAGGACCTGCTGGAAGCGGCGCTCCAGGGCCGGGTCCTTCTCGATGCGTTCGCGGTACTCGTCGAGCGTGGTCGCGCCGACCATGCGCAGTTCGCCGCGGGCGAGCATCGGCTTGAGCATGTTGCCCGCGTCCATGGCGGAGTCGCCGCCGGCGCCCGCGCCGACGACGGTGTGCAGCTCGTCGATGAACGTGATGATCTGGCCGTCGCTCTCCTTGATCTCGGAGAGGACGGTCTTGAGGCGCTCCTCGAACTCGCCGCGGTACTTGGCGCCCGCGACCATCGCGCCGAGGTCGAGCGAGACGAGCCGCTTGTCCTTGAGGGACTCCGGTACGTCGCCCTTGATGATGCGCTGGGCGAGGCCTTCGACGACGGCCGTCTTTCCGACGCCGGGTTCGCCGATGAGCACCGGGTTGTTCTTGGTGCGGCGGGACAGGACCTGGACGACGCGGCGGATCTCCTGGTCGCGGCCGATGACCGGGTCGAGCTTGCCCTCGCGGGCCGCCGCCGTGAAGTCCGTACCGAACTTCTCCAGCGCCTTGTAGGACCCTTCGGGGTCGGGTGTGGTCACCCGGCGCCCTCCCCTGCTCTTGGTGAATGCGTCGACCAGCTTCTTCGCGCCGGCCCCGTTCTGTGTCAGTACGTCGGCGGCGGCGCCGCCCTTGGCCGCGATGCCGATGAGCAGGTGTTCCGTGGAGAGGTAGTCGTCGCCGAGGTCCTTGGCGCGCTCGGACGCGTCGGCGATGACGGCGAGCAGGTCGCGGTTGGGCTGGGGCGGCGCGACGGTGGATCCCGTCACGCTGGGCAGCGAGGCCAGTACCCGCTCGGCGCCCGCCCGCACCTGCGCCTGGTCGGCGTCGACCGCGGCGAGGAGGTCGGTGATGTTCTCGTTGTCCTGGCCCTCCAGCAGGGCCAGGAGCAGGTGGGCCGGGGTCAGATCCGGGTGGCCCCCGGACACGGCCCGGCTGCTTGCCGCGTTGATCGCGTCGCGGCTCCGGTTCGTCAGCTCGGCGTCCACGTGCCTGCTCTCCTCCATGCGCTAGGGAAACTCACTCTGACTCATCGAACGTGCACAAAGTTGAGTCTATTCCACTCAAGGGCGTCCAGGGAAAGGGCCCGGTCCCCTCTGGGATAGGTTCCCGTTCATGGCCAAGCGCATCGACCTCGACGCCCCCGGATCCGCCTTCCTCGACTTCTGGCGCGAACGGCACCTGTGCACCCTGACGACGCTGCGCGCGAACGGCACGCCCCATGTGGTCCCGGTCGGGGTGACGTACGACGCCGAGGCGCGGGTCGCCCGCATCATCACGGGCAAGTCCACAAGGAAGGCCGCCCATGTCGTCGAGGGGTCGGGGTTCGCCGCGGTGTGCCAGGTCGACGGCCGGTGGTGGGCCACGCTGGAGGGGCGGGCGACGGTGCACACCGACCCGGAGCGCGTCGCGGACGCCGAGCGCCGCTATGCCGAGCGCTACTCGCGCGCGCCCCGTCCGAACCCGGACCGGGTGGTCATCGAGATAGCGGTGGGCCGGGCCACGGCGAACGTCCCCGACCCCGCGTAGCCCCCGGCCGCAATACGCCCCCGTACACAACTACAGCGGCGCCACCGTGTCAGGTTCACGGTGGCGCCGCTGCAGGGGGGGGAAGCACCTGCGCGATTACAACGACGGGGGCATCGCGTCAGGCACTGCGGGGGGTGGCTGTGGAGCGTGGGTGGGACTGCGAGGGCTCGGGTCCTGCCTCGCCGACCAGTTCATGGTCCCGCTGGTCGAGGTTCACAAAGATCATTCCGTACCGGACGACCGTACGTACCGGCTGTGGGGCGCCGCGCGGTCGGCGCAGGCACCGGTAGGCCCGGATGTCGTCGCCCTCGCGGACCACGATGATGGGCTCTCCGAACAGGGTGACCATGAGGGAGTCACCGTCGCTCGGAATCGCGGTCACGAGGTCGATGGTGTGCCAACCGGAGCGGTAGGCGATCGCCATCTCCCGGCGTAACGACCGGTCGTCGGGCGGGGTGATCATGCGCCGCCGCCTCCGGTCACGGGAGCGACTCCCCACGCGACGTCGTCGGCGCCGGCCACGGTTGTGACGCTCTGCGTACCGACCTGATCAGAGCCCCAGGCGACATCGCCAGGCGTGGCGGCACCGGCGGTGCCGAGCGCCAGCGCAACAGCCGCGACCGCCGCGCCGAGCACTGAGCGAAGCATTCTCTTACTCATGTCGGCTTCGTCCTTACTTGATGGCTTCTTCTCCCCCGCACCACAGACGATGACTCATTCGGGCACATGGAAACCACAGCGGCGATGCATCATGTTCCTGCACGTTCAGGACCCTGGGGGGTGGAGATTTGCCAACGAGCAACCCAAAAGCGACACATCCTCATCCGGTCACTGAGCTGTGCCCGGAGGGAGAGCGCCTTTACGCCAGAGCGCTGAGCGCCGGCCGTGTCGCGCGCGCCGAGATCAAGTCAGCTCCCTGCCTGCTGGAATTCGCGCTCCTGCACCCGGATCCAGATGACGCGGACTGGCTCCGTCCGGTTCCGCCCTCGGTCGTACTGTCCCAGCGGTTGCAGCCCATAGAGCGGGAAATCCACGAACGACGGGAGCTGTCCGGTGAACTCACCGCTGCTTTCCAGCCGTTCATGGCCATCAGTGCCCAGATGCCCGCGACGACGCACGCCATCACCGTGCTGGAGGGCGGCGGCCGGATCAAGGCGGCGCTCGACAAGGCCATCGCCGAGAGCCGCACGGAAGTGCTGACCGTGCAGCCGGGGGGCGGTCGCAGCGAGCATCTGCTGATCGAGGCCCTGGAACGCAGCCGGCCCCTCATCGAGCGCGGCATATCGATGCGCACGCTGTATCAGCACACGGTCCGATACAGCCAGAACACCTTCGCGTACATGGACAAGATGGCGGGTGCCAGGGTAGAGATCAGGACGCTCGAGGAACTCATCGAGCGGCTCATCATCTGCGATCACGACGTAGCGTTCATCCCGGCCGAGGCCGGCGACAGCATGGCCCTCGAGCT
The DNA here is from genome assembly GCF_036013745.1 of Streptomyces sp. NBC_00483. Lineage (NCBI taxonomy): Bacteria > Bacillati > Actinomycetota > Actinomycetes > Kitasatosporales > Streptomycetaceae > Streptomyces > Streptomyces sp. NBC_00483. Next base: position 4,871,762 of record NZ_CP107880.1, read on the forward strand.
GCGCCACCCCGGCCTCGTGCAGTACCTGATCAATGTCTTCGACCACATGTGGCGGCGCGCCACCCCGCTGCAGGAAGACGTCCCGTACGAGTCGACTCCCGAAGGAATCACCGGTGTTCAGCGCTCCATCGCCAAACTGCTCATCGAAGGGCATGTCGACGAGGCCATCGCCCGTCGGCTCGGCATGAACGTGCGCACCTGCCGCGCCCACATAGCGAAGATCGCCGCGGCGCTCGGCAGCGGCAGCCGGGCCCAACTCGGCTATCTGATCGCCCAGTCCGGCATGCTGGAGCAGGATTCGTGACGACCGAATCGCACACCGGGCGCCAGGTGGACTCCCATGGCCATGGCGCGGAGGAGCTGTGCCAGGAGGGCTCGGAGCTGTACGCCCGTGCGCTGCGCGAGGGCCGTGTCCACAAGCGTGACACCGAACCGGCGCCCTGCCTGCTGCGCTTCGGCCTCCTCGTGCCCGCCGACGACGATCCGACGACGCTGAGACCGGTGGCCCCCGCGGTCGCCCTGCCGCGCCTCCTCGGCTCGTACGAGGAGGAGATCGTCCGGCAGAGACGGCGCAGTTCGCGCCTGGCCGACCAGTTCGCCCCGCTGATCGCTCTGGAGACGCAGCGCGCCTCGATCCCCAGTACGCCCATGTTCCGGGTCCTGATGGGGTTCCGGCGGATCAACGAGGCGATCGACGAGGCCGCGGGCGAGGCCTCCCAGGAGCTCCTGACCATCCAGCCGGGCGGCCGGCGTCCCCCGCGAGGGCTCGCGGCGGCGCTCCCCCGGGAGCAGGCCCTCCTCACCGGCGGTGGCCGGATGCGCACGCTGTACCAGCACACGGCCCGGCACTCCCCCGCCGTCATGGCGCACTACGAACAGCTCATCGGCGACGTCCAGGTCCGCACGCTCGACGAGGTCACCGAGCGGCTCGTCATGCTGGACCGCACGGTCGCCTTCATCCCCGCGAACCGCGACCGCACGGTGGCCCTCGAGGTCCGCCACCCGGCCCTGATCAGCTATCTCGCCACGACCTTCGAACGCCTGTGGCAGCTGGCCACGCCGATGTACCCGCAGGCGGCGGTCGAGGAGCCGGCCTCGGACGGCGTCACGACGCGTCAGCGCACCATCGCGACGCTGCTCATCGAGGGCCACACGGACGCGGTGATCGCGGAGCGGCTCGGCATGAACGTCCGCACCGTCCGCGTGCACATCGCGAAGCTCGCGGCGACGCTGGGCAGCGACAGCAGGGCCCAACTGGGCTATCTGATCGGCCAGTCGGGCATCCTGGAGGACGCGGACTAGCCAGCCACCCACACCGGCTACTTCAACCCCGCCTCCGCGCAAGCCTGTGCGTACTTCGCCGTGCAGATCTGCGACACCTTGAAGATCTTGTCCTTGACGACGGTGCTCTTGATGTTGTCCTTGGTGAGCGCGACGACGCTGACGCTCGCCGTCCTGATCTGCTTGGTGGTCGGGCTGTCGGTGCGGTCCATCGCCAGCGCCTCGAACTCGATGTCGCGCCCCTGCGAGATCCGCACGGCCATCTCGGCGGCGGTCTCCGCCTCGTCCGGGTACGGCTTGTAGACGCTCATGTACTGCTCGCCGTCCAGGATCCGCTGCACGGCGGCGAGTTCGGCGTCCTGGCCGGTGATCGGCGGCATGTCGCGGACGCCGACCTCCTTCAGGGCCTGGATCACGCCGCCGGCCATCCCGTCGTTGGCGACGTACACGCCCGCGATGTTGTCCGCGCCGAGCGCGTTGACGGCCTGCTCCATGTTGGCCTTGGCGTTGGACGGCTTCCAGCCCGCGGTGTCGTACGACTTCGCGACGGTCACGGCGTTGCCGAGTTCCACGCGGGCGGCGGCCTTGAACTGCGCGGCGTTGGGGTCGCTGGGCGAGCCGTTGATCATCACGACCTTGTCGCGCTTGGTGGCCTTGGTCCCGCCGAGTGCGGAGATCAGCGCCTTGCCCTGGGTCTGTCCGACGAGCTCGTTGTCGAAGCCGACGTAGGCGTCCACGGGCCCCTCCGCGAGCCGGTCGTACGCGATGACGTGGATGCCCGCGTCCTTCGCCTTGCGCACGGCCGGGGCGATGTCCTTGGCGTCCACGGCGTCGACGACGATCGTGTCGACCTTCGCGGCGATCATCTCCTGCAGCTGCTTGCGCTGGAGGGCCGCGTTCTGCTTGGCATTGGCGTAGACCAGCTCCCCCTTGCCGGACGTCAGCTTCGCCACCTGACGCTCGAATATGGGGTGGTCGAACTTCTCGTAGCGAGCGGTCTCCTTCTCCGGAAGCAGCAGACCGATCTTGACATCGTTGCCCTTGGTGGTGGACGCGCTGGGCCCGCTGTCGCCGCCCGGCAGCACGCCGCCGCAGGCCGAGAGCGAGGCGACCAGGACGGATGCGGCGCCGGCCATGGCGGCGCAACGCATACGCGTGTTCATGTGCGGATACCTCCCTGACGTGGCCGCGACGGTGCGGCCGAGGTGGCTCGAAGCCAACTCGCCCGCCCACTGACCGTCAAGAGGTGAAGCCACACCGCAACGAAAACGGGTCCATTACTTCTTCACATGAAGCCGAAGACGGCGAATACCGGACACCTTCGCAAGGTGTTCAAGACCTTCACAGGAAACTCAAAGGCGACTCTCGAATCTCAGGCCTCGAGTCTCAGCCCTCGAACTCCGTCAGGTCGATCGCGTACAGCATGCAGCCCTCCACCCGGCCGGGCAGCGGCGCCATCCCCAGCTTGTGGAGAACCTTCTCCGAGGAGGTGTCGCCCTCCGCGGTGACCGCGACGACCCGGTCGATGCCCCGGTCCTGAAGCGCGAACTCCAGCGTCGCCTGCGCCGCCTCCGAGGCGTACCCCTGGCCCCAGAACTGTCGCGCGAGCCGCCACTGGATGCCGATCTGGCCCGCCACCTGCTCCGGGGCGTCCGGCACGTACAGGCCGACGGCGCCCGCCAGCTCGCCGGGGCCGAGGAGTTCCACGGCGAAGACCCCGAAGCCCTCGTCGTCCCACTCCTCCTCCCAGCGCTCGATGTCCTCGGCGGTCTCGTCGAGGGAGCGGAGGGAGCCGTCGCCGACACGGCTCATCACGGCAGGGTCGGCCTGGATCTCGGCGAGCGGGGCGAGGTCGTCGTCCGGCTGCCAGCGGCGCAGGAGGAGGCGGGGGGTGCGGATCTCGGTCATGGCTCCATCCTGCGGCATACGAAAGGGCCCCGGTGACAACGCCTCCGGGGCCCTTCACGCATGAGTGCGGACTACTGCTCGGACGACCGCTTCGGCCGCCACACCACCAGCGCGCTCGTCTGCTGGACCTCCTGGTACGGGACCAGGTCCCGCCGGTAGGAGGCGTGCACCGCCGCCTCGCGCTGCTGGATCGCGGAGGCCGCGCTCTCCACTGCCGAGGAGAGCTCGGCCACGCGGGACTGCAGCGCGGCGACCTGGTTCTCCAGCTCGATGATGCGCTTGATGCCGGCCAGGTTGATGCCCTCTGCCTGCGACAACTGCTGCACCGCACGGAGCAGTTCGATGTCGCGGGCCGAGTAGCGCCGGCCGCGCCCGGCCGTGCGGTCGGGCGAGACCAGGCCGAGGCGGTCGTACTGGCGCAGGGTCTGTGGATGCAGGCCGGACAGCTGTGCCGCCACCGAAATGACGTACACCGGCGTTTCGTCGGTCAGTTCGTACGGGTTGTGGCGCCGACGGCCGGGCTGCCCGTCCATCACATTCACGCTCCCTTCGCGGCCTTGAACAGTTCTGCCCGCACGTCGGTGTCCTCAGTCGCCTTGCGGTACGACTCGAGGGCGCTGCGGGCGTCCTCCGAAAGGTCCTTGGGGACGGCCACCTCGACCGTCACCAGCAGATCCCCGCGCGTGCCGTCCTTGCGGACGGCGCCCTTGCCGCGGGCCCGCATCGTCCGCCCGTTCGGCGTGCCCGGGGGCAGCTTCAGGGTGACCGGCGGGCCGCCGAGCGTGGGCACCTTGACCTCGGCGCCGAGCGTCGCCTCGGTGAACGTCACCGGGACGGTGACGGTGAGGTTGTCGCCCTTGCGGCCGAAGACCGGGTGCGCGTCGACGTGCACGACGACGTACAGATCGCCCCCGGGGCCGCCCCGTTCACCGGGAGCGCCCTTGCCGCGGAGCCGGATGCGCTGGCCGTCCGAGACCCCCGCGGGGATCCTGACCTGCATGGTGCGGGAGGACTTGGCCCGCCCACTGCCCTTGCAGGCATCGCACGGCGTCTCGGCGATCAGGCCGCGGCCCTTGCAGTCCACGCACGGGTCGGTGAGGGAGAAGCCGCCACCGCCGCCCCGCGAGACCTGTCCGGTGCCGACGCAGGTCGGGCACACGCGCGGTGTGCCGTTCGCGTCGCCGGTGCCGGAGCACGCCTTGCAGGGAGCCTGGGACGACATGCGCAGCGGGACCGTGGCCCCGTCCACCGCCTCGGTGAAGCTCAGCGTCACCTCGGACTCGATGTCCTGGCCACGGCGCGGCTGAGTACGGGTACCCGTACCCGCGCCGCCCCGGTTGAACAGGCCACCGAACACATCGCCGATGCCGCCGCCGAAGCCGCCCGGACCGCCCTGGCCCTGGGCGCCGCCTCCGAAGAGGTCGCCCAGGTCGAAGTTGAACGAGCCGCCCGCCCCCGCACCGCCGGGTCCCGGACGGAACCCGCCGCTGCCGAACAGGGCGCGCGCCTCGTCGTACTCCTTGCGCTTCTTGGGGTCACCGAGGATGTCGTTCGCCTCGGAGATCTCCTTGAAGCGCTCCTCCGCCTTGTCGTTGCCCTTGTTGGCGTCGGGGTGGTTCTCGCGGGCGAGCTTGCGGTACGCCTTCTTGATCTCGGCGTCGGTGGCGTCCTTCGGGACGCCGAGGACCTTGTAGTAGTCCTTCTCGATGAAGTCCTTGGTGCTCATCGGCCTCGACGTCCCTCCTCACTCACATCAATCAGTACGCGTACGACGTCAGCCCTCTTCCGGGCCACCGTTGTCCTTCTCGTCGCCCTTGGTCTCGGCCGACTCGGCAGCGTCCTCGGACTTGCCCTGCGCACCCGGCTGCGGCTCGGCCACGGCCACCCGCGCGGGGCGGATGGTGCGCTCGCCGATCCGGTAACCCGGCTGCAGGATCGCCACGCAGGTCGTCTCGGTGACGTCCGGCGCGTAGGAGTGCATCAGGGCCTCGTGCACGGTCGGGTCGAAGGGCTCGCCCTCCTTGCCGAACTGCTGAAGGCCCATCTTCGCGGCGACCGTCTCCGTGGATTCGGCCACCGACTTGAAGCCGCCGACGAGCTCGCCGTGCTCACGGGCACGGCCGATGTCGTCGAGAACGGGAAGCAGCTCGGTCAGGAGGTTCGCGACGGCGATCTCCTTGACCGTGACGCGGTCCCGCTCCACACGGCGCCGGTAGTTCTGGTACTCGGCCTGCAGGCGCTGGAGGTCCGCGGTGCGCTCGTTGAGCGCGGTACGCACCTGGTCCAGCTGTGCCGTCAGGGCAACATCCTGAGCAGAAGCTGAGTCCCCGGCCGGGGCCGCCCCCTCCGTGTCGGAGGGAGCGGCCTGCGGCTCGGCGTCGTCGGGGGTGGCGCCGGAGGGGACGTCAGGCTTCTCGTTCTCCTCGAAGCCCGGGGTCTCCTCCGTCACGCGGCACCGTCCTTGCGGTCCTTGTCCTCGTCGACGATCTCGGCGTCGACGACGTCGTCGTCGGCCTTGGCGTCACCCTGAGGAGCGTCACCCTGCGGGGCGTCACCGGCGGCCTGCGCGCCCTGGGCGTCGGCGTACATGGCCTGGCCCAGCTTCTGCGAGACGGCGGCGACCTTCTCGGTGGCGGTGCGGATCTCGGCCGAGTCCTCGCCCTTGAGCTTTTCCTTCAGCTCGGTGAGGGCTTCCTCGACCTCGGTCTTGACCTCGCCGGGGACCTTCTCCTCGTTGTCCTTGAGGAACTTCTCCGTCTGGTAGACGAGCTGCTCGCCCTGGTTGCGGGACTCGGCGGCCTCGCGGCGGGCGTGGTCCTCGTCCGCGTACTTCTCGGCCTCTTCGCGCATCCGGTTGACCTCGTCCTTCGGCAGCGAGGAGCCACCGGTGACGGTCATCTTCTGCTCCTTGCCCGTGCCGAGGTCCTTGGCCGTGACGTGCATGATGCCGTTGGCGTCGATGTCGAAGGCGACCTCGACCTGCGGGACACCACGCGGGGCCGGCGGCAGACCGGTCAGCTCGAACATACCGAGCTTCTTGTTGTACGCCGCGATCTCGCGCTCGCCCTGGTAGACCTGGATCTGCACCGACGGCTGGTTGTCCTCGGCCGTCGTGAAGATCTCCGAACGCTTCGTCGGGATCGTCGTGTTGCGCTCGATCAGCTTGGTCATGATGCCGCCCTTGGTCTCAATACCCAGGGACAGCGGGGTCACGTCGAGGAGCAGGACGTCCTTGACCTCACCCTTGAGGACACCGGCCTGCAGGGCGGCGCCGATGGCGACGACCTCGTCCGGGTTGACGCCCTTGTTGGCCTCGTTGCCCGCGGTCAGTTCCTTGACCAGCTCGGCGACGGCCGGCATACGGGTCGAACCACCGACGAGAACGACGTGGTCGATCTCGGACAGGTTGATGCCCGCGTCCTTGATGACGTTGTGGAACGGCGTCTTGCAGCGCTCCAGAAGGTCCGACGTGAGCTGCTGGAACTGGGCGCGCGTGAGCTTCTCGTCCAGGTGCAGCGGGCCCTCGGCGGACGCCGTGATGTACGGCAGGTTGATCGTGGTCTCCGTGGAGGAGGACAGCTCGATCTTCGCCTTCTCGGCGGCCTCGCGCAGGCGCTGAAGCGCCATCTTGTCCTTGCCCAGGTCCACGCCGTGGCCGTTGTTGAACTGCTTGACCAGGTAGTCGACGACGCGCTGGTCCCAGTCGTCACCGCCGAGCTGGTTGTCGCCGTTCGTGGCCTTCACCTCGACGACGCCGTCGCCGATCTCCAGGAGCGAGACGTCGAAGGTGCCGCCACCGAGGTCGAAGACCAGGATGGTCTGGTCGTCCTTGTCCAGGCCGTAGGCCAGGGCCGCGGACGTCGGCTCGTTGACGATGCGCAGGACGTTCATGCCCGCGATCTCGCCGGCTTCCTTCGTCGCCTGTCGCTCGGAGTCGTTGAAGTAGGCCGGGACGGTGATGACCGCGTCCGTGACCTTCTCGCCGAGGTAGGACTCCGCGTCGCGCTTCAGCTTCTGCAGGATGAACGCGGAGATCTGCTGCGGGTTGAAGTCCTTCCCGTCCAGGTCGATCTTCCAGTCGGTGCCCATGTGGCGCTTCACCGAGCGGATGGTCCGGTCCACGTTCGTGACCGCCTGGCGCTTCGCAACCTCGCCGACCAGCACTTCGCCGTTCTTCGCGAAAGCGACGACGGACGGCGTGGTCCTGGCGCCCTCGGCGTTCGCGATGACGGTGGGCTCACCGCCCTCCAGAACGCTGACGACGGAGTTAGTCGTGCCCAGGTCGATGCCGACCGCACGTGCCATTTCGATTCCTCCAGCTACCTACTTGAGTGGAACTGGCTCAAGACTGCAACACCCTCCCCCTCGGCGTCAACAGACCTGAGTCCCACCCACTCAAGTTTTATCCTGCCCTTATCGGCAGACCGCTGGAGACACAGCTCTGACCTGGGCTTTTGTGAAGTGTCGTGAGCTCGTACGGCGATGATTACGCTACGAGCGAGGCGTAGAGGCACTCGGTGCGCTCGGTCCAGGCGCCTTCCCCGTACCGCTTCGCGTACACCGCGCGGCAGTGCTCCCGCAGCGTCGGGAAGATCTTGGCGGCCACGTCGAGCGCGCCGGGAAGGTGGGCGTCCAGGGTGGTGACCGTACCCGTGCCCTCGGACCGCACGGCACGCGGCACCGCCGACGCTCCGGCCCCCTCGAAGGCCAGCACCGGCAGCCCCGCCGCGAGCGCCTCCGCGTACACGAGCGGCACCGCCCTGCGCGTCCCCCGCCCCGGCAGCACGATCCCCCGATATCCCGGAAGCGCCCGCCTGAGCTCCCCCCGCCCCACGGCCCCGCACATCCGCACCGACGCGGGCGCCGCCGCCCGGCACCGCCCCTCCAGCGGCCCGGCCCCGATCACATCGAGACGCTCACCCGCGGGCCAGCGGCGCAGCAGTTCGAGCACGCCCCGCTCCGGCGCGAGCGGCCCGACGCACACCCAGGCGGCACCAGACCCATTGGCCCCGTCTGCACCGCTGCCCCCGTCGACCCCACTCGCCCCGCCCGCCCCGACCTCCGGTTCCGCGACCGTGGGTACGAAGTCGGGCACCACGTCGAGGCGTTCCCGGGGCAGCCCGGCGCGCGCGCACGCGTCCCGGCTCGCCTCCGAGAGGACCACGAGGCGGTCGGCCCGCCGCAGCAGCGGATCCTGCCGCAGCCCGCCGCGCGGCGCCCACGGGAACTGCAGCGCGGCGAACCGGGAGCCACGGTGGGGCCCGTGCCGCAGGGTGGCGACCACCGGGCCCGTCCACTCGGTGACCCAGGCGCGGCCGAAGGCGGGGTACAGGTTGTGGACGTGCACGACGTCCGGGCCGAACGCCCGCAGGGTGGCGAGGGGGCCGCGGCCACGGCCGTTCGCCGCGACGAGGCGCACCTCGTGTCCTGCGCGGGTGAGCGCGGCGACCTGGTCGAGGACGGCCTCGTCCTCGCCGCCCGGGGCGCCGAAACCGTGGACGACGGCGATCCTCATGGTCAGACCCTGGCCTCGGCGGTCGTGACCACACCGAACGCGCCGCCCGCGTCGACAAGGGCCGCGTCCACGATGTCGAGCAGCCCCAACGCGGGCTCCCATCCGGTGAGTTCCCGCAGCGGCCCGGCGTCCGGACGGTGCGACTCCACCTCCTCGTACGCCGCCTCACAGGGAACGAAGCGGAGCGGGGAGGGGGAGCCGGAGCGTTCGACGATGACGCCCGCCAGGTCGGCGACGGCCGTCTCCTGCGTGCCGCAGACGTCGAAGGCGCGGCCGGCCGCGGCGGGCTCGGCGAGCAGCCGCAGCAGCGCGTCGACGGTGTCGGCGACGTGGGTGCAGCGCAGGCGCCGGGTGCCGTCGCCGTGGATGGTGAGCGGCAGGCCCGCGACCGCCCGTTCGGCGAGGCGCGGGAGGACGGCGCCGCGCGCGGGCGACTGGCGCGGTCCGACGGTGTCGTACAGATGGACCACGGTCACGTCCCCGTCGGGGGCCTCCCCCGCGGACTCCGTGGAGGCGAGGAGCAGGCTGCGGCCGTGCTGCCGGGCGGCCTCGGCGACGGGGCGAACTCCCTCGGTCGCCAGGTGGACCACCGCATCGCAGCGGCCCGCGAGTTCGGCGACGAGCCGGGCGTCGAGGGCCGAGCCGCGCACGAAGCGGAGCCGGGAATTGGGCCAGGCGGCGGCGAGGTTGGCGCGGTCGCCCGTGGAGAGGTCGTCGAGGACGACGACGGTGTGTCCTTCGGCAAGCAGCGCATCGGTGAGGTGCGAGCCGACGAAGCCCGCGCCACCGGTGACCAGGTATGTCAAAGGTGCGGTCATGGAGGGTGCGGTCGTCAACGGTGCGCTCATCCCCATAAGTTATTCCGTAATGTCCAAATATGGGGTGAATAACACGATCCGCTTTGGGGGCCCGCAATGATCCGCACAGGGGGACCTGCGCGACACAGATCACCAGCCTGGCGACTACATTGCGCACAGGTAAGTGGGTAGTCTCAGACGGACAACCTAAGTTACCGCTTAGTAACGCAGGCCCGAGGAGCCCCCAAATGCAACTCGCCGCGATCATCGTGTCGCTGGCCCTGATCGTCGTCGGCGTGGCTCTGTTCGTCCGAGCCATCGCGCAGATCTACCGCTACGTGCGGCTCGGCCAGAACGTCCCCGCGGGGACGCGTACCGACGAACCCGTGCAGCGCACCGTCACCGTGGTCAAGGAGTTCCTCGGCCACACCCGCATGAACAAGTGGGGCATCGTCGGCTTCGCGCACTGGTTCGTCGCCGTCGGCTTCTTCTCGCTCATCCTGACGATCGTGAACGCCATCGGCCAGCTGTTCCAGGCCGACTGGCTGCTGCCGATCATCGGCGAGTGGGCGCCGTACAACATCTTCGTCGAGTTCATCGGCCTGATGACGTCGCTGGGCATCCTCACGCTGATCGTGATCCGCCAGCTGTCGAAGCCGAACAAGGCGGGCCGCAAGTCCCGCTTCGCCGGCTCGAACTTCGGCCAGGCGTACTTCGTCGAGGCCGTCATCCTGATCATCGGCGTCTGCATCCTGGCGCTGCACGCCCTTGAGGCGACGATGCACGGGCTCGACCACTACGAGGCGTCGTTCTTCGTCACGTACCCGCTGGTCCTGGCCTTCAAGGGGCTGAGCCTCGGCGCGCTGCAGAACATCGTGTACTTCACCGCCATGGTGAAGATCGCGACCTCGTTCATCTGGATGATCACGGTCGCCCTGAAGACCGACATGGGTGTCGCCTGGCACCGCTTCCTGGCCTTCCCCAACATCTGGTTCAAGCGCGAGGCGGACGGCGACGTCGCGCTCGGCGGGCTTCAGCCGATGACCTCCAAGGGCGAGCCGATCGACTTCGAGGACCCGGGCGAGGACGACGTCTACGGCGTCTCCCAGGTCGAGCACTTCTCCTGGAAGGGCCTGCTCGACTTCTCCACCTGCACCGAGTGCGGCCGCTGCCAGTCGCAGTGCCCCGCCTGGAACACGGGCAAGCCGCTCTCCCCGAAGCTGCTGATCATGTCGCTGCGCGACCACGCGCACGCCAAGGCCCCCTACCTGCTCGCCGGTGGCGGCAAGGACATGGAGGGCAACGAGCGGGCCACCGAGGAGCAGCTGGCGAACGTGCCGGCCGCCGCCCTCGCGGAGGCCGAGCGCCCGCTGATCGGCACGCACGAAGAGAACGGCGTCATCGACCCGGACGTCCTGTGGTCCTGCACCACCTGCGGCGCCTGTGTCGAGCAGTGCCCGGTCGACATCGAGCACGTCGACCACATCGTCGACATGCGCCGCTACCAGGTGATGATCGAGAGCGCGTTCCCGTCCGAGGCGGGCACGATGCTCAAGAACCTGGAGAAGAAGGGCAACCCCTGGGGCCTGGCGAAGAAGCAGCGCCTGGAGTGGCTCAAGGAGCTCGACTTCGAGGTGCCGGTCGTCGGCAAGGACATCGAGGACCTCACCGAGGTCGAGTACCTCTACTGGGTCGGCTGCGCCGGCGCCCTGGAGGACCGGGCGAAGAAGACCACCAAGGCCTTCGCCGAGCTGCTCAACATCGCGGGCGTCAAGTTCGCGATCATGGGCGGCGACGAGAAGTGCACCGGTGACTCCGCCCGCCGCCTCGGCAACGAGCCGCTGTTCCAGCAGCTCGGCCAGGAGAACGTCATGTCGCTGAACATGGCCTTCGGCGAGGAGTACGACGAGGACGGCAAGGTCACCGAGGAGTCCAAGAAGCCCCGGACGGCCAAGAAGATCGTCGCGACCTGCCCGCACTGCCTCAACACGATCGGCAAGGAGTACCCGCAGATCGGTGGGGATTACGAGGTGATCCACCACACGCAGCTGCTCCAGCACCTGGTCGACGAGGGCAAGCTGACGCCGGTCACGCCGGTCGAGGGCATCATCACGTACCACGACCCGTGCTACCTGGGCCGTCACAACAAGATCTACTCCCCGCCGCGCGAGATCATCGCCAGTGTCCCGGGCATCCGCAACGAAGAGATGCACCGCCACAAGGAACGCGGCTTCTGCTGCGGCGCCGGTGGTGCGCGGATGTGGATGGAGGAGCGGATCGGCAAGCGCATCAACAACGAGCGTGTTGACGAAGCGCTTTCGCTGAACCCGGACATCGTCTCCACCGCCTGCCCGTTCTGCCTCGTCATGCTGACCGACTCGGTCAACGGCAAGAAGAACGATGGCAAGGCCAAGGAGTCCGTCACGGTCGTCGACGTGGCCCAGCTCCTGCTCGACTCCGTCAGGACGCCGGTCGACCCGGCGGGCGAGGCGGAGACCGAGGACGCGCCGGAGCCCGAGCCGGTGAAGTAACCATCTGAGCCGGTGAAGTAGTCACCTGCGTACGACCGAAGAGGGCACCCCGTTCACGACGGGGTGCCCTCTTCGCTTGTTCCGTCCCGTTCACTTGTTCTGTCCCGTACAACCATTCACCGGCCCCCAGCCGTCACACCAGCGGACCATCGAGAACAACTGCCCGACCCAACGCTGGAGTTGACGTGCGCCTCAAGAAAATCGCCATGGTCGCCGGGGTGGCCGCCCTGACCGCGGGCGGCCTCACCCTCCCCCTCGCGGGGACCGCCTCCGCGGCGAGCACGCTGAAGGACGACTTCAACGGCGACGGCTACCGTGACCTCGCCATCGGCACGCCGAAGGCCAACGCCGTGACGGTGACGTTCGGTTCGGCCTCCGGGGTGGGCAGCGCCAAGTCCGTGACCGTCACCCAGGAGACCTCCGGCGTGCCCGGGGCCACCGAGAAGGAGGACGAGTTCGGGGAGAACGTCACCAGCGGCGACGTCAACGGCGACGGGTACGCCGACCTGATCGTCGGCGCCCCCGGCGAGCGGGTCACCGACTGGGCGAGCGGCTCGCTGAACGTGGTGTGGGGCGGCGCGAACGGCTTCACCAAGGGCGCCACCGTCTACCACGCGCCCTCCGCCGACGACGAACGCTTCGGCGAGGGCGCCGTCTTCGTCGACCTCGACGGCGACGACCACGCGCAGCTCGCCGTCGTCAGCGCCAAGAAGTACTGGTGGTACTCGGACAGCAACGCCCCCGAGGACGCCTACGCGCCCGAGGTCGAGTTCGTGCCCGAGGGCGTGACGCTGGAGGGCCTCACCGCCGACCAGTTCCACGGCAAGGGCGTCGGGAAGACGTACACGTACGTCCTCTACGGCAAGAACGCCGACGGCAGCCCCTACACGGGGTGGGTCGACGGCGGTCCCGGCGACATCGGTTACCACTCCGGGCGGATCGACGGTCAGTTCGCAGGATCCACCACCGAGGCCGCCGCCTCCGGCGACGTGAACTGCGACGGCTACCCCGACCTCGTCACCGGCCAGGCCGCCGACAACTCGGTCTGGGTGTTCTCCGGCGGATCCACCATCTTCACCGACGAGATGGAGGGCATGCACAAGGTCACCCAGGACAGCGACGGCATCCCGGGCGCGACGGAGGCCGAGGACCGCTTCGGCGCCTCCGTCTCCGTCGGTGACGTGGACGGCGACGGCTGCGACGACGTCGCGGTCGGCGCGCCCGGCGAGACCGTCGACGGCGTGCGGGGCACCGGATCGGCCGTCGTCCTCAAGGGCTCCGCGCGCTACATCGGCGAGGGCCGCGCCTACCACCAGGAGACCAGCGGGGTGCCGGGCGTCGCCGAGACCGGCGACCACTTCGGCTCCACGGTCCGCCTCAAGGACATCAACGGGGGCGGCCGCGCGGACCTGTCCGTCGCCGCGTCCGGCGAGGACATCGGCTCGGCCGCGGACGCGGGCGCCGTCACGGTGCTGAAGGGCTCGTCGCCGTACCCGACGACGACGGGCGCGACCTCGTTCAACGGCGCGGACTTCGGCCTTCCCGGCGCGGGCATCGCGTTCGGCACGTCCCTGCGCTGACGTTCCCGTCCTTGCCCCTGCCATCATGTGGAAGTTGTGAACTCATGGGAGGGGCGGGGGCGTTGTTGATACCCGGGTACATACAAAGAGCCGGCGTACGAAGAGGCAGCGGGGCTGTGTTGTGCGCCGCACTGCTCGCCGCCGCGCTCACGGGGTGCGGCGGCCACGACGGCGGCGGCGCCCACCGCCCCGCGACCGTGGCGGGCAAGCAGCAGCGGAGCGCGCCGCTGCCGGTCCCGCGCGGCAAGGGCAGCAAGCTCCCGAGCGACTTCAACGGTGACGGCGCCCCCGACCTCGTCCTCGACGACCTCGCGCACGACGGGCTCGGCGACGACCCCGGCATCGGCGTCGTCTACGGGAGGAAGGGCCACGGACTCGTCGCCGGGACCCGGCAGTTGCTGACCCCGGCGAAGTACGCGGCCCGGATCAAGGGGCAGGCCCCGGCCACGTTCGCTTCGGAGGCGAGCTGCGACCTCGACCGGGACGGCTACGCCGACCTCGTGGTGTCGACGGACCCGCCGTACGACGGTCAGGGCATGCCGCCGGTACCGCTCCAGATCCTCTTCGGCTCGCCCACCGGGATCTCCGGCAAGGGCGTCACGCTGAAGATCCCCGCGCGGGCCAGGTTCGGCAACGAGTGGCCGGACCAGCCGGTGTGCGGGGACTTCGACGGCGACGGCAGGAACGACCTGGTCGTGCACGCCAGCGGGGGACGGCTCAGCGTGCTGCCGGGCCCCTTCACCCGCGCCGGCGCCCCGCGCGGCACCACCGGCATCGCGCAGGCCTCCGGGAACGTGCCGACGGGCCCCGCCGCCGACCTGAACGGCGACGGCACCGACGACGTCCTGGTCCGCGCCCACACCGGCACGGCACGCTCCGCCGTCGCCCTCGGCGGCCCGAACGGCTTCACCAAGGGCGCCACGTACCCGGCGGGCACGGACGCGGTCTTCGGCCGCTTCGGGGCGGCGGTCCTCGACGAGGCCGGCCTCAAGCTGTACGCGCCCGGGGGCCGGGCCACCCGCACGGTCCGGGTCACCGGCGACCGGCTCGCCGCGGCGGACCTGAACGGCGACGGCCGCGACGAACTGGCCGTGTCGGACGCCTCGGACGGCGTCCACCTCATCGGTTCGGGCAAGCCCCGCAGGGCCCCGGCGAAGGGCCACGTGATCGCGGTCGCGGACTACGACGGGGACGGCCGCGACGACCTCGCCCTGCAACACACCAAGGGCACCACGGGCGCCACGGACACGGTGACCGTGCTGACCGGAAACCGCACCGCCGCCACGCTCGTATCGGGCACCCCACAGCTCACGTTCTCCACCACAGAGTTCAGCAACTAGCTTCTGTCCAGCAGAAACTCAGTCGCCACGTACAACCCTCCCGCCCCACCAACGGTCTCCTGTTAGCCGACCGCAAGGTCACAGCCGGGGTAATTCCCGGCCAACGACCCGCGAACGGCACCCCGTTGACGGGACGCCCGCCAGGCGTCCCCCTTGCCGCAGGAGCCAACCGAATGGCCAAGCACAGACGTAACCCCGCCCCGTCCCCGGCCCGCCTCCGGCTCGCCATGGCCACCGCCACGGCGGCCGCCCTGACCGGCGGGATCTTCGTCGCCACGGCGGGGACCGCGACCGCGGCCACCCCCGGCGTCGCCGCCTCCGACGCCGACTTCAACGGCGACGGCATGGCCGACGTCGCCACGTCCGCGCCGCTCGCGTACGTGGGCGGGCACTCCGGCGCCGGACAGGTCAGCGTCCTGTACGGCGGCGGCAAGCACACCACCATCAGCCAGAACTCCACCGGCGTGCCCGGCACGGCCGAGACGAACGACGCGTTCGGCTCCGCCACCGCCTACGGCGACTTCAACAGCGACGGCTTCGACGACCTGGTCGTCGGCGCCCCCGGCGAGGACGTCGGCACCGACAAGGACGGCGGCACCGCGGCCATCCTGTGGGGCTCCGCGAACGGTCTGTCCGGCGGCAAGAGCGGCAAGACGCTCACCGACCCGCGCCCCTCGAAGCACGACGCCTTCGGCGCCCGCCTGACGGCCGGCGACTACTTCGGCGCCGGCACGGACGACATCATCGTGGCCACACCGAACTCGTCCACCATGGACCGGATCGCGATGGGCGGCGACCAGAGCTGGTCCACCCTGAGCGCACCCGTGCAGAGCGGCTCCGACGGCGTCGGCGTCCACAACCTGCACACCGGCGACGTCAACGGCGACGGCCTGGACGACTTGCTCGTCAACGGGTACGAGGCCGACTCCGACATGGGCTGGAACGCCAACTACTACCTGCCGGGCGGCAGCGGCTTCAGAACCGGCGCCGACGCCGTCAAGCTGCCCGCCGGCGTGATCACGGACGTCGGTGACGTCGACAGCGACGGCTACGGCGACGTCGTCATCGGCCTGGAGTGGGACACCGACTCCGGCGTCCCCGGCGCCCAGCTGGGCGGCGCCGTCAAGATCGCCCACGGCTCCGCGAACGGCCCGGTCGCCTCCGCGATCCAGACCATCGACCAGGACACCTCCGGCGTCCCCGGCGGCGGTGAGACCGGCGACGACTTCGGCGGCGAGCTCGACCTCGGCGACATCAACGGCGACGGCCACCTCGACCTCGTCGTCGGCTCCGTCGGCGAGAACCTGGGCGGCGTCGCGGACGCCGGCGCGATCACCGTCCTGTACGGCGCGGCCGACGGCTCCGGCATCACCGGCGCGGGCGCCGAGCTCTACAGCCAGAACACCCCGGGCGTCCCCAACTCCGATGAGAAGGACGACAACTTCGGCTCCGACGTCCACATCGACGACCTCAACGACGACGGCCGCGGCGACGTGATCGTGGGCGCCCTGGGCGAGAACGGCGGCAACGGCGCGGTCTACGCCCTGAACTCCCAGGCCGACGGCACCCTTTCCGGCTCCGCCGGCACCTACGTCTCGACACTCGGCATCTCCGGCTCCGGCACCCCGCTGCTCGGCGCCAACTTCGCCGACTGACGCACCCTGCCTGCGCGGCGCCCCTAGGGCCTGACCCAAACGACAGGCCCTAAGGGTCCCCGTCGGGGGTCCCCTACGGGATGTCACAGCTCAGCCGCAATGCCGGGCCCGAACCCCGGGCCCGGCATTCCGTTCACGGAAACCAGGTACGTTCGAGTACGTGGCTGGATTCAGGAACGGACGCGGCCGGGACAACCGCGAAGCGCCGCAGGGGCACCCTCCGTACGGGCCCCCTCAGCAGCAGCAACACGGGTACGGGCAACAGCAACAGCAGCAACAACGGCAGCAGTGGCCGCAGCCGAACGGCGGGCACGGCGAGCCGGAGTACTTCGGCGATCCGAACGCGCCCCGTACCCACGACCCGTACGCGGCGAACAACCCCGGTCACACCCAGGCGTTCTCGGTGAACCCCGGCGACGACCCGTACGCGTACGGCCAGGGCTCCACCTACCAGGCGGGCGCGGCCGCCCCGGCCGGACCGGTCGGCCCCCGCCTGCACTGGAAGCCGCTGCTGTCCGGGATCATCCTGCGCCCCGCGCCGACGTATCTCCAGATGCGCGACTACGCGATGTGGGGCCCGGCCCTGCTCGTCACGTTCCTCTACGGGCTCCTGGCGATCTTCGGCTTCGACGGCGCCCGCGAGGACGTCATCAACGCCACGATGTCCTCGGCGATCCCCTACGTCCTGACGACCGGCATCGCGATCACGCTCAGCTTCTTCGTGCTCGGCGTGGTCACCCACACGCTGGCCCGCCAGCTCGGCGGCGAGGGCGCGTGGCAGCCCACGGTCGGCCTGTCCATGCTGATCGCCTCCCTCACCGACACCCCGCGCCTGCTCTTCGGCATGTTCCTCGGCGGCGACGCGATGTTCGTCCAGCTCATCGGCTGGGCGACCTGGGTCGCGGCGGGCGCCCTGCTGACCACGATGGTCTCCAAGTCCCACGACCTCCCCTGGCCGAAGGCGCTCGCGGCGTCGGCGATCCAACTGATCGCACTGCTCTCGATCATCAAGCTCGGCACGTTCTAGACGTCCCCGGCCAGCGCCTTCCGGCACACGAAATGAGGGGCCCCGTGGGGCCCCTCATTTCGTACATCCGACGCACGCTCAGGCGTCGAGAACCTGCCCGTCCCGCTTCACGACGGGCGGTTCAACACTCCACGGGAAGTTAATCCACTCATCGGTCCGCTTCCACACGTACTCGCACTTCACGAGCGAGTGGGACTTCTCATAGACGACGGCCGAGCGGACCTCGGCCACGGTGTCGAGGCAGAAGTCGTGCACGAGCTTCAGCGTCTTGCCGGTGTCCGCGACGTCGTCGGTGATCAGCACCTTCTTGTCGCTGAAGTCGATCGCGTTCGGCACGGGCGCGAGCATGACCGGCATCTCGAGCGTGGTCCCGACGCCCGTGTAGAACTCCACGTTCACCAGGTGGATGTTCTTCACGTCCAGCGCGTACCCGAGCCCGCCGGCGACGAAGACGCCGCCGCGCGCGATGCTGAGGATGATGTCGGGCTGGTACCCGTCGTCGGCGACGGTCTGCGCGAGCTCGCGCATGGCGACACCGAACTTCTCGTACGTAAGGTTCTCGCGCACGGGCGCCACATCACTCATGTTGCTGCTGCTCACACCTGGGTCCGATGGAAATTGAGGAAGGAACGGGAGGCGGTCGGCCCGCGCTGTCCCTGGTAACGCGAACCGTAGCGCTCGCTGCCGTACGGGAACTCGGCGGGTGACGACAGCCGGAACATGCACAGCTGGCCGATCTTCATGCCCGGCCACAGCTTGATGGGCAGCGTCGCGAGGTTCGACAGCTCAAGGGTCACGTGACCGCTGAAGCCCGGGTCGATGAACCCGGCCGTCGAGTGCGTGACGAGCCCGAGCCGCCCGAGCGAGCTCTTGCCCTCCAGCCGCGAGGCGAGGTCCTCGGGCAGGGAGATGACCTCGTACGTCGACGCGAGCACGAACTCACCGGGGTGCAGGATGAAGGGCTCGTCACCCTCCGGCACCACCATCCGCGTCAGCTCCGCCTGCTCGACGCTCGGGTCGATGTGCGGGTACTTGTGGTTCTCGAACACCCTGAAGTAGCGGTCGAGCCGCACATCGATGCTCGACGGCTGCACCATGGATTCGTCGTAAGGATCGATCCGGACCCGGCCGGCGTCGATCTCGGCCCGGATGTCCTTGTCTGAGAGAAGCACGTAGCGAGGATACGCAGTGGGCGCGGGCCCGCCACAATCGGCGGGGCCCGCGCCCACTGTCACTGGTGCCGCTTACCGCTCGTCCGGTCCCACAGGAACGGCGTGCCGAAGTCGCGCGCACCGCGGACACCGAATCAGCCGGCTTGGACCGAGACGGTCCGCCTGCTGCATCGGGAACGAAGCGGTGCTGAACACGTGCCCTTCGGCACATCGGACGACGGTGCGATCCATCGAGTCCATCAAGTCCCGGAGTCCCTTCCCCACGGAGCCATTGGGCCAGTTTCCTGACCGACGACGAAAAGCAACATTACGGGATGAAAGGGACGCCAATCCAGGCGGCACCCCGCGGTGAATCGTCCTCGGCCGGAATCCCCACCGTACGCTTCAACTCCCTTCACCCGCAGTCACTTCCACCCCGCACAACGCAGCCGGGCCCCGGGGCTTCAGCGCCCGGGGCCCGGCATGGGGTACAGTGTCGCCAGTACGGATCGCCTCAACGGCCGTACCGCGCGGGTGTAGTTTAATGGTAGAACATAAGCTTCCCAAGCTTAGAGCGCGAGTTCGATTCTCGTCACCCGCTCCACAGCCAAGGCCCAGGTCATCGACCCGGGCCTTTTTGCTGTGCGGACTCGCTCAGTCGTCGCGTGCCACATGGGTGCCAGAAGCCGTGGATCTACGAGCCTGTTCCGGGCCGCAAGGTCCTCACGGCCCGAGCCCCCGAAGTCCCCGCCGCGGTCGGCCACTTCCACACATGAACAGACGGTGGCCCCCGGCGAGTTCGTATCGCCGGGGGCCACCGTCCTGTTACCGCCGAGGATCAGCCGCGGCCCCTGCGGGACATCGCGCGGATCGTGAGGCCGGCCGCGAGGGCGAGGACGGTGAGCAGGGCGCCCAGGATCGTCCAGTCGCGGAAGCCGGTGTCGGCGAGGTGGCCGCCGCCGTCGTGGCCGCCGGTGCCTCCGCCGTTGGTGCCGCCGGACTCCGGGAAGGTGTTGGTGACGTCGACCGTGGCCGCGTCGTTCACCTGGACCGTGCCGTCGGAGCCGTCGTCGGAGGCCTCGTACGTCACCGTGTCACCGGTGGGCACGTTCGTCTCCTGCACCGTGCAGGTCGAGCCCTCCGGGACGCTGATCGTGCGGTCCTCGCCGTCCTTCAGCTCGAAGGAGCTGTCGTCCGAGGACAGGGCCACGTCGCCCTGGTCGGTCGTGCAGGCGAGCGAGAAGTCGTACGGGCCGGCTCCTCCGTTGACCACGTGCTTGCTGACGGTCAGGTCGGCCGCCGGGAAGGTGTTCGTGACCTTGATGGCTGCCTGCTCGTCGGAGTCGCCCGCCGTGATCACCGTCGGGTTGTCGGCGGATCCGTGGTCGACGGTCGCCTTGGCGGCGCCCCCGGTGTCCACCTCCTCCGCCCAGCAACGGGTGTTCACCGGCAGCGGCTTGATGGTGACGGGCTCACCGTTCTTCACCTCGAACGTCTTGTGCAGGATGCGGTCGCTCGGTTCGCCCGAGGCGTTCGGAAGGGTGCAGGAGACGTCGACGCCGTAGGTGCGGCCGTCGTCGGCGTAGCCCGCCGCGTCGCCGTCGATCGCCTTGTTCAGGGTCAGCGCACCGAACTCGTACGTGTTGGTGATCCGGGCGAACTGCGGGGTCTCCGTGCCGATGTTCGGCTTGATGGTGACCTCTACCGGGTTGTCCTTGGTGTGGTCGGACGCGCCGCCTCTGGCCGAGGTCTCCCAGATCTTGCACTCGGCGCCCGCCGGGATCCCCTTGACGTTGACCGGCTTGTCGGCGGAGACCCGGTAGTCCTCGTCGAGGACCACCCGCGGCAGTCTGCCCTGGGGGTGGATGGTGCAGGTGACGTGGTACGGGTACGGGATCCTGCGCAGCAGGTCCGTCGCCGCGTCGGGGTGCTTGCCGAGCCGCTTGACGAGCCTCAACTCACCGTAGGAGAGGGCGACCCCGACCTTGATCGGCTCATTGGCCTGGAGCACCCGCGGGGAGCCGGCGCGGTCGGTGGTCTCGTTGTGGGCGTAGGAGTTCCACGCGATGGTCGGGTCGCCGTTGTGGGCGACGTCGAGCGGGGTGTTCATCGCGTACGTGATGTCGACGGTGCCGCCGGGCTCCAGCGGCTGCGGGAACTTCAGGTCCATGTCGGCGCCGCGCGCCTTGCTGCTGTAGGCGTCGTCCCACGTGGTGGACGGGCACTGGTCCGCGCTCGAACCGGCGCCGCCCATGTCCAGGTCGTCGGTGCACAGCGGCTCGTCGTTCTCGTACTTGGTGGTCATCTCGCCGGGGCTGTCGCCGTCGAGCTGCGGCTCGGAGGCGAGCGTGGGCCGCTTGTCCCAGGCGGTGGCGCGGTCCTGGTCGAGGATGACGCCCTCGTCACCGGCGACCGGGAACCGGTCGATGACGCGCATGTTCGTGCCGTCCTCGGTGCCGGCGTTCCGCAGGCGCATCAAGTAGTGGTACTGGTCACCGGGGTTGACCAGGGCGACGCACGGGTTGGCGGTGTACTTGCGGCCGGTGGAGTCGGTCGTCATCAGGCAGGAGTCGTCGCCCACGTCGACGGTCTTGTTGGTCTTGGTGTTGTACCAGCCGAGGGAGTCGTTGCCCGAGACCCACTTGCGGGCGGTGAACGCGGCGCCGGTCTTGGCCGTCAGCTTCGCGTCGTCGACGCAGTACAGGCCGGAGCCGAACATGGCGCCGTTCTCCTCCGCCTCGCTCGCGTCCTCGCAGGCCAGGTCCGGGTCGGACGAGGTGGCACCCATGGTGTTGGTGACGGACTCGTCGGCGCGGATGCCGGCTTCCAGCTTCACGTGGATCTCGATGGTGAAGCTGCCGCCGGGCGGGAAGTTCCACGCCTTGCCGTCGTCGTCCTTGGAGAAGTCCCAGGTGAGCCCGGAGGTCCGGTCGCCGTCGGTGGTCTGCGAGAAGACGGGCGTCGGGATGGCGACGGTGCCGTCCGGCTCCTTCTTGTCGATGATCTTGTACGGCTCGCCGTTGTCACCCGCGAAGGTGTCGTCGAACGCGATGCCCTCGGGGAGGTCGTCCTTGACGACGAGGTTCGGGACGTTCGCCGTACCGGTGTTGGTGACCTTCAGATAGAAGGGGGCGTCCTCGCCGGGGGAGAGAACGGTGTCCGGGGTCTTGTCGACGTCGAGCTTGGGGTCGCCCTTGACCAGGTCGAGGGTGGCGTTGACCGGGTCGATGTCCCGGGGCTTGTCCTCGTCCTCGACCTTGGTGAGGAACTGGCCGCTGGCCGTGTCCTCCAGGTGGCTGGGGACCGGGCCGCCGCTGCTGCGCAGGGTGGGGCGCGGGCTGACGTCGAGGGTGAGGATGCCGGAGCAGGTGTTGTCGGCGCACTCCGGCTTGATCACGTAGCCGTCGTTGCTGGTGCTCGTCGAGGAGTACGTGGCGCGGATGCCGGTGACGTCGGCGGCGTTGACGCCGGACGGCAGGGCGGCGTCGGCGGACGGGGTGCCGTTGACCCACTCCCCGTTCACGTACGCGTCGATCTGTACGCGGTTGGCGCCGGCCGGCATCTGGTTCGACTTGATGGACACGAGGTCGACGGCGTCGAAGAAGTCGTCGTCCTGGTCGATGATCTTCAGGTACTTGGCCGACATGTTGCCGGTGTTGCGGACGGTGAGCGTCATGTCCGCGTGCTGGCGGGGCAGTCCGGCGACGTACTCGGGGAGCTGGCCGGGCGCGATGGTCTTGTTCAGGGAGGCGCCGTCGGCGGCGGGCCCGGTCTCCATGGACTTGCAGTCGCTGCCGTCGACGTCACCGCCCTGGCTGTCCTTCGCCGTGACGGAGAAGCAGTTCTGGAACGTCTCGCCGTTCTCGACACCCTCGCGGCGCTCGCCGGTGACCTTGATGGTGACGCTGTCGCCCGGCGCCATCTTGCCGTCGTAGACCCCGCGCACGCCGGTGGCCCGCGCGAGCACGGCCGGGTCCACACCGTCGTAGTCGACCCACTCCTCTTCCTGCGGGTCCCACACCTGAATGGTCACCGGTGCGTCGGACGGCGAGACGGAGACGGACGTGATCTCCAACTTGTCGAAGGGGCTTTCGCTGCCGGGCTTGCCGTCCGCGTCGGCGGACGGGTCGGTGATGACCACATCGCTCAGCGGCAGGTTGCCGGTGTTCGTGAACTTCAGGTCCATGTCGATGGGCTGACCCGGCGGCACGTCCGTCTGGCTGACGGTCTTGACGCCGTCGCCGGCGCCGGACGGGTCCTCGACGATGAGGTTCTGGCAGGCGCTGCCGGAGGCGGTGCCGCTGCCGTCGCTGCGGCCGGCGTCGCCCTTGGTGCCCGCGCAGTTGCTGACGCCGTCGGCCACGTCTCCCGCGTCGACGTCGTCGGTCAGGGTGCCGTGCAGGTCGAGCCCCGCGTCGGCGCCCTCCGCGATGGACGGATTGCCGTCCGCGTCGACGCCGGTGTAGGTGACCTCGACCTTCTTGACCTGCTTGCAGTCCGCGGGGACGTCGTAGGTCGCGTTCTCCGTGTAGGTCTCTTCGCGGGTGGTCCCGTCCTCGCAGGTGACGGTGAGCTTCGCCTCGGTCGCGCCCTCGGGGAAGCGCAGCCGCACCTTGTCGACGTCGAGCTTGTCGAACTCGCTGGTCGCGTTCGCGTCCGGCTCGGTGATCGTCATCGACTTCACCTTGAACGGCGACTTGTTCGTGACGTCGACCCCGGTGCTGACCGGCGAGTTCTCGCCGATGACCGCGTGCTCGTTGGAACCGTGGGAGAAGTCGCCGTTGGTGTCGGCGTAGTACTTCTTCGTCGAGTCGAGGACCAGGATGTCCGGCAGGATGTCGTACGTGTCGCAGGCCTGGTCGCCGTCGACGTCGCCGTCCGTGGTCT
Source organism: Streptomyces sp. NBC_00483 (assembly GCF_036013745.1). NCBI lineage: Bacteria > Bacillati > Actinomycetota > Actinomycetes > Kitasatosporales > Streptomycetaceae > Streptomyces > Streptomyces sp. NBC_00483. Next base: position 4,895,434 of record NZ_CP107880.1, read on the forward strand.
CCTTCGCGGACGGGGTCGCGCAGTTGTTGACCGTGATCTTGTCGGTGGGCTTCAGGTCCGAGCCGTCCGAGCGCTTGGTGTCCCGCAGCTTCATGCCGACATCGACGCTGCCGCCGTTCTCGTCGTACGGCAGCGGGTCGCCGTTGCTGTTGGTGAAGACGACTTCAAAGCCGACCACGTCACCCGGTTCCACCCCGTCCGGCAGCGGAAGCTTGCCGGGAGAGGTGATGTCGTCGCCGGTGTGCGTCTGCCCGTCGGCCGTGGTGACCACCAGGTGTGCCTGGTCGGCGCCCTTGGGGAACGCGGTGACGGTGGCCCCGGTGAAGTCGAAGTACTCGAACGTCTCCTCGGTGTCGTCGGACACCGACAGCTCGGTGACCTCGGCCGAGGACGAGGAGTTGTTGCGCACGTTCAGCTTGATCGTGGACTCTTCGCCGCTCATCGCGACCGCCGAGCCGTCCTCCCACTCCTTGGTCGTCACCGGCTTGACCACGCGCGGGATGTTGATGGTGATGTCGGAGTCGGAGGTCTTCGGGTCCGCGTTGTCGGCGTCGGCCTGCGCGGTGTTGGTGATGGTGGTGCCGTCCTCCAACTCCGTGTCGGCCGGCACCCGCATCCCGATCTCCACCGAGCCCGCCTGGCCCGCGCGCAGGCCGGTCTCGCCCTCGGGATTCTGCAGCGGCTGCTTGTAGACGATCGTCAGCTGCCGCGTCGCCTCGTCGTAGGTGACGTCGCGGGTGCTGTTCGACTGCGGGAGGTCGGTCACCTCCAGGCCCTCCGGCAGGGTGTCGGTGACCGTGAAGTTCACGCAGTCCACGTCCAGGCCGGAGCACTGGCCGTTGAGGGTGTAGATGAACTCGTCGCCGGGCTCCAGCGGCCCGTCGGCGTCGTTGGTCTTCGTGATGCCGACCGCGCTCATCGGGTCGTCGGCGGCCGCGAGCGGAGCGGTCAATGCCTGGGAGCCGAACAACAGGCTGAGCACCGCGGCCAGCACGACCATCGCTCGTAGTCGCGTTGGCCTGCCTCTTGGCACAAACCGGTTCCGCATGCGCATCACGTCAACTCCCGGGCCGAAAACTTGGGCGTGATCGCGACGGTAGGAGGTGATGACTTATCTGACTGTTACGGCATGCCGGTGGATTGACGGCCTATCAGTTAATTCGCCCGTTCGGCGGCACGGGAGGCGCCGCGAGGGCGCTCAGCCGGACAGCGCCCTCCCGTACGCCCCCTCGCTCTGCCGCACCCCGCTGCAATTGGTGGCCGCGTCGTCCGTGTCCGTGCCGGACTCGCACGGCACATCGCGGAACGTCGCCCACGTCGAGACCCACGCGATGCCCTTCTTCTCGGCGAAGGACCGCAGCTGTGCCGCGTCCGCGAGGGTGAAGGTCTCGCCGTCGATGTCGTTCGCGCCGAGCATCGAGGTGAGTGCCATGCCGCGCCAGGCCTTCGCGTCGGAGAGGCCGAAGACCTTCTTCAGCTGGGTGTGGGTGGCGCGGGCCGAGGTGCGGGCGTAGTCGCTCATGTCGCCCTGGTAGGACTCGCCGTAGTTCATGGTCATGACGTTGACCGTGGAGACCTGGACGGACTGGTTGTTGGCGGCTTCGAGGAGGTCGACGCTGTCCTCGTCCAGGCCGGACGGCATCACGGGGAGCGTGAAGGTGACGTCCACGTCGCGCTGTTTCTGCAACAGGGCTATCGCCTTGGCGCGCTTGGTGTTCGCTGCGGAGTCCTTGAGGGTGTCGCCCTCGATGTCGAAGTCGACGTGGGTGGCGTCGCCCGCCGCGTCCAGCGCCTTGGCGTAGGCGGCGGCCAGGTCGGACGCGGTGTCGCAGGTGGTGGCGAGCTCGTTGCCGTCGGCGCCGCCGAAGGAGACGCGGAGTGTGGCGCCGGAGGCGGCGAGTTTCTTGAGGCGGGAGGCGACCCCGGCGTCGGCGATTTTCGTGTGGCCACCCCAACTCGGCGTGCAGCTGGAGCTGTTGGATACGACGAAAGCGAGGTTGTACGCGTCCGGGGAGCCGGCCGAGTCGGTGGCGTAGGCCGTGGAGGCGCTGACGTACGGGGCGTACCCGGTGGCGGCGGAGGAGTCGGCCTTGGACCGGGTGTCGGAACTGGTGTCGGACGACGTGGCGCAGCCCGCGCACGCGAGCACGGCCAGGCCCAGCATTCCGGCGGCGGACTTCAGCGGAATCGGCATACGGAGAACCTCGCACCCGAAACTGTGTCAGCCGGCCGTTTTCACTCAAGAATTGCACAGGAGAACCGGGGCAGAACGGCCGATAATCCCCCACCCGCCCAGGCCGCTGACAGCCTTCGCCGCATTTCAGGGCGGGCTGACAAGCAGCGCTCAGCATGGGCCACAAAAGGCTGCATACTCTGCGCGGAATGCGCTCCGATGCCGTTCTCGAAACCCCTGCCGCAGGTCGCGGCCGCCGCCGTAAACCCCGCAGTGCCCCTGGCGAGGGCCCCGTGTTCGTCGACTCCTCCGGCCGCAGAGCCCGACTGCTGCGCCGCCTGGGGATCGCCGTGTGCGTGGGCTGCGCGGGCTACGTGGTGTTGCTGGTTCTCGCGTTCATGGGCGTGGGCATTCCGCTGACTTCCTCGGACCTGCTGCCCTTCGGCGACGCCCGGCAGGCGCCCCCTTCCGCTCCCGCCAACGGCGCGCCCGGTACTCCCGGCGCTCTCGGCGCCAACTGAGCGGAGGACGAGCCCAGTTATGTCCCAAGAGACGAAGCTGCCCACGCCGCGCGGCGGACGCCGGCACGCCAATCCGAGCCGTATCGCCCGCATGGGCCGCCGCGCCGCGACGCTCCAACGCCCGCGCACACTCCTCGCGTTGCTGCTCCTGCTGGCCCTGAGCTGCGCGCTGCTGCTCGACGGCTACGTGCGCGGCGAGGTGTTCAACGACAAGCGGGTCCGGGACGGGGCCGCGTACGACCAGGTGTCGGACTCCGCCCTGGAGTCCGGCCCGATCTGGACGTCCCGCAACGGGAAGGTCCAGGACGAGTCCGTACCGAAGAAGACCATCGTGCTCACCTTCGACGACGGCCCGAACCCCCAGTACACGTCGAAGGTCCTCGACATCCTCGACGACAACGACGTGCCCGGCACGTTCTTCCTCGTCGGCTCGATGGCCGCGCGCTACCCGGACCTCGTGAAGCAGACGGTCGACCAGGGCAATGAGGTCGGCATCCACTCGTTCTCGCACGTGGACCTCTCGTACCAGTCGTACGCGCGCCTGAAGCGGGAGCTGAAGCAGACGCAGCTGGCGATCGCGGGTGCGGCGGGCGTCACCACGACACTGTTCCGGGCGCCGTACTCCTCGGAGACCGACGCCATCGACAACTACAGCCTGGGCGTCTACAAGAAGGTCGCGAAGCTCGGCTACACCAGCGTGTTCATCGACACCGACAGCGACGACTGGAAGCAGCCGGGCGTCAAGAGCATCATCGACACGGCCACGCCGAAGTCCGGCAAGGGTGCCTCGGTGCTCTTCCACGACGCGGGCGGCGACCGGGACCAGACGCTGAAGGCGCTGCCGCAGTACATCAAGAAGATGAAGGCCAAGGGCTACACCTTCACCACGGTGAGCGGCGCCCAGGCGATGAACCAGAAGGCCAAGGCCAAGACGGCAGCGAAGGCAGGGGCACAGACCGGGGCCCAAGCCGGTCGGCCGCACGCGCTGCCCGGCGCCCGTGAGCAGGATCTCGATCCCACCTCCACGGCCGCCGAGCAGGCCTCCCTCCACGAGGCCACCGGCTCCACGCTCTACGTCGGCAAGTCCCTCATCGTGGCCACCGCCATCGCCGAGTGGACGATGCCGGTGCTCTCCGTGTTCCTGGCCGTCGTCGGCGTCGCCGTCATGGCCAGATTCGCGCTCATGCTGCTCGTGGCCCGCCGCCACTACCGGCAGCGCAACCACCCTTCCTTCTCCTGGGGGCCGCCCGCCACCCGCCCGGTGAGCGTGATCGTGCCCGCGTACAACGAGAAGGAGTGCATAGCGAACACGGTGAACTCGCTGATGTCCGGCACGCATCCGCTCGAGGTCATCGTCGTCGACGACGGTTCGTCGGACGGCACCGCGGAGATCGTCGAGTCCCTCGGCCACCCGAACGTGCGCGTCGTCCGGCAGGAGAACGCGGGCAAGTCGTCCGCCCTCAACAACGGTGTACGGCACGCCCGTTACGACATCGTCGTGATGATGGACGGCGACACGGTCTTCGAGCCGGACACCGTCGCCAAGCTCGTGCAGCCCTTCGCCGACCCCGAGGTGGGCGCCGTCTCCGGCAACGCCAAGGTCGGCAACCGCAGGACGCTGATCGGCGCCTGGCAGCACATCGAGTACGTGATGGGCTTCAACCTGGACCGCCGCATGTACGACACGCTGCGCTGCATGCCCACCATCCCGGGCGCCATCGGCGCGTTCCGCCGGGACGCGGTGCTCGACGCGGGCGGCATGAGCGAGGACACCCTCGCAGAGGACACCGACATCACCATCGCCATGCACCGGGCGGGCTGGCGCGTGGTCTACGAGGAGCACGCGCGGGCGTGGACGGAAGCGCCGGGCTCGTTCAAGCAGCTGTGGAGCCAGCGCTACCGCTGGTCGTACGGCACGATGCAGGCGCTCTGGAAGCATCGCAAGTCCCTTACGGACAAGGGGCCTTCGGGGCGCTTCGGGCGGGTCGGCATGCCGCTCGTCGTGCTCTTCCAGATCGTCACGCCGGTCTTCGCGCCGCTCATCGACGTGTTCACCGTCTACTCGATGATTTTCGTGGACTTCAAGGCGTCGCTGTTGGCGTGGCTGGCCGTGCTCGGGGTTCAACTCGCCTGCGCCGCCTACGCGTTCAGGCTCGACAAGGAGAAGTACCGGTATCTGCTGATGCTGCCGCTGCAACAACTCGCGTACCGGCAGATGATGTATCTCGTCCTGATCCACTCCTGCGTCACCGCCCTCACGGGCGGCCGGCTGCGCTGGCAGAAGCTCAAGCGCACGGGCGAGGTCGGGACGCCGACGGCCGGTACGGGGGCGGGTCGGTGATCGAGGACGCTCCGACGCGGGAGCTGCGGGCGGTGGGCGTGCCGCCGGTTCCCGTACGCGATTCGGCTCCCGTACGTGTCCCGGCTCCCGCGCCTTCCGCGCATCCGGCGGGGCGCGACCGGTACTTCGACGCGCTGCGGGCCGTCGCGCTGGTCCGGGTCGTCGCGTACCACTGCTTCGGCTGGGCCTGGGCGGGGCTCGTGTTTCCGTCCATGGGCGTGATGTTCGCGCTGGCCGGATCGCTGATGGCCCGGTCCCTGCAACGGCCCGCGCTGTCCGTCATCCGCAGCCGGATGCGGCGGCTGCTCGTGCCGTTCTGGGCGTGGGGCGCGGTCGTCGTCGCGGCGATGCTGGTCCATGGCTGGATGCCGGGCTGGCGGATCGTCTACTGGGTGGTCCCCATCGGTGATCCGCCGGGCAACGCCTGGGGTGAGCAGGCCTGGGAGATCCTCTGGTACCTGCGCTGCTACCTGTGGTTCGTGCTGCTGTCCCCGCTGCTGCTGCGGGTCTTCCGGTGGGCGCCGGTGCCGGTGCTGCTGCTGTCGCTCGTTCCGATCGCGCTGTTCGACACCGGAGATGCCACCGACTTCTGCATCTTCGTCTTCTGCTGGCTGCTCGGATTCGCCCACCGGGACGGGTTGTTGGAGCGGTGGAAGGGGTCGGTCGTCGTCGTGCTCTCCGGCGCCGCGCTCGCGTTCGGGCTCTGGTACGCGCTCAGCCACCAGGGCGAGTACGGGACGTACGACCTGGACGACGTGCCGCTCGCGCAGGCGTTCTGGTCGGCCGGGTTCGTCACGCTTCTCTTCTACGCGAAGGCGCGGTGGCGTATCGACTTCGCGTGGCTGGCGCGGTGGCGGAGGCTCGACCGCGTCGTCACCGTGTTCAACGCGCGTGCCGTCACGATCTACCTCTGGCACGAGATCGCGCTGATCCTCGCGGTGCCGCTGGTCGACACGTTCTGGAACGTTCCGGCGTTCGAGAGGTGGCTGCCGCTGGAGAGCCAGTGGTTTTTGTTCGGCATCGGGTGGGTGCTGATCGCGGTGGCGGTGCCGATGTGGGGCTGGGTCGAGGACGTCGCGGCGAAACGCTCGCCGCGCCTGTTGCCGTGAGCCCTGAGGCCCCTGCTATTCGGCGGGGGCCTCTTCCGTCGGCAGCTCGCGGACCACGAAGGTGCCGCGGGCGTGGACGGTGACCACGAGGCCCTTGTCGCGCAGGATCGACAGGGCGCGGCGCACCGTAATGGTGCCCGCGCCGAAGTCGTGCGCCATGGTCATCTCGCCAGGCAGGCGCATCCCCGGCGTGTAGGTGCCACTGCGGATGCGTCGCTCGATGATGTTGGCGAGCTGCACGTAGTGGTAGTCGAGGCCCTCGGGGTCAATCTTGTCGCTCACGAAGGCGACCGTAATGGGTCGACCACGGTCATGCACTATCAGTATCGGTCAGTAGCGGTCAGCCGCTTCTTATCGCGTCAAGAAGCTTCTAGCTTCAGCAATGGAAGACCCCCGCGACGCTGGAACGTCCGGGGGCACGGCCAACGCTTACTAGGAGCGCTGACGATGACCGACCTTATCCGCCTCGCCCTCACCTGGGTGCTGCATCTCGTACTTCCAGGGACCGGCCGGCACCGCGCCGGAAACCCCTACCCCCTCGCGCGGAGGCGCCTCGCCCTCGTGCTCGCCGCCGATTGCGGGATCGATCTCGACCGACACGTACGAGGAGCAGTCGCATGAACGACAACCCCCACCGCCCCGTCCGCATGTGCGTGTGGTGCGAGGTGATGACGCACGAACCCGTGCTCGTCGCCGAGGTGCACCAGGGCACGGGCCCCGGCTTCAACGTGTACGCGTGCCCGCAGTGTGCCGAGTGGACTCAGCCGCACGAAGTCGACCTTCCGAGGCGGCTACCGTGAGGGACGGAACGCGAACCGTGGAGGCGGCATGCCGGCAAGCAATGCAGAACGGTCGGGCCCGCTGGAACACCAGCAGTTCGCCGTGCGAATGCGCAACGCGCTTGAGGCCGACGCCCGCCGTGCCACGCGGGACGAGTTGCAGGTCGAAGTGGAGACCACCGTCTTCTTCAAGCCCGACAAGTCCAGCTTCCTCACCCCCGACTTCCTGGTCCGCCGCGGCCTGCCCGGAGCCGACGCCTTCGCCGACGACACCGTCCTGGTCGGCGAGGTGGTCTCCGGCCCGTACAACCACAAGCGCAGGCTGTGGAAGACGGACCGCTACGCGGAGGCAGGCATCCCCTGGTACTGGGAGGTCGAGCTCGACTCCGGCCGGACGTGGGACGTCACGTCGGTGCGGGCGTACGTACTGGCCCCCATCATCCAGGCCGGGCTCGCCGTGAAATCGCTGCATCCCACGGCGTACGTCCCCGTCGGCGAATGGGAGCCCGGCGGCCTCGGCATCGAGTTCCCCGAGCCCTTCGCCATGAGCATCGGCTGGGAGGACCTCGCGTTCTGAGCCGACGGCTCTTGTCGGGGATCACCCCGTCTGCTTGACTCCGGCGCGCGCGTGCCGATCGTGGGCGAACGACGGAGGGACGGACGACCGATGGAGATCACCCGTAGACGTCTGCTGAGTGTCATCGCCGCGAGCGGGGTGCTTGCCGCCGTGCCCACCCAGTGGGCGAGCGCGGCTCAACTCCCGGACGGGGCCGCGCGGTTGCTCGCCAATGCGACCGAGATGTTCGCGGGCACCACCGAGTCCAACGCGCGCAAGGAGACGGCCGACAAGCTCGCCGCGATCGAGAAGACCGCCCGCACGAACCTCGCGGCGATGGACGCGGCGTCAGGCGACGGTGAGCTGTTCAAGGGCGTGCCGCTCGGCAGCAGCGACCCGAACCTCAACACCACGTACCAGCGGGTGTACGAGATCGCGCTCGCGACCCGCACCCCGGGCATCTCCCCTGATCTGTACGGGAGTTCAGCCGTGCGCGGCCGGGTCGTCGACGCACTGACGTGGCTGCACGAGGAGTACTACGGCGACCAGTCGACCGGCTATTACGGCAACTGGTTCACCTGGGAGATAGGCGTCTCGCAGCACGTCAGCCGGACGCTGGTGCTGCTGGGCGACGCGGCGTCCGCCGAGCTGACCACCACGTACATCGCCTCCATGGACGCGTATCTGCGCAGCGGCAAGAACGGCGACGTCGACCTCGACTCGCGCTTCCACACCGGCGCCAACCTCGCCGACATCACCACCAACCGCATCCTCCAGGGTGCCCTCACCGGCGACGAGGCCCGCATCCGCAAGGCCCTCACCGACCAGCTGACGGTCTTCGCGACGATCGACCCGTACGACCTCCAGCACGGCGTCACGGACGGCCACTACGCCGACGGCTCCTTCATCCAGCACTCCTCCGTCGCGTACACGGGCTCGTACGGAAAGGGCCTGCTCACGCGCGTCATCCAGACGCTGAAGCTGCTCGACGGGACCGGGTTCGCGTACGGCGACGAGCTGATCCCCACGGTGCAGAAGTGGGTGCGCGACGGGTTCGCGCCGCTGATCTTCGAGGGCTGGATGATGGAGGCGGTGAAGGGGCGGGCCGTGTCGCGGACGGCCAGCGGGTACACCGACTCCGCCGTCGTCGTCGAGGCCGTCGTCGACCTCGCGTCCCTGTCGACGGGCGACGCGGCGACCGCGCTCAAGTCGTACGTGAAGCACATCCGCGGCACGTCGAAGGCGTCGCTCGACCCGGCGACGTTCGTCTCGCCGCTCAGCATCGTCCGGTACGCCGACATCCTCGCGGACTCCTCCGTCCCGGCCGCCGACCTCAACCCGCCCGCCCGCTCCGTCGCCTTCAACGCCATGGACCGCACGGTGCACCGCCGCCCCGGCTACGCGTTCACGCTCTCCCGCAGCTCGCGCCGGATCAGCAAGTACGAGTACATGAGCGGCGAGAACCTGCTGCCCTGGTTCCAGGGCGACGGCGCCCACTATCTGTACCTGGCGGGCCAGGACCAGACCCAGTCTTTCGGCGTCGACTACTTCACCACCGTCTCGCCGTACGGACTCGCGGGCGTGACGGCACCCGTCGAACACCGGGGATCCGTACCGGAGTTGTACGGAGGGAAGCTCTTTTACGACAACCCTTCCCATCCCCTGAACTTCACCGCGTCGTCCGAGTCGCAGAACAAGTACGTGTACTTCCCTACGGCCACGCAGGCGTACTCGGGCGGGGCCGTGCTCGACGACACGTACGGAGCCGTCGGGTGGGTCGCGTCGGACGACGTGCCGTGGCGGGACAAGCGGGCGGGACTGCTGCCCGAGGACTTCGTGGCGTACCGGAGCGCGCGGGCCACCAAGTCGTGGTTCCTGCTCGACGACGAGATCGTGGTGCTCGCGGCCGGGGTCGGGGACGCTCCCGGCGGCGGGCGAGCGGTGACGACGACCGTCGACGCGCGCGTGGCCCCGGCCGGTGACGCGGTGACCGTGGCCGAGGGCGACGGCTGGGTGCGCTGGGCGGACGGGACGCAGGGCGCGGCGGTGGGATACGTACGCCTTGCGGGGCCGAAGGCGAAGGCGCGGCTCGACACGGTGACGCGCAGCCGACGCGTCGTACGGACCACGAACCCGGACACGGCGGTGACCCGGCAGGTGTTCTCGCTGACGGTCGAGCAGGCGGCCGGGGCGAAACCGGTCTCCTTCGCGTACACGCTGCTGCCGAACGCGTCCGAGTCCGCGGTACGGGCGTACAAGGGTGCGCGCGTGCTCACGAACACCTCACGGATGCAGGCCGTGGCCCACGACGGGCTCGGGCTCACGGGGGCGAACACCTTCACGTCCGGCGCCCACCACACGGCGGGACTCGACGTCGAGGGCCCGGCGTCCGTCCTCGTGCGGCGCCGAGGCGGCAAGGTCACGGTGGCGGTGTCCGACCCGACGACCGAACGCGACACGGTGACGCTGGTGCTGCGCGGTCACCGCCTGCGCAAGGCCGACGGCGACGACGCGGTGCGCGTCACCGCCGTGCCGGGCGGAACCCGGCTCGACGTCGACACGCACCACGCGTACGGACGGAGCTTCGGTGTGACTCTCCGCTGACGCTGAAGCGGTAAGGCGGTGAGGCCTACTCGTCCGCCTCCAGGTCGCCCTCCGTCTCCAGGTACACCTGGCGGAGGGCCTCCAGCGTCTGCGGGTCCGGCTTCTCCCACATGCCGCGCGACTCGGCTTCGAGCAGCCGCTCCGCGATGCCGTGCAGGGCCCACGGGTTGTTCTCGCTGAGGAACTGGCGGTTCGTCTCGTCGAGGACGTACGTCTCGGTCAACTTGTCGTACATCCAGTCGGCGATGACGCCGGTCGTGGCGTCGTAGCCGAACAAGTAGTCCACCGTCGCGGCGAGTTCGAAGGCACCCTTGTAACCGTGGCGGCGCATCGCCTCGATCCACTTGGGGTTCACGACACGGGCCCGGAAGACGCGGGACGTCTCCTCGACGAGCGTGCGGGTCTTGACCGTCTCGGGACGGGTGGAGTCGCCGATGTACGCCTCGGGGGCGGACCCGCGCAGCGCGCGCACGGTGGCGACCATGCCGCCGTGGTACTGGAAGTAGTCGTCCGAGTCGGCGATGTCGTGCTCGCGGGTGTCGGTGTTCTTCGCCGCGACCGCGATCCGCTTGTAGGCCGTCTCCATCTCCGTACGGGCGGAGCGTCCCTCCAGGCCGCGGCCGTACGCGTATCCGCCCCACACCGTGTAGACCTCGGCGAGGTCGGCGTCCGTGCGCCAGTCCTTGGAGTCGATGAGCTGGAGCAGACCGGCGCCGTACGTCCCCGGGCGGGAGCCGAAGATCCGGGTCGTCGCGCGCCGCTCGTCGCCGTGCTCGGCCAGGTCGGCCTGGGTGTGGGCCCGCACGTAGTTGATCTCGGCCGGTTCGTCGAGCGACGCGGCGAGGCGCACCGCGTCGTCCAGGAGGCCGATGGTGTGCGGGAACGCGTCGCGGAAGAAGCCGGAGATCCGGAGGGTGACGTCGATGCGGGGGCGGTTCAGCTCCTCGTACGGGATCGGCTCCAGGCCGGTGACGCGGCGCGAGGCGTCGTCCCAGACCGGGCGGATGCCGAGGAGGGCGAGGGCCTCCGCGATGTCGTCGCCGGCGGTGCGCATGGCACTCGTGCCCCAGAGGGAGAGGCCCACGGAGGTGGGGTACTCGCCGTTGTCGTCCTTGTACCGGGTGAGCAGGCTCTCGGCGAGGGCCTGACCCGTCTCCCAGGCGAGGCGGCTCGGGACGGCCTTCGGGTCGACGGAGTAGAAGTTCCGCCCGGTCGGCAGCACGTTGACGAGCCCGCGGAGCGGTGAGCCGGAGGGCCCGGCGGGCACGAAGCGGCCTTCCAGGGCGCGGATGGCGTTGTCCAGCTCGTCGGTGGTTGCGCTCAGCCGAGGCACGACCTCGCGAGCCGCGAAGTCGAGGATGGCGGCAACACCATCCAGCCCCGCCGGCGTTTGAGGCGCGGGGTCCGGGGCGGAGCCCCGATCTTCCAGCCCCGCCGGCGTTTGAGGCGCGGGGTCCGGGGCAGAGCCCCGAGGCGTGAGCCCGGACGACGCCAGCGCCTGCGGCACCGCTTCCGGGTCCCAATCCGCCGCCTCCATCGCCTCGACCAACGTCCGCGCCAGCGCCTCCGCCTCGTCGGCAGACGTAAGGGTCGCCGCGGATTCATCCAGGCCGAGCGCCTCCCGCAACCCCGGAAGGGCTTGGTTGCCGCCCCAGATCTGACGCGCACGCAGAATCGCCAGGACCAGGTTGACCCGGCCCGCCCCGGAGGGCGCCGCGCCGAGGACGTGCAGACCGTCGCGGATCTGGACGTCCTTGATCTCGCAGAGCCAGCCGTCGAGATGCATGATGAAGTCGTCGAAGCCCTCGTCCTCGGGCCGGTTCTCGATCCCCAGGTCGTGGTCGAGCTTCGCGGCCTGGATGAGGGTCCAGATCTGGGCCCGGATCGCCGGCAGTTTCGCCGGGTCCATGGACGCGATCTGGGCGTGCTCGTCGAGGAGTTGCTCAAGCCGGGCGATGTCGCCGTAGGAGTCCGCACGCGCCATCGGCGGCACCAGGTGGTCGATGAGCGTGGCGTGCACACGGCGCTTGGCCTGCGTGCCCTCGCCCGGGTCGTTCACGAGGAACGGGTAGATCAGCGGCAGATCGCCGAGCGCCGCGTCCGGCCCGCACGCCGCCGAAAGCCCCGCGTTCTTGCCCGGCAGCCACTCCAGGTTGCCGTGCTTGCCGAGGTGGATCATCGCGTCCGCGCCGAAACCGCCGTCGCCGGACGATGCCGCGATCCAGCGGTACGCCGCCAAGTAGTGGTGGGACGGCGGGAGATCGGGGTCGTGGTAGATCGCGATCGGGTTCTCGCCGAAGCCGCGCGGCGGCTGGATGAGGATGAGGAGATTGCCGCGACGCAGGGCCGCGAGGACGATGTCGCCCTCCGGATTGCGCGACCGGTCCACGAACATCTCGCCGGGCGGCGGCCCCCAGTGCCGCTCGACGCTCTCCCGCAGCTCCTGCGGCAGCGTCGCGTACCAGCGCTTGTAGTCGGCGGCCGGGATGCGGACCGGGTTCTTCGCGAGCTGCTCCTCGGTGAGCCACTCCTGGTCGTGGCCGCCCGCGTCGATGAGCGCGCGGATCAGCTCGTCGCCGTCGCCGGAGGCGAGACCGGGGATCTCGGCCCGGTCCCCGAAGTCGTAGCCCTCGTCGAGGAGCCTGCGCAGCAGCGAGACCGCGGACGCCGGGGTGTCGAGGCCCACCGCGTTGCCGATGCGCGAGTGCTTCGTCGGGTACGCGGACAGGACGAGCGCGAGCTTCTTGTCCGCCGCCGGGATGTGCCGAAGTCGCGCGTGGCGTACGGCGATCCCGGCGACGCGGGCCGCGCGCTCGGGGTCGGCGACGTACGCCGGGAGCCCGTCCTCGTCGATCTCCTTGAAGGAGAACGGGACGGTGATGAGGCGGCCGTCGAACTCCGGCACCGCGATCTGGCTCGCGGCGTCCAGCGGCGAGACACCCTCGTCGTTCTCCTCCCAGTCGGCCCGGGAGGAGGTCAGGCACAGGGCCTGGAGGATCGGGACGTCGAGCTGCGTGAGCGCGCCCGCGTCCCACGACTCGTCGTCGCCACCGGCGCTCGCCTGCGCCGGGCGGGTGCCGCCCGCGGCGAGGACCGTCGTGACGATCGCGTCGACCGGGCGCAGGGCGTCGATCAGCTCCGGCTCGGGGGCGCGCAGCGACGCGACGTACAGCGGGAGGGGCCGGGCGCCCGCGCGCTCGATCTCGTCGCAGAGGCCGTGCACGAACGCCGTGTTGCCGCTCATGTGGTGGGCGCGGTAGTAGAGCACGGCGACCGTGGGGGCGTCGTCGTGCTGCGTGTCGTCGTGCTGCGTGGAGGGCTCGCGGTCCAGCGGGCCCCAGGCCGGCGCGGCGACCGGCGGCTCGAAGCCGTGGCCGGTCAGCAGCACCGTGTCCGAGAGGAAGCGGGCCAGGTGGTCCAGGTTCTCCGGGCCGCCGTGCGCCAGGTACTTGTGGGCCTCGGCCGCGATGCCGACCGGCACCGTGGACGTCGCCATCAGCTGGGCGTCGGGGGCCTGTTCACCGGTGAGGACGACCAGCGGGATCCCGGCGGCGGTCAGCCGGTCGATGCCGTCCTGCCAGGCGCGGACGCCGCCGAGGAGGCGTACGACCACCAGGTCCACGCCGTCGAGGAGACCCGGCAGGTCCGTCTCCACGTCGATGCGGGAGGGGTTGTCGAAGCGGTACGTGACCGGGGCGTCGGCGGCGTTGGCCGCACGGGCGCTGAGCAGGTCGGTGTCCGACGTCGACAGGAGCAGGAGCTGCTGGGGCATGCGTCGTCTGGCCTTCCTCGGGGTGTCCGCGCCCCGGGTGGTCGTGTGTAAGGGAGTTCCTGGCTCGCTCTCCGTGTGGAGAGTTCACAGTGGCGGGACCGCGCCGGAATCACACCGGGCTTCCTCCCCTGTCGCCGTCGCCGGCGATGGCCGACCGGGTCCGGTCAGCCACCGAGCATCGTACGGTGCCGGGCGACGACCTGGTACGGGGTGGTGGAAAGAGCCCATAGGTATGCTCCCCGGCATGTCCCCCTCCCCCATATCCGTCCCGCCCCCTGAGCCGGGTGCAGCCTCGACGGGCTCCGGTGACGCCTGTCCCGGGGCTTTGCGTCTACACATGGCCGACGACGGGTTTCTCGCGCGGGTGCGGATCCCTGGCGGGGTGCTGAGCGTGGACCAGGCGCGGGCGCTCGCCGGGGCGGCGGGGCGGCTCGGGGACGGGATGCTGCGTCTCACCTCGCGGGGGAATGTGCAGTTGCGGGGTTTGCGGGACGGGTGCGGGGCGGAGTTGGCGGGGGTGCTCGGGGCGGCCGGGCTGCTGCCGTCTGCCGCGCACGAGCGGGTCCGCAACGTGGTGGCTTCGCCGATGTCCGGGCTCGACGGGTGCGGGTTCGTGGACGTGCGGGAGTGGTTGACCGGGCTCGACGCGGGGCTGTGTGCGAGTTCCGTCACGCCGGAGTTGTCCGGGCGGTTTCTGTTCGGGTTGGACGACGGTCGGGGGGACGTGGCTGCGCTGCGGCCCGACGTGTTGGTGCGGGGCTTGCCGTCCGGCGAGGCGGAGGTGTTCCTCGGGGAGGTGGGGGTGCGGGTTCCGTACGCTCGCGCGGCGGAGGTCGCGGTCGCCGCGGCGGAGGTGTTCGTGGCGGCTGCGCGGGAGGCGTCGGGGCGGGTGTGGCGTGTGGCTGAACTTGGGCTTCCCGCCGAGGAGTTGGAGCGTCTGCTGTCCGCCCACCCGGCGTTGACGCCTCGGGGCTCCGCCCCGGACCCCGCTGCTCAATCGCCGCAGGGGCTGGATTTTGCCGAACCGGCGTTGACGCCACGGGGCTCCGCCCCGGACCCCGCTGCTCAATCGCCGCAGGGGCTTAATTCGGCCGCCACCGCCTTGGGCAATCTGCCGCCTTGGGCGGCAGGGTGGGCAAGGCGGCCCCCGGTGCCGCGCAACAAGGACGTTGGGCCCGGCCCCGGTGCCCGGCCGGTGGTCACCGTGCCGCTCGGGGCCATCGGGCCTCGCCAATGGGACGCGCTCACCGAGTTGGCCGGGCAGCTTCCCCCGCGGGAGCTGCGGCTGACGCCCTGGCGCAGCGTCGTCGTGCCCGGGGCCACGCCGGAGCAGATCGAGCGGCTCGCCGAGACCGGACTCGTGGCCGACCCCACCTCCCCCTGGACCCGCGTAGCGGCATGTATCGGGCGGCCCGGGTGCGCCAAGTCCCACGCCGACGTACGGCACGACGCCACCGTCCACCTCGGCGACGCCCACCCGACCCTCCCCACCTACTGGTCCGGCTGCGAACGCCGCTGCGGGCACCCCGCCGAGCCGTACGTCGACATCGTGGCGCAGCCCGACGGCAGCCACACCACCACCGTTCCCTCCGTCCCCCACCACACCGAGAGCTGAGACCAACCGTGTTCGACTACGAGAAGGACGGCGCGGCGATCTACCGCGAGTCCTTTGCCACGATCCGCGCGGAAGCCGCGGACGGACTCGCGGCGCTGCCCGCCGACGTCGCCCAGGTGGCCGTCCGCATGATCCACGCCTGCGGCCAGGTGGATCTCGTACAGGACATCGGCCACTCGACCGGCGTCGTGGCGAACGCGCGGGCCGCGCTGCGCGCCGGGGCGCCCATCCTGTGCGACGCCCACATGGTCGCCAGCGGCGTCACCCGCAAGCGGCTCCCCGCCGACAACGAGGTCGTCTGTACTCTCCGGGACCCTCAAGTCCCGTCGCTGGCAGCCGAGTTGGGGACCACCCGCAGCGCCGCCGCGCTCGAACTCTGGCGCGACCGCCTCGACGGTGCCGTCGTCGCCATCGGTAACGCACCCACCGCGCTCTTCCACCTCATGGAGATGATCGCGAAGGGCGCGCCGAAGCCCGCCGCCGTGCTCGGCATACCCGTCGGCTTCGTCGGCGCCGCCGAGTCGAAGGACGCGCTCGCCGCGAACGAACTGGGCCTCGAACACCTCGTCGTACGGGGACGCAGGGGCGGCAGCGCCATCACCGCCGCCGCACTGAACGCGATCGCGACCGAGGCGGAGATCATGGAGGACCGGGCATGAGCAACGCGCCTTCCCAGCAGGGCAAGCTGTACGGCGTCGGGCTCGGTCCCGGCGACCCGGAGTTGATGACGGTGGCCGCGGTGAAGGCGATCGCCTCCGCCGACGTCATCGCGTACCACTGCGCACGCCACGGACGTTCCATCGCCCGCTCGATCGCCGCGGAGCACATCCGCGAGGAGCAGATCGAGGAGCGGCTGATGTACCCGCTCACGGTCGAGACGACGGACCACCCCGGCGGCTACCGGGGCGCGCTCGACGACTTCTACGCCGAGGCCGCCGCCACCCTCGCCGCCCACCTCGACGCGGGCCGCACGGTCGCCGTGCTCGCCGAGGGCGACCCGATGTTCTACGGCTCGTACCAGCACATGCACAAGAGGCTCGCCGACCGTTACGAGACGACCGTCATCCCGGGCGTCACGTCCATCAGCGCGGCGGCCGCACGGCTCGGGCAGCCGCTGTGCGAGGACAAGGAGACGCTGACCGTCATCCCCGGCACGCTCCCGGAGGACGAGCTGTCCGCGCGGATCGCCGCGGCGGACTCCGCGGTCGTCATGAAGCTGGGGCGTACGTTCACCAAGGTGCGTGCGGCGCTGGAGAGTTCGGGGCGACTCGACGACGCGCGCTACGTCGAGCGCGCCTTCATGGACGGCGAGCGCACGGGTGCACTCGCCGACATCGACCCGGCCTCCGTGCCGTACTTCTCCGTCGCCGTGCTGCCCTCGCGGGTCGACGCGGAACCGGTGGCGGACCCGGACCCGGCTCGCGGCGAGGTCGTGGTCGTCGGCACCGGTCCCGCGGGCGCGCCCTGGCTGACGCCTGAGTCGCGCGGCGCCCTCGCGAACGCCGACGACCTGGTCGGCTACACCACGTACATCGCGCGCGTCCCCGAACGGCCGGGGCAGGTGCGGCACGGCTCGGACAACAAGGTCGAGTCCGAGCGCGCCGAGTTCGCCCTCGACCTGGCCCGCCGCGGGCATCGCGTCGCGGTCGTCTCCGGGGGCGACCCCGGCGTCTTCGCGATGGCGACGGCGGTACTCGAAGTCGCCTCGGAGGACCGCTACTCGGGGATACCGGTGCGGGTGCTGCCCGGCGTGACGGCGGCCAACGCGGCGGCGGCGAAGGCGGGCGCGCCCCTCGGCCACGACTACGCGACGATTTCGTTGTCGGACCGGCTCAAGCCGTGGGAGGTCATCGCGGAACGCCTCCGTACGGCGGCGGCCGCGGATCTCGTCCTGGCCCTCTACAACCCCGGTTCGCGCAGCCGGACCTGGCAGGTGGGCAAGGCGCGCGAGCTGCTCCTCGAGCTGCGGCTGCCGGACACCCCGGTGGTGCTCGCGCGCGATGTCGGCGGCCCCGAGGAGAGCGTCCGCGTCATCCGCCTCGCGGACCTGGACCCGGAGGTCGTCGACATGCGTACGTTGCTGATCGTCGGCTCGTCCCAGACCCAGGCGGTGGTCCGTGCGGACGGCCGTACGGTGACGTGGACCCCACGCCGCTACCCCGACTTTTAAGCCCCGCTTGTGGACGAGAGGCCGCGGGGGCCGGGGCAGAGCCCCGAGGCGTTGAGCCACTCGGCCGCTTCCTCGACGGTCGTGGCCACCGGGACCCCGTCGGGTACCGGGGGACGGCGGACCACGACCACCGGCACCCCGGCCTCGCGGGCGGCGGTCAGCTTCGGGGACGTCGCCGCCCCGCCGCTGTCCTTGGTCACCAGGACGTCGATGGCGTGGTCCGCGAGGACCGCGCGTTCGGCGTCCAGCGTGAACGGGCCACGGTCCAGCAACACCTCCATCCGCGGCGGAAACGGCGGCTCGGGCGCGTCCACGGACCGTACGAGGAAGTGCGCGTCGTCGACATGGGCGAACGCGGCGAGACCCATCCGCCCCGTGGTGAGAAAGACCCGCCCCGCCCCACGCACCGCCTCCGCCGCCTCCTCCAGCGACGCGACCTCCCGCCAGTCGTCCCCCACACCCGGCACCCACCCGGGCCGCCGCAGCGCGAGCAGGGGAACATGGGCGGTGGCGGCGGCCCGCGCCGCATTGAAACTGATCGTCTCGGCGAAGGGATGGGTCGCATCGATGACCGCGCTCACCGCGTGCTCGCACACCCACTCCGCCATCCCCTCGGCACCCCCGAACCCACCGATCCGCACCTCACCGACCGGCAGCCGGGGCGCCGCGACGCGCCCCGCGAGCGAGCTGGTCACACGGACGTGCGGATGCAGGGCCTCGGCCAGGCGCCGGGCCTCGGTCGTCCCGCCGAGAATCAGCACGTGCGGCATCGGGGAACTCCATGAGTGGTGAGACAGAAGCGAAGGGTGGACGCGGCGCCCAACTCAAGCACACCGGTCTGCGCCCCGGCTGGACGACCGGCGCCTGCGCGACCGCCGCGACCACGGCCGCGTACACGGCACTCCTGACCGGCGAGTTCCCCGACCCGGTGACGATCACCCTCCCGAAGGGCCAGACACCGTCGTTCGCCCTCGCGGTCGAGTCCCACGACGGGGAGTCCGCGACGGCGGGCGTGGTCAAGGACGCAGGCGACGACCCGGACGTCACGCACGGCGCGCTCGTACGGTCCACGGTGCGGCGCCTCCCGCCCGGCTCTGGAGTGGTCTTCAAGGCGGGCCCAGGCGTCGGCACGGTCACCCGGCCCGGACTCCCGCTGCCCGTCGGCGAACCGGCCGTCAACCCCGTGCCCCGCGAGATGATCCGCACGCACATCGACCGGGTGGCTGGGGCGCAGGGCGTCCCCGGCGACGTAGAGGTCACGATCTCCATCGACCACGGCGAGGAGATCGCCCGCTCGACCTGGAACCCCCGCCTCGGCATCCTCGGCGGCCTCTCGGTCCTCGGCACGACGGGGATCGTCGTCCCCTACTCGTGCTCGGCGTGGATCGACTCGATCCGCCGCGGCGTGGACGTGGCGCGGGCGGCGGGACGCACACACGTGGCGGGCTGCACGGGCTCCACGTCCGAGAAGACGGTCGTCCGCGAACACGACCTGCCCGAGGACGCGTTGCTCGACATGGGCGACTTCGCGGGCGCGGTCCTGAAGTACATCCGCCGCCACCCGGTCGACCGCCTCACCATCTGCGGCGGCTTCGCCAAACTCTCCAAACTGGCGGCCGGCCACCTGGACCTCCACTCGGGCCGCTCCCAGGTCGACAAGACCTTCCTCGCGGAACTGGCCCGCAGGGGCGGCGCGTCGGAGGCACTGGCCCAGGAGGTCACCGAAGCCAACACCGGCCTCGCCGCCCTCCAACTCTGCACGGCGGCAGGCGTCCCCCTGGGCGACCTGGTGGCGAACACGGCCCGCGACGAGGCCCTCGCGGTCCTCCGCGGCGCCCCTGTCGCGGTCGACGTCATCTGCATCGACCGGGCGGGAACGGTCGTCGGCCGGAGCGGGGCACAGGGACCGCGCTGACACGTCACGGCCGTTGTCAGTGGCGGGTGCCATCCTGGCGTTCATGGGGAACTCGGGGTGGGGGCCGCTGCTCAAGCGGTGGAGCGAGGAATGGCTGGAGGCGCGGCGCGCCGAGGACTCGGACGTGTTCGAGGACCTGGACGAGGACGTCGTGCGGGACCGCTGGCTGGGCTTCGAACCGGCCGGGGCGGAGGCCGTCTCGGCGTTGGAGGAGCGGATCCGGGGGCTCGGGATAGACGTGCCGCTGCCGCCGTCGTTGCGCGGGTTCCTCGAGACGACGGACGGGTGGCGGCACGCCGGCGGCTGGGTCTATCTGCTGGCGGGGGCGGCGGACATCGGGCCGTACGGGGATCCGTACGGGCAGCAGGCGCTGTACGAGGAGTATCTGGACGAGGACGCGCCCGACGACGAGGTACTCCTGGCCGGCATGTGGGGGCGGGCGCTACAGCTGTCGCTCGACTCGGACATGACGGATGTGCTGCTCGACCCGGGCGACGTGGGCGCCGACGGGGAGTGGGCGGTGTACGTGTACCACGGGTGGAGTGGTGAACGGCCGGGCCGGTACCCGTCGTTCCGCGCGTTCATGGAGGACATGTACCAGGAGTTCTACCGCCTGGGCAGCGGTCACTCCAGCTTCGAGAACGCGGTGACGCGGGACCTCGACTCGCGAGTGGAGGATGCCCGACTCGCCTGCCTGAGAGGCGAGTTGGACAACGCGCTCGACGTCTTCCGTGAAGCGGGGGAACTCGGCAGGCCCCGGGCCGGCCTGCTGGCCGCACAGCTGCGGACACTGCTCGGCGACGGCGGCGGCTGGGTGCCGGTCGACCCGCGCATGGACGATCCGCTGTACGCGGGCGAGGTGCTGCCCTTGAAGGCGCTCCACCACGTGCGCGAGGGCGGGCAGCGCGACGACCTCGTGCTCGGCCCGGTGACCGAGGACTACGCGACGGACCGGGAGCGGGCCGCGGCCGTGCTGGCGCGGATCAGGGAGCGTACGTACGAGTACGCGTCGCCGGGGCCCTTCGGGCGCGCGGTCGTCGAGGCCAGGGAGCTGGCGCGCTGGGGCGACACGGACGGCGCCTGGCGGGTGCTCGCGGCGGCGGTCCCGCGCTGGGAACCGTATCGGGACGACCACGTGGCACCGTTCGGCCTGCTCGGCGACCCGCTGCTGGGCCCGGTCGTCACGCCGGAACGCGGCCGGGAACTGCTCACCACGCCTCGCGCCGGTCAGACGGCAGCCGCGCCCGCCGACCGGAATGAGCCGAAGCCGGTGGTGGTGCCCGACGGGCTCGGATGGCTGACCCAGTGGCACCCGAGGGCCGAACTGCGCCGGGACGCCTACCGGTTCGTTCTTGTGGAGGACATCCGCCCCGAGGAGCTGGCGGAGCGGTTCGGTGCGGGACCGCTGGAGCCCGTGGCGGCCGAGTCCGACCTGCGGAACCTTCCCTTCGCGCAGCCGCGACGGCAGGGCCCCCGCACCCCTCTGGCCAGGATCGGCGCCCTGGACGGCTGGAGCTTCGCCTTCGAGTCGGGCCTCTGGCCGGACGCCGAGTCGGGGCGCCTGCCGGCCTTCGACCCGGACCGCCTGACACACCCGGGCACCGCCCTGTCGCACGGCACCCGCGCCCTCACGGTCTGGTGGGAACCCGGCCTGTTCCACTTCGCGTGCGCCGAGGACGGCGAGCAGCGGTACGCCTTCACGGTCCACGAGAACGAGCGCCAGGAAACGGGCACGATCCCCGCCGCACTCTCCCCCGCCCTACTGTTCCCCGACCCCACAGGACCCGCCGCCGACCTCTCGGACGAGAACCGCGCGCTGGACGCGATAGCGGCGACGTTCGACGTCTCGCTGCCCCAATTCGCCCTGAACACCGGCCGGTTGCCCGTCCTGCCGACCCGCCCGTGGCTCGGCAGCAGACCACCGGAAGCCGCGAAGCCGGGCGCGAGGCTCACGTTCACGCGCAGGAGGGCCCGGTGAGCCGGTTCAACGGCCATCGGCCATCGGCCATCGGCCATCGGCCATCGGCCATCATGTGTACACATGGCACACTAGGTACATTTGAGCGTATGACGCAGCCGCTGCCCATAGAGTCCATCCGCGATGTCCGCGCGCACCTGGCCGAGGTGGTGGAGCGGGCCGACCGGGACGACGTGCCCACGGTGATCACGCGCCGCGGCAAAGAGGTCGCCGCCGTTGTGTCCATCGAGGTGCTGCGGAAGTACCAGGAATGGGAAGAGCGCGAGATCAACCGCATCATCGACGAGCGCATGGCGAAGCCCTCGGCCGGCGTCCCGATCGAGGACGTCATGAGGGAGACGTTGGCGCGCGGTGAGTGAGTACCGCACCGTCTTCCACCCCGAGGCACAGGCCGAACTGCGCAAGATCCCGCGCGCCATGGCACTCCGCATCCTGGCCAAACTGACCGAGCTGGAGAGCGATCCGCTCGGCTTCAACACCACCGCGCTGGTTTCCCAGCCCGACAGGCGCCGCCTCCGAGTGGGCGACTACCGCGTGATCTACACGATCGACAACGGCGAGCTGGTGGTGTGGGTCGTGCACATCGGGCGTCGGTCCACCGTTCACGAGACCTGAGTTACGAGATCTGAGTTCCCCGACTCAGCACACGTGCCGGTCGCGTTCCGTCGAGTACAAGTGGCTGTCGCGGAACTGCGAAGCGCCGAGCGTGCGGCCCACCAGGATGACCGCCGTGCGCAGCACGCCCGCCCCCTTCACCTGGTCCGCGATGTCGGCGAGCGTGCCGCGCAGGACCAGTTCGTCGGCGCGGCTGGCGTAGGCGACCACCGCGGCCGGGCAGTCCTCGCCGTAGTGGGGGACGAGTTCGGCGACGATCCGGTCCACGTAGCGGGCGCCCAGGTGCAGGACCAGGAGTGCGCCGCTCGCGCCCAGCGTCGCCAGGTCCTCGCCGGGAGGCATCGGCGTGGCCTGCTGGGCGATGCGGGTCAGGATCACCGTCTGGCCGACCGTCGGCACCGTCAGTTCGCGCTTCAGGGCCGCTGCCGCCGCCGCGAACGCCGGGACGCCGGGCACCACTTCGTACGGGATGCCGAGTGCGTCCAGGCGGCGCATCTGTTCCGCCACCGCGGAGAACACCGACGGGTCGCCGGAGTGGAGGCGGGCGACGTCGTGGCCCGCCTCGTGTGCGGCCACGTATTCGCGCTCGATGGCGTCCAGGTCGAGGTTCGCCGTGTCGATGAGGCGTGCGTCCTGTGGGCACTCGGAGAGGAGCTCCTCCGGGACCAGTGAACCCGCGTACAGGCACACCTGGCACGCCGCCAGCGTGCGCGCGCCGCGCAGGGTGATCAGGTCCGCGGCTCCGGGGCCCGCCCCGATGAAGTAGACGGTCATCGATCCTCAACCCCTGTTTTCGTTACTGACCATTGCGTGACCGGCATCGCCTGCCGCCATCCGGTGAAGCCGCCGACCGGCACCGCGTGCGCGACGGAGAGCTTCACCAACTCGCCTCCGTGGCGGCGGTACCAGTCCGCCAGGAGGGCCTCGGATTCGAGGGTGACCGTGTTGGCCACCAGGCGGCCGCCCGGCGCGAGCGCCGCCCAGCAGGCGTCGAGCAGGCCCGGCGCCGTGAGGCCGCCGCCGATGAACACCGCGTCGGGAGAAGGGAGTTCGGCCAGGGCGGCGGGCGCCGGGCCCGTCACCACGTGCAGGGTCGGGACGCCGAGGCGGGACGCGTTGCCCGCGATGCGCTCCGCCCGTACCGGGTCCTTCTCCACCGTGTACGCGGCGCAGGAGGGGTGCGTGCGCATCCACTCGATCGCGATCGAGCCCGAGCCGCCGCCGATGTCCCACAGCAGCTCACCCGGCGCGGGCGCGAGCGCGGCCAGCGTCGCGGCGCGCACATGCCGCTTCGTGAGCTGGCCGTCGCTGTCGTACGCGGCGTCGGGCAGGCCCGGTACCGCGCCGAGGCGCAGGGCGTCGGGGCCGCGGCGGCAGTCGACGGCGATGACGTTGAGGGGGTCGCCGGGGGCGTGCGGCCACACCTCGGCCACGCCCTCGTACGCCGACTCCTGCTCGGTGCCGAGCTGTTCCAGGACGGTGAGGCGGCTGGGGCCGAAGCCGCGCGCGGTGAGCAGCGCCGCCACCTCGGCGGGGGTGTCCGCGCCCGCCGAGAGGACCAGGACGCGGCGGCCGTCGTGCAGTGCGGCGGTGAGGCGGTCCGCCGGGCGGCCGACCAGCGTCACGACCTCGGTGTCCTCGACGGGCCAGCCGAGCCGGGCGCACGCGTAGGAGAGCGAGGAGGGGTGCGGGAGGACGTGGACGGCGTCGGGGCCCGCGATCTCGGTGAGGGTCCGGCCGATCCCGTAGAACATCGGGTCGCCGCTGGCCAGGATCGCAAGGCGGCGGCCCGCGTACCGGTCGAGGAGAGCAGGGACGGCGGGGCGCAGGGGCGAGGGCCACGGGACGCGTTCGGCGGCGCACTCGGCGGGCAGCAGGGCGAGTTGGCGCGGTCCACCGAGGACGGCGTCGGCGGCGAGGAGCGCGGTGCGCGAGGTGTCCGGGAGGCCCGGCCAGCCGTCGGCCCCGATCCCGACGACGGTCGCCACGGGTCCTGCGGGGTGCGCGGGAGACGCGGGTGTCGCGGGAGTCACTGCCAGGTACCTCGTAGGTCGTACGTCATGCTCAGGAAGGTCACGTCAAGGCCGTCGACGTCGGGAGCCGCACTCTATCGGGCGACATCGGCGCCCCGGCCGAGCGCCCCTGGAGGCCCGATGTCCCGCACCCCGACGACCGGCCGCGTCGCCCCGGTCATGCCCGGCCGCGACCTGGAGGCGACCGTCGCCTTCTACGCCGACCTCGGCTTCACCGCCGACGCCCACTATCCGGACGACGGCTATCTGATCCTCGTCCGCGACACCGTCGAACTGCACTTCTTCCACGCCCCCGACACCGACCCGCTGAGCACCGCGCACGCCGCGTACCTGCGGCTCGACGGGGGCGCGCACATCGCGGACGCCCTGTACGAGGAGTGGCGGGGCGTCGGCCTGAGCCAGGCCCCCGACGCGACGCCGCGGCTCGTCGAGCCGGACGACACGGTGTACGGGATGCGGGAGTTCGCGCTCGTCGACCCGGACGGGAACCTGCTGCGGATCGGCTCCGAACTGGAGGAGCGGGAGGGCTGACGCCGACGCGCCGCCCGGCCGTCCGGTCCTCGTACCGGCCCCCTCCACGGTGTTACCTCAAGACCTCAGGGACCGGCGGCAGAGGGGAACGAGGCGGCATGGCGAGGAACGGGACGGCACGGGCCTGGGTCGTGTGCGCCATGGTGCTCGGGGCCACGGCCCTCCCCGGTACGACGCCGGAGGCGACCGCGGCGGACGACCCCACACAGGCCGCCGTCGTCTGGCCGGTGACCACGACCCCGCACATGACGGCGGCCGCGCTCGGCTCGGGGGCGGACGCGAAGCCGGTCTTCGACGACGACTCGCTCGCCGGCCTGTTCGCGCCCGGCGGCCGGCTGCGCGAGGTCGTCGAGGCGGGCAAGGGCCGCGACGTCAGCTGGGTGCTCGACCCGGACGTGGTGATCGCCGCGCAGGAGATGTCCACCGGCTACCGCGTCGCGAAGAACTCCGACTCCGCCAGCCCGCAGGACACCACCGAGGGCACAGGACAAGGCGCGGCCCGCTCCTGGCTCAGCGCGCTGCGGGACGCCGTCGAGGGCCGCGAGGTCTGGCTCCTCCCGTACGCCGACACGGACCTTGCCTCGCTGGCCCATCACCCCGGCACCGACACCGACGACCTCACGGAGGTCGTGTCCGGGCTCGCGGCCGACACGAAGAAGCGGGTCGACCGGATCCTCGGCATCGGCACCCGCGCGGGGCTCGGCTGGCCCGCCGACGGCGCGCTCGACTCCGACGTGACCGCGCTCGGCGCCAAGCTGGGCGTGACGCGGGTGCTCGCCTCGGGCCAGGGGCTCACGCCCGCGGGCGCAGAGCCGGTGACCGTGGGCAGCGGCGACGACGCGATGACGGCGCTGCCCTACGAGGCCGACCTCACGACCGCGCTCGGCCGCGTCAAGGACCGGGCGCCCGACCCCACTCCCTCCGCGACATCCCCGTCACCGTCACCGTCGCCGTCGTCCGGCGACTCCACGTCGTCCCCGAGCGCGAGCGCCTCCGCGAGCCCCGACACCGCCGACAAGGACACCGTCGACCACATCACCGCGCTCGTGAAGGCGAACGCCCGCCCGGTCCTCGTACCGCCCCGCAATATGTCGGGAACGGCGGCGGACGCGCTCGGCGCCGCCATCGACTCCGGCACCGACGACGGCTGGCTCGACCTCCAGGACCTCCGCGCGGCCGACGACGACCCGGTGAAGGGGACGGCCGCGTCCCCGTCCGCGTACCCGGCACGGCTGCGCGCCGGCGAGCTGGACAAGGAACAACTGACCGACGCTGCGGGCAACTTGGACCGGCTCGCGACCCTCAGTAAGGTGCTCGCCGACCCGAAGGACACCACGGCGTCCGTGCACGCGGCGATGGCCCGCGCCCTGGCCACCGCCTGGCGGGTGGAGGAGGACTCGGCGCAGCGGACGTTCCAGGACCGTACGACGGACTTCCTGTCGACGTCGGTGAAGTCGCTGCGGCTGGTGCCGAAGACGACCGTCACGGTCACGTCGGGCGACGCCTCGATCCCGGTCACGGTCGACAACGCGCTCCAGCAGGAGGTCTCCGGGCTCGAACTGCGCGTCACGTCCAGCGACTCCGAGCGTCTCAAGGTCAACGACGGCGTGATCTCCGTGTCGGCCGAGGGCTCGGCGAGCCACACCTCCCAGATCGACGTCACCGCGAAGGCCAACGGCAAGGCGCATCTGACGGCGCAGCTCTACACGACGAGCGACGGCAAACCGTGGGGCGACGAGATGACCTTCGAGGTCGACGTGACGTCGGTGTCGTCCGGGGCGATCGCCGTAGTGGCGGCGGGCGTCGGGCTCATCGTCCTGGCCGCGGTGTTCCGGATGCGCCGGGTGCGCAGACGGAACAGCCGCAACGACGAGCCCGAGACCCACGACGACTGATCACAACGACTGATCACGACGACTGATTACGAGTCCTTGTCCGCCTTCTTCACCGCCGCCTCCGCGTCCACGATGCCGAGGCCCAGCTTGTCGTTGTGCTTCGGGTTGGTGGCCGTCTCCCGGATCGTGGAGATGATCTCGTCGGGGTCGAGCCCCTGGTGGTGCAGGAGCGCCGCGAGCGCGGAGACGTACGGCGCCGCCATCGACGTGCCGGAGAGCTTCCCGTAGCCGGACGTGTCCTTCAGGGTCTCCTTCGTCGTGTACGTCGGCAGCGTGGAGAGGATGTCCTCGCCGGGGGCCGAAACGGCCTGCTCCGCACCGAAGTTGGAGAAGTCGGCCGCCGTGCCCTTCTCGGTGCTCGCGCCGACCACCAGGACCGGCGTGTCCACCTTGTACGGCTGGGTGTCCGCGCCGTCGTTGCCTGCCGCGGCGACGACCACCGCGCCCTTGTCGTGGGCGTGCTGGATGGCCTGGTTGAGGATGCCGCCCTGGAGCAGCTTCGTCATCAGGACGCCCTCGCCGAGCGAGAGGTTGATGACGTCGGCGCCGTGGTCGGCGGCCCAGACGATGCCCCTGGTGATGTTGCCGTTGGACCCGGAGCCGTTCGCGCCGAGCACCCGCACCGGCATGATCTTGGCGCCGGGCGCGCCGCCCGCGACGCCGACTCCGTTGTCGGTGTGGGCGGCGGCGATGCCGGAGACGTGGGTGCCGTGGCCGTTGAGGTCCTTGGGGTCGTCGTCGCCGTCGACGAAGTCGTGGCCGTCGACGAGCCGGCCCTTGAGGTCGGGGTGGTCGGTGGCGACGCCGGAGTCGACGACGGCGATGGTCGTGTCGTCGCCCTTCGACGTGTCCCAGGCGGCCGGCAGTTTCATCGCGTCGAGGGCCCACTGGTCCTTCCGCATGGGGTCCGGCTTGCTGTCGTCCCCGCAAGCGGTCAGGAGCAGGAGGCTGGCGACGGTGGCGGCGACGAGCGGTGTACGGATGCGCATGTTCCGAGCCTGCGGGCCCCCGCCGCCTCACGCATGTGGTGGCCAGCCGTGTGGGCTACCGCCGGCGTCAACGCGCCCAACCCGACATTCAGCGCGCCGAGCCCGGCCTCAACGCGCCCAGCCCGGCGTCCAGAAGTCGCCCGAGCCGTCCTCCTGCCGCTCGTACCGGTCCGTCAGATACGCACGGAGCGCCGCGAGACCGGGGTGCCGGTTGTCGTCCCGCCACAGCAGCGACAGCGGGTAGAGCGGCGTCGGACGGCGTACGGGGATGAACCGGAGCTCGATGTCGGCGGGGCGGGTCAGGGGGGTGCGGGTGCCCATGATGGTGGCCACGTCGTCCGCCGCCGCGACCGTCCGCAGCAGGTGGCCGCCGCCGAAGGTGGTGCCGCCGACGTCGATGGTGAGACCGAAGGCGCGCTCCAACTCCTCGTAATACGCGGCCCATTCGCTGCCCTTGACCATGCCGGGCATCCAGATCCGGTGCCCGGCCAGCTCGGCGGGCGTGACCTCGGGGCGGTCCGCCAGGGGGTGCGCCGCGCCGGTGACAATGATGGCCGGCTCGTCGATGACGCGGGCGCTGCGCACCTCGCGCGGCAGCCGGTCCTCGGGCACCGCGCGCGTCCAGAACGCGGCGTCGATGCGCCCCTCGCGTACGGACGCGAGCGCGGCCCGCCCGCCGTGGCCGAGGGCGACGACGTCGAGCGGGAGGTGCGGGTGGGCCTGGTGGAAGTCCTGCACGACCCCGTTGGTGATCACGTTGGAGCCGAGCACGTCCACGCGCAGCGGGCGCCCGCCGCCGCGCACGGAGTCGGCGGCCCGCTCGGCGACCGCGAGCAGCTCCCGCGCGTGCGGCAGGAAGGTCTCGCCGTCGAGGGTGAGCCGGGCGCCGCGCGGGGCGCGCGTGAAGAGGCGCACGCCGAGCTCCCGCTCCAGTGCGGCGACGCGCTTGGAGGCGGCCTGCTGGGTGATGCCGAGCTCGGCGGCGGCGATCTGGATCTGCCCCTCGTCGGCGACGGCGACGAAGGTGCGTACGGTTTCCGGGTCCACGCTCTCCATACAACCATTGGTTGTACGGATATGAGTGCCGGTTGTTTGCCGCGGCGCGCCGCTCGGAGCTTGTATCTCCCGGTCGGAGACGGGAATCAGGGGCGGGAACCAGTGGCGGGGACGAGAGGGCGGGGCATGCGGCTCGGGCGGGATTTCGGGTGGCTGTGGGCCGCCTTCGCGGTGAGCACCGCCGGTTCGTGGCTCGCGCTCGACGCGTTCCAGCTGATCGCCGTCCTGGTGCTGCACAGCGGCGCCGCACAGGTGTCGTTCCTGTCGGCCGCCGGACTCGCGGTCGGCGCACTGCTCGCGGTGCCGCTCGGTCCGTGGATCGAGTTCCGGCGCAAGCGGCCCGTGCTGGTCCTCGCGGACCTGGTGCGCTGCGCGGCCCTGCTCACGCTGCCCCTCGCGTACGCCCTCGACGCGCTGACCTTCACTCAACTCGTCCTCGTCTCCGTGGTCGTGGCCGCCGCCGACATCGTGTTCCGCGCGGCGAGCGGCGCCCACCTCAAGGCGCTCGTCCCGGACGAGGGCCTGCTGGCAGCCAACGCCCGGTTCGAGTCGACACAGTGGACCGCCACGGCCGTCGGACCGCCGCTCGGCGGTGCGCTCATCGGCGCCTTCGGACCGCTGACGACGGTCCTCCTGGACGCGGTGAGCTACGTCCTGTCGGCGGTGGGCGTCCGCGCCATCCGCGCACCCGAGCCGAAGCCCGCGCGCAGCCCGAACGGCGGCCGGTTCAGCGCCGCGGACATCGCGCAGGGCTGGCGCCATCTGTGGCGGCAGCCCCGGCTGCGCGCCCTGTTCCTCAACAACAGCCTGGTGAACGCCCTGATCATGGTGGGCGCCCCGCTCATGGCGGTGCTGCTCCTCGACGACCTGGGCCTCGCCCCCTGGCAGTACGGCCTGGTCTTCGGGATCCCGTGCCTGGGCGGGCTCGCCGGCTCCCGGCTCACCGAGCCGCTGGTGAGGCGGTACGGGGAGCGGCGGGTGCTCCTGGTGAGCGGGTCGGTCCGGGCGTGCTGGCCGATCGGGCTCGCGTTCGTGGGGCCGGGAGTCGCGGGGATGCTCGTGGTGGTCGTCGTGGAGTTCGGCCTCATCACGTGCTCCGCCGTCTTCAGCCCCGTCATGGCGGCCGAACGGCTGCGGCTGACGGACGACGACCGGGTGGCGCGCGTGCTGTCCGCCTGGACCGTCACCCAGCGGGCCGTCACCGCCGCGCTCACGCTGGTGTGGGGCGTCTTCGCGGCACTGATCGGGACGCGCGGGGCGCTCGCGCTCGCCGGAGTGCTGCTGCTCGGGACACCCCTGCTGCTGCGCGGCCTGCGCTCCCCGGCGTGTACACCCCGCCCCGCGGCGCCCACGCTGCCAGAGTGACCACGAACAACCGCCCCAAATGCACCGGATTTCCCGGTTCATTGAGTTAGGGAGCTTTCGTGGCAAACGTACACGTGATCCTCAATCAGAAGGGCGGCGTGGGCAAGTCCACGCTCGCCGTGAACCTCGCGGCCGTCACCGCCGACGTGCTCGGCGCGGGCGCCCCCGACGCCGAGCGGCCGCCCGTCGTCGCCGTCTCCATCGACCCGCAGGGCTCGGCCGTGTGGTGGTCGGAGCGGGTCGGAGAGGGCCTCCCCTTCGACTTCGTGCAGGCCCACGACGACCTCTCGGGGCTCGCGGCGCTCTCCCGTATCCCGTCCGCCCAGCACGTCTTCGTCGACACCCCGGGCTGGCTCGACCTCGCCGACGACGACGGCACCGACCCTCTCGGCAAGGGCGCGGCAGCCGACGCCCTGCGCGCGGTGCTCTCCAACGCCACCGACGTCATCGTCCCCATCGAGCCGGAGCCGCTCGGCTTCCAGCCCACGCAGCGCACGGTGGAGCGGGTCGTGAAGCCCCGCGGACTGCCCTTCCGCGTGGTCATCAACAACTGGGACCCGCGCGACGGCAAGGCCGATCTGGCGCAGACCCGCGCGTTCGTCGAGGCGCAGGACTGGCCGCTCGCGCGCACCGTCGTGCGCCACTACAAGCTGCACACGCGGGCCAGCGCGGACGGCCTCGTCGTCACGCAGTACGGCGCCAACCGGGTCGCGCTCCAGGCCCGCGAGGACTTCTTCCGGCTCGCCCTGGAGGTGGGCCTCGCGGCGATCCCGGCCCCGGCCCGCAGCACCAAGAAGACGGCCAAGAAGGCCGACGCGAAGACCACCAAGAAGGCCGCCACTCCGGCTGCCGCGAAGACCGCCACGAAGACCGCCACGAAGCCCGCCGCCAAGTCCTCCCGCAGCAAGAAGGTGACCGTCTGATGGGGCGTCGTACCGACCTGTCCTCGCTCCTGTCCTCCGAGAAGGCGGCCGCCGAGGAGCAGGCCGCGGCGCCCGCCCAGCGCAGACGCCCCGACACCAAGCCGCTCACCGTCGCGATCGGCGACCTCACCGAGAACCCGGACAACCCGCGGCACGAGCTGCGCGACCTCGACGGGCTCGCCGAGACGGTCCGCGAACGCGGCGTCCTCCAGGCCCTCGGCGTCGTCTCCGCCGCCGTCTTCCTCGCCGCGCGCCCGCACCACAAGGAGGCCGTGGGCAAGGCCCCGTACGTCGTCCTGCACGGCCACCGGCGGCTCGCGGCGGCCCGGATGGCGGGCCTGGACGAGGTTCCGGTCCTGGTCAGGGACGATGCGACGCGTTCCGACGAGGACGCGCTGATCGAGAACGTGCAGCGCGACGACCTCACGGAACTGGAGCAGGCGCAGGCCATCCAGGGCCTGATCACCTCCTACGGCTACTCGCAGCGCCAGGTCGCCGCCCGGATCGGCAAGACGCAGGGCTTCATCTCCCAGCGCCTGTCGCTGATGAAGCTGCGCGAGGACATCCAGGAGGCGCTCGCCGACGGCCGTGTCTCCATCGAGGACGCCCGCCGCATCGCCCGCCTCCCGAAGGAGGAGCAGGTGCTCCCCGGCGAGCCGGATGCCGCCGCGACCGTCCCGGCCGCCCGCAAGGAGAAGCGCGGCCGCGATTACGGCGTAATCAAGATCGACAGCCGGGGGACCCCGGACGATGTGGTCGAGGCGCTGCGTCGGCATCTGGCCCCCGCCACCCTCGACCGGATCATCGAACTGCTCGGCCGATAGTCGACTGTGTCGTCCACGCGGTCTCCGTGGTCGCTTACCGTGGCCCCGTGCTCGAAGTGCCGACCGTGCCGTCCCCGTCCGTGACCCCGCAGCCGCCCGCCGAGGCCGTCGCCCCGCTGATGCGCGGCCTCGACGTGCTGCGGAGTCTCACGGCCGCCGACAGCGGGGACGGCACGCTCGCCCTCGCCGACCTGGCCCGCACCACGGGCCTGGCCCGCTCCACGGTCGACCGGATCTGCGCGACCCTCGCCCATCTGGGCTTCGTACGCCTCGACGGGCGTGACGCCTCGCTCGCCCCGCCCCTGATGACCGTCGCCAACGCCTGCCTGGACGCGCTGCGGGTGCCGGGGGTCCTCGGCCCGCTCGCCGACGAACTGGCCGACGAGCTCGACGAATCCGTCTCCCTCGCGGTCCCCGACGGCGACGGCATCCGCTTCGTCCACCAGGTGCTGCGCAGGCGCGCCCTGTCCATCAGCTTCCGGGTGGGCGACGCGCTGCCGGGGGGTGGGTGTGCGCCGGGGCTGGTCTTCCGGGACGGCCTTTCCCTCGCGGTCGACGATCAGTTGGTGGAGCGGGGGCTGGTCGCGGTGGCGGTGCCGGTGAGGGGTCCTGACGGTTCCGTGGTCTGTGCCCTGAGCGTGGTGAGCCATACGAGCCGGCATGCCGCCGGGGAGCTGGCGGGGGCGGTACGGGGGCCGTTGGAGGCGTGTGTGCGGTCGATGGAATCCGTGCTGGCCACCTCTTCCCACGCCTCGGGGCGCCGCCCCGGACCCCGCGCCTCAAACGCCGGCGGGGCTGATATTGAACGCGCCCCAGTTGTGTCCCTCGCCAGGGGCCTCCGCGTCCTTACCGCCTTCGACAGCGCCCACCCCACCCTGACGCTCACCGAGATCGCCGAGGCCACCGGGCTCGCCCGTGCGACGGCCCGCCGCGCCCTCATCACCTACGAGCACCTCGGCTACGTGACCCACGAGGACCGCGCCTTCCGTCTCACCCCGCGCGTCCTCACCCTCGGCTGCGCCCCGCTCTCCCGCACCACGCTCCCCCGCATCGCCGCTCCGCACCTCGCGGCCCTGTCGAAGCGGCTCGGTGAATCCGTCGGCCTGTCCGTGCCGGACGGCGACCGTGTGCGGTGCACCGCGCGGGTGACGCCGCGCCGGGTCATGAGCGTCGACATCGGCGTCGGCTCCCGGCTGCCCGCGAAGGACACGGCCGCCGGGCTGCTGCTCCGGGGCGACGGGGAGTCGGCCGTGGCCGACGGGCCCGAGGCAGGGCTGCGGTCCGTCGCCGTGCCGGTGCGGGACCGGGCGGGCCGGGTCGTCTCCGCGCTCGACGTCACCGCCCACCAGGGCCGCGGGGACGACGACGCGTGGACCGAGGCGCTGCGGGACACCGCGGCGCTGATCGCGGCGGACCTGCACGTGACCTCACGCTTCGTGAGCGTCCCGGTGCACTGAGACCCGGATCTCACCGGCGTACGGACCTTGGTCCCTACTCCTCGCGACGAATGCCCCGCATTCTCATATGTGATGACATCCCGCAGCTCCAGCAGCTTCTACTCCTCGATCCGTGGCGCGGCTCCCTCCGCCTCCCGCCCCACGGGCGGCTGGCGTGCCGTGGTGCTGCTCGTCGCGGTGATGGCGCTCATCATCACGACGCTCGACGTGGCGACGCCCGCGGACTTCCGGGCGCGCGCCCTGCTCGGCCTCGTGCCGATCGTCGTGGCGCTGCTCGCCCCCGTGATCGTCACCGCCGTCGTCACCGGGCTGCTGATCATCGCCTACCTGGGGCTGCAGGCCGTGGCGCCGCTGCCGAGCGGCGGCTGGGCCGTGCTCGGCCCGCTGATGATCGGCACCGGTGGCCTGCTCGGCGTGCTCATCGCCCGTCGCAGGGAGGAGCAGCGGGCCCGCCTCCAGGCCCTCACGGACATCGCCGAGGCCACGCAGCGCGCGGTGATGCGCGGACTGCCCGAGCGCTTCGAGGACCTGCGCATCGCCGACTTCTACCAGCCCGCCGCCCGCGCGGCCCGCGTCGGCGGCGACTGGTACGACTTCCAGCCCTCGCCGTACGGGGTGCGCGCCGTCCTCGGCGACGTCAGCGGCAAGGGCCTGCCCGCGGTGTCCGCGTCGGCGTGGCTGCTCGGCGCGTTCCGGGAGGCGGCGTACCACGAGGAGCGGATCGACGAGGTGGCCCGGCGCCTGGAGATCGCCATGCAGCGCTACAGCGCCTGGACCCGGCTCACGAACGACGAGGGCCTCACGGACGCGTTCTCCACCGGACTGCTGCTGCACTTCCCGCCGACGTCCCCCGATGTGGTCGACGTCGTCAACTTCGGGCACGAGCCGCCGCTGGTCGTCACCGCGGACGGCCGCGTGCACACCCCCGACCTCCCGGCCGGACTCCCCCTCGGCATGGGCACGCTGAGCGCCGCGGGGCCCGGCGTGGCCCGGCTGCCCTTCGGGGTCGGGGACACGCTGATCCTCTTCACCGACGGCGTGACCGAGTGCCGTGACGAGGACGGCACCTTCTACCCCGTACGCGAGCGGCTGCCGCGACTGGTGTCCCCGCGCGGCGCGCAGGACCCGCCCGAGGCGCTGCTGCGCCGCCTGGCGGAGGACCTGCGCGAGCACCGGTACGGCCCGCCGAGCGACGACGCCGCGATCACCGTGCTCCGCAGGACCGCGGAGCGCGCGCCGTACCAGAACGAGGCGGACGCCGAGCTGTACGCGTACCGGCCGAAGGAGGAGACCGCGGACTCGGCCGTTCAGGGGGCCGTGGCTCAGTACGCCACCGACATGCGCTTCCTGGAGTGCGCGTCGCGCTCGATCTCGTCGACGAAGGCCAGCGCGTAGTCCTCCGCGCTGATCCGGCTCTCGCCGTTCGCGTCCTGCATCAGCCGGTCGCCGCCGACCCGGAACTCCTCGGTGCGCTCCCCCGGGCCGATCTCCGCGGCCGGCGAGATGTACGTCCAGTCGAGGTCGTCGACCGTGCGCAGATACGCGAGCACGTCCCGGTGCGCGAGCGCCTCGCCGCGGTACGCGTCGGGGAAGTCCGGCTGGTCCGCCAGCGCCTCGCCCGGCGCGACCTCCAGGCTGCCCGCCCCGCCGACCACCACGAGCCGCGCGACCCCGGACCCGCGCACCCCGGCGACCACGGACTGGTTGAGCGCGAGGAACGGCTTCTGCGGGTCGGATCCGTCACGGGGCGGCGCGAGGGCGGAGGCCACGGCGTCGTGCCCGCCCGCGAGTTCCGACAGCCGCTGCACGTCGGAGACGTCCGCCGCGACGGCCGTGACACCGGCGACGGGAACGTCGCCCGAGCGGCTGACGGCGGTCACGCTGTGGCCGCGGCCCAGGGCCTCTGCGGCGATACGGCTGCCGACCATGCCGGTGGCGCCCAGGAGCAGGATGTTCATGCGCTCAGCGAAACACGGAGCGCCACCGCGCGCATGTTGCGAAGGGCGTGCCACGAGAGGTCAATGGAAGGCGAAGAAAGCGGAACTCGGGGCATCCGAGGGGGCCTGGCAGAAAGGAGCCCGTCATGGCTCAGCATGCGGCACCCGCACCCGGACGTGGCACCACCGGACGCAGCACCGCCGGACGCGGCACCAGTAGTGCTGCTCTCTCCCCGACGAGCGCGGCCGTCGTCGTTCCCGTCGTGACCGGCATCGCGTACGGCTTCTGGGCGGCGAGCATCGACCGCTTCGGCGGCGAGGTCACCGGAGGCAACATCGCGCTCGGCTTCGTCACGGGCATCATCGTGGCGGCGCTCTGCTTCGGCATCCACCACTGGTCGAAGCAGCAGGCGGGCCGGCACTTCCTCGCGCGGGCCTCGGCCTGGGGCGCGTTCGCCGGCATCGCGGTCGGCTTCCTGCACAGCCTCTCGGATCCCGCGATCCTGTGGTCGATCATGCTCGGCCTGATCGTCGGGGCGTCCACGTTCGTGGGCACGTACTACCGGTACTACTCGGCGAGCGAGTACGCACCCGTATAGAACGTACGTTCTATCGCTCCGACGCATGATGCCGAACTAGTACGTGACGCCGAACTCCCGGGTCTCGGTCTCCCGGTAGTACCAGCCGCTCGGGCCGTGGTCATGATCGTGCCGCGGCCCGTCGGACGGTGCCCCGGACGTACAGCTCGGCACGCCGTGGCCGCCGGTGTCGACGTACGCGGCGCTGGCCCAGCCGCGGGCGCCGGTGAACCAGTACCAGGTCGAGGTGCCGTGCACGGACGAGCCGTCGGTGGCGCACTCGATACGGTCCTGGCTGCCCGGCGCGAGCCGGTACACGACGGATGCCGAGGTGCTCGGCCCCGAGCGCAGGTTGAGATCGGACTGCGAGACGACCGTCCCCCAGACGACGTCCCCGCTGTTCGCACTGGCCGGTGCCGCGGCGGTCACGGCGAGCAGTCCGCCCGCCAGAAGCCCGGCGGCAGCCAGGGCCGGAGTGGTTCGGCGCATGATCGGCCTCCCAAAAGTGAGCCCAAGATCCCCACGCCCCCACGTCCAGGAAACACCCGTTCGGCCCAGTGCTCCACCGGAGACCCGGTGGCGCGGAGCGGGCGGCCGATGAGTTCCCGTCGCAGCCCCGGTCTTCCTCTGTGACGTGACCGAGAGGGGCACCCGACATGAGCACCACCGCCACCACGACCGGCCTGGCCATCGAGACCGCGGGCCTCGTCAAGACCTTCGGCGACAACCGCGCCGTCGACGGCATCGACCTGACCGTCCCGGCCGGCACGGTCTACGGAGTGCTCGGGC
Source organism: Streptomyces sp. NBC_00483 (assembly GCF_036013745.1). Taxonomy (NCBI): domain Bacteria; kingdom Bacillati; phylum Actinomycetota; class Actinomycetes; order Kitasatosporales; family Streptomycetaceae; genus Streptomyces; species Streptomyces sp. NBC_00483. The sequence continues at coordinate 4,931,959 of NZ_CP107880.1, forward strand.
CGAACGGCGCGGGCAAGACCACCGCCGTGAAGATGCTCGCCACGCTGCTGCGGCCCGACGCGGGCGAGGCCCATGTTTTCGGCCACGACGTGGTGCGCGAGGCCGACGCGGTGCGCTCCCGCGTCAGCCTCACCGGACAGTACGCGTCGGTCGACGAGGACCTGACGGGCCACGAGAACCTCGTGCTGCTCGCCCGCCTGACCGGCCACGGCAAGAAGCCTGCGGCCGCGCGCGCCGACCAACTACTCGACGCCTTCGGCCTGTTGGATGCCGCAAGCCGCCAGGTGAAGAACTACTCGGGCGGCATGCGGCGCCGTATCGACATCGCCGCGTCCATCCTCAACACCCCCGACCTGCTGTTCCTGGACGAGCCGACCACCGGGCTCGACCCGCGCAGCCGCAACCAGGTGTGGGAGATCGTCCGCGCGGTCGTCGCGCAGGGCACGACGGTCCTGCTGACCACCCAGTACCTCGACGAGGCCGACCAGCTGGCGGCCCGGATCGCCGTCATCGACAAGGGCCGCGTGATCGCCGAGGGCACCAAGGGCGAGCTGAAGTCGTCGGTCGGCTCCGGATCCGTCCACGTACGCCTGCGCGACGCGGACCAACGACCGGACGCCGAGCGGCTGTTGAACACCGTGCTCGACGCCCAGGTGGTCCTGGAGCCCGACCCCGTGGCGCTCACCGCCCGCGTCGGCGGCGCCGACAACGGCCGGGGCGCGGCCGAGCAGGCCTCCCGCGCGCTCGCCGAACTGGCCGCCGCCCGCATCACCGTGGACACCTTCGCCCTCGGCCAGCCCAGCCTCGACGAGGTGTTCCTGGCCCTCACCGACCAGCCCGTGCAGGACCAGAACCCTGTACAGGACCCGAAGTCCGGACAGGACCAGAAGTCCGAGGAGGCGACGGCATGAGCATCACGACCACCCCCAGTACCGAAGCGCAGGAGCTCGCCCCGGTCAGCGCCGAGTCCCTCGCCGAGCTGCTCATCGCCAAGGAACGCCCGCCCCGGCCCAGCGCCGTGTCCACGTCGCTCACCTTCGGCTGGCGCGCGATCCTCAAGATCAAGCACGTGCCGGAGCAGCTCTTCGACGTCACGGCGTTCCCCGTGATGATGGTGCTGATGTACACGTACCTGTTCGGCGGCGCCCTGGCAGGCTCCCCGAGCGAGTACATCCAGTACCTGCTGCCCGGCATCCTCGTGATGTCGGTCGTGATGATCACGATGTACACGGGCATCTCGGTCAACACCGACATCGAGAAGGGCGTCTTCGACCGCTTCCGTACGCTCCCGATCTGGCGCCCGTCCGTGATGGTCGGGTACCTCCTCGGCGACGCCCTGCGCTACACGATCGCGTCCGTCGTGATGCTCGCGGTCGGCCTGATCATGGGGTTCCGGCCGGACGGCGGGGTGCTCGGCGTCGTCGCGGCCATCGCGGTCCTGCTGGTCTTCTCCTTCGCGTTCTCGTGGATCTGGACGATGTTCGGGCTGCTGCTGCGCACCGAGAAGTCGGTGATGGGCGTCAGCATGATGGTGATCTTCCCGCTGACGTTCCTCAGCGACATCTTCGTGAAGCCCGAGACGATGCCGGGCTGGCTGCAGGCCTTCGTCAACAACAACCCGGTCACGCACGTCGCGTCCGCCGTGCGCGGCCTGATGGACGGCGACTGGCCGACGGCCGAGGTGCTGTGGTCGCTGGGCTGGGCGGCGCTGCTGATCGCCGTGTTCGGGCCGATCACGATGCGCCTCTACAACCGCAAGTAGGCCCTGGGCGGTAGTCCGTATGCAGGCACCCCGGTCGCGCACGGCGCGGCCGGGGCCTTGCCTGGAACGGTGATCCGAAGAACCGCCTCCGCCGTTCTGCTCGTCCTCGCCTGCCTCCTCGTCCCGCTCGGCACGCTCTCCACCTGGGCGAAGTACGAGATCGGGGACAGCGACCGGTACGTGTCCGCGATGGCGCCGCCGGCCGGCGACCCGGACGTGCAGAACGCGGTCGCCGACGCGGTGACCACGGGGGTCATGAAGAACCTCGACGTGGGCGCGCTCGCATCGGTCGTCGAGGACTATCTGCACGACGCGGTCGTCTCGTTCACGGACACCGACGCCTTCCGGGGCGCCTGGAACACCGCGAACCGCGCCGCCCACGACGCCGTGCAACAGGCCCTCGACGAGGGCACCACGGGGCCCGTCACGCTCGACCTGGCCCCCGTCACCCGGCAGGTCAAGCAGCAGCTGGAGGAGAACGGGGTGCCGTTCGCCGAGCGGATCCCGGTCGCCCACACCGAGGTCACCCTGCTGTCCGCCGGCGACCTGGCCGGGCTGCGGAAGGGCTTCCACGCCTTCCAACTCGCGGGCCCCTGGCTCCCGTTGGCCGCCGTCGTGTGCGCCGTCGCGGGCCTCGCGCTCGCCCGGCGGCGCCGTCCCGCGCTCGCCCTGACCGCCCTCGGCGCCGCCCTGGGCGCGGCCGCGCTGCTCATCGCGCTGCCGCTCGCCCGCGCGTTGACGCTCGAAGACATCTCCGACGCGGCGAACAAGGCGGCGACCGCCGCGGTCTACGACGCCCTGACCTCGCCGATGCGGACCGCGTCGTGGGTGATCCTCGCGGTGGGCGTGGTGGTGGCGCTCGCGGTGTGGCTCGGCCGGCACCCGTTCAGCCGCGCGCGGAATGCCGCCTCCCTGCTCCGGCGCGAGCATTCCAGTGACACGAGGAGGCGCCCGCATGACACAAACACCGCCGGAAACCGAGAAGACGACCGCCTGGTCCCAGGACCACCGCACGCCCGACCCTGACCCCACGCTCGGCGAGAGCCCGCGCGGCGCCTGGGCGGCCGGCGGCACCCTGTTCGCCGGCGTCCTGATGCTGGTCAGCGGCTGCCTCGGCGTCCTCAACGGGATCGCCGCCATCGCCAAGGACGACGTCTACAGCCGGATCGGCGACTACGTCTACGCCTTCGACCTCACCACGTGGGGCTGGATCCACCTGGTCATCGGCGCGCTCGTCGCGGTCACCGGCTGGGGCGTGCTCAAGGGCCAGGACTGGGCGCGCGGCGCGGGCATCGCCCTCGGCGCGCTCTACGTCGTCGAGTACTTCCTGTTCCTGCCGTACGCGCCCGTGTGGTCGCTCATCTCCATCGCCATCGGCGTCTTCGTCATCTGGGCCCTCGCCACGGACCACGGCCGCGCGCCCAACCCCGGGGCCGCCAAACCGGCCTGACAGCGGGGCGCCCCGGCTAACCTGGAGGGCTCCGAACAGACCGGTACGGAGACGGGGGCCGGGTCTTGGACCAGCGACAGCAGCACATCACGGACGAAGCGCCCGGCGCCCCGCGGTACGAACCGCGGGGCGCCGGGCGCCGCCGTGTGAACAGGACGGGGGCGTGGGCGGCGGCGCTGCTGCTCGTCGGGGTGAGCGTGGTGGTCGGCTGCCGGGCCGCGGACCGCGACGCGGTGACCCCCGTCCCCCAGCTCCTCGCGTTCCTCCCTTGGCTGATCGCGCCCACGGCCGCCGCCCTGCTCCTCGCGCTGCTGTCGCGCTGGCGTACGGGGCTGGTCTGGGGCCTCGCCGTACTCGGCGCGCTCGCCTGGTACATGGAGCCGTACGGGACGGACGGCGAGCCGGACGGCGCCCCCGTCTCCGGCGTCCGGGTGCTGGCGTCCAACGTCCAGTTCAGCCGCGGCACCAACGCGCTGATCGACACGGTCGCCCGGCACCGCCCCGACATCGTCTTCGTCGAGGAGTGCGGGCAGCCCTGCCGGGACGCGCTGGACCGCGAGTCGCTGCGCACCCGCTACCCGCACCGGCAGGCCGTGGCGGCGGACGGCTCGGAAGGCTCGATGATCCTCAGCAGGTTCCCGCTGAAGGCGGCGCCGACGGTGGCAGGGACGATGGGCATGCCGGCCGCCACCGCCGACGTACGCGGTCACGCGGTGCGCCTCCAACTCGTGCACCCCATGCCGCCGTTGCCCGACCAGGTGGGCCTGTGGAAGACGGAGCTGGGCCGCCTCGCGGACGCGGCGCGGGCCACCGAAGGGCCCGGGATCATGGCGGGGGACTTCAACGCGACGCAGGATCACGCGGCGTTCCGCCGGATCCTCGACGCGGGGCCGCTGCACGACGCGGCCCGCCTCACCGGCCACGCCCGCACCCCGAGCTGGCCGTCGACCGCGCCCGGACCGCTGGGCACGCAGATCGACCACGTACTGGTGACCGACGACTTCTCGGCGGACAAGGCCCGCTTCATCGACCTCGCGGACACGGACCACCGGGCGCTCCTGGTGGACCTGACGCTGCACGGCTGAGCGCACCGGGCCGCCGCCCGTGGGGAGACGGGCGGCGGCCGGGTGAGGGAAGAGAGACGGCGGCCCGCTGCGGTCAGTTCGCAGGTGGGGGCCGGGCCGCGCGCCTCGTCCGTCGGATCCGCCAGGGCCTGACGGGAGTTCGAAGACAGGCCCTGGGGCCCTAGCGCAGCTCGGCCTCGGCCTTGTGCAGGGCCTTGGCGAACCCGTTGGCCCACAGGGATTCCACCTGTGCCTTCTCGTTCGCGTCCGGGTTCGAGTTGGTGCACGAGGGGCCAGGACCGCCGCCCGACATCAGCTCACTGCACGGCCCCTCGTAGTGATCGGGGAGGCCGAGCACATGGCCCGTCTCGTGCGTGGTCACGCGCGTGGAGTCGTACTCCTGGTTCTGCGCGTAGTCCAGGAAGACGTAGCCGCTGCCGTGCCCGTCCGTCGACGCGTACGAACCGCGCGAGTCGTTCCCCTCGCGGTACGAGAAGTCGCCCCCGCCGGACGAGGCCTGGAGCTTCACGTTCGACACCGACGCGTTCCAGATCGACGCGCTGCTCGCTATCTGCTGCTGGAAGGTGGGCGCTTGTGAGGCGTCGTACGAGACGGTGACGGACTGGGCGCCTGGGTTGGCGGCCCGCTTCTCGGCGACGGACTTCAGGACGGCCTGGAAGAAGGCCTTGTTGGCGGCGGCCTCCTCGGCGGAGCCGGCGTAGTGCGAGCCGACGTAGTGCGCGACCCGCTCCGTGGACCCGGAGGACGAGGCGGACGCGGGGGCCGCGGCGAGGGCGGCGACGGTGAGCCCGGCGCCGAGGGCGCAGGCGAGCAGACGAACAGATGTGGGGGGTGTCATGTTCATGCGTGAGAGTCTGGGGCGGACGGGACGCACGAGGTAGATGCCACTGCGCGATAACTCCGCGTTATCCCCACACAGTTGACGCTGGTGACTCTGGTGCGACGTACGGGACCGGCCTACGCTCGACGCCCATGGAGCTGGAAGTGCGGCACCTGCGCGTCCTGTGCGCGATCGAGGACACCGGCAGCCTGCACAAGGCGGCCCGTCACCTGGGCATGACCCAGCCCGCCCTCAGCACCCAGCTGCGCCGCATCGAGGACCACCTCGGCGGCCGCCTGTTCACCCGCGAACGCACCGGCTGCCGCGCGACGCCGCTCGGCCGCACCCTGCTCACGCGGGCCCGCCCGCTGGTGGACGACCTGCGCGCGCTGGTCGACGAGACGCGCGCGATGGCGCAGGACTCGGCCGGTGGCCTCCTGCGCATCGGCTCCACGGCCAGCCGCGCGATACCGGGCTGGCTGCGCCGCCTGCGCGCGAGTTCGCCGCACGAGCCGTCGCTGCGCATGGACGTCTCGGCGCACGCGCTGCTCCGCCTGGTGGCCGAGGGCGGCCTCGACGTGGCGTTCGTCCACGAGGTGGAGGGCAGCCCCCTGCGCATACCGGAGTCCCTGACCTGCAAGGTCCTCCTGGCCCGCGAACCCCAGTACGTCTCCCTGCCGGCGGACCATCCGGCGGCCGGCAGCCCGGTCGTGCGTCTGACGGACCTGGCGGAGGACCGGTGGATGATCGACCCGACGGTGGACGGCGAATGGGACGGCCTGCTCCGGGCGTTCCGCTCCGCGGGCCTCAACCCCCGTGTCCTGCACGGTGATTACCTGACCGCGTCCAACCTCGTCGCGACCGGCGAGGTGGTGACGCTCTGCCAGCCGACCTCGCTCGCCCGCCCCGACATGGCCATCCGCCCTCTTGAGGGCGACCCGGTCGCCGTACGCCTCCTCCTCGCGGCCCGCTCCGCACCCGTCCTGGACGCGGTTCTGCCGGCCCTGCGGGAGGCCTATTGGGAGTCGGCACACCAGTCACCGGCGTATCGGACACGTCTCACGGAGTCGGGCGTGATCGACTGAATCCATACAGAAAGGGCGGCAGTTGTCCGCTCGGTCGAACGACCCGACCCTGCCCAAGATCACGGTCCGTGGCGGCTAACCTTACGTGTCCACCCTGGCCAGGGGTTCCAGGGAGCAGGGACGTCGGGGACAACTCATGCGGAAGGTTGCGCACATGGGCATTCTGGATCTGCTGCGGAACGCATTCGGGCGATCGCGCAAAAAAGACGAGACCGCTGCCGCCGCGGACCCAGCGCCTGCCGCTGCCGCTTCCGACCAGGCGCCAACGGTCCCCGCTCCGTCCAAGGGCGAAGCCGACGACCTGGTCTCGGCCGCCTTCGACAACATCTCGGTCCCGAAACCGTCGAGCCCGGTGGGCGGCGAGCGGCTGCCGCGGGAGCCTGCGGCGGAGCGGGGCGAGGCGGAGGCGCCGACCGGGGAGAAGTCCGAGGCTGCGGCGCCGGCCGAGGAAGAGGCTGCGGCTCCGGCCGAGGCGGAGGCTGCGGCTCCGGCCAAGGCGGAGGCTGCGGCTCCGGCCAAGGCGGAGGCTGCGGCTCCCGCCGAGGCGGAGGCTGCGGCTCCCGCCGAGGAGAAGACCGCGGCTCTGGCCGAGGAAGAGGCAGCGGCCCCCGCCAAGGCGGAGGCTGCGGCTCCGACCGAGGAGTCGACTTCGACCGAGCGGAAGACGGAGGCTGCGGCCGAGGAGACGCCTTCGGCCGAGCCGAAGACGGAGGCTGCGGCACCGGCGGAGGCCGAGACGGCCGCTGCTGAGACTCCGTCGGAGGATGCGGCCGAGGCGGAAGCTGCGGCGTCGGCCGAGGTCACGGCAGCGGCTCCGGCCGCGGCCGAGGAGAAGGCCGAGCCCAAGTCTGAGGATGCGGCGGCGGCTCCGACTGCGGCCAAGGAGAAGGCAGAGGCGGCGAACGCGGCGGCTCCGGCCAAGGACAAGGCAGAGGCTGCGGCTCCGGCCAAGGCAGAGGCTGCGACCTCGGCGCCGGCGGAGCCCGAGATCGGGACCGAGGCCAAGGACAACGCCGAGGGCGCGACCGTCGCCGCGGCCGAGACCAAGGCCAACGCCGAAGCCCCGGCCCCCGCCAAGGTCGCGACCAAGGGCGAGGCCAAGGTCGAGGCCGAAGCCCCGGCCCCCGCCGAGGCCAAGACCAAGGCCGCCGCCCCCGCCGCGAGCAAGACCAAGGCCAAGAAGGCAGCCCCCGCCAAGGGCAAGGCCAAGGCTGCGGCTCCCGCCGCGAGCGAGACCAAGGTCGACACCGAAGACGCGGCCTCCGCTGTGGGCAAGGCCAAGACCGAGGACGCCACCCCCGCCGAGGCCGAGACCAAGGTCGACGCCGAGGCTGCGGCCCCCGCCAAGGCCAAGGCTGCGAAGCCCGCCAAGGGCAAGTCCAAGGCCGACACTGAGGCCCTGGCCCCCGCCGAGGCCAAGGCTGCCGCCCCCGCCAAGAGCGAGACCAAGGCCGAGGCCAAGGTCGAGGCCGAGGATGCGGCGGCCCCCGCTGTGGGCAAGCGTCCCGCAGGGCGGGACGGGTGGGCACAGCCCCCGGTGCAGGCCGAAGAGGACAAGGGGGCCGACCCCGTCACGGCGGAGGAGCCCACCCCGGCTCAGGCCGACAAGACCGAGGAGCCCACCCCGGCCCAGGCCGAAGAGACGGAAAAGGTCGACCCTGTCGCGGCGAAGACCCCGGCTCAGGCCGAAGAGACCAAGGACGTCGACCCCACCCCGGTAAAGACCCCGGCCCAGGCCGACAAGACCGAAAAGGTCGACCCCGTCGCGGCGAAGACCCCGGCTCAGGCCGAAGAGACCAAGGACGTCGACCCCACCCCGGCCGAGATCAAGACCCGCGCTCCCGGCCTGGAGGCCGCCCACCAGGCCGCCGGCACCGCCCTCAAGACCCGCGGCCTCACCGGCACCCGCGCCACGGTCTACCTCGTCCTGGACCGCTCCGGCTCCATGCGCTCGTACTACAAGAACGGCTCGACCACCGCCCTCGCGGAGCAGACCGTCGCGCTGGCCGCCCACCTCGACACCCGCGAGACCCCCACCGTCCACACGGTGATCTTCTCGACGGACATCGACGCCTCCGGAGACCTCACCCTGGACGCGTACGAGGGCAAGGTCGACGCCTGGCACGCGGAGGCGGGCCGGATGGGCCGCACCAGCTACCACCGCGCCATCGAGGAGATCGTCGCGCACCACGAGAAGTCGGACGACCCGAAGGCCCCGGCCCTGGTGATCTTCCAGACGGACGGCCCCCCGGACGTCCAGCGCCCGGCGAACGAGGCCCTCGCGAAGGCGGCCGAGCGCCCCCTCTTCTTCCAGTTCGTGACGTTCGGCGACCCGGACTCGAAGAACTTCGACTACCTCCGCAAGCTGAAGGCGGAGAACGCCGCGGTCTTCCACGCGGGCGAGACCCCGCTGGAACTCACGGACGCGGAGCTCTACAAGGGCCTCTTGGAGGCCTGGCGCCCGTAACCCCCGCCCCGTAACCCCGCTCTCCCCCAAGAGCCCCCGATACCCCATGGCCGTCCGCGCAGTAAAACACCGCGCGGGCGGCCACCCCATGTCGGCTACGATTTCTAGATTCCACTCACGTCAATTCCATTCACGTCACAACCCGGGAGCAGCCCCCGATGGCTCGACACCTCATCACCAGCGCCCTTCCGTACATCAACGGGATCAAGCACCTGGGCAACATGGTGGGGTCCATGCTCCCGGCCGACGTGTACTCCCGTTACCTGCGCCTGCGCGGCCACGACGTGCTGTACATCTGCGCGACGGACGAGCACGGCACGCCCGCCGAGCTGGCGGCCAAGGAGCGCGGCATCCCGGTCGCCGAGTTCTGCGCGCAGGCGCACGACGCGCAGAAGGCGGTCTACGACGGGTTCGGTCTCGCCTTCGACCACTTCGGCCGCAGCTCGTCGCAGCAGAACGCGGAGATCACCCAGCACTTCGCCCGCAAGCTGAACGAGAACGGGTTCATCGAGGAGCGCTCGATCCGGCAGGTGTACTCGCCCGCCGACGGCCGCTTCCTGCCCGACCGTTACGTCGAGGGCACCTGCCCGCACTGCGGCTACGACAAGGCCCGCGGCGACCAGTGCGAGAACTGCACGCGCGTCCTCGACCCCACCGACCTGATCGACCCGCGCTCCGCGATCTCCGGCTCCACCGAGCTCGAGGTCCGCGAGACCAAGCACCTCTTCCTCCTCCAGTCGAAGCTGCAGGTCGAGGTCGAGGCGTGGATCGACGAGGTCGCCGACGAGTGGCCGCAGCTCGCGTCCTCCATCGCCCGCAAGTGGCTGACCGAGGGTCTCAACGACCGCTCGATCACCCGCGACCTGGACTGGGGCGTCCCGGTCCCGGCGGACACGTGGCCGGAGCTTGCGGCCGACGGCAAGGTCTTCTACGTATGGTTCGACGCCCCGATCGAGTACATCGGCGCGACGAAGGAGTGGGCCGACCAGGCCCCCGACGGTGAGACGCGCGACTGGAAGTCGTGGTGGTACGAGCCGGCCGGCGCCACCGACGTCCGGTACACGGAGTTCATGGCGAAGGACAACGTCCCGTTCCACAGCGTCATGTTCCCGGCGACGGAGATGGGCATCCGTGAGCCGTGGAAGAAGGTCGACTACCTCAAGGCCTTCAACTGGCTGACGTACTACGGCGGCAAGTTCTCCACGTCGCAGAAGCGCGGTGTCTTCACCGACCAGGCCCTGGAGATCCTCCCGGCCGACTACTGGCGCTACTTCCTCATCGCGAACGCGCCGGAGTCGGACGACTCGTCCTTCACCTGGGAGCACTTCACGGCGACGGTGAACAAGGACCTGGCCGACACCCTCGGCAACTTCGTCAACCGCGTCCTGTCCTTCTCCCGCAAGCGCTTCGGCGACGACGTCCCGGCGGGCGGCGAGCCGGGCGAGGCGGAGACGAAGCTCGGCCAGGAGATCTCCACGCTCCTCGCCGAGTACGAGACCCAGATGGAGGCCCTCCAGTTCCGCAAGGCCGCGGCGGCGCTGCGCGCCCTGTGGTCGGCGGGCAACTCCTACCTGGAGGAGAAGGCCCCCTGGCTGGAGATCAAGACCGACAAGGACGCGGCCGCGCTGACCCTCCGTACGGCGATGAACCTCATCCGCCTCTACGCGGTGGTCTCCGAGCCCTTCATCCCGGCGTCGGCAGCCGCCATGCGCGCGGCGTTCGACCTCCCCGGCGACGACGCCTCGTGGGTCACCCCCGAGGAGGCCACGTCCCTGACCACGGTCCCGGCCGGCACCCCCTTCACCGTCCCCCCGGTCCTCTTCGCGAAGATCACCGACGAGGACCTGGAGTCCTACAAGGAGCGCTTCGGCGGCGAGCCCGCCGCCTAGGGCCTGTCGGCGGGCTCAGGCGTCCCGGCGCCTGAGCACCGCCCACCCCACCACCAGCGCCCCGCCCGCGTAGGCGGCGAGGACGGCGATGCCGGTCCAGGGGGCGAGTGGGGCCGTGCCGGGGCCGGTCGTCGTCTGGACGGCGAGGCCCGCCGTCATCGGGGAGAACTTCTGGACCCGGTGCAGCACGTGCTCCGGCATCGTGATGATCAGCGTGGCCAGGTAGGGCCCGTACAGCAGCGCCATCACCGCCCCGACGGCTGCCGCCGCGTGCCGCACCATCAGCGCCACCCCCACGCTCAGCAGCGCGACGAGCAGCAGATAGACGGCCGTGCCGAGCGTCGCCCGCCACAACTCGGGCGAGGAGAGCGGGAGTTGGGGGAATCCTGACGATCCCGGCGAGTCCGATGGTCCCGATGATCCCGACAGGACGGCGCGGCCCGCCGCCAGGGAGCCGAGGACCGCGGGGAGCGCCGCCGCCAGGACCGCCGCCGCCGTCACCGCCGCCTTCGCCAGGAACACCGTGGTGCGCCGCGGGTTCGCCGCGAGGGTCGTACGGATCATGCGCGGGTACTCGCCGCAGACCACGCCGATCGCGACGAGCGCGGCCGCCGTCTGCGCCAGGTACACCCCGGACAGGGACAGTGCGGTCGGCGCGAGGACCCCCGACTGCCCCTCCTCGGCGCTCGCCGCGATCAGCGCGGTGAACGCGATCATCGCCCCGGTCAGGGACACCACCGTCCACAACTGCCCGGGAACGGTACGGAGTTTGGTCCACTCGCCGTGCACGGCGCGCGCCGCGCCCGCCGCCGTCATACGTCCCGCCCGGTCAGCCGCCACCGCGCCGCCCCGAGCACCACCACCACGTACAGGCACAGCACCCCGAAGCCCGCCCACGGTGTGATGACGGTGTCGAGGAGCCGGCGGGTCTGCTGGACCGCGAGGCCGGCCGTCGGCGTGGCCCGGCCGACGAAGTCGCTGAAGCCGATGGACGTGCTCTGCGCGACGATCGGCAGCACCACGAACGTCACGATCATCAGGACCACCGCCGGCACCGCGCGCCGCAGCAGCGCCCCGACCCCCAGGCTCAGCACGGCGGCCAGCGCCAGGAACGCGGCGCTGCCGACGATCGCCCGCATCGTCGCCGGGTCGGTGAGGGAGAGCTCGGGGAAGAGCGGCGGGGCGAAGCCGTTGTCGCGCAGGGCGGGGCGGGCGACGAGGAACTCCGCCACGCTCGCGACCAGGCCCACGACGAAGACCGTCGCGCCGAGGACGAGCGCCTTCGCGGCGAGCACCCGGCCGCGCCGCGGGCTCGCGGTGAACGTGGTGCGCACCGTCCCGGTCTTGTACTCGGACGTGATGAACAGGACGCCGAGGGCGATCACCGCGATCGTCGCGATCTGGATGCCGTCGTCGAGCGCCATCTTGACCAGGTCGGGCTGTCCGCCGAGCTGTCCGACGCCGCCCATGCCGAGGCCGCCCAGGTCACCGCTGCCGGTGATCGTGAAGGTGCCGGCCTGCTCACGGAAGGGCTTCGGGTCGGCGACGGGGTCGGCCATCTCGCCCTTCTTCACGGTCTGCTTGATGTCCGTCTGCCGCCAGCCGCCCTTGCCCTGCGCGGGGAAGGCGACATGGTCGAAGACCGCCCTGCCGAGCGTGGCCTCGGGGTGCATGCGCAGGTCGCCGGGGCCGCTGCGCTCCTCCTTGCCGTCCATCGGCGACGTGACGAAGAGGCCCGCCTCGGCGGTGGCCGGCAGCCCGGCGACGGTGAGCGTGCCGACCTTGGTCCAGGCACGGCCGTCGGCGGACTCGTAGCCGGTGACCCGGTCCCCGGACCGTACGAGCCGCAGCCAGCGCGGTGCGTCCGCGCCGCCGGAGCCGGTCAGTTCGTGCTTCCCGTCGGCCATCATCCGCACGCCGTGCTCCGGCGTCACCATCAGGGCGGCGTACGAGGATCCGCTCGCGGTGCCGTCCTTCAGGAGCAGCCCCGCCTTCGCCCAGCCGGCACTGTTCTTCTGCGCGGCGACGCGCACGGTGAAGGTGCCGTCGCCCGCGGCCGTCCGGTGCACGAAGGACGAGGCGTCGTACTTCTTCGGGCCGCCGTAGCCGAACTGGCTGCCGTTCGCCGACGCGACGGTCAGCAGCAGGCTGAGGGCGAGCAGCGCGATCAGGGCGAGGGGGGTGCTGCGGACGCTGCGCAGCTTGGTCCACTCGGCGCGCACGGCACGGACCATCGGCGACCTCATGAGGACGCCTCCTGTGCGCTCAGTCCGGTAGCGGCGAACTCCGTTGCCGCACCGGTGAGTTCCATGTACGCCTCCTCCAACGTGGCCCGGTGCCGGGACAGTTCGGAGAACGGAATGTTGTGCGCGCCGAGCCGGGCGACGACCTCCTCGGCGGCCAGACCGGTGACGGTGAGCGCGTCGGGGCCGGTCACGGCGACGGTGGCGTCGGCGCCCGCGAGGACCGCCAGGGCCTCGGCGCGCCGACTGGTGCGCAGGGCGACGCGCTCGCCGGACGCCTCGTCGAGCAGCGCGGCGACGTCGGTGTCGGCGAGCAGCCGCCCCCGGCCGATCACGATGACGTGGTCCGCGGTGTCCTGAAGTTCGCTCATCAGGTGCGAGGAGACGAGGACCGTACGCCCTTCTGCCGCAAGGGACTTGAGGAAGCGTCGGATCCACTGGATGCCCTCGGGGTCCAGTCCGTTGACCGGCTCGTCGAGGATCAGCACGGGCGGATCGCCGAGCAGCGCGGCCGCGATGCCGAGCCGCTGGCGCATCCCGAGGGAGAAGCCGCCCGCGCGCTTCTTCGCGGCGGAGGCGAGGCCGACCTGGTCGAGGACGAGGTCGACGCGGCGGCTCGGCAGCCCGTTGTAGTGGGCGAGCCACAGCAGATGGTCGCGGGCCCGGCGGCCCGGGTGCAGCGCCTCGCAGTCGAGCAGCGCGCCGACGGTGGACAGCGGGTCGGCGAGCCGCGTGTAGTCCTGCCCGCCGATGAGCGCGGCTCCACTGTCGGGCCGGTCGAGCCCGAGCATCATCCGCAGCGTCGTCGACTTCCCGGCCCCGTTGGGCCCGACGAACCCGGTCACCCGCCCCGCCTCGACGGTGAAGCTGAGCCCGTCCACGGCCACGGTGGCCCCGTACCGCTTGCACAGCCCGCGGGCCTCGATCGTCATATCCGTCATGCCAGTTGACGTTAGGGACCGGGCGCCGCGGCGGCGTCCCGCCCGGGCGTGGTCTCCCGGAGGAGCCGCTCCCCCCGCAGGGGGACGCCGCCCGCGCCCCGGCCCGCCGATAATGACCGCCATGACGGGGACCTGGACCACGGCACGGGCACGGGCCCAGCGCGCGGCCACCGCACGTGACCTGCCGCTGCTCGCCGCCACGGTCCTGGCCCTCGCGGCCCTCGCCGAGGTCACCGGGCAGAGCCGCGACCCGGCCCCCGAACTCCCCGGCCTGCTCGCCCTGGCGCTGGGCGCGACGGCCCCCCTCGCCTTCGTCCGCTCCCAGCTCCTGCTCACCGCCACGGCCCTCACCGCGGCCGCGCTGCTCGCCCCCCTCACGTACGGCCAGACGCTGTACGCGGGCCTCCCGGCGCTCGCCGCCGCCCTGTACCTGGTGGGGCGGCGCGGTCCTGGCCGCACCGCCGTCCTGTTCGCCGTGCCCTTCACCGCGTACGCGCTCACGGACGACAGCGGCCCCTACGGCGTCGTCCTCCTCGCGGGCGCGGCGGCCGCGCTCACCGCAGGCGGCGCCCGGCGCGCGCAGGCCGAGGCGGCCCGCCGCAGCGCCGCCGACTGGGCGTACGCGGACACGACCCTCGCCCACGCGGCGCTCGGCGAACGGGCCCGTATCGCAAGGGAGTTGCATGACATCGTGGCCCACCACATCTCGACGATCTCGGTGCAGGCGGAGACGGCCAGATACACGACGCCCGGTCTGCCGCCGGAGGGCGCCGAGCGTTTCCTGGCGATCGGCGACACCGCCCGGCTCGCCCTCACCGAGATGCGCCGGCTGCTCGGCGTCCTGCGCGAGGACGCCCCCGCCGAACCCGCCGCGGCCGCGCCCCGCTCCCCGCAGCCGGGCCTCGACCAGCTCGTCACCCTCGTCGACGAGGCCCGCGCGGCGACCGGCACCGCCGTCCGCCTCATCGTCCGCGGCCACGTCACCGCCCTCGACCCCGGCCTGGAACTCACCGCGTACCGCATCGTCCAGGAAGCCCTGACCAACGCCCGCCGGCACGCGCCGGGCGTCGCCGTGGACGTCGAACTGCACTACATGGAGAGCCAGTTGGCGATACGCGTACGGGACTGCGGACCGGGCACGGGCCCCGGCGAGCCGGGCCACGGCCTGCTCGGCATGCGCGAACGCACGGCGATGGCGGGCGGCACCCTGCGCGCGGGCCCGGCACCGGCAGGCGGCTTCCTGGTGGAGGCGTCCCTGCCGGTCAAGGGCCCCGCCGTATGAACGCCCCCCTGAACGCCCCCATGAATGCCTCCATGAGCGCCATCCGGATCGTCGTCGCCGACGACCAGGACGTCGTACGGGCCGGATTCGGCGCGCTTCTCGACAGCCAGGACGACTTCACTGTCGTGGGCAGCGCACCCGGCGGCGTCGAAGCGGTCCGCGTCTGCCGCGAGGTCCGCCCCGACCTGGTCCTGATGGACGTCCGCATGCCCGGAATGGACGGCATCGAGGCCACTCGCCGCATCGCGCGCGACCTGCCCGCGACCCGCGTCGTGATGCTGACGACCTTCGACCTCGACGAGTACGTGTACGACGCGCTCGCCGCAGGCGCCAGCGGCTTCCTGCTCAAGGACATGCAGGCCGAGCGGCTCTTCGAGGCGGTGCGTGTGGTCGCCGCGGGCGAGGCGCTGCTCGCGCCGACCGTCACCCGCCGCCTGATCGCCGAGTTCACCCGGCTCCGCCCGCGCGCGGTCCCCGAACAGGCCCTCGCCGTCGACGCGTTGACCCCGCGCGAGCGCGAGGTGCTGCGACTGATCGCCGAGGGCCTGTCCAACCAGGAGATCGCCGGACGCCTCGTGGTCGGCGGCGAGACCGTGAAGACCCACGTCAGCCGGGTCCTCGCCAAGCTCGGCGTCCGCGACCGGGCGCAGGCGGTGGTGGCGGCGTACGAGTCGGGACTCGTGGTGCCGCGCTCGGGGTGAGCTCAGGAGGACTGGGAAGCGGCGGGCGACGGCATCGTGTCCGTCGAGTCGTGTGTCTCGTCCGGCGCCACCCCCATCGTCAGCGACGCCACGACGCCCTTGTCGATGTGCTTCTTGAGGTACTTGAGGTGCAGCAGGCCGCCCTCGGTGCCGTTGTCCGGGTAGATCGTGTCCTCGTCGAGCGTCGTACGGGTCGTGGTGTTCGTCGAGTACGGCGTGACCTCGGCCGAGGCGAGGACGGACGCCTCGGAGAAGAAGAGCTGGCCGGTGTGGCAGGTGTGGCCGCCCTCGTAGCCCGCGTCGGTCCACTCGCCGTCGACGTGCACCTTGACGTGGATGTGCACGCAGCGGCCCTGGTACCAGCCCGGGAAGACCGTCTTGAACGCGACGCGGCCGTGTTTGTCGGTCTTCCATGTGCCGCGCAGATAGCGCTCGTCGTCGGTGGGTTCCTGGTGCCCGCCACCGCCGCCACCGGGGCCGCCCGTCGGGGGCTCACCTGTCGGCGTGCCCGTGGGCATGTCCGTGGGGGCGCCCGTGGGAGGCGTGCCGCCGCCGGAGCTCATGTCCTCGTAGCCGGAGTAGATGCCGACGGCATTGCAGTGCCAGATGTCGACGGCGGCGTTCTTCAGCGGCTTGCAGGTCTCCGCGTCGATCACCTTGAGGCTCAGCAGGAGCGGGATGCCCTCCTGGTCCTCGGTGATGTCACGGCGGAGCTTGTCGGCGTCGATGTAGTACGGGCCCTCGGTGGTCTCCGTGGTGAGCTGGTAGCAGGCCTCCGTGTCCGACGCCGTTTCGTCGGCGAACGCTCCGCCCTCCGTGAGGGTGCCGGCGATGCCCACGGCCGCGACGGCCGCACCACCCGCCAGGATGGCCCTACGGCGGGTCAACTCTCGTCTGTGTGACGCTACTTGGGTCTCAGGTTGCTCAGTCGGCTCGGTCATGGGCGTGGACGCTAGGGGCCGAAGCTGTCAGGGACATGGGTGCCGACTGTGAATCAGGACTGCGCATCAGGACTGCGCATCACCCGGAAACGCCAGGGCCCCCGCTCCGGTGTGCGGAGCGGGGGCCCTGACGTGAACTGCCGTACGGAGCCGGTGACTTGGTTACTTCTTCTCGACCGGCTTGCGCAGCTGGATGTTGAGCTCGCGCAGGCGCGACTCGTCCAGCTCGGTGGGCGCGCCCATCATCAGGTCCTGCGCGTTGCCGTTCAGCGGGAAGGAGATGGTCTCCCGGATGTTCGGCTCGTCGGCGAGGAGCATGACGATGCGGTCGACGCCCGGGGCGATCCCGCCGTGCGGCGGGGCGCCGAAGCGGAACGCGCGGAGCATGCCCGCGAACTCGGCCTCCACGGTCTCGGCGTCGTAGCCCGCGATCTCGAACGCCTTGATCATGATGTCGGGCTCGTGGTTACGGATGGCGCCGGAGGACAGCTCGATGCCGTTGCAGACGATGTCGTACTGCCAGGCCAGGATGTCCAGCGGGTCCTTCTCCTCCAGGTCCTGCATACCGCCCTGCGGCATGGAGAACGGGTTGTGGGAGAAGTCGATCTTGCCGGTCTCCTCGTCCTTCTCGTACATCGGGAAGTCGACGATCCAGCAGAAGCGGAACACGCCCTCCTCGAAGTGGCCGGCGCGCTTGGCGGCCTCGACGCGGACGGCGCTCATGATCTTCGAGACCTCGTCGAACTCGCCCGCGCCGAAGAACACTGCGTGGCCGGCCTTGAGGCCGAGGCGCTCGGTGAGGACCTTGACGTTCTCCTCGGTGAGGAACTTGGCGATCGGACCGGCGAACGTGCCGTCCTCGCCGACGCGGATCCAGGCGAGGCCCTTCGCGCCCTGCTCGACCGCGTAGTCACCGAGGCCGTCGAAGAACTTGCGGGACTGCGACGCGGTGTCCGGGACGGGCAGCGCACGGACGTGCTTGCCGGCGAACGCCTTGAACTCCGAGCCCTCGAACACGTCGGTGATGTCGACGAGTTCGAGCTTGGCGCGCAGGTCCGGCTTGTCGTTGCCGTACTTCAGCATCGACTCGCGGAACGGGATGCGCGGGAACGGGGACGTGACCTCGCGGCCGCCGCCGAACTCCGTGAAGATCTCCGTCATGAGCTTCTCGATGGGGCGGAAGACGTCTTCCTGCTCCACGAAGCTCATCTCGATGTCGAGCTGGTAGAACTCGCCCGGCGAGCGGTCCGCGCGCGCGTCCTCGTCGCGGAAGCACGGCGCGATCTGGAAGTAGCGGTCGAAGCCCGAGATCATCAGCAGCTGCTTGAACTGCTGCGGCGCCTGGGGGAGGGCGTAGAACTTGCCCGGGTTCAGGCGGGACGGGACGACGAAGTCGCGGGCGCCCTCGGGGGAGGTCGCGGCGAGGATCGGCGTCGCCATCTCGTTGAAGCCGAGGTTGACCATCTTCGAGCGGATCGAGGCGATGACCTCGCTGCGCAGCATGATGTTGCGGTGCATGCGCTCGCGGCGCAGGTCCAGGAAGCGGTACTCCAGGCGGCGCTCCTCGCCCACCCCGTCGTCCTGGTTGATCTGGAACGGCAGCTGCTGCGCCGCGCCGAGCACCTCGACCGTGGAGGCCTCGATCTCGACCTCGCCGGTGGGCAGCTCCGGGTTGACGTTGTCCGCGCCGCGGGAGACGACCTTGCCGTCGATACGGACGACGGTCTCCTTGGTCAGCTTGTCGAGAACCTCGGCGGCCTCGGTGCCGGGACGGGCGACGAGCTGCGTGATGCCGTAGTGGTCGCGCAGATCGATGAAGAGGATGCCGCCCAGGTCTCGGCGATTGTGCAGCCAGCCGCTCAGCCGGACGTCGGAGCCGACGTCAGAGGCGCGGAGCTCGCCGCAGGTGTGGGACCTGTACCGATGCATCGTCGTTCATCCAGCCTTTGCGCTTGGGGTTCCCGGGAGACAACCGGGATCCCCCCAAGCCTACCGGCCCCGCCTTGGGCCCTCCGCCTCCGCCGCCTTGGGCAATCTGCCGCCAAGGGCGGCAGGGTGGGCAAGGCGGCACCCCGGCGCGGGCAGCGCCTCCGGTCGGCCCCCACCCCGTCGCGGCCCGCCGTCAGCCCCGCCGCAGCCGCACCGCAGCCCCGTCCCACCGCAACACCCCCACCCGCCCCGGCGAAGCCTCTGGTGGCCGTAATCGATCACCTCTTCCTAGAGTGGGGCAATGCGCACCGGTGACCTCCCTCCCGTGGAGGACGTCCTCGCCGCTCTGGCCACCGGGCTGTGGCGATGGGACAACCGGGCCGGGCTCGTCACCTTCGACGCCGAGGCCGCCCGGCTCGTCGGCCTGCCCACCGCCGCCCCTGGCGAGCCGGTCACCTTGACGGAGTCCGCGGCCCGCGCCCGTTTCCACCCGGTCGACTGGAACGAGATAGACGGGATCGTGCAGCTCGCCGTCGCCGAGGGCACCCTCGCCGAGGCCCGGCTGCGCGTCATGGACGACCAGGGCCGGGTGCTGCGCACCGTACGCAGCCGCTCCAAGCCGGTCGCGCACGGCGACTCCCCGGACTCGTACGAGCTGATCGGCACGATCCAGGAAGTGACCGAGCCGCCGCCCGGGGCCGCCTCCCGCACCCCCGTGACCGGCGACTGGCGGCGCTCGCGCGAGGCCTTCCTGCTGGACGCGGGGCGGGCGCTCGCGGAGGCCGGGTCCACGGAGGAGGTGCTGCGGGTCGCCGCCGGGCTCTCCATGCCGGGGTTCTCGCCGGACGGCCTCGCGGTGTTCGGCGTCGCGGGCGACCGGCTCACCGTCATCGGGCACCACGGCCAGGAGGACGGCGACGAGTCCCCGTTCACCGACATGGACCTGGCCACGGACTACCCGGGCGCCGAGGTCGTCCGCACCGGGCGCGCGGTCTACCTGTCGTCGCCGGACGAGTACCGCGCCCGCTATCCGGCCGCCTGGCCGCTGGCCGCCCGCTTCGAGCGCAAGTCGTGGGCGTTCCTGCCGCTGATCGTCGCGGGCCGCACGCTCGGCGCGTGGATGGCGGGCTTCACCTACCCGGTGTCGTTCACGCCCGACGAGCGCTCGGTCCTCACCACGGTCGCGCGGATGCTGGCGCAGGCCCTCTCCAGGGCCGGGGTCGCCGAGTCGGAGCGGGAGCTGACCGACGGCCTGCAGAAGTCGATGCTGCCGACGCTCGGCCCGGAGATCCCGGGGATGAGCGTCGCCGCCCGCTATGTGCCGACCGGCGGCGGCCTCCAGGTCGGCGGCGACTGGTACGACATGATCCCGCTGCCGGGCGGTGGCATCGCCCTGGTCATCGGCGACGTACAGGGCCACGACGTGCGCGCGGCGGGCCTGATGGGGCAGCTCCGGGTCGCCCTGCGCGCGTACGCCTCCGAGGGGCACCGGCCCGACGCCGTGCTCTCCCGCGCCTCCCGCTTCCTGCACGGCATCGGCGACACCGACGAACCGGGGGCCGACCCGCGGTTCGCGACCTGTCTGTACGTCCAGGCCGACCCCGCAACCGGCGTCCTGGAGATCGCCCGCGCCGGGCACCCGGACCCCGCGATCCGGATGGCCGACGGCACCGTCCTCGTCCGCCCCACCGCGGGCGGCCTGCCGCTCGGCGTCGACCCCGACGCGGACTACCCGACGACCCGTCTCGTCCTCGAACCCGCAGAGACGCTGCTCATCTGCACGGACGGCCTGATCGAGACGGGCGGGCACGACCTGGACACCGGCTGGTCGCGGATCCGCGCGGCCCTGGAGGCCGGCCCCGACGAGCGCCTGGAAGAGCTGGCCGACGCCCTGGTGCAGGCGGTGCACGGCCCCTCCTCGCACCACACCACGGGGCCGCTCGCGGACCGCCGCGAGGACGACATCGCGCTGTTGCTGCTGCGCCGCACCACCCAGTCGGCCGGTGCCACCGTGGCCCGGCGCACCGCGATGACCATCGCCCAGGCCGAGCCCGAGCGGATCGCGGCCGCCCGCCAGCAGCTGCGGGAGCTGCTGCACGACTGGGCCGACACGGATCAGATGGACTCGGCGGTGCTGCTCGTCTCCGAGATGGTCACCAACGTCCTGGTGCACACCGACGGCGACGCGCTCCTGGTCGCCGAGATGACCCGGCACGGCGCCGAACCGCGCCGGCTGCGCGTGGAGGTCGCGGACGCCTCCGACGACCTGCCGCACAAGCGCCGCCCCGGTGAACTGGCGTCATCGGGGCGGGGTCTGGTGCTCATGGAGCTGCTGGCCGACCGGTGGGGCGTGGACCCGCGGGGCGAGGGCAAGAGCATCTGGTTCGAGCTCTACGAACCCTCGGAGGCCCCGGCGGACCCGGCAGCACCGGAGGCCCCGGAGGCCTCGGTGGATCCGGTGGACCCGGTGGACCCGGAGGACCCGGTGGACCCGGAGGGCCCGTCACCCGTTTCACGTGAAACAGAAGGTGGTCCTTCGCCCATGTCATCGGGCGCGTAACGCCTCCTCAGCTCCCCGAGGACGCCGAACGCGGCGGCCACCAGCGGCACCGCGAGCAGCATCCCGAGAATGCCCGCGACCGCCGCGCCCGCCGTGATCGCCAGCATCACCATCGCCGGGTGCATCTGCACGGTGCGCGACTGGATCATCGGCTGCAGGATGTGCCCCTCCAGCTGCTGCACGGCGAGGATCACCCCGAGCGTCCACAGGGCGATGATCAGCCCCCGGTCGGCGAGCGCGACGAGCACGGCGACGGCCCCGGACAGGGTCGCGCCGAGGTAGGGGATGTACGCGCCGACGAAGACCAGCGCGCCCAGGCCCACTGCACCCGGCACCTGAAGGATCAGCAGTCCGACGGTGATGCAGATGCCGTCGATGAGCGCGATGAACGTGGTGCCGCGCATGAACCCCGAGATCGCCTCGAAGGCCCGCCGCCCCATGGCCTCCAGGACCTCGCCGTGGTGCGGGGCGATCGCGCGCGCGAGCCCTGCGGCCCGGTTGGAGTCCTTCAGGAAGAAGAAGGTGAGCAACAGCGCGAGCACGCTGGTGGCGAGCAGCGAGCCCAGCGCGGAGAGCCCGGCGATCACCCCGCCTGCCAGGTTGGAGCCCCACTTGCCGACCTGGTCCTTGGCCTTGTCGGCGACATCGCCGAGATCATCGGCGCCGGTGAGGCCGACGTGGTCCCTGAGCCAGTCCCCGGCCTGCCGCACCGAGTCGACGATCTGCTGCCCGGTGTCGATCAGCGCGGTGACCACGATGTAGCCGGCGCCGCCGACCACGGCGATGAGCGCGACGCAGGTGAGGATGGCGGCCAGCGCGCGCGGCAGCTTCAGCTTGGTGAGCCATTCGAAGACCGGGCCGAGGAGCGCGGTGCCTAGCAGCGCGAGCAGCACGGGCGTGACGGCCGAATGGAAGATGATGACCAGCGCGATCCCGACGCCCGCGACCGCGGTGACGAGCAGCATGACTGCGCACCAGGCGGCGAGGCGGCGGGCGGGGTCGGGGAGGAGTGGCTTACCGGTCTGCACCCCGCCAGACGATCATGCACGCGAACGCCCCGCCTCCCGGCCGGGTCCGGCCGAGTGACGGGGCGTCACATCACGCATCACCTCACGCGATGCCTTACGTGTGCGGCAGGCGCTCCTTGCTGGGGATGACGCCCAGGCGTCCGGCCTGGAAGTCGTCGAAGGCCTGCTGCAGTTCGGCCTTGTTGTTCATCACGAACGGGCCGTAGTGCGCCATGGGCTCACGGATCGGCTGCCCGCCCAGGATGACCACTTCGAGGTCGGGGGTGTTGCCGTCCTGGGCCTCGTCGGCGCGCACGGTCAGGGACGAGCCCGCGCCGAACACGGCGGTCTGTCCCGTGTGCACGGGACGCCGGTCGGCGCCGACGGAGCCGCGGCCCGCGAGCACGTACACGAGGCCGTTGTAGTCCTCGCGCCAGGGCAGCGTCGCCTCGGCGCCCGGGCGGACGGTGGCGTGCACCATCGTGATCGGGGTGTGCGTGATGCCGGGACCCTCGTTGCCGTCCAGCTCACCGGCGATGACGCGGAGCAGCGCGCCGCCGTCTTCGGTGGTGAGCAGCTTGACCTGGCCACCGCGGATGTCCTGGTAGCGCGGGTTCTGCATCTTGTCCTTGGCGGGCAGGTTGACCCACAGCTGGAGGCCGTGGAACAGACCGCCACTCATGACGAGCGACTCGGGCGGCGTCTCGATGTGCAGGAGGCCGCTGCCCGCCGTCATCCACTGGGTGTCGCCGTTGGTGATGGTGCCGCCACCGCCGTGCGAGTCCTGGTGGATGAAGGTGCCGTCGATGATGTACGTGACGGTCTCGAAGCCGCGGTGCGGGTGCCAGGGCGTGCCCTTGGGCTCACCGGCCTCGTACTCCACCTCACCCATCTGGTCCATCATGATGAACGGGTCGAGGTGCTTGTAGTTGATCCCGGCGAACGCGCGGCGCACCGGGAATCCCTCCCCTTCGAAACCGCTGGGCGCGGTCGTCACGGCGAGCACGGGGCGCGCCACGGCGTCCGCCGGCGCGGCCACACGGGGCAGGGTCAGCGGGTTCTCGACGGTCACAGCGGGCATGGCGGCCTCCTCAAGGTCTGATTTCAATTTAGTTGAACGGTGAACATCTAGCAAGTCGTGCGGTATTCCCGGCCGCGCCGGGGCCGGGTCCGGACACGCAAAAGACCCGGACGCGTGAGCGTCCGGGCCCGTAGGAAGTAGCGGGGGTGCGGTTATCCGTCTACGAAGTAATGGCGTCTAGCCATACATGCGGCGCATCGCGAAGTCGACCATCTCCTCGACCGCCTTCGCGTCGAAGACCATCCGGTGCTCGCCCTCCATGTCGAGGACGAAGCCGTATCCGGTGGGCAGCAGGTCGATCACCTCCGCACCGGTGATGACGAAGTACTTGGACTCCTTGCCCGCGTACCTGCGCAGCTCCTTGAGCGTGCTGAACATCGGGATCACCGGCTGCTGCGTGTTGTGCAGCGCGAGGAAGCCCGGGTTGTCACCACGCGGGCAGTAGACCTTCGACGAGGCGAAGATCTGCTGGAAGTCCTCGGCGGACATCGAGCCCGTGGTGAACGCGCGGACCGCGTCCGTGAGCGAGGGCGGCGACGGCTCCGGATACAGCGGCGGAGCCTGCTGCCCGTACCCGCCCTGCGGCGGCGCGTACTGCTGCTGCCCGGCGCCCGGGCTCTGGTCGTAGCCGTACATGAGGGAAAGACTACCGACGCCCGAGGGGGCGGCGGGACGAGAGCGCCAAGGCGCCTAGTTCGTCACAGATGCCCACTGGGGGTTGATTCTTATTACCCACGGGTAGCATTGTGTTGGTTACTAGTTGGTATGCGTACGAGGACGGTCCGGGCGACCCCGGACGACCCGCCTCCCCGATCTTTACGGAGCCGTCGCCATGGGGCATTACAAGTCGAATCTCCGCGACATCGAGTTCAACCTCTTCGAGGTACTCGACCGCGACAAGCTGTACGGCACCGGACCGTTCGCGGAGATGGACGTCGACACCGCCAAGAGCATCCTCGAAGAGGTCACCCGCCTCTCCGAGAACGACCTTGCGGAGTCCTTCGCGGACGCCGACCGCAACCCGCCGGTCTTCGACCCGGAGACCAACACGGCGCCGGTCCCGGCCTCCTTCAAAAAGTCCTACCAGGCCTTCATGGACGCCGAGTACTGGCGTCTCGGCCTGCCCGAGGAGATCGGCGGCACCACCGCCCCGCGCTCGCTCATCTGGGCCCACGCGGAGCTGATCCTCGGCGCCAACCCGGCGGTCTGGATGTACTCGTCCGGTCCCGCGTTCGCCGGCATCCTCTTCGAGGAGGGCAACGAGCAGCAGAAGAAGGCTGCCGAGATCGCCGTCGAGAAGCAGTGGGGCTCGACGATGGTGCTGACCGAGCCGGACGCCGGTTCGGACGTGGGCGCCGGCCGTGCGAAGGCCGTCGAGCAGGCGGACGGCTCCTGGCACATCGAGGGCGTGAAGCGGTTCATCACGTCCGGTGAGCACGACATGTCGGAGAACATCCTCCACTACGTCCTCGCCCGCCCCGAGGGCCACGGCCCCGGCACCAAGGGCCTCTCCCTCTTCCTCGTCCCGAAGTTCGAGTTCGACTGGGAGACCGGCGAGCTGGGCGAGCGCAACGGCGTCTACGCCACCAACGTCGAGCACAAGATGGGCCTCAAGGCCTCCAACACGTGCGAGATGACCTTCGGCGACCAGCACCCCGCCAAGGGCTGGCTGATCGGCGACAAGCACGAGGGCATCCGCCAGATGTTCCGCATCATCGAGTTCGCCCGCATGATGGTCGGCACGAAGGCGATCTCCACGCTGTCGACGGGCTACCTCAACGCCCTCGAGTACGCCAAGGAGCGCGTCCAGGGCTCCGACCTGGCCCGCAGCACGGACAAGACCGCGCCGAAGGTCACCATCACGCACCACCCGGACGTGCGCCGCGCCCTGATGACGCAGAAGGCGTACGCGGAGGGCATGCGCACGCTCGTCCTCTACACGGCCTCCGTGCAGGACGCGATCCAGGTCAAGGAGGCCGCGGGCGAGGACGCTTCGGCCGAGCACGCGCTCAACGACCTGCTCCTGCCGATCGTGAAGGGCTACGGCTCCGAGAAGGGCTACGAGCAGCTGGCCCAGTCGCTGCAGACGTTCGGCGGCTCCGGCTTCCTGCAGGAGTACCCGATCGAGCAGTACATCCGTGACTCGAAGATCGACACGCTCTACGAGGGCACGACCGCGATCCAGGGCCAGGACTTCTTCTTCCGGAAGATCGTCCGCAACCAGGGTGCCGCGCTGAACGCGCTCTCCGAGGAGATCAAGAAGTTCCTCGCCGTGGAGACCGGCGGCGAGGAGCTGACCGCGGCCCGCGAGACGCTCGCGAAGGCGGCGGGCGAGCTGGAGGCCATCGTCGGCCTCATGATCAACGACCTGGTCGCCACCGAGCAGGACGTGAAGTCGATCTACAAGGTCGGCCTCAACACGACCCGTCTGCTGATGGCCTCCGGCGACGTGGTCGTCGGCTACCTGCTCCTCAAGGGTGCGGCCGTCGCGGCGGAGAAGCTCGCGGCGGGTGCCTCCGCCAAGGACGTGCCGTTCTACCAGGGCAAGATCGCCGCGGCGAAGTTCTTCGCGGCGAACGTCCTGCCGGGCGTGACGGGCGCCCGCAAGCTCGCCCAGACCACGAGCGAGTCCGGCGTGGACATCATGGACCTGGACGAGTCGGCGTTCTGACGCTCCGCTGAACCGGTATGTGGCCAAGGCCCGTCGTCCCTTTCGCGGACGGCGGGCCTTGCCCATGGCCACAGAGCGTGCCGTCGTCGGCAGCCACGGCCACCCGTAGTTGCGCGCACAGTTCCCCGCGCCCCTTTCAGGGCCGCCGGAGGCAGGCCGATGGGGCCGCGCCCGACCAGAGGCACTGGCCTACCCTTGCCGCATGAACACCGCCTCCCGCCCCTTCGATCGCGGGCACACCGACGACCTGATGTCCTTCCTCGCGGCGAGCCCCACGCCGTACCACGCCGTGGCCAACGTGGCCGCACGCCTGGAGAAGGCGGGCTTCCAGCAGGTCGCCGAGACCGACGCCTGGGACGGCACCAGCGGAGGCAAGTTCGTCACCCGCGGCGGCGCCGTGATCGCCTGGTACGTGCCCGAGGGGGCCCGCGCCCACACGCCGTTCCGGATCGTCGGCGCGCACACCGACTCCCCGAACCTGCGCGTGAAGCCGCAGCCCGACATGGCGAGCAACGGCTGGCGGCAGGTCGCCGTGGAGATCTACGGCGGACCGCTGCTCAACTCCTGGCTCGACCGCGACCTCGGCCTCGCGGGCCGCGTCTCGCTGCGCGACGGCACCGAGCGCCTCGTGAACGTCGACCGCGCCCTGCTGCGCGTCCCGCAGCTCGCCGTGCACCTAGACCGCTCCGTCACGACGGACGGCCTGAAGCTCGACAAGCAGCGCCACATGCAGCCCATCTGGGGCCTCGGCGGCGACGTCCACGAGGGCGACCTCATGGCCTTCCTGGAGGACGAGAACGGGCTCGGCCGCGGCGACATCACCGGCTGGGACCTCATGACGTACGCGATCGAGGCCCCCTCCTACCTGGGCCGCGACAAGGAGCTCCTCGCGGGCCCCCGCATGGACAACCTGCTGTCCGTGCACGCCTGCACCGCCGCGCTCGCCGAGGTCGGCAAGCAGGAGGACCTCCCGTACATCCCCGTGTTCGCCGCGTTCGACCACGAGGAGAACGGCTCGCAGTCCGACACCGGCGCCGACGGCCCGCTGCTCGGGAACGTCCTGGAGCGTTCGGTGTTCGCGCGCGGAGGCTCGTACGAGGACAGGGCGCGCGCCTTCGCCGGCACGATCTGCCTCTCCTCCGACACCGGTCACGCCGTGCACCCCAACTACGGCGAGCGTCACGACCCCACGCACCACCCGCGCGCCAACGGCGGCCCGATCCTCAAGGTGAACGTCAACAACCGCTACGCGACGGACGGTTCGGGCCGGTCCGTGTTCGCGGCGGCGTGCGACAAGGCCGGCGTGCCGTTCCAGTCGTTCGTGTCCAACAACGCGATGCCGTGCGGCACCACGATCGGCCCGATCACCGCGGCCCGGCACGGCATCAAGACCGTCGACATCGGCGCGGCGATCCTCTCCATGCACAGCGTGCGCGAACTGTGCGGCGCCGACGACCCGTACCTGCTGGCGAACGCGCTGACGGCGTTCCTGGAGGGCTGAACGGGACCGCCCGCGCCAACAGCGGTGTGAGGACGAGGGGTTCGGGGGTACCCGGGCCCCTCAAGCATTTCCGTACACACAACAGGAGGCGGGCCTGATGAACCTTGGGGGTTCCATCGTCCTGATCGCCGTCGGCGCGATCCTCGCGTTCGCGACCGACTGGCACATGGAGAGCGTCAACCTCGACCTGGTCGGATGGATCCTGATGATCGTCGGCCTGATCGGGGTCTTCGTGTTCCGCAGCATCGGCAAACGCCGGGGCCTGGTCCCGCCGGCCAACCACACGACCGTGATCGAGGACGAACGGGACCGTCACATCTAGCGCCCTAGGCGCCTTGGGCGTCCCGGTCGTCCATGCCGGCCAGCACCAGCGGCAGCCGCTCCGCCCCGCCCACGTCCACCACCACGACGGGTACGCCCCAGTCCTGCTGGTGGACGTGGCAGGCGGGGTACTCGTTCTCCGGGTCGTCGTCACAGGACGCCGCCATCGCCGATACGTGCAGCACGCCCTCGGTGACGGCGGGGTTCAGCGTCAGCCCGCGGGCCAGATCCGTGCCCGCGCCTGCCCCCGCCGCCAGCAGCTCGGGCGGCGTCGACGAGACGAGCAGCCGGGTGGAGGGACCGTACCGGGTGTCGAGCTTCTGCCCGGCCGGCGCCTGGAAGACGACGTCCAACTGAAGTGTCCCGCCCGCGACTTCGGTCGCCGCGCGCTGCGTGCGATGCGCGACGGACTCGACGCGCACGGCCTCCTCGGGGAGGCGCAGCCGGGTCAGCCGGTGCCGCGCGGACTCGACGACGACCACGTCCCCGTCGACGACGAGCGCGTCGCTCGGTTCCCTCAAGTCCGTTGCCAGCGTGGTGACTTGACCCGTCGCCGGGTCGTAGCGCCGCAGGGCGTGGTTGTACGTGTCCGAGACCGCGACCGAGCCGTCGGGCAGCGCGGTGACGCCCAACGGGTGCTGGAGCAGGGCCTGTTCGGCGTCACCGTCGCGGTGCCCGAAGTCGAAGAGCCCGGTGCCGACGGCGGTGTGCACGGCGCCGTCCCCGTCCACGTACCGCAACGCGCTGGTCTCGGAGTCGGCGACCCACAGCCGCGTCCCGTCCGGGGAGACGGCGAGGCCGGAGGGCTGGGCGAACCAGGCCTCGTCGCCGGGACCGTCCACCAGCCCTTCGTTCGTGGTCCCGGCCGCAACCGCGACCGTCCGCGTCTCGGGGTCGTACGTCCACAGCTGGTGCACGCCCGCCATGGCGATCCACACCTTGCCCCCGAAGACGGCGACGTCCCAGGGGGAGGAGAGGTCGACGTCCAGGGCCGGGCCGCTGGTCGGGGAGCCCTGCCACCACTGCTTTCCGGTGCCGGCGAGGGTCGTGACGGAGCCGGTCCCGAGGTCCAGGGCGCGCAGCGCGTGGTTCACGGTGTCGGCGACGACGACGGTGTTCTCATCGAGAAGGGCAAGCCCCTGCGGCTCGTTGAAGGAGTCGGCCCCGAAGCCGCGCTCCCCGCTGCCGAGCCGCCTGACGACGCTCTCCCCGTCGCCCTCCAGCTCCACCAGCTGATGCCGCGTCGTGTCGCTGACCAGGAAGTTCCCCGAGGGGAGCGCGATCGCCTTGCCGGGGAAGCGCAGGTCGGTCGCGACCGGTTCGGGCGCCACGTACGGCCCCTCGCCACGCCGCAGCGTGCCCTTCGCCGCGTGCTCCGCCTCCAACTCCTCGACCAGCGTCCCGATCGCGTGCGCGTGCCCCTCACCGGCGTGCTGCGCGACGACATACCCCTCGGGGTCGATCACGACGAGCGTGGGCCAGGCGCGGACCGCGTACTGCTTCCAGGTGGCGAGCTCCGGGTCGTCGAGGACCGGGTGCTCGACTCCGTACCGCTCGACGGCGTCGACGACCGCCGCGTGCTCGGCCTCGTGCACGAACTTCGGCGAGTGCACCCCGATGATCACGACGGTGTCGCGGTGCTTCCCCTCCAGCTCACGCAGCTCGTCGAGGACGTGCAGGCAATTCACACAACAAAATGTCCAGAAATCAACAATTACGATGCGGCCCCGCAGGTCCGCCAGGCCACTCAGCTTGCCGTCAGTGTTGATCCATCCACCCTTGCCCACCAGCTCAGGGGCCCGGACACGTGCGCGCTTCGACATGTCTCAAGACAACCACGGCACCCTGTGTCTCATTCCGCGCCGCACTTCTCGGCCCATTCGATGCGAAGCCTCTTTGCGGGGTCGAACCGTCGACCGCGGCCGTCCGCCTTCGTCACCCAGATCCGGTCGACCTCCGTGCTGAGCAGACTCCTGCGCCCTGGCACATCGATGCGATCCCACTGATTGACGATCGCCTTCGGTGCCCGGCCGAGAAACGCATCGACAACAGCCCTCTCGACCGGCGTCGCCATGGCGCGCGCCCCTGGGCACACATGGCCGAGACGCACGCCGTGACACACGTAGGAATGGCCGCTCATGCTCATCCGTGTACCGCACCCTTCGACGGCGCAGTACAGCAGCCCGGTCAGCAGATGGGCCGGTTCCCGGACCGGGAATTTCACCCCGTCCGCCCTTGTACGCGTCCTCGACGCGAAAGCAGCC
The DNA here is from genome assembly GCF_036013745.1 of Streptomyces sp. NBC_00483. Lineage (NCBI taxonomy): Bacteria > Bacillati > Actinomycetota > Actinomycetes > Kitasatosporales > Streptomycetaceae > Streptomyces > Streptomyces sp. NBC_00483. Next base: position 4,961,959 of record NZ_CP107880.1, read on the forward strand.
ACGATCACGTCCTGCTCTTGCACGGTGACGATGCCTTCCCCCACGTTCACCGGAGCCCCGGTCTCCGCATCGCGGTACGGCCTCACCACAGACGTGTACTTGAGGCGGCTTCTGGCCTCGTCCCAGACCATCTGGGTCTGAGGCAACAGCCCTGCGAACGCAGGAGCCCTCAGTAACTGGGACAGGGTCCCAACCTGCCACAGGCCGCCTCTCGGAGCAGGCACGCCGTGCTCGTTGAGCATCCTCGCGATCCGCACCAATGGCGTGCCGGACAGGGCTTCGTCGGCGATCAGCCGCGCATACACGGATGTCTCGGAATCCGGTGCGAGTCGCCCCGTCTCCGAGTCGATGCGCAGTCCGTAGGGAGGCTGTCCCCCGATCCAGCGTCCCTGGCGGCGGAGAAACTGCTTGGCGTGCTGGATGCGCTGCCCTTGCGTCTCCGCTTCCTGACGCGCCCACTCCGACAAGGAGGAGATGGCCAGCCGAGCGCCCGGCGAAGTCGAGTCGAGACCGTCCATCACCGAGATCAGGCGCCCTCCGACCTGATCAAACTCGTCCAGCAGTGGGCCGATCTCGCTGATTCCCTTGCGACTGAGCCTGTCCAGCTTCCAGACGATCAGTGTGCGAACGGCCCCCGAGACGACCCCTGCTCTCGCCTTGTCGAAGCCTTCACGTACAACGTCCTTGTACCCGGACCTTCCTCTGTCGACGTGAACCATCCGGACCGCGAGCCCTTGATCGGCGGCCCAACGGCGGCAATCCATCTCTTGCCGCTCAATCGCGGTCTTGCCGTCCCGGTCGAGCGAGAGTCTCAAGTACAGATCCGCTTGGTTGTCACCCTGCCGCATGTCCCCTCCCAGAGTTGCTTACTCTATGAACGAACAGCACGGTCAAGGGTCACCAACTCAGGCCGTTCAGCGCCCAGTCACCCCCAAGTTGTGTCCCGTCGTCGAGTCGACGTGGTCCGGTACGGGGTCGTGGGCGTCGCCCGTCGTGGGGGTGCCGGTGGGTTCCAGGAGGAGGATCGCGGTGCCGGGGGCCGCGTGCGGCTTGTGCCAGGTGCCGCGGGGGACGGTGAAGACCGAGCCGCGGGGGAGGACCACGGCCCGCTCCCCGTCCTTCTCGCGAAGGCCGATGGTGAGCTCGCCCTCGACGACCAGGAAGAACTCGTCCGTGTCCTCGTGGACGTGCCAGACGTGCTCGCCCTCGGCCTTCGCGAGGCGGACGTCGTAGTCGTTGACCGACGTGACGATGCGGGGGCTCCAGGTCTCGTCGAAGGTGGTCAGGGCCTGGGTGAGGGATACGGGTGCGGATGCGGATGCGGATTCCATGCGGTCATCCTGGGCCTGCCGCCGCGGGCGTACGAGTGCTAGAAATCGCGCATGGCGCAAGGATCCTCGCACCGTGTCCCGCACGTGGTCGTCCTCGTCGACGAGGGCGTCAACCCCTTCGAAGTCGGCGTCGCCACCGAGGTGTTCGGGCTGCCGCGGCCCGAACTCGGTGCACGGGGCCCGCTGTACACGCTGACGTTGTGCGCGCCGGAGCCCGACATCCGGATGAACCACGGGTTCTTCACGATGGCGGGGGCGGCGGGGCTCGAGGCCGTCGACCGCGCCGACACCCTGATCGTGCCGGGGCGCCCCGACAACGTCGTGCCGCGCACCGGGGCCGTCCTGGAGGCCATCCGGCGGACGCACGCGCGCGGTGCCAGGATCGCCGCCTTCTGCACCGGGGCGTTCGCGCTCGCCGAGGCCGGGCTGCTCGACGAGCGGCGGGCCACGACGCACTGGCGGTGGGCCGAGGAGTTCCGTGCGCTGCATCCGAAGGTGCTCCTGGAGCCGGACGTGCTGTTCGTCGACGAGGGTGACGTACTGACCGCGGCGGGGAGTGCGGCCGCGCTCGATCTGGGGCTGTACCTCGTGCGGCGCGATCACGGCGCGGAGGTCGCCGCCTCGGTGTCCCGGCGGCTCGTCTTCGCGGCCCATCGGGACATGGGGTCTCCCCTGCTCGAGTTTGTTCGAGAGCTTGGGGAAGGGCAGCGGCGTTCATCGAGCAGCCCGTGCCCGTGGTGCCGGACGCCTCGCTCGCGCCGGTTCTCAGCTGGGCGCAGGAGCGGCTCGACGAACCGCTCACCGTCGCCGGCCTGGCCGCCCGCGCCGCCGTCAGCCCGGCCACCCTGCACCGCCGCTTCCGCGCCGAACTCGGTACGACGCCGCTGGCCTGGCTGCTGGGTGAACGCGTCGCCCTGGCCTGCCGGATCATCGAACGCGGCGAGCAGCGGATCGACGTCGTGGCGGCCGGGAGCGGCCTGGGCAGCGCCGCCAATCTGCGGACGCACCTGAAGCGGACGACGGGGCTGAGCCCGTCGGCGTACCGGAAGAGGTTCGGGGGGTAGGGGCCGGAACCCGGTGTGGCAAGTGGGCGTCGGGCGGGGGTGTGAACGACGCTGGGCAGCTATGAGCGACAGCAGCGGACGCGTCACCCGTACCGTCCAGTGGGCCACCGGGCACGTCGAGTCCGTGCGGGAGCGGATTCCCTTCGTCACCCGCACGGCGCGGCAGATCGTTTCCGTGCGGCTGCTGGACTCGTCGACGCGGCTCGCCGCGCAGGCGTTCCTCACGGCGATCCCGGTGCTGTTCGTCATCGCCGCGTTCGCGCCGTCGGCCGTGCGGGAGCAGCTGCTCGACTCCTCGCGCACCGCCATCGGGCTCAGCGACGGTTCGCTGGCCGAGGTCCGGCAGGTGTACGGCGTGAACGACTCGACCACGCGCGACACTTCGGGCGCGGTCGGTGTGCTGGTCACGCTGGTGTCCGCGACGGCGTGCAGTCGGGCGCTGCAACGGGTGTGCGAGCGGTCGTGGCAGCTGCCGCCCGCCGGGCTGCGGGTCGTGGCCTGGCGGTGGGCGGTGTGGCTGGGCGTGTGGCTGACCGCGGTCCTCGCGCAGGGCGTGCTGCGCGACGGGTTCGGCGTGGGCGCGTGGCTGGGGATTCCGCTGTCGTACGTGACGAGCGTGCTGCTGTGGTGGTGGACGCAGCATCTGCTGCTCGGGAGCCGGGTGGCGTGGCTGCCGCTGCTGCCGGGAGCCGTGCTCACCGGGATCGGCGTGGTCACGCTGTCGTGGGCCTCGCACCTGTACATGCCGCGCGTGCTGAACCGTTCGCTCGCCCAGTTCGGCCCGTTCGGGCTCGTGTTCACGCTGCTGTCGTGGCTGATCGTGCTGTTCACGGTGGTGTGCGCGGGGATCTCGGTGGGCTATGTCGTCGCGCGGGAGCGGCCGGTGGCGCGGGTGTTGCGGATGCCTGAAGCCGGCCCTGAGACGGGTGCCTGAAGACGGTCCTGAGACGGACGCCTGAAGTCGGCCCTGAGACGGGTGCCTGAAACGGCGTAGGGCCGCACCCCCGCGAGGGTGCGGCCCGTCCGTCCGTGCGTGGTCAGCGCAGCGGGTTGCCGAAGAGGGCCTTGGCGTCAGGGGCGCCGAGGTCCTTCGGGTTGATGGCGGTCGAGCCGGTGGCGGTGATGCCGGTGGCCGTGCCGGGGAAGGACCAGGTCGCTCCGGCGGACGCGTTCTCGCCGGTCGCGGAGACCGCGAGGTCGCGCTTGCCGTCGCCGTTCGTGTCGAGCAGCTGGCAGCCCGAGCCGAACGCGTCGTCCGACTCGGCGACGCCGGGCACGTCCGCCGTGTTCTGGTTGAGGACCTGGGAGCCCTCACCGGTCACGCCGTCCGCGGTGCCGTGCAGCAGTGCGACGGCGCCGGCGTCCGTCAGGCCGCTGAAGTCCTCGCCCGCGATGCCGAGGGCGACCTCGGCCTTGCCGTCGCCGTCCACGTCGGCCACGGAGACGCAGGAGCCGAGCTTGTCGCCGTCCTCCTGGGCACCGTAGAAGCCGGGCAGGGACTGGTCGAACTCCTGGGTGCGGTCGCCCTTCAGGCCGTCCTTCGTGCCGAACGCGACGGTGACCTTCTGGTTCGTCTCACCGATGTCGGACTCCTCGGGGTCGGAGCCGACGACCAGGTCGTCGATCCCGTCGCCGTTGATGTCACCGGAGGCCAGTTCCCCCTGGGTCTCCGGTGCCCAACCGCGCTTGAAGCCCGAACCGCTGCCGTACAGCACGGTGTTGTTCCACATGCCGTCGCCGTTGTACGAGCGCAGGGCCAGGTCGTCGCGGCCGTCGCCGTTGAGGTCGCCGACCGCGTTGAAGAACACGGGGCCCGTCGTCGAGTCCGGCCCGTCCACGCAGCCGTACTGGTCGTCGACGCAGGTCGCGTCGGACTGGCCGTAGCCCCACCACTCGGACTTGTCCATGAAGTTCAGCTTCTGGGCCGGGGCGCCGGCCTTGGAGACGGGTCCCTTCCACAGGGCGGCGCCCTCGGTCTCGGGGTCGTCGCCGTAGCTGCCCATGTCGGCGAGCAGGGCCAGGTCGGCCTTGCCGTCGCCGTCGAAGTCGCCGATCTGCGGCGATCTTCCGTACGTGGCGATCTTCGTGCCGCCGGTCAGGCCTGAGGCCGAGCCCCAGACGATGACGCTGCCGGCGTCCTTGCTCTTGGAGCCGATGACGAGGTCGCTGTAGCCGTCGCCGTCCAGGTCCCCCTTGGTGAGGTACTGGCCGAACGCCTCCTTGGCCGCGGCGGAGCCCGGTATCCCGCTGGTGGAACGGGAGATCAGCTTCTTGTTCGCGGGGTCCAGCCCATTTGCCGAGCCGTACGTCACCGCGACGTAGCCGGCTCCCGCCTGGCCGGAGATCGTGCCTCCGGTCGCGGCGGTGACGAGGTCGGCGTACCCGTCGCCGTTGAAGTCATCGGCGGCGTCGGCCTGTCCCGCGGCCGCCTTTCCGGCGGTGGCGGTTCCGGTGGAGATTGCCCCGGTGGCCGCCTGGGCCGGGGCCAGTGACACGGCGGTCAGGCCGCCCGCGACGAGGGCCGCGGACAGCAGGCCGATCCGGGTCCTGCGGACACTGTGGGGTCGTGCGCGCAACATGCGGTTCCTTTGGTCGTAAGGTCACGTCCACCTCATACGACCCATTAATCCCTCGAACGGTTGCACGCACCATGTAACTGTATTGTCCCGAGGGCCCGTTGGGCGTCAACCGGAACCCCGGGCTCCCCCATGGATTCCTTTGCGCTTCCCTGCGAGTTCCCCCATCCGGTCCCGAAGGACGTCGCGACGGGGGTCCCCCGCGCGACTTTCGGGCACTGTTCGACGTATGCGCTACGAAGTGAGAGAGCGGATCTTCGGGATCGGCGAGGACTACTGGATCGAGGACGAGCAGGGCAGCAAGGCCTTCCTCGTCGACGGCAAGGCGATGCGCCTTCGGGACACGTTCGAGATCAAGGGCCCTGACGGCCGGGTCCTCATCGACATCCACAAGAAGGTGTTCGCGCTGCGCGACACGATGGTCATCGAGCGCGGCGACGAGGAGCTGGCCAGAATCAAGCGCAAGCGGCTCTCCCTGCTGCGCAACCACTACCGCGTCCAGCTCGCCGACGGCGACACGGAGCTCGACGTCAGCGGCAAGATCCTGGACCGGGAGTTCGCCGTCGAGTACGAGGGCGAGCTCCTCGCCGAGATCTCGCGGCGGTGGCTGCGGGTGCGGGACACCTACGGCGTCAACGTGGTCCGTGAGGACGCGGATCCGGCGCTGCTGATCGCGGTGGCGGTGTGCGTGATCCACCTGGCGGAGAAGGAGCGGGGGGTGGTGGACTGAGTCCCCGGCCGCCGGGTGCCGACGGCCGGGCCAGGGCCTGTCGTACGGCTCAGGCTCGGCGGGTCGGCTCGGCGAGCCCCAGTTGGCGGTCCTTCAGGGCCGGGAACTGCTCGCGCGTGACGCCGACCTTCGCCGGGTCGAACTCCACCCGCAGCACCTCTTCCCCGGCCCCCGCCTCCGCGAGCACCGCGCCCCACGGGTCGACCACGATGCTGTGCCCCGCCTGCGGAACCCCCGCGTGCGTACCGGCACTTGCACACGCCAGCACGAACGCCTGGTTCTCCACGGCGCGGGCCTGCGCGAGCAGCGTCCAGTGCGAGCGGCGGCGCTCGGGCCAGCCCGCGGACACGATCAGCGTCTCGGCGCCGCGGTCGACCAGGCCCCGGTACAGCTCGGGGAACCGCAGGTCGTAGCAGGTGGTCACGCCCGCCACGGTCTCCGGCAGCCGCACCGTCACCAGTTCCTCGCCGGCGCCCATCAGCACGGCCTCGCCCTTGTCGAAGCCGAACCGGTGGATCTTCCGGTAGGTGGCGGCGAGTTCACCGTCGGGGGAGAAGACGAGCGAGGTGTTGTAGAGGGGGCCCTCTCCGGCGGAGCCGCTGTCGGACGCTGCCCGCTCCGGGATCGATCCCGCGTGCAGCCACACCCCCGCGTCCCGCGCGGCCTTGGCCATCGCTTCGAAGGTCGGCCCCTCCAGGGGCTCGGCCTCCTCGGAGAACAGCTCGTAGGCGAAGGCCCCGGTCGTCCACAGCTCGGGTAGTACGACGAGGTCGGCGGCCCCCGCCTCCGCTCGTACCAGTGAACTCACGCGTTCCCGACGGGCGTTGACCGATTCGGTCGCCTTGTCGTCATTTACCGCGACCTGGATGAGCGAGGCGCGCACACTACCACCGTCCTGGCATTCGAGCCGTCGGCTCTACGTCAACAACAGCCCTACGTCCGTCACACCAAAGCACTGCCGGGGTGCCTACGGGCAGCGTAACTTAGCCTCTCAAGACACCCACGCCCGTGCCCGACGACTGTCTAAACGCCCGTGTACCACCGCTCGAGGGGTCCCCTTCCGTGAGTCTCCACCCCAGCCTTCAGACCTACGCCGACGCCTGGACCCACTCCGTGGAAGCGATATCCGAGCTGGTCACACCGCTCGCGGAGGGTGAGTGGAACCGGGCTACACCGTGTCCTGGCTGGTCGGTGCGCGACCTCGTCTCGCACGTGATCGGCGTCGACTGCGAGATGCTCGGCGACCCGCGGCCCATCCACACGCTGCCCCGCGACCTCTACCACGTGCAGACCGAGTCGCAGCGGTACCAGGAGATCCAGGTCGACATCCGCCGGCACCACACGGCACCCGAAATGGTCTCCGAGCTCGAGTACACGATCATCCGCCGCAACCGGCACCTGCGGAACGAGTCCCGCGAACCCTCGACCATCGTGCGCGGCCCGCGCGGCATCGAGGAGACCCTCGAATTCGCCATGCGCAGGCGGGCGTTCGACATCTGGGCGCACGAGCAGGACCTGCGCTGGTCCCTCGGCAAGCCCGGCAACCTCGACTCCCCGGGCGCGTACGTCACCCGTGACCTGCTGCTGTCGATCCTCCCGAAGATCGTCACGAAGGACGCGGGTGCTCCGGCGGACTCGGCCGTCGTGTTCGATGTGCACGGCCCCGTGGAGTTCCTGCGCACGGTACGCGTGGATGCCGATGGCAAGGGCACGATCGACGGCTCCCCGTCGCTCGGCCCGGCGGTGACGATCGCCCTGGACTGGGAGACGTACGTACGGCTGTCGTGTGGCCGGGTCACGGTGGACGCGGTGGCGGACCGGGTGAAGACGGACGGCGACGCGGATCTCGCGTCCGCGATCCTACCGGCCCTCAGGGTCACGCCCTGACGCGACGAGCCGGCCCCCGTACCCCACGCCACGGGGCTCCGCCCCGGACCCCGCGCCTCAAACGCCGGCGGGGCTGAAAGAGATCGGCGCTCCGCCCCGGGCCCGCGGGTTCTCGCACCCGAGCGGGCCTCAAAGATCGGGGCTCCGCCCCGGACCCCGCTGCTCAAACGCCGCAGGGGCTTGAATTGCCCACCCGGCCACGGCTCCCCACCCGTTACGGTCGCCCCCGCCCCCGCCTTGGGCAATCTGCCGCCTGGGGCGGCAGGGTGGGCAAGGCGGCGCCCGGTGCCGCGTAACAGGAACGTCAGGCGCCGACCCCGGCACAGCCAGGTCGACGGTGCGGGCCGCGCATCACGAAGGCGTCCACCCCGGCGCAGCCAGGGCCACGGCGCAGGCCGCAGGCCCCCGCCCCGTCACACGGGAACGTGAACCGACGCCACCCGGGACGCGACCAACCGCTCGCGCTCGGCCCGCGCCGCCCGCCCCCGCAACCGGAGGATCTGGCTCACGCCGAGCGCCTCCAACACGAACACCGCCGAGAACGCCACCCGGTAGTTGTCGCCGGTCGCATCGAGCAGCACCCCCACCGCGAGCAACGTCGTCATCGAGGCGATGAACCCGCCCATGTTGACGATCCCGGACGCCGTCCCCTGCCGCTCCGGCGGATTCGCAGGACGCGCGAAGTCGAACCCGATCATCGACGCCGGCCCGCACGCCCCCAGCACCACACACATCACCACGAGCAACGCCATCGGCGCCCGCCCCGGCCACACAATCGGCATCGCCCACAGCACCGCGGTCATCGCCACGGTCCCCAGCGCGAGCGGCAACCGCGCCGCATGGTGCCGCGCCACGATCTGCCCGTACACCAGGCCGACCATCATGTTGGAGAGCACGACCAGGGTCAGCAGCTCCCCGGCCGTCCCCCGCGAGAGCCCCTGCGCCTCCACCAGGAACGGCAGCCCCCACAGCAACAGGAACACCATCGCGGGGAACTGCGTCGAGAAATGCACCCACAGCCCGAGCCGCGTCCCCGGCTCCCGCCACGTCGCCGCGATCTGCCCCCGCAGATACGCGGCGCCCTTGTGCGTACCGGCCGGCGGAGCGGGCTCGTACCCCTCGGGGTGGTCCTTGAGGAACAGCAGCATCAGCACGAGCACCACGACACCCGCGAGCGCACTGCCCGCGAACGCGGCCGTCCACCCGATGCCGTGCAGCAGCCGCGCGATCACCAACGTAGAGACCAGATTGCCCGCCATCCCGACGAGCCCGGCCAGCTGCGCGACCAGCGGCCCGCGCCGCGCCGGGAACCACCGCGTGCCGAGCCGCAGCACGCTGATGAAGGTCATGGCGTCACCGCAGCCGAGCAGCGCGCGCGACACGAGCGCCATCGAGTACGAGGAGGAGAACGCGAAGCCGAGCTGTCCGACCGTGAACAGGACGACGCCGAAGGTCAGGACCTTCTTCGTGCCGAACCGGTCGACCATCAGGCCGACGGGTATCTGCATGCCCGCGTACACGAGCAGCTGGAGGATGGAGAAGGTGGACAGGGCCGAGGCGTTGATGTGGAAGCGTTCGACGGCGTCGAGACCCGCGACACCCAGCGACGTACGGAAGATGACGGCGACGAAGTAGACGGCGACGCCGATCGACCAGACGGCGACGGCCCGCCGCCCGCCGGGCGGATCGCCGGGCAGGGACATCGACGGGGAGGTGGCTGAGCTCATCGCTCGTCACCCCGCGCCAGACCCCGCACCCAGCTCACGTGCCGGCGCACGACGGCGACGGCGGCCTCCTCGTCCGCGGCCCGCAGGGCGTCGAGGATCTCGCTGTGCTCGGAGAGCGTCTTCGCGATGCGGTCGGGGTGCGAGCGCATCACGGCGACGCCCATCCTCAGCTGCCGGTCGCGCAGCTGGTCGTAGAGGCGGGAGAGGATCTCGTTGCCCCCGCTGCGGACGATCTCCGCGTGGAAGCAGCGGTCGGTGGTGGCGGCCTCCGTGAACTGTCCGGCGGCGGCCTGCGCCCGCTGCTCCTCCAGGAGCTCCTCAAGGCGCGCGATGAGCTGCGGCCGCGCCGGCAGGGCCTTGCGCACCGCGTGCTCCTCGACGAGCAGCCGGGTCTCCACGACGTCCGCGATCTCCTGCGCGGAGACCGGCAGGACGAGGGCGCCCTTCTTCGGATAGAGCTTGAGCAGCCCCTCGACCTCCAGCTTGAGCAGCGCCTCCCGCACGGGCGTGCGGGAGACCCCCACGGCCTCGGCGAGCTCGCCCTCGGTGAGCAGCGTCCCACCCTCGTAGCGGCGCTCGAGAACGCCTCGTTTTACGTGGTCGTAGACGCGCTCGGCGGCGGGTGGTCGCTTTTCCGTGACAGCTGCTGCGGGCATGCGCACATCATAGATACAACACGTACGCAAGCCGACGGGCGTCCATGATTCGGGACACCCGCCCCACGCAACCGTCGGGGCTCCTCACGTGTCTCACACAACGCGGCCCCGCCCCAAGGGGCCCGATTCCAGGGACATTTGGAGCACTCGACTTGAAAACTCGCATTGCGGGCGTAGCCGTTCTCGTCGCGGGATCCGTGATCACCAGCGGCGCGCTGGCCACCACCGCGCAGGCCGCCACGGCTCCGGCCAAGCCTTCGGTCGCCGCGGTCGGCGGCTATGTGATGAACAACGGGACGGGTTCGAGCCTGTACACGAAGGCCGCGGACACCCGTAGGTCCACCGGCTCCACCACCAAGATCATGACCGCCAAGGTGGTGCTGGCCCAGAAGAACCTGAACCTGGATTCCAAGGTCACGGTCCAGAAGGCGTACAGCGACTACATCGTCAAGAACACCGCGTCGTCGGCCCGCCTGATCGTCGGCGACAAGGTCACCGTCCGCCAGCTGCTGTACGGCCTGATGCTGCCCTCCGGCTGCGACGCGGCGTACGCGCTCGCGGACAAGTTCGGCTCGGGCTCGACCCGTTCGGCGCGCGTGAAGTCCTTCATCGGCAAGATGAACAAGTCCGCCACCGACATGGGCCTGAAGAACACCCACTTCGACTCGTTCGACGGCATCGGCAAGGGCGCCAACTACTCGACGCCGCGCGACCTCACGAAGATCGCGTCCTCGGCGATGAAGAGCTCGACCTTCCGCTCGGTCGTGAAGACGAAGTCGACAAAGCAGAAGGTCACGGCGAAGTCCGGCGGCTACCGCAACATGTCGTGGTCCAACACGAACAGCCTGCTCGGTACGTACTCCGGCACCATCGGCGTCAAGACGGGCTCCGGCCCGGAGGCGGGGTACTGCCTCGTCTTCGCGGCGACGCGGAGCGGGAAGACCGTGATCGGGACGGTGTTGAAGTCGTCGTCCGTGAGCGCGCGGACGTCCGACGCCAAGAAGCTGATGGACTACGGGTTCAAGAAGTAGCCGTTGGCCATACGGCCGATTCAAGCCCCTCCGGCGTTTGAGGAGCGGGGTCTGGGGCAGAGCCCCAGGTCCTCAGCCCCGGTGCCGGAGGGGCTTACGGTTACGCCCAGGTAATGAGCCGCTTCGGCCGCTCCAGGATCGCCGCCACATCGGCCAGCACCTTGGAGCCCAGCTCCCCGTCCACCAAACGGTGGTCGAAGGACAGCGCAAGCGTCGTCACCTGACGCGGCTTGACCTTGCCCTTGTGGACCCACGGCTGAAGCTTGATCGCTCCGACGGCGAGGATCGCCGACTCACCGGGGTTCAGGATCGGTGTACCGGTGTCGATGCCGAAGACGCCCACATTGGTGATGGTGACGGTCCCGCCCTGCATCGCGGCCGGGGACGTCTTGCCCTCACGCGCGGTGGACACCAGATCGCCCAGCGCGGACGCCAGTTCGGGCAGGGTCTTGGCCTGCGCGTCCTTGATGTTCGGCACGATCAACCCGCGCGGGGTGGCCGCGGCGATGCCCAGATTCACGTAGTGCTTCTGGACGATCTCCTGGTTCGCCTCGTCCCAGGCCGCGTTGACCTCGGGGTTGCGCTTGATCGCGACGAGCAGCGCCTTGGAGATGAGCAGCAGCGGGTTGACCCGCAGCCCCGCCATGTCCTTGTCGCCCTTGAGCTCCTCGACGAGCTTCATCGTGCGCGTGACGTCGATGGTCACGAACTCCGTGACGTGCGGCGCCGTGAACTTCGAGTTCACCATCGCCTGCGCGGTCGCCTTCCGCACACCCTTGATCGGGATCCGGGTCTCGCGAACGGAGTCGTACGAGGCGGGGGCGGCGGCCACCGGAGCCGGGGCCGGCGCCTGTGCGGGGGCCTCGGGCGCGGGCGCGACGGCCGCGTGCACGTCCTCGCGCGTGATGATCCCGTCGGAGCCGGAGGGAATCACGGTGGCGAGGTCGACCCCAAGATCCTTGGCAAGCTTCCGCACGGGCGGCTTGGCAAGCGGCCGGTCCAGGGCGGCCGTTCCATTGCCGTTGCCATTCACCGCCGCTGTGGGCAACTGTTCCGCAGGGGCGGAAGCGGTGGGCACAGCCCCCGGTGCAGCGTCCGACACCGAGGCCTCAACCCCGTTGGCCCCCTTGCGGGCCCGACGCTTCGTAGAGGACTCGGCAACGCCGTATCCAACGAGCACGGGCTGGCGGCCACTCGGCGCCTCGGCCTCAGCAGCCTCCGGCTCAGCCGCCGCGGGCGCAGGCTCCTCCCCGGCCACGTCGACCGAAATGATCACCTGGCCGACATCAACCGTCGTCCCCTCGGGGAAGAGCAGCTCCCGCACCACCCCGTCGTACGGGATCGGCAGCTCGACGGCCGCCTTCGCGGTCTCGACCTCGCACACGACCTGCCCGTCCTCGACGGAGTCGCCCGGCTGGACGTACCACTTGAGGATCTCGGCCTCGGTCAGGCCTTCGCCCACGTCGGGCATCTTGAACTCACGAGCCATGATGCGGCCTCCTCTCAGTACGCAAGGGAACGGTCGACGGCATCGAGCACCCGGTCAAGACCTGGCAGGTACTCCTCCTCCAGGCGCGCCGGCGGATACGGCGCGTGGTACCCGCCGACCCGCAGCACGGGCGCCTCCAGGTGGTAGAAGCACCGCTCGCTGATCCGGGCCGCCAGCTCCGCACCGGAGCCGAGGAAGACGGGCGCCTCGTGCACGATCACGAGGTGGCGCGTCCTCTCCACCGACTTCTGCACGGCGTCGAAGTCCATCGGCGAGATGGAGCGCAGGTCGAGGACCTCCAGGGACTTGCCCTCCTCCTCGGCGGCCGCGGCCGCCTCCAGGCAGACCTTCACCATCGGCCCGTACGCGACGAGCGTCAGGTCGCTGCCCTCACGCGCGACGGCGGCCTTGTGCATGTCGCCGGGCACGGCCTCCGTGTCGACCTCGCCCTTGTCCCAGTAGCGGCGCTTGGGCTCGAAGAAGATCACCGGGTCGTCGCTCTGGATCGCCTGCTGGAGCATCCAGTACGCGTCACTGGAGTTCGAGGGCGAGACGACCTTCAGGCCCGGCACGTGCGCGAACAGCACCTCGGGCGACTCGCTGTGGTGCTCGACCGCGCCGATGCCGCCGCCGTACGGGATGCGGATGACGACCGGCGTCTTGACCTTGCCGAGCGCGCGGGCGTGCATCTTCGCGAGCTGCGTGACGATCTGGTCGTACGCGGGGAAGACGAAACCGTCGAACTGGATCTCCACGACGGGCCGGTAGCCGCGCAGCGCGAGGCCGATCGCGGTGCCGACGATGCCGGACTCGGCGAGCGGGGTGTCGATGACCCGGTCCTCGCCGAAGTCCTTCTGCAGGCCGTCGGTGACGCGGAAGACGCCGCCCAGCTTGCCGACGTCCTCGCCCATGACGAGGACCTTCGGGTCATTGTCGAGCGCGGTGCGCAGCGACTCGTTGATCGCCTTGGCGATCGGAAGCTTCTGTACAGCCATGACCGTCAGGCCTCCCCATCCGCGAACGACGCCTGGTAGGCGGCGAATTGTGCGCGCTCCTCATCGACGAGCGCGTGCCCGTCCGCGTACACGTTCTCGAAGATCGCCATGAGGTCCGGGTCCGGCATGGCCCGTACGACATCGCGTACTCGCTTGCCCAACGTCTCGCTCTCGGCGTCGAGTTCCGCGAAAAATCCCTCATCCGTGTCGGTTTGGGACTCCAGGTACGCGCGCAGGCGCAGGATCGGGTCCTTCGCCTCCCAGGACACGCGCTCGTCGTCGGACCGGTACTTCGACGGGTCGTCGGAGGTGGTGTGCGCGCCCATGCGGTACGTGAACGCCTCGATCAGCGCCGGTCCCTCGCCCTGGCGGGCCCGGTCGAGGGCCCAGCGCGTCACGGCGAGGCAGGCCAGCACGTCGTTGCCGTCGACGCGCACGCCGGGGAAGCCGAAGCCCTGCGCGCGCTGGTACAGCGGCACGCGCATCTGGCGCTCGGTGGGCTCGGAGATCGCCCACTGGTTGTTCTGGCAGAAGAACACCACGGGGGCGTTGTAGACGGCCCCGAAGTTGAAGGCCTCCAGGACGTCGCCCTGGCTGCTCGCGCCGTCACCGAAGTACGCGATCACCGCGCTGTCCGCGCCGTCCTTGGCGACGCCCATGGCGTAGCCGGTGGCGTGCAGCGTCTGCGAGCCGATGACGATCGTGTACAGGTGGAAGTTGTTGCTGTTCGGGTCCCAGCCGCCGTGGTTCACGCCGCGGAACATGCCGAGCAGGTTCGTCGGGTCGACCCCGCGGCACCAGGCGACGCCGTGCTCGCGGTAGGTCGGGAAGACGTAGTCGTCCTCTCGGGTGGCCCGCCCAGAACCGATCTGGGCCGCCTCCTGCCCGAGCAGCGACGCCCACAGGCCCAGCTCGCCCTGGCGCTGAAGCGCGGTGGCCTCGGCGTCGAAGCGGCGGGTGAGAACCATGTCGCGGTACAGGGCGCGCAGCTCGTCGTCCGTGATGTCGGCGACGTACCGGTCGTACTCGGCGTTCTTGACCCGCTTGCCCTCAGGGGTCAGCAGCTGCACCAGGTCGCTCTGCGGCGCTCCGGCCTTGGCCGGCGTCTTCGCAGGCGCCTTGGCCGCGGTGGTCTTCGCGGGCGTCTTGCCGGGGGACTTCTTCGCAGACTTCTTCGCAGCGGTCCGCTTGCGCGGCGGCTGTGCCTTCTGCGCTGCGGCAGTGCTGTCCGCACTGTCTACGGTCACGTGTGCTCCTCCGTCGGTCCGGCCCCGGGATTGCCGGATGGCCAGTCGGCTCGGCTCGCCTGATCCGTCCACGCACGGGGTGGGTGCGAGGCGCCGGCAACAGGCGTGACAAGTGCTCCGGCAAACACCCTTCACCCAGCACGTTACCCAGTGGGTCACACATCTGCGAAACCCCATCTGACCTGCGATTTTGCTTGGATTTCCAAGTAAGTGGTTGGTTGGATTTCCTAGTATCGCGAGGGAAGACGAAGCGTCGCAGGTCACAGCTGTGCGACGGGTCCTGGATCTCAGCCTGGCAGGGGGCCGGAACACCGGCACGTTATCCCGGTCACCCCACGGTCATCTAGGGCGCGGCCAAGGTTCGTATGTGAGACTGATGCCGTGCGCGAAGACGGAAAAATCCACGTATTTCTGCTCGACGACCATGAAGTGGTCCGCCGCGGCGTCCACGAGCTGCTGTCCGTAGAGGACGACATCGAGGTGGTCGGAGAGGCCGGAACGGCCGCCGACGCCCTGGTGCGCATCCCCGCGACCCGGCCCGACGTGGCGGTGCTCGACGTGCGCCTGCCGGACGGCAGCGGGGTGGAGGTGTGCCGGGAGATCCGCTCCCAGGACGAGTCGGTCAAGTGCCTGATGCTGACGTCGTTCGCGGACGACGAGGCGCTCTTCGACGCGATCATGGCCGGCGCCTCCGGATACGTACTGAAGGCGATCCGCGGCAATGAGCTGCTCACCGCCGTACGGGACGTCGCCGCCGGCAAGTCGCTGCTCGACCCGGTCGCCACGGCCCGCGTCCTGGAGCGGCTGCGCGACGGCGGCCGCAAGGGTGACGACAAGCTCTCCGGCCTCACCGACCAGGAGCGCAAGATCCTCGACCTGATCGGGGAGGGCCTGACGAACCGGGTCATCGGCGAGCGCCTGCACCTCGCCGAGAAGACGATCAAGAACTACGTGTCCAGCCTGCTGTCGAAGCTCGGCATGGAGCGCCGCTCCCAGGCGGCCGCGTACGTGGCCCGTATGCAGGCCGAGAAGCACTGACGGCTCCCCCGTCCCCCTCCCGGGATGCCCGCCCGCACAGGACCTAGGTCACGCGTCCTGGGGGCGGGCTCCTCTGGTTTACGGATGAGCCTGCGGCGCAGAGTGGTGACATGCCCTCCGACCCGCAGAAAGACCCGCAGCAGGCGCCCCCGCAGCCGCCGCAGAAAGCGGCGGCCGGGCGGCAGGACCGGGACCTCGCCTTCGAACTGCTCGCCCGCGTGCCCTACGGCCGCGTCGCGACCAGCATGCGCGCCCTGCCCTTCCTCGCCTCCACCCGCCACATCGTGGCCGACGGACGGCTTCTGCTGCGCATGCACCGCGGCCTCGGCTACCACGAGGCGTGCATCGGCAGCGTCGTCGCCTACGGGGCGGACAACCTGGGGCAGGAGCGCCCCGAGGACGCGGGCCAGTGGTCCGTGCAGTGCGTCGGCACCTGCGAGCAGGTCGAGCCGACCACGGCCGACCTCGAACTCTTCGGTCCCGCCCCGCACTACGCGGACGACGAGCCCTTCGACCCGGTCTACCTGCACGTCGCCCCGCAGTTCGTGACGGTGCACGAGCTGCGGGGCGGTTCGGCTCAGCGGAGCTGATTCAGCGGGGTCCGGGGCGGAGCCCCGTGGTGTGGCCGGGCGGACTACTCGGCGCTGTCGCCGCCGGTGTCGCCACCCGTGTCGCCGCCGGTGTCACCACCGATGATGCCGCCGTCGTCACCACCCGTGCCGCCGTTGCCGTCGTCGGGCTGCGAGGGCGTCGGAGTCGGGGTCGGCTTGGTCGCCGTCTGCGTCGGCGTCGGGTCCGCGCTGGTCGGGTCGCCCGTCGGCTCGTCGGACTGGGTCGGCGACGGGTTCGTCGTCGTGGGCTGCTGCGTCGGCGTATAGCCGGTGTCGCCGCCCGTGCTCGTACCCGGCTCCTCGGTCGCGTCGTCAGAGGCGTCGTCCGAGGCCGTCTCGCTGGGCTCCGAGCTCTTCTCGGACTTCGTAACGCTCGGCGACTTCTTGTCGCTGGGGGTCTTGTCCTTGCCGTCGCCACCGCTGAGCGCCCAGGCGACGCCCACCGCGATCGCGATGACCGCGAGCACGGCGACGATCCACAGCTTGCCGCGGCCGCCTCCCTTGCCCCCGTTCCCGTCGAAGCCGCCGTCGTCGCCGCCCGGCGGGCGCAGCATCGGCTGCTGGGCCGTGCCGGAGTCGCCGGGGTGCTGCATCGCCGTGGTGGCTGCGACACCCATCGCGGGCGTCGAGCCGCCCTCGTGGGAGTCGATGGGTCCGGTGTTCCAGGTGCCGGTGTGGCCACCCTGCTCGTACAGCATCTGCAGGCTGTACTGGACGAGCCCGCGCATCTCCTCTGCCGTCTGGAACCGGTCGTCCGGGTCCTTGGCGAGCGAGCGCATGACGAGGCCGTTCAGCTCCGGCGGCACCTCGTCCAGGACCTCGGACGGCAGCACGGGGGTGTCCTGGACATGCTGGTAGACCACGGACAGCGGGGTCTCACCGGTGAACGGCGGGCGCAGCGCGAGAAGTTCGTAGAGCAGGCAGCCGACGGCGTACAGGTCGGAGCGGTGGTCGACGGCCTTGCCGAGGGCCTGCTCGGGCGAGAGGTACTGCGGGGTGCCCATGACCATGCCGGTCTGCGTCATGGTCGACTGCGCGCCGTGCAGGGCGCGCGCGATGCCGAAGTCCATCACCTTCACCGCGCCGGTGTTGGTGATGATCACGTTCGCGGGCTTGATGTCGCGGTGCACGATGCCGTGCTGGTGCGAATAGGCGAGCGCTTCCAGGACACCCGAGACGATGATCAGGGCCTGTTCGGCACCCGGAGCCTCCGCGCTGAGCAGGAGGTCGCGGATGGTGCGGCCCTCGACCAGCTCCATGACGATGTACGGGACGGTGCTCCCGGCGACGACGTCCTCGCCGGAGTCGTAGACCGCCACGACCGCGTGGTGGTTGAGCCCCGCGACCGACTGTGCCTCGCGGGTGAAGCGGGCCTTGGAGACCGGGTCCTCGGCGAGATCGGAGCGGAGCAGCTTGACGGCGACCGTGCGCCCGAGGCGTACGTCCTCGGCCGCGAAGACCTCCGCCATGCCACCCCGGCCGAGTCTGCCGGTCAGTCGATACCGACCGTCCCCGACGAGCCCGCCGTTACCCCACATCTCCGGCGCATCTGACATACCGCCGCCAGTCGCCTCGGGGTCGGACGGGCCCTGAGCGCGCTGCTGCTGTGCCATCAGTCCTCGCCGTCGTTTCTGTCCGTGCTGCCGGATCCATATCGGAGTACGCGCGGTTGCGAAATACCGACTCCGTCGGGCCACGCTACAGGCATCGGCCATGTCGCTGTTCCGAGATGGACCGGACATCCAACCCGTTGCCGTGCAGGCCTTGCAAATCGTGAGCAGGATATTTGTAGGCGGCCGATGACGAATTCGTGATCACTTGGGGCGATCGGCATCTGTCGTCCGGTGGCCAAGTTCACGCATACGTAGGGGCCCGTCTTGAAGACGGGCCCCTACGTATGTGCACCTGTGTACTTGTTGACCTGGAGGTTGACCTGTCCGCCGGCCCACCTGTCCGCCGACCTAGAGGTACGGACCGCCCGAGCGGCCGCCCGCGCGCGGGTCCTCGTCCTCTTCCTCGCCGCCGCCGACGCCGGGCGGCAGCGCCCGGCGCATCTGCTCGAGCTGGGCGCGCGCCGCCATCTGCTGGGCGAACAACGTCGTCTGGATCCCGTGGAAGAGCCCCTCGAGCCAGCCCACCAGCTGGGCCTGCGCGATGCGCAGCTCGGCGTCGCTCGGGGTCGCCTCCTCCGTGAAGGGCAGGGAGAGCCGCTCCAGTTCCTCGACAAGTTCGGGGGCGAGGCCGTCCTCGAGCTCCTTGACCGAACTGGAATGGATCTCCTTGAGGCGCTGCCGGCTCGCTTCATCGAGGGGAGCCGCGCGCACCTCTTCGAGCAGCTGCTTGATCATGCTGCCGATGCGCATCACCTTGGCGGGCTGTTCCACCATGTCGGTCACCGGGATCTCGCGGGACTCGTCGCCGCCACCGCCGCCAAGCGCCATGCCGTCCTGGCCCACGACCAGGACCTGCGGGTTCTCCGGCGACTGTTCGTTCCTCGGCATCTCCATGCCGCCATTCTCTCGTACCTCGCTGTCACATCTCGGTGGTGCCCCCGTTCGGAGCTGATCCACCATGCCGGGCGGGACGAAATCCGGCGTGCCTGTTTTTTCCCGCTATGTGAGGCTTAGCGCAGGCATCTGGACGAACCGGGAGCGGAAGGGGGCTGGGAATGCGACGGCTTCGGTGGGTGGCCGGGCTTCTCTTCTCCGCGCTGCTGTTCCTGGCGGCGCCCGTGTCCCTGTCGTACGCCGCCGGGTCCTCGTCTTACGCTGCCGGGTCCTCTTCGTACGCCGTCGAGGCTCGCTCGGGCGCCGCCGGGCCCCATGCGTACGTCGCCGAGCCCTCGCCGCACGGGTCCCTCGCGGGGAGCCGTGCGGGGGTGGGCCGGATCCCGCCGGGGCGCGAGCTGCCCACGCCTGACACCACCGGGGCCGTGCTGCCCCCGGCCCCCACCGAGCCGCCGCCCGCCGTGTCGCAGGAGCCGCGCCCCGAGCGGCCCACCGCCCCCGAAGGGCAGGCCGTCGGCGAGCCCGGGACCGGGCCCTTGGTGAACGTGCTGCCACTGGGGGCAGGACTGCTGCTCACCGGGCTCGGCCTCGGGTTCCTGGCGCTGCGGCTGCGCCGGTGACGCCTGCCGGCTACTGGTTGGTGAGCAGGACCTTGCCGATGTGACCCGACTCCTCCAGGACCCGGTGGCCCTGCGCGGCGTCGCTCATCGGAAGCGTCCGGTCCACGATCGGCCGCACATGGCCGCCCTCGACCAGCGGCCACACGTGCTCGCGCACGGCAGCGACGACCGCCGCCTTCTCGGTCAGCGGGCGGGCCCGCAGCGTGGTCGCGGTGATGGCGCCGCGCTTGCCGAGCAGCGTGGCGATGTTCAGCTCGCCCTTCACCCCGCCCTGCATGCCGATGATGGCGAGCCGGCCGCTGGTGGCGAGGGCGTCGACGTTCCGGTTCAGGTACTTGGCGCCCATGTTGTCGAGGATGACGTCGGCGCCCGCCCCGCCCGTGGCGTTCTTGATCTCTTCCACGAAGTCCTGCTCGCGGTAGTTGATCAGGATGTCCGCGCCGAGCTCCCCGCAGAAGTCGAGCTTCTCCTTGGTGCCGGCCGTGACCGCGACCTTGGCGCCGACCGCCTTCGCGAGCTGGATCGCCATGGTGCCGATGCCGCTGGAGCCGCCGTGCACGAGGAAGGTCTCGCCGGGCCGCAGGTTGGCGATCATGAAGACGTTGGACCAGACGGTGCAGGTCACCTCGGGCAGCGCGGCGGCCGTGGCCAGGTCGAGGCCCCCCGGCACCGGGAGGAGCTGCCCCGCGGGGACGACGACCTTCTCGGCGTACCCGCCGCCCACGAGCAGCGCGCACACCTCGTCGCCTACCGACCAGCCGGAGACGCCGGTGCCGAGCTCGACGATCCGGCCGGAGCACTCCAGGCCGGGATAGGGGGAGGTGCCGGGCGGCGGGCTGTAGAAGCCCTGCCGCTGGAGCAGATCGGCGCGGTTGACGGCGCTGGAGACCACCTCGACCAGGACCTCGCCCTCGCCGGGTACGGGGTCGGGGACCTCCGTCCAGACGAGCGCCTCGGGTCCGCCGGGTTCCGTGATCGTGATCGCATGCATGGCCGCGAGGCTACTCCCGTGGATCAGCCGCGTGGAGAGGGTCGGCCCGTGCGGAGAGGATCAGCTGCGCGGAGTGGGCTTCATGTCCGGTGCCAGCTGGGTCTTGGGCGTGACGCGGGTGATCGTGATGAGGCGGTCCGTCAGCTTGAGCGAGCCGACGGCCGAGTCGTCGTAGCCGAGTACCCGGTGCCCGCGGATGACGCTGACGACCAGGTCCTCCGTCTCCTTCGGCTGCAGGCCGACCTCGGCCTTGGTGACCGGGCGTTCGACCATGTCGAGGCCGGAGCCCTTCTGGATGAGGTCCTCCATGACCATGCCCGCGTGCGGGCTGAGCACGGACAGGCCGAGCAGCCGCCCCGCCGCACTGGCGCTGGTGATGACGGCGTCGGCGCCGGACTGGCGCAGCAGCGGCGCGTTCTCCTCCTCGCGGACCGCGGCGACGATCTTCGCCCCGCGGTTCAACTGCCGCGCGGTGAGCGTCACGAGGACCGCCGTGTCGTCGCGCTGCGTCGCGATGATGATCTTCCGCGCCCGCTGTACCTCAGCCTGCAACAGGACCGAGCTGCGCGTGGCATCGCCCGTCACGCCCGCGTATCCATGGGCGTTGGCGCTCTCGACGACCTTGGGGCTGGGGTCGACCACGACGACCTGCTCGGGCTTCAGGCCACTCGCGCAGACGGTCTCCACGGCGCTACGACCCTTGGTTCCGAAGCCGACGACGACAGTGTGGTCACGCAAGGTGGACCTCCAGCGTTTCAGGCGCCATTCCTCCCGCGTCCGCTCGGTGAGGACTTCGAGCGTGGTGCCGACCAGGATGATCAGGAAGAGCACACGCAGCGGCGTGATGACGAAGATATTGGTGAGCCGCGCCGCGTCGCTGACCGGCGTGATGTCGCCGTATCCCGTGGTGGAGAGCGTGACGGTCGCGTAGTAGAACGAGTCGAGCAGGTCGACATGGCCATCTGAGTTGTCGTTGTAGCCGTCTCTGTCGATCCACACGATCAGTGCGGTGACGACGAGCACGGTGAGCGCTATCAGCACGCGCCGGGCCACTTGGAGGAGCGGACGCTCGACGACCTGCCGGGGAAGTTTCACCCGGTAGGTCGCGGTCCGCTCGTCCTCTTGGCGTGCGATGGCGTCATCGCCGGCCAGTTTCACGTGAAACACCCTTCGTTTCCCGCCGGGTTGAGACCGGGCAGGCCAGGGTTCCACGACCACGGCAGGTCGAGGATCTCCACCTCCTGGCCCTCCGTGGCGCCGCCGGGCGGGATGACGGCGAGCCCATCGGCGGCTGCGATGCCGCGCAGCATGGCCGGACCGTTGTAGTGCAGCGGCACCGCCCACTCGTGCCCACTGCCGTCGTCCTGCCGCAGCACGATGGGGATGAGGCGGGTGTCGTGAGGGTGACCGGGGGCGGGCGTGTGCAGGGGTGCGGTGTACGCGTCCGCGGTCCGGCCCCCGTCCAACTGCCGCTGCCCGCCGTGGGATTGGCGCTGCGCGGAGCTGTGCGTCTGGTCCTGCGCCCGGCCCGAGAGCACCCGGAGCAGCGGCTCGGCGAGCGTGAGCAGGCCGGAGACGGCGGCCAGCGGGTTGCCGGGGAGGCCGACGAGGTGCTGCCCCTCCTTGAGCCGGGCCAGCAGCATCGGGTGGCCGGGGCGGACGGCGACCCCGTCGACGAGGAGTTCGGCGTCGAGGGCGCGCAGGGTGGGGTGCACGTGGTCGACGGGGCCGGACGCGGTGCCGCCGGTGGTCACGACCAGGTCGGTGCCGGCCTCCCGTACCGCCTTGAGCAGCGCTTTCGCGTCGTCGCCGAGCCTGCGTACGGCGATCACCTCGACGCCGAGCGCACGCAGCCAGTGCGGGAGCATCGGGCCGAGCGCGTCCCGGATGAGGCCGTCGCGGGGGAGACCGGCGGTGAGCAACTCGTCGCCGAGGATCAGGACTTCGACCGTCGGTCGCGGGACGACGGTCAGGGTGTCGTAGCCCGCGGCGGCGGCGAGACCGAGGACGGCCGGGGTGACGAGGGCGCCTGCGGGCAGCAGCAGTTCGCCGCTGCGGCACTCCTGGCCGCGGGGGCGGATGTCCTGACCGTGGGCGACGGCGTGCAGCGCGTGCAACTGGCCGCCCGCGTCGAGGTGTCCGTGCTCGCTGCGGATGACGGCCGTGGCGTCCGAGGGCACGCGGGCGCCGGTCGCGATCGCCGCGGCCTCGCCGTCGGTCAGCGGGGCGGGCGGCTCGTGTCCGGCGAGCAGCCCTTCGCCGCCCACGGCCCAGGGGCCCGGGCCCGCGACGACCCAGCCGTCCATCGCCGAGGTGTCGAAGGAGGGCAGGTCCGTCAGGGCGGTCAGCGGGGCAGCGAGGACCAGGCCGAGCGCCTGGTCGAGCGGGACGCTGCGCGCTCCGCGGGGGCCGCGTTCGGCCCGTGCGGCGGTGCGGCGGGCCGTGGCCCAGGAGGTCGCGGCATGTCGGTGCGATGGGGCGGGGACCGGAGTCCCGGGTGTGGCGGAGTTCTGCGGGGTGGTCCGCTCGGTGGTCCGCTCGCCCTTGGGCTGTTCGTCGCGGCGCCGGTCGTCCTGGTGCGGTTCTCCGTGGCGTTGCTCTCCGTGGTGCCGGCCGCCGTGGGGGCGGTTGTCGTTGGCCAGGGCGAGTGCCTCGTCCACGTCGACGTCCATCGGATCGACGCCCACCGGGACGGCCTGCGGCGACCGCCCGTTGGGGGCGCTCATCCCGCGTCGTCCGGCTTGGCCTCGGCCTCCTGCGCCCAGCGATTGGCGAGCTCGGCCGCCTTCGCCGCGGCGGACGCCACGGCTTCGGGGCCGCCTCCTGCCTGCGCCGCCGCGTATCCGACGAGGAACGTCGTCAGCGGTGCCGCGGGGCGCGCGACGCCGTGCGCGGCGTCACGGGCGAGGTCGAGCAGGACGCCCGTGTCGACGTCCAGGTCGATGCCCAGTTCGTTCTTGGCTGCGGTGATCCATTCGTCAAGCACTCGTCCATGCTCCCTGATACGTGACCGGGCGGCGGCGATGTCGTCCCAGGTGTCGCAGTCGAACGACGCGACGGGGTCGGTGATGCGGGTCAGCCTGAGGTTACGGGTGAACAGGCGCAGCGGAAGGCCCGAGAGGTCACCGTGTTGGGCCTTGAGTTCGCCGAGGACGCGTCGCAGTGCCGCGTACCGGTAGGCGGCGACGAGCGGCTGGTCACGGCCGTCGCCGTCGGCCAGCAGCGCGCCGTCGACCGCCTCGCCGGTCACGCCGTCGTTCGCGCCGCCGAGTTCGCTTTCGGCTTCGAGCGCGTCGAGAAGGCCTCGTACGGTGCGGTCGCCCAGGAACGGCAGATCGGCGGAGAGCACGAGGATGCTCTCCGCCACCCGTTCCGGTGCGGCCTCGAGTCCCCGAACCCCCGCCTCCAGAGCGGCGAGCGGCCCCCCGCCCGGCGGGTCCTCGCGGGCCCAGACGACGGGGCGCGCGGTGCGGCGCGGCTCGGCGACCACCACGGTGGCGCGGGCCCCGGCGCACGCGTGCAGGACCCGGTCGAGCAGCGCGCGACCGCCGACCCGCACACCCGGCTTGTCCGCGCCGCCGAGCCGGCGCGCGCCGCCCCCGGCGAGGACGATGGCGTCGTACGCGTTCATCCCCCGAGTATGGGCTCACGGGCGATCATTGCCACCAGGCGGGCGGGCGATCCTTGCCATGATCCTTGCCACCGGTCGGCCGGTCACAGGGTGCGCAGCAGCACCGCCGGTTGTTCCACGCAGTCCGCGACGTACCGGAGGAAGCCGCCCGCCGTGCCGCCGTCGCACACCCGGTGGTCGAAGGTGAGCGAGAGCTGTACGACCTGGCGGACCGCCAACTCCCCTTCGTGCACCCAGGGCTTGGCGGCGATGCGGCCGACGCCGAGCATGGCCGCCTCGGGGTGGTTGATGATCGGCGTGGAGCCGTCGACGCCGAACACCCCGTAGTTGTTCAGCGTGAAGGTGCCGCCGGTGAGTTGCGAGGGCGACAGCTTCCCGGACCGGGCCGCCTCGGTCAGCCGGGCGAACTCGGCGCTCAGCGACTCGGCACCGCGTGCGTGGGCGTCGCGTACGACGGGCACGACCAGGCCGCGGTCGGTCTGCGCGGCGAACCCGAGGTGCACCTCGTCGAGCCGGACTATCTCGCGCCGCTCGGTGTCCACCGTGGCGTTCAGCTCCGGGTAGCGGGCCAGGGCCGCGGTGCAGATGCGGGCGAGGAGCGCGAGCACGGAGATCTTGGGGCCCGCGGAGGGGCCGGTCGCGGAATTCATCGCCACGCGCGCGTGCATGAGTTCCGTGGCGTCGGCGTCCACCCAGCAGGTCGCGTCGGGTATCTCGCGCCGGCTGCGGGACAGCTTGTCGGCCACGGCGCCGCGAATGCCGCGCAGGGGGGTGCGGTGCTCCTGCCGGGTGGCGGCCGGAGCGGGGGCGGGCGCAGGGGCGGCGGGCGCCTCGGTGGCGGCGCTCGCGGCGTTGGCCGTGCTCGTGGCGTCTGCCGTGCTGGCGGCGTTGGCCGCGTTTTCCACGTCTCCCCTGAGGATGAGCCCGTCGGGCCCCGACCCGGTCAGCTCTCTGAGGTCCACGCCGCGGTCGCGGGCGAGCTTGCGGACGAGCGGGGAGATCACGGGGACAGGCCCCTGGGCGCGCGGTGCGCTCTCCGGTGCGGCGGGCACGCTGTCCAGCGGCGCGGGCCGCACCCGCCTGCGCCGGGTCGGCGCGGTGGTGGTTCCGTACCCCACCAGCACGTTCCCCGAGCCCTCGGCCTTCTGGGCCTTGTCCGCGTTCTCTGCCTTCTCGGCCTTCTCAGGAGCCCCCTGGGAAGCCTCCCGTTGCACCTCCTGGCGCGCCTTCGCGGGCTCTTCCGCGGCGGCCGAAGACGGTGCGGGAACGTCCGACAGCGGCACGTCCGACGACGACTTCGCGCCCACGGCCACCATCAACAGCGGCGCCCCGACCGGCAGTTCGCTGCCCTCGTCACCGAAGCGGGCCGTGACCACACCGCCGTACGGGCACGGCACCTCGACCATCGCCTTGGCCGTCTCCACCTCGACGACGGGCTGGTCGACGGCGACGACGTCACCGACTCCCACCAGCCACTGCACGATCTCCGCCTCGGTGAGACCCTCCCCGAGGTCGGGCAGCTTGAACTCGAGCACCTGCGCCATTACCCCACCGTCCCTCACTGATCCCATTGCAGCCGAGCCACCGCATCCAGCACCCGGTCCACTCCGGGCAGATGGTGCCGCTCCAGCATGGGCGGCGGATACGGAATATCGAAACCGGCCACCCGCAGCACCGGCGCCTCCAAGTGGTGGAAGCAGCGCTCGGTCACGCGCGCGGCGATCTCCCCGCCGGGCCCGCCGAAGCCACCCGACTCGTGCACGACGACCGCGCGTCCCGTGCGCCGGACGGACTCGGTGACCGTCGCGTCGTCGAACGGCACCAGCGAGCGCAGGTCGACCACTTCAAGATCCCACCCCTCCCCTCGGGCCGCCTCGGCCGCCTCCAGGCAGACGGGGACGGACGGTCCGTACGTGAGCAGCGTGGCACTGGTGCCGGGGCGGCGAACCACTGCCGTACCTATCGGAAGAACGTCTTCCGGTGCCTCGGGGTTCCAGGAATCCCTCGTCCAGTAAAGGCGCTTGGGCTCCAGGAAGACGACCGGGTCGTCCGAGGCGATGGACTGCCTCAGCAGCCCGTACGCGTCCGCGACCGTGGCCGGCGTGACGACGGTCAGGCCCGGCGTCGCCATGTAGTACGCCTCGGAGGAGTCGCTGTGGTGCTCCACGCCGCCGATCCCGCCGCCGTACGGCACCCGCACGGTGATGGGCAGCGGCATGGCGCCGCGCGTGCGGTTGCGCATCCGCGCGACGTGCGAGATCAGCTGCTCGAAGGCGGGGTACGCGAACGCGTCGAACTGCATTTCCACGACCGGGCGCAGACCGTACATCGCCATGCCCACGGCGGCGCCGAGGATGCCCGCCTCGGCGAGCGGGGTGTCCGTGCAGCGGTCCTCGCCGAACTCCTTCGCGAGCCCGTCGGTGATCCGGAAGACGCCGCCCAGGGTGCCCACGTCCTCGCCCATGACGTGCACGGACGGGTCCGCGGCCATGGAGTCGCGCAGCGCGCGGCCGAGGGCCTGCGCCATGGTGGCGGGCTTGGTCGCGGGCTTGCTCCTGGGCGGCCGGGCCACAGTCGTCATGCCTGCTCCCCTTCCGCCTCGGCGTCCAGCTCGGCACGCAACAGTGCCGCCTGCTCCCTCAGTTGGGGGGTCTGCTCCGCGTACACGTCGCCGAACAGGTCCATCGGATCGAGGGCGGGGTCCTGGTTCATGCGCGCGCGCAGCTCGGCCGCCTGTTCCTCCGCGCCGTCGCGCACGGCCCGGATGCCGTCCTCGTCGATGAGCCCGCGCCCGGTCAACTCCCGCTCCAGGAGCAGGACCGGGTCGTGCGCGCGCCACATCTCGACCTCGGCTTCGGTGCGGTAGCGGGTCGCGTCGTCGGCGTTCGTGTGCGCGTCCATCCGGTACGTGACGGCCTCGATCAGCGTCGGGCCACCGCCCTCACGCGCGCGGGAGACCGCGTCACTGAGCACCTCGTGCAGGGCCGCGGCGTCATTCCCGTCGACCAGGCGGCCCGGCATCCCGTACCCGACGGCCTTGTGGGCCAGGGACGGCGCCGCGGTCTGCTTGGCCAGCGGCACGGAGATGGCGAACCCGTTGTTCTGTACGAGGAAGACGACCGGTGCCTGCCACACGGCGGCGAAGTTCAGCGCCTCGTGGAAGTCGCCCTCACTGGTGCCGCCGTCGCCGACCATGGCGAGCGCCACCACATCGTCGCCCTTTAGCTGCGCGGCATGTGCGAGGCCCACGGCGTGCGGGAGCTGCGTCGCGAGCGGGGTGCACAACGGCGCGATGCGGTGCTCGCGCGGGTCGTATCCGGTGTGCCAGTCGCCCCGCAGCAGCGTCAGGGCCTGTACGGGGTCGAGGCCGCGGGCGACGGCCGCGAGGGTGTCGCGGTAGCTGGGGAAGAGCCAGTCCCGCTCCTCGAGGACCAGCGCCGCGGCGACCTCGGCGGCCTCCTGGCCGGTCGTCGAGGGGTACACGGCGAGGCGGCCCTGCTTGGTCAGCGCGGTCGCCTGCGCGTTGTACCTGCGGCCGCGCACCACCTCCGTGTACAGGCGGCGCAGCAGCTCCGGGTCGACGCGGGCGGCGGCGTCGGTGCCCAGGACCCGGTGGGGCTCGGCGTCGGGCAGCAGCGGCGCGGGATCCGTGCGGGGCTGCCAGGCGGGCGGCGGGACGGGCCTGCCCTCGCGCGTGGCCCGCTGGTCCATGACCGTCATGACGGCACCTCCTCGTGGGAGCGGCTCGGACGGCGCGTCGGATGTGATGCGCCTCACCTACCGATTGTTCGGTCGACGGCACATTTTGGCTACAGGCACCTCCAGGCTGTGGACAATCGGTTCTCCACAGCCTGAGATGAATGCAGTACGTCCATGGTAAGGAGGCGGGGGCGGATGGCATCTGAACAAATGGCCGAAGGCTCCGGGAGCCCGGTCCAGGGCCCCGCGGCCCGCCCGCTGGACGCCATCGACCGGGACATCCTGCAGCTGCTGCTGAAGGACGGGCGCGCGTCGATACGCTCCGTCGCCGAGCAGGTCCATGTGTCCCGGGCGAACGCCTACGCGCGGATCAACCGCCTCATCGAGGACCGCGTGATCCGAGGCTTCGGCGCCCGCGTCAACCACGAGCGGTCAGGCCAGGGCGCCTCCGCCTACATCACGCTCAAGATCGTCCAGAACACCTGGCGGACCGTGCGCGAGCAGCTGCGCCGGCTGCCGGAGGCCTCGCACATCGCACTGGTCAGCGGCGATTTCGACGTCCTGATCCTGGTGCACACGGAGGACAACCGCGCCCTGCGCGAACTGGTCCTCACCAAGCTCCAGTCCATCCCCGAGGTGCTGAGCACGCGCACGCTGCTGGTCTTCGACGAGGAAGACCTCGAAGGGAGCTCGCCGGACTCCTGAGGGGCCCGCGAGGGCCCTCAGTGCGCCCTCGCGGGCCCCTCAGGGTCAGCCGGCCTTGCGCAGCCCCTGGAAGACCAGCTCGACCACGGCGTCCGCCACTTCACGGTCGCCGAGCCCGCCGCCGTCCGGCCGGTACCACTCCACGAGCGAGTTGATCATCCCGAAGACGAGCCGCGTGGCGAGCCGCACCTCGATGTCACCGCGTACGTCCCCGTCGGCAGCGGCCGCCCTGAGCAGCTGGGCGACCTGGTGGTCGAACTCCCTGCGCCGCTCCATGGCCCACCGCTCGGTGTCGGTGTTGCCGCGCACCCGCAACAGGAGGGTCACGTACGGCAGTTCACCGGTGAGCACCTCGACCATGCGCCGCGTGACGTACTCCAGGCGCTCGATCGCGCGTCCCGCGCGCGCGGGTTGCTCGTCGAGGATCCCGAAGAGACCGTCGAGCGCGCGGCTCACGGCGCGGCGCAGCAGCTCCTCCTTGCCCGTCACATGGTGGTAGATCGACGACTTGGAGATGCCGGCCGCCTTGGAGAGGTGCTCCATGGAGGTGCCGTCGTAGCCACGCTCGTTGAAGACGGTGACCGCGACCGCGAGGAGGCTTTCGGGCGTGTAGGTGTCGCGGCGCGCGCCCGTGTCCCGTCGTGCGGTGGTCATGCGGAGCCCTCCCACTTCTTGGGGGTGTACGAGTGCCGGAAGAGGGCCAGGGACGGCGCGTGCCGCCCCGAGGGGTCGCGTTCGTGCAGTTCCTCGAGCAGCCCGCAGGCCCAGCCCCGGCCGAGCCTGCGATCCCACTCCAGGGGCCCCAGCGGGTAGTTGACGCCCAGGCGCATCGCGGTGTCGATGTCGCCCTCGGTGGCCACCCCGCGCGCGAGGGCGTCGTGCGCCAGGTCGATGATCCGCGCCACGGTGCGAGCCACGATCATGCCGGGCACGTCGCCGATGACGCTGACCTCCTTGCCGAGCGCCTGGAAGAGGCCGACGGCCTCGCCGATGGTGCGCGGGTTGCCTTCCTGGCTGGTGGCCAGGGCGATGCGGGTGGCCTTGCGGTAGTCGAAGGCGAGGTCGAAGTAGACGACGTCGCGGAACTCGACGGACGTCTGGCCGTCCGCCTGCACGAGCTGGCCGCCGCTGGGCAGCATGATGCGCGTGCCCTTGTCCTCGTCCTCCTGGACGACCTCGATGCCCGCCTCGCGCATCATCGGAATCAGCTCGCCCGCGGACTCCAGGTCGCCCTCGACGGTCACGCGCGCGGGCGGCCCGGCCGGCCCCGCGGTGTGCGGCTCGGGACGCTCGGGGTCCTCCCCGTACGCGTACCAGCCCTGGCCCGACTTGCGGCCCAGGCGGCCGGCCTCCACCAGGCGGCGCTGGGCCAGCGAGGGCCGGAACTTCGCGTCCTGGAAGAAGCCGTCCCACACGGAGCGCGTCACGGCCTCGTTGACGTCCTGCCCGATCAGGTCGGTGAGTTCGAACGGCCCCATCCTGAAGCCGCCGCTCTCCCGCAGCACGGCGTCGATGGTGGCGGGGTCGGCGCCCTGCTCCTCGTACACGGCGAACGCCTCCGCGTAGAAGGGCCGCGCGATCCGGTTGACCAGGAAGCCGGGGGTGTCCGCACAGGCCACCGGGGTCTTGCCCCAGGCCCGGGCGGTCTCGTACGCGCGCGTGGCCGCGGTGACATCGGTGGCGGCGCCGGAGACGACCTCCACCAGCGGCATCAGGGGCGCCGGGTTGAAGAAGTGCAGCCCCACGAAGCGGCCCGGCCGGCGCAGCGCCCCGCCGATCGCCGTCACGGACAGGGACGAGGTGTTGGTCGCGAGCAGACAGTCCTCCGCGACGACGTCCTCCAGCTCGCGGAACAGGTCCTGCTTGACGTCGAGTCGCTCCAGGACGGCCTCGACCACGAGCGTCGCGGGCGCCAACTCGCCGAGCGTCTGCGCGGGTTCGAGCCGGGCGACGGCGACCGTCCGCTCGGCGGCGTCCAAGCGGCCCTTCTCGACGAGCCGGTCGAGGCGCGCGGCGATCGACTCGGCGGCGCTCCTCGCACGCCCTGGCACGGCGTCGTACAGCCGGACGGGATGCCCGGCGACGAGGGCGACCTGGGCGATGCCCTGCCCCATGGTGCCGGTGCCCACCACGCCGACGAGGCGGTCATGTGCTGTCATGCACGTGATCCTCCCGTACCGGGCCGAGCCATGGGGTTCGGGGGCTCGTGCGGCCGATTTTCTCCGGCTTTTCCACAGCTTTTCCGCACCCCCTTGTCCCGACCGATCGTTCGGTTACTCTAACTCTGTTGGTTCGTTCCTGCCCAGACCAGCCTGCTCAGTCCCGTCCAGTCCCGCCCAGCTCGCCGGCTCGACGAGGAGCCGCAGCCCAGGAGGAGTTGGTCCCCCATGGCCGCCGCCGAACTCACCGCGCACGACCTGATCGCCAAGCACCGGCCGACGCTCGACCAGGCGCTGGAGACGATCCGTACGCGCGCGTACTGGTCCCCGCACCCGGAGCACCCCAAGGCCTATGGGGAGAACGGGAGCCTGAGCATGCCCGAGGGCAAGGCAGCCTTCGACGCCCTGCTCGGCACCCGCCTCGACCTCGGCCAGCCCGGTACGGACGAGTTCGTGGGCGGTGAAGTGTCGCCGTACGGGATCGAGTTGGGTGTCACGTATCCGCACGCCGACATCGACGTGCTGCTTCCGGCCATGCGTGCGGGCATGCGCGCGTGGCGCGAGGCGGGCGCCGAGGTGCGCGCGGTGACGTGCCTGGAGATCCTGGCCCGGATCGGCGCGCGGACGCACGAGTTCGCGCACGCGGTCATGCACACCAGCGGCCAGGCCTTCATGATGGCGTTCCAGGCGGGCGGCCCGCACGCGCAGGACCGCGGCCTGGAGGCGGTGGCGTACGCGTACGAGGAGCAGGTGCGGACCCCGGGCGCCGCGGAGTGGTCCAAGCCCCAGGGCAAGCGCGATCCCCTGGTCCTGGACAAGGAGTTCACGCCGGTGGCGCGCGGCATCTCCCTGCTGGTCGGCTGCAACACGTTCCCTACGTGGAACGGGTATCCGGGCCTCTTCGCCTCCCTGGCCACAGGCAATCCGGTCCTGGTGAAGCCGCACCCGCGCGCGGTGCTGCCCCTCGCGCTCACCGTGCGGGTGGCCCGCGAGGTCCTCGCCGAGGCGGGCTTCGACCCGAACCTGGTGGCGCTGGCGGCCGAGCGGCCCGGAGAGGGCATCGCCAAGACCCTGGCCGTACGCCCCGAGATCAGGATCATCGACTACACGGGGTCCACGGCCTTCGGCGACTGGCTGGAGACGAACGCCCGGCAGGCGCAGGTCTACACGGAGAAGGCCGGCGTCAACACGGTGGTGATCGACTCGACCGACAACTACAAGGGCATGCTGGCGAACCTGGCGTTCTCGCTGTCCCTGTACAGCGGCCAGATGTGCACCACGCCGCAGAACCTCCTGGTGCCGCGCGAGGGCATCACCACGGACGAGGGCCCCAAGGCGTACGACGAGGTGGTGGCCGACCTCGCGAAGTCGGTCGGCGGCCTGCTCGGCGACGACGCCCGGGCGAACGGGGTGCTGGGCGCGCTGGTCAACCCGGACGTGAAGGCCCGGCTCGACGCGGCCCCCGGCATCGGCGAAGTCGCCCTGCCCTCACGGGAGATCAGCAACCCGGACTTCCCCGACGCCGTGGTCCGTACGCCGGTGATCGTGAAGCAGGACGGCGCGCGGAAGTACTGGGAGGGGGCGGACGCGGAAGCCGCCTACATGAGCGAGTGCTTCGGCCCGGTGTCCTTCGCGGTCTGCGTCGACTCGACCGGTGACGCGGTGGACCTCCTGCGCCGCACGGTGCGCGAGAAGGGCGCCATGACGGTCGGCGCGTACACCACCTCCGAAGAGGTGGCGCAGTCCGTCGAGGACGTCTGCCTGGAGGAGTGCGCGCAGCTCTCGCTCAACCTGACGGGCGGGGTGTACGTGAACCAGACCGCGGCGTTCTCCGACTTTCACGGCTCGGGCGGCAACCCCGCGGCGAACGCGGCCCTGTGCGACAGCGCCTTCGTGGCGAACCGCTTCCGGGTCGTGGAGGTACGACGGGAGGCCAGCTAAGGGGCCTGGGTGCTGTGCGCGCTCCAGTGGAAGAGCGTCATGCCGACGCTGGTGGCCAGGTTGTAACTGGAGACCTGGGGCCGCATCGGCAGCGACACCAACTGGTCCGCACGCGCGCGTAGTTCGGAGGAGAGGCCGCTGCGCTCGGACCCGAAGGCGAGCAGGGCGTCGTCGGGCAGCTTCAGGCCGCGGATGTCCGCGCCTTCGGGGTCGAGCGCGTACAGCGGCCCGCTCGGCAGCTCGTCGACCGCGAGCCGCTCCACGGCGGTCGCGAAGTGCAGCCCCGCCCCGCCTCGTACGACGGTGGGGTGCCAGGGGTCGAGGTCGCCTGTGGTGACGACCCCGGTGGCGCCGTAGCCGGCGGCGAGGCGGATCACGGCGCCCGCGTTGCCGAGGTTGCGCGGGTTGTCGAGCACGACGACAGGGGTGGTGCGTGCCTGGCGCCCGAGGGCGGCCAGGTTGTCGGCCCGCGCGGGGCGCCCGGCGAGCGCGGCGACCCCGGTGGGGTGCAGCCGCGGCACGAGCCCCCGCAGCACCTCGTCCGGAACCTCCACGAGGAGCCCCGCCAGGTCCCGTACGACATCGGGGGCGAGCTCGTCGGCCAGGGCGAGCGCGGACGCACGGTCGACGGCGAGCGCGACCGGGACGTCGGCGCCGAAGCGTAGGGCGTGCTTGAGGGCGTGGAAACCGTCGAGCAGCACCGCGGAGTCCGCGAGCCGCCGCCAGGCGCGCACGGCGGCCTCCGCGCTCCGTGGGTCCTCGGGCCGCTCGTCCCGCATGCCGCCCGCGCCGTCCGCCGTACTCGTCCCGTTCACGGCAGGAAGCCTACGTGCGCACGGCCGACGGCTCCGCCGCCACCGGTTCGCCTTCGTCCTCCACGGGCCGTCCGGGCTCGGCCACATCCTTCGTAGGGGAGAAAACGCGACTACGCGCGCGTGCCACCCAGCCGCCGACGCGCACCAGGAAGGACGTCGGCAGGAACACCGCGTCCGCGGCGATCATCGCGAGCGAGAAGAAGGGCAGCCCGAGCACGACGGCGATGACCGCGTGCTCCAGCATCATGAACACCAACAGGACGTTCTTGAGGCGCCGGTTGAAGACGGTGAACGGAAAGGCGACCTGGACGGCCACGGTCCCGTACGTCACGAGCAGCACCATCGGGCCGAACTGGGTCAGCAGGTCGCCCAGGGCGGGCCAGGGCGAGAAGTAGTCCAGATGGAGCGGGTAGTAGACCGCGGAGCCGTCCTGCCATCGGCTGCCCTGGATCTTGTACCAGCCCGCCGTCGCGTAGATCAGACATGCCTCGACCATCACCACGAGCAGTCCGGCGTTGTGCAGCAGGTTGGCGACGACGTCGCACAGGAGGCGGGAATCGCCCTGTCGATCGCGGCGGTTCACGGACCACCACACCGCTTGGGCCGCCCACATCCCCCAGAAGAACAGCAGCCAGCCGCCGCCGACCTTCCCCGTGAACGTGATCGCGGCGAGCACGAGCCCCATGACCCACCACAGCACGATGCCGAACCGGTCCTCGGCCCCGCGCCGCAGCCTGCGGGCGTCCAGCGACCAGACCTGCCCGCACCGCGTGAAGACGAGGTAGATCGACATGAGGTGGATGACGTTGTCGCCGCCGTCCCCCATGAAGACGCTGCGGTTCTGCAGGGACAGCACGCCGATCATGAAGACGACCGACATGGTGCGGGTGCGCCAGCCCAGCATCAGCAGCGCGGACGACACCACCGCCACTATGTAGACCAGCTCGAACCAGCCCTGCCCGTCGGACCACATGAGCGCGCTGAACGCGTGGTTGTCCTCGGTGAGCTGCTGCGCCATGCCCCAGCTCCACGGCCCGTCGGGGCCGTACATCTCCTGACGGTGCGGGAACTCGCGCAGCAGGAAGAGCAGCCAGGTCGCGGAGAACCCGATGCGGATCACGGCGCTCTGATAGGGGGCGAGCGCGGACGCGGTGACCCACTGGAGGCCGTCGCCCAGCCTCTGCTGCATGCGGTCCATGAGTCCCATGGAAGGTGCGCCGTTCATCGGTCACCGCCCGCCGAGTCCACCGACGACTGCACCCGCACGCGCGTGCCGCTGTCGAGCGGTGCGTCGCTGGAGGTGACCGTCCACCACGGCACCTGCCGGTACACCGGCTTCTGGTTCACCTTCTCGTCACTCCACTTCGGGGGCTCGACCATGGTCGTCTTCGAGCGGATCTGGACGCGCTCGACGGTCTCGCCCTTGCCCGCGGCCCCGAGCCGGTCGAGGCGCAGCACGAGGATGCGGCGCAGATACTGCTCGGAGAGGGTGCCGCGCAGACCGTTCGGCCGGTTCTGCGCGTCGTGGGTGCCCGTGTAGACGTCCCAGGCGCGGCGCAGCTCGTTCTGCTGGGTGTGGCTGGGCAGCAGGTTCCCGTCGATGGCGGCGCCGTCCTGCGCGGACATTCCGTACCAGTGGGTCGCACGCAGTTCGCCGTCGGGCGTGCGGACCTCGGCGCGGGCCTCCACCGCGATGTTCTGCTGCAGCGGGTTGGGCGCGAACAGCTTCCAGTTCTGCTCGAACTCCGGGTAGACCCACGCGCCGACCAGCTCACCGTGCTTCTTGGTGATCGTGTTCGACGGCGCGACGTGCAGGAACACCATCAGGATGTGCACGCAGGTGACGAGCGCGATGCCGATGAGCGCGAGGACGGCGGTCAGCTGATGACCGGGGGAGAGCGCCGCGAGCCCACGTCGCTCGGGTGTCCCGGACGGTCCCCCGCCCGATTCCGTACCCGACGGACCCGATGACCCTGATGGCCCGGACGACCCCGAGTGCCCCGATGGCCCCGATGGCTCGGGCAGGCGGGGTCGCGGCGGAGCCGACGGCTCCGTCGTGAGCCGCGCGCCCTCGTCCGCGGCGCCTGCTTCTGTCTCCATCGGTGCTCCCCGATCCCGATCCGGTGCTGCCGGTTCCCGGTCCATCCGCCGATCGGCGGCCCCGCGACGAACCGGTTCCGAGCCGTCGCCCCACGGGACGACGCACCGGAACCGTACTGGGGAGCGCCCGCACGGCACAGACGTCCGAGGTTATCCACAGGCCGACTGCACAGGGTTGACACCTTACGGCGCCTAGACCCACCATTGAATCCGACGAACCGAACGATCGGTCGGGAGCCGGTGAGGCCCCCGACCCGAGGTCGGGCACCCAAGGTCGAGGGGGACCGGGCATGGCGACAGCAACCCCGCAGCACCGCGCGGCCGGAGCGCGGCCGGACACCACCGGCGGCACCGCCGAGCCGGGCGACGCCGCGTTCCAGGCCGTGTTCGACGCGGCGGTGGCGGCGGAAGAGCGCATCGAGCCCCGCGACTGGATGCCCGACGCCTACCGCGCGACGCTCGTGCGCCAGATCGCCCAGCACGCCCACTCCGAGATCATCGGCATGCAGCCGGAGGCGAACTGGATCACGCGCGCCCCTTCGCTGCGCCGCAAGGCGATCCTGATGGCGAAGGTCCAGGACGAGGCGGGGCACGGCCTCTACCTCTACGGCGCGGCGGAAACCCTCGGCACCGGCCGCGACGAGCTGCTCGACAAGCTGCACAGCGGTCGCCAGAAGTACTCCTCGATCTTCAACTACCCGACGCTGACCTGGGCCGACGTCGGAGCGATCGGCTGGCTCGTGGACGGCGCGGCGATCACCAACCAGGTGCCGCTGTGCCGCTGCTCCTACGGTCCGTACGCGCGGGCGATGGTGCGGATCTGCAAGGAGGAGTCCTTCCACCAGCGCCAGGGGTACGAGCTGCTGCTCGCGCTCAGCCGCGGCACCGAGGCCCAGCACGCGATGGCGCAGGACGCCGTGGACCGCTGGTGGTGGCCGTCCCTGATGATGTTCGGCCCGCCCGACGACGAGTCCGCGCACTCGGCCCAGTCGATGGAGTGGAAGATCAAGCGGCACTCGAACGACGAGCTGCGCCAGCGCTTCGTGGACATCTGCGTCCCGCAGGCCGAGTCCCTCGGACTCACGCTCCCCGACCCGGAGTTGAAGTGGAACGAGGAGCGGGGGCAGCACGACTTCGGACCGATCGACTGGTCGGAGTTCAAGGCGGTCCTCAAGGGCAACGGGCCGTGCAACGAACAGCGCATCACCCAGCGCAGGCGCGCCCACGACGAGGGCGCGTGGGTGCGCGAGGCCGCCGCGGCCCACGCGGCCAAGCACTCCACCACGGCGACGCGAGAAGGCAGGGCGGCATGAGCGACACCCCGAGCAGCGCCTCCGGCACCGCGGACTGGCCCCTGTGGGAGGTCTTCGTACGCTCCCGCCGCGGCCTCTCCCACACACACGCCGGCAGCCTGCACGCCCCGGACGCGGAGCTGGCACTGCGCAATGCGCGCGACCTCTACACCCGCCGCGGCGAGGGCATCTCCCTGTGGGTCGTGCCGTCGGCGGCGATCACCGCCTCGTCGCCGGACGAGAAGGACCCGTTCTTCGAGCCCGCCGCCGACAAGCCCTACCGGCACCCGACGTTCTACGAGATCCCGGAAGGGGTGAAGCACCTGTGACGCAGCCTGAAACGACGCAGCCCGATACGACGCGGCCCCGCACGCACGGCACGCCGGACACCGCGTCCGCCGCCCTGGCCCTCGGCGACGACGCCCTGGTGCTCTCGCACCGCCTGGGGGAGTGGGCGGGACACGCACCGGTCCTCGAAGAGGAGGTGGCCCTCGCGAACATCGCGCTCGACCTGCTCGGCCAGGCCCGCGTCCTGCTGAGCCTGGTGGGCGACGAGGACGAGCTGGCGTACCTGCGCGAGGAGCGCGCCTTTCGCAACGTGCAACTGGTCGAGCAGCCGAACGGGGACTTCGCCCACACCATCGCCCGGCAGCTCTACTTCTCGACCTACCAGCAGCTCCTCTACGCCCAACTGGCCGGGACCGGATCCGAGTTCGCTCCCCTGGCCGCCAAGGCGGTCAAGGAGGTCGTCTACCACCAGGACCACGCCCGGCAGTGGACACTGCGCCTCGGTGACGGCACGGAGGAGAGCCACACGCGGATGCAGCGCGCGGTCGACTCGCTGTGGCGGTACACCGGCGAGATGTTCCAGCCGGTCCCCGGCCTGGACATCAACCCGCAGGGGCTGCAAGCGAGTTGGACCACGATTGTCGCCGACACGCTGCAAGAGGCGACGCTGACCGTGCCCGAGGGCCCGCAGCTCGGCGCATGGAGCGCGGGAGCCGGTCGGCAGGGCGTGCACACCGAGTCCTTCGGCCGGATGCTCGCGGAGATGCAGCATCTGCACCGCAGCCACCCGGGGGCGTCATGGTGACCACGGCGCGCACCCACGAAGACCAGCAGGACCGGCAGTCCCGGCAGGACCAGCAGTCCCGGACTCAGCAGGAGACCCCGCTCGAAGCCGAACTGCGCAGGCTGGCCGGGTCCGTGCCCGATCCCGAGCTGCCCGTCCTGAGCCTGGAGGAGCTGGGCGTGCTGCGTGCCGTGCACACGCGCGGGCCCGGCCGCGTGGAGGTCGAGCTGAGCCCGACGTACACCGGGTGCCCCGCGATCGAGGCGATGTCGGCCGACATCGAGCAGGTGCTGCACGAGCACGGCATCCCCGAGGTCACCGTCCGCCCGGTGCTCACCCCGGCCTGGTCGACGGACGACATCACGCCCGAAGGCCGCCGCAAGCTGCGGGAATTCGGCATAGCGCCGCCGCGCACCACCCACGCGTCGGCGGGCCCGGTCACGCTCTCCCTCGGCCCGACCCGGCACACCGCCGCCCCGGCCACCGCGGAGCCCATCGCCTGCCCGCACTGCGGATCGACGGAGACCGAGCTGCTGAGCCGGTTCTCCTCCACCGCCTGCAAGGCGCTGCGCCGCTGCCTGTCCTGCCGCGAGCCCTTCGACCACTTCAAGGAGTTGTGATGGCGCACGAAGGGGGACGGGCCCGCTTCCACCGGCTCCGCGTCGCGGCGGTCGACCGGCTCACCGACGACTCCGTGGCACTGACCCTCGCCGTACCGCCCGAGCTGCGCGAGGCGTACCGCTTCACTCCGGGACAGCACCTCGCCCTGCGCCGCACCGTGGACGGAGCGGAGATCCGGCGCACGTACTCGATCTGCTCGACCGCCCCGGCGCACGAGGCACCGAGCAGCCTCAGGGTCGGCGTGCGCCTGGTCGACGACGGCGCCTTCTCCACGTACGCGCACAAGGAGATCGCCGTCGGCGACGAGCTGGAGGTGATGACCCCGGCCGGCCGCTTCACCCTCGACCCGAACCCCGCCGCCGACACCGCCGCCTCCGGCTCCGCACCCGCCCCCACCTCCGGCCACTACGCCGCGGTGGTCGGCGGCAGCGGCATCACGCCCGTCCTGTCCATCGCCGGCACCCTCCTGGAGCAGGCGCCGGACGCCCGGTTCTGCCTGATACGCAGCGACCGCAGCACCGCGTCGACGATGTTCCTGGAGGAGGTCGCCGACCTGAAGGACCGGTACCCGGACCGGTTCCAGCTGGTCACCGTGCTCTCCCGGGAGGAACAGCAGGCGGGCCTGGCATCCGGCCGGCTCGACGAGGAGCGGCTCACCGCGCTCCTGCCCGCGCTGCTGCCGATGGAGCGCGTGGCGGGCTGGTACCTGTGCGGACCGTACGGGCTCGTGCAGAGCGCCGAGCGGGCGCTGCGCGCACTCGGCGTGCGGCGCGAGCGCGTCCACGAGGAGATCTTCCACGTCGACGACGGCGGCCAGGACCGGGACCGGGTGGCCGCGCCGACGCCCGCGCACAGCACGGTGACGGCGCAGCTCGACGGCCGCTCGGGCAGCTGGCCCGTCCAGGACGGCGAGTCCCTCCTGGAGGCCGTGCTGCGCAATCGTCCGGACGCGCCGTACGCCTGCAAGGGCGGCGTCTGCGGGACCTGCCGCGCGTTCCTGGTCTCCGGATCGATCCGCATGGACCGGAACTTCGCTCTGGAGGCCGAGGAGACCGAGGCGGGCTATGTGCTGGCCTGCCAGT
This sequence comes from Streptomyces sp. NBC_00483, assembly GCF_036013745.1. Lineage (NCBI taxonomy): Bacteria > Bacillati > Actinomycetota > Actinomycetes > Kitasatosporales > Streptomycetaceae > Streptomyces > Streptomyces sp. NBC_00483. The sequence continues at coordinate 5,001,576 of NZ_CP107880.1, forward strand.
CGCATCCGACCACGGAGAAGGTGGAGTTGGACTTCGACCGCTGACCCCGGCGAACGCGTGGGGCCCACTGTTCCCTTCTCGTAGAACCTGTTCTATCTTGACGACCCGTCAGATCGCGGGCGCGGTACGGCAGGCACGGCAGGAATGGCGTAACGGGAGGAAAGGCCAGTGGACTTCACCTTCTCCGAGGAGCAACAGGCGGCCGTAGAGGCGGCGCAAGCGGTGTTCGGACCGGTCGCGCCGGACGGTGTGCCCAGCCCCTCACTCACCTCGGGCGCGGTCGCCGAGGACTTCGACCGGGCGCTGTGGGCGAAGGCCGCCGACGCCGATCTGCTCAGCCTGCTGATCGGGCCGGAACACGGCGGAGCGGGACTCGACGCCATCGCGCTCTGCCTGGTGCTGCGCGAATCGGCCAAGGTCCTCGCCCGGATCCCGCTGCTCGAACACAGCGCGGCCGCGACGGTCGTACAGGCATGCGGTGGGGACCAGCTGCGGCAGGAGATCCTCCCCCGCGCCGCACGCGGCGAGCTCGTGCTGACCGTCGCCTCCGCGGGCCACACCGGACACGACCCGGCCGAACTGGCGGTCACCGCGCGCAAGGAGGCCGGCGCGGGACCGGACACCTGGGTGCTCGACGGCGTACAGACGGCCGTGCCCTGGGCCTTCGGCGCCGACCTGATCCTCGTCCCGGCACACACCGGCGAGGGCGAAGCGGTGCTCGCGGTACTCCCCGGGCCGTCCACCGACGTACCGGGGCTCACGTTCGCCGAGCAGATATCGACGACCGGCGAGCGCCAGGCCGAGCTGCGCCTGGACGGCGTGCGCGTCGAGGGGCCGCACCTCATCGAGGACGACACGGCCTGGTCCCGCCTGCACGACCTGCTCGCCACCGGCACCTGCGCGCTCGCGCTCGGTCTCGGGGAGGGCGTGCTCAAGATGACCAGCGACTACGCGGGCAAGCGCGAGCAGTTCGGCCACCCCATCGCCACGTTCCAGGCCGTGGCCGTGCAGGCCGCCGACCGCTATATCGACCTGCGCGCCATGGAGGCCACCCTGTGGCAGGCGGCCTGGCGCATCAGCAGCAACGCGAGCGGCCCACTGCCGGTCGCGGGGGACGTGGCGGTCGCCAAGACCTGGGCGTCCGACGGCGTACGACGCGTCGTGCAGACCGCACAGCATCTGCACGGCGGCTTCGGCGCGGACACGGACTACCCGCTGCACCGCTATCACGCGTGGGCCAAGCACCTGGAGCTCTCGCTCGGCCCGGCCGCCGCCCACGAGGAGGCACTCGGCGACCTGCTGGCGGCGCATCCCCTGGGGTGATCAACCCCAAAAAGCAGATGTCAGGCCCCGAAAGCCGAAAAAACAGCTCTCAGGCCACCGCGCCCGGCTGCCCGTTGTCGTCCACGACGGCGCGGCCGGCCGCCTCCCAAGCCTGCATGCCCCCGTCGACGTTCACCGCGTCGACGCCCTGCTGCGCCAGGTACATCGTCACCTGGGCGGAGCGTCCGCCGGAGCGGCAGATCACGTTGACGCGGCCGTCCTGCGGCGCCGCCTCCGTCAACTCGCCGTAGCGGGCGACGAATTCGCTCATCGGAATGTGCAGCGCACCCGCCGCGTGACCTGCCTGCCACTCGTCGTCCTCACGGACGTCGAGGAGGAAGTCCTCTTCCTTGAGCTCGTCGACAGCGACCGTGGGCACACCAGAACCGAAAACCATGCCCCCGACGCTACCCTCTCGGGCCCCGGAGCTCAGGAGGCGGTCAGCCGCTCCAGCTCCGCCTCCTGCTCGGCGACCTGCGCCAGCAGCTTCTCGGCGATCTCGTCGAGCAGGGTGTCCGGGTCGTCGGGAGCCATCTTCAGCATGGAGCCGATCGCGCTCTCCTCCAGCTCCTGCGCCACCGCCGTGAGCAGTTCCTTGCGCTGCGACAGCCACTCGAGGCGGGCGTACAGCTCCTCGCTCTCGCTCGGCTGCTGCTCGGGCGGCACCGGGCCCGCGTCCCACTCCTCGGCCAGCTCGCGCAGCAACGCCGCGTCACCCCGGCCGTACGCCGCGTTCACCCGTGCGATGAACTCGTCGCGGCGCTCCCGCTCGCGCTCGTCCTGCGCCAGGTCCGGGTGCGCCTTGCGGGCCAGCGCGCGGTAGAGCTTGCGCGCCTCCTCGCTGGGCCGCACCCGCTGCGGCGGCCGCACCGGCTGATCGGTCAGCATCGCGCTGGCCTCGGGGAACAGCCCGTCCCCGTCCATCCACCCGTGGAACAGCTCCTCGACGCCCGGCATCGGCATCACCCGCGCCCGCGCCTCGTCGGCCTTGCGGTGGTCCTCCGGATCACCGGTGCGGGCCGCCGTCGCCTCCGCGATCAGCGCCTCCAGCTCGTCGAGCCGGCTGTACATCGGCCCGAGCTTCTGGTGGTGCAGGCGCGAGAAGTTCTCCACCTCGACGCGGAAGGTCTCCACGGCGATCTCGAACTCGATCAACGCCTGCTCGGCGGCGCGCACGGCCCGCTCGAGGCGCGCCTCGGGCCGCTCCGCGCTCCGCTCTTGGGCCCGCTCGTTGAGGCGTTCCTTCAGGCGGTCCTTGAGGCGCTCCCGAGGTTGCTCCTCCGGCTGCCCTGCCACATCGTCGGTCTCCGGGGTCGTCACACGGCCAGCGTAGGGCACGGTGTTGACCGGACCGGAACGGCTGCGGCGCCCCGCTCCTCAGACGCCCGCCTCGGCCGCCACCCGCCCCTCGCGCACGGCCCGCACCAGTTCCCCGTGGTCGGCCTCGGTCCGGTCCGCGTAGGCGACGGCGAACGCGGCCACCGCCTCGTCCAGCTCCTCGTTCTTGCCGCAGTACCCGGCGACGAGCCGCGGGTCGGCGCTGTGCGCGTGGGCGCGGGCGAGCAGGGCGCCGGTCATCCGGGCGTAGTCGTCTATCTGGTCGGCGGCGAGGGCGGCCGGGTCGACGCTGCCCTTGCGGTTCCTGAACTGCCGCACCTGGAAAGGCCGCTCGTCGACCGTGGTCCACCCGAGCAGGATGTCGCTGACGACCTGCATCCGCTTCTGCCCGAGCACCACCCGCCGCCCCTCGTGCTCGACGGGCTCCGCCGCGAACCCGGCCGTCGGCAGGTGCGGAAGCAGCGCCGATGCCCGCGCCTCCTTCACCTGCAGCACGAGCGGCTCGCCCCGGTGGTCGAGGAGCAGCACCACGTAGGAGCGGGTGCCGACGCTGCCGGTGCCGACGACGCGGAACGCCACGTCATGGATCGCGTACCGCCCGAGCAGCGGCAGCCGGTCCGCGGACAGGGTGTCCGGATAGGGGCCCAGCGCGCTCGCGACAGCCGCGGCCTCCTCGTCGGGCACCGAGCGCAGCACCGGCGGCGCGTCCACGAACCGCCGTCCACCGCCCTTGACGGCGACCGTGGACTTGGCCGCGAACCGTCCGCTGGTGTTCCTGCTGGCCTTCTCGGAGACCCGCTCCAGGGTGCCGAGCAGATCCCGGGCGTTCGCGTGGGAGACGAGCTCCTCGTCGGCGATCGCGTTCCACGCCTCCAGGGCGGGGAGTTTCGCGAGGAGGCGCATAGTGCGCCGGTAGGCACCGACGGTGTCGTGCGCCGCTTCCTTGCAGGTGTCCTCGTCGGCCCCCGCCTCCCGGCCGGCGAGCACGAGCGAGGTGGCGAGCCGCTTCAGGTCCCACTCCCAGGGGCCGTGCACCGTCTCGTCGAAGTCGTTCAGGTCGATGACGAGGCCGCCGCGCGCGTCCGCGTACAGGCCGAAGTTGGCCGCGTGCGCGTCACCGCAGATCTGGGCGCCGATGCCGGTCACCGGGGTGCGCGCGAGGTCGTACGCCATCAGGCCCGCGGAGCCGCGCAGGAACGCGAAGGGGGTGGCGGCCATGCGCCCGACGCGTATCGGCGTGAGCTCGGGGATCCTGCCGCGGTTGGACTCCTCGACGGCGGCCGACCCGTCGGGCCTGTCCGGGTCCGCCGCGAAGTCCCGGTGCGCGGTCCGCGGCACCTTCTCGCGCAGCGCCTTGCCCGCAGCCTTCGGCGTGCTGCCCGAGCCTCCCGCAGCCTCAGCGAACCCCGGCACCCGCGGCAGCAACCGCGCCCCGGCCTCCGGCGCCCCGCCCTGCCTCGGCACCGCCACGTGATCCGATCCGCCCATGACCGACCGCCTCCCCCGCTCCCGTACGAACGTCACGCACGAGGCCGTCCCCGCACGTCGCGTGCAATCGGTCACGACCGTACCGCCGGGCCGGAAAACCCGTCAGGGCCTGTGGAAAACCCTCAGCACGTGCACAACTCGCTCACTCCGCGAGCCCGTTGCTCCGGAACCTCTCCGGCCCCGTCACTCCGGGAAGCCTCCAGCGCCGTCCCCCAGGGCACCTCCACTCCCGTCACCCCGCGACGCCTCCGGCCCCGCTACTTCCGGAACTCCTCCGGACACGTCCCGCCCTCGGCCCCCAGATACTTCTCGGCCCAGTCCCCCAGCTCCCCCAGCGCCGGCTGCAACGCCGCGCCCGCCGCCGAGAGCCGGTACGAGACGCGCAGCGGCGGCCCCTCGTCGACCTGCCGCACGACGAGGCCGGCCGCGCCGAGCTCGGTCAGCCGGTCGGAGAGCATCCGCTCACTGATGCCCGGGATGGCCCTGCGCAGATCCGCGAAGTGTCTCGGGCCGCTCATCAGGACGGACACGATCAGCCCCGTCCAGCGCTTGCCCAGCAGTCCGAAGACGCGCGTCATGCCGATGTCGACCGTCGAACACCTTTGGGGTTCGTGGGTCACGGCGCCTCCCGCACACGCCTCGCTCATGTCTTCCCCGTTGCCCACCATGCCTCCAGGGTACTGCGTTCTCGTATGGGGGTGAAAAAAAGTAAGCCCCTGTGCTATTACTAGTTACATACTCAATTACCGCGCCCTCGGTCCCATCCTGACAGGGCGCCCTCAACCCTCACGGGAGAGAACCATGGCCACCCTGCTCCACATCGACTCCTCCGTCTTCGACGGCCAGGCCTCCGCGTCCCGTGCCGTCACGGACGCCTTCCGCAAGGCCTGGGAGGAGCAGCACCCGGAGGGCACCGTCGTCTACCGCGACCTGGCCGCGAACCCGGTGCCCCACATCACCGCCGACGCCCACGTGGCCGGCTTCGTCCCCGCCGACGCGCACACGCCGGAGCAGGCCGCCGCCTTCGCCGAGCGCGTCAAGCTCATCGAGGAGCTGGAGCAGGCGGACGCCATCCTGATCGGCGCCCCGATGTACAACTTCTCGATCCCCTCCACGCTGAAGGCGTGGCTGGACAACGTGATCCTCATGGGCCGCACCTCGGGCCCCGAGACCCAGTCCGCCAAGGGCACCCCGGTCACCGTCGTCGCCAGCCGCGGCGGCTCCTACGCGCCGGGCACCCCGCGCGAGGGCTTCGAGTACGTGCAGAACTTCCTGGGTGCCGCCCTGCGCGACGGCCTCGGTCTCGACCTGGACTTCATCGTCCCGGAGCTGACCATGGCCCCGCAGAACCCGGCGATGTCCGAGCTGATCCCGCTCTTCGAGGCCTCCCGCACCAAGGCTCTCGCGGACGCCGAGGAGAAGGGCAAGGCGCTCGCCTCCCGCTTCGCCGCCTGAGGACGCGTACCTACCTGAGCAAGCGCACGCACCTGAGCACGCGCGCGTCACGCGCGCGTAGCGACGTGACATAACCCACAGGGCCCCACGACCAGTCGGTCATGGGGCCCTGTGGGTATGCGCACCCGCCAACTGCGGGCAACGCAAAAGCCCCGCAGATCCGAAGATCTGCGGGGCTTTTCACTGTGCGCGAGGGGGGATTTGAACCCCCACGTCCCGAAGGACACTGGCACCTGAAGCCAGCGCGTCTGCCGTTCCGCCACTCGCGCAATCGAGTGTGTCTTCCGAACCCTGTGCCCTTGCGGGCCCTGTGCCTTCCGACGAACAAAACATTAGCACGCTGCGAAGGGTGGATTCACATCCGTTCCTGGGGGCTCTCGGCGGGCACCCGGGGCCTGGATCGCCCACGGTCCACAGCCGCGTACGGGACACTGTGTGGAGGCCACCTCTACGATCCCCAGACAAGGGGCCCGCGTGAGGGGCTGTGAGCGTCGACACTCATCGAGCAGGCGGACAGGGGGAACCAGCCGATTTCCCGACGCGTGGATACGATCAGTAAGCAGTACCAAGTAGGCAGGACGGCAAAGAAGGAGGAGGTGCCCCATGGGAGTCCTGAAGAAGTTTGAACAGCGCCTGGAGGGGCTGGTCAACGGCACCTTCGCCAAGGTCTTCAAGTCCGAGGTGCAGCCCGTCGAGATCGCCGGAGCGCTGCAGCGCGAGTGCGACAACAACGCCACGATCTGGAATCGCGACCGGACCGTCGTCCCCAATGACTTCATCGTGGAGCTCAGCGCGCCCGACTACGAGCGGCTGAGCCCCTACTCGGGCCAGCTCGGTGACGAGCTGTCCGGCATGGTGCGCGACTACGCGAAGCAGCAGCGCTACAGCTTCATGGGCCCCATCAAGGTGCACCTGGAGAAGGCGGACGACCTGGACACGGGTCTGTACCGCGTACGCAGCCGCACCCTCGCGTCCTCCACCAGCCAGGACCGGCCCCAGCAACAGCAGCGCCCCGCCCCGGCCGCCCGGCCGAACCAGGCGAGCCAGGCGCCCGGTGGCTACGGATACCCGGGGCCCACCGCGGCCCCGCCGATGCCCGCGGCCCCGCCGCCGGGCCGTCCGGCGCAGGCACCGCAGCATGCACCGCAGTCGGCGCCCGCGGCACAGGGACAGCAGCCCGATGCGGGCCCGCTGCCCGGTGCCCGCGTGCGCCACTGGATCGAGATCAATGGCACACGCCACCAGATCTCTCGCGCCACCCTCGTGCTCGGCCGGTCCACCGAGGCCGACGTGCGGATCGACGACCCCGGCGTATCGCGCCGGCACTGCGAGATCCGGACCGGAACGCCCTCGACGATCCAGGATCTCGGATCCACCAACGGCATCGTGGTGGACGGGCAGCACACCACCCGCGCTACGCTCCGCGACGGCTCGCGGATCGTCGTGGGCCAAACCACCATCGTTTACCGGCAAGCCGAAGGGTGAAGCGGGGGCAATGTCAGAGCTGACCCTGACGGTCATGCGGCTGGGTTTCCTGGCCGTTCTGTGGCTGTTCGTGATCGTGGCCGTCCAGGTCATCCGCAGCGACCTGTTCGGTACGCGCGTCACCGCACGCGGCTCGCGCCGTGAAAGCGGGCGCACGCAACAGGCCGCACGACAGGCCGCTGCGCCTCCGCAGCAGCGGCAGCAGCAGCAAGGGGGCGGTGGCCGCCAGCGGCGCGGTGCCCCCACCAAGCTGGTCGTCTCCGAAGGCACGCTCACCGGAACCACGGTGGCGCTGCAGGGGCAGACGATCACGCTCGGCCGTGCGCACGACAGCACGATCGTGCTCGACGACGACTACGCGTCGAGTCGGCATGCCAGGATCTACCCGGACCGGGACGGTCAGTGGATCGTCGAGGATCTCGGGTCCACCAACGGCACATATCTCGACCGGACCCGCCTCACGACGCCCCAGCCGATTCCGCTGGGTGCGCCGATCCGCATCGGCAAGACCGTCATCGAGCTGCGGAAGTAGTGCTACGTCATGAATGAGCGCGAGCGGAGCGAGCGGGCCGACGCGGACGTCCGGGCCCTTGCTGCCCCGGACACCGGCGCGCTCCCGACCGGAGGGTGGGCAGTGTGGTTCGACACGACCGGCTGTACCCGGAGTCTGAGCCAGCTGGGCAGGTGCGCATGAGTCTGTCACTGCGCTTCGCCGCCGGATCACACAAAGGCATGATCCGCGAGGGCAACGAGGACTCCGGCTACGCCGGCCCCCGGCTGCTCGCGATCGCCGACGGAATGGGCGGCCAGGCCGCCGGTGAGGTCGCCTCGTCCGAGGTGATCTCCACCATCGTCGCGCTCGACGACGACGTGCCCGGTTCGGACATCCTGACCTCGCTCGGCACCGCCGTGCAGCGGGCCAACGACCAGCTCCGGATGATGGTCGAGGAGGACCCCCAGCTCGAGGGCATGGGGACCACCCTGACCGCACTGCTGTGGACGGGCCAGCGACTCGGCCTCGTACACGTGGGCGACTCGCGCGCGTATCTGCTGCGCGACGGCGTGCTGACGCAGATCACCCAGGACCACACGTGGGTGCAGCGCCTCGTCGACGAGGGCCGCATCACGGAAGAGGAAGCCACCACGCACCCGCAGCGCTCGCTGCTCATGCGCGCGCTGGGCAGCGGCGACCACGTCGAGCCCGACCTCTCCATCCGTGAGGTCCGGGCCGGCGACCGGTACCTGATCTGCTCCGACGGCCTGTCCGGCGTCGTCTCCCACCAGACGATGGAGGAGACGCTCGCCAGCTACCAGGGCCCGCAGGAGACGGTCCAGGACCTGATCCAGCTGGCGCTGCGCGGCGGCGGACCCGACAACATCACCGTGATCGTCGCGGACGTCCTGGACATCGACAGCGGGGACACCCTCGCCGGTCATCTCTCGGACGCACCCGTCATCGTCGGCGCGGTCGCCGAGAACCAGCAGGCGCTGCACGAAGGCAGCGCGATGGAGACGCCCGCGGGCCGCGCCGCCGGACTCGGCCGCCAGGCCCCCGGTGGATCCGCCGGCGGGGGCGGCGAGTTCGGCCCGCCCGACAGCGGCGCCGTGGAGGGCTTCTCCTACTCGGACGAGGACTTCGTGAAGCCGCGGCCCCGCCTGAGGTGGCTCAAGAGATCCCTCTACACGGTGCTCGCGCTTGCCGTCATCGGCGGCGGACTCTACGGCGGCTATCGCTGGACGCAGACGCAGTACTACGTCGGCACCAACGAGGCGCACGTGGCGCTGTACCGCGGCATCAGTCAGGACCTCGCCTGGGTGAGCCTGTCCGACGTCGAGAAGGACCACCCGGAGATCGAGCTCAAGTACCTGCCGCCGTACCAGCGCAAGCAGGTCGACGCGACCATCGCCGAAGGCGACCTGGCGGCCGCCCAGGACAAGATCCAGGAACTCTCCGCGCAGGCCACCGCATGCGAGAAGCAGGCCGCACGGGACAAGGCCGAGAACGAGAAGAACGCGAAGACCGGCGAGGGCGAAGCCGGCGGAACCTCCACGGGGGGCACGACGTCAAAGGCGTCGTACCGCGTCGCGGAAACCGCCACACCCACGCCGAACCCGTCGGAGTCCTCGTCCGGCAAGTCCAAGACCTCTCCCAAGCCCACCCCTGGCCCCACTCTCTCCGACGAAGAGCAGCAGCTGGCCAAGGCGTGCGCGCAGCAGTAGAAGCCGTTGGGGGCCCCAGCACGCCATGAGTAGTAACTCCACGACCCATACGTCGACCATTGGAGCGATCGGAGCACCCAGCCGGCGCAACACCGAGCTCGCGCTCCTGGTGTTCGCCGTGATCATCCCGGTGTTCGCGTACGCCAATGTCGGCCTCGCCCTCGACGGCGAGGTCCCCACGGGCCTGCTCGGCTACGGTCTCGGCCTCGGCCTGCTCGCGGGCGTCGCCCACATCGTCGTACGGAAGTTCGCGGCGTACGCGGACCCCCTGATGCTGCCGCTGGCCACGCTGCTCAACGGGCTCGGCCTGGTGGTCATCTGGCGACTCGACCAGTCGAAGCTGCTGCAGTCGATCGACCAGGCGGGCAGCGCCGCGCCGAAGCAGCTGATGTACACGGCCATGGGCATCGCGCTGTTCATCGTGGTCCTGATCTTCCTCAAGGACCACCGCGCCCTGCAGCGCTACACCTACATCTCCATGCTCGGCGCCGTCGTCCTGCTGCTGCTCCCGCTGGTTCCGGGCCTCGGCCAGAACATCTACGGCGCCAAGATCTGGATCCACGTCGGCGGTTTCTCCATCCAGCCCGGTGAGTTCGCGAAGATCGTTCTCGCGATCTTCTTCGCCGGCTATCTGATGGTGAAGCGGGACGCCCTGGCGCTGGCCTCGCGCCGCTTCATGGGCCTGTACCTGCCGCGCGGCCGCGACCTCGGCCCGATCCTCGTCGTCTGGGGAATCTCGATCCTCATCCTGGTCTTCGAGACCGACCTCGGTACGTCGCTGCTGTTCTTCGGAATGTTCGTCATCATGCTGTACGTCGCCACGGAGCGGACCAGCTGGATCGTCTTCGGTCTGATGATGTCCGCGGTCGGCGCCGTCGGTGTGGCCACGTTCGAGCCGCACATCCAGCAGCGCGTCGACGCCTGGCTCGACCCGATGAAGGAGTACATGCTCAGCCGGCAGGGCGTGCCGGGCCACTCCGAGCAGGCGATGCAGGCGCTGTGGGCCTTCGGTTCGGGCGGCACCCTCGGCACCGGCTGGGGCCAGGGTCACTCCGAACTGATCCGCTTCGCAGCGAACTCCGACTTCATCCTCGCCACCTTCGGTGAGGAGCTGGGCCTGGCAGGCCTGATGGCGCTGCTGCTGATCTACGCACTGATCGTGGAGCGCGGCGTGCGCACCGCCCTCGCGGCCCGCGACCCCTTCGGCAAGCTGCTCGCCGTCGGCCTGTCCGGCGCCTTCGCGCTGCAGGTCTTCGTCGTCGCGGGCGGTGTCATGGGGCTCATCCCGCTGACCGGTATGACGATGCCCTTCCTCGCGTACGGCGGTTCCTCCGTCATCGCCAACTGGGCGCTCATCGGCATCCTGATCCGCATCAGCGACACCGCGCGGCGGCCCGCTCCGAGCCCCACGCCAAGTCCCGACGCCGAGATGACCCAGGTGGTCCGACCGTGAACAAGCCCCTGCGCCGTATCGCGATCTTCTGCGGCCTCCTGGTCCTGGGCCTCCTGATCCGGGACAACTGGCTCCAGTACGTGAAGGCCGACTCGCTCGCCTCCGACAAGGAGAACCGTCGCGTCGCCATCGAGCGGTACTCGACGCCGCGCGGCGACATCATCGTCGACGGCAAGTCGGTCACCGGCTCCAAGGCGACCACCGGCACCGACCTCAAGTACAAGCGCACCTGGAAGGACGGGCCCATGTGGTCGCCCGTCACCGGCTACGCCTCGCAGGTCGTCGGCGCCAGCCAGATCGAGAACCTCGAGGACGGCATCCTCAGCGGCAACGACGACCGCCTCTTCTTCCGCAACACCCTCGACATGATCACGGGCAAGCAGAAGGAGGGTGGCAACGTCGTCACCACCCTCAACGCCGACGCGCAGAAGGCCGCCTACGACGGCCTGAAGAACCGCGGCAAGGGTGCCGTCGCCGCCATCGAGCCGTCCACCGGCAAGATCCTCGCGCTCGCGTCCACGCCGTCGTACGACCCCTCGTCCTTCGCGGGGAACTCCACCGACGACAGCCAGACGTTCACGCGGCTCGACAAGGACAAGGACAAGCCGCTCCTGAACCGCGCGCTGCGCGAGACGTACCCGCCCGGTTCGACGTTCAAGCTGGTGACGGCCGCGGCCGCGCTGGAGAGCGGGAACTACGACCCGGACCAGAAGACCGACACCCCGCTGCCGTGGACGATGCCGGGCACCACGACGCCGCTACCGAACGAGGGCAACATCCCTTGTAAGAACGCGACGCTGCGGGTCGCCCTGAAGGTCTCCTGCAACACCGTCTTCGGCAAGATCGGCTCGGACCTCGGCGTCGACGCGATGCGTGAGGAAGCCGACAAGTTCGGCTTCAACAAGGAGCAGTTCATCCCGGTCCGCTCGAACAAGTCGAACTTCGACAAGGACATGAACAAGTCGGAGACCGCGCTCTCCTCGATCGGCCAGTTCAACACCGCCACGACTCCGCTGCAGATGGCCATGGTCGCCTCCGCGGTCGCCAACGACGGCAAGCTCATGGAGCCGTACATGGTGGACGAGTTGAAGGCCCCGAACCTCGACACGATCGAGAAGACGGACCCGAAGGAGATGAGCCGGCCGCTCTCCAAGGTGAACGCGCAGAAGCTCCAGTCGATGATGGAGACGGTCGTCAACGACGGCACCGGCGCCAACGCCAAGATCCCCGGCGTCACCGTCGGCGGCAAGACCGGTACCGCGCAGCACGGTGTCGACAACAGCGAGAAGCCGTACGCCTGGTTCGTCTCCTACGCCAAGACCGACTCCGGTTCGCCGGTCGCGGTGGCCGTCGTCGTCGAGGACAGCGCCGCCAGCCGTCAGGACGTCTCCGGTGGCGGTCTGGCCGCGCCCATCGCGCGGGACGTGATGAAGGCGGTCGTGGACAGCAAGGAATGACGCGACGGAACTCGGCTTCACTGCGCCTTGTGAGCCCGGTCACTCGTTGTTCACATAGATGCACGTGGCGATACCGGTCCTGTCACGGGTCACGGTGGTGGCCAGGTCACGCTGGGCAAGCCGGGTACGGTATGCCCGGACAGCACACCGCCCGACCCCGCACGGGACGGTCGGGACCGACGGAGAGGGCTGGTAGGTAATGGAAGAGCCGCGTCGCCTCGGCGGCCGGTACGAGCTGGGCCAGGTGCTCGGCCGTGGTGGCATGGCGGAGGTCTACCTCGCCCATGACACCCGGCTCGGCCGCACCGTGGCGGTGAAGACGCTGCGGGTGGACCTCGCGCGCGACCCGTCGTTCCAGGCCCGGTTCCGCCGGGAGGCCCAGTCGGCCGCCTCGCTCAACCATCCCGCGATCGTGGCGGTGTACGACACGGGCGAGGACTACGTCGACCAGATCTCCATCCCGTACATCGTGATGGAGTACGTCGACGGATCCACGCTCAGAGAGCTGCTGCACTCCGGCCGCAAGCTGCTGCCCGAGCGCGCCATGGAGATGACCGTCGGCATCCTCCAGGCTCTCGAGTACTCGCACCGCGCGGGCATCGTGCACCGCGACATCAAGCCGGCCAACGTCATGCTGACCCGCAACGGTCAGGTGAAGGTCATGGACTTCGGCATCGCCCGCGCGATGGGCGACTCCGGCATGACGATGACGCAGACCGCTGCGGTCATCGGCACCGCGCAGTACCTGTCGCCGGAGCAGGCCAAGGGCGAGCAGGTCGACGCGCGCTCCGACCTGTACTCGACGGGCTGCCTGCTGTACGAGCTGCTGACCGTGCGGCCGCCGTTCGTCGGCGACTCCCCGGTCGCCGTCGCGTACCAGCACGTCCGCGAGGAGGCCCAGGCCCCGTCGGTCTTCGACTCCGAGATCACGCCCGAGATGGACGCGATCGTCCTCAAGGCGCTGACCAAGGACCCCGACTACCGCTACCAGTCGGCCGACGAGATGCGCGCCGACATCGAGGCCTGCCTCGACGGCCAGCCCGTCGCCGCCACCGCCGCCATGGGCGCGGTCGGCTACGGCGGCCACCCCGACGACCAGCAGACCGCGATGCTGCGCCCGCAGAACGGTGCGGGCCAGACGTCGATGCTGCCGCCGACCAACCCGGACGACGGCGGCTTCGGCTACGACGAGCGGTCCGACCGGCGCAGACAGGGCAAGAACCGCACGTCGACGATCTTCCTGGTGCTCGCGGGCATCCTGGTGCTCGTCGGCGCCGTCCTGATCGGCAGGGAGATCTTCGGCAGCGGGGGCGTGGCGAACGAGTCGTTCAAGGCCCCGAACTTCGTTGGCAAGACGGTCGACGAGGCCGAGAAGATGGCCGAGAACCGCGACCTCAAGCTGGACTCCAGCAAGTCGGGCCCCTGCGAGGACTACCCCAAGGGCCAGATCTGCTCGCAGACCCCGGAGTCCGGCACCCAGGTCGACAAGAACGACACGGTCACGGTGTCGGTCTCCACGGGCGCTCCCAAGGTCTCCATCCCGGACGTCACAGGCCTCTCGTACGACGAGGCCCGCTCCGAGCTGAAGAACAAGGGCTTCGAGAACGTCACCCGGACGACCGAGGAGTCCGAGCGGACGCCCGGCACGGTGACCAAGCAGGACCCCTCCAGCGGCAAGGTCGAAAAGGGCACCGAGATCACCCTGACCGTCGCCAAGAAGAAGGCGCTCGTCACCGTCCCGAACGTGGCCGGCGGCAACCTCTCCTGCGACGAGGCCACCCAGCAGCTCAAGGACAGCAAGCTGGAGGCGAGCTGCACCGAGGAGGAGAGCACCGCGGCCGAGCCCGGCAAGGTCTTCGCCCAGAGCCTCCCCGCGGACAGCCAGGCGGAGCCCGGCTCCACGGTCACGCTGAAGGTCGCCAAGGAAGGCGCCCAGACCCCTGCTCCGAACGTGGTCGGGCAGAAGGTCAAGGACGCCAAGAAGATCCTGAACGACGCCGGCTTCAAGAACGTCCAGTTCGCCGACGGCGCCGACCAGAGCGACGAAGCCCGGGTCATCACGCAGGACCCGGCGGCCAACACCGCGTCCGACCCCGCCAACACCACGGTCACGCTGACCACGGTCGGCGGCGGCGGGGACAACGGCGGTAACGACAACGGCGGCATCTTCGGGGGCAACCTCGGAGGCTGATGCCCCGCCGCAACGCACTGCGCCCGCTGTACGGAGTCCGTACAGCGGGCGCAGTGCGTTGGTCAGCGCAGTTGGTGGGCGCAGCCGGTCAGCGCAGTTCCTTCGGCGGCGTCCGGTCGCTGTCCACCTTGTCGACCCGCTCCAGCTCGCCCCACACCACGTACCGGTACGTGGACGTGTAGACCGGCGTGCACGTCGTCAGCGTGATGTACTTCCCGGCCTTCTTCTTCCCCGACTCCTCGGGCACCCGGTCCAGGACGTCCACGTTGTACTTCGAGGTCTCCGGGAGGGTGTTGTAGACCTTGTAGACGTACCAGTCGTCCTTCGTCTCGAAGACGATCGAGTCACCCTTCTCGATCTTGTCGATGTTGTGGAACTTGGCGCCGTGCCCGTCCCGGTGCGCGGCCAGCGAGAAGTTGCCGTTCTTCCCGTTCGTCGGCAGCGCCGACTTCACGGGGTCCGTGTAGTAGCCGGCGACACCGTCGTTGAGGATCTTGGTGTCGGTGCCCTTCTCGACCAGCACCTCGCCCTTGCTCATCGCGGGCACGTGCAGGAAGCCGATGCCGTTCTTGGTGTCCAGGGCGCCGGGGCCGCTGCTGCCCTTCCACTGGTCGCGAACCTTGTCGCCCTGCTTGCCCGCCGCACGATCGGCGACGACGTTCGTCCACCACAGTGAATAGGCGACGAAGAGACCGAGGATCACGCCCGCGGTGATGAGCAGTTCACCGAAGACGCTGACGGCGGTCGCGATCCGGCCGCGCCGGGGTGAGGGCGAATGCGAGGGGCCCTTCGGTGCGGCTTCTTCCCCATGGTCGGTCGTCGCTGCCACTGCGTCATGCCCCGTCTCTGTGCGCCGTACTGCCCGATGCCTGGTGCCCGGTGGTCCCCGGTTATTCGACGAGCGCGTCCGGCTTGCCCTTGCTCCGCGGACGCTCCTCGACCATCTTGCCCCAGACGATCATTCGATACGTACTGGTGAATTCCGGAGTGCACGTCGTCAGAGTGATGTAGCGGCCCGGCTTGGTGAACCCGGAGCCCGCCGGGATCTGGTTGAGCACGGACGTGTTCGACGGCGGTGTCTGCGGCAGGATGCTCGCCATCTTGTACACGTAGTACTTGTCCTGCGTCTCGACCACGATCGGGTCGCCCGGTTCGAGACGGTTGATGAAGCGGAACGGCTCACCATGGGTGTTGCGGTGTCCCGCGACCGCGAAGTTCCCCTTCTTCGCGTCCGGCATCGCGGTCGGAATGCTGTCCTTGTCGTAGTGCCCGACCATGCCCTTGTCGAGGACCTGGGGCTTGCTGATGCCCTCGGCGATCGGCACGACGACGTCCAGCTTCGGGATGTAGAGGATCGCGAAACCCTGCCCCGGCTCGAACGCGCCGGGCTTGCGCTTGCCGTTGGCCCAGTCGTCCTCGAGGCTGTGCCGGGCGCTGCCGGCGATGTTGTTTGCCCTTATGTTCGACCACCAGAGCTGGTAGGTGACGAACAGCAGCATCAACACCCCGATGCTGATGAAGACTTCGCCGACCGCCCGGCTCGCGATCACCCCGGCACCCGGCTTGGCCGCACGCGCCGCGGCGCGCGCCTCGACGCGGGACAGCGGTTTGCCGTCCGCTCCCGCCTCCGGCTCCTGCTCGGTGGCGGGCGCCGCCGAGTGCCGTCCGCCGCCCCGCTTGGCGGCCTTCCTGCGCGCGGCCCGGCCACCGGTGGGCGGCGCGGTCTCGACTATTCGCCGGGTGTCCGCGGTGCGCAGGGCGACGGTCTCGTCGTCCCGCACCGGCTCGACGGGCTCGGGCTCCGGTTCTTCCTGTACGGGGGCGTAGGCGGGCTCAGGGGCCTGCTCCGGGGTGTGTTGCGCGGTTACGGGCGCGGCCGGTTCCGGGGCCTGCTCACGCCCGCCCCCGTACCAGTTCTGGGCGTACCCCTGCGGGTCGTACCACTCGGGCTCCGGCTCGGGGCGGCGCTTCGCCTCCGCGGCCGGCCGCTGCTCCTGCTGGGGCTCCGGCTGTGGGTCCTGCTCCTGCGCTCCCGACGGCCGGAACCACGGCGACGGGTGCTGCCCCGGCAACGGGTCGTTCAGCGGGTCGTCGAGGCGACGCACGGCGTCCTCGAACCCGCCGGCCTCACCGTCCTGCTCGGGGCGCAACGCGGTCACGCCGAGGCCCTGCCCACGACCGGCGCGAGCCCGGCCGATCTGGCCACCGCGTCCTTGTCCCCGCACTCGACGAGCCAGTTCGCGAGCATCAGGTGCCCGTGCTCGGTGAGCACCGACTCGGGGTGGAACTGCACGCCCTCGACGGGCAGTTCACGGTGGCGCAGGCCCATGATGATGCCGTCCTCGGTGCGCGCCGTGACCTCAAGCTCCTCCGGTACGGTGCCGGGCTCCGCGGCCAGCGAGTGGTAGCGGGTGGCCGTGAACGGGTCGGGGAGGCCCGCGAAGACGCCCTTGCCCCCGTGGCCGACGAGCGAGGTCTTGCCGTGCAGCAGCTCGGGCGCGCGGTCCACGACGCCGCCGTACGCCACCTGCATCGACTGCATGCCGAGGCAGACACCGAAGACGGGCACACCGGTCGCCGCGCAGTGCCGCACCATCTCGATGCAGACACCGGCCTGTTCGGGGGCGCCGGGACCCGGGCTGAGCAGCACGCCGTCGAACCCTCCCCCACTCTTCGAGCGGGAGGTGCCCCCTAGCGCGTGCGAGGTCGTCACCTCGTCGTTGCGCACCACCTCGCACTCGGCACCCAGCTGGTACAGGTACTGGACGAGGTTGAAGACGAAGCTGTCGTAGTTGTCGACGACGAGAATGCGGGTCTTTCGGGTGCTCACTGGCCGTTCACCGTCACATCGTTGAAGGGCAGCAGCGGCTCGGCCCAGGGGAAGATGTACTGGAAGAGGACATACACGACCGCCAGGATCAGCAGGACCGAGATCCCCGCCCTCGCCCAGGTGTTCCCCGGCAGATGCCGCCAGATCCAGCCGTACATGCCGGGCTCCCCTTCCACCGTTCTGCGATTACGGCACCAGACTAACGGCGTAGCGCTTTCGGTTTGCCTGCCTCCACAGGCTGAGTGGCATCGAGATGCGCCCAGACGATCAGACGGTGACTGTGGCCCCACTCCGGCTCACACGTCGTCAGCGTCAGATAGCGCCCCGGCTCCTGGTAACCGGACTTGCGCGGCACCGGGTCGATCACTCCGACATCGCTGGGCAGCGTCTTGTACGGCTTGGTGTCGATGACGTACGTGAACCACGTGGTCCCGTCGGTGAGCACCACCGGGTCACCCGGCCTGAGCTTGGGGAAGTCCTTGAACGGGTCGCCGTACGTGCGCCGATGGCCGGCGACCGCGAAGTTCCCCTTCTCCCCGAGCCGGGCCGTGCCGGCGTAGTGCCCGAGCCCCTTCTTGAGGGTGTCGACCTTCGTGTTCTGGAGGACGGGCTTGTTCCACGTGAAACCAAGCCGCGGGATGTACATCACACCGAAGGGCTTGCCGTCCTTGTACGGGCCCTGCTCCGGCGGCGCCGCACTGGTCCGGTCATCGGGCGCCGCACTGGCCACCGGCCGCTTCGCCCACTGGTCCTGGAGGTCGTCGATCTGGCTGCCCATGGCGCTGTCAGCCTTCACACCGGTCCAGAACAGCACATACGCGACGAACAGCACGATCAAGGCGCCGACGGTGATACAGAGTTCGCTGAATGTCCTGATGGCGACACGTACCGACACAGGCCCCCCAGTACGGCGGCTACTCCATGGCTAGTTCACGGGCTTCGCGTAGTGGAGATCCACTGTGCCCGAGTAACCGGGAAGAGTCATCGCCCCGTCGTCCTCCACTTTCCAGCCGAGCCCGTACGCGTTGACGTACAGCATGTAGTTCTGGATCTCGGGCGAGGCCGCGACCGCCTGCTTCAGCTTCTCCGGGTCCCCGACTGCGGTGATCTTGTACGGGGGCGAGTAGACCCGGCCCTGGAGGATCAGGGTGTTGCCGACGCAGCGGACGGCGGACGTGGAGATGAGGCGCTGGTCCATGACCTTGATGCCCTTGGCGCCGCCGTGCCACAGGGCGTTCACCACGGCCTGCAGGTCCTGCTGGTGGATGACCAGGTCGTTGGGCTGGGGGTCGGGGTAGCCGGGGAGCTTGGGGGCGGCGTTCGGCGGGGCGTCGTCGAGTGTGACGGAGATCGCCTCACCCTTCAGCTTCTTCGTCCCGGACGCCTTCTCCAGGGCGTCCACCTTCTCGTCGTCGGCCTTGGTGGAGCCGTTGTCGCGCTCGGCGAGGCGCTCGACGTCGCCGCGGACCCCGCCGTTGACCGCTTCCAGGTCCTTGTTCTTGCGGCTGCGCTCCTGGATGAGGTCCGAGAGCTTCAGCAGGGACCCGTCCGTCCGGATATTGGTGCCCTTGGCCGTATTGAAACTGGTGAAAAAGATGAGGCCGGCGAGCGCGAAAACGCCAATGGTGAGCAACCGCACGGGCCGCAGGCGCCCACGGGCGGAACTCTTGGCAGGGTCGACGGAATTGCTCAACGTACCCTTATCTCCTTCGACGCCACGGAAGCACTACGCTAACGGACGCCCGGAGGAGCACGGGGAATCCCCACAACTTCCCCTTGTACGCTGCTCCGGAGCCAGCCCACGTACTCTGCGCGGCCACGCAGCGCATCGACAGGAGAGACCCTCGTGCCGAAGTCACGTATCCGCAAGAAGGCCGACTACACGCCGCCGACGGCGTCGAAGCAGGCAGCCAATATCAAGCTGACCAACCGCGGTTGGGTGGCACCGGTAATGCTGGCGCTGTTCCTCATCGGGCTCGTCTGGATCGTCATCTTCTACGTGGCCGACGGCACGCTGCCCATCAAGGCGCTCGGCAACTGGAACATCGTCGTGGGCTTCGGCTTCATCGCCGGAGGCTTCGGCGTCTCCACCCAGTGGAAGTAGCCCTGCCGCGGCTGTGGAAGTAGCCGTGGAAGTAGCTCTGCCCTGAGCTATCCACTGAGTTATCCACAGACTTTCGGCGATTTTCCACAGCCGTGGAAAAGGTCGCATGATCTGTGGATAACCCACTGAGTGTTGACGCCGGTGTGACTGGATCGACTCCAGTCGACCACCTGTTCGCCCCTTGTCCCTCCTGGTCAAACCCGGGTTGACGACGAGGGGCACAGCTGTTCCCCACAGGATGCACAAGATCCGGCACACGCTGTGGACAACCCCGGTCATCATCCGTGGACAACCGGGCTCAGGTGAGCTGCGCGGTCCTGACGACGACGGTGACCAGCACGGCGATCAGAACCAGCGCACAGGTCCCGTACTGCACGAGCGCCCGACGCTCTCGCGGGGCGTGGACCATGGCGTAGCCGACGATCAGACCGCCGACGAGGCCGCCGATGTGCGCCTGCCAGGCGATGTTGAAGGCCGGGTTGAACGTGAAGATCAGGTTGATCACGAGCAGCGCGATGACCGGCCGCAGATCGTAGTTGAGGCGCCGCATCAGGATCGCCGTCGCGCCGAACAGACCGAAGATCGCTCCCGAGGCGCCGAGCGAGGGCTGGTTCTGCGCGGAGAGCAGATAGGTCAGGGCGCTGCCCGCCAGACCCGAGACCAGATACAGCGCGATGTAGCGGGCGCGGCCGAGGGCCGCCTCCAGCGGGCCGCCGATCCACCACAGGCTGAGCATGTTGAAGGCGATGTGGACATAGGAGCCGTGCAGGAACATCGCGGTGAGCAGCCGGTACCACTGCCCCTCCGCCACGCCTTCGAGGCCGCCGAGGTCGGGCACCCAGGCGAGTCCGAGCATCTCGAACCGCTCGGTGAACCGCTCGCCGACCGTCATCTGCACCACGAACACGGCCACGCAGAGCCCGAGCAGCACCTTGGTGACCAGACGCGGATCGGAGGTGATCGTGCCGCCCGCCATGGTCCTCGGCTGGTTCGCGCTCGGCGCGTGCCCGGTCCCCGAGCCGCTGCGCACACACTCCGGGCACTGGAATCCGACGGACGCGCTGACCATGCACTCGGGGCAGATGGGCCGCTCGCAGCGGGTGCAGCTGATGGCGGTCGGGCGGTCCGGGTGCCGGTAGCAGCCGGGCAGGCCCTCGGCGTCCTTCGGTTCCTGCGGGCTGCCGGGCGCCTGGTCCATGGCGGTCGTCCCCTCGGGTCTCAGGTCTCGGGTCTCGGGTCTCGGATCGAGTGATCGGATGCGGTGACGTCGGCGCCGCGCGGCTGCGCAACGCACCGCCCCGCCCCCGTGCCTACGAACAGGCGACGGACGGCGGGGCGTATTGGTTCCCTGCGGGACTACCGGGTCTCTACGGAGACGGCCTCGATGACCACGTCGTTGACCGGCCGGTCGGTGCGCGGGTTGGTCTGCGTACCGGCGATCGCGTCGACGATCTTCTGGCTGGCCTCGTCGACGACCTCACCGAAGATCGTGTGCTTGCGGGTCAGCCAGGCGGTGGGCGAGACGGTGATGAAGAACTGCGAACCGTTCGTACCGGGCCCCGCGTTGGCCATCGCCAGCAGGTACGGCTTGGTGAAGGCCAGGTCGGGGTGGAACTCGTCCTCGAACTGGTAGCCCGGGCCGCCCGTGCCGTTGCCCAGCGGGTCGCCGCCCTGGATCATGAAGCCGCCGATGACGCGGTGGAAGATCGTGCCGTCGTAGAGGGGTGCCGTGGACTTCTCCCCGGTCTCCGGGTTGGTCCATTCACGCTCGCCCTTGGCGAGCTCCACGAAGTTCTTGACCGTCTTGGGAGTGTGGTTCGGCAGCAGCCGGACCTCGATGTCGCCCTGGTTGGTCCTGAGAGTGGCGTACAGCTGCTCGGCCACGATCTGCCTTCCGTTGACATTTGTGCCCCCCGATCCTCGCACGACGCACCCCCGACGGCCCCGGACGGACTTGTCAGGGTTGTGCGTGGGGTTTCAGCAGCCGAAAACCGGTCTACTCGTAGTCGAAGAGGCGCGCCCCGCCGCGATCCGTGGCATTGTCGTCGCCAAGTCCCTTTATCAAGCCGTACCAAGCCTTACCACCGCATTGACACTCCTGGCAGGCATGATCCGCGAAAGGGTGGAAAGGTGAAAAACCTGTACGCCACCGAGGAGGAGGATCCCGTGACCCGCATCGACAGCGTGCGTGCCGCGACCGGCTCGGCGAAGGACAGCGTGCTGCATGCCGCGGAAGTGGTGGCGCCCTACGCCGAGTCGGCCAAGGACCGGGCCACGACGTACGCGCAGGAGGCGCGCGTCGCGCTCGGGCCCAAGGTTTCGCAGGCCGCGCACCAGGCGCGCGCCCAGTACGACACGCACCTCGCTCCGCGCCTCGAGCAGGCACGGACGCATGTCCCGCCGAAGCTCGACCAGGCCGCGCACGACGCGGCGACCCGCACCCGTGAGGCTGCCCGGCAGGCCGCGGCGTATTCCAAGCCGCGCATCGAGCAGGCGGTGGCCGCGTCCGAGCCCGCCCGCAAGGAGGCCGTGGCCCGCAGCAGCGCGGCCTACTCAGGACTCCGCGGCGAGGTCTCGCCGAAGGAGATCCGCAAGCTGGTGCGCAAGCACGAGCGCCGCGCCCGCTCCGGCCGTATCGCCAAGCGTCTCGTCGTACTCGGCATCCTCGCGGGCGGCGCGTTCGCCGCGTGGAAGTGGTGGGACAAGCAGGCCAACCCGGACTGGCTGGTGGAGCCGCCGGCCGCCACCGAGGTCCCCGACAGCGCTCCGCTGACCTCCGTCGACGGCAGCGGTCGGGACGTCCTCGACCCGGAAGTAGAGGCGAAGCAGGCCGAGGCGGACACGTCTGTGCAGGACGAGCGCTGACGCCAGATACGGCGAAAGCCCCTCCGACCAGGGAGAACCTGACCGGAGGGGCTTTTTGCTGTGGAGCCTAGGGGAGTCGAACCCCTGACATCTGCCATGCAAAGACAGCGCTCTACCAACTGAGCTAAGGCCCCGAAAACGATGCGTCCCACCGGAATGTTCATGCTCCGGTTCGGCACCGCAGACCAGAGTACCGGGTCACCCCCTGAATCCTGCAAAAAGATTGGGGGTCCCGGCGGGCGACCACTCTCCGTAAGATGCCCCCACGTGCTTCGCGGCAGCGAAGGACCGTACTTGGGGAAGCGATGGGGAGACGCAATGGATGCCGCACAGCAGGAAGCCACCGCAAGAGCCAGAGAGCTCCAGCGGAACTGGTACGGGGAGCCGCTGGGGGCGCTCTTCCGTCGGCTGATCGAGGACCTGGGGCTCAACCAGGCCCGCCTCGCGGGAGTGCTCGGGCTTTCCGCCCCCATGCTGTCGCAGCTGATGAGCGGTCAGCGCGCAAAGATCGGCAATCCTGCCGTGGTGCAGCGTGTGCAGCTGCTGCAGTCGCTCGCGGGACAGGTGGCCGACGGCAGCGTCAGCGCGGCCGAGGCCACCGAGCGGATGGACGAGATCAAGAAGTCGCAGGGTGGGTCGGTGCTCAGCAACACCGGGCAGTCGACGAACAGTTCGGGCGCGCCGACGGTGAAGCGCGTGGTGCGTGAGATCCAGTCGCTGCTGCGCTCCGTCTCGGCCGCGAGCGACATCATCGACGCGGCGGACTCGCTCGCCCCCAGCCACCCCGAACTGGCAGAGTTCCTCCGGGTGTACGGCGCGGGGCGCACCTCCGACGCGGTCGCCCACTACCAGTCGCACCAGAGCTGACCCCCGCCTGGCGCGGCGCCGTGTCCGGCTCCGGGAGGGGAGCAACGCTCGACCATGGGTGAGGTCTTCGCCGGCCGGTACGAACTGGCCGATCCGATCGGCCGCGGGGGAGTGGGCGCGGTCTGGCGCGCCTGGGACCACCGGCGCCGCCGCTATGTGGCGGCGAAGGTACTGCAGCAGTCCGATGCCCACACCCTGCTGCGCTTCGTGCGGGAGCAGGCGCTGCGCATCGACCATCCGCACGTCCTGGCCCCGGCCAGCTGGGCGGCGGACGACGACAAGGTCCTTTTCACCATGGACCTGGTCGCCGGCGGCTCGCTCGTCCATCTCGTCGCGGACTACGGGCCGCTGCCGCCCCAGTTCGCCTGCCTTCTCCTCGACCAGCTCCTCTCCGGGCTCACCGCCGTGCACGCCGAAGGCGTGGTGCACCGCGACATCAAGCCCGCCAACCTCCTGCTCGAGGCCACCGGCACCGGGCTGCCGCATCTGCGCGTGTCCGACTTCGGCATCGCGATGCGCAAGGGCGAGCCACGCCTGACGGAGGCGGACTATGTGGTGGGCACGCCGGGGTACTTCGCGCCCGAACAGGAGATGGGCGCGGAGCCCGACTTCCCCGCGGACCTGTTCGCCGCGGGGCTCGTCGCGCTCTATCTCCTCGAGGGCGCCAGGCCCGACTCCAAGGCGCTGATCGAACACTTCGAGGAACACGGCACCCCGCGGGCTCCGCAGGGCGTTCCCGGCCCGCTGTGGGGCGTCCTCGCCGGTCTGCTGCAGCCGGATCCCGATGCCCGCTTCCGCACCGCGACGGGCGCCCGCAAGGCCCTTCTCGCCGCCGCCGAACTCCTCCCGGAGCCGGGCCCCGACGACGAGCTGATCGAGGTCTTCGACCAACTCGGCCCCCTTCCCCCGGGCTTCGGCCCCGGCGGCCCGGCGGTACGGGGCCGCCGGGCCCGCCCGGTGAGCGGTGCGGGAACGCCGGCGAGCGAGACAGGTCTCCCGGCAGGCGGGGCCGATGGGGCGGGGTATGGAGCGGCGGTGCATGGAGCGGCAGGGCACGGAATCGGCCCTTCGCCGTACCGGGCGGAGACGTCGGTGCACGAGCAGCTGACGGCAGGGCGAGACGCCCACTCCTCGGCTCACTGGACGGGCTCGGCGGGGCAGGGAGTGGGCTCGGTCGGGCAGGGGGCGGGCTCGGCCGGGCAGGGATCGGGCTCGGCGGGGCAGAGAGCAGGCTCGGTCGGGCAGGGATCGGGCTCGGCGGGCCAAGGGGCCGGTACGGGCCCCTCGGTGCCGCATGTTCCACAAGTTCCGCATGTTCCGCCACCACCCACCAACACCCCGCTCCCACCACGGCCTTCGGCTCCCCCCGAGGCCTTGGCGTCCCCCACGCCCTCGGCTCCACCGGCTCCAGCCGTGCCCCCGGCACCCCGGATTCCTCCCGTGCCCGAGATGCCTCCGGAGCCACCCACCGGCCTCACCCCGCCACCGATCAGCCGCGCCATGCCACCGTCCACGCACACCTCGCCGCCGGCCGGCCCCAGGCCACCAGCCACGCACGCCCCGCCGCCGGTCGAGCCCACCCCGCCACCGCTTACCCCGGAGCCGACGCCCGCCCCCGAACCCGTACTCGACGAGCCCACACCCGACCCCGCTCCGGAACCGGCCGCCGAACCATCGCTTCTTGCCCCGCACCCGTCCGCCCCCTCCCCGCTCGACCCTCCCCAGGCCCATCACTCTCTGTACGCATCGGGTGACGGAGAAGTTCCCCGTCCCCGGCCAGGACCACCCGCGAGGGTGACGATCCCGGTGTTGCTCCTGGCTCTGGCCTGTTTCGCGGTGGGCATCTGGGCACTGACCCGTCCCTGACGGGTCCACCCGCGCCCGGAGCCCGCCCCGCTCAGCCCTGCGCCCGCCGCACCTTCCGCACGGCGAGCACCCGCCACACCGCCAGCCACAGCACCAGCGCACTCCCGGTCCCGACCCCGGCCACCCCCACCAACGTCATCAGGTCGCCCCCCGGCGACGTATCGGACGAAGCCACCGCACCACCGGAAGCCCCACCACGCCCACTCGCAGAACCAGAATCCGAACCCGAGTCGGCACCAGAGCCCGGATCAGAACCCGAGCCGGAGCCGGAGCCGGACCTGGAGCCAGACCCCGAGCCGGCGCCGAAGTCCCACGCCACCCCACCTTCCCCCCGCTCGGCGGCAGCCAGATCCGCGCTCGTCACCTGGAACTCCCCCGGATCCCGCACATAGTCGGGCGCCTGCTTCGCCGCCCCGTCGACGGCCACCCGCAACGTCATCCCGAGGCCCCCGGCCTGCTCCGCCATCGCCGGATTGAGCGTGACCTTGAGCCAGTACCAGCCGGCGAGCCCCATCGCCGCCTCGTCGTCGCGCGACAACAGCCGATTCCCGTACGCCACGGGCGGCAGCGGGTCGAACGTGGCCGACGTCTTGCCACCCGAGTACGCGGCCCCCTTCGCCGCCACCGGCGCCCGCGCGGGGTTGTACAGCTCCATGTCGAGCGCCCCCGGCACCGCTTCCCGCCGGGTGCCGCCACCCGCCGAACCGTCCAATTCGACGCCGAGGGAGAGCTGTTGCCCCCAGTCCACCGGCACCCGGTAGAAGTGGCTCTGCCCCGGCCCGATCCGGTCCTTCCACGCGCCGGACGCCAGCGCCCTCGCATCGTTGAACCCGGTTCCCCCGCTGCGCCGCGCGCCCGTCCCCGACGGCAGCGCCGCCGGCTCCGACGGCCAAGTCCGCGCACTCGCGCCGGGGGCGGCGGACACCAGCCCCGGCTCGGTGGCCACCCGCAGTTCGAGCCCCCAGTCCCGATCGCTCGACCCGGCCGCCGCCGTCCGCTCCACGGCCACGTAGTACGTCCCCGCCGACTGGCACCGGGGCCCTCCTGGACGTACGGAACGCTCCACCGCCGCCGCGATCGGCCGCGGATAGGAGCCGGAGCGGAACGTCGCACGCTCCGCATCGCACTGATTTCCCTGGCCGTCCCGCAACGACACCGCGATGCCGTCCGCGGGCGCCGCCTTCACGCCCGAGCCGAGCGGCGGGACGGCCACGACCGAGGCGTACGCGGTGGCGGCCCCGTCCAGCTCGACGCGGTAGTAGGAGGTGACGCCGTCCCCCGCCGCGAGCGAACTCCGGTAGATCACACCCGTCTTGAGCTGTGCCGCCGTCGCGCCGCTGGGCGCCCCGTCGACAGTCCGGGCGCCCTTGGCGAAGTCATACGGGTCGCCGTTCCCCGTCACCGCCGTCGCCGTCCCCGGCAGCGCCAGAACCAGGGCCGCGCACAGCCCCGCCCCGGCAGCGCCCCTCGCCGGGCCCCGGCCGCGCCGCCCCTTCCTCAGCCGCCTCAGGAGTCTCCCCATGGACGGTCATCCTGCCGTTCCGCTCCGGGCGGTGTCCGGCGCCCGACGGTTTCCCGCCACGCAATCGCATACGTAAAGGTGCCCCGGACAGCACAAAGCCCCGGCCGCTGCTGCGACCGGGGCCCTATGAAGAGACTGTTGTCGATACTCACGAACCCGTGGGCACGGAGTCAGTCGCCTCCGTCCACAGATCCTGCTCGGCGCGATCCGCCTGGATCTGGCGGTACACGAGGAGCCCGCCGATGGCGGCCAGTGCGACCAGGAGAAGCTTCTTCACCGCGCGACCTCGTCTTTCCTTTGACGTAGGGGGACTTCTGGCGCCCGACTATACACACCGATCGATACCGATCGGTGACCTGGATCCACCTCAACTCACCCCTTGAAGACCGCAGTAGAAACGGAGCAGAAACGGCCGTTTGCGCCCATCCGAGTGGTGTTCATCTGAATATCGACGCCCCGCGAGCGTCGGTCCCGCACTCCCGGGTCCCCATCCACATCATGAGGAAAGTACGCAAATCGCCCAACCTGAAAGCGAGGGGCCATGACCAAGCAGAAGGTCATGACGCTGTGGACCGTCATCATCTCCACATTCATTGCGCTCTTCTCGGCGCTCGGACTCACCTCCCCGGCCACCGCGGCCACTCCGGCTCAGCAGACGGAGAAGACCCAGCCCGCGGCGGCGATCAGCGCCCCCGCTCCTGCGGCGGCCCGCCCGTACTGGTCGCTCAAGCGGTCCCTGCCACCGACGATGAAGCAGCGCATCCGCGCCGAGGCCCACGGTTCCTCCCCGAGCGCCCGCCACCGCCCGCCGGCCGACACCGAGCAGCGCAACGCCGACAGCCACCTGGCGGCCGAGACCCTGGCCTCGCAGCTGTAGACCGCACCACGCAGCAGACGAAGAAGCCGGAACAGCAGGACCGCACGACCGCAGCAAAGACGGAACAGCCGGGCGCACAACGCCCGGACAAGGCAAGACCGCACAACAGAGCCGTGCTGCACAGCCACGCTGCATAGCAACGCTGTAGAGACGCCCTGCAGAAAAACCCTGCAGAGACGCACAGCCGAGCAACACAGCAGAGCCAGAAAGCCGGTACGCACAACAGCGCCGCACAACAACAGAAGAGCAGGACTGTCGAACGAGGCCCCAGCCATCCCCTACGGCTGCGCGGGCCCATCGGCATGTCCGCGGCACGTCCGCCCGCCCCGCACTGCACACGCAGAAGACCCCCAAGCGTTTCCGCTTGAGGGTCCTCATGATGTGGGGCTAACAGGATTTGAACCTGTGGCCTCATCCTTATCAGGGATGCGCTCTAACCAACTGAGCTATAGCCCCGCCGCGCTCTGCGGTGTGTGTCCCGCGCGCTGACTCCTGAAGATTAGCGCACTGGGGGGCCAGTCCCAAAATCGATAGTCCTGGCCCGCCCACCAGCGGGTCTTTCAGACCTCAGCAAGCCGCGGGAACGGTCACTCGTCCTCGGCGAGCGTGAGCTCGATGCCGCCGACGAAGCCCGCGGACAGGTTGTAGATGAACGCGCCGAGCGTCGCCAGGGCGGTGGCCAGCACGACGTCGATGACGGCGATGACCGTCGTGAACATCAGGACGCGCGGCAGCGACAGGAACGACTGCAGGTCGAAGCCGTTGGACTCGTTCGAGCCCGTGGCCTCGGAGATCGTGCCGCCGACCGTGGAGAAGACCCCCATGGCGTCCATGACCATCCACAGCACGGCGGCCGCGATGATCGTGCAGATGCCGAGCGCGATGGAGAGCAGGAAGCTGACCTTCATCACCGACCACGGGTCCGCCTTGGCGACCCGCAGACGGGCCTTGCGCGTACGCGGGGTGGTGCGCGCCCCCGTGCGCGGCCTGCGGACCGCGTCCGGGGCGTTCTGGTACGCCTGCGGCGGGTGATACGGCTGGGCCGGCTGCTGCGGCCTCTCGCCCGGCAGGGCACCGCTGGCATCGCTGCCACCGGCCGCGTACTGCTGGGTCTGCGGACCTCGGGTGTCCGTCACAGTTCCCCCCTGGGATCCATGAGACTCGTTCGAGTCGGTCGAGTCGGTTGAGCCTTTGACGTCATCGACGTCGTGAGCGGAGCCACGGCCGCTCTCAGTATCCGTACCGGTGGATGTCCCGGTAGAGCCTGCGCCCGTGGCTCCGCTCACGATGACTCACTCCTCGCGCTACTCGGCCGAGGACTGTCCGCCCTCGTCCGTTTCGACGGCCGTCTCGCCCGCGGTGGTGTCGTCGATCTCGGTACCGTCCGCGTCCTGCGCGACGTCACCGTCGACTTCCTCCGCCTCACGGCCGGCCTCGGCGTTACGAGCGATGCCGACGACGGCATCGCGCTTGCCCAGGTTGATCAGTTGGACGCCCATGGTGTCACGGCCCGTCTCCCTGACCTCGTTGACTCGCGTACGAATCACACCGCCGGACAGCGTGATGGCGAGGATCTCGTCGGTCTCCTCGACCACCAGGGCGCCGACGAGCTCTCCGCGGTCCTCCACGATCCTGGCGGCCTTGATACCGAGGCCACCGCGACCCTGGACGCGGTACTCGTCGACGTTGGTCCGCTTCGCGTACCCACCGTCGGTGGCGGTGAAGACGAAAGTACCGGCACGCACGACATTCATCGAGAGCAGTTCGTCTCCCTCGCGGAAGCTCATGCCCTTGACGCCCGACGTGGCACGCCCCATCGGACGCAGTGCGTCGTCCGTGGCGGTGAACCGGATGGACTGCGCCTTCTTACTGATGAGCAGCAGGTCGTCCTCGGAAGAGACCAGCTCGGCACCGATCAGCTCGTCGTCCGAACCGTCCGCCGCCTCGCGGAGGTTGATGGCGATGACACCGCCGGAGCGCGGCGAGTCATAGTCCTTCAGAGGCGTCTTCTTGACGAGGCCGGCCTTCGTGGCGAGGACCAGGTAGGGCACCGCATCGTAGTCGCGGATCGCGAGGATCTCGGCGATCGCCTCGTCCGGCTGGAAGGCGAGCAGGTTCGCGACGTGCTGGCCGCGCGCGTCCCGCCCGGCGTCCGGAAGTTCGTACGCCTTCGCGCGGTAGACGCGTCCCTTGTTGGTGAAGAAGAGCAACCAGTGGTGCGTCGTCGACACGAAGAAGTGGTCGACGATGTCGTCTTCCTTGAGCTTCGTGCCGCGCACACCCTTGCCGCCGCGCTTCTGGGAGCGGTAGTCGTCCGTCTTGGTGCGCTTGACGTAACCGCCACGCGAAATGGTGACGACGATGTCCTCTTCGGCGATCAGGTCCTCGACGGACATGTCGCCTTCGAAGGGCACCAGCTTGGTGCGGCGGTCGTCGCCGAACTTGTCGACGATCTGCTGCAGTTCCGAGCTGACGATCTGCCGCTGCCGCTCGGGCGAGGCCAGGATCGCGTTGTACTCGTTGATCTTCACCTGGAGCTCGTCGTGCTCCTGGACGATCTTCTGGCGCTCCAGGGCGGCCAGTCGGCGCAGCTGCATCTCGAGGATGGCGTTCGCCTGGATCTCGTCGATCTCCAGGAGCTCCATGAGGCCCCCGCGAGCGACGTCGACGGTGTCACTGCGCCGGATGAGCGCGATGACCTCGTCGATGGCGTCCAGGGCCTTCAGGAGGCCACGCAGGATGTGGGCGCGCTCCTCCGCCTTGCGCAGGCGGAACTTCGTCCGGCGGACGATGACCTCGATCTGGTGCGCCACCCAGTGCCGGATGAACGCGTCGAGCGACAGCGTGCGCGGGACGCCGTCGACCAGCGCCAGCATGTTGGCGCCGAAGTTCGTCTGCAGATCGGTGTGCTTGTACAGGTTGTTCAGCACGACCTTGGCGACCGCGTCCCGCTTCAGGACGATGACCAGGCGCTGGCCCGTACGGGACGACGTCTCGTCGCGGACGTCCGCGATGCCACCGACCTTGCCGTCCTTCACGAGGTCGGCGATCTTCTGGGCGAGGTTGTCCGGGTTGGTCTGGTAGGGCAGCTCCGTGACGACCAGGCACTGGCGGTTCTGGATCTCCTCGACCGCGACGACCGCGCGCATCGTGATGGAGCCACGGCCGGTGCGGTACGCCTCCTCGATGCCCTTGCGGCCCACTACGAGGGCACCACTCGGGAAGTCGGGGCCCTTGATGCGCTCGATGAGGGCGTCCAGGAGCTCCTCGTGCGAGGCCTCCGGGTTCTCCAGGCACCACTGGGCGCCGGCCGCTACCTCGCGCAGGTTGTGCGGCGGGATGTTGGTGGCCATGCCGACCGCGATACCCGCCGAACCGTTGACGAGCAGGTTCGGGAAGCGGGCCGGCAGGACGGTGGGCTCCTGGGAGCGGCCGTCGTAGTTGTCCGTGAAGTCGACGGTCTCCTCGTCGATGTCACGGACCATCTCCATGGACAGCGGCGCCATCTTGCACTCGGTGTAGCGCATGGCGGCCGCGGGGTCGTTGCCCGGAGAGCCGAAGTTTCCGTTGGAGTCCACCAGCGGCATGCGCATCGACCACGGCTGGGCCAGGCGGACCAGGGCGTCGTAGATCGAGGAGTCGCCGTGCGGGTGGTAGTTACCCATGACGTCACCGACGACGCGGGCGCACTTGTAGAAGCCCTTCTCGGGCCGGTAGCCGCCGTCGTACATGGCGTACAGGACGCGGCGGTGAACGGGCTTGAGACCGTCGCGTACGTCGGGCAGCGCGCGGGACACGATGACGGACATCGCGTAGTCCAGGTAGGAGCGCTGCATCTCCGTCTCGAGCCCGACGGGCTCGATGCGCATCGCGATGGCGCTGCCGTCCACGTTCTCTTCGGGCGGCGGCGTGGGGGTGTTCTCGTCGGCCATTGCTGGTCAAGATCCTTTCTGTGCGGTCAGCTGAGACCGACTCAGATGTCGAGGAAGCGGACGTCCTTGGCGTTGCGCTGGATAAACGAGCGGCGGGCCTCGACGTCCTCGCCCATGAGGACCGAGAACAGGTCGTCGGCCTGGGCGGCGTCGTCCAGGGTGACCTGGCCGAGCACGCGGTGCTCCTGGTCCATGGTCGTGATGCGCAGCTCCTCGGCGTTCATCTCACCGAGACCCTTGAAGCGCTGGACCGAGTCGTCACGGGTCCGCTTGCCTGCCTGCCTGCCCATCTCGATCAGGGCGTCGCGCTCACGGTCCGAGTACGCGTACTCGAAGTCGTCGCGACCCCACTTGATCTTGTAGAGCGGCGGGCGCGACAGGAACACGTGGCCGGCTTCGACGAGCGGCCGCATGAAGCGGAACAGGAAGGTCAGCAGCAGGGTGTTGATGTGCTGGCCGTCGACGTCGGCGTCCGCCATCAGGATGATCTTGTGATAGCGGAGCTTCTCGATGTCGAAGTCCTCGTGGACTCCGGTGCCGAAGGCCGAGATCAGCGCCTGGATCTCCTGGTTGTGCAGGATCTTGTCGATGCGCGCCTTCTCGACGTTCAGGATCTTGCCTCGGATCGGCAGGATGGCCTGGTACATCGGGTCACGGCCGGACTTGGCCGAGCCGCCGGCGGAGTCACCCTCGACGATGAAGATCTCGCACTTGGTCGGGTCGTTCGACTGGCAGTCGGAGAGCTTGCCCGGCAGGGACGCCGTCTCCAGGAGGCCCTTGCGACGGGTCAGGTCACGGGCCTTGCGGGCCGCCACGCGCGCGGTAGCCGCCTGGATGGACTTACGGATGATGTCCGTGGCCTCGACGGGGTTCCGGTCGAGCCAGTCCTGGAGGTGCTCGTAGACGACCTTCTGGACGAAGGTCTTCGCCTCGGTGTTGCCCAGCTTGGTCTTGGTCTGGCCCTCGAACTGCGGCTCGCTCAGCTTGATCGAGATGATCGCCGTCAGACCCTCGCGGATGTCGTCGCCCGTGAGGTTGTCATCCTTCTCGCGCAGCAGCTTCTTGTCGCGCGCGTACCGGTTGATGAGACCGGTCAGCGCGGCGCGGAAGCCCTCTTCGTGCGTGCCGCCCTCGTGCGTGTGGATCACGTTGGCGAAGGAGTAGACGCCCTCGCTGTAGCTGGTGTTCCACTGCATCGCGACCTCGATGGAAAGGAGCTTCTCCTTGTCCTCGGCCTCGATGTCGATCACGGAGGGGTGAACGACCTCACCCTTGCGGGAGTTGAGGTACTTCACGAAGTCGACGATGCCGCCTTCGTAGTGGTACGACACCGAACGCGGCTCGAAGGCCGTGTCGTCGCCCGCCTCGTTCGTGTCCGCTCCGGCCGTGGCCTTCGCGATGTCGCGCTCGTCCGTGAGGTTGATCCTCAGGCCCTTGTTGAGGAAGGCCATCTCCTGGAAGCGCCGCGACAGCGTCTCGAAGGAGTACTCGGTGGTCTCGAAGATGTCGCCGTCGGCCCAGAAGGTGACCGCGGTGCCGGTCTCCTCGGTGGCCTCGTGCTTCGCCAGCGGCGCCGTCGGAACGCCGGCCTTGTACTCCTGCGTCCAGCGGTGGCCCTCGGTCCTGATCTCGACGGAGACCTTCGTGGACAGAGCGTTGACGACGGAGACGCCCACGCCGTGCAGACCACCGGAGACGGCGTAGCCGCCGCCTCCGAACTTGCCGCCCGCGTGCAGGACGGTGAGCACGACCTCGACCGCGGGCTTCCCCTCGGAGGGGATGATGCCCACGGGGATGCCACGGCCGTTGTCGACGACGCGGACGCCGCCGTCGGGCAGGATCGTGACGTCGATCGTGTCCGCGTGACCCGCCAGGGCCTCGTCGACGGAGTTGTCCACGACCTCCTGCACCATGTGGTGAAGGCCACGCTCACCGGTCGAGCCGATGTACATGCCGGGTCGCTTGCGGACCGCGTCCAGCCCTTCGAGGACGGTGATCGCACTGGCGTCGTACGAGGCCTCTGTGGCCTCGACGTGCTCTTCGGCGTCGGTGGACGGGATGTTCTCGTTGGGGTTGCCGGAATCGGCCACGAAGCGCCCTTTCTGGCACAGCACAAGCCAAGCTCCCGGTTGGTGGCCGGAGCGGCTGCGGCGTGTTTGTTCGGTAAGCCCTGATCAGCGTTGCTCGGTGCGTCCCACAAGTGGGGCGGGATTGTCTCCCAGTGTACCGGTAGCTCGGACATAGATGGGGGTTTGGCGGTGCCTGAGTCCTCATGTGCCGCCCTCAACCGGACTCGCCCGACTCCCCCTATGCGGAGCGGGGCCCCGAGAGGCTCACAGCGGCACTCAGCGCTTCGAGGTGTGAACCACCAGCTACAGCGGCCGATAGCTCACCCGTAGGTGTCGCCGGGACCCGTGCTTCCGGGGGCCCGCAAGGGGCCGTAGCGGCGCGGGCCGCCGCCGGGATTCTTGATGTCGATGCGCCGCACGGCGCCGTGCCCGAGATCCTCGTTCAACCGCCTGACCAGCTGCGGAGCCAGCATCCGCACCTGTGTCGCCCAGGCCGTCGAATCGCACTGCACCACCAGGACCCGCTCGTCCTCGTCGTACGTCTGCGGAACACAGTGCTTGGCGAGGTCCTCGCCGACGATCTGCGGCCAGCGCCCCATGACGCCGCCGACCGCGGCCGGTGTCTCCCAGCCGCGCTCGGTGATCAGCCGGTTGATGGCGGGGCCGAGCCCCATCGGATCCCGCCCGTCGGAGCGCGCACCGGACCTCAGCCCGCCGCCGCGCCGCGCCTGCTTCTTCTGCTGCGCGGAGTCACCACGCGCGCGTGCCGCCTCTTTCGCCGCACGTAGGGCGACGCGGGCCAGGTCGACACCAGAAGGCTCGGGATCGCCTTTTGGTTCTCGCGGACCCTTCGCACCTTCGGGGGATTCGTCGGCGCTCACAGTCGCTCCACCGTTCCGTCCGACACCGCGTAGCGGGTGCCCGCCAGCACGCCCGGCACGTCGTCGTCGACGGCGGCCGTGACGAGAACCTGCTCTCCGGGCGCCACAAGCTCCGCCAGGCGCTCCCTGCGGCGCGCGTCCAGCTCGGCGAAGACGTCGTCGAGGACGAGCACCGGCTCGTTCCCCTCGGCCCGCAGCAGGTCGTACGAGGCCAGGCGCAGCGCCAGCGCGTACGACCAGGACTCGCCGTGGCTCGCATAGCCCTTGGCGGGCAGCTGGCCGAGCTTGAGGACCAGTTCGTCGCGGTGCGGGCCGACCAGCGTGACGCCCCGCTCGATCTCCTGCTTGCGCGCCCCTTCGAGGGCGGCGAGAAGTTGCTCGTACAGCTCCTCGCGCGCGTGCCCGACGAGTTCGGGGGACGAGGGCTTGTACTCCAGGGCGATCGGCCCGCCGCCGGGCGCCAGCTGCTCGTACGCCTTGTCGGCCAGCGGCTGCAGCGTCGCGATCAGGTCGAGCCGCTGCGCGAGGAGTTCCGCGCCCGCGCGCGCGATGTGCTGGTCCCACACGTCGAGCGTGGACAGGTCCATGGAGCGCCCGCCGTGCCGCCGCGCGAGCGCCGCGGTCTTCAGGAGCGTGTTGCGCTGCTTCAGGACGCGGTCGTAATCGGAGCGCACGCCCGCCATCCGGGGCGAGCGCGCGGTGACCAGCTCGTCGAGGAAGCGCCGGCGCTCGCCGGGGTCGCCCTTCACCAGGGCCAGGTCCTCGGGCGCGAACAGCACCGTCCGTACGATCCCCAGCACGTCACGCGGCTTGACCTGCGAGG
Organism: Streptomyces sp. NBC_00483; assembly: GCF_036013745.1. Lineage (NCBI taxonomy): Bacteria > Bacillati > Actinomycetota > Actinomycetes > Kitasatosporales > Streptomycetaceae > Streptomyces > Streptomyces sp. NBC_00483. The sequence continues at coordinate 5,036,622 of NZ_CP107880.1, forward strand.
ACCTGTTGATCCTGGCGCGGTTCGCCTTGCCAGGGTTCAGCTCCAGCTCGACGAGCTGCTGGCGCTCGCCCTGGCGTACCTGCGCCCGGATCACGGCGCGCTCGGCGCCCATGCGCACCAGCGGAGCGTCCGAGGAGACCCGGTGACTGCCGAGCGTGGCGAGGTAGCCGACGGCCTCGACGATGTTCGTCTTGCCCTGCCCGTTCGGGCCCACGAACGCGGTGACACCCGGGTCGAGAGGAACCTCGGCCCGGGTGTACGAGCGGAAGTCGGCCAGCGACAGATGCGTGACGTGCATGGTCGTGGGCCGACCTCCCCCAGAGTTCTGAACAGCGGGTTTCTACAGGTGTGGATTACTTCTTCTCGACGGCGTGGCCGCCGAACTGGTTGCGCAGCGCCGCGATCATCTTCATCTGCGGCGAGTCCTCCTGGCGGGAGGAGAAGCGCGCGAAGAGCGACGCGGTGATCGCCGGCAGCGGCACGGAGTTGTCGATGGCGGCTTCCACAGTCCAGCGGCCCTCGCCGGAGTCCTGTGCGTAACCGCGCAGCTTGTCCAGGTGCTGGTCGTCGTCGAGGGCGTTGACCGCGAGATCGAGCAGCCAGGAACGGATGACCGTGCCCTCCTGCCAGGAGCGGAAGACCTCGCGGACGTTGTCCACGGAGTCGACCTTCTCCAGGAGCTCCCAGCCCTCGGCGTAGGCCTGCATCATCGCGTACTCGATGCCGTTGTGAACCATCTTCGCGAAGTGGCCCGCGCCGACCTTGCCCGCGTGCACGGAGCCGAAGTCGCCCTCCGGCTTCAGGGCGTCGAAGACCGGCTGAACCTTCGCCACGTCGTCGGGGCCGCCGCCGTACATCAGCGCGTACCCGTTCTCCAGGCCCCAGACGCCGCCTGAGACGCCGCAGTCGACGAAGCCGATGCCCTTGGCCGCGAGCTCCTCGGCGTGCTTCTCGTCGTCCGTCCAGCGCGAATTGCCGCCGTCGACGACGACGTCGCCGGGCTCGAGCAGTTCGCCGAGCTCGTCGACCGTGGACTGGGTCGCGGCGCCGGCCGGGACCATCACCCACACCACGCGCGGGCCCTTGAGCTTGCCCACAAGCTCCTCGAGGCTGTGGACGTCCGCGAGGTCCGGGTTGCGGTCGTAGCCGAAGACGGTGTGGCCCGCGCGGCGGATGCGCTCGCGCATGTTGCCGCCCATCTTGCCGAGGCCGACGAGACCGAGCTCCATCAGTGGTTCCTTACGTTGCGACGAGGCGTGAGGTGGTGCGGGGGCGGTACGAGAGCACGCGCGCGTGGCGTCCCGTACCTGCGTCCGAGCCTAAACCCGGACGCTCCCGCACACCTGTGGACAAAGCCGCTCAGGCGAACCCGAGCGGCCTGCCCCTCAAGGTCCTCAGCCGGAGAGCCGCACCGGCATGATCAGGTACTTGTACGCGTCGTCCGCCTCGGCGTCCACGGCCGGCTTGCCGGAGAGCAGCGCGGGCTTGGTGGACGTCGTGAACGACAGCTGGGCGACCGGGGAGTCGATGGCACTCAGGCCGTCGAGCAGGAAGGTCGGGTTGAAGGCGATCGAGATGTCGTCGCCCTCCAGGTTGGCGTCGACCCTTTCCACAGCCTGTGCGTCGTCGCTGGAGCCGGCCTCCAGGATGAGCACGCCCTGCTCGAAGCTGAGCCGCACCGGGGTGTTGCGCTCGGCGACGAGGGCCACACGCTTGACGGCCTCCACGAAGGGGGCGGTCTCGATGACGGCCACGGAGTTGAACTCCGTCGGGAACAGCGTGCGGTACTTCGGCAGGTCGCCCTCGAGAAGGCGGGTCGTGGTGCGGCGGCCCGCGCCCTCGAAGCCGATGAGGCCCTCGCCCGCACCGGAACCGGCGAGCGCCAGCGTGACCGTGTCACCGCTCGTGAGCGCCTTGGCGGTGTCCAGGAGCGTCTTGGCGGGCACCAGGGCGACCGCGGAGGCCTCCGGGTCCTCCGGCTTCCACAGGAACTCGCGGACGGCGAAGCGGTAGCGGTCCGTGGACGCCAGCGTCACCGTGTCGCCCTCGATCTCGATGCGCACACCGGTGAGGACGGGCAGCGTGTCGTCGCGGCCGGCCGCGATGGCCACCTGCGAAGCGGCAGCTGCGAAGACCTCACCCGGGACGGTGCCCGTGGCGGTCGGCATCTGCGGCAGCGCCGGGTACTCCTCCACAGGAAGCGTGTGGAGTGTGAATCGCGAGGAACCGCAGACAACGGTCGCTCGTACACCGTCTGTGGAGATCTCCACCGGACGGTTGGGCAGAGCGCGGCAGATGTCGGCGAGCAGGCGACCGGAGACGAGCACCGTGCCTTCCTCGTCGATCTCCGCGTCCACCGATACGCGTGCCGAAACCTCGTAGTCGAAGCTCGACAGGCTGAGTGCGCCCTCCTCGGCCTTCAGCAGAAGGCCCGCGAGGACGGGCGCAGGCGGTCGTGCCGGGAGGCTGCGCGCCGCCCAGGCCACCGCCTCCGCGAGTACGTCGCGTTCCACCCGGATCTTCACCGTAAGCCGCCTCCTGCTGTTGCTGGCTGCTCTCGCCCTGCTTGGTCTTCGGTCTGCCGTCTGCATCGGCAGACGTGGTGTCGCTCAGCCCGCTGATGGGAAGAGCACCGGGGAACAGTCTGACGCACGGCACTGACAGTCGTTGCCTGCCTCGGTCAAGTCGCGCCGAACCGAGGTCGAGGTGCCGGGAGCGAGTTGTGCACAGCCCCGTCTTCGAAACGAATTCCCAGCTCTTACTAGTTGGACGTAGTAGTAGGGGCTGTGGAAACCGTGGATAACCTCTAAAGCGCAGGTCAGAGGCGGTTTTTTGTCCACCGGGCCTGTGGGCCGAGGCGGTGGACAACCGGCCTTCGCTGTGGACGGCGGAAAGTTCTGCACACTCGATGCACAGCCTTGGGCCACTTCTCCCCAGCGCTGTCCCCAGCTTTACCCCGGTTCTCCCCAGCCCAACCGACCACCTTGGTGTGACGCCTTTCACTCGCGGAGGTGAGATGGCGCGTTGCGTTGCCGAACAGTGGACAGCCGTGTGGAGAAGCTCTTGATCGCTGTGCACAACGGCCGCGAGCCTGTGGGTTGCCGGTGGACAACGTCATGCACAGCCTGTGGATAAAAAATCTCTCCACAGTCTGTGGAGATCACTTTTCCACGAATCCACAGCCGTCTGACCTGCCTTGATGCCCTGTCAGCCGGGGGTGCTGTGGACACAGTCTGGACAACTTTCCGGTCCCCAGGGTGTGGATCGCAAAAACCCGGCAGATCTGTGGAGAACACCCGTAACGCGGCTGCGAATCGAACACCGGGCGAGCGCGCGGTGTCCTTGAACCGGTGGCTGACACGACCCCGGACACGTCCGCGGGCCGTCCGCAGGCACGAGAAGGGCGCTCCGGAGGCACGAAAAGGGCGCTCCGGGAGTCGTTCCCGAAGCGCCCTGCGGTTCGTAACCGGTCCGCTGTCAGCCGTTCTTGATGCGGTTGGTGAGCTCGGTGACCTGGTTGTAGATGGAGCGCCGTTCGGCCATCAGCGCGCGGATCTTGCGGTCCGCGTGCATCACGGTCGTGTGGTCGCGGCCGCCGAACTGAGCGCCGATCTTCGGCAGCGACAGGTCGGTCAGCTCACGGCACAGGTACATCGCGATCTGCCGGGCCGTCACCAGGACGCGGCTGCGCGAGGATCCGCAGAGGTCCTCCACGGTGAGCCCGAAGTAGTCCGCGGTCGCCGCCATGATGGCCGAGGCCGTGATCTCGGGGGCCGCGTCCTCGCCACCGGGGATCAGGTCCTTGAGGACGATCTCCGTCAGTCCCAGGTCCACAGGCTGTCGATTGAGCGACGCGAACGCCGTGACGCGGATCAACGCCCCTTCCAGCTCACGGATGTTGCGCGAGATGCGGGACGCGATGAACTCGAGGACTTCCGGAGGCGCGTTGAGCTGCTCCTGTACCGCCTTCTTACGAAGGATGGCGATACGGGTCTCCAGCTCCGGTGGCTGGACGTCCGTGATCAGGCCCCACTCGAACCGGTTGCGCAGCCGGTCCTCCAGGGTCACCAACTGCTTGGGCGGCCGGTCACTGGACAGCACGATCTGCTTGTTCGCGTTGTGGAGCGTGTTGAAGGTGTGGAAGAACTCCTCCTGCGTCGACTCCTTGTCCGCGAGGAACTGGATGTCGTCGACCAGAAGGATGTCCATCTCGCGGTACCGCTTACGGAAGGAGTCGCCCTTGCCGTCTCGGATCGAGTTGATGAACTCGTTGGTGAACTCCTCCGAGCTCACGTACCGCACGCGCGTGCCCGGATAGAGGCTGCGCGCGTAGTGCCCGATGGCGTGCAGCAGGTGGGTCTTGCCGAGGCCCGACTCCCCATAGATGAACAGGGGGTTGTACGCCTTGGCCGGCGCTTCGGCGACGGCGACCGCGGCCGCGTGCGCGAAGCGGTTCGACGCGCCGATGACGAACGTGTCGAAGAGGTACTTGGGGTTCAGGCGCGCCGTCGGCTCACCGGGGCGAGTCGCCGGCGCGGGCTGGGCCGCCAGGGGGCCGGGCGCTCCACTGGGCACACCACGGGTGCCGTGCCCGCCGTCCTGGTTCGGACGGCCGCCCATCGTGGGCTTGCCGGGCTCACGCCGCTGCTGCCGCTCGCGCGAAGGCTCGTAGGAACCGCGCTCCTCATAGGACGACCGCTCTTCATAAGAAGAGCGGTCCCCGTAGGAACGGTCTTCGTAAGGTCGCTCTTCATAGGAGGAGCGGTCCTCGTAGGAGGAACGGTCCTCATAAGAGGGGCGACCGTCCCCCTTCTGCTCGTACGGGGGGCGCTCCTGCTGCTGGTCGTAGCGACCGCGCTCCTGCTCGTAGGGCGACCGTTCCTGCTGCCGGTAGTCGTGCTGCGGCTGCTGTGTGGGCGTCGCGTACGGGTCCCGCTCCGGGAAACCGAGCCGGGGCTGCTGCCAGTTGTACTCGTCCTGCTGCGGACGCGGCCAGGCGCCCGGCTCGGGACGCTGGTAGTCCGGGTAGGCGGGGCGGGCGGTCGGGAGCTGGTCGGGCCGGGGTGCCGGGGGCTGCTCGGCCCGCGGGCCCTGGCCGTGCTCGTCGGCGCCGCGGCGCTCGTAGCCCTCGTAGGTCTCCCGGCTCTCGTACGTCTCCCGCTTGTCGAAGGCGTCGCGCGGCTGGCCGGGGGACGGCTGCGGCTCGGGGGTCTCGTAGCGGTGCTGCGGGGCCGGTGGAGGTGTGGGGGCGGGCGGCTCACCCACGGAGTCGTCGACGGTGATCGCGATCCGGATGGGGCGGCCGCACTCGCGGCTGAGGGTTTCGCTGACGACCGGGGCCAACCGGCCCTCGAGTACGCCCTTGGCGAATTCGTTCGGAACGGCGAGCAGCGCGGTGTCGGCGACGAGCGCCAACGGCTGACAGCGCCGGATCCAGTGTTCGTCCTTCGTCTCGACGCCCTGCCCGCGGTCTTCCCCGAGGAGTTGCTCCAGAACTCGTGGCCACACTGCGGCAAGATCGGCAGGTACGTCAGCCACAGGGCACGCTCTCTCGCTGGTCCCACGAACGTGTGATTCCTGGGACGGATCGGGAAGAAAATCGGGTGGTGCGGTGGGAAGGGAACGAATCGGAGTTCAGCCACGGTAGTCAGCGCGACCGCTGCGGTTCAAGTTGTTGTCCCCAGCCTGTGGACAGTGTCCCCCGCATGACGCCGGTTTGACCGGATGGCGTAGCCGCGCGTACCGTGACCAGGTCGAGTTGTCGATGGCTGCTGCCGCCTGCCTCCGATGGGCAAGGTCACGATCCACAGTTCTTGCGGACCGTGTAGCGGTGCACTCGGGCGTATTCGCGAGCTACTCGTGGGCGCACGGTGACAGCCAGGCGATGTCCCGCCACCACACGTTTTTCAGGAGCCCCCGAGTGAGCAAGCGCACCTTCCAGCCGAACAACCGTCGTCGTGCCAAGACCCACGGCTTCCGCCTTCGCATGCGGACCCGTGCCGGTCGTGCGATTCTCGCCAGCCGTCGTGGCAAGGGTCGCGCCAGCCTGTCCGCCTGATCTCGTAATCAGGTCATGACGTGCTGCCTACCGAGTATCGGCTGAGGCGGCGCGAGGACTTCGCGACCGCGGTACGCCGGGGACGTCGGGCCGGACGCCCGCTTCTCGTCGTTCACCTACGTAGCGGTTCAACGGACCCGCACGCGACCAGGGAGACTCTCTCCCCGCCGCGTGCGGGTTTCGTCGTGAGCAAGGCCGTGGGTGGCGCCGTCGTACGTAACGCGGTGAAGCGCAGGCTTCGCCACCTCATGCGCGACCGGGTGGCTTCATTGCCCCCAGGTAGCCTGGTAGTCGTACGCGCGTTGCCCGGAGCGGGCGACGCTACCCACGCACAGCTGGCCCGAGACCTGGATGCCGCCCTGCAGCGGCTGCTGGGAGGGGGCGCGCGATGAAGTACCCACTGCTCGCCTTGATCAAGATCTACCAGTGGACCATCAGTCCACTGCTGGGTCCGGTGTGCAAGTACTACCCGTCGTGCTCCCACTATGGCTTCACCGCCATCGACCGGCACGGGGCAGTCAAGGGAACAGCACTTACCGCCTGGCGGATCCTTCGGTGCAATCCGTGGTCACTGGGCGGTGTCGACTATGTTCCGCCACGCAAGCGTCCGCGCTGGCACGAGATGCTGCGCGAGGCATGGCGCGGGGACAAGAAAACGGCCCCCGCCGTTGAGGGCGACAGCCCCTCTGCACAGGACAATAAGTCCGGAGCGACTTCGCCCAACGCCCAAGGAGCCTGATCAGGGACATGATTTCCGATATCGTCAACGCTGTATCAGGCGTTTTCGCGTTCCTCACGACCCCGGTGTCGTGGGTCATCGTCCAGTTCCACACGGTCTATGGGGCGATCTTCGGCCCTGATACCGGATGGGCCTGGGGCCTGTCGATCGTGTCCCTTGTGGTCCTGATCCGGATCTGCCTGATCCCGCTCTTCGTGAAGCAGATCAAGTCGACCCGGAACATGCAGCTGCTCCAGCCTCAGATGAAGGCGATCCAGGAGCGCTACAAGAACGACAAGCAGCGTCAGTCCGAAGAGATGATGAAGCTGTACAAGGAGACGGGTACCAACCCGCTCTCCTCGTGCCTTCCGATTCTCGTGCAGTCGCCGTTCTTCTTCGCCCTGTACCACGTGCTCGCGGCCATCGCCGAGGGCAACACCATCGGCGTCATCAACCAGTCGCTCCTGGACAGTGCCCAGAAGGCGCACATCTTCGGTGCCCCGCTGGCCGCCAAGTTCACGGACAGCGCCTCCGAGCTCCAGGCCATGGGCGCCTCGCTGACCGACGTCCGCGTGGTCACCGCGATCATGATCCTCATGATGTCGGCGTCGCAGTTCTACACGCAGCGCCAGCTGATGACGAAGAACGTCGACCTGACGGTGAAGACGCCGTTCATGCAGCAGCAGAAGATGCTGATGTACGTCTTCCCGCTGATCTTCCTCTTCATGGGCATCAACTTCCCCGTCGGTGTCCTCGTCTACTGGCTGACCACCAACGTGTGGACCATGTGCCAGCAGATGTACGTGATCAACCGGAACCCCACTCCGGGCTCCAAGGCTCAGGCCAAGATGCTCGAGGGTCTGCAGAAGCACGTCGTCGAGCACAGCGCGACGAGGAACAAGCGCGAGCGGAACATCGTCAAGGCGATCGTCGCCAAGGGCCGCGACCGCAACGAGTACGAGCGCAAGTTCATCAACGGACTGAGCAAGGCCGGTCTCGCGGCTCAGACCGACGGCACCGTGGCCAAGGGCTCCGCGGCCGCGGAGGAGCTGGACGAGGACGGTATGCCGAAGGGCACCCCGAAGCGCCAGCAGCCCAAGCGCCAGTCCAAGTCGCAGCGCCAGACCGGTGGCTCGACAGCCCAGGGCTCGGAGAAGGACGACTCCCCCTCCGAGAAGACCTCGCTGGAGAAGAAGGACGAGCCGCAGGACGCGAAGCCGCAGTCCAAGCAGTCCGGTGGCGCCAAGCCCGCGGGCGGTTCACAGCAGCGCAGCAAGGCCAAGTCCGGGCAGCGCAAGGGCGGCCCGCAGCGGCCGAAGTCCCCGTCCAAGAAGTAAGTAAGACCTCGATGTAAGACGTTGGCGCAAGCCTTGACGCAAGAAGGAGCCCATCCCGTGACGGAAGGCACCACCGCCGCTGCTGAGGCTGGCGACACCCTGACCCGCCTCGAGCAGGAGGGTGAGATCGCCGCGGATTACCTCGAGGGTCTGCTGGACATCGCCGACCTCGACGGCGACATCGACATGGACGTCGAGGCCGACCGGGCCGCCGTGTCCATCGTCAGCGATGTGAGCAGCCGCGATCTGCAGAAGCTGGTCGGTCGCGACGGAGAGGTCCTCGAGGCGCTCCAGGAGCTGACCCGCCTCGCGGTGCACCGGGAGACCGGGGACCGCAGCCGCCTGATGCTGGACATCGCCGGCTACCGCGCGCAGAAGCGCGCCGAGCTCACCGAGCAGGGCGCCAAGGCCGCGGCCGAGGTGAAGAACACCGGTGAGCCGGTCAAGATGAACCCGATGACGCCCTTCGAGCGCAAGGTCGTGCACGACGCCATCAAGGCGGCCGGCCTGCGCAGTGAGTCCGAGGGCGAGGAGCCGCAGCGCTTCGTCGTCGTGCTTCCTGCCTGAACGGCAGCACGTCGCCTTCCGGCCCCGTCTGTTTCGCAGGCGGGGCCGATCTTTGTCAGCCTGTTAGTCAGCCACTTACTGCGGTAGAGCGGTACGGAAGGACGGTCCCCGTGACGGAGGCAGCAGAACTCCCCCCGGCCCCGGAGCAGGCCCGGGTGGTATTCGGCGAGCGCTTCCCGGATGCGGTCCGGTACGCGGAGCTTCTCGCTGACGCGGGAGTGCAGCGCGGCCTCATCGGCCCTCGCGAGGTGCCGCGTCTGTGGGAGCGGCACATCCTGAACTGCGCCGTGCTCTCCGAGGTGGTCCCCGAGGGCGTCACGGTGTGCGACGTCGGTTCGGGTGCGGGCCTGCCGGGCATTCCGCTCGCCCTGGTCCGCCCGGACCTCAAGATCACCCTGCTGGAGCCGCTGCTCCGTCGTACGACCTTCCTGACAGAGGTCGTCGAACTGCTCGGGCTCGACCATGTGACTGTGGTGCGGGGACGGGCCGAGGAGGTCCTCGGCACGTTGACACCCGTCCATGTCGTCACCGCTCGCGCCGTGGCCCCGCTGGACCGGCTGGCCGCGTGGGGCGTCCCGTTGCTCCGACCGTACGGGGAGATGCTCGCGCTCAAGGGCGACACGGCCGAGGAAGAGCTCAAGAGCGCGGCCACCGCCCTGAGTAAGCTCGGCGCGGTGGAGACGTCGGTCTTGCATGTCGGAGAGGGCATCGTGGATCCCCTGTCCACCGTCGTGCGTGTAGAGGTCGGGGAGAGCCCCGGCGGCGTGCGTTTCGCGGCGAAGCGCGCCAAGGCAGCCCGCACGGGGCGTACCCGACGCAGGCGCTGACGACCAGCAGTACTCCACAAAAGCTGTCAAACGTACGCATCTCGGGGTGTCGCGCGGGAGGGTAACCCGCTGCGGTGCATCGTGTTTCACGTGAAACGTCGCTCACTGCTGCAGGGCATCATCAGTCGCGGCCGCGCGGCGGCCGCTCCCCGCGACCAAAAACCTCTCGGATCCCTCGATACGGACACGGAGTTGTCCACAGAGGGGGATTCGTCCACAGAAGCACGGGCCTCGCTGGTTCTCGACCCCGAAGGCATGGGAGGCTCTGTTCATTGCGAGCCTGAAGTCGAGGAGAGTGAATCCTTGCGGTCCGACGCCAACATCGCGGGACCGATGACCGATCCGGTCCCCGGTCCCCGTACCGAATCGGCGGGGGAGGATGTTTCACGTGAAACACCGCCCCCGATGGACGACACACCCATTGGTCGCGCTGCCCAACTGGCAGTAGAAGCTCTCGGTCGTGCGGGCGAGGGCCTGCCACGACCCGAGCAGACCCGCGTCATGGTGGTGGCCAACCAGAAGGGCGGGGTCGGTAAGACCACGACAACGGTCAACCTTGCCGCCTCACTTGCGCTGCACGGCGCACGTGTCCTGGTGGTGGACCTGGACCCACAGGGCAACGCCTCCACGGCTCTGGGTGTCGACCATCACTCCGAAGTGCCTTCCGTCTACGACGTGTTGGTCGACAGCAAGCCGCTCTCCGAAGTCGTCCAACCCGTCCCTGACGTGGAAGGTCTCTTCTGCGCCCCGGCCACCATCGATCTCGCCGGTGCGGAGATCGAGCTGGTCTCCCTGGTCGCGCGGGAGAGCCGACTGCAGCGCGCCCTCCAGGCGTACGAGCAGCCGCTGGACTACATCCTCATCGACTGTCCGCCGTCGCTCGGGCTTCTGACGATCAACGCCATGGTGGCCGGGGCGGAAGTGCTGATTCCGATCCAGTGCGAGTACTACGCGCTGGAGGGCCTCGGGCAGCTTCTACGGAATGTGGATCTCGTGCGTGGGCACCTCAACCCCGCCCTGCACGTTTCCACGATCCTGCTCACGATGTACGACGGCCGGACTCGGCTGGCGTCCCAGGTCGCGGATGAAGTCCGTAATCACTTCGCCGGCGAGGTTCTTCGGACGAGCATTCCGCGTTCGGTGCGTATCTCGGAGGCCCCGAGTTACGGGCAGACCGTGTTGACCTACGATCCAGGGTCGAGTGGGGCGCTCTCCTACCTCGAAGCGGCACGAGAGATGGCGCTGCGCGGAGTCGGGATTCACTACGACGCCCAGAACGCCCACACGGGCACTCAACTTGACCAGCAGAGTACGTCGGAGGGGATTCAGTGAGCGAGCGACGGAGGGGACTTGGCCGAGGACTCGGCGCGCTGATCCCGGCTGCCCCCACCCCTGAGAGGACGGGCCCGGCCACCCAGGCGGGCGGAGCGTCGACGTCTCCTGCCTCGGTGCCGGTGCTGACGTCCGAGCGTGGAGTGGCGGCCGCGAAGGTGGCCGCGCTGTCACAGCAGCCTGTTTCACGGGAAACCGAGGAGCCGGCGACGACGACAGCCGATGACTTCGAGCGTCCTGCGGGAGCTCATTTCGCCGAGCTGCCGATCGACGAGATCACGCCCAACCCGCGCCAGCCGCGTGAGGTGTTCGACGAGGACGCTCTCGCCGAGCTCGTCACATCCATCAAGGAAGTCGGCCTGCTGCAGCCTGTCGTCGTACGACAGGTGGGGGCCGACGACTACGAGCTCATCATGGGCGAGCGGCGCTGGAGGGCCTGCCGAGAGGCGGGGCTCGAGCGCATCCCGGCCATCGTGCGTGCCACGGATGACGAGAAGCTCCTCCTCGACGCGCTCCTTGAGAATCTGCACCGCGCGCAGCTGAACCCGCTGGAAGAGGCTGCCGCCTACGACCAGTTGCTCAAGGACTTCAACTGCACGCACGATCAGCTGGCCGACCGGATCGGCCGGTCCCGCCCACAGGTGTCCAACACGCTGCGGCTGCTGAAGCTTTCGCCGGCCGTCCAGCGCCGGGTCGCCGCAGGCGTGCTGTCGGCTGGGCATGCGCGTGCTCTGCTCTCCGTCGAGGACTCCGAGGAGCAGGACCGGCTGGCCCACCGCATCGTCGCCGAAGGGCTCTCGGTGCGGGCCGTCGAGGAGATCGTGACTCTCATGGGGTCGGGGCCCAAGAGCAACGCACGGGCCAAGGGGCCGCGGGCCGGCACCCGGGTCTCCCCGGCGCTGACCGATCTCGCCACGCGGCTCTCGGACCGCTTCGAGACGCGGGTGAAGGTCGACCTGGGGCAGAAGAAGGGCAAGATCGTCGTCGAGTTCGCCTCGATGGACGACCTGTCGCGCATCCTCGGCTCCCTCGCTCCCGGTGAGGGTCCTGTGCTCCAGAACGGTCTCCCGGAGGAGACCGACGGCGACGAACAGGACTGACCACCGCCCTGTCGTGACCCGAGAGCGGGCCGTGTTCCGGCATGTACCGGAACACGGCCCGCTCTTTGCCCGTCTACGGTATCGAGCGAATCCCATCGTGGTTACGATGCGACGGGAAGAGCGCATCCACCCGGCGGCACCTCAAACAGGAGGCGGGTCATGCGATCGGTGAGTCGCACCGGACTGATGACCGCAGGTCTCGGCCTGGGAGCGGTCGGCGGATTCGTCGGCAGCCTGCTCAGGGAACGGAGCGCTCTGACGGCCGCCCGCGCAGCGGCGGGCGAAGGAAGCGAGGAACTGCCTTCATGGGGCGTCGGCTCGTACCGCTCACGCTGGACAACCTCCCGGACCTCCCCAAGCGTTGCCGCTCGTGTGTCTTCTGGGAGCTGGACCCGGTCAGCGGCGAAGCCGCGGTAAAGGCGGGCACGCCCGAACTGGAGAAGGAAGCGTGGATCTCCGCTGTCCTACTGGAGTGGGGCTCCTGCGGACGCGTCGTCTACGTGGATGACGTTCCGGTCGGCTTCGTGCTCTACGCGCCCCCCGCGTACGTGCCACGGTCCACCGCCTTCCCGACAAGTCCGGTGTCCCCCGATGCCGTTCAGCTCATGACGGCCTGGATCTCGCCCGACTATCAGGGGCAGGGACTGGGCCGGGTCATCGTGCAGACCGTCGCGAAGGATCTGCTGCGCCGGGGCTTCAAGGCGATCGAGGTTTTCGGGGATGCGCAGTGGAAGGGGCCCGCCTGTCTGCTTCCCGCGGACCATCTGTTGGCGGTCGGGTTCAAGACCGTCCGGCCCCACCCCTCGCATCCGCGGCTGCGTCTGGAACTGCGGACGACGCTGTCCTGGAAGGAAGACGTCGAGATGGCCCTGGACAGGCTTCTGGGAGCCGTACAGAAGGAACCGGCACTCCGGCCGCTGTGACAGTCGACGGCCCCTTACAACGGAAACGGACCGGCCCCGGAAGGGCCGGCCCGTTCGTGTTTCACGTGAAACAACGACCGCCGTCTGTGAATCGGCGTCGCCTGATTACTCGGAGATGAAGTCCTCGAGGTCGCGCACGATGGCGGCCTTGGGCTTGGCACCGACGATGGTCTTGGCGACCTCGCCACCCTGGTACACGTTCAGGGTCGGGATCGACATGACGCCGTACTTGGCGGCCGTGCCCGGGTTCTCGTCGATGTTGAGCTTGACGACCTCGATCTTGTCACCGTGCTCGGCGGCGATGGCCTCGAGCGACGGCGCGATCTGGCGGCACGGGCCGCACCAAGCGGCCCAGAAGTCGACCAGGACGGGCTTGTCGTTCTTCAGGACGTCCTCGTCAAAGGTGTCGTCCGTGACGTTCTTCAGGTTGCCGGCCACAGCAGGCTCCTCATTTCTTGGGGGGATACGTGAGTGGGAGTTCGGGTCAGACGCTGGCGGTCTGGGTCTTCTCGGGCTCGGCGGACTCGCCGTCGGCGAGCGAGGCCAGGAAGCGCTCGGCGTCGAGAGCGGCGGAGCAGCCGGTGCCGGCCGCCGTGATCGCCTGCCGGTAGGTGTGGTCCACGACGTCGCCGGCGCCGAAGACACCGGTGAGGTTCGTGCGCGTCGAGGGCGCCTCGACCTTCAGGTAGCCCTCGTCGTCGAGCTCGAGCTGCCCCTTGAACAGCTCCGTGCGCGGGTCGTGGCCGATCGCGATGAACAGACCGGTGACGGGCAGCTCGGACGTCTCGCCCGTCTTGAGGTTGCGCAGCGTCAGACCGGAGAGCTTCTGCTCGCCCTTGACCTCGGCGATCTCGCTGTCCCAGATGAACTTGATCTTCGGGTCGGCGAAGGCACGCTCCTGCATCGCCTTCGAGGCGCGCAGGGTGTCGCGACGGTGGACGATCGTCACGGACTTGGCGAAGCGCGAAAGGAAGGTGGCCTCCTCCATCGCGGTGTCGCCGCCGCCGATCACGGCGATGTCCTGGTCCTTGAAGAAGAAGCCGTCACAGGTCGCGCACCAGGAGACGCCGCGGCCCGAGAGCGCGTCCTCGTTCGGGAGGCCGAGCTTGCGGTGCTGGGAGCCGGTGGTGACGATGACGGCCTTCGCGCGGTGCACGGTGCCCGCGGTGTCCGTCACGGTCTTGATCTCGCCGCTCAGGTCGACGGCCACGACATCGTCGGGGACGAGCTCGGCGCCGAAGCGCTCGGCCTGGCCGCGCATGTTGTCCATGAGCTCGGGGCCCATGATGCCGTCCTGGAAACCGGGGAAGTTCTCCACCTCGGTCGTGTTCATCAGCGCGCCACCAGCGGTGACGGCACCCTCGAACACGAGCGGCTTCAGCGACGCGCGCGCGGTGTAGAGCGCCGCCGTGTAGCCGGCGGGCCCGGAGCCGATGATGATCACGTTACGGACGTCGCTCACGGCTTGATTCCTCGTCTCTGCGGGACTGCTGCGTACTGCCAGGGGAGGCCATTGGGAGGACTCTCACCCCACCCAACGGATCCTACGGGGCATGCATTCCCGACGTGCCCGGCCACACCTAGCGAGTGTTCTTGAGAACCCCGGAGCCGTGGTCGTAATCGTGCTTGTACAGCAGCGTGCCGGCCGAGGAGGGCGAGTCGACACAGGAGGAATCGACGACGAAGGCCGTGACCCGGTGGGCCGGATCGATCTTGTGGGGCAGCACGACGAGGTAGGCCTTCTTCCCTTCGTACGTGCCTGTCTCCGCGGCGAGGGGATCCTCGTTCCGGTGGGTCCCGAGCTGGATGCACGGGGGCACCGAGACGGCCCGTTTCTGCATCGGGGCCTTCGTCCCCTGCGCGCTGGGTCCCTCTTCTTCGGTGCTGAGTGTCGAGGAGCCGAGGAGGTTCGTGACCTTCGTCTCCAGCGTGTCCTTGGCGAAGGTCGAAGCGCTGGAGCTCTTCCGCGCGACCGGTGAGCCGCCCTCGTCGTTCTGGATGAGCAGGGCTCCCACACCGATCGCGGTGACCGTCAGGACGGCCCCGAGTACGGCACCAGTGCGCCTCCGGGTGCCGCGGGCCTTGCGTCCCGGGCCGGTAGCCCCGTGCGGGTGCCCGGCAGGACGGTCGGCGGCGGCCGATGTTTCACGTGAAACGGGGCCCGTTTCACGGCCCCCTTCGAAGGCCAGGGCGGCATCGATCCGGCTCGCGATCTCCTCCGGCATGCGCGGCGGGTCCGACACGGCGCCGAGTGTGCCCCGGATCTCTTCCAAGGACGCGAGGACGTCGGCGCAGAGCGCGCAGCCGTCGAGGTGCTGCTGGACGTCGGTCGTACGGGTGGGAGGCAACAGGCCCTCGGCGAGTTCGGAGATCTCGGTGATCTCCGGGTGCTCTGCCGTGTCGGTCGTGGATGTCACGCTCGCCCACCTCCGCCCTTCACCGCAGCCGAATCGCCAGGTCCTGTCTCGTCACGAGGCCCCGCTGCGGGTGGGACGGATCGCCCCCGCGACCGGTTCCTTTGAGGGGGCGGGTTCTCGCCACCTTCCTGGCTCCCGTCCTCCGTGCGGAGATGGGTCAGCAGCGGAAGCAGTTTGGCCCGGCCGCGCGCGCAGCGGCTTTTGACCGTGCCGGTGGGCACGTCGAGGATCTGCGCGGCCTCGGCGACCGGATACCCCTGCATGTCGACGAGGACGAGGGCCGCGCGCTGATCGCTGGGCAGGACCGAGAGCGCCTCCAGGAGCTGGCGGTGCAGATCGCCCCGCTCGACGGGGGCGTCCGCGGACTCGTGCGGCTCCAGGAGCTGGTCCAGACGGTCGGCGTCGTCCACGGGCGCGGTCTTGCGAGAGGCCATCTTGCGGGCCCGGTCCAGGCACGCGTTGACGGTGATGCGGTGCAGCCAGGTCGTCACAGCGGACTGGCCGCGGAAAGTGTGGGCGGCGCGATAGGCCGAGACCAGCGCGTCCTGCACCGCGTCCGCGGCTTCCTCCCGGTCCCCCAGCGTCCGCAGGGCCACGGCCCAGAGGCGGTCGCGATGGCGTCGGACGAGTTCACCGAAGGCGTCCTTGTCGCCGGCGACATGACGGGAGAGGAGGTCCTGATCGTTTGCTTCGCCGTAGGCGTCGTCCACTGTTGAACCCCCTCCCCGTGGTGAGCCGTGCCCGTCAGCCGGTGAACTCCACATCGGTGATGCCCTGCTTGAAGCCCGCGCTGCTGTAGCCATCCTGGCCTGCGTGGGGCAGGGCGGTCAGCCAGACGAGCAGATAGCGCGTCTTGACCGGGTCATCGGCCGTGATCTTGGCGGAGGTGGTCCTCGAATCCGTCTTGGACCCGATCTGCTTCAGGCCGGACACCGAGCCCGGGTCGAGGGACGGCGAGGCGTACAGGGAGACCGTGGTGTGGTCGCCGCCGTATCGGAGCCCTATCGAGGCGGCCGACACCTCTTTGGCTGAGCCGAGGTCGTAGACGATGCCGACGCCGGGCTTGATGACCATCTTCGGGCCGTCGACGAAGGACTTGGTCCGCCAGTACGTCGACGTACTGTCGTCGTACGTCTTGCCGACCTCGCCCGGAGCCTGGGCGCCGCCTTCGGCGACGAACTCCTTGGCGCTCTCGATGGAGATCGGCTTCGCGTCCTGCTTGCTGCCCTTGCCGCTGTCGTCCGAGGTGTCCGTGGGCCCGGAGCTGCCCGCGCTGCCACGGTCCATGAGGGCGTCGGCGAGCTGCCAGCTGCCCAGGCCGAGGGCCGCGATGAGCAGCGCCGAGACGCCCCACTTGAGGGCCTTGCCGGTACGGCTCTGCAGCGGGGGCGGCGGCGTGGGGACGGGCTGGGTGGCGCGGGGGGACGTGCGGCCGTAGTTCCCCTGCTGGTAGGTGGTTCGCTGGTACTCCGGCGGCGCCGTGAAGGCGGGCTCCGGCGGACGGATCTTGGGCATCTCGCCGATGGCCTTCACCAGGTCCTCCGGCGTGGTGCACGGCGGCTCCTGGCGGGACGCGGTCGCCCCGTCGTTCGCGAGCGCGCGCATGGAGAGCTCCGCCAGACCGCGGTGGACGCCGGCGCGCACCTGGTCGGGGGCGATGAGGCCGACCCCCTTGGGCAGCCCGGAGAGGCCGTAGGCATCGTCCTCGTACGGCCAGCGCTGGGTCAGGGAGGCGTACAGGAGCGCCCCGATCGCCTCGGTGTCGGCGCGCTGCGGGGTGTCGCAGGTGATGCCGCGCAGCGCCGCGTTCACGGCGAGGCCGCGGATGCGCCACTGACCGGTGGAGGTGCGCAGTACGGCGCTCGGCGTGAGGCGCAGATGGGCGAGGCCCTCACGGTGGGCGGCCGCCATGGCGTGGGAGACCTGGTTGACCATCTGGTACGCGTCGTGCGCCTCGAGGGGGCCGAGGGCGAGCAGGGTGGTCAGTTCCGTGGCGTCGGGCAGCCACTCGTGGACGACATAGACGAGGTCGTTCTCCTCGACCGCGTCCAGCACCTGCACGAAGCGGGGGTCGCCCAGAAGGGCCGACGAGCGCGCGGCGGCGAGCACCGAACGGCCCCTGGGGTGATCGGCGGGGAGGATGTGCACACCGACGGCGCGGCGAAGCTTCTCATCCATCGCACGCCAGCTGCTGAAACCGTCCAGACGGGTGACGCACTCCTCGAGCCGGTAGCGTCTGGCGAGCTTGTGGCCGCTGTGCAACTCGGGCGGCGACGCGGCGCCGGGGCTCATATGAGTCCCCGTCTCCGCGGTGTCCACGGCTTCCTCGCGCTCCGGCGCGTCCTGCTCCCCGGTATCGGCCACCCCGTCGGCCGTGACCTTGTCCGCCTTGGCGGTCAGCGGCTCATCACCACTGTTGTCGGCCACGTCGACGGCAGCCGTGCTCCGTTCCGCCACCGTCGCTCCTGCCTCCCCATCCGTTGCACTCACTCCGACGCCAAAGCCAATTGTGCCCACAGTCCGGCGCTATGCACGACACGCGATGGCCGCCGATGGTTGCACACAGTTCCGGCCGACTCAGCGGCCGAGACGACCGCGGACCATGCCGACCAGCGAATTCAGTTCCTCGATCCTCATCTTGCGGGCTGCCACGTAGAAGACTCCGAGCAGTGCCGCACTGCCCACGACCAGCGCCGCGATGGAGCCGAGCACACCGTGGCCCAGTGCTTGCGTGACCGCGTACCCGATTCCGCCACCGACGACCGTCGCCGGCAGCGCCGCGAGGCAGAGCCGGGCGTAGGTACGGACGACGTGCGCGCCGTCCAGGTCGCCGCCGAGCCGGTTGCGCAGTCGCCGCCAGGCCACGCCGACGCCGATCGCGTATGCGATGCCGTACGAGAGTGCCATGCCGACGACGGCCCACTGGGCGGGCAGGATCAGGTAGCAGATGCCCGAGGCGGCGGCGTTGACCGCGGCGACGATGACCGTGTTGTAGAAGGGCGTCCGAGTGTCCTCGTACGCGTAGAAGCCACGCAGCACGACGTACTGCACGGAGTACGGAATGAGGCCGATACCGAACGCCATGAGGATGTAGCCCATGGACTGGGCGGCCTCGACACCGCTGGAACCGAAGAGCAGGGTGCACATCGGGACGCCGAGCGCCACGAACATGAACGAGATCGGCACGATCGCCACGGCCGAGGTGCGCAGGCCGGAGGAGATGTCGTCGCGGACCGCGCCCGGGTCGCCGTCGTGGGCGGAGCGCGAGATGCGCGGCAGCAGGGCGGCCATGACGGAGACGGTGATGATCGCCTGCGGCATGCCCCAGATCAGCTGGGCGTTCGAGTAGCCCATGATGCCGGTGCCGTCGACCGGGGACGCCTCGCCCGCCGCGGTGGCGAGCTGGGTGACGACCAGCACGCCCGCCTGGTTGGCGAGGACGAACAGGACGGTCCACTTGGCGAGCTTCACGGCCCTGCCGAGTCCGTGGCCCTTCCAGTCGAAGCGCAGACGGAATCGGAAGCCGGTCTCGCGCAGGTACGGGATCATCGCGAGGGACTGCACGACGAGGCCCAGCAGGGTGCCGATGCCGAGGAGGCGGATGCCCTCGTCGGGGATCGTCGTGACGCCCATCTGCGATTCGGCCGCGGTCCCGTAGACCCAGATGAACGTGCCGAACGTGAAGATCATGACGATGTTGTTGAGGACCGGGGTCCACATCATCGCGCCGAACTTCCCGCGTGCGTTCAGGATCTGGCCCATCACCACGTGGATGCCCATGAAGAAGATCGTGGGCAGGCAGTAGCGGGCGAAGGCGACGCCGACGCTGTTGGCGTCCGAGTCGTTGGCGACCGTGTTCGACATCAGGTGGATCAGCAGGGGTGCCGCGAAGACGACGACTGCCGTGATGGCGGCGAGGGCCACCATGACCAGCGTGAGCAGGCGGTTGGCGAAGGCCTCGCCGCCGTCCTCGTCCTCCTTCATCGCGCGCACCAGCTGCGGCACGAACACCGAGTTCAGGCCGCCGCCGACGGTGAGGATGTAGATCATCGTCGGCAGTGTGTACGCGACGGACCAGGTGTCACCCAGCAGTCCGGCGCCCAGCGCCGCGGTGATCACCATGGTGCGGACGAAGCCGGTGAGGCGGGAGACCAGCGTGCCCGCCGCCATCACCGCGCTCGACTTCATGATGCTGGAGGCGCGGCCGCCCTTCTTCGCCGCGGGCGCCGGTGCGGGGGTGGCGGCCGGTGGCGGCGGGGGCTGCGGAGGACCGAGCTGTGTGGTCGGGTTGTCGACGGGCTCGGCCGGCGGGCGGCCACCGCTGTGGCCGGGCTGCTGGTCGCGGTACAGGTGCGCGAAGGCGTCCGGCTCGTGGCTCTCCTCCGCGGAGTGCGTCACCAGGTCGTCGACGCCCACGAATTGCGTCGTACGGGCGTCGTCGCCGTACGGCAGGTGCTGTGTGGGGCCCGCCGGCTCCGGCGCGGGCGTCTGCGCCCACACGCGGGGGTCGGGCTGGTACTGCTGCGCGGGCGGCGGCGCGTACAAGGGCTGCTGCGCCTGCTGCGTGCCCGGGGGCGGCGGAGGATGCGCGGCGCGGTCGTACAACGCCTCGGTCACCGGGTCCTGGGCGGTCAGGTCGTGCGCCCGGTACGGATCCTGCTCGTACGCGTCCTGAAGGTACGCGTCCTGCGGATACGCGTCGGGAGCAGGCTGCGGCGGCGGCACCTGCCCCTCGGGCTGTGGTGAACCGGCGTACGGCCGGCCATCGCCCGAGGCAGAGCCGCCCGAGCCGTGGCCACGCTCACCGTCGTACGGCGCGTTCATGGTTACCCCACCTCATCGTCCCCGGCCCAGCGGCCCCGACATCGCTCAACGGTCCACTCTCTCACTCGTGCCCGACGCCTCCGTGCTTTCCGGAGCGGTGTCAGCCGTCGGGTCACTCGGCTGCTGCGGAACGTCTGCCCGTGCGGGGTCGGTCGGGGCGCCGTCCGGCTCGTCGCCCTTGTCGTCGTCCGCGGCCACGGAGTCGCCCTCAGGGGCGTCCTCGTCGGGCTGCGCGGCGACGGCACGCTTGCGCTGCTGGTACATCCGGTATCCGGCCAGGACGAGCAGCAGGACACCGCCGGCGATGACGAGCATCACGGTCGGGGTGACCTCGGTGACGTCGACCTTGAAGGCGAGCGGCTTGCCGTAGGGCGCACCGTCCTTGGTGTACAGCTGGGCATGCACCGTGATCGGGCCCGTCGCCTTGGCCGTGGTCGTGAACTTCACGGACTGGCTGTGCCCGCTGGCGATCTTCACTTCCTGGTCCTGGAAGGCGGCGTCGCCGATCTTGAGGCGGGTGCCGTTGCCCGAGGTGAGGCGCAGCGTCAGGTGGTCGACGTCCTGCCACAGGTTGTTCTGCACCGACACCGGGATCGTCGCGCTGCGCCCGGAGAGCTTCACCTCGGACTTGTCGATCAGCGCCACCTGTTCGGTGAGGCCCGACAGATACGAGGAGACGCCGTCGCGGAAGTTCCCCGAAGTGTCCGACTCCGTACGCCACGACGTGGACATCTCCCGGTCCATCGCGCGGCCGAACGGCGTCACCACGCGGGACTGGTCGGTGAGGACGACCTTGAAGTTCTCGAGGTCGCGCTGGGTCGCCTGGATCTGCTCGAAGGCCGACTGCGGCAGCTCCTGCTTGCGCAGCGACGAGGGGTACGCATGCGGGACACGCGTGGTGGCGGCCGAGTCGGGCTTCGCCTTCGCGGCGGCCGACAAGGTCTGGGGCTGCGACCAGGTGCCGTCCTGCAGTGCGTGCAGCGCCTTGGCCATGGTCTGGGCCTGGCTCGCGGTGGGCATGCGCTGAGGGGCCACGACGACGCTGCGCTGCTTGCGCGTCTGCTTGTTGAGCATCAGGGACTGAGCGAGGAACTTCTGCACGGCGAGCGTGGAGCTCTCGGCGCCCGTCATGTCGCCCTGGAAAGCGGTCGACAGTCGGCCGTCGGCGACCACGGCCGAGGCGCCACCGCCGATCGGGCGGGCGGCGGACGGCGTGTACGCCAGCCCTCCGGTCTCCGGGAAGTGGTCGCTGCGCGCGATGATCTTGTCGGCGCCCGCGGACGTGGCGACCTTGACGATGTCGCGGTCGACGGCGCCTTCCGCGGGCCATGCGTACGACGTGTCCGGCTTGGTGTGCAGGATCGTCTGCACGGTCAGGTTGGCGGCGTCCGTGGCGTCCTTCAGGTGGCTGAGGGAGCCGGTGACCTTTGTGCCCGTGTGCGCGAGCGACGCGAGATCCGGGTCGGCGAACGGAAGCGTGACCACCTTCTGGCTCTGCACCGCGGTCTCCAGGTCGCTCAGCCACTGCTTGGCGTCCGCCTGGTTCTTGCCCGACCTGAGCTTTCCGCCGGGACCCTTGACCTTGTACGGCTCCGTCATGGCGTCGACCGAAGCCAGCAGGTCGGGGTCGATCACCCAGGTCACGTCGAGTTCGCTGCCGAGGGCCAGCATCTGCTGGAGGCGGCCGCCCGGACCGATCTGCTTCGCCAGGTCGTTGTCGTCGAAGACCGGCGTCTGCTGTTCGTTCGCGCCCGTCTCCGCGGTGAGATGGGAATCGGAGATCAGCGGCCACAGGGCCGTCGTCTTCGTGCTCGTATCGGCGCTGCTCGGCTGCCAGGGCAGGAAGGTCCGCTGGATGCCGAGCGTCTGCTGGTACGGCTGCGCGGCGGTCTGTCCCTTCAGTGCGACGCTGAGCTGGTAGACGCCGTCGGCGCCGAGGTGCAGTGCCTTGACGGGGACGGACAGCGTGAAGTTCTGCGCGACGCCGGGCGCCAGCTTGGCGAACTTCTTGCCGTACTTGCGGGAGAGCTCGTTGCCGTCCGCGGCGCCGCCCGTGCCGTTCTTCGCGGCCTCGTCGACGGCCGTGCGGCCGCTGTAGGACGTGCCGACCCGCAGGCCCACGTGGGCGCCGGTGACCGTCCGCTTGCCCTTGTTCGTCACCGTGCCGCTGACCGTCACGGTGTCGCCGTCCGTCGGCGCGCTGGGCGACAGGGAGTTCACGGCCACGTCGACCGTGCTGGTCCCTGTCGCGCTCGAGGCGGCGGTGGCCGGGGTGGCGGCGCCGGCGGGGGCCGCGGCAGGCAGCAGCGGCAGCGACGCCAGGAGCGGCGCAGCCGCGAGCAGGGCCCCGGTGCGCCGCAGCAGTCGCCGTGCAGGTGAGGGACTCACCGTTGGGAAGTCTGCCGCCTCGGCCACGTGGTCGTCCGTCCCTCGTCGTCGTCGGTGGTCGCAGATGTGTCCACGCATGGTAACGAGGAGCACTGTGGCTGAGTGCCACGGTCTGCCCGGCTTGATCGTGGGGGCAAGAGTAGGGGGGCCGCCGATGTGCTCCTGTCGCGGGCCCGGCAAACAAGTTTCGGCCCGGGCCGCCCGGGCCACGTACCCTGTCCTGTTGTGCCGAACGCCAATGAAGACACCCCCAGCACCCTGAGCCAGGTGCAGCACCGTGCGGTCAGCGAACTGCTGCGGGTCTCGCCTGTCGCAGACGATCTCGCCCGTCGATTCCAGGAGGCCGGGTTCTCCCTCGCCCTGGTCGGTGGTTCGGTGCGGGACGCACTGCTCGGCCGGCTCGGCAACGACCTGGACTTCACCACTGACGCCCGCCCCGAGGACGTATTGAAGATCGTTCGTCCCTGGGCCGACGCGGTGTGGGAGGTCGGGATCGCGTTCGGCACCGTCGGTTGCCAGAAGGATGCCCGCGTCGGAGACGCTGATCATCGCTTTCAGATCGAGGTCACGACCTACCGCTCGGAGGCGTACGACCGCACCTCCCGCAAGCCCGAGGTGTCGTACGGCGACTCCATCGAAGAGGACCTGGTCCGCCGGGACTTCACCGTCAACGCGATGGCCGTGGCGCTCCCCGAGAAGGAATTCATCGATCCGCACGGCGGCATCAGTGACCTGTCCGAGCGGGTGCTGCGTACGCCCGGCACCCCGGAGGACTCCTTCTCCGACGACCCGCTGCGGATGATGCGGGCCGCCCGGTTCGCCGCTCAGCTCGACTTCGAGGTCGCCCCTGAGGTCGTCGCCGCCATGAAGGCCATGGCAGGCCGCATCGAGATCGTCTCCGCGGAGCGCGTACGTGACGAGCTCAACAAGCTGATTCTCTCCGCGCACCCGCGCAAGGGCCTGACGCTGCTCGTCGAGACCGGTCTGGCCGATTCCGTACTGCCCGAGCTGCCCGCTCTGCGCCTGGAGCGTGATGAGCACCACAGGCACAAGGATGTCTACGACCACACGCTGATCGTGCTCGAGCAGGCGATGGCGTTGGAGACCGACGGCCCCGATCTGACGCTGCGCCTCGCCGCGCTGCTCCACGACATCGGGAAGCCGCGCACCCGCCGCTTCGAGAAGGACGGCCGCGTCTCCTTCCACCACCACGAGGTGGTCGGCGCCAAGATGACGAAGAAGCGCATGACCGCGCTCAAGTACTCCAATGAATTGGTGAAGGACGTCTCGCGCCTCGTCGAGCTGCACCTGCGCTTCCACGGCTACGGCACCGGCGAGTGGACGGATTCCGCCGTACGTCGCTACGTACGGGACGCGGGGCCGCTCCTCGGTCGGCTGCACAAGCTGACCCGTTCCGACTGCACGACGCGCAACAAGAGGAAGGCCAACGCGCTTTCGCGTGCGTACGACGGCCTTGAGGAGCGCATCGAGCGGCTTCAAGAGCAGGAGGAGCTGGACTCGATCCGGCCCGACCTCGACGGAAACCAGATCATGGAGATCCTCGGCGTCAGCCCGGGACCGGTGATCGGGCAGGCGTACAAGTTCCTGCTGGAGCTGCGCCTCGAGAACGGTCCGATGGAGTACGACGCGGCAGTGTCGGCGCTCAAGGAATGGTGGGCCGACCGCTCGCAGGACTGAGACGTGCGGAACGCGTAGGGCTCTGTTTCACGTGAAACAGAGCCCTACGCGTATCTACAGAGCCCTACGCATATTTGGGGAGCGATGTTTCACGTGAAACGCCGCCGCCCGCGCAGGGTCAGAGCGGTCGCTCCGTAGAGGACCGACACCAGGACCACGAGGGGGACCGAGCGGCCGTCCGGCGGCAGCATCAGCGCGGCCACTCCGGCCGCGCCGACGAAGGACACGTTGACCAGCACGTCGTAGACGGAGAAGATCCGGCCGCGGAAGCCGTCGTCGATGGAGGACTGCACGACCGTGTCGGTGGCGATCTTCGCGGCCTGTGTGGTCAGGCCCAGGACGAACGCAGCCACCACGATCGGCGCGGGTTCGAAGGTGAGACCCAGGGCGAGTTCCAGTACGGATGCGGTGCCGGCGCAGAGGGCGATCCACCCGGCCGCGCCGAACCGCCCCACGGCTGCCGGGGTGATGGCCGCCGCGACGAAGAATCCGGCCCCCGAGACGCCCATGGCGAGGCCGAGCAGGGCCAGGCCTTCGGACTCCGTGGATGACCATGCGTACCGGCACAGCATGAGAACCATGACGAGCAGGGCGCCGTAGCAGAACCGCATCACCGTCATCGCGGCAAGGGCGCGCGCGGCGGACGAACGCGAGACGAGGTGCCGGACGCCGGCCGAGAGGTCCCGGGCGGTGCCGGTCAGTGCCGCCCCCAGGCGCGGCTGAATCAACTCCGGATCGGGGCCGAGGAGTTGTACGTCCATGCGCAGGGAAGCGAGTGCGGCACACAGGTAGAGCAACGCCCCGATGAGCACCACCGCTGCATCCGAGTCGGCGGCGATCAGGCGCACGCCGAAGGCGAGGCCGCCGCCCAACGTTGCCGCGAGTGTCCCCGCGGTCGGTGAGATGGAGTTGGCCATGACGAGGCGCTCCGCGTCCACGACACGGGGCAGCGCGGCCGAGAGCCCGGACAGGACGAAGCGGTTGACCGCGGTGACGCAGAGCGCGGACGCGTAGAAGAGCCAGTCCGGGGTGTGGCTCAGCATGAGAGCGGCCGTCACGGAGGCGAGCAGCACCCGCAGCAGGTTGCCGTAGAGGAAGACCTGACGGCGTCGCCAACGGTCGAGGAGGACGCCCGCGAACGGGCCCACAAGGGAGTACGGGAGCAGCAGTACGGCCATTGCCGACGCGATCGCGGCGGGCGAGGTCTGCTTCTCCGGCGAGAACACCACGTAGGTGGCGAGCGCCACCTGGTACACGCCGTCCGCGCCCTGGGAGAGCAGCCGCAACGTCAACAGACGCCGAAAATCGTGCAGGCGCAGCAGTACGCGCAGGTCACGGACGACAGACATGGGGCACAGCCTCACATATGAGGCGGGCCCCCGGCGCGCACCATGTGTGCGAGCCGGGGGCCTCAACAGCCTTCAGGAGGTGGGCGTTTCACGTGGAACACCCGGACCGTCCTTCAGGACAAGGTCAGCGCTCGACCTCGCCCTTGATGAACTTCTCGACGTTGGCGTAGGCCTCGTCGTCGAAGTACTGCACCGGCGGGGACTTCATGAAGTACGAGGACGCGGAGAGGATCGGGCCGCCGATGCCGCGGTCCTTGGCGATCTTCGCGGCACGCAGGGCGTCGATGATGACACCCGCCGAGTTCGGGGAGTCCCAGACCTCGAGCTTGTACTCCAGGTTCAGCGGGACCTCACCGAAGGCACGGCCCTCGAGGCGGACGTACGCCCACTTGCGGTCGTCGAGCCACGCGACGTAGTCGGACGGGCCGATGTGAACGTTGTTCTCGCCCAGCTCGCGGTCGCGGATCTGCGAAGTGACGGCCTGCGTCTTCGAGATCTTCTTCGACTCGAGGCGGTCGCGCTCCAGCATGTTCTTGAAGTCCATGTTGCCGCCGACGTTGAGCTGCATGGTGCGCTCAAGACGGACACCGCGGTCCTCGAACAGCTTCGCCATCACGCGGTGCGTGATGGTCGCGCCGACCTGCGACTTGATGTCGTCACCGACGATCGGGACGCCGGCCTCGGTGAACTTGTCCGCCCACTCCTTGGTGCCGGCGATGAAGACCGGGAGGGCGTTGACGAACGCGACCTTGGCGTCGATGGCGCACTGGGCGTAGAACTTCGCCGCATCGTCGGAGCCGACGGGCAGGTAGCAGACGAGAACGTCGACCTGCTTGTCCTTGAGGATCTGGACGATGTCGACCGGGGCCTCGGAGGACTCCTCGATCGTCTCGCGGTAGTAGCGGCCCAGGCCGTCGAGCGTGTGGCCACGCTGGACCTCGACGCCCTTGTTCGGCACGTCGGCGATCTTGATGGTGTTGTTCTCGGACGCGCCGATGGCGTCCGAGAGGTCCAGGCCGACCTTCTTCGCGTCGACGTCGAACGCGGCGACGAACTCGACGTCACCGACGTGGTAGTCGCCGAACTGTACGTGCATCAGGCCCGGGACCTTGGTCTCCGGGTCGGCGTCCCTGTAGAACTCGACGCCCTGCACCAGCGAGGCGGCGCAGTTGCCCACGCCGACGATGGCTACGCGAACCGAACCCATTCCGGTTGCTCCCTGTGTGTACTCGGTGAAGCCCTGACCGGGCTTCACGTGGCGGTGTCGTCGGACGGATCCGGCCGGGTGCTGTCCCGGTGCCGGGGCAGGCCGCCCGTCTCTCCAGATGTGTCCTGCTGAGCCGCGCCCCCGGGGCCGGAGCCACGTTGGTCACGGCCCGCGCGCTCGCTCTCGATGAGCTCGTTCAGCCAGCGCACTTCGCGCTCCACGGACTCCATGCCGTGCCGCTGCAGTTCGAGCGTGTAGTCGTCCAAGCGCTCGCGGGTGCGGGCGAAGGAGATGCGCATCTTCTCGAGGCGCTCCTCCAGACGGCTGCGACGGCCCTCGAGGACGCGCATGCGCACGTCCCGCGACGTCTGCCCGAAGAAGGCGAAGCGCGCGGCGAAGTGCTCGTCCTCGTATGCATCGGGGCCGGTCTGCGAGAGCAGGTCCTCGAAGTGCTCCTTACCTTCCGCCGTCAACCGATAGACGATCTTGGCGCGACGCCCTGCGAGTGGAGCCGCGGGGGTGTCGTCGGGTCCTGAACCCGATTCCTCGATCAACCAGCCGTTGGCGACCAGCGTCTTGAGGCAGGGGTACAGCGTCCCGTAGCTGAAGGCGCGGAAGATTCCGAGTGAAGTGTTGAGTCGCTTGCGCAGCTCGTAGCCGTGCATCGGGGACTCGCGGAGCAGTCCGAGTACGGCGAACTCGAGGATGCCGGAGCGTCGGCTCATCGTCGCCTCCTCCTCTGCCGCGGGCCCTTGTATCGACTCTTTATGTCGAGCTGATGTATCGACTCGATACATCCCGACGATAGAACTGCTCTTCGGCTGCGGCAAGTGCGATCACGGTGAACGGCGTCACATCACTGATTCGTAGGAATCGAGTTGCCTGATTTGGGGTGAAGTTCGGCCCTAGGAGGGTTTTGACGGTGCGTAGTCTGTCCGCCATGCAGACCACCGGGAACCAAGTGACGCCTGTGGGCGTCGTCGTCCCCGGTGTAGTGCGGGTGAGTGCCGAGAGGGGCGCATCCGTACTCCGGGGGGACCGGAAACCAGACGCCGTTTCCAGGCGCGTGACCCCGCGCCTGCCCGAGGAGTAGTCGTTCGATGAGCGAGCACCGTCGCAAACCGCCGCAGCCGCAGGGCGGTGGGCGCGCCGCGGCCCGTCGCGGAGCATTCGGATCACCATCGGGCCGCCGCGCGGCACCGCGTGGAGGTTCCGCCTCGTCCTCCGCTTCCTATGACCCCCCGAGTTCAACGGGCTCAACGGGCGCGCAAGGGAGCCCGGAGGAGGAACGCCCCTGGGGCGGTCGCGCAGAAGCCCGTAAGGCGGCCCAGCGCGGCGGTCGACGCAGGTCGGCCGATGGCGCCGGAGGCGGCGGTGGCGGACGCCGAGGTGGCGGCGGACCCGGCGGTGGCGGTCCCGGCGGTCCGTACGGCGCGGGGCGCGGCGGCCCGGAGAAGAAGAGGTTCGTCGACTACCCGCGCGCGTACAAGTACGGCTGGCGCCGCTGGGTGCCCTCCTGGCGCCTGGTGACCGGCATGTGCGTCGGTCTGTTCGGCAGCATGATGGTCGCGGCCGGCCTCGCGTACGCGCTGGTGGGTGTGCCCGACCCGGCCAAGACGGCGACGGCGCAGAACAACGTCTACTACTGGTCCGACGACACGCAGATGGTCGCCACCGGTGGCGAGACCAACCGGCAGATCATCAAGTACGAGGACATCCCGAAGTCCATGCGCTACGCCGTCATGTCGGCGGAGAACAAGACGTTCGAGACGGACAAGGGCGTCGACCCGATGGGTATCGCCCGTGCCGTGTTCAACATGGCCAAGGGCGGCGAGACGCAGGGCGGCTCGACCATCACCCAGCAGTACGTGAAGAACGCGATGCTGGACGACCAGTCCCAGACGGTGGGCCGAAAGCTCAAGGAGCTGTTCGTCTCCATAAAGGTCGGTCGGACGGTCGAGAAGGACGACGTCATGGCCGGCTATCTGAACTCGGCGTACTACGGTCGCGGCGCCTACGGCATCCAGGCCGCGGCGCGCACCTACTTCGACGAGGACGCCACGAAGCTCAACGCGAGCCAGACCGCCTTCCTCGCGTCAGTGCTCAAGGGCTCCACGTACTACGACCCGGCGGGCTCGCCCGGCATCGACCCGGTCAACGCGACGCCGCAGAAGAACCGTGAGCGTGCCACGAAGCGCTGGTCGTGGATCCTCGGCGAAGAGGTCAAGGACGGGCGGCTGAGCCAGAGCCAGCGCGCCCAGTTCAAGAGCTTCCCCAAGCTGGAGAGCCCGCGCGCCAACGCGCAGCTCGGCGGCCAGACCGGCTATCTCGTCGACCTCGCCAAGGCGAACGCCGTCAAGAACAGCAAGGGCGACATCACCGAGGACGACCTGCAGAAGGGCGGCTACGAGATTCACACCACGTTCAACAAGAACAAGGTGAAGAAGCTCGAGAACGCCGTGAAGAAGGTCCGCAAGGAGAACCTTCAGAAGAACCGCAAGGTCAACGGGAAGTACGTGGACCGGCACGTCCAGTTCGGTGGTGCCTCCGTCAGCCCCAAGTCCGGCGCGATCGAGGCCATCTACGGCGGTGAGGACGCCACCAAGCACTTCACCAACAACGCCGACGTCACCGGCGCCCAGGTCGGCTCGACCTTCAAGCCCTTCGTTCTCGCGGCTGCCTTCAAGTACGGAGTCAGGAACCCGGAGGGGCCCGAAGTCCAGGACGCGAGCCAGCGCACGATCGCCTCCCCCAAGAGCCTGTACAGCGGCAAGAACGGGCTCAAGATCAAGGACTGGAAGGGGGACATCTGGACGAACGAGAAGGGCAAGCAGTGGAACCAGACCAACGACGGTAAGCAGTCGTACAACCGGCCGAGCTATCAGATCGATCTGCGCGAGGCCATGCGCGAGTCCGTGAACTCGGCCTATGTGCAGCTGGGCATGGACGTGGGTCTGAACAAGGTGCGGGCCGCGGCGAAGGGCGCCGGCATCCTGGACGACAGCTTCGCCGACTCCAACTACCCCTCGTTCTCCCTCGGTACCTCCGACCCGAGCGCGATCCGCATGGCGGGCGCGTACGGCACGTTCGCGACCAGCGGTCAGCAGAACGATCCGTACTCGGTGAAGTCCGTCGACCGTGAGGGCGAGACCGTCTACCGGCACGATCCCAAGCCGGTGCGCGCCTTCGACACGAAGGTCGCGGACAACGTGACCGACGTCCTCAAGACCGTCGTCGACAAGGGCACGGGTACGGCGGCGCGACTGCCGGGCCGCGACGTGGCCGGCAAGACCGGTACCACCGACGGCAACAAGTCCGCCTGGTTCGTGGGCTACACCAAGCAGCTGTCCACCGCGATCACGATGTACCGGATGGACGACAACGAGAAGTCCAAGGACCGCAAGTTCCTCGAGATGTACGGAACCGGTGGTCAGGAGAAGATCCACGGTGCGTCGTTCCCGTCCGAGATCTGGCACGACTACATGGCGCAGGCCCTGAAGGGCCAGCCGAACGAGCCGTTCCCGACGCCGGAGCCCATCGGATCGCTCGTGGGCGCGACCCCGAGTCCCACGCCGACCCCGTCGGTCACGGCAACCCCGTCGGAGACCGCCCCGCCGTCCCCGTCGACCAGCGAGAGCACGTCGCCGTCCCCGACGCCCTCGGAGACGTGCAGCGACTGGGACTGGGCCTGCAAGAACGAAGATGATGGGGGCACCGGGGAGACGGACACCGGAGGCGCGACCGACGGTGGAGCCTCGTCGACACCGAGCGACGGAAGTACCGACGACACCGGAGGCCCGGGCAATGGAAACGGCGGTGGCATCTTCGGAGGCCCCGACAGTTAGCCGACCCTGCCTCAACGCACCGTGTTTCACGTGAAACACAGCGTGTTCCACGGCAGTCGAGGGCCGTCACACCCATCGGGTGTGGCGGCCCTCGCCCCGTTCTCAGGCTCGTACGGCAGGATGTGCCGCATGCCCAGTGCAGAGACGACGAGCACGAACCCGCAGCAGCCGGAACCGGAGCAGGTACGGCCGACCAGAGAGGACGAGGTCGCGGCCACCGGAGCCGAGTTCATCGGCGGGCCCATCGGGCGACGCGCCCTGCTCGGGGGCTCCTGGTGGACGCCCGCGCGGGTGATCGCACTGGTCATGCTCGGCATGTTCGCGCTCGGCATGGTCCAGAAGTTCCCCTGCTACGACGGTTCCTGGTTCTACGGCGCCAGCTCCCAGTACACACACGCCTGTTACTCGGACATCCCGCACCTCTACCAGGGACGCGGCTTCGCCGATGGCCTCGTGCCGTACTTCGACAAGCTCTCCGGCGACATGGACTACCTCGAATACCCGGTGCTCACCGGTGTGTTCATGGAGGTCGCCGCGTGGCTGACGCCGGGCAGCGGCTCCATCCAGCACCAGGAGCAGGTCTACTGGATGGTCAACGCCGGGATACTGATGATCTGCGCGGCGGTGATCGCCGTGTGCGTCACCCGCACCCACCGCAGGCGCCCCTGGGACGCCCTGCTGGTCGCTCTGGCGCCCGCTTTCGCGCTGACCGCCACCATCAATTGGGACCTCTTCGCGGTGGCGCTCACGGCGGCCGCGATGCTGATGTGGTCGCGGGGCAGGGCTTTCGCCTTCGGTGTGCTGCTCGGGCTTGCGACGGCCGCCAAGCTGTACCCGGTGCTGCTGCTCGGGCCGCTCTTCGTGCTGTGCTGGCGGGCCGGAAAGTGGCGGGAGTTCGGCAGGGCGGGCCTGGGCGTCGCCGTCTCGTGGCTGGCCGTGAACCTGCCGGTGATGATGCTGGCGCCCGAGGGCTGGTCGAAGTTCTACACGTTCAGCCAGGAGCGCGGAGTCGACTTCGGCTCCTTCTGGCTGATCATCTCCCAGCACCGGGACACGCCCCTCGACACCAACGTCGTCAACACCCTGGCCACGACGCTGATGGTGCTCGCCTGTCTCGGCGTCGCGGCGCTGACGCTCACCGCCCCCCGTAGGCCGCGCTTCTCACAGCTCGCGTTCCTGGTGGTCGCGGCCTTCATCCTCACCAACAAGGTCTACTCGCCGCAGTACGTCCTGTGGCTGATCCCGCTCGCCGCGCTCGCGCGCCCCAAGTGGCGGGACTTCCTGATCTGGCAGGCGTGCGAGGTCGCGTACTTCCTGGGGATCTGGCTGTACCTCGCGTACACGACGAGCGGTGACAAGCACCAGGGACTGCCCGAGGACGGATACCAACTGGTCATCGCGGCACACCTGTTGGGCACGCTCTACATCTGCGCGGTCATCGTGCGGGACATCTGGCTGCCCGACCGGGACGTGGTGCGCCGCTCCGGCGAGGACGACCCCACGGGCGGTGTCCTGGAAGGCGCCAAGGACGTCTTCGTGCTGGGGCAGGCGGCTCGTCCGAGGCGGCACCGGCACGCCGCTCGTACCGCGGAAGGGCCGGCGGCGGTCGACTGGGGCCGGGCCCCGGAGAGTTCACTCTGAGCGAACGCGCTCGTTGAAGGCAACGAAAAGCGGGTCGGGCACCTCAAGGCGCACGACCCGCTTTTCGTATGTCCTACGTAGACCAGTGTCCTACCTGGACCAGGCACGCCCTACGTAGAGGCGTGTTCAGTGGTCAACGATCCACGATCCGGTCGAACTGCGTGGTGGTGTGCCGGAGGTGGGCCACCAGTTCCTCGCCGACCTGCGGCTCGGGGGCGTCGGACGGCACGAACAGGATCGACACCTGCATGTGCGGCGGCTCGGCGAACCAGCGCTGCTTGCCCGACCAGACGAACGGCGCCAGGTTCCGGTTCACCGTTGCCAGGCCGGCCCGTGCGACGCCCTTGGCACGCGGCATGACGCCGTGCACGGCCTTCGGGGCCTCCAGGCCCACACCGTGCGACGTACCGCCCGCCACGACCACCAGCCAGCCGTCGGAGGGGGCCTTCTGCTGGCGGTAGCCGAACCGGTCGCCCTTCGCGACGCGCGTGACGTCCAGGACGGCGCCGCGGTACTCGGTCGCCTCGTGGTCGCCCAGCCACAGCCGCGTACCGATCCGCGCGCGGAAGCGGGTCTGCGGGAACTGCTGCTGCAGGCGCGCCAGTTCGTCGGCCTTCAGGTGGCTCACGAACATGGTGTGCAGCGGAAGGCGGGCCGCGCGCAGCCGGTCCATCCAGCCGATGACCTCCTCGACGGCGTCCGTGCCGTCGGTGCGGTCGAGCGGCAGGTGGATCGCGAAGCCCTCGAGACGCACGTCCTGTATGGCGTGCGCGAGCTGCGGCAGGTCCTGCTCGGTGACGCCGTGCCGCTTCATCGAGGACATGACCTCGATGACGACGCGGGCACCGACGAGGCCGTGCACGCCGTCGACGGAGGAGACGGAGCGGATGACGCGGTCGGGCAGCGGAACAGGCTCCTCGCCGCGCCGGAACGGCGTCAGGACCAGCAGGTCACCGCTGAACCAGTCCTTGATCCGGGCGGCCTCGTACGTGGTGCCGACGGCGAGGACGTCGGTGCCGAAGCGGGTCGCCTCTTCCGCGAGCCGTTCGTGGCCGAATCCGTAGCCGTTGCCCTTGCAGACGGGGACGAGCCCCGGAAACTGCTCGAGCACCTGCTTGTGGTGTGCCCGCCAGCGCGCGGTGTCGACGTAGAGCGTGAGCGCCATGGCCGGTCCCGGAACCTTTCGTGGAGAGTACGGAGCTAGATCAGATTGTGCCGGGTGCTCAGCGACGCGACATGTAGATGTCGAGCGCCTTGTGCAGCAGCTTGTTGAGCGGGAAGTCCCACTCGCCCAGGTATTCGGCTGCCTGGCCGCCCGTACCGACCTTGAACTGGATCAGGCCGAAGAGGTGATCGGTCTCGTCCAGCGAGTCGGAGATGCCGCGCAGGTCGTAGACGGTGGCGCCGAGCGCGTAGGAGTCGCGCAGCATCCGCCACTGCATGGCATTGGACGGGCGCACCTCGCGGCCGATGTTGTCGGAGGCGCCGTAGGAGTACCAGACGTGCCCGCCGACGACGAGCATCGTGGCGGCCGCGAGGTTCACGCCGTTGTGCCGCGCGAAGTAGAGCCGCATCCGGTTGGGGTCCTCGGTGTTGAGGGCCGTCCACATGCGCTCGAAGTACGACAGCGGGCGCGGCCGGAAGTGGTCGCGCACGGCCGTGATCTCGTACAGCCGCTGCCACTCGGCGAGGTCCTGGTAGCCGCCCTGGACGACCTCGACGCCGGCCTTCTCGGCCTTCTTGATGTTGCGCCGCCACAGCTGGTTGAACTGCTTGTGCACTTCTTCCAGGGAGCGGTTCGCGAGCGGCACCTGGAAGACATAGCGCGGCTGTACGTCGCCGAAGCCGGCGCCGCCGTCCTCGCCCTGCTGCCAGCCCATGCGGCGGAGCTTGTCGGCGACCTCGAAGGCGCGCGGCTCGATGTGGTCCGCCTCGATGTCGCGCAGGCGCTTCACATCCGCGTCCTGGATGCCCTTCTTGATGGAGGGCGCGTCCCAGCGGCGAATGATGACCGGCGGGCCCATCTTCACGGAGAAGGCGCCCTGCTGCTTCAGATGCGCGAGCATCGGGCGCAGCCACTCTTCGAGATTCGGGGCGTACCAGTTGATGACCGGGCCCTCGGGCAGGTACGCGAGATAGCGCTTGATCTTGGGGAGCTGTCGGTACAGCACGAGGCCCGCACCCACCATCTCGCCGGTGCGCTCGTCGAACCAGCCCAGGTGCTCGGAGCGCCACTCCGCCTTCACATCTGCCCATGCGGGAACCTGCATGTGGCTCGCCGAGGGCAGGCTCTGGATGTATGCCAGATGCTGCTCTCGGCTGATGGTCCTCAGGGTCAGGCTCATTCGGGGCGCTCCTCGGGCTGGTGTGTCCCCATGGGTACAGGGGCTCCGGCTCTCGCGCCGAAGCCTACTGCGCCCTGTGAGCGCCCCGACCGGCCGTATGGGAGGTCGGTGGTGGAGGCCGCCCCGCGGCGGCTTCCGAGGAGGGCCGCCTCAGCCGATGACCCCGCCGAAGAGGCCGCCATGGGCCATGCCGATGAAGAAGCCGATGGCCGACGCCCCCAGGCCCAGGATCAGGCCGAATCGTTCACGGGTCGTCTCGGAGACGAACTGGCCGTAGGCCCCGGCCAGGATGCCGACGAGCCCTGCCCAGGAGCTGAGGAGATGGAGACCGGGCCAGAGCGAGGAGATGATCGCGATCGCTCCGAGCACCACGGTCACCCCGAGCAGGGTGTCCGGCAGCGGGTGGGGCTTGCCGTCCGTGGCGAAAAGGGAGGAGGAAGCGGTGCTGTTGGGACGCATTACTTGTGCCATGGGGCACCTCCTGCGGAAGCGGCGCATCGTAGCGCCGTACACACCCGATGTGTACAGATTGCGGGCATGGGCTGCCGGATTTCAACCGGAAGCAGAGGTGCGGGTAGTCTGTACGGTCTGCACCGGTGTCTGTTCACGCCCCCGACCAGGGGCTGACTCCACTGACCAGCGCGGATCCGCTCGGCGGGGCCCGATTGTCAGTGGTGGCCGATACCGTTGCACACGCATAACAACCCTCCTGCCACGGAACGACCGTGGCCGCTGAGTCCAAAGGAGGTGGGTTCTACATGCGTCACTACGAGGTGATGGTCATCCTCGACCCCGATCTGGAGGAGCGCGCTGTCGCCCCCCTGATCGAGAACTTCATGTCTGTTGTCCGTGAGGGCAACGGCAAGGTGGAGAAGGTCGACACCTGGGGCCGTCGTCGTCTCTCGTACGAGATCAAGAAGAAGCCCGAGGGCATCTACTCGGTCATCGACCTGCAGGCCGAGCCTGCGGTCGTCAAGGAGCTCGACCGCCAGATGAACCTGAACGAGTCGGTCCTCCGGACCAAGGTCCTCCGTCCCGAGACCCACTGAACTTCCTAGTTCAGCGGTACTCGGGATTCGAGTAGCAGCAAGCAGCCAGCAGCAAACCCGCCGAGAGGTTCCCCCATGGCAGGCGAGACCGTTATCACCGTCGTCGGAAACCTGACCGACGACCCCGAGCTGCGCTTCACACCGTCCGGCGCGGCCGTCGCGAACTTCACGATCGCGTCGACGCCCCGGACGTTCGACCGCCAGACCAATGAGTGGAAGGACGGCGATGCGCTGTTCCTCCGCGCGTCGATCTGGCGTCAGGCCGCGGAGAACGTTGCCGAGTCGCTGACGCGCGGCATGCGCGTCGTCGCTCAGGGACGTCTGCGGCAGCGTTCGTACGAGACCCAGCAGGGCGAGAAGCGGACGGTCGTGGAGCTCGAGGTCGACGAGATCGGCCCCTCGCTGCGCTACGCCACCGCCAAGGTCACCAAGACCCCCGGTCGTGGTGGCCAGGGTGGCGGCGGCGGATTCGGCGGCGGCCAGCAGGGCGGCGGCGGTGGCGGCTGGGGCGGCGGCCCCGGCGGCCAGCAGGGCGGTCAGGGAGGTGG
Organism: Streptomyces sp. NBC_00483; assembly: GCF_036013745.1. NCBI lineage: Bacteria > Bacillati > Actinomycetota > Actinomycetes > Kitasatosporales > Streptomycetaceae > Streptomyces > Streptomyces sp. NBC_00483. The sequence goes on from NZ_CP107880.1 coordinate 5,072,795, forward strand.
CCAGGGCGGAGCCCCGGCCAACGACCCCTGGGCGACCGGTGCGCCGGCCGGCGGCGGCCAGCAGGGCGGCGGCGGTGGCGGCTGGGGCGGAAGCTCCGGCGGCTCCGGCGGCGGCTACTCGGACGAGCCCCCCTTCTAGGGATCACTCCCTTTCAGGGCTGGGTTCGCACCCCACACTTCTTGATCACACAGGAGAAACACCATGGCGAAGCCGCCTGTGCGCAAGCCTAAGAAGAAGGTCTGCGCTTTCTGCAAGGACAAGGTCACGTACGTGGACTACAAGGACACGAACATGCTGCGGAAGTTCATTTCCGACCGCGGCAAGATCCGTGCCCGCCGAGTGACCGGCAACTGCACGCAGCACCAGCGTGACGTCGCCACGGCCGTGAAGAACAGCCGTGAGATGGCGCTGCTGCCCTACACGTCCACCGCGCGATAAGGAAAGGGTGACCGAAACATGAAGATCATCCTGACCCACGAGGTCTCTGGCCTCGGCACCGCCGGCGAGGTCGTCGACGTCAAGGACGGGTACGCCCGTAACTACCTGATCCCGCGGAAGTTCGCTATCCGCTGGACCAAGGGTGGCGAGCAGGACGTGGCGCAGATCCGCCGCGCCCGCAAGATCCACGAGATCGCCACCATCGAGCAGGCCAACGAGATCAAGGCCAAGCTCGAGGGCACCTCGGTCCGTCTGGCCGTCCGCTCCGGCGACGCCGGTCGTCTCTTCGGTTCCGTCACCCCGGCCGACGTCGCCTCGGCGATCGAGGCTGCCGGTGGCCCGAAGGTCGACAAGCGCCGTGTCGAGCTGGGCTCGCCGATCAAGTCGCTCGGTGGCCACGAGGCCTCCGTGCGTCTGCACCCCGAGGTTGCCGCCAAGGTCAACATCGAGGTCGTCTCTGCCTGAGCACTGCCCTGAGCAGCGCTGAAGCACATGTGGGGCCGCACCCTTCGGGGTGCGGCCCCACATGCTTGCTGTCTGCTGCTTGCCGGCTGCGTTTCACGTGAAACCGTGGAACGGTCTGACGGACTGCTTTGGTGTACGACCGGCTTCGCTGAACGCCGTTTCGCTGTTCACGGTTTCACGTGAAACAGCCCGCTTCGAGTCAGCGCGTCGCGCCCGTCACGGCCCAGCGTCCTGAGCGGTAGCGGATCCAGAGCGTGATCATGCGCACCGTCATCATCAGCGCCATCGCGCCCCATACCGCGGTGAGACCACCGCCGAGGACGGGGACCAGTAGCGCCACTGGCGTGAAGATGGCGAAGGTGACCAGCATGGCCCAGGCCAGATACGGACCGTCGCCCGCGCCCATGAGGACACCGTCCAGGACATAGACGATCCCGCAAATGGGCTGGGAAAGGGCCACGACGATGAGGGCGGGCAGCGCGACGTCCTGCACGAGCTGATCGCTCGTGAACAGCGGGACGAACAGAGGTCTGGCGGCGACGATCAGTACGCCAAGGACGACTCCCGCGGCGATCCCCCACTCCACCATCCGGCGGCAGACGGCCCGTGCGCCCGGAGCGTCGTCCGCTCCGAGGTAGCGGCCGATGATCGCCTGGCCGGCGATGGCGATGGCGTCGAGAGCGAAGGCCGTCAGACTCCACAGCGACAGGATGATCTGGTGCGCGGCCACATCGGCGTCACCGAGCCGGGCCGCGACGGCCGTCGCGATCATCAGGATCGCCCGGAGCGAGATCGTACGGACCAGGAGCGGCGCGCCTGCCTGGGCGCAGGCCTTGATGCCGGCGGCATCTGGACGCAGCGAAGCTCCATGGCGGCGGGCGCCGCGGATCACGACGACGAGATAGACGGCGGCCATGCCGACCTGGGCGATGACGGTGCCCCAGGCCGAACCCGCGATGCCCAGTCCGGCACCGTAGACGAGCGCGACGTTCAGCCCGGCATTGGCGACGAAGCCGGCGATCGCCACATAGAGAGGGGTCTTGGTGTTCTGCAGCCCGCGCAGCACACCGGTGGCGGCGAGGACGATGAGCATCGGGGGAATGCCGAGCGAGGAAATGCGCAGGTAGGTGATCGCGTAGGGCGTCGCCGTGTCGGAAGCGCCGAAGAGCTCGACCAGCGCCGGGGCCGTGGGCAGGGCGACCGCGACCACCACGGCTCCGAGGAACAGGGCGAGCCAGATGCCGTCCATGCCCTGCTGGATGGCGGACTTCAGATCGCCGGAGCCGACGCGGCGGGCAACCGCCGCGGTGGTCGCGTAGGCGAGGAAGACGAAGATGCTGACCGCGGTCTGCAGCAGGGCCGAGGCGACGGCAAGTCCGGCGAGCTGTGAGGTGCCGAGATGGCCGACGATGGCGCTGTCGGCCATGAGGAAAAGAGGCTCGGCGACGAGTGCGCCAAAGGCGGGAACGGCGAGGGCGACGATCTCTCGGTCGTGCCGGCGTCGGGCGGCCTTGGGTGTCGCGGGAGCCTGTGTCATGGGCACCAATCTAATCTTCCACAGGTAAGAGATGCAACGCGATAATGACCCTTACTTGTGGAGGTCTTCCGCGTGTCGCGCGGCGGGGCCGACGGAGATCTTGGGCCGACTGGGAAAGTTTTTCTTCTGCACAGCCGGTGGACGGGAAAACCGCAGGTCAAAGCCTATGTATGGAATAGCCTGAGGGCTTGTTCACAGGACTGTCCACCGTGTCGTGCACAGGTTTTCCCTGGTTCTCCACAGCGAGGGGCCCGTCATCCACACCGCCTGTGGATAACCAGATTGGCTGACGGTGCAGACAGGCCTACCGTGGTGCGGCGCCCACCGTGTCCCGCGACCTCGGAAACCTCACAAAACCGACGCGTCAGAAGCGGAGTTGGGCCTCTTATTTGTCAGTGTCGTGCCGTAGGAATGAGGGGTACGGCGAGGTCCGCTCGGCGGACGGGAGGAGGCGGCCCGGTGAGTATCTCCGAGCCATTGGACGACCCCTGGGCCGACGACGGTCCCAGCGATCGCCTCCCCGCTTCCCGGCCGTTCCGGGGCGGTGGCCGAGGCCAGGGTGACCAGCACGAGCGGGGCAGCGAGGGCGGTGGTTGGGACGAGGGCCCTGCCACCTTCGAGCGCGTCCCGCCGCAGGACCTGGACGCCGAGCAGTCCGTGCTCGGCGGCATGCTCCTGTCGAAGGACGCGATCGCCGACGTCGTGGAGGTCATCAAGGGGGCCGACTTCTACAAGCCGGCCCACGAAACGATCTTCCAGGCAGTCCTCGACGTCTATGCCAAGGGCGAGCCCGCCGACCCGATCACCATCGCCGCGGAGCTGACCAAGCGCGGCGAGATCAACAAGGTGGGTGGCGCATCGTATCTGCACACCCTCGTGCAGACGGTCCCGACGGCGGCGAACGCCGAGTACTACGCGGAGATCGTCCACGAGCGCGCCGTACTGCGTCGTCTCGTCGAGGCGGGCACGCGGATCACGCAGATGGGATACGCGGGCGACGACGACGTCGACGAGATCGTCAACAGAGCGCAGGCCGAGGTCTACGCGGTCACCGAGCAGCGCACCAGCGAGGACTACCTCCCGCTCGGCGACATCATGGAGGGCGCGCTCGACGAGATCGAGGCGATCGGTTCGCGCAGCGGTGAGATGACCGGTGTGCCGACAGGCTTCACCGACTTCGACTCGCTCACCAACGGTCTGCACCCGGGCCAGATGATCGTCATCGCGGCCCGCCCCGCCATGGGTAAGTCCACGCTGGCACTGGACTTCGCGCGCGCCGCGTCGATCAAGAACAACCTGCCCAGCGTCATCTTCTCCCTCGAAATGGGGCGCAACGAGATCGCGATGCGCCTGCTGTCGGCCGAGGCGCGCGTGGCCCTGCACCACATGCGCTCCGGCACGATGACGGACGAGGACTGGACGCGGCTCGCGCGCCGGATGCCCGAGGTCTCGGCCGCGCCGCTGTACATCGACGACTCCCCGAACCTGTCGATGATGGAGATCCGCGCGAAGTGCCGCCGGCTCAAGCAGCGCAACGACATCAAGCTCGTGATCATCGACTATCTGCAGCTGATGCAGGCCGGTGGCTCGAAGCGCTCCGAGAGCCGTCAGCAGGAGGTCTCGGACATGTCCCGAAACCTGAAGCTGCTGGCCAAGGAGCTGGAGCTGCCGGTGATCGCGCTCTCCCAGCTGAACCGTGGCCCCGAGCAGCGCACGGACAAGAAGCCGATGGTCTCCGACCTGCGTGAGTCCGGCTCCATCGAGCAGGACGCCGACATGGTCATCCTTCTGCACCGTGAGGACGCGTACGAGAAGGAGTCTCCACGCGCGGGCGAGGCGGACATCATCGTCGGCAAGCACCGTAATGGTCCGACGGCCACGATCACCGTCGCCTTCCAGGGCCACTACTCGCGCTTCGTGGACATGGCGCAGACCTGATCGGAAGACGGGTGGGGCGAGCACCCCGGCTGCTCTGGAGAAGATCAGCCTCCGGTGAAATCCGCTCGACGTAGGTCGTCGGTCGGGATGGACTGGGCGCATGACGACATCCCCGGAAGAGTTGTTGCCCACCACGCGTCGCGCCCTCCTGCACCGCATCGCTGTAGCCCAGAGCGAAGGGCGGGCGCCCTCACTCGTGGCCGCGGTCGCGCGGGACGGCGAGCTGGTGTGGACCGGGTCGCGTACCTCGGTGGACGGGCACGGGCCGGACGAGCACGTGCAGTACCGGATCGGGTCGATCACCAAGACGTTCACGGCCGTGCTGGTGCTGCGGCTGCGCGACGAAGGGCTTCTCGACCTGGCGGACCCGCTCGAGAAGCATCTGCCCGACACCGGTGCCGGCACGGTCACCATCGCCGAACTGCTCGCCCACACCGGCGGGCTGGCTGCGGAGACTCCGGGGGAATGGTGGGAGCGGAGCCCGGGGAGCCGACGCCCGACCCTCGCGGACGTCCTCGGCGAGCAGCCCTTCCGGCACCCCGTCGGCCGTCGCCACCACTACTCCAACCCCGGCTATACGCTCCTGGGCGCCCTGGTCGAGGCGGTGCGCGGGGTGTCCTGGGAGGAGGCCCTGCGCGACGAGATCCTCGAACCGCTGGGGCTGACCCGCACCAGCGTCCAACCGCAGCACCCGCACGCCGGGGGCTGGGCCGTGCACCCGTACGCAGATGTGCTGCTTCCGGAGCCGAGCGAGGATCTGGGCCTGATGGCCCCTGCCGGTCAACTGTGGTCCACCACCCGGGACTTGGCCGTCTTCGCGTCCTTCCTCACAGTCGGAGACGAGCGGGTGCTGAGTGCGGACTCCGTCCGGGAGCTGCGGACCCCCGCGGCGCCGACGCTGCCCGGCAACTGGGAGGCCTCGTACGGGCTCGGCATGCAGGTGGTGCGGGGCGGCGGCCTCACCTTGGCCGGACACACCGGCTCGCTGCCGGGGTTCGTGGCGGGGCTGTGGCTGTGCGAAGAAGAGGGACTCGTGGCGGTCGCTCTCGCCAACTGCACGACGGGGGTGCCCGTGGCGACGCTGGCCGCCGAGCTGTTGGGGATCGTCGCCGAGGCCGAACCAAGGCTGCCCGAGCCGTGGCGACCGCTCCCCGAAGTGAAGGCTTCCGAACTGGAGCTGGTGGGGCCCTGGTACTGGGGGACACAGGCCGTGGTGCTGCGCCTGGCGGCCGACGGTGGAGTGGAGATGGGGCCGGCGGCCGAGGGCGGGCGACGCTCCCGGTTCCGGTCGAACGGGGATGGCACCTGGACCGGGCTCGACGGCTACTACGCGGGGGAGCTGCTCCGGGCCGTCCGGCGGGACGATGGGGCGGTGAGCCACCTCGACCTCGGTTCCTTCGTCTTCACGCGGGAGCCGTACCCGGCGGACGGGCCCGTTCCTGGCGGGGTGGATCCGGAGGGGTGGCGGGGCATTCCGCGGTGATGCGCGGCTCCGTCGGTCGGCTGTTTCACGTGAAACAGCCGACCGATCGACTCCCCGGCCCCGATCATAGTTGCAGCTTGAAGCCCAGATGCGAGCCCACGAAGCCGAGCCGCTCGTAGAAGCGGTGGGCATCGGTGCGCGTGGCGTCGGAGGTCAGCTGCACCAACTGGCAGTGCTCGCGCCGGGACTCGTCGATGGCCCACTCGATGAGCTGCGTGCCGAGGCCGCTTCCACGCTCGTCCGCGTGGATGCGGACGGCCTCGATGATCGAGCGGGTGGAGCCCTTCCGGGAGAGCCCGGGGATGATGCTGAGTTGCAGCGTGCCGACGACGCGGCCCCCGCGCACGGCGACGACGAGGTGCTGATTCGCGTCCGCCGTCAGGCGTGCGTGCGCGGCGAGATACGGCGTGAGGTCCTCCGGTGACTCCCGCTGGGCGCCCAACGGGTCGTCCGCCAGCATGGCGACGATCTCCGGAATGTCCTCGGCCGCGGCCGGCCTGATCTCAAGATCTCCCATGGGCCGCAGCCTATGCGGAGCCTCCCGCCGACTGTGCTCGGCCCGGTCAGGCGACGGCGTGCAGCCCCTCGACCGCCTTGACCAGGGGTGCGAGGTCCGGGTTCTCGGCCGCGGTGTCGAGGGCTTCCCGCAGCGCCGCGGAGTTCGTGGGGCGGGCCTCTTCGAGGAGGGTGAACCCGGCCTCGGAGACGTTCGTGTAGATGCCCCGACGGTCGGTCGGGCACAGGTAGCGGGAGAGCAGGCCGCGCTCCTCGAGCCGCGTGACCAGGCGCGTGGTCGCGCTCTGGCTCAGGACGACGGCGTCGGCCACCTGCTTCATCTGGAGGTGGCCGCCCTCCCCGTCGTGCTGACGGCTGAGGACGTCAAGCAGCGAATACTCGCGCACGCTCAGCCCGTGGTGGGCCTGTAGTGCGCGCTCGATGTGGGACTCGATCTTCCCGTGCAGCAGCGAAAGCGCGCACCAGCCCTGCGAGAGGGCGGTCAGTGCGGGGTCTGTAGCGGTCATGGCTCTTGGTTCCTCCGTCCCGGAGCGGCTCAGCCCAGGGTAGTCGATGTTCGGGGTTGCCCGCGTTTGCAATTAACCAGCGTCTGCAATTATTGTGAGGTCTCGTAAAGCGCACCCGCAACAGTCTGGAAGGGGTCCCTCCATGCCTCTCGCGCTTCTCGCCCTCGCGATCGGGGCGTTCGGTATCGGAACCACGGAATTCGTGATCATGGGATTGCTCCCAGAGGTCGCGGGTGACTTCGGCGTCTCCATCCCCACGGCCGGCTTTCTGGTGACCGGCTACGCGCTCGGTGTGATGTTCGGCGCCCCGCTGATGACCGCCCTGGGCACGCGCATCCCGCGCAAGCGGATGCTGATGCTGCTGCTCGGCTTCTTCATCGTCGGCAACCTGCTGTCCGCCGTCGCGCCCGTCTTCGCCGTCATGCTGATCGGCCGCGTGGTCGCCTCGCTCGCCCACGGCGCGTTCTTCGGTATCGGCTCGGTCGTCGCGGCCGAGCTCGTGGCACCGGAGAAGAAGGCCGGAGCGATCGCCATGATGTTCACGGGCCTGACCGTCGCCAACGTCGTCGGTGTCCCGCTCGGCACTTTCATCGGCCAGACGGTCGGCTGGCGCGTGACGTTCACGGTCGTCGCCGCGCTCGGCGTCATCGGCCTCGCCGGAATCGCCAAGCTCGTGCCCGACCTGCCCAAGCCGGAAGGCGTGCGGCTGCGTCACGAGCTGGCCGCGTTCAAGAACGTGCAGGTCGTCCTCGCCATGGCGATGACCGTGCTCGGCTTCGGCGGCGTCTTCGCGGCCATCACCTACATCGCGCCGATGATGACGCACGTCGCCGGCTTCGCGGACGGCTCCGTCACCTGGCTCATGGTCCTCTTCGGCCTCGGCATGGTCGCCGGCAACCTCGTCGGCGGAAAGTTCGCCGACCGCGCCCTGATGCCCCTGCTGTACGTGTCGCTGGGCGCGCTCGCCCTCGTGCTCGCCCTGTTCACGGTCACCGCGCACAACCAGGTGCTGTCCGCGATCTCCATCGTGCTGATCGGCGCGTTCGGCTTCGCGACGGTGCCGCCGCTGCAGAAGCGCGTCCTCGACCAGGCCTCCGGCGCCCCGACGCTCGCCTCGGCCGTCAACATCGGCGCCTTCAACCTCGGCAACGCGCTCTCCGCCTGGCTCGGCGGCATGGTGATCGCCGCGGGCCTCGGCTACACCTCCCCGAACTGGGTCGGCGCCGTGCTCGCCGCAGGGGCTCTCGTTCTGGCCGTGCTGTCCGCGGCCCTCGAGCGCCGCTCGCCCGCTCCGAGCCTGATCGTCGCGGCCGCCGAGCAGCCGCGCACCGAGCCGGCCCACCACTGACCCCCACCCCGGTCGACGGGGCCGATGACGCCCCCGCCCCACAGCACCTCTCAGCACCACCCCGCAAGGAGCATCACCTCATGAGCACCACCGCTGTCACCCCGCTCAGCACGCAGGACGCCGAGGCCCTGGTCTCCGCCGCTCGCCTCGCCGCCGAGGCGGCCGGAGTCACCGTCAGCGTCACCGTCCTCGACGCGGGCGGGCACCTCCTGGCCTTCCGCCGCGACGACCGCGCCGTCCTCATCTCCGGCGAGACCAGCACGCGCAAGGCGTTCACCGCGCTCCAACTGAACGCCCCCACCGCCGACCTCGTCGACCTGGTGAAGCCCGAGGGCCCCTTCCACACCCTGCCCACCGCGCTGGACCGGCCGCTGCTGTTCATCGCCGGCGGCCTGCCGGTCCACCGCGACGGCCGGCTCATCGGCGCCATCGGTGTCGGTGGCGGCGCCCCCGACCAGGACCACGGCTTCGCCACCGCGGCCGTGGAGGCCCTCGCGTAGCAGCAGAGCCACACCACACAGCCGCCCCAAGTTGCCGCAGCACAGCGGTACTTGGGGTGGACGTGTATCAGCCCGCGGCCACGGTCAGCGGCGCGAAGCGGCGGGTCCAGTCGCCGGGCAGGCCCGAAGCCCCGTAGTTCATCACCGCGTTGAGGCCGACGGCCTCGAGTCCGCGCTCCTTGAGCCACGCCAGCAGCTCCTCATGGCGCACGTCGATGTCGGTGCGCAGCGGCCGGTCCGTGCCCGCCGCGAGCGAGGCCACGAGGGCCTGCGCCGTCGCGGTGTCGCGGGCGACGAGAGGACCGACGACGTGGGTGTCCTCATTGGGCCAGGCGGCCGCGAAGCCGATGAGCCCGCCACCCGCCCCGCCGGCCCCACCGTCCACCGCCGCCCGCAACTGGTCCGCGAAAGCCGGAAGTCGCGTGATCACATGCGTACGGTCCGGGCCGAAGACCTCCGCGTCCAGGCGGAGGATCGCCGGGAGGTCGTTCGCCGTGGCCGCGCGCGTGGTGACATCGGGCAGGGGCCCGCCCGCGGCGAAGCGGCCGCGCACCATCTCGGCCCGCCCCGTGACCTTGAAGCCCAACTCCTCGTAGAGCGGCCGCCCGTACGGCGTCGCATGGAGGGTGAGCGGTGTCGTGCCCGCCCGCTCGACGATGTGGCGCATCAGACGTCTGCCGATGCCCTGCCGTGCGTGTTGCTCGGCGACCAGGACCATGCCGATCGCGCCGAGTTCGGGCCGCTCCCGGGGGCCGTACTCGGTCACTACGCAGGCGCTGACGAGACCGCCGTCGGGGTCATCGATGCCGTAGCCGGTACCGGCGGAGAGCAGCAGCCGCCACTTGTGTTCCTCACGGGGCCAGCCCCGGTTCTCGGACAGGTCGGCGCACGCGAGGACATCGCGCGGGGTGAGACGACGGATGGGCAGGTCGGAGAGGGAAGGTGTCGACACGCAGGTCAGGCTGTCGGACTTCGCCCCGTGGCGTCCACCGCTTTGTGGAGAGTGCCCCGAGGCTTTCGGTCCCGCCGGGAGTTTCACGTGAAACATGGCGCGGGGCTCGGCTCTCGCCCGCGCTCGACGGCGCCGGACGCACGAATTGGCGCGCCGAGACCGGTAATTGAGGAATTTACGAGGCGACCGAGGTTCGCTTAATCCGCAGTTATGCCGGTAGGGGGTTGTCGACTTCGCGGCGGCCGGTATCGTCGGATCCGGATCGCGCCGGGTGGCCGAAGAAGGCCGAGGGGAAGCCCGTGGTGCGCGCAGGCCCACGCAGCCTAACGGGACGGAGAGATCGAAGACCTGCACTTTCCGCTTTGCGTTCTGGGCAATGACACCGGGTGGCATGCTGCGATGAGGGGACTGCGGACAATGTCACACTCTTGCCTTACTTGTCAGTAGCCGTCCGGAATGCAGTGTTCAATGTGGACTGCATTGTTGTCGAGGCGCGGGGGAAAGCCCACAGTTTCCGGGCGTGGAACAGCTCGGGAGTACGTTGACCGACCGAAATATGTTCGAGGCGAGGCACAGCATGGACGCTCCGACCACTACGCCGTCGGCCGGTTCCGGTTCTGACGGTTCGGACGGTGGGGGCGGCTGGTTCACGCCGCGCACGGCCCCGGCCCCGCAGCCGCCCACCACCGGTTCCGGCCAGGAGGCGACGCCGGAGGAGCACCGAATACCGGAGCCTCGTCAGGCGCCGGCCGCTCAGCAGACGCAGCAGCCCGCCCCGCCGCGGGCCGCCGAGACGCCCGGCCCCATGGCCGCCTCCGCGCGCACCGCTCCCACGCATGCCTCCCCCGACGCGATTCTCATCCGCCGGACGATGGAGGAGATCGGCCCCGTCGCGGACAGGGTCACCTCGTACTTCTACGCGCTGCTCTTCGTGTGCCACCCCGAACTGCGCCCGCTCTTCCCCGCGGCGATGGACACCCAGCGCGACCGGATCCTCAAGGCGCTGCTGACCGCCGCCGAGCACATCGACAACAAGGACGTCCTCGTGGCGTACCTGAAGAACCTGGGCCGCGGGCACCGCAAGTACGGCACGCAGGCCGACCACTACCCGGCCGTCGGCGAGTGCCTGATCGCCGCGCTCACCCAGTACGCCACGACCACGTGGAACGCGGAGACCGAGGCCGCCTGGGTCCGCACGTACACGACGATCTCCCAGGTCATGATCGACGCGGCAGCCGAGGACGAGCTGAAGGCGCCGGCCTGGTGGATGGCCGAGGTCGTCTCGCACGACCTGCGCACCCCCGACGTCGCCGTGGTGACCGTGCGGCCCGATCAGCCCTACCCGTTCCTGGCGGGGCAGTACACGACGCTGGAGACGCCCTGGTGGCCGCGGATCTGGCGGCACTACTCGTTCGCGTCCGCGCCCCGCTCCGACGGGCTGCTCTCGTTCCACGTGAAGGCGGTTCCGGCGGGCTGGGTCTCCAACGCCCTGGTGCACCGGGCCCGCCCCGGCGACGTGCTGCGCCTCGGCCCGCCCGCCGGCTCCATGACCGTCGACCACACCACCGACAGCGGGCTGCTCTGCCTGGGCGGCGGCACCGGCATCGCGCCCATCAAGGCGCTCGTCGAGGACGTGGCCGAGCATGGGCACCAGCGCTCGGTCGAGGTGTTCTACGGCGCCCGCACCAACCACGATCTGTACGACATCGACACGATGCTGCGCCTCTCGCAGAGCCACCCGTGGCTCTCGGTGCGTCCCATCGTCGACCAGCAGGCCCACCTCCAGCTGCCGGACGCGGTACGGGAGTACGGCCCCTGGAACGAGTACGACGCGTATCTCTCCGGGCCGCCCGGCATGATCCGCAGCAGCATCGACACCCTGCGGCGCATCGGTATCCCCGGCAGCCGCATCCGGCACGACTCGGTCGAGGACCTGGTCGCTGCGGCGGACTGAGCCCTCGATGCGCGGCGCCGCCCCCACGCCTCGTAGCGAGGTGCGGCGCCGTCCCACACCTCGTACAGCGGGGCGTCAGCCCAGATCGGGCGCGTGCATCGCCCGTACGCCCTCGATGTTGCCGTCCAGGTAGTGACGCAGCGAGAGCGGCACCAGATGGACCGAGGCGATGCCGACGCGGGTGAACGGCACCCGCACGATCTCGTAGCTGCCGCACGGGTCCTCGACCTCGGGCCCGTGCCGCTCGTCGGTGTCCATCGATTCCAGTCGGCAGACGAAGAAGTGCTGGACCTTCACGCCGGTCGCGCCGCCGTCCTCGCCGATGTGCTCGACGGTGTCCACGAAGCAGGGCACCACGTCGACGATCTTGGCGCCGAGTTCCTCGTGCACCTCGCGATGGAGGGCGTCCACGACGGTCGTGTCCTCCGGCTCGACCCCACCACCGGGAGTCACCCAGTACGGATCGACGCCGGGCTTGGTTCGCTTGATCAGAATCAGGTTGTCGCCATCCAGCAGGACGGCGCGTGCGGTGCGCTTGACCACGGGTCGGACGGTCATGGGAGAAATGTGGCCCGGCTGGTTCCACGTGAAACATCCCGTATCGCTCGGTGCCCCGATCACGACCAGTCGACGGCAGCGCGTAGTAGCCACTCGTGCGCCCGCGCGATGTGCGGCATGGCGAGTGTGCCGGTGCGCACCACCAGGAAATACGTACGCAGCGGCGGCACGGGCGGGTCGAGCAGGGCGACGATTTCCCCGCGCTCCAGGTTCTCCTCGCAGAGATAGCGCGGCAGGACGGCGAGGCCGGCTCCCGCGATCACACAGGCGAGCACCGCGCGCAGATCGGGCACGACGACCGTGGCGGAGACAGCGGGCCGGGAGTCGAAGACTGCGGCCCAGTAGCGGCTGACCAGGGGCAACGACTCGTGCACCTCGACCACCGGGAACTTCTCCAGGGACGGCGCCGCGTCGCGGTGCAGCATGCCGCGGCCGATCCGGGCGGCCAGGCGCGGGGCGGCGGCCAGCACATGCTCCTCGTCGCAGAGCGGAGTCGCCGTGTGCAGGGCGCCGCGCGGACGGGCCGTCGCGATGGCCAGATCGTGATGCCCCGCGGCGAGCCCCTCCAGGGTTTCCTCGGCCGTGCCGAAGCTCGTCCGTAACGCGATGCTCTGCCCGTCGTCCCGGGTCAGGGCCGTCAGCGCAGGTAGGGCGCGCTCCGCGGTGAACTCCGGAGGCCCCGCCAGGTGCAGGGTGCGCACGGCGGACTCCTCGCCGAGCCCTGCCTCGGCGATCTCCACGAGGGCGTCGAGATGCGGAGCCGCCTTGTGGGCCAGCTCGTCGGCGATCGTCGTGGCCGTCACACCGCGCGCCTGGCGCAGGAAGAGCGGGCGCCCCAGCTGCCGCTCCAACGTGCGGATCTGGGAGGTGACCGCCGGCTGGGACAGGCCGAGCAGCGCGGCGGCGCGGGTGAACGAACCGGCGCGATGCACCGTCACAAAGGTGCGCAGCAACGCGAGATCCATCGCGGCACACCTCCCCTTCCCAACCCCAGAGCCGCGCCCAACTATAAATAAGTCGATAGGTCTCTGTCGCTACCGTGATTGGACACTGACACAGAGTCAACTAGCCTTGTTCGCGCGGTTCTTCGCGCGTAAGAACCGGGACGGTCCGAGCCACGAGGGGGGAGGCTCGGACCGTCCGTTGTACGTAGCGCGCGCGGTACTAGGGCCCTTCTGACGGGTCTCGGGCCCCGTCCAGCGCCCGCAGCACGTCCGCCACCAGGTCCTCGGTGTTCTCGGCGCCCGCGGAGAAGCGGATGAAGCCTTCGGTGACGGCATCCCCGCCCCAGCGCCCGCGCCGCTCGGCGGTGGACCGTACGCCGCCGAAGCTCGTCGCGTCGTCCACCAGGGTCAGGGCTTCCAGGAACCGCTCGGCCCGGGCGCGCGAGGGCAGCTCGAAGGCGACCACGCAGCCGAACCGCCGCATCTGCCCGGCGGCGACGTCATGGGACGGATCACCGGGCAGACCGGGATGACGCACCGCGGCGACGTCCTCGCGTTCCAGCAGCGCCTGTGCCACGGCCAGCGCGTTGGCGCTCTGCCGCTCGGCGCGCAGCTCGAGCGTGGCGAGGGACCGATGCGCGAGCCAGGCCTCCATCGGCCCCGGAATCGCTCCGACGATCTTGCGCCAGCGCTTCACCGAGGCGATCAACTCGGCGTCGGCGCACGCGACGTAGCCGAGCAGGAGGTCGCCGTGGCCCGTGGGCTGCTTGGTGCCGCTGGCCACCGCGAAGTCCGCGCCGAGCTCCAGCGGGCGCTGCCCGAGCGGCGTCGCGAGCGTGTTGTCCACGGCGACGAGCGCCCCGCGCGCGTGGGCGGCGTCGGCGAGGCGCCGGATGTCGCAGACGTCGAGGCCCGGGTTGGACGGCGTCTCCAGCCACAGCAGGCGTGCCCCGTCGAGCACGTCGAGCTGCGCGTCACCGCCGGTCGGCGCGGTACGCACCTCGATCCCGTACGCCGTGAGCTGCTCGCGGACGAGCGGGAAGACCTGGTAGCCGTCGGCCGGCAGAACCACCGCGTCGCCGGCGCGCAGTTGCGAGAAGAGGACCGCGGAGATCGCGGCCATGCCGGAGGCGAAGGCCAGCGTCTCCACGCCGGAGCGCCCCGGAGCCTCCAACTCGCTGATGGCGCGCTCGAGATGCGTCCACGTCGGGTTCTCGTCGCGGCCGTACGCATAGGGCCCCGACACATCGCCGGGCAGATGGAAGTGTGCGGCGAACACCGGCCCCGGCAGGGTCGGTTCGTTCTTGACCGGCTCGGGCAGACCCGCCCGGACCGCCCGCGTGCCGTCTCCGGGCTCCTGTGCCGAAGGCTCCGTTCCCGGTTCCGGTGCCGAGGGCTCCGTCATGCGACCTGTCCTCCCGCTGCTTCGCGCACGGATACGAGAAGGCCGTCGGAGGCCGCCTCGACGAGCTTCAGGCACTCCTCGAAGCCGCCCAGATCGCCGTAGTACGGATCGGGGACGTCCAGGTCCGAGGGATCGGCTTCGGCGTCGTAGGAACGCAGCAGGCGCACCTTCTCGGCGTCCTCGGGCGTCGACGCCAGGCGGCGCAGGGTGCGCAGATGGCCGTGGTCGAGGGCGACGACCAGGTCGAGGCGGTCGAACCAGTCGCGGTGGAAGCGGCGGGCCGTGTGCTCGGAGGCGTAGCCGTTCTCGGTGAGGACAAGGACGGTGCGCGGGTCGGCGCCGTCGCCCTCGTGCCAGCCGTCCGTGCCCGCGCTGTCGACCTCGACGAGGCCGTCGAGCCCCGCCTCCTCAACGCGGGCGCGGAAGACGTGCTCGGCCATGGGCGAGCGGCAGATGTTGCCGGTGCAGACGAAACAGACGCGGTAGGTCATCCTCGGCCGCTCTCAGTCCTTGCCCTCGGGCAGCACGACGTTCAGCGCCCAGGAGACGATCGACACGATCAGGCCACCGAGGATCGCGGTCCAGAGGCCGTCGACGTGGAAGCTGAGGTCCACTTGATCGGCCAGCCACGAGGTCAGCAGCAGCATCACGGCGTTCACGATCAGCGTGATCAGGCCGAGCGTGAGGACGAACAGCGGGAAGGTCAGGAGCTTTACGATCGGCTTCACGATCACGTTGACCAGGCCGAAGATGAGGGCGACGAGGATCAGCGTGCCGATCTTCTTGCCGGTGCTGTCGCCGGTGAGGGTGATCTTGTCGAGCACCCAGACGGCGACGGCCAGGGCGCCCGCGTTGGCGATCGTCTTGACGAGGAAATTCTTCATGTGTCTGATCGTTGCAGACATGATCGGTGACAGGGGTGGGCGAGGCTGATGAAGGCGTTCCGGTTGGATGAGCTCGAGGCGGAGAGAGCCGCCAACGACGGGGCCTATCTGCAGTTCCTGCGTGAGCGCAATATGTCGGTCGGGCTGTACGCGCTCGACGCGGGTACACAGGACCGGCAGCAGCCGCACCAGCAGGACGAGGTCTATCTCGTGGTCAGCGGCCGCGCTTCGATCACGGTCGGCATGGAGACCACTCAGGTCGGCCGGGGCAGCGTCGTGTACGTGCCGGCCGGTGTCGCGCACAAGTTCCACCACATCAGCGAGGACCTGCGCGTCCTCGTCGTCTTCTCGCCTCCGGAGAGCTGACGGGTAGGCCCCGCGGACGGCCCCGACCTCGGGGTTCCCTAGGGGGCGGGTCAGGGGAGGACAAGGGATCGGAAGGGCCCGCACGGGCCTTCGACGTGCCAGCATCGAAGCAGAACACCGAAGTAGAACACTGAAGCAGAAGCATCGAAGCAGAAGCCTCGAAGCAGAAGCATCCAAGAGACAACGGAGGAGAGCGATGGCAGTGCGAGAAATATTCGCGGACATGCCGTGGTGGGTGAAGTGGGTCGCGGTGCCGGTCATCGCCATCGTCGTGTTCGGCGGTCTGATCGCGAGCGTCGTCGGTTTTGTGATCGGCCTGCTGTTCAAGGTGCTCGTGTTCGCCGCTCTGGTGGGTGGACTCATCTACGTAGTGCGGAAGTTCATGGTCGGTTCGTCGTCGCGGAGCCGCGACTGGTGAAGCCGGGCACGCACTTGTGTGCGGATCCCGGTCGTTGCGTCGCGCGACCTTTCGCACGACCGGGGGAAGTTTCCTTGCGCGGCAGGCGCCAATCGGTGGCCAAGGGTTAGAGTCCGGAATTCGATGGCTTTAGCCCCCTGCGAGCCTCGAACACGCGGGGGTTCCCCACGCGCATCGGGAGTGAACCTTGGCCACGGTCGATACCGCACCCGCCGCTGCCCCGCAGACACTCATCGGCTCCGTACAGCGGGCCATGCGACTGCTCGAGGCGGTCGCCTCCCATGACGACGGGGCGCCGGCCAAGCAACTCGCGCGGGAAGCCGGCCTCGCCCTTCCCACCGCGTACCACCTGCTGCGCACGCTGACCCACGAGGGATATCTCCGCCGGGAGAACGGCGTCTTTGTTTTCGGTGACGCCGCCGAGCGTTTGAGCAGCAGCGGAGCGCAGCAGAATCGTCGCAGCATGATCACCGATGCGCTGCGGCACTGGCGCGACACCATCGGCGTCCCGGTCTATTTCGCGGTCTACCGGGACGGCGAGATCGAGCTCGTCGCCGTCGCCGACACCCCGGCCAATCCGGCCGTCGAGGAGTGGGCCGACTTCCGGGAGACCGGCCATGCCCACGCCATCGGCCAGTGTCTGCTCTCTCAGCTCGACGAGGAGGCCCGCAAGGACCACCTCGAGCGCTACCCCGCGCAGTCCATCACTCCGTATTCGGTCCGTGACGACCGCGCGCTGCTACGGAAGCTGAGCCGGGTGGGTCGCATGGAACCGGTCGTCGAGCGTCAGGAGTATGCGCTGGGCACGGCCTGTGCCGCGTTCCCGCTGACGATCGGGTCGACCGCGGCAACTTTGGCCATTTCTCTCCCTTCCCACCAGGCGGAGAAACTGCTGCCCACAGCCCGCCAGTTGCAGCACGAGATCGGCAGGCTGGTAGGAACACTCGCCTTCTCTATCAGCATTTGAAAACTCACTCCTTGTGATCCTGTGTGTACGTTGAGCAAGATGCCAGCAGTGTCAGGGAGATGATTCCTGGCCAATCGACGGCAAGTTGACGGGGTAGGCGATGCGCGAGTCCGTACAAGCAGTCCAAGCAGAGGTCATGATGAGCTTCCTCGTCTCCGAGGAGCTCTCGTTCCGCATTCCGGTGGAGCTCCGGTACGAGTCCACCGATCCGTACGCCGTGCGGCTGACCTTCCATCTCCCCGGAGACGCGCCCGTGACCTGGGCGTTCGGCCGGGAGCTCCTCGTCGACGGGGTCAACGGGGCCAGTGGCGAAGGGGATGTACAGGTCACACCGGTGGAGCGGGTGGGTGGCGCTGTCGGCGAGATGCCGGGAGAGGTGCACATCAGGCTCCAGGTCGGGGCGGACCAGGCCCTGTTCCGGGCCGGGGTCGCACCGCTCGTGGCGTTCCTCGACCGGACGGACAGGCTCGTCCCGCTGGGCCAGGAGGAGACCGGCGCGGACTTCGAGTCCGACCTCGACGAGGCTCTCGACCGGATCCTCGCCGAGGAGCAGAGCGCGGGCTGACTCCCCATCGGCCCGCACGACAGCAGACGGCACGCACAGCAGCAGACGGCCCGCACGACAGCGGGCGGCTCTCGCGACATCAGATGGTTTGTGCGACACAGGACCAGACGTAACGCTTCAGCAGCGCGGTGCACCCGAGCAGTTCCGCGCCCTTCAGCGTTTACGCCGCCGGCCTCCGCCACCGCGTCCAGGAGAGGGAGCGGCCGTCGCGGGCTCCCGTGTCTCCGGGTGGTCGCCGTGTGTCTCCGGGCGGTCGGCGGAGACCACGAGCGCGGCCAGTGCGGTGGTCACCGGCACCGAGGCGACGAGGCCGATCGAGCCGACCAGCGTACGCACGATCTCCTCGGCCACCAGTTCGCTGTTGGCCACGTCGGTGACGCTGCTCTGCGCGATCGAGAAGAGCAGCAGTAGCGGCAGCGCGGCGCCCGCGTAGGCCAGGACGAGCGTGTTGACGACGGACGCGATGTGGTCGCGGCCGATGCGGATCGCCGCCCGGTACAGGGCGCGTCGACCCAGCGTCGGGTTCGCCTCGTGCAGCTCCCACACGGCGGAGGTCTGCGTGACCGTCACGTCGTCGAGCACACCGAGTGAGCCGATGATGACGCCGGCGAGCAGCAGACCGCTCATGTCGATGTCCGGGTACAGGCCGTGGATCAGTCCCGTGTTGTCGTCGGTGTTGCCCGTCAGGGCCGCCCAGCCGATGAACAGCGAGCCCAACAGGCCGATCAACAGCAGCGAGACCAGGGTGCCGAGCACGGCGACGGAGGTTCTGGCCGTCAGGCCGTGACACATGTAGAGCGCGATCAGCATGATCGCGCTGGCTCCGACCACCGCGACGACCAGGGGGTTCGACCCCTGCAGAATCGCGGGCAGGATGAAGAACGTCAGCACCATAAAGCTGACCGCGAGCGCGACCAGCGCCATGACGCCGCGCATCCGGCCCACCACGACCACGGCCAGGGCGAAGATCCCGGCCAGCAGCACCATCGGAACCTTGCGGTTCACATCGGTGACCGAGTACTGCAGGTCCTTGGGTGCGTCCGGCGCGTAGGCGGCGATCACCTTCTGGCCCTCGTGCAACTGCCGCGGTGAATCCGGCTGAACGACCTCGGTGAACGTACGGCCCTTGTCCTTGCCGCTGTCGATCCGGATCGTCGCGTTCTCGCAGGTGCCACTGGTCTTCTGCTCGCCTGTGGTGCCCTGCTGCGCCGTGGGGTCCCCGGTCGAGCTCTGGCCCTGGGCGTGCACGGACGAGCAGTCGACCTTCTCGACGCGGGTGACCGTGGCCTGCTGTGTCTGCCGGTCGAAGCCGACACCGCTGCGCTCGTGCGGCGGTGCGCCGCCCGGCCAGAGCACCGCGAGGCCCACGACGACCGCGACCGAGAACGGGATCAGGACGGCCGCGATCACCTTGCGCAAGTGCCGGGAGACAGGCGCCGCTGGGCCGTGGCTGTGGGAGTGCCCATGCGGCGCGTGGGACGGCGGAGCTGAGGGCTGCTGTCTGGTGGTCACCGCCAGATCATCGCAAGAACGGAGGGGGGCCCTCTGTTCAACGCGGCGTGCGTCACGTTAGCGTGGAGCCGCTTTTGCCATCGCGGGAGCTCGGAGCACCGGGCTGAGAGGGCGCTGACCTTCGTCCCTGCGCGTTTCACGTGAAACAGCGTGGAGCTGCGTGACCAAGGACGAATATCGCTGCGTCGACCGCTGAACCTGTTACCGGGTAATGCCGGCGTAGGGAGTAGGTCTCATGACCACAACGGACGCGCACACGCCTGCCTCCAACTCGACCGAGGAGGCCGGCCGGTCCATCGGCTGGCACAAGGGGTACATCAGGGGCTCGCGCCCCGACCTCCAGGTGCCGGTCCGTCAAGTGCACCTCACCAACGGGCAGTCGGTGACGTTGTACGACACCTCAGGTCCGTACACCGACCCGACCGTCGACACCGATGTCCGTCGCGGTCTCGCGCCGCTGCGGGAGAACTGGATCATCGCCCGCGGCGACACCGAGGAGTACGCGGGCCGCCCCGCCCGTCCCGAGGACGACGGCCTCAAGCACACGTCGCCGCGCGGCGGCCTCCGCAACCTCGACGCGGTCTTCCCCGGCCGCCCGCGCCAGCCGCGCCGCGGCCGGGACGGCCAGGCCGTGACCCAACTCGCGTATGCGCGCCGGGGGGAGATCACCCCGGAGATGGAGTACGTGGCCATCCGGGAGAACGTCGCGCCGGAGGTCGTGCGCGAGGAGATCGCGGCGGGCCGGGCCGTGCTGCCCGCGAACGTCAACCACCCGGAGATCGAGCCGATGATCATCGGCAAGCGGTTCCTGGTGAAGGTCAACGCCAATATCGGCAACTCGGCCGTGACGAGCTCCATCGAGGAGGAGGTGGACAAGATGACCTGGGCGACCAAGTGGGGCGCCGACACGGTCATGGACCTCTCCACCGGCCGCAACATCCACACCACGCGTGAATGGGTGCTGCGCAACTCCCCCGTCCCGATCGGCACCGTGCCGCTCTACCAGGCGCTCGAAAAGGTCGACGGCAAGGCCGAGGAACTGACCTGGGAGATCTACAAGGACACGGTCATCGAGCAGGCCGAGCAGGGCGTGGACTACATGACGGTCCACGCGGGCGTCCGCCTCCCGTTCGTCCCGCTGACCGCCGACCGCAAGACCGGCATCGTCTCCCGCGGCGGCTCGATCATGGCCGCGTGGTGCCTCGCGCACCACAAGGAGAGCTTCCTCTACGAGCGCTTCGAGGAGCTCTGCGAGATCCTCGCGGCGTACGACGTCACGTACTCGCTCGGCGACGGCCTGCGCCCCGGCTCCATCGCGGACGCCAACGACGAGGCGCAGTTCGCGGAGCTCCGGACGCTCGGCGAGCTGAACTCGATCGCCAAGCGCCACAACGTGCAGACCATGATCGAGGGTCCGGGACACGTCCCGATGCACAAGATCAAGGAGAACATCGACCTCCAGCAGGAGATCTGCGAGGAGGCGCCGTTCTACACGCTCGGCCCGCTGACCACCGATGTCGCCCCGGCGTACGACCACATCACGTCCGGGATCGGCGCCGCGATGATCGCCTGGTGGGGCACGGCGATGCTCTGCTACGTCACGCCGAAGGAGCACCTGGGCCTGCCCAACCGCGACGACGTGAAGACCGGCGTCATCACGTACAAGATCGCGGCGCACGCGGCGGACCTTGCCAAGGGCCACCCGGACGCGCAGGCCTGGGACGACGCGCTCTCCGACGCCCGCTTCGAGTTCCGGTGGGAGGACCAGTTCAACCTGGCCCTCGACCCGGACACGGCACGGGAGTTCCACGACGAGACGCTGCCGGCGGAGCCCGCGAAGACGGCACACTTCTGCTCGATGTGCGGGCCGAAGTTCTGCTCGATGAAGATCTCGCAGGACATCCGGCGGGAACACGGCACCACCTCCTCGGAGATCGCGGAGGGCATGGAGCAGAAGTCCAAGGAGTTCGCACAGGCGGGCAACCGCGTGTATCTGCCGATCGCCGACTGACGGCATGACGGTGGGGCCCCTCGTGCGCGAGGGGCCTCGTCGTCGGTCACGGCCTGGTGGCCGCCGGAGGATCAGTCCGGCTGGTGGTCCGGGCCGCCGAAGTCCGGGCTGGAGAAGTCCGGGCTCGAATAGCCGGCGCGCTGGCCCGTGGCCGTGCCGCCGCCGTCGGGGCTGCTGAACCCCGGCCTGTTGTAGCCGAGTTGCGGCATGCGCCCGCCGGAGCCGCCGCGGCCCCCGAGGGGCGAGCCGCCGCCCGCCGATGGATCCGCCAGGGCGTCCCGCAGGAACGGCAGGATGCCCCGGTCCAGGAGCGCGACGCGCCAGGCTTCCCTGGCCTGCTTCACTTCCTCGCTGGCCTCGCCGTGCGCGCTCGCCTGGAGAGACGTCGATCCATTGCGCAAGGCCGCGAGCAGCAGGCAGACGGCCGCGACGAGAATGCTTGCCGCGGCGATCACGCCGAAGACCCAGCCGAAGGTGCGCAGGGTCCTCGCGAGGCCCGGCACCGGGTTGAGCATGCCCAGGATGTAGCCGACGAGCAGGAAGATCACGGCTGCGGTCCCTGCCAGGACCGGGGCGAGCACGACGGCGACCGCGGCGACGCCCGGTCCCGTGCTCTCCCCGCTGGTTTTGCCTCCTTCGCGTAGCGGACGCAGGAGCCGCGGCGTGGAGCGCAGTTCCTCGCGGACCTTGACGTAGCGCTGGTACTCGTCGGCGGCCGCCGTGTTGATCAGTGCGGCGGCGCCGAGCGCCATGGTGCGCAGCTGCTCGGGGTTGAGCCGCTGGCCCACAGCGGCGAGTTCAGGCCGATTCGGTGCGGTACGCAGCGCGTCATCGAGGAGCCGCTCGAACTCGGGACGGTCCTCGTTCAGCAAATGCGGAGCGCTGTTCATGTGCATCCCCCGATGCTCCGTAGGGCTTGGTGGCCCGCATGGGTGCGAGCCGTCGGGCAGAAACGGAGGGGAGCCTGCTACGGATAAGCCGATGGTAGAGCTGTCACGGCACGCGGTGACAGGGGGTTTCCGGAAATTGGCCCTGCGGCCAGTCGGATCCTCCGCTTTCGCGTCTGCCCCGCGAAGTCTCAGATATCCATGGGCAGTTGCTGGACGAGCAGCTTTCCGGCCATGGTCACGCCGCCGTCCATGGCGATGGCCAGGCCGTTCGCGTACACATGCGGGCCCTCGACGGGGGGCCTGCTGTCCTCGCTGTCCCCGTCCTCACCACCGACCTCGCCGAGCAGATACGGAATCGGGCTGTGGCCGTGCACGATGCGCGAGCCGCCGAAGGCGTCGAGGAGCTGTCGTGCGGCGCTGGGCCCCGATTCCTCGTCCTTGAACGCGAACCGCTTGGTGAACTTGCGGAACAGGTCCCAGCACTCGTCCGCGTCATTGCGCGTGAGGGTCTCGCGCACCGTGTCGTTGACGGCCTCGATGGAGTCGCCGTAGTCGAGATACGCGGTGGTGTCCGAGTGCGTGAGCAGATGGTCGTCCTCGATCTCGATCGCGTCGAGCCGGGACATCCACTGCAGATGCACGTCCTGGAGGCGGTCCATGTCGGCCTTCTGCCCGCCGTTGAGCAACCAGGCCGCCTGGAACGTGGCGGTGCCCGCTCCGGAGTTCACGGGCGTGTCGCCGAACCGCTTCGCGCCGAGCAGCAGCAGCTCGTGGTTGCCCATGAGCGCCTTGCAGTAGCCGCCCGCGGCCGCCGCCTCCGCGGACAGCCGCATGACGAGGTCGATGACGCCGATCCCGTCCGGCCCGCGGTCGGTGAAGTCGCCGAGGAACCACAGGCGCGCGGTGCCCGCCGCCCAGTTGCCCTCCGCGTCGATCAGGCCCTTCTCGCAGAGCGCGGCGAGCAGCTCGTCGAGGTAGCCGTGCACATCGCCGACGACGAACAGCGGGCCGAGGCCCTCGTCCCCCGTGGGCGCGGGCTGCGCCACCTCGACCTGGACCGTGTCGCCCTGGTTGATGACCGGCAGGTCACGCTCGGTCGGCGTGTAACCGTCGGGACTCTCTGCGCCGGGCGCGGGGACGTCGGGGTCCGTCGGCTGCACGTTCGCCGGTACGTCATGGACGTACGCGGGAACACGGAAGTCGCGCAGCGTCTCCGTCTCCGCTGCGGATCCCGGACCGGCCCCCTGAGTCATCGACCCCTCCACCACCATTGCGCCGCCTGTGCACCGTATCGGACTGCCTGGTCGCAGCGGCCCGCGGTGTCGTGCGCCCATCATAGGAATGCGGCTCGCGCTGTGTGATGCACCAGGGGTGGTGAATCGGTGACGGGCGGCTGATCGCCGTGCATTTCTCCCGAATTGGTGTGGACTTTTCTCTTCGGAGGAGTCGGTGGAGGGGGCGGGCGGGGGCGGTCAGCCCTGTCCCGGAGACCGGGGAGGGCTGACCGTGGTGCGGTGCGGGCGTCGATGGGACGAGGTCCGCACGATGAGTTCGGTCGGCATCACCTGCTCGACCGGCTGGTCGGAATCGACCCCTTCGATGGCGTCGATGAGGAGCTGCACGACGGACGTCCCGATCCGCCGCGGTTTGAGCGAGAGGGTGGTGATGGGCGGTTCCGTGTTCGCGTAGACCATCGACTCGCTGCAGCACACCAGCAGCAGGTCGTCCGGGACACGCAGCCCGTAGCGGCGCGCGGCGGCGAGCAGATCGGTGCCGTTGGGATCGAAGAGGCCGTAGACCGCGTCGGGGCGGTCGGGCCGGGCGAGCAGCCGGTCGGCGGCGACGGCGCCCGCGCACGGGTCGTGCGCGGGGTACGACTCGTAGACCGGTTCCTGTCCGATCCGCTCGCACCAGCGCAGATACGCCGAGGTGGAGAGGTGCGTGTACGTGTCGGTGGTGGTGCCGGTCAGTAGGCCGATGCGGCGGGCGCCGGACTCGGCGAGGTGGTCGAGGATGCCGAGCACGGCGGCCTCGTGGTCGTTGTCGACCCAGGCGGTCACGGGCAGGGTGCCCGCGGGACGTCCGTCGGAGACGACCGGCAGGCCCTGGCGGACCAGCTCGGTGACGACCGGATCGTGGTCGGAGGGGTCGATGACGACGGTGCCGTCAAGGGCGACGTTCGACCACACGTCGTGGCGTGAGGTGGCGGGCAGGATGACGAGGGCGTACCCGCGGGCGAGCGCGGCGGAGGTGGCGGCGCGCGCCATCTCGGCGAAGTACGCGAATTCTGTGAAGGTGAAAGGTTCATCCCCGTACGTCGTCACTGTCAGGCCGATGAGGCCCGATTTCCCGGTACGGAGCGTGCGAGCGGCCGCGGAGGGGCGATAGCCCAACCGGTCGGCGACCTCGCGAACGTGGCGTCGGGTGGCGTCCGGGAGCCGGCCCTTACCGTTGAGCGCATCGGACACAGTCGTGATCGAGACCCCGGCGGCTGCGGCAACGTCTCTGATGCCTGCCCGGCTCGGCCGGGTGCCCCTGCGGGTCGTCTCTGCCCGGCTCACCTGGTGCTTCCCTGCTGCTGTCATGGCGAGCCGATAGTAGGGCTCATTCGGCTGCATGGTGGGGGAGCATATGCAGGCGTTGACAGGCACGTTTCTGCAAGGTGATGGCCCATCATCAACCTTTAAATAAAAGGGAGTTGAAGGGTCAGGGTATGGCACTTCGCTTGTCGTCACGCAGGGGCCTGCCAAGTCGGCGATGTTGCGAGTAGGTCTCAACTCACCTTCACGGGTGATGCGCGCCACGGCGCGAGCCACCGGCGCGCGCCAGGGCGAGGAGCGCTCCCCCCTCTCCGCACGCCTTGCGGAGGGTCGGGACCCGGGCCATTGGGGAGCGCGGCGAATCCTCTTAAGGTGAGCAGTATTGGAACGGTGCCCACAAGGAGGACTGCGGTGAGCGAGATCAACCCCAAGCTGCGTGCGGAGCTGGCGGGGATCCCTGCCTACAAGCCCGGCAAGCCGGCCGCCGCCGGGGGGCCGGTGGCGTACAAGCTGTCCTCCAACGAGAATCCCTATCCTCCGCTGCCCGGAGTGATGGAGCAGGCGATCGCGGCCGCCGGGACCTTCAACCGCTACCCGGACATGGCGTGCACCGGCCTGATGAACGAGCTGTCCGACCGTTTCGGTGTGCCCGTCTCGCACCTCGCCACCGGCACCGGCTCGGTCGGCGTCGCGCAGCAGATGCTCCAGGCGACCTCGGGGCCGGGTGACGAGGTCATCTACGCGTGGCGGTCCTTCGAGGCGTACCCGATCATCACGCAGATCAGCGGCGCGAAGTCGGTGCAGGTGCCGCTCACGCCGAGCGAGGACCTCGACCTCGACGCGATGATCGACGCGATCACCGACCGCACGCGCCTCATCTTCGTCTGCAACCCCAACAACCCCACGGGCAATGCCATCCGCCGGGCCGAGCTGGAACGGTTCCTCGACCGGGTGCCCGCCGATGTCCTGGTGGTCCTCGACGAGGCGTACCGGGAGTTCATCCGCGACACCGAGGTGCCGGACGGCGTCGAGATCTACCGGGACCGGCCGAACGTGGCGGTGCTGCGGACCTTCTCGAAGGCGTACGGGCTCGCGGGGCTCCGGGTGGGCTTCGCCATCGCGCACGAGCCGGTCGCCGCGGCGCTGCGCAAGACGGCGGTCCCCTTCGGTGTGAGCCAGCTCGCGCAGGACGCGGCGGTGGCCTCGCTGCGCGCGGAGGACGAGCTGCTCGGCCGGGTCGGCTCGTTGGTGGCCGAGCGCACGCGGGTCGTCGAGGGGCTGCGGGCGCAGGGCTGGACGGTGCCCGAGACGCAGGCCAACTTCGTGTGGCTGCGCCTGGGGGAGAAGACGATGGACTTCGCGGCGGCCTGTGAGCAGGCGGGCGTGGTCGTGCGGCCGTTCGCGGGCGAGGGTGTGCGCACCACGATCGCGGAGACCGAGGCCAACGACATCTTCCTGCAGACGGCCGCGGAGTTCCGCAAGGAGCTCTGACCTGCCCCGCGTTGGGCGGAGATCGTAGGCGAAGGGGGTCCCCCCGAAGTTAAGGGGGACCCCCTCTCGTATGCCGACAACCAGTACGACATAATGCTTGTGAATGTGAACGCGTTCACAAGCGTGTCCCGGTTCCTCCCGGGATTTGTGGGATTAAAGGGGCAAACTGCCGCTGTGACCACGGCGATGTAAGGAGAAGACGCAGTGGACCCGACAACGATCGCCCTCGCGCCGGAGACCCTGGCGCGATGGCAGTTCGGCATCACCACCGTCTACCACTTCCTGTTCGTCCCACTGACGATCTCTCTGGCCGCGCTCACGGCGGGCCTGGAGACGGCATGGGTACGCACGGGCAAGGAGAAGTACTTCCACGCCACGAAGTTCTGGGGGAAGCTTTTCCTGATCAATATCGCGATCGGCGTCGCGACCGGCCTCGTGCAGGAGTTCCAGTTCGGCATGAACTGGTCGGACTACTCGAAGTTCGTCGGTGACGTCTTCGGTGCTCCGCTCGCGATGGAGGCGCTGATCGCCTTCTTCTTCGAGTCCACCTTCATCGGACTGTGGATCTTCGGCTGGGACAAGCTGCCGAAGAAGCTCCACTGCGCCTGCATGTGGATGGTGTCGATCGGCACACTGGCCTCGGGCTACTTCATCCTGGCGGCCAACTCCTGGATGCAGCACCCGGTGGGCTACGAGATCGACCCGAAGACCGGCGTGGCCCGGCTCAACGACATCTGGCACGTCCTCTTCCAGAACACCGCGGTCGTCCAGTTCGCGCACACCATCTCCTCCGCCTTCCTGACCGGCGGAGCCTTCATGATCGGCGTCTCCAGCTTCCTGCTCTGGAAGATCAAGAAGCAGAAGGACGCCGGCGAGCAGGTCGACCGCAAGCGGACCATCACGCTGCGCAGCTCGCTCCGGCTCGGTCTGGTGACCGCGATGATCGCGGGCGTCCTGGTCGCCCTCTCCGGCGACCAGCTGGCCAAGGTGATGTTCAAGCAGCAGCCGATGAAGATGGCTTCGGCCGAGGCGCTGTGGGACACCGAATGCCCCGCGCCGTTCTCCATCTTCGCCGTCGGCAATGTGAACAAGGGCCACAACTCCGTCGAGATAGAGCTTCCGGGCCTGCTCTCCTTCCTGGCCGACGACAACTTCTCCAGCTGTGTCCCCGGCATCCACGAGACCGCCAAGGCCGAGGCCGAGAAGTACGGCGGCAAGGCCGAGGACTACATCCCCAACATCTTCGTCACCTTCTGGGGCTTCCGCCTGATGATCGGCATCGGGCTCACCGCTGCCGTCGCCGCGGGCGCCGGATTCTGGCTGACCCGGAAGCGGCGATGGCTGTTGCCCGAGCATCGAAGGGGTGAGGACGAAATCCCCAAGCTGATGCTCACCAACAAGAAGGAACTCGGCCCGACCGTCACGAAGTGGGGCTGGCGGGTCGGCATGGCCTCGCTGATCTTCCCCTTCATCGCCAACTCCATCGGCTGGATCTTCACCGAGATGGGCCGTCAGCCCTGGGCCGTCTTCGGCCTGTTCCGGACCGCTGACTCGGTCTCCCCCGGCGTCAGCCAGACCGAGATGGCGATCTCGCTGACCGCGCTGACCCTGCTGTACGCGGTGCTGTTCTGGATCAACGTACGGCTGATGAAGAAGTACGCCATCAAGGGTCCCGACACGGACGAGGAACCGCCGACCAAGGACCCGAAGCTGCGTGGTCCTTCGGGGGACGACTCCGATGACGACGACGCCGACAAGCCACTGACCTTCGCGTACTGAGAGGAGAAACGCCATGGGCCTCAACGACTTCTGGTTCCTTCTGATCGCCGTTCTGTGGACCGGCTACTTCTTCCTCGAAGGCTTCGACTTCGGGGTGGGCATCCTGACGCGGCTGCTCGCGCGCGACAGGACCGAGCGGCGCGTGCTGATCAACATCATCGGGCCGGTGTGGGACGGCAACGAGGTCTGGCTGCTCACCGCGGCCGGTGCGATGTTCGCCGCGTTCCCCATCTGGTACGCGACGTTCTTCAGTGCCTTCTACCTGCTGCTCGTAATCGCGCTGCTGCTGCTGATCGTGCGCGTGCTGTCCTTCGAGTACCGGCACCAGCGGCCCGAGGAGAGCTGGCAGCGCAACTGGGAGCTGGTGCTCTTCGTCAGCTCGCTGCTGCTGCCGTTCCTGTGGGGCGTGATGTTCGCGAACATGGTGCACGGCGTTCCGATCAACTCCAAGCAGGACTTCGCCGGTTCGTTCGGCGACCTGCTGACCTGGTGGGGGCTGCTCGGCGGGCTCGCCTTCACGGCCGTGTGCACGCTGCACGGTGCGGTGTTCACCGCGCTGAAGACGGACGGCGACATCCGGGTGCGGGCGCGTGCGCTCGCGACGAAGGCGGGTGTGGCCACCGTGCTCCTGGGCGGCGGGTTCCTCGCCTGGCTCCAGGTCGAGCGCGGGACGGCGTGGACCGCGGTGGCGTTCGCCGTGGCGGTCGTCGGACTGCTCGGGACGCTCGTGATGAACGCCAGGGGACGCGAAGGCTGGGCGTTCTCCTTCAACGGGGTCGCGATCGCGGCCGTGGTGGCGGCGATCTTCCTGGCCCTGGTGCCGAACGTCATGCCCTCCTCGCTCAACGAGGCGTGGAACCTGACGATCGACAACACGTCCTCGGGTCCGTACACGCTGAAGGTGATGACCTGGGTCGCGGGGATCATGACGCCGCTGGTCCTGCTCTACCAGGGCTGGACCTACTGGGTGTTCCGCAAGCGGCTCAGCACGAAGAGCATTCCTGCCGGGGCGCACTGAGCTCCTGAAAAGGGGCGCACTGAGCGTCTTAGCTCCGTCTTCGCCCGTCTGCGTTCGTCTACGTGAGGGTGTGTTTCACGTGAAACCGATCGACCAGCGTCTGTTCCGGTACGGCCGGGCCTCGCGTCTCTTCCTGATCGCGGTGGTGGTGCTTGGCGCCGCCGGGGCGGGCCTGGTCATCGCGCAGGCGATGCTCATCGCCGAGGTCGTGGTGGGCGCGTTCCAGCACGGCCTCGACGTGGCCGAACTGCGGGCACCGCTGCTGTTGTTGGCGGCGGTCGCGGCCGGTCGCGGGCTCGTGGCCTGGCTGACCGAGCTGGCCGCGCACCGGGCGAGCGCGGCGGTCAAGTCGGAGCTGCGCAGGCGTCTGTTGGAGCGGGCCTCGCGGCTCGGCCCCGGGTGGTTGAGCGGGCAGCGCACCGGGTCCCTCGTGGCGCTCGCGACGCGCGGCGTGGACGCCCTCGACGACTACTTCTCCCGCTATCTGCCGCAGTTGGGGCTCGCGGTGGTGGTCCCGGTGGCGGTGCTCGCCCGTGTCGTCACCGAGGACTGGGTGTCGGCGGCGATCATCGTCGGCACGCTGCCCCTCATCCCGATCTTCATGATGCTGATCGGCTGGGCGACCCAGTCCCGGATGGACCGTCAGTGGCGGCTGCTCTCCCGGCTTTCTGGCCACTTCCTGGACGTCGTCGCGGGCCTGCCGACCCTGAAGGTGTTCGGCCGCGCCAAGGCGCAGGCCGAGTCCATCCGCAAGATCACCGATGAGTACCGCAGGGCGACGATGCGCACCCTGCGGATCGCCTTCCTCTCGTCGTTCGCGCTGGAGCTGCTGGCCACACTGTCGGTCGCGCTCGTCGCCGTGACCATCGGCATGCGGCTCGTGCACGGCGAGATGGATCTGTACATCGGGCTCGTGATTCTGGTGCTCGCGCCCGAGGCGTATCTGCCGCTGCGACAGGTGGGCGCGCAGTACCACGCGGCCGCCGAGGGGCTCGCCGCGGCGGAGGAGATCTTCGCGGTTCTGGAGTCGCCGCTGCCCGAGGACGGCACGAGGGAGGCCCCCTCGGCCGGCGGAATCGGGTTTGAAAGCGTTTCTGTTCGCTACGAAGGGCGGTCCTTCGACGCCGTCTCGGATGTCTCCTTCAAGGTGGCCGATGGCGAGACCGTGGCCCTCGTAGGGCCGAGCGGAGCGGGCAAGTCGACGCTGGTCAGTGCCCTGTTGGGTTTTGTACGCCCTTGTAGTGGGCGAATCGCCGTCGGCGGTGTCGACCTCGCCGAGGTGTCGCGGGAGGCGTGGCACGCGCGCGTGGCGTGGGTTCCGCAGCGGCCGCAGCTGTACGCCGGGTCGATCGCGGACAACGTGCGGCTCGCGCGGCCGGACGCCGATGACGCCGCGGTGCTCGCCGCGCTGCGGGAGGCCGGGGCCCTGGAGTTCGTCGAGGTGCTGCCCCAGGGCGTGGCGACCGTGCTCGGGGAGGACGGCGCCGGGCTCTCGGCCGGGCAGCGGCAGCGGCTCGCGCTCGCGCGGGCGTTCCTGGCGGACCGGCCGGTCGTGCTGCTCGACGAGCCCACGGCCGCGCTGGACGGCGAGACCGAGGCGGGCATCGTCGACGCGGTGCGCAGGCTCGCCGTGGGGCGGACCGTACTGCTCGTCGTGCACCGTCCCGCGCTGCTCGCCGTCGCGGACCGGGTCGTACGGGTCGAGGCACCTGGCGCGGTGCCGGCGCAGGTGCGTGGCGCCGTGCAGGGGAGCCCGTCCGCGCAGGTCCTTGCCGGTGCCGTCGAAGCCGCCCCGGTGGCGGTGCCCGGCGACGTGCCGGTGGGCCGGCGCCATGTGCTCGCACGGCTGCGTGACGCCGCCAGGCCGCGCCGCTCGCGGCTCGCCCTCGCCCTGCTGCTCGGCGCGCTCGCGCTCGGCAGCGCGGTCGGCCTGATGGCGACGTCCGGGTGGCTGATCTCGCGGGCCTCGCAGATGCCGCCGGTGCTCTACCTGATGGTCGCGGTGACGGCCACGCGCGCGTTCGGCATCGGACGGGCGATCTTCCGGTACATGGAGCGGCTCGTGTCGCACGACGCGGTGCTGCGGATGCTGGCCGACACCCGGGTCGCCGTGTACCGGCGCCTGGAGCGGCTCGCCCCTGCGGGGCTGCGCACGACGCGGCGCGGCGACCTGCTCTCCCGGCTCGTCGCCGATGTGGACGCCCTGCAGGACTACTGGCTGCGCTGGCTGTTGCCCGCGTCGGTCGCCGCGCTCGTGGGCGTGGGGTCGGTGGCGTTCACCGCGTGGATGCTGCCCGCCGCGGGTGCCGTGCTCGCGGTCGGGCTGCTGCTCGCCGGCGTCGGGGTGCCGCTGCTGTCGGGCGCGGTGTCCCGGCGCGCGGAGCGGAGGCTGGCCCCCGCGCGCGGTGTGCTCGCCACGAAGGCGGCCGAACTGCTCACCGGTACCGCCGAACTGACGGTCTCGGGCGCTCTGCCGCGACGGACGAAGGAGGCCGCGGAAGCCGACTCCGTGCTCACGCGGATCGCCTCGCGCGCCGCCACCGCGACCGCGCTCGGCGACGGGCTCAGCGCGCTGATCACCGGCCTGACCGTGGCGGCGGCCGCGTTCGTCGGCGTCCAGGGCGTGCGCACCGGGCAGCTCCACGGGGTGTCGCTCGCGGTCGTCGTCCTGACGCCGCTCGCCGCGTTCGAGGCGGTGCTCGGCCTGCCGCTCGCCGTGCAGCACCGCCAGCGCGTCCACAAGAGCGCCGAGCGGGTCTACGAGGTCCTGGACGCGCAGGAACCCGTACGGGAGCCCGAGCGGCCCGCACAGGCGCCGCGGGACCCCTTCCCGCTCGCCGTGCACGGCCTCACCGCCCGCTACGAGGGCCAGGAGCGGGACGCGCTCGCCGGCCTCGACCTGACGCTGGAGCGCGGCCGCCGCGTCGCCGTCGTCGGCCCGTCGGGGTCCGGCAAGACGACCCTCGCCCAGGTGTTGCTGCGCTTCCTCGACGCGGACGCCGGGACGTACACGCTCGGCGGTGTCGACGCGGCGGCCCTCGACGGCGACGCGGTCCGGCGGATCGTCGGGCTGTGCGCCCAGGACGCGCACCTCTTCGACAGCAGCCTCCGCGAGAATCTGCTGCTCGCCAAGAAGGACGCCACCGAGGACGACCTGTGGGCAGTGCTCGGCCGCGTACGTCTTCGGGAGTGGGCGCAGGCGCTGCCGGACGGGCTCGACACCCTGGTGGGTGAGCACGCCGCACGTCTCTCCGGCGGCCAGCGGCAGCGGCTCGCGCTCGCCCGCGCGCTGCTCGCCGACTTCCCCGTCCTCGTGCTCGACGAGCCCGCCGAACACCTCGATCTGGAGACGGCGGACGCGCTCACCGCGGACCTCCTGGACGCCACGCGGGGCCGGACGACAGTGCTGATCACGCACCGGCTCGCCGGTCTGGAGGCCGTGGACGAAGTGCTCGTGCTCGGCGGGGGCCGGGTCGCCCAGCGCGGCGCGTACGCCGAGCTCGTCGCGGTCGACGGGCCGCTTCGGGAGCTTCGACGTCGGGAGGGCGCGGCGGAGGCGCTGGCCTGCGCGGAGGGCTGAGGACGCGTTGAGGACGCGCTGAGGCCCTGCGGAGGACCCGCGGAAGACCCGCCTCTTCTCTCCCGCCCACCCGGATCCCGACTTTCCTCGCCAATCGGCACTAATTAGGCTCGTCGCATGGCAGCACCCACGGATCCCGGCGCCCCGCCTCCCGCCGAGCCCGCCGCGGCTTCCCTGGAGGCGGCGACCGAGGCGACACGCAGCCTTCACGGTCTGTCGGCCGAGCTGACCGCCCGGCTGCCGCAGCTCCTGGAAGCGATGCGTTCCGTGGGCACGGGCCTCGAGCTGCACACCACGCTCGACCGGATCTGCGAGACGGCCGCCGAACTGACCGATGCCAAGTACGCCGCGATCGGCGTCGTCGCCGAGGACGGCGAGGGGCTCTCGGACTTCGTCTACTCCGGAGTCGACGAGGAGACCGCGCGGCTCATCGGGCGGCTGCCCGACGGGCACAAGGGGCTGCTCGGCGCGCTCATCCACGACCCCGTGACGGTGCGCCTGGCGAACCTCGCGGACGACCCGCGCTCCTGCGGCTTTCCCGCGAACCATCCGCCGATGCACACGTTTCTCGGCCTCCCCATCCGCGTACAGGGCGAGATCTTCGGAAACCTCTATCTCACGGAGAAGCACGACGGCGGAGAGTTCAACGACGACGACCTGAACATGGTCCGGGTGCTCGCCACGGAGGCGGGCATCGCCATCGGCAACGCGCGCCTCTACGAAGCGGCCAAGCAGCGCGAGCGGTGGATCGACGGCTCGGTGGCGGTGACCACCGCGCTCCTTTCGGGCGGCGACGCCGACGACGCGCTCCAGGTGGTCGCCGAACAGTCCCGGCACCTCTCGGACTCGGCGGCCGGCATAGTGATGCTGCCCGCGGAGGAGGGCGGCATGGAGATCGTCGCCGTCGACGCGGACGGGCCCTCCGCCGCGCTCGGTGTGATCGTGCCCTCGGAGAGCGAGGTCATCTCCGAACTGCTCGAAGGCCAGGCCGTGTTCGTCGACGACGCGGCCACCGACCCCCGCATGCTGACCGGCCTCGCGCAGGACTACGGGCCGTCCATGATGCTGCCCCTCCAGAGCGGCGGACGGGTCCTGGGGACGTTGGTGATGACCCGCGCGCGTGGGGAGCGTCCTTTCAGCGAGGCGGAGCGCACCCTGGCAACCCAGTTCGCCTCCCAGGCCGCGCTCGCCCTGGTCTCGGCCGACGCGCAGCGCGACCGGGAGCGCCTCGCCGTCCTGGAGGACCGCGACCGGATCGCGCGCGATCTGCACGACCTCGTCATCCAGCGCCTCTTCGCCACCGGGATGATGCTGGAGACCGCCCAGCGCCGCTCCGTGGTGCCCGAGGTGCAGGCAGGCGTCGGCAAGGCGGTCGACGAGCTCGACACCACGATCCAGGAGATCCGCACCGCGATCTTCGCGCTCCAGCAAGGGCCGACCGAGGCGCCGTCGGGCCTGCGCACCAAGGTGCTCCGCGAGATCAACATGGCCGCCGTGCCGCTCGGGTTCAAGCCCTCGCACCGCTTCCTCGGACCCGTCGACACGGTCGTCGGCGAGCTCACCGGCAAGCACCTCATCGCGGCGCTGCGCGAGGCCCTGTCGAACGCGTTCCGGCACGCGGAGGCCGAACGCATCGACGTCGTCGTGGACGCCACCGTGCTCCTCCCCGACGGGCGGCAGGGCGTCCGTCTGACGGTCGCGGACGACGGCGTGGGCATCAAGGAGGGCGGGCGGCGCAGCGGCCTGAAGAACCTTCAGAAGCGGGCCGAATCGCTCGGCGGCGCCAGTTGGCACGGGGCGGGGATCGACGGGGACGGTACGACGGTGGTGTGGCAGGCGCCTCACTGAGGGCTGTGCGGCTGCGTTCCGCGGACCGCCGGCTCCGAAGACCACTGGCTCCGAAGACCGCCGGCCGGCGCCGCCCGCCCCGGTTTGGCGGTACGTTCCTGCGCCGTACGGGGCACCCGTTCCCTCGGCCGTACCAGCCCCACAGGAAGCCCGGCGTGCGGCGGTCGACGATCCGATGCATGCGTCTTGGACCCCGCCGAACCAGCACATCGCTCGTCCTCCCGGTGCTGCTGTGCGCCCTCGTGGCCCTCGGTGGCCCGCCCACGGTCTCCCAGGGCGCGGAGGGCCCGGAGGCGAGCGCGGACGTGGCGCGCCTCTTCGAGGAGGCGTCCAAGGCGACGCAGCGCTACGAAGCGGGACGGAAGGCCGCCTCCGTACAGAAGGCGGAGGTACGGACGATGGAGCGGCTGCTCGTGCGGGAGCGGCGGCAGATCTCCGTGCTCCACGGGGACCTCGGCCGGATCGCCCGCGCCCAGTACCGCAGCGGCGGCGACATCCCCATCACGGCGCAGATGCTGCTGGCCGGGAACCCCGAGAAGCTGATGCACGGCCAACGGGCGGTCTGGCAGGCCGACTTGGCACTCAACAACGCCGTGGACAAGAGCAGGCGCGCCGAGCGCAGGCTCGCGGACGGACAGCGCAGGGCGGCGGACGCGTTGCGCGCCCTGAAGGAGCGCAACGCACGGCTCGTCATCCTTAAGAAGGGCATCGAGAGCAAGCTCGAAGCGGCACGCTGGCAGCTCCAGGGACAGGCGGACACCTCGGTCGCCGCGGGGAAGTGCCGGGGCGCCGTACGCCTCAAGGAGCCGAAGAACTCAACCACGCGCGCGTGGCTGCCTCCTGTGGAGAAGTACGAGCTGTCCGCGGGCTTCGACAGCGCGGGCGAGCGCTGGTCGCACCGGCACACCGGACAGGACTTCGCGGTCGACATCGGCACGCCGGTGCGGGCGGCGGGCGCGGGCCGCGTGGTGAGCGTGTCCTGCGGCGGCGCCTTCGGCATCGAGGTCGTCGTGCGGCACCCCGGCGGCTACTACACGCAGTACGCGCACCTCGCCGCGGTCACCGTCGACCAGGGGCAGAAGCTCCGCGCGGGGCAGTGGGTCGGCCAGTCGGGCACCACCGGCAACTCGACGGGGCCGCACCTCCACTTCGAGGTGCGGCTCACGCCGTATCTGGGGTCCGGGGTGGACCCGGTGAAGTGGTTCGCCGAGCGCCACGTGAAGCTGTAGGCGCCAATGGGCAAGCCGGACTAGTCGGACAAGTCGGGCAGGCCGGAGCCGCTACCGGGCAGGCGCGTGCGCGGCCAGGATGTCCTCGATGACGCGGGCCACGCCGTCCTCGTTGTTGGTCGCCGTACGGGCGGTCGCGGAGGCTAGGACCTCGGGGTGCGCGTTCCCCATCGCGTAGGACGTGCCCGCCCAGGCGAGCATCTCCATGTCGTTGGGCATGTCCCCGACGGCGACCACCTCGGCGGGCGCGATGCCGCGCTCCGCACAGCACATGGCGAGCGTGCTCGCCTTGGAGACGCCGGGTCCGCTGACCTCCAGGAGCGCGCTCGGGCTCGACCGCGTGATGGCCGCCCGGTCGCCCACGCCCGCGCGGGCCAGCGCGAGGAACGCGTCGGGGTCGAGCTCGGGGTGGTACGCGAGGAGCTTGAGCACCGGCTGGTCCGCGACGGCCGCGCCCTCGAAGTCCGCGGCCAGCAGCTTCTCCGCGGGGGCGACGGTCTCCCCGGGGTCCAGGTGCAGCGGCGGGTACGTCGGCTCGTGGTGCAGGCCGCCGGTGCGCTCGACGGCGAAGGTGGTGCCGGGCGCGACGCCGCGCAGGATGCGGACGACGTCGAGCGCGTCCGGGACCGTCAGCTCGCGGATCTTGACGAAGCGGTGCTCGCCCGCGCCGCCGTGCAGGTCCACGACGGCGGCGCCGTTCCCGCAGATCGCCAGGCCGTGGCCGTGCACATGGTCGCTGACGACATCCATCCAGCGGGCCGGCCGGCCTGTCACGAAGAAAACCTCGATGCCGGCCTCTTCCGCGGCGGCGAGCGCGGCGACCGTACGCGGCGAAACGGTCTTGTCGTCGTGCAGCAACGTTCCGTCGAGGTCGGTGGCGATCAGCCGGGGCGTGGGGGCGGAGGGGGCCGGAGTCCGGGGCCCGGGAGTCGGTGAGGTCACCGAACCATGTTCGCGTATATGCGCGCACGGGCGTGCTGCGGGGCGCACAGATGAGAGCGCACCTGGCTCATGCGCCCCGCCCGGGCCCCGGCGTGACGGAGTCCGATTCAGTCGAGTTGGGCCAGGGCCTCCGTGGCGATCGCCTCGAAGACCTTCTGGTCGGCCGCGAAGTCGGTGTCGGGGATCGGCCAGTGCAGGACGAGCTCGGTGAAGCCCAGCTCCCGGTGCCTGCCCGCGAAGTCCACGAAGGCGTCGACGGAGGCGAGGGGGCGGGCGCGGTCCGGGGTGAATCCGGTGAGCAGGATCTTGTCCGGTTCGTCCGCGTCACGGCCGATGGCCTCGCACGCGGCGGCCAGCTTCGAGACCTGCCCGCGAATGGCCTGAATCGACTCCTCCGGGGTGCCCGTCGCGTACAGCTTCGGGTCGCCGGTGGTCACCCACGCCTGTCCGTGCCGCGCGGCGAGCTTCAGGCCGCGCGGACCCGTCGCGGCCACCGCGAACGGCAGCCGGGGGCGCTGTACGCAGCCCGGGATGTTCTGCGCGCCGACGTCGCCGCCTGCCGAGTAGAAGGTCCCGTCGTACGAGACCGTGTCCTCGGTGAGCAGCCGGTCGAGCAGCGGGACGAACTCGGCGAAACGGTCGGCCCGCTCCCGCGGCGTCCACGGTTCCTGCCCGCTGTGCGCGAGGGCGCTCGCGTCGAAGCCCGTGCCGCCCGCGCCGATACCGAGCGTGATCCGGCCACCGGAGATGTCGTCGAGCGAGAGCAGTTCCTTGGCGAGGGTGACGGGGTGCCGGAAGTTCGGCGAGGTCACAAGGGTGCCCAGGCGGATCCGCTCGGTGGCGGTGGCCGCGGCCGTCAGCGTCGGGACCGCCCCGAACCACGGCCCGTCCCGGAACGGCACGCGCCACGACAGATGGTCGTACGTGTACGCGGTGTGGAAACCCAGCTCCTCCGCGCGCAGCCATGCCTCGCGGGCGCCCTCGTGCCAGCGGCGGTAGGGCAGGATCACGGTGCTCAGGCGCAGCGGGCGAGGGGGTGTGGCGGGAGCGTTGTCGGTCATGACTGTGAGCGTATGCGCAGTGGGCGCGGCGGTCGTCCGGGGCGGTTCCACCGTGTGGCCGCGAGCGCGGGCTCAGCGGGAAAAGCGCAGGTAGCGTGGGGATACAGCGGTCGTGAGCCAGACGCCGTTGGCGCTCAGCCGGAACGTGTGGCCGTCCCGGTGCATCGCGCCCGAGTCGACCGGGAGCACGACGGGCCGACCGCGCCGGGCGCCGACCCGGGTGGCGGTCTCACGGTCGGCGGAGAGGTGCACGTCGTGCCGGTTCATCGGCTTGAGGCCCTCGTGGCGGATCGCGTCGAGGAAGCGGGCGACGGTGCCGTGGTACAGGTACGCGGGCGGTTCGGCCACGGGCAGGTCGAGGTCGATCTCGATCGAGTGGCCCTGGCTCGCGCGGATCCGGGAGCCGTCGATGGCGAAGCGCCGTTTGTCGTTCTCGGCGACCACCTGCTCCAGCTCGGCCCGCTCGATGGTGAACCCGTGCGCACGGGCCGCGTCGAGCAGCTCGTCGATCTCCACCCAGCCCGCCTCGTCGAGCGTCAGGCCGATGCGCTCCGGCTGATGCCGCAGGTGCTTGGAGAGGTACTTCGAGACCCTGACGACGCGTTGCTCGTTCATCGCGCCAGAGTGCCCGGGAGAGTCTCCGCGGCGCATGTGGATTTCCCTTGCGGACCCCCTTGGATTGCTTTCGCAAATTTTGGTCCGGATGTTTGATCCACAGCCAAGTCCAGTTATCCACAGGCCAGTTGGCAATTCTGTGGACAACTCTCAAGCAAGATCGCCCTTTTGGTCAACAGTGGGAGTATTGCCGGGGTTTGAGGTCAATGCGTCCAATGTCCTTGTCTGTACCTCTCGTTCGGCTGCCGCCGCGATGAAGGCAGAGACGTGCTCGGGGCCAACAAGCCTGCGCACGGCCCGCATTGTCTCCACCGGTATGGCGACGGATTGCTGCTCATCCGCCACTTCGACCGCCGGTCCTTCGGCAAGGTGGCGATGGAGGTGCCGGGTGGCGAACATCCGCATTGCCCGGGCAAGTTCGGCGTCCACGGACTGCTGCGCGAGCGGC
Source organism: Streptomyces sp. NBC_00483 (assembly GCF_036013745.1). Lineage (NCBI taxonomy): Bacteria > Bacillati > Actinomycetota > Actinomycetes > Kitasatosporales > Streptomycetaceae > Streptomyces > Streptomyces sp. NBC_00483. Next base: position 5,111,504 of record NZ_CP107880.1, read on the forward strand.
CGGAGTCGTCGTACGAGCGAGGCCGCTTCGGCCGCTTCCGTGTCCGTCGGCGGTTGCGGACCGAGATAGCGCGCGAAGACATGCTCGGTGGTGAACTCCAGGAAACGCGCCGCTATATGTTCGACGTGCCCCCTCAACTCCCGCAGATGACCGGAAATTGCGGACAGGGGGACGCCTGCCGCGTGCAACTCGGCGGCGACCGCCAGCTCTTGAGGGCTCGGTACGAGGAACTCGTCGTCCTTGCCCGGCACGCGTTCGAGCACACCGAGGTCGAGCGCGTCCCGCACGGCGGCCTCATCGGGTTCGCCGCCGAACCTCTCGTCCAGCTCCGCGCGCGTGATGCGCCCCGCCCGCTCGTCCGTCCACGGGCCGTCCACCTCCGCGACCAGACCGAGCACGCCGCCCAGACCGCGCCCCGCGTCCCAGGCCTCCAGCAGCTCCTTGATGGACGCCAGGGTGTAGCCGCGGTCCAACAGGTCGGCGATCTGGCGCAGCCTGGACAGATGCGTGTCCGTGTACACATTGGCCCGCCCGCGGCGCTCGGGCCGCGGCAGCAGCCCACGGTCCTGGTAGGCGCGGATCGTACGGACCGTGGCACCGCTGTGGTGGGCCAGGTCCTCGATCCGGTACTCGGCGGCCGACTGCTCCGCCCTCTCCTGTGGTCCCGGGGCCTCGCTGCTCACAGTGGCGGCTCCATCCGTGCGACCGCGCGCAGGGCCTTGGGCGTGAAGCGGGACATGAGGTGGGCGCCGCGGGCCTCCGGGGTGACAGGGACGACCGCCTTGTTGTGCACGACGGCGCCCAGGATCGCCTCCGCGACCTTCTCCGGCGGGTAGTTGCGCAGGCCGTACAGGCGGGAGGACTTCTTCTGGCGGCGCTGCTCCTCCTCGGCGTCCACCCCGGCGAAGCGGGCCGTCGCCGTGATGTTCGTGTTCACCAGGCCGGGGCAGATCGCGGAGACCCCGATGCCCTGCCCGGCCAGCTCGGCGCGCAGGCACTCGCTGAGCATCAGGACGGCGGCCTTGGAGGTCGAGTACGCGGGGAGCGCCTTCGAGGGCTGGTACGCCGCCGCGGACGCGGTGTTCACGATGTGGCCGCCCTGCCCGCGCTCGGCCATCTGCTTGCCGAACAGGCGACAGCCGTGGATGACGCCCCACAGATTGACGTCGAGGACCTTCTTCCAGTCCTCCGGGGTGGTGTCGAAGAACGAGCCGGACAGGCCGATCCCCGCGTTGTTCACCAGGACGTCGACCACGCCGTACTCGGCGGCGACCTTCTCGGCGAGCTTCTCCATGGCCTGCTCGTCCGTGACGTCCACGGTCTCGCCCCACGCCTCGGGGGCGCCTATGAGCTGGGCCAGCTCGGCGGTCCGCGCGACGCTCTCTGCGTCCCGGTCGACGGCGACCACGCGCGCGCCGGCCTCCGCGAAGGCGAACGCGGTGGCCCGGCCGATGCCGCTGCCCGCACCGGTCACCAGGACCAGCTGACCGGCGAACCGGTCCGCGTGCTTCCCGTCGGCCGCCGGGCGCTGCGCGGGCACTCCCGCCGCTTGCCCCTCGTGCGCGGTGACGAACTCGGTGATCCAGGCCGCGAGTTGGTCGGGGCGGGTGCGCGGAACCCAGTGCTTGGCGGGCAGGACGCGGCGCGTCAACTGCGGCGCCCACAGCTCCAGCTGGTCGTACAGCTTCGGCGACAGGAAGGCGTCCCCGAGCGGCGTGATGAGCTGCACGGGCGCGTGCGCGTACGCGTCCTCGCGCGGGCGGCGCAGTCGCGACCGTACGTTGTCCCGGTACAGCCAGGCTCCGCGGGCGGCGTCCGAGGGCAGCGACGACGTCGGGTAGTCGCCCGCAGGGACCCGCTCGACGCGCTCCAGGATCTTCGGCCAGCGCTTGCCGAGCGGACCGCGCCAGGCGAGCTCGGGAAGCACCGGCGTGTGCAGCATGTACACGTACCAGGACTTGGCGCCCTGGCCGAGCAGCTGGCCCACCTTGGCGGGCGTGGGCTTCTTCACGCGCTGCTTGATCCAGTGCCCGAAGTGGTCGAGGGACGGGCCCGACATCGACGTGAAGGACGCGATGCGGCCCTGCGTGCGCTTGACCGTGACGAACTCCCACGACTGCACCGAACCCCAGTCGTGTCCCACCAGGTGCACGGGCCGGTCCGGGCTCACCGCGTCGACGACCGCCAGGAAGTCGTCCGTCAGCTTCTCCAGGGTGAAGCCGCCGCGCAGCGGCTGCGGCGCCGTCGACCCGCCGTGTCCGCGTACGTCGTAGAGCACCACATGGAAGTGATCAGCGAGGCGCGCGGCGACCTCCGACCACACCTCCTTGGAGTCCGGGTAGCCGTGCACGAGCACCACTGTCGGCCGCTCGGCCCCGCCGGGTTCCCCCAGCTCGACGACGCACAGCTCGATACCGCCCGTGCGCACCCGGCGCTCGCGCGCGCCGTCGATCTTCATCAGGTCCGTCATCAGATGCCCTCCGCCCAGCGCCGCACGTGCGGCAGATCGTCGTCCAGCCAAAAGGCGCTCTCCTGCGGGTCCTTGGAGTCGGTGACCACGAGAAGCTCCTCGAACTTGGCGCCCGTGCCCCGGAATCCGAGGTGGGGTTCGACCGCCCACAGCCCCGGCTGCGGCGGGTGGTCGGAGAACTTGTACGGCGACCACAGCGGCGACCAGCCGTCCCTGTGCCCGTGCAGCGCGTCGCTCGCCAGGCCCTTCAGGGACTGGGTGCCGAAGCCGAACAGCGTGGCGTTGAACCGCCGCTCCTTGACCCGGTCGACCTTGTGCGCGATCACGCCGAAGGGATACGCCCGGTGCCGGTTCGCATAGCCCTGGCGGACCATCAACCGCTCCACGTCTTCGTAGATCTCCCGCAGTGAACGCCGCTCGCGCAGCTCGCGCAGGATCAGCTCGCGGTGCGCCTCGAGGTCCGAAAGCAGCTTGTCGTGCACGGGGTTGAGGCCGAGGCAGCCCGAGTAGCCGATGTCCGCGGTGTACCCCTGGTGGACCGGCGCCATGTCGAGGATGAAGGGCATCCCCGCCTCCAGCTTCCGGTTCGTCGGGAAGAACTGCAGCGGTACGCGGAAGTTCGCGAACGCCGTGCGGTCCCCGAACCAGGCGAAGGGCAGATGGAACCAGTCCCGCACCCCGCGCTCGCGCAGCCACTCCCGCTGCATCCGCGCCGCCTCGCGCTCCGTCACACCCGGCTTGAGCTGTGCCGCGACCGATTCCGCGCACTCGTACGCGAGCCTCTGTACTTCTCTGAACCCCCGCAGTTCCGCCGAGAGTTCACGTACCACCGCTGAGGTCATGCCACCGTCCGTCCCGGTCGCGGCCGCCCCGATGCCGTGACCGGGTCGTCGCCGTACGCGTTCGTAACTTGACACTGATGAATGTGACAATGCTTGGCGGCGACGTCAAGGGGCTTGCACGGGCTACTCAGGGTGGACCCCTAGGGATCCGTAATACTCAGGTCTTAGGCGAGGTCGACCCCACGGTCTGACGAATTGGTGTGGCCTGCGCCACTACGGTCGAACCGTGACTGTGATCGCGACCGAAAGCCTGAGCAAGCGGTTCCCCAAGGTGACCGCCCTTGACCGGCTGACCATGGACATCGGGCCCGGTGTGACCGGACTCGTCGGATCCAATGGAGCCGGCAAGTCCACCATGATCAAGATTCTGCTTGGTCTGTCCCCCGCGACGGAGGGCCGAGCCGAAGTGCTCGGGCTCGACGTCGCGGACCCCTCATCGGGTCCCAAGATCCGTGAGCGCGTCGGCTACATGCCGGAGCACGACTGCCTGCCGCCGGACGTCTCGGCGACCGAGTTCGTCGTCCACATGGCGCGCATGTCGGGCCTGCCGCCCACGGCAGCCCGCGAGCGCACCGCGGACACCCTGCGCCACGTCGGCCTGTACGAGGAGCGCTACCGCCCCATCGGCGGTTACTCGACGGGCATGAAGCAGCGCGTGAAGCTGGCCCAGGCGCTGGTGCACGACCCGCAGCTGGTGTTCCTTGACGAGCCGACGAACGGCCTGGACCCGGTCGGCCGTGACGACATGCTCGGCCTGATCCGGCGCGTGCACGCCGACTTCGGCATCTCGGTCCTCGTCACCTCGCACCTGCTCGGCGAGCTCGAGCGCACCTGCGACCACGTCGTCATCATCGACGGCGGCAAGCTGCTGCGCTCCAGCTCCACCACGGACTTCACGCAGGCCACGGCGACGCTGGCGATCGAGGTCACCGACAGCGACGAACACCCGGACGGGACAAAGGCGTTGCGCGAGGCGTTCGCGCAGCGCGGCATCGAGACCAGCGCCGGCGGTGAGCTGCCCGGCGCCGGGCACACCGTCCTCATCACGGCGCAGGGCGAGGAGACGTACGACGTCGTGCGCGACATCGTCGCGGACCTCGGCCTCGGCCTGATCCGCATGGAACAGCGCAGGCACCAGATCGCGGAGGTCTTCCGCCCCGAGGCCGAGGCGCAGCAGGAGCAGGGCTCCGAGCGCGCGGCGGCCTGGGCGGCCACCGCCGCATCGCAGCAGACGGGAGGCGCGGCGCGATGACCACCGAGCCCATGCCGACGGACCGCGCGTCCACCCAGATCCACAACATCGGCTACCGCCATTACGACGGCCCCCGCCTGGGCCGCGCGTACTCGCGCCGCTCGCTCTTCTCACAGAGCCTGCGCGCTGCCTACGGACTCGGCCGCTCGGCCAAGTCCAAGGTGCTGCCGATGCTGCTCTTCGTCGTGATGTGCGTCCCGGCGCTGATCATGGTCGCGGTGGCCGTCGCCACGAAGGCCAACGACCTGCCCGTCGCCTACACGCGCTACGCGGTCATCCTCCAGGCGGTGATCGGCCTCTACGTGGCGTCCGCCGCGCCGAACGCCGTCTCCCTGGACCTGCGCTTCAAGTCGATCCCGCTCTACTTCTCCCGCCCCATCGAGCGCGTCGACTACGTAGTAGCGAAGTTCGCCGCCATGGCGTCGGCCCTGTTCATCCTCACGGCCGCGCCGCTGATCGTGCTCTACGTAGGCTCTCTGCTCGCCAAGCTGGACTTCACGGAGCAGACCAAGGGATTCGCCCAAGGACTGGTATCCGTGGCGCTGTTGTCGCTGCTCTTCGCCGGGATCGGACTCGTCGTCTCCGCCGTCACCCCGCGCCGCGGGTTCGGCATCGCCGCCGTCATCGCCGTCCTGACGATCACCTACGGCGCGGTGTCCACGGTCCAGGCGATCGCCGACGCCCAGGACAACGCCGGGGCGGTGACCTGGCTCGGCCTCTTCTCACCGATCACGCTCATCGACGGAGTGGGGACCGCGTTCCTCGGAGCGAGCTCGTCCTTCCCCGGGGCACACGGACCCTCGACCGGCCAGGGACTCGTCTATCTGCTCATCGTCCTCGGGCTCATCGCCGGCTCCTACGGGCTGCTGATGCGCCGCTACCGGAAGGTCGGACTGTGACCACGATCAACATCGACCACGTCTCGCGCTGGTTCGGCAATGTCGTCGCGGTCAACGACGTCACGATGAACATCGCCCCCGGAGTGACCGGCCTGCTGGGGCCGAACGGCGCGGGCAAGTCCACGCTCATCAACATGATGGGCGGCTTCCTCGCCCCCTCGAACGGATCGGTGACCCTCGACGGACAGCCGATCTGGCGCAACGAACAGATCTACCGCCACATCGGCATCGTCCCCGAGCGCGAGGGGATGTACGACTTCCTCACGGGACGCGAATTCGTCGTCGCCAACGCCGAGTTGCACGGCCTCGGCAAGAAGGCTGCCCAGGAGGCGCTGGCCACGGTCGAGATGGAGTACGCGCAGGACCGCAAGATCTCGACGTACTCCAAGGGCATGCGGCAGCGCGTGAAGATGGCTTCCGCGCTCGTCCACACGCCGTCGGTGCTGCTGCTCGACGAGCCGTTCAACGGCATGGACCCGCGCCAGCGCATGCAGCTCATGGAGTTGCTGCGGCGCATGGGGGACGAGGGCCGCACCGTCCTGTTCTCCTCGCACATCCTCGAAGAGGTCGAGCAACTGGCCTCCCACATCGAGGTGGTCGTCGCGGGCCGGCACGCCGCGAGCGGCGACTTCCGCAAGATCCGCCGCCTGATGACCGACCGTCCGCACCGCTATCTGATCCGCTCCAGCGACGACCGGGCGCTGGCCGCCGTACTGATCGCGGACCCGTCGACGGCGGGCATCGAGGTCGACCTGAAGGAGGGCGCGCTGCACGTCCAGGCCGTCGACTTCGGCCGGTTCACGACGCTGCTCCCGAAGGTCGCGCAGGCGCACGGCATCCGGCTGCTCACGGTCTCGCCGTCCGACGAGTCCCTCGAGTCCGTCTTCTCGTATCTGGTCGCGGCGTAGGAGGCCCTGATGTACGACCCCACTGTCGCCCGACTCACCTACCGGGCCCTGCTCGGCAGGCGCCGGGCCCTCATTCTCTTCGCGCTGCCCGTGCTGCTGATCGTGATCGCCGCGCTCGTGCGCGGGCTCACGGGGGCAGACGACCAGACCGCGTCCGACCTCCTCGGCGGCTTCGCGCTCGCCACGATGGTGCCGCTGATCGGTGTCATCGCGGGGACCGGAGCCATCGGCCCGGAGATCGACGACGGCTCCGTGGTCTACCTGCTCTCGAAGCCGCTCAAGCGGCCCACGATCATCTTCACCAAGCTCATCGTGGCGATCGGCGTGACCATGGTGTTCTCCGCCGTCCCGACGCTCATCGCGGGCCTCATCCTGAACGGGAACGGGCAGCAGATCGCCGTCGCCTACACGATCGCGGCTCTCGTCGCCTCCATCGCGTACGCGGCGATCTTCCTGCTGCTCGGAACGGTCACCCGGCACGCGGTCGTCTTCGGCCTCGTCTACGCCCTCGTATGGGAGGCCCTGTTCGGGTCCCTGGTCTCCGGGGCGCGCACGCTCAGCGTGCAGCAGTGGTCGCTCGCGGTCGCCCAGAAGGTGGCCGGCGGCGACCTCGTCACCTCGGACGTGGGGCTGCCGCTCGCGACGGTGCTCCTGGTGGTGGTGACGGTTCTGGCGACCTGGTACGCCGGGCAGAAGCTGCGGACCCTGAAGCTGGCCGGTGAGGAGTAGGACCCGGCCGCCGCACGGGCTCCGGGTCGGTTCTTGATGCCGATTTCACCCTCCCACCAGGACACTGGTGGGAGGGTGCGCCGTTCGGCAGGCGCCCCGATGAAGACCCGGAGTACCCGGAGGACCCGCGATGGCACACGAACCGAACCGCGAGGGGGACCGGCCCGGTCAGGGCGACGACACCTGGGACGACGTCGTCCTGGACACCGACTTCATACGTGCCGCCGAGACGACCGAACCGTCGGCGCGGGCCCGCATGCTCGCCGAGCGGTGGCGAAAGGGTGGGCCCGAGCCCCAGCCGTGGCGCTCGGACGAGCCGCCCGCGGGGTGGTTCTTCAGCAAGGCGCGGCGGCGCAGGCGGCGCCGCCGGTGAGCCGGTGGGCGTCGGCGATGAATTCGGTGGCGTCGAACTCCGCCGCGCGGCACAGTAGTTGTGTCAGTGCGCCGACCGTGGCGCTCAAGGACCGGGAGAGGAGCGCGGCGATGTCCTTCAACGGTCCGTCGAGCTCCCGGCAGGGCGGCCCGAGGCAGGCTCCGGAGTAGTCATTGCACTCCGTCGAGCCGCGCCCAGGGTGTCGCCCGGGGCGGCCGCTTCGAGCGCGTGTCCTTCTTCCGTGACACGCGGGCCGCCCACCCTTTGCATCGAGGGCCGACCCCGGTACAGCCGGGGCCGGCCCTCGATGCGACATCACAAACCGCTCAGCCGAGCAACCGCTCCAGCACCACCGCGATGCCATCGTCCTCGTTCGACGACGTCACCTCGTTGGCCACCGTCTTGAGCTCCTCGTGGGCGTTCGACATGGCCACGCCGTGGGACGCCCAGCCGAACATCGGGATGTCGTTGGGCATGTCGCCGAAGGCGATCGTGTCAACGGCCTTCGCGCCCAGGCGGCGGGCCGCAAGGGAGAGCCCCGTGGCCTTGGAGAGGCCGAGCGGGAGCAGCTCCACGATGCCCTCGCCCGCCATCGTGACCCCCACCAGGCCGCCGGCGACGGTACGCGCGACCTCCGCCAGCTGGTCGTCGGTCAGGCCCGGATGCTGGACGTACACCTTGTTGAGCGGCTGTGCCCACAGCTCCGCGAGCTCCGTGAACGGGACGACCGGGAGCGGGCCCTCCTGCACCTCGTAGCCGGGGCCGACGATGACCTCGCCCTCGAGGCCGTCGCGGCTCGCGGCGAGCGCCAGCGGGCCGAGCTCGGCCTCGATCTTGGCGAGCGCGAGCCCCGCCAGCTGTCGGTCGAGCGTCACCGAGGTGAGCAGCCGGTGCTCCCCCGCGTGGTAGACCTGCGCGCCCTGGCCGCACACCGCGAGCCCCTCGTAGCCGAGGTCGTCGAGGATGTGGCGGGTCCAGGGCACGGCCCTGCCGGTCACGATGATGTGCGCGGCGCCCGCCGCGGTGGCCGCGGTGAGCGCGTCACGCGTGCGCTCGGAGACCGTGTCGTCGGAACGCAGCAGCGTTCCGTCGAGATCGGTCGCCACGAGCTTGTACGGAAAGGCAGGGGCGAGGGGAGCGGGGTGGCTCACTTGGCGTTCGGCTCCAGGCTGGGCAGGCTGCGCAGGCCGGTCAGGCTGCGATTACTTGGGGTCCAGGGTGGTGCGTCCCCCAAGGTAGGGCCGCAGCATCTCCGGAACCCGCACCGAGCCGTCGGCCTGCTGGTGATTCTCCAGGATCGCGACGATCGTGCGCGGGACGGCGCACAGCGTGCCGTTCAGCGTCGCGAGCGGCTGGACCTTCTTGCCGTCGCGCATCCGGATCGACAGGCGGCGCGCCTGGAATCCGTCGCAGTTCGAGGCCGAGGTCAGCTCGCGGTACTTGCCCTGCGTCGGGATCCACGCCTCGCAGTCGAACTTGCGCGAGGCCGAGGCGCCGAGGTCACCGGTGGCGACGTCGATCACCTGGAAGGGCAGCTCGAGGCCGGTCAGCCACTGCTTCTCCCACTCCAGGAGCCGCTGGTGCTCGTTCTCCGCGTCCTCCGGGGCGACGTACGAGAACATCTCGACCTTGTTGAACTGGTGGACGCGGAAGATGCCGCGGGTGTCCTTGCCGTACGTGCCGGCCTCGCGGCGGTAGGACGGCGAGAAGCCGGCGTAGCGCAGCGGCAGCTGGGAGCCGTCGACGATCTCGTCCATGTGGTACGCGGCGAGCGGGACCTCGGAGGTGCCGACCAGGTAGTAGTCGTCCTTCTCCAGGTGGTACACGTTCTCCGCGGCCTGGCCGAGGAAGCCGGTGCCCTCCATGGCGCGCGGGCGCACCAGGGACGGGGTCAGCATCGGCGTGAAGTCGGCCTCGGTGGCCTGCGCGATCGCCGCGTTGACCAGGGCGAGCTCGAGCAGCGCGCCGACGCCGGTCATGTAGTAGAAGCGCGAGCCGGAGACCTTCGCGCCGCGCTCGACGTCGATGGCGCCGAGCGCCTCGCCGAGCTCCAGGTGGTCCTTGGGCTCGAAGCCCTCGGCGCCGAAGTCGCGGATCGTGCCGTGCGTCTCCAGGACGACGAAGTCCTCCTCGCCGCCGCGCGGGACGTCGGGGTGCACGATGTTGCCCAGCTGGAGCGCCAGGCGCTGCGTCTCTTCCTCGGCCTCGCGCTGCTCGGCCTCTGCGGCCTTGACGGCGGCGGAGAGCTCGCCCGTCTTCTTCAGCAGCTCCTGGCGCTCCTCGGGGGAGGCCTTGGGGATCAGCTTGCCGAGCGACTTCTGCTCGGAACGGAGTTCGTCGAAGCGGAGCCCGGACGACCTGCGCCGCTCGTCGGCGGACAGGACGGAGTCGACGAGCGCGACGTCCTCTCCACGGGCGCGCTGGGAGGCGCGAACACGGTCGGGGTCCTCACGGAGCAGGCGAAGGTCAATCACCCCTCAAGGTTACCGTTGCCCGCTTCCGGCCCACGACCCGATATCCGTTGCACTCCCTTATGCCCTATTTGCCGGAATGTGAATTGAGGGTGGAGCGCGGCTGGAAAAGATCCACACGAGGCCCCGTCGGGCGTGTCAAGGAAAACTGCCACTTTCCCTTGAGAGGGGCAGACGCGGCACTTCACCTTGACCCGATCCCCTTGCCGTGGGCGGGACTTGGGGGCCCGCTATCCACAGTGATGCACAGGCCAGAAAAGTTATCCACAGGCTGTGAAAGTGATCTGTGGATGCCGGAAGAGATCATTCCGAAAGCCACATGCGTAACGAAGAATTCCCCTCTCAAACCGCTCGCAAGCTCACTTTCGGGTGGAAATGCTTCACTCCAAAGAGTTGATCACGGCAAATGCATGGACGAAGGGTGACCTGCCGGGCTGTGGACGCATCTGGGGGCTGTGGGCCGATTTGTCGACCAACCACCACCTTCCTGTCGACTTGTCCCCAGGTCGAGAAGACGCCCTGTGGATAACTTCTGTGGATGAAGAAAATCCGCTGGTAGGACCGGGTGTCCAGGCAAAAAGGAGCCGGATCCGGCGGTGGACAACCCGGATCCGGCAGTGGATTACGGCCGGCTAGGGCCGATGCGCTAGAACCGGCCGTCCTGGCAGCGCGCCAGCCAGTCCGACGCCGCCACGAACTCGCCGTCCGAGGTTCCCGAGCGCAGCGGGCGCACGTCCTCGACGGCGACCCCGGCCCGCGGGTACGAGCCGAGGAAGCGCACCTCCGGGCAGGCCCGCTTCAGCCCCATCAACGCCTCGGCCACCCGGCGGTCCGCGATGTGCCCCTCCGCGTCGATCGCGAAGCAGTAGTCGCCGATGCCCGTGCCGGTGGGCCGGGACTGCAGCAGCACCAGGTTGACCCCGCGGATGGCGAACTCTTGGAGCAGCTCCATCAGCCCACCGGGGTGGTCCTCGCGCTGCCAGATGACGACCGAGGTCTTGTCCGCGCCGGTGGGCGCCGCGGGCCGGGCCGGCCTGCCGACCAGGACGAAGCGCGTCTGCGCGTTCTCCGCGTCGTGGATCTCGGTGACCAGTGGCACGAGCCCGTACTTCTCGGCCGCGAACTCGCCGGCGAACGCGGCGTCGTAGCGCCCCTCCTGTACGAGACGCGCGCCGTCGGCGTTCGACGCCGCGGACTCCCAGATCACGTCCTCGGCCAGGTTGGCCTTCATCCACTTGCGCACCTGCGGCTGGGCGGCCGGGTGCGCGGTGACCGTCTTGATGTCGGAGATCGCGGTGCCGGGGCGGACGAGCAGCGCGAAGGTGATGTCGAGCAGCACCTCGCGGTAGATCATCAGCGGCTCGCCGGCGACCAGCTCGTCGAGGGTCGTGGTGATGCCGCCCTCGACGGAGTTCTCGATCGGCACGAACGCGGCCTCGGCCTTGCCACTGCGGACGGCGTCGAGCGCCGCGGGCACGGACACCACGGGGACGAGTTCCCGGGTGGCCGTCTCCGGGAGCGTGCGCAGGGCGACTTCGGTGAAGGTGCCCTCGGGGCCGAGATACACGTAGCTGGCTGGCATGGGCTCACCCTAATGCGCCCTACGAGGCAGGGCTCACGGATGCGTCACGGGCCACCTCGCCCGGCGACGGCCCCACCCGGACCCGCTCACCCCTCCAGCAACGCCTGCCCCACATAGCCGCCCTTCTCGGCGCCGCCGGGCACCGCGAAGAGCCCGCTCGCCTCGTGCCGGATGAACTTCGACAGGGCGTCGCCGCGGTCGAGCTTGCGCTGCACCGGCACGAAGCCGCGCAGCGGATCCGCCTGCCAGCAGATGAAGAGCAGGCCGGCGTCCGGGGTGCCGTCCTTGTCGTAGCCGTCGTGGTACGAGAACGGGCGGCGCAGCAGCGCGGATCCGCCGTTCTGGTCGGGCCGGGTGATGCGGGCGTGCGCGTTGAGCGGGATGACGAGGTCGCCGCTGGCGTCCGTCTTCTCCAGGTCCGGCTCGGTGGTCTCCTTGCCGCCGGTCAGCGGGGCGCCGCTGGACTTCTTGCGCCCGATGACGTGCTCCTGCGCCGTCGTCGACAGCTTCTCCCAGTCGTCGAGGAGCATCCGGATGCGGCGTACGACGACGTACGAGCCGCCTCCCATCCATGCGGGGGACTGCGTGGAGCCCGAACCCGGCACGAAGATCCGCTTGTTGAAGTCGGCCTCGGACGGCTTGGGGTTGTTGGTGCCGTCGACCTGGCCCATCAGATTGCGGACCGTCATCGGGTGGGCGGTGGCGCCCGGCGAGCGGTTGAAGCCGTTCATCTGCCAGCGCAGCCTGGCCACGCCGCCCGCGTCCTTCTGGATCGCGCGCAGCGCGTGGAAGGCGACGAGCGGGTCGTTCGCGCCGATCTGCACCCACAGGTCGCCGTTGCTGCGCGCCTTGTCGAGGTGGTCGGAGTAGAAGTCCGGCAGCGGGTCGAGGGCGCCGGGGCGCTGCTTCTCGAGTCCCGTACGGGAGAAGAAGCTGTGGCCGAAGCCGAAGGTGACCGTCAGCGACGAGGGGCCCGCGTCCCGGGCCACATCCGTGTCGTCCGAGGCCGAGGGCTCGCCCGCCATCAACCGCTCGGCCGTCGCCGACCAGCGGCGCAGTAGGGCCGCGGCCTCCTTGCGCCCTGCACTCGCGGCCAGGTCGAACGCGACGAGGTGCCCACTGGACTGCATCGCGGTGGTGATGCCGGGCTGATGTTTCCCGTGAAACATCACCTCGTCCGCCCCGATCGAGGTCAACGCGGCCTGCTGCTCGGGGGAGTTCGAGGACGCCACGGCGTACCCCGCGCCCGCACCGACGGCGCCGAGGGCGACGCCGGTGGCACCCGCTGTCCCGATGAGGCGGCGCCGCGAGATGCCCGCGGCCCCCGGGGAGGACTCGGTACTGCTCTTGGAGTCAGCCGTGTCAGTCGTGTCAGCCATGGGGCGGGTCAGCCGATCTTCGCGTTCTTGTTGATGGTGATCTGGTCGATGTCCGACGTACGCACGGTCAGCGCGACCTTCCAGTCGCCCGCCACGGGGATCTGCACACCGCTCGCCGTCCAGTGTCCCGTGGCGATGTGATCGGGCACGACGGGCAGCGGCCCGATCTTCTTCGCCTCTTGGGTGAGAGCGAGCTTCACCTCGGGGACGTCGAAGGCCTTGCCGTTCGGCCGCTCTATGTAGAGGTGCATTTCGTTGTTGCCGGTGCGTCCGGGGTCCATCTCCAGGAGGGCGGTGCCCTTGCCGTCCGCGCCTCCGGTGTCGAACGGAATCTTCAGGGAGAGCGGTCCGGTCTGCGCCTGCGCGGCCGAGGTGGCGGACTTGGCCTCCTCCTCCGTGCGGCCCGGCTCGGTGGACGTCAGCACGGTGGTGACCGCGAGCAGGACGACCGCGATGCCCGCCTCGACGAGCACCGAGCGGCGAAGACCGAAGCGGTGCGGATCGGCGTCGCGCACCCGCTTCTCGCGTGCGCTCGCCATCGCGGCGCGCTGCCGGGCGAGTTGGGCGGCGCGCTCGGGGGTCGCGCCCTTCCCGCCGGCGGCGGCCACGGAGACCGGCTCCTTCTCCTCGGACACCTCGGACGCCTGCTCCTGGGCCACAGGTGCGGCGGCCACGGTCTCGGTGAGCCGCGCCGTCCACTTCCGGGAGATCCAGGCGACGCCAACGAGTACGGCGACGAGCCCGACCTTCACCATCAGCAGCTGCCCGTACGCCGTCCCGGTCAGCGCCGACCAGGAGCCGACCTGGCGCCACGACTGGTAGAGCCCGGTGGCGACGAGGACGAGGACGCTGCAGAAGGCGACCCGGGAGAAGCGGCGCACGGCCGAGCCCTCGATCGTCGGCACCCGGTACAGGGCGACGAGCAGCGTGGTCAGTCCGCCGAGCCAGGCGGCGACGGCCAGCAGGTGCAGCACGTCGACGGGCATCGCCAGGGCCGCCTGGATACCGGTCGAGGCGTGCTCGGCCATGGCCCAGGTGGCGGCGAGCCCGGCCGCGACGACGGCGCCGCCGACGGAGAGCCCGAAGGTCAGATCGTTCCGCTCCTTGGCCTTGGCGTCCCGACCGTCCTTCCCTTCCTCGCCGCCCTCTCCGTCCTCCTCGTTCTTCTTCGCGTACGCCCCGAAGAGCACGGCGATGAACAGGGCCGCCGCCGCGAGCAGCAGCAGTCGGGAGGTGAGCGCGGCGCCGGTCTTCGTCTGCAGGACCTGGCCGAGCAGCGACATGTCGAAGACGTCGCCGAGCTTCCCGGACCCGGTGTACGAGCCGCGCAGCAGCAGCATGGCCAGGGTGGCGGCGGTGAGCGCGGTCCAGGCGCCGACCACGACGCGCTGCACCGGCTTGCTGCCCGCGCCGCGCCGCCAGCAGCCGAGCACGAACGCGGCGCCGCCCACGAGCAGTGCGAAGCCCGCGTACGAGACGTAGCGTGCGATGCCGTAGATCACGCCGACGACGCCACCGCCGGCGTTCTGGTCGGCCACCACCGCGGTCGTCTTGGAGGGCGCGCCGATGGAGAAGGTGTAGGCGCCGGCGACGGGGTGGCTGTCGGCGGAGACGACCTGGTAGGCGACGGTGAACGTGCCGTCGGGCAGGCCCGAGTGCACTCCCACCGTGTAGGTCGTGCCGCCGGAGTGGGCGACCTTGCCGTCGTCGACGCGCTTGCCCGCGGGGTCGAGGACGCGGACCGCGCCGTCGGAGATCGCGACGCTCTCGGAGAAGGTGAGCGACACCTTCTTCGGCGCCGTGTCGACCACCGCTCCCTGCTTGGGGTCGCTCCCGGTCAGCGCGGCGTGCGCGGACGCGGGGGCGGCGCCGGCCAGGAGTGCGCCGGTGACGGCGAGGAAGAGCAGCACCAGCTGCCAGGTGCGGGGAGCGATGGTCTTCACGTACGAGTCAGCCCCTTCAGTGTGAAGCGTGCGACGGGTTGTAGGTGGCGGCCTTCACCGGGAACGAGACAGTGACGGTCCCGGACTTGGTGAAGTGCAGCTGCACCGACACCTTGTCGCCCTCCGCGGGCTTGCGCTTCAGGTTCTCGAACATGAGGTGGTTGCCGCCGCGTTCGAAGTCGAGTTCGCCGTTCGCGGGCACGGCGAAGGACTTCTGCTCCTTCATCACACCGCCCTTGGTGCTGTGCAGGGTGACCTTCTGGG
Source organism: Streptomyces sp. NBC_00483 (assembly GCF_036013745.1). Classification (NCBI taxonomy): domain Bacteria; kingdom Bacillati; phylum Actinomycetota; class Actinomycetes; order Kitasatosporales; family Streptomycetaceae; genus Streptomyces; species Streptomyces sp. NBC_00483. The sequence continues at coordinate 5,126,616 of NZ_CP107880.1, forward strand.
AAATATCGCTGCTCACGGACGTGAGGGTGTCGGCGGCACCCTTGTTGTGCACGGTGAAGAACCCGGCCGCCATGTCGCCGGAAGCGGGCGCGGGCATGAACGCGCCCTCGACCTTCACGTCGGGCTTGTCGGCGGCATCGGAGCCGGAGCCGCAGGCGGTCAGGGCGAGCCCCGCCGCGAGCGTCAGGGCGCCGAGGACGAGGGGCGTGCGCCTCACGGCTTCTCCCCCTTGACGATCTTGGGGAGGTCCTTGGTGTAGTCGTCGACGGTGGCGTCCTCGCCGTACAGCACGTAACCGGCGTCGTTCTTCGGCGAGAAGGCGATCACCTGCGTGCCGTGCATCGACACGAGCTTGCCCTTCTTGTCCTTCTGCGTCGGCTCGATCGAGATGCCGAGCGTCCGGGCGCTGCCCTGGATGGTGGCGAAGTCGCCGGTCAGGCCGATGAAGTCGGGGTCCTGCGCCTTGAGCCACTTGCCGAGGACGGACGGGGTGTCGCGGTCCGGGTCGGTGGTGACGAAGACGACCTGGAGCTTGTCCTGCTCGGACTTGGGCAGCGACTTCTTGGCGACGGCGATGTTGCTCATCGTCAGCGGGCAGACGTCGGGGCAGTGCGTGTAGCCGAAGTAGATCAGCGTCGGCTTGTTCTTGGTCTGCTCGCGCAGGTCGAACTTCTTGCCGTGGGTGTCGGTGAGGACCAGATCCGGCTTCTTGAACGGCTTGTCGAGGACCGTCGCGGCCTTCTTCGCGCCGGTGTCGGAGGACACCTCGGCGACCGGCTTGCCGCTGTCGTCGCCGCTGCCGCAGGCGGACAGGGCGAAGGTCGCGACGGTGACGAGCCCGACCGCGGCCAGCAGGCTCTTCCTGTTGAACGTCGTGTTCTTGCGGGGGTTGCGCATAGAAAAATGTCCCAGATGTGAGGTGGCCGGCGGGTGCCGGGGTCGCCCACCGCGACCCCGGCACCCACCGAGAGTGGCTCAGCTGTTGGTACGCCGACGGCCCGCCATGACGCCGAACGCCACACCGGCGGCGCCGACGACGATGCCGACGATGCCGAGGGCGCGGGCGGTGGTGTCGCTGCTGGAACCGCCGGAGTCCGTGGTCGCGGCGGCGGTCTCCTTCTCGGCGCCGTCGTCGGAGGCGCCCGAGGCACCGTGACCGTCGTCCTTGGCGGCCGAGAGTTCAAGGGTGGGCGCCGGGTTCTCCGGCTCCTCCTGGCCCTTCTGCTGCGGCTCGATCCAGCGCACGACCTCCTTGTTGTCGTACGTCTGGATCGCCTTGAAGACGAGCTGGTCGGAGTCGGTCGGCAGCTGGCCGATGGACACCGGGAACTTCTGGAAGTAGCCGGGCTGCACGCCCTTGTCCTTGCCGGAACCGGTCGCGGTCCAGGTGACCTTGGAGACGGCCTCGGTGATCTTCTCGCCGTGCATCTCCATCGGCTTGTCGAGCTTCGTCTTGGTGACGTCGGCCTTCCAGCCCGGCACCGGCTCGGGCATCACCGAGGCGAGCGGGTGCTCGGTCGGGAAGTTGACCTCGAGCTTGGTGGTCGCGGCGTCGTCGCGCTCGTTGGGCACCTTGAAGTCGACGACGGCGTAGTCGCCCTTGGCGGCCTCACCCTCCGGCTGCACGCTCACGTGCGCGAAGGCGGGGGCGGACACGAGGACGACGGAGGAGACGGCGGCGGCACCGACGAGAGCGGCGCGGGACATCTTCTTCATGACAGGGAGAACTCCACGTTCAGCGGGATCCGTACTTCGGAAGGGAAGCTGGCGCGACCGCGAAACACCGCACTACGTAGGCGGCGAAAAGCAGGTACGCGCGCGTGCCAACGGCACGACTCATCCCCACGCAGTACGCGGTGGAGCATGCGTGCCGTTCAGGCAGCGAGAAGGAACGTGTCGGCCGCGGGTGGCCCGCGCCGGCTCACGGAGTGCTGAAGTGCCGCCGCCCGCAGGGCCGGTGGTTCGGGGAACCCGGCACGAGCGGCGGGCGCCGGGGCAGGTGCACACCTGAGCCCGGCCCTGAGGACGCGTACGAGGCCGAGGGCGGCCCGCAGCGAACGGATGGGCGCCGCATGGGCGACGCCCTGCGCGGAGAGCCGCGAGAGCCGCACGACGCGGCTCAGGGCGAGGTCTCCGTGGCGCAGCAGCCAGCCTGCGCCGGCCGCGGCGAGCAGGTGCCCGAGAAGCATCGGCAGCGACGGCAGCAGCGACATCGCGGAGCCGGTCGCGCCCGCCATGTGGTGTGCATCGCCGGACGGCACGCGCGCGTGGTCGAGGATCCGCTGGGCCTGTGCCGGGCTGAGCGTCGACGCGCCCGCCCCGCACATGAGCCGCGCGGCCCGCTCGACCGCCGAGGGTTCGCCCGACGCGCCGGTCATGGTCATGGTGTGCTGCTGGCCGAGGCCGAAGAGGCTGTGCAGCGCGATCTGCCCGGCCCCCAGCGTGGCGGCGATGCCCGGCAGCGACCGCTCGCGGCCCGCCAGCGGCAGGGCCACACAGAAGACGGCGAGGAAGCCGAGCGACAGCGTCCACAGCGGGACGGTGGCCGTCGAACCGAGGACGTGCCCCGCCGCGGACAGCATGACGCAGACCGCGGCGAACACCGCGGCCCTGAGCAGCCGGAGATCGGCTGCGCTGCGCGCCTGGCGCTCGTGGGGGGCAGACATGGCGGCCTCATCATCGCACTGGCTTCACACGCTCCATACAGCAGGTCCGCAAGGTCCCAAATCTCCCGTACACCGCCGAACCCCGTATGCGCGTCCGCCGTATGGGCGTCATCACGTCAACTGCGCGATTGCGCGGGGCCGGTGGTGGCAATACGTATCGGTATGTCGAGTCGTTGCCGGGAGGCGGGGGCATGAGCATCTGGTGGTCCTTCCAACTACGGCGCAATGCCGCGAGCGTGCCGCTCGCCCGGCGCCTCCTCATGGGCACCATGGAGACCGCGGGCGTCGACCCCGACATCTCCTACGACCTGTCGGTCGCGCTCAGCGAGGCGTGTGCGAACGCCGTGGAGCACGGCGGCGCGGCGACGAGCGAGGCGACGGACGCGTTTCGGGTCACCGCGTACCTGGACGGCGAGATGTGCCGCATCGAAGTGGCCGACACCGGACCCGGCTTCACCGCCACGGGTGGCCGCGCGGCGGTGTCCGTCCGCCCGGCGCCCGACTACGCGGAGCACGGCCGCGGCCTGTGTCTGATCCAGGAACTCGCCGACCATGTGCACTTCGTGAACAGACCCGGCAAGGGCGGCGCCGTGGTCAGCTTCGACAAGATCCTCAAGTGGCGGGAGGACGCACCGCTGATGGCGGTGTGAACGCGAAAAGGCGGCGCTTACGTAGCGAAAAGGCCGCGCCTACGTAGGCGCGGCCTTTCCTTCATGTGAGGTGTCAGCCCTTCAGGCGGGCCATCCACGCCTCGACCTCGTCGGCCTTGCGAGGCAGACCGGCCGACAGGTTCTTGTTGCCGTCCTCGGTGACGAGGATGTCGTCCTCGATACGGACGCCGATGCCGCGGTACTCCTCCGGCACGGTCAGGTCGTCGGCCTGGAAGTACAGACCGGGCTCGACCGTGAGCACCATGCCGGGCTCCAGCGTGCCGTTCACGTACGACTCGGTGCGCGCGACCGCGCAGTCGTGGACGTCCATGCCGAGCATGTGACCGGTGCCGTGCAGGGTCCAGCGGCGCTGCAGGCCCAGCTCCAGGACGCGCTCGACCGGGCCCTCGACCAGGCCCCACTCGACGAGCTTCGCGGCGAGCACACGCTGCGCGGCGTCGTGGAAGTCCCGGAACTTGCCGCCCGGCTTGACGGCCGCGATACCGGCCTCCTGGGCCTCGTACACGGCGTCGTAGATCTTGCGCTGGAGCTCGTTGTACGTGCCGTTGATCGGCAGCGTGCGCGTGACGTCGGCGGTGTAGTACGTGTGCGTCTCCACGCCCGCGTCGAGCAGCAGCAGGTCGCCGGAGCGGACCGCGCCGTCGTTGCGGACCCAGTGCAGCGTGCAGGCGTGCGGGCCCGCGGCGCAGATGGAGCCGTAGCCGATGTCGTTGCCCTCCACGCGTGCGCGGAGGAAGAACGTGCCCTCGATGTAGCGCTCGGAGGTGGCCTCGGCCTTGTCGAGCACCTTCACGACGTCCTCGAAGCCGCGCACGGTCGAGTCGACCGCCTTCTGCAGCTCGCCGATCTCGAACGCGTCCTTCACGACGCGCGCCTCGGAGAGGAAGACCTTCAGCTCGTCGTCGCGCTCGGCGGTGACCTTGTCGGTCAGGGCGGCCTCGACGCCGGCGTCGTAGCCGCGCACGACGCGCACCGGGCCGGTGGCCTCGGCCAGCTTGTCGGTCAGCTCGCGCACGTCGGAGGCGGGGATGCCGTAGTGCTTCTCGGCCTCGGTCAGGGAGTGCCGGCGGCCCACCCACAGCTCGCCCTGGCCGTCGAGCCAGAACTCGCCGTTCTCGCGGTCGGAGCGCGGCAGCAGGTAGAGCGTGGCGTCGTACCCACCGGCCTTCGGCTCCATGACGAGGACGCCGTCCTCCGTCTGGTTGCCGGTCAGGTAGGCGTACTCGACCGAGGCGCGAAAGGCGTACTCCGTGTCGTTCGAGCGGGTCTTGAGGTTGCCCGCGGGCACCACGAGGCGCTCGCCCGGGAAGCGGGCGGACAGGGCGGCACGGCGGGCGGCGGTCTCGGCGGCCTGCGCGATCGGCCGCAGGTCGTGCAGCTCGGTGTCGGCCCAGCCGGACTTCATGTTCTCGGCGAGCTCGTCGGACACGCCCGGGTAGAGGCCGTTCTTGCGCTGCTTGATGGGCTCTTCGGCCTCCGGGGCCTCCGGGTTGAGCTCCTCCGACACAGTTCCTCCTCGACACGGCGGCCCGGTGAAATGCCCTGGATACGGCAGTGGACCCCCTCCATCGTACGAGCGTGAGGAAGGGGGTCCAGGGCCGGAGGGCCTGTTACACACAGCGTCTCGGAGGTCACTCGAAGCGCGCCGCGAGCAGCACCACGTCCTCCTCGCTCTCCGCTGTGTCGAGGCCGTCCGGGAGCACCGAGCGCAGCACGTGGTCGGCGATCGCCCCGGGGTCGTCACGGATCGCCTTGGGCACCCCGGCGGCGGCCGCGTGCAGCCGGGCGAACGCGCGGTCCATGGGATCGCCGGTGCGGCGCAGCAGGCCGTCCGTGTAGAGCAGCACGGTCTCGCCCGGCTCCGGCGTGATCTCCACGCTCGGCGCCTCCCAGCAGGCGAGCATCCCGAGCGGCGCGGACAGCGTCGTCTCTGCGTACTCGGTGCGCCGTTCGCCGATCACCAGGGGCGGGCTGTGCCCGGCTCCGGCGAGGACGATCTTGCGCTGCGCGGGCTCGCAGTACGCGAACAGGGCGGTCGCACTGCGCGCCGGCTCGGTCAGGCGCAACAGAAGCTCCAGATCGGACAGGACCGCCACCGGGTCCTCCCCCTCCATGACCGCGTACGCCCGCAGAGAGGCGCGCAGCCGACCCATCGCGGCGACCGCGCTCGCGCCGGAGCCGCTGACCGAGCCGACCGCGAGCCCGAGCGCCCCCTCGGGCAGCGGCAGCGCGTCGTACCAGTCGCCGCCGCCGCGCGGCCCTGTGCGGTGCCGCGCGGCGAGCTGCACACCGGCGACCCGGGGCAGGCGCGGTGGCAGCAGCTCGTCGGCGACGGTGCGTGACCACGCGCGCGTGCGCTCCAGTTCCAGGAGGCGGGCGAGGTGCTCGGTGGCGTAGCGCGTGTAGAGCCCGATGAGGTGGCGCTGGCGCTCGCCGGGCTCGGCCGGCTCGTCGTAGAGCCAGACGGCGGCGCCGAGCCGGCCGGCCGCCTCGGTGGCGAGCGGCATCGCGTAACTCGCGGCGTAGCCAAGGCGCGCGGCGACCTCGCGGTGGCGCGGGTCGAGCCCGTCCTCGGCGAGCAGATCGGCGCGCGCCTCGGGCTCGGCGCACAGCCCGTCGAGGATCCGTCCGTACGAGGTCGCGCCACGCGGCACCGTCTCGATGTGCCCGAGGTCGGGCCTGGACAGGCCGAGGCCGACGGTGGTGTCGGGGCCGCGTCCGTCGCCCGGTTCCAGGACGACAAGTCCGCGCCGGGCACCCACCAGGGCGGCTCCGGCGCGCAGCAGTTCGTGCAGTGCGTCCTCGAGTGCGGCCGTGCGGGCCAGGCGTTCCGTGAGTTCGTGCAGCGTCGTGAGATCGGAGACCCAGCCCGCGAGCCGGTCCTGGATCACGGCTCCGGGTGCCACGGCGGAGGGAGTGATCTGCGACACGGGGGGAGCGGGCGTGACGCCGGGGGTGGGAGGGGGAACCTGTCCAGGAGAGGAATCGATTCCGGCCACTTTCGGCAGGCGTGGGGTCGTCATGGCTTCCGGCTTTCCGGCCGGTGCATATTGCTCTTTAGCATCGCAAACCCCCATGTCATTCTGCGCCGCTAGCAATGCCTCCACATGTACACGGACTCGTAAGGGGATGTCCAGCATTGTCCCGTTGGGATTGTGGGTGTCTGCCGTGGTCAGGTGCCATCCGCACTAAAAACGATCTCGGTTCTCATATGTGATCTCCTCCCGATCCCGAGCCGATCCCGATCGTTCGAAGATGGCCAAAAACCGCCTGGGGGAAGCGCCTATTGCGGTCGACTGGCATTGTTCAGCTGTGGTCGACAGAGCGTCATAGCGGCCGCGATGGGTACGTACTCGGTGAAGACCAGGGGTAGTTGGGATCCGCCCGGAACCTGGTGACGGAACCGGGCGTCATAACCATCGGCGACCGTGTCCCATCCTCCGGTGGCGGAGGCGGCGAGAAATACGCGGGACGGCAAACGCCAGGCGCCGCCACCCCACGCCAGGCTTTTCAAGCACACAGCACGCGCTCGGACTATAGGGGTTCTCCCTGCCTCAGGCCGGCGGATCGGGCTGGGGTGCGGCGCTGCAACACGTACACGCAGTGACTGATCGACACATGGTGTGATGTGGCCCATAGCGTTCTCTTCGGTCTACGGAAAGGAACGAGCGCTCATGCGCGAGATCCTCGGAAGGCGACGCAGGCTCCTGTCCAGGCGTGACAACGGGAAGTCTGACCTGATCAGCGCGGCCCTCACGTTCGCGACAGCGTGGCAGTGGCCGGTCCTGCCGGGCATAGGGCTCGAAGCGGGAGGCCGTCGTGACGGCGTCCGCTGCGCCTGCCCCGACCCTGAGTGCACAGTGCCGGGCGCGCACCCCTTCGACCCGGGGCTGCTCGCCGCGACGACCGATGAGCGCATGGTCCGCTGGTGGTGGACCAACCGTCCCGACGCGCCGATCGTGCTCGCCACTGGTGCCCCGTCCGGGGCCTCCGGGGGGCACGCACCTTGTGCCGTGAGCCTCCCGGCCGACGCGGGCGCCCGCGCGCTTGCCGCGCTCGACCGCAGGGACGTCCGGCTCGGCCCGGTGATCGCGACGCCGGAGCGGCTCGCGATCCTCGTGGCGCCCTACTCGCTGGAGCAGCTCGGCGAACTCCTGTACGCGCAGGACTTCGTGCCCGGTTCGCTGCGGTTCCACGGGGAGGGCGGATATCTCGCCCTGCCGCCGTCGGTCTCGGGCGCGGGGCAGGTGTGTTGGGAGCGCGCGCCGCTGCCCGGCTCGGCGGCCCCGTGGGTGCCGGATGTGGAGGCCGTGGTCGGCACGTTGGTCGACGCCCTCACCCGTACGGGTGTGAGCGCGCCCGAGTTGTAGCGGAATCCGGCGCGCGGCGGGCCGGTGGGCGGCGTGTGCGCCGATATCTTCGGCGCATGCCTGCCGCGCCACGCCTCCCCCAGCTCCCGGACGAGATCGAGCGGGAGCGGCCGCGCGCGCGACTCCGGCTGTTCGGTCTGCTCGCCGTGGTGGTTCTCACAGCGGCGCTGCCCCTGGCGGGTGCGTCCGCGGGTCCTGTGGACGACGGGCCCACGCGACAGACGGCCACCAAGGCCAGCGCCTCCGAGGCCGACGCCACCGAGGCGGACGTTCCCGATGAAGCCGACAAGGCGAACGCCAAGCCGAATGACAAGGCGAGCGACAGCGGGGACGAAAACAGGGGCGAAAACGGGGACGCCAAACCGGCTGAGCGGAACACCGGAAAGCCCTCCCTGCTGACCGGTCTCGGCCTGACCACCGAGGCCCACTGCGGTCCCCAACTGTCCGCCCCCGACGGCATCGAGGCGCAGACCTGCGTGCTCGTCCAGGGGCACGAGACCTGGGCGCGTACCTATTACCGCAACGCGACGGGCTCGGGTCTGGCCGCCGTACTGACCCTGATGGCACCCGGCGGACGCACGGTGCAGCTGCACTGTGCCGTGGGTGTGGAGGACGAGCCGGGGATGTGCGAGACGCCGCGGGGACGTACGCGGGGAGAGCCCGGCCAGTACACGGCGGTGGCGGAGTACGCGAAGGGTGCGGAAGGCCCGCTGCTGTTGCGCTCCGGAAGCAACTCGGCGCCGCCGTACGGGGGTTGAGACCCGGTGGGCGCTGGGCGCACATGGAAGCGCCCGGTTGCTGGCGACGGGGGATGCACCAGCAACCGGGCTACTTGAACGGTAACAAGAGATCGCCGGTTAGCAAATTCGATCTCTTCTATTCGGACATGGATTTACCTGCAACTACCGGGAGTTGTGACCCGGCTCACCTCGCGGTTCGGAGAGGTGTTCACGTCCCGGTGGGCTGACTGGTCGGTCAGCCCCCGAAGCTGTGAATCAGCTGAGCGTCACCTGTCGGTTGGTGAGTCCTCCGCGGGCCCGGCGCTCGTCCGGGGTCAGCGGTGCGTCCGAGGCCAGCGCGGCGGCCAGCCGCTCGGCGAACTCGGTGGCCGGCTTCTCGATGTCCTCCGCCTGCATCGCGCTGGGCAGGTCCCAGACCGGAACGGTCAGGCCGTGCGCCCTGAAGGAGCCCACCAGACGGGTGCCATCGCCGAGCGACGACGTGCCCGCCGCGTGCAGCCGCGCCAGCGCGTCGAGCAGCTTCTCCTCCGCGTGCGGCATGACCCACCGGAGGTGGTTCTTCTCCGGCGTCTCGCACCAGTAGGCGCTGTCCACGCCGGAGAGCTTCACCGTGGGGATCGCCGCGGCGTTGGCCCGCTCCAGGGAGGCGGCGACCTCGCCCGAAGCGTTCTCCGAGTCCGGAACCCAGAATTCGAAACCGGTGTGGACGATGGGCTCGAAAGTGCCCTCTGGGGCGAGCACGTCCTGAAGGCGCGGCCCGTCGGCCGGCGCGCGGCGGGTCTGCACCGGGTTGCCCGGCTCCGCGGCCAGCGCGCGCAGCAGCGTGTCGGCCAGGTCCCGGCTGATGTCCCCGGAAGGCGTCTCGTTCTGCAGGCCGAGCAGGACCGAGCCGTCGTCGCGGCGCAGCGCCGGCCAGGCCATGGGCAGCACGGTGGCGAGCGTGACCGAGGGGACGCCCTCCGGGAGGCCGTCCTTCAGCGTCAGCTCGGCCGTCGCGGCCGGTACCAGCTCGCGCAGCGCGACCCAGTCGCCCTCGCCCGGCAGGCCCTCGAAGGGGCGCTGCACGAGCTCGGTCACGGCGTGCGCGGCGGCCCGGCCGTGGCACGCCTTGTAGCGGCGACCGCTGCCACAGGGGCAGGGTTCGCGGGCACCGACGACCGGGAAGTTCCCGTCAGCGCCTCCGGCGCGGGCACCAGCGGTGACGTGCGGCTTGCCCTTGGTCTGCGGGCGCTTCTTGGCCATCTTGGGTGTCTCCCGGATACGGCGCTCATACGTACGGCGCGAGCCTAGCCGCTCGTACCGACAAGAGGGGGATGCGCCCAACTGGCCGCGCCCGGGCGGCTTTCAGCCCAGCTCGTCGAAAGCGTCCGGGAAGCCCAGGTCGGCCAGGTCCGCGACGGGTGGCGCGGCCACCCGCGAGGCGAAGTCGTCCCGGCGGCCTGCCATGGCCTCCGCGTGGACGTCCTTGTGGACGATCACCCAGACGGTGACCTCGCCGCGCATGCCGTCACGTACGCCCCAGTCGTCGGCGAGCGCCGTGATGATGTTGAGCCCGCGGCCGCCGTGTGCCGTGATCGAGGGTGTGGCCGGAATCGGGCGGGTGGGCCCGCCGCCGTCCGTCACCTCGACCGCGAGGCAGCCACGGTCGTCTACGCGCCATGCGGCGCGTACGTCACCGTCGCCGGCCAGATCGTCGCCGAGCGGCCGGCCGTGCCGGCACGCATTGCTGAGCAGTTCCGAAAGGATGAGAACCGCATCGTCGATGACCGTTTCCGGTACGCCACTCATGCGCAGCTGTTCACGCATACGACGCCTTGCCGCGCCCACGCCCGCAGGGCCATGGGGTACGGCCATGCTCGACGACGCGGGCACCTCCTGTGCCACCACCAACGCCACCCCCGAGACCTCCTTTGCCCCACGCCACGGTGTGAATGCCCCAATGGACTGGACCGGAAACCGGCCATCCCGCTTCCGGTGACGCACTCGTGACGATCGAATACGGTCCGAACGCGCCGGGGCACACCCTGTGACGGCGTGGGGGAAAGGTGGCCGGATTCAATCCCTGCCGCGGCTCGTGCCGACGCCTCTGCTCAGGCCCTGCCGAGTCGGCGCAGCACCGCCGCCGGGCGATTGGTGATGATCGCGTCGACGCCCAGGCTCGCGCAGAGGTCGACGTCCTCGGGTTCGTCCACCGTCCAGACATGAACCTGGTGACCCGCGCGCGCGAGCTTCTCGACGTACCCGGGGTGGCCCCGCACGATCCGGATGCCGGGGGCCGCGATGTGCACGCCCCTGGGGAGGCGCCCTTCGCGGTGGAGGGGTGAGACGAACTGCATCAGGTAGACCGTCGGCAGCGTCGGAGAGGCCTCCTGGACACGCGACAAGGAGCGCGCGGAAAAGCTCATCACGCGCACGCGCGAGGGCTCGTCGGGCGCCGGGGCGTCCAGACCGAACCGCTTGAGCAGGAGCAGCAGGCGCTCCTCCACCTGCCCCGCCCACCGCGTGGGGTGCTTGGTCTCGATCGCCAGCTCCACCCGGCGCCCCGCGTCGGTCACCAGCTCCAGCAGGCGCTCCAGGGTCAGGACGGAGGTGTCGGCCGCGCTGCCCGCCCAGTCGGGGCGCTCCTCGCGGTCCTTCCAGGAGCCGAAGTCGAGGGCGGCGAGGTCCGAGAGCTCCAGCGCGGAGACGGCTCCACGGCCGTTCGACGTACGGTTGATGCGGCGGTCGTGCACGCATACGAGATGACCGTCCGCCGTCAGCCGCACATCGCATTCGAGGCCGTCCGCACCGTCCTCGATCGCCTTCTTGTAGGCGGCCAATGTGTGCTCGGGGGCGTCCTGAGAGGCACCGCGGTGGGCAACGACCTGAATGCGCTGCTGTTGTGCGAGGGTCACCGCGTCATGGTGCCACCGCGCGGCGGTCGACCAGGAAAAGTTCGGCCCAGCGGATGCGTCCGTTTTGCCGGACGTAAAGGATGTCAGGGGACGCACAGGCTCGTCTTACGGTGGCCTGACGTCCCGTGGGAAAGGCTGACGACGTACAACAGCACAAGTGGACCGTGACAGGACCATGCCGGGACGGCGGCGCATGCGACAGCCGGCGTCCCTGAGCATCCAGACAGGACGGACCGGCGACGACAGCCGTGGATCGAGGAGAGAAAGCTGTGAGCACCGAGAACGAGGGCACTGAGGTTCCACCGGCCCCGTCCGCACCTCCTGTGCCGGTGGACGCTCCCGCTGCTCCCGCGCCGGCTCCCCAGGGGGCCGGACCTGACCCTGCGGGCCAGGAGCCGAGGCCCGCCGAGCACCACGGAGCGCCCGCCGCGTCGGCGGCGTCCTCCATGGGCACCGCGCCGGGTGCGGCAGGACCGGCCCACGGCGGCGACTGGCCGCCCCCGCCGCCCGCCGTGCCGGCCTACGCGTCGGACGGTGGCGGCGGAGGCTGGGGCGCCTCGTACCAGCAGCAGCCGGCGCCCAAGCCGGGCGGCCGGCGCGGCGGCCTGGTCGCCGGGATCATCGCGGCGGCACTGGTCGCGGGCGCGGTCGGCGGCGGCGTGGGCTACTGGGCGGCCGAGCGGGGCGACGGGTCGAGCACCGGCTCGACCACCGTCTCCGCCTCCAACCCGGCCGACCTCAAGCGCGACAAGGGCACCGTCGCGGGCATCGCCGCCAAGGCGCTGCCCAGCACGGTCACCATCGAGGCCGAGGGCAACAGCGGCGAGGGCGGCACCGGCACCGGCTTCGTGTACGACACGCAGGGCCACATCCTCACCAACAACCACGTGGTGGCGGAGGCCGCCGACGGCGGCAAGCTGTCGGCGACGTTCTCGAACGGCAAGAAGTACGACGCCGAGGTGATCGGCAAGGCGCAGGGCTACGACGTGGCGGTCATCAAGCTCAAGAACGCGCCGGACGGCCTGAAGCCGCTCACCCTCGGCAATTCCGACCAGGTCGCGGTCGGTGACTCGACCATCGCGATCGGCGCGCCCTTCGGCCTGTCGAACACGGTGACCACGGGCATCGTCTCCGCGAAGGACCGCCCGGTGGCCTCCAGCGACGGCTCCGGCACCAGCAAGGCCTCCTACATGAGCGCCCTGCAGACCGACGCCTCGATCAACCCGGGCAACTCCGGCGGCCCGCTGCTCGACGGCAACGGGAACGTGATCGGCATCAACTCCGCCATCCAGTCCGCCTCCAGCGGCGGCATGGGCGGCGGTTCGGGCCAGTCCGGCTCGATCGGTCTCGGCTTCGCCATCCCGATCAACCAGGCGAAGATGGTCGCCCAGCAGCTCATCAAGACCGGGCAGCCGGTCTACCCGGTGATCGGTGCCTCCGTCTCCCTGGAAGAGGGCACCGGCGGCGCGAAGATCACCGAGCAGGGCGCGGGCGGCTCCGCGGCCGTCACGGCGAACGGTCCTGCGGACAAGGCGGGCCTCAAGCCCGGCGACGTCATCACGAAGCTCGACGACCAGCCCATCGACTCGGGACCGACCCTGATCGGCCAGATCTGGACGCACAAGCCGGGCGACTCCGTGAAGCTCACCTACACGCGCGACGGCAAGGAGCACACGGTCGACGTGACCCTGGGCGAGCGCAAGGGCGACAGCTGATCGGGTCCGCGACCCGACCCGCTACCCTGGTCCCGCGCCTCGACGGTTTTCAAGACCGCTGCGGCGCGGGGTGGGTTGCCCGAGCGGCCTAAGGGAACGGTCTTGAAAACCGTCGTGGCGAGAGTCACCGTGGGTTCAAATCCCACACCCACCGCGTAGTTGAGCGAGCCCCCGACCCGGGATCAGGGTCGGGGGCTCGCTCGCGTTCGGGGCTGCCGCGGTTCGGCCCGATCGGCCTCGCTACGGACCCGCCGTCAGGCGCTCCGCGGAGGCGATCGTGGAGCGGGCCTCGCGCTCCGTCAGACCGGTGCGCACCGCAGCGTCCGTCAGGGCGTCCGAGAGGGTCTCACCGACGCCGTTCTCGTACGCGCGGCAGGCCGCCCAGAAGAGGCGCGTGTTGCGCTGGCCCTCGTGGGCGCTGAGGACGAACTGGACGAGGCCCAGACCGTGTTGACCGGGGCGGCCGGTCATGGGGTGGTGCGCGCGCGGCGGGGGCGTGAGCAGGCGGAGAAGCGCCGGTGGGCAGGGTGCGGGCGGCAGATGCCCGGTGCCCGGCACCGTGCCGTAGACGCCGTGTTCGGTGCGCGAGCCGGGCCCCACGAGGTAGCCGCCGGCGCCCCGGATGTCGATGCTGGGCGCGAGGCGGCCCGCGGAATTGGGCACCACGGCGTCCGGCGGCCCGGAGAGCCACAGGTGCCGGCCGCCGCTCGGTGTGGCCACGACCACCGTGTCGGGGATCGTGAAGAGATGCCGTAAGGCCAGCTCACGCAGGGAAGCGGAGGCATCCGTACCGGATTTGGTGTCCAGATCGACGCCGATCAGGTGGTGCGGGGCCAGGCCGCACGCGATGCCGTAGCCGGTCGCCCGGGGCGCGGCCGCGAAGAGCGCGCGGATGCGGCGCGGATCGGTCGAGGCGTCGTACACGCCGTGCCCCGGAAGGCCGCATTCGCCGTGGCAGCGCGGGGCCGATGGCGGGTCGCTGCGGTGCGGCGAGGGCAGCGCGGGGAGCTTGGTCCTGGCCAGGGGGATGACGGCGAGCCCGCGTTCGGCGGCGGACAGGGCGTGCGCGAGGGCCAGGGTCGCGAGAGACGGGTGGGGTGGGCAGTGGGGCGGGTGCCGGTCCATGGTGGCCATGCCCCTATTTTCGTACGCATGTTCGAAGAAGGGAAGTGGGGCCGGTCATCCGAGGGAAGCATTTACCAAAAATGTGCTGAAACGCTTCGTCGTTTGTGGCGCTTGGGGCGAGCTGGTCCCGAGGTGGCCCACTCCGACCTGAGCTGGGGTTTTGTGGGCGTGAAGAGGGTTTATCGACATGTCCTCACGCTTGCGAGCGAATAGCGGCTTCCGGGGTGGTTCGCCGGGGATTCGGTGGGCAATTCTGATCTCGCGACGTCGTGAACATCGCCGAGGCGGTCGGCCAACTGCCTTGGTACATCCCGTACTTAACGGGTGGCCGGACCCCGTCCGAGCGCCCGGAGCGTACTTCCTGTTCCTGGAGGAATAGACATGGCTTCCATCCGTACCGCCCGCGCCATCGCCGCCGTCGCCGCTCTGCCCCTCGCGGCAGCACTCTTCTCCGGAGTGGCCATGGCCGACAACGGCTCCTTCGCGGACAGCGGATCGAACGCGGGGGTGGCGACGGTCAGCGGCAGTGGTGTCGGCGACGACAACTTCGGCAACTCGTCCACCACGCAGCAGCAGGCGGTCGGCAACGGCGCCTCCAACCAGAACAACGAGGCTCAGGTGAACGGCTCCGGCTTCACGGCGATCGACCAGTCGAACGTGAACGTGAACTTCACCGAGCTCTGGTAATCCGCCGGCTCCTGCGCGGCGGGGGTCTTCCGTGGGGTGCGTGACAGTCTGCGCGGCGGTGCTTCGGCGCCGCCGCGCAGGCGTGTGTGGCGGGCGGCGGTGGTGTGTGGCAGGCGGTGGTGTGTGGGCCAGGGCGGTGGCGTGCCGATCTCTTGACAGCCGTCGGTATCTGACGGACAGTCAGAAACCCTTGTCGGTACGAGGCCAGTCCTGGAGGGCAGCCGCCGTGCACCTCGCCCCCACCGAGCGCCAGCGCGAGCTGCGCGTTCAACTGCGTGAGAGATTCCGTACGTTGATGCCCGGCGGGCCGCCGGCGGCCGACGATCCGAGCGGTCAGCGCCGGCTGCTGCGCCGCATCGGTGACGAGGGCCTCCTGGGCCTCGGCTGGCCCGTCGAGTACGGCGGTCAGGGGCGCGGCGCGGACGAGCAGTTCGTGTTCTTCGACGAGGCGTACCGGGCAGGCGCACCGGTCTCCATGGTCACGCTCAACACGGTCGGCCCCACGCTCATGAAGTACGGGACCGAGGAGCAGAAGGCCTACTTCCTGCCCCGGATCCTCAAGGGCGACCTGGTCTTCGCGATCGGCTACAGCGAGCCGTCGGCGGGCACGGACCTCGCGTCCCTGCGCACGCGCGCGGTGCGCGACGAAGCGAGCGGCGACTGGGTGATCGACGGGCAGAAGGTGTTCACGTCGAACGCGCAGAACGCCGACTGGATCTGGCTCGCCTGCCGGACCGACCCCGAGGCGCCCAAGCACAAGGGCATCTCGATCATCCTCGTGCCGACCGACGCACCCGGTTTCTCGTGGACCCCGATCGACACCGTCGGCGGCCTGACCACGACGGCCACGTACTACGACGGGATCCGGGTCCCCGGTTCGAACCTCGTCGGCGAGGAGAACGCGGGCTGGGGCCTGATCACCAACCAGCTCAATCACGAGCGGGTCGCCCTCGCCGCGATCGGGATGCAGGCCGAGGACTTCTACGAGCGGGTGGCCGACGCCGCCCGTACCCCCGATCCAGTGACCGGTGAGCGCCGCGTTGACACGCCTTGGGTCCGATCTCAACTGGCCGAAGCGCATGCCCGGCTGGCGGCAACGCGCCTGCTCAACTGGCGTTTGGTGGGGGATGTCGGAGCGGGTCGACTGGCCCCCGGAGACGCCAGCGGCGTGAAGTTCGCGGGAACGGAATCCGCGGTCGAGACGTATCGAATATGTCAGCAGATCGCGGGCGACGCCGGGTGGGTGAGGGCCGGTTCACCCGGCGCGTTCGGCGATACGGGGGGCGGTGCGGCGGGTGTGGGTGAGGGCGAGTTGGAGCGGATGAACCGCGCGGCGCAGATCAACACCTTCGGCGGCGGGGTGAGTGAGGTGCAGCGCGAGATCGTGGCGACGATGCGGCTCGGGATGCGGAGGGGGAAGCGGTGAGCGCGGGTGTTGCGGGTCAGGAGTTCATGGGGCACGAGCCCTTGGCGTACGAGAAGTTGAAGACCTTCGAGGGGCGGGTCGCGGCCACCGAGGCCGAGGGTCTCGACCCGGTGAACGCGCCGATGATCCGGCACTGGTGCGAGGCCATGGGCGATACGAACCCCGCCTACGAGGGGCCGGACGCGATCGCGCCGCCGACCATGCTGCAGGCCTGGACGATGGCGGGTCTGACCAGTTACGAGGGGCGCTCGCCGGCCCACGACGAGCTGTTCGCGCTGCTCGAAGGCGCGGGGTACACCTCGGTGGTCGCCACCGACTGCGAGCAGGAGTATCTGCGGCCGCTGCGGCCCGGTGACGTGATCACCTACGACTCGGTGATCGAGTCGGTCTCGCCGCTGAAGACGACGAAGCTGGGCACGGGGCACTTCATCACGACGCGGATGAACGTCCGGGTGGGCGGGGAGATCGCCGGGACGCATCTGTTCAGGATCTTGAAGTACACGCCCGCCAGGCGGAGTTCAGGCGGCCCGGCAGCGAAGAAGGACAAGCCACAGCGGCCGCGCCCCGTCATCAACCGGGACAACGCCGGCTTCTGGGAGGGCGTCGCCGAGCACCGGCTGCTCATCCAGCGCTGCCGCGCGTGCGAGACGCTGCGCTTCCCCTGGCTTCCGGGGTGCAACACGTGCGGCGGGCAGGAGTGGGACACCGTCGAGGCGAGCGGCGAGGGCACCGTCTACAGCTATGTGGTCATGCACCACCCGCCCTTCCCGGCCTTCACTGTGTCTGATCATGGTGCTGACGCACCGGGGCCCTACGCGGTGGTGCTCATCGAGCTGGCCGAGGGCGTGCGCATGGTGAGCAACGTCGTGGGGGTGTCGAGCGACAAGGTACGGATCGGGATGCCCGTACGTCTCGAATACCTCGCTGTGGACGACGAGTTGGAGCTGCCCGTCTTCCGTGTGGTCGACGAGGCCGAGGGTGGTGAGGTCTGACATGGACTTCACCCCTACCCCCGAGCAGGAGGCGGCGCGGGAGCTCGCCGCGCGGATCTTCGGGGATCTGTCCACGCCGGAGCGGCTCGCGGGCCTCGGCGGCGGCACGGACGGCGAGCTCTGGAAGGAGCTGGGCGCGGCGGGCCTCGTGGGCGCGGTGGAGGAGACCGGGCTGCTCGGGCTCGTCCTGATGCTGGAGGAACAGGGCAGGACGACGGCGCAGGTGCCGTTCGCCGCGAGCTGTGTGTACGGCCTGCTTGCGGTGGCGGCGCACGGCACGGACGAGCAGCGGGAGCGGCTGCTGCCGGGGCTCCGGGACGGTTCGGCCGTGGCGGCGGGGGCGTTTCCCGCGCGTGGTGGGATCGTGGTGGACACCCTGCCGGACGGGCGGGCGCGGCTGAGCGGGGCCGTGCCGTGGGTGCCGTGGCTGCGGGACGCGACGCACGTACTGGTGGCGGTGCGGGGCGAAACCGAAAAAGATGTCCACAGCCTGTGGATGGCGCGGGCGCGGGACGCCGGGTGCGAGCCGGTCGAGCTGACCGCACCCTGGTCCGCGGGGCGGCTCGTGCTCGACGGAGTGGAGGCCGAGCGGATCGGCGGCCCCGAGGCGTACGGGGACGTGCTCGCGGCCGCCCGGACCGCCTTCGCCGGGCTGCAGGCCGGGGTCTGCGCGGGATCGCTGGACCGGGCCGTGGAGTACACGAACGAGCGGGAGCAGTTCGGCAGGCCGCTCGCCGCCAAGCAGGGCGTCCAACTCCGCGCCGCGGAGGCGTACATGGACATCGAGGCGATCCGGGTGACCGCGTACGAGGCGGCCTGGCGGCGTGACGCCGGGCTCGACCACGAGAGCCATGCGTTGACCGCGGCCTGGTGGGCCTCGGAGGCGGGCAAGCGGGTCGTGCACACGGGCCAGCATCTGCACGGCGGCATGGGCGCCGACCTGGACCACCCGGTGCACCGGCACTTCCTGTGGGGTCGGCAGCTGGACGGATATCTGGGGTGCGGCGCCGAACTCCTGGAGGAGCTGGGCGAAGTGATCGCGTCGGGAGCGGGCGCGGCCGACGGAGGGGAGGCCGCATGAAGGCCGGAGCACGGTTCGGGACGAAGGCCGGAGCGCGGTTCGAGATGAAGGCGGGGGACGAGCTCGAACCCCTGACGATCCCGATCACCCGGACGCTGATCGTCTCCGGGGCGATCGCGTCCCGCGACTACCAAGATGTGCACCACGACGCGGAGTTGGCGCACCAGAAGGGCTCCCCCGACATCTTCATGAACATCCTCACGACGAACGGCCTGGTGGGGCGCTACATCACCGACCACTTCGGGCCCGACGCCGTCCTTCGTAAGGTCGCGATACGGCTCGGGGCGCCCAACTATCCGGGCGACACCATGGTGTTGAGCGGCACGATCGCCGAGGTGGAAGGCGACACGGCGCAGGTGAAGGTCGTCGGCAGGAACGGCATCGGCAGCCACGTCACCGGCACGGTCACGGTCACCGTCTCCGAGGGGAGCGCGGCATGAGCGTGCGCGGCAAGGACCAACTCGGCGGGAAGGCCGCGATCGTCGGCATCGGCGCCACGGAATTCTCCAAGGACTCCGGACGCAGCGAGCTGAAGCTCGCGGTGGAGGCGGTGCACACGGCGCTCGACGACGCGGGCCTGTCCCCGTCCGATGTCGACGGCCTGGTCACCTTCACCATGGACACCAACCCGGAGATCACCGTGGCGCAGGCCGCGGGCATGGGGGAGCTCTCCTTCTTCTCGCGGGTGCACTACGGAGGCGGCGCGGCCTGCGGCACCGTGCAGCAGGCCGCTCTCGCGGTGGCGAGCGGCGTGGCCGACGTGGTGGTCTGCTACCGGGCCTTCAACGAGCGTTCGGGCCGGCGCTTCGGCTCGGGCGTGCAGCACAGGGAGCCGTCGGCGGAGGGCGCGGCGCTCGGCTGGAACCTGCCGTTCGGGCTGCTCACCCCGGCGTCCTGGGTGGCGATGGCGGCGCAGCGCTATCTGCACACGTACGGGCTGACCCCCGAGGCCTTCGGCCATGTCGCGGTCACCGACCGCAAGTACGCGGCGACGAACCCGGCGGCGTACTTCTACGAGAAGCCGATCACGCTCGCCGACCACGCGGAGTCCCGCTGGATCGTCGACCCGCTGCGGCTGCTCGACTGCTGCCAGGAGACGGACGGCGGGCAGGCGATCGTCGTCACCAGCGTGGAGCGGGCGCGCGATCTGCCGAACCCGCCCGCGGTGATCCGGGCTGCGGCGCAGGGCGCGGGCCGCGCGCAGGAGCAGATGACGAGCTTCTACCGGGACGAGCTGACGGGCCTCCCCGAGATGAGCGTCGTGGCGCGGCAGTTGTGGCGCACGGCCGGGCTCGGCCCCGACGGGATCGACGTGGGGATCCTCTACGACCACTTCACGCCGTTCGTGCTGATGCAGCTGGAGGAATTCGGTTTCTGCGCGCCGGGCGAGGCGACCGGTTTCGTGGCGGAGGAGAGGCTGCCGCTCAACACCCATGGCGGGCAGCTGGGCGAGGCGTATCTGCACGGTATGAACGGGATAGCGGAGGGCGTGCGCCAGGTGCGCGGCACGGCCGTGAACCAGATATCCGGCGCGGCCACCGCGCTGGTCACGGCGGGCACCGGGGTTCCCACGTCGGGTCTTATCCTGGGGGCGGACGGCTGAACGGGGTGCGTGCACCGGCTTCCGCCCGCGAGAACCGGGCCCGTCCGCGCGAAGGGGAGTCAGGGCCGTCCCCCAGGGGACCCCGCCCCCGACTCCACCTTCAGGAGGTGGGGCCAGCACCCCTCGTACAACCTGAGGCGGACGCAGCTTCGGGACCTCCGGCCGATCCCCGGAAGTAGGGGGCGCTCATAGCGTGTAGCCATGACCGCAACTCTGGCGCCTGTCCGCACCAGCGCAGCCGAGGCCGCGCCGCGCACCCACTCCGTGACGCGTCCGGCACCCGCGTCCGTGAAGCGCACCCACTCCGTGACGCGTCCGGCACCCGCGATGTACCCGTCGTTCGCGTCGTACGTCCGGGCGCGTCAGCCGGTGCTCCTGCGCACCGCCCGGTCGTTGACGTCGAACCCGTGCGACGCCGAGGACCTGCTGCAGACCGCGCTCGCGAAGACATACGTCGCATGGGACCGGATCGAGGACCACCGGGCGCTCGACGGCTATGTGCGCAGGGCCCTGTTGAACACCCGGACCTCGCAGTGGCGCAAGCGCAAGGTCGACGAGTTCGTCTGCGACGAGCTGCCGGAGCACC
Organism: Streptomyces sp. NBC_00483; assembly: GCF_036013745.1. NCBI lineage: Bacteria > Bacillati > Actinomycetota > Actinomycetes > Kitasatosporales > Streptomycetaceae > Streptomyces > Streptomyces sp. NBC_00483. Next base: position 5,147,172 of record NZ_CP107880.1, read on the forward strand.
GGGAGACCCCGGCCGGGGACCCCGCCGAACAGCAGGCGCTGCACGACGCGATGTGGCGGGCCATCACCAAACTGCCCGCGCGGCAGCGGGCGATGGTCGTCCTGCGCTATTACGAGGACCTGAGCGAGGCCCAGACGGCCCAGGTGCTCGGCGTCTCCATCGGCACCGTGAAGAGCGCGGTGTCGCGGGCGCTCGGCAAGCTCCGGGAGGACCCGGAACTGCGGCACACGGCGTGACCAGCGGTGAGTCCTGGGTGATTCGGTGATCGATCATCCCGGGAAGTAGTGACATACCGCCTGGTATGCAGTGAGAATCAGCGGACCCTTACTGCTCCGTAGCGCCCACCGGGAGGACGCCGTGCTGAGCACGATGCAGGACGTACCGCTGACCGTGACCCGCATTCTTCAACACGGCGCGCGGGTGCACGGTTCGTCCCAGATCACCACGTGGACCGGCGAGGCGGAGCCGCACCGCCGCAGCTTCCGCGAGGCCGCCGAGCGCGCGAACCAGCTCGCGAACGCGCTGCGCGACGAGCTCGGCGTGCGCGAGGACGACCGGGTCGCCACGCTGATGTGGAACAACGCGGAGCACGTCGAGGCGTACTTCGCCGTGCCGTGCATGGGCGCGATCCTGCACACGCTCAACCTGCGGCTGCCCGCCGAGCAGTTGGCGTGGATCGTGAACCACGCCGCCGACAAGGTCGTCCTCGTCAACGGCTCGCTGCTCCCGATGATCGCCCCGCTGCTCTCGAAGCTGCCGACGGTCGAGCACATCGTGGTGTCCGGGCCCGGCGACCGCTCCGTACTCGACGGTGCCTCCGCGCAGGTGCACGAGTACGAGGAGCTGATCGCGGACCGGCCGACCACGTACGACTGGCCCGAGCTGGACGAACGCCGGGCCGCGGCCATGTGCTACACCTCCGGCACCACGGGCGACCCGAAGGGCGTCGTCTACTCCCACCGCTCCATCTACCTGCACTCCATGCAGGTCAACATGACGCAGTCGATGGGCCTCACGGACGCCGACACCTCGCTCGTCGTCGTCCCCCAGTTCCACGTCAACGCCTGGGGACTGCCGCACGCCACGTTCATGACCGGCGTGAACATGCTGATGCCGGACCGCTTCCTGCAGCCCGCGCCGCTCGCCGAGATGATCGAGTCCGAGCGCCCCACGCACGCCGCGGCCGTCCCCACCATCTGGCAGGGCCTGCTCGCCGAACTCACCGCCAAGCCGCGCGACGTCTCCACGCTCACGCAGGTCACCATCGGCGGAGCGGCTTGTCCGCCCTCGCTGATGAAGGCGTTCGACGACCTGGGCATGCGGGTCTGCCACGCCTGGGGCATGACGGAGACGTCCCCGCTCGGCACGGTCGCCCGTCCCCCGGCGAGCGCCGAGCCGGGCAGCGAGGAGGAGTTCGCGTACCGGCTCACGCAGGGCCGCTTCCCGGCCGGCGTCGAGGGTCGGCTCACCGGCCCCGGCGGCGAGCAGCTGCCCTGGGACGGCGAGTCCGCGGGCGAGCTGGAGGTGCGCGGCCCCTGGATCGCGGGCTCCTACTACGGCGGCTACGGCAATGAACTGCTGCGCCCCGAGGACAAGTTCAGCGAGGACGGCTGGCTGAAGACCGGCGACGTCGGCACCATCAGCCCCGACGGCTTCCTCACGCTCACCGACCGCGCCAAGGACGTCATCAAGTCCGGCGGTGAGTGGATCTCCAGCGTCGACCTGGAGAACGCGCTGATGTCCCACCCGGACGTCGCCGAGGCCGCGGTCGTCGCCGTGCCCGACGACAAGTGGGGCGAACGACCGCTCGCCACGGTGGTGTTGAAGGAGGGAGCGAGCGCCGACTTCGAGACGCTGCGTTCGTTCCTCGCCGAGAAGGTCGCCAAGTGGCAGCTGCCGGAGCGCTGGACGATCGTCCCCGCGGTCCCGAAGACCAGCGTCGGCAAGTTCGACAAGAAGGTGCTGCGCAAGCAGTACGCGGAGGGGGACCTGGACGTCACCAGGCTGTGACGGCCTGTTTCACGTGAAACGGGGGCGGCCCGAAAGGGCCGCCCCCGTACGTGTGTTGAGACTCAGTTCGTACCGATCTTCGCCAGTACGTCCACGATCCGGCCCTGCACCTCGGTGCTCGTCGACCGCTCCGCCAGGAACAGCACCGACTCCCCCGCCGCGAGCCGCGGCAGGTCGGCGGGTTCCACGGCGGCCGTGTAGACGACCAGCGGAGTGCGGTTCAACTGCCCGTTCGCGCGCAGCCAGTCGATGATGCCGGCCTGCCGACGACGTACCTGCAGCAGATCCATGACCACGAGGTTCGGCCGCAGCTCGGACGCGATGGCCACCGCGTCCGCGTCGTTCGCGGCCCGCTCGACCTGCATCCCGCGCCGCTCCAGGGTCGCGGTCAGGGCGAGCGCGATCTCCTCGTGCTCCTCGATCAGCAGCACCCGCGGCGGGTGCTGCTCGCTGTCCCGAGGGGCGAGCGCCTTGAGCAGCACGGCGGGGTCGGCGCCGTACGCGGCCTCGCGCGTCGCCTGTCCGAGGCCCGCGGTCACCAGGACCGGCACCTCGGCCGCGACGGCCGCCTGGCGCAGCGACTGCAGCGCGGTCCGTGTGATCGGCCCGGTCAGCGGGTCCACGAACAGCGCGGCGGGGAACGCCGCGATCTGCGCGTCGACCTCCTCACGGGAGTGCACGGTCACCGGGCGGTAGCCGCGGTCGCTCAGCGCCTGCTGCGTCGCCACGTCCGGCGCGGGCCAGACGAGGAGCCGGCGCGGGTTGTCGAGCGGCTCGGGCGGCAACTCGTCGTCCATCGGCATCGGCTGCGGCCGGTTCGCGACCTCCACGGCACCGCCGGGGCCGTCCAGCGGCTCCGGGCCCTCGACGCCGTCCTGGTCGGGCGCGCCGATCGCGTACGCGCGGCCACCGCCCTCGGAGTCGTTCGGCGAGAGGAGCGGGGGCTGCGGGTGCGGCCTGGCCTGCGTGCCCTGTGGGGGCGTGCCTTGAGCGGTGCCCTGGGCAGGGGTGTTCGGCGGAGTGTTCTGCGCCGGGGGCTGCGTGGTGCTGCCGGTGTCCGGCTGCTCCTTGCGGGCGTCCTGGCGGTTCTCCTGGCGGTTGGACAGCTTGCGCCGTCGTCCGGAACCGCCGAGTGTGCCGGAACCGCCGAGCGTCCCCGAACCGGCCTGCGTCTGGCCCTGCGTCTGCCCCTGCGCAGGGCTCTGCTGCGGCGCGGTGCTCGGTCGCGGCGGGGCCTGCGGCGGAAGCGGCTGGGGAGCCGGCGGCTGCGGACGACGCTGCTGCGAGGCGACCTGGCGCCCGAACGGCACGCCCTGCCCGAGCGTGCGCACGCTGAAGGCGCGCCCCTGCGTCGAGTTCGTGTCACCGGACGGGGCCTGGTCCTGAGCCTGGGGCTTCGGGGCCTCGGCGGGCAGCGGCTGGGCTCCGGCGGGGGCCGGGGCGCTCTCGGCCGGGGCCGTCGGGGCGCTCTCCGGTTCGTCGGCCGGGGCACTCTGCGGCTCCGGCTGCGGCTGCGGCTCCGGCTGGGCCCCCGGCTGTGTCGCCGATTCGGGCTTCGGCTGGGGGGCCGGTTGGGGTTCCGGCTGCGTGGCCGGCTGGGGGGTTGCCTGGTTCGAGGCTTGGCCCTGGGCTTGGGCCTGGCCCTGCGCTTGGGCCTGAGCCCGTCCCTGTCCCCGGCTCTGCCCTTGCTCCTGATCCGCCGCCAGTTCCTCCGGCTGGCTGCTCGGCTGGCTGCTCGGCTTGTTCTCCGGCGGCAGCGCGCCGCCCGTGCCACCCGCCGTGGGCGTGCCCAGGGCAGGAGTGGGCTGCGCCGGGTGCGGCTGCGGCGGCGTGTGGTCCTGGGCGGGGTGCGCCTCGGCGGTGTCGTGCTGGTGCGCCTCGTCCGGCAACGGAAGGGGCTGCGGCTGCGCGCCACTCTCCTGCGGGGCGTCCGGCGCGTCCTGCGGTACGTCACCGGGGGCGGCCTGCACATCGGCCTGCGCACCGGCCTGCATCTCGGGCTGCGCCTCAGCCCGCACTTCGGCATTGGCCTCGGCATTGGCCTCGGCATTGGCCTCGGCCTCAACCCGGGCCTCCGGCGTGCGGTCTGCCGCGGCGGGCGGCAGCGCGAACACCTCGCGCGGACCCGTCTGCTGTGTCCTCGCCTGCTGCCCACGCGCGGGAGCGCCCTGTGCGTTCTGCGGAGCCTGCGCGTTCTGCGCGGCCTGCGCGTCCTGTGCGTTCTGATCGGGCTGCGCGCTGCCGAGCGCACGCCGCCCCCGCCGACCGGACGGCTGCCCGGCGCCGGCCCCGGCCAACTCCAGCTCGCCCTGAGCCGGTTCGGCCCTCTGCTCACCATCGGGCGTGGAACCGGACGGCAGCGCAGGCAGGGCGGCCTGCTCCTGACGTCCGGCGCGTCGGGCCCTGCGCCCGGTCGGCGCGGGCACGCCCTGCGGCGGCACCGTCTCGCCCAACGCCGGGGAAGCCGCCTCGTGTTCGGTCGAGGTCACCACGGAGCCCTGGGCGGCCGCTTCCTCCGGTGCGGGTCGTCCGCGCCTGCGGCCCGTACCGCTGGAGGGGGTCGCTGCCGGCTGCCCGCCGCCCGACACGCTGCTCTCAAGGAACGCGTCCGTCGAGGGACCGGCGGCCCGCCGCGCCCTGCGGCGCCTGCTGCCTCCACCGGTGGCCTGCGCGGGAAGGTTCGCGTTCGCCTCGGAGGAGGTCTCCTGGGTCTCAGTGGCCTCGGAGCCCTCGACGGAGACATTGGCGGGCACGCCGTCGGGAGCCGCGGCGGGCCCCGCGTCCTGGTCGGGAACACCGCCGGCACCGGGAACGTCGGGGACGACTCCGGCCTCGGGAACGGCCCCGCCCGCCGGAACAACCCCGGCCCCCGTGCCGATCGGCACTTCGAGGACGTACGCGCTGCCGCTCATCCCCGGCATCTCGTGCGTCTGCAGCACACCGCCGTGCGCCCGCACGATGCCGTGCACGATCGGCCCGTGCACCGGGTCACCGCCCGAGTAGGGGCCGCGTACCTCGATACGTACATTCGCGCCCCGCTGCGCGGCGGCCACGACGACGGTCGAGTCGACGTATCCGGGGGCGGCGGGAGTCCGGGCGTTGCCGGTCGCGTCGATTCCGGCGACGTCGGCGATCAGGTGCGCGAGCGCGGTCGCGAGCCGTCCCGCGTCCACCTCGGCCTCGATCGGCGGCGCGTGCACGGCGAACTGCACCCGGCCGGGCCCGATCAGCTCGACGGCCCCGTCGACACCGGCGGCCACGACGGCGTCGAACATGACGTTCGTACGGGAGAGCAGGGAACCGCCCTCGTCCAAGGTCTGATAGGCCAGCACGTTGTCGACGAGCGTCGTCATCCGCGAGTACCCGGCGGCCAGATGGTGCAGCACCTGGTTGGCCTCGGGCCACAGCTGTCCCGCGTCGTCGGCGGCGAGCTGGCTCAGCTCGTGCCGCAGCTCGTCCAACGGCCCGCGCAACGACTGCCCGAGCACGGCGAGCAGCTGCGTGTGCCGTGCCGCCAGGGCCTCGTAACGGTCCTTCTCGCGCTCCGCGAGCGCGGCGCCCCGCTCCTTCTCGGCGGACAGCTCCTCGGCGTGCTGCTCGCGGACTGCGGCGAGTTCGCCGGTCAGCTCCTCGCGTACGGAGGTGAGCTCCGAGCCCAGCTCCTCGCGCACCTGCGCCAACTCGGCGGTGCTCTCCTCAGTGACCCGCTGCAGCTCGGCAGCGCTCTCTTCAGTAACCCGCTGCAGCTCGGCGGCGCGCTCCTCGCGCTCCCGCTCGGCGGCCTCGTCGCGCCGGGCGATCTCCTCGGCGTGCTCGACGGACAGCTTCTCGACGGAGCGGCGGTCGGCGAAGGTCAGGACGGCGCCGACCAGTTGGTCCCCGTCGCGCACCGGCGCCGTCGTCATGTCGACGGGCACCTTGGAGCCGTTCTTCGCCCACAGCACCTGGCCGCGCACCCGATGCTTGCGCCCGGAGCGCAGCGTGTCGGCGAGCGGGGACTCCTCGTACGGGAACGGTTCGCCGTCCGGACGCGAGTGCAGGATGAGCGGGTGCAGCTCCTGCCCGCCCAGATCGCTGGCCCGGAAGCCGAGGATCTGCGCGGCGGCGGGATTGACGAGCACGATGCGTCCATCGGTGTCGGTCCCGACGACACCCTCGGAAGCGGCACGCAGAATCATCTCGGTCTGCCGCTGCGAACGGGCCAGTTCGGCCTCGGTGTCGACGGCGCCCGACAGGTCCCGCACGACGAGCATGAGCAGCTCGGAGCCGCTGTAGTTCTGGCCGCCGCTGGAGCCGTACGGATCCACCGCGTCCCGTGCGCCGTCCGCGAGATTCGCGGAGGTCACCTCGACGGGGAACTCGACAGCGTCGGTGCGCCGCGCGGTCATCCGCGTCGGCTTGGTGCGCCCGCGTTCGTCGGTCACGGTGTCGGGCCGGCGCATGGAGCCGGGGATCAGCCGTGAGTCGAACTCGGGCAGCAGGTCGAGCAGGCCGCGCCCCACAAGTGCCGTGCCCGGAGCCTCGAAGGACTCCAGGGCGATGGAGTTGGCGTTGACCACGGTTCCGTTGGTGTTGACGAGCAACAGCCCGTCCGGAAGCGCGTCAAGTATGGCTGCGAGGCGAGCAGCGCCTCGGGATGGCCTGCTGCTCACGACGACGGTTCCTCCCTGATTACTGCGACTTGCCGACCGCGCGGACCATCCTGCCTCGTGGTCCGCGGCGTATCACGGGAGGGAGTCTACGGGCAGAGGTTGGACTGGAGGCGCCGGATGCGACGGAGCCCACGTAGAGGATGTGGGGATCCCGAGCGGGCAGAGTCACGACCCTGTGACCATTGGACCGAGGGTCACGGCCCGGTCGCAGGCAGCACGGGCTCGATCTGCTGCCACCGAGAGATCTCGCACCCGTTGCTCAATGTGTAGGAGGAGTCGACGACGCGGCCGTGCCAGGTCCCCGTGACGCGGGCGGTGGCCGGGCCCCCGTACTGCATGGTGCAGCGCGCGTCGCCTGCGACGGGAGCGAACGGGTCCACGCCCTGCGCCTCCAGCTCGTCGAGCCGCCCGCAGGCCGCGCCGGGATCCGAGTGCGTCCCGCCCGCGGGCGAACACTCCAGCTCGTACGTCCCGTCGCTGCCGTTGTCCGAGTCGGCGACGGTGATGGTCAGGTGGTCGAGCCCGGGCCCGACGCCCGCGTGCGCGGCGACGGGGGTGGCGGCGAGGAGGGCGAGCGGACCGACGACGGTCGCGACGGAGCCGATGAGCCGATGAGAAACGCGCATGAACATGCCGTGTTCAACGCCCGTACCCACCCCGACGTTGCGGCCCGACACCCCAGGCTTTGCCCTGTGGCCTGCCCTCCTAGTACCGTGGGGGGCGATTGGTGAGGCGGCGTTCAGCTGTGTCATCATCTGCACGCACCCACTCGCGCATCCGCGAGAGGGAGCTGCGCTGGAGGCGTCGCCTAGTCCGGTCTATGGCGCCGCACTGCTAATGCGGTTTGGGGTTTACCCCCCATCGAGGGTTCAAATCCCTCCGCCTCCGCACCCATGGCCAGGGAGCTCGTGTCTGATGACGCGGGCTCCCTGAGTCGTTTCCGAAGCGAATTCCGAGTCCGGACGGCACGGAGCTGGCACAGTCGTCGCCATGACGTTGGATGACCTGCCGGGTTGGCTGGTCGGTGGGCGAGACGTCGTGGTGAAGGCGCGGGAGGACGACGGCCGGGCCGCTTCGTGTCTCGCCGCACAGACCTGGCTGGCGGACCGGGGATTTCCGTGCGCCCGGCCGCTCACGCCCGCGGTCGACGTCGGTGCGCTGGCTGTGCACGCCGAGGAGTCCCGGTCGGGCGGTGAACTGCTGGGCGGAGACTCGCCGGACGTCGCCGTGCGGTACGCGGCGGTGTTCGCCCGGCTGATGGCCGAACTTGCCGACGTGACCGTGGCGCCGCCGCTGCCGAATCCGCGCTGGGTGCGTTGGGACCACACGGATTCAGGGACGTGGCCGGCCATCGACTTCCTCGACGAGCAGGACCAGAGCGCTGTGCCCGCGCACGTCGCCGAGACGGCCGAGCGGGCCCGGACCCGGATGCTGGCCACCGACCTGCCGTGCGTGCTGGGCCACGCCGACTTCGAAGCGCAGAATCTCCGCTGGCAAGACAGTGAGGTGTGGGCCGTGCACGACTGGGACAGCCTGGCGTGGCAGCCGGAGGCGGCACTGGTGGGTGCGGCGTGCGGGGCGTTCGCCAGCGTCTCGCCGCCGACCTTGGCTCCGGTCGAGAGTTCTTCCGCGTTCCTGGCCGCTTATCAGGAAGCCCGGGGCCGCCGCTTCACAGTGGAGGAGCAGGAGATCGCGTGGGCCGCCAGTCTGTGGCCGGCGGCGCACAATGCCCGCTGGGAGGCACTGCACGGCGACTCCCCGAAGTCCGGTGACGCCGTCCGCGCACAGGCGGCCGAGCGTCTCCGCCGAGCGAACGCGTAGTGCTCCTCAGGAGAGAACGCCGGGTCGGTCGGACAGCGACGCAGACCTACTTCGTCACTGCTCTGCGGCACCCGTACGGTCGCAACGTTCACGGCCCGTCGGCTACCAGTTCATGTGGCTGGGCATGCCGCACTTCCCGGCGGCATCTGTCGTGGGGCAGTCGCCCGCGCCGACCCAGGCGAGCCCCGCGGCCAGCACGAGCGCGACGAGCATGACCACGAGACCGGTACGGGTGGGAAGGAACCGGCTGAGACGGGTGCCGGAGCTGCCGAGCTGCTTGTCGCGGGGCACCGTGGCCCGGCGCAGGTTCCAGGCCCCGAAGACGGCGACGGTGACGGCACCGAAGGCCGCCGACACCCAGCCGTCGTGGAACAGGTCCTGGGCGACGTAGGCGACCATACCGCCGAAGATCAGCGCGTACATGATCCGGACGAGCACCTTATTGATCATCGCCGCCGTCCTCGTCTTCGTACTCGGGCTGGGCGGTGCGGCCGTTCCACCACTGGTACAGCAGGGTGCCCCCACCGGCGCCGACCCCTCCGCCGATCGCACTGTCCCAGTCGCCGGTGATGAGCCCATAGCCGCCGAAGACGACGGCAAACACGATGACGTCCGCCACGGCCTGCCGGAGGGTGAGCTTCTTCGGCGGCTCCGCGGTGCGCCACCGTTCCCAACGCGACTTCATCGGCGCTTCACCTCGTCGCGCAGGAGGCGGTCTAGGCGCGTCAGCAGGGCCTGGCGCCGGGCGAGGCGCTTGCAGCGCTTCTCGTGGAGCTTCCAGGACAGGCTGCCGATGAGGAAGACGCCGACGGCCAGCCGCCACACGCGGCTCCAGGCCGAGTAGCTCGGATCCGTCACCGCGGTGACGGTGACGACGAGCGCCGAGCCCCAAGCAAGGGCGTCCACCCACTTGCCCAAGCGTGGCATCACTTGGGCCACCTCCCGCGGCGGTAGTCGCGCAGGGTCATGGCGATACCGGCGACGCCGCACGTCACACTGATGATGGCCACCGTGAGCTTCCAGGCCGGAAACTCGCGGTCCGTCAGGAGGTTCCCGATACTCAGGGCCATGCTCAGGGATACCGAGGCCACGAACACCGTGATCCGTGTACGCGGCTTCACTTGCGCCTCCGGAACATGTGGATGACGACGCCGACCGCGATGGCGGTCCCCATGATCAGGACCACGAGCCCTTGGTCGTGCGTTAGGTCGGGCGGGATGTACCCGCTCGGGATGGACCCGCTCACTTGCGCCGCTCCCAGAAGTGGAGAAACGCGGCTGGACCGAAACAGATCCCTATGAACGTCAGATCGATCCACAAGGGGACGCCGTCGAGGTGCCCCCGCGCCAGGGGGATCACTTGCCCTGCCAGTAGCGGTAGCCGAGGTAGGCGGCGAACACGACGATGATCGTGAGCAGCACCCAGCCGGGCAGCGGGTCACCGCCGTAGGAGTGGCCTCGGGCCAAGATCCGGGGGGTCACTGTCTTGCTCCGCTCGATTAGCCCCCCGGCTGTCGGTGTGCCCGGGGGACGCTAGGCGGCGGGCCGAGCGCGATGGAAATCGATCATGGGGTTCGTTGCGGGTCTCACACGCCGGGCCAACGTGCCTCCTGATGGCACGGAGATGGCACCAACTGGCACAGCCGCCCTTGGCCGCGAGCCGTCGAGGGTCTTGATCCCTCCGCCTCCGCAGCAAGGTCCGAAGCCCCGGTCCACCAGGGCCGGGCTTCGGTGCTTCCCGGGTGTGGCCGGCGACTGCCCCGCAGGGTGTTTTCGCAGGTCACGCGGGGTGGGGCAATCGGATTTCACATGGCGGCGGCAGTCATGTAATGTTCTTCTTGTCGCCGGGACGGGCCGAAAGGCCGGGAACGGAGACAACAAAAAAAGAAAAAACAAGCACTCGTAGCTTAACGGATAGAGCATCTGACTACGGATCAGAAGGTTGCAGGTTCGAATCCTGCCGAGTGCACACAGCTCAAAGGCCCCCTGGAGATTCTCCAGGGGGCCTTTGACATCAGCGGGTGACATCAACGCGGCCGGAAAGCCGCTCCTAGTCGCCCTTCTCCTCCCCCTCCGGCTCCTCCTCGGGGTCGTCGAGATTGAGCGCGTCGTCCATGCGCTCCGCTGCGGCCCGCAGCGTCGTGTCCATCACGTGCGCGTAGGTGTCGAGCGTCATCGTGATCGTGCTGTGCCCGAGCGTCTCCATGATCGTGCGGGCATCGACCCCCTGCGCGAGCAGGAGCGAGGCGCAGGTGTGGCGCAGGTCGTGCACGCGCACGCGCCGCAGCTTCGCGTCCCGGCACAGGATGGTGAGCATGCGGTTCATGCTCCGCGGGTCGGTCACACGTCCCGTGACCGTGGTGAAGATCAGGCCGTCCGGCTGACCCGGCGCAGGCTGCCACTTCTTCCCTGCGACCTTGCGTTCCCGATCCTGTTGGTCGCGGTGCTGGGTGAGCGCCCGCACGAGATGCCGGGGCATCGGCACCGTACGGATGGACCGAGTGGTCTTGGGCGTCCCGAAGAGCAGTTCCCGCCGGATGCGCTGCACGTTGCGCCGCACCCGGAGTTGGCCGTTCGCGAGGTCGACGTCCGACCAGGTGAGCGCGAGAGCCTCGCCGCGGCGCAGGCCCGTGGAGACGAGCAGGAGCCACAGGGCGTACAGACGGTGGGGCCGCGCGGTCTTGAGCAGAAGCCGTACTTCGGCGGGGTCCAACGGACGTACCTCCTTGGGCGTGACGGTGGGCGTTTCGACGATGCGGGCGACGTTGCGCGCGATCAGCTCCTCGCGCATTGCCTGTTGCAGTGCGGACCGCAGGACCGCGTGGATGTACTGCACGGTTCGCGCGGAGGGAAGACGCTTGCAGCAGCGACCAACGGCGCAGCACGCGCGCTTCTCCTTGGGGCGCTCGCGGTCCGCGCCGCGCAGGCAGCACAGGCAGGAGTTCTTGAACGTCGCGAGGAAGCGGCGGATGTCCGCTGGCGACAGCCGGTTCAGCCGCTTCTTGTCGAGTGCCGGCCGGATGTAGAGGCGGGTCAACCCCTCGTAGCTGTTCAGAGTCGAGGGCTTGAGCCGCTCCGGAGCGATGGTGGCGAGCCAGTACGTCAGGTAGTCGCCAAAGGCCATCGTCGACGACGCAGCAGGGATGCCCTGACGGGTCTTCTCCTGCAACTCCGTGAGCTTGTCGGCCACATCCTCGCGAGTCTTGCCGTAGACGAACTTCCGTGTCCGCGTCCCGTCGGGTCGGTAGACGTAGGCGGCGGCTTGGAAGCGTCCGTCCTTGCGTTTCGTGATGGTTCCTTCGCCGTTGGCGCGTCGCTTGGCCATCAGGCAACTTCCTCCAATCGGCCGCGCATGTACGCGCGGACGCTGTCGACCGGGATGCGGCGGGACCGCCCGATCGTGATGCTGGGGAGTTCGTTCGAGCGGATGAGGTCGTAGACCTTGAAGCGGCTGAGGCGCAGGGCCTTCATGACCTCAGGGACGGTCAAGGCCTCGGGAGTTGTGTCTTCGACGATGAGCACGTGGCTGCCTCCAGGAGTGGCAGAGCCTGCGAGTGAGGGTGGTTCGCGGAGCTAGAGCCCGTGTGTGTCCGAGGTGGGGATTTCTGCGTCATCGCGTCACCTGCGTCACTGTCGGGTTCTGACCTGCGGTTTTGGGGTGACGCAGACGTTTGGGGGCGCGTCATCGGTGACGCAAGAGCTTCTGTCGCCGGTGATGCGGGGTGACGCGGGTGACGAACGGTGACGCAGGATTTGCGGTCTGCGTCACCGCTGTTGTGGCAGGTCAGGGGTCGTTTTCCGTCCCGTGGTGACGCAGGTGACGCAGCGTCTCTCTACTTAGGAAAAGAGAGGGAGGGGTGTCTGTTGGTAGTGCGCGGCTCTCGCGCGCGAAAGCGAAGGGCGAAGAAGGAGCCGCTTCGCGGCACGACCTTTGGGCGGCGGCGAGCCGCCGAACTGCAAGAAGAGCACTACCGGCGCGGCGTGCTCTTCTTGCTCGTGAGGGCCGGCCGCTGCTGCCGCAAGTCAGAACACCTGCTCCTGCTCGGGCATGAGTGATGCCGGCGGGCGGCTCAGCTCGATGTAGCGGGCGGTCTTGGTGCGGCCCCAGTCGATGAACACGCCGCGGGCGGCGAGGGTGGGCTGAAGCCGCTTGAGACGGTCGGAGAGCACCTTGCCCGTGGTCGGCCAGCCCTTGGGCAGGGGACGGCAGTCCTCCCCGACGTAGAGACGGGTGAGGCCGTACAGCCACTCGGCCGAGGTCATGCGTTCCTCGGTGCCCGGCGCGATGCCGGCGGCGTGCTGAAGGACGGTCTGCGCCAGCAGGTCGCCCTCAATCACATCGTCGTTCAGTTCGTCGAGGCTGGCCCGGTACGCGCGGAGCGTTCCGAACCCGGTGGCCGCATCGAGCTGCGCGCACAGGTGCGCGAAGTCCGCCATGCGCAGGTCGGTGGGGATCTCCGCATCGGCCGCGCGGACCTTCACGGTGAGGTCGAGGAGCGAGCCGAGGACGACGGGCAGGATCTCCTCGTACTCCGCCCACAGTTCCGCCTCGGTCCTGCGCACCTTGGGCCGCTCCAGACGGAGCGGCAGGAGCCGTTCGGCGAGGTCGGGGCGGATGACGCCCACGTCGATGCCGGTCATGAGCAGGGGGCGCCGGTAGCCGGTGCGGAAGACGTCCCCGTCGGTGAACAGGGCACGCTTGACGTCCTCGGCGCCGGTGACGATGCAGCACATCGCATCCGCCAGGTCCGGCGTCAGGTGGGAAAGGTTGTCCAGGGCGGTGACCCACCCCGCGGCCACGGCCGCGATCAGATTCGCCTCGTCCTTGGGGGCGCGGCGCAGGTCGCCGCTCATGCCCTCGATGATCCGCACGAGCATGCGCCCGCCGGTGGACTTTCCCGCGCCCTGTGGCCCGGTGAGGAACGGTGCGGGCACGGGAACGGACGGTCCGAGGCAGCCGATGAGCCAGGCGAGGGCCAGGCATTCGGTCTCTGCGCCGGCGAAGTTGCACAGGCGCATCAGCAGGTCGATGCCCTTGCCGGCGGTGTCCTTGGCGGGCATCGGGAGTTCGCCGGTGAGTTGGGTGCGTCGCCAGCAGACCTCGCGGGGGTCGGGCACGGTGATGTCCCAGCCGGTGGCGTGGATGCGGACCGACTGCCCGTCGTCGCGTCCCAGGTCCAACCAGGTCGCGCCGTCGAATCCGGGGGCGACCCGGATGTGCACAGCCTGCGTGTCCTCGGTCAGTGCGAGGGCTTCGATCAGGTCCAACGCCTCTTTGAGCGCGGTGCCGTTGAAGACGCCGCATCCGTCTCGGAACAGTCCGACCATGAGTTCTTGGCGGTGGCTTCCCGTGGTGCCCTGGGAGCGGATCGGGCGGGCGACGGGGTGGCCCTTCTTCTGGGCGTAGACGGTGCCGTCGGGGGTGCGGAAGTAGCGGAAGTGGTCTTGGGCGTAGTCGGCGATGATCTCGCGGGCCGGGGTCTTGTCGTCGTCGGACATGGTCACAGTCCCAACCTGGTACGGGCGTTGGTCCACGCCTCCGTGCAGTGCCGTGCCGTTTCGCCCTTGGCCTGCGCAACCGTGAACAGCCGCGTGACATGGGTGTCGGTGAGGCAGCCGCACCGGCCGTGCGTGGACAGCACGGCGAGGAACGTGGCGTAGACGGTCGCGTGCACGCCGCTGATGGCGTCGCTGATCTGCTGCTCAGCCATGGCGATACCGCGCTCCAGGAACGCCGGTGTGCGGTGCCGGCACTGCCCGATCCCGGCCGCGGAGGGCACGGTGACGGCCTGAGGTGCGGGTCGGATCGTGGCGGGTCCCTTCACGACCAGCTCCCGTACGGCATCGGGCAGGGGCGTCATGATGCCAGTGCCGAAGCCGAGCCAACGGGCGTAGGACATCGTGGACTTGATGTCCACGCCGGGCCGTACAGCGTTGGCGGACTGCATGCGCCCGAGGTAGAGCCAGTGCTCCCCGCGGGTGGTCGGCACGGTGCAGGTGGCCGGCAGGTTCTCGCGAGCCCACGTCACCGCGTCGGCGTCGTCGAGGTCGACGACGGTCAGCCCCGCCCCTCCGGGGTGGTAGGCGACCGCGCTCGCGCGACGCCATACATGGCGCCATGCAAGGGACTTGATGACGTCCGGGTCGGTGGTCGCGGCGGCCCATGCGTGGCAGGGGCCGGGGCAGACGCACGGACCGGGGTTCTTCATGTTCGGCCGGCCGCCGCACACGTTGCCCGCGCAGCGGCGGCAGTTGCCGAACGGCACCTTCCCAGCCCGCAACGGCAGGACCGGAACGCCGGATGCGGCGAGGTCCAAGGCAGTGCGCCGGTGCTCGTTCAGGCCGTCACCGCGGGCAGGCTCTCGCCGGATGTCGGCAGGTTGCGTCATGCTGGATTCCTCCAGTTCGTTAACGGCGTGCTGGATCACAAGGGCGGCCCCGCGACTTTGGCGAGACGTAGGGGGCCGCCCTTGGCGTAGCTAGCCGCAGGTGCAGTCGGGGCGTTCGCTGGAGCCGTCGGCGCCGCATCCGCAGCAGTGCGGGTAGACCTCGCCGCTGTCCTGCTCCGCCTCGCAGGTGGGGCAGTCGTCGGCCTCCTCGTACGGTTCGTCGTCGAGGCCGTAGCCCTGCGCGCCGATGGGGCTCAGCGCGCCGTGGGCCTGTTCGAGGGCGGCATACAGCGCGTCCGCGGCGATGACCGCGGCGTCCGTGGCGCTGCGCAGCATGGCGATGCGGGTTTCCAGGGAGTCGGTGCCCTGGTCGCTGTACAGGGCGCCCTGCTCGTGCTGTCGGTCGATGAATCCCGTGATCTGGCGCAGCGCCTGAGGAAGCCGCATCGCCAGCATGGAGAGGTTGCCGACGGTGCTGTACGCGTCACCGGGGAAGGCCAGTCCGCTGGCCCACGGGAGGGTGGCGTAGTTGAGGTCGCGGACCGTTTCAGCGGCCCGGTCCGCCAGCTCGACCGGGGTCGGGTGCGTGGTCATGAAGGTCCCTTCTCAGCTGTGGAAGTGGTTGCGCTTGATGACGGCCTTGCGGATGTTGACGACCGTGCCGCTGCCTCCACCGCGGGATGGGCCGAAGACCATGGCGGCGATGGAGCCGCCGAAGATGACCGCGGCCAGAATCATCAGTTGGTGGATGAGGGCGGCGAGCGCGGCGATGAAGGTGGCGGCGAGCGCGAGCCCGCCGCACACGCCGGCGAACCCGACGCCGGTGAGCGCTATGTTCACCGCCGTACGCGACACCGGCCGCGCCGTCGGCGCCGCGGGCGCCGGGGCGGGGGCGAGGCTGTAGCCGGTGATGACGCGGCCGTCGGGCAGGACGACCGACTGCACGGCGGACGCCGCCGGCTGTACGGCCGGCGCGGGGGCCGGGTGTGTGGGCGCGAGGGGGATCGGGTGGTGGATTTCGAGGGCGGCGGTGGGCCGCTCGGGGTGCTCCATGCGGGCTCCCGGTTCCGGGCGCGCGGGCCCGCACCCACGAGGGTGTGAGCGTGCGCGCGTGTGGGTGTCAGGCAGGCGTCAGGCGCTGTCAGCGGGTGGCGTCACGCGTTACTGACAGCGCCTGTGCCTAGGGGTTTTGGTGTCAGACCGCCGTGACGGTGTCAGGCGGTGTCAGGTGTCAGGCGGCCGCCAGGGTCGGCTCGGGGTGAGGCACGATCCGCCACCGGCCGGTGGTGTTCGTCGCCTCCAACCGGCCTTCCATGGCAGCCTCCTTCAGGCGAGCGGAGACCCACGGACGAGACAGCCGGTTGCGATCGCACCAGTCCATGAAGTCGACCGGACCCACGATCATCTGCCCCTGGCCCTCGAACTCCGCGAGCGCCGCGGCGAACAGCCGGCGGGCCTCCTCCGGCCCGGGCTTGCGCCCGGTCTCGGCGCCGAACATGGGCTGCTCGTCGCCCGGTTCGGCGTCGGCCAGTTCGGCCTCGGGGTCGATGTCGGCGTCCTCGGGGTCGACGAGCAGCTCGTAGGCCTCCATGTCGTCCTCCTCCACCTCGTACGGGGCCGCGTGGCGACCCTGCCCGCCCGCGGGTGCCGTGGTGTCCTCATCGGCGTCCGGGCGGCCGGTGTAGTGCACGCCGGCCACCGCGGTGGCGGCTTTGGCCGTGTGCGCATCGGCGCTCGCGCCGTTGGCCTGCGCCCACGTGGCGAGCTGTTCCATGAGAGGGACGGCGCGCACGGTGAACTGTTGGGTGCGGCCCGGCGAGGGGTAGCGGCCCTCGTCGATGCCCGGCGAGACGACGTAGCAGTAGCCGGGGCGGCGGTTGCCCCAGGCGCCGGGGTGGGCGCCCTGGTCGATGACCGCATCCGGCAGCGAGAACCCCTCGTCGCGCGGGTCGCAGCCCAGCGCGACGACCGAGGGCAGCGAAGCCCGCGTGCTCGTCGACATCTGGTCGTACGAGGGACGCTGCAGCGAGACCACCAGCGAGATACCTGCGGAACGGGCCTCCTGCGCGATCCCGGTGAACGCGTCATCGCCCAGCGCGCGCAGCGTGTTGGCGGCCTCTTCCATCCATGTGACGAGGAACGGCATGCCGGGGCAGCCGCACGCCCGACCATCGTCGCGGCAGCTGTGGGCGGGGTCGTTCTGCACGTCGGCGGCGGCCTGTGACCACTGTCGATAGCCGTGCTGGCCCAGCCACTTGGTGCGCATCGGGATCGCGGTTTCCACGGCCTTGACCATGATTTCGGTGCCGGTGCCGCCCTCGACAGACCAGTCGAGGGCGGGCCGCAGCGCGCCGAAGTCCTGGAACATCTTCGGGTCCGACATCCACACGACGACGTCCCGCCGCGAGACGATCTCGGTCAGCAGGTTCAGCGCAGCATCGCCCTTGCCGGAACCGGACTGCCCGGCCACGAGCACGTGTGTGCTGTTGCGCCCCGCCTCCGGGTCGCCCGGCAGCCACACCATGAGCGGGGCGCCGTCGTCGTAGCGGCCGATGACCAGCGGGTCGGCAATCGAGCCGCCCAACGACGACGGGCCGACCCACTGGACGGTCTCGGCGAGCATGTCCTCGGGGACGATGACCAGCTCCCCGCGGCGCGCGGAGTCCGGACTGGGGACGTAGCGCGTCGCGCTGGTGGGCAGGTCGAGCGCGGAGGCGAGGCGACCGAGCGCCTTGGTGACGTCCTCGTTGGTCTGCTCACCAGGGGACAGTGCGAGCGGGGCGGAGACCCGGTTGGCCTCCACCTTCGCCGCACCGATCTTCGCCCGGGCGAGTCCGATCTTCTCCAGCAGTCCGGCGTCCGAGCCGTCGCCGTTGCCGTCGGGGTTGTGGCGCATGAACTGGCGCACGTTCCACGATACGGCGACCGCCGGACCGCCCATCAGATACAGGTCGTCCAACGGCCCGGCGGACGGTCCGGCGAGGCAGGCGGCGGTCAGCCATCCGGCGCCGAGCGCGGTCGTGATGGCGGAGTGGATGCGCCGCTGCTTGCTGGTCGTCTTCCCGATCACGTACGCGCCGGCCGTGACCGCCACCGACGTCAGGGTGAGGCCGGTGGCGGCGGGCACGCTGTCGGCCCACTTGAGGTGACCGAGCAGCCCGGCCAGACCGATCCCGCCCATGCCCAGCCACGGCGGAAGGTGGGGCTTGGCCCGGTGGAGTAGGTACTTGCCGACCCCGCCGGTGTCGGAGCCGCCTTGCAGGCGGGCTTCCAGCAGCTCGGCGAGTTGCTGCTGCGCGTCGCGCTCGACCATGGTGTCTTGCCTCCTCTACTGCTGGGCCCAGTCCATGCGCGGCCCCTGCGGGCGGCGGGCACGGTGGCGCACTCGGTTGATCTCTTCCTCGTACTGCTGCTGGAACAGGGCGTAGGTGGCGGCGGCGTTCTTCGCCGCATCGCGGGCGGCGTCCGCGGAGCGCTTGAGCTTGCGCGAGACCCGCATCGCGCGGATGCGCGAGCCGCCCATCCGGCCCTCGGGGTCGGGCACGGTGGAGAGCACGCCCTTGAGGATCTCGGCGCCCATGGCGACCTCGATGGACAGCGACACGCACACCGCCCGCAGGTGGTTGCAGTAGTTGCGTACCTGCGCCGGGGAGGTGAACTCCGGGGAGGGCAGCAGCGCCTGCGAGTGCGGACGACCGCCACCCTGCCCGCGACTCCCGCCGGCGTTGTTGGTGGTCTTGCTGACGTTGATGTTGATGGGCGGGGCGAACGAACCGCCCATCGCACCGACGAAACCGCCCGCGGCGGCCCCGGCATTGGCGAACTTGTTGGACTTGGCCGACCCGTTGGCGGCGGCCGGACGACGCGGCGACGTACGCGGAGGGGTGCTCATGACGATTGCTCCTCAGGTCAGCGGTTGTGGCGGACGATCAGCCACGTGGTCTGCGCGGCGGCCGTGATGAGCAGCCACAGCAACGACAGCGGCCCCGCCAACGGCCCAAACGCGGCGGCGAGCGACGCCCACGCGACCGCGGTCGTGCCGAGCAGGGCGAACCCGATCCGCCAGCCGAGCACCGCGCGTGCGGAGGCCGGGCGGCGGCGCTGCATGACGAGCAGCCACACCAGCGGGGCCGCCGCGGCGGGGGCGAGCAGCAGCCCGGACCACCAGGCCAGCGCGTGCAGGATCGCGGTGAACGGGAACGCGGCCAGCGCGAGCACGGTGGGGGCGAGTGCGCGGCGGTGGTCCCACAGCGCCAGGAAGAGCCACTCGGTCAACCTGCGGGTGAGCGAGGGGTGTTCGGGCACGACCACGACGAACGGCTGAGCGCGGCGGCCGGAACGGCGTTGGCGCGGCATCTTGATGACGGTGGCCCCGGCGGGCACCTTCGCGGCGCGCGCACGGGAGGAGGTACGGGAAGTCACAGCGAAACTCCCAGCTCAGGTAGGGGATTTCAGGCGACGCGCTGTTCTTCGGGGGTGTCGTGGCACAGCAGGCACATGCCGAGCGAGGTCGGCAGGCAGTAGCTGTAGGTCACGGAGCAGACGGGGCAGGTGCGGCGGGCGAGCATCGCCAACGCGAGCGCGCCCCACTTCCGCGAGGTCATCGGCCGCACCGGCTTCGCCCGGTCCTCGCGGTAGAGGTAGGCGACCATCGCGCCGGACTTCCGGCCGCGGTGCCGCATCATCAACTGCGCGCACACCTCCTGGCCGCCCGGCCGCAGCCCCTTCGCACGGAGCTGTCGGCGGGTGGCCAGTCCGGCCGGCGCGTACTTCCACGGGTAGGTCGGTATCCCGTACCGGCGCCCGGTGGGGTCGTAGCACTTGCTGTAGGCGGTCGGCATCAGCCGCTCGCAATCGCCAGCTGGCCGGCGTCGGGCCCGCGGTGTTCGCCGTAGCGGTGGGAAACCCACCCCACCGACCAGCCGCACAGCTCCGCGGCTTGGCGCACGGACAGCCCGCTCTCGCACGCGGTGGCCACGATCCGGCGCGCCTCGTCCTCGGGCAGCTTGCCCGCGGCCGGGCCACGATCCAGCAGTGCGGAGCGTTCACGGGCCGCCTGCTCGTCGCGTTCACGGCGTTCACGCTCAACCGCCGCACGGCGCTCGCGCTGCTCCGCTTCGGCCCGCTCGCGAGCCTGGCGTTCACGCGTCAGCCGCTCGTGTTCACGCTGTTCACGCTCGCGTTCACGGCGTTCACGAACCTCGCGCTCGGCAGCCTCGGCCCGCTCGCGGGCTTCGCGCTCCTCGCGCCGCCGACGCTCCTCCCGCTCGGCCTGTTCACGCACCAAGCTCGCTTCGTGCTCGCGCTGTTCACGCGCCAGCGTGGCGGCGTGCTCGCGCTCCTCGCGGGCCTCGGCACGGGCCCGCTCGGCACGCTCGCGGGCCGCCTCCTCGCGCTCTTCCCGCTCGGCTTTCCGCTGAGCGTCCAGTGCGGCGACGGCCTTGGCGATGGCGCGCCGGTAGGCCAGTCCGGTCTCCGCCGTGACGATGAGCAGCAGCGGGGAGACGGAGTGGACAGCCATGCCGACCAGGTCGTTCTTCAGCGCTGAGTCGGCGGTGTTGAGCGCCAGCGTCATCAGCCCGGTCATCCAGCGCAGCACGATGGGCCAGCGTCCGCCGTGCCCTCCGAGGCGGGCCAGCACGTCATCGAGCTTGACCACGATGACGACCGCGGCGTCGACGACGAGCGGCAGAATCGGCGCGGTCCACGCCCACTCGGGAGCGGTGTGCTTGGCCATCAGCGGCGTGACCGTGAGCACGGAGTAGAGCATCGCCCCGGACACGATCAGCCACGTTCCGACGGACAGTGCTTTCTCTGCTGAACGGAGATGAACAGCGTTCATGCCGCCTCCCCGAGTGACCGCGGAACGGGTACGAACTCACCGCGGAACGCGTTCGATCCGGCGTCGTACGTGAACGGCGACAGCCGCCACTCGGACTCGGAGGGAAGTTGTTCACCAGCACGCACCCACACCCGGTTCGCGGGCACGCCGTGGGTGGCGGTGTCGGCGTAGGCGTCCTCCTGCGAGCTGTAGATCATCCAGGGGTCGCCGTAGTGCCGCAGCAGGTACAGGTAGCGGCCCGGTTCGCGCGCTTCGGCAAGTTCCTCGCCAAGGCGCCGCAGCTCGATGCGCTGCAACAGCAGCTCTTCCTGCGCGGCGCTCAGTTCGGCCACGGCGCCGGCGAACATCTCGCCGACCGCTTCCTTACTCTCTTCGGCGCGCTCCGCGCGGCCGTTGGCGGCGGCCAGCACCTCCATGTGCCGGGTGGCCGCCGTGTTCGCGGCCTCCGTCGCCTGCCGGGCCCGCTCGAACGCGGCGTGAGTGTCGGCTTCGAGCCGGGCGAGCCGCTTGGCGGTGACGATGCGGATCATGCGGCGTCACGCTCCCCATCGGCGGTGCCGTGGTTGGCGACCTCGACGTGCGCGGCCAGCACCTTGCGGCGGGCGCGGCGCAGCCGGCGCGAGTCCACCTCGTTGACGGGGCGGTCCAGCAGCTCGATCTGTACGTCCAACAGTTCCAGCTCCGCGTCGATCAGCGGGGCCTCACGCTCGATGGCGTCCAGCTCCGCGTCCGTGGGCTCCAGATCCGAAGCGAACGCGGTAACAACGTCCTGAACAGTGACGATGTGTTCCATGGGTCGTGGTCTCCCTAGCAGGTCACAACGGCCCGAACAGAGCCCCCGGAGTTGCTGCTCCGGGGGCTCGCGCCGTTGAAGTCGGTAGTTCCGACTCCCCGCACCGCCGCTCGTACGAGACGAGCGGCGGAGGCAGTCGGCCGCCGCATCGGAACGCGGCGGAGGTTGAGCAGTGCGCGATATGGATCTGTGCCTCAGTCCCGCTCCTCCGAGGAATCGCGTCTCGGTCTCTTCGCGCGGCGTAAGTGCCCTTCGGGCAGATCCGTTCTTTTGAGTCGGCACGTGTCCCTGACGGGAGATGACCGACTGGTCTCCACTCGCCTCAGCCGGTGCGGTCACGGCCGTCCTGTCTGCGGTGGATCACGCTCTTGAGTTGGAGGTCATGCGGTGGTGCATACGCCAGCACCTGCACTCATGTACTCCTGTGCAGGAGTGACAAGTAAGAGAGTGCCCAACTCCTGTACATGAGTCAACCCACCGCGCGAATTTGCTGCGGTGGGTTGGTGGTCAGGAGGTAGGTGCTTCAGTCGCCCGCAGGGATGCGGTACTCCAAAACGAACTGGTCAGCGGCCATGAACGTGTCGCAGACCTCGATGACTCGGCCTGCCTCAGATTCTGCGTTTCGGGTCAGATGGATGATGGGCGAACCGGGGCTCAGGCTCAGCGCGCCGATCTCCTGCTTGGTCGCGAGGCGGACGCGGACTGTCTCTGACAGCTCCTTCAGCATGTGCCCGTGCTCCTCAAGGCGGGCGTAGATCCCGCCGCCGCCGGGGTTCTCCTCGAACAGCTCGGGGATGTCCTTGGCGATGTCCCACGGGAGGTAGGAAGTGGCTTCCTCGGTGGGGATGCCGTCGCTGAAGTACAGGCGCCGCCGCGCCAGCACCTTCTCGCCGGCCGGTACAGACAACCGTCCCGCGATCTCGTCCGGGGCCTCGGTCGGCCCGACGTAGAGAACGCTCACGCTGGGCTTGCTGCCCGCCTGCTCTGCCTCTGCCAGGTAGGCCGCCTTGCCCGCTGTGCGGTGCGACCTGCGGAAGCGGTCCGAGGACTTTCGCCGCACAGGAGGGCGCCGCTTTACGTACGAACCCTTGCCGTGGAAGGTCTCGACCAGCCCAGAGGCACGCAGCTCGGCCGCCGCTCGGCGAGCCGTTCCCTGAGCCGCGCCGTACTTCTCCATGAGGTCGGATTCACTCGGGACCTTTTGGCCCGGCGCGATGATGCCCGCCTCGATCTGCTGTACCAGGTCGTCCGCGATCTGCAGGTACCTGGGCTTTCCTGAGTCTCTGGAAGACGTGGGCATGTCCTACTGTTCCTCCTAGGCTCCTGTACATAAGCAACGCTACCCGGAGGGCGCGTCAATGCCGCTTCACTCGGTCTCGGTCGCTGGCGTAGTAGTGCGCGACGATGGCCGCGTCCTGGTCATCCGGCGCGCGGACAACGGCACCTGGGAACCGCCCGGCGGTGTCCTCGAACTGGACGAGCGCCCCGAGGACGGCGCGGTGCGTGAGGTGCTTGAAGAGACGGGCATCCAGGTCTCTGTCGAGAGGCTGACCGGGGTCTACAAGAACATGAGCCGTGGTGTCGTCGCTCTCGTCTTCCTGTGCCGTCCAGTCGCCGGCGCTGAGCGAACGTCGAGCGAGTCGACCGCTGTGCGATGGCTCACCCCGGAGGAAGTCGAGGAGGCGATGGGGGAGGTCTACGCGGTCCGCGTGCTCGATGCCTTGGACGCTGCAACCGCTCCTCACGTCCGCTCACACGATGGCCGCCGCCTGCTCGAATCCGCCTGAGCTGACATCAATCCCTGACATCAACACAGGCGTACAACGACGCACAGCAGCAGACTCGGGGGTTGGTCCCGCCGATCGGTTCGCGCAGCCCACTCATCGCTCTTGAGTGATCCGTAGGGACGCCGCACCCGCCTACGGATCAGAAGGTTGCAGGTTCGAATCCTGCCGAGTGCACACAGGTAAGAGGCCCCGGAGCAATCCGGGGCCTCTTGCGTTTTGCGGGTGTTGTCAGTGCCGTGCGTCATCCTGGCTCGTATGACGTGGTGGTGCACCGGGATGCGGTGGCGTGGGGGCGGGCCGGTCTTCGGGTGGGTGGGGGACGGCGGGGGCGAGCGCGAGAGTGGGGTGCGGTTCGGGGAGGGCGTCGCGTTCCGGGTCGGTGGGGAGCGGCGGTGTCTCGGGGTGTGGCGGGGAGGACGGTGGACCGTCTGTTCGGGGCGGGATGCCGTGCCGGTGCGGGGGACGCGGGCGCAGTGCGCGGAGTGTGCCGCGATCGACCGGGCGCGGTCCGTGGCCGCGGACACCATCGCCGATGACCCGCGGCCGTACCACGTGTATTTGGCGTGGTTCGGGGACGGGCTCGTGAAGGTGGGGATCACGGGTGTGGCGCGGGGCGGTGCGCGGCTGTTGGAGCAGGGGGCCGTCGCCTTTACGTGGCTGGGGCAGGGGCCCTTGATGGCGGCGCGGCGGGCCGAGGAGCTGCTGCGGGTGGCGCTCGGGGTGCCGGACCGGATTCCGTACGAGAGGAAGCGGGCCGTGCGGGGCGGGCTGCCGGGGGTCGGTGAGCGGGGCGCCGAGTTGGTGCGGGCGCATGGCGTCGCGGCGGGGCTCGATGGGTGGCCCGAGTCGCTGGAGCGGCTGCCGTGCCAGGTGGTGGATCACGGGGAGGCTTTTGGGCTGGCGGGGATCGACCGGGTTGATGGTGTTGTGAGTGGGCTCGGTGTGGGGGATGTCGTCGCGGGGCGGGTGGTGGCTGCTGCTGGGCCTGATCTGCATCTCGTGGAGGCTGGCGGTGAGCGGCGGCTTGTTGTTGATATGAGGGTGCTTGCCGGGTGGCCGTTGGAGAGGGTGCCGGAGGGGGCGAGTGGGGCGAGGCTCGCGGTGCGCGAGGTGCCGGGGGTGCAGGGTGGGCTCTTCTAGTCGGGCTCCGGTCGAGTACCGGCCGATCGGCCGATTCCCTTTCCCCGCGCCCGGGAACGGGGGATCGTATGGACATGAGTGATCACGTCGATGCGGCTGACGGGCCGGCGGTCCGGCCGGTGCCCGCCTTCGAACCGCCCTATTACGTCGTGGTGTTCAGCTCCGTGCGGACCCCGGGGGACCGTGGCTACGGGGAGGCATCGGACCGGATGGACGAGCTGGTCAAGGAGATACCGGGGTACCTGGGGCACGAGTCCGCGCGCAATCCCGGTGGACTCGGGATCACCGTCTCGTACTTCCGCGACTCCGACGCCATCGAGCAGTGGCAGTCCGCCGGCGAGCACCGCGCCGTACAGAAGCAGGGCCGCGCCGAGTGGTACGAGCGGTACACCGTGCACGTCGCCAAGGTCGAGCGCAGTCAGGAGTTCCAGCGTGACTGAGCCCGACATCGGGGCCGAGGCCCAGCAGGTCGCCGCGTTCCTCGACCGGTACCGGCTGCCCGGCCTCGTCGACGTGCACACCCACTTCATGCCCGAGCGTGTGCTGCGCAAGGTGTGGGCGTACTTCGACTCCGCAGGGCCGCTCGTCGGGACCGAGTGGCCGATCACGTACCGCGAGGAAGAGGGGCAACGACTCGCCAGGCTAAGGGAGTTCAAGGTCGAGGCCTTCACCTCGATGCTGTATCCGCACAAGGCGGGGATGGCGCCGTGGCTGAACGAGTGGGCCGCCGACTTCGCCGCCCGTACGCCCGACTGTCTGCACACCGCCACCTTCTTCCCCGAGCCGGGCGTCGAGGCGTATGTGCGTCAGGCCCTGGAGGCGGGGGCGCGGGTGTTCAAGGCGCATGTGCAGGTGGGGGCCTACGAGCCGAACGATCCGCTGCTCGACCCCGTGTGGGGGCTGCTCGCCGAGGCCGGGGTCCCGATCGTGACGCACTGCGGGTCCGGGCCCGCGCCCGGCAAGCACACCGGGCCCGAGCCGATCGCGCGGTTGCTCGCCCGGCATCCGCGGCTGCCGCTGGTGGTCGCGCACATGGGGATGCCCGAGTACACCGACTTCCTGGCGCTCACCGAGCGGTATGCGCAGGTGCGGCTCGATACGACCATGGCGTTCACCGACTTCGTCGAGCGGCACACCCCGTTCCCCAGGGACGAGCTGGGGCGGCTCGCCGATCTCGGGGACCGGGTGCTGCTCGGCAGCGACTTCCCGAACATCCCGTATCCGTACATTCACCAGCTGGAGGCCATCGAGCGGCTCGGTCTCGGGGACGACTGGGTGCGGGCCGTCTGCCGGGAGAACGCGGTCGCGCTGTTCGGGCTCGGCTGAGCAGCCGTTCGGGCTCGGCTGAGCAGCCGTTCGGACTCGGCTGACCCCCGCACGCGCGTGACCCCCGCCCACGCGGAGGCGTGTTTCCTGAGTGCCGCCTGTGGCTTTCTCAGGGTTTTCACAGGTTCGGGAAAGGGAGCTCTCAGAGGCGCGTCGCATGGTTGCACCATGACCGCGACCTCGCCCCAGGGGCGTACCGAACTGCTGAGGCCGGACGGGAGTCCCGTCCGGGTTCTTGTCGTGGACGACGAGCAGTCCATCACCGAGCTGTTGTCCATGGCCCTGCGCTACGAGGGCTGGCAGATCCGCACCGCGAGCGACGGCGCAGGAGCCGTGCAGACCGCGCGTGAGTTCCGGCCCGACGCCGTCGTGCTCGACATGATGCTGCCGGACATGGACGGGCTCAGCGTGCTCGGGCGGATGCGCCGCGAGCTGCCGGAAGTGCCCGTGCTCTTCCTGACCGCCAAGGACGCCGTGGAGGACCGGATCGCCGGCCTGACGGCGGGCGGCGACGACTATGTGACCAAGCCGTTCAGCTTGGAGGAAGTCGTCGCGCGGCTGCGTGGGCTGATCCGCAGGACCGGCGCCGCCGACCGGCGCAGCGAGTCCGTGCTCGTCGTCGGCGACCTGATGCTCGACGAGGACAGCCACGAGGTGTCGCGGGGCGGGGACAACATCCACCTCACCGCCACCGAGTTCGAGCTGCTCCGCTTCCTCATGCGCAATCCGCGCCGCGTGCTCAGCAAGGCGCAGATTCTCGACCGTGTCTGGTCCTACGACTTCGGCGGGCAGGCCAACGTCGTCGAGCTCTACATCTCGTACCTGCGGCGGAAGATCGACGCCGGGCGTGAGCCGATGATCCACACCCGGCGCGGCGCCGGCTACCTGATCAAGCCGGCCATGGCCGCCTCCACCTCGTCGTGAAGCGCAGGGGACGGGCCGCCCCACGCGCCCCGCGGCCCCAGAAGCTACGTACCCGGCTCGTCGTCACGGCCGTCGCGCTGATGGCCGTGGTGGCGTCCGTGATCGGTGTCGTGTCGACCGTCTCGCTGCACTCGTACCTGTACAGCCAGCTCGACGAGCAGGTGACGGGCATAGCGATGCGGGCGTCCGGCGGCCCGGGTGACCAGCCGCATCCCGGTGGCAGCGGCCCCGCCGCAGCGGTGGGCGACCTGGCCTTCGTCACCCTGGGCTCCCCCGCCGGCACCATCGGCGCGGAGGTCTCGGCGGACGGCCGGATCACGTCGGGCAAGATCAGCGTCGACGAGCAGACCACCGACGGCCGCACGCAGACCCGGGCCAAGACCCTGTCCGCCGAGGCCCTCGAGGTCCTGAACTCCGTCTCGAAGGACGGCGACACCACGGCCGGCGGCGACGACAAGGACATCGACGCGTACACGGTCGACCTGCCCGGCTACGGTTCCTACCGGGTCGAGTACGTCACCGGCGCCAAGGGCGACTTCTACGTGGGCCGCCCCACCGCCGAGGTCGACTCCACCGTCAACAAGCTCATCGTCACCGAGCTGCTCGTCGCCGCCGCGGCCCTCGTCGCGGCGGGCGCGGCCGGAGCGATCATGGTCGGCGTGAATCTGCGGCCGCTGCGCCGCGTCGCCGCGACCGCGTCCCGTGTCTCCGAACTCCCGCTGCACAGCGGCGAGGTGATGCTCCACGAGCGCGTCCCCGAGTCCGAGGCCGACCCCAGAACCGAGGTCGGGCAGGTCGGCGCCGCGCTCAACCGCATGCTCGACCATGTGCACGGCGCCCTCGAATCGCGCCAGCAGAGCGAGATGCGGGTGCGCCAGTTCGTCGCGGACGCCAGCCATGAGCTGCGTACGCCGCTGGCCTCCATCCGCGGCTACGCCGAGCTGACCAGGCGCGGCCGCGAGGAGACAGGCCCCGACACCCGGCACGCGCTCGGCCGCATCGAGTCCGAGGCGGACCGGATGACCGGGCTCGTCGAGGACCTGCTGCTGCTCGCCCGGCTCGACGCGGGTCGGCCGCTCTCGTACGAGCCGACCGACCTGTCCCCCCTGGTCGTCGACGCGCTCAGCGATGCCCGCGCCGCCGACCAGGACCACGCGTGGCGCCTGGAACTCCCCGACGAACCGGCCACCGTGCTCGCCGACTCCCCGCGCCTGCACCAGGTCCTCGTCAACCTGCTCGCCAACGCCCGTACGCACACACCACCAGGCACCACCGTCACCGCCCGCGTGCACCGGTACGGCCACTGGGTCTGCCTCGACGTCCAGGACGACGGCCCCGGCATCCCGCCCGAGCTGCTTCCGCACGTCTTCGAACGGTTCGCGCGCGGCGACTCCTCGCGGTCCAGGAAGGCGGGCTCGACCGGCCTCGGCCTCGCCATCGTGCAGGCCGTCGCGGCCGCGCACGGTGGGTCGGTGACGGTCGAGAGCGTGGCCGGCCGCACCGTCTTTACCGTGCATCTGCCGGCCTACGCGGCCGTGGCGCCACCCGTGCCGACGTCGCGGGGCTCTGCCCCGGCCCCCGCGCCTCAATCGCCGGCGGGGCTTGATGCGGCCGCCCCGCACTCACAGGTAGGGCAAAGCTTCACCACACAGCCCTAACAGGGCAGTTGGCGAATGTCGGTGTCATGCGAACCGACTCTTCTCCGGGCATCGACCCCACCTCTGTCTCCGCGAGGTTCGGGGCGCTGCCGGCGCGGGAGCACCTCCCGGTCGGCAGCGGCGATGTGCCGGTCCTGGACGTTGTCATCCCCGTCTACAACGAGGAGAAGGACCTCGGTGAGTGCGTGCGCAACCTGCACGCCCACCTGGTCCGCACCTTCCCCTACCGCTTCCGCATCACCGTTGCGGACAACGCCTCAACCGACAGCACGCCCCAGGTGGCGTACGACCTGACGAACGAGTTCCGCGAGGTCGAGCACTTCCGGCTCGAGCAGAAGGGGCGCGGACGCGCCCTGAACGCCGTGTGGTCGGCATCCGACGCACCGGTCCTCGCGTACATGGACGTGGACCTGTCCACCGACCTGAACGCGCTTCTTCCGCTGGTGGCGCCCCTGATCTCCGGGCACTCCGACCTCGCGATCGGCTCGCGGCTCGCCCGCAGCTCGCGGGTGGTGCGCGGCTCGAAGCGCGAGTTCATCTCGCGCACGTACAACCTGATCCTGCGCGGCTCCCTGCAGGCCCGCTTCTCCGACGCCCAGTGCGGGTTCAAGGCGATCCGGCGCGATGTCGCGCAGGTGCTGCTCCCGCTGGTCGAGGACACCGGCTGGTTCTTCGACACGGAGATGCTGGTGCTCGCTGAGCGGGCCGGGCTCCGGATCCACGAAGTGCCCGTCGACTGGGTCGACGACCCGAACTCGACCGTCCACATCGTCAAGACGGCGACCGAGGACCTCAAGGGCGTCTGGCGCGTGGGCAAGGCGCTCGCGACCGGCTCGCTCTCCCTCGACCGGCTCGCGCGCCCCTTCGGCGACGACCCGCGAGACCGTCAACTCACCGACGTACCCAAGGGCCTGGCCCGCCAGCTGCTCGGCTTCTGCGTCGTCGGCGCCATGTCGACGCTGCTGTATCTCCTGCTGTACTCCGGGTTCCGTACGTTCTCGGGGGCGCAGATCGCCAACGCGGCCGCCCTGTTCCTCTCGGCGCTCGTCAACACGGCCGTCAACCGGCGCCTCACCTTCGGGGTGCGCGGCCGGGACAACGCCGTGCGCCACCAGGCCCAGGGCATCGTCGTCTTCGGCATCGGGTGGGCCCTGACCAGTGGCTCGCTCGCCGCCCTCAACACGGCCTCCGGCAACCCGGCACACTCCACCGAGCTGATCGTCCTGATCGCGGCCAACCTCGCGGCGACGATCCTGCGCTTCCTGCTCTTCAGGGCGTGGGTCTTCAACGACCGAAGCGACCGAAGCGACCGAAGCGACCGAATCGACCGGGGCACCCCTGGCCCGGACTCCATCCCGACCCCCGTAACGAATCCTCAGGTTCCGCAGGCCTGGGGCGACGCGACCGTGCGGATGCACGCCGTCGGCGCGCACCACCACGACGACACCGACCCCAGGATCCAGCGATGACCACAGACATCCGACCGTACGACGCCGCCTCGGCGGCGCCCGACGAGTCACCTCCCAGTACCGCGGGACACGGCCGCCCCAAGGCCTCGTTCCTCACCCGCGTGTGGCGCGGCAGGCCCGAGGACCCGCGCTGGGCCCGCCCGGCCTTCCTCGGCATGCTGCTCGTGATCGCGGCCGCCTACTTCTGGAACCTGTCCGCGTCCGGCTACGCCAACTCCTTCTACTCGGCGGCCGCCCAGGCGGGCAGCGAGAGCTGGAAGGCGTTCTTCTTCGGCTCGTCCGACGCGGCGAACGCCATCACCGTCGACAAGCCGCCGGCCGCGCTGTGGCCGATGGGCCTGTCGGTGCGGCTCTTCGGCCTCAACTCGTGGGCGATCCTCGCCCCGCAGGTCCTGATGGCCCTGGCCACGGCGGGTGTGCTGTACGGGGCGGTACGCCGCCGGTTCAGCGCCGCCGCGGGCCTGATCGCCATGGTGGTCCTCGCGACGACGCCGGTCGCCGCGCTGATGTTCCGCTTCAACAACCCGGACGCGCTGCTCGCGCTCCTGATGACCGTCACGGTCTACTGCGTCGTGCGCGCCATGGAGCACGGCCGGACCAAGTGGCTGATCTGGGCGGGCGTCGCCGTCGGCCTCGCCTTCCTCACCAAGACGCTCCAGGCCTTCCTGATCCTGCCGCCGCTCGCGATCCTCTACGCGGTGTTCGCGCCGGTGCGGGTGCGCAAGCGGTTCGGTCAACTGGCCCTGTCCGCCGTCGCGATGATCGTCGCGGGCGGCTGGTGGGTGGCCGTCGTCGAACTGTGGCCCGCGTCCTCGCGCCCGTACATCGGCGGCTCCCAGAACAACTCGTTCCTTGAACTGACCTTCGGCTACAACGGACTCGGCCGCATCAACGGCGAGGAGGCCGGCTCGGTCGGCGGCGGCGGGGGAGCCGGCGGCACCGGGCAGTGGGGCGAGACCGGCCTCACGCGGATGTTCAACTCCGAGATCGGCAGCCAGATCTCGTGGCTGATCCCGGCGGCGCTGATCCTCTTCATCGCGGGCGTCGTCCTGACCTGGAAGGCCAAGCGCACCGACACGGCGCGCGCCGCGTTCCTCGCGTGGGGCGGCTCCCTGCTGATGACCGGCCTGGTCTTCAGCTTCATGGCGGGCATCTTCCACCAGTACTACACGGTGGCCCTGGCCCCGTACATCGCGGCCGTCATCGGCATGGGCGCCACCGTCCTGTGGGAGGAGCGGTCCCGGATCACGGCGTCGGCGACGCTGGGCGTGTCCGTGGCCGCGACGGCGGTGTGGGGGTACGTGCTGCTCGGCCGGACCTCGGACTACCTGCCGTGGCTGCGGTGGGCCGTGCTCATCGGCGGACTCGTGGCGGGCCTCGGCCTCGCCTTCGCGGGCCGGATCAACCGTCGACTGGCGCTCGGTGCGGCCGGGTTGGGCCTCGTGGCCTCGCTGGCGGCGCCGACCGCGTACACCATCTCGACGCTGAACACCGGGCACACCGGGTCGATCGTGACGGCGGGTCCTTCCGGGGCCAGCATGATGGGCGGCCCCGGTGGCGGCGGCAAGGGCGGAGGTCCGGGCGGTGGCAAGGGCGGCTTCCCGGGCGGCGGCATGCCGGGCCAGAACGGCAAGACCGGCGCCCAGAACGGCCGGATGGGCCAGCCCCCGACCGGTGGCGGCATGCCCGGCCAGAACCAGGGCACCGGCAAGAGCACGCAGGGCACCGGCAACCAGGGCACCGGCAAGAACAGCAAGCAGGGCGGCATGCCCGGCGGCACGCGCGGTGGCAAGGCCGGCGGCGGAGGCGGCGGCATGGGCGGCCTCCTCAACGGCGCCCAGGTCAGCACCAAGGCCAAGAAGCTGCTCCAGAAGAACGCCGATGACTACACCTGGGCCGCGGCCACGATCGGCTCGCAGAACCAGTCGAGCTACCAGTTGGCCACCGGCGACCCGGTGATGGCGATCGGCGGCTTCAACGGCACCGACCCGTCCCCGACGCTCGCCCAGTTCAAGCAGTACGTCGAGGACGGCAAGATCCACTACTTCATCGGCAGCGGTTCGACCGGCGGCATGGGCAGCTCCAGCTCCGGCTCGGCGTCGAAGATCACGAAGTGGGTGGAGGCCAACTTCAAGAAGGTGACGGTCGGCAGCAGCACGTTCTACGACCTGACGCAGTCCAAGTAGGTCCGACCCAGCCGACCCACCCCCGAGTGAACAAACCACTTGTACGGCGTACAACACACCCTCTACGGTGTACGGGAAGCATCAGTCCCGTACACCGTAGAGGAGTGTCCATGGCCCCCACGGCCGACCCGGCCACCCAGGCACCCCCGGTCACCGCAGGTCACCCCCAGCGCTGGCTGATCCTCGGCGTCATCTGCCTCGCCCAGCTGACCGTGCTGCTCGACAACACCGTCCTGAACGTCGCGATCCCCTCCCTCACCCGCGAGCTGGACGCCTCGACGTCCGACATCCAGTGGATGATCAGCGCCTACTCGCTCGTCCAGTCCGGCCTGCTGCTCACCGCGGGCAGCGCATCCGACCGCTACGGCCGCAAGAAGATGCTCGCTTCGGGTCTCGCGATCTTCGGCGTCGGCTCGCTGACCGCCGCGTTCGCGGGCTCCACCGGGCAGTTGATCGCCGCCCGCGCCGGCATGGGCGTCGGCGGCGCGCTCATGATGACCTCGACGCTCGCGGTGGTCGTGCAGATCTTCAGCGAGACCGAGCGCGTCAAGGCGATCGCCCTGTGGTCCACCGTCAGCACGCTCGGCTTCGCCGTCGGCCCGCTGGTCGGCGGCGTGCTGCTCGACCACTTCTGGTGGGGCTCGATCTTCCTCATCAACATCCCCGTCGCGCTCATCGGCCTTGTCGCCGTGATCGTCCTGGTCCCCGAGTCGAAGAACCCGCAGGGCGACCGCCCCGACCTGCTCGGCGCGCTGCTCTCCACGATCGGCATGACCGGCATCGTCTACGCGATCATCTCCGGCCCCGACGACGGCTGGACGTCCACGACCACGCTCACCTCGGCCGCGATCGGCGTCCTCGTCCTGGCCGCCTTCGTGACGTGGGAGCTGCGGATCCCGTACCCGATGCTCGACATGCACTTCTTCCGCAACCAGAAGTTCACGGGCGCGGTGGCGGGAGCGATCCTCGTCGCCTTCGGCATGGGCGGCTCGCTGTTCCTGCTCACCCAGCACCTCCAATTCCTGCTCGGATACGGCCCGTTGGAGGCGGGCCTGCGCACCGCGCCGATGGCCCTCACCGTCGTCGCGCTCAACCTCACCGGCGTCGGCGCCCGGCTGCTGCCCAAGATGGGCACGCCGCTGACCATCGCGTCCGGCATGACGTGCATGGCGGCGGGGCTCGCCGCGATCGCGCTGCTCGGCGGGGACGGGTACGGGGGCATGCTGCTCGGCCTGATGGTCATGGGCGCGGGCATCGCCCTCGCCATGCCGGCCATGGCCAACGCCATCATGAGCGCCATCCCGCGGGAGAAGGCGGGCGTGGGCGCCGGGGTCAACGGCACCCTCGCGGAGTTCGGCAACGGTCTGGGCGTCGCCGTCCTCGGCGCGGTCCTGAACGCCCGTTTCGCCGCCCTCGTGACGGTCTCCGCGACCTCGTTCCCGGCGGCGCTCGCGGCGGCGGACTCGGCCGGGGAGAAGGCCCGTATCAGCGAAGCCTTCTCCTCCGGTCTCGAGACCAGTCAACTGGTCGGCGCGGTCGCCGTGCTGGCGGGCGGCCTGCTCGCGGCGGTGTTGCTGCGCAGGGCCGAACGGACAGAATCCGCAGCGGTGACTTCCGCTTAGCATCGGAGCGGGCGGGGAGCGGTCCTGTGCGCAGGCCCGACCCGCCCGCGTACGAGGAACCCCTGGGAAGGAACGCCATGGCGAAGGCAGCGCGGATGAGCGTCTGGCTCGACGACACGGATGGCGCCGCGGAGCCCAAGGTCAGAGCGTCGCGCGGCCGGCGGGCCGAGCAGCCCAGCGGACTCGACCGGGAGCGGATCACCGAGGCGACGGTGCGGCTGCTGGACGCGGAGGGCCTCGCGAAGTTCTCCATGCGGCGCCTCGCGGGTGAGCTCGGGGTCACCGCGATGTCCGTCTACTGGTACGTCGACACCAAGGACGACCTCCTCGAACTCGCCCTGGACCAGGTCTACGGGGCGCTGGAGATCCCGGACACGGAGGCCACGGAAGGTACGGACTGGCAGACGCAGTTGCGTGAACTGGCAGCCATGTACCGGGAGTTGCTCGTACGTCACCCGTGGATCTCGCCGCTGGTCGGCAACTACCTCAACGTCGGCCCGAACTCGCTGCTGTTCTCGCGCGCGGTGCAGCAGGTCATCGCCCGCACCGGCCTCTCGCTGCCCCGCCAGCGCGGCGCCGTCCAGTCCGTCTTCCAGTTCGTGTACGGATACGGCACCGTCGAGGGCCACTTCCGGCAGCGCTGCGCCGAGGTGGGCCTCACCCAGGACGAGTACTTCCACAAGGCGATGGCGGCGTTCTCCGTCCCGGAGCAGATGGCGGAGGACTTCTCGCACGCCGAGCGGATGGTGGAGGCGGTGGAGGAGGGCGGCACGGTGGATGCGATGCGCGACATGGACTTCCAGGTGGCGCTGGATCTCCAGATCGCGGGCATCGAATCCTTGGTGGCCCAATCAAGCCCCGCCGGCGATTGAGGCGCGGGGTCCGGGGCAGAGCCCCGCGGCCGCAACGCCGTTACGGGTTCACGCCAAACGCGCCGGGAACCCACCCGTGGCCACGGGACCCCACTTTTCCGGTGTGACGCGGATGATCGACTTGCCCTGCTTGACCATCGCCTCGCGATACTCGTCCCAGTCCGGGTGCTCACCCGAAATGCACCGGAAGTACTCGACGAGCGCCTCGACGGAGTCGGGCGAGTCGATGACCTCCGCCGACCCGTCGACCTGCACCCACGGCCCGTTCCACTCGTCGCTGAGCACGACGAGGCTGACCCGCGGATCCCGCTTCGCGTTCCGCGTCTTGGCCCGCTCCGGGTACGTGGAAACAACAATCCGCCCGTCGCCGTCGACCCCGCAGGTCAGAGGTGAGGCCTGCGGGGTGCCGTCGGCGCGGGCGGTGATGAGGAGGGCGCGGTGCCGGGGTCGTACGAAGTCGAGCAACTCGTCCAGTGAGACACGGGTGTTGGTCGCGATGTTCGGAGCCATGCCCCGCACCCTAACCCCGGCCCCCGACACCTCGCGGTGTCACATCTGCGGCAGCGCGTCGCCCTGTACGGCCTGGATGTCGAGCTCGACCTTCAGCGTCGCGCCGATCGCGGCGATGCCGGCCTGCACGACCTGGTTGTAGTTCATCGCGAAGTCCTCGCGCTTCAGTTCGGCCGTCGCCTTGAACGCGGCACGGGTGCCGCCCCACGGGTCGGCGCCGGTGCCGAGGTAGCTGAGGTCGAGGTCGACCTCGCGTGCCACGCCGTGCAGGCTCAGCTGGCCGTGCACGGTCCAGCGGTCGGTGCCCGCGGGCTCGATGCCGGTCGACTGGTAGGTGATCTCCGGGTACGTCTCGACGTCCAGGAAGTCCGGGGACTTCAGGTGGCCGTCGCGCATGCCGTTGCCGGTGTCGATGGACGCCGACCTGATGACGGCCTCGACCCGCGACTTCTCGACGTCCTGCGCTATGTCGATGCGCGCCGTGAAATCGGTGAACCGCCCGTGCACGGACGTGATCCCGAGGTGCTGCGCCGTCGCGGCGACCGAGGAGTGCGCCGGGTCGACCATCCACGGCCCGGGCGGCGGCAGCTCGGCCCCGCCCTGCCGGTGCAGCACGATGCTGCCCACGTCGGCCCGACCGCTCGCCGTCACCATCGCGGTGGAGGCGGCGGGGGCGTAGCCGACGGCGGTCACGATCACCGTGTAGGGACCGGGCGCGAGCGCGGCCGGGTCGTGCACGCCGCCCTCGTCATCGGCCTCGGCCCGCAGCACCTGCGATCCCGTCATGTCGGTCACCGTGACGACGGCGTGCGGCAGGGCCCACCCGTCCCGCGTGCGGATCCGCGCGCTCAGTCCCATGCTTTTGCTCTCCTAGCTCAAGTTCTTACGTACGCAGGGGGTTGGTCGTGCTCCCCCTGCGTGGACGGGCCCCGGTCGGCGTGCGTCACGGCCGTCCCCTGCCGTTGGCGACGCCACCGGGTCCGGGGCCCATTCTCACAACCGGGCCTGTGTGGTCCGCGTCCGCTCAAAGCGCGAACCACACATTCAGGTGGCCCGGGGTCACATACCCGCCGGTATGGGCGAGTTCGATCACTCGCCGGTATGGGCGGGTTCGATCACTCGCCGGGGTGGGCGAGCTCGATGTCGTGGCCGTCGATGCCGCTGCCGTTCACGCTGAGGCCCGTGGCCACCGGCGGGTAGCCGGTCGCGATCACGGTGTACTCGCCGCCGTCCAGGTCGGTGAAGGCGTACGCGCCGTCCTCACCGGTGGTGGCGGTGGCGACCACGTTGCCCGCGGCGTCCACCAGCGTGACCCGCGCGTCGTTCAGCGCGCGGCCCGCGGCCCGGACGGTGCCCTGGACCTGGGAGCCGGAGTGCAGGTCGATCTCGATGCGGGTGACACCGGAGCCGGTGACCTCGACCGGGAGCGCGGTGGGCCGGTGGCCCGGTGCGTTCACGGCCACGGTGACCGGGCCCGGGATCAGCTCGGCGAAGGTGAACTCGCCGGCCGGGCCGGACTGACCGGTGGCGAGCACATCGCCGCGGACGTCGGTGACGATGACCATCGCCCCGGCGACCGGCGCCTTGGTCTCGCTGGCCCGCACCACACCGGTGAGGCCG
This sequence comes from Streptomyces sp. NBC_00483, assembly GCF_036013745.1. Lineage (NCBI taxonomy): Bacteria > Bacillati > Actinomycetota > Actinomycetes > Kitasatosporales > Streptomycetaceae > Streptomyces > Streptomyces sp. NBC_00483. The sequence continues at coordinate 5,183,792 of NZ_CP107880.1, forward strand.
CTGGTGCCGCTGAGCAGGATGTCGTACGTGACCGACTCCTCGCCCACCAGCACGGTGGAGGCCTGCGGCTGGTAGCCGTCGGCCGAGGCGATCAGGACGTAACTGCCGGCGCCGGGGGCGTCGACGCTGTACGAGCCGTCGCCCTGGGCCACGGCGCGGCCCAGCTGGCGGCCGCCGAGGGAGATCAGGGTGACCGCGGCGCGGGGCACCGGGGCGGACTCGGCGCCGCGGACGAAGCCGCGGACCGGGGTGCCGCCGACGGTCTGCGCCGGAGCGGAACCGTTGGAGGCGGATGCGACGGCCGCGAGGCGCTGGGTCTGGGTGTCGGCGGCGGGCTGACCCGCGCCGACCAGGCTCGGCACCCGCTCCTGCGCCGGGGCGGGAGCGGCAGCGGCGGCCGGGGTCTGGTTGGTGGGCGCCGCGCTCTGAGCGGCCTGCTCGTTGGCACCGGACGTACGCAGGGGAACCTCCTTGATGAAGATGGTGACGAGGAACGCCAGGAAGGCGATCGGGGCGACGTACAGGAAGATGTCGGCGATGCCGTGCCCGTACGCGCTCTCCAGCCAATTGCGGACCGGGGCGGGCAGCGCGCTCATGACCGGCAGGTCGCTGCCGCCCATCGACTTCGCGGCCGCGGCCTGCGACTGCGGATCGAGGTTACCGATCGTGTCCTTGGCGTAGTGGCTGATACGGGTGGTCATCACGGAGCCGAGCGCCGAGACACCGACCGCGCCGCCGAGGGACCGGAAGAAGGTCACCATCGAGGAGGCGGAGCCGAGGTCCGAGGGGGCGACCTGGTTCTGCGTGCTGAGCACCAGGTTCTGCATCATCATGCCGATGCCGAGGCCCATCAGCGCCATGAAGATCGCCAGGCGCCAGTACGGGGTGTCGTAGCGCATCGTGCCGAGCAGACCCAGACCGGCGGTCAGGAACACGCCGCCGGCGACCAGCCAGGCCTTCCACTTGCCGGTCCGGGTGATGACCTGGCCGGAGACGGTGGAGGAGACGAACAGACCACCGATCATCGGGATCGTCATGACACCCGACATCGTGGGCGTCTTGCCGCGCGCCAGCTGGAAGTACTGCGAGAAGTACACGGTGCCCGCGAACATCGCGACACCGACGAACAGCGAGGCGAGCGAGGCCAGCGTGATGGTGCGGTTCTTGAAGAGGCGCAGCGGGATGATCGGCTCGCTCGCCTTGGACTCGACGAGCACGAAGATCAGGGCGAGCACGATCGCGCCGCCGACCATCGTGTACGTCTGCCACGACATCCACTCGTACTTGTCGTCGGCGAAGGTGACCCACAGGAGCAGCAGGCAGACCGCGGCGGTGATGAAGAAGGCGCCGGCCCAGTCGACCTTCGCCTTCCGCTTGACCACGGGCAGGTGCAGGGTCTTCTGCAGGACGACGAGCGCGATGAGCGCGAAGGGCACACCGACGAACAGGCAGTAGCGCCAGCCGAGCCAGTCGGTGTCGGTGATGACACCGCCGACCAGCGGGCCGCCGACGGTCGCGACGGCGAACGTCGCGCCCAGGTAGCCGGAGTAACGGCCCCGCTCACGCGGGGCGATCATCGCGGCCATGATGATCTGCGCCAGGGCGGAGAGACCACCGGCACCGATGCCCTGGACGGCACGGGCGGTGATCAGCATCCCGGGGTTCTGCGCGAAGCCGGCCAGCGCCGAGCCGATTATGTAGACGACCAGGGCTATCTGGACCAGGGCCTTCTTGCTGAACAGGTCCGCCATCTTGCCCCACAGGGGCGTGGTCGCCGTCATGGCGAGCAGGGCTGCCGTGACCACCCAGGTGTACGCCGACTGACCGCCGCCCAGGTCGCCGATGATCTTCGGCAGGGCGTTGGAGACGATCGTCGACGAGATGATGGCGGCGAACATGCCGAGCAGCAGACCGGACAGCGCCTCCATGACCTGCCGGTGCGACATGGGGGCACCCGCTTCGGGGGCGGCCCCTGAATGCTTGGGATGGCTGCCCCGCACACCGGGCGGTGTGGTTGTTGCCATGGGAATCCTCTTCTTACGTGTTACGCGGGTGTACGGGTGATGGTCTGAGCGGTCGGCTCAGTGGCGGCCTGCGGAACCGTCGCGCGGGACCCCGTGGTTCGGCAGTCGCCGAAGCTCTCGCGCAGTCGCGTCATGAGGGCGATCAACTGATCGACCTCGTCGTCGGACCAGTCGCTCAGCCGGTCGGCGAGCAGTTGGGTGCTCCGTTCATTGAGCACGTCCATCTGCTTCGAGCCTTTTTCCGTGAGGCTGAGGATGCGCGAGCGTTTGTCAGCGGGGTCGGGATGGCGCTCGATCCAACCGCGGTCCGCGACGTGTGCCACGTGCCGGCTGGCCACGGACACGTCCACGGCGAGCAGCTCGGCCATGCGGCTCATCCGCATGTCGCCGTAGCGCTTGAGCAGCGTGAGAACCGCGGCCGAACCGGTCGGGCAGTCGTGCGGAAGGATCCGCGCCATGTCCCTCTTGACGGCTCCGAAGGCGCTCATCTGTCGCGCCAGCTCGTCGTAGTGACGTTGTGCGGCCACGGCACCTCCTGACCAAAAGATCTTTATTTGTTGCTTAGGGCAACCATAGAAGCAGTTGGTTGCCACAGGCAAACGAAAGTGGGGGCTCGCGGATAAAATCGCGGCAAAGATCAAGTGCAAATCAGTAAAGTCGCAGATCAGATGGTGCGTGCTCGGACTGTGGCGCCCTTCGCGGCAATTCGCTAGGGTCCTGCCCCATGGCTAACAACCCCCAAGGCCCCGGCCCCCAGGGCAATCCCGACCCCGCGGGCAACACCCAGATGTTCCGCGCCTTCGTCGACGAGCAGCCTCCCGCCCGTCAGCAGGCGGCCGCCGCGAAGTCCGGCCCCAGTGCCGGTCTGATCATCGGCATCGTGCTGGCGATCGTCGTGGTGGCGGGCGTGGCTTGGCTGGCGCTCAGCTAAGGCCGCATCCGCCAAGGCTTCATCCGCCGGCCAGGTCCGTATCCGCGGAGCTCACTTCCAGTCGACGTCGACGTCCTTCGTCTCCAGGCGCATCCCGAGCGGGACGCGCCATTCGTCGACGCACACGGTCCACGTCTTCCGCTTCTTCTCCCCGGCCCCGATGGGCACGGGGAGCTTCTTCTTGACGTTGACGGTCGCCCAGTCGATGCCGAGCGCGCCGATGACGTGCGTCTCGAAGGTCGCGGTGCCCGAACGCACCGCGCTGCCACCGGAGTTGTGCAGCGTCAGCGTCACGTCCTGACACCAGCGCTTGTCCGCCTTCTTGAGCTCCGGGTCGCCTGCGACCTTGAGCTCGGCGGGGCCCGATGGGGCCGAAGAGGAGGGGGCCGCGTCGCTGTCGGGGGCGGTGTTCCCGGAGGGCTTGTCGGCGGCGGACGGAGTGCCGCTCTCGCCGGGGGTCCCGCCGGCCGGTGGGGCGCCGCCCGCGTCGGGGACGTCCGCCCCGGGTTCCTGCCCGCCGGCCGTGTCTCCGCCGGCGTTGTCGCCACCGGCGCTGTCTGCACCTGCTCTGCCCGCCGCGTCCTTCTCCGACGGGCCCGGGGCGCCAGGGGTCTTTGCCGCCGGTGAGTCCAGCGGTACGAGTTCCACCTTGCCGGTGGGGGCGACCCGGTCGCCCGGGCTCGTGGGCGCCGCTCCTGCCGCACCCACGGCCACGTATCCATCGCGCCCGTCGCCACCGTCGAGTGCGACGACGGCGCCTGCGCTCACGCACACCACGGCGACCGAAGCGGCCCCCACGGCGGCCTTCCTGTGACCGAGCAACCAAGTCCGCAGCATCGCGCCAGTGTGTCTGACGCTCCGTCAATTCGGAAGCCCCCCTGGCTCTTTGGGAACAGGGGGCACTTCACTCCCGGTCGAACGGCGACCGGATCAGTCGGCGATGAGGCCCTCGCGCAGCTGCGACAGCGTCCGCGTGAGCAGCCGGGACACGTGCATCTGCGAGATGCCGACCTCCTCGCCGATCTGCGACTGCGTCATGTTCGCGAAGAACCGGAGCATGATGATCTGGCGCTCCCGCGGCGGCAGCTTGGCGAGCAGGGGCTTGAGCGACTCGCGGTACTCGACGCCCTCCAGGGCCGTGTCCTCGTAGCCGAGGCGGTCCGCGAGGGAGCCCTCGCCGCCGTCGTCCTCGGGCGCGGGTGAGTCGAGGGAGGACGCGGTGTACGCGTTGCCCACAGCCAGCCCGTCGACCACATCCTCCTCGGAGACGCCGAGCACCACGGCGAGCTCCGGGACGGTCGGCGAGCGGTCCAGCTTCTGCGCGAGCTCGTCGCTGGCCTTGGTCAGCGCGAGCCGCAGCTCCTGGAGGCGGCGCGGCACGCGCACCGACCACGAGGTGTCGCGGAAGAAGCGCTTGATCTCACCGACGACCGTGGGCATCGCGAACGTCGGGAATTCCACGCCGCGTTCGCAGTCGAAACGGTCGATCGCCTTGATCAGACCGATCGTTCCGACCTGGACGATGTCCTCCATCGGCTCGTTGCGACTGCGGAACCGGGCGGCCGCGTAGCGCACCAGCGGCAGGTTCAGCTCGATCAGGGTGTCGCGGACGTACGGCCGCTCCGGGCTGTGCTCGTCGAGCGTGGCAAGACGCAGGAACAGGGAACGGGACAGAGTGCGGGTGTCGATGGCCCCGCTCGGCGGAGGTGTCACGGACACCTCGGGGCTCTCGGCGGCCTGGGCCGGAACCGAAGCGGGAACAGGAGCGTCGATCAGCGCGGCAGGCGTCTGCTCGCTCATGTCATCGGTCGCGGCGGGCGCGCCGGGCGTGAGCGTGAGCACCTTCGAGCTGCCCTGGTCTGCGGACATGCCACCCCCTTGAGGTCGCGGACGGTCGCGGCGGACGCTCCCGTCAGGTAAGAGCGCAGCCTCCACCTGAATACCGGACGAGGGACTGCGCCAAACGCCGTTCCAGCAGAATGTCACATGTCGGCAACACGCTGTAGTGACATGTCGACATGTATGGGATGGAACGGTGCAGGAAGCAAGGGGTGTGACGGGAGTTGGCGCGGATTCCGGCGGGAAAAGCGCCGCGCGCCTTGTCTACCCGTTCGAGCTAGGCGTCGATCCTGTTTGCGGACCGAAGTCGAGCGAAGCTGCGGGCGAGGAGTCTTGACACGTGCATCTGTGAGACACCCAGTTCCGCGCTGATCTGAGATTGCGTCAGATTGCTGTAGTAGCGGAGCAAAAGGATTCGTTGCTCCCGCTCGGGCAGCTGTACGAGGAGGTGCCGTACGAGATCGCGGTGCTCGACGCCGTCCAGCTCCGGGTCCTCGTAGCCGAGCCGGTCGAGCAGGCCCGGCATCCCGTCGCCCTCCTGCGCCGCCTCCAGGGAGGTCGCGTGGTACGAGCGGCCCGCCTCGATGCAGGCGAGCACCTCGTCCTCGCCGATCCGCAGCCGCTCGGCGATCTCGGAGGTGGTCGGGGAGCGCCCGAAGGCGGTCGTCAGGTCCTCGGTGGCGCCGTTGACCTGCACCCACAGCTCGTGGAGGCGGCGCGGCACGTGCACGGTGCGGACGTTGTCCCGGAAGTACCGCTTGATCTCGCCGACGACCGTGGGCATCGCGAAGGTCGGGAACTGGACGCCGCGGTCCGGGTCGAAGCGGTCGATGGCGTTGATCAGGCCGATGGTGCCGACCTGGACGACGTCCTCCATCGGCTCGTTGCGGCTGCGGAAGCGGGCCGCGGCGTAGCGCACGAGCGGCAGGTTCGCCTCGATCAGGGCGCCGCGTACCCGGGAGTGCTCGGGGCTGCCCGGCGGGAGCTCCTTGATCTGCGCGAAGAGGACCTGGGTCAGCGCGCGGGCGTCGGCGCCGCGGCTCTTCGCGGGCGCGGGCGGCGCCTCGGGCGGTACCTCGGGCGGTGCTTCTTGAGGCGCAGTACTGGCCGGCACGGTCAACTCCACCTCTGTTTCCGTCAACTCATCGGTCAAAAGCGGTCATAGCATCACAAGACATGTGCACTGTGTGCAAGCACCGCATAACTCCGTGTTGAAGCCCGAGTTGGGGCACGGCGAGGGGTTCAGGACGCACGAAAGCCCCTCACCGTTCAGGTGAGAGGCTTCTCGAACGTGTGACGGTCCCGAGAGTGTGCTCAGAACTCGTAGTCCGCGATCACCCACGTGGCGAACTCGCGCCACATCGCGACGCCCTCCTGGTGCGCGGGGTGCTCGATGTACCGCTTCAGGGCGTCGGTGTCCTCGACGGCCGAGTTGATCGCGAAGTCATAGGCGATCGGGCGGTCGGTGATGTTCCAGTCGCACTCCCAGAACGTCAGCTCGGGGATCTTCGCGCCCAGCGCGCGGAAGGCCTCGACGCCCTCGGCCACGCGCGGTTCGTCACGGCTCACGCCGTCGTTGAGCTTGAAAAGGACCAGATGGCGGATCACGGGGTGCTCCCTGCGGTGCTGACGGCCGGCTTGCCGCTACTTCCCGCCGTTGACGACCCAGGTCATGAAGTCGCCTATGGACTGGGCGGCGGACGATACGCCTTCGAACCCTATCTGGACGTAATCGGCGGCCTTGGAGGGGTCGGTGATGATCACGTAGAGCACGAAGACCACCCCGACGAAGAGCGCGACTTTCTTCGACTGCACCACGTTGCCTCCCCGTACCCGTGTCCTGGCCCCGTCCGACCCCTGTCGAACGGCGGCGAGTCTAACGCGGACGATCACCGACGCGACCTTTAAGGACCAACGGCCTCCGGTTATGGGTCCTTTGCCGACCTCCCGCATCGCCACAAAGGGGCAGTATTGGTGATGAGCCCGGAGGGTCTGGCAGGAATCCGATGGGCAGGGACGTGACCCCGACTGCGGGGTCCGCGCCGCACTTCCCCCCGAAGCGGCGCGGACTACGGGAGTCCGTCCTCATCGGGGGGAGTGGTTTGTCCCCCCGATACCACTCCCCCCGACCCGAACGGGACGTGAAGGCCCCGACACCTCTGGGCAGGTGTCGGGGCTTTTCCGTGTCCATGGCTTCACGCGACGCTTCCCGGGAGCACCATGGGTTCGCCCACAGGACGCGTACAAGGAGGGACTTCCCATGGCCAACCAGACCCAGACCCTCGGAAGGGGAAGCACCACGGGCGCGGAGAGCTTCTGGTACATCCTCGGGTGCATCTCGTTCGGGGCCGCCTACTTCGCAAAGGTCCCCACGAAGAAGGCCCTCAGTGAGTACGGGCTCTGCGAGATGACCAGCGCCGAGAAGTTCTGGTACGTGGTGCAGAACATCTGCTTTGGATCCGGCTACCTGGCCAAGGTCCCCGTGAAGAAGGCGCTGTCCGAGGTCCGGTTCGGGGCCGAACAGCCCCCGCAGGCCCAGCAGCCCTGGCCGCCCGCGGCGGGTCCGCAGGCCGGCTGAGCGCGGCCGGGCAAAAGCGAAAGGGCGGATCCTGTCGGATCCGCCCTTTCGGCCGGCGGTAGCGGAGGGATTTGAACCCTCGGAGAGTTTCCCCTCACTCGCTTTCGAGGCGAGCTCCTTCGGCCGCTCGGACACGCTACCGAGAGGAACTCTAGCCCATGGTGGGCCGTGGTCCGAAATCCGTTTCTCTGAAGAAACGGGTGAGCTGTGTCGCACACTCCTCGGCGAGTACGCCGGAGATCACTTCGGGCCTGTGGTTGAGCCGCCGGTCGCGGATCACGTCCCACAGCGAACCGGCCGCCCCCGCCTTTTCGTCGCGGGCCCCGTAGACGACCCGGTCGACGCGGGACTGCACGAGCGCGCCCGCGCACATGGTGCACGGCTCCAGGGTGACGACGAGCGTGCACCCCGTGAGCCGCCACTCTCCTACTTCTTGCGCCGCCCTGCGCAGCGCCAGCACCTCGGCGTGCGCGGTCGGGTCCCCGGTCAGCTCACGCTCGTTGTGCGCCCGCGCGAGCACGGTGGTCCCGTCCGGCGCCAGCACGACGGCGCCGACGGGAACGTCACCGCCCGCCGCGGCGAGCCCGGCCTCGGCCAGGGCCTGCCGCATCGGCGGCTTCCAGGGGTCTCGTACGGGATCGGGGTCGGAAACGGTGTCGGAGGGTGTCACGGCGAGGAATCTATCCCCGCCGCGGTCAGCGCACCGTCTCGAGGACCTCCGATGCGCCCAGGGCGTCGGCGATCTCGCCCAGCGCGTCCGTCCCGTCGAGAGTGAGCAGATCCTTCTCGGCGACGCCCAGGTCGGCCAGGACCCCGCTGTCGCCGAGCGGGCCCGGCGGCACCACCTCGGCTCCGGCGTCCTCGTCGTCGTCGGACGCGCTCTCGCCGTCCGGCTCGCCGTCCTCCGTGCCGTCCAGGTCCAGGGCGTCCAGATCGTCGACGACGTCCGAACCGTCCGGAGCCTTGCCGAGCAGTTCGTCGGTGAGCAGGATCTCGCCGTAGCTGCTGCGGGCAGCCGCGGCCGCGTCGGAGACGTAGATGCGAGGGTCCTCCTCGCCGTCGATGCGGACGACGCCGAACCAGGCGTCCTCTTGTTCGATGAAGACGAGGATCGTGTCGTCCTCGGCGCCGGCCTCGGCCGCCGCCTCGCGGGCCAGGTCGGACAGATCCGACAGGGTCTCCACGTCGTCGAGCTCTGTATCGCTCGCTTCCCACCCGTCTTCGGTGCGCGCGAGCAGTGCGGCGAAGTACACCGTGACTCTCCCACTGGTCTTAAGGGTGCCGGTCGGGAATCCCCCCGGCGGGGCCTGGGAGGCGGGGATTGCAGTTCAAGCCCCGCCCACTCGGAATCGTGGCAGAAAGTCCGGCTCCAAGAGAGGTCTTCCGCGCGCTGTGTTCGTGGCGCGTCCTCCGCGAAGTCCCGCGGGACGGGGATCCGGGGCGGACCGGCCGGGCCCGTCACCAGCGAAACGTGCGCATGCGCATCTGCTGTCGCATCCGTGCCGCCCGGGCGCGGCGTGGCTGGACCCTGGCGCGCAGCTCCCGCGCCTCGGTCAGTTCCCGCAGGAACAGGGCCCGCCTGCGCCTGCGCTCGGCGTCCGTCTCCGTCTCCGTGTCCGGCTCGGGCCCGGCTCCGGTCCCCGTACCGGCACCGCCCGACTCCCGCTCGGGCCGCTCCCGACGTTTCTCGTCCGCCATCGGCCACACCACCCCAGTCCGCCCAGTCGGCGCCAGTCGGAGCCAGTCGGCGAGTCCCTTCCACCTTCCCTCCGTACCGGCCGTTGATGCCACCGCGCGGGGGAGCCGCGGCCCTGTGGCCCGGTTACTGTTGGGGACATGCGGATCCACGTCGTCGACCACCCTTTGGTGGCGCACAAGCTCACCACGCTGCGCGACCAGCGCACCGACTCCCCGACCTTCCGGCGCCTGGCCGACGAGCTGGTCACCCTGCTCGCCTATGAGGCGACCCGGGACGTGCGCACCGAGCAGGTCGACATCGACACCCCCGTCTCGCGGACGACCGGCGTCAAGCTGTCGTACCCGCGCCCCCTGGTGGTGCCGATCCTGCGCGCGGGCCTCGGCATGCTCGACGGCATGGTGCGCCTCCTGCCGACCGCCGAGGTGGGCTTCCTCGGCATGGTGCGCAACGAGGAGACGCTGCAGCCCGCGACGTACGCGACGCGGATGCCGGACGACCTCTCCGGGCGCCAGGTGTACGTCCTCGACCCGATGCTGGCCACGGGCGGCACGCTCGTCGCGGCGATCCAGGAACTGATCAAGCGCGGCGCCGACGACGTCACGGCCGTGGTGCTGCTCGCCGCCCCCGAGGGCGTCGAGATCATGGAGCGCGAGCTGGCAGGCACGCCGGTCACCGTCGTGACGGCCTCCGTCGACGAGCGGCTCAACGAGCACGGGTACATCGTTCCGGGCCTCGGCGACGCCGGGGACCGTATGTACGGGGTCGCCGAGTAACCGACGCCGTACGGGAACGGGAACGGAAAAGCCGCGGACGAACCGTCCGCGGCTTTTCGCTGTACGGGTCCCGTCAGCAGCCCGCGCCGGACGCCGAGGGCTGCGGCTTCGGGTGGCTCAGCGCCGTCAGCGCCTTGTCCGCGGCCGGCTTCTTGGCGAGCTTCTTGAAGTCGGAGCCGATGATCAGGTCGACCTCGGTCGGCTTCGAGCGCTTGTCCGCCTTCAGCTCGGCGCCGGTCAGCTGCGTACCGAGGACCGGGAGCGCCGCGTCGGTGGCCGCGGAGGCGCCGAGCAGTATGCCGGGGCCCTTGACCTTCTTGTCGTACGCCTTCGTGGCGTTGCCCACGTCGCCGATCTTGAAGCCGCGCTTCTTCAGCTCGTCCGCGGTGTCCTTGGCCAGGCCGCCGCGGGCCGTGGCGTTCAGGACGTTCACCGTGATCTGGGAGGGCTTCGGCAGCTTCTGGGCCGCCGCCTTGCCCGGGGAGGCCGACGCGCTCGGCTTCCGCTCGCAGGCGCCGGACTTCGCCCCCGCGGCGCTGGCCTTGTCACCGCCCGAGAAGACGTCGACCAGCTGGAACGATCCCCAGCCGATCAGCCCGATCGCGGCGACGGACGCGACGACCGCGAGCACGATCCTGCTGTGCGGACGCCCGCGCCGCATGCGGGGGTACTTGTCCCCTGTGATGCGGTACTTGCCGCCCATGCCGGGTGGAGTGAGCATGCTCATGAGCGCAGCGTAATCCTGTGCGGCGACGATGCCTATTAAATGATCACGGTCAGTCGCTCAGTCCAACCCAAAAGGGCCAATGCGGACTTGAGGCGGCGTCAGTGGGACGGGTGTGCGAGCCGTGTCAGCCGAGCTCGAGCACGCGCGCGTGCAGCACCTGGCGCTGCTGGAGCGCGGCGCGCACGGCGCGGTGCAGGCCGTCCTCCAGGTAGAGATCGCCCTGCCACTTCACGACATGCGCGAAGAGGTCGCCGTAGAACGTCGAGTCCTCGGCGAGCAGGGTCTCCAGATCGAGCTGGCCCTTGGTCGTCACCAGCTGATCGAGGCGGACCGGGCGCGGCGCGACGTCCGCCCACTGCCGGGTGCTTTCCCGGCCGTGGTCGGGGTACGGCCGGCCGTTTCCGATGCGCTTGAAGATCACACGGAAAGCCTACCGGGCAAGGCTCTCCGGGCGCAGCCATGGGGACGCGGTACACAGCCGGTAAATACCGTCCTTAACCGGCTCCAACCGGGTCCAGTCGAGCGACGCACAGGGGCCTGAAATGAGTGGCGCCGTGGGTGAGTTGGTGGAGAGCAGGCGTGTTCGTGGCTCTTCCGGGGTAGTGGCGCGCGCTTCGTTGACGGGTGGTTCCCCGCGTCCCGTGCGGGGGCGCGGGGAACCGTCTTCAGCGGTCGTTCTTCTTGCCCGGCGTCCGCCGGTCGCGCGAGCTGGGCGGGGTCGTCTTCTGCGTAGCGGAGCGTTCGCCGCGTGCGGCCTCCGCGCGCATCAGGGCGCGCAGGAGCGCGTAGGGGTCCTTGGGCATGAGGGTGCTGCCGTCCTTTTCGAAGTCGTGCGTGCGTGCTGACGGGTCCGGGGGACGGGTCCCGTCAGCAGCGCAGGACGACGGTGCGCAGGGCGCGGTGGGGCGGCGGCGCGGGCTGCGCCGTGGTGTCGGGGCGCGCGGCGACGAGGGGGCGTGGCGGGGCGCACGGGGGCGGGGTCGTGAGAAGCCGGACGGGATGGCCCGTCGACAGCCGGAGGGCCTCTTCGGAGGCGTCCCGGGTCCCCTCGCCCGGCTCGCAGGAGGAGGCGGCGGCGGGCGGCGGCGCGGAGGCCCCGGCGGGGGCGGCGGCGAGCGGCGCGAACAGCAGGGCGAGCAGCACCACGACCACACGCACCAGGCCCGGGACACGGTGGCCCGGGCAGGCGGCGGACGCGGCGGCGCTCATGCCCCGTCATCTGCCCACCACCGACCGCGACGTGATCCATGCAGCGGCAGATCCGCCCTCACGGGTGACCGACCCGGCACCCGGCTGACAGCAACCAAGCCCTGCCGGCGATTGAGGCAAATAGAGCCCCGCCGGCGATTGAGGCGCGGGGTCCGGGGCAGAGCCCCGAGACGTCCACCACGGCTCCGCCGAGGCACGCCCACCCTGCCCGCTACTTGGCGGCCTTCGCCGCCTTCGCGGCGGCCTTCATCTCCTGCTTGTGCGCCCGCACCTTCGTGAGGGACTCCGGGCCGGTGATGTCGGCGACCGAGCGGTACGCCTTCGGTTCGCCGTACGCGCCCGCCGCCTCGCGCCAGCCCGTGGGCCGCACGCCGAGCTGCTTGCCGAGCAGGGCCAGGAAGATCTGGGCCTTCTGCTTGCCGAAGCCGGGCAGCTCGTTGAGGCGCCGCAGCACCTCCTTGCCGGTGTCGACGCCCTCCCACACGGCGGCCGCGTCCCCCTCGTAGTGGTCGACGAGGTACTGGCACAGCTGCTGCACCCGCTTGGCCATGGAGCCGGGATAGCGGTGCACGGCCGGCTTCTCGGAGAGCAGCGCGGCGAAGGCCTCGGGGTCCTGGGCGGCGATCTCGTACGCGTCGAGGTCGTCGACGTTCAGGCGCGTGGCGATGGTGCGCGGGCCCGCGAACGCCCACTCCATGGGCACCTGCTGGTCGAGCAGCATCCCGACGAGCGCGGCGAGCGGACTGCGGCCGAGGAGTTCGTCGGCGGCGGGCTCCTGGGCGAGGTGGAGGGTGACGTCCATACGGCTCATACGTCGATGATCGCGCCGGGCCGCCGGCGTCGCCACGTCGGGGTCGCCACGCCGGGGTGCCGCCGGCGGCGTGGCCCCGCGCGGCCACGATAGGGGGCCACCGCGTCGCATAGGCGCGCCGTCCGCGGTAACCCTGACGTCATGACTTCCACGACGCCCGCCCCGTACGATCTCGTGGCCCTCGCCGACGATCATCTGGCCGCGGCCCGCAAGGCCGAGCACGGCCGCAGCGCGGAACTCCTCATCAAAGAGGACCCCCTGCTGCGGCAGAGCGTCATCGCGCTGACCGAGGGCAGCAACCTGGAGGAGCACAACGCCCCGCCCGCGGCCACCCTCCAGGTGCTGCGCGGCCGCGTCCGTCTCACCGCGGTCTCCGGCGACGTCACCCTCACGCAGGGCCAGCTGCACCCGATCCCGCAGGAACGGCACGGACTCGTCGCGCTGACGGATGCGGCGGTGCTGTTGACGGCGGTCACCGCCTGACCTGATCGTGTTCCCGTCGCTACGGGATCCATCGGGCCCGCAGGTCGGGTTCTGCGCAAAGGAGTGCGGGCATGCCGTCGTACGAGGAAGTCTTCCGAGCGAGCACCGAGGACCCGGAGGCCTTCTGGCTCACGGCGGCCCGCGCGATCGACTGGGACGTGCCCCCGACCCGGGCCCTGGACTCCTCGCGGGCCCCCTTCCACCGCTGGTTCCCCGACGGAGAGCTGAACGTCTGCCACAACGCGCTCGACCGTCATGTCGCGGCGGGCCGCGGTGCTCAGCCGGCACTCGTGTACGACTCCCCGGTGACGGACACCAAACGCACGTACACCTACGAGGAGTTGACCGACCAGGTCGCCACCTTCGCGGGCGTGCTGACCGGTCTCGGAGTGACCCGCGGCGACCGGGTCGTCCTCTATATGCCGATGGTCCCGGAGGCCGTCGTCGCGATGCTCGCCTGCGCGCGGATCGGGGCGGTGCACTCGGTCGTCTTCGGCGGTTTCGCGGCGAACGAGCTGGCGGTGCGGATCGACGACGCGGCACCGAAGGTCGTCGTGTCGGCGTCCTGCGGGATCGAGGGGGCGCGGGTCGTCCCGTACAAGCCGCTTCTCGACCAAGCCGTAGACCTGTCGCAGCACAAGCCGGACGCCTGCGTGATCCTCCAACGCCCCGAGGGGCCGGGTGAGTTGACGCCGGGCCGGGACGTGGACTGGGCGGAGGCGATGCGCGACGCGCGCCCCGCGGCCTGCGTCCCGATGGCGGCGACGGACCCCCTGTACATCCTCTACACCTCCGGAACGACCGGAAAGCCCAAGGGAGTTGTCCGCGACTGCGGCGGCTACGCGGTCGCGCTGCGCTGGTCCATGGAGGCCGTGTACGACGTGGGGCCCGGCGAGGTGATGTTCACCGCGTCCGACGTGGGCTGGGTCGTCGGCCACTCGTACATCGTGTACGCCCCGCTGCTGGCCGGCGCCACGACCGTCCTCTACGAGGGGAAGCCGGTCGGCACCCCGGACGCGGGCCAGTTCTGGCGGGTGGCGGCGGAGTACGGGGTGAAGACGCTGTTCACGGCGCCGACGGCGTTCCGGGCGATCAAGAAGGTCGACCCGGAGGGCGAGTTGACGCGTGGATACGACCTGAGTGCGCTGAAGTATCTGTTCCTCGCCGGGGAGCGGCTCGACCCGGAGACGTACCACTGGGCGAGCGAGCTGCTCGGCATCCCGGTGATCGACCACTGGTGGCAGACCGAGACGGGCTGGCCGATCGTCGCGAACCCGGTGGGCATCGAGGCCGCGCCGGTCAAGGCGGGCTCCCCCACGTTCCCGCTGCCGGGCTGGGACGTACGGGTCGTGGACGGGGACGGCAAACCGGTACCGCCCGGCGAGGACGGCGCCATCGTCGTACGCCTCCCGATGCCGCCCGGCTCCCTGCCCACCCTCTGGAACGACGACGAGCGCTTCGTCTCCTCGTACCTCTCGGCGTTCGACGGCTACTACCTGACCGGCGACGGCGGGCACGTGGACGAGGACGGCTATGTGTTCGTGATGGGGCGGACGGACGACGTCATCAACGTCGCGGGGCACCGCCTGTCCACGGGCGGGATGGAGGAGGTGCTCGCCTCCCACCCGGATGTCGCCGAATGCGCCGTGATCGGTGTCGCGGACTCGCTCAAGGGCCAAGTGCCGCGCGGACTGGTCGTGTTGAAGGCGGGCGTCGCGTCGGACCCCGCGGTGGTCGAGGCGGAACTCGTCCAGCTCGTACGGGACCGGATCGGCGCCGTCGCGTCCCTGAAGGAGGTCGCCGTGGTGGCGGCCCTGCCCAAGACCCGCTCCGGGAAGATCCTGCGCAGGACGATGCGCGGAATCGCCGACGGCCTGGACGAGCCAGTGCCGTCGACGGTCGATGATGTATCGGTCCTGGACGCGCTGCGGCCGGTCCTCACGCGGGGGTCAGCGGGTGGCGCCCAGCAGTGAGCGGATCGCGACGCGGTCGAGGTTCGTCAGGCCGCGCACCAGCTGCGGCGTCAGGAACACAAGCACGAACCCGATGGCCGAGACCGCGGCGATCTGCGCGGGCGACTCCACGTAGTACGCGTGGTGCGCGCCGGCGTCGGTCGTGAAGTCGTAGAGCCGGTAGCCGGGCCAGTCCAGGTAGCGGTGGAAGACCCAGGAGTAGGTGGGGAAGAGGGCGACGACCCACCCGGTGACCAGGAACGTCACGGACAGGGCGAAGGTCAGCACCCGCCACGGGAACATCACCGTGTGGAAGAGCAGCGCCTTCCACCCCGCGGCGTCGGTGACCCGGCCGCGCAGTCCGGGACCGGCAGGCGCGGGCGCCGCCACGTCCAGACCGAGCAGGGAGCGCGCCCGGCCCCGCTCCGCCGCGCCGAGACCGCGCGCGCCGCCCAGCGCCGCCGCGAGCACCGGCAGCCCGATCCACACGACGAGCGTGCTCACACCCAGGGCGAACATCGTCACGGCGAAGACGAACCCGGCGATCGCGACGGGGAGCGACGTGAGCGTGTGGCCGATCTCGCGGTAGGTGGCACCGGCGAACGGAGCGCGCCAGAACCCGGGCCGCGTGTGCAAGTGGCCCGAGGCCCGGGGTGTGGTCGAGGTGGTGCTCGCGTACGGCAGCGTGGTCGAGGTCATGCCACCAGCCTCGCGAATCGGCGGCGCGGGGAACATGGGGCTGCGGGGTGTCTTGGAGGTGGGGTTTTCCCCAGGACGCCGGCCGGGGGCGCCCCCGGGATCACTTCCCGGTGGTCCGCTCGATCCAGTCCCGGTGGGCGGTCAGGTCGGTGTAGATGCCAGGCCCTGTGGCGCACTTCGGGTCGGCGTCGCCGTCGCGGCTGGTCGCGCCGATCAGTTCCCAGCGCCCTGGACGGCCCTTGATCTGCGGGCCGCCGGAGTCGAGGATGCACGCCTGCGCGTTCTTGGTGGGACTGTCGGTGCACAGCTCGTTGGCCGCGTCGTAGTTCTCGCTGCACCGTTCGTCGGCGACGAGCTCGGTGTCCAACTCCTGCAAGGTGACCGGCGGGTGCGGGCACTCGCTGCCGTCCTCGCAGGTCATCCCCCAGCCGAGGATCCGGGTGTCGGTACCTGCCGGACCGGCGTCGGCGGCCACCTCGACGGGCTTCGCGTCCACGGGGTGGTCCAGCTTCATGACGGCCACGTCGTCGCGGAACGGCTCGTAGGAGAAGCCCGGGTGCGCGACGACCTTGGTGACCTTCGCCGCGGCCCCCTTCGTGCGGTCGTGATCGCCGACCCGGACGGAGAGCTGCTCCGGCTCGACGTTCACCGTGCAGTGCCCGGCGGTCACGATCCAGTCCCGCTTGATCAGGGAGCCGCCGCAGTAGTGCTTGCCGTCCTTCTGCACGCTCACCATGAACGGGTACGGGGAGGTGGCGTCGTGTCCCCCGATGATCGCCGATGCCGACGGTGCCACCGACATGGAGAGCGCGATCGCCCCCACCGCTGCCGCGCCCGCGCACAGTGCCGCCCTGCCGCGCTTGATCATCTGTCCTCCTGCGTCTCGTCCGGACCTGACGCCGTCGATGCTGTCGCGGTCGGCACCCGTGCCACATCGCCCTGACCTCCTGGACGGAGTTGCCCGAAAGTCTTACGGCGCGACGGCCGGATCATGCTGCGGGACCACCGCGAGGGGACGGCCGGCGGCGGCTACCGTGAGCGGGCGATGGCTCCCGTACGCGGATGAGGTGGTGGCGTGAGTGACCGTCAAGGTCGTCCTGCTCGATGACGAGGAACTGGTGCGCCGGGGCATCCGGATGATCCTGAACGCCCAGCCGGACATCGAGGTGGTCGCCGAGGGCGGCGACGGCTCGGTGGCCCTGGCCCTGGTGGCCGAGCACCGCCCGGACGTGGTGCTCACCGACATTCAGATGCCGCGCGTCGACGGCCTGGAGGTCGCCCGGCGGCTCGCCGCGCTGCCCGCCCCGCCCGCCGTCGCGGTGCTCACCACCTTCGACGTCGACGAATACGTGCACGCCGCACTCCAGCACGGCGCGACGGGCTTCCTGCTCAAGGACACCTCTCCACGCGAACTGGCCGACGCCGTACGGGTTCTCGCGCACGGCGACGCGATGCTCTCGCCGAGCATCACCACCAAGCTGCTGGCCGCCTTCGCCACGGGCTCGGCGGCCCCGCGGGCGCAAGCGCGGTCACGGCTGGCCGAGTTGACCGCCCGTGAGCGCGAGGTCGCCGTGGCGGTGGCCCGGGGCCGCAGCAACGCCGAGATCGCCGCCGACCTGTCCGTGAGCCGGTCCACGGTCAAGGTCCACCTCAGCCGGATCATGGCCAAGCTCGGCGCCGCCAACCGCACCCAGGTCGCGCTCGTCACCCACGACGCCGGGCTCAGCTGATCCCTAGGTCCTGTGTGGGCAGCGCCGCGTCGATCCGGAAGCCGCCGTCGCCGGTGGGCCCGGACTCGAAGGTGCCGCCGGCCAGGCGGACCCGCTCCGTCAGACCGATCAGCCCGTGTCCGCCGCTGGGCAGCAGGGGGTCCCCGTCGGCGGTCGGCCCGGCGGGCCCGTCGGCCGGACCGTTGACGACCCGTACGCGCACGGTCCTCGGGTCGAACGTGAGGTGAACCCGCGTCGTGGCGCCGGGAGCGTGCTTGTGCACGTTGGTCAGGGCCTCCTGCACGACGCGGTGCGCGGCCCGCTCGACCGGCTCCGCCAGCGGCTGAGGAGCGCCCTCGACGTGCACGGTGACGGGCAGCCCCGCGGCCCGGGAGCCGTCGGCCGGCTCGGTGATCCTGTCGACGGCCGCGCCCGGGACGGGGCGTTGCCCGGCAGGGTCGTGCGCAGGGTTCGCGGCCCCGGTGTCCGCCCGGTCGGCCGGACCGTTCCTCAGCACCCCCAACATCTCGCGGAGTTCGGTGAGCGCGCGCCGACCCGCCGTCTGGATGATCTGCGCGGTCTCGCCCGTCACCTCCGGATCGTGGGTGACGGCGCTGAGCGCGTTGGCGTGCACGACGATCAGGCTCACCTGGTGGGAGACCACGTCGTGCATCTCACCGGCGATGCGCCGCCGCTCCTGCTCCCGCGCGGCCTCGGCGACGAGCCGCTGCTCCCGCTCGGCCCGCTCCGCCCGTTCGACGAGACCGGCGACGACGGCCCGCCGCTGACCCACGTAGAGCCCCAGCAGCAGCGGCACCAGGCAGGAGAAGACGAAGTTGACCGAGAACCAGAGCGCCACCGTCCGCACGCTGGACCAGCCCGCCGCTTCCCAGGGCGCGACAACCACGAGGCCGAGGACGGCCGAGGCCCAGACGGCCCGGCGGCTGTGCGGGCCGCGATAGGCGCCTACCGCGTAGTAGGCGACGGGCGTCGCGTAGGCGGAGACCTGGAGGACCTTGGCGAGCAGGGCGACCGCGAGCACCAGTTCGGGGGCCCGGCGCCGTACGAGCAGGGGCAGCGCGCTCGCGGCGGCGATCAGCAGATTCGCCCAGGGAGCGGCCGGACCCATGTAGGGGTTCTGGTAGCTGTTCAGCACCGCGAGCCCCAGCGCGACGACCGTCAGCACCACGTCCGAGGCGCGCGCGGGCAGACGGGGCGGGCGGGGAACGGGCGGCGCCGCGAGGCCCGGCCCCGCGTCCCCGTCGCCGGAGGGCAGGAGAGCCCAGCTGCGCAGCGTGTTTCCGAGCGTGCGGGTGCGACTGGCGGTACTCACCCGCCGAGGATAGAAGGCGCCGCGAAACGACGAAGGGCCCCACCGCCGAAACGGTGGGGCCCTTCATCTGCCCTGATGGGCGGGTGCGGAGGATACGAGATTCGAACTCGTGAGGGGTTGCCCCCAACACGCTTTCCAACTGTGCGTATGGCGGTCCGGGGGCGTCCGTAGCCGTTCACGCGACTGGTCAGACAGGGGGTGCGTACGGCTGTGGACAACGACGGTCGAAGGTGAACTGGACAATGACCAGGACAACGGGACGCCCTCTGAGGAGGGGTTTTGACTCGGACCTACAGCACAGCGTTCACGGGGCACCGTGGGAGTCTTGGCAGTGAGCTACGGAGCGATGTGAGAGGAGCCGAAGTGTCGGAGGCCAGTCCGCGCGGAACCTATCTGGTCATCTCGGAGGCGCTGCGGAAGGGGATCGAGGAGGGGGAGACCGCCGACACGTTGCCGTCGGAGGCCGATCTCATGCGCTCGCACGGCGTCTCCCGAAACACCATCCGTCGCGCTCTGAAGGTTCTTGAGGGGGAAGGTGTCCTGGAGTCTGCGCCAGGAGTCGGGTGGCGTGTGGCCCGGGGCGGTGACCGCAGAACCCTTGTAGAGCAGATGACGGATGTGATCACGGAAGACTCGCTAGCTGTCGGCGACTCGTACCCGTCGGAGGCGAAGCTCTGTGAGCGCTTCGGTTTCTCCCGCACGGCCGTGCGTCGTGCGCTTGCCCAGATGGAGGGAACCGGCTTGCTCGCCACTGTTCATGGCAAGGGGCGCACAGTGCGCGCTCTCCCGTCACCCGCTGCTCGGTCGTAACCTTGGCAGCCATGGGACTGACTGAGTGGGCGTACTCGCTCTCCGAATCACTGCTCTCCGATCCGCTTCCGCGTCGGTGGGAGCACTCTCTTGGGGTCGCCAAGCGCGCCCGCTCGTTGCGCCCGATCCTGGGTGATGACGCGGAGCTGCTGGAAGCGGCCGCAGTGCTGCACGACATCGGGTACTCGCCGGCCATCGCTACTACCGGCTTCCACCCGCTCGATGGCGCGCGATTTCTGCGAGCCCAGGAAGGTGCGGACGAACGGGTCGTTCGCCTCGTGGCCCATCACTCCTGTGCGCTGCTGGAAGCCAAGGAGCGCGGGCTAGAGGCGGAGCTTGGGAGTGAGTTCGACCTGGAGCGCGCGGACCTGGTTGACGCCTTGCTCTACTGCGACATGACGACGACGCCCGACGGGACGCAGACGACGCCGGCCGAACGGCTGGATGAAATCGTGCAGCGATACGGGCCAGACACGATCGTCGGTCGGTTCATCCAGCGCGCCGCCCCCGAGATCCATGCGGCTTCGGGACGCATCGAGGGCCGGTTGGCGAAAGTCTCCGGCAGCGATCAACCGATGTAGGGCTCTCGTCGCGAGTCATCGAGACCGTGCCGGATGCGCAGCATCATCGACGGGTGGATATCCAGTCCGTCAAGGTCCGCTGGGTCAACCCAGCGGACCTCTTTCGACTCGCTACTCGTACGCAGAGAGCCGCCGACGGGGTGGGCTCGGAAGCAGATAGAGAACTGCTGCCTGACCTCCCCATCGTCGTACGCAAGCACGTGCTCAGGGTCTGTGTAGAGCCCGACGATGCTGTCTACTTCAACGTCAATGCCGGTCTCTTCCAAGACCTCACGAACGGCTGTGTCGGCGACGCGTTCGCCGATGTCGTGGCCGCCTCCAGGCAGTGCCCACAGGTCGTTGTCGGTCTTGTGGATGAGGAGCAACAGCCCCGCGTCGTCGCGGACGATCGCGGTTACCGAGGGAACCACAGAGTTGGCCTTGGGGGCGTTCGGGTCGCGGAAGTAGTCGATACGGCTCATCAGCGTGTGCCTTCCCAGTCAGCGGGTGAAGCGATCGGACGGGCCGACTCCCACACCCTCTCCACGCTCTCAGCGTAGGCATCAAAGAGTTCCCCGCCGGGCACGCGCTGCAGGTGCAACACGGGAGCCATGTAGGCGCCGACACCGTAGAGGTGCCCGTTCGCCAGCATCTCGTTATCGGCTCGGTAGATCGAGTTGTAGAGGGTCGTGCTGTGGAGCCGGAACTCCACTCCTGGGAGGCCGAAGAGCGGTCCGTAGTTGATGAGGGCGTTCCGGATCTTGCCCGCCATCGTGTCGCCGATCCCCTCGTCCTCGCCGCGCACCGCCACGGCTGGCGACGTGGGATCTCCCAGCATGAACCGGATGGGCACCCCATCGGCCGACTTCTCTTTCACGATCCGGTGGAACGTCGCATCTTCCGTGAGCCAGAACCCGGAGTACACCAGCACGTCGAACTGACGGGTCGCTGTGGAGTAGAGGTTCGTCCAAAGGGTCTGCATCACTACGGAGCGGTGCGGATAGAGCCTGACCAACTCCGCGTTGCCTGATGCCGTGACCTCGGACGATGTGCGCTCATCCGGCCACAGGTAAGACACCTCGCACTTTAGAAGCGAAGCCGTCGCGTACTGGAAGCGACGGTATGGCTTGCGCGCGGGTTCGTTGATCCAGCGCTCAACGGTCTTGGGCGCGATCCCGAGCCTCTCGGCGACCTCATCGAGCGTCAGCCCCAAGTCGACGATCGCGCCGCGCAGTCGTTCGTTGGCCACGTTCAACCTCCCTTCGTCTGGGACGACTTGGTACGACTTCACCGTAGCCAAGAACGACCCGAGTCGTACATGTGCGGAGTCGATCGTCGTGGGTGCCGAGGCCAGGCTGTAGGTACATCGAGCACGAGGGGCTCGCGGAACTCAAAAAGTCGAAGGACTTGACGGAGCGAACTCCCCTCTGCATGATGAGGAACACGTAATACATGTTCCTCTCGTTCGGTTCGCTTTGCGGAACGAACGAGCGCACGACAAAGGGGCCCGGGGCAGATCGGGCCGAGGGTCCCGGATCCCTGGTCAACCGGAGGGCTTAGGCCGAAAGGCCACTCCATACGCCTGCAACGGGAGCTCGTGTTCCCGAAGGAGACAACGCACCACCCCAACCCTTTCCGCAGCTCATCGGCTGCGGCGGTTGCCTCCGCTGCTCGTCTCGTACGAGCGGCGCAGAGGGGAGCCGGATCTACCGACTTCAACGGCGCGCGGCCCCGGTGCTCGAACACCGGGGCCGCTGTTCGGGCCGTTGCTACCTGCTAGGGAGACCACGACCCATGGAACACATCGTCACTGTTCAGGACGCTGTTACCGCATTCGCTCCGTTCATGGAGCCCACGGACGCTGAGCTGGACGCCATCGAAGCCGAGATGCCCGCCATCCGCGCAGAGATGGAGCTGCTCGACGCGCAGATCGTCACTATCGACCGCACGCCGACCGAGGTCGACGAGCGGCGCATCCGTCGGGCTCGCCGGCGCGTGCTCGCCGCGCACCGCGACCAGCTCAACCGCATCACCGAGCAGGCGGGCGGTGCCGCATGAGCGCCGTCGTACGGGACCTGTCCGCCGCCCACGCTGAGGTGAAGGCGGAGATCACGCGGACCGACAGCAAGGCCAGTCTCCTACTCGCCTTCATCGGTGCTGCGCTGGCCGGCGTATGGAGCGCGAGCAAGGATCTGACGCTCACCGTCTACACGCTCGCCCCCGGCCTGGCCGGTGTCGCGGTGCTGCTGGGCGCCGCCGCGCTGCTGCTGTCCTCGGTGCGACCGAACCTGTCCGGTCGGCACGGCTTTCCGCTGTGGGCCACGCTCACGCCGGAGCAGATCCGGGACGCGGTGGCCACCGACATCGCCACCGACATCGCGGGACTGTCGCGCATCGCCGTCACCAAGTTCACCGCGCTGCGGCGCGCGATCGACCTGACCCGTATCGGCGGGGCGCTGCTCATCGTCGCCACCGTCGTGACGCTCGGGGGTGCGGCATGACGACCGCCACCGTCCCCGCGCCCGCGGCGTTCTTCGACCACACCGGCACTATGAAGCCGGTCTTCGACATGCCGCTCGACCTTGAGCAGACCCGCTTGGGGATCGCCTTTCACGAGGCCGGACACGCGGTCCTCGCGATGGCCTACGGCATGACCGTGCACACCAGCGAGGTCATCGCCTGGACGCGCGAGAACGGCACTCAGGCAGTCACCGGCAACACCGCCTCGAAGGGGAACAACACCCCGCCGTGGCGCTTCGCCGCGATGGCCGCCGCCGGAGAGGTCGCGCACGTCAACTACCTGATGACCTACGGCCTGTGGACCCCGGAACGCGCCTACGCGTGCAACTCCGACCACGACCGCGAACAGACCATCGACATCCTCGCCCAGTACGGCTACCGGATCGGCCGCGACCACGCCCCCGAGGGCGGCAAGTCGTGGTCGATGGTGCGCGGGATGGCCCGCCGCAAGGTCGCCTACCTGTGGCGCGAGATCCGCACCGTGGCCCACGCCATGAACGAGCGCACGGTCCTGACCGGCGACGAGATCGCCGCTCTGACCGGCCTGGTCAACCCCGTGCCCACCGAGGAGGTGACGGCATGAGCACTGCGGCCCGCAAGGAACTGAGCAAGGCTCAAAAGGTCGTACTCACCGCGGCGTTCGTGCCGATGCTCGCCACCGGGGTGTTCGGCGGGATCGGTACCTACTCCAACATCAGCGGCGCCTACGGCACCGGTACCGCGCTCGGGGCCGTGGCTGCGGGCGAGGGCGCCACCGCCGTGCTCGCCCTGGTCCTGCTCGGGCTGACGATGCTGGGGCAGTCCTCGCCGCGCATCGTGCGCCTCGGGCTGTGGGCGCTGCCGGCCGCCGCGTCGGCGATGGCCGCGATGGCGGCCGACGATCCGGGCACCACGGTCATCTACGCCATCACCCCGATGGGCATGTGCGTCTCTGCGGAGGGCATGGCGTTCCTCGCCCGTCGGATCGCGGTGCACACCGAGGGGCGCGACGCGGAGGGTGAGCGGCATGCGGTCGAGACCGTGCAGCGGCTCGCCTACCACCGGGCCCGCGCCGCCAACCACCCCGACAAGCGCGTCCGCAACCGCTCCGATCGGGCATCGTGGCGGTTGGCGCGCAAGGTCGGGGTCGGGGATGCGGCGCTCGGATCGAGGCTGCTCGATGTGCAGCGCGAGCGCGTCACGGTCGGCGCGGACGCCGCACTCGGATCGATGTTCCGCCTCACCTCGGACGCCTTGCCGATCGAGGGTGCGAATGCGGAGGAATCCACCGAGGCCGCAACGAAACGGTCTACGGCTGACCTGCCCGAATCGACCCTCGCACCGATCACCGGCAACCCGACCGTGCTGCCCCGCGCGGTGCAGGTCGGGTTCCTGAAGTCGACACTGCCGAGTAAGCCGGTGAAGGCCATCGAGTCGACTCCGGTCGTCCCGATCGAGCGCCGCGCCGTTCCTGCCGAATCGAGCAGGCGGCGCCGCGCCACCGGCCGCGTGCCGGACGTCGCGAAGCCGACTCGGACCAAGCGCACCGCCGATCAACTGCTGAGTGAGGCGCGCGCGGTGACGGCGGATTGGCCGGACGCGAAGTTGACCGCTGAGGGCATCCGTCGCGAGCTGCACACGTCGCCCGCGAATGCCCGCACGCTGCGCGAGACGCTGCGTGCCGAGCGCGCTCAAGCCGCGTGATGGGCACCGCCTACAGCAAGTGCTACGACCCGACGGGCGCGCGTTACGGGATACCGACGTACCCGTGGCGCTACGCCCCGGACGGGTTGGCCACCCGCCGGCAGCTCCGCGCCAAGGGACTGCGGCCGGCCGGACAGCCGGTCTGTGCCCAACTGATGCTGCGTCACCGGGGCCGGAAGTCCGGCGCCCTGGTCGCCTACCTGTACCGGGTCGACCTGGCGAAGCCGGTGCGGCCGATGACCTCGCGCAAGTGGGGCGCCCTCGCGCTGGCGATGCTCGCCCGCCAAACGTGCCCCGTCTGCTCGGTGACCTACAGCTACTGCCTGCCGACCTCGCTCGGCATGTGCCTGCTCTGCCACGACGAGCAGCTCTCAAACGCCGCTTGACCAGCCTGTTCGGGGTTCGGCCGCTCACCTTCCACCGCGGCGGCCGAACCCCTCACTCCCGTGAAGGAGCACCTACAGCATGACTGAGATCGACGTGTCCGGTCCGCCTGTTGAGGCACCGGAAGACGAGACCGAGGAAGCCACGGCGCAGGTTCTGCCGTTCCTGCGCAAGGAGACCGCCCCCACTCCGTCGACCGTGGCGGAGTCGGAGGAGGAGGCGAAGCCGGGTGAGTGGGAGGCCGACCTCCCCGACACCGACGACCCGGAGGCCGAGGGCCTGACCGAGGGCGCGGAGGTCGACCCGCCCAAGGAGGCGTATCCGCCGTCGGTGGCGGAGTGGATGGAGGCCAAGGACAAGGCCCGCCTGCCCGTGCTGCCGGACTGGGTGAAGCTGCCCGACCAGCGCAAGGCCGTGCGGAAGTGGGCGGTGCGGCACTACTCGACGATGGTCGGCTACCACGCGGTGCGCCTGCCGGTTGTCTACACCCCGAAGATCGTGGCGTACTCGCCGATCGGGGCGTGGCGCTGGTCGACCGCGATCGGCCGGTGGGTGTTCGACGCCGAGGGCAAGGCCCTGCGCCTCGCCTCCGTCGTCAAGGAGGACGCCGCCGAGTACCTGCGCCTGTCCCACCAGCGCAACGACCGGGTGCGGCTGCGCGGCATCGTCGCCACGCTCGGCACGTTCGTCGCACTGTCCGCCGCCCTCACGCTCTACGTGATGGCGCCGTCGTGGCTGCTCATGCTGGCCATCGCCGCGCTGACCACGGCACTGGGAGCGGCAGGGGCGCCGGCCGATCGGCCGCTGATCGACCGCGCGAAGGTGACCTTCCGCAAGCGCAAGTTGTCCTCGGACATCGTGATCCGCGCCCATGAGGTGGCGGGGCTGACCGAGAAGGACATGTCCGTCGCCTTCCCCCGCCCGATCGGCCGCGACGGCGACGGGTGGCGCGTGGTCGTCGACCTGCCCTACGGCAAGCACTTCAAGGACGCGCTCAAGGCCCACGGCCGCCTCGCCTCCGGCATGGACATCGCACCGACGCAACTGTTCATGGACCCGGACGAGACGAGCAACCGCCGTGTCTCGTACTGGATCGCGGACCGTGACCCGCTCGCGGTCCCGTCGGGCAAGTCGCCGCTGCTCGGGGCGACACGGGTGGACTTTTGGAAGCCGTTCCCGTGGGGTGTCGACGAGCGCGGCAACCCCGTGATGGCGACCATGCTGTGGCTGTCGCTGCTGGTCGGCGCGGTGCCGAGGCAGGGCAAGACGTTCTCCGCGCGCACCATCGCACTCGCCGCCGCCCTCGATCCTCACGTGCGCCTGTACGTGTTCGACGGCAAGGCGTCGCCGGACTGGCGCAAGTTCGCGCTGGTCGCGCACCGGATCGCGTTCGGCATCGTGCCCAAGAACGGCTTCGACCCGGTGGCCCACCTGCTCGCCTCCTTGCGGGAGTTGAAGGGGGATGTGGAGGACCGCTACCACCGGCTCTCGGAACTGCCGCTGCACATCTGCCCCGAGGGCAAGCTCACCCCGGAGATCAGCCGGGACAAGAAGCTGAACATGCCGCTCACGCTGTTCGTCGTCGACGAGGTGCAGGAGTACTTGCAGCACCCCGAGCACGGCAAGGAGATCCTGGCCCTGCTCGTCTACCTCGCCCGCGTCGCCCCCGCGGTCGGCGTCTCGGTGATGACGTCGACGCAGAAGCCGGACGACAAGGCCTGCCCGTCCGAGCTGCGTGACCAGCACCAGGCCCGGTTCGCGCTGCGGGTCGGCGCCTACCAGGTCTCGGACACCATCCTCGGTGCGGGCTCGTACTCGGAAGGCCTGGACGCGTCCAAGCTGCTCAAGTCCCACAAGGGAGTTGGCCTGCTCAAGGGCATGTCGGACGATGCCGGGATCGTGCGGACGTATTTCGCCGATGGCGGGGACGCCAAGCAGATCCTGACTCGCGCCGTCGCCCTGCGCGAGGCCGAGGGCACCGTGACCGGTGACGCTGCCGGGCAGGCGCCGGCCGCCGAGAACGCCGCGACCGTGCTCGATGACGTCGCGCAGGTGCTCGGCAAGGGCGAGACCAAGGTGTGGTCCGAGACCATCGTCGACCGACTCGCCGACCTGCGCCCCGACGTCTACGGCGCGTGGGCCGGGCTGGAGCCCAAGGCCAAGGCCGAAGCGCTCACCGCGGCCCTCAAGCCGCACGGCATCGGCACCGAGCAGATCAGCCGCCGCATCAACGGCAAGGTCGTCAACAAGCGCGGCATCAAGCGCGACGACCTCGCCCACGCGATTACCCAGCGCAACGAAAAGCGGGATGCCGGATAGGTGTTCAAGGTCGCTTGCGCAAGCACCGAGCGTCGCTTGCGCAAGCGACCCCGCTAGCGACCCAAAGCGCCCCTGATCAGGCCGCTAGCAAGTAGCGGCCCACCTGCGGAAACCCTTCAAAACCGCCTGAGAGGCCCTGTCATGACTCTCTCCGCGCTCGCTGTCATCTTCCTTCTGGTCATCACGCTTGGTTATGGCGTCAAGTGCTGGCTGTCCCCGTTCGGCGACTGCCGGCACTGCGACGGCATGGGCCACGCCTTCAAGTACGACCGCAAGGGCAAGGCCAAGCGCGGCAAGGACTGCCGCCGCTGCAAGGCCACCGGCAAGCGGATACGCGTCGGCCGCCACCTCTACAACGTCAGCCGCCGCACCTACCGCGCCGGCACCCGCTGACCACCCGCGAAAGGCGCACCCATGACCGTCACCATCCCGCTCGTGCTCCTGCTCGCCGCCGCACTGCTCGCGCTCCTGCGCTTCCGCGCACTGAGCGGCGGCGCGGCCGTGGTCGCCGTGCTGTTCGGCTTCTACCTCGCCTCCACCGACGCCAACGCCACCATCAACGGCCTCGTATCGGCCATCACCAGCGCCATCCCGAACCTCGGAAGCTGAAGGGACCGGCCGTGAACGAACCCACCATCTACCGCCCGCCCACCACAGCGGACACCATCCACTACCCGACACCCGTACCGGCCGCGGCACCGCTCGCCCCGGTACAGCCGGGCATCCCCGCGGTGCAGTCGATCGTGCTGCCCGACGGACGCGTCGTCACCGGCTACGCCATCGAGCCGAACAAGCCCGAACCGGTCGCCGCGAAGCCGCCCGTCTCCCGGGCCGCGGTGAACATCGCGCTCGGAGGCGTCGGCTTCCTCGCCGTGTGCGGCGGACTGCTGATGCTCACCACCTTCATCGCCGCGCTCACGGCACTGATCACCCAACTCGTCATCCTCGCCGCCGTCGTCTTCGGCGGGTTCATCGCCGTGCAGATCTTCGGGTCGGGCCGCGGCCCTGGAACGACGGTCAACATCCGCAAGGCCACGTTCAAGCGCAACCACTTCCACGGCTGACCCAAGGAGGACTGCCCATGTTCGAGATCCGTGTCATCTGCGACGACACCGACGCCGACCGCATCCGTCGCGCACTGAACACCGCGTTCCAGACCTACGGACGCGTGAACAAGGTCCGCACGCACGACGGCAAGCGGGTCCGCCTGTACGTCGGCGCCGACCACCTGCCCACCGCGTGGCCCACGCCGGAAAAGGCGTACTCCACTGCACCGAGCATCGTCAGCGAGATCGGCTGGACCTGCGCGCGGGCCCGTACCTACGCACGCGGCACCGAGGTGGGCCGCGAGTACTGGCTCCGTAAAGCCGCCCTGCTCGACCGCATCGCGCTGACCGACGCCTACAGCGACGGCGACCCGTCCGAGGCGGCCGTGGAAGCGGCCCACCAGCTGCTCGGGATCGACGAGAACGGCGACTACCCCGGTGGCCCGCACTGGGTCGAGCTGGGGCCCGACTCCTCGGTGTCCATCGCGGACCCGCGCGGCTACGTCCGCCAGGAATACGCGATCTGGGCCGGGACCCACCGCTAGCTACGCCAAGGGCGGCCCCTCACGTCTCGCCAAAGTCGCGGGGCCGCCCTTGTCCACCTGCCACGAACTGACCTGTGGAGGTCTCCAGCATGACTCAACCCACCGACACCCGACGAGAGCGCGCCCGTGGTGACGGCCTGAGCGGGCATCTACAAACGGCCCTGAACCTCGCCGCATCCGGCGTGCCGGTCCTGCCGCTGCGGGCCGGGAAGGTGCCGTTCGGCAACTGCGCGATGTGTGCGAACAATGCGTGCGGCGGCCGACCGAACATGAAGACCGCCGGGCCCTGCCACTGCCCCCGCCCCTGCCACGCATGGGCCGCCGCCACCACAGACCCGCACATCATCGGCTCTGGTATCTGGCGCCGTGCATGGGTGCAGGCCGCTGCGGTCGCCTACCACCCAGGCGGCGCCGGGCTCACGGTCGTCGATCTCGACGACGCCGACGCCGTCACCTGGGCCCGCGAGACCCTGCCCGCGACCCGGGCTGTCCCGACGACGCGCGGGGAGCACTGGATCTACCGGGGGCCGATGCGTTCGGCCAACGCTGTACGTCCTGGCGTCGACATCAAATCCCTCATGCAGTACGCCCGTTGGCTCGGGCCCGGCACCGGCGCCATGGCCGCGCTGCCGGATGCTGTGCGCGCCCTGGTCGAGACAGAAGAGACCACCCCCGCCCCGGGGGAGGTGGTCTCTTCTTCCCCGGGGCGCGCCACGTGGGAGGTGAGCGTCGCCACCGGGTGCCGCCACACCTCGAAGTACGTGCGCACCGGTCTGGAACGAGGGGTGGCCAAGGTCCGTGCGCACGCCGAATCCGGCGCCGGATCGCAGGCATTCGGCGCTGCCCGCTTCCTCGCCCGACAGCACGAGCAGTGCTCCGGACCATGCGGCCTGGACGCCCTTGCCGACGCCATCGTGACCGCCGCCATGTCGGTCGGTGTGCCCGAACCGTACGCGCGGCGTGCAGTCGCCAACGGCCTCCACACGAGCGCAGCGAGGGCGGCATGACCACACAGCCTCATGACGCCGTACGGGCTGCGCCACGGGCCACAGTGGGCGCCCCGAAGGGAGTCGCCGAAGGCGTCCTTTCAGCTTGTCGCTTTGGCCCGCACCCGACCATCCCGCCTCGCATCCCCCTGGAAGGGAGGACGGCCTCATGACCACACACCCTGTGGACAGTCCCGACCTGTGGGTCGGACTGCCCGCCCTCGACGATCCGCCCGCCACCGTGTGGGAGGACCCCGTCCCCCTCACCGGGCCGCGCAAGCTGACCGACTTCCCCACTGCCGCTCTGCCCGGGTGGTTGGGGGAGTTCGTGGCCGCGACCGCGGAGGAGACACAGACCCCCGTCGACCTGGCCGGGTGCATCGCGTTGTCGGTGCTTGCCACCGCGGCAGGGGGCCGCGCGGTGGTGCAGGTGCGCGGGAACTGGCGCGAGCCCACCAACCTGTTCGTGGTCGTCTCGCTCCCGCCGGCCAACCGCAAGTCGGCTGTCTTCGGCCTACTCACCGACCCGCTGTACGACGCGGAGGCACAGCTCCTCACGCTGACCCAACCGGCCATCGTGGAAGCCCAGATGACCGCACGTCTCGCCAAGGAAGCCGCCGACAAGGCCGCGGGCAAGGCGGCCTCCGCGAGCGCGGACGAGCGGGACGAGATGGTCGCCACGGCCATCGCACTCGCGCAGACCGCGGAGACCGTGGCCGTGCCCGCCGAACCCCAACTGCTCGCTGACGACGCGACCGCTGAAACGGTCACCTCGCGCATGGCGGAGCAGGGCGGCCGGATCTCCGTCATGTCTGCGGAGGGCGACATCTTCGACATCATCGCGGGCCGCTACTCCGGCGCCCCCAACATGGGCGTGTTCCTCAAGGGCCACGCCGGGGACCGGCTGCGCGTGGACCGCCAGACCCGCAAGGAGTACATCGAACACCCCGCCCTGACCATGGGTCTGTGCGTTCAGCCCCAGGTGTTGGACGCCATCGGGCAACAGGGCGCGTTCAAGGGTCGCGGCTTGCTCGGACGCTTCCTGTACTCCGTCCCCGAATCCCTGGTCGGCCGCCGCAAGTCCAACCCCGACCCCATCCCTGAGACGGTCAAGGAGACCTACCGGCGCCACGTCATCGACCTGACGCTGTTCCTCGCGGACTGGACCGACCCCGCCGTTATTCAGCTCAGCCCCGAGGCCGATGCCGCTCTGCTCGCCTTCCAGGAGCGCGTGGAACCCATGCTCGCGGCACGCGGCGGCTCCCTCGGGCACATCGCCGACTGGGCAGGCAAGTTGGTCGGAGCTACCGCCCGCATCGCCGCCCTGCTCCACCTCGCACGGCACCTCACCAAGGGGCACACGATGCCCGTGGCCGAAGAGACGATGCGCGACGCCATCGCACTCGCCGAATACTTCAGCAGCCACGGCCTCGCCGCGTTCGACTCCATGGGCGCCGACCCCACCACCGAGCGCGCCCGCAGCGTCCTGGAAGCCCTGCGCGCCAATCGGTGGCACGAGGTCAGCAAGCGCGACCTCATGGTCAAGCTCTCCCGCTCCGAGTTCCCCACCGCCAACGACCTCGACCCGGTGCTGGCCCTACTCGAAGAACACGGCTACGTGCGCGCACAGCCGATCCACCGCACCGGAGGACGCGGCCGACCGCCCTCCCCGCGCTACGCCGTGCACCCCCGCCTGACCGACCCGACCCCCTGACCCCCGCCACAGAAACCACAGAATCACAGAAATCCCCCGGCAAGCGCCTGACCAGCGGGAGCGGGTCCGTACGGGCTCGTTGCGGGCCCGTCACAGAAACTGTCCGAGAAGCCACAGAAATAGCTCCGCCCGATCCCCGCCGGATCGGACGCCTATTTCTGTGGAACTCACGACGATTTCTGTGGCGGCCCCCACCGTGCGGCATCACCGCAGGTCAGGACCGCTACCCCGGGTTTCTGTGTATTACGTGGTTTCTGTGGCGCCTCTCCGAGGAGTGAGGCATGCGAGACACAGCAAACGCAGAGGCGCTCAGCACTGATGACCCCACCTTGGTTCTACTCACCGTTGAGGAGGCCGCGAGGCGTCTGAGCATCGGCCGTACGTACTGCTTTCGGCTGCTCGCCTTGGGGGAACTGGACTCCGTCACGCTCGGCCGCGCGAGGCGCGTGCCGGCAGACGCCGTAGTCGAGTTCGGCCGCAAGTTGAGGGCGAAGCAGTGCCGGGGGCCGGTAGCCATCGACCTGAAGGGCGTTGCCGCGTGAGTGAGAAGAAGAAGGGCACTCGCCGGGCGAACGGCGAATCGGCTATCTACCTGGGCAAGGACGGTCGTTGGCACGCCCGCGTGCCGATGGGCTACAAGGACAACGGTGAGCCCTACCGCAGGCACGTCACACGGAAGACTCGCTCGTTGCTGGTCGACGAAGTGCGGCGCCTGGAGAAGCAGCGCGACCAAGGTGCAGCGAAGCAGCCCGGAAAACCGTGGACGGTCGACAAGTGGCTGTTGCACTGGGTCGAGAACATCGCCAAGCCGGTTGTCAGCGAGAACACCTACGACGGGTACGAAGTGGCGGTTCGCGTGCACCTCGTACCCGGCATCGGGAAGCACCGCATCGACCGGTTGGAGCCTGAGCACCTGGAGTCCCTCTACCGCCGCATGCAACAGAGCGGGAGCAAGGCAGGGACGGCCCACCAGGCGCACCGGACCGCCCGGACCGCCCTCGGGGAGGCCGTACGCCGTGGCCACACGGCGAAGAACGCCGCTTCCCTGGCGAAGCCGCCCCGCGTCGAAGAAGACGAACACGAGGTGGAGCCGTACTCCGTGGAGGAGGTGCAGCGCCTTCTCTTCGAAGTCAGCAAGCTGCGGAACAGCGCGCGGTGGATGCTCGCGTTGGCGCTCGGCCTGCGGCAGGGAGAAACCCTCGGCCTGCGCTGGTCGGACGTCGACCTGGACAACGAGTACTTGAAGCTGCGGCGCAATCGTCTGCGCCCGAAGTACGCACACGGATGCGGGGAGAACGAACCCTGCGGACGGAAGGCCGGGTACTGCCCGGAGCGCGTGAACGTCCGGCGCGAGACCAAGAACACCAAGTCGCGGGCCGGGCGCCGGGCGGTTCCTCTGCCCGGCCCGATCGTGGTCATGCTTCGTGCACACGCCGACGAGCAGGCGCGCGAGCGCAAGGCGGCCGGCAACCTCTGGACCGAGTCGGAGTACGTGTTCACCAAGCTGTTGGGCGGGCCGCTGAGCCCGAACACGGACTACCACGACTGGAAGGACCTGTTGGAAGCCGCCGGAGTCCGCGAAGGACGGCTCCACGATGCTCGGCACACAGCCGGAACGGTGCTGATGCTGCTGGGGGTCCCGGACCGGGTCATCGACCAGATCATGGGTTGGGAACCTGGCGGCGCCGCGCGTATGCGAGCGCGGTACCTCCACGTGACCGACCCCATGCTCAAGGAGGCGGCTCGGAAGGTCGGAGAGGCGATCTGGGGCGCCGCTGAAAAGCCCGCTGTGGACAAAGACCAGGACAACGACGGCTGAGTGAACAACGAAGGGCCCCGCCGGAAACCGGCGGGGCCCTTCGTTTGCCCTGATGGGCGGTGCGGAGGATACGAGATTCGAACTCGTGAGGGGTTGCCCCCAACACGCTTTCCAAGCGTGCGCCCTAGGCCACTAGGCGAATCCTCCGCCGCAAACAATACAAGACGCTGAAGGGTGCTCGCGACCACGTTGATGATCAAGGTCGGCGACGGATCGGTCGGCCGATCGGTCGGCCGATCCGGGGGTCGGACCTCCGGGTTCTTTCCACGGTGGGGGATCGGGTACTGTTGGCGTCAGCCCCTCACGTGGCGCTATCTGACTGAACTCCCCCAGGGCCGGAAGGCAGCAAGGGTAAGTCGGCTCTGGCGGGTGCGTGGGGGGCGTTTACGTTCCCGGGCGGCTTCCCGATACCCGTGGGCGGGTCCGGTTGTCAGTGGGCGCCTATAACCTCGTATGCGTGTCGTCTCTCGCGCTCTACCGCCGTTACCGCCCGGAGTCGTTCGCCGAGGTCATCGGGCAGGAACATGTAACCGACCCGCTGCAGCAGGCGCTGCGGAACAACCGGGTCAATCACGCGTACCTGTTTTCGGGCCCGCGCGGCTGCGGCAAGACGACCAGCGCGCGCATCCTGGCCCGCTGTCTCAACTGTGCGCAGGGTCCCACCCCGAATCCGTGCGGGGAGTGCCAGTCGTGCCAGGACCTCGCGCGCAACGGGCCGGGTTCGATCGACGTCATCGAGATCGACGCCGCTTCGCACGGTGGTGTGGACGACGCCCGTGATCTGCGCGAGAAGGCCTTCTTCGGGCCCGCCTCCAGCCGCTACAAGATCTACATCATCGACGAGGCCCACATGGTCACGTCGGCGGGATTCAACGCGCTGCTGAAGGTGGTCGAGGAGCCGCCGGAGCACCTCAAGTTCATCTTCGCGACCACCGAGCCCGAGAAGGTCATCGGGACGATCCGGTCCAGGACGCACCACTACCCCTTCCGGCTCGTGCCGCCGGGGACGCTGCGCGACTACCTGGGCGAGGTGTGCGGCAAGGAGGCCATGGCGGTCGAGGAGGGTGTGCTGCCGCTCGTCGTCCGGGCCGGCGCGGGATCCGTGCGTGACTCCATGTCCGTCATGGACCAGCTGCTCGCCGGCGCGGGTGACGACGGTGTGACGTATGCCATGGCGACCGGTCTGCTCGGGTACACGGACGGTTCGCTGCTCGACTCCGTCGTCGAGGCGTTCGCCACCGGTGACGGTGCCGCGGCCTTCGAGGTCGTGGACCGGGTCATCGAGGGCGGCAACGACCCGCGGCGCTTCGTGGCCGACCTGCTCGAGCGGCTGCGGGACCTCGTGATCCTGGCCGCCGTTCCCGACGCCGGGGAGAAGGGGCTCATCGACGCCCCGGCCGATGTGGTGGAGCGGATGCAGGCGCAGGCGGGCACGTTCGGCGCCGCCGAGCTCAGCCGGGCCGCCGATCTCGTCAACGAGGGCCTGACCGAGTTGCGCGGCGCCAACGCTCCGCGGCTCCAGCTCGAGCTGATCTGCGCGCGCGTGCTGCTGCCCGCGGCGTACAACGACGAACGTTCGGTCATGGCCCGCCTCGACCGCATCGAGCGCGGCGGAGTCTTCACTCCGGGCGGGCAGGGGCCCGCGCCCTCCATGGCGTACGTTCCCGGGCCCGATGCCCATGCCGCTCCCCCCGCTCCCCCCATGCAGGCGCCTGCGCCCGTCGTCGAGCCGGGTGGCGGGCCCGCGGCGGCTCGGGCCGCGGTGCGAGGAGGCGGGCCGGGTGGCGGCCCCGGTGCGGCTCAGGCCCCGGCTCAGGCGGCGCCGATGGCTCCGCAGGCCCAGGCCCCCGCTGCTCCGGCTCCAGCTCCGACCCAGGCCCAGGCTCCGGCCCCGGCTCCCGCGCCGAGCCCCACCCCGGCTCCCGCCCCGCCCGCGGAGGCCCAGCCCGCCCCGGCCGCCACCCCCGGCTCCTGGCCCACTGCCGCCCCGGCAGGCGGCGGTGCCGGTCGCAAGCCCGGCGGGTGGCCCACGGCCGCGGCCGCGGGTTCCGGCCAGCCGCCCGCCCCGGCCGCACCGCAGGCGGCGGCCCCGGCCCCCGCGCCGACCCCCACCCCGCAGCAGTCGGCCCCCGCGCCCATGGCGGCGGCCCCGGCCGGCGGCCCTGACCCCCGTACGCTCTGGCCGAACATCCTGGAGGCGGTCAAGAACAAGCGCCGCTTCACCTGGATCCTGCTCAGTCAGAACGCGCAGGTCACGGGCTTCGACGGCACCACACTCCAGCTCGGCTTCGTGAACGCGGGCGCCCGTGACAACTTCGTGAGCAGCGGCAGCGAGGACGTGCTGAAGGCGGCACTGTCCGAGCAGTTCGGGGCGAACTGGAAGATCGACGCCGTCGTCGACACCTCGGGCGGAGGCGGCGCACCCCCGCCGCCCGGCCCCGGCGGCGGATACGGCGGCGGCGGTGGCTACGGCGGAGGCGGCTACGCGCCCGCCCCGGCACCGGCACCCGCCCCGGCCCCCGCTCCCGCCCCGGACCGGTCCCAGTCGTCCGCCGCCCAGCCCGCTCCGCCCAGCGCGGAGCCCGCCCCGGCCCCCGCTCCTCAGGAACCGCCCCGCCGCTCGGTGTCGGTGGAGGACGACATCCCGGAGGACGACGACCCGGACCTCGACGAGAAATCCCTGTCGGGCCACGACCTGATCGTCCGCGAACTGGGCGCGACGGTGGTCGAGGAGTTCACGAACGAGTAGCGCGGGGCCTCTGCCCATGGACCCCTGCCCATGGACCCGTTCGCATGGAGGAACCTGGAGGAATCCACAAACCTCCGCTTCTCCCGCCTTGGGTAGCCCGTACAAGACCACCCCGGTCGTGCGGATAGGCTGACCGGCGTGAAGGTCCTCGTCATCGGCAGCGGCGCCCGCGAACACGCCCTGTGCCGCTCAATGTCCCTCGACCCCGACGTCACCGCCCTGCACTGTGCTCCCGGCAACGCAGGTATCGCCGAGGTCGCCGAGCTGCACGCGGTCGACGCCCTCGACGGCGCGGCGGTCACCGTCCTCGCCCAGGAGCTGGAGGCCGACCTCGTTGTCGTCGGACCCGAGGCACCCCTGGTCGCCGGTGTCGCCGATGCGGTCCGCGCCGCCGGCATCCCCGTCTTCGGCCCGTCCGGCGAGGCCGCCCAGCTGGAGGGCTCCAAGGCGTTCGCCAAGGACGTCATGGCCGGCGCCGGCGTGCCCACCGCCCGCTCGTACGTGTGCACCAACGCGGCGGAGATCGACGAGGCGCTCGACGCGTTCGGCGCCCCGTACGTCGTGAAGGACGACGGTCTCGCCGCCGGCAAGGGCGTCGTCGTGACCGGGGACATCGAGGAGGCCCGCGCCCACGCGAAGGCCTGTGAGCGCGTCGTCATCGAGGAGTTCCTCGACGGCCCCGAGGTCTCCCTCTTCGCGATCACCGACGGCACCACCGTCGTCCCGCTCCAGCCCGCCCAGGACTTCAAGCGCGCGCTCGACAACGACGAAGGCCCCAACACCGGTGGCATGGGCGCCTATTCGCCGCTCCCGTGGGCCGACCCGAAGCTGGTCGGGGAAGTCCTCGACACGGTGCTGCAGCCGACGGTCGACGAGATGGCGCGGCGCGGCACCCCGTTCTCGGGCCTGCTCTACGCCGGTCTCGCGATCACCAGCCGCGGCGTCCGCGTCATCGAGTTCAACGCCCGCTTCGGCGACCCCGAGACGCAGGTCGTCCTGGCCCGCCTCAGGACCCCGCTCGCCGGTGTCCTGCTGGCGTCGGCGAACGGCACGCTGGCCGACCTCGAGCCGCTGCGCTGGAGCGATGACGCGGCCGTCACCGTCGTCGTCGCCTCGCACAACTACCCCGGCACCCCGCGCACCGGCGACCCGATCACCGGGCTCGACGAGGTGGCCGCGCAGGACGCTCCGAACGCGTACGTGCTGCACGCCGGCACCAAGCGCGACGGCGAGAGCGGCGCGGTCGTCAGCGCGGGCGGCCGCGTGCTGTCCGTCACCGCGGTCGGCGGCGATCTGACGCAGGCCCGCGAGCGCGCGTACGCCGCCGTGGACCGCATCGGCCTCGACGGCTCGCAGCACCGCAAGGACATCGCCGCGAAGGCCGCTTCCGGCCAGTGACATCGGGGCCGGTGGCCACTTCTGGGCGGTGACATCCGCTCCGAAGGCCGACTCCGGCCGCTGACACGGACCCGCCGCCGGGCAGGCCACACCCTCGCTTGCCCGGCGCCCGATGTCACCCACCTCTGCCCAAAGCCATTCCATCGAGTGACCGCTGGCCCAACCGGCTGACGAGGCCGGAACCCCCAACTAGGGTGCGGCGCACGGAGTTACGGCACCCGTGCGAGCCGCGCAGAACCAGACGGACCACCGGCATTGCGATGTCAGTGGCGGGTGCCATTGTGGGGGAGTGAGCAACGCCACCAGTGTTCTGCCGCGGGCCTCGGTCCCTGGTTGGGCAATAGGCAAGGGCAGCAGGGGGTGACATCGGTCGTGTCCGGTACGGGTGTGGAGATGGGTGCGCAGAGCGCGCGCTCCCGAGCCCTCGCCGTGCTGCGCATCCGCAGCAGGGCGACGGCCGTCGCGTTGCTTCCCGCAGCCGCCTCCGTGGTGCTGCTCGCGGGCGGCACCACCGGCCATCTGACGGGCGGGGGCTGGGACGTCGCGCGCGGCGTCGTGAGCGCGATCGCCCTCGTCGTCCTGCTCGCGGCCGCCGCTGTCGCCCTCGTCGTGGCGCGCGCCCGCCCGGCCGTCAGCCCGACGATCCCGATCGCCGAGAACACCGCCCCCGACCTGTACCGGCTGGTGCGCGACCTGGCCGACCGGCTCGACGTTCCGGCGCCCTCGGCGATAGCGCTCACCCCGGACTGCGACAGCTGGCTCGAGGACCGTACGCATCCGGCCCACGGCCCGCCCACGCGCCGCGGCCAGAACCCTGCCGACGGGCGGAGCGCCGCGGACGGGGCCGGTGATCCCAAGGCTCCCGCCGCGCCCGTCCTCGTCATCGGATCCCCGTTCCTGTGGTGGATGCGGGTGGCCGAGCTGCGCGCGGTCCTGGCCCCGGTCGTCGCCGGTACGGGCCCCTCGGCGCACCCCGACATAGCGGCGGCCCGGCGCTTCATCCGCGGCCTCGACGCGGCGGTGGCGGTCTCCTCCGACGGCGGCCGCGGGCCGGTGGCCCGCGCCGTGCTCGGCGGTGTCGGCCGGGTCGCCCGGCTGCTGCTGACCGGCTGCCGGGTGCACGCCGCCGAGATGGAGCGCGGCGTCGCCGCGGCCGCGGCGGAGCGTGCCCAGGCGGTGGACTACGGCCTGCGGATCGTCGCCCAGGAGCAGGTCGGGCTCGCGTACGCGGGCTGGGACCGGCTGCTCACGCGGGTGGCGCTGCCGGCCTGGCGGATGGGCCGCTGGCCCGCTCGGCTGGACGCGGGCGTGGTGGCGGCGCTGACCGAGCTGTCCCGGCGTGACCGCCTCGCGGCGCAGGACGGGACCTTCGCGTCGCGGCTCGGCGAGCGCCCGGCGTGCGATCTGCTCGAAGAGCCCGGGACCGTCGACGAGGCGGCGTCGCTGCTCGCCGCGCGTCTCTTCCACGGCGGGCCCGCCGAGCGTGGCCCGGACTGGGCGCCGGTGGACTGGCAGGAGTATCCGGACGAGGTCGTGGACCGGAAGTGGCGGATGGATGCGGCTCGGCTGCATCGGGTGCTGGACAGCTTGGGCGTGCGGGTTCCCTCCGGGGGTGCGGAGGGGCCTACGTTGGCGCGGGTGCTGGATCATCTCGCGGCGCCTGCGCCTCGGGACCCCGTTTCGGATCGGCCCTCCGCGCCCACGTCTCGGGGCTCCGCCCCGGACCCCGCTGCTCAATCGCCGCAGGGGCTTGATTTGGCGGCACCTGGCGCCGATGGGCTTGAAAAGGCCGACCGGCTTGATGCGCCCGCGCCCGGCACCGAAGGGCTTGATTTGGCCGATGGGCTTGAGTTGGCCGACGGGTCTGATGAGGGTGAGGCGGATGGGGGGCCGCTGGGTGCGCTCTCGGCCACTCTCGCCGCCGAGGTCGCCCGTGAGGAGAGTGCGCGGCCTGTGGCGGCCGGGCCTCCGGCGGGGCAGGGGAGTCCGGACGGGGCGCTGTGGGACGAAGGGGCGTTGCCCCTGTTCCCGTTGCAACCGCCGCGCAGCGGGCGGGAGTTGCTGGCCGACCACGTCACCGCGATGGTCTGCTGCGCCGCAGTGGACACGGCGGGCGCGGCGCCGGGCCTGGACTGGCTGGACGGCCCGTCGCTGCTGGTCGACGGGGAGCGCACGGCCGACCTGACGCCCCGCGTCCTGAGCCTCGTGGAGGACGGTGACGTGGAGCCGCTCAAGGACTGGCTGACCCGCCGTGGCGTCCGCGCGGAGAAGCCGGTGCGCCTCGTGTGAGCCGCCGCCCCGTCGGTGTCCCAACTCCCGGAAATCCGGAGGGAATCGTTCCACTCTCGTCAATTCGCGACGAACGGTGACGGAGTGCGTGCGTAATGTGATGTGCTGGGACCGGTCGCGGACATGACGACGCCGCGGGTGAGGGCTCGGGGGAGCGAGGGAGGGGAGCAGGCATGGGGCCGGACAGGGAGGAACACCCGAAAGACCTGGCGAGCAACGACATGCCCCCGCCCCGCGCGCACACGCCCCGCTGGGAATCAGGCGCGCTGGCGCACGCGGTCACGGACCCGTTCGGACAGGGACCGCTCCCCTGGCTGCGCGGAAGTGAGCACTATTTCGACGACACCGGCCATGTCGTTCCCTGGTACGTCGACCATGTGTCGCAGCCCGGCTCCCGCGACATCCCGGCCCCCCGCACCAGCGGCCCCCGCACCGCCGACGACGTGCACCGCCAGATCAAGGGCTTCGCCTCGACCGGCGCTGCGGCCCCCGGCGAGGCGATCGACTTCCACATCACGGTGGACCCGCCCCAGCAGTTCACCGTGGACATCTACCGCATCGGCCACTACGGCGGCGACGGCGCCCGCAAGATCACCACGAGCCCGCGCCTGTCCGGCATCGTCCAGCCGCCCCCGCTGACCGCGGACCGCACGGTCTCCTGCCACCACTGGTGGCTCTCCTGGCGGCTGCACATCCCGTCGTACTGGAATGTCGGCGCGTACGTCGCCGTCCTCACGACGCTCGACGGGTACCGCTCGCACATCCCCTTCACGGTCCGCGACGCAGAGCCCGCCGACCTGCTGCTCCTGCTCCCGGACATCACCTGGCAGGCGTACAACCTCTACCCGGAGGACGGGCGGACGGGCGCCAGCCTGTACCACGCGTGGGACGAGGACGGCCGGCTGCTCGGCGAGAGCGAGGCCGCGATCACGGTCTCCTTCGACCGCCCGTACGCGGGCGCCGGCCTCCCCCTGCACGTGGGGCACGCCTACGACTTCATCCGCTGGGCGGAGCGCTACGGCTACGACCTGGCGTACGCCGACGCCCGCGATCTGCACGCGGGCCGCATCGACCCGACCCGCTACCGGGGCCTGGTCTTCCCGGGGCACGACGAGTACTGGTCGGCGAACATGCGCCGCACGACCGAGCTGGCCCGGGAGAACGGGACATCGCTCGTCTTCCTCTCCGCCAACACCATGTACTGGCAGGTGGAGTTGGGCCCGTCGGCGTCCGGGGTCCCGGACCGGCTGCTCACCTGCCGCAAGCGCAGGGGCCCCGGAAAGCCGACGCTGTGGCGGGAGATCGACAAGCCGGAGCAGCAGCTGATGGGCATCCAGTACGCGGGCCGGGTCCCCGACCCGCACCCCCTGATCGTGCGGAACGCGGAGCACTGGCTGTGGGAGGCGACGGGGGCGCACGAGGGGGACGAGATAGCGGACCTGGTCGCCGGTGAGGCCGACCGCTACTTCCCTCGGACATCGTTGCCCGAGCACCAGGACCGCATCCTGCTCGCGCACTCCCCGTACCGCGACAGCGACAAGGCCCGCAGACACCAGGAGACATCCCTCTACCGCTCGCCGTCCGGAGCGCTGGTCTTCGCGTCCGGGACGTTCGCCTGGTCCCCGGCCCTGGACCGCCCCGGCCACGTCGACCCCCGGATCCAGCGGGCGACGGCGAATCTCCTCGACCGCATCTGCAAACGCGACTGACGAGACCGAGCCCACAGGGCGCCACCTCACCCCGTGGCCAAAACCCGCCCCCACGTACGGGAGAATCGGGGTACTCGCCCGCCCGTCTCCCACCACCGCCCTACTCGAGCCCTGCGGGCGCCCTTAGTCTTCAGCCACGGGGAGGAACCATGTCCGGATTCGTCGAAAAGCCCGAGCCAGTACAGGTGCCGGGCCTGGTGCATCTCCACACCGGCAAGGTGCGGGACCTGTACCGGAACGAGGCGGGCGACCTCGTCATGGTCGCCACCGACCGCATCTCGGCCTACGACTGGGTGCTGCCCAGCCCGATCCCGGACAAGGGCAAGGTGCTCACGCAGCTGTCCCTGTGGTGGTTCGACCAGCTCCAGGACCTGATCCCGAACCACGTCATCTCGCAGGAGCTCCCCGAGGGCGCCCCGGCGGACTGGGCGGGCCGCACCCTCGTCTGCAAGTCGCTGGACATGGTCCCGGTCGAGGCGGTGGCCCGCGGCTACCTCACCGGCTCGGGCCTGGTCGAGTACAACGAGTCGCGTACGGTCTGCGGCCTCGCCCTCCCCGAGGGCCTGGAGGACGGCTCCGAGCTGCCGGCCCCCGTCTTCACCCCCGCCACCAAGGCCGAGGTCGGCGAGCACGACGAGAACGTGAGCTACGAGGAGGTGGCCCGCCAGGTGGGCGCCGACACGGCCGCCCAACTGCGCCAGTCCACGCTCGCCGTCTACAGCCGCGCCCGGGACATCGCGCGCGAGCGCGGCATCATTCTGGCGGACACGAAGTTCGAGTTCGGCTTCGACAAGGACGGCTCGCTGATCCTCGCCGACGAGGTGCTGACCCCGGACTCCTCCCGCTTCTGGCCCGCCGACCAGTGGCAGCCGGGCCGCGCCCAGCCGAGTTACGACAAGCAGTTCGTGCGGGACTGGCTGACCTCGCCGGCCTCCGGTTGGGACCGCAAGAGCGAGCAGCCGCCGCCGGCGCTCCCGGACGAGGTCGTCACCGCGACCCGCGCCAAGTACATCGAGGCGTACGAGCTGCTGACCGGCCTGAGCTGGGACGCGTAACGGCATGACAAAGAGAAAGACCCCCGGTCCGAGGACCGGGGGTCTTTCTTCGATGGAGCGAACGACGAGGTTCGAACTCGCGACCTCAACCTTGGCAAGGTTGCGCTCTACCAACTGAGCTACGTTCGCAAACGCCGCTTTCGCGGTGCTGCTGCGCCGTGGCGCGACGCCAACTATACCCAACCTCGCTCGCGCGCGAGACGCACCGCCGCGTGACGGTTCTCCACGCCGAGCTTCGAGACGGCCGACGAGAGATAGTTCCGGACCGTCCCCTGGGACAGCGCGGCCCGCTCCGCGATCTCCGATACGGGTGCGCCGTCGGCCGCGAGTTCCAGGACCTCGGCCTCGCGCGCGGTCAGCGGCGTGTCCCCCGCGGAGATCGCGTCGGCCGCCAACTCCGGGTCCACATAGCGGTTTCCGGCGTGCACGGTGCGAATGATCTCGGCGAGCCGCTGCGCGCTCACCGTCTTCGGTACGAAGCCGCGCACGCCCGCGGCGAGGGCCCGCTTCAGGTGCCCCGGACGCCCGTGACTGGTCACGATCATGGTGCGGCAGTCGGGCAGTTCGTCCCGGATCGATGTGGCCACACTCACACCGTCGGCGCCCGGCATCTGCAGATCGAGCACGGCGACGTCCGGCCGGTGCGCCCGCGCCATGGCGAGCGCCTCGGGCCCGGTGGCGGCCTCGGCGACCACGAAGAGATCGTCCTCGAGCGCGAGCAGTGCGGCGAGCGCCCCTCGGATGAGGTGCTCGTCGTCGGCCAGCAGTACGCGCAGGCTCATCGGGCGGCCTCCTGTTTCCGCGGCGCCGCCTCGTCCACGAGCCCGGTCACCGGTACGGACACCCTCACGCGAAACACCCCTTTGCGGACCGCTCCCGACTCCAACGTCCCGTCCACCGCGGCGAGTCGCTCCCGCAGCCCCGCGAGTCCGGATCCGCGACCGGTCGCGACGACATCGCCCGCCCCGTCGTTCTCCACGGTCAGCACCACACCCTCGTCCCCGGTCGCCAACTCCACCCGGCAGGCCTTCGCGTCGCCGTGCCGCAATACGTTCGTGGTGGTCTCCCGCACCACCCAGGCGAGCGCCGCCTGGACGTCGGAGGGCAGACCGGCCGCCGAGCCCGTCACCGTGCAGGTGATCCCGGCGGCGTTCAACACGCCCTGCGCACCGGCGAGTTCGACCGCGAGGTCGGCCTGGCGATATCCGCGTACGACATCACGCACCTCCTTCTGCGACTCCTGCGCGATGCGCTGCACTTCGATCATCTGCTCCACGGCCGCCTCGGTCTTCCCGCGCCGCGCGAGCTGCACCGCGAGCTCGCTCTTGAGCGCGACGACGGACAGATTGCGCCCCATCACGTCGTGCAGATCGCGCCCGAACCGCAGCCGCTCCTCGGCGACGGCGAGCCGGGCCTTGGTCTCGCGGGCCCGCTCCGACTCCAACATGACGGAGAGGTTCCAGCCGCTGCACCGCGCGGTCATCATGCAGAAGGGGCCGGCCACGGCCAGCATTGCGGCGCCGCCGACGGCCTGGCCCGTCGTCGCCCCGGCGAGCGCGAATACTCCGCCCATCACCACGCTCGCGGCGACCCACCGCCGCAGTGCCGCCCGCGGCGGCACCGTCAGCATGTACGCGAACCCGAACGGCACCGGCACGAACAGCATCGGAAGCAGCAGCACCGCCGCGCCGTCCTTCACCCCGTCCAGGGCGTCCACC
Organism: Streptomyces sp. NBC_00483; assembly: GCF_036013745.1. Classification (NCBI taxonomy): domain Bacteria; kingdom Bacillati; phylum Actinomycetota; class Actinomycetes; order Kitasatosporales; family Streptomycetaceae; genus Streptomyces; species Streptomyces sp. NBC_00483. The sequence goes on from NZ_CP107880.1 coordinate 5,227,863, forward strand.
GCGAAGAGCGCGGTGACGAGGGCCAGGCCGAGTCCGACGAGCACGGCAGCCGCGATCTGCTCGCGGCGCGGCACGGCGCCGCGCCCCAGGTACTGGTCGAGGGCGGCCCCGACGTGCCGGGGCGCCAGCAGGCACTGCAACACGCCCACCAGGAGGAGGGCGAGCCCCAGTGCGTAGGCGACGGGGTCGTGCCGGAAGGCGAAGAGCAGCGGGGTCGCCGACCAGCCGAGAAGCAGGAACCAGTGGATGAAGCGCAGCGTGATCCGACTCTGCAGCTCGACCCGTTCGACCTTGCTGCGCTCCCGCCAGCTCCCTCGCACCCGCACGTCCGCCCCTCTCAACGCCGCGGTTCCCACCGGAACCGCTTCTGCACAGCAAACACCGCGACCAGAATCCAGGCCACCGCGATGACGATCGCCTTCACGGACTCCCCGCCGGACAGGCTCCCGCTCCAGCCGCCCCGCACCAGCGTGAGCGCCGACGTCAGCGGCAGCAGCTCGCACACGGCCGCCATCTTGTCCGGAAGGACCTCGAGCGGCACGACGGCGCCGGAGCCGGCCATCGACACGAGCAGCATGGGCATCGCGGCGACCTGGGCGCTCTCCACACTGCGGCTGAAGACCGTCGTGAGGGCGGCCAGCGCGACACACAGCGGAATGCCCAACAGCACACCGAGCAGGACCAGTTGAGGCGCGTCGGGCGCCCCCGCGTCCAGCGCGAACGCGCACACGACGGCCACCGCCGCGCACTGCACGAGCCCGATCACGACGGACGGCACCGCGGCCCCGCTGAGGATCTCCAGATCGCGCAGCTCCCCGGTGCGCAGCCGCTTGAGGACGAGCTCCTCGCGCCGCGACGCGTACACGCTCACCAGCGAGCTGTACACGGCGAACAGCAGCGAGAACGCGATCGCCGAGGAGGCCATGACGGTGCCGATGTTCAGCCCGGCGCCCTGCAGATCGCCCTTGTCCACCGTCCGGGAGACGCTGAAGGGCAGGACGAGCGGCACGAACACCGCCGTGAACAGCACGCCCTTGCTCCGCCCGAGGAGCGTGAACTCGGCCCGCGCGAGCGCCCCGAGCCGTCCCGCGGAGGTCGTCGTCCGTGCTGCCGTACCCGTACTCGTACCTGTACCCGTACTCGTAGCCGTACTCATACCGCCATCTCCTTCTCACGGTCCGGAGTCCCCGCGGAGCCCTTGGCGTCCTGCGCGATCCGCAGGAACGCCTCCTCCAGCGAGGCGCCGCGTACATCGAGGCGCCGCAGTTCGATGCCCGCGTCCCTGGCCCACACGAGCACCCCGGTGGCGGCCCGCTGCAGATCGTCGGTGCGCAGCCGGATCAGCCGGCCCTCGACCTCGTGCGCCTCGACGCCGAGCGAGCCCAGCGGCGGCAGGTCGCCCACGAAGTACCCGTCGGGCAGTTCGAAGGAGATGTGCGAGGGCTGCGACGCGACGACCTCGTCGACGCGGCCCTCGGCGGCGATCCGGCCTTCGTGCAGGATCGCGAGCCGGTCGGCGAGCTCCTCGGCCTCTTCGAGGTAGTGCGTGGTCAGCAGCACGGTGGTGCCCTCGGCGCGCAGCCGGCGCACCAACTCCCAGGTGTCGCGGCGCCCTTCGGCGTCGAGCCCGGTGGTCGGTTCGTCGAGGAAGAGCACCTCGGGCCGCCCGAGCAGCGCGAGCGCGAGGTCGAGCCGCCGCTTCTCGCCGCCGGACAGCTGCTTGACGCGCACCTTCCCCCGCTTGGCGAGCCCCACGGCCTCCAGGGCCTCGCCGATCGGCCGGGCCCCGCTCGTGCAGCCGGCCCACATCCGTACGGTCTCGGTGACGGACAGCTCGCTGGGGAAGCCGCCGTCCTGCAGCATCACCCCGATCCGGGGCCGTACCCGGTCCCGTTCGGTGTGCGGGTCGTGTCCGAGCACCCGCACCCGGCCACCGGCAGGGGCCGCGAGTCCTTCGATGAGTTCGACCGTGGAGGTCTTTCCGGCGCCGTTCGTGCCGAGGAGGGCGAAGAGCTCGCCGCGGCCCACGGAGAAGCTGACTCCGCGCACCGCCTCGAAGGAACCCTTGGTCTTGTCCCCGTACACGCGGCGCAGATCAGTGACGTCGATCACGCGCTCGTTGGTGGTCATGGGTCCAGCCTTCCGCCTGGGGCGGGAGGTCGGCAGTGCGTGCTGTCATCGGCTCGCATGACAAATGTCAGAACGCGGCCGGGAACGCCGAAGGCCCCGGTCCAAGAGGACCGGGGCCTTCGATCTCTGAGCGAACGACGAGGTTCGAACTCGCGACCTCAACCTTGGCAAGGTTGCGCTCTACCAACTGAGCTACGTTCGCACTGCTTGCATCAGCCTACCGTACCCACCGAAGTGGTCAGTACGCGATGCAGAGCGGGTGACAGGAATTGCACACTGCGCCTTCCCCCTGGAAGGGGGATGTTCTACTACTGAACTACACCCGCATGTACTCCGTGAGGTCCGGCCTGCGGCCTCGCCCCTCGGCGTGCTCCAGACTTTAGCCGACTGCCCGGGGTGCAGCGCAAGTCCGGTCACCGAGGGGCCTCATGGGGTGGGTTCCGCGGCTCAGTTGGCCGCGGCGAATGCCTCGTAGACCCGCTTCGGGATGCGGCCGCGCGGCGGTACGTCGAAGTGGTTCGAGCGGGCCCAGGCGCGGACGGCGGCCGGGTCCGGGCTCAGGTCCGTGCGCTTGTACGCCTTGCCGGTCTTCCCCGAACGCTTGCGGCCCGCCTCCAGGTAGGGGGCCAGCGCCTCGCGGAGCTGATGCGCATTGGCTCGATTGAGGTCGATCTCGTACGACGAGCCGTCGAGACCGAAGCGAATGGTTTCCGCCGCTTCCCCGCCGTCGATGTCGTCAGAGAGAGTGACCACGACACGCTGCGCCACGAATATCGGTCCCTTCGTCCAGCATCCCGCTTTGACGTGCGGTGATGCAGACTGTCCGGCTGTTGTCAGGCAATGCCCGGGCAATGCGGTGCCCCGAGTTCAGGCCGAGTGCCTGTATCTGCCAATTCCTTTTTACCCTGTCCGGCAATGCAGTGGGAAGACCAGTTAAAAGTCTCGGTGTGTCTCGCGTGGTTGTTATCCGGAGTCTTTCCCTTAATTTTCCGTGCGGATCTCATGTCGTTGCCATAACGTGATCCGCATCTCGTAGCTTCCTACTGTCTACGCGAGTAGAAAATTTGGGCAGGTACGCTGAACGGACCAGCTCAACCACACACCGGGAGTGCCAGTGGCACGCGTCGTAGTCGACGTCATGCTCAAGCCGGAGATCCTCGACCCCCAGGGCCAGGCGGTGCAGCGCGCGCTGCCGCGCCTCGGTTTCGACGGCATCTCCGACGTACGTCAGGGAAAGCGTTTCGAGCTCGAAGTGGACGGGCCGGTGGATGACGCCGCTCTTGCCCGTATCCATGAGCTGGCGGAAACCTTCCTCGCCAACACCGTGATCGAAAACTTCACCGTGAAGGTGGAAGAGCCTGCGGTGGGGGCCGAAAAGTGACCGCTCGTATTGGCGTCGTCACCTTTCCCGGTTCCCTCGATGATCGCGACACTCAGCGCGCGATCCGGCTTGCCGGTGCGGAGCCGGTCGCGCTCTGGCACAAGGACAAGGACCTGAAGCAGGTCGACGCGGTCGTCCTGCCCGGTGGTTTCTCGTACGGCGATTACCTGCGCGCGGGCGCCATTTCGCGTTTCTCGCCCGTCATGGAGACGCTGATCGAGCAGGCGAAGGCGGGCCTTCCCGTCCTCGGGATCTGCAACGGATTCCAGGTCCTCACCGAGGCCCACCTGCTCCCCGGCGCCATGCTCGGCAACGACCACCTGCACTTCATCTGCCGCGATCAGAAGCTGCGGGTGGAGAACGCCGGTACGGCCTGGACGTCCGACTACGAGGCGGGCCAGGAGATCCACATCCCGCTGAAGAACATGGACGGCCGCTACGTCGCCGACGAGCGCACGCTCGACATGTTGGAGGCGGAGGGCCGCGTCGCTTTCCGGTACGTGGACTACAACCCCAACGGTTCGCTCCGTGACATCGCCGGCATCACGAACGAGGCGGGCAACGTCGTCGGTCTGATGCCGCACCCGGAGCACGCCGTCGAGCCCCTCATCGGGTCCGGCCGCACCGACGGCCTCCCGTTCTTCACCTCGATCCTCAAGAAGCTGGTCGCCGCCTCATGAGCCTCGACACCACAGAGAACGCCGCGAAGACTCCCGACGTCGAGCTGCCCTGGGCCGAACTCGGCCTGAAGAAGGACGAGTACGAGCGGGTCGTGGAGATCCTCGGCCGCCGTCCCACCGGCGCCGAGCTCGCCATGTACTCGGTCATGTGGTCCGAGCACTGCTCGTACAAGTCCTCCAAGGTCCACCTGCGCCAGTTCGGCGAGAAGGCCCCGGAGTCCGACGCGCTGCTCGTCGGCATCGGCGAGAACGCCGGCGTCGTCGACGTGGGCAACGGCTACGCCGTCACCTTCAAGGTCGAGTCGCACAACCACCCGTCGTACGTCGAGCCCTACCAGGGCGCGGCCACCGGCGTCGGCGGCATCGTCCGCGACATCATCGCGATGGGTGCCCGCCCGGTCGCCGTGGTCGACCCGCTGCGCATGGGCGCCGCCGACCACCCCGACACGAAGCGTGTGCTGCCCGGCGTCGTCGCCGGCATCGGCGGCTACGGCAACTGCCTGGGCCTGCCGAACATCGGCGGCGAGCTCGTCTTCGACGCCTGCTACCAGGGCAACCCGCTGGTCAACGCCGGTGCCATCGGCGTCATGCGGCACGAGGACATCCACCTCGCGAAGGCGTCCGGCACGGGCAACAAGGTCATCATGTACGGCGCCCGCACGGGCGGCGACGGCATCGGTGGCGCCTCGATCCTCGCCTCCGAGACCTTCGACGACGCGAAGCCGTCGAAGCGTCCGGCCGTGCAGGTCGGCGACCCCTTCCAGGAGAAGCTCCTCATCGAGTGCACCCTGGAGGCGTTCGCCGAGAAGCTCGTCGTCGGCATCCAGGACCTGGGCGCCGCCGGTATCTCCTGCGCCACCTCCGAGCTCGCCTCCAACGGCTCCGGCGGTATGCGCGTCGAGCTGGACGACGTACCGCTGCGCGACTCCACGCTCTCTCCTGAGGAGATCCTCATGAGCGAGTCGCAGGAGCGCATGTGTGCCGTGGTCGAGCCTTCGAAGGTCGACCGCTTCCTGGAGATCTGCGAGAAGTGGGACGTCATCGCCACCGTCATCGGTGAGGTGACCGACGGCGACCGCCTGGAGATCTTCTGGCACGGCGAGAAGATCGTCGACGTCGACCCGCGCACGGTCGCGCACGACGGCCCGGTCTACGAGCGCCCGCTCGCCCGCCCCGACTGGCAGGACGCGCTGCAGGCCGACGACGCGGGCAAGCTGCCGCGGCCGTCCTCGGGTGACGAGCTGAAGGACCAGGTCCTCAAGCTCGTCTCCTCGCCGAACCAGGCGTCGAAGAAGTGGATCACCCAGCAGTACGACCACTTCGTGCAGGGCAACACAGTCCTCGCGCAGCCCGAGGACTCGGGCATGATCCGAATCGACGAGGAGACCGGGCTCGGCGTCGCCATCGCGACGGACGGCAACGGCCGCTTCGCGAAGCTCGACCCGTACACGGGTGCGCAGCTCGCGCTCGCGGAGGCGTACCGGAACGTCGCGACGACCGGTGCCAAGCCGCTCGCCGTCTCCGACTGCCTGAACTTCGGTTCGCCCGAGGACCCGGCCGTCATGTGGCAGTTCGCCGAGGCCATCCGTGGCCTCGCCGACGGCTGCCAGCAGCTCGGCACCCCGGTGACCGGTGGCAACGTCTCGCTCTACAACCAGACGGGCGAGGCGGCGATCCACCCGACGCCGGTCGTCGCGGTCCTCGGTGTCATCGACGACGTGGCGCGGCGCACGCCGGTTGCCTTCCAGGAAGAGGGCCAGCTCCTCTACCTGCTCGGTGACACCCGCGAGGAGTTCGGCGGTTCGGCCTGGTCGCAGGTCATCCACGAGCACCTCGGCGGTCTGCCGCCGGTCGTCGACCTGGAGCGCGAGCGGCTGCTCGGCGAGATCCTCATCTCGGCCTCCCGCGACGGCATGATCGACGCCGCGCACGACCTGTCCGACGGTGGTCTGATCCAGGCCGTGGTCGAGTCGGCGCTGCTCGGGGGGAAGGGCGCGCGCCTGATCGTCCCGGAGGGCCTGGACGCGTTCACGTTCCTCTTCTCGGAGTCGGCGGGCCGTGCGGTCGTGTCGATTCCGCGCAGCGAGGAGCTCCGCTTCAACGACATGTGTGGGGCGCGCGGTCTGCCCGTCACCCGCATCGGTGTCGTGGACGGTGACGTGGTGGACGTCCAGGGTGAGTTCGCGGTCTCCCTCGACGAGCTGCGTGAGGCGTTCGAGGGCACGATTCCGGCGCTGCTGGCGTAACGCGGTTCGCGTGTGGCGTGGGGCCGCCGGCCTGTACCGGTGGGTGGTCCCTACGCCTCGGGGCTCTGCCCGCCTGTTTCGGTGGGCGGGTCCTACGCCTCGGGGCTCCGCCCCGGACCCCGCGGGCTCTCGTCCAAGAGCGGGGCTGGTTTTGCCGAACCGGCGTTACGGACACGGGGCTCCGCCCCGGACCCCGCGCCTCAATCGCCGGCGGGGCTTAAAAGATCGGGGCTCTGCCCCCGCCTGAGCCTCAATCGTGTCCGGGGCTGAAAGATTCGGGGCTCTGCCCCGGACCCCGCGAGTCTCGTCCCAGAGCGGGGCTTGATTTGCCCGCCCGCAGGGCGATCGCCCGGCTCCCGCCCGTCTCCCACCCGCCCGCCCCCTCCGGGGGCGTCGGCCCGACGGGGTGTCGCCCCCGCCTTGGCCGATCCGCCGGCAGCCACGGCTCCCCGCCCATTGCGGTCGACGCCGCCCCGCCTTGGGTAACGCCAACCACGGCTCCCCACCCGCTGGGTCGACCGCACGCGCCATGGGCGATCCGACGGCGACCACGGCTCCCCACCTCAGCGGTCGACCGCACGCGCCTTAGGCGATCCGACGGCGACCACGGCTCCCCACCTCAGCGGTCGACCGCACGCGCCATGGGCGATCCGACGGCGACCACGGCTCCCCACCTCAGCGGTCGACCGCACCCGCCTTGGGCAATCTGCCGCCTTGGGCGGCAGGGTGGGCAAGGCGGCGCCCGGTGCCGCGCGCCGTCCACGGGAGGCGCCAGCCCCGGTCCCCGGTTCGGGCTGCACTTATGGAAGGCGCCAGCCCCGGTCCCCGGTGCGGGCCGCACCTATGGAAGGCGCCAGCCCCGGTACCCCGGTGCGGGCCGCATCTATGGAAGGCGCCAGCCCCGGTCCCCGGTGCGGGCCGCACCTACGAAAGGCGCCGACCCCGGTACCCCGGTGCGGGCCGCGCCTACGGAAGGCGCCAGCCCCGGCCCCCCCGGTGCAGGCCGTACCCACGGAAGGCGCCCACCCCGGCACCGCCACGCCCCACGCAGTCGTAGGCTCGGCGCATGCCACCGGCCAAGAGGAAGTCCCGCGTCTACAGCCTCGACAAGACTCGCACCGCCGTGCTCGCCCAGTTCGGCAACGTACGGAAGGCGGTCGAGGGCCTCACGCCCGAGCAGCTCGCCGGCCCGACGCGGCTCGGGGACTGGACCGTGCGGGAGCTCGCCGCGCACATCACGATGTCGACGAGTGCCATCGCCCGCGGCCTCGCCGTGCCCGGCCTGGCCAAGGCCGAACTCACGCCGCAGGACTGGCCGATGACCTCCGCCCCGCACGCGCAGGACATCGCCGCGTACGTGACGGGACTCGCGGCGGACAACGACCTCGCCGCGCTGTACGCCGACGCCACGAGCAGCCTCGAACAAGCCCTCGCGGACCACCCCGGCGACCAACTCGTCGCCAACCGCACCGGTGTCATGACCCTCGCGGACTACCTGCCCACCCGCACCGTCGAGTTGATCGTCCACACCGACGACCTGAACGACGCCGTGCCGGACCTCGACATCCCGTACGACCGCCAGGCCCTGGCCGCCTGCACCCGGATCCTCGCCGACGCCCTCGCCACCAAGGCCCCCGGCGCCTCCACCGAGGTCCGCGTCCCGCCGTTCGCCGTCGTGCAGTGCGTCGAGGGCCCCCGGCACACCCGCGGCACCCCGCCGAACGTCGTGGAGACCGACCCGCTCACCTGGATCCGCCTGGCCACGGGACGTACGACCTGGGCGACGGCGGTCGAGGCCGCGCTGGTCAGCGCCAGCGGCGAGCGGGCGAACCTCGCGGACCTGCTGCCGATCATGGCGTGATGCGCACGGGATGCCCGGCGGGCCGGAACCGGAACGCGGCCCGCCACGTCCCATTGCCATGCTCACGACGCTACGTACATCCCGTACACGTGCCCTGATCAGCACCGCCGTCCTGCCGCTCGCCGCGCTGGCGACCGTGACCGCCTGCGGCGACGAGAAGGCCCCCGGCTCGAAGGCGGCCGGGGGAGAACCGATAACCGGCGTCCACTGGAGCGTGCAGAGCGCGACGGTGGACGGGAAGACGACGAAGGCCCCGGGCAGCGCGTACCTCGAGTTCGTCTCGGACGAGCGGGTGCGCGGCAACTACGGCTGCAACCACTTCGACGCCGACGCGGAGGTCACCGGGGACAGCGTCGACCTCGGCAAGGCGAAGCGGACCATGATGCTCTGCGAGGGCAAGGACGTGGCCGCCTTCGAGAAGACCCTGGCCCGCACCCTCGCCGAGAAGAACACGGTCGAGGCCAAGGGCGGCGAACTGACCCTCACCCGGGCGAATGGCGACACCGTCTCCCTCGCAAGGCAGCGTGACGCCAAGCTCGTCGGCACCAAGTGGAACGTCACGAGCCTGAGCGCCGATGACACCACCAGCTCCGTGCCGAAGGCCGCGCAGGGCCGGGCCCGGCTCGTCTTCGACAAGGACGGCCACGTCAGCGCCCGCCTGGGCTGCAACAGCGGCCGCGCCAAGGCCACCGTCAAGGGTGACGACATCTCCTTCGGCCCGCTGAGCAGCACCCGTATGGGCTGTATCGGAGAGGCCGCGAAGCTGGAGCAGACGATGCTCGATGTCCTGAAGGGCAAGGTGCCGTACGACATCCAGGGTGACTCCCTCACCCTGAAGGCACCCGGCGGCAACGGGATCGGCCTCGCCGCCGCCGAGTGACGGGCCCTCAGGACCCAAAGCACCCCTCAGGACGGATAGGGGAGCAGCTCCGCGTCCGTCCGCTCCCACGCCGCCTTCAACTCGGCCAGCACCTTCGGCTCGTCGGCCGCCCGGTCCGCCTGCTCGCGCCGGTCGGCCGCGAGATCGAACAGCTGGTCGGTGCCGCCCTTGCCCCGGTAGTACTTCCAGTTGCCGCGCCGCACGGCCCGCTCCCCGCGCACCCGCCAGAACAGCTCGCGCTGCGTCAACTCCTCGCCGCGCAGCAGGTACCCCGCGAGGCTGGTGCCGTCGAGCGGATACGACCTGTCGGCCCTGGCCCCGCCGATCTCCAGCAGCGTCGCCGTCCAGTCGGGGGTGAACACCGGCTCGTGGCTGACCTGCCCGCCGCCGATCCGGGCGGGCCAGCGCACGATCGTCGGGACGCGGATGCCGCCCTCCTGGAGGGACGACTTGTTGCCGGACAGCGGCCAGTTGTAGGAGAAGCGCTCACCGCCGTTGTCCGAGGCGAAGAAGACGAGGGTGTCCTGCTCCTGCCCGGACTCCTTCAACGCCTTCAGCACCTGCCCGACCGACCGGTCCAGGTCCTGCACCATCTCCGTGTACTTCTCGACCGATCCGCCGTCGTCATGGAAGAGGGCCCGCTTGTCGCCCGCCTTGATCCGCCGTACGACCTCGGCGCTCGCCTCCTCGTCGCCGTCGGCGATCCACGGCCAGTGCGGGGTCGTGAAGTTGAGGTTGAGCAGCCACGGCTGATCCCCGTGGTCCCGCTTCACGTACTCGCTCGCCCGCTCGGTCAGGATCCGCGTGTAGTACCGCAGGTCCTTGTACTCGGCGTCACCCTCCTTCACCTCGCCCTCGTAGAGGTCGTACTCGCCGCCGAGGCCGAGCTTCGAGTAGTACTCCAGGGCCCCGCCGAAGTTCCCGAAGAACTCGTCCCAGCCCGACTTGGTGGGCGAGTGGTCCGGCAGGTAGCCGCAGTGCCACTTGCCGATCAGGGCCGTCGCGTAGCCGGCGCCGCGCAGCAGCGAGGCGAGCGTGGGGTGGTTCGGGGCGAGCCCGACGGACCGGTCGGCTATCGGCTCCGCGAGACCGCCCTTCGTACGGCCCGGATAGCGGCCGGTGTAGAGGCTGAAGCGGGTCGGGGAGCAGGTGGCGGAGCCGCTGTAGGCGTCGGTGAAGCGGACGCCCTGGCGGGCGAGCCGGTCCAGGTTGGGGGTCCTGATGTGCGGGGCGCCGTACGAGGACAGGTCGGCCCAGCCCAGGTCGTCGCCCAGGATGAACAGGATGTTGGGCCGCCGTGACCTGCGCCCGGTGTCGGCCCGGAAGGGCGTCTCACGGGGCGCGGCCGCCTGGGCGGTGCCGGCCGTGGCTCCTCCGACTCCGACTCCGGCAGCGGCGACGGTGGCGACGGCGGCCCCGCCGAGGGCACGACGGGACAGGTGAGAGGCATGCGAGGGCATGGGGTCTCCGGGGTTGGGGCCGCAGGGGCGGCATGCGAAGCGCGCGCCTCAGAGGGCGCGAGCTGCGTTGATGTGCGGCTCCGCCACGCGGGGCGCGAGCCACGGCGGACGGCTCGCACGCCGCGGAGAAAACAGCCCGAGCAGGTGCGAACCGGCCTGAACCGACGACGTCAGACGGACGTCATGGGCAGGGAAGGGTCACGCACAGAGACAGATCGCGCTCGCGACACGGACCAGGTCGACGTGGCGGCGCTCCACAAGGGTGACCTCACGATCACGGAGTGGCTGCATGGACCGGGACTCTGCCGACAGTGACGTACACCTGTCAACCACGCATCCGTACTCCGGACGTACTCCGGACATCCGATGAGTTCGGTCACATCTGCCCCGGTCAACCCGCGTAGCCCCGGTCCCCAATTCGGACCACTGTGGGATCACGTCTACACTCGGTTGCGTGCCACGTGGTGACGGTCGACTCAATCACGACCTGCTTCCCGGTGAGAAAGGCCCCCAGGACGCTTGTGGCGTCTTCGGTGTCTGGGCTCCGGGTGAAGAGGTCGCAAAGCTCACTTACTTCGGGCTCTACGCCCTCCAACATCGGGGTCAGGAATCCGCGGGAATCGCGGTCAGCAATGGCTCCCAGATCCTCGTCTTCAAGGACATGGGGCTCGTTTCCCAGGTCTTCGACGAGACATCCCTAGGGTCCCTCCAAGGTCATATCGCGGTCGGTCACGCCCGCTACTCGACCACCGGGGCCTCCGTATGGGAGAACGCCCAGCCGACGTTCCGCGCCACCGCGCACGGTTCGATCGCCCTCGGGCACAACGGCAACCTGGTCAACACGGCGCACCTCGCCGAGATGGTCGCCGAGCTCCCCAAGGAGAGTGGCCGCGCGACCCAGGTCGCGGCCACCAACGACACCGACCTGATCACCGCGCTGCTCGCGGGCCAGGTCGACGAGGACGGCAAGCCGCTGACCGTGGAAGAGGCGGCCGCCAAGGTGCTGCCCCAGGTCAAGGGCGCCTTCTCGCTCGTCTTCATGGACGAGAACACGCTGTACGCCGGCCGTGACCCGCAGGGCATCCGCCCGCTGGTCCTCGGCCGCCTGGAGCGCGGCTGGGTCGTCGCCTCGGAGTCCGCGGCGCTCGACATCTGCGGCGCCTCCTATGTCCGCGAGATCGAGCCGGGCGAGTTCGTCGCCATCGACGAGAACGGCCTGCGAACGTCCCGCTTCGCCGAAGCAAAGCCCAAGGGCTGCGTCTTCGAGTACGTGTACCTGGCCCGCCCGGACACGGACATCGCGGGTCGGAACGTGTATCTCTCCCGTGTGGAGATGGGCCGCAGGCTCGCGAAGGAAGCTCCGGCCGATGCGGACCTCGTCATAGCCACCCCGGAATCCGGGACTCCGGCCGCGGTCGGCTACGCCGAGGCATCCGGCATCCCGTTCGGCAACGGCCTGGTGAAGAACGCCTACGTCGGCCGAACCTTCATCCAGCCTTCACAGACGATCCGCCAGCTCGGCATCCGTCTGAAGCTGAACCCGCTCAAGGAAGTCATCAAGGGGAAGCGTCTGGTCGTCGTCGACGACTCGATCGTGCGCGGCAACACGCAGCGCGCCCTGGTCCGCATGCTCCGCGAGGCCGGTGCGGCCGAGATCCACGTGCGGATCTCCTCCCCGCCCATCAAGTGGCCCTGCTTCTTCGGCATCGACTTCGCGACCCGCGCGGAGCTGATCGCCAACGGCATGTCGGTCGAGGAGATCGGTACCTCGCTCGGGGTCGACTCGCTCTCGTACATCTCCATCGACGGCATGATCGAGGCGACCACCATCGCCAAGCCGAACCTCTGCCGTGCCTGCTTCGACGGCGAGTACCCGATGGACCTCCCCGACCCGGAGCTCCTCGGCAAGCAGCTCCTGGAGACGGAACTGGCCGCAGGTCCTGCGTCCACGGCTGCGTCCGACGCGATCCGTCGCCCGTAGACCCCGATTCGCCAACCCGAAAGATCCCAGGCAATGTCTGAGACCCAGCCCTCCGGTGCCTCCTACGCGTCCGCAGGCGTCGACATCGAAGCCGGCGACCGCGCCGTGGAGCTCATGAAGGAGTGGGTGAAGAAGACGCAGCGCCCCGAGGTCCTCGGCGGCCTCGGCGGCTTCGCCGGCCTCTTCGACGCCTCCGCCCTGAAGAAGTACGAGCGTCCGCTGCTCGCCTCGGCCACCGACGGCGTCGGCACGAAGGTCGACATCGCCCGCCAGCTGGGCGTCTACGACACGATCGGCCATGACCTCGTCGCGATGGTCATGGACGACATCGTGGTGTGCGGCGCCGAGCCGCTCTTCATGACCGACTACATCTGCGTGGGCAAGGTCCACCCGGAGCGGGTCGCCGGCATCGTGAAGGGCATCGCCGAGGGCTGCGTCCTCGCGGGCTGCTCCCTCGTCGGCGGCGAGACGGCCGAGCACCCGGGCCTGCTGGGCCCGGACGACTTCGATGTCGCGGGTGCCGGTACGGGCGTCGTGGAGCACGACAACCTGCTGGGCCCGGATCGCATCCGTAAGGGTGACGCGGTGATCGCCATGGCGTCCTCCGGTCTTCACTCGAACGGGTACTCGCTGGTCCGCCACGTCCTCCTGGAGCGCGCGGGGATGGACCTGGGCGAGCACGTCGAGGAACTCGGCCGCACGCTCGGCGAGGAGCTCCTGGAGCCGACGAAGATCTACTCCCTGGACTGCCTCTCGCTCATCAGCACCACCGAGGTCCACGCCTTCAGCCACATCACGGGCGGCGGCCTCGCGGCGAACCTGGCCCGCGTGATCCCGGACGGCCTGCACGCCACGGTCGACCGCTCCACGTGGACCCCGGACCCGATCTTCGACCTGGTCGGGGAGAAGGGTCAGGTCGAGCGCCTGGAGCTGGAGAAGACGCTGAACATGGGCGTCGGCATGATGGCGATCGTGCCGCAGGAGTCGGTGGAGGTCGCCCTGGCGACCCTGGCCGACCGCGGAGTGGACTCCTGGGTGGCCGGCGAGATCGTCGACCGCGGTGAGCACACCACGGGCGCCGAGCTCACCGGGGACTACGCCAAGTAGTCCCCGTGGGGGCGCCCCCGGCGCCCCGTGCTTGGACAGCACAAAACCCGGTCCGGCGTGGTGACCACCCCGGACCGGGTGAAGTGCAGCGACTGTTAGGCCGCTGACGTGTTACGAGGTCAAGCGCCGCGGCGCTGTGACGAAGGACCGGACTCGCCGTCCTCGCCCTCGTCCTCGTCGTACGTATCCGCGTAGCGGGCGTACGGGTCGTCTTCCTCGTCGTCATCGTCGAAAGGCTCGCCGTTCGGCGGCTGATTCGACACTGGATCCGACGTGGATGCGCCTAGCTCGTTGGCCAGACGCGACAGGTCGGTCCCGCCGCTGTTGTACTTCAGCTGGCGGGCGACCTTCGTCTGCTTGGCCTTGGCCCGGCCGCGCCCCATGGCTCGACCCCCTCGGTGATGGGGCTTCATGGCCCCAGAGTCTTGACACGCGTACATGATCTGGAACGGACTCCCCGCAGGGAGACCGGTCCGTAGGGCTTCCACGGTACCTGAGCCCACGCCCATACGGTACGTCGCCCGCAGGACGCGCCTGCGCGCAGGACCAGCCAGGAGCCCTTTCCTCGCTGGTCAGCTGCGATTTTAACCTCTTCATGACGAGCGACCCGCCGAGGGGCGTGATGCTCGTTACGCGCCGGGCCCCATCAGCCCCTTCCGCGGGCCTCGGCCATCCGCTGCTCGGCGATCCGGTCGGCCGCGGCGGCCGGCGGAATCCCGTCCACCTTCGCACGAGCAAAGATAGCGAGCGTCGTGTCGAAGATCTTCGCGGCCTTCGCCCTGCACCGGTCGAAGTCGAAGCCGTGCAGCTCGTCGGCGACCTGGATGACGCCGCCCGCGTTCACCACGTAGTCCGGCGCGTAGAGGATCCCGCGGTCCGCGAGGTCCTTCTCGACGCCCGGGTGCGCGAGCTGGTTGTTGGCCGCGCCGCACACCACCTTCGCGGTCAGCACCGGCACGGAGTCGTCGTTCAGCGCGCCGCCCAGGGCGCAGGGCGCGTAGATGTCGAGCCCCGCCTCCCGGATCAGCGCCTCGGTGTCGGCGGCGACCGCGACCTCGGGGTGCCGGTCGGTGATCTGCCGCACGGACTCCTCGCGGACATCGGTCACCACGACCTCGGCGCCGTCCTCCAGGAGGTGCTCCACGAGGTGGTGCCCCACCTTGCCCACACCGGCGATGCCGACCTTGCGGCCGCGCAGCGTGGGATCGCCCCACAGGTGCTGGGCGCTGGCCCGCATGCCCTGGAAGACACCGAAGGCGGTGAGCACGGAGGAGTCGCCCGCGCCGCCGTTCTCGGGGGAGCGTCCGGTGGTCCAGCGGCACTCGCGCGCCACGACGTCCATGTCGGCGACGTACGTACCGACGTCGCACGCGGTCACGTACCGGCCGCCGAGCGAGGCCACGAACCGGCCATAGGCGAGCAGCAGCTGCTCGCTCTTCACCGTGTGCGGATCACCGATGATCACGGCCTTGCCGCCGCCGTGGTCGAGCCCGGCCATGGCGTTCTTGTAGGACATGCCGCGCGCGAGGTTCAGCGCGTCGGCGACCGCTGCCTCCTCGGAGGCGTACGGATAGAAGCGCGTGCCGCCGAGGGCCGGGCCCAGGGCGGTGTTGTGGAGGGCGATGACGGCCTTGAGGCCGCTGGCGCGGTCCTGGCAGAGGACGACCTGCTCGTGGCCGCCCTGTTCCGAGTGGAAGAGCGTGTGCAGAACGCCAGAGGCGCCGGAGGTGTCAGAGGTGGTGACAGCGTCGCCGGTCACATCGGTCACTGTGGTGACTCCCAAGTACATAGCGGCGGTTGGGCGGAATCCCGTGCGGGTGGCGGGCCTTCCGTCGGTGCTTGTGGGCAAGAGATTAGAGCGTGCGCGGGCCCGCCACGGCCGCGCCGCCAAGGATCACCCCCGCGCGCGCGTGGAGGCCGGAAGCACGGTCGAATCCCGCCGCGTCGCCACGTGGGACGATTTGGAGTGTTTTCCAGCTGGCGGGTGGGGGAGGGAGCAGCCGTGCCCAAGGTGTCCTCGGTGACCGTCCCGTACGCGGCGTATCTGCGCGTGTACGAACCCCTCGCAGCTTTCCCGCAGCCGGAGCGGGGCCATTGGGAGCGCTACGCGAAACGCGACAGCCTCCCCTCCTATCAGGATGAATTGCGCCGTTCTTTGGCTGATCTGTTGCCCACGCCACCGGTGCCCGTGCCGGTGCACGAGAGCGACGACGCGTTCGTGATCGTGATCGACGGGGTGGTGTGCGTCTGCCCGTGGCGCACCCGGCTGCGCGGCTGGCAGGCCCTGGACGAGTTGCCGGGCGAGCTGCCGGCCCCGGTCCTGGACGCGGCGATCCCCCCGGTGGTGCGCCGGCAGTCGTCCGCCGACTACGAGCGCTGGCTGGAGCGGAATCCGGACGCCCGCCCCTGGATCCGTACGTCCACGTGGCAGGTGCCGATCAACTGGTTCGTGCTGGTGTCGGACGACGAGCGCGAGTACGAGCCGAAGAGCGACGAGGACGGGGCGGAGGGCGTCGGCGTCCCGCGGCTCCGCTATCGGACGCCGATGGTGCAGGCGAGGCGCCGGGTCGCGCGGGGTCTGAAGGCGCTGAAGGACGCGATCGAGGAGGGTCCCCTGATCGACGGCCTGGTAGATGTGGGGCGTTGGCTGGAGGAGTTCCACCCCCGTTCGTACGTCGAGCTCGACTACGGCGGGCTCGTGCACGCCCTGCCGCAGGACTTTCTCGAGGACGACCACTCGGCGGCGGATGTCGCCGGGGGCATCGCGGCGCTGCGCGTCGGTGACGAGGACGGTGCGGGAGAGGCGTACGCGAGGCTTGTGGAACGCTGGCGGTCGGCGCGGGACCGGCAGTTCGCGAACTGAATCCCCAAGTGAGGGCGCTCACACCGACCTTCGGGACCTACGTCCTGATCCGGGCGTTTGCCTCAAGCGTGATGGACAGCACTTACCGGGACCTTGCGCCCATCACCCCTCCTCGTGCCAAAATAGGACAAGGAGTCCGGGGAGGGCTCCTTCCGTCCATCTAAGTCCAACCATGGACGGATTACTCAGCATTGCACTGCCGCTGGGGGGTCTGATGGCTCCTGATCGCTCTGTGACTGATCGTCACTGTGGCGTGACTGTCCGCTATGGCACGGTCCATCGGCTTCCGTCGCTGATGAACACCTGGGAGGGCAATTCCATCGGTTTGGCCGACGTGGCTGGACGGATGGTGTAGTTGTAGTGCCGAGGACAAGCCGTTCGTCCTATAACCGACTCGACTCGCGTCCGCCATTTCGGGCAACGCGGGTCAAGGTGCAGAATTTAGAGGAATGAACCGAGAAGGTTCGGTTCTCCGAGGAGGCCGCTCATGACCGCTCGCACCCCTGATGCCGAGCCGCTGCTGACCCCGGCTGAGGTCGCCACGATGTTCCGCGTCGACCCCAAGACGGTCACGCGCTGGGCGAAGGCTGGCAAGCTCACGTCGATTCGTACGCTCGGCGGACACCGCCGCTACCGCGAGGCCGAGGTCCGCGCACTGCTTGCGGGTATCCCGCAGCAGCGCAGCGAGGCCTGAGGCACCGCGCAACGCAGCAAAACGGGCGTTTTCGGGTCCCCCAACCCGGCGGACGCCCACCCATAGCTCCACTCGACGCGGGTCCTGCCCCAACAGGACTCCTTCTTATGAAGGCCGCCGAGGCGTCATCTCAACTGCCTCGCGCAAGCGTCATCCGATCGCGCTGGACTCCGCCGGGTCCAGCGCGATCTTTTTTGTGCGCGGGGGCCGGTTCCGGGCGGGGGTCCCTGCGCGTCCTTGTCGGACCTTGATCGATCTCTGTGGGCTCCTGCCCAGGGCAGTGCAATTGCACATATTAAATTGAGCCGTTGTAGGGAGGGGGTAAGAAACGGTGTTTCCAAAACAACTTCGGTGACACCCATCACATGCCCCGTCGCTTGTTGCAGGTGACGCCCTTGCGCTAATGGGCGCCGGCGTCGGTGTGCGTTCCTGCTCGCGTCGTCGACTCTCCCTAGGCTGCCACCAGTTGAGGGCGCGCAGGGTCGCCTTTGGTTACCCCTTCGAGGGTCTTTCGTCCCAACGTGGCTCACGGGCGCTCTCGCGGCGCTCCAGGGGCCTTCCTGGCGGGCCCCTGGAGCGCCGCGGGGGATGACGGGTACTCAGATGCCGGGCAGTCAGGCGCAAGCGGCCTCGCGGGGCTGTGTGTCCGCGACTGTGTGTCCGTGACTGTCTGCCGGTGGAAACGAAAGAACCCCCGCACCGTACGGTGCGGGGGTTCTTCTTTGCTGCGGTCCTGACGGGATTTGAACCCGCGGCCTCCACCTTGACAGGGTGGCGAGCACTCCAAACTGCTCCACAGGACCAGGTTTCGCGGCGCTTCTTGCTCGTTGCGCTGCGAGACAGGACTCTACAGCAGCGCAGGCCGTGCGGTCGAACTCACCGTGTGTGGTCGGCCGGTTACGGAACCTGGGCGTCGATCGCCTTCACGATCCGCTTGTCCGAGACGGGGTACGCGGTGCCCAGCGCATGGGCGAAATAGCTGACCCGCAGCTCCTCGATCATCCAGCGGATGTCGAGCACCTCCTGCGGCACGGGCCGCCCCTGCGGCATCTGCTCGAGCAGCCACAGGTACTCGTCCCGCATCTCGTGGACCTTCTCCATGCGGGTGGTGTCCCGCTGGACGCTGGTCGGCATCTGCTGGAGCCGGCGGTCGGCCGCGACGAGATAGCGCATCAGGTCGGGCAGCCGCCGCAGACCGGTGGCCGTGACGAAGCCCGGCTTCACCAGCTCGTTCAACTGGGCGCGCACGTCCTGGAGGTTGGGCAGCAGCACAGCGCTCTTCGTGGACTTCAGGCGGCGCTCGCAGGCCTGCCAGGCCGCCAGGACCTGCTGCACCTGGCCGACCGCCTTCACCGTGGTGTCGACGATCTCCGCGCGCACCTTGTCGTAGAGCTTCCGGTACGACTCCTCGTCCCAGGCGGGCCCGCCGAAGTCGCCGATGAGCTTGTCCGCCGCCGCCATCGCGCAGTCGTCGAAGAGCGCCTGGACGGAGCCGTGCGGGTTCGCGGACAGGGCGAGCTTCTGCGCGTTGCTCAGCTTGTCCGAGGCGAACTTGCCCGGGTTCACCGGGATGTTGCGGAGGATGAGCCGGCGCGTGCCCTTCCACATCGCCTGCGCCTGCTCGGCCTCGCTGTCGAAGAGGCGTACGGAGACGGTGTCGCCGTCGTCGACCAGGGCCGGGAAGGCCTTCACCGGCTGGCCGGCGCGGCGCGTCTCGAAGACCTTCGACAGCGCCCCGACGCTCCAGTCGGTGAGGCCCTTGCGCTCCACGGACGGGCCGCCGGAACGCTCGGCGGTCGCCTTGGCCGCCTGGGAGATCGCCTGCCGGGCCTTCGGCTTCAGCCGGAGCTTGAGCGCCTCCAGGTCCTTGTCCTCGGCGAGCTTGCGGCGCCGCTCGTCGACGATCCGGAAGGTGATCTTCAGGTGGTCCGGTACGCGGCCCAGGTCGAAGTCGTCCGGGCTCACCGGGACGCCGACCATCTGCTGCAGCTCGCGCGCGAGCGTGACCGGCAGCGGCTCCTGGAGCGGCACCGCACGGTCCAGGAACGCCTTCGCGTAGTTCGGCGCGGGCACGTAGTTGCGGCGGATCGGCTTGGGGAGGGACCGGATCAGTTCGACGACCACGTCCTCGCGCAGGCCGGGGATCTGCCAGTCGAAGCCCTCGTCGGTGACCTGGTTGAGCACCTGCAACGGGAGATGGACCGTCACGCCGTCCGCGTCCGCGCCCGGCTCGAACTGGTACGTCACCCGGAACTTGAGCCCGCCCTGACGCCAGGAGTCCGGGTAGTCGTCCTTCGTGACCGCTTCCGCGGACTCGCGGATCAGCATCGAGCGCTCGAAGTCGAGGAGTTCGGGCTCCTCGCGCTTCTTCTGCTTCCACCAGGAGTCGAAGTGGGCGCCGGACACGACGTGTTCGGGCACCCGCTGGTCGTAGAAGTCGAAGAGGGTCTCGTCGTCGACGACGATGTCGCGGCGGCGCGCCCGGTGCTCCAACTCCTCGACCTCGGTGAGGAGTCGGCGGTTGTCGGCGAAGAACTTGTGGTGCGTGCGCCAGTCGCCCTCGACCAGCGCGTTCCGGATGAACAGCTCGCGGCTGACCTCGGCGTCGATCCGCCCGTAGTTCACCTTGCGCTGCGCGACGAGCGGGACGCCGTACAGCGTGACCTTCTCGTACGCCATCACGGCCGCCTGGTCCTTCTCCCAGTGCGGCTCGCTGTACGTGCGCTTGAGCAGGTGCTCGGCGAGCGGCTCGACCCACTCGGGCTCGATCTTCGCGTTGACGCGGGCCCAGAGCCGGCTGGTCTCCACGAGCTCCGCCGACATCACGAACCGCGGGGGCTTCTTGAAGAGGGCCGAGCCGGGGAAGATCGCGAACTTGGCGTTGCGGGCGCCGATGTACTCGTTGCGCCCGCGGTCGCGGCCCGCCTGCTTGGGGTCCTTCTGCGTGGACTCCTTGGACTCCTTCACGTCCTTCATTCCGATGTGCGAAAGCAAACCGGAGAGGAGGGAGAGATGGACGGAGTCGTCGGCCGCGGGAGTGTCGGCGTCGTTGAGATGGATCCCCATCTGCTTCGCGACCGTCCGCAGCTGCGTGTAGATGTCCTGCCACTCGCGGATGCGCAGGAAGTTCAGGTACTCGCGCTTGCACATGCGGCGGAAGGCGGAGGAGCCCAGCTCCTTCTGCTGTTCGCGGACGTACCGCCACATGTTCAGGAACGCCAGGAAGTCGCTGGTCTCGTCCTTGAAGCGGGCGTGCTGCTGGTCGGCCTGCGCCTGCTTGTCGGAGGGGCGCTCGCGCGGGTCCTGGATGGAGAGCGCCGCGGCGATCACCATGACCTCGCGCACACAGCCGTTCTTGTCGGCCTCCAGGACCATGCGGGCGAGCCGCGGGTCGACGGGGAGCTGGGCGAGCTTGCGGCCCTGCTCCGTGAGCCGTTTCCGTACGTCTTTCTGTGCGGGGTCCAACGCGCCCAGTTCCTGGAGGAGTTGGACACCGTCGCGGATGTTGCGGTGGTCCGGCGGGTCGATGAAGGGGAACTTCTCGATGTCGCCGAGCCCCGCCGAGGTCATCTGGAGGATGACGGAGGCCAGGTTCGTACGGAGGATCTCCGCGTCCGTGAACTCCGGGCGGGACAGGAAGTCGTCCTCGGAGTAGAGGCGGATGCAGATGCCGTCGGACGTACGGCCGCAGCGGCCCTTGCGCTGGTTGGCGCTGGCCTGACTGACCGGCTCGATGGGCAGCCGCTGCACCTTCGTGCGGTGCGAATAGCGAGAGATGCGGGCCGTGCCCGGGTCGATCACGTACTTGATGCCGGGGACCGTCAGGGAGGTCTCCGCGACGTTCGTGGCGAGCACGATGCGGCGGCCCGTGTGGCGCTGGAAGACGCGGTGCTGCTCGGCGTGCGAGAGCCGCGCGTACAGCGGCAGCACCTCGGTGCTGTGTGCGACAGAGCCTCCGGCGCGGGCGTACTTCTTCTCCAGCGCGTCCGCGGTGTCACGGATCTCGCGCTCCCCGGAGAGGAAGACCAGGACGTCGCCCGGCCCTTCCTTCTGAAGCTCCTCGACGGCGTCCGTGATCGCGGTGATCTGGTCGCGGTCGGAGTCGTCGCCGGCCTCTTCGAGGAGCGGGCGGTACCGCACCTCCACCGGATACGTACGCCCGCTGACCTCGACGATCGGGGCGTCCCCGAAGTGCCGCGAGAAGCGCTCGGGGTCGATCGTCGCGGAGGTGATGACGACCTTGAGGTCCGGGCGCCTCGGCAGCAGCTGCGCCAGGTAGCCGAGGAGGAAGTCGATGTTCAGGGACCGCTCGTGGGCCTCGTCGATGATGATCGTGTCGTACGCGCGCAGCTCGCGGTCCGTCTGGATCTCGGCGAGCAGGATGCCGTCCGTCATCAGCTTCACGAACGTGCCGTCCTGGTCCACCTGGTCGGTGAACCGGACCTTCCAGCCGACCGCCTCGCCCAGCGGCGTGTGCAGCTCGTCGGCGACGCGCTCCGCGACCGTGCGGGCCGCGATACGGCGGGGCTGGGTGTGCCCGATCATGCCGCGCACACCACGGCCGAGTTCGAGACAGATCTTCGGGATCTGCGTCGTCTTTCCGGAACCGGTCTCACCGGCGACGATCACGACCTGGTGGTCGCGGATCGCCTCGGCGATCTCGTCCTTCTTCTGGCTGACCGGGAGCTGCTCGGGATACGTGACGTCGAGCGCCGCACGGCGCTCGCGACGGGTGTCCGTGCGGACGGCGGCCTTCTCGGCCTCCGCGTCGATCTCCGCGACGACGGCGGCACGCGCCTCCGGCTTACGGATCTTGCGGGCGCCTTCGAGCCTGCGCCCGAGGCGGTGCGCATCGCGCAGGGACAGCTCGGAGATCCGCCGCGCTACGGCGGCGAACTGATCGGCGGCGGGGGCAGGCTGCGTAGACATACGTCCTCAAGGATCTCACCTCGGGGAAATGTGTGGCGACCGATTTTGTGGCCGGTGCGCCGGGGCGGCCGGGGCCCGCGTCCGGATGTAGAGCGCCGACGCGTGGCTTAACGTGCGGATATGTCGCACTTGCCCGATGAGCCCGCACCGGACGACGCGCCTCCGCCGTCCCCGGAGAAGGAGCACCCGCCGCACGGCCAGCACGGGCGCCCGCTGAGCGGGGCCGAGCGCTGGTCCGGCTTCAAGGACTCACCGTTCTTCCCGGCGTGCGTGCTCGTCCTCATCCTGGCCGCGGCGGCCGCCCTGTTCGCCGGCTCGTACACGTACTCCATGGCGAACCCGACGCCGCACCACATCCCGACCGGCGTCACCGGGGAGCACGACGCCGCGCGGCGCAGCGCGTTCGTCGGGGCGATGGAGAAGGCGCTCGACGCGCAGCTCGACCTCAAGGTGTACGACTCCCCCGAGGCGGCCCGGGACGCTCTCGACGCCCAGAAGATCTACGCGGTCTTCGACGTGCGGGACAACGGCGCCCGCGTCCGCCTCGACGTCTCCGGTGCCTCCGGGGTCACCGTCGCCCAGGTCTTCGCCGAGGCGGCGCCCCCGGTCAGCAAGGCGACCGGCATCCCGGTGACGGTGAAGGATGTGAACCCGTTGCAGGGCGGGGACCCGCGCGGCCTCACGATCTTCTACATCACGCTCGCCGCGGTGATCATCGGCTTCGTCGGCGCGATCCAGCTCAGCGTGCACGCGCGCGGCCTCAACCCGGCCGAGCGGATCGCCTTCACGATCGCCTACTCGCTGCTCGGCGGGTTCGCGGTGGCGGCGGTCGCGGACTGGGGGCTCGGCGCGGTGGACCTGCCGTTCGTCGAGTCCTGGCTGATCCTCGCGCTGACGATGTTCACCTGCGGCATGGTCTTCACGATGTTCAACACGTTCTTCCACCGCTGGGCGATGATCCCGACCTGGGGCCTGCTGGTCCTGCTCGGCAACCCGGCATCAGGCGGCGCGGTGGCGCCCCCGCTGCTGCCCACGGTGATCGGCCGTCTCGGCCAGTGGCTGCCACCGGGTGCCTCGTACAACGCCCAGCACACGGCGGTCTACTTCCAGGGCAACCAGCACGCCTTCCCGATCCTGGTGCTTGCCGGCTGGTCCCTGGTCTCCTGCGCCCTCTTCTGGTTCTGGCGCCATCGCCACCCGGGCGGCCGGGGCACGGGACCGCTGCACGCGGCACCCGTGTAGGGCGTGCGGGAAACGCAATAGGCCCCGTCCGGAGACGGGGCCTAGTTCCTGTGGCTGGGGCCGGGATCGAACCGGCGACCTATCGCTTTTCAGGCGATCGCTCGTACCAACTGAGCTACCCAGCCACGAAGTTCACGAGGAACTTCAGCGGTCCTGACGGGATTTGAACCCGCGGCCTCCACCTTGACAGGGTGGCGAGCACTCCAAACTGCTCCACAGGACCTAGCTGTTGTGCGAGACAAGCAAGAGCAAGTCTCTCACACGGTTGTGCGTGCCCCCAACGGGATTCGAACCCGTGCTACCGCCTTGAAAGGGCGGCGTCCTAGGCCGCTAGACGATGAGGGCTATCGGCCCGCCTGCGCGCTTTGCAGCGCGTCGGGGACGTGAGAAGCATATGGGATGCAGGGAGCTATCGCCAAAACGGTTTACGGGGAGCTCTGCCCAAGGGTCAGGGGGAGCTCTCCCCAGGGCTCGGCGAGGGGGTCGCGCCGGGCTGGTTCTCCTGCGGCAGATGGCGGCTGACCTCCGCCTTCGTCAGGCCCAGACCACCCAGGCGGATCTCGTCCCAGGCCTGCAGGCGCTTGGTCGTGCGGTCCAGATAGAGGACCGAGGCCTCCACCGGGTCCGGCTTGCCGTCGTCCACCGCGCGCAGGCCGCTGCCGCCGGTCGAGCCCTCGACGCGCAGCCGGGTGCCGAGCGGGAGCACGTCCATCTCCTGGTGGTGGATGTGCCCCGCAAGGACCAGCGGCACCTCGCCGTCCACCTCACGGGCCGCGGCCGGCTCATGGGCGAGCGCGATGTCGACCGGGGTGCCCGCCGCCCGCTGATCGCGCAGCGCGGAGGCGAGTCGGATGCCCGACAGGCGCTCGGCCGGATCGCCCTGCGCCTTCACCGCACGGTCCGGGGTGTACTGCGGGTCGCCCATACCGGCGAAGCGCAGGCCCGCGACCGTGGCGGCCTTGCCGTCGTCGAGGACGCGGACGTTCTTGAAGCGCTTCCGGTCGGCGAGGTACTTCTGCGTCGCGTTCTTCGAGTCGTGGTTGCCGCGGATCCAGACGTAGGGCACGCCGAGGTTCTTGATGGGGTCCAGGAAGGCGTTCTCGGCCTTCGAGCCGTGGTCCATCGTGTCGCCGGTGTCGACGATCGCGGAGATCTTGTACTGCTCCACGAGCGAGGCGATGATCTTCCACGACGCCGGATTGAGGTGGATGTCCGACACGTGCAGGACGCGGATCGTCGAGGGGTCCGGCTGGTACGTGGGGAGTGTGGACGTCGCGTCGTACAGCTTGGTCACGTTCGTGACGAGGAGCGCCAACTCCTTTTGGTACGCGTCGAATTCGGTCACGATCGAGCGCGCGCTGCCGACCACGGAGGGCGCCGAGGAGAGCAGCCCGGAGAACTTCGGCTCCAGGACGGACTCCGGGTTCCACGTCGCGTACGCCGTACCGCCCGAGGCCGCGAGCAGGGTGAGCGCCAGGCCGCCGGCGGCCAGGGCGCGGCGCGGGCGGCGGTAGACCACGAGGCCGAGCGACGTGGCGCCCGCGAGCACCGCCACGCAGGAGCGCAGGGCCAGGTCGACCGTGCCGTGCTGGACGTCGCGCGCGACCTCGTCCTGGAGTCCGGAGAAGCGCTCGGGGTGGTCGACGAGGGCCTGGGCGCGGGCCGGGTCGAGGCGGTCCACGTCGACGTCGAGGCGGATCGGCGCGGTGTGCGAGTGCAGTTCGAGGGCGCCGAGCGGCGACACATTGATCTTCGTACCGCCCGAGAAGGAGGGGCGCAGCGTCATCTTCGTGTCCATGGGCCCCACCGGCGTCCGCACGCTGCCGACGATCAGCAGGCCGAGCCAGGCGCCGAGCAGCACGACGGCGACCAGACCGAGCGCGCGTACGTAGGGGTGCGGCGGGTGGACCAGCTGGAGGACCGGGTGGGGATGCCGGTCGCGGTAGTGGCGCAGGAGCGCCGAGGGCGTCCCTCGAACGCTCCGTATACGGCGGCGGACTCCACGTATGGCGGCGACTGGCGAGCGGGCCATTGCTCCCGTATGCCCAAGTGCACGGGTGGATATGCGGGTTGTACCGGACAATGGCCGTGTGCTGGAGATGACGCGCGAGACGTTCGAGGAACTGGTCGCCGAAGCGCTGGACCGGATCCCGCCCGAGCTGACCCGACTCATGGACAACGTGGCCGTGTTCGTGGAGGACGAGCCGCCCGCAGAGGACCCCGAGCTGCTCGGGCTCTACGAAGGGACCCCGCTGACCGAGCGGGGCGAGTGGTACGCGGGGGTGCTGCCGGACCGGATCACCATCTACCGGGGGCCGACGCTGCGGATGTGCGAGTCGACGGAGGACGTGGTCACGGAGACCGAGGTGACCGTGGTGCACGAGATCGCGCACCACTTCGGGATCGACGACGCGCGGCTGCACGCGCTCGGATACGGGTGAGGCGCGGGGGGAGACACGGGTGGGACGCGAGTGGGACACGGGTGAGGCCCCCGCACTGATTGTGGGGGCTTTGTGCGGTGCCGACGCGGCGCGTGTCCTCGTACGGGAGACAGGAGTTGGGCACGGTACCCCCCCGTGGTGACCCCGGGTGACCCCGTTGGTGACCCCGTCTCGTGCACCGGAGGTGCCCGCCCGTGCGCCAGCTGTCCGTATCGCAACGCGCCCTGTCGCTCAGTGTGCTCCGTCTGGGCCGGTTGGCCGCGACCACCGTGGCCGTCGCCGCGGCCGCCGGTTGCATGAGCGTGGGCGCCGACGGCGGCGGCGCGTCCACCCACTCCCCGCCGCAGCGGGGCTCGGGCGCCGCGCCCGACGGCGGCGCCGCGGTCCCGGACGGCGGGGCGGACGTGGGCGCGCGGGTCGGGGATGCCTCGCCGATGCCCTCGCGGCGGCCCGCCTCGCCCGAGGACCCGGCCACGCCCTCGTCGGCCTCCCCCGACAGGCCCACGAAGGCGTCCGCCCCGCCCTCGGCGCCCACCTCGCCGTCCCGCAGCGCCTCGGAGCGGCCCTCGCAGCGGCCGAGCAGGCCCAGCGCGACCAGCACTCCTTCGCCCACGAAGTCGTCCCCCGCACCCTCGTCGTCCCCGCCGACCGCCGAGCCCTCGTCGTCGGCGCACGAGGAGACCGCGTCGGAGCGGGCGAGCGAACCGCGGCCGCAGGCCGGGGATCCGGCCTGACCGGGGGCGGTGTGTGAGCCGGGTCTCAGCGATCCGGTTTGCCTCGGGGGGTGGGGGGTGCGTATGGTGGTAGATCGTTTGATCCCATTTGCCCGGCGCCGTTAAGAGAGCGCCGCGTGGCGCGTACTCTCCCTTGCCGTGGCTGGACCGCATTGAGGCGGTCGATTTGCTGAATTGCGAATACACGGAGTTGCGGGCGCGTGCCGAGACTCCGGAAGGTTTCGCATTTCGCATGTCCATTTCCACTGAGAACACCATCGACCAGGCCGTCGAGAACGACATCGACATCGACGCGGTCGGCACCGAAACGGTCGACACCGACACGGTCGACATCATCGAGAACGACGAGCCCACCCAGACGTTCGCCGACCTCGGTCTCCCCGAGGCCGTCGTCCGCAAGCTCGCGCAGAACGGTGTGACCACCCCGTTCCCGATCCAGGCCGCGACCATCCCGGACGCCCTGGCCGGCAAGGACATCCTCGGCCGTGGCCGCACCGGCTCCGGCAAGACCCTCTCGTTCGGTCTGCCGACGATGGCCCGCCTGGCCGGCGCCCGCAGCGACAAGCACAAGCCGCGCGCCGTCATCCTCACCCCGACCCGTGAGCTCGCCATGCAGGTCGCGGACGCCCTGCAGCCCTACGGCGACCAGGTCGGCCTCAAGATGAAGGTCGTCTGCGGCGGTACGTCGATGGGCAACCAGATCTACGCCCTGGAGCGCGGCGTCGACATCCTCGTCGCCACCCCGGGCCGCCTGCGCGACCTCATCAACCGCGGCGCCTGCGACCTGAGCAACATCGAGGTCGCCGTCCTCGACGAGGCCGACCAGATGTCCGACCTGGGCTTCCTGCCCGAGGTCACCGAGCTGCTCGACCAGGTTCCGGCCGGCGGCCAGCGCATGCTCTTCTCCGCCACCATGGAGAACGAGATCAAGACGCTCGTCAGCCGCTACCTGAAGGACCCGGTCTCCCACGAGGTCGACAGCGCCCAGGGCAACGTCACGACGATGTCGCACCACATCCTCGTCGTGAAGCCCAAGGACAAGGCGCCGGTCACCGCGGCCATCGCCTCCCGCAAGGGCCGCACCATCATCTTCGTCCGCACCCAGCTGGGCGCCGACCGCATCGCCGAGCAGCTCTGCGACGCCGGTGTGAAGGCCGACGCGCTGCACGGCGGCATGACGCAGGGCGCGCGTACCCGTGTCCTCGAGGACTTCAAGAAGGGCTACGTCAACGCGCTCGTCGCCACCGACGTCGCCGCCCGAGGCATCCACGTCGACGACATCGACCTGGTCCTGAACGTGGACCCGGCCGGCGACCACAAGGACTACCTGCACCGCGCGGGCCGCACGGCGCGTGCCGGCCGCACCGGCACGGTCGTCTCCCTGTCGCTGCCGCACCAGCGCCGCCAGATCTTCCGCCTCATGGAGGACGCGGGCGTCGACGCCGGTCGTCACATCATCCAGGGCGGCGCCGCCTTCGACCCGGAGGTCGCCGAGATCACCGGTGCCCGCTCCATGACCGAGGTCGAGGCCGAGTCCGCGGGCAACGCCGCGCAGCAGGCCGAGCGTGAGGTCACCGACCTGACCAAGCAGCTGGAGCGCGCCACCCGTCGCGCCTCCGAGCTGCGCGAGCAGGCCGACCGCCTCACCGCCCGCGCCGCCCGTGACCGCGGCGAGGACGAGGAGGGCGTGGCCGCGGCGGTCACCGCCGCCCAGGAGGCCGCCGCCGAGCAGGTCGCCCAGGCTGCCGCTGCCGCCGAGGCGCCGCAGCGCGAGGAGCGTTCGTTCTCGGACCAGCCGCGTCAGCGCCGCGACGAGCGGGGCAACTTCGAGCGCCGTGACAACCGTGGCGGCGACCGTGGTGGCTTCCGTCGCGACGACCGTGGCGGCGACAAGGGCGGCTTCCGTCGCGACGACCGCGGCGGCGACAAGGGCGGCTTCCGCCGGGACAACGACCGTGGTGGGCGCTCCTTCGAGCGTCGCGACAACGACCGTGGCGGCCGTTCTTTCGAGCGTCGTGACGACCGCGGCGGCGACCGTGGCGGCTTCCGTCGCGACGACCGCGGCGGCGACAAGGGCGGCTTCCGCCGCGACGACCGCCGGGACGGCGACCGTGGTGGCCGTTCTTTCGAGCGTCGTGACGACCGGGGCGGCGACCGCGGTGGCGACCGTGGCGGCGACCGAGGTGGCTTCCGCCGGGACAACGACCGCGGCGGCTTCAACCGCGACGACCGTGGCGGCCGTTCCTTCGAGCGCCGTGACAACGACCGTGGCGGCTTCCGCCGCGACGACCGTCCCTCGGGCCACCGGGGCAGCGACCGTCCGTTCAACCGCGACCGCCAGGGCGACCGCCCCTCCGGCGGCCACCGCCCCTACGGCCGTCGTGACGACCACCGTGGCGCCGGCTCGGGCTCCGGCTCCGGCTCGGGTTCGTCCTTCGGCCGCCGCGACGACAAGCCGCGCTGGAAGCGCAACGGCTGACCGTTCCTGAAGTGACAAGGCCGCGGCCCCACTCCCTCACGGGGGTGGGGCCGCGGCCTTTCCTCATCACCGGGTGACCGGGTAACCGGCACGCGTACGGGAGTTGGGCCCTGATCGTCCGCATGCCGTGCCCCCGGCGAGGGAATCGCTGGGGGCATGACAAGTGATGCCAGCGGAGCCACTGACGGGCAGCAGTCGGCCGTGGCCGCGGGCTCCGACGAGGAGCGCCTCGCCCAGCTCGGCTACACGCAGGTCCTCGCCCGCCGCATGTCGGGCTTCTCGAACTACGCCGTCTCCTTCACGATCATCTCGGTCCTCTCGGGCTGTCTGACGCTGTATCTGTTCGGCATGAACACGGGCGGTCCCGTGCTCATCACCTGGGGCTGGGTCGCCGTCGGCCTGATGACCCTCTTCGTGGGCCTGGCGATGGCCGAGATCTGCTCGGCGTATCCGACGTCGGCGGGGTTGTATTTCTGGGCGTACAAGCTCGCGCCGGAGCGCAGCGCGGCGGCGTGGGCCTGGTTCACGGGTTGGTTCAACGTGCTCGGTCAGGTGGCGGTGACCGCCGGCATCGACTTCGGCGCGGCGTCCTTCCTGGGCGCGTATCTGAACCTGCAGTTCGGCTTCGAGGTGACGCCAGGCCGCACGATCCTCCTCTTCGCCGGGATCCTGCTGCTGCACGGCCTCCTCAACACCTTCGGCGTACGCATCGTCGCGTTCCTCAACAGCGTCAGCGTGTGGTGGCACGTGCTGGGTGTCGCGCTGATCGTCGGCGCGCTCGCCTTCGTGCCGGACAGCCACCAGTCGGCGTCCTTCGTCTTCGGCGAGTTCGTGAACAACACCGGCTGGGGCAGCGGTGTGTACGTCGTCCTCATCGGGCTGCTGATGGCGCAGTACACCTTCACCGGATACGACGCGTCGGCCCATATGACGGAGGAGACGCACGACGCGTCCACGGCGGGGCCGAAGGGCATCGTCCGCTCGATCTGGACGTCGTGGATCGCCGGCTTCGTCCTCCTGCTCGGCTTCACCTTCGCCATCCAGTCGTATCAGGGGGCGCTGGAGTCCCCCACGGGCGCGCCGCCCGCCCAGATCCTCCTGGACGCCCTCGGCGCGACGGCCGGAAAGCTGCTGCTCCTGGTCGTGATCGGCGCCCAGCTGTTCTGCGGGATGGCGTCCGTGACCGCCAACAGCCGCATGATCTACGCCTTCTCGCGCGACGGCGCCCTGCCGTTCTCCCGCGTCTGGCACACGGTCAGCCCGCGCACCCGCACCCCCGTCGCGGCGGTCTGGCTCGCGGCGGCGGGCGCCCTGGTCCTCGGCCTGCCCTACCTGATCAACGTCACCGCGTACGCGGCCGTGACCTCGATCGCCGTCATCGGCCTCTACATCGCGTACGTCATCCCGACGCTGTTGCGGTTGCGCAAGGGCGACGCGTTCGAGCGGGGTCCGTGGCACCTGGGCCGCTGGTCGACGGTGATCGGTGTGGTGGCGGTGTCCTGGGTCGTCGTCATCACGATCCTCTTCATGCTGCCGCAGGTCTCCCCGGTCACCTGGGAGACCTTCAACTACGCCCCGATCGCGGTCCTCGTGGTCCTCGGTTTCGCGGGCACCTGGTGGGCGGTCTCGGCCCGGCACTGGTTCCTGCGCTGACGCTCCGTCCGGCGCGCGAGGACCGGGAAGCCGATACCCGATCGGCCTCCCGGTCTCGGCGGGCTATGCTCGGGGGTGCGTCGGCTCAGGTCGGCGTGTGGACCCTTAGCTCAATTGGCAGAGCAGTGGACTTTTAATCCATTGGTTGTGGGTTCGAGTCCCACAGGGTCTACGAGTGTGGGCGGCGCCCGGGTCGGCTTCGGTCGGCTCGGGCGCTTCTTCGTTTGCGAGCCATTGCGTGAGCGATGCGTGAGCGGACGGGTCGGCTGAGGGCCGGACGGGCGGCTTGGGAGCGGCAGGCTTCGGCATGCGGGCGCGGGGGATCGGGCCCGTCTCCTTCTCCGCGATCTCGCGGTCGAGTTCCGGCAGCGGGCCATGCGCCTGGATGTGCCGTGACGAGCACGCCCAGGGGGCGATAACACGCCAATCTGTTCGAATGGAGACGGGTCGTTCCTCCGACTGTCAGCTGCGTCGGCGAGCAAGAAGGTTGAGCTCATGGCATATGCCGAACGCTCGGTCAGGTCGGGTCGCGGTGCCCCGCTCTTTGAGTCAGGTTGATTCAACTTCATTGTTTTGGTGGGGAGTTGAGAGCAAGCTGACTCCCGTTGAGACCGGCGTGCCCCCAGGGGCGTGAACGGCCGACGTGACGGGGGTCGCGTCCGAACTGACCAGTGGACGCCTGCATAGAACACGCTTCGCGGCTTGGCATGCCCAGGTCGACCTCCTGCGGCTGCCCTCTGCGCGTCGGTGACACCGACGTCACGGAGGATCATGTTGTTCCGCAGAAGAACGACGGTCGTCACAGCCCTGTCGGCCGTGCTGCTCGCTCTGTCCGTGCTGCCTGCCCAGGCCGCCGACACTCCAGAGGACCCGGGACAGGCCACCTCTCTCAAGCCCGGTGACGCGTATGTCATCACCGACCCGAAGCTGGTCGCAGACCCGCAGAAGGTCGTCGACGCCCTGTCCGCCGACGGGGATCTGGGCCGGCTCGACCTCAAGCCCACCAGCGGCCCGTCCGCCCAGCCCGAGAACCGGACCAAGGACGCTGCCGGCCGCTCCTACACCGTGCCCAGCGAGCGCTTCAACCGCGGCCGCAAGCCCGCCGACCCGTACCAGTACATCGACAACGTCGACGAGTGCGCCGCCAACGACAGCTCCAGCAACGACGGTGGCTGGATCAAGAACCGCTTCTCGTACTGTCAGCGGCACGTCATCGCCATCCCGGCGATCCAGTGCGGCTTGTGGCCTCCGGGCTGCTACATCAAGGGTTGGTTCGTCTCCCGCAACACCATCATCGGCAAGGCCAAGATCGGCGGATGGTTCGACAGCAGCTACTACCGCTACGCCGACTTCGACCTCGATGTCGACGTGTGGAGTTCCACCGGGCACTTCAACAAGCCGGGCGCCACGATGAAGGCGGAACTCGACTGCGACGGCACGTGGAAGAGCGGTAACGGCAGCGCCGAGGACGCCTGCGACAGCGGCATGTACGAGGGCCGTACCGCTTCCCCCGGCGCCTGGAAGAGGGACGGCAAGACCAAGTTCGACCTCGTGTCGTTCGCCTCAAGCCCGCCCAGTGCCGCCGCGGGCGAGCAGATCGCGAATGCCGACTTCCGCCCGAAGTACGAGTTCACGATCCCCGGCTACGACCAGTTCCAGCCCACCGACGGCGAAGAGGGCAAGCTCCGCTTCGACAGCGCGGCCTACCTCCGTCGCGGCAACATGGGCGCGGTCTTCAGCGACACCACACCGGCGCTGCGATACGACCGCAGCGACACCAGCGACCCGAGCGCGCCCGGCGAGCCGTACCTCGGTGTCGCCGCCGTCGCCAACCACATCGGAGACGCCCGGAACGACCCGGACTCCACCTTGCCGCCCAAGAGCGACAAGAACCTGCCCGGAGCGGAGGCCACCGACCCGCTACACCGTCTGGTCCCCGCCGCCGGTACGACTCAGCGCACCCGCGTCCGGGACAACCGCAATGTCGTACGGGGCTACTGCAACGGCGGAGACGTGCCCGGCGGCCCGGCCGACGGGGTTCAGTGCGACGAGTACCCCTTCGCGTCCAGCTACGAAGGCGCGGCCCGCTACATGTACGACGGCACCCAGTACGAGTACGACTACTCGGTGAAGTACATCGACAGCCAGGAGAACGAAGAGGCCGGACGCCGGCTCAACGCCTGGTACGAGAACGACCGCATCATCGACAACGACGCCTTCGTGATCGCCATCGGCGACTGACGAGTGTCGGCGCGGGCTGCCGTCGTGTCGACGGTACGGCGGCAGCCCGGTACGTCAGTCAAGATTCCAGACCTGCGCCAGACAGTACTGATCCACGCCTTCCAGGTCTGCCTCGTGACCTTCCGCGGCGTACTCCAGAGCGCCGGCCTGCCCCTTGAACGGGGAGTAGAACGGGCCGGTCTCCGGGTTCAACGCCCACGACATCCGCACCCGGTATCGCCCGGTGGCGGCGAGTCCGATCTCCGTGGGGAGCGTCTCGCCCAGCGTGTAGACGCACAGGTCCCCCGCGGGAAAGAACACTTCGGTTTCCTCGTCGTGCGACCACGCCCCCTCGCCGGGCGGGTCTCCCTTCCACAGTTCCACGCGCACCCGGGCATCGATCACGTTCGAGGGACAGTGCGCGTGAACCATCCCTTCGGCAGGGCGCAACCAGCTCCCTGCCGGCGCATCCGGGTAGTGGATGTCGCTCTCTCGCGATTGTTCGACCAGACCAAGCGTGCCGTTCTCGACGAGAACCTCGACAGTCCCAGCGGCGAGCAACTGCCCCATACGAGTCCTCCCTGCCAGGTGCACACTTGCGGCACCGGCGTCGGATGCTTCCACGCGCGTAAGCCTTTCAGGGGTGTCGTGCCGTGGCCAGAGCGTCGAGGGCGCATGGCCGATTGCCGACGTCCACCGGCGAGGGCCCCACCTGCTTACGCCGCCGCTGCCGTTGACGGTCGTTGCAGCCCGGGGTTCAGGTATCTGAACATCGTGCGTGCGGGCCGGACCGACCCCCGCACGCACTAGTAGGCTCGAAAGACGGCCGCCCCGGACCCGGCCCTCTCCGTGCAGTTTGTTCCGCGCAACAGAGGCTCTGCGCATGTGATGAATCCTTGCCAGAGGAGATGGGGCGGATGAGCTCTCATTCCGATCTGCACGAATCGACCGTCCGGTCGGCGTTCCCCGTCCAGTTCGACGACTGCCGTGTGGTGCGCGCGCACGGTGAGCTGGACGTGACCACCGTGCCCCGCTTGGAGCGGGCCCTGCGCCAGGTCCGTACCGGGCCAGGCCGGCTCCGTCTCATCGTGGACCTGAGCGCGGTGACCTTCGCGGACGGCAGCATCCTTGAACCGCTGTGCGAAGCATGGGCCGAGAGCCGGGCGCGGCACGGCTGGACCCGCGTCGTCTACACCAGGTCGGCGACCTCCCTGGTCTTCCGGGCCGGTGGCCTCGCCGACCGGTTCCCGGGATACGCGAGCGTTCAGGAAGCCCGGCACGGGGCGGGAGGGCACAGGGCTCGGTACAACGGAGAGCGGTGACCCGCGAGGGCATGGCCGAGGTTCTGCGGTGTCTGCGCCCGGGGAGCGACAGGGATCCCGCGGCGGCGGGCGCGCGGGCCCTGGGAGTCGAGGGCGTTGCCGTGTCCGTGTTCGGTCAATCCCCGGCTGAGGCGGACAGCACGCGGGCGCCCGAGCCGCTCTGGTGTTCCCCCGAACTGAGCCTGCGGTTCGAGGAGTTGCAGTTCACCCTCGGCGAGGGGCCCGGGCCCGATGCCACGCGCGCCGGGATCCCGGTCCTTGAACCGGATCTTCAGCGGGTGCGGCCCGATCGCTGGCCCGTGCTGCTGCCCGCCGCGCGGCAACTCGGGGTGCACGGCGTGTGCTGCTTCCCCTTGGCTCTGGGTGGCGCACGGCTCGGGCTGCTGACCCTGCTGTGCGGCGGGGACGGCCCTCTCAGCGACAGACAGCTCAGGGACACGAACACGCTGACCGCCGCCCTGATCGCGGCGCTGCTCGGGGACCGGGGACCGGCCGGGCAGCGGATCGGGAGCAACGGGAACGCCGTGGACGACGACCGGCTGTGGCCGCCCGAAGGGCTGCAGCGGGCCGTGGTGCACCAGGCCACGGGCATGCTCAGCGTCCAGCTGGGCACCTCGATGGCCGACGCACTGGTGCGGCTGCGCGCCTCGGCGTACGGCAGCGAGCGTTCCCTCGGCGACGTCGCGGAGGACATCGTGGCCCGACGGCTGCGCTTCGACGACGGAACCCAAGACGATGGCAACGGGCCTCATTTGCCCGAGAGTGGAGAGGGATGATCAGCATGGCCCGGGAACAGCGACTCGCCGAAGTGTTCGTCGAGATCGCGGACTCGCTCATCGACGACTTCGACGTACTCGACCTCTTGCAGCGGCTCTCCGCGCGCTGCGTGGAACTCCTCGACGTCTCGGCCGCCGGCATTCTGCTCGCCGACCCACAGGGAGAACTCCAGGTCATCGCCGCGTCGGACGAGCACACGCGGCTCCTTGAGCTGTTCGCCCGGCAGCACGACCAGGGGCCGTGCGTGGAGTGCTTCCGCAGTGGCGCGGCCCGGACGAACATCGACCTGAGGCGTCCGGAATCGGCCGCGGACTGGCCGTACTTCACGCCGCGGGCCCACGAGATCGGGTTCCGGGCGACGCATGCGATCCCGCTGCGGCTGCGCGACCGGGTGGTCGGTGCCCTGAACCTCTTTCAGCGGACCGAACGCCGCTTGGGAGTGGACGAGATCGCCCTCGCCCAGGCGCTGGCGGACGTCGCCACGATCACGATCCTGCAGCAGCGCACGCTGGAGCAGTCCCACGTCGAGAACACGCAGCTGAACACCGCGCTGACCAGCCGCATCCTGGTGGAGCAGGTCAAGGGTGTGCTCGCCGAGCGCTGGGACACCTCGGTCGACGAGGCGTTCGCCGCGTTCCGGTCCTATGCCCGCTCCAACCATCTGCGGCTTACGGAGCTCGCCAGGCGTGTCGTCGACGGCACGTTCGACACCGCGGTGATCCCGGCCCCGGACACCACCGACGTCACCCCGTGAGGGCAGGGCCGTCGCTCACGGATCGAGGAGCAGGACCGTGCGGTGGGGCCACACCGGGACCCCGTACGAGCTTTCCGGGGCGTCCCGCCACCCCCAGGACCGCAGCGCCGCATGGGTCCATACGTCGGCCCGTGCGACCAGGGTGATGCCCGTGGAGTGACCGTGGTCGGCGAGGAGCCGGCGCTGCAGACGCCGGGCCAGGTTCCAGTCCTGGTGCGGTGACTGCACGCGCGTCCGACGTGGGACCACGATCTCGCGGATCTCGAAGAGGCCGCTGTGCAACGGGAATCCGTAGGCGTATGCCGTCATCGTGGAGTTCTCCGCGATCAGCAGGCCGAAGCCGGGACGTCGGATGTCGCTCACCAGGCGGCGCAGGAAGGCGCCCGTCCGCCGGTCCCATTGCCCGGCTTCCGCACCGCAGTTGGCCGCGTACAACGCGCCCAGTTCCTGGAGTCGGTCGGCGACCTGGCCCCGGGCCAGCGGGAGAATCCGCTCCGCTTCCCAGGGGGACGGCCCCTGTTCCTTGTGCCGCGGGGGCGCCCGGTCCTCGGCGGGCCGCACCGCACGCTCGCTCATGAGGCGGACCCGCACCCTCCGTACCGCGCGGGCCGCGGAACGGCCCCCGGCGGGAATCCGAAGAACATCGCCAGGGGCCGATCCGGCGAGAAGACGCCCTCCCCCTTCTTCGGCGTCTCTTCGCCTGCCTCGTCCCCTGCGACTCCTGAACGCGGGAGTGCCCCGGTGATGGCTGTCCGGAGGGACGCGGCGCCGGAGCCGCGGGTGTCGACATCGCGGGTCCGGCCGTTTCCATGACCGCACCCGGGGTCGCGGGGTACGTAGAAGGGGAACCTACCCGTCATCAGGCTCGGCATGCGGCTGCTTTCCTTCTGGATCGAGGAGTTGCGGGCGACCTGTGCGGTGCGAAGGTCATGGGTGGGCCGGGGTCTGCCGGTGCATGTCGTTTCCCCGCCGGACACGCGGCGTCGGGGGCTGCCCCTGAGTGGACGGCGAGGAAGGGAGCGGGTGTTCCGGGGTGATCGGGCACCGGCGTACGGATGTCCTCGTCTCCTTCACCGTACTCCTGGCCTACGGGAAACGGGCCGGACGTACGCTGGGGCCACCGGGTGCTCCTCGTATGCCGACTCCGTTCGGCGTCGCTTCCGGTGCACCACGACACCGGGCTCTGCCCTCATGCCGGCCCGCAGAAGGGTGTGCGTCATGAACGCACCCACCGCTCACCGCAGTTCGGCCACCGACGGTGGGACCGACGCCTACCCGCCCGTCCGGCTTGCCCTGCGCCCGCCGACCTTTCCGCCGGGGCCGGTGTGCGGAGCCTGGTGGCCCCGCAGCGACGATCTGTCCGCCGAACTGGCCGCGCTCACCGATGTGTTCGACGCGTCGCGCGGGCTCGTGACCAGGATCGCGTCCAGTCGGGGAAGCTGGCCGAAGGAGCCGCGGATCCTGCCGGTGACGGGGCACACGGTCACGGCCACGTGGTGCGTGTCAGGCCTCGACCCGCACACGATCCGGCTCTTCTCGCACGGTGTCGGCCGCTGGGACCTGCTCGTCGTCCCACCGCGCAGTACGCCCGACGAGGCCGCCCGCCTGATGATCGCGGCGGCCGACCCCGCCCTCCGCCTCACCGGGACCGCGTTGATGGCGATCGAGGGCTGCCCCTCCGCTTGACGAACCGTCGATGATGCCAATGACGGGCGGCCGGAATCGTCTCCGCCCCCGGTCGGAGGAGTACCGTTGAGGTACCCAGGGCATTTCGCACTCCGGCATCCACGCAGGTCTCGTCCTCGGTGAGCCATTGGCATCGGGGACGGCCGCCGTGCCTCTCCGAAGACGGGTTCGCATCATGACCGCGACCACCACGTCCACGCACACCGCCGTTCCGCCTCCGTCCTCTGCCGCACGTGTGGCGCTCAAGTCCTCTACAGGCCGTGGCTTGCTCGACGGCGCCTGGTGGCCCCGTTCACGCGACCTTGCCGCCGAACTCCCCGGCCTGGCGGACGTACTCGATCCGCTGTGGGGTCGGATCACGCGCGTCGCCGTCAATCCGATGCTCTGGCCCGTCGTCCCGCGCAAGGTGACCGTCCACAACCGCGTCATGAAGATCGGCTGGTTCACCCCCGAACTCGACCCGCACAAGCTGCTGTTGCTGACCTACGGGACCGGCCGCTTCGACCTCCTGGTGATCCCGCCCGAGACGGACGACGCGAGCGCCGAGCGGCTCATGGCCGCCGCCTGCGCCCCGGACGGGCCGCCGCTGACCGCCACCGATCTCATGGCCGCCGAGACCGCGCGCCTGCAAGGCGCCGAGGTGCTCGACCGGGCGCAGAGCGCGCAGGAGTCATGGGAGTACGAGGGCGGCGCGACGTCCACCCACGCCGTCCCCACGGCCGCGGGGCGGTGACGGTCATGGACTCCGCACTCACGGCAGCCGCGATTCTGGTGCTGATCACCATCGGCGCCTACCTGATCCACCGGCTCAACGCACAGCAGGCGGGAAGGATCGCCGTACGGGCGCGCCGCCGCCACGAACGCACCACGCAGAAGCAGGCCCACTGAGCGGGCCCGCGTCGAAGAAACCGGGAGGGGAGTCCGGATGGACGAGGTGTATCTGCGCAGGCTCAGCCGATGGCAGGCCGAACAGCAGCGGGAGGAGGTTGCCGATGTGTACGTCGCGGCGTACCGCGCAGCGGCCGGGTCCGAGTACCGGGACCGGACGAGCTTCCAGCGCCGCTTCGAGCAGCATGTGCGGCACGACGGGTTCGACATGGTCGTCGCCGACTCGCCCGGCGTCGTCGGCTGCGCCTACGGGTACCGCCTGGAGCGCGACGGGGCGTGGTGGTCCGACTACCCCGTCGAGGTGACACGGCAGACGGAGGAACTCACCGCGTCAGGGCGGGTGTTCGTGCTCACCCAACTGATGGTGCTGCCCGCGCACCGCCACCGCGGCGTCGCGACCCGCCTCGGGGATCTGCTGTTCGCCCGCCACACCCAGGACCTCGTGGTGGCCGGTGTGGACGGGTACAGGCGCGCGGCCGGGGTCGGGCAGCTGCTCCGGGCGTGGGGCTGGAAGGCGCTGCCGGCCTCGGGACCGGGCGCGGAGGAATCGGGCCGAGAGGTGTGGACGCGCGGGCCTCTACGGTGAGCCGCCGGACGCCCAACTCCTCGGGCACCGTCAGGAGTTGGCGCCCTCTCCCAACACGCGTGCGGTCTCGCCCACCAGGCTGGCGATCTGGGCCCGGGAGGAGAAGCCGAGCTTGGTCAGGATGTGTTCGACGTGCGCGTCGGCGGTGCGCTTGGAGATGACGAGGCGCTGCGCGATCTGACGGTTCGACAGGCCCTCGGCGACCAGTGTGGCGACCTCCCGCTCCCGGCGGGTCAGCACGCCCAGCGGTGTGACCTGCTCGTCGGGCTCGGGGGCGGCGACGGGCGGCTCGTCGCCGGTGGCGCGGGCGATGACCTGGTCCAGCGGCGCGGTGGCGCCGCCGCGGAACGCCGCCTCGTACGCGGTCTCGCCGAGCACCTGCTTGGCCTTGTGTTCGGCCGCGTACTGGAATTCCTGGAGCATGCTCACGCCGAACATCGGGACGGCACCGCACCTGCGGTAGAGGCCCGCGACGGCGCCCAGCAGCCAGGCCGCCCGCACGCAGTGCTCGGGCTCCTCGGCGGCGATCCAGGCCAGGGGTTCCAGGCAGTGCGCGATGCAGAGGTAGTCCTCCAGGTCGTACTTGCAGCGGGCGCCGACGCGGGCGAGCCGCGCGCTCTCCTCGTGGTCGCCCATCAGCCACAGGGCGACCGCCTTGTGGCAGGCGGCCCAGCCCCGGTTCCAGCGCTCCTCCGGGCCGGCCATGGACAGCGTGACGTCGCAGTTGTCGCAGGCGGCTGCCAGATCGCCCAGCAGCATGTGCAGGAAGCCCAGGTGGTACCCGTACATGAGGATGCCGACCTGGTCGTCGAGTTCGCGCAGCGTGACGTGCGCGGCCTCGTACAGCTCCACCGCCGCCTCGGGTCGGCCCATCGCCATGTGGACGCAGCCCAGGATGGCCCGCGCGTGCGCGTGCAGCCGCTCGTCCCCGAGCTGTACGGCGATGTCGCAGGCCTCGCCCAGCATCAGCGGCAGTTCGGGGGAGTGGTCGCCCTGGATGGCGGCGTACCAGCCCGCGTAGCGCAGGGCCATGGAGCGCTCGGCGACCGGTTCGGGTACGAGTTCGAGCCCCTTGTGCAGCCAGTACCGGCCCTCCGACAGGCGTGAGGCGCAGAACCAGAACGCCCACAGCGTCGTGGCGAGCGTCAGGCCGGTGTGGGCCTCCTGCGCCGAGGAGTAGGAGAACTCCAGCGCCACCCGCAGGTTCGCGCGCTCGCGCAGCAGCCGGTGGAAGCGCGGCATCTGTTCGTCGCCGGCCCACTCGGCCTCGAACCACCGGGCCAGTTCCAGGTAGTGGTCGCGGTGGCGCACCTGCACGGCGTACCCGTCGGCGCGCTCGGCCAACTGCTCCGCCCCGTACTCGCGCAGGGTGTCGAGCAGCCGGTAGCGGACCTCGTCCGCGTCGTCGGCCCGCAGGACCACCGACTTGTCGACGAGCCCGATCAGCTGCTCGACGACCTCCTCGGCGGGCAGCGCGTCGTCGGCGCAGACGTCCTCCACGGACGGCAGGTCGAAGTCGCCTGCGAACACCGAGAGCCGGGCCCACAGCAGCCGTTCCTGCGGCGAGCACAGATCGTGGCTCCAGTCGATGGCCGTCCGCAGCGTCTTGTGCCGCGGCAGGGCCACCTTGCTGCCGCCGGTGAGCACGCGGAACCGGCCGCTGAGGCGGTCCACGATCTGTTCGAGGGACAGGGCGCGCAGCCGCACCGCCGCCAGCTCGATGGCCAGCGGGATCCCGTCGAGCCGTCGGCACAGGGCGGCGACGGCCCCGCGGTTGCCGTCGCTCAGTACGAACCCGGGCACCACGGCCGCGGCGCGGTCGGCGAAGAGCTGCATGGCGTCGGTGGTGATCGGCTGCCCGTCCTGTGCGGAGGGCACGGCCAGCGGCATGAGGGGGAAGGTGTGCTCACCGGGTACGTCCAGGGGTTCGCGGCTGGTCGCGAGGATCCGCACCGAGGGCGCGGTGCGCAGCAGGACGTCGGCGAGCATCCCGCAGGCGTCCACGATGTGCTCGCAGGTGTCGAGCACCAGCAGCAGTTCCCGGTCCTCCAGGTGGTCCACGAGGACGTCGAGCTGCGAGCGGTTCGGCTGTTCCGGCAGGCCGAGGGCGGCCGACACCGAGTGCGCCAGCAGATCGGGGTCCTTCAGGGAGGACAGCTGCACCATGCAGACGCCGCCGTCGAGCCCCCCGGCCAGCTGGCCGGCGACGCGCAGCGCGGTCCTGGTCTTGCCGACGCCGCCGGGCCCGAGAAAGGTCACCAGGCGGACCCTGCCGAGGAGTTGGGTGGCCGCCCCGATCTCCTCGCTCCGGCCGACGAAGCTCGTCACCTCGATCGGAAGATCACCTGGGCGCCGCTCAGCTTTCACTGCGATCGCCTCTTCCCGGTGAACAGGTCGGCAGGGAGGAGAAGCACCGTAGTCGGCGCGGCTCGGAGTCGGCCCCCGTAGTCCGAAAGAGTCCGGAAGAGTCCGAAAGAGTCAGAAGAAGTTCGAAGGCCCCAAGAAGAGCGCAAGAAGCGCGCAAGAGGAGCGAGGAAGGCGACACGTGGCCCGTGAGGAAGGCCGCACGTGGCCCGTTCCCGACCGGCGCATCAGATCCTGCGGTCCCCGCCCGCAGGCGTCAGGCTGCCAATGATCCGACCGGAGGTGTTGCATGGCAGCGGGCGCACGGACGCGACGCGTTCTTCTGGGGAGCCTCGTCCCCTTGCTGGTGGTGGCCGCGACGGCGTGCGGCGGGTCCACGCGGACCGACTCCGACGTGGGCGCGCACCCCGAGCACCGGCCCTCCGGCGACTCCTTCGCGCACCCGGGCGTCCTGGTCGGCAAGAGTCAACTGGCCGCGGTACGCGACCACGTGGCCCGTAAGCAGGAGCCGTGGATCTCCGCGTACAAGGAGATGAGCGACAGCAAGTACGCCGACCTCGACTACAAGGCCAAGCCGTACGCGACCGTGGAGTGCCCCTTCGACGCCGAGGCCGGGCAGGGCTGCGTCGAGGAGCGCGAGGACGCCATCGCCGCCTATACGCAGGCCCTGCTGTGGAACGTCACCCGCGACAAGGCCCACGCCGCGAAGGCCGTCGAGATCATGAACGCCTGGGCGGACAAGATCACCGGCCACACCGCGGACAACGCGGGGCTTCAGGCCGCCTGGGCCGGCACGTCCTGGGCGAAGGCCGCCGAGCTGATGCAGTACACGTACAAGGACTGGCCGGACGGGCAGGAGCTGAAGTTCCAGCGGATGCTGCGCGAGGCCTATCTGCCCGAAGTGCGGGGCGGTTCCGCCGACTTCAACGGCAACTGGGACCTGGTGATGGCCGACGCGACGATGAGCATGGCCGTCCACCTCAACGACCAGAAGGCCTTCGACCAGGCCGTCGGACACTTCCGCAACCGCGTCCCCGCGTACTTCTATCTGTCCTCCGACGGGCCGCTGCCGGTGAAACCGAAGGGCAGCGGCATCGACACCCCGAAGGAACTGCAGACGTACTGGTTCGGGCAGAGGACCTTCAAGGACGGGCTCGCCCAGGAGACCTGCCGCAACTTCAAGCACGCCAGCTACTCCCTCGCCGCCACCTCCCACATGGCGGAGACCGCCTGGCACCAGGGCGTCGACCTGTACGGGGAGGTGAAGGACCGGCTCGCCGCCGCGCTCGAACTGCACTCGAAGTACCAGCTGGGCACCAAGGCCCCGTCCTGGCTGTGCGGCGGGAAGGTGCAGCGGGACATGGGGCCCGACACGGAGGTGGGCCTTCAGCACTTGAAGGGACGGCTGAAGATGGACCTCCCGCAGACCGAGAAGCTCACCCACAAGCAGCGTCCCGAGGGGACGGACGACCTGTTCGTGGCGTGGGAGACGCTCACACACGCCGCCGCGTGAGCCGTGGCGTGGGTCGCCGCGTGGGCCTCGTGGGAAGCGATTCGCGTTCTCTCCCCCTGATGGCGTAGAGTTGTGAACACAACGGCGCGGGGTGGAGCAGCTCGGTAGCTCGCTGGGCTCATAACCCAGAGGTCGCAGGTTCAAATCCTGTCCCCGCTACTGAAGGCCGAGGCCGGAATCTCATCGAGATTCCGGCCTCGGTTTTTTTCTGCCGCGATGCCGCTGTGCCACCCCGTGGCACCCCTGTACCGCCGGTGTTGCGCACGTCACTTTCCCCACCCGTACGGCCCAGTCCTGCTCGCCCCGGCGTCCCCGTGCAGGAACTCTTGGTGAGACGCCGGAAGCTGGCAGGGAACGGCAGGAGACGAGTGGTGGGGAAGCGAACAGGAGGTACCGGCGGGAGACGGAGGCGGCACGGCTCCGAGAACGTGAGCGTCCGGCTCTTCCTGCGGCTGCTGCCCCTGCTGCTCGTCATCGGCGGCGCGGTCTACGAGTACGTCACTCCCAGCGGCTTCCCCGGCGCCCCCTTGTTCAGCGCGGCGCCGCTGGTGGCCGCACCGTTCTTCTCGCTCGGCGCGACGATCCTGGTCGGCGTGGTGTCGATCGGCGCGATCACCGCCGTGCACCTGCGCTTCACGGAGAACCTCGACTCGGTGTTCGTCACCGAGATCGTCACCGTGGCCACCGTCTGCCTGCTGGCCTGTCTGCTCAACCGGATCGTCTACCGAAGTTACGAGCAGCTGGCCTCCGCCCGTGAGATCGCGCAGGCCGCGCAGTTGGCGGTGCTGCCCGAACCGGCCCGGCGACTCGGCGGCTTCGTGATCGCGGCGCGCTACGAGGCGGCGCAGGAAGGCGCGTTCATCGGCGGTGATCTGTACGCGGTCCAGGACACCCCGCACGGCATCCGGATCATCGTCGGCGACGTGCGCGGCAAGGGCATGGGCGCGGTCGCCGCGGTCGCCGTCGTCATCGGCGCGTTCCGGGAGGCCGCCGAGCAGGAGGGCTCCCTGGAGGCGGTCGCCCAGCGCCTTGAGCGTGCCCTGGCCCGCGAGGGCACCCGGCGCAGCGGCATCGACGACTTCGAGGGCTTCACCACCGCGGTGCTCGCCGAGATCCCGCACGGCGTCGAGCTCGTCCGCGTCCTCAACCGCGGCCACCCCAGCCCGCTGTTGCTGCTCGGCGACGGCACCGTACGCGCACTCGATCCGTGCCAGGCGGCGCTGCCGCTCGGCATGAGCGAACTCGGCAGCTGGCCCGACCGGGCCGTCGAGGCGGCGTTCCCGTCCGCGGCGACGCTGCTGCTCTACACCGACGGGCTCTCCGAGGCGCGCGACCCGAGCGGCCGCTTCTACGATCCGGCGGTCCGGCTCTCCGGGCGCGTCTTCCCGGGGCCCGAGGAACTCCTCGCGGCCCTCGCCGTCGAGGTGCGCGCGCACACGGGCGACGGGACGAAGGACGACATGGCGCTGCTCGCCGTGCGGCGCGGCTGAGTTCCTTGATCGTTGTTACCAGAGGTAGTCGAACGGCGTCGCTCCGCATAACAATTGACGCACCATCAGTTGCGTGGACGTTTGCGACATGCGATCAACTCGCCCGATTCCGCCCCCTCATGTCCCGATAAGTCCTGGCCAGAGTCGTGAACGATCAGTGGGAAGCGCTTGGAATTACTGTCTGCTGT
Organism: Streptomyces sp. NBC_00483; assembly: GCF_036013745.1. NCBI lineage: Bacteria > Bacillati > Actinomycetota > Actinomycetes > Kitasatosporales > Streptomycetaceae > Streptomyces > Streptomyces sp. NBC_00483. Next base: position 5,272,412 of record NZ_CP107880.1, read on the forward strand.
CTATTAACGTTCGATAACGCAGCGCGGTCGTCCCAGCCGTCACAAGAGATGGCTCCGTGCGCACACGCTTAATCCCGCAAGGGAACCGGGGAACCATCAACTTGGGGTGAATCGGACACCTTTGGTGTTCGTAGGAGACCTTCCTGCTCCGAACCCGTCAGCTAACCCGGTAGGCGAGAAGGAAGGAAAGGAGAGCGCCCCCGTGGCGTCGAACCGGCCTGCCCCCAACTTCTTCTACGGCCCCGAAGACGACTCCGGCGTCGAGCAGGAGACCTGGGAGGAGTGGAACCCCACCGAGGAGTCCATCGCTCCCGTCCGCGGCAGGCATCGCGTAGCCCGCCGCCGTGGTGGATTCGCTCGCAGCTCCACTGTTCTCGGCGTCGGCGTGGTCGCCGCCGTCGGTGCGGGCGGCATCGCCACCGCACAGGGCGGCAAGCCGCCGGTCCACATCTCCATGCCCGACCTGTCCGCGGTCAAGGACTCGCTGCCCGAGGCCAAGTCGCTGCCGGGCGTGGGCTCGCTGATATCCGACGGCTCGGACTCCGATTCCGACTCAGGCGCCACGGCCTCCCCGCTGAGCGGCGCCGGTATCACTCAGGCCGAGGCCGCCGACGGGCAGACCGGCGCCGGCGAGGCGCTGCGGGCCCGCATCATGCAGCAGGCCGAGACGCAGCAGGACGCGGCCGACGCCACCGCGAAGCAGGCCGCTGAGGAGGCCGCCGCGAAGCAGGCGGCCGCCGAGGCCGAGGCCAAGCAGGACGTGGCCAAGGCCAAGGAGCTCGCGGCGAAGAAGAAGGCCGAGGCGGAGGCCCGCCGCAAGGCGGAGGCCGAGCGTCTCGCCAAGCTCGCCAAGAGCTTCAAGCTCCCGGTCGCCTCGTACACGCTCACCGGCACCTTCGGTCAGCCCGGCTCCATGTGGTCCTCCGGCTACCACACGGGCCTCGACTTCGCGGCCTCCACCGGTACGCCGATCCGCGCCATCCACTCCGGCACGATCACGGAGGCCGGCTGGGCGGGCGCGTACGGCTACCGCACGATCCTCACCCTCGACGACGGCACCGAGCTGTGGTTCTGCCACCAGTCCTCGCTCAATGTCAGCGCGGGCCAGAAGGTCTCGACGGGCGATGTCATCGGCCGCGTGGGCGCCACGGGCAACGTCACCGGGCCGCACCTCCACCTGGAGGTCCACCCCGACGGGCAGTCCACCGGGGTCGACCCGGCGCCGTGGCTGCGCGACAAGGGCCTCACCCCCTGAGCACATGAGCTCCGGCGGTCCTGGCGCTCACCCCCCGACGTCAGGGCTGCCGGTTTGCCCACTCCTGGGGTTCTTAGGGCAATCTCCGGTGTGATCGCGGAATACCTTATTCCGTGCGGGTGTTGAGGCGGGGCATGACTTCCTCTCGCTCTCTGCGCAAGCTCGGCACCTCCGACCTCGAGGTCTTCCCGCTGTCCCTCGGGGGCAACGTGTTCGGCTGGACCGCCGACGAGGCCACGTCCTTCGAGGTGCTCGACGCGTACGTCGCCGCGGGCGGCAACTTCATCGACACCGCCGATGTGTACTCGGCGTGGGTGGACGGCAACCGGGGCGGTGAGTCGGAGACCGTCATCGGCAAGTGGCTGGCCTCGCGCGGCCGCCGCGACGACGTCGTCATCGCCACCAAGGGCAGCCAGCACCCCGAGTTCCAGGGCCTGTCCGCCGCGAACATCAAGGCCGCGGCCGACGCCTCCCTGAAGCGCCTCGGCACCGACCACATCGACCTGTACTACACGCACTACGACAAGCCCGAGGTGCCGGTCGAGGAGATCATCGGCGCCCTCGACGAGCTGGTGAAGGCGGGCAAGGTACGGCACATCGCCGCCTCCAACATCTCCGCCGAGCGCCTCCAGGCCTCCCTCGACTTCTCCGACCGCGAGGGCCTCGCCCGTTACGTCGCGCTCCAGCCGCACTACAACCTCGTCTCGCGCGACACGTACGAGGGTGAACTGCAGGACGTCGCCGCCCGCGCGGGCCTCGGGGCCGTGCCGTACTACGCGCTCGCGTCCGGCTTCCTTACCGGCAAGTACCGGCCGGGGCAGCAGGTGGACAGCGCCCGCGCCGCGAAGGCCGGCGCGTACCTGGAGACGGAGCGCGGCCAGAAGGTCCTGACCGCCCTCGACGAGATCGCGCAGGCGCACGACGCCGAGATCGCGACGGTCGCCCTCGCCTGGCTCGCCGCGCAGCCCACGGTGGCGGCGCCGATCGCGTCCGCGCGGATCGTCGACCAGCTCCCGGCGCTGCTCGCGGTGGCGGACGTGGAGCTGACGCAGGCGGAGCTCGACCGGCTGACGGCGGCGTCTCAGTAACCGGCTGACGGCCGCGTCTCAGTAGCGGTACGGGTTGTCGTAGATGTACGCGGGGTCCTGCGTGTACGTGGGGCCCTGTGTGTACGCGGGGCCCTGCGCGAGTGGGCCCGCGTACACCGGGGGCAGCCACATCGGCGCCGCGATCTGGGAGCCGTACGCGAGCGCCGGGCGCGCGTAGTCGCGCCGCGCCCACAGCGCTTCGAGCAGCGCCCGCTCCCGTTCGACGAAGTCCGCGCCGGCTTTGCCCCTGCGGCCGCGGTGGCGAAGGAGCGCGAGGGACGTCGCGAAGTCCTCGTACTCGGCGACCGCCGTCGCGGCGGCCCGGCCGCCGTAGTGCGTGGCGAAGTCGCGGGCCAGGCGCCGCGCCTTGAGCGAGCCGAGCGCGAACGGCTCCGGCGGGGCGAGCCAGCCCGCGGCGACGTAGGCGGGCAGCTCCTGGCGGATGGTGCGCAGTTCGCGCTGGCGTACGTACACCGCGAGCCAGGTGAGCACGCCGAACACCGGCACCATGAACGCGGCGTACACCGCGAAGAAGCCGTACTCGCCGAACGAGGACGAGCCGTTCCAGAACGCGTGCATGCCCATCGCGGCGAGCAGCCCGGCGAACGGGAGCAGCATCCGGCGCAGTCGGCCGCGGCCCGGTGCCATGGCGGCGGCGATACCGAAGCCGATGCCGGTGAGCACGGTGAACAGGGGGTGTGCGAACGGGGACATCACGATGCGCACGAAGAAGGTGGCCGCGGTGACCGAGGCCAGGCCGGCTCCGGTGCCGGAGAGCTGGTCGGTGCCGAAGGCGTTGCCGAGATAGAGGATGTTCTCGGTGAACGCGAAGCCGGTGGCGGTGACCCCGGCGATGACGACGCCGTCGACGATTCCGGTGAAGTCCCGTCTGCGGAACAGGAAGACGAGCAGCACGGCCGCCGCCTTCGCGGACTCCTCGACGATCGGGGCTATGACGGTGGCGCCGAGGGTGTCGGCGCTGGACGGGTCGGCGGTCGCGGTCTCTATCCAGCGGGTCGCGAAGCTGTTGGCGACGATCGCGATCAGCGCCGCCGCGCACGCGCCCCAGGCGAAGGAGAAGATCAAGTTCCGCCAGGGGCCCGGCTGTACGCGGTCCAGCCAGCGGAACGCGGATATGAGGAGGGGCACGGGCAGCACGGCGAGCCCGAGCCCGACCAGGAACCCCTCCGTGCCGGTCTGCTCGCGGACCATGGCGAGGATCACGACCCCGGAGATCGCGAGCAGCGCCGCAAGCGCGGTGGCCCGCACGCCCTTCCGCTCCCACCAGCGCGGATGCGGAACCGCACCGTGCGGGACCGCGCCGCTCGGGTGTGCGCCGAGGACGTCGTCCTGCTGGTGCGGATAGACGGGATACGAGGCCACCAATTGACCCTAACGAGGGATGCGGCCCGCCGCGACGGGGCCGAGAGGATCCGGCCTGAGGCCGACTCTGGGTCCGGCCCTGAACCTATCGGCGCCGGAACAGGAGGTCGTGGACCACGTGGCTCTTGTTCAGGCCCTTGCCCTCGAAGCGGGTGAGCGGGCGGAAGTCGGGGCGGGGCGCGTAGCCGCCGTCCTCGATGGTGTTCTCGTAGTCGGGGTGAGCGGTGAGGACCTCGAGCATCTGCTCGGCGTAGTCCTCCCAGTCGGTCGCGCAGTGCACGATCGCGCCCGGCTTGAGCGGTCCCGCCACCAGCGACAGGAATTCGGCCTGGATCAGCCGTCGCTTGTTGTGGCGCTTCTTGGGCCAGGGGTCGGGGAAGTAGACGCGCAACCCGTCGAGGCAGTCGTCCGGGAGCATGTCGCGCAGCAGCACGACCGCGTCGCCGTTCGCCACCCGTACGTTGTCGACTCCCGCGCGGGACGCCAGGTTCAGCAGATTGCCCTGGCCGGGCGTGTGCACGTCGACCGCGAGAATGCCGGTCGTCGGGTCGTCCTCCGCCATCTGCGCCGTGGCCTCGCCCATGCCGAAGCCGATCTCCAGGACGACGCGCTCGACGCCGGGGAACAGCTCCGCGAGGTCGAGCCTGCGCTGCCCGTCGATGTCCAGACCCCACTTGGGCCACAGCCGGTGCAGGGCGTCGCCCTGCGCATCGGTGACCCGGCCGCGGCGGGGCTGAAAGCTGCGGATGCGGTGCTCGTAGTGCGACTGCGCGGGGTCGGGCCGGGGCCCGTCGGGGAACCGCGGCTCGTTGGGGCGGGCGGTGGACGCGGGGGTTTCAGACGACTCAGACACAGTGGCACCAATTTTACGGGCACTGCGAGCGCGGCTCGGCAGATCAAGCCCCTGCGGCGGGCGCCGGCAAATCAAGCCCCTGCGGCGTTTGAGCAGCGGGGTCCGGGGCGGAGCCCCGATCCTTTAAGCCCCGTCGGTGATTGAGCAGCGGGATCCGGGGCGGAGCCCCGATCTTTTCAGCCCCGCCGGCGCTTGAGGCGCGGGGCCCGGGGCGGAGCCCCGAGACGTCAACCCCGGCACCGGCCGAGGTCACACCAGTGCAAGCACTCGCCGCGCAATCTCCCGCCCAATCGGCAGAGAAGCCGTCGCCGCAGGCGAGGGCGCGTTCAACACGTGAACCGCCCGCTCACCCTCTCGTATGAGGAAGTCGTCGACCAACGTCCCGTCCCGCAACACCGCCTGCGCCCGCACCCCCGCCGCCACCGGCACCATGTCCTCCGCGCCCACCCCGGGCACAAGCCTCCGCACAGCCTTCGTGAACGCCGCCTTCGACAACGACCGGTGGATCTCCCCCGCCCCGTAACGCCAGTGCTTCCGCGCCATCCGCCACGCCCCCGGCCAGGCCAACGTCCCGCCCACCTCGCGAGGCCGCACGACCCCCCACCCGTAGCCCTCACGCGCGAGCGCCGGCACCGCGTTGGGCCCCACGTGCACGCCGCCGTCGATCCCCCGCGTCAGATGGACCCCGAGGAACGGGAACGCCGGATCCGGCACGGGGTAGACGAGCCCGCGCACCAGGTCGGGCCGCCCGAGCTCGAAGTACTCGCCGCGGAACGGCACGATCCGCATCTCCGGGTCGTCCCCGGTCAACCGCGCCACCTCGTCGCAGCGCAGCCCCGCGCAGTTGACGAGCACCCGCCCGCGCACCACGTCGCCCGCTCTCGTCCGCACGGCGACACCCCGGTCCGCGCGCCGGTCGACCTGCACGACGTCCGCCCCGTACCGGATCTCGGCCCCGGACGCCTCGGCGAACCGCTCGGCGACCGCGCGGTAGTCGACGATCCCCGTCGTCCCCACGTGGATCGCGGCGAGGCCGCGCACCTCCGGCTCGTACTCCTGGATCTGCGCGGGGCCGAGCTCGCGGACCGGAATCCCGTTCTCCCGGCCGCGCTGGACGAGGGCGTGCAGGCGGGGCAGCTCCTCCCGCTCCGTGGCGACGATCAGCTTCCCGGTGACCTCGTGCGCGATCCCGTACTCCGCGCAGAACTTGACCATCTCGGCGGCGCCGCGCACCGCGAACCGCGCCTTGAGCGAGCCCGGCCGGTAGTAGATCCCGCTGTGGATGACCCCGCTGTTCCGCCCCGTCTGGTGCAGGGCCGGGCCTTCTTCCTTCTCGAGGACGACGACCCGGGTCCCCGGCGCCGCCCGCGACACGGCATACGCGGTGGAGAGCCCGACGATTCCCCCGCCGACCACCAGCACGTCCCCGTCATACGCAGCCGCCCCCACGGGCCTCACCTCCACTCCCGACACACCCAGCATCTTGCCCGACCCCACTGACAATTCATGCGGATGGAGGGCAGCGAGAAGCCGCCCTCTGCGCGACGCAACGGTTCCACAGCCCCCCGGCCCCGGCCTACGCCGGAGCCATCAGCAACGGCCGGGCCCGCTCCCGCAGCTCCACCACCCGCGGCTCGTCCCCGTACGGCTCGAGCCGGTGCAGCAGATCCTTCACGTACTCCGTGGTCCGCGCGGACGAGATCCGCCCGGCCACCTCGAGCGCCCGGGTCCCCTGCTCGCACGCGGCGTCCAGGTTCCCCGACTCCAGCTCGGCCACCGCCGACACCACGAGACGCAGCCCGTGCGAGCGCACGAACTCCTCCGTGGGCTTCGACAGCGCCTGCTCCGTGAAGCGCCGCACCTGACGGGGCGCCTTCAGGTCGCGGTAGCACTCGGCCGCGTCCGCCGCGAACCGGTCGTACGAGTAGAAGCCCAGCCACGAAGGGTCGGTGTCGCCGTCACGGGCCCGCTCCAGCCAGCCTTCGGCGGCCCGCAATGCGGCCCCGGCCGCGTGCCCGTCACTGGCGCGCGCGTGCGCGCGTGCCTCGATGAGCCGGAAGAAGCTCATGGTCCGGGCCGTCGCAAGGCCCCGGTTGCGCTCGATGGCGGCCTGCGCGAGGTCGACGCCCTCGTCACCGAACCCGCGGTAGGTGGCCTGCAACGACATGGAGGCGAGGACATAACCGCCGAGCGGCACGTCCGCCGCCGCGCGCGCGAGCCTGAGCGCCTGGATGTAGTACCGCTGCGCCGCCTCCTGCTGCCCGGTGTCGAAAGCCATCCACCCGGCCAGGCGCGTCAGTTCGGCCGCAGCGCCGAACAGCGAGCGCCCCACCTCGTCCGAGTACGAGCCGAGCAGCAGCGGTGCCGCCTCCACCCGCAGGCACTCGGGCACCATCGACGAACGCCAGTCGCCGCCCCCGTACTTGGAGTCCCAGCGCCGCGCGTCCTCGGCGGCCTCACGCAACTTCTGTACGTCGCTGTGGCCGACCTTCTGGGGCGCCTCCTCCTCCACGTGGTGGGCCTCCCGCGCCACCGAGGAGTCGGCCGGGGTTATCAGCCACCGGGACGCGGGCGTCGCGTACGCGCTCACCGCGAACGACCCGGCCAGCGACTGCCAGATCCCGCCGCTGCCCGCCCGCCGCCCGGCGAGGTCGAGCCGGTACAGCTCCGTCGCCGACTTCACCGCCGCCCGTACGTCGCGCGGGAAGGCCAGGCCCACCTCGGGCGCGGGATCCGCGTCGGCCAGGCCGATCTCGTGCAGGGGCACGGGCCGGCCGAGCTTCTGGCCTATCGCGGCGGCGATGAGGTGCGGGGCGGCGCCCTGCGGCACCATGCCCTTCGACACCCAGCGCGCCACCGACGTCTTGTCGTAGCGGAGCGTCAACCCACGTTGTGAACCAAGGTCGTTGACGCGGCGGGCGAGCCCTGCGTTGCTGATTCCCGCGAGGGCGAGAACGGCGCCGAGCTTTTCGTTCGGCCCGCGTTGCTCCCTGGACATGAGCCACCCCTCGACACAGACGGCTGCCGCGCCGGGCACCACACCGTCTGTTTCGGCCTGGCATAACCGCGCGGCATTCGTACACCCAGCGTAGTTCGCCGCATCCCAAGCGTTAAGGGTCGTCATTCCGGATGGCGGGATTGTTGTCCGTACTGAAGTACGGCGCAGGCCACGCCGTGTGACCGTGTGCTCCGGGCGTGGTGCCGTGCGCCCGTGCGTGCGCTCTTACCGGGTCGACAGGGCGGCGGTTGCATGGGACCTGCGTGGGTCGGCCCGCTGTACTGGATCCAGTGGGCTGGGGGACACCGCCGCCTACATCCCCGCGGGCGGCGGACCGGTCCGGGAGGCGATGTGCGCCTCCCGGACTGTGCGTTGCGCGCTGTGGCCGAAGCGGGATGTTCAGCTCCGGCCATCAACGGCCGATTTGGCCGAATCTCGCCCCTGACATCCGAACTGAACCGGGTCGTACCACGGTTCAACTACGGCTCAAAAGGGGCGCATTAGGGGGAGCGTACGTCATTTTTCGCTCGCTCCTTCCCTTCGCCGTGTCCCCTCCTTGGGGCCGCCTTCGTGGCAGCATGGGGATCCCTTGGTTGTCCACAGCCTGTGGAGGCGGCGATGCGCTGGTTGGTGGGGTGGAGCAGTGCCCCCTCCGGGCCCGTTGCCCTCGGTTCCGCGGGTGCCATGGGAACAGAGGGCGAAACGGTACACCCGGTGGGTTCCCAACTCCTGTGGGGCGACCCGGATCCGCTGTGGGCGGTCGGCGACTGGCGCCCCGACGAAGTCCGCATCGTGAAGGCCGACGACCAGACGCGGATCGCGGTCCTCGGCGTGTGCGGCGCCTCCGACGAGCAGCTGAGGGTGGGCCTGTTCGCGGCGCGCGGCGGCGCCCTGCGCCACCTCACGGCCTGGCCCGGCAGCTACACGGCCGTCGTCCAAGTGGGCCGCCGCGTCACGGTGGTGGGCGACCTCGCGGGCGCGCGCCCCGTCTTCCACACCCCATGGGCGGGCGGCACCGCGTACGCGACGGCGGCGCTCCCGCTCGCCGACCTCATCGAAGCCAACCTGGACGTGGGGCACTTGGCCGCGCTCCTCGCGGCACCCGACGTCCCGGAGGCGCTGCACGACTCGACGCCCTACCAGGGTGTGCACCGCATCCCGCCGGGCCACGCGCTGATCCTGCGCACCGGGTCCCGCGAGATCGCCGGCTACGAGCCCGTGGCGTCGCTCGCCGTGGGCGCGGGCGCCGTCGACCCCGAGCGCGCCGTGGACGACGTCAGGGACGCCCTCGTGGAGGCGGTACGGACCCGCCTCGCGGCGCCCCGGCACGTACCGGGCACCGACCTGGACCCCGGACCCGTGCCCGGCATGGGCCCCGCAGAGCGCCGGGCCGCCCGCGGCATGCCCGTGCCCGGCATCGGCGCCGACGTCTCCGGCGGACCGGCATCCGGCACCCTCGCCCTCCTCGCGGCGGGCCTGCCCGGAATGCCCGGCACGGTCCTCGGGCACGGCACGGGCGCGGGCGAGCGCCTCCTGGCGGTCACCTTCAACGACCGCTCGTCGCGGGCGGACCAGCACGAGGCGGAGCTCGAGAGAGCCGGGGCGCTCGCCGCGAACCCACGCCTCCACCACGTAGTGGTGGCGGCAGGCGAAGAGGCGCTTCCGTACGCCGAGTTGGACGGACCGCTCACCGACGAGCCGAGCCCGTCCATCGTCACGGCCGCACGCCACCGTGCACGCCTCGTCTCCGGCAGCGCCGACCACTTCACCGGCTACGGGGCCCGCCAGGTCCTGGACGCCCACCCGGCGCGCCTTGCCGACCTGCTGATGGACCGGCGCCGACGCCACATGGTGCGCCCCGTCGCGGCGCTCACGAAGGCGGACGGCTCCCTCGCGGTGCCGGCGCGCGTCTACGGAGCGGCCAGAAAACTCGCCCGTACGCCCTACAAGGCGGGCCTCGAAGTTCTCTCCAGCCGACTCCTTCAGCGCAGCTTCGAGGAGCCGGGCGGCGCCGTCGGTGCCTCGCTCGCCGCCCTGGCGTGGGCCAGACCGGGTCCCGCCGCGCGCTGGCTGACCGGAGAGGCGCTCGCAGAAGTATCGGTTCGCCTCCACGACGGCAAGACCCGCCCGGGTCCGGGACCCGGCCAGCGCCCCGGAGAGTTCCGCGCCCGCGCGAGCCTCGCCCGGCACGCGGCGGACCTGCGCATCCTCGAACAGGCCGCCGAGGTCCGCTTCCAGCGCCTGCACGCCCCCTTCCTCGACAACCAGGTCGTCCGCGCCTGCCGCGCCCTGCCCGAGGCGCTGCGCGTCCAGCCGGGGGCCCGTGCCGACATCCTGCGCAGGGTCCTCGAAGGCGCGGGCGTCAGCGAACTGCCGCCCGGCTGGGGCGCCCCCTCCCACGCCTCGTCGTCCGCGGCGACCCGCGCCGGGCTCCGCCTCTCCGCGGACCACCTGATCGGGCTCTTCGACACGCCCCTGCTCGCACAGACGGGTCTGATCGAGGCCCGCGTGGTCCGCAAGGCCCTGCGCGCCGCGGCCGACGGCGAACCGCTGCCGCTCGACGGCCTGGCGGACCTGGTCGCCCTCGAACTGTGGCTGCGCCGCCTCCTCTCCCGCCGCGGCACCTGCTGGACCGGCACCCCGGCGCGCGCGCGTGCGGTGCCGACGGGAAGCGTCGTCCCGGAGCGCGCCCTGGGAGCGGGACCGCGGTAACCGGTCGACGGCCGCGAGCAGCGCCGGCAGCCGCGCCGGGGAAAAGACTGGGACCTGGTGCCACGGAGCGGCGACAATGCCTCAGTGCAGTACAAGATCCTGGGCACCACACAGGCATACGACGACGAGGGCACACCCGTGCCCGTGGGCGGCCCGCGGCTGCGCGCCCTGCTCACGTCCCTGGCCCTGCACACCCCGCACACCGCCCCCACCGACGCGCTCATCGACGACGTCTGGGCCGACGACCCGCCCGCCGACGCCCCGGCCGCCCTGCAGGCGCTGGTCGGCCGGCTCCGCCGCGCACTCGGCAAGGAGGCGGTCACCTCCGAGGCAGGCGGCTACCGCCTCGCCGCGAGCCGCGGGGACATCGACCTGTACGTCTTCGAGCGCCTGGCCCGTGAGGGCGCCGACGCCCTCGCCGCGGACACCCCGGAGACCGCCGCCCGCACACTGCGGGACGCGCTCGCCCTGTGGCGCGGCCCGGCCCTCGCAGACCTCCCCGACCACACGGCTGCCACCCGCCACGAGGCCCGCCGCCAGGACGCCACCCGCGCGCGCGTGGAGGCGGACCTGCGCCTCGGCCGCGCCCTCGACCTCGTACCGGAGCTGCGGGAGCTCACCACCGCGCACCCGTACGACGAGCCGCTGCACGCCCTGCTGATCCGCGCGTTGCGTGATGCGGGGCGCGGGGCGGATGCGCTGGCCGCTTACGAGGAGGCCCGGCGTACGTTGGCCGAGGGTCTTGGGGCGGACCCGGGGGCCGAACTTGCCGCCCTGCACGCGGAGTTGCTGAACGCTCCCGCCCCGAGCGCCCACCCGGAGTCGGCGCCACGGGGCTCTGCCCCGGACCCCGCTGCTCAATCGCCGCAGGGGCTATATTCGACCGCCCCGCGTCCCCGCACCGGCAACCTCCGGCCCCGGCTCAATTCGTTCGTCGGGCGGGAACCCGAACTCGCCGCCATCCGTTCCCACTTGAGAGGAGCACGTCTGGTCACCCTCACGGGCCCGGGCGGCTCCGGCAAGACCCGCCTCGCGGAGGAAGCCGCAGCGCCGCTTCCGCACGCCTGGCTGGTGGAGCTGGCGCCGCTCGACGATCCGCTGGCGGTGCCGGGCGCGGTGGTCAGCGCACTGGACCTGCGCGAGACGGTCCTGATCACGAACGAGTTGTCGGGACCGCAGACCGATCCGACCAGCCTCCTCGTAGAGCACTGCGCACACCGCAGCCTGCTCCTGATCCTTGACAACTGCGAACATGTCATCGGCGCAGCGGCCCAGCTCGCCGAGACCCTCCTCACGCGCTGCCCCGGCCTCACGATCCTCGCCACCAGCCGCGAACCCCTCGGCGTCCCGGGGGAGTCCGTGCGCCCCGTCGAGCCGCTGCCTCCGGACCCCGCCCACCGCCTGTTCGCCGAACGGGCCGCCGCGGTCCGCCCCGGCTTCGACCCCAGCCAGGACCATGCGGCCATCGCCGAGATCTGCCGCCGCCTCGACGGGCTGCCGCTGGCCATCGAGCTGGCCGCGGCCCGCCTCAGACTGCTCACGCCCCGCCAGATCGCGGACCGGCTCGACGACCGCTTCCGCCTGCTGACCGGCGGCAGCCGCACCGTGCTGCCCCGCCAGCAGACCCTCCGCGCGGTCGTCGACTGGTCCTGGGACCTGCTCGACGAGCAGGAGCGCAGCACCCTGTCCGAGCTCTCGGTCTTCGCCGGCGGCTGGGACCTGGAGGCGGCGGAGGCCGTGTGCTCCACCGGCGAGGTCGCCGACGTCATCGGCTCCCTCTTGGACAAGTCGCTGCTCGTCGCCGCGCCCCACCAGGAGCAGGGCGCCGCGGGCATGCGCTACCGGATGCTGGAGACCATCCACGAGTACGCCACCGAGCGTGCCGCGCAGGCCCCCGAGCTCCTGGCAGAGGCCGAGCGGCGGCACATCGCCCACCTGCGCGCGCTGGTCGAGGCGGCCGACCCCAAGCTGCGCTCCGCCGAGCAACTCCCGTGGATCCAGCGCCTGGAGGCGGATCTGGACAACATCCGCGCAGCGCTGACCCGCGTCACCGCCGGGCCGGGACCCGTCGACCTGGAGTCGGCGATCGCCCTGGCGCTGCACATGGGCTGGTTCTGGTGGCTGCGCAACTACCGCCACGAGGGCTCGAACTGGGTCGAGCGCATCATGAGGCTGCTGCCGGACGGCGTGCTCCCCGAGGACACCGAGGACCCGATGTACTGGCCGCAGATGAACCTGCGGCTGCTCTCCCTGTTCCTCCTCTCGGAGATCTACCCGCAAAGGGCCGTCGCCGACGAACAGCAGCGCGCGTACGCGCTGGGTGTGCAGTCCGTCTTCGCGCCGCCCAACCCGCGGGGAGCCCGCTTCCCCGGCATCATCTGGCCGTTCACGCTGTTCCTGCTCGACGGCCGCGACGTGCGCGCCGACCTGGACGCCGCCGTCGCCAACTGCCGCCGCTACGGCGGCGATTGGGAGCTCGGCGTCACCCTGATGTTCCGCGCGCACATGGCGGTCGACATGCCGGGCAACATGAGCGGTGTCGACGACGACCTCGCCGAACTGCGGGGCCTGAGCCGCCGGGTGGGCGACCGCTGGATGCGGGCCCAGGTGTGCAGCGCGGCCGGCGAGGCCGCCATGGGGCGCGGCCTGTACGAGGAGGCCAAGGGCGAGTACGAGGAGGCGCTGCTGCTCGCCTACGAAGTGGGTGCGTACGCCGAGTCGCCGTTCCTCATGGCGCGCCTCGCGGAGATCTCCTTCCGCGCGGGCGACCGGGACGCCGCGCAGAAGACGCTCGACATGGCGACCGCCGAGGCGGAGCGCTACGGGGTGGTGGACACCGCGGCCTTCGCCCGGCTGCTGCGGGCCTACCTCGCCCTGTCGGACGATGACGTGGCCACCGCGCGCGAGCACTTGGACGTCTCGCGTTCGGTGGCGGAGGGCGGCACCCCGCCACCGCAGTTCGTCGCGGCCCTCGGCATGGTCGACGCCCGCGTCACGGCGGCGGAGTCGGGTCCCCGGGCCGGCCTCGGGAAGGTGGTCGACCTGCTGCGCGACGAGGTCCTGGGCCAGACGGCAGAGTCGGTGACCGCGGGCCTCGTCGACGTCGGAGCCGCACTGCACGCCAGCGCGGGCGACACGGCACGCGCCGTGCGCATCTTCGCGGCGGCCGACGTGATGCGCGCCGGTCTGCCGAGGACGATGCCGGAGCGCGAGGAGTACGAGGCCGCGGAGTCCCGCGTGCGGGCCGAGCTCGGCGACGCACGGTACGAAGCCGAGCGCGCGGCGGGCGCCGCGCTCACGCACGAGCGGCTCCTGGCGGAGCTGGAGGCCGGCGGCGACACCGATACGGGTGGCTGACGCCGGCTGATCAGCTACAGGTGAAGCGGGACTCCGCCCAGTCGGCGACCGCCACCGAGTCGGCCGGGCTGTTCGGTTCGGTCACGAGCCGGATCGACTTCGCCCCGGCCACGTTCACATGCACCGGCACGGCGGGATCGCGGCCCTTGACCACGGACGAGCTCCAGGCCCGCGCCCCGTCGACGTAGACGGAGAACCGGACGGCGCCGAGACCGAGCGTCATGTCGTCGACACCGGCAAAGGCGTCGTACGTCGTGCAGCTCCGGTTGAGGTCGATGGTGACGGAGGACCGGGAGTGCACCGACACCCCGTTCGCGTACTGCTTGCCGGCGATCGACATGCCGTAGCGCTGCCACACCCAGCTGCTCTCGCCGAGCCGGATCTCCGGCTGCGAGTCGTCCCCGAGGGTGTCGTACGGCAGCTTGTTCACCTGGTAGACGGCCGGGGCGGGGGGCGGCGTCGGCTTCGGGGTCGGCTTGGGCGGCGTCGGCTTGGGCGTGGGAGCCGGAGGCTTGGGCTTCGGCTTCGGTGGTGTCGGCTTGGGCGTGGGCTTCGGGGTCGGCTTGGGGGAGGCCTTGGGCGGCGTCGGCGTCGGCTTGGGAGCCGGTGGCTTCGGCTTGGGCGCCGGCGGCTTGGGCTCGGGCTTCGGCTTCTTCGGCTCGATCGGCTGCGAGGCGGGCGGCGGCGCCTGCTCGCGGGCCTCCGGCTTCGGCTTCGGGTCGCCGCCGGTGAGCGCCATCGCCAGCGCGACCGCGGTACCGGCGGCCACCACACCGGCCGCGATCCCGGCCTTCGCGGGGGCACCGAGTCCTTCGGAGGCCGCGCCACCCGCGGCGCCGCCGCTCGTGGAGCCGCCGCCCGTCGCCGCGGCCGCACCGGCCCCGGCCGCGCCCGCCGCACTCGCGGCGCCACCGCCGATGAACGCCGCGGCCTTCGCGTACCCGGCGGCGCCGAACCAGCCGATGACCGCGATCGGTACGACACCGGGGATGCCGCTGGCGACTTCCTTGATCTGGCCGGCCGCGAGCCGGCACTTGGCGCACTCCTCCATGTGCTTGCGCAGGCCCCGCTCCGCCCGCGTGCGCAGGCTGCCGCGCGCGTAGGCGCCGAGCCGGTCCGCGTAGCGGGCGCACTCCTCGGACTGCGTGAGCGTGGTCGAGACATGGGCCTGGAGGTAGGCCTCCTTCAGGCCCTCGCGGGCCCGCTTGGCGAGCACGCGCGTGCCGTTGGCGTCGAGCCCGAAGAGCGTGGCGACCTCGCTGGGCGACTCCTCCTCGACCTCCGTGTGCCACAGCACGGCCTGCCAGCGCTCGGGCAGCGAGCGGAAGGCCTGCATGGCCATCGACTGCTCGGCCTCGTGCATCGCGAGGACGTCGGCGCCCAGGTCGAGCGTGTCGTCGTCGCTGGCCTCCCGCGAGCGGGCGTCCTGCGTGGCAAACACGGCGAAGTCGTCGACGAGATGCTCGCGCTTCGCCGACTTCGTCCAACTCGCGGCCACGCGGCGCACCGTGGTCAGCAGATAGGCACGCACCGCGTGCTCGGGACCGCTGCCGCTGCGCACCGCCTGCAGGGTGCGGGCGAACACCTCGGCCGTGAGGTCGTCCGCGGTGTGCCCGTCGCGACAGCAGGTGCGGGCGTAGCGGCGCACGGCGGCGGAGTGGCGGCGGTACAGCCCTTCGTAGGCGCTGTCGTCGCCCGCCCGCATGCGGCCGATCAGGTCGGCATCGGAGGACGGCACCTCGCCGTCGTCGCCGCCGGAAGAGCCGCTCTCGCGCTGAGGCGGCACTGATGTCTGCAGGTCCGGTGTCTGCAGGTCCGGCTGCTCGGCGTGCGTGCGCCCCGGACCGCCCTGGCTCGGCACCTGCTGCGGGGGCGGGCTCTCGGCGCTCGTCCCACCGCCCTCGGGCCGCTGCTCGTCCCGCCCGTCAACGCTCATTGCGGAATGCCCCCGACCGCCCACTCTGACCCGATCACCGGGAAAGAGTGCCACACGCAAGGGCCCCCGAAGTGGTTGCTGCACGGCAACCACTCATCCGTGGAGATTTGGCGTGCGCAAACCCTAAGGATCACTCGTTCGGGGAAGCCTCAACCACCTTCCCGTAAACGAGAGTTGACCGCGAGTGACCATCTGGTCGACCCGCGGTCACCCCCTTGTTTCGGTGAGGATCCGACCGGTCACGCCGGCCGTGACCGCAGCCCTTCGAGCAGGATGTCGAGCAGCCGGGCGGAGGCCGCTTCCTGCTGCACCGCGTCCGGAAGCGAAGGGGCCGCCGTCGCGATGACCAGCAGCACGTCCGACACGGTCACGTCGGTGCGCAACTCGCCGGCCTCACGGGCGCGGTCCACGAGCCGGCCCACGACCTCGAGGAGCGCCGCGGCCCCCGTGTCGTCCGCGGACAGGCCGTCGCCACCGACCATCGGCTGCTGCTCCACGAGCCGCAACTCCGGCGTCGCGGCACGCTGTTCGGGCACGCGCAGCTCGTCGCGCACGCCCTCCTCGGAGTCGGCGACCCCGACCCGCAGTACCTGCGGAGGCAGCAACCGGCCCGCCCCCGAGGCGACCGAGGTCCGCAGGAAGCGCGAGAGCGCCGACCACGGTTCGTTCTCCTGACCGAGCGCCGTGCGCGCCTGGTCGGTCAGCCGCGAGGTCTCCTCCTCGGCTATCCGCCGCACCAGTACGTCCTTGCTGGGAAAGCGCCGGTACACCGTGCCCACCCCGACGCGAGCGCGGCGCGCCACGTCTTCCATGGGCGCCCCGTACCCCAGCTCGCCGAAGACCTCCCTGGCCGCACGCAGCACATGCTCAAGATTGCGCTGTGCGTCCACCCGCAGCGGCGTGGAGCGCGAACTGTCGCCCGCCCCCCGTCCGTTGGCCCCCATGGTCGCGCCCGAGGGCGCCACGGCAGAGGCTGAGGTCCAATGAGAGTCCTGAATGTGCATATGTGTTCCCCCGGTAATGACGTCTCCCCCCGGAGACACTCCCCGCCATTGTCTGTCGGAGCCAGAGGAACAGACAGCGGTTTCCGGGACCTCTTCCCGATCCCGTCCGCGTATCCCCCCAGACACCCCGACAAGAGACGAACATAGTTGAGCCGGGAGCAATTCAGAAGGGGCAGGTTCCGCACCGGGCGCCCCTCGAAAGGAGCATGTACGGGATTTGGCCATGACGGCCCCGCCGCCCTCCACCCCGGCCCGGGACCCCTCTTTGGACGCTGACCTGGGAACCTCCCCCGTACGCGGGTTGATCGCCGGGCCGCGAGGGGTACTTCTGGTCGTCATACAAATGGTCGGGACTGTGGACAAACGCAGGGGCCCGATGCGTCATGGGAGGGTGAGGACTGCAATCTTCCGGGGGTCGACCCCCGTGCCCCCGACGTGTACGCGCATTGTTGTAGTCGGCGGCGGTTACGTCGGGATGTACACGGCTCTGCGGCTCCAGAAGAAGCTCAAACCGGAGCTCAAGAGCGGTGCCGTGGAGATCGTTCTGATCACCCCCGACCCGTACATGACCTATCAGCCTTTCCTGCCGGAGGCCGCCGCCGGATCGATCTCGCCGCGCCATGTCGTCGTCGCGCTGCGCCGCGCGCTCGACCTCTGCCAAGTGATCGTCGGCGAGGCGCAGTCCATCGACCACGGCAAGCGCACGGCCACGTACACCACGCTGGCCAGCGAGGAAGAGGGCACGGGCGCCGCCACCCTCACCTACGACGAACTGGTCCTGGCGCCGGGCTCCGTCTCCCGCACGCTCCCGGTCCCCGGGCTCGCCGACTTCGGCATCGGGTTCAAGACCGTCGAGGAGGCCATCGGCCTGCGCAACCACGTCATCGAGCAACTCGACATCGCCTCCTCCACGCGCGACCCGGCGATCCGCGACGCGGCGCTCACCTTCGTCTTCGTAGGAGGCGGGTACGCGGGAGTGGAGGCACTCGGCGAGCTGGAGGACATGGCCCGATACGCGGCGAAGTACTACCACAACGTCAAGGCCGAGGACCTGAAGTGGATCCTCGTCGAGGCCTCGGACCGGATCCTGCCCGAAGTGGGCCCGGAAATGGGCCAGTACACGATCCGCGAACTGCGCGGCCGCAACATCGACGTACGCCTGGAGACCCGGCTGGAATCCTGCGAGCACCGCGTAGCGGTGCTCAGCGACGGCTCACGCTTCCCCACGCGCACGGTCGTGTGGACGGCAGGCGTCAAGCCGAGTCCGCTGCTCGCCGCCACGGACCTGCCGCTGAACGAACGCGGGCGCCTCAAGTGCACCGCCACGCTCGCCGTCGACGGCGCCCCGCACGCGTGGGGAGCCGGCGACGCCGCTGCCGTCCCGGACATCACGGCGCCCGGCAAGGAGTGCGCGCCCAACGCCCAGCACGCGGTACGCCAGGCCAGGACCCTCGGCGACAACATCGCGGCCTCCGTACGTGGCGAACCGCTCACCGACTACGAGCACGCGTACGCGGGTTCGGTGGCCTCGCTCGGCCTCCACAAAGGCGTCGCACACGTCTACGGCCGCAAACTGAAGGGCTACCCTGCCTGGTTCATGCACCGCGTCTACCACCTCAGCAGGGTGCCCACCGTGAACCGCAAGGCCCGCGTCCTGACCGAATGGACGCTCTCCGGTCTGTTCAAGCGAGAGATCGTCTCGCTGGGCTCGCTGGAACAGCCCCGCGCCGAGTTCGAACTCGCGGCCGGAGCGGTCCCTCCTACGGACCCATCTGGGGGACCCTCCCGCGACACCCCGCAAGGGCCTCCGGAAAATCCGAAGGGGTCGCCCTGAGCGCGTTGTTGACGCCCCCGACGGACCACTGATGACCGGAGCGCGGAACTCCCGCCCGCGGACCGGCGTCTGACGATTGTCAGTACGGTCGGCCAGACTGGTCCACGACCCTGGGCGGGCCCCTCGCCCGCCCTCGACCCCACGAGGCTTTTCCCCTGTGAACTTCACGCGCTGGAGCGCCCGGCTCCCCGGAACGCAGCGCCGCGCCGCGGCGCGGGCCGACCACGGCGGACCCCAGCGGCCCGACCACGGCGGACCACCCCAGCGGCCCGACGGCGCGGTCCCCGCTGCCCGCGCCGAGCACCTGTCCGAAGAGGCGCCCGGCGAGGAGGGCGGCGTCGACGAGCTGCCCGTACGCGAGGTCCTCGACCGCATCCCCGCCCTCGTCGCCCTGGTGCACGGCCCCGAGCACCGCATCGCGTACGTCAACGACGCCTACGTAGCGGCCTTTGGCGAGCGCACCGCAGGCGAGCCCGCCCACGAGGCACTGCCCGAGCTCGACGAGCTCAGCCTGCTCCCGTTCCTCGACCAGGTACTGCGCAGCGGCAAGCCCCGCACGGTCAAGTCCCGCAAGACGTCCGGCGGCCGCTCGTACACCGTCACCTGCACCCCGCTGGAGACCGCGGAGGGCCCCGGGGTGCTGATCTTCGCGGCCGACGTCACGGACCACGCGGAGGCGGCGGAGCGCCTGCGCACCAGCGAGCGCGAACAGCGCGAGACGGCGGTCACGCTCCAACGCTCGCTCCTGCCACAGGAGTTGGAGGAGCCGGACGACCTGCGGATCGCGGCCACCTACCAGCCCGGCGGCACCGAGGCCGCGGTCGGCGGCGACTGGTACGACGTCATCACCCTCGGCGGCGGCCGCACGGCCCTGGTGATCGGCGACGTCATGGGCCGCGGCGTCCGGGCGGCGGCCGTCATGGGCCAGCTCCGCACGGCGGTCCGCGCCTACGCGCGCCTGGACCTGCCCCCGCACGAGGTACTCCAACTGCTGGACGGCCTCGCTACGGAGATCGACCCGCAGCAGATCGCCACCTGCGTCTACGCCGTCCACGACCCGAACGAGGGCCGCCTCGTCTACGCCTCCGCGGGCCATCTGCCGATCCTCGTACGCGACGAGAACGGCACGATCCACCGCGGCGACGAGCCCACGGGCCCGCCGCTCGGCACCGGCGGCTGGCTGCACGCCTCGGGCTCGGTGCCGCTCGGCGCCGGATCCACGGCGGTCATGTACACCGACGGCCTGGTGGAGCGGCGCGACGAGGACATCGACGAGGGGGTGGCCGCGCTCGAGAACGCCCTGGCGGGCGCGACCGGCACGCCCCAGGTGGTCTGCGACCGCCTGATCCGCGCGGCCGGAGTCACGGCCGATCACGACGACGACGTCGCGGTCCTGGTCCTCCAGCACCCGGCCCGCAAGGGCACCGACGGCGAGCGCTTCCGCAACGCGGCGCTCGAACTGCTCGGCGGCGTGGAGGCGGCCCCACGCGCGCGTGCCTTCGCGTCCGGCGTCCTCACCAGCTGGCGCTTCGCCGACGAACTCCACGACCTGGGCGTCCTCGCGGCCAGCGAACTCGTCGCCAACTCCCTCCAGCACGGCACCCCGCCCATGCGACTGCGCCTGCGCCGCACGGACCGCCGCCTGATCATCGAGGTGACCGACGGCGACGACCACCTGCCGCGCCGCCGCCGCGCGGAACCGGCGGACGAGGCGGGGCGTGGCATCGCGATCGTCGCCACGATCGCCTCGAACTGGGGCTCGCGGCGCACGCCGGGCGGCGGCAAGGCGGTGTGGTGCGAGTTCGTGCTCCCACCAGGCAAGGCCCAGGGAGCGCCCCCGGCGTGACGCCTCAGCCGGACGGGGCGGTGGCGGGCTCCGGCGAGCTCTGCATCACCACACGGCTGCCGGCGAGCGACGGCTGGTCCTGCACCGGCGTGAGCTGCTTGCCGAGCCGCAGCGCAAGAACGGTGACGGCCAGCGAGAACAGTACGAACGTCACGATGTAGGGACCGTGCAGCGCGGCCCCCATCGGCCCGCCCACGGCAGGCCCGACGGCCAGCGCGAGCTGCTTCACCAGCGCGAAGGCCGAGTTGTACGACCCGACCATCCCGGCCGGAGCGAGATCGGCGACAAGCGGCGCCACGGTCGGCGACAGCATCGCCTCACCGAGGCCGAACAGTGCGTACGTGGAGATGAACGCGGCGGTCGCCATCGCCTGGCTCCCGTGCCCGATCCCCGCGTACCCGGCCGCCAGCCACGCGACGGTCCAGATGAGCCCCACCGCGGCGATCACCCGCGACCGCTTCCTGCGCTCGACGAGCTTGAGCACGGCGAACTGGGCGATCACGATCATCGCCGTG
Organism: Streptomyces sp. NBC_00483; assembly: GCF_036013745.1. NCBI lineage: Bacteria > Bacillati > Actinomycetota > Actinomycetes > Kitasatosporales > Streptomycetaceae > Streptomyces > Streptomyces sp. NBC_00483. The sequence goes on from NZ_CP107880.1 coordinate 5,293,193, forward strand.
TTGGCGGCGAGCGCGATGCCGAGCGTGGACGCCGAGATCCCGGCCGCCTCGACGCCGTAGGCACTCAGCCCCGACTCGAACTGCCCGTAGCAGGCGAAGAACAGCACGAACCCGAGTACGCACAGCTGCACCATCGCCCGGTGCCCGAGCAGCGCCCGCATGCCGCCCTTGCCCTCGTCCTTCGGCACGGCCTCACCGAGCGCGGGCGCCTGCGGCATCCGCACGGTCAGCACGATCCCGGCGAGCACCAGGAACATCACGGCCTCGATGGAGAAGAGCAGCAGGAAGCTGTCAGGCCTGGTCTCGTCGACGATCTGGCCGCCGATGAGCCCGCCGATGCCGAGCCCCAGGTTCTGCAGGAAGAACTGCGTCGCGAACGAACGGGTGCGCGTCTCCGGCGCGGAGCACCACACGATCATGGTCGCGAGCGCCGGCTGCAGCACCGCCGTCCCGGCACCCAGCACCGCGGCGGCCACGATGGCGGCCGGTTCATACGTGGCGAACCCGAGGCCGACCGCTCCGACGGACGCCACGACCGAGGCCGCGACGAGCACGGGGAGCGGACCGCGCCGGTCGATGGCACGACCGGTGAAGGGCAGGACGACCAGGGCGGCCATGGCGAAGGCGGCCAGCACGATCCCCGCCGCACTGGCCCCGAGTCCCCGGACCTCCGCCACGTACACGTAGAGGAACGGAACCGTGAAGCCGATGCCGAACGCGCTCAGCGCGCTGCCCACCTGAATTCGGCGCATCGCGGCGCCCATCGCCCTGGTCACTTTCACCTGCCCTTTCGCTGATCGGGGCCTTAACCCTGAAGACTTCGAAGCTAAAGTTCGAAGCTAAAGAGTACATACTCAAGGACTTCAACGCCAACCACTCCCGTGCCATACTGCGCGGCATGGCGGACACCCCAGGCGCACCGGCGGCCGAGCCGACGCTCGAAGAGCAGATCGCCGCGTACCAGCGCGAGTTCCAGGCCCTCGACCCCCAGGTCGAGCAGATCGTCTCGGCGCTCGGCAGACTCAACCGCCGCATGAACGTGGCGTACGGACGCCAGACCGCCGAGATAGGGATCAGCAACACGGACTGGGAGGTCCTCAAGGCCCTCGTCCTCTCCGGCGCCCCCTACCGGATGGGCCCCGGCGACCTCGCCAAGCGCCTCGGCCTGACCCCCGCCGCGATGACCCACCGCATCGACCGCATGGTCCAGGAGGGCCTGGTCACCCGCGACCGCGACGAGAACAACCGCGTCCGCGTCATCGTGGAGCTGACCGCGGAGGGCCGCGAGAAGTGGCTGGAGGCGATGCGCCTCGCGTCCGTCTTCGAGGAGGACCTGCTCCAGGACCTCAACCCGAAGGAGCGCAGCGCGCTGGGCGAGGTCCTCACCCGTCTTCTACGCCGTGTGGAAGACGCCCAGCCGGACGCCGGCGGGCGCCTCAACGACCTCGGCTGAAGCCGGGCAGGGGGAGGGTTGACACGGCCTTCCCCGGTCCGTAAGGTACCTCGGGTTGCCACGGGGCCGTAACGGTTCTTCGGCAGCACATCCGCCGCTCAAGCGGCACCCAATCTCAGCACGATCTCCCAACCGGGATTCTATTCGGCGTGCCCGAATTCAATTCCGAACCCCCGATTCGCTCGGGGGCCGGGAATCCGCTAAAGTTTGGAACGTCGGAACGGCCCAACAGCCGGGAAGACAAGCCCCGCTGACTGGGAATCAGGCCCGAAAGGATCTGATAGAGTCGGACTCGCCGGAAAGCCGAAAGGCCGGAAAGCGAAGAGCAAGACCAGCAGGACCCCGAGGAAATCGGCCGGTGAAACGGTCTGATAGAGTCGGAAACACGAAATACCGAAGGGAAGCGCCCGGAGGAAAGCCCGAGAGGGTGAGTACAAAGGAAGCGTCCGTTCCTTGAGAACTCAACAGCGTGCCAAAAATCAACGCCAGATATGTTGATACCCCGTCTCCAGCATCTGCTGGGGCGAGGTTCCTTTGAAAAGTCCTGCAGACCTTAATTGGTCGGCAGGCGCACAGCGAGGACGCTGTGAACGGTCGGATTATTCCTCCGACTGTTCCGCTCTCGTGGTGTCACCCCGATTACGGGGAAACATTCACGGAGAGTTTGATCCTGGCTCAGGACGAACGCTGGCGGCGTGCTTAACACATGCAAGTCGAACGATGAAGCCCTTCGGGGTGGATTAGTGGCGAACGGGTGAGTAACACGTGGGCAATCTGCCCTTCACTCTGGGACAAGCCTTGGAAACGAGGTCTAATACCGGATAACACTCCCATTCTCCTGGATGGGGGTTAAAAGCTCCGGCGGTGAAGGATGAGCCCGCGGCCTATCAGCTTGTTGGTGAGGTAATGGCTCACCAAGGCGACGACGGGTAGCCGGCCTGAGAGGGCGACCGGCCACACTGGGACTGAGACACGGCCCAGACTCCTACGGGAGGCAGCAGTGGGGAATATTGCACAATGGGCGAAAGCCTGATGCAGCGACGCCGCGTGAGGGATGACGGCCTTCGGGTTGTAAACCTCTTTCAGCAGGGAAGAAGCGAAAGTGACGGTACCTGCAGAAGAAGCGCCGGCTAACTACGTGCCAGCAGCCGCGGTAATACGTAGGGCGCAAGCGTTGTCCGGAATTATTGGGCGTAAAGAGCTCGTAGGCGGCTTGTCACGTCGATTGTGAAAGCTCGGGGCTTAACCCCGAGTCTGCAGTCGATACGGGCTAGCTAGAGTGTGGTAGGGGAGATCGGAATTCCTGGTGTAGCGGTGAAATGCGCAGATATCAGGAGGAACACCGGTGGCGAAGGCGGATCTCTGGGCCATTACTGACGCTGAGGAGCGAAAGCGTGGGGAGCGAACAGGATTAGATACCCTGGTAGTCCACGCCGTAAACGGTGGGCACTAGGTGTGGGCAACATTCCACGTTGTCCGCGCCGCAGCTAACGCATTAAGTGCCCCGCCTGGGGAGTACGGCCGCAAGGCTAAAACTCAAAGGAATTGACGGGGGCCCGCACAAGCAGCGGAGCATGTGGCTTAATTCGACGCAACGCGAAGAACCTTACCAAGGCTTGACATACACCGGAAACGTCTGGAGACAGGCGCCCCCTTGTGGTCGGTGTACAGGTGGTGCATGGCTGTCGTCAGCTCGTGTCGTGAGATGTTGGGTTAAGTCCCGCAACGAGCGCAACCCTTGTTCTGTGTTGCCAGCATGCCCTTCGGGGTGATGGGGACTCACAGGAGACCGCCGGGGTCAACTCGGAGGAAGGTGGGGACGACGTCAAGTCATCATGCCCCTTATGTCTTGGGCTGCACACGTGCTACAATGGCCGATACAATGAGCTGCGATACCGCAAGGTGGAGCGAATCTCAAAAAGTCGGTCTCAGTTCGGATTGGGGTCTGCAACTCGACCCCATGAAGTTGGAGTTGCTAGTAATCGCAGATCAGCATTGCTGCGGTGAATACGTTCCCGGGCCTTGTACACACCGCCCGTCACGTCACGAAAGTCGGTAACACCCGAAGCCGGTGGCCCAACCCCTTGTGGGAGGGAGCTGTCGAAGGTGGGACTGGCGATTGGGACGAAGTCGTAACAAGGTAGCCGTACCGGAAGGTGCGGCTGGATCACCTCCTTTCTAAGGAGCACTTCTTACCGAGTCCTTCGGGACGAGGTCAGAGGCCACTACGTCGGCAAACGTTCGACGGTGGTTGCTCATGGGTGGAACGTTGATTATTCGGCACCGTCAGTCATCTCGGGCTGCAAGTACTGCTCTTCGGAGCGTGGAAAGCTGATCACGAGTGGCGAGGGTGTCGGGCACGCTGTTGGGTATCTGAAGGTACGGCCGTAACGGTCGCCTTCAGTGCCGGCCCCGGTAAAAATCCGCTTCGGTGGGTTGTGACGGGTGGTTGGTCGTTGTTTGAGAACTGCACAGTGGACGCGAGCATCTGTGGCCAAGTTTTTAAGGGCGCACGGTGGATGCCTTGGCACCAGGAACCGATGAAGGACGTGGGAGGCCACGATAGTCCCCGGGGAGTCGTCAACCAGGCTTTGATCCGGGGGTTTCCGAATGGGGAAACCCGGCAGTCGTCATGGGCTGTCACCCGCTGCTGAATATATAGGCAGTGTGGAGGGAACGCGGGGAAGTGAAACATCTCAGTACCCGCAGGAAGAGAAAACAACCGTGATTCCGGGAGTAGTGGCGAGCGAAACTGGATGAGGCCAAACCGTATACGTGTGAGACCCGGCAGGGGTTGCGTGTGCGGGGTTGTGGGATCTCTCTTTTACGGTCTGCCGGCCGTGAGACGAGTAAGAAACCGTTGATGTAGGCGAAGGACATGCGAAAGGTCCGGCGTAGAGGGTAAGACCCCCGTAGTCGAAACATTAACGGCTCGTTTGAGAGACACCCAAGTAGCACGGGGCCCGAGAAATCCTGTGTGAATCTGGCGGGACCACCCGTTAAGCCTAAATATTCCCTGGTGACCGATAGCGGATAGTACCGTGAGGGAATGGTGAAAAGTACCGCGGGAGCGGAGTGAAATAGTACCTGAAACCGTGTGCCTACAAGCCGTGGGAGCGTCGCGCATTGAGTTTACTCAATGCGTCGTGACTGCGTGCCTTTTGAAGAATGAGCCTGCGAGTTTGCGGTGTGTTGCGAGGTTAACCCGTGTGGGGAAGCCGTAGCGAAAGCGAGTCCGAATAGGGCGATTTAGTAGCGCGCTCAAGACCCGAAGCGGAGTGATCTAGCCATGGGCAGGTTGAAGCGGAGGTAAGACTTCGTGGAGGACCGAACCCACCAGGGTTGAAAACCTGGGGGATGACCTGTGGTTAGGGGTGAAAGGCCAATCAAACTCCGTGATAGCTGGTTCTCCCCGAAATGCATTTAGGTGCAGCGTCGTGTGTTTCTTGCCGGAGGTAGAGCACTGGATAGGCGATGGGCCCTACCGGGTTACTGACCTTAGCCAAACTCCGAATGCCGGTAAGTGAGAGCACGGCAGTGAGACTGTGGGGGATAAGCTCCATGGTCGAGAGGGAAACAGCCCAGAGCATCGACTAAGGCCCCTAAGCGTACGCTAAGTGGGAAAGGATGTGGAGTCGCAGAGACAACCAGGAGGTTGGCTTAGAAGCAGCCACCCTTGAAAGAGTGCGTAATAGCTCACTGGTCAAGTGATTCCGCGCCGACAATGTAGCGGGGCTCAAGCGTACCGCCGAAGTCGTGTCATTCATACAACAGGGCCAACGCCTGTATGGATGGGTAGGGGAGCGTCGTGTGCCGGGTGAAGCAGCACCGGAAGGTAGTTGTGGACGGTTCACGAGTGAGAATGCAGGCATGAGTAGCGATACACACGTGAGAAACGTGTGCGCCGATTGACTAAGGGTTCCTGGGTCAAGCTGATCTGCCCAGGGTAAGTCGGGACCTAAGGCGAGGCCGACAGGCGTAGTCGATGGATAACCGGTTGATATTCCGGTACCCGCTGTGACGCGAAAGACATCGAATCCAGTGATGCTAAGGCCGTGAAGCCGTTCCGGACCCTTCGGGGAATGGAAAGTGGTGGAGCCGCCGGCCCAAGCTGGTAGTAGGTGAGCGATGGGGTGACGCAGGAAGGTAGTCCAGCCCGGGCGATGGTAGTCCCGGGGTAAGGGTGTAGGGCGCTGTCCAGGTAAATCCGGACAGCTTGTGCCTGAGACCTGATGCCGAGCCGATTGTGGTGAAGTGGATGATCCTATGCTGTCGAGAAAAGCCTCTAGCGAGTTTCATGGCGGCCCGTACCCTAAACCGACTCAGGTGGTCAGGTAGAGAATACCGAGGCGTTCGGGTGAACTATGGTTAAGGAACTCGGCAAAATGCCCCCGTAACTTCGGGAGAAGGGGGGCCATTCCTGGTGATTGGACTTGCTCCATGAGCTGGGGGTGGCCGCAGAGACCAGCGAGAAGCGACTGTTTACTAAAAACACAGGTCCGTGCGAAGCCGTAAGGCGATGTATACGGACTGACGCCTGCCCGGTGCTGGAACGTTAAGGGGACCGGTTAGTCACATTTCGGTGTGGCGAAGCTGAGAACTTAAGCGCCAGTAAACGGCGGTGGTAACTATAACCATCCTAAGGTAGCGAAATTCCTTGTCGGGTAAGTTCCGACCTGCACGAATGGCGTAACGACTTCTCGACTGTCTCAACCATAGGCCCGGTGAAATTGCACTACGAGTAAAGATGCTCGTTTCGCGCAGAAGGACGGAAAGACCCCGGGACCTTTACTATAGTTTGATATTGGTGTTCGGTTCGGCTTGTGTAGGATAGGTGGGAGACTTTGAAGCGGCCACGCCAGTGGTTGTGGAGTCGTCGTTGAAATACCACTCTGGTCGTGCTGGATGTCTAACCTGGGTCCGTGATCCGGATCAGGGACAGTGTCTGATGGGTAGTTTAACTGGGGCGGTTGCCTCCCAAAGAGTAACGGAGGCGCCCAAAGGTTCCCTCAGCCTGGTTGGTAATCAGGTGTTGAGTGTAAGTGCACAAGGGAGCTTGACTGTGAGACCGACGGGTCGAGCAGGGACGAAAGTCGGGACTAGTGATCCGGCGGTGGCTTGTGGAAGCGCCGTCGCTCAACGGATAAAAGGTACCCCGGGGATAACAGGCTGATCTTCCCCAAGAGTCCATATCGACGGGATGGTTTGGCACCTCGATGTCGGCTCGTCGCATCCTGGGGCTGGAGTCGGTCCCAAGGGTTGGGCTGTTCGCCCATTAAAGCGGTACGCGAGCTGGGTTTAGAACGTCGTGAGACAGTTCGGTCCCTATCCTCTGTGCGCGTAGGAATATTGAGAAGGGCTGTCCCTAGTACGAGAGGACCGGGACGGACGAACCTCTGGTGTGCCAGTTGTCCTGCCAAGGGCATGGCTGGTTGGCTACGTTCGGAAAGGATAACCGCTGAAAGCATCTAAGCGGGAAGCCTGCTTCGAGATGAGTATTCCCACCCCCTTTGAGGGGTTAAGGCTCCCAGTAGACGACTGGGTTGATAGGCCGGATCTGGAAGCACCGCAAGGTGTGGAGGTGACCGGTACTAATAGGCCGAGGGCTTGTCCTCAGTTGCTCGCGTCCACTGTGTTGGTTCTGAAACCACGAACAACCCCGTATGTCGGGCCACGACTACGGTGCGGTTGACAGTTTCATAGTGTTTCGGTGGTCATAGCGTGAGGGAAACGCCCGGTTACATTCCGAACCCGGAAGCTAAGCCTCACAGCGCCGATGGTACTGCAGGGGGGACCCTGTGGGAGAGTAGGACGCCGCCGAACTATTTTTGAAGAAAAGCCCCGGACCGGGATACGGTCCGGGGCTTTTCTGCGTTTAGGGTCAATGCGCGTTATGCGGGCTCCACCAGTTTCGCGTCGTATGCCACGATCACCGCCTGCACTCTGTCCCGTGCCCCCGTCTTCGCCAGAATGCGGGAGACATGGGTTTTCACCGTCGATTCCGCGAGGTGCAGACGTTCGGCGACCTCGGCGTTGCTCCAGCCCTGGGCGATGACCGTGAGGATCTCGCGTTCGCGGTCCGTGAGGGAGGCGATGCGTGGATCGGCGGCCGGGGGAGTGCCCGCGGTGGCCGGGAGGTGGTGGACGTACGCGTCCAGGAGGCGGCGGGTCAGGCTGGGGGCGACGATCGCGTCGCCGGCGGCCACCGCGCGGATGCCTGCCAGGAGTTCCTCGGGGAGCGCGTCCTTGATGAGGAAGCCGGAGGCGCCGGCCCGCAGGCCCGCGTATGCGTACTCGTCCATGTCGAACGTGGTGAGAATGAGGATGCGCGGGCCCTCGGGGCCCGAGGCGGTGATGCGGCGCGTGGCCTCGATGCCGTCCATGCCGGGCATGCGGATGTCCATCAGGACCACGTCGGGGGCGAGCTCGGCCGCGAGGCGGACCGCCTCCGTGCCCGTGCCCGCCTCGCCCGCGACCCGTAGGTCGTCCTGGCTCTCCAGGAGCATGCGGAAGCCGAAGCGCTGCATGGGCTGGTCGTCGACGATGAGGACGGTCGTCACGCAGTGGGCCCTTCCGGGATCGGGATGCGGAGGTGTACCCGCCAGCCGCCGGCCGGTCGTGGTCCGGTCTCAAGTGTGCCTCGGTAGAGGGCCGTTCGCTCTCTCATGCCCGCAATGCCGCGGCCGGTTCCGTGGTCGTCGGTGCGGGGGTCGTCTGTGCGTGCGCCGCGGCCGGTGTCCGTGATGGTCACGGTCACCGCGTCGGTCGCGTACGAGACGAGCAGTTCGGAGGTCGCCGATGGGCCGCCGTGTTTCAGGGTGTTGGTGAGGGCCTCCTGGACCACCCGGTACACCGTGAGTTCCAGGCCCGCGGGCAGCGGTATCGGTTCGCCCTCGACCTTCCTGAGGACGGGGAGTCCTGCCGAACGTACGCCTTCGATCAGGGAGTCGAGGTCGTCGAGTGCGGGTGCCGGGGTCAGCTCCGCCGCGGGCGAGGGGGCTTCCTCGCCCAGTACGTCGAGGAGGCGGCGGAGTTCCGTGAGGGCATTGCGGCTGGTGGTGGCGATGGCGGTGAGGGCCTGGCCCGCGCGTTCCGGGTTGCGGGCGGCAGCGTACGAGCCGCCGTCGGCGAGGCCGGTGATGACCGAGAGGTTGTGGCCGATGATGTCGTGCATCTCGCGGGCGATACGGGTGCGTTCGGCCGCGGCGGCGAGCTGGGCCTGCTGGTCGCGCTCGATCTCGAGACGGTGGGCGTGCTCGACGAGCGAGGCGAGATGCTCCTTGCGGGAGCGGACTGCGATGCCGAGCAGCGCGGTGAGGGCGAAGCCCCAGGTCGCCGGGCCGAAGGAGCCGTCCCAGGCCGCGAGCGGATAGCGCAGGGCGCCGGGGACCAGGGGGACGAGGACGATCAGGGCGGCGGGGGCGAGCTGCTTGAGCGGGCGGAGCACGGCCAGGTTGAACACCGCGATGAGCTGGGCGAAGTGGGCCTGGAGGATGGCGCCCGTCCAGCCGTTGGCGAGCGCGAAGGGCGCGGTCGCGAGGAGGACGGCCATGGGGTGGCGGCGGCGCCAGTAGAGCGGCACGGAGAAGCCCAGGCTGAGGACGAGGAGCTGCCAGTCCGGCACGTTCAGGTTCTGGGCGATCATGCGCCAGCCGCTGCTCGCGTAGTCCGTGAGGGCGGCGCCCACCCAGAACAGCGTGACGACGAGGTCCCACACCCACGGCCTGCGCCTGTCGAAGGCGCGGATGTGCTGGAGGAGTTGCTGCAGCGGGCGGGTGGACGAGAGGGTGCCCGCGGCGCGGGCACCCTCTGTCTGCTGATCGGTCACGGGATCATCCTCCGGCACGCCGGGTCATACGTCCCGCCGCTTGAGGAAGAGCGCGGCGACGGTGACCGAGCCGACCGCCCACAGCACCAGGGCGATCAGGGACGCGGTCGGCGAGGGTGCTCCCGCGATGGGGTCGAGGGCGCCCACGTTGCCCGCGGCCTGGACCGGGAAGTACTCGATCGCGGTGTCCACAGCGTCCACCGGGATCATGGAGATGACCTCCGGGAGGATCATGACGCCGCCGACGAAGGCCGAGATGCCGCCCGCGACCGAGCGGAGCACGGCTCCGAGCCCGAGGGCGAAGACCGACAGGGCCGTGATCCCGGCGGCCACTCCCGCGACGGCGGTGAGGACGCCCGGATCGGTGAGGGCAGCCTCCTGGTCGGTCCCGGCCAGGAAGGCCTGGCTCAGCGGGTAGGCGATCAGGCAGGTCGCCAGTGTCAGCGGGAAGACGATGGCCGCGAGGACGGCGGCCTTCGACCACAGGACCGGGGCCCGCTTGGGCACCGCGGTGAGCGAGGCCCGGATCATCCCGCTTGTGTATTCGCCCGCGATCATCAGGACACCCAGGACCGGCAGGGCGATCTGGGCGATCTGGGCGCCGGCCAGGCCGATCCCGACCGGATCGACGAACTTCCGGTTTCCCGTGTCGTAGTTGGCGGAGACCAGCAGTCCGAGGCCGACGACCAGGACCGTCGAGGAGAGCAGGGTGATCCAAGTGGAGCGGACCGTCCAGAACTTGTGCCACTCGGAGCGCAGCACGCGCGCCGGCGTCACGGCGTAAGAGGACGTGGTGCTGGTGGGGCGGGCGATCGTGGCGGTGCTCATGCTGCGTGTCCCTTCACGGAGGCGTTGTACTCGACGAAATCCCGGGTCAGGTCCATGAAGGCCTGCTCCAACGACGCGGCGCGCGGGGTGAGTTCGAACAGCGGGATGCCGTGGGCGGCGGCGGTGCGGCCGATGTGCTCGGCGTCCGTGCCGCGCACCTCCAGCGTTCCGGGGCTGTCGCTGGTCACCGTCACCGACGGGCCGGCCAGACGCGCGGCGAGTTCGGTCGCCGAGGGCGTGACCACCTTGATGGCTCCGGCGCCTGCCTCCCGTACGAAGGAGTCCACCGTCGTGTCCGTGAGCAGCCTGCCGCGGCCGATGATGACCAAGTGGTCGGCCGTCAGGGCCATCTCGCTCATCAGGTGCGAGGAGACCAGGACCGTACGGCCCTCTGCGGCAAGGGACTTGAGGAGGGTGCGGATCCAGAGGACGCCCTCGGGGTCGAGGCCGTTGACCGGTTCGTCCAGGACGATCGTGGCCGGGTCGCCCAGGAGCGCCGCCGCGATGCCGAGGCGCTGGCCCATGCCGAGGGAGAAGCCCTTGACCCGCTTGTCCGCCACCTCGGTGAGGCCCGCGAGGTCGAGGACCGTCTCGACGCGGGAGCGCGGGATGCCGTGCGTGAGGGCGAGCGACGTGAGGTGGTGGAAGGCGGTGCGGCCGGGGTGGACGGCCTTCGCCTCCAGGAGCGCGCCGACCTCGGTGAGCGGGGCCGGGTGGGTGGCGTAGGCGCGGCCGCCGATCGTGGCGCGGCCTGCGGTCGGGGTGTCCAGGCCGAGCAGCATGCGCATGGTCGTGGACTTGCCTGCGCCGTTGGGGCCGAGGAAGCCGGTGACCGTGCCGGGCTCGACCGTGAAGGTGAGGTCCTCGACGACGGTCTTTCCGGACTTGCCGCCGTAGCGTTTTGTGAGGCCGTGGGCTCGGATCGTCATGTGAGTACGGTGCCGTGGGCGGGGCCGCGCGGGCGTCGGACCGGGGCATCGGGCTGCGGAAATGCCGTAGTACCGGGGGACTAGGGGCCCTTAGGGTGCGGATGTATGGACTACGTGATCAGACCCGTTCGGGCCGACGAATGGCGTGCCACGAGGGAGCTGCGGCTCGCGGCGCTGCGGGATCCGGCGGCGCCGCTCGCGTATCTGGAGACGTACGAGGACGCGTTGGCTCAGCCGGACGAGTTCTGGCGGGGGCGGGCCGAGCGGGCGGCGCACGGTACGACGGCGCTGCAGTTCGTCGCGGAGGCCGGCTTCGTCGCGGAGGCCGGCGAGGGCGGACGCTGGGACGGCAGCGTGGTGGTGCTCGTGGAGGAGGCGGGCGCCGTGGACTTCTTCGGGGAGGCCGTCGAGCGGCGGCAGGCGCAGCTCGTCGCGGTGTTCGTACGGCCCGAGGCGCGGGGGAGCGGGGTGGCGGACGCCCTGTTCTCCGCAGCGGTGGAGTGGGCGTTCGGGCTCGACGGTGTGACGCGGGTGCGGTTGTACGTCCATGAGGACAATCAGCGGGCCGAGGGGTTCTACCGGAAGTTCGGCTTCGTCCACACGGGAGGGGCCGTCCCGCATCCGGGCGACCCCTCCAAGGTGGAGCGCGAGATGGAGCTCAAGCGGCTTTAGCCGTACGGGTGTTCCGTCCGGGCCGTGCGCAGGGCGTGGGCCCACCAGGCGAGTTGGTCGAGCATGACCTTGGCGGCGCCGGCCGCGCCCTGCTCGTCGTGGGCCGGTCCCTCCTCGGCGAAGAGGCCGCCGTGGGCCTGGTGGAAGCTGACGCCGTCGCGGATCGTCGTGCAGTGCAACTCGGCGAAGACCAGGCGGAGTTGTTCCACGGCGCGGAGGCCGCCGCCCACGCCGCCGTACGAGACGAAGCCGACCGGCTTGGCCTTCCACTCGTCGCGGTGCAGGTCGATGAAGTGCTTCAGGTGGGCCGGGAAGCTGTGGTTGTACTCGGGGGTGATCACCACGTAGGCGTCTGCGGCGTCCACGCGGGCCGCCAACTCGGTCTGGGCCGGGGTTGGTTTGTGGCCCCAGCCGGGGTGGGTTCCGGGGAGGTCCAGGTCGGTCAGGTCGATGACGTCGAAGTGGGTTTCGGGGGTGTGGCGTTCGGCCTGGGACGTGAACCAGGTGCTGACGGTGGGGGCGAGGCGGCCGTCGCGGGTGGATCCGACAATTACGCCCACTCGGAGCGGGGTGGTGGTTGCGGGCGTGGTTGTGGTCGTGGGCATGGTGCGGTCCTCCGTGGTTGGGGTGGTCAGGTTGACGTGGTGTGGGTCGTCGTTTCGTTGCGCTCAGTCGGGGGCTGTGCCCACCCGTCCCGCCGTGCGGGACGCCTGCCCACAGCGGGGGCGGGATGGCTGTCCGCAGTGGGGGCGGGGCGCGTGCTCACAGCGGGGGCGGAAGGGCTGTCCGTAGCGGGGGCGGGGTGCGTGCTCACAGCCGTCAGTAGCCTGTAGGCCAGTGCGGCCAGGGCCGTTAGCAAGGCCGTTGTCGACCAGAGCGTCACCCGCCACGCCTCTGTGAATTCATGGGTGTGGCCGCCCGTGCCCGCCGTGATCCTTGCTGCCAGGGGCGCCGAGCCCACCCGGGGTTCGAGGGATGCGAGGAGGAGGGCGCCGAAGATCGTGAGCATGATGGCGCCCGTGCCGCCGCGGACCGTGTTGAGGAAGCCGGAGGCCATGCCGACCTCGGACGGGGCGACCATCGACATGGCCTGGGCGTCGATGATGCCGAGGGAGAGGCCCTGGCCCGCGCCGATGGTGAGCAGTGGGCCCGCCAGCGATGTCACCGGGATGCCCGGGTGGAGCGTGGTGAGCCACGCGTTGCCCGCCGCCAGCAGGAGCAGGGACAGGACCAGGATGTGGCGGGCCGGCACGCCCCGGTTGACCAGGCGGGCGCCGAGCGGGGGCAGGGCCAGGATCTGCACCGTCATCAGCAGCAGCGTGAGGCCGGCCGCGCGGGCCGTCGTGCCGTTCGCGCCCTGGAGGTAGGTCGGCAGGTAGGCGAGGACGCCGGTGGTGCCCGCGCCGAGCCCGAAGGAGCCGACCGCCCAGCCGAGGAACGCCGGGTTGCGGGCGAGCCGCAGGTCGAGGATCGGGCGGCCGTTGCCGGTGCGGACGAGGCGCCGTTCGACGCGTACGAAGGTGAGGAGCAGCGCGAGGGACAGGGCCGCGGGAACGAGGGTCGGCGCCGCCGCCCAGCCGGACTTGGAGCCCTGCGTGATCGCGTAGAGGGCCAGGGCGAGGCCGGCGATGAAGGTGGCCGCGCCCGCCTTGTCGACGCGCGGGCTCGTGTCCGCCCGGGACTCCGGCATCAGGCGGGTGCCGACGACGATGACCGCGCCCACGGCGACGTACGACAGGAAGGTGGCGCGCCAGCCGACCGCGTCCACGAGCCAGCCGGAGAACGTCGGGCCGAAGGCGAGGCCGAGGCCCGCCGTGGTGCCGAGCGAGGCGAAGACGCGGGTGCGGGCGGGGCCCGTGAAGGTCGCGGCGAGCAGCGAGCTGCCGCTGGCCATGACGCCCGCGGCGCCGATGCCGGACAGGATCCGGGCCGCGTCGAGGAGCAGGATGTTCGGGGCGAGGGCCGAGGCGAGGGTGCCCGCCGTGTAGAGCGTGGCGCCCGCCGTGAGGATCCGGCGGCGGCCGTGGAGATCGCCGAGCGAGCCCGCGACCAGCATGAACGAGGACGCGGCGAGGAAGTAGCCGACGACCACCCACTGCAACGCGGCGCCCGTGGCGTCCAGGTCGGCGCCGATGCGCGGGAGCGCGACCGTGGTGCCGGACATGGCCATCGGCAGGGTGAGCATGCCGAGGAGCACGACGAGGAGAGTGAACGTGGAGCGGCTGCCGCCGACTTCGCGGGCCGCCGAAGCCTGGGATTCGGTTGCCATGCCGGTAAAGTACAACCGTGGTTGTAAGAAGTGCAACAGTCGTTGTACCTAGGTCTCTGTGTCTAGGCTGGACGAGCACGGCGGAGGGCGGAGTGGCATGACACAGGAGTCGGGGCGTATCCCGCGCAAGGGCACGGTCGAGAAGCGGCAGGCGCTGATGCGCGGGGCGCGGACGGTCTTCGGTCGCGAGGGGTACGCGCGCGCGGGTATCGACGAGATCGCCGCCGAGGCGGGCGTCTCCACGCGCACGCTCTACAACCACTTCGGTGGCAAGGAGAATCTTTTTCGTGAGGTCCTCATCGACAGTGCCAAGAATGTGACGGCTGCTCATGTTGCCTTGATCGAGCGGCACTTGGGCAAGGTGGCGGACGTCGAGAAGGATCTGCTCGCGCTCGCCCGGGAGTGGATGGGACGGCGCGGCGACCACGAGCCGCACATGCTTCTCGTACGGCACATCATCTCGGAGGGCTCGCATCTGCCCGCCGACGTCATCGAGGAGTGGCAGCGGATCGGCCCGCGGGGGACGGCGGAAGCGGTGCGCGCGGCGCTGCTCCGGCTCGGTGAGCAGGGGCACCTGGCGGTCGACGAGGCCAACTCCGCGGAGGCCGGGCGGCACTTCCTGCTGCTGATCCCCGGGTCCGTCACGGTGGATACGTTCTTCGGGGTGGTGCCGATGTCCGACGCCGAGGTCGACGCCCGTGTGTCCAGTGGGCTCGGGGTGTTTTTGAAGCTGTACGGCCGGTAGGGCCTAACCGAGCGGGAGTTCCGCGTCCGGCCAGCGGGTGCGGCCCTGTTCCCTGGACCGGAGCAGGGCCAGGGTGACCAGACCCTGGTCCGCTCCCGTGGCCAGCAGCTCCGGCAGTTGGGGAAGCGGAGCCACCGCCGCGACGTCGTCGAGGACGAGCGTCATTGGTGGGTCGAGCCGGCCGGCAGGTGACCGTGCGGCCACGCGGCGGCCGTGCTCGACCACGCTCGAGGCGAGGGCCGTGAGCAGGGGCATCGCACCGGGCTGCCCCTTCGGGTCCTCGATGGGTTCACCGACCACATAAAGCGTGCCCCCTTCGTTGACGAAGGAATCCAGAGTGAGCGCATCCGTTCGGTTGGGCGTGCACGCCTCACGGATGTGTACGGAGAAGAGGGAGGACAGTGCGCGGGCCGTCAACTCCTGTGCCATGTCGCGGCGTTCGGGGTGCGAGGTGAGCGCCGCCTCGAGTTCGCCCGCGGTGCCCGCGGCCGCCTTCGGGTTCGTACGGAGGATGCGTACGGCGTCCTGGACCTGGGTGCCCTGGGCCCAGCGGTGGACGTGGCGAAACGGTTTGCCGTCGACGGCGGCGGCGTGCAGGTAGCTGCGCAGCAGGGTGGTCGCGGCCTCGGCGAGCGCCGAGTCCAGTTTGGCCGTGGGCCTTATCGGGGCGAGCAGGGCGGTGGCGCGGGCCGCCGCGGTCTCCTTGTCGGTGCAGCCGGCGGCCGGGTTCCAGTGCATGCGGGCGGGGGTGTCGCAGCGGTGGGTGGGGTCGTAGAGGAGGACGGGGCCGAGTTTGGCGCGGGCGTCCTTGGTCTCCGACCAGACGTCCGCGGACGACGTGATCACGAGGACGGGGCCTTCGGCGTCCTGGATGGCTTCTATGGCGAGGGGGTGGCGGGCGGCCGGCGGGCCGAGGTGGACGGGTCCGCGTTGGGCCGGTACGGGTGTGGTTGCGGGAGGCGTGGTTGACGTCTCGGGGCTCTGCCCCGGGCCCCGCTCCTCAATCGCCGGAGGGGCTGAAAGATCGGGGCTCTGCCCCGGGCCCCGCCCCTCAATCGCCGGCGGGGCTGAAAGATCGGGGCTCTGCCCCGGGCCCCGCTCCTCAATCGCCGGCGGGGCTGAAAGATCGGGGCTCTGCCCCGGACCCCGCTGGCTCTCGTCCAAGTGCGGGGCTTGAATGGGCTGAGTGCGACGCTTCTTCCGGACCGCACGCCACCGCGCCACCGTTCCCGCCACGAACACCGCCAGGACGACCAGGATCATCAGCTGGCCGATGAACAGGCCCCAGAAGAGGCCGTAGCCGGACAGTTCGGCGGCGGGGGTGCCGGGCCAGGCGCCGGGGATGTCGTGCGGGCGGGTGATCAACGAGCGCATGGCCAGCGGCGTGTTCGCGAACGTCACGGACGTCGGCCACGCGCCCTTCGTGAAGAGGCCCGCGAGGCCCGTCGCCGTCCACGCCAGGATCGTCATGCCAAGGAGGAACGCCAGGACCCCGACCAGCAGCCCGTCGGGCACACCGCCCCGGCCGCGCCCCTCCCGGTCGTCCCGGTGGTAACTCCGCTCCATCCGGTGCCCCCGCTCGTCCCGCATTCCTGTCATGCCACCGTTCATGCCACCGTGGACTCGGAGCCGCCCAGGCGCTGCTCCACGAACGCGGCCGCCCGTTCCTCGGCCTCCAGCTCGGCCGCCTCCAGGGCCTCGTCCACGAACTGCTCGGCGGACGATTCCGTCATGGCGCGGTCGGTGAACACCAGTGGGCGTTCGGTCTCGGTGACCAGGTGTTTGACCACCTGTACGTTGCCGTTGACGTCCCAGACGGCGATGCCGGGGGAGAGCGTCGGGATGATCTCGACGGCCCAGCGGGGCAGTCCGAGCACCCGGCCCGTGGCTCTCGCCTCGTCCGCCTTCTGGGCGTAGATCGTCCTCGTGGAAGCCATCTTCAGGATCGCCGCCGCTTCCTTGGCGGCCGCGCCGTCGACCACGTCGCTCAGGTGGTGGACGACCGCCACGAAGGACAGGCCGAGGCGGCGGCCGAACTTCAGCAGCCGCTGGAAGAGTTGGGCCACGAAGGGGCTGTTGATGATGTGCCAGGCCTCCTCGACCAGGAAGATGCGCTTCTTCCGGTCGGGGCGGATCCAGGTGTGCTCCAGCCACACGCCCACGATCGCCATCAGGATCGGCATCGCGATCGAGTTCCGGTCGATGTGGGACAGGTCGAAGACGATCAGCGGGGCGTCGAGGTCGATGCCGACCGTCGTCGGGCCGTCGAACATGCCGCGCAGGTCGCCGTCGACGAGCCGGTCGATGACGAGCGCCACGTCGAGGCCCCAGGCCCGGACGTCCTCGAGGGCCACGTTCATGGCCTCCGCCGACTCCGGTTCCGGGTGGCGGAGCTGCTCGACGATGTCGGGCAGGACCGGCTGCCGGTCGACGATCGTCTCGTTCACGTACGCGTGCGCGACCTTCAGCGCGAAGCCGGAGCGCTCGTCGAGGCCGTGCCCGAGCGCGACCTCGATGATGGTGCGCAGCAGCGCCAGCTGGCCCGTCGAAGTGATCGCCGGGTCCAGCGGGTTGAGCCGGATCCCCATGTCCAGGGCGGCCGTCGGGTCGAGCCGGATGGGAGTTATGCCCAGCTCTTCGGCGATGAGGTTCCACTCGCCGACGCCGTCCTCGCCCTGTGCGTCGAGGACGACGACCTGACGGTCCTTGAACCTCAACTGCCGTAGTACGTACGTCTTCTCCAGCGCCGACTTGCCGTTGCCGGACTCGCCGAGCACCAGCCAGTGGGGGGCCGGGAGCTGCTGACCGTAGAGCTGGAAGGGGTCGTAGATGTAGCCCTTGCCGGAGTACACCTCGCGGCCGATGATCACCCCGGAGTCGCCGAGGCCCGGCGCGGCCGTCGGCAGATAGACGGCCTGTGCCTGCCCCGTCGACGTACGCACCGGAAGCCGGGTCGTCTCCACCTTCCCGAACAGGAACGCGGTGAAGGCATCGGTGAGAGCGGTCAGCGGATCCCGCATAGTGCAGCGCCTACCTTCCGGCCGTGTCGGCGGACATCAGGAACATCGGGATCGTCGGGGTCATCGGCGGATGCCGGTGGCGAACGGCAGGGTGTTCACGAACGCCCGGTGGTGCTCGCGATCGCACCACTCCAGCTTCAGGTACGACTTGCCCGCCGAGGCGCGGATGGTGCGCTTGTCGCGGGCGAGCGCGTCGGGATTGCGGGAGGAGACCGTGATGTAGCCGACGAGATTGACGCCGGCCGCGCCGCTCGCCAGGTCCTCGCCGCGCTGGTCGAGGCGGCCGTGGGCGGCGATGTCGCGGGGGTCGACGGTCCGGTTCATCTTGGCGGCGCGGGACGCCTCCGCCTCGTCGTTGGTCTTCTCGGTCAGCATCCGCTCGATGGCGACCTCGGTGGGTTCGAGGTCCATGGTGACGGCGACGGTCCGGATGACATCCGGGGTGTGGACCAGGAGCGGAGCCAGGAAGTTGACGCCCACCGGCGTCATCGGCCACTCCTTGACCCACGCCGTGGCGTGGCACCAGGGCGCGCGGGTCGTCGACTCACGCGTCTTGGCCTGAAGGAACGTCGGCTCCATGGCGTCGAGCTCGGCCGGCCAGGCGTTGCGCTTCGACATCGCCTGGATGTGGTCGATGGGGTGGTCGGGGTCGTACATGGAGTGGATCAGGGACGCGAGCCGGCCCTGCCCGAGCGGCTGCCGCACGCGGATGTCCGCCTCCTGCAACCGCGAGCAGATGTCGGTCAGTTCGCGCGCCATGACGACGGCGAGCCCGGCGTCCCTGTCGACCTTCTTGCCGCCCTTGGGGCGGGTGGCGCGGGCCATCGCGTTGGCCTCGGCGGCCAGGTCGCGCGTGAAGTGCATGCAGGCCACGAGGTACGCGCGGTGCTGCTCGCTGCTCGTCGAGACCATGGACTGCAGCTGGTCGTACGACTTCTGGAGCCAGCCGAGCGAGCGGTCGTCGCCGCGCACCGCGACGTCCTTGTTGTGCGCGTCGGGGTCGGCGGGGAGGGTGCGGGCCAGCATCTGGAGCCGGGTCACGAACCCGTCGCCGTTGGCGACGTGCTTGAGCAGCGTGCCGAACCGGTCGACCAGCGCCTCCTGGTCCTCCGAGTCGCGCAGCCCGACGCCGGGGCCCTCGATCTCGATGGCGGCGGTGACGGTGCGCCGGTCCGCGTGCAGCAGCACGCAGATCTCGTCGGGCCCGAACGGCGCGGCCAGCCAGGTGAGCCTGCCGATGCCCGGGGGCGGGCCGATCTCGACCTCGCGCCCGTCGAGCCGGGTGCCGGCCTCCATGGTGGGCGATCGGTAGGCGGTGCCGCGCTTGAGGGAGCGCTTGTAGCTGCGGTTGATTTCAAACCATTTGTAGAAGGTGCGGCCCTTGTACGGGACGTAGACCGCGGCCAGCCCGAGCATCGGGAAGCCGGTGAGCAGCACGATGCGCAGCGACAGCACGGGGACGAGCAGTCCGCACATCATGCCGAGGAAGGCGCCCACGACGATCATCGCGATCTCGCCGGACTCACGATTCTTGCCGACGATCGCGTTCGGCCGGGCGCGACCGATCAGATATGTACGGCGGGGCGTGACCGGAGGGGACACGTGGGACTGGGTCGTCAACGCCCTGCACCTCCTTGCCAGTTGCCGTTCTTACCGGTGTTGCCGCCGTTGCTCCCGCGGTCGTTGCTCGCGTGCGGGGTCTTCGTCGGGCTCGTACGGGGCGGGGGTGCGGCGGAGGGGACAGTTCCGCCGCCTCCCCCTGACGCGGCCGGGCGCGAACTGTGCGCGGCCACACCGCCGGACGCGGGGTTGGCGGGACGGGCCTGGGAGGCTCCGCCACCGCCTCCCGAACCCCCGCTGTCCTGACGGCTGCTGTGGGTCTTGATGCCTTGCGAGACGAGCGCGGCGGGGGAACTGATCACGGCGGCCGCCTTGCCCTCGGCGCCCTGCATGAGCCGGTTCTTCCTCACGTTGGCCATCTCGTCGCCGAAGCCGGGCACGAAGCGGTAGATCATGCCGCTCGCGAAGATGGCGAGCAGCACGATGGCGAGGCCGGAGACGATCGCGGCGAGGGAGTCGGGCCCCTTGTCGCTGCTGGACAGCGCGCCCGCGAGGCCGAGCACGATCACGATGACCGGCTTCACGAGGATGACGGCGATCATGACGCCGACCCAGCGGCGCACGTGGCCCCACAGGTTCTTGTCGACGAGCCCCGCGTAGACGACGACGCCGAGCAGCGCGCCTACGTAGAGCAGGACGGCGCGCAGGTACAGCTCCAGGTAGAGCACGCCCGCCGCGACGATCGACACCAGTGACACGACGATCAGCATGATCGGCCCGCCGCCGATGTCGTCGCCCTTCTTCAGGGCCTCGGAGAACGTCCCGAAGAACGCGTCCGTCTGATTACCCGTCGCTTTCGCCAGTACGTCGCTCACACCGTCGGCCGCCGACACCACGGTGTAGAGGATCAGCGGGGTGAAGGCGGACGCGAGCACGGTGAGCCAGAGGAAACCCACGGCCTCCGAGATCGCGGTCATCAGCGGTACGCCGCGCACGGCGCGCTTGGCCACGGCGAGCAGCCACAGCACGAGCGTGAGGATCGTCGACGCGGCGAACACGACGGCGTACTGCTGGAGGAACTTCGCGTTGGTGAAGTCGACGTTGGCCGTCTTCTGCACGGCGTCGCTGAGCTGGTCGACGGTCCAGGAGGCGGCCTCTGCGCAGCCCTTGGCGAGGCTGGAGAGGGGGTCGAGGGGGTTGGAGACGTCGGGCGTCCCGCCACCACCTCCGGTGTTCTTGCCGGTGGCGTCGTTGCCGCGCTCGCAGTACTTCCTTGCGGCGCCGCGGATGAGGTCGCAGGAGTTGTCGGACGGGTCCGGGGCCGGGGCCGCCCAGGCCCGGGAGGCCAGGAGGACCGCTGAGGCCTGCACGCCGGTGACCACGGCTGTGAGGGAGAGGGCGCGGCGTCGCCGGTTAGCGGGCATAGCTGAACCCTCCGTACTCCTTCACGGCCTTCGCCATGTCGTCGGCCGTGGAGGCCCGCTGGTCGCGGCCGACCGGGACGGGGCCGTCCTTCTGCGTGAAGTCCTCCACCTTCCAGTCGCCGTCCACCCAGCGCAGCTTGTAGCTGTTGGTGTACCAGCTCTCGGACACCGGGTTCTGCGTGCCTTCACCGGCGAGTCCGAACAGCGACGAGTACCAGATCGACACGGTCGCCGAGTCGCCCTTGTAGGCGGTCGTCTTGGTGCCGACCGGAATGGTCCGGGAGACGAACGTGTTCCCCTTCGGCGCGGAGCCGTCCTTGTTGAGGCCGATGCCCGTCAGGAATCCCTCGCTGGAGTACACCTTGTCGAGGTCGCCCCGCCGGGCGTCGGCGGCCGACGGCGTATAGACGTCGTCGACGATGCCGTCTCGTTTCGCCTTGTCGAACATGTCGGCCGAACCGAGCTGCACCGCATAGTTCGCGGCAGCCGACTGCGCGCCCTGCTCGTCGTGGGCGAAGCCGGAGGACACCGGCTTGGCGCCGGTCGGGGCCGTGGGGGCCGCCGCCGGTTTCGTGCCGGAGGGCTCGGAACCGCCGGAGGTGTCGTCCGTACCGCGGTTCGCGAAGGCGATCGCCGCGATGAGCAACACCACCACGCCGACCACGGTCACCAGGGACCGGGACGGTGAACGCCCCGGTCTGCGGGCGCCGGAGCTCTCCGGGAGCCGCGTCCGGGTCTGGCCGGATCCTCCGTAGAGCTCGTCGTCCTGTGGACCGTCAGGACTCATTGCGCGCACGCCCCC
This sequence comes from Streptomyces sp. NBC_00483, assembly GCF_036013745.1. NCBI lineage: Bacteria > Bacillati > Actinomycetota > Actinomycetes > Kitasatosporales > Streptomycetaceae > Streptomyces > Streptomyces sp. NBC_00483. The sequence goes on from NZ_CP107880.1 coordinate 5,314,723, forward strand.
TCAACCTTTCGCCGAACCACCGCATACGACGGTAGCCGTGCTGGTTTCCGCGCGGGCGCGGTGTGGTGACTCGACATCAGGGAGACGCAACCTCAGGCGGGAGCTAGACGGCCATGCCGTACACGATGGTGAACAGCGTGCCTAGTGAGCCGATGATGAACACCCCGGTCAGGCCCGCGATGATCAGGCCCTTGCCCTGCTCGGCGCTGAAGGTGTCGCGCAGGGCCGTGGCCCCGATCCGTTGCTTGGCCGCGCCCCAGATCGCGATGCCGAGGCACAGCAGGATGGCGACCGCCATCACGACCTCGACCATCACGCGTGCCTCGTTGCCCAGGCTCCCGAACGGGCCCCAATCCGGGGCGATCCCGCCGATGATGGTGGAGATGTCGCCTTTTTCGGCTGCCAGCAGCATGTGTAACTCACCGCCCCATGTGGGTAGTTCTGTCGCCTCTGCCGCAGCGCAGAGGTCAGACCCATTCTTGCCCAGATTGGCTCCGATGCCTGCACACTTGGCGCCATTCCTTGGCCGAGTTCCTACGGTCCCATGCCTGAGGGACCGCCCGGGAGGGACGGTTCCGGATGCGAAGGAACGTACGGTTACTCTGTGTATCATGCCTGGTCACGCCGGGCAATGAAGGCTGGTCGTGGATAGTTCGGGCAGTCGCTGACGGGGTGGCGTGCCCGACCGTAAACTGAGCGCTCGTGTGTCCGGCCGTGGGTCGTGCCCGGACTCCCCCGTGGCGAAGGGCGGTTGACGGTGCGTAAGGCGTGGATGCTCGCGGGTTCGGCCGTCGCCGGGGGGACCGCGTTCGTGGCGCTGCTCGTTTTCGGGACGTACATGGCGGCGGGGAGCCTGAGCAGCGGGGTCGGGCAGGGGGCCGTGGGGCTCGCGAAGGGCGCCGTGCCGGCCGCGTATCAGCCACTCGTACAGAAGTGGGGCAATCTGTGCCCCGCCATCAACCCGGCGCTGCTGGCCGCGCAGCTCTACCAGGAGAGCGGGTTCAACCCGAAGGCCACGTCGCCGGCCAAGGCATACGGCATCGCGCAGTTCATCAGCGGCACCTGGGCCGCGCACGGGGTCGACGGGGACGGGGACGGGGACCGCGACATCTGGGACCCCAACGACGCGATCCCCTCGGCCGCTTCGTACGACTGCAAGCTCGCCTCGTACGTGAAGGACGCGCCCGGCGACAAGACGAAGAACATGCTCGCCGCCTACAACGCGGGCTCGTACGCCGTCATCAAGTACGGGGGAGTGCCGCCGTACCGCGAGACGCAGAACTACGTGAAGGTCATCACGACCCTGGAGAAGTCCTTCGCGAAGCCGGTCGGGCGCGTGCAGCCCTCGCAGCAGGCCGCGGCCGCGATCTACTTCGCGCAGAAGAAGCTCGGCACCCCTTACTTGTGGGGTGGCAACGGCACGGCGGACCAAGATGGCCGATTTGATTGCTCGGGGCTGACCAAGGCCGCGTACGCGACGGCGGACATCGAGCTGCCGCGCGTGGCCAACGATCAGTACAACGCCGGGCCGCATCCGAAGCGGGACGAGCTGCTTCCCGGGGACCTCGTGTTCTTCTCCCACGACCTCCAGAACAGCCGGGCCATCCATCACGTGGGCATTTATGTGGGCGGCGGCTACATGATCGACGCGCCGCGGACCGGTGCCGTCATTCGCTTCGACCCCATCGACACCGCTGACTACTTCGGCGCGACCCGGGTCACGGAGGACGGTGCGAAGGCGCTGCCGAGCGCTTCGCCGGAGGTCTGAGTCCGGCGAAGCGGTCTGTGAGTTGGCTGGAACTCTCTGTTATGCCATGGCCCTGAGCTGCGGGTTTGTGTCTCTCTTCGATAACGTCTGGGTGATCGTTCGGTGGATTGTGGAACGTAGAGGGTGGGACCGTGCGTTCCTCTACCTGAATCGAAAACAACCACGGGGGTGGCTGAAGACGAAGGGGCCGCTGAACTATGGCTGGACTCGTGGCACTCGAAGCGCCCGCGACATCCGGATCCAACCCCGACGTCACGCTGCTCTACGACATCAACGGCCTGGCCGATGACGCTCCGCGCTGGTTCGACCGGACCATGGAGTTCGTCGGGGAGTACGGGATCCTGATCGCGCTCGTGCTCCTCGTGCTGTGGTGCTGGTGGGGTGCGAGGAAGCGCGCGTCGCTCGACGACGCGGCGTCCTCCGTGGCCGCCGTGGTGTGGGCGCCGCTCGCCGCCGGGGTCGCCGTTCTCGTGAACGTGCCGATCCGGTCCTTCGTCGAGCGGCCGCGGCCCTTCGTGGACCACCAGGGGCTCGAGGTTCTGGTCAAGGGCAAGACCGACTTCTCGTTCGTCAGCGATCACGCGACGCTGGCGATGGCCATCGGGGCGGGGCTCTTCATCGCCCACCGCAAGCTCGGGCTCGCCGCCATAGGGCTCGCCGTGCTCGAAGGGTTCTGCCGGGTCTTCATGGGCGTGCACTATCCGACGGACGTCGTGGGCGGGTTCGCGCTCGGCACGGCGGTCGCGCTGCTGCTCTCGCCGTTGGCCTCGGCGCTGCTCACTCCGCTGACGCGGGGCATCGGGCGGGCGTCCGGGTGGGTCTCCCGGCTCGTGTGGGCCCCCGACGCGGTGGCCTCCGCGGTGGAACTCCCCGAGTCCCGGGACGCGACGGAGCCGGCGGAGGAGCGGGACCTGGCGGCTTGACTTGCTCCTCGGGCTGAAGCCCGAGGATTCTGGTCTTCCCGACGTTGCTGTGTCGCTACGCGGCACGGGATTCGGTGGGGATTCCGTGGCTTCCTGTTTCTGTGCGCTGTGCCGGGACTGCTCCCGGTCTTACCGGCGCTCCGCAGGCCGATACCGCCAGTCCGGCGGCCGTCTTGATGTTGATCGCGGCGTTGACGTCCCGGTCATGGACCACGCCGCAGGCGGTACACGTCCATTCCCGCACGCCCAGGGGTTTGGGTCCGTCCTTGACGCCGCAGGTGGAGCAGGTCTGGGAGGTCGGCTCGAACCGGCCGATCTTCACCAGGGTGCGGCCGTAGCGCTGAGCCTTGTACGCCAGCATGCCGACGAAGGTGGACCATCCGGCGTCGTGCACGGACTTGGCCAGCCTGGTGCGCGCCAGTCCCGCCACCGACAGGTCCTCCACGGCGATCCCTTGGTTCTCGGAGATCAGCTTCGTGGAGCGCTGGTGGTGGAACTCGCGGCGTGCGTCGGTCACCTGGGTGTGGGCGCGGGCGACTTTGAGGCGGGCCTTGGCCCGGTTTTTGGATCCCTTCTGTTTGCGGGACAGCTCCCGCTGGGCCTTCTTCAGCTTCTTCTCCGCACGCCGCAGGAACCTGGGGGAGTCGATCTTCTCGCCGGTGGACAGCACGGCGAAATGTGTCAGGCCCAGGTCGATGCCGATGACCTGGTCGGTGTCGGGCATCCGGGCGGCATCGGCGGCAGGGTCGGTGTCGATCACGAAGGAGGCGAAGTACCGGCCTGCCGCGTCCTTGATGACGGTGACCGAGGTGGGGGTGGTGGGCAGGCTGCGGGACCACTTCACCTTCACCGCGCCGATCTTCGGCAGGTTCAGGCGGCCACTGTCGGTGATGCTCCAGCGGGCGTTGGCGGTGAACCGGACCGACTGCCGGGCGTCCTTGCGGGACTTGAAGCGCGGCGGTCGCAGTTTCGGACCTTTGCGGGCACCGGTGAGAGAAGCGAAGAAGTTCCTGTACGCGGACTCGGCGTCCCGCAGGGACTGCTGAAGCACGACCGCGGACACCTCCCCCAGCCAGGACCGCTCGCTCGTCCGTTTGGCCTCGGTGATCAGAGAGCGGGACAGCTCCCCGGCCGTGGGGGAGGGCCGCCCGGCCTTGCGGGCGTCTTCGCGGGCACGCACCGCGTCGTTGAACACGACACGGGCACACCCGAACGCCCGCGCCAACGCGGCGCGTTGACCAGGCTCCGGGTACAACCTGAAGGCGTACCGAAGCTGCGTGCGAGGATCGTACGAACGAACTACACCCTCCGTAACCGGGAACACCCGTTCCTCCCGTCACCCTCGCCAGTGACCGCTCCATCCGGCTCCACCGGAACGACACCGCGACGCTCCGCAGTCATCAGATCCGCTTCACCACCGGGCTGAAACCCGATCCACTGCGAATGAATCCCGGTAGCGCTCCGTGCTGGGGCGGGATCGTGCGTTTCGGCGTGCCGCGTCGGGTTGGGGCCGTCGTGATGGGCGCGCGGCGCCTGGGTCGGGGGTTTGCCGGGGGCGGCGTCTGTGGTGCTGGTGCGCGGTGTCGTGCCGTGTTCGGCTGCGCCGGTCCTGGCTTGTCTCCCACCCGCCCGCCCCCTCCGGGGGCTCCAGCCCCGACCGGGGCCCGGGGCGGGGCCGGGGTGGGGCGCGTTGGGATCGGTGCCCGGCACCTGGGCCCGTGCCGGGGTTGGCGTCTGTCGTGATGGGTGCGCGGCACCGGGGTGCCGCCTTGCCCACCCTGCCGCCCCAGGCGGCAGATTGCCCAAGGCGGGGCGGCGTCGACCGTCAAGGGTGGGGAGCCGTGGTTGGCGGAGGTTGCCCAAGGCGGGGCGGTGTCGGCCGCGACGGGTGGGGAGCCGTGGCTGGCGGCGGATTACCCAAGGCGGGTGGCGGTACCCCGTCGGGCCGACGGCCCCGGAGGGGGCGGTGGGTGGGAGATGGGCGGGAGCCGGGCGATTGCCTGCGGGTGGGCGGGGCAATTCAAGCTCCTGCGGCGGGTGGTCAATTCAAGCCCCGCTCTGGGACGAGACTCGCGGGGTCCAGGGCGGAGCCCCGTGGCGTAGGGACGGGGCAGGGCTCCCGTTACAGGGACTGGGGAACCCGTTACAGGGATTGCGGGAAGGTGAAGAAGCCTGACGGGTCGTATGTGTGCTTCACCTTGGTCAGGCGGGGTGCCGCGTCCCCGTAATACGCCTGCTTCCAGTTCTTCAGGGACGCGTCCGCGTAGTTCTGGTACGCCGCCCCGGAGGCGTACGGCCGCATCGACGCATGGGCCGAGGAAAGCCAGTCGCGGGCCGCCGAGCCGGATGTGGTCGGCTGCCACGACACGATGTACTGCGCGAGCATCCGCGCGCGGCGGTGGACGAACGCCGTCGCCGTCGGGTCCACCCGGTTGATCGCGCCGCCGAGCGCCGTGAGCGCCACCGAACCGGCCCCGGACTTCACGTTCTCCAGCTGCTTCAGGAGCGTGTGTACGCCCGCGTCCGAGAGGTTCCGGTCGAAGAAGTCGGAGGCGGCCGCGTACGTCTCGCGCTGCAACGCGCCCGCCGAGTCACGGCCGGGCGTCGCGCCGGGGAGGTGGCACTGGGCGTCCTCGGTGAACGCCGAGCAGCCCGCGTACACCTCCATCGACTCCTCGTACGAGCGCCGCTTGAGGGAGACCGAGGTGGCCGGGCCGGGGCCGCCGGGCCCGTCGGCGAGGCGGTCGACCGCGTTCTGGAGCTCGGTGTACGTGCCGAGGGAGAACGCCGCGACCGAGACCGTCGGGTTGCCGCCGGGCGCGCCCGCGATGTGCAGCGAGGACCAGATCTCGTCGGCCTGCTCCGGGCCCCACTTCTGCCAGGCCTTGAGCACCGTCGCCGCCTTCGACCAGGGCCAGCTCATGTACGCGGAGACGGCCTGCGGCGCGGGGTGGGTCTTGAAGCGGAGCTCCGTCACCACACCGAACTGGCCGTTGCCCGCGCCCCGTAGCGCCCAGAAGAGGTCCTTGTGCGAGGTCGCGTTCGCGGTGAGTTCCTTGCCGTCGGCCGTGATGAGCGTGGCCTGCGTGAGGCTGTCGCAGGTGAGGCCGTAGGCCCGGGACACGACGCCGTGGCCGCCGCCGAGCGTGAGGCCCGAGACGCCGACCGTGGGGCAGGAACCCGCCGGTATCGTCACGCCCTTGGCGGCCAGCGCCCGGTAGACGTCGATGAGCTTGGCGCCCGCGCCGACCACCGCCTCGCCCCCCGAAGCGCGGACGGACTTCATCCGGGAGACGTCGAGTATCAGGTGGCCGTTGCCCGAGGACCAACCCGCGTACGAGTGGCCGCCGTTGCGTATGGAGAGCGGGACCTTGTGCGCGCGGGCGTACGCGAGGGTCGTACGGATGTCGTCGGGCCCCGAGACGTACGCGACGGCGCGCGGCTTCAACGTGTCGAAGCGGGTGTTGTAGAGCTGGTGGGCCGCGGCCCAGGAGGATTCTCCGGGGCGTATGAGGGAGCCGTCGAGATCCTTGGCGAGCCCGGCGAGGTTCGCCGCGGCCCGCACCGTGCTCGACGCGCTCGCGCTGGTGGAGCGGATCGGGGCGGAGGAGCCGGAGGACGCGGACGCGGAGTTCCCGCCCGTAGACCCGGAACCGGACCCCGACCCGGAGCAGGCGCTCACCGCGCCGCCGGCCGTGAGTGCCGCGGCCGATGCCGTGATGAACGTGCGGCGTTCCATGCGGTTGTCTCCCTCGGCCACCTGTTCGCTTCCCGAGGTACGAGACGTCATCCGGGAGCCGTGGGTTCCGTCAGGCGGCCGGGCCCGCCGAGTCGAGATGGTCGTCCGCGTCCGAACGGGCCTTGCTCCGTGCCCTTCTGGCCGGTCCCCGCCAGCCGCAGCTGCAGCGGGCCAGGCAGAAACGTCCCTGTTCCACGACGGTGGTCGTATGCGAGTGCTGCTGTTGTGCCACGCGGCCACGGTAGCGACTCCATGTAAAGCCCCCGTTCGCGTGACGGTCGACCCTACTCGTCGTTAACCCCGACGACAGGGGTGGCCGCACACGCACGGAGCACGGACAGGCATGGGGGTCGGACCAGCGATGGTGGTGCAGCAGCACGGGAGCGCGGCCGCTTCGGCACGGGTGGTGGCGGCGGCCGCGGTGGCGTCGGTGGTGGTGGGCGTCGGCGGATGCGGTGGCGGCGCCGCGGGCGGCGAGCGGAACGCGGATCCGACAGGGACCGTGCGCGGGGCGGCCGACCGGCTGGTCCGCGAGGGCAGTTCACAGGCGCGTACGTCGATGGAGATGGCCAGCGGCGGGACCCGCGTCACCATCCACGGCGACGGCGTCTACGACTACCGCAAGGGCCTCGGCGAGCTGCGGGTGCGGCTTCCGCAGGACGCGGCGGGCGACGAGGAGCACCGGCCGATCACCGAACTGCTCGCGCCGGGCGCCCTGTACATGAAGAACCGGGGCGCCGGCGTCCCCGCCGACAAGTGGGTGCGCGTCGACGTCACGACGTTGACGGACGGAAATCTGGTCACCGGCGGCGCCACCGATCCGCTCGCGGCGGCCGAACTGCTGCGCGGCGCGCGGAATGTGACGAAGCAGGGCGAGACCGACATCGCGGGCGTACGTACCCGGCACTACAAGGGGGACGTGGAGCTGAGCGTCGCCGCGAAGGCCGCTTCCGCGGAGCGGAGAGGGGCGCTCGAAGCGGCGGCGAAAGGGTTCCGCAAGGGGCGGGTGCCGTTCGACGTCTATGTCGACGACGAGGGCCTGATCCGCAAGGTCGTCCACCGGTTCAGCTTCGCCAACGGGCCGGAGAAGGACTTCGCCGTGAGGTCGACGACTCTGTACCGGGGGTTCGGGAAGCCGGTGAAGGTACGGCTTCCGGCCAAGGGGGACATCTTTGCCGGGAAGGTCGCCGAGCCCGGACCGTAGGCCGGCCGCCCGACCTGTCGCCCGATCCGCTGCCCGATCTGCCGCCTGTCTCGCAGCCCGTTCTGTCGCCCGGCCATAGGCCTCTCGGGGGCCGGAAATGGTTCTTCCGTGCCATGCGCGGGGCGTGAGCCGGTCCCTACTCTAGGAAGTCGGCCATTGCGGCCATCGGCTGTTGGTCACGCGGCAGGAAGAGGTGATGAACGTGGCTCCCGTGAGCGGTACGGCGGTTCAGGACCACGTCGCCCTCGCCGAGATCGAGCTGTGCGGTGAGTTGATCATCGCGGCGTCCGCCGTCTCCGAGGGGCGGCTCAGCGTGGACCGGATCGACGAGGTGCTGCGGGTCGCCGAGGCGTTGCCCGGCGGACCGGAGGGCGACCGGGACTGAAACGAGAAGAACGAAGAGGTGGGGACGCCGGATCCGGCGTCCCCACCTCTTCGTAGAACCACAAGTACAGGCAGGGCTCAGGTGCGCAGCAGGCGCGCGATCGCCTTCGTGGCCTCTTCGACCTTCTCGTCGATCTCTTCCCCGCCCTTGAGCGCGGCGTCGGCGACGCAGTGCCGCAGGTGCTCCTCCAGGAGCTGGAGCGCGAAGGACTGCAGCCCCTTCGTGGAGGCCGACACCTGCGTGAGTATGTCGATGCAGTAGACGTCCTCGTCCACCATCCGCTGCAGGCCGCGGATCTGACCCTCGATCCGGCGCAGCCGCTTGAGGTGCTCTTCCTTCTGATGGTGGTACCCGTGAATGCCGCGGTCGTGGTCGGTCACGATCTCGGCCTTGTCCGGCACAGCCGGCTGTTCCGTCTGCGTCGCGTCAGTCGTCATCGTGTCCGTCCTCCCGTGATTTGCTATACCCCCTGCGGGTATATGATACCGGATTTCCCAAGGATCGTTCCGGTTCGTCCCGCCTCGGCCGGGCCCAGTGCTGATCACTGTGCCTGATGGGCGACACTGGGGAGACGCCGGTTAGCCGTGGCCGGATGATGCGCCTAGCATCAGCCTGACCGAATCCAAAGCACCCCGAGGACCCCACGTGCGCTTTCGTCTGACCCCCAGGGAGACGAGCTTCTACGACATGTTCGCCGCGTCCGCGGACAACATCGTCACGGGCTCGAAGCTCCTGATGGAACTGCTCGGGGCGGATTCCTCCGCCCGGGCCGAGATCGCGGAGCGGATGCGGGCAGCCGAACACGCCGGTGACGACGCCACCCACGCGATCTTCCACCAGCTGAACTCCTCGTTCATCACGCCGTTCGACCGCGAGGACATCTACAACCTCGCGTCGTCCCTCGACGACATCATGGACTTCATGGAGGAGGCCGTCGACCTGGTCGTCCTTTACCAGGTCGAGGAGCTCCCCAAGGGTGTGGAGCAGCAGATCGAGGTGCTGTCGCGTGCGGCCGAGCTGACCGCCGAGGCCATGCCCAACCTGCGCACGATGGACAATCTCACCGAGTACTGGATCGAGGTCAACCGCCTCGAGAACCAGGCCGACCAGATCCACCGCAAGCTGCTCGCCCAGCTCTTCAACGGCAAGTACGACGCCATGGAAGTCCTGAAGCTGAAGCAGATCGTCGATGTGCTGGAAGAGGCGGCCGACGCCTTCGAGCACGTGGCCAACACGGTGGAGACCATCGCCGTGAAGGAGTCCTGAGGCCGGCTCATGGACACCTTCTCCCTGATCGTGACGATCGGCGTCGCGCTTGGATTCACGTATACGAACGGTTTCCACGACTCCGCCAACGCCATCGCCACTTCCGTCTCCACGCGTGCGCTGACGCCCCGTGCGGCGCTCGCGATGGCCGCGGTGATGAACCTGGCCGGTGCCTTCCTCGGTAGCGGCGTCGCCAAGACGGTGAGTGAGGGGATCATCGCGACCCCCGTCGGCGACAAGGGCATGGGCATTCTGTTTGCCGCCCTCGCCGGCGCGATCGTGTGGAACCTCATCACCTGGTACTTCGGGCTTCCCTCGTCCTCCTCGCACGCCCTGTTCGGTGGAATGGTGGGTGCCGCCCTCGCGGGCGGGACCACCGTCTACTGGTCCGGGGTGTGGGAGAAGATCGTCATTCCCATGTTCACGTCGCCGGTGATCGGCCTCGTCGTCGGTTACCTCGTGATGACGCTCATCATGTGGCTGTTCCGGCGGTCCAACCCGCACAAGGCCAAGCGTGGCTTCCGTATCGCGCAGACCGTCTCCGCCGCCGGTATGGCGCTCGGGCACGGTCTCCAGGATGCGCAGAAGACGATGGGCATCGTCGTGATGGCGCTGGTCATCGGCGGCCACGAGACCTACGAGGACCCGATTCCGGTCTGGGTCAAGATCGCCTGTGCGCTGATGCTGTCGCTCGGTACGTATGCCGGTGGGTGGCGGATCATGCGGACGCTCGGGCGCAAGATTATTGAGCTGGATCCGCCGCAGGGATTCGCGGCGGAGACGACCGGGGCGTCGATCATGTTCGGGTCGGCGTTCCTGTTCCACGCGCCGATCTCGACGACGCATGTCATCACCTCGGCGATCATGGGCGTGGGCGCCACCAAGCGGGTCAACGCCGTTCGGTGGGGCGTCGCCAAGAACATCGTCATCGGGTGGTTCATCACGATGCCGGCGGCGGCGATTGTCGCTGCGGCGGCGTATGGGTGTGTGTATCTGGCGTTCGGTTAGGCGGCGACGGGGTGGAAGTCGCCCCTTCCGCCCCTTCCCGTCCCGTCCCCGGGGGCTGCGCCCCCGGACCCCCAAAAGATTGCGCAGTTCCCCGCGCCCCTAAAAAATGCGCAGTTCCCCGCGCCCCTAAAAACGTGAAGAGGCCCGCCCCTGTACAGGGGCGGGCCTCTTCTGGTCCCCGTGGTGGCACCGCCATGCAGCACCGCGGGGAGTCGGGGGTGGCTCAGCCGAAGCGGCCTGAGATGTAGTCCTCCGTCGCCTGGACGGACGGGTTGGAGAAGATGCGTTCCGTCTCGTCGATCTCGATCAGCTTGCCGGGCTGGCCGACCGCCGAGAGGTTGAAGAACGCGGTGCGGTCCGAGACGCGGGCCGCCTGCTGCATGTTGTGCGTCACGATGACGATCGTGAACTGCTCCTTGAGCTCGCCGATCAGGTCCTCGATCGCGAGGGTGGAGATCGGGTCGAGGGCCGAGCAGGGCTCGTCCATGAGGAGGACGTCCGGCTGGACTGCGATCGCGCGGGCGATGCACAGGCGCTGCTGCTGACCACCCGACAGACCCGAGCCGGGCTTGTTCAGGCGGTCCTTGACCTCGTTCCAGAGGTTGGCGCCCTTGAGGGACTTCTCGACGACGTCGCTGAGCCCGGACTTCTTGTACTTGCCGTTGAGCTTCAGGCCCGCCGCCACGTTGTCGAAGATCGACATGGTGGGGAAGGGGTTGGGGCGCTGGAACACCATGCCGACCGTGCGGCGCACGGCCACCGGGTCGACGTGGGAGCCGTACAGGTCCTCGTCGTCCAGGAGCACCTTGCCCTCGACGCGGCCGCCGGGGGTGACCTCGTGCATCCGGTTGAGGGTGCGCAGGAAGGTCGACTTGCCGCAGCCGGACGGGCCGATGAAGGCCGTCACGGAACGGGGCTCGACGGTCATCGAGATGTCTTCGATCGCCTTGTGGGCGCTGTAGTAGGCGGTAAGTCCGCTTACGTCGATTCGCTTGGCCATGGGTTCAGTTCACTTCCGATACGTCGCTGAGGAGATGGCCGCGTCAGCGACCGGCGCTCGGGGCCTTCCAGCGGGCTACGCCGCGGGCCGCGAGGTTGAGGATCATGATGAAGGCGATGAGCACCAGGGCCGCCGCCCAGGCGCGGTCGTACGCCGCCTGGCTGCCGCCGCTGCTCGCGTACTGCTGGTAGATGTACAGCGGCAGCGAGGCCTGCGGGCCTTCGAACGGGTTGCCGTTGATCAGCGGGTTGCCGAAGACCAGCAGCAGCACCGGGGCGGTCTCGCCGGCGATGCGGGCGACGGCCAGCATGACGCCGGTCGTGATGCCGCCGATCGACGTCGGCAGGACGACCTTGAGGATCGTGCGCCACTTCGGGACACCGAGGGCGAGCGAGGCCTCGCGCAGCTCGTTCGGGACGAGCTTGAGCATCTCCTCGGTGGAGCGGACCACGACCGGGATCATCAGGATGGTCAGGGCCATCGCGCCGGCGAAGCCGGAGAAGCCGAAGCCGAGGATCAGGATCCAGAAGGACAGGATGAACAGGCCCGCCACGATGGAGGGGATGCCGGTCATCACGTCGACGAAGAACGTGACGGCCTTCGCGAGCTTGCCGCGCCCGTACTCGACCAGGTAGATCGCCGTGAGGATGCCGATCGGGACCGAGATCGCGGTGGCGATGCCGACCTGTTCCAGCGTGCCGAGGATGGCGTGGTAGATGCCGCCACCCTCCTGGTACGAGGTCACGAAGCCCATCGAGTGGGTCAGGAAGTACGGGTCGAGGACCTTGATGCCGCGCGCGATCGTCTCGTAGACGAGGGACGCGAGGGGGACCACGGCGAGGATGAAGGCGACCCAGACGACGCTGGTCGCGAGGCGGTCCTTGGCCTGGCGGCCGCCCTCGACCTTGGCGGCGAGCGCGTACGAGACGAGGACGAAGAGGAGGGCAGCGAGCAGCCCCCACTGGATGCGGCTGGTGAGTCCGGCGCCGAGGCCGATGGCGCAGCCCGCGGCGATCGAGCCGACGGCGACGGCCCAGGGGGCCCAGCGGGGCAGGCGCGCGGCGCTCAGCGTGCTCGGCGGCTTCGGCTTCCCGGGCGTACCGGGCGTCTTCGCGGGAACGGTTGCGTTGCTCATGCGTTGGCCCCCGAGTACTCCTTGCGGCGGGCGATGATCAGGCGGGCCGCGCCGTTCACCAGGAGGGTGATGACGAAGAGGACGAGGCCGGAGGCGATGAGGGCGTCGCGGCCCTGGTCGTTGGCCTCGGAGAACTTCGCGGCGATGTTCTGCGCGAAGGTGCCGCCGCCCGGGTCGAGCAGGCTGGTGTGGATCAGGAAGTCGGGGGAGAGGACCGTGGCGACGGCCATCGTCTCGCCGAGCGCGCGGCCGAGGCCCAGCATCGAGGCGGAGATGATGCCGGAGCGGCCGAAGGGGATCACTGACATCCGGATGACCTCCCAGCGGGTCGCGCCGAGCGCGAGCGCCGCTTCCTGGTGCATCTGGGGGGCCTGCCGGAAGACCTCGCGGGAGACGTTGGTGATGATCGGCAGGATCATGATCGCCAGCAGGATGCCCACGGTGAGCAGGGTGCGCGGGGCGCCGCCCTGGTAGTCGAGGACGCCGGTCCAGCCGAAGTAGTCGTCGAGCCAGTGGAACAGGCCGGTCATGTGCGGCACGAGGAAGAGTGCGCCCCACAGGCCGTAGACGATGGACGGCACGGCGGCCAGCAGGTCGATGACGTAGGCGATGGTCCCGCTCAGCTTCTTCGGCGCGTAGTGCGTCAGGAAGAGCGCGATGCCGACGGCGATCGGGACCGCGATCACCATGGCGATGATCGAGGTGACGATCGTGCCGAAGGCGAGGACGGCGATGCCGAAGACGGGCGGGCTCGCGGTCGCGTTCCACTCGAAGGTGGTGAGGAAGTTGCCCTCGTTCTTCGAGAGGACCAGCGAGGCGCGGTAGGTCAGGAAGACCGCGATCGCGGCCATGATCACCAGGAGCAGGATGCCCGAGCCGCGCGAGAGGCCGAGGAAGATCCGGTCTCCGGGGCGGGTGGCGCCGCGGGCGGCGCGCTTCTGCTCGGCTGGTGAGGGGCGATCGGTGGGCGCCGGTGGTGGCGCCGGTGATTGCGTGGTTATGTCCATGGGGGTTCTCCGGTCTGCGAAGTCCCGTCCCTTGTAAGGGCGTTGAGAGCTACGGGGCTTCTGGCGGCGGTGCACCGGACGGTGCGGGCCACCCGGGGTCAACCGGTGAGTGGCCCGCACGCTGGGTCAGCTGATGCCCGCGACGGTCTCGCGGACCTTCTTGTTGATCTCGGTGGGGATCGGGGCGTAGCCCAGGTCGGCGAGGGCGGCCTGGCCCTCGTCGGAGGCCGTGTAGCCCAGGAAGGACTTGGTGGCGGCCAGGCTCTCCGCCTTGTTGCCCTTGTCGCAGACGATCTCGTACGTGACCAGGGTGATCGGGTAGGCGCCCGCGGCCTTGGTCGCGTAGTTCAGCTCCAGGGCGAGGTCCTTGCCGGTGCCCACGACCTTGGCGTCGGCGATCGCCTTCGTGGCGTTCTCCGTGGTGGCCTTGACCGGGTCGCCGGCGCCGGTGTCGATGTCGACGGTGTTCACGCCGTCCTTGGCGTAGGACAGCTCGACGTACGTGATGGCGCCGTCGGTCTGCTTCACCTGCTGGGCGAGGCCGGAGGAGCCCTGCGCGGACTGGCCGCCCTTGGCCTGCCAGGCCTTGCCGCCCTCGTACTTCCAGTCGCTCGGGGCGGCGGCCTTCAGGTACTTGGTGAAGTTGTCCGTGGTGCCGGACTCGTCGGAGCGGTGGAACGCCTGGATCTTGGTGGACGGCAGCTTGGCGTCCGGGTTCAGCTTCTTGATCGCCGGGTCGTTCCACTTGCTGATCTTCGAGTCGAAGATCTGGGCCAGCGTCTTGGCGTCCAGGGTCAGGTTGTCGACGCCCTGGACGTTGAACGCGACGGCGATCGGGCCGCCGACCATCGGCAGGTCGATGCCCTGGCCGCCCTTGCAGACCTTCTTCGAGGCGGCGACCTCTTCGGGCTTGAGCGCCGAGTCGGAACCGGCGAAGGCGACCTGGCCCTGGTTGAAGGCGGTGACGCCGGCGCCGGAGCCGTCGGGCTTGTAGTTGAGCTGCACGTCGGAGCAGGCCTGCGCGTAGGCCTGGCGCCAGGCGTCTATGGCGTTGGCCTGGGCGGACGAGCCGATGCCGAGGAGCTGGCCCTTGGCGTCGTCGCACTTGATGTTGCCCGCCTTGGCGGCGGGGCTGGTGCCGCCCGAGCCGCCGCTGGTGTCGTCGGAGCCGCACGCCGTCAGCGCCAGGGCGCCGGAGACGGCGAGTGCACCGAGGGAGAGGGCGCGGAGCCGGTTCTTGCGCTGAAGCTTCACCTTCGGATGTTCCTTCCAGGAGCCGCCGGCCTTCTCTGTCTCTGTGGCGGCGTGCGATCTGCGGAGGGTTCGTTCTTGGTTCTCAGTTCTCAGTTCTCAGTCGAGCGGTGGGCGGTTCCCGGAAGCCGGGGGCTCACCGCGTCGTAAGGCTGAAATTAGGCAGATCAGGTGAAGCGGCCGATGGGCGTGAGTGAACGCGGGGTGAACCTAAGCGGGCGGTGCGGTTAGGTCACGGTGCGGCTACGGAGGGTGATCATCCGGTGGCGTGGAGGGTGCCGAGGGCGTCGAGCAGGGCGTCGACGAGGATGCGGTCCCTGGGCTGGGTGAGGCGGGCGCGGGCCTCGGGGGGTGTGAGCCAGGTGATGCGGTCGACTTCGCGGTTCGGCGTGAATGTGCCGGTGGTCGCTTCCGCGGCCCAGTAGCCGACCTGCTTGGGGCGGTCGTTCGCGAGGTAGCGGACCGTGGGGAGCGCGGCGCCGGGTGTGCAGTCGTGGCCGGTTTCCTCGCGCACCTCGCGCAGGGCGCCGGCGAGCGCGTCCTCGCCGCGTTTCAGCTTCCCTTTCGGGTGCGACCAGTCGTCATATTTGGGCCGATGGACCAGGCAGATCTCAACTCCCTGGCCGCTGTGGTGCGTTGGTGTGCGGCGCCACAGGACGCAGCCTGCCGCGAGGGTCGTTTGGGAGTCGTCCTGATGCACGGTCATGGGGTGCCCACCGTCTGTCGTTGCCATGCCTGTCCGAACGCGAGTCTGGCGGCCGCGACCTCGTGGCGCTGGTCGGCGTGGAGCACGCCGAGGGCGTACGCGGTCGTGGGGGCGATGCGGGGGGTGCGGGCGGCGTGGGCCGCGGCGGCGGCGGCCTCCGCGGCGTCCCGGTGGGCGTTCAGGGCCTCGGCCGCGTCGAGGAGGCGGACGTCGACGGGGGTGCTGGAGACGACCTCGCGCGCGTAGCGGTGCAGGCGCAGCAGGAGGCGTACGTGGTGCCAGGCGGCGTCGGCGTCCGGGCTGTAGGGGTGGCTGGTGTGGTGCAGGGTGGCGGCCGCTTCGGCGAGGCGGGAGTCGGCCTCCGCGGCGAGTTTCTCAAGGCCGGTGTCGGCGGTGGTGAGGGGGACGTCGCTGGCGAGTACGGCGACGTTGTCCGCGACCGCGTGGAAGCGGGCGGAGCCGAGGGCCTGGAGGGCGGTGCTGTGGGCGCGGGTTCTGGCCAGGGTGAGCTGGCGGTCCAGCAGGGCGGATGCCTTGGCGGCGCCGAGGGTGAGGGTGTCCCTTGCGGGGGGCGGGGTTTCGGTGTGCGGCGCCGGGGTGGGGGCCGTTGAATCGGCGCGCGGCGCCGGGGGCCGCCTTGCCCACCCTGCCGCCCCAGGCGGCAGATTGCCCAAGGCGGGTGCGGCAGCCCCAAGCCCCGCCGGCGATTGAGGCGCGGGGTTCGGAGGTGACGTCAAGGTGTGGAGGGCCGAGGTCAGGCGGTCCAGGCGGGAGGCGTACGCGTGTTCGCGGGCCAACGTGCCGGACAACCACGCCAGTTCGGGACGGAGCGCGTCCGACCAGTCCGTGTCGAGGAGCGGCCGGAAGGTGTGCAGCGTCCCGCTGATGCGCCGCGCGGCACGCCGCAGTGCGCCGGCCGCATCCGCGGTGTCGCCCGCCGCACCACTCTCCCGGTGCTGCCGCAGCGAGCGCAGGAACTCGGTGGCCTGGGAGCGGAGATAGCACCCCAGGACATCGACATCGTTCCCGTTCAGCCGCTCGCTGGACTCAAGGTGTCGCTGTGCCACGCCGGCGCCTCCGGGCGTCTATGAGCATCTCCTGTACGTTGCGCAGGGGTTGGCCGGCCGGATCCTGTGAATCGGTCGCGTGCCGGGTCCAGTTGCCGTCCGGGCCCAGGTGCCAGGAGGCGGTGCCGTCGGACATCCCCGTTTCGAGCAGTCGGCTGAGCGCCGCGCGATGGGCCGGGTCCTCCACGCGGACCAGGGCCTCGATGCGGCGGTCGAGGTTGCGGTGCATCATGTCGGCGCTGCCGATCCAGACCTCCGGTTCGCCGGCGTTGCCGAAGGCGAAGACGCGGGAGTGCTCCAGGAAGCGGCCGAGGACCGAGCGGACCCGGATGTTCTCGGACAGGCCCGCGACGCCGGGGCGGACGGCGCAGATGCCGCGCACCCAGATGTCGACGGGAACGCCGGCCTGCGAGGCCCGGTACAGCGCGTCGATGACGGCCTCGTCGACCATCGAGTTGACCTTGATGCGGACGTGGGCGGGGCGGCCCGCACGGTGGTGCTGGACCTCCTTCTCGATCCGCGTGATCAGGCCCGTACGAAGGGACTTGGGGGCGACGAGGAGGCGGCGGTAGGTCTCGCGGCGCGAGTAGCCGGACAGCCGGTTGAAGAGGTCGGAGAGGTCGGCCCCGACTTCCTGATTGGCCGTCAACAGGCCCAGGTCCTCGTACAGTCGGGCCGTCTTGGGGTGGTAGTTGCCCGTCCCGACGTGGCTGTACCTGACGAGCTGGTCGCCCTCCTGACGTACGACGAGCGACAGCTTGCAGTGCGTCTTCAGGCCGACGAGGCCGTAGACGACATGGCAGCCGGACTCCTCCAGCTTGCGGGCCCACTTGATGTTGGCCTGCTCGTCGAAGCGGGCCTTGATCTCGACCAGGACGAGCACCTGCTTGCCGGTCTCGGCGGCCTCTATCAGCGCGTCCACGATCGGTGAGTCGCCCGAGGTCCGGTACAGCGTCTGCTTGATGGCGAGCACGTCCGGGTCCGCGGCGGCCTGCTCGAGGAAGGCCTGTACGGAGGTGGAGAACGAGTCGTACGGGTGGTGGAGCAGCACGTCGTGGCTGCGCAGCGCGGCGAAGATGTCGGGGGCCGAGGACGATTCCACCTCGGCGAGGTCGCGGTGGGTGCCCGCCACGAACTTGGGGTACTTCAGCTCGGGGCGGTCGATGCGCGAGATGGAGAAGAGGCCGGTGAGGTCCAGGGGGCCCGGCAGCGGGTAGACCTCGGCCTCGCTCATCTTCAGCTCCTTCACGAGGAGGCTGAGTATGTCCGAGTCGATGGTCTCCTCGACCTCGAGGCGCACCGGGGGCCCGAAGCGGCGCCGCATCAGCTCCTTCTCCAGGGCCTGGAGAAGGTTCTCGGTGTCGTCCTCCTCCACTTCGAGGTCCTCGTTCCGGGTCAGCCGGAACATGTGGTGCTCCTCGACCTTCATGCCGGGGAACAGCTCGCCCAGGTGCCGGGGCGCGGCGATGACGTCCTCGATGGGGACGTAGCGCTGGGGCGAGGCCTCGAGAAAGCGGGAGAGCAGCGGCGGAACCTTTACCCGGGCGAAGTGGCGGTGGCCGGATACGGGGTTCGAGACGACGACGGCGAGGTTGAGGGAGAGCCCCGATATGTACGGGAAGGGGTGCGCGGGGTCGACGGCCAGCGGGGTGAGCACCGGGAAGATCTGCTGCATGAACAGCGTGTAGAGCCGGGCCTGCTCCTTGTCCGTGAGCTCGTTCCAGCGCACGACGTGGATGCCCTCGTCGGCGAGGGCCGGGGCGACCTCGTCCTGGTAGCAGGCGGCGTGCCGGGCCATGAGCTCGCGGGAGCGGTTCCAGATCAGTTCGAGGACCTCGCGGGGCTGCAGGCCCGAGGCCGAACGGGTGGCGACGCCGGTCGCGATGCGGCGCTTCAGGCCCGCCACCCGGACCATGAAGAACTCGTCCAGGTTCGAGGCGAAGATCGCCAGGAAGTTCGCGCGTTCCAGGAGGGGGGTGCTCGGGTCCTCGGCGAGTTCCAGGACCCGCTCGTTGAACGCGAGCCAGCTGCGCTCGCGGTCCAGGAAGCGGCCCTGCGGGAGCTCTGCGCCCTCCTGGTTCGCGTAGTCCTCTTCGTAGTCGTCCGGGTCCGCGTCGATGTCGGCGACGATGCCGGCGAGCTTGGCTGCGGCCAGGTCGTACTCGCCGCCGGCCACGGGATGTGGCCGGTGCGCGGCGAGCGACCCCACGGACGGCTGGGGCTGCGTGGCCGAGGGGGCCGGAGCAGCGTCGGTCGTCTGGTCCTGTGCGGCGTTCGGCTGGCTCATGGCCCCATTCTTCCGCGTGGACGCCGTCCGGGGCGCGCCGACGGCGTCGGAGTACGCGGGCGCGAGCGTAAGACCGCCTCGGCGGGCGGGTTCGGCGGGTTCGGGGGCGGGGGGCTGCATCCACCGAGCGTCGCAAGTCCGTCTGAATCGACGGTTACGGCGACATGACGTACGGGCTATGGCCGTGCGGCCCGCCGGGGGTTTGGCGGGTGGGCGGGGTTGGTGCCGTGGGGCGGCGCCGGGGGGGCCTGGGCCGGGGGTGGCGTTCGTTGTTGTGGTGGCGCGGGTCCGTGGCCGAGGTGTGCCGGGGCGGGGCGCTTCGTCATTGTTGCGCGGCGTCGGGGTGGGCTGTGTCGGGGGTGGCGTGGGTGGTGTTGGGTGCGCGGGGCCGGGGTTTTGGGGCTGTGCCGGGGTGGCGGCCCAGGTCTTCGGTGTGCGGCGCCGTTCCTGCTGCGGCTGCACCGGTGCCCGGTCACCTCCCACCCGCCCGCCCCCTCCGGGGGCTTCGGCCCGTCCGGGGCCCGGCCGTTGGGCGGGGGCGGCGTCTGGGGTGATGGGTGCGCAGGGCCGGGGTTTTGGGGCTGTGTCGTGGCGGGTGCCTCAGGTCGTCGTTGCACGGCACCGGGGCGGTTCCGGCTGCGCCGGTACCCGCTCGTCTCCCACGGCCTGCCCCCTGCGAGGGCTTCGGCCTGCCCGGAGCGGGGCCGAGTCCGGGGCCTGTGGCTGCACCGGTGCCTGGTCGCCCCTCCGGGGGCGCCGGCCCCGGCGCCTCGGCCGGGGTTGGCGCGCAGGGTGGTGGGTGTGCGGCACCGGGGTTTCGGGGCTGTGGCGGGGTCGGCGCCTGTGGTGTTGGGCGCGCGGCACCGGGGGCCGCCTTGCCCACCCTGCCGCCCAAGGCGGCAGATTGCCCAAGGCGGCGGGCCTTGACCGCCATGGGTGGGGAGCCGGGGTTGGCGGCGGATTGCCCAAGGCGAGTTGCGGTCGACCGCCACGGGTGGAGAGCCGCTCCGTGGACATCCGGGCCAGGACGGCGACCTGAATCAAGCCCGTCCGGCGTTTGAGGACGAGCCCGGAGGGCGGCGGGGGGCCGGGGCGTAGCCCCAGGGCTCAGCCGCGGTGCGGGACGCAACGGCCAGGCCGGGGGCCTCGGGCCGGAGCCCCCGGAGGGGGCGGGTGGGTGGGAGGTGAGCGGGGGGAGGGCAGGGACCGCGCCGATGCAGTCCGGCGAGGAATCGCTCCCGCTGCCCCGCCCCGTTGGCGGCGCCGAGCCACCACGCCTGCCTTGCCCCGGCGGCGGCGCCGAGCCACCACGCCTGCTCCGCCCCGGGGGCGGGGTGAAACCACCCCCCGCCCCCGCGGCGAGGCGAAACCACCCCGCCCGGTCGGGGGACGCCCCCTACCTCGCCCGGCGGCGCAAGAGGTAGAAGGCCGTGGCCGTGGCGGCGGCGGTGAGGGTGAGGATCAGGCCCGTTTCGACGAGTTGGAGGGGCCAGAAGTGGGACGGCGGGTGGCCCTCGCGGTAGAAGCCCGTGATGTTGTGCGAGGCGAGGCAGCCGCGGTCGTCGACGCACATGGGGTCGGCGACGCGCGCGCCGGAGCCGGTCAGCGCGCCCTCGGTGGTCATGGAGCCCGCGAAGTAGGGGTAGCCCTCGCGCAGGTCTCCGGTCACCGTGACCGAGGGCCACAGCCGGTCGCGGATCGCGTCGAGCACGCCCACCACCGCAGCCGTGGCGATCAGGGAGTAGGTCGCCGCGGGCAGCGTCCGCCGCGCCAGGAACGCCACGGCCGCGCCGATGGCCAGGCCGAGCAGCGGCATCGCCACGGCCGTCGGGCCGAGGGCGTCGTAGACCGCCGTCGCATCGTGCCAGCGGTTGTCCGCGAGGCCGGGGGCCGCCGAGGCGACGAGTCGGCGGAGGAGGACCAGGACGGTCGTGCCGAGGATCAGGGAGGTCGCGGGCACGTACAGCTTCGTCGCCAGCCAGCGGGCGGGGGAGATGGACTGGGTCCACGCCAACTGGGCCGTGCCCCTGCTCAGTTCGCGCCCGATGAGCAGGCCGCCCGCGAACACCGAGGCCGCCACCGGCACCAGCGTGATCAGCATGTCGGTGAAGGTGAGGACGTAGTGGTACGAGTCCGCGGTGGCGCCCTTCGCCGTGCAGCCGTTCGCCACCGCCGGGTCGCAGTGTCCCGTGATGTCGAGCCCGGCCGTGGCGGGGCCCCACAGCCACAGCAGCAGCGCGCCCGTCACGACGACGAAGGCGATCCACAGCCAGGCGGCTATGCGGTGCAGCCGAAGGACCGTCCGGGGCAGGCCCAGGGGGATCGTGGCGGCGCTCATGCGGCGTCCTCCTTGGTGAGCGGCGTGACCGGCGGCTCGGGCTGGAATCGGCGCAGCACGACGAACGCGGCGACGACGGCCAGCGCGGTGAGCCCGAGCAGGACCCCGGTCTCGGCGAGCTGACGCGGCCAGTAGTCGGGGGAGGGGAGGTAGTGGCGGGTGAAGCCGGTGATGTCGTGCTGGTCGAGGCAGCGCTGCGTCATGCAGCCGGGGTCGCGGATCTCCGCCCCGGTGGAGGTGATCGCCTTGCTGTGCACGGGGATTTCCGGCTGTTGGTAACTGCCCTGGAGCGGCCAGGAGTTGGAGCGGAACGCGCCCACCAGGTACGTCACGATCCCGGCGAGGGCCGCGGCCGACAGCGTGCGCCGCAGCACCAGCGCTGCCAGCACCCCGATGGCCAGGCCGAACAGGGCGTTCGCCACCGTCGCGGGACCCACGGAGAAGTCGAAGTCGCGCGGTCCGATGCCGGCGACGAGCAGATGGTTGCGGCCGCCCCAGACGAGGCGGTAGAGGATCACGACGAGCGTTGTGCCGACGGTGATGAGCAGCGCGGGCACGTACAGCTTCGCCGCCAGCCAGCGGGCGGGGGAGATGGACTGGGTCCATGCCAACTGGGCGGTGCCCTGCTCCAGTTCGCGGGCGATCAGCGGGCCCGCCGCGAAGACGGCGATGGCGCACGCGGCGATCCGGGCCAGCGTCAGTGGATCGTAGAAGAGGGTGTCGAGGCTGTTGCCGATGAACGGCAGGAAGGCGGAGATCGCGCTCTGGAACGCGTTGTCCTGCGCTCCGCCGTAGCCGAGCTTGTCGAACGCCGCCTGGGCGTCCGCGGAGCCGGGGCCCCACAGCCACAGGAGCAGGCCGAGGCTGACCGCCACGTAGCCGATCCACACCCACATCGCACCGCGGTGCAGCCGCAGGACCGTCCACGCCAGGCCGTCGGGTCCGGGCTTCGTGCGGCGCACGGCGGAGGGCTTGTCGAGGGCCGGGGCGCTCATGCGGACACCTCCGTCCGGCGCTGGGCCGCCGTGGTGCCCGGCGTGATCAGGGGCGGGGCGTCGGGCGAGCGGAGGTGGGCCAGGAGCAGCTCCTCCAGGGAGGGCTCCTGGACCTGCCAGCCCTCGCCGATCGACCCGTCCCTGCGGATCAGGGCGGTGACGCCGCGGCCGGAGGCGCGGGACTCGACCACCGTGTGCGGGGCGAGGTCGCCGCGGCCCGTGACCAGGCTGTGCGCGCCGATCAGATCGTCGATGCCGCCGCCGAGCCGGATCCGGCCGCCGCCGAGCAGCAGCAGGTGGTCGCAGGCGTCGGCCAGCTCGGTCACGATGTGCGAGGACATCAGGACGGTCGTGCCGTGCTCGGCCGCGTCCGCCATCAGCGTGCCCATCATCTCGTGCCGCGCCAGCGGGTCGAGGTCGGCCATCGGCTCGTCGAGCAGCATCAGGTCGGGGCGCTTGCCGAGGGCGAGGGCGATCGCGACGCGGGTGCGCTGGCCGCCGGAGAGCGAGCGGATCTTCGCCTTCGGGTCGAGCTCGCCCTGCTCGACGATCTTCGACGCGTACGCGGCGTCCCAGCGCTCCGGGTTGAGCGCGGCGCCCATCTGCAGGGTGTCCGCGACGGACAGCTGGGGGTACAGGGGCTTGCCCTGGGAGAGGTGGGAGACCTTCGCGCGGTGCGTGCCGGGGGCGGCGCCGAGCACCGAGATGCTTCCCGAGGTGGGACGCGACAGGCCGGCCGCGATGGTCAGCAGCGTCGACTTGCCCGCTCCGTTGGGCCCGACGAGCGCGCTGATCCGGCCCTCGGGCAGCCGGAACGAGCAGTCGTCCAGGGCCGCCGCAGCGCGCCTTCCGTAGCGCTTGACGAGGCCGTTCGCCTCGATGGCCGTGCTCATGAAGTCCCCTTGGTCATGGTGCCGAAATGCGCCTCCAGGGCGCTGCCGAACAGGGCCTCGACGTCCTCGCGGTCGAGGCCCGCCTCCTTCGCCCTGCCCGTCCAGTCCTCGAGCTCCGCCCTCAGTGGTGAGTCGCCGGAGCCGGAGCCGAGCGTTGCGCGGACGAACGTGCCGAGCCCGCGCCGGGCCTCGACGAGTCCGGAGCGCTCCAGCTCGCGGTATGCCTTCAGCACGGTGTTCGGATTGATCGCTGTCGCCTCGACGACCTCGCGGGCCGTGGGCAGCTTGTCCCCGGGCTCGAGCAGTCCGAGCCGCAGTGCGTGCTCGGTCTGGTGGACGATCTGGAGGTAGGTGGCGACGCCGGTGTGGCGGTCGATGCGGAATTCGATGACCGGTTCCTGAGCCACGGCGTACCCCCTTTCACTAATCAAGTAGTGAAAGGGTGATGCAAGAGAGGGGGCGGCGTCAAGCGACGCCGCCCCCTCATCTCCGTCCAGCCGGGAAAACCCCAGGTCAGAGGCTTGGAAGTGTCAGAAAGTGTCAGAAGGTCAGGACTCGGTCCGGTACATCAGGTCCGTCTCGTAGGTAGTGAAACCGAGCCGCTCGTACACGCTCACCGCCGCCTTGTTGTCGGCGTCGACGTAGAGCATCGCGGTCGGGAGACCGGCCGCCGCCAGGTGGCGCAGGCCCGTCGCCGTCAGCGCCTTGCCGAGGCCGCCGCCCTGGCCCGCGGGCGCCACCCCGACGACGTACACCTCGCCGAGCCGCTCCTGCGCGTGCACCTTCGTCCAGTGGAAACCGACCAGCTCGTCGCCGCGGAAGGCCAGGAAGAAGCCCGCCGGGTCGAACCAGGACTCCGCCTTGCGGTCGTCCAGGTCGCGCTGGGTGAGGGAGCCCTGCTCGGGGTGGTGGGCGAACGCCGCCGCGTTCACCGCGAGCCACGCCTCGTCGTCCTGACCGGGCACGAACGTACGGATCCGCACCCCGGCCGGCAGGACCGGCTCCGGGAGTTCGAGGTTCGTCAACGGCCGCCGCATCTGCCGCAGTTCGCGGAACAGCGTGAGGCCGAGCACCTGCGCGAGATGCCGCGCCGCGCTGTGCCCGCCGTGCGCCCACACCCGCAGCCGCTTCCCGGAAGCGGCGAGCAGCGCGGCGCCGAGCGCCCGCCCGTGTCCGTGCCCCCGGTGCGCCGGGTGCACGACCAGCTCGGCGGCCGGGGCCTCGATGGGGTCGGTGGCCTCCAGCTGCGCGTAGCCGGCCAGCTCGTCGCCGATGCTGAGCAGCAGATGCCGTACGCCCTCCCGCTCCCCTCCCCGCAGTTGCAGCCGGCCCTGCTCGGACACGGCCTGCTGGCCGTCCGTGCGGGCGGCCTCGGTGAGCAGGTCGAGCACCTTGGCGGACTGCTCGGCGGACAGGGTGGTCAGGGTGTCGATCCGGCGGCCCGAAGCGGTCGGATCACTGGTGGGGGCGGGGTCCGTGGTCATGGATACGAGGGTAGACCGGGGGTGTGGTCCCGCCTCGTTGTCCGTCGTGCCACGGGTGGGCTCCGCCCGGGGCGGGGGTCTGGTGCGCGGCACCGGGCTTACGTCACGGGGCTCCGCCCCGGACCCCGCGCCTCAAACGCCGGCGGGGCTGGATTGGCTCACCCGGACCTGATTGGCCCACCGCCCCAATCCCCTGTCGCGCTACGCGCGTTGACTCTAGGCTGCCTCCACATCAACGGTCGTCGCACCGCACCCCCAGGGGGACCACATGTACGCACAGACCAAGAGACCCCGGCGCCGCCTGCGTGCGGTGCTCGCGGGTGCTGCCACTCTCGTCACCGCCGGCGCGCTGATGGCCGCGCTGCCCGCCGGGGCGGCGCCGCAGAAGGGCGCGGCGGGTGGGCGGTACCAGGACGTACAGCTGCTGTCCTTCAATGATTTTCACGGGAATCTGGAGCCGCCCGCCGGGTCCTCAGGGCAGGTCACCGAGGACCAGGCCGACGGCACCACCAAGAAGATCGACGCGGGCGGCGTCGAGTATCTGGCGAGCTCCCTGCGCAAGGCCCGCCAGGGCCACCCGTACAGCGTCACGGCCGCCGCGGGCGACCTGATCGGCGCCAGCCCGCTGCTGTCCGGCCTGTTCCACGACGAGCCGACCGTCGAGGCCATGAACAAGCTCGACCTGGACGTGACCTCGGTCGGCAACCATGAATTCGACGAGGGTTCGGGGGAGTTGGCGCGGCTGCAGAAGGGCGGCTGCCATCCGAAGGACGGCTGTTACGAGGACGGCCGCACCTTCGAAGGCGCCGACTACCCCTACCTGGCCGCGAACGTCACCGACGAGAAGACCGGCAAGCCGGCCCTGGCCCCCTACTGGGTGTGGAAGCACAAGGGCGTGAAGGTCGGCTTCATCGGCGTCACGCTCGAAGGCACGCCGGACATCGTGTCGGCCGAGGGCGTCAAGGGCCTGAAGTTCCACGACGAGATCGAGACCGTCGACAAGTACGCGAAGATCCTCGACAAGCAGGGCGTGAAGTCGATCGTCGCGCTGGTCCACGAGGGCGGCGCCCCGGCCTCGGCCTCGTACAACTACGACTGTGACGCGGGCGGCGCGGGCAGCGGCATCTCGGGCCCGATCGTCGACATCGCCAAGGGCATCACGTCGAAGGTCGACGCCCTGGTCACCGGGCACACCCACAACGCGTACGCGTGCACGATCCCGGACCCGGCCGGCAAGCCGCGCATGGTCACGTCCGCGTCCTCCTTCGGGAAGCTCTACACGGACACGACCCTGACGTACGACCGCGCCACCAAGGACGTCGTCCGTACGTCGGTGAAGTCGCCGACCTCCGAGAACCACGTCGTCACGCGGACGCAGGCGAAGGCCGCCGACATGACGGCGCTGATCGGGCAGTGGAACAAGCTGGCCGCGCCGGTCGCGAACCAGCCCGTCGGCTTCATCTCCGCCGATGTTCCCGGCCGGGGCGCCACGACCCCCGAAGCGCCGCTCGGCGATCTCATCGCGGACGCCCAGCTGGCGCACGCCAAGTCCCTCGACCCCAAGGCGTCTCTGGCCCTGATGAATCCGGGCGGTATCCGCTCCGACCTGGTGTTCAAGGCGAGCGGCAGCGAGGGCGACGGCGTGGTGACGTACGGAGAGGGCTTCGCCGTGCAGCCGTTCAGCAACACCGTCAATCTGGTCGACCTGACCGGGGAGCAGCTCGTCACCGCGCTCAAGCAGCAGGTCAGCGGTGCGAACGCGGCCTCACCGAAGATCCTTCAGCCCTCGGCGGGACTCGCGTACACGCTCGACATGACCAAGTCGGGGGCCGACCGGGTCGTCACCGACTCGATCAGGCTGAACGGGGCCGCCATCGACCCGGCCGCCACCTACCGCGTCGCGATGAACTCCTTCCTCGCGGGCGGCGGCGACGGCTTCGCGGCGCTCGGGGCGGGAAAGAATCCGCTGGTCGGAAGCGATGACCTGAAGGCGTTCAACGACTATCTGACCGCCAACTCCTCGGCCTCGAACCCGATCGCGCCGCCGAAGGCGGACCGGATCACGATCGTCAAGTAGCTGAAACAAAGCTTGCATTGGGGTGGCCTACGGTTGAACAGTGGGTCACCCCACACGTGTGAAGGATGTTTGTGCGATTGGTGGGGGTGTGTGATGGAATCGGCCGATGCGCACCCCCCACCGCATGGCCGACGCCCCCATAGCCGACGACTACATATACGACGAGCGCGCAGCGGACGAGCACGCAGCGTTCGACGACTGGTTTGATGGCGGGGCGGAGGATTCGGTTCCACCCGACCACAGGCGAGCAGGACGACGCAGGCGCCGCAGCCGCCTCGCCGGGCTCTCCTTCGCGCTCAAGGGCCTGATCGCGATCCTCGTCCTGTGCGGATTCCTCGCCCTGGCCGACCGCTGGGCGGTGCTCTACGCCGAGAACAAGGCGGCGCAACAGATCAAGAAACAAATGAAGTTGACGGCCGCGCCCGAGGTGGAGATCAGTGGCTTCCCGTTCCTCACCCAGCTCGCCGACCGCCGCATCCACGAGCTGAAGGTGACCGTCCCCGACGTCGCCGCCGACCGCGTCACCCTCGCCAAGGTCTCCGCGACCGCGCACAACGTACGCATCAAGGGCTCGGGCCCCACCGACATCAGCGGCGCCTACGCCGACACGATCCACGGCGAGGTGCTGCTCAGCTTCGCCGACCTGAACAGGGAACTGGGCTCGTCCCAGGTCACGTTCAGTGGGCACGGGAAGAACAAGGTGCTCGCGCGCGGCACCCTGCCCGTCGCCGGGCACGACGTGAAGGTGCGGGCGGACGCGAACATCCAGCGGCTCGGCGCGTCCGGGATCTCCACGGACATCGACAACATGAGCCTGGCCATCGGCGACCTCGCCACCTACCGCCCCGGCACCCGCTCCTCCGAGGGCCTGCACCTCACGCGCTCCTCCGTGGACAAGCTCACCAAGCAGGTGGACAAGGCGCGGCAGCTGCTCGCCGTCCCCGCGGTGGTCAAGCGTCTCGGAGTGCCGGACAGCGCGGTGCAGCAGGCGCTGAACAGCGACGCGAAGCTGCGTGAGCTGACAGGGACGCCGCGCTTCGTGAAGCAGCTGATGGGTACGAACCTGATCGACATCGCGCTCGCCCACCCCGCGCTCCTGAAGAAGTTCGGCCTCGACCCGGCGCTGCTCGACGGCCTCACCCGCCTCACCCGGCCCGAACTCGCCGACCGCCTCTCCCTCGCCTTCCGGCTGCCGAAGCTGCCGGGCGACGACGGATATGTGCGGTTGCAGGACGTGACCGTGGAGAAGGAAGGGATCCGGGTGGACCTGTCGGGCGGCGGGCTCTCCGTCGGCAAGTGACCGACAGGACTCGGGTGCGCTACGGGATCTCCGGCGGCGGCGTCGGCGCTCCCGGCAGGACCAGCGTGGCGATGGTGCCGCCGCCGTCCGCCGCCGAGAGCGCGACCTGGCCGCCACTGGCCTCGACCGTGCGCGCCACGATCGACAGGCCGAGCCCCGAACCCGGCAGGGCGCGCGCGGTCGGCGAGCGCCAGAACCGGTCGAAGACGTACGGGAGTTCATCGTCCGGGATGCCGGGGCCGTGGTCCCGCACGGTGAGCGTGCCGCGCATCAGCCGGACCTCGACGCGGCCCTTCTTCGGGCTGAACTTCACGGCGTTGTCCAGCAGGTTCACGACCGCCCGCTCGAGCGCCGCCGGCTCGGACCGTACGTACCAGGGGGCCAGCTCGGTGTCGAAGGTCAGCTCGGGGCCGCGCAACCGGGCACGCTCGACGGCGCTGCGGACCGTGTCGTGCAGCGAGACCACCTTCAACGGCCCTTCGGCCCCGGTCAGTCCCGTACGCGACAGCTCCTGAAGGTCGCCGATCAGCGCGGCCAGCTCCGTCATCTGGGCCTTCACCGACGCCATCAGCGCCTTGCGGTCCTCAGGGGGGATGGAGCGGCCGGTCTCCTCGATCCGGGTGAGCAGTTCGATGTTGGTACGCATCGAGGTCAGCGGCGTCCGCAGCTCGTGACCCGCGTCGGCGATGAGCTGCTGCTGGAGCTCGCGGGAGCTTGCCAGCGAGGCGTTCATCGCGTTGAACGAGGCCGCGAGCCGCGCGATCTCGTCGTCGCCCTCGACCGGGATCCTGACCGTGAGGTCCTCGGTCCTGGCCACGTGCTCGACGGTCTCGGTGAGCTGGTCGACGGGGCGCAGTCCGGTGCGGGCGATCCACAGGCCGGCGGCCGTGGAGCCGAGTACGCCGATGCCGCCGACGAGGAGGAGGACCCAGGCGAGGGTGGTGAGGGGCTTGCTGACCTCGTCGAGGGGGCTCGCGATGGAGACCGCGACGTTGTTGATCCGCTGGTTGTTGTCGGTGTCGACGACCGGGACGGTCAGGACGCGCATGGCCTGCCCTTCCGCGTCGTCCGTGGTGTGCAGCGCGTTGTCCTGGCTGCCGGACGCCACGGCCAGGTCGGAGGACTGCACGGGGATCTCGGTGTCGTCCGGCGAGGTACAGACGCGGCCGTCGCTGTAGACGACCTGAACCGTCGGGCCCGGCAGGCCGCGCAGCCTGGCGTCGTTGTTGCAGGTGGTGGCGATCGCGGACACCTGGCCCTTGCTGACCGTGCTGATCTGGTGCCGCAGGTCCTTGTCCAGCTGCGAGTACAGCTGTCCACGCGTGATGAACCAACACGTCACCGCCACCGCGGCCACCGCCGCGGCCACCGCCACCGCGACGAGCAACGCGATCCGCGACCGCAGCGGCAGCGTCCGCAGCCGCCGTACGAGCTTGCTCACTCGCCGGTCCCGTCCGATCGCAGCACGTACCCCACACCCCGCACCGTGTGCACGAGGCGCGGTTCGCCGCCCGCCTCGGTCTTGCGCCGCAGGTACATCACGTACACGTCGAGCGAGTTGGAGGACGGCTCGAAGTCGAAGCCCCAGACCGCCTTGAGGATCTGCTCGCGGGTGAGGACCTGGCGGGGGTGGGCCAGGAACATCTCCAGGAGCGTGTACTCGGTGCGGGTCAGCTCGACCGCGCGCCCGCCGCGCGTGACTTCGCGGGTCGTCAGGTCCATGCGCAGGTCGGCGAAGGAGAGGGCGTCGGAATCGTCGCCGCCGCCGTCGGCCCCGGACGCGTACGAGCTGCGCCGCAGCAGGGCCCGTACCCGGGCGAACAGTTCGTCGAGCTCGAACGGCTTGACCAGGTAGTCGTCGGCGCCCGCGTCGAGGCCCGTGACGCGGTCGCCGACCGTGTCACGGGCGGTGAGCATGAGGATCGGGGTGGTGGATCCCGTGGCGCGCATCCGGCGGGCCGCGGTCAGGCCGTCCATGCGGGGCATCTGGATGTCGAGGACGACCAGGTCGGGGCGGTACGCGGCGACCTTCTCCAGGGCGTCCGCGCCGTCGACCGCGACCTCGGTGGCGTAGCCCTCGAAGGCGAGGGAGCGCTGGAGCGCCTCCAGTACCGCGGGCTCGTCGTCGACGATGAGGATGCGGTGCGGTTCGCCTTCGGCGGGGCTCATGGTCAGTGTTTCCTGTCGGTGGGTACGGGTGGGCGGTCGGCGTCTCTCAGCCTCGCACGGCCACCCCGGGTGTGGCGTCAGCTGTCGCTGCCGCCGGCTCGCAGCGTGTCCAGGTCCGCCTTGACCGTGTTGATCGGGATGGCGAAGCCGAGGCCCACGCTGCCGTTGCTGGAGGCCGACGTGGAGGAGTCCGAAGCGGACGAGTACATCGCCGAGTTGATGCCGACGATGTTGCCGTTCATGTCGATGAGCGCGCCACCGGAGTTGCCGGGGTTGAGCGACGCGTCCGTCTGAATGGCCTTGTACGTCGTCTTGGACGAGCCGGTGTCGCCGTTGAACTCCTGGCCGCCGTACTCGAACGGCCACTGGCCGCTGCCGCCGCCCTGCTGCTGTTGCTGCTGCTGGTCCTCGTCGGTGGAGACGGTGACATCGCGCTGGAGCGCGGAGACGATGCCGCTGGTCACGGTGCCGGTCAGGCCCTCGGGGGAGCCGATCGCGACGACGTCGTCGCCGACCTTGACGCCCTCGGAGTCGCCGAGCGTCGCGGCCTTGAGGCCGGAGGCGTTCTTCAGCTTGATGAGCGCGAGGTCCTTCTTCGCGTCGGTGCCGACGACCTCCGCCGTGTACGTCTTGCCGTCGCTCGTCGAGACCTTGACGGAGGAGGCGCCGGACACGACGTGGTTGTTGGTGACGATCTCGCCGCCGCTCGTGATGATCACGCCGGAGCCGGTCGAGGAACCGGAGCCGAGCGTCGCGTTGATCTCGACGATCGACGGGCTGACCGCCTCCGCGACGCCGGACACGGTGCCCTTCTTGCTGCTGGGCACCACTGTGGTGCTGGTGGAGGACGAGGCCGTGGCGGAGCCGGTCAGCTCCTGGAAGGCGTACGCGGTGCCGCCGCCGACGGCCGCCGCCGCGATCGCCACCGCCGTGATGAGCCCGGCCGGTCCGCGCAGCCGCTTCTTCTTCGGGCTGCCGTGCTGCGGCTGCTCGTGCTGCGGGTGCTCCTGCTGCGACTGCTGCGCCTGCTGCGAGTACTCCTGCTGCGGGTGCTCGTAACGCGGCTGCTCGTAACGCGGCTGCTCGTGCGTCTGCTCGGAGAGCACCACGCCCGGCAGGTACGGGGGCTGCGGAGGGTAGGCCTGGGAGTCATCGCCGCTTCGGCGGTAGGTCTCGGTCATGGCACCAAGCCTGTGGCGCGTACATGAGAGCCGGCTGAGTGCGCCCTGAGAGTCCCAGCAGAACCCTGTTTGCCCGAAGTAAAGACCCGAAGTAAAGACGGGTCGGCGGAGCCTACGGGCAGCCGCAGGACTGCCGGACGACCAGCCGCGAGGGGAACAGCTTCAGCCGCTCGCGCCGCGACCCGGCCACCCGCAGC
Source organism: Streptomyces sp. NBC_00483 (assembly GCF_036013745.1). Classification (NCBI taxonomy): domain Bacteria; kingdom Bacillati; phylum Actinomycetota; class Actinomycetes; order Kitasatosporales; family Streptomycetaceae; genus Streptomyces; species Streptomyces sp. NBC_00483. Next base: position 5,346,103 of record NZ_CP107880.1, read on the forward strand.
GAGTCGTCCAGGACGAGGTCCACGGCGGCCCGCGCCATCGCGGGCCGGTCCGAGGCGACGGTGGTCAGCGGCGGATCAGTGAGCCCCGCCTCCTTCACGTCGTCGAACCCGGCCACCGCGAGCTCGCCCGGCACGTCGAGGCGCAGCTCGCGCGCGGCCCGCAGCACCCCGATGGCCTGGTCGTCCGTGGAGCAGAAGATCGCGGGCGGCCGGTCGGGCCCGGCCAGCAGGCCGAGCGCCACCTTGTAGGCGTCGTAGCGGTTGTACGGCGCCTCGAAGAGCCGGCCGTCGATGGACCGCCCCGCCTCCTTCATGGCGCGACGCCAGCCCTCGACGTGGTCGGAGACCGGGTCGCCGACGGACGGGGTGTCCGCGGTGCCGCCCAGGCAGGCGACGTACTCGTGGCCGTGCTCCAGGAGGTGCCGGGTGGCGAGCTGGGCGCCGCCGACGTCATCGGTCACGACCGCGACGTCGTCGATCGCCTCGGGCCGCTCGTGCAGCAGCACGACGCGGGCGTCCCAGGCCTCGATCTCGTTCGCCGCGAGGTCGTTGAAACCGTGCGAGACGAGGATCAGGCCCGAGACCCGCATGCCGAGGAAGGCGCGCACATAGTGCACCTCACGGTCGGGCGTGTAGTCCGAGTTGCCGACCAGCACCATTTTTCCGCGCTCGGACGCCGCCTGTTCGACGGCGTGCGTCATCTCCGCGAAGAACGGCTGGCGCGCGTCCGGCACGATCATGCCTATGAGGTCGGTACGCCGCGAGGCCATGGCCTGGGCGACCCGGTCGGGCCGGTACCCCAGCTCCTTGATCGCGGCCTGCACGCGCTCGCGCGTGGCCGGGGCGACCGGCCGGGGTCCGTTGTTGATCACGTAGGACACGACGGCGGTCGAGGTACCCGCCAGTCGCGCCACATCGTCCCGAGTCACCTTGGCCACGCGCGGAGTCTACGCGGATGGACCACCCTCTGGGCAGGGCGTGAGCCGCACCGCTAACGGCGCACGGGGGCCGGGCGGCCCACTCCGTCCACGGGGGACGGAACCTTGTCCGTGTTTTCTGCGGTATCCGCCTTGTTCGCGGCCGCGGCCCGCTGCTCGGCCTCCCGTTCCGCCTGCTTCTCGGCCCGCGCCTCGGCGTTCTTCTCCGCCTTCTTCTCCGGCTTCTCCGGGGTGACGAAGCGGTAGCCCACGTTGCGCACGGTGCCGATCAGCGACTCGTGCTCCGGCCCGAGCTTGGCCCGCAGCCTTCGCACGTGGACGTCCACGGTCCGGGTGCCGCCGAAGTAGTCGTAGCCCCAGACCTCCTGGAGCAGCTGGGCGCGCGTGAACACGCGACCGGGGTGCTGCGCCAGGTACTTCAGGAGCTCGAACTCCTTGAAGGTCAGGTCGAGGACCCGGCCCTTGAGCTTCGCGCTGTAGGTCGCCTCGTCCACCGACAGATCACCGTTGCGGATCTCCATGGGGGAGTCGTCGGTGACGATCTGCTGCCGGCCCATCGCGAGCCGGAGGCGTGCCTCGACCTCCGCGGGTCCCGCGGTGTCCAGGAGTACGTCGTCGATGCCCCAGTCCGCGGTGACGGCCGCGAGGCCGCCCTCCGTCACGACGAGCACCAGCGGACAGCCGGGCCCCGTCGAGCGGAGCAGCTGACAGAGACTGCGGACCTGCGGGAGGTCTCGGCGCCCGTCGATGAGGATGACATCGGCACCTGGTGTGTCGACGAGTGCGGGGCCCTCCGCCGGAGCCACTCGCACGTTGTGCAGGAGCAGGCCGAGAGCGGGGAGCACCTCCGTCGACGGCTGAAGGGCATTCGTAAGGAGCAGCAGAGAACTCATCGCCGCCCACCTGCCTGGGTCGTCATACGTTCGTGCACGGTTCGCTCGCCCATAACGTCTGGTTCCTCCTCGGGTCCCTACGAGGACGTTTGCGGCACTGCTTCGTACTGGCAGGAGACCCCGCGCCCTGGGGTTCTGACCTGCTGTTTTGCCTGTGTTTTCGGGGCGTCGTATACAACGCCCTTGAAAGCACAAAAGGACCCGGGGGCTGCATTGCCCGAGTCCTCTTCCCAGCAGAATAGCCCACATGAGTTGGGGTCCGGCAGGTGACAAGCGTGGATCTTCTGTGTGGCCGATCACGGAACGGAGACAACGCGTGATGCTCCGGACACACGACGGAGTCGCCATCGAGGCCTCCTACGAGCCCGGTCCCGGCGGCCCCGAAGCCCCGGCGATCGTGCTCGCGCACGGCTTCACCGGCGATCTGGAACGGCCCCATGTGCGCCGCGCGGCAGCGGTGTTCGCGCAGCGTGCGGCCGTGGTCACGTTCTCGTTCAGGGGGCACGGACGCTCCGGCGGACGGTCCACGGTCGGCGACAAGGAAGTGCTCGATCTCGCGGCGGCGGTCGAATGGGCGCGCTCGCTCGGCCACGCGCGCGTGGTGACGGTCGGCTTCTCCATGGGCGGTTCCGTGGTGCTGCGGCAGGCCGCGCTGCACAGGGGGCGCACGGAAGCGCACGTTGACGGGGTCGTCGCGGTGAGCGCCCCCGCCCGGTGGTTCTACCGCGGCACGGCCCCGATGCGGCGGGTGCACTGGGCGGTGACCCGGCCCGCGGGGCGCCTTGTCAGCCGCTTCGGGCTGGGCACGCGGATCCACCCGTACGACTGGGACCCGGTCCCGCTCTCCCCGGTCGAGTCGGTCCCGCTGATCGCGCCGACCCCGCTGCTCGTGGTGCACGGCGACCGCGACCCGTACTTTCCCGTCGACCACCCCCGGATGCTGCTCGGGGCGGCGGCCGACGGAGGCGCGGAGCTGTGGCTCGAAGCGGGGATGGGCCACGCCGAGAACGCGGCGAGCGACGAGCTGATCGAGCGGATCGGGGCGTGGGTCGTGGCGACGCTTGCCGCACAATAGGACGCCGCACACAGAGCAGTACCGAGAGAGCAGAGCGGGACCGAGAGAGGAGTCGGGATGGCGCAGGGCACGATCCGCTTCTGGGCGGCGGCCAAGGCCGCCGCCGGCGTCGCGGAGGAGCCGTACGAGGCCGAGACCCTGGCCGCGGCGTTGGACACGGTGCGCACGCGGCACCCCGGCGATCTCGTCCGGGTCCTCCAGCGCTCCTCGTTCCTCGTCGACGGGAACCCGGTCGGGACCCGCGGCCATGAGACGGTACGGCTTGCCGAGGGCGGCACGGTCGAGGTGCTCCCGCCGTTCGCAGGAGGATGACACCCCGATGAGCAACAACCAGCAGTACCCGTACCAGTACGACCCTCAGTACGACCCGTATGGGCAGCCGCAGCAGCAGTACCAGGATGAGGCCACGCAGCAGTGGCAGGGCAGTACGTGGGACACCCAGGTGCAGCCGTCGGCGGTGCCGCAGCAGGGGTACGAGTACGGGGGGCCTCCGGCTCAGCAGTGGTCGTACGAGGCTGCGCCGCAGGGGCCTGCGACGGGCCCCGCCCCGCAGATGTCGGAGGAGCCCACCGCGCGGGGCTCCGCGGGCTCTCGTCCCAGCGCGGGGCCTGATGTGGCCACCGCTGCCCAGCGCGCCCGCGCCGAAGGCCGTTCGCCCATCATCGAACCCGGGCTCCAGCCTGCCGCGCTCACCGCCGTGCTTGCGCTGTTGCTCGCCGGTGGTGCCGCCATCGGCTCGTACGCGCTGCTCGTGCCGCTGGTGGTGTTGCAGGCGGTCACGGCCGCGGGCTGGTTCCGGCTCAACGGGATGTGGCCCGCCCGCCAGGGCATCGCGCTCGCCTTCATGGGCGGCGTCGTCGCGGACATCGCGCTGCTCGTGGCCGGCCGCGACAACGGCCCCGCCGCGATCCTCGGCACGCTCGGCGTCTGGGTGCTGCTCACCCTGGTCCTCCAACTGCGTTCGCACGCCGAGCCCGACGAGCGGATGTACGGCCTGATGGCGACGGTCGCCTCCGCGGCGCTCGCGATCGTGGCGACCGGGCATCTCGCGGCCGATCCCGAGGCGGTGACGGTCGGCGGGGTGGCCGTGGCGGTCGCGATCGTGGCCCGCGCGCTGCCGCTGCCGACCGTCGTGTCCGTCGTCGTCGCGCTGCTCGCGGCCACCGGTGCGGGGATCGCCGCCGGCGGTATGACCGACCTGGGTTCGGGCGGCGCCTTCCTCGGCCTCGGTGCGGGTGCCTGCGCCGTCATCGGCCACCGGGTCGCGTCGTACGACTACCCGTCGCGGTTTGTGCACATGACGGCGGGCGTGGCGCTTCCGCTGGCCGCTGCCGCACCGGCGGTGTGGTTGCTGGGCCGCGCACTCGGCTAGCGGCCGTGCGGCGCGGTTCGCGTACCCTCCGGGCCATGCGCGCACTGCGAATACTGTTGATATTTGTCGTCGTCATCGGCGGCCTTTTTGTGGCGGCCGACCGGATCGCGGTCCACTTCGCCGAGAGCAAGGCCGCCGACAAGATCCGCACGAGCGAGGGGCTGGGGCAGACCCCCGACGTGTCGATCAACGGCTTCCCGTTCCTGACCCAGGTCGCGGGCGGCACCCTGGACGACGTCCAGCTCGGCATCCAGGACTTCGAGGCGAAGAGCGGCAAGAGCGACGGCGCCGCCATCCGTATCGCGGACCTCAAGGCCGAGATGCACGGCGTGAAGTTCGACAGCAGCTACAGCTCCGCCACCGCCGACTCGGCCACCGGCACCGCCCGTATCGACTACACCGAGCTCCTCAAGGCCGTGAAGAAGGAGGGCCCGGCGCAGGTCGCGCCCGGCATCTCCGCGTGGATCGACGGGCTCGCGTACGGCGGCGACCACAAGGTCAAGGTCACGGTCGCGATCAAGACCCCGCTCGGCACGGTGCGGCCCACGGTGCGCAGCACGGTCGACGTCGACGGCGGCAAGCTCTCCGCGCGCGCCGACAGCCTGCCGGACGTGAGCGCGTTCAAGCTGGCGGACGGACCACTCCGGGGCGTCACCGACTTCCAGCAGGCGCTCGACGACCTGCCGGCCGGTATCAAGCTCGACCGGGTGCAGGCCGTCGGTCAGGGCATCGAGATCACGGTGAAGGGTTCGGATCTCGACCTGGTCGGGTAGGCCCGGGGAGATGCCGAAACGGGCCCGGGGCGCCATCGGTCCGAACTGCGAGACGACGGCGTCCGCAGAGTAGATGTCACCGGGCGTCCGGCGGTGCGGTGGCGGGGCGAATGCCGTCCCGGATCGCGATCGTTCTCATATTCCGGACGATCTCGTCTCACCATCCGACACGCCGGTGACACGGCCGCCGGTACGTCCTTACGATCGGACCCATGAAGCGACAGGCGGATCTCACGAAGCGGCGGGCAGTAGACCTGTGCCGCGTCGCCGCCATGCTCTGTCGCGCCGCCTGAGTGGGACGGATCAACTCCCGCTTTCCCCGGACCCCTTGAGGCCTACGTCTCGGGGTCCCCGTGCAGCTACGCACACCCCTTTCGCATACCCCCGCAACTGCCCCGGAGGAATCAGCATGAGCCGCAGCGACGTCCTGGTAGACGCCGACTGGGTCGAGGCCAACCTCGACAACGACAACGTGGCGCTGGTCGAGGTGGACGAAGACACGTCCGCGTACGACAAGAACCACATCAAGAACGCGATCCGGATCGACTGGACCAAGGACCTTCAGGACCCGGTCCGCCGTGACTTCATCGACCAGGCCGGCTTCGAGGAGCTGCTGTCGAAGAAGGGCATCGGCAACGACACGACCGTCGTCCTCTACGGCGGCAACAACAACTGGTTCGCCTCCTACGCCTTCTGGTACTTCAAGCTCTACGGCCACCAGGACGTGAAGCTCCTCGACGGCGGCCGCAAGAAGTGGGAGCTCGACTCCCGCGACCTGGTCGACGGCGCGCAGGTTCCGAACCGTCCGGCCACGCAGTACAAGGCCAAGCCGCAGGACACGTCGATCCGCGCCTTCCGCGACGACGTCGTCAATGCGATCGGCAACCAGAACCTCGTCGACGTGCGTTCGCCCGACGAGTTCTCCGGCAAGCTGCTCGCCCCGGCCCACCTCCCGCAGGAGCAGTCGCAGCGTCCGGGCCACGTCCCGTCCGCGCGCAACATCCCGTGGTCGAAGAACGCCAACGACGACGGCACGTTCAAGTCGGACGACGAGCTCAAGGCCCTGTACGAGGACGAGCAGGTCGACCTCGCCAAGGACACCGTCGCGTACTGCCGCATCGGTGAGCGCTCCGCGCTCACCTGGTTCGTGCTGCACGAGCTGCTCGGCCAGGAGAACGTCAAGAACTACGACGGCTCGTGGACCGAGTACGGCTCCCTCGTCGGCGTGCCGATCGAGCTCGGCGCCAACAAGTAACCCCAGCGACCTTTACTTCCTAGGAGAGCAACATGTGCGGAGCGAAGGCCGGCGGCCCCGACGCCTCGACGATCAAGCCCGGTGAGACCACCATCCAGGGCCAGGTGACCAAGGACGGCGAGCCCGTCACCGGTTACGTGCGCCTGCTGGACTCGACCGGCGAGTTCACCGCCGAGGTCCCCACCTCGGCCACGGGCCAGTTCCGCTTCTACGCGGCCGAGGGCACGTGGACCCTGCGCGCCCTGGTCCCCGGCGGCCAGGCCGACCGTACGGTCGTCGCCCAGACCGGCGGCCTCGCCGAGGTCGCGATCGCCGTCTGAGCGGTCACACACAACGGCTGAAGGGCCGCACCCCGCCTGGGTTGGACGCCACTGGTACGGGTGCGGTCCTTCGGCATGTACGGAGCCGGAGCCGGGCCGCCCGCACGGGCTTACGCTGAAGGTATGTACGCACGGCGGAAGCACGCCTACTTCGCCATGATGGGCGTATGCATCGCCCTGTTCGTCCTGGCCTGGGGCGTCGTACGGCTCTGGTCGGTGCCCGCGGCGGTCGCCATGTGCGTCGTCGCCATGGTCATCCCGCCCTTCGCGGCCATCGTCGCCAACCGGCGAGGGCCCGACGACCGCTGGTGGGACGACCCCTCCGGCGATCCGAAGTCCGACGAGTGGTGGGACGAACTGGACGGCAAGAAGCGTCACCAGTGACACCCCAGTGGCACCCGAGTCGCACCCGCTGTGACCGACCTCGCCGAGAGCGCCGGTGCCCGGACGACTACAGTGGTGTCCGGCTCTGTTATCCGCATACGTTCCGCTCACCGAGGAGCAATCCCGTGCTTGAGGCCTTCTTCTCCACCCTTCTCGTCCTGGTCTGCGTCGGCGTCGTCGCCTTCGCGGGTCTGACCGTGAAGAAGCTGTACCAGGGCCAGCGCTGACCCCCCACTGAGAGACGTCTGAACCGCTCATGATCCAGATCCCGTCCGACCTGCACCCCGACCTCGTCCCCCTCGCCTTCCTCCTGGGCGACTGGGCGGGCGCCGGCGTCACCGACTTCCCGGGCGCCGAGAAGGCCAACTTCGGTCAGGAGGTCTCCTTCACCCACGACGGGCGGGACTTCCTGGAGTACCACTCGCACTCCTGGATCCTGGACGCCGAGGGCAACAAGGTGAAGCCCCTGGAGTCCGAGTCCGGCTTCTGGCGGATCTCCGCCGCCGAGGGTGACAAGGGCCGCCCCAGCCAGGTCGAGGTCGTCATGGTCCGCGACGACGGCGTCGTCGAGGTCTGGTACGGCGAGCTCGCCGACAAGAAGCCGCAGATCGACATCGCCACGGACGCGGTGGCCCGCACGGCGGCCTCCGGCCCGTACAGCGGCGGCAAGCGCCTCTACGGCTACGTGAAGAGCGACCTCATGTGGGTCGGCGAGAAGCAGACCCCCGAGGTTCCGCTGCGCCCCTACATGTCGGCCCAGCTCAAGAAGGTCGTCTCCCCCGACGAGGTCGCCGAGATGGCGCGCAACCTCCCGGACATGCCGGACGACGGCATCGCGTTCTTCAAGTAGGCCGAATCGCTCTCTCCAAGTAGTTCTAGACTCGTCGGTGTGGTGAGCACCGAAGGCATCGACTGGAAGAGCGATCTGCGGCAGCGCGGCTACCGGCTGACGCCGCAGCGCCAGCTTGTCCTGGAAGCCGTGGACACCCTGGAGCATGCGACCCCCGACGACATTTTGTGCGAAGTGCGCAAGACGGCGTCGGGGGTCAACATTTCGACGGTCTACCGGACCCTCGAGCTCCTGGAGGAGCTCGGGCTCGTCTCGCACGCCCATCTCGGTCACGGCGCGCCCACGTACCACCTCGCCGACCGGCACCATCACATCCATATGGTCTGCCGGGACTGTACGAACGTGATCGAGGCGGATGTGGACGTGGCGGCGGAGTTCACCGCCAAGCTGCGCGAGGAGTTCGGTTTCGACACCGACCTCAAGCACTTCGCGATCTTCGGGCGCTGCGAGAACTGCGCCAAGAACGCCAAGAACAAGGGGCGGACGCAGGAATAAGCGCGTCCGCCCACTCGTCGTAGTGTGTGTGAACATGCAGCGACATTCAACGAGCAGCCCCCTGCTGGCCCTGCCCGGCGCCGTTCCCGCCGAGGGCGTGGACGAAGGCGTCGCCGCGCACTACGGCGACCTGTTCCGCGAACAGCGGGCCCTCGCCGACGGGGCGGGCGTCGTCGACCTGTCGCACCGCGGCGTGATCACGGTCACCGGCGCCGACCGGCTGAGCTGGCTGCACCTGCTGCTCACCCAGCACGTGGAGCAGCTGGAGCCGGACCGGGCCACCGAGGCGCTGATCCTCTCCGCCAACGGGCACATCGAGCACGCCCTGTACCTCGTCGACGACGGCACGACGACGTGGGCGCACGTGGAACCGGGCACGCAGGAGTCCCTCCTCGCGTACCTGGAGTCCATGAAGTTCTTCTACCGGGTCGAGACCGCCGACCGGACCGACGAGTTCGCCGTCGTGCACCTGCCGGCCGGGTCGATCGCGCCGGTGCCCGACGGGGTGGTCGTGCGCGAGACGCCGCACGGCCGCGACCTGTTCCTGCCGCGCGCCGACCTGGAGTCGTACGCGGGTGAGAACGGCCCGACGGTCGGGCTGCTCGCCTACGAGGCGCTGCGCGTCGAGCAGCACCGCCCGCGCTTCGGCTTCGAGACGGACCACCGCACCATTCCGCACGAGCTGGGCTGGATCGGCTCGGCCGTGCATCTGCAGAAGGGCTGCTACCGGGGGCAGGAGACCGTCGCCCGCGTGCACAACCTCGGCAAGCCGCCGCGGCGGCTCGTCTTCCTGCACCTGGACGGCAGCGAGGTGCACCTGCCGCCGCACGGCGCCGAGGTGCGGCTCGCCGCGGACGGCCCCGAGGGCCGCAAGATCGGTGTCGTGACGACCTCCGTGCGCCACCACGAGCTCGGCCCGATCGCGCTCGCGGTCATCAAGCGGAACGTGCCGGCCGACGCGGAGCTCCTCGCGGAGGCCACGGCGGCGGCGCAGGAGATCGTCGTAGAACCCTGATTCGCTGGGGAATCACATCTCCAGGAGCACCGTGAACGGGCCGTCGTTCGTCAGGGACACTCGCATCTGCGCCCCGAACCGGCCCGTCGCCACGGTCGCGCCGAGCGCCCGCAGCTGCGCCACGACCTCGTCGACCAGCGGCTCGGCGACCGGTCCTGGCGCGGCGGCGTTCCAGGTGGGGCGGCGGCCCTTGCGGGCGTCTCCGTAGAGCGTGAACTGGCTGATCACGAGGAGCGGCGCATTGATGTCGCTGCACGACTTCTCATCGGCCAGCATCCGCACCGACCAGAGTTTGCGGGCCAGTTGGGCCGCCTTCTCCTTGGTGTCCTCGTGCGTGACCCCGACGAGGACGCACAGGCCCTCGCCCTTGATCTCGCCGACCGTCTCGTCGTCCACGACGACGCTCGCGCCGTCCACCCTCTGCACCACTGCTCGCATACGGCCATCATGCCGTGCGCCGTTTTTCCTTCTCCCCAAGGGGTTTGGCATACTCCCCAACCCCCCATCCGGGGCGGATCTGGGGCACTCGGGCCCGAAGTGGGCACTGGGAGTGGCACCATGCTGACACGCGGTGCGTCGGTGGCGTGCGGCGCGGTCCGGTCGAGGGGACGGTAAGCAGACCATGGATACCCATGCCATGAGCCACACAACGAGTACGGGGCTGCCCGGGCAGCCCGTATCGCTGACGCACAGGGAACGGGTGGCCCCGCTGACCCGCCCGCCGGCCCAGCGGACCGACAGCCCGGAACTGCCCGCCGTGCCCGCCCCGGACCTGTCGGCCCTGCGCCTGCCGGAGCTGCGCACGCTGCGCCGCGACTCCCAGCAGAACGAGGCGGACCTGAGCTACGTACGACGCCTGCTCCAGGGCCGTATCGACATCCTGCGGGCCGAGCTGGGCCGGCGGAAGGACCCCGAGTCGCCCGTCGTGGACCGGCTCTCGGAGATCCTGCGGGACCAGCCGACGCGGCAGCGCTCGTCGGCCCGGCACGTCACGCTCGGCACCCCGCACAGCGAGGAGTCCCGGCGCCTCGCCCAGGAGATGCTCGCCGAGGTCGAACTCTCCGACCTGGCGGCGCGGACGGACGACGAACTGCTCGCGGCGATGGGCCGCCTCGTCCGCTACGAGCAGCTGGTCTCGCGCCGCCGCCACCAGCTGCAGCGCACGGCGGACGACTGCAGCGCGGAGATCGCTCGCCGCTACCGGGCGGGCGAGGCCCAGGTCGACGACCTCCTGACCGGCACGACGGGCTTCACCGGCGACTGAGGGGCACATCAAGCCCGCTCTGAGACGAGAGCCTGCGGGGCCGGGGCGGGCGACCGGGGCAAAACCAGCCCCGCCGGCGTTTGAGGCGCGGGGGCCGGGGCGGAGCCCCGCGGCGGGGGAAGAATCGGGGCGACACGCACGTCGGGGCCCGCCTAGCGTGAGCTCATGAGTAACCGTGCCGCCACCCCTGATGACCGCGAAGCAATAGACGTCCGGGCCGTCACCGAGGACGAGCTGCCCGACTGGTGCCGCACCCTCGACACCGGCTTCCTGCGCCCCCCGACCGCCTCACCCCAGAGGGTCGCCAAGGTCCGCTCCCACTTCGACCTCACCCGCACCCGCGCCGCCTTCGCCCCCGCCGGAGGCGACGGCACCCGCCAGGTCGCCACCTTCCGCTCCTTCGCGCAGGAGCTCACCGTGCCGGGTGGCGCCACCGTCCCCACGGACGCGATCACCAACGTCACCGTCAGCCCCACGCACCGCCGCCGCGGCCTGCTCAGCCGCATGATGGCCGCCGACCTCGCCGAGGCGAAGGAACGCGGCGACGTCGCGGCCACGCTGATCGCCGCCGAGTACCCGATCTACGGCCGGTTCGGCTTCGGCCCCGCGACCACCACCACGACCTGGGAGATCGACGTGGTGCGGTCCGGTCTCGACGCCCGCTGGTCGGGGCCCGACGGCGGCGGCCGGGTGGACATGGCCGACGCCGAGGAGATCCGCAAGGTGGGCCCGGAGCTGCACACGAAGCTGCGCGGACGGGTCGCCGGTCTTGTCTCGCGCGGCGAGCAGTGGTGGCAGTACAACACCGGCCTGTGGCCGACCCCGGAGGACCCGTGGACGGAGCCGTTCTACGCGGTGTACCGCAACGCGCGCGGCGAGGTGGAGGGCCTGGTCGCGTACCGCACGGAGGCCCGGTTCAACGACCACATGCAGCCGACGTGCACGGCGAAGGTGCAGGACCTGCTCGCTCTCACCCCGACCGCCGAGCGGGCCCTGTGGCACTTCGTCTGCTCGGTCGACTGGGTCACCGTCGTGGAGAGCGGGCACCGCGCCTCGGACGACCTGTTGCCGGACCTCCTCCCGGACCCGCGCGCGGCCCGCGTGACGCAGCAGGCCGACTTGATGTGGGTGCGGATCCTGGACGTCGTACGGGCCCTGGAAGCGCGCTCGTACGACACCAGCGGGGAGATCGCGTTCGAGGTGCTCGACCCCGCGGGGCTCGCGGGCGGGCGGTTCACGTTGACGGCGGCGCCCGGTGGGGCGGTCTGTTCGCCGGGCGCCGCCTCGACCCAACTCACGGTCGACGTACGCGAGTTGGGTGCTCTGTGGCTGGGCGGCGAGTCCGCGGTGCGGCTCGCCGCCCTGGGGCGGATCGTGGAGCACGAGGAGGGTGCGGCCGCCGGGCTCGGCGCCCTGCTGCGGACCTCGCGGCGGCCGTGGTGCCCCGATGTGTTCTGAGCCGCGGCCCTTGGTGATCTGGGCCGCGACCCCATTCACGTACGACGTACTGACGATGTGCTGACGACGTACTGACCGACCGGGCTCCCGGCTCCCCTCCGGAAGGGAGCCCGGTCAGCCGCTCTGGGCGAGCAGCATCACGAGGACGACGGCCCCGATGCCGCTGATCACGGTGTTCTTGGCCTTGAGGCCGATGGAGAGAACGATGAAGGCGATGATGCCCATCGGCCCGTACTTCCACTGGATGAGCTGCTCGAACCCGATGGCGAGTGCGGCGATGACGATGGCGAAGAGCGGCATTGTCCTACCTCCTTCAGGACCTGAGGTCCTTAGTGGTGACCAACTTCAGGTCCCCCGACCATGTCCGGGAAGTTGGTCACCAACTCAAAGGTAGTTATCTCCGTTGAAGGGCGGCTCATAACCACCTTCACCTCAACTCCCCAAAGATGGCGGGAAGTTGTAGGGTTTGGTTGTGAGTGGGGAGCATGCCGCCGTCAACGGACGGCCCAGGTCACAGCGGGCGCGCTACACGCACCGCGAAGTGGCCGACGCGCTGCGCGACCGGATCACGTCCGGCCGCCTGAGTCCCGGCCAACGGATGCCTACACAGGCACAGTTGGCGGGCGAATTCGGTGTGGAGCGCTCCGCCGTACGTCAGGCGCTGCGCATTCTGCAGTCCGAGAACCTGTTGGTGAACGCCACGAAGGGCAGCCCGGCCACGGTCGCTCGGCATCCGCGGCCCGCGCTGCTCGGCCCCGAGGCGCAGCCGCAGTCGACCATGGTGACGCTCGCTCCGCGCATCGCCGAAGCCTTCCAGCAGGCCGACGTGGAGATCGACGCCCTGTGCATGACGGCGGTCTCGTTGACCCTCGCGATGGGTGAACCGCTGCGCCTCATCCACGAGGGGCGTACGAAACCGGCCAGGGTCCGGGTGCGGGTGCTGCTGCCGAGCCGGGACATCGACCTCGCGTTTCCCGCGCCCGCGCCACCGGTCGTCGAGCCCGTGTCGCGGGCGGCGGAGGCCTCGCGGGCGGAGGCGGCGGTGGGCGGCAGGCTGCGGCGCGACTGGCTGGCGCAGCGCAACGCGCAGGGGCAGGTGCTGCGCCACAATCTGCTGGCTCTGCGGGCCACGCACGGCATGGACGTCACGGTGGAGTTCCGCGCGCTGCCGTTCACGCCCCCGGTCAAGCTCTACCTGCTCAACAGCAACGAGGCGCTGTTCGCGTACTACACGCTGGCCAGACACGGCGAGCAGATCGACCATGAGCGGGTGGATGTGTACGACGCGCAGGGCGTGCGGCAGATGCTCTTCGCGTTCGAGCACGGGGCGGGGCTGCGCGACACGACGTTCGTGGAGCAGTCCCACCTTTGGTTCAACGGCCTGTGGAACACGATCAGCCAGGACCTGTGGCTCAGCTCATGACGGTGGGCCCGGCCAGTGATGGCGGGCCCGGTCGGTGACGGTGGGCCGGTTCAGTGCAGCGCGGGCCCGGCCACTGTGAGTGCGAGCAGCACGCCGCCCACCGAACTACAGGTGGCATTCCTGGCCTTGGCGCCGATGGCGAGCAGGAGCAGGCCGGCGAGGCCGGCCGGACCGTAGTGCCACTGCGCGAGCTGCTCGAAGGCGATCACGACCACCGCGGAGAGGAGGCTGAGAACGGACATGGTGGTTCCTCCTGCTTCGGCGTTGCTTCGCTGATGGGCCTTACTTGGTCTCCTTCGTTGCCACCATCGGCCACCTTCTTCCAAGTTGGCGACCAACTGCACTGGAGTTGTCCCCACTTGGTCGTGGTATATAAACAGGAGGACGACAACTCGCGCCAAATCACGGTGAGTTGTGCCGTTTGGTCGGGGACCCAGGGGAGCAGGGCGTGGCGGACATGGCAGACGCGACACTGAACGGCAGGAGAAGGCTCACGGCCCAGGAGATCGCCGACCAACTCCGCGAGCGCATCAGGGAGGGCGCGCTGCGGCCGGGCGACCAACTGCCCACGCAGGCCACGCTCGCCGATGAGTTCGGCGTCGAGCGCGGCACGGTCCGTCAGGCGCTCCAGCTCCTGGAGACGGACGGCCTGCTGAGCAAGCGCAGCAAGGGCAGCCCGCCGCGGATCGCCCCGGGATCCGCCGCGCGCGACGAGCCGCAGCCCTCCATGGTCGCGCTCGCCCCCCGCCTGGTGGAGGCCTTCCACGCCTCCCACGTCCGTATCGACGCGGTCTGCATGACCTCCGAAACCCTGATGCTGGCCCTCGGCGAGCCGCTGCGCCACATCCACGAGGGCCGCATCCGCCCCGAATCCCTCGACGTACGCATCCTGCTGCCCAGCCGCGACATCGACCTGGCGTTCCCGGTGCCGGTCCCGGACGGCAGCGACGGGATCGACCACGACGAGGGCGTCGCGGTGCACAACCGCTGGCTGGCGCAGCGCAACGCGCAGGGCCAGGTGCTGCGCCACAACCTGCGCTCCCTGCGCTCCTCGCACAACATCGATGTGCGGGTGACCTTCCGCGCGCTCCCCTTCACCCCGCCGGTCAAGCTCTACCTGCTGAACCAGTCCGAGGCCCTGCTCTCGTACTACATGGTCACGCGGCGCGAGGAGGAGATCGACAACGACACCAAGCTGGAGATGTTCTCGGCCACCGGCACGCAGGCCCTGCTCTTCTCCTTCGAGGAGCGGGCGGGCCACCGCGACCGGACGTTCGTGGAGGAGTCGCAGAAGTGGTTCGACGCCCTCTGGGAAACCATCACCTCCGACCTGACACTCTCCTAGTGACTTCAGAGATGACGAAGCAGACTGTTCCGGTGGCAGAAGAGACCGAACCAAGTCGGAAATCGGCCGAACAGGGCGACGCGCGAGAGTCGGGCACCCTCGCGGACCTGATCGCGAGCGCCCGCCATGTCCTCTTCGACTTCGACGGCCCGATCTGCCGACTGTTCGCGGGCCGCCCGGCGGCGGGGATCGCGCGGGAGCAGGTGGAGTGGCTGGATGCGCAGGGGCTCGGGGACATCCTGATGGCCGAAGAGCGCGTTGACGCGGACCCGCACACCGCGCTGCGCCGCCTCGGCCGGGAGCGGCCGGGCACCGACCTGGTCGAGGAGATGGAGAGTGGGCTCACCGAGCAGGAGCTGCGCGCCGTCGCCTCCGCCTGGCCCACGGAGCATGCGGACCCTCTGATCCGCACCTGGACGGCGGTGGGCACCCGCCTCGCCATCACCACCAACAACTCGGCCGAAGCGGCCCGCCGCTACCTCGCGAGCCGCGACCTGTCCGGTTGCTTCGAGCCGCACATCTACGGCCGCACGAAGGACCTTTCCCACCTCAAGCCCGACCCGTACTGCCTTCATCGCGCCATGTCGGCGATGGGGGCGGCGCCCGCGGCCACGCTGATGATCGGTGACGCCGTGTCGGACCTGGTGGCGGCGCGGCGGGCGGGCGTCGCGTTTCTGGGCTACGCGCGTAATGACCGCAAAGAGGCCGTCCTGCGGGAGGCGGGAGCCCGGCAGGTGACCGCAACCCTGGAACCGATCATCGACATTCTGCGGGGCCGCGCCTGACCTGCGATTCCCTCGCCCTTTGGCGCAAGCCGGGGGGAGTTGGCAGCCAACTGCCGTAGAGTTGTACGGACTTGGTCGGGGGGTGAGGGGAGATCGTCGTGGTGAACGCGAATACGGAGAACGCCCCCAGACCCACCGCCGAGGAGATCGCCGACGCCCTGCGCAAGCGGATCATCGGCGGAGAACTCAGGGCCGGCGAGCGCCTCCCGACGCAGGCCGCGCTCGCCCGGGAGTTCGGAGTGGAGCGCGGCACGGTCCGCAACGCGCTGCAACTGCTGCGCTCGGAAGGCCTGTTGGCGAACACGGGCAAGGGTAGCCCGCCCACGGTGTCCCGCCCTGAGCGCCAGTCGCCGCCCGGCGCACAGGCGGCCAGAAGCATCCTGGGCCCACGCCTGGTGGCGGCCTTCGAGGCGCCGCAAGTGTACGTGGACGTGGCGAGCCTGACCGGGGAGACGCTGGTGACAGCCCTTGGGGAACCGTTGCGGAAGGTGTACGAAAAGAAGCTGCGGCCGGAGTCGGTGCGGGTGCGGATGGTGGTGCCGAGGCCGGGCGGAGACGTCGACTACCCGGCTCCCGCCGCTGGTTGGGGCGTTGACGACAAACTCGACACGGCGGTCAAGCAGCGCAGCCGGATCCAGTGGACCTCGCAGCAGATGGTGCTGGACAACACCTTCAAGCGCCTGCGTGACAACGGCGTCGACGTGAGCTTCGAGTTCCGCTTCGTCTCTGGAGTGCCGACCCGGAAGGTGTATCTCCTGAACCGGCAGGAGGTGCTGGTCGGGCACTACGTTCCGGATCGGTTCGAGCGGGAGATCGACGACTACGAGGGCGCGGACACGGTGGAGCTCGTGGACGTGGAGGGCTTCGAGACCGAGATGTTCCCCTTCGAGCGCTCCAACGGCGAGGACCATGCCGCCTTCGTGGACGGGGAGCAGGCGATGTTCGACGGCCTCTGGGAGCACGTCGCGCAGCAGCGGACCTGAATCGTTCGCGTTCGAGCCCCTTACCCCCGTGAGTGTTTCTTTACACCTCGAATTCGGCCACTCCGGTCACTCCGGTCGTCAGGGCTGTGCGTGCGCACTACTGTGTGGGCCTGTTACAGCCCGTGCTCGAGTCAGGAGCGGCCTGTGGGCGCTGCGGATGCCTGGCACCACGTCGTGGAGCGTGCGGAGCACGACGGCGTGGCAGTCGGCGGTCAGCACAACATCAACCATGTGGTGCGACTGACCGCCGAGGAGGCACGCGCTCTCGACCGCCCGCAGGACGCGCGGGTCGTGGTCCGTCGGCGCAGGGCGGACGTGCCCCCCGTGGTGATCAGGACCTGGGACGACGAGCCGGAGATCCTCGCGGCGTTACGCGATCGGGGCCGGCCCGTACCGGAGTGTCTGGCCCGGTTCGACGGCGTGGCCGTCCACAGCTACATGGAGGGCACACCTCTCTCGGGCATGCACGGGGACGACGAGCCGTCGGCCGAGCGGCTGATCGGCGCCTTCGCCGAGGCGCTCACGGACTTGGCACGAGTACCCGAGCGATGCCTGCCGGCCCGCCCCGCATGCTGGCCGAAGGACGGGGACGGCCGGGGTTTCCTGAGGACGCTGCTGAACCGGGCCGAGGCGCAGATCCGGCAGGTCAACTGGCCGGCGTTCGGCGGGCTCTTCACGTCGTTGGGAGTTCCGGGGAACTCCCTGCGCCTGTATGCGAGCCGGGCGCCCAGAATGACGTCCCGCCCCTTTCAGCTCCTCCACGGCGACCTGCACCGGGGGAACGTGCTCGTCCCGCCCGGCGGTGAGTTCCGGTTGACGTTGGTGGACTGGGAGTTGGCGACGTACGGGGACCCGCTGCACGATCTGGCCGTGCATCTGGTGCGCATGGGGTACACCCCCGAGCAGCGGGGCCAGGCGATCGAACTCTGGCACAAAGCGATGTGGGGCGTGCGGCCCGAGGCCGTCGACGGCCTCGACTCCGACCTCGGGCACTACATCGACTTCGAGCGCGCGCAGTCCGTGTTCCCGGACGTGATCCGGGCGGCCGACTCTCTCGACGAGCACTGCGGTCAGAGCGAACTGGCAGCGGCGGCCACCGAGGTCCACCGGGCCCTGGAGGTGGCCTCGGGCCCGCTGCGGCTGCGCAACGTGCTGATGCCGTCCGCGATCGAGCCGCTGCTCTACCGGTGGCGCACGGCCAAGAAAGGGCGCGGTCGCGGCGAGGCCTTCGCGGCCTCGATCCACTGGGAGCGGGACGAACGCCTGCCCCTGCCCGCGGACTTCGGCCCCGACCGGGTCGAGCAGGCTCTGTGGTCCGAGCGGGTGGCCCCCGCGCGATACGTCTTCAAAGGGACGTCCCATCTGGGAACGTTCGTGGACGTGCGGGGCTTCGGGCGCGTCATGGTCCGCCGCAAGGTGAGCACGGCCAACCCCATCGAACCCAGGGTCCTGGACGAGCACGCGGTGCTCCGGGCGATCGAGGAATCGGGCGCCGGGGCCAGCGTGCCGAGGGTGCTCGCGCTGGGCACGAGCGACTGGGGCGACCAGTTCACGATCCAGTCGTACGCGGGTCATCACCGCGACCGCGGCGGCCCGCAGCATCCGGAGCACGGGCTGCTGCCCGGTGAAGTGACCGACCTGGTCGACCAGCTGTGCCAACTCGCCGCCACCCGGATCGATGTGGCCGAACAGGACATGGGTGGGCTCCGCTTCTACCCATGGCTGTGCAGCCAACTGTCCGTCCTGGTACGAGAGCTGTCGCCAGAGGCGAAGGAAGAGGCGGCCCGCCTCGGCCTTCCGGACGAGCACGGGGTGGAGGACCGCTTGCTGCGCCATGTGGTGCACGGGCGTCGTTATGGGCTGCTTCATGGGGATTTGAACCCCTGGAACCTGGTCAGGCGCGAGGGCAGGACGGGCCTCACCCTGATCGACTGGGAGATGGCCATGGTCGGGGACCCGCTGTACGACCTCGTACGGCACATCCACCTGACGCCGACGACCCGGGAGGTCCGGGGTCGGATGTACGCCCGCTGGTCGCAGCGGATGCCGGAGCAGTTCACCCATGGCTGGGCGAGCGACATCCCCGTCTATCAGGGCCTCGAAGTGGTCCGTTCCGCCTATGTGGACCTGGAGCGCGTGGTCACCCGCTCCGGCCTGGACGCCCCGAACGTACGGCGGGCCGTGGGCGCGTACCCGCTGACGCTCCGCAAGGCCCTGAGCTGGCTGGAGTCGCCCCCTCAGGGGCCGCGGTCGGCCCGGGCCCCGGCCCGTACGCTCGGGGCATGAGCAGCCCCGACCCCGCCCCCGGCCTCCGCGAACTCAAGAAGCAGCGCACCCGGCAGACGCTCTCCGAGACAGCCGTCCGGCTGTTCATGGAGAGGGGGTACGACAACGTGTCCGTGGCCGAGGTCGCGGCCGCGGCAGAGGTGTCGAAGCCGACGTTGTTCCGGTACTTCGCGGCCAAGGAGGACCTCGTTCTCCACCAGTTCGCGGATCACGAGGACGAGGCGGCGCGGGTCGTCGCGGGGCGGAGTGAAGGGGAGGCGCCGCTCGGGGCGTTGCGGCGGCATTTCCTGGAGGGGCTGCGGCGGCGGGATCCGGTGACCGGGCTGTGCGATCACCCGGCGGTGCTCGCGTATCAGCGGCTGTTGTACGGGACGCCGCAGTTGGTGGCGCGGTTGTACGGGTATCAGGAGCGGTCGGAGCGGGCACTCGCGGAGGCGCTGGGCGGGCCCCCGGTGCGGGCGCGGATCGCTGCCGGGCAGATCGTGGCCACGCAGCGGATCCTCGCCGAGGAGAACGTGCGGCGGATCGTGGCCGGCGAGTCCGCCGACGAGTTGGAGGCGGCGGCCGTGAGTACTGCCGAGGAGGGGTTCCGGCAGTTGGGGGAGGGAATCGCGTCGCTCTACGGCTGATCGTCCCCCGCTACCCCGTTGTTGTGCGGAGCACTTTTGCAAGCAGGCGCTTGCAATAGTTAGCGAGGATGCGGCACCATCGACGTATGGCATCGCTCAACGTCGGAAGTCTCGGCGAATATCTGCGCGAGCAGCGTCGCAACGCGCAGTTGTCGCTCCGTCAGCTTGCCGACGCCGCCGGAGTGTCCAACCCGTACCTGAGTCAGATCGAGCGCGGGCTGCGCAAGCCGAGCGCGGAAGTTCTGCAGCAGGTAGCCAAGGCGCTGCGGATCTCCGCGGAGACGTTGTACGTGCACGCCGGCATTCTCGACGCCGAGCGCGAGCGGACCGAGGTGGAGACGCGCGCCGTCATCCTCGCCGACCCGCTGCTCAACGAGCGTCAGAAGCAGGTGCTGTTGCAGATCTACGACGCCTTCAGGCACGAGAACGGCGGCAGCGACGGCGAGCCGGACAGCGGTGAGCCGGATAGCGATAAGCGCGACAGCGGTGAGCCCGACAGTGGCGATGCCGAGCCCTCAAGCAGCAGTTGATGTGATCCGGGAGGACCACGCCATGGCCATCAAGGACGACCTGCGCAAGACCCTCACCGACCCGACCCCGCTCTACTTCGCCGCCGGCACCGCCGAGCTGGCGTACCAGCAGGCCAAGAAGGTGCCGGGGATCGTCGAGCAGCTGCGGAGCGAGGCGCCCGCGCGCTTCGAGTCCGTGCGGCAGACCGACCCCAAGGACGTGCAGGACAAGGCGACCACCCGCGCCAAGGAGGCGCAGGCCACCCTCACGGCGAGGGTGAACGAGATCGTCGGCACCCTCGACGCCGACCTGAAGAAGTTCGGCGAGAGCGCCCAGGAGTTCGCGCTGCGCGGCGTCGGCTACGCAGCCGAGGCCGCCGTCAAGGCGCGCGAGACGTACGAGAAGGTCGCCGAGCACGGCGAGGAGGCCGTGAAGGCGTGGCGCGGTGAGGCCGCCGAGGAGATCAGCGAGCTCGCCGAGGCCGTCGAGCCGGACGCCGAGCCGAAGCCGGAGGCCAAGGAGACGTCGGCCGCCGACGCGGACAAGTCCGGCGCCGCCAAGAAGACCGCGGCGAAGAAGACCACGCCGGCGAAGAAGACGGCCCCCGCGGCCAAGAAGACCGGCTCCGGCTCCACGCCGCCCGCCAAGTAGGCCCTACGCCGACGGGCCGGGCACTTGTGAAGTGTCCGGCCCGTTGTCCGGGTACCGTGGCCGTGGTCGGAAGGTCCCTTGATTCGATTCTGGTGGTGGCGTTGTGCTGATGCAGGGGTTCGCCAATGTGATGTGGCTGCTGAGCATGGCGTTGATCATTTTCAGTGGCTTCGCGCTCGTCGACGCCGCCATCCGGCGTGAGGACGCCTACCGCGCGGCCGACAAGAAGACCAAGCCGTTCTGGCTGATCATCCTCGGGATCGCGTTCGTCGTGAACCTGCTGTTCCCGATCCTGTCGTTCCTGCCGATCATCGGGCTCATCGCGACCATCGTGTACATGGTGGACGTGCGGCCCGCCGTCAAGCAGATCAGCGGTGGCGGCGGGGGCCGCAAGGGCCGCGGCTCCAGCAGCGACGGGCCGTACGGTCCGTACAACGGCGGCCGCTGACCGACCCGTTAGGGACGAGGGCGTGGCTGTTGGCCGCGACCCGTTCGGATCCAGTTACCGACCGCGACCTGTTCGGACGGACCCGGCCCCCGACCAGCGGCCCGGCCGGGTTCACCGGTCGAGCAGCAGGACCGCCACGTCGTCCGTCAGATCGCCCCCGTTGAGATCGCGCACCTCGTTCATCGAGGCCTCGAGCAGCTCCTCGCCGGACAGGCCCTCGGCCCGCCGGCGGCGGATCATCTCCACCATCCCCTCCTGGCCGAGCCGCTGCCTGCCCTGGCCGATCCGGCCCTCGATCAGGCCGTCCGTGTAGAGCATCAGGCTCCACGAAGACCCCAACTCGACCTGCATGCGCGGCCACCGGGCCTTCGGCAGCAGCCCGAGGGCCGGGCCGTTGTTCTCGTAGGGGAGCAGGACCGCGGGGCGGCCGGGGCTCGCTATCAGCGGTGACGGGTGGCCCGCAAGGCACAGGCCCGCGCGCCGGCCGTCCGGCGAGATGTCGACCGTGCACAGCGTCGCGAAGATCTCGTCGTCCGAGCGCTCGTGCTCCAGGACCTGCTGGAGCGTGGACAACAGCTCGTCCCCGCACAGGCCCGCGAACGTCAACGCCCGCCAGGCGATGCGCAGTTCGACGCCGAGCGCCGCCTCGTCGGGGCCGTGCCCGCAGACGTCGCCGATCATCGCGTGGACCGTGCCGTCGGCCGTGCGCACCACGTCGTAGAAGTCGCCGCCGAGCAGCGCGCGCGAGCGGCCCGGACGGTAGCGGGAGGCGAAGCGCAGCGTCGAACCGTCGAGCAGCGGGGTCGGCAGCAGGCCGCGCTCCAGGCGGGCGTTCTCCTGCGCGCGGATCCGGGACTCGGTGAGCCCCTGCTGCGCGATGTCGGCGCGCTTGCGCTCGACCGCGTAACGGATGGCCCGGCCGAGCAGCCGGGAGTCCAGCTCGTCGCGGAACAGGTAGTCCTGGGCGCCCACGCGGACCGCCTCCGCACCGCGCTCGGCATCGCCCGAGGTGGTCAGGGCGAGCACGGCCCGGCGCGGGGCCAGGCGCAGCAGATGCCGCAGCGTCCCCAGCTCGTCTTGGTGTTCCGGCTCCGTCCTGTCCGGCTTCGTGCCGGGCAGCGCGAGGTCCAGCAGGATGCAGCTGACGTCGTCGGTGAGCAGCCGCTCGGCCTCGGTGAGGTTGCGCGCGGTGCGCACGCGGATCGGCTTGCCCGCGGCGTCGGGCACCTCGGGGATGCTGAGGGAGCCCGCCGGGTCGTCCTCTATGACCAGGATCGTCAGACCGGTCGCGTCACGGTCGGCGGGTGCCGGCTCGTGCGCGGTGTCGTCGGTCGGCGTCTCCTGGCGGCGCTCGGCGCTCTGTATGTCGTTGGCGTCGGGGCGGTCGGTGGTCTGCCGCTCGCCCTGCAGGTCGTACGTGTCGGTCGTGGTGTGCGCGTCCGGAGCCTGACCACTTTCCACGGCCGGGATGACTCTCTGCCGCGGTACGGGTACGGGCATCGCTTCGGTTTCCTTCCCTCCCCCCGAGGGCACGGTGGGACGAAGGTCCTCGCACCACCGACGGGGACCTTAGCGGTAGCCGACGTCCGAACGGAATGGTGAGCGGCAAGGGGCCCACGTCATATGCCGTCCCCCGCACCGGAATTGAGTGGGTTCCGTCCCTGGTCGGGCGGGTCGAAGATGACGAAGGTCACGCCGCGGCGCCGGAACCGCAGCGCCCCGCGTGCCGTAGATCACGTGGGGCACGTCACCCCATCTGTGCCCATGTCCGACATCCGGTCACCCGGGTCTCAGGCGTCGGGCCTGACCACCCCGAGCATCGCCATGGAACCCGCACCCGCGACCGTCACGTTCCGCCCCGGGCGGGGCGCGTGGATGATCGCTCCCTTGCCTATGTACATCCCGACATGGCTGGCGTCGTCGTGGTAAATGATCAGGTCGCCGGGGCGCATGTCCTTGATGTCGATGTGCTTGAGCTGCTTCCACTGCTCCTGCGACGTGCGCGGTATCGGCCGCTTCGCCGACGCCCACGCCTGCGAGGTCAGGCCCGAGCAGTCGAACGACTTCGGACCCTCGGCGCCCCATACATACGGCTTGCCCAGCTGCTCGGAGGCGTAGCGCACGGCCTTCTTGCCGGCCTCCGACGCCTTGCCGTCGATCTCCTTCAGGACGCCCGAGGAGAGCCATTCCGTCTGCGCCTTCTGCTCGGCCGCCTCCTCCAGCTGCCGCAGCTGCTCGCGCTCCTTCTTGGCGAGCTTGTCCTCGATCTTCTGCGCGGCCTTGATCTGCTTCTCGATCCGCTCCTTCGCGGCGGCCTTCTTCTTGCGCCCCTCGTCCAGCGACTTCCACTTGTCGGCGGCGGCGTCCGCGTACGCCTCCAACTCGTCCTGGGTCCTGACGAGGCGGGACATCAGGTTCCGCGTGGCCTGCTGCCCCTGGTAGGCGCGGCCCGCGTTGTCGAGGAAGCGGCTCGGGTCGCCGGCGAGCATGAACTGGGTCTCCTGGGAGATCCCGCCGTTGCGGTACTGCTCGCGGGCCGCCGCGCCCGCCCGGCCCTTGAGGCCGTCGAGCTCCTGCTGGCCCGCGGCGATCTTCCGGGCCAGCTTCACGATCTGGTCGGACTGGTCGGCGGCCTTCTCCTCCGCGGCGTTGTACTCGTCGGTGGCGACGGCCGCCTGGTGGTACAGCTTGTCGATCTTCTTGCGGACCGACTCAAGGTCCTTGACCCCGGGGGAACTTGACGGCGATGGAGAGGGGGACGGCTCCGCGTACGCCAGCCCCGTCGGCGTCAGTACGGTCACGGCGCACACGAGCGCCAGGGCCGCCACCGTCGTCGTGCTCCGCTTGCTCATCTGCTCCGCCCCCACAGCCTGGACAAATCTGATGGACCGTCAGTAAGTCGAGCGCTCCGGGGATGGTGCCATGCGCGCCCCGAATCCGACAGACCCCGGCGCGGTGTGGCAGCTGCCCCGCACGTTCGACGAACGAGGTCCCGAGATCGTTCCCTCGACTTTCGCCGCGTCTCAGCCGCCCGTCGAAACCCGCCGCGGCGCCAACGCCTCCCAGGCCACGGTCACTTCACCCTGCCGCCAGCGCCCCGGCCTGTCCACCACCGGCCAGTCCGCCGAGAGTTCCCGCACCGCCCGGATCCAGCGCTGCCGCGCGCCGTACGAGGCGTAGGGCGCGGCCGAGGCCCACGCCCGGTCGAAGTCGCGCAGGAAGGCGTGCACCGGCTCGCCGGGGACATTGCGGTGGATCAGCGCCTTGGGGAGACGCTCGGCCAGGTCGGACGGGGTGTCCAGGGAGCCGAGCCGGGTCGCGAGGGTCACGGTGCGCGGGCCTTCGGGGCCGAGCGCCACCCATACGTGCCGGCGCCCGATCTCGTCGCAGGTGCCCTCCACGAGGAGGCCGTCCGGCGCGAGCCGCGCGCACAGCCGCTCCCACACCGCGGCGACCTGCTCCTCGTCGTACTGACGCAGCACGTTCGCGGCGCGGATCAGGAGCGGGGGAGCGGCGAGCGGGACCTCGAAGCCGCCGTGCCGGAAGGTGAGCCCGTCGCGCTCGTACGGCTTCGCGGCGGCGACCCGTGCCGGTTCGATCTCGATGCCCACCACGCGCGCGTGCGGCGCCGCCCCGCGCAGCCGGGTCAGCAGTTCCACCGCGGTCCAGGGCGCCGCGCCGTAGCCGAGGTCGACCGCCACCGGGTCGTCGGCGCGGCGCAGCGCGGCGCCGTGCACGGCAGCGATCCAGCGGTCCATGCGGCGCAGCCGGTTCGGGTTGGTGGTGCCTCGCGTCACGGTTCCCACGGGGCGAGAAGGGGGGCGCGGGCTCATGGTCAAGAGGGTATGCGCTGCGCCGGGCGTGACTTTGGTTGAGACCCGTACGGTAATGATTCGGCAAAGTGGAAATGGAGCAGCCGACTCCGGCGTTGCCCCCTTGGAAGAGGGCCTGTGCCCTCCGGTCGTCGTGCCCGCAGTACGCCCACCAAGGAGGGCCCGCCACGTGAGCCAGTACGTGACCAGGTTCCGCCGCTCCGGGGCTGCTCCGGCCCTGCTGCGGTTCCCCGGTGCGCATCGCCGCCCCCGCCGTATCGCGATGCTCAGCGTGCACACCTCGCCCCTCCACCAGCCCGGCACGGGCGACGCGGGCGGCATGAACGTCTACATAGTCGAGCTCGCCAAGCGCCTCGCGGCGATCAACATAGAGGTCGAGATCTTCACCCGCGCCACCGCCGGTGGCCTGCCGCCGGAGGTCGAGCTGGCGCCGGGCGTCCTCGTACGACATGTGGACGCGGGCCCCTACGAAGGCCTCGCCAAGGAGGACCTGCCCGCCCAGCTCTGTGCCTTCACGCACGGAGTCATGCAGGCGTGGGCGGGCCACCGCCCCGGCTATTACGACCTCGTCCACTCGCACTACTGGCTGTCCGGACAGGTCGGCTGGCTCGCCGCCGAGCGCTGGGGCGCGCCCCTCGTGCACGCCATGCACACCATGGCCAAGGTCAAGAACGCGGCGCTCGCCGAGGGCGACACCCCCGAACCGGCCGCCCGCGTCATCGGCGAGACCCAGATCGTGCGCGCCGCCGACCGCCTCATCGCGAACACGGCGGAGGAGGCCGACGAGCTGGTCCGCCACTACGAGGCCGACCCCGGCAGTGTCGCCGTCGTGCACCCCGGCGTGAACCTGGACCGCTTCCGCCCCGCCGACGGCAGGGCCGCAGCGCGTGCCCGCCTCGGCCTGCCGCAGGACGCGCTCGTCCCGCTCTTCGCGGGCCGCATCCAGCCGCTCAAGGCGCCGGACATCCTCCTGAAGGCCGTCGCGGTCCTGCTCGACGAGCGGCCACAGCTCCGCTCCCGCATCGTCGTCCCGGTGGTCGGCGGACCCAGCGGCAGCGGCCTCGCCAAGCCGGCGGCACTCCAGAAGCTCGCCGCGCGGCTCGGCATCGCGGACGTGGTCCGCTTCCAGCCGCCGGTCGGCCAGGAGGCGCTCGCGGACTGGTTCCGCGCGGCATCCGTCCTGGTCATGCCGTCCTACAACGAGTCCTTCGGACTCGTCGCCATAGAGGCTCAGGCCGCCGGTACGCCGGTGATCGCCGCGTCCGTGGGCGGCCTCCCCGTAGCCGTACGGCACGAAAAGACCGGCTTCCTGGTCGACGGCCACGAACCGGCCCGCTACGCGCGCGTGCTCCGCGAATTCGCCGACCACCCCGACCTGGTCGACACCATGGGCGACGCGGCCGCCCGCCACGCCCTCTCCTTCGGCTGGGACACGGCGGCCTCCGCCACGGCGGACGTCTACACGGCGGCGATGCAGGCCCGGCGCCGTGTCGTACCCTCGCACCATGGCTGACCAGCGACAGGCACACGACGTCATCGAGTCCACGCTGAAGGACGCCGAGCTGGAGTGGGAGAGCCCGGAGTCGGGCTCGTACGTCGTGAAGCTCCCCGGCACCCGCAAGCTCTCGACGACGCTGTCCCTGCGCGTGGGACGGCACAGCCTCTCGCTCAATGCCTTCGTGATCCGGCACCCGGACGAGAACGAGGCCGGGGTGCACCGCTGGCTCCTGGAGCGCAATCTGCGTCTGTACGGCGTGAGTTACGCGGTCGACCAGCTCGGCGACATCTACCTCACCGGGAAGCTTCCGCTGGCCGCCGTCACCCCCGACGAACTGGACCGCCTCCTCGGCTCGGTCCTCGAGGCGGCGGACGGCTCCTTCAACACGCTCCTCGAACTCGGCTTCGCGAGCGCGATCCGCAAGGAGTACGAGTGGCGGGTGGCGCGCGGCGAGTCGACGCGCAACCTGGACGCGTTCACGCATCTGACCCAGCGCCCTGCCAAGTAGCGCTTCTCGCGCGTGGGTTGGGCGCCGGCCGAGCACGGGTCGAGTGTCAGCCGAGCGACACCATCCGGACAACGGTCACGGTCAGCACCGACCCGGAGACGTAGTAGAGGACTATCGCCCCGCCGACCGTCGCCTCGCGGCGGTCGCGCTCTCCGGAGACCGTGGTGGAGCCGTGGCCGTAGGGGTCGTGGGAGAGCGTGCGGGCCATTTCGGCGCGGAAGGCGTCCGGGTTGGCCATCTTGGCGAGGGTGTCGTCGGCGGGCGGTGCGAAGGCGACGCGACAGGCGCCGCGCCTGCGTCTGCGGCTCAAGCCGGGCCCCGCCTCTCCGCCTCGTCGCGGGCGAGCCGGGCCAGGATCGCGTCGGCCTCCGGGTCGGGGACCGCCTCCAGCATCCAGTGCCGCATGACGGCGTGGATCTCGCCGACCCCCGCGGCGTTGATCGCCTTGTCGAACTCGACGCGGCGCTTCGGGTCGAGCGCCGCGCGGATCGACGGGATGTTGTTGGGGACGTCGACCACGACGCCGCCCACCAGCGTTCTGGGCGGTTCGTCAGTTCTGGAGGAGGTCCTTGGGGGTTCGGCCATGTACGGTCACGTACCCGCCGAACTGCCCGGTCAAGCCGGGCTGTTCTCCGCCTCCACGGGAGCCGGGGCGACGGGCCTGGAGGGCTCCGTGTCCGACAGTCCGCGCATCAGCGCCCAGTAGCCGAGCGCCGTCACCGTGCCGAGCGCGGCGCACCCCGCCCACAGCCATCCGGCGCCCGCCGTGTCGATCACCCAGCCGCCCGCGAGCGGGGCGACGAGGGCCGCCGCGGACCACGACATCGTGTAGACGCCCTGGTAGCGGCCGCGCCCTTCGGCGGGGGAGAGCCGGGCCACGAGCCCCGACTGCGTAGGCGCGTTGATCATCTCGCCGAGCGTCCACACCACGACCGTGAGCGCGTACGCGGCGAGCGATCCGGCGAGGGCGGTGAGGGCGAAGCCGTACCCGATGAGCAGCGAGGAGACGGTCAACAACCGCCCGGGATCACGCCGTTCGATGTACCGGGTCAGCGGGATCTGCAACGCGACGATCACGACACCGTTCACGCCGGCGACGAGCCCGACGTCCGAACTGGTCAGCCCGTTCTCGCCCATGACGATCGGCAGCCCGACCGAACTCTGCGTGAAGACCACGGCGACCAGGAACGAAAGCCCCACCATCAGCATGAAGCGGCCGTCGCGCAGCACCGTCCCCATGGTGACCACCGGGCTCGACGGGGCGCCGGGCACCACCGTCTTCGTCGGCCTCGACTCCTTCACCTTCACGAACACGACGCACGCGCAGGCCAGCGTCATCGCGGCCTCGACGAGAAAGCCAAGCGTGTAGCTCTGCGCGACAAGGAAGCCGGCGTACACGGACGAGACCGCGAACCCCAGGTTGATCGCCCAGTAGTTGAGCGAGAACGCCCGCACCCGGTCCTCGGGGCGCACGATGTCGGCCATCATCGCCTGGATCGCGGGCCGCGAGGCGTTCGACGCGAGGCCGAGGGCGAAGCCGGTGACCGCGATCCACGCCGGGTCGCGCACGAAGGCGAGCGCGGCGACCGTCGCCGAGGTGGCGAGCTGCGCGCCGAGCAGGGTGGGCCGCCGCCCGAGCCGGTCGGCGAGCACCCCGCCGAGCACGGACGCGATGACCCCGCCGAGCCCGATCAGCGAGGCGACGAGACCGGCGTACGCGGCGGAGAAACCGCGCGAGGCGGTCAGGTACAGCGCGAGGAAGGTGAGGACGAAGTTTCCGAGCCGGTTGACGAGGGTGCTGGTCCACAGCCACCAGAATTCGCGCGGAAGCCCGGAGACGGACTCCGTGACGGCACGTCTGAGCGAGGCGACTGACATGGGTGCATCCCCCGAGGCCGGTGTAAGTAGTGCGGAAGGTTTACGTAACTTACAAGCCGGGTATCCGGAGGGGCCACTCAATTGACGGGGACCGTCAATCGGCAGGCGCAGGACGGGTCGATTAGGCTCGGCCCCATGGCCGACGCACCGTACAAGCTGATCCTCCTCCGCCACGGCGAGAGCGAGTGGAACGCGAAGAACCTGTTCACCGGATGGGTGGACGTCAACCTCAACGAGAAGGGCGAGAAGGAGGCGGTCCGCGGCGGTGAGCTGCTCAAGGACGCCGGCCTGCTCCCCGACGTGGTCCACACGTCGCTCCAGAAGCGCGCGATCCGCACCGCGCAGCTGTCCCTCGAGGCGGCCGACCGCCACTGGATCCCGGTCCACCGCAGCTGGCGCCTGAACGAGCGCCACTACGGCGCCCTCCAGGGCAAGGACAAGGCGCAGACCCTCGCCGAGTTCGGCGAGGAGCAGTTCATGCTGTGGCGCCGCTCGTACGACACCCCGCCGCCGGCCCTGGACCGTGACGCGGAGTACTCCCAGTTCGAGGACCCGCGCTACGCGACGCTCCCGCCGGAGCTGCGCCCGCAGACGGAGTGCCTCAAGGACGTCGTGACGCGCATGCTGCCGTACTGGTTCGACGGCATCGTCCCGGACCTGCTCACGGGCAAGACGGTCCTGGTCGCGGCCCACGGCAACTCGCTGCGCGCCCTGGTCAAGCACCTGGACGGCATCTCCGACGCCGACATCGCGGGCCTGAACATCCCGACCGGCATCCCGCTCGCATACGAGCTGGACGCGGACTTCAAGCCGGTCAAGACGGGCGGCACGTACCTGGACCCCGACGCGGCCAAGGCGGCCATCGAGGCGGTCAAGAACCAGGGCAAGAAGAAGTAGTTTTCGCGATCACGCCTCCCACCTGCGCGAATGGCGCGGGTGGGAGGCGTTTTCATGCTCTGGGACCTGCTCTGGGACCTGCGGATGCTCTTTACCGGGCCGCGGGCTCCCTGACTTCGGACGTCTCCGTGCGGAGGAAGACCGCAAGGAGCAGCCAGGTCAGCAGTCCGAAGACGAGTGCGCCGCTGGCGCCGAAGTTCGGGAACTGCTCGTCGATGTTCGTTGTGATCACGTACGAGGTCACGAGCCAACCGAGCGCCCAGGCGGGCGGGTTCGCAACGGCCCACCAGATCGCACCGGCGTTCCCGCGTTGCGCAAGCACCAGCGCCTGCAGCACCCCCACGCAGAGGCCGGTCACAGCGCCGATGACGACGACGTCTCCTCGACCGGTCCCGTAATCGACCAGGGCCGCTCCAGCGGCCAGGCCTGTGGCCATGCCCACGCTCGTCGCCGCGATCCAGAGCCACGACACCCACTGCCGCAAGGCGAACCACTCCGCGGCCCCGATGATCGCGCCCGCGATGAGGCCGGCAACAAGCGCACTCCCCACGGAATCGACTCCGTCGACGACAAGGTCCGCGACGAACCCGCCGATCGGGAAGCCGACCAGAACCGCCACCGGCCAGAGCCATGTTCGACGCGCGGTACTTGCCCAGTCGCCCTGCATCTCCATGACCGTGCCTCCCCTGTGCGTTGCCGGGGACCGGACAGGCCCGGGGGCTGCGGCCGGTCTCCCGGATGGCGCGCTCAGTCACAAGTGGCCAAGACCCACACTCCTCCTCCGACGGCATGCCGAACGAGAGAGGCCCGCGCATTTCCTCTACGCCACCGCGTAGCCCCGGGTGCCGGAGCTACGCGGCGATCACGGCGACTCCCGTTCGGCCACCGTCCACGTCCACCACCGTGCCGTGGACGAAGGACGCCTCGTCGCTCGCCAGCCAGAGGGCCGCGTGGGCGATCGCGTCGGGGGTGCCGACGGTGCCCGCCGGGGTGCCCCGCATCATCACCTCGCCGGGGTGGGGTTCCGCGCCCGCCGGGGTCGGCGGGAGGACCACGCCGGGCGAGACGGCGTTGACGCGGACGCCCTGCGGGCCGAACTCGGCGGCCCAGGCGCGGGTCAGGGTCTCCATGGCGCCCTTGGTGGAGCTGTAGAGCGCGCCGAGCGGAACGCCGAGGCGCGTGATCCACGAGCCGAGGTTGACGATCGCGCCGCCGCCGGCCGCCGCCATGGCCGGGGCGACGGCGGCGGTGAGGAAGAACGGCGCCTTCACGTTCACGCCGTAGACCTGGTCGAAGGTCTTCTCGTCGGTGTCGGCCGTGCCGGGCGCCGGGTAGACGCCGGCGTTGTTGACCAGGATGTCGATCCGGCCGCCCAGGGCCTCGCGGGCCCGGTCGGCCAGCTCGCGGGAGGCCTCCGGGCTGCCGTCGAGGTCCGCCGCCACGAAGTCGGCCCGGCCGCCGGACGCTCGGATGCCCGCGACGACGGCGGCCCCGCGTTCCGCGCTGCGCCCGGACACGACGACGTGGGCGCCCTCGGCGGCGAACACCTCGACGATCGCCTGCCCGATGTTGCTGGTCGAGCCCGTGACCAGCGCCGTCCTGCCGTGCAGTCGTCCACTCATGACGTGATCTCCCTTGTGCGTGTCCGCTGTGCGTGTCCGCGCTTGTACGGGTACGCGTGCTCGCGGTGATGGAGCTGTCCACGGTGCTCCGCAGAAAATGGACCGGCAAGTCCAGAAACGGGTACCGTCGGGTGCGCCGAAAAGTCGGGTGCTACGAAAAGGGGGAGGGTCGATGGCCGACGCACTGACCGCGAAAGGGCGTGCCACGCGGGACCGCATCGTCGGCGGCGCGGCCGAGGCGCTGCGTGAGCAGGGCGTCTCGTTCACGACGCTGGACGACATCCGCGCCCGCACCGGCACCAGCAAGAGCCAGCTCTTCCACTACTTTCCCGGCGGCAAGGACGAACTGCTCCTCGCCGTGGCCCGGTTCGAGGCCGACCGGGTGCTCGAGGACCAGCAGCCGCACCTCGGCCGCCTCGACTCGTGGGAGTCCTGGCAGCAGTGGCGCGACCTGGTGGTCGAGCGCTACGAACTCCAGGGCGACCACTGCCCGTTGGGTGCGCTGTTCCTCCAGGTCGGACGGTCGAGCACGGGCGCGAGGGCGATCGTCACCGAGCTGATGCGGCAGTGGCAGGAGCAGCTCGCCCGCGGTGTCCGCGCCCTCCAGACGGGCGGCCTGGTGGCGACCTCCCTCGACGTGGAACGGACGGCCGCGGCGCTGCTCGCGGGGATCCAGGGCGGCGTGACGATCATGATGTCCACCGGCGACTCGACCCACCTCAAGGCGGCGCTCGACACCGGCATCGACCATCTGCGGGACCACGGCTCCGTACGATGAACCGGACGTGCCGCGACCAGCCGGAGGCCCTGTGATCCGCGACCTGTACAACGTGCGCCCCGTCCCCGCCGAGGGCGAGGAGACCGCGCGGGAGTGGGCGCCCACCCCGCTCACCCCGGAGGAGGAGAGCCGCTACCAGGCGCTGCTCTTCAGCGAGTTGGGCAACCAGATCGCCGATCGCGGGACGACTACGTACCCCGCGCACACCCCCGAGGAGCGCAGACGTCTCGTCGCGGTGGGGCGGCGGCTGAGCGCGCACTGGGCGATGCCGGTGCGGGTGACGGCCGACGACGAGTGCCGGATGCGGCTGAGCGTCGGGCCCGTCGGCGCTGTCACCGGGGGCTGACCCACCCCACGATCACCCGCGCGCACTCCGCCGCCCCGGTCCGCGTCGTGTCCACCACCAGGTCGTACGTCACGCCCTCGTGGACCAGGGCCGCCTGGGAGGCCGCCATTCCGGCGATCCGGTCGCCCCGGGCGGCCTCCCGTTCCGCCGCGACCTGCGCGTCACAGCGGACGCCCACCCAGAGGACGTCGAGCCCCGCCAGTGCCTTGCGCCAGCGGTTCTGGGAGTGCGGGCCGCCCAGGAAGACCTCGTCCACGATCACGGGCGCGCCGGCCGCCGCCATCGCCGCGACGCCCGCCATCCACGCGTCCTCGACCCGGTCGAAGGCGGGGCCCACAGTGATCGAGCCGTCGGAAGCGAACTCGATGCCCGCGCCGGACGAGGGAAGTGCCTGGATGAGCGTGTCCACGCTGAGGCTCAGCCACGGCTCGGGCAGCAGCAGCGTCTGCAGTTCACGGGCGATGCTCGACTTGCCTGAGCTGGAGCCGCCGTTGAGGACGATCACTTGGGGCATGGCGGCAGCCTACGCAGCAACTTCTGCGCGCGCGTGCGCCGTTGATGCGCCCGCCCGGATGGGCATGCAATGGGGGAAGGACTCCACCGCGGAGCCCCGTCGAGGAGGGAACACCATGGCTGCCGACTCCCCGAAGCCGACCCCGTCCCCGGAAGTGCCGGTCGAAGTGGGCCGGTCCGTACCGAAGTTGGTGCTGCTCGGAGCCTGCGGATGCGGCTCGGGCTGCGGCTGCGGCTGCCAGTCGGGCGCTCCGTGCAAGTGCGGCGGTTCCTGCTGACCGCAGGAACGACCGGATGACAGGTACGACGGGAGGGCCCCGCGCAGCCAGTCGCGCGGGGCCCTCCTCCTCGTACGGTCAGGCGCTCTCGGCCGGCGCCGCCGTCGACGCCTGCACCTCGTCCGCGTGCTCGCCCGTCACCAGGTAGACGACCCGCTTGGCCACCGACACCGCGTGGTCCGCGAAGCGCTCGTAGTAGCGGCCGAGCAGCGTCACGTCGACCGCCGTCTCGATGCCGTGCTTCCACTTCTCGTCCATCAGGTGCTGGAAGAGCGTGCGGTGCAGCAGGTCCATCTCGTCGTCGTCCTGCTCCAGCTGCATCGCCAGGTCGACGTCCTTGGTGATGATGACCTCCGCCGCCTTCGCCATCAGGCGCTGCGCGAGCTGGCCCATCTCCAGGATCGTGGCGTGCAGGTCGTGCGGGACCGCCCGATCGGGGAAGCGGAGGCGGGCCAGCTTCGCGACGTGCTGCGCCAGGTCGCCGCTGCGCTCCAGGTCGGCGCTCATACGGAGCGAGGTGACGACTATCCGCAGGTCGGTGGCGACCGGCTGCTGGCGCGCCAGGAGGGCTATCGCCCGCGCCTCCAGGTCGTGCTGAAGATCGTCCACCTTCTGGTCGGCGGCGATCACGGACTCGGCGAGCTTCAGGTCGGCGTCGAGCATGGCCGTGGTGGCGCGCCCGATCGCCGACCCGACAAGGCGGGCCATCTCGACCAGGCCCTCGCCGATCGAGTCAAGTTCCTCGTGGTACGCGTCACGCATGCGGCGTTCCCTCTCTGTACCTGGCTACGTAGTGGGACCCGGTTGGCCCCACGCTCCCACGTTCCGTCCTGTACGCGTCCGAATCCGGCACCACAGGTGAATCGACCCCGTACCCAAGGTGAACTCTGGGCGACGAGTGTTCGAGCGACCACTCGGATGGCTGTGGAGGAGCGGTCGGTGCCGCATAACCTGAAGACATGGACGTGAACGCGGCGGTCGCCGCAGCGGCAGCGATCGCCGGAGTGTGCACCGGTGTCATCGCCATGCTGGCGTTTCGCTGGAGCGAACGCGACCAGAAACGCCCCACCCGCACCTCCCTGCACACGGACCCGGTCCTTCCGCCCGGCGTCGACACCGTGCTCTCCGTGCTCCGCTCCTCCGCCGTCGTCCTCGACGAGGCGGACAGCGTGGTCAAGGCCAGCTCGGCGGCGTACGCCCTCGGTCTCGTACGCGGCGGGAAGCTCGCGGTCGAGCCGATGCTGCAGATGGCCCGCGACACCCGGCGCGACGGGGAGATACGCCAGGTCGAGCTGGATCTGCCGCGCCGCGGCACGGGGCGCGGCGACGCGCTCGCCGTGTCCGCCCGCGTCGCCCCGCTCGGCTCCCGCCTGGTGCTGCTCCTGGTCGAGGACCTCACCGAGGCCCGACGCATCGAGGCCGTACGCCGCGACTTCGTCGCGAACGTGAGCCACGAGCTGAAGACGCCGGTCGGCGCGCTCTCGCTGCTCTCCGAGGCCGTCATGGACGCCTCCGACGACCCGGAGGCCGTCGAGCGGTTCGCCGGCCGCATGCAGAACGAGGCGACCCGGCTCACCAGCCTCGTACAGGAGCTCATCGACCTGTCGCGGGTGCAGAACGACGACCCGCTGGAGGACTCCGAGCCGGTGCGCGTCGACGAACTCGTCGCCGAGGCCATCGACCGCTGCCGCCAGCCCGCCGCGTCGAAGCAGATCACGATGGCCTCCGGAGGCACCGCCGACCTGCGGGTCTGGGGCAACCGGGGGCAGCTCGCGGCCGCCCTCGGCAACCTCGTCGAGAACGCCGTCAACTACTCGCCGGCCCGTACGCGCGTGGGCATAGCCGCCCGCCGCGTCTCGGCGGGCGGCGGCGACCGTGTCGAGATAGCCGTCACCGACCAGGGCATCGGCATCTCCGAGAAGGACAAGGAGCGCGTCTTCGAGCGCTTCTACCGCGTCGACCCG
Source organism: Streptomyces sp. NBC_00483 (assembly GCF_036013745.1). Taxonomy (NCBI): domain Bacteria; kingdom Bacillati; phylum Actinomycetota; class Actinomycetes; order Kitasatosporales; family Streptomycetaceae; genus Streptomyces; species Streptomyces sp. NBC_00483. Next base: position 5,381,370 of record NZ_CP107880.1, read on the forward strand.
GCCCGCTCCCGCGCGACCGGCGGCACGGGCCTCGGCCTCGCCATCGTCAAGCACGTGGCGGCCTCGCACGGCGGGGAGGTGACCGTGTGGAGCTCCGAGGGACAGGGCTCCACCTTCACGCTGCGGCTGCCCGAAGCGGCCGCGACCCGCACCGCACGTTCCCCCAAGACATCCCGCACCAGTGGCCCCGGAGACGTACGCGACGAAGACGACGCACACGGGCCCGACGACACAACCGCATACGAATCCATTCCTGCCACTCCTGCCGCCCCGGAGGTCCTTCCGTGACCCGAGTGCTTGTCGTAGAGGACGAGGAGTCCTTCTCCGACGCCCTGTCCTACATGCTCCGCAAGGAGGGTTTCGAGGTCGCCATCGCGGCCACGGGACCCGACGGCCTCGACGAGTTCGAGCGCAACGGTGCCGACCTCGTCCTGCTCGACCTGATGCTGCCGGGCCTGCCCGGCACCGAGGTCTGCCGCCAGCTGCGCGGCCGTTCCAACGTCCCGGTGATCATGGTGACCGCCAAGGACAGCGAGATCGACAAGGTCGTCGGGCTCGAAATAGGAGCCGATGACTACGTCACCAAGCCGTTCTCCTCGCGCGAGCTGGTCGCCCGCATCAGGGCCGTCCTGCGCCGCCACGGCGAGCCGGAGGAGGTCGCGCCGCAGGCCCTGGAGGCCGGGCCCGTCCGCATGGACGTCGACCGTCACGTCGTGACGGTGGGCGGTGGCAAGGTCGACCTGCCGCTCAAGGAGTTCGACCTCCTGGAGATGCTGCTGCGCAACGCGGGGCGTGTCCTGACCCGCATGCAGCTGATCGACCGGGTCTGGGGCGCCGACTACGTGGGCGACACCAAGACCCTCGACGTCCACGTGAAGCGCCTCCGCGCCAAGATCGAGCCGGACCCCGGGGCGCCGAGGTTCCTCGTCACGGTGCGCGGTCTCGGCTACAAGTTCGAGCCGTAGGCCGTACCCGGCACATGACATACGGCGGAGGGGCGGAACCCGATGTGGGTTCCGCCCCTCCGCCGTATGTACGGCTACGTGCTCAGTGGCCCGCGGTGTTCTGCGACTCGGAGGCCGTGGCGGAGGTGGACGCCCCCGTCGAGGCCGAGCCCTTGTCGTCCGGCGTCGCGGACGTCGAGGTCGACGCCGACGTGGACGGCGTCGCGGAGGCGCCCGGCGCGGCCGGAACCTCGCTCGGGCCCCACTTCTTGAAGTAGCTGTCGGCCGGCACGACGAACGCCTTCAGCTTCACGTCTCCGGCCTTGCTGAAGGAGAACGTGATCCGCTGCGCGTTGCCGTCGAGGACGGCGGTGCGGCTGTTGGGCAGCTCGGCGGAGGCGTTGCCCTTGCCGCCGAGGACGACGGAGCCGCCGGCCGGGACGGAGATCTTCGAGGCGCCCTTGGCGTCCGAGAGCTTCGCGGTCTTGCCGACGCCGTCGACGGTGATCGCGTCGAGCGTCTGGGCGGTGCTCCCGTTGTTGAAGAGCGTGCCCGTGACGACGGCCGGGCCCTTCGACTTGAGGTCCGGCTGGGTGATGACGGTGGCGTTCTGGATCCGGATGTCACCGACCGAGGTCGCGGCGTTGTCCGGCTTGACCTCAAGTGTCTGCGCGTTGTTGCCGGCGCCGCACGCGGCGAGCGAGGCGATCGAGAACGCGATGGCGGCGGCGGCGAGGGAGCCGCGTCGAAGACTGCTGCTCACGGCGGCGGCAACTCCTTGAACGTGGGCGGGCAAGGCGGCGAGGTGTAAAGCCGCCCTAAGGGTGTGTCAGCGGCCTTAGGTTACCGAGCCGTTCCCGAGCCGCCGCACCCGACCCGCCCCTCAGGACCGGACGCTGTCACCGGCTCCTCCGCCCGCACCCCGATCACCCCGCGTTCCCCACGGTCACCATTGGGTCGCGGAGGCCCCTTGTTCATCATTCACATAAGGCCTGTCCAGGTACCGGGACGGATATCCGGTAAGGAATGCGCGGGGGTCCGGAAAAACGATCACGTGGGGCGACGATTCGCGAAGATCAATTCTGGATTCACCTCGAACGTACCTCCGGGTCCCTGAACGGAGTAGCGAAAGTTCATCGCTTCGAAGCACGCAAACCGGGACTTTCGACCCCTGGAGGGCCCGCCGTGGCGGCGGTAGCGTACCCGTTTCGGCTTCCTCGAAGAACGGCTCCGACCTGCGAATACCGCCCTCCGCCACCCCTCCGCAGCACGTTCCCGATGGAGTTGTCAAGCCCCGAGATATGCCCTGACCTGCGAAAACGCCATTCAGAACCCGCAGTTTCCGTGTTAGACTGGATAGCCACGGAAGGGGTACCTGTCACATGACGTTCAAGGTTGGCGACACCGTGGTCTATCCCCATCACGGGGCCGCGCTGATCGAGGCTATCGAAACTCGCCAGATCAAAGGCGTGGACAAGACCTACTTGGTGCTGAAGGTCGCCCAGGGCGACTTGACGGTACGTGTGCCAGCGGACAATGCGGAGTTCGTCGGCGTGCGTGATGTGGTCGGTCAGGACGGGCTCGACCGGGTCTTCGAGGTGCTGCGCGCGTCGTACGCCGAGGAGCCCACGAACTGGTCGCGCCGTTACAAGGCAAACCTGGAGAAGCTCGCCTCCGGCGATGTCATCAAGGTTGCGGAAGTAGTTCGTGACCTGTGGCGTCGGGAGCGTGAGCGCGGACTGTCCGCGGGTGAGAAGCGCATGCTCGCCAAGGCTCGCCAGATTCTGGTGAGCGAGCTCGCACTCGCGGAGAACACGAACGAGGACAAGGCCGAGGCCCTGCTCGACGAGGTTCTCGCGTCCTGATACGCGCTGCTGCGACACCATACGTAACGGTCATGCACGTCACGACTGCTGTCGCGTAAAGAACAATGCCGTGGTGCCCGATGACCCTGATGGTGTCGCCGGGCGCTGCGGCATGTTCATACCCAGTTCGTACCCATCCACGCTTCGCGTGATCCCCTGTGGTGTGCCGGGCCCGGACAGCTGGCTCGACCAGTGTCACGGAAGGGTCCGGTCAAGGCGTCGCGCCCGGCACGCTGTGGCCATACCCACCTCTCCCGAGCGCACAAACCTGAACGGAACCGATGTCTGACGAAACGCGTCCATTGGACAACACAGCAGGCAGCGCAGTACGCACCGCGGCCGTGATTCCGGCCGCTGGACGGGGCGTGCGCCTCGGTCCGGGCGCCCCCAAGGCGCTGCGCGCGCTGAGCGGTACTCCGATGCTGATCCATGCCGTCCGGGCGATGGCGGCGTCCCGCGCCGTCTCCCTCGTCGTGGTGGTCGCGCCGCCCGACGGTGCCGCCGAAGTGAAGACCCTGCTCGCCGATCACGCCCTGCCCGAGCGCACCGACTTCGTCGTCGTGCCCGGTGGGGAGAGCCGGCAGGAGTCGGTGCGGCTCGGGCTCGAGGCCCTGCCGGCCGGCATCCACATCGTGCTCGTGCACGACGCGGCCCGCCCCCTCGTGCCGGTCGACACGGTCGACGCGGTCATCGAGGCCGTACGGGACGGGGCCCCGGCCGTCGTTCCGGCGCTGCCGCTCGCGGACACGGTCAAGGAGGTCGTGCCGAGCACCGACGGTTCGCCGGAGCCGGTCGTCGCGACGCCCTCGCGGGCCAAGCTGCGGGCCGTGCAGACGCCGCAGGGGTTCGACCGGGAGACGCTCGTGCGCGCGCACGAGGCCGTGACCGAGGACGTGACGGACGACGCCGGGATGGTCGAGCACCTCGGTCACCAGGTGGTGCTCGTGCCCGGGCACGAGGAGGCGTTCAAGGTGACGCGGCCGCTCGATCTCGTCCTGGCCGAGGCCGTGCTTGCCCGGAGGAGGGCCAACGATGGGTTCTGACCACATGGTTCTTCCGCAGGTCGGCATCGGGACCGACATCCATGCCTTCGAAGAGGGCCGCGAGCTGTGGTGCGCCGGGCTGAAGTGGGAGGACTCCGGTCCCGGGCTCGCGGGGCACTCCGATGCGGATGTCGTGGCGCATGCGGCCTGCAACGCACTGTTCTCGGCTGCCGGGCTGGGTGACCTCGGTCAGCACTTCGGGACCGGGCGACCGGAGTGGTCGGGGGCGAGTGGGACCACGCTGCTCGCGGAGGCCGCGCGGATCGTGCGCGAGGCCGGGTTCGTGATCGGGAACGTGGCCGTGCAGGTCGTCGGCCCCCGGCCCAAGATCGGCAAGCGGCGCGACGAGGCGCAGAAGGTCCTCTCGGAGGCCGCGGGGGCGCCGGTGACGGTGTCGGGTGCGACCACGGACGGGCTCGGGTTTCCCGGGCGCGACGAGGGGCTGATGGCGGTGGCGACGGCGTTGGTGGCGCGGGTGTAATCCGCCGGTCACCGCCGGGGCGCTGCCCCGGACCCCGCGCCTCAAGCGCCGGCGGGGCTGAAAGATCGGGGCTCTGCCCCGGACCCCGCGAGTCTCGTTCCAGAGCGGGGCTTAATTTGCCCCGGGAGCTTATTGCGCATGCTTCGCAGTTAGCATGGGTGGGCAAAATGGGTTCCGTCAGGGTTGAGGCAGGCGATGGGTGAATACGTGATCCGCGTGGCCGGGGACGGCGACGTGGACGAGGCCCGTGCCGTCATGCTGGACACCGTGTACCGCGACCTGCGCTCCGGGTACGTGCCGCGCTGGCACGCCGACATCATCGACCCGGCCGCCCACTACCTGCGCCCCGAGCGCTGCACCCTGCTCGTCGCCGAGCACCGGGAGAGCGGCGGGATCGTCGCGACCGGCGCCGTCCGTGACCGCGGGCCCGCCGCCCCGCCCAACCCGCAGTGGGTCGCCGACCGCTTCCCCTCCGGGTCCACCGCCCAGCTGTGCCGGATCTACGTACGCCCCGAGCATCGCAGGCACGGACTCGCGCGGACTCTCGTGAGGGAGCTCGTCGACTTCGTGGCCGGGGTCGGTGGGTACGAGGCGCTGTACCTGCACACCGATCCCGCCGTGCCGGGCGCCGAGCCCTTCTGGCGCTCCCTCGCCCAAGAGGTGTGCGACGAGCGGGAGTTGGCGGGGGGTGGCCAGGGCATCGTGCACTTCGAGCTGCCGCTGCCCGCGCCGGTTCCCGCGTACGCGCCCGTCGGCTGATGCGGCGCCGCGGCTTTCTGCTGGCGGCGGCCGGGATCGGGCTGACGTCCGCCTGCGGCTCGTTCACCGGGACCGCGCGTCGCGGTCGGATCGCCGTCGACCTCGCCTTCGCGCCCACCCAGGGCCTCTCCCCGTACAGCGACGACGGGCTGCTGCTCAGCCGGCTCGCCGTCGTCGACGGGCTCACCCGGATGGATACGGAGGGCGTCGTCCATCCCGCGCTCGCCGAGAAGTGGGCCCGCACGTCCGCCACCACCTGGGAGTTCACGCTGCGCGACGCCCGGTTCCAGGACGGCGGGCGGGTCACCGCCGATGCCGTCGAGGGCGCGCTGACGCGGGCCGGGCGGGCGAAGACGCAGCCGCGGGTGCTCAGCGACATGCGGCTCACCGCGCGCGCCGTGGGGGAGCGGACCGTGCGGATCACCACGGGCACCGCCGACCCGCTGCTGCCCGCCCGGCTCGCGAACCCGTCGCTCGCGATCTTCTCCCCGGCCGCGTACAAGAAGGGCGGCGGCGTCGATCCCGTCGGGACCGCCACCGGGCCGTTCGCGCTGACCAAGGTGAACGGGGCCGTGTCCGCGACGCTCGACCGGTTCGACGGGCACTGGCGGGGGCAGGCGGCCGCGCGCGGGCTCGACGTGACCTTCGTCGCCGACAACAACGCCCGCGCCAACGCGCTGCGTTCGGGCCAGATCGAGATCGCCGAGTTCGTGCCCGCCGCCCAGGCGCTCGTCCTCGGCGACCGGGCGCGGGAGGTCGCCACCGTGCGCACCACGACCCTGTACCTGAACACGCGGACCGGGCCGCTCGCGGACGCCGGGCTGCGGGCCGCCGTGCGGGAGTCCATCGATACGAGCGCCCTCGCGCGCAGCGTGTACGAGGGGTACGCCACGCGGGGCACGGGCCTGCTCGGTCCCGGTTTCGCCTGGGCCGACGGCAAGCAGCTCCCCGTCACGGGCCGCGCGAAGGCCGCGAAGCCGCACGGGCGGACGCTCACCCTCGCCACGTACACCAACCGGGCCGAGCTGCCCGAGGTCGCCGCCGCGCTCCAGCAGCAGCTGCGGCGCGCCGGATTCGCGGTGCGGCTCGTCGTGAAGGACTACGCGCGCCTGGAGTCGGGCGCACTGGACGGGGAGTACGACGCGTTCCTGATGTCCCGGTCCACCGCGCTCGACACCGGCGACCCGGTCTCGTACTTCGCCTCCGACTTCACCAGCGGCGGAAGCTTCAACATCTCGCAGTTGAGCGACCGCGGGGTGGACGGCCTCGTGCGCGAGGCCGCCGGGCTCGAAGGGGCGGCGCGGCACCGGGCCATGCTGCGCGCCGAGGCCGCGATCCTCGGCACCGACGCGGCCGTGCCGATCGTCCACGAACAGCATCTGCAGGGCGTCGGGGCCGGGGTGCGCGGGGTCGTCCTCGACCCCTATGAACGACAGTTCGTCGGCTTGGAGACGCGCGCCTGATGTCCCGTATCCGCAAGGGCCTGTCCGTGACGGTGGGCCGCGTGGGCGCCGCCGCCGGGCTGCTCGTGCTCACCGCGCTGCTGCCCTGGCTGACCCGCACCGACCCCGCGCTCACCGTGCTGCATGCGCGCTACGGCGACGCGCCCACGACGCCGAAGCAACTCGCTGAGGTGCGGGACCAACTCGGCCTGGACGAAGGGCCGTTCACGTTCCTCGGGCAGTGGGTGCGGGGGCTCGCGCACGGGGATCTCGGCGCGTCGTGGGTGACCGGCGCCGATGTCGCCTCCGACGTGGGCGGCGCGTTCTGGGTGTCCGTGTCCCTCATGGCGTACGCGATGGTGGTCGCGGTCGTGCTGGCCGTGGCGCTGTGCCTGCCGACGCTCCGGCGCGCGCGGCCCGAACCCGCGCACGGGGTGGGTGCGGGGATCCTCGCCGCGCTCCCCGAGTTCCTCCTCGCCTCCGTCCTCGCGACGCTGTTCGCCGTGCACCTCCACTGGTTCCCGGCGCAGGGCTGGGCCTCGCCCGCCTCGGCCGTGCTGCCCGCGCTCGCCCTCGGCATCCCGGCAGGGGCCGTGCTCGGGCGGCTCGGCCAGGACGCGCTGCCCGCCGCGTTCGCCGAACCGTGGGTGCGTACGGCGCGGGCGAACGGCATGCCGCGCCCGCGGATCGCCCGGCACGCGGTGCGGCGGGCGCTGCCCGCGGTGCTGCCGCAGGCGGGGCTCACGGTGGTCGGGCTGACCGGGGCCGCGGCCGCGGTGGAGGCGGTCTTCGCGATCCCGGGGCTCGGCGGCACGGCCGTCGCGGCCGCGCTCGACCTCGACCTGCCGCTGCTCCAGGGCTGCCTGCTGGTGCTGCTCGCGTTGGGTGTGGTGGCGGCGGTGCTCGTCGGGCTCGTGCGCCGGCGGCTGCTCGGCCCCGCGCTCGAAGCGGGCGCGCTGCCGGGGCTCGCGCGGGTGACCGGGGGCGGGCGCGGGCGGCTGTACGCCGCCGGGGCGCTGGCCGCCGGGCTGCTCGCCGTCATCGTGTGGGGGCTGACCCGCGATCCGCTCCAGGTCGACCTGGCCGCCAGGCTGTCGGGTCCTTCCGGCGCCCACCCCTTCGGTACCGACGCGCTCGGCCGCGACGTCCTCGCCCGGCTCGGCCACGGGGCGCTGCGCACGCTCGCCGTGGCGGCGGCCGTCTGCGCCGTGTGCTTCGTGGTGGGCGTCGGCCTGGGGCTGATGCGGTGGACCGCGGGGCTCACCGAGGTCGCCAACGCGCTGCCCGCGATCCTGGCGGGTCTCCTTGTCACCGGGCTGTTCGGGGCGGGCGTCGCGGGGGCGGCGGTCGCCGTCGCCGCGGTCGGCTGGGCGCCGCTCGCCGCGCACACGGCGGCCGTCGCCGAGGCGGAGCGGGGGGCCGGGTATGTGGAGGCGGCGGTCGCCTCCGGCGCGGGGCGGTGGCAGGTGTTGCGGAGGCACGTGCTGAGCGCGGTGGTGCCGACGGTGGGGCGGCACGCGGTGCTGCGGCTCGCGCCGACGACCCTGGCGCTTGCGTCCCTGGGTTTCCTCGGCCTCGGTACGCAGCCGCCGACGCCGGAGTGGGGGCGGTTGCTGATGGAGAACCTGCCGTATGCGGAGCGGGCGCCGTGGTCCGTGCTTGCACCTGCGGTGGGGCTGGCCGGGGTGGGGGCGATCGTGGTGTTGGCGTCGGCCGCCGGCCTGAGGCGGAAACGATGACCGGCCACGGGGCTCCGCCCCGGACCCCGCGCCTCAAACGCCGGCGGGGCTTGATCTATCAAGCCCCTGCGGCGATTGAGCAGCGGGGTCCGGGGCAGCGCCCCGCGACCGCAACGCCGAAGCGGCGATTGATCCGGGGGCTTCCGCCCTACCTCCGGATGCTCGCCGGGACCCAGCTCGCGTTCAACATCGGCTTCTATGCCGTGCTGCCCTACCTCGCCACCCACCTCGCCGACACCATCGGGCTCGCGGGCTGGGCCGTGGGGCTCGTGCTCGGGCTGCGTACGTTCAGTCAGCAGGGGCTCTTCGTGGTCGGGGGCGCGCTCACCGACCGGTTCGGGCCGCGGCCGGTCGTGCTGGCCGGGTGTCTGCTGCGGATCGCCGGGTTCGTGTGGCTCGCCTTCGCGGGCAGCACGGTCACCGTCGTCGCCGCGGTCGTGCTCGTCGGGTTCGCCGCCGCGCTGTTCTCGCCCGCCGTCGAGTCGGAGGCGGCCCGCGAGGCCGTCCGCCACGAGCGCGCCACCGGCGTCCCGCGCGCCCAGGTGCTCGGCGTCTTCTCTGCGGCCGGGCAGGCCGGCGCGTTCCTCGGGCCGCTGCTCGGCACCGCGCTGCTGTACGCCGGGTTCCGGGCCGCGTGCCTGGCGGGCGCGCTCGTCTTCGTGGGGGTGTTCGCCGGGCACGCGCGCCTGATGCCGCGCCGCGAGCGCGCCCCCGGTACGCGCCGCGTCAAGGGCGGCCGCGCCGTCTTCGCGAACCCCCGCTTCCTCGCGCTCTGCCTCGCGTACAGCGGCTACCTCATCGCCTACAACCAGCTCTATCTCGCGCTGCCGGTCGAGATCACCCGCGCCACCGGCTCGCAGGACGCGGTGGGCCTCCTCTTCGCGCTGTCCTCGCTGCTCGTCGTCGGCGCCCAGCTGCCCGTCACCCGCTGGTCCGCGGCCCGGATCGCGCCGCGGATCGCGCTGACCGGGGGACTGCTCCTGGTGGCGGCGGGGTTCGCGACGGTCGCGGCCACGGCCCCGTACCTCCCGAGCCACACCCCGTACGCGCTGCTGCCCGCCTGCGCGCTGGTCGTGCTGCTCACGCTCGGCCAGATGCTGCTCGTCCCGGCGGCGCGCGGCCTCGTCCCCGACCTGGTGGACGAGCGGCACCTGGGCCTCGCGACGGGGGCGCTGTCCTCCGTCTCGGGGCTCGCTGTACTGGCCGGGAGCGCCGGAACGGGCGCGCTGCTCACCCTGCCCGCGCCCGCCCTGTGGTCGGCGCTCGCGGTGGTGCCGCTGGCGGCGGCGGGGCTCGCCCGCTTCGTGACACCTGTGCGAAAAGAGCGCCGAAATACCGGCCCGCTCGGGTGCGTTCCCGGAGGATCGGGTACGCGCCAACCGTCCCCCGAGAAGGAGTGAGGCCATGTCAGCCCAGCTGTCCGACGAGCTCAAGGCACTGCTCGACAGCAAGGTGTTCATCGCTGTCGCCACGATCCAGCCCGACGGGAGCCCCCAGGTCTCCCCGGTATGGGCGAAGCGCGACGGTGACGACGTCCTGTTCTCCACGACCGTCGACCGCCGCAAGACGAAGAACCTGCAGGCCGACCCGCGCGTGACGGTGATGGTCCAGCCCGCCGACAACCCGTACGCCTACGCCGAGATCCGCGGCACCGTGGAGATCACCACGGAGGGCGGCCAGGAACTCATCGACGAACTGTCGCTGAAGTACACCGGCAAGAAGTACGCGGAATTCAACCCGACGTCCGGCCAGGACGCCGAACGAGTGGTCGTCCGGGTGCGCCCCCGCAAGGTCGTCGGCCGAGTCTGAGCCGATCAAGGCAAATCAAGCCCCGCCGGCGTTTGAGGCGCGGGGTCCGGGGCAGCGCCCCGCGACCGCACCCCCGTGGGGGCATGCCGGGACGCAGGCCCCAGCCGACAACCCGGTATACGGCCGGAGGCCCATGGCACACCTCCGGGCCTACTACCCTGGAGGGGTGACTATTCGCCTGTACGACACCAGCGCCCGGCAGATCCGTGACTTCACCCCGCTCATTCCGGGCTGTGTCTCGATCTACCTCTGTGGCGCCACGGTGCAGGCGGCCCCGCACATCGGGCACATCCGGTCGGGGCTCAATTTCGACATCATGCGCCGCTGGTTCTCGTACCGCGGCTACGACGTCACGTTCGTGCGCAATGTGACGGACATCGACGACAAGATCATCAAGAAGGCCGGGGAGCAGGACCGGCCCTGGTGGTCGATCGGGTACGAGAACGAGCGGGCGTTCAACGACGCGTACACCGCGCTCGGTTGCCTGCCCCCGACCTACGAGCCGCGTGCCACCGGGCACGTGACCGAGATGGTCGAGATGATGCGCGGCCTCATCGAGCGCGGGCACGCGTACGAGGCCGACGGGAACGTGTACTTCGACGTGCGGTCGTTCCCCGGCTACCTGGAGCTGTCCAACCAGGAGCTCGACAACCTGCTCCAGCCGTCCGGCGAGGGCGAGACCGGCAAGCGGGACCCTCGCGACTTCGCCATGTGGAAGGCCGCCAAGCCCGGCGAGCCCAGCTGGGAGACGCCGTGGGGCCGGGGCCGTCCCGGCTGGCACCTGGAGTGCTCGGCCATGGCCCACAAGTACCTGGGGCCGGCCTTCGACATCCACGGTGGCGGGATCGACCTGATCTTCCCGCACCACGAGAACGAGATCGCGCAGGCCAAGGCCTTCGGCGACGACTTCGCGACGTACTGGGTGCACAACTCGTGGGTCACGATGTCCGGCGAGAAGATGTCGAAGTCGCTGGGCAACAGCGTGCTGGTCAGCGAGATGGTCAAGCACTGGCGGCCCATCGTCCTCCGCTACTACCTGGGCACCCCGCACTACCGCTCCACCATCGAGTACAGCGAGGACGCGCTGCGCGAGGCCGAGTCGGCGTTCGCCCGGATCGAGGGCTTCGTGCAGCGGGTGAGCGAGCTGGCCGGTGGCACGGTCGCGCCCTCGGACGAGGTGCCGCCCGCGTTCGCCGAGGCCATGGACGACGACCTCGGCGTCCCGCAGGCGCTCGCCATCGTGCACACCGCGGTGCGGCAGGGGAACTCCGCCCTCGCCGCCGACGACAAGGAAGCCGCCGTCGCCCGCCTCGCCGAGGTGCGCGCCATGCTCGGCGTCCTCGGCCTCGACCCGATCGACGAGCCGTGGGTCGGGACGGACAGCGGTTCCGGCGAAGACCTGCACGGCGTCGTCGACCACCTCGTACGGCTCCTGCTGGAGCAGCGCGAGGCGGCCCGTGCCCGCAAGGACTGGGCCACCGCCGACGCCATCCGCGACCGGCTCAAGCAGTCCGGACTGACCATCGAGGACAGCCCCTCGGGGCCGCGCTGGACGCTCGGCTGACAGAGGCTGAGCAGCCGAATGTGCTGCCCGGCGCTTCGGGCGGCACACTTCATAGACGTACGCACACATCCGTAGACGTAGACGTAAGAGACAGGTAGGTCATGGCCGCCAACAGCAACCGCCGCATGTCCGGCAAGAAGGGCGCGCAGGTAGGCAGCGGTGGCAATCGGCGCCGCGGCCTCGAGGGCAAGGGCCCCACGCCGCCCGCCGAGATGCGCAAGGGGCACGCCAAGCAGCGTGCCGCCAACGCCAAGACCAAGCGCGCCCAGGGCCGTCCGGCCAACCGCACCGGCGGTCCGCGCGGCAAGTCCACCTCCGAGATGGTCGTCGGCCGCAACCCGGTCGTCGAGGCGCTGCGCGGCGGCGTGCCCGCCACGACGCTGTACGTGCAGCAGTTCATCGACAACGACGAGCGGGTGCGCGAGGCCCTGCAGGTCGCCGGTGAGCGCGGCGGGATCCACCTCATGGAGGCCCCGCGCCCCGAGCTCGACCGCATGACCAACGGGCTCAACCACCAGGGCCTCGTCCTCCAGGTCCCGCCGTACGAGTACGCGTTCCCGGAGGACCTCTCCGGCGCCGCGTACGACGCGGGCGTGGACCCGCTGATCGTCGCGCTCGACGGCGTCACCGACCCGCGCAACCTCGGCGCCGTCGTCCGCTCCGTCTCCGCCTTCGGCGGCCACGGCGTCGTCGTGCCCGAGCGGCGCGCGGCCGGGATGACGGCGGGTGCGTGGAAGACGTCCGCCGGTACCGCGGCGCGCACGCCGGTCGCCCGCGCCACCAACCTGACCCGCACCCTGGAGCAGTACAAGAAGGCGGGCATCGCCGTGGTCGGCCTCGCCGCCGACGGTGAGCACACCGTGGGTGACCTGGAGGCCCTCGGCGGCCCCGTCGTCATCGTCGTCGGCAGCGAGGGCAAGGGCCTGTCCCGCCTCGTCGGTGAGACCTGCGACTACCGCGTCCGCATCCCGATGCCGGGCGGCGCCGAGTCGCTGAACGCCGGCGTCGCCGCGGGCGTCGTCCTGTACGAGGCGGCCCGCCGCCGCGCCTGACCCGCACCCGGCTGTCCGGGCCCCGAGATCCTTGACGGGGCCCGGACATTTCGGTGGGGTTGAGGCAGTGTCCTAAACACACATCACTCGGTTAGATGAGTGTGGACACCAGAACGCCCCGCACACCCTCGGGTGACCGCACGTCGGGATTCGACGACGGTCCCGCGCTGAGCATGGTGAAGGTTCCGTGCGATCCGGCGCAGGTCATCGTCAACCACGCGAGTTTCCGCGTGCAGCTCCCCACGGCGCAGCAGTCGCAACTCCCGCGCATCTCACGGCACTTGAGCGCCACGGGCGTGGCCGGAGCCGACGCGGCGACCACCCGCATCCCCGTCATCACCGCCGCAGGTACGCCCGGCGCCCGGCGCCGCCGCCCCGTCGTCAGAGCCGGCGGAGGCCTCGACACCAGCGGACTCCTGCAGGGCGCGCGCCGCTCCGGCGAACCGGACGAAGGCACCGCCACGCAGGTCATCCCGCGCGTCGACGAGCGCGACTTCGCCGACGACCTCGGCCTCTACCGCGACTCGCCCACCGACGAAGCCACCCAGGAGACGCCCACCGTCGGCCCCTGGCAGGGCGGCGCGGACACGCCCACGCGGATCCTGCCGCGCATGCGCCAGTCCGGCAGCGCCTTCGAGGAGACCGGCGAGCTCGAGCAAATCCCGTACGGGGACGACGAGTTCGACGAGCGGACCGGTTCGCCGGACGGCGGCAGGGACGGCGGTTCCGAAAGCGAGAGCACGGCCGCCCGCCGCTACGGACCCGTCCGGCACGCCTACTATCCCGGCCGCCGGATGAACCTCGGCGTCGTGCTGCTCCCGCTGCGCGTCTTCCTCGGCTTCATCTCCATCTACGCCGGCATGGGCAAGCTCTGCGACCCCGTCTACTTCGACGGCGGCGAGCGCGGCTCGATGGTCAAGTGGCTGAACTCGCTGCACCCCTGGGCCCTCGCCGAACCGCTCCGCGACTGGGCGCTCCAGCACCCCGTCGGCGCGGGCCTCGTGATCGCCTTCCTCCAGGTCATCGTCGGCGTGCTCACGGTCCTCGGCCTGTGGCAGCGGCTCGCCGCCGGCGTCGGTGCGCTGCTCTCCGCGGCGCTGCTTGTCACCGTCAGCTGGAAGACCCTCCCCGCCTACGACGCGCCCGACATCATCTACCTCGCCGCCTGGTCCCCGCTGATCATCGCCGGGGCCCCCGTCTACTCCATCGACGGCAAGCTCGCGGGCGGCGCCTGGCGGCGGCTCGGACCGCGCGCCGCGCTGTGGGACCTGCGCGGCTACGTCCTGCGCCGCGGCACCGTCGTCGCGACCCTCGTCATCGGTGCCACGCTGCTCATCGGCTCGGTGCTCGGCGGCGCCGTCCGCGACGCCGACCGGGTCACCGCCCCGGGCCCCGGCGACGCGCCCCGCAACGAGGTGCCCGGCTCCCCGCTCCCCTCCGAGCCCGGCACCAGCGCCTCGCAGCGCCAGCACACCAGGAGCCCTTCGGCCTCGTCCTCCAACGCGCCGACGCAGGGCACCACGTCGAGCCCGTCCGGGTCCCCCAGCTCCGCCGGCGCGACCGCGGGCACGGGCGCCACGAGCGGCACCAGCGGCACCACGACGACGCCGACCCAGGGCACCACCGCGGGCCAGGCCCCGCCCCAGCAGTCGGCGCCGCAGCAGCAGCCGCCGTCGAGCACCGGCGGCGCGCCGACCTCGGGCGGCACGTCATCGGACGGCGGCACGTCGTCCGGCGGCCAGGACGGCAAGAAGTCGGGCCTGGTGGGCGGACTGCTCGGCGAGTAACGCGCCCTTCCTCCCCTTACGACGATGGGGCCCCGCACGTGGATCGTGCGGGGCCCCATCGACGTACGGGGAGGGAAGTCGTAGCGAGAAGAAGGGGAGAGAGCGGAACGCTCAACGCCCCTGTGCGGCAAGCTCCTTCGCGGCCTCCGTGAGGTCCTTCGCCGTGTCGATCGCCCGCCAGTACGCGCCCTGCGGGAGCTGGAAGCCGGCCAGCCGCTTGGCGCGGGCCAGCCGCGGGAACGTGGCGCGCTCGTGGTCCCCGAGGTCCGGCAGCAGCGAGGCGAACTCGGCGGAGAAGACGTACACGCCCGCGTTGATCAGATACGGGGACGGCGGCGCCTCGATGAAGTCGGTGATGTGGCCGAACGCGTCCGTCTCCACGGCGCCCCACGGGATGCGCGGGCGGGCCAGCGCGAGGGTCGCGGTCGCCTCCCGCTCATGGTGGAAGTCGGCCATCTCCTGCAACGAGAACCGCGTCCAGATGTCGCCGTTCGTGGCGTACCAGGGGCGGTCGGCGTGCGGCAGATGCGCGGCCGCGAACTTCAGGCCGCCGCCGCGGCCGAGCGGCTCCTTCTCGACGACCGTGGTGACCCGCAGCGGCAACTCCGCCTGGTCGAGCCACTCCTGGAGCACCTCGGCGAGATGGCCGCAGGAGACGACGGCGTCGGTGACGCCCTCCTCGGCGAGCCAGGTCAGCTGATGGCCGATGATCGGCGTGCCCGTGCCGGGGATCTCCACCATCGGCTTGGGCCGGTCGTCGGTGTACGGGCGCAGCCGCGAGCCCTGGCCGCCCGCCAGGACCACGGCCTGGGTGGGGCGGTGGGGGTGCAGAAGCGGGCCGTGCGCGGACGGTTCAGCGGTCGTCATGACCGGAACTGTACGTGCGCACGACCCGCGGGGACGCCAGCGGCTCGACGGTCGAGCGCGGCTCGGGGACCGGTTCGCGGCTCGGGGCCGGTCCGGCGCTCAGGCCCGGAAGCCGGCCACACCCGAGGCGAACGAGGTATCACAGACAGGGCGGGCGAAGGCCTGCGCGCGCGCAGGACCGTAGGTCTCCACGGCGGCACGGCCGAGGGCCTTGGCGATCGCCATGCAGTGCCGGGCGAGCGACGGGCGGCGGTCGATCTCCTGCTGGAGGTGAGTGAGTGCAACGCCGGGGTTCTCCTCCTGGAGTTCGAGGAGGAGGCGGTCGCGCAGCACGTCCTGGGGGGCGCGCGACTTGGCGCGCTTGGAGACGTCCTGTGAGGAGGCCGTGAGAACCGATTCCGAGGAATTCCCGGACCAGTTGACTCGGGTGACCGCGAGCGTCCCGGAGAGAACCAGCATCACCGGCAGGACGAAGGCGAGCGTACGGGCGGCGCGGCGGGCGGGGCCCTGGCCCCGGGCACGGCGCGACTTCTGGGTGTAGTTGGCAGAGTGCGTCACGCGAATGAGCGTAGCGCTCGGTGATGATTTGGCGACATTTGGTCACTCTGATGAGGGACGAGCAAAGAGGTTTTGTTGCATACGTGTTGACGTTGCTGGGCCAAATGCCCGAGTTGCCGGGGTATTTGTCGACAATGGCGAGTGAATGCGCGAGGGCCCCGCACCGAAGTGCGGGGCCCTCGCGGCCGATTGTGCGGCCGTCCGTCAGTCGGCCGTCCGTCAGTCGGAGAGGCGCTCGCCCGTGGAGGACGAGAACACGTGGGTCTCACCGGCGCGCGGCACGACGTGCAGCTGGGCGCCCTTCTCCGGCACCTGGCGGCCGTTCACGCGGACGACGAGGTCCTTGTGCTCGCCGCCGACCTCGGCAGCGCCGTAGACGTAGCCGTCGGCGCCGAGCTCCTCGACCACGTTCACGGAGACGGCGAGGCCGGCCGGGGCGTCCGAGACGTCCTTGGCGAGGGACTTGGCGGCCTCGCTGTTCGTCTCGATGATGTCGAAGTGCTCGGGGCGGACGCCGACGTGGACCGTGCGGTCGCCCTTGTCGGAGGCGGCCTTCAGGGCCTCGCGGTCGATCGGGACGACCGAGTTGCCGAACTTCACGCCGCCGTCGGTGATCGGGACCTCGACCAGGTTCATGGCCGGGGAGCCGATGAAGCCGGCGACGAAGAGGTTGGCCGGGCGGTCGTACATGTTGCGCGGGGTGTCGACCTGCTGCAGCAGACCGTCCTTGAGGACCGCCACACGGTCGCCCATCGTCATGGCCTCGACCTGGTCGTGGGTGACGTAGACGGTGGTGATGCCGAGACGGCGCTGGAGCGACGCGATCTGCGTACGCGTGGACACACGGAGCTTGGCGTCGAGGTTCGACAGCGGCTCGTCCATGAGGAACACCTGCGGCTCACGCACGATGGCGCGACCCATGGCGACACGCTGACGCTGACCACCGGAGAGGGCCTTCGGCTTGCGGTCCAGGTACTCGGTGAGGTCGAGGATCTTCGCGGCCTCTTCGACCTTCGTGCGGATCTCCGCCTTGTTCACGCCGGCGATCTTGAGCGCGAAGCCCATGTTGTCGGCGACGGACATGTGCGGGTACAGCGCGTAGTTCTGGAACACCATGGCGATGTCCCGGTCCTTCGGCGGCAGGTGCGTGACCTCGCGGTCACCGATGCGGATCGCACCGCCGTTGACGTCCTCGAGACCCGCGAGCATGCGCAGGGAGGTCGACTTTCCGCAGCCGGACGGGCCGACGAGGACGAGGAACTCGCCGTCCTCGATCTCGATGTCCAGGCCGTCGACCGCGGGCTTGGTGGAACCCGGGTAGACGCGGGTCGCCTTGTCGAACGTGACAGAAGCCATGGCTGTGAAGCCCCCTTCACCGGCAGGAACGTGCCGGACGATCCGTTGTAAAGAAGGTGAGCCGCCATGGCGGTGCCACGGCGGTGTAGCACTGGTGTAGTCCACGCGGGTGAACTGCTCGGACTGTAAGCGGCGGGCAGTGGGTTTGTCAGTACCCCGGGACACGTGACCTTCGAGGAAATTTTCGACGGGTGCACGGCCGGTGTTGGTTACACTGCTCGGGCTGCCTCCTTAGCTCAGATGGCCAGAGCAACGCACTTGTAATGCGTAGGTCGTCGGTTCGAATCCGACAGGGGGCTCCATCGAACCCCAGGTACGGACCCTTCCGGCCTGGGGTTTTGTCTTTCAGTGGGTACGGCGCGGGCGGGGGCGCCCGGCTTGGGTGTGGGGCGCCTGTTGTGCCCGGTTTCTTTCGTTCCGGAGCGATGCTGGTTAGATTCGCTCGTTCACAGAACATCCATCGCGCGATCTCACCTTCATCACGCCAGGGGGGCTTGGCTCAATGCAAGGCACGATTGATGGCTTAAGTTATGGAATGGTCACGCCGATCGCGGCGTACTTGACGGCTTGTCTCGGCAGCGCGCTCGGGCTGCGTTGCACGGTGCGTTCGCTCGCGCTCGACCGGTCGCGCAAGCCCGGCTGGCTCGCTCTCGGGGCGGTGTCCATCGGGTGCGGGATCTGGTCCATGCACTTCATCGCCATGCTCGGTTTCCAGGTCAGCGGGGCCGCCATCTCGTACGACACCATGCTGACGTTCCTCAGCCTGCTGGCGGCCGTCCTCGTGGTCGGCGTGGGTGTCTTCACCGTCGGCTATCTCGGGACGCGTCCGGGGCCGCTGCTCACCGCCGGTGTGTTCACCGGGTTCGGGGTCGCCGGCATGCACTACTTGGGCATGGCCGCCATGCGCATGAACGGCTCGCTCTCCTACGACCCCGGCGTGGTGGCGCTCTCCGTGGTGATCGCCGTCGTCGCGGCGACCGCCGCGCTGTGGGCCGCCATCACGATCCAGGGGTTTCTCGCCAGTCTCGGGGCGAGTGTGGTCATGGGTATCGCGGTGACCGGGATGCACTACACCGGGATGGCCGCGGTCGACGTGCACCTCACCCATGGTGTGGATGCCGTCGGTTCCACGGCCATCGGCGTGCTGGCCCTGCTCATCGGGCCGCTCGTCGTGCTCGTCCTCGCCGCGGTCATCGTCATGTTCGACCCGATGCTGATCATGGGTGACGACGAGCCGGAACGCCGTCCTGCCCGGCGGATCGCAGGCGCGCCCTGAGGGAGTAACTCCCGCGTCCAGCCGTCCGGTTGGGCGGCTGGACACGGGAGTCGCCGGCTCGCGTCAGCCTCGTCCCGCCACCTTGTCCGCCCACTTCGCCAGGCGGGAGGAGTCCGCGGTGTGGGTGGTCAGTTCGCGGCGGTCCGCCGCGTAGTACGTGGCGTACATGCCGTGGACGCCGAGCCAGCGGAAGGGTTCCGGTTCCCACTTGCGGACCTTGTGGTTGGCCCAGGGGAGCGTGGTGAGGTCGGTGGGTCCTGACTGGCCGGAGTCCTGTTGGACCAGATCCCGGAGGGTGCGGGCCGCGAGGTTGGTCGTGGCGACGCCGGAACCTACGTAGCCGCCCGCCCAGCCGAGGCCCGTCGAGCGGTCGAGGGTGACGGTGGCGCACCAGTCGCGGGGGACGCCGAGGACGCCGGACCAGGCGTGGTCGACCCGGACGCCGGCGAGCTGGGGGAAGAAGCGGGTCAGGATCTCGTACAGCGCCTCGATGGTCTTGGGCTGCGTGCGGCCGTCGTTGTCCGTGCGGGAGGCGTAGCGGTAGGGGACGCCGCGGCCGCCGAGGGCGATGCGGTCGTCCGCCGTGCGCTGGGCGTACATGTAGGCGTGGGCCATGTCGCCGAGGGTTTCGCGGCCCTCCCAGCCGATGGATTCCCACTGCGACGCCGACAACGGCTCCGTGGCGATCATGGAGGAGTTCATGGGGAGCCAGGTGCGGCGCTGGCCCTTGAGGGAGGCGGTGAAGCCCTCCGTGCAGCGCAGGATGTAGGGCGCGCGGACGGTGCCGTAGGGCGTGATGGCGTGCTTGGGCTTGATCTCCGTGACGGGGGTCGACTCGTGGATCGTGACGCCGAGGGCTTCGACGGCTTTCGCCAGGCCCTTGAGGAGTTTCACCGGGTGCAGGCGGGCGCCGTGCGGGGTCCAGGTCGAGCCGACGGCGCCGGCGACGCGGATGCGGTCGGCGGTCTCGCGGGCGCCGTGCAGGGTGCGGTCCTTCTCACCGTAGGTGAGTTCCGTTTCGTGGAAGGACTTGAGGCGCGTCAACTGGGCGGGGGTGTAGGCGACTTCGAGTACGCCGCCGTGGTGGATGTCCGCGTCGATGGACTCGGCGCGGGCCACGTCGATGACCTCGGTGACGGTCTCGTTCATGGCCTGCTGGAGGCGGACCGCTCCGTCGTGGCCGTGCAGTTTGGCGTAGCGGTCGCGGCCCGCGATGCCGTTGTAGAGCCAGCCGCCGTTGCGGCCGGAGGCTCCGTAGCCGCAGAACTTCTGTTCAAGGACCGTGATCCGCAGGAACGGGGCGGCCTTCTTCAGGTAGTACGCCGTCCACAGGCCCGTGTAGCCGCCGCCGACGATGACGACGTCGGCGCTCGCGTCGCCGGGCAGGGGATCGCGGGTGAGCGGAATGCCGTCGTCCGCGTACCAGAACGATATGCCGCCGTTGATGGTGCCGGTGGTGTCGCGAGGGCCACCGGGGCCGCTGATGCCGTTGCTCATGGCGCGGGACGTTACTGGGCGGCGGCGGAATGCGGGAGGGGTGAGGTGATGGTTTCGTGGCATATGTCGCCTCTGGGGTGATCGCTGGACGAGCGCACGGTGAGTGGGAGCCGGATCGTGGACGTAGGAGCGAGGGTTTCGGCGCGGCCCTGGGTCGCGGCGGTGGCGGTCGTCGTGCTCGGGGTGGCGGTCACGGCCTGTGGTGGTGACGAGGGCGACGGTGGCGGGGCCTCGGCCTCCGTGTCGGCCTCGGCGACCCCCTCCGTGAAGGCTGCCGAGAACGCCGATGACCTGGCGGAGCTGGACGCGCGCATGGACGGCGACGACGTGATCGTCGTGGGCGACGCGAAGGCCCCGCACACGGTCAAGGTGTACGAGGACCCGCGCTGCCCGTACTGCAAGAAGTTCGAGCAGGGCGGCGCCGAGGCGCTGACCGGCCCGGTGGCCGACGGGGACGTGAAGGTCGAGTACGTCATCGCCTCGTTCCTCGACGAGAACCTGAACGGCCACGGCTCGGTGAAGGCCGCCAACGCGCTGCGCGCCTCCGTGGAGGCCGGGAAGTTCCCCGTGTACCACTCGGCCGTCTTCGCGAACCAGCCCGCCGACGAGACCACGGACGCGTACACGGACGACTTCCTGCTGAAGATTGCCGACACGGTCGACGGGCTGCGCTCCTCCGCGTTCGACGGAGCCGTGCGGGACATGAAGTACCGGGACTTCGTGGACGCGGCGATGAAGAAGTTCCGCGCCGACGGGATCGAGGGCACGCCGACGGTCTACGTGGACGGCGACAAGGTGACCCCGGAGAAGGCGATGTACGACGAGGACGCCTTCGAGGAGATCCTCAAGGACGCTGGTGTTCCCGGTAATTGACGGGCCTTGAGGGCGGTGCAGGACTTAGGGTCGCGGGCGTGATCGACGTACCGGTGGGCCTTGTTGAGTCGCAGCACGCGTACGCGGGTGAGGCGGGCCGCGCGTTCGTCGCGGCGCTGCCCGCGCGCGTGGACGAGTTTTTGGAGCGCTGGGAGCTGACGGTCGACGGGCCGCTGATGCACGGGATGGCCGCGCTCGTCGTGCCCGTGGTGGGCGGCGGGCGGCCGGCCGCCCTCAAGTTCCAGGTGCTCGACGAGGAGACCGAGGGCGAGCCCGTCGCGCTGCGGGCGTGGGACGGCGACGGCGCCGTGCGGCTCCTCGCGTACGACGACGGAACGGGCACGATGCTGCTCGAACGGCTCGACTCCGCGCGGATGTTGAGCGACGTGGAGGACTCGCGCAAGGCCGTCACGGTGATCGCCGAGCTGCTCGCGCGGCTGACGGCGGGGCCCGCACCGGAGGGCATACGGCGGCTCTCCGACATCGCCGCGCGGATGCTCGCGGACGCCCCGGACGCGCTGCGCCGGGTGGCCGACCCGGCCGAGCGCGCGCTGCTCGCCGACTGCGCGGCCGCGGTGCGGGAGGTCGTGGACGAGTCCGGGGACCGGCTGCTGCACTGGGACCTGCACTTCGACAACGTGCTGGCCGCCGAGCGCGAACCGTGGCTGGCGATCGACCCGAAGCCGCTGGCCGGCGACCCCGGCTTCGACCTGTGGCCCGCGCTGAACAACCGCTACGAGCCGCAGGAGACGGTGTGGCGGTTCGACGCGATGAGCGGGGTCCTCGGGCTCGACCGGGCGCGGGCGCGGGCGTGGACGCTGGGCCGGGTGTTGCAGAACGCGTTGTGGGACATCGAGGACGGGCGGGAGCTGGGGGCAGTTGACCTGGAGATCGCGCGGCGGCTGCGTACGGGGCTCAGCGGTTAGTCAGGGCGACTGGTCCTGCGCGGCCGGGTGTCAGTGCCGCGCATTAGTCTGCCGCCATGATTCGTACCGCCACCCCCGCCGACGTCCCCGTCATCCACGCCATGATCCGCGAGCTCGCCGACTACGAGAAGGCGCTGCACGAGGCGCGGGCGAGCGAGGAGCAGCTGCGCGAGGCGCTGTTCGGCGAGCGCCCGGCGGCGTACGCGCACATCGCCGAGGACACGGAGACCGGTGAGCCGGTCGGCTTCTCGCTGTGGTTCCTGAACTTCTCGACGTGGCGCGGCGTGCACGGCATCTACCTGGAGGACCTGTACGTACGCCCCTCGGCGCGCGGCGGCGGCCACGGCAAGGCGCTGCTCACGGAGCTGGCGCGGCTCTGCGTGGAGCGGGGGTACGAGCGCCTGGAGTGGTCGGTGCTGAACTGGAACACCCCGTCCATCGAGTTCTACGAGGCGATGGGCGCGCGGCCGCAGGACGAGTGGACGGTGTACCGGCTGACGGACGAGGCGCTGAAGGCGGTGGGTGCCGCGTAGGGTGGCGCGCGGACGCATTCTCTGACTAAGGTCAGAGAATGCGTGAGAGCGAGGACGGCGGCGTCGGCGACGTCGCGCGGGTACGGCGGTTCAACCGCGTCGTCAGCGAGCGCGTCGGCGTGCTCCAGGAGCGGTTCCACGGCACCGAGCGGCCCTACGGGCAGGCGCGGCTGCTCTGGGAGATCGGCGAGGCCGGAGCGCCGCTCGACGTGCGGAGGCTGCGGGAGCGGCTCGGGCTCGACTCCGGGTACGTCAGCCGGCTGCTGCGCGCCCTGGAGGCGGACGGCCTCGTGGCGGTGGAGCCGCTGGAGCGGGACCGGCGGGTGCGTACCGCGCGGCTCACGGAGCGGGGGCGCGACGAGTGGACCGTGCTCGACCGCCGCAGCGACGAGGCCGCGGGATCGCTGCTCGCGCCGCTGAGCCCGGCACAGCGCGGCCGCCTGGTCGCCGCCATGGCCGAGGTGGACCGGCTGCTCACGGCCGGCACGGTCACGCTGGACGACGTCGCGCCGGACCACCCCGACGCCGAGCTGTGCCTGCGCGGCTACTTCGCCGAGCTCCAGGAGCGGTTCGACACGGGCTTCGACCCGGCGCACAGCCTCCTGCCCGACGCCGGTGAACTCCGGCCCCCGCACGGACAGTTCGTCGTGGCGAGGCTGCACGGGGAGCCGGTCGGCTGCGCCGGTCTCAAGCTTCCGCCGGGCGGCGCGGCCGAGGTGAAGCGCATGTGGGTGGCGCCGCGGGTCAGGGGCCTCGGCCTCGCCCGCCGCTTCCTGGCGGAGATGGAGACGCGGGCCGCCCGGCACGGCGCCGGACTGCTGCGCCTGGACACCAACAAGGCGCTCGGCGAGGCCATCGGGCTGTATCGCGCGTACGGCTTCGAGGAGGTCGCGGCCTTCAACGACGAGCCGTACGCGCACCATTGGTTCGAGAAGCGGGTGGGCTGAACGGCGGGGAGGGCGGGGCCTGTTGGCGACTCCTGGGTCAGTGCACCCGGAGTCAGCGCATCAGTCCGTCGAGGATCATCTCCGCCGCGCGGGTGCGGGCCGCCGCGCCGCCGCCCGCGCTCTCCGCGTGCTCGGCCGCGCGTGCCGCGCCGACCAGCAGCGCGATGACGTCGTCCGGTCCGACGTCCGTCCGTACCGCGCCGGCCTCCTGGGCCCGCCGCAGCAGCGCCTCCAGGGTCGCGTGAATCCGAGGTCTGGTGGCATCGGACGTGACGTCAACGCGGATGCCCGCCGCGGCAAGTGCCTCTATGTAGGCGCTCTTTCGACTCGACTCCGCCACGTTCCCCAGGAACATCTCGCGGAACGCGGCGCCCGGATCGTCCGCCGCCAGCAGGCGCTCCATCCGGTCCGCAGCCGCGTCCATGCGGGCCCGGAAGACCGCCTCCAACAGCGCTTCCTTCGTGGGGAAGTGGCGGAAGAGCGTGCCGACGCCGACCCCGGCCGCCTTCGCGACCTCCTCGGTCGCCGCGGACGTGCCGCGCTCCGCGAACACCTTCTCCGCGGCTTCCAGGAGCCGTTCGCGATTCCTCCGGGCGTCCGCGCGCATGGCCAACTTCCTTTCCGCGGGCGTCCGTTGACAACCGGAGTGCCCAGTCCGTAACGTCGGGAACGTAAGGGGAGTGAGGACTCCGATTCTAGGTTCCGCCTTACCGAAGGGGTACACCCATGTCAGGTTCTTCCGCAGCCGCACCCCGTTCCACCGCACCCAGTTCCGACGCACCTCGTTCCGTCGCCGATTCGCTCCGTGCGCTCATCGGCATGGTCGGGAGCGGCGACTTCGCCCCGATCCGCGAGATCTACGCCGACGACGTCGTGGTCAGCCATGCCTTCGGCGTCGGCGAGCACACGCGCTGGGAGGGGCTCGACGAACTCGCCGAGCACTTCGACCGCGCGCCCCTCGACCGCTTCTCGCGCACCGTGCGCGACCTGAAGGTGTGGAGCACCGACGACCCCGAGGTGGCGATCGCCGAATACACCATCGAGGGGCACGTCCACGCCACCGGCCGCACCTTCGCGCACCCCAACGTGATCGTCGCCCGTGGCCGCCGCTCCGACGGCAGGCTCGTCGAGACGCACGACTATCACCACCACGGCATGTTCGCCGCGTTCTTCGGGATCCTGCCTGAGTACGTCAAGGAGTTGGAGGCGGCCGCGGCCTGAGGGGGCGCGCGCCGGTCACGGCTCCAGGACCACCTTGCCCGTCGTGCCGCGTGTCTCCAGGGCGTGGTGTGCGGCCGCTGCTTCCTTGAGGGGGAAGCGGTGGACGGCGGGGGTGAGGATGCCGCGGGCCGCGTGGTCGAGGGCGGCGAGTTCGAGGGTACGCATCGGGTTGTCGCCGCTGGCCTTGCGCATCATCGGCGGGCCGAGGACCTGTTCCTGGGTGAGGCCGCGGCGCGTGAGTTCGGTGTCGTCGAGGAGGTGGGGGCCCTCGTCGGAGCCGATGCCCTGGGCGGACCAGCCGAAGATGAGGTGGTGGCCGCCGGGGCCGAGGAGGCCGAGGGCGCGGGCGGTCGTCGGGCCGCCGACTCCGTCGAAGAGGACGGTGGCGGCGGGGAGGCCGCGCAGGTCGAGGAACTCCCTTGCCTGTTCCGGCCAGTTGGGGTCGTTGTAGTCGAGGGCGAGGTCGGCGCCGTTCGCCTCGACCGCCGCCGTCTTCGCCGGGCCGCCCGCCAGGCCGATCACGGTGCCGCCCGCGTGCTTCACGTACTGCACGAGGAGCGTGCCGATGCCGCCCGCGGCCGCGGGGACGAGGGCGACCGTGTCGGGGGTGACGGTGGTGAAGTTCAGGATGCCGAGCGCCGTGCGGCCCGTGCCGATCATGGCGACGGCGCCTGCCGGGTCCAGGGTCGCCGGGAGTTCGTGGAGGCGGTCCGCGTCCGTGACGGCGAGCTCGGCGTAGCCGCCGGGGACCATGCCGAGGTGGGCGACGGCCTTCTTGCCGAGCCAGGCGGGGTCGGTGTCCGGGCCGAGCGACTCGACGGTGCCGGCGACCTCGCGGCCGGGGATCGTGGGCAGCTCGGGGAGGGCGGGCAGCGGTCCCTGTACGCCGGAGCGGAACGCGGTGTCGATCAGGTGCACGCCCGCGGCCTCGACCGCGATCCGCACCTGACCGGGGCCCGGCTCGGGGTCCTCGACCTTTTCGTACGTGAGGTTCTCTGCGGGGCCGAAGGCGTGCAGGCGGATGGCGTGCATGGCAGCTCCTGGTGGGCGGTGTGCGATGCCGCCCCGACCTGTACGAGCGGCCTGCGCGCCAGTCTTCGACCTCAAGCTCGGTTGAGGTCAAGGCCGCGGGTGAGGGCGGGCCGCCGCAGCGCCAGCGTCGTCGCCTCGATGGCGCTGGTGAAGGAGACCTCGGAGAGCACGCCGGGCGCCGCCACCATGTCGCCCGCCAGGTAGACGCCCTCGCCGCGGTCGATCGCGGGGCGGTCGCGCCACGTCGTGCCGGGGCGGTCGAGGGCTCCTGTGCGCCCCTGGGCGAGGGCGTCGCGGCGCCAGGTCGTGCGCTCGCGCCAGCCGGGGAACGCGAGGTCGAGCAGGCCGTCGGCGCGTACGGAACCGTCCGCCTTGGACTCGTCGGGCGCGATCGGGACCTGGCCCTGGATCAGGCTCTCGCCGTGCGGGGCGAGGGACTTGTCCTGTGCGGTGAACCGTTCGAGCCAGGCCGGGAAGTCGAGGCCCGACACCGCGAAGGCGTCGCCGCGGCGGGTACGGACGGCCAGGTCGATCAGTGTCGTACGGCCGCTGTCCCAGGTCAGGGAGGGGTCCTGGAGGAGCCTGCGGGCGGCGTCGAGCGAGGTCGCGACGACGACGGGGGTGTCGGTGGGCACGGTGTCGATCCGGCTCAGGGTCTCCATGCGTACGCCGAGGTTCCACGCGCGGGACGCCATCCGGTCGATGACCGAGGACCAGCCGCCGACCGGGTACTGGGCCTCGGGCGGCACCTTGGCGGTGCGGCGCAGGCGCTCCTGGACGAAGCGGGCCGAGAGCGATCCGGGGTCGTGGTGGAACAGGGCGACGGCCGTGTAGTTGGCGGCGGCGCGGGCGGCGTCCGGGCCCGCGACGCGGGTGGCCCAGCCGGTGAAGTCCTCGTCCACAGGGGCGCGTTCGGGCCGGTGGCGCAGGAGGCGGAGCAGGGCCGCGGGCGGGGTGCGGCGCAGCGCGCCGTCGCGGTGGAAGCGCAGCCGGGCGCCTTCGAGCGGCGGGATCGGGGCGAGCGGTCCGAGCAGCTCGCGCTGCCGCAGCCAGGTCCAGTGCGGGCCGCCGTTGTAGAGGGCGTGCGGGCCTTCGTGGGTGAGGTAGGTGCCCTCGGCGGTGCGGGCCCGGCCGCCGAGGGTGTGGTGCGCTTCGTGCAGGGTGACGCGCGCGCCCGCCTCCGCCGCGGTGATCGCGGCGGTCAGCCCGGCGAGGCCGCCGCCGATGACGGTGAGGGTGGGGGTGGGGCGAGTGGGGTGCGTGGAGTGCGTGGGGCGCATGTGCGGCTCCTGGCTGTGGGATCGGTTCCGGACGGAGGCGTGATCGGTGCTGTACGGCTGCCGTGCGGCTGGGTGATCGGTTTCGTATGGGTGGCTGCGTGCGTGACCCGTCGTGCGAAGGGCCTTCACGGATACGACGTGCGGGGCGGGCGCGGATGTGACATCGCGCTGTTTGCGCAGGTCACTTGGGGGTGGCCCGGGATTGTCAGTGGGGCCGGGCAGCATGGGGTCATGAGCGACAGGCATGGTGGTGCGGGCCGGGCTGCGGGACAGGCCTCGGCCAAAGGTTCGGCGAAGGTGAAGAAGGCGCGGCGGCCCCAGGTGCGGCTGCCTCCGTTGGCGCCGTGGGCGGGGCGCGGCCTCGAACCCGACGGGGACTACGACGGGGTGGAGTTCCGGGACGTCGACTTCGCCGGGCAGGAGGGGATCGGGGCGCGGTTCATGGACTGCGCGCTGGCGGCGTGCGCGCTCGACGAGGCGGGTCTCGCGCGGGCCAGATTCATCGACTCCGTGCTGACTGACGTACGAGGTGTGGGCACGGACCTGGCGGAGGCGACGCTGCGGGACGTGGAGGTGGTCGACGCCCGGCTCGGCGGGGTGCAGCTGCACGGGGCGGCGCTGGAGCGGGTGGTGATCAGGGGCGGGAAGATCGACTACCTGAACCTGCGGAAGGCGCGCCTCAAGGACGTCGTGTTCGACGGATGCGTGCTCGTGGAGCCGGACTTCGGGGGCGCGCGCCTGGAGCGCGTGGAGTTCGCGGGCTGCGTGCTGAAGGGCGCCGACTTCTCGGCGGCGACCCTGGCGGACGTCGACCTGCGGGACGCGGCGGAGCTGGGGATCGCGCGGGGCGTGGACAGGCTGGGCGGCGCGGTGATCTCACCGGCCCAACTCATGGATCTGGCCGGGGTGTTCGCGGCGGAGCTGGGGGTGCGGGTGGAGTAGGGCCGTCTTCCGGCGTTGCCGTGGCTACGGGAGCCGGGGGTAGCGGGCCTGGAGGTCCCACAGGGCCGGGTTGTCGGCCAGGTCCTCGTGCATGTCCGTGAGGTCGGCGAGCAGGTCGTGCAGGAAGTCCCGGGCCTCGCGGCGCAGTTCGGAGTGGGAGAAGGTCAGCGGGGGCTCCTCGGTCGGCATCCAGTCGGCCTCGACGTCGACCCAGCCGAAGCGGCGCTCGAAGAGCATGCAGTCGCTGGACTCCGTGAAGTCCAGCTCGGCGTGCTGGGGAGTGGCGGAGCGGCTGCCGCGCGGGTCCCGGTCCAGCTGCTCGACGATGTCGCACAGCGCCCACGCGAAGTCGAGCACCGGCACCCATCCCCAGGCTGTGGACAGCTCCCGGTCGGCCTTGGTGTCGGCCAGGTACACGTCACCGCTGAACAGGTCGTGGCGCAGCGCGCGGACGTCCGCGCGCCGGTAGTCCGTCTGCGGCGGGTCCGGGAAGCGGCGGGAGAGGGCGTAACCGATGTCGAGCACGTACGTGATGGTGTCACGGGCGGGGGAGCGGGGCCGCACCGGAGCGGCGGCAGGTCACGGCAGCAGGCGCTGCTCCTTCGCGACCGAGACGGCGCCGGCCCGGGTGTCCACGCCGAGCTTGTCGTAGATGCGGCCCAGGTGGGTCTTGACCGTGGCCTCGCTGATGAACAGGGCCTTGGCGATCTCCCGGTTGCCGAGGCCGTGCGCCAGCTGGGCGAGGATGTCGCGCTCGCGGTCGGTGAGGGTGGGCCGCGGCTTGCGCATATTGGCCATGACGCGGCTGGCCACCGGGGCGGACAGCGCGGTGCGGCCCTCCGCGGCCGCGTGGATCGCGGCGAACAGCTCCTCGGGCCGCTCCGCCTTGAGCAGATAGCCCGTCGCGCCCGCCTCGATGGCGCGGGTGATGTCGGCGTCGGTGTCGTACGTGGTCAGAACGAGGACGTGGGGGCGGTGCCCGGCGGCCGGGGTGTCCGGGTCGGTGGTGAGGCGGCGGGTCGTCTCCACGCCGTCCATGCCCTCGCCCAGTTGCAGGTCCATGAGGACGACGTCGGGCCGGAGCTGCGCGGCGAGCGCGATCGCCTCCTCCCCGGTACCGGCCTCCCCGACGACCTCGATGCCCGCCGCACTGTCGAGCAACGCCAACAACCCGGCACGAACGACGACGTGGTCGTCACAGAGGAGGATGCGGATGGGCTGGGTCATGGGGTGAGCTCCGGTTCGAGTCGGTCGGGCCTCTGCGGCGGGTGGGCAATTAAAGCCCCGCTCTGGGACGAGAGCCGGCGGGGTCCGGGGCAGAGCCCCGTGACGTCGGCCCCGTTGCCCGCGACAGAACTCCTACGGCCCCCGTGGCGACAACGGAATCGCGGCGGAGACCACCGCTCCCTCCCCCGGCGCGGACTCGAGCGACAACGTCCCACCCAGCTGCCGCACCCGCGCCCGGATCGCCGGAAGCCCGTGTCCCCGCACGCCGGAGGCCCCCGCGGGAAGCGCGGCCGGATCGAACCCCCGCCCGTCGTCGGCGACGTCCAGCACGACCTGGTCGTCGAGCAACGTCAGCGTGAGCGCCGCGCTCCGGGCCCCGGAGTGCTCCCGTACGTTGGCCAGCGCGCCCTGCGCGATCCGCAGCAGCGCCGACTGCACCCGGTCGGGCAGCCGGTCCGCGCGCCCGTCGTCGTCGACGCGGACCTGGACGGTGAGCCGGTCGCCGGACTCCCGCGCGGCCACGGCCCGCAACGCCTCCGTCAGACCACGCGCCAGGTCGGCGGGCGCCAGATCGTGCACGAAGCGGCGCGCCTCGGTGAGGTTGTGCTCGGCGATCGACGCGGCCGTGCCGACATGGGCGCGGGCCTTGCCGGGGTCGGCCTCCCACACCCGCTGCGCCGCCTGCAACAGCATCTGCTGGCTGGACAGGCCCTGCGCGAGGGTGTCGTGGATCTCCATGGAGAGCCGCTGCCGCTCGGCGAGCGTGCCCTCGCGGCGTTCGGACGCGGCGAGTTCGCGGCGGGTGCGGATCAGGTCGTCGATGAGGTCCCGCTGGCGCGCGGCCTGCCGTTTCATCTGCAGGAACACGGCGGTGGCGATCACCACGACGGCCGGCGGGCCGAGCACCAGGTCCGGGTCCCAGCGGCCGGCGAGCCGCAGTTGGGCGAGGATGACGAGCACCGCCAGGAGCCCCACCAGGACGAGCGCGGGGCGGGTCGGCAACGTACGCAGGCCCGTGTAGAAGAGCGGTACCGCGCACCACGCGAAGCTCGGCGCGAGCACCACGAGCACCACCCACACCACGACCACCAGCGTCAGCCACACCCGTTGCCCCGCCGTGGCCCGCTCCGCGAGTCCCCGCACGAGCCCGGCCCCGTACAGCAGGGCCACGACCACGGAGAGCGCGATGATCCACGGGGTGCGCGTGCCGTGCGGGTGGCGCAGCAGGAAGCGGGCCAGGGCCACGGCGAGCAGCAGGAAGAACGCGGCGTGCATGACCGTGGTGAGGCGGCGGATGTCCGCGTCGTAGGCCTCGTCGGCGCGTGCGGCCCGGTTCCATGGCACGGTTCCTGCGCCTCCTTCACGGCGTCGACCTGGGCAAACAATCCCATTGTCACCGGGTTGTACGCCCCTGGGGTCAACCGATCGGATGACCCCGATGTCGACCGCCCGGCGCGCCGCCTCCAGCCGGTCCGTCGACGGGTGAGGGGCGGTTCCGGACCCAGGATTGAAGGCAGAGCGGGACGGCAGGAACGGCAAACGGCCTCCCGATCGAACTCTCCTCCCTCTACTCGCACCCTCCCCCTTCACCCAGGAGTCGTTCCCATGCAGCACGCCAAGAAGATCTCGAAGCGCACCCGCGTCGTCACCGGCACCACCCTCGCCGCCGCCATCGCTCTCGGCGGGTTCGGCGCGTACTCGGCGAGCGCCGCGGACGCGGAGCCGGCCGCGCAGGCCGCCGCTGCCAAGCCCGCTGCCGCGAAGGCCGGCAACACCTTCGAGTCCAAGCACCTCACCGTGGGCGCCGCGACCGACGCCGCGGAGGCCGTCCTGAAGGCCGCGAAGAAGGAGAACCAGAAGGTCTCCGTCGCCGTCGTCGACCGCAACGGCAACACGATCGTCGAGCTGCGTGGTGACGGTGCGGGGCCGCAGTCGCCGGAGTCCGCCGTGAAGAAGGCGTACACCGCGGTGTCCTGGAACGCGCCCACGTCCGAGCTGACGAAGCGGCTCGAGCAGACGCCGAACCTGAAGGACATCCCCGGCACGTTGTTCCTCGCGGGTGGGGCGCCGGTTGTCTCCGACGGTGGGCCCATCGCGGGGATCGGTGTCGCGGGTGCGCCCTCGGGGGACCAGGATGAGAAGTTCGCCCAGGCGGGGGTCGCGACGCTCAAGTAGGACACGTGGATGCCGTCTCGGGGCCGTGACACCGGCAACGGTGTTGCGGCCTCGGGGCTCTGCCCCGGACCCCGCGAGTCTCGTCCCAAAGCGGGGCTTGAAATGCTCACCCGGATGTGGAGTCGCACCATGCAGCACACCGAGAACAACCGAACGCTCCTCGTCGCCGCCGCTCAGGGCGACGCCGACGCCGTTCGGGCCGCCCTCGCGGCGGGCGCCGATGTCGAGGCCCGCGACGCGCACCGTCGTACGCCGCTCCTCCTGGCCTCCCTCAACGATCACGTCGCCGCCGCAGAGGCACTCGTCGAGGCCGGGGCCGACGCGAACGCCCAGGACGACCGGGACGACAGCGCGTGGCTCGCCACCGGTGT
Organism: Streptomyces sp. NBC_00483; assembly: GCF_036013745.1. NCBI lineage: Bacteria > Bacillati > Actinomycetota > Actinomycetes > Kitasatosporales > Streptomycetaceae > Streptomyces > Streptomyces sp. NBC_00483. The sequence continues at coordinate 5,412,936 of NZ_CP107880.1, forward strand.
CACCGGCTCCGTGGAGATGATGCGCGCCCTGCTGCCCGCCCGCCCCGACCTGAAGGTCACCAACCGGTTCGGCGGCATCTCCGTCATCCCGGCCTCCGAACGCGGCCACGTCGACTACGTGCGCGCCGTGCTCCGCGAGACCGACATCGACGTCGACCACGTCAACCGGCTTGGCTGGACCGCCCTGTTGGAGGCCGTGATCCTCGGCGACGGTGGCCGCGCGCACCAGGAGATCGTCGAGCTGCTCATCACGGCGGGCGCGAGCCCCGACCTGCCCGACGGCGACGGCACGACTCCCCTCGAGCACGCCGAGCGCCGCGGCTTCACCGAGATCGCCGGCCTGTTGGGGGCCGTACGGTGAGGCGCGTGGTCCTCGCGGCGATCGCCGTCGCGGTCCTCGCGACCGGGTGCGGCGCGACGCAGGACGACACCAACTCCTCAGCGGATAAGGCGAGTTCCCCCGCCAAGAAGGCTCCCGAGAACCCCGATGGCGCCGAGACCCCCGACGGCACCCTCCTCGTCGCCGACTTCGGCTCCGACACCGTGTCCTTCGTCGACCCGGCCCCCGGCAAGGGCACCTTCGACTCGGTCGAGGTCGGCCACGCCCCGTACGGGCTCGTCGTCGGTGACGACGGTCGGGCCTGGGTCGCCACCGCCGAGGGCGTCGCCGTCGTCGACACGGACAGCCGTGAGCGCGAGGCCCTCATCCCGTACGAGACCGAGGGCCTCGGCCCGGTCACCGACGGCGAGTACCGCGGCGGCGGCATGGGCATCGCCCTCGCGCCCGACGGCGAGCACGCGTACGTGGGGGTCAACATCCCTGACGGGAACGGGGCGTTGGAGACCATCGACACCAGGACCGAGAAGGTCACCGACACCGCCTCCGTCGGCCGGCGGCCCTTCGACGTCGACGTGTCGCGCGACGGGCGCCAGGTGTACGCCACCGATCACGACTCCTTCGACGTCACCGTCCTCGACACCCGCGGCGGCGACACCCGCCGCATCGAGGTCGCCCCGTACGGCACCGAGGGCGGCCTCGGTTCGTGGCTGAAGCCGCACTACGCCGCCGTCCGCCCCTCCGACGGCAAGCTGCTCCTCCCCTTCGAGGGCGAGAAGCTCGTCGTGGTCGACCCGGACACCGGCCGCTCGACCGTCGAGCGGATGACCGCCAACACGCACCAGCACGGCGTCACGATCACTCCCGACGGGACGCTCCTCGCCGTCGGCACGGGGCCCATCGACCCGTCCGAGGACGAGGGGCCCTCGCTCACCATTCGGGCGCCCGGCGGCAAGGAGAAGGTCGTGCCGCTCGACGGGCCGCACGAGGACGTCGCCGTCTCCGACGACGGCAGGACCGCGTACGTCACCGGCGGCTTCACCCGCGACGGCTACTGGAACGGCATCACCGTCGTCGACATCGACAGCGGCGACACCCGCCGACTGGCCGCGGGGGAAAGGCCGTTGGGGATCGCCGTCCTGTAGGCGCCGCGGCGGTGAATCGGCGCGGCGCCCGTACCGGGGCAATGGGGTCATAAGATCACGGCGTGCGCCGCCGACCCAGATCCCGACCCAGATCCCGACTCCGACTCCCCGTCGCCCTCTTCACCGTCCTCGCCACCGTCGCCGCGTGCGACGGCGGCGTCCACGGCACCCCCGGCGCCTCGGGCCTGCGAGACCCCTACTTCCCCAAGCTCGGGAACGGCGGCTACGACGTCGGCCACTACGCCCTCGATCTCGACTACGACCCGGACACCCACCACCTGTCCGGCACCGCCGAGATCACCGCGACCGCGGGTAAGGCGCTCAGCGCGTTCAACCTGGACCTCAGAGGTCTGACGGTGCGGGAGGTCACCGTCGACGGCGAGAAGGCCGTGGCCAGCCGCGCCGGTCGCGAGGTGACCGTGCGGCCGCACGACGAGCTCCCCAAGGGGCACACCTTCCGCACCACCGTCCGCTACGACGGCGAACCCGTCACGATCACCGACCCGGACGGCACGGGCGAGGGCTGGCTGCGCACCGCCGACGGCGCGCTCGGCCTCGGCGAACCGACCGGCTCCATGGCCTGGTTCCCCGGCAACCACCACCCCTCGGACAAGGCGACGTACGACATCCGGATCACGGTCCCCGTCGGCGTACAGGCAGTGTCCAACGGGGAGTTGAGGAGCGCGAAGCGGTCGTCCGACGGTCGGCGCACCGCCTACGACTGGCGGATGCGGCAGCCGATGGCGAGCTATCTGGCGACCGTGGCCATCGGAAGGTTCGAGACGGAGCGGGGCCGCACGCCCGCCGGGATTCCCGTGTACACCGCCGTCGACCCGGACGAGGCGAAGGCGAGCGCGAAGGTTCTCGCCCGGCTGCCGGAGGTCCTCGACTGGGAGGCGGAGCGGTTCGGCGCGTACCCGTTCTCGTCCACCGGCGCGATCGTCGACCGGGCCGGGGACGTGGGCTACGCCCTGGAGACCCAGACCCGGCCCGTCTTTCCCGGTGCCCCCGATGTCGGCCTGCTCGTCCACGAGTTGGCGCACCAGTGGTACGGCGATTCGGTCACCCCGAAGTCGTGGCGCGACATGTGGCTGAACGAGGGCTTCGCGACGTACGCGGAGTGGCTGTGGGACGAGGACCACGGCGGGGACACGGCGCGGCAGACCTTCGAGGCGATCGCGAAGCGGCCCGCGAGCGACGGTGTCTGGGCCTTCCCGCCCGCGGAGCCGCCGAACGCCGCGCACCTCTCCGACTCCCCGGTCTACGAGCGCGGCGCGATGGTGCTGCAGAAGGTCCGCGAGGCGATCGGCGACACCAAATTCTTTGCTCTGTTGAGGAGTTGGCCGACGGACCACAAGTACAAGAACGCCGACACGGACGACTTCACGGCCTACGTGGAGCGCAAGAACCCCGGCAAGGGCGAGGCCCTTGCCGGGGTCTGGGAGTCCTGGCTGTACGGGAACGGCAAGCCGGAGTCGGCTAGTTGACGTTCACGGCCTTCCAGGCGGCGGCGACCGCGGTGGCCTCCGCGCCGCTCGCGCCGTACAGGTCACCGGCCGCCTTGATGGTGGCCGCGCGCGCCGCCGCGTAGTCGGTCGTGGACGTCATGTACGTGGAGAGCGCCTTGTACCAGATCTGCACGGCCTTGTCCCGGCCGATGCCGGTGACGGTGGAGCCGTCGGACGTGGGCGAGTCGTAGTCCACCCCGTTGATCGTCTTCTTTCCGCTGCCCTCGCTGAGCAGGTAGAAGAAGTGGTTGGCGACGCCCGACGAGTAGTGCACGTCGAGGCCGCCCGTGGAGCTCGACCAGGCGTCGGCGGACTTGCCGTCCTTGCTCGGCTTGTCCATGTAGCGCAGCGGGCTGCCGTCACCGTTGATGTCGATCTTCTCGCCGATGAGGTAGTCGCCGACGTCCGTGGAGTTGTTCGCGTAGAACTCCACCGCGGTACCGAAGATGTCGGACGTCGCCTCGTTGAGGCCGCCGGACTCCTTGCTGTAGTTGAGGTTCGCCGTGGCGGCGGTCAGGCCGTGGCTCATCTCGTGCGCGGCGACGTCGAGCGCGGTGAGCGGGTTCTTGTTGTCGATGCCGTCGCCGTACGTCATGCAGAAGCAGCTGTCGTCCCAGAACGCGTTGACGTACGCGTTGCCGTAGTGGACGCGGGAGTACGCGGCCTTGCCGTCGCCCGCGATGCCGCTGCGGTTCAGGGACTCCTTGTAGAAGTCCCAGGTCTCGGCGGCCCCGTAGGCGGCGTCGACGGCGGCGGTCTGCCGGTCCGCGGCGGTGCCGTCGCCCCACTTGTCGTCGGCGTCGTGGAAGAGGGTGCCGGTGCCGGACGTGCCGCCCTTCAGGTCGTACGTCTTGTGGCCGCCGCGCTCGCCGTCGACGAGGTCGTAGCCGCCGGACGCGGCGGTCGAGCCGACGGTGACGGAGCCGCTGTACTCGCTGGCGCCCGTGCCGTTCTCGATGGCCTGGTACTTGTAGAGCACCTTGCCGCTGTCGGCGTCGGTGATGACGTGCAACTCGCTGGGCGTGCCGTCGTGTTGGGTGCCCTTGACGACGGTCTCGTACGCGAGGGTGGGTGCCTTGCCCGCGTCGGCGGCCCAGACGACCTTGTGCGCGGAGCCGGCGGTGGCGCCCTTGACCGATTTCCCGGCGGCGGACTTCGCGGACTTCTTCGCGGCGGCGGTTCCGGTGGCGGCGTCCGTGGACGCCACGGATATGGAGCCCTTGCGCGCCTTGGTGGTGCCCTTGAGGTCGCCACCCTTCGCGGTGTGCACGACGAGGTCGCCGCCGAGGACGGGCAGCCCGTCGAAGGTGCGCTCGTAGCGGGTGTGGGTGGTGCCGTCGGCGTCCTTGACGACGTCGCGGGCCACCAGCTTCTCGCCGTCTGCGAGCTTCAACTGGCGTTCGGTTGTGGGGGTTTCGGCCTGCGCGTCCTTCAGGGCGGTCGCCCGTTGCGAGGCGCTGAGGGGGAGCGCCGTCGCGCCTGCCGCACGATCGGTGGCGGCGTTGGCCGAGGTGCCTGCCTGGACGCCGACGACCACCATGGCGGCGGACGCGACGAGGGCGGCGAAGCGGGGAGCTGTAGAGCGGATTCTCACTCGGACTCCTTCAGTACCCATGTGGGGTGGGGTATGTGGGGGGTTCGGAGGGAGAGTGGCACCTGCGATCAGCTCGATGGCAGATACCTGACAAAACTTTGCCGGTTCGTGTCCGAATGGCGCGGGTGATTGTCCGTTAATCGATGGGTGGTGGCCGATTCGGACCCGCAGGGAACAGCACTGAGCCCCGGCCGATGGCCGGGGCTCAGTGGTGGCTACCGCTCAGCGGTGGCTCAGACGTTCACGCCGAAGTCCTGCGCGATGCCGACGAGGCCCGAGGCGTAGCCCTGGCCCACGGCGCGGAACTTCCACTCGGCGCCATTGCGGTACAGCTCGCCGAAGACCATCGCGGTCTCGGTCGCGGCGTCCTCGGAGAGGTCGTAGCGGGCGATCTCCGTGCCGCCGGCCTGGTTCACAATGCGGATGTACGCGTTGCGGACCTGGCCGAAGTTCTGGGTGCGGGTCTCGGCGTCGTAGATCGAGACCGGGAAAACGATCTTGTCGACGTCGGCGGGCAGCGCCTGGAGGTTGACGTTGATCGCCTCGTCGTCGCCCGCGCCCTCGCCGGAGCGGTTGTCGCCGGTGTGGACGATCGACTGGTCCGGCGTCTGCTTGTTGTTGAAGAAGACGAAGTGACCGTCCGAGTAGACCTTGCCCTCGGGGTTGACCGCGATGGCCGACGCGTCGAGGTCGAAGTCGGTACCCGTGGTGGTGCGGACGTCCCAGCCGAGGCCCACGGTGACAGCGGTCAGGCCCGGAGCCTCCTTGGTGAGCGAGACGTTGCCACCCTTGGACAGGCTTACAGCCATGGTTCGGGAGTCCTTCCCTCGTTAAATACGGACGTACATGGTTGTACGTGTGCAGCCGAAGCTACTCGTACCCCTAGCAACGCCGTGAGGGGTGGGGAAGGTTCCAGGTCTCTTTACTTTCTTTACCCGGGCGTCGCGGGAGGTCCGCGGGGCCGGGAAATACGGGTGACGCGGACCGTACGGACGCGCGACCATGGACGCATGTCCGGTCCCTATCCCATCCGCGGTTCGGTCGTCCTCCCGGAGGCCGAGCTCCTTTGGCGTTTCTCGCGGTCGTCCGGGCCGGGCGGGCAGCACGTGAACACGTCCGACTCGGCGGCGGAGGTGCGCTTCGACCTCGCGGCCACGGAGGCGCTGCCGCGCGTGTGGAAGGAGCGGGCCCTGGAGCGGCTCGCTCCGCGGCTCGTGGGTGGCGTGATCTCCGTACGGGCCTCGGAGCATCGGTCGCAGTGGCGCAACCGGGAGGTGGCCGTGGTGCGGCTCGCGGCGCTCTTGGCGGAGGCCACCGCGCCGCCGCCGAAGCCGAGGCGGCCCACGCGGGTGTCGCGCGGCGTCAACGAACGCCGCCTCCGCCAGAAGAAGGCCCGCTCCGACACGAAACGCGGCCGCTCGGGCCGGGACTGGTAGGCCACTTGAGCCCCGAGGCACTCGCCGGGTAGCCGGGGCTGGGCTTGGGGCTCTGCCCCATACCCCGCTGCTCAATCGCCGCAGGGGCTTTATTTGCCCAGGTTCCGGTAGCGGCCGCGGAAGTACATCAGCGGCCCGCCCTCCGCGCTCGGCAGCGCCGCGCTCAGCACCCGGCCGATGACCAGCGTGTGGTCGCCCGCCACGACCGTGTTCTCCGTGCGGCACTCCAGCGTCGCCAACGCCCCACCCACCAGCGGAGCCCCCGTGTGCTCGCCGCGTACGTAAGGGATGTCCTGGAACAGGAGGCGGTCGCTGAGGCGGCCCTTCATGGCGAAGCGGCCCGCGATGTGGCTCTGGGATTCGGACAGGACCGAGACCGCCCACAGGGGCTGGTCGTCCAGGAGGTCGTCCATCCGGGAGCTGTTGCGCAGCGACACCATCACCAGGGGCGGGTCGAGGGAGACGGACATGAAGGCCGTCGCCGTCATGCCCGAGTCCTCGCCGGGCGGCCCGTCGGGCGTGAGCGGCGGCTCGTAGGCGGTCAGGAGGACGACGCCTGCGGCCAGGCGGGACAGGGCGGCACGGAACTCGTCGTTGCTCACCCCCTCAGCATGCCCGGAGGGGGCCGTGGCGGCCGTGGGGGAGGGGACCGAAGTGGCAGGGGACGTCTTCAACACGCCTTTAACGCTAGCCCCGGCGTCACGCGCCCCGCATCGGGCCGATGGCCGAGGCCGGTCCTAGGACCATGGGCGCGGTTCGTGTTCAGGAAACACACAGAACCCACCCGGTGAGGTGCCCCAACCCTTCATCTCCTGCTGTGACTTGAGTCACAGGAGCCATAATTTGTTGACCCTGTGTACCGGGTGCACAGCTCGCTGTGATTCAGTGGCGGTGACACTGCTGATGAACGTGCTGCTGCACGTGCGAAGCGAACCGATCCGAATTCTGGAGTGCTGTCGAGGTCTCGGGGAGAAACTGAGCATGGAGACCGAGTCGGAGCCGTACGTCCGTCTTGCGACCCTGCGTCAGCTGCACCAGGTGATGGCGGACATGAACACGGCCCGCAGTCTCGCCGACACCCTGCAGACCGTCGCGGACGGGGTCGTGAACGGGCTCGGCTACGAACTGGCGTGTGTGAACCTCGTCCGTCCCGACGGTGATCTGGTCGTCGCCGCCTTCGCGGGAAACTCCGCGGCCGAGGCCCTGATCACCGGACGCGTGGGCTCCCGCGCCGGCTGGGACCGCCGCCTCGCCATGGGTGAGCAGTGGGGCGAGCTGCGCTTCATACCGCACACCGAGGGCTGGGTCCTCGACGAGGACGACGTGCCGCAGTGGTTCACCGCCGGACCGCCGCCCCGCTTCGAGGACGAGTGGCACCCCGCCGACCGGCTCTTCGCCCCCATGTACGCGACGGGCTCCTCCGGCGGCGAACTCGTCGGCGTGATCTCCGTCGACCGCCCGCGGGGCGGCCGCATCCCCGGCGCCTGGGGCCGCGAGGCCCTCCAGATGTACGCCTTCCAGGCCGCCATCGCGATCAGCAACGCACGCCTTCGGTCCAACATGCAGCGCGCCCTGGTCCGCCTGGAGCGCGAGCAGCAGGCGCTGCGGGCCAGTGAGGAAAGCTTCCGCCAGGCCTTCGAGTACGCCCCCTCCGGGATGGCGATCGCCGAGATGGGCGGCGACCAGCACGGCCGGATCCTGCGGACCAACGACGCGCTGTGCCGCCTCCTCGGCCGCCCGGCATCGGCCATGCGCCGCTACTCGTTCTCCGACCTCGTGCACCCCGAGGACATCGGCACCCTGCTGCGCACCTCCGCCGAGGGCGGCCGCGCCGAGCTGCGCCTCGCCCGCCGCGACGGCACATACGTCTGGGTGTCCCTGCGCAACTCGGTGGTCGCCGACGCCGCCGACGGGCCGCGCTTCCTGCTCACCCACGTCGAGGACATCGAGGAGCGCAAGCGCCGCGAGCTGCACCTCGCCCACCGCGCCTCGCACGACTCGCTCACCGGCCTGCCGAACTCGGCGGAGCTGCGCGCCCGCCTCTCCGCCCGCCTCTGCCGTCGCCCGTACGAGCCCGGGCCCAGCGCCATCGACTCCCTCGACGCGGCCTACGGCGACCACCGCGGCGCCGACGCGAGCGGGATCGGCTTCGACTTCGGGGCGCCCGTCCCGCACCAGTCGAACCTGTACGAGGGGTTCGACGGCTTCGACCACCAGGTGCACGTCGCCGCGCCCGAGCCCGACGCGGCCTCCGGCGCCGACAACGGCACGAAGGGCCTCGCCGTCCTCTTCTGCGACCTCGACGGCTTCAAGTCGATCAACGACAGGTTCGGGCACAACGCGGGCGACGCCGTCCTCATCGAGGTCGCCCGCCGGCTGACCAGCGTCGTACGGGACGGGGACACGGTCGCCCGGCTCGGCGGTGACGAGTTCGTGGTGCTCGCCGACGGGCTCGGCCGCGAGGACGCCCAGGACCTCGCCGTCAGGTTGCGGAACGCCATCATTCCGCCGATTCGGGTAGACGGCAGAGCGGTGCGGGTAGGGGCCAGTTTCGGTATCGGCTGGGCCCACTGCGGTATGACGGCAGAGGAAGTGCTGCAATCCGCTGACCAGCGCATGTACGTAGAGAAAAGATCACGTAGTAAGCAGCACAGGCGGGCCGGATAGCCCCTACATTGGGCGCGGTTCCGCATTCCCGGTGAGGCCTGGGCCACGCCGTGGGGTCGCTCGTAGCGGGTACCCTCGCCGAGGTAAGCAACGTGTAGGGAGTGATCTGGGATGGCGCCCGGCAACAACAGCGGGAGCACCACGCCCGAGGACGACGATCCGTTCGGCTATCTGTACGCCGACGGGCAGGCGGCCGGGGCGACCCCGCCCGAGGGCGCGGGCGGTGGCTACGGCTACCCGAACCCGCGGTCCTCCTACCGGGCCAATCAGATCCGTACGGTCGGTGAGCGCCAGTACGGGCAGACCCAGCCGACCCAGTCGTACCAGCAGCCGAACGCGCACTACCAGGCTCCCGAGACGATGCCCGGCGGCGGCGTTCCCAGCCAGCCGGGCCCGCCGACGGCGCCGATGCGCGGTGGCGGCCGGGGTGGCGGCCCCAACACCAAGGCGCTCCTGATCGGCGCGGTCGCCGTGGTCGCGGCCGTCGTCATCGGAATCGGCGTCGCCATGCTCAGCAACGACTCGGGCGACGAGGGCAGCGAGGCCGGCAACAAGGGGTCCGGCGGCTCGGAGTCGGTGCAGCCGAGCGAGAAGCCGTCGAAGTCGGCGTCCCCCGCCAAGGTCGACCTGCCGAAGACCGACGCGAAGACCCTGAAGCTGGCCGGCGGCACCGCCACCGCGTCCGACGTGCAGGGCGCGAAGGCCGACGGCGGGGTGTACGTCGCCGGGTTCAACAAGGTGGGCGCGAGCCTGACCTGGACCGTCAACGACATCCCGAAGGACGGCGCGTACAAGCTGTACGTCGACTACGGGGTGCCCGGCAAGGACTCCGACGCCACGATCGACGTGAACGGCACGAAGCAGTCCCGCCCGCTGAACATGAAGAACTTCGCAGGCGCCAAGGAAGGTGACTGGGAGAAGGGCTGGACGAACACGTGGGCCATCGTCCAGCTCACCAAGGGGACCAACGCGATCACGGTCTCCTGTGACCAGGGCAACAAGTGCGACGCCAACTTCGACCGGATGTGGCTCACCCAGAGCTGAGTCGATCGCCGCAAGGGGCTTGAGCGAGCTTGACGGAGTCAGGCCGCCCCGACGTGTTCGGCGACCGTGACCCGGCCCACCAGGTCCTCGTACGTCGCGGTGTCGAACTCGCCCGCCACGGGGGACACCACCGTCGCCGCGGACAGTGCCACCGCGCGGGCCAGGCGCTGGGGCCACGGCAAGTGGTCGACGTGGCCGGAGAGCAGGCCCGCGACCGCCGAGTCGCCGGCGCCCGTGGGGTTGCCGCGGAGGCGGCCGGGGGCCGGGGCGCGCCACTCGCCGTCCGCCGTGAGGGCGCACAGGCCGTCCGCCCCGAGCGAGGCGACCACCGCGTGCGCCCCGCGCCGCCGCGCGTCCTTCATGGCCTGCAACGGCTCGTGGGAGCCGGTGAGTTCGGCCAGCTCGTCCGCGTTCGGCTTCACCAGGTCGGGGCGGGCCGCGACGCCGCGGCGCAGCGGTTCGCCGCTGGTGTCGAGGAGTACGGGCACCGAGGCGGCCCGCGCGGCCCGTACGAGCGTCGCGTAGGCGCCGACCGGGACGCCAGGCGGCAGGCTGCCGCACAGGGCCACCGCGGAGGCGGAGCGCAGCAGATCCGCGTACGCCTCCTGGAAGGCCGTCCACTCGGCGGGCGTGATGGTCGGACCCGGCTCGTTGAGCTGTGTCGTGTCGCCGGTCGACGCGTCGGCGACGGCGATCGTGCGGCGGGTCGCGCCGGAGACGGGCACCAGCGCGTCCGCGACGCCCGGCGTGCCGAGCAGCTGCTCCTGGAGCGTGCGGCCCGTCGCGCCGCCCACGAATCCCGTCACGGCCACCTCGTGACCGAGCGCGGCGAGCACCCGCGCCACGTTCAGACCCTTGCCGCCGGGCCGCTCGGTGACCTCGGTGACGCGGTGCGTGGCGTGCGGCCGCAGGGACCGCACCCCGTACGTGATGTCGAGCGCGGTGTTCAGCGTGACCGTGAGGATCACAGGACCCCACCCCCCTTACGTACTTTCAGTAACGGGGCCTGATCATGCCAAAGTCAAGGCGGTTGGCCCAGACCTCGGGTCAACCGCCTTGTACGAGCCGTAAGTTACGGACGGATCAGCCACTCGCCCTTGCGCAGCACGCCCTTGACCTCGAACTCCGCGTCCAGGACCACGAGATCGGCGTCCTTGCCGGGCTCCAGCGAGCCCACCTTGTCGTACATGCCGAGGAGTTGGGCCGGGTTCGCGGAGATGGCCCGGACGACGTCCTCGACGGGCAGTTTGTCGATCGTCACGGCACGCTTGAACGCCCGGTCGAGGGTCAGCGTCGAGCCCGCGATGGAGCCGCCCTCCACGAGCCGCGCCACGCTGTCCTTCACCTCGACCTCCAGCGGGCCGAGCATGTAGCGCCCGTCGCCGAACCCGGCGGCGTCCATCGCGTCGGTGATGAACGCGACCTTCTCCGCGCCCTTGTGATGGAACGCCAGCTCCAGGGCGGCCGGGTGCAGATGCGTGCCGTCGTTGATCAGCTCGACGGTGATGCGGTCGTCCTCCAGGAGCGCCGCGATCGGTCCCGGGTCGCGGTGGCCGAGGGGCGGCATCGCGTTGAAGAGGTGCGTGGCGACCGTGGCGCCCGCGTCGATGGCCGCGGCCGTCTGCTCGTACGACGCGTCGGTGTGCCCGATCGCGGCGATCACGCCGTGCTCGGCGAGGAGGCGCACGGAGTCGATGCCGCCGGGCAGTTCGGTGGCGAGAGTGACCATCTTGGCCTGGCCGCGGGCGGCGTCGATCAGCTTGCGGACCTCGGCCGGGTCGGGGTCGCGCAGCAGCGTCTCGTCGTGGGCGCCCTTGCGGCACGGCGAGATGAACGGGCCCTCGAAGTGGATGCCCGCGATCTCGCCGTGCTCGGCCAGCTCGGAGAGCAGCCCCGCGCGCTGCACGAGGAAGTCCATGTCGCCGGTGACGAAGGACGCGACGATCGTGGTCGTGCCGTGCTGCTGGTGCGTGCGCACCCCCGTGAGGATCTCGTCGATCGCACCGGAGGTGAAGGACGCGCCGCCGCCGCCGTGGTTGTGCATGTCGACGAAGCCGGGCACCACCCAGTGGCCTGTCAGGTCGACGGTCTCGGCGCCGTCGGGGGCAGCCCCGGCGATCTTCGTGCCGTCGACGATGACGCGTCCGTCGGTGACGGTCCCGGTGGGCAGAACCACCTTGGCGCCGGCGAGCACCTTTGCTGTGGCCATCAGGCGGTTACCTCCGAGGATCCAGTGGCTGCGGTGTGTTGGGGCTTTTGGCGGTCGAGCAGGTCCCAGGCGAGCAGGCCCGCGCCCAGGCATCCGGCGCTGTCCCCGAGGACGGCCGGGACGATCGTGGGGAGCGCCTGGAAGGTGACACGCTCCCCGACGGCCGCACGCAGGGGTGTGAACAAGGTTTCCCCGGCCTCGGCGAGCCCGCCACCGATGATGAGCGTGCGGGGGTCCAGCAGAGTGAGCGCGAGCACCAGCCCGTCGGCGAGCGCGTCCACCGCGTCCTGCCAGACCTGGACCGCCTTCGGGTCGCCCGCGTCGACGGCCTTCGCGCAGTCCGCCGCGGTCGCCTTCTCGTCGCCGCTCGCCTCCTGCCAGGCCAGGGTGACCGCGGAGGCGGAGGCGTACCGCTCCAGGCAGCCGCGCTGACCGCAGCCACAGGCCACACCGCCGGGGCGGACGACCACATGGCCGATCTCGCCGGCGGAGCCGTGCGCGCCGGGCTCGATGCGCCCGTCGATGCCGATGGCGCCGGCTATCCCGGTCCCCAGCGGCATGAAGAGGAACCGGTCGGCGTCCTTGCCGGCGCCGAGCCGCCCCTCGCCGAGCCCGCCGGTGCGCACGTCGTGGCCGAGCGCCACGGGGATGCCGCCGAGCCGCTCGCTGAGCAGGGCCCGCATGGGGACGTCGCGCCAGCCGAGGTTGGCCGCGAAGAGGGCGATGCCGTCCTTCTCGTCCACGACGCCGGGCACCGCGACCCCGGCGGCGCTCGCGGGCTCGCCGAGGTGCCGCTCGCCGTACGCGCGCAGTTCGGCGGCGAAGTCGAGGATCGACTCCACGACCGCGTCGGCGCCGCGCTCGCGCTGGGTCGCCCGGCGCGCCTGGTGCAGCAGATTGCCGTCGGCCCCGACCAGGGCGGCCTTCATCCCGGTGCCGCCCACGTCCAGGGCGATGACATGTTTCACGGGGGACAGTCTCGCGCGTCCACCCTTGAGAGGTCTAGTCCAGTCCCCCCTCGTTTCCGCTCCGACACCCATGTGGTGTAGACCTTCCGTGGGACCATGGGACAGGCCTGTGGCACGAGGGACAAAGTTGGAGTGCGGCAGTGCGCAAGGGGAGGACGGCTCTGACCGTGGCGGCCGCGCTCGGGGTGGTGGCCGCGTCGTCGCTGCTCACCGCCTGTGGGAGCGGTGACTCCGACGCCGTCACGCTGAAGCTGGTCGCGGCCGACTACGGCGACTCCGAGGCCAACGGCTCCCAGAAGTACTGGGACGACGTCGCCGCCGGCTTCGAGAAGCAGCACCCGGGCATCAAGGTCGACGTCGACGTCTACTCCTGGGACGTCGTCGACAAGAAGGTCAAGGACATGGTCGCCGCGGGCCACGCGCCCGACATGGCGCAGATCGGCGCGTACGCCGACTACGCCGCGGCGGACAAGCTGTACTCCGTCGACAAGCTGCTCTCCGTGCCGGTCCAGGCCGATTTCGTCGGCCAGATGAGCCAGGCGGGCGAGATCAAGGGCGCGCAGTACGGCATGCCGTTCGCCGCCTCCACGCGCCGCCTCTTCTACAACAAGAAGCTCTTCACGCAGGCCGGCATCACGCCGCCGAAGACCTGGGCCGACCTCGTGTCCGACGCCAAGGCGCTCAAGGCGCAGGGCGTGCGCTACCCCTTCGCGCTGCCGCTCGGCACGGAAGAGGCGCAGGCCGAGACGCTGATCTGGATGCTCAGCAACGGCGGCGGCTACACCGACAACGTCGGCAGCTACGCCCTCGACGACAAGAAGAACGTCGAGGCCCTGTCCTGGCTCAAGAACAACCTGGTCACCAAGGGCCTCACCGGCCCGACCGCCCCCGGCGAGCTCAACCGCACGCCCGCCTTCCAGGCCTTCGCCAAGGGCCAGGTCGGCATGTTGTCCGGCCACCCCACGCTGATGAACATGGCCAAGGCGAAGGGCGTCGACTACGGCGACGTGGCGATCCCCGGACCCGACGGCACGCCCAGGTCCACGATGGGCGTCACCGACTGGATGATGGCGTTCAAGCAGGGCGGCCACCCCAAGGAGACCGGGGCGTTCCTCGACTACGCGTACAACAAGAAGAACGTCCTCGACTTCTCCCGCAAGTACACCGTCGCGCCGGTCACGGTCTCCGCGTCGAACGCGATGACGTCCTCGGCCAAGGACAAGGCCCTGCGCCCGTTCATCGACGAGCTGGCGGGCGCCACGTACTACCCGGCCAACAAGACGTCCTGGCCCGAGGTCAGCGCCGAGATCAAGAAGCAGATCGGCTCCACGGTTACGCCGCAGGGCAGCGCGGCGGGCACCCTCGGCGCGATCCAGAACGACGCGGCGGCCGCGGAATCCGCGGAGTAGCGTGACGGGCATGGGTCCCCTCGGCGAGCGCGAACGCGCGGTGCTCACGTTCGAGGGCCGTGGCTGGTCCTCGCCGGGCGCCAAGGAGCGTGCGATCCGCGAGGAACTGGACCTGGCGCCGGTCCGCTACTTCCAACTCCTGAACGCACTCCTGGACGACCCCAGGGCCCTGGAGTTCGCTCCGGTGACGGTGAACAGGTTGCGGCGGGTGCGAGAGGCGCGGCGCGGCGAGCGCTAGCCCCGGGGCTCTGCCCCGGACCCCGCTGCTCAATCGCCGCAGGGGCTTGAGTGATACGGCTATCGTCAACGGCATGGCCAGCCATGAGCACGCCCCCCGGACAACCGCCGGCCGCGACGGCCTGGACGCCATCCTCGCCCACCCGCACCGCGCGGTGATCGCCATCGACTTCGACGGCACCCTCGCCCCCATCGTCCCGGACCCCGACCAGGCCCGTGCCCACCCCGACGTGGTCCCGGCCCTCGCCGCCCTCGCCCCGAAGGTCGCCGCGATCGCGGTCGTCACGGGCCGCCCGGCGAGCGTCGCGGTCCGCCACGGAGGCTTCTCCGGCGTCCCCGGCCTCGAACACCTCGTCGTCCTCGGGCACTACGGCGCCGAACGCTGGGACGCCGTCACCGGCACGGTCAGCGCCCCCGCCCCGCACCCCGGCGTGGCCACCGTCCGGGCCGAACTCCCCGGCGTACTGGCCGAGTCGAACCTCTGGCACGACACGTACATCGAGGAGAAGGGCCGCGCCGTCGCGATCCACACGCGCCGCGCAAAGGACCCGCAGGCCGCCTTCGACACCCTCCGCGAACCCCTGGCGGAACTCGCCGCCCGGCACGGCCTGATCGTGGAGCCGGGCCGCATGGTCCTGGAGCTGCGCCCGCCGGGCGTCGACAAGGGCGTGGCGCTCACCGAGTACGTACGGGAGGTGGGCGCCGAGTCCGTCCTCTACGCGGGCGACGACCTCGGCGACCTCCCGGCCTTCGCGGCAGTGGAGAAACTGCGCTCCGACGGGGTTCCGGGGCTCTTGGTGGCGGCGGACACGGTGGTGACCGAACTCGCCGACAGGGCCGACCTGTTGGTGGAGGGCCCCGGGGAGTTGGCCGCCTTCTTCTCAGGCCTCGCGCAGCGCCTCTAGCTGGTCCAGGAACCACTGTCCCGGCGGCAGCGCCGTCGCCGCCTCCGCGAGTCGCTTCGTGCGTTCCTCGCGCTCGTCCTGCGGCATGGCGAGCGCCTCCGCGAGGGCCCGTGAAGTCCCGGTCACGTCATAGGGGTTGACGGTCAGGGCGTCCTCGGCCAGCTCCTCGTACGCCCCCGCCTCCCGCGAGAGCACCAGCACGCACCCGTCGTCGGAGACGACCGGCACCTCCTTGGCGACCAGGTTCATCCCGTCCCTGATCGGGTTCACGAGGGCCACGTCGGCGAGCCGGTACGCGGCCAGCGAGCGCGCGAAGTCGTCCTTCACGTGGAGCACGACCGGCGTCCAACCCTCCGTACCGAAGCGGGAGTTGATGGCCTCGGCGACCCGCGCGACCTCGGCCGTGTAGTCCCGGTACACGGCCAGGTCCTGCCGCGACGGGTAGGCGAACGCGACGTGCACGACCCGTTCCCGCCATTCGGGCCGGTCCTCAAGCAGCAGCTCGTACGCCTGGAGCCCGCGCACGATGTTCTTCGACAGCTCCGTGCGGTCCACCCGCACGACGACCTTGCGGCCCTCGCCCACCTGCGCGCGCAGCGTCGCGAGCCGCTCCTCCACGTCGTCCCGGTGCGCCCGCTCGCGCAGGAAGTCCGCGTCCGCGCCCAGCCCGTGCACCCCGATCCGGGTCCCGGACGTGCCGCCGACGAGATGCGTACAGCAGTCGGTGAAGGCGTCCGCCCAGCGCCGGGTCAGGAACGCACAGCGGTCGGCACCGAGCATGCCCCTGAGCACCTGCTCGGCGATGTCGTCGGGCAGCATCCGGAAGTAGTCGACGGGTGCCCAGGGCGTGTGCGAGAAGTGCCCGATCCGCAGGTCGCCGCGGAGCTCGCGGAGCATCCCCGGCACCAGCGTCAGGTGATAGTCCTGCACGACCACGGTCGCGCCCGGCGCCGCGTCCTCGGCGAGCGCCTCGGCGAAGGCCCGGTTGTACGCCTCGTAGGACGCCCACTGCCTGCGGAACTCCGGTCCGAAGGCGGGCTCCAGGGGCGTCTGGTACAGCATGTGGTGCACGAACCACAGCACCGAGTTCGCGACCCCGTTGTACGCGTCCGTGTGCACCTCGGCGTCGATGTCGAGCATCCGCACTCCCGGCTCGGCGACCCCGCGCCGCACCGCCTCCCGGTCGCCCTCGCTCAGCGCCGAGCACACCCACAGTTTGTTCTCGACGGCGCTCAGCGCCGACACGAGACCGCCCCCGCCGCGCTTCGCCTCGATTCCTCCCGCGTCGTCGAGGACGTACGAGACCGGGCCGCGGTTGGACGCGACGAGAACCTCAGCAGCACCATGCGTCGTGGAACTCATAGGGGCACGCTAGCCCGGCCCGGAAACGTTCAAACGTAAGGCCGGGCCCCGTCGGGGGCCCGGCCGTATACGACGCCTGCGGTCAGGTCACTCCTTGCGGCTGCGCACTGCGGCGACGATCAGCGCGCCGAGCCCGCACAGCGTGACGGCGAGCCCGCCGTACAGCGGCAGAAGCGAGTCGGTGCCGGTCTCGGCCATCTCGCCACTGCTCGGCGGATTCGGCGGATTCGGCGGGGTGGGCCGGGCCTGCGGGCTCTGGCTGCCCGTCGACGGGGTCGGCGAGGGCTCGGGCGTCTGCTCGCCCGGCGGCTCGGTCGACGGGTCGGTCGGCGTCGGCGAGGGGCTGGTCGGCGTCGGTGACGGCGCCTCCCGCTCGATGACGGGCGCGATGCCGCACTGCGCGTCCGTGGAGCCCTCCTCGCAGTTGGTGCGCGGGGAGTCGGCGGTGACGCTGTTCGTGAGCTTCCCGTCGCCGCTCACCGGGTCGTTGACCTTCACGGAGTACGTGACGGTCGCGGTCTCGCCGGCCGGGATGTCACCGGTGAAGTTGATCTTCGGCTCGGTGTAGTCGACGTTCCCGATGCTCGCCTCGGCGTCGTTGTTGTACGTCGCGTCGTCGAGGTTCTCGGTGAGGTCGTCGGTGAACTTGGCGTTGGGGTACGGCAGTCGGCTGACGTTCTTCGCCTTCACCGTGTACGTGACCGTGTCGCCGGGCTCCACCTTCGCCGGGCTCGCCGTCTTGGTGATCTCCAGGTCGGGCACCGGGACGGACAGGGCGAGCGCCGAGGGGACGTAGGTGTCGCCCTTGGTGGAGAAGTCGAGCGTGGTGGAGGTCGAGCCGACCGGGATCGGCTCGTCCCCGACGGCCCGCGTGGAGCCGCTGCCCGAGACGTCGAACTCCTTCGCGTCGATGCTCAGGTTGTTGACCATCTTCGGGTCGAGGGCGCCGTCGTCCTCGGAGATGAAGAAGTTGTTGGTGTTGCCGGTGTGCGCCTCGGGGATGTTCCGGCCGCCGACGGCGAACCTGTCGCCCGGCGTGTTCCAGTCGCCCTCGTACGCGGTGACGCTCGCGTGCGGGGTGCCCGAGGTCCGGTAGAAGCCGTCCACGGTGACCCGGGTGGCGGGGGAGGTGGAGCGCTGCAGGACGTGGCCGCCGTAGATGTAGACGTTGCGGCGGTCCGGCGCGTAGGCGTCGTTGGGGCCGTCGTACTTGTAGACGACGGTCATCGACCAGCCGGCCACGCAGCCCTTGCCGGTGGGCGCCCAGATGTCGCCGACGGAGACCGGGATCGGCGCGCCGGTGCCGGTGACGCCGCTGAAGAGGCTCGTGACGTCGGCCTCGCCCGTGTAGTAGTGCGGGCCGCTGGTGGAGGCGGGGTCCTGGACCAGGTCGTCGGGGGAGACCTTGGTCGGGGCCGTGCCGTTCACACCGACCGAGGGGACCGCGTCCAGCGGGTCGCCGGGCGAGGGGACCACATTGGCGCCGGAGATGTCGCAGCGCTTCAGCTGGGCGCCGCTCGGGCCCTTGTACGTGCCGTCGTTGCCGCCGAAGAAGAGGCGGGCGTAGGCGACCTGGGCGCCGGGCGGGACGGTGACCCTGCCGGTGCTGGAGCCGTAGCCGTCGGTCGTCCCTGCGGTGTTGATCCGCTGCATGACGAACGTGTTGTTGTTGTCCTTGCCCTCGCCGTTCGCGGCGACGGCGCAGCGTCCGGCCATGGTGGCGTCGTCCGTCGGGCAGCCCATGACCGTGTTGCCGATGGTCTTGAAGTCGCCGTAGATCGATTCGTCGTAGCGCTTGGCGAAGGGGGAGACCACGTCCGCGGAGGCGGGGATCGGCGCCAGGCCCGCCATGCCCGTCAGGCAGGCGGCGAGGGTGGCGGTGACGGCGCACGCCGCCCTGCCCTTGAACCTGCCCTTGAATTGTCTGAGCCACATAAAGGGCAAGTTAGACAAAACATATGATTATGCGGCGCTTATGCGACGCGACGCTCCGCATACTCACCGATTTCGATCATCGGCGGCCGCTCCTCCGTGTCGACCTCGTGGGTACGCGGCTCGAAGCCGTCCTCCCCGCGCTCGAACTGCGTGAGCACCGGCCTGACGAGGTGCCCGCGCGCGAGGCGGAGCTGGGCCGTGCGGTAGATCGCCGCCGCCATCCGGCCGAGCGCCTGCCCGTCCTGGTGCCGGTGCTTGCGCACACCGACGTCGACCTGGGCGAGCGCGTCCAGGCCCACGGTGTGCAGCGCGTCCACCAGCAGGCCGAGCTCCACGCCGTATCCGACGGGGAACGGGAGCCGTTCGAGCAGCGAGCGCCGGGCCGCGTACTCGCCGCCCAAGGGCTGGACGAATCCGGCCAGTTGGGGCCAGTGCAGATTGAGGATCGGCCGCGCCATCAGCTCGGTCACCCGGCCGCCCTGCCCCGCGGCCCCGGCCAGCGGACGGTCGTACATCGCCTTCACGAAGTCCACGCCCGGCTCGGTGAGCAGCGGCCCGACGATGCCGGAGACGAAGTCCGCGGAGAACTCCTTCAGATCGGCGTCGACGAAGCACACGATGTCACCGGAAGTGACGAACAGGGAGCGCCACAGCACCTCACCCTTGCCGGACCTGACCGGGATCCGCGGCAGGATCGTGTCCCGGTGCTCGACGCGCGCCCCGGCCGCAGCCGCGACCTCGGAGGTGCGGTCCGTGGAGCCGGAGTCGATCACGACGAGCTCGTCGACGAGCGGCACCGCGTCCGTCATCAGCGTCCGCCGGATCTCGGAGACGATCTCGCCGACCGTCTCCTCCTCGTTCAGCGCGGGCAGTACGACACTCACCGTCCGGCCCGAGGCCTGCTTGGCGGCGACCAACCGGTGCAGCGGATGGTCGACCACGGACCAGGAGCGCCTGTTCAGCCAGCGCTCGACCTCTTCCAGCACGGTCTGCGTTCCTTCCCTCAGGACCAACATGTGATCCATCTCGCGCATCGGACGACTATCTCAAGGGTCCGGGCCTTCGGTTACAGTCTTGAACAAGGCCGGTGACCATCGCATGTCGGGGGTCGCCCGCCGCACACACAACTGAATCCACACAATCGAATACCGCTCATCCAGAGGGGCAGAGGGATACGGCCCGTTGAAGCCCCGGCAACCCTCCAGCCGGTCTCGTCCGCACACCGCAGTGCGCCCGCGAGGCTCCCGGCTAGTGAAGGTGCCAAATCCGTCTCGTGGCGAGATGCGTCGCGAGGAAGATGAGGAGAAAGGGCCTCGCCTCTCATGGCTGTACAGACTGTCGCCACCGAAACCGCCGCCACGACGGACTCCGTCGATCTGGGCCCGGCCTCCGGACTTTCCTGCCGCGAGTGCGGCGCCGTCGTTCCGCTCGGCCCCGTCTTCGCCTGCGCCGAGTGTTTCGGTCCCCTCGAAGTCGCATACGACCTTCCCGTCGGTGACCCCGAGGCGCTCCGCAAGCAGATCGAGTCCGGCCCCGCCAACATCTGGCGCTACGCCCCGCTGCTGCCCGTCCCGGCCGACGTCGCCGAGAGGCCGAACCTGAACCCCGGCTGGACCAAGCTCGTCAAGGCCGACAACCTCGGCCGTGAACTGGGCGTCGCCGAGGGCAAGTTGTTCGTCAAGGACGACTCCGGCAACCCGACGCACTCCTTCAAGGACCGCGTCGTCGCGCAGGCCATCGAGGCCGCCCGCGCCTTCGGCTTCACCACCCTCTCCTGCTCCTCCACCGGCAACCTGGCCGGCGCCGTCGGCGCCGCCGCCGCCCGTGCCGGCTTCCGGTCCTGCGTGTTCATCCCGCACGACCTGGAGCAGGGCAAGGTCGTCATGGCCGGTGTCTACGGCGGTGACCTCGTCGCCATCGAGGGCAACTACGACGACGTGAACCGCTTCTGCTCCGAGCTCATCGGCGACCCGCTGGGCGAGGGCTGGGGCTTTGTGAACGTGAACCTCCGCCCGTACTACGGCGAGGGCTCCAAGACGCTCGCGTACGAGATCTGCGAGCAGCTCGGCTGGCAGCTCCCGGACCAGCTGGTCATCCCGATCGCGTCCGGCTCGCAGTTCACGAAGATCGACAAGGGCCTGAAGGAGCTGATCAAGCTCGGGCTCGTCGAGGACAAGCCCTACAAGCTCTTCGGCGCCCAGGCCGAGGGCTGCTCCCCGGTCTCCGTCGCCTACAAGGGCGGCCACGACGTGGTCCGCCCGCAGAAGCCGACCACCATCGCCAAGTCCCTCGCCATCGGCAACCCGGCCGACGGCCCGTACGTCCTCGACATCGCGCGCCGCACCGGCGGCGCCGTGGAGGACGTCAACGACGAGCAGGTCGTCGACGCGATCAAGCTGCTCGCGCAGACGGAGGGCATCTTCGCCGAGACGGCGGGCGGTGTCACGCTGGGTGTCACCAAGAAGCTCATCGAGGCGGGCCTCATCGACCCGTCGCTGACCACGGTGGTCCTCAACACCGGTGACGGTCTCAAGACGCTGGACGCGGTCGCCGAGTCCTCGCAGGCCACCGCGACGATCCGGCCCAACCTGGACGCGTTCCGCGAGGCCGGCCTCGCCACCGACCTCTGAGCCCGACCGAACTTGTAGCAACAGGAGTTACCAGCATGAGCGTCAACGTTCGCATCCCCACCATCCTGCGCACCTACACCGGCGGCAAGGCCGAGGTCGCCGCCGAGGGCGCCACCCTCGCCGACGTCATCTCCGACCTCGAGAAGAACCACACCGGCATCGCCGCCCGCGTCCTCGACGACCAGGGCAAGCTGCGCCGCTTCGTGAACGTCTACGTGAACGACGACGACGTCCGCTTCGAGCAGGGCCTTCAGACGGCGACGCCGGACGGCGCCGGCGTCTCGATCATTCCGGCCGTCGCCGGAGGCTGACCATCAAGCACAGTGCCGGAGGCTGATCTTTCGCCGTTTTACGCAGAGTTACTTGAATTGCCCCCTCCGCAAGAGAAGCGGAGGGGGCAATTCTGCATGGTTGAGCGCGGTACAGTTGGGGAAGCTGCTGCGTTTCGCTGAGCGGTGCATGACGGGCGCATATGAGTTCTCGCCCGAAGCCCGACAAGAAGTAGCCAAAGTGTCCGGCCCTTTCGGGCCCTTTATGGCATTTACACGGCCCGACTTGCCCAAGGATACGGCGAGTTGGCCCGGTTTCCCCGATCTGGCGTGCCCAGAATTCTCGTCCGACTGACCTGTTGCAGACGGCAGTTGGGCAGATACATTCAGCCGCGGTCGACGCGTTCCGGCGCACACCCCCATATCCCATGGGGCGTGAGGTCTGACCCGGGTCCGCGAAGTGCGGTCCTGCGCAAGGGCCAGTAATAGGGGAGTTAGGCATGGCTCAGGGCACCGTCAAGTGGTTCAACGCGGAGAAGGGGTACGGCTTCATCGCGGTCGACGGTGGTGCGGATGTTTTCGTCCACTACAGCGCGATTCAGATGGACGGCTACCGCACCCTCGAAGAGGGTCAGCGGGTCGAGTTCGAGATCTCGCAGGGCCAGAAGGGGCCGCAGGCCGACATGGTCCGCGTGGCCGCCGGCTGAACGCGCGCGTCAGACTGCAAGCTTGTACGTCGCACGTTGCGGAGGGCTCGTCTCCCGGGTAACCGGGGGGCGGGCCCTTCGTGCTGAACGGGTCCCGCCTGCGCTTTCGTGGTACGGCCTTGCGCCCGCCCGTCGCCCGACCGCCACCCCTCAACGATCCCGCTGCGCGGGAGCACCTTGCACTCGTAGGGGTCGAGTGCTAATCATTGGGCTTAGCACTCTCCGAGTGAGAGTGACAAAACTTGGATCGGGTCGGTGAGGTCCGGGGGCCGGGTGGTGCAAGGAGCCACAAGGCCCGCAGGCCGTCCGTCGCGGGCACCAGCACGGTCCTTTTGCGTTAGCCACCCCGTCCGGGAGGACCACTTCACATGGCCAAGATCATCGCGTTCGACGAGGAGGCACGGCGCGGCCTCGAGCGCGGCATGAACCAGCTCGCCGACGCCGTCAAGGTGACCCTGGGCCCCAAGGGTCGCAACGTCGTCCTCGAGAAGAAGTGGGGCGCCCCCACGATCACCAACGATGGTGTGTCCATCGCCAAGGAGATCGAGCTCGAGGACCCGTACGAGAAGATCGGCGCCGAGCTGGTCAAGGAGGTCGCGAAGAAGACGGACGACGTCGCCGGTGACGGCACGACGACCGCGACCGTCCTGGCCCAGGCGCTCGTTCGCGAAGGCCTTCGCAACGTAGCCGCCGGCGCCAACCCGATGGCCCTCAAGCGCGGCATCGAGCGCGCCACCGAGGCCGTCTCCGCCGCCCTGCTCGAGCAGGCCAAGGAGGTGGAGACCAAGGAGCAGATCGCCTCCACCGCCTCCATCTCGGCCGCCGACACCCAGATCGGCGAGCTCATCGCCGAGGCCATGGACAAGGTCGGCAAGGAAGGCGTCATCACCGTCGAGGAGTCCCAGACCTTCGGTCTGGAGCTCGAGCTCACCGAGGGTATGCGCTTCGACAAGGGCTACATCTCGGCGTACTTCGCCACCGACATGGAGCGTATGGAGGCCTCGCTCGAGGACCCGTACATCCTGATCGTCAACTCGAAGATCGGCAACGTGAAGGACCTCCTTCCGCTGCTCGAGAAGGTCATGCAGTCCGGCAAGCCGCTGCTGATCATCGCCGAGGACGTCGAGGGCGAGGCCCTGTCGACCCTGGTCGTCAACAAGATCCGTGGCACCTTCAAGTCCGTCGCCGTCAAGGCCCCGGGCTTCGGTGACCGTCGCAAGGCCATGCTCGGCGACATCGCCATCCTCACGGGCGGCACCGTCATCTCCGAGGAGGTCGGCCTCAAGCTGGAGAACGCCGGTCTCGACCTGCTCGGCCGTGCCCGCAAGGTCGTCATCACCAAGGACGAGACGACGATCGTCGACGGCTCCGGTGAGAGCGACCAGGTCCAGGGTCGCGTCAACCAGATCCGTGCCGAGATCGAGAACAGCGACTCGGACTACGACCGCGAGAAGCTCCAGGAGCGCCTCGCCAAGCTCGCCGGCGGCGTGGCCGTCATCAAGGCGGGCGCGGCCACCGAGGTCGAGCTCAAGGAGCGCAAGCACCGCATCGAGGACGCCGTTCGCAACGCGAAGGCGGCCGTCGAAGAGGGCATCGTCGCCGGTGGTGGCGTGGCCCTCCTCCAGGCCTCCGCGGTGTTCGAGAAGCTGGAGCTCGAGGGTGACGAGGCGACCGGCGCCAACGCCGTGAAGCTCGCGCTCGAGGCCCCGCTCAAGCAGATCGCCGTCAACGGTGGTCTCGAGGGTGGCGTCGTCGTGGAGAAGGTGCGCAACCTGACCGTCGGTCACGGTCTGAACGCCGCCACGGGTGACTACGTCGACATGATCGCCGAGGGCATCATCGACCCGGCGAAGGTCACGCGCTCTGCCCTGCAGAACGCCGCGTCCATCGCCGCGCTGTTCCTCACCACCGAGGCCGTCATCGCCGACAAGCCGGAGAAGGCCGGCGCTGCGCCGGCCGGCGGCGGCATGCCGGGCGGTGACATGGACTTCTGAGCCGCTCGCGGTTCAGCCCGTCCGTAACCCCGAGGGCGGCACCGACTCTTCACGAGTCGGTGCCGCCCTCGGGGCGTTTTAGGCCTGGTGGCGACAGGTCTAAGCGGTCTTGACGGAGCCGCCGTCGATGAGGTGGTCGGTGCCCGTCGTCGCGGCGGCGAGCGGGGACGCCAGATACGTGACCAGAGTCGCGACCTCTTCCGGTTCGACGAGCCGACCGATGAGCATGCCCATGGCCGCGGGCAACCCGGCCAGGAGGTCGGCGTGGGGGACGCCCATGGCGGCCGCGAGTCCGGCGCCGTAACCCGTGGGGCTCTCCCACATGGCGGTGCGGACCGGGCCCGGAGAGACGGTGTTCACCCGGACCCCTTGTGAGCCGAACTCCTCCGCCAGTGCCTTGCCGAACGCGGTGAGCGCGGCCTTGGCGGTGGTGTACGGGACGGGGCCGCCGTGCGGGACGCGCGCGCCGATCGAGGAGACGTTGACGATCGCGCCGCGGGCGGCCAGCAGTGCGGGCAGTGCGGCGCGGGTGACGCGGACGGTGGCAAAGAAGTTCAGGTCGGTCACCTGTGCCCACTGGGCGTCGGTCAGATCGAGGAAGCCGCCGCTCAGGTCTCCGTCGCCGCCGCCGATGTTGTTGACCAGGATGTCGATTCCGCCCAGCTCGGCCACGGCCTCGGTCACCAGTCGCTCGGCGCCGGCCGGATCGGACAGGTCCACCGTCACCGGTATCGCCCCGGCCGCCTTCCACTCCGGGGCCGCGGTGCGCGCGGCGGCGACCACGCGTACGCCTTCGGCGGCCAGGGCCTGGACGACAGCGAGCCCGATCCCTCGGCCCGCTCCTGTGACGAGGGCGGTCTTGCCGTTCAGGTGCAGGTTCATGACGCTTCCCCTTGCTCGGCATGTGCAACTCGGCTGATGCGTCGAACATAGAACATGCATCACCAATGTCGCAAGTAGTCGCCAAGCTGCCACATTGGCGTACTCTCGTGGGGTCTCCCCTCCGGAAGGAATCGCTCGCCATGCCGCAGCCCGCCTCCGCGAAACCTCTTCGTGCCGACACCGAGCGGACCGTGCGCGCGATCCTCGAAGCGGCCGAGCGGGTACTGGCCGTGAATCCGGCGGCGACGATGGAGCAGATCGCCGAGGCCGCCGGAGTCGCGCGGACCACCGTCCATCGGCGGTTCGCCTCCCGGGAGGCGCTGATCAGGGCGCTGGCGGCCTGGGCGACACAGCGATTCCACGAGGCCGTCGAAGCGGCGCGCCCTGAGACGGCGCCGCCCTCCGTCGCGCTCTATCAGGTCACCGCGAACGTGCTGCGGGTGAAGGTCAGTTGGGGCTTCGCGATGGGCGCCCTGCCCACCGACGATCCCGAGGTCGCGCGCGTCCACGCCGACGTGATGACCCGCTGCGCGCGGCTGTTCGCCCGCGCCAGGGACGCCGGACTGTTGCGGCCCGACGCCGACCTGGACTGGGCGCGAACCGTGTATTACGCCCTCATCCACGAGGCCGCGGTTCAGTCCCCGGAGACCGACGCGGCCGTGGACGCCCTTGCCACGCGGGTCGTGGATACGTTGCTGCACGGCGTGGGCACGCCGGCGTCCGGCTGACGCGGGTGGGCGTCAGGCGTAGTCCTTGAGCCTCTCGGTTTCGAGGGTGATGGTGACCGGGGCGGGGAGGCGGACCGTCGCTCCGTAGTGGTACGGGCGGCGGTTCTGGTAGACGCCGTTCTCGGGGGAGCTGTGGACGACGACCGTGTCGTTGTCGCGGTCGACGAGGAGGTAGACGGGGATGTCCGCGTAGGCGTAGGCGCGGGGCTTCTCCTGGCGGTCGCGGCGGTCGGCGTCGCGGTCCTTGGAGGTGACTTCGACAGCCATGAGGACGCCGTCGGGGGAGGCCCACTCGTCCTGTCCGGCGAAGTAGTCGATGGCGGTCAGGGTGCCGTCCGGCTTGATGCAGCCCTTTCTGTACGTGTCGATCCGCAGGCCCTGCTCGGGATGCAGCGCCAGTTCGGGGCGCTGCATCATGCACTGGCGGATCAGCCACATGATGATCGAACCGTGGTCGCCGTCCGACATGGGCTTGACCGCTGGCTTTCCGTTGAGGAGTTCCAAGGTCACCGTCTCGGGGGCGACGCGGGCCAGTTCCTCGAAGTCCTCGACGTCGATGGGGCCGTGTTTCACGAGCAGCCGTCCGTTCAGGAATTCGAGCTTGTTGCGCAGAGTCTCCGGAGCCTTTCGGTTCAGCTCCTCGAAGTCCTCGATGCTCATCTGAGGGCGGTCGGCGGTGCCAGGGGTCATGGATGTGCCTCCTCGCCTCCATCGTGCCCCGGATGTACGGGTCCGGATCGTCGGCGCGGTCACACGCGTGCCCTTTCGGAGCGGGGGAGCATTGTCGCGCGGGCCTGGGCGGCGCGGGCGCGGACGGCTTCCGGGGTGAGTGGGCCCGCGGGCGGGTAGGCGGGGCGGGCGCCGCTGCAAGGGGTGCAGAAGCCGCCCGGCAGGGCCTCGGGGCGGCCGGGTGTGCCGCATTTCGCGCACTCGATGAGGCGTAGGACCGGGCGGTTCGCAGGTGGTGGGGGTGGCGGGGGAAGTTTGTCGGTCAGGCGGCGGCGCAGCAGTGCGGCCGGGCTGTGCACGGGTGTGGGGAGCCCGGCCGTCAGCGCGTGCAGCAGGGTGTCCTCGGTGGCGCCCCGCTCGAACCAGCGCTCCACATCTGGCGCGAGCCGGTCGCACTCGGCGGCTGACAGGGCCAGCGACGGCGCCGTGCGGCCGAGGGCGGTGAGGAGGAGCAGCGCGCGGCTGCGGGTGGGGCGTGGAGGTGGTTCTTCGGGCGGCGCGTCCCGGCCCGTCTCCGGTACATCGCCCCTGACGTACGCCGTCCACCACGTGTCGCCCCGCGCCGTGCGGGAGAACCAGGTGCGCGTCACCCAGCGTGCGCTCCCGGAGCCCTGCACGTGTTCGCGGCCGCGTCTCAAGTGACCGGCCCGGTGCAGGTTGTTGAGGGCGGTACGCATCGCCGCCTGCCCGTACGGGAGGTGGTTGGCGAGCGTCTTCACCGAGATGTCCGAGCCGTCGGGCAGCCGGTCGATGTATCCGGCGATGTACGCCTCGCGGGCGGGAAGGTCCGCGAAGTCGGCGCTGGTTCGGGGGAGTTGATCCGGTGCGGAGCGCTTGCCGTAGCCCGGGTTCGCCTCGGGGTGGAGCGGGGTGGGCGATGCTGCGTGCGTCGGGGCGGGGGCAGCACTAGAGTTGGCGTCAGCCACGAGATCTCCCTGGTTGGGATCTTGATGGACAGGCCCTCGCAGGTGTTGGCGCACCGGCGGGGGCCGTTCGTATATCGGGCACGCTAGAGCGCGATTACCCTCCGTGGCAAACCGGTGTCAGAAAGTGTCCGGTATTGCCGAGCGCACTTGTCGGCTTCGCCAACTCGCAGGGAGGGAGGGTGGGTTGAGACTCACCTCCCAATCCTTGAAAGCAGGGCTCGGGTCTCGGGGCTTGAGCCTCGGGGCGTTGGTTACGGGGTGCGGTGCAGGTCGGCGATGAACGCGGACCAGGTCTCTGCCCGGAGCGCGAGCTTCGGGCCGGTGGGGTTCTTGGAGTCCCGGACGGGGACGATGCCCGTCATTGGCGTGCGGGCGTCGGCGACTTCGAGGCAGTTGTTGCCCTCGCCGCCGCTGTAGCTGGACTTGCGCCAGCTCCGGGCGGCGTCGTCGTCCGGGTCGTACTCAGGGGTGTGGTTCCTCATGGGCGTAATCCTGCGCCACGGAGTCGAGCAGAGCCAGGGACTGTTTCGGGGTGAGCGCGTTGGCCCTGAGCAGGTCGTAGGACAGTTGGTGGCGGGTGACGGTGGCCGGATCGTCCAACAGGCGTCCTGTTGCGGGGGCTTCGATCAGGGTGAGTGGCGGTGCGTCCTCGAAGTACATGAGCTTGAGTGATCCGTGCAGCGACGCGTGGCCGCCCGCCGCGAACGGGAGGACCTGGACAACTGCCCGGCGTCTGCGGACCAGGTCGGCGATGTGGCGCAGGTTCGCGGCGATCACCGCGGGGCCACCGACCGGTCGGCGCAGCGCAGCCTCGTCCAGGACCGCCCACAACAACGGGGTTGTTGGATTGTCGAAGAGGCGGGCGCGCTCGACGCGGGCCGACAAAAGCTTGTCGATCACTTCGTCCGGTGCCGTGGGCTGGTAGTCGAGGAATACCGCGCGGGCGTAGTCCGGTGTCTGGAGGAGTCCGGGGATGAGCATCGCCCCGTACTCCATGATCGTGGTGGCCAGCGCCTCCGCCTCGGCCGCTTCGGCAAAGTGCTCCGGGTGCTTCGACCTGTTCGCCTTCTCGCAGTTGCGGGTGAAGAAGCCGCCCGTGTTCAGCTGCTCGTCGAGGCATTTCGCCATGTCCGGCAGGATGCGCCGCGTCCCCGCTTCCATCTGGCCGACGTACGAGCCGCTGACGAACAGCAGCTCACCCAGGGACTGCTGAGTGAGGTTCGCTCTCTCGCGGGCGTGGCGCAGTTCTTCGCCGATCATGACGCGGCGGGATGACGGGTCGAGGTCCTTCGGTCCGGTCACGTGCATCAACTCCCGGTCCAGCAGCGACGTCTGTTGGGCCGCTGCCCCTGGCCAGCGTAGAGCCGGACCGGTCACTCTGAGTGGCGAAAGCGGAACTCGGAGTGGAGGAGTGCGTGATGGTCGTGCGGGACGCGGAGCGGTTGCGGGTGGTCGAGGACGTGGTCGCTCAACTGCGGGCGGAGACCGGAGTGTTGGGCATCGTGCTGCCGTCACTGAGGGTCGACCCGGTGTCGGCCGCCGGTGAGGTCGGGTATCCGCTCGTCGACCTCGGGTGCGTGAACTTCGATACGGCGATGCGGATCGTCGCCGTACTGCATGAGGGGAGGCGCGGGGCGTGAGTGTTCGGGCAGCCGAATCCGCGCCCGTGGCGGGGGAGCTTCGGGCGCGGATTCGGTCGACCGGAGGGGACGGGTCAGGCCGAGGACTGCTCGGAGAAGCTCTGCCAGGTGTTGCGGCCCGCGCGCGTGGCGCTTGTGGCTGCTGCCTGTGCCTGGTGGAGGGTGCGGGCGGCCAGTTCGGACGGGGGGACGTCCCAGCTGCCGGTCCAGCTGCGGCCCGCGCGGGCCAGTTCGTAGACGAGGACGCCGACGCCCGCCATCGCGGTCAGCGTACCGATGCCGGTGAGTACGGCACCGGCTCCGAGGCGGCGCCGGTCCGGGCGGAACTCGGTCCAGGAGATCTTCGAAAGGGTGCTGTCAGCCATGCGCTCAGGATGCGGGAGGGCCGGGCGGGGCGCATGCGGAGCGGGGCCGGGTGAGCGGCCGGCCACAGTGACGCGCTCCTCTCAGCCCAAGAAGGGGCCGGCCAGCTCAAGCACCTGGGCGTACGGCATGGGTACGGTCACCTCGACAGGGCTGCCGTGGTGGGACAGGTTCAAGGTGACGGTGGTCCGGGGGCCGCCCAGGTTCAGGTCCGTCCGGGTGCGTACGAGGTGTCCCTTGTCGTCGATCCAGGCTTCGGCGAAGACCACGACTTCCGCACCGAGGGTGTCACGCGTGCGGTCCATCTCGTCGCGGAGGTCGGGGGACATGCGGCGGGTCAGGGCGGCATGGTCGAGCATGCCCCGGTAGCGCGTGGTCCGGACGCCCTCGATGGTCTCCTTGCCCTCCTCGGTGACCATGCGCATCGCGGCGATCTGCTGGAGCAGATACTCGGGGTCGTTGACCGGGGCGCGGAGTACGGCGTGGGAGACGGCATTGTGGCGCGGCATCGTGGCCCAGACGCCTTCGTCGACGTCGGGGAGGTCGCTCACGTAGACCTGGCCGTTGGCGAAGACCTCTTGAAGGGTGTTCTTTCCGGGTTTCTTCGGCATGCGCACCCGCAGTGTGCCCCGGTCGTCGGCCAGGTCGAAGCGGCCCGTGACGTCGAGTACGTACGTCTGGCCCTCGCCGTCGGATGTCTCGATCTTCTGCCGGGTGTCGACCGACGTCGCGCGGGTGGCTTTGACGGCGGCGCGGACGGTTGCAGCGTGATCGGCGGGGGCCTCGGCCGAGCTGTTCTTCCCCGCGTCGGACCGCGGTCCCGCCGAGCAAGCGGTGCACAGGGCGGCGGCGGTCGCGAGGGCGGCGATCAGGGGCAGGGCGGTGGCGCGCATGAAGGACGTGCTCCGGTCGTCGAGCGGCCGAAGAATGTGTGCAGCCTGTGAAAGCGAGTCGGTGCTCGAACTATATGGCGGGGCGTGGGCCTCGGTCACCGGGCCGGTGACCCGAGAAAGACGCCGCTCGTTGGGAGGGCATGACGAACAGCCTGCGTATGCGTGTAACGACGACGGTCCTGGCCGTGGCGGCCCTGGCAGGGGCGGGGGCCCCTGTGGCGGCCGCTGCCGATCGTGATCCGGTTCCGGGCTCCGGCACCGTGATCATGTCGAATGAGGAGTGGGAGGCGTGGCAGCGGATGAGCGATCTGCTGGGAGTGCCTCAGGAGTCGGGTGTGTACTACCTCGGTTCCTACGAGCCGCTCCGCTAGTTCGTACGTACGTGAAAGGGCGGCGCCCCATGTCGTGGGGTGCCGCCCTTCGTGGTGACCGGGGTCAGACCTTTGCCGGTTCCTTCGGCTCCGGGGCCGGAGCCGCCGGGTTGGCCTCGGCGTGGGCCTCCGGGGATTCGCCCGCGTCCACGTCCTGGTTGAACTCGACGAGCATGTCCTGCGTGAAGCCGAAGTAGTACGTCGCCAGGAAGCCGACGATGTAGCCGACCAGCAGGCCGCCCAGGTAGACCGCGCAGGTCACGCCCAGGCCCTTGTTGCCGTCGAGGAGCGGGAACAGGGCCCAGCCGGACGGGCCGATGGCCGTCGAACCGACCTGGGTGCCGAGCATCGAGAAGAGGCCGATGAACGCGCCGCCCGCCGCGCCGCCGACGCACGCCGTGATGAAGGGGCGGCCGAGGGGGAGCGAGACACCGTAGATGAGGGGTTCGCCCACACCCAGGAAGCCCGCGGGGAGTGCCGACTTGATGGTCTTGCGGATCGACTTGTTGTGCTTGAGCTTCTTGAAGACGGCGATCGCCGCGCCGACCTGGCCCGCGCCCGCCATCGCCAGGATGGGGAGCAGGACCGTGTAGCCCTGCTGCTCGATCAGGGTGGTGTGGATCGGGATCAGGGCCTGGTGGAGGCCCAGCATCACGAGGGGGAGGAAGAGGCCGCCGAGGACGGCGCCGGCGAAGATGCCGGTGTTCTCCAGGAGCCAGTTGGCGCCCGTGCCGATCGCGGTGGAGACCTCACCCGCCACGAACATCAGGCCGAAGATCGTGACCAGGCCGGAGATGAGGATGGTGAGGGTGGGGGTGACCAGGACGTCGAGCGACTCCGGGACCCACTTGCGGCACCACTTCTCGATGTAGACCGCGAGCACCGCCGCGCCGAGCGCGCCGAGGACGCCACCCTGGCCGGGGGAGAGCTTGTGCCCGAACGCGGAGATCTCGGCGACGCCCGGGTAGACGATGATCGCTGCGACCGCGCCGCCGATGATCGGCGTACCGCCGAACTCCTTCGCCGTGTTGTAGCCGACGAAGACGGCGATCAGGGCCATGAAGCCGGAGGCGATCGCGGCGAGCGCCGGGGTGACCGACGGCAGCCAGCCCAGGTTGATCATCAGGCCGTTGAGGCCGGCGATGATGCCGCAGCCGATCAGGGCCGGGATCAGCGGCACGAAGATGTTGGCGATCTTGCGCAGGAACAGCTTGAACGGGGTGGCGTTCTTCGCCTTCTGCTGCGCCTTGAGCGCCGCGCCCTGGGCGGCGAGGTCGTCGGCGCCGCGGCCGCCGGCATCGGCGGGGGCGGGTGCGGGTGCCGGGGCGGCGGCCTTGCCCTCCTCCACCAGGGACTCGAACTCGGGGGTGACCCGGGCGACCTTCCCCGGCCCGAGGACGATCTGGTACGTGTCGTCCTCCACGACGCCCATGACGTCGGGAAGCGCCTTGAGCGCCTCGTCCTGGACGAGCGAACGGTCCGCGAGACCCAGCCGGAGGCGGGTCATGCAGTGGACCACGGAGGTGACGTTCGCTGCGCCGCCGACGAGCGGGAGGATCGCGGCGGCGACGGCGCGGTTCTTGTTCTCGGCGTTATCGGCCATGGTGCGTCTTGCCTTGCTGTGCAGGTGGTGCTCGGGGACGGGTGGGCGCGGGGGAGTTACTTGGTGGCGGCGGCCGCGAGCGCGGCGCGCAGGTGGCCGTCGGACTCCGTGAGGAGCCGGTCGGCGGTGGGGCCGTCGACGTCGCCGAGGACGACGAGGATGGCGCTCTTGACCTCGCCGTCGGTCGCGGCGAGCGCGGCCTCGATGGCGGCGTCGTCGGCGCCGGTGGCGAGGGAGACGATGCGGCGGGAGCGGGCCCGCAGCTTCTCGTTCGACGCGCGTACGTCGACCATGAGGTTTCCGTACGTCTTGCCGAGCCGGATCATGGAGATCGTCGACAGCATGTTGAGCACGAGCTTCTGGGCCGTGCCCGCCTTCAGGCGGGTGGAGCCGGTGAGCAGCTCGGGGCCGACGACGACCTCGATGCCGTGGTCCGCGGCGGCGGCGAGGGCGCTGTCCGCGTTGCAGGACAGGCCGACGGTGAGCGCGCCGTAGCGGGCGCGGGCGTGCTCGACGGCGCCGATCGCGTACGGGGTGCGGCCCGAGGCCGAGATGCCGACGACGATGTCGTTCTCGGTGAGGTCGATGCCGTCCAGGTCGGCGGCCGCGAGCTCCTTGGAGTCCTCGGCGCCCTCGACGGCCTTGACCATGGCGGACGGGCCGCCCGCGATCAGGCCGACGACCTGGCCGTCCCACGTGTTGAAGGTGGGCGGGCACTCGGAGGCGTCGAGGACGCCCATCCGGCCGGCGGTGCCGGCGCCCGCGTAGACGAGGCGGCCGCCGCGGGCCATGCGGTCGGCGATGCCGTCGATCGCGGCGGAGATCTGGGGGAGCTGGGCCGCTACCGCGGTGGGGACGGTGGCGTCCTCGCCGTTCATCAGCTTCGCGATCTCCAGCGTGGAGAGCTGGTCGATCTCGGCGAGCTCCGGGCGGAATGCCTCCGTCGTGAGCGTGGCCAGTTGGGCGCGGAGGTCGGCGTAGGTGGCGTCGGGGGTGGCGGTCATCGTGACAGTGCGGCTCTCTGTGCGAGGGGCGGGGCGGGTTCTGGTTGCGCGGCGGCGGGGTTGCGGTCGCGGGGCTCTGCCCCGGACCCCGCGCCTCAATCGCCGGCGGGGCTTGATAGATCGAGTCCGGCGGGACTTGATATTTCAAGCCCCTGCGGCGATTGAGCAGCGGGGTCCGGGGCGGAGCCCCGTGGCGGGGGACCGGGTGGCGGTCACTGGCGGCCGCCCCGCGGAGTGGTCTGGTGGCGGTGGGCCAGGGCCTCGTACGAGGCCGAGAGGGCCGGCGCCGCCGTCTCGTACGTGCGTTGGGCTATGCCCACGAACAGGCAGTCCACGACCAGGAGCTGGCTCGTGCGGGAGGACATCGCCGCGGGGCGCAGCTCGCTCTCCCGGGCGATGGACGTCGTCAGTATGTGGTCGGCGTACTGCGAGACCGGGCTGCCGGGGCGGCCGGTGATCGCGATCGTGGTGGCGCCGTGCTCGAAGGCGACCCGCAGCGGCTCGATCACGTCGCCGGTGGTGCCGGAGTGCGTGATCGCCACCGCCACGTCCCCGGAGCGGAGCGTCACCGCGTTGTGGACGGCCAGGTGCGGGTCGGAGTGCGCGTACGCGTGCCGCCCGATGCGCAGCAGCTTCTGCGCGAGGTCCTGGGCCACGAGGCCGGAGGCCGCCATGCCGTAGATCTCGACGCGGCCCGCGCCCGCCATGGCGGTCACGGCGGCGCCGAGCTGCGTGGTGTCGAGTGCGGCCGCGGTGTCGGCGAGGGTCTGCTGCTCGTCGTAGGCGAGCTTGGCGACGACGTCGGTCAGCGGGTCGTCCACGGCGATGTCCGCGGTGACGGCGGGCGCCCGGCCCGACTGCTGCTGGGCGGCGAGGCCGGCGAGCGCCAGGCGCAGGTCCCGGTAGCCGGGGTAGCCGAGGATGCGGGCGGTGCGGACGACCGTGGCCTCGCTGGTGCCGGTGAGCTCGGCGAGTCCGGTGACGGTCAGGGCGGCGCAGCCGGCCGGGTCCCCGGCGACCGCCTCGGCGACGCGCTGCATGGAGCGGGTCATGGACGGGGCGAGGGTGCGGACCTTGGCGGCGAGGGCCGCGGGGGCCGGCGGCGCGTCCCTGGCGAAACTTTCCTTCACGTCATTGCTCACATGATGAAAGATATTTTCGGAGGCGGGTCGGGTCAAGGGTCCTTCGGCCCGGGGCGGGGGACGTGAGGCCGGGGTTGCGGGCGCGGGGCTCCATATGGGCAATCGCCGGACGGGCTCCACATGCACAATTGAGGGCATGGACACCATCAGCCCACTGGAGCAGGCCCTGCACGCGGCCCGCGCGCTCGTGCTCGCGGATCTGAAGGCGGGGGACGTCGCGGATTCGGACATCGTCTCGCTGGTGGAGGAGTCGATCGTCTCGCGGCGCTGGTGGGTGGAGCAGTGGCCGGAGGGCGTCGAGTTCGTGATCGGGCTCGTCGCTCAGGACGTCAAGGACGGGATCCTGGAGCGGCACGGGCGCTGGCCGCTGTGCCCGGTGTGCGGACCCGGATCGAGCGCCGAGGCCCCGCACGCGCTGGACGTCGAGCCGGAGCTGGGCGCGGACCCGCACTGGGTGTGCTCCGAGGCGGGCGTCACCGTGGCGCCGGTCGGTGCCCTCGGGTCGGTGACGGGGTGACGGTCTCTTGACGGTCTACATAGATCCGCCGACCTGGCCGGGGCACGACCGTATGTGGTCGCACCTGGTCAGCGACGTCTCGTACGACGAACTCCACGCGTTCGCCGAGAAGTTGGGCGTTCCGCCGCGCGCCTTCGAGCGCGATCATTACGACCTCCCGTCGCACCGGTACGTGGACGCGGTGCGCGCGGGAGCGGTCGAGATCGGCTCGAAGGAGCTGGTGCGCAGGCTTACGGACGCGGGCCTGCGGAGGCCGAAGGGACGGCCGGCGTGATATCAAGCCCCGCCGGCGTTTGAGGCGCGGGGTCCGGGGCGGAGCCCCGCGGCGTCGGGCACGGTCCCGGAACCTGTGACGACCTTCGACGCCGTGCGCCGTTGCAGCCGCAGGGATGCCACCGTCGCGGCGAGGGCCACCACCGTCATCGCCGCGCCGGCCCAGGCGGTCGCCGGGTAGCCGAGGTCCGCGTCGATGACCGTGCCGCCGAGCCAGGGGCCGCCCGTGTTGCCCAGGTTGAAGGCGGCGGTCGTGGTGGCGCCCGCCAGGGTGGGGGCGGCGCCCGCGACGTTGAACATCCAGGCGTTGAGGGCCGGCGCCGTGTAGAAGGCGGAGAAGCCGAGCAGGAACGACAGGGTCACCGCCGCGACCGCGAAGTGGCCGAGCAGGGCGAGCGCCGCGAGGAAGACCGTGGACGCCGTGATGCCGGTCAGCAGCACCCCGAAGAGGTGCGCGTCGGCGATCCGCCCGCCCAGCGTCGTACCGGCGAGCGCGCCGAACCCGAACAGGGCGAGCACGGCCGGGACCCAGCCCTCGGGCAGGCCCGCGACGTCCGTCAGGAGCGGCGAGAGATAGCTGAACGCGCAGAAGACGCCGCCCGCGGCGAGCGCGGTGACGGCGATGGACAGCCACACCTGGCGGTCGGCGTAGATGCTCAACTCCCGCTTCAGGCGCGGCCGTTCGGCAGGAAGCGGGATCTTCGGCACGAGGGTCACGATGCCGACGAGGGCGATCGCGGAGGCGGCGCCCACCGCCCAGAACGCCGCGCGCCAGCCGAGCCCCTCACCGAGGAACGCGCCCGCCGGGACACCGAGCACGTTCGCGATCGACAGGCCGCCGATCATCACGGCCATGGCGCGGGCCCGCTGGTTCACCGGCACCATCGCGATGGCGACCGCCGCGCCGACCGCCCAGAAGCCGGCGCAGGCGAGGGCCGAGACGACGCGGGACGCGAACAGGATCTCGTAGGTCGGGGCGAGCGCGCCCGCGATCTGGCCCAGGCCGAACACCGTGATGAGCGAGATCAGGGTGGTCCGGCGCGGCAGGCGCAGCGTCGCCACGGCGAGCAGCGGGGCGCCGACCACCATGCCGATCGCGAAGGCCGAGATCAGCAGCCCGGCCTGCGGGATCGTGACGTCCATGTCGTCGGCGACCGCGGGGAGGATGCCGGAGAGCATGAACTCGCTGGTCCCGAGGGCGAAGACGCTGAGGCCGAGGATGTAGACGGCCAGGGGCATGCGGGTGGGATTGCGGGTGCGGGCGTTCGAGCGGAGGTCCGGGGAGTCTGGACTGGGCTGTGGGGACATGTAAGGAGCCAACCGGGGGGTGACGAGTGGCATTCCCGGACCGACGGGTCGTGGCACATCGTTCGTACGCCGTTCATACGCACTGCCACACGCACTGCTCCGCGACGGGTCAGGGAGTCAGCAGATCCAGTTCCGCCGTCAGGTTCTCGCGGGCCGCGGACTCCCAGAGGGACCTGCCGTGCGGGGTCCTGAACAGCCGCGGCAGGTCGAGGAGTTGGCGCAGCACCCCGGCCCGACCCTCGCGGAACGCCTCGTCCGGCACGAAGGCGTACTCCGCGCGAACGGCCTTGGTGTACGCGGCGTAGGCGGGTGCGGGCGCGGCCAGGATCGCCAGGTCGGCATCGCACAGCGTCTCGCCGTCGGTGTCGTCGTCGGCCGGGTCGTGGGTGACGGTGAGGCGGACGAGGCGGGCCACCGCGGCGACGTCCTCGGGCACCAACCCGGCCTCCGCCAGGGCGCGCTCGGCCAGGGCCGCGGACCGCTCCTCGTTCTCCGAGCGCTCGGGCCGGTACACCGCGTCGTGGAACCAGGCCGCGAGCCGTACGAGCTCGGGCCGCTCCGCGTGCTCCTCCAGCACGTCGATGTGGTCGAGCACCGCCGCGAGATGCTCGACCGTGTGGTACTTCCGCTGCGGCTCGGACCACCGGGCCAGAAGATTGTCGGCATACGGATACGGGTCGGCGCCTGCGTCTGATGTAGCCGCGCGCAGGGTGCGGGCCCAACGCTCGCGCAGGTCCGGGTCGGCCGTGGGGGCGTCGTGCTGCGTCATGGGTCCGACCCTAGCTCCGTCCGCATAAGCCCCTGCGGCGATTGAGCAGCGGGGCCCGGGGCGGAGCCCCGAGGCGTCAACGCCGGTTCGGCAAAATCAGCCCCGCCGGCGATTGAGGCGCGGGGTCCGGGGCGGAGCCCCGTGGCGTAGGCCCGGTCGACCGGGCCAAAAACCCGTTGGCCCCCGCCGGTAGGCGTCCCGTACACTCGCCGCTCTTCCCCGCCTCCCCGCGCCGAGCCCTCCCGCCGGCCCGGCAGAAGCGCCGCCGACCGGACGGAAACCGGCCGGGAACGTTGTACACGCGTACCTGGATCCGGAGGCAGAACCCCGTGAGCACGTCACCGTCGTCGTCCGCGCCCTCGTCCTCATCCTCACCGCTCGAGCGCGAACGCACGCACCTGGTCTCGTCCCGTTCCGCCCTGCGCGCCATGCGCGAGGACGCGGAGGCGCTCGACATCCGCGACGTCACCGCGAACTGGGTGAACGCCGAGGTGCTGCAGCACCAGATCGACGAGCGGATCAAGGCGCTCGCCGACCTCAGCCACACCCCGCTGTTCTTCGGGCGCCTCGACTATCTGCACGCGCCGGGGGCGGACGTCGCCGAGGGGGCCGAGGGCGAGAAGTTCTACATCGGGCGGCGCCACGTGCACGACGCCGAGGGCGACCCGATGGTGATCGACTGGCGTGCGCCCGTGTCCCAGCCCTTCTACCGGGCCTCCAAGAAGAACCCGATGGACGTCGCGCTGCGCCGCCGCTTCGGTTACACGGCCGGCGACCTCACCGCGTACGAGGACGAGCACCTCACCGACCCGACGGAGGCGGAGCAGACCAGCAAGCTGCTCCAGCAGGAGATCGAGCGGCCGCGTGTCGGCCCGATGCGCGACATCGTTGCCACCATTCAGCCGGAGCAGGACGAGATCGTCAGGAGCGGGCTCGCCGGATCCGTGTGCGTGCAGGGAGGGCCCGGGACCGGGAAGACGGCCGTCGGCCTGCACCGTGTCGCGTATCTGCTGTACGCGCATAGGGAGCGCCTTGCCCGCACGGGGACGCTGGTCATCGGGCCGAACGCGTCCTTCCTCCACTACATCGAGCAGGTGCTGCCCGCGCTGGGCGAGCTGGAGGTCAAGCAGGCGACGGTGGACGACCTCGTCGCGCATGTGGAGGTGCGGGCCGTCGACGATCCCGCCGCCGCCATGGTGAAGGGCGACGCGCGCATGGCCGAGGTGCTGCGGCGCGCCCTGCGTTCACACATCACGCTGCCCACCGAGGGTGCCGTGGTGGTGCGGGGCTCGCGCCGCTGGCGGGTCGCGTCGTACGAACTGGAGGAGATCGTCAGGGAGTTGATGGCGCGCGACATGCGGTACGGGGCCGCGCGCGAGGCGCTGCCGCAGCGGATCGCGCACGCCGTGCTCGTCCAGATGGAGCGCGCGGGCGAGGCGCCCGACGACCGGGTGCAGAACGCGGTGGCGCGCAATGCCGCCGTGAAGGCCGTGGTCAAGGAGGCCTGGCCGGCCGTCGATCCGGCGAAGCTGGTGCTGCGGCTGCTGTCGGACGCCGACTTCCTGGCCGAGCACGCGGAGGGGCTGCTCGACGCCGACGAGCAGAAGACGATCCTCTGGGAGAAGCCGGCGCGCAGCGTGAAGAGCGCCAAGTGGGCTGCCGCGGATGCCGTGTTGATGGACGAGGCGATCGATCTGATCGAGCGGACGCACTCGCTGGGGCATGTGGTGCTCGACGAGGCGCAGGACCTGTCGCCCATGCAGTACCGGGCGGTCGGGCGACGCGCGACGACCGGTTCGGTGACGGTCCTCGGGGATCTCGCGCAGGGTACGACGCCGTGGGCGACGCGGAGTTGGGACGAGGCGCTGTCCCACCTCGGCAAGGCGGACGCGGTGGTGGAGGAGCTGACGGCGGGCTTCCGTGTGCCGACGGACGTCATCACGTACGCGTCGCTGCTGCTGCCGGACATCGCGCCGGGGCTCACGCCGGTGGCGTCGGTCCGGGAGAACGCGGGGGCGTTCGAGGTGCGGACGGTGGATGGGGCCGGGGACGTGGTGGCGGCGTGCGTCGAGGCGCTGCGGAACGAGGGCTCGGTCGGGCTCATCGCGGCGGACGCGCGGTGCGGGGCGCTGGGCGCGGCGCTGGCGGAGGCCGGATTGGCGTATCTCGCCCCGGGCGAGGAGACGACGGCGTCGGCGCGGTTGACGCTGGTGCCGGCGTCCCTCGCCAAGGGGTTGGAGTACGACTACGTGGTCCTGGACGAGCCGGCGGCCGTGGTCGCCGCGGAACCGGACGAGCGGACGGGGCTGCGGCGGTTGTACGTGTCGCTTACGCGGGCGGTGTCGGGCCTGGTGGTGACCCACGCGGCGCCGCTGCCGCGGCAGTTGGCGTAGCCGGGGTGGGGGCCGCTGGTCCCGATGGCGCGGGGTCGGGGTTTCGGGGCTGTGCCGGGGTCGGCGCCTGCCGTAGGTGCGGCCTGCACCGGGGTTTTGGGGCTGTGCCGGGGTCGGCGCCGGTCGTTCTCGTTGCGCGGCGCCGGGTTTCTGAGCCGGGCCGGGGGCCGCCCGTCGTTCTCGGTGCGCGGCACCGGGGCTCTGAGCTGTGCCAAGGTCGGCGCCTGTCGTTCTCGGTGCGCGGCACCGAGGTGCCGCTTTGCCCACCCGGGGGTGGCTGAACGTTGTGCCCGCAGACCCGTGCCGGGCCGGTCGTCCTGCTCAGCTCCCACCCGCCCGCCCCCTCCGGGGGCTCCGGCTAGACCGGGGCGCCGGCGATAGGCCGGGTGTTGGGCCCGCTGTGGTGAGTGCGCGGCACCTGGGCCGGGGGCTTTGCCGGGGTGCGCCTCTGGTGCTGGTGCACGGTGTCGTGCCGTGGCCGGCTGCGCCGGTGCCCGGTCATCTCCCACCCGCCCGCCCCCTCCGGGGGCTCCGGTCCGACCGGGGGCCCGGGGCTGGGCCGGGGTGGGGCGCGTTGTGATCGGTGCGCGGCACCTGGCCCCGGGCCGGGGTCGTGCCGGGGCTGGCGTCTGTCGTGAGGGGTGCGCGGCACCGGGGTGCCGCCTTGCCCACCCTGCCGCCCTAGGCGGCAGATTGCCCAAGTCGGGTGCGGCCGACCGTGGGCCTGCGCGGTCCGGTGCCCCAGGCGGGGGCGGCACCCCTTCGGGCCGACGCCCCCGGAGGGGGCGGGTGGGTGGGAGATGGGCGGCGGCAGGGCCATTGCCTGCGGGAAGGTGGGCAGATCAAGCCCTTGCGGCGATTCAGCAGCGGGGCCCGGGGCGGAGCCCCGATCCGGTCCCCGCTGGCGACCGAAGCCATTCAAGCCCCGCCGGCGTTTGAGGTGCGGGCTCGGGGGCGGAGCCCCGTTCTTTCAGCCTCGTCGGCGTTTGAGGTGCGGGCTCGGGGGCGGAGCCCCGTTCTTTCAGCCTCGTCGGCGTTTGAGGTGCGGGCTCGGGGGCGGAGCCCCGTTCTTTCAGCCTCGTCGGCGTTTGAGGTGCGGGCTCGGGGGCGGAGCCCCGTTCTTTTCAGCCCCGCCGGCGATTGAGGCGCGGGGTCCGGGGCGGAGCCCCGTGGCGTAAGGACGGGACGCCGGGTCCGACGGACTAACCGTCCAACGCCTCCCGCCACACCCTCACCGCATCCGCCCCAACAGGACCCGCCCAACCCGCGGGGCGACTCGCTCCGCCGATGTGGAAGGCCGAGACCCCCGCCGCCCGCAACCCCGGCACAT
This sequence comes from Streptomyces sp. NBC_00483, assembly GCF_036013745.1. NCBI lineage: Bacteria > Bacillati > Actinomycetota > Actinomycetes > Kitasatosporales > Streptomycetaceae > Streptomyces > Streptomyces sp. NBC_00483. The sequence goes on from NZ_CP107880.1 coordinate 5,454,163, forward strand.
GGTCCAGGCGGAGCCCCCCGCCCACCAGGATCTGCTGCTCGTACCCCGGCTCGCCGGCAGCGGAGCGCCCCGCCTCCGCGAGGAGTACGTCGAGCCCCGCGTCGACCCCGTCCGCCGAACCGGCGGTGAGGTACGTGTCGAGCCCCGGCAGGTCGGCGAGCTGCTTGCGGAGCGCGTCGCGGTCCGCGGCCCGGTCGATCGCCCGGTGGAACGTCCACCGGCAGCCGTCGAGCTCCGCCACGATCCGTTCGACGGCCGCGAGGTCGGGGCCGCCCTGCTCGTCCAGGAACCCGAGCACGAACTCGTCCGCCCCCGCAGCCCGCAGCTCCCGCGCGGCCCGGACGAGCGCCGATACGTCCCCCGCGTCGAAGCCGTCCGCGAGCCGCAGCATCACGCGCAGCCGGATGTCGACCGCGCGGCGGATCGCCGTGAACGTGTCCACCGACGGCGTCAGCCCGTCCGCCGCCATGTCGGTGACCAGCTCCAGGCGGTCCGCACCCCCGGCCTGAGCGGCGATCGCGTCCTCGGCGTCGAGGGCGATCACCTCCAGGACTGCACGCTTGCTCATGAGGCTCCTGTCGCGTCGACCTGCCCGGGGCCCCGGCGATGGGCCCAGACAGGTCTAGTCCAATGTCCCGCTCACTTTACGCCGCGTGCACCGTGAACGCAGCCGTCCTGACCTCCCCGTCGTGCTTGAAGTCAAGGAAGAGCCGGTAGGTCCCCGCGCTCGGTGCGGTCGCGGTGAAGGAAACCTCCGGCCCCGGCCTGCCGTCGTGCGGGTGAACGTGAAGGTACGCGAGGTCACCGGAGCGCAGCGCGACCAGGTGACCGTACGCGCCGAGGTAGGGCTCCAGATCGGTGACGGGCCGCCCGTCCTTGTAGACGCCGAGCGTCAGTTCGCGCGGGGCCCCCGGCCGCAGCGCCCCCTCGATCCGCACCTCGTACCCGTCGCCGACGGTCGCCCGCGCGGCGTGTTCCGGCAGCGGCTCGGGCGCGTACGTCCCCGCGACGCCGAGCCCCGCGCCGAGCGTGAGCCCCTCCTTCTCGCCCTGTGGCGTGAAGTCCGCGAAGACCCGGTAGTCGCCCGCCTTCGGCAGCGAGACGGGCGTGGACCACGTCCCGTCGGCGGCGCGCACGGGATGCAGATGCCGGTACGCGGTCAGGTCCCGCGAGGCCACGATCAGGTGCAGCTCCTTGTCGTTCTCCTCCTTGTACGAGGTCACGGGTTTGCCGGTGGCGTCCTTGCGAATGGTGAAGCGGAGCTCGCCGCTCCTGCCGGGCAGCCGGTCCTTCTCCAGGTCGAGCGAGTAGCCCCGGTCGGACACCTGGAGTCCGCCGGGCACGGCGTTCGTCGTCGGGGCCTCGGCCGGCTCCGCGTGTCCGCCGTGCTCCGCGGCCGGCTGCTTCTCGGCGGTGACGGGCGAGACGCCGCTGCCCACTCCGTACGCGGTCCCGAACGTGGCGGCTACGGCGGCGGCGAAGGCGGTGATCTTCAGTCCGGTACGCATGACGACTCCTCGGTAGGATGCCTATGAAGATACCCCTAGGGGGTATGAAGTCAAGCCGGACCCGGCCTTGCGATCGATACCCCCTAGGGGTATAAATGGATCTCATTAGGGGGTACCTGCCCCGGGTACCTGTTCATCGAGGAGGCAGCATGTCGGCGCACACCGTCGCCCCGCCCGCGCAGGTGGAACTCGCCATCGGCGGCATGACCTGCGCGTCGTGCGCCGCCCGCATCGAGAAGAAGCTGAACCGGATGGACGGCGTCGAGGCGACCGTCAACTACGCGACCGAGAAGGCCAAGGTCAGCTTCGACGGCGGCATCGAGGTCGCGGACCTGATCGCCACCGTCGAGGCCACCGGCTACACGGCACAGGAGCCCGCACCGCCCGCCCAGGCGGCGGAAGCCCCCGAGGAGGGCGACGAACTCCGGCCGCTGCGCCAGCGGCTGATCACCGCCGTCGTGCTCGCCGCCCCGGTCGTCGCCATGGCGATGATCCCCGCCCTCCAGTTCGAGTACTGGCAGTGGCTGTCCCTGACGCTCGCCGCGCCCGTCGTCACGTACGCGGCCTGGCCCTTCCACAAGGCGGCGTTCACGAACGCGCGGCACGGGGCCGCGACGATGGACACGCTGGTCTCGGTCGGGGTCTCCGCCGCGTTCCTGTGGTCGCTGTGGGCGCTGTTCTTCGGCACGGCCGGCGAGCCCGGCATGACGCACCCCTTCGAGCTGACCATCGGGCGCAGTGACGGCGCCGGGAACATCTACCTGGAGGCCGCCGCCGGAGTCACCGCCTTCATCCTCGCGGGCCGCTACTTCGAGGCGCGCTCGAAGCGGAAGGCGGGCGCCGCGCTCAGGGCGCTGCTGCACCTGGGTGCCAAGAACGTGACCGTCGTACGCGGCGGTGGGCGCGAGGAGACCGTCCCCGTAAGCGAGTTGAAGGTCGGCGACCGCTTCCTGGTCCGCCCCGGCGAGAAGATCGCCACGGACGGCGCCGTCGTCGAGGGCACCTCCGCCGTGGACGCCTCCATGCTCACCGGCGAGTCCGTGCCCGTGGAGGTCGCGACCGGGGACGCGGTCACGGGCGCGACGCTGAACGTCGGCGGACGCCTCGTCGTCGAGGCCACCCGCGTCGGCGCCGACACGCAACTCGCCCGCATGGCGAAGCTCGTCGAGGACGCGCAGAACGGCAAGGCCGCAGCCCAGCGCCTCGCCGACAAGATCTCCGCGGTGTTCGTCCCGGTCGTCATCGCGCTCGCCATCGCCACGCTCGGCTTCTGGCTGGGCAACGGGGCGGGGTGGACGGCCGCGTTCACCGCAGCCGTCGCCGTCCTGATCATCGCCTGCCCGTGCGCCCTCGGGCTCGCGACGCCCACCGCCCTCATGGTCGGCACCGGTCGCGGCGCCCAGCTCGGCGTCCTCATCAAGGGCCCGGAGGTCCTGGAGACCACTCGTAAGGTCGACACGATCGTCCTCGACAAGACCGGAACCGTCACCACCGGACGTATGACGCTGCTCGGCGCGCACACCGCCGATGGCGTCGAGCGGGCCGAAGTGCTGCGCCTCGCCGGGGCGTTGGAGCACGCGTCCGAGCACCCGATCGCGCAGGCCGTGGCGGCGGGGGCGGCGGCCGAGGTCGGGGCGCTGCCGGCGCCCGAGGACTTCGTGAACGTCGCGGGGCTCGGGGTCCAGGGGGTCGTGGACGGGCACGCGGTGCTGGTCGGGCGCGAGAAGTTGCTGGGGGAGTGGGAGATCCGGCTGCCGGAGGGGCTCGCGCGGGCGAAGGCCGAGGCCGAGGAGGCCGGGCGTACGGCGATCGCCGTGGCCTGGGACGGCGAGGCGCGTGCGGTGCTCGAGGTGGCCGACGCGGTGAAGGAGACCAGCGCGGAGGCCGTCCGGCGGCTGCGGGGGCTCGGGCTGCGGCCGGTGCTGCTGACCGGGGACAACGAGGCGGTCGCCCGTTCCGTGGCGGCGGAGGTCGGGATCACGGATCCGGCGGACGTCATCGCGGAGGTGCTGCCGCAGGACAAGGTCGACGTCGTCAAGCGCCTTCAGGACGAGGGGCGTTCGGTGGCCATGGTCGGCGACGGAGTCAACGACGCGGCGGCGCTCGCGCAGGCGGATCTCGGTCTTGCGATGGGGACGGGGACCGATGCGGCGATCGAGGCGGGTGACCTGACGCTCGTACGAGGTGACCTGCGGTCGGCCGTGGACGCGATTCGGCTTTCGCGGCGGACGCTGAACACGATCAAGAGCAACCTGTTCTGGGCGTTCGCGTACAACGTGGCGGCGGTTCCGCTGGCCGCGGCGGGGTTGTTGAACCCGATGATCGCGGGGGCGGCGATGGCGTTCTCGTCGGTGTTCGTGGTGGGCAACAGCCTGCGGCTGCGGAGGTTCCGGGGGAGTTTCTGAGCTGCGCGGGGGCGGGGCCGGGGTCCGCGGGGCTCTGCCCCGGGCCCCGCGGGCTCTCGTCGCCAGAGCGGGGCTTGAAAGATCGGGGCTCTGCCGGGGCCCGCGAGTCTCGTCACCAGAGCGGGGCTCGATGTGGCTCACTCGCCGCCGGGCCGGAATGGCGCACCTGCCGCAGGGGCTGAAATAGGGTCAGTTGTCGTGAATGCCCGTACCCGCGCCGTCAGTCCGTTCTTCCTCCTCGCGGCCTCCGTGGCCACGCTTCTCGCTCTCTGCGTTCTCCAGTCCGCCCCGATGGCGGACGTTCTCGTCTATCGGGCCGAGGGGGCCGCCGTGCTCGCCGGTGGCGGCGATCTGTACGGGTTCACGGTCACCGAGTGGCAACTGCCCGCCACCTACCCGCCGTTCGCGGCGCTGCTCTTCGTGCCGGCGGCGTGGATTCCGCTGGGCGTCCTCAAGGCGGTCTTCCTCCTCGGCAACATCGCGCTGGTCGTGGTGCTGGTCCGGCTGTCCTGCCGGTTCGCGGGGCTGCGGGTGACGTGGGCGGGGGTGTGCGCGGTCGCCGCGCTCGCGCTGTGGCTCGAACCGGTCTTCCAGACGGTGCTGTTCGGGCAGATCAACCTCGCCCTCGCGTGCCTGATCCTTTGGGACCTGACCAGGCCGCCCGGCGCGCCCTGCAAGGGCCTCGCACTCGGCATCGCGACCGGCATCAAGCTCACGCCCGCCGTCTTCATCGTGTACCTGTTCCTTGCGGGGAGGCGGCGGGAGGCGGCGCACGCGGTGGCCGGGTTCGTCGGCACCGTCGCGGTGGGTGCGCTCGTCCTGCCGGGCGCCAGTGGGGAGTTCTGGACGCGGCGGCTCTACGAGACGGGGCGGGTCGGCAAGGCGTGGATCGTCGACAACCAGTCCTTGCAGGGGCTGGTCGCGCGGGTGTTGCACGAGGCCGAACCGGGGTTGCTGTGGGCGGTGCCGGCCGCGGCCGTCGGTGTGGCCGGGCTGTACGCGGCCCGGGCCGCCCGGACTCCGGCGCGGGGTGTCGTCCTCGCCGCCCTCACGGCACTGCTCGTCTCGCCCATCAGCTGGTCGCACCACTGGGTGTGGTGTGTGCCGCTGATCGCGGTGGTGTGGGCCGAGGGGTGGCGCCGTACGGCGTGGGCGCTCGCGGCCCTCTTCACGGCCCGCACCATGTGGCTACTGCCGCACCACGGCAACCTGGACCTCCACCTCGCCTGGTGGCAGCAGCCATTGGCGTCGCCGTATCCACTGGCCGGAGTGGCCCTGCTCGGCTACGCCGTGGCGGACGCCCACCGCACTTCGCAACCGGCACCGGGCGCCGCCTTGCCCACCCTGCCGCCCAAGGCGGCAGATTGCCCAAGCCGGTGACGGCCGACCGCCACGGTCGGGCAACCGGGCATTTCAAGCCCCGCCGGCGATTGAGGCGCGGGGTCCGGGGCGGAGCCCCGTGGCGTGGGGCGCCGGTTCCCGGTAGGACGACGGGTCAGCTCTCCGCCAGGAGTTCGTCCGCGTCGACGATCCGGTAGGCGTACCCCTGCTCAGCCAAGAAGCGCTGCCGGTGCGCCGCGAAGTCCTGGTCGATGGTGTCGCGGGCGACGACCGAGTAGAAGCGCGCCTCGTGCCCGTCCGCCTTCGGCCGCAGCACACGGCCGAGCCGCTGCGCCTCCTCCTGGCGCGAGCCGAACGTGCCGGACACCTGGATCGCGACCGTCGCCTCGGGGAGGTCGATCGAGAAGTTCGCGACCTTCGACACGACCAGCACGCTGATCTCGCCCTGGCGGAACGACTCGAACAGCTTCTCGCGCACCGCGTTCGTCGTCTCGCCCTTGATGACCGGCGCGTCCAGGTGCTCGCCCAGCTCGTCGAGCTGGTCGATGTACTGGCCGATGACGAGCGTCTGCTCACCCGCGTGCTTGCGGACCAGCGCCTCCGTCACCTTCTGCTTCGTGGCCGTCGTCGCACAGAACCGGTACTTCTCCTCGGCCTCGGCGGTGGCGTACGCGAGTCGCTCGGAGTCCGTCAGGTTCACGCGGACCTCGACGCAGTCGGCGGGCGCGATGTAGCCCTGCGCCTCGATCTCCTTCCACGGAGCGTCGAACCGCTTGGGGCCGATGAGCGAGAAGACGTCGGACTCGCGCCCGTCCTCACGTACGAGGGTGGCGGTGAGCCCGAGGCGGCGGCGCGCCTGGAGGTCGGCCGTGAACTTGAAGACCGGTGCGGGCAGCAGGTGCACCTCGTCGTAGACGACGAGGCCCCAGTCGCGGGAGTCGAAGAGCTCAAGGTGCGGGTACACACCCTTCCGCTTCGTCGTCAGGACCTGGTACGTGGCGATGGTGACCGGGCGGATCTCCTTCCTCGTACCGCTGTACTCGCCGATCTCCTCCTCGGTCAGCGACGTCCGCCGCACCAGCTCGTGCTTCCACTGGCGGGCCGAGACGGTGTTCGTGACGAGGATCAGCGTGGTCGCCTTCGCCTCGGCCATGGCCCCGGCACCGACGAGCGTCTTGCCCGCGCCACAGGGGAGGACGACGACACCGGACCCGCCGTGCCAGAAGTTCTCCACGGCCTGCTTCTGGTACGGGCGCAGGGACCACTCCGCCTCGTCGAGCGCGATCTCGTGCGCCTCGCCGTCCACGTACCCGGCGAGGTCCTCGGCCGGCCAGCCCAGCTTCAGCAGCGTCTGCTTGATCTGGCCGCGCTCGGAGGGGTGCACGGCGACGGTGTCGGCGTCGATCCTGTTGCCGACCAGCGGCTGAATCCGCTTCGAGCGGAGGATCTCCTCCAGGACGGGACGGTCGGTGCTCGTGAGCACGAGCCCGTGCGCCGGGTGCTTGCTGAGCGTGAGCCGCCCGTAGCGGTCCATCGTCTCGGCGATGTCGACGAGCAGCGCGTGCGGCACGGGGTACCGGCTGAACTCCACCAGCGCGTCCACGACCTGCTCCGCGTCGTGCCCGGCGGCCCGCGCGTTCCACAGCCCGAGCGGCGTCACCCGGTAGGTGTGGATGTGCTCGGGAGCCCGCTCCAGCTCGGCGAACGAGGCGATGGATCGGCGGCAGGCGTCGGCCCTCTCGTGGTCGACCTCGAGGAGCAGTGTCTTGTCGCTCTGGACGATGAGTGGACCGTTCACGTACGTACATCCCTTCCGCACGGGCCAAACGTCCAGTGTGCCGCATCCCGGCAAGCGCGGGGCATCACTGCTCGGAGAGCTCCGCCACCCCCGTCACCCGGTGCAGCGGATAGGTGCGGACCTCGTCGGCCGTGTGGTCGTAGGCGGTGACGAAGCCGCCCTCGACGCGGACGGGGGCGATGACGCGCTGGCTCGCGGCGCCCTCCGCGTTGACGTAGCCGATCCAGAGGGCCTCACCGGTGAGGACCGCCGCCTGCATCGTGGCGAGGGTCTCGGCGGATCCGGTGCGCGGCAGCTCGCCGTTGCCGGGGTGGGCCGGGGCCTGCTTGCGCGGGGCGGTGGAGGCGGCGTCGCCCGCGCGGATCGCCCGCAGCGCCGCGTCGATGAGGGTGTCGTCGGGCAGCGGCGGGCCGTCGGGGATCGGGTCGGGCGCGGTGCGGGGCGGGGTGCGGTGGGCGTGCGCGCGGGCGATCAGGACGTCGCCCTCGGGGGTCTCGGCGGCCGGGGCGAAGCCCATGGAGCGCAGGCCTTCGAGGAGCGTGCCCGGGTCGGCCTGCGCCGCGAGGACGGTCGGCGCGAGGCGGCGCAGGCGCAGCGGCGCGGACCGCCTGTCCGCCATGATCTCGCCGAGCACGGCGTCGTCGTCGCAGCGCACGTACGCGGAGGCCGCGCCGATCCGCAGATGGCCGTGGCGGCGGGCGACGTCGTCGATGAGGTAGGCGAGGGGCTGCGGGACGGGCGTACGGGAGTGCTGGGCGAGGAAGGTCTGCAGGTCGGACGCCGTACGGCCGGAGTCGAGCGCGCGGCGCACCGAGCCCGGCGTGAAGCGGTAGACGGTGGCGCCGCCCTTCGACTCGATGTCCGCGAGTACGGAGAGGGCGTCCGCGAGCGGGCGCTCCAGGGGTCCTGGCGCGACCGCCGTGAGGTCGGCCTGGAGGAGGACGTGGTCGAGCGGCTCGGGCAGCAGCGGCGCGAGGATCTTCGCGGCGCGGGCGGCGGTGAGGGCCGCTTCGGCGGGGGTGAGGGGGTGCGGGGTGGCGTGGTCGTCGTCCGGGGACCGGAGCAGCGTCCTGCCGTGCGCCGAGAGCGCGCCGCGGCCGGTGATGCCGAGCAGCTCGGCCTCGGCCAGCGTCCACTGGGCGAGGCGGGTGCGCAGGTCGAGGGCGGCGGGGGACGGACGCTCCCAGGTGAGGCGTTCGATCACGGAGTCGGGGTCGGGGGAGGCCCCTTCCGGCAGCTCGCTGAGCAGCAGGGCGAGGACCCGGCCCCGTACCTCGGGAGCCGCCGAACGGTCCAGGTGCGGGCCGAGGGCGGACAGCGTTCTGTCCTTGCCGTCCCGGCTGCCCACCAGGCCCGCCGTGCGGGTCGCGGGCAGCCACGCCGCCGCGAGCCGCTCCCAGCGCTCGGCGGGCGGCAGCAGCACCCACTCGTCGTACGCGGGCGTCGCGGCGTAGCGCTCGTCGGCCTCGCTGTCGGAGGCCAACAGGCCTGCCGCGTAGGCGAGTTCGACCCAGAAGGCGGCGGTCGGCTCGGTGCTGTCGAGGGCGACGGCGGTGCGCTTGAGGTCGCGGACGCTGAGGCCGCCCGCGCGGAGCACGGCGGGGCCGCCCTCGTCCCAGTCCTTCAGCAGCTCCTCGACGGTCGACACCGCCGTGTACGCCTCGGCCGCCGCCGCGGCGTCCACAACCTGTGGACGGTGCGTCGCCTTCTCCCGTACGGGAGGCGCGAGCGGTTCGAGGCCACGGTGGGCGCGGCCGCCGCGCAGATGCAGCGCCACCTCGCGGGGCAGCACCACGGTGCCGGGGTTCGTCGGCACGAGCAGACCGCGGTCGAGCAACCACCGCAGGTGCGCCGCCGGTTGGGCCGTGACCTGGCCGTACGGCGGACCCCACACCAGCCGGTTCAGTACGTCGATGGACTCGGCCGGCGCGTCGTCGAGCAGCGCCGACATACGGGTCGGGTCGGTGAACAGGGCGGTGAGCGCGGCCACGGCCGACACCGGGTCGTGCGTCGACGGCAGGCCCGCCGCCCCGACGATCTCCTGCACACGCCCCGGCGACATCCCGGACGTGACCTCCGCGACGGTCGGGCCGAGGCCGGTCGGGGACGGGTGCTGCGGGGTGGGCGCGAGCAGTTCGCGGGCGGTGCGGACGAGGCGCAGCTGGTCGTCGTCGCCGCCCCAGACGAGGGCCTGACCGCGGAGGGTGGCGACAGCGCGGGGGAGCGCGGCGGCGGAGTCCTCGCCGGGGAGGAGGGTCTCCAGCGTTCCGTACGTCGTCGGGTCCGGGGCCACCGCGAGGGCCTGCGCCACCTGCTGCGTGTACCGGTCCAGGCGCTCGAGCGCGCGGATCACCGAGGCGCGGGTGCCGGCGCGGGTGGCGAGCTGCGTCATGTCGTTCGGCACGGGACCGAGCAGATCGGGGCGGGCGCGCAGGAGTGCTGCGAGGGACCCGTCGTCGCGCGCGCGGAGCGCTTCCGCGAGGGAGCGGGGTGCTGCCGCGGTCGTCTGCTCGTCGCTCATCCCACCCACGGTAGCGGCCCGAACCCGCAGCACCGCCGTTCCACCCTCGGGGCTCCGCCCCGAACCCCGCGCCTCAATCGCCGGCGGGGCTTGATAGATCAAGCCCCGCGGCACTTGATGGATCGATCCCGGCGGGCCCAGATATTTCGAGCCCGGCGGGGGGTGATGGATCGATCCCGGCGGGCCCAGATATCTCGAGCCCGACGGGACTTGATGGCTCGAGCCCGGCGGGACAGGACATTTTGAGCCCGGCGGGGGTCGCTATTTATAGCCCCGCCGGCGATTGAGGCGCGGGGTCCGGGGCAGAGCCCCGTGACCGGGGGACGGACGACCGAACCCGTTCGCGATACCGTCGACACGTCAACAGCGCCACCCCGGAGGGGACTTCGTGGGGATCGAGAGTGATCAGATCGTCTTCGACTACCTGAGCAAGGTCGGAGACCTGGCCCAGTCACGGCAACTGCCGTCGTCGACCCGCATGCGCCTCGTCGCAGACCTGCGCACCGAGATCGACCGACGCCGCGCAGCGGGCGGCGCCGAAACCCCGGCCGCCGTACGCAGACTGATCGGCCGGATCGGCACGCCGGACCAGATCGTCGCCGGCGCGAAGGACGGCGACGGCACCTACGACTTCGGCCCCGCGGGCGACGAACCCGAGCAGAGCAGAGGCACGCTCGGCCGGATCGTGCCGAAGGCCCGCGTACGCCGCAAGGCCGCGCCGGACGAGCCACCCGTGGACGCGGACGATGGCCCGACCCCCGTACACCTCGCCGGCACCGACGAACTGGGCACGCTCGAGGCCGCCGACTGGTGGCGCGCCGGGGGCGGCATACCGGGCACCGAGGTCGACGACGTGCCGGGGTTCGTCGGCGGCATAGAGATCCCGGACATACTCAAGCCGCCCGGCGCGGGCCGCGGCCCCGACCTCCGCAAACGCCCACTCCCTGAACCGGCCAGGGCCAGGGCCGAGGACGAGTACGCGTACGAAGAGGACGAGGACGACGAAGAGGACGACGGCGTCGAGGGCGCGGAGCCAGGAACCGCCAGGCCCCGCCTCCGGTTCCGGCCCCGCCGCACGGCCGCCCGCGTCCCCCGCGCCTCCTTCGGCCGCTCCTTCAACCAGCCCTTCCTGCTGCTCGCCGCCCTCGCCCTGGTCGTCGGCGCCGTACTCGGCAACATCCTCGTGCTGCTGCTCGGCTGGGCCGTCATCTACCTGTCCCGGCAGCTGACCATCGGGCAGAAGAAGTTGGCGGTGTTCGGCCTGCCGGGGCTCGCCGCGCTCACCGGCATCGTCTGGTTGTGGGGGCGTGGCGACGGGCGGTGGGGCGACCCGATCCCCGGCGGCAGGCTGAGCGGCGCGCTCGACGAGACGTGGCCGTGGGTGCTGCGGTGCGCGGCGTTCGCCTCGGCGCTCTACCTGGTGTGGCGGGCACGCTCACCCCGGCTCTAGCCCCCCCCCGAATAAGGCTCCCTCGCCCTACCGCGCCAGGTCCGACTGGAGCTCCGAGAGGATCTGGTCGGCCGCCGTGTAGCCGACGCCGTCCGCCCACAGTCCGTCGCCGACGTTGTAGACCCGGCTGTCCCGCACCGCCCTGATGCCGCGCCACTGGCCGCTCGTGGTCGCCTCCGCGACCTTGGCAAGGCCCGGATTGCCGTACGTGGACGTGAAGATGGCGTCCGCGTCCGCCTTGCCGATCTGCTCGGGCCCCACGTCGTACGAGAGGCCGCCCCGAGCCTGGTCCGTGATCGCGGGGCGGCCGAGGCCCACGTCGGACAGGATCGTGCCGGTGGGGGTCCGCCTGCCGTAGATGCGGATGTCGGAGCCCGCGACGAACCGGACGACGTTGACCTCGGTCCGCGCCGCCGCGCCCGCCCCGCCCACGGCCTTGGTGACGGCGGCGACGTGGGTCTTGTACTTGGCCGCCACCTGCCGGGCCCGCGCCTTCTCGCCGAGCGCGTCGGCGTGCACGAGGAAGTTCCGCTTCCACGCGTAGTCGGCGGCCCCGGTGAGGACGGTGGGGGCGATGGCGCCGAGCTGCTCGTAGCGCCGGCCGTCGTGGGCCTTGTCGCCGATGATCAGGTCGGGCTTCAGCGCGGCGATCTTCTTCAGGTCGGGACTGTTCCGCTCGCCGACCTCGGCGATGCTCTTGGTCTTCGACGCGGGCAGGTACGCGGGGAGGGCCTGCTCACCGCCGGCCCGGGTGGCTCCCACGGGCCGCACGCCGAGCGTGATCGCCGAGTCGAGCCCGGCGGTGTTGAGGACGACCACGCGCTCGGGGAGGTTCTTCACCTTGACGTCGCCCATCGCGGTGCCGACCGTGTGGCTGCCGGAGGCCTTGGCGGCGGGCTTGGCGGCGCCCCCGCCGTCGTCCGAGCTGCATGCGGACAGGGTGAGCGAGAGGACGAGGGCGGCGCCGAGGGCGAGGCGGGTGTGGTTCATGGGGGCCCATGGTGCCCCTGGGATCGCCTGCGGGGAAGCCGTCGGCGTGCAGGCAGAATGATCCTCATGGCTCCTCACACAGACCCCACGCCCACCGGCCCCACCGTCGGCTTCGATCTCGACATGACGCTGATCGACTCCCGGCCCGGCATCCGTGCCACCTGGGTCGCGCTGTCCGAGGAGACCGGGGTGCAGGTCGACGCGGACCTGGTCGTGTCGCGCCTGGGCCCGCCGCTGACCGACGAGTTGGCGAACTGGTGCCCGCCGGAGCAGATCCCGGCGATGGTCGACCGCTTCCGTGAGATGTATCCCACATACGCGATCGAGCCGACGCCGGCGATGGCGGGCGTGCGCGAGACCATAGCCGCCGTGCACGCGGCGGGCGGCCGGGCGATCGTCGTCACCGCGAAGTACGAGCCGAACGCCAAGCTGCACCTGGCGCACCTCGGCATCGACGCGGACGCCGTCATCGGCAACCTGTGGGCCGAGGGCAAGGGCCACGCGCTGCGCGAGCACGGCGCGAGCGTCTACGTCGGCGACCATGTCGGCGACGTACGCGGGGCACGCACCGCGAACGCCCTGTCCGTGGGCGTGACGACAGGCCCGTGCGACGCCGCCGAACTGCGGTCGGCGGGCGCCGACGTGGTGCTGAAGGACCTGACCGAGTTCCCGGCCTGGCTGGAGGGTTACGTCGCCGAGCGCGCCTGACGGCGTTGCGCCGCGACGCCGCGGAGCACTCCGGCCGCGGCGATGACGAACCCGACGCCCATCAGCATGCACACGGCATAGGAAATCGTCGGGAACGGGTCGGTGTGGAGGAACAGCGGCGCCATCGTGACGAGGGTGGCGATCGCCCCCACGATGAAGACGATGCCGCCTGCTTTCACGAGGCCGTCGCCGGGGCCGGTCTCGGCCACCGCGGAATTGGCTTGGGTTTTGTCGCGCACCCAGCAAGGGTAGTTCCCAGCGCAGAGAGACAAACAGGGGCCAGGCACAGACCAGCACGGACCAGCGAGCGAACCCTCGGGCGACATCTTGTCACCGGCCCCGGGAGCAATAGTCTTGGTGACGGCGGGTCGGACCACGGCCCGCTGTCCTGCTATCCAGCCGCTTTATCCCAGCGTTTTCTTCTAGTACGAGGACGAGGACTTCACGTGCCTACCGGCAAGGTCAAGTGGTTCAACAGCGAGAAGGGCTTCGGCTTCCTCTCCCGCGACGACGGCGGCGACGTCTTCGTGCATTCCTCCGTACTTCCCGCAGGCGTGGACGCCCTCAAGCCCGGCCAGCGGGTCGAGTTCGGGGTGGTCGCAGGACAGCGCGGCGACCAGGCGCTCTCGGTCACCATCCTGGACCCGACACCCTCGATCGCGGCGGCACAGCGCCGCAAGCCGGACGAACTGGCCTCGATCGTCCAGGACTTGACGACGCTGCTGGAGAACATCACCCCGATGCTGGAGCGCGGCCGCTACCCGGACAAGGCCGCGGGCGCGAAGATCGCCGGTCTGCTGCGGGCGGTGGCGGACCAGCTGGACGTCTGAGCCGCGCACCCCACGATTCCTACGGGAAGGACAGCGCGTCCGGCGCGAGCGCCGGGACCAGGCCCTCCGCGGCGGCCCGGGTCAGCAGACCGCGGATCGCCGCGTAGCCGTCCTCGCCGAGGTCGGCCGTGAACTCGTTGACGTACAGGCCGATGTGCTGGTCGGCGACGGACGGGTCCATCTCCTGCGCGTGCGCCATGACGTACGGGCGGCTGGCCTCGGGGTCGTCCCAGGCCATCCGTACCGACGTGCGCACGGCGTCCGCGTAGGAGCGCAGCTTCTCGGCGCCCAGCGAGCGCCGCGCGATGATCGCGCCGAGCGGGATCGGCAGGCCCGTCGTGGCCTCCCAGTGCTCGCCCATGTCGGCGAGCTTGTGCAGGCCGTAGTTCTGGTACGTGAAGCGGGCCTCGTGGATGACGAGTCCGGCGTCGATCTTGCCGTCGCGCACGGCGGGCATGATCTCGTGGAACGGCATGACGACGATCTCGCCGACGCCGCCACCGGGCACCACGTCCGCGGCCCAGAGCCGGAACAGCAGGTAGGCGGTGGAGGCCTCGCTCGGCACCGCGACGCGCTTGTCGGACAGGTCCACGCCCGGCTCACGGGTGAGGACGAGCGGTCCGCAACCGCGCCCGAGCGCGCCGCCGCACGGCAGCAGCGCATAGTCGTCGAGGACGTACGGCAGGACCGCGTACGACACCTTGAGGAGCTCGTAGGCGTCCTCGCGGCGTTCGGCGACGCCGTTGGTGATGTCGATGTCGGCGAAGGTCACGTCGAGCGCGGGCGCGCCGGGGACGCGGCCGTGGGCCCAGGCGTCGAAGACGAAGGTGTCGTTCGGGCAGGGCGAGAAGGCGATGCGGGTGGGCTCGGCCCCCGCTGCGGTGTCGGTCATGTGTTCTTCCAACTCTCCAGTACGGGCGCGGTCTTCCCGAAGGCGGAGGCCAGCGCGGCGAGCGCGTCACCGATACGCCAGGCGTCGCGGTCGCGGGGGCCGACGGCGTTGGAGACGGCGCGTATCTCCGCCACCGGCACGCCGTGCGCGGCGGCGGCCTCTGCGACCCCGAAGCCCTCCATCGCCTCGGCCACGGCGCCGGGGTGGCGCTGCGCGAGCAGCGCGGCGCGATCGGCGGTGCCGGTCACCGTGGAGACGGTGAGCACGGTGCCGACCGTGGCGGAGGCGGCCGACGCGAGGTCCCTTACGAGGGACTCCGGGGGCGTGTGGGTGACGGTGCCGAAACCGAGTTCGGTGACGGGGACGAAGCCCTCGGCGGTCTCGGCGCCCAGATCGGCGACGGTGATCGCGTCCGCGACCAGGACCGCGCCGGGGGCGGCCGTGAAGCCGCCGCCGATGCCGGCCGAGACGACCAGCGTGTACGGGCTGCCCGCGAGTTCGGCCTTCGTGAGCGCGGTCGCGGTGCCGGCGGCCGCGGCGGCGGGTCCGACCCCGACGGCTACGACGTCAAGCGTGGGGTGATCGTGCAGCGCGCCCGCCACCGCGTCCCGTTCGGCCGGGACGGCGGTGGCGATCAGTACGTGTGCGGGGGCTGCGGTATTCGTCAGCTGTCCTTCTCGAGCTTGAACGACCACAGGCCGTACGCCTTGGAGTTGCCGCCCGACAGGATCGTGACGGTGGTCGCGGAACCGGAGGCGCCGTACTGCTGGTTGAAGAAGACGCTGCCCGGAACCGTGCGGTAGGTCTTCTTGCTGGAGTCCGTGAGCGGCTGGCCGTTCATCAGGAGCGTCCAGCCCTTGTCGGCGATCTCCGGGTCGACACCGAAGCGGACCGTGGCGTCCGGGTCCACCTTGATGGACTTGGCGTCCTTGTCCTTCAGGCAGCCCTGCAGTTCGGTCGGCTTCAGCGGGTCGCCGTCGTTGTAGCAGCTGGCCTCGGAGTTCACCGAGTTGCGGTCCACCGTGACGGTGGCGAGCGGCGTCGGCTTGTCGCAGGCGGAGAGGACGAGGAGCCCGGCGCCGACGGCACCGACGGCGGCAACGGCGCGGCGGTGGCGCGCAACAAAACGCTGGGAGGTCATAGGCGGAAGGCTATCTGGCGGCGCCGCTCCCGCTCCGAGTGGGGGAGCGGGTGTCGCGTTTGCGCCTTGAAGGCAGTGCCTACGCCACGCGTGCCCGGCTCGTGGGCCCGGCGTGGCGTGCCGACGACAGCAGCCCGCGCACCGTGGCCAGCCAGCCCGCCGCCACGATGGCCGCCGCGACACTCAGCCCGAGCACCCCGTTCAGCGGCAGCGCGATCCCGATCGCGCCGCCCACCACCCACGCCATCTGCAACAAGGTCTCCGCGCGGGCGAACGCCGAGGTGCGCACCGCCTCCGGGACGTCCCGCTGGATCGTCGCGTCGAGGGACAGCTTGGCCAGCGCCTGCGCGAACCCGGCGACCGCTCCCAGACACGCCGTCATGAGCGGGCTGAAGAAGACGGCGGACAGGACGGCCACGCCGAGCACCACCGCGAGCACCGTCACGATGATGACCTCAGGGGCCCGCGCCTTCAGCCACGCCCCGACCGCCGTGCCCAGCGCGTTCCCCGCCCCCGCCGACACGCCCACGATCCCGAGCGAGACGGCCGCGCTCTGCCCGGACAGCGGATGCTCGCGCAGCAGGAACGCCAGATAGAAGATCAGGAAGCCGGACAGACAGCGCAGCGTGGCGTTCGCGGCGAGGGAGTGCGTGACGGCCGGGCCGACCGTCCGCAGGCCCGGCTTGCGGGCCCTGGTCCGCGCCGGCCCGTGCAGATGCTCCTCGTCCGCCGCGAGCAGCGCCTTGCTCTCGCCCCGCGCCGAGTCCACCTTGTGCGGCATCGAGTACGACAGGAAGATCCCGCACACGTACAGCACGAAGGCCCCGTACAGCGGCCAGCGCGGCCCGAGCGCCTGCAGCCCCGCCCCGACAGGCGCCGCCGCGCCCGTGGCGAGCAGCCCGCCGAGCGTGACCCGCGAATTCGCCTTCACCAGGGAGAAGCGGGGTGGCAGGAGGCGTGGGACGACCGCCGAGCGCACCACCCCGTACGCCTTCGACGCGACGAGGACGCCGAGCGCCGCCGGGTACAGCTGGAGCCCGCCGCCCGTCACGGCGCCCGCGAGGACGAGGGCGAGCAGCGCCCGCGCCAGCATCGACGCGGCCATCGCGGCGCGCCGCCCGTGCGGCAGCCGGTCGAGCAGCGGCCCGATGACGGGCGCGAGGAGTGTGAAGGGCGCCATCGTGATCGCGAGATACAGGGCGACCCGGCCGCGCGCCTCGTCCGTCGGCACGGAGAAGAACACCGTCGAGGCGAGGGCGACCGTGATCATGACGTCGCCCGCGCCGTTCAGCGCGTGCAGCTCGATGAGCTTTCCGAGCCCCGACTCGCCCGCACCGTGCGCGTGCGTCGCCTTGCGGATACCGCGTGCGGTGCCGGTGAAAGGGAGGTGCAGGGCACGGCCGATTTTGCGAAGGGGGTTCGGCGCGTCCGACGCGCGCGACGACGAACCCGACGACGACTTGAACGACGACCTACCGGCAGCCACCCAGCAATGGTGCCCCTTATGAGGGCGTACTAGTGCCGTTATGGACACGCTGGTCGGCTTTCCGGCCAGGTGCGCCTCGTACGTCGGTGTGGGCCCAGGGCGCCAGAGGAGGTAGCGTGCGTAGCGCGCCCGCGGCGGTTGTTCTCGGCCGCGCGCCTCTCGGCCATCCCGCAGAATGGATGGCGTAGGCGCGCCCGGTTCGTCGGGTGCGGACGTCGACGCGGCCCTCCGGTCCGCTCCGTCCGCGCTCCCGCACACAGGACGGCGCACTCGTGAGACGGCGTAGGAGAGAAGCGATACCTGTGAGCGCAGCGACAACGCGAAGCCGCACCCCTGACCGTCTGTGCGCGGAGGCGGTGGACATCGCCCGGGCAGCGGCCGAGGAGGCCGCGGCACCCGGTGTGGTCGGCGAGCACGTCGAGACGGTGGTCGAGGGCGACCGCGTCGTCACGCACCTCTTCGAGTGCAAAGACTTCGGCTACCGGGGCTGGCGCTGGGCGGCCACCGTGGCCCGCGCCTCCCGTGCCAAGTACGTCACGCTCGACGAGGTCGTGCTGCTGCCAGGGCCCGACGCCCTCCTGGCCCCCGAGTGGGTGCCGTGGAGCGAGCGGCTGCGCCCCGGCGACCTCGGCCCCGGCGATCTGCTGCCGACCGAGTCCGACGATCTGCGCCTGGAGCCCGGTTACACCGGGGAGGACACGCCGCCGCCGAACTCTCCGGTCTCGGACGACATGGCGGAGCTCGTCGAGGCGGAGGACGTCGAGATCACAGCGGGCCCGGTGGGCACGCTGCCGGTCGCGCCCACCCGTGGCTCGATCGCCGCGGTCGCCGAGGAGCTGGGCCTGCGCCGCGAGAGGGTGCTCTCCCGGTACGGGCTGCATGTCGCGGCCGACCGCTGGGAGGACTCCTTCGGGGCGAAGACCCCCATGGCACAGGCGGCCCCCGCCACCTGCGTCTCCTGCGGCTTCCTTGCGAAGATCGGCGGCTCGCTCGGCCAGGCCTTCGGCGTCTGCGCCAACGAGTTCTCCCCGGCGGACGGCCGGGTCGTCTCCCTGTCGTACGGCTGCGGTGGCCACTCCGAGGCGGCCGTCATGCCGAAGGCCCCGCGGCCGGCACCTCCGGTGATCGACGAGACGGTGGTCGACACGTTCCCGCTCCGCGTGGAGCCGGACGCGGGCTCGGTCGGAGCGATCGCCTCCGGCAACGGGGACGAGGACCTGGGGCACTCGTAGGCTGCATTTCGGCTTCCGGGGGCGGGTGACCAAATCCAGCCCCGCAGGGGGCACCTCCCAGCGTTAGCTGGGGGAGTTTGAGGCGCGGGGTCCGGGGCGGAGCCCCGTGACGTCAACCCCGGCACGGCTGCATGCTCACGGCAGCACGGGGAACCCTGCGCGATACGGTTCGGCCGATCACGACCACGCCGCCCAGAGGAGTCACCCGTGAGCGTCAGCAGAATCGCGCGCCCCGCACCGGAGGGCGTCGACCCCTTCGACACCGCGCGCCTGCGCCACACCGTGCTCCAGGCGTGGTCCGGCAGCGCCGCCCGCTTCCGCGAGGACGCCAACGCCGAGGAGGACCTCGCACTCGGCGGCTACCGCGACCGCCTCGTCGTCGAACTCGCGCAGAACGCCGCGGACGCCGCCGCACGGGCCGGCGTCGAGGGCCGCCTCGCGCTCACCTTGAAGGACGGCGTGCTCGCCGCCGCCAACACCGGCGCGCCCCTGGACGAGGCGGGCGTCGAATCGCTGTCCACGCTGCGGGCCTCCGCGAAGCGGGAGGACACGAGCGGCGCGGTGGGCCGGTTCGGCGTCGGCTTCGCGGCCGTGCTCGCCGTCTCCGACGAGCCCGCGGTGGTCGGCCGGAGCGGGGGTGTGCGCTGGTCCCTGACGGACGCGCGGCTCGCCGCGTCGGACACGGCGCTGCGCAGCCCGGACCTCGGCGACGAGCTCCGGCGCCGGGACGGGCATGTGCCGCTCCTGAGGCTGCCGTTCGCGGCGGAGGGCTCCGCGCCTGATTCGTACGACACGGTGGTCATCCTTCCGTTGCGGGACGGCGCGGCGGAGGCGCTGGCCGCGCGGTTGCTCGAGGGTGTGGACGACACGCTCCTCCTTGCTCTGCCGGGGTTGACGGAGGTCGTGATCACGACGGAGTCGGGTGTGCGGACCTTGCGTCGCTCGGATGAGGCGCCCTATGTCGTGATCACGGACACGGGGGTGACGCCTCGGGGCTCCGCCCCGGACCCCGCGCCTCAATCGCCGGCGGGGCTTGAATTGGCCCACCCGCCGGCGGGGCTTGAAAACCGGTACCGCACCGTCACCCGCACCGGCCCTCTCGACGCCGCCCTTCTCGCCGATCGGCCCGTCGAGGAGCGGTTGCGGCCGCACTGGGCCGTGACCTGGGCCGTGCCGGTCGACGCCGACGGGGCGCCGCAGAGGCCGCGCAGCGAACCCGTGCTGTACGCGCCCACCCCCAGCGACGAGGCCCTCGGCGTGCCCGCCCTGCTCATCGCCTCGTTCCCGCTGGACACGGCACGCCGGCACGTCGCCCCCGGCCCGCTCACCGACTACCTCACCGAGCGCGCCGCCGACGCGTACGCGGAACTGCTCGGCGACTGGAGCCCCGTGGGCACCGGCATCCTCGACCTCGTGCCCGGACCCCTCGGCCGGAGCGAGCTGGACGGGGCCCTGCGCGCCGCCGTGCTGGAGCGGCTGCCGCGCACCGCCTTCCTGCCCCCGGCGATCGAACCGGGAGACCCCGAGGACGACCGGCCGACCTCCCTCAAGCCCCGCGACGCCGAGGTCGTCGAGGGCGCGGGCGCCGACACCGTACAGGTCCTCGCCGACGTGCTGCCCAGCCTGCTGCCCGCGGGCCTCGAACGACGCGTGGAACTGCGGACATTGGGCGTCGCCCGCGTCCCGCTGACCGAGGCGGTCGACCGCCTGGCGGGGCTCGAGAAGGAGCCCGGCTGGTGGCGTCGGCTGTACGAGTCCCTCGCCGGCGTCGACCCGGACCGACTCAGCGGACTGCCCGTTCCGCTCGCCGGCGGCCGCACCACCATCGGCCCGCGCCAGGTGCTGCTCCCCACCGCAGAGGCCTCCACGGTCCCCGGTGATGCGCTCGCCCGGCTCGGCCTCAAGGTCGCGCACGCCGACGCCGCCCACCCGCTCCTGGAGAAGCTGGGCGCCCTGCCCGCCACCCCGCGAGCCGTCCTGCGGACCCCGCAGGTGCGCGCCGCGGTCGCCGCGTCCCTCGACGACGAGGCGTCCGCCTGGGACGACGAAACCACCCTGGACGCCGACGAGTTGGCGGACGTCGTCCTCACCCTCGTACGCGACGCCCACCTCGACGTGGGCGACGAACCGTGGCTCGGCGCGCTCGCCCTCACCGACGACGAGGGCGAACTCGCCCCGGCCGCCGAACTCCTGCTCCCCGGCAGCCCGATCGCCGAGGTGCTGCGCGAGGACGAACTGCCCTTCGTGGACGGGGAGCTGGCCGAGCGCTGGGGGCAGGGGCCGCTCGCGGCCTGCGGCGTCCTCGCGACCTTCGCGCTCGTCCGCGCCACCGACGTCGTCCTCGACCCCGACGAACTCGACCCGCGCGAGAGCGACTTCCCCGAGCCGGACGACGCCGGGCTCCTCGACGCCGTCGACGTGTGGTGCGAGGACGTCCTCGACCGGCTGCCCGACACCCCGGTCCCGCCGGTCGCCAACGAGGTGACCGCCGTACGCGATCTGGACCTGGTCGACGAGGGCCGCTGGCCGCAGGCGCTCGCGCTGCTCTCGCAGCCGCCGCTGCGGGACGCCCTCACCCAGCCGGTCCGCGTGCTGCTGCCCGACGGCACCCATGAGCTGGTCCGCCCGTACACGGCCTGGTGGCTGCGCGGGAACCCGGTCCTCGACGGGCGCCAGCCGGCCGGCCTGCGCGCCGAGGGCGGGGACCCGCTGCTCGTCGGCCTGTACGAGCCCGCCGACGCGGCCGGATTCGACGACGAGCAGGTCCTGCGCGCCCTCGGCGTCCGCACCTCCGTCGCCGCGCTGCTCGACGAGCCCGGTGGCGCCGCGGAACTCCTCGACCGCCTCGCCGACCCCGACCGCCCGGTCGACTCGGCACAACTCCACGCCCTCTACGGCAAGTTGGCCGACCTCGACCCCGAACAGGTCACCCTGCCCGACGAGTTGCGCGCAGTACGGGACGGGGAGGTCGTGATCGTCGACGCCCGTGACGCCCTCGTCGCCGACGCCCCCGACCTCATCCCGCTCACCGAGGGCCGCGCGCTCCTCCCGGTCACCCCGTCGAAGGCCGCGCACCTCGCGGAGCTGTTCCAAGTGCGGCGCCTGAGTGAGGCCGTGGGCACCGGGGTGGTCGAGGGCGGCGATGTGCACGACGTCCCCGAACCCGTGCGCGTCCTGCTCGGACCCGCGACCCCGGTGTCGTACGTCGAGCACGAGGAGCTGTACGTCTCCGACGTCGAAGTCGACTGGTGCCGGGCGTCCGACGGTGTGGTGCACGCGGCGACACTCGAGGGCGTCGCGGCGGGCCTCGCCTGGGCGTCGGGCCAGTGGCCCCGGCGCTTCGAGGTAGCAGCCCTCCTGGAGGACCCGTCCCGCACGGAGGAACTGGCCCGCGACCGCTGGTTCGACTAGCCGCGCGGCCTATCAAGCCCTGCCGGCGACGGATCTATTAAGCCCCGCCGGCGATTGAGGCGCGGGGTCCGGGGCAGAGCCCCGCGGCCGCAACACACTTATGCCGGAAACCTGCGCCCCACCCACCGCCACAAGAACTCCAACACGCACGCCGCAACAACCGCCACCCCGACGGCAGTCCACGGCATCACCGATCCCACCAACCTCAACGCAAAGAACTCCTGCAGCCACGGCACCACCAGCACCAGCAGGAAGCCGAACGCCATCGCCGCGACAAGGCCCACCCGCCACCACGTGTACGGCCGGGCGACGATCGCGAGCACCCACATCGAGATCAGGAAGAGTGTCAGCGTCGCCGAGCTGGTCTCCGCGGCGAGCGCGCCCGAACCCGCGTAGTAGTGCCGGGCGATCAGGTACATCGCGAACGTGGCGATCCCGGCGACGCCCCCGCCGGGAATCGCGTACCGCATCACTCGCCGTACGAAGTGCGGCCTGGCCCGCTCCTTGTTCGGCGCGAGGGCCAGGAAGAACGCGGGGACGCCGATCGTCAGGGTGGACAGGAGCGTCAAGTGCCTTGGCAGGAACGGGTATTCCACCTGGAAGCAGACCACGAGCAGCGCGAGGATCACCGAGTAGACGGTCTTCACGAGGAAGAGCGTGGCCACACGCGTGATGTTCCCGATGACCCGGCGGCCCTCCGCGACCACCGAGGGCAGCGTCGCGAACGAGTTGTTCAGGAGAACGATCTGGGCGACCGCGCGGGTGGCCTCGGAGCCCGAGCCCATGGACACGCCGATGTCGGCGTCCTTCAGCGCCAGCACGTCGTTGACGCCGTCGCCGGTCATCGCGACCGTGTGCTCGTGCGCCTGGAGCGCGCCCACCATGTCCCGCTTCTGCTGCGGCGTCACCCGGCCGAACACCGTGCCGTCGTCGAGCGCGTCGGCCAGCTCCTCCGGGTCCTCGGGCAGCGTCCGCGCGTCGACGGCCCGCCCCTCAAGACCCAGCTTCGCGGCGACGGCCCCCACCGACACCGCGTTGTCACCGGAGATGACCTTGGCCCGCACGTCCTGCTCGGCGAAGTAGCGCAACGTGTCCCCGGCGTCGGGGCGCAGCCGCTGTTCGAGGACGACGAGGGCGGTCGGTTCGGCGCCCTCCACGACGCCCTCACCCTCGAGCCCCTCGGGCGCGCGGGCGAGCAGCAGCACCCGCAGCCCCTGGAGGTTGAGCTCCTCGGTCGCCGCGAGCGCCGGGTCGCCCGCAGGCAGCAGCACGTCCGGCGCCCCGAGCAGCCACGCGCTGCCCGTCCCGTCGCCCTCGCTGAAGGCGGCGCCGCTGTACTTGCGCGCGGAGGAGAACGGTAGCGCCTCGGTGCAGCGCCAGTCCTCGCTGTCCGGGTAGGCGTCGATGATCGCCTGGAGGGAGGCATTGGGCCGCGGATCGGACTCGCCGAGGGCGCCGAGCACCTTCCGTACGTATGCCTCGTTCGCCTCGTGCGTCTCGTCCCCGGCCCTGTCGCCGAGCAGGCGCAGCTCGGTGACGTCCATGCCGCCCTCGGTGAGCGTGCCCGTCTTGTCGAGGCAGACCGTGTCGACGCGGGCCAGGCCCTCGATCGCGGGCAGCTCCTGCACCAGGCACTGCTGGCGGCCGAGCCGGATGACGCCGATCGCGAAGGCGACGGAGGTGAGCAGGACGAGGCCCTCGGGGACCATCGGCACGATGCCGCCGACGGTGCGCGCGATCGAGTCCTTGATGTCGTTGTCCTTGACCACGAGCTGGCTGATGATCAGGCCGAGCGCGGTCGGGATCATCATCCACTGGACGTACTTGAGGATCGTGGAGATGCCGGAGCGCAGCTCGGACTGGACGAGCGTGAACCGGCTCGCCTCCTCGGCCAGCTGCGCCGCGTACGCCTCGCGCCCGACCTTCGTCGCGGTGAACGCGCCGCCGCCCGCGACCACGAAGGAGCCCGACATGACCTCGTCGCCGGGCTGTTTGAGGACCGGGTCGGCCTCGCCGGTCAGGAGCGACTCGTCGATCTCCAGGCCGTCGGCCTCGGCGCAGCTCCCGTCCACGACGATCTTGTCGCCGGGCCCGATCTCGATGAGGTCCCCGAGCACGATCTCGGAGGTGGGGACGCCGACGGCGACCCCGTCGCGCCGCACCGTGGGCCGCGCCTCGCCGATCACGGCGAGCGAGTCCAGGGTCTGCTTGGCCCGCCACTCCTGGATGATCCCGATGCCGGTGTTGGCCAGGATCACGAAGCCGAAGAGGCTGTCCTGGATCGGTGCGACGCAGAGCATGATCACCCAGAGCACGCCGATGATCGCGTTGAACCGGGTGAAGACGTTGGCGCGCACGATCTCCGTCACGGACCGCGAGCTGCGCACGGGTACGTCGTTCACCTCACCGCGTGCGACGCGCTCGGCGACCTCGGCATGGGTGAGGCCGGAGGGCCGTGACGGCGTCGGCGCCGGGTGGCCCGGATCGAGTTCGGCCCCCGCGTCGATATCCGTCATGAAAACGACGGTACGGGCGATTTAGGGGGTCTACCCCTCGGGTGTGGAAGCCTCACGGTCCGTGACCGCCGCGGCGGCGGCCCGCTTGAGCGCGGCGTCGCGCCCCCGGACGTACCAGATCCCGATCAGGCCGAGACCGGCGCCGGCCAGGCAGCACCACACCCACCACGTGATCCCACGGTCCTCGAACCACCCGTAGAACGGCAACTGCGCGAGGAAGAGGACGAACCAGAGGATCGTGCCACCCGTGATGGTGGCGACCACGGGCCCCTCAAGGGGTTCGGGTGCCTCGTGCTTCGGGATCCACTTCGCCATGTGCACAGCTTACGAGGACCCGACGACAACCCGGCACAAGCCCCGCACCGCAAGGGTCTACGCGCGGAGATAGCAAATTCGGCCTCATATGTTCATACTGAAACAGCCTGAGACTGGCCACTTATGTTCGTATGAAACACCAGCGGAAACGTCGGGGTAACCCGCAGGTGACCACACGACCACCAGACTCGATCACGCACCCCGCCCGCATTTCACTGCTGAATACCGCTGAGGTCATCCATGTCCACTTCGGCCACCACCCCGGTCGATGTCAACGACTCGCCGCCGCCGGCCCCGAAGAACGGCTTCGACCGCTACTTCAAGATCACTGAGCGCGGCTCGACCATCCCGCGTGAGATCCGTGGCGGCCTCGCCACGTTCTTCGCGATGGCCTACATCATCGTGCTGAACCCGATCATCCTCGGCGGCGCGAAGGACATGTACGGGCATCAGCTGGACAACGGCCAGCTGGTGACGGCGACCGCGCTGACCGCCGCGTTCACCACGCTGCTCATGGGCGTCATCGGCAACGTGCCGATCGCGCTCGCGGCGGGCCTCGGCGTGAACACGGTCGTCGCCCTGCAGCTCGCGCCCCGCATGTCCTGGCCGGACGCGATGGGCATGGTCGTCCTCGCGGGCTTCGTCGTGATGCTGCTCGTCGCCACCGGTCTGCGTGAGCGGGTCATGAACGCGGTGCCGTACGGCCTGCGCAAGGGCATCGCGATCGGCATCGGCCTGTTCATCCTGCTGATCGGCCTCGTCGACTCCGGCTTCGTGACGCGCATGCCGGACGCCGCGCAGACCACGGTGCCGCTGCAGCTCGGCACCGGCGGTCACCTGATGGGCTGGCCGGTCCTGGTCTTCGTGCTCGGTGTGCTGCTGACCCTGGCCCTGCTCGTGCGCAAGGTGCCGGGCGCGATCCTGCTCGCGATCGTCGTCATGACGGTCGTCGCGCTGATCATCAACGCCATCGCGGACATCGACCCGGCCTCGTGGGGCCTGACCGTGCCGTCCTGGCCCGGCAACCCGGTCGCGAGCCCGGACTTCTCGCTCATCGGACAGGTCAGCCTGTTCGGCGGATTCCACAAGGTCGGCATCCTCACCGGCATTCTGTTCGTCTTCACCGTGCTGCTGTCGTGCTTCTTCGACGCGATGGGCACGATCATGGGCATCAGCGACGAGGCGCACCTGACCGATGACAAGGGTCAGATGCCCGGCATGAACAAGGTCCTGTTCATCGACGGTGTCGCCGTCGCCGCCGGTGGCGCCTCGTCGTCCTCGGCCACCACCTGCTTCGTGGAGTCCACGGCCGGTGTCGGCGAGGGCGCCCGTACGGGCCTCGCCAACGTGGTCACCGGCCTGCTGTTCACGGTCGCGCTGTTCCTCACGCCGGTCGTCACGATGGTCCCGTCCCAGGCGGCGACGCCCGCGCTCGTCGCGGTCGGCTTCCTGATCCTGTCCGGGGGCATCCGCGAGATCGACTGGGACGACTGGACGATCGCCATTCCCGCGTTCATCACGATGCTGATGATGCCGTTCACGTACTCGATCACGAACGGCATCGGCATGGGCTTCATCAGCTTCACGGTGCTGCGCGTGGTCGCGGGCCGCGCCAAGGAGGTGCCGGCCGCGATGTACGCCGTCTCCGCCGTGTTCGTCTTCTACTACCTGATGCCGGCACTCGGCCTTACGTAGTGCGGCCCTACGTAGTCACGTCTCCGTAGAACCGCTCCGTCTCCTCGACGGCAGTCTTGAAGCGTTCGTCGAAGTCGTCCCGAATGAGCGTCCGGACCACATAGTCCTGGACGCTCATTCCTCTTTTCGCGGCATGCACTTTGAGCCGGTCGAGCAGCTCACCGTCGATCCGCAGACTGAGCACTGTCGATCCCATACGGACAGGGTTGCGGGCACCCCTGACCTGTTGCGTCACTTTCCGCATCCGGCTCACTCATATGGGTGATGAAACTTTTCTGCAGCCCCCTGCGCGGGCGCACGCGTGGTCGGGATCACTGACCCGACGCGCCCCCCTGGTAGTCGTTAGACACAGTAATGAGTTACGCTAACGAACATGCCAGACCTCTCCCATGGCGACGATGTAGCCGCCGTGAACTCCCTGCGTTCCGCAGTGATGCGCCTGTCGCGTCGACTCAAGCACCAGCGGGTCGACGAATCGCTGAGTCCTACCGAGATGTCGGTGCTCGGCACGCTCGCCGGATGCGGCTCCGCGACGCCGGGTGAGCTGGCCCGCAAGGAGCATGTGCAGCCGCCGTCGATGACCAGAATCGTCGCGCTCCTCGAGGCCAAGGAACTGGTCCGGCTGGAGCCTCACCCCGAGGACCGCCGGCAGAAGGTCGTCACCTCGACCGAGCGGGCCGAGACCATGCTCGCGGAGAGCCGCCGCAAGCGGAACGCCTGGCTGGCGAACCTCGCCGAGGGGCTCGACGAGGACGACTGGGCCAAGCTGCGCGAGGCCGCACCCGTCCTGGAGAAGCTCGCGCACCTCTGAGCACGCCTCTGAGCACGACGAGCACGACAGGCACGACCTAGTACGACGGACACGACCGAACACGACGACCAAGCACGACAGCACGACCGAGCCGACGACCACGCAGGACGACCGCCGAGGAGGCGAACCCACTTTGAGTACGGGATCCGGAGCAGACTCCGCCCCCGCACCAGCCGCCCACGACCCGAACGCCCGCCCACGTAAGCCCTCGATGTTCGCCAGCCTGAAGGTACGCAACTACCGGCTGTTCGCGAGCGGGGCAGTCGTCTCCAACACCGGCACCTGGATGGCCCGCATCACCCAGGACTGGCTGGTGCTCTCCCTCACGGGATCCTCCGCCGCTGTCGGCGTGACGACGGCCATGCAGTTCCTCCCGATGCTGCTCTTCGGCCTGTACGGCGGTGTGATCGCCGACCGGTTCGCCAAGCGCAACCTGCTGTTCTGCACGCAGGGCGCGATGAGCCTGTCCGGCCTCTTCCTCGCGGCGCTCACCCTCACGGGCAACGTCCAGGTGTGGCACGTCTACCTCGCGGCCTTCTTCACGGGTCTCGTCACGGTCGTCGACAACCCGACCCGGCAGTCGTTCGTGTCCGAGATGGTCGGCCCCGACCAGGTCCGCAACGCGGTCTCCCTGAACTCGGCCAACTTCCAGTCCGCCCGCCTCATCGGCCCGGCCGTCGCCTCCGCGCTGACCGCCGCCGTCGGCCCCGGCTGGGCGTTCCTCGCCAACGGCCTGTCCTTCCTCGCCCCGCTCACCGGCCTCATGCTCATGCGCACGCACGAGCTGCACGAGACCAAGCGGGCGCCGCGCGGCAAGGGCCAGCTGAAGGAGGGGCTGCGCTATGTGTCCCAGCACCCCGAACTGATCTGGCCGATCGTCCTCGTCGGATTCGTCGGCACCTTCGGCTTCAACTTCCCGATCTGGCTGAGCGCGTACGCGGACGACGTGTTCCACGGCGGGGTCGGCCAGTACGGCCTGTTCAACACGCTCATGGCGATCGGCTCGCTGGCCGGCGCGCTGCTCGCGGCCCGGCGCCGCTCGACCCGTCTGCGGGTCCTGGTCGGCGCGGCGATCGGCTTCGGTGTCCTGGAGGTCGCGGCGGCGTGGGCGCCGGGCGTCTGGGCGTTCGCCCCGCTGATCGTGCTGCTCGGCATCCTCGGACTGACGGTGAACGTGACCGCCAACTCCTATGTCCAGATGGGCACGGACCCGGAGATGCGGGGCCGCGTCATGTCCCTGTTCATGATGGTCTTCACCGGCGGTACGCCGCTGGGCGGCCCGCTCTTCGGCTGGCTCGCCGACCAGTACGGGGTACGGGTCAGCTTCGCGCTCGCCGGGGCGATCTGCGCGGCGGCGGCGGTCGGCGTCGGCCTGATGCTGGCCCGCGCGGCGAACCTCCGGCTCAAGGTGGACCTGCGCCGCGGCGAACGCCACGTGCAGTTCGTGCCGCGTGAGCTGGCGGCGGCGGCGTAAGTATTTAGGCCCCTGCGGCGATTGAGCAGCGGGGTCCGGGGCAGCGACCCGGGACCGCAACGGCGCAGGGGCTTAAGAGCAGGGGCCGTGCCGGAGCCGACGGCCGCGCTACGAGAAGGTCGCCGGACGGCAGTTCACGGACACGCGTTAGTCTCGTTGACGTGGACCCGAAGACCCGTAACCGGATCATGGCCGGTGTGCTCGTGCTGATGTTCGTCGTCGTGGCTGTCGCGGCGGCCGTCGGCCAGTAGTCGACCGGCGGCCGCCGCGTACCGGCGGGGCCGATTACCAGGCGAAGGCCTCGGGCGACGGACCCGGACCCGGGAAGATCTCGTCCAGGCCGGACACGACCTCCTCGCTCAGCTCCAGCTCGACCGCGCGCAGCGCCGAGTCCAGCTGCTCCTGCGTGCGCGGGCCGACGATCGGGCCCGTGATGCCGGGCCGGGTGAGCAGCCAGGCCAGCGCTGCCTCGCCGGGCTCGATCCCGTGCTTGTCCAACAGATCCTCGTACCGCTGGACCTGGTCGCGCACCTTCGTGTTCTCCAGCGCGGAGGCGGAGCGGCCCTGGGACCTGCGCTTGCCCTCGCTCTCCTTCTTGAGCACGCCGCCGAGCAGCCCGCCGTGCAGCGGGGACCACGGGATGACGCCCAGGCCGTAGTCCTGCGCGGCCGGGATGACCTCCATCTCGGCGCGGCGCTCGGCGAGGTTGTAGAGGCACTGCTCGCTGACGAGGCCGACGCGGCCGTGGCGGGCAGCCAGTTCATTGGCCTGGGCGATCTTGTATCCGGGGAAGTTGGAGGACCCGGCGTACAGGATCTTGCCCTGCTGGATCAGCACGTCGATCGCCTGCCAGATCTCCTCGAAGGGAGTGCGGCGGTCGATGTGGTGGAACTGGTAGATGTCGATGTAGTCGGTCTGCAGCCGCTTCAGGGAGGCGTCCACGGCCCGCCGGATGTTCACCGCGCTGAGGTGGTCGTGATTGGGCCAGACCGGACCGTCGCCGCCCATGTTCCCGAACACCTTGGTGGCGAGCACGGTCTTGTCGCGCCGCCCGCCGCCCTTGGCGAACCAGGTGCCGATGATCTCCTCGGTACGGCCCTTGTTCTCGCCCCACCCGTATACGTTCGCGGTATCAAAGAAATTCAGACCTGCGTCGAGCGCCGCATCCATGATGCCGTGGCTGGCGGCTTCGTCCGTTTGCGGCCCGAAGTTCATCGTCCCGAGAACGAGCCGACTGACCTTGAGCCCAGTACGTCCCAACTGCGTGTATTCCATGGGCGCCAAGCGAACCCCTTCGAGTCCGCTCCACGCAAGAGGACGAGAGAGTCTCGCCTCTCCTCAGGACTGGCTGTGGGCCGCCGCCGTGTTGAGCAGGCGCTGCTTGAAGTCCATGGGAATCAGAACCTGAACCCGTCCGACGGGATGCTGCCAGAACCTGTCGGAGTCATGGGCGGACCTGCGCTGAGCGGCGGGTGTCCCCGGAATCGGTTCGGCGTGGATGACGGCCCGGACCCCTGCGGCGCGCAGCTCTTTGCCCTTCTCGTACCAGCTTGAGAGCGTGCGCCACCGCGCCCGGTAGGTCTCCCCCGTAGGGATCCCTTCCCAGGTGTCAGGCCGCGTCGGCTGGGCGATGAGCAGCTCGCGTCGTGCATCGAGCCGCTTGTACGCCTCCCGGTACTCCTGCTTGCCCAGGTCGCTGGCGTAAAGGCCGGCCTCCCGGTCTTCCCGCAAGTCCGACAGTGCGCGATTCACTTCCTCGATGTCGCGCGTGTAGTCCACTCCTGGGCGGAAGACTTTCCGGACCATCTCGACCTCGCCGGCCACGAGTAGGAACGCCTGCTCAACGGCGTCCTCCAGCGTGTGCGCCGCGATGCCCTTGCTTCCGGCCGGACACAGCTTGTGCGTGGTCCGAGAGGCGCAGCGATAGTAGGGACAATTGCGGCCGGGACTGCGATATGCGGGCTCCCCGCACGTGCAGAACGCGACCTGGAGCAAGGGCGAACCGCCCTTGCTGTTGCCGCTGCGTTTACTGGTGTTCTCGTCCAGCCGCTCATTGGCCAGCGCCCATGCCTTCTCCGCTATGAGCGGCTCCGCGCGCTGGAGAGGACGGCCGTCGTTGCCCCGGACGACGCGGCGTAGCGTCGTCTTCTTCCCGTCGACCACCACCTCCTCAGTGAATTCCATCTGTCCCAGGACGCAGCGGGAGCGAACGACTTTGGCGGTGTTCGCAGCAGTCCAGCGGCTCCCTTTCGGTGGCTTGCCGTTGCGGATCAGCTGGGCGTCCAGCGAGGTCGGGGTCTTGGGCGGGTCTTCGTTGAGCCACTGCGCGATGCTGTTCGCCGACTCGCCCGCGATGAGGCGACGGACGATCTCGCGGAGCGTCCCGGCCGTGTCGGTCCCGTAGTCGTCCGGGACGAGCTTCCAGCCATCGCCGGTTTCCTGTTTCTCCTCGCGATAGCCGTACGGAGTGCGACCTCCGCGCCAGCGTCCCTCTTTCACCAGGTGGTTGTAGGACGATTTGGCCCTCGCCCTGATGGCTTCGAGCTCCCCTTCGGCGAACGATGTGATCAGGCTGAGGAGCAGCTTCCCGATCTGCGTGTTGAGGTTGATCCCCTCCTCCACAGTGGTGACTTCCTTGCCGTTCCTGTCGCACCACTCCAGGAGGGTGTGCACGTGCAGAACGCGCCGCGAGAGACGGTCGATCTTGAGCGCGCAGATGATGTCGTACTCATCGGCGCGTGACTCCTCCAGCGCGATCCGGTGCTCGATCGCGCTGACCTCCTTCCCGATGGTCGAAGGCAGCCACTTGCCGAACTCCGGGCGCTTCCACGGCTCCAGTGCGCCGGACACGTCGATGTCCTCGACCCAGCCCACGACGAGGTGCCCCTCCTGATCGGCCCAGCGCTGGACGGACCGGCGCTGCCGCTCCGGCGATGTGGTCTCGTCCGACACCCTCGACAGACGAACGACACCCAGAACTCTCGCCATGCTCGTTCTCCCCCGTTTACCGCCTTTGACGTGCCGCCCGGTCTCCACGGCGGCCGTCCCGGTGCTTCTCCCGGCCTCCTGTGGGCGCGGGACGTCTCACGGTTCAACGAAGCGCGGAGGCCCCCGGTCACACACCCGCACGAAACCCCGCGGAAGGTCGAACGGCCGTCCGGTATCTCTCCGAAGCCACCCCGGATTCCCGTCGGAAATGCGCGCGAGGGCGCGTACGTCGACCCGGCAACTGCCCGTCAGAGGTCCGCTTCGTCGGCGACCTGTCGCACAGCCCGGCGCAGTTCCTCGGAGGAAGTGCCTTTGGGCAGTTCCTCGGAGGAAGTGCCTTTGGGCAGTTCCTCGGAGGAAGTGCCTTTGGGGTCAGCCGGTGAGCTGCTTGAGCGGCGGTACAGCTTCGTAAGGGCCGCCGATCCCCCACGCCTGATGCAGCGCGTCCGCGAAGGCCGCCGCCAGTTTGTGTTCGCCGGAGGCGTTCGGGTGGGTGCCGTCGTACGTGTCGTGGTGGATGTCGTACGACTCGGGGACGGAGGCCAGGAGCAGGGGGGAGCGGGGCTCGTCGAGGTCCGCGACCGCCTTCGCCAGGAGGGTGTTGAAGTGGGCGACCTCCGCGGCGAAGGGCGCGTCCGTCTCGGCCCGGACGTTGGGGATCACGGGGAGCAGGACCATGCGGACGGCCGGGTTCGCGCGGCGGGCCTCGGCGATGAAGAGGCGCAGGTTCTCCGCCGTCTGTTCGGCGTCGGTGTAGAAGCCGAGGTCTATCAGGCCGAGGGAGACGAGGAGGACGTCCGCGCGGGCGTCGGTCACCGCCTCCGCGATCGCGGGCGCCATGTGCTGCCAGCCCTCGCCCCAGCCGGCGAGGTGATGCTGCGGGAAGTCGGGATCCGCGTACGCGTGGCTGTCGCCGTACAGGGCGGTGCGGGGGCCGACCAGCGCGTGCGGGACCGAACGGGCGCGCAGATGCTGCCAGAAGCGCAGGCGCCAGGTGTGCTCCCCGGCGCTCCCAATGGTCATCGAGTCGCCGACCGGCATGAACCTGAGCATCCGCTCATCATCGTCGATCACGCCGGGTGCGTGCGTGTGAGCCCCAACACGCCTGGCAAGCTGGGGGCATGCGTGCGTATCTGGGGGCGGCCGGGGTCGCCGCAGTCCTCCTTCTCGGCGCGGCTTCCGGTCCCGCGGTCGCCGACTCCCGTTCCGTCGGCTCCGACGGGTTCACGATCCAGGACCCGCGGATCACCGAGTCCAGCGGCCTTGCCGCCTCGCGCGCCCACCCGGGCATCTACTGGACGCACAACGACAGCGACGACGGCGCGTTCCTGTTCGCGATCGACGGCCGGACCGGGAAGACCGTCGCCACGATCACGATGAGCGGTGTCGGTGCCCCGCGGGACGTCGAGGCGATCTCGATCGGCTCCGACGGGAACATCTACGTGGGCGACATCGGCGACAACCTCGGCGGCAAGTGGGACCACGTGTGGATCTACAAGCTGCCCGAGCCGAAGAAGCTCACCGACCAGACGGTGCGGGCCACCCAGTACGACGTGAAGTACGCGGACGGCCCGCGCAACGCCGAGGCGATGATGGTCCATCCGAAGACCGGGCGGGTCTACATCGTGGAGAAGGGCGACGACGGCGGCGGCCTGTACGAGGGTCCGGCCACGCTGAACCCCTCCGCCACCAACACCTTCAGCCGCGTCGCCGACATCGACCTGTGGGCGACGGACGCCGCGTTCTCGCCCGACGGCAAACAGCTCGCCGTACGCGGCTACTTCGGCGGCGTCGCGTACAAGTGGAACGACGGGAAGCCCGAGCGCCAGGGCCAGTTGAGCGTGCCGATGCAGCCGCAGGGCGAGTCGGTGACCTACACGCCGGACGGGAAGACCCTGCTGTACGGGAGCGAGGGGCAGGGCAGCGAGGTGGAGCCCGTGGAGGTCGAGGGCGCGGGTGACTCGGGCGACGGCTCGAACTCGTCCTCCGATCAGGGTGGTTCGGGCAGCGGTGACGGCGGCAGCGCCTTCACCGGCAAGGCCGGTGCGGTCGGTGCCGTCGTCGTCCTCATCCTGCTGTTCGGGCTCGGAAGGCTGTTCCGCCGCCCCAGGAACCGCTGAACCACTCGAAGAACCGCTGAGTCACTGGAAGAGCCGCTGAACTACTCGCCCAGTAGGCGCACTTCGTAGTGCAGCGTCCGGTCCCGCCGCACCTTGTGGGAGAGCGGCACCGTGACGCCTTGCAGGATCGGGTGCTTGTGGCGGATGAGCGAGGCCGCGTGCCGGTCCTCCTCGCTGCCGCGGTCGAGGAGGCGGACCCGCCCCTTGACGGGCGGCCCCGTGGGCGCGCCGCGCATCGTGGACGGCGCGAGCTCCACCTCCGGGTTGTTGCGCATCCGCTTGACCTTCCAGGCCTTGCCGAAGGTCCGGAAGTACGCGTGGTCGCCCTCGACCGCGAGGTTCACGGGAGTGCCGACACCGGTGCCGTCCCTCTTGTGGCTGGTGAGCAGGACGGCGTACTGCTTGACGAACGGGGCGAGCGCGGGGCTCGGATCGGGCTTGTCAGTCGTCATACGTCCATGAATGCACCGCTTCGGTGTTCTGTCACGACTTGCCGCGTGCCGCGACGAGGACGTCGAGCCCGTCCAGGATCCGCTGGAGCCCGAACTCGAAGTGGTCGAAGCCGGGGGCGAACGTGTCCTCGGACAGGGACGCCATCACCGGGTAGCGGCCACTGGTCATCGCGGCCTCCAGGGCGGGGCTCTGCGCCTCCCAGAACGCGGCGTCCGTCATGCCCGACGTCGTCTCCGCCTCCTGCTCGTAGACGCGGGTGCGCGCGACCCCTGACACGTATCCGTCGACCATGACCAGGACGGAGAGCAGCTCCGGATCGGTGAGGCCCATCGGCTTGATGCGGGCCATCATCTTCTCCATGCCGGACAGCGCGCCGGGGCCGAGCACGGGCCGGGCCTGGTTGACCTGGAGCAGCCAGGGGTGGCGCTGGTAGAGGGCGAGGGTCTCGCGGGCCATCGTGGCGACGGCGGCCCGCCAGCTCCCGTCGCCGAGCGCGGCCGGGTCCTCGTGCGGGGTCTGCACCCGGTCCAGCATCAGGTCGAGCAGCTCGGCCTTGCCCGGCACGTACCGGTACAGCGACATGGTGCCGGTGCCCAGGTCGGTGGCGAGCCGGCGCATCGAGACGGCGCCGATCCCCTCGGCGTCCGCGACCTCGACCGCGGCCTCGACGATCCGGTCGAGCGAGAGCGCGGGCTTCGGCCCCCGGCTCGGCCTGGCCCCCGTGCCCCACAGCAGCTCCATGCTGCGCCGGATGTCGCCGCTGCCGGAGGTCTCGGCGCTGCTGTTCGTGCCCTGGGTGCCGCTCGGGGTGCCGCTCGTCATGGGGCTCAGCGTAAACCTCTGGCGAAAAACTGAGTACGGTGTACTCTCATTTGGGTACGGCGTACTCATTTTGCGGAGGGGTGGGTGTTCCGATGGCGACGTGCGGAGGAGAAGCCGTGACCGACGGGGATCACGATCACGCGGTGCGGGCCGAGGGGCTCGTGAAGCGGTACGGGGACAAGCGCGCGCTCGACGGGTTCGACCTGACCGTGCGGCGCGGCACGGTGCACGGCCTGCTCGGGCCGAACGGGGCGGGGAAGACGACAGCGGTGCGCGTGCTCGCCACGCTGCTGAAGTTCGACGAGGGGCGGGCCGAGGTCGGCGGCGTGGACGTGGCCTCCCGGTCGCGTCAGGTGCGCCGCCGCATCGGGCTCACCGGTCAGTACGCGGCGGTGGACGAGGTGCTCACGGGGCGGCAGAACCTGGAGATGTTCGGCCGGCTCTTCCACCTCGGCGGGCGCCGGGCGAGGGTGCGGGCGGCCGAACTGCTCGACCAGTTCGGGCTCGCGGACGCGGGCGACAAGGGCGTCGACGAGTACAGCGGCGGCATGCGGCGCCGGCTCGACCTCGCGGCGTCCATGATCCTCACCCCGGACGTGCTGTTCCTGGACGAGCCGACGACCGGGCTCGACCCGCGCGGCCGGGGCGAGGTCTGGGAGAGCGTCAGGGAGTTGGTGGCGGCGGGCACGACGGTCCTGCTCACCACCCAGTATCTGGAGGAGGCCGACAGGCTGGCCTCGCGGATCACCGTCATCGACCAGGGGCGGGCCATAGCCGACGACACCCCCGAGGGGCTCAAGCGGTCCGTCGGCGGGGACCGGGTCGAGGTCGTGCTGGCGGAGTCGGTCGATCTGCCGCGCGCCGCGAAGATCCTCGCCCGGAGCGGTGTGGACCCGGTCGTCGACGAGGAGGCCCTGCGGGTGCACGCGCCGGTCGCCGACCGGGTCGCCGCGCTCACGGACGCCGCGCGGGCGCTCCAGGACGAGGGCGTCGCCGTCGAGGACATCGGACTGCGCAGGCCGAGCCTCGACGATGTGTTCCTGCAACTGACGGGGAGGGCCGCGTGATGAGCGGCGGTACGAGTGGCATGAGTGGCACGAGTGCCTACTGGGCGGTGGCCGACTGCTGGAACGTGGTCCGCCGGGGGCTCACCCACTACCAGCGCCAACCGGTCAACATCGCCTGGCAGTTGGGCTTCCCGATCCTGTCGGTGCTGCTGTACGGGTACGTCTTCGGCAGCGCGATGGTGGTGCCGGGCGGCGGGGACTACCGGGACTTCCTGATGCCGGGGATGTTCGCGATGACGATGGCCTTCGGCTTCATCAACACGGCGACGCTCGTGGTGCACGACGCGACGAAGGGGGTCATCGACCGGTTCCGCTCGATGCCGATGGCGCCGTCGGCGGTGGTGTCGGGGCGCGGGGTGACCGATCTGCTGGTCGCCTGCGCGGAGTTGGCGATCCTGATGCTGACGGCGCTCGCGATCGGCTGGCGCCCGGACGGCGGGGTCATGGGCGGGCTCGCGGCGTTCGCGCTGCTGCTGTGGCTGCGGTTCGCGCTGATCTGGCTGGGGGTGTGGCTGGGCCTGATGGTTCCGAACCCGGAGGCGGCGGGCGGTCTTTTCGCGGTCGCCTTCCCGCTGACGATGATCTCCAGCATATTTGTCGCGCCGCAGCTGATGCCGGATTGGCTGGGGGCGGTGGCGGCGTGGAACCCGATCTCGTCGACGGTCGCGGCGTCCCGTGAGCTTTTCGGCACGCCGGTCGGGGCGGGGGATTCCTGGGTGGAGCAGAACGCGGTGCTGATGGCCCTGGTGTGGCCGGTGGTGCTCACGGCGGTGTTCCTGCCGCTTGCCGTCCGGCGGTTCCAGCGGTTGAGCCGTTGACCGGCACCGGGGTTGTTGACCGGCACCGGGGTTGTAGACCGGCACCGGGGTTGTTGACCGGCACCGGGGTTGCGGCCACGGGGCTCTGCCCCGGACCCCGCTCCTCAATCGCCGGAGGGGCTGAGGAGCGGGGGTTTGGGTCAGAGCTGGCCGATGACGTAGTCGATGCAGGCCGTCAGGGCCTGGACGTCCGCCGGGTCGATCGCCGGGAACATCGCGACGCGCAGCTGGTTACGGCCCAGCTTCCGGTACGGCTCCGTGTCGACGACCCCGTTGGCCCGCAGCACCTTGGCCACCGCGGCAGCGTCGATGCCCTCGTCGAAGTCGATCGTGCCGATGACCTGCGACCGCTTTGCGGAGTCCGTGACGAACGGCGTCGCGTACTTCGACTCCTCGGCCCACGAGTACAGCCGCGAGGACGAGTCCTTCGTCCGGGCCGTGGACCAGTCGAGACCACCCTGGCCGTTGATCCAGTCCAGCTGCTCGGCGAGCAGGAAGAGCGTGGAGAGCGCCGGGGTGTTGTACGTCTGGTTCTTGCGGGAGTTGTCGATCGCCGTCGGCAGGGAGAAGAACTCCGGGACGTGGCGGCCGGACGCGTGGATGCGCTGGGCGCGCTCGATCGCGGCGGGGGAGAAGATGCCGATCCACAGGCCGCCGTCGGAGGCGAAGGACTTCTGCGGGGCGAAGTAGTAGACGTCCGTCTCGGAGACGTCGACCGGGAGGCCGCCGGCGCCGGAGGTGGCGTCCACGAGGACGAGCGAACCGGAGTCCGCGTCGGCCACGCGCTTGATCGGCGCCGCGACGCCGGTCGAGGTCTCGTTGTGGGTCAGGCCGTAGACGTCGACACCGGCCTCGGCGACCGGCTCCGGGTGCGTACCCGGGTCGGAGGAGATCACGGTCGGCTCGGCCAGCCAGGGGGCGAGCTTCGAGGCCTTCGCGAACTTGGAGGAGAACTCGCCGAAGTTCAGGTGCTGCGACTTGTTCTCGATCAGGCCGTGCGTCGCCACGTCCCAGAACGCGGTGGAGCCGCCGTTGCCGAGGACGACCTCGTAGCCCTCGGGCAGCGAGAAGAGGTCCTTGACGCCGTCGCGCACGCGACCGACGAGGTTCTTCACGGGGGCCTGACGGTGGGAAGTACCCATCAGAGACGTACCGGTGGCGGCCAAGGCGTCCAACGCCTCCGTACGCACCTTGGAGGGGCCAGCGCCGAAACGTCCGTCGGCGGGCTTGATGTCAGCGGGAATCTGGATCTCAGCCACGAAATGGAGGGTAGCCCGAAGGGGAAACGCGGCCGAAACGTGTCCGTCGGATGAGACGAGAACGGACAAGGGGTGGACCTGTGCGATGCGACGGGCGGCTCCTCAAGGCCCCGCGACCTCGTGGGCCAGCGTGATCAGGTCCGGGACGGACGGATGGCCGGGGCCCTGGCGGCGGACCAGGAGGACGGGGAGATCGGGGGCGTCGGTGAGGGGGACGTAGGTGACGCCGGGGTACGGGTGCATGCCCACGGTCGCCGTCGACGTGACGCCCACCGCCCGGTCCGCGGCGATCGCGGCGAGCCAGTCGTCGGTGTTGGCGACGGTGAGTGTCGAGGTGGGGCGTTCGGCGGGCGGCCACAGTTCGAGGGAGGTCGTGCCGGAGACCGTGTTCAGGGCGATGACCTGGTCGCTGAGGTCGGCGAGCGCGAGGCGCCGGTGGCGGGCGAGCGGACTGTCGGACGGCACCGCCGCCACCCGCGCCTCCAGGTGCAGCAGTTCGGTGACGAGGCCGGGGGTGTCGACGGGGCCGCGCAGGAGCGCGAGGTCGACGGCGCCGCGCGTGAGCCCTGCCGTGCGGTCGTCGACGCGCAGGAGTTCGAGCGGGACCTCCGGGTGGGCGCGGCGCCAGCGGCGCAGCAGCGGCGTCGTGAACTCGCCCGCCGCCGACCAGGCATGGCCCAGGCGCAGCGGGCGGTGCGGGGCCCGGGCGGCGGCGAGCGCGTCCTCGAACGCGGCGACGGCGACGGCCGCCTTCTCGTGGAACGAGCGCCCCTCGGGGGTGAGGTCGAGGTGATGGGTGGAGCGGTCCACGAGCCGTACGCCGAGCGTGTCCTCCAGGGCGGCGAGGGTGCGCGAGACGACCGGCTGGCTCAGGCCGAGGCGCGCGGCGGCACGGGTGACGCTGCGCGCCTCGGCGACGGCGAGGAAGCAGCGCAGGTGGCGCAGCTCCGGTTCCCTGCTCATGCGCGATCCCTGCTCATGCGCGATCCCTGATCATGTGCGTCCCCTGGTCATGTGCGCGGAGCATAACGGGAGCGCAGAAAGTATTTCACGGGGCATGCCGGACGGATCTAGCGTGAAGGTTCAAGGCGGTCGGCAAGTTCAGTAGACTGTCCGGCACTGTCCAACGTATTGCACTCAAACGTATTGCACTCAAGAGGGGGTGGACCGTGAGCGGCCCGCAGACCGAACCCGTGGCCGTGGCGCATGATGCCGCCCCGGCCGTGACCGCGAGCGCCGGCGCGGAGCCGTCCCGCCGCGGCTCGCTGGGCCCGGTCGGCCTGGTCCTCGCGGGGTGCATCTCGGTGCAGTTCGGCGCGGCGCTCGCGGTGAGCCTGATGCCGCGCGCCGGAGCGATCGGCGTCGTCACCCTCCGCCTCGTCGTGGCGGCCGTGGTCATGCTCGTCGTCTGCCGCCCCAAGCTGCGCGGCCACTCGCGGTCCGACTGGGGCACGGTCGTCGCCTTCGGCATCGCCATGGGCGGCATGAACCTGCTCTTCTACCAGGCGGCGGCCCGTATCCCGCTCGGCATCGCGGTCACCTTCGAGGTGCTCGGCCCGCTCGCCCTCTCGGTCTTCGCCTCCCGCCGTCTCGTCAACGTCCTGTGGGCGGGGCTCGCGCTGTGCGGCGTGTTCCTGCTCGGCGGGGCGGGGGACGGGATCGGCAGCCTGGACCTGGCCGGTGTGGGCTTCGCGGTCGCGGCCGGCGCCTGCTGGGCGACGTACATCATCTTCAGCGCCCGTACGGGCCGCCGCTTCCCGCAGGCCGACGGGCTCGCGCTCGCCATGGTGGTCGCGGCGGTGCTCTGCCTGCCGCTCGGCATCGCGACGGCGGGCCCGAAGCTGATCGACCCGGTGACCCTCGGCCTCGGCGCGGCCGTCGCGGTCATGTCCTCGGTCCTCCCGTACACCCTCGAACTCGTCGCGCTGCGCCGCCTGCCCGCGTCCACGTTCGCGGTGATGATGAGCCTCGAACCGGCGGTCGCCGCGCTCTCCGGCTTCCTCGTCCTGAGCCAGGACCTGGCCTGGGCGGAAGTCCTGGCCATCACCCTCGTCATCGCGGCGAGCATGGGCGCGGTGCGGACGCAGGTGGGCCGGAGGAAGGATCCCGCGGTCGTCCTGCACGAGTGACGGTCACTGCTTGCCGGTGCCGACCGGGTCGACGGAGACCTTGGTTTCCGTGTCGGCGGAGACCGGGAGGTTGAGGTCGACCTTCAGGGACGTGGAGTGGGTCTCGTTGGGCGGGGTGACGTCGATGCTGGAGACGTTCACGCCGGAACCGCCGGAGTTGTTCGGCGGGTAGTGGAGGGTGAAGCGGGTCGTTTCGCCGTTGCCGAGGACGACGGACGGGGACGACAGGTTGCTGCGGGAGGCGCTCAGCGGGCCGGAGGCCTCCTCGGAGCGGAGGTCGACGCCCGGGAAGCCCTTGAGGGAGCAGGCGTCGCTGGTGTTCCGCATGCTGACTATGAGCGTGCCCTCGCCCATGCCGTGCGCGGAGTCGAACGCGAGGTTCGCGGTCTTGCACGGGCCGGTGTTGATCTGACCGTGGCCGGTGCCCTCGGCGGCCTTCGTGGAGTCGCCGGTGTCCGAGGCGTTCTTGCCGGAGGCCTGGCTGTTGCCGCCGGAGGACGAGGAGGACGAGGAGGAGGCGGCGGACGAGTCGTCGTTCGTGCCCGCGGCGGAGTCCTCGTTGCCCTGGCAGGCGGTGAGCGAGAGGCCCGCGGCGAGGGCGACGGCGGCGAGGGTGAGCTTGCGAGCACGCATGGTTTTCGTCCTTAACTTGGCGGCCGGTAATTCGTAGGTCGGTAATTCGTAGGTCGGTAATTCGTAGGTCGGTAACTCGTGGGTCGGTAACTCGTGGGTCGGTTCGGGTTACTGATCAGCAGGACCCGCCGGGGCCACGAATCGTTCCGCCTTACCGCCGCCTTATACATGGCTGTTACATATGACTGGGAGACCGTCATCGCTGGGACAGTTCCGTGACCTGGGGGATCTTGAACTCTCCGGTTGGCGGGGCTATTTCGCCCGTCACGCGCGACGCATTTTCCATGCAAGCATGCTTGCTTGTTTCTTGGCCCGCTGCCATGCTCCAGGCACGCCGCACACCGCCGTGCCCGGAGGGGAGCGCACCGTGTCCGAACCGTCCGCCGTGTTCGAGGACTTGCGGGACGAGAGCGAGGAACTCGACCGGATCGTGCGGGAGTTGAGCCCACAGCAGTGGGCCGCACCGACCCCCGCGCCCCGCTGGACCGTCGCCCACCAGATCGCCCATCTCGCCTGGACCGACCGCGCCGCCCTGCTCGCCATGAGCGACGCCGACGCCTTCGCGGGCGAGGTGGAGAAGGCGATCGCCGCGCCGGAGTCCTTCGTCGACGAAGGGGCCGAGGAAGGCGCCCGCCGGGACCCGGCCGTGCTGCTCGCCGGCTGGCGGGAGGGGCGCGAGCGGCTGCAGAAGGTGCTGCGCGCCGCCGCGGCCGACAAGACCCGGTTCCCCTGGTACGGCCCGCCGATGTCCGCCGCCTCCATGGCGACCGGCCGGCTGATGGAGACGTGGGCGCACGGTCAGGACGTCGCCGACGCCCTCGGGATCGTACGGACGCCCAGCGACCGGCTCCGGCACGTCGCCCGGATCGGCGTACGCGCGCGGAAGTTCGCCTTCGACGTGCACGGGGTCGCCGCGCCCGACGACGAGTTCCGCGTCGAACTCGTGGCGCCGAGCGGCGAATTGTGGACGTACGGGCCCGAGGAGGCAGGGCAGCGCGTCACCGGGACCGCCGTCGACTTCTGCCTCCTCGTCACCCAGCGCGCGCACCGGGCCGACGTCGACGTACGCGCCGAGGGCCCCGACGCCGACCGCTGGCTCGACATCGCGCAGGCCTTCGCCGGGCCACCGGGGGAGGGGCGCGCGCCGAAGGGGGCCCGATGAGCAGGCCCCCGCTGCGGATCGGCAACGCCTCCGGTTTCTACGGCGACCGGTTCGACGCCATGAAGGAAATGCTGACTGGTGGCGAACTCGACGTCCTCACCGGCGACTACCTCGCCGAGCTGACCATGCTGATCCTCGGCCGCGACCGGCTGAAGAACGCGGACCGAGGCTACGCCCGCACGTTCCTGCGGCAGTTGGAGGAGTGCCTGGGCCTCGCCGTCGAGCGCGGTACCAAAATCGTCGCCAATGCGGGCGGGCTCAATCCGGCCGGACTCGCGGACGCCGTACGGGAGTTGGCGGATCGACTCGGCATAGCCGTACGGGTCGCGCACGTCGAGGGTGACGACCTGCTCGGCACCGGCCGGTTCCCCGGCGCCCTCACCGCCAACGCCTACCTCGGCGGCGCCGGCATCACCGCCTGCCTCGACGCGGGCGCGGATGTCGTGGTCACGGGGCGAGTCACCGACGCCGCGCTCGTGACCGGGCCCGCGGCCTGGCACTTCGGGTGGGCGGGGAGCGATTACGACCGGCTCGCAGGGGCCGTCGTCGCCGGGCACGTCCTCGAATGCGGGACGCAGGCGACCGGCGGCAACTACTCCCGATTCGCCGACCGCGCCCACCAGTTGGCCCGCCCCGGCTTCCCCCTCGCCGAGATCCACGAGGACGGTTCCGCCGTCATCACCAAGCACCCCGGCACCGGCGGCTTCGTCGAACTCGGCACCGTCACTGAGCAGCTCCTGTACGAGACCGGGGGCGCCCGGTACGCCGGGCCCGACGCCACCGCCCGCCTCGACACCGTCCGCCTGGAACAGGAGGGCGCCGACCGCGTGCGCATCCACGGCGTACGCGGTGAGGCCCCGCCGCCCACCCTCAAGGTCGGGCTCAACCGGCTCGGCGGGTTCCGGGGCGAGGTCGTCTTCGTGCTCACCGGCCTGGACATCGAGGTCAAGGCGGAGCTGGTGCGGCGGCAGATGGACGAAGCGCTGCGCACCGCCAAGTCGGCGCCCGCACACGTCCGTTGGGAGCTGTCCCGAACCGACCGGGCCGACGCCGACACCGAGGAGACCGCGAGCGCGCTGCTCCGCCTGGTCGTACGCGACCAGAACCAGGACGCCGTCGGCCGGGCCCTGAGCGGCGCCGCGGTGGAGCTGGCCCTCGCCTCCTACCCCGGCTTCCACGTCACCGCCCCGCCCGGCAAGGGCTCCCCGTACGGGGTGTTCGAGGCGGAGTACGTGGAGCGGGGCGAGGTCCCGCATGTCGCGGTGCTGCCGGACGGGGAGCGGCGGCCGATCCCCGTACACGTAGGAGAGACGCGCCCGCTCGTCCCCGTCGAGGACCCCGCTCTCCCGGAGCCTCTGCCCGCCGGGCCCACGCGCCGCGTTCCCCTCGGCCTGATCGCGGGGGCTCGCAGCGGGGACAAGGGCGGCGATGCGAATGTGGGGGTGTGGGTGGAGAGCGATGCGGCGTGGCGCTGGTTGGTCCACACCCTGACGGTGGACCGCTTCCGCGAACTCCTGCCGGAGACGGCGTTGCGCTCCCGGGGCTCTGATAGGCCGACCGTAACCCGCCACCCCCTCCCCAGCCTCCGCGCACTCAACTTCACGGTTGAGGGCCTCCTGGGCGAAGGCGTCGCCGCGCAACACCGATTCGACCCACAAGCCAAGGGCCTCGCCGAATGGCTCCGCTCACGCCACCTCGACATACCGGAGGCCCTCCTGTGACCGTCCTGGCCAGCGCCCTGGACACCCGGTCCGACGACTACGCCGGACGGCGCACCGCCCTCCTCGACAAGCTCACCGCCCTCGACACCGAGCATGCGAAGGCCGTCGCGGGCGGCGGCGAGAAGTACGTCGAACGGCACCGCAAGCGCGGCAAGTTGCTCGCCCGCGAACGCATCGAGCTGCTGCTCGACCCCGACACCCCCTTCCTCGAACTGTCCCCGCTCGCCGCCTGGGGCAGCGACTACGCCGTCGGCGGCTCCCTCGTCACCGGCGTCGGCGTCGTCGAGGGCGTCGAGTGCCTGATCACGGCCAACGACCCGACCGTGCGCGGCGGCGCCAGCAACCCCTGGTCCCTGAAGAAGGCGCTGCGGGCGAACGAGATCGCCCACGCCAACCGGCTCCCTGCCATCTCGCTCGTCGAGTCCGGCGGCGCCGATCTCCCCTCCCAGAAGGAGATCTTCATCCCCGGGGGCGGGATCTTCCGCGACATCACGCGGCTCTCGGCCGCCGGGATCCCCACCGTCGCCGTCGTCTTCGGCAACTCCACCGCCGGAGGCGCGTACATCCCCGGTATGTCCGATCACGTGATCATGGTGAAGGAGAAGGCGAAGGTCTTCCTCGGCGGGCCGCCGCTGGTCAAGATGGCGACCGGCGAGGAGAGCGACGACGAGTCGCTCGGCGGCGCCGAGATGCACGCCCGCACCTCCGGACTCGCCGACTACTTCGCCCACGACGAGCAGGACGCCATCCGGCAGGCCCGCCGCGTCGTCGCCCGCCTCAACCACCGCAAGGCGTACGCCGATCCACAGCCTGTGGAGCCGCCCAAGTACGACCCCGAGGAACTCCTCGGCATCGTCCCCGACGATCTGAAGGAGCCCTTCGACCCGCGCGAGGTGATCGCCCGGCTCGTCGACGCCTCCGACTTCGACGAGTTCAAGCCCCTCTACGGCACGAGCCTCGTCACCGGCTGGGCCGCTCTCCACGGCCATCCCGTCGGCATCCTCGCCAACGCGCAGGGCGTCCTCTTCAGCGAGGAGTCGCAGAAGGCCGCGCAGTTCATCCAGCTCGCCAACCAGCGCGACATCCCGCTGCTCTTCCTCCACAACACCACCGGCTACATGGTCGGCAAGG
Source organism: Streptomyces sp. NBC_00483 (assembly GCF_036013745.1). Classification (NCBI taxonomy): domain Bacteria; kingdom Bacillati; phylum Actinomycetota; class Actinomycetes; order Kitasatosporales; family Streptomycetaceae; genus Streptomyces; species Streptomyces sp. NBC_00483. The sequence goes on from NZ_CP107880.1 coordinate 5,498,990, forward strand.
AGTACGAGCAGGGCGGCATCATCAAACACGGCGCGATGATGATCAACGCCGTCTCCAACTCCCGTGTCCCGCACCTCTCCGTGCTGATGGGCGCCTCGTACGGCGCCGGGCACTACGGCATGTGCGGGCGCGCCTACGATCCCCGTTTCCTCTTCGCCTGGCCCAGCGCCAAGTCCGCCGTCATGGGGCCGCAGCAGCTGGCGGGAGTGCTGTCGATCGTGGCGCGGCAGTCCGCCGCCGCGAAGGGGCAGCCGTACGACGAGGAGGCCGACGCCGGGCTCCGCGCCATGGTCGAGCAGCAGATCGAGGCCGAGTCGCTGCCGATGTTCCTGTCCGGGCGGCTCTACGACGACGGGGTCATCGACCCCCGTGACACCCGAACTGTTCTCGGCATCTGCCTGTCCGCGATCCACACCGCACCGTACGAGGGCGCCCGCGGCGGCTTCGGCGTCTTCCGGATGTAAGGGGCCCGCACCGATGATCACCAGTGTGCTCGTCGCCAACCGCGGCGAGATCACCTGCCGCGTCTTCCGTACCTGCCGTGAGCTGGGCATACGTACCGTCGCCCTGCACTCGGACCCGGACGCCGACGCCTTGCACGTGCGCGAGGCCGATCTCGCCGTACGGCTCCCGGGGGCCACCCCCGCCGACACCTATCTGCGCGCCGACCTCGTCGTGAAGGCCGCCCTCGACGCGGGCGCCGACGCCGTGCACCCCGGGTACGGCTTCCTCTCCGAGAACGCCGACTTCGCCCGCGCCGTCGCCGACGCGGGGCTCACCTGGATCGGGCCGCCGCCCATGGCGATCGAGGCGATGGCGTCCAAGACGCGCGCCAAGGAGCTGATGGGCGTCGCGCCGCTCGGCTCCGACATCACGGCCGACGACCTGCCCGTCCTGGTCAAGGCGTCCGCCGGTGGCGGCGGGCGCGGGATGCGGGTCGTACGCGAACTCGCCGCACTGGATGGGGAGTTGGAGGCCGCGCGGTCCGAGGCGCTGTCCGCCTTCGGTGACGGCGAGGTCTTCGTCGAGCCGTACGTGGAGGGCGGGCGGCATGTGGAGGCGCAGGTGCTCGCCGACGCCCACGGGACCGTGTGGATCCTCGGGACGCGGGACTGTTCGCTTCAGCGGCGGCACCAGAAGGTGATCGAGGAGGCGCCCGCGCCGGATCTGATACGTGGCGTATCGGATGTCATATATGAGATGGCGGAGCGGGCCTGCCGGGCCACCGGATACGTCGGCGCCGGCACCGTCGAGTTCCTCGTCGCCGACGGGCGGGCCCACTTCCTGGAGATGAACACCCGCCTCCAGGTGGAACACCCGGTCACCGAGGCCGTGTTCGGGATCGACCTCGTCGCGCTCCAGCTCCGCGTCGCCGAGGGCGAGGCCCTCGACCCCGAACCCCCGGCCCCGCGCGGCCACGCCGTCGAGGCCCGCCTCTACGCCGAGGACCCCGCGGCCTCCTTCGCCCCGCAGACCGGAACACTGCACCGGCTGCACGTGCCGGACAGTGTCCGCCTCGACACCGGGTACACCGACGGCGACACCATCGGCGTGCACTACGACGCCATGCTCGCCAAGGTCGTCGCTCATGCCCCCACCCGCACCGCCGCCGTCCGCGCTCTCGCGGGGGCCCTGGAACGGGCCGAGGTGCACGGGCCCGTCACCAACCGCGAGCTGCTCGTACGCTCCCTGCGGCACCCGGAGTTCGCCGGGGCCCGCATGGACACGGGGTTCTACGAGCGGCACCTCGACGAACTGACCGCCCCGCACGAGGACCCGTACGCGCCGCTCGCTGCCGCCCTCGCCCAGGCCGTGGGGCGGTCCAGGTTCGGCGGCTTCCGCAACGTCCCCTCGCAGCCCCAGGTCAAGCGCTACCGCGCCGAGCCCGCCGGCACCGAGCACGAGGTCCGCTACCGGCACACCCGCGAAGGCCTCGCGGCCGACGGCGTACACGTCGTCGACGTCGCCCCGCACCTCGTCGTACTCGAAGTCAGCGGCGTACGACGGAAGTTCACGGTCGCTGCGTACGGGGGTGCTGCGTCCGGGAGCGCCGCGTACGAGGGCCACCGCGTGTACGTGAACGGCCTCGCCCTCACCGCCCTGCCCCGCTTCACCGACCCCAGCGAGCAGCGCACCCCCGGCTCCCTGCTCGCGCCCATGCCCGGCACCGTCGTCCGCGTCGCCGAAGGTCTGACCGAAGGCGCCGCCGTCACCGCCGGGCAGCCCCTGATCTGGCTGGAGGCGATGAAGATGGAGCACCGCATCCTCTCTCCCGCCTCCGGAACGCTCACCGCCCTGCACGCCGCCGTCGGCCGCCAGGTCGAGGTGGGCGCGCTGCTCGCCGTAGTCCAGGCCGTAGTCCAGGAGGAACAGTCGTGAACGCTCCCGCCGCTCCCGTCCTCGAAACCGAGGAGCACCAGGCCCTGCGCGCCGCCGTCGCCGCGCTCGGCAAGCGGTTCGGCCGCGACTACATGACCCGCGTGACCGCCGCCGGAGGCCACCCCGATGAGCTGTGGTCGGAGGCCGCCAAGCTCGGCTACCTCGGCGTCAACCTGCCCGAGGAGTACGGGGGAGGGGGCGGCGGGATAGCCGAACTCTCCATCGTCCTTGAGGAGTTGGGGGCCGCCGGGTCGCCGCTGCTGATGATGGTCGTATCGCCCGCGATCTGCGGCACGGTCATCTCCCGCTTCGGCACCGAGGAGCAGAAGCGGGCCTGGCTCCCCGGCCTCGCCGACGGCAGCCGCACCATGGCCTTCGGCATCACCGAACCCGACGCCGGATCCAACTCGCACCGCATCACCACCACCGCCCGCAAGGACGACGACGGCTCGTGGGTCCTGAACGGGCGCAAGGTGTTCATCTCCGGCGTCGACATCGCGGACGCGACACTCATCGTGGGGCGCACCTCGGACGCGCGCACGGGGAAACTCAAGCCCTGCCTCTTCATCGTGCCCCGCGACACCCCCGGGTTCGGGCGGCGGCAGATCGACATGGAACTCCAGGCTCCGGAGAAGCAGTTCGAACTGACTCTTGACGAGGTGCGGCTGCCCGCGGACGCTCTCGTGGGTGACGAGGACGCAGGACTGCTCCAGCTCTTCGCCGGGCTCAACCCGGAGCGCGTCATGACCGCCGCCTTCGCCATCGGCATGGGCCGGTACGCGCTGAAGCGGGCCGTCGAGTACGCGAAGGAGCGCACCGTGTGGCAGGCCCCCATCGGCTCCCACCAGGCGATCGCCCACCCGCTCGCGCAGAGCCACATCGAGCTGGAGCTGGCCCGCCTGATGATGCAGAAGGCGGCCCGGCTCTACGACGCGGGCGACGACATCGGTGCGGGCGAGGCCGCCAACATGGCCAAGTACGCCGCCGCCGAGGCCTGTGTGCGCGCCGTCGACCAGGCCGTGCACACGCTCGGCGGCAACGGCCTGACCCGCGAGTTCGGCCTCGCCTCGCTCATCGTCGGCTCACGGGTGGCGCGGATCGCCCCGGTCAGCCGCGAAATGATCCTCAACTACGTGTCCCACCAGAGCCTGGGTCTCCCCAAGTCGTACTGAAGCCGCACGAACCCAACTACCGCTGCTTAGCGAGGAGTTCGACATGGTGTACGTGAGTGAGTACGCGGACGTCGCGGTCGTCGACGAGCCCATCCACGACGCCGTGCTCGGGGGTGCGGCCGCCCGCGGCGACGCCCCCGCCCTCGTCGACGGGGTGGCCGGCACCACCCTCTCGTACGCCGGGCTCGACGGGTTCCACCGCAAGGTGGCGGCCGGGCTCGCCGACGCGGGCGTGCGCAAGGGCGACGTGGTGGCGCTGCACAGCCCCAACACGATCGCCTACCCGGTGGCGTTCTACGGCGCCACGCGCGCGGGCGCCTCCGTGACCACCGTGCACCCGCTGTCCACGCCGGAGGAGTTCGCGAAGCAACTGCGCGACTCGTCCGCGAACTGGATCGTCACCATCACCCCGCTCGTCGAGTCGGCCCGCGCGGCGGCCGAACTCGCGGGCGGCGTACGGGAGATATTCGTCTGCGACCCGACGGGAACCTCGGGCCACCGCTCGCTGATCGACATGCTCGGCACCGCGGCGCCGGAACCTGTCGTGGAGATCGATCCCGCCGAGGACGTGGCCGCGCTTCCGTACTCGTCCGGCACCACCGGCACGCCCAAGGGCGTCATGCTCACCCACCGCAACATCGCCACGAACCTCGCCCAGCTCCAGCCCGTCCTCCCGACGGGCCCCGGCGACCGCATCCTCGCCGTCCTGCCCTTCTTCCACATCTACGGCCTCACGGCGCTCATGAACGGCCCGCTGCGGCAGGGCTCCACCGTCGTCGTGCTGCCCCGCTTCGACCTCGAAACGTTCCTCGGGGCGATCGAGAAGCACCGCATCACCCACCTGTACGTCGCCCCGCCGATCGTCCTCGCCCTCGCGAAACACCCGGCCGTGGAGGGCTACGACCTGTCGTCCCTACGTCATGTCATCAGCGCCGCCGCGCCCCTCGACGGCGAACTCGCCCGCGCCTGCGCGCGCCGCCTCGGCCTGCCGCCCGTCGGCCAGGCCTACGGCATGACGGAGCTCTCGCCCGGCACCCACGTCGTCCCGTACGACGCGAAGAACCCGCCACCTGGCGCCGTGGGCAGGCTCATCGCCTCGACCGAGATGCGGATCGTGTCCCTCGACGACCCGGCGAAGGACGTGGCGCCCGGCGAGCCCGGCGAGGTCCTGATCCGGGGGCCGCAGGTCATGAAGGGCTACCTCGGCCGCCCCGACGCCACTGCCGACATGATCGACACCGAGGGCTGGCTGCGCACCGGGGACGTCGGGCGCGTCGACGCGGACGGCTGGCTGTTCGTCGTCGACCGAGTGAAGGAACTCATCAAGTACAAGGGTTTCCAGGTCGCCCCCGCCGACCTGGAGGCGGTGCTGCTCGCCCACGAGGGCATCGCCGACGCGGCGGTCATCGGCGTCCTCGACGACGACGGCAACGAGGTGCCGAAGGCGTTCGTCGTGCGCGCGGACCCGGCGCTCGGCGCGGACGCGGTGATGGCATACGTCGCCGAACGCGTCGCCCCGTACAAGAAGATCCGCCGCGTGGCGTTCATCGACGGGGTGCCGCGCGCGGCCTCCGGGAAGATCTTGCGCCGCGAACTCAGGGAGATCTGATATCTGATGGCTGTTGAGAGTGCGCTCGGCGACCTGGTGACGCACGCCCACGAACGTGGCGTCACCACCCTCACCCTCGACTCGCCCGCCAACCGCAACGCCCTGTCGTCGGCCCTCGTCGGCGAGCTGGGGGACCGGCTGCGCGACGCGGACAAGGACCGCGACGTACGCGCCGTCGTCCTCACCCACACCGGCGGCACCTTCTGCGCGGGCGCCGACCTGCGGGATCCTCCGGATCCGGACGCGCTGGTGGGACTGCTGCGGCAGATCGTGGAGTTGGGTAAGCCGGTCGTCGCGCGGGTCGACGGGCACGTGCGGGCGGGCGGCCTGGGGCTGGTGGGGGCGTGCGACATCGCGGCGGCTTCAGCGGCATCGTCGTTCGCCTTCACCGAGGTACGCATCGGGGTCGCGCCCGCCGTGATCTCGATGCCGCTGCTGCCGCGCGTCGATCCGCGGGCGGTGGCCCGGTATTACCTGACGGGTGAGCGCTTCGACGCGGCGGAGGCGGCGCGGATCGGGCTCGTGACGGTGGCGGGGGAGGGGGTGGACGAGGTGTTGGCGCCGGTCGTGGAAGGGCTACGCAAATCCTCCCCCGAGGGCCTGGCCGAGACGAAGAAGCTGCTCACGGTTAAGGTCCTGGAGGCCTTCGACCGGGACGCGGAGTCTCTGACGGCGCTGTCCGCGCGGCTGTTCGGCTCCGCGCAGGCCCGCGAGGGCATGACTGCCTTTCTCGAACGACGGGATGCCGCATGGGTGTTGTGACGCTGCCGAAGCAGGACCGTTCGCGGGTGACGCGGCAACGGCTCCTGGAGTCCGCGGTCGCCTGCCTCGCCGCGCACGGCTGGGGCGGCTCCACGGTCTCCGTCGTCGCCGAGCACGCCGGCGTCTCGCGCGGCGCCGCCCAGCACCACTTCCCTACCCGGGAGGACCTGTTCACCGCGGCCGTCGAGTACGTCGCCGAGGAGCGGTCCACCGCTCTGCGGGGGCTGCGTCCGCAGGGGCGGGCGGAGGCGGTGGCGGCGCTCGTCGACCTCTACACGGGGCCGTTGTTCCGGGCGGCGCTGCACTTGTGGGTGGCCGCGTCGAACGAGCCGCAACTGGGTGGGCGGGTGACCGAGTTGGAGGCACGGGTCGGGCGCGAGACCCACCGGATCGCGGTGGAGCTGCTGGGCGCGGACGAGTCCCTGCCGGGGGTGCGGGAGGTCGTCCAGGGCCTCCTCGACATGGCCCGCGGCCTCGGCCTCGCGAACCTCCTCACGGACGACAGGGGGCGGCGGGAGCGGGTGGTGTCCGAGTGGGCCGGAATCGTGGAACGCTCACTGGGCTGACCCGCTCGACCGCCCCTACGCCACGGGTCTCCGCCCCGGCCCCCGCGCCTCAATCGCCGGCGGGGCTTGATGTGTCGGCACCGTCCCCACGCCACGGGGCGCCGCCCCGGACCCCGCGAGTCTCGTCCCAGAGCGGGGCTTGATTGACCGGCACCGTCCGCAGGCTGCGGGGCCCGCTGCTCAATCGCCGCAGGGGCTTGATGACCGGCACCGTTCTCACGCCACGGGGCTCCGCCCCGGACCCCGCTGCTCAATCGCCGCAGGGGCTCAAAAGGGCCAATCTCCCCCGCCCATCTCCCACCCACCCGCCCCCTCCGGGGGCTCCGGCCCAGAGCGTGCCCACGCCGCGGGGCTCCGCCCCGGACCCCGCGCCTCAAACGCCGGCGGGGCTTGATTTGCCACGGCTCCCCGGCTGTTGAGGTCGACCGCCCCCGCCTGGGGCGACCCGCCGCCGACCACGGCTCCCCACCCGTTGCGGTCGGCCGCACCCGACTTGGGCAATCTGCCGCCTGGGGCGGCAGGGTGGGCAAGGCGGCCCCCGGTGCAGCGCACCCTTCACGGCAGGCGTCGGCCACGGCACCGCCAAGAATCACGGTGCCGTGCAACAGGAACCAAGGGCGCCGACCCCGGCACCCGGTCTAACGGGCGATGTCGCCGTAACCGCCGATCTCCTGCGGAGGACGTGACTCCGGGCCCACGTAGCGGGCCGAGGGGCGGACGAGGCGGCCCGTGCGCTTCTGCTCCAGGATGTGGGCCGACCACCCCGCCGTACGGGCGCACGTGAACATCGACGTGAACATGTGCGCCGGCACCTCCGCGAAGTCCAGCACGATCGCCGCCCAGAACTCCACGTTCGTGGCAAGCACCCGGTCGGGCCGCCGCGCGTGCAACTCCGCCAACGCCGCCTTCTCCAGCGCCTCGGCCACCTCGAACCTCGGTGCCCCCAACTCCCGCGCCGTACGCCGAAGTACACGCGCGCGAGGGTCCTCCGCCCGGTACACCCGGTGCCCGAACCCCATGAGCCGCTCACCGTTGTCGAGCGCCCTGCGGACGTACGCCTCGGCGTCCCCGGTCCGCTCGATCTCCTCGATCATGCCGAGCACCCTGGACGGCGCACCGCCGTGCAGCGGCCCGGACATGGCGCCGACGGCCCCGGACAGCGCACCCGCCACATCGGCCCCGGTCGAGGCGATGACGCGGGCCGTGAACGTAGAGGCGTTCATGCCGTGTTCGGCGGCCGACGTCCAGTACGCGTCGACGGCCGCGACATGCTTCGGGTCCGGCTCCCCGCGCCAGCGCTTCATGAACCGCTCGACGACGGTGTCCGCCTTGTCGATCTCCCGCTGCGGCACCATCGGCAGACCCTGCCCGCGCGCGGACTGCGCGACGTACGACAGGGCCATGACGGCGGCCCGCGCGAGGTCGTCGCGGGCCCGCTGCTCGTCGATGTCGAGCAGCGGCTTCAGGCCCCACACAGGGGCGAGCATGGCGAGCGCCGACTGCACGTCGACGCGGATGTCACCGGAGTGGACGGGGATCGGGAACGGCTCGGCCGGCGGCAGGCCCGGGTCGAAGGCGCCGTCGACCAGCAGCCCCCAGACATTCCCGAACGACACGTGGCCGACCAGATCCTCGATGTCGACGCCGCGATAGCGCAGGGCGCCGCCTTCCTTGTCCGGTTCGGCGATCTCGGTCTCGAACGCGACGACACCTTCGAGGCCTGGAACAAAGCCGGGGGTGAGGTCGGACATCGGGCGGCTCCTCTGGATGCGTGGGCGGCTCGGGTGCTGGAACACCCGTGGTCCGGACGGGGGTACACCCGTGATGCCCCGTACGGCAGGCGGCTGAACCGTTTCGGCCCCTGGAACATAACCCTCCGTGCCACAGTTGGCGAGGGCTCGCGGCACTCAGTGCCATGTTTCACTCTGGGTGCGTCTGTGCCCTTCCGTCCGGCAGGATGACGCCGTGAGTGCCCACGACGATCCCGAACTCGACCTCGCCGACATGCGCGAGCAGTACCGCGCCAAGAACGGCGGCCTGCTGGAGGGGGACCTCGCCCTGCACCCGATGGAGCAGTTCACGCGCTGGTTCAAACAGGCGGCGGCCCCGGGCTCCCCGCTGCCCGAGCCCAACGCCATGGTCGTCTCCACCGCCGACGCCGAGGGCCGGCCCAGCTCCCGCACGGTGCTGCTCAAGTCGTACGACGGGGCGGGCTTCGTCTTCTACACCAACTACGGCTCCCGCAAGGCACGGGACCTCTCCGTCAACCCGCACGTCGCGCTGCTCTTCCCCTGGCACCCGATGGGGCGCCAGGTCCTGGTGACCGGGACGGCGGAGCGTACGTCGCGGGCCGAGACGGAGGCGTACTTCCGCACGCGCCCGCACGGCTCCCAGCTGGGCGCGTGGGCCAGCGCGCAGTCGTCCGTGGTCGCCTCGCGGGAGGAACTCGACGCGCGCTACGCGGAGCTGGCGGCGCGCCACCCGGAGGGCACCGCGGTCCCGGTACCACCCCACTGGGGCGGCTACCGGATCACGCCGGTGACCATCGAATTCTGGCAGGGCCGCGAAAACCGCCTCCACGACCGCCTCCGCTACGTCCGCGAGACCACGTGGCGAGTGGAACGCCTCAGCCCGTGACGGGTGGGCAATTCAAGCCCCTCCGGCGATTGAGGAGCGGGGCCCGGGGCAGAGCCCCGCGACCTCAACCCCGGCTCCCGGCCACGTCACAACTCCGCCAAGACCCCGTCAAGGAACGGCTCCACCGCGGAGCGCCACGCCTCCGGCTGGTCGTAGTGCACGAGATGCCCGGCGTCGGCCACCTCCGCGTACACACCCCGAGGCAACACCCGAACCATCTCCTGCGCCTCCGCCCGCCCCAGCTCCCCGTCCAGCCCGCGCAGCACAAGCGCCGGGCACTGCACCGCCGCCAGCTCCTCCCAGTGCGCGTCGAACACCCACGTCGACCGCGCCTCCAGCATCTGGCGCCGCGAGAACACCGGCCGCCAGCCGTCCGGCGTCTCCGTCATCACCTCGGCGTAGAACTCTCCGCGCGCCGGGTTGGGCCGCTCGACCCAGGGGTCGTCCTCCCCGAACCACTTCCGTACGTCCGCGAGCGTCGCGAACGGCAGCGGCCACGCCTTGAACCAGTCCTCCCACTCCCGCTGGGAGGCCGTCCCGAGCGCGGAGGCCCGCATGTCGCAGATGACCAGGCCGCGGACGAGGTCCGGCCGGCGGGCGGCGAGCTGCCACGCCGTGAGCGCTCCCATGGAGTGCCCGATGAGGACGGCCGGCTCCAGGCCCAGCTGGACCAGTGCCTCCTCCGCGTCCAGGACGTACGCCTCCCGGTCGAACGGGCCTTCCGGCGGCTTGTCGCTCTGCCCGTGCCCGCGCTGGTCAAGGGCGACCGCGCGATGTCGCTCGGCCAGCCAGCGCGTCGTCCCCGCCCAGTGGGACGCCCGCCCCATGAGCCCGTGCAGCAGCAGAACTCCGGGATTGTGCCCGACCTCGCCCGTCTTGGGCGGGTCGGCGAACTCCCAGGCAGCCAGGTGGATCCCGCCTGCCCCGGTCACGTCGATGCGCCGTGCCATAGGCCCTGGCACCCCCTCGTGGTCGCGCCTGCAGTCGCGTACCCGCTCACGCTATCGAACCTGTTTTCGAAAGCGCGGTGCTCTCCGACAACACCCCTCATTTGAGTGACAGAACTCAAGGAATGACCGGCGCTGTCGAGGGGATCTCTTCAGCGGGAGGCGGACCGCTCGGGGAAAACGGTCCGAGGGGATCGACCCTGGGAGCTCGGGGCTCCGGGTCGGAACAGGGGAGGACAGGCCCCGGCGCCGCAAGGCGCCGGGGCCCTCTGTATGCGGTGCGGCGTTCGACGCCGCCTCCGGTGCACCCCGTGCCCCCCAGGCCCGTCGCGCCCCGATCGGCCGGTCCATGCGGCCCCCTCTGGTCATATGCCTCACGCGACAGCCTCGCACGCCGAGCGTCCGATCGCTGCGGTTCCGCACAGTGAATCTTGTTTTCTGCGCGGAAGTGCAGCATGTGCGGATACAAGTCAACTTACCCGCACGACACGGAAGTTGACGCCCGGCCCACAGGCGGTCGCTCGGCTCAGCGCTTCGCCACGAAGACGGTCAGCGCTTCGCCACGAAGACGGTCAGCGCTTCGCCACGAAGACGGTCAGCGCTTCGCCACGAAGACGGTCAGCGCTTCGCCACGAAGACGTGCGAGGCGATCTCCGCCTCCAGCTCCGCCGCCTCGCCGCTGCTGCCGACGAGCACCCCGCCCGGCGACTGCGTCACGCTGACCACCGAACCGGGCTGCACGCCCGCCCGGCGCAGCGTGTACATCAGCTGCGCGTCCGTCTGGATCGGCTCGCCGATGCGGCGCACCACGACCGTCTTGCCCTCGGCGCCCGGGTCGAGGTCGGACAGCGAGACCATCCCCTCGTCCAGGAACGGGTTCGCCCCGTCCTTCTCGCCCAGCTCCTCCAGGCCCGGGATCGGGTTCCCGTACGGCGACTCCGTCGGGTGCCGGAGCAGCTCGAGGACGCGGCGCTCCACCGCCTCGCTCATCACGTGCTCCCAGCGACAGGCCTCCGCGTGCACCTGCTCCCACTCCAGGCCGATCACGTCCACGAGCAGACACTCGGCGAGCCGGTGCTTGCGCATCACGCGCGTCGCGAGCCGCCGGCCCTCGTCGGTCAGCTCCAGGTGCCGGTCGGCCGCCACGGCGACCAGCCCGTCCCGCTCCATGCGGGCCACGGTCTGGCTCACCGTCGGCCCGCTCTGGTCGAGCCGCTCGGCGATCCGGGCGCGCATGGGGACCACACCTTCCTCCTCCAGCTCGAGGATGGTGCGGAGGTACATCTCCGTGGTGTCGATCAGTCCGGACATACGTGCCCCTCGTGTAGCTCTCTAGCTCCGCGGCAGCTCCGCTGGCTGTCCGCGCAGCGCGTGCGCTGGCCCTGGAACCCAGAACTCAATTCTGACGCATACCGCTGACAACCGTGACGCGCCGGGGAAACACCGGGCCCGCGGGGGCCGGGGACCGTATTGACAGGGCACTGGTCCAGACCGCACCGTGATCCGCGAACGCGCCGAGCACCACCGGGACGCGACCCGACTCACCAGGACTCAAGGGGCACGCCGATGAGCGAGAGCAAGCTGGCCGCGCAGTACCTCGACGCCTCCATCGGACTCCTCACGCGGATCCGTGACGAGGAGGCCGACAACATCGCCGCCGCCGGCACCCTCCTCGCCGACACCGTCGCCGACGGCGGCCGCCTCTTCGCCTTCGGCGCGGGCCACTCCGGGCTCGCCGCTCAGGACGTCGTCTACCGGGCCGGCGGCCTCGCCCTGATGAACCTGCTGTCGGTGCCCGGCACCGTCGGCATCGACGTCATGCCCGCGACGCTCGGCTCCGCCCTCGAACGGGTCGACGGGCTCGCGGCGGCCGTCCTGGAGGCCAGCCCCGCACAGGCGGGCGACGCGCTGGTGATCATCTCCCTGTCCGGGCGCAACGCGCTCCCCGTGGAGATGGCCCTCAGCGCCCGCGCGGCCGGCATCAAGGTCATCGGCGTCACCTCCCTGTCGTACGCGACCGGGCCCGACGCCCCCACCTCCCGCCACGTCTCCGGCAGCTATCTGCGCGACCACTGCGACGTCGTCCTCGACTCCAAGATCGCGATCGGTGACGCGGAGCTCACCCACGAAGGCGTCGACACCCCCTTCGCGCCCGCCTCCACGGTCACCGCCAGCGCCCTCATGCAGGCGACCCTCGCGACCTGCGCCGCGAACCTGGCCGACCGGGGCATCCAGCCCCCACTGCTGCGCTCGGGGAACGTCGACGGCGGCCTGGAATGGAACGCGAAGGTCTTCGAGGAGTACGGGGACCGGATCTACTACCGGCGCTGAACGGGACCGCCCGAGGGCTCCCGGCGCTGAACGGGACCGCCCGAGGGCTCCCGGCGCTGAACCGGGCCGCCCAAGCGCTCCCGGCGCTGAACCGGGCCGCCCAAGCGCTCCCGACCCCGTACCGGTCTATCGGTCTACCGGTCCGCCGCCAGCGCCCACGCCAGATCCACCGCACCCGCGATCCGCACCGCCACACTCTCCGCGTACACGGCGTCCCCGCGCTCGAACCCGACCCTGCTGGCGCCCCGCAGAAACGTCACCACACCCACCGTCCGGCCCCGGCTGCGCAGCACCGCGCACAACGCGAACACCGTGCCCTCCGGCCACTGCCGGTCCTGGGCCCAGTCCCCGCGCACCGCGCCGCCCTCCGCGGCGGCCCGCACCGAACCCGCCCGCTCCACGCACTGCAACGCCGGATGCCCCGCCGCGTACCGCACCGGCAGGGCGCCCCGCGACACCAACAGGCTCGGCCCCGGCGCCCCCGAAGGCGTGGCCGCGGCCCGCACCAGACGCAACGGCTCCTCGCTCGCCACCAGGTCGATCACCGCGTGATCCGCGAACCCGGCGAGCGCGAAATCCAGATGCACGGTCGCCGCCTCGGCCGGGTTCTCGCACTCGGCGGCGGCCCGCGCCGCGCGGTGCAACTGCTGCGACCGGAACCGGAGCTGCGCGGCCTCCTGCTCGTTCTGCTTCGCCTCGGTCACATCCTGGAACAGCCACCCCACGCCCAACGGCACCGGCTCCTCCGCGAGCGGCGACGCCAGCCGTACGAAACCGCTGCGCCAGCACCGGCGCTCCGTGCGCCCACCGGCCTCACCGGGCCGCCGCAGCGTCACCCACATCTCCGTCGGAGACGGCGGCGGGCCCTCGGCGAGCACATGGGCGAGCACGCTCTCCAGCTCCTCCACGCCCTGCCCGATCAGATCCCCGAGCGGCCGACCCAACGCGGCGGTGCGCCCGGTGCCCATGGCCCGCGCCGCATGCCCGTTCACCACGGCGGGCCGCAGATCCGCGTCGACGAGCACGACACCCCACGCGGCGTCCTCGAACAGCGCCTCGCTCAGCGCGATGGACCGCTCCAGATCGATCTGCGTGTGCACCTCACTGAAGGCGCAGTACACACCGGCGGGCTTCCCGTCGGGACCCCGCACGGCGGCCGACTGCGTCCGTACGAGCACCCGCCCGCCGTCCTTGGTGAGCAGCGCGAACTCGTTCACCTGCCGCCCGGGAGCGTGCATCGAGGCGAGCAGCCGCCCCTGCACCTCCTCCGCGTCCGCCGGCCGCACGGCCCACCCCGCGAACCCGTGCCGCCCCACGGCCTCCTCGGCCGACCAGCCGAGCACGCGCTCGGCCTCCCGGTTCCAATGGGTCACGACCCCATCGGCGTCGAAGGCGCACAACGCGGCGTCCATGCCGTCCAACAACGCGGCCAGCAGATCGGCCCCGTCCGGCTCCGGCTCCTCGGGCCCGAGCGCATCAGTGGTCCCACTACGCCGGGAAGCACTCACCTGGAACCCCCTGCAGGCTGTGTCGGCGCGACGAATTCCTCGTACCGCTCCAGATCATTCAACTCGAACGTGACGCATCCCACACGGACTTCAGGCAAGTTCGGAGAAACCCAAGAGCACATACAACCAGCATGCAACGCATGACGACATTGCCCGACGGCCGCCCCGTCCCGCCCACGACCTCCGACGAACGCACCACCCTCGTGGCCTGGTTGGACTTCCACCGCGAAACACTGGCCGTCAAATGCGCGAACCTGACGGACGAACAGTCACGCGCGCGTGCCGTCCCCTCCTCATCCCTCACCCTCCTCGGCCTGGTCCAACACCTGGCCGAGGTCGAACGCAACTGGTTCCAACGAGTCTTCGCCGCCGCCCCCGACACCCCTCCGGTCCACGACACAGGCGGCCCGGACGCCTTCACCCTCACCGAGGACCGCACCCTGTCCGACGCCCTGGCCGCCTGGCGCACCGAGGTCACCCGCGCCCGCGAACTCACCGCGACCGCCTCCCTCGACGCAACCGGCACCCTCTCCCCCCAGGAAGCCGCCTTCACCGGCGACCCCAAGGTCTCCCTCCGCTGGATCCTCACCCACATGATCGAGGAATACGCCCGCCACAACGGCCACGCGGACCTCCTGCGGGAGGCGATAGACGGGACGGCGGGGGCGTGACGCCCGCTTCAGAGGAACGCCGTGACGGCCGACGCGAACGCCTCCGGCGCTGCCCGGTGGACCAGGTGCCCGACCGGAATCGTCACCACGCGCCCGTCCGGTAGGCGTTGGGCCAGCTCGGCGATGCCGTCCTGAGGGACGTGGCTGCCCGGTCCGCCGGCGATCACGAGCGTCGGGGCGGTGATTCGCCCGAGCCGGTCGAGCCACTTGGGGTCCGGCGTATCGATCTGCGCCCTGATGGCCGGCACGAGGGCCCAGTCGAAGGCGAGTTGACCCTCGGGCCTCGTCGGGGTGGTCGGCTCTCTCGGGCGGGGCACCGGAACGTCCTCCAGGACCAGTCTGCGCACTCGGTCCGGATGTTCTTCAGCGAGGAGGTAGGCGACGGCCCCGCCCATGGAGTGACCGATGAGATCCACGCATGCGAGCCCCAAGGCATCCAGGAACCCGAGCACATCGGCCCGCATGAGTTCGAGCGAGTACTCGCCCGGGCGGTCGCTGAGGCCGTGGCCTCGCAGATCGAGTGCGTACACGTGTCGGGCACGGTCGAGAGCGGGCCGGACCGGCTCCCAGTCGGCGGCTGTCTCGCCCATCGCGTGCAGCAGCACGAGGGGTGGGGCGTCCGGTGGGCCCGAGAGCTGGTAGGCCAGCCGGACACCTCCCACGTCGGTGGAGAGGTGATCAATCATGTCCGGAGGGTAGGCCCCTCAAGGTCGCGTAAAAGCGGTTGAAGGGTGCGCGGGACCTTCCTAAAGTGGGTGACACATCGAAGGGAGGTGGTTCGGCAGATGTATGAATCCCGGACGCGTGAGGTGACTGCGGGCTAGCGGCCCGACGTCGCATTTCGATTTCGGCGCCGGACCAGCGCGCGATATGTGCGCGCAGCCGGCCCAATCCCAAGCAGTCACCCGACCCGCGAGCCGCCGGTACGTCCGGTCGGCTTCCGACCGTCCTCAGGGGCGGGAGGAACCAGGCTCGCGGGTCGTCTGTGTTTTGCCCCTTCCGTAAGGCCTCAGCTTTCAGCCTTTGCTTACCGCCAGCAGGATTTCCGGGAGGCGGTTCGATGTGCGCGGGGCCGCCAGGCGGAGGCCGAGGAACGTCGACGCCGCTCCGTACGCCGCTCCGATCGGGAGCAGGATCCAGGTCCAGGACGCCGAGCCCGTCGCGTGCAGGGTGATCGTGAGGGCCAGGACCGGGGTGCAGATGAGGGCCGCCGCGACCATGCCGCCGAAGATGGAGATCCACGCCAGACCCGCCTGGCCGGGCGCGACGTTCTTGTAGCCCTCTTGCGGGATCGAGTACGGGAAGCGCGCCGAGGTCCACGCGCCGGTGGCGAGCATCGCGCCGAGCAGGGCGTAGGAGAGGCCGAGGACTTCGGGGAGGTCGGGCCAGGCGTTCAGCATCGCCGTGGTGATGACCGTGACGAGCGTGGCGTACGGGAGCGTGATCAGGAGCAGGGCGTACGCACGCGCGCGTAGTTCGGTGTAGGCGTCCTTCGGTGACGCGATCGTCATCGCCACCATCCAGAACGCCGATGTGTCCTGGCCGAACTGGTTGTACATCTGGATGCCGAGCATCCCGGAGGCGAAGCACGCGAAGTAGACGGTGCCGGTGCCCTGGAGGGCGTTGAAGACGGGGACGATCAGGCCGATCGCCAGGGATGTCACCCAGGCCGCTTTGGTTTTCGGGTCGCGCCATACGTAGCGGAGGCTGCGTTCCATGACCGTGCCGGTGCGGCCCTCCGGGAGGAGGTGGCGCCTACGTGTGCCGGTGCGGCGGCGGCCGGGGCTCGCCGCTTCGATCGTGGAGCCGTCCGGCGCGGTCATCAGGCGGGTCAGGGCGCGGCGCCAGAGGGTCAGGAGCGTCAGCAACGCCGCGGCGCAGAGGGCGAGTTGGGCCAGTGCCGTTCCGTAGGACGCCTTGCTCGCCGCGTCGACCGCCGCGATCGCCGATGCCGGGGGGATCCAGCCCAGGACCTTCGCCACCGGGTCGAGCGCGTCGACCCCGCCCGCCGCGCCGAGCCGCTGTATCCCGAAGTTCACGAGCTGCGCGCCGACCGCGATGACGAGCCCGCTCAGGACGGCGAGGTCGCGGCCCTTGCGGCTGGTGAGCAGCCGGATGTTGGCCGCGGCCACGGTCCGTGCGAGGGCGACGCAGGTGAGGACGGTGAGGGGGACTGCCAGTACCGCGACCACCGCGCCCGCCGCTCCGTGGGCCACCGCGTACGCGGCGCCGAACGCGAGGGAGAGGGTGAAGAGGGGGCCGATGCCGACCAGTGATGCCACGAGGAGGCCGCGGACCAGGGGGTCGGGGCGCAGCGGGAGCATCGCGAGGCGGGTGGGGTCGAGGGTCTCGTCGCCGCTGGGGAAGAAGAGCGGGAGGACGGCCCAGCCGAGGGCGAGGAGGGTGGTGAGGGGGATGCCGACGGTTGCGGCGTGCGCGTTGCCGTGGAGGAGGATCAGGCCGAGGAGTTGGAGTGCGCCGACGAGCGCTGCCGCGAGGAGGGACGCGATGTAGGCGGCTCGGCGGCCGGCGGATTGGCGGAGGCCGTTGCGGAGGAGGGCGAGTTTGAGTCGGACCAGTACGGATGTCATGGGCGGGTCCGTTTGTTGCGCCGCGGCGGGGTTGACGTCGCGGGGCTCTGCCCCGGACCCCGCTGCTCAATCGCCGCAGAGGCTTCAGTTTGTGGTGCTGACCTGCTGCCAAGCCAGTCCAGCGTTCCACCGGCGCCTCGCCCATGCGCCCCCACCAGTTCCAGGAACGCCTCCTGCAAGGAGTTCGCCTCGCCGCGGACCTCCGCCAGCGGGCCCTGCGCTCGGATGCGGCCCGCCGCCATCACCGCGACCCAGTCGCAGAGTGACTCGACCAGTTCCATGACGTGGGAGGAGAAGACGACCGTCGCGCCGGAGCGTGTGTAGCGTTCCAGGACGCCGCGGATCGTCTGGGCCGAGACGGGGTCGACGCCCTCGAACGGCTCGTCCAGGAAGAGGACTTCGGGGTTGTGGAGCAGGGCCGCGGCGAGGCCGATCTTCTTGCGCATGCCGGTCGAGTAGTCGACGACGAGTTTGTTGCGGGCCCCGGCCAGGTCCAGTACGTCGAGGAGCTGGTCGGCGCGTTTGTCGACCTCCGCGCCGGGCAGTCCGCGCAACCGGCCGGTGTACGCGAGGAGTTCGTGGCCGGAGAGGCGTTCGAAGAGGCGCAGGCCCTCCGGGAGGACGCCGATGCGTGCCTTGACCTCGGCGGGGTCGGCCCAGACGTCGTGGCCTGCGACGTACACGGTGCCCCGGTCGGGGCGGAGCAGGCCGGTGACCATGGAGAGGGTGGTGGTCTTGCCCGCCCCGTTCGGCCCGACGAGGCCGATGAACCGGCCCGCGGGCAGGGCGAGTTCGATGCCGGCCACGGCGGCCTGCTGCCCGAACGACTTCCATAGGTCGTGTACGCGTACGGCTGCGGTTTCCTCGGCCGAGGTCAACTGTGCCCGCCCTTCCTCGTCTTCGTCCGTCCGGGCACGATACGTCGACCGAGGGCGGGCCACAGGGAGGCGCTACCCGCGTTTGCCTTCGCGCCCGCACGCGTACGCCAGCGGGGAGATGAGTTCCTCCGCGTCCGGGAGCCAGCGGTTCGCGGCGGTCGGGCGGCAGGCCCACTGGGCGGCGCCCCGGCTGCCGAAGCGGGTCGGGGGAGCGGCGACGTACTGGCCCTCGCCGAGCGTGAGCAGGTCGAGGGAGGCCGGGGGCCAGCCCAGCTTCCGTACGAGGTCGGGGATCTTGGCGGTGGCGCCGGGGAGCACGAAGAACTGCATACGGCGGTCCGGGGTGCAGGTCACGGGGCCGAGGGTGAGTTCCATGCGCTCCATGCGGGCGAGGGCGAGGAACCCGGCGGTCTCCGGCACGTCGATCGCGTCGAAGGTGCGGCCCGTGGGGAGGAGGATCGACGCGTTCGGCTGCTTCGACCACAGCCGGCGGGCCACGGTCGCGCTGCCGGTCGCCTGCGTCGCCCAGTCGGGGCGTGCGGGGTGCGCGCCGGGGGCGGGGCACTGGGGGGAGCCGCACGAGCAGCGCTGGACGCCGTCGCCGATCTCCAGCCAGGTGCCCGGGAACACGTCCCAGTGCCGCTCTTCCGCGTAGCGGACGGCGGTGTCCAGGAGCGAGTCGCCGCGCTGCTGCGGGATCTGCCCGGCGGCGGTGGCGGGTGGGTTGACGTCCGAGGTGCCTGCGATGGTCTCTTCCACGTCGTTCTCAACTCTCGCCGCCACGGAGGGTTACGGGCGCACGTACGGGCGGAGCGGGAGCATCGTTCCCGCATGTGGGGCGCATGGGTGCATGGGTGGGGGCGCGCGGGCGAGGAGGCCCCGGGTGGTGGGTAGTGCGGGGAGGTAACAAGCGCGGCAACGCGACGGACCGGCGTCACACGGGCGTGTGTTTGACACCCGTTTGTGGTGCATCTTCCGTTTCCACTCAGGGCAGTGATGATCCAACGACCGGCTGTTGACCGGCAGTCGGACACCCGGACGGGCACAGCAGGGGGTACGCCATGGCCGCACGGCCTCTCGTAGCGCGACAGCCCAATGAACGGCTGCAGGCGCTCATCCAGGAAGCGGGCTGTTCGAACGCGGGGTTCGCACGCCGGGTCAATATGTGCGGTGCGGAGCACGGGCTCGATCTGCGCTACGACAAGACGTCCGTGGCGCGTTGGCTGCGCGGGCAGCAGCCGCGCGGCCGGGCGCCGGGGATCATCGCGGAGGCGCTCGGCCGCAAGCTCGGACGCACGGTGACCATCGACGAGATCGGGATGGCCAACGGGAAGAACCTCGCCTCCGGTGTCGGGCTCCAGTTCTCGCCCACCGTGCTCGGCGCCATTGAGCAGGTGTGCGAGCTGTGGCGAAGTGACGTGGGGCGCAGGGACTTTCTCTCCGGTTCGTCCGTGGCGTCCTCGGCGCTCGTCGAGCCGAGCAGGGACTGGCTGATCTCCGTGCCGGACTCGCAGGTGGCGCGGGCGGCCGGGCCGCGGGTCGGTCCTTCGGACGTGGCGGCGGTGCGGGCGATGACGCAGGCGCTGACCAACCTTGACCATCAGTACGGGAGCGGGCACGTGCGCCCGGTGCTCGTGCACTACCTGAACAGTGTGGTGAGCGGGCTGCTCGCGGGCTCGTACCGCGAGGCGGTGGGGCGTGAACTGTTCTCCGCCGTCGCGCGGTTGACGGAGCTCGCCGGGTACATGGCGATCGACACCGGTCAGCCGGGGCTCGCGCAGCGGTACTACATCCAGGCTCTGCGGCTTGCGCAGGCGGCCGGTGACCGTGGCTACGGCGGGTACGTGCTGGCCGCGTCCATGAGTCACCTGGCGGCGCAGCTCGGCAATCCGCGTGAGATCTCCCAGCTCGCCCGCGCGGCTCAGGAGGGGGCGCGCGGGCGTGTGACGCCGCGCGCTGAGGCGATGTTCCACGCCGCCGAAGCGCGCGGCCACGCACTCCTCGGGGACGTGAGGTCGGCGCAGTCCTCCTCCTCGCGCGCGGTCGCCGCCCTGGAACAGGCCGAAGGGCGGACCGACTCCGGGGACGACCCGGTGTGGATCGCGCACTTCGACCAGGCCTATCTGGCGGACGAACTGGCGCACTGTCACCGTGACTTGGGTCAGTCGAGGGACGCGGCGCGGTGTGCGCAGGAGTCGTTGGACGGGCATCCGGAGTCGCGGGCCCGGCGTCGCGCGATCGGCCTCGTGCTGCTGGCGACGGCGCAGGTGCAGCAGCGGGAGGTGGAACAGGCCTGTCACACGGGACTTCGGGCCGTCGAGCTGCTCGGCACGGTGCGTTCGAACCGGGGCGCGGAGTATCTGGACGACTTCAGGGAGCGTCTCGATCCGTTCCGGGAGGAGCCCGTGGTGCGGGAGTTCGGGGCGCGAATGGAGCTTCAGGCGGCGTGAGCGGCGCACTTGTGTGGACATGAGCGGCGTACTGGTGTGACGTGAGCTGTGTCATAACGGGCAAGCCGGCAGGCGGTTTTGTTAGTCGCGTCACTGGGGAGGCTTCCGGGGTTTGAGGTGCGTAGCACGGGCGTACGAAGACCCGGTAGCGTGAGCCGACGATTCCGACCCCCTACGTAGGAGTCTTACGGTGACGGAGCAGAGCGGGCAGAGTGGGCAGGGCGAACGCCCGCACCTTCCGCAGGCGCGGCAGACGCACGAAGGTGTCGTGCTGCCTGCCGACGGCGGTGAGCCCCTGTTGCCGGGCACGTACGGCGACCAGGCGGGTCCGGCGGGCGCGAGCCCGTGGGGGCAGCCCTGGGGGCCCGAGTCCCAGCAGGCGCACAACGCCGGGCCGATGCCGACCTACGACGGGTCCATGCCTACGTACGAGTGGGGCCAGCCGCAGGGCGCCGCGGCGATGCCGCCCGCGCAGCAGCAGGACCCCCATGCGCTGCCGCACCAGTCCTACGGTGCCGCCCTGCCGCAGCAGCAGCCCGCGCAGGCGCTGCCGCAGCAGTACGCGGAGGCGGGGCCGCTGCCGCCCGCGGCTCCCGCGGGACCCGCCCCCGGTGCCTACGACGGGGACGCCACGCAGTACATACCCCCGGCGCAGCAGCAGGCGGCCCAGTACGCGGCCGGTCCCGGGCTGCCGCCGGAGGCTCCCGCCCCGGACGCCACGCAGTTCCTGGGGCGCGCGCAGCCGATGCCCGATGCGGCGCCGCCCGGCTACGGGGGCTCCCCGGACAGCCAGGCCACGCAGTACATACCGCCGGTGCCCGGGCAGCCGATGCCGGGCCAGGGGATGCCCCCTCAGGGGATGCCCGCTCAGGGGATGCCCGCTCAAGGGATGCCCGCTCAGGACCAGGGCTACGGGGTACGTCCCGGAGCGCCCGGTGAGCGGCAGCCGCCGGCCGAGTTCGACGCCCTGTTCCGTACGGAGCCGGAGAGCGCGGCCGGAGCGACGCAGCAGATGCCGCGCTTCGACCCGAACGCGGCGCCGCCCGGACCCGGTGGACCGGGGATGACGGGCATGACGCCGCCCCCGCAGCAGTACGGGTACGAGCCCGAGCCCCCGCGCGGCGGCAAGACCCGCACGGGTTCCAAGGTGCCGCTGATCGCCGCGGTCGGCGTGGCCATCCTCGTCGTGGGTGTCGGCGCGGGCGCCATGCTCAGCGGCGGGGACGACGACGACAAGAAGACGGACGCGACGAAGAACGTGTCGAACTCGGCGCCCGCGTCCGAGTCGGCCTCGCCGTCCGTCGACCCGGCCAAGGCGCAGGCAGTCGAGCTCGACAAGCTGCTCGGCGATTCCAACAACAGCCGCTCTGCCGTGGTGCGTTCGGTCGCGAACATCGGCGGCTGCAAGGCGCTGCCCCAGGCGTCGAAGGACCTGCGCAGCGCGGCGAACCAGCGCAACGACCTGGTGACGCGCCTCGGCGCGCTTCAGGTGGACCAGCTGCCCGAGCACGCCCGTCTCACCGCCGCGCTCACCAGCGCCTGGAAGGCCTCCGCGTCCGCGGACGCCCACTACGCGAAGTGGGGCGACCAGGTCGCTGGGAAGAAGCGCGCGCTGTGCAAGAAGGGGCATGCCAAGCCGACGTCGGAGCGCAGGGCCGGTGACGGGGCGAGCGGCACGGCGTCCACGCAGAAGCAGCAGGCCTCCAAGCTGTGGAACGAGATCGCGAGCAAGTACGGGCTGACCCAGCGCTCGGCCGTCCAGCTCTGACGGGTTCGGCGGCAGCCGCGATCTCGGAGGCAGTCGCGGCCTCGGAGGTAGTCGCGGATTCGGAAGCGGTCGCGATCAGGAAAGCCCGGCGAGCGTGCCCGTCACGTCCACCGAGGACTTCCTGGTCGCCTTGAGCCGCCCGGAGACGACCTTCTGGAAGGTCACCCGCGCGTTGACCAGGCGCGGGAAGTCGCCGACCGGGGACATGTGGTCGTAGCCCCAGCGCAGCGGCGGCGTGAGCCCGCCGGTCGTGACCTTGACGTCGTCGTCGAGGGCGGTGCGCACGGTGCGCGCGGTGACCGCGCCGTCGCCGGCCGACTCGATGATCTGCCGCAGCACCTCGTACGCGATCCAGGTGGTCTGCACGCCCGCGTCCGCCGGGTCGATCCGGTTGTCGCCGAAGGCCTGCTCGTTGATCGCCCGCTTCATGGGGTCCCAGCGCGCGTCGTCCGACGCCGGGTACCAGCTGGTCACGTACGCCCCTTCGTAGGGGCTCTCCGGGCCGCCGGTGCGGTCGACGACGGTCTGGTCGACGCTGCCGAGGACAGTGGCGGTGCGCACCGAGGGGTAGTCCTCGCGCAGCCGCCGGAACGAGTCGAAGAACGTGTTCGTACGCTCCCCGAGCACCGCCGCGACGCAGCCCTCGCCCTGCGGCGCCCGGCTCGCGGTGTCGAGGGCGCGGCGGGCCTGGTCGGCGTAGTCGGTGGCGTCGTCGGCGGCGAGCATGTCGACGGCGGCGGGGCGGTGGCGCAGCGCGAGGCCGGAGTTGAGCAGCGGCGCGAGCTGGTCTCCGGCGATGGAGTCGGGGCGGATCAGGACGGTGCGGGCGCAAGGCCCGGACAGCTGGCGCCCGTTGCCGGCGAGGAGGGCGGCCTGGCCGCCGTTGACAGGGTAGGACAGCGGGCTGGTGAACTCCGCCTCGGTGGCGCCGTAGCCGCCTATGTAGGGGATGCCCGCGGACTCCAGCGGCGGCAGGAAGGCGTTCGAGTGCTGGCTGTACGAGCCGACGACCGCCACGGCGTCGTGCTCGACGGCGGAGCGGGCGCACCTGGCGGCGTCCACGCTGTCGTTGTGGTCGTTGCAGGTGAGGACCTTCAGCGTCCGGCCGCCGATGCCGCCGTGGGCGTTGATCCAGCGTGCGTAGGCCCGCGCCATGGCGGGCACCCCGGGCATGTTCGTCGCCCTGGTCTTCTCGGGGGCCCAGGTCATGACGGTCACCGGCCGGTCTCCCGCGCCCTTGGCGTCGCCGGGGACGAGCCCGCACCCGGCGACCAGGGCGGCGCTCAGGAGCACGGCCGCGGTGCGTATGTGGCTTCGGGGGGCGATGCGGTTACGGGTGCTGCTGGGGCGCCTGCCGGTCATGTGCCCGCACGATTCCGCCGCACCGCCAACGGTCGAGTGACCCGCGGTCGACGCGTGGTGACAATGAGGTGAATTACGGGGGTCGTGCGGGGCTCAAGAGGCCGGGACGTACGATCGATGACCGTGCAAACCTCGGACAACTCTTCCCGTCGCGGCCGTCGCTCAACGAAGATGGGCGGCATGCCACTCAACGACATGCCGTGGTGGCGCTGGCGCAGCAACGTGCGTTCCGCGCTGCACATGCTCTCCGACCCGTCGTTCCAGCGGGACGTCTGGCAGGCAGGCGTGGACGGATACGGGGACGTGACCGACGCCGTGTACCGCCTCGTCGAGGACACCTGGCTGGACAACTGGTCCGCCGAGAAATACGTCGGGACGATCTTCCGGGACTCGCAGGAGGCGGCGCTCGTCGACTCCGCCGTGCTCCGGGTCCTGCGGATCATGCACCAGGTGGGCCCCGACGCCCCGGTCGCCGCGTATCTGAACCACGAGGGCTGGCCGGAGGCGGTCCGCGCGGCCCGCGACGCCCATGTGAGGCTCGCCACGAGCGACGGCGAGGACCCGGACATGGCCCCGCAGACCCTCGAGGTGCTGCGGATCGTGACGAGGGCGGCGTAACCGCCGGACAGCTCGGTGGGAGGGGCCGAGGGTATGGGACCCTTGGCCCATGAACGCGCAGTCCGCCCCCGAGCAGTACGTCCTCACCCTCTCCTGCCCCGACAAGCAGGGCATCGTGCACGCCGTGTCGAGCTACCTCTTCATGACCGGCTGCAACATCGAGGACAGCCAGCAGTTCGGTGACCACGACACGGGACTGTTCTTCATGCGCGTCCACTTCAGCGCGGACACCCACGTGACCGTGGAGAAGCTGCGCGCCAGCTTCGCCGCGATCGGCGACTCGTTCCAGATGGACTGGCAGATCCACCGGGCCTCGGACCGGATGAAGGTCGTCCTGATGGTCAGCAAGTTCGGCCACTGCCTCAACGACCTGCTCTTCCGGGCCCGGATCGGCGCGCTGCCGGTCGACATCGCCGCGGTCGTCTCCAACCACACGGAGTTCGCCGAGCTGGTCGCCTCGTACGACATCCCCTTCCACCACATCCCGGTGACGAAGGAGACGAAGGCGCAGGCCGAGCAGCAGGTGCTCGATCTGGTGCGGGACGAGGGCGTCGAGCTGGTCGTGCTCGCGCGGTACATGCAGGTGCTGTCGGACGACCTGTGCAAGCAGCTCAGCGGGCGGATCATCAACATCCACCACTCGTTCCTGCCGAGCTTCAAGGGCGCGAAGCCGTACCACCAGGCGCATGCGCGTGGTGTGAAGCTGATCGGTGCGACCGCGCACTACGTGACGGCCGACCTCGACGAGGGGCCGATCATCGAGCAGGAGGTCGAGCGGGTCGGGCATGACGTCACGCCGGATCAGCTGGTCGCCATCGGGCGGGACGTCGAGTGCCAGGCGCTGGCGCGGGCCGTGAAGTGGCATGCGGAGCGCAGGATTCTTTTGAACGGTCGGCGTACGGTCGTCTTCGCCTGATCAGCCCCGCCGGCAACTTAAGCCCCGCCGGCGATTGAGGCGCGGGGTCCGGGGCAGAGCCCCGCGGCGTCAACCCCGACGGGGCGAAGGACACGGGGCTCTGCCCCGGACCCCGCGGGCTCTCGTCCCAGAGCGGGGCTTGATTTTGCCGAACCGGGCTTGATGGCACCGAACCGGGCTTGGATGGCCGAACGGAGCTTGGCTCGGCGTCACAACCGGCTCAGGCCAGCCGTCGCAGACAAGACGTCGCGGATGGCCTCGCGGTCGCCGATCTGGCCCGCTGCCGCTTCCTCCGGGAGGACGTGGCCCGCGGCGAGGCGGCAGAATTCGACGCCGTCCAGGGCGACATGGGCCACTTCCCGCTCGTCGGAGCCGACCGCCGCGGGGGAGTCGAGGGCGATCAGCCACTCGCCGCCACCCGCCCCCTCGACCTCCAGGCGCAGGCTGCGGCCGGGGCGCCCCGCACCGACGAGTTCCCGGGCGGGGGCCGCGAGGCCGTGTCGACGGCGCGCGGCCAGGGAGCCGGGGAGCAGCCGGGCGGCGAGGTCGATCATTCGGTTGAGGTGGCGCGGGGACGGGGCCTCGTAGGGGTAGTCGACCGCGTCCGCGATGTCACCGGCGTGGATCCAGCACTCGAAGGCCCGGTCGATCATGGCGTCGCGCAGCGCGAGCTCGAAATTGCCGTACGACACGGGGAGTTGACCCGAGCCTCCGGCGCCGGCCTCGTCCGAGCCCGCGAAGGACACCGTGCGGATGACGGCGTGCGACTGCTCGCGCCAGGGCGCCCGTACCGCGCGCGTGGGCGGGAAGTAGGACGACTTCCAGTACGCCTTGGTCCTCGCGGTGGGGCCGAGCTCCGGCGGCACGGGGGAGGGGTCCTCCAGGCCGAGGGCGCGGGCGACCAGGCCGTCGACGCTGGTGAGATGGGCGATCACACCCGCGACCGTGGTCTTCTTGCCGACCTGCTCCGCCCCCTCGTACCAGCGGAGCCGCACCGGCGCGTGCCATTCGCCGTCGCCGATGTCCTGGAGCAGCGCGTCGAGCCGGGCGGTCTCCGCGTCGTACGGGGTGGCCCAGCCGGGGACGGGGATGCGGGCGGGGCGCCGGGTGAGGCAGCCCTCCAGGACGCGGGAGCGCAGCATCGGGTCGAGGTCGAGGCTCTCCTCGGCGTGCAGCAGGCCGACGGCGTCGCGCAGCCGCAGCGCCTCCTCGGCGCAGGCGCCGCAGTCGCCGAGGTGGATCTCGACGGCGGCCGCTTCCTCGGGGGAGCAGGCGGCCAGCGCCCAGGCGCCGAGCAGCGACTTGAGGACGCGGTGCTCCAGGACGGCCGGTTCGGCCGCCGTGACCTCGGGCAGCGGGCGGCCGGCGTCCTCGACGGAGGAGCGGGGCGTCGGTATCCAGGGTCGGTCCGCGGGGCCGGGGCCCGCGGCGCCGGGCGACGGCTGGTCCCTGCCGAACGCCTCGTTCCCGCCTTGCTGTTCACCTTCTCCGGCGCCCTCGGGCTCCTCCTCGAAGGGGTTGAACCGGCCCGGCCCGTTCGCCGCGCTCACGCCGGCCTCCCGTAGCTGCGGCCGGGAGGTGTGCCCGCGTTGTGGGCCGTCGACAGGAGCTGCAGGCCGAGGCGGAGCCTGCGGCGGGCCTCGTCCTCGGTGACGCCGAGGTCGGCGGCGGTCTGGCGGTAGTCACGGCGCTGGAAGTACGCGAGGTTGAGCGCTTCGCGCAGCGGGGCGGGCATGGACGTCACGATGTAGTCGGCGCGGGCCGCTGCGGAGGCGTGACGCACCTTGCGCTCCAGGTCCTCGGTGGTGCCGAGCCCGGTGCGCACGAGGGCGGCGGACTCGGTCTGGCGCAGGCGCTGCACCGCGTGCCGGTGGGTGAGAGTGGCGATGAAAGAGCGCAGCGGGCCCTGCTTGGGGTCGTAGGACTCCGGATTCTCCCAGATCTGTGTGAACACGTCACGGGTGATCTGGTCGGCCGCCGTCTCGTCGTCGAGCACGCGGTGCGCCAGGCCGTGCACCAGTGAGGCGAACCGGTCGTAGAGCTCGCCGAGCGCGGCCGCCTCCCCGTGGGCCAGGCGCTGCTGCATCCTGCGGTCCCAGCGGGACGGGGTGTCCTTGGGCATGGGGCCCCCTCACCGACTGCCCGAACCATCTACTCTGCCTTGCTACTCGAATGTAACTGTCGGCGCCGACAGTGCACTCTCCTTTGCCGCATTGTGCGCGCCTGGGGAGCAGTAGGTGGTAAAGGCATTCGCCCCCGGAAACACGATGAGCGATTTGCTTCACATGTGACCGGCCAGGGCTTAACCAGGCCATATGTGATAGGTCTGCGGGAGTGTTTCATCCCGGTGCGGCAGGGCAGCCGCGCAGAAGAAACGTAGGGACAGATTCCGGATCGTCGATATTCCCGAACGAGAGGCATGGCGCGTGACGCTCAAGGTGACCGAGTCAGGGCAGGGCGACTGGGCCGTCGTGTGCGTGTCCGGCGAAATGGACCTGGTGACGTCCCCGGCGCTGCGCCAGCAGGTGCACGAAGCGGTGGCGGAAGGCCGCCGCAGCGTCGTGCTCGACCTCTCCGACGTGCTGTTCTGTGATTCGAGCGGCGTCGGTGTGCTGATCGCGGCACGCCGCCTGATGCGCTCCTGCCAGGGCCGCCTGCGCCTGATCCTGCCGGCCCAGGGCGCGGTCGACGGCTCCCACGTGAACCGCGTGCTCGGCGCCCTCGGCGTCCGCCGCCTCTTCGACGTCTACCCGGACGTCGCCTCTGCGGTGGACGAGGACGCGGCACCGATGTCGGCGTAACGGCTTGTACCGGGTAACGGCTTGTACCGGATTTTCACCGGCCTTGACACAAACACCGCAGTTCGGGGCGTGCGCGCCCGGCGCCGTCGTACGCTCCGATGCGTAGCACCCAACGACGCGAGAGGCGGCCCATGAGCATGGACGAGCGGAGGATCGCGGCCCGGTTCGCCGGCTTCGACCAGGACGGCAACGGATACATCGACCGCGAGGACTTCTACGTCGCCGCGAAGGCGCTGCTCGCCGAGTTCGGTGTGGCGGCCCGCTCCGAGCGGGGGCAGGCGCTGTTCGCCGGGGCCGAGGCGTTCTGGCAGGGCATGGCCGGGATCGCGGACGTCGACGGGGACCAGCGGGTGACCCGCGAGGAGTTCGTGACCGGGGCCGTGAAGCGGTTGCGGGACAATCCGGACCGGTTTGCCGAGATCGCCAGGCCGTTCTTGCGCTGGGCCCTCGCGGTGGCCGGTGCGGAGGCCTCCGGGGGCGGGGTCGATGTGGATACCGCGGTGCGGGTGCTCGGCGTGCTCGGGGTGGAGGCGGATGTGGCGCGGGCGGCGGCGGCCGCGTTGGACGCGGATGCCTCCGGCCGGATCTCGGAGGATGCGGCGGTCCGGGCGTTCGCTCGGTACTTCACCGTTCCGGAATAGCGGCACCGGCGTTGCGGTCTCGGGGCTCTGCCCCGGACCCCGCGCCTCAATCGCCGGCGGGGCTTGATTGGCCCCGGACCCCGCGGGCTCTCGTCCCAGAACGGGGCTTGAATGGGCTCAATCGCCGCTGGGAGTGGTTCCGAAGCGCTCGCGCAGTTTGTACTTCAGGACCTTGCGGAGCGTTTCGTTGCGTGGGAGTGCCTCCAGGACCTCCAGCTGTTCCGGCAGTTTGAACGTGGACAGGCCCTGTTCGCGGAGGTACGTGGTGAGTTCGGGCAGGGTCAACTCGGTCTGCCCCGCGCGTAGTTCGAGAACAGCGCATACGCGCTCCCCGCGTTCCGTGTCGGGCAGGCCGATCACCGCCGCGTCCTGGACCGCGGGGTGTTCGTGCAGCAGGTCCTCGATCTCCTTCGCGGAGATGTTCTCGCCCTTGCGGATGATGACGTCCTTGGCGCGGCCGGTGAGGACCAGGTGGCCCGCGGGCAGCAGGTGTCCCAGGTCGCCGGTGATCAGGAAGCCGTCCTCGTCGAAGGCGTCCGTGGTCTGGTGCGGGTCCAGGTAGCCCTGGCAGACGGCCTCGCCGTGCAGGCGTACGTCGCCGTCGACGCCGGGCGGCACCTGCTTGCCGTCGGCGTCGACGACGCGGATCTCCATGCCCTCCGGCGGCCGGCCCTCCGTCGTCGCCAGCATCTCGGCGGTGTCGTCGGGCGCGCCCATCGTGATCATCGGCACCTCGGTCATGCCGTATCCGTGGGTGAGTTGGACGTCCATCTCGCGGACGACCGAGTGGTAGACCTCCGGCGGTTTCGGCGCCCCGCCGCCCGCCAGCAGGCGCAGCGTGGGGATCAGCTTCTCGTCCGGCTGCTTGCGCTGTTCGGTCAGGAACATCGAGTAGAAGGCCGTCGAGCCGCCCGCCACCGTGACGCCGTGCCGCCGGTACTCCGCCAGCGAGTCCGGCATCGCGAAGTGCTCGAACATCACCGCAGGGAAGCCGTACAGGAGCAGCATCACGGTGTAGTCGGGGCCCGCTATGTGCGCGAACGGGAACGCCATCGAGCCGACGTCGGACGACGACAGGTGCAGGGCGTGGGCGAGGCAGGAGCCGCCCGCGATGAGGGAACGGTCCGTGTGCAGCACGCCCTTGGGGTCGGACGTCGTGCCCGACGTCCAGTAGATCCAGCGGACGTCCGTGCCGGAGGCGGGCGGCGGGGGCAGTACGGACGGGTCGCCCTCCGGCAGGTTCTCGTACGCCTCGAAGATGCCGCGCGCGCCGAGCCGCCGCGCCATGTCGGTGTGGTCGAAGCCGCGCCACACGCCGGGTGTCGCGAAGAAGTCGGCCTTCGACTCCCGTAGCGCGAAGCCGACTTCGCGGTCCCGGTAGAAGGGGATGACCGGCGACTGCACCGCCCCGATGCGGGCGAGTGCGAAGGAGAGCAGCGCCGTCTCGATGCGGGTGGGGAGCTGCCAGGCGACCACCGTGCCGGGGCGGATGCCCAGGTCGTAGAGGCCCGCCGCCACGCGCTCACAGCGGTCGCGCAATTCGCCGAAGGTCAGGGTGCGTTCGCCCTGGAGCAGCACCGGGCGGTCGGGGGTGAGTTCGGCGCGGCGCTCGACCAGCTCCCAGAGCGTGCGGGAGGCGCCCAGGGCGTGTGCGGTGTCGGTCATCTCCAGAACCCCTTCACGGCCGGTGCCGTCACCTGACGGGTTGTCAGATCTGGCTGAGAGCGTAAGTCCGCGCTCCTTGTCGGTCCAGAGGTGCGGGGCTAGCCTGCTTTCTGACGGGTCATCAGATACGGCGAGGGGCTGAACACTCATGACGGAACTGCCGCGCATCGTCAGCGTCGACGACCATGTGATCGAACCGCCTCATCTCTTCGAGACCTGGCTGCCGGCCAAGTACCGGGACAAGGGGCCGAAGCCGCTGACCGAGGGAATCGGCGAACTCGCCTACGTGGCGGGCAAGTACCGGATCACGATGGATCCGGCGGGACCGCCCACGGACTGGTGGATCTACGAGGACCTCAAGTTCCCGTACAAGCGCAACATCGCGGCCGTCGGCTTCGACCGCGACGACATGACCCTGGAGGGGATCACGCGGGCCGAGATGCGCCGCGGGTGCTGGGACCCCAAGGCCCGCCTCGCCGACATGGACCTCAACCACGTCGAGGCCAGTCTCTGCTTCCCGACCTTCCCCCGCTTCTGCGGGCAGACGTTCGCGGAGGCGCACGACAAGGAGGTCGCGCTCGCCTGCGTGCGCGCCTACAACGACTGGATGGTCGAGGAGTGGTGCGGGGACAGCGGCGGCCGGCTGATCCCGCTGTGCATCATCCCGCTGTGGGACATCGAGCTCGCCGTCGCGGAGATCCGGCGCAATGCCGCGCGCGGCGTCAAGGCCGTGACGTTCTCCGAGATCCCGACCCACCTGGGCCTGCCGTCCATCCACTCCGGCTACTGGGACCCGTTCTTCGCGGTGTGCGAGGAGACCGGCACCGTCGTGAACATGCACATCGGGTCCTCGTCCCAGATGCCGGCCGCGTCCCCGGACGCGCCGCCCGCCGTCCAGGCCTCGCTCAGCTTCAACAACGCGATGGCCTCGATGATGGACTTCCTGTTCAGCGGCGTCCTCGTGAAGTTCCCGCGGCTCAAGCTCGCGTACAGCGAGGGGCAGATGGGCTGGATCCCGTACGCCCTGGAGCGCGCCGACGACGTGTGGGAGGAGCACCGCGCGTGGGGCGGCGTCCGGGACCTGATCCCCGAGCCCCCGTCCACGTACTACTACCGGCAGATCTTCTGCTGCTTCTTCCGTGACAAGCACGGGGTGGCGTCCATCGACACCGTCGGCCGGGACAACGCGACGTTCGAGACGGACTATCCGCACGTCGACTCGACCTTCCCGAACACCAAGGAGGTCGCGCTCGACCACGTGAAGGGCCTCGACGACGAGACGATCTACAAGCTGATGCGCGGCAACGCCATCCGCATGCTCGATCTGGACCTCGACAAGGACCGCAAGTAGGGCGTCCGCCATGGACCTCACGTACACGGACGAAGAAGAGGGGTTCCGGGCGCGGCTTCGGGAGTGGCTGGGCGGCGTGCTGCCCACGCTGCCCCCGAAGCCGTCGCCCGACGACTGGCCGGGCAGACGCGCGTACGACATGGGCTGGCAGCGGCGCCTGTACGACGCCGGGTACGGGGAGGTGCACTGGGACGCCTCGCCCACGAAGAGGCTCATCTTCCTGGAGGAGACGGAAAAGGCGGGCGCACCCTACGTAGGCGCGAATTTCGTCGGGCTGCTGCACGCGGGGCCGACCATCGCCGCCGAGGGCAGCCCCGGTCAGCGGGACCGGTGGCTCGCGCCGATCCTGCGCGGGGACGAGGTGTGGTGCCAGGGGTTCAGCGAACCGGACGCCGGATCCGACCTCGCGGCGCTGCGTACGAAGGCCCGGCGCGAGGGCGACGAGTACGTGATCAGCGGCTCGAAGATCTGGACCTCGCACGCGGAGGTCGCCGACTGGTGCGAACTCCTGGTCCGCACCGACCCGTCGGCGCCCAAGCATCGCGGCATCTCCTGGCTCGCCATGCCGATGGACGCGCCCGGCATCACGGTGCGGCCGCTGCGCACGCTCGCCGGGTCGACCGAGTTCGCCGAGATGTTCCTCGACGACGTGCGGGTGCCGGTCGGCAACCGGGTCGGCGAGGAGAACGACGGCTGGCGCGTGACCATGGTGACCCTGTCCTTCGAGCGCGGCACCGCGTTCGTCGGCGAGGTCGTCGCCTGCCGCCGGGTGCTCGGCGAGCTCGCCGCCCATGCGAAGAAGACCGGCCGCTGGGACGACGCCGTGCTCCGCCGCGAACTCGGGCTGCTGTCGGCCGAGTTCGGCGCCCTGTGGCGGCTCACGCAGTGGAACGTGAGCGAGGCACAGGCGACCGGCGGCGTGCCGGGCGTGGGCGGCTCGGTCTTCAAGCTGCGCTACTCGCACGCCCGGCAGCGGCTGTACGAGGCCGCTGCCCGGGTCCTCGGTGGTGCGGGCGCCCTCGACACCGACCAGGAGTGGACGCTCGACCGGCTCTCCTCGCTGTCGTACACGATCGCCGCCGGCACCTCGCAGATCCAGCGGAACATCGTCGCCGAGCGGATCCTCGGGCTGCCCAGGTCTTCAAAGGGGGGACGGTAGGCGTGCATTTCCAACTGACCGAGGAACAGCGGGCGTTGCGCGAGGGCACACGGGAACTCCTCGCCGGGCGGTTCGGGCGCGACGCGCTGCGGGCCGCGGTGGACGCCGACACCCCGGCCGTCGACCGGGGGCTGTGGCGCGAGCTCGGCGAGGCCGGGCTGTTTTCGCTGTGCCTGCCGGAGTCGGAGGGCGGGGTGGGGCTCGGCCTGCCCGACGCCGTCGTGGTGTTCGAGGAAGTGGGGCGAGCCCTTGTGCCGGGCCCGCTGGTGGCCACCTTCCTCGCGGCGGGCGAGGTGCCGGGCGCCGCGGCCGGCGAGGCGGTGGTGACCACGCCGTACGGGTCCCTGCTGCCGTGGCGGGACGACGCGAACGTGGTGCGCGGCGACGCCTCCAGGGCCCGCCCGATCGCCTCGGCGGACCCGCTCACCCCCCTGCACGCGCTCCCCGGGCCCGCCCCCGTCCCCCTCGAAGCGACCCTCCTGTACGCCGCCGAACAGCTCGGATCGGCCGGCCGGACGCTCGACATGGCGGTCCAACACGCCCGGGA
The DNA here is from genome assembly GCF_036013745.1 of Streptomyces sp. NBC_00483. Lineage (NCBI taxonomy): Bacteria > Bacillati > Actinomycetota > Actinomycetes > Kitasatosporales > Streptomycetaceae > Streptomyces > Streptomyces sp. NBC_00483. The sequence continues at coordinate 5,532,319 of NZ_CP107880.1, forward strand.
GCGTGAGCAGTTCGGATCACCGATCGGCTCGTTCCAGGCGGTGAAACACCTGTGCGCCGAGATGCTCGTACGGGTCGAGGTGGCCCGCGCCGCCGTGTACGCGGCGGCCGTCACCGCCGATCCGGTCGAGGTCGCGGCGGCCGAACTGCTCGCCGACGAGGCCGCCGTGCAGGGCGCCAGGGACTGCCTCCAGGTGCACGGCGGCATGGGCTTCACCTGGGAGGCCGACGTGCACCTGCATCTGAAGCGGGCGTGGGTGCGGGCCGAGTTGGGCGGCAGCGCGAGGGACGCGGAGGAGACGCTCGCGGCCGCGCTCTGACCTACGTAAGGAGGCGGCCGCGCGTCCGGAAAGCGAACGCGCGGCTGCCTGAGCGGAGGGCCTGAGCAAGGGTGCACGCACAGTGACCGTGCGTGGTTATCGGGTTGTGTCCTGCGGGAGGCTCGTCACGGCACGGAGTCGGCGTTCCGCTCCGGTACCTTGTGGCAGATGCGAGTGGTGCTGAACCCGAGCGACGGCGCCGGTGTTGTCTCCGAGGCAACTCCGGGCCCCACGATGTGCGCCGCTCGCAGCGCGTGGCGGGGTTTTGCGCCCGCCTGTTCGACCCCCGGCAAGACGCGTCGCACAGTATGCCGCACGCGTACTCCTTCGCGCTGGAATATGCCCGAAGCGCTTGTTGGGGTGACTGAACGTCAACCATGCTGTGCTCCAAGGGGTTCACGTTCCGTGATCCCTCTCACTGGACAGCACGGTAAGTGGCGCGAGGCAGTACTCCAGCGGTCCCGCCGGATTCGGATGGTGTGAGCGGTGCAGGTGCTTCAGGTTCAACTGGAGGTCGGGGCCGACCCCGCAGAGGTGGGGCGGGCCCGCAGGTGGGCGCGTTCGCGTCTCGCCGGTTCGGGCATAGAGGCCGATGAGTCCTTGGCGGAGACGCTGATTCTGATCGTCTCCGAGCTGGTCACCAACGCCGTGGTGCACACGGGGCATCCAGCCGTGCTGCGCATGGCGTTGCCCAGTGGTGTCCCGGAGGCGTGCCTCGGCACCGTTCGCGTGGAGGTCGCCGACACCTGCGAGCAGCCGCCGACGCCTCGGCACGCGGACGGCGAGGAGACGAACGGGCGGGGGCTCGAACTCGTCGACGGGCTCGCGGACCGCTGGGGCTGGCGCCCCGAGGGGACGGGCAAGGCCATCTGGTGTGAGATCGACCAGTGCGCGGTCGCGACGGCCGGTGCTTTCCAGGGTGTGGCGTTCGAAGCGGTGTGAGCGCGCACGAAGCGGCGCGGGCCCCGTGGGGGAGCCCGCGCCGCTTTCCGTGTCCGGTGGGACCGTCAGAACACCGCCACGGGAGCCACCGGCGTCCCCGTCCCGCCCTTGAAGGGTTCCGGCATCGCCGACAGCAGGAACGAATAACGCCGAACTTCTCCACAGGCTGTGGACAAAGATTCGAGATTCCAGTTCTGGCCCTGCAGCATCCCCATCTCGACCAGGTCGAGCGCATGCACGGGCAGCCACAGGTTCTCGATCTCCGGCGGGAAGATCTCGAAGGTCAGGGTGTCGTTGGCGACGGCCGCCACGTTCCGCGCGTGGAACCACTCGGGCGTACGCACCGAAAGGCCCGGCGACGGATAGCCGTAGCCGTGCTTGTCGCCCGCGAGATACACCTGGATCTGCCCGGTCCGTACGAGCACGATGTCGCCGGCCCGGACCGTCACCCGCCCGAACTCGGCCGCCTCGTCCAGGTCCTCGGGCGTGACCGCGTGGTCCCCGGGCAGCCGGTCGAGGCCCTTCGCCGCCGCCACGTCGAGCAGGACGCCGCGCGAGACGATGTACGGCGCCTTGTCGATACCGCTGAACTCGGCGCCGTGGTGTGCCGTGATGGTGTCGGCGGGGCGGCCGTTGTAGAGCTTGCCCGAGTGCGAGACGTGCGTGAGGGCGTCCCAGTGGGTCGCCGCCTGAAGGCCCATCGTCACCGCGTCGTCGCTGGTGGCGACGGTCTCCGGGCCGAAGATCTCCTGGTTGATCTGCACCATCGTGTGGAACGGGTTGATGCGGCCGGGGATCAGGCCCGACTGCACGCCGTCCTCCTTGAGAGGCAGCGCGAGGGGGACGCGGCGGCCCGTGCGGACCTCGGTGGCGGCCTCGCGCACGACCTCGTCGGTGACGAGATTCAGGGTGCCGATCTCGTCGGCCTCCCCCCAACGCCCCCAGTTGTTCACGCGTTTGGCGATGTCGTGGAACTCGGCGGGCAGGGGCATCGGGTCCTCCCGGGTCTTGTGTTCCGGTATCTGACGGGTCGTAGAATCCGACCGGAGTTGAAATCTAACGGGTCGTCAGAAACCGCGGGAAGGGGCCGGGCATGGGGAACTTCTTGGCAGGCAAGGTCGTCGCCGTCACGGGAGCGGGGCGAGGCATCGGCAGGGCGGTGGCGCTCGCGTGCGCCGCCGAGGGCGCCAAGGTCGTCGTCAACGACTACGGGGTGTCCATAGAAGGCGGCGAGCCCACGTCGGACGTGGCGCTGGGCGTCGTCAAGGAGATCGAGGCGGCGGGCGGCAGCGCCGTGGCCGTGGCCGACGACGTGTCGACGATGGCCGGTGGTCAGCGCATCGTGGACACGGCCGTGAACGAGTACGGGCGGATCGACGGAGTGGTGTGCGTCGCCGGGATCCTGCGCGAGCGGATGCTGTTCAACATGGCCGAGGAGGAGTGGGACCCGGTCGTCCAGACCCACCTCAAGGGCACCTTCACCGTCTTCCGTGCCGCGTCCGCCGTCATGCGCAAGCAGAAGACCGGCACGCTCATCGGCTTCACCAGCGGCAACCATCAGGGCTCCGTGGCGCAGGCCAACTACGCCTCGGCCAAGGGCGGCATCATCTCCCTCGTACGGAGCGCGGCGCTCGGGCTCAACAAGTACGGCGTGACCGCGAATGCCGTCGCGCCCGTGGCCCGTACGCGGATGTCGGCGAACGTGCCGATGACGCTGAAGGAGATCGGGGAGCCGGAGGACGTCGCGGCGTTCGTCGTCTATCTGCTCAGCGAGCGGGCCCGCGAGGAGAAGATCACCGGGCAGGTGTACACGGTGGCCGGGCCGAAGATCGCCGTGTGGGCGCAGCCGCGCGAGCTGCGCGCCGGGTACGCGGAGGGCGGGTCCTGGACGCCGGAGAAGATCGCGGACTTTCTGCCGGGGACGGTCGGCACCGACCCCATGCCGCTCCTTGAACAGCTGCAGGAGATGGCCCGGGCGGCGGCCGCCAAGGAACGACCCAACCAGTAACGGGGGTGGCGGGGCGTGGAGTTCGGGTTCGACAAGACGGACGAGGCCTTCAGGGGCGAGGTCCGGGAGTGGCTCGAGAAACATCTGGACGAGCGGTTCACGGCCGCCGTGGGGCGCGGCGGCCCGGGCAGTGAGCACGAGGGCGGCGCCGAACGGCGCGCCTGGGAACAGGAGTTGGGCACGGGCGGCTGGATCGGCATCGGCTGGGGCCGGGAGGGCTTCGGCAACCGTGTCGCCACGCTGACCCAGCAGGTCGTCTGGGCGGAGGAGTACGCGCGCGTACGGGCGCCGGGCCGCTACGGCCACATCGGCGAGAACCTCCTGGCCCCCACCCTGCTCGCGTACGGCACCGAGGAGCAGCAGCGCCGCTTCCTGCCCGGCATCGCCCGCGGCGAGGACCTCTGGTGCCAGGGCTACAGCGAGCCGGGGGCGGGCTCCGACCTGGCGTCGCTGCGTACGTCGGCGAGCCGGGGGAGCGACGGCCGCTGGCGGGTGACCGGCCAGAAGGTGTGGACGTCGCTCGCGCACGAGGCCGACTGGTGCTTCGTCCTCGCCCGCACCGACCCGGACGCGCGCCGCCACAAGGGCATCTCCTTCCTCCTGGTCCCCATGGACCAGCCGGACCACATCGACGTACGGCCGATCCGGCAGCTCACCGGGACGAGCGAGTTCAACGAGGTGTTCTTCGACGGCGCCGTCGCCGAGGAGGTCGTCGGCGGCGAGGGCGACGGGTGGAAGGTCGCCATGGGGCTGCTCGCCTTCGAGCGCGGCGTGTCGACGCTGGCCCAGCAGGTCGGATTCGCCGAGGAGCTGCGGGCGGTCGTGGCGGCCGCCGTCGAGTCCGGGGCGGACCGCGACCCGCTCGTACGCGCCCAGCTCGTACGCCTGTGGGCCGAGCTGCGGACCATGCGGTGGAACGCGCTGCGCACCCTCGGCGGCGCGCCCGACGCCGGTGCGCCGAGCGTCGCCAAGCTGCTGTGGGGCGGCTGGCACCAGCGGCTCGGGGAGCTGGCCCTGCGGGTGCGGGGCGCGGCGGCGTCCGTCGGCCCCACGGACTGGACACCCGACGCACCCTACGAACTCGACGAACAGCAACGGCTGTTCCTCTTCACCCGCGCCGACACGATCTACGGCGGCTCGGACGAGATCCAGCGCACCATCATCGCCGAGCGCGTGCTCGGCCTGCCCAGGGAGGCCACGTGAGGGGTGTTGTGTTCGACGGCCAACAGGCCGTCGTCGTAGACGACTTGGAGATACGGGATCCGGGACCGGGGGAGGTGCTCGTCGGCGTCGCCGCCGCGGGTCTGTGCCACAGCGACCTGTCGGTGATCGACGGGACGATCCCGTTCCCGCGCCCGGTGGTCCTCGGGCACGAGGGCGCGGGCGTGGTGGAGGCGGTGGGCGCGGGTGTGACCCATGTGGTGCCCGGTGACCATGTGTCGCTGTCCACGCTCGCCAACTGCGGGGCCTGCGCGGAGTGCGACCGGGGCCGGCCGACGATGTGCCGCAAGGCGATCGGCATGCCGCAGAAGCCGTTCGAGCGGGGCGGCAAGAAGCTCTTCCAGTTCGCCTCGAACTCGGCGTTCGCCGAGCGGACCGTGGTGAAGGCCGTCCAGGCGGTGAAGATCCCGAAGGAGATCCCGCTGACGTCGGCGGCTCTGATCGGCTGCGGTGTGCTGACGGGTGTCGGAGCCGTGCTGAACCGGGCGAAGGTCGACCGCGGCGACTCGGTGGTCGTGATCGGCACGGGCGGCGTGGGCCTCAACGTCCTCCAGGGGGCCCGTGTCGCGGGTGCGCTGAGGATCGTCGCGGTCGACACGAATCCCGACAAGGAGGAGGTGGCGCGGCAGTTCGGCGCGACCGACTTCGTCGCCGACGTGGGGGCGGTGCGGGAGTTGCTGCCGGACGGCGCCGACCATGTCTTCGAGTGCGTGGGCCGGGTCGAGCTGATCCGCGCCGCGATCGACCTCCTCGACCGGCACGGCCAGGCCGTGATCCTCGGCATGCCGGCGGCGAAGGCGGAGGCGAGTTTCGTGCCCGCCGAACTGTTCCTCGACAAGTCGATCCTCGGCTGCCGCTACGGCTCCTCGCGCCCGCAGCGCGACATCAAGCTGTACGCGGACCTGTACGCGGAGGGCCGGCTGCTGCTCGACGAGCTGGTGACACGGACGTACCCGGTGGAGGACTTCGGGAAGGCGGTCGAGGACGCGGAGGCGGGCAGGGTGGCGCGCGGGGTCCTGACCTTCTGACACGGCGGCGGGGTGTGGTGGTCCGGGGGCGCCGCACCCCTTGGCGGGCCCGGGCCGCCGCACCCCTTCCAATCTGACACCCCGTCAGCTTCAATGGATTTCATGATGGGACACGCAGGATGATGGGACATGCAGGGATGGCGGCCACCGTCGTCCGCTACCTCAGGTCGGTCGGCGCTCCCACTGCGGAGTCACCGGTGGAGACGCTGCCGCGCCCGGATCTCCGGGCCGTCGGTGACGACGAGCGCGCACCCGTCGATCCGGCCGAATTCCGGCGTGTCATGGGCGAGTTCGCCAGCGGCGTGACCGTGGTGACGGCGGTCGAGCCGGACGCGGGCCCCGCCGGCTTCGCCTGCCAGTCCTTCGCGTCCCTGTCCCTCGACCCGCCGCTGGTCGCGTTCATGGTGGCGCGCACCTCGACGACCTGGCCGCGGATCGCCCGGGCGGGGTCGTTCTGCGTGAACGTACTGGGCGCGGACCAGGGCGAGTTGTGCCGGGGCTTCGCGGTCAGCGGGGCGGACAAGTTCGCCGGTGTCGCGTACGACGAGGCGCCGGTGTCCGGCGCGCCGCGGCTCGACGGCGCGGCCGCGTGGATCGACTGCGCGATCCACGCGGTGCACACGGGTGGGGACCACTTGATCGTGGTGGGGCGGGTGGCGGCGCTGGGCTCAGAGGGCGGCGGCGCGGAACCCCTGGTCTTCCACCGGGGGTCCTTCGCGGCGCTACGCGACTGACGCGGCTGACGGGTCGGGGGTGGCCGGAGCGGTGTCCGCGCGGCCCCGCCGGATGATCAGCGACATCAGCGCCGCCGCCGCGCACAGCGCGCCCGAGGCGTACCAGACCACGTCGTACGAGCCGAAGACATCCCGCGCCACTCCACCCAGGAAGGCCACGACCGCGGCCCCCACCTGGTGCGAGGCGAGCACCCAGCCGAACACGATCGCGCTGTCCTCGCCGTAGTGCTCGCGGCACAACGCGATCGTCGGCGGCACCGTGGCGACCCAGTCCAGACCGTAGAAGACGATGAAGAACAGCATCGGCGGCCTGACCTCGGGCGCGAGCAGCATCGGCAGGAACAGCAGCGAGATCCCGCGCAGCGCGTAGTACACGGCGAGCAGCCGGCGCGCCTCGATCCGGTCGGTGAACCAGCCCGAGGCGACCGTCCCGACGACGTCGAAGACACCGATGACCGCGAGCAGCGAGGCGGCCGTGGTGATGGGCATGTGGTGGTCGTGGGCCGCGGGCACGAAGTGCGTCTTGACCAGGCCGTTCGTCGAGGCGCCGCAGATCGCGAAGGTCCCGGCGAGCAGCCAGAAGGGCCCGGTGCGGGCGGCCTTCACGAGGACGGACACGGCCCGCTTCCCCGCTCCCCGGACGGGCGCGGGCTTCGGCACGAACTCCTTTGCTCCGTACGGCTCCACACCGGCGTCGGCGGGGTGGTCGCGCAGCAGCAGCCACACCAGTGGGACCACGGCGAGCGCCGACAGCGCCACGGTCACGGCGGCGGGCCGCCAGCCGTGCCGGTCGACGATCCAGGACAGCAGCGGCAGGAAGACCAGCTGCCCGGAGGCCCCGGCCGCGGTCAGCACGCCGGTGACAAGCCCGCGCCGCGCGACGAACCAGCGGTTGGTGACGGTCGCGGCGAAGGCGAGCGCCATCGACCCGCTCCCGAGCCCCACCAACACACCCCAGTACATGACCAGTTGCCACGCAGCGGTCATCCATACGGTGAGCAGCGACCCGACGGAGATGACGGTCAGCGCGACCGCCACCACCTTCCGTATCCCGTACCGGTCCATGAGCGCGGCGGCGAACGGGGCCGTGACCCCGTACAGCGCGAGATTCACGGACACGGCGAATCCGATGGTGCCGCGCGACCAGCCGAACCCCGTGTCGGGATCGTGCAGCGGCTCGATGAGCAGCCCGGGCAGGGAGGCGAAGGCGGCGGCGCCGACGATGGTCACGAAGGTCACGGCGGCTACGGCCCAGGCACGGTGGGGCCGGCGACGTCTCTGCCGGGCGCCGTCCTGAGCCTTCGGTGGTGTCTGCGTCTCGGTCACCCGAAAAGCTTCGGCGATCCCCGCACCCGGAACGAGTGGCCCGAATGCCATCATTCGCTAGGATCGGGCCATGGGACCCACGCGAGGCACCGGACGTACCCGACGGACCCGACGGCACACCCCGCACCGCATCGCGGTGCTCGCGCTCGACGGCCTCATCCCCTTCGAGTTCGGCATCCCCCAGCGCATCTTCGGCCGCGCCCGTGACGCCACGGGAGCGCGCCTGTACGAGGTGGTGACCTGCGCGGTCCGCGAGCCGGGGAGGGTGCAGACCGACGCCGACTATGCGATCCACGTGGAGCACGGCCCGGATGCCCTTGCCACCGCGGACACGGTCATCGTCCCGGCCTCGTACGAGATGGGTCCCGTCTACGAAGAGGGCCGTCTCACACCGGAGTTGGAGGCGGCGCTGGCGTGGATCCGCCCCGGGACCCGCATGGTCTCGATCTGCACCGGCAGCTACGTTCTCGCCGCGGCGGGCCTGCTCGACGGCCGGCCCGCCACCACGCACTGGGCGGACGCCGACCACTTCCAGCGCCTCTTCCCGCACATCAAGGTCGACCCCAACGTGCTGTTCATCGACGACGGCGACGTGCTCTCGTCGGCGGGCGTCGCCGCGGGCATCGACCTGTGCCTGCACCTCGTACGGCGCGACCACGGTGCCGCAGTCGCCAACGACGTGGCCCGCCGCACCGTCGTACCGCCGCACCGGGACGGCGGCCAGGCCCAGTACATCGAACGCCCGCTCCCTGAGCCCCAGTTGGCGTCCACCGCGCGCGCCCGCGCGTGGGCCCTCGACCACCTCCACGAGCCGCTCCAGCTCCGCGACCTGGCCGACCGCGAATCCCTTTCCGTACGCACCTTCACCCGCCGCTTCCGGGAGGAGGTGGGCGTCAGCCCCGGCCAGTGGCTCACCGGCCAGCGCGTGGAACGCGCCCGCCACCTCCTGGAGACCTCCGGCCTCTCCATCGACGAGGTGGCCCGCCGCTCGGGCTTCGGCACGGCCCAGTCCATGCGCCAGCACCTGCATTCCACACTGGGGGTCACGCCCACGGCGTATCGGAGGACGTTCCGGGCGGGGAGTGTGGGGAGCGAGAGTGTGGCGTGAGGGGCGCGTGAGGCCCGCAGAACGTGGACTGTGACGTGAATCTTCGGATCTGTCGAAGATCCACGTCACAGTACGGAGTACGGGTCCGGAGCCCGGAGCACGGGCGGCTCAGCGGCCCCTGAACTCGGGCCGCCGGCGCTCCACGAAGCTCGCGACGCCCTCGTTCGCGTCGTGCGTGCCCATGTTGAGTTCCTGGGCCGTGGCCTCCGCCGCGAGGGCCGTGGAGCGGTCCGAGTCGAGGGAGGCGTTGACCAGTGCCTTGGTCATGGCGAGCGCACGCGTGGGGCCCGCCGCGAGGCGTTCCGCCCACTCCCTCGCCACCTTCGGCAACTCGCCGTCCGGTACGACCCGGTTGACCAGGCCGAGCCGCTCCGCGTCGGCGGCGGGCAGCGCGTCGCCGAAGAACATCAGCTCCTTGGCGCGCTGCGGGCCGATCAGGCGGGGGAGGAGGTAGGCGCCGCCCCCGTCCGGGACGAGGCCGCGGCGGACGAACACCTCGATGAACCGCGCCGACTCGGCCGCCAGGACCAGGTCGCAGGCCAGTGCGAGGTGCGCCCCGATGCCCGCCGCCGTGCCGTTCACCGCCGCGATCACCGGCTTCTCGCAGTCCTGGACGGCGGTGATCAGGCGCTGCGCGCCGAGGCGGATCATGCGGGCCACGTCGCCCGTCACCCGCTCCCCGGCGTCCGCGCCCCCGCCCCGCAGGTCGGCCCCGGCGCAGAAGCCCTTGCCCGTCGCGGTGATCACGACGGCCCGTACGTCCGGGTCCGCGGAGGCCTCGGCGAGCAGCGAGATGACGCGTTCCCGCTGGTCCCAGGTGACGGCGTTCATGGCCTCGGGCCGGTTGAGGGTGATCCACGAGACGCCGTTGTCAGTGGCGTGCAGTACCAATGAGTCCAGGGACTTTTCGGGTTGCGTGGCTTGTGTTGGTTGCGTTGGTTGTTCAGGTTCTGCGGGGGAGGGCTGGGTCATGGGGGAGCTCCGTCTTGTCGGCGGTGGAGGGGCGGCGGCCGGTTCAGCGGCACACGGCGAGGGCGTCGAGGGCGACCGCGCCCTGGCCGCGTGGCAGCACCATCAGCGGGTTGATGTCCAGCTCGGCGAGGTCGTCGCCGAGTTCGAGCGCCATCCGCTGCACGCGCAGGATCACCTCGACCAGCGCGTCGATGTCGACGGGCGGCGCCCCCCTGACCCCGTCGAGCAGGGCCCGCCCGCGGAGTTGGTCGAGCACGGCCCGCGCCTGGCTCTCGCCGAAGGGCGGCACGGCGACGGCGGTGTCCCGCAGCACTTCTACGAGTACGCCGCCGAGGCCGACGGTGACGGTGGGGCCGAACAGGTCGTCGCGGGTGACGCCGACGACCATCTCCACGCCCCGCTCGACCATCTGGCAGACGAGAACGCCGTCGAGCTCGATGCCCTCGTAGCGGGCGATGTCGGTGAGTTCGCGGTACGCGTCCCGTACCTGGCTCGCGGACGTCAATCCGACCTTGACCAGGCCGAGTTCGGACTTGTGGGCGAGCTGGGGCGCCGATGCCTTCATGACGACCGGGTAGCCGACGAGGGAGGCGGCCCGCACCGCCGCCGCGGCGCTCGTCACCAGCTGCTCGCGCGGCACCCGGATCCCGTACGCCCGCAGCAGCTGCTTGGCCGCGTGCTCGCTCAGCTGGTGGCCCGGGCGCATCAGGGCCTGCGCCTTGCGGAAGGAGGGCGAGGGCGTGCGCGGCGCCTCGTCGAAGGGAGAGACGTACGAGGCCGTGAAGCGGTGGTGGTCGAGGTAGGCGCGGACCGCGCTGATGCAGTTGGCGAAGGTGCGGAAGGTGGCGACGCGGGAGGAGCCGAGGAGGGTCGTGCGGTAGGCGTCCTCCGTGCCGACGGGCGAGCCCCACACCACGCATACCAGCTTGTCCGTCTGCTCGGCCGCGTCCACCAGGTCCTGCGCCAGTTTGTCGCTCATGGGAGGGAAGGGGCCGGTGATGGGGCAGATGAGGACGCCCACGGACGGGTCGGCCAGGATCGCGTCGATGATCTTGCGGCCGCGCCAGTCGCCGACCGGGTGGCCGCCGTTGTCGACCGGGTTCGCCACGCTCAGGTAGTCGGGTATCCACTGGTGCAGTTCGTTCTGCTTCTCCTGGGGGAGAGTCGGGAGGTGGAGGCCGGCTTCCGTGGCCAGGTCGGAGAAGTGGGCGCCTGTGCCGCCGGAGATCGAGTAGACGACGACGCCGTCGGCCTGCGGCGGCTTCGCGCGGGCCAACAGGGCGGAGGTGTCCTGGAGTTCGTCGAGCCCGTCGACGCGGATGACGCCGAACTGCCGCATGGCGGCGTCCACGACGGTGTCGGCGCCGGTGAGCTTCCCGGTGTGCGATGCGGCGGTGCGGGCGCCGGTCTCCGTCCGGCCGACCTTCACGGCGACGACCGGCACCCCTTCGCGTGCGGCCCGGTCGGCGGCGAGGAGGAAGGAGCGGCCGTCCTTGAGGCCCTCCACGTAGCAGGCGATGGCGCCGACCTCGGGGCGTTGAGAGAAGTACGAGATGAAGTCGGCGGTCTCCAGGTCGGCCTCGTTGCCGGTCGGCGCCCAGTGGGAGAGCCGGATGCCGAGCTCTTGGAGGGAGAAGACGGGGCGGCCCTGGTGGCCGGACTGGGTGATCAGTGCGATGGCCGGCCCGTCGAGGTCCTCGCGGAAGCGCTCGAAGGCGTTGAGGTTGGTGTTCGGGCCGAGCAGCCGCAGCCCGGACCGCTCCACGGCGGCGGAGAGCCGGGCCTGCGCGGCGGCGCCCTCGCCACCGGTCTCGGCGAACCCGGACGCGAAGGCGACGGCGAACTTCACCTTCGTGTCGGCGAGTTGCTCGATGACGGGCAGCGGATCGGCGACGAGCAGCACGGCGAGGTCGACCTGCTCGGGCAGCTCGGCGACGGAGGAGGAGCAGGGGAGGCCGAAGACCGTCTCGCGGGTGGGGTGCACCGGATACAGGCGCGCGCCGACCCGCTCCGCCCAGCCCATCAACTGCCGGGTGATGCCGGTGTTGGGTCGCCCCTCGGCATCGGACGCGCCGACGACGGCGACGGACTCGGGCCGGAAGAACCGGTCCAGGTCCGGTACGTCGGAGTGCAGCGGGAGGCCGCTGACGTCCAGCTCTTCGGTACCGGCCCGCCCGTGCACGGCGGGTCCGGGCTGCTCACCGCAGGCGATCACGCGGGCCCGGCGGGAGTCGGTGGTCAGGGTGCCATACGTCGATCCAAGCATCGGTCCGCCCGCTCCTGTGTGTCAGCGACATCTCTTGCCTGTGCGGCTTGTGCAGCCTGTGCAGTCGCAGCTTGTGCAGCCTGTGCAGTGCCTCGAAGTCCTCCGAGGGTCAACTGGAAATCAATAACTGACGCTCTGTCAGATTACTTAACTGACGCTGTGTCAGGAACAGGGCTGCACGCAAAAAGCTGGGGCGGATGTTCTGAGGGGCGTACTCGTGCCGGTGTCCCGGCGGGTCCTGGTGCTCAGGAAGGGGGACTCAGGACGGGAGTTGGGCGGCCACTGCCTTGCCGATGCGGCCGGCGTCCAGGGCCAGTTCGCGGAGCATGCCGGATATCGGGTTCGTGTAGCCGGTGAAGTGGAGGCCGGGAGGTGAGGGGGTGCGCCGGGAGGGGGTGCGGGGTCTTCCGGTGGCGGGGTCCAGGACGTCCAGGTGGCCCACCAGGTCCTGGAGGCCCTGCTGGTAGCCGGTGGCCGCGATCACCGTGTCCGGGGTGACGTGGGTGCCGTCGGAGAGGACCACCGCGTCCGCGTCGAAGGAGGTGACGGCGGCGACGGGTTCGACCTTCCCGGACCGCACGGCGTCGATGAAGCCGACGTCCTGCACCGGGATGGCGCCCTGGCGTGCCCGCGAGTAGAGGCCGGTGTCGGGGCGTTGCAGGCCCCGCGCCGACAGGTCGGGGACGCTCAGCTTGCCGAGTGGTACGGCGAGCCGGTCGACCAGGCCGACCGGCAGGCGCCGGCAGAGGATGCCGGTGCGCTGGGCGGCCCAGCCGAGCGTGGAGCGGCGCACGATGTGCGGCGCGGTGCGCACGGCGATGCGGACGCGCGCGGCGCCGCCCTCGATCAGGTCGACGGCGATCTCGGCGCCGGTGTTGCCCGCGCCGACGACGAGGACGTCCTGGCCGGTGAAGGGGTCCGGGTTGCGGTACTCGCCCGCGTGCAGCAGCTTCCCGGTGTACGTGGAGGCGCCGGGCCAGTCGGGCAGGTGCGGGGTGTGGTTGTAGCCGGTGGCGACGACCACGGCGGCCGAGGTCAGCTCGCGGCCACCGGTGGCCCGCAGCAGCCAGCCCGAATCGTCGGCGGCCCGCTCGATGCGGGTGACCTCGACGCCGGTGACGACTTCCAGGTCGTGGTGCTCGGCGTACTTCTCCAGATAGCGCACGACGTCGTCGCGGGCGACCCAGCGGCCGAAGCGGCGCGGCATCGGGAGGCCCGGGAGGCCGGAGAGGCGGCGCGTGGTGTGCAGGTGGAGGCGGTCGTAATGGCCGCGCCAGGAGGTGCCGACGCGGTCGGACTTCTCGAGGACGACGGCCCGGACGCCGTGCGCCTCGAGGCCGACGGCCGCGGCGAGTCCGCCGGGGCCGCCCCCGATGACGTACACGGGCGGGCGTTCATGGCTGCGTGCCGGTGCGTGTGGGGAGTCGGCCATGTACGGAGCGTATTGCGGCGCCGGTTTGAGCGGGACCGGTCAAGACGGAAACCGGTTGCGAATTGATCACGGGCCGCGATCGGGGTCGCCCGGCCGTTGCTGCGTGCGGGGCCCTTGCGGAGGCGGTGCCGGATGGGTTGAACTGGCCTACCCGAGGAACTGACGTACCGTCAGAAAATGGAGGAGGGGCCGGACTTCATGGACGCGATAGGGCTCAGCGGCGCCGAGTGGCTCGCCGTGCTGCGCATCGGGCTCGGCCTGTGGTGGCTGGAGAGCTGGCGGCACAAGGACAAGAAGGGCTGGTTCGAGCGCGGGACGGGGATCGCCTGGGCCGCGGATGTGGCCGGCAAGCACAAGTGGAACGCGGTGCGCAGCGGCTTCGAGGTCGTAGTGAAACCGCGGCCGAAGACGATGGCGTACGTCGTGGTGTATGCCGAACTCGCCCTGGGGGTCGGCCTGATCCTCGGGTTCCTGACGCCGATCGCGCTGGTCGGCGGGCTGCTGTTGAATCTGTTGTATTTCACGCTCATGATCCATGACTGGGCCGAGCAGGGGCAGAACGCGATGATGGGCCTGATCTCGCTCGTCGCGCTGTTCGCCATGTCCTGGCAGTCCTGGTCCCTCGACCACGCGATCGGACTGTTCTCGTGAGTGCTGACACCGCCGGTGCCGCTGGGGCCGACGTACGTTTCGATGTTCCCGAGCCCGATGCCTTCACGCAGCCCTACTGGGACGCGGCCGCCGGGGGGCGGCTGCTGCTCAGGCACTGCGGGAGCTGCGGGCGTGACCATCACTATCCGCGCGAGTTCTGTCCGTTCTGCTGGAGCGAGGACGGGCGGTGGGCGGACGCGAGCGGCCGGGCCACGCTCTACACGTGGTCCGTCGTGCACCGCAACGATCTGCCGCCCTTCGGGGGCCGCACCCCGTACACCGCCGCCGTCGTCGACCTCGCCGAGGGGCCGCGGATGATGACGGAGATCGTGGACTGCGCGGAGGCCGACCTGCGGATGGGGATGGACCTGACGGTCGACTTCCGGGAGGGCGGGGAGGGCTTCGCGGTACCGGTGTTCAGGCCTGCGGTGTAGCCGGGCGGGGCTGTGGTGGCGCGTGCCGTGACCGCGTGGTCGTGCGGTGGCCTGCGTCGTAATCCGGTGGCTGTGCGGATGCGGGCGTGGCCATCATGGCCGGATGACGACCTCACGGGCACGCACCGGCGAGTGGCTGCTGACGTCGGCCCTCGATGAATTCGACGAACAGGCAGGGGAGTTGCTGGCCTCCGACCCGGCCCTGCACACGGTGGCGCTCAGCGTCACCGCGCGCATGCGGGCGTCCGGCTGGGCGCGTGACGGCGCGCGCTTCGGGGTGTGGACGGGTCCCGGCGGCAAGGCGGACGGCTACTTCTTCTGGACGCCGCCGTACTTCCTGTACGTGGCGCTGCCCGGCGAGGACGCGGGCCGCGAGGATGCGGGCCGCAAGGAAGCGGCGGGCGCCCTGGTCGACGCCGTCGCCGAACTCCCGCTCGACGGTGCGAACGGCGCGCTGGAGTCGACCGCCGCCCTCGCCGGGGCCTGGCGCGAACGGCATCCCGGCGCGCGGGCCGAGCGCGTGATGCGGCAGCGGCTGTTCCGGCTCGGCGAGCTCACGCCACCGAAGAGCCTGCCCGAGGGCGGGGCGCGGATCGCGGGCGGGACCGACCGGGACCTCCTCGTGGACTGGCACATGGCCTTCGAGACGGAGGCGCACCCGCGCGACGCCGCGTCGCGGGAGCAGGCCGAGGCCTGGGCCGACGAGCGCATCGCCTACGGCGGCGTCACCCTCTGGGAGGACGGCGGCGATCCTGTCTCGATGGCGGGCCTCACCCTCGGATCGCTGGGCACCGTCCGGGTCGCCCCCGTCTACACGCCGCCCGCGCTGCGCGGCCGGGGGTACGCGGCCGCCGTCACAGCCGAGGTCAGCCGGGCCGCGCGGGCCGAGGGCGCCGAAGAGGTACTGCTCTTCACGGACATCTCCAACCCGACGAGCAACGCCCTCTACCAACGCCTCGGCTACCGGCCGGTCCGGGAGTTCGCGGTGTGGGAGTTCAGGCGCTGAGGGGCGCGGCCGGGGAGGCGCGGGGTACGGCCGACGCGCTGACGGGCACGGCCGGGCGAGCCGACGTGCCCGGCCGACGAGCTAAGGGGCACGGCCGGCGGGCCGAGGTGCACGGCCGAGAGGAGCCGCGGGGTACGGCCGACGCCCTGACGGACCCGGTCGGCCCGACCCCTCACGGCCACAGCAGCTCCTTGGTCCAGCCCTCCGCCGTGCGCAGGTACCTGAGGCGTACGTGGCGGCGGCGGGCGTCGCCCTGGAAGAACTCGACTTCGTCCGGGGCCAGCTCGTAGACCGTCCAGGAGGGGGCGGCGGCGTCCGGTTCGCGCTGCGCGCGTTCCCACGCTGCGTCCGAGGCGCGCTCCAACTCCTCGTAGGAGCCGAGCGGTTCGCTCTGGTGGCCGACGAGGGCCGAGGCGAGCGCGCCGGTCGAGCGGGCGTGCAGATCGGCGTGGGCGGTCTCGGGTGGCGCCGTGCGGACGGGGCCGCGGACCCGGATCTGGCGGCCCTGCGCCGGCCAGTAGAAGCCGAGCGCCGCGTACGGGTGCGCGGCGAGCTGGCGGCCCTTCGCGCTGCCCGCGTGCGAGGCGAAGTGCCAGCCGTGCGCCTCGTCCGCGCCGTGCAGCATCACCGTACGGACATCGGCGCGGCCCTCGGTGTCCGTTGTCGCGAGCGAGGGGGTGTGCGGCTCGGGCTGGCCCGCCGCCACGGCCGCGGCGAACCACTCCGTGAACAGGGCGAGGGGTGCGGCGGGCGCGTCCCGCGGGTCGAAGGCGGGCAGCTCGGTGTCCCATACGCGCAGGGAGCGCAGCAGGGCGTCGAGATCGGGTGCGGGTTCCGGTTCCATGGTCCCCGATCGTTCCATGGACCGGTTCTCGCGTGCCGGTGGCTCGGGTCGGCGCCCTTCCCGCGGGTCATCCCCTCTCAATCCCGCCCCAACACCACCGTCCCCGCCGAGCAGAACCAGCCGCCCGTCCCCGACGCCACGGCCAGCTGCGGCAGCGAACCGTCCGTCCGCCGCACCTGATGGCCGCCCGCCTCGCCGCGCAGTTGGCGTGCCGCCTCCACCAGGAGGAAGAGGCCGCGCATGCCGGGGTGCTGGGCGGAGAGGCCGCCGCCGTCCGTGTTCGTCGGGAGTTCGCCGTCGTGCAGGAGGCGGCCCTTCTCGACGAACGCGCCTCCCTCTCCCTTGGCGCAGAAGCCGAGGTCCTCCAGGGTCACGAGCGTCATGTACGTGAAGGCGTCGTAGATCTCCGCGATGTCGATCTCGGCCGGGGTCACCCCGGCCCGCTCGAAGGCCAGGCGGCCGCTGACCGCCGCCGGCGAGACCGTGAAGTCGTCCCACTCGGACATGGTGGTGTGCGAGACGTGCTCGCCCGAACCCAGCACCCACACCGGCGGTTTCGCGCAGTCGCGCACCAGGTCCTCGGCCACCAGCAGCACCGCCGCGCCGCCGTCCGAGCGGATGCAGCAGTGCAGTTTGGTGAACGGGTCGGCGATCATCGGCCCGTCGAGCACCTCGTCGACCGTGATCGGGTCGCGGAACATGGCGCCCGGATTGCGGGACGCGTTCGCGCGGGCCTGGACCGCGACCTGGGCGAGCTGATCGAGGGTCGTGCCGTACTCGTGCATGTGGCGGCGGGCCGCCATCGCGTACTTGGCGATGAGTGAGTGGCCGTACGGGACCTCGAATTGCAATGGGCCGCGCGCACCGAACGACAGGTTCGAGGTGCGGCGCTTCGCCTTGATGTCGGCGCGGGCCGTGGAGCCGTAGACGAGGAGGACGGCGCGTGCGTGGCCCGCCCGGATCGCGTCGGCCGCGTGCGCCGCCATGACCTCCCAGGTGGAGCCGCCGACCGAAGTGGAGTCGACCCAGCGGGGTTTGAGCCCCAGGTACTCGGCGACCTCGACCGGTGCGAGGGTGCCGAGGCCCGCGCTCGCGAAGCCGTCGACGACGTCGGGGGTGAGCCCCGCGTCGGCGAGCGCCCGGCGGGCGGCCTGGGCGTGCAGGGCGTAGGGAGTGGCTTCGTCGACGCGGCCGCAGTCGGAGAGGGCTATGCCCGTGATGGCGACCTTGCTTCCGGTCTCAGTCATGAATCTGACGGTACATCAGATACGGGGTGCGGAGCAGTTGGGTGTGGAGGAGTGCGCGTAGCTCTGGGCATCCGGCGGTCGGCGTCCTAACATGACGCCCCGTCAGAAAGGGGCCCACATGGACGCCAGGTTCACCGAGGAACAGCAAGAGATCCGCCGTACCCTGCGCGAACTCGCCACCAAGCGCTGCACCCCGGACGACGTCAAGGCCGCCACCCGCACCCCCGCCGGCCATGACCTCGCTCTGTGGGGCACCCTCAGCGCGGAGCTCGGGCTACCGGGGCTCGCGCTGCCGGAGGAGTGCGGGGGTGTGGGCGGATCCATCGTGGAACTCGCGCTCGCGGCGGAGGAGTTGGGGCGCGTTCTCGCTCCCACGCCGCTGCTCGCAGGCAGCGGGCTCGCCGCCCCGCTCGTCTCCGCCCTCGGTACGGAGGCCCAGCGCTCCGCGCTGCTGCCGAAGATCGCCGAAGGCACCCTGACCGCCACGCTCGCCGTGCCCGGCACGGGCCTCGCCACCGCCCTCGGGCTCGTCGCCGACAACGCTGGGGACTGGGCGGGCGGCGGCCGGGCCGGCGGCGTGCAGGCCGCCCGGCAGGAGAACGGATGGCGCCTCTACGGGCAGGCCGAGCAGGTGCTCGACGGCCACAGCGCCGGGCTGCTGCTCGTCGCCGCGCACACCGGAGGCTTCGCCCGCTCCCGCACGCTCCTGTTCCTCGTACGCGAGGACGCCCCCGGGCTCGTACGCGTACGCCAGACGGCCATGGACGAGACGCGGCCGCAGGCGCGCATCGAACTTCGCAACGTCGAGGCCGAGTTGCTCGGCGAGGAGGACGGTGATGTGACCGGGGCGCTCGCCGCCGTCGGGGACACCGCCGCCACCCTGCTCGCCGCCGAGGCCGTGGGCGCCGCGGACCGGGCGCTGGAGCGGACCGTCGAGTACGTCAAGGAGCGGGAACAGTTCGGCAGGCCCGTCGGCTCCTTCCAGGCCGTGAAGCACCGGCTCGCCGATGTGTACGTACAGGTCCAGGCCGCGCGCTCGGCCGCGTACTACGCGGCATGGGCTGCGAGTACCGCCGACGAGGCACGGGTCGGCGGCCTCGCGCTCGCCCAGGCGCTCGAGGCGCTGCGGACCGGGGCGGGGGAGGCGGTGCAGCTGCACGGCGGCATCGGGTTCACCTGGGAGCACGACGCGCATCTGTACCTGAAGCGGGCCGCCGGCGACGAGCTGCTGTTCGGGCCCGTGCACCTGCTGCGCGACCGTGCCGCGCAGGCCGCCGAGCTGTTCGCACCGGGTCCCGGTCTGGAGGTGGCGGTCTGATGGCGCCGCCGGGCATCAAGCTGGTGCAGAAGGTGTCGTCGACGCGGACGTTCGGCCGCCTCGCGCCGCACGTCATCCCCGCTCTCGACCGCACCGTGCACCGGCTCACACGCGGAAAGGTGCTGCTCAGCGCGCAGATGCTGCCGGGCGTGATCCTCAGCGTGCGGGGCGCGAAGAGCGGGATCGAGCGGCGTACTCCACTCGCGTGCATGCCCGAGGAGGAGCGGGGGACCTGGCTGCTGATCGGGTCGAACTTCGGGCGGCCCGGTCATCCCGCCTGGACCGCGAACCTGCTCGCGCATCCGGACGCCGAGATCAACTGGCGCGGGGCGGACGTCCCGGTGACGGCCCGGCTCCTGGACGGCCGCGAGCGGGAGGAGGCATGGGCGGCGGCGCTGAAGTTCTGGCCGCCCTACGCCGCGTACCAGCGGCGGGTGGAGCGGGAGATCCGGCTGTTCCGCCTGGAACGCCGCTGAGCGGCCGGCCGCGAACTGCAACAGCGGCGGCTCACGTTGCACCACGCGAACCGCCGCTGCACGACAGGACCAGGAAGAGTTACTTGGCGGGCTTCTTTCCGGTCACGCCCAGGTGCACCAACATCGCAAGGTTCGGCTTGAGTTCGGCCTGCTTCACACCCCAGGACTGGAAGCCCTTCTGGTGCGAGGCGACCGCGGCGAGCATGGCGACCAGTGAACCGGCGACCGCGGCCGGGCTCACGTCCTTGTCGACCTTGCCCTTGTCCTGAAGATCCTTGACGGCGTCCGCGAGGGAGTTGTTCACCGAGTTCAGGATCTTCATGCGGAGCTTGTAGAAGCGCTTGTCACCCTCGGCCGCGCCGAGGTCGACGACCCGCAGGATCGCGTCGTTCTTGCGCCAGAACTCCAGGAACCCGTCAACGAGTTCCTGCGCCGTGGCCCAGCCGGCCTTGCCGACCCAGGAGCGGTCCGCGACCAGTTCGGTCAACCCCGCACCCACGGTGGCCATTTGCTCGGCGATCTCCAGGACGGCGCCCTCGACGTCCGGGAAATACTGGTAGAAGGTCGCGGGCGAAGTGCCCGCCTTTCGCGCGACATCAATGACTTTGACGTCCCGGTAGGGCGAGGAGCTGAGCATCTCGCCGAGGCAGTCGAGCAGCTTCTGACGTGTTGCCTGACCGCGTCGGCCGGCCACGCGGCCGTCGACGGTCCGTACTTGTCCTGTCATGCCGTCAGCTTACCGAGGGGTGATCGGAGCGCGATCTGGCCGACTGCAAATGGGGTTGGCCGTCATGACCTCCGGTCAAATGACGCGCCGTGAGCGACTGGAATTGGCCAAACGTTCGAATTTCAATCACGGCGGCCCGTTCGGCCTGGTTAGCGTGACGCCCATGCGTCCCGCCCGCCGCGATCGGCCCGCCCTCCCCGAATTTCCCGAAGGGGCACCGTGCTGGGCCGACGCCCGGCTCGCGGATGTCGAGGCGGGCAAGCGGTTCTACGGCGATCTCTTCGGCTGGACCTTCGACGAGGGCGCGGGCGCCGAGCGCGACTACTACACGGCGGCCTACAGCGAGGACCGTGCCGTCGCCGCCCTCGCCCCGGCGAATCTGGGCGTCCAATGGCGCATGCACCTGGCCGTGCGCGACGCGTACGCCGCCGCCGAACGGGTCTTCGCGGCGGGCGGGCACATCGAGGCGGGGCCGCTGTCCGGCGGGACGGAGGCGACCGTGGCGCTCGCGCGGGGCCCGGAGGGGGCGGCGTTCGTGCTGCGGCAGGCGGGGAGCCACCGGGGTTTCGAGCGGATGGGCGGGGCCGGGGCGTTCTGCGGCGTCGAGCTGCTCACGCCGGATGCCGCGCTGAGCGATTCCTTCTTCGGAGCCGTATTCGGAGAGGAGGCCTTCGGGGCGGCGGTGCGCCGTAAGGTCGTCCCCGAGGGGCTCGGCCGGTTCCTGCTGCACTTCGGCTGCGCCGACGCCGGTGCCACGGCGGCGGCCGCGGTCCGCCTCGGCGGGCGGGTGCGGGTGGGCCCGCACCCCACGGCGTACGGACGTGCCGCCGTGATCGAGGATGATCAAGGGGCGGTGTTCGCGGTGTGCGAGCAGGAGTAGGGCCTGTCGTTCGACGACGGGTCCTGGGCCCCGAATGCTCCGAGACACCCCGTTTTGACCCGAGGTTCGCAACTGAGGGCCGAGACAGGAAGAATCGGGGTGCGTGCCGCCGTGGCGCTTCGGTGGTGAGACGCTGACGGGGGCCGTGAGTGCGGTGGCCCGCACGGGGAGGTGGCAGGCAAGTGATGGATCAGCTGACGCAGCACGATCCGAGGCGGATCGGTCCGTTCGAGGTTCTGGGACGGCTCGGCGCGGGCGGCATGGGCCTGGTCTATCTGGCGCGCTCGGCTTCGGGCCGACGCGTGGCGATCAAGACGGTGCGTACGGAGCTCGCCGAGGACCAGCTGTTCCGGGTCCGTTTCACGCGCGAGGTCGAGGCGGCACGGGCGGTGTCCGGTTTCTACACGGCCGCCGTCGTCGACGCCGACCCGCGCGCGGCCGTGCCCTGGCTCGCCACCGCGTACGTACCTGCGCCCTCCCTCGAAGAAATAGTGAACGAGACCGGGCCGCTGCCCGCCCAGGCCGTGCGCTGGCTCGCCGCGGGCATCGCCGAGGCCCTGCAGTCGATCCACGGCGCGGGCCTGGTGCACCGCGACCTCAAGCCGTCGAACGTGCTGGTCGTCGAGGACGGCCCGCGCGTCATCGACTTCGGCATCGCGTCCGGCGTCTCGAACACGCGCCTGACGATGACGAACGTGGCGGTGGGCACGCCCGCGTACATGTCGCCCGAGCAGGCGAAGGACTCGCGCAGCGTGACGGGCGCCTCGGACGTCTTCTCGCTCGGCTCGACCCTCGTCTTCGCGGCGACCGGGCACGCCCCGTTCCACGGCGCGAACCCCGTCGAGACCGTGTTCATGCTGCTGCGCGAGGGCCCGGACCTGGAGGGGCTACCGGAGGAGCTGCGGCCGCTCCTTGAAGCGTGCATGCAGATGGAGTCGGTCAAGCGGCCCTCCCCGGCCGACCTGCAGTCCCAGCTCGCCCCCCACCTGTTCGGTGCGGGCAGCGACGACAGCGGCACCGCGTCCGCCTGGCTGCCCGAGCGCTCCGTCGCGCTGATCGAGACGCGCCGCGGCGGCCGCCCCGCCCCCAAGGCCCCCGCGACCCGGCCGCCGGGCCCCGGCGCGCACGCCGCTCCGAACGGGCACGGTGCGCCGATCCCCGCCATGCCCTCGCAGCCGCCCGCGCCGCCCATGGTCCCCGCGTCCCCGCCCGTGGGCACGGACGGCTGGCGGCACTCGCCCGTGCCCGCGGGCCAGAGCCTCGTGGCCGACGGGCCCGTGCACCTGGCCGGGGCGCAGGTGCCGATCGGGCCCGGACCGCGGGTCGCCGACGCGCGGGCCGCCGCCGTGAAGGCGCCGCCCGCCGAATCGGGCCTCGCCGGATCCTGGTCCCGCTCCAAGCCCGCGGTGAACGGCTCGCACGAACCGGTCGTGCCCGCGCCCTCCGTCGCCGAGGGTGCGCCCTGGCGGCCCTGGCGCTTCCGCATGTCGAACGATGTGTGGGGCACGCCCGCGGTGGCCGGCGACCTCGTCTACGTCACGTCGTTCGAGGTGCACGTCCTGGACGTGGCCACCGGGCGGCGCCGCTTCAAGACCCGTGACGTCGCCTGGTCCATGGCCGTCGCGGACGGCTGTATCCACGCCTCCGACGGCCCCACGCTGTGGGCGCTCGACGCCCGCGACGGCAGCGACCTGTGGCGGATCCAGACCGACGCCTGGGTGTACGCGCTCCAGGCCGCCGGCGGCACCGTCGTCACCGCCACCCGCGGCGGCGGAGTCCAGGCCCGCGAGGCCGTCAGCGGCGACCTCCAGTGGGAGATCACCGGCTGCCAGACGGACTTCGAGGCCACGGAGGCCGGACCCGTCATGTACGACGGCACGGTCTACGTGTGGCAGGACGCGCGGCTTCGCGCCCTCGACGCCCGTACGGGTGACGAGCGCTGGTCGTACCCGATCGGCGACGCGGGCTCCTGCGGCGGTGTCCCGATGCGTCTCACGCCCGCGCCCGACGGCCATGTGTACGTCGCCGCGGGCACCCGCGTCCTCGCCATCGATGCCGCATCGGGCCACGTCCGCTGGCACTTCGAGGCGCCCGCCGTGTTCCTCAGCCCGCCCGCGTTCGCCCCCGGCGCCGCGGTCACCGGCGGCGGCGTCTACCTCGTCGACCACCTCGGCACCGTGTACGCGCTCGACGCCACCGACGGCCGCGACCGCTGGCGCATCGCGACCGAGGCCCGGCCCTCGTCGGTCGACCCGGTCCTGGTCGCGCAGGGACATGTGCACGTCGGCAGCGGCCAGGGGCTGTACACCCTGGACGCCGTGACCGGCACCCCGAAGTGGCGCTTCCAGGCAGGCGGCGAGATCGCCGGGGCGCCCGTGGTGGCGGACGGGCGCATTCACTTCGGCTCCACGGACCACCTGCTCTACACGCTGAAGGCCGACGACGGCCGCCTGCGCTGGAAGCTCGCCACGGGCGGCGAGATCACGGGAACACCGGTCGTCAGGAACGGCGTCGTCTACGCATGCAGCAAGGACCGCTGCGTGTACGCGCTGGACGCGGAGAAGGGGACCGGGACCAGTCGGTGAAGGTCCCGGGGGTCTTCTCAGGGCCCTCTGCCTATCGGGGCCCGGCCCCGATAGGGTGCCCCGCGTGATGAAACGGGGACTGAAACTGACAGCGGTGGCGACGATGGTGGTGGTGGCCCTCACGGGGTTCACCACCGGCCGGAGCCACGGACACTCCAAGAGCCGGAGCAGCAGCAGCGGGGGCGGCTGCAGCAGCTCGTCCCAGAGCCACGACTCGACCTCCTCGCACGTCTCCAAGGGCGGCAGCGGCAGCAGCTACACCCGGCACACCCGGCACCGCTCCACGACGCCGTCGTCCTCCGCCACGAGGAACCTTCAGGACGCCACCGTGAAGCTGCTCAAGTGCGCCGACGCGCAGCAGGCGTACGCCCTGGTCACGGTCACCAACCCGAACAGCACGCGCGTGCGGTTCGACGTGCACGGCGCCTTCCTCGGCGCGGGCGGCAACACGGTGGCCGACCGCCACCACGAGGTCGAGGTGGCCTCGCGGGGCAAGGCGACCGTTCAGGTGCCGGTCGGCAGCAAGACCCTCGCCGCCGACGTCGACCGCTGCCGCATCGACCCGTACGCCCGCGCGCTGGGCTGACCGGACTCAACGCACCCTGAACTCCCGGCTCTGCGTACGGGAGTTGAAGAGCTCGGCCTGCCGCTCCGGCGGCAGGTTGCCCAGCTTGATCAGGTCGGGGGCAAGGGCGAAGGCGCGCTCCCGGTTGGCCGCGGTGGCCGCCCAGATCGCCTTCACGGTGCCCTGGACGGCCTCCGTCGGATGCGAGGCGATGGTGGCGGCGCACCGCGTCGCCGCCGCCAACGCCCCACCGGCCTCGGTGACTTCGGACACCAGGCCCACCTCGTGCGCCCGCCGCGCCGACATGCGTTCCGCCGAGCCCATCAGTGCGAGCCTGGCCACCTCGCCCGGCGGCATCCGCTGCGCCAAGTAGATCGACTCGAAGGCGTTGACCATGCCGTACGTGGTGTGCGGGTCGAAGAACGTCGCCGTCTCGTCCGCGACCACGAACTCCGACTCGCCGATCAGGTAGAACGCCCCGCCGCAGGCCATCCCGTTGACCGCGGCGATCACCGGCTTCCACAGGTCGTTGGCCTTCGGCCCGACCGTGGGGAGCGGATCGTCCGCCGAGTACGGGGAGTCCGGCTGCGGCACGTCCCACCCGCGGTCGATGCCCGTGCAGAACGCCCGGTCACCGGCCCCGGTCAGGACGATCGCCCGCACGGTGTCGTCGAAGCGGAACTCCCGCCAGGTCTCCGCCAGTTGGGCGACGGTGGCCTGGTCCAGGGCGTTGTGGCGGCGCGGGCGGTCGAGGGTGACGGTGGCGACGCCCGTGCCCTTGTCGATCTCCGTGCGTACGGTCATGAGCGCTCCAGCACCCAGCGCGGCACCGTCACCCCGTCGACCTCCGTGAACGCCACCTGCACCCGCGCGCCGATCTTGAGGCGGTCCGGGTCGACGGAGTTGAGCGGGGCGTCCGGGGCGGAGACCAGATTGCCGACGAGGCGGATCCGGGGCGCCTCGACCAGTTCGACGACGATCGCGTTGTACGGGGCCTGGGCGGCGTAGGCCGGAAGCAGTGGCGGGTGGGGGATGACGTAGGACCAGATGCGTCCGCGGCCGCTCATCCTGCGCCATTCGCTGTCGAAGGACTGGCAGTGCGGGCAGCAGGGCCGGGGCGGAAACCGGAGTTCCCCGCAGTCTGCTTCGGCGCAGGCCTGTATGCGGAGTTCGCCCCGGGCGGCGTAGTCCCAGAAGGGGGCGCCGTCGTCGTCGAGGGTGGGGGTGAGGAGTTGGGACGTTGTCGTCGCGTCTGCCATGAGCTGTCCTCCGGGTAGGCAATTCCAGCCCCTGCGGCGTTTGAGCAGCGGGGTCCGGGGCGGAGCCCCGAGACCGCAACGCCGTCACGGCGCAAGGTGACAATTAGGCGCGCAGCAGTAGCGCGGACGTAGGCACACCCTCACCCGCCGTCACCAGACAGGTTTCCGCGTTGGGGACCTGCGCCGTACTGACCCCCCGCAACTGCTTCACGCCCTCGTTGATGAGGTTGAAGCCGTGGACGTACGCCTCCGAGAGGCCGCCGCCGCCCGTGTTGATGGGGAGCCGCCCGCCGATCTCAAGCGCCCCGCCCTCCGTGAACGCCGCGCCCTCGCCGCGCCCGCAGAACCCGTACCCCTCAAGCGAGAGCGGGATGAGCGGGGTGAACGCGTCGTAGATCTGGGCGACGTCGACGTCCTCGGGGGTGACGTCCGCGTTCTTCCACAGGTGGCGGGCCGCCGTCCACGCGGGCCCGGTCAGCGGGTCGTCGTTCCAGTAGTTGACCATGCCGTGGTGCTGCGCGGGCAGGCCCTGCGCCGCCGAGTGCACGTAGACCGGCTTCTGCCGGCAGTCGCGGGCGCGCTCTGCCGACACGATCACGCACGCCAACGCGCCGTCCGTCTCCAGGCAGTTGTCGAAGAGGCAGAGGGGTTCGCTGATCCACCGCGAGGTCATATACATGTCGCGGGTCATGGGGCGCTCGTACATCATCGCGGCCGGGTTCTGGTTGGCCCGGTTCCGGCAGGCGAGCGCGACGTTGAAGAGGTGGTCCCGCGTCGCGCCGAACTCGTGCATGTAGCGGCGGGCCAGCATGCCGATCTCGTCGGCCGGGCGGAGCAGCCCGTACGGCCGCGTCCACTGGGCGGGCGTGGGGAGTTGGACGGCCGTGTTCTTCCAGGGGCGCGGCCCCGAACCCCGCTTCCGGGAGCGCCACGCGATGCCGACGCTCGCCTGGCCCGTGGCGATCGCCGCGACCAGGTGGGCGACGGTCGCGCACGAACCGCCGCCCCCGAAGCCGACCTTGGAGAAGAAGGTGACGTCCCCGGCCCCGATGGCCTTGGCCACCTCGACCTCGTCCGTCTCCTCCATCGTGTAAGAGGCGAAGGCGTCGACCTCGGACGGGGATATCCCCGCGTCGTCGAGCGCGTCGATGATCGCCCGGCACGCCAACGTCTTCTCGGATTCCGGGAGTTGCTTCGCGAAGGCCGTCTGTCCGATACCGACGATGGCCGTCGCGTCCTTGAGTCCCGCCATGGGCACCCCCACTTGTTCCGTCTGCCGCCTGGTCCGCTGTGCTGACAGCGCGTCAGGCTACAGCTAATCTGACGGATAGTCAGCTACGGCGTTGTGGGAGGTCGTTCGATGCGTACGGATGGCGAGTGGGGAACGGTCCCGGAGCTGGTACGGGACGCAGCCGAACGGTACGGCGAGCGCGAGGCCGTGGTCGAGGGGCGTACCCGGATCTCGTACGCGGAACTCGGCGAGCGCGTCGAGCGGGCCGCGGCGGCATGCATGGCGGCCGGTGTGGAGGCGGGGGACCGGGTCGCGGTCTGGGCGCCGAACACCCTGGACTGGATCGTCTCCGCGCTCGGCGCGGTGAGCGCGGGAGCCGTCCTCGTACCGCTCAACACCCGCTTCAAGGGCGGCGAGGCCGCCGACATCCTGGGCCGCTCCCGGGCCCGGCTGCTGTTCGTCACGGGCACCTTCCTCGGCACGTCCTACGTGGCGTCGCTGCGGCGCGCGCAGGAGGCGGGGGCCGAACTGCCCGCCCTGGAACAGGTGGTGGTGTTCGGCGACGGCGCGCCGCAGGCCCCCGGCTACCGGACCTGGAAGGAGTTCCTGGCCGGCGGCGACAAGGTCACGGCCGCCGAGGTCCGCGAACGCTCCGCCGCCGTGGACGCTGCCGCGCCCTCGGACATCATCTTCACGTCCGGCACGACGGGACGCCCCAAGGGCGCCGTCATCACCCACGCCCAGACGCTGCGCGGCTACGAGATCTGGGCGGACCTCGCGGGCCTGCGCGAGGGCGACCGCTATCTGATCGTGAACCCGTTCTTCCACACGTTCGGCTACAAGGCCGGGGTCCTCGCCTGCCTGATGCGCGGCGCGACGATGGTGCCGCAGCCGGTCTTCAACGTGGACACGGCCCTCGCCAACATCGCGTCCGAGCGCATCTCGGTCCTGCCGGGCCCGCCCACGCTCCACCAGTCCCTCCTCGACCACCCGGCGCGCGACACCCACGACCTGTCGGCGCTGCGGCTCGTCGTGACAGGAGCCGCGGTGGTCCCCCTGCGGCTCGTGGAACGGCTGCGCGGCGAGCTGAACGTGGCCACGGTGCTCACCGCGTACGGGCTCTCCGAGTCCAGCGGCATCGCCACGATGTGCCGCCGCGGCGACCCGGCCGAGGTGATCGCCGAGACGTCGGGGCGGGCGATACCGGGCACGGAGGTCCGGGTCGATTCGCCCGCTCCCGGCGAGCCGGGCGAGGTGCTGGTGCGCGGCTTCAACGTCATGCGCGAGTACTTCGAGGACCCCGCGGCCACGGCCCAGGCGATCAGCCCGGACGGCTGGCTGCGGACCGGCGACGTCGGGGTCATGGACGCGGCCGGCAACCTCCGGATCACCGACCGCATCAAGGACATGTTCATCGTGGGCGGCTTCAACGCCTACCCGGCCGAGATAGAGCAGCTCATCGGCCTCCACCCCGCCGTCGCCGACGTCGCGGTGGTGGGGGTCCCCGACAGCCGGCTCGGCGAGGTCGGCAAGGCGTACGTGGTGCGCAGGGCGGGCGGGGTGCTGACCGAGGACGACCTCATCGCCTGGTCGCGCCGCGAGATGGCGAACTACAAGGTGCCGCGCGAGGTCGCCTTCGTGCCGGAGCTGCCGCGCAACGCGAGCGGCAAGGTCGTGAAGGCGCAGCTGCGGCGGTGAATGTCCTCAACGCCTGCCCGGGCCCGCTGACGCCGCCGCGATCTCCCGGCGGCTGGAGAGCCCCAGCTTGGCGAGGATGTGCTCGACGTGCGCGTCCGCCGTCCGCTTGGAGATGACGAGGCGGTCGGCGATCTCCCGGTTGGTCAGGCCCTGGGCGACGAGGGCCGCCACCTCGCGCTCGCGGCGAGTGAGGACGTCCGACGAGGTGGCGGCCGGGGGCGCGGCGGGCTCCGGCGGGGTGTCCGCGTCGGAGCGGACGGCCTGGAGGATCTGCGTCCCGGTGAGGCGGGCGCCGCGCTCGTACCAGCGGGTGAACTCGTCCTTTCCCAAGCCGAGTTCGAGCGTCCTGCGGGCCCGGCCCGTCGGCTCCTTCAGCAGGGCGGGCAGCATCGCGAACGGCTCGCCGCCCACCCGCGCGTGATCCGCGTACCCCATCAGCCAGGTACCCCGTACGAGCCGGCCGTCGTCCGCGGCCAGCCAGGAGAGGCCGAGACAGCACACCGCCGCGACCAGGATGTTCTCGATCTCGCCCGCCAGGTCGAGCGCGCCGCGCAGCGGATCGGCGGCCTTCGTGCGTGCCCCCGAGACGCAGCGGATGACGCCCTGCGTGCACAGCAGCGCGCCGCGCAGCTGGTTCTCCCCGGCCCGGCCGATGAGGTCGAGGCCCTCCTCGCACCACTCCAGGGCGCGCGCCGTCTCGCCGACGACGGCCAGCGCGAGGCCGCCTTCGTAGCAGGCCGCGCCGTAGCCGAGGAGGTCGTCCGCGTCCCGCAGCCGCTGCCGCGCCGCGGCCATGGCGGCGGGGCCGCCCGGGTCCCCGCCGACGGTGGCGACGCCGCCGAGTGACAGCCGCGCGAAGTCGGCGATACGGGTGACGCCGAGGCTGTCGGCCATCTCCAGCGCCTGCCGGTAGCGCTCGCGGCCCCCGACGCTGTCGCCGGACCTGGCCACGGCGAGCCCGCTGATGAACAGCCCCCAGGTCCGCTCCGCACACGCGTCGGGCACCAGGGCGAGCCCCTTCTCCAGCCAGTGCAGCCCCTCGCTCAGCATCCCGGTGGACCGCCAGTACATCGACAGGTTCGCCGCCATGAACAGGCCCTCGGCCGCGTGACCGCCGTCCCCGTACGCGTACTCGAACGCGGCCCGCAGATCGGCGTGCTGGGCGCGCAGCGCGCGGTGCAGCTCCAGCTGCGTCGGTGTCGTGTAGGTCTCCATGTAGCGCCGCACGAGGTCCTTGTGGTGGGCGAAGTGCCGCTCGCGCACCGCGTCCGTGCCGCCCGTCTTCGCGAGCCACTCGGCGCCGAACTCCCGCACGGTGTCCAGGAGTCGGTAGCGGTCGCCGGTCTCGTCGACGCGGCGTACGACGGACTTGTCGACCAGGCCGATGAGCTGTCCGAGGATCTCGTCGGCCCGCAACTCCTCGTCCGAGCAGATGACTTCGACCGCCTGAGGGTCGAAGGACCCCGCGAAGACGGAGAGCCGCGCCCACAGCAGCCGCTCCTGCGGGGTGCACAGCTCGTGCGACCAGCCGATGGCCGTACGCAGCGTCTGGTGCCGGGTCAGCGAGGTGCGCCGGCCGCCGGTGAGCACCTCGAAGCGGCGGTCGAGGCGCGACGTCAGCTGCGCGAGCGGCACGGCGCGCAGCCGCACCGCCGCGAGTTCGAGCGCGAGGGGAATCCCGTCGAGCCGCCGGACCAGGGCGGTGACCTGCTCCCGGTTCTCGTCGGTGACACAGAATCCGGCCGAGGCCTCCCGCGCCCGCTGCACGAACAGCTCGACCGCGTCCGGTTCGGCGAACGGCGGGATGCGGCAGCACAACTCGCCCGGTACGTCGAGCGGTTGACGGCTGGTGGCGAGCGCCCGGACGTCCGGCGCCTCCCGCAGCAGGATGTCGGCGAGCATCGCGCAGCCGTCCACGAGGTGCTCGCAGGTGTCGAGGACGATCAGCAGCCGGCGGCCCTGGAGGTGGGCGACCACCGCGTCCAGCGGGTCGCGGCCCGACTGCTCGGGCAGCTGAAGCACCGCGGCGAGGGTCGCGGGGAGTAGCTCGGGGTCGCGCAGCGCCGACAGCTCGGCCAGCCAGATCCCGTCCGGGTAGGACGCGCGCAGTCCCTCGACCGCGCGCAGCGCCGTACGGCTCTTGCCGACACCGCCCGGCCCGGTCAGCGTGACGAGCCGGGAGCGCTCCAACGCCCCTCTGACCTCTGCCAGTTCCTTGTGGCGCCCCACGAAACCGGTGAGCTCCACCGGGAGTTGGCCGCTCCTGCGCTGACCGAAGCCGAATCCCATGCCGCCCTCGCCGCCTTCCGGGACACCGACCCGCCACGGACCGTGATCCCACATCGTACGCAGCGTGAATGGTGTGCGGGGCGGGCTCAGCCGGGTACGTCCACGATCGCGTCGGCCACGCGCGCCTGACGTCCCTGCCCCGGCGTCAGCGTGCGACGAACTGCGTCAGAATCGCCTGCACTTCGTAGATGTCGACGCCCTTGGTGAAGGTCTTCTCGATCGGCACCGAGTTCCCCGATATCCAGATCTTGAGTTCGGCGTCCAGGTCGAAGTGACCGGCCGTCTCCACGGCGAAGTGGGAGATGCTGCGGTAGGGCACCGAGTGGTACTCGACCTTCTTGCCCGTCATCCCCTGCTTGTCGATGAGGATCATGCGCCGGTCGGTGAGCAGGATCGCGTCGCGTATCAACTGGTAGGCGCCGAATATCTGTTCACCCTGGCCGAGCAGCCGCCCGTAGTCCTGCGCGGCCTTGGCCGGGTCGATCGTATGAGCGTTGCCGAACAGTGCCATGGAGATCCCCGTTTCGTCGTCGTACTGCGTGGTCCTCCAGAGAACGGGTGCGTACACGCGAGGGTTCCCGTGCGGGGCGGGCTCAGCCGGGTACGTCCACGATCGCGTCGGCCCGTTTCCGGCCGGACGCCACCCGGCGCGCGTTCGCCTCGTCGGAGCGGAGCACCCACGAGCGGGCGCGGTCCGGGGACTTGCCGAACTCGACGTGGCGGGCGATCAGCCGCTCCACGCGCACCGCGTCGTCGACGTCGACCCACCACACCTCGTCCAGGAGCGGGCGGACGGCCGTCGACCACGGCGGCTCGTCGAGCAGCAGGTAGTTCCCCTCGGTGATGACCAGCGGGACGTCCGGCGGGACGGGCAGCGCGCCCGCCACCGGCTCCTCCAACTCCCGTTCAAAGCACGGCGCGTACACCGTCTCGTCGGGGTTCGGGGACCGCAGCCGGGCGAGAAGTGCCGCGTACCCGTACGCGTCGAAAGTGTCGGGCGCGCCCTTGCGGTCCGCGCGGCCGAGGCGCGCCAGCTCCCTGTCGGCGAGGTGGAAGCCGTCCATGGGAACCAGCACCGCCGCCCCGTCGAGCGCGTCCACCAGAGCCTCGGCGAGCGTGGACTTGCCCGCGCCGGGCGGGCCCGCGATACCGAGGAGGCGGCGCGGACCCGAGGCCGCCAGGGCGCGTGCGCGGGCGACCGGTTCATCGACGTACGACATGCCCCAGACCCTGCCAGACCAGAGCCTGCCGGACCGGGGCCTGCCGGACCGGGTGTCACCAGCTGATGGCGTCGTCCATCGACTGCTGCCAGTACGCGACCTTCAGCGAGTCGTCGATGCGGAGGCCTTCGGCGGGCAGCGACGGGTGGGCCGGGTTGAGGTTCTCGCTGCCGGTGCGGCCGGAGAAGTGGACGGTCAGGGACTTCTCCGTGTGGCCGTGCGCGCCGCTGCCGTCGGCGGCGGACAGGAGCACGGAGGCGTAGCCGGACTCCCCGGGCTTGAGCGTGACGACGGCCTGCGGCTTGGTGTCCTCGTCGACCGGGGGCACGGACTGGGCCTCGCCGAACTGAACGGCCGGGTAGCCGTACAGGTAGCAGGTGTTGCCGCCGGTGTTGGTGACCGTGAGCAGCATGTGGTTGAGGGGGCGGGTCAGCGGGGCCGCGACGGTCTTGGTGTTGGAGCCCTGGCAGGTGACGGCCTTGCCGGAGGACGCGGGGGTCTTCGTGGCGGGGGCGTTCGCGGCGGGCTTCGAGTCGGCGGGCGTGGACGTCTCGTCCGCGCCCGGCTTCTGCGAGCCGGGGGTGCCCGCCGCGGGGGACTGCGTCGCGGCCGCCTCCGAGGACGAGCCCGAGGAGGACCCCGTGGACGAGCTCGTGGACGAACCCTTCGACGCGCCTTCGTCGTTGACTCCCGTTCCGTCGTTGCACGCGGTCAGGGAGAGCGCGGCGAGGGCGACGGTCGCGGCGGCGGTGAGGAGACGGGTGCGGGAGGTGCGCTGAGCAGTCATCGGTCGAGCCCCTTCGGTGGTGCGGTGGGTGTGGTGCTTGGATGACCGGAGCTTGTGGGGTGATCCGTCCCAGCCGCCACAAATGCCGGGGAGTTCGGGACGCTGGAACGCCGAAACGGGCGCTGACCTGGGGAGATGACCTCCCCCTGGAACGGCGGACCGGGACGCGGGGGATGGAGGAACGGGTGTCCGAGGACTCGGGTGACGGCTTCGCCGCGCTGCTGCGGGAGCTGAAGGACCGCTCGGGGCTGAGCTACGGGACGCTGGCCAAGCGGATGCACATGAGCACGTCGACGCTGCACCGCTACTGCAACGGCACGGCCGTGCCGAACGACTACGCCCCGGTGGAGCGCCTGGCCCGCCTCTGCAAGGCCACACCGGACGAACTGCTGGACCTGCACCGTCACTGGATCCTGGCGGACGCGACCCGCGGCAAGAAGCCGACGCCTCCAGCAGCCGCACCGGCCTCAGGATCGGCTCCGGCAAATCAAGCCCCGCCGGCAATTCAAGCCCCGCTCTTGGACGAGAGCCCGCGAGGTCCGGGGCAGAGCCCCGCGACCTCAACCACGCCTCCCGCGCCCGCGCCCGCTCCCCACGACCCCGCCCCCCTCGTCACCGGCGCCCCGCTGAGCGGTGCCGCATCGCCACACCCCCGCCGCCGCACCGCACTGATTGCCTCCGCCGCGGCAGCCGTCGTCCTGGGAGCCGTGACCCTCGCCGTGAACCTGCCGTCCGGCAGCGCGGACGGCGCGGGCGGCGACGGCGAACAGCAGGCCGCCGGCCCCGCCGCCACCGCCTCCACGACCGGCACCGGCCACCCCGCTGCCCGGAAGCCGTCCGCCTCCGCCACTCCTTCCCCGAGCAGCAGCACCGCCGTCAGCGACAAGCCGTCCACCCCAGCGAAGACCGATGGAGCGGACGCGGCAGCCCCCGGCGGCCAGGACAACGGCGCCGCACCGCTCAACGTCGCCACCCGCCCCTACGTCTACGACAGCCCGTGCAGCCAGCACTTCCTCGTGGACAGCGGACCCGAACAGGTCGGCCCGCCCGCGGGCGAGCAGGACGCGCCGCGCTGGGCCGCCGCGTACGGGGCGGTCTCCTCGGGCGGACAGCGCGTCGCCCTCACCGTCCAGGGGACCGGCAAGGAGACCGTCGTCCTGGAGGACCTGCACGTACGCGTCGCGGGCAAGGACGCCCCGCTCGCGTGGAACGACTACTCGATGGGCGTCGGCTGCGGCGGCAACGTGGAGACCAAGTCGTTCGACGTCGACCTCGACAACGGCAGTCCCTCGGTCACCGTCAAGAACGGCCAGCGTGACTTCCCGTACAAGGTCAGCGAGTCCGACCCGGAGGTCTTCTACGTCACCGCGCACGCCAAGGCGCACGACGTCCGCTGGGACCTCACCCTCGACTGGTCGAGCGGCACCCGCCACGGCACCGTCCGCGTCGACAACGACGGCACCCCGTTCCGTACGAGTGGGAACTCCGGACGCCCCGGCTACGACTACCCGCTGGGCGGCAGCGAGTGGATCGAGCGCGAGGGCTAGCAGGAGCCCGCCCCGTACGGTCCGGGGCTCGCGGTCTCGGAAGGGCCCTGGCGGTCAGTGCCCGTGCGCCTCCTCCGGCGCGCGACGCGGCAGCAGTCGCAGCACCGGCAGGCACGCCGCCGTCACCACGAGGACCACGGCCAGGGAGACGGTCATCGCGTGGGCGGGGGCGCCCGCGTGGAAGTAGACCGTGGTGACGATCGCCGAGCCGAGGCCGTTGGCGAGCTGCTGGATCGCGGTGAGGGAGCCGGACGCGCTGCCCGCCTCGTCGGCGGAGACGTCGCCGAGGGCGAGGTCGAAGACCGTGCCGAAGCAGCAGCCCATGCCGAGTCCGGTGAGGAAGACCGCCGGGGCCATCGCCCACAGCGAGAGGCCGGTGCCCTGGGCGAGGACCAGGATCAGCAGCCAGGCGCCGCCCGCGAGGGTGAGGAGCAGGCCGAGCGTCACCACGTTCCGCCCGAGCTTCTTCGTCAGTCCGCCCATCGTGGCGAACGCCGCGACGATGATGCCGAGGGTGAGCGGGAGCAGCCCGAGCGCGGCGTCGCCGGGGGCCGCGCCGAGGCCCTGCTGCATGAACAGGGAGATCACGTAGATCAGACCCGAGGTCACCGCGAAGAACATCAGGCCGAGGATCAGGGCCGACGTGAAGCCCTTGTTCTTGAGCAGGGACGGCTTGATCAGCGGCTCGGGCGCGGTGCGCTGGCGGCGGAAGAACAGGGCGAGGATGAGCAGACCGGCCGCGAGCGAGCCGAGGGCGAGGGGGCCCCAGCCGCTGCTGGAACCCTCGATCAGGCCCAGCATCAGACCGAACATCGTCGCCGCGAGCAGCACCGAGCCGCGGGTGTCGACGGTGACCGTACGGTCGCCCTCGTCGCGCGGCAGCAGCCTGGCGGCGGCGAGCACGCCGACCGTGCCGAGGACCAGGTTGATCAGGAAGATGGGCCGCCAGGTCAGGCCCGCGATGTCGGCGTCGATCAGGAAGCCGGCCAGGATCGGGCCGCCGACCGACGACAGGCCGAGCAGCGGGCCGAACAGTCCGAACGCCTTGCTCATCTGCTCCCGCGAGAAGTTCCGCGTCATGATCGCCATGCCCTGCGGGATCAGCAGCGCGCCGAATGCACCCTGGAGGACGCGGGCCACGATCAGCAGCGCCGGGTCGGGGGAGAGCCCCGCGAGCGCGGAGGCGAGCGTGAAGCCCGTCATGCCGATCAGGAACAGGCGGCGCTGACCGTACTTGTCGCCGAGCCGCCCGCCGATGACGAGCAGCACGCCCATCGCGAGGGCGTACGCCGAGCCGAGCCATTTGACGAGGGCTTCGCCGCCGCCGATGTCGGCGACGATCGTCGGCGCCGCGATGTTGGTGACCGTCGAGTCGATCATGTCGAGCGCGTCGGCGAGCAGGACGAGCGCGAGGACCGTCCAGAAGGCGGCCTTGGAGAGCGCGGCGACGGGGCCGGAGGGCCCGGTCCCGGTCTCCGCTTCGGTGGTGTGGGTCGTGGACGTCATGACGGGCTCCTTCCGGTGAGTGCGCGCTGGGCGCGTGACGGCCTCGTTTCCATTTCAGAAAACCATAGCGACTATGAAAACGCAATCGCTACGACTTTGAAGTGAGTAGGGAGTGGCGGGTATCGTGGTGGCATGACGCAGACGCAGCAGACCCCCGGACGTCGCGAGCGCAAGAAGGCAGCCACCCGCAAGGCGCTCTCCGACGCGGCGCTGCGCCTCTTCCTCGAGCGCGGCTACGACAACGTCAAGGTCGCCGAGATCGCGGCCGCCGCCGACACCGCCCTCACCACGCTGTTCGCGCACTTCCCCGGCGGGAAGGAGGCGCTGATCCTCGGCGACAGCGAGGAACGCAAGACGTCACTGACGGCAGCCGTCCGCGAGCGCGCCGACGGCGTCTCCGTCCTGGACGCGCTGCACGAGTTCATGGCCGGCCGCGGCATGTTCTCCGACGACCTCGACAACGAGTTCCGGCGCAGGCTCGACCTCGTCGTCACCACCCCCGCCCTGCGCCGGCACGCCCGCACCCTGTGGGTGGAGTGCGAGGACGCCCTCGCCGACGTCATCGCGGAGGAGACGGAAGGGCTGGACGCGGGCGACGTGTCGTTGCGCATCCTCGCCCGCTACATCCTGGAACTCCCCGACCTCGTCGCCACGGACCCCGCCCCGCGCGAATCCCTCGCCGCCGCGTTCGACCGATTCCGGCGCGGCTGGCCCGAGTTGGCGTGACCACGGGCCCACGACGCACCGCGGCCCGCCCTCCCGGAAGGGAGGACGGGCCGCGGTGTACGTGCAGGTGCGGTCAGAGCTTCTCGGGCGTGCGGATGCCGAGGAGCGCCATGCCCCGGTGCAGCGTCCGGGCCGTCAGGTCGCACAGGAACAGGCGGTTCTCCACCTGCTCCGTCGAATCCGCCTTCAGGACCGGGCACTTGTCGTAGAACGTCGTGTACAGCGACGCCAGCTGGTACAGGTACGCGGCCAGCTTGTGCGGCGCGTACTCGGCGGCCGCCTCGAAGACCGTGTCGCCGAACGCGTCCAGGTGCAGACCCAACGCCCGCTCCGCCGGGGCGAGTTCGAGCTCCGCGTGCGCGGCCGGCTTCGAGTCTCCCGCCTTGCGCAGGATCGACTGGATACGGGCGTACGCGTACTGGAGGTAGACGGACGTGTCGCCGTTCAGCGACACCATCTGGTCCAGGTCGAACTTGTAGTCGCGGCTCGGCGACGTCGACAGGTCCGCGTACTTCACCGCGCCGATGCCGACCTGCGCGGCCCGCTCCTGGATCTCGTCCTCGCTGAGGTCCCGCGCCTTCTCCCGGACGACCTCGGCGGCACGCTGCACCGCCTCGTCGAGCAGGTCCTCCAGGCGCACCGTCTCACCCGCACGCGTCTTGAACGGCTTGCCGTCCGCGCCGAGCACCGTGCCGTACGCCATGTTGTGCGCACTCACCTCGTCGGAGAGCCAGCCCGCGCGCCGCGCCGTCTCGAAGACCATCTTGAAGTGCAGCGACTGGCGCACGTCCACGACGTACAGGAGCGACGTCGCGTCCAGGTCCTGGACGCGGTTGCGGATCGCCGTCAGGTCGGAGGCCGCGTAGCCGAAGCCGCCGTCCGCCTTCTGCACGATCAGCGGGACCGGCTGGTCGTCCTTGCCCTTGATGTCGTCGAAGAAGACGACGAGCGCGCCCTCCGAGCGGACCGCGACACCCGACTCCTCCAGGAGGCGGGCCGTCTCCGGCATGCCGTCGTTGTACGCCGACTCACCGACGATCTCGTCGTCGCGGATCTCCATGTCGAGCTTCTCGAAGACCGAGTAGAAGTAGACCTTCGACTCGTCGACGAACCGCTGCCACAGGTCGAGCGTCTCCTTGTCGCCGGACTGGAGCGCCACGACCCGCTTACGGGCCCGCTCCTTGAAGTCCTCGTCCGCGTCGAAGACGGCGCGCGAAGCCTTGTAGATCCGGTTCAGCGTCGACATGGCCTGCTCGCCGTCGGCGTCCGCACCGGCCTTCGGCAGCTCCTCCGGGTGCTCGATCACGTACTGGATGAGCATGCCGAACTGCGTGCCCCAGTCACCGATGTGGTGCCGGCCGATCGTCCGCTCGCCCGTGAAGTCGAGCATGCCGCGCAGCGCGTCACCGATCACGGCGGACCGCAGGTGGCCGACGTGCATCTCCTTCGCCACGTTCGGCTGCGCGTAGTCGATCACCGTGACGCCCGGCTCCGCCTTCGTCGGCACGCCGAGCCGGTCCGTGTCGGCGGCGCGCGCCGCGAGCGTCTCGGTGATCGCCTTGTCGGTGACCGTCACGTTCAGGAAGCCGGGGCCCGAGACCTCGACCTCGGCGATCAGCTCGCCGTTCGTGATCTTCTCGACGACCTGCGTGGCCAGCTCCCGCGGGTTCGCCTTCGCCTTCTTGGCGAGGGC
The DNA here is from genome assembly GCF_036013745.1 of Streptomyces sp. NBC_00483. Taxonomy (NCBI): domain Bacteria; kingdom Bacillati; phylum Actinomycetota; class Actinomycetes; order Kitasatosporales; family Streptomycetaceae; genus Streptomyces; species Streptomyces sp. NBC_00483. Next base: position 5,570,364 of record NZ_CP107880.1, read on the forward strand.
CAGGATCCCGTTGGCCTGGTAGTCGGCCCGGTCGCTACGTCGCAGCAGCGGGTCCGCGCCGCCGGCCTCCGGCAGGGCGGAGGTCAGGGCGTCGGCAAGGCGTGCGTTGACGGAGGCGGTGATGGACGGGACCGGGGCCATGGGTAAGGGCTGCCGTTCTGGTCGGGGCTGGGTTGAAAGAGTCACAGCCAGTATTCCACGGGGCCGCAAAGCGGTTTTTCGGCATGCTCCCCGCGGCCCGCTGAACAACGCGTTTTTCCCAGGGCCCGGGTAGCTGGGACAATGGCAGCGCGCGCGGTACGCGCGCACACCCCCGATCACGGAGAGAAGGACGAGCCGACCGTGGCCCAGAGCACCGGAGCGGAGACCCAGGAGAACGCAGACTGGGTCTCCCGTTACGCGGACGATGTCATCGCCGAGTCCGAGCGGCGTGCCCCGGGCAAACCGATCGTCGTCGCCTCCGGCCTCTCCCCGTCAGGCCCGATCCACCTCGGCAACCTCCGCGAGGTCATGACCCCGCACCTGGTCGCCGACGAGGTCCGCCGCCGCGGGTACGAGGTCAGGCACCTGATCTCCTGGGACGACTTCGACCGCTACCGCAAGGTCCCGGCCGGCGTCCCCGGCGTCGACGAGTCCTGGGCCGAGCACATCGGCAAGCCGCTCACGTCCGTGCCCGCCCCCGCCGGATCCGCGTACCCGAACTGGGCGGAGCACTTCAAGGCCGCCATGACCTCGGCCCTCGCCGACCTCGGCGTCGAGTTCGACGGCATCAGCCAGACCGAGCAGTACCAGGCCGGCACGTACCGCGAGCAGATCCTGCACGCCATGAAGCACCGCGGCGACATCGACGCGATCCTTGATCAGTACCGCACGAAGAAGGATCCGAAGAAGCCGCAGAAGAACCAGAAGCCGGTCGACGAGGCCGAGCTGGAGGCCGCCGAGGGCTCCGGCGCGGCCGACGAGGACGACGGCAGCGGCGGCACGGGCGGCTACTACCCGTACAAGCCGTTCTGCGGCCAGTGCGGCAAGGACCTCACCACCGTCACCTCGTACGACGACGAGACGACGGAGCTGTCCTACACCTGCACCCTCGACGGCTTCACCGAGACCGTCCGGCTGTCGGAGTTCAACCGCGGCAAGCTGGTCTGGAAGGTCGACTGGCCGATGCGCTGGGCCTACGAGGGCGTCATCTTCGAGCCGTCCGGCGTGGACCACTCGTCGCCGGGCTCGTCGTTCCAGGTCGGCGGCCAGATCGTCGGCATCTTCGGCGGCAAGCAGCCCATCGGCCCGATGTACGCCTTCGTCGGCATCTCCGGCATGGCCAAGATGTCGTCGAGCAAGGGCGGGGTCCCCACCCCCAGCGACGCGCTCGAGATCATGGAGCCGCAGCTGCTGCGCTGGCTCTACGCCCGCCGCAGGCCCAACCAGTCGTTCAAGATCGCCTTCGACCAGGAGATCCAGCGGCTCTACGACGAGTGGGACAAGCTGAACGCGAAGGTCGCCGACGGCACCGCGCTGCCCGCCGACGCCGCCGCGCACAGCCGCGCCATCGGCGTCGCGGGCCGCGAACTGCCCCGCACCCCGCGCCCGCTGCCGTACCGCACGCTCGCCTCCGTCGCCGACGTCACCGCAGGGGACGCGGAGCAGACCCAGCGCATCCTCTCCGAGCTCGACCCGTCGAACCCGGTCACGGACCTGGACACCGTCCGCCCCCGGCTCGACAAGGCCGAGGCCTGGATCACCAAGTACGTACCCGCCGAGTCCCGCACCATCGTGCGCACCGAGCCCGACACCGAGGCGCTCGCCGCGCTCGACGAGCAGGGCCGCGAATCCATCCGCCTCCTCCTGGAGGGCCTGGACTCGCACTGGTCGCTCGACGGCCTGACCCACCACGTGTACGGCGTTCCGAAGGTCCAGGCCGGCTTCCCCGCCGACGCCACCGCCAAGGAACTCCCCGCCGAGATCAAGGTCGCCCAGCGCTCGTTCTTCGCGCTGCTCTACCACCTGCTCGTCGGCCGCGACACCGGGCCGCGACTGCCCACGCTGCTCCTCGCCGTCGGCGCGGACCGCGTGCGCAAGCTGCTCGGGGCCTGAGCACATGTGAGGGGCGGCACCGGATCCGATCCGGTGCCGCCCCTCACGCATGACCGCGCCCGCGCCTACGCGTAGTCGCTCATCATGTCCTGCTCGAAGCGGACCGCGAACTGGTTCATGTACCGCTGCACGTCCTCCGCCGTCAGCCGCTCCCCGTACTGCGCCTCCACGTTCGCCGCGAACGCCTTCGGCGTCGGCAGCCCCTCGCCCTCTATCGAGCCGCGGAACACCTGGTACAGCTCGTCGTCCGTCGGCTGCTCGACGAGATCCGGCGCGCCGTCACCCAACGGCCGCGTCCCGCCGGCCCCGTTGGGCACCGGGAACTCGGGCTCCTGGAACTCCGGCTCCCGGTACTGCGGTTCCACGTACTCAGGCTCCCGGTACTGCGGCTCCTGGTACTCCGGCTCCGGCTCCGGAGCGCGGGGAGCCGGCACCTGGGCCTGCGGCGGCCGCTCCTCGTACCGCTCCTCGTACCGACCCTGGTGCTCCGGCTCGGGAACGAACACCGGCGGCTCGAAGTTCGGGTCGTAGCCGCCCCGGTACTCCTTCCGCGGCTCCCCGTTGAACGCCGGCGGGACGTAACCCACGTTCCCCGAGGGCTGCTCGGGCCGCGGCTGCGCCGCCGTGAGCTGAGCCGGCGCCTCGCGCGGAGCGGGCGCGGCAGCCGGAACGGCCGGCAGCAGCGGCGCCTCGATACCCGCCGCCGCGAGACCCTCCGGCGCCGTCTGCGCCAGCGGCACCCCGTACCGCGCAAGCCGCAGCGGCATCAGCGACTCCACCGGAGCCTTCCGCCGCCACGCCCGCCCGAACCGCGAACGCAGCCGCGCCTGATAGACGAGCCGCTCCTGCTCCAACTTGATGACCTCGTCGTACGAACGCAGCTCCCACAGCTTCATCCGCCGCCACAACAAGAACGTAGGCAGCGGAGACAGCAGCCAGCGCGTGATGCGCACGCCCTCCATGTGCTTGTCCGCGGTGATGTCCGCGATCCGCCCGATCGCGTGCCGCGCCGCCTCCACGGCCACCACGAAGAGGATCGGGATCACCGCGTGCATGCCGGTGCCCAGCGGATCGGGCCAGGCCGCCGCGCCGTTGAAGGCGATCGTGGCCGCCGTCAGCAGCCACGCCGTCTGACGCAGCAACGGGAACGGAATCCGGATCCACGTCAGCAGCAGATCCAGTGCAAGGAGCACACAGATACCGGCGTCGATACCGATCGGGAAGACGTACGAGAAGCTCCCGAAGCCCTTTTGCAGGGCCAACTCCCGCACAGCGGCGTACGAACCGGCGAAACCGATGGCGGCGATGACCACCGCCCCGGCGATGACCACCCCCACGAGTATCCGGTGCGTCCGTGTCAGCTTCAGTGGCGCGGCCACTCCACTTCCCCTCCAAGTTCCGGCTGTTGCGGCCAACAGACTGGCACATGCGTGCGCAAGGGCGCGGGCCGGTACGCGCGGAAGCCCGGCCCCCCAAGGGGGAACCGGGCTTCCGTCAGAAGATCGACCAGGAGGTCAGCGGGCCGCGATCACGCGCCCTTCTCGGACTCCTAGGACTTCTCGGACTTCTCCGAGTCCTTGGACTTCTCCGAGTCCTTGGAGTCCTTGGAGCCCTTGGACTCCTTGGCGGGGGTCGACGGCTTCGCCGAACCGCCGGCGTCGCCACCCTTGGCGGACTCGATGACCTTGGCCACCGCTTCCTTCGCCGCCTTCTGCGCGTCCTTCGACAGCGAGCCCGCGGCGGGGGCGTCCTCGCCCGCAAGACCCGAACCGTTGTAGTCGACCGTCACCACGACGTTGTCCACGCGCGACACGATCGTCTGCTGCTTGGACGTGACGGTGTCCTTCTTGTCCTTGTACTTCCGGTCGTAGCTGATCTGCGTCGCCACGTCGCCCGTCTTGGACACCGGCATCGTCTTGACGTCCTTGGCGCCCTTGGTCGCCTTGGCGTCCGCGATCTGCTTCGCGTAGTAGCTCGTGGCCAGCTTGTCGCCGCTGCCCCGGTTCACATCCGAGTCGAAACGGACCAACGACACATTGAGCCAGCGGAACTGCGAGCCCTTCACGCCGTTGTTCTCCAGGCTGGACCAGGAGCAGTTCGCGCGCGTCGACTCGTCGTCGGACGCGCCGGCCTTGCTCTCGGCCTTCGGAACCAGGTCGCCCAGCGTGTCCTTCGAGAACGCCGAGCACGCCTGCGGCAGCTCCTTGTACGTCGCGGGCGTGACCTTCTTCGCCTTGGCGCCCGAGGTCGAGGCCGAGGCCTTCGCCTGCGAGTCGTCCTTCGCGCTGTCGGAACCGGAACCGGACGAGCAGCCGGCTACGACGAGAACCGCAGGCACGGCGGCCGCGCAGACAAGGGTGCGGGTGAGTCGCTTGGTCGGACGGTGCATGGTTCCTTCACTAGGACGCTGACAGGGCCACGGCCCCGACACGTGATGACCATTCGACCTTCACGAGTGGGGTCCGATGGGTCACCGTACGCCGTGGCCGACACGCACGTCTCGCCTTCACCATGCCACCGGGCTGTGCCCGAATGCCCCTAATCGCCGAACTTGCCGACCAGGTTCCCGGCCAGATTCCGGGCTGTGTCCTGCATTTCCTTGCTGTCCGGCACCTTCGCTGCGGTCGCCGACTGCACCTCGTACCGGACGGTCACCAACACATTCGACGTGCGGAACGCCACAGTCACCGTGCGGTGCCGACCGGTCGTCGGACCCGCCAGCACGTCGTCGACGAACGCCTCGTCGCCGAGGTCGTCGAGCAGTCGCGGCTGAAGATCAGCAGACGTCCCGGAGGGCGACCCACTGCCCGAGGCGGAGGAGCTGGGTGAGCCGGGGGAGTCGGAGGCATCGCCGCCCTTGGCGTCGGAGGCGTCGGCCGACGGCTCGTCCGAGGCCTCCGACGACGCGGAAGCCGAGGCCTCCGACGCCACCGGCTCCGGCAGATGGGCCGCGTCCGCCTTCGACGCGAACACGGACGCCGCACGGTCGTCATCGCTCACCGCCGTGTCGTACGACACCACACGCTCGAAGTCGAGGCTCAGACGATGCGTGCCGTCCCGGGCCGAATCGTCCTTCCACCGGCACCCGACCCGGCGATCCGTGTCGTACGTGACCGTGGCCACACCCTCGTACGCCTTCTCCCGCTGCTCCGCGTCCGGGAGCTTCCTGATGCCGGGCAGCATCTCGTCCAGCGTGCCCCGGTCGGGCTGGCTGCACGGCTCGGGCAGCGTCCGGTACTTGCCCGGCTCCGCGGTCGACGCGGTCGCGGTCGGCTCACCCGGCTTCGAGTCGTCGGCCCCGCCGTCGCCGTCGGAACCACTGGTGCAGCCGGCGAGCACAGCCGCAAGGAGCACGGCGACACCCGGTACGAACGCGTACGACTTCCGCTGCACCCTGAGGCTCCTCTCGGCGCTTCGCGCCTGGTTAATCGGTTGCCGCGACGGGGCGGCCAATGGGCACCATGTCTATCGCACGCGCCGCCGTGAATGCCGGTCCGGCATCCGATTTGCCGCGCTGGCGCCGGTATTTGCGCTACATCCATTTCCGCTGCTTCAACTCGAAGTTGACCAACTCGTACCAACTCATCCGATCCTCGGGGGATTTCATGTCATACGTAGAGGTTCCGGGCGCCAAGGTCCCGATCCGCATGTGGGCCGACCCGGCCACGGTGGACCCGGGCGCGCTCCAGCAGCTCCAGAACGTGGCGACGCTCCCCTGGATCAAGGGCCTGGCCGTCATGCCCGACGTCCACTACGGAAAGGGCGCCACGGTCGGCTCGGTGATCGCGATGCAGGGCGCGGTCTGCCCGGCGGCGGTCGGCGTCGACATCGGCTGCGGAATGAGTGCGGTAAAGACGTCCCTGACAGCGAACGACCTCCCGGGCGACCTGTCCCGCCTCCGCTCGAAGATCGAGCAGGCGATTCCGGTGGGCCGCGGCATGCATGACGAGCCGGTGGATCCGGGCCGGCTGCACGGGTTCGCCACGGGTGGGTGGGACGACTTCTGGGGACGGTTCGGCGGGGTCGCCGATGCGGTGAAGTTCCGGGAGGGGCGGGCCGTGAGGCAGATGGGAACGCTAGGCTCGGGCAACCACTTTGTAGAGTTTTGCGTAGATATGTCTGATTCGGTCTGGCTCATGCTGCACTCCGGTTCCCGCAACATCGGCAAGGAACTGGCGGACCATCACATCGGCGTGGCGCAGAGCCTGGCGCACAACCAGAACCTGGTCGACCGCGACCTCGCCGTGTTCATCGCGGAGACCCCGCAGATGGCGGCGTACCGCAACGACCTGTTCTGGGCGCAGGAGTACGCCAAGTACAACCGCACGATCATGATGGCGCTCTTCAAGGACGTGATCCGCAAGGAGTTCAAGAAGGCGAAGCCGACGTTCGAGCCGGAGATCAGTGCTCACCACAATTACGTGAGCGAGGAACGGTACGAGGGTGTCGACCTGCTGGTCACCCGCAAGGGGGCGATCCGCGCGGGCTCCGGCGAGTACGGGATCATCCCCGGTTCCATGGGCACGGGCTCGTACATCGTGAAGGGCCTCGGCAACGCGGCGTCCTTCAACTCCGCGTCGCACGGCGCGGGCCGGAAGATGAGCCGGAACGCCGCGAAGAAGCGCTTCTCGACGCGAGACCTGGAGGAGCAGACGCGGGGCGTGGAGTGCCGCAAGGACTCCGGCGTCGTGGACGAGATCCCGGGCGCGTACAAGCCGATCGAGCAGGTCATCGACCAGCAGCGGGACCTCGTGGAGGTCGTGGCCAAGCTCAAGCAGGTCGTCTGTGTGAAGGGCTGACCCACTGGGGCCGCGCGTACCCTGGGCTGCGATTCAGTGGATCGTCGCCGAAAGGTAGGGCAAGACCATGGCTCCCGCCCCCGCATCCCGTATTGCCGTCGTCACGGGCGCGAGCAGTGGCATTGGTGCTGCTACTGCTCGGCAGCTGGCGGCCGAGGGGTATCGCGTGGTGCTCACGGCTCGCCGGCAGGACCGGATCGACGCGGTCGCGAAGGAGATCACGGCTGCTGGGCACGATGCCGTCGCGTACGCGTTGGACGTGACCGATCGGGCTGCCGTCGACGAGTTCGCTTCCGCGTTCAAGACCATCGGCGTGCTCGTGAACAACGCCGGTGGCGCCCTCGGTGCCGATCCCGTTGCCACCGGGGACCCGGATCAGTGGCGGCAGATGTACGAGACGAACGTCATCGGCACGCTCAATGTCACGCAGGCGCTGCTGCCCGCCCTCACCGCGAGTGGGGATGGGACTGTTGTTGTTCTGTCGTCGACCGCTGGGCATGGGACGTATGAAGGTGGGGGCGGGTACGTCGCCGCCAAGCATGGGGAGCACGTGCTCGCGGAGACGCTGCGGCTCGAGATCGTCGGGACTCCGGTGCGGGTCATCGAGGTCGCGCCGGGGATGGTGAAGACCGATGAGTTCGCGCTGACCCGGTTCGGCGGGGACGAGGAGAAGGCCGCGAAGGTGTACCAGGGCGTGGCCGAGCCGCTGAGCGCGGACGATGTCGCCGACACCATCAGCTGGGCCGTGACCCGGCCGCCGCACGTGAACATCGACCTGCTGGTGGTGCGGCCGCGTGCTCAGGCGTCCAACACCAAGGTGCATCGTGAGCAGTCATAGCTCCGAGCAGGCTGGTGAGAGCGATCCGCTCGACGTGCTTCAGCGGGAGTACGACGAGCGGCGTCGCGCGGAGGAGAAGCGCGGCGAGCGGTACATGTGGTGGTACCTGGGGTACTTCCTGTTCGGGATTCATATCGTCGCGTTCGTGATGATCTACGCGATCAAGCACGCCAACTAGCCTGCGTATGCCGTCGGGGGTACCCCCACCGTCGATGTGAAGTCCCGTACGAGGTGGGCCTGGTCCGCGTAGCCGAGGTCGGCGGCCAGGGCGGCCCAGTCGATGTTGCGGCGGGCCGCGGCCGTCTCCACCGCCTCGTGGATGCGGTAGCGCAGGATGCACCACTTGGGGCTGACGCCCACGTACGCGTGGAAGAGGCGTTGCAGCGACCGCACCGTCATGCCCTCGGCCTGCGCGAAGTCGGCTACGCGGCGGACCCCACGGTCGGCTCTTATGCGGTCGACCAGGCCGATCGCGAGCTCCGCCTGCGGGTCGGGTGCGGTGGGGGCGAGGGGCAGCAGGTACGCGTCGAGGGCGGCGATCCGGCCCGCGTCGTCGGTGGTGTCTGCGGGGGAGAGGATGGCCGCCGGGTCCGTGGCCGGGAAGATCTCCTCGTAGGGCAGGACGCGGCCCGTCCACTCCGAGACCGGCGCGTCCGGCGCGAACGGTCGGAACGCCCCGGGCCGGAACTTCACCCCGCACACCCTTCCCCGCCCGTGGATCTTGCGCGTGTAGAGGCCGGGCGCGGCGACGCCGGTCAGCTCCCCGTACGGCGGCTGGTCGATGTCGTCCTGCTGGAAGGTGAGGTGCACGGACGGGTGGGGCAGCACGTTCGATGCGTAGGGCTCCGGCAGGTCCCAGTCGATGAACCAGTAGTTCTCGACGTGCCGGCGCAGCGGCTCGGCGGGTTCGTGGTGCCGCAGCCGTACGCGCGTGAGCAGCGCGGTCGGCTCGACGATCCCGCGGGTGTCGGGGCGGTCCTGCGACATGTCCTGTGACATGGGGAGAGCGTAGAGCGGGGCACTGACAGTGCGGTTCCGTGGCGTCGTGTTTCTTCAAGCCGGGCGGGCCGTGCGCTCGTAGCGTCGAGTCATGGACACGAACGAGAACACGAACGAGAACACGAACGAGAAGCAGACGCACACGAAGTCCCTGGGCGCGCTGCTCGCCGCGGCCGTCTCCCGTGCCGTCCCGGTCGTCGCCGGGATCGAGGACAAGGCCCTCGATGCCCCCACGCCGTGCGCGGACTACGACGTGAGGGCCCTGGCCAACCACCTTCTCCACGTGGTCGTCGAGTTCCAGAAGCTCGCGGTGAAGCAGGACTCCGACTTCTCCTCGCCGCCGGACTACGTGGCGGAGGCCGACTGGCGGGAGCGGTTCGCGCGTGAGGCGGAGGCGCTGGTCGAGGCCTGGTCCACGCCCGGGGCCGAGGAGGGGACGACCGGGGCGCTGAACATGCCGGCGCGGACCGTGGGCGGGATGGCGCTGCTGGATCTGACCGCGCACGCGTGGGATCTGGCGCGGGCGACCGGCCAGGAGTACGGGGCCGATCCGGCGGTGGTGGCGGAGCTCACGGAGGTCGTGGAGCGGCTCGCGCCGACGGGCCGGGAGATGGGGGTGTTCGGGGCGGCCGTGCCGGTGGGCGCGGACGCGGATCCGCTCACTCGCCTGCTGGCCGCCACGGGCCGGGATCCGTACGGGAAGTAGGTGGCGACGGCGTCGGGGAATAGCGCGCGACCGTGCACCGTTCCGGAGGTATAGTTGAAGCGTCAACAACCTGCGGAAGGTGAGCAAGGTGAGCAGCATGCAGTTCGGGATCTTCACCGTCGGTGACGTCACCGTGGACCCGACGACCGGACGCGCGCCGAGCGAGCACGAGCGCATCAAGGCGATGCTCGCCATCGCGCAGAAGGCGGAGGAGGTCGGCCTGGACGTCTTCGCCACCGGTGAGCACCACAACCCGCCGTTCGTCCCGTCCTCGCCGACGACGATGCTCGGCCACATCGCGGCCCGCACCGAGAACCTGATCCTGTCCACGTCGACGACGCTGATCACCACGAACGACCCGGTGAAGATCGCCGAGGACTTCGCGATGCTGCAGCACGTCGCGGACGGCCGGGTCGACCTCATGATGGGGCGCGGCAACACCGGTCCGGTCTACCCGTGGTTCGGCAAGGACATCCGGGACGGCATCGACCTCGCCATCGAGAACTACGCGCTGCTGCGCCGCCTCTGGGACGAGGACGTCGTGACGTGGAAGGGCAAGTTCCGTACGCCGCTCCAGTCGTTCACGTCGACGCCGCGTCCGATGGACGGTGTCGCGCCCTTCGTGTGGCACGGCTCCATCCGCTCGCCGGAGATCGCCGAGCAGGCCGCGTACTACGGCGACGGCTTCTTCCACAACCACATCTTCTGGCCGGCCTCCCACACCAAGCAGATGGTGAACCTGTACCGGCAGCGCTACGCCCACTACGGGCACGGCACGCCGGAGCAGGCGATCGTCGGCCTCGGTGGCCAGGTCTTCATGCGGAAGAACTCCCAGGACGCGGTGCGCGAGTTCCGCCCGTACTTCGACAACGCGCCGGTGTACGGGCACGGTCCGTCGCTTGAGGAGTTCACGTCGCAGACGCCGCTGACGGTCGGTTCGCCGCAGGAGGTCATCGAGCGGACGCTGTCCTTCCGTGACTACGTGGGCGACTACCAGCGCCAGCTGTTCCTCATGGACCACGCGGGGCTGCCGCTGAAGACGGTCCTGGAGCAGCTCGACCTGCTGGGCGAGGAGGTCGTGCCGGTGCTGCGCAAGGAGTTCGCGAACAAGCGGCCGGCGAATGTGCCGGATGCGCCCACGCATGCGGCCCGTGTCGCCGCCAAGTCGGCTTCTGCTTCTGATGAAGGGAGTTCGAAGTGAAGCTCGTCGTCGTGTCGGCGGGGCTGAGTGCTCCGTCGTCCACGCGGCTGCTGGCCGATCGGCTGGCTGCCGCGACCACGGAGCACGTGGACGGGGAGGTCGAGGTGCTCGAACTGCGTGACTACGCCACGGAGATCGCCCAGCACTTCGTCACCGGTTTCCCGCCGGTCCGGCTGGCCGCCGCGCTCGATGCGGTGGCGGCGGCGGACGGGTTGATCGCGGTGACCCCGGTCTTCTCCGCCTCGTACAGCGGCCTGTTCAAATCGTTCTTCGACCTGATCGACAAGGATGCGCTGACGGGGAAGCCGGTGCTCGTCGGCGCGACCGGCGGCACGGCCCGCCACTCGCTCGTGACCGAGCACGCACTGCGCCCGCTCTTCACGTACCTCCGGGCCGTCGTCCTCCCGACCGCCGTGTACGCGGCGTCGGAGGACTGGGGCGAGGAGGGCCTTGCCGCTCGTATCGCGCGGGCGGGTGGGGAGTTGGCGCGGTTCATGGGGCCTCCCGCGCAGGCCCCCGACGTGGACACGGCGTCGGCGATCGCCCCGCGCTCACTGCACGGCGCGATCACGTCCGTGGACCCGGAGGACGGCTTCGAGGTCGTCCCCTTCGCGGAACGCCTGGAGGCGCTGCGGGTCGGGTGACGCCGCGGTTCTACTTACGCGGGACCGGGGGCCGGGCCTGTACCGGGGCCGGCCCTCGCCGTTCTCGTCACGCGGCACCGGGGCGCCGCCTTGCCCACCCTGCCGCCCTAGGCGGCAGATTGCCCAAGTCGGCGGCGGTCGACCGCAGTGGGCGGGAGCCGTCCTTGCGGTCACGGACCCAAGGCGGGTGCGGTCGACCGTTATGGGCGGGGACGGGGCCATCGGCGGAGGCTGGGCAAATCAAGCCCCGCCTGTGGACGATAGCCCGCGGGGTCCGGGGCGGAGCCCCGTGGCGTAGGCAACACCCGGTCACCGCACCGCGCGCCGCACCCGCCTCTCCGCCCGCGCGCCCAGCTTCTGCCAGGACCGCCGGTGGCGGGAAGCGTGGAGGTCGGTGAAGAGGGACTCGTAGCGGGTCACGATCGGCTCCGGGTCGTAGCGGTGCGCGGAGGCGAGTGCCGCCGCGCCCATTTTGCGGCGGGCCGGCTCGTCCTCGATGAGGTCCATGACCGACTCGGCGAGCGCGCTCGCGTTTCCCACGGGCACGAGCCACCCGTCGACACCGTCCGTGATGATCTCGGCGGGACCGAGCGGCGCGTCCGTGGACACGACGGGTACGCCGCAGCGCATCGCCTCGACCAGCGTCATCCCGAAGGACTCCGCGTCCGAGGCGCTCACCACGATCGACGCCCGCGCGAACTCCGGCTCGATCGGCGACACCGTCCCCATGAGGTGGGCCCGGCCGCGCAGCCCGAGCTCGTCAACGAGGGCCCGCAGACGGGGTTCCTGCCGGCCGCCGCCGTAGATCCGCAGCTCCCAGTCAGGATGCTTCGCCGACACCGCGGCGAAGGCCTCCAGGAGCAGGTCGTAGCGCTTGCCGCGGGCGAGCCGGCCCGCCGCGGCGATGATCTTCGAGCTGCCGTCCGACGGCGGCACGGTGGCCGGCGGCACGATGTTCGGCACGCAGAGGATCCGCACTCCGGGCAGCCGCATCCTGGCCCGGTACACCTCCGCGTCCTCCTCCGTGACCGTGACCAGGGCGTCCAGCGCCTGGTAACGCCGGGCGGCGGTCTCGAGCAGCTTGCCGCTGTGCGCGTCGTGCCGCAGGTGTTCCTGCGCGATCCGCAGCGCCCGCTTCGGCCCCCACTGGGCGAGGTAGACGTTGAGCCCGGGCCGCGTCCCGATGACGACGTCGGCCTCGCACCGCTCCTCCAGGTAGGCGCGTACGCGAACGTCGTGCAGGAGCGAATACTGCTTGTACCGCTTGTCGGTCGCGGGGTAGTCCCGGGACGGCTCGTCGTACGCGGGGGCGCGGGTGTCGGACGTCTCCGCTCGGATGTCCACCAGCGGTACGAGGGTGATCCGCGGGTCGACCGGGAAGCGTGGGGTCTCCCGGTGCCGGGAGAGCGACACGATCTCCACCTCGTGGCCGCCGTGCTCGATGAGCGCGGTGGCGAGGTTGAGCGTGGTGCGCGCCGTGCCGCCGACGGCGTACACGTTGTGCAGCAGGAACGCGATCTTCATGTGCCCATGCCTTCCCCGGAAGGCGTGCGCCGCGGATGGGAGCCGGTGAAGAAGCCCTTCGGCGGACCACCGAACAGGCGACCCTCCGACGCCCCGGCGCTGGCCGTGCTGCCCACCATGCCGCCCGCCGTGCCGCCCGCGCGCCACCCGCCGGGGAGGACCCGTGGCGCTCTGTCGGGCGGGCGTCCTGGCCGACATCATGGCGTCATGCGCTTCTCGGTCAACATTCCGAACTTTGGTGACTTCGCCGACGCCCACACCGTCGCCCGCACGGCCGTCGCGGCCGAACAGGCGGGCTGGGACGGCCTGTTGCTGTGGGACCACGTCGTGCACGACAAGAAGGTGCGGCGCGGCAAGCCCTTCGGCGATCCATGGATGCTGCTCACGGCGGCGGCCCTGGCCACGTCCCGGATCAAGGTCGGCACGCTCGTCGCGGCGGTGCCCCGCTACCGGCCCGAGCAACTCGCTCGCCAGGTCGCCACATTGGACGCGCTCAGCGGCGGCCGTGTCGTGTTCGGTGCCGGTCTTGGTGGTCCCGTCGACGACGAGTACGGCGACTTCGGGGACACCGTCGACCGGATCGTGCACGCCGAACGCCTCGACGAGGGGCTGGACTTGCTCGCCCGGTACTGGTCGGGCGGGACGGTGGACCACGACGGTGCCCACTTCCGCGTAAAGGAGACGCAGCTGTTGCCCGCGACCGCACAGCAGCCCCGCCCGCCCGTCTGGATCGGCGGCTTCTGGCCGGCCCGCCCGCCGATGCGCCGCGCGGCCCGCTGGGACGGCGCGGCCCCCTTGTTCGCCGACGCCCTGCACGGTGTGCCGCCGCGCCCGGACCAGTTCGCGGACGTCGTCCGTTACGTGAACGAGCACCGGGAGTCCGTCGAGGGCCCCTTCGACTTCGTCGTCGGCGGGCTCACGCCGCCCGGCAAGGCGGCCGCGCTCGACGTCATCGGCCCGCTGGTCGACGCGGGCGCCACCTGGTGGGACGAGCGGCAGTTGCAGACGGGCGGGACGATCGACTCGTACGAGGCCGTGCTGCGAAGGATCGAGGCGGGTCCGCCGGTGCTGTAGGGGCGGCGGAGGCTCAAAGATCCGGCGGCCCAAGGGCCCAAGGATCCGACGGCTCAAAGATCCGAAGACCCAAAGCCCCGACAGGCGTACTGCCTACGGCCACACCAGGCAGTACGCCTGATGCCCCGCATCGTGCAGACGGTGGCTGAAGTCCTGCCACTCGTGCAGCAGTTGGTACACGTTGAACGCGTCGCGCGGGCCGCCGCGATCGGGGACCGTGGACCAGATGAACGCCGCGGCGCCGACGGACTCCTCGCCGACGCCGCGCAGCGGGTCGACGACCGTCATGGGGAGCTTGACCACCGCGTAGTCGGGGTGGAGGACGACGAGTTCCAGGGGCGGGACCTTGTGCAGGGGTATGCCCTCTATGCCGGTGAGGACCATCGCGGCCATCGTCTCCGGCTTGATCTTGGTGAACATGCCGCCCATGCCCAGCTCGTCACCGCCGAGCTCCTCGGGGCGCATGGAGATCGGGACGCGGGCGGCCGTCGCGCCGTCGGGCGCGCCGAAGTATTTGTACGTCACCCCCACCCGGCCACCATTCCCGATGTCCCCGTCCGTGATGTCTCTGGCCGTAATGTCCCTGGCCGTGATGTCCCTGGCCTCTTCGCCCTCTTCGCGCCGGTGCTTCCCCCGCCGGGCACGCCGGGGGCCCAGGTCGCCGGTCCCCTCGCCCAGTCCGCCACCGCGATGCATATCTCCACCCGACTGCTGTTCTCCAGGGCGTGAAGCCCTTTTCTAGGCCGCGCGACCGCCTACGCGCAACCCGATCATCGTGTCAGTGACCTCCCCCACGGTCCCCCGCCGAAACGTGTCGGCGCGGTATCGCGCGAGGCAGAGTCTAGAGTCCCCGCGGGTCCACGCGCCGGGGCGCGCGAGGGTGGGCCGTACGCTGAGAGGTATGGCAGAGGCGAACAACACTCCCTATCCCTATGAGGCACCCGCGTCGCAGGGGCTTTTCGACCGTGCGGAAGCGGTGACGCCCGGTGGCGTGAACTCGCCCGTGCGCGCGTTCCGTGCGGTGGGCGGAACGCCCCGGTTCATGGTGTCCGGTAACGGTCCGTATCTCACCGATGCCGACGGCCGCGAGTATGTCGACCTCGTGTGCTCGTGGGGGCCGATGATCCTCGGCCATTCCCACCCCGAGGTCATCGCGGCCGTGCAGGAGGCCGTCTCGCGCGGCACCTCCTTCGGTACGCCGGGCGCGGGTGAGGTCGAGCTGGCCGAGGAGATCGTCCGGCGGATCGACCCCGTCGAGCAGGTGCGCCTCGTGTCCTCCGGCACCGAGGCGACCATGTCGGCGATCCGGCTCGCCCGCGGGTTCACCGGGCGCGCCAAGGTCATCAAGTTCGCCGGGTGCTACCACGGTCACGTCGACGCGCTGCTCGCCGCCGCCGGTTCCGGCGTCGCCACGCTGGGCCTGCCGGACACCCCGGGTGTCACGGGCGCGCAGGCCGGCGACACGATCGTGCTGCCGTACAACGACATCGAGGCCGTGCGTGCCGCGTTCGCCGCGCACCCCGGCGAGATCGCCTGCGTGATCACGGAGGCCTCGCCCGGCAACATGGGCGTCGTGCCGCCGAAGGCGGGCTTCAACCAGGGGCTCAAGGACGTGTGCGCCGAGAACGGCGCGCTGTACGTCTCCGACGAGGTGATGACCGGCTTCCGTACGTCGAAGGCCGGCTGGTTCGGCGTCGATGGCGTCGTCCCCGACCTGCTGACGTTCGGCAAGGTCATGGGTGGTGGCTTCCCGGCCGCCGCGTTCGGCGGTCGCGCCGATGTCATGGCGCACCTCGCCCCGGCCGGCCCCGTCTACCAGGCGGGCACGCTGTCCGGTAACCCCGTCGCCACCGCCGCCGGTGTCGCCCAGCTGCGGCTGCTCGACGACGCCGCGTACGACAAGGTGAACGCGACCAGTGAGCAGCTGCGCGGCCTGGTGAGCGAGGCGCTCACCAAGGAGGGCGTCGCGCACCGCGTGCAGAACGCCACGAACATGTTCACCGTGTTCTTCACGGAGAACGAGGTGACGAACTACGAGGACGCGAAGGGGCAGGACGCCTTCCGCTTCGGCCCGTTCTTCCACTCGATGCTGGAGCAGGGCGTGTACCTTCCGCCGTCGGCCTTCGAGTCCTGGTTCGTCTCGACGGCCCACGACGAGCGGGCGATCGAGCGCATCGCGGCCGCGCTGCCCGCCGCCGCCCGCGCCGCCGCCGAGGCCACCGCATGAGCGCCCCGAAGTCGGGCGACGACATCACCGTCGTCCACGTGATGCGCCACGGCGAGGTGCACAACCCGGAGGGGATCCTGTACGGGCGCCTCCCCGACTACCACCTCTCCGAGCTCGGCCGGCGGATGGCCGACCGGGTCGCCGAGCACCTCACCTCGCGCGACATCACGCACGTCGTGGCGTCCCCGCTGGACCGGGCGCAGGAGACGGCGACGCCGATCGCGAAGTCGCACGGCCTCGACCTGGACAGCGACGAGCGGCTCATCGAGGCGGGCAACGTCTTCCAGGGCAAGACCTTCGGCGTCGGCGACGGCGCGCTGAAGAACCCGGAGAACTGGAAGCACCTGGTCAACCCGTTCAAGCCGTCCTGGGGCGAGCCGTACATCGACCAGGTCGTGCGGATGATGGGCGCCTTGGACGCCGCGAAGGATGCCGCGCGCGGGCACGAAGCCGTGTGCGTCAGCCACCAGCTGCCCATCTGGATCGTGCGGAGTTACGTCGAGAAGCGGCGCCTGTGGCACGACCCGCGCAAGCGGCAGTGCACGCTCGCCTCGCTGACGACGTTCACGTACCAGGGCGACAAGATCGTGTCCGTGGGCTACACCGAGCCCGCCCGCGACCTCGTTCCCGCGCATCTCCTGGCCGGCGCGAAGCCGGTGAAGGGGAAGGACAAGGCCTTCGGGGCCTGATCCCGGGCAACGATCACGCGAGAGGCCGCCGTCAACCCGGCGGCCTTTCGCGTACCCCTTCAAATCACCGCAAAACAGGACCGTTTACCGGAACCCGCGTGTTCCTCATGCCCTCTTCCGGGGCGCCCCTGTGAATGGGGCAGCGTGAGGAATGGGGACGACGGAATGCGGGACGTGAGTCGCAGGGGACTGCTCGGACTCGGTGCGGGCGCGGCGAGCGGGGCGCTGCTCGCCGGATGCGGTACGGGCGGTGCCCCGAAGGTCACTTCACCGGGGCACGGCGGGCCGGGTCCGCAGGGGCGGACGCCCGACCGGCCCATCGGCGACGGCTCGACGGCGTACACCGGAAAGCAGCCGCGGCAGCCCGGCAGGCCCGAGCGGCTCGAACCCGGCCAGAAGCCACCGCAGTTCGTGGTCTTCTCCTGGGACGGCGCGGGCGAGGTGGGCAACGGGCTCTTCCCGCGCTTCCTGAAGCTCGCCGAGGACCACGGCGCGCACATGACCTTCTTCCTCTCGGGCCTGTATCTGCTGCCCGAGTCGAAGAAGCGGCTCTACCGTCCGCCGAACAACCCCGTCGGCGCCTCCGACATCGGCTATCTGACCGACGCCCACATCAAGGAGACCCTGAAGTACGTCCGCCGGGCCTGGCTCGAAGGGCACGAGATCGGCACGCACTTCAACGGGCACTTCTGCGCGGGATCCGGCTCCGTCGCCAACTGGACGCCCACGCAGTGGCGCGACGAGATCGACCAGGCGACGTCCTTCGTAAAGAAGTGGCGTACGAACACGGGCTGGAAGGACCTGCCCGCGCTGCCCTTCGACTACGACAAGGAACTCGTCGGCGGCCGCACGCCCTGTCTGCTCGGTCAGAACAGCCTGCTGCCCACCGCCCGCGAACTCGGCTGGCGCTACGACGCGTCCTCGCCCGGCGGCGTCCAGCGCTGGCCGCACAAGCGGCTCGGGATCTGGGACCTGCCGCTGCAGGCCGTCCCGTTCCCCGGCCGGAGCTTCGAGGTCCTGTCGATGGACTACAACATGCTGGCCAACCAGTCCCTCAACTCCACGCGGGCGCCCGCCGCCAACTACCCGGGCTGGCGCAAGCAGTCCGCACAGGCGTACATCCAGGGATTCAAGCGGGCATACGAGACGAACCGGGCGCCGTTCTTCATCGGCAACCACTTCGAGGAGTGGAACGGCGGCATCTACATGGACGCCGTCGAGGACGCGCTGAAGCACATCGCGGCCACCGCGGAGACCCACCGTGACGTGCGGCTCGTCTCCTTCCGGCAGTTCGTCGACTGGCTCGACGCGCAGGACCCGGAAACGCTGGCGAAGCTGCGTACGCTCGATGTGGGACAGCAGCCGTCCGAAGGCTGGCGCAAGTTCCTCGCAAACCCCTCCTGAAGTGGGCTTTTCCCGCCGCGAGGGGGGTGCGGAAGATCCCCTAAACAGACATGCGAAACTTTTCACATGAGTGCCGCCTCCCGCACCCCCCGCACCACCGCGACGAAGCGCCGCGCCGCCCAGCTGACCGTAGGAGCCGCCGTGGCGGCCCTCGCGCTGACGGCCTGCGGCTCCGGCGGTACGTCGGGCGGCGGCAACAACACCAACTTCGTCACCGGGTCCGGCGGCATCGCCACGGTCAAGAAGGGCGAGCGCCACAACGCCCCCTCCCTGACCGGCAAGGACCTCGAGGGCAAGCAGCTCGACATGTCCGACTACAAGGGCAAGGTCGTCGTCCTCAACGTCTGGGGCTCCTGGTGCCCGCCCTGCCGGGCCGAGGCGCCGAACTTCGTGAAGGTCGCCAAGGACACCGATAAACAGGACGTCCAGTTCCTCGGCATCAACACCCGGGACACCAGCACCGGCCCGGCCAAGAAGTTCGAAGAGAACTACGACGTCCCGTACCCGAGCTTCTACGACCCGACGGGCCGGCTCCTGCTCAAGTTCGACAAGGGCACGCTCAACCCGCAGGCCATCCCCTCGACGATCGTCGTCGACCGCGAGGGAAAGATCGCCGCGCGTTCGCTCAAGCCACTCAGCGAGAAGGCCCTGCGCAAGATGGTCGCGCCGGTCATCGCGGAGAAGTGAGCGAAGGTGAGCTCCTCCCTCGTCACACTCGCCGCCGGTGACACCGTCACCGACGGTGCGCTCCTCCTGGCCGTCCCCGTGGCTCTCCTCGGCGGCCTGGTCTCCTTCTTCTCCCCGTGCGTGCTGCCCCTCGTACCCGGCTATCTGTCGTACGTGACCGGCATCACCGGCACCGATCTGATGGAGCAGCGGCGGGGCCGGATGGCGGCGGGCGCGAGCCTGTTCGTCCTCGGGTTCACCGCCGTCTTCGTCTCCGGCGGCGCCCTGTTCGGCTTCTTCGGCCAGACGCTCCAGGAGTACCAAGGGGTGCTGAGCAAGGTGCTCGGCGGCCTCATGATCGCCATGGGCATCTTCTTCATGGGCTTCATGCCCTGGATGACGCAGCGGGAGTTCCGCTTCCACAAGAAGCCCGCCGCCGGTCTGGCCGGAGCCCCGGTCCTCGGCGCGCTGTTCGGCATCGGCTGGACCCCCTGCATCGGCCCGACCCTCGCCTCCGTGATCGGCCTCTCCTCGGTGCAGAGCACCGCCGGCCGCGGGGCCATACTGACCATCGCGTACTGCCTCGGCCTCGGCGTGCCCTTCGTGCTCGCCGCGATCGCCTTCCGCAAGGCGCTCGGCGCGTTCGGCTGGGTCAAGCAGCACTACACGTGGGTGATGCGCATCGGCGGCATCATGATGATCCTGACCGGAGTTCTGCTCCTCACGGGTGCGTGGGACGCGCTCGTGGGGCAGATGCGGACCTGGTCCACCGGCTTCCAGGTGGGAATCTGATCCATGAGCAACACGACCGACGACGTGCAGACCGGTGGCGATCCCACTGAGCTCGAAGCCGCGTCCCAGCTGAGCACGGCCCCCCAGGAGGACCGTTCGCCCAACCTGCCCCGGCTCGGAGTCTTCGGCTGGGTCCGCTGGTTCTGGCGGCAGCTCACCTCGATGCGGGTCGCCCTGATCCTGCTGTTCCTGCTCTCCCTCGGCGCCATCCCCGGCTCGCTGATCCCGCAGCAGGGCACGGACCCGACCAAGGTCGACACCTTCCGCAAGGCACACGACACGCTCGCGTCGATCTACGACAAGATCGGCTTCTTCCACGTCTACAGCTCGGTGTGGTTCTCCGCGATCTACCTGCTGCTGTTCATCTCGCTCATCGGCTGCATCGTGCCGCGCACCTGGCAGTTCGTCGGGCAGCTGCGCGGCCGCCCGCCGGGCGCGCCCAAGCGGCTCACCCGGCTGCCCGCGTACGCGACGTGGCGCACGGAGGCGGACCCCGAGCAGGTGCGCACCGCCGCCCTCGCGATGATGAAGAAGCGCCGCTACCGCGCGCATGTCGCCGGTACTGCGGTCGCGGCCGAGAAGGGCTATCTGCGCGAGGTCGGCAACCTCGCCTTCCACATCGCGCTGATCGTGATGCTGGTGTCCTTCGCCTGGGGCCAGCTGTTCAAGTTCGAGGGCGGCAAGCTCGTCACCGAGGGCGACGGGTTCGCCAACACGCTCACCCAGTACGACGACTTCAAGTCCGGCAACCTCTTCGACAGCGACAACGACCTGTCGCCGTTCAGCTTCACCCTCGACAAGTTCACGGCCACGTACGAGCGCACGGGTCCCGAGAAGGGCACCCCGCGCACGTTCCGCGCGAACGTCAGCTACACCGAGGGCTCGGGCGACAAGACGAAGCAGACCAAGATCGAGTCCAACCACCCGCTGGACATCGACGGCACCAAGATCTTCCTCAACGGGCACGGCTACGCGGTCCCCATCACGGTCCGCGACGGCAAGGGCAAGGTCGTCTCGAAGCAGACCGTGCCGATGCTGCCGATCGACTCCAACATCTCCTCGCAGGGCGCCATCAAGGTGATGGACGGCTACAAGAACGCGAAGGGCAAGAAGGAACAGCTGGGCTTCGCCGCCTGGTTCGTGCCGACGTTCGCGGGCGCGGGCAAGGGCACGATGCTCTCCCAGTTCCCCGCGCTCGACTATCCCGTCCTCGCGCTGAACGCGACGCACGGCGACCTCGGCGTCGACGCCGGCCTTCCGCAGAACGTGTACCAGCTGGACACCTCGCACATGAAGGCCTTCAAGGACTCCAAGGGCAAGGCGCTCAAGCAGCGGCTGCTCCCCGGCGAGACGATGAAGCTGCCCAACGGGGCGGGCTCCATCACGTTCGACAAGGACATCAAGGAATGGGTCACCTTCCAGATCTCCCACCAGCCCGGTGACACCTGGGCACTGGGCGGCGCCATCGCCGCGATCTTCGGTCTGGCCGGCTCCCTGTTCATCCAGCGCCGCCGCGTCTGGGTGCGCGCCGTCGAGGGCCCCGACGGGGTGACCGTCGTCGAGATGGCGGGCCTCGGCCGCAGCGAGTCCGCGAAGCTGCCGGAGGAGCTCGGCTCCTTGGTCGAGCAGCTGCACAGCAAGGCGCCGAGCGCGCCCGAACCCACTGAAACCTCCGCATCAACCACCGCTGTTCCTGCCGCCGAAGGGGCTGAGAAGTGACTCTCGCCGCCGCAGTCAACGAGAACCTGGCTCACACCAGTAACGTCCTCATCTACTCGTCGATGGCCGTCTATCTGCTCGCGTTCTTCGCGAACATGGCCGAGTGGATCTTCGGTAGCCGCAGCAAGGTCGGCCGAACCGCCGCCGCGCTGACCGGCACGGCCGAGGAGAAGGAGGCGGCCGCCGCGCCGGCCGTCACGGTCAACAAGAAGGGCGGCACCGCCGTCCTCGACCGGCCGAAGGTCGTGACCCGAGCGGCGGCCGGCGCGCGTGACGTGCCGGACGGCCCCGGCGCCGCCGCCGGAGACGAGAAGGGCGACCTGTACGGGCGCATCGCCATCTCCCTCACGGTGCTCGCCTTCGTCATCGAGTTCGGCGGCGTGCTCACGCGCGCGCTCTCGGTGGAGCGGGCCCCGTGGGGCAACATGTACGAGTTCAGCATCACCTTCTCCACCGTCGCCGTGGCCATCTACCTGGTCCTGCTGGCGTTGAAGAAGAACGTGCGCTGGCTCGGACTGCCCCTGGTCATCACGGTCCTGCTCGACCTCGGTCTCGCCACCACCGTGCTGTACACGTCCAGCGACCAGCTGGTGCCGGCGCTGCACTCGTACTGGCTGTACATCCACGTCTCGACGGCGATCTTCTGCGGCGCGGTCTTCTACGTCGGCGCGGTCGGCACGATCCTGTACCTCTTCAAGGACTCCTACGAGAACAAGCTGGCGAGCGGCGGCACCCCCGGCCGCTTCGCGACCTCCGTCATGGAGCGGCTGCCCGCCTCGCAGTCCCTGGACAAGTTCTCCTACCGCGTGAACGCGGCCGTCTTCCCGCTGTGGACGTTCACGATCATCGCGGGCGCCATCTGGGCGGGCGACGCGTGGGGCCGCTACTGGGGCTGGGACCCCAAGGAGACCTGGTCGTTCATCACCTGGGTCGCCTACGCGGCGTACCTGCACGCCCGCGCGACCGCCGGCTGGAAGGGCCGCAAGGCCGCCTACCTGGCGCTGATCGCGTTCGGCTGCTGGATCTTCAACTACTACGGCGTGAACATCTTCGTCACAGGCAAGCACTCGTACGCCGGGGTGTGAGCCGCATCGCTTCGTGAAAGGCCGGTCCTGCGGGGCCGGCCTTTCGCGTACGCGCGTCAGCCCACCGTGATGGCGTCCAGCTTTCCGCGCAGGTACGCGTGCGAGTCGACCGGCTCGTACGCGACGCGGCCCTTCGGGGCGGGCAGCGGTTCCACGGTCGTGCCGGGGTCGCACTCGTAGAAGTAGACGAGCGACATGAGCTCCTCGGCGGGCGCGTCGGCAGGGGGCGGCAGGACGCGGTGCCGGCCGGAGCGCCAGCGGTCGCCGGTCCAGCGGGCCATCAGGTCACCGATATTGATCGTGAAGGCGTCCGGGTCGTACGGGGCGTCTTCCCAGCCCCCGTCATCGGTGAACACCTGGAGGCCGCCCTTCCCGGCCTGCCGGTCGAGCACTGTCACCGTGCCGAAGTCGGTGTGCGGGCCGATCCGGAACTGGCCGGGCTCCGGGGCGCCGACGACCTCCGTGCCCGGGTACCAGTTGATGTTGAAGCCCCAGGTGGGGTGCGCGGTGTGGCGGGTGAAGAAGTCGGCGGGCTCGTCGAGGGCGGCCGCGAGGAGTTCGAGCAGCCGGTCGGAGAGCGTCCGCATCTGCTCCAGGTACGTCTCCACGAGCGCGCGCAGTTGCGGCGACTCGGAAGGGAAGACGTTCTCGCCCGACCACTCGGCGCGCACCGCCGGGTCGTCGAAGGGCGTCGCCGTGGCGAAGGACAGCGACTCCTTCAGGTCGGGCGGCGTCTCGGTGCCCTCGGCGTAGCCGTTGGCCTCGGCGCCCGGGCCGAGCCAGCCGCGTCCGCCGACCTGCACGCTGTACGGCTCCTTCACCGGCGCCGGCATACGGAAGAACCCACGGGCCGCGTCCCGGATCCGGGTGCGCAGCCCCGGGTCGACGCCGTGCCCGGTGACCAGCAGGAACCCGGCGGTGCGCAGCGCGTCGTCCACGGTGGCGGCGATCGCGGCGCGGGCCTTCGGGTCGCCGGACATCCACGGCAACAGGTCGATGGTCGGAATGCGCGGCGCGGCGCCGGGGGAAGCGGTCATACGGTCCACTTTCGCGGCGCGGAAACACCGGGGCAACGTGCGGGGCGTACTGTCCCGGCCGTTCCTACCCCGACGGAATGTCCGCACGCGCGCGTGCCCACCGGGAGGCCAAGTGTCCGCTCTCACACTCCGCGAGATCCTCCACCTCGACGTCGTCGGCGGCGCCGACCCTGAACTCCTCGCCGGGGAGGGCGGGTTGGACCGGCCCGTGCGCTGGGTGCATTCCAGCGAGGTGTACGAGGGCGCGGGCTTCCTGGACGGCGGGGAGCTGCTGCTGACGAACGGGTTCGCGTTCCTCGACGCCGACGGGGGCGCGCTGCGCCGCTACGTAAGGGAGTTGACGGCGCGCGGGGCGGTGGGCCTCGCCGTGGAGGTGGGCCGGGCCCTGGAACGTATGCCGTCCGAAGTGGTGGAGGCTGCGCGGGAGTTGGGTTTCCCGCTGATCGCATTGCGACGCGTCGTGCCGTTCGTGCGGATCGCGGAGGCGGCCAATCGGGCCATCGTCACCCACGGGCTCGCCGCCCGCCCCGCGGTGACGCTCCGGGGCGCCGGCCACTCGGCCGCGCTGCTCGCCGACCTGGCCGACCGGCAGGCGCTCAACCAGCCGGAGGTGCAGGCACGTTCGGTGCTCGCCGGGTTCCGGCCGGGGCCCGGGGAGCGGCTCGTCGGGGTCTCCGTGCACGGCCCGGCGGTGGCGGCCCGTGCGGCGGTCGACCGGGTGGCGGGGCGGGGCGCGCTGTGTGCCGCGTTCCCCGGTGATGTGCTCGCGCTGGTGGCGGCACCGGCCGGCCGTGACGCGGTGCGCGGCGTCCTCGACGCCTTCCGCGCCGCGGCCGCGATGGGGCTCACCGTGGCGGTCGGGCCCGCCGTCGCCGCGGGCGACGGGTGGCTGCGCTGGAGCGACACGCTGCGTACGGCCCGTATGACGCTGGAGCTGGCGCTGACCGTGCCGGCCGCCGAACCGGCGCTCGTCGAGGGGCCGTTGGTGACGTCCTCGCGGGCGCTCGCCCTGGAGCGGGAGCTGACCAGGGGCGGTGTGGAGGCCAACCGGGAGCGGCTGACGCGGCTCGTCGGCGACGTCCTCGGGCCGCTCCTGGAGTGGGAGGCCGCGCACGGCAGCGACCTCGTGCACACCCTTGAGGTGCATCTGCGGCACGGCTGCAGCCCCACGCGTACCGCCGCGCTCCTGCACATCGGACGGCAGTCCCTCTACCAGCGCCTGGAGCGCATCGAGTCGCTGCTCGGCGCCGAGGTCGGCGACCCGGAATTGCTCGGGGAGCTGCTCCAAGCGGCGTGCGCGGCCCGTGTCGTGGGGGCCGGGCGTGCCGGTCAGGGGGTCAGCGAGCGCCAGATCCTCTCCGACAGGACGCGCGCGGCCTGATCGAGGTCGGTCTCGTGCGTCCCGGCGAGCCAGCCGCGCGCGAGGCCGACGACCGGGCCGAGCACCAGGGCCTCGATGAGCGGCCCGGGCAGCGGGGCGATCGCGCCGGATTCGACGTGCTGCCGCATCCACTCGGTGAGCGGCGAGAGCCGGGCCTCCTGCGCGTCGCGCAACTGGCGGGCATGCGCCATCCCCAGCCGGTCGGCGTACGAGGAGTGCAACAGGCGGGAGGCGTCGGGGTGTTCGCGGATGAAGCGCAGATACGAGTCGACGATCGCCTGGATCCCCGTGCGCGGCGTGCGGGAGCGTTCGAGGGCCGCGGCGAGTTCGTCGAGGAACCGGCCCAGCCAGCGCAGCAACAGCGCCTGCATCAGCCCGTCGACGCTGCCGAAGTGGTGGTACAGGCTCCCCGGACTCGCCCCGCCCGTCCGCGTCAGGGAGCTGACGGTGATGCCCTGCTCGCCGGCGTCCGCGTAGACGCGCAGCGCGGCATCGAGGAGGCGGTCGACGGTTTCCGCGCCGCGCAGTTGCTTGGGGCTCATGACGACGACCAGCCTAAGGCACCTCCCGGGGCTGTGTTTCTATAGTGAATTTCTAGAAATTCACTCCAGTTCAGTAAGGTGCTGAGCCACACTGATCACCCTGGTCGAGGCCGTCGAGCGGCACGGGGGACCGCTCGACGGCCCGGCCTGTGGTAGCGGCTTGATCAGCCCACCCGCAGCAGCAGCTTGCCCGTGCTGGTGCGGGAACCCATCAGGCGGTGGGCCTCCGGCGCCTCCGTGAGGGGGAATTCCGCTGTCACCGGGAGTTCGAGCCCCGGTACCGCGAAGGCGCGTTCGGCGAGTGACCGCAGTTCGGTGGGGGCGGTCCGGGCGAGGCCGAGGATGGAGAAGCCGGCCACGGAGAGGCCCGTCGGGTACAGCTCGGGCTGACCGACCTGCCACGCGGGCGCGGACGACGCGTTGCCGAAGGACACGAGCCGCCCGAACACCGCGAGCGCCTCCCGCGTCTCCCGGAGCGTCTCGCCGCCCACCGGGTCCAGTGCCAGATCGACCCCGCGCCCGCCCGTCAACTCCCGTACCGCCGCGCCGAATTCATCGGCCAGGACCACGTGGTCGTACCCGTACCCCTTCGCGTACGCGGCCTTCGCCTCGCTCGACACGACGCCGATCACCCGCCCCGCGCCCGCCGTCCGCGCCAACTGCCCGGCCACCGTGCCGACTCCGCCCGCCGCACCCTGCACGAGAACGGTCTCGCCGGAGCGCAGCCGCCCCACCGAGTGCAGCAGCGCGTACGCCGTCGGCAGCACGGTCGGCAGCGTCGCGGCCGTGCGCAGCGACAGGCCGTCGGGGAGCGGGAAGGTGGTGACGGCGTCGGCGACGGCCACCTCCGCGTAGCCGCCGGAGGTGGTGAGCGCGGCGACCTCCTGGCCGACCGCGAGCCCCTCGACCCCCGCCCCCAGGGCGCGTACGCGGCCGGAGACCTCCAGGCCGGGGGAGTACGGCAGCGCGTCCACCCGGTAGCCCTCCGCGCGGGCCTTGAGGTCGGCGAAGTTCACCCCGGCGTACGCGACATCGATGCTCACCCGGCCGGGCCCGGGCTCCGGCACCGCCACGTCCTCCGCCACCCGCAGGACCTCGGGCCCGCCGTACTCCTCGAACCGCACCGCTCGCATGGCACACGCCTTCCGTCGTCCGAGAAGAACCGACCGGTGTTCGCCGCTCGACGAACACCAACGGCTCAGACTGTACGACGCGCGGCGAACACTCGGCAAGTGGTCGCGTACACCACCGCGCTCACCACGAAGCCGACCAGACACGTCACGTCGCCGAGCGAGGGCCAGTGCCGCGCCGCCCACCCCGCGTACTGCTCCTGGTTCGAGAAGAGCGGGACGGAGACCGCGATGCCCGCCAACAGGGCTGCGAAGCCCGGCCAGTTGGAGAATCCGGGGTTGCCGAGGCGGCCGGCGAGGTCGGCCCCGGGTGCGCGTCGCGAGCGCCACCGCTCCGTGAGCACCACGCCCAGCCATGGGCCGATCCAGTACGCGATCACCAGCAGGAACGCCTCGTACGCGTGCCCCGCGTCGGAGAGCGAGGACCACGCCGCTGCCGTGCCCGCGAGACCCGTCAGGACGACCAGCGTGCTGCGGCCGAGCCACCGCGGCAGCCGCAGGCCGATGGAGGTGATCGACATGGAGGACGAGTAGATGTTGAGGGCGTTCGCCGAGATCGCGCCCAGGATGATCGCCACGAGCACCAAGTGGCCGAGCCAGGACGGGAGATGGCCGGTGAACGCGGCCGTGGGCGTCGCGTCCGCCGGCGCGGCGATCGTCGCCGACGCCGCGCCGGTCAGTGCCACGACCGAGACGGACAGGAACATGCCGAGCGCCGGGTACAGCACCGTACGGAAGCGGTTCGCGGTGCGCGGCAGATAGCGCGAGTAGTCCGAAGCGTTCGGGTTCCAGCCCGCCGCGTACCCCCACGCCGAGCTGAACGCGAGCAGGAAGCCGCCGATGCCGCCCCCGCCACCGGCCGCCGACAGGTCCGCCTCGCCGAACGTCCAGACGCCCGCCACGAGGAAGACGACGGCGAGCACCGGGAACGCGTACCGCTCGAAGGTGTGCACGAAGTTGTGGCCGATGAAGCCGATGACGATCTCGGCGGCGACGACCACGAGCAGCGAGGGCGGCGGCCGCAGACCGGTCAGCGTGTTCAGGGCGAACGCGGCGCTCACACTGTTCACGGCGAACCAACCGACGCCCGCCACCAGGGCGTTGACCCCCGCGGGCAGCGCGTTGCCGCGGAAGCCGAAGGCGAGGCGCCCGATCGCCATCTGCGGCACGCCGAACCGTGGTCCGTCCAGCGACAGGATCCCCTGCGTCAGCGCGCCGAGCGCGGTGCCGAGGAGCAGGGCCGCGGCCGCCTGCCAGAAGCTGAGGCCGAAGAAGAGTACGGAGATCACGCCGATGTAGACCGTCGCGAACTCGATGTTCGGCGAGGCCCAGGTCCACAGCAGCTGCCGTGGACCGCCGTGCCGTTCGGCGTCGGGGATCGGCTCCGCCCCGGCCGTCTCCACGGCGACGATCTTGTCGCCGTAGGCGGGAGGCGATGGGGACGTGCTGGTGGGAGTGGTGCCCGGGGCGGTCGTCATGCCCCCTGAGTGTCCGGGTGCGGAGCGGTCCCGCACAGGGGCGCACCGTCCGCTTCAGGGGGCGCGACGGCGTACAACTTGTACGCGCCCTTCACTGCCGCGCGCCCTTCACCGTCACGCGCCTTTCACTACCAACGGCTCATTCGCCGATGTCCTCGTTCCACAGCTGCGGCTTCGCCGCGATGAAGTCCTCCATCATGGCGACGCACTCGGGGTCGTCGAGCAGCACGATCTCGACGCCGTGCTCGGCGAGCCAGTCGTGCCCGCCGTGGAAGGTGCGCGCCTCACCGACCACCACGCGCGAGATCCCGAACTGCCGCACCAGACCCGAGCAGTACCAGCAGGGGCTGAGCGTGGTCACCATCGTGGTGCCCTTGTACGTGCGCTGCCGCCCGGCGTTGCGGAACGCGTCGGTCTCCCCGTGCGAGGACGGGTCGGCGTCCTGCACGCGCCGGTTGTGGCCGCGGCCGAGGAGCTTGCCGTCGGCGGAGTACAGGGCGCCGCCGATCGGGATGCCGCCCTCCGCGAGGCCGGCCCTCGCCTCCTCCACGGCGGTGGCGAGCCAGGTGCGGGCGAGATCGAGATCCATGGTGCTCATTCGTCCTTTTTGTCGTCGTCCTTCAGGGACCGCAGGAATTCGGGGTTGTCGTCGGGCGCGACGAACTTCGTGCTGCCGCCACCCGTGGGGGTGCGGCGCGGCCTGCCCACCACCAGCCAGGCGATCGGTCCGAGCAGGACCTCGCCGAACAGCAGGATGATGATGACCCACACCACCTTGGGCAGCTTGCGCACCTCTTTTTCCGGGGTGTTCAGGCAGTCGATGAACGCGTAGATCCAGAGCGCCAGGACCAACAGGAAGGGCAAGTAGCGCAGCATGGTGTCGCGATCCCCCAAGGAACGGAACGGGGCGTACTGGGCCCCCGGTGACTCGGCCAGGTTAACGGTTGCCCGATACTGGAACGCATGGCTTACGACGATCTTCGCTCCCTGCTCAGGGCTCTGGAGCGCGAGGGCGACCTGAAGCGCATCAAGGCCGAGGTCGACCCGTACTTGGAGGTCGGTGAGATCGTCGACCGGGTGAACAAGGCCGGCGGCCCCGCCCTCCTCTTCGAGAACGTGAAGGGCGCGTCGATGCCCCTCGCGATGAACGTGTACGGCACCGACCGGCGCCTCCTCAAGGCACTCGGCCTCAAGTCGTACGACGACATCAGCGACAAGATCGGCGGCCTGCTGAAGCCGGAGCTGCCGCAGGGCTTCGTCGGCATCCGCGAGGCGTTCGGCAAGCTCGGCGCGATGACGCACGTACCGCCGAAGAAGGTGAAGTCGGACGCGGCCCCCGTCCAGGAGGTCGTGCTGCAGGGCGAGGACGTCGACCTCGACAAGCTGCCGGCGCTGTTCACCTGGCCGGAGGACGGCGGCTCCTTCTTCAACCTGGGGCTCACCCACACCAAGGACCCCGAGACGGGCATCCGCAACCTCGGGCTCTACCGCCTGCAGCGCCACGACAAGCGCACCATCGGCATGCACTGGCAGATCCACAAGGACAGCCGGAACCACTACCAGGTGGCCGCCAAGCGGGGCGAGAAGCTGCCCGTCGCCATCGCCTTCGGCTGCCCGCCGGCGGTCACGTACGCGTCGACGGCGCCGCTGCCCGGCGACATGGACGAGTACATGCTGGCCGGGTTCATCCAGGGCAAGCGCGTCGAGATGGTCGACTGCAAGACGGTGCCGCTGCAGGTCCCGGCCAACGCCGAGGTCGTCATCGAGGGCTGGCTGGAGCCGGGCGAGATGCTCCCGGAGGGCCCCTTCGGGGACCACACCGGCTTCTACACGCCGCAGGAGCCGTTCCCGGCGCTGAAGATCGACTGCGTGACGATGCGCAAGCGCCCGCTGATTCAGTCGATCGTGGTCGGGCGCCCGCCGACGGAGGACGGTCCGCTGGGCCGCGCCACGGAGCGCTTCTTCCTGCCGCTGCTCAAGGTGATCGTCCCGGACATCGTGGACTACCACCTGCCGGAGTCCGGCGGCTTCCACAACTGCGCGATCGTCTCGATCGACAAGAAGTACCCGAAGCACGCCCAGAAGGTCATGTCCGCGATCTGGGGCGCGCACATGATGTCGCTGACGAAGCTCATCGTCGTCGTCGACTCCGATTGCGACGTCCACGATCTTCATGAAGTCTCGTGGCGCGCGCTCGGGAACACGGACTACGCCCGTGACCTGACCGTGGCCGAGGGGCCGGTCGACCACCTCGACCACGCCTCGTACCAGCAGTTCTGGGGCGGCAAGGCGGGCATCGACGCGACGAAGAAGTGGCCCGAGGAGGGCTACACGAGGGACGGAGGCTGGCCCGAGATGGTCGTCTCCGACCCCCGTACGGCGGCCCTCGTGGACCGTCGTTGGAAGGAGTACGGACTCTCGTGACCAGCGCTTCAGCAGCAATCCCGCAGCAGCCGGGACGGACCAAGGCGTTTCTGCGCCTGGTCATGATCGAGCACTCGGTCTTCGCGCTGCCCTTCGCCTACATCGCGGCCCTCACGGCGATGTTCCAGCTGGACGAGAACATCCACTGGGGCCGACTCCTCCTGGTCACCATCTGCATGGTGGGCCTGCGGACGTTCGCGATGGCGGCGAACCGGATCATCGACCGCGAGATCGACGCCCGCAACCCGCGCACCGCGCACCGCGAACTGGTGACGGGCGCGGTGTCGGTGAAGTCGGCCTGGACCGGCGCGCTGATCGCCCTGGTCGTCTTCCTGGCCTCGGCGGCGCTCCTGAACCCGCTCTGCCTGGCGCTCGCGCCCATCGCGGTGATCCCGATGGTGGTCTACCCGTACGGCAAGCGGTTCACGAACTTCCCGCAGGCGATCCTGGGCCTCGCCCAGGCGATGGGCCCGATCGGCGCGTGGATCGCGATCACGGGCGAGTGGTCCTGGACGGCCGTCATCCTCGGTCTCGCGGTCGGCATCTGGATCGGCGGCTTCGACCTCATCTACGCCTGCCAGGACGTGGAGACGGACCGCGAGGTCGGCGTGAAGTCGGTCCCGGCGCGCTTCGGCATCCCCGGCGCGATCTGGGGCGCGCGCGTCTGCCACACCCTCACGACGGCCCTGTTCGTCTGGTACGCCCTGGCCACCGACGCGGGCACCTTCTTCTGGGTCGGCCTCGTGATCGTCGCAGGCGCGTTCCTCTACGAGCACTCGATCGTGAAGCCCCACGACCTGTCCCGCCTGAACCGGGCGTTCTTCCAGGTCAACGGCTTCATCGGCATCGCACTCTTCGTGTGCGCCCTGCTCGACCTGCTGGTGCGGGGGCTGACGGTCTAGGGCCTGTCGTTTGGATCAGGCCCTAGGACGGGCCCTGCTGGGCCGATGGGCGGCGGCGGAACAGGAACGCCGCCGCCACACCAGCGGTCAGCCCGATCAGGTGGCCCTGCCAGCTCACCCCGTCGTTCGTGGGGGAGAGGCCCGCCAGGAACGACGTGCCCCAGTACGCGGCTATGAGGACGCCGACGATGATGCCGAGCGGGCGGCGCTCCACGAAGCCGGACAGGACGACGAAGGCGAACAGGCCGAATATCAGGCCCGATGCGCCCGCCGTGTTCGTGTGGGACGGGGCCACCAGCCACACCCCGAGGCCGTCCGCGACGACGATCAGGGCGCAGGCCAGGAAGAAGCGGCGCAGCCCGCCGAGCGCCGCGACGAATCCGAGGACCAGCAGGGGTATCGAATTCGCCGCGACATGGGCGAAGCCGAAGTGGATGAAGGACGCCGGGACGACGTCGATCAACTCGGAAGGCTCGCGCGGCTGAATGCCGAAGGTGTCCAGAGCGCCGCCCGACGCCGCGTCGACCACTTCGAGGAGCCAGAGCAGGGCCACCCAGGCGACCATCACCTTGCCCGCCGTCAGTGCCCGCTCACGCCTCGGCCGCCGCAGGACCGCCGCCCGGCCCGATCCGTCGTCGTACGTCATCCCAGCCCCCGCCCGTCATGGAAAGAACGCTCACCGCCCCTGCTCAAGTTCCCCCGCAGGGCCGCCGGATAGGCTCGTGGTGTGGAGCACGTCAAAGCAAGCAGCCGCAGGCCGTGGGTCGTCGGGGTGTCCGGCGCCTCAGGAACCCCGTACGCCGCTTCCGTGCTGCGCGCCCTGCTCGCGGCGGGCGAAGCCGTCGACCTCGTCGTCTCGCGGGCCTCGCGGCTCACGCTGCTCGACGAGACGGGGATCCCGCTGCGGGACGCGCACTGGCGCGAGGACCTGGCGGAGTGGCTGGCGCGCGGCGCCGACGGCAAGCCGGACACGTTCCGTGGCGTCGGGCTCGACGACGTGCGGTACTGGCCCGCAGGTGATCTCGCGGCCGGTCCTTCCTCCGGCTCGTACCCGGTCAAGGGCATGATCATCGTGCCCGCTTCGACGGCGTGCGTGGCCGGAGTCGCGCTCGGACTCTCGAAGGATCTGCTGCAGCGCGCGGCGAGTGTCACGCTCAAGGAGCGGCGGTCGCTGATCGTCGCCGTACGGGAGACGCCGCTGAACGGGCAGACCCTCAAGCACCTGGTGGCGCTCGACGAGGCGGGCGCCGTGGTGCTGCCGGCGTCACCGGCCTTCTACGCGGGGGCGACGCACATCCAGGACCTCGTGGACTTCGTCGCGGGGCGGACGCTGGACGCGGCGGGTGTGCCGCACACGCTGTACCGCCGCTGGGAGGGCGAGCTCGGGGGAGGCTCCCGTGCAGCCGAGTGACGCCGTTCCCCGTACGTGAGGGGGCTCCGTCGCCCCGAGTGAAGAACTTTGGATTTTGCGGGGATTCACCCTAGCGCGCCTTCGTTTCTGTACATAAGCTCGCGTCAACGCTGAACAATGAAAGGCATTGGACCTTATGGACGCCGTGGACAGGCAGCTCATCCAGGCCCTGCGCGAGAACGGCCGCGCCTCGTATGCGGAGTTGGGCCGGCTCGTCGGCCTGTCCGGACCCAGCGTCACGGACCGCATCAACCGCCTCGAGGCGGCCGGCGTGATCACCGGCTACCGCGCCACCGTCGACTCCGCCTCGCTCGGCCTCGGTGTCACCGCCCTCATCGGCATCTCGCTCTCCGACGCGGCCGACCACGAGGACGTGGCGCACCGCCTGCGCGACCTGCACGAGATCGAGGACTGCTGGTTCATCGCGGGCGACGACTCGTACATGCTGAAGGTTCGCGCGGGCGACGTGGACAGCCTGGAGCGGACGATCCGTCGGCTCAGCGGCACGAAGGGCGTGTCCCGGACCCGTACCACGATCATTCTCTCCACGAAGTGGGAGAACCGGGTGGGGGAGCTTCCCGAAGAGGTGTGAGCCCCGGGGCGTACGGTGGGCTGGTCTGTTGAGTTGAGGGAAGGTACGGGCATGGACGCAGGGCTCAAGCGCGAGCTGGAGCAGAAGGTCAGGGACGGTGAGCGGCTGTCCCGCGAGGACGGCATCGCGCTCTACGAGTCGGACGACCTGGCCTGGCTCGGCGGCCTCGCCCACGAGGTGCGGACGCGGAAGAACGGCGACGTCGTGCACTTCAACGTCAACCGTCACCTGAACATGACGAACGTGTGCACCGCCTCCTGCGCGTACTGCTCCTTCCAGCGCAAGCCCGGCGAGAAGGACGCCTACACGATGCGCATCGAGGAGGCCGTCAAGCTCGCCCAGGCGATGGAGTCGGAGAACCTCACGGAACTCCACATCGTCAACGGACTGCACCCGAACCTGCCGTGGCGCTACTACCCGCGTTCGCTCAAGGCCCTCAAGGAGGCGCTGCCGAACGTCGGGCTCAAGGCCTTCACCGCCACCGAGATCCACCACTTCGAGAAGATCTCCGGGATGAGCGCGTCCGAGATCCTCGACGAGCTGATCGAGGCCGGTCTGGAGTCCCTCACCGGTGGTGGCGCCGAGATCTTCGACTGGGAGATCCGGCAGCACATCGTCGACCACGACACCCACTGGGAGGACTGGTCGCGGATCCACCGGCTCGCGCACGAGAAGGGCCTCAAGACGCCCAGCACGATGCTGTACGGGCACATCGAGGAGCCCCGGCACCGCGTCGACCACGTGCTGCGGCTGCGCGAACTGCAGGACGAGACCGGCGGCTTCCAGGTCTTCATCCCGCTGCGCTACCAGCACGACTTCGTCGACATGCAGGACGGCAAGGTCCGCAACAAGCTGCAGGCGCGGACGACCATGGCCACGGGCGCCGAGGCGCTGAAGACCTTCGCCGTGTCGCGGCTGCTGTTCGACAACGTGCCGCACGTGAAGTGCTTCTGGGTCATGCACGGGCTGCACACCACACAGCTCGCGCTGCAGCACGGGGCGGACGACATGGACGGCTCGGTCGTCGAGTACAAGATCACGCATGACGCGGACAACTACGGGACGCCGAACAAGATGACGCGTGAGGATCTGCTCGATCTGATCCGTGACGCGGGGTTCCGGCCGGTTGAGCGGAATACGCGGTACGAGATCATTCGGGAGTACGAGGGGGCGGATCCGGGGCGGCGGGATGCGCCGCAGCCGATGCGGGTGTGATTTTGGCGGGTCCCGGTTCTGGCCGGGGCCCGTTCTCGTTGCGGTCGTCGTCCGCCTAGGCCACGGGGCTCTGCCCCGGACCCCGCGCCTCAAGCGCCGGCGGGGCTGGAAAGATCGGGGCTCTGCCCCGGACCCCGCTGCTCAATCGCCGCAGGGGCTTTAGTGGAGCGGCAGCATCATGTGGACGTCGTCTCGGTCGTCGCCCGGGGCCACCCGTATCGCGCCCGGGACGCGGCCGACCTCTTTGTAGTCGCAGGCCGCGTAGAAGGCGTCCGCGCCCGTGCCGCCGCGGCAGGTGAGGCGGAGGGCCTCGATGCCCTCGAAGGTGCGGGCGACCTCGGCGGCCGCCGACATCAGGGCGCGGCCGTAGCCCTTGCCCTGGTGCTCGGGGTGGACCATCACCGTGTAGAGCCACAAGTGGTGCTTCATCAGGCGGTGCTGGTTGTACGCGAGGAAGGCCGACGCCGCGACCCTGCCGTGCTCGTCGCGGCCCACGAGGAGCCGGGTCCGGCCCCCGGCGAGGTCCGCGAGGCGCTTGACCAGCTCCGGGCGTATGTCCTCTGGCGTGACCGGCGGGACGAAGCCGACCGCGCCGCCGGCGTTCGTCACGTCCGACCACAGGGTGAGGAGCCCGTCGCGCAGGTCGGGGTCGACCGACGGGTCGAGTTCGAAGGTGAGGGGAGATGTGGTGCGCATGGGCCCGAGCGTAACCAGAGGCGAGGCCGTGACGTTCGGACGTCCGGGCCCAGCTGTCCGCCGTCCGCAAGAACCGGTGGCTGATCCGACGCCACGAGCCCCCGCTGAAATCGGACGCCCCTCCCCGTGCTTCACTGGAGGGGCGCTCGTCCTGTAAGGACACCATTTCGGAACGGAAGAGTGGATTGACATGCTCCGCTACACGCTGATGCGGCTCGGGATCTTCGTGGGCTGCTTCCTCGTCGTCTGGGGTCTCGTCGCCACCGGCATCGTGCCCGCCGGTATCGGCGGCTCCTACTGGATGTGGATCGCGCTGCTCGGCCTGGTGATCTCCGCACCCATCAGCTACGTCGTGCTGCGCGGCGAGCGCGACCGCGCCTCCGAGAAGGTCGTCGCCCGCGTGGACCGCGCCAAGTCGAACATGGCGGCCAACCGCTCCATGGAGGACGAGGCGGACGACGCCGCCCGCACCAGCGCCCACACCCAGGAGGCGTGAGCGCCCCCTGCTTCTGAAGGACCTGCTTCTGTAGGGCCCGCGTAAGCTTCCTCACAGTCAGCACGACCCCGGCACCGGATCAGGTGCCGGGGTCGCCTGCATTTTCAAGGTAAATGCCGCTTTGGGCCCGTACGGGCACCTCATCTGCCCCAAAGAAGCCCTTTGATGTTCCCAAAGTTGCGGTGTTAACGTTCCTGTCATGAAGACATCAGTTGCGCCTCGAACCGCCACGGGCATCGCGCTCGTGGAGCGCCTGCATGTCGATCTCTGCCGCTGCATGTCCGCGGCCTGTCGCGCCTGATCGCGCAGTTTCGACTTCCTTGGCCGAAGCGATGCAGCGGCGCCGTTGACCACGTCCCACGGTCGCCGCTCCTGAACGCCCCCTGACTTGTCCCCGCGTGTCATCACAGGAGTGCCTCCGTGTCCGCGAACACCCCCGCAGCCGAACAGAAGTCCGGCTTCCGCATACCCAAGATCCCGTTCTGGGCGCAGATCCTCGGCGGCCTCGTCCTGGGTGTGCTGCTCGGCTGGCTGGCCCGCAGCCAGGACGTCTCCTGGCTCGTCACCACCCTGCAGAAGGTCGGCGACACCTTCATCCAGCTCCTGAAGCTGGCCGTCGCCCCGCTGGTCTTCTTCGCGATCCTGGTGTCCATCACCAACCTTCGTAAGGTCAACAACGCCGCCCGGCTCGCCTCGCGCACGCTGATCTGGTTCATGGTCACGTCGCTGATCGCGGTCGTCATCGGCCTCGCCATCGGGCTGCTCACCAACCCGGGCGCCGGCACCGGCCTGACCCCGAAGGACGGCGCCAAGCCGGACCAGGCCGGCTCCTGGATCGACTTCCTCACCGGCATCATCCCGAAGGACATCATCACGCCGTTCACCGAGCTGAACGTGCTGCAGATCGTCTTCATGGCCGCCGTCGCCGGCATCGCCATCCTGAAGGTCGGCGAGAAGGCCCAGCCGATCCTGACGCTCTCCGAGTCGGTCCTCGAACTGCTCCAGAAGGCCCTGTGGTGGGTCATCAAGCTCGCCCCGATCGGCACCATCGGCCTCATCGGCAACGCCATCGCCACGTACGGCTGGAACCTGATCAGCAAGTACGCGACGTTCACCGCCGACATCTACGTCGGCTGCGCCCTGGTCCTCTTCGGCGTCTACCCGCTGCTGCTCGCCACGGTCGCGAAGCTCAGCCCGCTGCAGTTCTTCAAGGGCGCCTGGCCCGCGATCCAGCTGGCCTTCGTCTCGCGTTCCTCGGTCGGCACGATGCCGCTGACGCAGCGGGTCACCGAGCGCCTCGGCGTTCCGAAGGAGTACGCCTCCTTCTCCGTGCCGTTCGGCTCGACGACCAAGATGGACGGTTGCGCCTCGATCTACCCGGCGATCGCCGCGATCTTCGTCGCGCAGATCTTCGGCATCGACCTCAACGTCGGTGACTACCTGCTCATCGCCTTCGTGTCGGTGATCGGTTCCGCCGCCACCGCCGGTCTGACGGGCGCCACGGTCATGCTGACGCTGACCCTGTCGACGCTCGGCCTGCCGATGGAGGGCGTGGGCCTGCTCCTCGCGATCGACCCGATCCTGGACATGATGCGGACGGCGACGAACGTTGCGGGCCAAGTTGCGGTGCCGTTGATCGTGTCTGCGCGGGAGAAGATCCTCGACCGCGACAAGTACCAGACGGCCACGTCTTCCCCCATCGACGAGTCGCAGGCTGTGGTTGCCGCAGCCTGACGTCCCCAGGCTCGTTGCGACACGTGCCCCGCACCCGTGAAATCGGGTGCGGGGCACGTGTCGTTGGTGCGCTGTCGGTGCGGGCCTACTGGACGGCCGGGGCTGGGATGGTTGCCTTTGCCGAGATGGTCGGCCTGGTCAGGCCCGCTCCAGGATCGCGGTGACTCCCTGCCCGCCCGCGGCGCAGATCGAGATCAGGCCGCGGCCCGAACCTCCGCGCTCCGCCAGCAACTTCGCAAGCGTGGCGACGATCCGCGCGCCCGTCGCCGCGAAGGGATGCCCGGTCGCGAGGGACGACCCCGCCACGTTCAACCGGTCCCGGTCGACCGGCGCGAGCCCCGTCTTCTCCCACGCCGCGAGCGTCGCCAGCACCTGTGAGGCGAACGCCTCGTGCACCTCGAACAGGTCGAAGTCCTCGATCCCGAGCCCGGCCCGCTCCAGCATTCGCGGCACGGCGTACGCGGGCGCCATGAGCAGCCCGTCGCCTTCGCCACCGGTGACGTCACCGTCGACGAAGTCCACGGCCGCGGTCTCGTACGCGGTCAGATACGCGAGCGGTTCGAGGCCGCGGGCCTTCGCCCACTCCTCGCTCGCGAGCAGCACCACCGCCGCGCCGTCCGTCAGCGGCGTCGAATTCCCGGCCGTCATGGTCGGGTTCTCGCCCTTGACCCCGAACACCGGCTTCAGCGTGCCGAGTTTCTCGACCGTCGAGCCCGGGCGCAGATTCTGGTCTCGCTCAAGTCCCCGATACGGCACGACGAGTTCCTCCAGGAGCCCGCGGTCGTACGCCGCCGCGAGCCGCTGATGGCTGGTGGCGGCCAGCTCGTCCTGGGCCTCGCGCGCGATGCCCCACGCGCGCGCGGTGACGGCGGCGTGCTCGCCCATGGACAGGCGGGTGCGCGGCTCGGCGTTGCGCGGGATGTCGGGGATCAGATGCCCCGGCCTGACCTTGGCGAGCGCCTTGATCCTGGCGCCCGCCGACTTGGCGCGGCGGGCCTCGAGGAGGATCTTGCGCAGCTCGTCGTTGACGCCCAGCGGGGCGTCGCTCGCGGTGTCGGAGCCGCCCGCGATCGCGCTCTCGGTCTGGCCGAGCGCGATCTTGTTGGCGGCGGCGATCACGGCTTGCAGGCCGGTGCCGCAGGCCTGCTGGATGTCGTACGCGGGCGTGCGCGCGTCCAGCATCGAGCCGAGCACGGTCTCGCGCGCGAGGTTGAAGTCGCGGCTGTGCTTGAGCACGGCGCCCGCCACGAACTCGCCGACGGCGCCCGGCTCGTGGAGCTTCATCCGCCCCACGAGGCCGTCGAGCGCGGCGGTCAGCATGTCCTGGTTGGACGCGGTCGCGTACGGGCCGTCGGAGCGCGCGAACGGGATGCGGTTTCCGGCGACGACGGCGACACGACGGGGGGCGTTTCCTACGACCGGGGCGGCTGGCCCCTTTCCTGCGGCAGAGGCCTTCGGGGTTCGCGCCATGTTCGGCAGCTCCTGAGCTCTCGACAAGTACTGACCAATGAGTAACCTTACTCTGTAGTAAATTTACGACCGAGCTGGGAGCTGGACAATGGCCGACCGCTATCTGAACTTCACGGGCACGGCCCCCGGCCGCTTCCTGACCCGCCGCCTCGGCCTGCCGCAGCCCGCGCCGCTGCACCGCTTCAGCCCCGAACGTCCGGGCCTGGAAGGGAAGTTGCTGCACCTCACGGCGGGCGAGCCCGCGCACCGCGATGAGCTCGGGAAGCTGCTCGCCGGCACCGGCCTCGACGTCGTGTCGACCGCCTCCACGGGCGAGCACCCCGTCGCCGCCGTCGTGGACGCCACCGCCGTGACCGGCCTCGACTCGCTCGCCGATGTGCACGCCGCGCTGCACCCGGTCGTCCGCTCCCTCGCGGCGGGCGGGCGCGTCATCGTCCTCGGCGCGCCGCCGTCGCCCGAAGACCACCACCAGGCGGCCGCGCAGCAGGGCCTCGAAGGCTTCGTGCGCTCGCTCGGCAAGGAGATCGGGCGCGGCCGCACGGTGAACCTCGTGCGCGTCGCGGGCCCGGTGGCCGGCGCCGAGTCGACCCTGCGCTTCCTGCTGTCGCCGAAGTCGGCGTACGTGAGCGGGCAGGTGATCCAAGTGGGTGCCACGGAGGGCGAGTTGACGCTCCCCGAGAATTGGGACCGGCCGCTCGCCGGGCGCACCGCGCTCGTCACCGGCGCCGCCCGCGGTATCGGTGAGGCCGTCGCCGAGACCCTCGTACGGGACGGTGCCGAGGTCGTCCTGCTCGACGTGCCGTCCGCCGAGGCCGACCTCGCGAAGGTGGCGGAGCGGCTCGGCGGGCGCGCGCTGCCGCTGGACATCACGGCGGCCGACGCGGGCGAGCGGATCGCGGAGTTCGTGCCCGACGGCCTGGACGTGCTCGTGCACAACGCGGGCATCACCCGCGACCGGCGCCTGGCCAACATGCCTGCCGAGCGCTGGAGTTCGGTTCTGGAGGTCAACCTCGCGAGCGTGCTGCGGACGACGGACGCGCTGCTCGAGGCCGGGGCCGTACGTCGCGGCGGGTCGATCGTCGCCACCGCGTCCATCGCCGGGATCGCGGGCAACACCGGGCAGACCAACTACGCGGCGAGCAAGGCGGGCATCGTCGGGCTCGTACGATCGCTCGCGCCGCGGGCCGCCGCCGAACACGGGGTGACGGTGAACGCGGTGGCGCCCGGTTTCATCGAGACCAAGATGACGGCGGCCGTCCCGCTGTTCATCCGGGAGGCCGGACGCCGGATGAACTCCCTTGGGCAGGGCGGGCTTCCGGTGGACGTGGCGGAGACGACGTCGTGGTTCGCGTCCCCGGGTTCGGGGGCGGTGAACGGCCAGGTGGTCCGGGTGTGCGGGCAGTCGCTGCTCGGCGCGTAACCCCTCCGGGGCGCCCCCCGCCTCGCGCAATCCGCCGCCACCCGAGCCTCGCGCAATCCGCCGCCACTCGCCGCCTTGGGCAATCCGCCGCCGCTCCGGCCGCCTTGGGCAATCTGCCGCCAGGGGCGGCAGGGTGGGCAAGGCGGCACCCCGGCGCGGGCAGCGCCCACCGGTCGGCGCCCACCCCGTCGCAGCCCGCACCACAGCTCCCGCAACGACACCCCCACCCCTCACGAGGACCCGCCATGACCCCCCGCACCGTCACCCTCGACCGCACCCCCTCCCTCCTCCCCCTCATGCTCCGCGGCGCCGCCCTCTCCCCGCTCAAGCGGCCGCGCCAGGACGCGCCGCTGCCCGACACCCGGCTCGCCGTCCCCGGCCT
This sequence comes from Streptomyces sp. NBC_00483, assembly GCF_036013745.1. Lineage (NCBI taxonomy): Bacteria > Bacillati > Actinomycetota > Actinomycetes > Kitasatosporales > Streptomycetaceae > Streptomyces > Streptomyces sp. NBC_00483. The sequence continues at coordinate 5,611,135 of NZ_CP107880.1, forward strand.
CCGCATCACGCAGAACCACCTCACCGCGTACGAACGCGCCTGCGGGTTCGCGACCGAGCGGCCCGAGCTGCCCGTCACGTATCCGCACATCCTGGGCTTCCCGCTGGCCATGCGGCTGATGTCGGAGCGCGCGTTCCCGCTGCCGGTGCTCGGCCTCGTCCACACGTCGATCGCGATCACGCAGCAGCGCGACCTGTCACCCACTGAAACGTTCGAACTGAGCGTCCACGTCAAGGAGTTGCAACCGCACCGCCGCGGCACGGAGGCCGTCGTCGTCACCGAGCTGCACACCGAGGGGGAACCGGTGTGGCAGTCGACCAGTACGTACCTGGCCCGCCACAAGACCTCCACGCCCAAGGGTGAGACGCCCCCGCAGGACACCCCCGCCGAACCGCTCCCCGAGCAGGCCCGCTGGCGGCTCGGCGAGGACCTCGGCCGCCGCTACGCCGCCGCGTCCGGCGACCGCAACCCCATCCACCTGCACCCGCTCACGGCCCGCCTCTTCGGCTTCCCGCGCGCCATCGCCCACGGCATGTGGACGGTGGCCCGCTGCCTGGCCGAGCACAAGACGAACGGGCCCGTCCACGTACAGGCCCGCTTCAAGGCGCCGGTGCTGCTGCCGGGCGAGGTGGTGTACGCGGCGCAGGGCCCGGCCTTCGAACTGCGGGCCGCCGAGGGCGACCGGGTGCACGTCACGGGCGAGGTGCACGGGTTGGCGGGCTAGGGCCTGAACCGAACGACAGGCCCTAGGGCCCTAACGGGCCGACCAGCGCTCCCCGTCCATCAGGTTGCCGAGGCCCGACCAGGAGAAGTTCATCAACGTCGTGGCGGCCTCCTTCGCGGACACCGTCGCGTCGCCGTTCGCCCAGTCCGCCAGCGCCTCCGCCGCGCCGACGAGGGCCTGGGCGAGGCCCGCGACCTCCCGCTCGGCCAGCTCCGGGTTGTCGTGCGCCTCGCGTGCGGCCTCCGCGATCAGATGGGTCACGAACGCCACGATCTCCTCGCGCATCGCGCCGACCTCCGCGACAACGGGGTCCCCCTTGCTCGAACGAAGTTGAGACCCTGAGGAAGAGTCCCCGCCGGAGCGCGCCTGGCTGTGCAGCACCGCCCAGCCGTCGGGTCGTTCGGCGGTGTGCGTGAAGAAGGCGGTCAGGCCCTCCCACAGCTGCCGGTCGGCGGCCACGTCCGTGCGTACGCCCGCCCGGACCGCGTCGACCAGCGCCTCCGCCTCCCGCCGGATGCAGGCGCCGAACAGGTCTTCCTTCGAGTTCAGATACAGATACACCAACGGCTTGGACACGCCCGCCAGTTCGGCGATCTCGTCCATCGACGCGGCCCGGTACCCCCGCTTCCCGAACACCCGCACCGCGGCGTCCAGCATCTGCCGCTCCCGCTCGGCCCGCGGCATCCTCTTCTGCCGCACCACCCCGGACCGCACCTCGCCGCCCACCCCAGCCGCCTTTCCTCGCCCGCTCTGCACGCCTCAGCGTACGCAGCCCGGCGTGACCACCCGCTCCCGAGGACCGGCGGGGACGACACATACCTTGCCCCGACGCTGCGCGTGCGGCGGGGCTCGATGATGCTCAGCGCGGGCTTGCCTGTTGGGGGTCCAGCTTCAGGACCGCCTCCTCGTCCGGCGACCCCGCAGGGGCCTGGTAGACGACCATGCGCTGGCCGCCCGTGCGCGCCAGCTGCATCACCTCGAAGGTGAGCGTCATCGCGCCGACCTTCGGATGGTCGAAGGACTTCGTGCCGCCGCTGCGCTCATGGACGTCGTACCGGTCCCAGATGCGGGTGAAGTCCGGTGACTTCAGGAGGAGTTCGCCGACCAGCGCCGCCATCCGCGGGTCGTCCGCGTCCGTGCCGCCGATGGCCCGCAGGTGGGCGACCGACGCGGTCACCGTCTCCTCCCACGGCACGTACAGGGTCCGCCCGACCGGGTGCAGGAAGAGATAGCGGGTGATGTTGCGCTGCTCGGCCGGCAGGTCCCACAGGCCGGGCAGCAGGCGCCGGCCCGGCGGGTTCGCCGCGAGTACGTAGTTGAAGCGGCTGACCACGTACGCGGGCAGCGGCCGCAGCGCCTCCAGCATCCGGTGCACCGAATCGCGCACCGTGTCGTCGGTGGTGGGGCGGGGCTCGGTGTGCCGGCCCGAGGCCATCTCGGCCAGGTCGTGCAGCCGCTCGTGGGCGTCGCCGCGCAGCCGCAGTGCGTGGGCGATGGCGTCGATCACGGCGGGGGAGGGGTTCGTCTCGCGGCCCCGCTCCAGGCGCGTGTAGTAGTCGACGCTCACTCCGGCGAGCGTCGCCAGCTCCTCGCGCCGCAGCCCGGGCGTGCGCCGCATCCCCGTGCCGGCGGGCAGGCCCGCCTCGGCCGGTGTCACCTGCCCCCTGCGGGCCCGCAGATAGCGGCCCAGTTCCGTGGTCTCAGCCATACGTGCATTGTCCATGCTCGTCGAGCGCGGTGGGGGGCCGTGTCAGGGCCAGGAACGCGGCACCCCGGTGCGGCGCGGTCTGCCACCTTTCGCGCGGCGGCCGCAGAGTTGTCCTCGCTGCGGGTGGCCGGCAGGCGAGGGCCCTTCACGTAAGGGCCCGGGGGCCCAGGGAGTGCATGTCACAGGGCCGCGGCCCGTGCCTGCCGCCCACCCGCACTTCGCACACCACGCCCCAGGAGGACAGCGTGACCACCGTCGCCGCCAGAGCCCGTACTCGTACGCAACCCGTACTCGAAGCCGAGGCCGTACCCGGCCGCACCGGCCGGACCCCCGCCCTCCTCGCCGCGCTGCTCGGCTTCGCCGTGATCACCATCGACGTGTCGGCCGTGAACATCGCCCTGCCGGACATCCGCGACGACCTGCACAGCGGCATGACCGGACTGCAGTGGGTGGCGGACGCGTACACGCTGATGTTCGCCGGTCTGATGCTGTCGGCGGGCGCGCTCAGCGACCGCACCGGAGCCCGCCGCGCCTACGTCCTCGGCACCACCCTCTTCACCCTCGCCTCGCTGGCCTGCGCCGTCGCCCCCGGCCTCGGCGCGCTGATCGCGGCCCGCGTCGTCCAGGGCGGGGCGGCCGCCGTCCTGATGCCCGCGTCGCTCGCGCTGATCCGGGAGGCGTACGACGACGCGCGGCGGCGGGCTCGGGCGATCGCCCTGTGGACGGTCGGCGGTTCGGTGTCGATGGCGGCGGGCCCGGTGCTCGGCGGCGTACTCACCGAACACGTGGGCTGGCGTGCGGTGTTCTTCCTCAACCTGCCCGTGGGCGCGGCCATCCTGCTCCTGCTCACGAAGGTCGCCCCCTCGCCGCGCCGCCCCGCACCACTGGACATCCCCGGCCAGATCACGGCGGTCCTCACCCTCGCGGGCCTGACCTTCGCGGTGATCGAGGGCGGCCGCGCGGGCCTCGCGGCGTTCGCCGTGGCGGTGGTCTCCGCGATCACCTTCTACGTGACCGAGAAGCGCCACCGCGCCCCGATGGTCCCGCTGACCATGCTGCGCGACCGCACGGTCTCGGTGTCCCTCGCGATCGGCTTCGCCACGAACGTCGGCTTCTACGGTGTGGTGTTCCTGCTCGGCCTCTACCTTCAGCAGCTCCGGGGCATGTCCGCGACGGCGGCGGGCCTGGTCTTCGTGCCGCTGGCCGTACTGATCACCGGCACGAACCTGATCTCGCCGCGCGCCGCCGAACGCTTCGGCCGCCGCACGGTCGTCGTCATCGGCCAACTCGTCCTGGCCCTCGCGATGTTCGCCCTGCTGCCCCTGTCCGCGCACACCCCGACCTGGCTGCTCCTGACCCTCCTCGTCCCGACGGGCCTCGGCGGAGCGTTCGCGATCCCGGCGGTGACGGCGATGCTGATGGACGCCGTCCCGGGCCCGCGTGTGGGCACGGCATCCGGCCTCCTCAACGCCCTCCGCCAAACCGGCGGCGCCCTCGCGGTCGCCCTCTTCGGCACCCTCCTCGCCGCCAACGGCGAGGGAACGTTCTCCCTGGGCGGTATGCGGGCGAGCCTGGTGGTGGCGGGTGTGCTGCTGGTGGCGACGGCGGTGTTGAGCGGGGTGCTGCTGCGCAAATCAAGCCCCGCCGGCGATTGAGGCGCGGGGTCCGGGGCAGAGCCCCGAGACGTCAACCCCGGCTGGGCGCAACGTCACCGGCCCCGCGCATAGCGCCCCGGCGGAACCCCCACCACCCGCCTAAAGCACCGCGTCAAATGCGCCTGGTCGTAAAACCCACACGCCTCCGCCACCCCGGCGGGGGCCTGCCCGTCGAGCAGCATCCGCCGCGCCCGATCCACCCGCCGCGACATCAGGTACTGGTGCGGAGCGATCCCGTACGCCGCCCCGAAGGACCGCACCAGATGCGCCGGATGCGCGTGCACAAGCCCCGCCGCCTCCTTCAGCTCGACGCCCTCGGTCACCCGCGCGTCGATCAGCTCCCGCAGCGACGCGGCGACACGACGGTCGGGCACGCGCTTCCGGTGGCCCGGGGCCTCGGCGAGAGCCGGCCGCAACCGCTCGCGGAGCCGTTCGCCGACGAGAGCGAAGCGGGCCGCGGCCTCCAGCTCGTCGCCGGGGTGCGCGAGCGCGGTGTGCAGCTGCCCGATACGTCGCCGTAGCAGCGGATCCACCAGGTCGGGAGTGTCCACGGCGGCCCCGACGAACGACGCGTCGAGCGGCCCGTCCTCCCCGGCCGCCTCCAGATACAGCACCCGCTTGCGGAACCCCTCCGGCGTCGCGGCCTGCCCGTTGTGCGGAACCTGCGGCGGCAGCAGCGAGACGGTGCCGAGCGGCGTCCCGTGCTCGTGCCGCTCCAGGTCGTAGCGGACCGCGCCCTCGTCGACGATGAGCAGCGTCCAGGTGTCGTGCACGTGCATCGGGTAGGCGTGCCGCGTGAAGTGGGCGTGGAAGACCTCCGTGACGCCCGGTACGCGGGGCCGCCACGCGGTGATCTCTTCCCCCGCGGAACCGCCGACTGCCATGCAAAAAACGTACAAGACCGGACGGGAAGGTGGGCGGCAGTCTCAAGCCATGAGCACCGAGACCACCGCCCCCGCACCCGCACCCGCCACCACCCCGGCCCCCGTCCGCTTCGACACGAAGATCGCCGTGCTGCTCCGCGACGACCTGGAGACCTGGCAGCGCCTGAACGTCACGGCCTTCCTCGTCAGCGGCCTCGGCCCCCAGGTGCCCGAGGTGATCGGCGAGCCCTACGAGGACGCGGACGGCACCCCGTACCTGCCGATGTTCCGCCAGCCGGTGCTGGTCTTCGAGGGCGGCAAGGACCTCCTGAAGACCGCCCACGAACGCGCCCTGCGCCGCGCCCTGCCCCGCGCCGTCTTCACGTCCGACCTCTTCGCCACCGGCAACGACACCGACAACAGGGCAGCCGTACGCTCCGTGTCCGCCACCGAACTGGACCTGGTGGGCCTCTCGGTCTACGGCCCGCGCAACGCGGTGGACAAGGTGCTGAAGGGTGCGCGTATGCATCCGTGAGTGTGTTGCGGGTGCCCGGCAGGCAGGGAGGCGATTGGCCCAGCCACGGGCCCCACAAGTTGCCTACTCGCGCAGGAGCGTTCCTCCATAGCGTGAGGAGTATGCCGCCCCGTTCGCCTGTCCGCGCCCTCGCCGCAGCACAGCTGGCCAACTCCGTCGGAGACGGCGTCTACTACGTCACGTCCGCCCTCTACTTCATCCGCGTCGTCGGGCTCTCGCCCACGCAGGTCGGCCTCGCCCTGACGGTGGCGTGGGCCGTGGGCGCGATGGCGGGGGTGCCGCTCGGGGCGGCCGCCGACCGGCGCGGGCCGCGCGGCGCGTCCGTGCTGCTGGCCCTCGGGACGGCGGCGGCCGTGCTGTCCTTCCTGGTCGTCCGTTCGTACGCCGCGTTCCTGCTCGCGCTCGTCGCGTACGCGGTCGCGCAGTGCGGCCTCGCGGCGGCCCGGCAGGCGTTGCTCGCGGGTGTCGTGGAACCGGCCCGGCGCACCGCCGCCCTCGCCCGCCTCCAGTCGACGCTGAACGCGGGCCTGGCGGTCGGCGCGGGCATCGGCGGGCTCGCCCTCCAGCACGACACCCGCGCCGGCTACCTCCTCGTGCTCGCGCTCGACGGCGTCGGCTTCGTGGTCTGCGCGCTGATCCTGTTCCGGCTTCCCGTGGTGCCGCCCGTCCCGGCGCGGGCGGTGAAGGAGCCGCGCCTCGCTGTGCTCCGCGACCGCCCGTACGTCGCCGTGACCGTGCTCAACGCCGTTCTCCTGCTGCGCATGCCGCTGCTCTCGCTCGCGGTGCCGCTGTGGATCGTGACGCACACGGCCGCGCCGGGCTGGCTGGTGTCGGCTCTGTTCGTGCTCAACACCCTTGGCGTGATGGCGTTCCAGGTGCGGATGGCGCGCGGCGTCGACGGTCTGCGCGCCGCCACGCGGACGGTGCGCCGCTCCGGCGCCGTGCTGTTGGCGTCGTGCGTGGTGTTCGCCGCGTCGGCCGGGGGCGGCCTCGGCCCATGGGGCGCGGTGGCGGTCCTCGTCGCGGCCTCGGTCCTCCAGCTCGTGGGTGAGATGCAGCAGTCGGCGGGGTCGTGGCAACTGTCCTTCTCGCTTGCGCCCGCGCACCAAGTAGGCCAGTACCAGGGCTTCTTCGGTACGGGAGTGCCGCTCGCCCGTACGGTCGGCCCGCTCGTCCTGACCGCGCTCCTGGTGACGTGGGGTGTGCCTGGTTGGCTGGTGCTCGGCGCGGTGTTCCTCGCGGCAGGCGCGGCGATGGGGCCGGTGGCGCGCCGGGCCGAGGCCGCTCGGGGCGTTCCTGCGACAGCCCTGCCGGCCGCAGCAGCCCCGTGACCACTGGGCCGGGTCCTCGCGGGGCCGACGGAGGACCCCGTCGAGCTCGCTCCCGGTGACTACCTCTCGTACCCCGGCGACGTACCCCACACGTGCCGGGCGCTGGAGCCGGGCACCACCTGTGTGCTGGTGATGCAGCACACGTAGGCGGTCGTGCGGGCGGCCCCGGCGGCTACTTCTTCCGCCGGTTCAGCAACTGCTCCCGCAACACCGTGAGTTGGTGCGACGTCGACACGGCGAGCCCCTCGTCCAGCGTCGTCATCGCCAGCAGCAGCGCGTCCGCCACCACCAGCGCCGTCAGTGCCTCCGTGGTGATCCCCGTGGGCGTGTGCGGGGCGGTGAGCACCGCGTCGACCCGGTCCCCGTACCGCTCGGCCAGCTCGTCCGTGACCAGGACGACCCGCGCGCCCACCGCCCGCGCCCGGTCGATCAGCACCGTCAACTCGGGCAGATCGCGGCCCGGTTGGAAGATCACGACCGCGTCGCCCTGGCGCAGCCGCAGCAGATGGTCCGCGAGGGCGAACCCGGTGGCCCCGACGTACTGCGCCCTGCGTCCGACCCTGCCGAGCGCCAACGTCAGGTGCCGCGCGGCGAGTTCGGACGCCGCCACCCCGTAGCAGTGGATCTCGCCGGCCTCCGCCAGGATCCCCACCGCCTCCCGCAGTGCCTCGCCGGGCGTCAGGCGCCGGGCGTGCTCGATGCGCTCGGCGGCCTCGTCGAACACCTCGCCCCAGATGGCGTCCAGGTCGCGGCCGACATGGGCGATGCGCCGCTTGAGCCGCACCTCGGGGGCCACGGCGGACGTGAGGTCCGAGGCCAACTCCCGCTTGAGCGCGGGCAGTCCCGCGTACCCGAGCTTCTGCAGGGTCCGCACCACGCTCGCGTTGCTGGTGCCGCTCGCCGTTCCCAGCTCCTGCGCGGAGGCGAAAAGGAGGGACTCGGCCGGGGCGCTGACCAGGTACTGGGCCACCGCCCGCTCGGACGCGGACAGTTCGTCCCAGCGTTCGCGCACGGCGCCGCGCAGCCGGGCGGCCCCATCGGTAATTTCCATTACAGCTATTGACTCTCGTGTGATGGCCGTTACTCTCCTGGACAACGCATTCCAAGTGGAGAGCATCTCGTAATCGACGTTACAGCACGGTTTCGGGAGCGAGTCCTCTCCGTGGCGAGGAGAACCATGGCATCCCGGACCCTCCCGGTCATCGACATCAGCGGCACCCCTCTCGAGCGCGGCCGCCAGTACGGCGAGGCCGTCAGGCCTCAACTGGGCGCCGCCATCGGCTACTACGAGCAGGCCTTCGGCCAGTCGGCCGGCCTGACCTGGGACCGGGTCACCGCACGCGCGGCCCGCTGGCTGGAGCCGGTGCGCGACTACGCCCCCGAACTCCTCGACGAAATGCGGGGCATAGCCGACGGCGCGGGCGTCGACGTCCTCGACGTCCTCGCGCTCAACGCCCGCGGCGAGGTCATCTACGACCGCTCCTTCAAGGACATGGCCGCCAAGGAGGAACCGGAGGAGCCCGCCGAGGGCTGCACCTCCTTCGCCGCGTACGGCGAGGCCAGCGGCGACGGTCACGTCTGGGCCGGTCAGAACTGGGACTGGCGGGCCGGCGTCGCCGACACCGTCGTCATGATCCGGATCGAGCAGCCGCCCAAGCCCACCGTGATCATGCAGGTGGAGGCCGGCCAGATAGGCCGCCAGGGCGCCAACTCCGCCGGCATCGCCCTCAACGCCAACGGCCTCGGCGGTCGGTTCAGCGAGGCGATCGGCCTCCCGCAGACCGTCATCCGGCGCAGCGTCCTCGACACCCACACGGTCACCGACGCCCTCGACATCCTCTGCCGCACCCGCGCCCACATCGCCAGCAACGCCCTGCTGACCTGCCGCGAGGGCTTCGCGGTCGACCTGGAGACGACCCCGGCGAGCATCGGCTGGATGCATCCGACCGACGGCCTCCTGGTCCACGGCAACCACTACCAGGCAGGCGTCCCGGCCGCCCTCGCCGCCGACTACCGCCCCATGTCGTCCGACTCCCTCCTGCGCGTCCCCCGCGCCGAACAGGGCCTCGCCGCCCTGCGCGGCTCCACCGGCGCCGACGAGTCCCGCAAGCTCATCAAGCAGGCCATGTCGGACCACCTCGGCCTGCCCGAGTCGCTGTGCACGCACCCCGACGTCCGCAAGCCGGAGGTCAAGCACTGGATGACGCTCGTCTCCTCCTGCGTCGACCTGACGACCGGCGACTACCACGTCACCGCCGGCACCCCCTGCGACCGCGAATACCAGCACCTGCCCTGGAACCTCTACGACGGCCCGTACGGAGATGCCGGATGACGACGACAAGACGACGGGCGGCGGTGGCCGTGGTCGTCGCCGCGACCCTTCTCGCCGCCACCGGCTGCGCGGGCGCCGATCGCCCCACCGGGGGCGCCGCCCCGGTCGACGCGTCCAAGCTGAAACTCGACGCGACGACCCCGGCCGCCAACGGGCCGCTCACCAAGGCGAATTGGCTCCTGGAGAACGAACCGGACTCCCTCGACCTCGACTCCCAGGGCTCCAGCTCGGGCCGCATCGTCCTCACCAGCGTCTGCGAGCGCCTCTACCAGCTCCAGCCGGACATGACGACGAAGCCGTTCCTGGCGAAGAAGGCCGTCACCTCCGACGGCGGCCGCAAGCTCACCTTCACCCTCCGCGACGACGTCACCTTCCACGACGGTACGAAGATGACGGCGGACGACGTCCTGTGGTCGCTGAAGCGGCACGCGTCCAAGGACATGGAGCAGTCGGACGAGTTCGAGAACGTCACGTCGATGAAGAAGACGGCCGCCAACCAGGTCACCGTCACCTTCGAAGCACCCGACGCGATGTTCCTGAAGGCCATGGCGGGCGACGCGGGCATCGTCTGGAACAAGGCCCAAGTCGCCAAGTCCGGCAAGGAGTTCGGCACTCCCGGCCAGCCCGACGCCTGCTCGGGCCCGTACGAACTCGCCGGCTGGAAGTCCGGCGACTCGATCACCATTCGCGCCGCGAAGGACTACTGGGGCAAGCAGCCCCTCACCCGCCAGATCGTCTTCCACTGGGCCACCGACAGCGCCTTCGTCAACGCACTCAAGACGGGCGCCGCCGACGGCGCCTACGCCGACGCCCCGAACACGGCCGCGGCCCTGCGCGCCGACAAGGACCTCAAGCAGTACTACGGTCCGTCGACCGCCTCGCTCGTCCTCATCCCGACCGACCGAGGCGGCCTCACCGACCCGAGGATCCGCCGCGCCCTCTCCCTCGCGCTCGACCGCAGGGGCATCGCGGAGTCCGGCTACGGCGGTCTCGTCCAGCCGTGGGCGTCCCCGGTCGGCTCCGGCGCCTGGGGCTACGAGAAGGCCGAATTCGCCGCCGCACAGAAGAAGTTGGACAGGCTCGCCCCCGCCTCGCCCAGCGACGCCGACCTCGCCGCGGCCAAGAAACTGGTGAAGGCGGCAGGCGCCCCCACCGACCCCGTCGTCATCGGCGCCGACGCCAGCCAGGGCCGCACCGTCATCGCCAACGCGACCCGCGCCGCCCTCCAGAGCATCGGCATCCGCGCCGAGATCAAGACGGTGCCGCCCGCCGAGTTCGAGGAGTTCTACAGCGACCCGACGGCCCGCGCCGACATCGACGTACTCGCAGGTGACTGGTACATCTCCAAGGCCGACCCGATGGGCTTCTACGACAACGGCCTGTCCGACTCCTCGAACAACTGGGTCCACTACAAGAGCAAGACGTACGACGCCCAGGTGAAGCAGGCCCTGTCCACCCTCGACGACACCAAGCGCGCCGCGCTCGCCGTCGACGTACAGCAGAAGTTCGTCGAGTCGGCGGTCTGGATCCCGCTCGCGCAGGTCCCCACCATCCTCGTCCTGAACAAGAAGCTGGCCGGCCCCACCGCCTCCCAGGCCTACCTCTATTACCCCTGGGCCACCCAACTCGGCGTAAGAAAGGGCTAGTCGACACATGATGCCCCTTGCCCTCGTCACGCGCCTCGCCCGCCGCATCGCCGGCCTCGTGGCGACCCTCTTCGCCGCGTCGTTCGTCATCTTCGCCGCCGTGTACGCGGCCCCCGGCGACCCCGCCGTCTTCCTCGCGGGCGGCCGCGACAAGCTCACCCCCGAACGTCTCGCGCAGGTCCGCGAGCAGTACCACCTCGACGAACCGCTCGTCGTCCAGTACGGCCGCTGGCTGTGGGACACCGTCCACCTCGACCTCGGCCGCTCCTTCAAATACAGCGACCAGGTGGCGGACCTGATCGCCTCCCGCCTGCCCTCCACCCTCGAACTCGTCGCGTACGCCACCGTGTTGTACGTGGTCTTCGGGGTCGGCGCCGGGATCCTCGCGGCGGTGCGGCGCTCGACATGGGTCGACTCGGCGGTGGTCGGCGGCACGACGCTCGCCGCCTCCGTCCCCTCGTTCGTGGCCGCGATCGCGCTGGTCTCGCTGTTCGGTGTGCAGCTCGGCTGGTTCCCGGTGACCGGCTCGGGCTCCGGCCTCGCCGGCACCCTGCACCACCTGACCCTGCCCGCGGTCTCCCTCGCCCTCGGCGCGCTCGCCATCATCAGCCGCGTCACCCGGCAGGCCATGGCGGACGCCGCCGCATCCGACCACGTCGAGGCGGCCCGCGCCTCCGGCGTCCCGGAACGCGAGATCGTCCGCCGGCACGTCCTGCGCAACGCGCTCGGGCCCATCGTCACCATGTGCGGCCTGGTCATGGCGGGCATGCTCGCCGGCACGGTCGTCGTCGAGACGGCCTTCGGTATCAGCGGCATCGGCTCGCTGCTCGTCAACGCGATCAACACCCACGACTTCCCGGTCGCCCAGGCCGTCCTGCTGCTGATGGTCACCGGATACGTCGTCGTGACGACGCTCGTCGACCTCGTGCACCCCCTCCTGGACCCGAGAGTGAAGGAGGCCCACGCATGACGGCGGCCCTCAGCCTGACCCCGGTCAGCACCACGCGGCGCCCCCTCGGCGTCACGCTCGCGGGAGCGGTGCTCGCGCTCGTCGTGCTCGCGGCGCTCGCCGCGCCCCTGCTCGCGCCCTACGCACCCGACGCCATCGACCTCTCCGCCTCCCTCGTCGGCACCGGCGCAGACCACCTCCTCGGCACCGACTCCTCCGGCCAGGACCTGCTCTCCCGCGTGCTCTACGGCGCCCGGTCCAGCCTCGTCGCACCGGTCGCGCTGCTCGCGGTGGCCGCGGCCCTCGGGGTGACGCTCGGAGTGCTCGCCGCATGGCGCGGCGGTTGGGTCGACACGCTCGTCTCCCGCCTCACCGACGTGATGTACGCCTTCCCCGGCCTGCTCTTCACGGTCCTGATCATCGCGGTGTTCGGCGCCGGCATGACGACCTCGGTCCTCGCCCTCGGCCTCGCCTTCACCCCGACCATCGCCAAGTACACCCGCTCCCTCGCCCTCTCCGAGGCCCGCAAGCCGTACGTCGACGCGTACCGGGTGCAGGGCATGGGCGGCGCCCGGATCTGCGCGCTGCACCTGGTCCCGAACCTCGGCCGGTCGATCCTCGGCTACCTCGTCGTCCTCTTCGGCGAGGCCCTGATGTCGCTCGCGACCCTCTCCTATCTGGGCTTCGGCGCCCAACCGCCGTCCTCCGACTGGGGGCTGATGGTCCAGGAGGGCCAGGCCGCGATCGTGCAGGGCGCGCTGCTGCCCGCCATGGTCCCCGGCACGGCCATCGCCCTGGTCGTCGTCTCCTTCAACGTCGTCGGGGTGTGGGCCGCCGACCGCCTCGGAAAGCAGGACTGATGACGAAGCTGCTCTCGATCGAGGACCTCACGGTCACGGTCCCCGGCGCCGCCCGCCCCCTCCTCGACTCGGTCTCCCTGAACGTCGCCGAGGGCGAAGTCGTCGGCCTGGTGGGGGAGTCGGGCTCGGGCAAGTCGACGACGGCGAAGGCGGCGCTCGGGCTGCTGCCGGAGGGGTCGACCACCACGGGGACGGTGCGGGTCGAAGGCTCGGACGTGCTTTCGCTGCGCGGTGAGGAGCTGCGGCGGCACAGGTCGGCCACGGTCGCGATGATCCACCAGGACCCGCGGGCCGCGCTGAACCCGGTGCGCCGCATCGGTGACTTCCTGACGGAACGCGGTGCGACGAAGGACGAGGCGCTCGACCTGCTCGCCGCGGTCGGCCTGCCCGACCCCGCGCGGCACCTCCGTCAACGCCCGCACGAACTGTCCGGCGGCATGCTCCAACGCGTCGTCATCGCGGGTGCGTTGGCGGCCCGGCCCCGGCTCCTCCTCGCCGACGAGGCGACCAGTGCGCTCGACGTGACGACCCAGGCGGAGATCCTCACGCAGCTCCGCAAGGCCCGGGAGTCCCGGGGCGCCGGTCTCCTCTTCATTACGCACGACCTGCATCTGGCGGCGGCCTACTGCGACCGGGTCCACGTCATGTACGCGGGCCGCGTGGTCGAACACCGGGCGGCGAAGGCCCTGTTCACGGCGCCGGCCCATCCGTACACCCGGGGCCTCCTCGCCTGCTCCCCGACGCTGGGCGAGCCCGGTCCCCTGGACCCGATCCCGGGCCGCCCACCGTCCCTCTCGGATGCGTTCGAGGGCTGCCCGTTCGTGGACCGGTGCGGGGAGGCGGAGGACGCGTGCGCCACGTGGCACCCGGAACCGAGCCCTGTACGTGGTGGCGGAACGGTCACGTGCCGCCGCACCGCGCCTCAAACGCCGGCGGGGCTTGATTTGGTGCCGCGCAACGACAACGAGGGGGCAGGGCCCAAGTGAGCACGCAAGCACCACTCCTGGAGGTCACGGACCTCCGTAAGACGTACCCGCTCCCCGGTGGCGGCAGCCACACCGCCGCGGAGGGGATCACGTTCGACCTCACCCCCGGCGGGGCGATGGGCATCGTCGGTGAGTCCGGTTCCGGCAAGACCACCGTCGCCCGCATGCTCGTCGGCCTCGTCCGCCCGGACCACGGCACGATCAAACTCGACGGCACCCCACGCACCGGCAAACAACCGCGCGGCAAGGCGCCCCGCCTCGCCAGGGCCCGCCAGATCCAGATGGTGTTCCAGGACCCCTACGTCTCCCTGGACCCCCGCCTCACCGCGGAACAATGCCTCCGCTCGGCCCTCCACCTGCACGGCCGCGACGAATCCACCGCGACGGAACTCCTCGACCAGGTGGGCCTGGGGGAGCGGGAGGCCGGGGCCCGCCCCCGCCACCTCTCCGGCGGCCAGCGCCAACGCCTGGCCATCGCCCGCGCACTCGCCGTCGACCCCCGCGTCCTCGTCCTCGACGAGGCCGTCGCCGCGCTCGACGTCTCCATCCAGGCGCAGATCCTGCGGCTCCTCGACGAGATCCGCCGGGACACCGGAGTGGCCCTGGTCTTCGTCAGCCACGACCTGGCCGTCGTCCAGCACGTCACGGACGAGGTCCTGGTGATGCGGCGCGGCAAGGTGGTCGAACGAGGGCCCACGCACCGCGTCCTGAGCGAGCCCACCGACCCGTACACACGGCTGCTGCTCGCCTCGGTGCCGGGCCGCGACTGGGACCCGGCGGACGCGGTCGCGGCCCGCGCCGCACTCACGTAGAAGGCACCCGGAAAAGGCAGGAGCCCCGCTGCCATAAGGCGCGGGGCTCCTTGGGTACTGCGCTAGGTTCCGGATCAGAACACGGCAACTACCACCGTGTGATCGCGAACGATCAGACGGGGGTGACGTTCTCCGCCTGCGGGCCCTTCGGACCCTGCGTGACGTCGAAGCTCACGGCCTGGTTCTCCTCGAGGGAGCGGAAGCCGCTTGCGTTGATCGCGGAGTAGTGGACGAAAACGTCCGGGCCGCCGCCTTCCTGGGCGATGAAGCCAAAGCCCTTTTCAGCGTTGAACCACTTCACGGTTCCGGTAGCCATAAGCCCTCCTATGGGCCATAGGGTCGCCCTGCTCCAGAACCTGCAAATGCACTTGCGAACAACTGCAAAAGTCTGAAAACGACGAGAGCCCGCGGTCACATGCTCCGCAGGCTCTGTACTGCAAGGGAAACCAAACTGCAACTTGCGGCGAGCCTAGCACGCAGGCAGCCGAATGCAATAGAGGGCAAGATCACGTCACTCGCAGGTTTGAAGGGGTCCCGGTGAGGGTTGACCCGAGGACGTGGCTGACCCGGATCCTGCACCGTACAGCATGGGGTTTACTGTCGCGATGTGGACAATTCTCCCGAGACCCTGAAGGCCGCGCGGCGCACTCGTCCGCGAGTGGGCCACATCCAGTTCCTGAACTGCATGCCCCTGTACTGGGGGCTTGCCAGGACGGGCTCGCTCCTGGACTTCGAGCTGACGAAGGACACGCCGGAGAAGCTGAGCGAGCAGCTGGTGAACGGTGACCTCGACATCGGTCCTATCACCCTCGTCGAGTTCCTCAAGGCGGCCGACGACCTCGTCGCGTTCCCGAACCTCGCCGTGGGCTGCGACGGCCCCGTGATGTCCTGCGTGATCGTCTCGCAGGTCCCCCTCGACCAGCTCGACGGCCGGCGGGTGGCCCTCGGGTCCACCTCCCGTACGTCGGTCAGGCTGGCGCAGCTGCTGCTGGCCGAGCGCTTCGGCGTACAGCCCGACTACTACACGTGCCCGCCCGACCTGGGCCTGATGATGCAGGACGCGGACGCGGCCGTGCTCATCGGGGACGCGGCGCTGCGGGCCAATCTGCACGACGCCCCGCGGCTCGGCCTCCAGGTGCACGACCTGGGCGCGCTGTGGAAGGAGTGGACGGGGCTGCCGTTCGTCTTCGCGGTGTGGGCGGCGCGCAAGGAGTACGTGGAGCGCGAGCCGGAGATCACCCAGAAGGTGCACGAGGCGTTCCTGGCCTCGCGCGACCTCTCCCTTGAGGAGGTCACCAAGGTCGCCGAGCAGGCGGCGCGCTGGGAGGTCTTCGACGAGAGGATCCTCGAGGAGTACTTCACGACGCTCGACTTCCGCTTCGGGCCCGCGCAGCTGGAAGGCGTCACGGAGTTCGCGCGGCGGGTCGGCCCCACGACGGGATTTCCCGCGGATGTACGGGTCGAGCTGCTGACGCCGTGAATTCCGCCTGAGTGCGATCGTGGTCCGGCGCACTTCGGCATCTTCGGCGTCTCTTCGGCGTCTCTTCGGTGTTCTCCGGCGTTCTACGGCGCGGGATTCCTGGAACCTTGTACGGGAATTCCGCGCCGGTGGGTGAATTCGGTACGAATTCACGGTGATCAGCCCTGTACTCCCGATGTGTTCCGGATGCGTTCCAGATGTGTTCCGGAGCGTTCGAGAGGCATGTGCGCGGGCGATGCGCGGGGCTACGCTGCTGGTGCGTGCGTGCACATTGGGGGAGGTCCGCATCATGCAGCCGCTTCAGACTGGCGAACCCACGGCTGTGGGGCCCTACCGGTTGCTCGGCAGGATCGGTTCGGGCGGCATGGGCCGGGTGTACCTGGGCCGCAGCGCCGGAGGGCGCACCGTCGCCGTCAAGATCGTGCACCCGCACTTCGCGCTCGACGACGAATTCCGGGCGCGCTTCAAGCGTGAGGTGCAGGCGGCCCGCCGGGTGGGCGGCGCCTGGACGGCGCCGGTGCTCGACGCCGACCCGGACGCCGAGGTGCCGTGGGTGGCGACGGGATACGTCGCCGGCCCCTCGCTCACCCGGGCCGCGGGCGACGGCGCGGGCCTGCCCGAGCACTCCGTACGGGTCCTGGGGGCCGGCCTCGCCGAGGCGCTCGCGGCGGTGCACGGCCTGGGGCTCGTGCACCGCGACGTAAAACCCTCGAACGTGCTGCTGACCCTGGACGGGCCGCGGCTCATCGACTTCGGTATCGCCCGCGCCACCGACGGCACGGCCTCGCTCACCTCCACCGGCGTCTCCATCGGCTCGCCCGGCTACATGTCGCCCGAGCAGATCCTCGGCAAGGCCGTCACGGGCGCCGCGGACGTCTTCTCGCTCGGCGCGGTCCTCGTGTACGCGGCGTCGGGGTCGTCCCCCTTTCCCGGTGACTCGTCGGCCGCGCTCCTCTACAAGGTCGTCCACGAGCAGCCCGAACTGGGCGCGCTGACAGGGGAGCTGCGCGAGGTCGCCGCGGCCTGCCTCTCGAAGGACCCGGCCGTCCGCCCCACCCCCGAGGAGGTCGCCCGGCGACTCGCCCCGGAGGGCGCGGCCCGTCTCGTGCAGGCGGGGTGGCTGCCGGGCCCGATGGTGGAGGAGGTCTCGCGCGGCGCGGTGCGGCTCCTGGACCTGGAGGGCACGCCCGCCGACGTCCCGCACTCGGGGCCGACGGAGTTCAGCAGCCCTGCCGTGTCCGGGAGTTCGCGGCCTTCGGAGTTCAGTAGCCCCTCTGTTCCTGGGAGTTCGCGGCCCGGGGAGTTCAGCAACCCCGCCACCCCCGGGAGTTCGCGGCCCGCAGGCGTCTTCGGGCCGCCGGATCCCGCGTACGCGCCCGTGCCCACGCCCCGTACGGAGGGGGCACCCACCGAGGGGTCGCCACAGGACGCCGTACCGGGGCGTCTGTCGATGTCCGTGACGGCGACCTCGACCCCCGACAAGCCGAACGGCCGTGGCCGCCGGGTCAGTTGCACGCTGGCGCTCTCCGTGGCGGGTGCGCTGGCGGCGGTGACCGTCGGCGGGGTGGTCCTGTTCAACGTGCTGCCGGGCGAGGGCGGCGGCGACCAGGGCAGCGCGGGCGACGCCAGGCCCACCGCGTCCGCGGCGTCGAAGGCACCCGGTGTGCCGAAGTTCTACGTGGGGTCGTGGGACGGGCCAGCGAAGCAGGCGGGGATCTCCTTCGGCACGTTCCACGTCGACCTGAAGCAGGCCCGGGTCGGCAAGCAGGTCGGCAAGGTGACGTCGACGGACCCGCTGGGCATCCAGTGCGTCGACGTACTGACCCTGAAGTCCGCCGACGGAAAGGCACTGGTCGCCGCCGGCAAAGCCGCACCCGGCAACCCGGGGACCTGCGCGACCGGCCGGCACACCGTGCGCCTCACCCCGGACGGTGCGTCCCTCAAGTACACCTCGCGGTACCCGGCCGCCGGCAATCCCACGGCGGACCTCGACCGGGTCAAGAGCGGCTGAGGCGGCGCGGGGGACGTGGTGCAGGGGGACGTTTTGATCGCCACCGAGGCCGGTGCGCCGGTCGTGCTGGTCGCGCTCGCCGCACTGTGGGGCGCGGCCTGGGGGCTGCTCCTGCCGCGGCCCGCGTACCGGCTGTCCGTCGAACCGGGGGAGCCGTGGCGCCCGGCCCGCGGCTGGCTGGGGGTCCGGCCGGGGCCTCGGGCCTCCGGGCTCGCCGCCGTCACCGCGCTCGTCTGCGCGCTGCTCGCCGTCGCCACCGGCACCCGGCCCGAACTCGGCGCCTGGCTGCTGCTCGCGCCGCTCGGCGTGCTGCTGGCCACCGTCGACTTCGCGGTGAAGCGGCTGCCGGACGTGCTCACGCTGCCGCTCGCCGGGCTCACCCTGCTCGCGCTCGGCGGGGCTGCGCTGCTGCCGGAGGCCGGCGGGGCGTTCAGCGGCACGCTGTGGGGCGCGCTCGGGCTCGGCGGCGGATATCTGCTGCTTCTGCTCGCCTACCCGAAGGGGATGGGCTTCGGTGACGTGAAGCTGGCGGTGGGACTCGGCGCGGCGCTCGGCTGGTACGGGTGGGGCGTGCTGTTCCTGGGGGCGTTCGCCGGAGTGTTGTTCAACGGCCTGTACGCCCTGGTGCTCGTCGTCGCGCGGCGGGCGGGACGCAAGAGCGAGATCCCTTTCGGCCCCTTCATGATTCTGGGCGCCCTCGCGGGGGTTCTGCTGGGTGGCCTGGGGGCCTGACGTACGCTGAGATTTCAGCTCAGACTCGTCGAGACTCCGGCTCGGACTCGGCAGGATCCTCCGAAAGGGGCTCGCCCGGTGACCGAGAAGGCCGCGCTTCAGTCCGTCCTCGACCGCGCCGCCGACGGTGGGCGGATCACCCCCGAGGAGGCCGTCGCCCTCTACCGCGACGCCCCGCTGCACGCGCTCGGCGCCGCCGCCGACGCGATCCGCCGCCGTAAGTACGCGGGCATCGAGCACATCGCGACGTACATCATCGAGCGGAACATCAACTACACGAACGTGTGCGTCACGGCGTGCAAGTTCTGCGCCTTCTACGCGGCCCCCAAGGACACCAAGAAGGGCTGGAGCCGCGACCTCGAGGACATCCTGCGCCGCTGCGCCGAGACCATCGAGCTCGGTGGCACGCAGATCATGTTCCAGGGCGGGCACCACCCGGACTACGGGGTCGAGTACTACGAGGAGCACTTCGGCGCCATCAAGAAGGAGTACCCGGAGCTCGTCATCCACAGCCTGGGCGCTTCCGAGGTCGAGCACATGGCGCGGATCTCCAAGGTGTCGGTCGAGGAGGCGATCCAGCGGATCCACACCGCGGGGCTCGACTCCTTCGCGGGCGCCGGCGCGGAACTCCTCCCGGAGCGTCCCCGCAAGGCGATCGCTCCTCTCAAGGAGTCCGGCGAGCGCTGGCTGGAGATCATGGAGACCGCGCACCGCCTCGGTGTCGAGTCCACCTCCACCATGCTCATGGGCACCGGCGAGACGAATGCCGAGCGCATCGAGCACCTGCGCATGATCCGCGACACACAGGACAAGACGGGCGGCTTCCGCGCGTTCATCCCGTACACGTACCAGCCGGAGAACAACCACCTGAAGGGCCGCACGCAGGCGACGCTCTTCGAGTACCTGCGGATGATCGCGATCGCCCGGATCTTCCTGGACAACGTCCAGCACATCCAGGGTTCGTGGCTGACCACCGGCAAGGAGGTCGGCCAGCTGTCGCTGCACTACGGCGCCGACGACCTCGGCTCGATCATGCTGGAGGAGAACGTCGTCTCCTCCGCCGGTGCCAAGCACCGCTCCAACCGCATGGAGATCATCGACCTGATCCGCAAGGCCGGCCGCGTCCCCGCGCAGCGCGCCACGACCTACGAGCACCTCGTCGTGCACGACGACCCGGCGAACGACCCGGTCGACGACCGCGTCACCTCGCACATCTCGTCGACGGCGATCGACGGCGGGACGGCTCACCCCGAGCTGAAGCTCGTCTCCACCAACTGAGCCCGCCTTGGCGACACTTCACGTCGACGGCGACGGGTTCTCGGTCCTCGTCGAGGGCGAGACCGTCAAGGCGCTCGGACCGTACGAGGAGCTGGCCGACGCGCTTCCCCAAGCTCTCGGCTCCGCTCGAGCAGGGGAGACCCCATTGCAGGCGCGGGTGCGGCGCTGGCCGGGCATCCTGACGCCGGGTCTCCTCAACCCGTACGGTCCCGAGATCCTGGAGCACACGTACCACCCGGATCCGCGTGAGGCGGATACGTACGGGACGGTGCCGATCGGTGGCGAACGGGCGCGGGAGATCTTCCGCGCGGACCCGTCCCGGCTGGGCGCGAGTGCCCGGCGGGGCGTGCAGCGGCTGTTCGCGCACGGGACGGTGGCCCTCGCGGGCGAGCTGCGCTCCAAGGCGGTCCTCGAGGTGGCCCGACGCTCCGGGCTCGCGTTCGGCGGCCGTCCCGCGCGGCTGCCGGGGCCGGTGTCCCTGTCCCCGAAGCCGATGGTGCTGTTGCCGGCGCTGACGGTGGGCGGGGCGGCGCGCTTCGCGGTGTTCGACGTCGCGGACCGCGCGGAGCTTGTCGCCAAGGGGGCGTCCACGTGCGTGGCGACGGTGGTGGCGGGCCGCCTGGTGTACCGCGCCCGGTAACCGGACCCCGCCGGTCCTACGCCACGGGGCTCCGCCCGGACCTCGGCGGGTGCCTACGCCTCGGGGCTCCGCCCGGACCCCGCGCCTCAAGCGCCGGCGGGGCTAGATTTGCCCACCCGCCGCGGGGCTTGAAGGATCGGGCTCCGCCCTGGCCCCTGCGCCTCGAGCCGCGACGGGGCTCAAAGATCGGGGCTCCGCCCCGGACCCCGCGGGCTCCCGTCCCAGAGCGGGGCTTGATCTGCCCACCCGCAGGCAATCGCTCTGGGCTCCCGCCCATCTCCCACCCACCGCTCCCTCCGGGGGCGTCGCCCCGACGGGGTACCGCCACCGACTTGGGCAACCTCCGCCGACCCCGACTCCCCCACCCGTCGCGGTCGACCGCCACCACCTTGGGCGATCCGCCGCAAGCACGGCTCCCCACCCCTCGCGGTCGTCGCGATCCCCGCCTTGGGCAGCGCCCACCACAGCTCCCCACCCGCTGCGGTCGGCCGCCACCGACTTGGGCAATCTGCCGCCTTGGGCGGCAGGGTGGGCAAGGCGGCGCCCCGGTGCCGTGCAATCAGGACGGTGGGCGTCGACCCCGGCGCGGTCCACGGGCCCCGGTACCGTCCGTCGGTGACCGGGGGCCGCCTGCCACAATGGCCGGGTGACCCGTGCATCCCTGGACAAGCAGCCCCACGAAGTCGCCTCGATGTTCGACGACGTGGCGGAGAAGTACGACCTCACCAACGACGTGCTGTCCCTGGGACAGACCCGGCTGTGGCGCAAGGAGGTCGCCAGGGCCGTCGACGCCCGCCCCGCACAGAAGGTCCTCGACCTCGCCGCCGGCACCGCCACCTCCTCGCAGCCCTTCGCGCAGGCCGGCGCCTACGTCGTGCCCTGCGACTTCTCCCTCGGCATGCTGCGCGTGGGCAAGCAGCGCCACCCGTGGATGCCGTTCACGGCGGGCGACGGCACGAAACTGCCGTTCAAGGACGACACGTTCGACGCCGTGACGATCTCCTTCGGGCTGCGCAACATCCAGGAGACCGAGGCCGCGCTGAGCGAGATGCACCGCGTCACCAAGCCGGGCGGCCGCGTCGTCATCTGCGAGTTCAGCCACCCGACGTGGGCCCCCTTCCGCACCGTGTACACCGAGTACCTGATGCGCGCCCTGCCGCCGGTCGCGCGCGCGGTGTCCTCGAACCCGGACGCGTACGTCTATCTCGCCGAGTCCATCCGCGCCTGGCCCACGCAGCCCGAACTGGCCACGCTGATGCAGAACGTCGGCTGGCAGCAGGTGGCCTGGCGGGACCTCACCGGCGGCATCGTCACGCTGCACCGCGGCTACAAGAAGGCGTGACACGGGAGGATCACAGGGCTGAGGCTCAGCCCGACCCCTCGCGCCTCACGGACACGGACTGAACGACCCCGTACGCGCCGGCGGCTCATCCGGCTCGCCGATCTCCCTGCGCATCCCGCCACCCCGCGGCCCCGGCGCCCGCGGCACCCGCACGCCCGCGCCGCCACCGCCCTCGCCCTCACCGAAGTCGAACCAGACCGTGACGACGGCGTCCCGCGGCACCTCGACGCCGGGCAGCGGGTACTGGCGGACCACGTACTCCACCGCCACCCGGTCGAAGTCGTCCCGGTCCGCCGCCGCGATCAGCACGCCGTGCTCACGCGCCGCCTGCCGCGCGTCGACCGCCATCAGGCCGACGAGCTTCGGCACGGGCACGTCCGGCGGCCCGGCATCCGGCATCTTGGGCGTCTTGGGTGTCTTCACCACAGATGTCACCCCCAGGAGGTACCGGGAGGATAGCCCGTGGGATGTGGTGTCCGGAAGGTCCGGTACCGGCTCCGGGCGGACTCAGAGCTCCAGGCGGAAGCAGTGGCCCTTCTTCCCGGTCGGCGTCACGAACGTCTCGGCCAGCTCCATGCCGAGCCGCCGGGTCACCGCGATCGAGCGCTCGTTGCGGGCGTCGACCATCGCGACGACGCTGCGCAGGCCCGCCGCCCGTACCTGATCCAGCGTCAGGCCCGCCGCCGCCGTCGCGTACCCCTGCCCCCAGTACGCCCGCCCGAGCCGCCAGCCGATCTCGATCTCGCCTACCGGCCCCCAGGTGCCCGGCCAGGGCTGCGCGCCCGTGAACCCGATGACGTCCCCCGCGCCGTCGGTCATCGTCCACAGGCAGAAACCGTGCTCCGCCTCGTGCCTGCGCTGCCGCGCGGTCAGCTCCTCGTACACGGAGAGCTCCGCCGACGCGCCTCCGTGGAACTCCATGACATCGGGGTGGTCGAACACCCTGTGCCAGGCGAGCGCGTCCTCATGGGTGGGGACGCGCAGATCCACGGCGGGCAGAACTCGACTCATGGGCTGGCCCTTCGGCTGAGTGGTCACGGTCGCTGAATAGACTGCCCATGTCCGTGCCGGACGGCACACTGTTTTCGAGCCTGGGGAGAACCCGCCGTGACCGAGCAGCCCAAGCCCCTCTCCGAGCACAGCGCGGACGTGATCGTCGTCGGGGCCGGACCCGCTGGTTCGACGACCGCCTACTACCTCGCCAAGGCCGGCCTCGACGTCCTGTTGCTGGAGAAGACGGCGTTCCCGCGCGAAAAGGTGTGCGGCGACGGCCTCACCCCGCGCGCCACGAAGCAGCTCGTCTCCATGGGGATCGACATCTCCGAGGAGGCCGGCTGGCTGCGCAACAAGGGCCTGCGCATCATCGGCGGCGGCGTCCGCCTCCAGCTCGACTGGCCCGACCTCGCCTCGTTCCCTGACTACGGTCTCGTTCGCAAGCGCGACGACTTCGACGAGCAGCTCGCGCGGCAGGCCCAGAAGGCGGGCGCCCGCCTGTACGAGCGGTGCAACGTCGGCGCACCGATCACCGACGAGCGCACCGGCCGCATCACCGGCGTGCACGCGAAGCTGGGCGAAGGGAAGCGCGAGGTCACCTTCCACGCCCCGCTCGTCGTCGCCGCCGACGGCAACTCGACCCGCCTCTCCCTCGCCATGGGCCTGCACCGCCGCGAGGACCGCCCCATGGGCGTCGCCGTCCGTACGTACTTCACGTCCCCGCGCCACGACGACGACTACCTGGAGTCCTGGCTGGAGCTGTGGGACCGGCGCGGCGCCGAGGACCGGCTGCTTCCCGGCTACGGCTGGATCTTCGGCATGGGCGACGGCACGTCCAATGTCGGCCTCGGCATCCTCAACTCCTCGAAGGCTTTCCGCGAATTGGACTGGCGCGAGGTCCTCAAGGCCTGGTGCGCGTCGATGCCCGAGGACTGGGGGTACACCCCGGACAACATGACGATGCCGATCCGCGGCGCCGCCCTCCCCATGGCCTTCAACCGCCAGCCGCACTACACCAAGGGCCTGCTCCTGGTCGGCGACGCGGGCGGCCTGGTCAACCCGTTCAACGGCGAGGGCATCGCGTACGCCATGGAGTCCGGCCAGATCGCGGCCGACGTCATCGTGCAGGCGCACGCGCGCGCCACCGACGCCCAGCGTGAACTGGCCCTGCAGCGCTACCCGAAGGTCCTCAAGGACACCTACGGCGGCTACTACACGATGGGCCGCGCCTTCGTGAAGATGATCGGCAACCCGAAGATCATGAAGATCGCGACGCAGCGCGGTCTGACCCACCCGATGCTGATGAAGTTCACGCTGAAGATGCTCGCGAACCTGACGGACCCGACCGGCGGCGACGCGATGGACCGGGTCATCAACGGACTGAGCAAGGTCGCCCCGAAGGCCTGACCTGGGCCTGACCTGGGCCCGGTGCCCGGCTCGACTTTGCCGGGCCGGGCGGCTCGGGGCAGGGTGGACCCATGATTTTCATCGCCGTGAAGTTCACCGTCCGCCCCGAGCACGCCGACTCGTGGCTGGAGAAGACCGCCGCGTTCACCGCGGCCACCCGCGCCGAGGAGGGCAACCTCTTCTTCGACTGGTCCCGCAGCGTCGAGGACCCGAACCAGTTCGTGCTCCTGGAGGGCTTCCGGGACGGCGACGCCGGCGCCGCGCACGTCGGTTCCGACCACTTCAAGGCGGGCCTGGACGCCATGGCGCCGCTCATCGCCGCCACCCCGGAGATCATCAACGCGGATATCCCGAACGAGGGTTGGGGCGAGATGGGCGAACTCGCGCCGCAGGCCTGAGCCGCAGTTCCGGCGCAGCGCTGTCCCGGTTTTTCCGGACAAACACCGAAGGCCGCCGCACCCCGCAGGGGGAGCGGCGGCCTTCGGCCTTGCGCGCTGTGAAGCCCTCAAGGGGCCTCAGGCGGCTGTGTGCGGCCTTTGAGTACCGCAGGGGCCCCGGAGGGCCCGGAAGTTCACGGAACCTCGGAGAGGCTCAGAGAACGCGCACCGCGCCGGTCGGCTGGTCGTAGGAGAGCGGCTTCTCGACGACACCGGTCGAGGAGTTCTGCGCGCCGACGAAGTTGCCACCGCCCACGTAGATCGCGACGTGGTAGGCGCTGCCGGAGCCGCCCCAGTACAGGATGTCGCCCGCCTGGAGGTTGTCCAGGCCGACCTGGGTGCCCTGCGTCGACTGGTCCTGCGAGACGCGCGGCAGGTCGACACCGGCCTGCTTGTACGCGGCCTGCACCAGGCCCGAGCAGTCCCAGGAGCTGGGGCCCGTGCCGCCGGACACGTAGGCGTCGCCGATGTGCGACTTGACGAACGAGACCACGGCGGCGGCGGAGCCGCTGGCCGGGGCGGGGGCCTCGTCGGAGGAGGACGCGGTGGTCGCCTGGAGCGTGGTGCGCTCGCTGGAGCGGGAGGCGGCGGCCTTCTCGGCGGCCTCGCGCTTGGCGGCGGCCTCGGCCTTGGCCTTGGCTTCGGCCTTCTTCTTGGCCTCGGCCTTCTTCTCGGCGGCGACCTGGTCCTTCTTCGCCTGGTCCGCGGCCTTGTCGAAGGCCGCCTGGCGCTCGGCCTGGACCTGGTAGTTCGCCGCGGCCTGCTGGGTGGCGTCCGCGGACTGGGCGACCTGCGAGGACAGGTCGGTGGTGAGCGTGGGCATCTCCATGGTCTGCGTCACCGGCTCGGCGGCGTTGGCCGAACCAGCCGCACCAGCGACTGCCAGGGTGCTGAGGACGCCACCGGTAACTCCGGCGCGCAGGGCCATCTTCGAGGCGCTGCGACGGGGCTTCCGGTGGCTGGGTATGTGAGCGGTGTGGGACATGAGACCAACCGGTATCAGGGCCTCCCCGATCCCTTCAAGAAACGTGTGGTGCGCCACAGTTGTGAAGCACGGGCACGAAACCCCGGCCCGACAGGCTTTATTGACGCCGTAACGGGCAAAGCGGACAGCCCTCCACGAGCCCCTGAACACGGGTTTTCTGCAATACGCCCGAATTGCCCGACGCTTACCACCCGTTGAGGCAGTTGGCCAAGCCCGGTTTCTGACGGTGTGACTACCACGTGACGCAGGTCACAAGTGGACCCCTAGGGGATGCGATGCACACGCGATGAACACATCTCGCGTCCACTCCCGTTCACACTCATCACGCCAACGTGTGAACGACGTCCAATATCAGCCAACCGCGTCCAGCACCAATTTGCTTGCGGTCTCCGCGCCTTGATAGTGGGCGCACCTCTGCGACCTGGGGTAACGCACCAAGTTGTCACCACTGGTGATCACTCAGGTGCTTCGCGTGTGAAGATCACCGCTCATCCGACTTCATGATCCTTCGTCAGGTGGTGGAGATCACAAAGTAGTTGGCGCACCCCGTGTCGCAGATCACAGAGTTGCAGGCATAGGATGCGGGGCAAGTTGGGCTTGTGACCCGCTTCACATGTAGGCGATCTTCGACTGTTCGCAGGACGTGGGGGGCGGGGCGCGAGCTCATGCAACCGCCAGCAGTCAGTGCCGACTGAGAGGAGCGAGGAGCGGTGAACGCCTATGCGCCCATCCTCGTACTGGGAGCCCTCGGGGCAGGCTTTGCGATCTTCTCCGTGATCATGGCCTCCCTGACCGGCCCGAAGCGGTACAACCGGGCCAAGCTCGAGGCCTATGAGTGCGGGATCGAGCCCACCCCCACGCCGGCCGGTGGCGGGCGCTTCCCCATCAAGTACTACCTGACGGCGATGCTCTTCATCGTCTTCGACATCGAGATCGTCTTTCTCTACCCCTGGGCCGTCACCTTCGACGCCCTGGGGGTGTTCGGGCTCGTAGAGATGCTGCTCTTCGTGCTCACCGTCTTCGTCGCGTACGCGTACGTATGGCGGCGCGGCGGCCTGGAATGGGACTGAGCCCCGTATAGGGGAGACCAGGAGCCACAGACCAATGGGACTCGAAGAAAAGCTGCCGAGCGGATTCCTGCTGACCACCGTCGAGCAGGCCGCGGGCTGGGTGCGCAAGTCGTCCGTCTTTCCCGCCACGTTCGGCCTCGCCTGCTGCGCCATCGAAATGATGACGACGGGCGCGGGCCGCTACGACCTGGCGCGGTTCGGCATGGAGGTCTTCCGCGGATCGCCCCGCCAGGCGGACCTGATGATCGTGGCCGGGCGGGTGAGCCAGAAGATGGCGCCCGTCCTTCGCCAGGTCTATGACCAGATGCCGAACCCCAAGTGGGTCATCTCCATGGGCGTCTGCGCCTCGTCGGGCGGAATGTTCAACAACTACGCGATCGTGCAGGGCGTCGACCATGTCGTCCCGGTCGACATCTATCTGCCCGGCTGCCCGCCCCGGCCCGAGATGCTGATGGACGCGATTCTCAAGCTCCATCAGAAGATCCAGTCCTCCAAGCTCGGCGTGAATGCCGAGGAGGCGGCCCGCGAGGCGGAGGAAGCGGCGCTCAAGGCGCTCCCGACGATCGAGATGAAGGGGCTGCTGCGGTGAGCGACGCGCACAGCGACAAGGGATCGAACGGGGTCAACCCCGAAAAGGACCTCAGCGCTGCCAACCTTCCGGGGCAGCGCGGGGATCAGGGCGAGGAGATCCGCGTCCAGCGCGGCATGTTCGGCGCCAACAACGGCGGCGACACCTCCGGCTACGGCGGCCTCGTCCGCTCGGTCCGGCTGCCCGGCGAATCCTCCCGCCCCTACGGCGGCTGGTTCGACGAGGTGGCGGACGAGCTGGAGGGCGCCCTGGAGGAACAGGACCTCGTCCCCGAGAACGCCATCGACAAGACGGTCGTCGACCGCGACGAGCTCACCTTCCACATCGAGCGCGAGCACCTGGTCCGCGTCGCCCGCACCCTGCGCGACGACCCGGCCCTGCGCTTCGAACTGTGCACGGGTGTCTCGGCGGTGCACTACCCCGGGGACAAGGGCCGCGAGCTGCACGCCGTCTACCACCTGCGCTCGATCACCCACAACCGGCTGATCCGCCTCGAGGTCTCCGTGCCCGACGCGGACCCGCACGTCCCGTCCCTGGTCCCGGTGTATCCGACGAACGACTGGCACGAGCGCGAGGCGTACGACTTCTTCGGGCTCGTCTTCGACGGCCACCCCGCGCTGACGCGGATCATGATGCCGGACGACTGGCAGGGCTTCCCGCAGCGCAAGGACTATCCCCTCGGCGGCATCCCCGTCGAGTACAAGGGCGCCCAGATCCCGGCTCCGGACCAGCGGAGGTCGTACTCGTGACCACACCCCACGCAACCCCGCGCGCGACCACGGAAGGCACCGTCTACACGGTCACCGGTGGCGACTGGGACGAGATCGCCGAGGCCGCGGTCAAGTCCGACGACGAGCGCATCATCGTCAACATGGGCCCCCAACACCCGTCCACGCACGGGGTGTTGCGCCTGATCCTGGAGATCGACGGCGAGACGGTCACCGAGGCCCGCTGCGGCATCGGCTACCTCCACACCGGCATCGAGAAGAACCTCGAGTACCGCACGTGGACGCAGGGCACCACGTTCGTGACGCGCATGGACTACCTGACGCCGTTCTACAACGAGACGGCGTACTGCCTCGCCGTCGAGAAGCTCCTCGGCATCGAGGACGAGATCCCGGACCGCGCCAGCATCATCCGCGTGCTCCTCATGGAGCTGAACCGGTTGTCCTCGCACCTGGTGGCCATCGCCACCGGTGGCATGGAGCTCGGCGCGACCACGATCATGATCTACGGATTCCGTGATCGTGAACTCGTTCTCGACGTCTTCGAGTTGATCACCGGCCTGCGCATGAACCACGCGTACATCCGGCCCGGCGGACTCGCCCAGGACCTGCCGCCCGGCGCGGTGGACCAGCTTCGCGAGTTCGTGAAGAAGATGAAGAAGAACCTTCCCGAGTACGACAAGCTCGCCACCGGGAACCCCATCTTCAAGGCCCGTATGCAGGACGTCGGCTACCTCGACCTCGCGGGCTGCATGGCCCTCGGCGCCACGGGACCGATCCTGCGCTCCGCCGGCCTGCCGCACGACCTGCGCAAGGCGCAGCCGTACTGCGGCTACGAGAACTACGACTTCGACATCCCGACCGCCGACACCTGCGACTCCTACGGGCGCTTCCTGATCCGCCTGGAGGAGATGCGCCAGTCGCTGCGCATCGTCGAGCAGTGCCTGGACCGCCTGGAGCCGGGTCCGGTCATGGTCGGGGACAAGAAGATCGCCTGGCCCGCCCAACTGGCCCTCGGCCCGGACGGTCTCGGCAACTCGCTCGACCACATCAAGAACATCATGGGCACCTCCATGGAGGCCCTCATCCACCACTTCAAGCTGGTGACCGAGGGATTCCGTGTCCCGCCGGGACAGACGTACGCGGCCGTGGAGTCGCCCAAGGGCGAGCTCGGTGTGCACGCCGTGTCCGACGGCGGCACCCGCCCGTTCAGGGTCCACTACCGCGACCCGTCCTTCACCAACCTTCAGGCCATGGCAGCGATGTGCGAGGGCGGCCAGGTCGCCGACGTCATCGTCGCCGTCGCGTCCATCGACCCCGTGATGGGAGGCGTCGACCGGTGACCACCAGTTCTTCGGAGCAGGGCGTAAGTCTGGGCATGCCACAACTGCCCGCGCCCGCGTACCCGGACGACGTCCGAACCCGTCTGGAGGCCGACGCGAAGGAGATCATCTCCCGCTACCCCGGCTCCCGCTCGGCGCTGCTTCCGCTGCTGCACCTCGTGCAGTCGGAGGAGGGTCATGTCACGCGCACCGGAATGCAGTTCTGCGCGGACATGCTCGGCCTGACCACCGCCGAGGTCACGGCCGTCGCGACCTTCTACACGATGTACCGCAGGAAGCCGAGCGGCGACTACCAAGTGGGCGTCTGCACCAACACGTTGTGCGCCGTCATGGGCGGCGACGCCATCTTCGAGTCGCTCCAGGACCACCTCGGCGTCGGCAACAACGGCACCACGGACGACGGCAAGATCACGCTGGAGCACATCGAGTGCAACGCCGCTTGTGATTTCGCTCCCGTGGTGATGGTCAACTGGGAGTTCTTCGACAACCAGACGCCCGAGACCGCCAGGCAGCTCGTCGACGATCTGCGCGCGGGGTCCGAGGTGTCACCCACGCGCGGCGCTCCCTTGTGCACCTTCAAGGAGACCGCGCGGATCCTGGCCGGGTTCCCCGACGAGCGCGCCGGCGCCGTCGAGGCCGGCGGCAGCGCCGGGCCCGCCTCGCTGATCGGGCTCCGCCTGGCCAAGGGCGAGACGGAGCCCGCGCGCGTGGTCCACCCGCGCGGCGAGGGCATCGAGGGCGAGGCGCCCCACGACCCGTCGCCCACCGAGCACTTGAGCTCGCACGACGCGCCGCAGGACACGTCGGCCTCCGACCCGCAGCACCCAGCGGGACCGACCGCCGAGGAGGGGGAGTGATGACCTTGGCAGCCGAGATCGACAACAACGACACCAGCCCGGAGAAGCTGCTCTCTCCGGTCCTGTCGGCCTTCTGGGACCAGGACAAGTCCTGGTCTTTGGATGTGTACCGCCGGCACGAGGGATACGAGGGGCTGCGAAAGGCCCTCGCCATGGCACCGGACGACCTGATCGCGTATGTGAAGGACGCGGGGCTCCGCGGGCGTGGTGGCGCCGGGTTCCCGACCGGGATGAAGTGGCAGTTCATCCCGCAGGGAGACGGCAAACCGCACTATCTAGTTGTCAACGCCGACGAATCGGAGCCGGGGACCTGCAAGGACATCCCGCTCCTCTTCGCGAACCCGCACAGCCTCATCGAGGGCATCGTGATCGCCTGTTACGCGATCCGTTCCGAGCACGCGTTCATCTACTTGCGCGGTGAAGTGGTCCCCGTACTGCGGCGCTTGCACGAGGCCGTGCGCGAGGCCTACGCCGCGGGGTATCTCGGGCAGAACGTCCTGGGCAGCGGTCTCAACCTTGAACTCACCGTGCACGCCGGCGCGGGCGCGTACATCTGTGGTGAGGAGACCGCACTCCTGGACTCGCTCGAAGGCCGCCGTGGTCAGCCGCGACTCCGTCCCCCCTTCCCTGCCGTCGCGGGCCTCTACGCCTGCCCCACTGTGGTGAACAACGTCGAGTCCATCGCGTCGGTTCCCGCAATCATCAATCGGGGCAAGGACTGGTTCAAATCGATGGGGAGCGAGAAGTCCCCGGGCTTCACGCTCTACTCGCTCAGCGGCCACGTCACGAGCCCCGGCCAGTACGAGGCCCCGCTCGGCATCACGCTGCGCCAGCTGCTCGACATGAGCGGCGGCATGCGGGCGGGCCACCGCCTCAAGTTCTGGACCCCCGGCGGCAGCTCGACGCCGATGTTCACCGAGGAACACCTCGACGTACCCCTCGATTACGAGGGCGTCGGCGCCGCCGGATCGATGCTCGGCACCAAGGCGCTGCAATGCTTCGACGAGACGACCTGCGTTGTGCGCGCGGTCACAAGGTGGACCGAGTTCTACGCCCACGAGTCCTGCGGCAAGTGCACGCCGTGCCGTGAAGGAACGTACTGGCTCGTGCAGTTGCTGCGGGACATCGAGGCCGGCAAGGGCACGATGTCCGACCTCGACAAGCTGAACGACATCGCCGACAACATCAACGGCAAGTCGTTCTGCGCCCTCGGCGACGGCGCGGCCTCGCCGATCTTCTCCTCGCTCAAGTACTTCCGCGACGAGTACGAGCAGCACATCACGGGCAAGGCCTGCCCCTTCGACCCGGCCAGGTCCACGCTGTGGGCCGGCCGGGGCGACAAGCACCGCACGGAGGTGAACGCGTGACCGTCACGACCAACGCTCCCTCCGGGGGCGGCGAAGCGGCTGTTCCGCCGGAGGACCTCGTCTCCCTCACCATCGACGGCATCGAGATCAGCGTCCCCAAGGGCACGCTGGTGATCCGGGCCGCCGAGATGCTGGGCATCGAGATCCCCCGGTTCTGCGACCATCCGCTGCTCGACCCGGCCGGCGCCTGTCGGCAGTGCATCGTGGAGGTGGAGGGCCAGCGCAAGCCGATGGCGTCCTGCACCATCACCTGCACCGACGGCATGGTGGTCAAGAGCCAGCTCTCCTCCCCGGTCGCCGAGAAGGCGCAGAAGGGGGTCATGGAGCTGCTGCTCATCAACCACCCCCTCGACTGCCCGGTCTGCGACAAGGGCGGCGAGTGCCCGCTCCAGAACCAGGCCATGTCGCACGGCCAGGCCGACTCGCGCTTCGAGGGCAAGAAGCGCACCTTCGAGAAGCCGGTCCCGATCTCGAAGCAGGTGCTGCTCGACCGCGAGCGGTGCGTGCTGTGCGCACGCTGCACCCGGTTCTCCAACCAGATCGCGGGCGACCCGATGATCGAGCTGCTGGAGCGCGGCGCGCTCCAGCAGGTCGGCACGGGTGAGGGTGACCCCTTCGAGTCGTACTTCTCCGGGAACACGATCCAGATCTGCCCGGTCGGCGCGCTGACCTCGGCGGCGTACCGGTTCCGCTCCCGCCCCTTCGACCTCGTGTCGTCGCCGAGCGTGTGCGAGCACTGCTCCGGCGGCTGCGCGACCCGCACCGACCACCGGCGCGGCAAGGTGATGCGCCGCCTCGCGGCCAACGACTCCGAGGTCAACGAGGAGTGGATCTGCGACAAGGGCCGCTTCGGCTTCCGGTACGCGCAGAAGCCCGACCGGCTCACCAACCCCCTCGTACGGGACGCGGAGAGCGGTGAACTGCGGCCCGCTTCCTGGCCGGAGGCGCTGGAGGCCGCCGCGCGCGGGCTCGCCGCCGCCCGCGGCCGCACCGGTGTCCTCACCGGTGGCCGTCTCACCGTCGAGGACGCCTACGCGTACAGCAAGTTCGCGCGCGTCGCCCTCGACACGAACGACATCGATTTCCGCGCGCGCGTGCACAGCAGCGAGGAAGCCGACTTCCTGGCGGCACGCGTCGCCGGTCGTGGTCGCGACCTGGACGGCAGTGGGGTCACGTACAAGGCGCTCGAGAAGGCGCCCGCGGTCCTCCTCGTCGGGTTCGAGTCGGAGGAGGAGGCGCCCGGCGTCTTCCTCAAGCTCCGCAAGGCGTGGCGGGGACACGGACAGAAGGTCTACTCACTTTCTACGTATGCGACGCGCGGCCTGGAGAAGGCAGGTGGCACGCTGCTGCCTGCTGCTCCCGGCACCGAGCCCGAGTGGCTGACTGCGTTGTCTGAAGGCGTGCTCGCCTCCGGTGTCGGCCTCGAAGGCGCCGGAGCGGACGCCGCGCAGGCGCTGCGCGGCGAAGGCGCCGTGATCGTCGTCGGCGAGCGGGTCGCGGCCGTGTCGGGCGGTCTCACCGCCGCCGTACGGGCCGCGTCCGCGACGGGGGCCGAGCTGGTGTGGATCCCGCGCCGGGCCGGTGAGCGCGGGGCCGTCGAGGCGGGCGCGCTGCCCTCGCTGCTGCCGGGCGGCAGGCCCGCGACCGACCCGCGCGCGCGGGACCAGGTCGCCGCCGCCTGGGGTGTGGCGGAACTGCCGCACCGTTTCGGGCGGGACACCGGGCAGATCGTGGAGGCCGCGGCCACCGGTGAACTGGGGGCCCTTGTGGTGGCCGGGGTCGAGGTCGCCGACCTGCCGTCCCCGGCACGCGCGCGTGAAGCCCTTCACGCGGTGGGTTTCCTGATCTCCCTGGAGCAGCGGCCCAGCGAGGTCACCGACCACGCCGACGTCGTCCTTCCGGTGGCCGCGGTCGCCGAGAAGGCGGGGACGTTCCTCAACTGGGAGGGGCGTGCCCGGATGTTCGAGGCCGCGCTGAAGCCCGACCAGATGACGCGTCGCGTCGCGCCCACGGACGCACGCGCGCTGCAGATGGTGGCGGACGCCATGGACGTCCACTTGGGGATCCCCGATCTTCGTTCGCTGCGCGGCGAGTTGGACCGCCTGGGCAACTGGGACGGGCCGCACGCCACGGAGCCCCTTGAGACGTCGGGCCAGCTGCCGCGCCCCTCCTCCGGAGAGGCCGTCCTCGCCGGACACCGGCTGCTGCTCGACCTGGGCCGCCTCCAGGAGGGCGACGACGCGCTCGCCGGGACCCGGCACGCCGCCCACGCGCGCGTGTCCGCCACGACCGCCACGGAGGCGGGCGTGAAGGACGGCGACGTACTGACGGTCACCGGGGCACTGGGCAGCGTCGCGTTCCCGCTCCAGGTCACCGAGATGCCCGACCGCGTCGTGTGGCTGCCGCTCAACTCCGAGGGCGGCGGCGTCGCTTCGGACACCGGGGCCGTCCCCGGCGACCTGGTGAAGATCGGCCCGGCCGTCGCCGCCGGAGCCCCGGAGGTGCAGTCATGAGTCCCATGGCACTGAGCCCGACAGCGCTGAGCCCACTGGCGCTCGAAGACCTCTCCATGTTCGGCCGCGACCCCTGGTGGCTCGTCGTCGTCAAGGCGGTCTTCTGCTTCGCCTTCCTGATGGTGACCGTGCTGTTCTCCATCGTGTGGGAGCGCAAGGTCGTCGCCTGGATGCAGCTGCGCATCGGCCCGAACCGGCACGGCCCCTGGGGCATGCTCCAGTCGCTCGCCGACGGCATCAAGCTGATGCTCAAGGAAGACGTGATCGTCAAGCGCGCGGACAAGGTGGTCTACGTCCTTGCGCCGGTCATCGCGGCGATCCCCGCCTTCATGGCGATCGCCGTGATCCCGTTCGGCCCGGCAGGCAACGAGGTCTCGATCTTCGGCCACCGCACGACGATGCAGCTCACCGACCTGCCGATCGCGATGCTCTACATCCTCGCGGTCGCCTCCGTCGGCATCTACGGCATCGTCCTCGCGGGCTGGTCGTCCGGGTCGACGTACCCGCTGCTCGGCGGCCTGCGGTCCTGCGCGCAGATGATCTCGTACGAGATCGCGATGGGTGCCGCGTTCGCCTCGGTGTTCCTGTACTCGGGCTCGATGTCGACCTCGGAGATCGTCGCCCAGCAGCACGACCGCTGGTACATCGTCCTGCTGCCCGTCTCGTTCCTGATCTACATCGTGACGATGGTCGGCGAGACGAACCGCGCTCCGTTCGACATGCCGGAGTCCGAGGGCGACCTCGTCGGCGGCTTCAACACCGAGTACTCGTCCATCAAGTTCGCGATGTTCATGCTCGCCGAGTACGTGAACATGGTGACGGTCTCGGCGGTGTCCGTGACGCTCTTCCTGGGCGGCTGGCGCGCACCGTGGCCCATCTCCACGTTCTGGGAGGGCGCGAACCACGGCTGGTGGCCGATGCTCTGGTTCGTCATCAAGGTCCAGCTGCTGCTGTTCTTCTTCATCTGGCTGCGCGGCACGCTGCCTCGCGTCCGCTACGACCAGCTGATGAAGCTCGGCTGGAAGGTCCTCATCCCGGTCTCCGTGGTGTGGCTGATGCTGGTGGCGACCGTACGGACGCTGCGCAACGAGAACTACGACTTCGCCTCCATCGCCCTGTACGTCGGCGCCGCGATCCTTGTGGTCCTGATCCTGTCGTTCGTCGTGGACATCTTCCGCGACCGCGGGGCCAAGCAGCGCGAGGCCGCCGAAGAGCCCGTCGCCTTCGACCCGATGGCGGGCGGATTCCCCGTGCCGCCGCTGCCCGGACAGACCCTGCCGCCCGTGCCGCGCAGGCGCTCCCGCCGGGAGCGGGAGCTGATTGTCAGTGGTGGCCCCGATACTCAGAGTGACGAATCGCTTGGCGGATCTCACGATGGAAAGGAGGCGTCCGATGGCTGACGAGACCGACTCCGGCCAGCAGAAGGACACCGAGCCGGGGTTCCAGAACCCCGTCGCCGGCTTCGGCGTGACCTTCAAGGCCATGTTCAAGAAGCGGCTGACCGAGCAGTACCCGGAACAACCGAAGACCACTGCTCCCCGCTTCCACGGCAGGCACCAGCTCAACCGCCATCCGGACGGCCTGGAGAAGTGCATCGGCTGCGAGTTGTGCGCCTGGGCCTGCCCGGCGGACGCGATCTATGTGGAGGGCGCGGACAACACGGAGGAGGAGCGCTACTCGCCGGGTGAGCGCTACGGCCGCGTCTACCAGATCAACTACGCCCGCTGCATTCTGTGCGGACTGTGCATCGAGGCGTGCCCCACGCGCGCGCTGACGATGACGAACGAGTTCGAGCTGGCCGACAGCAGTCGCGCCAACCTCATCTACACCAAGGAGCAGCTGCTCGCCGGGCTCGACGAGGGCATGGTCGACAGCCCGCACTCGATCTTCCCCGGCACGGACGAGCAGGACTACTACCGGGGTCTCGTCACCGAGGCGGCACCCGGCACGGAGCCCCAAGTGGCCGTCTCCAAGGGCGAGAAGCCTTCCGAGGACGCCGAGGGGGCGGACGTATGAGCGCGCAGCTCACCGCGGCGACCACGCTCGCCGCGGGCACCTCCACCGGTGAGGCCTTCCAGTTCTGGATCCTCGGCACGGTCGCCGTCATCGGCGCCCTGTGCACGATCCTGATGAAGAAGGCCGTGCACAGTGCCCTGTGCCTGGCCGGCACCATGATCATCCTGGCGATCTTCTACCTCGCCAACGGGGCGTACTTCCTGGGCATCGTGCAGATCGTCGTCTACACGGGCGCGATCATGATGCTGTTCCTCTTCGTGGTGATGCTCGTCGGCGTCACCGCGGCCGACTCCCTGACGGAGACCATCAAGGGACAGCGCTGGCTCGCCGCCCTGTGCGGGATCGGCTTCGGGGTGCTGCTCATCGCGGGCATCGGCCAGGCCTCGTTGACGCAGTTCAACGGACTCGGCAAGGCGAACGCCGGGGGGAACGTGGAGGGCCTGGCGGCCCTCATCTTCTCCAAGTACGTCTTCGCCTTCGAGATCACCGGCGCCCTGCTGATCACGGCCACCGTCGGCGCGATGGTGCTCACGCACCGCGAGCGCACCGAACGGGCCAAGACGCAGCGCGAGTTGGCGGAGGAGCGGGTGCGCGAGGGCAAGCACCTCCCGCCGCTGCCCGCCCCGGGTGTCTACGCCCGGCACAACGCGGTGGACATCGCAGGCCTGCTGCCCGACGGCACCCCCTCGGAGCTCACGGTCATGCAGACGCTGCGCGAGCGCGGTCAGATCCGGGATGTCTCCGGTGAGGCGATGAGCGATCTGAAGGCTCTGGAGCAGCGGTCGTCCGACCGCCTGGAGCGCTCGGATCGCGACCGGGCCGAGGAGGCTTCTAAGTGAATCCGGTCAACTACCTGTATCTCGCCGCCCTGTTGTTCACGATCGGCGCCACCGGCGTGCTCATCAGGCGGAACGCGATCGTCGTGTTCATGTGCATCGAGCTGATGCTGAACGCGTGCAACCTCGCGTTCGTCGCGTTCTCCCGGATGCACGGCAATCTCGACGGCCAGATCATCGCGTTCTTCACGATGGTCGTCGCCGCCGCCGAGGTCGTGGTGGGGCTCGCGATCATCGTGTCGCTGTTCCGTTCCCGCCACTCGGCCTCGGTCGACGACGCCAGCCTGATGAAGCTGTAAGGGGTCGCTGAATCGTGGAGAACCTGATTGCGCTGCTCGTCGCAGCGCCACTGCTCGGAGCGGCCGTACTGCTGTGCGGCGGGCGGGCGTTGGACCGGGTGGGTCATCTGCTCGGCACACTGCTCGCGGCCGTCTCCTTCGTGATCGCCGTCGTGCTCTTCACCGACATGCTCGGCATGGGCCCGGAGGACCGCACGCTCAGCCAGCACCTGTTCAGCTGGATCCCCGTCGAGGGCTTCCAGGCGGACGTCGCCTTCCAGCTGGACCAGCTGTCGATGACGTTCGTCCTGCTGATCTCCGGTGTGGGCACGCTGATCCACCTGTACTCGATCGGCTACATGGAGCACGACGAGCGGCGCCGCCGCTTCTTCGGCTACCTGAACCTGTTCGTCGCGGCGATGCTCCTCCTGGTCATCGCCGACAACTACCTGCTGCTGTACGTCGGTTGGGAGGGTGTGGGCCTCGCCTCGTACCTGCTCATCGGCTTCTGGCAGCACAAGCCGAGCGCGGCCACCGCCGCGAAGAAGGCGTTCCTGGTCAACAGGGTCGGCGACATGGGTCTGTCCATCGCCATCATGTTGATGTTCACGACCTTCGGGACGTTCGCCTTCAAGCCGGTGCTCGACAGCGTCGGTGACACCTCCGAGGGCAAACTCACCGCGATCGGTCTGATGCTGCTGCTCGCCGCGTGCGGCAAGTCGGCGCAGGTGCCGCTGCAGTCCTGGCTCGGGGACGCGATGGAGGGCCCGACCCCGGTCTCGGCCCTCATCCACGCCGCGACCATGGTGACCGCGGGCGTCTACCTGATCGTCCGCTCCGGCGCGATCTTCAACGGGGCGC
Organism: Streptomyces sp. NBC_00483; assembly: GCF_036013745.1. NCBI lineage: Bacteria > Bacillati > Actinomycetota > Actinomycetes > Kitasatosporales > Streptomycetaceae > Streptomyces > Streptomyces sp. NBC_00483. Next base: position 5,649,296 of record NZ_CP107880.1, read on the forward strand.
CGGACGCACAGCTCGTCGTCACCATCGTCGGCGCGGTCACGCTGCTGTTCGGTGCGATCGTCGGTTGCGCCAAGGACGACATCAAGAAGGCGCTCGCCGGCTCGACGATGTCGCAGATCGGCTACATGATCCTCGCCGCGGGCCTCGGCCCCATCGGCTACGTGTTCGCGATCATGCACCTGGTCACGCACGGCTTCTTCAAGGCGGGCCTGTTCCTCGGCGCCGGTTCGGTCATGCACGGCATGAACGACGAGGTCGACATGCGGAGGTTCGGCGGCCTGCGGAAGTACATGCCGGTCACCTTCGTGACGTTCGGCCTCGGGTATCTGGCGATCATCGGATTCCCGGGCCTGTCCGGCTTCTTCTCCAAGGACAAGATCATCGAGGCGGCGTTCGCCAAGGGCGGCACCGAGGGCTGGATCCTCGGCTCCGTCGCCCTCCTGGGCGCGGCCATCACGGCGTTCTACATGACTCGCGTGATGATCATGACCTTCTTCGGCGAGAAGCGCTGGCAGCCCGACGCGGAGGGCCACGAGCCGCACCCGCACGAGTCGCCCTCGTCCATGACGATCCCGATGATCGTGCTCGCGGTCGGCTCGGTCTTCGCCGGTGGCTTCTTCTCCATCGGGGACCGCTTCCTGCACTGGCTGGAGCCCGTCACCGGGCACGACCACGGGCACGCGCCCATCAGCGCGGGCGTGGTCACCGGAGCCACCATGGTGTGCCTGGTGATCGGTGTGGGTCTTGCCTGGGTCCAGTACGGGCGCCGCGAGGTTCCCGCCGTCGCCCCGCGCGGCTCGCTGCTCACCCGCGCCGCACGGCGTGACCTGCTCCAGGACGACTTCAACCACGTCGTTCTGGTGCGCGGTGGCGAGCACCTGACGCGCTCCCTCGTATACGTCGACCACACCTTGGTCGACGGGGTGGTCAACGGGACGGCGGCCTCGGTCGGCGGCCTCTCCGGTCGGCTGCGCAAACTCCAGAACGGCTACGTGCGCTCGTACGCCGTCTCGATGTTCGGCGGCGCGGCGCTCATCGCCGCGGTGACCCTGCTGATGAGGGCGGTCTGATACCGATGTCCTTTCCTCTGCTGACAGCGACGGCGGTACTGCCGGCCGTGGGCGCGATCGCCACGGCCGCCGTGCCGGCGAAGCAGCGCACCGCGGCCAAGTGGCTCGCGCTGCTGTTCTCGCTCGCCACCCTGGTGCTCGCGGCGGTGGTCGCGGTCCGCTTCGATCCGGGCGGCGGACGCTTCCAACTCACCGAATCCCACGCGTGGATCGCGGACTTCGGGGTCCGCTACGAGCTGGGTGTGGACGGCATCGCGGTGGCGCTCATCGCGCTGACCGCGCTGCTGATCCCGTTCGTGATCCTCGCGGGCTGGCACGACGCCGACCCGCAGGAGACCGGGAACACGAGGTGGCGCCCGACGCAGGGCTTCTTCGCCCTGATCCTCCTCGTCGAGGCGATGGTGATCATCTCCTTCGAGGCCACCGACGTCTTCCTCTTCTACATCTTCTTCGAAGCCATGCTCATCCCGATGTACTTCCTCATCGGCGGCTTCGGGGACCGGGCGGGCCAGCACGGCGAGAAGGAGGCCGCGACCCAACGCTCGTACGCGGCCGTCAAGTTCCTCCTCTACAACCTGGTCGGCGGCCTCATCATGCTGGCGGCCGTCATCGGCCTCTACGTAGTCGCGGGGAACTTCTCGCTCCAGGAGATCGCCGCCGCGCGGGCCAACGGCTCGCTCGACATGGCAACCAACACCGAGCGGCTGCTCTTCCTGGGCTTCTTCTTCGCCTTCGCGGTGAAGGCCCCGCTGTGGCCGCTGCACACCTGGCTGCCGAACGCGATGGGGGAGGCCACCACCCCGGTCGCCGTACTCATCACGGCAGTTGTCGACAAGGTCGGCACGTTCGCGATGCTCCGCTTCTGCCTCCAGCTGTTCCCGGAGGCGAGCAAGTGGGCGACGCCGGTGATCCTGGTGCTCGCCCTGATCAGCATCGTCTACGGGGCGCTGGTCGCGGTCGGCCAGCGCGACATCAAGCGCCTGATCGCCTTCGCGTCGATCTCGCACTTCGGCTTCATCATCATGGGCATCTTCGCGATGACCAGCCAGGGCCAGTCCGGCGCGACGCTCTACATGGTCAACCACGGGATCTCGACGGCGGCGCTGATGCTGGTCGCCGGCTTCCTGATCTCGCGGCGCGGTTCGCGGCTCATCGCGGACTACGGAGGCGTGCAGAAGGTCGCCCCGGTGCTCGCCGGTACGTTCCTGATCGGCGGCCTCGCCACTCTCTCGCTGCCGGGCCTCGCGCCCTTCGTGAGTGAATTCCTGGTCCTGGTCGGCACGTTCACGCGCTACCCGGTGATCGGCATCATCGCCACCTTCGGCATCGTGCTCGCCGCGCTCTACACGCTGGTTCTCTATCAGCGCACCATGACGGGCCCGGTGAAGCCGTCGACCGAGGGCATCGCGGATCTGCGGGTGCGTGAGCTCGCGGTCGTCGTCCCGCTGATCGGCGTACTGATCTTCCTCGGCGTCTACCCGAAGCCGCTCACCGAGCTGGTGAACCCGGCGGTCAAGCACACCCTGTCCGACGTCCACAAGAAGGACCCGAAGCCGGAAGTGGAGGCGGCTCACAAATGAGTGCACTGGTGAGTGCTTCTTCCGTCCACAGCCTGTGGACAACGGCGGCCGATCCGATCTCCAAGATCGACGCACCGAAGATCGAGTACGCGCAATTGTCGCCGACCTTGATCGTCATCGGTGCCGCCGTCCTGGGGATCCTGGTCGAGGCCCTGGTGCCGCGCCGGTCCCGCTACTACGTGCAGGTGTTCCTCGCGGTCGTCGCGCTCGCGGCCGCCTTCGCGGCGGTCGTGGGGCTCGCGGCCGGCGGGTACGGGACGACGAAGGCGCACATCGCGGCCATGGGCGCGATCGCCGTCGACGGCCCGGCGCTGTTCCTCCAAGGGACCATCCTGCTGTCCGGGATCGTCGCGATCTTCACGTTCGCCGAGCGGCGGCTCGACCCGGAGGCGCACGGCAACCGCGTCGACTCCTTCGCCGCGCAGGCCGCCTCCGTGCCCGGCAGCGACAGTGAAAAGGCGGCCATAAAGGCCGGGTTCACCACCACCGAGGTGTTCCCGCTGGCGCTCTTCGCGATCGGCGGCATGCTGGTCTTCCCCGCGGCGAACGACCTGCTGACGCTGTTCATCGCCCTGGAAGTCTTCTCGCTCCCGCTGTACCTGCTGTGCGCCGTGGCCCGCCGCAAGCGGCTCATGTCGCAGGAGGCCGCGGTCAAGTACTTCCTGCTCGGCGCCTTCGCGTCCGCCTTCACCCTGTTCGGCATCGCGCTCCTGTACGGCTACGCGGGCTCCGTCTCGTACGCCACGATCGCGAGCGTCGTCGACAGCTCGATCCAGAACGTGGATCCGGCCCTCGCCGACACCATGGGCAACGACGCGCTGCTGCTCATCGGCATGGCGCTGGTCGGCATGGGCCTGCTGTTCAAGGTCGGCGCCGTCCCGTTCCACATGTGGACGCCGGACGTGTACCAGGGCGCGCCGACGCCGGTGACCGGGTTCATGGCGGCGGCCACGAAGGTCGCGGCCTTCGGCGCGCTGCTGCGTCTGCTGTACGTCGTCCTGCCGGGGATGCGCTGGGACTGGCGTCCTGTCATGTGGGCCGTCGCCATCGTCACGATGCTGGGCGGCGCGATCGTCGCGATCACGCAGACCGACATCAAGCGGCTCCTCGCGTACTCCTCCATCGCGCACGCCGGCTTCATCCTGGCCGGTGTCATCGCGACCACGCCCGACGGGGTCTCGTCCGTCCTCTTCTACCTGGCCGCGTACTCCTTCGTGACCATCGGCGCCTTCGCCGTGGTGACGCTGGTGCGCGACGCGGGGGGCGAGGCGACGCACCTGTCGAAGTGGGCGGGGCTCGGGCGCAGGTCGCCGCTGGTGGCAGCGGTCTTCGCGGTGTTCCTGCTGGCCTTCGCCGGTATCCCGCTCACCTCCGGGTTCGCGGGCAAGTTCGCCGTGTTCAAGGCGGCGGCCGAGGGCGGCGCGGGCGCGCTCGTCGTGGTCGGTGTCGTGTCCTCGGCGATCGCCGCGTTCTTCTACATCCGCGTCATCGTCCTCATGTTCTTCAGCGAGCCGAAGGCGGACGGCCCGACCGTGGCCGTGCCCTCGCCGCTGACCATGACGACGATCGGGGTGGGCGTCGCGGTCACGATCGTGCTGGGGCTCGCGCCGCAGTACTTCCTGGACCTGGCGGGCCAGGCCGGGGTGTTTGTGCGGTAGCGGTAGCGATACCGCCGCCGTCGCGCATGGTGAGGCCCGGTCCCTGGGAGGGGGCCGGGCCTCCATGCGTCCAAGGAATGCTCCCAGGTGTCCAAGGAATGCCCCCAGCCTGTGGATAACTTTCCGGGGTGTCAGTCCGGACCCCTATCGTTACTGGAGAAGTCGAGACGAGCTGGACGCACGGGGGCAGGGCGATGGACGGGACACAGGTTATGAGCGAGGTGACCGGGAGCGAGGCGCTAGCCACGCTCCACCGGGTCTTCGGGTACGACGCTTTCCGCGGCGAGCAGGAAGCGATCATCGATCACGTGGTGGGCGGTGGGGACGCCGTCGTGCTCATGCCGACCGGTGGCGGCAAATCGCTCTGCTACCAGATCCCGGCGCTGGTCAGAGCCGGTACGGGGATCGTCGTCTCGCCGCTGATCGCGCTGATGCAGGACCAGGTGGACGCGCTGCGGGCGCTCGGGGTGCGCGCCGGGTTCATGAACTCGACGCAGGACTTCGAGGAGCGCCGCCTCGTGGAGGCCGAGTTCCTCGCGGGCGAGCTCGACCTGCTCTATCTGGCGCCCGAGCGGCTGCGTCTCGACTCCACGCTCGGACTGCTCTCCCGCGGCAAGGTCTCCCTCTTCGCGATCGACGAAGCACACTGTGTCGCGCAGTGGGGCCACGACTTCCGTCCCGACTATCTGACGCTGTCCGTGCTCGGCCAGAACTGGCCCGACGTGCCGCGCATCGCCCTGACCGCGACGGCGACGCACGCCACGCACCAGGAGATCACCCAGCGCCTCGGCATGCCGGACGCCAAGCACTTCGTGGCGAGCTTCGACCGGCCCAACATCCAGTACCGGATCGTCGGCAAGGCCGACCCGAAGAAGCAGCTGCTCAGCTTCCTCAAGCAGGAGCACGAGGGCGACGCGGGCATCGTCTACTGCCTGTCCCGCAAGTCCGTGGAGGCGACAGCCGAGTTCCTCAGTCGCAACGGGATCGAGGCGGTGCCGTACCACGCGGGCCTGGACGCGGGCACGCGTGCGAGGCACCAGTCGCGGTTCCTGCGCGAGGAGGGCCTCGTCGTCTGCGCGACCATCGCGTTCGGCATGGGCATCGACAAGCCGGACGTACGGTTCGTCGCCCACCTCGACCTGCCGAAGTCCGTCGAGGGCTACTACCAGGAGACGGGCCGTGCCGGGCGTGACGGCATGCCGTCGACGGCATGGATGGCGTACGGGCTGCAGGACGTGGTGCAGCAGCGGAAGCTGATCAACATGGGGGAGGGGGACGAGGCGTTCCGGCGCCGGGCCTCCGCCCACCTCGATTCGATGCTGGCGCTGTGCGAGACGGCGCAGTGCCGCCGGGCCCAGCTGCTCACCTACTTCGGGCAGGAGGGCGCCGAGTCCTGCGGCAACTGCGACACCTGCCTGTCGCCGCCCGAGACGTGGGACGGCACGGTCGCCGCGCAGAAGATCCTGTCGACCGTGGTGCGGCTGGAGCGGGAGCGGCGACAGAAGTTCGGCGCGGGCCAGATCATCGACATCCTGCTCGGCAAGCGCAGCGCCAAGGTCATCCAGTTCGACCACGACCAGCTCTCCGTCTTCGGTATCGGCGAGGAGCTGGCCGAGACCGAATGGCGGGGCGTGGTGCGGCAGTTGCTGGCGCAGGGGCTCATCGCCGTCGAGGGCGAGTACGGGACGCTGGTGCTCACCGAGGAGAGCGGCTCCGTGCTGGGGCGGCAGCGGGAGGTGCGGCTGCGCAAGGAGCCGAAGCCGGCGCCTCGTGCGGCGGTGGCCCGTGAGCGCAAGGGCAAGGCGCCCGCGGTCGAGCTGCCGGCGGAGGTGGCGCCGGTCTTCGAGGCGCTGCGGGCCTGGCGCGGGGCGCAGGCGAAGGAGCACGGGGTGCCGGCGTACGTCATCTTCCAGAATGCGACGCTCAGCGAGATCGCGCTGCAACAGCCCACGTCTCTGGACCAGTTGGGCACGATCGGTGGGGTGGGCGAGAAGAAGTTGGCTACGTGGGGGGAAGGTGTGCTGGGGGTTTTGGCGGGGCTCCGGGGTGACGCGGCGCCCTCCGGGGGCGGGCGGGACGACGAGCCCTGGCCCGATTATGTGGGCCAGGAGCCGCCGCCGGAGGATGAGCCGGTGCCGGAGGATGTGGACTGGTAGCACGGGGTGGGCGTCTCGGGGCTCTGCCCCGGACCCCGCGGGCTCTCGTCCAAAGAGCGGGGCTTAATTTGCTCACCCGGCCGGAGGGGCTTGCCCCGCCCCCGGTGTCACTCAGGTTGAGGGCACGATGCGGCCCGTGACCTCGCCCAGTTGGACCCTCGCGCCGTCCGGGCCGGGGGCCCAGGCGGAGAGGGTGACCACGTCGCCGTTCTCCAGGAAGCCGCGTTTGCCGTCGGGGAGGGGGAGTGGCTGTTGGCCGTTCCAGGTGATTTCGATCAGGGAGCCGCGCTCGTTTTCCTCCGTGCCGCTGATCGTGCCTGAGCCGTAGAGGTCGCCGGTGCGCAGGGAGGCGCCGTTGACCGTCATATGGGCGAGCATCTGGGCGCCCGTCCAGTACATGCCGGAGAAGGGGGGTTCGGAGATGACCTGGCCGTTGAGGGTGACCGTGATACGCAGGTCGTAGCCGGCCGGGTCTGCGGTCGCCTCGGGGCCGCTGTCGTCCAGGTAGGGGAGCAGCGGCACTGTCCGCTCCGGCGGGCCCACGCGGGCCGCGTCCAGGGCTTCGAGCGGGGTGATCCACGCGGAGATCGACGTCGCGAAAGACTTGCCGAGGTGCGGGCCGAGCGGCACCGTCTCCCAGTTCTGGATGTCGCGCGCCGACCAGTCGTTGAGGAGGCAGAGGCCGAAGACGTGGTCCCGGTAGGACGCCAGCGGGACCGGTGTGCCCTGCTGCGACGGGACACCCACCACGTAGCCGACCTCCGTCTCGATGTCGAGGCGGACGGACGGGCCGAAGACCGGGGCCGGGTCGGCCGGGGCCTTGCGCTGGCCCGAGGGGCGCACCACGTCCGTGCCGGAGACGACGACCGTGCCGGAGCGGCCGTGGTAACCCACCGGCATGTGCTTCCAGTTGGGCTTCAGGGGCTCCTCGTCGGGGCGGAAGAGGCGGCCGAGGTTCGAGGCGTGGTTCTCGGACGCGTAGAAGTCGACGTAGTCCGCGACCTCGAACGGGAGGTGCAGCGTGACCGAGGAGAGGGGGTGCAGGAAGGGGCGGACGACCTCGCGGTGGGCCGGGACCGTGACCCAGGCCGTCAGGGCGCGGCGCACGTCGGACCAGGTCGTACGACCGGCCGCCAGCAGGGAGTTGAGGCTCGGGCGGGCCAGGAGCGTGACGTACGGGGAGCCGAGGGCCGCGGCGGCGCCGCCCGCGTCCAGGACGTGATCCCCTATCCGGACGCCCACCGAGCGCCCGGCGCCGCCCGAAGTGCCGCTCGAAGCGTCGCCCGAAGTGCCGCCCGAGCCGCCGCCGGAGGCGTCGTCGGCGAGGGAGAAGACTCCGTACGGAAGGTTGTGCGGGCCGAAGGGGTGGCCTTCGGGAAGGTCGAGTGGGTCGAGACGGCCGAGCGGGGTGGGCTCGGACGCGGACTCGGAGGTGGCTGCGGGTGCCATGCCTGCGGGCCTCACTTTCCATTCGGGTGCGCCACACGTTACGTGGGAGGTGCCGTATAGCGGCAGTGCCTAAAGAGTTCGCAATGTCCGAATGACCCGTTGATGGAGTGGTGGGTTCCGGCTTAGCGTCATTGTCCGGTGGGCACGGACGGGGCTGAGCCCTGCATTCAAGGTCCGGGTCCAAGGGGGGACGCGTGGGGGGACCCGTGGCCGGGAGCACCAGGAGTGACGGCAGTGCCGGAGGCGTGCCGTTCGCCGTGGACCGTGATGTCCCGGGCCTGATCGTGAAGTTCGGCGACTATCCGTTGCACCACGGAGGAGTGGGCGCGATCCGCAGCCTGGGGCGCCTCGGCGTGCCGATGTACGCGATCACGGAGGACCGGTACACACCCGCGGCGGCCTCGCGTTATCTGCGCCGGGCCTTTACCTGGCGCACGACGGGCACGGAGGAACCGGAGCGGCTTGTCGAGGGGCTGCTGCGCGCCGCCCGCCGGATCGGCCGGCCGACGGTGCTGATCCCGACGGACGAGGAAGCCGCGGTCCTCATCGCCGAGCACCAGGACCCGCTCGCCGGTGCGGGCCTGCTCTTCCCGCGGGTGGAGCGGGAGTTGCCGCGCCGTCTCGCGAGCAAGCAGGGGCTGCACGAACTGTGCGTGGAGCACGGCATTCCGTCGCCGACGGCCGCGTTCCCGATGTCGTACGCGGACATCGAGGAGTTCGCGGTGAAGGCCCGGTTCCCGGTCGTGGCGAAGAACCGGGAGGCGTTCACGCGGCGCTCGCAGCCCGCCGTCAACGGGACCACGAAGATCGCGACCCCGGCAGGACTGCGTCAACTCGCCCTCGACTGGGGCGAGAAGCCCGGCGTGATCCTCCAGGAGTATCTGCCGCGCGAGGACGCCGAGGACTGGATCGTGCACGCGTACTTCGACCAGGACTCCACGCCGCTCGCGATGTTCACCGGGGTCAAGGTCCGCTCCTGGCCGCCGCACGCGGGCATGACGGCGAACGCGTACGTCGTCGACAATCCGGAACTCGCGGACGTCGCCGCACGTTTCATCAAACAGATCGGCTTCACCGGAATCATCGACCTCGACCTGCGCTTCGACCGGCGCGACGGACAGTACAAGCTGCTCGATTTCAATCCGCGGATGGGCGCCCAGTTCCGCCTCTTCGAGAACGAGGCGGGCGTCGATGTCGTCCGTGCCATGCACCTCGCACTCACCGGCCGCACCGTTCCGGAGGGGGAACAGCGGGCGGGACACCGCTACGTCGTCGAGAACATCGACCTGCCGGCCCTGCTGGCGTACCGGCGCAGCGGCTATACGACCCCGCACGCCCCGTCCCGCGCGAGCGGCACGGAGCTGGCGTGGTGGGCGGCCGACGATCCGCGGCCGTTCTTCACGATGCTCGCCCGGCTCGTAAGGCCCGGAGCGAAGCATCTGTACCAGCTGTGGCGGACCAACCGCCGCGGCAGCAGCACCGGTTCGGCCGCCTAGTACACCCGGCGGCAGGGCCGGAACGAAGTGGACGAAGTAGGTGACACGGCGTCGTCCTGGGGAGGGGCTTCGTGAATCATCCGGTAGCAGTCATTGGGGCGGGGCCCTACGGCCTGTCCACCGCGGCGCATTTGAGGGCGCGCGGGATACCCGTCAGGGTCTTCGGGGAACCCATGGTGAGCTGGCGCTCGCACATGCCCGAAGGCATGATCCTCAAGTCGGTGCCGTCCGCGTCGAACATCGACGCGCCGCAGCGCGGACACAAGCTGGTCGACTACTGCGACGCGGCAGGGATCAAGCGGCTCGTCACGGACGAGGACCTGATATCCGCCGACACGTTCGTGGCGTACGGCGACTGGTTCCAGAAGAGGCTGGTGCCCGAGCTCGAGCGGGTGCGGGTCGTCTCCGTGGACCGGCGCGGGCGCGAGGGCTTCGAGCTGAAGCTGGACTCGGGCGAGCAGTTCACGGCGCGGGCGGTGGTCGTCGCCACCGGCCTGTCCGGCCTGGAGCACCTGCCAGGGGAGTTCGCCGCGGCTGTGCCGGACGGACCTGCCCTCACGGGCCCGGTCTCGCACAGCGCGCAGCACCACGACCTGTCGCGGTTCGCGGGCAAGGAGCTGATCGTCGTCGGTGCGGGCCAGTCCGCGCTGGAGACGGCGGCGCTCGCTGCGGAGGCGGGCGCGACGGTGACGGTGGTCGGGCGCGGCAAGGGCCGGGTGCGCTTCGGGGCGCCGCCGTGGCAGCAGCCGAAGTTCCGCCCGGAGACTCCGTTCGGCAACGCGTGGTCGCTCTACGCGCTCACGTACTACCCGCACCCGTACCGCCGTCTCCCGCCGCAGGCGCGGCACTTCCTGGTCCGGAGGGTGCTCGGGCCGCTGGGCGCGTGGTGGCTGAAGGAGCGGTTCGAGGGCAAGGTCGCGGTGCGCGACGTCGCGGGGATCGAGCGGGTGACGGTGTCCCAGGGGGCGCCCGTCCTGAGCGTGCGCACGCTCGGCGGGCGCGCCGACGACCTGTCGGCCGACCATGTCATCGCGGCGACGGGGTACCGGGTGGACCTGGCGGCGATGCCGTTCCTGGGCGAGGGGCTGCGCACGCGGCTCGCCACCAGCCGGGGCACGCCGCGGCTCGGCGCCGGCTATGTGTCGTCCGTTCCCGGCCTGTACTTCACGGGCATGCTGGGCGGGTCCTCGTACGGCCCTGTCATGCGCTTCGTGTGTGGCACGGAGTTCGCCTCGCCGCGGCTCGCCCGGCACCTCGCGTCGGCGCACGGTTGACGGGTGTCACCCGCAACTACCGGTGTTCTTGGACCGGTTGACCGATCCGGGGTGTAACCCGAACAGATGACACGACCACGTCGTGACCGGCCGTACCTTGCCAGGGCGGCCGGTACTCGACGGGTCGGGGGGACGGCCGGTCCGTATTCTTCGGATCATGTCCGCACCCGCATATGCACTCATCGCCACTGACCTGGACGGCACGCTGCTGCGCGCCGACGACACGGTCTCCGACCGGACCCGCGACGCCCTGGCGGCGGCCGTCGCCGCGGGCGCCCGGCACATCGTGGTGACGGGGCGGCCCGCGCCCCGCGTGAAGCCGATCCTCGACGACCTCGGCGGGAGCGGACTCGCCGTGTGCGCGCAGGGGGCGCAGCTGTACGACGGCGTGCGGGACCGGCTGCTGTGGTCGCTGACGATCGACCGGGACCTCGCCGAGCAGGCCCTCGGGAAGATCGAGGCCGAGGTCGGACAGGTGTACGCGGCTGTCGACCAGGACGGGGTGGAGGGCCTCACGCTCATCGAGCCCGGCTACCTCATGCCGCATCCGACGCTGCCGGCGGTACGGGTCCGGGGGCGCGCGGCGCTCTGGGCCGAGCCGATCAGCAAGGTGCTGCTGCGCCACCCGTCGCTGTCCGACGACGAGTTGGCGGCGGTGGCGAGAGCCGCGGTGGGGCCGCTCGCCATCGTCACGATGTCCGGGCCCGGGACGGTCGAGTTGCAGCCGCGGGGCGTGACGAAGGCGACGGGGCTCAGCCTGGCCGCGGAGCGGCTCGGTGTGGGAGCCGCCGGCACGATTGCCTTCGGCGATATGCCGAACGATGTGCCGATGTTCGCGTGGGCGGGGCGGGGCGTCGCCGTGGCCAACGCGCATCCCGAGCTCAAGGCGGTCGCCGACGAGGTGACTTCGTCGAATGAGGAGGACGGGGTGGCGGTGGTCCTGGACAGGCTGCTGGCCTGACGGACCCACGCCACGGGGCTCCGCCCCGGACCCCGCGCCTCAAACGCCGGCGGGGCTGGAAAAGCTCAAGCGCCGGAGGGGCTGGAATTGCTACCCCGCCGTCCGCGGAATGCGCTTCTCCCACGTCCGGTGGAACACCACCTCGTCCCCGTCCCGGCAGATCACCTCGCTCGACGTGACGAACTCCGTTGCCGTGCAGGTGATTTCGGAGTGGGTTTCGACGTGGGCGTCCCAGGCCTGGTCCGGGCGGTGCAGGCGGATCGTCCAGTCGGAGCGGGTGCGGGCCGACAGGGGGTCGGACTCGTTGATGACGTACGTCTCCAGCGCGTCCTCGGTGAACTCCAGGCCGTCCGGGTACAGGCGCGTGCCGCCGTAGCGCGGGTCGACCTCCATGCGCCACTCGCCCGCCGCGACGTCCCGTACGACGAGGCGTTCCGGGCGCGGGCCCTCCAGCGTCTCCGGGTAGACCACCCCGAGCGGCTCCGACTGCTCGGGGCCGGCGAAGGCGATGTCACCGCCCGGTTCGGCGCCGCGCACCGGGAGTTCCAGCGCGCTGCCCACCGGGTCGAGCGTGAACCCGGCCTCCGAACCGGCCTGCGGCCAGATCCACGGCCAGTACGCGGACGAGACCGCGAGCCGGATGCGGTGCCCGGCGGGGAAGGCGTGGCCGATGCCGTTCAGGTCGAACGTCACGTCCTCCGTCGTCCCCGGCTCCCACGGCACGTTCTGATCGCGTCCGTGTCGGGAGGACAGGTTGAGGACGCCGCGCGTCACCAGCGTCGAGGAGCCGTCCGGCGCCACGTCGCACACCCGCGCCACGACCTGTCCGCGTTCCACCGGGCACGTCAGCCGCAGCGTCACGCGCGGCCGGCCGAGCACCTGTACGTCCTGCGGCACCTCGAACTCGAAGCACGCCGACTTCGCGTCCTCCTCGCGCTGGTCGGGCGGCAGGTCCGCGTCGTTCCCGAACGGGAAGAAGCGGCCCGCGTCGAGGCCCGTGTGCTGCGGCGAACGCACGATCTGGGCCGGGCCCTGGAGCGCGTACCGGACGGGGGAGACGTTCGGGGACGGCCAGGACGGCTCGCCGACCCAGCGGCCCGGCAGCTGCTCGTAGACGGTCGCCGGCGGGTGCGAGTCGCTGATGTACGAGCGGAGCTTGGGCTCGGACATGACGCCCGTCTCCTCGCCCTTCAGCCAGTGGTCCCACCAGCGCAGCGTCTCCTGGAGGAAGCCGATGGCCGGGCCCGGCGGCAGCCCGCGGTCCGGGTACTGGTGCGACCAGGGGCCGATGATGCCGCGCATCTGCTCGTCGGGGAGGTGCTCCGCGAGCCGCAGCACCGTGTCCCGGTACGGGTCGTGCCAGCCGCCGACCGCGAGCACGCCCGCCTTGATCGCGGAGTAGTCCTCGCAGACGCTGCCGTGCCGCCAGTAGTCGTCGCGGGTCTGGTGGTCGAGCCACGTGTGGATGAACGGGTCGACGGCGTCGAGGCGCTTCGTCCACATGTCCTTCCAGGCGTCCCCGACGTACTTCGGGTCCGGCGGGCGCGACACGAACGCGAGCATCGTCGCCGCCCACGCGTGCATGTCCACGGCGAGCACGGAGCCGCCCATGTAGTGCACGTCGTTGTCGTAGCGGTCGTCCGCCGAGCAGACGGTCACGATCGCCTTCAGCGGCTCGGGGGCGAGGGCCGCGATCTGGAGGGAGTTGAAGCCGCCCCAGGAGATGCCGAACATGCCGACCTTGCCGGAGGACCAGGGCTGCGCGGCGAGCCAGTTCACGACCTCGACGCCGTCGGCGAGCTCCGTCTCGGAGTACTCGTCGGTCGGCATGCCCTCGCTGTTGCCGTGCCCGCGCACGTCCACGCGCACGGAGGCGTAGCCATGGCCCGCGTACCAGGGGTGCCGCTGCCAGTCGCGCGGCGCCGTCCAGTCGGAGGCCCGGTACGGGAGGTATTCGAGGAGGACCGGCACGGGATCGTCGGTCACGGGACGCCATACGCGGGCGAAGAGCGTCGTCCCGTCCGACAGGGGTACGCGGATGTCCTCGCGGACCGTTCCGAAGGGGAACTCGGTCCGGATCGTCGGCGAATTCGGCTGGGGGGTCGTGGGAGTCATGGGGAAACCTCAGTGAACGGGGTGCATGGTGCGGCGCAGCCAGGGCGCCAGGGCGATCACGGCGATACCGACCGCGACCGCGATGGCGCCGTTGACGCCGAAGTAGGCGGGGTTCGAGACCTCGCCGTAGAGCTTGACGACCTGGGCCTGGATCCCGTTCGCAAGTGCGAGCGAGAGGAACCACAGGGCCATGGTCTGGCTGGCGAAGGCCTGTGGGGCGAGCTTGGTCGTCGCGGACATGCCGGACGTCTCGACGAGGATGTCGCCGAGCCCGAGCAGCAGATACGAGCCGACGATCCACCAGGCCGCCATCTTGTACGTGTCACTGCTGTGGCCGGACGTCGGCAGCGCCATCAGCAGGAACGACAGGCCGCCCAGGATCACGCCGATCGCGATCTTGTTGGAGGCGTGCGGCTGACGCTTGCCCATCCGCACCCACAGGCCTGCCACGACCGGGGCGAGCAGTACCTCGAAGGCGCCGAGCGCGGAGGCGTACCAGCTGGTGGGGAAGTCGAAGCCGAGGATGGTCGACTCGGCGTTCGTCGAGGCCAGCAGCATCATCGTCGAGTACGCCTGGAACAGAATGAAGTTGAAGGCGACCGAGGCGATGAAGAGGACCAGATAGGGCCTGAGGCGGCCGCGTTCCTCCGCCGTGACCCGCGGGCTCTTGAACATCACCACGAAGTACACGATCGGCGCGATCACCGAGATGTACGTGAGGACGTCGACGAAGCGGCCCATGGTCAGCCACCCGGCCAGGGCCAGGACCACCGCGAGCGCGGCCACCACGACGGCGCCCGCGATCATCAGCCGCACCGCCCGGCGCATCCCCTCGGGCGGCAGCGCGTACTCGGCGGCCTCCGTGCGCCCGGCCAGGTGACGGCGTCCGGCGACGTACTGGATCAGGCCGAACGTCATGCCGATGGCGGCGGCCGAGAAGCCCCAGTGCCAGCCCTTGTGGTCGCCGAGCCAGCCGGTGATCAGCGGCCCGGCGAAGGCGCCGATGTTGATGCCCATGTAGTACAGGGCGAAGCCGGCGTCACGGCGCTGGTCGTCGGTCCGGTACAGCTTGCCGACCATCGAGGCGACATTCGGCTTGAGCAGGCCGGTACCGGCACTGATCAGGCCGAGCCCGACCCACGTCATCGTGGGTGTCGGCACCGCCATCGAGTAATGTCCGCAGGCGATGAGGATGCCGCCCCACAGGACGGCGCGGTACGAGCCGAGGATCCGGTCGGCGAGCCAGCCGCCCGCGACCGAGACGAGGTAGACGAGCGTGCCGTACGCCGCCGAGACCGAGGCCGCGTTGCCGGGGTCCATGCCCATGCCGCCGTGCGCGACGGTGTCGGCGAAGTACAGGACGAGGATGGCCTGCATGCCGAGGAACGAGAACCGTTCCCAGACCTCCAGGCCGGACAGCGTCAGCAGACCCCTCGGTTGGCCGAAGAAGGCCGTGTCGTCACCAGGGGGTGGCGTGGTGCCCGTGTCGTTCTCGGTGCGGGACAAAGTGCGTACTCCAGGTCGTCTGTGCTGATCAAGAACATACCGGTGGTGTCGCGAAGCCGCCTGGTCCGGGTTGTTCGGGCAGGTGCCACCTGTGATCGAAACGCGACCGGATACGCTGACTTGAGTGATGGCAGCGACACATCGACAAACCGTGTCATCGACCGAATGATCGACCGAGTTCGCCATGTGAGCGTCGTGATCGTCAGCAGACAGGAGAACCTCTCGTGACCGTCGTCGGGACTTTCGGTCTGAGCGTGCGGGACCAGGCCCTCGAGGCTGATGTTCAGGCTGGTTTGGCGGCTGTCGAGGAGGGACTGCTCGAAGCCACCAAGAGCGAGGTTCCCTTCATCACGGAGGCCGCCCAGCACCTGGTGCGCGCCGGGGGCAAGCGGTTCAGGCCGCTGCTCGTGACCCTCGCGGCCCAGTTCGGCGACCCGTATGCGCCGGGCATCGTGCCCTCCGCCGTCGTCGTCGAGCTCACGCACCTCGCGACGCTCTACCACGACGACGTGATGGACGAGGCGGACGTGCGGCGCGGGGTGCCGAGCGCCAATCAGCGCTGGGGCAACTCGGTGGCCGTGCTCACCGGCGACTTTCTCTTCGCGCGCGCCTCGCACATCCTCGCCGACCTGGGCCCGGACGCGGTCCGGATCCAGGCGGAGGCGTTCGAGCGGCTGGTCACCGGCCAGATCCTGGAGACCGCGGGACCGGCCGACGGGCGGGACCCGGTCGACCACTATCTGGACGTGCTCGGCGGCAAGACCGGCTCGCTCATCGCCGTGGCCTGCCGCTTCGGCGCGATGATGTCCGGGGCCGACGAGACCGTGGTCGACGTGCTGACCCAGTACGGGGAGCGGCTCGGCGTCGCCTTCCAGCTGGCGGACGACGTGCTGGACATCGCCTCCGACTCGCACGAGTCCGGGAAGACGCCCGGTACCGATCTGCGCGAGGGCATCGCCACGCTGCCGGTCCTGCGGCTGCGCGAGCGGGCCGAGCGGCTCGGTCTCGCCGAGGACAAGGAGCTGGTCGAGCTCCTCGACTCCGACCTCGGCGACGACGACCGGCTCGCGGAGGCGGTTTCGCGGCTTCGGGTTCACCCGGCGCTGGAGCAGGCCCGCCGCGACACGGTTCGCTACGCGGAGGAGGCGAGGTCGGCGTTGGCGCCTTTGCGGGAGTGCGAGGCGAAGGCGGCGATGGTGGAGCTGTGCGACGCGGTGGTGCATCGGGCGGGCTGAATCCGCCGGTTGCGGGGCTCTGGCCTGAATTGGCTGAGTGTGAGCCGGGCCCCGGCCGTATCTCCCCCGAAGGCCGACGCGGTGGGCGTCGGGTCGACAGGGGGAGAACTGAACATGGGCACACTGGGTACACGCATGATCGCGGTCTCCGCGGTCGTCGGCGCCGCCGCCGTCACCGGGCTCGCCGCCCCGCAGGCCCTCGCCGCGGAACCGGACGGCACCGGGACCGTCCTCGCCACCAGCCTCAACGGCGCCAACGAAGTGCCCGCCGGAGACAGGGACGGCGTCGCCCTGGAGTTCGTACGGGTCAAGGGTGACCAGGTGTCCGTGGCGGTGAAGTGGCAGGGGGTCGGGAAGCCGACGGCCCTGCACCTGCACGAGGGCGCCAAGGGGGCGAACGGCGACGTACGGGTCGACTTCACCAAGGTGCTCGGGGACGCCAAGGGGCACCGCGTCACGGGCAGCGTCACCGTCAAGGACACCGCGCTCCTCGGGCGGCTCACCACGGACCCCGGTGCCTTCTACGCCAATCTGCACACGGCCGCGTTCCCCAAGGGCGCGGTCCGCGGGCAGCTCCACCGGGTCACCGAACCGACCGACTTCGACCACGCCCTCGACAACTTCCAGGCCTCCGTGGTGCGCGGCCGGCAGATCTACGAGTGCAGGACGGACCCCGCCACCGGAAAGGCGGCCTTCGCGCAGCGCGATGTGAGCGCCGTGCTCGCGGGGCACATCCGGCACTCGTTCACCGCGCCCAACTCCGGTGTGCCGCAGTGGGTGGCGGCCGACGGAAGTGCCGTGACCGGGGCGGTCGTCTCCCGGACTCCCAACGGCGACGGCAACATCGCCGAACTGGACCTCAAGGCCACCCAGTCGGGCAAGTCGCACGGGCTGCTCGCGGACACCGCCGAGATCCTGCGCCTCAACACCGTGGGCGGCGTGGCCCCTTCGGGCAGCTGTGACCTCGGGGCGATCGTGGGCGTGCCCTACAAGGCGGACTACGTGTTCGTGAACGGCTGAGCACGCCCGATCCACGTACAGCGGTCGGCGGCGTCGCCCCCTACGGGTCGGGGGTGGCGCCGCCGCGATGTGTCATCCCGTAGACGTACGCGGAGTTGATCCCGGGGTCTGACGCTTCCTTGTGGCCGGTTTGGTCAGATTGGGTACACCACTCCAGACCAATCCGGGTGAGAATGGCGGCTTGGGGTGGACGCAAACTGGACGAGTGCACAGGACGGTAAGCCGCCGCCGATCACGGAGGTAGGGCAAGAACATGGCACCGTACGCATCCGAAGACAGCGAGAGCGCCGCGCGGCGCCGCAAGGCCGTGCGCTACGCGGTCCCCGTGGCCGTGGTGGGGTTGGCCGCGGCGACGATCGGGCTCGTTCCGGCGCTCGCCGACTCCGGCGACCCGGACCTTCCCGACATCACCGCGCGACAGCTCATCGAGAAGATCGCCAAGTCGGACACCGAGCAGCTCTCCGGCACCGTGAAGATCCAGACGGATCTGGGCCTGCCCTCGCTCGGCGGCGCCGCGGGCGGCGGCCTCATGGGCGGCGGGGAGCGAGGGGGCGGCAAGTCCTCTGCCGACCCGCAGTCGAAGCTGACCGAGCTGGCCACCGGCTCGCACACGCTGCGCGTCGCGGCGGACGGCGCGGACCGGCAGAAGCTGTCGATCCTCGACGACGCGTCCGAGTACAGCGTGATCCACAACGGCGACGACGTGTGGGCCTACGACAGCAAGTCGGACGAGGCGTACCACGCGACGCAGAAGCAGGGCGCGCACTCCGACGGCTCGGGCGACCACGCGAAGAAGGCCCCGAAGGGCGTTCCGGCGACGCCGAAGGAGCTCACGGACGAGATCCTGAAGGCCGGCGGCGACACCACGTCGTTCACGGTCGACGGCACCTCGCAGGTCGCGGGCCGGGACGCGTACCGGCTGCAGATCAAGCCGAAGCAGTCCGGTTCGACGGTCGGCGCGGTCACCGTGTCCGTGGACGCGAAGACCGGTACGCCGCTCAAGTTCAGCCTGACCCCGGCGGGCGGCGGCGCGGCCGTGGTCGACGCGGGCTTCACCAAGGTCGACTTCGCGAAGCCGGCCGCGTCCACCTTCGACTTCAAGCCGTCGAAGGGCACGAAGGTCACCGAGGCGGACGAGCTGGCGAAGACGCAGCGCAGCGAGCGCGGGGCCATGCCCAAGGACCTCAAGGCCGACAAGCTGAAGGCCGGCGGCCTCGACGACGTAAACGTCATCGGCAAGGGCTGGACCTCGATCGCCGAACTGAAGCTGCCGAAGGAGGCCAGTGGCCTGGCCGCGGGCAAGGGCTCGGCCGAGGTGCCGCCCGACGCGCAGAAGTTCCTGAACTCCCTGGGCGACCAGGTGAAGGGCGAGTTCGGCTCCGGCACCGTGTACTCGACCCGCCTCGTGAACGTACTGGTCACCGAGGACGGGAAGGCGTACGCAGGTGCGGTCACCAAGGACGCGCTGGTGAAGGCGGCGAACGCGGGCTGAACCAGCGGTGATTCACGGTGAGGGGGCGGTGCGCACCGCCCCCTCACTCGTATGCGGAGGAGGGGCATGGAAGAGCAACCGGTCATCGAGACGCGGGAGCTCAGCAAGCGGTACCGGGGCGGGCAGCTCGCCGTCGACGGGCTCAGTCTGAGTGTCCCGCCGGGCGCCGTCTTCGGCTTCCTCGGGCCGAACGGCTCCGGCAAGACCACGACCATCCGGATGCTGATGGGCCTGATCGAGCCGACCTCGGGGGCCGCACGCGTCCTCGGCCGACCCATGCCGCGCGCGGTGCGGACTGTGCTGCCGCAGGTGGGCGCGCTGATCGAGGGGCCCGCCCTGTACGGCTTCCTCAGCGGCCGGGACAACCTGCTGCGCTACGACTCCGCCGACCCGACCGCCGACCCCCGCACCCGCAAGGAGCGGGTCGGCGAGGCCCTCGACCGGGTGGGCCTGACGGCCGCGGCGGGCAAGAAGGCGAAGGCGTACTCGCTCGGCATGAAGCAGCGGCTCGGCCTCGCCTCGGCCCTGCTCACACCGCGACGGCTGCTCGTACTCGACGAGCCGACGAACGGCCTCGACCCGCAGGGCATGCGCGAAATCAGAAGCCTGGTGCGGGAGTTGGCCTCCGACGGCACCACCGTTTTCCTGTCGTCCCACCTTCTCGACGAGATCGAGCAGGTCTGCACGCACGCCGCGGTGATGGCGAAGGGCCGCCTCCTCACCCAGGGGCCTGTCGCCGAACTGGCCGCCGGAGTACGCGGAAAGCTCGCCGTCACCACCCCGGACCCGGCCGACGCCGCCCGCGTCCTCAAGGAGCACGGCCTCACGGTCCTCGACCTGGAGGACGAGCGCGTCACGGCCGAACCACCTCCTCCCGAAACGGACTTGGCGGATCTGAACACGGCACTGGTCGCTGCGGGCGTGCGCGTGCGCGGCTTCGGCGTCGAGCGGGCCTCCCTTGAGGACGCGTTCGTCGCGCTGACGGGGGAGGGCTTCGATGTCGCGGGTTGAGACGATGGGCGCGGCACCGGCGAACCCTCTGTGGACGCTCGGCCTGCTGCGCAGCGAGCTGACCGTGACCCTGCGCCGCTGGCGCACGCTCGCGCTGCTCGCGGTCCTCGCAGGCGTGCCGATCCTGATCGGTGTCGCCGTGAAGATCGAGACGAGCGGGGACGGGGCGGCCGGCGGGGGAGGGGGGCCCGCGTTCATCGCGCAGATCACGAACAACGGACTGTTCCTGGTGTTCACGGCGCTCGCCGCGACGCTGCCGTTCTTCCTGCCCATGTCGGTCGGCGTCGTCGCGGGTGACGCCGTGGCGGGCGAGGCGAGCGCCGGGACGTTGCGCTATCTGCTGGTCGCCCCCGCGGGCCGGACCCGCCTGCTGCTCACCAAATACGCGACCGTGCTGGCCTTCTGTCTGCTGGCGACGCTGGTGGTGGCGGTCTCCGCGCTCGTCACCGGGCTGCTGCTGTTCCCGCTCGGCGACGTGGTCACCATCTCCGGCACCCGGATCGGCTTCGGCGAAGGGCTGTGGCGGGCCTTCCTGATCGCGCTCGTGGTCGCGGCGTCCCTGGTCGGCATCGCGGCCGTCGGGCTGTTCATCTCGACGCTCACCGGCAGCGGTATCGCGGCGATGGCGACGACGGTGGGCCTGCTGATCACCGTCCAGATCCTCGACCAGATCCCGCAGCTGCACGCGATCCAGCCCTACCTGTTCTCGCACCAGTGGCTGTCCTTCGCCGACCTGATGCGAGCGCCCGTCTACTGGGACGACGTGGTCAAGAACCTTGAACTTCAGGCCCTGTACGCGGCGGTGTTCGGCTCCGCCGCATGGGCGCGGTTCACGGCGAAGGACATCACGTCGTGAACCGCGCCGGGGGATCCGGTCAGCCGGCCCTGGTGGCGTAGGGGGCCTCGGCCCGCTCCTGGGCCGCGGCGGCGCCCCGTGCCGGACGGTCGCCGCGCCGCGGCCGGGCGAGCAGGAAGCCGACGGGTGCGCCCACCAGCACGGAGGAGTGGAACGGCCAGAAGTTCCAGTCCAGGTCGGGGAAGAGCGCGTACGGCGTGCCCGACACCGAGGGGGAGAAGAAGGTGACGATCAGGATCGCCGCCGTGCTTCCGTAGACGCAGCGCTTCATGGCCGCCGCGGACATGGGGCGGTCGCTGCGCAGCCCGTGGATGACGAGCGGGAGGACCGTCGAGGTCGTCACGGTGTAGGACAGGATCAGCCAGAACTGTGGGCTGACGTCGGGGGTGAGGGCGGCGAGCAGAATGCTCACGCCGCCGATGGTGACCATGGTGAGACGGGCGCGGCCCGCGCTGACGCTCGTCGTGCCGTCGGCCTTGAGCCCTTCCGGCTTGGCCACCGCACCGCCCGCACTGAGGTCGCGGACGACGGAGGCGGCCGCGGAGAGCAGGAGGACGGCGGCAGCGGCGAGGACCATCAGGAAGGTGGCGCAGAGCACGAACAGCAGCCACTTGCCGAGCCCGTCCTCCCCTCCGTCCAGGGCGATGGCGAGGCGGGCGATGATGTTTCCGCCGAACTGCCCCTGCGCGACCAGCTTCTCCTGCGGCACGAGGGCCGCCGCGCCGAAGCCGATGAGGGCGGCCGCGGCGCACATGGGGCCGATGACGGCGAAGCCGACGCCCGCGATGCGGCGTGCGTCGGCCGGCTTCGGGGCGTCGGTGAAGCGCGCGATGAGGTACGGCATGAAGGCCGCGCCGGTCAGCACGCAGAGGCAGAACGCGGCGAGATCGACGAAGCCGACGGGGCCGTCGCCGAAGAGCTGGCCCAGCTCCAGATAGCCGGCCGAGCCGGACCGCTGCCGGTCGGCGGCGTCGAAGATCGCGCCGAAGCTGCCGCCGAACCTGATCAGGACGAGCAGGCCGAGGAGCGGGGCGATGATCACCAGACCGGCCATCTTGGCCATCTGCAGCACGGTCGCGCCGCGGGTGGCGCCGATCGCCGCGCAGGAGACGATCAGCGCGCCCATGAGCACGATGAGCAGCTGCCGGGTCCTGAGGTCGGTGATGCCGACCATCTGGGCCGTGTCGCCGAGGGGCTGGAACTGGGCGGTCAGCAGCGGCACCGTCGCGGCCAGCATGGCGAAACCGGCGGCGCGGCGGCCGGGCCCCGGCGGCAGATGGCGGGCGACGGTCTCGCCGAACGAGCGTCCGCCGACGCCCGCGAGGCGCTTCGCCAGCCACTGCCGCATCAGCAGCGGGGACAGTGCCGCGGCCAGGGCGACGAACAGGCCGTCCCCGCCGGCCACGGCGACGACCCCGACGAGGTACATGACGGCGGCGGCGTTCGCGATGTCGCCGGAGTAGGCGAACCCGGTCAGGCGGGTGCCGAGCCGCTTGTTCTCGCCGACGCGGAAGAACTCGTCCCCGACGCGGAGATCGGGGCTGGCCCACATCGACAGGAACAGGCAGGCGCCGATGAAGAGGAGGAACAGGAGCAGGGCGATCACGAGTCCGCCGGTGAAGTCCCCCATCACGCACCGCCCCCGTGGGCCGGACGCGGTGCGGTGCAGGCGCCCAGGAGGCGTGCGTAGGTCAAGGCTCCTCCAGGAGCAGAACGAGTGGCTTCAGGCGCGGGCGGGACGCGACATCGGCATCGACCGCCCAGAGGTTCGAACACACGTTACCGGCGGTTAGAAGGAGCGCTACGAGGTGAACAGGGTGGATTCAGCGAAGAGTTGGTGACCACCCGGCGGGCCGACGGGTCGGCGGACGGCCGGGTGGGGTCTGCCGCACCGGGTCACTGGATGCAGAACTCGTTCCCCTCGGGGTCGGCCATCACCAGCCACTCCCCGCCCTGCGACTTCACCTCGTTCAGGACGCGCGCGCCGAGGCCGGTGAGCCGCTCGGCCTCGGCCGCCCGCTGCCCGGCCTCGGCGTGTACGTCGATGTGCAGCCGGTTCTTGCCGCTCTTGGCCTCGGGCACCCGCTGGAACAGGATCCGGCGGCCGAGCCCGGTGCCGGTGTCCGCGTCCACCGGGTCGTCGGGGTGGCGCACGGCGACCAGGTCACGGAAGGCGCGCCGCCCCCACCGCGTCACGGTGTCCGCCTCGCTCACCGCCCCGAACCCGAGGAGCCGTTCGATCAGCGCGGCGTTGTCCTCGACCTCGTAGCCGAGGGTGGCTGCCCAGAATTCGGCCTGGTTGTGCGGATCGGCGGCGTCGACGACGAGCTTCCAGTGCAGGGTCATGCACCAGTTATAGGCCGAACTTCCTCCGTGGGGGCGGAAGTTGGCGTCTGACGCGCCGCCTCCGCGGCCGCTTGGGCCAGCCGGGTCCGGTTGATCCGCGCCGTGCGCAGCGCGTCCCAGGTCAGCAGGATGAGCGCCAGCCACACCAGGGAGAACCCGGCCAGCCGCTCGGCCGGCATCGCCTCGTGGAAGTACCAGATCCCCAGCAGGAACTGGAAGACGGGCGTCAGGTACTGCAGGAGTCCCAGCGTCGACAGCGGCACCCGGATCGCCGCCGCCCCGAAGCACACCAGCGGGAGGGCCGTGATGAGTCCGGACGACGCGAGCAGCGCGGCGTGCCCCACGCCCTCCGTCCCGAAGGTCGACCGGCCCTGCGCCGTCAGCCACGCCAGGTACGCGAGCGCGGGCAGGAACTGCACGGCGGTCTCGGCGGCGAGCGATTCGAGCCCGCTGAGGTTGACCTTCTTCTTCACGAGCCCGTACGTGCCGAACGAGAACGCGAGCACCAGCGAGATCCACGGCGGCTGCCCGTACCCGACGGCGAGCACCAGGACGGCGACGACGCCCGTCGCGACGGCCGCCCACTGCGCGGGCCGCAGCCGTTCCTTCAGGAGCAGGACGCCGAGCGCGATCGAGACGAGCGGGTTGATGAAGTACCCGAGCGAGGCCTCGACGACATGGCCGGAGTTCACGGACCAGATGTAGACGCCCCAGTTGACCGTGATCACGGTCGCGGCGATCGTGACGAGCCCCAGCCGCTTCGGCTGCCGGATCAGCTCGCGCGCCCAGCCCCACTTCCGTACGAAGAGCAGCGCGATGCCGACGACGACCAGCGCCCACACCATCCGGTGGGCCAGGACCTCCACGGCGCCCGCGGGCTTGAGCAGGGGCCAGAACAGCGGGACGAGGCCCCACATCCCGTACGCCGCGAACCCGTTCAGGAGCCCGATGCGCCCCTCGTTCGCGCCCTGGCCCCCTGGCTTCGGCTCCGTGCCCGCCCCGTCCTGCATGAACCCTCCCTCGTGACACCCGGCAGCCCCGCGGCGGCCCCCACGAAGGTAGCGCCGCCGGGCCCCGCACGTCATGCCCGTATCGCCATACGGTCCTGACGGATGTGCCGGGGCGGGGGCGTCCGGAAGGGGGTTAGCGCAGTGCGGCGGCGATGGCGTCGGCGATCGGGGTGGTGGGGCGGCCGATGAGGCGGGTCAGGTCGCCGTTCTGCCGGGCGAGCAGCCCCTGCCCGATCGCGGTGTCCACGCCCACGAGGATGTCGGCGAAGGTGGCGGGCAGGCCCGCGCCGAGCAGGATCTCGCGGTTCTGCTCGGGCGTGACGGCCCGGTAGCCGATCTCCTTGCCGGACTGCCGCCCGACCTCGGCGGCGTACTCGGCGAGCGACCAGGCGACGTCGCCGCTCAGCTCGTACGCCTTGTTCTCGTGGCCCTCGCCGGTCAGTACGGCGACGGCGGCCGCGGCGTAGTCGGCGCGCGAGGCGGAGGCGATTCGGCCCTCGCCCGCGTTCGCCACGACGGCGCCGTGCTCCAGGACCGGGGCCAGGTTCCCGGTGTAGTTCTCGTGGTACCAGCCGTTGCGCAGGAACGTGTACGGCAGGCCGGAGTCGAGGATCGCCTGCTCGGTGACCTTGTGCTCGGCGGCGAGCTCGAAGTCGGCGTCCGGGCCGCCGAGTACTCCGGTGTACGCGAGGAGTTCGACGCCGGCCGTCTTCGCCGCGTCGATCACGGCCTGGTGCTGGGCGACGCGCTGCCCGACCTCGCTGCCGGAGACCAGCAGGACGCGGTCGCCCGCGCGGAAGGCGCCGTCGAGCGTCCCGGGCGCGCTGTAGTCGGCGACGCGCAGCTCGACCCCGCGGTCGGCGAGGTCGGCGGCCTTGTCCTTGTCCCGCACGACGGCGGCGATCCGTGCGGCGGGGACGCCCGCGTCGAGCAGTTGCGCGACGACCAGACGGCCGAGGTGGCCGGTGGCACCGGTGACGACGAAGCTCATGTCTGAAATCTCCTTGATGAGGCGGTTCTCCTTCACCGTAGATCGGGTACTAAGGATTCGTAAGTACCCACTTTGAAGTAAGGTACTGGCGTGACAGTGAGCAGGGTGCGGGAGTGGACGACGGCCGGCGAGGGTATGTGCCCGCAGCGGCTGGTCCTGGAGCACGTCACCAGCCGGTGGGGCGTCCTCGTGCTCATGGCACTGGAGGAGCGGTCGTACCGGTTCAGCGAGCTGCGCCGGGAGATCGGCGGGGTCAGCGAGAAGATGCTCGCGCAGACCCTCCAGACCCTGGAGCGCGACGGAGTCGTCCACCGCGACGCCAAGCCCGTGATCCCGCCCCGTGTCGACTACTCGCTCACCGGACTCGGCCGCGAGGCCGCCGCGCAGGTCCGCGCGCTCGCGGACTGGACGGAGCGGCGACTGCCCGAGGTGAAGGCGGCGCGCGAGGTGTACGACGAGGGGCGCGCTGACGGCGCGTAACGCAGGAAGTCCGGGCGCGCGGTGGCCGCGCGCCCGGACTTCGCCCTGTTTGCCGGGCGCTCAGCCCACGACGGTCCAGGTGTCGCCACCGGCGAGCAGCGCACCCAGTTCGCCCTTGCCGTCCCGCTCGATCGCGGCGTCGAGCTGGTCGCTCATCTGCACGTCGTAGACGGGCCGTTCGACATCGCGCAGGACGCCGATCGGGGTGTGGTGCAGGGTGTCGGGGTCGGCGAGCCGGGAGAGCGCGAAGGCCGTGGTCGGGGACGCCGCGTGGGCGTCGTGGACCAGGATGTCCGCCTTGTTGTCCTCCGTGACCGGCACGACGCTGAGGTCGCCGGTGGCCGTGTCGCGCACGACCCCCTTCGAGGCCTCGGTCCCGAAGGTGATCGGCTGCCCGTGTTCGAGGCGAATGACGGCTTCCTCGGCCTGCTGCTTGTCCTTGAGGACCTCGAAGGCGCCGTCGTTGAAGATGTTGCAGTTCTGGTAGATCTCGACGAGCGCCGTGCCCTGGTGGTCGGCGGCCGCACGGAGCACCGACGTGAGGTGCTTGCGGTCGGAGTCGACGGTGCGGGCCACGAAGGACGCCTCGGCGCCGATGGCGAGCGACACCGGGTTGAAGGGCGCGTCGAGCGAGCCCATGGGCGTCGACTTGGTGATCTTGCCGACCTCGGACGTCGGGCTGTACTGGCCCTTGGTGAGCCCGTAGATCCGGTTGTTGAACAGCAGGATCTTCAGGTTCACATTGCGGCGCAGGGCGTGGATGAGGTGGTTGCCGCCGATGGACAGCGCGTCGCCGTCACCGGTCACGACCCACACGCTCAAGTCCCGCCGGGACGAGGCGAGTCCGGTGGCGATGGCCGGGGCGCGGCCGTGGATGGAGTGCATCCCGTAGGTGTTCATGTAGTACGGGAAGCGGGACGAGCAGCCGATCCCGGAGACGAAGACGATGTTCTCCTTCGCCAGACCGAGCTCGGGCATGAAGCCCTGCACGGCGGCGAGGACCGCGTAGTCGCCGCAGCCCGGGCACCAGCGCACTTCCTGATCGGACTTGAAGTCCTTCATGGACTGCTTGGCCTCGGCCTTGGGAACCAGCGACAGAAGCGTCTGAGCGCCGTCCCCGGTCTCCCCCGGGGCCTCTTCCGCGGCCTGGCCGCCGGCCTCCCGGGACTCCCTGGTCTGCGTATCAGCCATCGATGGCCTCCTTGAGAGCGGTGGCGAGCTGCTCAGCCTTGAACGGCATTCCGTTGACCTGGTTGTAGCTGTGCGCGTCCACCAGATACTTCGCCCGTACGAGGGTGGCGAGCTGACCGAGGTTCATCTCGGGGATCACCACCTTGTCGTAACGCTTCAGGACCTCACCCAGATTCCGCGGGAACGGGTTGAGGTGGCGCAGATGGGCCTGCGCGATGTGCTCACCGGCCGTGCGCAGGCGACGCACCGCGGCCGTGATCGGGCCGTACGTCGAGCCCCAGCCGAGGACGAGGGTGCGGGCCTCGCCGGTGGCGTCGTCGACCTCGATGTCGGGCACGTCGATGCCGTCGATCTTCGCCTGCCGGGTGCGGACCATGAAGTCGTGGTTGGCCGGGTCGTACGAGATGTTGCCCGTGCCGTCCTGCTTCTCGATGCCGCCGATCCGGTGCTCGAGGCCCGGCGTGCCGGGGATCGCCCAGGGGCGTGCGAGGGTCTGCGGGTCGCGCTTGTACGGCCAGTAGACCTCGGTGCCGTCCTCGGTGGTGTGGTTCGGCCCGGAGGCGAACTGGACGCGCAGGTCCGGGAGTTCGTCGACCTCGGGGATGCGCCAGGGCTCCGAGCCGTTGGCCAGGTAGCCGTCCGAGAGCAGCATCACCGGGGTGCGGTAGGTGACGGCGATCCGGGCCGCTTCGAGCGCGGCGTCGAAGCAGTCGGCGGGTGTGCGGGGGGCGACGAGCGGGATCGGGGCCTCGCCGTTGCGCCCGTACATGGCCTGGAGCAGGTCGGCCTGTTCGGTCTTCGTCGGCAGTCCGGTCGAGGGGCCGCCGCGCTGGATGTCGATGACGAGCAGCGGCAGTTCGAGGCTCACGGCGAGGCCGATGGTCTCGGACTTGAGCGCGACGCCGGGCCCTGAGGTCGTGGTGACGGCGAGGCTGCCGCCGAAGGCCGCACCGAGCGCGGCACCGATCCCGGCGATCTCGTCCTCCGCCTGGAAGGTGCGCACGCCGAAGTTCTTGTGCTTGCTGAGCTCGTGGAGGATGTCGCTCGCGGGCGTGATCGGGTACGAGCCCAGGTACAGCGGCAGGTCCGCCTGCTTCGAGGCCGCGATCAGCCCGTACGAGAGGGCCAGGTTCCCGGAGATGTTGCGGTAGGTGCCGGGAGGGAAGGCGGTGGAGGCGGGGGCGACCTCGTAGGAGACCGCGAAGTCCTCGGTCGTCTCACCGAAGTTCCAGCCCGCGTGGAACGCCGCGAGGTTCGCCTTCATGATCTCGGGCTTCTTGGCGAACTTGGCCTTGAGGAACTTCTCCGTGCCCTCGGTCGGCCGGTGGTACATCCACGACAGCAGGCCGAGCGCGAACATGTTCTTGGAGCGCCCCGCGTCCTTGCGCGAGAGCTCGAACTCCTTCAGCGCCTCGACGGTGAGGGTCGTCAGCGGCACGGGGTGCACGTGGTACCCGTCGAGCGAACCGTCCTCCAGAGGGCTCTCCGCGTAGCCCACCTTCTGCATCGCCCGCTTGGTGAACTCGTCGGTGTTGACGATGACTTCGGCGCCGCGCGGCACGTCCCCGATGTTCGCCTTCAGCGCGGCCGGGTTCATCGCCACCAGCACGTTCGGCGCGTCGCCCGGCGTCAGGATGTCGTGGTCGGCGAAGTGGAGTTGGAAGGAGGACACGCCCGGCAGCGTCCCTGCGGGGGCGCGGATCTCGGCCGGGAAGTTCGGCAGCGTGGAGAGATCATTGCCGAACGACGCGGTCTCAGAAGTGAAGCGGTCCCCCGTGAGCTGCATGCCGTCACCTGAGTCACCCGCGAACCGGATGATCACCCGGTCGACGCGCCGTACGTCCTTGCTCGAATGTCCTGCCGACGTGCGCTGCCCGCCGACAACTGCGCTGTCGGTCCCGTCGGCCTGCTCGGTGGTGCTACTGACCTGGCTGGTCACTGAACTGGACCTCCCTCGAGGCGGCTGTGCGGGCACGGCCGTCCCACCGGCCTTCCCACGGCTCCACCCTACGTCTGTAAGGGTCGCCTTCCCGAGGCGATTTGCATGGTGGACCACCAAATGAGACGGCGGGTCGCCCCGATTTGTGTGGTGATTCCCCCTGTGGAGACGCGCTCGGTCGGTCGATGGTTCTGTGGTGCCCCCATTATCTGACAGGGCGTCAGGTAATCAAGGCAATCACGGCACTCATGAGTTCAGATAGGTCAGAACCGCCAGTACGCGGCGGTGATCCCCGTCACTCTGGGACAGCCCCAGCTTCAGGAAGATGTTGCTGACGTGCTTCTCGACCGCGCCGTCGCTCACCACGAGCTGCCGGGCGATCGCCGAGTTCGTACGTCCCTCCGCCATCAGGCCGAGCACCTCGCGCTCGCGGGGCGTGAGGTTCGCCAGCACATCCTGCTTGCGGCTGCGGCCGAGCAGCTGCGCGACCACCTCGGGGTCGAGCGCCGTGCCGCCCTCGGCGACCCGCACCACCGCGTCCACGAACTCCCGCACCTCGGCGACCCGGTCCTTGAGCAGGTACCCGACGCCACGGCTCGAACCGGCGAGCAGCTCGGTGGCGTACTGCTCCTCCACGTACTGCGACAGGACCAGCACCCCGAGGTCGGGGAACCGGGCCCGCAGCCGCACCGCCGCGCGCACACCCTCGTCCGTGTGCGTGGGCGGCATCCGGACGTCCGCGACGACCACGTCGGGCAGCTGTCCCTGTTCCCCCAGCTCGATGATGGTCTTGATCAGCGCTTCGCCGTCGCCGACGCCCGCGACGACCTCGTGCCCGCGGTCCGTGAGCAACCGGGTCAGGCCCTCCCTGAGCAGCACTGAATCCTCGGCGATGACGACCCGCACCTTGTCCTCCACGTTCTCCGGCCCCCCAGCGCACGAACGTCCCGACGCGGTGCGCGCCGAGATCGTTCGATCCTGCCCCCAGCATTCCAGGATCGGGGGGTGTCCGCGGAGTGTTCTTCGGGCGGGTGTCGGGTGGCGGGTGTCCGGTGTCCGGTGTCGGGTGGCGCGATGCCGCGCGATGGAGAGTTGGGCCCGGCCACGGGTAACCAGGGGTGGGCGGTGCCGCGGAACCACCCCCGGGCTCACCCCCGTGTCACGCGCGGCGCCACGGCAACTCCGCCGTCACCCGCGTCGGCCCACCCCCGGGCGACTCGACCACCAGAATCCCGTCGACCGCGTCGAGCCGCCCGGCCAGCGCCGCCAACCCGGACCCGCCGGAGGCCACCGCTCCGCCGCCCCCGTTGTCGTACACCTGCACCATCAACCGGTCCCGCGTCCGCCACACGTCGACCTCCGCCCGCGTCGCCCCGCTGTGCTCGCTCACGTTCTGGAGCAGCTCGGAGACCGTGAAGTACGCGATGCCCTCGATGGCCGGCGCCGGCCTCTCCGTCAGGTCGACCTCCACCCGCACCGGCACCGCACACCGCGACGCCACCGACGACAACGCCGCATCGAGCCCCCGGTCGGTCAGCACCGCCGGATGGATCCCGCGCGCCAGGTCCCGCAGCTCCTGCAGCGCCGTCTTCACCTCACCGTGCGCCTCGCCCACCAGGCGCGCCGCCGTCTCCGGGTCCTCGCTCAGCTTCTCCTTGGCGACCCCGAGGTCCATGGCCAGGTTCACCAGCCGGGCCTGCGCCCCGTCGTGCAGATCCCGCTCGATGCGCCGCAGGTCGGCCGCCGCCGTGTCGACCACGACACCCCGGTCCGACTCCAGCTCCACCACGCGCGACGCGAGCCGCGAGGGGCCGAGCAGCCCGATCACCATCAGCCGGTCCACCGTCGTCAGCGCCCGGATCACCCACGGCGTGACCAGCGTGACGAGCAGCCCGAGCCCCGCGGTCACCGTGATCTCGAAGGGGTTGTCGAGGTAGATGGCGTGGCCGGCGTCCCCGTACAGCTGGATGCCGTCCTGTCCCACGTACGTGGGAAACACCCAGCGCCACAACGGATACGTGAGCATCGTCCAGCCGGTCACCCAGAAGCTCAGCCCCACGGCGAACCCGAACACCGCCCACGGCATGTGCAGTACCCCGTACAGCAGATGCCGCCACGAGACGCCACTCTTGAGCGTCGCCCCGATCCACCCCATCGGCCCGCCTGTGCGCGGCCGCAGCGGCTCCGGCGTACCGACCTCGACGCCGAGCAGCCCGCGCGCCCGCACCCGCTCCAGCGCCCCGAGCCCCCGCGACCCGGCGAGCGCCGCCGCGAGTACCGGAACCCCGATGAACGTGATCAGCAGGCCCACACCGAGCGAGGTCATCGTCACGGCCCACACGAACCCGATGATGCTGAGCGGCAGGCTGAGCAGCAGATACCCGAACTCCCGCCACGTCCGCCCCTCGATCGGCGCCCGCAGCCCGGCCGGCAGCCGGTTCAGGCCATGACGCGGGCCCGAACGGTCGTCGTGGCCACCGTCGAAGCCGTGGCCGGCGTCGCGGTTCTCGTCGTACGAGTACGCGTACGCGTCGCTCTGGTCGCGATATCCGTACTGGTGCGTGGCCATCGTGTCCGTCCGTTCTGCTCAGTACCGCTCAGGTCTGTCGGGGAGCCGTCGCTCTGCTTTCTTGGGCTCTGCTTCAAGCTTCCGCGCGGGCGCGCCCCGCGGCCATGCGGCGGGTCGGCGTCTTCGACCGGGGGTTTTCCCTACCTCTGCCGTATCGGCTCGGTCCTGTCGCGCCACGGCAGCTCCGCCGTGATCGTGGTCGGGCCGCCGTCCGGCGAGTCCACGACGAACAGGCCGTCGACCGCGTCGAGCCGCTCCGCGAGGCCCGACATACCGGTCCCCTTGTCCAGGCTCGCGCCGCCCCGCCCGTCGTCCCACACCTGTATGAGCAGCCGGTCCTGCGAGCGCCACACGTCCACCGAGGCGGACCGCGCGCCGCTGTGCTTGCTCACGTTCTGGAGCAGCTCGGAGACCGTGAAGTACGCGATGCCCTCGATCGCCTCCGCCGGCCGGCCCGGCAGATCCGCCGTCACCTTC
This sequence comes from Streptomyces sp. NBC_00483, assembly GCF_036013745.1. Taxonomy (NCBI): domain Bacteria; kingdom Bacillati; phylum Actinomycetota; class Actinomycetes; order Kitasatosporales; family Streptomycetaceae; genus Streptomyces; species Streptomyces sp. NBC_00483. Next base: position 5,681,178 of record NZ_CP107880.1, read on the forward strand.
ACCGGCACCGTGCAGCGCGTGGCCACGGAGGACAGGGCCGCGTCGAGCCCGCGGTCGGTGAGGACCGCCGGATGAATGCCGCGCGCCAGGTCCCGCAGCTCCTGCAGCGCGAGCTTGACCTCGCCGTGCGCCTCGTCGACCATCGCCGCGACCGCCTCGTCGGCCTGGCCCTCCAGGAGCTTCTCCTTCGCGAGACCGAGCCCCATGGCCAGATTGACCAGCCGGGCCTGCGCCCCGTCGTGCAGATCGCGCTCGATGCGCCGCAGGTCGGCGGCGGCCGTGTCGACGACGACGCCCCGGTCCGACTCGAGCTCCTCGATCCGCCGCTCCAACTCGTCGGAGGGAGAGAGCAGCGCCCGCACCATCGCCCGGTCCGCATTGCCCAGACCGCGCGCGATGAACGGCAGTACCGGCCACAGCACGAACAGCCCGACCAGCGTCAGGGCGAACGTCAGCACGGCCCACGGCAACCGGATCACTTCGTACAGCACCGTGCGCCAGCCCACCGGGTCCTTGAGGCCGGTCCACAGCCAGCCGAAGAAGCCGCCCGTGCGCCGCATCGGCAGCGGGCTCGGCTCGTCAATGCGCACGCCGAGCAGGGCCCTTGCCCGCCCGCGCTCCGCCTTGCCGAGCAGCCGCGCGCCCCTGAGGCCTGCGGCGATCAGCGGAAGCCCGATCACCGTGACCGTGAGCCCCGCGCCGAGGGCCACCATCGTGACGGCGTACACGAATCCGAAGATGGACAGCGGGAAGCTGCTCAGGAGATAGGCGATCTCCTTCCACGTGGCGCTGTCGTACCCCAGTCGTGGCGGTGGCAGCACCGGATGGTCTTCGGAAGTGTCGAGTGGCTCGGTCATAGCGGCAAGAGTGCCCTGGCCCGGGGCGGGGCGCCATGAGGACGGCCGCCAAGTTGAGCGGGGGTTAACCCCACCACGAGCCCCACCTCGAGTTCGCTCTTGAGTTCCCCTCGAGTGCCTCCTCGGGTCACACCTCGCCCAAGCCGCTCGGCCCCGGGCTGCTTACCGTCCCTTTAACAGGGCCTAGACTCCCGTGCGTACAGATCGTCGAACACAACGAACTCGCGAGGGGCGCAGGTACGTGACGGGATCGGACGGGACCGTCATCGCGGCGGACTACTTCCAGTCGTACTCGGTCGTCGGGCTGCTCGCCGTCGGCGGCGTGCTCTTCGTCGCCGTCGCCTTCGGCTCGGGGAAGCTGCTGCGCCCGGTGGTTCCCACCAGGGAAAAGTTCCTCACGTACGAATGCGGCGTCGACCCCGTCGGGGACGGCTGGGCGCACACCCAGGTCCGCTACTACGTGTACGCCTTCCTCTACGTGATCTTCGCGGTCGACTCGATCTTCCTCTTCCCTTGGGCCACGGTCTTCGCCGCGCCGGGATACGGCGCGACGACCCTCGTCGAGATGTTCATCTTCCTGGGCTTCCTCACCGTGGGCCTGCTGTACGCATACAAGAAGGGCGTCCTTACGTGGACGTGAGTGCCGTGACTCCTGCCCCCGAGCCCGCTCCTGCCCCCGTGGACCTGCCGGACCCCGTCGGACCTGTCGGACCTCTCGGGCCGAAGAAGTTGGGCGTGCTCTCGCGGCTCGCCCCCGAGCCGATGAAGGTGGTCCTCAACTGGGGCCGCCGCTACAGCCTGTGGGTCTTCAACTTCGGACTCGCCTGCTGTGCCATCGAGTTCATCGCCGCGTCCATGGCGCGCCACGACTTCATCCGGCTCGGCGTGATCCCGTTCGCACCGGGCCCGCGCCAGGCCGACCTGATGGTGGTCTCGGGCACGGTCACCGACAAGATGGCCCCCGCCGTGAAGCGGCTGTACGAGCAGATGCCCGAGCCGAAGTACGTCATCTCGTTCGGCGCCTGCTCCAACTGCGGCGGCCCGTACTGGGATTCGTACTCGGTGACCAAGGGCGTCGACCAGATCATCCCCGTCGACGTGTACGTGCCCGGGTGCCCGCCCCGTCCCGAGGCGCTGCTCCAGGGCATCCTCAAGCTCCAGGAGAAGATCGCCCGCGAGTCGCTCGGCGAGCGGTACGCCTCCGCCGACGCGGCGGCCGGGCGGCCCTCGGCGGCCGCGCTGAGCAGCGGACTCGTCCAGCCGCCCGCGCCCTCCGGGAAGCCGTCCGGGGGTGACCGATGAGCTGGCTGCCGGCCCCCGTGGAGGAGCTGTTCGGCGCCGAGGCCACGGTCGAGGAGGCGTACGACCTGCTGACCGTCGATGTGCCGGCGGCCGAGTGGATCGCGGCTCTGACGACGGCCCGTACGACGCTGGAGTGCACGTATTTCGACTGGTTGAGCGCGGTCGACGAGCCGGAGGCCGGGTTCCGCGTGTGCGCGCACGTCGCCGCCGTGGCGCCCCGGTCCGTACGTCGCCTGCTGCTGCGCACGACCGTTCCGCACGCGGCACCCGTGCTCGCGTCGGCGGTCGACGTGTACGCGGGCGCCGCCTGGCACGAGCGCGAGACGCACGAGATGTTCGGCGTCGACTTCACCGACCACCCGGGCCTCGACCCGCTCCTGCTGCCCGACGGCTTCGAAGGCCACCCGCTGCGCAAGGACTTCGTGCTCGCGGCGCGCGTCGCGAAGGCGTGGCCGGGCGCGAAGGAGCCGGGGGAGTCCGAGCACGGCGGCCCCAAGCGGCGCCAGATACTGCCACCCGGCGTCCCCGACCCGAACGAATGGGGCCCGCTGAAGGGGCAGTTGCCGCCTGCACCGGCCCGGCCCGCGCGGGGTGCGCGCGCCGCGGGCGCCGGTGCGGCGGGGCGTGCGGCGGGCGCCGCCGGTGCCGAGGGACGTGCGGCGGGGGAGCGGCCCGCGCGGCGCGCCCGGTCCGCGAGCCAGGGCTCGGCGAGCCAGGCGGCCGCGTCTGCGGGTGAAACCTCGGAGGCCCCGAAGGTGCCGGAGGCCCCGAAGACACCGGAAGCCCCGGAAGCGTCGCCGCGTCCGGCACGGCGCTCCCGCAGCGCCTCGCAGGGCTCCGCCTCCCAGAGCTCCGCCTCGCAACGCGAGACGCCCACCGAACCCCCGGCCCAGAGCCCGGAACCCGCACCGAAACCCCGCTCGAGCGACGCGCCCTGGCACCACGCCAAGCCCGCGTTCGACGAGGAGTCGAAGAAGCCGGAGCCCACCCCGGACGAGCCCCCGGCGGACAAGCCCGAGACTCCGACAGGCAACCCGGCAGACAAGCCCGAGACCCCGACAGACACCCCCGAGACCCGGCCGGACAACAACGGAGGCAACGAGTGAACGACGCCCTCGACGTCGCGCTGCGCCTCGTCGTCGTCTTCGTCGCCTTCCTGGTGCTGCCCCTGGTCGTCGGCCAGACCGAACACAAGGTCATGGCGCACATGCAGGGCCGCCTCGGTCCCATGTACGCGGGCGGTTTCCACGGCTGGGCCCAACTGGTCGCCGACGGCGTCAAGTTCGCGCAGAAGGAGGACGTGGTCCCGACCGAGGCCGACCGCCGCGTCTTCCAGATCGCCCCCGCGGTGGCCCTCCTCCCGTACCTCCTCGTGCTGCTCGCCATCCCGGTCGGGCCCGGCGACGGCGCGGTCGGCGCCGTCATCGACGCGGGCATCTTCTTCGTCCTCGCGGTCATGGGCGTCGGCGTCCTCGGCTCGCTGATGGCGGGCTGGGCGAGCGCCAACAAGTTCTCCCTCCTGGGCGGCCTGCGCACGGCCGCCCAACTCCTGGCGTACGAACTCCCGATGCTGCTCGCGGCGGCCTCCGTTGCCATGGCCGCGGGAACGGTCTCCCTCCCCGGCATCCTCGACGCCTTCGAGTGGTGGTGGCTGCCCTGGCAGATCGTTGGCGCCCTCGTCTTCTTCGTGGCGGGCCTCGCCGAACTCCAGCGTCCTCCGTTCGACATGCCGGTCGCCGACTCCGAGATCATCTTCGGCGCGTACACCGAGTACACGGGCCTGCGCTTCGCCCTGTTCCTGCTCGCCGAGTACGCGGGCATCGTGGTGCTCTGCGGACTGACCACGGTGCTGTTCCTGGGCGGCTGGCACGGACCGTGGGGCGCGGACGGCCTGGGCTGGGTGTGGACCCTGCTCAAGACCGCGGTCCTGGCCTTCGTCGTCATCTGGCTCCGCGTCACGTACCCCCGACTGCGCGAGGACCAGCTGCAGAAGCTCGCCTGGACCACCCTCGTCCCCCTCGCCCTCGCGCAGATCGCGCTCACCGGAATCGTGAAGGTGGCGATCAACTGATGGCCCGCCCGTCGCCCGACCCCCGCCCCTCAACGACGCCCTCCGGGCGGCCCCGCCGATCTGTCCCGGGGTCCGGCCTGGCCAAGGGCCTCGCCGTCACCCTTCGCACGATGACGAAGAAGACCGTCACCGAGCAGTACCCGGAGCACCAGCCCGAACTCCCGCCCCGCACCCGCGGCGTCATCGGGCTCTTCGAGGAGAACTGCACGGTCTGCATGCTGTGCGCCCGGGAGTGCCCGGACTGGTGCATCTACATCGACTCCCACAAGGAGACGGTCCCGCCTGCCGTCGAGGGCGGCCGCGAGCGCAGCCGCAACGTCCTCGACCGTTTCGCCATCGACTTCTCCCTCTGCATGTACTGCGGTATCTGCATCGAGGTGTGCCCCTTCGACGCGCTGTTCTGGTCCCCGGAGTTCGAGTACGCCGAGACCGACATCCGCGAGCTCACCCACGAGCGCGACAAGCTCCGCGAGTGGATGTGGACGGTCCCGTCCCCACCCGCCCTCGACCCCGCGGCCGAGGACCCCAAGGAACTGGCGGCGGCCCGCAAATCCGCGGACAAACTGGCAGCGGCCCAAGAGGCAGCAGCCCAGGAGCCCCCGGTCGGCGGCCCCGCAGCCGGGGACCCGTCGGCACCGGCCGCCGGACCGCAGGCCACCCCCAACGACCCCAATAACCCCAACGCCCCCGGAGAGGAGCCCACCGCATGACCCTCGCCGCATCGGCGGCCGTCGCCACGGCAGTCGACAGCCCTGGGTTCCTCTCCCCGTCCGGCGTCGAGATCGCCTTCGTGCTCGTGGGCCTCGTGACCTTCACCGCGGCGATCGTCACCGTCACCACGAAGCAACTGGTGCACGCCGCCCTGTGGCTGGTCGTCGCCCTCGGCGGGCTCGCCGTCGAGTACCTCCTGCTCACAGCCGAGTTCATCGCCTGGGTACAGGTCCTCATCTACGTCGGTTCCGTCGTGGTCCTCCTCCTGTTCGGCCTGATGCTGACCCGCGCGCCCATCGGCCGCTCCCCGGACGCGGACAGCCCCAACCGCTGGGCCGCCCTGACCGTGGCCGTCGCTTCCGCCGCCGCCCTGATCTGGGTCGTCGTCGACGCGTTCCGCACGACCTGGATCGACCTCGACGGCCCGGTGCAGGGCAGCACGGACGTGACCGGCTCGATCCTCTTCAAGCACTGGGTCCTGCCGTTCGAGGCGCTCTCGGTCCTGCTCCTCGCCGCCCTGGTCGGCGCGATCGTCCTGTCCCGCAGGAACAACACCGCCTCGGCCCCGGGAGCGGCCGAGGCGCCTGGGACGCCCGAGTCGACCAAGTCGACCAAGTCGACCAAGTCGACCAAGTCGACCAAGTCGACCAAGTCGCCCGAGTCGCTCGAAGGCGAGGGAACCCGCTGATGCACCTCGCCTACCCCGCCGTCCTCTCCTCCCTCCTCTTCTGTACGGGCCTGTACGGCGTACTGGCCCGCCGCAACGCGATCCTGGTCCTGATGTCGGTCGAGCTGATGCTCAACGCCGTCAACCTGAACCTCGTCGCCTTCGACGTCTGGCTGCGCGACACCCTCCACGCGGGCCAGGCCCTGACCCTGTTCACCATCGCCATCGCCGCCGCCGAGATCGGCATCGGCCTGGCGATCGTCCTGGCCGTCTACCGGAACCGCGGCACGTCGGACATCGACAAGCTGCGCGACTCCGCCGAGCCCCACGACCCGGACGACGACCCGCACGACCCGTCCGAGACACCGGCCGTCGCCGGCACCGCGGACGAGAAGGCCGAGGCCACCGCGTGACCACGACGAACCTCGCCGTCCTCGTCCCCCTCCTGCCGTTCCTCGGCGCCGTCGCCGGTCTGCTCCTCGGCCGCACGGCCCCGGGCTTCGCCCGCCCGCTGGCCGTCCTGCCGACGCTGGCCGCGCTGGCCCTCGCCGCTGTCGTCGCCCTCGACCAGGGCGGCGGCACGGGCAACGGCACCGCCGCCCTCGACGCGCACACCCAGCTCGCCCCGACCGGCTCCGTGCCGATCGAACTCGCCCTGCACATCGACGGCTTCGCCGCCCTCGTCGCCGTCCTCGTCGGCCTGGTCGCGACCTGCGTGCAGATCTACTCGACGGGCTATCTGCGCAACGACCCGCGCTACCCCTCGTACGCCGCGCTCGTCTCGCTCTTCACCTCCGCGATGCTCCTGGTCGTCTACTCGGGCGACCTGATGGTCCTGCTGGTCGGCTGGGAAGTCATGGGCATCTGCTCGTACTTCCTCGTCGGCCACTACTGGGAGACCCCCGAGGCGCGGGCCGCCTCCCTCAAGGCGTTCCTGGTCACGAAGCTGGGCGATGTCCCCTTCCTCATCGGTCTGTTCGCGCTCGCCGTGGACACGGGGTCGTTCCGCATCACGACGATCCTGGGCAAGGTCACGACCGAGGGTGGCCTCGACCACCCGACCCTGATCGCCCTCCTGCTCCTCGCCGGTGTGGCGGGCAAGTCCGCGCAGTTCCCGCTGCACACCTGGCTGCCCGACGCGATGGCGGGCCCCACGCCTGTCTCCGCGCTGATCCACGCCGCGACGATGGTCGCCGCCGGTGTCTACTTCGTCGCCCGTCTCCTCCCGGTCTTCGCCGCCTCGCAGGCAGCGCTGATCGTCCTCGCGCTCATGGCCGCGGTGACCATGCTCGGCTCGGCCCTGGCCGCGCTCGCCCAGGACGACATCAAGCGGGTCCTCGCGTACTCGACCGTCGGCCAACTCGGCTACATGACCGGCGCCCTCGCCGTCGGCAGCCGCGACGCCGCCGTCTTCCACCTCCTCGCGCACGGCGCCTTCAAGGCGCTGCTGTTCCTCGGGGCGGGCGTGATCATCCACGCCGCCGGCACCAACTCGCTGGCCGCGATGTCCCGCATGAAGGGCCTGCGCGACCGCGTGCCGGACGCCTTCTGGACGGTGACCGTGGGGCTGCTCGCGCTCGCCGCGATCCCGCCGTTCAGCGGCTTCTTCTCCAAGGAGGCCGTCCTCGGCGCCGCCGAGCACACCGCCACCGGCCATGAGAACGGAGCCCTGACCGCGCCGACCGCGTCCGGCTGGATCGTCCTCGTGGCAGGCCTGCTCACGGCCCTGCTCACCGCCGCCTACGCGACCCGGTTCTGGCTCCTCGCGTTCAAGGGCAGCGGAACCGAGGCCCCCGACCACGGCAAGCAGCCGGTCACGATGAACGTCGTCCTGTGGGTCCTGGCGATCCCCTCCCTCGGCTTCGGACTGCTCGCGGGCGTGCTGCCCGACTGGTTCGACGGCACCTCCCTCGCCCCGACGCTGACCACCTCCGTCCTCGGCACCGGCTTCGCGCTCGTCGGCGGACTGGTCACCTACGCGGCCTGGCGCCACACCACCGCGATGGCGGCCCGCCGCACCCCGATCGGCGCCGTCGCGGTCGACACCGAGTCCGGCGATGCGGGCCTGGTCGAGGCCGAGGCCATCGCGACACACACCCCCGCGTACGGGGACATCGCCGCCGCCCCAGACCCGGCCGACCCCGGCCGTCTGCTGCTCGGCCCGCTGCACCGCCACGCGGCCGTCGGCTTCCACCTCGACGCCGTCTACGCGGCGCTCTTCGTCCGCCCGGTGCAGGCCGGCGCCGCACTGGTCCGCTTCCTCGACCGCGCCGTCGTCGACACCTACGTACGTGGGGCGTCCGAAGCGCCGAAGGCGCTGGGCTGGGCCGTGCGCAGGGCCCAGACCGGAAACGTGCAGACCTACCTCAGCGCACTGCTCGCAGGCACCGTCGTTCTGGTGGTCGCCGTCGTCCTCGTCGCCACCGCCGGAGCGTGAGCAGCCGTGATCGATATCAGCGAATCCGTGATGCAGTTCCTTCTCGCATTGATCGTCGTCGGCCCGCTCATCGGTGCCGTCCTCGCCCTTCTCCCGGCCCCGCCCGGACTGAAGGGGAACTCCCCTGACCAGGCCGTGCTCCGCCACGGCGTGACCGTGAGCGGCGTGATCCTCATCGCCGCGATCGTCCTCGCGCTCGGCTTCGACCACGACCAGCCGTCGAAGATGCAGGCCACGACCGACATCAGCTGGATCCCCGCGCTCGACGTGCGTATCCACCTCGGCATCGACGGCATCTCGCTCCCCCTCCTCGTGCTCACGGCGCTGCTGACGTTCCTGTGCGCGCTGTACTCCTACTTCCACATGCCGGCCGGGCCGTCCCCCAAGGCGTTCGTCGCCCTGATCCTCGTCCTGGAATCGGGAACGCTCGCGACCTTCGCCGTCCTGGACCTCCTTCTCTTCTTCCTCGCGTTCGAGATGGTCCTCATCCCGATGTACTTCCTCATCGCCCGCTGGGGCGGTGCGCAACGGACGCAAGCCGCCTGGAAGTTCATCCTCTTCACACTGCTCGGCTCAGTCGTGATGCTGCTCGGACTCCTCCTTATCGGCGTTAAGTCGGGCACGTTCGACATGATGGCACTCGCCACTGACAACGGCCGGGGGCTGACCGCATCCGTGCAGGTCATCGCCGTTCTGGCGATCGGGATCGGGCTCGCGGTGAAGACCCCGATGTGGCCGCTGCACAGCTGGCTGCCCGACGCCCACACCGCCGCCCCGACCGTCGGATCGGTCCTCCTCGCCGGGGTCCTGCTGAAGATGGGTACGTACGGGTTCGTCCGGATCCTGCTCCCCATCGCGCCCGACGGGATGCGGACCTTCGCGCCGTACCTCGCCGCGCTCGCCGTCGTCGGGATCATCTACGGGTCCCTGGCCTGCCTGAACCTGGCCAAGCAGGGCGCGAAGGGCGACCTCAAGCGCCTCATCGCGTACTCCTCCGTCGGCCATATGGGCTTCGTGCTGCTCGGCATCTCGACGATGAGCGCGACCGGCGTGAACGGCGCGCTGTTCGCCAACATCGCCCACGGCCTCATCACCGGCCTGCTCTTCTTCCTCGTCGGCGCGCTCAAGGGCCGGACCGGCACCAGCGACCTCGACGCTCTCGCCGAGCAGGGCGGCATGGCCCTGTACGGCAAGGCGCCGCGCCTCGGCGGCCTCCTCGCGTTCGCTGCCGTCGCCTCGCTCGGGCTGCCGGGGCTCGCCGGTTTCTGGGGCGAAATGCTCGCGCTGTTCGGCGCGTTCAAGCCCGCCGACGACCTCAGTCGCCCGGCGTTCCTCGTCTTCATGGCGATCGCGGCCTTCGGCACGCTGCTCACCGCCGCGTACATGCTGATCGTGGTCCGCCGCGTCTGCATGGGCCCCCGCCCGAAGGAAACCCCGGCGGCTCCGGAGGCACCCGTGCTCGCCGATGTGCGCGGCTACGAGTTCGCCACCTGGACCCCGCTCGTCGCCCTCACCGTCCTCGCGGGCCTGTGGCCCGCCGCCCTGCTCGGCCTCACGAACCCGGCCGTGCAGAAGCTCCTCGCAGGAGGCCTCCAGTGATCGCCGTCGCCGCGCCCTCCGTGGCGTCCCTCGTCCAGTCCGTCGACTGGGTCGCCATCGCGCCGCCCACGATCGCGGCGGTCGTGGCCCTCGTCGTGCTGGTCGCCGACCTGTTCGTGGCGGAGCGCCGCAAGCCGGTCCTGGGCTGGATCTCCGTCGCGGGCCTTGTGGCCGCGGCGCTCGCGCTGCTGCCGCTGATCGGGGACGAGCGCTCCACGTTCTGCCTCAAGGGCGCCTCGTACGACGCCTGCAGCTATACGGCGGACCGCTTCACGCTCGTCATCCAGTTCCTGGTCCTGGCCGGCGCCCTGCTCACCGCGCTGCTCTCGATCAGCTCCCTGAAGGACGCGAAGAACGCGAAGAAGCCTCTCCCCGAAGGGGAGTTCTGGTTCCTCCTGCTGTCCTCCGCCGCGGGTGCGGCCCTGCTGCCCGCGTCCCGTGACCTGGCCACGCTCGTCGTCGCCCTGGAAGTCGCCTCGCTCCCCGCCTTCGCCCTCGTGGGCCTCAAGCAGGGCGACAAGCGCTCCTCTGACGCGGCCCTGAAGTTCTTCCTCTCCTCGGTCACCGCGACCGCCGTCACCCTGCTCGGCGTGAGCTTCGTGTACGCGTCCACGGGCACCCTGCACCTCACGCGGGTCGCCACCGAACTCACCCACGTGGACGGCCAGTTCCACACCCTCGCCCAGACCGGCGTCGCGCTCACCCTGGTGGGCTTCGCCTTCAAGACGGCCGCCGTGCCGTTCCACTTCTGGGTACCCGACACCTACGTAGGCGCGCCGCTGCCGATCGCCGCCTACTTGTCGGTCATCGGCAAGGCCGTCGGCTTCTCCGGCCTCATCCTCGTCACGGTCGTCGCGTTCCCCTCGTACGCCGACGTGTGGGGGCCGGCCCTCGCCGCGCTCGCCGCACTGACCATGACCGTCGGAAACGTGGCCGCCATCCGTCAGCAGGCCACGCGCGCGTACAGCGCCGTCCGCCTGCTCGCCTGGTCCTCCGTCGGCCAGGCCGGCTACCTCCTGGTGCCGATCGCCGCGGCCGCGTACTCCGACGACCCGCAGAAGTCGATCGGCTCCACCCTCGCGTACGCCCTCATGTACGCCGCGGTGAACCTGGGCGCCTTCGCGGTGGCCGCTCTGGTCGCCCGTACGAAGCCGCTGAACCGCATCAGCGACTACCGGGGCCTGTATGCCTCGAACCCGCTCGCCGCGCTCGTCCTGGGCTTCTTCCTGCTGTGTCTCGCGGGGCTACCGCCGGGCATCATCGGCCTCTTCGCGAAGGTCACGGTCTTCTCGGCGGCCGTCGACGCGGGGATGGGCTGGCTCGCCGTCGTCATGGCCGTGAACGTCGTGATCGCGCTCTTCTACTACCTCCAGTGGACCGCGACCCTCTTCCGCGCTCCTGAAGGCGAACCCGCCGTCCACCGCGCATCCAGGCCGCTCACTGCGGCGATCGCCGTCACAGCCGTCATCGGAGTGGCTCTCTCCGGCGCACCCCAATTGGTCCTGCGTTTTGCCTCGACGGGCCTCTTCTAGGCACCCTCGTACGGCATCACACGTACGGGCCGGTTACGGGCCCCACACCAATGACTACAGCCACACATCAAGGAGACAGGCGTCGTGCTGAGCGGGTTCAAGGACTTCATCCTTCGCGGAAACATCATCACGATGGCCATCGGCCTCGCGGTCGGAACCGCGTTCACGGCTGTGGTCACCGCACTCAGCACGGCGTTCATCGCGCCGCTCATCGGTGTCGCCACGAAGTCGACCGGCGACTTCAGTGAGGCGCACTTCACGGTCGAGGGCACGGACTTCCCGTACGGCAAGTTCGTCAGCGCGATCATCGCCTTCCTGATCACCGCCGCGGTGCTCTACTTCCTGATCGTCGTCCCGATGATGAAGCTCCAGGCGCGCCTGGACCGCGGCAAGCCCGTCGACATCAAGGCGGCCCTGCGCGACTGCCCGCGCTGCTACACCCAGATCCCCGGCGTCGCCACCCGCTGCGCGCACTGCACGAGCGAGATCGAGGCGGACCCGCAGGCCCTGGAACTGGCGGGGCTGCCGCAGCAGCGCTGACCCGGTCGGCCTACACGCCCGCACGGGCCCGTCCCGGGCGGACAAGGGAACTCGTCCTCCTCGTCTGGCGTTGACCAGTCAGGGAGGGTCCACTGGACGTGGAAACGCACACAGGCTCCAGACCCAGTGGAAGCAGCAGACAAGCAAGCAGTGGGTTCCCCTGCCGCACCATCAGGAGGACGTACCGTGCACCGCCGGCACAACGGGTTGAAGACCGCCGTACTCCTCGGAGGCCTGTCCGCCCTCATCCTCGTCATCGGCAGCTTCTTCGGCCGTACGGGGCTCATCGTCGGGCTCGTCATCGCCCTGGGGACGAACGCATACGCGTACTGGAACAGCGACAAGCTGGCCCTGCGCGCGATGCGGGCCCGCCCGGTGAGCGAATTCGAGGCGCCCGCGCTGTACCGGATGGTGCGCGAGCTCTCCACGCAGGCGCGTCAGCCCATGCCGCGCCTGTACATCTCTCCTACGGAGGCGCCGAACGCGTTCGCGACGGGCCGCAATCCGCGCAACGCCGCAGTGTGCTGCACCGAGGGAATCCTGCGCCTCCTGGACGAGCGGGAGCTGCGCGGTGTCATCGGGCACGAGCTGAGCCACGTCTACAACCGCGACATCCTGATCTCCTCGGTCGCCGGAGCCCTCGCCTCCGTGATCATGTTCCTGGTCAACTTCGCGTGGCTGATCCCGGTCGGCCGCTCGAACGACGACGACGGACCCGGCATCTTCGGAATGCTCCTGATCATGATCCTGGGGCCGCTCGCGGCGTCCCTGATCCAGCTCGCCATCAGCCGCTCCCGCGAGTACGAGGCCGATGCCTCGGGCGCCCAGCTGACCGGTGACCCGCTGGCCCTGGCGAGCGCCCTGCGCAAGCTCGAGGCGGGCACGAAGCAGCTGCCCCTGCCGCCCGAGCCGCGTATCGAGACGGCGAGCCACATGATGATCGCCAACCCCTTCCGCCCCGGGCAGGGAATGTCGAAGATGTTCTCCACGCACCCGCCGATGGCGGACCGTATTTCCCGGCTCGAGCAGATGGCAGGTCGCCAACAGTGAAGACAATCCTCAACGTCATATGGCTGATCCTGAGCGGCTTCTGGCTGTTCCTCGGCTACGTTCTGGCCGGCCTCCTGCTGTGCATCACGATCATCGGGATCCCGTTCGGGATCGCCTCCTTCAGGATCGGCGTCTACGCCCTGTGGCCCTTCGGGCGCACGACGGTCGAGCGCCGGGACGCGGGCGCGCCCTCCTGCGTCGGCAACGTGCTGTGGCTGATCCTCGCGGGCTGGTGGCTGGCCCTGGCGCACATCGTCACGGGCGTCGCCCTGTGCGTGACGATCATCGGCATCCCGTTCGGCATCGCCAACTTCAAGATGATTCCGCTCTCGCTGCTGCCGCTCGGCCGCGAAATCGTGCCCACGGACCAGCCGTTCGCGGCGCGCTAGGCCGAGCCGCTTGTGGTGCCGTGCGCACCACGCGCGCGTAGCCGGACCACGTAGGCGAGCACCCCCAGGGCGATGACACCCGCCCCCGCCGCAACGGACGACACGGGCAGCGAGCACGCCAGTGCCAGGCACCCCGCGGCCCCGAGCGCCGGCAGTGCCCGCGCGCGTACCGCGGAACTCAGCGTCCACGCCGAGGCATTGGCGATCGCGTAGTACACCAGCACACCGAACGACGAGAACCCGATCGCCCCGCGCACGTCGCCGAAGGCCGCCACGACGGCCACCACGGCCCCGACCGCGAGCTCGGCCCGCCGCGGCACCTGGAAGCGCGGGTGCACGGCCGCCAGGGCGCCCGGCAGGTGCCGGTCCCGCGCCATCGCGAGCGTCGTCCGGGACACCCCCAGGATCAGCGCCAGCAGCGACCCGAGCGCCGCCACCGCCGCCCCCGCCCGCACCACCGGCACGAGACCGTCGCCGCCGGCCGCCCGTACGGCGTCGGCCAGCGGGGCCGAGGCCCGCGCGAGCCCGTCCACGCCGAGCACGGCGACGGTGGCGGCGCCCACGGCGGCGTACACGACCAGGGTGATCCCGAGCGCCATGGGGATCGCCCGCGGAATGGTCCGCGCCGGATCCCGCACCTCCTCGCCGAGCGTCGCCACGCGCGCGTACCCGGCGAACGCGAAGAACAGCAGCCCGGCGCCGCTCAGCACGCCGCTCACGCCCTCGGAGAGCCCGGGAGCGAGCCGCCCGGCTTCGGCGCTCCCCGACCCCGCACACGCCACCACGACGGCCGCCAGGACGCCGAGCACGACCGCGACGACGATCCGCGTCAGCCAGGCCGACTTCTGCACCCCGAAGCAGTTCACGGCGGTCAGCGCCACGACCGCCGCGACCGCCACCGCGTGTGCCTGCCCCGGCCACACGTACGTCCCCACGGTCAGCGCCACGCCGCGCACGAGGCCGACTTGCCGACGACGAACGCCCAGCCCGCCAGATACCCCCAGAAGGGACCGAGCCGCTCCCGCCCGTACACATACGTGCCTCCGGACACGGGATACACAGCCGCGAGCCGCGCCGACGACATCGCATTGCAGTAGGCCACCACGGCCGCCACCGCGAGCGCGTACAGCACCCCTGTACCGGCCACCCGCGCCGCGGGCCCGAGCGCCGCGAAGACGCCCGCCCCGATCATCGACCCGAGGCCGACGAGCACGGCGTCCCGCACACCCAGCGCCCTGCGAAGGGGAGTTCCCGGCTGTGTCATGTGCCGCACACTAAAGGGCTCGTGCAACCACATCATGCCTACCTGTCGTCCTTCTGGGCAGCAGGGAGCCAGGGCGACGACGCACTCGGCGACCCGTCAAGAACGACGCAACAAGGCGCTGCAGCAAGGCAGAAGGCAGTACGCGCCACAGCACTACTGAAGGGCAGAACGCGGCATGGGCATCATCGGCTGGATCATCCTTGGACTGCTGGCCGGTGCCATCGCCAAGTTCCTGTTGCCCGGCCGGGACCCGGGCGGCTTGATCGGTACGACCCTCATCGGCGTCGCGGGTTCCTTCATCGGCGGCTGGATATCGTCCCGTTGGCTCGACCGCCCCGTATCCACGGACTTCTACGACGGCGCGACCTGGATCGCCGCGATCGGTGGCGCGCTCGTCCTCCTGATCGCCTACCGCATCTTCTTCGGCGACTCGCGCAGTCGCCGCTGAGCTGCAGCCGGCAGCAAGGAGGGGCGGCACCCGTCGGGTGCCGCCCCTTCGCTTACGTAGGCGCTTACGGGCGCTACGTAGGCCACTGCGAGCCGCGAAGCATCCCTGTAGGCAGTAGTCCTACCGGTAGTTCACGAACTGCAGCGCGAAGTCGAAGTCCTTGCCCTTGAGCAACTGCTGGACGGTCTGCAGGTCGTCACGGCTCTTCGAGCTGACGCGCAGCTCTTCGCCCTGCACCTGCGCCTTGACGCCCTTCGGGCCTTCGTCGCGGATCGTCTTCGCGACCTTCTTGGCGTTCTCCTGGGAGATGCCCTCCTCGATGGAGGCGAAGATCTTGTATTCCTTGCCGGAGAGCTGCGGCTCGCCCGCGTCCAGCGACTTCAGCGAGATCCCGCGCTTGACCAGCTTGGTCTGGAAGATGTCGAGGATGGCATTGACCCGCTCCTCGCCGTTCGCCTCCATCAGGATCTTCTCGCCGGACCAGGAGATGGAGGCGCCCACGTTCTTGAAGTCGTAGCGCTGCGAGATCTCCTTGGCGGCCTGGTTGAGGGCGTTGTCGACCTCCTGCCGCTCGACCTTCGAGACGATGTCGAAACTGGAGTCGGCCATGTCCTGTGGCTCCTTGTATCGGGGGTGGATCGGGTACTGGTCGGGTTACGACCGGGTTCTGCTCTGGTTGCGCGCCGGGGAAGTCGCGCCAAGAGCAGCCTAGCCACCGTGCCGCGCCCGGCCGCCGATCAATCGGGTGGCGAAGCACCCCCGTGCATCAGGTATTGTTTACGTCGTTGCCAGCGAGCACCGCCGCAAAGCGGGGCCCGGGGCAGCAAACCCAAGGCGGTGTGCCCGAGCGGCCAAAGGGAGCAGACTGTAAATCTGCCGGCTCAGCCTTCCCAGGTTCGAATCCTGGCGCCGCCACACTTGGGAAAGACCCCTCCGAACTGCGGAAACGTAGTCCGGAGGGGTCTTCTTTTTGCTCGAACAGTGACCTTCGGTGAGTGGTCGAAATGCGTGACTTGTCTCACCCTGTCTCGGGTGTATCCCAGGTCTGATCAGCGTGTGTCCCCCAGGTGTCCCCCGGGGGGATGGCGCCTATCCGTCCCACTCCCGCAGGCCCGCCTCGATCTGGAGGTTGGCCCGGTCCGCAGCGCGAGCGAGAACCTTCGCGTAGACCCTGAGCAGCACTGCCACCGAGTGGCCGGCGCGACGGGCCACCTCCATCGGGTCCACTCCGCTGTAGAGCCAGAAGGAGACTCCCGCGGCGCGCAGGTCGTACGGGCGCCGCGCGAGAGGTGACGTTGCCTCCTCCGAGGTCAGTACTTCCGTGCGAGTCGCTGCCCAGACCTCGCCATAGCCTGTGTCTTGAATCACACCGCCCCGGTTCGTGCGGAACAGGCGCCCGTCGGGCGCGGCGCCGTACCGCTCGATGTGCCACCGCAGCATCGCCACGAAGTGCGGCGGGATGGGCACCACACGGGTTTCCTTCACGGCTCTCGCCTTCAGGTGACGGACCTGGTGGGCGTCTCCGGTGTCCGTCCAGTCGCGCCCTGCGTGGACGATTCCGCCGCGCAGCGTCAGAGTGCCCCACCCGCGCTTCGGGAGGTGGCATTGATTGCGCTTCAGGGCCACGGCTTCGGCCGGCCGCATGGCGGCGTAGTAGAGACAGCCGAAGAACGCTTCCAAGTGGGCCCCGCGGTCTCCCTGCGCTCGAACCCCTGCGAGCAAGTTCCGTACCTGCTTCGGGTTCGCCACGCTCTCCGGGTCCACCTCCTCTACGGATTTCGGCGGGGTCCACTTCACCGTGGCGAGCGGATTCACGGGGATGCTGAAGTACCGACGCTCGACAGCGAGCCCGAGCACGTCGCTAAGGCAGGCTCGTTTGCGGCGGGCCGTACGAGCGGCGGCGGACTTGCCGTCCATCAGCGTGGAGAGGGCATCGAGCGCCAGACGGAGCGTGCCGGGGTCCTCCAGCGCGGAGACGGGCAGAGAGTTCTTCTCGATCCACCGCAGCGCCGCCGCGATGTCCTCGGGAGGTTCCTGGTCCCACCGGCCTTTGTTGTAAGCCCAGCCATAGAGAGCGGCGCGGAGGGTTTTCGGGTGCGGTTGGCCGGCCGTGTTCTTCACCAGGGCGGGCGTGATCGTGGCGAGCGAATCGGCGTCGTTACGCCGCGATTTGGCGGGGAGCCCCTTCCATCGGCGCTCTACGTAGGCCCGACTGTGCTCGTACCAAGTCACCGAACCGCTCTTCGCGCGCAGCTCAGAGGCGGGGAACCCTGACTCCTCGTCGAACTGTTCCCCCTTCCTGAGCGCGGTCATCAACTCGGAACGTCGCCCGTCGGCCTGAGCCTTCAACTGGTAGCTCTTGGAGTGCTTTTGCGCACCCACGAGCCACCGGACGCGAAAGGGCTTGGGGCGGTCGGGTCGGATTTCGATGGAGTAGATCCGTACGTCGAACGTGAGGGACATGATTCTCCGGGCAAGGAAGAGCCCGCCCCGTAAGAACGAGGCGGGCCGGGGGAGTAAGTGGGTCAGGCGGCGCACTTGTCCCACCACGCGTCCAGGTCGGCGCGGGTAACGCGGACTTGACCGTTGGGGAGTTTGCGGATGCGGGGCGCTTGGCCGCGAGCGCGCATGCGGTAGAAGGCGGCGCGGCTCATCTGGATCTCTGTAAGGACTTCAGCGAGCGTGAGCTTTTCGGCGCGGGCCACGATTGACTCCTTTAGCCGCGGTGGTCACAGCGGGGCTCTTGGCCCCGTCCTCAGAAGTCCGCTACATCCGCTACGCCGCTACATCGCAGGTCAGCGGGGGCGTTTGTGTAGCGGACCTGTGGGATGTAGCGGCTACGGCGCTACGCGAGGGTGTCGGAACGTAGCCGCTACATCGGATGGATGCCGCTACAGGAAATGTGTCTTTGACCTGGGGTGTAGCGGACGTAGCGGCAGTAGCGGACCTACGGGGTAGGCGGCGGGCAGTAACGGGCCCACGCGTCTTCGAGGTCTTCGCTGTAGTAGCCCTTGAGGACCCCGCCGGCCGTACGGATGTTCCGCGACGCGATGGGGGTTCCCTCGGCAGTGACGTACTGCGCGAGCATCTTGGACAGGCGCCGGTTGTCGAGGGGCTTGCCGTCGAGGTCGGCCCACGGGGCGTCGTCGAGGGCGTTGAGCCGGTCGAGTACGGCGATGGTGGGCAGGCGGTCGACGCCGACCATCACGTGGTCGCGCAGGTCGGTCAGCAGCCGGATTCCGGTGCTGGCCTTGTCGTTGGCCTGCGAGGCTTTGACCAGTTCGATGCAGGCTTCGCGGGCGCGCTTGGGCCACTCGCCCCCGGCTGCGTCGGCGACGGCGAGCAGCGGTTCCCATACGTCCGCGGGTCGGTCGGTGACGCCTTCGGGCATCTCCGGCCAGGCCTCCATGACGCGTTCGGAGACCTGTGCTGCCCATGCGGCGAGTTGGTCGCGGAGGGCGAAGCCTTCCTTCTCGTGGATGCG
Organism: Streptomyces sp. NBC_00483; assembly: GCF_036013745.1. Classification (NCBI taxonomy): domain Bacteria; kingdom Bacillati; phylum Actinomycetota; class Actinomycetes; order Kitasatosporales; family Streptomycetaceae; genus Streptomyces; species Streptomyces sp. NBC_00483. Next base: position 5,699,529 of record NZ_CP107880.1, read on the forward strand.
GGTGCGGTAGGGCTCGATCTTCTCGTTGCGGGCCCTGCGTCGCATGCGGATGTTGACGGATCGATCGCGGATGGTGGGGGGCAGGTAACCCAGTCCAGCCACGGCTACGGCGGTGTAGGAGTGGAAGGCCTGCACGGTCTGGTTCGCGCCGTCGCCCACGCAGCGGAACATCGGCCGGTTGCGTCGGTGACCTGCGTTGATGAACCCGCGGAGCTGCTCGTTCTCTCCGGCCTTGGGGCCGAAGATGGTGTCGATCTCGTCGAACAGGATCGTGGGCCGATGTCCTTCGACCCCCGACACCGCCCGGAACAGGGCGGCGGCGGACGCGTCGACCGCGGCCATCGGGTTCGGTACGAGGGTTTCCACGATCTCCAGTGCACGGGACTTCCCCGAGCCCGGTTCCGGGGAGAGGAAGGCGATGCGCGGGGTGGACTCGAAGCAGTCGACCAGGTGGGCGTGTGCGTCCCACAACGCCACGGCGACGTAGGCGGATTCGGTGGGGAAGACGTTGAAGCGCCGGTGGAAGGCCTCCACGTCGTTGAGTAGCGTCGCGCCGTCGATGGTGGGCTCTGCGGGGGTCTGGTCGGTCGTCATGCGGCGGCCCGTCCTTCCTGGGGGTTGCGCAACGGGCAGGCGGCGCGGTGGGCGGTGTGGTCGTCGATGAGCGCGAGCACGTCGGCGTGGCCGCGGGCGCTCAGATCGCGTCCACATGTGCACGTCGACCGGGCGGTCGGGGTGCGTCGGTAGGGCGTGCGGACGATCAGCCACGCGATCGGCCGCGGGCCGGGTACCTGGCTGGCTTCCTGCTCGGTGAGGGCGGTGAAGGGAAGAGCTGAAAGGACGCCTTCGGCGTCGTCCTTCGGCCGCAAAGCCGACCGGGTGACCTGCGAGGTGTCGGCGAGGTGGGGTTCGGTCGGTGTGGTCTGGGGGCTCTTAGTAGAGGCGGGATGGGTCATGCGCCCGTCCTCCGCTGCGGGTTGTGGGCGATCGACCAGTCCAGACCCCGTGCGATCACGTCGTCGTAGTAGCGCTGCGACTGTGTCGCGTTGCCGGCCACCGCCCTACTAAGAGCCTCCTCGACCTCCTCCCGTCCGAGGTCGCCTGATGCGACCAGCCGCCCCAACGCCCGGGCGGCCCGGAGTAGGACGGCGTTGCGCTGTCCGTCCCCCGCGGTGGCCACGTTGTGCACCTCGCCGCGCATCGCCGCCGCGGTATACCCGCTGCGGCTTTCCACGGAGTGCGCCATGGTCTGGTCGCTCTGTTGGCGTGGCCGTTCAGTGAGCGCGCTGCACAGCCATTCCGGCAGTACCGCCGGGGTGCGGTCGTCGGTGACGGTGTAGGCGCCCTGGGGGGTGGTGCTGCCGGGGGCGGCGACGTAGCCGCCCCAGCCGCGGGTGTCGATGTGGTGCCCCAGGCGGCCCGCACTCGAGTGCAGCCGGGCCCCGTCGGGCTGGGTGAAGTACAGGTGCCGGCCGCCGCTGGGGGTCCGCACCTGGTAGGTAGCCGGAAGAGTCTCGCCGGCGCGCTCGCAGAGCGCCAACAGGCTTTGGACGCCGTCAGGCGTTCCTTCTTGCTCTTCCGGTTTCAACACGTCGAGGTCGACGACCAGGAGCCCAGAGGGGCCGGTCGCGATCCCGATGTTGTACGGATGCCCGGTCCACGCGGCCACGATCAAGTCGCGGTCGAGGGTGGCGCGTTGTTCGGGCTTGAGGTGACCGTTCGAGCAGCGGCCGGTGCCGGGGCAGAGCCGTTCGGCGTGCCCGGCGGGCCGCTTCTCTCCGGGGCGAAGGGGGAACACGTGCCAGTCGTGGGCGACGGGTTCCAGGGCCGCGGAGAGTAAAGCGAGGTTGCAGCCTCGCGGTTCGGAGGCAGGTTGCGTCATGCTGGATGTCCTCCAGTTCTCTGATGGGTACTGGCTGACAAGGGCGGCCCCGCGGCTTTGGCGAGACGGTGGGGCCGCCCTTGGCGCAGCTAGAACGGGGGCTCGTCGCCGGTCGACTTACCGGCGGGGGCGTCGGTGTTCCACGCGCCGTTGTCGGCGGGCGCGGACTGTGCGGGCCGCTTGGCGTTGATAGTGACGGTGGTGAAGCGGACGCTCGCGCCGATCTCGTCGACCTCCATGACGAGCATCGAGCGGTTCTCTCCCTGGTCGGTCTTCCAGTCGTGCTGGCGGATCCGCCCGTGGGCGACGACACGGGCGCCCTTGGTCAGCGAGTCCGCGGCGTGCTCGGCGAGCTGGCGCCAAGCGGCGCAGCGGAAGAACGTCGCGTTGCCGTCCTTCCACTGGCCCGACTCGCGGTCGAAGGTGCGCGGGGTGGCGGCGACGGTGAACTTCGCGAGGGCGGCGCCGCTTTCGGTGAATTTCAGCTCGGGGTCGGCGGTCAGGTTGCCGATGACGGTGATCGGGGTCTCTCCGAACGACATGGGCTACTCGCTTTCGGCGTCGGTGAGCGGGCCGGTGTGGCTGAGCGGGTTGGTCGCGGACCAGGCGCGGCTAAGTGCGTCGGCGAGCGCGTACGCGTGGTCCTCGGCCTCCTGCAGCGCAGAGGCCGCGGCGGCGACGTGCTCGGCGGGCGTGCCGTAGTCGGCGGCGATGTGGCCGGCCTGGAGGTGCGTGTTCAGGGCGTGGGCGATCTGCTCGAAGGACTGCGGCAGCCGGTCGGCCAGCGCCTTGAACGCGCCCAGCACGCTGTAGGCGGTGGGCGCGGAGACGAGTCCGGGGTTCTGGCGGGTGGGGAAGGTGCGGTGGTTGAAGCTGCGGACCGATTCCGCAGCGTCCCGCGCGAGCTGCACAGGGTCGGTGGTGGTCATGTGGCCTCCTTGTTCAGCCGTGGAAGTGGTTGCGCTTGAACGTGGCTTTGCGGATGTTGACGACCGTGCCGCCGCCACCGCCGCGGGATGGGCCGAAGACCATGGCGGCGATGGAGCCGCCGAAGATGACCGCGGCCAGGATCATCAGTTGGTGGACGAGGGCGGCGAGCGCGGCGATGAAGGTGGCGGCGAGTGCGAGCCCGCCGCACACGCCGGCGAACCCGACGCCGGTGAGCGCGATGTTCACCGCGGTACGCGAGATCGGCCGCGCCGCCGGCGCCGCGGGTATGGGCGCCGGGGCGGGGGCGATGCTGTAGCCGGTGACGACGCGCCCGTCGGGCAGCACGACCGACTGCACCGCGGACGACTGCTGTACGGCCGGCGCGGGGGCCGGGTGCGTGGGCGCGAGGAGGATCGGGCGGTGGACTTCCAGGGCGGCGGTGGGCCGCTCGGGGTGGGTCATACGGGCTCCCGTGGACGGGCCGCGCACCCGCGCGTACGTGGGCGCGGGTGCGCGGCGTCAGGTGTTACGGGCAGGCGTTACGCAGCGTCAGGCCGCCACTGTTAGGGGGCGTAACGCTGCGCGTGCCTAGGGGTTTGGGTGTTAGGGGCCCGTAACGCGTTACGGGCCGTTAGGGGTGTTAGGCCGCGGCGAGGGTGGGCTCGGGGTGGGGGACGATGCGCCACCGGCCGGTGGTGTTCGTCATCTCCAACCGGCCCTCCATGGCGGCGTCCTTGAGGCGCAGGGACACCCACGAGCGGGAGAGGTGGTTGCGGTCGCACCAGTCGGTGAAGTCGACCGGACCCACGATCATCTGTCCCTGTGCCTCGAACTCCGCGAGCGCGGCGGCGAACAGGCGGCGGGCCTCCTCCGGGGACGGCTTGCGCCCGGTCTCGGCACCGAACATCGGCTCGTCGTCGCCCGGTTCGGCGTCGGGCAGCTCCTGCTCGGGGTCGATGTCGGCGTCCTCGGGGTCGACGAGCAGCTCGTAGAGGTTGTCGTCCATGTCGTCCTCCTCCACCTCGTACGGCGCCGCGTGACGGCCCTGCCCGCCCGCGCGGGCCCCGGTCTCGTCGTCGGCGCCGGGGCGGCCGGTGTAGTGCGCGCCGGCCACCGCGGTAGCGGCCTTGGCCGTGTGCGCATCGGCGTTCGCCCCGTTGGCCTGCGCCCACGCGGCGAGCTGCTCCATGACCGGCACGGCCCGCACGGTGAACTGCTGCGTGCGGCCCGGCGAGGGGTAACGGCCCTCGTCGATGCCGGGTGAGACGACGTAGCAGTAGCCGGGGCGGCGGTTGCCCCAGGCGCCGGGGTGGGCGCCCTGGTCGATGACCGCATCCGGCAGCGAGAATCCCTCGTCGCGCGGGTCACAGCCCAGCGCGACGACCGAGGGCAGCGAGGCCCGCGTGCTCGTCGACATCTGGTCGTAGGAGGGACGCTGCAGCGAGACGACGAGGGAGATGCCCGCGGAGCGGGCCTCCTGCGCGATCCCGGTGAACGCGTCATCCCCGAGCGCGCGCAGGGTGTTGGCGGCCTCCTCCATCCATGTGACGAGGAACGGCATGCCGGGGCAGCCGCACGCCCGACCATCGTCGCGGCAGGTGTGGGCGGGGTCGTTCTGGACGTCGGCGGCGGCCTGTGACCACTGTCGATAGCCGTGCTGGCCCAGCCACTTGGTGCGCATCGGGATCGCGGTTTCGACGGCCTTGACCATGATTTCGGTGCCGGTGCCGCCCTCGACAGACCAGTCGAGGGCGGGCCGCAGCGCGCCGAAGTCCTGGAACATCTTCGGGTCCGACATCCACACGACGACGTCCCGCCGCGAGACGATCTCGGTCAGCAGGTTCAGCGCAGCATCGCCCTTGCCGGAACCGGACTGCCCGGCCACGAGCACGTGCGTGCTGTTGCGGCCCGCCTCCGGGTCGCCCGGCAGCCACACCATGAGCGGGGCGCCGTCGTCGTAGCGGCCGATGACCAGTGGATCGGCGATCGAGCCGCCCAACGATGACGGCCCGACCCACTGGACGGTCTCGGCGAGCATGTCCTCGGGGACGATGACCAGTTCCCCGCGGCGCGCGGAGTCCGGGCTGGGGACGTAGCGGGTCGCGCTGGTGGGCAGGTCGAGCGCGGAGGCGAGGCGACCGAGCGCCTTGGTGACGTCCTCGTTGGTCTGCTCACCAGGGGACAGGGCGAGCGGGGCGGAGACCCGGTTGGCCTCCACCTTCGCCGCCCCGATCTTTGCCCTGGCGAGACCGATTTTCTCCAGCAGGCCGGCGTCCGAGCCCTCGCCGTTGTTGTCGGGGTTGTGCCGCATGAACTGGCGCACGTTCCATGACACGGCGACCGCCGGGCCGCCCATCAGATACAGGTCGTCCAGCGGCCCGGCGGACGGGCCGGCGAGGCAGGCGGCGGTCAGCCATCCGGCGCCGAGCGCGGTGGTGATGGCGGAGTGGATGCGGCGCTGTTTGCTGGTTGTCTTCCCGATCAGGTAGGCGCCGCCGGTGATGGCCACCGATGTGAGGGTGAGGCCGGTGGCGGCGGGCACGCTGTCGGCCCACTTGAGGTGACCGAGCAGGCCGGCCAGACCGATCCCGCCCATGCCGAGCCAGGGCGGAAGGTGGGGCTTGGCCCGGTGGAGTAGGTACTTGCCGACCCCGCCGGTGTCGGAGCCGCCTTGCAGGCGGGCGTCCAGCAGCTCGGCGAGCTGCTGCTGCGCATCGCGCTCAACCATGGTGTCTTGCCTCCCTTTACTGCTGGGCCCAGTCCATGCGCGGCCCCTGCGGGCGGCGGGCACGGTGGCGCACGCGGTTGATCTCTTCCTCGTACTGCTGCTGGAACAGGGCGTAGGTGGCGGCGGCGTTCTTCGCCGCGTCCCGGGCCGCGTCCGCGGACTTCCTGAGCTTGCGCGAGACCCGGGCGGCGCGAATGCGCGAGCCGCCCATCCGGCCCTCAGGGTCGGGCACGGTGGAGAGCACGCCCTTGAGGATTTCGGCGCCCATGGCGACCTCGATGGACAGCGACACGCACACCGCCCGCAGGTGGTTGCAGTAGTTGCGCACCTGCGCCGGGGAGGTGAACTCCGGAGAGGGCAGCAGCGCTTGCGAGTGCGGGCGGTTGCCGCCGGCGCGGCCTCCGGCGGTGCCGTTGTTGGTGGTCTTGCTGACGTTGATGTTGATGGGCGGGGCGAACGAGCCGCCCATCGCGCCGACGAAGCCGCCCGCGGCGGCCCCGGCGTTGGCGAACTTGTTGGACTTGGCGGACCCGTTGGCGGCGGCCGGACGACGCGGCGACGTGCGCGGAGGGGTGCTCATGACGATTGCTCCTCAGGTCAGCGGTTGTGGCGGACGATCAGCCACGTGGTCTGCGCGGCGGCCGTGATGAGCAGCCACAGCAGCGGCAGCGGACCTGCCAACGGCCCGAACGCGGCGGCGAGCGACGCCCACGCGACCGCGGTGGTGCCGAGCAGGGCGAGCCCGATCCGCCAGCCGAGCACTGCGCGGGCGGAGGCGGGGCGGCGGCGCTGCATGACGAGCAGCCACACCAGCGGGGCCGCCGCGGCGGGGGCGAGCAGCAGCCCGGACCACCAGGCCAGCGCGTGCAGGAGCGCGGTGAACGGGAACGCGGCCAGCGCGAGCACGGACGGGGCGAGCGCGCGGCGGTGGTCCCACAGCGCCAGGAAGAGCCACTCGGTCAACCGGCGGGTGAGCGAGGGGTGTTCGGGCACGACCACGACGAACGGCTGAGCGCGCCGGCCGGAACGGCGTTGGCGCGGCATCTTGATGACGGTGGCCCCGGCGGGCACCTTCGCGGCGCGCGCACGGGAGGAGGTACGGGAAGTCACAGCGAAACTCCCAGCTCAGGTAGGGGATTTCAGGCGACGCGCTGTTCTTGGGGAGAGTCGTGGCACAGCAGGCACATGCCGAGCGAGGTCGGCAGGCAGTAGCTGTAGGTCACGGAGCAGATGGGGCAGGTGCGGCGGGCGAGCATCGCCAGCGCGAGCGCGCCCCACTTCCGGGAGGTCATCGGCCGTACCGGTAGTGCCTGGTCCTCGCGGTAGAGGTAGGCGACCATCGCGCCGGACTTGCGGCCGCGGTGGCGCATCATCAACTGCGCGCAGACCTCCTGGCCGCCCGGCCGCAGCCCCTTGGCGCGGAGCTGTCGGCGGGTGGCCAGACCGGGCGGCGCGTACTTCCACGGGTAGGTCGGTATCCCGTACCGGGCGCCCGTGGGGTCGTAGCACTTGCTGTAGGCGGTGGGCATCAGCCGCTCGCAATCGCCAGCTGGCCGGCGTCGGGGCCGCGGTGTTCGCCGTAGCGGTGGGAAACCCACCCCACCGACCAGCCGCACAGCTCCGCGGCCTGCCGCACGGACAGCCCGCTTTCGCACGCGGCGGCCACGATCCGGCGCGCCTCGTCCTCGGGCAGCTTGCCCGCGGCCGGGCCGCGATCGAGCAGTGCGGAGCGTTCACGGGCCGCCTGCTCGTCGCGTTCACGGCGTTCACGCTCGGCCGCCGCACGGCGCTCGCGCTGCTCCGCTTCGGCCCGCTCGCGGGCCTGGCGTTCACGCGTCAGCCGCTCGTGTTCACGCTGTTCACGCTCGCGTTCACGGCGTTCACGAACCTCTCGCTCGGCAGCCTCGGCCCGCTCGCGGGCTTCGCGCTCCTCGCGCCGCTGACGCTCCTCCCGCTCGGCCTGTTCACGCACCAAGCTCGCTTCGTGCTCACGCTGTTCACGCGCCAGAGCGGCGGCGTGCTCGCGCTCCTCGCGGGCCTCGGCACGGGCTCGCTCGGCACGCTCGCGGGCCGCCTCCTCGCGCTCTTCCCGCTCGGCTTTCCGCTGAGCGTCCAGTGCGGCTACGGCTTTGGCGATGGCGCGACGGTAGGCCAGTCCGGTCTCCGCCGTGACGATGAGCAGCAGCGGGGAAACGGAGTGGACAGCCATGCCGACCAGGTCGTTCTTCAGCGCGGAGTCGGCGGTGTTGAGCGCCAGCGTCATCAGCCCGGTCATCCAGCGCAGCACGACGGGCCAGCGTCCGCCGTGCCCTCCGAGGCGGGCCAGCACGTCATCGAGCTTGACCACGATGACGACCGCGGCGTCGACGACGAGCGGCAGAATCGGCGCGGTCCACGCCCACTCGGGGGCGGTGTGCTTGGCCATCAGCGGCGTGACCGTGAGCACGGAGTAGAGCATCGCCCCGGACACGATCAGCCACGTTCCGACGGACAGTGCTTTCTCTGCTGAACGGAGATGAACAGCGTTCATGCCGCCTCCCCGAGTGACCGCGGAACGGGTACGAACTCACCGCGGAACGCGTTCGATCCGGCGTCGTACGTGAACGGCGACAGCCGCCACTCGGACTCGGAGGGAAGCTGTTCACCAGCACGCACCCACACCCGGTTCGCGGGCACGCCGTGGGTGGCGGTGTCGGCGAAGGCGTCCTGCTGCGAGCTGTAGATCATCCAGGGTTCGCCGTAGTGCCGCAGCAGGTACAGGTAGCGGCCCGGTTCGCGCGCCTCGGCAAGTTCCTCGCCAAGGCGGCGCAGCTCGATGCGCTGCAACAGCAGCTCTTCCTGCGCGGCGCTCAGTTCGGCCACGGCGCCGGCGAACATCTCGCCGACCGCTTCCTTACTCTCTTCGGCGCGCTCCGCGCGGCCGTTAGCGGCGGCCAGCACCTCCATGTGCCGGGTGGCCGCCGTGTTCGCGGCCTCCGTCGCCTGCCGGGCCCGCTCGAACGCGGCGTGAGTGTCGGCTTCGAGCCGGGCGAGCCGCTTGGCGGTGACGATGCGGATCATGCGGCATCGCCCTCTCGCACCGCGGCGCGGCGGTTGGCGACCTCGGCACGCGCGTTCAGCACCTTGCGGCGGGCCCTCCGCAGCCGGCGCTCGTCGAACGCGGTCACTGGCTGGTCAAGGAGGGCGATCTGTACGTCGAGCAGCTCAACCTCCGCGGAGATGAGCGGCGCCTCGTGCTCGATGGCGTCCAGCTCCGCATCCGACGGCTCAATGTCCGTCAGGGCGGCGGTAACGAGGCTGTGAGCAGGAACGATGAGCTTCATGGGTCGTGGTCTCCCTAGCAGGTAGCAACGGCCCGAACAGAGCCCCCGGAGCGGCTACTCCGGGGGCTCACGCCGTTGAAGGGGGGATTGGGCCGCGCACAGGCGGCGAGCCACCGAAAGGGCGGCGGTGCCCCGGGCCGGATTCGATCCGGCGCCCTCACGGCAGACAGCCGGGGCGATGTGCGGTCAACGCAGCGTCGGGTCCTGCTCCATCAAGGAGCGGGCGAGCACGAGCCCGGAATGGGTGAGCTTGCCGCCGCTGACCAGATCGGCCGCGTACAGGCTCATCAGGGCGTCGCCGTTCTTCGACGTCGCGGTGTGGCCCTCGTTCCGAGCGGCGCGAACGAGGATGCGCTGTTGCAGGTACGGCATCTGGCACATGCGAACTCCCTCGGGTTGAAACTCCGGCTCCCTTCCACCCCGTCCGTACGGCCGGCGCACAGCGTGCGGGCCGGACGGACGGGGCAGGCAACCGGCCGCGGCAGCAACGGCCGCGAGACCAGATGGGATGGACCGAGGTTCAGTCAGGCGCCGCCGATCGGTCCAAGGCGGCGGCGCCGGGGTATGTCGTCGGTTCACACCGACCCCCTCACGAACGAAGGGACACGGCTTTCACCGGCACGTCGTTGCCACGGCGTGCCGGCCCCGAGCCGGGAAGGTCGGGTGCGTCATCGTCACTGCTCTGACGCGAGCAGGGCGGCGCGTGCCAGGTGGCGCACAAGGCCTGACCTCCAGTGATGAAGGAAAGCCCTCGGGCGTTTCTCCAGAGCTGACACGCATGACAGGACAGGTTCGCCTGCCACGAAGTGGCCGCCGGGCGGCCATCACCCGGGCCGTTGCGGGGACAAGGCTCAAGGCCTCATTTTCATGTCCTCTGTTGAGTTCTCAAACTGCGATCGCTTCCTTCGAGGCAGTCCGCCTAATACGGACCTCTCAGGGCGTTTGTGCAGGTCAAACGAGTCGTGCACGCCAATCGAGAGCCTTCTCGGGCCCTGCTGACACGTAACAGCATGTACTAGTACGTGACATCGCGCAAGGGTCCTGCGCCATGAACGTGCTAGGTCGTGCTAGTGGGTACGCTCGATGTCGTGACGATCGCTGAGGACGACCCCAGACAGCCGTACGAGCAAGCAGCCGAGACCCTGCGGAACGAGATCCAGCAGGGCGTCATCAAGGTCGGCAAGAAGGTCGGCACCGTGCGCGGCTTGGCCGACCGCTTCAACATCTCGCCGACCACCGTTCAAAAGGCGCTCGATGTCCTGCGAGACGAAGGGCTCGTGATGACGACTGGGCGCGGTTCCTACGTTCGGGACCCCAACCAGGCGCCGGTCGACGCGGATGCCGCGATGACCGATGTCCTTCAGGAGCTCGAACATGTCACCTCCCAGCTCTCGGATCTTCGTGGCCGGGTAGAGAGGCTTGAAGCCGATCGTTCCGGTCGCGCTGACAGGAACCAGTAGGCCCGATTTCGCGCCTGTTGACAGTGGACAGGGGTTAACACCCGGTCGCTGTTATCTGTTAACTCCCCACGTCAGGTGCGTGATTGGGCAATCATGGTGCTAAGGCATCGCCTGACAGTGGGGAAGCGATGAAGACCAAGTTGCAGGCCGCTCGCAAGGCGCGTGGGTGGTCGCAGACCGAGTTAATGGACGCCCTGTATGAGGCCGCAGAGCGGCTTGGCACCGAGTTGCCGTCGCAGTCCAGCCTGAAGACACAGATCTCGATGTTCGAGAACGGTCGGCGCGATCCGGGGCCCGAGTATCAGGCGCTGTTCTCTGAGGTCTACCGGGAGACCCGGGCGGCGCTCGGGTTTGCCCTGGAGACTGCGCCGTCCCAACTCGATTCCTTGCCGGTATCCCCGATGCCCCATGCTCCCGCGCCCACTGCGTCTCCGGCGGTCCTGGACTACCTGAGATCGACATTCGTCCAGCACGCACAAGGGGAACCGCTCGTCGGCCCCCGATTCCTCATTGCGCCAGTACAAGCGCAGGTGCCGCTCATCGAGCAGCTTTGCTCGGACACCTTCGGGGCGCTGCGCAGCGATGTCCTGCGCGTGGGCGCCCGATACTCCGAGTTCCTGGGGTGGCTCTACCAGGACACAGGAGACTCGCGGTCGGCGATGCTGTGGACGAACCGCGCCCTCGACTACGCCCGCGAGCTGAACGACCCCACGCTGACTTCCTATATCTCCCAGAGGCGCAGCAATATCGCGAGCGAGGCGGGAAGCCCTGGGTACGCCGTGGGACTCGCCACGGCCGCACTCGCGGAGGCGACCAAGCTGCCGAACCAGGTTCGAGCGGTGGCGCTCCGGGCTCAGGCCAACTCGTTCGCCCTGCTCGGCAACTCAGACGAAAGCGCGCGCTCTCTTGATGCGGCGCGCGAACTGGCGGCTCAGCCGCCGGACGACAGCGACGGCTTGGCCGGATACGTCTCGCCCTCGTACATCGACATGGAGGCGGCCAACTGCGCGATTGCGCTCAACGAGCCAGAGGAGGCGGTCAAGACGCTCGAAGAGAGCTTGACGCGGTGGCCCACGCAGCAACAGCGAGACCGCGGTCTGTGCCTCGCTCGGTTGGCCACGGCGTACGCACAGCTTGGCGATCTCGAAGGGGCAGTGAACACGGGGGCCGAGGCGGCGGGCATCGCTGAGGCCACGGGTTCGGCTCGAATCCTCGACCAGCTCACTCGGCTACAGGCGCACCTCACGAAGTTCAGCAAGCTGGTAGAGGTTGCCGAACTCAACCGAACTTTGGGCACTATGAGGGGGAGCTGACAGGACCGAAGGAGAGTTGTGAACCTGCTTCCCACGATCACCACTACGGACGTCCAGGAACAGGCACCCCGAGTAGCGGTGCTCCCGATCGGCTCGTACGAGCAGCATGGGGCCTACCTCCCGCTCGTCACGGACACGGCCATCGCGTGCATCATCGTCCGCGAGCTGGCCGACGCGTACCCCGTACTCGCTCTCCCGCCCATCTCCATCGCGTGCAGCCACGAGCACGGCACGTGGGCCGGAACGGTGAGCATCAGCGCGCGTACGCTCCACTCGGTGGTTACGGACATCGCGGCGTCGCTCGAAGCGTCCGGCATCCGCAAACTCGTTCTCGTCAACGGCCACGGCGGGAACTACGTGCTCTCCAACATCGTCCAGGAAGCCAACCTGACTGAGGCGCGCATGACGCTCTTCCCGCAGGGGCGCGAGTGGAACAGGTCCCGCGATCGCGCCGGCCTCGTGTCCGACGCTCACGGCGACATGCACGCGGGGGAGATCGAGACGTCCATCCTGCTCCACTCGGAGCCGAGTCTCGTACGCGAGGGATACGAGACCGCGGACCATGACGGAGGCGAGCGCCCGTTCCTCCTCACTCACGGCATGAAGGCGTACACCGAAACCGGCGTCATCGGTTTCCCGTCGTACGCGACAGCTGAGAAGGGGAAGGCCGTTTTGACGAGCCTCGTGGAGGACTTTGCCGAGCATCTTCGAGCTCTGGGGGAGTAGCCCTCAGAGAGGCCGATTCCCCCAGGTGTCCCCCAAGGGAGCGCCAATAGGCTGTATCCCCAGGTCAGGTGAGTCGGAATCGGTCCGCTGTAAATCTGCCGGCTCAGCCTTCCCAGGTTCGAATCCTGGCGCCGCCACACTTTGGGGGAAGCCCCCTCTGAACTGCGTAAATGCAGTTCAGAGGGGGCTTCGTCGTGTTTGGGGGTGATCTTGCGGGTGGAATCGAAATGCGGTGATCTGCGTCACATTGCCCAGATCTGTGGGGATCTACGCAGCCCGCCCGAACGCCCTTGTGTGACGGATGGGACGCCCATAGGGTGAGCCGGCTTGTGGCGGCAAGAAGAGGCGGGGCGGTATGCGCGTTGGGCTGGTGACCATGCCCTGGCACGCGATCGACCTGCCCTCCCTCCAGGTGGGCCTGCTGCACCAGCTGCTGCGCGAGGTTCGCCCGGACGACGAGGTGTGCGAGTTCCACGGCTCGCTGCGCTGGGCGGAGCTGCTTCTCGAGTGTTCGGGTGGCCGTCTGGGCCCCAGCGACTACGAGGCGATCGGCAGCGACTCGATCTTCCACGGGATCGGCGACTGGGTGTTCTCCGGAGTCCTCTACGACGACGAGGACTGGGGCGCCGCACAGCTGCGGTCGTACGCGCGCGAGCGCGGTGTGCCCGCCGACATCCTGGACACGGCCTTCGAGATGCGCCGCCATGCCGCCGCGTACATCGAGCGCTGCGCGACCGAGGTGCTGGCGCACGAGCCCGATGTCGTCGGTTTCACGAGCACGTTCATGCAGAACGTGGCGTCCCTCGCCCTCGCCAAGGAGCTCAAGCGCTGTCACCCGAAGCTGACCGTCGTCTTCGGAGGCAGTAACTGCGAAGGCCCCATGGGCCACGCCCTGCACCGCAACCACCCCTACGTGGACCATGTCGTGCGCGGCGAAGGGGAGTACGCCTTCCCGGCCCTTCTCGCCCACCTGGACGCGGGCACGCCCCCCGACGACGTTCCGGGCCTCTGCTGGTGGGACGGCGGCGTCTCACGGACCAACACGGAACCCCAACGCACCGTGGCTCCGGCCCACATACTGTCGCCCGATTACGACCAGTGGCAGGCGGAGATCGAGGCATCGCCGGTCCTCGAACACGTGTATCCCAAGCTGGTCGTCGAGGGCGCCCGCGGCTGCTGGTGGGGCGAGAAGCATCACTGCACCTTCTGCGGCCTCAACGGCAGCACCATGGCGTTTCGCGCCAAGCCCGGCGAGCGGCTGTGGAGCGAGATCGAACGCCTCGTGCGCCGCCACCGCATCCTCGACATCGTCACCGTCGACAACATCATCGACATGGCGTACTTCAAGGACTTCCTGCCGCTCGCCGCCGACAGCGGCTGGGACCTGCGGATCCACTACGAAGTGAAGTCCAACCTCAACCGGGAGCAGATCGCCCAACTCGGCGCCGCCGGCGTGGTGCTGATCCAGCCCGGCATCGAAAGCCTCAGCAACCGCGTCCTCGACCTGATGGACAAGGGCGTCGCCGGCGCCCGCAACATCCGCACGCTGCGCGAGTTCGACAACCACGAGATCACCTGCACCTGGAACTACCTCTACGGGTTCCCCGGCGAGACCGTGCGGGACTACGCGCGCGTGCTCGACCAGATGCCCGCCCTTGTGCACCTCCAGCCGCCGAGCGGCGCCTTCCGTATCCAACTGGAACGCTTCAGCCCGCACTTCACCGACCCCACCCTGGGCTTCGGCAAGCGGCGCCCCGCCGACATGTACCAGCACGTGTACGAGCTCCCGGAGTCCGAACTCGCCGACCTGGTCTACCTGTTCGACACCGAGGACGCAGGCATCGGTGGCGACACGGAGGGCCGACTGCTGCGGGCCGTGGCGCAATGGCGCGCGCAGCACGCCACGTCGACCCTCGTCATGGAGCAGGCGGGCGAGGACGAGAACACGCTCCTCGTACGGGACCGCCGCGAGGGCTGGCCGCGCCGCACCTACTGGTTCAACGGCTGGGAGGCGGCCGCTCTGCGCATCCTGGAGGAGGGCGCCGGCGAACCCGCCCTGCAGCGCAGACTCGCCGCCGCAGGCCACGACGTACCGGCCGAAGAGCTGGGGGAGTGGGTCGCACAGGCCGTTACGTTCGGCCTCCTCTTCCGCGACACCGGAACCTACGTCTCCCTGCCCACCCGCGCCGCGCCGATCCGCATCGGGAACGAACCCTCCGGCCCCACCGTCCGGGCGGCCTCCGGATGACCGTGCTCCCCGCCCTCGCCCCGCACCGCGTCATCGGCAACCGCGTCCGCGTGACCGAGCCGCTGCTCCTGCACGGTGACGGCCGCGCCGCCACACGGGCGGTTCAGTTCCTGCGCGAGTGCCAGGCCGCGGGGCTGAGTACCCACTGGGAGACGGCCGCCGTCCCGCGTCATACGTATGACGGAAACGAGGCTCCTGAGGGCGCGGCAGGTGTTACGTATGACGGACCTGCCGCCGTAAACCGTGTTACGTACAACCTCCGCACCCTGCACCACCTCCCACCCCCGGCCCAACAGCCCGACGAACCAAGCGAGTTGACGGCTTGGCGCGCCGAGCACACCTACGGGATGCTCTACCACCGTCGCGGCCCGGGATTCGTCACGGTCATGGACCGCCGGGAGCGCCCCGCCCCGGCGCGGTTCACGCTCGACCACCCCGACCTGCTCGCCGCCTTCGACGCGCTGAGCGACGCCACACGGCTCGACACGCTCGCCCCCGCACACCATGAGGCGGCCCTCCACCTGGCGGAGGAGGAGCTGGCGCTGATCGTGGACGGGTGGGCGGTGGCGCTGCCGCCCCGCATGCGCCGCTGGCCCGTGCCGTGCATGGGGATCTGACGCCGCGTCGCCGTACAAGAAACCCCCTCAGGACCCTTCCTGAGGGGGTTTCAGCGTGTGCCCGCGACGATCACAAAGCAGACTGAACCCATGCCGACCACATCCCGCCGCCGACACTGCCCCGAATGCCGCCGCGAGATCGCGGTCGTGGCAGGCCGCTTCGCCCGCCACGACCCTCCCGGCACCCGCGCCGCGGGAGAGCTGGTCTCCTGCCCCGGTTCACGCCGCCCCGCCCAGCTCGGCGCCGTCCAGGACGCGCTCGACGGGTACGTGGTCCCGCACGTGCCGGGCCAGATGCCGCTGTTCTGAAGTCCGTTGCTCTGAGGCATACGACACCGCTGCTCTGAGGTATACGGCGCCGCCGTCCGAGGCATACGGTGCCGCTGTCCCGAGACGTACGGCGCCGCTTCCCCGAGGCGCACACGCACACGCCACGCACCCGAGCCGCCCTCCCGCGTACGCCACGGCTCAGACGACTCAGTTGCCCGCGACCGACTTCACCGCCACCGTGACCGGCGTGGAACCGGAGATCAGCTCCAGCGTGAGCCCCGCCGTGGCGGGCGTGTCCACAAGATCCGCGAGGACGGCCGCCACATCGTCGCGCGGCACCGGCCCGCGCCCGGTCGAGGCCTCCAGACGGACGAGCCCCGTTCCCGCGTCGTTCGTCAGCTGCCCCGGCCGCAGGATCGTCCAGTCGAGCCCGGTTCGGCGCCGTACGTCGTCGTCGGCCGCTCCCTTGGCCCGCAGGTAGACGTCGAAGACGTCGTCGCCCTGGTGCGCGGCGTCCGCCGCCATCGCCGACACCACGATGTAGCGGCGCACCTTGGCCCGCTCCGCGGCATCCGCGAACAGCACGGCGGCGTCCCGGTCCACGGTGTCCTTCCGGCCGGCGTCGCTGCCCGGACCCGCGCCCGCCGCGAAGACGGCCGCGTCCGCACCCTGCAGATGCGCCGCGACCTCCTCCACGGACACCGACTCCAGGTCGCACAGAACGGGTTCCGCACCGGCGGACCGCAGGGCGTCACCCTGCTCCGACCTGCGGATGATTCCGGCTACTTCGTCTCCGCGCGCGGAGAGCAGCCGCTCGAGCCGCAGTGCGATCTGACCATGACCCCCAGCGATGACAATGCGCATGTCTCCGACGGTACGCCCGAGGCGGAAGGTTCACCGTGCAACCATGCGCGCCCCGGCCCCGTACGGGTGTTCAAGCGGGGCCCCCGCCGCCGTACTTGGCCGCCCGGCCCTGCCGCGGCAGATCGAGGGCGACCGCGGCGGCCGAGTCGCAGTACTCCCGCACCGCGCTGGTCCGCGCCACGACGCGTCCCCGGTGCACGACGATCCGGCTGTACGCGAGGGAGAGCACGCCCGCGAGCCGGTCGCCCCGCACCGCGAGCAGCTCCGCGGGAAACCCCGCCTCCACGCGCACCTCCGGCAGGCCGAGCGCCGCCCTGGCCGTCGAACTCACCGCTTCGTAGGCGTCCTCCGGGCGCATCCCGTAGCGCGATGCCAACAAGTAGGCGGCCTCCAGAGGGTCGCCGCGACCCACAGGGTTCGACACGTCGCGCAGCGCCCCGCTCCCCGCCGCGATCGGAACCCCGGCCGCCCGCAGCAGCCGCACCGGCGCGACGGCCCGCTCGTCCACCCCCGCGCACCCTCCCTGCGGCAGGCACGTCACCGTCACCCCGGCCGCCGCGAGCCGGTCCACGGCGGGCCGTGCCGCTTCCTCCGGCAGCCGGGAGAGCCCGCCCAGCGGTCCGACGGTGACGCCGGCACGAAGCCCGCCGACCGCCGCCGCGAGCCGCCCTAGCCGCGCCGGATCGGCCCCGTCCGTGTGCAGGTCGACCGGGCACCCGTGTTCGGCGGCGACTTCAAGAACCGCCTCTACGTAGCCCGTTGGATCGGGGTCCAGGTCGGGGCAACCGCCTACTACGGAGGCGCCCATTTTGACGGCGTCCCGCAACATGGCGAGCCCGTCGGCCCCGGCGAGCCCGGTCAGCAGCCGGGGCATCGCCACCGTTCGCAGATCCGCGAGCCCCACCAGCGAACGCCGCGCCTGGAGCACCGCCTCCATCGAACCGAGCCCCTCCATGTCGCCGATCCGCACATGGGAGCGCAGGGCGGTGGCCCCGTGGCCGAGCTGCAGCAGGGCGCTCTCGGTGGCCCGGCGCTGGACGTCCTCGGGGTCGTACGGGACAGGGCCCTCACAGTCGGCCGAGAGGGCCGTGTCCGCGTGCGCGTGCGGCTCGACGGGGGCAGGGAGCAGCAGGCAGCCGGTGAGGTCCAGGCGCGAGCCGTGCGCGGTGAGGCTGCCGGCCGTGCCGACCGCCTCGATGCGCCCGTTGCCGAGCCGCACGTCCACGGTCCTGCCGTCGGGGAGCCGGGCGCCGCTCAGGAGCAGTCCGGAGCCCTCGGGCACGTCGGGTGACGGTGGCTGCTGTGAGGAACTGTGGGGCATCGCGCTCCCGAGGGCTCGGCGAGGACGCGTATCGCGCCTCACAAGATCACGAAGGGTGGGTCGACCCTAGGACCGTGACAGGGGCGTTTCGAGGACCGCCGAAATAGTCGTACTGGTGGGGTCCGAGGGGCTCAAGTGCCCCTCGTGAGAAGGCGGCATCGTTCCCGGCGGGCGGGGGCGCGAAACGGATTTGGGCGATCGGCGCGCAACCGTGTAATGTCTTCATCGCTCGCCCCAATAGCTCAGTCGGTAGAGCGTCTCCATGGTAAGGAGAAGGTCTGCGGTTCGATTCCGCATTGGGGCTCTGGTGCAGACGTCGTTCGCGTCGCTTGCATCACAGCGGTGTAGCTCAGTCGGTAGAGCAAGCGGCTCATAATCGCTGTGTCACCGGTTCAAGTCCGGTCACCGCTACTGACAGTAGCCGATTCTGGGGTCGGTCCTTCGATCGGCTACTCTTTTATGCGTTAAACCTTTGTCCCATCCGTTCGTCAAGGAGTGCACTCACGTGGCTGCCACCGACGTCCGCCCGAAGATCACGCTGGCCTGCGTGGAGTGCAAGGAGCGGAACTACATCACCAAGAAGAACCGGCGTAACAACCCGGACCGTCTTGAGATGAAGAAGCACTGCCCGCGTTGCAACGCGCACACCGCGCACCGCGAAACGCGATAAATCAGGCTCGTACACGAGGCCGTCCCCACTTCGGGGGCGGCCTCGTGTCGTTTCGTAGATCAGGCAGATCAAGAACACATCCAGGAGGTACCGAGCCCATGGCGCTCGACCAGTCCTTCGTGGGGCGGACCTATCCGCCCACCACCTCGTACGAGGTCGGCCGGGAGAAGATCCGTGAGTTCGCGGAGGCGGTGGGGGACACGAACCCCGCGTACGTCGACCGTGCCGCCGCCGAGGAGCTCGGTCACCCCGATGTGATCGCGCCGCCGACCTTTGTGTTCGCGATCACTTTCAAGGCCGCGGGCGAGGTCATCCACGACCCGGAGCTGGGGCTCGACTACAGCCGCGTCGTGCACGGTGACCAGAAGTTCGCCTACACGCGCCCGGTGCGGGCCGGCGACACGCTGACCGTGACCTCCACCATCGAGGGCATCAAGTCCCTTGCGGGCAACGACATCATCGACGTCCGCGGTGAGGTGCACGACGAGGCCGGTGAGCACGTCGTGACCGCCTGGACCAAGCTCGTCTCGCGCGCCGCTGAGGAGGCCTGATCGCCATGGCGACGAACATCAAGTACGCCGATGTCGAGGTCGGCACCGAGCTGCCCGCGCAGTCCTTCCCCGTGACGCGCGCCACGCTCGTGCAGTACGCGGGCGCCTCCGGTGACTTCAACCCGATCCACTGGAACGAGAAGTTCGCGGTCGAGGTCGGCCTGCCGGACGTGATCGCGCACGGCATGTTCACCATGGCCGCGGCGGTCCGTGTCGTCACCGACTGGGCCGGCGACCCGGCCGCCGTCGTCGAGTACGGCGTCCGCTTCACCAAGCCGGTCGTCGTGCCGAACGACGACAAGGGCGCCGAGATAGAGGTCAGCGCCAAGGTCGCGGCCAAGCTCGACGACAACCGCGTACGGGTCGACCTGACCGCCATGAGCGCGGGGCAGAAGGTGCTCGGGATGTCGCGGGCGGTCGTTCAGCTGGTCTGACCGCTCGGACTGATCGCCATCTACGTAGCTGTGCGTAAGGGGCACCCTCTTTGAGGGTGCCCCTTACGTGTGTCCCTGCTCACATGCGGGGGTTGACTTAGATAGTGATTGGCCACTAACTTTCTCGCATGGTCAGGATGAGTGCGGAGGAGCGGCGCGAGAGCGTCATCCGTGCGGCGATGGTCGAATTCGCCCGCGGCGGCTACAAGGGCACGTCCACCGAGGCGATCGCCAAGCGTGTGGGTGTGTCGCAGCCGTATCTCTTCCGGCTCTTCCCGGGCAAGGAAGCCATCTTCCTTGCCGCGTCCCGGCGTTGCTGTGAAGGCGTCACCGGGGTGTTCCGGAGGGCGGTCGAGGGGGTGGAGGCGGCCGAGGTCGAGGAGGCCTTGGGCGCGGCCTATCTGTCGCTCATCGCGGACGACCCGGACATGCTGCTCATGCAGATGCAGATGTACGTCGCCGTGGCCGCGGCGGAAGCGTCCGGTGACCCGGAGTTCGGTGAAGAGCTGCGCGGTCTGTGGATGGAGATGTACGACACTGTTCTGCTGGCGATGGGGGCGGATGTCGAAGAGGCGAGCCAGTTCCTCGCGGTGGGGATGCTGATCAACGTCCTGGTGTCGATGGGGTTCCCGCCCGAGCACCGGGTCTGGACCGGCTGTTTCGCGTCACCGAAGTCCAAGTAGCACGGCATGTGTCACAGGGGTGCGCACTTTTGTACCCACGAAAGTTAGTCATCAATAACTAACCAAAGGTCACTGGGGGAAGCAATGTCAGGCACCACAGCACCAGCGCAGCGCGGGGGAGCCGTCTGGGCCCTCGTCATCACCAGCATCGCCGGATTCATGGCGGCCCTCGACAACCTCGTCGTCACCACGGCCCTGCCGTCCATCCGGCAGGATCTCGGCGGCGCGCTCGACGACCTGGAGTGGACGGTCAGCGCGTACACGCTCACCTTCGCCGTCCTGCTGATGTTCGGCGCGGCGCTCGGCGACCGGTTCGGGCGCAGGCGGCTCTTCCTGGTCGGGATCACGATCTTCACCGGCGCTTCCGCGGCCGCGGCCATGTCCACCGGCATCGACGCGCTGATCGTCGCCCGCGCCGTGCAGGGTGTTGGTGCCGCGATCATGATGCCGCTCACCCTGACCCTGCTCACCGCGGCGGTCCCGGCGGCCAAGCGCGGCCTCGCATACGGGATTTGGGGCGCGGTCAACGGGCTCGCGGTCGCCTCGGGGCCGCTCATCGGCGGCAGCCTCACCGAGCACATCTCCTGGCACTGGATCTTCTGGCTGAACGTTCCGCTGGGCCTCGCCCTGCTGCCGCTCGCCCGGCTGCGCCTGAAGGAGTCGTACGGCCCCGGCGCACGGCTCGACATCGTGGGCACCCTGCTCGCCAGCGGCGGTCTGTTCGGCATCGTGTACGGCCTGGTGCGCTCGCCCGTCGTCGGGTGGACCGATCCCCTCGTGCTGACCGGCCTGTTCGCGGGGACGGCGCTGCTCGCCGGGTTTGTGCGCCACGGAATCCGCAACGAGAACTCCATGCTGCCCATGCGGCTCTTCCGCTCCCGGGCCTTCTCCGGGATAAACGCCGCGAGCCTGCTGATGTTCCTCGGGATGTTCGGCTCGATCTTCCTGCTCAGCCAGTTCCTCCAGGGTGTGCTCGGCTACTCGCCGACCGAGGCGGGCCTCAGGATGCTGCCCTGGACCGGCATGCCGATGCTCGTCGCACCGATCGCCGGCATCCTCTCGGACCGCATCGGCGGCCGGCCCGTCGTCGCGGCGGGGCTGTTCCTCCAGGCCGTCGGACTCGGCTGGTTCGCCGCCGTGGTCTCCGCCGACGTCTCGTACGCCGCCCAGCTGCCGGCCCTGATCGTCAGCGGCGTCGGCATGGCCCTCTACTTCGCTCCGGCCGCCAACCTGGTCATGTCCAGCGTCCTTCCGCAGGAGCAGGGCATCGCATCCGGCGCCAACAACGCGCTGCGCGAGGTCGGCGGTGCGCTTGGCATCGCGGTCATGGCGTCGGTCTTCTCGGCTCAGGGCGGCTACGACTCCGCACAGCACTTCGTGAACGGGATCGAGCCCGCGCTGTGGGTGGGCGCAGCGCTCGTGGCCCTGGCCGGTGTCGCCGCCCTGTTCATCCCGCGTGAGGGGCGCGCCAAGCCCGGCGCACCGGATTCCGAGCCTGCTCCGGCCCTGGAGAACGCCTGATCGTTCCGGGCTTCCAGTGAGCCCGGCCACGGCAATGGCGGCCCCGTCCGAGCGGCGGGGCCGTTCTCGTACCCTTGAGCGCGTGCAGGAACTCCAGGACGCCCCTCTCGCCCCCCTGACCACCTTCCGGCTCGGCGGGCCCGCCACCCGGCTGCTCACCGCGACCACCGACACCGAGGTGGTCGACGCGGTGCGCGAGGCCGACGCCGCCGGTACGCCGCTGCTGATCATCGGCGGCGGCAGCAACCTCGTCATCGGCGACAAGGGCTTCGCGGGCACGGCCCTGCGCATCGCCACCAAGGGCTTCGAACTCGACGGTACGAAGCTGGAACTGGCGGCCGGTGAGACCTGGACCGACGCCGTCGAGCGCACCGTCGAGGCCGGGCTCGCGGGCGTCGAGTGCCTCGCAGGGATCCCCGGCTCCGCGGGCGCGACGCCGATCCAGAACGTGGGTGCGTACGGCCAGGAGGTCTCCTCCACGATCACCGAGGTGATCGCCTACGACCGCACGACCGGCGAGACCGTCACGATCCCGAACGCCGAGTGCGCCTTCTCGTACCGGCACAGCCGCTTCAAGGCCGAACCCGACCGCTACGTAGTGCTGCGTGTGCGGTTCGAGCTGGAGGATGCGGGCGGCCTCAGCGCGCCCCTGAAGTACCCGGAGACCGCGCGCTCCCTCGGCGTCGAGGCGGGCGAGCGCGTGTCCGCCGCCCTCGCGCGCGAGACGGTCCTGAAGCTGCGCGGCGGCAAGGGCATGGTGCTCGACCCGGAGGACCACGACACATGGTCGGCGGGCTCGTTCTTTACCAACCCGATCCTTACGGATGCGGAGTTCGCGGCCTTCCACGCGCGCGTGGTCGAGCGTCTGGGGACGGACGCGAAGGCCCCCGCGTTCCCCGCGGGGGAGGGCCTCACCAAGACCTCCGCGGCCTGGCTCATCGACAAGGCGGGCTTCACCAAGGGCTACGGGACCGGCCCCGCCCGCATTTCCACCAAGCACACGCTCGCCCTGACGAACCGCGGCGAGGCCACCACGGAGGACCTGCTCGCGCTCGCCCGTGAGGTCGTCGCCGGGGTCAGGGACGTCTTCGGCGTGACGCTGGTCAACGAGCCGGTGACGGTCGGCGTCAGCCTCTGAGCCGCCCCCGGCCCCGGGCCGCCTAGTAGGCGACCCCGACGCCCTGCTTCACCGTCGCCGGGTCGTCCACCATCGCCAGCATCGCGTGCGCCACGTCCGCGCGGCCGGCGAAGCGACCCGCGCGCGGGAAGCCGCCGACGACCGTGCGGTACGAACCGGTGAGCGGCTTGTCCTGGAGGCGGGGCGGCCGCACCGAGGTCCAGTCCGTGGCGCTGCGCGCCAACTCGGCCTCCATGGCGGTCAGATCGACATAGACGCCCTTGAGGATCGCGCCGACCATTTTCAGCATCACGCGGTCGATCAGCGGCGAGCCCGCCGGCTCGGGACCCACCGGACCCGCGCTGACCACCAGCAGCCTGCGCACGCCCTCCGCCTCCATCGCCTTCAGGACCGACCGCGTGAGCTCGGTGGCGATGCCCGCGTCCGCGCGCCTGCGGGCGCCCAGGCCGGACAGCACGGCGTCCCGGCCCGCGACCGCCGGGCGCAGCGACTCGGGGTCCTTCAGGTCGCCGCGGACCACCTCCAGGCGCTCGCCGGTCACGGTGAGCCTCGCGGGGTCGCGGACCACCGCCGTGACCTCGTGCCCGGCCGCCAGGGCCTGCCTGACGATCTCCTGTCCGATCCCGCCCGTCGCACCGAAAACCGTGAGCTTCATGGCGTACCTCCAGGTGTGCGTCGCTTGGTGGGTGAGTATTCACTCACCTCGATTCACCTTTAGAGTGAGTGAGTACTCACCCCCGCGTCAAGGTTGGTTGGAGCCCACATGGACCAGAAGCCGGCCCGTGTCCGCATCGTCGAGGCGGCCCACGAGCTCATGCTGAGCATCGGGCTCGCCCGCACGACCACCAAGGAGATCGCCAAGGCGGCGGACTGCTCCGAAGCGGCGCTCTACAAGTACTTCGCGAACAAGGAGGAGCTCTTCGTGACGGTGCTCAACGAGCGCCTCCCGAAGCTGGGTTCTCTTCTCGGTCGACTCCTCACGGAAGGCGCGGGAGACCCCGACCGCACGGTCGAGCAGAACCTCACCGAGATCGCCCGTGAAGCGGCGCTCTTCTACGAGCAGACGTTCCCGATGGCCGCGTCCCTGTATGCGGAGCCCAAGCTCAAGCGCCGCCACGAAGAGGTGATGCGGGAACTGGGCACCGGGCCGCACAAGCCGATCCAGGGTCTTGACGCCTACTTGCGGGCCGAACAGAAGTCCGGACGCATCGGCGCCGAAGCCGACACGTATGCGGCCGCCTCACTCCTCCTGGGTGCGTGCTCCCAGCGCGCCTTCGCCTACGAGATGTCCCCGGACGGCAGACCGCCCCAGCCGGTGGACGAGTTCGCGGCCCACATCGCGCGCACCCTACTGAACGGGATCGCCTGAGCGGGATCGCTTGAGCCGGCGGTCGGCCGGTCGGACGGTCCGCTCAGGCCGCGAGCCACTCGTCCACGCCGCTCAGAAGCTTCTCCCTGATGTCCTCGGGGGCCGCCGAGCCGCGCACCGACTGCCGGGCGAGTTCGGCCAGTTCGGCGTCGGAGAAGCCGTGGTGGCGACGCGCGATGTCGTACTGGGCGGCGAGCCGCGAGCCGAACAGGAGCGGGTCGTCGGCGCCCAGCGCCATCGGCACCCCGGCGTCGTACAGCGTGCGCAGCGGCACGTCCTCGGGCTTCTCGTAGACGCCGAGGGCGACGTTCGAGGCCGGGCACACCTCGCAGGTCACGCCCCCGTCCGCGAGGCGCTTCAGCAGTCGCGGATCCTCGGCTGCCCGCACGCCGTGGCCGACCCGCGTGGCATCCAGGTCGTCGAGGCAGTCGCGCACGGACGAGGGGCCGGTCAGCTCGCCCCCGTGCGGCGCCGAAAGCAGCCCGCCCTCGCGCGCGATGGCGAAGGCCCGGTCGAAGTCCCGCGCCATGCCCCGCCGTTCGTCGTTGGAGAGCCCGAAACCGACGATGCCCCGGTCCGCGTACCGCACCGCGAGCCGCGCCAGCGTACGGGCGTCCAGCGGGTGCTTCATACGGTTCGCGGCGACGAGGACGCGCATCCCGAGCCCGGTCTCCCGCGCGGCGCTGTCCACGGCGTCGAGGATGATCTCCAGAGCCGGGATCAGGCCGCCGAGACGCGGCGCGTACGAGGTCGGATCGACCTGGATCTCCAGCCACCCGGACCCGTCCGCGATGTCCTCCTCCGCGGCCTCCCGCACCAGACGCTGAATGTCCTCGGGAGCCCGCAGACAGGAACGCGCCGCATCGTAGAGCCGCTGAAAGCGGAACCAGCCCCGCTCGTCCGTCGCCCGCAGCTTCGGTGGCTCGGCCCCGGTCAGCGCGTCCGGGAGCCGCACTCCGTATTTGTCGGCGAGTTCCAACAGGGTCGTGGGCCGCATCGACCCGGTGAAGTGCAGATGCAGGTGGGCCTTCGGCAACTGACGTACATCACGTCCTACACGCTCCATCCCAAGATCCTGCCGTACGCACCTGTCGTACCGGTAGCGCCTTTCCACCTTCGGGGACCCGTCCGAACGAACAAGCGGGCCGCCTCCGGAGGGAGACGGCCCGCTTGCACACACTTACGTAGAAGCTCAGTCGCGCGCCTCGGCGAGCAGCTTCTGGATGCGCGAGACGCCCTCGACGAGGTCCTCGTCACCGAGCGCGTACGACAGCCGCAGGTAACCCGGCGTGCCGAAGGCCTCGCCCGGAACCACCGCGACCTCGGCCTCCTCCAGGATGAGCGCGGCCAGCTCGACGCTGTCCTGCGGGCGCTTGCCGCGGATCTCCTTGCCGAGCAGACCCTTCACCGACGGGTACGCGTAGAAGGCACCCTCGGGCTCCGGGCAGACGATGCCGTCGATCTCGTTGAGCATCCGCACGATCGTCTTACGACGCCGGTCGAAGGCCTCGCGCATCTTCTCCACGGCCGTCAGGTCGCCGGACACGGCGGCGAGCGCGGCCGCCTGCGCCACGTTGGAGACGTTCGAAGTGGCGTGCGACTGCAGGTTCGTCGCGGCCTTCACCACGTCCTTCGGGCCGATGATCCACCCGACGCGCCAGCCGGTCATCGCGTACGTCTTCGCGACACCGTTGACCACGATGCACTTGTCGCGCAGCTCCGGAAGGAGCGCCGGCAGCGACGTGAACTTCGCGTCTCCGTAGACGAGGTGCTCGTAGATCTCGTCCGTCATCACCCACAGGCCGTGCTCCACGGCCCAGCGGCCGATGGCCTCCGCGTCGGCCTCGCTGTACACGGCGCCCGTCGGGTTCGACGGCGACACGAACAGCACGACCTTCGTGCGCTCGGTGCGCGCGGCCTCCAGCTGCTCCACGGAGACGCGGTAGCCGGTCGTCTCGTCGGCGACGACCTCCACCGGCACACCGCCCGCGAGGCGGATCGACTCCGGGTACGTGGTCCAGTACGGGGCCGGGACGATGACCTCGTCGCCCGGGTCGAGGATCGCGGCGAACGCCTCGTAGATGGCCTGCTTGCCGCCGTTCGTCACCAGGATCTGCGAGGCGTCGACCTCGTAGCCGGAGTCGCGCAGCGTCTTCGCGGCGATCGCGGCCTTCAGCTCGGGCAGACCGCCGGCCGGGGTGTAGCGGTGGAACTTCGGGTTCTTGCAGGCCTCGATGGCCGCCTCGACCACGTAGTCCGGCGTCGGGAAGTCGGGTTCACCGGCGCCGAAGCCGATCACCGGGCGCCCGGCGGCCTTGAGGGCCTTGGCCTTGGCGTCGACGGCGAGGGTCGCGGACTCGGAGATCGAACCGACCCGGGCCGACACCCGACGCTCGGTGGGAGAGGAACCTGCGGACGGAGAAGGAGTTGCAGCGCTCATGACCCCATCGTTCCAGACCGGAAACCCGCCCGGCACACGGGTTTCGAAGAGCATGGGATCCACTCTTGATCCACTTGCGGATGTTGCTCGTTCGACGGGGGGCTCCGGAACACGTACACTCACTGCTCGTTGGCCTTCAACGGCCGCGCCTTCCGACTGCACTCCGTGCGTCAGGGCGGATGCGGTACGTTGGGGGAGACAAAGGGTCGTAGCTCAATTGGTAGAGCACTGGTCTCCAAAACCAGCGGTTGGGGGTTCAAGTCCCTCCGGCCCTGCTACACACTCCTTCGCCAGGATGTGTGCGCATGTACGTACTGCATTGCACCGCCGTGCGGCTCCACCGGGCGCGGCACGGCCACGACCCGGAATCAGGTGAGGACGAGTGACGGACGCCGTGGGCTCCATCGACAAGCCTGATGCTGAGGCACTGGAGTCCAAGAAGGCCCGTAAGGGCGGCAAGCGCGGAAAGAAGGGCCCCTTCGGCCGTCTCGCGCTCTTCTACCGCCAGATCGTCGCGGAACTCCGCAAGGTCGTCTGGCCGACTCGCAATCAGCTCTCGACGTACACCACAGTGGTGATTGTGTTCGTCGTCATCATGATCGGTCTTGTCACCGTGATTGACTATGGCTTCAACCACCTTGTCAAGTACGTATTCGGCTGAGCCGAAAAGCGGAGGGCGCCGAAGTCCGGCGCCCCTTTCGCGCGTTCCACCCCTATGTATCCAGGAAGAAGCAGCCACAGTGTCTGACCCGAACCTGAACGAGGCGATCGAGCCGGTCGAGTCCGCTGAGGACGAGCTCGACATCGTCGAGGCGGCGGACGCCGAGGACCCGGACCAGGCAGAGGCTGCCGACATCGCTGCCGGCGAGCCCGCCGAGGAAGCCGCGGTCGAGACCGTGGTGGACGCCGACGCCGAGGCCGCCGAGGAAGCCCAGGCGGAGGACGTCCCGGCCGAGGCCGAGGAAGCCGTCGAGGCCGAGGAAGCCGTCGAGGAGGAGCCGGTCGACCCGATCACCGCGCTCCGCGAGGAACTGCGGTTCCTGCCCGGCGACTGGTACGTGATCCACACCTACGCGGGCTACGAGAAGCGCGTGAAGGCGAACCTGGAGCAGCGCGCCGTCTCGCTCAACGTCGAGGAGTTCATCTACCAGGCCGAGGTCCCCGAGGAAGAGATCGTCCAGATCAAGAACGGCGAGCGCAAGAACGTCCGGCAGAACAAGCTGCCCGGTTACGTTCTCGTCCGCATGGATCTGACGAACGAGTCCTGGGGCGTCGTCCGTAACACGCCCGGCGTCACCGGCTTCGTGGGCAACGCCTACGACCCGTACCCGCTGACCCTGGACGAGATCGTCAAGATGCTGGCCCCGGAGGCCGAGGAGAAGGCCGCCCGCGAGGCCGCCGAGTCCGAGGGCAAGCCGGCGCCGCAGCGCAAGGTCGAGGTCCAGGTCCTGGACTTCGAGGTCGGCGACTCGGTCACCGTCACCGACGGCCCGTTCGCGACGCTGCAGGCGACGATCAACGAGATCAACGCCGACTCGAAGAAGGTCAAGGGCCTCGTCGAGATCTTCGGTCGCGAGACCCCGGTCG
The DNA here is from genome assembly GCF_036013745.1 of Streptomyces sp. NBC_00483. Classification (NCBI taxonomy): domain Bacteria; kingdom Bacillati; phylum Actinomycetota; class Actinomycetes; order Kitasatosporales; family Streptomycetaceae; genus Streptomyces; species Streptomyces sp. NBC_00483. The sequence goes on from NZ_CP107880.1 coordinate 5,727,604, forward strand.
AGCTGAGCTTCGACCAGATCCAGAAGAACTAGCCCTTCCGGCGCCTTCTGGGCACACGCTTCCGAACAGGTCAGACGGGCTGAAAAGCCTGTCTGACCTGCTCGGTTTTTAGCCGCGCATGGATACCCGTTATCGTTGTGCGGTATGCCTCCATCCGGATGATCTGGACGATCATCGATCAGCCTTGATCAGGATGGTGGCTGAACACTCTCACTAAGACCCGGAGAGAGAGCACATGCCTCCCAAGAAGAAGAAGGTCACGGGGCTTATCAAGCTCCAGATCCAGGCCGGCGCCGCCAACCCGGCCCCGCCTGTCGGCCCCGCGCTGGGCCAGCACGGCGTGAACATCATGGAGTTCTGCAAGGCCTACAACGCCGCGACCGAGTCGCAGCGCGGTTGGGTCATCCCGGTGGAGATCACGGTCTACGAAGACCGTTCCTTCACCTTCATCACCAAGACCCCGCCGGCCGCGAAGATGATCCTCAAGGCCGCTGGTGTCGAGAAGGGCTCTGGCGAGCCGCACAAGACCAAGGTCGCCAAGATCACCGAGGCGCAGGTCCGCGAGATCGCCACCACCAAGATGCCCGACCTCAACGCCAATGACCTGGACGCCGCGTCCAAGATCATCGCCGGCACCGCCCGCTCCATGGGCGTCACGGTCGAGGGCTGACCTCCACCTCGTAGATCCATCCGTGGCAGGGCCTGCTCGGCCCGCACCACGACTCCTCTAGAACTCAGGAGAAGCAAGTGAGCAAGCGCAGCAAGTCTCTCCGCGCTGCGGACGCCAAGATCGACGGGGCCAAGCTCTACGCCCCGCTCGAGGCCGTCCGTCTCGCCAAGGAGACCTCCACGTCGAAGTTCGACGGCACCGTCGAGATCGCCTTCCGCCTGGGCGTTGACCCGCGCAAGGCCGACCAGATGGTCCGTGGCACCGTGAACCTCCCGCACGGCACCGGTAAGACCGCCCGGGTCCTGGTCTTCGCGACCGGTGACCGTGCTGCGGCCGCGGAAGCCGCTGGCGCCGACATCGTCGGCTCCGACGAGCTCATCGCCGAGATCGCCAAGGGCGACCGCCTGAACGAGTTCGACGCCGTTGTCGCCACCCCGGACCTCATGGGCAAGGTCGGCCGCCTCGGCCGCGTGCTCGGTCCGCGTGGCCTCATGCCGAACCCGAAGACCGGCACCGTGACGCCGGACGTGGTCAAGGCCGTGAACGAGATCAAGGGCGGCAAGATCGAGTTCCGCGTCGACAAGCACGCGAACCTGCACTTCATCATCGGCAAGGTGTCCTTCGACGACGCCAAGCTGGTGGAGAACTACGGCGCGGCCCTGGAGGAGATCCTCCGCCTGAAGCCGTCCGCCGCCAAGGGTCGCTACATCAAGCGGGCCGCCATCAGCACCACGGTGGGCCCCGGCATTCAGCTCGACTCCAACCGCACCCGCAACCTCCTCGTCGAGGAGGACCCGGCCGCGGTCTGAGCCCCTTAAGGCTCACTGAAGTCGGCTACGGGCCCCGCACCTTTCGAGGTGCGGGGCCCGTTCCGCTTTTCCGGTCCGTACGGTGCCGTGGCTGCGCTAGCTTCGCGGTGACCGACTGGGGGAGTGGATGCTGCGGTACGCGCGCGTGGTGACTCTGGCAGCCGTGGGCATCCTGCTCACCGCCTGCGGCGGGACACAGGAGCACGGGGCCGGCGAGGCGCGCGAAGCACGCGAGGCGCTGCGCACGGCCCGGCAGCAGGTCGTCGCGGTGGGCTCGGCGCGCGTCGACGCGACGATGACCACCGGCAAGCGGCTGACCTCGCGCAGCACGGGCGCGCTCGGCTGGTCGGACGGCGTCGAGGGCACCGTGACCGTACGGGGCACGGGCGGCGAACTGGCGACCTCCACGCGCGCGTTGGGTGGCGACCCGTCCCAGACGCGCTTCCTTCCGGACGCCCAGTACACGCGCATGAGCGACCGGTTCGCCGAGCTCCAGGGCGGCCGGCACTGGATCCGCCGCCCCTACGACACCCGCAGCGACCTCACCCCGGCCGACCCCCTCAAGGACCTCATCGGGGCCGAGGACGTCCACAGGGTGGGCCGGGAGGCCGTGCGCGGCACACGGACCACCCACTACCGGGGGACCTCCGGCCGCCGGCACATCGACGTATGGCTCGATGCCCGGCATCTCCTGGTGCGGCGCACCCAGCACGTGGGCGACTTCACGGTGACCGTCCACTACCGCGAATACGGCGCCCCGGCAGCGGCCGAACGCCCGGCAGCACGGGACACCGTCGACTTCGCGGACGTCACCGGCGCCGGATGAAGCTGTGGGCGGGCTGTCCGAGGCGTCCGCTATCGTGCGGACAGATCGAGACGCACCAAGGGGTGGGATTCAAGATGACTGTTTCCGTACGACGTGTGGTCGGCGCTGCCGCTGCCACCGCGCTGCTGTGTTCGGCCGTCGCCGCTTGTAGTGGCGGGGACGACAAGGGCGGCGACAAGGCCTCCGGGACGGGGTCCCAGTCGGTCGCGCAGGCCGTCAAGGCCGCGTACACGAAGACCTCCGCGGCCAAGTCCGCCAAGGTCGAGATGACCATGAAGATGCCGACGGCTGCCCAGGGCGGCGGCGACATGAAGATGTCCGGCACCATGGGCTGGGACCCGACCGTCATGGATATGACGATGTCCGGCGCCGCGCTCTCGGGGGGCGGCGCGGACGCGCCCAAGAACATCCGCATGCTCATGCAGGACAACGTGATGTACATGGACATGGGCGCCAATGCCGCCAAGTCCATGGACGGCAAGCGCTGGATGAAGATGGACCTCGCCGCCATGGCGAAGAAGTCCGGCGACGAGAAGCTGGCGAGCCAGATGACCGGCAGCCTGGACAACATGAACCAGGACCCGGCCCAGCAGATCGCCGTCCTGCTGGACTCGCCCAACCTGAAGCACCTCGGTTCGGCCACGGTGGACGGCGCCGAGACGCAGCACTACAAGGGCAAGCTGACGGTCGACGAGATGATGGCGAAGAACGACTCGCTGAAGGTCCTCGGCAAGTCGGAGCGCGACCAGCTGCTCAAGAACGTCAAGAAGGCCGGTATCAAGACCTACGACACCGAGCTGTGGATCAACAAGGACGACCTGCCGGTCCGGCTCGACGTCACGATGGACAGCTCGCAGGGCGCCATCCAGGTGTCGGAGAAGTTCTCCGACTACGGCGCCGCGGTGAAGGCCGACGTGCCGCCCGCGAGCCAGACCTTCGACATGATGAAGATGCTCAAGGAGCTCGGCGGGGCCTCCGGCGGCGCCGGCAGCAGCGCCGGTTCTGCCTCTTAGGGGGTCGACCGCGGCGTCTGAGCGGATTTGCTCGACACGCTCTCTTTCACGTAACCTTCCACAGAAGCCAAAGACCGCTGGTCGTTGCCGTGCGCTCGCAAGAGGGTTCGGTGGCCGAAGGATCCGCTGAAACTGCGGACGACCCGCGCAGGTGACCGTGGAAGTGCTCCTGGAACCCCTTCGGGGAATCCGGTCGAGCTCACGCCCCGTGCGCCTGCGCCGGGGCGTTTCGTTTTCCCCAGCCTCCTTGCGAGCGGTCCTCATCACCCGGAAGGAGGCCGACGCTCTATGCCGACGCCCGACAAGGCTGCCGCGGTAGCCGAGCTCACGGACAAGTTCCGCAGCTCGAACGCCGCTGTGCTGACCGAGTACCGGGGTCTCACCGTGGCCCAGCTCAAGCAGCTGCGCCGTTCGCTCGGTGAGAACTCCGAGTACGCCGTGGTGAAGAACACGCTGACCAAGATCGCGGCCAACGAGGCCGGGATCAACACGCTGGACGACCTGTTCAACGGTCCGACGGCGGTTGCCTTCGTCACCGGTGACCCGGTGGAGTCGGCCAAGGGTCTTCGTGACTTCGCCAAGGAGAACCCGAATCTCGTCATCAAGGGCGGTGTCCTTGACGGCAAGGCGCTGTCCGCCGACGAGATCAAGAAGCTTGCGGACCTCGAGTCCCGCGAGGTTCTGCTGTCCAAGCTGGCCGGTGCCTTCAAGGCGAAGCAGTCGCAGGCTGCCTCCGTCTTCAACGCGCTGCCGACGAAGCTCGTCCGCACCGTGGACGCGCTCCGTGCCAAGCAGGACGAGCAGGGCGGTGCCGAGTAACTCGGCTCGCTTTTTGATCCTCGCCGCCTGACCGGGCGGCAGGGATCGCAGCGGGCCCGAACGTACGCCCGCCTCACCCAGTACATCCGGCACCTGCCGATTTAGTGGAAGGACCGCCATCATGGCGAAGCTCACCCAGGACGAGCTGCTTGCGCAGTTCGAGGAGATGACCCTCATCGAGCTCTCCGAGTTCGTGAAGGCCTTCGAGGACAAGTTCGACGTCGAGGCTGCCGCTGCCGCCCCCGTCGTCGTCGCCGGTGCCGCTGGTGGCGCCGCCGCCGAGGCCGTCGAGGAGCAGGACGAGTTCGACGTCATCCTCACCGGCGCCGGTGACAAGAAGATCCAGGTCATCAAGGTCGTGCGCGAGCTGACCTCCCTGGGCCTCAAGGAGGCCAAGGACCTCGTCGACGGCACCCCGAAGCCGGTCCTCGAGAAGGTCGCCAAGGACGCTGCCGCGAAGGCCAAGGAGCAGCTCGAGGCTGCCGGCGCGGCCGTCGAGGTCAAGTAAGACCTCTTCGAGTCTGTCGACTCTTCTCCGGTGAAATTGCTCCCTCGGGAGCTGTAACGCCGAGGTACCGAAGGGCGATCACCCAACTGGGTGGTCGCCCTTCGGCGTTGTCCGGATCGCAGGCCGAGGGTGCCTTGCGCTGTCGGACGTGCAGAGTATGGTGATCTTCGTTGTGCCTGGCGCCACCCCTGTTCGGCCAAGAGGGGGCCTTGACGAACAGCACGCAGCGCGCAATTCTCAGGACGCGTCGTCACAACGATCCGGATCCGAGGCATGGATCGACGGCGAAGAGGGCAGTAAGGATGTGCGCTCAGCGCACAGGGAACGCCGCAGACGGTGAACGGATGAGAACAACGAGGGTCTCAAAAAACCCGCACTGGACATCAGTGGGCCTTCTGGCTACACTGTCCCTTTGCGCTGCCTGTTAGCTGCTCCCTGCCCGTCACCAGGGGCATGCCCTCGCCTCAGCACTGTGGATTGAATCGGCTCTGACCTGGCCATATGCCAGATCAGGGGCTCTGTCCCGTGTATGGCTTGGGACCGGTACGCGCGTAGTGAGTCCGAGCCCTCGGAAGGACCCCCTCTTGGCCGCCTCGCGCAACGCCTCGATCGCGAATACGAACAACGGCGCCAGCACCGCCCCGCTGCGCATCTCCTTTGCAAAGATCAGGGAGCCCCTCGAGGTCCCGAACCTGCTCGCGCTGCAAACCGAGAGCTTTGACTGGCTGCTCGGAAACACCGCTTGGCAGAGTCGGGTCGAGGCGGCTCTCGAGTCGGGTCAGGACGTCCCCAGGAAGTCCGGTCTGGAGGAGATCTTCGAGGAGATCTCCCCGATCGAGGACTTCTCCGGGTCGATGTCCCTGACGTTCCGCGACCACCGCTTCGAACCGCCGAAGAACTCGATCGACGAGTGCAAGGAGCGCGACTTCACGTACGCGGCTCCGCTCTTCGTCACCGCCGAGTTCACCAACAACGAGACCGGCGAGATCAAGTCCCAGACGGTCTTCATGGGCGACTTCCCGCTCATGACCAACAAGGGCACCTTCGTCATCAACGGCACCGAGCGTGTCGTTGTCTCCCAGCTGGTCCGCTCGCCGGGTGTCTACTTCGACTCCTCCATCGACAAGACGTCCGACAAGGACATCTTCTCCGCCAAGATCATCCCGTCCCGGGGTGCCTGGCTGGAGATGGAGATCGACAAGCGCGACATGGTCGGTGTGCGCATCGACCGCAAGCGCAAGCAGTCCGTCACCGTTCTCCTGAAGGCTCTCGGTTGGACGACCGAGCAGATCCTCGAGGAGTTCGGCCAGTACGAGTCCATGCGCGCCACCCTGGAGAAGGACCACACCCAGGGCCAGGACGACGCGCTGCTCGACATCTACCGCAAGCTGCGTCCGGGCGAGCCGCCCACGCGTGAAGCCGCGCAGACGCTGCTCGAGAACCTCTACTTCAACTCGAAGCGCTACGACCTCGCGAAGGTCGGCCGCTACAAGGTGAACAAGAAGCTCGGTGCCGAGGAGCCGCTGGACGCCGGCGTGCTCACGACCGACGACATCATCGCCTCCATCAAGTACCTCGTGAAGCTTCACGCGGGCGAGACGGAGACGGTGGGCGAGTCGGGCCGGGAGATCGTCGTCGAGACCGACGACATCGACCACTTCGGCAACCGTCGTATCCGTAACGTCGGCGAGCTCATCCAGAACCAGGTCCGTACGGGTCTCGCCCGTATGGAGCGCGTCGTGCGTGAGCGCATGACGACCCAGGACGTCGAGGCGATCACGCCGCAGACCCTGATCAACATTCGCCCGGTCGTGGCGTCGATCAAGGAGTTCTTCGGTACCTCGCAGCTGTCCCAGTTCATGGACCAGAACAACCCGCTGTCGGGGCTGACGCACAAGCGTCGTCTGAACGCCCTCGGCCCGGGTGGTCTGTCCCGTGAGCGGGCGGGCTTCGAGGTCCGAGACGTGCACCCCTCGCACTACGGCCGCATGTGCCCGATTGAGACCCCTGAAGGTCCCAACATCGGTCTCATCGGCTCGCTCGCCTCGTACGGCCGGATCAACCCGTTCGGCTTCATCGAGACGCCGTACCGCAAGGTCATCGAGGGCGTCGTCACCGACGACGTCGACTACCTGACGGCCGACGAGGAGGACCGCTTCGTCATCGCGCAGGCCAACGCGCCGCTGACGGAGGAGCTGACCTTCGCCGAGGCCCGCGTCCTGGTCCGCCGTCGTGGCGGAGAGGTCGACTACGTGCCCGGCACGGACGTCGACTACATGGACGTCTCGCCGCGCCAGATGGTGTCGGTCGCGACCGCGATGATCCCGTTCCTCGAGCACGACGACGCCAACCGTGCCCTCATGGGCGCGAACATGATGCGTCAGGCCGTGCCGCTGATTAAGTCCGAGGCGCCGCTCGTCGGCACCGGCATGGAGTACCGCTGCGCCACCGACGCCGGCGACGTGCTCAAGGCCGACAAGGACGGTGTGGTCCAGGAGGTCTCCGCGGACTACATCACCACCGCCAACGACGACGGCACGTACAGCACGTACCGCCTGCACAAGTTCTCCCGCTCGAACCAGGGCACTTCTGTCAACCAGAAGGTCGTCGTGGACGAGGGCGCGCGGATCATCACCGGCCAGGTCCTGGCCGACGGTCCCGCGACCGAAGAGGGCGAGATGGCCCTCGGTAAGAACCTGCTCGTGGCGTTCATGCCGTGGGAGGGTCACAACTACGAGGACGCGATCATCCTGTCGCAGCGCCTCGTGCAGGACGACGTCCTCTCCTCGATCCACATCGAGGAGCACGAGGTCGACGCCCGTGACACCAAGCTCGGCCCGGAGGAGATCACCCGGGACATCCCGAACGTCTCCGAGGAGGTCCTCGCCGACCTCGACGAGCGCGGCATCATCCGTATCGGTGCCGAGGTCGTCGCCGGCGACATCCTCGTCGGCAAGGTCACGCCCAAGGGTGAGACCGAGCTGACGCCGGAGGAGCGCCTGCTCCGCGCGATCTTCGGTGAGAAGGCGCGCGAGGTGCGCGACACCTCGCTGAAGGTGCCGCACGGTGAGATCGGCAAGGTCATCGGCGTCCGCGTCTTCGACCGCGAAGAGGGCGACGAGCTGCCGCCGGGCGTGAACCAGCTGGTTCGTGTCTACGTGGCCCAGAAGCGCAAGATCACCGATGGTGACAAGCTCGCCGGCCGTCACGGCAACAAGGGCGTCATCTCGAAGATCAACCCGATCGAGGACATGCCGTTCCTGGAGGACGGCACCCCGGTCGACATCATCCTCAACCCGCTGGGTGTGCCGTCCCGAATGAACCCGGGACAGGTCCTGGAGATCCACCTCGGCTGGCTCGCCAGCCAGGGCTGGGACGTCTCCGGCCTGAGCGACCAGTGGGCCCAGAGCCTGCAGTCGATCGGCGCCGACCAGGTCGAGCCGCGTACGAACGTCGCGACCCCGGTCTTCGACGGTGCGCGTGAGGACGAGCTCGCGGGCCTGCTCGAGAACGCCCGGCCGAACCGCGACGGCGACCGCATGGTCCTCCCGTCCGGTAAGGCGCACCTGTTCGACGGCCGCTCCGGCGAGCCGTTCCCGGAGCCGATCTCGGTCGGCTACATGTACATCCTCAAGCTGCACCACCTGGTCGACGACAAGCTGCACGCCCGTTCGACCGGTCCGTACTCGATGATCACCCAGCAGCCGCTGGGTGGTAAGGCTCAGTTCGGTGGCCAGCGCTTCGGTGAGATGGAGGTGTGGGCGCTTGAGGCTTATGGCGCCGCTTACGCCCTCCAGGAGCTGCTGACGATCAAGTCCGACGACGTCACCGGCCGCGTGAAGGTCTACGAGGCCATCGTCAAGGGCGAGAACATCCCCGAGCCCGGCATTCCCGAGTCCTTCAAGGTGCTCATCAAGGAAATGCAGTCCCTGTGCCTCAACGTGGAGGTGCTGTCCTCGGACGGCATGTCCATCGAGATGCGCGACACCGACGAGGACGTCTTCCGCGCAGCGGAGGAGCTCGGCATCGACCTGTCCCGGCGCGAGCCGAGCAGCGTCGAAGAGGTCTGACGGGAGTCCGGTAGGGGCCCGGAAACGGGCCCCCGCCGACCCCTCGACCCCCGTTTCAGACCACAGACTTACAACCCTGAGAGGGATTGACGCATAGTGCTCGACGTCAACTTCTTCGATGAGCTCCGGATCGGTCTGGCCACCGCTGACGACATTCGTCAGTGGAGCCATGGCGAGGTCAAGAAGCCCGAGACCATCAACTACCGCACGCTCAAGCCGGAAAAGGACGGGCTCTTCTGCGAGAAGATCTTCGGTCCGACCCGGGACTGGGAGTGCTACTGCGGCAAGTACAAGCGCGTCCGCTTCAAGGGCATCATCTGCGAGCGCTGCGGCGTGGAGGTCACGCGCGCCAAGGTGCGTCGTGAGCGGATGGGCCACATCGAGTTGGCCGCCCCGGTCACTCACATCTGGTACTTCAAGGGCGTCCCGTCGCGCCTCGGCTACCTGCTCGACCTCGCCCCGAAGGACCTCGAGAAGGTCATCTACTTCGCGGCGTACATGATCACGTTCGTCGACGAGGAGCGTCGTACCCGCGACCTGCCCTCCCTCGAGGCGCACGTCCAGGTCGAGCGTCAGCAGGTCGAGAACCGTCGCGACTCCGACCTGGAGGCCCGCGCCAAGAAGCTCGAGACCGACCTGGCCGAGCTCGAGGCCGAGGGTGCCAAGGCCGATGTGCGCCGCAAGGTGCGCGAGGGTGCCGAGCGCGAGATGAAGCAGCTGCGCGACCGTGCGCAGCGCGAGATCGACCGTCTGGACGAGGTCTGGTCGCGCTTCAAGAACCTCAAGGTCCAGGACCTCGAGGGCGACGAGCTCCTCTACCGCGAGCTGCGTGACCGCTTCGGCACGTACTTCGACGGCTCGATGGGTGCCGCGGCGCTGCAGAAGCGCCTCGAGACCTTCGACCTCGAGGAGGAGGCCGAGCGTCTCCGCGAGATCATCCGTACCGGCAAGGGCCAGAAGAAGACCCGTGCGCTCAAGCGCCTCAAGGTCGTCTCCGCGTTCCTGCAGACCAGCAACAGCCCCAAGGGCATGGTGCTCGACTGCGTGCCGGTCATCCCGCCGGACCTGCGTCCGATGGTGCAGCTGGACGGTGGCCGCTTCGCGACCTCCGACCTGAACGACCTGTACCGCCGCGTCATCAACCGCAACAACCGCCTGAAGCGCCTTCTCGACCTCGGTGCGCCCGAGATCATCGTGAACAACGAGAAGCGCATGCTCCAGGAGGCCGTGGACGCCCTCTTCGACAACGGTCGTCGTGGTCGCCCGGTGACCGGTCCCGGTAACCGCCCGCTGAAGTCCCTGAGCGACATGCTCAAGGGCAAGCAGGGTCGTTTCCGTCAGAACCTTCTCGGTAAGCGTGTGGACTACTCCGCGCGTTCCGTGATCGTCGTCGGTCCGCAGCTGAAGCTGCACCAGTGTGGTCTCCCGAAGGCCATGGCGCTGGAGCTCTTCAAGCCGTTCGTGATGAAGCGTCTGGTCGACCTGAACCACGCGCAGAACATCAAGAGCGCCAAGCGCATGGTGGAGCGCGGCCGCACGGTCGTGTACGACGTCCTCGAAGAGGTCATCGCCGAGCACCCGGTTCTGCTGAACCGTGCTCCCACCCTGCACCGCCTCGGCATCCAGGCCTTCGAGCCGCAGCTGGTCGAGGGCAAGGCCATTCAGATCCACCCGCTCGTCTGCACCGCGTTCAACGCGGACTTCGACGGTGACCAGATGGCCGTGCACCTGCCGCTCTCCGCGGAGGCGCAGGCCGAGGCCCGCATCCTGATGCTGTCCTCGAACAACATCCTCAAGCCCGCCGACGGCCGTCCGGTGACGATGCCGACCCAGGACATGGTCCTCGGTCTGTTCTTCCTCACCACCGACGGTGAGCTCCGTGACGTCAAGGGCGAGGGCCGCGCGTTCGGCTCCACGGCCGAGGCGACCATGGCGTTCGACGCCGGCGAGCTGGCGCTCCAGTCGGCCGTCGACATCCGCTTCCCGGTGGGCACCATGCCGCCGCGCGGCTGGACCCCGCCGCCCGTCGAGGAGGGTGAGCCCGAGTACCAGCCGGGTGACAGCTTCCGGCTGCGGACGACCCTGGGCCGCGCGCTCTTCAACGAGCTGCTGCCCGAGGACTACCCGTTCGTCGACTACTCGGTGGGCAAGAAGCAGCTCGGCGAGATCGTCAACGACCTCGCGGAGCGCTACCCCAAGGTCATCGTGGCGGCGACGCTCGACAACCTGAAGGCGGCCGGCTTCTACTGGGGCACCCGCTCCGGCGTCACCGTGGCCATCTCCGACGTCGTCGTTCCCGAGGCGAAGAAGGAAATCGTCGCGGGCTACGAGGCGCAGGACGAGAAGGTCCAGAAGCAGTACGAGCGCGGTCTCATCACGAAGGAAGAGCGCACTCAGGAGCTCATCGCGATCTGGACCAAGGCGACCAATGAGGTCTCCGAGGCGATGAACGCGAACTTCCCGAAGACCAACCCCATCTTCATGATGGTTGACTCGGGTGCCCGAGGAAACATGATGCAGATGCGTCAGATCGCGGGTATGCGTGGTCTGGTGTCGAACGCCAAGAACGAGACGATCCCGCGTCCGATCAAGGCCTCCTTCCGTGAGGGCCTGTCGGTGCTGGAGTACTTCATCTCGACTCACGGTGCTCGTAAGGGTCTTGCGGACACGGCTCTGCGTACCGCCGACTCCGGTTACCTCACCCGTCGTCTGGTCGACGTCTCGCAGGACGTCATCATTCGCGAGGAGGACTGCGGCACCGACCGTGGCCTCAAGCTCCAGATCGCGGAGCGTGGCGCCGACGGCGTGCTGCGCAAGACCGAAGACGTCGAGACCAGCGTGTATGCCCGCATGCTCGCCGAGGACATCGTCGTCGACGGCAAGGTCATCGCGCCGGCCAACGTCGACCTGGGTGACGTGCTCATCGACGCCCTCGTCGCCCACGGCGTCGAGATCGTCAAGACCCGCTCGGTGCTCACCTGTGAGTCCGCGGTCGGCACCTGTGCCTTCTGCTACGGCCGCTCGCTGGCCACCGGCAAGCTGGTCGACATCGGTGAGGCGGTCGGCATCATCGCCGCCCAGTCCATCGGTGAGCCCGGTACCCAGCTGACGATGCGTACCTTCCACACCGGTGGTGTGGCGGGTGACGACATCACCCAGGGTCTGCCCCGTGTCGTCGAGCTCTTCGAGGCTCGTACGCCGAAGGGTGTCGCCCCGATCTCCGAGTCCGCGGGCCGTGTCCGCATTGAGGAGACCGAGAAGACCAAGAAGCTCGTCGTCACCCCCGACGACGGCAGCGACGAGATCCCGTTCCCGATCTCGAAGCGTGCCCGTCTGCTGGTGGGCGAGGGCGACCACGTCGAGGTCGGCCAGAAGCTGACCGTGGGTGCCACCAACCCGCACGACGTGCTGCGCATTCTGGGTCAGCGTGCGGTCCAGGTGCACCTGGTCGGCGAGGTCCAGAAGGTCTACAACTCGCAGGGTGTGTCGATCCACGACAAGCACATCGAGATCATCATCCGGCAGATGCTGCGCCGCGTGACGATCATCGAGTCCGGCGACGCCGAGCTGCTGCCCGGCGAGCTGGTCGAGCGCTCGAAGTTCGAGGGCGAGAACCGTCGTGTGGTCACCGAGGGCGGTCACCCCGCCTCCGGCCGTCCGCAGCTGATGGGTATCACCAAGGCCTCGCTGGCGACGGAATCCTGGCTGTCGGCCGCCTCCTTCCAGGAGACGACCCGAGTCCTGACGGATGCGGCGATCAACGCCAAGTCCGACAGCCTCATCGGCCTCAAGGAGAACGTCATCATCGGTAAGCTCATCCCGGCCGGTACGGGTCTGTCCCGCTACCGCAACATCCGGGTGGAGCCCACCGAGGAGGCCAAGGCCGCGATGTACTCGGCCGTCGGCTACGACGACATCGACTACTCGCCGTTCGGCACCGGCTCCGGCCAGGCCGTTCCGCTGGAGGACTACGACTACGGTCCGTACAACCAGTAGGCGAGCAGCTGCTTGAAACCGCAGGGCGGTCACCCCGGGTAGAACCGGGGTGGCCGCCCTGCGGCGTATTGACGCATGATGGACACCACAACATGTCCGGGTCCCGGGGGAGTGGTCTCGTGTCGAATCCGTCGTGGCAGCCGGTCCCGTGGCCGGGCCATCAGGGTCATCAGCCGTCGATGCTGGCCGCGCATGCGGACCGGGAGCGCGCCGTCGATGTGCTTCGCGCGGGGTTCGCGGAAGGACGGCTGCAGCAGAGCGAGTACGAGCGGCGGATCGAGCGGGCCTATCAGGCGCGCACCGTGGGGGAGCTGACCATGCTCGTCGCCGATCTGCCGCAGGGTCCTGCGCCCCAGCAGCAGATGCAGATGCAGCAGCCGATGATGGGCGTGCCCAGGACGTTCCTGCCGGCGCCCCCGCCGACCAACGGGAAGGCGATCGGGGCGCTGGTGTGCGGTGTGGGCACGTTCTTCAGTGCCGGGGCCTCGGCGATCCCCGCGGTGATCCTGGGCCACATGGCGCGCAAGGAGATCCGGGAGCGGGGCGAATCCGGCGACGGGATGGCGGTCGGCGGGCTGGTGCTCGGGTGGCTTTCCGTGGCGTTCTGGGCCCTGATCATCGTCGCGATCGTCGTCTCCGCGGCCTAGTCGCCACGAGCGGGGCGCCCGGCGTGTCCTGGCTCCGGGGTATTTGTTTTGACCACAGCGTATGAGATAGGTACGCTCAGACCTTGTGCCTGGGGTGTGCCTGGGCTCGTGTGCGTGTCATCTGCCGCACGGCGAGTCCGATCATGGCCACCGCAATCTGCCGCCTTCCCGCCTTCGGTGGGGGTCTGCAGTATTCGACACACCCGACCGCGTGGGTCGGGAAACGTTCCAGGTTAGCTTTACTACTCGGCACACAGAAACCGGAGAAGTAGTGCCTACGATCCAGCAGCTGGTCCGGAAGGGCCGGCAGGACAAGGTCGAGAAGAACAAGACGCCCGCGCTCGAGGGTTCGCCCCAGCGTCGTGGCGTCTGCACGCGTGTGTTCACGACCACCCCGAAGAAGCCGAACTCGGCCCTCCGTAAGGTCGCGCGTGTGCGTCTGACCAGCGGCATCGAGGTCACGGCCTACATTCCGGGTGAGGGACACAACCTGCAGGAGCACTCCATCGTGCTCGTGCGCGGCGGCCGTGTGAAGGACCTGCCCGGTGTTCGTTACAAGATCATCCGCGGTTCGCTTGACACCCAGGGTGTCAAGAACCGCAAGCAGGCCCGCAGCCGCTACGGCGCCAAGAAGGAGAAGTAAGAATGCCTCGTAAGGGCCCCGCCCCGAAGCGCCCGGTCATCATCGACCCGGTCTACGGTTCTCCTCTGGTGACCTCCCTCATCAACAAGGTGCTGCTGAACGGCAAGCGCTCCACCGCCGAGCGCATTGTGTACGGCGCCATGGAGGGCCTGCGTGAGAAGACCAGCAACGACCCGGTCATCACGCTGAAGCGCGCGCTTGAGAACATCAAGCCGACCCTCGAGGTCAAGTCCCGCCGTGTCGGTGGCGCGACCTACCAGGTGCCGATTGAGGTCAAGCCCGGCCGCGCCAACACCCTCGCGCTCCGCTGGCTCGTCGGCTACTCGCGCGCCCGTCGCGAGAAGACGATGACCGAGCGTCTGACGAACGAGCTGCTCGACGCCTCCAACGGCCTCGGTGCTGCCGTCAAGAAGCGCGAGGACACGCACAAGATGGCCGAGTCCAACAAGGCCTTCGCGCACTACCGCTGGTAGTCGCAACCCACATCGAGACCGAGAGAAGACTGAAGCCTTATGGCTACCACTTCACTTGACCTGGCCAAGGTCCGAAACATCGGCATCATGGCCCACATCGACGCGGGCAAGACGACCACCACTGAGCGGATCCTGTTCTACACCGGCGTCTCGTACAAGATCGGTGAGGTCCACGACGGCGCCGCCACGATGGACTGGATGGAGCAGGAGCAGGAGCGTGGCATCACGATCACGTCTGCTGCCACCACTTGCCACTGGCCGCTCGAGGACAACGACTACACGATCAACATCATCGACACCCCCGGGCACGTCGACTTCACCGTTGAGGTGGAGCGCTCCCTGCGTGTGCTCGATGGTGCCGTGACGGTGTTCGACGGTGTCGCCGGCGTTGAGCCGCAGTCCGAGACGGTGTGGCGTCAGGCCGACCGTTACGGCGTGCCGCGCATCTGCTTCGTCAACAAGCTGGACCGTACCGGCGCCGAGTTCCACCGCTGCGTGGACATGATCTCGGACCGCCTGGGCGCCCAGCCGCTCGTCATGCAGCTCCCCATCGGGGCCGAGGCCGACTTCCAGGGTGTCGTCGACCTCGTCACGATGAAGGCGTACGTCTGGTCGGCCGAGGCCGCCAAGGGCGAGGCCTACGACACCGTCGAGATCCCCGACACGCACAAGGAGGCTGCGGACGAGTACCGCGGCAAGCTCCTTGAGGCCGTCGCGGAGAACGACGAAGAGATCATGGAGCTGTACCTGGAGGGCCAGGAGCCCTCTGTGGAGCAGATGTACGCCGCGATCCGTCGTATCACCATCGCGTCCGGCAAGTCCGACGGCACCACGGTCACCCCGGTGTTCTGCGGTACCGCGTTCAAGAACAAGGGCGTTCAGCCCCTGCTCGACGCGGTCGTGCGCTACCTGCCGACTCCCCTTGACGTCGACTCCATCGAGGGTCACGACGTGAAGGACCCGGAGAAGGTCATCGCGCGCAAGCCGTCCGAGGACGAGCCGCTGTCGGCGCTCGCGTTCAAGATCGCGAGCGACCCGCACCTGGGCAAGCTCACCTTCATCCGGGTTTACTCGGGTCGCCTGGAGGCCGGCACTGCGGTGCTGAACTCCGTCAAGGGCAAGAAGGAGCGCATCGGCAAGATCTACCGCATGCACGCGAACAAGCGTGAGGAGATCGCGTCGGTGGGCGCCGGTGACATCGTCGCCGTCATGGGCCTGAAGCAGACCACCACCGGTGAGACGCTGTCCGACGACAAGAACCCGGTCATCCTGGAGTCCATGGACTTCCCGGCGCCGGTCATTCAGGTCGCCATCGAGCCCAAGTCCAAGGGTGACCAGGAGAAGCTGGGTGTTGCCATCCAGCGTCTCGCGGAGGAGGACCCCTCCTTCCAGGTGCACTCGGACGAGGAGACCGGCCAGACCATCATCGGTGGTATGGGCGAGCTCCACCTCGACGTGCTGGTCGACCGCATGCGTCGCGAGTTCCGCGTCGAGGCGAACGTCGGCAAGCCGCAGGTCGCGTACCGCGAGACCATCCGCAAGACGGTGGACAAGGTCGACTTCACGCACAAGAAGCAGACTGGTGGTACCGGCCAGTTCGCGAAGGTGCAGATCTCGATCGAGCCGATCGAGGGTGGCGACGCGAGCTACGAGTTCGTGAACAAGGTCACCGGTGGTCGTATCCCGAAGGAGTACATCCCTTCGGTCGACGCCGGCTGCCAGGAGGCCATGCAGTTCGGCATCCTCGCCGGTTACGAGATGACCGGTGTTCGCATCACGCTGCTCGACGGTGCCTTCCACGAGGTCGACTCCTCCGAGCTCGCCTTCAAGATCGCCGGTTCGCAGGCGTTCAAGGAGGCCGCGCGCAAGGCCGGTCCCGTGCTTCTCGAGCCGATGATGGCCGTCGAGGTCATCACGCCCGAGGACTACATGGGCGAGGTCATCGGCGACGTCAACTCCCGCCGTGGCCAGATCCAGGCCATGGAGGAGCGGATGGGCGCCCGGGTCGTCAAGGGCCTGGTCCCGCTCTCGGAGATGTTCGGCTACGTCGGAGACCTCCGCAGCAAGACGTCGGGTCGCGCGAGCTACTCGATGCAGTTCGACTCCTACGCCGAGGTTCCGCGGAACGTCGCCGAGGAGATCATCGCGAAGGCCAAGGGCGAGTAACTCACCCGAGTTCACGCTTTAGGCTTGACTCCGGAGCTCTTGGGGCATTTCCCGGCAACAGCCGCGAAATGCCCCGGGAACCCGGCTTTCCAGCAAAGATCACCTGGCGCCGATGAAGCAAGGCGTACAGAACCACTCCGCAGGAGGATTCAGTGGCGAAGGCAAAGTTCGAGCGGACTAAGCCGCACGTCAACATCGGCACCATCGGTCACATTGACCACGGTAAGACGACCCTCACGGCCGCCATTACCAAGGTGCTGCACGACGCGTACCCGGACCTGAACGAGGCCTCGGCCTTCGACCAGATCGACAAGGCTCCTGAGGAGCGCCAGCGCGGTATCACGATCTCGATCGCGCACGTCGAGTACCAGACCGAGGCGCGTCACTACGCCCACGTCGACTGCCCCGGTCACGCGGACTACATCAAGAACATGATCACGGGTGCCGCGCAGATGGACGGCGCCATCCTCGTGGTCGCCGCCACCGACGGCCCGATGCCGCAGACCAAGGAGCACGTGCTCCTGGCCCGCCAGGTCGGCGTTCCGTACATCGTTGTCGCCCTGAACAAGGCCGACATGGTGGACGACGAGGAGATCCTGGAGCTCGTCGAGCTCGAGGTCCGTGAGCTGCTCTCCGAGTACGAGTTCCCGGGCGACGACCTTCCGGTCATCAAGGTCTCGGCGCTCAAGGCGCTCGAGGGTGACAAGGAGTGGGGCGAGTCCGTCCTCAACCTGATGAAGGCCGTCGACGAGGCCATCCCGGCCCCCGAGCGTGACGTCGACAAGCCGTTCCTGATGCCGATCGAGGACGTCTTCACGATCACCGGTCGTGGCACGGTCGTCACCGGTCGTATCGAGCGTGGTGTCCTCAAGGTCAACGAGACCGTCGACATCATCGGCATCAAGACCGAGAAGACCACCACCACGGTCACCGGCATCGAGATGTTCCGCAAGCTGCTCGACGAGGGCCAGGCCGGTGAGAACGTCGGTCTCCTCCTCCGTGGCATCAAGCGCGAGGACGTCGAGCGCGGCCAGGTCATCATCAAGCCCGGTTCGGTCACGCCGCACACCGAGTTCGAGGCCCAGGCCTACATCCTGTCCAAGGACGAGGGTGGCCGCCACACGCCGTTCTTCAACAACTACCGTCCGCAGTTCTACTTCCGTACGACGGACGTGACGGGCGTTGTGACCCTCCCCGAGGGCACCGAGATGGTCATGCCGGGCGACAACACCGAGATGTCCGTCTCGCTGATCCAGCCCGTGGCCATGGAAGAGGGCCTGAAGTTCGCCATCCGTGAGGGTGGCCGGACCGTGGGCGCCGGCCAGGTCACCAAGATCAACAAGTAAGTCTCACTTACCTGTTGGGCTTGATGCCTGGTAGCTCCTAGAGCACCTGAGAGGGCCCGTACGACTTCGGTCGTACGGGCCCTTTCTGCTGTCCTCCTGCGTTGCTGTGTTCCTACGTGGGTCAGGCCCGCGCCTGCGTCGGCCGCCACAGCCACGGCCGGGCGTCGGGGGAGAGGCCCGCGGCGGCCGGGCCGCGGGCGGTCAGGGCCAGGGCCGGTCCTTCCAGGGTGGCCGGCGCCGTGCTCGGGCGGATGGTGCGGCCTGCGTGGTGCAGTCGGACGTTCCCGTCGGTGTCACGGCCGAGGAGATACGCGCCCGCTGCCGCCACCGGCCCGTAGCCGGGGAAGTCGACGTGCGGGCCGCCGCTGGACAGCAACTCGGCGGACGCCGGAGGCCGGTAGTAGAGGCGGTCGCCGGACGCGGCGACGGCGTCGGCGGGCGCGGGCAGGCCGGACAGCGGCGCGGGGCCCCGCGGCGTCCAGTGGTGGACGGTGTCACGGCCCGCGGCGTAGACGTGCACCTCGCCGTCGTCGCCGACGACCGCCGTGAGCCCGTCCTGGACCGGCCCACCGCCGAGCTCGCGCCACGGGGACCAGCCCCCGGACCTGTCGCGCACCCGCGTGCTGATGCCCTGCCCCGCATTGCGTACGAAGACGTGGACGCGGCCGTCCGGAGCGGTGGCCGCCACCGGGACGCCGATGCGGCGGGCGCGGTCGGGCTCGCTCTCCGGGTTGCCTAGGCCCATCCACGCCTGTCGTTCCAGGGCCACGATCTCGCGCACGTCGGCGCCGTCCTGGACGGACGCGAGGCGCAGGCCGACGACGAGGTGGCGCCCGTCGGGGAGCGCGACGGCCGTGAGGGACGGGGTGAGCGGGCCACCGCCGAGGTCGGCAGGGGCGCCGAACTCACCGTCCTTCTCGGTGTAGCGGACGGCGCGCAGCCCCAGCACGCCGTACGCGGTGAGCCGTCCGTCGGCGTTCGGGACGAGGGCGAGCCGGGGCCCCGGATAGCGGTAGTGGGTGGCGCGGACCCAGCCCTTGCGGTTGGTGAGGGGGCGGTCGCCGCCGACGTTGTAGTCGCCGCAGCCGGAGGGGTTGCCGCAGCTCCAGTCGGGGGCGGCGCCGTACGGGACGAGCTGGGCGGCCTTCTCCTCAAGCACCTGCGGCGGCAGATTCTTCGGCCAGTGGTTGTTGTAGTAGCCGCGGAAGGCGGTCGCGGCGAACGCGGGCGGCCCGCCCTTGGCGCGCTGTGTCCAGCGGATCAGTGCGGCCCAGCTGAAACAGGCGACGGCCGTGTGGTCGGCGTGGTCGGAGTAGCCCGGCTGCTCGCTGTCGCGTATTCGTGTGAGCCGGTCGCTGTGCTGGATGTCGGGGTCCGGGTCGAGGGTGTGCACGAGGGTCGGGCGGTACCGCTCGAAGAGCGCGACGAGCACGTCGACCAGGGATGCGCGGTCGTACGTCTGGACGGCGCCCAGCGGGGACCCGACGGGGACGAGGGTGCGCAGCAGGAGGCCCGGTTCGCGCCAGAGCGCGGGGACGCCCATATGGCCCTCCGGGGTGTGCATGCCGAGGTTCAGATGTACCAACTCGACGCTGTGGCCCCGGTGTTGGAGCGAGTCGACCTCGACCTGGAAGCCGCCGGGCAGCTGGACGGCGCTCGTGGTCCAGCGGGTGAAGGCGGGCAGGCCGAGCTGGGTCGCGTACGTCTGGCGCAGGCCTTGGTGGCGGGCGGAGGAGTACGCCGCCTTGTCGGGGGCCGGGTCGCGGTCGGCCGGTGTCTTGTTGCGGCCGTCGGCCTCGCCCGCGGTGACGTACACGCAGACGACAGGGGTGCCCGCATCCAGGGCGTGCCGGGTGTCCGGGTTCATGAAGTACAGGTCGTCGTCGGGGTGGGCGAGGACCTGGAGCAGCAGGGCGCGCTCGGCCTGTGCGGCGGCGCGGCCGGTGGCGGGGGAGGGGATCGTGGCGCGGGGCGGTGGCACGGTGGAGGTGCGGGAGCAGGCGGTGAGGGTGCCCGCGGCAGCGAGCGCGGCGACGCCCAGGAGGGTGCTCCGGCGGGCGGGGCCGCGCCCAACGGGTATGCAGGGGTGGGGTGTTGCAGGTCTTTCCCGCACGGTGGCGCTCACTCCGTTCGCTGCCGAGGCAGCGTTCGGGGGTGGTGCGCTCGCCTCTGTTCAGGTGGTTCACCTCAACAGAGGGGGAATGGGATGCTCGGGTTCCGCTGAAGATCCGCCACAGACAAACACGCGAATCTCTGTCGACACCGGCCAAGCGGGTTCCGGTGCGCGCGGGACACGGCCACCCCTGGTTTGACCTTCGTCACTGAAGGGGTACTCTCTTCGGCTCGATTGGCCCCGGACGTGCCCTGTATGGCAGACTGTCGGGGTTGCTCGGTTGAGTGCCGATGCTGCGCGCCTCCCGCCGGGAGGACCGGAAGCGAGTCCCACAGTACTCGTCGGCTGTATCTATCCCTCGGGGTAGCAATCGGCCGGACGTACGGGAATCTTTCGGGAAGCGTCAGCGAGGTTCCTCGGCCAGGCGCTCGGTGGGTTTCTTCCCCCGTGTACATGCGGTTCAGGCCGCAGACCCCTTAGCAGGGACATCCATGCGGATATTTCTGTGAGCGGGACTGCGACACGCCCGACCGCGTGGGGCGGAGGAAGTGTGAAACAGGGCCCCTCGAGTTCCAGAGCGTTATGAGAGACAGGACTACTAAGTAGCCATGGCGGGACAGAAGATCCGCATCCGGCTCAAGGCCTACGACCACGAGGTCATCGACTCCTCGGCGAAGAAGATCGTCGAGACGGTGACCCGCACTGGTGCGTCGGTCGCAGGCCCGGTGCCGCTGCCTACCGAGAAGAACGTGTACTGCGTCATCAAGTCGCCGCACAAGTACAAGGATTCTCGCGAGCACTTCGAGATGCGCACGCACAAGCGCCTCATCGACATCCTCGACCCGACTCCGAAGACCGTTGACTCCCTGATGCGACTCGACCTTCCGGCCGGCGTCGACATCGAGATCAAGCTCTGAGGGCCGGTGATCTGAAGATGACTAAGCAGATCAAGGGCATCCTGGGCGAGAAGCTCGGCATGACGCAGGTGTGGGACGAGAACAACCGTGTTGTTCCGGTCACCGTCGTCAAGGCCGGTCCGAACGTGATCACCCAGGTTCGCACCAACGACGTAGACGGTTACGACTCCGTCCAGCTCGCCTTCGGCGAGATCGACCCGCGCAAGGTGAACAAGCCCCTCAAGGGCCACTTCGCCAAGGCCGATGTCACCCCCCGTCGCCACCTCGTCGAGATTCGTACGCCGGACGCGTCCGAGTACGCCCTCGGCCAGGAGATCACCGCTGAGGTGTTCGACGGCGGCGTGAAGGTCGACGTGACCGGCCAGAGCAAGGGCAAGGGCTTCGCCGGTGGCATGAAGCGGCACAACTTCAAGGGCGGCAAGGCCTCCCACGGTGCCCACCGCATCCACCGCAAGCCGGGCTCCATTGGCGGTTGCGCCACCCCCGGCCGTGTGTTCAAGGGCACCCGCATGGCGGGCCGCATGGGCAACGAGCGGGTCACCACCCAGAACCTGACCGTCCACGCCGTTGACGCGGAGAAGGGTCTGCTGCTCATCAAGGGCGCGGTTCCTGGTCCGAACGGCGGCCTCGTCCTGGTCCGTACTGCGACCAAGGGGGCCTGAGGTAACGATGAGCACTGTTGACATCCTTTCGCCGGCAGGCGACAAGACCGGGACGGTGGAGCTCCCCGCGGAGATCTTCGACGTCGAGAAGATCAGCGTTCCGCTGCTTCACCAGGTTGTCGTCGCCCAGCTGGCCGCTGCCCGCCAGGGCACGCACAAGACCAAGCGCCGCGGCGAAGTCCGTGGTGGTGGCAAGAAGCCGTACCGCCAGAAGGGCACCGGCCGCGCCCGTCAGGGTTCGACCCGTGCGCCGCAGTTCGCCGGCGGTGGCGTCGTCCACGGCCCGCAGCCGCGTGACTACTCGCAGCGGACCCCGAAGAAGATGAAGGCCGCGGCCCTGCGCCACGCCCTCACCGACCGGGCCCGCAACGCTCGCATCCACGTCGTCACCGGCGTGGTCGAGGGTGCGGTTTCCACCAAGGCCGCGAAGTCGCTGCTCGGGAAGGTCAGCGAGCGCAAGAACGTGCTCCTGGTCATCGACCGCGCCGACGAGGCCTCGCTGCTCTCCGCTCGCAACCTGCCCCAGGTCCACATCCTGGAGCCGGGCCAGCTGAACACGTACGACGTTCTCGTCTCGGACGACGTGGTCTTCACCCAGGCCGCTTTCGAGTCCTTCGTGTCTGGCCCCAAGGCCGCTGACACCGAAGGGAGCGAAGCCTGATGGCTACGCGTCACCCGAGCATTGCCTCGAAGGCCGCCAAGGCCGCCAAGGCAGCGCGCGTCGCGAAGGCGAAGCGCATTGCCACCGAGGGCAAGATCGCCGTTGAGCCCACTCCGCTGAGCAAGTCCTTCTCGGACCCGCGCGACGTCCTCGTCAAGCCGGTCGTCTCCGAGAAGTCGTACGCGCTTCTCGACGAGGGCAAGTACACGTTCGTCGTGGCCCCGGGCGCCAACAAGACCCAGATCAAGCAGGCCGTCGAGGCGGTCTTCTCGGTCAAGGTCACCGGCGTCAACACGATCAACCGTCAGGGCAAGCGGAAGCGTACGCGCACCGGGTTCGGCAAGCGTGCCGACACCAAGCGCGCCATCGTGACCCTCGCTGAGGGCGACCGTATCGACATCTTCGGCCAGGCCTCCTAACGGAGACCCTGGTCCGAATATCGGACGAGGACTGAGAAATGGGAATCCGCAAGTACAAGCCGACGACGCCGGGCCGCCGTGGCTCCTCCGTCGCCGACTTCGTCGAGGTAACGCGGTCCACGCCGGAGAAGTCGCTGGTCCGCCCGCTGCACAGCAAGGGCGGCCGTAACAACGCCGGTCGGATCACCGTTCGCCACCAGGGTGGTGGACACAAGCGCGCCTTCCGAGTGATCGACTTCCGTCGTCACGACAAGGACGGCGTGCCGGCGAAGGTCGCTCACATCGAGTACGACCCGAACCGCACTGCGCGCATCGCGCTTCTGCACTACGCGGACGGCGAGAAGCGCTACATCCTGGCCCCGCGCGGTCTCGCGCAGGGCGCCAAGGTGGAGAACGGCCCCGCTGCCGACATCAAGCCCGGTAACAACCTGGCGCTCCGCAACATCCCGGTCGGTACCACGATCCACGCGATCGAGCTCCGTCCCGGTGGTGGCGCCAAGTTCGCCCGCTCCGCGGGTGCCTCCGTGCAGCTGCTCGCGAAGGAGGGCTCGATGGCCCACCTTCGTATGCCCTCCGGCGAGATCCGCCTGGTCGACGTGCGCTGCCGCGCCACCGTCGGCGAGGTCGGCAACGCCGAGCAGAGCAACATCAACTGGGGCAAGGCCGGCCGCATGCGCTGGAAGGGCGTCCGCCCGACCGTGCGTGGTGTCGTCATGAACCCGGTTGACCACCCGCACGGTGGTGGTGAAGGCAAGACCTCCGGTGGTCGCCACCCGGTCTCGCCGTGGGGCCAGAAGGAGGGTCGTACTCGTGATCGCAACAAGGCGAGCAACAAGTACATCGTCCGCCGCCGCAAGTCGAACAAGAAGCGCTAGGAGCGGGTTTAGATGCCGCGCAGTCTCAAGAAGGGACCCTTCGTCGACGGCCACCTCGTGAAGAAGGTGGACGTACAGAACGAAGCCGGTTCCAAGAACGTCATCAAGACCTGGTCCCGCCGCTCGATGATCATTCCCAGCATGCTGGGTCACACGATCGCGGTGCACAACGGCAAGACCCACATCCCGGTGTTCGTCACCGAGTCGATGGTCGGCCACAAGCTCGGCGAGTTCTCGCCGACGCGCACCTTCCGGGGTCACGTCAAGGACGACCGGAAGTCGAAGCGCCGCTAAGGCGGGGTGGAATCGACTATGACTAACACCGAAGGGACAACCATGGAAGCCAGGGCCCAGGCGCGGTACATCCGCGTCACGCCCATGAAGGCCCGCCGCGTGGTGGACCTCATCCGTGGCATGGACGCCACGGAGGCTCAGGCGGTCCTGCGATTCGCCCCGCAGGCCGCGAGCCAGCCGGTGGGCAAGGTGCTCGACAGCGCCATCGCCAACGCCGCGCACAACTACGACCACCCTGACGCCTCTTCGCTGGTCATCAGCGAGGCGTATGTGGACGAGGGCCCGACCCTGAAGCGGTTCCGTCCGCGTGCTCAGGGCCGTGCCTACCGGATCCGTAAGCGGACCAGCCACATCACCGTGGTCGTCAGCAGCAAGGAAGGAACCCGGTAATGGGCCAGAAGGTAAACCCGCACGGGTTCCGGCTCGGTGTCACGACCGACTTCAAGTCGCGTTGGTACGCCGACAAGCTGTACAAGGACTACGTCAAGGAAGACGTCGCCATCCGTCGGATGATGACGTCCGGCATGGAGCGCGCCGGCATCTCGAAGGTTGAGATCGAGCGCACCCGTGACCGCGTGCGGGTGGACATCCACACCGCTCGTCCCGGCATCGTCATCGGCCGCCGTGGCGCCGAGGCCGACCGCATCCGCGGTGACCTCGAGAAGCTCACGGGCAAGCAGGTCCAGCTGAACATCCTCGAGGTCAAGAGCCCCGAGACCGATGCTCAGCTGGTTGCCCAGGCCGTTGCCGAGCAGCTGTCCTCCCGCGTCTCCTTCCGTCGCGCCATGCGTAAGAGCATGCAGGGCACGATGAAGGCCGGCGCCAAGGGCATCAAGATCCAGTGTGGCGGTCGTCTCGGCGGTGCCGAGATGTCCCGTTCGGAGTTCTACCGCGAGGGCCGCGTGCCCCTGCACACGCTCCGCGCCAACGTGGACTACGGCTTCTTCGAGGCCAAGACGACCTTCGGCCGCATCGGCGTGAAGGTCTGGATCTACAAGGGCGACGTCAAGAACATCGCCGAGGTTCGCGCCGAGAACGCCGCGGCCCGCGCCGGTAACCGTCCGGCCCGTGGCGGTAACGACCGCCCGGCCCGTGGTGGTGGCCGTGGTGGCGAGCGTGGCGGTCGCGGTCGTAAGCCGCAGCAGCAGTCCGCGCCGGCAGCCGAGGCCCCCAAGGCCGACGCTCCCGCCGCTGCCGCTCCGGCTGCTGAGAGCACCGGAACGGAGGCCTGACCGAAATGCTGATCCCCCGTAGGGTCAAGCACCGCAAGCAGCACCACCCGAAGCGCAGCGGTATGTCCAAGGGTGGCACGCAGGTTGCGTTCGGTGAGTACGGCATTCAGGCCCTCACCCCGGCGTACGTGACGAACCGTCAGATCGAGGCCGCTCGTATCGCCATGACGCGTCACATCAAGCGTGGCGGCAAGGTCTGGATCAACATTTACCCGGACCGCCCCCTCACCAAGAAGCCTGCCGAGACCCGCATGGGTTCCGGTAAGGGTTCCCCGGAGTGGTGGGTCGCCAACGTCAAGCCCGGACGCGTGATGTTCGAGCTGTCGTACCCCAACGAGAAGACCGCGCGCGAGGCGCTGACTCGTGCGGCTCACAAGCTGCCGATGAAGTGCAAGATCGTCAAGCGCGAGGCAGGTGAAGCGTGATGTCGGCCGGAACCAAGGCGTCTGAGCTGCGCGAGCTGGGCAACGAGGAGCTCCTCAACAAGCTCCGCGAAGCCAAGGAAGAGCTGTTCAACCTCCGCTTCCAGGCGGCGACGGGTCAGCTCGAGAACCACGGCCGGCTCAAGGCCGTCCGTAAGGACATCGCGCGGATCTACACCCTCATGCGCGAGCGCGAGCTGGGCATCGAGACGGTGGAGAGCGCCTGATGAGCGAGAAGACTGTGACTGAAGAGACCGCCGCCCGCGGCTTCCGCAAGACCCGTGAGGGCCTTGTTGTCAGCGACAAGATGGACAAGACCGTCGTCGTCGCTGTCGAGGACCGCGTCAAGCACGCCCTGTACGGCAAGGTCATCCGCCGTACGAACAAGCTCAAGGCGCACGACGAGCAGAACGCTGCCGGCGTCGGCGACCGCGTCCTCCTGATGGAGACGCGTCCGCTGTCGGCGAGCAAGCGCTGGCGCATCGTCGAGATCCTCGAGAAGGCCAAGTAATTCTCTGAGGGGTATCCCTCAGGGTTCGTTCCGCCAGGCTCGGTGCAGAAGCGCTAGTCACTAGCGCTTCTGCACCGGGAACCGGCAGACAAACAGGAGATAGACG
This sequence comes from Streptomyces sp. NBC_00483, assembly GCF_036013745.1. Classification (NCBI taxonomy): domain Bacteria; kingdom Bacillati; phylum Actinomycetota; class Actinomycetes; order Kitasatosporales; family Streptomycetaceae; genus Streptomyces; species Streptomyces sp. NBC_00483. Next base: position 5,753,802 of record NZ_CP107880.1, read on the forward strand.
TGATCCAGCAGGAGTCGCGACTGCGCGTCGCCGACAACACGGGTGCGAAGGAAATTCTCACCATCCGTGTTCTCGGTGGCTCGGGTCGCCGCTACGCGGGCATCGGTGACGTCATCGTCGCCACCGTCAAGGACGCGATCCCCGGTGGCAACGTGAAGAAGGGTGACGTCGTCAAGGCGGTCATCGTTCGCACCGTCAAGGAGCGTCGCCGTCCGGATGGCTCGTACATCCGTTTCGACGAGAACGCCGCCGTCATTCTGAAGAACGACGGCGACCCCCGCGGCACCCGTATCTTCGGCCCGGTCGGCCGTGAGCTGCGCGAGAAGAAGTTCATGAAGATCATCTCGCTCGCGCCGGAGGTGCTGTAAGCATGAAGATCAAGAAGGGCGACCTGGTCCAGGTCATCACCGGTAAGGACCGCGGCAAGCAGGGCAAGGTCATTGCGGCCTTCCCCCGCGAGGACCGTGTCCTGGTCGAGGGTGTCAACCGGGTCAAGAAGCACACGAAGGCCGGCCCGACCGCCAGCGGTTCGCAGGCCGGCGGCATCGTCACGACCGAGGCGCCCGTCCACGTCTCCAACGTCCAGCTGGTCGTTGAGAAGGACGGCAACAAGGTTGTCACGCGTGTCGGTTTCCGCTTCGACGAAGACGGCAACAAGATCCGCGTTGCCAAGCGGACGGGTGAGGACATCTGATGACGACCACCACCAGCCCGCGTCTGAAGACGAAGTACCGCGAGGAGATCACGGCGAAGCTGCAGGAGGAGTTCTCGTACGAGAACGTCATGCAGATTCCCGGTCTCGTGAAGGTCGTCGTGAACATGGGTGTCGGCGACGCCGCCCGTGACTCGAAGCTCATGGACGGTGCCGTCCGTGACCTGACGACGATCACCGGCCAGAAGCCGGCCATCACCAAGGCTCGCAAGTCCATCGCGCAGTTCAAGCTGCGCGAGGGTCAGCCGATCGGTGCCCACGTCACGCTCCGTGGCGACCGCATGTGGGAGTTCCTGGACCGCACCCTGTCGCTCGCGCTGCCGCGCATCCGCGACTTCCGTGGTCTGTCCCCCAAGCAGTTCGACGGCCGTGGCAACTACACCTTCGGTCTCACGGAGCAGGTCATGTTCCACGAGATCGACCAGGACAAGATCGACCGCGTCCGGGGTATGGACATCACCGTGGTCACCACGGCGACCAACGACGACGAGGGCCGTGCCCTTCTGCGTCACCTCGGCTTCCCGTTCAAGGAGGCGTAAGCGAGATGGCGAAGAAGGCTCTTATTGCCAAGGCTGCTCGTAAGCCGAAGTTCGGTGTTCGTGGCTACACCCGCTGCCAGCGCTGCGGCCGCCCGCACTCCGTGTACCGCAAGTTCGGCCTCTGCCGCGTGTGCCTTCGTGAGATGGCTCACCGTGGCGAGCTGCCGGGCGTGACCAAGAGCTCCTGGTAGTCCCCTAGTTGGGACTGCCCGGATCTCTCGGTAAGTAGAGGGTCGGCAGAGGCCCCAGCTCTCATGGCTTAGGCTAGGAGAGTTGGGCGTCTGCCGCCCTGACCGACTTACTACGCCGTAGGTCCCCGCGCCGCACCCGTCCCGCCCCTGTGTGGGGAGAGGGATGGCGCATACAGGAAACCCCGGCGAGAGAGGCCGAAGGCCAATTCATGACCATGACTGATCCGATCGCAGACATGCTTACGCGTCTGCGGAACGCGAACTCGGCATACCACGACTCCGTGGCCATGCCGCACAGCAAGATCAAGTCGCACATCGCGGAGATTCTCCAGCAGGAGGGTTTCATCACCGGCTGGAAGGTCGAGGACGCCGAGGTCGGCAAGTCCCTCGTCCTGGAGCTGAAGTTCGGCCCGAACCGTGAGCGTTCGATCGCCGGCATCAAGCGCATCTCCAAGCCGGGTCTGCGTGTTTACGCGAAGTCCACCAACCTGCCGAAGGTTCTCGGTGGCCTGGGCGTGGCGATCATCTCCACGTCCCACGGTCTCCTGACCGGCCAGCAGGCAGGCAAGAAGGGCGTGGGTGGGGAAGTCCTCGCCTACGTCTGGTAGCGGAAGGAATCGGAGGAAACAGCTATGTCGCGTATTGGCAAGCTCCCCATCACGGTTCCCGCCGGCGTGGACGTCACCATCGACGGCCAGACGGTTGCGGTCAAGGGCCCCAAGGGTTCCCTGAGCCACACCGTTGCTGCGCCGATCGAGATCGCCAAGGGTGAGGACGGCGTTCTGGCCGTCACCCGCCCGAACGACGAGCGTCAGAACAAGGCCCTGCACGGCCTGTCCCGCACGCTGGTGGCGAACATGATCACCGGCGTGACCACGGGTTACGTGAAGAAGCTCGAAATCAGCGGTGTCGGTTACCGCGTCCTGGCGAAGGGCTCCAACCTGGAGTTCTCGCTCGGCTACAGCCACCCGATCCTGATCGAGGCGCCCGAGGGCATCTCCTTCAAGGTCGAATCGGCGACCAAGTTCTCGGTCGAGGGCATCGACAAGCAGAAGGTCGGCGAGGTTGCGGCCAACATCCGCAAGCTGCGCAAGCCCGACCCGTACAAGGCCAAGGGCGTCAAGTACGAAGGCGAAGTCATCCGCCGCAAGGTCGGAAAGGCGGGTAAGTAAGCCATGGCATACGGTCAGAAGATCGCTAAGGGCGACGCTTACAAGCGTGCGGCCATCAAGCGCCGCCACATTCGTATCCGTAAGAACATGTCGGGTACGGCCGAGCGTCCGCGCCTGGTCGTGACGCGCTCGAACCGGAACATCGTGGCGCAGGTCATCGACGACGTTAAGGGTCACACCCTCGCGTCGGCGTCGACCCTTGACACGTCGATCCGCGGCGGCGAGGGCGACAAGTCCACGCAGGCCAAGTCGGTCGGCGCCCTGGTCGCCGAGCGCGCCAAGGCTGCCGGTGTCGAGGCTGTCGTGTTCGACCGTGGTGGTAACCAGTACGCCGGGCGCATCGCTGCCCTGGCGGACGCCGCCCGCGAAGCCGGACTCAAGTTCTGAGTCTTGCCCGTTCGCGCAGCGCCTTTTGATGCTGCGTAGCTAGCGGAAACAGAGAGAGGTAATTCCAATGGCTGGACCCCAGCGCCGCGGTGGCGGTGCCGGTGGCGGCGAGCGGCGGGACCGGAAGGGTCGCGACGGTGGCAACGCCGCCGAGAAGACCGCGTACGTTGAGCGCGTTGTCGCGATCAACCGCGTCGCCAAGGTTGTGAAGGGTGGTCGTCGCTTCAGCTTCACTGCGCTCGTCGTAGTGGGCGACGGTGACGGCACCGTGGGTGTCGGTTACGGCAAGGCCAAGGAGGTGCCGGCCGCCATCGCCAAGGGTGTTGAGGAGGCCAAGAAGCACTTCTTCAAGGTCCCCCGTATCCAGGGCACCATCCCGCACCCGATCACGGGTGAGAAGGCTGCGGGCGTCGTCCTGCTCAAGCCGGCTTCCCCCGGTACCGGTGTTATCGCCGGTGGCCCGGTGCGTGCCGTGCTCGAGTGCGCGGGCGTGCACGACATCCTGTCGAAGTCGCTCGGTTCGTCGAACGCGATCAACATCGTGCACGCCACGGTGGAGGCCCTGCGTGGTCTGCAGCGTCCCGAGGAGATCGCGGCCCGCCGTGGTCTGCCCCTCGAGGACGTCGCTCCCGCGGCCCTGCTGCGTGCGCGTGCCGGGGCCGGTGCTGCGTAATGGCACAGCTCAAGATCACGCAGACGAAGTCGTACATCGGCAGCAAGCAGAACCACCGTGACACCCTGCGTTCCCTTGGTCTCAAGGGGATCAACACGCAGGTCGTCAAGGAGGATCGTCCCGAGTTCCGCGGCATGGTGCAGACCGTCCGCCACCTCGTGACGGTCGAGGAGGTCGACTGATCATGGGTGAGCAGAACCCGCTCAAGATCCACAACCTCCGTCCGGCCCCCGGCGCCAAGACCGCCAAGACCCGTGTCGGTCGTGGTGAGGCGTCGAAGGGTAAGACGGCCGGTCGTGGTACCAAGGGAACCAAGGCCCGTTACCAGGTTCCGGAGCGCTTCGAGGGTGGCCAGATGCCCCTCCACATGCGTCTCCCGAAGCTCAAGGGCTTCAAGAACCCCTTCAAGGTCGAGTTCCAGGTCGTGAACCTGGACAAGCTCGCCTCGCTGTACCCCGAGGGTGGCGAAGTCACCGTCGAGGGTCTGGTGGAGAAGGGTGCTGTCCGTAAGAACAGCCTCGTCAAGGTCCTTGGCCAGGGCGAGATCACCGTGGCGCTGCAGGTGACGGTCGACTCCGTCTCCGGCTCCGCCAAGGAGAAGATCACCGCCGCAGGCGGTACGGTCACCGAGCTCGTCTGAACAAATCAGGCGTCTTGATGACGTGAACGTCCCTACCGGGGATGCCCCACATTTGGGGCATCCCCGGTTGGTCGTTCCAAGGGGGGCAGTTACGCCGGTAAGGTGGCGTCCGTTGTTAAGTTCCGGGCTTAGTGTGCCCCCGGCACCTATCCCGGTCCTTGGCCGTTAGACCGTTTACGTATTTGTCGAATCCTCAAGACCGTCACCTCTGACGCACGCGCGCGGGGGTCGCAGGAGGCACCGTGCTCACCGCGTTCGCCCGGGCGTTCAAGACGCCCGACCTGCGCAAGAAACTGCTCTTCACGCTGGGCATCGTCGTGATCTACCGGCTCGGCGCACACGTGCCGATTCCAGGCGTGGATTACCAGAACGTCCAGACGTGTATGGACGTCGCCAACTCCAGCTCCGGCCTGTTCGGTCTGGTCAACATGTTCAGCGGTGGCGCGCTGTTGCAGATCACGGTCTTCGCGCTCGGCATCATGCCGTACATCACCGCGAGCATCATTCTGCAGCTGCTCACCGTGGTGATCCCGCGTCTGGAAGCCCTCAAGAAGGAGGGCCAGGCCGGCACGGCGAAGATCACTCAGTACACGCGCTACCTGACCGTGGCGCTCGCCATCCTTCAGGGCACGGGTCTCGTCGCCACCGCCCGCACCGGCGCGCTCTTCCAGGGCTGCCCCGTCGCCAGCGAGATCGTCCCCGACCAGTCCATCTTCATCACCATCACGATGGTCATCACGATGACCGCCGGTACCTGCGTGATGATGTGGCTCGGCGAGATGATCACGGACAAGGGCATCGGCAACGGAATGTCGATCCTGATGTTCATCTCGATCGCCGCCACCTTCCCGTCCGCCCTGTGGGCCATCAAGAAGCAGGGTTCGCTGGCCGACGGCTGGATCGAGTTCGGCACGGTCATCCTCGTCGGCCTGGTCATGGTCGCCCTGGTGGTCTTCGTCGAGCAGGCTCAGCGACGTATCCCGGTGCAGTACGCGAAGCGCATGATCGGCCGCCGTTCCTACGGCGGTACGTCCACGTACATCCCGCTCAAGGTGAATCAGGCGGGTGTGATCCCTGTCATCTTCGCCTCCTCGCTGCTCTACATTCCGGCGCTGGTCGCCCAGTTCGCCGGTGGAGATTCGCAGTGGAAGGTGTGGATCGATGACCACCTGACCAAGGGAAATCACCCGATTTACATCGTCACGTACTTCCTCCTGATCGTTTTCTTCGCGTTCTTCTACGTGGCGATCTCGTTCAACCCCGAGGAAGTCGCCGACAACATGAAGAAGTATGGTGGCTTCATCCCGGGCATCCGGGCTGGCCGACCGACCGCTGAGTACCTTTCGTACGTGCTCAACCGGATCACCTGGCCGGGTTCGCTGTACTTGGGCCTGATCGCTCTCGTGCCGACGATGGCGTTGGTTGGTTTCGGGGCAAACCAGAACTTCCCGTTCGGTGGCACGAGCATCCTGATCATCGTGGGTGTCGGCCTGGAGACGGTGAAGCAGATCGAGAGCCAGCTCCAGCAGCGCAATTACGAAGGGTTCCTCCGCTGATGCGTATCGTCCTCGTCGGGCCGCCCGGTGCTGGCAAGGGAACGCAGGCCGCGTTCCTGGCCAAGAACCTGTCGATTCCGCACATCTCCACGGGCGACCTCTTCCGTGCCAACATCAGCCAGGGCACGGAGCTGGGCAAGAAGGCCAAGTCCTACATGGACGCCGGCCAGCTGGTCCCGGACGAGGTCACCATCGGGATGGCGAAGGACCGCATGGAGCAGGCGGACGCCGTGAACGGCTTCCTGCTCGATGGTTTCCCGCGCAACGTCTCGCAGGCCGAGGCGCTCGACGTCGCCCTCAAGGCCGACGACGTCACGCTGGACGCGGTTCTCGACCTGGAGGTCCCCGAGGACGAGGTGGTCAAGCGCATCGCCGGCCGCCGCATCTGCCGTAACGACTCGGCACACGTCTTCCACGTCACGTACAAGCAGCCCGAGGCCGAGGGTGTCTGTGACACCTGCGGCGGTGAGCTGTACCAGCGTGACGACGACAAGGAAGAGACCGTGCGCAAGCGGCTCGAGGTCTACCACACGCAGACCGAGCCGATCATCGACTACTACCGGGAGCAGGGGCTCGTCGTGACGATCTCCGCTCTGGGCAAGGTCGAGGAAGTCACGGCGCGGGCCATGGAGGCCCTGAAGCGCTGAGCGCTTCCGTAGAACGTGCCTGAGGCCGCGGTTCCCCGTCGGGGGGATCGCGGCCTTAGTGTTGGTGGGGACTGGACGTACGTAACCCTCGTACCGGATGACGGAGAGCGCAGGCCCCCATGGTGCAGATCAAGACCCCCGACCAGATTCGCAAGATGCGGGAGGCGGGGCTTGTCGTCGCGGCGATCCACGCGGCGACCAAGGAGGCGGCCGTCCCGGGCGCGACCACCAAGGATCTGGACGAGGTCGCCCGCAAGGTGCTCGCCGAGCACGGGGCGAAGCCGAACTTCCTCGGGTACGGGGGGTTCCCCGCGACCATCTGCACCTCGAAGAACGAGGTCGTGGTGCACGGCATCCCGAGCGACGAGGTCGTCCTGGAGGACGGCGACATCATCTCGATCGACGCGGGCGCCATCGTGGACGGCTGGCACGGCGACGCGGCGTACACGGCCTTCGTGGGGTCCGGTCACGCTCCGGAGCTGATCGAGCTGTCCCGGGTCACCGAGGAGTCGATGTGGGCCGGGCTCGCGGCGATGAAGGCCGGTAACCGACTCGTCGACATCTCCCGTGCCATCGAGACGTACATCCGTCGGCAGCCGAAGCCGGGTGGCGGGAAGTACGGGATCGTCGAGGACTACGGCGGGCACGGGATCGGGACCGAGATGCACATGGACCCGCACCTGTTGAACTACGTCGAGCGGCGGCGGGGGAAGGGGCCGAAGCTGGTGCCCGGGTTCTGCCTCGCCATTGAGCCGATGGTTTCGCTCGGGACGCCGAAGACGGAGACGTTGTCGGACGACTGGACCGTCATTACGACGGACGGCACGTGGTCGTCGCACTGGGAGCACTCGGTCGCGCTTACGGAGGACGGGCCGTTGGTGCTTACGTCGCCTGACGGGGGCAAGGCGAAGCTCGCCGAGCTGGGTGTTACTGCGGCGCCTGACCCGCTGGGCTGATACCGCGGGGCGGCGACGGGGCTGGGCTGGACGTGCGCTCGCCCCGCGCCGGGGTGCCGCCTTGCCCACCCTGCCGCCCTTGGCGGCAGATTGCCCAAGGCGGCCGGGGTCGGCGGCGGATTGCGCGAGGCGGCCGGGGGCGGCGGCTGATTGCCCGAGGCGGTCAAGGTGGGCGTGGTGGGGGCTTAATGATCTCCTTGGTAGGGCAGAATCACGAGATTCGTCTTTCCGGGGGTACTGACGTAGACTGACTCGTCGGCTCTCGTGTATGCGCATGTCTCCATGCGGACACGGAAGTCGATCAAGGTAGTCGATTCGAAGGGCGAAGCGTGGCCAAGAAGCAAGGTGCCATCGAGATCGAGGGCACTGTCGTCGAGTCTCTGCCGAACGCCATGTTCAAGGTCGAGCTCCAGAACGGCCACCAGGTCCTGGCACACATCAGCGGCAAGATGCGCATGCACTACATCCGTATCCTCCCTGACGACCGGGTCGTGGTGGAGCTGTCTCCGTACGACCTCACGCGTGGCCGGATCGTCTACCGGTACAAGTAGATCTTGCCCTAGTCCCGCCTCGGCGGGCCGCCGGCAACTGACCCGGAGAACCTCACCCATGAAGGTCAAGCCGAGCGTCAAGAAGATCTGCGACAAGTGCAGGGTGATCCGCCGTCACGGTCGGGTCATGGTGATCTGCGACAACCCGCGCCACAAGCAGCGCCAGGGCTGACGCAGACCCGTTCAACTGCAGTTCGTTCGCAGAGTTCGCGCGACGCAGCACATTGAGTACATATGCAGAGCCCGCCGACGACGGTTCCGTCGTGGCGACACCTTCGGTCGGAGGCCGGGGACCCAGTTCGTACCGACTCTTGGAACAAAGAGGACGGCGGCTGGGAGTGGTTCTGCTGCAGACCTCCGAAGAATCAACAGGAGCCATGAATGGCACGCGTTGAAGGTGTTGACCTCCCGCGCGAGAAGCGCATTGAGGTCGCCCTCACCTACGTGTTCGGCATCGGCCGCACGCGCGCCCAGCAGACGCTGGACGCGATCGGTGTCGACCGCAACGTTCGCGTTCGCGACATCAGCGAGGAAGACCTCGTCAAGATCCGCGAGTACGTGGACCAGAACTTCCAGACCGAGGGTGACCTCCGTCGCGAGATTCAGGCCGACATCCGTCGCAAGGTCGAGATCGGCTGCTACCAGGGTCTGCGCCACCGTCGCGGCCTGCCGGTCCACGGCCAGCGCACCAGCACGAACGCTCGTACCCGCAAGGGCCCGCGTCGCGCCATCGCCGGCAAGAAGAAGCCGGGCAAGAAGTAGTCCTCAGCGGACAACGCTTCATCAGCGGTCTTCGCTGTAGGACCGACCACCTCCCGTAGGAGAACGACATGCCCCCCAAGGGACGTCAGGGCGCTGCCAAGAAGGTGCGCCGCAAGGAAAAGAAGAACGTCGCTCACGGCCACGCGCACATCAAGAGCACGTTCAACAACACGATCGTGTCCATCACGGACCCGACCGGCAACGTGATCTCGTGGGCCTCCGCCGGCCACGTCGGCTTCAAGGGCTCTCGCAAGTCCACGCCGTTCGCCGCGCAGATGGCCGCCGAGTCGGCTGCCCGCCGCGCGCAGGAGCACGGCATGCGCAAGGTCGACGTCTTCGTCAAGGGCCCGGGTTCCGGTCGTGAGACCGCCATCCGCTCCCTGCAGGCGACCGGCCTCGAGGTCGGCTCGATCCAGGACGTCACGCCGACGCCGCACAACGGCTGCCGTCCCCCCAAGCGTCGCCGCGTCTGATTCCGGTCAGTAGCGCAGGCCGTTTGGTCTGAGTTTTTCGGGCGGTACGGCCTTTGTACTGGGCCGTACCGCCCGTACTCTTGACAGGTACGACATCAGGCTCCGCCTGGTGGTCTCAGGGCATCAAATAGTGGGTGCCCCTGACTGAAGGATTCACTTCATGCTGATTGCTCAGCGTCCCTCGTTGACCGAAGAGGTCGTCGACGAATTCCGCTCCCGGTTCGTGATCGAGCCGCTGGAGCCGGGCTTCGGCTACACCCTCGGCAACTCTCTCCGCCGCACGCTCCTCTCGTCGATCCCCGGCGCTGCTGTCACCAGCATCCGTATCGACGGTGTCCTGCACGAGTTCACCACCGTGCCGGGCGTCAAGGAGGACGTCACCGACCTCATCCTGAACATCAAGCAGCTGGTCGTCTCCTCGGAGCACGACGAGCCGGTCGTGATGTACCTGCGCAAGCAGGGCCCGGGTCTGGTCACCGCCGCCGACATCGCGCCCCCGGCCGGTGTCGAGGTGCACAACCCCGACCTCGTCCTCGCCACGCTCAACGGCAAGGGCAAGCTGGAGATGGAGCTGACCGTCGAGCGCGGTCGCGGCTACGTCTCCGCCGTGCAGAACAAGCAGGTCGGTCAGGAGATCGGGCGCATCCCGGTCGACTCGATCTACTCGCCGGTTCTCAAGGTCACGTACAAGGTCGAGGCCACGCGTGTCGAGCAGCGGACCGACTTCGACAAGCTGATCGTCGACGTCGAGACGAAGCAGGCCATGCGTCCGCGTGACGCCATGGCGTCGGCCGGTAAGACCCTGGTCGAGCTGTTCGGTCTCGCCCGCGAGCTGAACATCGACGCCGAGGGCATCGACATGGGCCCGTCCCCCACGGACGCTGCTCTTGCCGCTGATCTCGCCCTGCCGATCGAGGAGCTCGAGCTCACCGTTCGGTCGTACAACTGCCTCAAGCGCGAGGGCATCCACTCCGTGGGTGAGCTCGTCGCCCGCTCCGAGGCCGACCTGCTCGACATTCGCAACTTCGGTGCGAAGTCGATCGACGAGGTCAAGGCGAAGCTGGCCGGCATGGGCCTGGCCCTCAAGGACAGCCCGCCCGGATTCGACCCGACCGCTGCCGCCGACGCCTTTGGCGCCGACGACGACGCGGACGCGGGTTTCGTGGAGACCGAGCAGTACTGAGCCGCTCCGCTTGGAGGTCGGTTCAATCGCTGCGGAGCCGTGGTTGCGGTTGCGCAGTTCCCCGCGCCCCTTTACAGGGGCTCGGGGTCTCCGACGGGCAACCCCGCCCGCTCGGACACTGACTCCGGTACCTGATACGGCCGGGGCAGACACCTAGGAGAAATCATGCCGAAGCCCGCCAAGGGTGCCCGTCTGGGCGGCAGCGCCGCGCACGAGAAGCTGCTCCTCGCGAACCTCGCGAAGAGCCTCTTCGAGCACGGCAAGATCACGACGACCGACGCCAAGGCGCGTCGTCTGCGTCCGTACGCGGAGCGTCTGGTCACCAAGGCGAAGAAGGGCGACCTTCACAACCGCCGTCAGGTGCTCCAGGTCATCTCGGACAAGGGCGTCGTCCACACGCTCTTCACCGAGATCGCCCCGCGCTACGAGAACCGTCCGGGTGGTTACACCCGTATCACCAAGATCGGTAACCGCCGTGGCGACAACGCGCCCATGGCTGTCATCGAGCTGGTCGAGGCCCTGACGGTCCAGCAGCAGGCCACCGGTGAGGCCGAGGCCGCCACCAAGCGTGCCGCGAAGGACGCCGAGGCCACCGAGGCGCAGACCGAGGCTCCGGCCGAGGCCGCCGCCGAGGAGTCCAAGGACGCCTGAGGCTGACGCCTTGTGTGTGAGCGGGTCCGCCCTTCCGGGGGCGGGCCCGCTTTCCGTTTCTCCTTAAGGATTGTTTGTTGTGAGTGATGAGGTGGCCGACGGCTTCGTGCGGCTGCGGCTCGATGTGAGCTACGACGGCAAGGACTTCTCCGGGTGGGCCAAGCAGGCCTCCGGGCGGCGGACCGTGCAGGGGGAGATCGAGGACGCGCTCCGTACGGTGACGCGGTCCGCGGAGTCGTACGACCTGACGGTCGCCGGGCGGACCGACGCGGGGGTGCACGCGCGGGGTCAGGTCGCGCACGTGGACCTGCCGGCGCAGGTGTGGGACGAGCACCGGGAGAAGCTGCTGAAGCGGCTCGCGGGGCGGCTGCCGAAGGATGTGCGGGTGTGGTCGGTGGCGGAGGCGCCGAGCGGCTTCAACGCGCGTTTCTCGGCGATCTGGCGGCGGTACGCGTACCGGGTGACGGATCATCCGGGCGGCGTCGATCCGCTGCTGCGGGGCCATGTGCTGTGGCACGACTGGCCGTTGGACGTCGACGCGATGAACGAGGCCGCCGAGCGGCTGCTCGGCGAGCACGACTTCGCCGCCTACTGCAAGCGGCGTGAGGGCGCGACCACCATTCGTACGCTGCAGGGGCTCAGTCTCGTGCGCGGGGACGACGGGATCGTCACCGCGACCGTGCGGGCCGACGCCTTCTGCCACAACATGGTGCGGTCCCTGATCGGGGCGCTGCTGTTCGTGGGCGACGGGCACCGGCCGGCCGACTGGCCCGGCAAGGTGCTCGCCGCGGGCGTGCGGGACTCCGCCGTGCACGTGGTGCGGCCGCACGGGCTGACGCTGGAGGAAGTCGGTTACCCCGCCGACGAGTTGCTCGCCGCGCGCAACAAGGAGGCGCGCAACAAGCGGACGCTCCCGGGCGCCGGATGTTGCTGAGGACGGCGCCCGGGGCGGTGGCGGTCAGCCCGACGTCGCCGCCGCGGAGGCCTGGATCTCGCCGCGCCGCTTGATCTGCTGGAAGGTGAATTCCTGGAGGTCGTCGCCGAGGGAGAACACCACGGTGTCCTTCTTGGTGGCGTCCTGGCCGTTGGTGAGGCCGCCGTTGGTGAAGTACGTGTAGCGGCCCACCGAGTTGGCGGTCTGGCGGCACACCGTGGTGCGGCAGAACGAGGGCACCCCGGAGCCCGGCAGCGAGGTCACCGCGCCGTCGAAGTCGTACTGCTCCTTGGCCTTCGTCGCCTCCGCCTTCGTCTTGAAGACGGCGACACCGATGGTGACCGCGGAGTTGCCCTTGTAGTACGTGGCGCGGATCAGCTGGTTGCAGTTGTTGCTCTTCAGGACCCCGGACAGGCCCTTCTGCGCGACGGACGAGCAGTCGGTGGTGCGGGCCGTGGCGCCCTTCGTGTAGACGCGGTCACCGAAGGTGAGCTTCTTGCCGGGGAAGAGCGTGTCCGCGCTGATCGGGGCCCTGTCCTTCGCGGCGCTGTTGATGAAGTCGTTCGGGTCGAGCGGGGGCGGCGGCGTCGTCGCGTCGAAGGACGGCCCTCCCGATTTGCCCTCGCTGGGGATGTCCGCCGTGCTCGGCAGCTGGTCGGCCGGTTTGTTGGCGTTCTCGTTGCTCTTGTTGGTCGAGACGATGCCCCACGCGACCGCTGAACCGACGGCGAGCGTGGCCACGATCGCACCGCCGATCACCATCCAGCGCTTCTTGCGTGCGCGTGCCTCTGATGCCTCCGCGAGGGACGCCCAGTCCGGGGTCGACCCGCCGTCATTGGGCCCCCACGGGGATCCCCCTTGCCCGAAACTCATGGGGCGCATCTTAGAGGTACGGCCCGGTGTGGCACGGGCCTCGTCCCGTGGTGGAGGTGTGAGGGCTTCCGGCGCGTTAGCGTCGAGGGGACACGACAGAGCGGAATCCCCGGCCTCCGGGGCTCCCGATGCCCGCGTTTTGACCCATCCGGGGCAGCGCAGGTAGTCTCGGTCGTTGTTATACGTATCGGCCTGGTCGTTATCAGGCGAGAGGCCCTTACGTAGGTTCCCTGGAGCAGTTACCAGTGGTCGGCATACGGGCGCTGAACCCGGCACTGTCGTCCCCAGCTGCACGATCGCTTCAGTGATGCCATGTTCAGCACCCATCTACTGAAGAAGAAGGCTGCGAAGTGCGTACGTACAGCCCCAAGCCCGGCGATGTGACTCGCCAGTGGCACGTCATTGACGCGCAGGACATCGTCCTGGGCCGTCTGGCCACCACTGCCGCGACCCTCCTCCGTGGCAAGCACAAGCCGACCTACGCCCCCCACATGGACATGGGCGACTTCGTCGTCATCGTCAATGCGGACAAGGTGCACCTGTCCGGCAACAAGAAGACCCAGAAGATGGCGTACCGCCACTCCGGTTACCCGGGTGGTCTGCGTTCCGTGCGCTACGACGAGCTTCTCGCGAAGAACCCCGAGAAGGCCGTCGAGAAGGCCATCAAGGGCATGATCCCGAAGAACACGCTCGGCCGTCAGATGCTCTCGAAGCTGAAGATCTACTCGGGCGACCAGCACCCCCACGCTGCCCAGCAGCCGGTGCCGTTCGAGATCACTCAGGTCGCGCAGTAGTTCCGGCCACACCCCCTAAGACAGAAAAGAATCTGAGGAGAATCGTGGCCGAGACCACTGCCGAGACGCCGGTCGAAGAGATCGCCGACGTCGAGAGCTACACCACCGAGTCCGACGCGCCCGTCGAGGGCGAGTACACCTCGGAGTCCAACCCCGCCCGCTTCGGTGACCCGCAGCCGGCCGCCGGCCTGGGCCGCCGCAAGAACGCCATCGCGCGCGTTCGCATCGTGCCCGGCACCGGCAAGTGGAAGGTCAACGGGCGCACGCTCGAGGACTACTTCCCGAACAAGGTCCACCAGCAGGAAGTCAACGAGCCCTTCAAGGTGCTCGAGCTCGACGGCCGCTACGACGTCATCGCCCGCATCTCGGGTGGCGGCGTCTCCGGTCAGGCCGGTGCCCTGCGCCTCGGCGTGGCCCGCGCGCTGAACGAGGCCGACGCGGACAACAACCGCGGCGCCCTCAAGAAGGCCGGCTACCTCCGCCGCGACGACCGTGCGGTCGAGCGCAAGAAGGCCGGTCTCAAGAAGGCCCGCAAGGCCCCGCAGTACAGCAAGCGCTAAATTCCGCTGCCTGCTTGTTTTTCCGTTCGCCCCGGCGGCACGTATCGTGCCGCCGGGGCGTTCGGCTTATGACGATGTGAAGGTTCGGAGGACATCAAGGTGGGACGACTCTTCGGCACGGACGGCGTGCGCGGTGTCGCCAATGCGGATCTGACGGCGGAGCTCGCGCTCGGTCTGTCGGTCGCGGCGGCACATGTTCTGGGCGAGGTCGGCAGCTTCGAAGGCCATCGTCCGGTGGCCGTGGTCGGCCGTGATCCGCGCGCCTCGGGCGAGTTCCTGGAGGCCGCGGTCGTCGCGGGCCTGGCCAGCGCCGGAGTCGACGTGCTGCGCGTGGGCGTGCTGCCCACGCCCGCGGTCGCATACCTCACGGGCGCGCTCGGCGCCGACCTCGGCGTGATGCTCTCCGCGAGCCACAACGCCATGCCGGACAACGGCATCAAGTTCCTCGCCCGCGGCGGCCACAAGCTGGACGACGCCCTTGAGGACCGCATCGAGACGATCTACGAGGAGCACCGCACCGGCGCCCCGTGGGGCCGTCCGACGGGCTCCGGCGTCGGCCGCGTGAAGTCGTACGGCGAGGGGCTCGACCAGTACATCGCGCACCTCGCGGGCGTGCTGCCGAACCGCCTCGAAGGGCTCAAGATCGTCCTCGACGAGGCGCACGGCGCGGCCTCGCGGGTCTCCCCGGAGGCCTTCATCCGCGTCGGTGCCGAGGTCGTCACGATCGGCGCCGAGCCCGACGGGCTCAACATCAACGACGGGTGCGGTTCGACCCACCTGGACCTGCTGAAGGCCGCCGTCGTCGAGCACGGGGCCGACTTCGGTATCGCGCACGACGGGGACGCCGACCGCTGCCTGGCCGTGGACCACACCGGGTCCGAGGTCGACGGCGACCAGATCATGGCGGTGCTCGCGCTCGACATGAAGGAGCGCGGCGTACTGCGCGACGACACGCTGGTCGCGACCGTCATGTCGAACCTGGGCCTGAAGCTGGCGATGGAGCGCGAGGGCATCGACCTCGTGCAGACCGCCGTCGGCGACCGGTACGTCCTGGAGAACATGAAGGAGAACGGGTTCGCGCTCGGCGGCGAGCAGTCCGGGCACGTCATCGTTCTCGACCACGCGACGACCGGTGACGGCACGCTGACGGGCCTGCTGCTCGCGGCGCGCGTCGCGCAGACCGGACGGACGCTGAAGGACCTGGCGAGCGTCATGGAGCGGCTGCCGCAGGTGCTCATCAACGTGCCGGACGTGGACAAGTCCCGCGTCACCACGTCCGCGGAGCTGCAGACGGCCGTCGCGGACGCGGAGCGTGAACTCGGCGCGACCGGGCGGGTGTTGCTGCGCTCTTCGGGTACGGAGCCGCTGGTGCGGGTGATGGTCGAGGCCGCGGACATCGCGCAGGCCCGGTCCGTCGCGGAGCGCCTGGCCGACGTCGTGAAGTCGGCGCTCGGCTAGGGCCCCTGGCTCTTCAGCTCTTCGCGAGCTTCTTGGCGGTACGTTCGCGCTGCTTGGCCCAGAAGTACTTCTGGGCGAGGAGCGTGAGCGTACCGGCCAGGACGATCCCCAGCAGGTTCAGCAGAAGTTGCTGGGTCGAGCCCCACATCTGGCCCATGTCGTCGTAGCTCAGCGCCACCGCGGCGTTCGCCGCCGCCGGGACCGTGGTCACCGAGATGGCGACGCCCACGAGGGCGCCGGACTTCGCCGAGGTGAGCGACAGGGTGCCGGCCGCGCCCGCGAGCACGGCCACGACGAACGAGAACGCGTCGGGGTCCCAGATGAACCTGGTGTTGGGGCGGTCGCCCTCCAGCTTGCCCTCGCTGAACAGGTGCATCGCGTCCATGAAGTAGCTGAAGCCCACCGTCACCGCCATCGCCACCGCGAAGCCGACGAGCAGGGCGACCAGGGAACGCCACGCGAGGCGCGGCGACTTCCGCACCAGGGCCGTGCAGAATCCGGCGAGCGGACCGAACTCCGGGCCGACCGCCATGGCGCCCACGATCAGGATCGCGTTGTCGAGCACGACACCGCACGCCGCGATCATCGTCGCGATGACCAGGAACGCCACGTACGTGACCGTGAGCGTGGACTCCTCGTGCGTGGCGTCGGACAGCTGCTCCCACAGGACCGCGTCCGCGCCCTCGCCCGGAGCGTCCTTCTCGGCCCTGTCGGCGCGCAGGGACAGCGACAGGTCGATGTTCTCGACGGAGATCGAGCCCGACCTGTCGATGCCCAACTTCCGCAGCCCGCCGATGAGTTCGTCACCGGCCTCGCGCGCGACGTCGCACATGACGACATCGCCCGACGGATTGCGGGCGGCGTCCGGGAGGACCACGACGTGCGTGGTCCCGGTCGTCTTCTCGATCAGACGCACCACGTCGTCCGTGGTGTCGGACGGCGTGATGAGGCGCAGATGCAGCATGGGGTCTTTTTAGCAGTTGCCGTTCCGCGCGCTACAGCTTGCGCAGACGCAGCCGTTGGACCTTGTGGTCGGGGCCCTTGCGGATGACGAGTCCGGCGCGGCCGCGGGTGGGGGCCACGTTCTCCAGAAGGTTGACCTTGTTGACGGTGCGCCAGGTGTTGCGCGCGTAGTCCAGGGCCTCCTCCTCGGAGACCTGGGTGTACTTCCTGAAGTACGAGGACGGGTCCTGGAAGGCCGTCGCGCGCAGCTTGCGGAAGCGGTTGAGGTACCAGGCCTCGATGTCCTCGGCGCGCGCGTCGACGTACACGCTGAAGTCGAAGTAGTCGGCGAGACCGACGCGGGTGCGGCCGTCCTTGCCGGGCAGGGCGGGCTGCAGCACGTTGATGCCCTCGACGATGAGGATGTCGGGGCGGCGCACGACGAGCTTTTCGCCGGGCACGATGTCGTAGATCAGGTGCGAGTAGACCGGGGCGGTCACCTCGTCCTTGCCGGCCTTGATGTCGGCGACGAAGCGGGTCAGGGCGCGCCGGTCGTACGACTCGGGGAAGCCCTTGCGCGACATCAGGCCGCGGGCCTCCAGCTCCTTGGTGGGGAGCAGGAAGCCGTCGGTGGTGACGCGCTCGACGCGCGGGTGCTCGGGCCAGCGGGAGAGCAGGGCCTGGAGGAGGCGGGCGACGGTCGACTTGCCGACCGCGACGGATCCTGCGACTCCTATGACGAAGGGCGTGCCGGACTGGGCGGCCTTCTTGTTCGTCTCGCCGAGGAACGTGTTGAGCGCCCCGCGCAGGCCGTCGGTCGCGCCCACGTACAGATTCAGCAGACGGGAGAGCGGCAGATAGATGTCGCGGACCTCGTCCAGGTCGATCACGTCACCAAGGCCGCGCAGCCGTTCCAGCTCTTCCGCTGTCAGCGGCAGTGGCGTCTTGTCGCGCAGTGCGCTCCATTCGGTGCGGGTGAGGTCGACGTAGGGAGTCACCTCCGGCTTCTGCCGGTGGGCGCTCCGGGAGGTCGCTTGTCGCTTGGACTCGGAGACCGGAGAGATCACAGTCCATTGTTACGGCAGTGTGGCGCGCGGCGGCAGGTGGGGTGTGTCACGCCGGGGGATCGGGGAACCCCGTTCGTCACAGGTTCGCCACAGGTATGGACCGTACGTGGGGGTGGCGATACATTCCGTGCACCCGTGGGACGCAAGGCTGCCCGCGGGTCGGGAGGGGAACCATGATGGCAGCGCTTCGTGTGCCGAATTTCGTCCGCCGCAGGACGGTGGATGCCTCCGCGATGGATGCCTCCGCGACGGACGACTGGGCGAGTCACGTCTGCAGCGAACTCGCGCTGGAACTGCCCGACGAGGACATCGCCGAGGACCTGGACGACTGCCTCGACTTCTACCGCTTCGGCAGCAAGCCGCGCTGCGAGGAGATCGAGTATCTGGCGCTCGTGCGGGACGCGCAGGACCGGATCGACAGGGGATGGACGGCCTGAGGCCGGATCCACGGGGGAGTGCGGCCCGGCCTCGGGCCCGGCGACCGTAAGGTCTGCTGCATGAGCATCATCGGGGTCGGTATCGACGTGGCCGAGATCGAGCGGTTCGCGGCGTCGCTGGAGCGCACGCCGAGCATGGCCGAACGCCTCTTCCTGGACGACGAGCTGCTGCTGCCCAACGGGGAGCGGCGCGGGATCGCCTCGCTCGCCGCCCGGTTCGCCGCGAAGGAGGCCGTCGCCAAGGCGCTCGGCGCGCCGGCCGGGCTGCGCTGGACCGACGCGGAGGTGTGGGTCGAGGAGAGCGGGCAGCCCCGGCTCCGGGTGACCGGGACGGTGGCCGCGCGGGCGGCGGAGCTGGGTGTGCGGGGGTTTCATGTGTCGCTGAGCCATGACGCGGGGGTCGCGTCGGCGGTGGTGGTGGCCGAGGGGTAGGGACGGCGCCGCCCCTACCCCTCGGCCCACAGGCTCTACGCCCGGTGGCGGAAGACGATGCGGCCGCGTGTCAGGTCGTACGGAGTGATCTCCACCTGGACCCGGTCCGCCA
The DNA here is from genome assembly GCF_036013745.1 of Streptomyces sp. NBC_00483. Lineage (NCBI taxonomy): Bacteria > Bacillati > Actinomycetota > Actinomycetes > Kitasatosporales > Streptomycetaceae > Streptomyces > Streptomyces sp. NBC_00483. The sequence continues at coordinate 5,772,504 of NZ_CP107880.1, forward strand.
GCAGGATCTTGATGTAGTTCTTGCGGATCTTGCCGCTGACGTGCGCGAGCACCCGGTGCCCGTTGTCGAGCTCCACGGTGAACATCGCGCTGCGCAGGCACTCCACGACGGTGCCCTCGGCGTGCACGCCGCCTCCGGTGTTCTTCGCGGTTCCCCTTGTCCCGGTCATCGGACCAGCTCCAGTGCGCGGTTCACGCGCCGCGCGCCGATGTCGTCGAAGAGGGCCGCCGCCGCTTCGTTCGACTCGTCGACCTCGGCGGACGCCGTCTGCACGCCGGAGCGGTGCAGGGTGTTCAGTACGTCGGCCAGGAGGGCCCGCGCGATGCCGCGGCGCCGCGCGTCGGTGCGGACCGCGAGCAGCCCGATGCGGGGGCGCCGGGTGGCCGTCGCCAGGCGCAGGAGGCCCAGGTAGGCGCCGTCCGGGGCCTCGGTCACGGTGTACTGCGTCGGGTCGACGACGGTGACGCCCGGTGGCAGCGGCCGCACCTCGGCCGGCATGGTGCGCCAGCCGACCGTGGCCTCGATCTCGTCCCGGATCGTGCGGTCGAGGGCGCGCAGCCGCGTCCCGTCCGCCGCGCCGGCCGGGACGACGGTGACGTCCGCGGGCGGGCGCACCGCGCCGAGGCCCGTGACGGCGGGGTCGGTGGGTACCGCGTACTCCCACTCGCGGCGTCCGACCGTGAAGCCGAACTCCCGCCATTTCGACGCCAGTTCGGTGTCGTTCTCGTCGACGACGGTGTGCAGCGGGCCCGGCAGGCCCGCCAGCAGGGTCTCGGTCAGGGCCGCGAACGCGGTGTCGTGCCAGGCGTCGACGCTGATGAAGAGGCGGCCGTCGGGCCGGTGCGCGGCGTGGCCGCGGCCGATCACCTCGTCGTTCTCCAGGGCATGCCACTGGTGGTCCGCGACGCGGATGACGGTGAGCTGGGGTGGGGCTGTGGGGCGGGTGCTTTTTGTGTTCATCGGTGTCTCCTCGGGAAGCCCTCGATCTCGGGGCGCTCCCGGCGACACCTGCTGTCAGCCGCCGGACCGTGACGAGCTGAGGGAGCACCCATGGGTGACTGCGTTCACGGGTCTCACCTCCCAGCTATGACTGCACGGTCGTCGGCGACAGTAGCAAGGGGCGGGCGTCAGGCGAAGCGGTTTTCCACCACGTCCTGCCAGGCGCTCCGCAGCGCCCCCGCCACGTCCTGCGCCGAGATCGGCGCCCCGTCCGCCGCGTGCCGGGCCGCGAGCCCGTGCAGATGGGCGCCGACCGACGCCGCGTCCAAGGGGGCGAGGCCCGCCGCGAGCAGGGAGCCGGTCAGGCCGGAGAGGACGTCGCCGCTGCCGGCCGTGGCGAGCCACGGGGTGCCGGTGGGGTTCACACGGGTCGGGCGGGTCTCGTCCGGCGGCGACACCAGAGTCGTCGAGCCCTTCAGGAGGACCGTGGCGTCGTACCGGGCCGCCAACTCCCGTACGGATTCCAGGCGTTCGGCCTCCACCGCGTCGCGCGTCACGCCGAGGAGCGCGGCCGCCTCCCCGGCGTGCGGGGTCAGCACGGTGGGCGCCGTGCGGGCGCGGACCGTCGCCGGGTCCGCGAGGCGCAGCCCGTCCGCGTCGATCAGGACCGGGACGTCCGAGGCCAGGACGTCGTGCAGGCCCGACGCGTCGTCGCCGAGGCCGGGGCCGAGCACCCAGGCCTGGACCCGGCCCGCCTTCGCCGGCGGTCCGGCCGAGACGAGCGTCTCCGGGAAGCGGGCGAGCACCGCGTCCGCGGCCGGACCCACGTAACGGACGGCGCCTGCCCCGCCGTGCAGCGCGCCCGCCACCGCGAGGACCGCCGCGCCGGGGTAGCGGGCCGAGCCCGCGACGATGCCGACGACGCCGCGCCGGTACTTGTCGCTCTCGCCGGTCGGCCGGGGGAGCAGCGCCGCCACGTCCGCGTACTGGAGCGCCTCCAACCCCGTTTCGGCAGGGGCGAGTTCGAGGCCGATGTCGACGAGGCGGAGCGCGCCCGCGTACCCGCGGGCCGGGTCGATGAGGAGACCGGGCTTGTACGTTCCGAAGGTGACGGTCGCGTCCGCCCGCACCGCTTCGCCGCGCACCTCGCCGGTGTCGGCGTCCACGCCGCTCGGCAGGTCGACGGCCACGACGGTTCCCCGTGCCGCGTCGGCCAGTTCGGCCGCGCGGGGGCGCAGGCCGCCCTTGCCGCCGATGCCCACGATGCCGTCGACGACGAGGTCGGCGCGGCCCACGCGTTCCGTGGCGTTCTCGTCCTGCGCGTCGAGGACCGTGCCGCCCGCCGCACGCAGCGCCGCGAGGCCTCCGGCGTGGGCCCGGTCGGGGTTCAGCAGCAGCGCCGTGACGCCCGCGCCCCGGCGGGCGAGGCGGGCGCCCGCGTACAGGGCGTCGCCGCCGTTGTCCCCCGAGCCGACGAGGAGGGTGACGCGGGAGCCGTACACCTTGCCGAGCAGATCGGCGCAGGCGGTCGCGAGACCGGCCGCCGCGCGCTGCATCAGCGCGCCCTCGGGCAGCCGCGCCATGAGGGCGCGCTCGGCGGACCTGACCGTCTCTACGTCGTGAGCGAGTCGCATGCCATCGAGTGTCTCGCAGGGTTGTTGCCCCGGCCGAAGTGTTTTGTGCCGGATTGGCCAACGGATCTCGTGTCACACCCCTCTGAGACACTGACCTCACCATGAACGAGAACGTGACTGCCCCGCTCCGCGCCCGCGCCGAGATCGACCTGGCCGCGCTCAAGGCCAATGTGCGAGCCCTGCGGGCCCATGCGCCCGGGGCCGCGTTCATGGCGGTTGTGAAGGCGGACGGGTACGGGCACGGCATGATCCCGGTCGCGCGGGCCGCCAAGGACGCGGGGGCCGAGTGGCTGGGGGCCGCCACCGCCGAGGAGGCGCTGGAGCTGCGCGCGGCGGGTCTCACCGGGCGCATCATGTGCTGGCTGTGGGTGCCCGGCGGGCCCTGGCAGGCGGGCATCGAGGCCGATCTCGACATGTCGGTGAGCGGCATGTGGGCGCTGCGGGAGGTCGTCGACGCCGCGCGTGCGACGGGCCGGGTCGCCCGTATCCAGCTCAAGGCCGACACGGGCCTCGGGCGGAACGGATGCCTGCCCGCCGACTGGCCCGAGCTCGTACGGGAGGCGGTGAAGGCGCAGCGGGACGGGTTCGTGAACGTCACCGGGCTCTGGTCGCACTTCGCGTGCGCCGACGAGCCCGGGCATCCGTCCATCGCCGCCCAGCTGACCGCCTTCCGGGAGATGGTCGCCCACGCGGAGGGCGAGGGCGTCACCCCGGAGGTCCGGCACATCGCCAACTCGCCGGGGACGCTGACCCTTCCCGAGACGCACTTCGACCTCGTGCGCCCCGGCATCGCGATGTACGGGATCTCGCCGAGCCCCGAGGTCGGCACGCCCGGCGACTTCGGTCTGCGCCCCGTGATGACGCTGAAGGCGAATCTCGCGCTCGTGAAGCACGCGCCGGGTGGACTCGGCGTCAGTTACGGGCATCACTACGTCACACCGGGCGAGACGACGCTCGGCCTCGTCCCGTTGGGCTACGCGGACGGCATCCCGCGACACGCGTCCGGCACGGCCCCGGTCCTGATCGACGGCAAGCGGCGCACGATCGCGGGCCGGGTGGCCATGGACCAGTTCGTCGTCGACCTGGGCGGCGACGAGCCGGCCGCGGGGGACGAAGCGGTGCTCTTCGGACCCGGTGACGGCGGCGAGCCGACCGCGGAGGACTGGGCGGTCGCGTCGGGCACGATCGCGTACGAGATCGTCACGCGCATCGGATCCCGCGTACCGCGCGTCTACGTAGACGGAGAGGGCGGCACCGTGCACGAAGCGGGCGGCACCGTAGACGAAGAGAGCGGCGCCACGCGCGCGTGACCGGCGTCACGGCTTGAAGGTCCACCGACACAGCCGTCCGAGCCGCCACCATGTGAAGCAACAACGGAACGGGTAACCCGACACCGGACGACAGGCAGGACGCGGAGCAGGGAGCGGCACGTGAGCGAGAGCAGCGCACCGGCCACGGCGGCCGTCGTCGAAGCGGCGGAAAGGGCCGCATCGGGGAACTGGCGGCGGGCCGGCCTCGCGGGCGCCGCCATAGGCGTGGTCGCGGCCGGGGCGGCCGCGGGCGTCGCCGTCGAGCGGCTGACCGTGGGGCGCGGGATGCGCAGGAAGGCGCGGCTCGCCCTCGACGCGTCGGGGCCCTACGGAGCACTGCGCGGCGTGCCGGGGAAGGCGTACGCGGAGGACGGCACGGAGCTGTACTACGAGGTCGACGAGGCGGACCCGGAGGCCGGTGGCACGACGCCGCGCAGACGCCGCCTGTTCGGCCGCAAGACCCCGGCGCCCGTCACCGTCGTCTTCAGCCACGGCTACTGCCTGGGCCAGGACTCCTGGCACTTCCAGCGCGCGGCGCTGCGCGGCGTCGTCCGCTGCGTGTACTGGGACCAGCGCAGTCATGGGCGTTCGGGGCGGGGCGCCGAGCAGGTCGAGGACGGGGTGCCCGTCTCCATCGACCGGCTCGGCAGCGATCTGCAGGCCGTCATCGACGCGGCCGCGCCCGAGGGGCCGCTCGTCCTCGTCGGCCACTCCATGGGCGGCATGACCGTGATGGCGCTCGCCGACCGGTGTCCCGAGCTGATCCGCAACCGGGTCGTGGGCGTCGCCCTCGTCGGTACGTCGTCGGGGAAGCTCGGCGAGGTGAACTACGGGCTTCCGGTGGCCGGGGTGAACGCGGTGCGGCGGGTGCTGCCCGGCGTACTGAAGGTGCTCGGGCAGCGGGCCGACCTCGTGGAGAAGGGGCGTCGGGCGACGGCCGACCTGTTCGCCGGGATCATCAAGCGGTACTCGTTCGCCTCGCGGGACGTCGACCCGGCGGTCGCCCGGTTCGCCGAGCGGATGATCGAGGGGACGCCGATCGACGTGGTCGCCGAGTTCTACCCGGCGTTCGAGGAGCACGACAAGGCGGACGCCCTGGCGCACTTCGCGGACCTGCCCGTGCTCGTCCTCGCGGGGGAGCGCGACCTGGTCACGCCGAGCGACCACAGCGAGGCGATCGCGGCGCTGCTGCCGGAAGCCGAGTACGTGCTCGTGCCGGACGCCGGGCACCTCGTGATGCTGGAACACCCCGAGGTCGTGACGGACCGGCTCGCGGACCTTTTGGTGCGTGCGGGAGCAGTGCCGACAGCCGCTACCGTGGGGATTTATGGAGACACCGGCAACACCGCACAGCCCGGCGGCTGAGCCCGCCACCACCCCCGTCAGCACGGTCACCGTGACCGTCAACTCCCCGGACGAGATGCGGGAGTTGGGGCTCGCCCTGGCCAAACAGCTGCGCCCCGGCGACCTCGTGATGCTCACCGGCGAGCTCGGCGCGGGCAAGACGACGCTGACCCGCGGGCTCGGCGCGGGCATGGGCGTACGCGGCGCGGTGACCTCGCCGACCTTCGTGATCGCCCGGGTGCACCCGCCGCTCGGCGAGGGCCCGGCCCTGGTGCACGTGGACGCGTACCGGCTCGGGGGCGGCCTCGACGAGATGGAGGACCTCGACCTCGACGTGTCCCTGCCGGACTCCGTGGTGGTCGTGGAGTGGGGCGACGGCAAGGTCGAGGAGCTGTCCGACGACCGGCTGCACGTGATCATCGACCGGGCCACCGGTGACACCACGGACGAGGTCCGGGTCGTGACGTTCAACGGGATCGGGGAGCGGTGGACCGAGGCGGACCTGGGGTCGCTCGCGGGCTGAGCCCGTATCCGCACCTGTCCCGTATCTGTCCCGCACTCGTCCCGTACGTATCCCGACAACGCGTCGGCAAATTCTTGCGCGGCGCGGCTTCGGCGTGTTCACATGGAGACCGGTGTTGGTTAGGTCTACCTAACTACGTCCCCTCGACCGTCGCCGGGAGGCATCCATGTCGACTTCGGAACGTGAAGGCGTGCGCGCAGTGTCGATGCGGGATCTTTTGGCGTCGTGTGCGGCGGCGCGGGCCGTGTCGGTTCCGCCGGCTCCGCACGGACGCCCGGTCCAGCCACGCAGCGAGCCGCAGCGCAGCGAGTGGCGCCCGTCAGCGCACCCGTGAGGGACGCGGCAACCGTTACTTGACGACGACGACCTTGGCGCCGATCGTCGCGAACTGCCACATGGCGTCGGCGTCCTCGCGGGACTCGCGGATGCCGCCGGTCTGCTTGCCGGGGTCGGGGGCGGCCGTCGAACCGTTGACGGCGGCGCTGAAGCCGATCGCCACGCCGTTCGTGGTGGCGAAGCGGACCACGTGCTCGATCGGGACGCCGTCGGTGCCGGTGACGGAGCCGGAGCGGGAGGTCACCGAGTACGAGCCGGGCGCCGGGTCCACCGTGCCGGGCGTCACCCGGAACGTCGACTTCGTCTTGTTGCCCGCGCCGACCAGCCACACCCGGTCCCCGCCGAGCGCGTACACGACACGCTCGCCCGAGCCGGAGCCCGCGGGCAGCGCCTTCGGGTCCGTCTTCTTCTTGGGTGTCTTCGACGCCGAGGCGGAGGGCGAGGAGCCCTCCTTCTTCTCGGCGAGGTCGGTGGGCGCGCTCGCCGACGCCTGGTAGGCGAGGAAGCCGACCACGACGAGTGACCCCGCCGTGAGCGCGGTCACGAATCCGGTGCTGCTCCGTGCCACCAGGTGCCTGCCTCTCAAGTACGAACCTCAGGGTGACGGTAGCAGTCGAGGCCCGGAGGCCCGGTCTTGCGGGAAGTCCGGACGTGTCCGCCTTCCGGTGGTCGTAGGCTGTTCGCGTGCTGTTGCTCGCTCTGGATACCGCCACCCCCGCCGTCACCGTCGCTCTGCACGACGGGACCTCCGTCGTAGCCGAGTCGAGTCAGGTGGATGCTCGCAGACACGGGGAACTGCTGCTGCCCGCCGTCGACCGGATGTTCACCGAGGCCGGCCTGCGGCTCGACGCCGTCACCGGCATCGTCGTGGGCGTGGGCCCCGGCCCGTACACCGGCCTGCGTGTCGGCCTGATGACCGCCGACACGTTCGGGCTCGCGCTCGGCGTGCCCGTGCACGGCGTCTGCACGCTGGACGGGCTCGCTTACGAGGCCGGGGATGCCCTGGACGGGGCGGGCCCCTTCGTCGTCGCCACCGACGCGCGGCGCAAGGAGGTGTACTGGGCGCGCTACGACGATGCGCGGACCCGCGTCACCGAGGCCGCCGTCGACCGGCCCGCCGACATCGCCTCCCTCGTGGAGGGCCTGCCCGCCGTCGGCGCCGGCGCGCGGCTGTACCCGGACACCTTCCCGGACGCGCGCGGGCCCGAGAACGTGTCGGCCGCCGCGCTCGCCGCCCTCGCCGCCGAGAGGCTGGCCGCGGGCGAGGAGCTCCTCGAACCGCGCCCCCTCTACCTGCGCCGCCCCGACGCGCAGGTCCCCAAGAACTACAAGGTGGTCACCCCCAAGTGACAGCCGTGGACGTATCGCTGCGCGAGATGCGCTGGTGGGACATCGATCCCGTGCTCGCCCTGGAGAAGGACCTCTTCCCGGACGACGCCTGGTCGCGCGGCATGTTCTGGTCCGAGCTCGCGCACGCCCGCGGCGTCGGTTCCACGCGGCGCTACGTGGTCGCGTACGAGGGCGAGAAGCTGGTCGGGTACGGGGGCGTCGCCGCCTCCGGGGACCTTGCCGACATCCAGACCATCGCCGCCGCCCGCGACCACTGGGGCACCGGGCTCGGCGCCCGGCTGCTCACCGAACTGCTGCGGCACGCCACCGCCTTCGAGGTCGACCAGGTGATGCTCGAGGTGCGCGTCGACAACACGCGGGCGCAGAAGCTGTACGAGCGCTTCGGCTTCGAGCCGATCGGCTTCCGGCGCGGCTACTACCAGCCCGGCAACATCGACGCCCTCGTGATGCGCCTGACCACGACCACCGCGAACGACACCGCGAACGACACTGTGAACGAAGAGAAGACCCATGGCTGACGAACCGCTCGTCCTCGGCATCGAGACCTCCTGCGACGAGACCGGCGTCGGCATCGTCCGCGGCACCACCCTGCTCGCCGACGCCGTCGCCTCCAGCGTCGACGAACACGCCCGCTTCGGCGGCGTCGTCCCCGAGGTCGCCTCTCGTGCGCACCTGGAGGCGATGGTCCCCACGATCCAGCGCGCCCTGAAGGACGCGGGCGTCACGGCGAAGGACCTCGACGGCATCTCCGTCACCGCGGGTCCTGGCCTCGCGGGCGCCCTGCTGGTCGGGGTGTCGGCCGCCAAGGCGTACGCGTACGCGCTCGACAAGCCGCTCTACGGCGTCAACCACCTCGCCTCGCACATCTGCGTCGACCAGCTGGAGCACGGCACGCTGCCCGAGCCGACGATGGCGCTCCTTGTGTCGGGCGGGCACTCGTCGCTGCTCCTGTCCACCGACATCACGTCCGATGTGCGGCCGCTCGGTGCGACCATCGACGACGCCGCCGGTGAGGCCTTCGACAAGATCGCGCGGGTGCTGAACCTCGGCTTCCCGGGCGGGCCCGTCATCGACCGGTACGCGAAGGAGGGCGACCCGAACGCGATCGCCTTCCCGCGCGGGCTCACCGGGCCGCGCGACCCCGCGTACGACTTCTCCTTCTCCGGCCTGAAGACCGCGGTGGCCCGCTGGATCGAGGCCAAGCGGGCGGCGGGGGAGGACGTGCCGGTGCGCGACGTGTCGGCGTCCTTCCAGGAGGCCGTCGTGGACGTGCTGACGCGGAAGGCCGTGAAGGCCTGCAAGGACCAGGGCGTCGACCACCTCATGATCGGCGGTGGCGTCGCCGCCAACTCGCGGCTCCGTGTCCTCGCCGAGGAGCGCTGCGAGCGGGCCGGGATCCGGCTGCGTGTGCCGCGGCCCAAGCTGTGCACGGACAACGGCGCGATGGTCGCGGCGCTCGGCGCGGAAATGGTGGCCCGCAACCGGATGCCGTCCTCGTGGGACCTGTCCGCGGACTCCTCGCTCCCGGTGACGGAGCCGCACGTCCCCGGCCACCACCATCACGACCACGTGCACGAGGTCAGCAAGGAGAACCTCTACTCATGACCGTCGCGTTGATGTGGGAGGCCCGCGCCGTCGAGGGGCGTGGCGAGAAGCTGCTGAGCTGGGCGAAGGAGCAGGTCCTCGAACCGGCCCCGGAGCGCCGCGAGACGTTCCGGGGGCCGCGGGACCGGGTGCTCGTCATTACGTGGTGGGATGCGGCGTACGACGCGGACCTTCCGGAACTTCCGGAACCGGACGGTGAGTTGGTGACCCGCACGGTCCACCGCTGGCGTTTCGAGGCCGCGTAGGGCCGTAAACCCCAGGGCTCTAGTGGTCCGCTGTGTACGTCAACAGGTAGCGCCAGAAGAGCAGTTGGCGCACCTCGCTGCCGGGGAGCAGGCGTGCCGCCTCCTGGCGGATCTCCGGAAGCTGCATCTCCGGCTGCTGCACAGGGGGTTGCGGCGGGGGAGTGCGGACGCCCCGGGCGCGTTCGCCCGCGTACACGGCGAGGCGTGCCACCGCGTTCGTCGGGGACGCGACCACGTCCCACGGCGTCATGCCGTCGTAGCAGCCCAGTACGAGCAGCCGGCCGCCGGGCGCGAGGGCCTTGCGGAAGCGGGTCAGCGTCTCGAACGGCATGTGGTGCAGGCTCGCCAGGCAGCTGATCACGTCGTAGTGGGCGGGCGGGAGTTCGGCCTGCGCGGCGTCGGCGACGCGGTAGCGCGGCCCGCCACCGGTCGCCTCCGCCACGGCCAGCGTCGCCGGATCCGGGTCGAGCGCGTCGACCCGGTACCCGTGCGCCACGAGCCGCCGCGCGAAGCGGCCGGTGCCGCAGCCGACGTCGAGTGCGGTTCGCCCCTGCGGGGGCAACTGGCGCAGCAGCAGCGGGTGGTAGTGGTCATTGTGATCGAACGGCACGTCGGGCCTCCGGCGGTTCGGGACGACGGGGTCGGGCCCCGCGCCATGATGACGCGGCACCGGTGTTCTGGGGCGGTGCCGTGGCCGGCGCCTTCCGCATGTGCAGCCTGCACCGGGGTGCCGCCTTGCCCACCCTGCCGCCCAAGGCGGCAGATTGCCCAAGGCGGTTGGCGTCGACCGCCAAGGGTGGGGAGCCGCGGCTGGGGGTGGATCGCCAAAGCGGGGGCGGTACCCCGTCGGGCCGAGCCCCCGGAGGGGGCGGGTGAGTGGGAGATGGGCGGGAGCCGGGCGATTGCCTGCGGGTGGGCGGGTCTACTCAAGCCCCTGCGGCGGGTGGGCAATTCAAGCCCCTGCGGCGATTGAGCAGCGGGGTCCGGGGCGGAGCCCCGTGGCCGTAACGCCGGTTCGGCACAATCAGCCCCGCCGGCGATTGAGGCGCGGGGTCCGGGGCGGAGCCCCGAGGCCGTAACGCCGGGTCGGCGAAAACAGCCCCGCGGGCGGAGCCCCGACGCCTCAACCCACCGGCGCGCCGACAAGCATCGTGGGCGCACCCGCAACCCGGGTCAAAAACACCGTCACCGCCCGCCTCCCGAAGGGCTTCGGCATTGCCTTCCGCCGCAACTCCTCCGGCTCGACCGCCGACCCCCGCTTCTTCACCGTCAGCACGCCGACCTCCCGCTCCCGCAGCAACGCCTTCAACTTCTTCACGTTGAAAGGGAGTTGGTCGGTGATCTCGTACGCGGCGGCGTAGGGCGTGGCGTGCAGCTCGTCCGCCGTCACGTACGCGATCGTCTCGTCGACGAGCCCGCCGCCGACCTCCTCGGCCACCTCGGCGACCAGGTGCGCCCGGATGACGGCGCCATCGGGCTCGTACAAGTACCGCCCGACGGGCCGTACTTCGGGGTCGGGAAGCCCCCTGCCCACCAGCGCCCGCGGCCCCGGAAGCAGCGTCGCCCGCATCCGCCCGGGAGCGGTCCCGAACCACAGCACCGCCTCCTTCACGTCACCCCCGTCCGAGATCCACTCGGCGTCGGCCTCCGCGGGGATCGCCTCGTGCGGGATGCCGGGGGCGATCTTCAGCGCGGCGTGCGGCGCCTTGAGCGCGGCGGACACGGCCCAGGACAGCGGCGGGGAGTAGGCCTCGGGGTCGAAGATCCGGCCCCGACCACCCCGGCGCGCGGGGTCCACGAACACGGCGTCGTACGCGGCCGTGTCCACCTCGGTGACGTCCGCCTCGCGCACCTCGATGAGCCCCGCGAGGCCGAGCGCCTCGGCGTTCGCCCGCGCCACCTCGCACGTCAGCGGGTCCCGGTCGACGGCAAGCACCCGGATCCCCGCGCGGGCGAGCGCGATCGCGTCGCCGCCGATGCCGCAGCACAGGTCGGCCACGGAGCGCACGCCGAGCGCCTCGAAGGCGCCGGCCCGGTACGCCGCCACGCTCGTCCGCGTCGCCTGCTCGACCCCGTTCGGCGTGAAGAACATCCGGGCCGCGTCCTCGGCCCCGAACTTCGCCACCGCCCGCTGCCGCAGCCGCGCCTGGGCGAGCGCGGCCGAGACGAGTTCGGCGGGGTGCTCGCGGCGCAGTTTCGTGGCGAGGGCGAGCTCCTGGGCCGGATCGTGATCGCGGAGTTCGTCGAGCAGGGCCAGGCCCTCGGGGGCCAGGAGGGCGGAGAAGGCGGCGGGGTCGTTCACCCGGCCCATTGTGGGCCAGGCGGGCGACGGTGCGCGCCAGGCGGAGGTGTCGGCTCCGGAACGGGCCCGTGAGCTGTAAGGATCCGGCGCCATGCAACTAGTACGACAAAATGAGAAACACGCCTCAAAGGGGACTCGGAAGAGACCCGGTAAGAGACCCGGCGCGACGACCGGCGTCCGCCTCCTCGCCGGCCTGCTCGCCGCGTCCGCCCTCGCCACCGGGTGCGCGGCCGGCACCCCGGAGCGGACCCCCGTGAAACCGGCCCCCGGCCAACAGGGCCTCCAGGCCGCTCCCGCCCGGGCCCTCGACTCGTACGCGACGAAGCTGCGCGCCCAGCGGGCCGCGCTCGTCGCGGCGACCAAGCGCTGGGGCCTCGCCGACGTGCCGCTCACCGCCCCGCGCCCACCGGCGAAGAAGCCGGTCATCGAGGCGCGGACGGGCTTCGAGGTCGACGGCCAGAAGAAGCTCGGCCTGCCGCCGGTGTTCACGACGATCCCGACCAAGGACAAGGTCGTCTTCCTCACCATCGACGACGGCGCCGAGAAGGACCCGCGGTTCCTGAAGATGATGAGCGAGCTGCGGATCCCGTACACGGCGTTCCTGACCGACGCCGAAGTCAGGCCGAAGTACGGCTACTTCAAGAAGATGCAGGCCCGCGGCGTCACCCTCAACAACCACACGCTCCACCACCCGTTCCTGCCCGCCCTCTCGTACGCGCGTCAGAAGCACGAGATCTGCGGCATGCAGGACGTCATCGAAAAGAAGTACGGCAAGCGGCCCACGCTCTTCCGACCGCCGTTCGGCGACTACAACCAGAACACCCTGCGCGCCGCCAAGGCCTGCGGCATCGAGTACGCCCCGATCTGGAACGCAGAGGCGTTCGTGGACCGCATGGACTACCGAGAGTGGGACCGCAGCATCCATCCGGGCGACATCCTGCTCACGCACTTCAGGGGCCGCAAGGACTGGAAGGGCACGATGCCCGACATGATCCGGAACCTCATGAAGTACCTCACCGACCGGGGCTACGCGGTGGCGCGCCTGGAGGACTACCTGTGACACCGCGTGGGCCGCGGGCGCGGCTGCTCGGCTGCGCCCTGGCCGCCGTTCTGCTCACCGGGTGCGCGCGGGAGGCCGCCCCGCCGCCGCGCCCTGCGGCGGGCGCAGAGGCGGCGGTCCCGCCGGTCGTCTCCCGCGTCCCCACCCGCGACAAGGTGGTCTTCCTCGCGTACGAGGACGGGGCCGGGCGGGACCCCCGCTTCGTCGGCCTGGTCCGCGACCGACGCCTCCCGGTCTCGCTGTTCCTCGCGGGCCCGGGCGTGGGCCGCCTCGGCGAACTGACCGCCCTGGGCGCCCGGGTGCAGAACCGCACCCTCACCCACGCCCTCCTGCCGGGCCTCGGATACGTGGAGCAGCACGCCGAGATCTGCGGCCAGCGCGACCGCGTCGAGGCCCGCTTCGGGGCGGCGCCCCGCCTGTTCCATCCGCCCCGGGGCGCGTACGACGCGAACACGCTCCAGGCGGCGGCCGAGTGCGGCGTCGACGCGATCGTCCTGTGGCGCGAGCCGGCGGAGCGGTTGCGCCCCGGCGACATCCTCGGGGCGCGGGCGGAGACCACGCCGGCTCTCGTGCGCCGTATCGAGGCCGAGGGGTACGAGGTGGCGGCCCTGGAGGACTACCTGTGAGCCGCCGGTCCACCGATCAGCGACGGAGTCGATTAGCAGTCCGCTTGACCGAGTGCTAATCGCAGTCATAGTCTCGGCCCTGGCACTCACCACTGGAGAGTGCCAACAGCGACGGGCAGGTCCGGCACCCGCGACGACGGATCCACCTGGTCGCCACCCCAGACTGTTAACCCCGTGAGATCTCCGAAGGGGGAGACCGGATCGTGACGACCACCAGCTCCAAGGTTGCCATCAAGCCGCTCGAGGACCGCATTGTGGTCCAGCCGCTCGACGCCGAGCAGACCACGGCCTCTGGCCTGGTCATTCCGGACACCGCGAAGGAGAAGCCCCAGGAGGGCGCTGTCCTCGCCGTGGGCCCGGGCCGCTTCGAGAACGGCGAGCGCCTTCCGCTCGACGTCAAGGTCGGCGATGTCGTGCTGTACAGCAAGTACGGCGGCACCGAGGTGAAGTACAACGGCGACGAGTACCTCGTCCTCTCGGCTCGCGACGTGCTCGCGATCGTCGAGAAGTAATTCACCGAGGCTTTTGAAGCTTCACCGAAGCAGAACGCTTTGAACTGCGCCCCTGGCCCCCGCTGAGAATGCCGGGTGCGAGGGGCGCGGTTCGTTTCGAGAGGACTGATTCAGCTCCATGGCGAAGATCCTGAAGTTCGACGAGGACGCCCGTCGCGCCCTCGAGCGCGGCGTCAACAAGCTTGCCGACACGGTCAAGGTGACGATCGGCCCCAAGGGCCGCAACGTCGTCATCGACAAGAAGTTCGGCGCCCCGACCATCACCAACGACGGCGTCACCATCGCCCGTGAGGTAGAGGTCGAGGACCCGTACGAGAACCTCGGCGCGCAGCTGGTGAAGGAGGTGGCGACCAAGACCAACGACATCGCGGGTGACGGTACGACCACCGCCACCGTGCTCGCCCAGGCCCTGGTCAAGGAAGGCCTGCGCAACGTTGCCGCCGGTGCCTCCCCGGCCGCCCTGAAGAAGGGCATCGACGCCGCGGTCAAGGCCGTGTCCGAGGACCTCCTCGCGACCGCCCGTCCGATCGACGAGAAGTCCGACATCGCCGCCGTCGCCGGTCTGTCCGCCCAGGACAACCAGGTCGGCGAGCTCATCGCCGAGGCGATGGACAAGGTCGGCAAGGACGGTGTCATCACCGTCGAGGAGTCCAACACCTTCGGTCTGGAGCTCGACTTCACCGAGGGCATGGCCTTCGACAAGGGCTACCTGTCCCCGTACTTCGTCACCGACCAGGAGCGTATGGAGGCCGTCCTCGACGACCCGTACATCCTGATCCACCAGGGCAAGATCGGCTCGATCCAGGACATGCTCCCGCTCCTGGAGAAGGTCATCCAGAACGGTGGCTCCAAGCCGCTCCTGATCATCGCCGAGGACGTCGAGGGCGAGGCTCTGTCGACCCTGGTCGTGAACAAGATCCGCGGCACGTTCAACGCCGTCGCCGTGAAGGCCCCCGGCTTCGGTGACCGCCGCAAGGCGATGCTGCAGGACATGGCCACCCTCACCGGTGCCACCGTCATCGCCGAGGAGGTCGGCCTCAAGCTCGACCAGGCCGGTCTCGAGGTGCTCGGTTCCGCGCGCCGCGTGACGATCACCAAGGACGACACCACCATCGTCGACGGTGGCGGCAAGTCCGAGGACGTGCAGGGCCGCGTCGCGCAGATCAAGGCCGAGATCGAGAACACGGACTCGGACTGGGACCGCGAGAAGCTGCAGGAGCGCCTGGCCAAGCTGGCCGGCGGCGTCTGCGTCATCCGCGTCGGTGCCGCGACCGAGGTCGAGCTCAAGGAGAAGAAGCACCGTCTGGAGGACGCCATCTCCGCGACCCGCGCCGCGGTCGAGGAGGGCATCGTCTCCGGTGGTGGCTCCGCTCTGGTGCACGCCTCCAAGGTCCTGGACGACTCCCTCGGCAAGGAGGGCGACGAGGCCACCGGTGTCGCCGTCGTCCGCCGCGCCGTCGTCGAGCCGCTCCGCTGGATCGGCGAGAACGCCGGCCAGGAGGGCTACGTGATCGTCTCCAAGGTCAAGGAGCTCGAGAAGGGCCACGGCTACAACGCCGCGACCGGCGAGTACGTGGACCTGGTCAAGGCCGGCGTCATCGACCCGGTCAAGGTCACGCGCTCCGCCCTGGAGAACGCCGCCTCCATCGCCTCCCTGCTCCTCACGACCGAGACCCTGGTCGTCGAGAAGCCGGCGGACGAGGAGCCGGAGGCCGGCGGCCACGGCCACGGTCACTCGCACTGACCTGCTCCGCTGAAGTAACCCGAGGCCCGGCTCCCCGTCGCGGGGGGCCGGGCCTCGGCTTTTGCTCTTCGTGGAGCAACTCCCTTACTGGGGACCGTACTTGCGGCCCGTGCGGGAGGTGATCCCGCCCAGCAGGACCCGCGGCGTCACCTTCACCACGCCCATCAGGGCCTTGTACCGGGGGTCCGGGATCGACAGCGACTTGCCACGCGCGAGGTCCGCGAGCGCCGCCGACACCAGCTTGTCCGCGTCGAGCCACATCCACTTCGGGATGTTGCCCGTGCCCATTCCGGCCCGCTCGTGGAACTCCGTACGGACGAACCCGGGGCACAGTGCCATCAGTCGGACCCCACTGCCCGCGAGGTCCTTCGCCGCGCCCTGCGTGAACTGCACGACCCACGCCTTCGAGGCGCCGTACGTACCGCGCGGCACGAACGCCGCCACCGACGCCACGTTGACCACGCCACCGCGCCCACGCTCGCGCATCGCCCCCGCGGCCGCCGACGTCAGCCGCAGCACCGCCTCGCAGTGCACCTTCAGCATCGTCAGCTCGTCGGCCATCGGGACCTCGAGGTAGTGCCCCTTGTTGCCGAACCCGGCGTTGTTGACCAGCAGATCGACCGCGGCCTTACGGTCCGTCAGGCGCGCCTCGACCGCCGCGATCCCGTCCTCCGTGGCCAGGTCGGCGGTGAGCACCTCGGCCTCGATGCCGTGCCGGTCGTGCAGCTCTGTCGCCTGCTCGTGCAGCCGCTTGGTGTCGCGCGCGACGAGCACCAGGTTGTGCCCGTCGGTGGCGAGTTGCCGTGCGAACGCGGCGCCGATGCCCGCGGTGGATCCGGTGATCAGGGCGGTAGTCATGCGCCAAGGTTAATGAGCGCGGAGTGGTGCTCGTGATCACGGCCCCGGGGCGTGGGAACGGCCGGCCGCAACGAGCCTACGAGCCGTACTTCTCGACGTACTCCCGCGCGGAGCGAACCGCCTCCGGATGCAGCGCGTCCCCCGCGGCGAGCAACCGCGGCAGCAGCTCCCGCTCGGTCGTCACCGCACGGAACTGAAGGGCCACGGTGACCTCGTGGTCCGGCCGGTGCACGACCTCGATGGAGTCGCCCGCCCGGATCTCGCCCGGCTCGATCACCCGCAGATACGCCCCCGGCGCCCCTTCCCGGGTGAACCGCTTGACCCAGCCCCGCTCGCCCAGGTGCCCCTGGAAGGTCCGGCACGGAATCCGGCTCGACGTGACCTCCAGGAGAAGCTCGGCCCCGACCCGCCAGCGCTCGCCGATCCGCGCGCCCGACACGTCGACCCCTTCGGTCGTGAGGTTCTCGCCGAACGTGCCGCTGGGCAGCGAACGGTCCAGCTCCTTGCCCCACGCGTCCAGGTCCTCACGCGCGTACGCGTACACGGCCTGGTGGTCCCCGCCGTGGTGCCGCAGGTCGCACACCGCGTCCCCGGCGAGCCCGCTCGCGCCGGTCCCCTTGGGGCCCGGCGCCGACACCCGCACGGGACCGGTGACCGGCCGCTTGTCGATGCCCGTGACTCCCTCGGGCTGGTCCGTGTACTCGGCGGACTCGGGCCGCCCCAGATTCAGCGACAGAAGCTTCATGTGCGGAACGCTACGGGACCGACACCCAAAGCCGCCACGCATTATCCGGCGCGATCCCCAAGAGTCGCTTATGCTTGAGGGGTGATCGAGGCCCGTCATCTCCGTGTCCTGCGCGCCGTCGCCGCCACCGGCTCCTTCTCCGCGGCGGCCCGCGAGCTGGGTTGCACCCAGCCCGCCGTGAGCCAGCAGATGAAGGCCCTGGAGTCCTCGGCCGGCACCCCGCTGCTGATCCGCACCGGCCGCGAGATGCGCCTGACGCAGGCCGGCGAGGCCCTCGTGCGGCACGCGTCGGGCATCCTCGCCGGGCTCACGGCCGCAGAGGAGGAGATCGCCGCGATCGCGGGCCTGCGGGCCGGCCGGGTCCGCCTCGTCTCGTTCCCCAGCGGCAGCTCGACGCTC
Source organism: Streptomyces sp. NBC_00483 (assembly GCF_036013745.1). NCBI lineage: Bacteria > Bacillati > Actinomycetota > Actinomycetes > Kitasatosporales > Streptomycetaceae > Streptomyces > Streptomyces sp. NBC_00483. The sequence continues at coordinate 5,790,036 of NZ_CP107880.1, forward strand.
GTCCCGACGGCCCTCGCTGCCCTGCGCTCCGAACACCCCGGCACGCGCGTGTCGCTGGTCGAGGCCGAACCGCCCCGCTCCGTGGAGATGCTCCGCGAGGGCGACTGCGACGTCGCGCTGGCCTTCCGGTACGAGGGCGCGCACGCCGGAGAGGACTGGGAAGACCTCGTCGTACGGACGCTGTTCGCGGACCGGCTCGTGGGCCTCGTGCCCGAGGGGCACGCGCTGGCCGGAGCCGGCTCGGTCACCATCGACGCGTTCGCGGACGAGCCGTGGATCGCGGGCTGCCCGCGCTGCCGCCGCCAGCTGGTCGAGGTGTGCAGGGGCGCGGGATTCGCCCCCCGCATCGACTTCGCGACGGACGACTACCCGGCGGTGGTCGGGCTCGTCAGCGCCGGGCTCGGCGTGGCGGTACTCCCCGAACTGGCCATCGAGTCTGTTCGCCCCAAGGGTGCACGCACAGTGACCGTCGAGCCCGCGGTGCGCCGCGAGATCGTCGCGCTCACCCTGCCCGATCTGGCCCAGGTGCCCGCGGTCCGCGCGACCCTCGACCACCTCGCGAAGGCCGCGACACGCTGAACGCGGAGGCGGGCGCGCCTCGGCACGCCTACCTCCGCAGGCCGTTCAGGTACCTCCGCAGGTCGTTCAGCTTCGTGCAGAAACGTTCCTTCAGTTGTGCGCGCCGCTTGTGGCGGCCTGTCCTCCACTTGGGGCCGACGCCGTGACGAGCCGATTGCGGGCCCGTCCCATGAGCTCTTCGCGCTCGTCCTCCGTGAGGCCGCCCCACACGCCGTACGGCTCACGCACCTGTAGGGCGTGAGCAGCGCACTCCGCGCGCACCGGGCACCTCATGCAGACCTCCTTGGCCGAGTTCTCACGGGCGCTGCGTGCCGCCCCACGTTCGCCCTCCGGGTGGAAGAAGAGAGAGCTGTCCACCCCGCGGCAGGCCGCGAGGAGCTGCCAGTCCCACAGATCGGCGTTCGGTCCGGGAAGGCGGGAGAAATCTGCCATTGCTGTGTCCCCTTGTAGCCGTTCAGACGCGGATACGGTGCCCATGACCGTACATCTACTGTCTAAGGAGATGAAAATATGACTCATTGCGAATCTAGCTACAGACACCAGTAAAAGGAAGGAAAACCTTCCAAATGGGGCATAGCTTGTGATGAAACCTTGTGGGTCCGCCGCGCTGTCCGCACCGTGTTCGCGCCCTCACGTAGAGTGCCGAAGGAGGCCGTCCGACCCGTAACTCTTTCGAGTGACCGTCGTTGAGAGTGCGGAGGCGGTTGAAAGAACAAGCGCTCGGGCAGGTGTCCGATTGCCTTGTTGAATGTCGACCGCACAGGTGACGATTCGTACACAGCCTGGAGGCTCAAGGTGACGCGCATCAGCTGCGGAGGACGGTCATGACATCCGTCCTCGTCTGCGACGACTCCCCGCTTGCCCGAGAGGCGCTGCGCCGCGCGGTCGCGACCGTGCCCGGCGTCGAGCGCGTGACGACCGCGGCCAACGGCGAGGAAGTCCTCCGCCGCTGGGGCGCCGACCGCTCGGACCTGATTTTGATGGACGTACGCATGCCCGGTCTGGGCGGCGTCGAGACAGTGCGGCGGCTGCTCTCCGCCGATCCCGGTGCGCGCATCATCATGCTCACCGTGGCCGAGGATCTGGACGGTGTGGCCCTCGCGGTCGCCGCCGGCGCCCGCGGGTATCTGCACAAGGACGCCTCGCGCGCCGAGCTGCGGGCCACGGTGACGCAGGCGCTCGCCGACCCGACCTGGCGGCTCGCCCCGCGCAGACTGCGCTCGGCCGAGATGGGGGCCGCCCCCACGCTCACCGCGCGGGAGATCCAGGTGCTCGAGGGCATGAGCCACGGGCGGTCCAACGCCGAGATCGGGCGTGAGCTGTTCCTCTCCGAGGACACGGTCAAGACGCACGCGCGTCGCCTCTTCAAGAAGCTCGGCGCCTCGGACCGTGCGCACGCGGTGGCGCTCGGGTTCCGCTGGGGCCTGGTTCGCTGACGAGCCGCTGATCGGCACACCCCCGCGCCCTCCGGGGCGCGGTGGACCCGCCGTGAGGGGGGCCGCTCCGGCCCGTCGCGCCGCGCTTTTCGACGCTTCGCGCGCGATGCCGCATCCTTGGGGGTGTGGAGTTCCTCGGGGACGAGTCGGGCGAGCAGGGTCAGCGAGAGGGGAGGGCGCAGGAGATGAGTTCCGGCGCACCTGCTCATAACGCTTCGGTGCACAACTACGGGCACGGTGTCACGGACCGGAAGGTGTCGGGGCACCATGGACCGATGCGTGACGACGAGGCAGCGACGCCCCAGGGGGTCATCGGTACGCTCGTCGGCCGCGCCGTCGACGGAGACGAGCAGGCCACGCACGATCTGCTCGCGCATGTCCACCCCCTCGCGATCCGCTACTGCCGCACGCGTCTTTCCCGACTGCCGGGTGACGCGCGGCACTTCGTGGAGGACCTCGCCCAGGAGGTCTGCGTCGCCGTGCTGCTCGCGCTGCCGCGCTACAAGGACACCGGGCGGCCCTTCGAGGCGTTCGTCTTCGCCATCGCCGCGCACAAGGTCGCCGATCTCCAGCGGGCGGCCATGCGCGGGCCCGGATCCACGGCCGTGCCCTCCGACGAGATGCCCGAGCGGCCCGACGACTCCCTCGGCCCTGAGGAGCGGGCGCTGTTGAACAGCGACGCCGCGTGGGCCAAGAAGCTGCTCGCCAACCTTCCGCAGAACCAGCGGGAGCTGCTCCTGCTGCGCATCGCCGTCGGGCTCACCGCGGAGGAGACCGGGCAGATGTTGGGCATGTCACCCGGCGCCGTGCGCGTCGCGCAACACCGTGCGCTGAGTCGGCTGCGGGCGCTCGCCGAGCAGTAGCACGAGGCCTCGGTCACGCACGTGTGAACGTCCAAAGAACGCCGATGATCTTGATCGTGGAATGAGACACCCCCGCGGGCCGTTAGCATGGACATCCGCACCGATCAAGGCCATTTGGGGAAGGTGTCATGACTGCAAACGTCGACGGAGTGCCCGAGAAATTCGCGACACTCGGGCTGACCTACGACGACGTGCTGCTGCTGCCGGGCTCGTCGGACATGGCGCCCGACCAGATCGACACCGCCTCGCACGTCTCGAAGAACGTGCGGGTGAACATCCCGCTGCTGTCCGCCGCGATGGACAAGGTCACCGAGTCCCGCATGGCGATCGCCATGGCGCGGCAGGGTGGCGTCGGCGTGCTGCACCGCAACCTGTCGATCGCCGACCAGGCGAACCAGGTGGACCTCGTGAAGCGCTCCGAGTCCGGCATGGTCACCGACCCGATCACGGTGCACCCGGACGCGACGCTCGCCGAGGCCGATGCGATCTGCGCGAAGTTCCGCATCTCCGGTGTGCCGGTGACCGACGGCGGCGGCAAGCTGCTCGGCATCGTCACCAACCGCGACATCGCCTTCGAGAACGACCGCAGCCGTCAGGTCCGCGAGGTCATGACGCCGATGCCGCTCGTCACGGGCAAGGTCGGCATCTCCGGCGTCGACGCCATGGAGCTGCTGCGCCGCCACAAGATCGAGAAGCTTCCGCTGGTCGACGACTCGGGCATCCTCAAGGGCCTCATCACGGTCAAGGACTTCAAGAAGGCCGAGCAGTACCCGAACGCGGCGAAGGACTCCGAGGGCCGGCTGCTCGTCGGTGCCGCGGTCGGCGTCGCCGGTGACTCCTACGAGCGGGCGCAGGCGCTGATCGAGGCGGGCGCCGACTTCATCGTCGTCGACACCGCGCACGGGCACTCGCGGCTCGTCGGTGACATGGTCGCCAAGATCAAGTCCAACTCCGGCGGCGTCGACGTCATCGGCGGCAACATCGCCACCCGTGACGGCGCCAAGGCGCTCATCGACTCCGGCGTGGACGGCATCAAGGTCGGTGTCGGCCCGGGCTCCATCTGCACCACGCGCGTGGTCGCCGGTATCGGTGTCCCGCAGGTCACGGCCATCTACGAGGCATCGCTCGCCGCCAAGGAGGCCGGAGTCCCGGTCATCGGTGACGGTGGCCTCCAGTACTCCGGTGACATCGCCAAGGCGCTCGTCGCCGGCGCCGACACCGTGATGCTCGGCTCGCTGCTCGCGGGCTGCGAGGAGTCGCCGGGCGAGCTGCTCTTCATCAACGGCAAGCAGTTCAAGTCGTACCGCGGCATGGGTTCGCTGGGCGCCATGCAGACGCGCGGCGACCAGAAGTCCTTCTCCAAGGACCGGTACTTCCAGGAGGGCGTCGCCTCCGACGAGAAGCTCGTGCCCGAGGGCATCGAGGGCCAGGTGCCCTACCGCGGCCCGCTGTCGGCGGTCGTGCACCAGCTCACCGGCGGACTGCGCCAGTCGATGTTCTACGTCGGCGGGCGCACGGTTCCGGAGCTGCAGACCAACGGCAAGTTCGTCCGGATCACCTCGGCGGGCCTCAAGGAGAGCCACCCGCACGACATCCAGATGACGGTCGAGGCGCCGAACTACAGCCGCAACAGCAAGTAACAGCAGGTCAGACCGTGTGGGGCGGATCCGGGATCACCGGGACCGCCCCACACGCGTGTGTCAGGGATACTGGACAGGCAAGGCCCAAGTGGGACCCAGATGTGAAAGGCGCCCCCCAACGTGACTGAGATCGAGATCGGGCGCGGCAAGCGCGGCCGCCGCGCGTACGCCTTCGACGACATCGCCGTCGTTCCGAGCCGGCGCACCCGCGACCCGAAGGAGGTCTCGATCGCTTGGCAGATCGATGCCTACCGCTTCGAGCTGCCGTTCCTGGCCGCGCCCATGGACTCCGTCGTCTCTCCGGCGACCGCGATCCGCATCGGTGAGCTGGGCGGACTCGGGGTGCTGAACCTCGAGGGCCTGTGGACCCGTTACGAGGACCCGCAGCCGCTGCTCGACGAGATCGCCGAGCTGTCGCCCGAGGCCGCGACCCGCCGCCTCCAGGAGATCTACTCCGCGCCCATCCAGGCCGACCTGATCGGGCAGCGCATCAAGGAGGTGCGCGACTCCGGTGTCGTCACCGCCGCCGCGCTCTCCCCGCAGCGCACCGCCGAGTTCTCCAAGGCGGTCGTGGACGCGGGCGTCGACATCTTCGTGATCCGCGGGACCACGGTCTCCGCCGAGCACGTCTCCGGTGCCGCCGAGCCGCTGAACCTGAAGCAGTTCATCTACGAGCTGGATGTTCCGGTCATCGTGGGTGGCTGCGCCACGTACACCGCCGCGCTGCACCTCATGCGGACCGGTGCCGCGGGTGTGCTCGTCGGCTTCGGTGGCGGCGCCGCGCACACCACGCGGAACGTGCTGGGCATTCAGGTGCCGATGGCCACCGCTGTGGCCGATGTCGCCGCCGCGCGCCGTGACTACATGGACGAGTCCGGTGGCCGCTACGTGCACGTCATCGCCGACGGTGGCGTGGGCTGGTCCGGCGACCTGCCCAAGGCCATTGCCTGCGGTGCCGACTCCGTGATGATGGGGTCCCCGCTGGCCCGCGCCACGGACGCGCCCGGCCGCGGTCACCACTGGGGCATGGAGGCCGTCCACGAGGACGTGCCGCGCGGCAAGAAGGTCGACCTCGGCACGGTCGGGACGACCCAGGAGGTCCTGACCGGGCCCTCGCACACGCCCGACGGGTCGATGAACTTCTTCGGCGCGCTGAAGCGGGCCATGGCGACGACCGGCTACAGCGAGCTCAAGGAGTTCCAGCGGGTCGAGGTCACGGTGGCGGACGCCACGCACAAGCGGTAGCGCTGACGCTGAGTCGTAGCGGGAAGCGGGTGGGCCCCCATCGGAAAGGTGGGGCCCACCCGCTTTTGCGTCCCTACGAAGATGCTCGCTTCGCGGCGCCGAAGGAGGCCACCGCGGCGAGGGCGAAGAAGAGGAAGGTCATGGGGTCCGAGTCCGTCTTCCAGGCCTCGTGGACCCAGTTGAAGTGCTGGAAGAGCAGTTCGGGCACGGAGAACGGCAGCACCTTCGAGCCGATGATCGACTCGCCGAGCAGCTGACCCAGGTAGACGCCCACCAGCGACAGGATCGGGCTGACGATCAGGACCACCGGGTTGTTGCCGCCGACCTTGCCCGCAGCGAATCCGACCACGACGCCGACGGCCACGGCCGCGTAACCGATCTCGTGCTCGGTCGCGCCGACGATGCCGCCGTAGACGCCGGCGATGACCAGCATCGCCACGAAGCCGGCGAGGATGCCGAGCCCCAGGTTGCCGCGGGCGGGGGCGGGCGGCGGCACCGGCTGGAAACCGCCCTTCATACCCGGCATGCCCTGCTGCTGGGGGAACGGGGCGTACGGCTGCTGCTGCGGCGGAGGCCCGGCAGGGGGCTGCTGCGGGTAGCCGTACTGGGGCTGCTGCGGCGGCTGCGGCTGCTGGGCGTACGGGTTGCCGTCGGGTATGTGAGGCGGCTGGGTCATGCGGTCCCCCTGGGGTGTGAGCCCTGGCGCTGATGTGCGCAGAGTGGCCGCAATGTAGCAGTCAGAGGCGGTGTGCGGCCCCTGCCGGAGTGGCTCCCCTTGTGTCCAGGAGGAGTTGGGCCTTTACGGACAGGCCTTGCAGGTCGTACGTGCGGTGCTGTTGCAGAAGGATCGTCAGGTCGGCGTCGGCCGCGGCCTCGTAGAGGGAGTCGGCGCGCGGGACCGGGCGGTCCAGGACGTTCCAGGACGGGACGTACGGGTCGTGGTAGCTGACGGCGGCGCCGAGTTGCATGAGGCGGGTGGCGATCTCCTCGGCGGGGGCGGCCTGTTGGTCGGCGAGGTCGGGCTTGTAGGTGACGCCGAGGAGGAGGACGCGGGCGCCGCGGGCCGACTTGCCGTGTTCGTTGAGGAGGGTGGCCGCGCGCTGGACCACGTACGACGGCATGTGGTGGTTGACCTGGCGGGCCAGTTCGACCATGCGCAGGGGGCGGGTGGGGAGGTGCGGGCCCGAGAGGTCCTGGGCGAGGGCGTGGCCGCCGACGCCGGGGCCGGGGCGGAAGGCCTGGAAACCGAAGGGCTTCGTCTCCGCGCAGCGGATGACGTCCCACAGGTCCACGCCCAACTCGTGGCAGAGCACCGCCATTTCGTTGACCAGGGCGATGTTGACGTGCCGGTAGTTGGTCTCCAGGAGGTGCACGGTCTCCGCTTCCCGTGGACCACGCGCGCGTACGACCTTGTCGGTCAGGCGGCTGTAGAAGGTGGCCGCCGACTCGGTGCAGGCGGGGGTGTGGCCGCCGATCACCTTGGGGGTCGACGTGTAGGGGTGCAGGCGGTTGCCGGGGTCGACGCGGCCGGGGGCGTGGGCGAGGTGGAAGTCGCGTCCCGCGCGCAGGCCCGAGCCCTCTTCGAGGACGGGGAGGAGGAGCGTCTGCGTGGTGCCGGGCGGCACGGGCGACTCGATGATCACCGTGGTGTGCGGCCGGAGCCGGGCGGCGAGGGTGCGGGTCGCCTCGACGACCGGGGTGAGCATCGGTGCCCCGTCGGGGCCCTGCGGGGTCGGGGCGCAGATCACGGCGGTGCGGACGCGGGCGAGTTCGGCGGGGTTGGCCGTGGGGCGGAAGCCCGCGGCGAGCATGCGGCGGAGGTCGGCGGCGGTCAGGGCCGCCGCGTCGCCGCCGCCGGGCAGCCGGCCCGCAGCGAGATCCCTGGCACGGGCCGGATCGTGGCCGATCGTCGCGATCCCGGCCGCCACGGCGGCCTGTGCGAGGGGCAGGCCGAGGTGGCCGAGGCCGATGACGGCGAGGTCTGCGGGCATGGCGGTTGCCGTCCTTTCCCGAGGAGCGGACCGGTCATTAACCGGAGCGGGACGAGGGCGCAAGCCCTGTGGACAAGACGAGCGAGCGCACTGTCAGACTAGGAGTAAATATGACCGATATGTGGCATTGCGCGGAGATGGATTTGCGAGTGTTGCGCCGCGAGTCTCCGCAGGTTGTCCACAGGTGCGTGCCTGCTGGGGTCCTGCTGACGGGTCAGGCTGGATTCGGGCGGCCGTGACTGTCCGGTGCCGACAAGCGGGGCCTGGTGCGTGCAGCTGCAAGGCGGAGGAGGGCGTCAACGCGGAGCGTTGGCAACCGACGACAACGCCGCAGATGTGCGTGCCAGGGCCTGCGACTCCAGCAGGATCCGTCAGCAGGGCCCTACTGGCCCGAACCGGTCAGCGGGTGAAGAATCGGGGCATGTAGGAAGAGCGCGGCGTGTGCTTCGAGGGGCATGAGGCCGGGCACACCACACGCGTGAGCCACGCCGACGACAGCGGGAGGCAGCAGTGAAGGCAGCGACACTGGGACCCGAGCAGCGTGCACAGGCTCTGGCGGACATGGCCGAGCGCGAGCTGGACATTCTCGTGGTGGGCGCCGGGGTGGTCGGCGCGGGCACGGCGCTCGACGCGGTGACCCGCGGCCTGTCCACAGGGATCGTCGAGGCGCGGGACTGGGCCTCCGGCACGTCGAGCCGGTCCAGCAAGCTGATCCACGGCGGGCTCAGGTATCTGGAGATGCTGGACTTCGCGCTCGTACGAGAAGCGTTGAAGGAGCGGGGGCTGCTTCTTGAGCGGCTGGCCCCCCATCTCGTGAAGCCGGTTCCGTTCTTGTATCCGTTGCAGCACAAGGCGTGGGAGCGGGTGTACGCCGGCTCGGGCGTCGCGCTGTACGACGCGATGTCGATGGCGCGCGGGCACGGGCGCGGCCTCCCGATGCACCGGCACCTGACGCGCAAGCACGCGCTGCGGGTCGCCCCCTGCCTGAAGAAGGACGCGCTGGTCGGAGCGTTGCAGTACTACGACGCGCAGATGGACGACGCCCGGTATGTGGCGACCCTGGTGCGGACCGCCGCCATGTACGGCGCCAAGGCCGCCAACCGCGCGCGGGTCACCGGGTTCCTGCGGGAGGGCGAGCGGGTCGTCGGCGCGCGGGTGGAGGACGTCGAGGGCGGCGGCGAGTACGAGATCCGGGCCAAGCAGGTCGTGAACGCGACGGGCGTGTGGACCGACGACACGCAGGCCATGGTCGGCGAGCGCGGGCAGTTCCATGTGCGGGCTTCCAAGGGGATTCATCTTGTTGTCCCTAAGGACCGGATCAATTCGACGACCGGGCTCATCCTCCGTACCGAGAAGAGCGTGCTGTTCGTCATTCCGTGGGGGCGGCACTGGATCGTGGGGACGACCGACACCGAGTGGGATCTCGACAAGGCGCATCCGGCGGCTTCGAGCGCCGACATCGACTATCTGCTGGAGCACGTCAATTCCGTTCTCGGTGTCCCGCTTTCGCGTGATGACGTGCAGGGCGTCTATGCGGGGCTGAGGCCGCTGCTTGCCGGGGAGTCCGACGCCACCAGCAAGCTGTCGCGGGAGCACACGGTGGCGCATCCCGCGCCGGGTCTGGTCGTCGTGGCGGGCGGCAAGTACACGACGTACCGGGTCATGGCCAAGGACGCCGTCGACGAGGCCGTGCACGGGCTCGACCAGCGGGTCGCCGAGTGCGTGACCGAGGAGGTGCCGCTGGTGGGCGCCGAGGGGTACCGGGCGCTCTGGAACGCGCGGGCGCGGATCGCTGCGCGCACCGGGCTGCACGTGGTGCGGGTCGAGCATCTGCTGAACCGGTACGGGGCTCTGGCCGAGGAGGTGCTCGAACTGGTGGCTGCCGATCCGGCGTTGGGTGCGCCGCTCACCGGGGCCGACGACTATCTGCGGGCCGAGGTCGTGTACGCGGCCTCGCACGAAGGGGCGCGGCATCTCGACGACGTGCTGACGCGGCGTACGCGGATCTCCATCGAGACGTTCGACCGGGGGGCGCGGTGTGCGCGGGAGGCGGCGGAGCTGATGGCGCCGGTACTGGGGTGGGACAAGGATCAGGTGGAGCGGGAGGTCGAGCATTACGAGAAGCGGGTGGAGGCGGAGCGGGAGTCGCAGCGGCAGCCGGATGACCTCACGGCCGATGCGGCGAGGTTGGGGGCGCCGGACATTGTTCCGCTTTGACCTTCGGTGGGGCGGGTGTTGTTTGTTGCGGGAGCCGGGGTTGCGGTTGCGGGGCTCTGCCCCGGGCCCCGCGCCTCAATCGCCGGCGGGGCTTGATTTTGCGGGGCTGGACTGGCAGAACTCTGCCGTGAGTATTCGGCGCTCAGGGGCCCCGCTGCCCGACAAAGTTGCCTTTGTCGTGCGGTAGGTGACGACGTGTGAGCCGGTGCGGGTGGCTGCTGCGCGGATGTAGGTGTGGGCTATGCGGCCGTTGTGGCCCCAGACCGTGGTGCCGCAGGGGAGTTTTTCCGGGTAGAGGCCCATGCCGTAATGACCGTCCGTGGGGCGGGTGTTGAGCATCGTGCGGAGGGCCCCGGGTGGGAGGAGGCGGCCCTCCAGGAGGGCTGCGTAGAAGCGGTTCAGGTCGGGGAGCGTGGAGATCAGTTCGCCGGATGCGCCGGCCGTGCGTGGGTCGAGGCGGACCGCGGCGGGGCCGTGCGGGCTCGGGACCGTGGTGCGGGTGCCGGGGAACATGGTGCCGGTGAGGTGGAGCGGGTCGATGATGCGGCTGCGGGCCTCCGTGGCGTAGGAGTGGCCCGTGACCTGATGGATGATCATGCCCAGGAGTACGTAATTGGTGTTGGAGTACGCCCAGGTGCCGCGCTGGGTCGTGCGCGGCTCGGACAGGGAGAGTTTCGCCACCGCCGTCGGGGTAAGCGGGACGTGGCCGCGGGTGGTGGTCGTGAAGTCGTAGAGGCCGCTGGTCTGGGTGAGCAGCGAGCGGACCGTGAGCGTACGGGTGCCTGTGAGGGAGGGGAGGTAGGTGGTGACGCGTGCGGAGAGTTTCAGACGGTGTTCCGCGGCAAGTTGGAGGACGACCGTCGCGATGAAAGTCTTGGTGATGCTGCCCGCGCGCACATGATCGGAGCGCGTGAGGGTGGGGCTGGTGGTGGTGAAGTGGCCGGTGGAACCGGCGGTTGCGAGGAGCGCGGCCGATGGGGCCTTGCCTCGCGTCACGAGCAGCGGAAGAGTGTCGTCCGCAGGTGTCGTCGGGCCGGGCGCGCTGCCCTGGCCCAGGCACAGCACGGCCACGGCCAGCGGTATGGCCAGGAGTGTCCGGAGTGCGGGCAACGACGGTCCCTTTCGGCGGCGCGGGCCATCATTGTGGGACGTTCCTGTGCGTGTCGGGTGGGGGTGACCCGGCGCGCGGAGTGGTGGTCCAGTGATGGGACAATGAAGGCTCTGTCAGGGCGGGTTGCTAGAGGGGACGCATGTCGGAGGCGGAGCGGGCGGGCGAGGCCCGTGAAGACAAGGGCACTCGCCAGGATTCATCCGGTCGGGACACTCAGGGGGCTTCCGTGAAGGACCCGGAGGGCCGGCTGCTCGCCGGCCGGTACCGGCTCGGCGACGTGCTCGGCCGTGGCGGCATGGGCACCGTGTGGCGGGCCAAGGACGAGACGCTCGGGCGCACGGTGGCGGTGAAGGAGCTGCGCTTCCCGAACGCCATCGACGACGACGAGAAGCGCCGCCTGATCACGCGCACCTTGCGTGAGGCGAAGGCGATCGCGCGGATCCGCAACAACGGCGCGGTGACGGTCTACGACGTGGTCGACGAGGACGACCGGCCGTGGATCGTCATGGAGTTGGTCGAGGGCATGTCCCTCGCCGAGGCCATCCGCGAGGACGGGCTGCTTGAACCCCGGCGGGCCGCCGAGGTCGGGCTCGCCGTGCTCGACGTGCTGCGCTCCGCGCACCGCGAGGGCATCCTGCACCGCGACGTGAAGCCGTCGAACGTGCTGATCTCGGAGGACGGTCGCGTCGTTCTGACGGACTTCGGGATCGCGCAGGTCGAGGGCGACCCCTCGATCACCTCCACCGGCATGCTCGTCGGCGCCCCCTCGTACATCTCGCCGGAGCGCGCCCGCGGCCACAAGCCGGGCCCCGCCGCCGACATGTGGTCGCTCGGCGGTCTGCTGTACGCGGCCGTGGAGGGCGTCCCGCCGTACGACAAGGGGTCGGCGATCGCCACGCTGACCGCCGTGATGACCGAGCCGGTGGACCCGCCGAAGAACGCCGGGCCGCTGGAGCCCGTGATCTACGGCCTGCTCGAGAAGGACCCCGACCACCGGCTCGACGACGCGGCGGCGCGGTCGATGCTCAACGACGTCATCCACGCCCCGGAGCCGAAGCCGGCCCCCGAGCCGGAGCCGGTCGAGGCCACGAAGGTGGTGCCGCTCCCGCCCGCCCCCGCGCCGAAGAAGCGCAGGGAGCCCAGGGAGAAGGGTGCCTCCACGGCTGCCGCCAGGGCCGCTGCCGCCTCGGCCGCGGCCGGTGTCGCCGCGAAGAGCGCGGAGACCGCGGAGAAGATGCGCGGCGCCCTGACCAACGTACGCAAGGCGGCCGCCGCGGCGACGGCCCCGAAGGAGAAGACGGAACCCGCGGCGACCGCGCCCGCGGGTCCGGCTCCGGGCGGTGCGCGCCCCGGCGGCGCGGCCGTCCTCGCGGACGCGCTGCGGGGCCGCTCCCTCGTCATCGGCGCACTCGTCGTCGCGCTCGTCGTGCTCGCCGGCATCCTGGCCCTCGTCCTGAACAACGGCGACGGCACGGACGCCAAGGGCGGCGACAAGGGCGCGTCGTCGGGGGCCACGGCCGGCTCGGACGACAAGAACGCCGGCAGCGGCGACAAGGACGCCGACAAGGGCCAGGACAAGGGTTCAGGCGACGACAAGAAGCCTTCCGGAAGCCCGTCGGCGAGTGACTCCGGGTCTCCCGACCAGAGCGCGAGCGCCTCACCGAGCGGTGACGACGCCGGGGGCAAGTCGGCCACGGCCGCCAAGGAGACGTACAAGCACTCCCAGGGCTTCTCGATCGGCCTGCCCAAGGGGTGGAAGTACGTCAAGACGGAGGCGGCGGGAGCCCGCTTCACGGGGCCCAACGGGCAGCGGCTGCTCGTCGGCTGGACCAACAGCCCCAAGTCCGACCCGGTCGCGGACTGGCGCAATCAGGAGCGGAGCATGGTCCGCCCCCAGTACGACCGGGTGCGCATAGCGTCGGTGGACTATCGCGGCTGGAAGACGGCCGACTGGGAGTTCACGTACGTCGACGGCGGCACGAAGTGGCACTCGATAGACCGGGGGACCGTGGTGAACGGCTCGCTGGGATACGGGCTCATGTACACCGCCAAGGACTCCGCCTGGAGCGGCGAGCAGCGCAAGACGACCTGGAAGACATTCACACAGACGTTCAAGCCCAAGTCCTGAACCAGCGGGGCGCCCGGCACGTATCGTGAATGTTTGCGGACCGTGCGCAGTCGCTCGGCAGAGCCGGTGGAACAGGGGGAGTCGTCGTGGACGAGTACGCGGGGCGGGTGCTCGCGGGCCGGTACCGGCTGCCGGTCCTCTCCTCCGACGCGTACGACTCCTCGGCCGAGACGCGGGCCTTCGACACGTACAGCGGCCAGGAAGTCCTTGTACGGCAGGTGCCGTTGCCCGAGGTCGTCGAGGCGGAGGTCCTTGACGCCGACGGGCTGCCGGAGGGCTTCCGGCCCGGGGGCGATACGGGGCGGGAGGCCGCCGAACCGTCCGTGGCGCGCGCCGTCGAGGCGGTGCAGGCCGCCGCGCGCATACCCGACCACCCCCGCCTCGACCAGGTCTTCGACGTGTTCGCCGAGGGCGGCTCGCTGTGGATCGTGAGCGAACTGGTGGCGGCGCGGCCGCTGTCGGCGCTGCTCGCCCGTGGGCCGCTCAGCCCCTACCGGGCCGCCGAGGTCGCCGCGGACGTGCTCACCGCGCTGCGGGTGCTGCACGCGCACGGGTGGGTGCACAGGAACGTCACGGCGCGGACCGTGCTCGTCTGCGACGACGGGCGGGTGATGCTCACGGGGCTCGCCGTGGGCGCCGCGGAGGAGGCGTTGTGCGGGTACGACGTGGTGCCGGCCTTCCCGGAGGAGGCCGACGACGTCGTCGAGGAACCGGTGCCGGTGCCCGGGGCGGGGGATCATCGGGCGGCTCGGGCGGGGGCGGTCGCGGCGTATCGCGCGGGCGCGGTGGCGGGGCGGGCGGAGCCGGCGGGGGCCGGGTTGCCTGTTCAGCCGTCCCGCTGGAGGGAGTTGATACCCGAGGCCGATGGGGGCGACGACTCGGGGCTCCGCCCCGGACCCCGCGCCTCAAACGCCGGCGGGGCTGGAATTGCCGGAGGGGCTGGATTTGGCGGCACTGTGATCGCCGAGCGCGCACGCCAGGTGCGGATGACCGTCGTCGGGCCCGTCACCGAGCGGTGGGCGCCCGAGCAGGCGCATCCGGTGCAGGAGAACTGGCAGTTGGCGGCGCCCGTCGGGCCCGCCACCGATCTGTGGGCCCTCGGCGCGCTGCTGTTCCGTGCCGTGCAGGGGCACGCTCCGTACCCGGAGGAGTCCACGCCCGAGCTGGTGCAGATGGTGTGCGCCGAGCCGCCCGCGTTCGCCGAGGAGTGCGGGCCGGTGCGCCCGGTCGTCGAGTCGCTGCTGCGCCAGGACCCCACCGAGCGGCTCGACATCGAGGAACTGCGCGGCTGGCTGCGGTCGTTGGTGCGCTCCGCGCCGGAGCCCGAGGCCGGGGCGAACGTCATCCCCGCGCCCGCCTTCGACGCGGGCCGGCTGCCCGTCGTACGCCGCAGGGGAGAGCTCGTCCGCAAGCGCAGGGCGCGGGTTCCGGCCACCTCCGGGCAGCACGGTCGACACAAGCGGAGCCGGGCCGTGGAGCGCGCGCCGCGTCCCGCGAGGGCTCCCGGTCAGCGGCGGCCGAGATCGCTCGGGCGCTGGCTGCTCGTGCTGATCCTGCTGGGGCTCGTGGGCGCCGTGGCGTACGCGATGGTGTTCATGCCCAAGGAGGGCCGTGGAGCGGGGTCCGGGGCGGCGGGCGCCCAGCAGGAGAACGCGGTGGGGGCCGTGCCCTCCGCCTCGTCGGAGAACCGCGGCAAGCCGTCGTCGGAGCCGAAGCCGTCGAAGAGCGCCGCGTCCCCGTCGGGCAAGCGCAGTTCGACTCCGTCCTCCACCAAACCGCAGTCCGATGTGGCCCCCGGTTTCGTGCTGCGCGAGGACCCCGCGGGGTTCGAGGTGGCCGTCGCCAAGGGGTGGCAGCGGACGGGGAAGAACGGTCGGGGGCAGGTCGTGTACGCGCACGGCGCCTTCGAGATGATCGTCGTCCCCGGGCGCGACTCCACGGCGACGTACGGCAAGGACCCCATGAAGTACCAGCGTGAGGAGGAGCGGGAGTTGCAGCCGTTCCGGGACTCCACCTGGGCCACGTCGAGCGGCATGAAGAGCATCGACGTCGGCGGACGGACCATGGCCGAGGGGCAGTTCACCTGGCAGGGCTCGGACGGGCGCGAGATGTACGTCCGCAATCTCGCGATGGTGGTCGGCGGGAAGTACCACGTGGTGCAGGTACGCGGCCCGGAGGCCGAGCGGGACGAGGTCACGCGGCTGTACCAACAGGCGTACTCGACGTATCGCTACGGTGGTTGAGCCGACGACAAAGCGTCACAGTGCGGTCTCTGTGGGACCCCGGCTGTTCCGTGGGTGGCGGCTGATCCCTAGTGTGAACCGGGTCGACACAGTAGCGGGGAAACGTGAATCAGATGCAGGGCGAGGTCCTCGCCGGCCGGTACCGGCTCGGTGAATCCATAGGGCGCGGCGGCATGGGCAGGGTCTGGCGCGCGCACGACGAGGTGCTGCACCGCGCCGTCGCCGTGAAGGAGCTGACGGCTGCCCAATGGGTGGCCGAGGCGGACCGGGCCGTCCTGCTCGCCCGTACGCAGACGGAGGCGCGCGCCGCCGCCCGGATCAACCACCCCGCCGTCGTCACCGTGCACGACGTGCTGGAGCACGACGACCGGCCGTGGATCGTCATGGAGTTGGTCGAGGGCCGCTCGCTGGCCGACGCGGTCAAGGAGGAAGGGCGCGTCGCCCCCGCCGAGGCCGCCAGGATCGGGCTGTGGACGCTGCGGGCATTGCGCGCCGCGCACAACGCCGGTGTGCTGCACCGGGACGTGAAGCCGGGCAATGTGCTGCTCGCCAGCAACGGCCAGGTCAAACTGACGGACTTCGGCATCGCCCAGGTCGAGGGCGACTCGACCATCACGCGGACCGGCGAGATCGTCGGCTCCGTGGACTACCTCGCGCCCGAGCGGGTGCGCGGGACCGAGTTCGGGCCCGCCGCCGATCTGTGGGCGCTCGGCGCGACGCTCTACACCGCCGTGGAGGGCCTCTCCCCGTTCCGGCGCACGTCGCCGATCAGTACGATGCAGGCCGTCGTCGAGGACGACCCGGAGCCGCTGGAGAACGCCGGGGCGATCGGGCCCGTCATAGGCGCGCTGCTCAGCAAGGACCCGGCCGCGCGACCGGACGCCGACGCGGCCGAGGCGATGCTCGCCGAGGCGGCGGAGGGACGCCGGGCGAGCGCGGCGCAGGCGTACGTGCCGACACAGGTGCACGTCCCGGCCCAGCCGACCGGCTTCACGCCGCCCCCGCCGACGCCGATGAGCACGGCCGCCACCACGACCGTGACACCCCCGGGCCTCGACCGGGCTCCCGCGTCCACCACCAGGGCGCGGCGCTGGCCGAAAGCGCTCGCCGTCGTCCTCGCCGCCGCGCTCGTCGGCGGCGGAGGCGCGTTCGCCGCCCTGTACTACGCCGAGCACCGCAGCACCGGGACGGAGGCCACGTACGACCAGGGCGGCGCACAGGAGAAGGGCTCGGGCAAGGACGGGGCGGGCAGGGACGGGTCGGGGGAGGGCTCGAAGGGGTCCGCCAAGGCCGGTTCCGTTCCCGCCAATTGGGAGCGCGTCGCCGGAGCCGAGGGGTTCAGCCTGATGCTGCCGCCCGGCTGGCAGCGGCAGACGGACAGCAACCAGATCGACTACTCACCGGATGGCGGAGAGACGTTCGTCCGCATCGCCATCGACGCGCAGACCGACTGGCAGGACTCGTACCAGCACCAGCTGGACCTGGAGAAGACCCTGCGGCGCACGCTGCCCGGCTATCAGCGGGTGAGCCTGAACGCCAACACGTTCCGGGACCAGCGCGGTTCGCGGTGGGAGTTCACCTGGAGGGCCGGGACGAAGGACGCGTCGTCCGGCCCCCGGCACGCCATGGAGGAGACCTACCGGGCCGATGACGGCACGGAGTACGCGATCTACCTGGCGGTACCGGCGGGGAAGTGGAACGGGAACCAGACCCGCCAGACCTTCGACGCGATCCTGCGTGGCTGGCGGGAGCCGCAGGCGCAGTAGCGGCTCCGCCCCGACCGAAAAGATCAAGCCATGGTTGCGTATGCCGCTGACATGTACAGCACCTAAGTGATCTCCTCGTGCCTGACCAAATGACTGCCCTCGAGCGAGCCGTTGGGCGCGCTTCGAGTGTCGAGAAGACGGGGTGCTTGAAGTTGATGCGGATGAAGAGGGCTCTTGCCGCGGTGAGTGTCATTGCTGCCGCGGGAGTTGTGCCGATCGTGACGGCGGCTCCGGCCTCGGCGGACATCTCTCTGTGCAAGAGCTATCTGTCGAAGTGGTACACGGTGGGCCCGAAGGTCACGAAGGCGTGCACGAGGGGGTCGTACGACGGATCCGGGGTCTCCGACTGCTCCAACCAGCTGGTCGCGATCGGGGTGACGCGTTCGCGCGCCAATAACGCCTGCAGCTACGCGCACATGACCGAGGGAAGCTAACCCTGACCGGCGCCCCTGACCGGAAGCGAGGACTCGGTCCGCACACCCGTGCGGCATGATGGGGCGCATGGGGACCGAGGGGGACAACGCCCGTGTGATCGCCGGGCGTTACCGGCTGGAGGCCAGGATCGGGCGCGGTGGCATGGGCGTCGTCTGGCGGGCAGCCGACACTTTGCTCGGGCGCCAGGTCGCCGTCAAGGAACTCGGCGTCGACGAGACCCTCTCGGAGGACGAGGCCCAGCAGCAGCGGGAGCGGATGCTGCGCGAGGCGCGGGCCGTGGCCCAGTTGCAGCACGCGAACGTGATCGTCGTGCACGACGTGGTGCTGTACGAGGGACACCCGTACATCGTGATGGACCTGGTGAACGGCGGCTCGCTCGCCGACCGCATCGCGAGCGAGGGCCCCGTCGAACCCCTGGAGGCCGCCCGGATCGGGCTCGCGCTGCTCGGCGCGCTGCGCGTCGCCCACGCCGCGGGCGTGCTGCACCGGGACCTGAAGCCCGCGAACGTACTCCTGGAGAGCTCGACGGGCCGGGTCGTCCTCACCGACTTCGGGATCGCCCAGGTGGAGGGCGCCACCACGCTCACCGAGAACGGCGGGTTCGTCGGCTCGCCCGAGTACACGGCGCCGGAGCGGATGCAGGGGGAGCGGGCCGGGGCCGGGGCCGACCTGTGGTCGCTCGGGGCGCTGCTGTGCGCGGGCATGAGCGGCGAATCCCCGTTCCGCCGCGACTCGTTGGGCGGCATCCTGCACGCCGTCGTCTACGACGAGATAAGACCGCCGGAGGAGGCCGAACCGCTGCTCCCGGTGATCCGCGGCCTGCTGGAGCGGGACCCCGTGCGCCGGATGAACCTGGACGAGGCCGAGCGGCTGCTGCGCGCGTACATCGCCACCGGGGCGACGCCGCAGCCCGCGATCCCCATCCCGCTCGTGCCGCGGGTGCTCTACACCCCGACGCAGGCCAACGTGCCCACGGCGGAGCGCAGGCGCGTCGTGTCGACCCGGGCGCTGCTCGTGGCGGCGGCGCTGGTGGCCGCGGTCGCGGGGGCCGGGATCGCCACCGCGGTGCTGCTGGCAGGGGACAACGGCAAGACGCCCGCGCCGCCCCCGACGACCACCGTCTCCGCCCCGACCCGTACGCCGTCCGCCTCCGCCTCGCCCTCGCCGACCTCCACCGTCACCGTGACCCGGCCGGGGACCCGTACGCCGTCCGCCGCGGCCCCGCAGGGGTATCGCACGGTCACGGACCGCGAGGGGTTCCGGCTCGCCGTGCCCGACGGGTTCACGCGCTCCGTGGACGGGTCGCGGATCTTCTACATGTCGCCCGGCGAGACCTACCGCATCGGCATCAAGGTGGGGCGCACGCAGAGCGGCGGCCCCGGCGCCGTGCAGCGGCGCTCCGCCGCCGAAGGGCCGAAGAGCAACCCGGGCTACCGCGCCGCCAAGGTCACCGACACCTCGCACAACGGGCACGACGCGGCGCTGTGGGAGTTCACCTGGGACGGGTTCAGCGAGGCCGAGGGCGCCCGGCGCACCGTCGACCTGTGCTGGGAGGAGGGCGGCCGGCTGTACGACGTGTGGGTCTCGGCGCCCGTCGCCGACACCGCCCGGGCGCGCGCCCACTTCGACGCGGCCGTCGACACCTTTGCGGCATCTGGGCGGTAATGGCCGGGTGTTGGTGTGCCTGGGGTCCGGTGCCTCGCATCAGCGCGGTCACAATTCGTGTCCTCGGTGGAACCCGGCGTACCCCGCGAGGTAGGGATGACCCCATGAGTGACAACGGGGGAGCCGCACACGGCCCGAACGATCCCACCAGCTACGGCCTCCAGCCGCCGCGACAACCGTACGCGCCGCACCCCGGCAACCCGTACGCCCAGCCCACGCAGGCCGCGCCCCAGCAACAGCAGCCGCACCAGCAGCAGTCGCATCAGCAACAACAACAGCAGCAGTCGCATCAGCCGCAGCACCAGCCCACCCAGGTCGTGCCCGAGCAGCACGACCCGGGCGCGGGGCGGCTCGTGGCCGGGCGCTACCGGCTGCTGAGCAAGCTGGGCCACGGCGGCATGGGCACGGTGTGGCGGGCGAAGGACGAGACGGTGGACCGCGAGGTCGCCGTGAAGGAGCCGCGGCTGCCGGACCACCTGCCGGAGCGGGAGCGGTCCAACGCCTTCGAGCGGATGCGCCGCGAGGCCCGCGCCGCGGCCCGGCTCGACCACCCGTCGGTCGTGAACGTGCACGACGTGGCCGTCGAGGACGGCCAGCCGTGGATCGTCATGGAGTTCGTGCAGGGCCGCTCGCTCGGCGCCGCCCTCCAGGAAGGCACGCTCGGCGTCCGCGAGGCCTCCCGCATCGGCCTCGAGGTGCTCGGCGCCCTGGAGGCCGCGCACGCCGCGGGGATCCTGCACCGCGACGTGAAGCCGGACAACGTGATGCTCGGCCGCCACGACCGCGTGATCCTCACCGACTTCGGCATCGCCCAGATCGAGGGCGAGACGAATCTGACCGACACCGGCGGCTTCGTCGGCTCGCCCGAGTTCATCGCCCCGGAGCGGGTCCTTGGTCAGCGCCCGGGACCGGCCTCCGACCTGTGGTCGCTCGGCGTCGTCCTGTACGCGGCGACCGAGGGCGTGTCCCCGTTCCGCCGCAACAACACGCCCGCCACGCTCCAGTCCGTGCTGAACGCGACGCCGGCCGCGCCCGCCGCCGCGCAGGGCCCGCTGGCCGACGCCATCAACGGCCTGCTGCAGAAGGACCCGGCGCGCCGGCCGAACGCGGCGCAGGTGCGGATCCTCCTGGAGAAGGCCGCCGAGCCCCCGTCCCAGGCGCCCACGCAGGTCGTCCAGATCGGCTCGGCCCAGGGCGGCCTGCGCCTGGGCCGCAAGACGCTGCTCGGCATCGGGGCGGGTGTCGTGGTGGTGGCTGCCGCGGCGTACCTGGTCCTCGCGAACCCGTTCGCGGGTCCGCTGCCGGACGGCTGGAAGGAGTTCGAGGCGGGGGCGCCGCTGAACACGACCCTCGGGCTGCCGGACGCGTACATCCCGATCCCGGACGAGGACGACGAGTCCGTGATGACGTACGCGGACCCGAGCGGCGCGATCTCCGTGAACCTGGTGCGCTGGGACCACAAGGAGGACACGACCGACATCGCGAGCACGGCCGACGCCGAGGCCACCAAGGACTCCGAGGACATCAAGGGCGGCACGTTCAGCGGCGCCGGGGTGTCGATGTCGAGCGACACCGAGAGCACCAGCAAGACGGACTCCAACGTCACGTACAACGACCGCGACGCCGCGCTCAACACGATCACGTACGGCGTGAGCAGCACGGGGACGGACTTCGACAAGGACGTCCCGCGCGAGGCGAAGGCGTTCTACTACAAGACCAAGGCCGGCGACATGTACCGGTTGTGGATCGACTATCCGGGCAAGGGCGACTTCACCGAGCGCGGCCGCGAGGTCGCCAAGACCGCCATTGCCAACTTGGGGATCAAGAAGCTCTGAAGTGGCGGAGGTTGGCGGCAAAGCCCTGATCAGCGGCTTTGCTGCCAGCGATCACTGGCGCGGTGTGTGCACTCGGTGAAACCTGTTACCGACCGGTACCCAAAGCGCACGCCCCGGCCTACGCTCGCGCTATGAAGCAGTCGCAGGCCACCCCCGAGCACGTAGCAGAGAAGACCCGCACGAACCCGGTCGCGGCCGCCCCCGAGGGCGCCCGCACGGCCGTCGACGTGGTGACACCGGACCTGATCGCCCGGCTCACGAAGGACGTGGTCGGTTCGGGGCGGACCGCGAACCACACGCCGTTCACCGGCGAGAAGCTCGCGGACCTCCCGGAGTCGACGCCCGAGGACGTGGCGACGGCGTTCGAGCGGGCCCGCGCCGCCCAGGAGGTCTGGGCGAAGACGCCGGTCCGCAAGCGCGCCGCCGTGCTGCTGCGCTTCCACGACCTGGTGCTCGCCCGCCAGGCCGAGGTGCTCGACCTGATCCAGCTGGAGACCGGCAAGGCCCGGCTGCACGCGCACGAAGAGGTCCAGGCCGTCGCGGTCGCGGCCCGGCACTACGGCCGCAAGGCCCCGTCGTACCTGAAGCCCAAGGGGCACACGGGCGCGGTGCCGACGCTGACCAAGGTGACGGAGCTGCGCCAGCCGCGCGGTGTCGTCGGCCAGATCGCGCCGTGGAACTACCCGCTGGAGCTCTCCGTCGGCGACGCGCTCCCCGCCTTCGTCGCGGGCAACGCGGTCGTCATGAAGCCCGACACGGAGACCTGCCTGACCGCCCTGTGGGCGCGCGATCTGCTGATCGAGGCGGGGCTGCCGTCCGAGGTCTTCCAGGTCGTCATCGGCGAGGGCCCGGTCGTCGGCCCCGAGCTGGTCAAGCACGCCGACTACGTCTCGTTCACCGGCTCGACCCGCACCGGCCGCGAGGTCGCGCAGGGCGCCGCCGCCCGTCTCGTCGGCGTATCGCTCGAACTCGGCGGAAAGAACGCCATGTTGGTCCTTGAGGACGCCGACGTGGAGAAGGCCGCGGCCGGCGCCGTGCGCGCCTGCTTCTCCTCGGCCGGTCAACTGTGCATCTCCATCGAGCGGTTGTACGTCCACGAGTCGATCGCCGACGAGTTCGTGGCCCGGTTCGCCGCCCGCACCAAGGGGATGCGGCTCGGCCGGTCCCTCGCGTACGGCGCGGAGATGGGCTCGCTCGTCGGGCAGCGGCAGCTGGACACGGTGACGCGGCACGTCGACGAGGCCGTCGCGAAGGGGGCCACGCTCGTCGCGGGCGGCGCCGCGCGCCCCGACATCGGCCCGTTCTTCTTCGAGCCGACCATCCTGGACGGCGTCGAGGCCCCGATGTCGGTCTGCAACGAGGAGACCTTCGGCCCGGTCGTCTCCATCTACCGCTTCAGCGACGAGGAGGAGGCGATCACCCTCGCCAACTCCACGGCGTACGGCCTGAATTCCTCGGTCTGGACGAAGAGCGCCAAGCGCGGCCACGAGGTCGCCGCCCGCCTGCGTACCGGCACCGTGAACATCAACGAGGGGTACGCCCCCGCGTACGGCAGCGTCCAGTCCCCCATGGGCGGCATGAAGGAGTCCGGCCTCGGCCGCAGGCACGGCTCCGAGGGCATCCTCAAGTACACCGAGGCCCAGACGGTCGCCCATCAGCGCGTGATGCCGATGGCCCCGTCGTTCGGCATGGACGACGAGGCGTACGCGAAGTTCATGAGCGTGAGCCTGTCGGTGATGAAGAAGTTCCGCCTCAGGTAGCCAATGGCCGCTCCACCGCTCAAAGTTCAAAGGAGAACGTACAAGTGACGCAGGACGGCTACGACTACGACGTGGTGGTCATAGGCTCCGGCTTCGGCGGATCCGTGTCCGCCCTCCGGCTCGCCGAGAAGGGCTACAAGGTCGGGGTCCTCGAAGCGGGGCGCCGCTTCACCCCGGACACCCTCCCCAAGAACTCCTGGGACCTGAAGAACTACCTCTGGGCGCCGAAGCTCGGCATGTACGGCATCCAGCGCATCCATCTGCTCGGGAACGTCATGGTCCTGGCGGGCGCGGGCGTCGGCGGCGGTTCGCTGAACTACGCCAACACCCTCTACGTACCGCCGAAGCAGTTCTTCGAGGACCCGCAGTGGGCGCACATCACGGACTGGCAGGAGGAGTTGAAGCCGTATTACGACCAGGGGCAGCGCATGCTCGGCGTACGGCTCAACCCGACGATGACCCCCGCCGACGTGCACCTGAAGGCGGCCGCCCAGTCGATGGGCATCGGCGACACCTTCCACCTGGCGCCCGTCGGCGTCTTCTTCGGAGACGGCAAGGACGCCGAGGGCGAGTCGAAGGCCGCCCCCGGCCAGCAGGTCGAGGACCCGTACTTCGGTGGCGCGGGCCCCGCCCGCAAGGCGTGCACCGAGTGCGGCGAGTGCATGACGGGCTGCCGCCACGGCGCGAAGAACACGCTCAACGAGAACTACCTGTACCTCGCCGAGAAGGCGGGCGCGGTCGTCCACCCGATGACCTCGGTCGTCTCGGTGACCGACGACTCGCGCGGCGGCTACGCGGTCTCGACGCTGCCCACGGACGACAAGAAGGCGGCGGGCCGCACCTTCACCGCGCCCAAGATCGTCGTCGCGGCTGGCACGTACGGCACCCAGACCCTGCTGCACCGCATGAAGGCGGGCGGCCAACTGCCGCACCTGTCCGAGCGGTTGGGCGAGCTGACCCGCACCAACTCCGAGGCCCTCGTCGGCTCGCAGACCACCAACCGGCGCTACAAGAAGGCGCACGGCGCCGCCAAGGTCGACTTCACCAAGGGCGTCGCGATCACGTCCTCGATCCACCCGGACGCCAACACGCACATCGAGCCGGTCCGCTACGGCAAGGGCTCGAACTCGATGGGCGGCCTGTCGATCCTCCAGGTCCCGTACGCGGAGGGCTCGTCGCGCGTCGCGGGCTGGCTGGCGAACGTGGTCAAGCACCCCAGCCTGATGGTCCGCTCGCTCTCCAACCGCCGCTGGTCGGAGAAGACCATCATCGGGCTCGTCATGCAGTCCCTCGACAACTCGCTGACCACGCACCTGAAGCAGGACGGCGTCGGCAAGGGCCTGCTCACCGCGAAGCAGGGGCACGGCGCCCCCAACCCCAAGCAGATCAAGGCGGCGACCGAGGGCGCTTCGGCGATCGCGGCGGAGATCAACGGCTTCGCGGGCTCGAACGTCGGCGAGCTGATCGGCACCCCCCTGACCGCCCACTTCCTGGGCGGCTGCCCGATCGGCGACAGCGCGGAGACCGGCGTGATCGACCCGTACCACCGGGTCTACGGCCACCCCGGCATCTCCGTCGTCGACGGCGCCGCGGTCACCGCCAACCTCGGCGTGAACCCGTCCCTGACGATCACGGCGCAGGCCGAGCGGGCCCTGTCGTACTGGCCGAACAAGGGCGAGGAGGACACCCGCCCGGAGATCGGCTCGGCGTACCGGCGGCTCGCGCCCGTCCAGCCGAAGAACCCGGCGGTCCCGGCGGAGGCCTTCGGCGCGCTGAGGCTCCCGCTCCTCGCGGTGCCGGAGGTGCCGCCCAAGAAGGAGCCGCTGCAGCCCAGTTGATCCTCTGTGGCGATACGAGAAGGACCCGCACCCCCCTCCGAGTGCGGGTCCTTCTCGTACGTACGGACGACTACGCCTCGTTGCTCACTTTGCGGCGACGCACGGCGTACATGACCCCGCCGCCCGCCACGACGGCGAGACCGGCGGCCGCGCCGAAGGTCGGCAGCACGGAGCCGGCACCGGTCGAGGCGAGCGAGCCGTCGGCCGGGGCGCTGCTTGCCTGCGGCGACGGGGCGTTGGACGCGGAGGCCGACGGGGTTGCCGTGGCCGGGGCCGAGGGCTTGGGCGAACCCGTGTGGCCGCCGGCCGGCGGCACCTGGCCGGTGGCGGTACCGGCGGCGAGGATGTCGAAGTCCCAGTACGCGTCCTCGGGCACGCTGTCGCCACAGACGCCCTCGGGGTCCACGCTCACCGCGAGGCCGAGCGCGGCACCGGCGCCGGCCGGAGTTTTGGCGTCGACCGAGATGCGCAGCTTCACGTCGGAGTGCGCACCGCGGTCGAGGGGGCCGGAGGCCGGGAACGACGCGTCGTGCTCGACGTTGTTGTCGAGGTCCCGCCACCCGGAGCCGTCGAACCACTGCAGGCGCAGGTACCGGCTCGTGTCCGACTCGTCCTCGTAGGCGAACGAGAACGCGTACACCTGCGCCCGGGAGGACACGAACTCCTGGTCGGTCATGTTCGTGACGCGGAACGTGAAGCCGTGCCACCCGGAACCGGCGACGAGCTTCGACGGGAGCCCGCGCAGCTCGGCGAGGGTGCCGGGGCTGTCCTCGGCCGCGGTGCACTCGTCGGACGGCTCGGTCTTCTCGTCGCCCGCCTTCTTCGCCTCCGGCGGCGCGGGCTTTGACGTGGTCGGATCGGTCGAGGGGATGTCCGGAGCGGACGCACTGGGCGACGCAGAGGCGCTCGGCGACGCGGACTCGCTCGCTGACGGATCGGGCGACGCGGTCTCGGTGGACGTCGTGTCCGAAGGCGCTCCGTCCGCGAACGCGGCCGGAGCGGACAACAGGGCGATCGGGGCGAGCGCGGCGGTCGCGGCCGCGGACAACAGTGCGCGACGAAGTTTCATCGGGTCCTCAGAGGCTGGGAGATTCCGCTGAAGTGACCCGTGATGGCCAAAAAGGGTTGTACGGGAGTCCGGTCGGCCTCGGGCGTCCCCGAGGCCGACCGTTCTCTGGTGTGACCGGGCTGCTGTCCCCTGCCGTCCGGTCACTTGTCTGGAGCGAGGTCCCACGACGTACGGCATGACCCGTGACGTCTCAACGCTCCAGCGGAGCCACGCGTGGTTCGATCGGCCCGCCCCTGGCTGGCACGGACACCGGGACCAACGAAGCCTGTGCCAACGGGTCACGCGCCGTATGGGTGAGGGCGCAACCGAACTGAGGTGCCCCCGCCGGTCAGGCCCGGCCCCGGCACAGTTCGAGCAGCGTCATGGCGAGCGAGGTGCCGGGCTTGCCGATCGCGTCCCTGTAGCGCCCGAGCACCTCGTTCTCGCGCGACAGGTGCACCCGCCGCCCGCCCGAGGCGATCCGCGCCTCCTGGACGACGGCGGAGACGGCCATGCGTTCCTGGACGAGGCCGATGATCCGGTCGTCGAGCGCGTCGATGCGCTCGCGGGCGCCGGAGATGACGTCGGCGGTGGTGTTCTCGGTCGTGGCGGTCATGAGGGCTCCTCGGGTGTGGTGGGAGCCCCGGATCGACAGGTCCCGGAAACGCCAGACGCCCCGGGCCTTGTCGGCCCGGGGCGCCTGGGAAAGTCGCTGGTCAGTAACTCAAGCAACACAACCATGGCATCCGGCGGGCCGGCTGCCATAGATAAAGACGTAGGTCGTGTGCGAGAACATGCGGCCACTATAGCCCCTGCGGCGATTGAGCAGCCGGGGTCCGGGACGGGGCCCCGCGACGCCGACCACGGGTGACGTACCCGGTAGAATCGGCCACACGACCCCCTGCTAAGCCGCCGGAAGGCAACCCGTGTCATCAGCGACTTCCGCTGCCGCCGCCCCCGACACCGTTCTGGTCGTCGACTTCGGTGCGCAGTACGCCCAGCTCATCGCCCGCCGCGTCCGTGAGGCCCGGGTCTACAGCGAGATCGTGCCGAGCACCATGCCGGTCGCGGAGATGCTCGCCAAGAACCCGGCGGCGATCATCCTCTCCGGCGGCCCCTCGTCGGTCTACGCGGAGGGCGCCCCGCGCCTGGACCGCGCGATCTTCGAGGCCGGCGTCCCCGTCTTCGGCATGTGCTACGGCTTCCAGCTGATGGCCACGGCCCTCGGCGGCACCGTCGACGACAACGGCGCCCGCGAGTACGGCCGCACCCCGCTCTCCGTGTCGAAGGGCGACTCGACGCTCTTCGAGGGCACCCCCGTCGAGCAGCCCGTGTGGATGTCGCACGGCGACGCCTGCTCCGCGGCGCCCGAGGGCTTCACCGTCACCGCGTCCACGGACGTCGTACCGGTCGCCGCCTTCGAGAACGACGAGAAGAAGCTGTACGGGGTCCAGTACCACCCGGAGGTCATGCACTCGACGCACGGCCAGCAGGTGCTCGAGCACTTCCTGTACCGCGGCGCCGGCATCGAGCCGAGCTGGACGACGGGCAGCGTCATCGAGGAGCAGGTCGCCGCGATCCGCGCCCAGGTCGGCGACAAGCGCGCCGTCTGCGGTCTGTCCGGCGGTGTGGACTCCGCGGTCGCCGCGGCCCTCGTGCAGAAGGCCATCGGCGACCAGCTGACCTGTGTGTACGTGGACCACGGTCTGATGCGCAAGGGCGAGACCGAGCAGGTCGAGAAGGACTTCGTCGCCGCGACCGGCGCGAAGCTGAAGGTCGTCGACGCGTCCGAGCGGTTCCTGAACGCGCTCGCCGGGGTCTCCGACCCCGAGGAGAAGCGCAAGATCATCGGCCGGGAGTTCATCCGCGTCTTCGAGCAGGCGCAGCTGGAGATCCTCCAGGAGGACGGCCCGGAGGTCGCGTTCCTGGTCCAGGGCACGCTCTACCCGGACGTCGTCGAGTCCGGTGGCGGCACCGGCACCGCGAACATCAAGTCGCACCACAACGTGGGCGGCCTTCCCGACGACATCGAGTTCGAGCTCGTCGAGCCGCTGCGCCAGCTGTTCAAGGACGAGGTCCGCAGCGTCGGCGCCGAGCTGGGCCTGCCGGACGAGATCGTCCAGCGCCAGCCGTTCCCCGGCCCCGGTCTCGGCATCCGCATCGTCGGCGAGGTCACCAAGGACCGCCTGGACCTGCTCCGCGAGGCCGACGCCATCGCCCGCGAGGAGCTGACCACGGCCGGCCTCGACCGCGAGATCTGGCAGTGCCCGGTGGTCCTGCTCGCGGACGTCCGCAGCGTCGGCGTCCAGGGCGACGGCCGCACGTACGGCCACCCGATCGTCCTGCGTCCCGTCTCCTCCGAGGACGCCATGACGGCGGACTGGACGCGGATGCCGTACGACGTGCTCTCGAAGATCTCGACGCGGATCACGAACGAGGTCAAGGACGTCAACCGGGTCGTGCTCGACGTGACGTCGAAGCCCCCGGGCACCATCGAGTGGGAGTAGTCCCCACGGCAGCATCCTGAAGGGCGCCGCGCACCGAGAGGTGGGCGGCGCCCTTCACGTGTGTCACGAGCGCTTCATGACCCGGACCGCCTCACCCGGCGTCCAGACCTGCACCACCAGGTACTTGTCGTCCTCGACGTAGGTCCTGGTGACCTCGGTCAGTTCGGTGCGGAACAGGTGGAAGTCGTTCGGGTCAGGGACGGTGACCTGGTCGGTGTAGCGGGAGACGGTCGCGGCGTCCTCGACCAGCTGCGCCCGGCCGCTGATCCGGGCGTCGCCGCCGCCCATGGTCATGCCCTCGCCCGGATTGGCCTGCACCGCGAACCGCGGGTCGCGCAGCAGATCGCGGGCCTTGAGCGAGCCGGGCATCATGCCGAGCCAGAACTCCCCGTTCAGGAAACGGACTTCGAGGCCGCTGGTGCGCGGCGAGCCGTCCTTGCGGAGCGTGGCCAGTACGTGGTGGATGTGCTGCCCGAAGCGGTCCTCGACGGTCTTGGCGAGGTCCGGTTCGGCTTCGGTGAAGGTGGCCCAGGTGGCCGCATTCGACGTCATGGAGCGAGTCTCGCGCGTAATGCCGACATCCCCTGTCCGGTATCCCTGCGCGTTTCGCCGCATTCTTTTCACACATCGGCCCTGTCACCTTGCGGGTCGCGGAGGTACCTTCCGCACCATGTCGACGCAGAACCTCGCCCCGATACCCCACGACCAGCTCAAGTTCGCGATGCCGCCCGTGCACGAGAGTTACGCCGACGAGCGCAGGTACCGCAAGGAGCGGCTGGCCGGCGCCCTGCGCATCTTCGGGCGGCTGGGGTACGAGGAGGGGGTCTCCGGGCACATCACCGCCCGCGACCCGGAGTACGACGACTGCTACTGGGTCAATCCGTTCGGCGTGCCCTTCAAGCACGTCACGGTCGGCGACCTCGTCCTCGCCAATGGGGACGGGCAGGTCGTGGACGGCCGCTTCCACGTCAACCAGGCCGCCTTCACCACGCACGTCGCGGTGCACCGGGCCCGCCCCGAGGTGGTCGCGGTCGCGCACTGCCACTCCACGTACGGCCGCGCCGTGGCCGCGCTCGGCGAGCTGGTCGAGCCGATCACGCAGGAGGCCTGCGCGTTCTACGAGGACCACGCGCTGCTCGACGAGTACACGGGCGTCGGCGTGGACCCGGAGGAGAGCAAGCGGATCGCCGTCGCGCTCAGCTCGAACAAGGCGCTCGTGCTGCGCAACCACGGGCTGCTCACGGTGGGCGACTCGGTGGACGCGGCGGCCTGGTGGTTCATCGCTCTGGAGCGGGCCTGCCAGGTGCAGTTGGCGGCGCGCTCGGCGGGGCGACCGGTGCTGATCGACCGGCGGCAGGCGGTGGCGACCCGCGAGCAGACGGGCAGCGACCTGGTGGGCTGGATCAACTACCAGAGCCTGTGGCAGGACATCTCGCGCAGCGAGCCGGATCTGCTGTCGTAGCCCTGCTGCCGTAACTCTGCTGTCGTCGCCCCTTGAGTAGCTGCTGATCACCGGAAGTCGCGCAGCACCGCCCGTTTCGTCGTCGCGAACTCCTCGTCCGTGAGCACGTTCTGGCGGTGCAGCTCGCCCAACTCCCGCAGCCGCCGCAGCAGTACGTCGTGGTCGGTCCTGTGCGGCAGCAGCGGGGGAGTGCCGCGGGGCGCCGAGGGGTGCGGGAGCCGGGCGGTGACCGCCGCGGCGACGAGGGCGGTCAGCAGGTCCTTGCGGGCGTTGCCCCACAGGTCGAGGGCGTACGAGTCCTTCTCCGGCGGCAGCTTGGTGTACGGCGAGCCCTTGGGGACGAAGCGCAGCACCCCGTCCTCGTAGCCGGAGTTGGGGACCCACTCCACCTCGTCGAGGTCGTCGAGCGCGATGACGCGCGGGCCCGTGGAGCGCTTCACCCGGTCCGAGGTCTCGCTCCAGTCGATGCGGACCCGGCTGCCGTCGAAGGAGACGAGGCCGTCGCTGGAGCGCACCGAGACCGGCACGGCGGGGCCCGGGACGAGGTACGACTCGGCGGGGCCCGGCGGGAGTTGTTCGAGCAACAGGGCTTGGCGGATCTCCTCGGCGACGTATTCGGCGACCCCGGAGCGGTCCGCGTCGACCGTGAGCCGGTACGGGTCGGCGGTCTCCGGGAGGCGGCCGCCGGTGGCCTGGAGGAGCGGATCGGCGGCCTCGCGCAGGGTGAGGCGCAGCCGGCCGCGCTTGCGCTCGGGTTCGTAGGCGACACCGGCCACGGCGGTGAGCGGCACGTCGATCTCGCCGTAGGTCTGCCGCAGCAGGGCGACCGACCGGTGCAGACCCGGGGTGATGCGGACCCTGGTTCCGTCGAAGGCCCAGGTTCCGTCCCGCTGGATGATCTCGGCCATACGGAAATTCTCGCAGCGACGTCAACACTCCGGTCAATGCAGGTCAAAGCCATTCACTCCTGAGGGGTGAGCCCGTGCGTCCTCGCGCCCCCGGCGTGCGGCACAATTCCCCTTCAGGGTGCGGAAGTTGACGAGGGTGGGGGCGGCAGTGGCGGTGCAGGAAGCGCGGAACGACCGGACGGCGCACGAGGGCGGGTGCACCTGCGGCGACTGTCCGCGCGGGGCGCGTGAGGGGCACCGCAGGGCTGTGGCCCGATTCGCCGCGAAGCGGGACGAGTTGGCGGCGGGCCAGGGCCTGCCCGCGGCCGTCGCGCACTCGGCAGGTGCGTCCCGGCAGTGGATCTCCGACGAACTCACCCAGTCCGCACGGGCGATGGCCGACCGCGGCCGCGAGGAGGGCGTGGCCTGGTTCACCCAACTGTGGCCGCGCACGCTGTGCGTGGTGTGGGGCGGCGTGGTCGCGCTGCTGATCACCCAGTCGCTCACCGCGATCGGCGCCGGCTGGACCGCCGCCCGCACGGCGGGGCTCGTGGCCGCGCTGGTGGTGGGCGGGCTGCTCACAGCGGCCGGGTATCTGCACCGGGCGCGCGGCGGCATGCTCGCGCCGCTGATCGGCGAGGACAACCGCCTGTCGACCTCGCGCGCGGTGGCGTGCGGTGTGCTCCTGCCGACCTTGTACGCGGTCCTCGTCCTCGCCGGTGAACTGGCGCTCGCCTCGGGGCCCGCGCGGCGTGACGCGCTCATCGACGGCCTCGAACTCGCGCGTGGGGCAGGTCTGTTGACGGTGCTCGCGGTGGTGTGCGCGGTGGCCGTGCTCGTACGGCGGGTGGTGGGGGTCCGCGTCGGCGGGCAGCGGCTCCAGAAGCTCCGGGCGCCGCGGCCGCGCGCCGCCGACCTGCTCACCGACGACTCCGGACGCGGCAGCTTCACGGACATCCAGTACGCCGCCGTGGGCGCGGCCGTCGTCGTCTGGGCGGTCGTCCGCCTCGCCCGCCGTCCCGACCAGCTGCCGGACCTGCCGTGGTCCCTCGCGGTCCTGGTGGCCGTGTCCGCGGCGACGTATCTCACCGGCAAGTACGCGGAGGGCGGCCGACCGGCGATCCTCTCCGTGGTGCGGGCGCGGGAGGCCGGTGACCTGGACGCGCCGATCCGCACCGGCGACGACATCGAGATCCGTGGCGCCGGATTCGTGCCGGCAGGGGCGGGCACCGTGGACCAGCTCGCGCGGGTCGCCGTGCGGATCGGGCCGGTCCACGTCCATGTGCCGCTCGTCCCGGTCGCCGGCGGCTTCACCAACCCGACCGACGCGCTGCTCACGGTGCCTGTCCCGGTGGATGTGGAGCCGGGGCGGGTCGAGGTGCAGGTGATCACGGCGGCGGGCGTCGAGACGAACCGGTGCGGCATCGACGTCGTCGACTGAAGGGGCCGATCGGCTTCCGTAGTGAGCCCGGGCGTGCTCTCGTACGTATGGTCAGGTAAAGACACCAGGCCCGAGAGGCGGCGGAGCGGCTATGGCGCACGGCATGCGATCCGACCTGACCACGAACTACGGCCCACCGTCCGGAGGCCGGCGCGACGCGGCGCAGAGGTACGCGCTCGTGCCGTTGCGCATCTTCCTCGGCGTCACGTTCATCTACGCTGCCTTCGACAAGCTCACCGACAGCGCGTTCTTCAAGGCCAGTGGGAGCGGCTCGATCGGTGACCAGATGCGGGGCGTGCGGGACACGTCCGCGATCCCGGCGCTGGTCGACCTCGCGCTGAAGTCGCCGTCGGGGTTCGGCTACGCGATCGCCTTCGGCGAACTGGCGGTCGGGGTCGGGGCGCTGCTCGGAGTTCTTACGCGGCTCGCGGCGGTCGGTGGGGCGTTGATCTCGCTGAGCCTGTGGTTGACGGTGAGTTGGGCGACGGAGCCGTATTACCTCGGGAACGACTTGGCGTATCTGATGGCGTGGCTGCCTTTGGTTTTGGCGGGGGCGGCGGTGTGGTCGGTGGATTCGTGGTGGCGGGGCCGGAGGGCCAGGTCGTCCGGGTATTGAGGCGGAGGGCGTTGAGGCCGCGGGGCGCTACTTATTGAGCCCCGTTGTCGAACGAGAGCCCGCGGGGTCCGGGGCGGAGCCCCGGGAGCGCAACCCCGTCATCCGCCGAACCATTCCGACGACCGCCGCCAGGCAAAGGCCCCCGCACACCAGCGGGATCCCGGCGAACCACGGCGTGTCCCACGCGCCCCCCGCGTCGCCGAAGTAGACGACCGCCGTCGTCATCAGGACCAGGCCCGCGACCAGCCGGCCCGGATGGAATTCACTTCGCACGGTCCACCTCCACCTGTCCGAGCCCGACCTCGACGTGCACCTTGAGGGTGCCGGCGTCCTTCGCTCCGTCGCCCCGCGCCGGAATCGTGATGTTCCGGTCGAGGCCCGGCCGGATGTCCACGTCGCGCGACACGTCCTCGGGGAGCCGGATGGCCCCGACCCCGACCTCGAGGTGCAGTTCCGCGTCCGCGTCCGGCGGCAGCACGATCGTCGCCCGACCCGCGCCGACCTCGACGTGGGTGGTCGCGGTCGCGTGCTCGGCGAGGTCCACACCGGACAGGTCGAGCGTGCCGTCGCCCGAGCCCAGTTCGTAGCTCTGGCGCAGGTCCGTGGCGCTCGCCGGGTTCCAGTTCCGCTCCGCCCACTCCGTGCTGATGTTCGCGGGCAGCGCGGCGGACGCCGTGAGCAGGCCCGCCGTGATCAGCGCGAGGAGGATCGAGCCGACCCCGGTGCGGCCGCGGAAGGCGCTCACCGCGATGCCCAGGCCGAACACGGCGAGCGCGCAGGCGAGGCCGGTCTGCAGGCTGGCGCTGAACGTGCGCTCGTCCCACGTGACGCCCGTGCCGACGGCGCCGGCGATCAGCGCCCCGAGGAACGTGAGCGCGCCGATGCCACGCGGTCCGGACGGCTGCGGTGGCGCGGCCGGCCCTGCGGCGACGGGCCCGCGCCAGGAGCCGAACCGGGCCGCCGGGCGTTCATCGGCGCCGGGCGGACCCCACAGGTAGCCGGTGGCGCCGTCGTGCGTACCGTCCTTCACGATCGGGTCGCGCCACCACGAAGGCCCGCGCGCGACCGGCGGCGCCTGCGCCTCCGGCGGCGCGTCCGCGACGGCCTGGGCCGCCACCGGGTCCGGGTCGGCGCCGCGCCGCGCCTGCGACCAGTAGCCGGCGCCGGCCAGCAACAGGGCGAGTACGACGGCGAAGGTCAGCGCGCCTCCGTTGTTGAGCATGGAGAGGAACACCCCGCAGCCGACGAGCGCGGTGACGATCGCGGCGAGCCCAGGGCCGTCCACCCGCCCCGTGAGGAGCTTGCGGAACTCGTTCTCGTCCTCGTCGTCGTACGGCGCGAACAGCCACGCGAAGCCGTAGAAGATCAGCCCGACGCCGCCGGTCACCGAGAGCACCGACAGGCCGATGCGGAAGATCACCGGGTCCATGTCGCACTGCCGGCCGAGCCCCGCGCACACCCCGCCCAGCGTCTTGTACCGCCGGTCCCTGCGGAATCCGCGCAGTGACCTGGCCGGGGGCGGTTCGGGGGCCACGGTGTCCGTGTCCTGAGGAGGCTGCTCCGTCATACGTACATCGTGACGGCCGAGGCCCGTCCGCGGCAGTCGGGACAACCCTGGCCGAACCCTGAGATCGTCCCTGAGTCCTCGGCGTCACCCGCGGCCACGACCCCGGGCCCGAAGATCAGGGAAGTATCCGGGGCCGACCCTGATGCCCGGCCCCTCTCCCGCGTGTGACGATCGGTGGCATGCCGGAAGCAGCGACCGCCCCCCTCGCCGAGGACCGAGACCCGCGGCCGCCGCGCAAGCTCTACCGCAGCAGCGACGGACGCTGGCTGGGCGGAGTCGCGCGGGGCCTCGCGGGGCATCTCGGGCTGCCGGTGATCTGGGTGCGCCTGGTCTTCGTCGGCCTGTTCATGGCGGACGGGCTCGGGGCGCTGCTGTACGCGGCGTTCTGGTTCTTCGTGCCGCTCGGCGTGGGCGGCGTCGGCGCGGACCGCCCGCCCGTCCTCAGTACGGAGACGTCCCCCGACGGCCGCCGCCGGCTGGTGACGCGCAAGCCGGACAAGGGCCAGATCCTCGCCCTGCTCCTGATGGTCGTCGTAGCGATGATCTTCGTGGAGAACGTGAACCTGACCGGCAACACCAAGGCGTATCTGATCCCCACCGTGCTCGTCGCCGCGGGCGTCGCCCTCGTCTGGCGGCAGGCCGACAACGCGCGCAGGGCCCGCTGG
This sequence comes from Streptomyces sp. NBC_00483, assembly GCF_036013745.1. Taxonomy (NCBI): domain Bacteria; kingdom Bacillati; phylum Actinomycetota; class Actinomycetes; order Kitasatosporales; family Streptomycetaceae; genus Streptomyces; species Streptomyces sp. NBC_00483. Next base: position 5,824,981 of record NZ_CP107880.1, read on the forward strand.
ATGGAGGTCGGCCGCCGCAAGCGCACGCTGAGCCTGGCCCGCGCGGCCTCCGGCGTGCTGCTCGTCGGCGTGGGCGTCACCGGCGTCTTCGTCACGCAGGGCGCCACCGAGCACATCGGCCCGATCCTCCAGGCGGCGCTCGCCGTCATCGTGGGCATCGCGCTTCTTGCCGGCCCCTACCTGATCCGGATGACGCAGGACCTCTCCGAGGAACGCCTGATGCGCATCCGCGCGCAGGAGCGGGCGGAGGTCGCGGCCCATGTGCACGACTCGGTCCTGCACACGCTCACCCTGATCCAGCGCAACGCGGACAGCCCGGCCGAGGTGCGCCGCCTCGCCCGCGCCCAGGAACGCGACCTGCGGGCGTGGCTCTACAAACCGGCCGCCGCGGAGAACCCGCAGGAGCCGGAGACCGTGGCGGAGGCGGTGAAGCGCAACGCGGCCGAGGTCGAGGACAAGCACGGGGTCCCGCTGGAGGTCGTGGTGGTGGGCGACACCCTGCTCGACGAGCAGTTGTCGGCACAGATGCAGGCCGCGAGGGAAGCGATGGTGAACGCCGCCAAGTACGGTGGCGTGGGCGGCGCGGTCCAGGTGTACGCGGAGGTCGAGGGCGACGTCGACGGGGAAGAGGTCTTCGTCTCCGTACGTGACCGGGGACCCGGCTTCGACCTCGACTCCATCCCGCCCGACCGCATGGGCGTAAGAGAATCCATCATCGGCCGGATGGAACGCAACGGCGGGACGGCCCGGCTGCGGGCGGTACCGGACGGCGGCACCGAGGTCGAACTGACCATGAAGAGGGCGGAAGGGACGTCATGACCGACGAGGCAGCTCAGACGCGACGAGTACGAGTGGTCCTGGTCGACGACCACCGGATGTTCCGCACCGGCGTCCAGGCGGAGATCGGCCGCACCGAGGAGACGGGCGTCGAGGTGGTCGGCGAGGCCGCCGACGTCGACCAGGCGATCACGGTGATCACGGCGACAAGGCCCGAGGTGGTGCTCCTCGACGTGCACCTTCCCGGTGGCGGAGGCGTCGAAGTGCTGCGCCGCAGCGCCCAGATGATGGGGGACGCGGAGAACCCGGTGCGCTTCCTGGCGCTGTCGGTCTCGGACGCGGCGGAGGACGTGATCGGCGTGATCCGGGGCGGCGCCCGCGGCTACGTCACGAAGACGATCACCGGCACGGACCTCGTGAACTCCATCTTCCGCGTCCAGGAGGGCGACGCGGTGTTCTCGCCACGCCTCGCCGGTTTCGTCCTCGACGCCTTCGCCTCGACGGACGCGCCGCCGGTGGACGAGGACCTCGACCGCCTCACCCAGCGCGAGCGCGAGGTCCTGCGCCTCATCGCGCGCGGCTACGCGTACAAGGAGATCGCCAAGCAGCTCTTCATCTCCGTCAAGACGGTCGAGTCGCACGTCTCTGCGGTGCTGCGCAAGCTCCAGCTCTCGAACCGGCACGAGCTGACGCGGTGGGCGACGGCGCGACGGTTGGTGTGACGGTCCGGTAGGCGGGCCCGCGATCACACGGTTACCCTGTGCCCGACGGGAGGAGGGCGGCATGCTGCTGCGATTCCGCACAGCCAATGTGCGGTCACTGCGCGACGAGCAGGAGCTGTCCTTCGTCGTACCCCAGGGCGAGGAGTCGGACGCGGCCCGCACGGTGGAGCTGTCGGACGGCAAGACCCTTCAGGTCTACCCGGTGATAGGGGTCTTCGGCGCGAACGCCTCCGGGAAGTCCAACGTCATCACCGCGTTGAAGAAGATGCAGCAGGCCGTCGTCGACTCCTACGGCCGGTGGACGTCGTACTCCGGAATCCCCGACCGTGAACCGTTCGCGTTGGACAGCGAATCCACCGACGAGAGCACTTTCTACGAAGCAGACTTCGTGCTCGACGACGGCGTGCGCTGGACCTACGGTTTCGAACTCAGCGACAGGCGTGTCGAGTCGGAGTGGCTGCACGCGTACCCCAAGGGGCGCAGGCAGGTCTGGCTCGACCGTGACGCGTCGAGGGACACCGTGTTCGAGTTCCCGGGTGAACGTCTTCAGGAGCGCGCCCTCCTCGCCCGTACGACCCGCCAGGACGCCTTGCTGCTGAGCCGGGCGGCCAACGACAACCACCCCCAACTCACTCGGATCTTCCACTGGTTCAGGTCGAATCTCTGGGACATCACGCCCGAGACGGAGCTGAAGAAGCGTGAGGCCTACACGGCCCGCCAGCTCCTCGACGGGAAGAACCGGGGCCGGGTGCAGGAGCTGCTGCGCGTGGCCGACCTCGGCATCCGAGGCGCCGAGGTGGAGCGGGCACCGGGCAACTCCGCCCCCAAGGTCCGACTCTTGCACGGTAGTTCGGACAGCGACGCGGTCGCCTTCGACTGGGACAAGGAGTCGTATGGCACGCGGTCGTGGTTCGCGCTCATCGGGCCGCTGCTCCTCGCCCTCGACAGTGGCGCCGTGCTGTTGATCGACGAGCTGGACGCCAGCCTCCATCCCAAATTCGCCGCCGAGGTCGTACGCCTCTTCCAGGCCCCCTGGTCCAATCCGCAGGGCGCCCAACTGGTCTTCACCTCGCACGACGCCTCGCTCCTCAAGACCCCGCGCGGTGGCCGCTTCCTCGAACCGGGCCAGATCTGGCTGACGGAGAAGGACAAGCGGGGGGCCACGGAGCTGTTCCCGCTCAGCGATCTCGACCCCGGCCCCGAGGAGGACCTTGAGGACTCCTACCTCGCCGGCGCTTACGGGGCCGTGCCCCAGGTCGACCAGGGACAACTCGGCCGCGAGGTGCTGGCTGCGCTGACGGCATCTTCGGCATCGACAGGGGAGGCAGAGCGTTCCTGATGGCGAGGGACAGGGGGCGGGACAATCCTGCGCGCGGCAAGAAAGCACGGGCCCTGAGGCGGGAGGTCTTCGTTTACACGGAGGGCGAGGTCACCGAGCCCGGCTTTGTGACGTACGTGATGAAGAACGGCGAGCGCAAGGAGCCCCGGCACCAGATCGTGTGCACGGTCGAGAACCGCAGCGCCCCCAGCAAGCGCCGCAAGCCCCTCCCGCTCGTCGAGGAAGCCGTCGGGAAGTGGCAGGAAGTGCAGCGCGCCGCGAAGAAGGCGAGTATCAAGCCGGACGACTGGAACTGGCCGCAGGTGTGGTGCCTGTTCGACCGTGACGAGCACAAGGACATTCCCACCGCCTTCGCCCGCGCCAAGCACGAGGGCGTCCACGTCGCGTACTCCCACCCCTGCTTCGAACTGTGGCGGCTGCTCCACTACCAGAACTACACAAGCCGCCTCGGCGGTGTCTGCAACAGCGCGGCGAACGCGCTGCGCAGGCAGGACGGCTTCCCCCAGACCTACGGCCCGTCCCTGCGCACGGTCACGGATCAGCAGGCGAAGCAGGTCATGGCCGGGCAACTGGACGGCCGCTATGAGACGGCACGGCGCCATGCCCAGCGGCTGAACGCGCGGCACGAGGGCCGGACGGACCAGAACCAGTGGGACCCGTTCACCGATGTCTGGCGGTTCGTCGAGGACGGTCTTGATGTGAGCGGGTACTGACCGTGTGCTGAATTCCCGTACGTGGTGAAAACGGACCCGGCGCACCCCTTAGGCTTCCGGATGCAACCGGTCCGCCTGCCCTGCGGGCGGTACTGGTCCCCTCAGTCCGCCACCACCTCAGGGAGTGCCGTACGTGGCCAAGCTCACGCTCGCGCAGCTGGAACGCCATCTTTTCGCGGCGGCCGACATCCTGCGCGGCACGATGGACGCCGCCGAGTACCGCGACTTCATTTTCGTGCTGCTCTTCCTCAAGCGAGTAAACGACGAGTTCGAGGTGGCGCGCGACGCGATCATCAAGGAGCTGGTCGCGGAGGGCGAGACCCAGGAGGAAGCGGAGGAGCTGGCGGAGTCGTACGAGCTGTACCGCGAACGTGGCGTGATCTTCGTGCCGGAGGCGGCGCGGTGGGAGCGCCTGGCGGGTGCCGTCGACAACGTGGCCACCGAGTACTTGCAGCCCGCCCTCGACGCCCTAGAGCGGGAGGGCGGCAACAGCGAGCTGCGCGGCCTGTTCGCCCACGTTCACTTCAACCGTATCGGTGGCGGCAGCGGGGGCAGCGCGGCGGCCCTCGCCGACAAGCGTCTCCAGGCGCTGATCGAGCATTTCGGCAGCATCCGGCTGCGCGGGGACGACTTCGAGTTCCCCGACATGATCGGCGCCGCGTACGAGTACCTGATCAAGGACTTCGCGGACACGGCGGGCAGCAAGGGCGGTGAGTTCTATACTCCGCGCGCTGTCGTCCGCATGATGGTCGAGCTGGCCCGCCCCGACAGCGGAATGCGGATCTACGACCCGTGTGTCGGCTCGGGCGGCATGCTCATCCACGCGATGGAGTACGTGGACGAACACGGCGGAGACTCCCGCAACCTCGGCCTGGCCGGCCAGGACGCGAACAGCGGCTCGTGGGTCATGGCGACGATGAACATGCTCTTCCACGGGGCCAAGAAGTTCTCGCTCCGGACGGGCGACACCCTGACGAATCCGCTCCATCCGGAGGGCGGGTTCGACCTGGTTCTGAGCAATCCGCCGTTCTCCATGGACTACAAGCAGGGGGAGGTGCCGCGGCTCCTGGAGCGCATGCCCCATGGCCATACATCGGAGCGCGGCAAGGCCGACCTGATGTTCCTCCAGCACATGCTGGACATGGTGAAGTCCAAGGGCGGCTCGGTCTACACCGTCATGCCGCACGGCGTGCTTTTCCGCGGTGGCGACGAGCAGAAGATCCGTGAGCGGCTGCTGAAGGCCGACCTGATCGAGGCGGTCATCGGTCTCGCACCGAACCTCTTCTACGGGACCGGCATCCCGGCGTGTGTGCTCGTGCTGCGGCCACCGAGCAAGCGGCGCAAGGACCGGCGCGGGCAGGTGCTCTTCATCAACGCCGACCGTGAGTTCCACGCGGAGCGCGCGCAGAACGTCCTGCTCCCCGAGCACATCCAGAAGATCGTCTCCACTTTCCACGCCTTCCAGGACGACGAGGTCTTCGAGGACATCGAGGGCTTCGCGAAGGCCGTGACGCGGGAGACACTGGAGGCGAACGGCTGCAACTTCAACATCCGCCGGTACGTGGACAACACCCCGCCGCCCGAACCACAGGATGTACGGGCCCACTTGGTGGGCGGAGTGCCGCTGGCCGAGGTCGAGGCGAAGAAGCCGCTGTTCGACGCGTACGGGATCGGTGTCTCGGACCTGTTCGACGTACGGGGCGACGACCCGGGGTATGTGGACTTCCCGGAGGGAGAGCGGCGTCCGGACGCCGCGCGCCTCTCGGAGCTGGCCGCCGAGCGCACGCAGAAGGTCTGGGACGCCTTCGAGGAGTGGTGGGGGAGCGAGAAGGATCAGATTGCCAGGCTGGTTCCGGTGGACGGTGACGATCGCACCGAGCGGGAGCGCAAGGCACAACTCGCGCGACTCCGCGGGGAGTTGATCGGCTCCTTCGAGGGGCGGTTGCTGTCCGTGGGCGTGCTGGACGAGTACGCGCTGGCGGGGGCGGTCGCGGGGTGGTGGCATGAGGGCAAGAACGACCTAAAGGCGCTGTCCGTGAACGGCTTCAGCGGCGTCGTGGACGGCTGGGTCGAGTCCGTCAGGACCATGCTGGCGCCCGAGCCGGACCCGCGTACGGGCGGTCAGCGCGAGCGTTCGGCGGCCGAGCGCAGGCATGCCTACGACCACAAGGTGGTCGCCGCGATGGTGCCCGGCTTCCTGGAGGACCTGGCCTCGCTCGACAAGACCTTTGCGGAGCTCGATGCCAAGGTGACGGAGGCGGAGGAGGCCGAGGCTGCCGTGAAGGCGGCGCGGGAGGCTGCGCTGGGCGAGGGTGATTCCGAGGACTCCGAGAGTGAGATCGATCAGGCGCTCCTCGACGCCCTGGTTTCTGACGCTGAGCTGCGCGCCCTGAAGAAGAAGCGCACTGCGGCCAAGCGCGCGATCGAGGACCTGGAGAACGACTTCTGGCCCGTCGCCGCTGTCCAGAAGCGGCGGGACGCCGAGCGCGAGAGGGCGGCGAAGACCGCCAAGTCCCCGAAGGGGAAGAAGGCCGCGCAGGCTACGCAGGATGCGTTGGTGGAGTTGCCGGGGGCGGAGACGGCCGGGGTTGGCGCCGTTGCCGAGGCGCGTCTGACGCGGGCCCGCAGGGAGCTGGCCGAGCGGGCGGGGGAGCCGGGGGTTGTTCTCGGCATTCTCCGGGATGACCTCGCGGGCAAGTTGGCGGGCCATCTGGTGCGCAGGGAGCGGAAGTTGGCGGAGGCGTACCGGCTCTGGGAGGACAAGTACGGGGTGTCGTTGCGGGTGATCGAGCAGCGGCGCGAAGAGGCGGCTGGGGCGCTGGACGGGTTTTTGCGGGAGCTGGGTTATGTCGACTGAGGTCCAAGTGGTGCCCCTCAAGAAGGTCCTGCTGCGTATCGAGTCGGGCTGGAGTCCTGTGTGCGAGCCGTACGAACCGGGCGGCTCGGAATGGGGAGTCCTGGGCCTCGGGGCCGTAACGTCTGGCGCGTTCCTGGAGAGTGACGCGAAAAGGCTTCCGGCGTCGCTGTTGCCGCGACCAGCCTTGGAAGTGCGGCCGCGAGACGTCCTGGTGGCGCGGGCCAACGGCTCGAAGCGGTTGGTGGGCGTCGGCGTGGTGGTGCCGAAGAATGTCCGACAGGGCTTGATGTTTCCGGACCTTGTGTACCGCCTGGTGCCGGATGCTGAGGTTCTCGATGCCGACTATCTGGGGATTCTTGTCTCGGCGCCGGCGTTTAGGCGCCAAGTCGAATCGGCGATGCGCAGCACGAGTGGGCAGTTCAAGATTTCGAAGGCCGACCTCAGGGAGTTCAGCATTCCAGTCCCGCCGCTCTCGGAGCAGCGGCGGATCGTTGAGGTGCTGGGGGCGGTGGCCGAGCAGGAGCGAGTCGTTGAGGCGGCGATCGCCAAGCTGAACTTGATGTGTTCAGGCGCTATCGAGAAGTACCTTGCCCGGCGTGATTGGGACGGTGAGCTGAAGGAGGCGCTGAGCGGTGATCCGCGAAACGGGTATTCGCCGACCGGTGTCGCAGAGTGGACGGGCGTGCAAATGCTGGGCCTGGGGTGCCTGACGCCTAATGGCTTTGCTGCGCGCCAGCTCAAGAACGCGCCGAAGTCGGTGTCGCGGAAGCATTTCGCCATGCTGAAGACTGGTGACCTCTTGATGGGTCGGGCCAATACCCGTGAACTGGTCGGCCTGGCCGGGCTGTTCAGGGACGTGGGATCCCCCTGTATCTATCCCGATCTCATGATGCGTCTTCCCGTGAGTGAGGAATGGCTCCCGAGGGCGTTGGAGATTGTGTTGCGGTCGGTGCGGGCGCGGCGACAAATCCAAGCGCGTGCCCAGGGGACGTCGGAGAGCATGGTGAAGATCTCAGGGAGGGCGGTCAAATCCCTGCGGATCCCCAGGCTGAACTCTGACGAGCAGGCTCAAGTCGTGCGGATCGCTGAACACTTTGAGGAGCGCCTGTCGAGCGAGCGGGAAGCGCTCGCCAACCTCGGGCTCTCGAAGGCTGGCCTGATCGACGACCTGCTCTCCGGCCGCAAGGCACTGTCAGACGCAGCCTGACGTCTACTCGGGCGGCGTGAGCCCCAGTTCGAACCACACCACCTTGCCCACGCCGCCCTCGCGTCCCTCCGCGCCCCACTCATCCGCCAACATCACCACCAGCGCCACCCCCCGACCCGACTCATCCTCCACGGACGCCGTTCGCGGCACCGGAAGTGCACGCTCGCGTCCGTCACCAGTACACGGAGCCGGTCCTCCGTCAGGATCGCCCGCGCCCAGATCTCCCGGCCGGCCGGGACCCGCGCGTGGCGGTAGGCGTTGGTCATCAGCTCGCTGAGCAAGAGTTCTGCCGTCTCCGTGATCTCCTGCGGCAGCGCCCATGAACCCGCCTGCTCCCGGAACAGTAACCGCGTCCGGCTCACGCTCCGTGCATGACGCGGCAGACGCCATTCGATGTCCTGAGGGAGTTTCGTCTGCATGCCCGGACCGGTCCTTACGTGGGGGATTCGGTGTTTGCCGAGTCCACCGTCGCGGCCCACGCCTACTCTCGGGAGTAACAGCGTTTGTACTTTGGGTAGTTGTACCCATGGTGTACACGGTGATCCGGCGGAGGTACGCGTGACGACGTCAATGGAGACGAATCTCGCCTGGCGGTATTGCGGAAACCAGATCAAGATGTGGCGCGAGCAGGCGAGCGTCACCAGAGAGGCCCTGGTCAAGGAGACCGGCTACGGCTACGAGTACGTCAAGTCGATGGAGACGGGGCGGCGCAAGCCCACCATGCGGTTGCTGCAAACCGCCGACCAGATGTGCGGAGCAGGCGGGAAACTCATCGCCGCGCAGGAGTTCCTCAAGCCGGAGGCACACCCGCAGCGGGCCCAGGAGTACATGGCGCTGGAGAAGGACGCCATCGCGATCAACTCCTATCAACCGCTACTTATCCCCGGGATGCTCCAGACGGAGGAGTACGCACGTGCGCTGATCGGCGAGAGCATCCCGCTCCTCGACGAGGAGACGATCGAGGAGCGCGTGGCGAGCCGCCTCAAGCGGCAGCGGATGCTGACCGAGCGCCAGACGGTGATGTTCAACTACGTGCTGCACGAGGCGTCGCTGCGGATGATGGTCGGCGGTCGTGAGGCCATGAGGCGACAGCTCGCACAGATCCTGGAATTCGGTAAGTTAAGGAACGTAACGATCAAGGTGCTGCCGTACGGGAGAGCGTTCAGTGTGGCGCTCAACGGAGGCGTCACGCTCCTGGAGACGACTGACCTTGAGCACTACGCGTACGTGGAAGGTCCGGAAACCAGCGCCCTGTACGCCGACGGAGACAAGGCCAGTGTGCTCGCCCGGGTCCATGACATGATCCGCACACACGCTCTCAGCCCCGAGGAATCGGCCGAGTTCATCAGAAAGGTGGCAGAAGAACTGTGAACGCCCGCCTGACGTGGTTCAAGTCCAGTTACAGCGACAGTCAGGGCGGCGAATGCCTCGAAGCGGCCCTGGATTGGAGCGAGTCCACCCCTCGCGCTGTCCACATACGCGACTCGAAGCTCGGCCCCCAAAGCCCGACCTTCACCGCCGCCGCGTCCGCCTGGAACGCCTTCCTGGCGCACGCTCGTACCGTCTGAGCTTCGAGCCGCGAAATCCGAGCTCTGCTTGTAGGGAATGGGTGGTTGGGTCTCAACCCACCACCCACCCTCCCCGCCGCGACCAGCACGCGTGACTTTCCGCGATCAGGTTGCGACGCACAGTCGCAACCCTCTAGCGTTCGCGACAACAAACAACCCCGGCCAGGTGCTACCAACACCCGCCGGGGTCTGACCAACAAGATCGAAGCGAGCGATCTCATGGCTACCCAAAACCTTAGCCCTGCCCTGCCTTCCCCCGCACACCCCCTGGCCAACCCCGGCTACGGAAAACGCGGCGCTCCCGACCAGGGGCCCCTCCGCCGCGACACCTTCGCCCATCTCCCCCTCCGCGCCCGCTACCTCGCCGGATTCATCGACGCGCTCCCCGAGCACGCCGCCATGGACGCGAAGACCCTCGCCAAGGAACAGCCCCTCTACGGCCAGGCAGCTGTCCGCTCCGCGCTCAACGAACTCACCCTCGCCGGGCATCTGCGCCGCGTACGCCGTCTCTCCGACACCGGCGCCGAGAACGGCACAACCCGCTGGGTGTTCCACACCTACTGGTCGCGCACCGCACGCAGCAACGAATGGTGGGCGCGCTTCCTCGAAGGTGACGTACCGGAACCGGAGCCAAGGCCAGAGGCCACGACACAGGCGCCCGCACCACGCTCCGACGCCTACCGAACCCTCGCCCAACTGGGCCTGCATGAGCCGCGATTGACCCTCTCCGCAGGCGACTGCGCCGCACTCGAAGACCTCGCCGCCACCTGGCTGGCCCGCGACCCGGCCCCGTACAACCTCACCCACGCCCTGACGGCCGGGCTGCCTCCGACCGTCCACTCACCCCGCGCCTTCGTCGCCCGCCGCCTGCGCGACAAACTGCCGCCGGAACGGCCCCGGTTCACCCCGAACCGGCCGTCAGCGGAGCGCCCCCGCAACCTCGTCGAGTGCACGGACTGCGGCGTCCCCGGCCGTCCCGAAGCGATCCCCGACGGCCTGTGCCGGGCGTGCCGACCCGCCAACATCAGGACACCCGCACGGATCTAGCCAGTTCGATGCCGGTCGCACGCCAATTCCGCCCCGCCCCAGCGCTCTCACGCGCACAATAGAACACAGGTCGGAGCACGGGGTCACAGAAGTACGGGGAAAGGCGCCACGCACATGGCACGCAGCGCACGCGGCACGGTCGAGCGGGACGAAGTCGAGCGGCCGATCATCGACCAACTGGTCAGCATGGGTTGGACGCACATCCACGGGCCCGATCTCAGCAGTGCCAGCGACCATGAGCGAGAACGGGACTACGACGATGTCCTCCTCCGCAAGCGCCTGCGCCGAGCGATCCAGCGGAACAACCGGGTCAACGGCGAGTCCTGGATGACCGACAAGGACGCCGACACCGCGATCGACGCGCTCAAGCGCACCGCGCGCAACGTCGCCGCGTCGTCCCTGCTCAGCGTGAACAGTGACGTCACCAGCCTGCTGCTCAGCGGAGCCCCGATCACCGGGGACGAGGAGCACCACCGGGGGCGTACCGTGAACGCCCAGTTCATCGACTGGGATCTGGAAGGGCTCGGGGATGGCGAGATCCTCAAGCGCAACGACTTCCTCGTCGTCGATCAGCTCCGCGTACGCACCCAGGACGGCGCCGAATGCGTCCTCGACCTCGTGCTGTTCATCAACGGCATCCCCGTCGTGGTCATCGAGTGCAAGAGCCCGGACGTGCCATACCCCCTGGGAGAGGCGGTCCGCGATCTGCGGCTGTACACGGGCTCCCCTCTCGATATCGACGAGCGGGACAGGCGGCAGGTGCGTGAGCTCGGCGTGCCCGAACTCTTCGCCCCCGTGCAGTTGCTCGTCGCCGCCTGTGGAACGAGTGCCGCCCTCGGCACCATCACCTCCACCGAAGACCACTTCGCGCAGTGGCGAAGCGTGACCCCTGACTATAAGGACGACGACGAGCTGCTGCGCGCGCTGCAAGGCGTGCGACGCGCCTCCGACGGGGAACGGCTGATCGAGGTCGGCGGTCAACTGACCGACCAGCACCGGCTCGTGGCCCTCGTCCTGCAACCGCGCAACCTGCTCAACATCATCCGGCACTACGTCTTCGAGATGCCGGTGAAGACCAAGCAGGGTGAGCCGCCCGTCACCGTGAAGGCCGTCTGCCGGCATCAGCAGTACCGGGCCGTCGAGAAGATCGTGCACAAGCTGCGCACCGGCCGGACCCTCGACGATCCGGCCGCCGAGCACGACGAGCGCGGTGGGGTCATCTGGCACACCCAGGGGTCGGGCAAGAGCCTCACCATGGCCTTTCTCGCCCGCCGTCTGCACACCAGCCGCGATCCTCGCCTCAACCGGTTCACCCTCCTCGTCGTCACCGACCGCAAGCAACTGGAGAAGCAGCTCGCGGCGGCCGTGCGGATCAGTGGCGCCGTCGTGCGCGTCGCGAAGTCGCGTACCGATGCCGAGGGGATGCTCAAGCGGGCGGGACAGCCCGGTGGGCGCGCCGTCATCTTCACCATGATCCAGAAGTTCCTGGGGCGGATCCCCGGCCTCGCCGGTACGGCGGAGGGAGAAGGTGGGGACGACCGTGACCTGACGGCCGAGTTCCAGGCCACGCAGGAGCACATCGCCGCAGGTGGCGACGCGGAGGAGGCGTCCGACCCGACACCGGACACAGCGGCCGTCGAGGAAGTGCGGCGGCGCTTCGCCGAGTGCAGCACGGACCCGCGAGTCCTGGTACTCGTCGACGAGGCGCACCGGTCGCACACCTCCGTGCTGCACGCCTGCCTGCGCGACGCCCTCCCGAACGCCGCGCGCATCGGCTTCACGGGAACGCCGATCATGAAAGGTCGGCTGACCGACACCGGAAGGATCTTCGGCCTCGAACCCGACGGGAAGTTCCTCGACGCGTACCTGATGGACGAGGCCGAGCGGGACAGGGTCGTCGTGCCCGTGCGCTACGAAGGGCGTACCGGATCGGCGGAGGTCAAGGACCAGGACGGGTTGAACCGGAAGTTCGAGGACCTGATCGCCCAGCTGCGCGCCGACCGGCTGCAGGAACAGAAACTGCGCAAGCGGCTGACGCCCACCAGCCGGGACGTCGCCGAGTCCGAGCCGATGATCGCCCGCAAGGCCCTCGACATGATGGAGCATTACGTCACGGGCCCGCTCACCGGCGGCTTCAAAGCGCAGGTCGCAGCAGTGAGCCGTAAGGCAGCCGTGCTCTATCGGCACAAGCTCGACGACGCACGCCATGAACTCCTCGCGCGCATCGTCGACTTCGACCCGGCCGCGCTGCGCGACAAGCCGCTGCCCGAGTACACCTGGGACGACCTGGTGCTGCTGCGTACCTGGCAGTACCAGGAAGTGCTGCGGCGCATCGACTTCGTGCCTGTGATCTCGGCGAGCAAGAAGGACGACAAGGTCTGGGAGGCCTGGACGGACCCGGATCGGCAGGACGAGGCGGTCCAGCGGTTCCTCGAACCGTTCCCTCAGCTCCCTCCCGACAACCCGTGGGCGGCGGGATACACGTCGCGGACCGAGTGCGCCGATCCGGTCGGCACGAACCCGTGGAGCGACACCGAGGTCCCCTCCGAGGAGGAGGTCAGGCCGGTCGCCTTCCTGATCGTGAAGTCCATGCTGCTCACGGGCTTCGACGCGCCGATCGAGCAAGTTCTGTACCTGGACCGGCCGATCCAGGACGCCGAACTGCTCCAGGCCATCGCCCGCGTGAACCGGCCCCGGCGCGACAAGAAGTTCGGCCGCGTCGTCGACTACTACGGCGTCCTCGACAATCTGGCCGACACGCTGCCCGCCTACAAGGGGGAAGCGCCCACGCAGCGCATGGCGCGCGACATGGTCCAGAGCCTGAGCGCCGACCTGCCGGAACTCGACGACAGCGCAAGGAAGTTGTCTGCGTTCCTCGGAGGGATGGGCATCGCGGATCTGGACTCGGCGCAGGGCCTCGCGCGAGGCATGCTCGCCCTGGACGACGAGGGCGACCGGGCCGAGTTCGACCGGCTGCTCGGCGCTTTCATGAACGCGCTGGAGCGCGTCCTGCCCCATCAGAGCGCCCTGGACCGAGTGCCCGACGCCCGGAGGTGGACACTGCTGCAAAAGCGCGTACGCCGGCACTACCGCGACGCCGAAGGCGGAGGTTTCTCGCTGCGGGGATACGGGCGCCAGGTGCGGGCCATGGTCGCCGACCACCTGGAACTCGCGGAGGTCGAGCAGGTCATCGCCCCCGTCTCCATCCTCGCGCCGGACTTCGACGAGGTGGTGGGACGCATCGTCGACGTCGAGGAATCCGCGGCCGAGCAGGTACAGGCGCTGCGCTACCACCTGGAGGAGCGGCGCGAGGAGGAGGACCGGCCCGTCCTGCGGACGCTGTCCGAGGAGCTGGAACGGATTCTGGAGGAATTCGAGGGACGCTGGGACGAGATCCAGACCCGTATCGGCCCCCTGATCGAACGGGCACGGAAGGCCGAGCAGGTCGACCCGATGGTCGCCGATATGACCACCGTCGAGCAGCAGCTGTACACGAAGCTGAGCGACTGCCTCACCGAGAACCCCGCCTTCGACCTGCCCGAGCCGACCGCCCTCAGGGACGTGACCAAAGAACTCGGAGGCGTGATCGTCCAGCATGTCTCCAGCGCCGCCTGGTCCGACAACGAGGCCAGCGTCGGCGATCTGCAAAGCGCATTGTGGGTCAGGCTCCGGCAGGTCAGGATCCGGCCGAAGGCGGGTGAGAGGCAGGCACTGCGGGACCTGTCCAACGCGCTCGCCGCACATGCGGCGCGGCACGCGGCGGCATTCAGGAGTGCTCCCAGGGGACAATAGGGAGGTGCCCGTACCTGCCGCTCCCCAACGTGACACCGGTCTGCCCGCCCTTGCCGACGGGCAGACGCTCGCGCTGAGCGGCAGGACGTTCCACGTCACCGTGAGTGCACGGCGCAGGCGCCTTGGCATGACGGTCGAGAGAGACGGCTCGCTGACCCTGCGCGTCCCGCCGCACTGCGATCCGGGGCGCGCCGAGCGCTTCGTGAGAAGCAGCGAGACATGGCTGGCGGACAAGCTGAAGCGGCGGGAGGACCATTCTCCGGCACACCCGATGCGGGTGTTCCGTGAGGGAGAGTCCTACTTCTACCTGGGGCGCGAATACCGGTTGCACATCGAAGAGGCCGGGTCGGGCCCGGGAGCGGTGAAGCTGGCGGCCGGCCGTCTGGTGCTACCGGAGTCTCTTGCCCAGGATCCCCGGAAAGCGCGCCGGGCTGTCATCGGCTGGTACCGGCGGACCGGACTGCGCTGGGCGTCGTCCAGGTTGCAACCTTGGGCTGCCCGTCTGGGAGTCCCAGAACCGATTGTCCGCGTCCGTGACGTCGGCAGTCGGTGGGGGACGTACCGGTCGGCTGCCTCCGGTCCAGGAACGATGGCCTTGCACTGGGCTGTCTTCCAGCTGCCCTCCCACCTGGTCGACTATGTCATCGCCCACGAGCTGGCGCACATCAAATTGCCAGGTCACGGGCCTGGCTACTGGAAGCTGCTGCGGATGGCGATGCCCGAGTGCGAGGAACACAAGGCCGAACTCGACGATCTGGGCCGACGGCTGTGGCTGGGTGACGTGCGCTGACGGGAAGTCCCGGGGAGCATGCGCGCCGAGCGTCTGGTGGGCCTCACAACGGCAGGAGCTTTCCGTCCGGCCCGCCGCCGCTCGCGCCGCACAAACCGGATGCGGCGCCGCGTGCCGCCGTGCCTGAATGGACCCCATGATGTCCACCGACCGCCTCCTCGCCTTCGCGGCGATGTCCCTGCTGCTGATCGTCATCCCGGGCCCGAGCGTGATCTTCGTCGTCGGCCGCGCCCTCGCCCAGGGCCGCCGCGCCGCGCTGACGACGGTCGCGGGCAACACCCTTGGGGCGTACGTCCTCGTGATCGCCGTCGCCCTCGGTATCGGCTCGCTCGTCGAGCGCTCGGTGGCGATCTTCATGACGCTGAAGCTGGTGGGCGCGGCGTATCTGATCTACCTGGGCATCAAGGCGATACGCCAACGGCGTTCGCTGCGCGCGGTGTTCGAGGAGGAGCGGGGCGAGGCGGGCCGCGGCAGCACCCTGCGCACCCTCTGGAGCCTCGCCGCGTCCACGGCCCGCACCTGGTTCGCCCGCTCCCCACGCCGCCTCGCGGCGGTCGGCGGCACGGGCGGCCTCGCGATGGTGGGCCTCGGCGTGACGGTTGCGGTCACGGGGAGGGCGGAGTGATGACGGACGACCCCGACGGCTACTTCGACGAGCACATCGCGGCGGACTACGACCGGTCCTCCGCCCGGATGTTCACCCCCGAAGCCCTCGACCCGACCGTCGACTTCCTCGCCGAACTTGCGGGTACAGGCCCCGCGTTGGAGTTCGCCGTCGGTACGGGGCGCGTGGCCCTGCCGCTCGCCGCGCGGGGCGTCGACGTACATGGGATCGACCTGTCGAAGGCGATGGTCGAGCGGCTGCGGGTCAAGCCAGGAGGGGCCGACATCCCGGTCACGATCGGGGACTTCGCCACCGCCCGCGCGGGGCGCCCGGACTTCACCCTCGCGTACCTCGTCTTCAACACCGTCATGAATCTGACCTCGCAGGACGCGCAGGTCGACTGCTTCCGCAACGCCGCCGCGCATCTCGCGCCCGGCGGCTGCTTCGTCATCGAGACCAGCGTGCCGGACCTGCGGCTGCTGCCGTACGGGCAGGAGGCCGTGCCGTTCGAGGTGAGCGAGAACCGGTGGGCCTTAGACCGCTATGACGTCGCCACGCAAGCCATGAGCTCGAACTATGTGGAGGTGGATCCCGGGACCGGGAAGGGGTCCTACTGGACCATCCCCTTCCGCTACGTCTGGCCCGCCGAGCTCGACCTCATGGCGCGGATCGCCGGGCTGCGGCTGCGTGAGCGGTGGGACGGGTGGACCCGGGAGCCCTTCACGGGCGAGAGCCGGCAGCACGTGTCGGTGTGGGAGAAGCCCGTGTGACCGGTGCGGCGTCATGCCACCCGCGTCGCCCCGGCGAACGGCATCTCGTCGATCGGGGCCACCCGTACCGGTGCGCTCGGGTTCGGGGCGTGGATCATCTTGCCGCCTCCGATGTAGAGGCCCACGTGGCTGATCGAGGAGTAGAAGAAGACCAGATCGCCCGGCTGGAGTTGGGACTTCGGGATACGAGGGCCCGCGTCGATCTGGGAGTACGTCGTGCGGGGGAGTGAGACCCCGGCCGCCTTGTACGCGGCCATCGTCAGGCCCGAGCAGTCGAAGGAGGAGGGCCCTGTGGCGCCCCATACGTAGGGGCTGCCCAGTGCGCCGTACGCGAAGGAGATCGCCTCCTTGGCGCGGGAGTTGGGCGCCTGGGAGAGGTCGGCGCGTTCCGCCGAGCGGGAGGAGCGCTCGCTCGTCGCGGGGGTGGCGGTGCGCTCCTCAGGGGTGAGGCGGTCGAGGAGGCGCCGGGCCTCCGCGAGTTTTCGCTTCACCTTCTTCTTGTTGTCCTCCAACTCGGCCTTCTTGGCGCGCAGTTCGGAGAGCGTGCCGTCGGCGTCGCCGCGCAGCTGGTCGATCTCGCGGAGTTCGCCCTGTACGCGGGTGACCGCGGCGGCCTGCCGCGCGCCGACGCGCTCCGTGAGGGACGCCTTGTCGAGATAGGCGTCGGGGGAGGAGGAGAGGAGCAGCTGGACCGACGGGTCCACGCCTCCCGTGCGGTACTGGGAGGCCGCGACCGAACCCAGCTTCTCCCGCTGGGAGTTGAGCGATTCGGTGCGCCGGGACGCCTCGTCCTGGAGGGCGTCCACCTTCTTCCGCGCCCCGTCCGCCTTCTCCTTCGCCCCGTTGTACTTCTGGGTGGCGACCTCCGCCTCCTGGTACAGCTTGTCGACCTTGGCCCGCACCTGTGCGGGGCCGAGCTCGGGCTCCGCGTGCGCCGCCCCGCCATCGAGGGCGGTGACGGTGGCCGCGGAAGCGAGGGCGAGCGTGGCCGCGGTGCGGGCCGTGCCCCCACCGCGGAGCGAACGCGGTCGGGGCTTTCGATGAGCTGCCGGCACAAGGTCCTCCTCTGGGCGCCGTACGCATCGCACGGCCCCCGGTCGCGCGTCCGGCGGCGGCCCGCACAGGGGAGCGGGCCGCCGCCGGACCTTTCTCGGCGGGGTGTCCGACTGCCGCCCCTGGCCCGGGCGGCGGTGGGGAGCCGGTCACCTGAGGAAGGACGCTAAACCTCTGCGTAACGGGTTGGTGTCGGATTGTTCGCAACTGGCCTGTTTGTTACGGATGGTGGCGGAGAGTGATAACAGAGTGGCAAAGGGGTGCCCGTAGTGGGCCATGGGCGTCCGGTTAGGCTCCGAGCCATGGACGTACTCATCCACCTCTTCGTCGGCCTGCACATCATCGGCATCGCCTCGCTGCTCGGCGGCTTCCTCACGCAGATGTCGGCGATGAAGGAGGGCGCGGCCCGCTTCAACAAGGCGATGCTGCACGGCGCCCTGACCATGCTGGTGACCGGCGTCGCCCTGGTCGGCCTCAACCAGGCCGACGGCAGCACCGTGAACAACATCAAGATCGGCGTGAAGCTCGCGCTCCTGATCGTGATCCTCGGCATCGTCTACGTGAAGCGGGACGAGGAGAAGGCGGAGAAGGGCCTCTTCATCACGGTCGGCGCGCTCACCGTCGTCAACATCTTCATCGCGGTGCTCTGGACCTGAGCGAGCGCGTACCAAGACGTACAAGCGCGTACCAAGACGTACAGAAGGGCCCGGCAGGTCGCACCTGCCGGGCCCTTCTGTGTGGGGTCAGGCCGGCCGCACCACGCTGTGGATCGACGACGTGCCGTCGTAGTAGATCGACTCCTCGCGCACGACCGCGCCCGGCTTCGGCGCGTGGACCATCATGCCGTCGCCCATGTAGAGGCCCACGTGGCTGATGTCGTCGTAGAAGAACACCAGGTCACCGGGTTGGATGTCGGAGAGCGGCACCGTCTTGCCGACCTCGACCTGGTCCCAGGTCGTCCGGGGCAGCGAGATCCCCGCGGACTTCCACGCCGCCTGCGTCAGGCCCGAGCAGTCGTACGAGTCCGGGCCCGTGGCGCCCCACACGTACGGCTTGCCCTCCTGCGACTTGGCGAACGCGAGCGCCTGCGCGGCCTTCGTGGCGTACGAGGCGTCCGAGGAAGAGGAACCGGAGCCGGAGGAGCCCGAGGAACCCGAGCCCGAGGAGCCGGACGACTCCTGCTCCTTCTGCGCGGCCTCCTCGGCCGCCTTCCGCTTCGCCTCCGCGGCCTTCTGCTTGGCGGCCAGCTCGGCGGCCTTCTTGCGGGCCGCCTCCTCCTTGGCCTTCTGGATCGCCGCGAGCCGCGCCTTCTCCTTGGCCGTCAGGTCGGCCAGCAGCTTGCGCGCGTCGGAGAGCTTCGTCTGGACGGTCTCCTTCGTCGACCTCAGCTCGGTCTGCGACTCGGTGAGGTCCTGGAGGCTCGACTGCGCCTCGGTGCGCTTCTTCGCGGTCTCGCGCGCCTGCGCCTGATAGTCGTCGACCGACTTCTTCTGCTCGTCGGTGAGCCGGCTCATCAGCTGGCGCTGCGAGAAGTAGTCCTCCGGGTCGTCCGCGAGGAACATGGTCGCGGTGTCGCTGACCGCGCCCGAGCGGTACTGCTCGGCGGCGTATCTGCCGAGCTTCTGGCGGGCCGTGTTCATGTCGTCGGTGCGCTGGGCGACATCGTCGAGGAGCTTGTCGACCTGCTGCTTCTTGGAGTCGGTCCGCTCCTTCACCCCGTTGTACTTCTGGGTGGCGACCTCGGCCTGCCGGTACAGGGTGTCGACCTTCTGCTGGACCTCTTCGAGGCGCGGCTTGGACGACGGCTGCGCGGGCGCGGCCTGTGCCGTCTGCGAGAGCAGTGCCACGGAGGTGAGGGCGGCGGTGGTGATGCCGACCGCGGGGGTCGTGCGAAGGCCGCCGGTGATCCGGGAACGGCTGCGGGGCTTGCGGTGCGACGCCAAGGCAGGCGACTCCTTCCGTCCTCCGCCTACCGGGTTAGCTGTCGGGTTCGGGCGTGGTACGCGGAAGGCTGCCCTACGGTCGGCTGACCGATTCACCCCAAGGTCGGTTGGGTCCCCGGTTCCCTGCCTTACGGCGTACGGAACTCAGCGGGGGCTGCCCGTTCGCCGCGACATCCGCGGGCGGGGGGACGGGCTGCCCGGCTGCACCGTAGCCAACTCGTGTGGCTGCTGTGAAGGTTGATGTTCGATATGCCCGATACATTTTCGTGATCTGGCCTCTGGAGGGCCCTCGGAGTTCCGAGGAGAGCCCATGGAGTTCGGAGCAGGGCCCTTGGAGTTCCGAAGGCAGCCACGGGTTGTCAGTGGGGCGGCCTAGACTCGGAGAGCGATGAGCAGCCTCTTTGACGACAGCTTCCTGACCGGCCTCCAGAAGAACGGTGCGGAGGAGCCCCCGCCGCCGCCTCCGGACCCCGAGTACGACGACGGGGCACCGGAGCCGATGCCGGACGACCTGTTCGGCGGGAGGCTCGGCGCGCCCGAAGACAGGGACACGCACTACCGGGACGGCGCCCCGCGCCCGGTCCTGAGCGCGGCCACCCTCCTGGAGGGGCTGAACGAGAACCAGCAGGCGGCCGTCACGCACGGCGGCACCCCGCTGCTCATCGTCGCGGGCGCCGGATCCGGCAAGACCCGCGTCCTCACGCACCGCATCGCGTACCTGCTCGCCGAGCGCGAAGTGCACCCCGGCCAGATCCTCGCGATCACGTTCACGAACAAGGCCGCGGGCGAGATGAAGGAGCGCGTCGAGGACCTCGTGGGCCCGCGCGCGAACGCCATGTGGGTCTCCACGTTCCACAGCGCCTGCGTCCGCATCCTGCGCCGGGAGAGCAAGAAGCTGGGCTTCACGTCCTCCTTCTCGATCTACGACGCCGCCGACAGCAAGCGGCTCATGGCGCTCGTCTGCCGCGACCTCGACCTGGACCCGAAGAAGTTCCCGCCGAAGTCCTTCAGCGCCAAGATCAGCAATCTCAAGAACGAGCTGATCGACGAGGAGGACTTCGCGGCGACCGCGGCCGACGGCTTCGAGAAGACCCTCGCCCAGGCCTACGCGATGTACCAGGCGCGCCTGCGCGAGGCGAACGCGCTGGACTTCGACGACCTGATCATGACGACGGTGAACATGCTGCGCGCGTTCCCGGACGTCGCCGAGCACTACCGCCGCCGCTTCCGCCACGTCATGGTCGACGAGTACCAGGACACGAACCACGCGCAGTACGCGCTGGTGCGCGAGCTGGTCGGCCCCACCGAGGGCGAGGACGCGGACCCGGCCGAGCTGTGCGTCGTGGGTGACGCGGACCAGTCGATCTACGCGTTCCGCGGCGCCACGATCCGTAACATCCTCGACTTCGAGGACGACTACCCCAACGCGAAGACGATCCTCCTGGAGCAGAACTACCGCTCCACGCAGACGATCCTCAGCGCGGCGAACGCGGTCATCGAGCGCAACGAGTCGCGTCGGCCCAAGAACCTGTGGACCAACGAGGGGCCCGGCGCCCAGATCACCGGCTACGTCGCGGACACCGAGCACGACGAGGCCCAGTTCATCGCCGACGAGATCGACCGGCTCACCGACGCGGGCGACGCGCTGGCGGGCGACGTGGCGATCTTCTACCGGACGAACGCGCAGTCCCGTGTCTTCGAAGAGATCTTCATCCGCACCGGCCTGCCCTACAAGGTCGTCGGCGGCGTCCGCTTCTACGAGCGCAAGGAGGTCAGGGACGTCCTGGCCTATCTGCGCGTGCTGTCCAACCCCGAGGACTCGGTGCCGCTGCGCCGCATCCTCAACGTGCCCAAGCGCGGCATCGGCGACCGCGCCGAAGCGATGATCGACGCGCTCTCCCAGCGCGAGAAGATCTCCTTCCCGCAGGCGCTGCGCCGCGTCGACGAGGCGTACGGGATGGCGGCCCGCTCGACGAACGCCGTGAAGCGGTTCAACACGCTGATGGAGGACCTCCGCACGATCGTGGAGTCGGGCGCGGGCCCGGCCACGGTCCTGGAGGCCATCCTCGAACGGACGGGGTATCTCGCCGAGTTGCAGGCCTCCACCGACCCGCAGGACGAGACCCGCATCGAGAACCTCCAGGAACTCGCCGCCGTGGCCCTGGAGTTCGAGCAGGAGTCCGCCGCGGGCGAGGACACGGCGGAGGGCGAGTCCGAGACGGGCGGCGGGGGGCTCTCCGACTTCCTGGAGCGCGTCGCGCTCGTCGCCGACTCCGACCAGATCCCCGACGAGGACGACGACGGCAGCGGCGTCATCACGCTGATGACCCTGCACACCGCCAAGGGCCTGGAGTTCCCGGTCGTCTTCCTCACCGGCCTGGAGGACGGCGTCTTCCCGCACATGCGCTCCCTCGGCCAGGCCAAGGAGCTGGAGGAGGAGCGGCGGCTCGCGTACGTGGGCATCACGCGCGCGCGGCAGCGCCTCTACCTGACGCGCGCCTCCATGCGCAGCGCCTGGGGCCAGCCCTCGTACAACCCGCCCTCCCGGTTCCTGGAGGAGATCCCGGCCGCGCACCTGGACTGGAAGCGCACAGGACCGTCCACGCCTGCGGCCTCGACCAAGAGCATCGGTGGCGGCATCGCGGCGTCCCTGTCGTCCTCGCGCTCCCGTACGGGTTCGACGCCGGCCTTCGCCACGCGCCGCGCGGGCGACAAGCCGGTGGTGGCCCTCTCCGTCGGCGACCGCGTCACGCACGACCAGTTCGGGCTCGGCACGGTGGTGGGCGTGTCGGGCACGGGCGACAAGTCGGAGGCGTCGATCGACTTCGGCGACCCGAAGCCGAAGCGTCTGCTGCTGCGGTACGCGCCGGTCGAGAAGCTGTAGTCGCGCTGCGGCCGCTCTCTACGGGGGGCGGCTCAGTTCGGGTTGAGGCCGTGGCTGCGCAGCCACGGCAGCGGGTCGATCGCCGCGCTGCCGCCGGGCCGCACCTCGAAGTGCAGGTGCGGGCCGGTCGAGTTGCCCGAGTTCCCGGACCGCGCGATCACGTCACCGGCCTTCACCGGACCGTTCATCACGGTGTGCGAGGACAGGTGGCAGTACCAGGTCTCCGTGCCGTCCTTGGCGGTGACTATGGCCATGTTCCCGTACGCGCTGTTCCACTGCGTCTTCACGGTGCCGTCCGTCGCGGCCATCACCGGAGTCCCGTACGAGACGGGGAAGTCGATGCCGGAGTGCTGGGACATCCAGTTGACGCCGGCCTGCCCGAAGAAGGCGCTCAGCCCGTGCTGCTTCACCGGCAGCACGAACTTGGGCCGCGCCGCCTCCTTGCGCGCGGCCTCCTCGGCGGCCTCCTTGCGCGCCGCCTCCTGCTTCGCCTTGAGGTCGATCCGCTCCTGCGTGCGGCTCGCCCGGTCGGCGAAGTCGCCCGCGTCGGCGGAGAGATCCTTCAGCTGCGAGTCCAGCTTGTTGTTGGCGACGGCCGGCTTCACGGCCTGCGCGTCCGTAGCGGCCGCGGCCTGCGTCTCCTTGCCGTCGTCCCCGCTGCCGCCGACACTCGCCGCGGCGATCCCGGCGACGCCGACCACACAGACCGACGGCACGACGACGGTGACGAGCGCGGACCGCTTGACCGGACGACGGCGGCCGGCGCGGCCACGGGAGACGTTCTTCCCGGCCCTGCGTGTCGTAGGCTTCGGGGTCGCGGGGGCGGGCTCGGGAGCGGAGTCGAGGTCGAGGGCGGGCCCGTGCGCATGGTCCGCTTCGGGGGCCGACTCCGCGATCGCTTCGGGCTCGGGCTCGGGCTGGGGCTGGGGCTCTGCGGTGCCGGTGGCGTCCGAGGCGTTCCACTGCGTGGCGTCGTACGCGCCCGTGTCATAAGCGGTCGTACCGAAGACCGGGGCTTCGAAGGTGTGGGTGAAGCCCTGCGTGTCGTGCGGGTCGGGCGCGCCGAGCATGTCGTGCGTGCTGAAGCTCTGCGTCTCGAAGCCCTGGGCCTCGAAGTGCTGGGCCTCGTACCCCTGGAACTCGAAACTCTGGGTCTCGAAGCTCTGGGCCTCAAAGGACTGCGTCTCAAAGGACTGGGTCTCAAAGGACTGGGTCTCGAAGGACTGCGTGTCGAACGACTGCGTGTGCGTCTGTCCGTCGAAGGTCTGCGTCCCGAAGGACGGGGCCTCGAAGCTCTGCGTGTCGGGGTGTTGAGCCGCGTACATCTGCGCCTCGTACGCCGAGGTGTCCCACTGACCCGTGGTGTGCTGCTCGGCCATCGACCGGGGCTGCTGCGCCGGGATGTCGGCGACCTGCTCGTACCCGCCGGTCGCCCAGGCGCCGGTCGTGTCGTAGGAACCGGTACCGAAGGAACCGGCGTCGTACGTGCCGGTGTCGTAGTACGCGGAGGCGTAGGGGTCGGCGTACTGCTGCTGGGGGGCCGTGTTCCACTGGCCGGTCGCGTGGGAACCGGGTTCGTAGGGGTCCTCTGCCATGTCGCCGAAGAGCGGATCGCTTGCGAAGCTGGTCGCGGAGTGACCGTCGTACGCCGCATAAGGCGCGGTCCCCGACGGATTGCGGTCGTTCACCAACTTCTCTTTCGCCTCGACAACAGGGGCTGCCAGAGCAGTGCGGTGACTGTACCCGTCGGTATGAGGGCACGACAATCTTCGTCGGGTTTCCGGGCCAGGGGAAACGGGCAATCAGCCGCCTTTGGGTGGACTGTGGACAGTTCCTTGGCCCTGAGTTCGAGACCCGTTCGACGAAACCCGCGACATGTCGCGGGTTTTACGTGCGTCCGGTGCGGGTCGGGGTGCGGATCGCGCTCGGGTTCTACGGGTGCCGGTGAGCGCGGAGCGGGCGGTCAGGCGACCGTCAGACCACCGCCGGCCTTGTCCGCGGCGCGCGCTCCTTCCGCGTGCTCCGCGTCGAGGGCCTGACGGATGCCGATCGCGACGGCCGGGTGCACCGGCAGCGCGAGATGGCCGATGCCCGTGACCCGCACGTTCTGCGCGAGCAGGTCCACGTGGTCCACGCACGCGGTCTCCAGGGGCAGCATCAACTGGTCGAGGTCGCTCCAGAAGCTCACGAAGCGCGTACGACAGCCGGGCGCGGGCCGCTTCAACTCCTCGACGACGGACGAGCCGGGCCGCATCTGACGGACGATCGGGTGCGCGTCCGCGAGCGGCGCCACCCGCGTGCCGCCGTGCGGGGTTCCGAGGGTGACGAGCGTGCGCACGCGCGTGTCGCCGCCGAGGCACTGCACGTAGTAACGGGCTATCAGACCGCCCAGGCTGTGCCCCACGATGTCGACCCTGTCCTGGCCCGAGCGCTCGCACACCTCCTCCACGTGCCGGGCGAGCAGCGCGGCCGCGGCCCGGATGTCGCAGGTGAGCGGGGAGTAGTTGAGCGATTCGACGTGCTGCCTGCCGTGCTGCGCGAGGGAACGGCGCAGCAGAACGAAGACGGAGCGGTTGTCGATGAATCCGTGCAGGAGGAGGACCGGGGGCTTGGCGCGGGAGGGCAGGCGCGGCGCGTCCGCTGCTGTCGGGGCGCTCGCCTCTGCCGGTTCTATAGGAGGGCTCTCCTCCACCGTGACGGTTTCCATGTCCATCGGGACGTAGGCCGAGGGCTGGCGGGGCAGCGCCAGGGGCTGCTGCCTTCGTTCCGGGAGGATGCCCGAGGGATAGAGGAGCAGATGGCCCGCGAGGATCGCCAGCTCCAGGGCGGTCGCCTTCAGGAGCGCGATCGAGAGACCGGCCAGTCTCGTGGGCAGCAAGTGGCAGAGGGGGCGAAAGGGCAAAGTCCTCGTGACCTTCATCGGTCAACCTCCCGTCGGCACACGGGAGGACTCCTCTGTCCCCCGTGTGCGCTCATGAGAGCCGGCCGAAGCGGTCCCGCGGCGCCGGCCGTGCCCGATGCGCCGACTCATCGGTCCGAACGGCAGCCGGAAGCACCGTGCCACCGTGCCGTGCGGCTGTCGGCGCGGTGGCGCGGCGACCTCGAAGCGGCTCCCTCGCGCCTGTCCCGGATCTGGCGGTGAAGTCCCGCCTGGCAGTCGCGGCGCGCAGCGAATGTGTCCCACGTGTGATTTCCCCCTCGGTCCGCACCGCGAAACGGCGGCTTGCGGGATGCTGTCGATAACGTTCGTTCACTTCGGGCATCAGTCTTTTGAACAATCGCTTCAACTTTTGCTTGAGCAGTCGTTTCAGGGAGGCAGTGATGGGTGTGGCAGCCGGTCCGATCCGCGTGGTCGTCGCGAAGCCGGGACTCGACGGCCACGATCGCGGGGCCAAAGTGATCGCGCGGGCGCTGCGCGACGCCGGTATGGAGGTCATTTACACGGGCCTGCACCAGACGCCCGAGCAGGTCGTGGACACCGCCATCCAGGAGGACGCCGACGCGATCGGTCTCTCCATCCTGTCCGGCGCGCACAACACGCTCTTCGCCCGCGTCATCGAGCTCCTCGCCGAGCGCGACGCCGCGGACATCAAGGTCTTCGGCGGCGGCATCATCCCTGAGGGGGACATCGCGCCCCTGAAGGAGAAGGGCGTTGCCGAGATCTTCACCCCGGGCGCCACGACCGCCTCCATCGTCGACTGGGTCCGGTCCAACGTCCGCCAACCGGAACCGTCCGGCGGCTGACCAATTAAGCCCCTGCGGCGATTGAGCAGCGGGGCCCGGGGCGGAGCCCCGTGGCCTCGCTCCCGGTGCCGCGCACCAGGGACGCGGGGCCGGGCCCCGGGGCCGGATCACGGCGGAGCCAGTTCGTCCCGCATCGCCCGGCGCAGCCGCAACGTGCCGGCGAGGCGTTGGAACGCCTCCGTCCAGTACCCCCCGGCTCCGGGCGCCGACCCCTCCGGTTCCTCCACCGCCGCCGTGAGCCCGTCGAGCCGCACCACTTCCTCGGGGTCCAGGCAGCGCTCCGCGAGCCCCATCACCCCGCTGAAGCTCCACGGGTAACTCCCCGCGTCCCGCGCGATGTTCAACGCATCGACCACGGACCGCCCGAGCGGCCGCGCCCACGGCGTGCCGCACACCCCCAGCAACTGGAACGCCTCGGACAGCCCGTGCGCCGCGATGAACTCCGCGACCCAGTCCGCCCGTTCCGCCCCCGGCAGCGCCGCGAGCAGCTTCGCCCGCTCGGCGAGCGACACCGCCCCGGGCCCGGCCGCATCCGACGCGGTCGGCGCCCCGAGCAGCGCCCGCGACCAGCCGATGTCCCGCTGCCGGACCGCCGCCCTGCACCACGCGGCGTGCAGCTCCCCGCGCCAGTCGTCGGCGACCGGCAGCGCCACGATCTCCTCCGGGCCCCGGCCGCCGAACCTGTCCGGCCACCGGCCGAGCGGCGCCGCCTCCACCAACTGCCCGAGCCACCACGCCCGTTCACCCCGCCCCGCCGGCGGCTTCGCCACGACGCCGTCCCGCTCCATCCCCGCGTCGCACTCGTGCGGCGCCTCCACGACGATCGCCCCCTCCGCACGGTCGAGTGCCACGCAGGTCAGCGCCCGGTCCGCCATCCGCGCGGCGAGCGCCGAGCGGGGGAGCGCGGAGAGCAGCTCGGCCGCCGTCGCCCGCACGTTCTTGCTGCGGTCGGTCAGCGCCTGCTCGAGGAACGGCTCGTCCGCGTCGCCCAGCCCCGTACGCAGCGAGTCGAGGAACATCAGGCGGTCCTCGGCGCGCTCCGTGCCCCATGTCCCGGCCAGGAGCGCCCGGGCCGCAGCCGGGTCGTGCGCCCGAACAGAGGCGAGGAGTGCCACCCGCTCCGCGAACAGGCCCTCCTCCCACCGCAGATGAACCTGCTCGCTCTCCTCCGGTGCAGGCAGCACGGCTCCGATGCCCGGCGTGGCGCGCAGCGCGAACTTCCAGTCCGGGTTGAGCCGGGCCAGCCACCGGGCGCGCGGCCCCGCGAACGTGAGGGCCGGTGGGCGCAGGTCGGTGCGGCCACGCGCCGCGTCGAGCAGTGCGGGCAGCAGCTCGTGCGGGGGCGCGTACCCGTGCGCGTTGGCCGTGGCCAGCCACTGCGGGAGCAGTTCGAGGAGGTCGGGGGCGGTGCCGCGGCGCGACCCCGTGCCACTGGAGCGGTCGGTGAGCAGGAGCGCGAGCCGCTGCCGCGCTGCGGTCGGCAGCGGGGGACGCGGGTCGTCCTCGGCGCGGTCCGGCGGCGCGGTCGCCGCGGCGGGACGCAGACCGGCCCGGCGGCGCACGGTGTGCATGGCGGCCTCGTCGAGGAGGGCGAGCGGCGGGCGGTCCGAGCGCCGTTCGGTTCCGAGCAGGGCGGCGCTGACGAGGTCGTCCCAGGTGGCGGTGGTGGTCATCGTGGGTCCTCTCCGTGGTGCGGTCCTCTTCACCGACAACGGTGTTTCGGCGTGGTGGTGGTCCTTGGATTGGTCAGCACAGCGATATGACCTCCCCGGCTTCCTCCGCCCATGTGGCCAGCGGGCGGAAACCGGCCGGTCCGCATTCGCCGAACACCGTCACCGGAGCGCCTCCCGAGACGGCGACCAGGCGCCACAGGCCGGGGGACGCCGCCGCGTGCGCGGTGAGGGGGAGCCCCGACTTGCCTTCGCTGTCCGCCAGTTGCCAGTGCCCGGCCGGGTCCCGCGTCGGTATCACCTCCGCGAGCGTCACCGGCCAGGACTCCAGCCAGGGGTCGGCCGCGAGCGCCGTTCCGTAGGCGGCGAGGCCGGTGGTGACGTCAACTCCCTTGGGACGTATGCCGTCCGACTCGGCCGGGGCGAACTGCTCGCCCAGCTCTGCCCGGAGGGCCCCTGCTCCCGGATACGCCGACACCGCGGCGTCGAGCGTGCGCCCGGTCGGCAGGGCGAGCGCCGGTGCGCGGCCGGCCGCCCCGTAGGAGAGGAGCAGTACGGTGCGCGCGCTCTGCGTGCCGTGCAGCCATGCCCGGCGCGTGGTGAGGTGGCCGTCCGCCGTGTCGTACTGGGCGAGGATGAGCCAGCGGTCGCGCACCGGTGGCTCTCTGTCCGAAGCCGGCAGGCCCACGCGCGATCGGACCGTCGCCGCCAGGTCGTCGGGCAGGGCGTCGCGGCGCAACCAGCCCTGGTCGAGGAGGTGGAGCAGCGCGCACGCCTCGAGCAGCCGCACCGGCCAACCGGGCCCGGACGCCGGGATCGCCCCCAACTCTCTTACGCGCGCGGCAAGTCCGGGCGCCTGCGCGTCGACCATGCGCGCGGCCGTCTCCTCCCACAGCCCGTAACCCGACTGCTCAGCCTGTGCGAGGCCGCCGCGCAGCAGGTCGGCGAGGCGCTGCTCCAGCTCTGTCGCGCCCGCCGTGATCCGCTGGGCGCGGCGCTCGGCTCTGCGCCGGGCCGCATCCGGATCCGCCGCGGCGCCGCCCGATCCGGCCGCCGACGCATCGGTCTGCTGGGACTCGGCCCGCTTCTGCCGCCCCGCCAGCCATGGCTCGGCCCACTCCGGTGGCGACTGGTCGGCCGGCACCTGCGCATCGCCGCCCGCCCAGAGCAGCAAGAGCCCGAGCGCGTGCTTGCACGGGAACTTGCGGCTCGGGCAACTGCACTTGTACCCCGGCCCGTTCGACCCCGCGGCGCCCGCGCCGATGTCCACGATCGTCTGGTACGGCTTGCTGCCGCTCCCCTTGCACAGTCCCCATACCGCCCCCTCGTCCGAATTCCCCACGCCCGCGGAACTCCCGGTCCCCGACCACGGGCCCGGCCCCCCGAGCTTGCTTCCCGCCTTGCGTGACGCGGCGTCAGGCGCCAGTGCGAGCACCTGATCCGTCGTCCAGCGCACCCCCAGCTGATTCATGTCCTCGACGTTAGATCCCGCCACTGACAATCCGTCCGCCAACGGCTCCGACCTGCGGTGATTGCGTGGCCGAGGTCGATTGTCAGTGGCGTGGTGCACCGTGGAATCCATCACGCGACGAGAGCGGTCGAGGGCTCGTCGTGCGGATTCGAGTTGGGCGAGTTGGAGGGGGACAGCCATGACCATTTCCGTCGAGAGCCAGACCGAGAACCAGACCGAGAGCCAGACCGGGAACGGGGCCGGGAGTCAGGGCGGGGGCCAGGTCGCGGACGAGGTGCTGCGGGCGCACGCCGAGGACGCGTTCGCGGAGGAACTCGCGGCGCTCGCCGCACAGGACGACCGGCCGCGGCCGGCCCGCTGGCGCATGTCGCCGTGGGCCGTCGCGACGTATCTGCTCGGCGGCACGCTGCCCGACGGCACGGTGATCTCGCCGAAATACGTGGGCCCGCGCCGCATCGTCGAGGTCGCCGTGACGACACTGGCGACCGACCGGGCGCTGCTCCTGCTCGGCGTGCCCGGCACCGCCAAGACCTGGGTGTCCGAGCATCTCGCCGCCGCCGTGAGCGGGGATTCGACGCTGCTGGTGCAGGGCACGGCGGGGACGCCGGAGGAGGCCATCCGCTACGGCTGGAACTACGCGCAGCTGCTGGCCAACGGCCCGAGCAGGGACGCCCTCGTGCCGAGCCCGGTCATGCGGGCGATGGCGGAGGGGATGACCGCGCGCGTCGAGGAACTGACGCGTATCCCGGCCGATGTGCAGGACACACTGATCACGATCCTGTCCGAGAAGACCTTGCCGATACCGGAGTTGGGGCAGGAGGTGCAGGCCGTGCGCGGCTTCAACCTCATCGCCACGGCCAACGACCGGGACCGCGGGGTCAACGATCTGTCGAGCGCGCTGCGGCGCCGGTTCAACACGGTCGTGCTGCCGCTGCCCGCGAGCGTGGAGGACGAGGTCGACATCGTCTCGCGGCGGGTCGACCAGGTCGGCCGCGCACTGGAACTGCCCAGCGCGCCCGACGGGATGGACGAGATCCGCCGCGTCGTCACCGTCTTCCGCGAGCTGCGCGACGGTGTGACGGCCGACGGGCGGACGAAGGTGAAGTCCCCCAGCGGCACGCTGTCGACCGCCGAGGCCATCTCCGTCGTCACCAACGGCCTTGCGCTGTCCGCCCACTTCGGGGACGGCGTGCTGCGTCCCTCCGACGTGGCCGCCGGAATCCTCGGGGCCGTCGTGCGTGATCCGGCGGCGGACCGGGTCGTCTGGCAGGAGTACCTGGAGGCCGTGGTGCGCGAGCGCGACGGCTGGAAGGACTTCTACCGGGCCTGCCGAGAGGTGAGCGCATGACGACACCGACCACGGGCCCCGCGCTGCTCGGCGTGCGGCACCACGGGCCCGGCTCCGCGCGCGCCGTGCGCTCCGCGCTCGATGCCGCGGAACCGCGGATCGTTCTGATCGAAGGGCCGCCAGAGGCCGATGGTCTGGTGCCGCTCGCCGCCGAGGCCGGCATGCGGCCGCCGGTCGCACTGCTCGCGCACGTCGTGGACGAGCCGGGGCGGTCCGCGTTCTGGCCGTTCGCCGAGTTCTCGCCCGAATGGGTCGCGATCCGCTGGGCGTTGGAGCGCGACGTGCCGGTGCGCTTCATCGACCTCCCGGCCGCGCACAGCCTGGCGATGCGGTCGGAGGACGACAAGGGGGAGGAGGCGGCGGAGGACGAGGGGGACTCCGTGCGCGTGGACCCCCTGCGGGTCCTCGCCGAGACCGCCGGGTACGACGACGCGGAGCGCTGGTGGGAGGACGTCGTCGAGCACCGGGACGGCGACGCCTTCGCCGCGCTCGGCGAGGCGATGGGCGCGCTGCGGGAGACGTGCGGGGACGGCGGACACGAGCGCGATCTGGTGCGCGAGGCGTACATGCGACTCCAAGTGCGCGCGGCCCAGCGTGAGTTCGCGGACGACGTGGCCGTCGTGTGCGGGGCGTGGCACGTGCCCGCGCTGCGGCAGCGGACGACCGTCGCGGCCGACCGCGCCCTGCTCAAGGGGCTGCCGAAGGCGAAGGTCGACATGACGTGGGTGCCGTGGACGCACCGGCGCCTGGCCCGCGTCAGCGGATACGGGGCGGGGATCGACTCGCCCGGCTGGTACGGGCACCTGTTCAGCGCGCCCGACCGGCCCGTGGAGCGCTGGCTGACGAAGGTCGCCGGGCTGCTGCGCGATGAGGACCGCATCGTGTCCTCCGCCCATGTCATCGAGGCCGTACGACTCGCGGAGACCCTCGCCGTGATGCGCGGGCGGCCGCTCGCGGGGCTCACGGAGACCACCGACGCGGTGCGGGCCGTGCTGTGTGAGGGCTCGGACGTACCGCTGGCGCTCATCCACGACAAGCTGGTGGTCGGCGACGTGCTGGGGGAGGTGCCCGAGGCGGCGCCCGCGGTGCCGTTGCAGCGCGATCTCACGCGGCAGCAGCGTTCCCTGCGGCTCAAACCGGCCGCCGCGGAGAAGGAGTTGGACCTCGATCTACGGGGTGACACCGACGCCGCGCGCAGCCGCCTGCTGCACCGGCTGCGGCTCCTGGGCGTGGCCTGGGGAGAGCCGGCGAGATCGGCTCGCGGCTCCACCGGCACCTTCCGCGAGTCGTGGCGGCTGCGCTGGGAGCCGGAGCTGTCCGTGCGGGTCGCGGAGGCCGGGGTGTGGGGGACGACCGTGCTCGCCGCCGCGACCGTCAAGGCGGAGACGGACGCGATCGCCGCGCGGGCGCTCTCCGACGTCACGGCGCTCGCCGAGGTCTGCCTGCTCGCGGGGCTCGCGGACGCGCTGCCGACGGTGATGCGGATCCTCGCCGACCGCGCCGCCCTCGACGCGGACGTCGGTCACCTCGCCGGCGCCCTGCCCGCCCTGGTCCGCGCCCTGCGCTACGGCGACGTGCGCGGCACCGACACCGAAGCCCTCGCCGACGTGGCGGCGGGCCTCGCCGAGCGGGTCTTCGTCGGCCTGCCCCCGGCGTGCGCGGGGCTCGACACGGAGGCGGCCGAGGAGATGCGCGGTCATGTCGACGCGGTGCACTCGGCCGTCGCGCTCCTGGAGGACAGCGGCGTGCGCGAGCGCTGGCGGACCGTGCTGCGCGTGCTCGCGGAGCGGGACGGCGTGGCCGGGGTGATCCAGGGGCGGTGCGCGCGGGTTCTGCTCGACGAGGGCGTGCTCGACGAGGAGGACGCGGCCCGGCTGATGAGCCTCGCCCTCTCGCCCGGCACCGCGCCGGCCGACGCGGCGGCGTGGATCGAGGGCTTCGTCGGCGGCGGTTCGGGCGGCGGGCTGCTCCTGGTGCACGACGAGCGGCTCCTGGCCCTGGTCGACGCGTGGCTGACGCGGGTGTCGGACGACGCGTTCACCGACGTACTGCCGTTGCTGCGGCGGACGTTCTCTGCGTACGAGCCGGGTGTGCGGCGGACTTTGGGCGAGCTGGTCCGGCGCGGGCCCTCCGAGGGCGGTCAGTCCCCGGTCACCGGTGGACCGCGCGGCTTCGGAGAGGAACTGGACGCGGAGCGGGCGGACGCGGTGCTGCCGGTGCTGCGCCTCCTACTCGGTGCGGGTGCGGGTGCGGGTGCGGGTACCGGTGGCGGCGGCAGTGGCGGAAACGACGAGGGCGACAACGGCCCTGAGGGGGCGGTGGCATGACCGGCACCGGGAGCAGTACCGAGTCCAGCACCGAGCGGAACACGGACGAGCGCTTGCGCCGGTGGCGCCTCGTGCTCGGCGGGGCGGACGCGGACGGCACAGGTTGCGGGCTCGAGGGGCAGGACGCCGCGATGGACGGCGCCCTCGCCGCGCTGTACGGCTCGGGCGGCGGCAAGCAACAGGGCGGGGGCAGCCGGAGCGCGGGGCTCGGGGCGTCCGCTCCTGCCGTGGCCCGCTGGCTCGGCGACATCCGGACCTACTTCCCGTCCTCCGTCGTCCAGGTCATGCAGCGGGACGCCATCGACCGGCTCGGGCTTTCCACGATGCTGCTCGAACCGGAGATGCTGGAGGCCGTCGACGCGGACGTGCACCTCGTCGGCACGCTGCTCTCGCTCAACAAGGCGATGCCGGAGACGACGAAGGAGACGGCCCGCGCCGTCGTGCGCAAGGTCGTCGAGGACCTCGAGAAGAAGCTCGCGACGCGCACCCGCGCCACCCTCACCGGCGCCCTCGACCGCAGCGCCCGCATCCAGCGGCCGCGCCACCACGACATCGACTGGAACCGCACGATCGCGGCCAACCTCAAGCACTACCTGCCCGAGTACCGCACGATCGTGCCCGAGCGGCTGATCGGATACGGGCGTGCGGCGCAGTCCGTGAAGAAGGAGGTCGTCCTCTGCATCGACCAGTCGGGCTCGATGGCGGCATCCGTCGTCTACGCCTCCGTGTTCGGCGCGGTGCTCGCCTCCATGCGCTCGATAACGACCCGGCTCGTCGTCTTCGACACGGCCGTCGTGGACCTGACGGACCAGCTCGACGACCCGGTCGACGTCCTGTTCGGCACCCAGCTCGGCGGCGGCACGGACATCAACCGGGCGCTCGCGTACTGCCAGTCGCAGATCACCCGCCCCGCCGAGACCGTCGTCGTCCTCATCTCCGACCTCTACGAAGGAGGCATCCGCAACGAGATGTTGAAGCGGGTCGCCGCGATGAAGGCGTCCGGCGTGCAGTTCGTGACGCTGCTCGCGCTCTCCGACGAGGGTGCGCCCGCCTACGACCGGGAACACGCGGCGGCGCTCGCGGGATTGGGCGCGCCGGCCTTCGCCTGCACCCCGGACCTGTTCCCCGACGTCATGGCAGCGGCCATCGAGAAGCGGCCCTTGCCGATACCGGACGCGGCATCGGAAAAGGGTGCACCCGCCGCGAACCGGATATGAGTACCCATCGGTAACAGGGGGCTTGCGCCGCATCCCTCGCCCCGTGCGAGGATTCGGCCACCGTGACTTCCCCTATGGCACTTCCCGCCCCCGTCGCTCGCCTGGTGCGTGCGACGGCAGGACGGCGTGCGCTGCAACTGGCGCTGCTGTTCGGTGGGTTGTTCGCCCTCGGGATCGTGTGCGGTGGCCGGGCGCAGGCGGACGGGGTGTCCGACGCCGGTTCGCTCGGTTCGGGTCACGTGGCGGTGCGGGAGCATGTCGCCGATTCCGTGGGGAAGTTGCGCGACGCGGGTTCCCGCGAGGCCCCGGCTCCCTCCGAGGCATCCAAGGTCGCCGAGTCCGCCAAGGCCACCGAGTCCGCCAAGGACACCGGGGCGTCCACGCACGCCAAGCCGACCGCGCCCACGCAGGGTCGGGAGGCGGCGCCCGCTACCGACCCCGCACCTGCACCTGCACCCGCGCCGGTTCGGCCCGCCGAGTCGACCCCGAACCCGGTCGACGCGCAGCACGCACCCGGCACCGACGCACCCAACGTCGAGGCACCCGGCGCCAAGCACGCGTCCGGCGTGCAGCACGTGTCAGACGTAAAGCGCCTGGCCCGCCCGCTGCACGACAAGCCCGCCGCTCCCGGCGACCCCGCCACCCGCACCACCACACCCACTCGCACCCTCACCCGAACCCCCACCGCACCCGTGCAGGCGTACCTCACCGAGCCGCTGCGTCAGCACATCGAGGCGCTCGGGGGTGACCGGGCGCGGCTGCGTTCGGCCGTCGACGCGCTGCGGTATCTGACGGCGCCGGTCGGTGCCACCGTGCGCCAGGTGACGGGGCCCGTCGAGGAGCTGGCGACGCGCGCCGTCGCGGAGCTCGTCGGCGCGGTGCCGGAGCAGCTGACGCACGGCCGGCTCGGCGGGATCATCCGCATCGTGGATCCCGCAGACGCCCGGCCCGCGCCGCCCGTCGCGACCGCGCCGCAGCAGTCGGACGCCCCGGCGGTGCACGGCGACCGGCCCGCCACGGCCGAGAGCCGGTCCCACGCAGCGGTGAGCGGCCCGCAGGCGCCCGACGTCGCGCAGTTCGGCGACGTACAGAAGGCGGATGCGGGCACGCAGGCCGCGGCGCGTCCCGCGGCGCCCGTCGTGCCGCAGCGTCCCGACGGTGCGCCGTCGGCCGGCGCGAGCGCGGGCGACGGTGGTTCGACGCGCCACGGTGATCTGCACGCGGCGACGTTCGGCGGCCGTGCGCCCGTTCTGCTCGCGTCCGGCGCCACGGCGTCCGCGGGCACCGCGCCGGTGGTCGACCGGCTGCGCGACATTCCCGAATTCCCCGGCTAGGGCAGTCCCTCCCCGCCCGTGACCTGCCGCGCGGGGGCGGAACAGGTCTGCCCAGTCGTGAAGTGAATTCGAAGGAACTGACGTACCCATGAACAAGAACATCCGCCGCTCC
The DNA here is from genome assembly GCF_036013745.1 of Streptomyces sp. NBC_00483. Classification (NCBI taxonomy): domain Bacteria; kingdom Bacillati; phylum Actinomycetota; class Actinomycetes; order Kitasatosporales; family Streptomycetaceae; genus Streptomyces; species Streptomyces sp. NBC_00483. The sequence continues at coordinate 5,860,270 of NZ_CP107880.1, forward strand.
ATCGTGATAGCCGCCGGCGTCTCCGGCGCCTGGGCCCTCGGCTCCGCCGTGGCCAGCGCCGACGAGCTGCCCGCGCACTCGCTGTCCGTGCCGGACGTCGCCGGCGACACCGTCTCCGACGTGCAGAACACGACGTCGCAGGTGACGGACAAGGTCGCGGACACGGTCGACCACACCCAGGCGACCAACAAGGCCAAGACCGCCACCCAGCACGCCAAGGCCCAGGTCCAGTCGACCGCCCAGAAGGCGAAGTCCCAGGTCCAGGCCCCGCAGGTCAAGGCCCCCACCACCGACGTCGCCGGCGTCAAGGACAAGGTCGCCGGTCACGTCACCGCCGCCCAGGGCCACGTCGCCGACACCCAGAAGCACGTGGCCGACGCCCAGGAGGGTGTCGACTACCTGTTCGGCCCGCTCGACGCCTTCGCCCCGCAGCTCCAGCAGGAGCTGACGCAGGCGGCGTCCCAGGCCCCCGCCTACGTCCAGGACAACGCCCGGAGCACCGTCCAGGGCACCGCCCAGAACGTCCGCACGAACACCGGCCCGGCCGTCGGCGAGACCGCCGACGCCGTGCTTCCGCCGGTCGCCGCCACCGCCGTGCACGGCGTGCTGCCGGTCGTCGGCCAGGCCCTCGGCGACGTGACCACCCTGGCGGGCGGCGCGGTCGGCGACGTGACGCCGTTCGCGCAGACCGTCGTCGGCGACAACGTCGCGCCCTTCGCGACCGGTGTCACCGGCCAGGTCCAGCCGCTGGCGCAGGGCGTGGCCGGCGACAACGTGGCGCCCTTCGCGCAGAGCGTCGTCGGCAACGACGTCACCCCGTTCGCGGGCGGCGTCGTGGACTCCGTGCAGCCGCTCGTGCAGACGGTCGTCGACCACGTGCAGCCGGTCGTCGGCGGCGTCGGCACCAGCGCGCACGGCCTGGCGCAGGGCGTCACCGGCGACGTCCAGCCGCTCGCGCAGGGCCTGGTGGGCGACAACGTGGCCCCGTTCGTCCAGACCGTGGTCGGCGACAACGTCGCTCCGCTGGCCGGTGGCGTGACCCACGAGGTCGCCCCGTTCGCGCAGGACCTGACCGGCACCGTCACCGCCGACGCCCAGCCGCTCGCCGGCAACGCCGTCAGCGGCGTGCAGGGCGTCACCGGTTCCGTCGCGCCCAGCTACCTGCCCGGCGTCTGACCGACGCGACGGTGCCCGGTCGGCCGAAATCCATCGGCCGGACCGGGTCGCTTTCCGGGCATGAAGGCGGGTGGTCCGCGTGGGGACGTGACCACCCGCTGACCTGCGGCCTCACCGAGCGCACCCCCGCTCGGTGAGGCCGCTTTCATTCCCCGGGCGCCTCGGCAGTAGCGTAGATAGCACCACAAAAGGGGCGCTCTGTGATGGGTATCACCGCTCAGGTGTGATCTGCGATTTAGAAGCCGTCCCTGAGCGGCGATAACCTGCGAGACGGACATGCCGCGTACTCGGTCACCGTGTACGCCTCCCTAGTGACAGCAGCGACAGCACTCGTCACGTGTGACAGCGGAGTCACGTTGCCCCTCGCGGCACGCCCACGCAGATAACGAACCGCGAGATCACTGATAGGGACGGACGCGCGTGGACCTGTTCGAGTACCAGGCGAGGGACCTCTTCGCCAAGCACGGTGTACCGGTGCTGGCCGGTGAAGTCATCGACACGCCTGAGGCGGCCCGCGAGGCGACCGAGCGTCTTGGCGGCAAGTCCGTCGTCAAGGCGCAGGTGAAGGTCGGCGGCCGCGGCAAGGCCGGCGGCGTGAAGCTGGCTGCCACCCCCGACGAGGCCGTGCAGCACGCGACCAACATCCTCGGCATGGACATCAAGGGCCACACGGTCCACAAGGTGATGATGGCCGAGACGGCTCCGGAGATCGTGGAGGAGTACTACGTCTCCTTCCTCCTGGACCGCACCAACCGCACCTTCCTCTCCATCGCCTCCGTCGAGGGCGGCATGGAGATCGAGGAGGTGGCGGCCAACCGCCCGGAGGCCGTCGCCAAGACGCCGATCGACGCCAATGAGGGTGTGACCCCCGAGGTCGCCCGCAAGATCGTCACGGACGCCAAGTTCCCGGCCGAGGTCGCCGACCAGGTCGCCGAGATCCTCCAGACGCTGTGGAAGACCTTCATCGACGAGGACGCGCTCCTCGTCGAGGTCAACCCGCTCGCGAAGGTCGCCTCCGGCAAGGTCATCGCCCTCGACGGCAAGGTGTCCCTGGACGAGAACGCCGGCTTCCGGCACCCCGACCACGAGGCCCTTCAGGACAAGGACGCGGCCGACCCGCTCGAGGCCGCTGCCAAGGAGAAGGACCTCAACTACGTCAAGCTTGACGGCGAGGTCGGCATCATCGGTAACGGTGCCGGTCTGGTCATGTCGACGCTGGACGTCGTCGCGTACGCCGGTGAGAACCACGGCGGCGTGAAGCCGGCCAACTTCCTCGACATCGGTGGCGGCGCCTCCGCCCAGGTGATGGCGAACGGCCTGGAGATCATCCTCGGCGACTCCGACGTCAAGTCGGTCTTCGTCAACGTCTTCGGCGGCATCACCGCCTGCGACGAGGTCGCCAACGGCATCGTCCAGGCGCTCGCGCTCCTCGAGGAGAAGGGCGAGAAGGTCGAGAAGCCCCTCGTCGTCCGCCTCGACGGCAACAACGCCGAGCTGGGTCGCAAGATCCTCTCCGACGCCAACCACCCGCTGGTGCAGCGCGTGGACACCATGGACGGCGCGGCCGACAAGGCCGCCGAGCTCGCGGCCGCGAAGTAAGGACGAGGGACTAAACAGCCATGGCTATCTTCCTCAACAAGGACAGCAAGGTCATCGTCCAGGGCATGACCGGTGCCACGGGCATGAAGCACACCAAGCTCATGCTGGCCGACGGCACGAACATCGTCGGTGGCGTCAACCCGCGCAAGGCGGGCACGTCCGTCGACATCGACGGCAATGACATCCCGGTCTTCGGCTCCGTCGCCGAGGCGATCGAGAAGACGGGCGCCAACGTGTCCGTGCTCTTCGTCCCGCCGGCCTTCTCCAAGGCCGCCGTGGTCGAGGCGATCGACGCCGAGATCCCGCTCGCCGTGGTCATCACCGAGGGCATCGCCGTCCACGACTCCGCCGCGTTCTACGCGTACGCGAAGTCGAAGGGCGACAAGACCCGCATCATCGGCCCGAACTGCCCCGGCCTCATCACGCCGGGCCAGTCGAACGCCGGCATCATCCCGGGCGACATCACGAAGCCGGGCCGCATCGGCCTGGTCTCGAAGTCCGGCACGCTGACGTACCAGATGATGTACGAGCTCCGTGACATCGGCTTCTCGTCCGCCGTCGGCATCGGTGGCGACCCGGTCATCGGCACGACGCACATCGACGCGCTCGCCGCGTTCGAGGCCGACCCCGAGACCGACCTGATCGTCATGATCGGTGAGATCGGCGGCGACGCCGAGGAGCGCGCGGCCGACTACATCAAGGCCAACGTGACGAAGCCGGTCGTCGGCTACGTCGCGGGCTTCACGGCGCCCGAGGGCAAGACCATGGGCCACGCCGGCGCCATCGTCTCCGGCTCCTCCGGCACCGCGCAGGCGAAGAAGGAGGCCCTCGAGGCCGCCGGCGTCAAGGTCGGCAAGACGCCGACCGAGACGGCGAAGCTGGCGCGCGAGATCCTCAGCTAAGAGGTTCTCTGCCAGGAGCTTCTCCTACGCAGCTCAGTGGGCCCGCACCGGTGACGGTGCGGGCCCACTGGCGTTGCGCCGTGCGCGCTATTCGGTGCTCGGCTCGAGCCGCTCGGGCCCTCCGCCCAGCTTCTCCCGCAGCTCCTTGCGCAGCTCCAGGTCCGCCTGCGTCAGCGGTTCGGGACCGGTCAGCGGCGGTACGCCGGCGATCGGCGAGCCCGGCGCCGGTACCGGCTCGTAGTGCGTGGGCGCCATCCGCACGGTCAGCGCCGTCGCGCCGATGATGAAGACCGTGAACGCGACGGCCGCCCGCGTCAGGAGCCGGGTGCGCCGCTCGCCGCCGCTGCGCACCACCGTGGACACGGGCGCGTCCAGCTTCTCCGAGCCCGCCAGCTCCGAGAGCCGCAGGTGCAGCTGCTCGGGGACCGCGAGGTCGGGCAGCCGCTGGGCGACCGCCTCACGGGCGTGCAGGATGCGGTTCGCGGCGGCCGGCGTGCTGGCCTCCGTCTCCGCCGCGGTCTCCGGCAGATCCAGGCCCACCCCGTCGTACAGCAGCAGCGTGCGCCGGTAGACGGGCGGCAGGTCGAGGAGCGCGCCGAGCAGCTCGCGGTCCTCCGGGGTGGCGGGCGGCGCCTCCGGCTGGCGCTTTCCGGGGCGCAGGCCGTGCCACGGCGACATCGCGTACTCGTACGCCGCCGCGCGCACCCAGCCCGCCGGGTCCGGGTCGACCGCCACCTCGGGCCAGTTCTGCCAGGCCTGCTGGAAGGCGCGCTCGACGGCCTCGCGGGCGAGGATCCTGCGGCCGGTGAGCAGATAGGTCTGCCGGACGAGGAACGGTGCGGCGTGCGTGTAGAGGGCGTCGAAGGCCTCGGCGGCGGTACGCGCGCGGGATGCCGCGGCGCCGGGCTCCGGCGCGGGCTCGTGCTCCGCCACGGCCGTGGCGGTGGCGGTGGCCCCGGCCGTCGGCGGCGCGGGTTCTTGTTCTTGTATCGCGGCGGCCTTCGAGCCCGGCCTCGCTGTCGTCGGTGCCGCAGCCGTCGGTGCCGCTGTCGTCGGGGACGGCTCCTCCGCGGCGGTCAGCTCCGCCAGGAGGCGTGCGTACGCCTCCCGCTTCTGACCCTTTGGAGTGGTGCGGCCGGCCTCCCAGCGACGGACGGTTTCGCGCGTCACGCCGACCCGCTCGGCGACCTGGTCCCGGGACAGCGAGCCGGCCTCGCGGAGCAAACGGCGCTCCTTGGGCGGCGGCAGTGGGGTGGCAGCGCCCTGCGTCATCGTGAACTCCACACACCCTTTCGTGCGAAAAAGAACATAAACGTATCTTGTGCGACACATCCGGGCTTCGCCTGTTGCGCGAGGTAAAGGCGTGTCGTTGGGAGCATGGCCCCGTGACCCAAATGACCGGCCTTGGACTGTCGTTGCCCCTGCTCCTGACCCGGCTGCGGGAACGGGCCCCGGGCCCCGTCGGGGGTGCGCTGCGCGGGGCCCTCGCCGCGGGGCTCGGGCTCGGGTCGTGCGCCGTGCTCGTGATGGTGCTGTGGATCAGCTCGCCGTTCCCCGACAGCGGGCCCAGCGGCGCGCTGCACACCGCCGCCGCCCTGTGGCTCCTCGCGCACGGCGCCGAAGTGATCAGAACGGACACCCTCTCCGGGGTGCCCGCCCCGCTGGGAGTCAGCCCACTGCTGCTGCTCGCGGTGCCGGCGTGGCTGCTGCACCGGGCGGCACGGGACGCGGCGGAGGAGTCCGAGTCCGTGGCGGGCGTCTGGGCCGGTGTGGCGATCGGCTATCTGTCGGTGGCGGCCGCGGCGACGTACTACTGCGCGGGCGGTGAGCTGCGCCCCTCGTGGGTGAGCTGCGTGGCGCATCTGGTCGTGCTCGCGGTGGCCGCGTCGGGATTCGGGGTGTGGACGGCGCACGGGCGGCCGTACGGCCCGCTGCCGGGACCGCTGGCGGGGCTGCTCCCGGAGGGGTTCGTACGGGAGGTGGTGCCGGTCGCCGTGCGGGCGGCGCTGGCCGGGGTGCTCGCGCTGGTCGCGGGCGGGGCGCTGCTGGTGGCCGGAATGCTCGTGTGGCACGGGGAGGCGGTCCGGGAGTCGTTCCTGCAGCTCACGGGGGCCTGGTCGGGGCGGCTCGCGGTGCTGCTGCTCTGCGCGGGGCTCGTGCCGAACGCCGCGATCTGGGGGTCGGCGTACGCGCTCGGTCCCGGGGTCGTCCTCGGGGTCGGGCACACCGTGGGGCCGCTGGGGAGTTCCGGGGCCGCGATGCTGCCCGCGTTCCCGCTGCTCGTGGCGGTGCCGAAGGCCGGGGACGGGTCGCCGCTCACGTGGGCCGTGGGGGCGGTTCCCGTGGTGGCGGGAGTGGTCGTGGCGGGGTTCGTCGTGGCGGCGGGAGCGGGGTGGACGTGGCGGCGGACCGCGGGCGGCGTGGCCGTGGCCGGGGCGCTGTGCGGGGTGGTGATGGGGTGCTTGGCGGGGGCCGCCGGTGGGACCCTCGGCCGGTCGGCACTCGCGGAGTTCGGACCGGTGGGGTGGGTGACCGGGGCGGTGGCCGCGGGGTGGGTGTGCGCGGTGGGGGTGCCGGTGGGGTCGGTGGTGTGGTGGTGGCGGGAGCGGGGGAACCGGGTCCCCGAGGCCGACGCCGAGCCTGAGCAGTCGCCGCAGGTGTCGCAGGCGCAGGCGCCGGAGAAGGTGACGGTGCCGGAGTCGGAGACGGAGCGGGCGAAGGACGACTCCTTCGCCCTCTACGACTTCTTCGACGAGGACCCGCGCCCCTCAAGCCCCGCCGGCGACTGACACTTCAAGCCCGCTTTTCGAACGAGAGCCCGCGGGGTCCGGGGCGGAGCCCCGAGACCGCAACCCCGGTTCAGCGCTCGCCGAGCAACGGCCGCAGTTCCTTCGGCAGAAGGTCCTCGCAGGACTTCTTCGCCGCGTTGGTCAACGCATCCGTACGGCACTCGTAGTAGTCGCTGTAGACCATCTTCGCCGTGAACAACGACGCCACCATCGCGAGCGCGAGCGCCCCCGTGACCAGGCCACTGATCGCCGCCGTCGTCTGCGGACGCGTGGTCTCGGAGCCCGCGGGGCGGGGCGTCGCGGGGGCCGGGGTGTCCGGGTCCGCCGGGCGGGGCGACTTCATGCGCAGCGCGCTGACGCCCCAGTACAGGGCGAGCACGCCGAGCAGCAGGGCCACGTACGGCCAGCTGAACAGGGCGAAGAAGAAGCCCCACATGCCGGAGAGCAGCGCGTAGCGCGCGCGGCGCTGGACCGGGTCCGTCGGGTCCCAGCGCATGCCGCCGGGGCCGGGGCCCTGCCCGCCGTTCTGCCCCTCGGGGCCGCCGTTCCCGCCGTTGCCCGGACGGTCGCCGAAGCGGCCGCCCTGGGCGCGGCCCGGCTGACGGTCGCTCCACTGGCCACCCCAGGGCGCGTTCCCCCCGTCCTGTCCGGAACCGGAACCGGAACCGGAACCCGAGTCGGGGTCCGAGCCCTCCGGGTGGCGCGGCTGCCACGGCCGGTCGGGCGCGTCATCGGCCGGCGGCGCGAACGGATTGCTGTCCCGGGTGTCGTCCGATTCCTTGGACGACTCCTTGGGCGGCGACGGCGGCGTGGGTCGGCCTTCGCGCGGCAGGACGGCGCCGTTGGGCAGCGTGAGGCGAAGGCTTCGGTCCGGCATCAGATGTGCGTCTTCCCCTAGGTCGTCGGTCACGGGGCCGCTGGAGCGGCTTGGCGTGGCGTTCTTCACGTCAACGTCCGATGGCCGCTCAGCGTTCCGTTCCGCCGACGCTACCTGTAGCCCCGGCCCCCGTCCCGTGGGGGCCGTCGGCCGTGCCGGTATCGTTGCTGCCGGTCGGCCGCTTCGTAGGGTTCCCCGATCGGGGAAGGCGAAGCGTTCATGCGAACGCACAAAGATGCGGTCGCATGAACACGAGCACAAGCACGAGCCGACCGCGCAACGTAGCTCCCCTAGAAAGGGCCCCGTCGTGGCCAAGGCCAAGCGCCTCGTCGTGCTGGTCTCCGGATCAGGAACGAATCTGCAGGCACTCCTCGACGCGATCGCGGCGCAGGGGACCGATGCGTACGGCGCCGAGATCGTGGCCGTCGGCGCCGACCGTGAGGGCATCGCGGGCCTGGAGCGCGCCGAGCGCGCGGGCCTGCCCACGTTCGTGTGCCGCGTGAAGGACCACGCCACCCGCGAGGAGTGGGACCGCGCGCTGGCCGAGGCCACCGCCGCGTACGAGCCGGACCTGGTGGTCTCCGCGGGGTTCATGAAGATCGTGGGCAAGGAGTTCCTGGCCCACTTCGGCGGGCGGTTCGTGAACACGCACCCGGCCCTGCTGCCCAGTTTTCCCGGTGCGCACGGTGTGCGGGACGCGCTCGCGTACGGCGCCAAGGTCACCGGATGCACCGTTCACTTCGTCGACGACGGCGTCGACACCGGCCCGATCATCGCCCAGGGCGTGGTCGAGATCCGGAACGAGGACGACGAAAGCGCTCTGCACGAGCGCATCAAGGAAGTCGAGCGCACGCTGCTCGTCGATGTCGTGGGGCGGCTCGCCCGTAACGGCTTCAGCATTGAGGGACGAAAGGTAGTCACCCCGTGACCGCGGAAAACAGCGCCGGAACCGCCGGAAGCAACAAGCGACCCATCCGCCGGGCGCTCGTCAGCGTCTATGACAAGACCGGTCTGGAAGAGCTCGCGCGCGGGCTCCACGAGGCGGGTGTCGAGCTGGTCTCCACCGGCTCCACCGCCGGGAAGATCGCCGGCGCCGGGGTGCCGGTCACCAAGGTCGAGGAGCTCACCGGGTTCCCCGAGTGTCTCGACGGCCGCGTGAAGACCCTGCACCCGAAGGTGCACGCCGGCATCCTGGCCGACCTGCGCCTGGAGGACCACCAGAAGCAGCTCGCCGACCTCGGCGTGAAGCCCTTCGACCTGGTGATCGTGAACCTGTACCCGTTCCGGGAGACCGTCGCCTCCGGCGCGACCCCCGACGAGTGCGTCGAGCAGATCGACATCGGCGGCCCCTCGATGGTCCGCGCCGCCGCCAAGAACCACCCGTCGGTCGCGATCGTCACGAGCCCCGAGCGGTACGCGGGTGTCCTCGCGGCCGTCAAGGACGGCGGCTTCGACCTCGCCACCCGTAAGCGCCTGGCCGCCGAGGCGTTCCAGCACACGGCGTCGTACGACGTGGCTGTCGCCTCCTGGTTCGCCGACGACTACGCGGCTGCCGACGACTCCGGGTTCCCGGACTTCATCGGCGCGACGTACGAGCGCAAGAACGTCCTGCGCTACGGCGAGAACCCGCACCAGGGCGCGGCCCTCTACGTCAACGGCACGCGCGGTCTGGCGGAGGCCGAGCAGCTGCACGGCAAGGAGATGTCGTACAACAACTTCACGGACACGGACGCCGCGCGCCGTGCCGCGTACGACCACGAGGACCCCTGCGTCGCGATCATCAAGCACGCCAACCCGTGCGGTATCGCGGTCTCCTCGAACGTCGCCGAGGCGCACCGCAAGGCCCACGCCTGTGACCCGGTCTCGGCCTACGGTGGTGTGATCGCGGTCAACCGCCCGGTCACCAAGGAGATGGCGGAGCAGGTCGCCGACATCTTCACCGAGGTCATCGTCGCGCCCGACTACGAGGACGGCGCCCTCGAAGCCCTCACCAAGAAGAAGAACATCCGCGTGCTGCGCGCCCCGAACGGCCCGTCCGCGAAGGTCGAGACGAAGCAGATCGACGGCGGCGCGCTCCTCCAGGTGACGGACCGCCTCCAGGCCGACGGCGACAACCCGGCGACCTGGACGCTCGCGACCGGCGACGCCCTGTCCCAGGGCGAGTTGGACGAGCTGGCGTTCGCCTGGAAGGCCTGCCGCGCGGTCAAGTCCAACGCGATCCTGCTCGCCAAGGACGGCGCCTCCGTCGGCGTCGGCATGGGCCAGGTCAACCGCGTGGACTCCGCGAAGCTCGCCGTGGAGCGGGCCGGCGAGGAGCGGGCGCGCGGCGCGTACGCCGCCTCCGACGCGTTCTTCCCGTTCCCGGACGGCCTGGAGATCCTGACGGCCGCGGGCGTCAAGGCCGTGGTCCAGCCCGGCGGTTCGGTCCGCGACGAGCTGGTCGTCGAGGCCGCGAAGAAGGCGGGCGTGACGATGTACTTCACCGGCACGCGCCACTTCTTCCACTGAGCACCGGTTGCAGCTGAGGCGGGGCCCCGTACGACATGCGTACGGGGCCCCGCCTCATTGGCCGTGTGCTAGGGCCTGTCGTTTGGATCAGGCCGGGCTCGCGGGGTCCGGCACGCACGCTCGCGGCGTTGTCGTCGGTCGCCGACGCTCCGCGTCGACTCCCTCCTCCGCCTTTCGATCGCACGCACCGGACCCCGCTCCCTGATCCGGCCTGACCCAAACGACAGGCCCTAGGTGCCGCGTCAGCCCTTCACGTTCACGACGACGACGCCCGCGACCTTGTCGTGCCAGCCCTGGTTGCGCTTGTTGCCGTCCCAGAACGGGGACAGGTAGACGAGCAGCGCGCCGATGCCGCAGAACAGCCCGCCGACCATCGGGATCACCCAGCGCAGGAAGCCCGCGCCGACGCCCGGCTTCGCGCCGGTCTCCAGCTTCAGGACGCGGATGCCGACCGCCAGCTTGCCCAGCGTGCCGCCGACGAGGCCGATCATCAGGGCCTCGTAGAGCATGACGAGCACCATGAACACGGCCACGATCGGCAGGATCTCGGAGTACCAGTCCGTGATCGCGTCGTTCACACAGGTGCTGTCCGTCGAGGAGCAGGCCTTGACGGAGTCCATCAGGTCGCCGATCTTCGACCCGAGGACGATCGAGTAGATCACCATGAAGATGAGGCCGTCGATCAGGCGCGCGCCGAAGCGGCGGCCCATCGACGCGAGCGGCGGCACGCCGGCCGGGCCCCCGGGCTGCTGCGGGTAGCCGCCGTAGGGCTGACCGGGCTGCTGGCCGGGCTGCTGCGGGTAACCGCCGTAGGGCTGGCCGGGCGGCTGCTGCTGCTGCGGATAGCCGTAATTCTGCGACGGGACGTTCTGCGGGGCCTGCTGGCCGTACGGATTGTTCTGCTGCGGCTGCTGCTGTCCGTAGGGGTTGTTCGAGTCGCCGTAACTCATGGCGGGCTTCCTCCGGTGATGGCAATTGGGGACGACGCGGACCTGCGGAGGAATGGAACTGTGCTGCACGGTGACGCGGCCGCCTGAGCGGATCTCTTCCCCCTGCCGCTGCCCGCGGCACACTGCGGGGATCATGCTCGTAAACCGGACACCCTCCTGTCCAGTGGGCCCCACAGGCTGTTGTCCAAGTGCAACTTGGGTGAATCACCGCCGCCCTGAAAGAATGGCGGCATGACCGCCCAGATTCTCGATGGCAAGGCCACCGCAGCCGCGATCAAGTCCGATCTGACCGCCCGCGTGGCGGCGCTGAAGGAGAAGGGGGTCATGCCGGGACTCGGCACGATCCTCGTAGGGGAGGACCCCGGAAGTCAGAAGTACGTGGCAGGAAAGCACCGTGACTGCGCGCAGGTCGGCATCGCGTCGATCCAGCGCGAGCTGCCCGCGACGGCCACGCAGGAGGAGATCGAGGCCGTCGTCCGCGAGCTCAACGAGGACCCGGCCTGCACCGGCTACATCGTCCAGCTGCCGCTGCCCAAGGGCATCGACGAGAACCGCGTCCTCGAGCTGATGGACCCGGACAAGGACGCCGACGGCCTGCACCCCATGAACCTCGGCCGCCTCGTCCTCAACGAGCCGGCGCCGCTGCCCTGCACCCCGTACGGCATCATCACGCTGCTCCGGAAGCACGGCGTGGAGATCAAGGGCGCCGAGGTCGTCGTCGTCGGCCGTGGTGTCACCATCGGCCGGCCGATGCCCCTGCTGCTCACCCGCAAGTCCGAGAACGCCACGGTGACGCAGTGCCACACCGGCACCCGCGACCTGTCCGTGCACCTCAAGCGGGCCGACATCGTCGTGGCCGCCGCGGGCGTGCCGCACCTGATCAAGCCCGAGGACATCAAGCCGGGCGCGGCCGTGCTCGACGTCGGCGTCTCGCGCGACGAGAACGGCAAGATCGTCGGCGATGTGCACCCCGGCGTCACCGAGGTCGCCGGCTGGATCTCGCCGAACCCGGGCGGTGTCGGCCCGATGACCCGTGCCCAGCTCCTCGTGAACGTGGTCGAGGCCGCCGAACGGGACGCGAACGGTGTCGGCTGAGGCGGCCGGGAGCGCGGCGATGGGCGCCGTCGAGGGCGCCTCGTCCGAAGGCGCCTCCCAGGACTCGAAGAAGACCGGCAGCCGGCGCTTCCCGCTCTTCACGCGCGACACCGCGCGCCCGGAGGGCGGCGGCCGGGCCGCGGGCGGGGACGCGCCCGCGCCCGCCCGCCAGTGGCCGCTGATCGCCGTTCTCTCGGTGACCGCGATCGGGCTGCTGCTGACCGCCTTCGGACTCTTCCGCGTCGGCACGATCCTGGTGGGCGTCGCGCTGATCGGCGGGGCCGTGCTGCGCTGGCTGCTGCCGGACGTCGGGATGCTGGCCGTGCGCTCGCGCTTCACCGACATGATCACGTGCGCGGGCCTCGGCATCGTCATCGTGCTGCTGGCGATGATGGCGCAGCCCGGCCCCTGGCTGACGATTCCGTTTCTTCAGGACACCCTGCATTTCACGGTGCGATGAGCCGTCGGCGAGCCGTCCATGAGCCGTCGGTGAGCCACTGACAACCCCAAGTGACAGGCGGGGCCTCCATCTTGGAGGCCCCGCCTCCTTTTGTGGTGATCTCCGGCACGTTCTTTGGGATTTCCGCACGCAAGGGCCGGTGCACGCTGTCGAATGACCCCATACGCCCCCGGACCGGGAACTGACATCCTGGTTTCCCGCATCCCAATGGGTAGCCAGTGGGGGCCGAAGCGCGACGCGCGGCGCGGGGGATCAGGGCTCGCGGGGGGAATAGGGGGAAGGGCGATATGCCTCGTTGGAAGGCGCTTCCGGATGAACTCGACCCACAGGTCAGGGAGTTCGCCGGACAGCTGCGCCGACTTGTGGACCGCAGCGGCCTGGGGATCGCCGCGCTCGCGGACCGGACCGGGTACAGCAGGACCTCGTGGGAGCGGTACCTGAACGGGCGGCTGCTCGCACCCAAGGGCGCCATCGTCGCGCTCGCCGAGGTGACCGGCACCAATCCCGTTCATCTGACGACGATGTGGGAGCTCGCGGAGCGCGCGTGGAGCCGCTCCGAGATGCGCCACGACATGACCATGGAGGCCATCCGGATATCCCAGGCGCGGGCCGCGCTGGGCGAGTTCGGGGGGCCCGGGCAGGCCACGCAGACCAAACCGGCCAAGCCCGCCAAGCAGACGAAACCGGCCAAGCCGGCCGGGGCGCAGCGCCCGACCGTGCCACCGCAGGCGACGGCGCCGAGCGTGGACCAGTTCGGTCCCGCTCCCGTGCTGCCGCCAGAGGAACCGCCGCGGGGTGCGGTGCAGGGCGGCGGCGGTGGGGGCGGCCGGCGCCGGCTGCTGATGTTCGGGGCCGGGGCCCTGGGCGCCGCCCTGATCATCGCCATCGGCTTCTTCGTGCTCAACGGGAGCGGGGGCGACGCCGAGGCCACGAAGTCGCCCTCGCCGAGCGCGAGCGCGACCCAGCTGCCCGAGGGCGTCAAGTGCGTGGGCGCGGGCTGCGGCGGCAAGGACCCGGAGGCCATGAACTGCGGCGGCGACCTCGCGCTGAACTCCACCGAGGCCGTGATCGGCACCGTCACCGTCCAGGTCCGCTACAGCAAGACCTGCAAGGCGGCGTGGGGCCGGATCCAGGGCGCGGCGCCCGGGGACGTCGTGCAGCTGCAGAAGGGTGCCACGCCCTCGAAGAAGGGCACGGTCAGCGCCGCGGACACGGACGCGTACACGCCGATGCTGGCGGTGGACGCGGCCTCCGACGTCAAGGCGTGCGCGACGCTCGCGAGCGGGCAGAAGGGCTGCACCAAGTAGCTCCGCACAGCCGCACCAAGTAGCTCCGCAGAGACGGGGCATGGGTGCGTCACTTCGGGGAAGGCGCATCACTACCCCCACGGGATGGCGCAGTAGCACCCCCACGGCGGCCGTCCGAGCCTTTCTCTCCCGGGCCCGGCGGCCGCCCTCGTGTGTTCGGACCAAGGTGCGGGTGTGCGCGCTGTGGGGCGATCCACATGGACCTGTGGTTCCCGTACGGGCGGGGCGCGATAGCCTGACGAACGGATCTCTTGATACCAAGAGATCGATCAAATGACCTGCTGTCCTACGGAGAACGCCATGACCCGCACTCCCGTGAACGTCACCGTCACCGGCGCCGCCGGCCAGATCGGCTACGCACTGCTCTTCCGCATCGCCTCCGGCCAGCTGCTCGGCGCGGACGTGCCGGTCAAGCTGCGTCTCCTGGAGATCACCCCGGCGCTCAAGGCCGCCGAGGGCACTGCCATGGAGCTCGACGACTGCGCCTTCCCGCTGCTTCAGGGCATCGAGATCACCGACGACCCGAACGTCGCCTTCGACGGCACGAACGTCGGCCTCCTCGTCGGCGCCCGCCCCCGCACCAAGGGCATGGAGCGCGGTGACCTCCTCGAGGCCAACGGCGGCATCTTCAAGCCGCAGGGCAAGGCCATCAACGACAACGCCGCGGACGACGTCAAGATCCTCGTCGTCGGCAACCCGGCGAACACCAATGCGCTGATCGCCCAGGCCGCCGCCCCGGACGTACCGGCCGAGCGCTTCACCGCGATGACCCGCCTCGACCACAACCGCGCGCTGACCCAGCTCGCGAAGAAGTCGGGCGCCACGGTCGCCGACATCCAGCGCCTGACGATCTGGGGCAACCACTCGGCCACCCAGTACCCGGACATCTTCCAGGCCACGGTCGCCGGCAAGCCCGCCATCGAGGCCATCGGCAACGACGAGAAGTGGCTGGCCGAGGACTTCATCCCGACCGTCGCCAAGCGCGGTGCCGCGATCATCGAGGCCCGTGGCGCGTCCTCCGCCGCCTCCGCCGCCAACGCCGCGATCGACCACGTCCACACGTGGGTCAACGGCACGGCCGAGGGCAACTGGACCTCCATGGGCATCCCGTCGGACGGCTCGTACGGCGTGCCGGAGGGCATCATCTCGTCCTTCCCCGTCACCACGAAGGACGGCAAGTACGAGATCGTCCAGGGCCTGGAGATCAACGAGTTCTCGCGTACGCGCATCGACGCGTCCGTGCAGGAGCTGGTGGACGAGCGCGAGGCCGTGCGCGGCCTGGGCCTCATCTGATCCAGCGATCCAGCGATCCAGTGATCCACTGATCCGCGCCTGACGCTCATGTGACCCGCGCGGTCGCGGCGGTTGCCCCTCGGACTTCCCGTCCGAGGGGCAACCGCTTTTCTGTGGTCCCACCACACACCATGCGGAGTATCCAGTTCTGCATGTCACCGCTACGTCCTATGCTTCTCCCTCATCAACTGCCGCACCAACAAGGGCAGTTCGAACAGTCATCATCGATGGCATCGGGGGAGTGGTGTGAGCACCGCCTATGTACCGCAGCAGTCGTCATCCGGAGCCGACGTCGGGGCGGTGGGGCCACCCCCGTCGGCGAAACCGCCGCACGCCAGCGAGGCCACCCGGCTGCTCTGCGCCGGCGCCTACCTCGACCAGGGCTACCGGGACCGGGTCATCGAACAGCTGCATCTGCACGAGCAGCGCATCGCGGCCCCCTCGCTCGGCTTCGACGCGGCCCGCGTCCTCGCGCACGCGTTACGCGCCCGGCGCATCGAAGTGGCCTGGTCCGGGGCCGTGCTCGGCCTGTGGGTCGTGGGCCTGCCGCTGACCGGCTACTGGATCCTCGCCTTCCTGCTGCCGTCCGCGCTGCTCGCGCTCGGCGTCTGGATCCGCGGGTCCCAGGAGCGGCCGCCGATCTACCGCCGGGTGGCCGCCTGGTGGGTGCGCTGGTGGGGCCGGGGCCTGCTGATCGCGCTGCTGCTCTCCACCGTGACCATGGTCACCAGCGACGAGAACGACTACGAGAGCTTCTCCTACGAGGTCCGTTCGGGCCTGCGCGACGTCCTGCCCGACGTCCTGAGCTGGATGATTCCCGAGGGCTCTGCCTCCGGTGACGCCCTGCACGGCTGGCTCACGATGCTGCTGCTCGTCCTGATCGCCGCGTGCGTGGGCGCCCAGCGCAGCCAGTTCGCACGCGCGCTCGGGGCCGAACTGTCCGAGGCGCGGTTCGGGGACGCGAGCGCCGACCCGGCGGAGAGCGCCGAGGGCGCCCGCTTCCAGCGGGTGAAGCGGCGGATCAGGGTCGAGCAGCACGCACCGCTGATCATGTACCACGCTGTCCGCCCGTTCTGCGGGGCCGGCGAACCGGTCGACACCTGGACCCTCGCCGTCGAACTGCGGCCCGACCGGATGAAGAAGCAGCAGCCGCTCAACAACCGGAAGATCCTGGAGGAGGTCCGGCCGCTGCTCGAACAGCTGCGGCTGCCCGCCGAGTTCGCGGGCACCACCGTGCGCGACCGGCTGCGCTGGCTGGAGATCGACGAGTGCGTCTTCCTGCCCGCCGAGGGCCTCGCGCACCGGGAGGACGCCCCGTACCGGCCGGAGGCCTTCGAGGAGCATCGGGCCCGGTCCGTCGAGGAGGGCGCGGAGAAGCGCCGGCACTTCCTGCGGATCCGGGTCGGCGGCTGGGAGGAGGAGCTGGTCGTCACCGTCTTCGTACGCGTCCACACCCAGGGCCGGATGCTGATGCTGGAGATCGCGCCGCACGTCCTCGCCCCGGTGCTCGAGCCGTTCCAGAACGCGGACCGCACCGCCCACCAGTTCCGCCACAACAACCCGCTCGGCAAGGCCGCCTGGGCCTTCGCGCGGGTGGCGGGCTCGCCCGTGCGCTCCCTCGTCACCGTCGGTCGCTGGGCCGGCTACGGCTGGCGGGTGCTCACCGGCGGGTACGGGAGCGCGCTGCCGGACGGCCCCGCCGTGTCGGTGCGTGAGCTCGGTTCGGAGGGCCCCGGCTCGCTGTTCCAGCAGATGGACGTCGAGCGCTACCTCAAGTCGATCCAGGACCGCATCGCCAACGGGGTGCTCCACGCGCTCGCCGAATCCGGTTACCAGACCGGCGAGTTCGTCCAGAAGATCGTGAACATCAGCAGTGGCGGCGTGAACATCGACCGGGTCGAGGACTCCACCTTCGCCGTCGGTTCGCACGCCAGCGCGACGTCGGGAACGGCCGACAACACCGCGCCGAACGAGAAGGGATCCGACGACCATGGCAGCGAATGACGAGCCCTCGGTCAGCATCGGTGACGTCCACGGCAGCACCTTCGCCATCGGCAGCCACGCCCGTGCGGAGAGCCACACCGGCAGCGCCCCGCAGTCCGACGAGACGATGCGGGAACTGCTCGCGGCGGTACGTGAACTGCGCGCCGACCTGACCCGGCTGCGCGACGACGAGCAGCTGCGCACCCTCGACGCCGAACTCGCCGAGACAGAGGGCGAGATCACCCGTACCGGCCGTGCCCCGGCGACCCGCATCGAGCGGCTGCGTGCGCTGCTCGGCGACTCGCAGGCGGTCGTCTCGCTGCTCGCGTCGGCCGGCACGGTGGCCGCCATGCTGGGGAACATGAGATGAGCGGACGCCACTGGAACGAGGAGACCCAGCGCTGGGAGGAGGCGGGCTCGGGCCCCGGGTCCGTGTCGTCGCCGCCCCCGCCGCGGCCGGAGTTCGCCCCGCCGTCGCCCTGGCCGGGACCCGAGGCGCAGGAGCCGCCCCCGCCCTCGTCGCCGCCCGGCCGGACCCGGCGCTTCGCCGTCGTGGTGCTGGGCGCGGCCGTGCTCGGCGCCGCCGTCGCGACGACGGTGGTGCTGCTCGGCCGTGGGGACGACCCGGGGCCGGATCCGAAGCCGACGGGGGCGTCCGCGGCGCCCACGAGCTCGGGTCCGGAGCCCACTCCCACGCCGACGCCTACTCCCTCGTCGACCGACGAGCTCCCCGCCGGCTACCGGGAGGTGTCGGACGACGCGGGCTTCACGCTCGCGGTTCCCGAGGGCTGGGACCGCAGCGAGAGCAAGCAGGGCGTGTTCTACACGTCCCCCGACGAGTCCTCGCTCATCCAGATCTTCACCATCACGGAGCCGGACACCACACCGCTCGAATCGCTCCGGGTCGCGGCCGACAGCCTCTCGACGAGTCTTTCGAAGGACGGGTACGAGCAGTCCTCACTGGAGGCGACGTCGGCGCCCGAGGGGGCCTCCGACGTGGTCACCGACGACGCGGCCGAGCTCGTCTACTCGTACGACAGCGAGAAGCTGGGCGCGCGCAGAAAGGTGGTCGACTTCTCGTTCACCGCGCAGGACGGCACCCAGTACGCGGTGCTCGTCGCGGGCCCGGAGTCCGAGTGGCCCGGGCAGCGGGACCGGCTCGCCACCGCGCTGTCGCGGTTCGCGCAGGGGTGAGAGGACGCGGGCGGCCGGCCCTGCTTTCACGCAGCGTCGCCGCCCGCACTCGCGCCGTGTCGTGACACAGCGCACTTTCGTCGACGTACGGGCATGCTTCCCATGCGTCGGGGCAGGGGCTTCCGACGTCACCGGAGAGAGCGCCGAAAGGGCGTTTGCGGTGCTCGGGGGACATTCCCGGAACGGAAGGCGAAGCAGGTCGTGTCAGTGCAGAACACCATTCATGTCGACGGAGAGTGGCGCGGGGCCGCAGCAGGGGCCACGCGCGAGATCCTCGACCCTGCGGATGCCAAGCCGTTCGCCGTGATCGCCGAGGGCGGCGCCGAGGACGCGGACGCCGCGATCGCCGCCGCCCGCAAGGCCTTCGACGAGGGCCCCTGGCCGGAGACGCCCGTCGCCGAGCGCGCCGCGCTGCTGCGTCGCGTCGCCGACCTCCTCGTCCGGGACCGGGAGAAGATCGGCCTCCTGGAGAGCCGGGACGCGGGCAAGACCGTCGAGGAGGGCCGCGTCGACGTCGACTGCGTCGCCGACGCCTTCCGCTACTTCGCCGATCTCGTCATCGGTGAGGGCGCGGGCCGCGTCGTCGACGCCGGCTCCGACGACATCCACAGCGTCGTCGTGCACGAGCCCGTCGGCGTCTGCTCCATGATCACGCCCTGGAACTACCCGCTCCTCCAGGCGAGTTGGAAGATCGCCCCGGCGCTCGCCGCGGGCAACACCTTCGTCATCAAGCCGAGCGAGATCACGCCGCTGACGACGGTCGTGCTCGTCGAGCTGCTGGTCGAGGCCGGGCTGCCGCAGGGCGTCGCCAACATCGTGACCGGCCCCGGCGCCTCCGTCGGCGCCCGCTTCGCCGACCACCCCGACGTCGACCTCGTCTCCTTCACCGGCGGTCTGGTCAGCGGCACCAAGGTGGCCCAGGCCGCCGCGGCCGGCGTCAAGAAGGTCGCCCTCGAACTCGGCGGCAAGAACCCGAACGTCGTCTTCGCCGACGCGTGCGAGAGCGACGAGGACTTCGACACCGCCGTCGACCAGGCGCTCAACGCCGCCTTCATCCACAGCGGCCAGGTCTGCTCCGCCGGTGCCCGCCTCATCATCGAGGAGTCCGTGCGCGAGCGCTTCGTCGCCGAACTCACCCGCCGCGCCGAGAAGATCCGCCTCGGCCGCGGCACCGAGGACGGCGTCGAGTGCGGCCCGCTCGTCAGCGAGCCCCAGCGCGCCAAGACCGAGGACTACGTTGCCTCCGCGCTCGCCGAGGGCGCCGTGCTGCGCTGCGGCGGCAAGCGCCCCGAGGCCTCCGAGGTGCGGCCCGCCACCGGCTACTTCTACGAGCCGACCGTCCTCGACCAGTGCCACCGCGAGATGCGCGTCGTCCGCGAGGAGACCTTCGGTCCGATCCTCACCGTCGAGACGTTCCGCACCGAGGACGAGGCCGTCACGCTCGCCAACGACACCGAGTACGGCCTCGCGGGCGGCGTGTGGACCACCGACGCGGGCCGTGCCCGCCGCATGGCGCGCCGCATGCGCCACGGCACCATCTGGATCAACGACTTCCACCCCTACCTGCCGCAGGCCGAGTGGGGCGGCTTCGGAAAGAGCGGCGTCGGCCGCGAACTGGGCCCCGCCGGGCTCGCCGAGTACCGCGAGAGCAAGCACGTCTACCAGAACCTGGCGCCGAAGCCGGTCCGCTGGTTCGCGGGCTGATCCACCCCGTCCGGTCCCCGTCCCCCCGTACGTCCCCCATTACGCGAAGCACCTTGCAACGCCTTGGAGTTGAGCAATGTCTGAAGACACCTACGACTACGTCATCGTCGGTGGCGGCACCGCGGGATCGGTGATCGCCTCCCGGCTCACCGAGAACCCGGACGTCGCCGTCGCCGTCATCGAGGGTGGCCCCAGCGACATCGACCGCGACGACGTGCTGACGCTGCGCCGCTGGCTCGGCCTGCTCGGCGGCGACCTGGACTACGGCTACACCACCACCGAGCAGCCGCGCGGCAACTCGCACATCCTGCACAGCCGCGCCAAGGTGCTGGGCGGCTGCTCGTCGCACAACACGCTCATCTCGTTCAAGCCGCTGCCCGGCGACTGGGACGAGTGGGCGGCCGCGGGCGCCGAGGGCTGGGACCACAAGACGATGGACCCGTACTTCTCCAAGCTGCGCAACAACGTCGTGCCGGTCGACGCCAAGGACCGGAACGCGATCGCGAGCGACTTCGTCGAGGCCGCGCAGGCCGCGACGGGCGTGCCGCGCGTCGAGGGCTTCAACAAGGGCCCGTTCAAGGACGGCGTCGGCTTCTTCGACCTGGCGTACCACCCCGAGAACAACAAGCGCTCCAGCGCGTCGGTGGCGTACCTGCACCCGCACATGGAGGCCGGCGACCGCCCCAACTTGACGCTTCTGCTTGAGACTTGGGCGTACAAGCTGGAGTTCGACGAGGGCGCTGAAGGGCTCACCGCGCGCGGCGTGCGCGTGCGCGGCAAGGACGGCGTGGAGAAGCTCATATCCGCGCGCACCGAGGTGCTCGTGTGCGCCGGCGCCGTCGACACGCCGCGCCTGCTGATGCACTCCGGCATCGGCCCGAAGGCCGACCTGGAGGCCCTCGGCATCCCGGTCCTGCACGATCTGCCGGGCGTGGGCGAGAACCTGCTCGACCACCCGGAGTCGGTCATCGTCTGGGAGACGAACGGGCCGATCCCCGAGAACAGCGCCATGGACTCCGACGCGGGCCTGTTCATCCAGCGCGACCCGGAGGCATCGGGGCCCGACCTGATGTTCCACTTCTATCAAATCCCGTTCACGGACAACCCGGAGCGCCTCGGCTACGAGCAGCCGGAGCACGGGGTGTCCATGACGCCGAACATCCCCAAGCCGAAGAGCCGCGGCCGTGTCTACCTGACCAGCGCGGACCCCGAGGTCAAGCCCGCCCTCGACTTCCGTTACTTCACGGACGAGGACGACTACGACGGCAAGACCCTCGTCGACGGCATCAAGATCGCCCGCGAGATCGCCAAGACCGAGCCGCTGGCCGGCTGGCTCAAGCGCGAGGTCTGCCCCGGTCCTGACATCACGGACGACGAGGCGCTCAGCGAGTACGCGCGCAAGGTCGCGCACACCGTCTACCACCCCGCGGGAACTTGCCGCATCGGTGCTGCGGACGACGAACTCGCCGTGGTAGACCCCCAGTTGAAGGTCCGCGGGCTGAATTCCATCCGTATCGCCGACGCGTCCGTCTTCCCGACGATGCCCGCGGTGAACCCGATGATCGGGGTGCTCATGGTCGGGGAGAAGTGCGCCGAACTGCTGGGTGGTGATGCGTGATGAGCGCGACGATGTCTTCTGCGTCCTCCGCGGACGCCGGTGAGCGGACCGATTCCGGGTCCGAGTCCGTGTTCGCCGTACGTAACCTGTGGAAGGTCTTCGGACCGAAGGCCGAACGTGTGCCGGAACAGGCCGAGTTGGCGGACCTGAGCGCCGCCGAACTGCGGGCGAAGACCGGCTGCACGGCCGCCGTTCGCGATGTGTCGTTCGACGTGAAGAGGGGCGAGGTCTTCGTTGTCATGGGCCTGTCGGGCTCCGGCAAGTCGACCCTCGTACGCTGCCTGACCAGGCTCATCGAGCCGACGTCCGGGAAGCTGGAGATCGACGGCGAGGACGTCCTGGCCATGGACAAGTCCCGCCTGCGCGAACTGCGCCGGCACCGCGCGGCCATGGTGTTCCAGCACTTCGGCCTGCTGCCGCACCGCACGGTCCTCGACAACGTCGCGTACGGCCTGGAGATCCAGGGCGTGGGCCGCGCCGAGCGCCGCGCGAAGGCGATGGAGGTCGTCGCGAAGGTCGGCCTCGACGGCCTGGAGCAGCGCCGCCCCGGTCAGCTCTCCGGTGGCCAGCAGCAGCGGGTGGGGTTGGCGCGCGCGCTGGCCGTGGATCCGGAAGTGCTGTTGTTCGACGAGCCGTTCAGTGCGCTCGACCCGCTGATCCGGCGCGACATGCAGGAGGAGGTCGTGCGCCTGCACCGCGAGGAGGGGCGCACGATGGTCTTCATCACCCACGACCTCCAGGAGGCGCTGCGCCTCGGTGACCGCATCGCGCTGATGCGCGACGGCAAGGTCGTCCAGCTCGGCACGCCCGAGGAGATCGTGGGCGCGCCCGCGGACGACTACGTCCGTGAGTTCGTCCGGGACGTGCCGCGCGAGCAGGTCATGACCGTACGCAGGGCCATGCGGCCCGCCGATGCGGACGAGGCGGACCGGGGGCCTTCGATCTCGGCGGACGCCACGGTTTCGGAGGCGATCGAGGCGGTTGCTTCCAGCGGGTTCGCGGTGCGGGTGGTGGAGGACGGGGAGTGTGTCGGCGTCGTCGACCACGAGCGGTTGCTCGGAGTGGTTGCGGGTGTGAGCTCTGACGCGGGAGCCGTTCCCGGGCCGCGGGGCGCTGCCCCGGACCCCGCGCCTCAATCGCCGGCGGGGCTTGAAAAGGCTCAATCGGCGGCGGGGCCTGAAGAGGCTGCTCAATCGCCGGCGGGGCTCGAAAAGCCTGCTCAATCGCCGCAGGGGCTTGATTCGGATGAGGGGACCGACTGATGGCTGCTGCCGTAACGGCCGCCTCGGCCACAAGTACCGCTGAGCGGCCCCGCCCCCTCTGGCGCAACCGCGCCCTGGGCAAGATCGTGCTGCTCGCCGTCGTCGCCGCGGTTCTCGTCCCGCTGGCCCACGCCAAGTGGTCCAGCGGCACCTGGCCGCACGACCTCACCGTCGACCTCACCGAACCCCTCGGCAAGGCCACGGACTGGATCATCGACAACCGGGACAGCCACCCGCTGTTCCTGTACTTCTTCGGCTACATCAGCAACGCCGTCGTCCTCTCCGTGCGCGCCGTCTACCTGGTGCTGCTCGCGGCCGGCTGGGCCGGCGTCACCGCGGCGGTCGGGCTGATCACCTGGCGCGTCGCCGGCTGGCGCAGCGCCGCGTTCGCCACGATCGCCTTCCTGGCGTGCGGCATCCTCGGTATGTGGGTGCCCACCATGCAGACGCTCGCGCTCATGGTGATCGCCGTGCTCATCTCGGTGATCGTCGGCGCCCTGCTCGGCCTCGCCGCGGGCCTGAGCGACACCATGTACCGGGGCCTGCGCCCGGTCCTCGACACCATGCAGGCGCTGCCCGCGTACGCGTACCTCCTCCCGGTCGTCCTCGTCTTCGGCATGGGCGTCCCGGCCGCCGTGCTCGCCACGGTCGTCTACGCCGCCCCGCCGATGGCCCGCCTCACCGCGCTCGGCCTGCGCTCCGTGGACGGCGGCGTGATGGAGGCCGTCACCTCGCTCGGCGCCACGGCCCGCCAGCGGTTGCTGAGCGCGCGCCTGCCGCTGGCCCGCAAGGAACTCCTCCTCGGCCTCAACCAGACGATCATGATGGCGCTCTCCATGGCCGTCATCGCCTCCGTGATCGGCGCGGGCGGCCTCGGCGACCGCGTCTACCAGGCGCTCGCCTCCGTCGACGTCGGCGCCGCGCTCGCGGCCGGCATCCCGATCGTGCTGCTCGCCGTCGTCCTCGACCGGGTCACGGCCGCGGCGGGGGAGCGGATGGGCTCGCACGACTCGGCCCCGGCCCCGTGGAAGTGGGGCGTGGTCGCGCTCGGCACCGTGGTGGTCGCGCTGGCGACCCGTTTCATGGACCGCCTCGACTGGCCCGACTCGTGGGTCGTCACCATCGCGACGCCCGTCAACGACGCCGTCGACTGGATGACGGACCACCTCTACACCGGCGTCCCGTACATCGGCGGCACCGCCGACTGGGCCGCGCACTTCACCACGGGGATCCTCAACCCGGTGCGCGACGGCCTCACCTGGCTGCCCTGGTGGTCGGTGCTGCTGATCGTCGCCGCGCTCGCCTGGCTGATCGGCACCTGGCGCACCGCGCTCACCGCGGTCCTCGCGATGGCCGCGATCGGCGCCCTCGGCGTATGGAAGCCGTCGCTCGACACGCTCTCGCAGGTCATCGCGGCGGTACTGGTCACGCTGGTCCTCGGCGTCGCGATCGGCATCGGCGCGGCCCGCAGCGAGCGCATCGAACGACTGCTCCGCCCGGTCCTGGACGTCTTCCAGACGATGCCGCAGTTCGTGTACCTGATCCCGGTCGTCGCCCTCTTCGGCGTCGGCCGCGCCCCGGCCGTCGCCGCGGCCGTCGTCTACGCGCTCCCCGCCGTCGTACGCATCACGACACAAGGCCTGCGTCAGGTGGACCCGGCCGCGATGGAGGCGTCCCGCTCGATGGGCGCGACCACGTGGCAGCAGCTGCGCCAGGTCCAACTCCCGCTCGCCCGCCCGGCGTTGCTGCTCGCCGTCAACCAGGGCGTGGTCCTGGTCCTCGCCGTCGTCATCATCGGCGGCCTGGTCGGCGGTGGCGCACTCGGCTACGACGTGGTCTTCGGCCTCGCGCAAGGTGATCTGGCCACCGGCCTGGTCGCGGGCGCGGCGATCGTCTGCCTCGGCCTGATGCTGGACCGGGTGACGCAGCCGACGGGCCGCCGTACCGGCGCAGGAAAGGACGCGTGACATGCGACGAACGCGCAAGACATTCACAGCAGTCGCGGGAGCGACCCTCCTCCTCACGGCCACCGGGTGCGGCGCGGCCGACATGACCAAGCAGGCGTCCCCGTACGCCAACGCCCAGGGCGCGAAGACGGTGACCCTCTCGGTCCAGTCCTGGGTCGGCGCACAGGCGAACGTGGCGGTCGCCCAGTACCTGCTGGAGCACGAACTCGGCTACCGCGTCGACACCGTGCAGGTCGACGAGGTCCCCGCGTGGGACGCCCTCAGCCAGGGCCGCGTCGACGCGATCCTGGAGGACTGGGGCCACCCCGACCAGGTGCAGCGCTACGTCAAGGACAAGAAGACGATCGTGAACGGTGGCGGCCTCGGCGTCACAGGACACATCGGCTGGTTCGTCCCGACGTACTTCGCGAAGCAGCACCCCGACGTCACCAACTGGAAGAACCTCGACAAGTACGCCGACCAGTTGAAGACGGCGGAGAGCGGCGGCAAGGGCCAACTCCTCGACGGCTCCCCCTCGTACGTCACGAACGACAAGGCGCTGGTGAAGAACCTGAACCTGGACTACCAGGTCGTGTTCGCGGGCTCCGAGGCCGCCCAAATCACACAGATGAAGCAGTTCGCCAAGCAGAAGAAGCCGTTCCTGTCGTACTGGTACACGCCCCAGTGGCTGACGAAGCAGGTGCCGATGACGGAGGTGAAGCTGCCCAAGTACAAGGAGGGCTGCGACGCCGACCCGAAGAAGATCACCTGCGCCTACCCGACGACGCCGCTCCAGAAGTACCTCAACACGGGCTTCGCCAAGAACGGCGGCGAGGCGGCGCAGCTTCTGAAGAACTTCAAGTGGACGACGGACGACCAGAACGAGGTCTCCCTCCTGATCGCCGACAAGAAGCTCACCCCGGAAGCCGCAGCCAAGAAGTGGGTCGACACCCACCGCTCGACGTGGAAGAAGTGGCTCCCGAAGAAGTAACCAGCCGGGACTGTGACGGCTCACTACGACGAAGTCGGAGACAGCCGTCACAGTCCACGTCTGCAGTCCACGTCTGCAGTCCACGTCTGCAGTCCACGCCTGCAGTCCACGTCTGCAGTCCACGTCTGCGGGAGCGGACCTACCGCAACCCCTCCGCGATCTCCCGCACCGCCCCCATCGCCCTCCGCTGCAAGCCCGGGCCGAACGTGATCCGGGTGGCCCCCAGTTCGCCCCACTCGCGCGGGGACGGGCCGTCGGGCGGGGCGCCGACGTTGATCGGGCCCTCGATGCCGGAGCGCAGGGCCGGAACAGCCTCCGCCGGTGCGCCGATCGGGTAGACGCAGTCCGCGCCCGCGGCGATGTACAGGCGGGCGCGTTCCACCGCCTCGGCGATCGGGTCCGCGGCGCCGCGGATGAACGTGTCGATGCGGGCGTTCAGGACGACGCGGTCGGACGCCGCCGAGCGGAATTCGGCCAGCCAATCCGCTTGCGCGTGCGGGTCGTTGAGTGTGCCGTCCGGGCGCGAGTCCTCCAGGTTGCAGCCCACGGCTCCCGTTTCCAGGAGGCGTTCCACCAGTTCCTTCGGGGCGATCCCGTAGCCGGCCTCGATGTCCGCCGACACCGGCACCGACACCGCGCGCACGATCCTGCGGACCGCCGCGAACATCTCGTCCGCCGGGGTCTGCCCGTCCTCGTAGCCGAGCGACGCGGCGACTCCGGCGGACGGTGTCGCGAGGGCGGGGAAGCCGGTCTCCTCGAAGACGCGGGCGCTCGCCGCGTCCCACGGGCCGGGGAGGACGAGCGGGTCGCCGGGGGAGCGGTCGTGGTGCAGGGCGCGGAACGTATCGGCGGCGCTCGGACTCACCATGCGGGGCCTCCAGGCTCGATGCGCCGGCTCACCATCAGCCGGTTCCAGTTGTTGATGACCACGATCGAGGCGATCAAGTGGGCGAGTTCCTGTTCCGAGAAGTGCTTTGCCGCCGCCTCGTACGCCTCGTCCGGGACGTAGCCGTCCGTCAGGAGCGTCATCGCGTCCGTGAGTGCGAGGGCAGCCCTTTCCCGGTCGTCGAAGACCGCGCCCGCCTCGCGCCATGCGTTCAGGAGCGCGATGCGGTGTGCGGTCTCGCCGTTCGTGCGCACCGCGATGTCCACGTGCATGTCCAGGCAGAACGCGCACTCGTTGAGCTGTGAGGCCCTGATCGCCACCAGTTCCGCGAGGACCGGGTCGCCGAGGCCCTTCTTGGCGGCGGCGCTCAGCGCCTGCATCGCCGTCCGGACCCCGGCGTCCAACTGTCGCGTACGAGCGGTCACTTGAAGTCCCCAGGCGTGTAGTGGCCCGGCGACTGGCGGGTCGAGACGCCGAAGCGGTTCCAGGCGTTGATGACCGTGATCGCGGCGATCAGCTGGGCCAGCTCCTGCTCGTCGTAGACCTTCGCCGCCTTCTCGTAGACCTCGTCCGGCACGAAACCGTCGGTGAGGACCGTGATCGCCTCGGTCAGTTCGAGGGCCGCGATCTCCTTCTCCGTGTAGAAGTGCTGCGACTCCTCCCACGCGCTGAGCTGGATGATCCGCTCCACGCTCTCGCCCGCCGCCAGGGCGTCCTTGGTGTGCATGTCGAGGCAGAGGGCGCAGCGGTTGATCTGCGAGGCGCGGATCTTTACGAGTTCGGCGATCTTCGGGTCCACGCCCGCGCGGGCGGCCGCGTCCAGCTTGATCATCGCCTTGAAGACCTCGGGGGCCTGGCGGGACCAGTCGAGGCGAGGGGTGTGCTCGTGCATGTACGGGGCGTTTTCGGTGCTGTTCTCGTTGTTCGTCATGCTTCGAGCCTACGAAGGGAGTAGCCCAGGAGTATGGTCCATTTACGTGGAAGAATCTTGGGCCAATTCGGTCTCCGGGCGGGCGCTCGGCATCGATCTGCATCTCGACCCCCACCCCTCCGGGGGCGTACGTCGCGGGCTGACCGACGCGCTCCGTGAAGCCGTACGCGGCGGGCGGCTCGCCCCCGGTGTCAGGCTGCCCGCCTCCCGGACCCTCGCCGCCGACCTCGGCCTCGCCCGCAACACGGTCGCCGACGCCTACGCCGACCTCGTCGCCGAGGGCTGGCTCACCGCCCGGCAGGGCTCCGGCACCCGGGTGGCCGAGCGGCCGGGGCGGGCGCCGACGCCGGTACCCGTCACGAACCGCGTCCCCTTCGGCGGGTACCGCTACGACCTCATGCCCGGCCGCCCCGACCTCGCCTCCTTCCCCCGCGCCGAATGGCTGAAGGCCGCCCGCCGCGCCCTGAACGCCGCCCCGAACGATGCCCTCGGCTACGGCGACCCGCGCGGCCGCCCCGAACTGCGTCGCGCCCTCGCCGAATATCTGGCCCGCTCCCGCGGCGTCCAGGCCTCGCCGGAGCGGATCGTCGTCTGCGCCGGGTTCGTGCAGGGCATGATCCTGCTCGGCGAGGTGCTGCACCGGCGCGGCGTGCGCGACGTCGCCGTCGAGTCGTACGGGCTCGATCTGCATTGGGGCTATCTGACCCGGCCGGGACTGCGGACCCGGCCGCTTCCCTTCGACCAAGAGGGCGCGGATGTGAGGGAGTTGGGTGGGGAGGGGGCTGCTCTGCTTACTCCCGCCCACCAGTTTCCTCTCGGCGTCGCCCTGCACGCGCGACGTCGTGCCGCCGTCGTCGACTGGGCGCGGCGCACCGGCGGGCTGATCCTGGAGGACGACTACGACGGCGAGTTCCGCTACGACCGGCAGCCCGTCGGCGCCCTCCAGGGCCTCGACCCGGACCGCGTCGTCTACCTCGGCACCGCCAGCAAGTCCCTCGCCCCCGGACTGCGGCTCGGCTGGATGGTGCTGCCCGCGTCCCTCATCGACGAGGTCGTCGAGGCCAAGGGGTACACCGACTGGTCCTGCGGCGTCCTCGACCAGCTCACCCTCGCCGAGTTCCTGGAATCCGGCGCGTACGACCGTCATGTGCGCGCCGCCCGGCTCCGCTACCGGCGCCGCCGCGACCAGCTCGTCGCCGCCCTCGCCGAGCGCGCCCCGGCCGTGCGCGCCACCGGCATCGCGGCCGGACTGCACGCCGTGCTCCAACTCCCGCCCGGCACCGAGCGATCCGTCGTACAGGCCGCCGCCTGGCAGCGCCTCGGCATCTCGGGCCTGGCCGAATTCCGGCACGAGGACGCGCCCGCGCCGGACGACCCCATGGACGCCCTGGTCGTCGGCTACGGAACCCCGCCCGATCACGCATGGCCGGGCGCGTTGGATACCCTGTGCCGGGTCCTGCCCTAGGGCGGGCACAGAGAACGGAAAAGTACGGCGAATCACGGGGGAAACGTCATGAACGACAGCAAGGACAGCAGGGACGCCGCGAACAAGGCGGCCACCCAGCGGCGGCTGCGCTCCGGCACCGTCGCGCTCGGCAGCGTGGGCCTGCTGGCCGCCGCGCTCACCGCCTGCTCCTCGGACTCCGACGTCGACAAGCGCTGCATCGACCGCAACAGCTACAACGCGTCCAAGGGCTACAAGGTCGTCTCCGACAAGTACTGCAAGTCCTCGTCCACCAAGTCCTCGGTGAACGGCAGTTGGTACTACGGCGGCAAGAAGAAGGGCAGCCGCGTCGGCAGCGGCTCCTTCACCAAGTCCTCGGGCGGCGGCGTCACCCGCGGCGGCTTCGGCAGCGGCGGCAAGGGCGGAAGCTCCGGCGGCTGAACCGGGACGGCCCGAGAAACCCATGAAGCGACACACCATCACCCCACGCCCCGGCTGGCAGCAGACCGTCGAGGAACAGGGGCTCATCTACCCGCTCACCCGCTACCCCGACGACTCGCTGCGCCCGTACTGGGACGAGAGCGCCTACTACGAGTTCTCCCTCCCCGAGGTCGAGGCGCTCGAAGAGGTCGTCGAGGAGCTGCACCGCATGTGCCTCGCCGCGGCCGAACACATCGTCCGCACCGACCGCTTCGCCGACCTCGGGATCACCGACCCGGGCGTCGCCGCGGCGGTCGCCGAGGCCTGGGAGCGGCGCGCCGAACTCCCCTCCGTCTACGGCCGGTTCGACCTCCGGTACGACGGCACAGGGCCCGCGAAGCTCCTCGAGTACAACGCCGACACCCCCACCTCCCTGGTCGAGGCCGCGAGCCCCCAGTGGTTCTGGATGGAGGAGCGGTTCCCCGGCGCCGACCAGTGGAACTCGCTCCACGAGCGGCTCGTCGACGCCTGGAAGAAGCAGGCCGCCCTGCTCCCGCCGGGCAGCCCGCTCTACTTCGCGCACTCCTCGGCCGACGAACTCGGCGAGGACCTGATGACCGTCGGATATCTGAAGGAGACCGCCGAACAGGCGGGCCTGGAGACCGACTGGATCTCCATGGAGGAGATCGGCTGGGACAGCCTCTCCGAGCGCTTCGTCGACAACCAACTCCGGTTCATCCGCAGCTGCTTCAAGCTGTACCCGTGGGAGTGGCTGACCTCCGACGAATTCGCCCCGCACGTCCTCGCCGGCCTCGACAACGGTGGCGGCACGGGTACGACGATGTGGATCGAGCCCGCCTGGAAGATGCTGCTCAGCAACAAGGCGCTCCTCGCGGTGCTTTGGGAGCTGTACCCCGGCCACCCGAACCTGCTGCCCGCCTACCTCGACGGCCCGCGCGAGCTGGCGACCGATCCGACCGGCCCCGGCTATGTGTCGAAGCCGCTGCTCGGGCGCGAGGGTGCGGGCGTCACGATCCACGAACCCGGGTCCGTCCCGCCCGCCCCCGAAGAGCCCTGCTGCTACCAGGAGTTGAGCGAGCTGCCCGACTTCGACGGCAACCGCGTCGTCCTCGGCGCGTGGGTCGTCGAGGACGAGGCGGCCGGCCTCGGCATCCGGGAATCGGCGGGGCTTGTCACGGACGAGTACGCCCGCTTCCTGCCCCACGTCATCCTGTGAGCCTCGGTAAAAGGGCCTACGCGCCCAGCACCGCCCGCAGCTGATCGAGGCCCCAGTCCAGATCGTCCTTGCTGATCACCAGCGGCGGGGCGATCCGGATGGTGGACCCGTGGGTGTCCTTCACCAGGACCCCGCGGTCCATCAGCTTCTCCGAGATCTCCCGGCCCGTCCCGTACGACGGATCGATGTCGACGCCCGCCCACAGGCCGCGCCCGCGCACCTCGGTGACCTTCCCCGTCCCCGCCAACAGGCCCAGCTCGGCGTGCAGATGCTCGCCCAGCTCCGCCGCCCGCTCCTGGAACTCCCCGGTGCGCAGCATCGCGATCACCTCGAGGGCCACCGCGCAGGCGAGGGGATTCCCGCCGAACGTCGACCCGTGCTCGCCCGGCCGGAACACCCCGAGCACGGCCTTGCTCGACACCACCGCCGACACCGGCACGACCCCGCCGCCGAGCGCCTTGCCCAGCACGTACATGTCCGGCACCACGCCCTCGTGCTCGCACGCGAAGGTACGTCCCGTGCGGCCGAGCCCCGACTGGATCTCGTCGGCGATGAACAGCACGTTCCGCTCGCGCGTCAGCTCCCGTACGCCCGCGAGATAGCCCGGCGGCGGGACGAGCACGCCCGCCTCGCCCTGGATCGGCTCAAGGAGCACCGCCACCGTCTCGTCCGTGACCGCGGCGCGCAGCGCGTCCAGATCCCCGTACGGGACGATGTCGAAGCCCGGCGTGTACGGACCGAAGTCGGCGCGTGCCTCCTCGTCGGTGGAGAAGCTGACGATGGTCGTCGTACGGCCGTGGAAGTTGTCGCTCGCGACCACGATCCTGGCCCGCCCGTCCGGCACGCCCTTGACCCGGTAACCCCACTTCCGGGCGGTCTTCACGGCGGTCTCGACGGCCTCCGCGCCCGTGTTCATCGGCAGCACCATCTCCATGCCGCACAGCTCGGCGAGCTCCGTGCAGAACGCCGCGAACCGGTCGTGGTGGAAGGCCCGTGACGTCAGCGTCACCCGCTCCAGCTGCTCCTTCGCGGCATCGATGAGGCGACGGTTGCCGTGCCCGAAATTGAGCGCCGAGTAGCCGGCGAGCATGTCGAGGTAGCGGCGCCCCTCGACGTCCGTCATCCACGCACCCTCGGCGGTGGCGACGACCACCGGGAGCGGGTGGTAGTTGTGCGCGCCGTGGTCTTCCGAGGAGGTGATGAAGTCCTGCGTGGTGTGTCCTGCGGTGGTCGGTGGAGTCACAGAAGTCACGGGATCTCCGTTCGTCGCGGCTCGTGGCGCTGGGTGTGGGACGGGCTTGTGGCCCCTTCCTATCGTCGCTCGCGATGTGGACGTGGAAACCTCGCCGGTCGGTACGCCCGGTACTGTGAGGGCAGGGCCGTGACTGGCGCGCTGGGATGGGATCGACCATCGGGGAGCGGCCCGAGCCGTGTGTGCCGTGCGCCTGGGCCGACCACCCGTGAACCGACCGCGTATCGACCGTGTCCGGAGGCTGCCCCCTATGACCGATGCCCGCTTGACCCCCGAATCCACCGCGTACCGTGCCGCCCTTGATGTCGTACGGGGCGTGGAGCCGCGCGTCGCCGACGCCATCGCGCAGGAGCTGACCGACCAGCGCGAGATGCTCAAGCTGATCGCGTCCGAGAACTACGCGTCCCCGGCGACGCTGCTGACCATGGGCAACTGGTTCAGCGACAAGTACGCCGAGGGCACCATCGGCCGCCGCTTCTACGCCGGCTGCCGCAACGTCGACACCGTCGAGTCGATCGCCGCGGAGCACGCCCGCGAGCTGTTCGGTGCCCGGCACGCGTACGTGCAGCCGCACTCCGGCATCGACGCCAACCTCGTCGCCTTCTGGGCCGTGCTCGCCGACCGCGTCGAGGTGCCGTTCCTCGCGAAGACCGGCGTCCGCCAGATCAACGACCTCACCGAGGCGGACTGGGCCGAGCTGCGCCAGGCCTTCGGCAACCAGCGGATGCTCGGCATGTCGCTGGACGCGGGCGGCCACCTCACGCACGGCTTCAGGCCGAATATCAGCGGAAAAATGTTCGATCAGCGGTCCTACGGCACCGACCCCGCCACCGGGCTCATCGACTACGAGGCGCTGCGCGCGCAGGCCCGCGAGTTCAAGCCGATGATCATCGTCGCCGGTTACTCCGCGTACCCGCGCCTCGTGAACTTCCGGATCATGCGGGAGATCGCCGACGAGGTCGGGGCGACGCTCATGGTCGACATGGCGCACTTCGCGGGGCTCGTCGCGGGCAAGGTGCTCACCGGCGACTTCGACCCGGTGCCGCACGCGCAGATCGTCACCACGACCACCCACAAGTCCCTGCGTGGGCCGCGCGGCGGCATGGTGCTGTGCGACGACTCGCTGAAGGACCAGGTCGACCGGGGCTGCCCGATGGTGCTCGGCGGGCCGCTGCCGCACGTCATGGCCGCGAAGGCGGTCGCCCTTGCCGAGGCGCGGCAGCCCGCGTTCCAGGACTACGCGCAGCGCATCGTGGACAACGCGCGGGCGCTGGCGGAGGGCCTGACGCGGCGCGGCGCGACGCTCGTCACCGGCGGCACGGACAACCACCTCAACCTCATCGACGTGGCGTCCTCCTACGGCCTCACGGGGCGCCAGGCCGAGTCGGCGCTGCTCGACTCCGGCATCGTCACCAACCGCAACGCGATTCCGGCGGACCCGAACGGGGCGTGGTACACGTCCGGCATCCGTATCGGTACGCCGGCGTTGACCACGCGGGGGCTCGGCGCGGGCGAGATGGATGAGATCGCGGCGCTCATGGACCGTGTTCTGGCTGCCGCCGAGCCGGGGACCACGAAGTCCGGGGCGGTGTCGAAGGCGAGTCACGTGCTGGAGCCGAAGGTTGCGGACGAGGTTGCCCAGCGGGCGACGGATCTGTTGGCCGGGTTCCCGCTGTACGGCCAGATCGACCTGGGCTGAGCCCCTCCGTGGCGTGGGGCGGGCACCCGTCCTACGCCACGGGGCTCCGCCCCGGCCCCCGCGCCTCAAGCGCCGGCGGGGCTGAAAGATCGGGACTGTGCCCCGGCCCCCGCGGGCTCTCGTTCGAAAGGCGGGGCTGATTTCGCCGAACCGGCGTTACGGCCTCGGGGCTCTGCCCCGGACCCCGCTGCTCAATCGCCGCAGGGGCTTGATTTGCCCCGCCCATCTCCCACCACCCGCCCCCTCCGGGGGCGTCGGCCCGACGGGGCACCGCCAGCCGCCTTGGGCAATCCGCAGACAGCCACGGCTCCCCACCCATTGCGGCCGACACCGCCCCCGCCTTGGGCGAACCCCGCCGGCCACAGCTCCCCACCCATTGCGGCCGACGCCGCCCAGCCTTGGGCAACGCCCACCACGGCTCCCCGCCCGCCGCGGTCGGCCGCCCCCGCCTTGGGCAATCTGCCGCCTGGGGCGGCAGGGTGGGCAAGGCGGCACCCCGGTGCCGCGCACCCCTCACGACAGGCGCCGACCACGTCGCCGCCCCGGGCCCCGGCTCCGCGCGACAGGCGCCGTCTCCGCCCGGGATGCCGGAGCCCCCGGAGGGGGCGGGTGGTGGGAGGTGAGCGGGCAGCGTCGCAGCCCGGCACCAGCCCCGGTGGCCGTGGGTGGTGAGTGGGTAGTGGTGCAGCCCGGCACCGTTCCTGGCGGTCGTGGGTGGTGAGTGGGCAGTGGTGCAGCCTGGCACCGGCCCGTCGGTGGTGAGTGGGTAGTGGTGCAGCCCGGCACCGTTCCTGGCGGTCGTGGGTGGTGAGTGGGCAGTGGTGCAGCCTGGCACCGGCCCGTCGGTGGTGAGTGGGTAGTGGTGCAGCCCGGCACCGTTCCTGGCGGTCGTGGGTGGTGAGTGGGCAGTGGTGCAGCCCGGCACTGTTCCTGGCGGTCGTGGGTGGTGAGTGGGCAGTGGTGCAGCCCGGCACTGTTCCTGGCGGTCGTGGGAGGTGAGTGGGCAGTGGTGCAGCCTGGCACCGGCCCGTGGGTGGTGAGTGGGCCGTGGTGCGGCCCGGCGCCGTTCCCGGCGGCCGTGGAAGGTGTGCGGGCAGTGGCGCAGCCCGGCACCGTCCCCCGCGGCGCCTTACAGGTCGACCAGTTGTTGGCGCGGCTCTCGGGGTTCCCGGGGGTCGCGTGGGTCACGAGGGCGTATGCGTATTCGCCAGATCAGCGCCGCCGCGGCGAGGCCCACCGCCACGCCCGCCAGCCCCCACCACCACGGGTTCCGGGTGGGCTGCTCCTCCGGGGGATCGGTCGTGGGGAAGACCCCGGCCCGCGTCAGCTGGTCGACGAGGGTCGGGGACGCGTGGTGCCAGCGGAGGTCGTCGTCGTTCACGTCGACCATCGGGTCCGTGCGGATCCACGGCGTGCCGTCCTTCGCGAAGATCAGCTGGTCCTGGCGCTCGATGACCGTGTCGGTGCCGGGCGCGCTGTGGGTCTCGGGCCAGCCCGCCACCCCGGTCAGACCCCATATGACCGTGGCCGCCACGGGCGGGAAGTGCCCCTCCTGCCAGGCGTCCGGCACCCGCTCCGTCACCGCGTCGAACCCCGTGGTCAGGCGCTCAAGACGGGCGAAGTTCCGGTCCTCGTTGTGCAGGGCCACCGAAGGGCCCGCCCCGGCGCCGGGCGCGATCACCACCGCCAGATCCGGCACGTCCATCCCGGTGCCTGGCTGCGTCGGCCGGGCGTGCGCGACGGACGCCCCCGCCGACAGCGCCGCCACCAGCAGCGCCACC
The DNA here is from genome assembly GCF_036013745.1 of Streptomyces sp. NBC_00483. Taxonomy (NCBI): domain Bacteria; kingdom Bacillati; phylum Actinomycetota; class Actinomycetes; order Kitasatosporales; family Streptomycetaceae; genus Streptomyces; species Streptomyces sp. NBC_00483. The sequence continues at coordinate 5,895,574 of NZ_CP107880.1, forward strand.
ACCACGAGCAGCACCCGGGCCCACCGGAGCCCACCCCCTCGTACGTACTGCATCGCCACCCCCGTCGACGCGCCCCCACGTGACTCCCGCCACATCGACAAGCTACCGGCGCCCACTGACAACGACCAGGCCGCCCACCGCCCGGTAAAGGACCTTTGGCCGCTGCGGAGCTGTGTGGCGCACCTGAGACAATGAGGCACATGGCCTCTGATGTTCGCCCTCGTGTGCTCTCCGGGATCCAGCCCACCGCCGGCTCGTTCCACCTCGGCAACTACCTCGGTGCGGTGCGCCAGTGGGTGGCGCTGCAGGAGTCCCACGACGCCTTCTACATGGTCGTGGACCTGCATGCGATCACCGTTCCGCAGGACCCGAAGGAGCTGCGGGCCAACACCCGGCTCGCCGCCGCGCAGCTGCTCGCCGCGGGGCTCGACCCGGAGCGCTGCACGCTGTTCGTGCAGAGCCACGTCCCGGAGCACGCGCAGCTGGCCTGGGTCATGAACTGCATCACGGGCTTCGGTGAGGCCTCCCGCATGACGCAGTTCAAGGACAAGTCCGCGAAGCAGGGTGCGGATCGTGCCTCCGTCGGACTGTTCACGTATCCGGTTCTTCAGGTCGCGGACATCCTGCTCTACCAGGCGAACCAGGTTCCGGTCGGTGAGGACCAGCGCCAGCACATCGAGCTGACCCGCGACCTCGCCACGCGCTTCAACGGCCGCTTCGGCGACACGTTCACGCTCCCGGCGCCGTACATCCTCAAGGAGACGGCGAAGATCTACGACCTTCAGGACCCGTCGATCAAGATGAGCAAGTCGGCGTCGACGCCGAAGGGCCTCATCAACCTGCTCGACGAGCCGAAGGCGACCGCCAAGAAGGTCAAGAGCGCCGTCACCGACACCGACACCGTGATCCGCTACGACGCGGAGAACAAGCCGGGCGTCAGCAACCTGCTCACCATCTACTCCACCCTCACCGGTGCCGGTATCCCGGAACTGGAGGAGAAGTACGAGGGCAAGATGTACGGTGCGCTGAAGACGGACCTGGCCGAGGTCATGGTGGACTTCGTGACACCGTTCCGGACCCGCACCCAGGAATATCTGGACGACCCGGAGACGCTTGACTCGATCCTGGCCAAGGGCGCGGAGAAGGCGCGGGCGGTAGCCGCCGAGACCCTCTCCCAGGCCTACGACAAGGTCGGCTTCCTGCCCGCCAAGCACTGAGGCCTTCAGAAAACTGAAAGCTTCGCAGCGCGACGACACCCGCCCGCCACACGACGACAGGAGTATGACGTGGGGACCGTAACGATCGGTGTCTCGATCGCGGTCCCGGAGCCGCACGGCAGCCTGCTCCAGGAGCGGCGCACGGGCTTCGGCGACGCCGCGGCGCACGGCATTCCCACGCACATCACCCTGCTCCCGCCGACCGAGGTGGAGGGCGGCGACCTCACGGCGATCGAGGCGCATCTGGAGGAAGTGGCGTCCGGCGGGCGGCCGTTCGCGATGCGGCTTTCCGGCACGGGTACGTTCCGGCCGCTGTCGCCCGTCGTGTTCGTACAGGTCGTCGAGGGCGCCGAGGCCTGCACCTGGCTGCAGAAGCAGGTGCGGGACGCCTCGGGCCCGGTCTCCCGCGAGCTGCAGTTCCCGTACCACCCGCACGTGACCGTGGCGCACGGTATCGACGAGGAGTCGATGGACCGTGCGTTCGCGGAGCTCGCCGAGTACGAGGCGGCCTGGGCGTGCACCGGGTTCGCGCTCTACGAGCAGGGCGCCGACGGAGTGTGGCGCAAGCTGCGGGACTTCGCCTTCGGCACGTCGGCGCTGCCCGCGCAGACCTCGGGCCGCACGACACGCGGACCCCGGCTGCCCGCCCGCTAGACCGGCAGTCGCCGGAACACCGGCCGCGGCACATGCCGCAGCGCCGACATCACCACGCGCAGCGTCCCCGGCACCCACACCGTCTCCGACCTGCGCCGAAGACCCGTCTCGATGGCCTGTGCCACCGCTCCGGGCGTCGTGGCCATCGGCGCCTCGACGAGCCCTGCCGTCATCTTCGACCGTACGAATCCGGGCCGGACGATCATGACGTGCACGCCCGTGCCGTGCAGCGCGTCCCCGAGCCCTTGCGTGAACGCGTCGAGGCCCGCCTTGCTGGAGCCGTAGATGAAGTTGGCGCGGCGGGCCCGCTCGCCCGCCACCGAGGACAGGACGACGAGCGAGCCGTGGCCCTGGGACTGCAGTGCCCGCGCGCAGACGAGGCTCGCGGAGACGGCGCCCGTGTAGTTGGTCTGGGCGACGCGGACCGCCGACATCGGGTCGTCCTCGTCGCGGGCCTGGTCGCCGAGGATGCCGAACGCGAGCAGCACCATGTCGATGTCGCCCTCGGCGAAGACCTTGCCGAGCGTCTCCTCGTGCGCGGTGGGGTCCAGCGCGTCGAAGGGGACCGTACGGGTGTCGGCGCCCAGGGCGCGCAGCCCGGCGGCGGCCTCGTCGAGTGCGGGGGAGGGGCGGCCCGCCAGCCACACGGTGCGGGTGCGCCTGGCGACGAGGCGGCGGGCGGTGGCCAGCGCGATCTCGGAGGTGCCGCCGAGGACGAGCAGGGACTGGGGGGTGCCGAAGGCGTCTTTCAACGGGGGCTCCTGGAGGGGGTGTCGGGCGGGCGGCTGGTCACAGGTTCAGGCGTCGTGACAGGTCCGAGCGGAACACCCCCTGCGGGTCCCAACGCGCCCGCAGCGAGCGGAAGTCGTCGAGGCGCGGGTACATGGCGGTGAGCAGCTCGGGCCGCAGCCGGGAGTCCTTGGCGAGGTGGACGCGCCCACCCGCGGCGGCCACCTCCTCGTCCAACTCGTCGAGGAACGCACCCAGTTCGGGCAGGTTCGCCGGGATGTCGAGCGCGAGGGTCCAGCCGGGCATCGGGAACGACAGCCAGCCCGGGTCCCCTTCGCCGAAGCGCTTGAGGGTGGCGAGGAGGGACGGGCAGCGGCGCTCGGAGACGCGGTGCACGATGCGGCGCAGCGCCTCTTCCTGGCCGTGTCCGACGACGAACTGGTACTGCACGAAGCCGCCGCGCCCGTAGACGCGGTTCCAGTGCGGGACGCCGTCGAGCGGGTGGAAGAACGTGGAGAGCTTCTGCAGTTCGCCGGTGCGGACCCTGGGCGCCGTGCGGTACCGGAGCTCGTTGAACAGGCCGACGCTCGTGCTGCCGAGCAGTCCCTCGGGGAGGAAGTCCGGGGCCGCGGGGAGGCGGGCGGGGCGGAACTCCAGCGGGGTCCTGCGGGCGCGTGCGGGCAGCGCGTCGAGCGGCGCGTGCTCGGCGCGCGTGAGCACTCCGCGGCCGGTCGCGGCGCCGCGCGCGAGCAGGTCGACCCAGGCGACGGAGTAGGGGTGACGGTGCTCCGTGGCGGTGAGCCGGGCCATCAAGTCGTCGAAGTCAGTGGCTCGTTCGGTGTCGACCGACATCAACGAGGTCGCGACGGGCTGTAGTTGGATCGTCGCCGTGAGGATGATCCCGGTCAGGCCCATGCCGCCGGCCGTCGCGTCGAACAGCTCGCTGCCGCGCTCCACGACGCGTACCCCGCCGTCGGCGGTGAGGAGTTCGAGCATGGGGACGTGGCGGGCGAAGGAGCCGGAGACGTGGTGGTTCCTGCCGTGGATGTCGGCGCCGATCGCCCCGCCGACCGTGACATAGCGGGTGCCGGGGGTGACCGGCACGAACCAGCCGAGGGGGAGCAGCACCTCCATCAGGCGGTGCAGCGAGACGCCCGCGTCGCACAGCACGGTGCCGCCGGCGGCGTCGATGGCGTGGATCCGGTCGAGACCCGTCATGTCGAGGACGGCCCCGCCCGCGTTCTGCGCCGCGTCCCCGTACGCCCGGCCGAGCCCTCGCGCGATGCCGCCGCGGCGTCCCGTGGCGGCGCAGTCCCGGACCGCGAGGACCGCGTCCTCGTAGGAGCGGGGGCGGATCACGCGGGCCGAGGTGGGGGCGGTGCGGCCCCAGCCGCTGACCGGTACGGAGTGCGGGACGGAGGGGAGAGTGGGTACGGGATCGGTAGCGGGGTCGGCAACCATGACGGTGACCGTATCGCCCGAAGGTGCGAAGTTTGTCGTAAACCTTGCGTCTGCTCACCGGAACGGGTGATCGAAGTGGGGATGGGGGGCAGGCTGGGATCATGGATTGGCTGAAGAAACTCCCTGTCGTCGGGCCGCTGTTCGCCCGGCTGATGCGGACGCACGCCTGGCACGCCTACGAGCGGCTCGACGAGGTCCGCTGGTCCCAGCTCGCCGCGGCGATGACGTTCATCAGCTTCCTCGCGCTGTTTCCGCTGCTCACGGTGGCCGCGGCGGTGGCCGCCGGCACCATGGGCCCGGACCAGCAGAAGAAGCTGGAGCAGACGCTCAGCGACCAGGTTCCGGGTATCTCCGACCAGTTGGACATCGGGGCGCTGGTCGACAACGCGGGCACGATCGGGCTCATCGCCGGAGCGCTGCTGCTGTTCACGGGTGTCGGCTGGGTCGGCTCGATGCGGCAGTGCCTGCGGGACGTGTGGGAGCTGCCCGACCCCGACGAGAACCCGATCATGCGCAAGCTCAAGGACGCCGGGATCCTCGTCGGGCTCGGCCTCGCGGGCATCGTGTCGATCGCGGCGTCCGCGCTCGCGGCCACGGCCGTCGACTGGACGGCCGACCAGATCGGCATCGACAAGGCGGGCTGGGGCGGGATACTGCTCCAGGCCGCCGCCTTCGCGATCGCGGTCCTCGCGGACTTCCTGATCCTGCTCTACGTCCTGGCCCTGCTGCCCGGAGTGCAGCCGGGCCGCCGCGATCTGATCACCGCGGCGCTGATCGGGGCGGCGGGCTTCGAGCTGCTGAAGCTGGTGCTCAGCGGCTATATGAAGGACGTGGCGGCGAAGAGCATGTACGGCGCGTTCGGTACGCCCGTGGCCCTGCTGCTGTGGATCAACTTCACCGCGAAACTGCTGCTGTTCTGCGCGGCGTGGACCGCGACGGGCCGCGTCGGCCTGCGCAAGACGGAAGAAGCGGAGGCCGAGGCGGAGGCGGCGGACGAGGCTGCGGACGAGGCGGAGGAGATCAGCCCTTCGTGATCTTCAGCGGCCACTTCTTCCGCACCACGAACACCGCGCCCGCGAGCACCACGAGCACGCCGCCCACGATCGCGAGCGCGATCCCGACGCCGCTGGAGCCGCCGGTGACCGCCGCGTGCGCGGCCGACTTGGCGCCCTCTTCACCAGAGCTCGGGGACGCGGCGCCCGCGGGCGTCTCGCTCTTCGACCCGACGAGATGGCCGACGGGGGAGACCTTGCCGTCGGCCTGGAACCCCCAGTCGAAGAGCCGCGCGGTCTCCTTGTAGACGGCGTCGCTCTCCTTCGCCTTCGGGTTCATGACGGTGACGAGCAGCACCCGGTCGCCGCGCTCGGCGACCCCGGTGAACGTGGCCCCCGCGTTCGTCGTGTTGCCGTTCTTCACGCCCGCGATGCCCTTGTACGCGGGCAGGCCCAGGGAGCCGGTGAGCAGCCGGTTGGTGTTCTGGATCCCGAACTGCTTGGTGGTCTTCCCCTTCTTCTGCTTCATGGGGAACTCGGCGGTGGGCGTGGCGGCGTACTCCCGGAAGTCCTTCTTGTGCAGCCCGGAACGGGCGAAGAGCGTCAGGTCGTACGCGGAGGAGTGCTGCCCCGGCATGTCGTAGCCGTCGGGGCTGACGACGTGGGTGTCGCCCGCCTGCAGCTCGTCGGCGTGCGCCTGCATGTCCTTGACGGTCTGCGCGACGCCCTGGTTCATGGCGGAGAGCACATGCACCGCGTCGTTGCCGGAGCGCAGGAAGACGCCCAGCCACAGATCGTGCACCGAGTACGTGAAGCCCTCCTTGATGCCGACGAGGCTGGACCCCGCGCCCATCCCCGCCAGGTCGGACGGCACCACCTTGTGCGTCGTCGTCTTCGGGAACTTCGGCAGCACGGTGTCCGCGAACAGCATCTTCAGCGTGGAGGCGGGCGGCAGCTGCCAGTGCGGGTTGTGCGAGGCGAGCACCTCGCCCGACTCGGCGTCGGCGACGAGCCAGGACTTCGCCGTCAGCTCCTTCGGCAGGACGGGCGCGCCCTTCTGAAGGTTGACCTGCGTCCCCGGTTTCCCCAACTGGGCGCCGCCCACTTGGGACATCGACGCGGGCGGCTTGGCCTCGGTCTTGTCCTTGTCCTTGTCCGCGGCGGCCGCGGGCAGCGCACCGGCGAACGTCAGGGCGGAGGCGGCGAACAGCACCGCGGCCTTCTTCAAGTGCGACGTCGGTCGCGCGGCGTGGGAGTCGGGCACGCTGGTGAAGGTACCTGTACCTGCCCCGTAAGTCTCCACCGCTGCGACCTGTGTTCGCCCCGACCCACCCCGGCGGCGGTGCGCTCGGCCGCGCGGCGATACTGAGGGTATGAAGCTCAGCCGCCCCGTGTCCTGGTTCCTGCTCGCCTTCGGGGTGTGGAGCTGGTTCATCTGGATCACTTTCGTCAAAAACCTCGTCAAGGACGGCAGCGGCCTCGCCTTCGACGACGCCGGGGATCCGACCGCGTACTTCTGGGTGCATCTGACGCTCGCCGTCGTCTCCTTCGTATTGGGGACGGTTGTCGGGGGCATCGGGTTGCGTTCGGTGCGCACACTGCGTCGGACCTCATAGGCGTCCGGGCAGATGATCGTCGTCTTCGTACTCATCGCCGCCGCCGTCCTCGCGGCGTTCGCGGCCCTGCACTACTACGCGTGGCGCCGCCTCGTACGCGAGACGACCGCCAAGGGCGGGTGGCCCAGACGGATCGGCACCCTGGTGTTCGTGGCCGGGCCCGTGCTGATGTTCGCGGCGCTGGCGGCGGAGCGGGCCGGGGCGCCGTTCCTGCTGCAACAGGTGCTGGCCTGGCCCGGGTTCCTGTGGATGGCGTTCGCGCTGTATCTGCTGCTCGCGCTGCTGGTGGGGGAGGTCGTGCGGCCTCTGTTGCGGCGGCTCATCGACCGCAGGAGGCCGACCGCCACCGTCGCCGCGGAGGGGGCCCCGGTGCGCGTTCCGGTGCCGGAGCTGCGGGAGCTGGAGCCGGTCCCGGGGCTCGCGCCCGCTGCGCCCGCGCCCACCCGCCGGCTCGTCCTCGCCCGGACCGTCGGCGCCGCCGCGACCGTGGCCGCCGCGGGAGTCGTGGCCGGTGGCGCGTACGGGGTGCTGCGCGGGCCCACGGTCAAGCGGGTCACCGTGCCGCTGGCCAAACTGCCGCGCGCGGCCCACGGGTTCAGGATCGCCGTGGTCAGCGACATCCATCTCGGGCCCGTGCTCGGGCGGGGCTTCGCCGAGCGGGTCGTCGAGACGATCAACGCCACGCAGCCCGATCTCATCGCCGTCGTCGGTGACCTGGTCGACGGGAGCGTGGAGGACCTCGCGCCCGCCGTCGCGCCGCTCGCCCGGCTGAGCGCGCGGCACGGGACGTACTTCGTCACCGGCAACCACGAGTACTTCTCCGGCGCCGACCCGTGGGTGGACCATGTGCGCGAGCTCGGGCTCCGGCCGCTGGAGAACGCGCGCGTCGACATCGGGGCCTTCGACCTCGCGGGCGTCAACGACATCGCAGGCGAGAACTACGGCGAAGGACCCGACTACGCGAAGGCGCTCGGCGACCGCGACACCTCCCGCGCCTCCGTCCTCCTCGCCCACCAGCCCGTGATGATCCACGAGGCGGTGAAGCACAGCGTCGACCTGCAGCTCTCCGGGCACACCCACGGCGGCCAGCTGTGGCCGGGCAACTTCGTCGCGGCGGCCAGCAATCCGACGCTCGCGGGCCTCGACCGGTACGGCGACACCCAGCTGTACGTCAGTCGGGGCGCGGGCGCGTGGGGGCCGCCGGTGCGGGTGGGCGCGCCGTCCGACATCACCGTCGTCCAGCTGGCGTCCAAGCAGGCCTGAGCCGCCGTCCTGCGCCGCTCTACGCCTTCCTGCGCCGTCCCGTCGGCTTCCCGCGGCGGCGCAGGGCCAGCAGGCCGCCGCCGGCGAGGGCCGCGAGGGCCATGGAGCCGCCGAGCGCCCAGTCGTCCCCGTGCGAGCCGGTGGACGTGCTCGCGGCGGGTCCCGCGCCCGCCACGTGGGGCGCGCGCGTCGACGTCGACTTCTTCGGCTGCTCGCTGAGCGGGGTGACCAACTCGCCGACGGGGCGCACCTTGTTCGCGGCCGCGAAGCCCCAGTCGAGCAGCGCGGCCGTCTCCTCGTACACGGCCTCGTAGCCGGACTTCGGGTGCATCACGGTGACCAGGAGGGTGCGGCCGCCGCGGGTGGCGGCGCCGGTGAAGGTGTTGCCCGCGTGCGAGGTGTAGCCGTTCTTGACGCCGATGAGGCCCTCGTACGGGGCGACGCCCTGACCGGTGAGGAGGCGGTCGGTGTTCTGGATCTGGAAGGTCTTCTTCCCGCCCGCCGGGAAGTCGGCGACCTTGGTGGCGCAGTAGCCGCGGAAGTCGTCGTTCTTCAGCCCGGCGCGGGCGAACAGCGTCAGGTCGTACGCGGACGAGAGCTGCCCCTTGTGGTCGAAGCCGTCGGGGCTGACGACGTGGGTGTCGTTCGCCTGGAGGTCCTTCGCGCGGGCCTGCATCTGGGCGACGGTCTTCGCGACGCCCCCGTTCATGTTCGCGAGCACATGCACCGCGTCGTTGCCGGAGCGAAGGAACACGCCCTGCCACAACTGGTGCACGCTGTACGTCGTCCCGGCCTGGACGCCGACGAGGCTGGAGCCGAACGGTATGTCCGCGAGGTCCTCGGCCGTCACCTTGTGCTTCAGCGCGCTGTCGAACTTCGGCAGCACCGTGTCCGCGAACAGCATCTTCAGCGTGGAGGCGGGCGGCAGCCGGCGGTGCCCGTTGTACGAGGCGAGCACCTCGCCGCTGTCGTTGTCGGCGATCAGCCAGGCCTTCGCGGCGAGCTTCGGCAGCTTGGGCGCGCCGGCCCCGCGTCGCACCTGCACGCCCGACGCGGCGAGCCGCGAACCGCCGATCGCGGAGGCGGCCGAGGCGGTCTGTGCGGGCAGCGCGAGGGCGGCTGCGGCACCGGCCCCGAGGCCGAGGGCGGTGCGGCGGCTGAAGTGCGGAGAGGACGCTGAGGTGGTGCCGGACATCCCGTGAAGGTACAGGCCAAAGCGCAGGTAAAGACCAGCGGGTCCGCCCGCGGGGCTCAGTCCTTCGTGCGCTTCGGCTTCGGCAGCGAGCGCGTCATGCCCGGAAGGAAGTCGATGAACAGCTCGTGCACCTCGAGGACGAGCGGCCGCAGCACCCGGAACCGGGCGAGCGCCACGCCCCGCGTCGTGAGCCGGGCGCCGCGCTCGGCGAGCCGACGGCTGCGCTCGTGCCCCTCGGACCTGTCGAACACCCAGTACAGGACGAGCCCCATCTGGGACAGCCACATCAACTCCGGGAGGATCTCGGCCAGTTCGTCGGGCACCTTGGCCTTCGACCCGGCGAGCACCTCCCGGTGGAGTGCGATCGCGGCTTCCCGGGCGGTCTTGGATTCGGCGGAGAACGGGCTGAGCGGGGAGTCCGGGTCGGCCGCGTTCTTGAAGAACTGGGCCGCGAACTCGTGGTACGGCTCGGCGATCTCCAGCCAGGCCCGCAGCACGCCCGCGAGCCGCGCCTGGAGGTCGGTCTCCGTGTCGAGCACGGACCGGACCGCCGCCTGGTGTTCGGCGGTGATCCGGTCGTAGAACCCCTGGATCAGGTGTTCCTTGCCCCCGAAGTAGTAGTACGCGTTGCCGACCGAGACCCCGGCCTCTTGGGCGATGGCCCGCATGGTGGTCTTGTCGTAGCCCCGCTCCCGGAACAGCCGCATCGCGGTCTCCAGGATGAGCGCCCGTGTCTGCTCGCTCTTCGCGCCTTTGCCGTCGGCCTTCTCTGCTGCCACGGTCCTTGAGCCTAATCGCCCGGGCGGCAGGCGCTGTCACAGGCGGGCGGCTCGTCCTGGTAGCCGTACGCCTCGTAGTACCAGCCGTCCTTCGGGTCGTACGTCCACCCGTCGGCCCGCCGGTAGGGGACGCCCCAGGCCTGGTCCTCCCAGCGTGCCGCCCGGTACTTGGCGGCGGTGAGGACGACCCGCTTGGCGATCTTCATCCCGGCGGGCGTGGCCAGCCGGTGGGCCGTGGCCCGGTGGTCGCGCAGCGCCCACATGCAGACGATCCACGCGGCGGAGTCCCGGTACAGCTGCCCGCCGTCCCCGATCACGGTGATGTCGGTGAGGGTCGCGGCGTGGTCGAGCTCCGGGTAGCGCCGCCGGGCCTCCTGCGAGCCCGCGGGCACGAACTCCAGCGGCACCAGCTGCCGCTGCTTGGCCAGCCAGTTGTGCGCGAACGTGCACAGCGGGCACTCGGTGTCGTAGAGGACCGTGAGCCGGCGGACCGGGGCCACCCCCGTGACACCCCGGTCCACCGGCTTCCCGGCCGTCGCCACCGCTGTCACGCCCCGGCCACCGGAGCGGTCCAGCCCTGCGGCGGGACGGGCGGCTGCTGCTCGTTCTCCATGATGCCGCGCCGCCGGATCTTGTTGAGGACGTAGACGTTGCCCAGGTGCATCACGCCGAGCACGAGCAGGACGACGCCCAGCTTGGTGGACAGTGCCTCGAACACCTCGCGGGTGCTGCCGAGCTGCTCGTCGCCGCTCAGGTACAGGGCGACGAAGCCGAGGTTGACCAGATAGAAGCCGACCACCAGCAGGTGGTTGACGGCGTCGGCGAGCTTCTCGTTCCCGTGCAGCACGTCGGCCAGGAAGACCCGGCCGTTGCGGCTCAGGGTGCGGGCCACCCAGATGGTCAGACCGATGCTGACGACGAGGTAGACGACGTATGCGACGACTGTGAGGTCCATGCCCCACCCTCCTTGAACGCGTTCAAAAACGCTGACAGTCATGAAGGTAGACCTGTTTTTGAACATGTTCAAGCGGGAGTCGTCGTACGTGACGGGGGTCTCAGGTGAAGTTCTCCGATGGTGGGCGGAAGGCTCAGTTCCGCGCCAGCTCCGGCCTCTTGAGGTAGTCCGTGAAGCCGACGACGTTGCCCCACGGGTCGGCGAACTCCACGACGTAGCCGGTGGATGTGGAGAAGGGTGGGTCGAGCAGTTCGATGTCCGCGGCGCGCAGCGCGTCGGCCGTGGCCCGCGCGTCCGGCACCTCCAGCCACAGCCGCGCGGCGGGCCAGGCGGGCGGCCGGTGGCCGAACCCGTCCTCGACCCGCAGCAGCACGCCGGGCGTCTCCTTGCCGGCCGCGAGCAGCGCGATCCCGGCCTCGTCGATACGGAACTTCACGGGGAAGCCCACGCGCTCGTAGAAGGCGACGGCCTCGGCCAGATCGCCGACGGGGAACAGGGCGTTGTCGAACCCGAGGATTTCCAGCTCTTGTGACATAGCGGAAGATTAGCCATCAAACGGGCAGAAACGGCGAAGGCCCCGCTCCCGGAACGAATCCGGGAGCGGGGCCTTCAGAGCCCTGCGGCGAAAGCCGGGAAGGTCAGAAGCGGCGCGTGATCAGCGCCCGCTTCACTTCCTGGATCGCCTTGGTGACCTCGATGCCACGCGGGCAGGCGTCCGTGCAGTTGAAGGTCGTGCGGCAACGCCACACACCGTCACGGTCGTTGAGGATCTCCAGGCGCTGCTCCCCGGCCTCGTCACGCGAGTCGAAGATGAAGCGGTGGGCGTTCACGATGGCGGCAGGACCGAAGTACTGGCCGTCGTTCCAGAACACCGGGCAGGACGACGTGCACGCGGCGCACAGGATGCACTTGGTGGTGTCGTCGAAGCGGGCCCGGTCCTCGTCGGACTGGTAGCGCTCACGCGTCGGCTCGTTGCCCTTGGTGACGAGGAACGGCATGACGTCGCGGTACGCCTGGAAGAACGGGTCCATGTCCACCACGAGGTCCTTGAGGACCGTGAGGCCCTTGATGGCCTCGACCGTGATGGGCTTCTCCGGGTTGATGTCCTTGAGAAGCGTCTTGCAGGCCAGACGGTTCTTGCCGTTGATCCGCATCGCGTCGGACCCGCAGATGCCGTGCGCGCAGGAGCGACGGAACGTCAGCGTGCCGTCCTGCTCCCACTTGACCTTGTGCAGCGCGTCGAGAACCCGCTCCTTGGGGTCCATCTCCAGCTGGAAGTCCTGCCAGGTCGACTCGTCGGAGACCTCAGAGTTGAACCGGCGCACGCGCAGCGTGATCGTGATGTTCGGGGTGTCGGCGAAGCCGGGCTCGGGCGCGCCTGCCGCTTCCGCCTTGTCCATGGTGGGGGTAGCCATCAGTACTTACGCTCCATCGGCTGGTAGCGGGTCTGGACGACCGGCTTGTAGTCGAGACGGATGGACTCGGAGCCGTCGTCGCCGACCTCGCGGTACGCCATGGTGTGGCGCATGAAGTTGACGTCGTCCCGGGTGGGGAAGTCCTCGCGGTAGTGACCGCCGCGGGACTCCTTGCGCGCCAGGGCGGAAGTCGCCATGACCTCGGCCAGGTCGAGCAGGTTGCCCAGCTCGATGGCCTCCAGGAGGTCCGTGTTGAACCGCTTGCCCTTGTCCTGGACGGACACGTTCTTGTAGCGGGCGCGCAGCTCGGCGATCTTCTCGACGGCCGTCTTGATCGTCTGCTCGGTGCGGAACACCATCACGTTGGCGTCCATGCACTCCTGCAGCTCGTTGCGGATCACCGCGACGCTCTCGGTGCCCTGCGAGTCACGCAGCCGCTCGACGAGCTCCTCGACCAGCGTGGCCGGGTCCTCCGGCAGCTCGACGAACTCGGTCTTGTGCGCGTACTCGGCGGCCGCGATGCCCGCACGACGTCCGAAGACGTTGATGTCGAGCAGCGAGTTGGTGCCGAGACGGTTGGCGCCGTGCACGGAGACACAGGCGACCTCACCGGCGGCGTACAGGCCGGGGACGACGGTGGTGTTGTCCGCGAGGACCTCACCCTCGACGTTCGTCGGGATGCCGCCCATGGCGTAGTGCGCGGTCGGCTGGATCGGGATCGGGTCCGTGTAGGGCTCGATGCCGAGGTACGTACGCGCGAACTCGGTGATGTCCGGGAGCTTGGCGTCGAGCTGCTCCGGCGGGAGGTGCGTGAGGTCGAGGTAGACGTGGTCGCCCTCGGGGCCGCAGCCGCGGCCCTCACGGATCTCCGTGTAGATGGAGCGGGACACGACGTCACGGGACGCGAGGTCCTTCATGACGGGCGCGTACTTCTCCATGAAGCGCTCGCCGTCCTTGTTACGGAGGATGCCGCCCTCACCACGGGCGCCTTCCGTAAGGAGGATGCCCATGCGCCAGATGCCGGTCGGGTGGAACTGGAAGAACTCCATGTCCTCCAGCGGGATCCCGCGCCGGTAGCAGGCGGCCTGGCCGTCGCCGGTCAGGGTGTGCGCGTTGGACGTCACCTTGAAGAACTTGCCGGTGCCGCCGGACGCGTAGATGACCGACTTCGCCTGGAAGATGTGGATCTCGCCGGTGGCCAGCTCGTAGGCGACCACACCGGCGGACTTCTTGACGCCGTCTTCCTCGACGATCAGCTGGTCCAGGACGTAGAACTCGTTGAAGAACTCCACGCCCTCCTTCACGCAGTTCTGGTACAGCGTCTGAAGGATCATGTGACCCGTGCGGTCCGCGGCGTAGCAGGACCGGCGGACCGGCGCCTCGCCGTGGTTACGGGAGTGACCGCCGAAGCGGCGCTGGTCGATCGTGCCGTTCGGGGTGCGGTTGAACGGCAGGCCCATCTTCTCGAGGTCGAGGACCGAGTCGATGGCTTCCTTCGCCAGGATCTCGGCGGCGTCCTGGTCGACCAGGTAGTCGCCGCCCTTGATCGTGTCGAAGGTGTGCCACTCCCAGTTGTCCTCCTCCACGTTGGCGAGCGCGGCGGCCATGCCGCCCTGCGCCGCGCCCGTGTGGGAACGCGTGGGGTAGAGCTTGGTCAGCACGGCGGTGCGGCTGCGCTTCGTCGACTCGATGGCCGCGCGCATGCCGGCGCCGCCGGCGCCGACGATGACGGTGTCGTACTTGTGAATCTTCACTGGTTCGCTCGCCTCGGCTTTAACGGATGTTCGGGTCGAAGGTGAAGATCACCAGCGTGCCCAGCAGGACGGTGAAGACCGTCGCGGCGTACAGCAGGCCCTTCAGCCACATACGGGTCTGGGGGCGCTCGGCGTAGTCGTTGATGACGGTACGCAGGCCGTTGGCGCCGTGCAGCATCGCGAGCCACAGCATCAGCAGGTCCCAGCCCTGCCAGAACGGGGACGCCCAGCGGCCCGCCACGAAGGCGAAGCCGATCTTGGAGACGCCGCCGTCGAGGACGAGCTGGATCAGCAGGTGGCCGAGGACCAGGACGACGAGGACGACACCCGAGAGGCGCATGAACAGCCATGCGGCCATCTCGAAGTTGCCGCGCGTCGAACGCGGGGTCTTCGAGGTGCGCTTGCGCGGGGCCTCGATGTACGGAGCCGGGTTGTCGACGTCGTAGAGCGAAACGCCCTCGACGGGGCCGACGCCGGACGTCGCGGGGGTGGTGTCAGCAGACATGTCTGGCCTCAGCTCCCGAAGAGTGCGCGGACGGCGTGGCCGAGTACGGGGTAGAGAGCCCCGACCATCAGGACGATCCAGATGCCCATGACGGTCCAGAGCATCTGCTTCTGGTAGCGCGGCCCCTTCGACCAGAAGTCGACAGCGATCACACGCAGGCCGTTGAGCGCGTGGAAGAGGATTGCGGCGACGAGGCCGTATTCCAGCAGCGCGACGATCGGCGTCTTATAGGTACCAACGACATCGTCGTACGCCTCGGGTGAGACGCGGACGAGAGCGGTGTCCAGGACGTGCACGAACAGGAAGAAGAAAATGAGGACACCGGTGACTCGATGAGCCACCCACGACCACATGCCTTCCCGGCCGCGGTACAGCGTTCCAGCCGGCACGGAAGAACCCTCCGGGAGCGGGGACTAGAGCCGCGCCGGCTTCAGTGTCGGGCGGGCCCAGCCGGGTACGGTCCACCGGCCGCTCGTCATCGTATCGACGAGTTGTCGGGACACTCGCACGGGGGGCTTATGTGTGATCAAACAGGCAATCAAACAGGCACGTACGGGCTATTGATGCCAGTTTCCCGGCCGGTTTCCCTGCGGGTCATTCGGGCGAGGCGGCCCCGGGCGAGTCGGCGCAGCTCCTCGGCGGCCAGTTCGCGCTCGTGCACCGGGTCGTTGCCGAGCCGGGTGCGCAGGCCCGCGAGCAGGTGATCGAGGGCCTCACCGGGCGCGATGTCGTCCAGGCAGATCACGAAGGGGTGGCCGAAGCGGGTCTGGTACGCGCTGTGGGCCGCGACCAGCGCGGTGATCGCCGCCGCGTACGCGGCGGCCTGCGGCAGCGCGAGGTCCTCGCCGGTCAGGGCCTCGGCGATGTCCACGGGTGTGAGGTCGTACGCCGCCTCGTCGGACGCGGCGAGCAGCGCTTCCAGGTCCGGATACGGGCGGTGTGCGGCGATGCGGCGGGCCCATGAGCGGCTGCGGCAGCACGTGCGCAGGGCCTGCTCGGCGTCGTCCTGCGGCAGCGCGTTGAAGTCTGCGAGGCCCCCGTGTGCCGTGACCTGAGCCGGTATGGGCAGACGGCCGGGGGAGTGAAGGGGGCGCAGCGCGGCCTCCGGCGGAGCGGGAGTTGTGGATGTGCTGTAACGGTAGTGATTCCTGGCCGTGAGTGTCCGACGGATGCGCGAATTTCACTCGGACGGGAGGGTTTGCGGAGCTTGGGTGGACGCAATGCGCCTGTTTGTGCCCGCGCCCCTGGAGGTCCGCCGTTAACGTCGGCGGCGTACGTGTCGGCTTGACGGGGTTCAGCGAGGTGTTCGTGAAGAAGGAGCGGCAGGCTCTGGTGGCCGTTGCCACCGGGGTCGTTCTGGTCACGGCCGTGGGGTGCTCGGACGGTGGCGGGTCTCCGTCCGACGGGAAGTCGGCGACCTCCGCGGCGCCCTCGCCCACCCGCTCGTATCCGCTGTCGAAGCCCGCGCACACGATCCCCGAGGTGCGCGACTTCACGCCGGCGCACGGGCCGGGTTGGAAGCCGGGCGGCGGCAGGGTCGTCGTGAAGGACGGCGAACTGGCGGACGAGGGGCGGCTCCTCGCGGAGGAACTGGGCCTGAAGTACGCCGGGGGCGGGGACGCCGGGTCCGGTGACGTCGAGCTGGCGCTCGGCGGGAAGAGCGGGGCGAACCCGGAGTCGTACCGGATGACGGTGCGCGGCGGGACCGTGCGGATCACCGGGCCGAGCGACACCGGCGTGTACTACGGGACGCGCACGCTCAAGCAGGAGGTGCACGGCGGTGCGAAGGCGCCGGAGGGCGTCACCGCCGACGAGCCCGCCAAGGCGCAGCGCGGGTTCAACCTCGACATCGCCCGCAAGCACTTCACGGCCGACTGGATCAAGGACCGGATCCGGGACATCGGGGACCTCAAGTACAACCAGCTGGGCCTGCACTTCTCCGACGACCAGTCCTTCCGCATCGAGTCCGACTCGCATCCGGAGGTCGTCTCCAAGGACCACCTCAGCAAGGCGCAGGTGCGGGACATCCTGCGGCTCGCCGCCCAGCGGCACATCACGGTCGTGCCGGAAATCGACTCGCCGGGGCACCTGGGCGCGGTCATCGCCGCGCACCCCGACCTCCAGCTGCGCGACGCGAGCGGGGTGGCGGCGCGCGGCGCCGTCGACATCTCCAAGCCGGGCTCCGCGAAGATCGTCGACGATCTGCTGAAGGAGTACGCGAAGCTGTTCAAGGGCGCGTACTGGCATCTGGGCGCCGACGAGTACCGGGCGCTGATGAGCGAGAACCCCGAGACCTCCTACCCGCAGCTCGCCGCCGCGGCGCGCAAGAAGTACGGGGCGAACGCCAAGGTCCAGGACCTCGCGCAGGGCTGGCTCAACGACCGGGCGAAGACCATGGCCCCGTACGACCGGAAGCTGAAGGCCTGGAACGACGGGTTCTACAAGGGCGGGGTCGTCGACGCCGACAAGGGCATCGAGGTCGCGTACTGGACCGGCAAGGAGATCGGGGCGCGCGAGCCGGTCGAGTATCTGGACGAGGGCCGGAAGCTGACGAACTACAACGACGAGTACCTGTACTACGTCCTCGGCCAGCCCAACACCTTCGTCTATCCGACCGGTGAGCGGATCTACAAGAGCTGGACGCCGCGCGTCGTGCGCAAGACGAGTCCGGTGCCCGCGAAGTACGACGACCAGATCCTGGGCGGCTCCTTCGCCGTGTGGTGCGACATCTCGGGGGCGCAGACCCCGGCGCAGGTCGCGAAGGGCGTCCGGATGCCGCTGCGGGCGACCGTGCAGAAGCTGTGGGACCCGCGGAAGCCGGAGCTGAGCTGGCCGAAGTTCGTCGCCCTGGCCGACAAGCTGGACGGCTGACGGTCCTGATCCGCCGTTCTGGTGGCGAAGTCCCGTGCGCCTGTGGTCTATTCGGCCGCAGGTACGACGTTTGTGGCGTACACCGGGACGGGGGGAACGGACATGGGTTACTGGGGCTATTACGTGGTCGCCAGAAGCGGTCAGCCGCTGGACAAGTGCGAGGCCCTGGGCGGGGTGCGCGAGGAGCTGACGCTCCTGGAGGAGCGGGCCGACGGCTGGCAGGTGTGGGAGTGCCCCGGCGGCGGCGAGCAGGCGCGGGACGTGGGCAGCATGAACGCGCTGGCGGCGGAGACCGGGGCGCCCGCCCTGTTCGCGTACGTCATGGACTCCGCCTGCGCGGTCATAGAGGCGGCCGGTCCGGAGAGCGGCGCGTGGACGGCGTGCCTGGGGCGCGCCGCGATGACCGGGTACATCGGCGGGGACGAACGCGCCCTGGAGGACTACTTCCTGACGCCGGGCGACGCCGCCGAGCGGGCCGTCGGCTGGGCCGGCGAGTGCGGCCGCGAGGTGCCGCTGGAGCCGATCGACGAGGTGCTGCGGGCGGCCGCCCAGCCCTCGGCCGAGGAGCTGTTCTTCCGCTTCCTCGACCGGCTCGGCGTCCAAGGACTGTGACGTTCCGTGCTGTGCGGACGCAGTGGGATACGTAGGCGTCAAGGGGAATTGCTGGGTCCGCGTCCGGAGGAGCGTTACGTCCATGAGCCTGGTGGAACTGATCGCGCAGGCCGATGAACGAGGCCTTGCCACGAGTGGGCTCGGCTGCCTCGACCGGTGTGTACCGCTGCTCGGCGTCGGCGGGCCCGGCGACCCCGAGGAGGACGTGCTGCGCCCGCTGTGGGCGAGCCTCGCGGAGGACGGCGCGGACTGGGGAGCGCGGCTCGTGACGGCGCGCGACGAGCTGAGCGGCGCGGCGGGCAAGGGCGAGGCCGCGGAGCTGGTGCGGCGGATGCTCGGGGCCGCGCCGGAGCGGGCGGTGGCCGTGGCGTGGCGGGAGTGGGCGGACGCCTGCTCGGTGGCCGCGCTCCAGGTGCACCGGATGCTCGATGTGACGGAGGACCGGGCGGCCGGCGTGAGCGCGCGCCGCGAGGGCCGCACCGAAGGGATGTCGCCGCTGGTCGCGGCCGAACTGCGCCGCCAGACCCAGATCCTGGAACTGCTCGCGGGCGGCGGCGCGGGCGGCCTGCGGCAGGCCCTGGTCGTCTCGACGGAGGGTCGCAGGGTGCTGCGGGCGGCCGTCTCGCGGCGCGCGCGGGGACGCGGCTGACGCCCTAAGGCCTGTCTTCGGACTCCCGTCCGCGCCGCTCTCGCGGACATGACGCACGCGCCGGTGTAAAACGGGCGTGCGGGCGGAGGATGAGAGGCGATGCGCGGAACCGGGCCCGCGCGGCCGTCTATGGAGGAGGCCGAGCCCCATGGCCGACACCCGCCCCACAGCACCGCCCCAGGACCAGTCGCCGCCCGACCCGCGCCGCTGGTGGGCCCTCGTCGTCATCGCGGTCGCCCAGCTGATGGTCGTCCTCGACATGACCATCGTGAACATCGCGCTGCCCTCGGCCCAGGCCGACCTGGACATGTCCGACAGCAGTCGGCAGTGGGTCATCACCGCGTACACGCTCGCCTTCGGCGGACTGCTGCTGCTCGGCGGGCGGATCACGGACCTGATCGGCCGCAAACTCGCCTTCTGCATCGGCCTGTTGGGGTTCGCCGCCGCGTCCGCGTTCGGCGGCGCGGCGACAGGGTCGGGGATGCTGTTCGGGGCGCGGGCGCTGCAGGGCGTGTTCGCGGCGCTGCTCGCACCCGCCGCGCTCTCGCTGCTCGCCACGACCTTCACCGAACCGCGGGAGCGTAGCCGGGCGTTCGGCGTGTTCGGGGCGATCGTCGGGGCGGGTGCGGCCATCGGGCTGCTCGCCGGCGGGTTCCTGACCGAGTACCTCGACTGGCGCTGGTGCCTGTACGTCAACGTGCCCATCGCGCTCGCGGCGTTCGCCGGGGCCCTCGTACTGCTGCGTGGCGGGCGGGTGATGGCCGATCCGCACCTGGACGTGCCGGGCGCGGTGCTCGGGTGCGCCGGGATGCTGGCCATCGTCTACGGGTTCTCGGAGGCCGCGTCTCGTTCCTGGGGCGACCCGTTGGTGCTCGCCCTGCTCATCGGGGGAGCGGCCCTGCTCGTGGTCTTCGGGTTCTGGCAGCGCCGGGCGCGGGTCCCGCTCCTGCCGATCGCCGTGATCCGCGACCGGCAGCGCGTCGGGGCGTTCTGCACGATCCTGTTCGTGACCATCGGGATGTTCGGCGTCTTCCTCTTCCTGACGTACTACATGCAGCGCGTGCTCGGATACTCGCCGGTGCGGACGGGCGTCGCCTATCTGCCCATCACGGCGGGGATGATCGTCGGTTCGACGCAGATCGCCGCGCGGCTGCTGCACCGGGTGCCGCCGCGCACGCTGATGGTCCCGGGGCTCGTCGTCGCGGCGGGCGGCCTCGCGATCATCGCGCAGGTGGGGACGGAGCCCGCGTACGCCTCGCACCTGCTGCCGGGCATGCTGATGCTCGGCCTCGGCATGGGCACGGCCATGATGACGTCGGTGTCGCTCGCGACCGGCAGCGTCGCCCCGCAGGACGCGGGCGCGGCCTCCGCGACCTTCAACACCGCGCAGCAGGTGGGCGGTTCGATCGGAACGGCCCTGCTCAACACGATCGCGGCGAGCGTCACCGCCCGGTACATCGCCGAGCACGCGACTCCCGGCGCCGACCGCCGCGAGCTCGCCTCGCGCGCCGCCGTGCACGGGTTCAACGTGGCGACCTGGTGGGCGGTGGGCTCGGTGCTGCTCGCGGCGGTCATCGCGGCGGTCGTGGTGAACGCGCCGCGGGCGGCCGGGATGGGAGACGTGGCGCCGGTGACCGATGACGTAAAGGAGAAGGCCGTGGGGGACTGAACGGCCCCCACGGCCCTCATCGATACAACTCGCTTGCTACGGCGCCAGGTTGGTGCCGATGCGTGCCGTCGCCGAGGTGCCGAGCGTGGTCCTCGTGAAGGTCTTGGTCGAGGACAGGCCCAGACCGCTGGAGTTGCTCGGTACGTACGTCAGGTTGCCCTCGCCCGTGTTCTCGCCCGCCGTGCCGAGCACCAGGTCGGTGCGGCCGTAGCCGGAGAGGTCGGTGAGGGCGACGGCCGAGCCGAGGTTGTCGTTCGACTCGGTGGAGCCGGGGACGCCGGCGGTGTCCTGCGTGACGGTGAGCGCGCCGGTGCCGGTGATCCCGGTCGAAGTGCCCTTCAGCAGGATCGAGTTGCCGGCGTTGGAGCGGTTCGAGGTGCGGGTGATGTCCTCGTTCGGGGCGCCCGCGAGCACGTCCGCGTAGCCGTCGATGTTGTAGTCGCCCACCGCGATCGAGGCGCCCATCGCGTCGCCGGACTCGGCGGCGCCGGGGACGCCCGAGGTGTCCTGGTTGACGCTCTTGGCGCCCGTGGCGGTCAGGCCCGTACCCGCCAGGCCCTTGACGAAGGTGACCTGGCCGCCCGCGGCCGCGCCGGACTCGGCGGTGTAGGGCTGGCCGATGGCGATGTCGTCGATGCCGTCGCCGTTGATGTCACCGGCGCCGATGGAGCGGCCGCCCTTGACGGTCAGCGTCGCGGCCTTGCGCAGGCCGCCCGAACCGCCCTTGTACCAGACGACCTTGCCGAGGCTGCTGCCGTCGCGGTAGTTGAGCGCGACGTCCGCGTAGCCGTCCTGGTTGAAGTCACCGGACGCGGCATCCTCGTAGGACAGGTTGTCCTCGGTGGTGGTGATCGTGGAGTCGGTGTCCCAGCCGTCGCCGTAGCGGGCGCTCCAGGTGCCGCCGGTGCCGGTGGAGGCGGCGAACACGTCGGCCTTGCCGTCCGCGTTGAAGTCGCCGACGGCCACCGCCGAGCCGAACCTGGCGTTCGTCAGCTCGTAGCTGCCGTCGATGTTGACGCCGGTGCCGGTGGTGAAGTCCGGGCCGTTCAGGATCGTGTACGCGCCGCGGTTGGAGTGACCGCCCGTGTCGTCCTCGCCGGGCTGGCCGACGACGATGTCCGTGTAGCCGTCGCCGTTGATGTCGCCGGTGGCGGTGGAGGCGCCGAACTCGTCGCCGCTCTCGCCCGCGCCGGGGACGTCGCCACTCGACTGCGAGATCAGCTTCTTGCCGGTCGTCGTGGGTCCGGAGACGCTGCCGGGCACGAGGGCGATCTGGCCGCCGCTCGATCCCTTGGGCAGGCCGGCGACGATGTCGTCGGTGGCGTCACCGACGACGTTCTGGCTCGCCAGGGCGTGCGAGACGCCGGGGGTGGCGGCGAGCGTCGCGATGCGGCCCAGCTTCGGGTACAGGTTCGCGCCGGGGCACAAGGTGGTGTTGGTGTCCTTGTGGCCGAAGACGCGCGGCAGCGTGATGGTGGAGTCGAGGGGGACCTTGTTGCCGTCGGTGCCGAGGTCACCGTTGGACGTCAGGGTCACCTTGTCGGTCGCCTTGATGCCGTACTGGCCGAACTTCCAGGCGACGACGCGGGCGATGGAGTCGAGCGCGGCCTTGGTGGGCTTCGTCTTCTCGAAGTTGCCGATGTACGAGATGCCGACGGTGTCGGTGTTGAAGCCGTAGTCGTGGGCGCCGTGCACCGGCAGGTCCATGCCGCCGGTGCGGCCCTCGAAGATCTGGCCGCAGCGGTCGACCACGAAGTTGTAGCCGAGGTCGTAATAGCCCTTGGCGACGTGGTCCTGCTGGATCTCGCGCAGCCGCTGGGCGCTCTGCGCGCAGGGAATCTGGTTGTCCGAGTCGACGCCGGTGTGGTGCACGACGGCGGCCTTGATCTCCGTGTCGTACGTGGGAGTTCCGTCGTGCGGGAGGCCGGGGCCCCACACCGACTGGGGGATGATCGTCGGCTTCACGACGGTCGAGGGGCGGGCCTCGGGCGGCGCCTCGTCGGCGGTGAACGCGGCGGTCTGGGGGGCGCCCTTGCGGGTTCCCGTGCCCGGGTCGATCAGCTTGACGTCCATCCCGGACGGCAGGCCGGACGCCTTGCCGTCGGCGTCGACGACCCGCACCTCGACGCCGTTCGAGGCGGCGCTCGTGGACACGGACGTGGTGCCGCCGCGGATGTCGGTGCCCTTGCGCTCGGCGCCGTCGGCGTCGTTCGTCTCCTCGGGCAGGGTGGTCCATGCCCCCCACGCGCCCGACTCGGCGTTCCGCGCCCGGAACTGGGCCGTTCCGTCGAGCTCGTCCTTCGTGTCCTTCCACGTCACCGACACGGCGTTGAACGGCTTCGTCGACTTCTGCGGAACGACCTTCCGGTCCGCCTTCGTCTCCAGGCTCAACGTGTGCACGGCCGCGGCCCGGTACGCGGCGGCCGGGGCCGCCTCCGTGCCGGGATCGGCCATCGCGTACGACACGACTCCGGCGCCGCCGACCACGACCGCCCCCATCGTGATCCACGCTCTCCGCTTGAGACTCAGCGGCCTGTACGCGTGCGATCTGCGCGCGCCGGCCGCGTCTTCTCGCGAATGTCGCGGGCTCAATTGCCCCACCCCTTGATGAAGTTCACATGGACCCCGCGTGACACGCGGGTAGACGCTCTATCCAGCGAACGACAGTCGAAAAGCGTCACGGGTTGTGCGGGTGTGGCGCAGGTCACTGTGTGGGGTTCGGTAGGGGAGCGGTTCGGGGCGTCGGGGCGTCGGGGCGTCGGGCCGTGGGGCCGTCGGGTCGCCTGTGACGTTTCTGTGGAGGGTGGCGCTGATCCCGTCAAGGGGTGGTGGGCGCGGGTGCGTCCGCCTTCTGTGGAGACGTGCGAAGAGGGAAGCGCTTGGGCCAGGGAGGGGAACCCCGTCGTGCGCAGGCGCACGACGGGGAGCTGGGCGCGGCCGTCGCGCGGGCCCAGGAGGGGGACGAGGCCGCCTTCGCCGTCGCCTACCGGCTCGTACAGCCGGGGCTGCTCGGGTATCTGCGCGGGCTCGTGGGCGACGAGGCGGAGGACGTCGCCTCCGACGCGTGGCTGGAGATAGCCCGGGATCTGGGGCGGTTCCGTGGGGACGGGGCCGGGTTCCGGGGGTGGACCGCGACCATCGCGCGGCACCGTGCTCTCGATCTGATGCGGCGGCAGAAGGTGCGGCCGAGGCAGTCCGTCCTGGAGCAGGACGTGCTGGAACTGCCCGGTGGGCACGACACCGCGGAGCAAGCCCTTGAGGCCCTCTCCACGGAGAGTGCGCTCGCGCTGCTCGATCTGCTGCCGCGCGATCAGCGTGAGGCCGTGCTGCTGCGAGTCGTCGTCGGGCTCGACGCGCCCGCCGCCGCCCGCGTCCTCGGCAAGCGGCCCGGAGCCGTGCGCACGGCGGCGTACCGGGGGCTGAAGCGGCTCGCCCGGCAGTTCGGAGACGGCGGGGCGGGAGGGCGTCCGGTGTGACGGATCACGGGGCGCGCACGCTGGGGGAGGCGAGATGACTGCGAATTCCTCACCGCCGGTCGAACCCGGCGGCGAACCCGACGGTGCGGGCCGCGCCGCCGACCGGTCCTCGGTCGGCGCGCTGCTCGGCGACGCCGTGCGGGGCGGTGACCCGGGTGTGGACGGCGAGCGGCGGGCGCTCGCCGCGTACCGCGAGGCCCGCGACGCGGGGGCGCTCGGCGCGGCGCCCCGCAGGCGCGACGACTGGCGCCCGGGCCTGCGGTGGGCGGGGTGGCCGGTGCGGGCCGCGGCCAACTCCCCGCGGGGGAGGGGCAGGTAGGACCGCACGGCGAACGGGACCGGAAATGCGGGACGGCCGAGGTCGCCACCCCCCACAGGAGAGACCCCGGCCGCCGCGCGTTACGGGTCGCGAGCGGCCCGTACTTATCTCAGCGCCGCCGATGCGTTTTCTGTCACACCGCCCTGAGACCCCGTTGGTTGCAAGTTGTACGAACATGGACGCGAGGACGTTTCAGGCCGTAGCGTTCTGGTTCGCGCCGGGCGCGCGCGCCCGTATCCACGGCGCACACGGCTTCACGGCCAGAGCAGGGCAGGGGCAGGGAGTGCTGGGGGACGACGCGGAGCTGACCGCCGCGGTGCTTGCGGCGCGGGACGGGAGCGAGGCCGCGTTCCGGACCGTGTACCGCACCGTGCACCCACGGCTGCTCGGATACATACGCACGCTCGTCGGCGACCCGGACGCGGAGGACGTCGCGTCGGAGGCCTGGCTCCAGATAGCCCGCGACCTCGACCGCTTCGAGGGCGATGCCGACCGGTTCCGCGGCTGGGCCGCCCGGATCGCCCGCAACCGCGCGCTCGATCACATACGCATGCGGGGACGCCGGCCCGCCATCGGTGGCGACGAGTCCGAGCTCACCGGCAGACCCGCCCTCTCCGACACCGCCGACGAGGCCATGGAGTCCCTGGCCACCGGCGACACCATGGCGCTCATCTCCAAGCTTCCGCAGGACCAGGCCGAGGCCGTCGTGCTGCGCGTCGTCGTCGGACTCGACGCGAAGAGCGCCGCACAGACCCTCGGCAAGCGGCCCGGCGCGGTCCGCACCGCCGCGCACCGGGGCCTGAAGCGGCTCGCCGAACTGCTCGGCGCCGCCGAACCCACCGCGGCCGGGAACTCCGCCGATTCCCTCGAAGCGGTACCGACTCCACGGCGCGACCGCACCCGTACGGCGACGTCCGCAGGTGTGACGCATTCGCGTTCGCGGACGCAGAAGGACATGTGATGGCCGACGAGCACGACAAGTGGCTTAACCGCGACGCGGCGGACCGCCTGCTGCGCGGAGAGGCCCCGGCCGTATCCGGAGACGACGCCCTGCGGGCCGACCGACTGACCGCCGCGCTGTATGCGCTGGCCGAGGTGCCGGCCGGACCCGAAGGTGAACTCCCGGGCGAGGACGCCGCGTTGAAGGCGTTCCGTGAGACGCGTGCCGTCGCGGCTGTGAACGGCGCCGTGAACAGCCCCGCACGCGCGGGCCGCGCCCGGCGGTCCGCCCGGTCCACCCGGTCCGCCCCGAAGGCGTCCGGGCAGCGTTCGTTCTGGGGTCGCCCCGCGCGGTTCGGAGCCGTCGCCGCGTTCGCCGTGTGCATGGTCGGCGGAGTCGCGGTCGCCGCCGGGACGGGGGTGCTGCCCTCGCCGTTCCGCGAGTCGGACGATCCGGCGCCGGCCTCGTCCGTGTCCGCCGCCGCGAGCCCCGATCGGCCGCTCGCCTCGTCCTCCGCGGGGGTCACCGAGGACGGCCACGCGGTGCCGAGCCCGACGAAGCCGCCCGGCACCTCCGGCAGTGGGTCCGCCTCCGGCTCCCCGTCCCACCGCCACGGCGCGGGCGAGCCGCGCGAGGGGCGCCCGCCCCAGGGTCGGGGCCCCGGGCCGAACGGGACCGGCCCCGAAGGGGCGAGGGCCCAGGCGCGCAAGCTCGTCGACACCTGTCGCAAGTACCGGGGCGGGGAGTCCGGCTCCGTGGACGTGCGGCGCCTGGAGGCGTCCGCGAAGGCCCTCGGACAGGACACGCGTAGCCTCGACCGCTTCTGCGACCGCGTCCTGGCCCGCGCCGGAGCCCCCACCGCGCCGGCCGACAGGACCGCCTCGCAGCACACGGACAACAAGAGCGACTCGGGAAGCCAGAGCGCCTCGGACGACGGCAACGGTCGGCCGGGCGGCAAGGGTGGCGGCGAGCGCGGCGGCGACAACGAGGACGAGGACGGCGACCCGGACGGCGGCGCGAGCCCGAGTCCCAGCGTGAGCTCCAGCCCGAGCCCCAGTGGCAGCGCGATCCCGACTCCGTGACCTGCGGAAACGTAACGGGTCAAAAAGGTTGCGCTCCAGGTGTGACGTTTCTGGACGCCCCGGCGCAGTAATGAGTGAGCCGACTGGTCATCGGCCGCGCACGAGCCCGGGTTCCCCCCGTACCTGGTGCTCAGTGCCACTGGCGCGGGTGGGACACGTTCCCCCGGTCCCACCCGCGCCACTCAACATGTCACCTGCGGAACACATCACCTGCGGATGTCTGCGGGGCCTCACCAGTAGACGACGACCTTGTCGCCGTTCCTCACCTGCGCGAACAGCTGCGCGATCTTCTTCTCGTCCTTGACGTTCACGCAGCCGTGCGAGGCCCCCGCGTATCCGTGCGCCGCGAAGTCCTCCGAGTAGTGGACCGCCTGGCCGCCGCTGAAGAACATCGCGTACGGCATGGGGGAGTCGTAGAGCGTCGACACGTGGTGCCGGGACTTGAAGTACACGGGGAAGACGCCCTCGCGGGTCGGCGTGTACTCGGATCCGAACCGCACCTCCGTCGTCATCAGGCGCTTGCCGTCCACCATCCACGCCAGCGTGCGATCGGTCTTGCTGATGCACACCACCCGCCCCTTCATGCAGCGCGGGTCCGGCTCCGCGGGAGTCTGGCCGCCGAACTGGTACAGCTCCCACTTGCCCGGCTCGTGCGTCATCTTCAGCAGGCGCTGCCAGGTCACGGTGTCCGTCTCACCCGTGCGCGGCAGCCCGCGCTTGCCCTGGAATCCCTTGACCGCGTCGGTCGTCGTGTCGTCGTACGTGCCCGTGGGCCCGTTGAAGAGCCAGTCCACCTGACGCAGCCGCGCCTGCAGCTCCCGTACGTCCTTGGAGCTGTCACCGGGGGAGAAGAGGACCTTGGCGGCGGCCGGCGCGGGCTTTGCGGACCCGGTGGGCTTGGCGTCGTCGGAGGGCGGCCGGGACGCGTCGTCCGTGGGCAGCCGGGACGAATCGTCGGTGGGCAGCCGGGTCGAGTCGTCGGTGGGCAGCCGGGTCGAGTCGGGGGCGGACGGCTGGGACGTCAGTGGCGGTGCGGCGCGCCCGCCGCCCCCCACCGCCTGGGCCTTGCACCCGCCGACCAGGGCGAGCACCCCGGTGACCGCGATCGATGAACGTAGGACAGCTGTCCGCATGACGTCCCCCCGCCTGCCGCGCCGTTCACTCTTGTCACGACGGATGCTGCCCGCGCCGGAACGGCTCCGAACTCAGGGTGACGCCCGATGTGATGACGCGGGGCAAACACGGGAAAGTCTGTGAGCAAGGTCCCAGCGCGGGGCTCTCCACTGCCCGCACGCCCGCCGCTACAGTCCGTCGCGAGAGTTGTTCACTACTGGTAAGTAATCAGCGCAAGTAATCAGCACCAATCGGCAAGCATCTGCAGGTCATCGCTGGAGGCACAACCATGGCGCGCGAATCCGAGTCCGGACTGCCCATCGAGCCGGTCTACGGTCCGTCGGCCCTGGAGGGCTGGGACCCGGATCGGAAGCTGGGCGAACCGGGCGCGTACCCCTTCACGCGCGGTGTGTACCCGTCGATGTACACGGGCCGCCCGTGGACGATGCGCCAGTACGCCGGGTTCGGCACGGCCACCGAGTCCAACGCCCGCTACAAGCAGCTCATCGCGAACGGCACGATGGGCCTCTCCGTCGCCTTCGACCTGCCGACCCAGATGGGCCACGACAGCGACGCCCCGATCGCCTCAGGCGAGGTCGGCAAGGTGGGTGTCGCGATCGACTCCATCGACGACATGCGCGTCCTGTTCGGCGGCATCCCGCTGGAGAAGGTCTCCACGTCGATGACGATCAACGCCCCGGCCGCGCTGCTGCTCCTGATGTACCAACTCGTGGGCGAGGAGCAGGGGGTGCCGGCCGACAAGCTCACCGGCACCATCCAGAACGACGTGCTCAAGGAGTACATCGCCCGCGGCACCTACATCTTCCCGCCGAAGCCCTCGCTGCGGCTCATCGCCGACATCTTCAAGTACTGCAAGGCCGAGATCCCGAAGTGGAACACCATCTCGATCTCCGGCTATCACATGGCCGAGGCGGGTGCCTCTCCCGCGCAGGAGATCGCCTTCACGCTCGCCGACGGCATCGAGTACGTCCGCACGGCCGTCGCCGCCGGCATGGACGTCGACGACTTCGCCCCGCGCCTGTCGTTCTTCTTCGTCGCCCGTACGACGATCCTGGAGGAGGTCGCCAAGTTCCGCGCGGCGCGCAGGATTTGGGCGAAGGTGATGAAGGAGGAGTTCGGCGCCAAGAACCCCAAGTCGCTGATGCTCCGCTTCCACACGCAGACGGCCGGTGTGCAGCTCACCGCCCAGCAGCCCGAGGTGAACCTGGTGCGCGTCGCGGTCCAGGGGCTCGGCGCGGTCCTCGGCGGCACGCAGTCGCTGCACACGAACTCCTTCGACGAGGCGATCGCGCTCCCCACCGACAAGTCCGCGCGCCTGGCCCTGCGTACGCAGCAGGTCCTCGCGTACGAGACGGACGTGACGGCGACGGTCGACCCGTTCGCCGGCTCGTACGTCGTCGAGAGCATGACGGACGACGTGGAGGCCGCCGCCCTCGAACTCATGGACAAGGTCGAGGAGATGGGCGGCGCGGTCAACGCGATCGAGCGCGGCTTCCAGAAGAGCGAGATCGAGCGCTCCGCCTACAGCATCGCCCAGGAGACCGACTCCGGTGAGCGCGTCGTGGTCGGCGTCAACCGCTACCAGCTCGACGAGGAGGAGCCCTACGAGCCGCTCCGCGTCGACCCCGCCATCGAGGCGCAGCAGGCGGAGCGGCTCGCGAAGCTGCGGGCCGAGCGGGATCAGGGGGCGGTCGATGCGGCGCTCGCCGCGCTGAAGAAGGCGGCCGAGGGTGAGGACAACGTCCTCTACCCGATGAAGGACGCGCTGCGCGCCCGCGCGACGGTCGGCGAGGTGTGTGACGCACTCCGCGGGATCTGGGGCGCGTACGTCCCGTCGGACGTGTTCTGACGGTTCCCGGAGTCTCGGCTGGGCCGGGGCGTTTCCGCGCCGCGGGGTTCGTGCGGCGGCACCGGGGCCGGGCTCACGGGGCTCTGCCCCGGACCCCGCGCCTCAATCTCCCCCAGCTAACGCTGGGAGGTGCCCCCTGCGGGGCTTGATCGGTGTCCGGTATCCGGAATTCGGGAGCGGCCCCGCGGACGGCCGTGCGACACTCCCGGCATGCTGGGTGTCATCGATCTTCCGACCTATCTCGCGGGCCTCGCCCTCATCATTCTTCTGCCGGGGCCGAACTCGCTGTACGTGCTCTCCGTCGGCGCCCGCCGCGGCATACGCACCGGCTACAAGGCGGCCGCCGGTGTGTGGTGCGGGGACACCGTCCTGATGACACTCTCCGCCGCCGGAGTCGCCTCCCTGCTCCAGGCCAACTCCGTGATCTTCGGGATCGTGAAGTACGCCGGCGCCGGCTATCTGACCTGGCTCGCGATCGGCATGATGCGCGCCGCGTGGAGCATGTGGCGCACCCGCAAGGAGCGGCTCGCGGCCGAGAGCGGCGCCGCCGAGGAGACGCCCGCGCAGGAGCGGCCCTTCCGTCGCGCCTTCGTGATCAGCCTGCTCAACCCCAAGGCGATCCTGTTCTTCATCGCCTTCTTCGTCCAGTTCGTCGACCCGTCCTACGCGTACCCCGCCCTCTCCTTCGTGGTCCTCGGCGCCTTCGCGCAGGCGGCCAGCGTGCTCTACCTGTCGGCGCTGATCTTCAGCGGCATGAAGCTGTCCGCCGCCTTCCGTCGCCGCAGGCGCCTCTCCGCGGGCGCGACCTCGGCGGCCGGGGTGCTGTTCCTCGGCTTCGCGGTGAAGCTGTCGCTGGCCAGCGTGTAGTGCCGATACGGTGACCGGCCGGTCGCTCCGGTCACCTCACCCCGGACTCCGCCAGGTACTGGTCCAGCCCTTCCGTCGTCTCCCCGGCCCATGCCACGTAGCCGTCCGGGCGGATCAGGAACACGCCCCTGCCGTACGCCTCGTATGCCGGGATGCGGGTTGTGTGTATGAAGTCGCTCAAGTCGCTCAAGTTGCTCTTCAGCGGCGGGAGTTCCGCGTCCGTGGCCACCGTCAGGAGCGTCCAGTGCGGGCCCCGGAAAGCGTCGAAGAGCCGCACCCCGCCGCGCCGGCCGTCCGGTGCCCGGTCGCCCGCTCGCAGCGCGTCGTCCGCGAGCCCCGGGCGGGTCTCCCGGGTCAGCGTCGACTCCCGGTAGCCGATGCCCAGTTGCTGCACCTCGTCACCGCGCTGCGTGCGCCTGTCCGCGGCGCCCGCCCGGTGGATGCGCGTGCTGATGCCGAGGATGCCCTCCGCCACCGGTATCCGCTCCTCCTCGTACGTGTCCAGAAGCCGGGCCGGGGCTCCGAACAGCACCGCCGCCAGCTTCCAGCCCAGGTTGTACGCGTCCTGCACGCTCGTGTTCAGGCCCTGGCCGCCGGCCGGGGAGTGGACGTGCGCCGCGTCGCCCGCGAGGAAGACCCGGCCCACCCGGAAGCGGTCCGCGAGTGCCGCCCGTGCCCGGAAGTCGGAGGCCCAGAGCACCTCGGCGATGTGCTCCTCGGAGAGTGCCGTGCGCGTCGCGAGGAGCTTGGTCACCGCTTCCGGTGAGGTGTCGGGGACCGCCGACTCGTCCGCGTACTGCGCCGCCAGTTGGTAGACGCGGCCCTTGTCCTCGGCCATCGGCAGCGGGCAGAACGCCACCCCGCCCTCCGGCGCCTTCGGCCACACGTGCCAGTGCGTGTCCGGGATCGGGGCGTCGTCCGTGACCCGCACGTCCGCCACCAGCATCGGCTTCGGGTCGACCGTCTCGCCGGTCATGCCGACACCCAGCAGCCCCCGGACCGTGGAGCGGCCGCCGTCCGCCGCCACCGCGTACCGCGCACGCACCGCCGAGCCGTCCCCGAACGTCGCCGTCACCCCGTCCGCGTCCTGCGTCAGGCCGGTCAGCGCGGCACCGAAGCGGACGCCGCCGCCCAGCTCCCGCAGCCGCGCGTACAGAATCGCCTGCGTGCGGGCCTGCGGTATCAGCCACGCGTTGGCGAACGGCACCCCCTCCGTCTGCTCGGAGCGCTGCATCATGTCCCACTCGTCGCCCGGCTCGGCGCCCTCCCAGATCCGCATCCGCGGATACTCCGAGCCCGCCGCGTGGATCTCCCCGAGGACCCCGAGGTCGTACAGCACCTCCTGCGTACGCGGCTGGAGGCCCTTGCCTCGCGAGCCGGGGAACAGCCCGTCCGACCGCTCGACCAGCAGCGCCCGCGTCCCGCGCCGCGCCAGATCCGTCGCCAGCGCCAACCCTGTCGGGCCCGCACCCACGATCAGGACGTCCGTCGTCTCCGTGGCTGTCTCCGTGCTCGTCACCGTGTCCTTCGACATCGCCGCCACCCTCTCCTTAACACCGTTAAACCGGCCCGACTCCGAGCATGGGCTTAACGGCGTTAAACTGTCAAGCGTGGCTGAGCAGAAGAACCCGAAAGACGTGAAGAAGGCCAAGGCGGACAAGCCGAAGGCCGACAGGCCGAAGCTCGACAAGGCGCACGTCGCCGACACCGCCCTCGACCTGCTGAACGACGTGGGGCTCGAAGGGCTGACGCTGCGTGCCATCGCCAAGGAGCTGAACGTGCAGGCGCCCGCCCTGTACTGGCACTTCAAGAACAAGCAGGCGCTGCTCGACGAGATGGCGACCGTCATGTTCCGGCGCATGACGCAGGCCGGGGCGCAGACCGGTGCCGAGGCCGGCGCGCAGCCCGGCGCAGAGGTCCGGTACGAGCCCTCCGGCAGCTGGCAGGAGTGGCTCATCGAGGGCAACCGGCAGTTGCGCGCGACCCTTCTGCGCTACCGCGACGGCGCGAAGGTCTTCAGCGGATCACGGTTCACCGGCACCGACCACGGCCCCGAGCTGGAGGCGAACCTGCGCCTCCTCACCGGTGCCGGGTTCACCCCCGACCAGGCGGCCTGGGCCGGCACCACCGCGTACATGTACACGCTCGGCTTCGTCACGGAGGAGCAGGGCATGCGGGCGTCGTCCGGCGAGGGGCCCGCGGTCGTCGACGTGGAGGAGCGGGCGCGGAAGCTGGCCGACTACCCGCTCGCCGCCGCCGCGGGCGGTCAGCTCTTCGCGGCGTACGACGAGCGGTTCGAGGAGGGGCTGCGGCTGATCGTCGCGGGGATCGAGGCGCGCTACGGAGTGCGCTGAGCCATCCCCGGGTTCGCGCTACGGAGTGCGCTGAGCCGTCCCCACCCCGGTCCCCACCCCGGTCCCCACCCCGGTCCCCGCCCCCGGCCGCCGGTTGAGCGACCTGCGCAGCAGCGGCGTCGCCCACTCCTCGACGTACCGGTTCAGCAGCCAGGCGAGCGTCAGCATCAGCGCGATCGTCCCCGCGAAGGTGACCGACGCGGGCAGGCCCACGCGTCGGTGCAGGGCCGCGATCGCCACCCAGCCCAGGTGCTCGTGGACCAGGTAGAAGGGGTACGTGAGGGCGCCGGCGACCGTCAGCCAGCGCCAGTTCGCCCAGCGCGTCCAGCCGACGGCGATCGCCGCCACCGCCGCGAAGCCGAGCGTGACCACCACGACGATCCCGAACGACGAGCGGTACGAGAAGAAGTCCGGGTTCGGCGCGTGCCACGTCCGGTCGACCGCGAAGTGCTGACCGATCAGCCAGCTCACCGCGACGATGCCCCACGCCGTGACGTCGCGCCGGTCGCGGTGGACCAGGTACAGGCCGATGCCGCCGATGAAGAACGGCGCGTACTCCGGCATCAGGACGAGATTCGCCAGCGCCGCATCCGGGCCGGAGCCCTCCGCGAGTACCGCCGCCAGCGTCCACACCGCGCAGAACAGCACCACCCGGTGCCGGGTCGCCCCCGGCAGTACGACGCAGAGCGCGAACAGGGCGTAGAAGCGCAGCTCCGCCCAGAGCGTCCAGCACACGCCCAACACCCGGTCCACGCCCAGGGGTTGTTGCAGCATCGTCAGGTTCACGAGCGCGTCGCTGGGCGACACCGCCTCGTAGACCACGACCGGCAGCGCGAAGATGGCCGTCACCAGGACGATCGCCACCCAGTACGAGGGGAGGAGGCGGGCGGCGCGCGAGGCGAAGAAGGAGCGCAGGGGTCTGCCCCAGCCGCTCATGCAGATCACGAAGCCGCTGATCACGAAGAAGATCTGCACACCCAGGCAGCCGTACGCGAACCAGCCGTGCAGGGAAGGGAATTGGCTGCTGGGTGACGTTCCCCAGGCCTGGGAGATCTCGCCGTCCCTGCCTCCGTAGTGGTACGCCGCCACCATCAGCGCGGCGATCAGCCGCAGCCCGTCCAGGGCGTACAGGCGGGACGCGGGGCGCGTGAGCACGGCCTTCGCCTGCGGCTCCGTCTGGGGCGCGGGGAGCGGGGGCAGCGTCGTGCCGGGAGCCGTCATCCGAGGGTCGCCCGCTTCAGGGAGCGGGCGCGCTTCGCGACCCTGCGCACCGTCGCGTTGCGCGGGATGAAGGCGAACTGGGCCGGGAGCGCGCCCGGCAGGGCGAGCGAGGTCAGTCGGCGTCGCTTGAAGTAGCGCCAGGTGCGGTCGTCGAGGCGCGTGGCGAGATAGCGCTCGGCGGGGCGGCGCAGATCCGGGTAGATCTTGGCCTGCATGGCGTAACCGACCGCACGCAGAAGCTCGTCCAACTCGCCAACCGGCAGCGGCTGTTCCTGCGCCTCCACCGCCGTGCGGTCGGACAGGTCGGGCAGCAGCGCGTCGACGATGGTGACCGGCACCCGGTTGCTGTTCTGGTACGGCGTGAGGCGGTCCAGGAGCGTCGACGTGCCGATGCGCGCCACCGGGATGCCGTACAGGGCGCTCGCGGTGAGCAGTGCCGTGGAGAAGCAGCCGACGACGAGGACCGGGCGCATCCGCTGGTAGAGGACCTCGGCGAGGACGGGCGTCTCCAGAACGGTCAGTTCGACGCCGAGGCGTTCCGCCTCCTTCTCCAGCGTGCGCGAGAAGCGGGCCGGCGCGGTGGGGTGCGGCTTGAACACCACGTGCTTGTGGCCGAGTTGGGCGGCGCCGCGCATCATCCGGACGTGCAGGTCCTCCTCCTCGTCGGCCGTGAGGATGCCCAGGGCGGAGAGGTACTGGCCGAGCAGGAGCGCCGGTTCGCCGGGGAGGCGGGGCAGTTCGCCGGTCGCGTCGCACAGCTCGGCGAGGACCTTGAGGAAGACCTCGGTCGGTACGACCTCGGGCTCGACGCCGAACTCCGTGAGCAGCAGCGGCTTCAGGCCCGGCACCAGGTCCAGATGGAGCAGGCGGCGCACGCGCGTGCCGATCAGCGGGTCGATCTTGTTGCGGGTCGGTCCGTAGCTCATCAGACCGTCCGCGTACACGTCGACCGGGGCGCCCGCGAAGATCTGCGCGACCGCCATCGCGGGGCTGACCTGGATGGACTCCACGGCCAGCTCGACGTTGTCGTCGCCGAGGTCCCAAAGGAGCCGCAAGTAGCGTTCCCACAGCGGGATGTCGTCGGTGCGCGGCGACCAACTGCCGGGGTGGTAGGGGGAGATCGCCTCGTTCCACGACAGGACGCCGTCGAAGCGGCCCCGCAGCTGCTCGAAGCCGGGCATCTCGTCGACGGCGGGGGTGGTCTCGGGCGTCGCCGCGTTGTTGGCGATCAGCAGCAGCGTGCGGTCCGCCGGGGCGAACAGGTCGGCGTCGAGGGCCGCGGCGAGCGTCGCGGCGCCGTACAGGGTCGAGGCCAGCAGGATGCGGGTCGTCATGCCGTGACCTCCGCGCTGACCGGGCGGCGGCGGAGCCGGCGCAGGCGGGTGGCCCGCTGGGTGTCCATCGAGTCGAGCGCGTCGTCGAGCACCCGCTGCGGCATGCGCTTGAGCGCGGCCGCGCTGAGCGACTTCAATGTGCGGGCCACGGGAGGTTCGAACCTTTCGATGGATCCCAAGTGGTGGGAAATGATGGCGCAGTACGTACGCACGGCCTTCGGGAGAAGCAGCTCGGCATCCCGGTCCTGGGCTGTTTCCCGGACGACCTGGTCGAATGCCCGGATGAAATCGAGCTGCCGTACGTCACCGATCTGAGTGAGCGACGACGAGACGCCACGGCGATAGAAAACGCCCAAAGTGGAGACCGCCGCAAAGGATTTCGCCTCGCGGTGCAGCCGCCAGATCCACGGCCGGTCCTCCGCCGTGCGCAGCCCGTCCGTGAAGTGCAGCAGCCCCTCGTCGGCGAGCCGCCGGTGGTACATGCCGGCCCACGCGTACGCGTAGTCGACGCCGGTCGAGCGGTCGGCGGGCAGGATCGCCGCGCGCGGGTCCATGACGACGTCGCGCAGACCGTGCGGGAAGCGGTGCACCGAGCGGGCCCGCGCCGTGCACTGGACGTGATCCGTGCGCACGAAGTCGCAGCCGAGGCCCTCCATGGCGGCCAGCAGCTGCGCGTAGTACCCGGGCGCGAGCCAGTCGTCGCCGTCCAGGAAGGCGAGATATTCGCCGCGGGCCCTGTCGAGTCCTGTGTTGCGGGCGGTCGCGAGTCCTCCGTTCCGTTCGTGTCGCACGACGACCGCGCCGGGCAGCTCGCGCTCGGCGCGCGCGAGAATGTCCGGTGTCTCGTCCTTGGAGCAGTCGTCGACGAGAATGAATTCGAAGTCGTCGCGTGCGTTCGCTCGCAGACTTCTGAGGGTGTCGGGCGCGTATTGCTGCACGTTGTAGAACGGCACGATGACGGAGAGCTTGACCACGACGGTGACGTTAGGGCGCGGCCCGGCATTCGTCTTGACCGGTGGCTTGATGTCAGGTGAACGAAGCGTGGCGGGACCGTGAACCGGCCCTGGCGGGGGCCATTTCCGGGGCTGATTCGCCATTCGTCGGTGTGCTGTTAACCCTTTGTTGCATTCTGGTTGGGCCGCGGCTAGGAATTGCTTCCTAGGTTTTCCATCGTGCCAGTAAGGAACCGAAAGCAGCTCAGGGTCGCCGTGCTCGCGGACTCCGACACCCGGTGGAAATGGGGGTCGCTCACCGCCTCCCGCATCGCCCCCGACAGTGTCGCCCTCGACGGCTATCTGCTGCGCGGCCGGGCCACCCCGACCCCGCGCCAGCTCCGCGAGATCGGCGTCCGCGCCGACAGCCTGCGCGAGGTCACGGCCGTCGAATTCCTGCGCGAGATGGGGTCGGCAGCATCCGGCGACCGCGAGTCCCGCGGATACGACGTCGTGCTGCTCGCCCTCGTCGGCGGGGGAGTCCAGGCCGTCCTGCACGGCCTCGCCCACGCCTGGCGGGGAGCGGCGCGCCGCCCCGTCGTCGTCACCGGCTATGTCGGCGTCGTCTACGAGAAGCTCGCCGACGGCCTCCTCCTGCGGCACGGCGCCGACGTGGTGCTCGCCAACTCGGGCTACGACGCGGACCGGTTCCGCGCCGTGTACGAGGGAGTGGGCGCGGACGCCTCCGCGGTGACCGAGTGCGCGCTGCCGTTCCTCGGCGGCGAGCCGTACACCGGCGGCGCCGCCCCGTACACGGTGACCTTCGCGGCGCAGCCGTCCGTGCCGGACACCGCGGCCGACCGCGACTATCTGCTGGGCCGCCTCGTCCGGCACGCCGAGTCGCACCCCGACCGCGAGGTGCTGCTCAAGCTGCGCAGCAAGCCCGGCGAACACACCACGCACATCGAGGAGATCCCCTACCAGAAGCTCGCGCAGCGCCGCGAGCTGCCGGCCAACTTCCGGCTCGTGTACGGGAACATGGGCGAGGTCCTCGACCGTACGGACCTGCTCGTCACGGTCAGCTCCACCGCCGCCCTCGAATCGCTGCACCGGCGCATCCCGACCGCGCTGCTCACCGACCTGGGCGTGCGCGAGGCCCTCGGCAACCACCACTTCACGGGCTCGAACTGCCTCGTGTCCTGGGACCAGTTGGACGCGGGAGTGCGGCCCGAACCGGACCCCGGCTGGCTCGCCCGGCAGGGCGTCGCGGCCGACGGCACGTACGAAAGCGCCTTCGACGGCGCGCGGGCCCGGGTCGCCGAACTGCTCGACGCCGACCGGCCCGCTCTCACTCCGTACTACAGCCGCACCACCGCCCCCGGCTATCTGCCGCGCATCCTCGCCCGCCACCACCTCGCACCCGACGGCAGCCCGCTGCCCGGCGCGCCCGCCGCCGACCGGGCGCCGGGCCCTGTGCGACAGGTCGTGCGCCGGGCCGCCCGTGGCGCCTACCGGCACGGGGTGCAGCGCGTCGCCCCCGTGATCCGGCGGATGGGGGAGCTGTGACCCCGCATCAGGACCCGCCTCTGAGGAACGACCAACTCCCTGAAGG
The DNA here is from genome assembly GCF_036013745.1 of Streptomyces sp. NBC_00483. Classification (NCBI taxonomy): domain Bacteria; kingdom Bacillati; phylum Actinomycetota; class Actinomycetes; order Kitasatosporales; family Streptomycetaceae; genus Streptomyces; species Streptomyces sp. NBC_00483. The sequence goes on from NZ_CP107880.1 coordinate 5,933,030, forward strand.
AGAAGCGCACATGACCGACCTTGAGACGGTCCAGGCCGCCCCGGAGGCGGGCCTCGCCGCCCCCGTACGACGCGTCCTCGCCGTGATCCCCGCCCGCGGCGGCTCCAAGGGCGTACCGGCGAAGAACCTGGCCCCGGTCGGCGGCACCCCCCTGGTGGCCCGCGCCGTGCGCGAGTGCCTCGCCACCCGGCAGGTAACCGACGTCGTGGTCTCCACCGACGACGCCGCCATCGCCGCCGCCGCGCGGGACGCGGGCGCCGAGGTCGTGACCCGGCCCACCGCCATCGCCGGCGACAAGTCCAGCTCCGAGGCCGCCGTACTGCACGCCATGGACGCGCACGAGGCGCTGCACGGCGCGGCCGTCGACGTGGTGCTGCTCGTCCAGTGCACCAGCCCCTTCCTCGTACGGGAGGACATCGACGCGGTGGTCGGCGCGATCCTCGACAAGGGCGCCGACAGCGCCCTGACCGTCGCGGCGTTCCACGGCTTCGTATGGCGGGACGAGGCGGATGAACCGCAGTCGACCTCCGTACACAGCAAGGCCGTTGAGGGCGGCGTCGCCGTCCTCGCCGACCGGAAGACCGCGACCGGCGGCGGCTACGGCGTCAACCACGACAAGTCGCAGCGCCAGATGCGCCAGGACCGGCCCCAGGACCTCCTGGAGACCGGCGCCGTCTACGGCATGGAGACCAGCGGGTTCCGCCGCCACGCGCACCGCTTCTTCGGCCGCACCGAACTGGTGCGCACCGACCCCGCGCGCGTGCTGGAGATCGACGACCCGCACGACCTCGCGCGCGCCCGCGCGCTGGCCCCCCTCTTCGACCAGCAGTCCGTCCTCCCCTCCAGGGAAGACGTCGACGCGGTCGTCCTCGACTTCGACGGCACCCAGACCGACGACAAGGTGCTGATCGACTCCGAAGGACGGGAGTTCGTCACCGTGCACCGCGGTGACGGCCTCGGCATCGCGGCCCTCCGCAGGAGCGGCCTCGAACTGCTGATCCTGTCCACGGAGGTGAACCCGGTCGTCGCCGCCCGGGCCAGGAAGCTCAAGATCCCGGTCCTGCACGGCATCGACCGCAAGGACCTCGCACTCAAGCAGTGGTGCGAGGAGCAGGGCATCGCGCCCGAGCGCGTGCTCTACGTCGGCAACGACGTCAACGACCTCCCGTGCTTCGCCCTCGCGGGCTGGCCCGTGGCGGTCGCCAGTGCCCATGACGTCGTGCGCGGCGCCGCACGCGCCGTCACCACCGTCCCCGGAGGCGAAGGCGCGATCCGAGAGATCGCCAGCTGGATCCTCGGCCCTTCTCTCGATTCCCTCAACAAGTAAGGAACGCCAGAACCATGTCCAACGCGCGTCTTTCCCACGCATCCGACTCCCGTATCCGCAGCTTCGGTTCGCGCGAGGCCGGCCCCGGCCGCCCCGTCTACATCACCGGCGAGATCGGCATCAACCACAACGGTGACCTGGAGAACGCGTTCCGGCTGATCGACGCCGCCGCCGAAGCCGGCTGCGACGCCGTCAAGTTCCAGAAGCGCACCCCCGAGATCTGCACGCCGCGCGACCAGTGGGACATCGAGCGGGACACCCCCTGGGGCCGGATGACGTACATCGACTACCGGCACCGCGTCGAGTTCGGCGAGGACGAGTACCGGGCCATCGACGAGTACTGCAAGAAGCGCGGCATCGACTGGTTCGCCTCCCCGTGGGACACCGAGGCCGTCGCCTTCCTTGAGAAGTTCGACGTCCCCGCCCACAAGGTGGCCTCCGCCTCCCTCACGGACGACGAGCTGCTCCGCGCCCTGCGCGCGACGGGCCGCACGGTGATCCTCTCCACCGGCATGTCGACGCCGAAGCAGATCCGCCACGCGGTCGAGGTCCTCGGCTCGGACAACATCCTCATGTGCCACGCCACGTCGACGTACCCGGCGCAGGCCGAGGAGCTCAACCTCCGCGTCATCAACACCCTCCAGGCCGAGTACCCGAACGTCCCGATCGGCTACTCCGGCCACGAGACCGGCCTCCAGACGACGCTCGCCGCCGTCGCCCTCGGCGCCGCCTTCGTCGAGCGCCACATCACCCTCGACCGCGCCATGTGGGGCTCCGACCAGGCCGCCTCCGTGGAGCCGGGGGGCCTCACGCGCCTCGTGCGCGACATCCGCACCATCGAGGAGTCCCTCGGTGACGGCGTCAAGAAGGTCTACGAGTCCGAGCTCGGCCCGATGAAGAAGCTGCGCCGCGTGCCGGGCGTCGTCGCCGACGCGGAGATCGCCGTCGCCGCCGGCGAGCCGGTGGGCGTCTGACGGTCAACGGATCGACTCGTGGGCGGCCCGGCGCGGCGGTGACCGCGCCCGGCCGCCCCGGCGCCCTCGGGAGGGCCCGCATGTCCGGCAGTACGTTGTGCTTCGTCGAGAGCCCGGTACAGCTCCTCAACGTCCTGGAGTGGGCACACCACCAAGAGGTCACCGGGACCGTCGTGGTGCTCTCGCCCACCGACCCGATGACCCGCGGCCAGCTGCGCCGCATGGCCGAACTCGCCCGCACCGAAGGACACACGGTGCGCTGGGAGGAGGCCCGCGGCGGCGCGGCCGCACCCTTCCAGACGATCGGCGGGCTCGCCCCGTCGCTGCGCAGGGCCGACCGGATAGTCCTCGGCGACCCGTTCTCCCGCTACGTACAGCTGCTGCTCACGATCACTCGTGCCCGCGAGCTCGTCGTCGTCGACGACGGCACCGCCACCATGGAGTTCGTCGCCCAACTGGTGCGCGGTGAACGGCTCGTACGCTGGCACCGGCGCGGCGGCAGGGTGGGACCGCGCGACCTCGTCTTCGGTCCCGTCGCGGCCGCCGCACGCCGCAGGCTCACCGGGCACGCGCGCCGCGACTCCGTGTCCGTGTTCACGTCGATGCCGGTGGCCGAGGTCCCCGACGGCGTCACGGTGACCTCCAACGACTACGCCTGGACCCGCGCCCGCTTCGGCCCGCCCCGGATCACGCGCGGCGCCGACATGGTCGGGACCTCCCTGGTGGAGACGGGAGTCGTCGACCTGGAGCAGTACCTCGGCGCGGTCCGCGAACTGGCCCGCGCGCACGGCGCCACCCGCTACTTCGCCCACCGCCGCGAGAGCGCCGACAAGCTGCACCGCCTCGCCGCCGAGACCGGCCTGGAGATCGTCCGCCCGGACCTCCCCCTGGAGCTGATCGCCCGGCGCGGCCCCATCGGCCGGACGATCCTCAGCTTCCCCTCGACCGTCGTGCACACCCTGCCGATCGCCCTCGCGGGTACGGGGGTGAAGGTGGCGGTGTGCGAGATCGACCCGGCGTGGCTGCGGCAGGGCGTCTCCGATCACGCGCAGGGGTTCCTGGCGGGGATCGCGGGGTCGGCGCGGGGTGTGGTGCGGGCGGTCTAGCTCCGGGCGGTGTGGCTCCGGGTCGTGTGAAACCCGGTGGCCTCCGTACCGCCACAGGTCGTACGCTCGCTCCCGTGACCAGCCCCGAGTCCGACAGACTCCGGCCACCGGCAGCCGTCCGGTGGCCTTCTTCCGCGCATCGTTGAGGCCCGTCCTTCCTGGACCAGGCCTCCGCCGCCGCATGCCGTAGCCACCGCACGCGCTGCCGGAACCGCGACCACACCCCCCCTCTCCACGGTCCCGGAGTCCGTCGTGCCTTTCGCTCTCCACCTGCTCGCCCTCGCCGTCTTCGCGCAGGGAACATCCGAGTTCATGCTCTCGGGGCTCGGCCCCGACATCGCCCATGACCTGGGCGTCTCCATCCCCGCCGCCGGTGCGCTCACCTCCGCCTTCGCGATCGGCATGATCGTCGGGGCGCCGCTCACGGCCGTCCTCGCCGTGCGGTGGCCACGCCGCCCGGCCCTCTTCGGCTTCCTCCTGGTCTTCGCCCTTGTACATGTCGTCGGCGCGCTGACCAGCAGCTTCTCCGTACTGCTCGGCACGCGTGTCGTCGCGGCGCTCGCCAACGCAGGGTTCCTCGCGGTCGCCCTCGCCACGGCGGTGAGCATGGTCGCGCCCGATGCCAAGGGCCGCGCCACGTCGATCCTGCTCGGCGGCACCACCCTGGCCTGCGTCGCGGGCGTGCCCGGCGGGGCGCTGCTCGGCCAGCTCCTCGGCTGGCGGGCCGCGTTCTGGGCCGTCGCGCTGATCTGCGTACCCGCGATGATCGCCGTGCTGCGGTCGGTGCCGGCGGAGTCGGGGCCGGGTGCGCGCGGCGACGTACGGGCGGAGGCGCGGGCGCTGCGCGGTCCGCGGCTGCTCACGGTGCTGCTGCTCGGCGCGCTGGTCAACGCCGCCACGTTCTGTACGTTCACGTACCTGGCGCCCGTCGCCACGGAGGTCACCGGGATCGGTGCGGCCCGGGTCCCGGCGCTGCTCGCGCTCTTCGGCCTCGGCTCGTTCGCCGGGGTCAGCGCGGCGGGCCGGCTCTCGGACACGTATCCGACGCGGGTCCTGGTGCTCGGCGGGGCGGCGCTCCTGCTCGGCTGGGTCGTGTTCGCGTTCGCTGCGGGCAACGTCGCGGCGACCCTCGTCCTCGCCTTCGTCCAGGGCGCCCTGTCCTTCGCGGTCGGCTCCACCCTCATCGCCCAGGCCCTCTACGCGGCGTCCGGCGCGCCCACCCTCGCGGGCGGCCTCGCGACGGCCGCGCTCAACGTCGGCGCGGCGCTCGGGCCGTGGGCCGGCGGGCTCGCGATCGGGGGCGGGCTCGGGTACCGGGGCGTGCCGGGGGTGAGCGCGTTGCTCGTGGCGCTTGCGTTCGTTGTGACGTGTGTCGCACGAGTGGTACGCAGGAGGGTCGGTGGCGGGGCCACCGATGAGGCCGTCGTCGGGGGCTGAGGCGCAGGCTGGGGTGCAGGTCGAGGCGCAGGTCGAAAAGAGACGTCATACCCTCCCTGTGCGATCCACATGCGCATCGCGACCATATTTCTTACCCCAATCCGGCTGAACTTTTGTTGATCGCGGGTTAGTTGGCACCTGCATCGCCCTACCCTTCAGAGGGTGAACCAGTTGAAGTCCCGTGAGTCAGAGGCCGACAAGCCCGGGGAATCCGTGCCGGGCACCGCACTTCCGGGTGCGCTGCCCGAGGCGCTCCGCGCCGAACTCGTCGCGTTCCGGCGAGACATGCACATGCACCCCGAGCTGGGCAATCAGGAGTTCCGCACCACCGCGGCGCTCAAGACCCGCCTCGAGAAGGCCGGTCTCGCGCCGCGCCTGCTCGGCATGGGGACCGGGCTCATCTGTGACATCGGCACCGAGACCGGTGAGTGGGGTGCGGCGGACGGGCCGCGCGGGATGCTCGCGCTGCGTGCGGACATCGACGCGCTGCCGATCCCGGACACCAAGACGGACTGCGTGTACCGGTCGACGGTGCCGGACCGGGCGCACGCCTGCGGTCACGATGTGCACACGACGGTCGTGCTCGGGGCGGGGCTCGTCCTCGCGGACCTGCACCGCAAGGGCCAACTTCCGCACGCCGTAAGGCTGCTGTTCCAGCCCGCCGAAGAGGTGCTTCCCGGTGGTGCGCCGGACGCGATCGAGTGCGGGGTCCTTGACGGCGTACGCAGCATCATCGGCGTGCACTGCGACCCGAAGGTCGACGCGGGCCGGATCGGCATCAGGCCCGGCCCCATCACCTCGGCCTGCGACCGCCTGGAGGTCACCCTCGACGGCCCCGGCGGCCACACGGCGCGTCCGCACCTGACCACGGACCTGGTCACCGCCGCGGCCAAGGTCGCCACGGAGGTGCCGGCGCTGGTCGCTCGCCGCGTCGACGCGCGCTCGGGCCTTGCCGTCACGTGGGGGCGGCTTGAGACGGGTCACGCGTGCAACGTGATCCCGCAGCACGCCGAGCTGTCCGGCACGGTGCGCTGCCTGGACCTGGACGCGTGGCGCGCGGCGCCGGACCTCGTCCACGGGGCGATCCAGGAAATCGCGGACCTGTACCGCGCGAAGCCGGTCGTCAACTACATCCGCGGAGTCCCCCCGGTGGTCAACGATCCGGTGGTCACGGACCTGTTGCGCGACGCGATGACGTCCCGACGCGGGCCCGACTCCGTCGAGGACACCCAACAGAGCCTCGGCGGCGAGGACTTCTCCTGGTACCTGGAGCACGTCCCCGGCGCGATGGCCCGCCTGGGCGTGAAGCCCCCGGGCGACTGGGGCTCCCGCGACCTCCACCAGGGCGACTTCGACGTGGACGAGGCGTCGATCGAGGTCGGCGTGGAACTCTTCACGGCGGCGGCGCTGCTCGACTCCGCGTGAGGTGTGGTGCGGCCTGCACCGGGGTTCTGGTCCTGTGCCGCGGTCGGCGCCCTCGTCAGGTGCAGCCTGCACCGGGGGCCGCCTTGCCCACCCTGCCGCCCCAGGCGGCAGATTGCCCAAGTCGGGTGCGGTCGACCGCAATGGGTGGGGAGTGGTGGTGGGCGTTACCCAATGCGGCGCCGGCACCCCGCCGGGCCATTGCCTGCGGGTGAGCACTTTCAGCCCCTGCGGCGTTTGAGCAGCGGGGTCCGGGGCGGAGCCCCGATCTTGTGAAGCCGCGCGGGGATTGCAGGTAGTGGGCCGATCTCCCAAGACCCGCCGACGTTTGAGGCGCGGGGTCCAGGGCGGCACGCCCCGATCTCTCAAGCCCCGCCGGCGTTTGAGGCGCGGGGTCCGGGGCGGAGCCCCGTGGGCGGGGGACGGTTAACCAGTACGTAACGGGCCACCGGCACAAATGCATAACGGCGCCGCCCAACCGATTACCCCGCCACGCTACGCGCGTTACGCTCCGCCGAACTCAGCGCCCTGCACGGCGTGTTGACGAAGGAGCACCTCACCATGCGTCCATCTCGTACGTCCCGGCTCACCCACATCTCCGTCGCCGTCATCGGTCTCGCTCTCGCCGCCACCGCCTGCGGCGGCACCAGCGCGGACAAGGCGGGCGACGACGCCAAGGACAAGAACCTCGGGCTCGCCATCTCCTACGACGTCGGCGGCCGCGGCGACCAGTCCTTCAACGACGCCGCGTACTCGGGCATGGTCAAGGCCGACAAGGAGTTCGGATACAAGAGCGACGACCAGGAGCCCAGCGACGGCGAGAGCGATGCCGACAAGATCGCGCGGCTCAGCTCGCTCGCCAAGAAGGGCTACAACCCGGTCGTCGGCGTCGGCTTCGCGTACGCCCCCGCCGTGAAGGCCGCCGCCGCGAAGTACCCGAAGACCACCTTCGGCATCATCGACGACTCCACGATCCAGGCGAAGAACGTCGCCGACCTGGTCTTCAGCGAGGAGCAGGGCTCGTACCTCGCCGGTGTCGCCGCCGCCAAGGCCACCAAGAGCGACATCGTCGGATACGTCGGCGGCGTCGACGTACCGCTCATCCACAAGTTCGAGGCCGGCTTCGTCCAGGGCGTGAAGGACACGAACCCGAAGGTCAAGGTGCTCACGCAGTACCTCACGGAGACCGCCCAGGAAGGCGGCTTCTCCAGCCCCGACAAGGGCAAGACGGCCGCCGCCGCCCAGCTGGAGAAGGGCGCCGACGTCATCTACCACGCGGCCGGCCTGTCCGGTCAGGGCGTGATCGAGGCCGCCGCCGCGAAGAAGAAGTTCGCGATCGGCGTCGACTCCGACCAGTACGAGCAGAAGCCGCTGGCCAAGTACAAGGACTACATCCTGACGTCCGCCACGAAGGACGTCGGCCGCGCCGTCTACGAACTCGCCAAGTCCGTGCACGACAAGAAGCCGCTGTCCGGTGTGACCCGGTTCGACCTCAAGGCGGGTGGCGTCGGCATCACCGACACCAACCCGGAGTACAAGGAGGTCCCGGGCCTGGCCGACGCGGTGGAGAAGGCCAAGCAGGACATCATCGACGGCAAGGTGAAGGTCGCGACCAAGCCGTAGCCCGCACCGCAACGCACCACCCGCACCGCAGCGCCACGCACCCCAACGCACCACCCCGCACACACCCGCCGCGCCCCGGCTTCCACGACGAAGCCGGGGCGCGGTTGCAGTACGGACCGATAACGGTCTCCATGAGGGTCTTCAACGCGCGTTCTACGCGCGTTAATCTGCGGCGAAGCCAGCGCCGTCCGGTCCGTCGTCGGTGCTCGTACGTACCTCTGTACCTCTAGGAGCTCATTCCATGCGCCGGGTTTCCCGCATCGCGCTCGCAGGCACTGCGACCGTCGCCCTCGCCACCTCGCTCACCGCCTGCGGCGGCACGTCCAGCGAGGCCGCCAAGGACAAGAACGGTGGCAAGGCCACGGGCATCGCCATCTCCTACGACGTCGGTGGCCGCGGCGACCAGTCGTTCAACGACGCCGCGTACGCGGGCATGGTCAAGGCCAAGAAGGAGTTCGGCTACAAGGGCGAGGACCAGGAGCCGACCGACGGCGAGACCGACGCGGACAAGACCGCGCGCCTGGTCTCCCTCGCCAAGGCGGGCTACAACCCCGTCGTCGGCATCGGTTACGCCTACGCCCCCGCCGTGAAGGCCGCCGCCGCGAAGTACCCGAAGACCACCTTCGGCATCGTCGACGACGCCACGGTCCAGGCGAAGAACGTCGCCGACCTCGTCTTCAGCGAGCAGGAGGCCTCCTACCTCGCCGGTGTCGCCGCCGCCAAGGCCACCAAGACCGACACCGTCGGCTTCGTGGGTGGCGTCGACGTACCGCTCATCCACAAGTTCGAGGCCGGCTTCACGCAGGGCGTGAAGGACACGAACCCGAAGGTCAAGGTCGTCAAGCAGTACTTGACCGAGACCGCCGACGAGGGCGGCTTCTCCAGCCCCGACAAGGGCAAGACCGCCGCGTCCGCGCAGATCGAGAAGGGCGCCGACGTGGTCTACCACGCGGCGGGCCTGTCCGGGCAGGGCGTCATCCAGGCCGCCGCCGCCAAGAAGGTCTGGGCGATCGGCGTCGACTCCGACCAGTACGCGCAGAAGGCCCTGGCCAAGTACAAGGCCAGCATTCTGACTTCGGCGACGAAGAACGTGTCGGAGGCCGTGTACAACCTGGCCAAGTCGGTCCAGGATGGCAAGCCCGAGACGGGTGTCGTCACCGGTGACCTGAAGTCGGGGGAGGTCGGCCTCGCGGGCTCGAACCCGAAGTTCTCCGGCGACGAGGAGATCCAGAAGGCGCTGAAGACCGCGAAGTCGGGGATCACCAGCGGCAAGATCAAGGTTCAGAGCAAGCCGTAATCGCGGCGACATGAGTGCGGAACGGGGTGCGGGGAGCCTGTGCTCACGGGAGGGTCCGTGAGCACCCGGGCTCCCACCGCGCCCCGTTCGCAGACGTAGGGGCTCCAGCGCAGGGAACGGCGCCCGGCCCCCTTCTCCAGGAGAGTGCGCCATCAACGCGTCCCAGAGCCCGCCGGCCGTCGAACTGGCCGGCATCACCAAACGCTTCCCCGGCGTCGTCGCCAACCACGACATCCATCTCACCGTGAACAAGGGCACCGTGCACGCCCTCGTGGGTGAGAACGGTGCGGGCAAGTCGACGCTGATGAAGATCCTCTACGGCATGCAGAAGCCGGACGAGGGCACCATTGCCATCGACGGCACCGCTGTCACGTACTCCTCGCCCGCCGACGCCATCGCACGCGGCATCGGCATGGTGCACCAGCACTTCATGCTCGCCGACAACCTCACGGTCCTCGAGAACGTGGTGCTCGGCAGCGAGAAGCTGTACGGGATCGGGGCACGGGCCCGCCGTAAGATCCTTGAGATATCCGAGCGTTACGGCCTGGGCGTACGCCCCGACGTCCTCCTGGAAGACCTCGGTGTCGCCGACCGGCAGCGCGTCGAGATCCTCAAGGTCCTCTACCGGGGCGCCACCACGCTGATCCTCGACGAGCCGACCGCCGTGCTCGTGCCGCAGGAGGTCGACGCGCTCTTCGACAACCTGCGCGAGCTCAAGGCCGAGGGCCTCTCCGTCATCTTCATCTCGCACAAGCTCGGCGAAGTCCTCTCCGTGGCCGACGAGATCACCGTCATCCGGCGCGGCACGACGGTCGGCACCGCCGTCCCCGCCGAGACCACGTCGAAGCAGCTCGCCGAGCTGATGGTCGGCTCCGAACTGCCCACACCGGAGACCGCCGAGTCGACCGTCACCGACCGCGCCGTCATCGAGGTCAGCGGACTGCGCCTCGACGCGGAGGGCGGCCGGCCGCTCCTCGACGACATCTCGTTCACGATCCACGCGGGCGAGGTCCTCGGCCTCGCGGGCGTCGAGGGCAACGGCCAGACCGAGCTGATCGACGCGCTCATCGGCCTCAAGCACGCGGACTCGGGGACCATCGCGCTGGCCGGTACGGAGATCACCTCCTGGGTCACCCGCAAGCGCCGCGAGCAGGGCATCGGCTACATCCCCGAGGACCGCCACCGGCACGGACTGCTCCTGGAGTCCTCGCTCTGGGAGAACCGGATCCTCGGCCACGTCACCGAGAAGCCCAACGCGCGCGGCATCCTCATCGACATCAAGGCCGCGCAGGCCGACACCCGCCGCATCGTCGAGGAGTACGACGTCCGCACCCCCGGCATCGACGTCACGGCGGCGTCCCTGTCCGGCGGCAACCAGCAAAAGCTCATCGTGGGCCGGGAGATGAGCCACAAGCCGCGCTTCCTCATCGCCGCCCACCCCACGCGCGGCGTCGACGTCGGCGCGCAGGCCCAGATCTGGGACCAGATCCGCGAGGCCCGCCGCGAGGGCCTCGCCGTCCTGCTGATCTCCGCCGACCTGGACGAGCTGATCGGCCTGTCCGACACCCTGCGCGTGATGTACCGGGGCCGGCTCGTCGCCGACGCCGACCCGGCCACGATCACGCCCGAGGAGCTGGGTTCGGCCATGACGGGCGCGGCCTCGGGACACCTGGAACACGTAGAAGAAGAAGGCGCCGAGATTCCGGCGGCCCGGCAGCCGGAGGACGAGTCCTGATGGCCATGAAGAACAAGTTCGACAAGGAGCGGCTGCTCCTCGGCGTCGCGGGCCCGGTCATCGCCCTGGTCACCGCCGTCGTCCTCACCTCGGTGGTGCTGCTCGCCTCGGGCAAGTCCCCGATCGAGCCGTACAGCATCATGTTCGAGCAGGCGACGTTCTCGGACGTGCAGGTCCTGATCATCAACCAGGCCGGCATGTACTACCTCGCCGCGCTCGCGGTCGCCATCGGCTTCCGCATGAACCTCTTCAACATCGGTGTGGACGGCCAGTACCGCCTCGCCGCGGTTGTCGCGGCGATCGTCGGCGCGAAGGTGGCGCTGCCGGGCTTCGCGCAGGTCCCGCTGCTGATCCTCGTCGCGATGCTCACCGGCGCCATGTGGGCGGGCATCGCGGGCCTGTTGAAGGTGACGCGCGGCGTCAGCGAGGTCGTCGCGACGATCATGCTGAACTCCATCGCGTCCAGCGTCATCGGCTATCTCTACCTGCCCAGCGTCTTCGGCGTGCAGGTCGGCAACAACAAGACGACCGGCGTGATGCACGAGTCCGGCTGGTTCCCCGGCATCAACATGGGGGACGCGGGCGAGGTCTACGGCTTCGTGGTCATCGCCGCGCTGCTCGGTGTCGCGTACTGGTTCGTCCTGAACCGCACCCGCTTCGGCTTCGACCTGCGCGCGACGGGCGCATCGGAGTCGGCGGCGGCCGCCTCCGGCGTCGACGCCAAGCGCATGGTCCTGACGGCGATGCTCGTGTCCGGCGCGCTGGCCGGCCTCGCGGGCCTGCCCCTGCTCCTCGGCGACACCCACACGTACTCGCTGACCTTCCCGACGACGATCGGCTTCCAGGGCATCACGATCGCCCTGCTGGGTCGTAACTCGCCGGTGGGGATCGCGTTCGCGGCCTTGTTGATCTCCTGGCTGGAGAAGGCCTCGCAGGAACTCGACCTGCAGGGCTACGACAAGGAGATCGCGGTGATCATGCAGGGCATCATCACGATCGCCGTGGTGGTCTCCTACGAGGCCGTACGCGTCTGGGGCCAGCGGCGCCAGCAGCGCAGGGTCGGCATCGAACTCGCCGTGGCCGCGGCCCCGGGCAACAACAACGACACGGAGAAGGAGGTGGCTGCCCGATGAGCACGGTCCTCGTCGACAAGAAGGCCGCGTCGCAGCCCGCACCGGGCGGCCGCCGCAAGCTCTCACTGCCGGTCCTGATGATCGGGGTGGCGGGTGTCCTGATCCTGACCTCCCTGGTCCGCCTGATCACGGGCGCCGACGGCATCACCAACGTCAGCCAGATGGCCACGGCCCTCCAACTCGCCGTCCCCATCGGCCTCGCGGGCCTCGGCGGCCTGTGGTCCGAGCGCGCTGGCGTGGTCAACATCGGCCTCGAAGGCATGCTGATCCTGGGCACCTGGTTCGGTGCCTGGGCGGGCTACCAGTGGGGCCCGTGGGTCGGCGTGTGCGTCGGCATCATCGGCGGCGCGCTCGGCGGCCTGCTGCACGCGGCCGTCACGGTCACCTTCAACGTCAACCACATCGTGTCCGGTGTAGCCATCAACATCCTCGCGCTCGGCGTGACGCGCTACCTCTCCAACTTCACGTTCGAGGGCGTCGAGGGCGGCACGACCAAGCAGTCCCCGCCGGTCGACTCGCTCGGCACGTTCAGCGTCCCAGGGCTGTCCGACTGGCTGACGACCTTGAACGAGAAGCACTGGTTCCTGATCTCGGACATCGCGGGCCTGCTCGGCGGCCTGGTCACGGACCTGTCGCCGCTGACGATCATCGCGGTCGCCCTGATCCCGTTCACGTGGTGGGCGCTGTGGCGCACGTCGTTCGGCCTGCGCCTGCGCTCCTGCGGCGAGAACCCGGTCGCGGCCGAGTCCCTCGGCGTCAACGTGATCAAGTACAAGTACCTGGCGGTCATCATCTCGGGCGGCCTCGCGGGCCTCGGCGGCGCGTTCTTGTCGATCGTCGCGAACCCCTTCTACTTGGAGGGCCAGACGGCCGGTAAGGGTTACATCGGCCTCGCCGCGATGATCTTCGGAAACTGGATGCCGGGCGGACTCGCCCTCGGCGCGGGCCTGTTCGGCTACACGGACAGCCTCCGGCTGCGCGGCGGCACGGAGAACGTGCACGCGCTGCTGCTGCTCGTGGCGATGCTCCTGGTCATCGCCGCGATCTGGACGCTGGTCAAGAAGAGGTACGTCGCCGGTGTCATCTGCGCCGTGGCGGCCGCCGGTGCGGCAACCTGGTACGCGACCACCGACGATGTCCCGCAGCAGCTCGTGACCGCTGTCCCGTACATCGCCACGCTGCTGGTCCTCTCCTTCTCGGCCCAGCGGCTGCGGATGCCGAGGGCGAACGGCCAGCCGTACCGGAAGGGCCAGGGCGCGTGAGTGCTGACTGGGAGGACCTGAGACAGGCGGCGCGCGAGGCGATGTCCCGGGCCTACGCCCCGTACTCCGGCTTCCCGGTCGGCGCGGCCGCCCTCGTCGACGACGGCCGCACCGTCACCGGCTGCAACGTCGAGAACGCGTCGTACGGCCTCGGCCTGTGCGCGGAGTGCGGCCTGGTCTCGCACCTCGTGGCCACAGGAGGCGGCCGCCTCACTCACTTCACGTGCGTGGACGGCAAGGGCGAACTGCTGATGCCGTGCGGCCGCTGCCGCCAGCTGCTGTACGAGTTCGGGGGCCGGGAGCTGCTGATGGAGACGGGGGCGGGGGTGCGGACGCTGGGGGAGATGCTGCCGGAGGCGTTCGGTCCCGAGCACCTGAGCTGACGGATCCGGCGAACGGGCCTGCGCGGACGTCGATCTGGACGTGGATCTGGATGTCACACGCGCGGGCCCGTCGGTGTCTTCATGTCGAACGGCCGGGAAGACCCGGCCGGAGACGCTTCGAAGGATGGACACCATGGCACTCCGTATCGCAAAGGCGGAACTCCCCGACGAGCTCAAGCAGGGCATGATCGACCAGCTCGGCGCGGTGATGGAGCCCGCCGAAGTGCTCTGGCACAACCCGAAGGTGGCCCAGGACGGTCTCGGTCTCGGCCGCCAGGTCGCCCAGTGGGACGCGGCCGACGAGAGCCTCAAGTCGTTCGCGCACATGGCGGTCGCGGCGCAGGTCGGCTGCAGCTGGTGCCTCGACGTGGGCTACTTCCAGGCGCAGAACGAGAACCTGGACCTGAAGAAGGCGAGCCAGGTCCCGCGCTGGCGCGAGTCCGACGCCTTCACGCCGCTGGAGCGGGACGTGATGGAGTTCGCGGAGGCCATGACGAACACGCCGCCGACCGTCACCGACGAGCTGTACGCGGGCCTGCTCGACCGGGTCGGCCCGGCGGCGATGGTCGAACTCACCACGTACATCGCCTTCGTGAACTTCTCGACGCGCGGCAACACGGCGCACGGCATCAGCTCGCAGGGCTTCTCGGAGGCCTGCGAAATCCCCCTGGAGACCCGCGCATAATGGCCGATTCGTCGACGGACCCCTTCGTCACCCACCGCAGCCTGCTCTTCACGGTCGCCTACGAGATGCTCGGCTCGGCGGCCGACGCGGAGGACGTGCTGCAGGAGTCCTGGCTGCGGTGGGCCGAAGCGGACCGGACCGAGGTGCGCGACCCGCGCGCGTACCTCGTCCGGATCGTCACCCGCCAGTCCCTCAACCGCCTGCGGACCCTGTCACGCCGCCGCGAGGACTACGTCGGCCAATGGCTCCCGGAACCCCTCCTGACCAGCCCCGACGTCGCGGACGACGTCGAACTCGCGGAGAGCGTGTCCATTGCCCTCCTCACGGTCCTGGAGACCCTCGGCCCGACGGAACGGGCGGTCTTCGTCCTCCGCGAGGTCTTCGACGTCCCGTACGGGGAGATCGCCGAGGCCGTCGGCAAATCCCCGGCCACCGTGCGCCAGATCGCACGCCGGGCCCGCGACCACGTGGCGGCGCGCCAGCCACGCATAAAGGTGGCGCGCACGGAGCAACAGGCCGTGGTGGAACGCTTCTTGGCGGCCCTGCGCACGGGAAACCTGCAAGGCCTGATGGAGGTCATGGCCCCGGACGTGGTGATGATCGCCGACGGCGGCGGTCGCGTGGCCGCGGCGCTCGCTCCGCTGATCGGCGTCGACGTGGTGGCCAAGCTCCTGGCATCGGCCCAGGCCAAGGTGACGGAACTGACGGCGACCCCGGCCTGGTTCAACGCCGCCCCCTCGGCCCGCATCGAATTCGACGGAGTCCCGGCGGCGGTGAGCGTCGTGGTGAAGGACGCCCGGATCACGCACATCTACGTGGTCCGCAACCCGGCCAAGCTGACGAGAATCGACGAGGAGGCGAACTTGTCCCGGTAGCCACCATCAAGCCTCGGCGCTGGGTGGGCATTTTCAGCCCCTGCGGCGATTGAGCAGCGGGGTCCGGGGCGGAGCCCCGTGTCCGTAACGCCGGTGCGGCAAAATCAGCCCCGGCGCCGGATGAGCACTTCAAGCCCCGCCGGCGATTGAGGCGCGGGGTCCGGGGCAGAGCCCCGCGACCGGAGGAACGGCCCACCGCATCAGGACTCCCGTCCCCGCCTCCGCACCATCTCCGCAATCCACACCGGCGCATACGGCGACGTACACCCCGCCGACGTCGGATAGTCCTTGAGTACACCGAGCCGCTCACCGATCGCAACCGCCCGCGCCCGGTACTCGGGATGCACGATCCCGATCTGCGCAAGACACGTGTTCATCGCCCACTGAAGCCGATCCGGCGCACCCCGCATCTCCGCCTCGACGACATCGAGCAACCCCGCCAGATCAAGCCCCTCCGGCTTCTTCACCACACGGTCCGCCGTAAGCGCCCACCCCGCACCCGCGACCACGGGGTCCTTGTCGCCGAGCCAGACCACCCGCAGCGCCTCGGCATGCGGACTCTTCTTCACCACGTAATTGACCAGCCAGTCCTGCACCTTCGGCGCACGCGCGTCCCGCATCATCGCGTCCAGCTCGCCCTCCTCGAACGCCTTCGGCCGGCAGACGAGGAGCGCGAGAAGCCGCGCCGCCGTGTCGCCCGTCGCCCAGAGACCGACCGCGAGCTCCTGCTGGGTCTTGAGGCGCTTGGCGATCGCCCGCAGCTTGCTCAGATTCACGCCGTGGTCGTCACCGTGCCGCTCGTTGACGGCCCGCACCTTCGGGTCCTCGAGCCCCGCCAACTCGTCGAGAAGCTCGCGCACTGTCTTCGCGGTCGTCGCCGACCCGGTCTCGGGCACCACGGTCTCCTGTCCGTCACGGGTGGGGTTCCACGGTACGGGGACCGACGCCGGCCGGGCACTTCACGAGAGACGTCTATGCGCGTAGAGTCGCCGCCGTGCCGTGGAGCGTGACGGGGCCCGTCACGCTGTGCTGAACCGTTGGAGGATTTGCCATGGACGTCATCTCCGTCATCCGTACGAAGCGAGACCGCGGGCGGCTCTCGGACGCGCAGATCGACTGGGTCGTCGACGCGTACACCCGGGGCGACGTCGCCGATGAGCAGATGTCGGCCCTCGCCATGGCGATCTTCCTGAACGGGATGGACCGCGCGGAGATCGCCCGGTGGACCGCCGCGATGATCAACTCCGGGGAGCGGATGGACTTCTCGGTGCTGCCGAGGCCCGCCGCCGACAAGCACTCCACGGGCGGCGTCGGCGACAAGATCACGCTGCCGCTCGCCCCCCTCGTCGCGGCCTGCGGCGCGGCCGTGCCGCAGCTGTCGGGGCGCGGCCTCGGCCACACCGGCGGCACGCTCGACAAGCTGGAGGCGATCCCCGGCTGGCGCGCGGACATCACCAACGACGAGATGATGCGCACCCTGGAAGACGTCGGCGCGGTCGTCTGCGCGCCGGGCAGCGGCCTCGCCCCCGCGGACAAGAAGCTCTACGCACTCCGCGACGTCACGGCCACCGTCGAGTGCATCCCGCTCATCGCGTCCTCGATCATGTCGAAGAAGATCGCGGAGGGCACGGGCTCCCTGGTCCTGGACGTGAAGGTGGGCTCCGGGGCCTTTATGAAGGAGATCGACGCAGCCCGCGAACTCGCCCGCACCATGGTCGGGTTGGGCACGGACCACGGACTGCCGACCGTCGCGCTCGTCACCGACATGAACACCCCGCTCGGCCTGACCGCGGGCAACGCGCTCGAAGTCCGGGAATCCGTCGAGGTGTTGGCGGGCGGCGGCCCCGACGACGTCGTCGAGCTGACCCTCGCCCTCGCCCGCGAGATGCTCGACGCGGCGGGCCTGAAGGACGCCGACCCGGCAAAGGCGCTCGCCGACGGCCGCGCGATGGACGCGTGGCGGCGGATGATCGCGGCGCAGGGCGGCGACCCGGACGCGGCACTGCCGACGGCCCGCGAGACGCACGTGGTGACGGCGGGGGAGTCCGGCGTGCTCACCCGCCTCGACGCGATGGGCGTGGGCCTCGCCGCCTGGCGCCTCGGCGCGGGCCGCTCCCGCAAGGAGGACCCGGTGCAGGCGGCGGCAGGCGTGGAACTGCACGCCAAGCCCGGCGACGCGGTCTTCGCCGGCCAGATCCTCATGACCCTGCACACGGACACCCCCGAACGCCTCCCGTACGCGGTGGAGGCCCTGGAGGGCGCCTACGACATCGCGCCCGCCGGTACGGAGTTCACGGCACGGCCGATCGTCCTGGAACGGATCGGCTGACAGCGTCTCTTGGGGTGGCCGGTCCCGACGCGGGACCGGACCTGACGTAGGACCGGCCCCGACGCCGCACCGGTCACCCCAGCAACGCCGCCACGACCACCAGCGCCGGCACCGACACCATCGTCGACAACAGGATCGACTCCCGCGCCAAGCGCTCACCCACCCGGTAACGGCTCGAGTACGTGAAGATGTTCTGCGCCGCCGGAAGCGCCGACGTCACCACGACGTCGAGGAGCCGCGCCCCGTGCAGGCCGAACACGAAGGACGCCAGCGCCCACGCCACCACCGGCTGGCCCACCGCCTTCAGCGCCGTCGACAGCAGCACCGGCACCCGGTCCGCGCTCCGGCCGCCCGGCCAGGAACTCCCGCACAGTGATATGCCGAACGCGATCAGGATCCCCGGCACCGACATGTTCGCGATGAGTTCCAGCGGGTCGAAGATCGGGGAGGGGACCGTGATCCCCGTGGCCGACACCAGCACGCCCGAGAGCGAACCGATCGCGACCGGGTTCCGGAACGGCGTGAGCAGCCGCTGGCCCCACGTCAGCCGCGCCGTACCGGACGACGCCTCCGACAGGTCGAGCACCGTCAGCGCGATCGGCGTCACGACGAGCTGCTGGAAGAGGAGGACCGGGGCGACGAGCGAGGCGTCACCGAGGACGTACACCGCGATCGGGATGCCCAGGTTCCCGGAGTTCACCAACGACGAGCACAGCGCGCCGATCGTGGTGCGGCCCGTCCCCCAGCCGCGCAGGACGCCCACCGTGATGAAGATCCCGGCCGCCGCCGCCGTGGAGAGCGCCGTGACCAGCAGGCTCGGCGACAGGATCACCGCCAGGTCGGCCTTGGCCAGCATGGTGAACAGGAGCGCGGGCGACGCCACATGGAACGCCAGCTTGTTGAGGACCTCCCGGCCATTGGCACCCAGATAGCCGCGCCGTCCGATGACGTAGCCGACCGCGATGACGATCGCGATGACCGCGAAACCGTTGAGTACCCCCTGCACACGTCAAGACTCCGTCGGATACGGATCGCCGGTCAACGTTGATCCACTATCCGAATCAACGTGATCCAGCCCACGTGCCCTTCTGTGCACAGGACCGATGAATTCCGCACCGCCGCGCGGTCATTCGTACGTGGCTGCTTCCTCGCTCTTTCCCGAGTCCTCGCCCGTCGTGGTGCTCGCCGGGCCGATCCGCTCCGGTGACGCACCCCGGCTGTGCGAGCGCCTCCACGCCGCCCGTGCCGGAGCGCCGGGTGACGCGCCGACCGTGGTCTGCGACGTCTCCGGCGTGACCACCGCCGACCTCACGACCCTCGACGCGCTCGCCCGGATGCAGCTCGCCGCCCGCCGCGCCGGGTCACGGATGCTGCTCCGCGACCCGCCACCGGGCCTCGCCGTGCTCCTCGAACTCGCCGGAATGGCCGAGGTGCTGGGAGCGCAGGCCGGCGACGGGTCAGGCGTCGAGATGGTCCGGGACGCCGAACAACGGGAACCAGCGCTGCGTGTCCAGGAAGCAGTGGTACCCCGAGATCCGCCCCGCTGAGAACTCGATGACCTGGATCGCCCAGGGCGCGAAGCCCCCCTTGTCCGGATCCGGCTTGTAGTGGGCGAACGCCGGCGTCCCGTTCGACACCACCGGCAGCAGGCGCGAACCCGCGCAGGACGCGCCGATCGTGGTCATGAAGCCCGTGATGTCCTCGGGGCCGCGCAGCCACAGGTCGAACGGCGGCATCGTCATGATGGCGTCCTCGGCGAGCAGCGCGGTGAGCGCCTTCATGTCGTAGCCCTCGAACGCCGCGATGTAGCGCTCCAGGAGCTTCTGCTGCTCCTCGTCGAGCGGATCGGACGTCGCGGAGTCCGCCGGCGGGGCGTCCGCCAGCGTCGCCCGCGCCCGCTGCAGCGCGCTGTTCACCGACGCCACCGACGTGTCGAGCAGGGTCGCGACCTCCTGCGCCTTCCACGCCAGGACCTCGCGCAGGATCAGCACCGCCCGCTGCTTCGGCGGCAGCTGCTGCAACGCGGCGACGAACGCGAGCCGCACCGACTCCCGCGCCACGGCCGCCTCCGCCGGATCGTGCACCGTCGGCAGCACGCGGGCGTCCGGAATGGGCTCGAGCCACACATTGTCGGGGCGGGGATTGAGCGCGACCTGGGCGAGCGGCGCCGCCGCCGTCAGGTCCATCGGGCGCGCCCGCTTGTTCCCCGCGTTCAGCGAGTCCAGGCACACGTTCGTCGCGATGCGGTAGAGCCAGGAGCGCAGGCTCGAGCGGCCCTCGAACTTGTCGAAGCTGCGCCAGGCCCGCACCATCGTGTCCTGCACGGCGTCCTCGGCCTCGAACGCCGAGCCCAGCATCCGATAGCAGTACCCGGTCAGCTCGACCCGGTGTTTCTCCAGGTCTTCGAGCCCGGCCTGTGTCGCGGTGTCACTCATGTCCAACGCCCCCATCGCCGCTGTGAGTTCCAGCACGACGAAAGCTACCGCAGCCCACTGACAACGGCCCCCCGACCGGGAAAAAGCCCAGGTCAAGAGGCCGATATCGGAACGCCGGAGGCAGTTGTTCAGGTCGCCGCGCGTGTGCGGGCAGCCACGGCAGGTGTCAGTGCGCCACGGCAGGTGTCAGTGCGCCGCGATCGCGCCGCCGCCCGTCCGCTGCCGCGCGGACCGGGCCGCGTACGTGCCCCACACCGTGATCGCCACGACCCCGAGCACCGCGAGGAACCCGAGGCCCACGGTCCCCGACCAGCCCGCCGCGTGGAAGGCGACGGCGCCGACGGCCGAGCCGACGCTGGACCCGACGTAGTACATGGTCTGGTAGAGCGCGGAGGCCTGCGCCCGGCCGTGCGTCGCGGTGTGGCTGACGGACGACGAGGCCGTCGCGTGGCCAGCGAAGAAGCCCGCCGTGATCAGCACGAGCCCGAGCAGCACGAGGACGATGTTCGGCACGAGGGCCAGCAGCAGCCCCGCCATCGTCGTGCCCGCCGCCAGGTACAGCGTGCCGCGCCGGCCGAGCCGCGTGACGAGCCGCCCCGCCGCGGCCGAGGAGGCGGTCCCCACCAGATAGACGATGAAGATGGACCCGACCACACCCTGCGGAAGGGAGAAAGGAGCCGCCGACAGCCGGTAGCCGATCACCGTGTAGACCCCGCCGAACACCATCATGAACAGCGCGCCGATCAGGTACAGGCGGCGCAGCAGCGGGTTCGCGAGGTGGTTGCCGACCGTGGCGGCAAGGGCGCGCGGGCGCAGTGAGCCCGGCGTGAAGTGGCGCGGCGCCGGCAGCAGCATCCGGAACGCGACGGCGCACGCCACCGCGATCACACCGATCACCCCGACGGCCACCCGCCAGCCCCAGGCCTGCGCGATCCAGCCGCCGATGATCCGGCCGCTCATGCCACCGATGGAGTTGCCTGCGACGAACAGTCCGATGGCCGCGACCAGCGCCTTCGGCCGTACCTCCTCCGCGAGATACGCCATCGCGGACGCGGGCAGCCCCGCGAGGGCTGCGCCCTGCAGCGCGCGCAACGTGATCAGCGCGCCGAGCGAGGGCGCGAAGGGGACCAGGAGCCCCACCGCGACCGCCACCGTCAGCGAGGCGGTCATCACCGTGCGCCGCCCGAACCGCTCGGACAGCGCGCTCAGCGGCAGCACGCACACCGCGAGCGCGAAGGTCGACGCGGACACCGTCCAGGCCGCCGCGCTCGCGCTCGCGCCGTAGCCGTCGGAGATGAGGGGCAGCAGGGCCTGTGTCGAGTAGAGGAGCGCGAAGGTGGCGACTCCGGCGAGGAACAGGGCGAAGCTCATCCGGCGGTAGCCGGGGCCGCCGGGCGTCAACCGGGTGTCGGTGTTCGCGGCGTCGTCGTCAAGAGGAGCGGGGGCGGCAGAGGTGGCGACCGCGTCGGTGGAGACGGCCGCCGGGCTACTGGCAGGTGACATGCCCTGAACGTAGGCTCACCTGCGTTCATGCGTCCAATGCATGAAGAGGCCATAATCGTTCCCATGCAGCATGAGCAGAGGTCGGGGCCGCGCTTGTCCGGGATGAGTGACACGGAAGACATCGTGACGCTCCTCGCCCCGCGCCTCGCCCACTTCGCCGGGGCCGCCCGCACCGAGCACGTCACGCGCGCGGCGCAGGAGATGAACGTGCCGCAGTCCACACTCTCCCGTGCCCTGGTCCGCCTCGAACGGGACCTGGGCGTCGAACTGTTCGCCCGCCACGGCCGCACGGTGTCGCTCACGCCCGCAGGACGTACGTTCCTCGGCTCGGTGGAGCGCGCGCTCGGCGAGATCGAGAAGGCGGTCGAGTCGGTGCGCGCCGACGCCGACCCGGAGTCCGGCAAGGTCGCCTTCGGCTTCCTGCACACCATGGGTACGGAGACCGTGCCCGGCCTGATCCGCGCCTTCCGCGCCGAGCATCCCCGCATCCGCTTCAGCCTCGTGCAGAACTACGGAGAAGCGATGCTGGAGCGGCTGCGCGCGGGCGAGCTCGACCTGTGCCTCACCTCGCCCGTCCCGGACGCGCCGGGCCTGGTCGCGCGCCGCCTCGACGAGCAGCGCCTGCGCCTCGTCGTCCCGGACCACCACCGCCTCGCCTCCCGCAAGCGCATCCGCCTTCAGGAGGCCGCGGAGGAAACCTTCGTCACCCTCGAACCGGGCTACGGGCTGCGCCGCATCTGCGACGACCTGTGCGCCGAGGCCGGGTTCACGCCGCGGATCGCGTTCGAGGGCGAGGAGGCGGAGACGCTGCGCGGCTTCGTCGCGGCGGGGCTCGGGGTCGCGCTCCTGCCGCCACCGACCGTGCCGCGCCCGGGAGTTGTGGAGCTGGCGGTCACCGGGCAGCGGGCCGTACGGGAGATCGGCGTCGCGTGGCTGGACGGCCACCCGGACACCCCTCCCGTAGCGGCCTTCAAGCGATTCCTGCTGTCCCGTAGGGGCAAGCTCCTCCCGGAGCACACATCAAGCCCTGCCGACGACTGAGCATTTCCAGCCCCGCCGGCGATTGAGGCGCGGGGTCCGGGGCAGAGCCCCGCAACCCCGGCCCGGGCCCACACTCAGAGCGTTCGCCCGAACCCCGCCGCCAACGGCATCCGCAACCCCAACGGCGGCGGCGCCGCGAACGCGTCCTGGAGCGGACGCGAGAACGGCGTCCCGAACAGCGTGCCCAGCACGAAGTCGACCGCCAGGGAGGCGACTTCGAAGCGGTGCTGCGCCAGGTTGTGCCCGTCCGAGTGCACCTCGAACCGGCACACGTCGCGGTTCGCCTTCTTCGCGCGGCCCGCGAGCCGGAAGGACAACTCCGGGTCCGTGCGCCGGTCGTCGGTGCCGTGCACGATGAGGACCCGGCGGCCCGCGAGCTGCTTGACCGGTTCGAGCGGCGCCGCCACATCGTCCTCCGGCAGCCAAGGGGCAAGCGCCAGCACGGAGTTGACGGCCTCGTGGCCGCCCGCGTGCAGTGCCGCGCGGCCGCCCATGTCGAGGCCTGCGAGGCAGATCGGTACGTCCCCGTAGCGGCGCACGACCTCGTCGGCGGCCCACCGGGCGTCGCGCGCGAGTTCGGCCTGCGTCTCGTTCCAGCCGCGGCACCGGTACTGCACGACATGCGTGACGAGTCCCGCGTCCCGCCCCGCGCGCGTGAGGCGGCGGGCGAGCGGGCGCAGCGCCGCCCGGTCCATCGTCGAGGGTCTGCGGGTCGACGTCTCCTCGCCCGCGGGGAGCAGCAGCACCACACCGCCCACCGCTCCCGGCACCGGCCCGGCCGCCCTGGCAAGCCGCGCCTCGCGGCCCTGCGTCGCTCGCTGCTGCATGACAGCACAGTGTCAGAAGCCCGCCGCCCGACGCCGCTCGACGGGTCACTGTTGCGTATCGACGGATCATGCCGGCGTTCTTGGTGACCGATCGCAACGAACGGACAACGAACCGCAGCGATCTACGCGCGTAGGAGTTAGAGTGCGGAAATGACGAGCCCGATCACCGCGAACCCCAACAGCCCCCGGGTGCCGACCGCCGAGCAGATCCGTCGCGCGCCCAAGGTGCTCCTGCACGACCACCTCGACGGCGGCCTGAGGCCCGGCACGATCGTCGACCTGGCGCGCGAGCAGGGGTACGAGAACCTGCCGGAGGCCGACCCCGACAAGCTCGGCGTCTGGTTCCGTGAAGCGGCCGACTCCGGTTCCCTGGAGCGGTACTTGGAGACGTTCAGCCACACCTGTGCCGTCATGCAGACGCGCGAGGCGCTGTTCCGGGTCGCCGCCGAGTGCGCCGAGGACCTCGCCGAGGACGGCGTCGTCTACGCCGAGATCCGCTACGCCCCCGAGCAGCACCTGGAACAGGGGCTCACCCTCGAAGAGGTCGTCGAGGCGGTCAACGAGGGCTTCAGGGAGGGCGAGCGGCGCGCGAAGGAGAACGGCCACCGCATCCGCGTGGGCGCGCTCCTCACCGCGATGCGGCACGCGGCCCGCGCGCTGGAGATCGCCGAACTGGCCAACCGCTACCGCGACTTGGGTGTCGTCGGCTTCGACATCGCGGGCGCGGAGGCCGGCTTCCCGCCCACCCGCCACCTCGACGCCTTCGAGTACCTCAAGCGGGAGAACAACCACTTCACGATCCACGCGGGCGAGGCCTTCGGGCTGCCGTCCATCTGGCAGGCCCTCCAGTGGTGCGGTGCGGACCGGCTCGGGCACGGTGTGCGCATCATCGACGACATCAAGGTGGAGGACGACGGCAGCGTACAGCTGGGCCGCCTCGCCTCGTACGTGCGCGACAAGCGGATCCCGCTGGAGCTGTGCCCCTCGTCGAACCTGCAGACCGGTGCCGCGAGTTCCTACGGGGAGCACCCCATCGGGCTGCTGCGAAAGCTGCACTTCAGGGCGACGGTCAACACGGACAACCGGCTCATGTCCGGTACGTCGATGAGTCGCGAGTTCGAGCACCTGGTCGACGCATTCGACTA
Organism: Streptomyces sp. NBC_00483; assembly: GCF_036013745.1. Taxonomy (NCBI): domain Bacteria; kingdom Bacillati; phylum Actinomycetota; class Actinomycetes; order Kitasatosporales; family Streptomycetaceae; genus Streptomyces; species Streptomyces sp. NBC_00483. The sequence goes on from NZ_CP107880.1 coordinate 5,957,569, forward strand.
CACGCTCGACGACATGCAGTGGTTTTCCGTCAATGCGATGAAGTCAGCATTCATTCCTTTCGATGAACGACTGGCGATGATCAATGACGTGATCAAGCCCGGATATGCCGAGTTGAAATCCGAATGGCTGTTCCGTCAGACCGCTTCCACCAGCGGTTCTGTCGTCGAGTAGGGCCTTTTCGGGGGACGTTGGCGCGGTCGGGAACAGTTGTTCGCGGCCGCGTTTCCCGGCGGTTCGCTGTTTGCGGGCGCAGCGAAGGAATGTTTACGGTCGTGGACCGCTCATTCCCCCGTCATCGTCAAGAGGACGCATTTCACAATGAAGCATTCTGCTGCCAAGACCCTCGGTGTCGCCGCTCTCGGAGCCGCTTTCGCCGCCGCCGGTGCCGGTGCCGCGAACGCTGCCCCGGCCGTCCCCGACGCGGCCGACACCGTCGGATCCGTGACCTCCGCCCTCCCGCTGCAGGACGTGGCGTCGACGCTGCCCGCCGGCGCCGAGTCCCTGGCCGCCGGTCAGGGTGCGGTGGCCAACGGCCTGAGCACGGCCACGCCCGTCGTGGACCAGGCCGCGAAGGGCGCCCTGCCGGTCGACGGCGACCCGGTCTCCGGCCTGCTCGGCGGCCTGCCGGTCGGTGGCCTCAGCTGACCCGACCCACCGCACGAGCCGAAGGGGCGCACCCGCGATCACGCGGGCGCGCCCCTTCGGCGTGGGTGCGAACGGACGTCACCAGGCCTGGCGGACCTTGTTCTCACTCGGGAACATGATCCACAGCGCGATGTAGAGCAGGAACTGCGGGCCCGGCAGCAGGCACGAGACCAGGAAGATCACGCGCATCGTGGCCGCGGAGGTGCCGAAGCGCCGTGCCAGCGCTGCGCACACTCCGCCGATCATCCGTCCGTTGGTGGGGCGGGCAAGGGCGGTCATGGTTGGGCTCCTTCGCGAACCGTATGTCTTCGATGTGTGGTGCTTACGTCTTCGAATGTACGGCGACGGAGGGGCTTAAACGTCAGCTCACGGGGCTATGCCGACCCTGGAAATCGTCGGGGTCGGACCCTGAGCCGGCTCCTGCGGGGGGAGGGGATCGAGCTCGACCCTGCGGCGGAGCCGGGAGCGCAGGGTGGGCACGACGAGGAGATAGGTGAGCGCGACGCCCACCGTGTTCAGGAGCAGCGAGTCGATGTCCACGACCTGGCCCGGCACACCGGTCTGCAGCAGTTCGATGCCGAGCGAGATCAGTGCGGCCATCGCGACCGTGCGCACAAGCGAACCCCACAGCGAAACGTAAAGCCGGCCGCCCGCGACGGGCAGGAGCACGCCGAGCGGGGCGAGCAGCACCAGGCCCTCGCCGAGCCGCACTGCCGCCTCACGCCAGCCGAGCGCGAGGTCGGAGCGGATGCCGGCCAAGGGGTGCAGGTTCGCCGCGCTGACCCAGGGCACGTCCAGGGGGCGCAGCGTGAACCAGGCAACGAATAGGAGATGCGCGGCGAGTAGGGCGATCCCTGCCGCACGGAAACGGACGGCGGCCCTTTGGCCGCCCGAGCGATGGCGCTGCACGCACCCCTAGACGCCGGGCGCGGGAGGATCGGTTCCGCCGAGGTCGGGCCTTCGTCAGTTCAGAGTTCTCGTCGGGGCCGGGATCAGGCCCGGGCGGGCCTTCAGCGCCTCCGAGCAGGTGTATTCGCGGGGCGCGGCGTCGTCCGGGCCGCCGAGGACCACGTGCTCGTCGTCCTCCGCCGTGACCTCGCTGTTCGCGAACGTGCAGATGACCTGGGCCAGGGCGTAGGGGGACAGATCGGCCGGCGGCGCGTTCAGGCGCAGCGCGTCCGCGGGGTCGCCCTCGCGCGGGCCCGAGACCTTGAGGACGGAGCGTACGTCCGTCGTGTAGCCGGCCGTCTTCTCCTCGCTGGAGGGAGTCGCCGCCAGCTGCGCCAGGAGCTCCCGGGCCACCATGACACGGTCGGACGACTGGCCGCGCTCCAGCGTGATGGTCCGGTCGACCGTGACCAGCTGCGACGTACAGACCAGATAGACCTGCACCGGGAACTCGCCGCCCGCCTGCGCCTCCACCTTGTCCGAGCCCGACAGGGAGCAGCCCACGCGCGTGGGCGCGGCGCCGAAGTCGGTCGGCACCTCCGTGGGACGGATCCCGCACCCGGTGAGCAGGAGCGAGGCGAGGCCGACGAGGACCCATGGGCGTACCCGGCGCGTCACGTCGCGGCACCGCCTTCCCGCGCTTCCCTGGCGTCCTCCTCCGAGGCGGACGCCAGGGACTCCGCGTCCCGCGGCAGGTGCAGCGTGAACACGGCTCCCCCTTCGGGGGAGTTGGCGGCACTGATCCGGCCGCCGTGGATACGCGCGTTCTCCATGGCGATGGAGAGGCCGAGGCCGCTGCCCTCCGAGCGGGGCCGCGAGGCGCTCGCCTTGAAGAAGCGGTCGAAGACGTGCGGCAGGACGTCATCGGGGATGCCCGGACCGTGGTCGCGTACGGAGATGACGACCTCCGAGCCCTCGCCGTGGCGTCCGTGCGACTCCACCCGCACCGAGACGCGCACGGGGGACCCGCCGTGCTTGAGCGCGTTGCCGATCAGGTTCGCGAGGATCACGTCGAGGCGGCGCGGGTCGAGGCGGGCCGAGATGCCGCGCTCGGCGTCGAGTTCGACGGCGTCCAGCCAGGCGCGGGCGTCGATGCAGGCGGTGATCTGGTCGGCGAGTTCCACGTCGTCGAGGACGAGCTTGGCGCTGCCCGCGTCGAAGCGGGTGACCTCCATCAGGTTCTCGACCAGGTCGTTCAGGCGCCGGGTCTCGCTGACCACGAGACGCACGGCCGGTTCGATCATGGGGTCGACCGAGCCGGTCTCGGCGTCGAGCTCCTCCTCCAGGACCTCCGTCACCGCGGTGATCGCGGTCAGCGGCGTGCGCAGCTCGTGCGACATGTCGGCGACGAAGCGGCGCGAGGACTCGTCGCGGGAGCTCATGTCCGCGACCTTCTTCTCCAGGTTCTCCGCCGTCTTGTTGAACGTACGGGAGAGCTCCGCGAGTTCGTCCGTGCCGGAGACGCGCAGCCGGGTGTCGAGCTTGCCCTCGCCGAGCCGGCGCGCGGCGACCCCCAGGCGGTGCACGGGCTTCAGCACCGTCGTCGCGGCCGCCTGCGCGAGCAGTGCGGAGCCGACGAGGGCGAGCGCGGTGGCGATGCCGAGGGACCAGGCGAGCGAACCCATGTCCTTCGCCTCAGGCTCCAGGGACTTGAGCATGTAGCCCGTCGGCCCGTCGTCCACGGTGGCGCCGCCGACCAGGTACGGGGTGTCGTCCTGCGTGATCCGCTGCCAGTACAGGTGGTACGCGTGCTTGTCGCCGCCGTCGATCGGCTGCTTCTTGGTGACCGCGTCCCGCAGCGACTTCGGCACGTCGGCCACGGTGAAGGCGTCCAGGTCGGAATTGCCCACGACCCGGCGGCCGTCCTCGTCCTTCGCCATGAGCATCACGCTGAAGTGCTGGCTGCTGCCCGCCATCAGGTTCGCCGCGTGCTGCAACTCGCCCTGCGTGGGCTGCTTGGGCAGCGCCGCCGCCCGGTTCTGCATCTCCTGCTTGAAGTCGCTGAGAGCGGAGTCCTGCGTGCGCGTGAGCACGGCCTCACGATTGAGCCAGTACGCGATCCCCGACGCGGACACCGCGGCCGTCAGCGCCACGAGCGCGAACACGACGACCAGGCGCAGCCGCAGGCTGGTGAAGCGCAGGCCGGCGAGGAGAGTCTTCTTGGCCGCCGCAGCGCCCCGGAGCTTGTCGTGCGGTTTCGTCACTGAGGCGTGTCCAGCCGGTAGCCCACCCCGCGCACCGTACGGATCAGGGTCGGCGACGACGGCACGTCCTCGACCTTCGCGCGCAGCCGCTGCACACACGCGTCGACGAGCCGCGAGTCACCGAGGTAGTCGTGCTCCCACACCAGGCGCAGCAACTGCTGCCGGGACAGCGCCTGTCCGGGCCGCCGGCTCAGCTCGAGCAGCAAGCGCAGCTCGGTGGGCGTCAGTTGCAGGTCCTCGCCGTTCTTCGTCACCGTCATCGCGGCACGGTCGATCACCAACGAGCCGAACGTCGCGGCATCGTTGGCCTCCCGCTCGCCGCGCCGCAGCACCGCGCGGATCCGCGCGTCGAGCACGCGCCCCTGTACCGGCTTCACGACATAGTCGTCGGCACCGGACTCCAGGCCCACCACGACGTCGATGTCGTCGCTGCGCGCGGTCAGCAGGATGATCGGCAGTTGGTCGGTGCGCCGGATGCGCCGGCACACCTCGAAACCGTCGATGCCGGGCAGCATCACATCGAGGACGATCAGATCGGGCCGCTGCTCGCGCAGCAGCTTCAGACCGTCCTCTCCGGTGGCAGCGGTGGCGACCCGGTGGCCCTGGCGCGTAAGTGACAGCTCCAGGGCCGTACGGATGGCGTCGTCGTCCTCGATCAGCAACAGGGAAGGCACAAGCGCCATTCTGGCCCATCAGGGGCCTTCAGTTCGACCGAGTGTGCCCTTCAGGTGCGGGGAAGAGGCCCGGGAGAGCCCCGGCGGAGTCCCGTCGGGGCCGGTTCCTCCACGCCTGCTCCCTATTACGGGAGCCGCTGTGACAGGCCTGTGACAGTCGACGGACACCGTCATGAAGTCGACCCGGCAAGCTTTTGGTCATCGCGAAGAACGATCGCGACGACGACGCAGAAGTATTCGGTACTCCACGACGGGGGGCGCGAGATGAACACGCTGCACAGCACCACCTCAAGCGCGGTTGTCACGCGTCTGCACGACATGGGCCGAGTGGTTTCCGAGCGTCACGAGAAGTCCGGTGCCGTGAGCGGGCGGGGGTGCGCTCGCGGCGCCGGGCGTCAGCACACCGGGATCATGACGGTGGTTGACACGCGGGAAACAGTGACCGAGGGGGGTCACGGGGGAGCCGCGTACAGGGAGGACTCGGGGGAGCAGCGCAGGACGTCCTTGTCGGAGGCCGAGTTCACGGCCTACGTCCAGGATCGCCGCGCCTCCCTGTACGCAACCGCCTACCACCTGACCGGTGACCGTTTCGAGGCCGAGGACCTGCTGCAGAGCGCACTGTTCTCGACGTACCGGGCCTGGGACCGCATCAGCGACAAGGCGGCGGTCGGGGGCTACCTCCGCCGCACCATGACGAACCTGCACATCAGCGCGTGGCGCCGCCGCAAGCTGAACGAGTACCCGACCGAGGAGCTGCCGGAGACGGCCGGCGACACGGACGCGATGCGCGGCACCGAGCTGCGCGCGGTCCTGTGGCAGGCGCTGGCCCGGCTGCCCGAACTCCAGCGCACCATGCTGGTCCTTCGTTACTACGAGGGCCGCACGGACCCGGAGATCGCGGACATCCTCGACATCAGCGTGGGCACGGTGAAGTCCAGCATCTGGCGCTCGCTGCGGCGACTGCGCGAGGACGAGGTGCTGAGCTTCGGCCGTGACCAGGAGGAGTCCTTCGGCGAGCTCGTCGCCTGAAGGCCGGGGGAACGGGGCCCTGTTCGGGGGAGCGGGGTTCCGGTACGGGGGAGCAGTAGGGGGGAGTGGGCGGGACCGGAAGGCCGGGGGGTCTTTCCGGTCCCGTTCCGTGTGTCCGGCCCGCCGTGGTTGCGGACTCGGGGCTCTGCCCCGGACCCCGCTGCTCAAGCGCCGCAGGGGCTTGATTGGCTACGCGGCGCGCGCCTTCACGCAACGCCCCGCGGCGGCCGCCGCCACGCGGCCCAACGCCTCCTCCTTGCCACAGGCGTGCGCGCCGAGCGCCACCTGCCGAGCCACGATGGACCGCTCCGTCCGCATCAGGCGCCAGCCACGCCGCAGCAGGAACGGCACCGACTTGCGCCCCTCCTTGAGGTCACGCAGCAGCCGGCGACGGAACGTCGTCGACGGACGCCCGCGCAGGCACAGCGCATCGGCGAGCACCCCCACCTCCCGGCAGCGCTCCACGATGTCCGCCGCGAAGATGCCCTCGGCGATGAACAGCGGCGTGCGCTCGATGTCCAGCGTCTCCTCGCCCACACGCGAGCTGGAGGAGATGTCGTAGACGGGAACGCTCGTCCGACCCTTCGCACAGAGCGCCACGATCGCGGCGACCGCGACCTCGGCGTCCCAGGAGAGCGGCGAGTCCCAGTCGATGTCCGAAGTGCCCGGCACCAGCGGCAGCGTGGGGTCCCCGGCCTCCTTGTAGAAGTCGTCGAGGCACAGGACGGGCAGCCCGGAGCGGGCCGCGAAGGAGGACTTGCCGGAGCCCGAGGGGCCGGAGAGCAGGACGACCCGTGTCGGTATCGGAGGATGCGAACTCACGAGACACCAGTGTGAGGCATGACGACCGCGCCGCCTCCCCGCGTGGTGCCGTTGTGGCACGCACCACGCCAACTACCCTGTGTATCTACATGATTACACAGGCGAAAGGTTTCGGGCGGAACACCATGGCACGACACGCAGAACAGACATCCTCGTCCTCCGTGCGGCGCACCCTGATGCGCGTAGGACTCACCGTGACCGCGGCCGGTGCGGTCGTCGCGGGCGGCGGCGTCGCCTCGGCGAGCGCGGCGCCGATCCCGCTGCCGCAGTCGGCGACCGGCGACTCCAACGTCGACGCGGCGGCCGACGGCGTCTCGACGGCGCTCAACTCGGCCACGGCGAACGGGCTCGGCACGCTGAAGAAGCTGCCGCTGGACCCGCTGGCCGGGACGGGAGTCGACCCGCTGGACAACTCGGTCGGCACGCAGGTCGCGGACTTCGTGCCGGTCAGCACGGCGGCAGTCACCGGGCCGGTGGCTTCCGGTGCGTCGCTGGAGGAGCTGCCCGTGGTGGGTCCCGTGACGGGTGTGCTGCCAGGCTGAGTCCTACGTCGCGGGGCTCTGCCCCGGACCCCGCGGGCTCTCGTCCAAAAGCGGGGCTTGATGTGCCGGACCGGCTTGAAAGGCCCGGCTCCTCGTGGAGTGGAGGAGCCGGGCCTTTCGCGTTGGTGCTCAGTACGCGGAGCCGGACGCGCCCAGCGAACCCGTCGGGTGCCAGACCGTCTTGGTTTCCAGGAAGTGCGTCAGGCGGTCCGTGCCCGGGTCCGCCGTGAAGTCCTCCACAGGCTGTGGACGACGCACGCGCTTCAGATTGTCGGCGGCCGCGATCTCGAGCTGCTTCGCCAACTCGGGGTCGGCGCCCGTCAGATCGATCCCGTTCACGTCCTGGTGCGCGGCGAGCGAAGGCGCGATCTCCGACGCCTTGCCGGACAGGATGTTCACGACGCCGCCCGGCACGTCCGAGGTCGCGAGCACCTCGCCGAGGGAGAGCGCCGGCAGCGGGGACTTCTCGCTCGTGATCACGACGACCGTGCTGCCGGTCGCGATGACCGGGGCGATCACCGAGATCAGGCCGAGGAAGGACGAGTCCTGGGGTGCCAGGGCCGCCACGACGCCGGTCGGTTCGGGCGTGGAGAGGTTGAAGAACGGGCCCGCGACGGGGTTCGCCCCGCCGACGACCTGGCCGATCTTGTCGGTCCAGCCCGCGTACCAGACCCAGCGGTCGATCGCGGCGTCCACGACGGCCCCGGCCTTCGACTTGCCGATGCCCTCTGCCTCGGAGACCTCGCGCACGAACTGCTCGCGGCGGCCCTCCAGCATCTCGGCGACGCGGTACAGGACCTGACCGCGGTTGTACGCCGTCGCGCCCTGCCAGCCGCCGAACGCCTTGCGGGCGGCGACCACGGCGTCACGGGCGTCCTTGCGGGAGGAGAGCGGCGCGTTGGCCAGCCACTCGCCGCTCTTGCCATCGGTCACTTCGTACACCCGGCCGCTCTCGGAACGCGGGAACTTCCCGCCGACGTACAGCTTGTAGGTCTTGAAGACGCTCAGACGGTTGGGCTCAGACATCGAGGTAGGCCTCCAGACCGTGACGGCCACCCTCGCGGCCGAAGCCCGACTCCTTGTAGCCGCCGAAGGGCGAGGTCGGGTCGAACTTGTTGAACGTGTTGGCCCAGACGACCCCGGCGCGGAGCTTGTTCGCGACCGCGAGGATGCGCGAGCCCTTCTCCGTCCAGATGCCGGCCGAGAGCCCGTACTGCGAGTTGTTGGCCTTGGCGACGGCCTCGTCCGGCGTGCGGAAGCTGAGCACGGACAGGACCGGGCCGAAGATCTCGTCGCGGGCGATGGTGTGCGCCTGCGTGACGTTCGTGAAGAGCGTCGGCGCGAACCAGTAGCCGGAGGACGGGAGTTCACAGGGCGCCGACCAGCGCTCGGCGCCCTCGGCCTCGCCCTGCTCGGTGAGCGCGGTGATCCGGGCCAGCTGCTCCGCGGAGTTGATGGCGCCGATGTCCGTGTTCTTGTCGAGCGGGTCGCCGAGGCGGAGGGTCGACAGGCGGCGCTTCAGCGAGTCGAGCAGTTCGTCCTGGATCGACTCCTGGACGAGGAGGCGGCTGCCTGCGCAGCAGACCTGGCCCTGGTTGAAGAAGATGCCCGTGACGATGCCCTCGACGGCCTGGTCGATGGGGGCGTCGTCGAAGACGATGTTCGCGCCCTTGCCGCCGAGTTCGAGCGTCACCTTCTTGTCCGTACCGGCGACGGTGCGGGCGATCTCCTTGCCGACGGCCGTGGAGCCGGTGAAGGCCACCTTGTTCACGTCGGGGTGGGCGACGAGCGCCGCGCCCGAATCGCCGTACCCGGGAAGGATGTTGACGACGCCCTTCGGTAGGCCCGCCTGGCGGCAGATGTCCGCGAAGAAGAGGGCGGAGAGCGGGGTCGTCTCGGCGGGCTTCAGGACGACCGTGTTGCCGGTCGCGAGCGCCGGGGCGATCTTCCACGCGAGCATCAGGAGCGGGAAGTTCCAGGGGATGACCTGGCCCGCGACGCCGAGCGCCTTCGGGTTCGGCCCGAATCCCGCGTGGTCGAGCTTGTCCGCCCAGCCCGCGTAGTAGAAGAAGTGCGCGGCGACCAGGGGGAGGTCCGCGTCGCGCGTCTCCTTGATCGGCTTGCCGTTGTCGAGCGTCTCGAGGACGGCCAGCTCGCGGCTGCGCTCCTGGATGATGCGCGCGATACGGAAGAGGTACTTGCCCCGCTCGGCGCCGGGCAGCGCCGACCACTTCTCGAAGGCCTTGCGGGCCGCCTTCACGGCGCGCTCGACGTCGGCCTCACCGGCCTGCGCGACCTCGGAGAGAACCTCCTCGGTGGCGGGGGAGACGGTCTTGAAGACCTTGCCGTCGGCGGCGTCGGTGAACTCGCCGTCGATGAACAGGCCGTAGGAGGGTGCGATGTCGACGACCGAGCGGGACTCGGGCGCCGGAGCGTACTCAAATGCAGATGCCATGGGTGATCAGTCCACCGTCACGTAGTCGGGACCGGAGTAGCGTCCTGTGGCCAGCTTCTGACGCTGCATCAGCAGGTCGTTCAGGAGGCTGGAGGCGCCGAAGCGGAACCAGTGGTTGTCGAGCCAGTCCTCGCCCGCGGTCTCGTTCACGATGACCAGGAACTTGATGGCGTCCTTGGAGGTGCGGATGCCGCCCGCGGGCTTCACGCCGACCTGTACCCCGGTGGTGGCGCGGAAGTCGCGTACGGCTTCGAGCATGAGGAGGGTGTTGGCGGGGGTGGCGTTGACGCCGACCTTGCCCGTCGACGTCTTGATGAAGTCGGCCCCGGCCAGCATGCCGATCCAGCTCGCGCGCCGGATGTTGTCGTACGTCGAGAGCTCGCCGGTCTCGAAGATGACCTTCAGGCGGGCGGCGCCGGAGGCCTCCTTGACCGCGCGGATCTCCTCGTAGACCTTCATGTAGTTGCCCGCGAGGAAGGCGCCGCGATCGATGACCATGTCGATCTCGTCCGCCCCGGCCGCCACGGCCTCGCGTACGTCCCCGAGCTTCACGTCGAGGGCGGCGCGGCCCGCCGGGAAGGCGGTGGCCACGGAGGCGACCTTGACGTCCGTACCGGCGACGGCGGCCTTCGCGGTGGCCACCATGTCGGGGTAGACGCAGACCGCCGCGGTGCGGGGAGTCGTGCGGTCGGTGGGGTCCGGGTTGACCGCCTTCGCGCCGAGGGCCCGGACCTTGCCCGGGGTGTCGGAGCCTTCGAGGGTCGTCAGGTCGATCATCGAGATGGCCAGGTCGATGGCGTACGCCTTCGCCGTGGTCTTGATGGAACGGGTCCCGAGCGAAGCGGCGCGCGCCTCCAGGCCGACCGCGTCGACGCCGGGCAACCCGTGCAGGAAGCGGCGCAGCGTGCTGTCGGACGCGGTGGCGTCGCTGAGAGCGGGTGCGGGTGCAGAACTGGGCATGGTCACGAGGGGAGCATATCTACGCGCGTAGCGGCTGTACAGGTCGGGGTTTACGGTTCCGGGTGCCGTGGTTGCGGACTCGGGGCTCCGCCCCGGACCCCGCGCCTCAATCGCCGGCGGGGCTTGATTTTGCCCAGCCCCTTGATTCGCGGGCCGCTTGCTTGCCCAGCTGATGGATGCGGCTATTGACGGGTCGGGCACAATCGAGCCATGACGAGCAGCCAGACCACGCCCCCGCAGGCACGTGACCGGATCTATCGGTCTCCCGCCGGTATCGCCGGTGGTGTCGTGCTGATCCTGATCGGGGCCTGGATGGGCGGCGACGCCGTGGCGTACGGGGACGGGCGGACGCCGTGGACGGTGCTGGCCGGGCTGCTGTTCGTGGTGCCGCTCGTCGTGGCGTTCACCATCAGGCCGGCCGTCTTCGGTAACGAGGAGCGGCTGCGCCTGCGCAACCCGTTCCGTGACGTCTCGCTGCCGTGGTCCGCGGTCTCGGGCTTCAAGTCCGGGTACTCGAACGAGGTCGTCGACGAGGCGGGCACCAAGTACCAGCTCTGGTCCATCCCGGTGTCGCTGCGCGGCCGGCGCAAGGTGCAGCGCCAGCAGATGCGCGCCGCCAAGGGGGGCCGCACGGCCACCGGAGCCAGCGGCCTGCCGGTGACCGAGCAGCGCTCGACCGGCGACCAGGCCATGGACGAACTGCGCGAACTCCACGAGGCGCATGCCGAGGCCGAGACGACGCAGGGCGCCACCAAGGTCCGCTGGGCGTACGAGATCATCGCTCCCGCACTCGTGGGCGCGGTACTCCTCGTCGTACTCCTCGCCATTTGAGCCCCGCCGGCGTTTGAGGCGCGGGGTCCGGGGCGGAGCCCCGATCTTTTAAGCCCCGCCTTTGGGCGAGAGCCCGCGGGGTCCGGGGCGGAGCCCCGCGGCCGCAACCCCGGCCTACGCCGAGCTAGATACCCGCCGCCCCCGCAAGGTCCCGCTTGATCGCCGCGAGGCGTTCCGTCGCGGTGACCCGGGCCGCGGGCAACGCGTCCCGACCCCCGACCGCCACCACGACCTCCAAATAACACTTCAGCTTCGGCTCGGTCCCCGACGGCCGCACCACGACCCGCGCCCCGTCGAGCGTGTACCGCAACCCGTCCGTGGGCGGCAGCCCTCCCGACCCTTCGGCGAGATCGTCCGCGCGGGTCACCGCGAGCCCCGCCAGCTCCACCGGCGGAGTCTCCCGGAGCCGGCGCATCGCGTCCGCGATGACCGACAGGTCCTCCACCCGGACGCTCAACTGGTCCGTGGCGTGCAGCCCGTGCGCGAGAGCCAGGTCGTCGAGCGCGTCCAGGAGCGTACGGCCCTGGGACTTCAGCTCGCTCGCCAGCTCGGTGACGAGCAGCGCGGCCGTGATGCCGTCCTTGTCGCGCACGCCCTCGGGGTCGACGCAGTAGCCGAGCGCCTCCTCGTAGCCGTAGCGCAGGCCCTCGACGCGGGCGATCCACTTGAAGCCGGTCAGCGTCTCCTCGTACGGGAGTCCCGCCGCCTCGGCGATCCGGCCGAGCAGCGAGGACGACACGATCGACTCGGCGAGGACACCGGTCACGCCCCGCTTCACGAGGTGCGCCGCCAGCAGTGCGCCGACCTCGTCGCCGCGCAGCATCCGCCACTCACCGCCGTCGGGCACGGCCACCGCGCAGCGGTCCGCGTCCGGGTCGTTGGCGATGATCAGGTCCGGGGTCTCACCCTGCGCGCGGGCCGTCGCGAAGGACAGGTCCATCGCCCCCGGCTCCTCCGGGTTCGGGAACGCGACCGTGGGGAAGTCCGGGTCGGGCTCGGCCTGTTCGGGCACGAGGACCGGCTCGGGGAAGCCCGCGCGGGCGAAGGCGGCGAGGAGCGTGTCCTTGCCGACGCCGTGCATCGCCGTGTAGACGGTGCGGGCCGAGCGGGCGGAGCCCGGAGCCAGGACCGCGTCCGTGCGTGCCAGGTAGGCGTTCAGGACGTCGTCGCCCAGCGTCTCCCAACCGCTCTCCGCACGCGGCACGTCGTCCAGCGACGCCACCGCGTCGATCTCCGCCGCGATCTCCGCGTCCGCCGGCGGCACGATCTGCGAGCCGTCGCCGAGGTACACCTTGTAGCCGTTGTCGCGCGGCGGGTTGTGCGAGGCCGTGACCTCGACGCCCGCGACCGCGCCCAGGTGCCGTATGGCGAAGGCGAGCACGGGGGTGGGCAGCGGGCGGGGGAGGACCGCGGCGCGCAGCCCGGCCCCCACCATCACCGCCGCCGTGTCGCGCGCGAAGTCCGCCGACTTGTGCCGCGCGTCGTAGCCGATGACGACCGGACCGTCCGTCTGGCCCTTCGCCTTCAGATACGCCGCCAGGCCCGCGGCCGCGCGGATGACCACCGCGCGGTTCATCCGCATCGGGCCCGCGCCCAGCTCGCCGCGCAGCCCGGCCGTGCCGAACTGCAGCCTTCCGGAGAAGCGCTCGCCGATCGACTCCAGATCCCCGGCCTCGATGAGCTTGGCCAGCTCCTCGCGGGTCTCCGGGTCCGGGTCCTCCGCCAGCCAGGTCTTCGCCCGGTCGAGCAGTTCGCTGCCAGATACGGTCACGGTTCGCATTCCTTCGGACGTACGGATACGACGACGGTCCCGGCGGGGACCGGACGGGATCAGATCTTCGCGAGGACCTTGGTCAGCAGGTCGCCCATGGCGGAGGCCGAGTCGCGGCCCGCCTGGAGGACCTCTTCGTGGTTGAGCGGCTCGCCGGAGAGGCCCGCCGCCAGGTTCGTCACCAGGGAGATGCCGAGCACCTCCGCGCCCGCCTCACGGGCCGCGATGGCCTCCAGGGTGGTGGACATGCCGACCAGGTCGGCGCCGAGGATGCCGGCCATCCGGACCTCGGCGGGGGTCTCGTAGTGCGGGCCCGTGAACTGGGCGTACACGCCCTCTTCCAGGCTCGGGTCGATCTCCTTGCACAGCGCGCGGAGCCGCGGCGAGTACAGGTCGGTGAGGTCGACGAAGTTGGCGCCGACGATCGGTGAGGCCGCGGTCAGGTTGATGTGGTCGGAGATGAGCACCGGCTGGCCGGGGCGCATGCCCTGGCGCAGACCGCCACAGCCGTTGGTGAGCACGATGGTCTTGCAGCCCGCTGCGGCGGCCGTGCGCACGCCGTGCGCGACGGCGGCGACGCCGCGGCCCTCGTAGAAGTGCGTACGGCCCAGGTAGACCAGGGCGCGCTTCTCGCCGACCTGGTACGAGCGGACCGTGCCGCCGTGCCCTGCCACAGCGGCGCCGGTGAATCCGGGCAGTTCGGTGAAGGGGAACTCGGCGGCGGGCTCGCCCAGCGCCTCGGAGGCGGGCGCCCAGCCGGAGCCCATCACGAGGGCGACGTCGTGGGTCTCGGCGCCCGTCAGCTCGCGCAGCCGCGCGGCGGCGGCGTCGGCGGCGGCGTACGGGTCGGCCAGGACGTGGTCCGGAGTAAGAGAAGCGTTCACGCCGACGAGGGTAGCCTGTCGCTGCCTACGCGCGTAGATGTCGGAGGTCACGTCCTGAGGATCGTTGCTTTGTCGTTTCCGACGAACGGGGGAGCGGGAAGCGCTTCAGCACGCTCTCGATACGCCCTCAGCACGCCTTCAGCAGGGCCGCTTGCGCAGCTCCATCGCGTAGTCGTGCGGCGCGCCCGCGGACTCGGCCGCGTCGGCGATCTCGCCCAGGTACCGCGCCGAGGGGAGGCCGCCCTCGTAACCGTTCAGTACGTAGAGCCACGTCGGCTCCTCGCCCTCCAGGGTGTCCACGCGGACCCGCATCCGCCGGTAGATGTCGAGGCCGACGCCCTCCCAGCGGTCCATCGACTCCTCGTCCATCGGGGCGATGTCGTACAGCGCGACGAAGACCTGTGAACGCGGCGCCTCGACGATGGTGGCGAGTGCGCCCTCCCAGCCCATGTGCTCGCCCCCGAACGTGAGCCGCCAGCCGTTCAGCCAGCCCGTCGCGCGCAGCGGCGAGTGCGGGGCGCGGCGCGTCATGAGCCGCGGGTCGAGATTGCCGGCGTACGCGGCGTAGAGCGACATGGGACCGAGACTACGTCAGACGGACCACATGTCTCGTGAGTAACCGAAGCACCCCTCTTAAGTGGGGAGGAGCGCGGCTTATGTGGGGAGGAGTGCGGCTCCCAGGAGGGGATATGCGCAGTCCGGGCCCGCGCGGTGCCCGGACGGGGGCCCCGGCTCGGTGCGGCCTTGAAGCGTGCGGGACAATGGGGCATGTGACTCGGATCGTGATCATCGGTGGCGGACCTGGCGGATACGAGGCGGCTTTGGTGGCCGCGTCCCTCGGCGCGGAGGTGACCGTCGTCGATTGCGACGGCCTCGGCGGGGCGTCGGTGCTGACCGACTGCGTACCGTCGAAGACCTTGATCGCCACGGCCGAGGTGATGACCACCTTCGACTCCTCTTATGAAGAGCTCGGCATCATCGTCGAGGACGACACCCCCGACCCGGACAGCCCGGCCCGCGTCGTCGGCGTGGACCTCGGCAAGGTCAACCGCCGTGTGAAGCGCCTCGCGCTCGCCCAGTCCCACGACATCACCGCTTCCGTCACCCGCGCGGGCGCGCGCGTGCTGCGCGGCAAGGGCCGCCTGGACGGCCAGCAGGCGCTCGACGGCTCCCGCAAGGTGATCGTCACCGCGGCCGACGGCAACGAGGAGACCCTCGTCGCCGACGCCGTGCTCCTGTGCACCGGCGGCCACCCGCGCGAGCTGGCCGACGCGCAGCCCGACGGCGAGCGGATCCTCAACTGGACGCAGGTGTACGACCTGGACGAGCTCCCCGAGGAGCTCATCGTGGTCGGTTCCGGTGTCACCGGTGCCGAGTTCGCGGGCGCCTACAAGGCGCTCGGCTCCAAGGTCACCCTCGTCTCCTCCCGCGACCGCGTGCTGCCCGGCGAGGACCCGGACGCCGCCGCCGTCCTGGAGGACGTGTTCCGGCGCCGCGGCATGAACGTCATGGCCCGCTCCCGCGCCGCCTCCGCCAAGCGCGTCGGCGACCGCGTCGAGGTCACGCTCTCCGACGGCCGGGTCATCTCCGGTACGCACTGCCTGATGGCGGTCGGCGCCGTCCCCAACAGCGAGGGCCTCGGCCTGGAGGAAGCGGGCGTCAAGGTCAAGGAGTCGGGCCACATCTGGACCGACAAGGTCAGCCGCACCACCGCTCCCGGCGTGTACGCGGCCGGTGACGTGACCGGGGTCTTCGCCCTCGCGTCCGTCGCCGCGATGCAGGGCCGCATCGCGATGTACCACTTCCTGGGCGACGCGGTCACGCCGCTGAACCTCAAGACGGTCTCGTCCAACGTCTTCACCGACCCGGAGATCGCGACCGTCGGCTACACGCAGGCCGATGTCGACTCGGGCAAGATCGACGCCCGCGCCGTCAAGCTGCCGCTGCTGCGCAACCCCCGCGCGAAGATGCAGGGCATCAGGGACGGCTTCGTCAAGATCTTCTGTCGTCCGGGTACGGGGATCGTGGTCGGCGGAGTGGTCGTCGCGCCGCGCGCTTCGGAACTGATCCACCCCATCTCGATCGCGGTCGACAACAATCTGACGGTCGAGCAGATCGCGAACACGTTCACCGTGTACCCCTCGCTGTCGGGATCGATCGCCGAAGTGGCGCGGCAGTTGCACACGCGGAAGATCGCCGAAGAGGGCTGATTTTCGCCAACGGGCCGCAGGTCACGGTGAGTTGCGGCCCATGCAGGGGGCATAGGCGGGCTGGATAGGCGCCCCGCCGCACCTATACCACTCCGGTGGTTCCTGTGCGAACAGAATCGGTAAATCGGCGCAAACTGCTGAAACCAGACGGTCGTTGGGGTTACTGTCAGTTTCGTGTTCGCTGCAGAACGTCGTCAATTGATCCTCGAAATGGTGCGAGCCAACGGAGCGGTTTCGCTCCGTGAGCTCGCCCGCGTCGTCCAGACCTCTGAAGTGACCGTACGGCGGGACGTGCGCGCACTGGAGGCAGAAGGACTCCTCGACCGCCGGCACGGCGGTGCGGTATTGCCGGGCGGATTCACGCGGGAATCCGGCTTTCCGCAGAAATCACATCTCGCGACCGCAGAGAAGACGGCCATCGCCGATCTCGCCGCGGGTCTCGTCGAAGAGGGCGAGGCCATCGTGGTGGGCGCGGGGACGACCACGCAGGAGCTGGCCCGCCGGCTCGCGCGTGTGCCGGGCCTGACCGTGGTCACCAACTCCCTCCTGGTGGCGCAGGCACTCGCCCACGCCAACCGTGTGGAGGTCGTCATGACCGGTGGCACGCTGCGGGGTTCCAACTATGCGCTGGTGGGCAGCGGTGCGGAGCAGTCCCTTCAGGGGCTGAGAGTGTCGCGCGCCTTCCTCTCCGGCAGTGGTCTGACCGCCGAGCGCGGGCTCTCCACGTCCAACATGCTGTCGGCGTCCGTGGACCGGGCGCTCGTGCAGGCCGCGTCCGAGGTCGTCGTGCTCGCGGATCACTCCAAGCTCGGTACGGACACCATGTTCCAGACCGTGCCGACCGATGTGATCACGCGTCTCGTGACGGACGAGCCGCCGGCGCACGACGACCGGGCCGCCACGGAGCTTCAGGCGTTGGCCGATCAGGGGGTGCAGGTCGCGGTCGCGGGGGCCGGGGCGGAGGACCCTTCCGGGGGCGGTGATTCCGCCCCGGCGCGTCAGTCGCGCCGGGATGTGCCGCTGCCGGGCCAGCGGCGTGGTCAGCTTCCGGGCGGTAACCATCCGTTGCGCTCGGCCCCGTTGGACACTCCGCCGGAGCGGACGGCCAGAGTGGCCGATCTCCGCCGCCGCTAATTCATTTCGCCCGTCCGGCGTTTCGGCCACGGGGCTCCGCCCCGGACCCCGCTGCTCAAACGCCGCAGGGGCTGTATTTGGCGGAGTCGGTCAGCCGGTGCAGGTATATGGAGCCCCTGCGGCGATTGAGCAGCGGGGGTCCGGGGGCAGAGCCCCCGAGAGCGCAACTCCGTTGCCGGTCAACTGGTGATCCCGCGGAGAGTCAATCGCAGCAGGCGATCCGCCAATCCCGGGTCCGACGGAGTCTCCTCCGCCGCGAGGGCGATCGCGTTCGTGAGCTGCAGGAGGTCACCCATGGAGACGTCCTGCCGCACCGCCCCCGCCCGCTGCGCCCGCGAGAGCAACGCCTGCCCCGCCTCCCGCATCGGATCGCTGCACCGGGCCAGTGCCGAACTCGCGTCCTGCGAGGCCGACATGAGGGCGCGGGAAAGACCCCGGTACTCGCTCGCGTGCGTGATGATCTCGCGCAGCCAGGTCACGAGCGCCGTACAGGGCTGCGGAGCGTCGAGAAGCGCCCGGGAGCGGGCGAGCAGATCGTTCACCGCCTCCTCGAAGACGGCGCTCATCAGCGCGTGCCGGTTGGGGAAGTGCCGGTACAGCGTGCCGATGCCGACTCCGGCCGCGCGGGCCACCTCCTCGAGGGACGCCCCCGTGCCGTGCTCGGCGAACGCGATCCGGGCCTGCGCGAGCAGCCGCTCGTAATTGCGGCGCGCGTCCGCGCGCATGCGGCGCGAGCGGTCGTGCTCGGCTGTCGTCATCGGGCCTCCCTGGGCGTGCGCGGGCCTGGTGCGCAGGACTTCAAGGATGCCCGATGCCGGGACCGCGGCGGTGCGGAGGGATCGCTTCCGCAGTAGCGTCGACGCAGAGGGCGCATGCGCAGGGCGCCCCGGAGCGCGGCATGAGCATCAGTGACGCGGGCCGGCGAGACGTACGGCAGCTCGTCCGGGAACTCGAAGAGGCCGTGGACGTGGACGAGTTGCGCTCCCACGCGGTCCGCGGGCTCGCCCGGCTCATCCCGGCCGACGCCGCCCAGTGGTACCACTTCGCCGCCCACGACGGCGCCGTGCGCGCACTCGCGCTGCCCGCGGAGTCCTTCCACGCCGACCCCGCCGTCATCTACGACCATCCCATGGACCACCCGCTGACCGGGCCCATGCTGCTCTCCGGGACGAGCGGCGCCTGGCGGGTGAGCGACGTCGCCGCCGATCGCGACTGGCGCCGCACCCACTGCTACAACCTCGATTTCCGCCCCTTCGGGATGCACCGCCACCTCGTCGCCAGCGCCCGGGACGAGGCGGGTGTCGCGGGCTACGCGCTGCTGCGCGGCGGCACCGACTTCACCGAGGAACAGCGGGATCTGCTCGACTACGCCCAGCCCCACCTCGCGGCCGCCGAACGCCTGTTGGCCGAGCGGCAGCGGATGTACGCGCTCCTCTCCGCCGCGCTCGCGTCCACCGGGCGGCCGGGGCAGGGCGTCGCCGCCGTGGCCGGGAACGGGGCGGTGCGGCCGCTCGACGCCGTCGCGGCGGAGCTGCTGCCGCGCCTGGACGGCGACCCGCGGATCGGCCTCGGAGCCCCGCCCGGCGCCTGCCGTGCCTTCCGGGCGCGCGATATCGACGTACGGGCGGTGGCGTGCGCCGTGCCCGACGTGCCGCGGCTCCTGCTGCTGCGGGACCTCGCGCCGGGCCGCGCCGCCGCCCGCGCGCTCGGCCTGACCGAACGCGAGCACCGCACCCTGGAGCACATCGACGCCGGCCGCACCCCCGCCGAGGCGGCGCGTGCGATGGGGATCTCGCTGACGACCGTACGGGGATATGTGGCCGCCCTGCACCGCAAGTTGGACGCCGGGCACACGGCGGCGCTGTTGCGAAGGGGACGCGAGGCGGGGCTGCTGGGGGAGTGAGGCCTGTGGGCGCCCGTCAGAATTGACGGCTGGTCCGGCCGGGGGCCGCCCGCTTCACTGGTGGAATCCAGTGGCATCCACGGGCATCAGGGGGAACGCCATGACCGCCACACCGTCACCAGCGCACATACCCGCCGCCGCACCAGGAGCCGCCGCCGAACGGATCCGGCCGCTGCGGGCCGTCACGGCCGCGGTCCTCGTCCTCGGGCCGCTGCTCTTCATCGTCGCCTCGCTCCTGTCCCCGTACGACATGACGGAGGACAAGACGAGGAACATCGTCGCCGACATCGCCGCGAACGAAGGTCAGGAGAAGGCCGCCGCCTGGGCGTGGCTGGCCCTGGGGATCGCGATGGCCGCCGCGGCCATCCTGGTCTCCGTGTACGTCATGGCGCGCTCGCCGAAGCTGGGGCTCGCCGGGTTGCTGCTGTTCGGGGGCGGCGCGACGGCCGCCAACCTGGCGCCCTCGTACGACTTCGTGACCCTCGCCGGCCTCGACAAGGGGGTCGACCAGGTCACGATCGTGAAGGTCCTCGACGGCGGCGACAGCCTGGCCATGCCTGCGGTCGCCGGGATCTGGTTCATCGCCGGCATCGTCTTCGGAGGCATCGTCCTCGGCATCGGCCTGCTGCGCAGCCACGCGGTGCCCGCGTGGGCGGCGTGGGTGCTGATGGCCGCGATGCCGCTGAACGTGCTGGGCTGGGTCACGGGCGTCGCGGCGTTCGCGTACGCGGGGTTCGCGCTGCTGACCGTCGCCTTCGCGGTGGTGGCCATGGACATCGCGCACCACGGCACCGGCTGGGTGCGCGGCGTCTGACCAAAGGCCGAAAGCCGAAAGCCGAAAGCCGAACGCCGAAAGCCGAACACTGAACACTGAACGCCGAAGCGCCCGTTGAACCGGTCACCGGTTCAACGGGCGCTTCGACGTTCACGCGTCGGTGCGTCAGTCCTTGATCTCGCAGATCGGGGCGCCCGAGGTGAGGGACGCGCCGATCTCGGCGGACAGGCCCTTGACGGTGCCCGACTTGTGGGCGTTCAGGGGCTGTTCCATCTTCATGGCCTCGAGGACGACGACGAGGTCGCCCTCCTTGACCTCCTGGCCCTCCTCGACCGCGATCTTGACGATCGTGCCCTGCATCGGGGAGGCGAGGGTGTCGCCGGAGGCCGCCGGGCCGGACTTCTTGGCGGCGCGCCGCTTGGGCTTGGCGCCGGCGTTGAGGCCGGTGCGGGCCAGGGACATGCCCATGCCGGCCGGGAGGGAGACCTCCAGGCGCTTGCCGCCGACCTCGACGACGATGTTCTCGCGGCCCGCCTCGTCCTCTTCCTCGCCGGGTGCCGGGGTGGCGAACGGCGGGATGTCGTTGACGAACTCGGTCTCGATCCAGCGGGTGAAGATCGTGAACGGGTCCTCGCTGCCGGTCAGTTCGGGGGCGAACGCCGGGTCGGTGACGACCTTGCGGTGGAAGGGGATGGCGGTGGCCATGCCCTCGACCTCGAATTCGGCGAGCGCGCGCGAGGCCCGCTGCAGGGCCTCCTTGCGGGTGCGGCCCGTGACGATCAGCTTGGCGAGCAGGGAGTCCCAGGCCGGGCCGATGACCGAGCCGGACTCGACGCCCGCGTCCAGGCGGACACCCGGTCCTGCCGGGCCGTCGAACTTGGTGACGGTGCCGGGGGCGGGCAGGAAGCCGCGGCCCGGGTCCTCGCCGTTGATGCGGAACTCGAAGGAGTGGCCGCGCAGTTCGGGGTCGCCGTAGCCGAGCTCCTCGCCGTCGGCGATGCGGAACATCTCGCGCACCAGGTCGATGCCGGCGACCTCTTCGGTGACCGGGTGCTCGACCTGGAGACGGGTGTTGACCTCGAGGAAGGAGATCGTGCCGTCCGCGCCGACGAGGAACTCGACGGTGCCCGCGCCGACGTAGCCGGCCTCCTTGAGGATCGCCTTCGAGGACGAGTACAGCTGCTCCAGCTGCGCCTCGCTCAGGAACGGCGCCGGGGCCTCCTCGACGAGCTTCTGGTGGCGGCGCTGGAGCGAGCAGTCACGGGTCGAGACGACGACCACGTTGCCGTGCTGGTCGGCCAGGCACTGGGTCTCCACGTGGCGCGGCTTGTCCAGGTAGCGCTCCACGAAGCACTCACCGCGACCGAAGGCGGCGACCGCCTCGCGCACCGCGGAGTCGTACAGCTCCGGCACCTCTTCGAGGGTGCGGGCGACCTTCAGGCCGCGACCGCCGCCACCGAAGGCGGCCTTGATCGCGATCGGCAGGCCGTGCTCCTCGGCGAACGCGACGACCTCGTCGGAGCCCGCGACCGGGTCCGGGGTACCGGCGACCAGCGGGGCGCCCGCGCGCTGCGCGATGTGCCGCGCGGCGACCTTGTCGCCGAGGTCGCGGATCGCGTGCGGGGGCGGGCCGATCCAGATCAGCCCGGCGTCGAGGACGGCCTGGGCGAACTCGGCGTTCTCCGACAGGAATCCGTAGCCGGGGTGGATGGCGTCCGCGCCGGAGTCCTTCGCCGCCTGCAGCACCTTGGCGATGTCCAGGTAGCTGGTGGCCGGGGTGTCCCCGCCAAGGGCGAAGGCCTCGTCGGCCGCACGGACGTGCAGAGCGTCCCGGTCCGGCTCGGCGTAGACGGCAACGCTCGCGATCCCCGTGTCCCGGCACGCCCGGGCCACGCGGACAGCGATTTCGCCACGGTTGGCGATGAGCACCTTGCGCACGATGGCTCCCTCCTTGCTGTGTCTTCCCGGGGGCATCCCCCGGACCCCCGGCCGTTGTCGCCCGAGCCGGGGCGGTCGGCGGGTCACCGTGAAGCTTGACTCACTGAAACAAGCTGAGTTTAGGGACTGCCGACACGGACCCACGAGCCGTCCCCGGGCGTGAGCTTGCCCACACGGAGTGTCACCCGGGGTTCACGGGTCCGTGAAATCCCTTGTCGCGCCTGGATACGCGCGATCCTTCACCGCAACCCTAGCCCGCCTCTGTGGCCAAGGTCTCTGTGAGACCGTGCTGCGGCCCGCGGGCATTCTTTGTGGAGTCCCTACGAATGGCCCAATGATTCTTTGCCTTCTGCAGAACCCTTGTACCGGGGTTTACCCGTTAGTAGCGTTCGGGATGTCTTGGCCGTACTAGCGGTAACAGTCAGCGGAAGTGGGTGGGACCGGTGGCACGCAGGCCGGTGGCGTGGGTGGCGGCGATCGTGTTGTTCGCGGAGGCGCTCGGGATTGTCTTTCTGAACTGGTTCCTCGGCCTGGTGGTCGACAACCAGGACATGTCCCTGGCGGGTCTCGATCCGCAGGCGATGTCGGTGGGCGCGTGGATCGCGGGAGGCCTGTTCGGGCTCTATCTGGTGCTGTGCGGGATCGTGCTCGTGCGCACCGCGATCGTCGACCGGGCGCCGGGCACGGTCGGGCGGATCCTGCTGATCAGCGTGGCCGTCGTGCACGGCCTGCTCGGCGCGTTCTCGATCAGCCTGGTGGGCTGGTCCAGCTTCGTGTTCATGATGATCGTGCTCGCCCTGCTCGTGCTGACGCTGGTGGCGTACGACCGGCACGAGCAGGGGGAGCGGCGCGCGGAGGGGGACACCCCCGCGCAGAACGGCCCCGCTACTCCGCCGGCGCCCACAACTCCGTGATGCCGATGCCCAGTTCGGCGAGGAGTCGGCGGAGCAGGGGCAGCGAGAGTCCGATCACGTTGCCGTGGTCGCCGTCGATGCCGTCGATGAACGGGGCCGAGCGGCCGTCCAGGGTGAACGCGCCCGCCACGTAGAGGGGTTCGCCCGTCGCCACGTACGCGGCGATCTCCTCGTCGCTCGGCTCGCCGAACCGGACGACGGTGGAGGCGGTGCCGGAGCTGTACCGGCCGCTCGCCGTGTCGTAGACGCAGTGGCCGGTCTGCAGCGTGCCCACGCGGCCGCGCATCGACTTCCAGCGGGCCGTGGCCTCCTCGGCGTCGGCCGGCTTGCCGAGCGCCTCGCCGTCGAGGTCGAGCACGGAGTCGCAGCCGATGACGACGGCGCCGCCCGCCTCGGGCCGCGCCGCGACCACGGAGGCCTTGGCCTCGGCGAGGGCGAGGGCGAGTTCGGCGGGCGTCGGGGCCGTCACGGCGTCCTCGTCGACCCCGCTGACGATCACCTCGGGGGCGAACCCGGCCTGCCGCAGCAGGCCGAGGCGGGCGGGGGACTGGGAGGCCAGGATCAGTCGGCGTGGAGCAGTCATGCGACTCAGGTTATCCAGGGTGACGCGGTGCGTTCCCGGCCGGCGGCGCTAACCGGTCCCCAGCATCAGGAACATGACGACCATGGCGAGCGCCAGCAGGAAACCCGCGCGCCGCAGCATCGCCTGCGTTTCGCGGAGCTCCTCTGGGGGCTCGTCATCGGGGTCGGACCACAGCACATACAGCATGGTGCTGCTCGCGCGTGCGGGGCGCCTGAGTACGCGTACTCAGGCGCCCCGCTACGAAAGGACTAATTCACGCGGGCCAGTAGGTACGGGACCAGCTCGACGCCCCCGGCGCCGGCAACCGGTGCCGGGCGATGCGGGACGGGTCGGACCACGCGTCCCGGCCCGCCGTCGCGGCCGGGGCGTCCGGGACCGCCGCGGCGCGCGCCTGGACCACCGCCAGTGCGGCGGCCAGCTCCTCGGGGGTCGGATTGCCCCGTACGACCTTGATCATCATGATCCGGCTCCTAGAGGGGGATGTTGCCGTGCTTCTTCGGGGGCAGTGATTCCCGCTTCGTACGCAGCTGACGCAGGCCGCGCACGAGGTGGGCGCGGGTGTCGGAGGGCATGACCACCGCGTCGATGTAGCCGCGCTCGGCCGCCGTGTACGGGTTGAGGAGGGTGTCCTCGTAGTCCTGGATGAGCTGCGCGCGGGTCTCCTCGACGTTCCCGGCGGCCTCGGCCGCGGCGATCGTCTTGCGGTGCAGGATGTTCACCGCGCCCTGCGCGCCCATGACGGCGATCTGCGCGGTGGGCCAGGCCAGGTTGAGGTCGGCGCCCAGGTGCTTGGAGCCCATGACGTCGTAGGCGCCGCCGAAGGCCTTGCGCGTGATGATCGTGATGAGCGGGACGGTGGCCTCGGCGTACGCGTAGATCAGCTTGGCGCCGCGCCGGATGATGCCCTCGTGCTCCTGCTCGACGCCCGGCAGGAAGCCCGGGACGTCGACGAAGGTCAGGACGGGGACGTTGAAGGCGTCACACGTCCTGACGAACCGCGCGGCCTTCTCGCTCGCGTGGATGTCGAGGCAGCCGGCGAACTGCATCGGCTGGTTGGCGACGATGCCGACCGGGCTGCCCTCGACGCGGCCGAAGCCGGTGATGATGTTCGGCGCGAACAGCGCCTGGGTCTCGAAGAAGTCGGCGTCGTCCAGGACGTGTTCGATCACCGTGCGCATGTCGTACGGCTGGTTCGCGCTGTCCGGGATGAGGGTGTCGAGCTCGCGGTCCTCGTCGGTGAGCTCGAGGTCCGCCTCCTCCGGGAAGGAGGGCGGCTCGCTCAGGTTGTTCGACGGCAGGTAGGACAGCAGCGACTTGACGTACTCGATCGCGTCCTTCTCGTCGCCCGCCATGTGATGCGCGACACCGGAGCGCGAGTTGTGGGCGCGGGCACCGCCCAGCTCCTCGAAGCCGACGTCCTCACCGGTGACCGTCTTGATGACGTCCGGCCCGGTGATGAACATGTGCGAGGTCTGGTCGACCATGACCGTGAAGTCGGTGATCGCGGGCGAGTACACGGCGCCACCGGCACAGGGGCCCACGACCAGGCTGATCTGCGGGATGACACCCGAGGCGTGCGTGTTGCGGCGGAAGATCTCGCCGTACATGCCGAGGGCCATGACGCCCTCCTGGATGCGGGCGCCGCCGGAGTCGTTGATGCCGATGACCGGGCAGCCGGTCTTCAGCGCGAAGTCCATCACCTTCATGATCTTCTGGCCGTAGACCTCGCCGAGGGCCCCGCCGAAGACCGTGAAGTCCTGCGAGAACACGGCGACGGGGCGGCCGTCCACGGTGCCGTATCCGGTCACCACGCCGTCGCCGTACGGCTTGTTGGCATCGAGGCCGAAGTCCGTCGACCGGTGCCGGGCGAACTCGTCCAGCTCCACGAAGGAGTCCTCGTCGAGCAGCAGCTCGATCCGCTCGCGGGCGGTCAACTTGCCCTTGGCGTGCTGCTTTTCGACCGCGCGGGCGGAACCCGCATGGGTCGCCTCATCGATCCGGCGCCGCAGATCCTCGATCTTGCCTGCGGTCGTGTGGATGTCGGTCTGCGCTGTCGGCTGTTCCAACTCGGACATCGGGATGCGGCTCCCTGCCTGCTTCGACGCTGCTCACGGGGACGGTTCGGGGGCGGTTCGGGGACGGTTCAAAAAGGGGAGTGGGGCTACTGATCCGTAGCGTAGTGGCCTGAATACCGTTCAGCAGTGCGGTCTTTGCCACACCTAGGCTGGGTTGCATGACGCCGCGAGATGGTTCAGACGTACCCGCCAACCCCTGGTCCGACCTGGACAGGCCGCCCCTGGCCGAGGCCGGCCTCCGCCGGTCCCTGGTACGGGAAGGGGGACTGTGGTCGTCCGTGGAGGTGGTGCCCCGCACGGGGTCGACCAACACGGATCTGGTGCGGCGGGCCTCGACGGGACCCGTCGCCGAGGGCACCGTGCTCGTCGCCGAGGAGCAGAGTGCGGCGCGCGGGCGGCTCGATCGGAGCTGGTCGGCGCCGCCGCGCTCGGGCCTCTTCTTCTCCGTGCTGCTCAAGCCGGGCGAGCACGAGGTGCCGGTGGCGCGCTGGGGCTGGCTGCCGCTGCTCACCGGGGTCGCGGTGGCCACGGCGCTCTCCTCGGCAGCCGGCATCGACACCGCCCTGAAGTGGCCGAACGACGTGCTCCTCACGGTCGACGGCGAGGAGCGCAAGGCCGGCGGCATCCTCCTGGAGCGGGCCGGGGCGGACGGCGTCGTGATCGGCGTCGGCCTGAACGTGTCGCTGCGCGCCGACGAGTTGCCCGTCCCGACGGCGGGTTCGCTGGCGCTGGCCGGGGCGAAGGTGGTGGACCGGGAGCCGGTGCTGCGGGCCGTGCTGCGTTCTTTGGAGCGGTGGTACGTGGAGTGGTGTGCGGCCGAGGGGGACCCCGGGCTTTCCCGTTTGCAGGAGTCGTACGCGGCGGGCTGTGCCACGCTCGGCCGCCAGGTGCGGGCGATTCTTCCGGGGGACCGGGAGCTGGTGGGGGAGGCGGTCGCGGTGGACGGCGACGGGCGGCTTGTCATCGCGCCGGCGGACGGCCCCCGCGAGGCGGTCGGCGCGGGCGACATCGTGCATCTGCGGCCTGCGTAGGTACGGACCGCCGGGCGGCTCAGGACCCACGCCACCCGGAAGCGAACGGAGTGACGTGGGGCACAGGGGCTGCCGTAGAGTTGAGCCCGGTCGATACCTGACCGCGGCAGATCGGAAGGGCAGCAGGCGTGACCGTCGACGACTCGGGCTCCGGCACGGGCTCTCCCACCGACCCCGAGAAGCCGGAAGGTGCGGAACCGGAAGAGGCAGAAGCAGAGGCCGAGGATCCCCTCGCTCTGCGGCTCGAAGGGCTCATCCTCGGGGCCGAGCGCAGATACACCCCGTTCCAGGCGGCGCGCAGTGCGGGCGTCTCCATGGAGCTGGCCTCCCGGTTCTGGCGGGCCATGGGGTTCGCCGACATCGGGCAGGCCAAGGCGCTGACCGAGGCGGACGTGCTGGCGCTGCGGCGCCTCGCAGGACTCGTGGAGGCCGGGCTGCTCAGCGAGGCCATGGCCGTACAGGTCGCCCGGTCCACCGGACAGACCACGGCGCGGCTCGCCGAATGGCAGATCGACTCGTTCCTTGAGGGCCTCACCGAGCCTCCGGAACCCGGCATGACCCGCACCGAGGTCACGTACCCGCTGATGGAGCTGCTCCTGCCGGAGCTGGAGGAGTTCCTCGTCTACGTGTGGCGGCGCCAGCTCGCCGCGGCGACCGGCCGCGTCGTGCAGGCCGGTGACGACGAGGAGATGGTCGACCGGCGGCTCGCCGTCGGCTTCGCCGATCTGGTCGGGTTCACGCGGCTGACGCGACGTATGGAGGAAGAGGAGCTCGGCGAGCTCGTCGAGGCCTTCGAGACCACCGCCGCGGACCTCGTCGCGGCGCACGGCGGCCGGCTCGTCAAGACCCTCGGCGACGAGGTCCTGTACGCGGCCGACGACGCGGGCATCGCGAGCGAGATCGCGCTGCGCCTGATCGAGACGATGAGCAACGACGAGACGATGCCGGAGCTGCGCGTCGGCATCGCGTTCGGCACGGTCACCACGCGGATGGGCGATGTCTTCGGCTCGACCGTGAACCTCGCGAGCCGCCTCACGTCGATAGCGCCACGGGACAACGTGCTGGTGGACGGCGCCTTCGCCCAGGAACTGATCAGGATCGGGGAGACGCCCACCTCCGAGGCGGAGGCCGCCGCCGAGGCGCAGAAGGCGAAGGAGGACGGCGAGGAGCCGCCCACCTACCGGTTCGCGTTGCAGCCCATGTGGCAGCGGCCCGTGCGAGGCCTCGGCGTCGTGGAGCCCTGGACGCTGACCAGGCGCACCTGACAACCTTGGCGGTTAACTGGCGTTAACCGAAGGGGCGTGTCATGGGTGACGAGCGGCGGTTCGGGGAGTTCGTGGCGGTGCGGCGCCATGAGGGCGGGACGGTCGCCGAGCTGGTGCTCGACCGGCCGAAGGCCATGAACGCCGTGTCGAGCGACATGGCCCGCTCGATCACCGGCGCCTGCGAGGCGCTCGCGGGCGACCGGGACGTCCGGGTCGTCGTCCTCACCTCCAGCTCCGAGCGCGCCTTCTGCGTCGGCGCAGACCTCAAGGAGCGGAACTCGTTCTCCGATGCGGACATGCTGCGCCAGCGGCCCGTGTCCCGCGCCGCGTACACGGGCGTCCTTGAGCTGCCGATGCCGGCGATCGCGGCCGTGCACGGCTTCGCGCTCGGCGGCGGCTTCGAGCTGGCGCTCGCCTGCGACCTGATCGTCGCCGACGGGACGGCCGTCGTGGGGCTGCCCGAGGTGTCCGTCGGCGTGATCCCCGGCGGTGGCGGTACGCAGCTCCTTCCGCGCCGCGTCGGCGCCGCGCGGGCCGCCGAGCTGATCTTCACGGCGCGCCGGGTGCGGGCGGCGGAGGCTGCCGAGCTCGGGCTCGTGGACCAGGTCGTGGATGCGGGCGCGGATCGCGAGGAGGCGCTCGCGCTTGCCGCGCGGATCGCCGCCAACTCGCCGGTCGGCCTGCGCGCGTCGAAGAAGGCGCTGCGCCTCGGGCACGGCCTCGACATGCGGGCGGGGCTTGAGGTGGAGGACGCGGCGTGGCGGTCCGTGGCGTTCTCCGGGGACCGGGCCGAGGGGGTGGCGGCGTTCAACGAGAAGCGCAGTCCGCAGTGGCCCGGCGAGTGACGGGGGCCGGTCGCGGCGCCGAGTCGCGTCGTCACGTTCAGTAACTTGCCTCTGGCCGGAAGCCCCGGATCGGCGCACCGAATTCACCGAAATGTCGGAAAACTCCTTACTCTGGAGTGATGGGTGATGACGTCCGGCTACGCGCCGTAGTGACGCTCGCGCAGGGCATGGCCGCTGCGCGCAGCCCGCGCGACTCCTGGCGCGCGGCCGCGCTCGGCGCCTGCCGGGCGCTGTCCGGGAGCTTCGCCGCACTCTCCATGTGGGAGCGCGAGCGCGGCCGCCTACGGGTGCTCGTCAACGTGGGGGAGCTGGCCGAGGGCGAGGAGGAGTTCCCCGACGGCGAGGGCTACCCGGTGCACCAGTTCCCCGAGATCACCGAGTTCCTGCACGAACGGTGGGCCAAGGGCGGCGAGCCCGACGCCTGGGTCGAGACGGCCGAGGGCCCCGTGGCCCGGGCCGGCTACTGCCACCAGCGGGTCGCCGCGCTGCGCCGCCGGGGCCGCGGCTGCTGCGTCGTCGCGCCGATCGTGCTGCACGGGCGGGCGTGGGGCGAGCTGTATGTGGCGCGACCGACCGGGGCCGAGGTGTTCGACCGCTTCGACGCCGACTTCGCCACGGTCCTCGCGGCGGTCGTCGCGGCCGGCATCGCGCAGACCGAACGCCTGGAGGAGGCGCGCCGGCTCGCCTTCACCGACGCCCTGACCGGCCTCGCCAACCGGCGCGCGGTCGACATACGCCTCGACGAGGCCGTGGAGCGGCACCGGGCCGACGGCTCCGTGGTCAGCCTCGTCGTCTGCGACCTCAACGGCCTGAAGCGGGTCAACGACACCTACGGGCATGCGGCGGGCGACCGGCTCCTCGAACGGTTCGGCTCGGTGCTCTCGCTGTGCGGGGCGATGCTGCCGGGAGCGCTCGCGGCGCGGCTCGGCGGCGACGAGTTCTCGCTGGTCGCCGTGGGGCCCTCGGCCGACGAGGTGGTCCGGGTGGGCGACGAGATCTGCTTCCGGGCCGCCGAGTTGGACCACGGCGACGGCGTCGCGTGCGGCGTCGCGTCGACCGGGGACCCGATCGGCGAGGTGCACAACGCGCGCCGCCTCTTCCGCCTTGCGGACGCCGCCCAGTACAAGGCGAAGGCCCTGCGCGCGGCGAAGCCCGTGGTGGCCGGCCGCGACGGCGGCCTCGACGACCCGGTCGTCCGCCTCGCGGACTCCCCGCCACCGGCCGCGGGCGAGGGGGAACGGCGCCGGATCAGGGGCCTGGAACCCGGCACCGACCGCCGACACCCGAACTGACGCGCGCCCCGGGCCAGTTACCCCCTGGGACTCCTACGTCTCCTACGCCTCGTACGCCCTGCCCCTGCGCACCGAGTACGCCACGAAGCCGACGCCCAGGCCGAGGAAGGCCGAACCGCCGATCACGTACGGCGTCGTGTCCACCTGCCCTGTGTCGGCCAGGCGGAGTTGACGGTCGGACTGCTCGGTGACCACCGTGGCGGTCCGCTGCTGGTCGGGATGGGTGATGTGCTCGGGGTTCGCCGTCGCTGTGGGAACGAACCAGAGCGCGCCGAGGAGCGCCGCGGCGGCAGTGGCGGTGAACAGTGATCGACGTGCGGCAGACACGGAAGCGATCCCCCTTGTGGCGCTGGCGAATTGGCCGTGTGCCCTCATGTTAGTGATAGGCGCGGGTCACAGGAAAGTCACGAGGCGAATGGGTCGTACGCTCCGGCCATGAGTACTGATGACACGTCACGTTTTGTTCGGCTCAAGGTGGAATTGGTCCTGGAGGTCGCCGACGCGGAGGCGCTGACCGGGGCCGCGTTGCAGCGCGTCGCGGAGGACGAGGAGACCGGGCCCGAGGGGCGGGCCCAGGCGGTGAGCGCCGTGGAGGAGGACGAGGCGGAGGCGGTCGCGTACCTCGTGGACCCGTTCGATCTGGTCGCCGATGTTCCGGGGGCCGAGCTGGTGCAGGCCTCCTGGTCCAGCGAGCAGGTCGATTACGACCCCGACTCGCCGGATTGGGACCTCGGCGAGGATGATGAGGAGGGGGACGCGGAAGACGGCGTGTAGCGGTCCTTGAAACGGGAACCCTGGGCGGCAACCACTGCCCGGGGTTTTGTCGTCCCTGGTGAGGGGCCCGACGTGGCCTTGCCCACACCGGCGGTTCTTCGGGAACGGGACGAACCGGTCAAGGCGTTCACTGGGTACGAGGGGACTGTTGTGTCCTCTTGGGCCCGCTGTCGACCGGGCTCGGGGCGGTCGACAGCAGGGGAATTCGGCGAAGTCGGGAAATTCGGCGACTATGGAGAAGCGTGTGATAACGGACGGTAAGCGGCGCAAGGGTCTGATGGCCGCGTCCGCTCTGCTCGGCGGTGTGCTCGTGCTGACGGCCTGTGGTGGCGGCGACGGCGGCGGCTCCGGCGGCAAGAAGGAATCGCAGGCGCAGGCCGACGAGGCCGCGGCGAAGAAGACCTCCGAGGCCGACATCAAGATCGCGCCGAAGGACGGCTCCGACAACGCGAGCATCAACAGTGCCGCGAAGGTCACCGTGAGCAAGGGCAAGCTCACCGACGTCACCATGACCACGGCCGACGGTACGAAGATCGACGGTCAGATCGCCGCGGACAAGAAGAGCTGGAAGCCCACGAACCAGCTCGAGCGCGCGACGACGTACAAGATCGCCGCCGAGGCGAAGGACTCCGACGGCCGCGCGGCCCACGAGAACTCGCAGTTCACGACGGTGTCCCCGGCCAACAGCTTCATCGGGAACTTCACGCCGGAGGACGGCTCGACCGTCGGTGTCGGCATGCCCGTGTCGATCAACTTCGACAAGGCGATCAGCAACAAGGCCGATGTGCAGGACGGCATCAAGGTGACGTCCAGCAGTGGGCAGGAGGTCGTCGGGCACTGGTTCAACGACACCCGGCTCGACTTCCGCCCCGAGGACTACTGGAAGGGCGGCTCCACGGTCACCCTGAAGCTGGACCTGGACGGGGTCGAGGGTGCGGACGGCGTGACCGGCGTGCAGCAGAAGACGGTCTCGTTCAAGGTCGGCCGCAACCAGGTGTCCACGGTCGACGCGAAGACCAAGATGATGACGGTCACGCAGGACGGGAAGACCGTCAAGACCATCCCGATCTCCGCGGGCTCCCCCGAGAACAAGACGTACGAGGGCCAGATGGTGATCTCCGAGAAGTTCAAGGAGACCCGGATGGACGGTGCGACGGTCGGCTTCAAGGACGGCGACGGCAAGGGCGAGTACGACATCAAGGACGTGCCGCACGCGATGCGTCTGTCGAGCTCCGGCACGTTCATCCACGGCAACTACTGGGGCGCCAAGTCGATCTTCGGTGGCGCGAACACCAGCCACGGCTGCGTCGGTCTGCAGGACGCCAAGGGCGCCAATGACAACAGCACGCCGGGCGCCTGGTTCTACAACAACTCGATGGTCGGCGACGTCGTCGTCGTGAAGAACACCGGCGACAAGACGGTCCAGCCGGACAACGGGCTCAACGGCTGGAACATGGACTGGTCGCAGTGGAAGGCCGGTTCCGCCGAGTAACGGACCGGTCATACCCCGGCGGGGGTCTCATGCCGTTCTCATGACGGCCTCACGCAACCCTTACAACACCGCCATACCGTTTCGCCGCAGCGGGAGCCGGAGCGTCATCGAACGCTCCGGCTTCCGCTGATTCCTGTCAGCGCCCGTATTTGTGGGCCGTCATCGGCGAGGCTTCGATGTTCTTCACCTATCTCCGGCGTGAGCTGCGCCGCCGCAGAAAAGCGGCGCTCGTCGTCGCCTCCGGGCTCGCGCTCGGGATCGCGCTCGTCATCGTGGTCAACTCGGTGTCCTCCGGGATGACCCAGGCGCAGGGGAAGGTCCTGCAGTCGCTCTACGGCCTGGGCACGGACATGACCGTCACCAAGGCCGCGAGCGCGCCGAAGGCGGGCGACGACACGGGCCGCCCGAAGTTCAACTTCGACGCCAAGGACAGCGACTCCGGGAAGAAGGAGCAGTCCAGCGACCGGGTGATGGTGCAAGGATTCCAGACCCTCGCCGACTCCACGGTCTCGAAGGTCGCCGACCAGAAGGGCGTCGCCGACACGGTCGGCGGGCTGAGCCTTCAGGTGATGAAGGTCAGCGGGCAGTTCACGCGCGGCCAGTTCAAGCAGGACCAGAGCAACGGCGGCGGCACGCAGGGCGGCGGCCCCGGCGGCGGTGAGGGCGGCCAGCCGCAGGGCCGCGTCCAGGGCGGCGGCGCCAACTTCGACGTCAACTCCTTCTCCGTCTACGGCACCGACGTCACCCAGCAGAAGCTCGGCCCGCTGACCTCCTCGAAGGTCACCAAGGGGCGCAGCTTCAAGACCTCCGAGTCGAACGCGAAGGTCGCCGTCGTCGACTCCTCGTACGCCAAGGAGAAGAAGCTCGCCGTCGGCGACAAGGTCACGGTCAAGGGCGCCAAGTACCAGGTCATCGGCGTCGCGACCGCCGACAGCGGGGACGCCGCCGCCAATGTCTACGTGCCGCTGAAGCAGGCCCAGACGCTCGCGGACGCCAAGTCCAAGGTGACGACGGTCTACGTCAAGGCGACCGACTCGCAGCAGATCGACGCCGTGAAGACGGCCATCCAGAAGAACATCGACGGCACCACCGTCACCACGTCCGCCGATCTCGCCGACACCGTCTCGGGCTCCCTGTCGACCGCCTCGAACCTCGCCTCGAACGTCGGCAAGTGGCTGTCGATCGCGGTGCTCGTCGCCGCCTTCCTGGTGGCGGGGCTGCTCACGTCCTCGGCCGTGTCCCGGCGGGTCCGGGAGTTCGGCACGCTCAAGGCGCTCGGCTGGACGTCGGGCCGGGTGACCCGGCAGGTCGTCGGTGAGGCGGTCGTCAACGGGCTGATCGGCGGCGTCCTCGGCATCGCCGTCGGGCTCGCGGGCGCGTACGCGGTGACCGCGATCAGCCCCACTCTGTCCGCGCAGCTCGGCGGCGCGGGTGGCGGTGGCGGCATGGGCGGCGGCGCCGGTGGCGCGGGCTTCGGAGGCGGTGGCGGCGGAATGATGCGCCAGGCGGCAGGGGGAGGGGCGAAGACCCTCGACATCGCGCTCAGCGCGCCCGTCTCCGCGACCACCATCGCCCTCGCGGTCGGCCTCGCCGTCGCGGGCGGCCTCATCGCCGGCGGCTTCGGTGGCTGGCGGGCCTCGCGGCTGCGCCCCGCGGACGCGCTGCGCCGCGTCGAGTAACACCACCGGTAACGCCAATCACCTTACGTAGTACAGGAGTTGCACCATGTATCAGCTCACCGGCGTGACCAAGCAGTACCGGCGCGGCAAGGACACCGTCGACGCGCTGGCGGGCGTCGATCTGGCCATCGGCGACGGCGACCGGCTCGTCATCCAGGGCCCCACGGGCGGCGGCAAGTCGACCCTGCTCCAGATGCTCGGCGGGCTCGACCGGCCCACGGCGGGCAGCGTCGTGCTCGACGGGGTCGACCTGGCGACGCTGCCGGAGGCCCGGCTCACCAAGGTCCGCGCCGAGTCCATCGGCTTCGTCTTCCAGTCCTTCAACCTCGTCCCGACGCTCAACGCGCTGGAGAACTGCGAGACGGCCCTGGTGCCGCTGGGTCTGAAGAGCGCCGAGCGGCGGGAGCGGGCCGCGGAGGCGCTGCGGTCCGTGGGGCTCGGGGAGCGGCTGCGGCATCTGCCTGCGGAGCTGTCCGGCGGCCAGCAGCAGCGTGTCGCCATCGCGCGGGCCCTGGTGAAGAACCCGAAGGTGCTGCTCGCCGACGAGCCCACGGGCAACCTCGACGAGTCGATGCGCGACGAGATCATGGACGTACTGGAGGAACGCTGGAAGGAGCACGGCCTGACGTTCGTGATGGTCACCCACGACTCGGCGATCGCACGGAAGGCGCCCCGCCTCGCGACGATCAGCAAGGGGCGGATCACGGTCACGGAGAACGCCTCGGCGGCCTGACCCGGACCGGCGTGATCCGGACCGGTGTGCCCGGACCGGCCCGACCCGGACGCCTCACAGGTGTCGTCGAAGTGAACACGTTTTGGGCAAAGGGTTGTGCTCGAATCGGAAGGTGTGCCGTTTGTCACGTGCCACACCAGTCCCAGATGTTTCCCAATGCCCCAATTCCCGGAAGGCCGCATCAATACACTCGCCTCCCATGTGTGAGTGGAACGTGGAGAACGGGCACCGAATGTGGTCGCTTCGTCGGGGCCAGGACCGGGACCGGGGTCGGCCGGGCGGCGACGCCGGCGCCGTCGCCTGATGGGGGCACGGCACAAACAAGCAAGGGACCCGCGGGCGCACTGGCTGCTGCTCGCCCTCACCCTGCCGGTGCTCTTCGGCGCCCTCCTCTTCCAGGGCTGGACCCAGAACGAGGTGGACGGCGCCAGGACGAAGCCTGCCTGCACGCAGCCCGTGCCCGCGTCGGCCTCCGGCGCGGGCCCGGTGCTGTCCATCGACGGCGGCCGGGTGTACAGCGCCTCGATGCGGCCCGGCACCGTCGCGCTCACCTATGACGGCGGCCCCTACCCGAAGGCGACGCCGAAGCTGCTCGCGCTGCTCAAGAAGCATCACGCGCACGCCACGTTCTTCCTCAACGGCGCCAAGGCCGCTCAGTATCCGAAGCTGGTCGAGCGGATCAGGGCCGACGGGCACGACATCGGCTCCAACACCTACACGGGCGCCGACATGGGCAGCTCGTCCAAGGTGCGCAGCAAGCTCGAACTGGGGCTGACCCAGAGCGCGTTCGCGGGCAGTGGCGGCTTCCACACCACACTCCTGCGGATGCCGATGACCACCACCGTCGCCACGATGTGCGGCGGCGAGTGGCCCGCCGCGCAGGCGGCGTCCGCCGACGGCTACACGCTGGTCGCGGCCGACCACTCCGGGCAGCGGGTCAGGGACGGCCTGGTGCGCCAGCTCAGCCAGACCTCGCTCGGCTACCGCGAGACGGCGAAGCTGCTGGCGAATCCGCAGGCCAGGAACTTCGCCACCATCACGGAGGGCGCGCAGACCAACCAGCGGGCGACGGAGGAGGTGGCTGCGCCCGTGCGCTGGCTCGGGCAGGGCCTGATCTGGTTCCAGACCCTCGGCCGCAGCTTCGTCTCGGCCATCTCGTGGGTGCTCCTCGCGGCCGCGGGCCTCGGTGTGCTGCGCCTGCTCGTGCTCGTGCTGTTCGCCCGCGCGCACGTCAGACGCCTTGAGCGGTTCCGTCCCGGCTCGCCCTGGCTGCGCGAGATCCGCGATCCGGTGACCGTGCTCGTACCCGCGTACAACGAGGAGGCGGGCATCGGCGCGACGCTGCGTTCGCTGCTCGCCTCGACCCACCAGCCGATGCAGATCATCGTCATCGACGACGGGTCGAGCGACCGCACGGTGCAGATCGCGAGCGAGTACGCGGCCCGTGACGCGCGCGTGCAGGTGCTGTGCCAGCCCAACTCGGGCAAGGCCGCGGCCCTCAACCACGGCCTGAAGTACACCCGTTGCCCGTACGTCGTGATGATCGACTCGGACACCGTCTTCGAGGCCGACGCGATCCAGCGCCTGGTCCAGCCGCTGGCCCACCCGGCCGTCGGCGCGGTCAGCGGCAACACCAAGGTCGGCAACCGCAAGCGCCTCCTCGGCCGTTGGCAGCACCTGGAGTACGTCTTCGGGTTCAACCTGGACCGCCGGATGTTCGAGGTCCTGGAGTGCATGACGACCGTGCCCGGCGCGATCGGCGCCTTCCGGCTCGACGCGCTGATGGGCGTCGGCGGCCTGAGCGAGGACACCCTCGCCGAGGACACCGACCTCACGATGGCGCTGTGGCGGGCCGGCTGGCGGGTCGTGTACGAGGAGACGGCCATCGCCTGGACCGAAGTACCCACATCCCTGCGGCAGTTGTGGCGCCAGCGCTACCGCTGGTGCTACGGCACCCTGCAGGCGATGTGGAAGCACCGGGGCGCGGTCCTGGAGGTCGGGCCCGCGGGCCGCTTCGGGCGGCGCGGCCTTTCCTACCTGTTCCTCTTCCAGGTCGTGCTGCCGCTCCTCGCCCCGATGATCGACGTCTTCATGTTCTACAGCGCCGTGTTCGCCGGTGACACGACCACGTCCGTGGTGGCCTGGGTGGGCTTTCTCGCCCTCCAGATGGTCGTCGCGGCGTACGCTCTGAAGCTCGACGGAGAGCGCAGGCGCACGCTCTGGTCATTGCCCTTCCAGCTGTTCGTGTACCGGCAGTTGATGTACCTCGTGGTCATCCAGTCCGTGGTGGCCTTCGTGGGCGGCAGCCGGTTGAAGTGGCAGCGCATGCACCGTTCCGGAACGGCCGCCGCGGCGGCCCAGCACATCGTCAGGACGGCCGAAGAGCCGGACCTGCCGGTCGCGAGGTGACGACCCTGAACCCCAGTGCACACACCCCGACGCCCTACCCGTACGGCGAGTACGAGGCGGAGCAGCACCCGTACGACGGGCAGCAGCATCCGTACGAGGTGGAGCAGAACCCGTACGAGGTGGATCAGTACGGGCACGGGTACGAGTACGCCCCCGAGCCCCACTCGTACGAGGTCGAGCACCACCCGTTCGACCCGGTGCCGGCCAACAGGCCCGGCGGGCGGGCCGACGGCGGGTACAAGCGCAGCGAGCGCGAGCCCAAGCGCAAGCGGCGGCGCACCAAGTTCGGGCTCGTGGTGCGCGGGCTGTGCCTGCTCGTGCTGCTGGTGCTGCTCGCGGGCGCGGGGACGTACGTATGGGCGGGCACCCGGCTCGACGGGGAGGTCGACCTCGCGTCGCTGCCGAGCAGGGCCGCGCCGGGCAAGGGCACGAACTACCTGATCGTGGGCTCCGACAGCCGCGAGGGCCTCAGCGAGAAGCAGACCAAGAACCTGCACACCGGTTCGTCGCTCGGTTCCGAGGGCCGCCGCACCGACTCGATGATGGTGCTGCACACCGGCGCCCACGGCACCACCCTCACCAGCCTGCCGCGGGACTCCTGGGTCACCATCCCGCCGTACGTGGACCCGAAGACCGGCATCCACCACAAGCCGGCGAAGAACAAGCTCAACGCGGCGTTCTCGCTCGGCGGCCCCGAACTCCTGGTCCGCGCGGTCGAGTCGAACACCGGGCTGCGGATCAACCACTACACGGAGATCGGCTTCGCCGGGTTCGTCGGCATCGTCGACGCGGTCGGCGGCGTGCCGATGTGCGTCGACCGGCACATCGTCGACGACAAGTCGGGGCTCGACCTGGCCAAGGGCTGCCACAACCTGACCGGGCGCGAGGCGCTCGGCTTCGTGCGCCAGCGCCACCAGGAGAAGGAGGGCGACCTCGGCCGCTCCCGCAACCAGCAGAAGTTCCTCTCCGCGCTGGCCAAGAAGGCGTCGTCGCCCGGGGTGCTGATGAACCCGTCGACCATGTACGGCACCGCGGGCGCGGGCCTGGACACACTCATCGTGGACAAGTCGACCGGGGTTCCGGAGCTGACCCGACTGTTCAAGGCGATGAAGGGGGTGTCCTCGGGCCAGGGCAGGCAACTGGGCGTACCTGTGCGCACGTTGGGCTTCGCCACGTCCAAGGGCAGCGCCATCCTCTGGGACAGGCAGAAGGCGAACCGGTTGTTCACGGAGCTCAGGGAGGACCGCCCGGTGACCGGATCAAGCCCCGCCGGCGATTGAGGCGCGGGGTCCGGGGCAGAGCCCCGAAACCGCAACCCCGGCCCTGGCTACAGCGGAGCGCCGGTGCTTGGCTGGGGGCATGACGACTCGATCCCGGCGCACCATCGAGTACATCCGCTATCGCATCCCCGAGGACCGCTCCGCCGAGTTCATGGCGGCGTACACCCGCGCGTCACAACAGCTGGCGGCCTCGGAGCACTGCGTCTCGTACGAACTCACCCGCTGCGAAGAGGACTTCGAGCACTTCATCCTGCGCATCGTGTGGACGTCGACCGAGGACCACCTGAAGGGCTTCCGCACCTCCGAGCTCTTCCCGGTGTTCCTCACCGAGATCCGCCCCTACGTCGGGTACATCGACGAGATGCGCCACTACACGCCGACCACGGTGCGCGGAACGGGCTCGTCGGACCCCACGCTCTTCGAATGGGCGGGCGGCGCCGAGGCGTTCGGCCGTCTGACGTCCGTGTTCTACGAGAAGGTGGTGAAGGACGACCTCCTCGGCCCGCTCTTCGCCGACCTCCCTGCGGAGCACGCGGACCATGTCGCCCTGTGGCTCGGCGAGGTCTTCGGCGGCCCTTCGGCCTACTCCGAACAGCACGGCGGCCACAGCCACATGGTCGCGATGCACATCGGCAAGGGCGTCACCGAGCCGCAGCGCCGCCGCTGGGTCAACCTCATGCAGGACGCGGCCGACGAGGCGGCCCTGCCGACGGACGCGGAATTCCGCTCCGCGTTCCTCGCCTACATCGAGTGGGGCACACGCCTCGCCGCCCACTTCTCGGGCCCGGAGGCCGAGCGCCCGGAGGAACAGCCGGTACCCCACTGGACGTGGGGCGCGGCGCCTCCGTACCTGCCCTGAGAGGCGCTACGCCGGGGACATGACCTCGTACAGGTTCCGGGCGTCGTCGGCGAAGAAGCGGGCGGCCGTGGTGTTGTCGACGGCCGGGACGATCGTGTGGTTGAGGCTGACGGTCATGAGGGGCTCCCGGGTGCGGCCAGCGAACCGTGCAGCAGTACGTCGACGAGTTCGGCCGGTGTCGGGTTCAAGTCCGCTTCAGGGGAGCGGAGTTGGGTGAAGAGCATGCCGAGGAAGAGCGTGGCGAGCTTGTCCGGGGGCAGCCGCAGGGCGTCCCGGTCGGGCTCGATCAGCTCGCTCAGCGCCTCCCGCATCGCCTGCGCGGACGCCTGCCGGCCGTCCTGGGTGGGCCGCTCGCCCTCGGGTCGGCCGCGCCGCCGCCCCGACGCGTAGAGCCCGCCGACGACGGCGCCCATCCGGTCCAGATGGGCCCGCATCGCCTCGGCGGCCTCGGCGAGCCGGGCGGTGAGCGGCTGCTCCAGATCGATCGAGGCCAGCTCGCGCCGCACGTGCTCGGGGCTGACCGCCTCGGCGACGCAGGCGTCGAGCACCTCGTCCTTGTCCTGGAACACCCGGAAGATCGTGGCCTCCCCGATCCCCGCGGCGCGAGCGATCTGCCCCGTGGTGACGGCCCCGCCGTACTCGGCGACAAGCGGCAACGCGGCCGCGACGATCATGCTGCGCCGCTGCTCCGGACTCATGCCGGGAGCGCGCTTCCTGGTGGTGGCTGGCATACGCCGAAGGTACGGAGTGAGCGCTCACTCCGTCAAGCGGTTGGAGCCCTTCCCTTGTGGCGAGGGCCCGCAGGGTCCGGGGCAGAGCCCCGCGACGTCTACAGCTTCGCCCGCAACGAGTCGTCCACACCCCAACTCGCAAGCAGCCGCAGCGCTTCCGCCGATGCCGTACCCGCCTCCGCGTGGTACACGGACAAGAACTGCCCGTCATCGTCCGGCAAGTGCAACGTCTCGTACGCGAGCGTCAGTTCACCCACCAGAGGGTGCCGCATCCGCTTCACGCCGTGGCCCTTCTCCTTCACGTCGTGCGTGGCCCACAGCCGCCTGAACTCCTCGCTCTTGACGGAGAGTTCACCGACGAGCGCCGACAGCTCCGGGTCCTCGGGATTGCGCCCCGCGTACAGCCGCAGAAAGCTGACCATGTCGGTCGCCTTGGAGTCCCAGTCGACGAACAGCTCCCGGTAGTCCGGGTTCAGGAACGTGAGCCGCGCCCAGTTCCGCTCGGCGCGCGGCATGCGCCCCCAGTCGCCGAAGAGCGCCGCCGCCATCCGGTTCCAGGCGAGGATGTCCGAGCGCGCCCCGCCGATGTAGGCGGGCACGCCGTCCAGCGAGTCGAGCAGGTGGCGCAGCGCCGGCCGCACCTGCTGCTGCCGCTTCGGCGCCGGCGACCTGCGGCGCTGCCGCGTCGGGCTCGCCAGGTGGACGAGGTGCGCGTGCTCGGTGTCGCTGAGCCGCAGGGCGCGCGCGATCGCGTCGAGCACCTCCGCCGACACATTGCGCCCGTTGCCCTGCTCCAGGCGTGTGTAGTAGGCGACCGAGACCCCGGCGAGCTGCGCCAGCTCCTCGCGCCGCAGGCCCGGCACCCGCCGGTGCCGCCCCATCGAGGCGAGCCCCACGTCCTCGGGCTTGAGCCGGGCCCTCCGGGTGCGCAGGAACTCGCTCAGCTCGGCGCGCCGGTCCAGATGGTCCGGGCGGTCCGCCGCCGGTTCCCTGGCCGCATCGTTCTCGTCCATGCTGTCCAGTATTCCCGGTCGTACGACCGGGAGCCTGACCCCACCAGTAGTAGGACCACTGGACGTACGCAAAGCGGTGACCTGCGCATACTTTGCCGATCGGGCGCGGTGGGCGCACGCTTGGAGCCATGACCACGACTGTTGCCGCATACGCCGTTCCCAGCGCCAAGGCCCCGCTGGAGCGCACCACCATCGAACGCCGCACTGTCGGCGAGCACGACGTACTGATCGACATCAAGTTCGCCGGAATCTGTCACTCCGACATCCACCAGGCCCGTGAGGGCTGGGGCGAGGCCATCTTCCCGATGGTGCCGGGGCACGAGATCGCCGGTGTCGTGGAGGCCGTCGGCGCGGGCGTCACCAAGTACAAGGTCGGCGACCGGGTCGGCGTCGGCTGCATGGTCGACTCCTGTGGCGAGTGCGAGCCCTGCAAGTCCGGGTTCGAGCAGCACTGCGTCAAGGGCAACGTCCAGACGTACAACGCCGTCGGCAAGGACGGCGAGCCCACCTACGGCGGCTACTCGCAGAAGGTCGTCGTCACCGAGGGTTTCGTCGTCGGCATCCCCGAGGGCCTCGCCCTCGACGTGGCCGCGCCGCTGCTCTGCGCCGGCATCACCACGTACTCCCCGCTGAAGCACTGGGGCGCGGGCCCCGGCAAGAAGGTCGCGGTCGTCGGTCTCGGCGGCCTCGGCCACATGGGAGTCAAGATCGCGCACGCGCTCGGCGCGGAGGTCACCGTCCTGTCGCAGTCGCTGCGCAAGAAGGACGACGGCCTGAAGCTGGGTGCCGACCACTACTACGCGACGAGCGACCCGAAGACCTTCGAGGAGCTCGCGGGCACCTTCGACGTCATCCTCTCCACGGTCTCCGCGCAGGTGGACTTCGGCGCCTACCTGGGCCTGCTCAAGACGGGCGGCGCCCTGGTGAACGTCGGCGCCCCCGAGGAGCCGATCTCCCTCAACCTGTTCTCCCTCATCGGCGGCAACAAGGTGCTCGCCGGCTCCATGATCGGCGGCATCGCCGAGACCCAGGAGATGCTCGACTTCTGCGCCGAGCACGGCCTCGGCGCCGAGATCGAGCTGATCGAGGCGAGCCAGGTCAACGAGGCGTACGAGCGGGTCCTCGGCTCGGACGTGCGCTACCGCTTCGTGATCGACGCGGCGACCATCTGAGCGCCTCCCGCACATCACATCGGTCATGACGTCATGGCCTTCATGACCTGAGAGGTCATGGCCGCCCTCCCCGGGCCCCGGCAGGATCGTCCTCGTACCCACCAGATCCTGCCGGACCCGAGGGAGGGCTCTTTCATGACCGCCTACGCGATCGCCGTACTCGGCACCACGCCCGGAGCGCCGCACCCCGACGTCCTCACGTACATCGAGCGCGTCCAGTCCACGTTCACCCCGTACGGCGGCCGCTTCCTGGTCCACGGCAAGAAGGGGGAGTGGATGGAGGGGGAGCCGCCCGGCGGCATCGTGATGATCGAGTTCCCCGACCTGGAGGCGGCCCACGCCTGGTACGCGTCCCCCGCCTACCAGGAGATCCTCCCGCTGCGCACCGACCACCTGCCCGGCAGCCTGGTGCTCCTGGACGGAGTGCCGCCGGGGTACGACGCGGCGCGTACGGCCGCGGCCATGCGCGAGGCGTAGGCCCAAGGACCCAACGGCCCGGTCGCGAACGGCGTCACGCTCGCCCTACGGGACGCGCCGCGGCCGTACCCCGTCGAGCGTCGGCGCGACCGGTCGCATCAGCCCGTCCGCCCCGAACGTGACGCGGTCGATGGTGGTCTCGCGGTGGGTGCCGTCGCCGCCGGGCATCCCGAACCGGTGGTAGGCGATGTACCACTCGTCGGTGCCGGGCACGCGGAGCAGCGAATTGTGCCCGGTGCCGAGGATCCCCTGGGCCGGATCCTTCTCCAGCACCACGCCGCGGTTGGTGAACGGCCCGTACGGCGAGTCGGACGTGGCGTACCCGACGCGGTAGTTCTCGCTGCGGGTGTCGTCGATCGAGTACGTGAGGTGGTACAGGCCGCCTCGCCGCACCATGAACAACCCTTCCCGGAAGTCCTCAAGTCCCTTGATCTGTCGTGCTTTTGACGGGACGTACGACGTCATGTCGTTCTCGTCCAGCGGTACCACCCACGCCGAACCGTTGCCCCAGTACAGATACGTCTGCCCGTCGTCGTCCGTGAAGGCGGCGGGGTCGATGGCCTGTCCGTCGCCGTCCGGGTTGGCGGCGATCAGAACCTTCCCGCTGTCGGTGAAAGGACCCGTGGGCGAGTCGGCCGTGGCGACCCCGATCTTCGCCTCGGCGCAGTAGTAGAAGTAGAACCGCCCGTCCTTCTCGGCGATGGTCGGCGCCCAGGCGCGGGACTCGGCCCAGCTCACGTCCTTGCCGAGGTCGAGGATGACCCCGCGATCGACCCAGTGGACGAGGTCCTTCGACGACCAGACGCTGAAGGTCGTACCGCTCCAGCCGTCGAACCCGTCGTTGGTCGTGTAGAGGTAGTAAGTCCCCCCGAACGCGACGATGTTGGGATCGGCGTGGAAGCCGGGCAGTACCGGCGTCCGCATCTCCACGGCCGACACCTTCCATTTGCGCCGCTCGCCGGCCGCCGAGGTGACGGTGTACGTGACGGGCCGCCGCAGGTCCACCCGCTTGCCGCTCGCCGGGCTGATCCGGGCGCCGGGCGCGAGAGTGAACTCGGGTCGCAGGGCGCGCAGTTGCGTGCCCGGCTCGACCGGCAGCACGACGGTCGACCCGTCGCCCTCGATGACGGCGGGCACCTTCAGCTCCTTCGCCTCCACGCCCCGGATGCGGGTGGCGTTGGCGGGCAGCGCGGCGATCTCGTCGGCGGACAGGGCCCGGTTGTAGAGCCGTACGTCCCGCAGCCGCCCCTTCAGGGTGTGGTCGGAGGCGTACTGGGACCGGCCCAGATAGTTGGCCGTGGTGCGCCCGCCGCCGATGTCCGAGGGCATGAGGGTGACGGCGCTGTTCCGGGCGGCGACCGCACCGTCGAGATACAGCAGCGCGGTGTCGCCGTCGACGGTGTACGTGACCTGGGCCCAACGCCCGCGCGCCAGCCCGGTGTCGGACGCGGCGGCCTGCTCCTTGCTCCAGTTCCCGTCGGACAGGGCGGCCCGGAAGCCGCTGTCGGCACTGCCGCCCGTGGCGAAGAGATAGCCGTCGCCGGAACCGGTGGAGGAGGCGGTGTTCCCGAACCCGTACAGGAAGTACGGCGTCGCCTGGTCGCTGTCGACCCACACCTCGGCGGCGACGGTCACCGAGTCCACGCCGGCCAGCATGTTGTCGGGCAGCTTCACGTGTCCGCTCGCGCCGCCGAGCACGAGGGCGCCGTCGTCCCAGTCGGCGTCCCCTGCCGCGGTGCCGTGATAGCCGTGCCCGGAAGTGTCCTTCGCGTCGCTGCCGAGCGGCCAGTGGGCGACGAGCCCGTCGGCGTCGGCGCGCACGGGAGCGACGCCCCACTTGGCGTCGACCCGGTCGAACTCCGCACGCGTCAGCGGGAGTACGGTCCCGTGTCGCGGGGCCGCGGGCAGCCGGTAGTCGGCGGATTTCGTCCACTCACCACCCGCCAGATCGGTGGACTCGAAGGGCATGTAGCCGGTGCCGGTGTAGTCGTCGATGAACAGGTACCACTTCTCTTCACTGTTGGACTTGAAGACGAGCGGCCCCTCGCCCTGCGCCATGGAGCCCATGCCGATGCCCTCGGCGACGGTCTCCCAGTCCGTGGAGAGCAGGTCCTCGGACTTCTCCTCCAGGATGAACTTCCCGTACGGCGACTGCGACGCCGACCGCTCGTCCTTCGTGAACCGGTAGTACGTCCCGTCGTGCGCGATGACGGTGGAGTCGATGACCGAATACCCCGGGTCGTTCCACACCTTGGCCTCGGTGAAGGTCACGAAGTCCGTGGTCGTGGCGTACAGCATGCGGTTGTACGTGTCGCCGGTGTGCTCCGGGTCGTCCTCGCCGTACAGCTTCGACGCCCAGAAGACGACGTACGCGCCGAGCTCCTCGCTCCAATACGCCTCGGGCGCCCAGGTGTTGCCCGCGGTCTCCGGCGAGACCCGCACCGACCGCGGCTCGCCCCACTGCACCAGGTCCGCCGACTCCCACACGATGATCGACCGACTGCCGTGCCGCTGCACGTAGTCCCAGCCGGCCCCGCCATGGATCTTCAGGTCGGTGGCGATGAGAAAGAACTTGT
Organism: Streptomyces sp. NBC_00483; assembly: GCF_036013745.1. NCBI lineage: Bacteria > Bacillati > Actinomycetota > Actinomycetes > Kitasatosporales > Streptomycetaceae > Streptomyces > Streptomyces sp. NBC_00483. Next base: position 6,002,495 of record NZ_CP107880.1, read on the forward strand.
CCCCTTCGGGCGACCGGATGACGAAGGGGTCGCGCACACCCTTGTCGCCGAGGTCGGAGGTGAGAACGGGCTCGCCTCCATTCAACTCCCGCCAGTGGAGCGGGTCGTCGCCCCGGCTGAGTGCGAGATGGATCTGCTCACCGTCCGCGCTGCCCTCGCCGGTGAAGTACACGAAGAGATAGCCCTCGTATCCGCCGGCGTCGGCGCTCCCGGCGCGAGCGCGAGCACTGGCGGGGCTCGGGGAGGCGAGAGTGGAAGCCCCCAGAGTGAGCGCTCCGGCGACGAGGAGGTTCCGTCGGGACAGGACGGCGGCGGGCGGACGGGACGTTCCGTTACGGGGCATGCGTACCAGTCCTCGGGGTGCGGGGGAGTCCGTGGTGGCGGGGGATGGCAGGGGTGTCGGCGTTGGCCAGTGAAGAAGTACGCGGTCGCCCGGTCAAGATCCTGGATGCACATTGGTCCGAGAAATCGAAGCTCGATCGAGATCCCGAACGTAAAATGCCGCGAACTGCCCTACAGTGCCCACCCTTTGAGGTGTCAGGGCCGAGCCCCACGTCGAGCCACCGGCACATCCGGTGAACGGTCCCCTCCGCGACGGCGGGTCAGTGCCGCAGCGTCGCCGGGCTTCCGCCGTTCGCCTCGTAACCGGCGACGGCGAGCGCCCGGTACACGGCGTACGAGGCCGCCGGGTCGTACTCGGCGGTCCACGGGATCGCGCCCACGTGGCCGTCGACGTGCACGAGTTGCCGCATCGCCTCGGACCAGCGCTCGCTGCGCACCAGGAAGAACACCAGCAGGTGCCGTACGTGCGCGAGCATCGGGTCGTCGGGGCGCGCGGCGTGCACCGCGAACAGCGCCCCGTGCAGCGCCTTCGTGACGACCTCGCTCTCGTAGAACCCGCGCACCAGGTTCACCTCGGGCACGTGCTCGTACAGCGCGAACAGCGGCAGCGCCGCGAGCAGCGAACCGCGCGGCGCACGCGCGGCGGCGGCCTCGGCGAACGAGAAGGCCTGCTCGCGCGAGCCGTGCCACTTCTCCGTCCAGTACCGGAGGCCGGCCAGATGCGCGCCCATGTGGCCCGGCGCGGTGTCGAGGATCTTCAGCCACAGCTGCTCGAACTCGGCCTGCGAATAGCCGAGTCCGCGCGCGACGGCGAGGTGCGTGATGTGCGGGACGGGGTCGCCGGGAGCCAGCATCGCCGCCTGGTCACAGGCATTGCGCGCCTCTTCGAGGACGATCCGCTGCTCGTCGGGAGTGCCGCCGCCGCGCCACGCCTGCTGCACGAGGAACTCGGCGAAGACCTGCGCCCCGCCCGCGTCCTTCGGCGCCTGCGACCGCCACGCGTGCAGCCATCCGGCACCGAGCCGCGGCGTCTGCTGGGCCTCGAGGGCGGCGGCACCGGCGATCGCCTGTACCCGCTCCCACCGGGTCTCGGTCTCCTTACCGGTCCCGGCGAGGAGCTGGGAGGCAGCGGTGAAGTCCTGATTGCGCTGCACGACCGACATCACGTCGAGCAGATCCTGGTCGGGCCCCGGCAGCCGGACGTCCAGGTCCTCCTGAAGCATGAACCCGTAGTCCGCCGGGTCCGCGGCGTCCGGGGACCCCGGAGCGACCTGCCGAATCCCGCCGCGGCGCCGCAGCAACTGCGACACCACGAGCCCGATCATGACCGCGGCCATCAGCCCCCAGAGAATTCCCATATCAACAACGCTAACGTGCCGGTCCGACACGGGGTTCCCGGCCACAGTGGCGACAAAAGGGCGCTGCGCCCCACCTCCGCGCGCGCGAGCGCCTACGCTCGGCCCCCATGAGCGACACGCACAGCCACAGCGGCAGCACCCCGCGCGGCTTCGAGACCACCGCCATCCACGCCGGCAACACGGCCGACCCCGTGACCGGCGCCGTCGTCCCGCCGATCTACCAGGTCTCCACGTACAAGCAGGACGGCGTGGGCGGCCTGCGCGGCGGTTACGAGTACAGCCGCAGCGCCAACCCGACCCGTACCGCCCTTGAGGAGAACCTCGCCGCTCTGGAGGGCGGCCGACGCGGCCTCGCCTTCGCCTCCGGGCTCGCCGCCGAGGACTGCCTGCTGCGGACGCTGCTCAGCCCCGGCGACCACGTGGTCATCCCGAACGACGCGTACGGCGGCACGTTCCGGCTGTTCGCGAAGGTCGTGATGCGGTGGGGCGTCGAGTTCTCGGTGGCGGACACCAGCGACGTCGAGTCGGTGCGCGCCGCGATCACCCCGCTGACCAAGGCCGTGTGGGTGGAGACGCCCTCCAACCCGCTCCTCGGCATCACCGACATCGCGGCCGTCGCCCAGGTCGCCCGCGAGGCCGGGGCCAGGCTCGTCGTCGACAACACCTTCGCCAGCCCCTACCTCCAGCAGCCGCTGGCGCTCGGCGCCGACGTCGTCGTGCACTCGATGACCAAGTACATGGGCGGCCACTCCGACGTCGTCGGCGGCGCCCTCGTCGTCAATGACCAGGCGCTCGCCGACGACCTCGCATACCACCAGAACGCGATGGGCGCGGTGGCGGGCCCGTTCGACGCCTGGCTGGTGCTGCGCGGCATCAAGACGCTGCCCGTCCGCATGGACCGGCACAGCGAGAACGCGACCCGCGTCGCCGAGATGCTCTCCCGCCACCCGCGGGTCACGAAGGTGCTCTACCCGGGTTTGCCCGAGCACCCCGGGCACGAGATCGCGGCGAAGCAGATGAAGGCGTTCGGCGGCATGGTGTCGTTCCAGGTCGAGGGCGGCGAGGAAGCGGCCGTCGAGGTCTGCAACAGGGCGAAGCTCTTCACGCTGGGCGAGTCCCTGGGCGGCGTCGAGTCCCTCGTCGAGCACCCCGGCCGGATGACGCACGCCTCCGTCGCGGGCTCCGCCCTGGAGGTCCCCGCCGATCTCGTACGCCTCTCCGTGGGCATCGAGTCCGTCGACGATCTGCTCGCCGACCTCCAGCAGGCGCTCGACAAGTAGTACTCCCCGTAAAGGAGTTCACCAGCCGGTCAGTTGTGGAGTCGTCTTCGAGGGCGGCTCCACCCACGGCCGCTCGACCGTCGCCCACACGACGAACGTCACGACGGCGACGACCAGCACGAACCACATCAGCCGCGACGCCGCCCGGCGCCGCTTGCGCGCGCGGCCGCCCTTGCGCATCGCGTCCGCGCACAGTTCCGTCGGCACCACGGGCGCGGGCCCGCCGTCGAGCACCGCGCGCACGGCCGCCTCATTGCGCTCCTGGAGACTCATACCGGGGCCGCCCCTCGCAGTTCGGCGGGCGCGGGGCCGCGCGGCGGGTGCAGGACGAGGGCCATCGCCCGCGCGTGCACGGTGCGGACGCGCTCCGCGGGCAGCCCGAGCAACGACGCGGTCTGCTCCTCGCCGACCCCTTCGAAGAGCCGCAGCACGAGGACGAGCCGCTCCTGGGGGCTGAGCAGGCCCAACGCGCCACCACGCGCGCGGTGCTGCCGCCATGAGCCGCGGGCGAACCGGACGGCCAGCTCCTTGCGCGCGCAGTCGTAGGGATCCTCACCCCGAAGCCGGTCCCAGGAGGCGTACGTTCGGCCGAGGACGGTCGTGAGCAGCTTGCGCGCGCGAGGGTTGGCGTCCGGCGGCTCCGTCGTCAGGAGCGTCGCGGCACGCAACAGCCGCCCGGCCGCGCCCGCGACGAACGCCTCGAACTCACGGGCCCGGCGGGCGTCACGCAACGCCTGCCGTTCTCGCACCCTTCATATGAGGCCGACCGCGGCTCCCTGGTCAAGAGGCGGGAGCCGCTCATGCCGTACCCGTGCTGCCAGGGAACCGTCAGGAGTCGGCGGGCGGCGTCGGCTGGCCGTGGCGCGCGGAGAGCGCCGAATTGAAGCGCGCGAGGAGCGCGCAGAACTGCTCGCGCTCCTGCGGCTCCCACTCCTGCGTCAACTGCGCCATCAATTCCTGCCTGGATGTGCGTACCTCGTCGAGCCGTGCCGCACCGCGCGGCGACAGCTGCAACACCACCGCACGTCCGTCCTCCGGGTGAGAGGTGCGCTTGACGAGACCCGTGTCGACGAGCGGGGCGACCTGGCGGGTCACCGTCGAGGAGTCGATCCCCATGCTCGACGCGAGCGCCTTGACGCCCATCGGGCCTTCCTTGTCGAGGCGGTTGAGCAGCAGATAGGCCGCTCGGTCCATCGAATTGCGCACCTGCCCGACCCCGCCGAGCCGGGTCTGTTCGGCGCGACGGGCGAAGACCGCCACCTCGTGCTGGAGCGTTTCGAGGAGGCCGGGGTCACCAGCGGTCGTCATGTCCATCGTTTCCTGTGGTGTGGGCATGGCCGGGGGCTCACTTCATGCGTGGGTGGTGGATTGCACTGGATTGGCCCACAGGGTACGCGGCGAAAGCGCTGGCCGTACCGGCCGTGCGCAATCCGGTCTCGCAGCGTGAGCATCCCGAGAGACGCCCGCCGTGAGCTGCAAGACTTTCGTCATGAGCAACAGCGCGTCTGACTACTTGCCCGCCCCGACGCCCGCGGTCACCCTCGACGATGTCCGTGGCGCCCAGAAGATGCTTTCCGGGGTGGCACGGCTGACGTCGATGGCGCACAGCCACCACCTCTCCCAGCTGGCCGGGACGCCGGTCCACCTCAAGTGCGAGAACCTCCAGCGCACCGGATCCTTCAAGCTGCGCGGCGCCTACGTGCGGATCGCGGGCCTGCTGCCCGAGGAGCGGGCAGCCGGGGTCGTGGCCGCGAGCGCGGGCAACCACGCGCAGGGCGTGGCCCTCGCCTCCTCGCTCCTCGGCGTGCGCTCCACGGTGTTCATGCCGGTCGGCGCGCCCCTGCCGAAGGTCGCCGCGACCCGCGAGTACGGGGCCGAGGTGCGCCTGCACGGCCAGGTGGTCGACGAGACCCTCGCGGCGGCCCAGGAGTACGCGGAGCAGACAGGGGCGGTGTTCATCCACCCCTTCGACCACCCGGACGTCGTCGCGGGCCAGGGCACGCTCGGCCTGGAGATCCTGGAGCAGTGCCCGGAGGTGCGGACGATCCTGGTCGGCGTCGGCGGCGGCGGACTCGCGGCCGGCATCGCGGTCGCGGTGAAGGCGCTGCGGCCCGACGTGAAGGTGATCGGCGTGCAGGCGGCGGGCGCGGCCGCGTACCCGCCCTCGCTGGCCGCCGGGCACCCGGTCGCGATCCAGTCCCCGTCGACGATGGCCGACGGGATCAAGGTGGGGCGGCCCGGCGACGTCCCGTTCGGGCTTGTCTCCGGCCTGGTCGACGACGTCCGTACGGTCTCGGAGGACGCGCTCTCCAGCGCGCTGCTGCTCTGCCTGGAGCGCGCCAAGCTGGTCGTCGAGCCGGCGGGCGCGAGCCCCGTGGCGGCGCTCCTCAGCGAACCCGGCGCCTTCGAGGGCCCGGTCGTCGCGCTGCTGTCCGGCGGCAACATCGACCCGCTCCTGATGCAGCGCGTCCTCACCCACGGCCTTGCCGCCGCGGGCCGCTACCTGTCGCTGCGGCTGCGTCTCACCGACCGCCCCGGCGCCCTGGCCACGCTCCTCCAGGTGTTGTCAGTGGCCGACGCTAACGTCACCGATGTGAGCCACGTACGGACCGATCCGCGGCTCGGGCTCACGGAGGCGGAGGTGGAGCTGCACCTGGAGACCAAGGGTCCCGCGCACTGCACCGAGGTCGGCACGGCGCTGCGGGAGGCGGGCTACACCGTCATCGAGTAATTCCGTGGCGGTACGCGATACATCGCGATAGTGTGTGGCGCGCTTCACCCGTTCGCCGGGCACGTACGGCCCGGCAAATTTACACTTTCTCCACGTAAGGCTGCGTAAGTCACGTAACGCCGCGTACGCGGGCACAGCACGCATCAGGTAACACCCACACACTGGGGGAACCAATGCCAGGCGCCATCTACGCCGAAGGTCTGGTGAAGACCTTCGGCGATGTAAGGGCTCTGGACGGCGTCGATCTGGACGTACCGGAGGGCACCGTCCTCGGCCTGCTGGGGCCGAACGGGGCGGGGAAGACGACGGCGGTGCGCTGCCTGACGACCCTGCTCACGCCGGACAGTGGCAAGGCGGTCGTCGCGGGCATCGACGTACTGAAGAACCCGAACGAAGTGCGGCGCTCCATCGGCCTGTCCGGCCAGTTCGCCGCGGTCGACGAATATCTGACGGGGCGCGAGAACCTGCAGATGGTCGGGCAGCTCTACCAGCTGTCCAAGAAGGACGCCAAGAAGCGGTCCGTCGAACTCCTCGAGCGCTTCCACCTCGTGGACGCCGCCGACCGCCCCTCCAAGACGTACTCGGGTGGCATGCGCCGCAGGCTCGACCTCGCGGCCGCCCTCGTCGTCTCCCCGCCGGTGATGTTCATGGACGAGCCGACGACCGGCCTCGACCCGTACAACCGGCAGCAGCTGTGGGAGGTGATCCAGGAACTGGTCGCCGGCGGTACGACGCTGCTGCTCACGACCCAGTACCTGGAAGAGGCCGACCACCTGGCGCACGACATCTGCGTCGTGGACCACGGCCGCGTCATCGCCCGCGGCACCGCCGACCAGCTCAAGGCGCAGACCGGCGGCGAGCGCGTCGAGGTCGTGGTGCACGAGCGGGAGCACATCACTGCGGCCCGGGAGATCCTGGCCGGCTTCGGCAAGGGCGAGGCCGCCGTCGACGAGCACACCCGCAAGCTGACCGTCCCGGTCACCGGCGGCGCGAAGCTCCTCGCCGAGGTCATCCGCGACCTGGACGCGCGCGGCATCGAGATCGACGACATCGGCCTGCGCCGCCCGACCCTGGACGACGTGTTCATCTCGCTGACCGGCCATGTCGCCGAGGAGGCGGACGCGGCCGATGCGGCCGATGCGACCGAGGAGACGAAGGGGGCGAAGCAATGAGCGCCTGGAACGACTCCCTGGTCATAGGCAAGCGCAACCTGATCCGGATGACCCGGATCCCCGAGATGATCCTGTTCGGGATCATCCAGCCGGTGATGTTCGTGGTCCTGTTCACGTACGTCTTCGGCGGCTCGATCGCCATCCCGGGCGCCGGAGTCAGTGCCGACGCCTACAAGGAATTCCTGATGGCCGGCATCTTCGCCCAGACCGTCACCTTCGCCACGGCGGGCGCCGGCGCGGGCATCGCGGACGACATGCACAAGGGCCTCATCGACCGGTTCCGCTCGCTGCCCATGGCGCGCGGCGCCGTGCTCACCGGCCGCACCCTCGCCGACCTGGTGCAGACGGCGGTGACGCTGGCCGTGCTCGCGGTGGTGGCGCTGCTCGTCGGCTGGCGCACGCACGAGAACCTCGGCAAGGTCCTGGCCGGGTTCGGCCTGCTCCTGCTGCTCGGGTACGCGTTCACGTGGATCGGCGCGCTGATCGGCCTGTCGGTGCGCACCCCGGAGGCGGCGACCTCCGGCGGCCTGATCTGGCTCTTCCCGCTGACGTTCATCTCGAACGCGTTCGTGCCGGTCAACGGCATGCCGAAGTTCCTTCAGTACATCGCGGAATGGAACCCCTTCAGCGCCACGGTGGCGGCGGCCCGCGAGCTGTTCGGCAACACGATCGAAGGCGTACCGAAGTCGGTGACCGGTGCCTGGCCCATGGAGCACCCGGTCTGGGCCTCCCTGATCTGGTCGGTCCTGATCATCCTGGCCTTCCGCACCCTCGCGGTGCGCAAGTACCGCAAGGCGGCCTGACACATGAAGGCGGCCTGACACATGAGTGGGGCCCCGCGGCGTGCGTGCCGCGGGGCCCCACTCATGTGTCTGCAGTGCGTCAGCCGCTGAAGGGCTCCGCCTTGAGGATCCTGACCGAGGCCTTCTTGCCGTTCGGCAGCTCGTAGTCCACGTCCTCGCCCACCTTGTGGCCGTTGACCCCCGTGCCGAGCGGGGACTGCGGCGAGTACGTCTCGAAGTCGCTGCTCGCGTACTCGCGCGAGGCGAGCAGGAACTCCAGGGTGTCGTCCTCGTCGCCATCGAAGGCGATCGTGACAACCATGCCGGGCGCGACGACGCCGGTCGCCGCCGGGGCCTCGCCGACCTTGGCCCTCTCCAGCAGCTGGGTCAGCTGGCGGATGCGGAGCTCCTGCTTGCCCTGCTCCTCCTTGGCCGCGTGGTACCCGCCGTTCTCCCGCAGGTCGCCCTCCTCGCGCGCAGCGGCGATCTTCTGAGTGATCTCCTCGCGCGCGGGACCAGACAGGTACGCCAGCTCGTCCTTGAGCTTGGTGTACGCCTCCTGCGTCAGCCAGGTGACGTCTTCGCTGGTCTGGGTCACAGGTCGCTCCTCGTAGGTACTGGGTATACAAAGCATCGCCCTACTCAGAAGGATGTTCCCTACTGAGTGGGCGAAACCACGAGCCTAACAATTCAGGCGTGAAAGGGGGAGGACAAAAGGCATCAGCGTTGCGTCGGCGCAGGTCAGCGCCCGCCGTTTCGCCGACCTCGTATCGACAATCAGTCGGCGTGACAGCCCAGGAGCTCGGCGGTCGTGCCGTCGCCCGTCGTCTTCAGAGTGACGACCTTGTCGATCCGCTCGGTCTTCTGGTCGAAGCGGAAGTCGGCGCGTCCCACCTCGGCGCCGGCGGCGTCCTGCGAGCGGATCGTGCAGTAGCCGGTGGCGTCGGTGTCCTTGCGGATCTCCAGGTGCGCCTGGACGTTGTTCTTGTTCGTGTCGAAGGCGATGACCTCGCCGCTGAACTTGCTTCCGCCGACGACGTAGTACCAGCCGAACCAGATCATCAGCGCCGCGAACAGGGCGCCGAGAATGATTCCGGTGATCTTCAGCTTGCGGTCGGCACGGGCGTCGGCGGAGCGCGAGGATCCGTATCGGCCCTCGGGCAGCTGCTGCACGGCGCTCATCCGCCAGTTCCTCTCGCATCGCCCGGCATGTTCCCGGGCACCGGAATTTTCCGCCCCCCGGTTCCGTCACTATAGAAGTCGCCCATTGCACTCCAAGCACCCGGGCGTCCCATAACTGACCGAGGATCTTGTCTTGACTGAGCAGCTGCGACTGATGGCCGTTCACGCCCACCCCGACGACGAGTCGTCGAAGGGCGCGGCCACCATGGCCAAGTACGTGTCCGAGGGGGTGGACGTACACGTAGTGACCTGCACGGGCGGCGAGCGCGGCTCCATCCTCAACCCGAAGCTCCAGGGCGACAAGTACGTCGAGAAGAACATCCGGGAGGTGCGCCGCAAGGAGATGGACGAGGCGCGCGAGATCCTCGGCGTCAAGCAGGACTGGCTGGGCTTCGTCGACTCGGGGCTGCCCGAGGGCGACCCGCTGCCGCCGCTGCCGGAGGGCTGCTTCGCCCTGGAGGACGTCGACCACGCGGCCGGCGCCCTGGTCAAGCAGATCCGCACCTTCCGTCCGCAGGTCATCACGACCTACGACGAGAACGGCGGCTACCCGCACCCCGACCACATCATGACCCACAAGATCACGATGGTGGCCTTCGACGGTGCGGCCGACGCCGAGAAGTACCCCGAGGACGAGTTCGGCCCCGTCTACCAGCCGAAGAAGCTCTACTACAACCAGGGCTTCAACCGGCCGCGCACCGAGGCGCTGCACAACGCGCTGCTCGACCGCGGCATGGAGTCCCCGTACGGGGACTGGCTCAAGCGCTGGGACGAGTTCGCGCGGGTCGAGCGCACGCTTACCACGCACATTCCGTGCGCCGACTTCTTCGGGATCCGCGACAAGGCGCTGATCGCGCACGCCACGCAGATCGACCCCGACGGCGGCTGGTTCCGCGTGCCGATGGACATCCAGCAGGAGGTCTGGCCGACGGAGGAGTACGAGCTCGCGAAGTCGCTCGTCGATACCTCCCTCCCCGAGGACGACCTCTTCGCGGGCATCCGACACAATGCCTGATGTGAACGCGAATCTGGCATTGACCCATCTCGTCCCCCTTGCCGCTAAGGAGGTCGACGAGAACAAGGTGACTCCGGGCGTGCTCGGCTTCATCGTCTTCGCCGTGATGGCCGTCGCGGTCTGGGGCCTGATGAAGTCGATGAACAAGCACATGGGCAAGGTCGACTTCAAGGAGAAGTCGGACGAGCCCGCCGGTGCGACGAGCGGCAAGGACGCCGGGCAGAAGTCCGCCTGAACCTGCCGTCGGCCCCGCGCACGAGAGCGCGCGGGGCCGTTGCGCTGTCCGTCGCGCGCCCCCGTCTGTCATGTCCCCGTCTGCCATGTCCGGGACGGGGAGCCGTGCGGGGGCGCGCCCGGCCTACGACCGCTGTGCCTCCTTGGCGACGCCCATCACGTCCCGCGAGTGCCGGTTCGGGACCATGCCGAGGCGCCAGGCCTGCCAGCCGTCGTCCAGGTCCAGGCCCCGCTCGAGCATCAACTGGTACGCCTCCACGTAGTCGTCGAGCTTTCCGTCGCGGGCCGGATGCGTGGCCCGGGTGAGCTGGGACAGCTCCTCCTGGGCGACCGCCGTGCCGATCTCCGAACCGCCGGGGGAGGCGTACGGCAGGAGAGTGCAGCGCAGGAACGTCGCCCAGTCCTCGCCCCTGCGGTCCTCGTACCCGGCGAAGATGGCCCCCGCCTCCTCGCACAGCTCCATCGCCTGCGCGAGCCGCGCGTTGCCCGCGTCGACCACCGCGAGCTCCAGGCACGTCCACGCCTCGCCGTGCGGCACGCCGATGCGCTGGAAGTCGGCGCGGGCGTCGACCAGGAGCTGCCGTGCGAAGCCGGAGTTGCGCAGCGAGCCCGTCTGCGCGGCCCGTTCGTCGCGGGTGACGCGCGCCGAGTGGTGGCGGGCGCAGGCCAGGCCGTAGACGTCGCGCATCCGGGAGAACATCGTGCGCGAGCGTTCGAGTTCCCGCACCGCCTTGTCGAGGTCGCCGGTCTCCTCCAGGGCCTGGCCCAGGTAGTAGTACGTCCACGCCTCGCCGCGCGCGTCCTCGTTCTCACGGTGCCGGGAGGCCGCCTGACGCAGGCCGTCGACCGCCGCGGAGGCCTCGCCGTCCATGAGCCGGGCGCGGGCCAGCTCGGTCAGCGCCCAGGCCTGGCCGCGGCCGTCGCGGGTCTGCCCGTACAGATCGAGCGCCTCCCGCAGCTCCTCCTCCGCACGCGGCACGTTGCCCATCCGCAGGCAGAGCTGGCCGAGCTGGAAGTGCGCCCACGCCTCGCCGTGCAGCGACTCGTTCTCGCGGTGCAGGGCGAACGCGTCGGTGAGCAGGGCGAGCGACGTGCGTACGTTCGCGCGGTCGCGCTCGACCGCCGCGAGCGCGTGCAGCGTCCAGCCGCGGTCGCCCTTCGTCTCCGGCGTCGTCTGAAGGTCGAGCGCCTCCTGCAACCGCCCGGCCGCCTCGGTGAGTTGGCCCTGGTGGTGCAGGGTGATGCCGAGGGAGCACAGCGCGCGGCCCTCGCCCGCCCTGTGGTGCGCCTCGCGGTAGAGGTCGACCACCGAGGACAGCGTCGTCCGCGCCTTGTCGAGCTCGCCGAGCTGGCGGGCCGCGATACCCGTGCGCCACTGGACCGAGCGCATGAGCAGGCCCTGGTCGATGGATTGCGCCAGCTCCTGGATCTCGCCGAGCCGGTAGAGGTCGCCGCGCAGCAGGCAGTAGTCGCACAGAGCGCCGAGCAGGCCGAGCACAGCGTCCTGGTTGACGCCCTCCGCGTGCCGCAGCGCCGCCGTGATGAAGCTCGACTCGTCGTCGAGCCAGCGCAGCGCCGCGTCCAGGGACGTGAAGCCGTGCGGCCCGGTCTGGCCCGCGCGCGTCGACATGTTGCCGTCGACCAGGCGGATCACCGAGTCGGCCAGATCCGCGTAGTTCTGGATCAGGCGCTCCTGCGCGGCCGTGCGCTCCGCGGGCTCCTCCTCGTCGGCGAGGCGGGCCTGGGCGAAGGCGCGGACGAGGTCGTGCAGGCGGTAGCGGCTGCCGCGCACGTGGTCGACGAGCCCGGCGTTCGCGAGCGCCGACAGATGCCGCGTCGCCTCCGCGCTGGTGGTGGCGAGCAGCGCGGCAGCGGCGGCCGCGCCGAGCGAGGCGCGCCCGGCGAGCGCGAGCCGCCGCAGCAGCCGCCTGCCCTGCTCGGACTGGTCGGTGTAGCGCAGCCACAGCACCCGCTCGACCGGGTCCACGGGCCCGTACGCGCCCAGGTCGGCGGCGAGCTGACGCGTCGTACGCGGCCCGATCGCGGAGCCCGCGACGCGCAGCGCCAGCGGCAGGCCGCCGCACAACTCCCGTACGGCATCGGAGGATTCGGCATCATAGGGGCCGCTCGGATCCTCCGCGGCCTCCCGCAGCAGCTCCTCCGCGCCCGCCGCGTCGAGCGCCTGCACCGGCAGGTGGTGCACCCAGGCGGGCGTGTCGTTGCCGAGTTCGAGCGGCTCACGCGCGGTGACGATCACGAGGCTGTCGGACCGCTCGGGAACGAGCGTACGCACCTGCTCCGCGCCCGCCGCGTCGTCGAGCACGATCGTCACCGGCAGCCCGGTCAGATGCTGGTGATACAGCTCGCTGAGCCGCTTGACCTGCTGTTCCTGCGAGGACCGCTCACGGAAGAGCAGCTGCTCGCGCGGTGCTCCGAGCCGGTTCAGGAGGTGCAGCAGGGCGTCCCGCGTGGGCAGCGGCGGCGCGTCCGGGCGGTCGCCGCGCAGATCCACCACGCACGCCCCGCGGAACTGGTCCCGCAGGTCGTGCGCCGCGCGCACCGCGAGCGTCGTACGCCCCGAACCCGGGTCCCCGTGCAGCACGACGACGGTCGGCCGGGTCTCGGTGCTGGCCCGCGCCGCGTGCACCCACTGCGCGATCTGCGACATGGCGACCCGCCGGCCGGCGAACGGCCCCTCGGGCTCAGGCAGTTGACCGAAGGACTGCTCAAGCACGCTCCGCCGCCGCGCGGCCGCGCTCTTGTCGGTGCGGCGCAGTTGAGGCGTCGGCTTGTTCGAGCCGCCCGCCCCCGTCGACGCCGCGAGCACCCGCTGCTGATCGAGGAACGGCCTGATGCCCCGCACTTCCAGCGCGGTCAGCCACTGCAGCCGCAGCTGCTCCGGCCCGCCCGGTTGATTGCGCGCCCCGGCGCTGCGGCTCGCCGCCGGCACGTGCGAAGCGGTCACCTTCGCGACGGTCGCGGCGGACCCCAGTACGGCGACGGCGACACCGGCGCCCACGGCCGTCCCGGTCCCCACCCCGAGCACCAGATCCGCCACGCACGCGGTGACGGCACCAACCCCCGCCACCATCAGCGGAGTTGACCCGCCCTCCTTGGCGAACCGCTGCCCGAACGTCATCCGCCCCGCGTCGGCCTCGTCGAGCGCCCGGGTGAACGCGTCGTACTCGTCCGCCGCGCTGCGCTCCATCGCGTCGAGCGCACCCTTCGCCCTCGACAGCAGCACGGCGCCGTCCGCACGCCCGCCCGAGCGCCTGACCTCTTCCTCGACGGCCCGGGCCAACAGCCGTTCGGCTTCCGCCCGATGGCTGTCCCGCATCTTCGGTCCCCCTCCGGTGGCGACAGTACGGGTCAAGTGTGCTGCGTATGGGGTGTCGGCGCGAGGGTCCCGGCGATCAGAGACGCGACGCGGATCACCATGAGCGAGGATGGGAGGCATGCCGAACCGACTGGCCCATGAGACGTCCCCCTACCTCCTCCAGCACGCCGACAACCCGGTGGACTGGTGGCCCTGGTCGGCCGAGGCCTTCGCGGAGGCGCAGCGGCGCGGGGTGCCGGTGCTGCTCAGCGTCGGGTATTCGAGCTGCCACTGGTGCCATGTAATGGCTCACGAGTCGTTCGAGGACGGGGCCACCGCCGCCGTCCTGAACGAGAACTTCGTCAACATCAAGGTCGACCGCGAAGAGCGCCCCGACGTCGACGCCGTCTACATGGAGGCCGTGCAGGCCGCCACCGGGCAGGGCGGCTGGCCCATGACCGTGTTTCTCACGCCGGACGCCGAGCCGTTCTACTTCGGCACGTACTTCCCGCCCGAGCCGCGCCACGGCATGCCCTCGTTCACCCAGGTCCTGCACGGCGTGCGGGACGCGTGGACCGAGCGGCACGGCGAGGTCACCGAGGTCGCCGGAAAGATCACCGCCGATCTGGCGGCACGGGAAATGCCGTACGGGAACACGGAGTTGCCGGGCGAGAACGAGCTGGCGCAGGCGCTGCTCGGGCTCACGCGCGAGTACGACGCGACGTACGGCGGCTTCGGCGGCGCGCCCAAGTTCCCGCCGTCCATGGTGATCGAGTTCCTGCTGCGCCACCACGCGCGCACCGGCGCGGAGGGCGCGCTGCAGATGGCCGTGGACACCTGCGAGCGGATGGCGCGCGGCGGGATCTACGACCAGCTCGGCGGCGGGTTCGCGCGGTACTCCGTGGACCGGGAGTTCACGGTGCCGCACTTCGAGAAGATGTTGTACGACAACGCGTTGCTGTGTCGGGCGTACGCGCATCTGTGGCGCTCGACGGGCAGTGAACTGGCCAAGCGCGTCGCCCTGGAGACCGCCGACTTCATGGTGCGTGAGCTGCGGACGAACGAGGGCGGGTTCGCGTCCGCGCTCGACGCCGACAGTGAGGACCCGGCGAGCGGGAAGCACATCGAGGGCGCGTACTACGTGTGGACGCCTCAGCAGCTCACCGAGGTGCTCGGCGAGGCCGACGCGGAGGTCGCCGCCCGCCGCTTCGGCGTCACGGACGAGGGCACCTTCGAGGAGGGGGCCTCCGTGCTCCAGCTCCCGCAGGAGGACGGGGTGTTCGACGCCGGGCAGATCGAGCGGATCCGGGAGCGGCTCCGCGAGGCCCGGTCCAGGCGGCCCGCCCCCGGCCGGGACGACAAGGTCGTCGCCGCGTGGAACGGGCTCGCGATCGCCGCGCTCGCCGAGACCGGCGCGTACTTCGGCCGGCAGGATCTGGTGGACGCCGCCGTGTGCGCCGGTGATCTGCTCGTACGCCTGCACATGGACCCGCTGGCCCGGCTCGCCCGGACCAGCAAGGACGGGCACGTCGGCGGCAACGCGGGCGTTCTTGAGGACTACGCCGACGTCGCCGAGGGCTTCCTCGCGCTCGCGTCCGTGACCGGCGAGGGTGTGTGGCTGGAGTTCGCCGGGTTCCTGCTCGACCACGTCCTCGACCGGTTCACCGACCCGGAGAGCGGCGCGCTGTACGACACGGCCGTCGACGCGGAGAAGCTCATCCGCCGGCCCCAGGACCCGACCGACAACGCCGTGCCCTCGGGCTGGACCGCCGCGGCCGGCGCCCTCCTCTCGTACGCCGCACACACCGGCTCCGAGCCGCACCGCACCGCCGCCGAGCGGGCCCTCGGCGTCGTCAAGGCGCTCGCCCCGCGGGCGCCGCGGTTCATCGGGAACGGGCTCGCGGTCGCGGAGGCGCTGCTCGACGGGCCGCGCGAGATCGCGGTCGTGGGGGAGGTCGGCGGGCGGCTGCACCACGCGGCGCTCACCGGAACCGCTCCCGGCGCCGTCGTCGCCGCGGGTCCCGAAGGGAGCGACGAGCTTCCGCTGCTCGCCGACCGGCCGCTCGTCGACGGGGGCGAGGCGGCGTATGTGTGCCGTCACTTCGTGTGTGACGCGCCGGTGACGGAGGTCGAGCAGTTGCAGCGGATGCTGGGGGAGTCGCAGGCGTAGCCGATATCCCTCAGAGCCCGTGCTGCACCGTGTCGAGGGCGCGCAGCACGAGCTCGCGCAGGTCGTCCTCGTGGTCGTGCTCGGCCCAGTACATCGTGGCCTGCATCAGGGCGCCGACCAGGGCCATGGCGTAGACGCGGACCTCGAGGTCGGCGGCGTCCCGGCCGGTGCGCCCGGCGATGACCCGGCACATCAGCTGCCCGGTGACGGACATCGACTCCATCATCCGGGAGCGCACCGCGGGCGTCTCGACCTGGAGCCGCATCCGCAGCCGGATGATCTCCGGCCGTTCGTCCGCGAACGCGAGTTCCAGGCTGTGGTCGACGACGTGCCGCACGGACTCGGCGATCGACTCGTCCATGGGCCGCTTGAGCAGCTCCCGCTCCAGGATCGGGTCGAACTCGTCCGTGAGGACGATGTCCTCCTTGGTCGGGAAGTAGCGGAAGACCGTGGACGGCGACACCTCGGCGGCCTCGGCGATCTGCTCGACCGTCGTCGCGTCGTACCCCTGCTCCTCGATCAGGCGGTACGTCGCCTCACGGATCGCCGTCCTGGTCTTGATCTTCTTGCGCTCGCGGAGCCCGACCTTGGGCTCCGCGGGCTGCTGTGCTGACGCGGCCATGTCGCTCATTCTCAGGCATCGGCGCCGACCGGGGCGACCTCCGGGTCGGCGGCGGGGCCGGTCTTCTCGGGGCCGGGCATCAGCACCGCCGTCAGCAGCGCGGCGGCGAGGGCGACGATGCCGATGACGACCAGCGCCAGGTTCATGCCGTGGACGAACGCGCCGTCCGCCGAGGCGGCGAGCGCCCGGTCGCCGAGCTTCCCGGCGACCACGTGCGCGCCGATCACCGAGTCGCGCGCCACGTCCGCCGCCGCGTCGGGCAGCCCCGCCGTGGCGAGCCGGCCCGCGTAGGCGCCGGAGACGAGGGCGCCGAGCAGGGCCACGCCGAGCGCGGATCCTGTCTGCCGGACCGTGGACAGGAGGCCCGAGCCGCGGCCCGCCTGGTCCTTGGCGAGCGCGCCCATGGCGCCGCCCATCGCGGGGATCATGGCGAAGGCGATGCCGATCCCGGCGATCGACAGCCACAGCGCCGTGAAGCCGTACCCGGAGTCGACGGTGGTGCGCGCCCCGAGGAACGCGGCGAAGGCGAGGACCACCAGGGCCACGCAGATCACCGCCCGCGCCCCGAACTTCGCGACCAGGGGCTGCGCGAGCCTCGCCGCGACGAGCATTCCGCCCATCATCGGCACGATGCGCAGTCCGGTGCCGAGCGAGTCGATGCCGAGCACCGCCTGGAGGTACTGCGGCAGCAGGAACAGCATCCCGGCCATGATGAACATGCCGAGCGTCGCCGCCAGGGTGTTGGTGAGGAAGCCCCGGTGGGACAGGAGCGAGAGGTCGAGCATGGGCCGCGCGCTGCGTCGCTCGCGCAGCACCAGCGCGCCGATCAGGACGACGGACGCGAGGAATCCGCCGAGCACGACGGGGCTCGACCAGCCCTTCTCGGGGCCCTCGATGATCGCGTAGATGAGAGTGCCGAGGCCGAGCGCGGTGAGCACGGTGGAGACGAGGTCGACCTTGGGGGCGGCCGGGTCCCGGCTCTCGGGGAGCAGGAACAGGCAGGCGGTGATGCCGATCGCGACCATCGGCACGTTCAGCACGAACACCGAGCCCCACCAGAAGTGGTCGAGCAGCCAGCCGCCGATGATCGGGCCGAGCGGCATCCCGAGCGCGGAGGCCGCCGAGATGGCCCCGATCGCCTTCGTCTGCTCGTCCCGCGCGAACAGCGAGGGGATGACCGACATGGCGAGCGGCATCACGAAGGCGCCGCCGACGCCCATCAGCGCGCGGGCCGCGATCACCCAGCCCACGTCGCCGGCGAGCGCGCCCACGACGGACGCGGCGAGGAAGACGCCGAGGCCGCCGATCAGCATCCGGCGCCGCCCGAACCGGTCGCCGAGCAGTCCCGCCGGGAGCATCAAGGCGGCGAACACCACGATGTACGCGTCGGCCATCCACTGCTGCTGGCCCGTGGTGGCGCCGAGTTCTCCGGCAATCGTCGGGAGCGCGACGTTGAGGATCGTCATGTCGAAACCGAGCACGAGCATGCTCGCGACCAGGGCCCCGAGGGCCCACCAGCGCCGGGGATCCGGGCGCGGCTCCACCTGCTGAGTGACAGTAACCATGAAATGAGAGAAACTGTCACTTCATAGTGTCTGTCAATAAAGAGCCGCCCTCGGAAACGCAAAATGGCCGCGGCTGGTGAGCCGCGGCCATGAAGAAGGGGAGGGGTGGGGGTCAGCCGTGCTGGTACGCCACCAGTGAGATGCCGACGTAGTGCACGATGAACGCCGCGAGCGTCAGCGAGTGGAAGACCTCGTGGAAGCCGAACCAGCGCGGGGACGGGTTCGGGCGCTTGATGCCGTAGATGACGCCGCCCGCGCTGTAGAGCAGCCCGCCGACGATCACCAGGACGAGCACCGCGATGCCGCCCGTGCGCATGAAGTCCGGCAGGAAGAAGACCGCGGCCCAGCCCATCGCGATGTAGCACGGCGTGTACAGCCAGCGCGGGGCGCCGACCCAGAACACGCGGAAGGCGATGCCGGCCGCGGCTGCCACCCAGATGCCCCACAGCAGCGCGTCGCCCTTGGCGCCCGGCAGCAGCAGCATCGTCAGCGGCGTGTACGTACCGGCGATGATCAGGAAGATGTTCGCGTGGTCGAGCCTGCGCAGCACCCCGTCCGCGCGCGGCCCCCAGTTCCCCCGGTGGTAGAGCGCGCTCACCCCGAACAGCAGGCAGGCGCTCAGTACGAAGATGGCGCACGCGATCCGGCCGCGCGTGGAGTCCGCGAGTGCCGTGAGGAAGATGCCCGAGATCAGCACGGCGGGGAACATGCCCGCGTGCAGCCAGCCGCGCAGTCTCGGCTTCAGCACGGAGGGCTGGGCGGCGGGGACTTCGGGCTCGTCGGTGGCGACACTCATCCCCGCATGGTACCTACGCGACCGTAGGTAACGGACCCGTTGAGTGGTGATGCTCACTTCGCTCACCTGTGAGGCCCCCTGGACATATGGGCGTTTCGGCCGGATGATCAAATGAGTGCGGTCGGCACCGGATGAGCGCCCACTGAGCTCCAGTGGATTGGGAGGCGCAGCGTCCGGGTCGCAGCCCCCACGGGGCAATCAACCTCAGAACCCCTCATTTAGGAGCGATCGTGGCGCGCGACATCGCGGCTCCCTCCCTGGACACCCTCCCGACGAACCACCAGGAACTGATCTCGTGGGTCAACGAGATCGCCGAACTGACGCAGCCGGACAGTGTGGTCTGGTGTGACGGCTCCGAGGCCGAGTACGAGCGCCTCGCCGAGGAGCTCGTCGCGAAGGGGACGTTCAAGAAGCTCGACCCCATCAAGCGCCCCAACTCGTACTACGCCGCCTCCGACCCGTCCGATGTCGCGCGCGTCGAGGACCGTACGTTCATCTGCTCCGAGAAGGAGGAGGACGCGGGCCCCACGAACCACTGGAAGGCCCCCGCGGAGATGCGGGAGATCTTCCGGGGCAACGAGGGGAACGGGGGGATCTTCCGTGGCTCGATGCGCGGACGGACCATGTACGTCGTCCCGTTCTGCATGGGGCCGCTCGGTTCGCCGCTCTCCGCGATCGGCGTCGAGATCACCGATTCGGCCTACGTGGCCGTCTCCATGCGCACGATGACCCGGATGGGCCAGCCGGTCCTCGAAGAGTTGGGCGAGGACGGCTTCTTCGTGAAGGCCGTGCACACGCTGGGCGCCCCGCTGGGTCCCGACGAGGCGGACGTGCCGTGGCCGTGCAACTCCACGAAGTACATCTCGCACTTCCCCGAGGACCGCGAGATCTGGTCGTACGGCTCCGGCTACGGGGGCAACGCCCTGCTCGGCAAGAAGTGCTACGCCCTGCGCATCGCGTCCGTCATGGCGCGCGACGAGGGCTGGCTCGCCGAGCACATGCTGATCCTCAAACTGACGCCCCCGCAGGGTGAGTCGAAGTACGTCGCCGCCGCCTTCCCGAGCGCGTGCGGCAAGACCAACCTCGCGATGCTGGAGCCCACGATCTCCGGCTGGACCGTCGAGACGATCGGTGACGACATCGCCTGGATGCGGTTCGGCGAGGACGGCCGGCTCTACGCGATCAACCCCGAGGCCGGCTTCTTCGGCGTCGCGCCCGGCACCGGCGAGCACACCAACGCCAACGCCATGAAGACCCTCTGGGGCAACTCGGTCTTCACGAACGTCGCGCTGACGGATGACAACGACGTGTGGTGGGAGGGCATGACGGAGGAGACTCCGGCGCACCTCACGGACTGGAAGGGCAACAGCTGGACGCCCGAGTCCGGCGTCCCGGCCGCGCACCCGAACGCGCGCTTCACCACCCCCGCCTCCCAGTGCCCGATCATCGCGCCCGAGTGGGAGGACCCGAAGGGCGTGCCGATCTCGGCGATCCTCTTCGGTGGCCGCCGCGCCTCGGCCGTGCCGCTGGTCACCGAGTCCTTCGACTGGAACCACGGCGTCTTCCTCGGTGCGAACGTGGCCTCCGAGAAGACCGCCGCCGCCGAGGGCAAGGTCGGCGAGCTGCGCCGCGACCCCTTCGCCATGCTGCCGTTCTGCGGCTACAACATGGGCGACTACATGGCGCACTGGGTGAAGGTCGGCGCCGACAAGGATGCCGCCAAGCTGCCGAAGATCTACTACGTCAACTGGTTCCGGAAGAACGCGGACGGCAAGTTCGTGTGGCCCGGTTTCGGTGAGAACGCGCGCGTCCTGAAGTGGATCGTGGGCCGCCTCGACGGCCGCGCCGAGGGCGTCGAGACGCCGATCGGCATCCTGCCGACCAAGGAGTCCCTGGACACGAAGGGCCTCGGCCTGGCCGACGCCGACCTGGACTTCCTGCTGACGGTGGACAAGGAAGCGTGGCGCGACGAGGCGTCGCTCGTGCCCGGGCACCTCAACACGTTCGGCGACCACACGCCGACGGAGCTGTGGGACGAGTACCGCAAGCTGGTGGACCGGCTCGGCTAGGGCTGAATGAACGAAAGAAGGGGCGCGGCCTTCAGGCCGCGCCCCTTCTTCGTCTTCTTCGTTCTCCGTAGGTCACACAGCGACGAGGTCCCCCGCGGTCGCGTGCGCCTCCATGCGCTGCGCGGCCAGGATCGCGGCCGCCGTGTCCGCGCGGGACGCCGCGACCACCAGGGCGCGGCCCGCGAGGGCGTGCGCCCGCTGGTGCAGCGCGGCGACGTGCGGCTCGTGCACCGCGGTCGCCACGGCCGAGCGGAGCGGCGCGTGGCCGCCGCGGAGGCGGGCGACCTGTGCGGTCAGCGCCTCGGCCGCCTCGTCCAGGTCGGCCGCCGGGCCCAGTGCGCGCAGCTCGTCGGTGATGGCGAGCAGCGCGCTCAGGTGGCCGGCGAGCTGGATGTCCAGCTCCTCCTCGCGGGAGCGGTGCGGGAATTCGCCGCTGTCGACCCCGGTCGAGTGGACCGACTTGGTGCGGATCGGCTCGTACATGGGAGGCCTCCAGGGCATGCGTGTCAGCTTGACCTCCATCGTACCTTAGATTCTGTCTAAAGTAGAACCTGTCCAAAGTAGGAGTGTCACGGCTGGCTGTAGCCGTCCAGGAAGTTCCCGATCCGGGTCACAGCCTCCGTCAGCTGCCGGGTGTCGGGCAGCGTGACGACGCGGAAGTGGTCGGGCTCCGGCCAGTTGAAGCCGGTGCCGTGCACCACCATGATCTTCTCGGCCCGCAGCAGGTCGAGCACCATCTGCCGGTCGTCCTTGACCTTGAAGACCTTGGGGTCGAGGCGCGGGAAGAGGTACAGGGCGCCCTTCGGCTTTACGCAGGTCACGCCCGGGATCTGCGTGAGCAGCTCGTACGCGACGTCCCGCTGCTCCTTCAGCCGCCCGCCGGGCAGCACCAGATCGTTGACCGTCTGGCGTCCGCTGAGTGCCGCGACGACGCCGTGCTGGCCCGGCATGTTCGCGCACAGGCGCATGTTCGCCAGGATCGTCAGGCCCTCGATGTACGACTCCGCGTGCGCGCGCGGTCCCGAGATCGCCATCCAGCCGACGCGGTAGCCGGCCACGCGGTACGCCTTCGACATGCCGTTGAAGGTGAGCGTCATCAGGTCCGGCGCGATCGCGGCGGTCGGGGTGTGCGTGGCGTCGTCGTAGAGGATCTTGTCGTAGATCTCGTCGGAGCAGACGAGGAGGTTGTGGCGGCGGGCGATGTCGGTGATGCCGCGCAGCATCTCGTCGCTGTAGACGGCGCCGGTGGGGTTGTTGGGGTTGATGATGACGATCGCCTTGGTGCGGTCGGTCACCTTGCGCTCGATGTCGGCGAGGTCCGGCATCCAGTCCGCCTGCTCGTCGCAGCGGTAGTGCACGGCGGTGCCGCCGGAGAGCGAGACGGCGGCGGTCCACAGCGGATAGTCGGGGGCGGGGACGAGCACCTCGTCGCCGTCGTCGAGCAGTCCCTGCATCGCCATCACGATCAGCTCGGAGACGCCGTTGCCGATGAAGACGTGCTCGACGTCGGTCTCCACGCCGAGGGTCTGGTAGTGCATCATCACGGCGCGGCGGGCGGCGAGCAGGCCCTTGGCGTCGCCGTAGCCGTGCGCGTCCCCGAGGTTGCGGAGCATGTCCTCGAGGATCTCCGGCGGGCACTCGAAGCCGAACGCCGCAGGGTTGCCGGTGTTGAGCTTCAGGATGCGGTGCCCTGCCGCCTCCAGCCGCATCGCTTCCTCGAGAACCGGGCCCCGGATCTCGTAGCAGACGTTGGAGAGCTTGGTCGACTGGATGAGCTGCATCCCCAAACTTTACGGCCGTGTTTCGCGATGCCGCGCACCGTTTGTCGGCCGGTGGGGCGCCGCGGGCGGCACCGCTTTCGGATGCGGTGGCACGCGGTGCCGGATACCTCCGGAACGGCGGGTTCCGGGGTGGGTGCGGCTTTGATGCGGCGGGTCGGCGGGGTGGGTGAGATGGGCCACGTGCCGGGGCGGCCGGCGGGCGTGTTAATCGAGCGAATGTTCTAATCCTGCGCTACCTTGGTCGGCATGCTTCAGGGATCGCTCTTCGATCAGGCCGAGGGCGCCGACGACATCTCGCTCGGCGGGCTCGACGGGATGCGCCGCACCGTGCTCGGGGACGGGGCGTGGATCGACGTACTGCCGGGGTGGTTGCGCGGGGCCGACGAGGTGTACGAGCGGCTCGCCCGGGACGTGCCCTGGAAGGCCGAGCGGCGGCAGATGTACGAGCGGATGGTCGACGTGCCGCGGCTGCTGAAGTTCTACGGGGCGGGGGAGCGGCTCCCGGACCCCGTGCTCGACGAGGCGCGCGACGCGTTGTCCGCTTACTACGCCGAGGAGTTGGGGGAGCCGTTCACCACGGCGGGACTCTGCTATTACCGCGACGGTCGGGACAGCGTCGCCTGGCACGGGGACCGGATCGGGCGTGGGGCCCGCGAGGACACGATGGTCGCCATCGTGTCGGTCGGGACGCCGCGGGATCTGGTGCTACGGCCGGTCGGCGGCGGGCCCGTCGTGCGCCGCCCGCTCGGGCACGGCGATCTCATCGTCATGGGCGGCTCGTGCCAGCGGACCTGGGAGCACGCGATCCCCAAGTCCGCCCGCGCGGCCGGCGGCCGGATCAGTGTTCAGTTCCGGCCGCACGGGGTGCGTTGATCAGAGGGTCCGGCGCACGGAGCGGCCCGCGAGGACGTCCGTGCGCTTGCCCTCCTCGATCACGAACTGCCCGTCGACGAGGACGTGCGGGATACCGACCGGCAGCGTGCGCGGCGCATCGAAGGTGGAGCCCGCCGCGACCGTCTCCGGGTCGAACAGGACCAGGTCGGCGCGGTAGCCCTCGCGGACCAGGCCGCGGTCCGGCAGACGCAGGCGGGCGGCCGGGCGCGAGGTGAGGTGTGCGACCGTCTCCTCCAGGGACATGACGCCGAGGTCGCGGGCGTAGTGGCCCAGGTAGTGCGGGAACGTGCCGTACGCGCGCGGGTGCGGCTTGTAGCCCTGGAGGATGCCGTCGCTGCCGCCCGTGTGCACGGAGTGCTGCATGATCGCCCGGACGTTGTCCTCGTGACCGACGTGCTGGAGGATCGACGAGCCGAGGTTGTCGTTGATCAGCAGGCGGCGGGCGGTGACCCACGGGGCCTCGCCGCGCTCGGCGGCGGCCTGCGCGACGGTCTTGCCGACGCACGAGGCCAGGCCCGGGTCGGAGACGCCCGAGATCTCGATCTTGTCCCACTCGATCGGCACGCCGTGGCAGCCGTCCGCGCCGATCACCTCGACGTGGTGCCGGATGCGCTCGGCCGTCTCGTCGTCCTTGAGGCGGGCGAGGGTCGCGTCGGGGCCGCCCTCGTTGGCCCAACTCGGCAGCATCGCCACGAGAGTTGTGGCGCCCGGGGTGTACGGGTACGTGTCCAGGCTGATGTCGGCGCCGTCCGCGATGGCCTCGTCGAGAAGGGCCAGGAGGTCGACTCCCTTGCCCTTGTTCACGCCGAAGTTCATGGTGGCGTGCGCGAGGTGCAGGGAGCAGCCCGCGGTGCGGGTCAGCTCCACCATCTCCTGGTACGCGTCGAGCGCGCCGGCGCCGTAACTGCGGTGGTGCGGGCAGTAGTAGCCGTCGTACGAGGCCACCACCCGGCACAGTTCGGTGAGTTCGGCGTCCTTCGCGTACATGCCGGGGGTGTAGGTCAGTCCGGAGGACATTCCTACGGCGCCCTGCTCCATGCCCTCGGCGACGAGCCGCTTCATGTGGTCGAGTTCGGCCGGGGTCGCGTCCCTGTCGTCCCAGCCGACCGCGTACATGCGGACCGTGCCCTGCGGGATGAGGTACGCGGCGTTCACCGCGATGCCCTGGCGGTCGATGCGGTCCAGGTACTCGCCGACCGTGCGCCAGTCGAAGTCGATGTCCGAGCCGTCGCCGTTCCAGCCGGTGATCGCCTGGCGGACCTGGGCGAGGGTGCGGTCGTCGACGGGGGCGTAGGACAGGCCGTCCTGGCCGAGGACTTCGAGGGTGACGCCCTGGGCGGCCTTCGCGCTGTGGTCCGGGTCGCGGAGCACGGCGAGGTCGCTGTGGGCGTGCATGTCGATGAAGCCGGGGGAGAGGGCGAGGCCGTCGGCCTCGACCGTGCGGGTGGCGGTGGGGCGGGGGCCTGCCCCCTCCGGGGTGATCTCGGAGATCCGGCCGTCGTTGACGGTCACGTCGGCTCGGTACGAGGCGCTGCCGCTGCCGTCGATGACGCGGGCGTCGCGGATGACCAGGTCCATGGGGGGTGCCTCTCTGGGGCGGGTGGTGCGGTGCGGGGTGGTCGGTGCGGGTGGGTGGGCGCCTGCGGCGGGCGGAATTCCCCTCCCCGCCCCTTCCCGAAACCGGGGCTCCGCCCCGGACCCCGTTTGTCCTCAAACGCCGGACGGGCTGGAAATACGGGGTGGAGCCCCGAGGCGTGGGCGGCGGCCGGGTGGGCCGTATCGGCTGCCTAGAAGTACGTGCGGATGTAGTCGACGACCGTGCCGTCGGACTCCACCAGGGGAATCAGCTGCCACTTGTCGAACGACGTGCACGGGTGCGAGAGGCCCATGCCGAGCCAGTCGCCCACCTCCACGTCCGCCCCCGGCTCCGTACGCACCCAGCCGTGCTGGTCGGAGAGGCCCGTCACCGCGACGCCCGCGGCCTCACGCACCTCGCCCGTCCGCGCGTCCCGGACGACCTGCGCCTCGGGCAGGTCGATGTCGTACGCGGCGTCCCGCTTGCCGGCGTTGGTGAACGCCTGGCCGTCGTTGGGGCGGGAGACGAACTGCGCCCACAGCCGGAACGCCGGCTCCAGCGCACCCTCCTCCGGGACCCGGTTGAACGGGGTCAGGTGCCGGTAGTGGCCGTCGTCGTGCGAGACGTACGCGCCGGAGCGGAGCAACTTGAGGACGGGGACGGTCAGTTCGGGGATTTCCGCGAAGACGTCCGCCACCGCGTCGAACCATGCCGAGCCGCCCGCGCTCACCACGATCTCGTCGAGGCCCGCGAAGCGCTCCGCCTTGTCGAACTCCGCCGCGAGCGCGACGAGTCGGCGCAGCCAGGCGCGCACCCGCTCGCCGTCGGCGTCCGGCACCTCGCCCTCGTAGCCCGCGACTCCGACCAGGCGAAGGGCCGAAGCGTCGGCCACCGCGTCCGCGATCGCCGCGCAGTCCGCCTCGGTGCGGGCTCCGGTGCGCGCGCCGTCGCCCGCGCCCAGCTCCACGACCACGTCGACCGGTCGGCCCGCTCCGGCCTCCGCCAGCGCCGCCTGCATCAGTTCCACGCCGCGCACGGAGTCGACGTAGCAGATGAAGCGGAAGGACGGGTTCGCGTCCAGCTCCTTCGAGAGCCAGCGCAGCGCTGCCGCGTCGACCAGCTCGTTCGCCAGGAAGATGCGGTCGATGCCGAACTCCCGCGCCACACGCACCTGGTGGGGCACGGCGAGGGTGATGCCCCACGCGCCGTGCTCGAGCTGCCGGTGGAAGAGCTGCGGGGCCATCGACGTCTTGCCGTGCGGGGCGAAGGCGAGGCCGTGGCGGGCGGAGTAGGTCTCCATGAGCGCGAGGTTGTGCTCGAGGCGCTCGGCGGAGAGGGCGAGGACGGGCGTGGTGAAGCCGTCCGTGAAGAGGTTCAGGCGGCGGGCTGCCAGCTCGCCGATCGTCGCGCCGTCGGCCTCGGGAGGCAGTCCCTTGAAGCGGAAGTCCACCCGCTCCGTCGCCAGCTCCTCAAGACGAGCGATACGGCGCTCGACGGCATTGTCGGCGTTCTGGGCGGTCACGGCGCCTCCTCCAGGCAGCCCGTTGCACTATTTGCAACGGTCATTGCGTATGTCGCTTCATGCTGTCTAACATCCGAGCCAACGTCGGGTCAACGAAGCCCGAAGTCCCCTGCCGCGAGGAGTGCGACCCACCGTGACCGCCACCGGACCCGCAGTACCGACCAGCGCCAACGATGTAGTCGCGCTCGGCGAGTCCATGGTCACGTTCCGGCCCACCGTGCCGGGGCGGCTCGCCGACGTGCCCTCGTTCGATCGCGGGATCGGCGGCGCCGAGTCCAACGTGGCGTGCGTGCTCGCCGCCGCCGGGCACCGGGCCGTGTGGGTCAGCCGGGTCGGCGCCGACGGGTTCGGCGACCACCTCGTGGAGGCCATCGGCGCGTACGGCGTCGACACCTCCGCCGTACGCCGCGATCTGCACCGGCCCACCGGCATCTACTTCCGCACCGCGGGCGACCGGGCCACCGCCGCCCACGAGGTCGCCTACTACCGCGCCGGGTCCGCCGCCTCCGCGATGTCCACCGTCAACCTGGACCTCGACGCGCTGCGCTCCGGCCGGATCCTGCACCTGTCCGGGATCACGGCCGCGCTGTCCGCCGGCTGCCTCGACCTGCTGCGCGAGCTGACCGCTCCGCGCGCGGGCCGCCCCCTCGTCTCCTTCGACGTCAACTACCGGCCCGGCCTGTGGTCCGGCTCCGCCGAGGGCCCCGACGTACTCCTGGAGCTCGCGCGCGGCGCCGACATCGTGTTCGTCGGCGACGACGAGGCCGAGGACGCCTGGGGCATCACCGGCGGACCCGACGCGATCCGCGATGCGCTGCCCGAGCCCGCGCTGCTCGTCGTCAAGCGGGGCGCCGACGGCGCGATCGCGTACGACGCCGACGGACGCCACGAGGAACCCTCCCCGCGCGTCGACGTCGTCGCCGCCGTCGGCGCGGGCGATGCCTTCGCCGCCGGATTCCTCTCCGCCACGCTGCGCGAACTGCCCGTCGCCGAACGCCTTCGGCACGGCCACCTCTGGGCCGCCGTCGCCCTCACCGAGCCCGGCGACCTCGCCGCGCCCCCGAGCCGCGCCCGGGCGGACCGCCTGGTCGGCCTCGACGCCGCGCAGTGGGGGACACTGCACCTCGGCCCCGGTTGGGCAGCAGCCGACGCAGCCGACAGCGGGGCCGCCGAGGAGGTACGTACGCCATGAGCCAGACCGTCGACCGCGCGCTCAGCATCCTGCCGCTGCTCGCCGAGGGACCCGCCGACCTGGGCCAGGTCGCCGACCGCCTCGACGTGCACAAGTCCACGGCCATGCGCCTGCTGCGCACCCTCCACGAGCACGGCCTGGTCTACCGCCAGTCCGACCAGCGCTACCGGCTCGGCGCCCGCCTCTTCGCGCTCGCCCAGGAAGCCGTCGAGAACCTCGACGTCCGCGAGATCGCCCACCCCCACCTCGTCGAACTCAACGAGAAGGTCGGGCACACCATCCACCTCGCCGTGTACGCGGAGAACGAGGTCCTCTACATCGACAAGGTCGAGAGCCGCTACCCGGTGCGCATGTACTCGCGCGTCGGCAAGCCGGTCGCCATCACCGTGGCCGCCGTCGCCAAGCTGCTGCTCGCCGACCTGTCCGAGTCCGAGCGCCGCGCCGTCGCGGAGAAGCTCGACTACCCCATGTACACGTCCCGTTCCACCCCCAACTCCGCGGCTTTCCTGCGGGAGTTGGAGAAGGTGCGCGAACAGGGCTGGGCCACCGACCTCGGTGGCCACGAGGAGTCCATCAACTGCGTCGGCGCCCCCATCCGCGGCGCGGACGGCCGGGTCGTCGCCGCCATGTCGGTCTCCGCGCCGAATGTCGTCGTCACCGCCGAGGAACTCCTCACGCTGCTCCCGCTGGTGCGCCGCACGGCGGAAGCCATCAGCCGGGACTACTCCGGGACCCCTCCGAAGTAAGCCCCCAAGTAACACACCCCCCAAGTAACACCCCTCAAAGAAGGACCAGTTCACATGTCTGAGAAGACCGCGCTCACGCCCGCCACCCACACGACCCCGCCGGCGAAGTTCTCGCACGGCGTCAAGAAGGGCAACATCCTTCAGGTCGCCGGCCAGGTCGGCTTCCTGCCGGCCGAGGAGGGCAAGGCCCCGACCCCCGCGGGCCCGACCCTCAAGGAGCAGACCCTCCAGACGTTCGCCAACGTCAAGGCGATCCTCGAAGAGGGCGGCGCGAGCTGGGACGACGTCATGATGATGCGCGTCTACCTGACGGACGTCGACCACTTCGCCGAGATGAACGCCATCTACAACGAGTACTTCGAGGAGCAGGGCCTCAAGGCCCCGGCCTCCGCCCGTACGACCGTCTACGTCGGTCTGCCCAAGGGCCTGCTCATCGAGATCGACGCGCTCGCCGTCCTGAGCTGAGCCCCCTGAGCCGGGCCTGCCGGGCTCGCGCTCCCGCTCGTTCGCACGTCGTCACGGAGCGGCGCCCCTGTGGGTGCGCCGCTCCGCGATCCCCCCTGTCTGGAAACACTGAAAACGCCCCGCGCCCCCCCATGTACTTACGAGGTCAACGATGTCCCCGTACGCCCCCCTCGCGTCCGCCGCCGCGGACCAGCCCGAGCACACCGGTGGTCTGCTCCTCCTGATACCCGGCACGGCCGGCCTGCTGACCGTTGCCGTCCTCGGCATCGTGCTGCTGCTCTTCCTGATCATCAAGGCCAGGCTGCAGCCCTTCGTGGCCCTCCTGACGGTGTCCATCGCCGTCGGCCTCGCGGCCGGCCTCTCCGTCACCGAACTCTTCGGCACCGTCCAGAAGTCCGACGTCACGTCCGTCATCGAGGACGGCATGGGCGGCACCCTCGGACATATCGCGATCATCATCGGCCTGGGCACCATGCTCGGCGCGATCCTCGAAGTCTCGGGCGGCGCCGAAGTGCTGGCGTCCCGCCTGATCCACCTCTTCGGTGAGAAGCGCGCCCCCGTCGCGATGGGCCTCACCGGCCTCATCTTCGGCATCCCGGTCTTCTTCGACGTCGGCATCTTCGTGCTCGCGCCGATCGTCTACGCGGCCGCCAAGCGCGGCGGCAAGTCGATCCTGCTGTACTGCCTGCCGCTGCTCGCAGGCCTGTCGATGACCCACGCGTTCCTGCCCCCGCACCCGGGGCCCGTCGCCGCTGCCGGCCTGCTCCACGTCGACCTCGGCTGGGTCATCCTCATGGGCATCGTCTGCGGCATCCCGGCCGTGCTCGCCGCGTGGGCCTGGGCCGCCTGGATCGGCAAGAAGATCTTCGTGCCGGTGCCGCAGGACATGGTCGAGGCCGCCGACGAGGCGAAGGCCGCGCTCGCCGATGAGCAGCGCAAGGACGGCATCACGCCCCGCGAGGACCCGGTTCCGCTCGGCATCGTCTTCACGATCATCGCCATCCCGCTGGTGCTGATCCTCGCCGCCACCTTCTCCTCGATCGCCATGGACCCGTCCACGGCCCGCTCGGTCATCGAGTTCTTCGGCAGCCCGTTCGTGGCGCTCACCCTCGCGCTGTTCGCCGCGTACTACCTGCTCGGCCTGCGCCGCGGCTGGTCCCGCAAGTCCCTGGAGACGGTGTCCACCGCGTCCCTGAAGCCGGTCGCCAACATCCTGCTCGTCGTCGGCGCCGGCGGCGTCTTCGGCGCGGTCCTTCAGGCCAGCGGCATCGCGCAGGCGCTGTCCGACACGTTCAGCAGCATCGGTCTGCCGATCATGGTCCTGGCGTACCTGATCTCGCTGGTGCTGCGCGTCGCGCAGGGTTCGGCGACGGTCGCCATCGTCACCACGGCCGGCATCGTGGGCCCGCTGCTCCAGGCCGGCGACTACTCGCAGCCGTACACGGCCCTCGTCATCATGGCGATCTCGGCGGGCTCCATCTTCGCCTCGCACGTCAACGACGGCGGCTTCTGGATGGTCTCCAAGTACTTCGGGATCTCCGAGCGGGACACCCTGCGCTCGTGGACGGTCCTGGAGTCGGTCCTCTCGATCGCCGGGTTCGTGGTGGCCCTGTTGATCAGCTTCTTCGTCTAGCGTTTCCGTCGTGCAGCTGTGCCGCACCCACCCCTGGGGGAGGTGCGGCACAGGCTTGTCCGCCATACTTCCGCCCGTGGAGCAGCGTATGGAGAACGAGAAGGTCACGCCCGTCACCGGTGCCGGCTTCGACCCGGCGCACATCCCTGGCCTGACGGCTCCCGCACGGCAGCCGGACGACGAGGTCACGGATGCCGATCAGACGCCGGAGGAGGTGACGACGACGCAGCCCGAAGCGCGGCCCGAGGAGCCCGAAGAGCCGGAAGCGGAAGCGGAAACGGAGACGGAAGCGGAAGCCGACGACTCCGCGGAGCCCGACGACACGGCGGATGCCGAAGAGGACGCCGCGGAGCCCGACGCCGACGCCCCCGTCATGGACGCCAAGGACCGCCGCGGCTCCATCACCGTCGACGCGACCGGCGTCCGTTTCACGCTCGACGACCAGGAGGCCGACTTCACCTGGTCCGAGATCAGCGCGGTCGAGTACGGCACCGTCCGCAAGCGCCTCACGGTGACCGTCCACATGGCCAACAGCCGCTGGTTCCCGAACGACGTCGAGGCCCCCGACAAGACCCGTCTGGCCGAGTGGACGGACCAGCTGGACAAGGCCCTGGACACGTACTTCGAGGACTAGTCGGGCAGTTGGTGGTGACGCCCCTCTTGCCAGAGCGGTGACTTTGCGCACCCTTGGTGTTCATGGCCGACACCACGGGCACCCCAGGAACCGGCGTCACCACCTCCTCCGACTCGCACCCCCGAAAGTCCAGCTGGAAATACATCGGCCCCGGCATCGTCGTCGCCGCGACGGGCGTCGGGGCGGGCGACCTCGTCGCCACCCTCATCGCGGGCAGCAACTTCGGCTACACCCTGCTCTGGGCCGCGGTCCTCGGCTGCGTCGTCAAGATCAGCCTCGCGGAGGCGGCGGGCCGCTGGCACCTGGCGACGGGCCGCACCCTCTTCGACGGCTGGTCGAGCCTCGGCAAGTGGACCACGTACTTCTTCGTGATCTACGTGGTGATCTGGGGCTTCGTGTACGGCGCGGCCGCGATGTCGTCGAGCGGGCTGCCCCTTCAGGCGCTGTTCCCCGACGTGTTCCCCGCCGACTGGTCGATCAAGCCGTGGGCGATCCTCTCCGGCGTGGTCGGCCTGGTCTTCGTCTGGCTGAACAAGTACAGCGTCTTCGAGAAGGTCATGACGGTGCTCGTCGGCGTCATGTTCGTCGTCACCGTCTATCTGGCGATCCGCGTCACCCCGCATCTCGGCGACGCCTTCGCGGGCCTGCTCCCGGTGCTGCCCGACGAGAAGGACTCGATCCTCAACACACTCGGTCTGATCGGCGGCGTCGGCGGCACCATCACCCTTGCCGCGTACGGCTATTGGGTCAACGCGAAGGGCTGGACGAACAGCTCCTGGATGAAGGTGATGCGCCTCGACAACCGGGTCGCGTACATCACCACCGGCATCTTCGTCGTGGCGATGCTGTTCGTCGGCGCGGAGCTTCTGCACGCGTCCCACACGGCGATCGCCGAGGGCGACAAGGGCCTGGTGGACCTCTCCAAGATCCTTGAGGCCCAGTACGGTGTGGCGACGGCGAAGATGTTCCTCATCGGCTTCTTCGCGACGTCCTTCACCTCGCTGATCGGCGTCTGGCACGGCGTGAGCCTGATGTTCGCCGACTTCGTCGAGCGCTACCGGCTCTCCCGCGTCGTCACCGGCGAGGAAGTGGCGAGCGGCGACCGCGAGAAGGGCTGGCCGTTCCGCGGCTTCCTGCTGTGGATGACGTTCCCGCCGATCATCCTGCTCTTCCAGGGCCAGCCGTTCCGCCTGGTCATCATCTACGGAGTCCTCGGCGCGGCCTTCATGCCGTTCCTGGCGCTGACCCTGGTCTGGCTGCTGAACTCCTCGCGCACGCCCGCCAGTTGGCGCAACGGCTGGCTGAGCAACAGCATGCTGACCATCGCGGGCCTGCTGTTCGTCGTCCTGTGCGCGAAGCAGATCTGGGACCAGCCGTGGTCGGAGTTCTTCTGATCCGTACGGGGCCCGTACGGGCCCGGGTGCGGGCAGCGCCGCCGGGGGAGCGGTGGCGCTGCCCGTCCGGGGTCACATGGCGTCGACGTGCGGACCCACGGTCGAGGACCACGCGTTGCCGGAGGTCGCGTCCCAGTTGGTGGACCAGGTCATCGCGCCGCGCAGGCCCGGGTAGGTCTTCGAGGGCTTGAACGAACCGCAGTTGGTGCCCTTGGTAAGGCAGTCGAGGGCGTCGTTCACGACCGAAGGGGCCACGTAGCCGCTGCCCGCCGCGCTCGACGAGGCCGGTGTGCCGATGCCGACCTGCGAGGGGTCGAGCCCGCCCTCGAGCTGGATGCAGGCGAGCGCCGTCAGGAAGTCCACCGAACCCTGGCTGTACACCTTGCCGTCGCAGCCCAGCATCGAACCGCTGTTGTAGTACTGCATGTTGACGACGGTGAGGATGTCCTTGACCGCGAGCGCCGTCTTGAAGTACTCGGCCGAGGTCGACTGCATGTCGATGGTCTGCGGCGCCATGGTGAGCACGAACCCGCTGCCCGCCTTGGCGGCCAGCGACTTCAACGCCTGTGACATGTAGGTGGAGTTGAGCCCGTTCTCCAGGTCGATGTCGACCCCGTCGAACCCGTACTCCTGCATGAGCGCGTACACGGAGTCGGCGAAGTTGGTCGCGGAGGCCGCGTCGCTGACCTGGATGGTGCCCTTCTCGCCGCCGATCGAGATGACCACGGACTTCCCGGCCGCCTGCTTGGCCTTGATGTCGGCCTTGAAGGCGTCGTCCGTGTAGCCGCCGAGGCCCGCCGAGTCGAGCGTGAAGTCGACGGCGCCGGGCGTCGTGGTGGCGTCGGCGAAGGCGACGGCAACGATGTCGTACGCGTCCGGGACGTCGGCGAGTTTCTGCACGGTCGCGCCGTTGTTGAAGTTCTGCCAGTAGCCGGTGACGGCGTGCGCCGGAACGGCGGCCGTGGAGCTTTCGGTCGTACTGGCCGCATTTGCCGTACTTGTCGTGGCGAGACCGCCCACGGCGAGCGCCGCCGCCGTGAACGCGCCAAGAAGTACGCCGAGCCGGGACCGTCTGCGATAGGAATGCGCCATTTCTTCCTCCAGGTGGGGGGAGGTCTCCCGGCACCGAAGTGGGGGAGAAGTGAGGGGAGTTGAGGAAGCAGCTGCTGGCCGTACAAACTGGTCCAGACCATTGGACTTGTCAAGGGTTGTCACCGGCGCTTCTTCGCCAACCCGCCCCCGACTCACCCCCATCGCCCCGTGAACAGTGCGAAGTGGGGTGTTGCGGGGCGGCTGCGTGGATATGGTGCTCAGGCAGCGGCACCGCGAGGTGCTGCTGGAGGGACGCAGAGCGACGACCGGGGGGTTCACGCGTGCCGACCGCCATAGCCGTGACCGACCCCGACCTGGTCCTCGCCTCGCCGGACCGGCACACACCGACCGCCACCGTGCTGCCCGTGGGCGAACCGCAGCAGAAGTATCCGCTCGACCGCGCCCTGACCGACGTCCACACACTGATCGAACAGCACGGGTACGTGATCGTGCTCTGCCCGGAATCGGCGCCGGACGCGACCGTGCACCGGCTGCATTCGATCCGTTCCGTGCTGGAAACCGACCGGATCGCGATCCTGCGCCCCGCGCTCCCGCCGCTCGGGCTCGCCGTACTGGCGCTGCAATTGCGCCAGTTGTCGATCTGCGACTTCAGCCCGGGCGTGCTCGCGTCGTCGGCGCGCCTGCTCGCGCATTACGTCTACGCGGGCGCGGTCGTCGGATCGGTGGCGAAACTGGACCGGGTCCCGGTCTCCCTGAAGGCGCACGCGAAGTCCTGGTCCCCGAACGCCCAGTTCGCGGTGGTCGCCTCGCCGCAACCCCAACTCCTGCGCCTCACGGGCTCGGAGACACCGACGGGCCCCGCTTTCGGGACCCGCATGGTCTACGCCGTCGGCCAGAGCACGCCGGACTGGCTCACCGGCGTCCTCGCGCCCGCCTGGCGGGTGCAGGGGGTGACGCGCACGCGGCTGCCGGCCGAGTCACCGCGATGGTGGGCGACAGGCAAGCAGGCCAGCCCCGGCCGCATCGTCGAATTCGCGGCGGCGATCCCCGACATCTCGGTCCTCTACCAACTCGTCTCCTCGGTCCGCCGCGAACAGTGCCACTGGTGCGGCCTCGAACTCATCGGTGACCGCTGCGGGTTCTGCTCCGCGCCGCTGGCGGGCGAGGCGCCACCCGAGGGCACGGGCGCGCCGACGCGCTCGGCACTCACGCCTGCGGCGGGCTCGACCCGAACAGCACTCCCACGTCCGACCCACTCCTGACCCCTACCAACGAGGTTGTTCGGTCCATGAATTCACGTCAGCGCCGCGGCGTCATACTCCTGGTCGTCTCGGCCCTGTGCGCCATCGGCGCGTTCGCCGGTGTGCTCGCCGTGATCCGTGACGTGAACTCGAAGGTGGCGCCGGAGGTGGACGCGTACGAGCTGAAACAGGACGTGTCCCCGTACAAGCAGCTCACGGCGGACCAGTTCGAAAAGGTGGAAATGCCGAAGCGGTGGCTGTCGGACACGGCCGTCACCGACCTCGGCGACATCCGCGGCAAGATCGCCGTCACGCAGCTCAAGAAGGGCTCCCTGCTCCAGTCCGACATGATCGTCGACCGCCCGAAGCTGGAGGCGGGACAGCAGGAGATCGCCATCATGATCGACGCGGAGACCGGCGTCGCCGGGAAGATCAACCCCGGCTCGAAGGTCAACATCTACGCCACCTTCAAGGCCGAGAACGACAAGCAGCGCGACCAGTCCAAGGTCATCGTGGAGAACGCCGGGGTGATCGACGTGGGCAAGCTGACCCCGATCGACCAGCAGGGCGCCGCGGACAGCGAGAACTCCACCCGCAGACAGGGCGAGGCCGTCCCGATCACCTTCGCCCTCGGCCCCGCGGACGCCCAACGGGTCGCCTACGCCGAGTCCTTCGCGACCCACGTACGCCTGGCCCTGGTGGCCCCCGGCGACACCGAGAAAATCACCCCGGAGGACCGCTCGTACACCTTGGAGGGCGACAAGTGACTTCACTTCACGCCCGGGCATTTCAAGCCCCTGCGGCGATTGAGCAGCGGGGCCCGGGGCAGAGCCCCGAGACGTCAACCACGGCGCCGCGGAACGGAGGTTCCCGCCGATGACCACCCGTATCCTCCCGGCGGTAGCTGACCCGGAAACCGCCAGAGGCCTCGTCACACTCCTCTCCCAGCTCCCCGACGCCGAACCCGCCCCACCCGTCCCCGACGCCACCGCCCTGCTCGACACCCTCGCCGGCCTCGCCGCCGAGTCCCTGGACGAGCTCCCCGAAGTCGTCCTGGTCCACGACCGCATCGGCCCCGTCCCCGCCCTCGACCTCATCCGCGACCTGGTGCTCCGCTTCCCGGCGGTGGGCGTCGTCCTGCTCACCGCCGACGCCGGCCCCGCCCTCCTCACCGCGGCGATGGACAGCGGAGCGCGCGGCATCGTCGCGTTCCCCCTCGGCTACGACGCCCTCGCGGAACGCGTCCACGCGGCGGCCTCCTGGTCGGCGGGCATGCGCCGCCACCTGGCGGGCGGCACGGGAACCGAACTCGTCCCGGCGGGCGGCGGCGGCCGGGTCATCGCGGTGGCAGGCGCGAAGGGCGGCGTAGGAACCACGGTCACCGCGGTCCAACTCGCCCTCGCAGCAAGGGCATCGGGCCGCACGGCCGCCCTCCTGGACCTGGACCTCCAGTCCGGCGACGTGGCCTCCTACCTCGACGTCCAGTTCCGCCGCTCCGTCGCCGACCTCGCCGCGATCCGCGACATCACGCCCCGCGTCCTCCAGGACGCCGCCTTCGCCCACGAGTCCGGCGTCGACCTGCTCCTGGCCCCCGCCGACGGCGAACGCGGCGAGGACGTCACGGACCGCGTGGCCCGCCAGGTGATCCACGCCCTGCGCGCCCGCTACGACGTGGTGGTCATCGACTGCGGTACGCAAATGTCCTCGGCGAACACCACGGCCATAGAACTCGCCGACCAGACGGCCCTCCTGGTCACCCCGGACGTCGTGGCGGTACGCGCGGCGAAGCGCATGGTCCGCCTCTGGGACCGCCTCCAGATCCGCAAGGCGGAGGAGACCCTCACGGTCGTCAACCGGCACGCCCGCTCGGCGGAGATCCAGCCGACGCTGGTGGAACGGGTGACCGGCACAAAGACGGCCCGCACCTCCATCCCGGCCGCGTACAAGGAACTCCAGGCGGCGGTCGACGCGGGCCGCATGCAGGACCTCGACAACCGCTCGTCGGTCAAGCAGGCGATGTGGGCGCTGGCGGCGGAACTCGACCTCGTGGCCACGCCCACACCTCCGACGTCGGGCCGCCGGGCCCGCCGCCGCGGCGACAAGGGCGCGGTGACCCTCGAATTCGCGGCGATGTTCCCACTGATCCTGGTCGTCCTCGCCCTGATGTGGCAGTGCGTCCTGTACGGCTACACGTACTCCCTGGCGGGCAACGCGGCGGACGAGGCGGCGCGGGCGGCGACATCGGCGTATGCCTCCGGCGCCGACGGGCAGGGGGCATGCGAAGCGGCGGGCCGTAAGAACCTTCCGGGGGCCTGGCAAGGTGCTGCAATCAGCTGTCCGAACAGCGGCGGCGTGGTCACGAAGGCCACGGTCGAAGTCGACGTCCCCCTCTTCTTCCCGGGAGTGAACCCGGGCTGGTCGGTGAAGGGCGAGGCGGGAGCGGCGACGGAGGCGGTCCGATGACGCCGCGCACAAGGCCGGTGCGGCCAATTCAAGCCCCTGCGGCGATTGAGCAGCGGGGTCCGGGGCAGAGCCCCGAGTCCGCAACCCCGCCGCGGCGAAACCCGTCCGGCGACCGCGGAGTCTCGATGCTGGAGTTCGCCGGCTTCCTCCCCTTCCTCCTCGTCATCGGCATGGCCGCAATCCAACTCGGCCTCGTCGGCTACGCCGCAAACCAGGCCGGATCCGCCGCCCGCGCAGCGGCCCGGTCCGAATCCCTCGCGCCCGGCACCGCCCAGGCGGCCGCCGACGCCGCGGCGAGCGCCTGGCTGAACCCCGAGGCGGCAGGGGGTGGCGGGGACGCCGTGACGTACACGGTCACCGTCCACGTACCACCGGTCATCCCGCTGTTCGGCGACGGCTGGTACCTCCACCGCACCGCAACCATGCCGAACGACCGCACAGACGCAGGAGGTTGAGGTGGCGAGGAGATGAGCCTACGTTCCCGGGTGGTCGCCACCCGTGACCCGGCCGGAGGCCCCGGCACCGTCACCCCCGCCGACCGCGACGAGGGCCTGGTGGCCGTCTACCGCACCAAGCTCCTGGAGGAGATCGACCTCGCGGAGATGTCGTCGCTCCAGGCCGCCGAACGCCGGCTCCGCCTGGAGCGCGTACTCGGCCACATCATCAGCCGCGAGGGCCCGGTCCTCTCCTCGACGGAGCGCACCCAGCTGATCCGCCGCGTCGTGGACGAGGCCCTCGGCCTCGGCATCCTCGAACCCCTCCTCGCGGACGCCTCGATCACCGAAATCATGGTGAACGGCCCGGACTCGATCTTCGTGGAACGAGCGGGCCGGGTGGAGCAACTCCCGCTCCGCTTCGCCTCGTCCGAGCAGCTCATGCAGACGATCGAACGCATCGTCTCCACGGTGAACCGCCGCGTCGACGAGTCCAACCCGATGGTCGACGCCCGCCTCCCCACCGGCGAACGCGTCAACGTGATCATCCCGCCGCTCTCGCTCACCGGCGCCACGCTCACCATCCGCCGCTTCCCGCGCGCGTACAGCATGGGCGAACTCCTGGAACTCGGCTCGCTCGACGAGCACATGCTGATGTTCCTCGCGGCCTGCGTCCGCGCCCGCTTCAACATCATCGTGAGCGGCGGCACGGGCTCCGGGAAAACGACCCTCCTGAACGCCCTCTCGGCGCTCATCCCGTCCCACGAACGCATCATCACGATCGAGGACTCGGCGGAACTCCAGCTCCAGCAGGAGCACGTGATCCGCCTGGAGTCCCGGCCCGCGAACGTGGAGGGCAAGGGCCAGATCACCATCCGCGACCTGGTCCGCAACAGCCTGCGCATGCGCCCCGACCGCATCATCGTCGGCGAGGTCCGCGGCGGCGAGACGCTCGACATGCTCCAGGCGATGTCGACCGGCCACGACGGCTCGCTCGCCACGGTCCACGCGAACACGGCGGAGGACGCCCTCACCCGGCTCCAGACCCTCGGCTCCATGTCGGAGGTCGACGTCCCCTTCGAGGCGCTGCGCGACCAGATCAACTCGGCGGTGGACGTCCTCATCCAGCTCACGCGCGCCGCCGACGGCTCCCGCCGTATCACCGAGATCGCGCTGCTGATCTCGCACGGCCGCGAACAGTTCCGGATCGCGTCCGCGACCCGCTTCGTCGCGCAGCCCTACGTCTCCGGGGCCACGGACGACGAGATCCGCCGGGTCCGCGGCTACTACGAGCACCTCCCGCTGCCCCGCCTCCTCGCCGACCGGCTCTACGTGGCGGGGGAGGCGGTGCCACCCGCGTTCGGCGTCGTGGAGTCGGTGGACGAACGCAACACGAGGGAGGCGACGGGATGACAACTGCTGTTCTACTGGCCCTGGTTGCCACGGTCTTCGCCTGCGTCGTCGCGATCGCGGGCGTCCACGCGCTGGCCTCGGGGCGGGCCCGGAGCCAGGATCTGGTCGACCGCCTGGACGCGTACCCGGCGGGCGGTGACCCGGCCGCCGGCGGCGTGGGCGGCCGGGCCCGCCGCTTCACCACCATCGACCGCCGCCTGCGCCGCACGCGCCTGGGCCGCTCGGTGCACCTGCGCCTGTCGGCGACGGGCCTGGACGTGACGGCGGGCGAGTTCTCGGTCTACGTAGCCGTGGTCGCGGTGGGCCTGTGGCTGCTGGCGGCGTCGACACTGGCGCCGTTCTTCGGCCCGATCGCGGCACTGGTGACCATCTACAGCGCGCTCATCTTCCTCAACTGGCAACGCCAGAAGCGCATCGAGGCCTTCATCAACCAACTCCCGGACGTGGCGCGGCTCCTGGCGAACGCGACGGCCGCGGGCCTGGCGCTGCGCACGTCGCTCGCGATGGCGGCGGACGAACTCGAAGCGCCCGCGGGCGAAGAACTCTCACGCGTGGCCGACCAGTTGGCACTCGGCCGCTCGGTGGACGATGCCCTGGACGAACTCGCAACCCGCCTCCCCTCCCGCGAACTGGTCGTCCTCGTCACCACGCTGGTCCTCTCCAACAAGGCGGGCGGCACGGTGGTCTCCTCCCTCCGCAATCTCACAAAAACGCTGGAGGACAGGAAGGAGACCCGCCGCGAGATCCGCACGATGCTCTCCGAGGTCAACGCGACGGCCTTCACGGTCCCGCTCCTCGGC
The DNA here is from genome assembly GCF_036013745.1 of Streptomyces sp. NBC_00483. Classification (NCBI taxonomy): domain Bacteria; kingdom Bacillati; phylum Actinomycetota; class Actinomycetes; order Kitasatosporales; family Streptomycetaceae; genus Streptomyces; species Streptomyces sp. NBC_00483. The sequence continues at coordinate 6,042,370 of NZ_CP107880.1, forward strand.
CTCGGCTCCCTCCTCCTGATCAACTCCTCGAACGACGGGGCGTTGGCGCGCGTGACGGACTCGGGAATGGGCCGGGCCCTGATCCTCATCTCACTCGCCCTCTACGGCATCGGCTTCTTCGTGATCCGCCGCCTCGGCCGAATCGAGGTGTGAGGAGACGATGTCGACAACGATGATGGGCGTACTCCTCGCGGTCCTCGCGGGGGCGGCGACCCTGGGCATCTTCTTCGGTATCCGCATGTACCGCGCGGATGCCAAGGTCCCCAGCGACCTGGCCCTGGCCCTGGAGGTGGGCGCCAGTCGGGTCTCCACCACCGGCTCCGCGGTCGACCGCATCGGCATGCGGTTCGCGCCGCTGGTGCTGCGCCTCATGGGCCCGCGCCGCGTCGACGCCAAGCGCCGGAAGATCGACATGGCGGGCAACCCGGGCGGCCTGACGATCGACCGCTACGCGGCACGCAGGGCGGTGTACGGGATGTTCGGCCTGATCATGGGCCTGGTCTTCCTCTCCGCCGACAGCCCTCTCTTCGGGCTCCTGACCCTCGCCTTCGGCGCGCTGGCGGCGGACGCGCTGATCTGGCAGGCGGTCCGCGACCGCAAGGAAGTCATCGACCGCACGCTCCCCGACTTCCTGGACGTCCTCGCGGTGGTGGTCTCGGCGGGCCTCGGCTTCCGCCAGGCGCTTGACCGGGTCTCGGAGAAGTACGAGGGCCCATGGGCCGACGAACTCCGCATCACGCTCCGCCAGATGGACATGGGCGTCCCGCGCCGCCAGGCCTTCGACGAACTCCGCCGCCGCAACGCCTCCGAACAGGTCGCCCAGTTCGTCTCGGCGCTGCAACAGGGCGAGGAACTCGGCTCCCCGATCGCGGACACCCTCATCCAACTCGCCACGGACATGCGCCGCACAGACGCCCAGAACTCCCGCCGCCGGGCGGCAAAGACGATTCCGAAGGCGACGATGGTGACGTTGGTGTTCATGCTGCCGGCGACGATGATCCTTATCGCCACGGGGATGTTCCTGGGGTCGGGCACGAACTTCGGCTCGATACTGGGCCGTTGAGAGGCATGGGGCGGAGGGCGGCGATGGCGAACAGGGCAACGCGTCGACAACTTCCGGTCAAGCGGGTCCCCTTACTTGGCGAATACGGGTGCAGAGGGTTGCGCTTCACGTACGTTGCGTGTGTTGATTTGGTTGCCTTGGCGAAAGTGCCGGAAGTGGTGAAAGGGGGCTCCCGTGATCAGGGACAAGCTGCTCGGGGTGTGGGTGACGTGGACCAATGCGCTGGGGGAGCGGGCTCGGCGGGATTCAGGGGCCGGGTTTGTGGAGTATGCGGGGCTGATGATTCTGATCGCGGGAATCTTTTTGGCGATCGACACACTGGGGCTGGACAGCAAGATCTCCCAGGCCATCGGCAACGCGGTGAACCGCGTCGTCGGAGGGGGCTGAGCGCCCGCCTGCCAAGCGGTGACCGTGGATCCACATTGCCGATCTATATCTGGCTGACCGCGATTCTGCTGGTCGCTGCATTGGCCTTTTTCGCCTTTGCCCAAGCGGCTTCGGCGCGGAACGGTGCACAGTCCGCTGCCGACGCTGCCGCGTTGGCAGCAGCGCAGTCTGCCCGTGACGAGCTGATGCTGGGACTGGGTGACGCGCTCGAAGGCGGTGACAACTGGTTGGACTGGCTGGAGGGCATGGACCCAAAGGACGACGGTGCGCCGGGGGCCGCGGCGGGTCGTCTGGCGGCAGCCAACGATGCCGATGTCACCGACGGCCCGGCTTTCACCAAGGTCAACGGTGACCCGGGCTATCGGGTTGGTGTGGAGACCCGCCACACGGTGGGCGACACGATCATCCCCGGCACAGAGACCAAGCGGGCCAAGGCGCATGCCACAGCGGTGATACAGCCACGCTGCGACGTCCCTGTGGATGCGGACTTCAAAGAGTCCCTGCAACTCACCTGCGACGGTAAGGCGTTGGACTTTGACCCGGAGGACTTCGACCTGGACGACCTGCCGGACGCGTCCGACCTGTTCGCCGTCCGCCTTGCCGACTGACGAGAGAGGGAAGCCGCAGCGATGAACCTTCGGCGAACGACGACCACCCGCCGGGCACTGGCTGCGGCGACGATCGCGGCCGGTCTGGTCCTGTCCGTGACTGGTTGTGGAGGCGACGGCGACAAGGGTGAGGGGGACGCAGCGAAGTCCTCGGCACCGGCACAGCAGGGCGGCGACGACAAGGCGGAGTCCTCGGCGCCTTCGACGGACAAGCCGTTGGCCGAGGTGAAGAGCAACGGCATGACGCTCACGGTCACTTCGGCAACGCGTGATCAAGGCGGGTTCCTCAACATCACCGGCACCGTCACCAACGGGACTTCCGGGATTTGGGTCGGCGCCGACTGGAAGAGCGATGAGACCGAGCTGCAGGGGAGCGTCGGGTCGATGGCCGGGGCCAGCGTCGTCGACCAGGAAGGCAAGAAGAAGTACCTGATCCTGAGGGATACCCAGGGACGGTGCCTGTGCACGAAGTTCCAGGGCGGGATCGACCAGGGCAAGACCCGCGACTGGTTCGCCCAGTTCCCGTCGCCGCCGGAGGGCACGAAGTCGGTCCAATTCCAGGTCCCCACCATGCCCCCGGCCCAACTCAACCTCACCGAGGGCGAGTAACCATGCCCCGACGTCACCGAACCGCCACCGTCCTCATCGCCGCAACGGCCCTCCTGCTCACCACCGGCACCGTGGTGGCCCACGCCGACGACGAGCCCACCGGGGCCCCGCCCGGCAGCACCAGCAGCTCTCCGCCTCCCTCGGTGGACGCCAACAACCCCGGGCTCAAGCTCGCCGACGGGGCCACCCTCGCCCCCGCCAAGGTCCTGGACATCAAGTCCGTCGTGGAGGACCTCTCCGGCGAGGAGCGCCGTACGGACACCAATGAGGACGTGACGTTCGCCCTCCAGGCCGAGGTCCTCTTCCCCAAGGACAGCTCCAAGCTGAACCCCGACGGGAACTCCCGGATCCAGGCGATCGCCGACGAGATCAAGAACCAGAAGGCAAGCTCCGTACGCGTCTTCGGGTTCACCGACAACCTCGGCTCGTACGCCCACGGCCTCAAGCTCTCCAAGAACCGCGCGGAAGCCGTCCACGACGCTCTGACCGCGGCGCTCGGCGCGCAGGGCTCGGACATCACGTTCCAGGTCAGGGGTTACAGCGAGGACTACCCGATCGCGGACAACGACTCGGAGCAGGGCCGGAAGAAGAACCGCAGGGTCGAGGTCTCCCTCCCGAAGTCGAGCTGACGCGGACAGGCCCACGGGAGTACGGGAGTACGGGAGTACGGAAGTACGGAAGTACGGGGAACACGCGAACACGCGAACACGCGAACACGGGACTGTGACGGAGAACTACGAAGCGGCCGTAGTTTGCGGTCACAGCCCCACGCACCGGTGGCAGGGACCGCCGGATCAGTCCACGTACACCGGCAGCCGCTCCACCCCGTACACGATCGACAGCTTCCGGAACTCCAGCTCCGACGGCTCCACCGCGAGCCGCAACTCCGGGAAGCGCCGCACCAGTTGGGGGAAGGCCGCGCGCAGTTCCATCTTGCCGAGTTCCGCGCCGATGCAGCGGTGGATGCCGTAGCCGAACGCCAGGTGCGAGGAGGAGGGCGGGCGCGCGGGGAGGAAGGCGTCCATGTCGTCGTCGGCCCCGCCGAGCCGGGGATCGCGGTCCGCCGCGCTCAGCGAGACGATGACTATGTCGCCGGCGGCGAGCGGCACCCCGCCGATCTCGGTGTCCTCGCGCGCGAAGCGCGGGAAGGCGGTCTGGACGACCGTGAGGTGGCGCAGGAGCTCGTCGACGAAGGGGGCCGCGACCGTCGCCGGGTCCTCCGCGTCGCGCAGCGCCGTGAAGTGCTCGCGGTCCTTGAGCATGATCATGGTGCCGAGGGCGATCATGCTCGCCGTCGTCTCCAGGCCACCGGTCAGGACGCCGTCCGCGAGGCCCGTGAGCTCCTCGTCGGTGATGTTGTCGCCGTGCTCGCGCACCAGCATGCCGAGCAGGCCCTCGCCCGGGTTGCGGCGCTGCTCCGCGACGACGCCGCGGAGGTAGTCGAGCGACTGGGAGACCGCGCCGAAGGAGGCTCCCGCGCCGCCCAGCACGTCGAAGCGGGCGACCGAGAACTGCTGGAACGCGTCGCGCTCCTCGTACGGGACGCCGAGCAGCTCGCAGATGACGAGCGCGGGGACCGGCATCGCGAAATGCTCGACGAAGTCGGCCGTGCCGTCGGGCGACTCCCGGGCCGCCTTCTCCAGATGCGCCAGCTGCTCCTCGATGATCGAGTGGATGCGCGGCGTGAGCCGTGAGAGGCGGCGCATCGTGAACTCGGGCGTCAACAGGCGGCGCAGCCGCGTGTGGTCCGGCGGGTCACAGAAGCCGAGGCCGCCGGGGTGCTGCTCGGCCTCGGCACCGCCCACCCCCACCAGGTTGCGGAAGTCGTTGCTGAACGCCTTCGCGTTGCCGAGGACCTCCTTCGCCTCGTCGTAGCCGGACACCAGCCACACCGTCATGCCGGGAATCGGCAGTTTGCTGACGGGTTCGCGGTCGCGCAGCGCACCGATCTCAGGGACCGGGTCGACGCCCTCGCGGCGCAGCGGCAGCAGCGCGGCGTCGGGGAGTTTCGACAGCACGGACAGGTCGAGGCTTCCCCCCTTTCTGCGCAGCCGGGAGAAGTAGAGGCGGGTCAGCCAGGTCGCTATCGCGGAACGTACGGACATGTGCTCGCATTTCTGCGGTGAGGCGGTAGGACGGACGGGCCTGATGGAGGTGTGGGGCTGGAGAATGCCGGTGGGGAACGCCAAGGGTACGTGCGATCCCCCTGTTCTACGGAAGAGGGCCAACCCCCACCCCCACCCGGGGGCTACCCCCAGTACCGGCGAAATCGAGATGAATCCGACCGGGTGTGACTGCGATCATGCGCAGCATGACCACTTCCGACAACCTTCGTCCCACTCATGCGGACCGCCCCTACGAAGAGCTCGTCGCCGAGGCCGTCGCCGCTCCCACCGAGGGCTGGGACTTTTCCTGGTTCGACGGACGGGCCACCGAGGAGCGGCCCTCCTGGGGGTATGCCCGCCTCATGGGGGAGCGGCTCGCCGGTGCGGAATCCGCCCTCGATCTGCACACCGGTGGGGGTGAGGTGCTGAACCTGGCCCCGAAGCTGCCGTCCCTGATGGCGGCGACCGAGGGCTGGCCCCCGAACGTCGAGAAGGCCACCCGCCTCCTGGGCCCCCGGGGCGTGGTCGTCGTCGCCTCGCCCGACGACGCCCCGCTGCCCTTCGCCGACGCGGCCTTCGAGCTGGTCACCGCCCGCCATCCGGTGAAGGCCCACTTCACGGAGATCGCCCGCGTGCTGCGCCCCGGCGGCACGTACTTCGCCCAACACGTGGGCCCCAGCAGCGTGTTCGAGCTGGTCGAGTACTTCCTTGGGCCGCAGCCGGCCGAGGTGCGCGAGGGGCGTGACCCGTACGCGGAGCAGCGCGAGGCGGAGGCGGCCGGACTGGACATCGTCGACCTGCGCGCCGAGCGGTTGCGCATCGAGTTTCATGACATCGGGGCCGTTGTCCACTTTCTGCGCAAGGTCGTATGGATGGTCCCTGGCTTCACAGTTGACGCCTACGATTCCCAACTCCGGGCGCTGCACGAGCAGATCAAGCGGGAAGGGTCGTTCGTGGCCCACAGCAGCCGCCATCTCATCGAGGCACGCAAGCCGTAACTGGCGCCTCTGGCCACCTCCGTAACTCTGGCCTCTACAGCCGTCTCGCGTAAGGTCCCGCCCCATGAGCCACACGCAATTCAGCCAAGCTTTCCTGTACGAGACCGAGCGGCACGCGGCGTGGGGTGGCGCTCAGCTCGAAGCTCTCATGGGGTTCCTGCCCGAAGGGGCGTCGTGGACGGCCGACCTGCCGACATGCCGCTACCGGCAGGGCCACGTGGACATACGGGTCGGCGTTCTCGGCACGTATGACGCCGCCCAGAGGTCGTGGATGTGGGGCTGGGCCAACCCCGAACTGCGCGGCACGCCCGTCGCGGCGCTCTCCGAACAGGTGGGGCGATTCGGCCAGAGCCGGGGGATAGCCGAGTTCACGACCCAGGTGCTCGACCTGTCCGGCTTCCCCGACCCCCGCCGGGCCGCCGAGACCCTCGCCTTCGCGGGGATGGGCGTGACGGGCGCTCCCGGCTACATAGGCGTGCCCGCGAACCCGGAGACCCAGGTCTACTTCCTGCCCGAGGACCCGCAGGTGCCGCGTGCCCCTCTCGACCCGGTCACGCTGCCGCGCACGCTCGTCCAGGCCGAGGGCCTGCTCGGGGTCGACGCCAGGCGCCTGGTCGCGGGCTTCTTCGACCACCACGGGGTGGCGTACCGGGACAACGGCGGGCAGATCGCCGCGGAGCTGCCCGGTTCCGTCCCGGCCGAGATCGGCTTCGACGAGGCGGGCCGCATCGCCGGCATCCGCCTCGCCTTGCACTGAAGGCGGCGCGACCGCAGAAAACCGCGACCGCAGGAAACCGCGACCGCAGAAAACTACGCCTCGTCGCGCAGTCCGATGCGCAGGTGCTCCACATGGAAAAGCGCCTGGTCGAGAAGCTGCGCGACGTGGTCGTCATACAGCGCGTAGACGATCGAGCGCCCCTTGCGCTCACCGCTGACCAGGCCCAGATTGCGCAGCAGCCGCAGCTGGTGCGAGCACGCGGACTGTTCAAGGCCTGCCGCCTCCGCCAGGTCGCCGACCGCACACGGCCCCTCCTGAAGGCGGGCCAGGATGCGCAGGCGGGACGGAGTCGCGAGGGCCTGGAGCGTCGCCGCGACATCGGCCGCGCCCACGACGTCGAGCCGCTCGCGCGTGCTGCTCTTGTGATCGATTCCATGGCCCATGGGCTCATCGTATCCAGGTGACGACCGCCTGCCATGGCACACATGAAGAGGTCTTCATGTATTCCTGTATCGTGAGCCCCATGCCTGCACCCGTGTCCGCCTCCGCACCGGCCGAGGTCGCCGCGACCGCCCCCGCCGCGCCACGCGCCACCCACGGCTCCCGCACCCCGCTGCTCGCCCTCCCCGAGGCGCGCTGGGCGGCGACCGCGACCGCCGCCTTCCTCCTCGCCCTCCCGCTTCAACTCCTGGGCGCCACGGCCTGGTTGTGGGGCCCGCTGTACGCCGTCGCGTACGTGGCCGGGGGCTGGGAGCCCGGACTCGAAGGCCTCAGGGCGCTGCGCGAGAAGACCCTCGACGTCGACCTGCTCATGGTTGTGGCCGCACTCGGCGCCGCCGCGATCGGACAGGTCATGGACGGCGCCCTGCTCGTCGTGATCTTCGCGACCTCCGGCGCCCTGGAGGCCCTCGCCACCGCCCGCACCGAGGACAGCGTGCGCGGACTGCTCGACCTGGCCCCCGCGACCGCCACCCGCCTCACCGTCGACGGGACGGAGGAGACCGTCCCCACCTCCGAACTCGCCATCGACGACGTCCTGTTGATCCGTCCCGGCGAACGCGTCGGTGCGGACGCCCGCGTCGTCGACGGCGCGAGCGACGCCGACCAGGCCACCATCACCGGCGAACCCCTGCCCGTCCCCAAGACCGTCGGCGACGAGGTGTTCGCCGGCACCCTCAACGGCACCGGCGCGCTGCGCGTCCGCGTCGCCCGCGACCCCTCCGACACGGTCATCGCCCGCATCGTCGCCCTGGTCGAGGAGGCCACCCGCACCAAGGCGCCGACCCAGCTGTTCATCGAGCGCATCGAGCAGCGCTACGCGCTCGGCATGGTCGCCGCGACCCTCGCGGTCTTCCTGGTCCCGCTCGCCTTCGGCGACGCGCTCACCGACGCCCTCCTCCGGGCCATGACCTTCATGATCGTGGCCTCGCCGTGCGCCGTGGTGCTCGCGACGATGCCGCCCTTGCTTTCGGCGATCGCGAACGCGGGCCGCCACGGCGTGCTCATCAAGTCGGCGGTGGTGATGGAACGCATCGGCCGCACCGACACGGTCGCCTTCGACAAGACGGGAACACTGACGGAGGGTGCCCCCCAGGTGACGGAACTCCACCCCGAACCCCCGTACACGGAGGCCGAGTTGCTGACCCTGGCGGCATCGGTGGAGCAACACAGCGAACACCCGCTGGCCCGCGCGATCGTAACGGCGGCAAGAGATCGATCCCTGCCCCTCCACCCCGTAGAGGCATTCGAATCGACTCCCGGAAAGGGCGTTTCCGGCAAGGTCTTCAGGGGCGCGGGGAACTGCGCACCGATCCCCGCCTCCGTCGAACCCGCGAACACGCCCCTCCAAATCGCCGCGGGCTCCCCGACGCACATGGGGTTGCAGCCCACCACCACCCCGGGCACCGAGGTCGCCGTCCAGGTAAACGGAACCCTGGCCGGCCGCCTCACCCTGACCGACACACTCCGCCCCACCGCGCCGCAGGCGATCCGCACACTGGCCGCCCGCACGGGCACCGCCCCGATCCTCCTCACCGGCGACCACGCCCACGCCGCGGCGGCCGTGGCCCACCAGGTCGGCATCGCCCCCGGCGACGTACGCGCAGGCCTCCTGCCCGACGACAAGGCGCACGCCGTACGTGAACTGGCGGACGCCGGCCGCACCGTCCTCCTGGTAGGCGACGGAGTCAACGACGCACCCGCGCTCGCCGCCGCGCACACCGGCGTGGCCATGGGCCGCGGCGGCTCCGACCTGGCCCTCGAAACCGCGGACGCCGTCCTCGTACGGGACGAGCTGGGCGCCCTGGAGCGCACGGTGGCGCTGTCCAGGCGCGCGCGCCGCCTGGTCGTCCAGAACCTCGTCATCGCGGGTGTGTTCATCGCCGGGCTCGTGATCTGGGACCTGGCGGGGCATCTGCCGCTGCCGCTCGGCGTCGCGGGGCACGAGGGCTCCACCGTCCTGGTCGGTCTCAACGGCCTGCGCCTGCTGCGCGAGCGCGCCTGGACGCGCTGAGCGAGTGATCCGGATCGTTATCGATACGCGATCCAATGCGGCCTAAGAATCACGTAAGTTCAGACCAACGGCAATTCGCGCGAGCAAAGCTGCGCGTCGGTACCGCGCAGTGGAGGGGGCTGCGCGGTGCTCCGGCCGCAATCACGCCATTCACCCGTGGCGGAGCCCGAAGGGCCGCCCCCGCGTCAACCACGCGTGTGACACGGGAGAGGGACGCCACGCCGGGGGCGGAGGATCCCCCGAATCGGGGCCGCGAACCCCGTCCAACCTGCTGCGGGGCGGCTTGAAAGCCCCCTCCTGGAGTCGCCGTACGACTTCGGAGCGTAGTTGTGGCACGCCGATGCGAGCGTCCGCACTTACGAAGGGTTATGGTGGAAACCCCCCCTCGGGCCGGTCCGTATCCCCCCCCACGGACCGGCCCGTTTTTTGTCCCGGACTTCCCCGGGTCAACCCCCACTCCCGTTACGGGAGTTCAGCGCCGGCCGTTCCAGATGTTCGTGCCCGCCGTGGTGACGGCGAACGAGTCGATTTCGGTCAGCTCCTCGTCGGTCAGCTTCGGACCTTCGAGCGCGGCCAGGTTCTCCTCCAGCTGCTTGACGCTGGAGGCGCCGATCAGAGCCGACGTCATCCGCTCGTCCCGCAGCACCCAGCTCAGCGCCATCTGCGCGAGGGACTGGCCGCGACGCTGCGCGATGTCGTTCAGCCCGTTCAGCCGGCGGACGACGTCCTCGCTCAGCAGGTCCGGGTCGAGCGACTTGCCCTGCGTCGCCCGCGAACCCTCCGGGATCTCCTTCAGGTACTTGCCGGTCAGCAGCCCCTGCGCGAGCGGCGCGAAGGAGATGCAGCCCATCCCGGCCGCCTCCAGCGTGTCCAGCAGATTGTCGTCCTCGGTCCACCGGTTGAGCATCGAGTACGAGGGCTGGTGGATGATCGCCGGGACGCCCATCTCCCGCAGCAGGCGCGCCGCTTCGGCCGTCTGCTCGCTGGTGTACGAGGACACACCCACGTACAGCGCCTTGCCCTGCTGGACGGCGGAGGCGAGCGCGCCCATCGTCTCCTCGAGCGGCGTGTCCGGGTCGAAGCGGTGCGAGTAGAAGATGTCCACGTAGTCGACGCCCATCCGCTTCAGGGACGCGTCGAGCGACGACATCAGGTACTTGCGGCTGCCCCACTCCCCGTACGGGCCCGGGTGCATGCGGTAGCCCGCCTTGGTCGAGAGGACAAGCTCGTCCCGGTACGGGGCGAAGTCCTGCGCGAAGATCTTGCCGAAGTTCAGCTCGGCGCTGCCGGGCGGCGGCCCGTAGTTGTTCGCGAGGTCGAAGTGTGTGACGCCCAGGTCGAAGGCACGGCGCAGGATCGAACGCTGGCTTGCAAGTGTGCGGTCGTCACCGAAGTTGTGCCACAGTCCGAGGGAGACGGCGGGGAGCTTCAGGCCGCTGCGGCCCGTGCGCCGGTACTCCATGGAACCGTACCGGCCTGCCGAGGCGACGTAAGGAGAGGTGTCGTTCATGGCTACGAAGCTACGTCAGGTCCCTGACACCCCACAGCCGACACCTAGCTACGCCCGAGTAGGCTTCCGCCTTCGGGGACTCCCATCAGCACGGAGGGCAAAGAGACCGTGAACCTGCGCGAGAGGCTGCGCGGCCTACTGGTCAGGCTGTACGCACGCCGGGTGGAAGGCCACCTTGACCACGATCAGGCGCCCAAGCACATCGGCGTCATCATGGACGGCAACCGTCGCTGGGCCAAGGCCGCCGGATCCACCACCGCCCAGGGCCACCAGGCGGGCGCGGCGAAGATCGAGGAGTTCCTCGGCTGGTGCAGCGAGACGGACGTCGAGGTCGTCACGCTCTGGCTGCTCTCGACGGACAACTTCGACCGTCCCCAGGAAGAGCTGGTCCCGCTCCTCGGCATCATCGAGGGCGTCGTGCGCACGCTCGCGGAGGACGGCCGCTGGCGCGTGCAGCACGTGGGCAACACCGACATCCTCCCGTCGGGCATGCAGGCCGTGCTCAAGGAGGCCGAGGAGTCCACGGCGGAGCGCGACGGAATAGTGGTCAACGTCGCGATCGGCTACGGCGGCCGCCAGGAGATCGCCGACGCCGTCCGCTCGATGCTGCTCGACGCCTCGGACAAGGGGCAGTCGCTCGAGGACGTCGCCGACACCGTCACCGTCGACGCCATCGGCAAGCACCTGTACACCAAGGAGCAGCCCGACCCGGATCTGGTCATCCGCACCAGCGGCGAGCAGCGGCTGTCCGGTTTCATGCTCTGGCAGACGGCCCACTCCGAGTACTACTTCTGTGAAGTCTTCTGGCCGGCCTTCCGCAAGGTCGACTTCCTGCGCGCGATGCGCGACTACGCCCTGCGCCACCGGCGTTTCGGGGGCTGACTCCCGGTCACCGGGAGACGTACGTCATCAGGAGTTAACGAACGCGCCGTCATGTGCTTTTGCATGGCGGCGCTTGTTCGAGGGAATAAGCCTTCCAAGTCGGTGTCCGAGCCAAGGACACCGCATCTCAGCGGACGGCACGGGGCCGTCCGCCCGGGAGGCCCTTTGCACCAGGACGACCGTACGCAGCTGAGTACGGATGACGACTTGGAGGGCCGGTTCTCGGCCCGCGCACGCGGCCCACGAACCGGTCCCGAAAACTCCGTCGCTCCCCGACCTCATCCGAGGGGGTACGTCCTTCCGTGGTGACCAGTAACAAGCGCCTTCGCAAGCCCGACCGGCGCACTTATGTTCTCGACACCAGCGTCCTGCTGGCCGATCCGAACTCCATGACCCGTTTCGACGAACACGAAGTGGTCCTTCCTGTCGTCGTGGTCACGGAGTTGGAGGCCAAACGGCATCATCCGGAGCTGGGTTACTTCGCCAGGCAGGCACTGCGCCTGCTCGACGACTACCGGATCCGCCACGGACGCCTGGATGCGCCGATCCCTACCGGCGAACTGGGCGGCACCCTGCGCGTCGAGCTCAACCACTCCGATCCCAGCGTGCTGCCCTCGGGCTATCGACTGGGTGACAACGACAGCCGCATCCTCGCGGTCGCCCGCAATCTGCAGGCCGAGGGATACGACGTCACCGTCGTGTCGAAGGACCTGCCGCTGCGGATCAAGGCGTCCTCCGTGGGGCTCCTCGCCGAGGAGTACCGCGCCGAACTCGCCATCACGGACTCCGGCTGGACCGGCATGTCCGAACTGACGCTGCCCGCCGAGCAGGTCGACCTCCTCTTCGAAGAGGACACCCTCTACGTTCCCGAGGCGGCCGACCTTCCCGTACATACGGGTCTGACGATCCAGTCCGAGCGTGGAAAGGCGCTCGGCCGCGTCACACCCGAGGGCAACGTCCGCCTGGTGCGCGGCGATCGGGAGGCCTTCGGCCTCAAGGGGCGCAGCGCCGAGCAGCGGATCGCCCTCGATCTGCTGCTCGATCCGGACGTCGGGATCATCTCGATGGGCGGCCGGGCCGGCACCGGCAAGTCCGCGCTCGCGCTGTGCGCGGGCCTGGAGGCCGTCCTGGAGCGGCGCCAGCACCAGAAGGTGATGGTCTTCCGGCCGCTGTACGCGGTCGGCGGTCAGGAGCTCGGCTATCTGCCGGGCAGCGAGGCCGAGAAGATGGGGCCATGGGCACAGGCGGTCTTCGACACGCTGTCCGCCGTCACGTCGCGCGAGGTGATCGAAGAGGTCACCGCCCGGGGGATGCTGGAGGTCCTGCCGCTCACCCACATCAGGGGCCGCTCGCTGCACGACGCGTTCGTGATCGTGGACGAGGCGCAGTCCCTGGAGCGGAACGTCCTTCTGACGGTCCTTTCACGCATTGGGGCGAACTCGCGTGTCGTCCTCACCCATGACGTCGCGCAGCGCGACAACCTCCGTGTCGGCCGGTACGACGGGGTGGTCGCGGTCGTCGAGAAGCTGAAGGGACATCCGCTCTTCGCGCACGTCACGCTCACCCGATCGGAAAGGTCGCAGATCGCGGCCCTGGTGACCGAAATGCTGGAGGACGGTCAGATCTAGCCCGTACAGGGCCTGTTCATCCCTTTTGGCGCCGTTCGGCAAGGCCCGAGAGCCTAGCCGGGCGGCGCCGCGGCGTGTGCTCGTTTCCGAAAACCCCGAGGGGCAAACGGGGTGTGAGCTTTCACACGCGGTGGGGAATTGCCTTGCCATGCTCCGATGCGGCAGAGTCTCGGTCCTGTCAGGCCCCGCATACGACACTTGCGTGCCCCCAGCGGTACGAAACCACAGCAGCACCCGCTGCACCTGAACTACATAGAGGCCGTCGTATGCCGCCCGAGCACCATGCGGCGCTCCCGTCACGGGAGTTGTCCACCGGGCCCGTGTCTCCCGTGACCCCGCAGTTGGGAGACCAGTGCCAGGGGCACGATTGCGTCCGCGACGGTCACGGTCAAGCGGGCGATGCTGGAAGGAAACCGTGTGAGCCGGATTTCGGTCCGGGGATTCGCAGTGGTCTCGGCCACCGCGGTCACCACAGTCGGCGCCGTCGTGGGTGTTGCCTCGGGCAGCACCGGTCAGCCCACCCAAGGGGCTGAAGCGGCGGCGAGCGACTCGACCCTCCTCGCTGACATCCCTGCCGGTCAGCAGGCGCAGGTGCAGACCTCGTCGCTGAAGCAGCAGGCGCAGACCCAGGCCATCGCGGCCGACACGGCTGCGCAGAAGACCGCCGAGGAGTCCGCCCGGAAGCAGGCAGCCGAGGACGCGGTCGCCAAGCAGCAGGCCGCACAGGACGCCAAGGAAGCCAAGGAGAAGGCCGAGAAGGAGGCCAAGGAGCGGGAGGCAGCCAAGAAGGCGGCCGCCAGCCGCTCGGCCACCCGCGACGCCTCCGACTTCAACACCCAGGCTTCGTACAGCACCGCCCAGGTCCAGTCGATGGCACGTCAGATGGTGCCGTCCGGTCAGTTCCAGTGCTTCAGCAACATCGTGGACCACGAGTCCAGCTGGAACTACAAGGCCACCAACGCCTCGTCCGGTGCCTACGGTCTCTTCCAGGCGCTGCCCGGCACCAAGATGTCGTCGGCCGGCGCGGACTGGCAGACGAACCCGGCCACGCAGATAAAGTGGGGTCTCGGTTACATGAACGACCGCTATGGCAGCCCCTGCGAGGCCTGGTCGTTCTGGCAGGCCAACAACTGGTACTGAGCAACCAGTAGTTCGCAACCTCGCGAAGCCCCTCACCGTCCTCACGGTGAGGGGCTTCGGCGTTGTCACGCGGTACGGTCGGGGCCACAGGCTCAACGAGGACGGATGATGTCGCGAGTTCCAGGGTGGCTCGGCCGGGTAGGCGCGGGAATCAGCAAAGTGGGCGAGCGCCTCGACGAGCGCCGCGCAGAGGCCGAGCGGGCCGAGGAGGACGAGCTGCCGCCACGGCCGACGCGGGCACCGGCGGCGGCTCCCGAGCCGGAGCCCGGTGCGCCGGGCCCGGCCGAAGCACAGCCGGCGCACGACACGGACCACGTGCCCGCGCCGCCCGCGTACGCGCCGGCGGTCTCCCCGCGGCCCGAGCCGGCCGTCGCCGTGCCGTGGGGCCTTCGGGTCGCGGCAGAGGCCGGCTGGCGGCTCCTGGTGCTCGCCGGGACGCTCTGGGTCCTGATGAAGGTCATCAGCTCGGTGCAGCTGGTGGTGTTCGCGTTCATCGCGGCGCTGCTCATCACCGCGCTGCTTCAGCCGACGGTGGCGCGCCTGATGCGCAGGGGAGTGCCCCGGGGCCTCGCGACGGCCCTGACGGCCATCCTCGGCTTCGTCATCATGGGGCTCGTCGGCTGGTTCGTGGTCTGGCAGGTCCAGGAGAACATCGACCAGCTGTCCGAGCAGGTCCAGGACGGCATCGACGATCTGCGCAGGTGGCTGCTGAACAGCCCCTTCCACGTGACCGACGGTCAGATCAACGACATCGCCAAGTCGCTGCGCGACGCGGTCGGCGCGAACACGGACGAGATCACGTCGGCGGGCCTGGAGGGCGTCACCGTCATCGTCGAGGCGCTGACGGGCGTACTCCTGACGATCTTCTCGACGCTGTTCCTGCTCTACGACGGCAGGCGCATCTGGGAGTGGACCCTGGGGCTCGTCCCCGCGCAGGCCCGTCCCGGTATCGCGGGCGCGGGTCCGAGGGCCTGGCGCACGCTCACGGCGTACGTCCGCGGGACGGTGATAGTGGCACTGATCGACGCCATCTTCATCGGCCTCGGGATCTTCTTCCTCGGCGTCCCGATGGCCGTGCCCCTGGCGGTCTTCATCTTCCTGTTCGCGTTCATCCCGCTGGTGGGCGCCGTCGTCTCCGGCGCGCTCGCCGTGGTCGTCGCGCTGGTGACGCAGGGCGTGTTCACCGCGGTGATGACGCTGGGCGTGGTGCTCGCGGTGCAGCAGATCGAGGGCCACATCCTGCAGCCCTTCATCCTGGGCCGAGCGGTCCGGGTGCACCCCCTGGCCGTCGTCCTGGCGGTCGCCGCGGGCGGCATGGTCTCCGGCATCGGCGGCGCGGTGGTGGCGGTGCCACTGGTGGCGGTCACGAACACGGTGGTCGTCTACCTACGGGCGTGGTCCCGCGAGGCCTCCCTCAAATACTCCCCGGAACCCCACGGCGCGACCGCGGTGAGCGCGACCCCGAAATCCAGTCCGGACGAGTAGCGCCCAATTCCAGCCCCGCCGGCGTTTGAGGCGCGGGGTCCGGGGCGGAGCCCCGAGACGTAAGAAACGGGGGCCGGATCAATCCGGCCCCCGTTTCTGGCAAACGAGCTACGCCAGCGCCGCTTCCGCGTCGAGCGTGACGCCGACCGCCTGGATCACGGAGGCGATCTTGAAGGCCTCCTGCACGACCTCACGGTCGACACCCGCCTTGCGCAGCACCTGCTCGTGCGAGTCGAGGCACATCCCACACCCGTTGATCGCCGAGACCGCGAAGGACCACAGCTCGAAGTCGACCTTGTCGACCCCCGGGTTGCCGATGACGTTCATCCGCAGACCCGCGCGCATCGTCCCGTACTCGTTGTCCGAGAGCAGGTGACGCGTGCGGTAGAAGACGTTGTTCATCGCCATGATGGCCGCCGCCGACTTCGCCGCGGTGTACGCCTCGGGCGACAGGTTCGCCTTCGCCTCGGGCTCCAGCTCACGCAGCACGCGCGGGGAACGGGACGCGATGGCGGTCGCGAGGACCGTGCCCCACAGCTGCTGGGCCGGCAGGTCCGAGTTGCCGATGACCGAGCCCAGGTTGAGCTTCAGGTCCTTGGCGTAGTCCGGAACGGCGGACTTCAGTTCATCGAGGGCCATGCTCACTCACCGGCCAGCAGCGCGACCGGGTCGAGGGTGTCCTCGCCCGAGGTCCAGTTGCACGGGCACAGCTCGTCCGTCTGGAGAGCGTCGAGGACCCGGAGGACCTCCTTGGGGTTACGGCCGACGGAGCCGGCGGTCACCATCGTGAACTGGATCTCGTTGTTCTGGTCGACGATGAAGACGGCGCGCTGCGCGAAGCCGTCCTCGCCCTCGATGCCGAGGTCACGCATGAGCTCGTGCTTCGAGTCGGCCAGCATCGGGAAGGGCAGGTCCGTCAGGTCCGGGTGGTCCTTGCGCCAGGCGTGGTGCACGAACTCGGAGTCACCGGAGAAGCCGAGGATCTGGGCGTCACGGTCGGCGAACTCCTCGTTCAGCTTGCCGAACGCGGCGATCTCGGTGGGGCACACGAAGGTGAAGTCCTTGGGCCACGCGAAGACGATCTTCCACTTGCCCTCGTAGGTCTTGTGGTTGATCTGCTCGAACTCAGAGCCCTTCTCCAGCGAGACACAGGCAGTCAGGTCGAACTCGGGGAACTTGTCACCGACAGTGAGCACACGAACTCCTTGCAGTAGGAGACATCCCTTTTGGGGCTGTTTCCATGGGTTGGACTGCTCAAGATCGTGGCACAGGGTGCATTGATTACGGAAATAGCTAGACTCGGTCATGTTGATCGGAGGTGGCTATCAGTGGCCGTACGGAACGGAAAGCCCGTGGGGGCGCGGCGCCGGCAGCCCAGCCTGGCGCAGCTCAGGGCATTCGCCGCGGTCGCGGAGCATCTGCACTTCCGGGACGCCGCGGCCGCGATAGGGATGAGTCAGCCCGCTCTGTCCGGTGCCGTGTCGGCCCTGGAGGAGGTGCTCGGGGTGACCCTCCTCGAGCGTACGACGAGAAAGGTGCTGCTCTCGCCGGCCGGGGAGCGGATCGCCGTGCGGGCCAAGGCGGTGCTCGACGAGGTCGGCGCGCTCGTCGAGGAGGCCGAGGCGGTGCGGGCACCGTTCACAGGGGTGCTGCGGCTCGGGGTGATTCCCACGGTGGCGCCGTATCTGCTGCCGACGGTGCTGCGGCTCGTCCACGACACGTATCCGGACCTGGACCTCCAGGTGCACGAGGAGCAGACGTCGTCGCTCATCGAGGGCCTGGGGGCGGGGCGGCTCGATCTGCTGCTGCTCGCCGTGCCGCTCGGGGTGCCGGGGGTGACCGAACTTCCGCTGTTCGACGAGGACTTCGTGCTCGTCACGCCGCTCGACCACTGGCTCGGCGGGCGGGAGGGGATCCCGCGTGAGGCGCTGCGGGAGCTGAACCTGCTGCTCCTGGACGAGGGGCACTGCCTGCGCGACCAGGCCCTGGACATCTGCCGGGAGGCGGGCCGCGACGACGCTCCCGTCGCCACGACCGCCGCCGGGCTCGCCACGCTGGTCCAGCTCGTCGCGGGCGGCCTCGGGGTGACGCTGCTGCCGCGCACCGCCGTGTCCGTGGAGACCAGCCGGAGCAGCCAGCTGCTCACCGGGTACTTCGCGGAGCCCGCCCCCGCGCGCCGCGTGGCCTTCGCCATGCGGACGGGGGCGGCGCGCTCCGCGGAGTACGAGGAGCTGGCCTCGGCCCTGCGAACTGCCTTGCGGGGCATGCCGGTTCGCGTCCTCGGCGACCGCTGAGCGTCACTCCGTCCGCAGTCCCTCCGCCCGCATCATGCGGTACAGCGGAGGCAGGGACAGGAGGGTCACCGCGGCGATGACGGCGGCCGCCACCCCGCTCAGCGGGAGGAACAGCAGCCAGTCGGTCACCGGCTTGCCGAGGAGGCGCAGCATCAGCCAGCCGAGCGTCAGCCCGCCCGTGACCGCCACGGCCATGCCGAGGACCACCGGGATCGCCGTCTGCCAGAGCACGGACCAGGCGAGCGTCGAGCGCTTCGTGCCGTAGGCGACGAGCACCGACAACAGCCGCTTGCGCTCGCGGAGTTGCTCGATCTGCGAGACCAGCATCGACGCCGCGATGATCACCATGGTGAGCGCCGCGGCCGTGAAGAGGGCCGTGCGGATGCTCGCGTACTCCTTGTCGCGGCTCAACACCTCGTACGTCCACACCTGCATGCCCGGGTCGACCGCGAACGCGGTGTTGCGGACCTGGTCCGCCGCGTCCGGCACGTTCTCGTCGATCTGGATCTGCGCGTTGGTCGACGCGGTGTGCAGGGTCGCCGGGTCGAGGGCGCCGGGGGTGGCGAGGATGCCGCCGTAGTACTCGCCCGCCGGGTCCTTGCGGGAGTCGACGGTGCGCACGTCCTCGGGCAGCGACCAGTGCACCGGCTTCAGATCGGTGCGGCCCGCGTCCTCGGGGTTGTCCACGACGAGCCGCCCGCCGGGCACGGCCACCTTCTCCAACTGCTCGTCGCTGTACGAGTCGTGGGAGCGGGTGACGCGGAAGACGTCGCCGTCCGAGCACGAGGGCAGGTGGGCCAGCTCGCGCAGCGAGGGGCAGGAGCCGACGGACAGGGAGGTGGACGGGGCGTAGCCGTCCGCGCCGGGCTTGGCGCCCACCCGCTCGGCCGAGGTGATGACCGTGCCGATGACCTTCTTGACGCCCTTGGTGGTCCGGAACTCCTGGACCATCCGGTCGGCCAGCGTGCCGCTCGGGAAGTCGGTGTTCGCGCCGATCTGGGCGCGCTGCGGGTCCTGGCCGGTCGAGCTGTTGAAGCTGTCGTTGATGCCGACGGTGAACATCTGGAGGGCGATGCCGCCGGCCACCGCGATGGTGATGCCGGAGATCGCGCGGGTGGCGGCGCTGCTGTTCAACTGGAGCCTGCGGGTAGCCAGTTGCCAGGGGACGGAGCCGCCGCGCAGCCGGCTCACGACGGCCTCCACCAGCCAGGGCAGCACGAGCACCAGGCCGACGAGGGTCAGCAGGACACCGCCCGCGATCACCACCATGGACAGCTGGGACGCGCCCGCGTCGAAGCTGGACAGGAACAGGACCAGGAGGCCGGCGAAGGGGACGGGCAGCCGCCACCACAGCCTGCGGCTGCGCACGCGCCCGCCCCGTACGACACCGAGCGGCTCGATCGAGACGGACCGCAGGGCGAACACCGTGACGGCGATCGCGGACAGCGGCACCGCCAGCAGCACCAGCACGGCGAGGACCGGCACCGGGGTGAAGTCGTCGGGGAACGCGGACAGGCGCCACACCTCGACGTGGGCGAACACCTGCCTCCCCGCGAAGAAGGCGAGCAGGCCGAACGCGAGGCCGACGAGCGTGCCGAACAGCGCCTCACCGGCAGCCACCCACCGCGTCATCCGCGCGTCCGCGCCGACGAGTCGCAGCGCGGCGAGCCTGCGGTCGCGTCGCTCGCCACCGAACCGTACGGCGGTCGCGATGAAGATGGCGATGGGCGCGAGCAGCACCACACAGCCCAGCAGGATCAGCAGCACCAGGGCCGGATCGAGCGGGTTGTCGTCGCCCGCCTGCCCGAAGTCGTCGACTCGGGTGGCGCCGCGGTCGGTGCTGAGGCCGTCGCTGCCCGCGTACATGTACAGCTCGAAGGGGTCGCTCAGGCCGGCCTCGTGGATGGTGCCGACGTCGCGGAAGTCGTAGCGCTTCTTGAGGAGTTCGCCCTCGGGGGAGTCGAGGAGGTCGCGCAGCGCGGGCGAGACCAGCATCTCGCCGGGACCCGGGAGTTTGTCGACGCCGGGCGGCAGGACCGGGTTCTTGCCGTCGGCGTCCACCATGTAGCCGCCGACGGAGAGGTCCCGGTACGAGGAGGAGGTGTCGAGCGTGAGCAGCGTGCTGTCGGACGGCTTCACGCTCTCCTCGCCGAAGCCGATCGAGCGGGCGGCGGAGCGGGCGTCGCGCGCGCTCGTGAAGTTCGGCACGGACGCGGCGCCAAGGAGAACGGCGACGCCGAGGCCGACGCCGAGCGCGGTGAGCAGCGTACGGATCCAGCCCTCGCGGCCGCCGGAGAAGCCGAAGCGGACACCGAGCGCGAGGTCGCGCAGGCGGCCCGCGAGGCCGGGGTCCGTGGGTGCGGGCGGGGCCTGGGCGGGACGGTCGTCGAGGAGGGTCATCGGGCGAACTCCATGTCCCGGGCCTTGCCGTCCCGTACGACGATCTCGCGGTCGGAGTAGGCGGCGACCCGCGTCTCGTGGGTGACCAGGACGACGGCGGCGCCGGTGGTGCGGGCGGCGTCCGTGAGCAGCTCCATGACGCGCTCGCCGTTGAGCGAGTCCAGGGCGCCGGTGGGCTCGTCGGCGAACAGCACGCGCGGCCCCGTGACCAGGGAACGGGCGACGGCGACGCGCTGGCCCTGGCCGCCGGAGACCTCTCCCGGGCGCTTGCCCGCGAGGTCGTCGACCTCCAGGCGCTGGAGCCATTCGACGGCCCGGCGCTCGGCCTCCTTGCGCTTCACGCCGTTCAGCCGCAGCGGGAGCGCGACGTTCTCGACGCACGTCAACTCCGGGACCAGCTGCCCGAACTGGAAAACGAAGCCGAACTCGCCGCGGCGCAGCGCGCTGCGCTCCGCGTCGGACATGGCGGTCAGCTCGCGGCCGTTGTACGTGATGGTGCCGGAGTCCGGCGTGACGATGCCGGCGAGGCAGTGCAGCAGCGTCGACTTGCCGGAGCCGGAGGGGCCCATGACGGCGACGACCTCGCCCGGGTGGACGGAGAAGGAGGCGTCGTCGAGGGCCGGGGTCGGCCCGTACGTCTTGTGCAGGCCGGTGGCGGCCAGCAGGGAACCGGCGGGAGTGGTGGGGGAACTCATGAAGGACGTACCTCCGCGGCGAGCTTGTCGAGGCGCGCGGCGGTCAGTTCCAGCCAGCGCAGGTCGGCTTCCAGGTGGAACAGGGCGTGGTCGCAGATGAGTTGATCGGCGAGGTCGCCCTTGCGCTTGCGGTCCGTGAGGATGCGCATCAGGCGCAGGTGCTCGGCGCGCTGCGCGTCGAGGAGTTCGGTCGCGTCGCGCCGGGTCAGCAGGGCGAGGACGACCTTGGTGTAGAGGGTCGACTGGAGGTAGGGCTCCGGCTTCTCCGGCGTCGCGAGCCACTGCCGTACGTCGGTGACGCCGGCGTCGGTGATCGCGTACCGCTTGCGCTCGGGGCCGCCGCCGGCCTCGATCCCGTCGACCTCGACGAGGCCGTTCTTCAGGAGGCGGGACATGGTCGAGTAGACCTGCCCGTAGTGCAGCGGCTTGTCGTGCCCGAAGGTCTCGTCGAAGGTGCGCTTGAGGTCGTAACCGTGGCGGGGCCCTGATTCGAGCAGCCCGAGGAGGGTGTGGCCGATGGACATGCGAGGGACTATACACACCATGTATACGCGGTGTGTATAGCCGGACATGAGGACGCCGCAGGGGCTTGATGATTCAAGCCCCTGCGGCGATTGAGCAGATCCAGCCCCGCCGGCGTTTGAGGCGCGGGGTCCGGGGCGGAGCCCCGTGTCGTTCAGTCGGTCTCGTCGCCGGCCGAGGGACGACCTCGCCTCGGTATCGGCTTCGCCGAACCCGGCAGGCGCCCCGCCTCTGCGAGCGCCTTGCGCAACAGGAACTCGATCTGCGCGTTGGCCGAGCGCAGGTCCTCGCCCGCCCAACGCGCGAGCGCGTCGTACACCGCGGGGTCGAGCCGCAGCAGGACCTGTTTGCGTGCCGGGCGGCGCTCGCGGTCAGGGGGCGGCGTCACTGGTAGAGCGTTCCGGTGTTCAGGACGGGCTGCGCCGCGCGGTCACCGCAGAGGACGACCAGCAGGTTGGAGACCATGGTCGCCTTGCGCTCCTCGTCCAGCTCCACGAAGTCCTGCTCGGCGATCCGGGCGAGCGCGGCCTCGACCATGCCGACCGCTCCGTCGACGATCTGGCGGCGGGCCGCCACGACCGCGCCCGCCTGCTGGCGCTGGAGCATCGCGGACGCGATCTCGGGGGCGTACGCGAGGTGCGTGAAGCGGGACTCGATGATCTGGACGCCGGCCGCCTCCACGCGCGCGTGGAGCTCGAGGGCGAGCTTCTCCGTGATCTCCTCGGCGTTGCCGCGCAGCGACAGGCCCGCCTCGTCGTGCGCGTCGTAGGGGTACTCGATGGCGATGTGCCGGACGGCCGCCTCGGTCTGCGTCGAGACGAACTCCAGGAAGTCGTCGACCTCGAAGCTCGCCTGGGCCGTGTCCTCGACCTTCCAGACGACGACCGCGGCGAGCTCGATCGGGTTGCCGTACGCGTCGTTGACCTTCAGGACCGCCGTCTCGTGGTTGCGCACGCGGGTCGAGATCTTCGCGCGCGAGGTGAGCGGGTTGACCCACCGCAGGCCGTCCGTGCGGATCGTGCCCCGGTAGCGGCCGAAGAGCTGGACGACGCGGGCCTCGCCCGGCGCCACCATGTTCAGGCCCGCCATGGCGAAGACCGAGCCGATCGCGACCACGACGCCGACCGCGATGAGTGCGCCCCTGGTGCCTCCCGAGTCGGTGGAGCCGGCGAGCGCGATCAGGCCTCCGCCGACGATCAGGCCGACGAGGCCGAGCAGCAGGGCGAGCCCGCCGCCGATGCTGTGGGCCGTGAACTCGCGTACGTGCGCCTTCGGCATCTGTACGTCGGGAGTGTTCGGTGTGGCGTCCGTCTCGGACATGTCCGTCCCCGTATCTCTGAGCTGGTCGTTCGTGGCAGCACTGCCGCGAACGCGGTCTAGCAAAGTGATATCACTTTATCGCGTTCGGCAACCATCCGCACCTCTCGCTCGTCGGTTCCCATGGGGCAGGTGCTGATTGTCACGTCCGATATGGCCGAATCAACGAAGATTCGACATAAGTGACGGGTTAGGTTCTTGAGCCGATTCAGCACCATCGTGAGAACTGGGTTCGTACCCGTACGCGAGGGCGTACACGGACAAGGACAAGAAGCGGAGCGACTGAGGTCATGGGCCGAGCGGATGCGAGGAAGGCGCGCAAGCGCGCGGCGCGGCCGTCGGGCATACGCCGCTTCTTCACCTGGAAGAAGCTCCTGGGTACGTTCTTCGGACTCGTCCTGCTGTGCATGGGCGCGTTCATCGTGCTGTACCTGGTGATCGACGTACCCGAGGGCAACCCCGACGCCCAGGTGCAGAGCAACGTCTACAAGTACAGCGACGGCGCCACGATGGCCCGCACCGGTGAGGTCAACCGCGAGATCGTGGACCTGGCCGAGGTGCCCGAGGGCGTCCAGCACACCTTCGTCGCCGCCGAGAACAAGACGTTCTACACGGACAAGGGCGTCGACATGAAGGGCACCGCCCGCGGCATGCTCAACACCGTCATGGGCAAGGGCAAGCAGGGCGGC
This sequence comes from Streptomyces sp. NBC_00483, assembly GCF_036013745.1. Taxonomy (NCBI): domain Bacteria; kingdom Bacillati; phylum Actinomycetota; class Actinomycetes; order Kitasatosporales; family Streptomycetaceae; genus Streptomyces; species Streptomyces sp. NBC_00483. The sequence continues at coordinate 6,065,932 of NZ_CP107880.1, forward strand.
TCGACGATCACCCAGCAGTACGTGAAGAACTACTACCTGACGCAGGAACAGACCGTCTCCCGCAAGCTCAAGGAACTGGTCATCTCGCTGAAGGTGGACCAGAAGCAGTCCAAGGACGACATCCTCGCCGGGTACATCAACACCAGCTACTACGGCCGCGGCGCCTGGGGCATCCAGGCCGCCGCCCAGGCCTACTACGGCAAGGACGCCTCGAAGCTGAGCGTGGAGCAGGGCGCGTACCTCGCCGCGCTGCTCCAGGCCCCGAACCAGTACGACTGGGCGATCGCTTCCGACACCGGAAAGCAACTGGCCAAGGCGCGCTGGAACTACGTGCTCGACAACATGGTCGACATGCACTGGCTGAGCGCGAGCGAGCGGCAGGGCATGACGTTCGACAAGCCGATCCAGCCGAAGGCCGCCTCCGGACTCCAGGGCCAGGAGGGCTACCTCTACGAGGCCGCCAAGGACGAGGTGATGAAGGAACTGAACCTCACCGACGCGCAGTTCAACGCCGGCGGCTACACGATCACGCTCAACGTCGACCGCAAGAAGCAGAAGCAGCTCGAGAAGTCGGTCAAGGCGCAGCTCAACGACAAGCTCGACCGCAAGGACAAGAAGGCCGACGCGCGCGTGCAGGCCGGCGCCGTCTCCGTCGACCCGAAGACCGGCAAGGTCCTCGCGCTGTACGGCGGTGAAGGGCTCAGCGAGCACTACGTCAACAACGCGACCCGCACCGACTACCAGCCCGCCTCCACCTTCAAGCCGCTGATCCTCGCGGCCGCCCTGGAGAACGAGGCGACGACGCAGTCCGGCCAGAACATCACCGCGGACACGATCTACGACGGCACCAGCAAGCGCCCGGTCGTCGACAACGGCGAGAAGGTCGGCTTCGCCCCGCCGAACGAGGACAAGAAGAGCTACGGCCCGGTCACCGTCCAGACCGCCATGAACAAGTCCATCAACTCCGTCTTCGCCCAGCTCGGCGTCGACGTCGGCATGGACCAGGTGATGGCCACGGCGAAGAAGCTCGGCATGGACTCGGGCGACCTCAAGCCGTTCCCCGCGCAGACCCTCGGCACCATGGGCGCGAGCCCGATGGAGATGGCCGGCGTCTACGCGACCCTCGACAACCACGGCAAGAAGGTCACCCCGCGGATCGTGAAGTCGGTGTCCAAGCAGGGCGAGCCGGTCCCGCTGGAAGACGCTGTCGGCGAGCAGGTCATCAGCCGCGGCGCCGCCGACTCGGTCACCTCGGTCCTCACCGGCGTGGTCGACGACGGCACGGCGAAGACCTCCGTGCGCGACAACCCGGTCCGCGAGGGCCAGCAGGTCGCCGGCAAGACCGGTACCTCCGACGACAACAAGTCGGCCTGGTTCACCGGGTACACGCCGGACCTGGTCACCTCGGTGGGCCTGTTCGGCGAGGGCGCGCTGAAGTCGTCCGAGGCCGGCGCGCACGTGTCCATGGAGGGCGCGGGCGGCCTGCCGCGTGTCGACGGCGGCAGCTTCCCCGCCCAGATCTGGGCGCAGTACACCTTCAACTCGTCCAGTGCGAACGGGAAGTTCGACCTGGACACCGACATGGGCAAGGCCGTCCAGCCCACGACGACCGCCCCGGCCACCCCCACCGAGGAGCCCTCGACCGACCCGACGCCGAGCAAGTCGGAGACGACCACCCCGACGCCGACCCAGACGACGCCGAGCGGGACGCCGACGAGCGAGACGCCGACGACGGATCCGACGGAGACGCTCCCGGTCCCGACCGACACCCCGACCGAGAGCTGGCCGGAGGACCCGATCGAGCCGGAGAACGGCGGCGGGAACGGGAACGGCAGAGACTGACCGGCTACTCGGGGGAGCCGAGCCAGGTGCGGGCCGCCGCAAGGAAGGCCCGCACCCCCAGCTCGATCGTGGGGTCCTGGAGCGGCGCGTACTGCGGCGAGTGGTTCACCGGGATCTCCGCGGGCAGGCCGCGCGAGGCGAGCGTGCCCGCGTCGTGCCCCGCGAAGGCGGCCGGGTCGGCCCCGCCGAAGTGCCAGAACACCGAGGGCACACCGAGCTCCTTGCCGAACAGGCCGAAGTCCTCGCTGCCGTTGATCGGCTGCGGAAGCACAAGGACGCCCTGCTCGCCGAGCGCCCCGCGCAGCCCATCGATCGTCGTGGCGGTGGCGTCGTCCGTGTTCTCGGTGACGGGGAAGGAGCCGAGCGAGGTGAACTCCGGCTCCTTGGGGGAGCCCGAGGCCTCCGCCTCCGCCCGGACGATCCTGCGCACCGCGGCGAGCACCCGCTCGCGCACCACCGGGTCGACCGAGCGGATGTTGAGCTTCAGCTCGGCCTCGTCCGCGATGATGTTCTCCTTCGTGCCGGCGTGGATCGAGCCCACCGTCACGACGGCCGTCTGCGAGGCCCCGACCTCCCGCGAGACCACGGTCTGAAGCCGCATCACGACGGCCGCCGCGAGGACCACCGGGTCGACGGTCGACTCGGGCGTCGACCCGTGCCCGCCCCGCCCGAAGAGGCGTACGCGGTAGCTGTCGGAGGCCGCCATCACGGCTCCGGGCCGGGTCACCGCGACACCCGTCGGGAACGGCCCGACGTGCTGCCCGAGGCACACGTCCGGCTTCGGGAAGCGCTCCGCGAACCCGTCGCCCAGCATGTCCCGGGCCCCGCGGCCGACCTCCTCCGCGGGCTGGAACACGGCGACGACGGTGCCGCGCCACGTGTCCCGCTCCGCCGCGAGGAGCGCCGTCACGCCGAGCAGACACGTGACGTGCATGTCGTGGCCGCAGGCGTGCATGACCGGTACGTCGTTGCCGTCGCGGTCGGTGCCGCGCGCCACGGACGCGTAGGGCAGGCCCGTCGCCTCCAGGACGGGCAGCCCGTCCATGTCGGCGCGCAGCAGCACGGTCGGGCCCTCACCGCTGCGGAGGACCCCGACGACGCCGGTGCCGCCGACGCCCTCGGTCACCTCCCAGCCGCCCTGTTCGCGCAGCCGGGCGGCGACGATCCCGGCGGTGCGGGTCTCCTGGAGGGAGAGTTCGGGGTGGGCGTGCAGGTCCCGGTAGAGCTCGCGCAGGGACGGCAGGAGGCTGTCGAGGGTGGTGGCCGTGGCGGGTGTGGCGGTCATCGGGGCTCTCCTTGTACGGGTACGGGGGTGGGCTCGGACTCGTCGGGCAGCCGCAGCGCCCGGCGGAAGGTGAGCGTGGTCTGCGGGGTGACGCAGGCGAGGATCGCGGCGAGCACGGCGCCGACGACGAGGAAGCCGAACGCGGCGCCGAATCCGGCCGAGTCCGCGAGCAGCCCCATCGCGGTCGGCGCGACGACGCCACCGGCCTGCCCGCCGAATGTGATCAACCCGGCGGCCGCGCCGGTCAGTTCGGGCGGCAGGCTGCGCAGCGGCACCGCGAAGATCGGCATGTAGCCCAGCGAGGCGGACGCGATCGCCACCGTCATCCAGCCGATGAACGCGACGGTGCCGGAAGACGTCGCCATGAGGATCAGGGCGACCGAGGAGACCGCCATGGCGGGCACCACGATCTTGCGCTGATTGCCTTCGAAGCGGTCCGCGAGCCGGCCGCCGACGATCACGGCGACGGTCGCGGCGCCCGCGGGCAGGATCGACAGGGCGCCCGCCGAGGTGAGCGCGAGCCCGCGCTCCTGGTTGAGGTACGAGGGCACCCAGGTGTTGAGGCCCCACACGATGATGTCGTAGCCGAAGAACATCCCGGCGAACGCCCACATGGTTCCCGAGCGAATCACGGTGCGGGCGGAGCCGGTAGGCCGTGCGTCGGCCTCCGTCCGCTCCCGCTCGGGCAGCCACAGGCTGACGGCCGCGTACACGAAGACGCCGACGCCGGCGACGGTGAAGAACGCCGAGCGCCAGCCGAAGTGGGCGATGAGCGGCGCCGCGATCAGCGGGGCGACGACCGCGGCGACGGCGTTCGACGACTGCACGATGCCGTTGGCGCTCATCCGCTGGCCGGGCGTCGTCCGCTCGCTCACCGCCTTCATCGAGGCGCCGGGGAAGACACCTTCGGCGATACCGAACAGGAAGCGCACCACCAGAAGGATCGCGAACGAGCCTGCGAGTCCGGTGAGCGCCGTGAACGCGGACCAGATGAGCAGCGCCCAGCAGGTGACGCGCTTGGCGCCGAACCGGTCGGCGAGCATGCCGCCCGGGATCTGGCAGACGGCGTACGCCACGAAGAACACGGAGACCGCGAGGCCCTGCTGGGTACGGTTGAGGTCGAATTCGTGGCCGATCGAGGGCAGCGCGAGATTGATGACCAGACGGTCGATGTAGTCGATCAGCCAGGCGGCGAAGAGCAGCGTGACCGTGATCTTGGCGCCCTTGTCGAGACGCTCACGTGCGGGGCCTTGCGAGGGTGGGACCACAGGCACTCCTTCTAGAGTGGGCGTGCTGGTGTGGGGGACGGCTCGGAAGTGGGGACAGAATCCGGCCGCCGTGCGGGAAGGGGCCTCAAATGCTGGAAAACGGCAACGCGCACGGTCTCGTGCCGGAATCCGCCGCCTTCGAGGAGGCCGATCTCGCCCTGATCGACGCCCTGCAGACCGATCCGCGCGCCCCGTGGAGCCGGGTGGGACCGGCCGTCGGCATCGACGCGACGACCGCGGCCCGCCGCTGGGCGCGCCTGGAGCGGGCGGGCCTGGCGTGGGTGACGGCGTACGCGGGGCCGACGACGGCCACCGTCGCCTACGTGGAAGTGACGTGCACACCGGGCGAGTTGGAGGAGCTGAGCGCCCGCCTCGTCCGGCTTCCGTGGGTGTTCAGCGCGGAGCACGTGGTCGGCGACTACGACCTGCTGCTCTCCGTCGCGGCGCCCGACCTGCCCGCGCTCGGGCGCCGGGTCAGCGACGACCTGGGCCGCCTGCCGGGTGTGCGTGGCACGCGGACCCGGCTGAGCATGCGGCTCTACCAGGAGGGCAGCGGCTGGAAGGTGCGCGCCCTCGACCCGGCGGGGCGGGCGCGGCTCACCACGGCGGGACCCGGGCCGGGCGCGCCGTCCCGCCCGTTCCGGCCCCGCGACGAGGTCGACCTGGCGCTCCTTCGCGAGCTGGGCGCGAACGGGCGTGCAGGGTATGCCGAGTTGGCGTCGGCCGTCGGCGTCGGCGAGTCGACCGTGAGACGCAGGCTCGCGCGCGAACTGCGCGACCGGGAGATCCTGCTGCGCTGCGATCTGGCCCAGCAGCTGGCGGGCTGGCCGGCCCTCGCCACGTATCGGGCGACCGTCCCGCACGGCACGCTCGACCGCACGGGTTCGGCGCTCGCCCGCCTCCCGCAGATGCGCCTGTGCACGTCGGTCACGGGGTCCTGCAACCTGCTCTTCCAGGTCTGGCTCCGCGACCTCGACGGCATGGCCACCCTGGAGGCCGCCCTGGACGACCGGTTCCCCGCCCTGCGCGTCGAGGACCGCACGGTGACGCTGCGCACGGTGAAGCGGATGGGGCGGGTGCTCGACGACCGGGGGCGGGCCACGGGGTATGTGCCGGTGGGGTTCTGATTGTTCAGGCGTTCTGCTGGGGGTGCGCCGCGCGCCACGCCGCCATCGACGCGTCCCACCCGTCCCCGGACAGCGCCGTCAGCGACGCAGGGAAGAGGCCGTCCTCCTCCTTGGCGATGTGCCGGTGCAGCTCGTCCGTCTCGTCCTTGAGGCGCTGTACGTCGGCGGGGTCCGTGAGGTCGAGGGTGGGCAGCAGCGCGCCGAGCTCGCGGTGCTCGGCGACCAGGGCGTCGATGTAGTCGGCGTACTCCGGGTCGTCACGCATCACCGCGAACAGGCCGTCCTCCTCGCCCTTCCAATGCGAGGCGAGCTCCTGCGCCATCGTGTCGACGAGCGTCCGCGCGGCCGCCACGTCGCCGCGCTCCAGCGCCCGCAGCGCGTCACCGGCGGCGTCGGTGACGCGCTCGTGCTCGGCGATGAACTCCTTGATCAGCGGGATCTCACGGCATCCGCAGTAGTGGCACATGGCCACATATTTACGGCACCGGAAGCTCGAACCAGACGACCTTGCCGGTGGACAGGCGCGTCGCGCCCCACCGCCGGGCGAGCCGGTTCACCAGGTAGAGCCCGCGGCCGCCCTCGTCCGTCGCCCGCGCCTGCCGAAGCCGCGGCAACTGCGGTACGTCGTCGCCCACTTCGCAGCGCAGCACGTCGGTCCGCAGCAGGCGCAGGGTCACCGGACGCGTGGCGTACCGCACCGCGTTCGTCACGACCTCGCTCACCAGGAGTTCGACCGAGTCCGTGAGGTCCTCGAGGCCCCAGCGGTCCAGGGCGCTGCGCGCCAGCCTGCGGGCCCGGCCCGGCGCAGCGTCCTCCGGCTCCAGCGTCCAGTACGCGACGTCGCTCGGCGCGATCCCGTCGAAGCGGGCGGCGAGCAGCGCGATGTCGTCGTCCCGGTCGCCCGGGCCGAGCATGTCGAGGACCTCGTCGCACAGTGCCTCAAGGGGCGGCGGATGGTCGGGGCCGGTCAACTGCGCGGTCGCGGCGAGCCGTTCGCGCAGCTGCTCTATCCCGGTCCACACGTCCCGCAGCCGGGACTCGACGAGCCCGTCCGTGTAGAGGAGCAGCGTCGCGCCCGCCGGGGCGTCCAGCTCGACCGCCTCGAAGTCGACCCCGCCGACGCCGATCGGTGCGCCCGGCGGCACCCGCAGCACCTCGGAGCGCCCGCCGAGGTGCAGCAGGACGGGCGGCGGATGCCCGGCGTTGGCGATGGTGATGCGGTGCGCGACCGGGTCGTACACGGCGTACATGCAGGTCGCCATGCGGTCCGTGCCGAGCCGCTGGGCCTGTTCGTCGAGGTGGTGCAGGACCTCCTGCGGGGGCAGGTCGAGTCCGGCGAGGGTCTGCGCGGTGGTGCGCAGCTGGCCCATGATGGCGGCCGACGTCATCGAGTGGCCCATGACGTCGCCGACGACCAGGGCAACTCGGCTGCCGGGCAAGGGGATCGCGTCGTACCAGTCGCCGCCGACCCGCGCCGTCTCCGCCGCCGGCAGATAGCGCGATGCCAGCCGCACGCCCGTCGGGTTCGGCAGCGTCTCCGGCAGCATCGTGCGCTGCAACTCGTCCGCGATGTACGCCTCGCGGCCGTACAGCACCGCCTTGTCGATGCCGAGCGCGCTGTGCGTCGCCAACTGCCCCGCCACCAGCAGGTCGTCGGCGTCGAACGCGTGCCGGTCGGGGCGGCGCAGGAACACCGCGGCCCCGATCACCCGGCGGCGACCGCGCAGCGGTGCGAGGATCGCGCGCTGGCCGCCCGGCAACGCCCGGTCCGAGCCGAGGAGTTCGGGCAGTGCGGCGAGCGCGGCGGGCGAGTCGGCGAACACCGGGCGTACGCCGCGCAGCACCTCGGCGAGCGCGCCACCGACGCGGACCTCGCACAACTCGGCACTGCCCGCCGTCAGTTCGATCTGCGGGGTGATCGGGACCGTGATTCCCGCGCCCTCGGAGTCCGAGTCGGCGGTGGTGTCGTTGGAGTCCGGGATCCGGTCGGTGCGGCGCAGGCGCAGCACCATGGGCCCGGTCGGCCGCTCGTCGCCCACCGGCAGCGGCTCGCGCAGATACACCAGGATCGCGTCGGAGAACGTGGGCACCGTCGCCCGGCACAGGCCCATCACGATCTCGTCGAGGTCCAGGCCGCGGGCGATCCGCCGGGTCGCGGCGCCGACGAAGCGCAGCCGGTCGCCGTCGCGCCGCATCGCCGTCGGCTGTCCGCTGGGGCGCGGCTGCCCGGTGCGGCGGTCGGCACCCTCCGGAGGCCCGGGCCGCACGGGCTCGGGGGAGGGCGCCACGGGCTGCGCGTGCTCGGCGTCCGGGGTGGAACCGGAAGCTCGCCGTGGCTGCTCCGGCAGGCCTCCGGAGCCCGGGGCGGAGGCCTCGCCGGAGGTCTCTGGGGTGTGCCGAAGGGCCCCGCGGGGGTCGGCGGGGCGGGCCGCCGTTCCGTGGTGGCGGCCTTCGTGGGAGGTGGGATACTCCGTCACGCGTGTCGATTCCGTCCGTCCGGGGCTGCGCGCCGCGTCACTGGCCAGTGCGCCGGCAGTTGGGGAACAGCTGGGGCCAGGGCCTGTCGGGGGTGGCGCCGCTGCCGGTGACCTGCGGCGTGTCCCGTAGGGGACCGGATACCCGGAACCCGCGCTCCGGGAACGGAATCCCTGCGGCCGGGCACGCCGGGGACCTGCGGACAGCTCTGCTCGCGGTCCCGGCAGCCGTCGTGTCCCGGCCCGCCCACTGCGTCGTCTCGCCCACGTTCACGGTCCAGCCGCCCCTCGATGACCTCGTTGACATCGTGTCAGACCAGTTGTGCGTGCCAAGAGTTGTCCCTGGAATCCGCACATCCGGACCGGTGCTCTCTTGCGGAGGACGATCCTACGTTTACCCCATGGGGGCGCATCAAGGGTCTCATGAGGACACGTGCGCGGGCGTACGGTCCCAGTCGGCCGGCAGGGCGGGAACCGGCCACGCCGGGTCCGGGCGCCAGTGCTGCCAGCCGTCCGGGAACGGCCGCCGCCAGTTCTCGATCGCCTCGACCGCCAGGCGCCCCGCGGACCGCACCTCGGACGCCTGTGCGGGGCTCATCAGGCCCACGGCCTGCGCCTGCGCGAACTCGTCCTCGTCGTGCCAGCGCCAGCTGCCGTCCGGGTACACCGACAGGTCGAGGAAGTGGTCCTCCGAGTCGACGCCCCCGGCCCAACGGGCGCGCGGCGCCTCCAGGTTCACGTACCAATTGCGGAACCTCCAGCCCGGCTCCCAGAACAGCCACACCGACCAGGGGTCGCCGGGCCGCGCCAGCTTCAGCACGCCCGTGCCGGACCAGCGGTCGCGCTGAAGGGTGCGGGGCTTGGTGTAGCGGGTGGCGAGCGGCTCGCGGTGAACGGGCGTGCCGTCGGCGATCACCGGCTTCACGCACTCGGTGCCGGGCGCCATCCACACGGCGAGCAGCTCGTCGGTGTCCTGGACGACCGTGACCGGACGGCAGATGTGGAAGCCGTCGCCCCCGTTGGCGCGGTAGCGCCACAGGATCGGCTCACCGGGCGCCCAGCGCCCTCCACTCTCGGTCATCCGGTAGTCGTCTGTCATGCACAGATATTAGGTGCCAACGGCATACGACGCTGCGGTGCGTATCACGAATACGCCAACCGACCACGGGCTGTTACGGCCGCGTCATCCGCAGGACATCGAGTGCCTCGTCGAGTTGTTCGACGGTGAGGTCACCCCGCTCCACATAGCCGCCGTCGAGGACGACTTCACGGATGGTGCGCCGCTCGGCGAGCGACGTCTTGGCGACCTTGGCAGCCTCCTCGTAGCCGATGTACTTGTTGAGCGGCGTGACGACGGACGGGGAGGACTCGGCGTACTCGCGGGCGCGCTCGCGGTTGGCGGTGATGCCGTCGACGGTGCGGTCGGCGAGCAGCCGGGACACGTTGGCGAGCAGCCGGATGGACTCCAGCACGTTCTTGGCGATCACCGGGAGCATCACGTTCAGCTCGAAGTTGCCCGCGGCGCCGGCCGCGGCGACCGTCGCGTCGTTGCCGGTGACCTGGGCCGCGACCATCAGCGTCGCCTCGGGAATGACCGGATTCACCTTGCCCGGCATGATCGACGAACCGGGTTGCAGATCCGGGAGGTTGATCTCCGCGAGTCCCGTACGCGGTCCGGACGCGGCCCACCGCAGATCGTTGGCGATCTTCGTCAGGCCGACGGCGATCGTCCGCAGCTGGCCGCTCGTCTCCACGATCCCGTCGCGCGCGCCCTGCGCCTCGAAGTGGTCGCGGGCCTCCGTCAGCGGCAGCCCCGTCGCGCGCGCGACCTCGGCGATGACGGCGGCCGAGAACCCGGGCGGGGTGTTGATGCCCGTGCCGACCGCGGTGCCGCCCAGGGGGAGTTCGGCGAGGCGGGGGAGCGAGGCGGTCAGCCGCTCGACGCCGTAACGGACCTGCGCCGCGTAGCCGCCGAACTCCTGGCCGAGAGTCACCGGCGTCGCGTCCATCAGATGCGTACGCCCCGACTTCACGACATCGGCGAACTCGGCGGACTTGCGCTCCAGGGACGCGGCCAGGTGCTCGAGGGCCGGGATCAGGTCGTGGGTGACGGCGGCGGTGGCGGCGATGTGGATGGAGGAGGGGAAGACATCGTTGGACGACTGCGAGGCGTTCACGTGGTCGTTCGGGTGCACGTCGCGGCCCAGGCGCTCGGTGGCGAGCGTGGCAAGCACCTCGTTGGTGTTCATGTTCGACGACGTACCGGAGCCGGTCTGGAACACGTCGATCGGGAACTCGTCGTCCCAGCGGCCCTCGGCCACCTCTGCGGCGGCCGCGGCGACGGCCTCGGCGATGTCCTTGTCGACCACCCCGAGCTCCGCGTTCACCGTGGCCGCCGCGCCCTTGATGCGGGCGAGGGCCTCGATGTGGGCGCGCTCGATGCGCTGCCCGGAGATGGGGAAGTTCTCCACGGCGCGCTGCGTCTGGGCCCGCCACTTCGCGGCGGCGGGCACGCGGACCTCGCCCATGGAGTCGTGCTCGATGCGGTACTCGCCGTCGGTCTCGCTCATCCCGGATACGTCGCTCATACCAGGTACAGCGAATACGACGGCGGGGTTGTTCCGGAACGCCGGAACAACCCCACCATCGTGTGATGCCTACTGGTTACGAGAGGCCGGGGCCGCGCACCGGGATGTGCGTGAAGGTCGGCTCGGGCGCCGGGTTCTGGAAGAAGTCGTTGCCCTTGTCGTCCACGACGATGAACGCCGGGAAGTCCTCGACCTCGATCTTCCAGACGGCCTCCATGCCGAGCTCCTCGTACTCGACGACCTCGACCTTCTTGATGCAGTCCTGCGCGAGACGCGCGGCCGGGCCGCCGATGGAGCCGAGGTAGAAGCCGCCGTGCGCGTCGCACGCGTCGGTGACCTGCTTGGAGCGGTTGCCCTTGGCGAGCATGACCTTGGAGCCGCCCGCGGCCTGGAACTGCTCCACGTAGGAGTCCATGCGGCCGGCCGTGGTCGGGCCGAAGGAACCGGACGCGTAGCCCTCGGGGGTCTTCGCCGGGCCCGCGTAGTACACGGGGTGGTCCTTCAGGTACTGCGGCATCTCCTCGCCGGCGTCCAGGCGCTCCTTGATCTTGGCGTGCGCGATGTCGCGGGCGACGACGAGCGGGCCTGTCAGGGAGAGGCGGGTCTTCACCGGGTGCTTGGCCAGCTCGGCGAGGATCGCGTCCATCGGCTGGTTGAGGTCGATCTTCACGACGTCGCTCGACTCGTCCTCGGAGAGGTGCTCGTCGGTCGTCTCCGGCAGGAAGCGCGCCGGGTCCGTCTCCAGCTGCTCCAGGAAGACGCCCTCGGCGGTGATCTTCGCGACGGCCTGGCGGTCGGCGGAGCAGGACACCGCGATGGCGACCGGGCAGGACGCGCCGTGCCGCGGCAGGCGCACCACGCGCACGTCGTGGCAGAAGTACTTGCCGCCGAACTGCGCGCCGATGCCGATCTTCTGCGTCAGCTCGAAGACCTTGTCCTCGAGCTCCTTGTCGCGGAAGCCGTGCCCGAGCTCGGAGCCCTCGGCCGGGATCTCGTCCAGGTAGTGCGCGGAGGCGTACTTGGCGGTCTTCAGGGCGTACTCGGCGGAGGTGCCGCCGACGACGATCGCGAGGTGGTACGGCGGGCAGGCGGCCGTGCCCAGGGAGCGGATCTTCTCCTCCAGGAACTTCATCATGGAGGACTCGTTCAGTACGGCCTTCGTCTCCTGGTACAGGAACGACTTGTTGGCGGAGCCGCCGCCCTTGGCCATGAAGAGGAACTTGTAGGCGCCGCCGTCCGTCGCGTAGAGCTCGATCTGCGCGGGGAGGTTGGAGCCGGTGTTCTTCTCCTCCCACATGTTCAGCGGGGCCATCTGCGAGTAGCGCAGGTTCAGGTTCTGGTAGGCGTCGTAGATGCCCTTGCTGAGGGACTTCTCGTCCTCACCTTCGGTGAGGACGTTCTGCCCGCGCTTGCCCATGACGATGGCGGTGCCGGTGTCCTGGCACATGGGGAGCACGCCCGCGGCCGCGATGTTCGCGTTCTTCAGCAGGTCGAGCGCGACGAACTTGTCGTTGCCGGACGCCTCGGGGTCGTCGATGATGCGGCGCAGCTGCGCGAGGTGCGTCGGGCGCAGGTAGTGTTGGATGTCGTGGATGGCCTCTTCGGCGAGCTTGCGCAGCGCCTCCGGCTCGACCTTCAGGAACGTACGGCCGTCCGGCCCCTCAGCGGTGGAGACACCCTCCGAGGTCACCAACCGGTACGTGGTGGGGTCCTCACCTTGGGGAAGCAGATCGGTGTACGCGAACTCAGGCATCTCGCCCATTCCTCACTCGACAGAGACAGCAGCTGGCATCCGTTGGCAGCGCCAACCAGCGTAGAACCTGGTCGGGCGGCCGAGCCTGTGAGGTAAGGCTCAGTTGGCCCCTGGCGGTCCAGGGCGGGGGGTGTCGCGATCTATCGCGTTTCGGTACTCTGCTGTCGTGGACCTTCAAAAGCGCCCTTCGCAGCCCGCGCCCAGTGCTCCCGTGGCGGAGCCCACCGACCTGCGCGCGTCCGACGCCGACCGCGACCGGATCGCGGACATCCTGCGCGAGGCACTCGCGGAGGGCCGGCTCGACGCGGAGGAGCACGCCGAGCGGATCGACGGGGTCTACCGCGCCAAGACGGTCGGTGAACTGGAGCCGCTGGTCCGCGACTTGCCGGGCACCCACGCGCCGCACCGCCCCGCGCCCGACCCGGGTCCCGCCCCGAGCCGGCCGGCGCCCGGCACGGTCCCCGCGGTGGCCGACGAGAACCTGGTGGCGGTCCTCAGCTCCACGACGCGCAAGGGCCGTTGGCGGGTGGGCCGACGCACACACGCGTACGCGATCTTCGGCAACGTGGAGATCGACCTCAGCGAGGCGATCTTCGAGTACCCGCAGGTGTACATCAAGGCGGTCTCCGTGTTCGGCAACGTGGAGATCAGCGTCCCCGAGAACATCTCGCTGCGCGGCAGCGGCGCGGGCGTCCTCGGCAACTTCGAGGTGGACACGCTGGACGCGCGCGAGCCCGAGGCGCCCGTCGTGTACGTGGACGGGGTGGCGGTCCTCGGGAACATCGAGGCGAAGCCGAAGCGCGGCAAGCTCATCCAGAACCTTGAGAAGCACCTGCGCAAGCACCTCGGCTGACGCCGGCGCCCCGGTGGCTGCCGGGCGGTGAACTCCCTTATGTGCTCTGGAACTTCCGTGCTTCGGAACTCAGTGCATAGGAGCCGACACAGCGGGTAGAGCTTGCTGCATCGTCGCCCGCTCGCGAAAGCCGTCGTCAGCCGTCGTCAGGAGTAGACCGTGCTGCACCCGCCGCATCAGTCCCTGCAGGTCACCGCCGTACCGCAGCAGCGCGAGCCAGTCAGGGGCAGGGATCAGGACGCTCCATGGCACACGGAGGCGGTGTGCAGGCGTGACGAGGCGGGGCTCTTCTTCGCCCCTTCCAAGGAACCGACCGCCGCGCGTCTCGCGCGCGAGGAGGCGGCCAAGCGGGTCTGTGCCCGCTGCCCCGTCATGGTCGAGTGCCGGGAGCACGCGTTGCTCCAGCCGGAGCCGTACGGGGTGTGGGGTGGCCTCACCGCGGCCGAGCGCCGAGTGGTCCTGGCGAGGCGGCGCCGCCGCGAGGTCGAACTCAAGAACGCCCCGCGCACGGCGTTGGCCGGCTGAACCATTTCAAGCACCGGCTAAATCAAGCCCCGCCGGCGATTGAGGCGCGGGGTCCGGGGCGGAGCCCCGATCTTTTCAACCCCGCCTCTGGACGAGAGCCCGCGGGGTCCGGGGCAGCGCCCTGCGGCGTCAACCACGGACCCCCGCAACCTACTTCGCCCGGTCGAAGTCAATCGCGCTGTAGGCACGCAGCTTGCTCAGCCGATGCGTGGAGTCGATCTGCCGAATCGTCCCGGACTTCGACCGCATCACGAGCGACGACGTGTGCGCCCGCTCCGAGTCGTACCGCACCCCCCGCAGCAGCTCGCCGTCGGTGATCCCCGTGGCGACGAAGAAGATGTTCTCGCCGGAGACCAGGTCGTCCGTGGACAGCACGCGGTCCAGGTCGTGCCCCGCGTCGACCGCCCGCTGCCGCTCCTCGTCGTCCTTCGGCCACAGCTTGCCCTGGATCACACCGCCCAGGCACTTGATCGCGCAGGCCGAGATGATGCCCTCGGGCGTGCCACCGATGCCGAGCAGCAGGTCGACGCCGCTGCCCTCGCGCACGGCGAGGATCGAACCGGCGACGTCGCCGTCCGAGATCAGCTTGATGCGGGCGCCGGTCTCCCGGACCTCCTTGATGATCCCCTCGTGCCGCGGCCGGTCGAGGATGACCACGGTGATGTCCTCGGGTGCACGCTTCTTCGCCTTGGCGACGCGGCGGATGTTCACCGACACCGGGGCGTTGATGTCCACGTAGTCGGCGGCCTCGGGTCCGGTGACCAGCTTGTCCATGTAGAACACGGCGGACGGGTCGAACATCGTGCCGCGGTCGGCGGCGGCAAGCACCGCGATCGCGTTCGGCATGCCCTTCGCGCAGAGCGTCGTGCCGTCGATCGGGTCGACGGCGATGTCGACCTCGGCGCCGGTCCCGTCGCCGATCCGCTCCCCGTTGAAGAGCATCGGGGCCTCGTCCTTCTCGCCCTCACCGATGACGACCACGCCGTTCATCGAGACGGTGGAGACGAGGGCGCGCATGGCGCGCACGGCCGCGCCGTCCGCGCCGTTCTTGTCGCCGCGGCCCACCCAGCGGCCGGCGGCCATGGCCGCGGCTTCGGTGACCCGGACGAGTTCCAGGGCAAGGTTGCGGTCGGGGGCCTCGGAAGGGACCTCGAGTTCGGACGGAAGCTGGTGATGCTCGGTCATCGAGACGCACCTTTCTGTTCCGGGATTCACCGGATTGTTCGGCTTCACCGGGATACGACGACGGCCGGACGAGGGGTTGGTATGGGAGGACTCTATCGTCAGTCCGACAATCTGAGCAGACCGCCCCACGGATGAGCGGGCATGCGCATGTCGGACTACGTGAATCCGGACCTCCCGGCAGAGATCATCCGGCGACCTGCGACGATGGGGCGCGTGGCAGCAAGAAACGGTAAGAAAACGGTCGGCAGCCTGGTCCTCTCGCTCGGCGTCTGCGTCGTCGCGGCCGGCGTGATCTACCTCTTCGTCCCGCACGACGATTCCGGTGAGCCGCAGGTCAAGCGCGTCGACTACAAGGTCGAGCTGTCGACGGCCCGCCGTGCGGCGCCGTACCCGGTGGCCGCCCCCGCGGGCCTCTCGCACGACTGGAAGCCGACCTCCGTGCGCTACCAGGGCACCTCGAACGACGCGTGGCACCTCGGGTTCCTCGACCCGGAGGGGCAGTACGTCGCCGTCGAGCAGGCGTCCGGAGCGTCGAAGGGGTTCATCGACAAGGTGAGCCAGGGTGCGTCGGCGACCGGCCGCACGCAGCGGATCGGCGGCGAGACCTGGGAGCGCTACAAGGGCGAGAAGTACGACGCCCTGGTGCTGAAGCAGAAGGGCTCCACCACGGTGGTGACCGGCACGGCCGACTTCGGCGGACTGACGAAGATGGCCGAGGCGCTGGAGGCGAAGCGCGAGAAGGTGTGACCGCCCGGTTCACCACATCCACCACGTACGAGGAAGGGCCCCGGCCGAAGCCGGGGCCCTTCCTCGTACGCGTACGCGCGGAACGTCAGACGGTCGTGATGACCTGCTCCTGCTCCAGGCGCGGGGAGCGCGGGAACCAGGCGTCGTCGCCCGGCTTGCCGATGTTGATGACCATCAGCGGGGTGTGGTCGTCGTCCAGGAACTCCTTCTGGACACCGGCGAAGTCGAAGCCGGTCATCGGGCCGGCGGACAGGCCGGCGGCGCGCACGCCGATGATGAAGTAGGCGGCCTGCAGCGTCGCGTTCAGCGTGCCGGCCTGCTCGCGGACGGGGCGCTCGGAGAAGAACATGTCCGCGATGCCCGGGGCGTGCGGGAAGAGCTGCGGCAGCTCCTCGTGGAACTCGTGGTCCGTGGAGAGGATCGCGACCAGCGGGGCGGTGGCGGTCTTCGGCTGGTTGCCCTCGGCCATGTGCTTGACGAGGCGCTCGCGGGCCTCGTCGGAGCGGACCAGGGTGATGCGCAGCGGCGACTGGTTGAAGGCGGTCGGGCCGTACTTGACCAGGTCGTAGATCGCGGCGATCTGCTCGTCGGTCACGGGCTCCGACGAGAACGTGTTCGCGGTGCGGGCCTCGCGGAACAGCAGGTCCTGCGCGGCGGGGTCAAGAACGAGAGACATGGATCAACCTTCTCGGTGCGACGGTCACGGCTGCGGCGATCCGTTCTGTCCGGATCGGCCCACATGGAAGACGGTACGCCGATGAGGTTCAACCTTCAACCAAACGCTTCGTGACCCTCTTCACAAGGGGGTCACGGGTGGGCGGCCGGTCGACCCGAGGGGCGCGTCACTCCTCGTCGGCGTCCTCCGCCTCCCCGGTCGCCTCCTCGCCCTCCTCCGCGAGCGCCGCGTCCAGGCGGGCACGCGCGCCGTCCAGCCAGCGGCGGCACACCTTCGCCAGCTCCTCGCCGCGCTCCCACAGGGCGAGGGACTCCTCAAGGGACGTGCCGCCGGCCTCCAGGCGCCGTACGACATCGATCAGTTCGTCCCGCGCCTGCTCGTAGCCGAGCGCCTCGTCGGCCGGCTGTGCCGTCTTCGTAGCCATCCTGTTGTCCGTCCTCACGCTTCGGTTACTCGTACGGTGAATTCGCCCTCGGCGACGCGGGCCCGCAGCTCCTCGTCCCCCGCCACCTCGTCCGGGCCGCGCACCACATGCCCGTCCGGCTTCTGGAGCACCGCGTAACCCCGCTTCAGGGTGGCCGCGGGGGAGAGCGCGACCACGCGCGCGTGCGTGTGCGTCAGCTCCGACTCGGCGCGGTCGAGGAGGTGGCCGAGGGTGCGGCGGGAGCGCTCGGTCAGCGCCGCGATCTGTTCCTCGCGCTCGTCGACCATGCGGTGCGGGTCCTCTATCGAGGGCCGGGAGAGCGCCGCCGCGAGCCCCCGCTCCTCCCGCTCCAGGAGCGCCTCGACGCTGCGCCTTGCCCGGTCCCGCAGCCAGTTCACCCGCTCGTACTCCTCGCCGACGTCCGGTACGACCTTCTTCGCCGCGTCCGTCGGCGTCGAGGCGCGCAGGTCGGCCACGTAGTCGAGCAGCGGGTTGTCCGGCTCGTGTCCGATCGCGGAGACGACGGGCGTACGGCAGGAGGACACCGTCCGCACCAGCTGTTCGTCGGAGAACGGGAGCAGGTCCTCCACGCTGCCGCCGCCGCGCGCCACGATGATCACGTCGACGCCGTCGAGCGCGTCCAATTCCTTGACGGCCTGGACCACTTGCGGCACCGCGTGCACCCCCTGCACCGGTACGTTGCGCACCTCGAAGCGGACGGCGGGCCAGCGGTGCCGCGCGTTCTCCAGCACGTCGCGCTCCGCGGCCGAGGCGCGGCCGCAGACCAGGCCGATGAGCTGCGGCAGGAACGGCAGCGGCTTCTTGCGGTCGTCCGCGAACAGGCCCTCCGCGCCCAGCGCCTTCTTCAACTGCTCCAGGCGCGCGAGCAGTTCACCGACGCCGACCGGGCGGATCTCGGCGGCCCGCAGCGAGAGCTGCCCGCGCGGTGCGTACCACTCCGGCTTCGCGTGCACGACGACGCGGGAACCCTCGCGCACCACGTCCGCCACCGCGTCGAACACCTGCCGGTAGCAGGTCACCGCCACGGAGATCTCGTGCGACGTGTCGCGCAGCGTCAGGAACACGACGCCCGCGCCCGGTCTGCGGGACAGCTGCGTGATCTGTCCCTCGACCCACACGGCGCCGAGCCGGTCGATCCATCCCCCGATGAGCCGCGACACCTGCCCGACGGGCAGCGGGGCGTCCGCGGACGTGTTGACAGCCATGCCGTGAGCGTAGTCGCAGGCACCGACATCGCAGGTGGTCCCGGGTGCCGGTGCCCCGCCCCGCGCGGCCGCCGGCGGGCTCAGCCCGCCGTGTCGCCGTCCGCCGACGGCACGGCAGGCTCCCGGCCCCGCTGCACCGCGAGCACCACGAGCCCGATGACCAGCCAGATCGCGCCCACCACCTGCGCCGTCCTCGACGCCTCCACGATCACCGCGACGGTGATCGCCGCGCCGACGACCGGAATCAGGATGTGGCGCCACCAGCTCACCTCGCCGCCACGGCGACGTACCGCGAAATACCCCACCACGCTCGCGTGCAGCAGCGTGAAGGCCGTCAGGGCGCCGATGTCGACGACCGAGACCAGGTGGTCCATGCCGTCGTCCCGGCTGGCCGCCCAGACCGCCGCGACGAGCGTGATCACCGCGGCGAGCAGCAGCGCCACCCGCGGCACCCCGGCGTACGTCCGCGAGAGCGCCTTCGGCAGCCGCCGGTCGCGGGCCATCGCGAAGAGCAGCCGCCCGGCCGCCGCCTGCCCGGCGAGCGCCGCGAACGCCGCGCCGATCGCCTTGCTCACCGCCACCAGGTCGTGCAGCCACGAGCCCACGGACGCGTCCACGGCGTCGTAGAAGGCGCTGCCCTGCTTACCGGGGTCGGCGGCGAGCTGCGCCGACGTGGTGGGTTCGAGCAGGGCGACCAAGTAGGTCTGCGCGACGAACAGCACACCGGTGAAGACGAGGCAGAACAGCACCGCCCGCGCGACCTTTGCCGAGCCCCCGGTGACCTCCTCCGCGAACGACGCGATGGCGTCGAAGCCCAGGTACGACAGGACCGCCACGGACACCGCCCCGATCACCGCCGACAGCGCGAACGCGCCCTGCGTGCCGTCGCCCGTCAGCGGGGACAGCCAGTCGCGCTGCGGCCCGTCCGTGGCCAGGACCACGACCGCCGAGACCATGAAGACCAGCAGGACCACGATCTCCAGCGCCAGGACCGCGAACCCGACCCGCGCCGCGGCCCGCACACCCCACAGGTTGAGCAGCGTCGTGATCACCACCGCGAGCGCCGTCCACACCCACTGGGAGACCGAGGGGACGAGCGAGTTCATCGCGATGCCGGCGAAGAGATACGCGACCGCGGGGATCAGTACGTAGTCGAGCATCGCCATCCAGCCCGCGATGAACCCGGGGCCCTTTCCGAGACCCGCGCGCGCGTAGGCGAAGACCGAGCCCGCCTGCGGGGCCACCTGCACCATCTGCGCGTAACTGAATGCGGTGAACGCCATCGCGATCGTCGCGACGATGTAGACGAGGGCGACCGCACCGTGCGATTTCGCGTCCAGGGTGCCGAAGACGCCGACGGGCGCCATGGGGGCGATGAAGAGGAGCCCGTAGACCACGAGGTCCCGGAAGCCGAGACTGCGCCGCAGGGCGGTCTCTTCTTGGATGGTGTCGGCGGACATCGTGCCTCCGTAGATCTCGTACACCGCGCAGACACCCAGTCTCCCCACCGGGACGATCTTTGGCCCCCTGGGGTGGCCCTTACGATGGGGGCATGACTGCAACTCCCGGCCCGCCGCCCGCCACCACCCCAAGCGGAGACGCTCCGCGTCGCAGTGACAACCGCCGCGTCCTGCTCGCCGCCCCCCGGGGTTACTGCGCCGGTGTGGACCGTGCCGTGATCGCCGTCGAGAAGGCCCTCGAGCAGTTCGGGGCGCCCATCTATGTCCGCCACGAGATCGTGCACAACAAGTACGTCGTGCAGACCCTGGAGAGGAAGGGCGCCATCTTCGTCGAGCAGACGGAGGAGGTCCCCGAGGGCTCCATCGTGATGTTCTCGGCGCACGGTGTCGCACCGACCGTCCACGAAGAGGCCGAGCGCGGCAAGCTCGCCACCATCGACGCCACCTGCCCCCTGGTGACCAAGGTCCACAAGGAGGCGATCCGCTACGCCAAGGACGACTTCGACATCCTCCTGATCGGACACGAGGGCCACGAAGAGGTCGTCGGCACGTCCGGCGAGGCCCCCGAGCACATCACGCTCGTCGACGGCCCCGAGGACGTCGCCAAGGTCGAGGTCCGCGACCCGGAGAAGGTCGTCTGGCTCTCCCAGACCACGCTCTCCGTCGACGAGACGATGGAGACCGTCGACGCCCTCAAGGGCAAGTTCCCCGGACTGATCTCGCCGCCCAGCGACGACATCTGCTACGCCACCCAGAACCGTCAGCTCGCCGTGAAGCAGATGGGCGCCGAGTCCGACCTCGTCATCGTCGTCGGCTCGCGCAACTCCTCGAACTCCGTGCGTCTCGTCGAGGTCGCCAAGCTGGCCGGCGCCCGCGACGCCCACCTCGTGGACTACGCCTCCGAGATCGACGAGTCCTGGCTGGACGGCGTCACGACCGTCGGCGTCACCTCCGGTGCCTCGGTCCCGGACGTCCTCGTCGAGGAGGTCCTGGAGTACCTGTCGAAGCGCGACTACGCGGACGTGGAGATCGTGAAGGCGGCCGAGGAGTCGATCACGTTCTCGCTGCCCAAGGAGCTCCGCCGCGACCTGCGTGCGGAGGCCCAGTCGCTGGTCGGCGAAGCCGGAGAGTCCGCTTCCAAGGAGTGACTGTCGGTCTCCCGTCGTAACGTGGAGTCATGCAGATCTTCGGTGTGGACATCGGCGGATCCGGGATCAAGGGCGCCCCGGTCGACCTGGAGCGCGGCGATCTCGCCCAGGAGCGCCACAAGGTGCTGACCCCGCACCCGGCCACGCCCGAGGGCGTGGCCGACGGGGTCAAGCAGGTCATCGACCACTTCGCCGACGTGCGGCCCGACCGGGTCGGCATCACGTTCCCCGGCGTCGTCACCGGCGGCGCCACGGTGCGCACGGCGGCGAACGTCGACAAGAGCTGGGTCGACGTGGACGCGCGGGCCCTGCTGAGCAAGAAGCTCGGCGGGCTCCCGGTCACGGTGCTCAACGACGCGGACGCCGCGGGCGTCGCCGAGATGAACTTCGGCGCGGGCCGCGGCCGCAAGGGCACCGTGCTGCTGCTCACCTTCGGTACGGGCATCGGGAGCGCCCTGTTCACCGACGGCGTCCTCGTGCCGAACACGGAACTGGGCCACCTGGAGCTGAACGGGCACGACGCGGAGAAGCACGCCTCCACGAAGGCGCGCGAGGACCACGACCTCAGCTGGGAGCACTGGGCGCACCGCGTGCAGAAGTACCTGGCGCACGTGGAGATGCTCTGCTCGCCCGAGCTGTTCATCATCGGCGGCGGGGTCAGCCGCAAGGCGCACAAGTTCCTGCCGCTGATCAAGGGCATCAAGGCCGAGATCGTCCCGGCCGAGCTGCAGAACAACGCGGGGATCGTGGGAGCGGCGATGACGGCATCGCGCGCGTAGCGCCCGCCTCGCTCTTCGGAAGTCGACTGCGCGCAGTCGAACTACGTGGGGTCGGCTACGCGCAGTCGACTACGCAGTACGGCGCCGCGGTCCCGGCGCCTGGGAAGAGGACTGGGACGAGGGCTGCGCGGCGGACGGCTGCCGGCCACCGGCCCGGCGCACCGCGGCCCGCCGGGCCATGAGCCGCACCTTCCGTACGGTCACGAGCACACCGGTGATGAGCGTCCCGCCGTACAGCCAGATCGCGCTCATGGCGAGCGTCGTCGCGACCCCCATGACCTGCTGCCCGAAGCCGCCCGTGCCCTCGGAGATCGGCACGATGCCGACGGCGAACGCGATCGGCACCACGACCGGCGCCGTCACCAGGTCCGCGCCCCGCACCCACACCGCCGTAAGCCCGCTGACGAGCAGGAACAGCACTCCGTAGACGGCCGGGGAGCCCCCGAACAGCAGCTGGTCGAGGGACCCGAAGACCAGCATCGCGGCGATGCAGAACAGTCCGCTGCCCCGCCCCGTGAGCCGTGGGTTCGGGAAGCGGAGGGGGCGGCGCCCGGGAGCCGGACCCCCACCGGCGGCGCGGTACACGGTGGCGGACTCACCGGACGGCACGGCGCCGTCCTGGCCGCCCTGCGCCTGCGGCGGCAGCGGGGCCGTGCGGCGGGGCCTGGCCTGCGGGGGACGCGTCCTGGGTTGCTCCACAAGCCCAAGATAGATGCGCTTATGTGCCCAATAGGCCAAGGGACACGCACTTTGGCCGAGCTTGACCGCGCTTGGCGGAAGTCGGCCGGGTCGGGCGAGGCCGTAGACTGGTGGATCGCCCTGCCCCACACCACCACATGACGTACGGGAAGTCGCAACGTGTCGCTCACGATCGGAATCGTCGGTCTGCCGAATGTCGGCAAGTCGACCCTGTTCAACGCCCTGACCAAGAACGACGTGCTCGCGGCCAACTACCCGTTCGCCACGATCGAGCCGAACGTCGGCGTGGTCGGTGTCCCCGACGCCCGCCTCACGAAGCTGGCGGAGATCTTCTCCTCCCAGAAGGTGCTCCCGGCCACGGTCGACTTCGTCGACATCGCGGGCATCGTGCGCGGCGCCTCCGAGGGCGAGGGCCTGGGCAACAAGTTCCTGGCGAACATCCGCGAGTCCGACGCGATCTGCCAGGTCATCCGTGCCTTCCAGGACGAGAACGTCGTGCACGTGGACGGCAAGGTCGAGCCGAAGAGCGACATCGAGACGATCAACACCGAGCTGATCCTCGCCGACCTCCAGACCATCGAGAAGGTCCTCCCGCGCCTCCAGAAGGAGTCGCGCATCAAGAAGGACATCGCCCCGAAGGTCAAGGCGGTCGAGGCGGCCAAGGAGATCCTGGAGAAGGGCGAGACGCTGTCCTCCCAGGGCATCGTCCAGGGCTCCGACAACGAGGAGCTCCTCCACGACCTGCACCTCCTCACGACGAAGCCCTTCCTCTACGTCTTCAACGTCGACGAGGACGAGCTGACCGACGAGGCGTTCAAGGACGAGCAGCGCGCGCTCGTCGCCCCGGCCGAGGCGATCTTCCTCAACGCCAAGCTGGAGGCGGACCTCGCCGAGCTCGACGAGGAGGAGGCCCTCGAACTCCTCCAGTCCGTCGGCCAGGAGGAGCCCGGCCTCGCCACGCTCGCCACGGTCGGCTTCAACACCCTCGGCCTCCAGACCTACCTGACGGCAGGCCCCAAGGAGTCCCGCGCCTGGACGATCAAGAAGGGCGCCACGGCCCCCGAGGCGGCCGGTGTCATCCACACCGACTTCCAGAAGGGCTTCATCAAGGCCGAGGTCATCTCCTTCGCCGACCTGGTCGAGACGGGCTCGGTCGCCGACGCCCGCGCGGCCGGCAAGGCGCGCATGGAGGGCAAGGACTACGTGATGCAGGACGGCGACGTGGTGGAATTCCGCTTCAACGTGTAGCGGCTGACGTATCGCCATGTCACTGGTCTGGTAAACAAATCTCGCCGGTCATGGCTCTATGAACTGATACGTCCTCTGGTTACCCTCCGCCGCATGATTCCGACGGTTGTCTGGGGTACCGGAAATGTCGGCCGCGCGGCCATCCGTGCCGTCGCGGCCCACCCGGGGCTGAAGCTCACGGCAGTGCTCGTCCACGCCCCCGACAAGGTCGGCCGCGACGCGGCCGACCTCGCCGGGCTCGAGCAGGATCTGGGGGTCCCGGCGACCGACGACATCGACGCGGTCCTCGGCGCATCGCCGCGGGCCGTGGTGTACGCGGCCTCCGGCGACCTCCGCCCCGACGACGCCCTCGCCGACATCGCCAGGGCGGTCCGGGCCGGCGCCGTGGTCGTCACCCCCGCGCTGTACGCCCTCTACGACCAGCGCAACGCCCCGCCCGAACTGCGGGATCCGGTCCTCGCCGCCATCGCGGACGGCGGCGGCTCGCTGTTCGTGTCCGGTGTCGATCCCGGCTGGGGCAACGACGTACTGCCGCTCCTCGTCAGCGGACTCGGCAGCACCATCGACGCGATCCGCTGCCAGGAGATCTTCGACTACTCCACGTACGACCAGGAGGATTCCGTACGCCACCTGATCGGCATGGGGCACCCCCTGGGCTACGAGCCCCTGATGCTCGCCGAGACCGTACCGACCATGGTGTGGGGCGGTCAGATCCGGCTGATGGCCAGGGCCCTGGGCGTCGAACTCGACGACATCCGCGAGACGTTGGAGCGCCGCGCGCTCGACTCGTCGGTGACCACCCGCACGATGGGCGACTTCGAGGCGGGCACCCAGGGCGCGGTGCGGTTCGAGGTGCAGGGCATCGTCGGCGGCGAACCCCGCATCGTCATCGAGCACGTCACCCGCATCCACCCGTCCTGCGCACCGGACTGGCCGACACCGCCCGACGGCGCGGGTGCCCACCGGGTGATCATCGAGGGCCGCCCGCGCATCGAGGTCACGGTCGAGGCCACCGACGAGGGCGAGAACCGGTCGGCGGGCGGCAACGCCACCGCGGTCGGCCGCCTGGTCGGCGCCATCGACTGGCTCGTGGCCGCGGAACCCGGACTCTACGACGCGCTCGACGTCCCGCTGCGCCCCGCGACCGGAAAGCTCGGAAGGAGCAAGCAATGAGCGCGATGAACATAGACATTCCCGAGGGGCAGGAGCCGATCGGGTACGTGTGGGGTGACATGGTTCCCGGGATCGGCATGGCCGCCGCGAACTTCTCCCTCTCGGTGTACGAGCACACGACCCTGGGCCTGCGGGAGTTCGAGGCCGCGCGGCTGCGCATCGCGCAGATCAACGGGTGCCTCTTCTGCCTCGACTGGCGGACCGAACGCGAGGGACAGAAGGTCGAGGAGGAGTTCGCCGACGCGGTGACCCAGTGGCGCACCACCGACGCCTTCGACGACCGCACACGTCTTGCCGCCGAGTACGCCGAGCGGTACGCCCTGGATCACCACGGCCTCGACGAGGAGTTCTGGACGCGGATGACCGCGCACTACAGCCAGCACGAGATCGTGGAGCTGAGCATGAGCATCGGTTCCTGGCTGGCGTTCGGCCGGCTCAACCATGTGCTCGGCCTCGACGCGGTGTGCGTACTCCCCGGTCATTGAACTCCCCGGTCATTGAGGGGAGTTGCTACAGATCAGTGGCGATGATCTTCTCGATGTTCCGCTCGGCGAGCGCCGTGATGGTGACGAACGGGTTGACGCTCACGTTGCCGGGGATCAGTGAGCCATCGATGACGTACAGGCCCGGATGGCCGTGCAGACGGCCGTAGTTGTCGGTGGCCTTGTTCAGGACGGCGCCGCCGAGCGGGTGGTAGGTGAGGTGGTCGCCCCAGATCTTGTACGTGCCGAACAGATCGGTGCGGTAGATCGTCCCCTCCTTTGAGTTGATCTTGTCGAAGATGGTCTTGGCGGCGTCGATGGACGGCTGCTTCCATGCCGTCTGCCAGTTCAGCTCCACCTTGTTCGCGGCGGCGTTCCAGGTGAACGCGGCACGGTTCGGGTTCTTGGTGATCGAGAGGTAGAACGAGGCGTAGGTCTCGATCCCGGTGGGCAGCGGCGCGACCTCGGCGAACGCTCCACCGGCCGCCCAGTTGTCGATGCCGCCGGTGGGGATGGCCGACTGGACCGAGCCGGTCGCGTCCCACACGTGGTTGGCGCGGCCGCACATGACGTTGCCGTTGTCACCCCAGCCCTTGCCGATCTCCCCGTTCAGCCGGGGCAGTGCGCCGGTGGCCTTCAGCTTGACCAGGAGCTTGCTGGTGCCGACGCTGCCGGCGGCGAAGAACACCCTGTCCGCGGTCACGGTCTTGGTGGCCGTGGTGGTGCCGCCGGTGTCGAGCTGCTCGATGACGACGGTGTAGCCGCCGCCGGACGCGGGGGAGACCGTGGTGACCTTGTGCAGCGGGGAGATGGTGACCCTGCCGGTGGCGGTGGCCTTCGCGATGTAGGTCTTCTGGAGGGACTTCTTGCCGTAGTTGTTGCCGTAGAGGATCTCGCCGGAGACTGCCGACTTGGGGACCGTTCCCGCTGCCTCCTTCTTCATGTAGTCCCAGTCGTAGACGCCGGGCACGAAGACGTACGGGAAGCCGGAGCGCTGGGCGTGTTTACGGCCGACCCGGGAGTACTGGTAGCAGTCGACGCTGTCGAACCAGGCGGGGTCGATGGTGCTGACGCCGAGACCGGCGTTGGCGCGCGGGTAGTACGTCGAGTACATCTCGTCGGCGTCGACCGACGGGAGGACGGCGCCGAAGTTCTCGCGCTTGGGTGTGACCGCCATGCCGCCGTTGACCAGTGAGCCGCCGCCGACGCCTCGGCCCTGGTAGACGATGATCCCGCCCATCTCCTCGGCGTCGAGGATCCCGGTGTAGCGGGGGATGTTCCGGTCGATCGGGAAGCCGAGGAAGTTGCTCAGGGGCTGTTTCGTCTTGGTGCGCAGCCAGTAGGAACGGCCGTCGGGTGAGGTCGTGTGGGCGAAGATCTTGCCGTCGGAGCCGGGGGTGTCCCAGGCCATGCCCATCTCGATCATGTGGACGTCGACGCCCGCCTGCGCGAGGCGCAGGGCGGCGACGGAGCCGCCGTACCCGGTGCCGATCACCAGGACGGGGACACGGGCCCCGTCGCCGATGACGGCGGCCGCCGCGGCTGGGGTGGCGGCCCGCGCCTGGCTCGCGGCGAGCTGACTCGCGAGCGTGGCGACGCCGACGATGGAACCGGTTCCAGCGATGAATCTTCGACGTGTGACGCCCTCCTGGGCGGTAGGGCGCATGGGTGTGCCACTCATATGACGTCCCTCACTCTCGTACGAATGAGAACGAGTTCTACTGCTACTGGCTCATTAAGTCACTGCATACCTAGAAGTAACTTCTGTCCGATCTTGTACCCGTACGGCTCCTGGCTCACGGCCGTCGCTCAGAGCGGCGGGCCGCCGCGAGGCCCGCCGTGCCCACCAGGAGCAGCACCACGATCGTGCCCAGCGTGAACGTTTCGAACGTGGTGCGGGAGACGCCCCAGGTGTCCATGAAGTCGTAGTCGATGCCGAAGACGGACTCCAGGACGCCGGGGAAGAGGGCCGACCAGGAGCCGACGAGGATCCAGGCGTAGACGAGGGCCGCGCAGGCCATGAAGCCCCGGTTGCCGAAGGGGACTTGGTAGGGGCGGGGGACCTCCGGGCGGCGCACGCGCAGGACCACCAGGGCGGGGACGACCAGGAGGTAGGAGAGGAGAAGTGTCGTCACCGCCACCGTCAGGACCACGCCGAAGATCGCGCCCGTGTCGCCCTTCACCAGTTGCATCGCCGCGAGCATGAACACCGTGGCCACCGCTCCGGAGAGCAGGTTCGTGCGGACCGGGGTGCCGAGCTTCGGGTGGAAGGCGCCGAGCGCGCGGCTGAAGAAGCCGCCGTCGGCCGCCGCCATCGCCTGCATGCGGTCGCTGACGATCATCCACGCGCTGCCCTGCGTGAGGAGGGCGAAGACGAACATCACCGCCGTGGTGGTGAGGAGGGGGCCGGCTGCCGGGCCGTAGACGCCGAAGACCAGGCGGACGCCCTCCATGAAGCCGCCGATGCCGGTGACCTTGCTCGCGGGGACGACCGCGAGGAGGGCGAGGACCGGGAGGAGGTAGCAGGCCGCCGCGATCGTCGCCGAGCGGCCCAGCGCCGCGGGGACGTCGTGCTGCGGGTCGTGCATCTCCTCGCCCGCCGCGTTCGGCGCCTCGAACCCCACGTAGGCGAAGAGCAGGATCGGGACGAGGGCGAGGAAGCCGGCTGTCGTCGGGGCGAAGTGGGCGGTCGCCAGGCCCTGGAAGCCGTGTTCCGCCCCGTACAGGATCGCGGTGATCGTGAAGAGTGCGAGCGACAGGACCTTCACCGCCGCGCCCGCCGTCGTGATCCACTTGCCGCGGCTGAGCGAGACGATCGCCGTGAGGATAGCGATCCACACGAAGAGCAGCTTGAACGTGTAGTCGGCGAACGTGCCCGAGCCCAGGTGGAAGACGAAGCCGTCCCAGGTCTCGGCGGCGAGGAAGACCAGCGAACCGCCCAGCCAGATCGGGTTCGTGACCCAGTAGAAGAGTGTGGTGAGGGCCGCTGCCGGGCGGCCGAGGGCCAGCTTCACCCAGACGTACGGGCCGCCCTCCTGCGGGAACGCGGCGCCGGTCTCCGCGAACAGCAGGGCGTAGGGGAGCAGGAAGAACAGGGCGATGACGGCGGTCCAGGTGGCCGCCTCGCCGCCGCCGGTGGCGATCTGGCCGATGGTGTCGAAGGAGATCACCGCGGCCACGGCCATGGCCGTGATGTCGAAGCGCTTCAGACTGCGCTTCAGGTTCGAGTTCGAGTCCGGTGTGGTGTCGTGCGGCTTTTGTGGTGCTGCGGAGGGGCTGTTCGTGGGCACGGGCAGGTCCTAAGGCGGGAGTCGGGGACTGCGAGCTGAGGCGTGCGGGTGTGCGGGGTGCGGGCGTGACCACGTGCGGGCCGGGGCCCGGCGGTACGCACCGCCGGGCCCCGTAGTGTCACGCCTCCCGGATCTCTCCGGAGGCGTCCGTGCGCTCAAGTACGCCGCGCAGGGCCGAAGCCACCTTCTTGGTCTCCGTCTCCGTCATGATCAGCGGCGGGGACAGGACCAGGCTGTGCGCGGAGTCGCGGACGATGACGCCGGTCTCGCGGCGGATCACGTCGTGCGGCATCCGGTCCGGGTTCAAGGGGAGCGGGGCGCGCGTGGCGCGGTCTGCCACCAGTTCCACCGCGAGCATCATGCCCACCGAGCGGATCTCGCCGACGATCGGCAAGTCGCCCAGCTGCGACTGGAGTTCGCCGTGCAGCGTCGCGCCGATCGTCTTCGCCCGCCCCAGCAGGCCCTCCTTCTCGATGACGTCGAGGTTGGCGAGGGCGACGGCGGTCGCGACGGGGTGGCCGTTGTACGTGTAGCCCATCGGGAAACCGTGGTCCCGGAGCAGGACCTCCGCCACCTGGTCCGCGACCATCAGCGCGCCCAGCGGCACGTAGCCGGAGGTGATGCCCTTGGCGGTGACGATGATGTCCGGCGTGACGCCGAAGTACTGGGCGGCGAACCACTCGCCCACGCGTCCGTAGGCCGTCACCACCTCGTCGAAGATGAGCAGGATGCCGTGCCGGTCCAGGACCTCGCGCACGCGCGGCCAGTAGTCGGCCGGCGGGACGAGCATGCCGCCGACGCCCATGATGGGCTCGCCGATCATCGCCGCGATGTTCTTCGCGCCGATCTCCGCGATGCGCTCCTCCAGTTCGCGGATCAGGAAGTCGGTCGGGTCTTCGCCGCCGTACAGGTCGGTGCGGTACGGCCACGGCGGCGTCAGGTGCGAGACGTGCGGCATCATCGGGGCGAAGCCCTCGTGGTACAGCGGGAAGCCGGTGGCCGAGCCGCCGCCGTAGCCGATGCCGTGGTACGCCTTGTCGCGCGCCAGGATCCAGGTGCGGTCGGTGTCGCCGCGGCGGTGGTGGTAGTAGCGGGCCATCTTGATGGCCGCCTCGTTGCCCTCCGAGCCACCGGACGTGAAGTAGACGTGGTTCAGCGGGTCCGGCGCCAACTCGGCGAGTCGCGCGGCGAGTTCGATGGCGCGGTCGTTGGAGAACTCCCAGAAGCTGGTGAAGTACTCGAGCTTCTTCATCTGCTCGTGGGCGACGTCCGCCAGGTCCTCGCGGCCGTGGCCGACCTGGGCCAGCCACAGTCCGCCGGTCGCGTCGAGGTAGCTCCGGCCCTCGGAGTCGGTCAGTCGGCAGCCCGACCCCTCGGTCATCACGACGCGCTCGGTGGCGCTGCCCGGCAGGTAGGGGTGGATGATGTGCGCCCGGTCGAGGGCGGCGAGCTGGTCTGCGGTCTGGTCTGCGGTGCGGCTCATGGTGTGGTCAAGCCCTTTCACTTGTACGCGATCCACGTGGTCTTCAGCCCCGTGTACTTGTCGAAGGAGTGCAGGGAGAGGTCGCGGCCGTGGCCCGACTGCTTGAAGCCGCCGAAGGGGGTGAGCGGGCTGAGCGCGTCGACGGTGTTGACCGAGACGGTGCCCGCGGTCAGGGCGTCGGCGACGCGGTGGGCGCGGCCGATGTCCCGCGTCCACACGGAGGCGGCCAGGCCGTACGCGGAGTCGTTGGCGAGGCGGATCGCCTCCGCCTCGTCGCGGAACGGCAGGACCGCGAGGACAGGGCCGAACAACTCCTCGCGTACGAGCGGGGATTCGGGGGTGAGGCCGGTGACGATGGTCGGGTCCAGGTACGCGCCCTCGCGGTCGGGCCGGGTGCCGCCGCAGGCGAGCGTGCCGCCCGCGGCGCGTACCGCGGCGAGCACCCGCTCCACCTGCGCCTCGTCGACCAGCGGGCCGATCCGCGTCGCGGGGTCGAGCGGGTCGCCGGGAATCCAGGCGCGGGCGTGCTCGGCGACGCGGGCGGTGAACTCCTCGGCGATCGAGGCCTCCACCAGGAGCCGGGTGTTGGAGGAGCAGACCTGCCCGGCGTTGTACGCGAAGCCCCAGGCGGCGCGCTCCGCGGCGGCCTCCAGATCGGCGTCGGCGAAGACCACGTTGGGGCTCTTGCCGCCGGCCTCGGGCCACACCTGCTTCATGTTCGACTCGGCGGAGTAGCCGAGGAACTTCCTGGCCACGGCGGTGGAGCCGGTGAAGACGAGGGTGTCGACGTCGGGGTGCAGGCCGAGCGCGCGGCCCGTCACCTCGCCGGGCCCCGGCACGACGTTCAGGACGCCGTCGGGGAGCCCCGCCTCCGTGGCGAGTTCGGCGAGGCGGAGCGCGGAGAGCGGCGACTGCTCGGCGGGCTTGAGCACGACGCTGTTGCCGGCCGCGAGCGCGGGCGCCAGCTTCCAACTCGCGATGTCCAGCGGGAAGTTCCACGGCACCACCGCGCCGACCACGCCCAGCGGGGCGCGCCGCACCAGGGCGAGATTGCCGGGCGGAGCGGGCGCCACCTCGTCGTACAGCTTGTCGATCGCCTCGGCGTACCAGGCGAAGACGCCGGCGGCGCCGGGCACGTCGGTGCCGTACGACTCGGCGATCGGCTTGCCCATGTCGAGGGTGTCGCAGAGGGCGAGCTCCTCGCCGTTGGCCTCGATCAGGCGGGCCAACTCCAGGAGGACGCGCTTGCGTTCGGCCGGGTCGGCGCGCGACCAGCGGCCGGCCTCGAAGGAGGCGCGGGCGGCGGCCACGGCCCGGTCGACGTCGGCGGCCGAGGCGACCGCCACGTCGGCGACGGGCTTGCCGGTGGCCGGGTTGACGGTGGGGAGCCACTCCCCGTCCGAGGGGTCGGCCCACGCTCCGTCGATGTAGAGGCGGGTGCGGGGTGCGAACTCGGCGGCGCGCTGCCGCCAGTGCGAGTGCGTCGTCATGCGGTGACCTTCGATTGCGTACGGCACGGGGCGTACGGGAGCGGTCTGTGCGAGATCTATGACCTGTGCGGGATCTGCGATCTGTGCGAGATCTGCGACGAGATCTTTGAAGTTGGATTCAAACAATGCGTCAGCGGCCCGTCAATGGGTTCCGCGTGATCGGCTTGATTTCCTTGAACTCGGTAACAGAGAATTAACCGCATGGGTAAACCGGGGAGACCGAAGAACCAGACCGCGCGGCGCGAGGCGCTCGTGGACGCGGCGGGGCGGGCCATCACGGAGCGGGGCCTCGAAGGCCTGCGCATCAAGGACATCGCGGCCGAGGCAGGCATGTCCGCGGGGTCGGTCCTCTACTACTACCCGGAGCTGGACGAGCTGGTCCTGGAGGTGCACCGGGGCGCGGTCGAGCGCTTCCTGGCCGCGCGGCACGAGGTCACCGACGAGGTGGCCGACCCGGTGGCGCGGCTGCGCGCGCTGATCGCCTCCGGTCTGCCGTCCGCCCCCGGCGACGCGACGCACGGGCTCCTCTTCGAGCTGCACCGCAGGGCCGACCGCAGCCCCGGACACGCCGAACTGATGGCGTCACTGTTCGCCAGCGAGGTGGGCCTGTACGTCACGGTGCTCGAAGTGGGCGCCGCGACAGGGGTGTTCACCCTGGCGGGGCCCGTGGGCGACCTGGCCAGGAACCTGGTCGCGCTGGAGGACGGCTACGGTTTGCACATCGTGAGCCGCAACGCCGGTCTGACGCGGGCCGAGGTCCAGCGCCTGATCCGGGTCCACGCGCGGGCGGTCACGGGGTGCGCCGACCTGTGACGCCTTGACGCCTCGACGCCTCACGTGGCGTCGGCGCTGTCCCGCAGTACGTCCATCACCGCGCGGGCCCGCGCGCTCTGCGTCATGCCGCCGAGCGAGGCGATCCTGACCTCCAACGGGCGCCCGGCGTCCCGGAGTTCGAGCTCCGCGATCTCGCCCCCGCCGTAGGTCAGACCGGTGGCGGGGCGCTGGTTGAGCACCGAGTAGCCGAGGCCGCGGGCCACCATGGAGCGCACGGTCTCGTAGCTGCGGGTGCGGTAGCGGACGTCGGGGGCGGTGCCGGTGGCGGCGACGAGGGAGCGGAAGTAGTCGCGGCTGTGCGGGAGGTCGAGGAGGACGAGCGGCTCCGCGGAAAGGTCGGCGAGGGACACGCTGCCCTGGCCGGCGAGGGGGTGGTCGGCCGCGACGATGACGTAGGCGGGGGCGCGGGCGATCGTCTCGCTGCGCAGCTCCGGCTCGGTCGACAGGCCCAGGTCGTACGTGAGGGCGAAGTCGATGCGGCCCGTCGTCAGGGCCTCGACGAGCTCGTCGGCCTCCGCCTCCACGACGTCGATCTCGATGCCCGGGTGGCGGCGCGTGCACTCGCTGAACAGGTGCGGCAAGTAGTACGGCGCGAGCGTCACGAAACAGCCGACCGTCACGGGCCCGGACAGCTCCGCGCCGTCCCCGCGCGCCTCCCGCTCGACCTCGCGTGCGCGGGCGAGGAGGTCACGGCCCTGCGCCCGCAGCCGCTCCCCGGCGGGGGTCAGGGTCAGGCCCCGGCCCCTGCGGCGGATGAACAGCTGCACCTGGAGGTCGCGCTCCAGGTTGTGGATGGCGGCGGACACGGCGGACTGCGCGATGTGCAGCTCCGCGGACGCCTCCGTCATCGAGCCGCGTTCGGCCGCGACCAGGAAGTAGCGCAGCTGAACGAGCGTGAAACCCAACGGAGACGTCATGCGAGACCTCGTGCCAGATGAACCGGGTGCGTGCGCCCGACTCTAAGCCGCGCTCTCCTCCTGTATGGAGGTCGACTCCTGTACGGAGGTCGACTCCCGTACGTCCTCGGGGTGCAGCAGCGCCGACCCGGCCGTCTCCTTCAGGGACACCGCCGCGACGAGCCCGCCCACGGCGAACACCATCAGGTACGGGCCCGGCACCAGCGTGCTCCCGGTCGCCGAGATGAGCAGCGTCATCAGGTACGGCACGGTGCCCGCGAACAGCGCTGCCGTCACGTTGTACGAGATGGAGAGCCCGCTCTGCCGGGTACGCGTGGGGAAGACCTCCGCCGACCACACCGCGTACGTGCCGAGGATCGCCGCCAGGATCGCGCCGAGCGCGAGGCCGCCGATCCAGGTCCCGGCCATCCCGGTCCGCATCAGCCAGAACGCCGGGGTGGAGACGACCAGGAGGGCCGCCGTCGCCCCGATGAACACCGGCTTGCGCCCCACCCGGTCGGACAGCGCGCCGAACAGCGGCACGAGCACCAGGCCGAGCAGGGAGATCACGGTGGACAGCAGGGCCGCGCTGTCGGCGGAGTGGCCGAGGTGGTCGGTCTCGTACGTGACGAGGTAGGTCAGCACCGCGTAGAAGGGGACGTGCATGGCCGTCATCAGGCCTGCCGCTTGCAGCAGTTGGCGCTTGTGGGTGCGCAGCAGCTCGCGGGCCGGGCTGCGCGGGACCGTGTCGTTCTCTTCGAGCGCCCGGTACTCCGGGGTGTCCTCGATCTTGTTGCGGATGACCACGCCGATGATGCCGAGCGGCGCCGCGATCAGGAACGGGATCCGCCAGCCCCAGGAGGTGAGCTGCGCCTCGTCGAGCCCCGAGGACAGCAGCAGGAAGACGAACGAGCCGGCCAGGAAGCCGAGCAGCGAGCCGACCTCCAGCCAGCTCACGCCGAAACCGCGGCGGCGGCGCGGCGCGCTCTCGGCGAGGAAGCTGGCCGCGCTGCCGAACTCGCCGCCCGCCGCGAACCCCTGGATGAGGCGGAGCACCACCAGAAGGATCGGCGCCGCGATGCCGATCGAGTCGTAGCCGGGGAGCAGCCCGATCGCCAGGGTCGCGCCGGACATCATGAAGATGACCAGGGACAGCGTGCGCTTGCGGCCGATCTTGTCGCCGAGCGGCCCGAAGACGAGGGCGCCGATCGGCCGGACGCCGAACGAGACCGCGAAGACGCCGAACACGGCGAGCAGCCCGGTCGTGCTGTCGTCGGCGGGGAAGAACACGGTCGCGACGGTGCCCGCGAGATACGCGTACGCCGCCCAGTCGAACCAGTGCACGAAGACGCCGACGGCCCCGGCCGCGACGCTCCTGCGCAGCGTCGCGACGTCGGTGGGCGCGTCGGCCGCGCTTTCCTGGGGATCGGTGAGGGTCATGTCGTCGCCTCCTCGGATGGTCCGGCGCGGTCCACGCCCGTCCACGCCAGCGCGACCGCGGCGTCGAGCAGCGCCCGCTCGGCGGTGCCACCGACGCAGTACGCGGCGAACTCGTGCTGGTGGTTGATGGCGGGCAGGGAGCCGATGCCGATGTAGGGGTGGATGGCGGGCACCACCTGCGACACGTTGCCCATGTCGGTGGAGGCGCGGTTCATGCGCGCGGCCTGTCCGGGCGGCGCGAACTCCCGCCCGAGGTCGAGGGCGTTGGCGCGGTAGTGCGCGAGCGCGGACTCGTCCGCGCGGAACTCCGCGTACGGCTTGCTCTCCGGTTCGATCTCCAGCTCGCAGCCCGTCGCGAGGGCGCCCGCCTCGAAGGCCCGCATGACGCGCGGCTCCAACTCGGCGAGTTCGGCGAGGGTTTCGGCGCGCACGTACCAGCGGCCCGAGGTGCGCTCCGGGATGGCGTTCGGGGCGTCCCCGGCGTGGGTCACGACGCCGTGCACCCGCGCGGAGGCCGGGAGTTGCTGGCGCAGCAGGCCGATGGCGACCTGGGC
Source organism: Streptomyces sp. NBC_00483 (assembly GCF_036013745.1). NCBI lineage: Bacteria > Bacillati > Actinomycetota > Actinomycetes > Kitasatosporales > Streptomycetaceae > Streptomyces > Streptomyces sp. NBC_00483. Next base: position 6,100,881 of record NZ_CP107880.1, read on the forward strand.
CACGGTGAAGGCGTCGGCCGCGTTGATCCCGGCCTCCGGGTAGGCGGCGGCGTGCGCGGACTTCCCGGTGTACGCGACCTTGGAGTGGCTGACCGCGAACGGCTGCGCCTCGGCGACGTCGACCGGCGCCGGGTGCGCCATCATCGCGAGGTCGACCCCGGCGAAGGCGCCCCGGTCGAGCAGCTCGATCTTGCCGCCGCCGCCCTCCTCGGCGGGCGTGCCGTAGACCTCCACGGTGAGCCCCAGGTCGTCGGCGACGGCGGCGAGGCCGAGGGCGGCGCCGACGGACGAGGCCGCGATCAGGTTGTGGCCGCACGCGTGGCCGAGGCCGGGCAGCGCGTCGTACTCGGCGCACAGCGCGATCCGCCGCGGCCCGCTGCCGAAGGAGGCGTGGAACGCGGTGTCCAGGCCCAGATACTTCGACGTGACGTCGAATCCGGCCCGGTCGAGCAGCTCCGGCACGGCGGCGGCCGCCCGGTGTTCCTCCCAGGCGGTCTCCGGGTCGGCGTGCAACTGCTCGGACAGGGCGATCAGTTGGCCTGCGTGCCGGTCGACCTCCTTGCGGGTCGCCTCCTTCAGGGCACTCATCACTGGTCTCCCGGAACGCCGTACGAGGGCGAGCTCGCCGGGTCGAGGCCGCGCGTCACGTAGTCGTCCCGCTGCGGCAGCCATACGTCGAGGAGCTCGCCGAGCCGGTCGATCGGGTCGTCCGCCCAGTCGATCCGCAGGTCGGTGACCCGCCAGCCGACGTCGGCGACGACCGCGAGACCCGCCGAGTGCACGGGCCCCTCCTCGCCGCCCGCGGCGACGGCGGCCTTCATGGCGGCGATCAGCCGCTCCTCCAGCTCGCCGGTGGCTTCCTGGTACGCCTCCAGGAGCACGCCGGGGATGTGCTTGCCGGAGAGCATGTTCCCCGCCGCGACGGCGCCGTCGGCGGTGGCGCTCGCATACGTGCCGAGGGTGTGCGGACCGCTGTACGCGAAGCCGGGCCCTTCCCGCCCGAGGACCGTCAACTGCCGGTAGGCGATGGTCTTTTCGTTGTGTGCGGCGCCGGTGACGTCGGCCAGGGCGCGCTCCGCGTCGCCGTGTTCGGCGAGGGCGTCGAGCAGGCTCGTGCCGAGCGTCGGGTCGGTGATGTTCTGCGAGCTCGCCGCGCCGACGCCGGGCCGCAGATGGGCGATGCGGGCGGCGACCGCGGGGCTCGACGAGCTGCCCGCGATGCCGAACCGCTCACCGTCGCGTACCACCAGGGAGAACGTCATGCCCGCGCCTCCTTCGCGCCCCGAGAGTCCTGCGCGTCCTTCGGGATCACCGCGACCGCGTCGATCTCGCACAGCCACTCAGGGCGGGCGAGCGCGGAGACCACGATGCCGGTGGAGATGGGGTGGACGCCCTTGGTCCAGCGGCCGACCGTGCGGTACACGGCCTCCCGGTAGCGCGGGTCGATCAGGTAGATCGTCAGCTTGACCAGGTGTTCCATCCGGCTGCCCGACTCCTCGAGCAGCATCTTGATGTTGGCCATGGCCTGCTCGGCCTGTGCCTCCGCGTCGCCGACGCCGACGTTCTCACTGGTGTCGAGGTCCTGGCCGATCTGGCCGCGGACGTACACCGTGTCTCCGGCGACGACGGCCTGGCAGAGGTCGTTGTCGAGGTTCTGCTCGGGGTAGGTGTCGCGGGTGTTGAACGGCCGGATCCGGGTGTGCCCGCCGGCCACGATCGGGGCGTTGGCCATGGTGCTCTGCTCCTCAGTCCTGGTGCTGCGGTCGGTGGTACGAGAGGTATCCGCGCCGGGTCGTGATGTGGTCGGCGACGTACTTGGCGTCGTGCCAGACGCCCCAGATGAAGCTGGAGCCGCGCCGGGACAGCCAGGGCAGGCCCAGGAAGTAGACCCCGGGCTCGGTGGAGACCCCGCGGCGCTGGTCGGGGCGGCCGTTCTCGTCGTACGCGTCGACGTCGAGCCAGCTGTAGTCGGCGGCGAAGCCCGTGGCCCAGACGATCGAGGTGACACCGGCTCCGGCCAGGTCGAGCGCGAGGCGCGGGTCCGTCATGCACTCCGGGTCGGGGCCGAGGACGTGGGCCTCGGGCTCCTCGGGGAGGTCGAGCCCGTTGCGCTCGGTGTACGCGTCGGCCGCCCGCAGCAGCTCCAGGTACTTCTCGTCGCCGAGCGCGATGTTCCCGGCGAGGTCGGGCGCGAAGCTCAGTAGCCCGTCCTCGTACGCGGAGGTCATGCCGAGGAGTTCGATGCCGGTGCCGGCCAGCTCGCGGAAGTCCACGGAGCGGCCGCCGCGCGCCCCGCTGACCGCGATGGTCACGTGGGCGGCGCCCTGCGGAGGCGTCGTCAGGTCCCACAGGCCGAGCACCCCGAGCCACCAGCAGAAGTCACGCCCGCGGTACTGCCGCGGCGGACGGTCGTGCGGCCCCACGGACAGGAAGACCTCGCGGCCCGAGCGGCGCAGCTCGTCGGCGATCTGCACGCCCGACGAACCGGCGCCGACCACCAGTACCGCGCCCTCGGGCAGTTGCTCCGGGTTGCGGTAGTCGCTGGAGTGGATCTGCGTACTGACCGCGCCCTCCGGCACGATGGGCGGGATCACGGGCCGCTGGAAGGGCCCGGTCGCGGCCACCACGAATCCCGCGTCGATGGTGCCCTCGGACGTCTCGACCCGGAAGCCGGGGCGCCCCTCGTGCTTGCGCACCTTGGACACCTCGACGCCGCACCGCACCGGGGAGTCGATCTTCTCGGCGTACCGCTCGAAGTACTCCGCGACCTGCTCCTTCGTCGCGAAGGCGTCGGGGCCGACGTCGGGGAACTCCAGGTTCGGGAACCGGTCGTGCCAGGCGGGCCCGTTCGCGACGAGCGAGTCCCAGCGCTGGGTGCGCCATCGCTCGGCGATCCGGTCCCGTTCGAGGACGATGTGCGCGATGCCCAGGTTCCCCAGGTGCTCGCTCATCGCGATACCGGCCTGACCTGCACCTACGACGACAACGTCCGTTTCTTCATTGGGCATTGAAGCCTCCACTCAAGCGGTAATTGGTCCATCGCTGGTTCCGCGGCACCGCACGAGACATCCTTCGCCGCCCCCTCAACCCTGTCCAACAGATGTTTCCGGGGTGAGTGATCTGTTTTTCAGATGTGGGTCAGGGCGGCTCGACTAGGGTCGTTCCGTGACCACCGAGCAGAACCCGACCGCGCGCCCCGCTCCCCTCGACGGGCTCGACCGCCGCATCGTCGCCGCCCTGCAGATCGACGGCCGGGCCTCCTGGCGGCGGATCGCCGATGTGCTGGGGGAGCCGGAGCGGAAGGTGGCGCGGCGCGGGCACCGGCTCGTGGAGAGCGGGGACGTCGCGGTGCGCGGGCTCGTCGTGCGCGGCGAGACCGTGATCCTGCGGATGAACTGCCGGCCGGGATCCGTGCGGGAGGCGGCCCTCGCCACGGCCCGGCGGCCCGACGTCGTCTTCTCGTACGTGCTCGCGGGCGTCGCCGACTGCGTGGCGGAACTGCAGTGCCCGCCAGGGCAGTTGGGCCGTCTGATGCTGGACGAGGTGCCCGCCCTTCCAGGGCTCGTGCAGCAGCAGGTCTCGCCCGTGCTGCGCTACTTCCGCACCGTGCACGAGTGGTCGCCGGGCATCCTCGACGACGCCGAGGTCGAGGCGCTCGGGGGCGCCGAGCGACCGGACGACCGAGTGGGCCTGGACGACGTCGAGCTCGCGCCCGACGAGGAGGCCATCCTGCGGGCCCTCGCCGCGGACGGGCGCTGCACCAACGACGAACTCGCCGCCGTCGCCGGGGTCTCGGTCGCCACGGCCAGGCGCCGGGTCGAGGCGCTGAGCCGAGCCGGGACCGTCAGCATCCGCGCGGTCGTGGAGCCCGCGCTGCTCGGCCTGCCCGTGCAGGCGCTGCTGTGGATCAGGACCCGGCCCGGCGAGGTCGAGGAGGTGGGGCGGCTGCTCGTCGAGTCGCCGCTGGTGCGGTACGCGGCCGTGGTCATGGGAGAGCACCAGCTGCTCGTCGACGTGACGCAGCCGTCGAAGGAGGCGCTGCACGCCTTCCTGACGGAAGCGCCGTGGGTGCGCAGGGCCGAGTCCGTGCAGTCCCACCTCGTGGTCGAGGCGTGGAAGCGCAGCGGGGTGTCCACCGTGCCCACTGTTCGAGGCTCACAGGGCGAGGTTTCAACCGTGTGACCGTAAATGCCAGTTCCGTAAATCTGGCGTCCGAAAAGTTCATCCAGTACGAGCCATTGACTTAAAAGGTCAGATCGCCGCAGTGTGAGGGCGCACACAGTCGCCTCCTGCCCGAGGACGGTCATGTCCGTACGCCCCACCGATTCCGACTCCCTCTGTGGGCTCGACGCCGTCGAGCTCGCCGGCCTTGTCCGCCGCCGCGAACTGTCGGCGCGCGAGCTCGTCTCCGCCCACCTCGACCGCATCGAGCGCGTGAACCCGGCGCTCAACGCCATCGTCACGCTCGATGGGGAAGGCGCACTGGCGGCAGCCGGGCAGGCGGATGAACTGGCGGTATCCGGGGCCGAGTTGGGGCCGCTGCACGGGCTGCCCATCGCCTTCAAGGACACCCACCTCACCCGCGGCATGCGCACCACGCACGGCTCGCCGCTCTTCGCCGAGCACGTGCCCGACGAGGACGAACTCCTCGTCGAGCGCGTCCAGTCGGCCGGAGCGATCCGTATCGGAAAGACCAACGTCCCCGAGTTCGCGGCCGGTTCGCACACCTTCAACCCCGTCTTCGGCGCGACCCGGAACCCGTACGACCGGTCGCGCTCGGCAGGCGGCAGCAGCGGTGGCGCCGCCGCCGCGCTCGCCGCCCGGCTCACCCCGATCGCCGACGGCAGCGACATGGGCGGCTCGCTGCGCAACCCGGCCTCGTTCTGCAACGTCGTCGGCCTGCGCACCACGCCGGGGCGCGTGCCCTCGCTGCCCACGAACGACCTGTGGGAGACGCTCGGCGTCGCAGGACCCATGGGCCGCACCGTCGCCGACGTCGCCCTCCTCCTCTCGGCGATGGCGGGCCCCGACCCGCGCTGCCCGCAGTCCCTGGAGACCCCCGGATCCGTCTTCCGCGCCCCGCTGGAGCGCGACCTGAAGGGGCTGCGTGTCGCGTACGCCCCCGACCTCGGCGGCCGCGTCCACGTCGACCCCGAGGTCCGCGAGCTCGTCGCCCGGCAGGTCAAGGTGTTCGAGGCGGCCGGCGCGCACGTCGTCGAGGACTGCCCGGACCTGGACGGCGCCGAGGACGTCTTCCTCACGCTGCGGGCGCAGGCCTTCCGCACCGGGCTCGGCCTGCTCCTGGAGTCCTCCCGCGAGCAGCTCAAGCCCAGCCTGATCTGGAACATCGAGGAGGGCATCAAGCTCACCTCGGCCGACCTGGCCCGCGCCCGCACCGAGCACACCCGCATCCACCTCGCCGCCGCCGGGTTCTTCGAGCGCTACGACGTGCTGATCGCCCCGGTCAGTCAGGTCCTGCCGTTCGACGTCGACATGGAGTACCCGACCGTCATCGACGGGCAGCCGCAGCACAGCTACCTCGACTGGATGCGCTCGGCGTATCTGCTCACCGTCCTGGGCGCACCCGCCCTCTCCGTGCCCGCCGGCTTCACGGACGCCGGGCTCCCCGTCGGCCTGCAGATCGTGGGCCCGCCGCGCGCCGAACGCGACGTCCTCGAGATCGGCGCCGCCTACGAGGCGGCCACCGGACACGGACGCCGCGCGCCCCACCTCTCATAGCGACTCACAGAGCGTCCTGACGCTCATCTCCCTTCCGCTGGAGCCCCGATGAGATCTCCGCACATGTTGTGGGCCGCCGTGCCCGTTCTGGCTTTTCTCAGCACTCCGTTCCTGCCGTTCGTCAACGGGCCCCACTTGTGGTTCGGCATCCCGTCCGTGCTGGCCTGGTGCCTGCTCTGGACGGTGGGCACCACCGTGGCTCTCGCCGTCGTCGACCGGCTGGTGTTCGCCGGGCGGCCCGAGGAGGAGGACGAGGTGGCGGCCGCATGAACAGCACCATGGTCATCACGGTCCTCGGCATCGTCGCCATCGCGGTGGTCGGCGTCTCCGGCCGCCGCCCGCCCAGCAAGGAGCTGGGCGAGTGGACGGTCGCCAAGCGGGGCTTCTCCACCTTCACCACCTGGTTCCTGCAGGCGGGGGAGGCCTTCACCACCTTCAGTTTCCTGGGCCTCGCCGGCATCGCCTTCGGCGGCGGCGTCGCCGCGTCCTTCGCGGTCTGCTACCTCGCCATCAACTTCGTCCTCCAGTACTTCACCGCACCCCGGATGCGCCAACTCGGGCAGCGCGGCGGGTACTTGACGCAAGCCGACTTCTTCGTCGACCGCTACCGCAGCCCACTGCTCGGCAAGGTCGTCGCCGTCGTCGGCGCCGTGTTCCTGCTGCCGTATCTGCAACTGCAGATCACCGGGCTCGGCATGATCGTGCAGCTGGCGACCGGCAGCCACACCGGCGGCAACCTGAGCATGGTCCTCGCCACCGTCCTGACCGTCGTCTTCGTCCTGTGGTCGGGCATCCGCGGCATCGCGCGGGTCGCCTACCTCAAGGACGCACTGATGATCATCGGGCTCGTGGTGCTCGTCGCGGGCGTCGCCCTGTCGGTCAACGGCGGCATCGGAGGCCTCTTCGACACGATCCGCACCAGCCACCCGCAGCTGCTCACCCTCGACCAGGAGGGCTACGACGGCACGTTCTTCGTCACCGCCGTCATCATCTCCGGCATCGGCGGCGGCCTCGGCACCATGGCCCACCTGTGGCCGCCGGTGCTCGCCGCCCGCAGCGGCCGCGTGCTGCGCTCCAACGCGATCTGGCTGCCCCTCTACCAGGTGGCCCTCGGCATCCCGATCATCATCGGCTTCGCCGGAGTCCTGCTCGCGAAGAAGGGCACCGAGCCCAACGGAGTGGCCCTCACCCTCGCCGGACAGACCCTGCCGGGCTGGCTCGTCGGGCTCGTGGCGGTCGCCGCGGCCTCCGCCGCGATGGTGCCGTCGGCGGCCATCGTCGTCGGCATCTCCAGCCTGCTCTCGCGCAACCTGCTGAGCGCCCGCAACGAGCGCACCCAGCTGCGCACCAACCACCTGTGCGTGGTGGCCGCGGCGGGCCTCGCCCTCGTCCTCGGCCTCACCCGCCCCGGCCTCCTCTCCGACCTGCTGCTGCTCACGTACGGCGGCCTGACCCAGCTCGCCCCGGCGATCGTGATGGGGCTTGCGAAGAAGGTCAGGCTCGGGGCCGTGCCCGCGCTCATCGGCATCCTGACCGGCGTCGCGGTGCTCGCCTGGCTGACGTTCGGCTCCGTCGACGTCGGCACCGTGGACACCGGCCTGATCGCGCTGGCCGTCAACATCGTCGTCACGACCGGTGCCCAACTCGTCGTACGCTCCCGGCCTCAGGAAACCGTCAACTCACCGACGGACTCCGCCGATTCACCGGTCTCGGTGAGCCGCACGTAACGCGCGCTCGCCCCGGCCCCCACCTCGAACGGCGCCCACTCCTTGCCGTCCACCGAGGTCGCCAGCCGGTACGCCTTCGCCCCCTCCACCTTCACCCGGTCCACCGGGCGCACGCCGCCGAGATCCACGGTGAGCGAGGCGCCCGGTGCGGCCGGGTGCCAGGTCGTGGCCGGGTTGCCGTCGACGGCGGCGCCCGCGTACTGGCCCGGGTCCTCCGACGTCGCCTTCGCGGACTTGCAGCGGGCCAGGTCGGTGGTCGGGGTGAGGTCGGGGCGGCGGGTCGGCAGGGTGAGGCCCGCGCCGGTCACGATCCTGCGCCCGTCCGGAGTGTCGACGGCGAACGGCGCGCCGTGCGTGAGCCGGACAGTGGTGGTCCTGGCACCGATCTCGACGTCGTACGTCCGCCCCCGCCACTGAAGTCCCTTGACGTTCACGCCCGTTGAGAGCTGCGGCGGCAGCATCGGATCGAGCCGCACGGCGTCACCGTCCTGCACACGCATGCCCGTCAGGCCATGCGTGAAGACCTGTAGAAAACCGCCCTTCCCGGTCAGGAAGTCCTGCGCCGGCGTGCCCGCGAGCGCGTCCCCCGCGCCCGCCTTCTCGCCCCGCGACTCCGAGAACGTGCCGAACGGCCCCCGGAAGAACGGCCGCGAGGCCCGCTCAAGGAACGTGTACGTCGAGCAGCCCGGCTCACCGATTCCGGCCGCGGCAACGGCGTGCACCGAGTCCGTCATCGCCGGGCCGTCGCGGTCGGTGTGGGCCGCGTAGTAGTCGAGGGTGGCTGCCGCGGCGCCCTTCGGCATCGGCTTCCAGTCCAGCGGATACAGCAGCAGCACGGCGTCCGCCTGCTTGATGTCGGCGCCCTTGTCGATGTCGTAACCGTCGTACTGGAGAAAGACCTTGCGCTTCGCGTCGTACGGGATCCGGAGCCGGTCGGCGATCCGCTTCCAGTCGGCGGGTGCCCGCTCGCCGAGCAGCGCGGCGGCCTTCGTGGCGTCCCGCAGCGAGGTGGCGGCGACGGCGTTCGTGTACACCCCGTCGTCGACACCGTTGCTGTACTCATCGGGCCCGGCGACATCCTTGATGGAGTACGTTCCGTCCTTCTCATTGGGAGTCACCCGTGAACTCCAGTACGTGGCAAGCCCCTTGAGGAGCGGCCAGCCGCGCTCGCGCAGCCAGGTGCGGTCGCCGGTCGCCTGGTAGTACTGCCAGGCCGCGAGCGCGATGTCGCCCTGGAGGTGGTTCTGGGTGACGCAGTGCGGCGGGTTCCAGCTCTGGCACTCCTTCCACAACGACCCCGAACTCGCGCTGGTCCAGGGGTACATGAACCCCTTCTGCGAGGTCTTGAGCGCATTGTCGGCGGCCGCGGCGCGGGTCCTGTACCGGTACTCGAGCACCGGCTTCGCCAGCTCGGGACGGGTGGCGAGCAGCGACGGGTACATCCACGTCTCGGCGTCCCAGAAGACCATGCCCGCGTAGTTGTCGCTGCTCAGACCGGTCGGCCCGATGCTGTTACGGGCGCCGGGGCGCAGCGAGGAGAGCAGCCCGTACTGGGCGGCGCGCAACTGCGACTGGAGCTCGGGGCGGCCGGGCGTCTCGATGTCGGCGGCCCACAACTCCCGCCAGGCGGCGTTGTGCCGGAGGACGAGCGCGTCCCAGCCCGCGGCCGCGGCGCGCTTCGAGGCGCGTACGGCATCGGCCCGTGGACTGCTCGACGTGAGCGCGGTGTCGACGCCCACGTACTTCGTGACGTCGTACGTGGCGCCTTCGGTGGCGTGGAAGTCCGCGGACTGGCTGGTGCCGAGGGAGTTCTTGGCGGGGCGGGCGGTGTGGGTGCGGCCGGGGGAGCGGAGGGTGGTGGCGACGGTTCCGGCGGTCCCGGATCCGTCGGTGCGGAAGCCGACGGCGGCCGTGCGCTTCCCGGCGGGCCCACTGCCGGTGCCGGCGATCCGACGGGCGCCACGCTCATCGATCCGATCGGTGACCTTCACGCTTCCCGACCAGTGAGGTCTCACCCTCAACCGCACCGCGCCGACGTGCGGATCGGCCCGGTCGGCGAGCACTTCGTACGTCAGATCGGTGCGCTTCCCGTCCTTGTGCACCCACGTGACCTCGGTACGGACGACGCCGCAGCGCATGTCGAGGGTCTGCCGGTACCCCGTGGTGCGACTGCCCGGCCCGTACGTCTCGCCGCGCGCCTGGACGTCGAGGGCGGTCCAGGTGGGGAGGGCGGCGATGGCCTCGCGGTGGGCGGTGCTCTTGGGCCCGCGCCCGTACAGCCCGGAGACGAACGCGCCGTCGTACGGGGGCGTGTAGAGCGGCCACCCGGTCTTGTCCCCGTCCTCCCCGGTCCGCGCGTAGCCGGCCCCGACGGGCGGAACCCGCACGCCGAGATACCCGTTGCCCGCGTACGCGTGGTACGGACTCGTGGGCTCGACGGTACGAGTGGCGAGGCTCCAGCCGGGCCCCCCACATCCCGTCACGGACGGCGCGGCCTGCGCGGGCGGAACGAGGGTGGCACCAAGGGTGATGGCGGCAGTGACGACGAAACGTGCTGGCTTCATGGGGAGAGGGTGAGCTGCGAGGAGCGGATGGCCGGGTATGCGCGCCGGGCCGTAGGCGATCTGGGTGGGCAATCAAGCCCCGCTCTTTGGACGAGAGCCCGCGGGGTCCGGGGCGGAGCCCCGAGGCGGGTGGCCCGGAGGCCTAATGTCGCCACATGAGCCCCGCCACCTACTGCCCCGCCGACGGCACCCGCGTCCCCGCCGACTCCCTCACCTGGTGCTGCCCGTCCTGCCAGGGCCCCCTCGACCTGGACTACTCACCCACCCCGAGCCCCCTCAAGTCCCTGACGGGCCGCACCAGTTCGATGTGGCGCTACGCCGAATGCCTCCCGCTCCCACGCCCGGACTGCACCCTCGGCGAAGGGCGGACGCCCCTCGTCCCGCTCACCGCCGACGTGGACGCCAAGCTGGACTTCCTGATGCCCACCCTCTCCTTCAAGGACCGCGGCGCGGTGATGCTCGCCGCACTCGCCACCCGCCTCGGCCCCGAACGCGTCATCGCCGACAGCAGCGGCAACGCCGGAACCGCCATCGCCGCTTACTGCGCCCGCGCCCGCCTCGCCTGCACCGTCTACGTCCCCGAAGGCACGTCCGCCAAGAAGCTGGAGCAGATCCGGGCCCACGGCGCACGCCTGGAAGTGGTCGAGGGGGACCGCGAGGCCACGGCCCGCGCGGCGCGCACGGCCGCCGACGAGGACGGGGTGTTCTACGCCAGCCACGTCTACAACCCGTACTTCCTGCACGGCACCAAGACGTACGTACACGAACTGTGGGAGGACATGGGCGGCCGCCTCCCCGAGGCCCTGGTCCTCCCCGTCGGCAACGGAACGCTGCTGCTCGGCGCCGCCCTCGCCGTCGCCGAACTGCACCACGCCGGGCTGATCGACCGCCGCCCCGCCCTGCACGCCGTGCAGTCCGCCGCGGTCGCCCCGCTGGCGCGCGCATGGCAGGCCGGATCGGACGAGATCGTCGTCGACGAGGCCCCGGCCCCCACCGCCGCCGAGGGCATCGCCATCCCGAACCCGCCGCGCGCCCGCCAGATCCTGCGCGCCGTCCGCGAATCCGGCGGCGCCTTCCACACGGTGACGGAGGACCAGATCCGGCACGCCCAACTCGACCTCGCCTCCCGGGGCCTGTACGTCGAGTCGACCGGCGCGGTCTGCTGGGCCGCGACCCGCGAGGGCGCTCTCGGCAGCCGGAGCGCGGTCGTCCCGCTGTGCGGCGCGGGACTCAAGACGGGGCTCGTCCCCGACCCCGGAAACGTATGAATGCTCGAACCCTGGTCCGATGTGTGAATAATGCACTACCTGGGCAAAGTTGCTGCGTAAAGGCCCCTGACGTCGTCCGACGTCGGAAGTCATCACATCGAGTGATTCTCTGGCCTTTGCTTGCACGCCTCAACCGACGGTTGCCACGCTGTTGCTGTCTGTCAATCTGATGGGGATCTGAGGGGACAACCAGTGACATTCGGTGAGCAGCCGGCGTATCTCCGCGTTGCGGGGGATCTCCGCAAGAAGATCGTCAGTGGCTCGCTGCCGCCGCACACCCGCCTTCCCTCACAGGCCAAGATCCGTGAGGAGTACGGGGTTTCGGACACGGTGGCCCTGGAGGCCCGCAAGGTCCTGATGGCGGAGGGGCTCGTCGAGGGCCGGTCGGGGTCGGGGACCTATGTGCGCGAGCTGCCCGTGCCGCGCCGTGTCTCCCGCTCCGGCTACCGGCCGAGCAGTGGTTCCACACCGTTCCGGCAGGAGCAGGCCGATCCGGACGCGCGGGGGACCTGGGAGTCGCGCAGCGAGCAGATCGAGGCGGTCACCTCCGTCGCGGAGCGGCTCGCGATCCGCGCGGGCGACCGGGTGATGCGCACCAAGTACGTGTACCGGGACGCGGGCGAGGCGATGATGCTCGCGACCTCCTGGGAGCCCCTCGCCGTGACGGGGCGCACGCCCGTGATGCTCCCGGAGGAGGGTCCGCTCGGCGGCTGCGGGGTGGCCGAGCGCATGGCCGCGATCGACGTGATTGTGGACAACGTGACGGAGGAAGTGGCCGCCCGCCCCGGCCTCGCCGAGGAGTTGAGCGCGCTCGGCGGCGTGCCGGGTCATGTCGTGATCGTCATCCACCGGACCTTCTTCGCCTCCGGCCGGCCGGTCGAGACGGCCGATGTCGTCGTCCCCGCGGACCGCTACCGCATCGCGTACCACCTGCCGGTCCGGTAGCCGGCGGCGCCCGATCTCCGGGGTGCCGCGTCCGGGGCGTGTGATCCCGAGTTAACCGTGGCCCAACTCCCGTAACAGGCAGGCAATCGGGCGCTGCCCCGGATTGTCATGTCCGGCTCCTAACTTCCCTCTCCGTACGCAGTTGGTATACCGCTGACGGAGGAACGGGTAGCCGCCATGACCGAGACCGCCGTACCCCACGCAGACCCGGCGTCCGGGTCGCCCGCAGGAGGGCCCGACGGGCGGGCCCCGAAGCGCAGTTACGCCAAGCTGGCCGCCGACGAGTCCCGCGAGGACTACTCGCTGCGCTATGCCCCGCACTCCTACCGGCGCTGGTCCGAGACCACCGTCGCCTCCACCGCGCTCGGCGGCATCGCCTACCTCGCGGACTTCGCGATCGGCGCGTCCATCGTCTTCACGTACGGATTCACCAGCGGGCTCGCCTCGATCCTGTGCGCGGCGACGATCATCTTCACCACCGGCATCCCGATCGCCCGGGCCTGCGCCAAGTACGGCCTGGACATGGATCTGATCACCCGGGGCGCCGGCTTCGGCTACTTCGGCTCGACGCTGACGTCCCTCATCTACGCCTCGTTCACGTTCATCTTCTTCGCGCTCGAAGGCTCGATCATGGCGCAGGCGATGCACGAGGTCTTCGGACTTCCGCTGCCCATCGGGTACTTGCTGACCACGCTGATCGTGATCCCGATCGTGTTCCGCGGGATGGGCGCGCTCGCCAAGGTGCAGGCGTGGACGCAGCCGATCTGGCTGATCGGGCTTGTCCTGCCCTTCGTGATCCTGCTCTTCAACTCGCCGGGTTCCTTCGGTGACTTCACCAGCTTCGGCGGGACCGAGGGCGCGGGCAGCGGCTTCTCCTGGCTCGGCTTTGGGCTCGGCACCGGCGTCGCGCTCTCGCTCATCGCGCAGATCGGCGAGCAGGCCGACTACCTCCGGTTCATGCCGGCCAAGACGGAAGCGAACAAGAAGCGGTGGAATCTGGCCGTTCTGGCGGCGGGACCCGGCTGGGTGATCATCGGCGCCGCCAAGCAGATCGGCGGCGCGCTCCTCGCCTTCGTAGCCCTCGAAGCGGTCGGCAAGACGCACGCGCTCGAACCCATCGCACCGCAGGTCGAGGCGCTCAAGCCGTGGCTCGGCTCGGTCGCGCTGCCCGTCGCCGCGCTCTTCGTGGTGGTCTCCCAGATCAAGATCAACGTCACCAACGCGTACAGCGGTTCGCTGTCCTGGTCGAACTTCTTCTCCCGCGTGACGCACCGGCACCCCGGCCGCGTCTGGTACATCTTCCTCAACCTCGCCATCGCGCTGACGCTGATGGAAATGAACATGTTCGCGGCTCTGAACAAGCTGCTCGGCTTCTACTCGAACGTGGGCATCGCCTGGATCGCGGCCGTCGCCGCCGACCTCGTCATCAACAAGCGGGTGGGCTGGAGCCCCAAGTACATCGAGTTCAAGCGGGCGTACCTGTACGCGGTGAACCCGGCCGGATTCGGCGCCATGGTGATCGCCTCGGTCGTCTCGATCCTGGCGTTCTTCGGACTCTTCGGTGAGTACGCCGAGGCCTTCTCCACCTTCATCGCCGCGGGCCTCGCGCTGATCCTGTGCCCGCTCATCGCCTGGGCCACCAAGGGCAGGTACTACCTGGCGCGGCCGAACCCGGTGAACGGGCCGGACGTCGAGTTCGCAGAGGGCACCGACATCACCGCGACCCACACGTGCACCGTCTGCGAGACCGCGTACGAACTCCCGGACATCGCCGACTGCCCGGCCCACTCGGGCCCGATCTGCTCGCTCTGCTGTTCCCTCGACGCCGACTGCGGCGACCTCTGCACCAAGAAGCCGACGGGCGAACCGGTGCTGATGCCGATGCCGGAGGTACGTACGCGCTGAAGCCGTACCGGAGGTGACTGAGGGGGCGCACCCACGGGGGGTGCGCCCCCTCGGTTCGTCGTCCGTGTGTTCGGCCCGTGGCTTGTTGCGTATCTCTTTGTGCCAATCCGTATCCGGTGCGTGAAGGTCAGGCGTAGGCTCGGGCATATGCGGTTTGCGGTTTCCTCGGGGATGGGAGGCAGGGCGCGATGCGAGTCGAGGCCGGCGTGGCCAGGGAGGGGCGGGGCGCGATGAGCGACAGCACGACCACACTTCCGTGGCAGGTCATCCGCGAGGACGACAACGGGAACCGCTACCGGGTGGGCCGTTACGCCACGAAGGCCGAGGCCCAGCGCATGGCCGACAGTCTCGACGACCGCAGGGGCCACCAGCCGACGTACTGGGTGGAGCGCCTGGGGCAGGGGCGGAACGGTACGGCGCTCTGAGGGAGTCATAGGCTCCGGCGCATGCCCCCTGAATCACCATCACCGACCGTCGTGGTCGCCGCGGCCCTGTACGACACCGATGAGCGGCTGCTCGCCGCGCGGCGCAGTGCGCCCCCGGAACTCGCGGGCCGTTGGGAGCTTCCCGGCGGCAAGGTCGAACCCGGCGAGACGCCGGAGCGGGCGCTCGTCCGCGAGCTGCGCGAGGAACTCGGCATCGACGCCGAACCGCTCGCCCGGGTGCCGGGTGAATGGCCCCTGAAGGCCGGATACGTACTGCGGGTGTGGCGCTGCCACCTGCGCTCCGGCACCCCGAGCCCCCTCCAGGACCACGACGAGCTGCGCTGGCTGACGGCGGACGAGGTGTGGTCCGTGGACTGGCTCGACCAGGACGTCCCCGCGGTGAAAGAGGTCCTGCGGGATCGCCTCTGACGGGGGCTTGTGCCCGCCTCCCACGCGCCTCGCCTACGCCGTCCGTGCCACGGCGCACCCCACTTCGCGATAGCGCGCCGCTCCGTCCGGGTATATCCCGATTAACCCTATGAAACCGGACAGGGTCCTTCGCGGGCCAGGGATGTGATCCGCGTGCTCCACACTGAAGGCGACTGCGTCGAGTGGGCCTTTCCCGCCGACCCGTCGGCCGTCCGAAGGGCGCGCGCCGCGGTGCGCGGACAACTCGTCGAATGGGAGCTCGAAGAGCTCGCCGATATCGCCGCGCTGCTGGTCAGCGAGCTGGTGACCAATTCCCTGCGATATGCGTCCGGGCCCATCGGCGTACGGCTCGCCCGCCCGCCCGAGACCTCCGGAGTCCTCCTGGTGGAGGTCTCCGACCCGCTGCCCGACCCGCCCTGTGCCCGCACCGCGGCCCCCGACGAGGAGGGCGGGCGCGGGCTTCAGCTGGTGACGGAGGTGTCCCGGCGCTGGGGCACACGGCCCGGCGGGGAGCGGTCGGGCGGGAAGACCGGGAAAACGGTGTGGTTCGAGCTGTCGCTGCCGGGTGAGGAGACCCCCGAGGTGAGGAGACGCCCGAGGTGAGGAGGCGCTCAAGGTTAGGAGGCGCCCGAGCGGGACAGACGCGGGTGTGAGGGAGCAGGTGTGAGATGCCGTGTGTGGGCGCACCCGCACCCTGGGTACGGAAACAGACGGTCCCGACGGGCCAAAAAGCGTCGGGACCATGGTGTGATCGTGAACACCGTGTTGCGCGGCTCCGTAGTGCTGGATACTGCGTGCAGCCGCCTCGGTGACCGGTGCCGGACGCGGTGAGCTGGAGGGGACGGTTCGCGTGAGCGAGATACCAGCGAAGGGAAGGGTGTCCGAGGACCCCTCGGGCGCGACCTCGGCGTCGCGCGCGGAGCGGGTGCCTCCGGGCGGTGACGCTCCTGATGCCGCGGGCACGGAGCGCGCGGAACCGATCCCGGAACAGGAAGCGGACGCCTCCTCGGCGCTCCCCGAGGAATCCTTCGGCCGGCCCGACCTCTGGCAGGCGAGCCCGCCGGGTTCGATCTACGACTACATCAAGGTCGCCTCCTTCTCGATCGGCTCCGACGGCGCGATCGACCAGTGGAGCCGGCGGGCCGCCCAGCTCTTCGGGGTCCCGCCCGGGGAGGCCGTGGGCAAGGACCCCATCGAGGCCTTCGTCCCCGCGGACCTGCGTGAGCGCGGCCACCGCAAGATGGCGGAGATCCTGGACGGGCAGGAGTGGACGGGCGTCGTCCCGTTCCGGGTGCCGGCGTCCGGCTCCTCAGAAGCGGCGGAAGCGGAACCGCGAGCGGAGGCGCCGCTCGCGGCCGGCGCGGGAGCGACGGGGCTCGCCGAGATCTATGTGATGCCGACGACCACCGAGTCCGGCGAGCGCGCCGCGGTGTGCATCGTCGTCGACGTACAGACGCTGCGCCACATCGAGACCGACCTCGCGTCCTCGCAGGCCATTTTCGGCCAATCTCCCTTCGGCTTCCTGCTGTTCGGCACCGACCTCAAGGTCCTGCGCACCAACCGCACCCTCACCGCGGTCTTCGGCGGCCACGTCGACGACCACCACGGCCGGACCGTCCACGACTATCTGCCGCGGCACGAGGCCGACCGCGTGCAGGGCGCGCTGCGCCGGGTCCTGGAGACGGGCGACGCGGTCACCGACATGCAACTGGTCGGCCCCGCCCCGGAGTCCACCGAGCGGCGGCACTGGTCGATCAACCTCTACCGCGTGCACAGCGGTACGGGCCGCCCCATCGGCGTCGCCGGCCTCGCCACCGACGTCACCCGCAGGCACGCCGCGGCCCGCGAGGCCGCGCACGCCCGCCGCAACCTGGCGCTCCTGAACGAGGCGGGCTCCCGGATCGGCAACTCGCTCGACCTGGAGACGACCGCCCGCGAGCTCCTCGACGTCGTCGTCCCCGGCTTCTGCGACCTCGCGTCCGTGGACCTGTACCAAGGGCTGCTCGCGGGCGACGAGGCACCGCCGGGCCTCGCCGACGGCAGCGCCGAACTGCGCAGGGTGGCCGCCGCGAGCGCCGTCGCCGACGTGCCGTTCCTCGACCTCGGAGGCGAGGCCCCCGTCAACGTGGGGGCGGTGCACCGCTTCGCGTTCAACTCGCCCTGCGCGCACGCCCTGCGCACCGCGCGTCCGCAGACGCTGCCCACCGAGCAGCGCGGCCTCGTGCAGTCCACGCTCGCCGTGCCGATGGTCGCGCACGACACGGTCGTCGGGCTCGTGCAGTTCTCCCGGACGAAGGGCAGCGAGCCGTTCACCGACCGGGACCGGGCGCTCGCCGTGGAGCTGGCGGCGCGCGCCGCGGTCTGTATCGACAACGCGCGCCTGTACCGCCGCGAGCACGAGCGCGCGCTGATCCTCCAGCGCTCCCTGCTGCCGCCGGACGACCCGGAGGCGGCAGGACTCGACATCGCCTGCCGCTACCGGCCGGGCAACGCCGCGACCGAGGTCGGCGGCGACTGGTTCGACGTCATCGAACTCCCCGGGCACCGCACCGCGTTGGTCGTCGGCGACGTCATGGGGCGCGGACTGCGCGCCGCCGTCGCCATGGGTGAACTGCGCACCGCCGTACGTACGTTGTCCCTGCTCGACCTCGAACCGGCCGAAGTGCTCAGCGCGTTGGACGAGATCGCGCGCGGCCTCGGCGCCCCCGGCGGCGCCCAGCAGGGCACCCGCCCCGCCCGCTCCGCGCGCTCCTTCGGCGGCGAGGACCTCTCCGAGGTGTACCTCGCCACCTGTGTCTACGCGGTGTACGACGCGGTCACCAGGCGCTGCACATTCGCCAACGCGGGACACCTGCCGCCGGTCCTCGTCGAACCCGGCGAGGGCGCGCTCATGCTCGACGTGCCGCCCGGGATGCCGCTCGGCGTCGGCGGCGAGCCGTTCGAGGAGGTGGAGGTGGAGCTGCCGGAGGGCGCGCTGCTCGCCCTCTACACGGACGGCCTGGTGGAATCCCGCGACCATCCGCTCGACGAGGGCCTCTCGGCCTTCCGCAACGCGCTCGACGACCCCTCCCCGGTGCTCGAGGACGCCTGCGACCACGTCCTCAACACCCTCGACACCCATCACGGGGAGGACGACATCGCGCTCCTCATGGCCCGTGTGCAGGGGCTGCCGAGCGGGAACGTCGGCGACTGGACGCTGCCGCGCGAGCCGAAGTCGGTGGGCAGGGCCCGCGAGTACGCGCGGACGCAGCTGTCGAGCTGGGGCATGGAGAGCCTCGTCGACACGTCGGAGCTCTTGGTCAGCGAGCTGGTCACCAACGCGCTGCGGTACGGCGAGGGCGACATCAGGCTCCGTCTCCTCCTCGACCGCACGCTGGTGTGCGAGGTGTGGGACGCGGGTCTCGTGCAGCCGCGCCGCCGCAGGGCGCGGGACACGGACGAGGGCGGCCGCGGGCTTCAGCTCGTCGGACTGCTGAGCGCCGCGTGGGGCTCGCGCCGGACGCCGCGCGGGAAGACGGTCTGGTTCGAGTTGCCGCTGCCGGACGGGGAGACGGGCCTGGCGGACCCGACGGAGGCGCTGCTCAGCCTGTTCTGACGGGAGTGTCCTTCTCCGGCATTCGGTGGTGACGCCGAACACATCCCCACACCCCCCTTTGCATGGTCATGCATCATCATGCATACTCTTCCCATGTCCAAGGTCCTCACATCCCTCCCGGCCGGCGAGCGCGTCGGCATCGCCTTCTCGGGCGGCCTCGACACGTCGGTCGCCGTCGCGTGGATGCGTGACAAGGGCGCCGTCCCGTGCACGTACACCGCCGACATCGGCCAGTACGACGAGCCCGACATCGACGGCGTGCCCAGCCGAGCGAAGGCGTACGGCGCCGAGATCGCGCGTGCCGTCGACTGCAAGGCCGCCCTTGTGGAGGAGGGCCTTGCCGCGCTGACCTGCGGTGCGTTCCACATCCGCTCCGGCGGTCGCGCGTACTTCAACACGACGCCGCTCGGCCGCGCGGTCACCGGCACGCTTCTGGTGCGGGCGATGCTGGAGGACAACGTCCAGATCTGGGGCGACGGCTCGACGTACAAGGGCAACGACATCGAGCGGTTCTACCGCTACGGTCTGCTCGCCAACCCGAACCTGCGGATCTACAAGCCGTGGCTCGACGCGGACTTCGTGACGGAGCTCGGCGGCCGGCAGGAGATGTCGGAGTGGCTGGTCGAGCACGGCCTGCCCTACCGGGACTCGGCGGAGAAGGCGTACTCCACGGACGCCAACATCTGGGGTGCCACGCACGAGGCCAAGACGCTCGAGCACCTGAACGTCTCGCTCGAGACGGTCGAGCCGATCATGGGCGTCAAGTTCTGGGACCCGTCGGTGGAGATCCCCACCGAGGACGTCACGATCGGCTTCGAGATGGGCCGCCCGGTCACGATCAACGGCAAGGAGTTCGCCTCCGCCGTCGACCTGGTGATGGAGGCCAACGCGATCGGCGGCCGCCACGGCCTGGGCATGTCCGACCAGATCGAGAACCGGATCATCGAGGCCAAGAGCCGTGGCATCTACGAGGCGCCGGGCATGGCCCTCCTGTTCGCCGCGTACGAGCGCCTGGTCAACGCGATCCACAACGAGGACACGGTCGCGCAGTACCACGCGGAGGGCCGTCGTCTCGGCCGCCTGATGTACGAGGGCCGCTGGCTCGACCCGCAGGCCCTGATGATCCGGGAGTCGCTGCAGCGCTGGGTCGGCGCCGCGATCACCGGCGAGGTCACGCTGCGCCTTCGCCGCGGCGAGGACTACTCGATCCTCGACACGCAGGGCCCTGCCTTCTCCTACCACCCGGACAAGCTCTCCATGGAGCGCACCGAGGACTCGGCGTTCGGCCCGGTCGACCGGATCGGCCAGCTGACCATGCGCAACCTCGACATCGCCGACTCGCGCGGCAAGCTCGAGCAGTACGCGACGCTCGGCCTCCTCGGCGAGGGCAGCCCGGTCGCCGGCGCGGCCCAGGCGGCCGTGACGGGCCTGATCGGCACGATGCCGCAAGGCGGCGCCCAGGCCATCGCCTCCCGCGGCGAAATCTCCGCGGAGGACGAGGCACTGGACCGCGCGGCCATGGAATCCGGCACGGACTGACTCCGTCGGTTGACCGGTGATCGAAGGGGGCACCCCGGCCACGGGGTGCCCCCTTCATCCCGTGATGGCGGCGGCGTTCGCACACGTCGCGGGGCTCCGCCCCGGGCCCCGCTGCTCAATCGCCGCAGGGGCTCACGAGCGGCGGCGGATTTTGTTGCCCAGCCACACCACCGGATCGTACTTGCGGTCGGCTGCCCTTTCCTTCAAGGGGATCAGGGCGTTGTCGGTGATGTGGATGCCCTCGGGGCAGACCTCCGTGCAGCACTTGGTGATGTTGCAGTAGCCGAGGCCGTGTTCGTCCTGGGCCGTGCGTTTGCGGTCGAGGCCCTCGTCCGAGGCCGAGTCCAGCGGGTGCATGTCGAGTTCCGCGACGCGCATCAGGAAGCGGGGGCCCGCGAAGGCCGTCTTGTTGTCCTCGTGGTCACGGACGACATGGCAGGTGTCCTGGCACAGGAAGCACTCGATGCACTTGCGGAACTCCTGTGGGCGGTCGACGTCCTCCTGCATCATCCGGTACTCGCCGGGACCGACCCCGGCGGGCGGGACGAAGGCCGGGACCTCGCGGGCCTTCCGGTAGTTGAAGCCGACGTCGGTGACGAGATCGCGTACGACGGGGAAGGCGCGCAGCGGCGTGACCGTGATCACCTCGTCACGCGTGAACACCGACATGCGGGTCATGCACAACAGTCGCGGCCGCCCGTTGATCTCCGCCGAGCACGAACCGCACTTGCCCGCCTTGCAGTTCCAGCGGACCGCCAGGTCGGGGGTCTGCGTCGCCTGCAGCCGGTGGATGATGTCGAGGACGACCTCGCCGTCGTTCACCTCGACCTTGAAGTCCTCCAGGCCGCCCCCGCCGACGTCGCCCCGCCACACCCGGAAGGCCGCCTCGTAGCTGCTCACTCGAAAAGCTCCTCTTCGGCCAGGTACTTCACCAGCTCCTCCTTCTCGAACAGGGCGAGCAGGTCGGGGCGGATGGGTTCGGTGGTCTCGCGGGTGAGCGTGATCTGGCCACGCACCGGGTCCGTGGCCGCCAACCCGCCGGAGGGATCGCGGAGTTGGCACAGCAGATTCGCCCGCCGCCACTCCCGGCTCATCGCCGGATGGTCCTCACGGGTGTGCCCGCCCCGCGACTCCGTGCGCTCCAGCGCGGCCCGCGCGATGCACTCGCTGACCAGCAGCATGTTGCGCAGGTCGAGCGCGAGGTGCCAGCCCGGATTGAACTGGCGGTGCCCCTCGACACCGGCCCGCCGCGCCCGCACCCGCAGATCCCCGAGCTTGCGCAGCGCCTGCTCCATCTCGGCCTCCCGCCGGATGATGCCGACCAGGTCGTTCATCGCCTGCTGGAGCTCCTGGTGCAAGGTGTACGGGTTCTCGGGCGCGACGCCCTCCTCCTGGCCCTCCGCCGAGAAGGGCCGCAGTGCCTCTGCCGCCGCCGTGTCGATCTGCTCGTCGTCCACGGCCGGACGGACCGTGTGCGAGGCCGCGTACGTCGCCGCGTGCAGGCCCGCCCGCCGGCCGAACACCAGCAGGTCGGAGAGCGAGTTGCCGCCGAGCCGGTTGGAGCCGTGCATGCCGCCGGCCACCTCACCGGCCGCGTAGAGACCCGGCACGCCGCGCGCCGCCGCCGTGTCCGACTCGACGGCGATGCCGCCCATCACGTAGTGACAGGTCGGCCCGACCTCCATCGCCTCGGCCGTGATGTCGACGTCCGCCAGCTCCTTGAACTGGTGGTACATGGACGGCAGTCGGCGCCGGATCCGCTCGGCGGGCATCCGGGTCGAGACGTCGAGGAAGACGCCGCCGTGCGGAGAGCCGCGCCCCGCCTTGACCTCCGCGTTGATGGCCCGCGCCACCTCGTCGCGCGGCAGCAGCTCGGGGGGCCGGCGGTTGCGGTCCGGGTCCTCGTACCAGCGGTCGCCCTCCTCCTCCGACTGCGCGTACTTCTCCTTGAAGACGTCGGGGATGTAGTCGAACATGAACCGCTTGCCCTCGGAGTTGCGCAGCACCCCGCCGTCGCCGCGCACCGACTCCGTGACGAGGATTCCCTTCACCGAGGGCGGCCAGACCATGCCCGTCGGGTGGAACTGCACGAACTCCATGTTGAGCAGCGGTGCTCCGGAGAGCAGCGCGAGCGCGTGCCCGTCGCCCGTGTACTCCCACGAGTTCGACGTCACCTTGAAGGACTTGCCGATGCCACCGGTCGCAAGCACCACGCTCGGCGCCTCGATGACGAAGAAGCGCCCGCTCTCCCGCTCGTAGCAGAAGGTGCCGGAGACCTGGCCGTCGTCGTCCTTCAGGATCCGGGTGACCGTGCACTCCTGGAAGACCTTCAGGCCGGACTCGTAGTCGCCGGTCTCCTTGAAGTCCTGCTGCTGGAGCTGGACGATCTTCTGCTGGAGCGTGCGGATCAGTTCGAGTCCCGTACGGTCGCCGACGTGCGCGAGCCGCGGGTACTCGTGCCCGCCGAAGTTGCGCTGCGAGATCCGCCCGTCGCCGGTGCGGTCGAACAGGGCGCCCCAGGTCTCCAACTCCCATACGCGGTCGGGGGCTTCCTGTGCGTGCAGCTCCGCCATCCGCCACTGGTTGAGGAATTTGCCGCCGCGCATCGTGTCGCGGAAATGCACCTGCCAGCTGTCACCGGAGTTCACATTGCCCATGGAGGCCGCGATGCCGCCCTCCGCCATCACCGTGTGGGCCTTGCCGAACAGGGACTTGCAGATCACCGCCGTACGGGCACCCCGCTCACGCGCCTCGATCGCGGCCCGAAGCCCCGCGCCACCGGCGCCCACCACGACAACATCCCACTGCTGCCGCTCAACCGAACTCATCGATACGCCCCAACCATTAGAAGAACCGCGGATCGTCGAAGACGCCGGACGCGACCAGATACACGTAGAAGTCGGCGAGCGCCACGCTCACCAACGAGGCCCAGGCGAGCAGCATGTGACGGGCATTCAGCTTTCCGACCCAGCCCCACAGCCGGTAGCGCACCGGGTGTTTCGAGAAGTGCTTGAGCCGCCCGCCGACGATGTGTCGGCACGAGTGGCAGGAGATCGTGTACGCCCAGATCAGCGTGATGTTGGCGAGGAAGACCAGGCTCCCGAGCCCCATGTGGCCCCACTCGTAGTTCTCGTCGCGGAACGAGAGCACGGTGTCGTACGTGAGGATGCAGGCGACGAGGACGGCCGCGTAGAAGAAGTACCGGTGGATGTTCTGCAGGATCAGCGGGAACTTCGTCTCACCGCTGTACTTCTTGTGCGGCTCGGCCACCGCGCAGGCCGGCGGCGACGCCCAGAAGCCGCGGTAGTAGGCCTTGCGGTAGTAGTAGCAGGTCAGCCGGAAGCCGAGCGGGAAGATCAGGATGAGCAGGGCGGGGGAGAGGCCCCACCAGCTCCCGAAGATCTCCCAGTTGGGGCCGTGCCGCATCGGCTCGCAGTTGTCCGCGAGGCAGGGCGAGTAGAACGGCGAGACGTACGGGGCCGCGTAGTAGTCGGCGTTCGCGAAGGCCCGCCACGTCGAGTAGACGATGAAGGCGAAGAGGCCGCCCGCGGTCGCGGCCGGGGCCAGCCACCAGCGGTCCGTGCGCAGATGGGGCGCGGCGATCGCGGCACGCGTCCGGCCCCGGACGCCGGTGCCGCCTTTGATATGGGGGTCTTCGGTACTGGTGGGTTCCGTGCCGGTGGCCAACGAAGCCTCCGCTCGCAGGGACGGGGGATGGGGGTGGACGAGGGCGGGTCAGGGCGCGTGCCGGTCCCGCGCGCCGAGCCCCTCGTCGTCCGAGTCGGTCCACAGGGACCTGTCGTAGGGGGCGTCGGGGATCGTCACGAGGTCGGGGCGGTGCGGCGCGGCCGGGCCCGCGGCCGACTCGCGCAGCAGGGCGACGCTCTCGCGCAGATGCGCGGTGTCGGCTCGCACCCGGCGCAGATCAGGGCCTCCCGCGACGCCTTCGAGCTGGGGCTGTAGACGCCCCACGGCGCGCGCGAGCTCGTCGACGCAGCGCTGAACCGCCGTCAAGTCGTCGTGCAGGGACATGACTTGGCCTCACTTCCGCTGGTGCGGCGGAGTTGCTCATGCGCCTGAGAGTGTCGCGCGTCACATTGCCGTTTGTGAAGGGATCCGTGCGGATTGCCGGTGTACGCCGTGGTGCGCGCCCGCGAATTCGCGCCGCCGGGGCGGGCTGGGGCGGGCGTCCCCGTGGGCTCCTTTGGGCCGCACGGGTGGCTTCCGGGTGGCCTACGGGCGTGTCGGACGGCCCCCCTCCCCGCATCCACTTCAGTTGGCCGATAGATGTGATCAGCTCCATATACCGCCAAACGAGACAAAACCGGCCAGCCCCGGAGGTACCCGTGATGCCCCACGTCCCAAGGCGCCCAGGTGCCGCCGCACGCTCGGCCGCGTTCCTCGTGAGCGGCGCGCTCGCCGTGACCGCGCTCGCCGGGTGCGGTTCCGACGACCAGGCGGGCCGCCCCGCCGCAGGCCCCGACGTCGCCTCGGCCGCCCGCACGCAGGTCAAGGACGGCGGCACGCTGCGGTGGGCGGTCGACGACGTGCCGCAGACCCTCAACACCTTCCAGGCCGACGCGGACGCGGCCACGAGCCGGGTCACCGGGGCCGTGCTGCCCTCGATGTTCCGGCTCGACGCGGAGGGACGCCCGCAGGCCGACCCGGACTACCTGGAGAAGGCCGAGGTCATCAAGACCGAGCCCAAGCAGGTCGTGCTGTACAAGCTGAACCAGCAGGCGGTGTGGAGCGACGGCCGGGAGATCGGCGCCGCGGACTTCGCCGCGCAGTGGCGCGCCCTGTCCGGCAGGAACAGCGCGTACTGGACCGCCCACAACGCCGGCTACAACCGCATCGAGAACGTCGAGCGCGGCAAGAACGACCTGGAGGTGCGGGTCACGTTCGCCAAGCCGTACGCGGACTGGCGCTCGCTGTTCTCGCCGCTGTACCCCAAGGACGTCATGGGGACCCCGGACGCCTTCAACGAGGGCGCGCGCAGCAAGCTCAAGGTGACCGCGGGCCCCTTCGCGCTCGACAAGGTCGACCGGGGCGACAAGCAGGTCACGCTGGAGCGCAACCCCCGCTGGTGGGGCCGCCCCGCCAAGCTCGACAAGCTGGAACTCACCGCTGTGCCGCGCGACAAGCGCCCCGCCGCGCTCGCCGCGGGCAAGCTGGACCTCGCCGATGTCGACCCGGAGGCCGCCGAGCGCATCGCGTACGCCGCCCGCGACAAGGGTGCGTCCGGCCCGCTCGCGCACGGACCCGGCGCAGGGGTCACCTCCGGTGAGGCGCTGCGCTCCTGGGCGCGGGCGCACAACGAGGACTGGGAGGTCGCCGAGGCGGAGCTGGAGGCCCGCGCGAAGACCCGCAAGGCCGTGCGGAAGTACGAGAAGGAGCAGTCGGGGCTGAACGGCTTCGTCGTCCGCAAGTCGCTCGAACCCGCCTACACGCAGCTCGCCCTGAACGGTTCGAGCGGTCCGCTCGCCGACGAGCGGGTGCGCCAGGCCGTGGCCCGCGCCCTCGACCGCGACAAGCTGGCCCAGAGCGTGCTCAAGCCGCTCGGTCTTCCGGCCTCGACCGTCGGCAGCCACCTCGCCCTCTCCGGCCAGGCCGCCTACGCCGACAACAGCGACGCGCTCGGCAAGCAGGACGCCGACAAGGCGCAGGCGCTGCTCGCGGAGGCGGGCTGGGTGCGCGGCGGCCCGCTCGAGGAGAAGCAGCAGAAGCCGAAGACGGCGGGCGGCAAGGCGGAGGGCGCCGCGGCCGAGTCCGACGACGGCACGTACATCATGGGCGAGGACGACCAGAAGGCGGGCGACGACGCGAAGCCCGGCGACGCCGCGCCCCCGCTGCTCGGCCCCGGTCCGCTCGCCGCCGCGCAGCACTCCGCGCTGCTGCACCAGGCCGACGCCGCGAAGGTGCGCTCCGCCGAGCGGGAGGGGAAGCACGCGGGCGACGCCAAGCAGGGCGCGGCCCCCGGCGCGTACGCCCCGAAGGGGACCCCCGCCCCGCAGCAGGCCGCAGCGAAGGATGCCGACGAGGGCAAGGAGGGCGCCAAGGCAGGCGCCGCCTCGGGGCAGCTCGCCAAGGACGGCAAGCCGCTGACCCTGAACTTCGTGCTGCCCTCGGGCCCCGACGCCGAGCAGCTGCAGTCCGTCGCCGACCGGATCTCGACGATGCTGCAGAAGATCGGCGTCCGCACGGACATCACGAAGGTCGACGACGAGACCTACTTCAAGGACCACATCGCGGCGGGCGATTACGACCTGGCGCTGTACTCGTGGCCCGGCTCCGCCTACCCGGCCACCGACGCCCGCCCGATCTACGCCAAGCCGGTCCCGGCCGCCGACGGCGAGCTCACGGTCGAGCAGAACTACACGCGGGTCGGCACCGACCACATCGACCAGCTCTTCGACCAGGCCGTCGGGGAGCTCGACCAGGACAAGGAGCGCTCGCTCGTCCGACAGGCCGACGAGCGCATCTGGGCCGCTGCAGGATCGATTCCGCTCTACCAGCGGCCCGAGCTGGTGGCGACGAAGGCGAACCTGGTGAACGCGGGGGCGTTCGGCTTCCAGGAGCCCTCCTACGAGGACATCGGCTTCCTGAAGCCGGGCGCGAAGGCCGGTGGCTCACCTACGGAGGACGCTGGCTGACCTGCGGTTCTTCCGTGCGGACCGGCGCTTCGGCGCCGGCCCGCACGGCCCGGCTGAGCCGGTGGCCGTCGAGCCACGTACCATGGGGTGAGGCCGTGGCGTGTCCAGCCCGGCAGGGCGCGTGTACCAAAGAAGTACGCGCAGCCGACCTTCACTCCGGGAGTACGCCGCAATATGGCCACGCGCCACGACATCCGTAACGTCGCCATCGTCGCCCACGTCGACCACGGCAAGACGACCATCGTCGACGCCATGCTCAAGCAGGCCGGCTCCTTCGCCGCCCACGCTGCCGAGTCCCTCGACGACCGCATGATGGACTCGAACGACCTGGAGCGTGAGAAGGGCATCACGATCCTCGCCAAGAACACGGCGGTGAAGTATCACCCCAAGGATGGCGGCGAGGTCATCACGATCAACATCATCGACACCCCCGGCCACGCCGACTTCGGTGGTGAGGTCGAGCGCGGTCTGTCGATGGTGGACGCGGTGGTCCTGCTGGTGGACGCCTCCGAGGGGCCGCTCCCGCAGACCCGCTTCGTGCTGCGCAAGGCGCTCCAGCAGCGCCTGCCCGTCATCCTGTGCATCAACAAGACGGACCGCCCCGACTCGCGCATCGACGAGGTCGTGAACGAGGCCTACGACCTCTTCCTCGACCTGGACGCCGACGAGGACCAGATCGAGTTCCCGATCGTCTACGCGTGCGGCCGTGACGGCATCGCGTCGCTGACGAAGCCGGAGGACGGCACGGTCCCGGCCGACTCCACCAACCTGGAGCCGTTCTTCTCCACGATCCTGGAGCACGTCCCGGCCCCGTCGTA
This sequence comes from Streptomyces sp. NBC_00483, assembly GCF_036013745.1. NCBI lineage: Bacteria > Bacillati > Actinomycetota > Actinomycetes > Kitasatosporales > Streptomycetaceae > Streptomyces > Streptomyces sp. NBC_00483. The sequence continues at coordinate 6,128,488 of NZ_CP107880.1, forward strand.
CGACGAGGAGGCCCCGCTCCAGGCGCACGTCACCAACCTGGACGCCGACAACTTCCTCGGTCGTATCGCGCTCCTGCGTGTCGAGCAGGGCGAGCTGCGCAAGGGCCAGACCGTGGCCTGGATGAAGCGCGACGGCACGGTCCAGAACGTCCGCATCACCGAGCTGATGATGACCGAGGCGCTCACCCGCAAGCCGGCCGAGAAGGCGGGCCCGGGTGACATCTGCGCGGTCGCCGGTATCCCCGACATCATGATCGGCGAGACCCTGGCCGACCCGGAGAACCCGATCGCGCTGCCGCTGATCACGGTGGACCAGCCGGCGATCTCCATGACCATCGGTACGAACACCTCGCCGCTGGTCGGCCGTGGCGGCGGCGGCAAGGGCGCCGACGCCAAGACGAGCGTGAAGGACCGCAAGGTCACCGCCCGTCAGGTCAAGGACCGCCTGGAGCGCGAGCTGATCGGTAACGTCTCGCTGCGCGTCCTCGACACCGAGCGTCCCGACGCCTGGGAGGTGCAGGGCCGCGGTGAGCTGGCGCTGGCCATCCTCGTCGAGCAGATGCGCCGTGAGGGCTTCGAGCTGACGATCGGCAAGCCGCAGGTCGTCACCAAGGAGGTCGACGGCAAGACGCACGAGCCCGTCGAGCGCCTCACGGTGGACGTCCCCGAGGAGTACATGGGCGCCGTCACGCAGCTCATGGGCATCCGCAAGGGCCGCATGGACAACATGTCGAACCACGGCTCCGGCTGGGTCCGCATGGAGTTCGTCGTCCCGTCCCGTGGCCTCATCGGCTTCCGTACGGAGTTTCTGACGAACACCCGCGGCACGGGCATCGCCCACTCCATCCACGAGGGCCACGAGCCGTGGTTCGGCACGCTGACGACCCGTAACAACGGCTCGCTCGTCGCCGACCGCGCCGGTTCGGTGACCCCCTTCGCGATGATGAACCTCCAGGAGCGCGGTGTGCTGTTCACCGAGCCCGGCACCGAGGTGTACGAGGGCATGATCGTCGGTGAGAACTCGCGCGCCGACGACATGGACGTGAACATCACCAAGGAGAAGAAGCTCACCAACATGCGTGCGGCGTCCGCGGACAACACGGAGAACGTGGTCCCGGCCCGCAAGCTCTCCCTGGAGCAGTCCCTGGAGTTCTGCCGCGACGACGAGTGCGTCGAGGTGACCCCGGAGGCCGTGCGTATCCGCAAGGTCGTCCTGGACCAGAAGGAGCGCGGCCGCAGCGCCTCGCGCGCCAAGCACAACTGATTCACCGCTGCCTGAGGGCAGTTGGGCCCGGCATCCCCTCGGGGGGTGCCGGGCCCTTTTTGTGTTGCGAAAGGCACTCTGCGTTACAGCAGGTGGGAGCGCCGATCGCAACTCCATTTCCATGCCCCGGCGTTCGATAGTCGGAGTGACATGACCGTTAGGTATGTAACGCGTCCGTTTCGCGGCCATCTATCTCGGATCGATTTGTCCAGATTTTGGAAGATGTACACACCAGATGTGATCGAACCGAGACCCGAAGAGTGTGGTCGGCAGGTAGCCCATGGCTAATAGTTATCCGCGTAGAGCTCGGGTCAATGGGTCACGCGCAGTGGGAAGCGCCGACTCACGAGCACACTGGGGCACTTGAGACGTCTAGCCGTCAGGGGTGGCGGCAGCGGCCAAGGTATGCCCGCTTCTGCAGTGAACAAGTGGACTCATGAGGAGGAACCCCATGCGTGGTGCCAAGAGCGCCAAGTGGGTTGCGGCGGCCGCAGTCATAGCCCTCGGTGCGACGGCCTGTGGCGGTGGCAGCGGCAGCGGCGACGACAACGCCAATCGGAAGATCGACCCGAACGGCATCGTCACCTACGCCAACGGTGAGCCGCAGAACCCGCTGCAGCCGGCCAACACGATGGAGGCCTACGGCTCCGTCACGATCGAGGCGGTCTTCGCCGGCCTTGTCGACTACAACGACAAGGGCGAGGTCACCATGACCAACGCCAAGTCGGTCACGCCCGACAAGGACAACAAGGTCTGGACGGTCAAGCTCAAGCCGGGCTGGAAGTTCCACAACGGCGAGACGGTCACCTCTAAGTCCTTCGTGGACGCCTGGAACTGGGCCGCCAACGTCAAGAACAACCAGGTCAACTCCTCCTGGTTCGCGGACATCGAGGGTTACGCCGATGTCCACCCCGAAAAGGGCAAGGCCAAGAAGGACACCATGTCCGGCCTGAAGGTCGTGGACGACAACACGTTCACGATCACGCTGAACACGGGCATCCCGTACTTCCACTACAAGCTGGCCTACCCGGTCTTCTCCCCGCTGCCCAGCGGGTTCTTCAAGGACCCGAAGGGCTACGGCGAGAAGCCGGTCGGCAACGGCGCCTACAAGTTCAAGTCGTGGGACCACAAGAAGTCGATCCAGCTCACGCGGAACGACGACTACAAGGGCCCGGACAAGGCCAAGAACGGCGGCCTGAACCTCAAGGCGTACACGTCGGACACGGCCGCGTACAACGACCTGGTGTCGAACAACGTCGACTCCATGCCGATCGTCCCGAACTCCGAGCTCGCCAACTACAAGCAGGACCTCGGCGACCGCGCGATCGTTCAGGACTACTCGGCGATCAACACGATCAACCCCGCCTTCTACACGAAGCAGTGGAAGAACATCGACGTCAAGGTCCTGCAGGGCCTGTCGATGGCGATCGACCGCGACACCATCAACAAGACGGTCTTCTACAACACCCGTGAGTCGGCGACCGGTTGGGTCGCCAAGGGTGTGCTGGGCTACCAGAAGGACGCCTGCGGCGAGTACTGCAAGTACAACCCGAGCAAGGCGAAGGAGCTCATCAAGGAAGGCGGCGGCGTTCCTGGCAACAAGATCTCGATCCAGTACAACGCCGACCAGCCGCACAAGGACTGGGTCGTCGCGGTCTGCAACTCCATCAAGAAGGCGGTCGGTGTCGCGTGCGAAGGCGACGCCAAGACGGACTTCCAGGCCGACACGCAGGTGCGTGACGCCAAGAAGGTCAAGTCCATCTACCGTTCGGGCTGGGTGCTCGACTACCCGTTCAACGGCAACTTCCTCCGTGACCTCTACGGCACCGGTGTCGCCGGCAACAAGGCCGACTTCTCGGACAAGAACTTCGACGCCCTCGTGAAGAAGGCCGACGCCGCCGCGACCGTCGACGAGTCCGCGAAGCTGTACCAGAAAGCCGAGAAGGAGCTGCAGAACAGCTTCCCGGGTATCCCGCTCTGGTACAACCGCACGGTTTCCGGGCACTCCACGAACGTCAAGAACATGACGTTCGGTCAGGACGGCGACCCGAACTTCAACGACGTCGAGGTCTACAAGAAGTAATCCAGCGGGAGCAGTTGACCCGTGGCGTGGGCCGGCGATCCCGGCCCGCGCCACGGGCTGCTCCGCTATGGACGGAGGCACCCATGGGGCGCTATGTCGCGAGGCGACTGCTCCAGATGATCCCGGTCTTTCTCGGGACAACCATTCTGATCTTCCTGATGGTCAACGTGCTGCCGGGTGACCCGGTGGCCGCGCTGTGGGGGGACAAGCCGCCGGACCCGGCGCAGATGGCCAAGATCAAGCACGATCTCGGCCTCGACCTTCCGCTGTGGCAGCAGTATCTGCACTATCTCGGCAATCTGGCGCACGGCGAGTTCGGCGTGACGATCGCGGGCAGCCGACCCGTCATCGACGAGATGGCGGCCGCCTTCCCGGTCACCATCCGGCTCGCGCTGATGGCGTTCACCTTCGAGATGGTCGTCGGCATCTGCCTCGGCGTCATCGCGGGGATCCGCCGCGGCAAGCTGATCGACACCGGCGTCACCATCTTCACGCTCCTGGTGATCTCCGTGCCCGTCTTCGTGCTCGGCCTGCTGGGCCAGCAGATCATCGGTACGCAGCTGGGCTGGGTCACGCCCAACGTCCAGGACTCCATGAACGTGGGGCAGTTGCTGCTGCCGGCCATCGTGCTCGGCTCGCTCTCCCTCGCATACGTCGCGCGGCTCACCCGCACGTCGATCGCAGAGAACGCGCGCGCCGACTACATCCGCACGGCCGTGGCCAAGGGGCTTCCGCAGACCCGCGTGGTCCGCATGCACCTGCTGCGCAACTCCCTTATCCCGGTGGTCACTTACCTGGGCACCGACATCGGCGCGCTGATGGCCGGCGCCGTCGTGACCGAGGGCATCTTCAACGTCCAGGGCGTGGGCAACCTCCTCTACGAGGCGCTCGCCCGCCGCGAGGGCGCCGTCATCGTCGGCATCGTGACGGTCTTCGTCCTGATCTACCTCGTCGCGAACCTGGTCGTCGACCTGCTCTACGCGGTGCTGGACCCGAGGATTCGTTATGCCTGAGAACACCGTGAAGATGAAGAAGAACGACGCCGCCACGGCCGCCGAGGAGCCCACGGCCACCGTGGGCCCGACGGTCGCCGAGGCCGGACCCGCACCGGAGAAGCCGCGTTCGCTCGGCGCCGATGCCTGGGCGGACCTCATCCGTCGTCCGCTGTTCCTCATATCCGCCGTGCTGATCGTGTTCCTGCTGGTGATGGCGGCCTTCCCGTCCCTCTTCAGCGACACGGACCCGACGGCCGGCGACCTGAGCAATCACTTCCTGGACAAGCCGAAGCTCGGCAGCCTCTTCCAGCCCGACTGGTTCGGCTACGACGCCCAGGGCCGCTCGATCTACTCGCGTGTCGTCTACGGCGCACGGGTGTCGATCATGGTCGGCGTCGGCGTGACCCTGCTCACCACCGTCTTCGGTGGCCTGCTCGGCATGCTCGCCGGCTACTTCGGCGGCTTCTGGGACACGACCCTCTCCCGGATCACCGACGTGTTCTTCGGTATCCCGTTCATCCTCGGCGCGATGGTGGTGCTCAACGCCTTCGCCGACCGCACCGTGTGGACCGTGATCGGCGCCCTCGCCTTCCTCGGCTGGACGACCATCGCGCGCGTCATGCGTGGCGCGGTGATCACGGCCAAGCACGCGGACTACGTGGTGGCGGCGAAGGCCCTCGGTGCGGGCACCGGCCGGATCCTGCGCAAGCACGTCCTGCCGAACGCCATCGCACCGGTGATCGTCGTCGCGACCATCCAGCTCGGTGTCGTCATCGTCGCCGAGTCCACCCTCTCGTACCTCGGACTCGGTCTCGGGACCAACGACGTATCGTGGGGCGCGGACATCTCCGACGCGGTCAAGTCCATCCGGAACGCGCCGCACATCCTGTTCTTCCCGGCAGGCATGCTCAGCCTCACGGTGCTGGCGTTCATCATGCTCGGCGACGCTGTGCGCGAAGCCCTCGACCCCAAGCTGCGCTGAGGGAGGCGTACTCGTCATGACTCTTCTCGACAAGACGGACTCGGTACCGTCTCCGCGCGGTGCGGGGGACGACGGCACGCCGCTGCTCGAAGTCCGCGACCTGCACGTGGAGTTCCACACCCGCGACGGTGTGGCCAAGGCGGTCAACGGCGTCAACTACACCGTGGACGCGGGCGAGACGCTCGCCGTGCTCGGCGAGTCCGGCTCCGGCAAGTCCGTGACCGCACAGGCCATCATGGGCATCCTCGACATGCCGCCCGGCAAGATCTCCAAGGGCGAGATCCTCTTCCGGGGCCAGGACATGCTCAAGATGTCCGGCGAGGAGCGCCGCAAGATGCGTGGCGCCAAGATGGCCATGATCTTCCAGGACGCGCTCTCCTCGCTGAACCCGGTGCTCTCCGTCGGCTACCAGCTCGGCGAGATGTTCCGGGTCCACCAGGGCATGTCCAAGAAGCAGGCCAAGGCCAAGGCCATCGAGCTGATGGACCGGGTACGCATCCCGGCCGCGGCGGCCCGGGTCGGGGACTACCCGCACCAGTTCTCCGGCGGTATGCGCCAGCGCATCATGATCGCGATGGCGCTCGCCCTGGAGCCGGACCTGATCATCGCGGACGAGCCCACCACGGCGCTCGACGTGACGGTCCAGGCCCAGGTCATGGACCTGCTCGCGGAGCTGCAGCGCGAGTTCAACATGGGGCTCATACTCATCACGCACGACCTCGGGGTGGTCGCCGACGTCGCCGACAAGATCGCGGTGATGTACGCGGGCCGGATCGTGGAGACGGCGCCGGTGCGCGAGCTCTACAAGCGGCCCGCGCACCCGTACACCAAGGGTCTGCTCGAGTCGATCCCGCGCCTGGACCAGAAGGGCCAGGAGCTGTACGCGATCAAGGGCCTGCCGCCCAACCTCACGCGTATCCCGCCGGGTTGTGCCTTCAACCCGCGCTGCGCCCAGGCGCAGGACGTGTGCCGTACCGACGTTCCGGCGCTGCTTCAGGTGACCGAGCAGGACGGCGGCGAGATCGCGGGGCGCGGCAGCGCGTGCCACTTCTGGAAGGAGACGATCCATGGCTGAGTCCGAGACGGTGGCCGCCATCGAGGCCCCGGTCGACCGCGGCGAGCCGATCCTCCAGGTGCGCAACCTGCAGAAGTACTTCCCGCTGACCCAGGGCGTGCTGTTCAAGCGGCACGTGGGTGACGTGAAGGCCGTCGACGGGATCTCCTTCGACCTGCACCAGGGCGAGACGCTCGGCATCGTGGGCGAGTCCGGCTGCGGCAAGTCCACGGTCGCCAAGCTCCTGATGACGCTGGAGACGGCGACCGCGGGCGAGGTCTTCTTCAAGGGCCAGGACATCACCAAGCTGTCCGGCCGCGCCCTGAAGACCGTCCGCCGCAACATCCAGATGGTCTTCCAGGACCCGTACACCTCGCTCAACCCCCGTATGACGGTCGGCGACATCATCGGGGAGCCCTTCGAGATCCACCCCGAGGTGGCACCGAAGGGGAACCGTCGCCAGAAGGTCCAGGACCTCCTCGACGTCGTCGGACTCAACCCCGAGTACATCAACCGGTACCCGCACCAGTTCTCGGGCGGCCAGCGCCAGCGCATCGGCATCGCGCGCGGCCTGGCACTCAACCCCGAGATCATCATCTGCGACGAACCGGTCTCGGCGCTCGACGTGTCGGTCCAGGCCCAGGTCATCAACCTGATGGAGAAGCTGCAGGACGAGTTCAACCTGTCCTACATCTTCATCGCGCACGACCTGTCGATCGTCCGGCACATCTCCGACCGGGTCGGGGTCATGTACCTCGGCAAGATGGCGGAGATCGGCACGGACGCGCAGATCTACGAGCACCCGACGCACCCCTACACGCAGGCGCTGCTCTCCGCGGTGCCGGTGCCGGACCCCGAGGTGCGCGAGGGCCGCGAGCGGATCATCCTCTCCGGCGACGTGCCCTCGCCGGCCAACCCGCCGTCGGGCTGCCGCTTCCGCACCCGCTGCTGGAAGGCGCAGGACAAGTGCGCCGAGGAGATCCCGCTCCTCGCGATCCCGGAGCGCTTCCGGACCTCCGAGACCCCGGCCGCGCACGAGTCGGCGTGCCACTTCGCGGAGGAGAAGAACGTGGTGCCCGCGGCGTGACCGCTGCACGGTGAGCCGACCGGTCCCTGCTTTCGAGTGGGGGCCGGTCGGCTCTTTCGTACGTCCGTCCATCCGTACGTCGCGACACCTGGGGGCACTCCTTGCACGGCACGCTGCATCATGTCGAACTGTGGGTGCCCGACTTCGGGCGGGCCGAGAGCTCGCTCGGGTGGCTGCTCGGGGAGCTGGGGTACGTCGCCGAGCAGCGCTGGGAGAACGGGTGCAGCCTGCGGCTCGGGCCGACGTATCTCGTCATCGAGCAGTCGCCGGCGCTGAGTTCGGACCGGCACGATCGGCTGGCGCCGGGGCTGAACCATCTGGCGTTCCACGTCGAGGACGCCGCGGCGATGGAGCGGCTCGTGGAGCGGGCCGCCGGGCACGGGTGGCGGCTGATGTTCCCGGAGCGGCATCCGTACGCGGGTGGGGACGGGCACTGTGCGGCGTATCTGGAGGACGGGGACGGGTTCGAGGTCGAGCTTGTCGCGTCCGCGTGAGTCATGAGTCCGTGATCGCCGCGCGTCAACGCTCAGACGGGCGCGGGCAGTTCAGCCCCCAAGTGGGCGGCGACGCGGTCGCGCAACACGAGGTACTCCGCCCAGCGGCGCTTCAGCGGGCCCGGTGGGCGCACCTTGATCCGGGCCGCGCGAATCTCCTCGCCGCGCCGGAACTGCTCGCGCGTCAGGTCGAGTTCGACACCGCTCGGCAGCCGGTTCCACCAGTGGAAGCCCTCCTGCGCGCCGTCCGTCAGATAGACCTCGCCCATGACGAGGTCGCCGCCGAAGACGTCGTTGACGAGCAGCGCGGTGATGTCGCAGTGCCCCCACGCGGGATTGTCCGGCGCCCATCTCTCCGCCCCGTCCGGCGACGTGGTGTCGGCGGCCCAGGCCGCGCGCAGCGCCGCGTCCAGCTCCAGGAGTGACCAGGTCGCGGCAGTCGGGTCAGTTGTGTCGGTCATGGCGGCAGCATGGCAGGCGGCACTGACAACGGGAGTTGGCAAAAGAAGTTCTGCAAAAACTCTTTTGCCAAGTGGCCGGTTGCGGCTACCTTCCGGACATGGCCGACGACGACAACCGCAAGCGCGTACTCGACCCCGAGCAGGACGCTGCAGCGCTGAAGGCGCTGACCCACCCCCTGCGTATCCAACTGCTCGGGCTACTGCGCCAGGACGGCCCCGCCACCGCAACCGAGCTCGCGGTCAAGGCGGGGGAGTCGTCGGCCTCCACCAGCTACCACCTGCGGGTCCTCGCGAAGTACGGGTTCGTGGCCGAGGCCGAGCACCGGGACGGGCGCGAGCGGCGCTGGCGCTCCGTGCACGAGATCACCTCGTGGAACAACGAGGCCATGCACGCGTCGCCCGACGCCCGCCACTTCGTCAGCGAGATGTCCCGGCGGCAGGTCGAGCACCTGCGCCGCTCCCTCGCCCGCCACGAGTCCGACCTCGCCGAGGGACGCCTGGGCCCGGAGTGGGTGGAGCCGTCCGGCATCGCCGACGCCATGCCCCGGCTCACCGCCGGCTCACTGGACGAGTTGAAGGCGGCCTTCGAGGCGAAGCTCGACGAACTGACCCGACGCGACGCCGAGGACCCGGACGCAGAGCAGGTCATCGTGGTCGTGGCGGGCCTGCCGGTCGCTCCGCGGGAGACGGAGACCGGTCAGGCGGGGCCGGGCCGGACGGAGCCCGACGGGGCAGGGCCCGACGAGACAGGGCCCGGCCAGGCGGATACCGACCCGGACGCGCAATGAACCCCCGCATACCCGACCCCCGCACCGCCCGCCGCCGCTACGCCACCGTCTGCGCGCTGTTCTGGCTTCCGGTCGGCGCCGCCATCGCGCCCAAGGTGCTGTTGCTGACCGAGCGGGGGTTCGCGCTCGCCACCATCACCGCCTTCGTCGCCGCGCACTCGCTCACCGCCGCCGCCCTCGAACTGCCCACCGGTGGACTGTCCGACGTCCTCGGCCGCCGCCCCGTCCTCGCCGCGGCCGGTGTGCTGGACCTGGCCGCCCTCGCCCTGATCGGCCTCGGCACCACGGCGCTCCCGGTCGCGCTCGGCAGTGTGCTGCTCGGTGCGGGCCGCGCCCTGTCCACGGGGCCCGCAGAGGCCTGGTACGTAGACACGGTCCAGGCCAAGGAAGGCCCCGGCGCCGAACTGCGCACCGGACTCGCCCGCGGCTCCGCGGCCTCCTCCGCCGCGCTCGCCGTGGGCACCCTGATCGGCGGCGGCCTGCCATGGCTCCTCGGCCTCGGCCCGAACCCGGGTGCGTGGCTCGCGGAGGCGACGGCCGGGTACGTGGTGCCGCTGGCCGTCCCGATGCTGCTGGGCGTGCTGATCGAACTCGGCTTCATCGCCTACGTGTTGCTCGCCCTGCCCGAGCCCCCGCACCCCCGCGCCACCCTCTCCGGCGTCCTCCGCGGCATCCCGGCCACCGTCCTGGACGGCTTGCGCCCGGCGGGCCGTGACGCGACGGTGCGCCGCGTGCTGCTCAGCGCGGGCGCGGCCGGCGCCGCCCTCTTCACCCTCGAACTCCTCACGCCGGGCCGGGCGGCCGCCCTGACCGGCGCCCCCGAGTCCGGCGCCGTCGTGTTCGCGGGGCTGGCCTGCGCCGGATACGTCTGCTCCGGCGTGGGCAGCCACCTCGCCCCGCTCACGGCACGCCGCGCGGGCGGCGGGGAACGGGCGGTCCTGGTGGGCCTGGCCGCGGGCGCCCTCGGCCTGCTGCTGCTCGGCGCCACCGCGGCATTCACCGGCCCGGCCGCCACCCTCCTCGCGGTCGCCGGCTACGGACTCGTCTACCTGGGACTCGGCGCGGCGGGCCCGAACGAGAACGAGCTGCTGCACCGCAGGGTGGGCCGCGAGGGCCGGGCAACGGCCCTGTCGGTCCAGTCACTCGCACTACAACTCACGGGCGCAGCCGCCGGTTTGACCATCGGCGCGCTACCGGCGGGCCCGCTGCCGTGGCTGGTGGGCGGCATCACGCTGCTGGCCGGCGCACTGCTGTGGACCGGAAGCATGGGCGGCCGGTCCCAAAAAGAGCCGGCCGGTCCCCGAAATGAGCCCGCCGGCTCCCAGAAGGAGCCCGCCCCACACCCCGGCAGCGCGAAGGCCCGCGCCGAATGATCGGCGCGGGCCTCTCCCCGGAGTACCGGCAGCGTTCGTGAGGATCACGTCGGCATGAACTGCCACCGTGGTTCGGTCGGTCCGCCAGACTTGCTCTTGATTCCCAAGGGAGAGGGGGCGGCAAGGATGGCGAACAGCGCACTTCTGGTCATGGACGTCCAACGGGACGTCGTGGCCATCGCCGACGACGGTTCCGGATATCTGCCGCGCTTGCGCAGGGCGATCGACGGTGCCAGGGCTGCCGGCATCCCCGTGATCTACGTGGTGATGGGGTTGCGGCCGGGTGATCCGGAAGTCAGCCCTCGCAACAGGGTGATGGCGAACGTCGTGCGGGCCGGCCTGTTCACCGAGGGTGCCCCTGGCACCGAGATCCATCACGATGTTGCACCCCAGCAGGGCGACGTGGTGGTCACCAAGAGGCGTGGGAGCGCGTTCTCGGGCAGCGACCTCGACCTGGTACTCAGGGCTCGCGACATCGACAGCCTTGTTCTCACCGGCATCGCCACCAGCGCCGTAGTGCTGTCCACTCTGTGGCACGCCATCGACCTGGACTTCGGCCTCACCGTCCTGGCGGATGCCTGCCTCGACACCGACCCCGAGGTGCACCGGATGCTCACCGAAAAGCTGTTCCCGCAGTGGGCGGATGTCGTCGACGTCGAGGACTGGCTCAAGGCCGTCGCACCGCGATAGCGGGAGGTGGGTCGGACCCTCGCGTGCGGGCGTCCCGGTGTCGGCCGCGGTGAGTCGAGTCGGTCAGGGGTACAGGCGCCGAGTGCACGCGATGAAGGCCCGCGCCGAATGATCGGCGCGGGCCTTCTCCCCGGAGAACCGGCAGCGTCCATGGCTCGGGTCAATGGGCCGACGTTCCGGTTCCTGATGTACGCCGCCGGGGCGAAGTTGGGGTGGTGCCACGGCGGCGTACCGGGGGGTCTAGAGGGCCTTGCGGGCCGCCGGGACGGTCGCTGTGGCCGGTTCCTCGGGGTGGTGGCAGGCGGTGAGGTGGCCCTCGCGGTTGCCCTCGATGCGGACCAGCGGGGGCGCCTCGGTCGCGCAGATCTCCGTGGCCTTCCAGCAGCGGGTGCGGAAGCGGCAACCGGAGGGCGGGTTGACGGGCGAGGGCACGTCACCGGTGAGGCGGATGCGCTCCACGGCCGGGGCGGAGTCGTCGGCGCTCGGCTCCGGGACCGCCGAGAGCAGCGCCTTGGTGTACGGGTGGCGGGGCCCGCCGTACAGGTCGGCACGGTCCGCGATCTCGACGATGCGGCCGAGGTACATCACGGCCACGCGCTGCGAGAAGTGCCGTACGACGGCCAGGTCGTGGGCGATGAAGACGAAGGCGATGTCCAGCTCGCGCTGGAGCTCCTGGAGGAGGTTGACCACCTGCGCCTGGATGGAGACGTCCAGGGCCGAGACCGGTTCGTCCGCGACGATCAGCTTCGGTTCCAGAGCCAATGCCCTTGCCACACCGATGCGTTGGCGCTGTCCGCCCGAGAACTCGTGCGGGAAGCGGTTGTAGTGCTCAGGGTTGAGGCCGACCGTTTCGAGCAGCTCGCGTACGCGCTTCTCCCGGCCGCCCGTCGGCTCGATGCCGTTGATCTCCATCGGAGCCGAGACGATCTTGCCGACGGTGTGCCGCGGGTTCAGGGACGCGTACGGGTCCTGGAAGATCATCTGGATCTCCGAGCGGACCGGCGCGAGCTTCTTGCGGTCGGCGTGCGTGATGTCCTGGCCGCGGTAGCTGATCTTCCCGGCGGTCGGCTCCAGGAGGCGCGTGATCAGGCGTCCCGTCGTCGACTTGCCGCAGCCCGACTCGCCGACCAGGCCGAGGCTCTCGCCCTGGGCGACCTGGAAGTCCAGGCCGTCCACGGCCTGCACGGCCCCGATGGTGCGGCGGATCGGGAACCCGCCCTTGATCGGGAAGTGCTTGGTGAGCCCCGAGACGTCCAGCAGGGGAGTGGTGTCGCTCATGGTGAATCCCTGAAATCCCTCTGTGTGTCCGTCAGTTGGTCCGGGCCGCGCCGCTGACCGAGGCCAGCTCCGCGAAGAACTCCGTGCGCTGCCGCGCCGTGAGGTGACACGCGGGCGCCCGCTCGCCGGTCGCGTCGAGCCGCGGCTCCTCGGTGACGCAGCGCCCGCCGGCCACCTGCTCGACGAAGGTGCAGCGCGGGTGGAAGCGGCAGCCGGTCGGCGGGTTGAGCATGCTCGGCGGGGTACCGGGGATCGGCGACAGCGGCACGTCGACCGGCGCGGACAGGCTCGGCATCGAACCCAACAGGCCCCAGGTGTACGGGTGCTGGGGCCTGCGAAGCACTTCCTCCTTGGTGCCGCGCTCCACGCACCGGCCGCCGTACATCACCAGCACGTCGTCCGCGATGTCGGCGATGACGCCGAGGTCGTGCGTGATGAAGACGATCGACGTGCCGAACTCCTGCTGCAGGTCCTTGAGCAGATCGAGGATCTGGGCCTGCACCGTCACGTCGAGGGCCGTCGTCGGCTCGTCCGCGATGAGCAGCGCCGGGTCGCAGACCAGGGCCATCGCGATCATCGCGCGCTGCCGCATACCGCCGGAGAACTGGTGCGGGTAGTCGTCGACGCGCAGATCGGGCTGCGGGATGCCGACCTTCGTGAGCATCTCGATCGCCCGCGCCCGCGCCTCCTTCTTGGAGGCCCCGGTGTGCTTGCGATACGTCTCCGCGATCTGCCGGCCGATGGTGTGGTACGGCGAAAGGGAGGCCAGTGCGTCCTGGAAGATCATGGCCATCTTGTTGCCGCGCAGCCGCTCCAACTCCCGCTCGGAGGCGGTGAGAAGCTCCTGCCCGTCGAGGACGATCTCGCCTTCCAGATGGGTGTGGTCCCGGTCGTGCAGGCCCAGGATCGCCATGTTGGTCACGGACTTGCCGGAGCCGGACTCGCCGACGATGCCGAGGGTGCGGCCGCGTTCGAGGGTGAAGCCGAGCCCGTCGACGGCCTTGACGATGCCGTCCTCCGTGGGGAAGTGGACGTGCAGGTCGTTGACGGCGAGGAAGGGTGCGCTCATGGGTGTTGCTCCTAGGCCAGCCGCACGCGCGGGTCGATGAGGGCGTAGACGGCGTCGACCACGATGTTGAAGACGACGATGGCCGCGGCGGCCACGAGGACGACGCCCAGCAGCGTCGGCAGGTCATTGGTGGAGACGGCCTTCACGGACAGCAGGCCGATGCCCTGCAGGCTGAACGTGGACTCGGTGATGATCGCGCCGCCGAGCAGCAGGCCGAGGTCCATGCCGAAGATGGTGACGATCGGCCCCATCGCGCCGCGCCAGGCGAACCGGAAGAAGACCGCGCGCCGCGAGAGACCCTTGGCACGGGCCGTACGTACGTAGTCCTCGGTCAGCTTCTCGACCATCTGGGAGCGGGTCATGCGCGTGTAGTTGGCGGTCCAGATCAGGGAGAGCACGATCCACGGCAGCAGCAGCCCCTTGGCCCAGGCGCCCGGGTTCTGCGTGAACGGCGTGTAGGCCGCGCGGTCGAGCAGGTGCCACTGGTCGACGAGGTAGTACGTGGCGATGATGCCGACGACGTAGATCTGCATCGAAGAGGCGACGAGGGAGGCCGAACTGGCCACCTTGTCCAGGGCCTTGCCCTGCTTGACGGCGGCCAGCATGCCGGTGCCGACACCGAAGATAACGAAGACCACGGCGGAGCCGATGGACAGCGAGATGGTGGTCGGGAACCGGTCGAGGATCGTGCCGAGGACCGGCTCCCGGTTCTGGAAGGAGAAGCCGAGGCACGGCGCCGGGCAGTGCCCGAACGAGGAGTAGTCGCGGCCCACGAACACGCCCTGGAGCCAGTGCCAGTACTGCACCGGTATCGGATCGGCGATCCCCAGGTTCTTCTTCACCAGCGCCAGCGTCTCGGGCGTGCAGACCTTCCCGCAGGCGATGCGGGCCGGGTCGCGCGGGGCGGCGTAGAACAGGACGAACACGATGGCGCTGATGATCAGAAGGATCACCAGGGCGCCGATGGCGCGTCGAAGGATGAAGCGGAGCATGGCAGTTGGGTTTCCTGACGGATGCCGATGGGCCTCGGTGCGGCCTTGAGGAGACTCGAAGAGACCTGAGGAGGGCTCGGGGAGGAGGAGCGGCGGGGGCGCCCCGGGGGTGCGACGCCCCCGCCGGAAGGGGTGCTCGTCAGGCCTTCACAAAGGTCTTGTAGAGCAGCGTGGCGGAGAAGTTCGGGTCGAACATCGCGCCGCCGACCTTGGAGCCGCTGATGTACCAGCGGCGCTGGAAGGTCTCGGGGATGATCGGCGCGACCTCCTTCATGATCCGCCGGTCGAGCGCGGACCAGGCCTTGCCGGCCTTCTCCTGGTCGCTGATCAACTCGTTCTTCTTGATGGTCTCGTCGATCCAGTCCACCTTGACCTGCGAGACGTTGTTCATGCCGTTGCCGATGGAGGCACTGTCGAACAGCGGCTGCATCATGGTGAAGGCGGTCGGCCAGTCCGGGGACCAGCCGAACCACATCACGTCGTAGTTGTTGTCGACCTGCTGGACCTGGTCGTAGTACGTCGTGGAGTCGATCGGCTTCATGACGGGCTTGAAGCCGGCCTCGGTCAGCGCGTTCTCGATGACGACCTTGGTCTTGTCGTAGACCGGGTCCTGCTCGTACGCGTAGACGATCTTCGTGCCGAGCTTGCCGGCCTTCTTCAGCAGCTCCTTGGCGCGCTTCGGGTCGCCCGCGGGCTTCTTGAGCTTGCCGTAGAGGTCGTACTTCTCGTACCCGATGATGTCCGGGCTGAGGATGCTGCTCGCGTAGTCGCCGGCCGAGGCGCCGCCGTAGATCTTGCGGATCTGCTCCAGCGGCCAGGCGATGTTGAGGGCCTGGCGCACCGCGAGGTCGGTGACGCGCTTGCAGTTGATGGCGTAGTAGTAGCTGCCGGTCAGCAGGCCGTTGAAGGTGCGCTGCTTGAGCTCGGGCGTGGTGAGGATCTTCTGCATCCGCTCGGCCGGGATGCCCTTGTAGATCGAGACGGCGTACTTGTCGTTGCCCTGGTCCGCGATGAGGCGGTCCGTGGAGTCCAGGCCCTCGACGCCGAAGGTGAACTCGAAGCCGTCCGGGTAGCCGTTGCGGATCGAGTCCGTCGCCGGGTCCCAGTGCTTGTTGCGCACGAGGGTCATCGACTTGTCGGTGGTGTGCGCCTTGATCTTGTAAGGGCCGCAGGAGACCGGGTTCTTGTCGTACTTCTCCTTGGTGTCCAGCTTCACCGGCGTCGCGGCGTAGGTGTGCATCGCAAGGGTGAAGTTGAAGTCCGGACGCGCTTCCTTGAGGTGGAAGGTGATCGTCTTCTGCTTCTTGTCCGTGACGATCGCGTCCAGGTGCTTGCCCTTGTACGGACCCTCGTACTGGTCACGCCACTTGGCGTCCTCGCCGGTCAGGGCTATCTGCGCGAAGGTGGCGCCCTCGGTGATGAACGGGGCCCAGCCGCGCTCGAAGCCGTGCCGCACGTCGTCGACGGTCAGCTCGCTGCCGTCGTCCCACTTGAGGCCGTCCTTGAGCGTGAACGTCCACGTCTTGTTGCCGTCGGAGGCGGTGCCCGCGTCGGTGGCGAGGTCGCCGACGAGCTTCTGGTGCCCGGCCGAGTCGACCTTGTAGCCCGTCAGGCACCGCGCGTAGAGCAGCGCGAGCGTCGAGTTGAACGCGTAGTAGATGCGCTGCGGGTCCAGGTGCGAGAAGTCGTCGGGGGAGTACCCGTAGATCGTGCCGCCCTTGCGCGCGCCCTTGACCTCGGGCGCCGGGCCCTTGGAGTCGTCGGCCGTGCCGACCTCCACCTTGGCGCCCGTGTACTGGGTGGCGCCGCCCGCGCCGCCCTTGCCGCCACCGCCGGCGTTGCCACTGCTGCATGCCGTCAGGAGCGAGCCGGCGCCGATGGCGACGGACGTGCCGATGACGAAGTTTCTCCGCGAAAGGGACATGGCTTCCTGCCCTGGTGCTGGTTGGGGAGTGAGCTTGCCGGCCGGGCCCCGTCGCCCTGACCCGCATGAAGTGGGGTGGAACCTGAGTGGGGGGAGCCTCAGCGTTTGGTCTTGGGGTCCATCGCGTCCCGGACCGAGTCGCCGAGCAGATTGAACGCGAGGACGAAGATGACCATCGTCAGGCCCGGGACGAGCATGAAGGTGATGTCGGCCTGGTACGTCTTGGCGCCGTTCTGGAGCATCACGCCCCAGTCGGGCGTGGGGTTGGTGAGGCCGACGCCCATGAAGGCGAGACCGGCCTCGGTGGTGACGTACATCGGGAGCGCGAGGGTCGCCTGGATCAGGATCGGCGTCCACAGGTTGGGCAGCAGTTCCTTGAAGATGATCCGCGCGGGGGAGGCGCCGGTGACCTTCGCCGCCTCGACGAACTCCCGCTCGCGCAGGGCGAATACCTCGCCTCTGAGCAGTCGCGCGACCGACGACCAGCCGAAGGCGGTCATCACCAGGATCAGGCTCAGGACGGTGAGCCAGACCGGAGTGCTGTCGGTCGGCGACACGAAGATCGACAGGACGACGGGCCAGAAGGCGATGAAGAACAGGGTCTGCGGGAAGGCGAGCAGGATGTCGATGACCCAGCCGACGAAGTAGTCGGTCTTGCCGCCGAGATAGCCCGCGCTCACGCCGACGACGATGCCGAGCACGGTGGTCAGGATCGTCGCGATGCCCGCGATGAACAGCGAGTTGCGGATGCCGTAGAGCAGGAACGTGAAGACGTCCCGGCCGAGCTGCGGCTCGACGCCGAGCCAGAAGTCGCTGCTGATCCCGCCGTTGGCCTTGACCGGGTACCCGAAGTCGTTGAGCAGGCCGCCCTGGTTCATTCCGTACGTGGTGTACGGGTCCTTGCCGTAGAGCTTGGCTATGAGGGGCGCCAGGATCGCGATCAGGACGAAGAAGGCGACGATGTAGGCCGACACCACGCCGGTGCGGTCCCGCCTGAAGCGCCGCCAGGCGAGCTTGCCGGGGGAGAGGCTCTCGTCGCCGCGCGTGGGCGGCGGCTTCGGCGCCTGCGGCGCGTCGTCCTCCACGACCTCAAGGGAGGCGGTGGCGTGAGGAGTTGGGGTCGTCATGGTGCTCCAGGCCCTGAGGGGTCCACATGGGCACGGGCGACCCGTGCGCTCAGCGGGACCTTTTCAAGGCCCGGATGTACGGTCAACGAATTCTTGAGGTCTTGATCCCGTCTTTGAATCTTTGGTCCGGACTTTGCTCCGAGTAGGCATGCCGGTGGCGGGACCTTGACAGTACCCGGGGGCCAAAAGGGCGCTTATGGGTGCCACCTGGGGCGACAGGTTCGATATCCGGACGTGAGTGTCTCGCTATGTGTACACAGTGCCGCGCTCAGCACTCGTCCCGATCCCCCGCCTTCCCGTAGCGGCGGAAGTCCGCGGTGTCCACGGTCCAGGGGCCGAAGGGGACCGTGTCGCCGTAGATGTACGGCTCCTTCGAGAGGTAGCGGCTGTTCGCGGGGTCGGAGTGGACCTCGATGGTGCCCGTGCGCGGGTCGACGATCAGGTAGTGCTCGATGCCCATCGCCGGGTAGTCGGCGAGCTTGTCGCGGTAG
Source organism: Streptomyces sp. NBC_00483 (assembly GCF_036013745.1). Taxonomy (NCBI): domain Bacteria; kingdom Bacillati; phylum Actinomycetota; class Actinomycetes; order Kitasatosporales; family Streptomycetaceae; genus Streptomyces; species Streptomyces sp. NBC_00483. Next base: position 6,146,640 of record NZ_CP107880.1, read on the forward strand.
TCGTTGTCGGGGTTGGACGGGGAGACGATCTCGATGGCCGCCAGCACCTGCGAGGCGTCGACCGCGAGGCCTTCCTCGTCAAGTGAGCCTTCGGGGAGCACGACCGCGTCGGGGCGCCGCATTCTGCCGAGGGCCGGGTGTTCGATCTCCGGGCCGTTCTCGCAGACGTAGCCGGGGTGGGTGGCCGGAAGCTGTGTGTTGAGCTGGTTGCGGATGCGCCGGATCGTCCCCTCATGGCGCTTCGAGGGGCTCATCATCGCCAGTATCGGACCGGAGGAGCTGATCTCGACGCTCCAGGAACCCTCAAGGTGCTCCGCGTACTCGGCCAGCTCCTCGGCGATCGCGCGCATCTTGGCGTAGTCCATGTGTCCACGGTAGCCGCGCCACCCGCTCCGTCGCCCCCGCGCCCGCGACTCACCTCGTTCGGGTGACCCAGCGAGCGGCCCCCGGTCACCGCAGGTCCAATGGCCCCAAGGCCCGCCCCCGCACCGCCCCCTGGAGGACCCTGATGCGCCTCGGCCTGCGTACCGGCGCCCTGGCCGCCGCCCTGGTGCTGGCCGTGCCCTGGCTGGCGTCCTGCGGGGCCACGGCCACCGAGTCGGGTGTCGTGCGGGCCAAGTGGGGTGACCCGCAGAACCCGCTCGAGCCCGCGAACACCAACGAGGTCAACGGCGGCAAGGTCCTCGACATGATCTTCCGGGGACTCAAGATCTACAACCCCGACACCGCCGAGCCCGAGTACGCCGTCGCCAAGTCGATCAGCAGCGACGACGCGCAGAACTTCAAGGTCACCCTGAAGGACGGCTGGAAGTTCGCGGACGGCACGAAGGTCACCTCGCAGTCCTTCGTGGACGCCTGGAACTACGCCGCCTACCTGCCGAACGCGCAGATCGGCGCCGACTTCTTCGGCTACATCGACGGGTACGACAAGCTCCACCCGGTCAAGGGCAAGCCCAGCGCCAAGAAGCTCTCCGGGCTCAAGGTCGTCGACGATCTGCACTTCACCATCAAGCTCAACCAGAAGTTCTCGCTCTTCCCCGACATGCTCGGCTACGCCGCCTTCTCCCCGCTGCCGAAGAAGTTCTTCACCGACCACGACGAGTGGCTGGAGAAGCCGTTCGGCAACGGCCCGTACGCGGTGACGGACTACGAGCGCGGCGGCCGCATGAAGCTGCGGCTCAATGATCAGTACAACGGCACCAAGCCGCGCAACAAGGGCGTCGACCTGCTCGTCTACACCGACGACAACACCGCGTACACCGATGTCGTGGCCGGCCAGCTCGACGTGACCGACGCCGTGCCCGCCGAGCAGCTCAGCAATCTCCACAAGGACATCGACAACCGGTACATCAACACCCCGGCCGGCATCATCCAGACGCTGATGTTCCCCATGTACGACAAGGAGTGGGACACCGCCGACGCCCTCAAGGTCCGCCGTGGCATCTCGCTCGCCATCAACCGCGAGCAGATCACCGACAAGATCTTCCAGAAGACCCGGATCCCGGCCAAGGACTGGACGTCCCCGGTGCTCCGCGACGAGGGCGGCTACAACCCCGACATCTGCGGCGACCGCTGCGAGTACAACCCCAAGAAGGCCAAGCAGCTGATCGACGAGGGCGGCGGCTTCCCCGGCGGCAAGCTCGTCCTCAGCTACAACGCCGACACCGGCAACCACAAGCAGTGGATCGACGCCATCTGCAACAGCGTCAACCGGGTCATGGGCAACTCGAAGGCCTGCGTCGGCAACCCGGTGGGCACCTTCGCCGACTTCCGTACGCAGATCCAGAGCGGGAAGTTCAGTGGCCCGTTCAGGAGCGGGTGGCAGATGGATTACCCGCTGATCCAGAACTTCCTGCAGCCCGTCTACACCACAGGCGCTCCCAGCAACGACGGCAAGTGGAGCGACAAGGAGTTCGACGCGCTGATCAACAAGGCCAACGCGGACCCGGACCCGAAGAGCGCGATCAAGGACTTCCAGGACTCCGAGCGGATCCTCGCCGAGCAGCTGCCCGCGATCCCGCTCTGGTACCAGAACGGCACCGCCGTCTACGGCACCCGCGTGCACGACGTGAAGCTCAACCCCTTCAGCGTGCCGGTCTTCGAGGAGATGACCGTCGATGACTGAGTCCGTAAGCCGATCCGTGGACCCGAGGGAGGTGCCGTGGGGCGCTATGTGATCCGTCGGCTGCTGCAGATGATCCCGGTGTTCATCGGCACCACGCTGCTGATCTTCCTCATGGTCAACGTCATGGGCGACCCGACCGCGGCGCTCTGCGGCGACAAGGCCTGCGACCCGGCCACCCAGGCGGCGCTGCGCGAGCAGTTCAACCTCGACAAGCCGCTGGTGCAGCAGTACCTGATCTACCTCGGCAACATCTTCCAGGGCGACTTCGGCACCGCCTTCAACGGGGACTCCGTAGCCGACCTGATGCTGCGCGCCTACCCCGTGACCATCAAGCTGACGTTCGTGGCGATCGTCTTCGAGATCGTCATCGGCATCGGCCTCGGCGTCATCACGGGTCTGCGCCGCGGCAAGCCCATCGACACGGGCGTCCTCGTCCTGACCCTGGTCGTGATCTCCGTGCCGACGTTCGTGACCGGGCTCGTCGCCCAGCTCCTGTTCGGCATGCAGTGGGGGATCGTCAAGCCCTCGGTGGCGTACGAGGCTCCGCTGGCCGAGCTGATCCTGCCGGGCCTCGTCCTCGCCTCGGTGTCGCTGGCGTACGTCACCCGCCTGACCCGCACGTCCGTCGCCGAGAACGCCCGCTCCGACTACGTCCGCACCGCCGTCGCCAAGGGCCTGCCCCGGCGCCGCATCATCTGGCGGCACCTGCTGCGCAACTCGCTGATCCCGGTGGTCACCTTCATCGGTACGGACATCGGCGCGCTGATGGGCGGCGCCATCGTGACCGAGCGGATCTTCAACATCCGCGGCGTCGGCTACCAGCTCTACCAGGGCATCCTGCACCAGTCCTCGCCGACCGTGGTCGGCTTCGTGACCGTCCTGGTGATCGTCTTCCTGCTCGCCAACCTCATCGTCGACCTGCTCTACGCCGTCCTTGACCCGAGGATCCGCTATGCCTGAGCCCGTCACCCCGGTCACCGTCGAGGCCCAGCTCACGCCCGGCACGCCCGAGGGCGGCGGCGCCGAGGGGCCCGCGCGCTCACTGTGGTCGGACGCCTGGCGCTCGCTGCGCCGCAACCCCGTCTTCATCGTCTCGGCGCTGATCATCCTGTTCCTGGTGATCGTCGCGATCTGGCCGCAGCTCCTCGCGGGCGGCGACCCCAACGACTGCGACCTCGCCCACGGCCAGGACACCGCCACCTCGGGACACCCCTTCGGCTACGACGCCCAGGGCTGCGACGTCTATACGCGCACGGTCCACGGGGCGCGGGCCTCGATCACTGTCGGCGTGTGCGCCACGGCGGGCGTCGCGCTGCTCGGCGGGATCCTGGGCGCGCTCGCCGGCTTCTTCGGACGGTGGGCGGACGCCCTGCTGTCCCGCGTCGCCGACGTCTTCTTCGGCATCCCGGTCATCCTCGGCGGCCTCGTCCTGCTGTCGGTCGTGACATCGACGACGGTGTGGCCGGTGGTCGGCTTCATCGTGCTGCTCGGCTGGCCGCAGATCTCCCGCATCGCGCGCGGCTCCGTCATCACGGTCAAGGAGAACGACTACGTGCACGCCGCTCGCACGCTCGGCGCCTCCAACTCCCGCATCCTGCTGCGCCACATCCTGCCGAATGCCATCGCCCCGGTGATCGTCGTCGCGACCATCGCGCTCGGCACGTACATCGCCCTTGAGGCGACGCTCTCGTTCCTCGGCGTCGGCCTCAAGCCACCGGCGGTCTCCTGGGGCATCGACATCTCCAACGCCGCCCCGTACATCCGCAACGCCCCGCACATGCTGCTGTACCCGGCGGGAGCGCTGGCCCTCACGGTGCTCGCGTTCATCATGCTCGGCGACGCGGTGCGCGACGCCCTCGACCCCAAGCTGAGGTAGCGCCCATGCCCTTGCTCGAAGTACGCGATCTGCACGTCGAGTTCCGTACGCGCGACGGAGTCGCCAAGGCGGTCAACGGCGTCAACTACACCGTCGACGAGGGTGAGACGCTCGCCGTGCTCGGGGAGTCCGGCTCCGGCAAGTCCGTCACCGCGCAGGCCGTCATGGGCATCCTCGACATGCCGCCGGGCCGGATCGCCGGCGGCGAGATCCTCTTCAAGGGCAAGGATCTGCTGAACCTCAAAGAAGAGGAGCGGCGGAAGATCCGTGGCGCCGAGATGGCGATGATCTTCCAGGACGCGCTCTCCTCGCTGAACCCCGTGCTCACGGTGGGGGAGCAGCTCGGCGAGATGTTCATCGTCCACAAGGGGATGTCGAAGAAGGACGCGCGGGCCAGGGCCGTCGAGCTGATGGACCGGGTGCGCATCCCGGCGGCGAAGGAGCGGGTGAGCCAGTACCCGCACCAGTTCTCCGGCGGCATGCGACAACGCATCATGATCGCGATGGCGCTCGCCCTCGAACCCTCCCTGATCATCGCGGACGAGCCGACGACCGCCCTCGATGTCACCGTGCAGGCCCAGGTCATGGACCTCCTCGCCGAGCTTCAGCGCGAGCTCAACATGGGGCTCATCCTCATCACCCACGACCTCGGGGTCGTCGCCGACGTCGCCGACAAGATCGCCGTGATGTACGCGGGCCGGATCGTCGAGCAGGCGCCGGTGCACGAGATCTACAAGGCGCCCGCCCACCCGTACACCAAGGGCCTCCTCGAGTCGATCCCGCGCCTCGACCAGAAGGGCCAGGAGCTCTTCGCCATCAAGGGGCTCCCGCCGAACCTGATGAACATCCCGCCCGGCTGCGCCTTCAACCCCCGCTGCCCGATGGCCCGGGACGTGTGCCGCACGGACGTACCGCCGCTCGCCCAGGTCTCCGAAGAACGCCGCAGCGCCTGCCACTTCTGGAAGGAGACCCTCGATGCCGCAACACGGTAAACACGTGAGCAAGGACGACCTGAAGCGCGAGGGCAGGATCGCCGAGCACCTCCTCCACAAGGCGCAGGCCGAGAACGACTACGCGGAGAACGGCTCGGTCTCGGGGCACGAACCGCTCCTCCAGGTGCGCGGCCTGACCAAGCACTACCCGCTCACCCGGGGCGTCCTCGTCCAGAAGCAGGTCGGCTCGGTGAAGGCCGTCGACGGGGTGGACTTCGACCTCGGGCAGGGCGAGACGCTCGGCATCGTGGGGGAGTCCGGCTGCGGCAAGTCGACGGTCGCGAAGATGCTGGTGAACCTGGAACGGCCGACCGCCGGCGTCATCACGTACAAGGGCGAGGACATCACCACGCTGTCCGGCCGCGCCCTGAAGGCGGTCCGCCGCAACATCCAGATGGTCTTCCAGGACCCGTACACGTCGCTCAACCCCCGTATGACGGTCGGCGACATTATCGGGGAGCCGTACGAGATCCATCCCGAGGTGGCCCCGAAGGGCGACCGCAGGAAGAAGGTCCAGGACCTCCTCGACGTCGTCGGGCTCAACCCGGAGTACATCAACCGGTACCCGCACCAGTTCTCCGGCGGCCAGCGTCAGCGCATCGGCATCGCGCGCGGTCTCGCGCTGCGACCCGAGATCATCGTCGCGGACGAGCCGGTGTCCGCGCTCGACGTGTCGGTCCAGGCGCAGGTCATCAACCTGATGGACCGGCTCCAGAACGAGTTCGACCTGAGCTATGTGTTCATCGCGCACGACCTGTCGATCGTCCGGCACATCTCCGACCGGGTGGGCGTGATGTACCTCGGCCGCATCGTCGAGATCGGTTCGGACGCCGAGATCTACGACCACCCGACGCACCCCTATACGCAGGCGCTGCTCTCCGCGGTGCCGGTGCCCGACCCGGAGGCGCGCGAGGGCCGGGAGCGGATCATCCTCTCCGGTGACGTGCCCTCTCCGGCCAACCCGCCGTCCGGCTGCCGGTTCCGTACGCGCTGCTGGAAGGCGCAGCAGAAGTGCACGGACGAGGTGCCGCTGCTCGCCGTGCCGGAGGTCTTCCGGGGCGGCGACACCCCGGCGAGCCACCCGTCGGCCTGCCACTTCGCCGAAGAGAAGCAGGTCGTGCCGACGGAGTAGTCGTGCCCACCGATGAGCTGACCGACGGGTCTTTACACGCAGGCAATCCGGTCGACGCGGTGCCGATATGTGACCGGGCCAGAGTGTCTCTTGTACGGCCGTGCGGGTGCCGTGAGCCGGGCCGGAGCGCATTGCGCTCCGGCCCGGTTGCCGTGCGCTACAGCCCCAACGACCGCTTCAGGAAGTCGACCTGGAGCAGCAGCAGATTCTCGGCGACCTGCTCCTGGGGCGTCATGTGGGTCACGCCGGACAGCGGGAGCACCTCGTGCGGGCGGCCGTCCGCGAGCAGCGCGGAGGACAGCCGCAGGGCGTGCGCCACGACCACGTTGTCGTCCGCGAGCCCGTGCACGATGAGCATCGGACGGTGCTGCTCGGCGGCCTCCGTGAGCCCGTCGTCGGTCACCAGGGAGCTCTTCGCGTACGTCTCCGGGGAGGTGGCCGGGTCGCCCAGGTAGCGCTCCGTGTAGTGCGTGTCGTACAGCCGCCAGTCCGTGACCGGGGCGCCCGCGATGCCCGCGTGGAAGACGTCGGGGCGGCGCAGCACGGCGAGCGCCGCCAGGTAGCCGCCGTAACTCCAGCCGCGCATCGCGACCTTGGAGAGGTCGAGCGGGAACCGGTCTGCCAGCGCGTACAGCGCAGTGACCTGGTCGTCGAGGGTGAGCGTGAAGTCGCCGTGGATCGACTTCTCGCGGCCCGGCGAGACACCGGGCGTGCCCCGGCCGTCCGCGACGATCACCGCGAAGCCCTGGTCGGCGAACCACTGCGAGGTCAGATGCGGGTTGTGGGCGGCCACGACGCGCTGCCCGTGCGGGCCGCCGTACGGATCCATGAGGACCGGCAGCGGACCGTCCCCCTCCTCGTAAGAGGAGGGCAGGAGAACGGCGCACGGGATGCCCGCGGCCTCCGTGAGTGTCACGCGCGGGGTGAGCAGCGGGCGGTCGGCGTGCGAGGTGATGTCGGTGACGTGCTTCCCCTCGCGCTCCACGCGCGCCCGTGCGCCGGGTGAGTCCGGTGTCGACGAGACGAGGACGGTGACGGCGCCGTCCCCGGAGCGGACCGCGGAGTGCGCGCCGGGCTCCATGGAGACGCGCTGCATCCCGAGCTCGTTGACCCGGTAGACGTGCACCTCGCCGGTCTCGGGCGACTCGGCGTCGACCCCGGCGGATGCGGAGACGAGCACGTCGTTCTCGCCCACGTCGAGCACCGCGCGGACGTGCAGCTGGGGCCCGGTCAGCGGTCGCTCGCCCACCGCGAGGACCCGCGCGCCGCCCTCGTCGGCGATCCGCACGAGCTGCCCGCTCGGCGACCAGCACGGCACACCGGGCAGCAGCTCGAGCCACGCGTCGTCCTCGTCGGCGTGCACCATCCGCGTCGATCCGTCGTCCGTGTTCACCGCGAGGTAGAGCGCGCTGCGCTGGTCGCGGGCCTGGACCAGGAGCAGCGGGGCGCCGTCCGCCGACCAGTGCACACGGGCCAGGTACGGGTACGCCTTGCGGTCCCACGTCACCTCGGTGCGGTTGCCTTCGAGGTCGTACGCGAAGAGGCGCACGTCGGCGTTGGGCGTCCCGGCGCGGGGGTAGGCGACGCGGGCCGGCTCCCGGTCCGGGTGCGCGGGGTCGGCGATCCACCAGCGCCGTACGTCCGCGTCGTCGGCGCGGGCCACGAGCAGGCGGTCCGAATCGGGCGACCACCAGTGGCCGCGGTACCGGGACATCTCCTCGGCAGCGGCGAACTCCGCGAGCCCGTACGTCACGGTCCCCGACTCCGGCTCCGCGAGCGCCCGGTCGTCCTCGCCCTCCGCGCCGACGACGCGCAGCGCGCCCCGGGCGACGTACGCGATGTGCCGCCCGTCGGGGGAGGGTCGCGGGTCCAACACCGGCCCCGGTACGCGCAGTTCCCGCGCGGTGCCGACCCGCAGCTCGGCCGTGAACAGGCGCCCCGACAGGGCGAACGCGGCCAACTCGGCGGTGGCGTCCGTCGCGTAGCCCACGATGCCCGCGCCACCCTCGCGGCTGCGCTCGCGCCGGGCCCGCTCCTCGGCCGACAGGTTCTCCGCCGCCCCGCCGAGCAGGGCCACAGGGTCGGCGACCACCCGTTCCTGACCACTCACCACGTCAAGCACCCACAGCGCGTTCGCCCGATCGGTACCCGAGGAGGAACGCAGAAAGGCGACGCGCTCGCCGTCCGGCGCCACGGTGAAGGCGCGCGGCGCCCCCAACGTGAAGCGCTGAGTACGCGCGTGCTGACGGGGGAAGGTCTCGATGGTCATCCAGGCAGCCTAGGGCCCTCCTGGCGGATCCGGCTGGGTTCGGGTGGCCGTGAAGATTCGGTGCTGACAAGCGGGGTCTGGTGCGTGCAGCTGCAAGGCGGAGGAGGGCGTCAACGCGGAGCGTTGGCAACCGACGACAACGCCGCAGATGTGCGTGCCAGGGCCCGCGACTCCAGCAGGATCCGCCAGGAGGGCCCTGGGGAGAGATGACGTCCGCGCGCCCCCGTGCGCTCCCGGTCGCATCGGGTGCTCCCCGATCGCGACTCGTGCGCGGGTACGGATAGTTATGATCGTTAGCACTGTGTGGGTACGAGTCCGTCGGCGACCGGATCACTTTGGAGGAGGACCGCTGTGGCACTCTCGATCTCGGCCGTGGTGCTGTTCGCGATCATTGTCTTCATCCTGATCAAGAAGTCGGGATTGAAAGCGGGGCACGCGGTGGTGTGTGTGCTCCTGGGTTTCTACCTGGCGAGTTCGTCCATCGCTCCGACGATCAGCGAGCTGACGACGAACGTGGCGGACATGGTCGGCGGCATCAAGTTCTAAGGGTCGGCGGCATCAAGTTCCAGCCGTGTCGGTGGGGCGTTCTAGGCTGTGGGCATGACGGAAATGCCAGGTAGGCGCCTGCTCCTCGTGCATGCGCACCCCGACGACGAGTCGATCAACAATGGCGCCACCATGGCCAAGTACGCCGCCGAAGGCGCCCAGGTCACGCTGGTGACCTGCACCCTCGGCGAAGAGGGCGAGGTCATTCCGGACGAACTGGCGCATCTCGCGCCGGACCGGGAGGACATTCTCGGCCCGCACCGGATCGGCGAGTTGGCCGCCGCCATGAAGGAGCTCGGCGTCACCGACCACCGCTTCCTCGGCGGCCCCGGGCGGTTCCGCGACTCCGGAATGATGGGCGCCCCGCAGAACGAGCGGGAGGGTGCCTTCTGGTCCACGGATCTCGACGAGGCCGCGGCCCACCTCGTCGCCGTGATCCGCGAGACCCGCCCGCAGGTCCTGATCACGTACGACCCCGACGGGGGCTACGGGCACCCCGACCACATCCAGGCCCACCGCGTCGCGATGCGCGCCGCGGAGCTCGCCGCCGAGACCGCCTTCCGGCGCGACCTCGGGGAGCCGCACGCGATCGCGAAGGTCTACTGGAACCGCGTGCCGCGCACGGTCGTCGAGGAGCGGTTCCGGTGGCTCGCGGACGTGCTCGACGCCACACCCTTCGACGTCGCCGCCGTGGTGGACGACGTGCCCGGAGTCGTCGACGACGAGCGGATCGCCGCGGCGATCGACGGCCGGCCGTACGCGGAGCGGAAGGCGGCCGCGATGCGCGCGCACGCCACCCAGGTCGACGTGCCGGAGGCGGGCGCCGTCTTCGCGCTGTCCAACGGGCTCGCGCAGCCGCTGTTCGACATCGAGTACTACGAGTTGGTGCGGGGCGAGCCCGGATCGCCGTACGAGAAGGACCTGTTCGAGGGTCTTGAGGGAGTGACCGAACGATGAGCGGCGACAAGAGCGGGCGGGCCGCGGCGTCCAGCGGCAAGGCGGCTCCCGGCAAGGTGGCTCCCGGCGGGGCGACTCCCGGCGGGGCGGCGGCGCAGAGCGTCGACCTGCCCTTCGGCTTCGGCGGGTTCGGGGCCGGGCGGACGGCCGCCCTGCTTGTCCTTTTCGTCCTCGGCGCGGTCGTCGCGGTCGGCGGGGCGCTCGTCCAAGGGGGCTGGTTCCCGGGCGGGTTGCTGCTCGCGCTCGTCGGGGCGGCCGGCCTGTTCCTCGGAGGGGCGCGCCTCGCGGGAGGTCGCGCGGGGGCGGTCGCGCCCGCAGCCGGCTGGGTGCTTGCGGTGATCCTGCTCACCGCGAGCCGCCCCGAGGGCGACTTTTTGTTCGGCGCAGGACTCGGCTCGTACCTCTTCCTCCTCGGAGGGATGGCAGTCGCTGTGATGTGCGCCACCTTCTGGCTGCCCGGGCAACCACCCGCGCCCGCCGCCCGACTTGGGAAGTGACGTAGCACTTTGGGTCGTCGTGCGGCGCGTGCCGTTCCGGATTCGTCATCCGTCGCACAGTGACTTCCGGCGGCGGCCAGTATGGTGGTGCGCGCCGCCGAGCAGCCCGCGAGAGGTCGAGACGGGCGGCGGAGCCAACCGGGAGAACCTGCCTTGAGTCGTGAAACTGACAGTTCGTCCTCCGGGCCCCAGGGGCGCGGCGCTGCCGCCTACCCGTCGGGAACGCCTCCGTACGGATCGCCCGCGCAGGGCACGGCGTCAGGTGACGCCGGTCCGACGCCGCCGGGCGACCAGGGCGCCCCGGAGTCACCCAAGACCGAGACGACGCTGACGACCCGGATCCGGATCAACATCCCCGGCTCCCGGCCGATCCCGCCGGTCGTCATGCGGACGCCGATGAGCGATGTCGACGCCAATCCGGAGAGCGGCGCCGGCAAGAGAGCCGACACAGGCCCCGCGGCCCCCGCGGCCCCCGCGCCGGACGCGACGCAGGGCGGCCGCCCCGCGGCGCCCGCCTCGTACGGCGGCCCGGCGGACACGGGCTCCGCGCCCGCCGCCCCCGAGGCCTCCGCGCCCGCCGCTCCCGCGCCGCAGCGCGAGGAGAAGACGAGCGACTGGTTCGCGCCGCGCAAGCCGCGCGGCGGTGCGGGCGGCCCGGCGACCGGCGCGGTCCCGACGGTCGGCACGGGTGGCCCGGGTGCCCCCACGCCGCCCGCCCCGGGCTCCAACGGCGGCGGCCCGTCCGGCACTTCGGGCGGCCCGATGGGCGGGCCCACCGGCGGCCCCTCGGGCGGTCCGTCCGGCGGTTCCTCGGGCGGTTCCTCCGGCGGGTTCGACGTGTCCGGCGCCGTGGCGGCAGGCCCGCTCGGCGCAGGCGGCGCCCCCGGCCCCCGCGACGACCTGCCGTACTTCGCCGCCCACCAGAACCCGGGCGCACCCGACCGTGGCGACGGGCCCACCGGACCCTCGGGCCCCACCTCGGGCCCGACCCCGGGCGACGGCCCGATGGTGCCGCCCGGCGCCCCCAACCCGCCGGTCCCCGGCGCCGGTCAGTCGCCGCCGCGGATGAGCGACGACACCGCGATCCTCACGCCGCAGAAGCCTGCCCCGGAGCCGCCCGGGGGTGGCAACACCTCCAGTGGCAACGTCTCGGGTGACACGCTCACCAGCGGCATGCGGGTCGTCCCCTCGGCCGGTGGCGGCCCCAAGGCCCCCGGCGCCTCCGACCCGTTCCAGCAGGGCCCCGACGGCCCCGCGGTGCACACCCCGCCGAAGCTGCCCGACCCGGTGCCGTCCACCCCCGCGCCCAAGAAGAAGGGCCGCAACAAGCTGGTGCTGCTCGGCGCGGGCGTCGTCGGCCTGGCCGGAGTCGCGTACGGCGCGGGCCTGTTGATGAACCACTCCGATGTCCCGAAGGGCACCACCGTCGCGGGCGTCGACATCGGCGGCGGCACTCGCGACGAGGCGACCACCAAGCTGGAGAACGCCCTCGGCAAGCGCACGGAACAGGCGCTGAAGCTTCAGGTCGGCGGCAAGACCGTGGCGATGCAGCCGGCCCAGGCGGGCCTCTCCTTCGACACCGCGTCGACCGTGGCCGCGGCCGCGGGCAGCGACTACAACCCGGTCTCGGTGATCGGCTCGCTGTTCGGCAACGAGCGGGTCGTGGCCCCGGTCATGCCCGTCGACGAGGAGAAGCTCGCCGCGTCCCTGCAGCGGGCCGCAGGCGGCGCCGCGGCCTCCGGCGAGGGCACGATCAAGTTCGCGCCGGGCAAGGCCGTCCCCGTCTACGGCAAGACCGGCAAGGGGCTCGACCTCGCCCAGTCGGCCGCCGCGGTCAAGGACGCGTACAACGCGCAGATCGAGACCGGCGCGTCCGGAGCGGTCCCGCTGGCGACGTCGACGCAGAAGCCGACGATCTCGGACGCCGAGGTCGACCGGAAGATGCAGCAGTTCGCCGAGCCCGCGATGTCCGGACTGATCACGGTCAAGGCGGGCGGCGCCTCGATCCAGTTCGGCCCCGACAAGTCGCTGCCGAAGATCCTGAGCGTGCAGCCGGTCAACGGGAAGCTGGTCGAGAAGTACAACCTCCCGGAGCTCAAGAAGCTGTACGGCACGACCTTCGACGGCGTCCTCGTCACCCGCGGCACCGGCAAGAAGACGCCGGTCCAGCCCACGGACGTGGCCGCAGCCATCGGCAAGGCGCTGCTCGGCAAGACCTCCGCCGAGCGCACCGCGGAGATCCAGACGAACGCCTCGTAGCTCCGCCCGCGTCACGAGTCCCGCATGACATCCGTCATGCGGGACTCACGCTTTGCGACACTGCCGCGCACCCCCGCCCACCGGCGACGCTTACTGCCATGACGACACACGCAGCGGTCACCTTCAGCGGGGTGACGAAGACGTACGGCACCGTACGGGCGGTCGACGGCCTGGGCCTCGAACTGCACGCGGGCGAGACGGTCGCCTTGCTCGGCCCGAACGGCGCGGGCAAGTCCACCACCCTCGACCTGCTCCTCGGCCTGCGCCCCGCCGACACCGGCGAGGTCCGGGTCTTCGGCACGAGCCCCCGCGAGGCGATCACGGCGGGCCGGGTCGGCGCCATGCTGCAGAGCGGCGGCCTGATGGACGAGGTGACCGTGCGCGAACTCGTCCGGCTCGGCTGCGCCCTGCACCCGAAGCCGTACCCGGCCGACGAGGTCCTGGCCCGCGCGGGACTCACGCAGATCGCCGACCGCAAGGTCAACAAGCTCTCGGGTGGCCAGGAGCAGCGCGTCCGCTTCGCCCTCGCCACGGCCGGCGACAGCGACCTCATCGTCCTCGACGAGCCGACGACCGGCATGGACGTGAGCGCCCGGCAGGCGTTCTGGGCGACCATGCGCGAGCAGGCAGAGCAGGGCCGCACGGTGCTGTTCGCCACGCACTACCTGGAGGAGGCGGACGCGATCGCCGACCGCGTCCTCGTGCTGCACCGCGGCCGCCTCCTCGCCGACGGCACGGCCGCCGAGATCAAGGCGAAGGCCGGCGCCCGCAGGGTTTCCTTCGACCTGGAGGGCGAGATCGACGAGGCCGCGATCAAGGGCCTGCCGTTCCTCACCGGAGTGGCCGTCAGCGGACAGACCGTCCGCATCCAGTCCACCGACGCCGACGCGACCGTGCACGCGCTGTACGGGCTCGGCGTCTACCCGCGCAATCTCGAAGTCGCCGGACTCGGCCTGGAACAGGCCTTCGTGGCGATCACCGAGGCCGAGGAGGCCAAGTCGCTGTGAACAGTCTGATCAAGCTCGAACTCACCCGGGCCTTCCGCAACCGGAAGTTCCTGTTCTTCTCGGTGATCTACCCGTCCGTGCTGTTCCTGCTGATCGCGGGCCAGGCCGACACCACCACCATGGTCGACGGCACGGGCCTGAGCCTCCCCGCGTTCATGATGGTCTCGATGGCCTCCTTCGGCGCGCTCACCGCCGTCCTCATGGGCAACAGCGAGCGCATCGCGAAGGAGCGGGAGAACGGCTGGGTACGGCAGTTGAGGCTCACCACGCTGCCCGGACGCGGCTATGTCCTCGCCAAGACCGCGAGCGCCGCCGTCGTCTCGCTCCCGTCCATCGTGATCGTCTTCGTCGTGGCCGCGGCCTTCAAGGACGTACGCCTCGACGCCTGGCAGTGGCTCGCGCTCACCGGCTCGATCTGGGCCGGCAGCCTCGTCTTCGCCGCGCTCGGCGTGGCCATCGGCTATCTCGCCTCCGGCGACGCCGTCCGGCCGATCACGATGATCACGTACTTCGGCCTGTCGATCCTGGGCGGCCTGTGGATCCCGATGAGCGGATTCCCGCAATGGCTGCAGAACATCGCGGAATGGCTGCCCACGCACGCGTACGCTGCCCTCGGCCAGGCCATCGAGCTGGGTGGCGCCCCCGACGCCAAGGACGTCGCGCTGCTTGTCGCGTACTTCCTGATCTTCGCGGGCGGCGCGGCCTGGCTGTACCGGAAGGACACGTTGAAGGCGTGAGCGAGCCAGGGGAGTGGGCGGAGGCCGGCCGGGCGCCGGAGAACCGCCGCGAGTTGTTCGTGAAGCTGCTGTGGATCGGCATGTGGCTGGTCTTCCTCGGCGACCCGGTCGGCGACCTGGTGGCGGGCCACCACGGCACGGTGGGCACCGTGTTCGGCTGGTTGGGGCTCGGGGCGTTCACGCTCACGTACCTGGTCCTCGTGTTCCGGCACACGAGCCGCCCGCTCGCCCGCGCCGTCGTGCTCTCGGTGCTCGGCGTCCTGCCCGTGATCGCCGTCGTGCTCTGCCTGACGCTCGGCGAGCCCTGGCTGGTGCTCTTCGTGTACGTCTCCGTCGGCTGCGGGGCCGTGCTGCCCATGCGGCAGGCGCAGATCATGATCCTCGTGATGACCGGCGTGATGGTGGCGCTGGCCCTGCACCTCGGCGCGGGACCCGACATCGGCCTGATCGTCCCCGCGCTGCTCGGCGGCTTCTCCATGACGGGCGTACGCCGACTGGTGCGCACGACACGGGAGTTGCGCCAGGCCCGCGCCCAGGTCGCCCAGCTCGCCGCCAACGAGGAGCGCCTGCGCCTCGCCCGCGACCTGCACGACCTGCTCGGCCACTCCCTCTCGCTCATCACGCTCAAGAGCGAACTGGCCGGGCGGATGCTGCCCGACAACCCCGACAAGGCGGCCGACCAGGTCGCCGACATCGAGAAGGTCAGCCGGCAGGCCCTGGTCGACGTCCGCGAGGCCGTCAGCGGCTACCGGCGCGCCCGCCTCGCCACCGAACTCGCGGGCGCCCAGGCCGCGCTGACCGCGGCGGGCGTCGCCGCGGACGTGCCCTCCGAGGTCCCGGAGCTGCCCGAGGCGCAGGAGTCGGCGCTCGCCTGGACGCTGCGCGAGGCCGTCACCAACGTCGTACGGCACAGTGGCGCGCAGCGCTGCGTCGTCGGCGTCACCCGGCGCGAGACCCTCGAAGGGCCCCGCGTCGAACTGACCGTGGAGGACGACGGCTCGGGCCCCTCAGGGGCGCCCCGGGGCAACGGCCTCACCGGCCTCGGCGAACGCCTCACGGCGGTAGGCGGCACCCTGGAGACGGACGCGGCACGCGGCGGCGGCTTCCGCCTGGTGGCCCGGGTCCCGGCCGCCTCCGTAGGATCCGGCGCATGAGCACGATCAAGGTGTTGTTGGCCGAGGACCAGTCGATGGTGCGCGAGGCGCTGGCCGCGCTGCTCGGCCTGGAGGCGGACATCGAGGTCGTCGCGCAGGTGGCGCGCGGTGACGAGGTGGTGGCGGCCGCCCGCGCGCACGCGGTGGACGTGGCGCTCCTCGACATCGAGATGCCGGGCTGTACGGGCATCGAGGCGGCGGCCCAACTCCGCGAGGTCCTGCCGGAGTTGAAGGTCGTCGTGCTCACCACGTTCGGCCGGCCCGGCTATCTGCGCAGCGCCATGGAGGCGGGCGCGGCCGCGTTCCTGGTCAAGGACGCCCCGGCCGCGCAGCTCGCCGAGGCCGTACGGAAGGTGCTCGCGGGCGAACGCGTCATCGACCCCACGCTCGCGGCGGCGGCCCTCGCGGAGGGCGCGAATCCGCTCACCGACCGCGAACGCGAGGTGCTGCGCGCGGCGGCTGACGGCGCCACCAACGCGGAACTGGCGGCCGCCCTCCACCTGTCCCAGGGCACGGTCCGCAACTACCTGTCGGTGGCGATCCAGAAGCTGGCGGTGCGCAATCGGGCGGAGGCGGTGGCCGCCGCGCGGGAGAAGGGCTGGTTGTAGGGCTTTCTGGGGGAGGCTGTAGGGCTTCCTGAGAGAGGGCTCAGTTCAGCATCGCGCGGGCCGCCCGCGACTGCTCCCGCACCGACTCCGCCGCCGTCTCGTCGACGGCCCCGACCACGTCCGCGTACGCCTCCAGCTCCACCGCCCCGTTCACGAAGTCCCCACGGCGTACGAGGAGCTGGGCCCGCTCGTAGCGCAGTCGCGCCGGGTGCGCGGGCAGCAGCAGCGACAGCTCCACGGCCCACAGCGACACGTCGGAGCGCTCGGGCCGCGTCGCCGCCCAGGCCCGGATGTTGTTGAGGATCCGCAGGACCACGTCCAGCGGATCGGCGGGCACCAGCATCGACGGATCCAGCGGGCCGCCCGTCGCCCCCGCCACCAGCGTCTGCGCGTCGGCCCCCGTGAGCACCCGGCCCCCGTCGAACGGATCGGCCAGCACCTGCCCGTCGGTGGGACCGAAGCCGACCACGAAGTGCCCCGGCAGAGCCACCCCGCACACCGGCGCCCCGGCCCGCCGGGCCACCTCCAGCCACACCACCGACAACAGGATCGGCAGCCCTCTGCGACGCCGTACGACCTCGTGCAGGAGGGACGACTCGAGCCGCTGATAGTCGTTCGGCGTGCCGTGGAAACCGGTGCGCGCGCCGAGCAGCTCGGCGCACGCGGTGGCCCAGCCGTGCGGCGAGGCGGGCCGGTACGGCAGCCGCCCGGCGAGCTCGTCCAGCTCGATCTGAACGGCGTCCATGCCGGCCTCGTCGAGCGACGCGTCGCCCTGCGCGGCGAGCAGCAGACACAGCTGCGCGAGGTCGGGCCGCTCGGCCCGCGCCTCTTCGGCGAACCGCCGCCGCAGCTCCGTGGAACGGGGGGAAAGGTGGGGGGACATACGTGCCTCGTGCCCTTTCAGGCCGATCGATACGGCATTCGTCGACAAGGCATCAGCCGGCGTGCCGTTCCGGAGCACGGTAGTGGTGGTACGCGTGATGCGTGGCGAAACCCATGCGGTCGTAGAGGGCGCGCGCCCCCTCGTTGTCCGCCTCGACCTGGAGCCAGGCCGCCGACGCGCCCTCGTCGAGCGCCTGTCGGGCGAGCGCCGTCATCACGTCCGTGGCGAGCCCTCGACGCCGCTGCGCAGGGTCGACCTCGACGGCGGCGAACCCGGCCCACCGCCCGTCGACCACGCACCGCCCGATCGCGGCGGGCACGTCACCCTCGCCCGGCACGGTCGCGAACCACACCGAGGGCCCGGCGCACAGCACCTTCAACGCGACCTCGCTCGCTCCCTTGCGCTGGTAGCGCGCGAGCCACGCCTCGTCCGGCTCGCGGCTCAGCAGCACGTGCGGCGCGTCGGGCGCGTCCCCGATGGGCGCGAGCGCGGCGATCCGCAGCTCGGCGCTCACCTCGCGCACCCACCCGCGCTCCTCAAGACCGGCGCACAGGAGCTCCTGCGCCCCCTCGGCCCCGGTCGCCGTCTGCGCGTACGCCGGAAGGCCACGGGCCGCGTACCACTCCTGTACGTGGCTCAACGCGTCGTCGAGCGGACGCCCCGGGTCCCCCAGAGGGAGTACCGAGTTGGCCCGCCGAGTGAACCCGTCGGCGGCTCTCAGCTCCCAATCGCCGAGCCGTTCGCTCTCGATCGGCTGCCAGGCGCGCGCGGCGGCGCGAGCGAGCTCCGGATACGTGGCCGAGGGGCCGCGGCGACGGGCGGGTGCGGCGGGCACGACCTTCCCCGCGACCAGCGAGGACTCCTCGACCCGCACACCTTCACCGTTTCTCCGTGTGATGAGGAGCACACCGTCGTTCCACGATGTGAGAACACCGACCGTGTCGGTGAACTTTCGACCCGCGGAACCCTCCCCGCTCACCCGTCGTACAGAGACGCGTTTCCCCACGTCATCGCACGAAATGCGGACTTCCAGGCGTCCGCCCGCAGTGAATTCCACAGCTCGCCCCACCCCTCCTGTTCGGATCATGCCCAGGAACGGAGATACTAGAGGTGGGCATCGACGACGCCGCGCTCCCGCGCGCCAGGCGGCGGAGCCTGCGGAGGCCCGCCAGCGCCCTATCGAGGAGGAACGACAGCGTGACCTACGTCATCGCGCAGCCTTGTGTCGACGTCAAGGACAAGGCGTGCATCGAGGAGTGCCCGGTCGACTGCATCTACGAGGGCAAGCGGTCCTTGTACATCCACCCGGATGAATGCGTCGACTGTGGCGCCTGTGAGCCGGTCTGCCCGGTCGAGGCGATCTTCTACGAGGACGACACTCCTGAGGAGTGGAAGGACTACTACAAGGCGAACGTCGAGTTCTTCGACGATCTCGGTTCGCCCGGTGGTGCCTCGAAGATGGGCCTGATCGACAAGGACTACCCGTTCATCGCCGCGCTGCCGCCGCAGAACCAGTAACCGAACCCAGTAGCTTCTGAGTTCAGTACGTTCTGAGTTCAGCGGTACGCACAGGCGCTGCCCCGGTCCCGTACGGCTCTGACTGCCGTACGGGACCGAGGCATTTGTCCACCACGTCGCGAAGAGAGCCGCGTCGCGAAGAGAGCATCACGAGGAAAGCGAGCCACCCAGGTGTCCACCGTCCCGGCCCCCATCGACCGCATCCCCGCCTTCCCCTGGGACAAGCTGGAGCCGTACAAGAAGACGGCCGCGGCGCACCCGGACGGCATCGTCGACCTCTCCGTCGGCACGCCCGTCGACCCGGTGCCCGAGCTGATCCAGAAGGCGCTGGTCGACGCCGCGAACTCGCCGGGCTACCCGACGGTCTGGGGCACTCCCGAGCTGCGTGACGCGCTCGTCGGCTGGTGCGAACGCCGCCTCGGTGCCCGCGGCTTCGACCACACGAACGTCCTGCCGGTCGTCGGCTCCAAGGAACTGGTCGCCTGGCTCCCCACCCAGCTGGGTCTCGGCCCCGGCGACAAGGTCGCCTACCCGCGTCTCGCGTACCCGACGTACGAGGTGGGCGCCCGCCTGGCCCGCGCGGACTACGTCGTCTACGACGACCCGACCGAGCTGGACCCGACCGACCTGAAGCTCCTGTGGCTCAACTCCCCGTCGAACCCCACGGGTCGGGTGCTGGCCAAGGACGAGCTGAAGCGCATCGTGGACTGGGCGCGGTCGCACGGCATCCTGATCTTCTCCGACGAGTGCTACCTGGAGCTGGGCTGGGAGGCCGACCCGGTCTCGGTCCTGCACCCGGATGTCAACGGCGGTTCGCACGAGGGCCTGGTCGCGGTCCACTCGCTCTCGAAGCGCTCGAACCTGGCGGGTTACCGTGCGGCGTTCATCGCGGGCGACGCCTCGGTGCTCGGCCCGCTCCTCCAGATCCGCAAGCACGGCGGCATGATGACCTCCGCGCCGACGCAGGCGGCGGTCGTCGCGGCGCTCGGCGACGACGAGCACGTGCGGGTGCAGCGGGAGCGCTACGCGGCCCGCCGCGAGGCGCTGCGCGCGGCTCTGCTGGCCCACGGTTTCCGCATCGAGCACAGCGAGGCGAGCCTGTACCTCTGGGCCACCCGCGACGAGTCCTGCTGGGACACGGTGTCCGCCCTGGCCGACCTCGGCATCCTGGTGGCCCCCGGCGACTTCTACGGCGAGGCGGGCGCCACCTTCGTCCGCGTAGCCCTGACGGCTTCGGACGCCCGCGTAGCGGCCGCGGTGAGCCGCCTGACGTGACGGGGGCGGGGACGCCCTCCGGGCCGCCGCGGCGGTAAACCGTCTGACGTGACGGGGTACGGGGCCCGCTGCGCCGCCCTCCGGGCCGCCGCAGCGGCAACCCGCCCGACCTGACGGGGGCGGGGAGCGCGGCGTCGTTTTCTGGGATGCCGCAGCGGCAACTCGTCCGACCTGACGGGGGTGGGGGAGCGCGGCGTCGTCTTCCGGGCCGCCGCAGCGGCAACTCGTCCGACCTGACGGGAGAACGGGGCCCGCGGCGACGCCCTCCGGGACGCGGTACTTCCCCCTCGCGGCGACTCCCGCCTTTCCCGCCTTCCCGCCGCCTTTCCACTCGCCTATCTCCCACCCGCCCGCCCCCTCCGGGGGCGTCGGCCTCACGGGGTGCCGCGCAGATCCACGGGGCGCCGCCCCCGCCTTGGGCCACCGTGTCGCGCAGGCCTACGGGCGCCCGCCCCCGCCCGCTTTCCCGCCGCCTATCTCCCACCCGCCCGCCCCCTCCAGGGGCGTCGGCCCCACGGGGTGCCGCCCCCGCCTAGGGCACCCTGCCGCGCAGTCCCACGGTCGGCCGCACCCGCCTTGGGCAATCTGCCGCCTTGGGCGGCAGGGTGGGCAAGGCGGCACCCCGGTGCCGCGCAACGATGGCGATGGGCGCCGACCCCGGCAAAGCGCCGAACCCCGGTGCTGCGCAACGGAGACGACGGGACCGGCCCCGGCGAGGTGACGAACCCCGGTGCCGCGCAACGATGACGACGGGCGCCGACCCCGGCAATGCGCCAAACCCCGGTGCCGCGCACCAGTCACGCAGGCCCCGCCCACGACACGGCACAAAAACGGGGTACCGGGAGCAGAACGCTCCCGGCACCCCGTTCAGGTAAACCGGCGGTCAGCCGATCGGCAGGCCACCCAGCGAATCGGTCGGCAGACCGCCACCACCCACCGGCAGCCCACCATCGGTCGCGGTCCCGGCCGTCTCACCGAGCACGTCACCCGCGCTGCCGGCCGCGCCACCCGCGGCCTCCTGCGCGGCCGGAACGGCGGTCTTCGCGCCCGAACCCACGACCTTGCCCGCCGCCGGAACGGCCTTCTTGACGGCCTTGCCACCGGTGGAACCGGCGACACCGGTGACGTTCTGCGCCGCACCGTCGACGGTGCTGCCCACGTTCGCACCGTCCAGGGCGGTCACACCGCCCAGGTTCGACGTGGCCGGAAGGTCGACGGCGCTCGCGGAGCCGGCCGCACCGACCACGGGCGCCGCTCCTGCCGCTACGAGCAGCGCGGCACGGGCGATCCGGCGGGTCAGGGGGAGGGACATGATGCTCCTTAGACGGGAGAGAACGTTTGATGCCCGGTTGCCGTGCGGCGATCGGACGCCGTGACAACCGCCCCAGGCCCCAGGAAGGTTGCGGGTCGGAAACGTAAAGGGTTCGTAATGTGTCGCATTATCAGTTGTGGGCAGAAACGGGCAAAGTGCACGCATCGCCTACCGCTGCAGAACCCTTACAGCGCCCTGCTCGCAAGGGTCTTGGGGTCGAGCCCCCACCTCACTCGAAGGTGCCCCGCCGACGTCCACGCGGCATGATCCGCATTACCCGTTCGGGTGAGCCCGGATTACTGCCCGGTGACGATCCGAACCTCGCCGACGGACATCGAGGCCGCCGGACCCGACCGTCCGCCCCGCTGCGCGGACGACGCCTTGCGCCATTTGTCCCCGGACTCCCCGGACTCCCCGGACTCCCCGGACTCCTCGGCGGTCCACTCGCGGCCCGCGTAGGAGACGCGCTCGATGCGCAGCGCCGAGGAGTTGGCCACCGCCCACTGCGCCAGCTCCCAGCCGCGCTGCCGCTCCCCGCCCTCGGCCGAGTCGACAGTGGCGGGCACGGGAACGCGGACGGAGCTCGCGCCCGGCCCCTTCGCGGGCGCCACGTCCCGCCCGAAGTCACGGGCGAGCGCGGCCCGCACGCGCGCGGGGTCGCCGGACCGCGCGCCGTCACCACCGACCGCCCGCCCGTCGCAGGTGAGCGACGCCGCGGCGCGACCGGTCAGCGAGGCGGCCAGCAACGTGGCGTCCGGCTCGTGCTTCGCGTACGCCTGCGGATAGCCGCTGAGCTGCACGCGCTGCGCGGCCGCGGTCAGCGGGAGCCGCGAGTAGCCGGGGATCTTCGCCAGGTGCGCGTAGAACCGCTCGGACGCGTACGCCGGATCCATGATCTGGTCCGCGGTGCCCCAGCCCTTCGTGGGGCGCTGCTGGAACAGGCCGAGCGAGTCCCGGTCGCCGTGCTCGATATTGCGCAGCCCCGACTCCTGCAGCGCCGTCGCGAGGGCGATCGTGACGGCGCGCTCGGGCATCCCGCGCGAGGTGCCGACGGCGGCGATCGTCGCCGCGTTCACCGCCTGCTCGGAGGTGAATGTGTACGACGCCCCGTCCCCGTTCGCCGAAATGACCGTGCATCTCGGTTTGGAGCGGCCCCCGGTGGCGTACTGCACGGCCACGTACGTGGCCACGGCGAGCAGCACGACGACGGCCGCGCCGATACGAAGGAGGCGGCCGCGCCGGACGAGAGTGGGGGGCTCAGGCACGCGTCCAAGGTACTGGAGTCCACTGACACTCCAGCCGCCGTACGGAAACCGCACCCGTATTAGGCTCGACGTCATGGACCGCACCCCCCTTGACCTCACGCAGGACGCCGCACGCCTCACGGCGCAGTTGGTCGACTTCGCCTCGCCCAGTGGCAGCGAGAAGGAGCTCGCCGACGCGATCGACCAGGCCCTGCGGGAGCTGCCGCACCTCACGGTCGACCGGTACGGCAACAACATCGTGGCCCGGACGAACCTGGGGCACGACGAGCGGATCATCCTCGCGGGACACATCGACACGGTCCCGATCGCCGACAACGTGCCCTCGCGGCTCGACGAGAACGGCGTCCTGTGGGGCTGCGGCACCAGCGACATGAAGGCGGGCGTCGCGGTCCAGCTGCGGATCGCGCAGACGGTCCGTGAGCCCAACCGCGACCTCACGTTCGTCTTCTACGACAACGAAGAGGTCGCCGCACACCTCAACGGTCTCGGGCATGTGGCCGACGCCCACCCCGACTGGCTGGAGGGCGACTTCGCGATCCTCCTGGAGGGCACGAACGGCGACGTCGAGGGCGGCTGCCAGGGCACCCTGCGCGTCATCCTGAAGACCAAGGGCGAGCGGGCCCACTCCGCGCGCGCGTGGATGGGAAACAACGCGATCCACGCCGCGTCCCCCATCCTGGAGCGCCTCGCCTCCTACGTGCCGCGCAAGCCGGTCGTCGACGGCCTGGAGTTCCACGAGGGCCTCAACGCGGTCCGCATCGAGGGCGGCGTCGCCACCAACGTCATCCCGGACGAGTGCGCCGTCACCGTCAACTTCCGCTACGCGCCCGACCGGTCGATGGAGGAGGCCGAGCAGTTCGTCCGCGACTTCTTCGCCGGCTGCCCCATCGAGGAGATCGTCGTCGACGACCACACGGGCGGCGCGCGCCCCGGCCTCAACCACCCTGCTGCCGCCGCTTTCGTGGCCGCGGTGGGCGGCGAGGTGCGCCCCAAGTTCGGCTGGACCGACGTCTCCCGGTTCAGTGCCCTCGGCGTCCCCGCGGTGAACTACGGCCCCGGCAACCCGATCTTCGCGCACAAGATCGACGAGCGGGTCGACACCTCGCTCATCCTGGAGGGCGAGAGGCGCCTGGCCGCCTGGCTCACGGCTTCCTGACACCTGGCTTCCTGATACTCGGCTTCCCGATACGCCGAGGTCCCGCGCCCGTAACCCGCGTAGACCTACCCTTGCTCTACGTAAGTGCGTGATACCTGCGCAGGAAGGGAGCAGACGATGAGCAACCCGGAGGGCAAGCGACGTCCTGTGGAGCAGCGGACGGGGCCGGTGGTCCGGCGCCGTGATCAGGTGCAGCCAGGGACGAGCGACCAACGTCTGCTCGACACCGAAGGCCCCTCGGGGTGGGTGCACACCGACCCGTGGCGGGTCCTGCGCATCCAGTCCGAGTTCATCGAGGGCTTCGGCACACTCGCCGAACTGCCGCCCGCGATCAGCGTGTTCGGCTCGGCGCGCACCCCGGAGGACTCCCCGGAGTACGCGGCGGGCGTCGCCATCGGCAAGGCCCTGGTGGAGGCCGGCTTCGCGGTGATCACCGGCGGTGGCCCCGGCGCCATGCAGGCGGCCAACCAGGGCGCCGTGGAGGCCAAGGGCACCTCGGTCGGTCTCGGCATCGAGCTGCCCTTCGAGCAGGGCCTCAACCCGTACGTCGACCTGGGCCTGAACTTCCGCTACTTCTTCGTACGGAAGACGATGTTCGTGAAGTACGCCCAGGGCTTCGTGGTGCTCCCCGGCGGCCTCGGCACGCTGGACGAGCTCTTCGAGGCGCTCACCCTCGTGCAGACCACGAAGGTGACGCGCTTCCCGATCGTCCTGTTCGGTTCGCAGTACTGGAGCGGCCTGGTCGACTGGCTGAAGAACACGGTGATCGCCCAGGGCAAGGCCTCGGAGGCGGACCTGCTGCTGTTCCACATCACGGACGACGTGGAGGAGGCGATCACACTGGTCACCAAGGAGACCGGTAAGTAGTCGCCCTCAATAAGGCTGCTACGCGAGTCCCCGGCGGGCGACCGCCGGGGGCCGGTGGCCCGCGATGGACGCCACCATGTCCAACACCTGCCGCGTCTCGGCGACTTCGTGCACCCGGTAGACCTGCGCCCCGAGCCACGCCGATACCGCGGTCGTGGCCAGCGTCCCGATGACGCGCTCCTTGACCGGCTTGTCGAGGGTCTCGCCGACGAAGTCCTTGTTGGACAGCGAGACGAGCACCGGCCACCCGGTGTCGACCATCTCCGGAAGCCGCCGCGTCGCCTCCAGGGAGTGCCGCGTGTTCTTCCCGAAGTCGTGTCCGGGGTCGATCAGCACGGACTCGCGCGGCACCCCGAGGGCGACGGCCCGCTCGGCGTATCCGACCGTCACGTCCAGGATGTCCGCCATCACGTCCTCGTACGTCACCCGGTGCGGACGCGTGCGGGGCTCGGCGCCGCCCGCGTGCGTGCACACGAGGCCCACCTTGTGGCGCGCCGCGACCTCCGCGAGCTTCGGGTCGACACCGCCCCACGCGTCGTTGAGCAGATCCGCGCCCACTTCGCACACGGCGTCGCCGACCTCGTGCCGCCAGGTGTCGACGCTGATGATCACGTCGGGGAAGCGGCGTCGCACTTCGGCGACGAAGCCGACGGTCCGCCGCGCCTCCTCCTCGGCGGTGACCTCCTCGCCGGGGCCGGCCTTCACCCCGCCGATGTCCACGATCATGGCGCCCTCGGACACCGCCTGCTCGACGCGGGCGAGCGCGGGCTCGTCGCGGAACGTGGCGCCCTGGTCGTAGAAGGAGTCCGGGGTCCGGTTCACGATTGCCATGATCACCGGCTCGTGCTCACCGAATTCGTGCTGGCCCAGCCTGAGCATCCCCTGTGACTCTCCTTCTCCTGACCGGTTGAACGTCGTCTGTGACCTTAACTGTCAGTGCGGCATGGCACGATCGAAGCCTGACGGTTGAGGGCCGCACGGCCCGGTCGAACCCAGGGGACGGCAGACATGGTCATGTTCTTGTTTCTGGTCGCCGCGCTGGTCGTGGTGATCGCGGCGGTGACGTTCGCGGTCATCGGCGGCGGCGACAGCGGCACGCTGCGCGACGAGCCGTCCCAGTTCTACGCGGACCCGCTGCCGCCCGACCGCCCCCTGGACCCCGCCGACCTGGAGGCGCTCCGGCTGCCCACGGCGGTGCGCGGCTACCGCATGGCGGAGGTGGACGACGCGCTGAACCGCCTGGGGGCCGAACTGGCCGAGCGGGACGCGCGCATCACGGAGCTGGAGGCCGCCCTCACCTCGGCCCACACCCGGGCAGGACCGCAGCCGACCGAGCGGGGCCCGGACACGGGCTACGCGCCACCTGGTGAGTACGGGTTCGGATACGAGACGGGGGAGGGGTTCCGGTGAGCGAGCCGACAGGAGGCGCCGTCCCAGGACCGGACGGAAAGCCGCGCTGCCCCTGGGGCCTTTCGACCGAGGACTACATCGCGTACCACGACGAGGAGTGGGGCCGCCCGGTCCACGGCGACGACGCGCTGTTCGAGCGCCTCTCCCTGGAGGCGTTCCAGTCGGGCCTGTCCTGGATCACGATCCTCAGGCGCCGCGAGGGCTTCCGCGCGGCGTTCTCCGGATTCAAGATCGCGGACGTGGCGGCCTTCACGGACGCCGACCGCGAGCGCCTGCTCGCCGACGTCGGCATCATCCGCAACCGGGCCAAGATCGACGCGACGCTGGCCAACGCGCGCGTGCTCGTGGACTGGTCGCCCGGCGACCTGGACAAGCTGATCTGGTCGTTCGCGCCGGACGCCGTCACCCGCCCGGCCCCGAAGGTGCTCGGCGACGTGGCGGCGATCACCGACGAGTCGAAGGCGCTCTCCAAGGAGCTGAAGAAGCGCGGCCTGCGCTTCGTCGGCCCGACGACGGCGTACGCGCTGATGCAGGCCTGCGGCCTGGTCGACGACCACTTGGTGGACTGCGTGTCCCGCGCGCGTACGGCGGCGTGAGGACGGTGTGAACCGGGTCAGCGCCCCAGGTACTTCGGCCGCTCCTTCGCGATGAAGGCCTGCACCGCGATGGTGTGGTCCTCGGAGGCGCCGGCCCGGGTCTGCAGCTCGTCCTCCTTGTCGAGCGCCTCGTCGAGGGAGTGGTCCCCGGCGAAGGCGAGGGACTCCTTCAGCGCCGCGTAGGCGACGGTCGGCCCCTCGGCGAGCGTGCGCGCCAGCTTCCGGGCCTCTTCGGCGAGTTCGGCGCCGGGCACGAGCCGGTTCGCGATCCCCAGCTCGTACGCCTCCTGCGCCTTCAGGGAGCGCGGGAAGAGCAGCAGGTCGGCCGCGCGGCCGGGACCGATCAGGCGCGGCAGCGTCCAGGAGACCCCGGAATCGGCGGTGAGCGCCACGCCCGCGAACGAGGTGTTGAACGACGCGCTGTCCGCCACGATCCGGTAGTCCGCACAGAGCGCGAACCCGAATCCGGCGCCGGCCGCCACGCCGTTCACCGCGGCCACTACGGGCTTCGGCATCTGGGTCAGGGCCCGCACGATCGGGTTGTAGTGCTCGCGCACCGTGTTCATGGTGCGGCCCTCGCCGGACTCCCGGTCTGCCAGCAGCGAGCCGACGTGTTCCTTGAGGTCCTGACCCACGCAAAACGCCCGGTCGCCGGCCGCCGTCAGCAGCACCGCCCGGACCGTTTCGTCGGCGGCGGCCGACTGCACCGCGTCGCGGAGGGCGACCTTGGCCTCGGTGTTCATCGCGTTCATCGCCTCGGGGCGGTTCAGCGTGATCGTCGCGAGCCCGTCGCTCACCTCGTAGAGCACGGTGTCGGCCATGGGACTCCTCCTATGCGGTCGCTCAGTCGTCCGTGCTCAGCATGACGTAGATCACGACCCATGGAACGCCCTCGGCATGTGACCTGCGTCTAACGAATTCGCGTCGGCTTGGGTCCGAAGATGGCGCAGTATCGCAGTCGGATCCCCGAATTGAGTGGTTTTGGTCAAGCGCGTTGCGCAAGCGATGCCGACCGATGTTGGTCATCGGGTCCCGCGATGCGGGATAATGGCCTGGAAGCAATGTGTTCGATGCCGGTGACGTGTGCCCACCCAGAGGGCCGTCGGCTGACGATGAGCTGGTTTCAGGAAGGGGAACGAGCATGGCGGCCATGAAGCCGCGGACGGGTGACGGCCCGCTCGAGGTGACAAAGGAGGGGCGGGGCATCGTCATGCGCGTTCCGCTCGAAGGCGGCGGTCGGCTCGTGGTTGAGCTGACGCCGGACGAGGCCAGTGCCCTCGGTGACGAACTGAAGAAGGTAGTGGGCTGACACCTTCTGCGTCCGCGTCCATTCCCCAGAGGTGGGGCTGGACCGGCCGTCAGCTGACGCGCGAGCGACCATACCTTTTCGACTGCCCCGGCACACATTTGATGCCGGGGCAGTCGTGTGTGTAGTGGCAGGTGGGACCGGGTGCCGCCGCCTTGCCCGCCTCAGCGTTTGACGGCGCAGAGCAGCCCGTCGCCGACCGGCAGCACCGAAGCCACCAGCTCGGGGCTCTCCCGCACGGCCCGCAGCAACTCGCGCTGGCGCAGCACTTCCACCGGCTGCGGCCCCGCGTCGACGGTCCGCCCCTCGGCGAGGACCCCCTGGAAGACGACCAGGCCACCGGGCCGGAGCAGGCGCAACGATTCAGCGAGGTAGTCGAGGCACTCCAGCCGGTCACCATCGCAGAACACCAGGTCGTACCCGCTGTCGGCCAGCCGCGGCAGCACCTCCAGGGCGCGGCCGGGGATGAACCGGGCCCGGTTGGTGGCGAAGCCGGACGCGCGAAACGCCTGACGTGCGAACTGCTGCCGCTCCGGTTCGGGATCGACCGTCGTGAGGACGCCGTCGGGCCGCATCCCGTGCAGCAAGTGGATCCCTGACACGCCCGTGCCCGTACCGATCTCGGCGACGGCCTTCGCCCCTACCGTGGCAGCGAGCATCCCCAACGTCGCGCCCGCGCCGGGGGACACCGGGTACAGCCCTGCCTCGCGGGCCCGGTCACGAGCCCAGTGAGTCGCGTCGTCCTCGGCGACAAAGGCGTCGGCGAACGCCCAACTCGTCTGCCGGTTGCCGGTAATGGCCCTCTCCCGTCCCCGTGGATGCCTGCGCGTGACTTTATCCGTTGGCGGCGGGAACTCGCAGATGGGACCGCGCGTTTGAAGTGGCAGGGGGAAAGAGCAGGCTGGACAAGGGGAACTGCGGGGGAGAACGCGATGGCGGCAGCCGTGCGGGCGGCGGTCGAGAACCGACCGGCAAATCTGAGTAAAAACGCTTATCCGGAGCTAACGGACGGAGTGGTTATGGTAGGTGCTCCACTGGACACCACCAGAGCCGACAGGGGAGGTGCGGCTGCGCCTGTGGATCGGAGGGGACGGCTTCGACGTCTTCTCAGGTCGGCGGGTGAGCCGAAATCCGTGACCAACACCGCTGACCGAATCCGCACCGTTGACTCCGCGCAGACCGCGACCTTTGCCGCCGATGCGGAATCGCAGGCGTGGACTCCCCCCTCGTGGGAGGAGATCGTCAGCACGCACAGTGGCCGCGTCTACCGTCTCGCGTACCGCCTGACGGGGAACCAGCACGACGCAGAGGACCTCACGCAGGAGGTCTTCGTCCGTGTCTTCCGTTCGCTCTCGACGTACACGCCCGGCACCTTCGAGGGCTGGCTGCACCGCATCACCACGAACCTTTTCCTCGACATGGTCCGTCGCAAGCAGCGCATCCGCTTCGACGCTCTGGGTGACGACGCCGCCGAGCGGCTGCCCAGCAGAGAACCGTCACCGCAGCAGGTGTTCAACGACGCGCACTTCGACGCCGATGTCCAGCAGGCGCTGGACACCCTCGCGCCTGAGTTCCGCGCCGCCGTCGTCCTGTGCGACATCGAGGGCCTCTCCTACGAGGAGATCGCCGCGACCCTCGGCGTGAAGCTGGGTACGGTCCGCAGCCGTATCCACCGCGGCCGCTCGCAGCTGCGCAAGGCGCTGCAGCACCGCTCGCCCGAGGCCCGCAAGGAGCGCCGCACGCTCGCGTCCACGGGGGCCTTCCCCGTCCTCGGAGGAGGGGGCGCGACCGCGTGAGTGGATCACGTCTCAATCCTGCCGAACGCCAACAGACCGCGGCCGACGAACACCTGGGGGACAGGCTGGCCGCCCTGGTCGACGGCGAGTTGGACCACGATGCCCGTGAGCGCGTCCTCGCGCACCTGGCGACCTGTACCAAATGCAAGGCCGAGGCCGACGCCCAGCGCCGCCTCAAGAGCGCCTTCGCGCAGGCGGCCCCGCCGCCGCCCTCCGAGAGCTTCCTCGCCCGCCTCCAGGGGCTGCCCGCGGGAGGTGATGCCGACGGTGGCTCACCACCGTTCGGGGGAGGAGGATTCGGCAGCGGCCGACCCCTCGGCGGGATCCGGGGCTTCGGCCAAGGAGTCTTCGACGTAGACGCGGAGCCCTTCGGCTACGCGCCGTCCGGCGCGCACGCCGCCGTCCTCCCCAGCGACCAGCGCGGCTTCCGTATTCACGAAGTGACCCGTCCCGACCGGCACGAGAGCGACCGGGGCTCGCGGTCCCGCCGCTTCGCGTTCGCCGCGGCCGGCGCGGTGTCGCTCGCCGCGATCGCGCTCGGCGGGGTCACGACCGCGTCCCCGATCGACAGCACCGACGCGCGCGGTGGCGGCTCCGGCAGCAATGTCACGCCGCAGCGCAGCCAGTCGGCCGGTGCCGCCTCGGCATCGGACACGCAGCGCCGCCGGACGAACCCCTCGCCGCTCGGCCAGCGCGGGGGCGCCCTCGCGGCGCCCGTCTCGCCGACCGAGGCGGGTGCGCCGCTGCTGCCCGGCGGGGGCCACGCGGAGAGTGCGGGCTATCCGTTCTCGACGCCGCTGCTGGCCGGTGCGGCCCGTATGTCGCCTCTCATACGTCCCGCCGCCCCCGCCCCCGCTGTCGCGGTCTCGTACGCGCCGCGGCCCACCGTCGCGCCCTCGTTCTCGTCCGACGGCACCTCCTTCGGGGCGGCAGGGTCCGGCCTCACCGCCGCTTCGGCGTCGTCGCCGACCGCGTCGTCCCGTCCTTCGTCGCTGCGCTGACACTCTCTGCGCCCGCGCCGTCGAACCTGGTTGAATCCAGGTGAGGCGGTGCGTCGGGTGCTGATCCGGGTCGCGCGCGTAGGAGTCGGCGGTGCGGTGCCGTGGGCCAGGCTTGGGGAGAGCGGCGGACATGGGCGAGGGTGACGTGGCCTCCGGCGGTGGGGTGGATTCGGGGTCGGCCGGTGCCGCTGGTTTGGGCGGGGTCGATCCCACGTCGCGGGGCTCTGCCCCGGACCCCGCTGCTCAATCGCCGCAGGGGCTAGATTTTTCCCACCCGCCGCAGGAGCTTGATGCGGCTGGCGCGGCTCATGTTCCGGTGCAGATGCCGGCACCTGCCCACCACAGCCCCTGGCAGCAGGCGGATCCCCGACCCGGGGAGGGCGTTGTGCGGGTGCCGCGGAGGCGGAGGCTCGTGGTGGGGGGTGTGGTGATCGCCTTGGTCGCCGGAGGCATCGGTGGGGCGATCGGGTCGTACATGGAGCGGACCGGTGTCGGGGCGAGCATTCAACTGCCGCAGGCCGACGCCGAGTCCAAGCACCGGGACCCCGACAGCGTGGCCGGTATCGCGGCGCGCACCCTGCCCGGCGTCGTCACCATCCACACCGCGGGTTCGTCGGAGGAGGGCACCGGCACCGGCCTCGTACTCGACGGCCAGGGGCACATCCTCACGAACAACCACGTCGTGTCGTCGGCCGACTCCGACGGTGAGATATCGGTCACGTTCTCCAGCGGCGAGAGCGCCCGGGCCAAGTTGGTCGGGCACGACAGCGGCTACGACCTCGCCGTGATCAAGGTGTCCGGGGTGCGCGGGCTCAAGCCGCTGCCGCTCGGCAACTCCGAGAACGTGCAGGTGGGCGACCCCGTCGTAGCCGTCGGCGCCCCCTTCGACCTGGCGAACACGGTCACCTCCGGCATCATCAGCGCCAAGGGCCGGCCGATCACGGCGGGCGGCGAGAAGGGCGACGGGAGCGACGTCAGCTACGTGGACGCGCTGCAGACCGACGCGCCCATCAACCCCGGCAACTCGGGCGGCCCGCTGGTCGACGCGAAGGCCCGCGTCATCGGCATCAACAGCGCGATCCGGTCCGCCGACACCGGCGGTTCGGAGCTGCCCGAGGGGCAGTCGGGCTCCATCGGCCTCGGCTTCGCGATCCCGGTCAACCAGGCGAAACGCGTGGCGGAGGAGCTGATCAACGCCGGGCGGGCGACGCATCCGGTGATCGGGGTCACCCTCGACATGGACTACTCGGGCGACGGCGCCCGCGTCGGCTCGAAGGGCAACAGCGGCGGCTCGGCCGTCAGTCCGGACGGCCCGGGTGCCAAGGCGGGGATCGAGCCGGGCGATGTGATCACCGAGGTCGACGGCGTCCGCGTGCACTCCGGCGAGGAGTTGATCGTCAAGATCCGCACCCACCGCCCCAAGGACAAACTGGTCCTCACGGTCGAACGGGGCGGAAAGGAACGGGAGATGTCGCTCGTTCTCGGTTCCGCCGGCGGCGGCTGAGCGGATTCCGGCCGATCCCTGACCGTCCCCTGACCGGCGGCTGACCGACTCTTGACCGGTCATGGCGCGGGATGCGCGATCCTGGAGGTTCCCCGGTGGCTACCGAATGGACAGGTGGGCCGGGTACCGTGGACCGGGTCCGCTGCCGGACCCTGCCAAAGACCTGCTGCTTGTTCGACCGCGGGCCGAGGACACGCTAGGAGTGCAAGGTGTTCAACGATATTGGCCCGCTGGAGGTCGTGACGATCGTCGTGCTGGCCGTTCTCGTATTCGGCCCCGACAAACTCCCGAAGGTCATTCAGGACGTTTCACGCACCATCCGTAAGATCCGAGAGTTCTCGGACAGTGCGAAGCAGGACATTCGCGACGAACTCGGCCCGGAGTTCAAGGACTTCGAATTCGAGGACCTGAATCCCAAGACGTTCATCCGCAAGCAGTTGGACAGTGACGAGCTGGGGCTCAAGGAGATTCGCAACGGCTTCGACCTGAAGAAGGAGATGGCCGACGTCTCCGACGCGGTGCACACCGTCGGTGAGCTGGAGGATTCCGGTTCGTCGAGCGGGTCGGGCAGCGCCGGCCGCGTGGACATGGAGAAGCGTCCCGAGGCGGTCGACATGCAGAAGCGCCCCGAGAAGCCGGCCGCCATCGAGCCGCCGCCGTTCGACGCGGACGCGACCTGAACCACCGCGATCCGAACCCCCTCGAACCACCCCGAACACGGCTGAACCACGCCTGACGAAACCGGGCCCCGCGGACCCGGTGTGGCATCCTGCCTTCTTGTTGCGCGGACCGGACGTGAGAACGCCCGAGGGGGGCGGGCCGCGCCGGTCCGTAACTGAGCGAGGAGGCGGCCGGGTACATGGAGACGACGAGTCGGGTAGGCGCGCAGGCGCCGGCCACCGAGGGGGCCGGCGAGGCTCTCACGGCCCGGCGCACGGTCGACGGCTACCTGCTGGCGCCCTTCCCGTGGTACGGCCTCGACGAGGCCTTCACGGGACCGCGCTGGCTGATGCAGGTCGGCACCACGGCGGACGGTTCCGTCGAGCACGGTTCGATCGGGCACGGTGACGAGCCCTCCGTACGCAGCGAGCTCACGGAAGACAGCGAGCGGTTCGCGGCGGTGGTGACCATCGCCGCCAATCCGGTACGGCGCACCGCCGACGGCACCGGCGTCCTGGAGGCCACGTCGGTCTCCTCGGCGGCCTGGCTCGCCGGCGTCGGACTGCTCTCGTACACCTGGCCGGTGCAGATGGACCACACGCTGCGCGACGACTGGCTGGAGCAGCAGACCGAGACGGCGTGGGTGCTCGCGGACGATCTCGCGTCCGATGACTGGGCGACGCTGACGCTGCCGGTGGACGGGGTGCCGACCCCGTTCCACTACCGGGAGTCCGAGTACGGCTGGGTGCTCGCGGGCTCCACGCAGGCCGGGGTGCACCTGGGGGCGTACGGGCGAGGCATGAGTGCGTACGGGCTCGGTTTCTCGGTCGTGAAGGACATCACGGCGCTGGAGCCGGATCCGGAACCGGACGCGTGACGGAGAACGGCGGGCCGCCCGGAATGGGCGGCCCGCCGTTCTCTCAAGGCGTCGGACAGGACGTCAGAACTTATTGCGCGGCGTGATCCCCAGGGACATCCCCGACAGGCCGCGCTGGCGCCCGCCGAGCTTGTCCGCGATCTCACGCAGCGCCGAGCCCGCGGGGGACTCCGGGTCGGTCAGCACGATCGGCTTGCCCTCGTCGCCGCCCTCGCGCAGGCGTACGTCGATGGGGATGGAGCCGAGCACCGGCACCTCCGCACCCGTGGTCCTGGTCAGGCCCTCGGCGACGATCTTCCCGCCGCCCGTGCCGAACACGTCGACCATCTCGTCGCAGTGCGGGCAGGGCAGCCCGGACATGTTCTCGACGACGCCGACGATCTTCTGGTGGGTCTGCACGGCGATCGAGCCGGCCCGCTCGGCGACCTCGGCGGCGGCCTGCTGCGGCGTGGTGACGACCAGGATCTCGGCGTTCGGGACCAGCTGGGCGATCGAGATGGCGATGTCGCCGGTGCCCGGCGGCAGGTCGAGAAGCAGCACGTCCAGGTCGCCCCAGTAGACGTCCGCGAGGAACTGCTGGAGCGCGCGGTGCAGCATCGGTCCGCGCCACACGACCGGCGCGTTGCCCGGCGTGAACATGCCGATCGAGATGACCTTCACGCCGTTCGCCGACGGCGGCATGATCATGTCTTCGACCTGGGTGGGCTTGCCCTCGGCGCCCAGCATGCGCGGGACGCTGTGCCCGTAGATGTCCGCGTCGACGACGCCGACCTTCAGTCCGTCGGCGGCCATCGCGGCCGCCAGGTTCACGGTCACCGAGGACTTGCCGACGCCGCCCTTGCCGGAGGCCACCGCGTACACGCGGGTCAGCGAGCCCGGCTTGGCGAACGGGACCTCGCGCTCGGCGGTGCCGCCGCGCAGCGCGGTCGCCAGCTCCTTGCGCTGCTCGTCGCTCATCACGTCGAGGGTGACCTGCACATCGGTCACGCCCTCGACGCGGGCGACGGCCTCGCGCACGTTGTTCTCGATCGTCGAGCGCATCGGGCAGCCAGAGACGGTCAGATACACGGTGACCGCGACGACTCCGTCCGCACCGATGTCCACCGATTTGACCATCCCCAACTCGGTGATGGGACGGTGGATCTCGGGGTCGTTCACTGTCGCGAGCGCCTCGCGCACCGCGTCTTCCGTAGCCATGCACCCGAGTCTACGGCGGGGTAACCCGCACCCGGAAAGCCCTGTCAGCGGTCGTCTACGTCACGTCCCCGCTCGCGCTCCGCGGGGAATACCCCGGACCCGGGAGCGGACTGCCGCTGTTCCTCCAGTTCCTTGATGAGGTCTTGCAGCTCGGAGCGGATCCAGTCGCGCGTCGCGACCTCGCCGAGCCCGATCCGCAGGGCCGC
Source organism: Streptomyces sp. NBC_00483 (assembly GCF_036013745.1). Taxonomy (NCBI): domain Bacteria; kingdom Bacillati; phylum Actinomycetota; class Actinomycetes; order Kitasatosporales; family Streptomycetaceae; genus Streptomyces; species Streptomyces sp. NBC_00483. The sequence goes on from NZ_CP107880.1 coordinate 6,181,628, forward strand.
CATCTCGCGGCTCAGATACTCGGTGTCGGCGATGGAGCGCTCGTTCTGCTTGCGGTCCTGTTCGAGATTGACCCGGTCGCGGTCGTCCTGCCGGTTCTGCGCGAGCAGGATCAGCGGAGCGGCGTACGAGGCCTGCAGCGACAGCATCAGCGTCAGGAAGATGAACGGGTACTCGTCGAAGCGCAGATCGGGCGGCGCGACGATGTTCCACACCACCCACACGATGATGAGCACCGTCATCCAGACGATGAACCGGCCCGTCCCCAAGAAGCGTGCAATCCGCTCCGAGAGCCTGCCGAAGGCCTCCGGGTCGTAATCGGGGATCAGCTTCCGCTTCGGCGCGCGCGGCTGGTCGAGCCGGATGCGCGGCCTGCGCGGGGCGTCGCGTTCACGTTCCTCAGTCGGCATGGTCCACCTCCCCTGGCAGGTGGAATTCCTGTTCGCGCCAGTCGTCGGGAAGCATGTGGTCCAGTACGTCGTCCACGGTCACGGCGCCGAGCAGCGAGCCGCTGTCGTCGACGACGGGCGCGGCCACCATGTCGTACGTCGCGAAGAACCCGGCGATCTCCTGCAGTTGCGCCGCCGGGGTCAGGGCCTGCAAGTCCTCGTCGAGGATCGAGCTGACCATCGTGTACGGCGGATCGCGCAGCAGCCGCTGGAAGTGGATCGTGCCCAGGTACTTGCCGGTCGGTGTCTCGTCCGGCGGCCGGCACACGTACACCTGGGCGGCGAGCGCGGGGGACAGGTCGGGATTGCGGATGCGGGCGAGGGCCTCCGCGACCGTCGAGTCGGGGCGCAGCACGATCGGCTCGGTCGTCATCAGGCCGCCCGCGGTCCGGTCCTCGTACGCCATCAGGCGCCGCACGTCCGCCGCCTCGCTGGGCTTCATCAGGTCGAGGAGGCGTTCCTTGTCGTCCTCGGGGAGTTCGCCGAGGAGGTCGGCGGCGTCGTCCGGGTCCATCTCCTCCAGGACGTCGGCGGCGCGCTCCTCCTTCAGCTTGCCGAGCACCTCGATCTGGTCGTCCTCGGGGAGCTCCTCCAGGACATCGGCCAGGCGCTCGTTGCTGAGCGCCGCGGCGACCTCCGCGCGGCGCTTGGGGGAGAGGTGGTGCAGCACGTTGGCGAGGTCGGCGGGGCGCAGCTGCTCGAACGTGGCGAGCAGGCTCTCCGCGCCCTGTCCGTGCTCCTCCAGGTTGAAGCCGTCGACGCCCGACCAGTCGACGGTGATCGCCTCTCCCTTGGCGCGCCGGAAGGCGCCGCGCTTCGACGAGTTCTTCCGTACGAAGACCCGGTCGATCTCCCAGTCGCGGCGCGCGGGCAGCTGCTGGATGGAGACATCGAGGACGGTGACCTCCTCGCCGGTCTCCACGAGCCGTACGCGACGGTCGAGCATCTCGCCGAGGACGAGGCGTTCGGTGGGCCGCTGTTCGAAGCGCCGGACGTTGAGCACCCCCGTGGTGATGACCTGGCCCGACTCGATCCCGGTGACCCGGGTCATCGGCAGGAAGATCCGCCGCCGGGTCGACAGCTCGACGACGAGGCCGAGCAGCCGCGGCGGTCTGCGGCTCACGCGCAACATCGCCACCAGGTCGCGCACCCGGCCCACCTGATCACCGTTCGGATCGAAGACGGCGATGCCGGAGAGGTGCGACACGAAGATCCGGGGAGCGCCTCCAGCCATACCGTCGCGCGCCTCCTTCCGTTTTCCTTCGCATTCGTCCGGATATACGGGCAATTTCTCGCCCAGGCTAGCCGCTACCCGCCCCCCGCGCCTTTGCGCATCGGCCACCCGACCCGGGCGGGTAACCGCAGATCGCGGGGGTACGCTGCCGTACCTGCCCAAACCCAGCTGCCGTACGAGAGGTAGTCCGCCCGTGACCCTGCGCCCCCTCACCCGCCGTACCCGCAGGACACTCATGGTGGGCGTGTTGTGCACGGGGCTCGCGGTGGGCCTCGCGGCGTGCAGCGAGGATGACCCGGACGCGGGGACGAACGGGGTCGGCAAGCTGACCCCGGCCAAGATCCAGTCCCGTACGGTCAAGGCGGCCCGCGGCGCGAACGCGGTGCACGTCGCCGGCACGGTGGTCGTCAACAAGAAGACGTACAAGCTGGACATGCGGCTGAAGGACAACGGCGGCACGGGGTCGGTGAGCACCGGCGGCGGCACGTTCGGGCTGCTGCGCGTCGGTGACCACCTGTACCTCAAGGCGGGCGCCGGTTTCTGGACGCACTCCGAGGACGGCAAGGACGGGCACGGTTCGGGCAACGCCGCGGAGAAGCTCGACGGCAAGTACGTGAGGGTGCCGAAGGACGACTCGTCCTACCAGCGGCTGAGCACGTTCACCGACAAGGGCGTGCTGCTCGACGGCCTGCTCGCGCTGCACGGCACGCTCGCGAAGGGCGAGCGCGGCCAGGCGGGCGGCGTCCGCACGGTCGAGCTGACCGGCGACAAGGGCGCGGGCGGCACCCTCGACGTGTCCCTGGAGGGCGGGGCGTACCCGATGCGCCTGGAGCGTGCCGGGGGCGCCGGCACGATCCAACTCAGCGACTGGGGCACCGACTTCACCCTCCGGGAACCCAAGTCCACAGAAACGGTCGACTACGGGCAGGCGCTGCCGGGTTAATCAAGCCCCGCCGGCGTTTGAGGCGCGGGGTCCGGGGCGGAGCCCCGTGGCGTCAACGCCGCTTCCGCCGCGCGAGGAGCTTCGGCAGCCCCGCAGGAACCGGGTTCCGGGTCGTGGCCGGCGACCCCACAGGAGGCGCGGCCAGCGACCCGTCGCCCACCGGCTCCGTAGCCCCACCCACCGGCTCGAGCCGCAGCACACGGCACTCCCGCGCCCACCGGTCCAACATGGTCTCCGCGTCAGGCGCGTTGAGGCGCTTGCCCTTCAGCTCACCCACGACGGAGTCGTACGCCTCCGTACCCGCCGCCAGCTCGACCACCGTCGCCCGCCAGCCCACGAGCCGCCCGCCCTTGTCCTTGCTGCGCACGGTGACAACGGCCGAGCCGCCGTCGACGAGGTCGGGCAGCGGCTGCTCGCCGGGCCCGTCGCCGACCAGGCACGCCGCACCCTCGTGCCACACGTGCCACAGGGCCCGCTCCACGCCCCGGTCCCCACGCACCCAGATCAGCCCGGACTTCTTCGTGGCCTCCTCGACGAGGGCGGCATCGAGCAGTTCAGCAGTCGTCATACGGCCAGCGTAGCCGCGAGGCTCACAGCCACCCGTTGCGCTTCAGCGTCCGGTGGATCGTGAAGCAGACGCCGCCGATGAGCGCGAGCACCATCGGATAGCCGAACCGCCAGTGCAGCTCGGGCATGTACGTGAAGTTCATGCCGTACACCCCGCACACCATCGTCGGTACGGCGATGATCGCGGCCCACGAGGTGATCTTGCGCATGTCCTCGTTCTGGGCGACGGAGGCCTGCGCCAGATTGGCCTGGAGGATCGAGTTCAGCAGCTCGTCGAAGCCGATGACCTGCTCCTGCACGCGCTCCAAGTGGTCGGCGACGTCCCGGAAGTACTTCTGGATGTCCGGGTCGATCAGCCGCATCGGCCGCTCGCTGAGCAGCTGCAGCGGACGCCGCAGCGGGGCGACGGCCCGCTTGAACTCCAGTACCTCGCGCTTGAGTTGGTAGATCCGGCCCGCGTCGGAGCCGCGCGGGGAGCCCTTGCCGGGCTGCGAGAAGACCTCGGTCTCGACCTCGTCGATGTCGTCCTGCATCGCGTCGGCCACGGCCAGGTATCCGTCGACGACGTGGTCGGCGATCGTGTGCAGCACGGCGCTCGGGCCCTTGGCGAGCAGCTCGGGGTCGTCCTGAAGGCGGTGCCGCAGCGCGCGCAGCGAGCCCTGGCCGCCGTGCCGGACCGTGATGAAGAAGTCCCGGCCGGTGAAGCACATGACCTCGCCGGTCTCCACGATCTCGCTGGTGGCGGTGAGTTCGGCGTGCTCGACATAGTGGATGGTCTTGAAGACGGTGAACAGCGTGTCGTCGTAACGCTCCAGCTTGGGCCGCTGGTGGGCGTGGACGGCGTCCTCGACGGCGAGCGGGTGCAGCCCGAACTCGGCGGCGATACCGGCGAATTCCTCCTCGGTCGGCTCGTGCAGACCGATCCAGGCGAAGCCGCCGTCGCGCCGCACCTGGCGCTTGGCACCACCGGGCGTGAGGCACTCGGAGGACGGGACGCGGACCCCGTCGCGGTACACGGCGCAGTCCACGACGGCCGAGCAGGCCGCCGCGTCCCGCGTGAAGTCGTACGAGGTGCGGGCCTCGTTGGCGTACGGGGCGACGCTCTTGCGCAGCGAGGGACGGACGGCGGCTCGCAGGTCGCGCATCATCGACATGGGCAGGCTCCTTCGCGGGCGGGAGTCGCCGCGCGTCGGGTGGAACCACCCGGAATGAGGACGTCCTGGTCAACCGGGAACCGGGACATGCTGCACGTCCACAAAGCGGGAAGCACCGCACCGACGCTGGGCGGCTTCGCTGACTGATTCAGATCGCGACATCCGAGGGGACGTCGATGAGATCAGGGGAACGAAGTGCTCTTCCGGCAGGCGCGGCCAGCACGGTGTACAGCTGACTGCGGGTGAGATGAGGCCCTGGGCCCTACAGGCCGGAAGAACGGGTAGTACTGCACGGTCGACTTCGATCCATGACAGCCCCACCTCCTCCGGCCGGTCCCCCGTGGGGGACGTGAAACGGGTCGGTTTCTCGACGGGCCCGCGGGGGCCCTCGGCGGACACGCACTGCGTGTTGTCCCGACCAGCGGCCAAGACTATCAGCCGACCGGCGAAAGCGGGCCCCGTCCTTACCCGTTGAGCGCGAGATCTATGCTCGCGGGATGGCAGAAGTTCTTGCGCTGGTGGAGGCGCGACTCCGGACAACCCTGGGTGAACCGGACGCGCGGGCGGCGGTCACCTTTCTCGGTACCGACCGCATCGAGGTGTTGCGCTTCACAGATGGCGACGTGGTGCGCTACGCCACCCTCGGCATGTCCGCGTCCCCGATGGCCGATCCCACGGCGGCCCTCGCCGACCCCGTCAAGGGCCCTCGCGCGGAGCTGGTCCTCACCGTCCGCGCCGGCCTCGCCGACACCGACAAGGTGCTGCGCCCGCTCGCGGTCCTCGCGGCGTCCCCGCAGGTCGAGGGCATCGTCGTGGCGCCGGGCGCCTCGCTCGACGTGGGTGAACCGCTGTGGCCCGCAGCACCGTTCACCTCGGCCCTCGTCGCGGAGCCGGGCGGCCTGGTCGAGGACCTGGACCTGGACGATCCGCTGGACCCCGTACGGTTCCTGCCGCTGCTGCCCATGACGCCGAACGAGGCGGCGTGGAAGCGGGTGCACGGCGCGGCCGCGCTCCAGGAGAAGTGGCTGGACAGCGGAACGGACCTGCGCGATCCGCTGCGCAAGTCCGTTCCGCTGGACTGATCCGGGCCTGGATCGGTCCGGGCTGAGAACCGGTCAGTTCGCGTAGACCGAGACGCTGTCCTCGGTGGCGTGCTTCGGCTCCAACTCCTCGGCCTCGTGGGTGAGTGCGCTCCTGCGCACCCACACCACGACCGCACCGAGCACCGCCGTGATCGCGGCGACCACGAACGGGATGTGGATGTTGCTCCACTCCTCGATCTTCGGCGCGAAGAACGGGGCGGCCGCGGCGGCGAACCACCGGACGAAGTTGTAGCCGGCGCTCGCCACCGGCCGCGGCGCGTCCGAGACGCCGAGCGCGAGCTCGGTGTAGACGGTGTTGTTCACGCCGATGAAGGCGCCGGACAGGATCGTGCAGACGACGGCCGCGGTGTGGTTGCCGTACCCGAGGGCGAGCACGTCCAGGGCGAGCAGCACGAGCGAACCGCCGAGCACCTTGAGCGAGCCGAACCTGGCCTGCATGCGCGGCGCGACGATCACCGAGAACAGTGCGAGCAGCACACCCCACGCGAAGAACACCGCGCCCGACTTGTACGGGGTCATGTTCAGCACGAACGGCGTGAAGGCCAGCACCGTGAAGAACGTGTAGTTGTAGAAGAAGGCCGAGATCGCCGCGGACGCGAGGCCGCCGTGGCCGAGCGCCTTGATCGGATCGAGGATCGAGGTCTTCTGCGCGGGCTTCGGCTGTTCCTTCAGGAACACGGTGATGCAGACGAACCCGATGGCCATCAGCGCGGCGGTGCCGAAGAACGGGTAGCGCCAGCTGGCGTTGCCGAGCAGCGCGCCGACGAGTGGCCCACAGGCCATGCCGAGCCCGAGCGCGGACTCGTAGAGGAGGATCGCGGCCGCGCTGCCACCGGCGGCGGCGCCGACGATGACCGCCAGCGCGGTCGACACGAAGAGCGCGTTGCCGAGGCCCCAGCCCGCGCGGAAGCCGACCAGCTCCCCGACGGAACCGGACGTGCCCGCGAGCGCCGCGAAGATCACCACGAGGGCGAGGCCGACGAGGAGGGTCTTCTTGCCGCCGATGCGGCTGGAGACGAACCCGGTCACCAGCATGGCGATGGCGGTGATCAGGAAGTACGAGGTGAAGAGCAGGGAGACCTGGCTCGGTGTCGCTTCGAGGCCCTTGGCGATCGACGGCAGGATCGGGTCGACCAGGCCGATGCCCATGAAGGCGACGACGGATGCCCCGGCGGTCGCCCAGACCGCCTTCGGTTGACGCAGGAGACTGCCCGCACCTGCGTCGAACGTGTCCCCTTCGGCGGGACCCCCTGTACTGCTGTGGCTCATGCCTGCTGCTCCTTTGAGTCCCTCGAGTCCTTTGAGTCCCTCGAATCCTTCGAGTGACTTCCTCTGGTCCTTCGAGTAGTCCTTCGAGGGCTGGATCGTTGGCGTATACACATAATAAGTTAGAGCAGCTAATTAATGCAAGCTACATCTATCTCTCCTGGTCGGGACGCCACGGCGCTGCCCTCCGGACGGGTGATCGTCCTTGACGCGGCGCGGGACGGGGAGGACCGTGGGGCTCTATGAGGGGCGAACCCAGTTGCCCGAAGTGTGGTGGCCGGGTCAGGGCTCCCGGACTCTTTGCCGACTCCTGGCAGTGCGATGTGCACGGGACCGTGCATCCGATGCAGCCCGTGATCCCGCCCAGTGTCGAGGCGCTCAGCGTCGTGGTGCGGCGCGCACGGGTGCCGGTCTGGATGCCCTGGCCGCTGCCCGTCGGCTGGCTGTTCACGGGCGTGGCCAACGCGGGGGACGAGCGCCACGGCGGCCGTGCCACCGCCGTCGCCTGCTCGGGCCCGGGACCGCTCGGCGGCCCCGGTGAGCTGGTGCTCGTCGCCGAGGAGCTGGGCGTCGGACTCGGCGCGCGCTACGCGGGGATCGACGGCCCCGACCCCGGCCCGTACATGGAGGTCTCGGGGCCCCCGCAGGCCAAGGTGCTCGCCGCGGGCCGGCCCACCCCGATGTGGCACGTCTCCGGCGTCCCGGACGACCGGGCGGTCTTCGCCGGTGAGGCGCGCGGCCTGTGGCTGTGGGCGGTCGTGTGGCCGGAGCAGACGGGGATGCTGATGTACGACGAGCTGGTGCTCACGGATCTGCGGGACGCGGGGGCCGAGGTGGACCTGCTGCCGTGCGGGGCGCTGTCGCCGCGCATCATGGCGTGAGTCCCAGAGCGCGGGAGAGGTAAGGGTTCCGTGCCCGGTTCGGTGGTGACGGGGGTGCTGGAAATCCCCGTTATCCTTGAGCGGTCCCCGTCAGCCCGTCGAGCCTGGAGTACGCAGCCGTGCGCATCGATCTGCACACCCACTCCACCGCTTCCGACGGCACGGACAGCCCGGCCGAACTCGTGCGGAACGCCGCCGCGTCCGGCCTGGACGTCGTCGCGCTCACCGATCACGACACCACCCGCGGGCACGCCGAGGCGATCGCCGCGCTCAACGGCCTGTCGGCCGACGGCCCTTCGACGGGGCTGACCCTCGTCACCGGTGCCGAGCTCTCCTGCCGCCTCGACGGCGTGAGCATGCACATGCTGGCGTACCTCTTCGACCCCGAGGAGCCGGCCCTGCTCGCCGAGCGCGAGCTGGTCCGCGACGACCGGGTGCCGCGCGCCAAGGGCATGATCGCCAAGCTGAACGGGCTGGGCGTCCCGGTCACCTGGGAGCAGGTCGCCCGGATCGCCGGAGACGGTTCGGTCGGCCGCCCGCACATCGCCACGGCGCTGGTCGAGCTCGGTCTCGTACCGACGGTCTCCGACGCGTTCACCGAGAACTGGCTGGCCAACGACGGGCGCGCGTACGTCGACAAGCACGAGACCGATCCCTTCGAGGCGATCCGTCTGGTCAAGGCCGCGGGCGGGGTCACCGTCTTCGCGCACCCGGGCGCCGCCAAGCGGGGTCACACCGTTCCCGAGGCGTCGATCGCGAAGCTGGCGGAGGCCGGGCTCGACGGCATAGAGGTCGATCACATGGACCACGACGCCGCGACCCGCGACCGCCTCCGCGGCCTTGCCGCCGACGTCGGTCTGCTGGTCACCGGGTCCTCGGACTATCACGGCAGCCGCAAGACGTGCGTGCTCGGCGAGTACACCACCGACCCCGAGGTCTACGGGGAGATCACGCGGCGCGCGACGGGCGCCTTCCCGGTGCCGGGCGCCGGCGGACGCGGCGCCTGACGCGCCCCGTACGCACCTCGACCCACCCTTCCGCACCACTCTCGCAAGGCACCCCACCGTGTTCGACGCTGCCGTCTTCGGATCCCTTTTTCTCACGCTTTTTGTGATTATGGATCCCCCCGGAATCACCCCGATCTTCCTCGCCCTCACCGCGGGCCGCCCCGCCAAGGTCCAGAAGCGCATGGCCTTCCAGGCGGTCTGCGTCGCCTTCGGCGTCATCGCCGTGTTCGGCGTTCTGGGCAACCAGATCCTGGCCTATCTGCACGTCTCCGTCCCGGCCCTGATGATCGCGGGCGGTCTGCTGCTGCTCCTGATCGCGCTCGATCTGCTGACCGGCAAGACGGACGAGCCCAAGCAGACCAAGGACGTGAACGTCGCCCTCGTGCCGCTCGGCATGCCGCTGCTCGCCGGGCCCGGCGCGATCGTCTCCGTGATCCTCGCCGTGCAGGACGCGGACTCGGTGGGCGACCAGGTCTCCGTCTGGTCCGCGATCATCGCGATCCACGTGGTGCTGTGGCTGGTGATGCGCTATTCGCTGGTCATCATCCGTGTCATCAAGGACGGCGGCGTGGTCCTGGTGACCCGGCTCGCGGGCATGATGCTCTCCGCGATCGCGGTGCAGCAGATCATCAACGGCGTGACACAGGTGATCCAGGGCTCCTGACCGCCCTGAGTTCCTGACCGCCCCGGGCTCCTGAGAGCGCCGGACCGCAGCGAAGCCCCCGTACGCATCGTGCGTACGGGGGCTTCGAAGTGTGCGAGTCGCTTACGCCGTTACGAGGCGGACGACTCTGCCGGGCGGATGTAGAGGCGCTGCCCGATGGCGGCGGCCTGCTGAACGATCCGGTTGACGGAGGCGGCGTCCACGACGGTGCTGTCCACGGCGTTGCCGTCGACATCGTCGAGTCGCATGATTTCGAAGCGCATGGGCTTCTCCCTTCGTCTGGTGATCCTCCTGAAGGAGAACTACTGGTGCGGGGCTTCTCAGCTTGGTCCCGCAGTACGGCCGGGCGGTTGCCCGGCCGTTAAGAGTGAATTGCGCAGCAGGGGTGCCGCGCGTTCCTGATGGGTACAACGAGTTGCCCGCTGCAAACATTCCCTACGCTAAGGAAATTTTTCGATCGGCTAATTACTCGTGCGTCATCAGTGCCCGCGAGGGGCCCGTGAGCTGCTGTTTTATGCCGCCGGGTGGCGGTCCCAGAAGGCGGCGAGGGCGGCGGCCGTGGCCCGCGGCCGGTCGGTATTGGGGGAGTGCTCGGCCCCGGCGACGACGGTGCGCTCCGCGCCGAGGCGCGCCGCCATGTCGTCGAGGAGCGGCACGGGCCAGGTGTCGTCCCGCTCGCCCGACAGCACATGTATCGCGAGGCCGAGCGCCGCGAGCTCGTCGACCCGGTCCGGCTCCGTACGCAGCTGCCCCGCCGTGGCGATGAGCTGGGCCGGGCTGTTCCGCATCCAGCGGCGGCGCAGATCCTCGCCGTCACCGCGGAGGTCGGCGGCGTCCTCGGGGGCGTCCAGGCCCTGGATCGCCTCCCACACTTGCGCCATGTCCAGCGCGGCGAGGGCGTCCTGGAGCAGCTTGGCGCGCTCCTGCTGGGGCTGTGCGACGGCGGCGGGGCCCGAGGACATCAGCGTGAGCGAGGCGAACGGGGCGGGGTCCTCGATGACCGCCGCGCGCGCGACGAGCCCGCCGAGCGAGTGGCCCAGCAGATGCACCCGGCCGGTTCCTTCGTCTTGGAGCGCCGCCGCCTGCGCGAGCACGTCGCGCGCCAACTCCCGCTGCTGGTACGGCCGTTCGTCGTCCTTCGGGCCTTCCGACTCGTACTGCCCGCGGCCGTCCACGGCGACGGTCCGGTAACCGGCCGCGCTCAACGGGGCATGCAGCTCGATGAAGTCCTCCTTGCTGCCCGTGAATCCGGGCAGCAGCAGGGCGGTGCCCCGGACCGGGCCCTCGGCCGGCTCGCCGGTGAGCGCGGCGAAGTCGCCCCGGGCGGTGCGGAGGCGGTGCGCACGGGTGCCGGGCGGCGGGGTGAAGGTCGCGGGCCTGCTCATGTGCCGAGATTACGCGCAGCCACCGACAACGAAGGCCCGGACCCCGCAGCAGCGGGATCCGGGCCTTTCGCCGTGGACTGATCAGGCCTCGGGGGCCGCGACCTTCTTGCGCGTACGACGCGGCTTCGCCTCGGCGGGCTCGGCAGCGGGCTCGGCCTTCTTCCGGGTCCGCGCGGGCTTCGCCTCGGCGGTCTCGGCGGCGGGCTCGGCCTTCTTGCGGGTGCGGGTCCGCGTGGCGGGCTTGGCCTCGGCGGCCTCCGCGGTGTCGACGGCGGCTTCGGCCTTCTTGCGCGTACGACGCGGCTTCGCCTCGGTCACCTCGGCCGCTTCGGCGGTCTCGACGACGGGCTCGGCCTTCTTACGCGTACGGGTCCGCGCGGCGGGCTTGGCCTCGGCGGCCTCCGCGGTGTCGACCGCGACCTCCGCCTTCTTCCGCGTCCGCGTGCGGGCCGGCTTCGCCTCGTTCGCGTCCGCCGCCTCGGCGACGGGCTCGGCCTTCTTGCGCGTACGACGCGGCTTCGCCTCGGTCACCTCGACCGCCTCGGCGGTGTCGACGACGGCCTCGGCCTTCTTGCGCGTACGACGCGGCTTCGCCTCGGTCACCTCGACCGCCTCGGCGGTCTCGACGACGGGCTCGGCCTTCTTCCGGGTGCGGGTCCGCGCGGCGGGCTTGGCCTCGGCGGCCTCCGCGGTGTCGACCGCGACCTCCGCCTTCTTCCGCGTACGGGTCCGGGCCGGCTTGGCCTCGGCGACCTCTGCGACCTCAGGGGCCTCGACCGTGTCGACCGCGGCTTCCGCCTTCTTGCGGGTGCGCGCGGGCTTCGCCTTCGGCTCGGCCTGCTCCGGCTCCGCGGCCGCCGGCACGGCTTCCACCGTCTCGACGACGGCCTCGGCCTTCTTGCGCGTACGACGACGCGGCTGGGCGGGGATCTCCGCCTCGACCGTCTCCACGACCGCCTCGGCGGCGGCCACCGGAGCGACCGACGGGGCGCCTGCGCCACCGCGCGTACGACGGCGACGACGCGGCGTCCGCGGCTCGGTGGACTCCTCCGCGGGAGCGGGAACGGACGTCGGAGCGGACGCGGGTGCGGCCGTGGCCTCCCCGGCGCCGACCGGCTCGCCACCGCGCATACGGCGACGGCGGCGCGGCGTGCGCGCCGGGCGCTCACGCTGTTCGCGCTGCTCACGGTCCCGATCGCGGTCACGGTCGCGGTCGCCGCGACCACCACGGCCGCCGCGCGAGGACGAAGCCCCGCGGCCACCGGTCTCGCCCAGGTCCTCGACCTCCTCGGCCCCGAGCCCGGCGCGCGTGCGCTCCGAGCGCGGCAGGACACCCTTGGTGCCGGCCGGGATGCTGAGCTCCTCGTACAGGTGCGGCGAGGACGAGTACGTCTCGACCGGGTCGTTGAAGTCCAGCTCGAGCGCCTTGTTGATCAGCTGCCAGCGCGGGATGTCGTCCCAGTCGACCAGCGTGATCGCGATCCCCTTCTTGCCCGCGCGGCCGGTGCGGCCGATGCGGTGGAGGTACGTCTTCTCGTCCTCCGGGGACTGGTAGTTGATGACGTGCGTGACGCCCTCGACGTCGATACCGCGTGCGGCGACGTCGGTGCAGACGAGCACGTCGACCTTGCCGTTGCGGAACGCGCGCAGCGCCTGCTCGCGCGCGCCCTGGCCGAGGTCACCGTGCACGGCGCCGGACGCGAAGCCGCGCTTCTGCAGCTGCTCGGCGATGTCCGCGGCGGTCCGCTTCGTACGGCAGAAGATCATCGCGAGCCCGCGGCCGTCGGCCTGCAGGATGCGCGAGACCATCTCGGGCTTGTCCATGTTGTGCGCGCGGAAGACGTGCTGCTTGGTGTTCGCGACCGTCTTGCCCTCGTCGTCCGGCGCCGCAGCGCGGATGTGCGTGGGCTGCGACATGTAGCGGCGGGCCAGGCCGATGACGGCGCCCGGCATGGTCGCCGAGAACAGCATCGTCTGACGCTTCGCCGGAAGCATGTTGATGATCCTCTCGACGTCGGGCAGGAAGCCCAGGTCGAGCATCTCGTCGGCCTCGTCGAGGACGAGCGCCTTGACGTGCGAGAGGTTCAGCTTCTTCTGGCCGGCCAGGTCGAGCAGTCGGCCGGGCGTACCGACGACGACGTCGATGCCCTTCTTGAGGGCCTCGACCTGGGGCTCGTACGCACGCCCGCCGTATATGGCGAGGACGCGCACATTGCGCACCTTGCCGGCGGTCAGGAGGTCATTGGTCACCTGCTGGCACAGCTCGCGCGTCGGAACGACGACGAGGGCCTGCGGGGCGTCGGTGAGCTGCTCGGGCGTGGCCCGGCCCGCCTCGACGTCCGCGGGAACGGTGACGCGCTCCAGGAGCGGAAGGCCGAAACCGAGGGTCTTGCCCGTGCCGGTCTTGGCCTGGCCGATGACGTCCGAGCCCGAGAGGGCTACGGGGAGGGTCATCTCCTGGATGGGAAAGGGACTGGTGATGCCGACGGCCTCAAGGGCCTCCGCGGTCTCGGAAAGAATGCCGAGCTGACGGAAAGTCGAAGTCTGCGTAGTCAGGGTGTTGCCTCTTCTGTGAGGTGCGGCGCGAGGCGAACGCGGGGGTCGTGACCGTGCCGGTCTGGTACACCGGACTCGAGCCGCGGTCTGCGGGGATCGGGTGGACCGGATGGCGCGGGACCACTGCCGACGCTCGAGCGCTCGTGCCGCTGAGGGCCCCTCCTCAGATTCGTACGCCTTGTGACGTACGACCCGGAGGGCTGTCGGGTCGGAGCCGATCGGGCCTCCGACCGGGCATCCTCATTCATGAGGCCCGTCCGATGTGCGCGCAAGCGTCTTCACGGCGCCTTGCACTCGGCGGGCTCTTTACCACTGTACCCCGGAAACGCGCATGCGCGATGGCCGAATGGGTCACGTAGCCGTCGTCACACTCCTTGACCAGGGACTTCCGCGACGCGGTGAGCGGGCTATTGTGCGCTTCATGGAGACGCCTGACAACGCCACGCCGACCGCCGAAGCATCCCAAGCAAACCAGGGCCTCACCGGTATCGCCGCCCAGGACTGGGCCACCGCGTCCGCGGACGAGAACTATCGCGCCGCCGTCGTCGACCTGCTGGGCGCGCTCGCGTACGGAGAGCTGGCGGCGTTCGAGCGGCTCGCCGAGGACGCGAAGCTGGCGCCCACGCTGGCCGACAAGGCGGAGCTGGCCAAGATGGCCTCCGCCGAGTTCCACCACTTCGAGCAGCTGAACGACCGGCTCTCGGCGATCGGTGTGGAGCCGACCGAGGCGATGGACCCGTTCGTCGACGCCCTCGACGGCTTCCACCGCCAGACCGCCCCGTCCGACTGGCTCGAGGGCCTGGTCAAGGCGTACGTCGGCGACTCGATCGCGTCCGACTTCTACCGTGAGGTCGCGGCCCGCCTCGACTCCGACAGCCGCTCCCTCGTCCTCGCCGTGCTCGACGACACCGGCCACGCGTCGTTCGCCGTCGAGAAGGTGCGCGCCGCGATCGAGGCCGACCCGCGCGTGGGCGGCCGGCTCGCCCTGTGGGCCCGGCGGCTCATGGGCGAGGCGCTCTCGCAGTCGCAGCGGGTGGTCGCGGACCGGGACGCGCTGTCGACGATGCTGGTCGGAGGCGTGGCCGACGGCTTCGACCTGGCCGAGGTCGGCAAGATGTTCTCGCGGATCACCGAGGCGCACACCAAGCGGATGGCAGCACTCGGCCTCGCCGCTTAGCGACGCCTTCAGGTTCCAGCGGTTCTTGCCGGTTCTTCCAGTTCTTGAGGTTTTCCCGCTCTTGCGGTTCTGCTGCTTCCGCTTCGTCTACGCGTACGGAGTCAGCTGCTGCCGCGCTCTGCCCCGGGTGGGGCGCAGCAGCAGCGAGAGCAGGGCCACGGACATCGCGACCGCGCCCACGAGCGTGGCGATCGCATGGCCTGGTCCCAGCGCGCTGTGCGTGACGAACGCCCCGAACAGGGCGCCCGCGATACCGGTCGGCATCACGAGCGTGCGTGACGGCAGTCGGTGCGGCAGTCGATGGCCCGCCCCGATGGCGAGGGCCATGCCGAGCAGTACGGAGCCGATTGCTTCGAGAAGCATGGTGCGGTTACCTCCCGCGCGGCTGGTGGGTGCACTTCGGACGTAGCCGGTCTACCCCTGGCCTCGCGGCCGCAATCCTCCCCGCCGGGATCGGCTGTGCGCTCGCTGTGAACATGCAAAAGGCCTGATGGCAGCTGTGCCATCAGGCCTTTCACGGTCTGTCCGCGCGTCCCTTCCGGGAGGCTCTACAGCGGGCCGAAGCCCACCTTCCGCGACGACGGTTCACCGAGCTCGACATAGGCGAGGCGCTCGGCGGGGACCAGGACCTTGCGGCCCTTCTCGTCCTTCAGGGAGAGGAGCTGGGACTTGCCGGACAGCGCCGCGGACACTGCGCTCTCGACCTCCTCGGCGGACTGGTCGCTCTCCAGAACGATCTCGCGAGGCGTGTGCAGCACGCCGATCTTGACCTCCACGGCCTTGTCCCTCCGACGATCCGTGATGTGCGCGGAAGACCGCGCCGTACCCAGCAAACATTAGCCCGGCCAGGCGAGACTCCCGGCGCCCCGGCTGCACGCCAAGAGCGAACAGCCGGACGGGAACAAAGTGAGCCGTGTGGTCGGGCCGTGCGCCCAGGCGCGTGCTCAGCGTGCGCGCGGGCGCGTGCTCAGTCGCGGGCGCGTGCTCAGTGCTGCTCTGAGCCGTGCAGCGGGAAGCCCGCGATGCCGCGCCAGGCGAGCGACGTCAGCAGTTGCACCGCCGTGTCGCGCTCGACCGGGCTCGAGCTGGACAGCCAGTAGCGCGCGACGACCTGCGAGACGCCGCCGAGGCCCGTCGCGAGAAGCATCGACTCGTCCTTGGACAGGCCCGTGTCCTCCGCGATCACGTCCGAGATCGCTTCGGCGCACTGCAGGCTGACCCGGTCGACGCGCTCGCGCACCGCCGGCTCGTTCGTCAGGTCGGACTCGAAGACGAGCCGGAACGCGCCGCCCTCGTCCTCCACGTACGCGAAGTAGGCGTCCATGGTCGCCGCGACGCGCTGCTTGTTGTCCGTCGTGGAGGCGAGCGCCGTGCGGACCGACTGCAACAGGGACTCGCAGTGCTGGTCGAGCAGCGCCAGGTAGAGCTCGAGCTTGCCGGGAAAGTGCTGGTAGAGCACCGGCTTGCTGACGCCGGCCCGCTCGGCGATGTCGTCCATCGCGGCCGCGTGGTACCCCTGCGCGACAAAAACCTCCTGGGCAGCTCCCAGAAGTTGATTGCGTCGGGCACGGCGCGGCAGGCGTGTGCCCTTGGGGCGCGCTGCCTCCGTCTGCTCGATGGCTGTCACGCCGCCTCCCAAGATTGTCCGTGCGCGGTGTGCGCCGCGACGCCATCGTACTTTTGGGTAACCCTGATGTGCGCGGTGCGAGCGCAGAATTTCACGGACCGGACTCCTGTGAAAACCGCATGTAGTGAGCCCGATGTCACATCTGTGGTCACAAATGGGTGGATCGTGGCACACCGCTCACCGGTAGTCGTCCTCGTCGATCACGACGACGCGGGCCTGCTCCGCCCGGTCCGCCTCGTTCGCGGTGTCCGGGTCGGCCGCCGCGTCGGGCTCGTCGTCCCGCTCGGGCGCGAGGTCCGTGTGCTGCTCCGCGGCGTCGGCCTCGGGTGTCTCCACGCCCGCCTCGGCGGGGCGGTGCTCCGCGAAGGTCTCGGGGTCGCTCGGGTCGACCGTCATCGATGGCTCCCTTCCTCACCTGTCCGTGCGTGGGCGGGTGCCCTGATTCGAGCGTAGGAGACACCTGATCGGGCCGCTATGCGACCTTTCGTGGATCCCTTGAGTGACGCGGGGGCCTCCTGGGCGAATCCGCCCGGCCGTGCGGCGTTTGGATCTGTGACAGCGAACACGCGATCCACTGCGTGATCGTCTCGTAACATATGTCGCATGTCTTCGACCGAGTCGCCGCGCGTGCCTGCCGTCATCGCCGCCGCCGCGACGCCCACGCCGGGCGCCGTCGAAGTCGCGGAGGGGGAGCGCTTGCGATCGGTCGGGCTCCCCGGCCTGACGCTGTCGGTCAGGGCCCGTCCCGGAGCGTACGAGGGGCTGCCGCCCGCGCTGTACGTGCACGGGCTCGGCGGCTCCTCGCAGAACTGGTCGGCGCTGATGTCGCTGCTCGACGACGCTGTCGACGGGGAGGCGGTCGACCTGCCGGGGTTCGGCGACTCGCCGCCACCGGACGACGGCGACTACTCGGTGACCGGGCACGCGCGCGCGGTCATCCGTTATCTCGACGCGCAGGGGCGCGGCCCCGTGCACCTCTTCGGGAACTCGCTGGGCGGAGCCGTCGCCACGCGCGTGGCCGCCGCGCGTCCCGATCTCGTCCGCACACTGACCCTGGTGTCGCCTGCGCTGCCGGAGATCCGGGTGCAGCGCACCGCCCTGCCGACCGGCCTGCTCGCGGTGCCCGGCGTCGCCCCGCTCTTCACGCGTCTGACGAAGGAGTGGACGCCGGAGCAGCGGGTGCGCGGCGTCATGGCCCTTTGTTACGGGGACCCGAACCGGGTGACGCCCGAGGGCTTCAGAGTGGCCGTGGGGGAAATGGAACGGCGGCTCCAACTGCCGTATTTCTGGGACGCGATGGCCCGCTCCGCGCGCGGCGTCGTGAACGCCTATACGCTCGGCGGGCAGCACGGCCTCTGGCGGCAGGCCGAGCGTGTGCTCGCGCCGACGCAGCTCATCTACGGAGGGCGTGATCTGCTGGTCTCGTACCGGATGGCGGCCCGCGCGGCGCGTGCCTTCCGGGGTTCGAGGCTGCTCACGCTCCCGGACGCGGGGCATGTTGCGATGATGGAGTACCCGGGGACGGTCGCGACGGCGTTCCGGGAACTCCTCGCCGACACCGAAGCGTTGAAGAAGAGGCGCGGGAGCGCCAATAGTGCCGGTGACGCCGCGAGTGACGCGTCCGGCACCGACGACCACACGACATTGGGGAGCTGAGGCGGCCTGTGGGACGGCATAGCCGCCGAGGATCGGCAGACGGCACAGAGGACGCTGTCGACGTACAGGTCGACGTACAGGTAGAGACTGAGGCGCATGCTCCGTCCCGGCCGGGCGTGGGTACAGGGCGCAGGCGAAGGGGGCCCTCCGAGGCGCCGCCCGAGTCGGCTCCGCCGTCGGCGCCCGGACGTTCCCCCTTCTCGGGGCACATGTCGGCGCGTCCGGGGGCCGGGCCGGTGCGTGGCGGCCACCCCGAGGCGCGGGAGCCGGGCGGCGGCTGGGGCGCGTCCGTGCCGCGGGTCGCGGGCCCCGTCGCGTCGGCGCGCGGGCCCGAGCACGGTGTGACGGCTCCCGCCGATTCGGCGCTGCCGGGGCCGCGGCCCCGGCAGGAGCGATCGGATCAGGGCGCATCGGATCAGGGTGCGCAGGGTCAGGGTGCTCCGGGTCGGGGTGCGCCGGGTCGGGGGCACCCGCGGCAGGACTACATCGATGCGTTCGATGCTCCTGCTCATGCTCCTGCGGGTGCGGGCTTCAACGCCCCCGTGGGTAATGCCTCCGCGAGTTTCGAGGCATCCGCGGGTACGGACCCGTACGCGCGCGTGAGTGAGTGGGACGCCGAGCCGCCCGCGCCGCCGGAGGACCAGGACCGGATGTCGGCCGAGTCCGGCGGCGGGCGCGAGAAGCGTGGCAGGGGTATGACCTTCACGGGCATCGCCGCCGCGGCCGTCACCACCGTGCTCGCCGTGGTCGTCGCGGGGCAGGTCGCCGACAGGGACGGCAGCTCCGCGCACGGCGCTCAGGCGCAGGCCGCCGAGGGCGGTCGCCCGGGCGGCGGCTCCACCTCGCGTACGGACGAACGGCCCGCACCGAAGAAGACGGCACAGGCCGCCCCGGCGACGTACGGGCAGAAGATGGCCAAGAAGTACCCGCTCGCGGCGGATCTGAAGGCCTCCGGTGCGTTCACGACGATCCCGGGGGACGACAAGGCGCCGGGCAGCGGGCAGAAGTTCCGCTACCGCGTCGATGTGGAGAAGGGGCTCGGGCTCGACGGGTCGCTGTTCGCTCAGGCGGTGCAGAAGACCCTGAACGACAAGCGGAGTTGGGCCCACGACAGTGCCCGCACCTTCGAGCGGGTCTCCTCCGGGACGCCGGACTTCGTGATCACGCTCGCGAGCCCGGGTACGACGGCCGACTGGTGCGCGAAGTCGGGCCTCGACACGACGGAGGACAACGTGTCGTGCGACTCCGCCGCCACCGACCGCGTGATGATCAACGCGTATCGGTGGGCCCAGGGCTCGAAGACGTACGACGACGTGCTCGGCGACACCGCCATCCACCCGTACCGGCAGATGCTCATCAACCACGAGGTCGGGCACCGGCTCGGTTTCAACCACGTGACCTGCTCGCAGGACGGCTCGCTCGCGCCGGTCATGCAGCAGCAGACCAAGTTCCTGAAATCCGGCGGGATCACGTGCAAGCCCAACCCCTGGGCCTTTCCCAAGGGTTGACGCTACGTAGCTATCCGTAGCCGTTCGATCTCTTAGCGCGACCAAACGTCGCGCGTGCGGGAAAGTTACGCCCGTTCACCCCTTTTGGTGGCGTGATGGACAACCGTCCATCACGCCACCGGCATGTCCGCATACGTTCGTCCCGCTGCGAGCCGCCAATCCAACGGCGGCTCCCTGTACGGGAGATCGGGGGTGTGCGCGTGCGCATCGGAATGCTTACCGAGGGTGGCTATCCGTATGTGAACGGTGAGGCCGGACTCTGGTGCGACCGGCTTGTGCGCGGGCTCGAGCAGCACGAGTTCGACATCTACGCGCTCGCCACCAGCCAGGAGCAGGAGGACGCGGGGTGGCTCGAACTGCCGCCTCAGGTCATGCGCGTGCGGACCGCGCCGATGTGGGCGGCCGGGAGCGAGAGCGGCGCGCGCGACGGCGTGTTCGGGCGGCGGGCCCGGCGCCGGTTCGCCGCGTTGTACCGGGAGCTGGTCGAGGCCGTGGTGTCGGCCGGCGCGACCTCGGATGACCTGGGGGTGAGCGAGGCGGACCGTTTCGCCAACGCGTTGTACGGGCTTGCCGAACTCGCCCGCGACGAGGGCGGTCTCGGCGTCTCCCTTCGTTCCGAGGCTGCCGTGCGCATCCTGGAGCGCGCCTGCCGTGCGCCGGGCGCGCTCCGGGCGGTACGCGCGGCCCGCGTGCCCGATCTGCTCTCCTTCGCCGCGCACGTGGAGCGTGAACTGCGGCCGCTGTCCCTTGACTGGTACGAGGACGGGTCCGGGTTCGATGCCTCGGCGTCGGCCTCGACCTCGGGCCACTCGGCGGGTTCGGCGTCGGTGGCGGTTGCCGGTTCGGCGGCGGGGGAGGCGTCGGGGGCCGGGGCGGGGTCAGGGTCGGTGTCGGGAGCTTCGGCGTCGGCATCGGGTCTGTCGTCGGGTTCTTCTTCGTCTTCGTCTGTGTCTTCGGGTTCGGCTTCGGGCTTCTCCGCGGGGCTGTCCGGAGGGGGCGGGCTCGCGTCCGTCGATCTCTGCCACGCGGCCTCCGGCGGCGCGGCCGCCCTGCCCGGCCTGATCGCCAAGCACTTCTACGGGGTGCCGCTGCTCGTCACGGAGTACGGGGTTCAGCTCAGGGCCCGGTACATCGCCGCGGGCGACGCCGAGTTGAGTGCGCCGGTGCGCGCGCTCCTCGCCGCCTTCCACGGCCGGCTCGCCGCCGAGGTCTACCGGCAGGCCGCCGTGATCACCCCCGGAAACGCGCACGCGCGGCGCTGGCAGGAGCGGTGCGGTGCCGACCGCGCCAAGCTGCGCACCATTCACCCCGGCATGGAGGCCGGCCACTTCGCCGAGGTGGGCGAGCGGGAAGGGCCGGGCGACCCGGACACCCTCGTCTGGGTCGGGCGTATCGACCCCTCCAAGGACCTGATCTCCCTGCTGCACGCGTTCTCCGAGATCCGCAAGGAAGAGCCGAAGGCCCGGCTGCGCATCGTGGGGGTGCCGGAGGCGGGATCGGTTCCGGGCGCCGGAGCGGGCGCGGGCGCGGGACTTGTGGACGGCGGCGGATGGCCGGCCGACGGGTTCGTCTCCGGAAGGCCGGTCGGTGGGCACGGCGGCGGCGCGGACGCCTCGGATCTCACGGCGGACCGCGAGGCCGCGCTGTACCTCGGGCATTGCAAGGCCCTCGCCGCGCAGCTCTTCCCGGACGAGGCGGAGGGGATCCACGCCGTGGGCGAGAACCCCGTCACCTTCGAGGAGCTGGGCGCCCCCGAGGCCCCCGACCTCGCCGATGTCTACGGCTCCTGTGGCGTCGTCGTCCTGTCCAGCGTCGTCGAAGGCTTCCCGATGAGCCTGGTCGAGGCCATGTTCTGCGGGCGCGCGACGGTGTCCACGGACGCGGGCGCCGTCGTCGAGGTGATCGGTGGCACGGGTCTCGTGGTGCCGCCGCGCAATCCGCGCGCGCTCGCCGAGGCGTGTGTGGCGCTGCTGCGCGACCCCGCACGGCGCGAACGGCTCGGTGCGGCGGCACGGGCGCGCGCCCTGGAGCTGTTCACCGCCGAACAGAACATCGCGGCATTTCACAGCATTTACCTGGAGATCGTCTCGCGCTGCCCGGTGCGCCGGGACGTCGTCGACGACGCGGGCGCCCCGTTGCCGTTCGCCTACCCGCCGGAGGCTCATGTGCCGGGCCGCTGGACCACGCAGAGCACGGGTGAGCGGGGCGGTGCGTGGCTGGCCGGGCGCTCGGGCAGTGCTGCCGGGACCAGTTGGGGAGCCGATGGCGGTGCGCGTGAGCAGTTGGCCGGGATGACACAGGGCTGCGGGGAGGCGGACGGATGACCGGGCGTATCAGCGAACGCACAAGTGAGCGTGCCGCGTTCGGCGCCACCGATACCGGGGGCGACGCCGATGCGCCCCGAGTGCCGGTGAGCGCCGGAGCGTGGGGCGCCGGGTCGGCGGAGGCGCTGGGCGGCGACCCGGCCTCCACGGAACAGGTCGACCTGGAGGTCTCGGAGGACTTGGAGGATCTGGAGGACCTGGATGTGGGATTGTTGCGTGATCCCGCTGCGTGGCGGTCGTCCGTTCTTGAGGACGGGGACGGGGACGGTGCCCGGGGTCGCCCCGGTGGTGCGGGTGATGCGGGTGGCGACGGAGCGGGTGGTGGTGCCGTTGCCGGTGTCGCCGGCTTCTTTGGCGCCGGGCCCCGCGACGTGGAGCGGAGTGGCGTCGAGCTCAGTGACGTCGAGCCGCGCGGCATCGAGTCCGGTGGTGCCGACACCAGTGGTACCGAAACCCGCAGCGCCGATTCCCGCAGCGCCGATTCCCGCAGCGCCGATTCCCGCAGCGCCGATTCCCGCAGCGCCGATTCCCGTGACGACGACTCCCGTACGGAGGCCGACCACCGTGCCGATGTCGCGCGGATCGTCGGTCCGCGCGGCGCCGACTCCCGTGACGCCGACTCTCGTGGCGCCAACTTCCGCCCCGCTCACCGCCGTTCCGGTGCCGACCCGGTCAAGGGGCTGATGCACCGGCACCATGAACTGTGCGAGCGGGCCGTCGACCCACTGGAGATCGCCGCGGGTCTTGAGGCCCACGGCGTCACCGACAGGACCGCCGCCCGCTTCCGCCACAAGGACGTGTTCTCGCTCGCCGAGGAGATGTACGCCCGTGCGTCGAGGGACGGCGACCCGTACGAGCCCGTCGTCGAGGTCTCCGGATCCGCCCCGGGCCGGCGCGGACTGTGGGCCGGACTCGCGCTGCTGCCGGGCGCCGTCTGCGCGCTCACGCTGTTCGGCCTGCACGCCACGGCGGGCACCGCACGCCTGGCCATCGGCCTCGCCGGGGCGCTCGCCACCCTCGTCGCCCTGCGCGCGACGCTGCGCCACGGGCCGCTGCGCGCGGTCGACGGCCCCTCCGCCCCCTCGGCCCGGCTCTGGTCCTGCTGGCTGCTCGCGTACGCGCTCCTCGGCGACGGCCTCCTCGACGCCGCGCTCGCGGGCGGGCCCGACGAGCCCTGGGCCCCCGCGACCGCGCCGCTGGTCGCGCTCGCCGTCGCCGTGGCACCGGCCACCTGGTGCGCCCAGCTCTTCTCGGGCGGAGCGCGGCGCCGCCTCGCCACGAGCCACGGGCTCGCCGAATTCGCCGCCTCCGTACGCCCGTTGCTCCTCGGGGCCGTGACCCTGTTCGCGCTCTCCCTCGTCGCGCTCCTCGTGTCGGCCGGGGTCGTACTCGACGAGAAGGTGGACTACGCCGGAGTGGGCGCCCTGGGCGTTCTGCTGCTGCTCGCCCGCCTCCTCGCCGCGCACCGACGTACGCACGCACCCGCTGTCGCGCTGGGCGCCGCCGTCGCCGTCGAAGTCCTGGCTGTCGCCACGGTCTTCGCCGCACGGCTGCCCGGTTGCGACGTCCTGGGCCTGCCCGTCGAGACCGCGGTCGACGCGGTCGGCACGGGCGTCGTGCCGACGGTCGCCTGCGCCGTCGCCGCCCTCGTCCTCCTCGTGCACGCCACCCGCACCCTGACCCGGGCCTCCGCCCACGCGAACGCGGGCGACCCGATCGGCTGGGCGCCATGACCGCCATCCCCGGCTTCGCCGCCTCCATCGAGCGCGCCGTGCCACCGCGTCCAGTACTCGCCAGATGACCAGGACCACCCGGGGCCCGCGGGGCCGACACCGCGGGCCCATCCGAAGACCCAGGGCAAACCCCATAAGGAGAACGCCAGATGACCACCCCTCCTCCCGGAGGCGCCGGATACGCCGGATACTCCGGACCTCACGGGCAGCGCGGAATCCACGACCGGTGCGCCCCGCGCGCGGCGCGCGGAGTGCGCGGCGCCCTCGGAGCGCACCGAGGGACCGGAGCGCGACCCCTGGGAGGCACCCGATGAGAGTTCTGCTGATCGGAGCCAACGGGTATCTGGGCCGCTTCGTCACCGACCGCCTGCTGGCCGACCCCGCCGTGCAGCTGACCACGCTCGGCCGGGGCGACGACGCCGACGTCCGCTTCGACCTCGCCACCGGCAGCCCGGGCGCCCTCACCCGCTTCCTGGACGCCGTCCACCCCGGAGTGGTCATCAACTGCGCCGGCGCCACCCGCGGCGGTGCCCGCGAACTCACCCGGCACAACACCGTCGCCGTCGCCACCGTCTGTGAGGCCCTTCGGCGCAGCGGCTGCGGTGCCCGTCTCGTGCAGATCGGCTGCGGCGCCGAGTACGGGCCCTCGCAGCCCGGCTCGTCCACTGCGGAGGACGCGGTGCCCCGGCCCGGCGGCCCGTACGGCGTCAGCAAGCTCGCCGCCACCGAACTCGTCCTCGGATCCGGCCTCGACGCCGTCGTCCTGCGCGTCTTCTCGCCCGCAGGGCCCGGCACCCCGGCCGGATCCCCGCTCGGCCGGCTCGCCGAGGCGATGCGCCGCGCCATGCAGGCCGGCGACGGCGAACTGAAGCTGGGCGGTCTCGGCGCACAGCGCGACTTCATCGACGTACGAGACGTGGCGCGCGCCGTGCACGCCGCGTCGCTCTCCGCCGCGCAGGGCGTCATCAACATCGGCTCGGGCCGCGCCGTGCGCCTGCGGGACGCCGCCGCCGTGCTCGCCCGCGTCGCCGGTTTCGGTGGATCCCTCCACGAACTCGATGGCCCCGCCGTCGGGATGAGGCCATCCGTAGGCCACCCCCGAACCGAATCAGACCACGGGATGCCTCCCGGGCCGAGCGCGTATCCGTACCCCGACGGCTGCGGCGGTTGGCAGCAGGCCGACGTGCGTACGGCCCGCGACCGGCTCGGCTGGCGTCCCCGCATCAACCTCGAAGAGTCCCTCGCCGACATCTGGATGGAGGCGGCATGCCGTATCTGACCCCGACCGCGACCGGCCTGGCGAGCACCGACGTACGACTCGGCTTCGGCATCCCCGGTTTCGCGCACCCCCTCGTCGCACCCGCGGAGTGGGCCGAACTCACCCGTCCCGCAACGCCTTTGCACTGGGTTGTTCTGAATGTCGCCAATGGCCCGGGATCCCGCCCCGACCAGCACTGCCTGGAAGCGGCGGGACGGCTCCGGCAGGCCGGGGTGCGTGTCCTTGGTCACTTGGACCTGATCCATGGCGCCCGCTCCTTCGGTGAACTCGTCTCCGACGCGCACCGCTTCCTCGACTGGTACCAGGTGGACGGCTTCTACTTCGACCGCTGCCCCACCGAGCGGGCCGCGCTCCCCGAGGTCCGGCGCGCCGGCACGACCCTGCGCGCCCTCGTCGACGACGCGCACATCGTGTTCAACCACGGCACCCACCCGTACCCCGGATACGCCGAGAGCGCCGACCAGTTGGTGACCTTCTCCGGCCCCTGGAGCGACTACCGCTGGTCCCAGGTCGCCGAGTGGACCGCCGACTATCCGCACGAGCGGTTCTGCCACTTCGTCCACGGAATGCCCCTCGGCCACCTCGAGGAGGCGCTGCGCATCGCGCGTTGGCAGGGTGCGGGCACGATCTACTTCACCGATCACACGGACCGGGGCGGCTCGACCGACCCCTGGGAGGCGATGCCCGGTTACTGGGACGAAATCGTCTCGCGCATCGGACGCGGTGTCTCGGAATGAAGGGGGGCGTGGCAGTGTTACAGACGGAACAACCGTACGTAGATACCGACCAACGGAGTCCCCGTGTCGCTGCCACCCCTGGTCGAGCCAGCTGCTGAGCTCACCGTAGACGAGGTCCGCAGGTACTCCCGCCACCTGATCATCCCGGATGTCGGGATGGACGGGCAGAAGCGGCTGAAGAACGCCAAGGTGCTCTGTGTGGGCGCCGGTGGCCTTGGCTCGCCGGCCCTCATGTACCTGGCCGCTGCTGGCGTGGGCACGCTCGGCATCGTGGAGTTCGACGAGGTCGACGAGTCGAACCTGCAGCGCCAGATCATCCACAGCCAGGCCGACATCGGCCGGTCCAAGGCGGAGTCCGCGAAGGACTCGGTCCTCGGCATCAACCCGTACGTGAACGTGATCCTTCACGAGGAGCGGCTCGAGGCCGACAACGTGATGGACATGTTCAGCCAGTACGACCTGATCGTCGACGGCACGGACAACTTCGCGACGCGCTACCTCGTCAACGACGCGTGCGTGCTGCTCAACAAGCCCTACGTGTGGGGTTCCATCTACCGCTTCGACGGCCAGGCCTCGGTCTTCTGGTCCGAGCACGGGCCGTGCTACCGCTGCCTGTACCCGGAGCCCCCGCCCCCCGGCATGGTCCCCTCCTGCGCCGAGGGCGGCGTCCTGGGCGTGCTGTGCGCGTCCATCGGCTCCATCCAGGTCACCGAGGCGATCAAGGTCCTGGCCGGCGTGGGTGACCCGCTGGTCGGCCGCCTGATGATCTACGACGCCCTCGAGATGCAGTACCGCCAGGTCAAGGTCCGCAAGGACCCCGACTGCGCGGTCTGCGGCCCGAACGCGACCGTCACCGAGCTCATCGACTACGAGGCCTTCTGCGGCGTCGTGTCCGATGAGGCGCAGGAGGCCGCCGCCGGTGCCACGATCACTCCCAAGCAGCTCAAGGAGTGGATCGACGACGGCGAGAGCATCGAGATCATCGACGTCCGCGAGCCGAACGAGTACGAGATCGTCTCCATCCCGGGCGCCAAGCTGATCCCGAAGAACGAGTTCCTCATGGGCACGGCCCTGGAGAACATGCCGCAGGACAAGAAGATCGTCTTGCATTGCAAGACGGGTGTCCGCAGTGCGGAAGTTCTCGCCGTGCTGAAGTCCGCGGGCTTCTCGGACGCCGTGCACGTCGGCGGCGGCGTCATCGGCTGGGTCAACCAGATCGAGCCGGACAAGCCGGTCTACTGAGCCTCGGCTCGGTCGCTGTGAGCTGATCGGACGGGCCTCGCGCACTGTGCGCGAGGCCCGTCCGCCGTTTCGGGACGGACGCTCGCGGTCAGGAGCACACCTTGCCGTCGCGCGGTATTCGCCCCTCCAGGAGATACGCGTCGACCGCCGAGTCGACGCAGGCGCTGCCGGAGCCGTACGCTCCGTGCCCCTCGCCCTTCCACGTCAGCTCGATGCCGACGCCTTTGCCCAGCTCATCGGCCATGCGGCGGGCTCCTTCGTAGAGAGTCGCCGGATCGCCGGTGTTGCCCACGACAAGGACCGGCGCCGCGCCCCGCGCGCTCACGTCCGGGTCGTCCCACTGGCCCGGAACCGGCCAGTCATGGCACCAAACTCCCGTGTCCCAGCCCATGTACGGCCCGAACACGGGCGAGATCTTCCGGAACTTCGCGAGCCGCTCCTTCGTCTCCCGCACCGTGGGACGCGCCTTGTCGTCGAGGCAGGAGATCGCCCGCTGAGAGTGGCTCGTCGTGTCGTAACGCCCGCTCGCGTCACGGTTGTTGTACGAGTCGGCGAGCGCGAGCAGGGTGGTGCCTTCGCCCCGCTCCGCGTCCCGCAGGCCTCGCGTCAGGGCGGTCCAGCTGGTCTCGCTGTACAGGGTGGTCGCGATGCCGGTCGTCGCGAGCGACTCGTTCAACTCGCGGCCGCCCGGGACCGGCAGAGGTTTCGCGTCGAGCTTCTTGAGGAGCGCGGCGACCTCACGCGTACCCTCCCGGGGGTCCTTGCCGCGTGACCTGAAGTAGCTGTCGAGGGCCCGCCGGAATCCTCGGGCCTGATTCTCGGCCTGGCCGATGCGTCCAACGGTCGGGTCGACCACGGCATCCAGGGTGAGGCGACCGACCTTGTCGGGGAACAAGTGGGCGTAGATTCCGCCCAGTTCGGTGCCGTAGGAGACGCCCATGTAGTGCAGCTTCTTGTCCCCGAGGGCCTGACGCATCAGATCCATGTCGCGCGCGGCCTCGGTGGTCGACACATGGGCGAGCAGTGCGCCGGCCTGCTCGCTGCAGCCCTTGCCGAACGCGACGGCATCCTGGAGATACGCCGTCTCCTCCGCTTTGGTGTCAGGGGTGAGGTCGAGGGACTCGGCGGCCTGCGTCTCCTTGTCGCTTCGACACCGCAGCCCGCGGCTTGCCGAGACGCCGCGCGGATCGAAGCCCACCAGGTCGTAGCGCTCGCGCAGCTTGGCGTACTGCGGGGCGAGGGCCGGCAGCAGATCCATTCCGGAGACGCCGGGGCCGCCGAAGTTGAACAGCAGGGACCCGATCCGCTCGCCCCGGTCGCCCCGAGCCTTGGTGCGGATGAGGGCGACGTCGATCGTGGGCCCGGTCGGCTCTGCATGGTCGAGTGGCGCCTTGAGCGTCGCGCACTGCCAGTCGGAGCCGGGCGCGGGCGAGCCCGCGTGCGCACGGCAACGGCCCCAGTCGAGGTGCTGGTCGGTGAGTGACGAGGGGAGGGCGGGGGAGTCGCCGTCGCCCGGTGCCACGTCGGCGGGGTGTGAGGCGGAGGCCGACGGTGGCTTCGCCTCGCCTCCGTCGGCGCTCTCGCCCGAACCGCTGCAACCCGCGACCGGACCGGCCGTCAGTACGACGGACGCGGCCAGGGCGAGCGCGCGGACGGCCCTTCCCCAGCGTGTGCGTGCGCCCGCGGGCGCACACGAATCCTGTGCCGCCATGGCACCTCCCCCCTCAACTGCCCCCGTTCGAAAGACAGTCAAGCCATCGTAGGAGCGCCCACGGGCATCCGGCTCGGCCTGTGGACAACTCCTGGATCACTTGCAGACCGTTCCCTCGTTCGGGGGCTTCCCGCTGAGGAGGTAGGTGTTCACGGCGCCGTGCACGCACTTGTTTCCGCTGTCGTAGGCCCCGTGCCCCTGGCCGTCGTACGTCAACTCGACGCCCACGTCCTTGCCGAGCGCGTCGACCATCTTCCGCGCCCCCTCGTACGGGGTGGCCGGGTCGCCGGTGTTGCCGACGACGAGGATCGGGGCGGAACCGGTCGCGCTGACGTCCGGGTGCTCGGCGGCCCCGTCGACGGCCCAGCCGGAGCAGTTGAGCATGCCCCAGGCCAGGTAGTCGCCGAACATCGAGGACGCCTCGCGGAACTCCGGCAGCTTCGCCTCGACGTCCTTCGCCGTGTAGCGGGGCTTGTCGTCGGCGCAGTTGATGGCGATGTTGGCGGCCTGCATATTGCTGTACCTGCCGTCCTCGTTGCGCCCGTTCATCGAGTCGGACAATGCCATGAGGATCTTGCCGTCACCGTTGTAGGCCTGCTGGAGGCCCTCGGTCAGGTACTCCCAGAAGTCCTGCGAGTACAGGGCCTGCGCGACCCCGTTGGTCGCCGCGGTCTGCGTGAGGTCGCGCGGGAAGATGCCCGGGATCGGCTTCTCCTCGAGCTCGTCGAACAGCTTGGCGATCTTGGTCTTGACGTCCTGCGGAGTGTCCCCGACGGGGCAGTCCTCGGCCTGGGAGGTGCAGTGCTTCGCGTAGTTGTCGAGGGCGAGCTGGAACCCCTTCGCCTGGCCGAGCGCCCCTTCCTCCGGGTCCTGGGTGGGGTCGACGACGCCGTCGAACACGGCGCGGCCCATCTTCTTGGGGAACAAGTGGGCATAGACGCCGCCCAGTTCGGTGCCGTAGGAGATGCCGAAGTAGTGCAGCTTCTTGTCGCCGAGGACCTGGCGCATGAGATCCATGTCGCGGGCCGCGTCCGTGGTGCGTACGTGGGGGAGGACCTTGTCGGAGTTCTTCTCGCACGTGCCGTTGAACGTCTTGATGTTGTCGACGAGCTTCTTCTGCTCCGCGGTGTCGTCCGGCGTCGAGTCCTGTTGGAAGTACTCGTCGAGCTGTTTGTCGTCCTCGCATGTGACGCCCGCGCTGCCGCCCACCCCGCGCGGGTCGAAGCTGACGAGGTCGTAGCGGGTGCGCAGCTTCGCGTACTCGGAGCCGAAGGCCGGGAGGGTGGTGACCCCGGAGCCGCCGGGACCGCCGAAGTTGAAGATCAGCGAGCCGATCCGCTTGTCCTTGTCTCCGCTCGCCTTGGCACGGATCAACGCCAGGTCGATCGTGTCGCCCTTTGGTTCGTCCCAGTCGAGTGGCGCCTTCATGGTGGAGCACTGCCACTCGGCGCCGCCGGGAAGCGGGGAAGGCGCGTCTCCGCCGCCCTGGGACTCCGCGGGCGCGGGGCAGTCCTTCCAGCTCAGCTCCTGGGACGGAAGATCCACGTCGTCCTCCGTGTCGCTGCTGCACGCCGCGAGCGAGACGGACAGCAGGGTGGCGGCGGTCAGGGCAGCGGTACGGGACCAGGACGGATTGGGCATGCGTCCATCCTGCGGCGGCGGGGTGCGGGGCGCTCGGGCTGCGGGCTGTGCGAGTGAGGTTCCTCGCCGCCCGGGGGATGTCCAAGTCCCCTAGAGAGCGCCCTTCCTTGTCAGGTGGTTGAAGAACAGCCATCCGGGGAGGACGGGGAGCCACAGAGTGAGTAGCCGGTACAGCAGCACCGCGGGTGCCGCCACTTCCTTGGGCAGGCCGACCGCGATCAGACCCACCGTCAGGGTCGCCTCGACGGCGCCCACGCCACCCGGTGTCGGGGCGGCCGAGCCGAGCGCGTTACCGGCGAGGAAGACCACAGCGACGCTGGCCAGGCTGATCGTGGTGGTTGTCTCGTCCCCGAAGGCGCGGATCGAGGCATCCAGGCACATCACGAAGCAGGCGGTCAGCAGCAGCATGCCGCCGATGCCGGTGAGCAGCTTCCGAGGCCGCTGCAGCACATCGAGCATGCGCGGCACGACACCGGCGAAAAGTGAGCGCACGCGCGTGACGACGAATTTCCGCAGGAACGGAATCGACGTCACTACAAGGACGAGCACAGCGACGGTCAACAGGCCCGCGATGACCGTGCGGGACGGCGACAAGGAAGGCGTCTTCTCCGTCCCTGTCAGGTAACCGAAGGTCAGCAGCAGCAGGATGTGGCTGCCCATGCCGAACAGCTGCGAGGCGCCCACACTCGCCACGGCGAGCCCCGGACGCACCCCCGCACGCTGCAGAAAACGTGTATTGAGTGCCACTCCGCCGACAGCCGCCGGTGCCACGATCTTCACGAAGGACCCGGCGACCTGGGCCGCGACGGCTCGCATGAAGGGGACGCGTTCCGGCACGAAGCCGAGCAGGCTCATCGCGGCGGCTACGTAGCTGAGCGCGGAGAACAGCACCGCGAGGCCGACCCAGCCCCACTCGGCCTCGCCCACGATCGCCCCGAAGTCGATGTGCGTGAGCTGCGACAGCAGGAAGTACGCGCCGATCGCACCGGCGATGAAACTGATCAGCGTGCGCGGCCTGATGCGCTCCAGGCGAGCCGGTTCGACGGGCGCCTGTGGCCGGATGCGCAGCACCTGGTGGCGGATCTGGGTCAGCAGATCCTCCTCGCGGGCCTCGTCCAGAGCCTCGTCGAGGGCCCGCTTCTCGGCCTGTCGCTCCGCCTTCTCGGATTTCTTCTCGGCGCGTACGGACGCCTTGCCGGTGTCGCCGTCGGTGGTCTCCTCGATGCGCGCCTGCTTGGCCTTGCTGGATGCCTCCAGGACGGCCTCGCGCTCGCGCTGGGCACGCTCACGTCCGAGCTTGCGCAGCGTCGCCCTGGTGGTGCGAGTGAGCGCGATCGGCTGCAGCAGCGGCAGACAGTCCGCGATGGTGTCCGGGCCGAGCACTCCCACGGCGGACGCGACGGTCCGCTCGGCGCCCGCCCGAAGGCCGAGCGTCGTGAGCAGCTGGGCGATGTCCATGCGGAGCACCAGGTCGCCCGCGGCGATCTCGCCGCCGCGCAGATCCGTGAGAATCACGGTGCCGGAACGATCCACCAGAATCGCGTCGCCGGCCAGCCTGCGATGCGCGATCCGCCGTGACTGGAGCGCCTGGACCTGGTGCCAGGTGTCGCGCATCAGCTCATCGGTGATCTCCTCGTCCGGCAGCGAGTCCAGGGACCGGCCGCCGACGTGCTCGTAGACGAGCATGACGGCATCGGGGCCGAGCTCGGACGTCGCGATCAGCTTCGGCGCGTTCGCCCCGGCGGCGATCGCCGCATAGGCGAGCAACGCTTCCTGTTCCAGGGCCTGGCGCAGCGACTGGAGGCTGCGGCGCTGCGTGATGCCGCGCAGCGTCAGGCGTCTCCACACGCGGTAGAAGAAGCCCTGCGCCTGCTGCTCCCGGTCCACCACGGTGACGTCGAGCGGTGGGCCGTCCTCCAGGGTGACGAAGTAGCGCCGCCCCCGGTCGCCGTTCTCCGTGGTGCCCTCATGGGCTTCCTCGCGGGAGGCGTTGACGGGGTGGAAGCCGACGTGGCGCAGGCCGGCGAGGAGCGTCTGCCCTGTAGGACGCACGTTCGGGGAGCCGACGGCGTACAGCGTTCCGTAGGCGACGGTCCAGCCGATGAGGACCGTCAGGATGATCGAGAACGGTGTCGTGTAGCCGGTGACGAGCATCGCGAAGGCGTCGAGCAGCAGCACCACCCACAGCACGACGCGCCACCGTGGTCGCCGGGACATGCCGACGGCCGTCATGTAGGCGATGACGGGCGCCAAGTAGCCGTGCACCGGGTCGGTCAGCGCGTGGATGTCGCCGGGCGACACCGTGGTGAGCGCTTCCTGGATGGACTGCGGGGCGGCCTTGGCGACCCAGAGGTCCGTCGCGAGCGTCACCCCGTGCGCGAGGACCGCGGCGAGCACTCCGTCGGCGATCCGTAGGCCGTCGCGTTTGATGAGCCGCTCGATGGCGAACGCGACCGGCACCAACAGGATGGCGATGCTCGACGCGAGACCCGCGAACTTGGTCAGCAGGTCGGGCGCCTGGCCGGTGCCCTTGTCGATGTCCTGGGCGAAGCCCGAGGTCGTGCCGTGCGCGAACGCCGCGATCGCCAGGATCACGACGACGGCGAGCAGGCCGACGAGGAGCCGCATGAGGTCCGAGGGGCGGTGCACGCGCGCGGGGAGCAACGGTTCGTCGCCGTCGACCTGCTCGGCGTGCGCGTCCCCCTCGGCACAGTCGGGGTCGTGCAACGGTTGCTCGTGCTTCGTTTCGGCGGCCTGATCGGCCGATTCGTCAGGGCGCGCCGGTGCCACAGAGGTGCCCTCCGCCTTGTCGGGGTGCACGCTCTGCTGCTCCGTGGTCTCTTCTTGATCTCGTATCACCAGTCACCGCCCGCACGATGGTGGCATGCCGCACCGTCATAGGGGGGCATCAGGGTGCATTCGAGGAGGCGGGAGTCCTCGGTAGGCGTCGCCGTCCGCCTCTGCCCGGGCTGCCTCCCGCACGTCCCTCCGCACTGTCGGTGCCGTGCGGCAGGATGGGTCGGATGAGCAAGGAGAGCGAACCGGCGGGAGAGCTTCCCGCGTACGCGGAGCGGGTCCTGGACGTCGCGGAACTGATTCCGCGCGGGCGGGTCATGACGTACGGGGACGTGGCCGAATGGCTCGAGGAGGGCGGGCCCCGCCAGGTGGGGAGAGTGATGGCTCTCTACGGAGGCGCGGTTCCGTGGTGGCGTGTGGTGCGCGCGGACGGGCAGCTCCTGCCGGGGCACGAGCTGCGTGCGCTCGACCACTACAGGGAGGAGGGCACGCCCTTGCGCGAGGCCTCCCGGGCCGCCGAAGGGCACGTGCCGCGCCTCGACATGAAGCGCGCGCGGTGGGACGGCCGGGCGGGTACGGAAGCTCACAATTGACAGCTTCGGCCATCCCGCGCGCGGGTGGGGTGCCGGTGGCCCGTATGGGGGAAACGGGGCATGCGGGGCACTTCGGAGCCCCCGTGTCCGTTGGTGAGACCGGGCACATCTGCGCCCGGAGGAGTGCGGGAGAGGCACCGGAAGCCCGGCTTCCGCCACACTCGACGGCGTAGCGTCGACGGCACCGTCGATGGCAGACACCTCCTTCACCCCACGGCCACCGCTTCGCGCGGACGGCTCTTCGACCACCAGCAAACCCACCAGGACCAGCGATCCACGTGAGCTCCTCCTCGTCCACCCGGCACCTGTCGCAGCACCAGGTTCGACAGGGGCTCCCCGGTGCGTACCGACTGGTGCGTACTCCGCCGGCTCAGGTGGACCCCCCTCGTCTGGACGCACATCAGCGTGCGGTGGTTGACCATGCCCACGGGCCGCTCCTCGTTCTGGCCGGTCCCGGAACGGGCAAGTCCACGACGCTCGTGGAGGCCGTATCGGCGCGCATCGCCAAGGGCACCGACCCCGAACGCATCCTGGTGCTCACGTTCAGCCGGAAGGCCGCGGTCGAACTGCGTGACCGCATGGCGCAGCGCATCGGCGCCGCACACGCCCCACAGGCCACGACGTTCCACTCGTTCTGTTACGCCCTGGTCCGCGCCCACCAGGACGCGGACCTCTTCGTGGAGCCCTTGCGGCTGCTGTCGGGGCCCGAGCAGGACGTCGCCGTACGGGAACTGCTCGCGGGGCAGATCGACCTGGAGCAGGCGGGGCTCGCGCATGTGCGCTGGCCCGACGAGCTGCGCGCGTGCCTCACCACGCGGGGCTTCGCCGACGAGGTGCGCGCGGTCCTCGCCCGGAGCCGGGAGCTGGGTCTGGGGCCGGCCGCCCTGGACGCCTTCGCTCGCCGCATCGGCCGCCCGGACTGGCGGGCGGCCGCCACCTTCCTTGCCGAGTACCTGGACGTCCTCGACGCACAGGGAGTGCTCGACTACGCGGAACTGGTCCATCGCGCCGTGCTCCTCGCGCGCCGCACGGAGGTCGCGGACCGGCTCGCCACGCAGTACGACGCCGTGTTCGTCGACGAGTACCAGGACACCGACCCCGCCCAGGTGCGGCTGCTGCACGCGCTCGCGGGCGGGGGGCGCACGCTCGTCGCCTTCGGCGACCCGGACCAGTCGATCTACGCGTTCCGGGGCGCGGACGTGAACGGCATCCTGGACTTCCGCGGGGACTTCCCGCAGGCGGACGGCGCCCCCGCCCCGGTCGAAGTGCTCACCACATCCCGGCGTTCCGGCGCCGGTCTCCTGGAGGCGACGCGCCGCATCACCCAGCGGATGCCCCTGACCCGGCTGCCCGCGCACAAGGTGCGTGCCCACCGTGAGCTGTCGCCCGTACGCGACGGAGGCAGGGCCGAGGTCTACACGTATCCGACGTCCGGTACGGAGCTCGACAACATCGCGGACATCCTGCGGCGTGCCCACTTGGAGGACGGCATCCCGTGGAGCGACATGGCCGTCCTGGTGCGCGCCGGCGCGCGCAGCATTCCGGGGGTGCGGCGCGCGCTCACGGCGGCTGGCGTCCCCCTCGACATCGACGGCGACGATCTGCCGCTGCGCCACGAACCGGCGGTCACGCCGCTGCTGACGGCGCTCAAGGTAGTGGCCCGGACGGATGGCCCGGACACCGAGGCCTCCCCGGACACCGAGGACGCCTCGGACTCCCCGGACGCCCCGGAAAACGAGTACCGGCTCGACACCGAGACGGCTCTCGAACTCCTGGCCTCGCCGCTCGCCGGGATGGACACGGCCGATCTGCGCCGCCTGGGGCGCGCGCTGCGCGAGGAGGAACGCGCGTCCGGGAACGCGCTGCCGCCGCCCTCGGACGAGCTGCTCGCGCGTGCTCTTGTCGAGCCCGAGCGGCTCGCCCTGCACGACCCGGCGTACGCCCGCGGCGCGCAGCGTCTCGGGGCGCTCCTCGCCACCGCCCGCCAGAAGCTCGCCGACGGCGGCACCGCCGAGGAAGCCCTCTGGGAGCTGTGGAACGGCACCCCCTGGCCGAACCGGCTCGAGCGCGCCGCCCGTCGAGGCGGCGCGGCCGGGCGCAACGCGGACCGTGATCTGGACGCCGTCTGCGCCCTGTTCGCCGTCGCCTCGCGCGCGGAGGAGCGCACCGGAGGCCGTGGCGCCCGCAACTTCCTGGAGGAACTGGAGGCCCAGGACATCGCGGCCGACACCCTCGCCGGACGCGCCGTGCGCCCCGACGCCGTGCGCCTGATGACCGCGCACCGCTCCAAGGGCCTGGAGTGGCGGCTCGTCGTCGTCGCGGGCGTCCAGGAAGGGCTGTGGCCCGATCTGCGGCGCCGCGGTTCACTCCTGGAGGCCGACCGCATCGGACGCGACGGCCTCGCCGAACCCCTCACCCCCGGGGCGCTGCTCACAGAGGAACGACGCCTGTTCTACGTCGCCGCCACGCGCGCGAGGGAGCGGCTCGTCGTCACCGCGGTGAAGGCGCCCGCGGACGACGGCGACCAGCCGTCCCGGTTCCTGACCGAGCTGGGCGTGGAACCCAAGGACGTCACCGGGCGCCCGCGCCGCCCCCTGGCGGTGGCCGCGCTCGTCGCCGAGCTGCGCGCCACGACGGTCGACCCGCGCGTCTCCGAAGGGCTGCGCGAGGCCGCCGCGCGCCGCCTCGCCCAGCTCGCGGCGCTCAGCGACGACGACGGAAGACCGCTCGTGCCGTCCGCCCACCCGTACCGCTGGTGGGGCATGTACGAGCCGACCGAGAGCAAGGTGCCGCTGCGCGACCGGGACAAGCCCGTCGTCCTCTCCGGAAGCGCCCTCGACCAGCTGGCCAACACCTGCGCCCTGCAGTGGTTCCTCGGCCGCGAGGTGAAGGCGGACGCCCCCGCCACAGCGGCGCAGGGCTTCGGCAACGTCGTGCACGTCCTGGCCGACGAAGTCGCCTCCGGGCGCACACCCGCCGACCTCGCCGTCCTCATGGAGCGCCTGGACTCCGTGTGGGACTCCCTCGCCTTCGACGCGCCCTGGAAGTCGGCCCAGGAGAAGGAGAACGCCCGCGCCGCGCTCGAACGGTTCCTTCAGTGGCACGTCATGGACCGCACGGGCCGCACTGCCGTCGCCAGCGAGCACGACTTCGACGTGACGCTCGAAGCAGGCTCCTACGAAGTGCGCAT
This sequence comes from Streptomyces sp. NBC_00483, assembly GCF_036013745.1. Classification (NCBI taxonomy): domain Bacteria; kingdom Bacillati; phylum Actinomycetota; class Actinomycetes; order Kitasatosporales; family Streptomycetaceae; genus Streptomyces; species Streptomyces sp. NBC_00483. Next base: position 6,218,049 of record NZ_CP107880.1, read on the forward strand.
TCGCGGCTCCATGGACCGTGTGGAGCGGGACGCCGAGGGCCGCGCCTACGTAGTCGACTTCAAAACCGGCAAGCAGACACCGAGCGCCGCGGACGTCGCCCACCACCCACAGCTCGCCGTGTACCAGCTCGCCGTGAACGAAGGCGTGGTCGACGAGGTCTTCGACGGAGCTCGTCCGCACTCCGGAGGAGCGGAACTGGTGCAGCTTCGCCAGGGCGCCGCCAAGAAGGACGGCGGCGAGGCCCTGCCGAAGGTGCAGGCACAAGAGCCCCTCGAGGGGGAGTGGGTCGGTGACCTCCTCGCCACCGCGGCCGGCAAGGTCCTCGACGAGCGCTTCGTGCCGACCACCGGGCAGCACTGCGCGCACTGCGCCTTCCGTGCCTCGTGCAGCGCGCGTCCGGAGGGCAAGCACGTCGTCGAGTGACGTGTGCCTCCACTGGGCCGGAACAGGACGGCGCTGTCAGTGGTGCCCGTTAGCCTCGATGAGGTGACCACGCGCCTCACCGACCCCGAGCAGCTCAAAGAGCTGCTCGGCATCCCGTTCACCCCGGAGCAGACGGCCTGCATCACCGCGCCGCCCGCCCCGCAGGTGATCGTGGCCGGAGCGGGCTCCGGCAAGACGACGGTGATGGCCGCCCGCGTCGTCTGGCTGGTCGGTACAGGGCAGGTCGCCCCTGAGCAGGTCCTGGGCCTCACCTTCACCAACAAGGCGGCCGGGGAACTGGCCGAGCGGGTCCGCAAGGCCCTGATCAAGGCCGGCGTCACCGACCCCGACGCCATCGACCCGGACAACCCTCCGGGCGAGCCCGTGATCTCCACGTACCACGCCTTCGCGGGCCGGCTGCTGACCGACCACGGCCTGCGCATAGGGCTCGAACCCACGACGCGGCTGCTCGCCGACGCCACCCGCTTCCAGCTCGCCGCTCGCGTGCTGCGCGAAGCCCCCGGCCCCTATCCCGCTCTCACCCGCTCCTTCGCCGACCTGGTCAGCGACCTGCTCACGTTGGACGGCGAGCTGGCGGAACACCTCGTACAGCCAGGCAAGCTGCGCGCGTACGACCATGAGCTGCTGCGCGCCCTCGAAGGCGTCAAGCTCAGCAACGCAGACCTGCGGAAGGTGCCCGAGGCGGCCGCCGCGCGCCTGGAGCTGGCCGAGCTCGTGGGGCACTACAGGGAGGCCAAGCGCTCGCGGGACCTCCTCGACTTCGGCGACCAGATCGCCCTGTCGGCGACGCTGGCCGACACGCGGCCCGAGGTCGGCGAGATCCTGCGCGACGAGTTCCGCGTGGTCCTGCTCGACGAGTACCAGGACACCTCGGTGGCGCAGCGGATCCTGCTCGCGGGCCTCTTCGGCGGGGGAACGGGCCACGCGGTGACCGCCGTCGGCGACCCTTGCCAGGCGATCTACGGGTGGCGCGGAGCCTCCGTCGCCAACCTCGACGACTTCCCGCGCCACTTCGCGTACGCGGACGGGCGCCCGGCCACCCGCTTCTCGCTGAGCGAGAACCGGCGCAGTGGCGGCCGCCTGCTCGACCTCGCCAACGGGATGGCCGAGCCGCTCCGGGCGATGCACGCGGGCGTGGAGGCCCTGCGCCCCGCCCCCGGGGCCGAAGGGGACGGTGTCGTGCGCTGCGCCCTGCTGAGCACGCACAGCGAGGAGATCGACTGGCTCGCCGACTCCATCGGCCACCTCGTCGCCACCGGAACGGCGCCCGGCGAGATCGCCGTGCTGTGCCGCACTGCGACCGACTTCGCCGAGATCCAGGGCGCCCTGGTCGCCCGTGACATCCCGGTCGAAGTGGTCGGCCTCTCCGGCCTGTTGCACCTCCCGGAGATCGCCGACCTGGTCGCCATGTGCGAGGTCCTCCAGGACCCCGGTGCCAACGCCTCCCTCGTGCGGCTCCTGACCGGACCGCGCTGGCGCATCGGCCCGCGCGACCTCGCCCTCCTCGGGCGCCGGGCACGCTTTTTGGTCTCCCACGCGCGCGGGGGAGAGGACGACGACCCGGACCGGCGCCTGGCCGCGGCCGTCGAGGGGGTCGATCCCTCCGAGGTGATATCGCTGGCGGACGCGCTCGACACGTTCCTGGAGACCTCGACCGACACCGAGGAGGACGACGACGGGCTGCCGTTCTCCCCGGACGCGCGCGTGCGCTTCGCCCGGCTCGCCACCGAACTGCGCGAGCTGCGCCGCTCGTTGTCCGACCCCCTCATGGACGTGCTGCACCGTGTCCTGGCGGTCACCGGCCTGGAGGTCGAACTCTCCGCGTCCCCGCACGCGTTGGCGGCCCGGCGCCGCGAGACGCTGTCCAACTTCCTCGACATCGCCGCGTCCTTCGCGGCCAACGACGGCTCGGCGACGCTGCTCGCCTTCCTCGGATTCCTGCGCACCGCAGCGCAGTATGAGAAGGGCCTCGACAACGCGCTGCCCGGTGGCGAGGACACCGTGAAGGTGCTCACCGCCCACAAATCCAAGGGCCTCGAATGGGATGTCGTCGCCGTTCCCGGCCTCGTCAACGGCACGTTCCCGAGCACGCAAGGCCGTGAGAAGTGGACGGCACAGGCCAAGGTGCTGCCCCACGAACTGCGTGGTGACGGCGCCACGCTGCCCGAAATCGAGACGTGGGACTCCAAGGGCATGAAGGCCTTCCACGCCGACATGAAGGACCACCAGCACACCGAGGAACTGCGCCTGGGATACGTCACGTTCACGCGTCCGCGCTCCCTGCTGCTCGGCTCCGGCCACTGGTGGGGACCGTCCCAGAAGCGCACGCGTGGCCCTTCGGACTTCCTTCAGGCGCTGTACGAGCACTGTGCCGCCGGGTACGGCGAGATCGAGGCCTGGGCGGACGAACCGGCGGAGGACGAGGAGAACCCGGCCCTCCAAGAGAATTCGGCCGAGCACGCCTGGCCGCTGCCGCTGGACGAGGAGGCGCGGGCGCGACGCCGGGCCGCCGCCCACACGGTCCTCGCCCACCTGGAGCGCGCCGCGGGGCCCGAGGCCGCGCACGCCCACACGGAGACGCACCCCGCCGTCCTCGACGAGCCGCCCTTCGAGGACCCCGACTGGCCCCCGCCGCCCGAGGACGACGAACCGCCCTACGACCCTTACGAGGACGACTACGTCCCGGACGGGGGCGACCACGACCCCTACGAGGACGACCACGCCCGCTACGAAGACGACGCGTCCCCGGCCGGTGCCGTCGCGCGCGTGGCCGAGCCCGAGCGGGCGGCCGCGGTCGTGCCGCATCCCGCTCCCGCCCCGGAAGCGGAGCTCACCCCGGAGGAGGCGCGCACCATCGCCTCCTGGGACCGCGACCTCGACGCGCTGACGGGCGAGCTGTTGCGCGCCCGCGCCGCCGTGCGCGATGTTCCCGTCCCGCACACGCTCACCGCGTCCCAGCTGCTGCGGATGGCCGCCGACCCGGACGCCTTCGCCCAGGAACTCGCCCGCCCCATGCCCCAACCGCCGCAGCCGGCGGCCCGCAGGGGCACCCGGTTCCACGCCTGGATCGAGGCGCGCTTCGAAGAGCTGCGGCTGCCCATGCTCGACCCCGAGGAGCTCCCCGGCAGCGATGCCGAGATCGCGGACGAGCGCGACCTGGAGGAGCTCAAGGAGGCCTTCGAGCGCACCCCGTACGCCCATCGCTCTCCCTACCGGGTCGAGACGTCCTTCCAGCTGGCCATCGCGGGCCGCGTCGTTCGCGGCCGTATCGACGCCGTCTACAAGGAGGGCGACGGCGACGAGGCGACGTACGAGATCGTGGACTGGAAGACGGCCCACCGGAAGTCCGCCGACCCCCTCCAGCTGGCCGTCTACCGGCTGGCCTGGGCCGAGCAGCAGGGCGTGCCCCTGGAGGCGGTGAGCGCCGCCTTCCTGTACGTACGCACCGGGGAGACGGTCCGGCCGCGTCGGCTGCCCGGCCGGGAGGAGCTGGAGCGGCTCCTGCTGGAGGACCCGCAGCAGCCGGCGGAGCCCGTGGAGGAACCGCCGGACGAACACGTGAGGGCGGGCGGATAGGCTCGTGACCATGAGCAAGCCCGTTGACACTGCCGTCAGCACAGTCCGTGCGTATGTCGAGAACAACCGTGAGGCGTTCCTCGACGACCTCGCCGCGTGGTTGCGGATCCCTTCCGTGTCCGCCCAGCCCGACCACGCACCGGACGTACGGCGCAGCGCCGACTGGCTTGCCGCGAAGCTCGCCGGGACCGGCTTCCCGACCACGGAGGTGTGGGAGACGCCCGGCGCCCCCGCCGTGTTTGCCGAGTGGCCCTCGGGCGACCCCGAGGCCCCCACGGTCCTCGTCTACGGACATCACGACGTGCAGCCCGCCGCTCGCGAGGACGGCTGGGACACCGACCCCTTCGAGCCGGTCGTCGTCGGAAACCGGCTCCACGCGCGCGGGGCGGCCGACGACAAGGGTCAGGTGTTCTTCCACACCCTTGGCGTGCGCGCCCACCTGGCCGCGACCGGCCGCACCGCACCCGCGGTCAACCTCAAGCTCCTCGTCGAAGGCGAGGAGGAGTCGGGTTCCCCGCACTTCCGTGCCCTCGTAGAAGAGCGCAAGGAGCGCCTGGCCGCGGACGCCGTGATCGTCTCCGACACCGGCATGTGGTCCGAGGACACCCCCACGGTGTGCACCGGCATGCGCGGCCTCGCCGACTGCGAGATCGAGCTGTACGGCCCCGACCAGGACATCCACTCCGGCTCCTTCGGCGGCGCCGTCCCGAACCCGGCGACCGCGGCCGCCCGCCTCGTGGCCGCGCTGCACGACGAGCACGCGCGCGTGGCCGTCCCCGGCTTCTACGACGGCATCGTGGAGCTCACCGACCGGGAGCGCGAACTCTTCGCGGAGCTTCCGTTCGACGAGGAGCAGTGGCTGCGTACGGCGAAGTCCCGCGCCACCTACGGAGAGGCCGGGCTCACCACTCTGGAGCGGATCTGGGCCCGCCCCACCGCCGAGGTCAACGGGATCGGCGGCGGCTACCAGGGCCCCGGCGGCAAGACGATCGTGCCGTCCTCCGCGATGCTCAAGCTCTCCTTCCGGCTGGTCGCCGGGCAGGATCCGGACCTGATCGAGAAGGCCGTCACCGCCTGGGTCGCCGAGCAGCTGCCCGCGGGGATCCGCCACACGGTCACCTTCGGGGCTGCCACCCGCCCCTGCCTCACGCCGCTCGACCACCCGGCGTTGAAATCCGTCGTACGCGCCATGGGACAGGCCTTCGAGCAGAAGATCCGCTTCACGCGCGAGGGCGGCTCGGGTCCCGCGGCCGACCTTCAGGACGTCCTCGACGCCCCGGTGCTCTTCCTGGGCATCTCCGTGCCCTCCGACGGCTGGCACGCCCCCAACGAGAAGGTCGAACTCGACCTCCTCATGAAGGGTGTCGAAACAACCGCCTATCTATGGGGCGATCTCGCGGAGAGCTGGGCAGATGCACACTGATTGAGGCCCCGCGCACCCACCTCGCCGAACCGCCCGCCGAACCGCCCTTTCCACCCGGGGAGTTGGAAGCACTCGTGACCACCTGGACCGACCGAACCGCCGACCTCGCCGCAACGCGACCCCTCTCGCTCTCCGCGCCGAGCGGAATCGACCGCGCCGCGCACCACCGCCTCGACGAGGCCTGGCTCGCCGCCGCGTGGAGCCACCCCACCACCCGTGTCTTCGTGGTCTCGGGCGGTCAGGCGCTCATCGACGAGACACCGGACGGCACGACGGAACTGGTCATGACCCCGGCCTTCGAAGCGCCCCTCACGGAGGCGCATCGCTACTTCCTGGGCACCGACGAGGACGGCGTGAGCTACTTCGCGCTTCAGAAGGACACGCTTCCCGGGCGCATGGACCAGTCCGCGCGCCCGGCCGGCCTGCGCGAGGCGGGGATGCTCCTCTCGCAGCGGGACGCGGGCCTCATGGTGCACGCCGTCGCCCTGGAGAACTGGCAGCGCCTGCACCGTTTCTGCTCCCGCTGCGGCGAACGCACCGTCATCGCCGCCGCGGGTCACATCCGCCGCTGCCCGGCCTGCGGAGCCGAGCACTACCCGCGCACCGACCCGGCCGTGATCATGGCCGTCACGGACGATCAGGACCGCATCCTGCTCGGCCGCCAGGTGCACTGGCCCGAAGGGCGTTTCTCGACGCTCGCCGGCTTCGTCGAGCCCGGTGAGTCCATCGAGCAGTCGGTGCGGCGCGAGGTCTTCGAGGAGGCGGGCGTCGTCGTCGGTGACGTCGAGTACGTCGCCAGCCAGCCCTGGCCGTTCCCGTCCAGCCTCATGCTCGGCTTCATGGCGCACGCCACGTCCTTCGAGATCAACGTGGACGGTGACGAGATCCACGAGGCGCGCTGGTTCTCCCGCGAGGACCTGCGGGCCGCCTTCGACTCCGGTGAGGTCATGCCTCCCTACGGGATCTCGATCGCGGCCCGGCTGATCGAGCTCTGGTACGGCAAGCCCCTGCCGAAGCCCAGCGACGCGCTCTGAGTCATCTGCGGTCCCGCTGACCTCGTGCGAGGGTGGTCCCAGGAGCCCTGACGCAAGGGGGCAGGACAATGGCAGGCTCTGCGGAACAGCGCAGGCGCGAAGAAGAAGCGGCGGCCCGGCGGCGTGAGTGGGCGCTCAGGCGCCGGGGCAACCAGGACATCACCGGCAATCGAGCGGCGAACCTGCTGACGATGATCGTCCTGCTGGTCGTCCTTGCCGTGATGGTCGTGCTGCTGGTCGTCTGACCGCGGACAGCGGAAAGCCCCCGTACCCGTGGGCGGGCGGGGGCCATTCGCTCGGGACAGGTCGGCTCAGGCGGCCATGGCCTGCTTGACCTGGGCCAGCGACGGGTTCGTCATGACCGACTCGGAGCCGCTGTCGGACACCACGAGGAGCGTGGGGACCGTCTGGTTCCCGCCGTTCGCCTTCTCGACGAAGGCCGCGGACTCCGGGTCGTGCTCGATGTTGACCTCGGTGTACCCGATGCCCTCACGGTCCATCTGCTTCTTCAGCCGCTGGCAGTAGCCGCACCACGTGGTGCTGTACATCGTCACAGTGCCCGGCATTTCCTCGCGCTCCTTCGGTGGCTGGGGGTGCGTGTTCGCAATGAGTCGAACGTATGTGATCCGGCGACCATTCCCGCACGTCGAACACATTGGTACGACTAACGGTCGGCACCTGTGGACAACGCGACGCATCCGTCCCCGCGGACCTGGCAGCATGGCGGGGTGACACCAGCAACGCACTCCACCCTGTTCCCGCAGGATCCCGGCCGTGGCCAATATGCGGCTCCGCCGAGTGACGCCGACGCGGTGCTCGAGGGGCTCGACACCGAGCAGCGCGCCGTGGCGACGGCCCTGCACGGTCCGGTGTGTGTGCTCGCGGGCGCGGGCACGGGCAAGACGCGGGCGATCACCCATCGCATCGCGTACGGCGTCCGCGCGGGGATCCTCCAGCCCAATACGGTCCTCGCCGTCACGTTCACCAACCGTGCCGCCGGTGAGATGCGTGGCCGGCTCAGGCAGCTCGGCGCCGTGGGGGTACAGGCCCGCACCTTCCACTCCGCCGCCCTGCGCCAGCTCCAGTTCTTCTGGCCCAAGGCGGTCGGCGGGGAGCTGCCCCGGCTCGTCGACCGCAAGATCCAGCTCGTCGCCGACGCCGCGGCCGCCTCGCGCCTGCGTCTGGACCGCGGTGAGCTGCGCGACGTGACTGCGGAGATCGAGTGGTCGAAGGTCACGCAGACCGTCCCCGGTGACTACGCCGCGGCGGTGCACAAGGCAGGCCGTGAAGCGCCCCGGCTTCCCGCGGAGATCGCCCAGATCTACTCCGCGTACGAAACCCTCAAGCGGGACCGCTCTCTCATCGACTTCGAGGACGTCCTGCTGCTCACCGTGGGCATCCTCCAGGACCGGCAGGACATCGCCGAGCAGATCCGCGCCCAGTACCAGCACTTCGTCGTCGACGAGTACCAGGACGTCAGCCCGCTCCAGCAGCGCCTGCTCGACCTGTGGCTCGGCGAGCGCGACAGCCTCTGCGTCGTCGGTGACGCCAGCCAGACGATCTACTCCTTCACCGGTGCCACCCCCGACCACCTGCTCAACTTCCGCACGCGCCACCCCAGTGCCACCGTCGTCAAGCTGGTCCGCGACTACCGCTCTTCACCCCAGGTCGTGCACCTTGCCAATGGGGTCCTGACCAGGGCGAGCGGCCGCGCCGCCGAGCACCGCCTGGAACTGATCTCGCAGCGCGAGGCGGGCCCCGAGCCGACCTACATCGAGTACGCCGACGAGCCCGCCGAGGCCGAAGGCGCCGCAGGCCGCATCCGGGAGCTGATCGACTCCGGGGTGTCGGCCGGCGAGATCGCGATCCTGTTCCGGACGAACGGGCAGTCGGAGATCTACGAACAGGCACTCGCCGACGCGGGCGTGCCCTACCAGCTGCGCGGCGCCGAGCGCTTCTTCGAGCGGGCCGAGGTGCGCAAGGCGCACCACGAGCTGCGTGCGGCGGCCCGCTTCGGTGACAACGACGCGGGACTCGACGAGGCCGTCGATCTTCCCTCCCAGGTCAGAGCCGTTCTGTCCGGCGCGGGTTGGACCACGGAGCCGCCCGCGGGGTCCGGCGCCGTGCGGGACCGCTGGGAGTCGCTCGCCGCCATCGCCCGGCTCGCGGGGGACCTCGCGAGAGCCGAGCCCACCGCGACCCTGAGCGCGTTCGTGGAGGAACTCGACGCGCGGGCGAGCGCGCAGCACGCCCCGACCGTGGAGGGCGTCACCCTCGCTTCGCTGCACGCGGCGAAGGGCCTCGAGTGGGACGCGGTGTTCCTGGTTGGCCTCGCCGAGGGCATGATGCCGATCACCTACGCCAAGACCGACGAGCAGGTCGAGGAGGAGCGGCGGCTCCTGTACGTCGGGGTGACCCGCGCGCGGCGCCATCTCGGCCTTTCCTGGGCGCTGTCCCGCTCGCCGGGCGGCCGCCCGAACCGCAGGCCGAGCCGGTTCCTCGACGGGCTGCGGCCGGGGTCGACGGGCTCGGCGGGGCGCGGGGCGAGTGCGGGGCGCGGCGGCATCGAGTTCGGGACCCGCACGGGCACCCGCGAGTCCCCCGGCCCCACACGCCCCAGGGGTGACCGGAAGGTGGCCCGCTGCCGCGTGTGCGGGCGCACCCTTGAGGCCGCCGAGATGAAGCTGATGCGCTGCGAGGACTGCCCGTCGGACATGGACGAGGGGCTGTACGAGCGACTGATCGAGTGGCGGGGCCGCACGGCGGTGGACCTCGGTCAGCCCGCGTTCTGCGTCTTCACGGACAAGACCTTGATCGCCATCGCCGAGACCGCCCCCGAGGACGCGGCCGAACTGTCCCGCATCCCGGGCGTCGGGCGTCGGAAGTTTCGGACGTACGGATCCGACGTTCTGGCCATTTGTGCAGGTCAGACGATTGGTGATCAGGTCGACGAGGAGGCCGGGGACGACTGACGCAAACTCGTCGAAAAAATAGTTTGCGCATGCCCCAACAATCCCCATAGGTTCTTAAGCACGAAAGCAGCGGTCTTCTCGAAGGCCCTGGTTCCGTGTTGTACTTGAATGCCGTCGGGCCGGTTCGCACCGGTCCCCGAGACGCCGAGAGGAGGCGATTCCAGTGATCAGCATCAACGCCAGCTCCGTCAGCACCGCCAAAATGACCGATCTCTCGGTCGTCGCTTCCTGCCTGCTCGGCTCCTCGAACCTGGGCACCGGTCTGTCTGGCTTCTCCGCCATGCGTCCGGAGTCCGGCCTGTCCCTCGCGGGTCTTCCCATTCGCGAGCGCAATGAGCGACCGACCAAGGCACCGGAAGCAGTAGCGACGGCACAGGCTCAGGCCTATGCCTTTGCGGCGGCCGGTGCCGGATTCCGGAAGCAGACGACGCAGCACCACACGATGTGGGCCTTCCGTGGGCCTGAACCCTGGAGCGATCCAGCCTGACGAGATCAGGCAGGCGCCTTCAGGGCCGCGGAACCCCACCCGGGATCCGCGGCCCTTCTGTTTTCCCGGAAGATCCAGCGATCTTCCGAGGAACCAGAGAACAGGGGCCTCGGGACAAGAAAAGAACCCGGTACCACCGCCACCCGGCCCACCGGCCGGACGACCAGACGAGGAAAAAGACACCGTGCAACTCGAAGCGCACGCCCCGTCCGTACCGCCTTCAGACCCTCTTTCCCAGCCCGTGTCCACGGAGGACTCCACCTTGAACCCGCTGACCGCGCTCACCGCGCTCGACGACGCCATCGAGAACCTCGACGTGCCCGTCCCCTGCCGTGCCTACGACCCGGAGGTCTTCTTCGCGGAGTCGCCGGCGGACGTCGAGTACGCCAAGTCCCTCTGCCGTACCTGCCCGCTGATGGAGGCCTGCCTCGCCGGCGCCAAGGAGCGGCGTGAGCCCTGGGGCGTCTGGGGCGGCGAGCTGTTCGTCCAGGGCGTTGTCGTTGCCCGGAAGCGGCCGCGTGGCCGCCCGCGCAAGAACCCGGTCGTGGCATGAACACCCCCGGAACGATCGATCGCCCCCTGACGCACGACCCCAAGAAGCAGGCCCCGATGAAGCCGTCCACGAGCGAGCCCGCAGGTTCCGCAATCCCAGACTTCACCACCCCCGGCGCGCACGAGTCGCGCCAGAACAGGACCCGTCAGATGCAACTCATCCCAGAAGCCCTGGCTCGTGCGCATATGCACGAGCAGCTGCGGGTGGCCGAGAGCGAACGCCGGGCCGTGCGCCTGGCCACCGCCCGCCGGATGCAGCGCCGTGCCGAGCGCGCTTCGCTGCGCGCCCGGCGTGCGCTCGCCATGGCCGTCATGCAGTAACCAACTGAAACCGTCGACATCAGCTTCGTCGGCAGGAGCCGCGACAGAGCGGCTGCTCCCTCGGGGGCCGGTCCCAAGCGGACCGGCCCCCGAGGCGTGTGGCGCCCGGCGCTCATCGGTTCATCGAGTTATCGTCGCCGAGTGACGTCTCTTCCTGGCGGGGACTCCGCGCAACAGCCCGACCACCAGGCCCACGCGTGCGCGCGGTGTGGCACGACAGTCCGGGAACTGCCGCTGACCTGGACGTGTTCCGTCGAGGGCGGCACCCGGCGGTACTTCTGTGACGCCTGCTCCCGAGAGAACATCAGGGCCATCGAGGGACGGCTCGACTCCGACTGGTGGTGATCAGGCCTCCGCCGCCGGCCGGTCCTCGATCTCCGCCGCGTCCTCGGCGGCAAAGCCCGGCACCCAGGCCTCCAGTTCGTCCCGCAGCCGCACGGTGGCCCCGAGCTGGCACAGCACCCCGATCGTGCTGAGCGTCACCCGATGTATCAGCAGATACGACGGCGGCAGGTTGAGCTGCTTGCCCAGTTGATGGGCGGGGGAGCGGGGGTCGGCTATCCGGGCCGCCTGATGGCGCATCCAGGAGCGGGTGAACGTGAAGGCGTCGACGCGGGCCGGCTCGATGATCGGCAGCAAGTAGTCGAGCACCGCGTCCGGTTCGAGGTCGATCGACTCCTTGACGAAGCCCTCCTCGCAGAGCAGCTCGTAGACCCCTTCCGCTTCGCCGTCGAGCGTCCTGCGCAGGGAGGCACCGATCGGCTCGGGCAGGCCGCCGGGCAGTCGATCGACCGTGCCGAAGTCGAGGACGCCGAGGCGCCAGCCGCCCTTCTCGTCCGGCAGCAGCCGGAAGTTGCCCGGATGGGGATCCGCGTGCAGCAGGCCCGTGCGCGCGGGCCCCGAGAACAGGAAGCGGGCCAGTAGCTGACCTGCGCGATCGCGCTCGTCCTCGCTGCCGTTGTCGATGATCTCGGCGAGCGGTGTCCCGTCGATCCACTCCGTCACCAGCACCTGCTCGCACTGGTGCACCACCTGCGGCACCACGACATCGGGGTCGTCGGCGAACTCCTCCGCGTGTGTCTGCTGGGCCCGCGCCTCCAGCGCGTAGTCCAGTTCCTCGGAGACCCGGTCGCGCAACTCGGTGATGAGTGGCTTGATGTCCATGCCCGGGATCAGCGGGCCCAACAGGCGCGCGAAGCGGCTCAGTTGGCCGAGGTCCGACAGCAGGGCCTCGCCCGCGCCCGGGTACTGCACCTTCACGGCGACCTCGCGACCGTCGTGCCACACGGCGCGATGCACCTGTCCGATCGACGCGGCGGCCGAGGGTTTGTCCTCGAACTCGAGGAACAGCTCGCGCCATTGCTCGCCGAGCCGCTCGTCGAGAACCGCGTGCACGGTGCGGGTCGGCATCGGAGGCGCGGCCTCCTGAAGCTTCGTCAGGGCGGCGCGGTACGGGCCCGCGACGTCCTCCGGCAGGGCGGACTCGAAGACGGACAGCGCCTGCCCGAACTTCATGGCCCCGCCCTTGAGTTCACCGAGCACCTTGAACAGCTGATCCGCCGTGCGCTGCTGCAGTTCCCGCCCGACGATCTCGGCGGACTTGCCGCCGATGCGTCTGCCGATGCCCCAGGTCGCGCGACCCGCGAAGCCGATCGGCAGCGCTGCCAGCTTGGCGGTACGGGTAACCGCCTTCCGGGGAAGATCAGACATACACCCCTCCAAATGCCGAACAGCCATGCCGCGCATGCCCGGGTGCCGTGGTGCCGACAGCCATTGCCTACCCCGCCATTGTGTCGTGCGGCTCTTCTTCCACGGAGACCTCCTGCCCGTTACCTCTCTCACCCGCACCGCACGGGCACTGTGGATGTGGCCACACCGGTCGGGCGTGCCAGTCCAGGCCCGGCGCGGCCGCCTCCCAGCGTGCCCCCGTGCTCGACGGCAACTCCCCGTCGAGGAAGGTCAGTCCATGGGCCGCGGCGAGTCCCGCGACGGCGATGGCAAGGCCCAGGTCGCAGGCCTGCACCTGACGACCGGCCGGCCCCGAACTCCACTGGGCGAGCAGCCGGGGCCAGGTCGGATCGCGGTCCGTGCGCCCGAGGAGCAGGCAGTGCGCGCAGCCAGTCCCGCCGGGCAGCACCAGCGGCCCGACCACACCGGTGGCCTCGACAACGCCCGCGTACAGGTGGGGAATTCCGGTCTCCAGCAGGTCCTCGACGGCGGCCGGGTCGGGGGAGTGGACCGCGAGTCCGTCACGCGGAGCAATGATCACGAGGGAGAGCGGGGGCACTTCGGGATCCGGCTCCGAAAGGCGCTCGGGGGCCGGCCTGCGCCGGTCGGGGCGCGGCGGCCTGTTCGGCGCCATCGAGCGCACTACCCGCCGTGCGGACACGTCCCGGCGCTCGCCCGTCGCCTCCACCGGATGCCCGCCCGGTGCCACGTCCCAGGGTTCGACGCATCCGCCGTCCCGCACGTCCACATGGCCGACACCCGCGGATGCGAGCACCGAGGCGATCACCGTGCCCACCCGTCCGGCGCCTCTCACCTGGACCCGCATCGCGCGCCGGGCGGTCAACTTCAGTATCGCTTCGGCCGGTTCCGATGTCGTGACGGTCAGGGCGGCATGGTCGGGGCGGAGCCGATCCATTGCGCGCGTCTGTTTGCGCAGTTCCGCGCCGGGCCTGCCGCCGCCGGTCGCGTCGTCGACGAGTCCCGCTCCGCTCAGCCGCTCCAGGAGCGCGTCCACATGCCCGTCCGGAAGGCCCATTCTCTGGGCCTCCTCCCGCAGGAGCGGGACCCCGCGGGTGCCGTCGAGCAGTGTCAGGAAGCTGCCGGTGGCCGTGTCGACCGGGCCGAGTACGACCGCGTGAGCCGGCGTGAGCCCGAACTGCACCGTGTTCAGGTCGTGCCAGCCGCGCCGCAGGGCCGGCTTCAGGATCGGATGCATGGCTGTCCCCCGTACTGTGCCGACGGCTTCGTTCCCGTCGATCGACCGCCAGCATGCCGGGACGGCCGGAGTCGTGCGGAAAGTTGTCCACAGGCTGTGGGTGATAGTCGTACTAATCGAGAGGCGGATCGCGGGGCCGCACCGAAGACTTCCGGAGGCGGGACTTCCGCCCGGTCCAGCGGGTAACGTCGGGGCGTGTCCGCCGACCCACTGCACCGTGCCACGAACACAGCGCGCAGCACGACCAGCCCGCCCTCTGGCGGCCTGGGGGCGAGCGCGGTCGAGGTGCGCAGGAGCTCCCGGCGTCGCAGAACGGTCTCCGCGTACCGCGAGGGCGATCGCACCGTGGTGCTCATCCCGGCCCGCATGTCGGAGGCCGAGGAGAAGCGCTGGGTGGGCGTCATGCTCGACAAGCTCGCCGCGCAGGAGAGCAAGCGAGTGCTCGGCGACACCGAGCTGGCGGACCGCGCCGAGCGCCTGTCGGACCAGTACCTCGACGGGAAGGCCCGCCCCGCTTCGGTGCGGTGGGTCACGAACCAGAACACCCGGTGGGGTTCGTGCACTCCGGCGGAAGGCAGCATCCGGCTCTCCCACCGGCTGCAGGGCATGCCCGAGTACGTCGTCGACTACGTACTCATCCATGAGCTCGCGCACCTGCTGGTCCCCGGCCACGGGCCGCGGTTCTGGAGACTCCTGGAGGCGTATCCGCGCACGGAGCGGGCGCGGGGATATCTCGAAGGAGTGGTCGCGGCCGACCGGCTCCCGCATCTGCCTGCCACGCGCGGCGACTGATCGTCCTTCAGCGCGCCTTCTGTACCAGGGGTGTACCGACTTCTCCCACTGTCGGTGTTTGCGGATAGCCTGGCGCGACGCAATCACCATCGGGATGGGGGACGGTCGTTACGCATGGCCAGGGAATTCCAACGCGGCCACAAGGCCAAGATCAGTGACCTCACCGCTGGCACGGATCTGTACGTAGGTGTACAGATCACCGGCCCCGGACTGAGCTTCGACATCAGCTGCTTCGGCCTCGACGCCGACGAGCGGTTGTCCGACGACCGGTACTTCGTCTTCTTCAACCAGCCGAAAACGCCCGAGGAATCCGTCCAGCTGCTCGGCGCACAGGCCGGTGACACGGAGTCCTTCCGCGTCACACTCGAGAAGATCCCCGCGAACATCCAAAAGCTTTCGTTCACCGCGACCATCGACGGTGCCGGGCAGATGTCGCAGGTCGCTCCCGGATACATCCGTATCGTCGCCGGTGGTGAGGAAGTCGCGCGGTATTCCTTCCAGGGTGGTGAGTTCTCCACCGAGCGTGCGGTGATGCTGGGCGATTTCTATCTGAAGGACGTGTGGCGGTTCGCCGCTGTCGGGCAGGGCTTCGACGGGGGCCTGGACGCGCTGCTGAAGAACTTCGGTGGCGAGGTCGCGGAGGAGGAGCCCGCTGCCGCGCCAGAGCAGTCCGCGGCCCCCAGCTTCGCGCCTCCCGCCCAGGCCGCCGCACCGCCGTCCTTCGGGGCCCCGGCAGCGCCCGCTCCGGCACCCGCGCCTGCCCCGCCCGCACCCGCTCCGGCGCCCGAGCCGATGCCGCAGAACACCGCCACCCCGGCGGCGCCCCCGCCCCCGCCGGCCCCCGCGCCTTCGGTGCACGCGGCGCCCACCATCGCCGCCCCGCTCGCCACGCCGCCGGGCACGGTCCCGCCGCCCCCGGCGCCGACCGCTCCGAACCCGTACGGCCAGCAGCCACCCCAGCAGCCGCAGTTCGGCCAGGTCCCCGGCCAGGGCGGCGCATCCCTGCCGCCCGGCTACGGCCAGCAGCCCCAGACTCCGCCCGCTCCGCAGGGCTTCGGGCAGCAGCCCCAGACGCCCCCTGCTCAGCATGTCTTCGGCCAGCCCCCGGCCGCTCCCTCCCCGCAGGGTGCGCCGCAGGGCATCCCCCAGCAGGCAGCCTCGCCGGGCGTGGCCGCCGCCCTGGAGAAGTTCCGCGAGGCTCCGACGGGGCAGCGCTGGACGCTCCAGAACAAGAAGCTGATCCGGGTCGACCTCGGAGCCGGTGGCGACCAGCCCGTCCTCGCCCGCCAGGGCAGCATGGTGCTCTACCAGGGCAAGGTCGAATTCAGCTACAAGGGCGCCGGGTTCGCGGGCCGCATCGTGGGCAACGCCACCGGCCAGGAGATGCAGCTGATGCGCTGCTCCGGCCGTGGCCAGGTCTTCTTCGCGGAAGAGGCCACCCACGTGCACCCCGTCGAGCTCCAGGGCGACGCGATCTGCGTCTCCGCGGAGAACGTCCTCGCGTTCGACGAGAGCCTGCAGCACGAAGTCCGCAGGATCGAAGGGCACGGCATCCCCGGAGGGGCCCTGTTCGTGCTCCAGTTCCAGGGCACCGGAACGGTCGTCGTGAAGACCCACGGCACGCCCGTCGTGCTGCCGGTCACGCCCACCACGTTCGCCGACTCCAACGCCGTCGTGGCCTGGTCCGCGGCCTCGCAGGCGATCGTCTCCAACCAGGTCCGCATGCGCCGCAACGCCTATCCGGGCGACAGCGGCGAAGGCGTCAACCTGCAGTTCCGGGGCGCACCCGGCAACTTCATCGTCGTCCAGCCGTACGAGGTCTGAGGGAGCCCGTCATGAACCAGCCGCTCGCGGGCTTCGCCCCGACCCCGGTAGCCGCCCGCATGGAGAACCACGGCAGCAACATGCTGAAGGTCGCCATGCAGACCGGAAACGACCTCTTCGCGCGCGTGGGCTCGATGGTCGCCTACGAAGGCTTCGTCCAGTACGAGCCCAACCCGCCCGCCGTCCGCCAGATCGCCCGTGACTGGATGACCGGTGAGGGCGCGCCTCTTATGAAGTGCTCCGGTGACGGCCTGCTCTACCTCGCCGACTATGGCGCGGACGTCGTCGTCATCAACCTCGGTGGCGAGTCGATCTCCGTCAACGGCACCAACCTCCTCGCCTTCGACGCGCACCTCCAGTGGGGCGTCGAGCGGGTGAAGGGCCTCGCCAAGTTCACCGGGCAGGGCCTGTGGAACATCACGGTCAGCGGGCAGGGGCACGTCGCCCTGACCTCGCGCGGCACCCCCATCGTGGTCGACTGCGGCCGCGGCGAGGACGAGACCTACGTGGACCCCGACGCGCTCATCGCCTGGTCGCCGAGCCTGAAGGTGAAGGGCAAGCGCAGCTTCAGGGCCGGCTCGCTCATCGGGCGCGGCAGTGGCGAGGCCTACCAGATGGGCTTCTCCGGGGAAGGCATCGTCGTCGTACAGCCCAGTGAGGACAGCACCGACCGCCTCCGAGTCCGGGGCTGAGGGGGAGCGAAGAACACCATGCAGAGTCCGCTTTTCGCGCACACCGAGCAGCAGTCCCAGGAGCGCTACACGGTGCAGAACCCGCAGATGCTGCGGGTCGCCCTGGAAGGTCACGACGACATCCTCGCCCGCAAGGGCGCAATGGTCGCCTACCAGGGGCTGATGGAGTTCGACGGTGAGTACCAGACGTCCGGACAGCAGCGCGCCCGCGCGCACACCGGCGAGGGCCTCAGCCTGATGCGCTGCCACGGGCAGGGCACCGTCTACCTGGCGAACCTCGCCCAGTACATCCACGTAGTGGATGTCGAGCAGGACGGTCTGACCGTCGACAGCAGCTACGTGCTGGCGATGGATTCCTCGCTGCACCACGAAGTCGTCGCCGTGGACAGCCAGTTCGGGATCTCCGGCTCCGGCAAGTACCAGCTCAACATCACCGGGCACGGCAAGGTCGCGCTGATGACGTCCGGCCAGCCGCTGATGCTCCAGGTCACGCCCGACCGGTACGTCAATGCCGACGCGGACGCCATTGTCGCCTGGTCCACCGGGCTCCGGGTGCAGATGCAGGCGCAGACGCATTCGTCCGGCGTCTGGCGGCGCCGGGGCAACACCGGCGAGGGCTGGGAGCTCAGCTTCATGGGCAGCGGTTACGCGCTCGTCCAGCCCAGCGAGCTGCTGCCGCCGCAGCACGCGGCGACCGGCGGGGGCCTCGCCGCGCAGTACGGCATGGGGCAGCAGGGCGCCCGTGGCCAGAACCAGGGGAACGTCTGGAGCTAGGCAGGTATGCGTAAGGGGCGGTCACCATGGTGACCGCCCCTTACGCATGTCCTTCTAGAGCCGTGCTCGGGTGGCTTCCACCAGACGGACGACAGAGGTGTCGGCGACCTCTGCGACCTCGGAGTACGGGAACCAGCGCAGGTCCAGGGACTCGTCGCTGATGGCTTCCGTGGCGTCCGCCGGGGCGAGCGCCGCGTACTGCACGTCCAGGTGCTGGGTGCACGGCCCCGGAATCGGGTGCCGGTCCAGACGGACCGGGCCGCCCTCCAGGAGAGTGAGGCCGGGGATGCCCGACTCCTCCGTGGCCTCGCGCAGGGCCGCGGCCCGCAGAGTCGGGTCGCTCTGCTCGCAGTGGCCACCCATCTGAAGCCACATCTGCAGCTTCTTGTGGAGCGTGAGCAGTACGCGCCCGCGCGCGGGGTCGATGACAAGGGCGCTCGCCGTGATGTGCCCCGCGGTGCAGGGCTTCCACAGGCCGTCGGCGCCGTGCTCCGACAGATGGTCCAGGTAGGCCTGGCGCAGGTCCGGCTGGTCCTCGTAGCTCTTGAGCACGAGGACCGTGTCGTCGTACAGGCTCACTTGTCGGAGTCGCCCTCGCTCTTGTCGCCCTCGCCCTTGTCGTCCTCGTCCTTCTTCAGGTTCGGCTTCTCCACGGAGCCGCCGCTCGCCGCCTCGCCGAGCATCTTGTCGATCTCGGAGAAGTCCAGCTGCTCGTCGCGGTGCACGAAGCCGTCCGGGTCGTCCAGGTCGGACGCCGTCGGCAGCATGTCCGGGTGCGCCCACAGGCCGTCCCGCCCGTCCACACCACGCGCGTCGGTGAGCGAGGCCCACAGGCGCGAGGCGTCACGCAGGCGCCGCGGACGCAGCTCCAGGCCGATCAGCGTCGCGAACGTCTGCTCCGCGGGGCCACCGGTCGCACGGCGGCGGCGCAGCGTCTCGCGCAGCGCGTCGGCGGACGACAGGCGCGGCTTCGCGGCCGCGTGGACCACCGCGTCGACCCAGCCCTCGACGAGCGCGAGAGCCGTCTCCAGGCGGGCCAGAGCGGCCTTCTGCTCCGGGGAGTCCTCCGGCTGGAACATGCCCTGCTGGAGTGCTTCCTGGATCTGCTCGGGGTTCTGCGGGTCGAACTGGCCGACCACGTCCTCCAGCTTCGAGGTGTCGACCTTGATCCCGCGCGCGTATCCCTCGACCGCACCGAACAGGTGCGAGCGCAGCCACGGCACGTGCGAGAACAGCCGCTGGTGGGCCGCCTCGCGCAGCGCCAGGTAGAGGCGGACCTCCTCCTGCGGGATCCCGAGGTCCTTGCCGAAGGCCTCGACGTTCAGCGGCAGCAGCGCGGCCTTGCCGGCCGGGGCCAGGGGCAGGCCGATGTCCGTGGACCCGACGACCTCGCCCGCGAGCACGCCGATGGCCTGCCCGATCTGCTGGCCGAACATGGCACCGCCCATGGAGCGCATCATGCCGATCAGCGGGCCCGCCATGGCCTGCATCTCCTCGGGCAGCACATCGCCCATGGCCATGCCGACGCGCTCGGCGACCGGGTCGACGAGCTCCTTCCACACCGGGAGGGTCGCCTCGACCCACTCGGCGCGGCTCCAGGCCACCGCCGAGTGCGCGCCCGAAGGCAGCGACGTCGCGTCGTCCAGCCACAGGTCGGCCAGGCGCACGGCCTCCTGGACCGCGGTGCGCTCGGCGGGGCCCACGCTGGAGTCCTTGACGCCGTCCTGCGTGCCCTGCGAGACGGTCTGGCGGGCGATGTCCTTGGCCATGTCCCAGTTCACCGGCCCGCCCTCGTAGGAGAGCATCTGGCCGAGCTGCTGGAACGCGGCGCCCAGATCGTTCGGATTCATCGAGCCGAACATGGCCGCGAACGGGTTGTCCCCGCCCTCGCCGCCCGGGCCGCCCGCGCCGGGCAGGCCCGGGAACCCGAATCCGAACGGGCCGGCCGGTCCCTGACCGCCACCGCCCTGCTGGTCCTTCTTCTTGCCCTCGTCGCCGTCTTCCGGCTCCTCCGGCGGAAGGCCGAAACCGAATGGGGTGTCACTCACGGGATTCCTCGGCTGGTTGGGCCGCCGGCTTCTGGGCCCGGCGGCGACTGCCCGACTACACACCCAGCGTAGACACCATGGCCGGATCGGGCCTCAGTGCTTCGCCGACTCATTGCCTGCGGCAGGATGGATGCCTCCTGGTACGTACGCGTCATACACGTACGTACTGAAGACAACCGCTGGAGACGCCCGGTGAGTTCCCCAGATCCGCAGGTTCGCGCAGCGCGAAACCCTGCATCCAGTTCAGCCGTCCGCGGCCCCGTCGTCGCGGTCACCGGTGCCGCGTCCGGCATCGGAGCCCTGCTCACCGAGCGGCTCGCCGCTTCGGACGAGATCAAGCAGGTCCTCGCCATCGACGAGCGGCGCGGCGAGTGCACGTCCGCGACCTGGCACGTCCTGGATGTGCGGGACCCGGCCATCGCCGAGAAGCTGCGCGGCGCCGACGTCGTCGTGCACCTGGCCCTCGACCTCGACCTGGAGTCCGACCCCGCCGCCCGCACCGCCTACAACGTGCGGGGCACCCAGACGGTGCTCACCGCCGCGGCCGCCGCGGGCGTGCACCGCGTCGTCCTGTGCACCTCGACGATGGTCTACGGAGCCCTTGAGGACAACGAGCTCCCGCTCGCCGAGGACGCGGAACTGCGCGCCACCGCGGAGGCGACCGGAGTCGGCGACCTCCTGGAGGTCGAGCGACTCGCCCGCCGCGCCCCCCGCGCGCACCCCGGCCTGAACGTCACGGTGGTGCGCCCGGCGGTGCTCGTCGGCGGTACGGACACGGCGCTCACCCGGTACTTCGAGTCGCCGCGCCTCCTTGTAGTGGCCGGTTCGCGGCCCGCCTGGCAGTTCTGCCACGTGGACGACCTGTGCAGCGCCCTGGAGCACGCGGCCCTGGAGAAGGTCGACGGAGAGCTCGCGGTCGGCTGCGACGGCTGGCTGGAGCAGGAGGAGGTCGAGGAGCTCAGCGGCATCCGGCGCATGGAGCTGCCCTCCGCCGTCGCCCTGGGCGCTGCGGCCCGGCTGCACCGGATCGGCCTGACGCCCTCCCCGGCGGGCGACCTCGCCTACACGATGTACCCGTGGGTGGTCAGCGGGAGCCGGCTCCACGATTCCGGATGGCGACCCCAGTGGACCAACGAGGAGGTCCTCGCGGAACTGCTCGAGGAGGTCGCGGGCCGGCGCACCGTCGCGGGCCGACGCCTCGGCCGCAAGGACGCGACGGCGGCCGGTGCCGCGGGCGCGACCGTCGCTCTCCTGGGCACGGCGGCCGTAGTGCGGCGCGTGCGGAAGGCGCGGCGGCGCATCTGAGGCTCGCGCACCTGTAGGAGGCTCCAAGCCGGTAGGCGCGCGTGCCGGTCGAAAACGCTATTCACGGTTGTCGGCGGCGTGCGGCACGATGAGGGCATGGCACCCACTGAGCACGACCACCCCGGCGAGCTGAGGGCACAGGACCCGATCCAATTGCTCGCCGTCCGAGAGACGCCGCTCTCCATCGACGAGGTCTTCCGGGCCGTCGGTGACGACGCGGCGGGCGGCACCGCGCTCTTCGTGGGGACCGTGCGCAATCACGACGGCGGGGCCGACGTGGACAAGCTGGGCTACTCCTGCCACCCGACCGCCGAGGCGGAGATGCGGCGTGTCGCGGAGAAGGTCGTCGCCGAGTACCCCGTGCGCGCCCTGGCGGCCGTTCACCGAGTCGGCGATCTGACGGTGGGCGATCTCGCGGTCGTCGTCGCCGTGTCCTGCCCGCACCGGGGCGAGGCCTTCGAGGCCTGCCGCAAGCTCATCGACGACCTGAAGCACGAAGTGCCGATCTGGAAGCACCAGACGTTCTCGGACGGCACCGAGGAGTGGGTCGGCGCCTGCTAGGGCCCGTCTTCAGACTCCCTGGGCCCTGTCTGGCCGACTCCGGTGGGGCTTAAGGGGGTTCCGGTTGCGTAACCGCCCCCCGGCGGCGAGCGTTGGGACAGCGGATGGTTAATCTGCTGATACGTCAGTGGCAGTCGCTCATGGGGTCGGGAGGTCGGCATGGCAGCGCTCCTGTGGTTGCTCATCCCGGTTGTCGCTGCGGTGGCTGCCGGATTCTGGGGCATCTGGGCCGGCCGTCAGCGCCACAAGACCGGTGACGTCACCGAACTCAGTGGTTACGCGCGTTTCCGTGAGGCGATGGAGAAGTCGCACCAAGGGACCTGACGAGCCCGGCCCCACAGGTGCGTCGACAGGGTCGTCCCGTACTGTCGTTCCATGCCACGCCGCACTGCGACGATGCTCGCCTCGACCCTGATGCTGATCGCGCTCTTGTGCGCGGGGGTGCTCATCAAAGTGCCCTACGCGGAGATGTCGCCGGGACCGACGGTGAACACCCTCGCGGACCACGGCGGCGAACCCGTGATCCAGATCTCCGGACACAAGACGTACGACGCCTCCGGCCACCTGAACATGACGACGGTCCGCGTCACCAGCGCCGACTACAACATGAACCTGGTGTCGGCCGTCTACGGGTGGCTCGCGCACGACAGCATCGTGGTGCCGCACGAGACGCTCTACCCGGACGGCCAGACCGAGCAGCAGTCCTCGCAGCAGAACGCCGAGGAGTTCAGCCAGTCCCAGGAGAGCGCCAAGGTGGCGGCGCTGCACGAGATGGGCATCCCCGTGAAGTCCTGGGTGATCGTCTCCAGTGTCGTCAAGGACAGCCCGGCCCAGGGCAGGCTGCACGCCGGTGACGTCATCAAGTCCGTCGACGGCACCAAGGTCACCAAGCCCACCGACGTCGCCAAGCTCGTCACCAAGCACAAGCCGGGCGAGAACGTCGTCTTCACGGTCGTGCCCGTCAAGGAGGCGGCCGCAGCCGAAAAGGCCGGCAAGGAAGCGACCCGCACGAAGAACGTGACGATCAAGACGGAGAAGGCCGAGGACGACCGCGCGATCGTCGGCATCCAGGCGGGGACCGACCACACCTTCCCGTTCGAGATCGACATCAAGCTCGCCGACGTGGGCGGTCCGAGTGCGGGTCTGATGTTCTCGCTCGGCATCGTCGACAAGCTCACGTCGGACGACCTGACCGGTGGCAAGTTCGTGGCCGGCACCGGCACCATCGACGACGACGGCAAGGTCGGCCCCATCGGCGGCATCGGCATGAAGACCGTCGGCGCGCGCGACAAGGGCGCGCAGTACTTCCTGACGCCGAAGGACAACTGCGCCACCGCGGCGAAGGACACCCCGGACGGCCTCACGCTCGTCAAGGTGGACACCATCGACGACGCGATGGACGCCCTGAAGGACATCCGCAGCGGCAACACGGCGGACCTGACCACCTGCACGGCCAAGGGCTGAACAGGCGCAAACACCGCACTACGTAGAGGGGCGCCACCGGAGACTTCCGATGGCGCCCCTCTACGTAGACGAAGAAAAGGTCACTCGGCGAACGTCACCGACAGGGCCTCCGCGAGCCCCGGTACGAGATTCGAGCCCGTGAGGACCTCCGTCGTCGCGTCCTTCTCGCGCAGCCGCAGCGCCGAGTCGCGGGTGCCGTCGCGCAGCACGCCGACCGTCATACGGACCTCCTGGCGGTCCGGGTGCTCGGCCACCCACTTCGTGAGCTTCGCGTTGCTGAGGCCCTCCGGGACGGACGCCTCCGCGGACGGCGGCAGCATGAGCCGCTCGACCGTCAGCGCGCAGCCCACGACGGCGTCGGGCCACGCGATGGTGCCGAGGAACTCGTCCAGCGGCTTTCCGGCAGGGATCTCGTCCTGCTCGATCGGGGTGAGGCCAGGGGCCTCCTGCTCGCCCTCGAGCCCGAGCTGGGCGGCGAGAGCGGGTTCCTGGGCGCGCAGCGCGGCGGTGTCGACGAGGGCGAAGAGGCGAGCGGGCTGGTCCCAGCCAAGCCCGGCGGCGTACTCATCGATCTCGAGTACGGCTCGGGTGAGGGGGCTCGCTGCCATGGGAGTGTTGGACATGGTCACAATCCTGCCTCGTTCGTCGCCCGAACCGGGAACTGAGTAAAGCGTGAGTAAGTTGCATAGGTGATGGGTCCGCGTTCTCGGGGGCCCGACCGACCGACCGAATACCGAACTTCGAGGTGCACACCTTGGCTTTCCAGATGCCGGACCGCGGCGGGGGCCCGACGGGACCGCGGATCAGAGTCGGCCGACCCTCCCGGCGTGCCCGAACACTGTTGTTGACGCTGGGCGTCCTGGCCGTGCTCGGCATGGCCTTCGTCATGTTCGCCGGATTCTGGACCGATTGGCTCTGGTACCGCTCGGTCAAGTTCTCGTCCGTCTTTACGACTCAACTGTGGACGAAGATCGGGCTCTTCTTCGTCTTCGGACTGCTGATGGCGCTCGCCGTCGGCGTGAACGTCTGGCTGGCGCACCGGTTGCGTCCGCCGCTGAGCGCCATGTCGATGGAGCAGCAGAGCCTCGATCGCTACCGGATGGGCATCGCGCCCTTCAAGCGGTGGCTGCTCGTCGGTATCACCGCCCTTGTGGGTCTGATCGCGGGAGCCTCGGCCGCCAGCCAGTGGCGTACATGGCTGATGTTCGTGAACGGCGTGCCGTTCAACCAGAAGGACCCGCAGTTCCACATGGACGTGTCCTTCTACGCGTTCGATCTGCCCTGGTACCGCTTCCTGCTCGGCTTCGGGTTCGCGGCAGCCGTCATCGGCCTGGTCGCCGCTGCGCTGACGCACTACCTGTACGGCGGCCTGCGGATCACCAGCCCGGGCGCGCGGGCCACGGCCGCGGCGACGGGGCACCTCTCCGTCCTGCTGGGCGTGTTCGTCGCCCTGAAGGCGGTCGCGTACTGGCTCGACCGGTACGGGCTCGCCGTGAAGCAGAGCGATTTCAAGGCGACGGACAACTGGACGGGCCTCAGGTACGTCGACGCGAACGCGTATCTGCCGGCGAAGACGATCCTGTTCTGCATCGCCGTCATCTGCGCGATTCTCTTCTTCGCGACCCTGTGGCGGCGCACCTGGCAGCTGCCGGTCATCGGCTTCGGCCTGATGGTGCTCTCGGCGATCCTGATCGGCGGCCTGTACCCGGCCATCGTCCAGAAGTTCCAGGTCCAGCCGAACGAGCAGTCCAAGGAAGCCCCGTACATCAAGAAGAACATCGAGGCGACCCGTAAGGCCTACGGCATCGACAACGCCAAGCCCGTGGACTACAAGGGCAAGGGTTCGGACGACGCCGCGAAGCAGCGGACGGAGTCCGACTCGGCGGCCAGCTACCGGCTCAACGACCCGAACATCGTCTCGCCGACCTTCCAGCAGCTCGAGCAGCAGCGGAAGTACTACCAGTTCCCGACGACCCTGGACGTGGACCGCTACAACGGCCAGGACACCGTCGTCGGCCTGCGCGAGCTGAACCTGAGCAAGCTCGACAAGCGCAACTGGATCAACGACCACTTCGTCTACACGCACGGCTACGGGGCCGTGACGGCGAAGGGGACGGCGACGTCCCAGGGCGCCCCGCAGTTCACCGAGTCGGGCCTGCCGACCACCGGCGACCTCGGCGACTACAACCAGCGCATCTACTACGGCGAGAAGACCTCGCAGTACTCGATCGTCGGTGGGCCGCAGAAGGAGCTGGACTACGAGCAGGACGACGGCACGCAGAAGACGACCAGTTACAAGGGCAAGGGCGGCGTCAATCTGGCGAACCCGCTCAACCGCGCCGCGTACGCCGTCGCCTTCAGCGAGCCGCAGATCCTCTACTCGGGGGCCATCGGTGAGGGCTCGCGGATCCTCTACAACCGCACTCCCAAGGAGCGCGTCGAGGCCGTCGCGCCGTGGCTGACGATCGACGGGGACCCGTATCCGACGGTCGTGAACGGCAAGATCAAGTGGGTCATCGACGCCTACACGACGTCGAACGGCTATCCCTACGCGTCCCGTACGACGCTGGGCGACAGCACCGCCGACTCGCTCAACGAGGCGGACAGTCAGCGTGCCGTGGTGGCCCAGCAGAACCAGGTCAACTACATCCGCAACTCGGTGAAGGCGACCGTCGACGCGGGCACGGGCGAGGTCAAGCTCTACACGTGGGACGACAAGGACCCGGTCCTCAAGACCTGGAAGAAGGCGTTCCCCGGCACGGTCGAGCCCAAGAGCGCGATCCCGGCCTCCTTGAAGGAGCACCTGCGCTACCCGCAGGACATGTTCAAGGTCCAGCGTGAGCTGCTGAGCCTCTACCACGTGACGAACTCGAACCAGTTCTACAACGCGTCCGACGCGTGGCAGGTGCCGAACGACCCGACCAAGAAGGACAACAGCGCGGTCCCGCCGTACTACCTGTCCATGAAGATGCCGGGTCAGACCAGCCAGCAGTTCTCACTGACGACGACGTTCACGCCGAGCGGTCGGCCCAACCTGAGAGCCTTCATGGCGGTCGATGCCGACGCGACCAGTAAGGACTACGGCGCCATAAGGCTGCTCAGAGTCACCGAGGACAAGGTCGCAGGACCCGAGCAGGTACAGAACACGCTCAACTCCTCGGGCTCCGTGGCCAACTGGGTGCGCGATATGAAGGGCGCCGACTCGACGGTCCTGTACGGCAATCTGCTGACGGTGCCGCTCGACAAGGGCTTCCTCTACGTAGAGCCGATCTACGCCCAGGGCCGCAATGCCGAGTACCCACTCATGCGCAAGGTCGCGGTCTCGTACGGCAACAAGATCGGTTTCGCGGACTCGCTGTCCGAGGCGCTCAACGAGGCCTTCGATGTGGACGCGGACACGCCGGCCGAGCCGGAGAAGCCCGGCGGGGACACGAGCGAGACGCCGGAGAACTCGACGGTGAAGGAAGCGCTCGCGGACGCCGACGAGGCCTTCAAGGACGGCCAGGAGGCCCTGAAGGACAACGACTGGACCGCCTACGGCAAGGCCCAGGACCGGCTGCAGGACGCCTTGGAACGCGCCGAGGACGCGCAGAGCAAGGCCGACAAGGCGGCAGGGGACAACAAGAACGACAAGAACAGCGGCAACGGGGACAACAAGGAGGCGGCCGGCGGCTGACCGGTCAAATGACCCCTCCGCGCCGTGGTACGGTTTGAACACAACGGCGCGGGGTGGAGCAGCTCGGTAGCTCGCTGGGCTCATAACCCAGAGGTCGCAGGTTCAAATCCTGTCCCCGCTACTGATGATCGAAGGCTCGGAAGCTAAGGCTTCCGGGCCTTCGGTGCGTCGGGGCCCCTGCTGTCATGAGCCCCTGGCATGTGCGAAGCGTGTGCGAACGATGCTCCCCTCGGGGGGAGTTGAGCAAACTGTGTTTCACTTGTCTCCCTGTGGGCATGTCGACAAAACGCTGAAGTGACCTCACTGGCTGCGGTATTCCAGGTGTACCCAGGTTGCAGGTGGTGCGACGATGGACGTTATGGGGGACAAGGCAACTCTGTTGGAGACAGGGCGGTTTGTGCAGTCGACAGATCGGGACGAACCCGGCGAGGCTGCGGAAGAAGCACGCCAGCGGCTGGCCGCGGAGGCCGGCGACGTCGAGGCGATGAGCGTCCTCGGCGCCATGCTGCTGCGCCGCGGAGATCTCGACGGAGCCGAGCCCCTTCTTCGTGCTGCCACCGGCGCCGGTGACCGGGCCGCGGCCAACAACCTCGGAGTCCTGCTCCACACGCGCGGCTACGCGGAAGAGGCCGCGGGCTGGTGGCGTGTCGCCGCCGTCGCGGGCTCCGCTCCCGCCGCGCACGCCCTGGGCCGTTACTTCCGCGAGCGTGGCGACGAGCCCGCCGCCGAGTACTGGCTGCGCCAGGCCGCCGAGCACGGCCACACGCTGGGCGCGTACGCGCTCGCCGATCTTCTGGAGCACCGCAGCGACGTCGGCGCCGAGCGCTGGATGCGGGTCGCCGCCGAGCGCGGGCACCGTGAGGCCGCGTACCGGCTCGCCCGCGCGCTCGACCGGAAGGGCGGCGCCGATGTGCTCGTCTCCGGCGACGGCAGGAACCCGGCAGAGGAGGCCGAGCAGTGGTACCGGCAGGCCTCCGCGCGCGGGCACCGGCGGGCCGCGCTGCACCTCGGTTCGATCCTGGAGAAGCGCGGCGAGCTGAAAGAGGCCGGGCGCTGGTATCTGACGTCCGCCAAGGACGGTGAGGCGCGCGCCGCGTGCGCTCTCGCGTTCCTGCTGCGCGACGCGGGCGACGAGGAGAGCGCCGCCGTGTGGTGGCTGCGTGCCGCCCAGGACGGCGACGGCAACGCGGCGAACGCGCTGGGCGCCCTGCACGCCGAGCGCGGCGAGACGCAGACCGCCGAGCGCTGGTACCGCGCGGCCATGGACGCGGGCGACAACAACGGCGCGTACAACCTCGGCCTGCTCTGCGCCGAGCAGCAGCGCACCGCGCAGGCCGAGGGCTGGTACCGCCGCGCCGCCTACGCGGGTCACCGCGAGGCGGCCAACGCGCTGGCGGTCCTGCTCCTGCAGAACGGGGACGCGGTCGGCGCCGAGCCCTGGTTCTCCAAGGCGGCGGAGGCCGGGAGCGTCGACGCGGCGTTCAACCTCGGGATCCTGTACGCGAGTCGGGACGACGAGGCGGCCGCGCTGCAGTGGTACGAGCGGGCCGCGGCCGGCGGGCACACCGAGGCGGCGCTGCAGGCCGGCATCGCGCGGCAGCGTGAGGGCGACGAACAGGCCGCCGAGCGGCACCTGCGGTGTGCGGCCGGGGGCGGCAGCGCAGAGGCCGCGTATCGGCTGGCCTCGCTGCTCGATGTGCGCCGGCCGCCCGCCGTTCGGCACGAGCTGGGGGAGCCCGTCACCGAGAAGAGCGAGTGCGAGGAGTGGTACGAGCGGGCTGCCGAGCACGGGCACCGTCGGGCGCAGGTGCGGGTCGGGATGCTGGCCGCCGCGCGGGGCGATGTGGTGGAGGCGGCGCGGTGGTACCGGGAGGCCGCGGAGGCCGGGTCGCGCAACGGGGCGTTCAACCTTGGGCTGTTGCTCGCCCGTGAGGGGAGTGAGCCGGAGGCGGCGCTGTGGTGGACGCGGGCGGCCGATGCGGGGCACGGGCGTGCGGCGCTGCGGCTCGCGCTGCTGTCTGCGCGGCGGGGTGACCTCGCCGAGGGGCAGAAGTGGGCGTCC
Organism: Streptomyces sp. NBC_00483; assembly: GCF_036013745.1. Classification (NCBI taxonomy): domain Bacteria; kingdom Bacillati; phylum Actinomycetota; class Actinomycetes; order Kitasatosporales; family Streptomycetaceae; genus Streptomyces; species Streptomyces sp. NBC_00483. Next base: position 6,247,001 of record NZ_CP107880.1, read on the forward strand.
CGGGCGGTCGAGTTGGGCCCTGCGGAGGTTGCGGAGCGGGCGGGGCGGTTGCGGGATGCGTTGCGGCAGGAGTTGTCGGCGTAGCGCTGCGCTCGGCCGTACCGGGGGTTCCGGCTGCACCGGGGTATCCGGCTGTGCCGGGGTATCCGGCTGTGCCGGGGTGGGGGTCGATCGAAGGCGCTGCCCGCGCCGGGGTGCCGCCTTGCCCACCCTGCCGCCCTTGGCGGCAGATTGCCCAAGGCGGCGGGGGTACCCCGTGAGGCTGAGGCCCCCCGCAGGGAGTGGTTTGCGCTGGTCGGGGGGCATGCCGTAAGGTTGTGAACACAACGGCGCGGGGTGGAGCAGCTCGGTAGCTCGCTGGGCTCATAACCCAGAGGTCGCAGGTTCAAATCCTGTCCCCGCTACTGAAAGTCCGAGGCCCGGATCCAATTGGATCCGGGCCTCGGGCGTTTTCACGGCTTGTGGCCGACCGCCTCCTCGTACAGCTTCCTGTTCACCGTCTTCGACTCCGGCAGCGGATCGCCCTCGGAGACGCCCGCCGCCTTGTACGCAGCCTGAAGCCGGTCCGTCGTGCCGGAGCGGATCTCCCAGTCCATCCGGAGGGACGGCGTCTCCTCCAGGACCTTCTTGTCCGTCTTCAGGAGACGGGCCAGTTCGGTCACGAAGGCGGGGTCCTTCTTGTAGTCGTCCCGGAAGTACGTGTTCACGGTCCGGATGTACGCGCGCAGGAACGCGACGCCCGCGTCCGGGTCCTTGCTGAGGAGGTTCGGCCCGTACAGGAGGCCGCCGAGCGGCTCGCCCTGAGGCTGTCCGCCGAGGAACGCGTAGCGCTTGTCGCCGTCGACCTTGCGCCAGATCGGGTCGAGGAGCCAGGCCGAGTCGACCCCGCCGTTCTGCAGCCCGGTCAGCACGTCGGCCGAGCCGAGCTGCTGGAACTGGACCTTGTTCAGGCCCCCGTCGTGCTTCTTCAGGGCGATGTTCATCGGGTACGAGGCGACCGAGCCCTTGCCGATCAGCGTGCCCATCTTCTTGCCCGCCATCCGGACCTGGGACGCGCTCTGCCCCTTCTTGAGGCGCACCCACAGCCCGCTCTTGGACTTGGGGTCGGGGGAGAAGTTGCCGGACACCCACTTGATGTCGAAGCCGCCGAGGATGCCGTTCATGACCGCCGCCTCCGGGGCGGCCCACTGGGCGTCGATCTCGCCCTTGGCGAGGAGGGGGAGGGCGTCGGGCGTGGGGAGGACCTTCAGCTTCACATCCAGGCCCTCCTTCTTGAACTCGCCCTTCTTGACGGCCATTTCGAGCGGGGCCACATACTCGGCGCTCAGCGTGCCCGTCGCGATCGTCAGCTTGCGCGGCTTGCTGAGCTTCACCGGGGCGGGGGCGCCCTTGTCGCAGCGGGCCGGCTTCCGGTCGGGGGAGCGGTCCGCCGGATCCGTCCAGGAGCCCTTGCCGCAGCCGGCGACCGCCTTGATCGCGCGGGGCTTGGCCGCGGCGTCGGACGAGGTGTCGTTCTTCGCGCAGGACGTCGTGCCGAGCAGCAGGGCGCCGGTCGCGAGCAGGGTCGTACCTACGTATCTGGTGCGCATGGAGCCTCCGTACACAAGAGCAGGCAAGGGCAGAGAGGAAGAGTCAGGACTGGCTGCGGCCGCGGTCGCGTGGGGCCCACGGCGTGAGGAAACGGCCTGCCAGGCGCACCAGTTCGGAGAAGAGGACGCCGAGGGCGGCGACGCAGACGATGCCGACGAACATCACGTCGTTCTGGAAGAGGGCGCGGGCGTCGAAGATCAGATGGCCCAGGCCGTCGTTCGCGGCGATCTGCTCCGAGGCGACGATGACCAGGACCGCGACGCCCGCCGCGATGCGCGCGCCCACCAGGACGGCGGGGAGCGAGGCGGGCAGCAGGATGTGCCGGAACATCTGCCAGGGGGACGCGCCGAAGACCTGGCCGGCGTCCCGGTGGCCGGTGGGGACGGAGATGACCGCCGCCATCGTGGAGATCCACACGAAGAAGAAGACCGTCGCCGCGACGAGCGCGATCTGCGGCCCCTCGCCCAGGCCGAACATGTTCAGGAAGATCGGCAGGAGGGCGAGCTTCGGCACTACGTAGAGGGCGTCGAGAAGGGGTTCGAGTGCCGCGCGGACCAGGGAGATCGACCCCATGAGGAGGCCGAGGAGGTAGCCCGACACCGTGCCGATGACGTAGCCGGCGAGGACCCGCTTCAGGGTGGCCCAGACGTCCGGCCACAGTTCGCCGTCGGCCGCGCGCTGCCAGCCGTCGGCGAGGATCGTGGACGGGGCCGGGTAGATGCGCTCGTCGATCCAGGACTGCGAGGCCGCGAGCTGCCAGAGCAGGATCAGGACCACGGGGACCGCGATCGCGAGGGAGAGTTCGAGGGCGCGGCGTTTGCGCCGGGCGCGGGTGGGGTGGAGCTCCTGGGGGCCCGGGGCGCGGACCAGGAGGCCGTCGTCCGTGGCCTTGGCCGGAATCAGGTTGGTCATGGGCGCAGCCCATTCGTTGAAAGGGCGGTGGTGGGTGACGGGAGGGAGGTCATGCCGGGACCGCCTCCTGGTGCACCTCGCCGCGCAGCAGATCCCACAACTCGCCCTTCAGGGAGGTGAATTCGGGGGTGTCGCGGATGTCTCCGGTGCGCGGGCGCTCGAACGGCGGCCTGCGCTCGGCGATCACGCGGCCGGGGCGGGCCGACATCACCAGGACCCGGTCGCCGAGGACGATCGCCTCCTCCAGGCTGTGCGTGATGAAGAGCGTGGTGGTCCGCGTCGTCTGCGTGAGCGCCAGCAGCTCGTCCTGGAGGATCGTGCGGAGCTGGGCGTCGAGGGCCGCGAAGGGCTCGTCCATGAGGAGGATCTCCGGCTCCACCGCCAGCGCCCGCGCGATCGCGACGCGCTGGCGCATGCCGCCGGAGAGGGCGGACGGGTAGGCGTCGGCGAAGTCGGCGAGGCCCATCCGGGCGAGCCAGTCGCGGGCGCGGGCGTTCGCCTCCTTGCGCGGGGTCTTCTGGATGTCGAGGCCGAAGCGGACGTTGGCCAGGACGGTTTTCCAGTCGTAGATCCCGTAGTCCTGGAAGATCATGGCCGCCGGACGAGGGCTCGTCGTACGGATCTCCAGGGTGCCGCCGGAGGGGCGGGTGAGGCCCGCGGCGATCCGGAGCAGGGTGGACTTTCCGCAGCCCGAGGGGCCGACCACGCAGACGAACTCGCCGGGAGTGACCGTCAGGTCGAGCGGTCCGAGGGCGTGCGTGGTGCCGAAAGTCCTGGTGAGTGCGCGGGCTTGGAGCTTGGGATGCATGGGCCCTCCGGGGTGCGGCGGATTCTCGTGGGCGACCGCGAGAATATGACGACCCGTCAGATTGCGGAAGGGGGTGCGTGGTTGACGCATGCACAGTGGGGACCGGTGGCCTGTGGCCGGTGGTCGCACGGCAAAAGGCCCGCACCGTGAGGTGCGGGCCTTTCGGGGTTGAGGGTTCCGGGTGAGGAGCTACGCCTTCGCGGCGCAGTTCGGGCACAGTCCCCGGTAGGTGACCTCGACGTCCGAGATCGTGAAGCCGAAGCGCTCGTCGGACGGCAGGGCCGTCAGCGGATTGCCCGTCGGGTGCACGTCGCGGATCTGGCCGCACACGTCGCAGACCAGGTGCTGGTGCGGGCGGTGCGCGTTCGGGTCGTAGCGCTTGGCGCGCTTGTCCGTCGCGACCTCGATCACCTCTCCGAGCGAGACCATCTCGCCCAGCGTGTTGTAAACGGTGGCCCGTGAGATCTCCGGCAGCCTCGCCGTCGCGCGCGCATGCACCTCGTCAGCGGTGAGGTGTACGTGGTCCCCGTCGAGGACCTCGGCCACGACGCGTCGCTGCGCGGTCATCCGCCAGCCGCGTCCGCGCAGCCGTTCCAACAGGTCACTCATAAGGACCAGCCTAACAGTCAGGGGACCTTGGCCCCGAACGGATGTGACTTTGGAGCTTTCCTTGACTTAGACATTGTCCATTGTAGGATCAAGCTCGGCTATAGCCAAGCGACAGGACGACTCGGGAAGGGCACCCAATGTCCGAGAAGCAAGAAGCACCGCCGGTCACGGACCCGAAGACGGAGGAGGCGGGCGGTTGTCCGGTCGCGCACGGCCGGGCCGCGCACCCGACGCAGGGCGGCAGCAACCGTCAGTGGTGGCCGGAGCAGCTCAATCTGAAGATCCTTGCGAAGAACCCGGCCGTGGCGAACCCTCTTGGTGAGGAGTTCGACTACGCCGAGGCTTTCAAGACCCTCGACCTGCCCGCCGTGAAGCGGGACATCGCCGAGGTGCTCACCACTTCCCAGGACTGGTGGCCGGCCGACTTCGGCAATTACGGCCCGCTGATGATCCGCATGGCGTGGCACTCCGCCGGTACCTACCGCATCAGCGACGGCCGCGGTGGCGCCGGTGCCGGGCAGCAGCGCTTCGCGCCGCTCAACAGCTGGCCGGACAACGGCAACCTCGACAAGGCCCGCCGTCTGCTGTGGCCGGTGAAGAAGAAGTACGGCCAGAGCATCTCCTGGGCCGACCTCTTGATCCTCACCGGCAATGTCGCCCTGGAGACCATGGGCTTCAAGACCTTCGGCTTCGCCGGCGGCCGCCCCGACGTGTGGGAGCCCGACGAGGACGTCTACTGGGGTCCTGAGCAGATCTGGCTGGACGACCAGCGCTACACCGGCGACCGCGATCTCGAGGACCCGCTCGGCGCCGTCCAGATGGGCCTCATCTACGTCAACCCCGAGGGTCCCAACGGGAACCCGGACCCGATCGCCGCGGCCCGCGACATCCGCGAGACGTTCCGCCGCATGGCGATGAACGACGAGGAGACCGTCGCCCTCATCGCCGGTGGCCACACCTTCGGCAAGACCCACGGTGCGGGTGACGCGGACCTCGTCGAGGCCGAGCCCGAGGGCGCCCCGATGGAGCAGATGGGCCTCGGCTGGAAGTCCGGGCACGGCTCCGGCAAGGGCCGTGACTCCATCACCTCCGGCCTCGAGGTGACCTGGACCTCCACCCCGACCAAGTGGTCCAACGAGTTCTTCAAGAACCTCTTCGGGTACGAGTGGGAGCTCACGCAGTCCCCGGCCGGCGCCAACCAGTGGGTGGCGAAGGACGCCGAGGCGACCATCCCGGACCCCGAGGACGCCTCGCAGAAGCGTCTGCCGACGATGCTGACGACCGACCTCTCGCTGAGGTTCGACCCGATCTACGAGCCGATCTCGCGGCGCTTCTACGAGAACCCCGAGGAGTTCGCGGACGCCTTCGCCCGCGCCTGGTACAAGCTGACGCACCGTGACCTGGGTCCGGCCGTCCGCTACCTCGGCCCGGAGGTTCCCTCCGAGGAGCTGCTGTGGCAGGACCCGCTGCCGGAGCGCGAGGGCGCGGTCATCGACGCCGCCGACATCGCCACGCTGAAGCAGCAGATCCTCGGCTCGGACCTCACGGTCCCGCAGCTGGTGTCCGCGGCCTGGGCCTCGGCCTCCTCCTTCCGCGGCGGCGACAAGCGCGGCGGCGCCAACGGTGCCCGCGTCCGCCTCGAGCCGCAGCGCGGCTGGGAGGTCAACGACCCGGAGAACCTCGCGCAGGTGCTGCGCACGCTCGAGGGCATCCAGCAGTCCTTCAACGCCGGCGGCGGCAAGAAGGTCTCCCTGGCCGACCTGATCGTGCTCGCGGGCTCCGCGGCCGTCGAGCAGGCCGCCAAGGACGGCGGCGTCGAGGTCGAGGTGCCGTTCACGCCGGGCCGTGTCGACGCCTCGCAGGAGAAGACCGACATCGAGTCGTTCTCCGCGCTGGAGCCGAAGGCCGACGGCTTCCGCAACTACGTGGGCAAGGCCAACCGCCTCCCGGCGGAGTTCCTGCTCACCGACAAGGCGAACCTGCTCACCCTGAGCGCGCCCGAGATGACCGTCCTCGTCGGCGGTCTGCGTGTCCTCGGCGCCAACACGGGCAAGTCGAAGCACGGCGTCTTCACCGACCGCCCCGGCACGCTGACGAACGACTTCTTCGTCAACGTGACCGACATCGGCACGGAGTGGAAGTCCACGTCCGAGGCGCAGGACGAGTTCGAGGGCCGCGTCGGTGGCGCGGTCAAGTGGACCGGCACCCGCGCCGACCTGGTCTTCGGCTCCAACTCCGAGCTGCGCGCGCTCGCCGAGGTCTACGCGAGCGACGACGCCAAGGAGAAGTTCGTGAAGGACTTCGCCGCGGCGTGGAGCAAGGTCATGGACCTGGACCGGTTCGACCTGCGCTGATCGAGAACCGTTGAGCAAAGAGGGCCGGCTCCCTTCGGGGGGAACCGGCCCTCTTTGTCGTGTCCGAGCGGCGTCGTGTCCGAACGTCGTGCCCAGGCGCCGTGCCTAAGCCGGGAGCGGGGCGGGCTGGCGCCGGGCCGGGGCCCAGCGGCGGATGATGTCGCGGACCGAGACGATGCCGACCGGCTCCTGTCCGTCGAGCACGATGAGATGCCGGAAGCCGCCGTGCGCCATGGCGGCGGCGGCCTCCTCCACGGTCCACGACGGGGCGGCGAAGACGACGTCCGTGGTGGTGTGGGTGCCTGCGGTCTCCAGGTCCGGATCCTGGTTCTGGCCCAGGGCGTTGAGGACGTCGCGCTCGGTCAGGATGCCGACGCCGATGCCGTCCGGGTCGAGGACGACGGCGGCGCCGACGTGCCGCGCGGACATCAGCCGGGCGGCCTGGCGCAGGGTGTGGTTGGGGCCGATGGTGAGGACCATCGTGCTCATGGCGTCACGGACGAGCATGGATGGAGCCACCTTCCTGTGTGAGGTACTTGTGGCACCGGGCCCGTAAGGAACGAGAACCGGTTCACAAGTTCACAAGTGGGGGGACTCTCAGAGTTGCAGGTAAAGGGAGTGCCAACAAGGGGGCGCGAGAGGTGAGTTCAGGGGCGTGAGGAGTTCAACCCGCACTCACACCGAAGCGCGCAGATAGCTCAGCAGTTGGTCGTGGAGCAGGCCGTTCGAGGCCGCCGCGTTGCCACTGTGCGGGCCGGGGCGTCCGTCGAGCCCGGTGTAGCTGCCGCCCGCCTCGGAGACGACGATCGACGGTGCCGCCATGTCCCAGAGGGAGAGCTCCGGTTCGGCGCACATCTCGATCGATCCCTCGGCGACCATCATGTACGGCCAGAAGTCCCCGTAGCCGCGCGTGCGCCACACGGCCCGCGTCAGGTCGAGGAACCCGTCGAGCCTGCCCTGCTCCTCCCAGCCGGTCAGCGAGGAGTACGCGAACGAGGCGTCCTCCAGGCGGCCCACCTTGGAGACGTGGATGCGCGACGCGGAGGTGAGGCTGCGGCCCGTGTACGCGCCCGCTCCCTTCGCCGCCCACCAACGGCGCTGCAGTGCGGGGGCGGAGACGACGCCGACGACCGGCTGGTAGCCGCCCTCGCCGGCCTCCATCAGGGAGATCAGCGTCGCCCAGACCGGGACGCCGCGCACGTAGTTCTTGGTCCCGTCGATCGGGTCGATGACCCAGCGGCGCGGGCCCGTGCCCTGGATCCCGTACTCCTCGCCCAGGATCGCGTCACGCGGCCGTGCCCGTTGAAGGTTGCCGCGGATCAACTCCTCGGCAGCCTTGTCCGCCTCGCTCACCGGAGTCATGTCCGGTTTGGTCTCCACCTTCAGGTCGAGAGCCTTGAACCGGTCCATCGTCGCGGCATCGGCGACGTCCGCGAGGACGTGGGCGAGCCGCAGATCATCTTGGTAGTCGGGCATGAGTGAACAGTATCGATCGTGGTACGCCGACTGCTACAGGGACCGATCCGACGCCGGGCCCTGTGCGCTCGACGCGGGGGATTGACACCGCGTACGAGCGCGTCAACTCTGGCCACACAGGCCTGACGAAACCCGGCGAACCGGGGAGGCGACGATGCCTGCAGCGCGGGAATCCCTACTGGAAGCGGCCTATACGGCGCTCGGGCGACGGCCGTGGGGCGGGGTGCGGATGGTCGACGTGGCAGCGGTCGCCGGGGTCTCCCGGCAGACCCTCTACAACGAGTTCGGCAGCAAGGAAGGGCTCGCTCGCGCCCTCGTGCGCCGAGAGGCAGACGCCTATCTCGCGGGCGTGGACCGGGCGTTGAAGGAGGGCGGGCTCGACGGCGTGGCCGAGTGGACCGTCGCCAGTGCGCGGCGCAATCCGCTGGTGCGGGCCGCGCTCACCGGGTGCTGGAGCGAGCGCCTGCCCGCGCCGACGCTGTCCGCCGTGCCGTCCTCCTCGTCCGTGCCGGCCCAGCGCAGAGCGGACGGGCCGCTGCCGGCGCCCGGCGACTTCGTGGTCGCGGTGCGGGACCGGAGTGTGGCCGCGCTCGGTGTGCCGGGGGTGGCGAAGAGCGAGGTGGAGGCGCTGGCGCGGGACTGCGAGGTGGCGGTGCGGCTCGCGCTGTCGTGCGTGATGGCGCCGCCGGGTGAGGGCGGGGTCGCGCGGATGGTGCGCGAGGTCGTGCGCCGGTAGCGCGGACGCTCAGGGAGCCGGTGGAACGGACGCTCGGTGGGCCGGTAGAGCGGACGCGTCAGTGCGCCGAGCCCGACAGCTGCAGGCCGATCACGCCCGCGATCACCAGGCTGATGGAGACGATCTTGAGGACCGAGACCATGTCTCCGAGGAAGACCATGCCGTAGATCGCCGTGCCGGCCGCGCCGATGCCCGTCCACACCGCGTAGGCAGGACCCACGTCGAGCTTCTTCAGGGAGAGCGTGAGGAGTCCGAAGCTGCCTAGGGCGAACGCGGCGAACGCGACCGTCGGCCACAGCCGGGTGAAGCCGTGGGAGAGCTTCAGGCAGACGGCGAATCCGGTCTCCAGGATCCCCGCGACGACGACCAGCAGCCACGCCATGTCCTTGTGCCTCCCGCGTTCCACTGATCTCTGAATGTCTGTGATCTTGCGTCCGGCTTGGTGCGATTATGCCCTTACCTGTGTGGCGCGGCAGCAAACAAGCGCGAGTTCAGTCGCCGTCCCGGCGCTCCCGTGTCGCGAGGAGGCGGCGCAGCGAGTACAGCCGGGCCGGATCCGCGTGCCCCTCCTCCACGTAGGCGTCCAGGGCGCAGTCGGGTTCGTCGTGGCTGCACGCGCGCGGGCAGTTCTCCGTGCCCGGCACCAGGTCGGGGAAGGCGTTGATGACGCGCGACGGGTCCACGTGGTGCAGTCCGAACGACCGCACGCCGGGCGTGTCGATCACCCAGCCCGCGTCCCCCGACAACGGCAGCGCGAGCGCCGACGTCGTCGTGTGCCTGCCGCGCCCGGTCACCGCGTTGACATGCCCCGTCGTACGCCGCTGATCGTCCGGCACCAGGGCGTTGACCAGCGTCGTCTTTCCGACGCCGGAGTGGCCGACGAACGCCGTGATCTTCCCGTCGAGCTGCTCGCGCACCCGCTCCACGGCCGAGCCGTCCTCCAGCTCGGTACGGCTGGTGACGACGTACGGGATGTCGAGCGCCCCGTACAGCTCGAGCATCTTGTCCGGCGGCGCCAGGTCCGACTTCGTCAGGACGAGGAGCGGGGTGAGGCCGCCGTCGAACGCCGCCACCAGGCAGCGGTCGATCATGCGCGGGCGCGGCTCGGGGTCGGCGAGCGCGGTGACAATGGCGAGCTGGTCGGCATTGGCGACGACCACCCGCTCGTACGGGTCGTCGTCGTCCGCCGTGCGGCGCAGCAGGGAGCTGCGGCCCCCGATGCGGACGATGCGCGCGAGGGTGTCCTTCTTGCCGGACAGATCGCCGACGACGGAGACCCGGTCGCCCACGACCGCCGCCTTGCGGCCCAGCTCGCGGGCCTTCATCGCGGTCACGGGGACGTCGTCGATGAGGACCGTGAGCCGGCCGCGGTCGACCGTGAGGACCATGCCCTCGGCCGCGTCCTCGTGCTTGGGTCGGATGTTGCTCCGCGGCCGGTTGCCCTTGCGGTTCGGGCGCTGCCGGATGTCGTCCTCGTCGGTGTGCTTGCCGTAGCGGCGCATCGCGGTGTACCCCTACGCCCGGTCGGTCCCGAGCATCGCGGCCCACATGTCGGGGAAGTCCGGCAGCGTCTTCGCGGTGGTCGCCACGTTCTCGATCTGTACGTCCTTGACCGCGAGGCCGATGATCGCGCCCGCGGTGGCCATGCGGTGGTCGTCGTACGTGTGGAAGATCCCGCCGTGCAGCTTGCGCGGGCGGATGTGCAGACCGTCGGCGGTCTCCGTCACATCACCGCCCAGCTCGTTGATCTCCTTGGTGAGCGCGGCAAGGCGGTCCGTCTCGTGCAGGCGCAGATGGGCGACGCCGCGCAGGGTGGACGGGGAGTCGGCCAGGGCGGCCACCGCGGCGATGCCGGGGGTCAGCTCGCCGACCTCGCTCAGGTCGACGTCGATGCCGTGGATCGACCCCGACCCGGTGAACTCGAGCCCGCGCTCGGTCAGTTCACAGCCGCCGCCCATCTGCGTGAAGATGTCGCGCAGCGCGTCGCCGGGCTGCGTGGTGTGCTCGGGCCAGTCGGGGATCGTCACCTTGCCGCCGGTGATCAGGGCCGCGGCCAGGAACGGCTGGGCGTTCGAGAGGTCCGGCTCGATGGTGATGTCCCGGCCGAGCAGGGCGCCGGGCGTGACCCGCCACACGTTCGGTTCGCCGCCCGACTCCGGGGTGTCGACCTGGGCGCCGACCGCGCGCAGCATGTCGACCGTCATGCGGATGTGCGGCATGGAGGGGAGGGCCGAGCCCGTGTGCCGGACCTCGACCCCTTGGTTGAAGCGCGGGCCCGACAGCAGCAGGGCCGAAACGAACTGGGACGACGACGAGGCGTCGATCTCCACCGGGCCGCCCTCCAGGGCGCCCCCGCCGTGCACCGTCAGCGGCAGCGCGCCGCGGCCCTCGTCGTCGATCCGGGCGCCGAGCGCGCGCAGCGCGTCGATCACGCCGTGCAGCGGACGCTCGTACGAACGGGGGTCGCCGTCGAACCGGATCGGACCGTCGGCGAGCGAGGCGACCGGCGGCAGGAAGCGCATCACGGTGCCCGCGTTGCCGACGTCGACCGTGGCGGGCCCCTGAAGGCCGGACGGGATGACGCGCCACGCCTCACCGGACCCGTCGGGCCCCACGCCTTCCTCGATGCCCACACCCATCTCGCGCAGCGCGGCCGCCATCAGCAGCGTGTCGCGGGAGCGCAGCGGGCGGCGCAGCCAGCCCGGCTCCGCGGCGAGCGCGGCGAGCACGAGCGCCCGGTTGGTGACGGATTTGGACCCCGGCACCTGAACAGTCGCGTCGACGGCTCCGCTCGCGAGAGGGGCGGGCCAGAGGGCGGTGTGGGCCGGGTTCGTGGTCATGCCCCAACTCTAGTCGGCCCCCGGGAAGGCACCTGCTCACAGCCCCAGCAGCCAGCGGCCACCGCCGAGCAGTGAGCACAGTGAGACGGCGTGGAAGAAAAACAGCCACATTCCCGCGGGGACGTGCGTGAGGCGCGAGAGCTGGTCGGCGTCGGAGTCGCCCGCGCCTCCCCTGTGGCGCTTGCGCTGCAGCTCGAAGGCGGGGCGCACGCCACCGAGGAGCAGGAACCAGACCACGGTGTACGCGAAGGCCGCCTGGACCTGCGGCCCCGCGAGCCAGGAGACGAGGACGAAGGCGCCGCCGGCGACGACGACGGTCAGCACCCCGTACGCGTTCCTGATCATCACGAGCATCGCCACGAGCAGCGCCGTGGCCAGCCACAGCAGCAGTGTGATGTGTCCCTCGGAGAGCAGCGCCGCGCCGCCGAGACCGAGCAGCGGCGGGGCCGTGTACCCGGCGGCCGCGGTCAGGATCATGCCGAGGCCGGTCGGTTTGCCGCGGCTCACGGTGAGGCCGCTGGTGTCGCCGTGCAGCCGGATGCCGTCGAGGCGGCGGCCCATCAGCAGGGCGATCAGGCCGTGGCCGCCCTCGTGGGCGATCGTGATGGCGTTACGGGACAGCCGCCAGATGCCGTGCGGGACGATCGCGGCGAGCGCGACGACGGCCGTGGCGATCGTCACCCACTGGTCGGGGTCGGACTGGGTCCCGAAGATCCGGTCCCAGAGGCTGGCGTCCATGTGTTTCGGCTGCTCCCGTTCGGGTTCGGTGGCGGGTCGGCATCTGGCACTGTGGCACGTATGTGCGGACGTTATGCATCGAGTCGCAGGCCCGAGGATCTCGCAGGAATCTTTGAGATCGAGAAGTGGGAGCCGGAGGAGGCCTATGAGGCCGATTTCAATGTGGCTCCCACCAAGGAGGTCTACGCGGTTCTCGACCGCCCGGTGAAGGACGCCGAGGCCGCCTCTCACAGTTCCTCCGCCACGGGTCGTCCGGTTCGCCAGCTGCGCAAGCTCAAGTGGGGGCTCGTGCCGTCCTGGTCCAAGACGCCGGAGGGCGGCGCCCGCATGATCAACGCGCGGGCCGAGACCGTGCACGAGAAGCCCTCGTTCCGCCGGGCCTTCACCACGCGGCGCTGCATCCTGCCCGCGGACGGCTATTACGAGTGGGTGACCGCGCCGTCCGAGCGCGACCTGGAGGTCGAGGGCAAGAAGAAGCGGCCCCGCAAGCAGCCGTACTTCGTGACGCCCGCGGACGGCTCGGTCTTCGCGATGGCCGGGCTCTACGAGTTCTGGCACGACCGCACGCTCCCGGACGAGCACCCGCTGGCCTGGTGGGTGACGTGCTCCGTGATCACCACGGAGGCGGAGACCGCTCCGCTCGGCGTCGCGCCGAAGGAGGGGCCGGGGTCCCTCGCCGACATCCACCCCCGGATGCCGCTGATGCTGACACCGGACCGGTGGGACGACTGGCTGGACCCGGCCCGTACGGACGTCGATGACCTTCGGTCGCTCCTCGCCCCTCCTCCGGAGGGGCTGATGCGGGCGTATCCCGTGTCCACGGCGGTGAGCAATGTGCGCAACAACGGCGCGGAGCTTGTTCGGGAGCTGGAGGGGCCGGAGGAGGGCACGCTCTTCTGACGCGGCCGGCCGTGGTGGACGACTCGGGGCTCTGCCCCGGACCCCGCGGGCCCTCGTCCCAGAGCGGGGCTTAAATGGCCACGTGACACGTAGCGAAATCATCCCCACCGAAACCGGCGACGCCCGTATCACCTGGCACTCCGCCAAGACCCCGAAGCTGGTGCTGGCCGTCAGTCATGGCGCCGGTGGCGGTATCGAGGCACGCGACCTCGTGGCCCTCGCCGGGGCCCTCCGCGCCCACGGAGTGAGCGTCGCTCTCGTGGAGCAGCCCTGGCGCGTCGCGGGGAAGAAGCTCGCGCCCGCCCCGAAGACGCTCGACAAGGGGTGGCGGGGCATCTGGCCCGCATTGGAGAAGCCCGGACTCCCGGTGATCGCCGGAGGCAGGAGCGCCGGCGCCCGCGTCGCCTGCCGTACCGCGGGGGAACTCGGCGCCGCCGCCGTGCTCGCGCTCAGCTTTCCGCTGCACCCGCCGGGCAAGCCGGAGAAGTCCCGTTCCGAGGAACTCCTCGGCGCGGGCGTGCCCACCCTCGTCGTACAGGGCGGCAACGACCCCTTCGGCAAGCCCGCGGAGTTCCCGGAGTCCGGCGCGTACGAACTCACCGAAGTCCCCTACGGGGACCATGGCTTCGCCGTTCCGAAGCGCGCGGACATCACCCAGGAAGAGGCCCTCTCCGTGATCACCGACGCGGTCACGAAGTGGACCGGATCACTCGTCTAGCAGCCGGGAATGTTGAGGCCGGGACGACTGTTGTGCGGACTGTCGGTGCACAGAGTTCGTACGAGAGGAAGTCCGCCGCATGGGTTCAGTCGCTTGCCCCAGCCGTGCCACCGCTCCTGACCTGGAGTGGAGCGTGCTGAGCGCGGCCAAGACCGCTCCTGTTCGGGCGGCGGGCGGACCGGATCGTCGTCTATCCTCCGATTCGAGCGGGGTCTCCTTTGGCTCCGTGACATCGCTTGAGGAGGTGGGTCCGGTCACAGGGACCGACGCAGGGACCGAGCACGGCCACGCGGAGGAGCGCCCCGAGACTCCCGGGAACGGGGAGAGCACCGCTGAGCGCAACGCGCGCTTCGAGCGGGACGCGCTGGAATTTCTCGACCAGATGTATTCGGCGGCCCTGCGCATGACGCGCAACCCGGCCGACGCCGAGGACCTGGTGCAGGAGACGTATGCGAAGGCGTACGCCTCGTTCCACCAGTTCCGTGAGGGCACGAACCTCAAGGCGTGGCTGTACCGGATCCTTACGAACACTTTCATCAACTCGTACCGCAAGAAGCAGCGCGAGCCCCAGCGCAGTGCCGCCGAGGAGATCGAGGACTGGCAGCTGGCCCGGGCCGAGTCGCACATGTCGACCGGTCTGCGCTCCGCCGAGTCGCAGGCGCTCGACCACCTGCCCGACTCGGACGTGAAGCGGGCGCTCCAGGCGATCCCCGAGGAATTCCGCATCGCGGTCTATCTCGCGGACGTAGAGGGCTTTGCGTACAAGGAGATCGCGGACATCATGGGAACACCCATCGGTACGGTGATGTCCCGGCTGCACCGTGGCCGTCGCCAGCTGCGCGGCATGCTGGAGGACTACGCCCGTGATCGCGGGCTCGTCCCGGCCGGTGCCGGTCAGGCGAACGAAGCGAAAGGCTCGGGCTCATGAGCTGCGGAGAGCCGCACGAGACGGACTGCAGTGAAGTCCTGGACCATCTCTACGAGTTCCTCGACCACGAGATGCCGGACAGTGACTGCACCAAGTTCGAGGTGCACTTCGAGGAGTGCTCCCCGTGCCTGGAGAAGTACGGCCTTGAGCAGGCCGTGAAGAAGCTGGTGAAGCGGTGCTGCGGTCATGACGACGTGCCCACCGATCTGCGGGCCAAGGTCATGGGGCGGATCGAAGTGATCCGCTCGGGCCAGGTCACGCCCGAAGAGGGCATGGGCAATCCGCTCGCCTGAGGCGCCTGTCGCCTGAAGTGGCTTCGTCTGAAGCGCCTGTTGCCCGAAGTGCCTGCTGAACCGGGCCCCGTTCACCCGATCGTGCGAATCCGGGGCCCGAGGTCCGGGCAATCCCCGTGATGCGGCGCGAGCGCCTTCCCGCCCGTCCTATCCTCCCTGAACTGGACGCCTTGGGGAGGGAGTTGGGGCATGCGGTCGGTTCCGCTCGTGGCCCGTGCGTATGTGCTCCTGACCGCCGGCGTCGCCGTGGTCTGCGCCGCCCCCGCGTTCTCCGCCACCACGTCGTGGCCCGGCGTCGCGCTGCTCGCGTTCCTCTACGCGGGGTGTGAGCAGCTCGGCCGCTGCCGGCTCGTCGGGCGGCGCGCCCCCAAGGGGATGGGCACCTTCTTTCCCGTACTGCTCGCCGGGGCGTTTCTGCTGCCGCCGGCCGCCGCCGCGCTCGTCGCCCTGCCCGGCGCCCTGCTCACCTCGGTCGAGCGGCGGCCCGCGTGGCTGCGCAAGGTGTGGCGCGCGGCCCAACTCGCCCTCGCCTCCTGGGCCGCGGCCCGGGTCTTCGGCGCGCTCGGCGGGCCCGAAGCGGTCGCCGACCCCCGGTTCCCGTACGCGCTCGTACCCGGTGGCGCCGCGGTCCTCGCGTTCTGCGCCACACTCACCGTGCTCGACGGGGGCGTGCTCGCCTCCGCGGAGCGGGTCCCGGTGCGCAGCGCCTGGCGCGGGCTCTTCCTGCGGATGCTCGCGCCGGTGGCCGCGCACGGGCTCGCGGGCCTGGTGATGGCGACGATGTGGACGAGTTCGTACGGTCCGCTCGCCGCGCTGCTCGTGCTCCTGCCGATGTACATCTCCTGCTGGGTGTTCGCCCAGTACCAGCGGGAGTGGTCGGCCCACCAGGCCACGATCCGGGCGCTCGTGCAGGCCGTCGACATCAAGGACGGCTATACGCGCGGGCACAGTGAGCGGGTCGGGCAGGCGTCGATGATGATCGCGCGCGAGCTCGGGATGGCGGGGGAGCGGGTGGAGGCGCTGCGGTTCGCCGGGATCCTGCACGACGTGGGGAAACTCGGCGTGCCCACACGGTTGTTGCGCAAGGACGGGCCGCTGACACCCGAGGAGCGCGAGGTCATTCAGCTGCATCCCGAGTACGGGCACGAGATGGTGCGGGGGATCGCGTTCCTGGGCGAGGCGCGGGCGGCGATTCTGCATCACCATGAGCGGCTCGACGGGAGCGGGTATCCGTACGGGCTCGTGGGGGCGCAGATTCCGGAGTTCGCGCGGGTGGTGGCGGTGGCCGACGCGTTCGACGCGATGACTTCCACGCGGACGTATTCGCGGGCGCGGCCCGTTCCGGTGGCGTTGTCGGAGCTGGAGCGGTGCGCCGGTTCGCAGTTCGATCCGGTGATGGTGGGGGCGCTGGTGCGGGTGCTTGAGCGGGACGGGTGGCATCCCGTGGTCACGGCGGACGAGGCGGTGGTGCCACCGCCCCGCCCGGAAAGCGTCGCCGTCCCGCCGGCGGCGTCCCGGTGACGGGGGCCGAGCCGGAGCGTGGCGCGGGGGCCCCGGACCCGTTGCGCGGCACGGCGGGGAGACGGTTGTCCGGCTTGCTGGTGGTGGTGTTCGGGGTGGCTGTGGTGGTTGCCGCCGTGGCTGTGGGGGACACCGTTTGGCACGGCGTTGTCGAGCGGGGGAACGCGCTGGCGTTCGGGGTGCTCGTCGCCGTGGGGGAGCTGGCGCGGTGGGGTGGCGCAGAGGACCGGGAGGCCGCGCCGCTCGGGGCCGCGGGGGCGCTCGCGTACGCCTTGCTCGGGGAGGTCGCGGGGCGGCCCACGCACCACGGCGCACTACAGGTCGTCGCAATCGTCGTCGCGGGCACGCTCGTCGGCTGCATACCGCATGTGGCGCGCGGAAAGGGTGCCTCGCTCGACCATGTGACGCGCCGCGTGCTCACCGTCGCGTTCGCCGCCGTCTGCTTCCAACCGCTGTACAACCAGGGCGTGTTGGCGGAGTGGTTCGGGGACGGGGCGTACTACGCGCTGTTGATCGTCGGGCTCCTAGTGCTGACCGCGTTGTGCGATGCCGTGCTCGCCGCCGTCATGGCGCACGCCAGGACGCGCTGGCCGTTCGGCCCGCTGCTGCGCGACGAGCTGCGGGCGATGCTCGGGATCGGGTCGGCCGTGTGCGCGACGGGCGCCGTCATGGCGCTCGCCGTCGCCGTCGCCGGGCTGTGGGCGCTGCCCCTGATCAGCCTGCCGCTGCTGCTCACCCAGTTGGCGTTCCGGCGGTACGCCGTGGTCAAGGCCACGTACCGGCAGACCATCACCTCACTGGCCCGCGCCACCGAGATCGCCGGCTACACCCCGCACGGGCACGCCCGCCGGGTGGCCGCGCTCAGCCGGGCCGTCGGCCGCGACCTGGGCCTCTCCCAGCCGGACCTGTCGGTGCTCGAGTACGCGGCGCTGATGCACGACATCGGGCAGCTCTCGCTCGTCGACCCGGTGGCCGAGGGCGCCACCGCCGCGCTGCCGCCCGCCCAGCAGCGGCGGATCGCCCTGCTCGGCGGCGCCGTCGTCCGTCAGACCGGGGTGGACACCCAGGTGGCGGTGGTGGTCGAGCGGCAGGCGGACCCGTACCGCGAGCAGCCGCTCATCGCCCGGATTGTGCGGACAGCGAACGCGTACGACGAGATGGCCAGGGAACAGGGACCTCAGGGGCCGCTCAGGGCCCTGGAAAGCCTGCGTCTGGCCACGGGGCGCGACTACCAGCCAGAGGTCGTGGAGGCGCTGGCCAGGGTGGTTGGAACGCCCGGTCTGAGCCTAGGGTCGGTTGGGTAACCCATGGGTAATGAGCGGTCGTCCGACCGTACGTGGTTGGATGCAAAGCAAGGTAGAACACGCAGAAACTCAGAGACCGGAGGCCCAGGCCTCGAGCATCGGCAGGCGGGAATCGTGAGGATCTTCGGCAAGGGACGGCACCGGCCCTCCGCCTCCTGGCGGCAGGCCACGGATCGCGCGTTCACGCTGATCGGCGACGGCCGGTACGAGGACGCGGGAGCGCTGCTCACGCGGGCCGCCGACCTGGAGCCCTGGCTGTCGGAGTCCTGGTTCAACCTCGCGCTGCTGCACAAGTTCCGGCACGACTGGGAGCAGGCCCGCACCACCGGCCTGCGGGCCGTCGCCCTGCTCGAGAAGGAGGGCGGGGCCCCGGACTGGTGGAACGTGGGCATCGCCGCCACCGCCCTGCAGGACTGGCCGCTCGCGCGCAGGGCCTGGCAGGCGTACGGGCTGAAGGTGCCGGGCGGCGCCGCCGCTGCCGGGGAGCCGACCGGGATGGACCTCGGGAGCGCCGCGGTGCGGCTGTCGCCGGAGGGCGAGGCGGAGGTGGTGTGGGGGCGCAGGCTCGACCCCGCGCGCATCGAGCTGCTCTCCATCCCGCTGCCGTCGTCCGGGCGGCGCTGGGGCGAGGTCGTGCTGCACGACGGCGTCCCGCACGGGGAGCGGACCACGGCGGCCGGGCACTCGTACCCGGTCTTCGACGAGATCGAACTGTGGGCGCCCTCGCCGGTTCCCACCTGGGTGGTGCTGCTCGAGGCCGCCACCGAGGACGACCGGGACGCGCTGGAGCGGCTGGCCGCCGACGCGGGATTCGCCGCCGAGGACTGGTCGTCGTCCGTGCGGCTGCTGTGCCGGACGTGTTCGGAGTCGCGGATGCCGTCCGACGAGGGGGACGGTACGCATCTCGATCCGCACGACCACAGTGAGCCGGGGCATCCCGGGCCCCTTGGGCATCGGACCGATGGGCAGCTGTGGGTGCCGGAGCGGGAGTGCGGTGTGGCTGCGCCGGCTTCTCTGGTGCGGGGGTTGCTCGACGGGTGGGTGGCGGATTCGCCGGACTCGCGTGACTGGCGGGATCTCGAAGAGGTTTGTTAGGTGCGGGTGGGCGCGGGGCGGGTTTTTGTTGGTCGCCCCCGCCGCCCCTTCCCGTCCCGTCCCCGGGGGCTGCGCCCCGGGCCCCCGTGTCGCTGAAAGTACCCTGTAAGGGTTCCACCTCGTTGTTTCCCTCTCGTTGTTTCCCTAGGAAGGCGTTCGTCCGTCATGGCTCAGCAGGACACCGATCAGCAGCACGGCGGCGTGCTTCCCGTGGATGACGAGGGTTTCGTCGTCGACACCGAGGACTGCGAGGCCCGGGAGGCGGCGTACCGGGAGCGCGGCACGTCGCGGCCGATCACCGTCGTCGGGAACCCGGTGCTGCACAAGGAGTGCAAGGACGTCACCGAGTTCGACGACGAGCTGGCAAAGCTCGTCGACGACATGTTCGCGAGCCAGCACACCGCCGAGGGCGTGGGCCTCGCCGCCAACCAGATCGGTGTGGACCTGAAGGTCTTCGTGTACGACTGCCCGGACGACGACGGCATGCGGCACACCGGCGTCGTCTGCAACCCGGTCCTGCGCGAGCTGCCGACCGACCAGCGCCGCCTCGACGACTCCAACGAGGGCTGCCTGTCCGTGCCGACCGCGTACGCCGAACTCGCCCGCCCCGACTACGCGGTGGTCGACGGCCGGGACGAGAAGGGCAACCCGATCACCGTGCGCGGCACCGGCTACTTCGCGCGCTGCCTGCAGCACGAGACCGACCACCTGTACGGGTACCTGTACATCGACCGTCTCTCGAAGCGTGAGCGCAAGGACGCGTTGAAGCAGATGGAGGAGGGGACGCCGCGTTACCCGGTGGTCCCCAACAGCTGAGCAACTACCTTTCCCTCATGGGGGAGTTGAGGCGTCAGACGGCGTCCGGTGCGGAAGTGACCTCCGTCCGGGCGCCGTTCGCATGTGCGGGCAGGGGTACCCGGCCCGGACGCGTATCGCCCGAATCCGGTCATGGCAGGTGAAGAATCAGGAAGTGTGGGGTAGTGAGGGGAGCAAATCCGTTCCCATCGCGGTCAGTTATGGTGCTGAATAGAAAGCGCGGGGTAACACGACGGCGCGCGACCGGTACAGCGGGAGGGGCGCGCGCTGCAGGCCACAGAGAGGGGTTACTACGTGCCTGCTTTCTCACATACGTCGGTTCCGGCGGCTGTGGCGCTTCCGGTGATCGAGAGTCGGTTTCCTCGCCGACTGCACCCGTATTGGCCGAAGCTCCAAGGAAGGACCCGGTCCTGGCTCCTGGAAATGGAGCTGATGCCGCCCGACAAGGTGGCGAAATATGCCGACGGCTTGTGCTATTCGGACCTCGTCGCCGGCTACTACCTCGGCGCCCCCGATGAACTGCTCGCGACGATCAGCGACTACAGCGCGTGGTTCTTCGCCTGGGACGACCGGCACGACCGCGACGTGATCCACGGTCGCGCGGAAGGCTGGGGCCGGCTCGTCGCCCAGTTACACGCGGCGACCGAGGCGCCCGAGCTCCATCTCGACCATGGGGATCCGCTGGTCGCGGGGTTCGCCGACTGCCTCCAGCGGTTCTACGGCTCGCTGAGCCACACCTGGAACGTGCGGTTCGCCCGCCATTTCCACCCGGTGATCGACGCGTACGACGAGGAGTTCAGGAACCGGACGACGGGCACCGTGCCCGGCGTCGACGCGTACATAGAGTTGCGCCGGCAGACCTTCGCGCACTGGATTTGGATAGACCTGCTCGAGGCGACGGCGCAGTACGAACTCCCGGCGTGGGTACGGAAAACGCCGGCGTTCATGCGCGCGGCACTTTCCGTCCAGGATTTCTCCGCCTGGTACAACGACCTGTGTTCGCTCCCCAAGGAACTCGCGGGAAACGAATTCCACAACCTCGGGATAAGCCTCATCGAGCACGAGGGGCTTTCCGTCCCCGAAGCCGCCGCGGAAGTGCGGCGCCGAGTCCTCGTATGCGTCGACGATTTCCTTGAGGCGGAAATCGAGGTCGGGAACATCGCGGACGGCGTCGCGACGCTCGGAGAAAAAGGAAAAGACCTCTCCGTGGCCATGAGGTCATGTCTGGAGAACATGCGGAACTGGTTCAGTTCCGTCTACTGGTTCCACCACGAATCGGGCCGCTATCAGGTCGACGACTGGGAGGACCGCAGCAACCCGCCGTACGTCAGCGACGAGCCGGTCGGTGCCGACGGCGTGTCCGGCGCGGGCCGCATCCCGAGGCAGGCTCCCCACCGGATCCCGGACCGGACCCCCGACCGGATCCCCGAACAGGCAGGTGAGTGCGCATGACCGTGGAATCCACGCTGCCGGCCCCGGCGCCCGGCCAGGCGGGAGCGTCGCTCCCGCCGCTCGCACCCGGCGGTGCGCCGCTGCTCGGCCACGCCCCGCAGATGCTCCGTGACCCGCTGGCCTTCCTGACCCGGCTGCGGGACGGCGGCGACGTGGTCCGGCTGCGGCTCGGCCCCAAGACGGTCTTCGCGGCCTGCGACCCCGTCCTGGTCGAGAAGCTCCTCAAGAGCCCGGACTTCATCGTCGGCGGCGCGTTGTGGGACGCCCTCGAGGTGCTCCTCGGCGAGGGCGTGGCGAGCAGCAACGGGCAGAAGCACCGGCGCCAGCGCCGTGCCATCCAGCCCGCGTTCCGGGCCGATCGGATCGCCGACTACGCCTCGTTGATGGCAGAGGAGGCGCAGGCCGCGGCCGACCGCTGGCAGGACGGGCAGACCGTCGACATCAACGCCGAGATGTTCCGCCTGTCGGCCCGGATCACGGCCCGCGCCATGCTGCACATCGACGCGGAGGACGACCGCTCGGACCGCCTCGGCGAGACGATGGGCACGGTCTTCGTCGGCATGTACCGGCGGATGATCCTGTCCTTCGGACCGCTGTACCGGCTGCCCCTGCCGGCCAATCGGCGTTTCGAGCGCGCGATGGCCGAATTGCACCGCATGGTCGACGAGATCATCGTCGAGCGAAGGGCTCAGGCGGCCGAGGGAATCGACACCGGAGACCTTCTCGCGGCATTGCTCGACGCGCACGACGACGACGGTGAAGCGGTCACCGACCAAGAGATCCACGATCAGGTTTTGGCCCTCCTGTTGGCCGGCGGCGAGAATGTCTCCAAGACGCTGGCTTGGACGCTCGGACTCCTCGCCGAACACCCGGACCATGAAAGCCGGTTGTACGAAGAGGTTGAATCGGTGACGGGTGGCGTCAGGCAGGTGGCTTTCGGCGACCTCGGGAAACTCGCATATATGCGGAATCTCCTTGCCGAGTCGATGCGCATTCGCCCCAGCGTGTGGATATTCACGCGCATATCGGCGGTCGATACGACGCTCGGTGGGTATCGCATTCCGGCCGGGACGGACATCGTCTACAGCCCGTACGCGATGCAGCACGACCCGCGCTCGTTCGACGACGTGAACGTCTTTGACCCCGACCGATGGCTGCCGGAGCGCGTCACGGACGTCGCGAAGGTGGCACACCAGCCGTTCGGCACAGGCAACCGCAAGTGCCCCGGCGATCACTTCAGTATGGTCGGACTCGGCCTCATCCTGGGCACCTTGGTGTCGCGGTGGCGATTCGAGACGGTCCCCGAGACGGAGTCGACGGCGAAGCTGGGCATCACCATCGGCCCCAAGAACGGGAACCTGCGGGTGTGGGCCCGTGGCTGACCGCCGGTGACCGGAGCCTAGGAGGCGAGCTTCACCCGGAAGGTCCTGCGGAAGGCGTTGGGGGTCGTCCCCAACGCCTTCATGAACTGATGGCGCATCGCCGCCGCGTTGCCGAACCCGGCGCGCGCGGCGATCGCGTCCACCGTCTCGTCCGTGCCCTCCAGCAACTCCTGGGCGAACAGGACGCGTTGGCGCAGCAGCCAGCGGTACGGCGTCGTGCCGGTCTCCTGCTGGAAGCGCCGCGCGAACGTGCGCGGCGACATGTGCGCCCGCGCCGCCAGCTCCTCCACGGTCACCGGATCTCCCAGATGCCGCTCCATCCACGCCAGCACCCCGCCCACCGTGTCGCAGCGCGTCGCCGGCAGCGGGCGCTCCACGTACTGGGCCTGGCCGCCGTCGCGGTGCGGCGGGACGACCATGCGGCGGGCGATCGTGTTGGCCACCTCGGAGCCGTGCTCCTTGCGGACGATGTGGAGGCAGGCGTCGATGCCCGCGGCCGTGCCGGCGGAGGTGATGACCGGGCCCTCGTCGACGTACAGCACATCGGGGTCGACGCGGGTGCGCGGGAAGCGGACGGCGAGCTCGCGCGCGTACCGCCAGTGGACCGCGCACCGGCGGCCGTCGAGCAGTCCGGCCTCGCCGAGGACGAACACCCCCGCGCAGAGGCTGAGCACGCGCGCGCCCCGGTCGACCGCCTGCCGCAGCGCGTCGAGCAGTTCCGGCGGGTACTGGCCGAACCGCCGCCCCTCCGAGGGGATCGTGATGAGGTCGGCCTCCGCGAGCCGTTCGAGGCCGTGCGGGGTGGAGACCGTCATGCCGGGCACGTGCGTGGTGAGTGAGGGCCCCTCGGTGGAGACGGCCGCGAAGTCGTACACGGGCAGCCCGGCGTCGCTGCGGTCGAGGCCGAACACCTCGCACACGACGCCGAGTTCAAAGGGATGCACGCCGTCCAGCAGCACGGCGGCCACGTTTTTCAGCATGCCTGACAGTGTGCCGCAGAAGTGGCAGTAATTCGAGGGTTGCTGACGGTCCTGCCACTGCCGCGCGGTCGCCGCCGGGCGGAGAGTGGAGGACATGAACACAGCGATGAACTACTTCGCAGTCCTCTTCGTCTTCCTCCTCCTGGCCGCCCCGTCCCTGTACGGCATGGCCCACGACCGCCGCATCGACCGTCAACTCCGTGCCGCCGCCGCGCGCCACTCCCGCTACGAGCGTGCGGCCTGACCCGGCCGCCGCCCGAAGGCCAGCAGGTGCGAGCTCGCGACGAGCAGCTCCGGATGCTCCTCGGCCATCCGGGCCGCCGCCAGAGCCGACGTGAACAGGTCGGATTCCCTCTGTACTTGGCGGCCCGTGGCGGTCTCCGCAGCCTTCAGGAGAGCGTCACCGGGCCCCTCCACCCCGTACAGCCGGGTGCCGATGACCCCGGCGTCCCGCACCTCCGCCGCCAGGTCCTCGGCGCGATGGACCGTGCACCCGGCGCCGGCCGCCTCCCGCACGTGCCGTTCCACGGGGTCGACGAGATGGACGCGGTACCCGTCCTCGACCAGCCAGCGCGCGTGCACGCCCGGGCCGCCGCCCACGTCGAGTACGGGAGCCGGGGCGGTGCGCGGCGCATCTCAATTAGTGCCGCCCACCGCCCCGTTGGAACCGAACCCGTCAGGGGGCCTGCCCCGTCATACGGGTGGACCCGTCAGAAGTCCTCGTCGAAGCCGACCGAGCCCTCGACCGCGACCTGGTACGCCGAAGGGCGCCGCTCGAAGAAGTTGGTCAGTTCCTGGACGCCCTGGAGCTCCATGAACGAGAACGGGTTCTCCGAGCCGTAGATCGGCGCGAAGCCGAGGCGCTGCAGGCGCTGGTCGGCGACGCACTCCAGGTACTGCCGCATCGAGTCGGTGTTCATGCCCGGCAGACCCTCGCCGCACAGGTCACGGCTGAACTGCAGCTCGGCCTCGACGGCTTCCTTGAGCATGTCGGTGACCTGCTGCTGCAACTCGTCGTCGAAGAGCTCCGGCTCCTCCTTGCGGACCGTGTCCACCACGTCGAAGGCGAAGCTCATGTGCATCGTCTCGTCGCGGAAGACCCAGTTGGTGCCGGTGGCGAGGCCGTGCAGCAGGCCGCGCGAGCGGAACCAGTAGACGTAGGCGAAGGCGCCGTAGAAGAAGAGGCCCTCGATGCACGCCGCGAAGCAGATCAGGTTGAGGAGGAAGCGGCGGCGGTCCGACTTGGTCGCCAGACGGTCGAGGCCCTCGACGGAATCCATCCAACGGAAACAGAACTCGGCCTTCTCGCGGATGGAGGGGATGTTCTCCACCGCCGCGAACGCCTCGACCCGGTCGTCCGGGTCGGGCAGATAGGTGTCGAGCAGCGTCAGATAGAACTGGACGTGCACGGCCTCCTCGAAGAGCTGACGGCTCAAGTACAGCCGCGCCTCTGGGGAGTTGATGTGCTTGTAGAGCGTGAGGACCAGGTTGTTCGCGACGATCGAGTCGCCCGTCGCGAAGAATGCGACCAGTCGGGCGATCATGTGCTGCTCACCCGGTGACAGCTTCGCGAGGTCGGCGACGTCCGAGTGGAGGTCGACCTCCTCCACCGTCCACGTGTTCTTGATGGCGTCGCGGTAGCGCTCGTAGAAGTCCGGATAGCGCATCGGCCGGAGCGTCAGCTCGAAGCCGGGGTCGAGCAGGTTCTTCTCGCCGGTCGTCGTCGTGTGCTTGTCGGCGGCGGTGGTCACTGGCATGCCTCGCAGGACTCGGGGTTTTCAAGGGAGCAGGCGACGGCCTCGGGGTCGGGCGTCGCGGTCTGTGCGGGGACGGTGCTGTTGCCCGCCGCCCGCGCGATGCGCGTCGCCGGGCGCGAGCGCAGGTAGTACGTCGTCTTCAGGCCCGACTTCCAGGCGTACGCGTACATCGAGGAGAGCTTGCCGATGGTCGGCGTCTCCATGAAGAGGTTCAGGGACTGGGCCTGGTCGAGGAACGGGGTCCGCGCCGCCGCCATGTCGATGAGGCCGCGCTGCGGGATCTCCCACGCCGTGCGGTAGAGGGCGCGGATCTCCTCCGGGACCCAGGTGAAGCCCTGCACCGAGCCGCTGGACTCGCGCAGCGCCTCGCGGGTCTTGGCGTCCCAGACGCCGAGCGCCTTCAGCTCGTCGATGAGGTACGAGTTGATCTGGAGGAACTCGCCCGACAGGGTCTCCCGCTTGAAGAGGTTGGATACCTGCGGCTCGATGCACTCGTAGACGCCGGCGATCGAGGCGATGGTGGCCGTGGGCGCGATGGCGAGGAGGAGGGAGTTGCGCATGCCGACCGACGCGATGCGTTCCCGCAGCGCCGCCCAGCGCTCCGGCCACGTCAGCTCCACGCCGTAGTGGTCGGGGTGCAGCACGCCGCGCGCCGTACGGGTCTTCTCCCAGGCGGGAAGGGGACCGTTGCGCTCGGCCAGGTCGGCCGACGCCTCGTACGCCGCGAGCATGATGCGCTCGGAGATGCGGGTGGACAGGGCGCGGGCCTCCGCCGAGTCGAACGGCATGCGCAGCTTGAAGAAGACGTCCTGGAGGCCCATCGCGCCCAGGCCCACCGGGCGCCAGCGGGAGTTGGAGCGGCCCGCCTGGTCGGTCGGGTAGAAGTTGATGTCGACGACGCGGTCGAGGAAGGTGACGGCCGTGCGGACCGTCTCGTCGAGCCGCTCCCAGTCGATGCCACCGTCCACGACGAAGGACCCGAGGTTCACCGACCCCAGGTTGCAGACGGCCGTCTCCCCGTCGTCCGTCACCTCCAGGATCTCCGTGCAGAGATTCGAGGAGTGGACCGTGTGGCCGGGCTCCGCCGTCTGGTTGGCGGTGCGGTTGGCGGCGTCCTTGAAGGTCAGCCAGCCGTTGCCGGTCTGCGCGAGGGTGCGCATCATGCGGCCGTACAGATCGCGGGCCGGGATGGTCCGCTGGGCCTTCCCGTCGGCCTCGGCCTTGCGGTACGCGGCGTCGAACTCCTCGCCCCACAGGTCGACGAGCTCGGGCACGTCGGCCGGCGAGAACAGCGACCACGGCTGGTCCGTGTTCACCCGGCGCATGAACTCGTCCGGGATCCAGTGCGCGAGGTTCAGGTTGTGGGTGCGGCGCGCGTCCTCACCAGTGTTGTCGCGCAGCTCGAGGAACTCCTCGATGTCGGAGTGCCAGGTCTCCAGGTAGACCGCGGCGGCGCCTTTGCGGCGGCCTCCCTGGTTCACGGCGGCGACCGAGGCGTCCAGCGTCTTCAGGAACGGGACGATGCCGTTGGAGTGCCCGTTCGTGCCGCGGATCAGCGAACCGCGGCTGCGGATGCGGGAGTACGAGAGACCGATGCCACCCGCGTGCTTCGAGAGGCGGGCGACCTGGTGGTACCGGTCGTAGATCGAGTCGAGCTCGTCGAGCGGGGAGTCGAGCAGGTAGCAGCTCGACATCTGGGGGTGGCGGGTGCCGGAGTTGAAGAGCGTGGGGGAGGAGGGCAGGTAGTCGAGGCGGCTCATCAGGCCGTACAGGGCGGCCACTTCGTCCAGCGCGCGGACGCTGTCGTCCTCGGCGAGTCCGCAGGCCACGCGCAGCATGAAGTGCTGCGGGGTCTCGATGACGTGCCGGGTGATCGGGTGCCGCAGCAGGTAGCGGCTGTGCAGCGTGCGCAGGCCGAAGTAGCCGAAGCGGTCGTCGCCCGCGACGTCGATCAGCGCGTCGAGGCGCGCCGCGTGCACCCGTACGAACTCGGCCGTGCGGTCCGCGATCAGGCCCTCGCGGTGGCCGACCTCGACCGACCCGGTGAAGGACGTGACGCCCTGCGAGGCGGCCTCCGCGGCGATGGAGCGGGTGAGCAGTCGGGCGGCGAGCCGGGAGTAGGCGGGGTCCTCGGAGATCAGACCGGCCGCGGCCTCGGTGGCGAGATCGCGCAGCTCGGCCTCATCGGCCCGCGCCGAACGGCCGCGCAGCGCGGCGGCCGCGATCCGGCCGGGATCGGCGTCGGGGAGGTCGGCGGTCAGCTCGGTCAGGGTGCGCAGCAGTGCGGCACCCGGGCCGTCCTGGGGGGTGGCTGAGACCGGTTCGGCGGGCGCGATGGTCACGTGGAGGCTCTCCCTCGCTCGGCTCGAGGCCTGCGGGGAGGAGGTGGCAGCGCGGGCGCGCGAAGGCGGGCCCTCGTCCACCGGCCCTTTCCGCGAGGCCCGGACGTCGTCGACGCCCGGGCCGGTCGGCTCGGGCGTACCGTCGACAGGTCATCGGACTCACGCGGGCGTTTTTGTACGCCTACGTACACCGTTGCGGGACAGTTCCGGATTCGCACCGGATTCCCCTGTGGTGACAGCGAGAGCGAGCATACATGTTGTGTTGGGCTTTCGCTTCAGCCCCATATGTTGTGTCGGCGTTGCGCCAGGGTGCCCATGCCTTCAGCCCGCCGAAGCCCCTGCCGACAGCCTCAACTCGTACGCCCGCAGCATCACTTCCGGGATCGGGGCCCAGTCGCGGTCCGGGATCCGGGTGAAGCCGAGGCGCTCGTAGAGGCGGTGCGAGGCGGTCGCGAGCGGCTGGGTGCACAGCACCACCGCCGACTTGCCGGCCGTGCGGGCCCGGTCGATCACGGCCCGTACGAGCGCCTCGCCGACGCCCTTCCCGCGCGCCTCGACGGCGACGGCCAGCATCCGGAACTCGGCCTCCGAGGGGCGCGCCAGCTCCGCGTACGGGTGGTCGTGCGAGGAGACGTAGGTGACGCTGCCGAGGACCCGGCCGTCCGGGTCCTCGGCGACGAGCACCTCGGCCTGCCGGGCGCGTTTCTCGACGTCGCGCAGTTCGGCGGCGTACCAGTCGTCCTCGCCGAACGCGAGGAGGCCACTGCCCAGGTAGGCGCGGGCACTCAACTCGCCGAGGGCGGCGTACTCATCGGGGCGCACAGTTCTGATCACGACGCCATGGTTACGCGACCGTATGCCGTGGTCGCAACGCTTTCCGGAAAATGTGTCGGGCCCCTCCGTGTGGAGGGGCCCGACACATTCGTGCAAGCGGTGCCTAGTGACCGGCGCCCGCGCCGACCGTGGGCAGTTCGGTCTGGACCCCCTTGTCGCCCGCGTCGGCCGTGTAGTCCTCGCGGGACGTCTCGTCGACGCCGTCCGGGGCGTTGAACGCCTTCAGGACGAAGGTTCCGACCACGGTCACGACGACGTTCAGGACGAACGCCGTGAGGCCGATGTAGCCGATCTCGCCGATGCCGGGGATCTCCGCCGACGAGCCGCCGAAGTGCGCCTGCGTCGGCGACGCGACGCCGTACGCGGCGAGCGTGCCGTACAGCATGCCGACCGCCCAGCCCGCGAGCAGCGCCCACCGGTGGAACCAGCGCGTGAACAGGCCGCCGACCAGGGCCGGCATCGTCTGGAGGATCCAGATGCCGCCGAGCAGCTGGAAGTTGATCGCGACGGTCTTGTCCATGGTGAGGACGAAGGCCAGGGCGCCCACCTTCACGAGCAGCGAGACCAGCTTGGAGACCTTGGTCTCCTGCTCGGGCGTCGCGTCCGGCTTGATGAAGTCCTTGTAGATGTTGCGCGTGAACAGGTTCGCCGCGGCGATGGACATGATGGCCGCGGGGACCAGCGCGCCGATGCCGATGGCGGCGAACGCGACGCCCGTGAACCAGTCGGGGAACATGTCCTCGAACAGCTGCGGAATCGCCAACTGCCCGTTCTGCACCTTGATCCCGGCCGCGATCGCCATGAACCCGAGCAGCCCGAGCAGGCCCAGCATCAGCGAGTACAGCGGCAGGATCGTGGTGTTGCGGCGGATCACGTTGCGGCTCTTGGAGGACAGGGTCGCCGTGATCGAGTGCGGGTACATGAACAGCGCCAGGGCGGAACCGAGCGCGAGCGTCGCGTACGTCCACGTACCGCCGGATCCCGGTGCGAGCCCGGCGACCGGTTTGCCGGCGGCTTCGTTGGCCGCGTCGAACTTGTCGTTCGCCGCCGAGAAGATGTGCTCGAACCCGCCGAGCTTGATCGGGATGTAGATGATGGCGACCGCGATCACGAGGTAGATCAGGCCGTCCTTGACGAACGCGATCAGCGCGGGCGCCCGCAGGCCCGAGGAGTACGTGTACGCGGCGAGCACGCCGAAGGCGAGCAGCAGTGGCAGGTCCTTGACGAACCAGTTGGTGTTCTCGCCGCCGCCGACGCCCATCACGTCAAGGACCGCCTGGATGCCCACCAGTTGGAGCGCGATGTACGGCATCGTGGCGAGGATGCCGGTGATCGCGACCGCGAGCGAGAGGCCCTTCGAGCCGAAGCGGCCGCGCACGAAGTCGGACGTGGTCACGTACCCGTGCTTGTGCGAGACCGACCACAGGCGCGGCAGGAAGGTGAAGATCAGCGGGTACACCAGGATCGTGTACGGCACCGCGAAGAAGCCGGAGGCGCCGGCCGCGTAGATCGCCGCGGGGACGGCGACGAAGGTGTACGCCGTGTAGAGGTCGCCGCCCAGCAGGAACCAGGTGACCCAGGTGCCGAACGAGCGGCCGCCCAGGCCCCATTCGTCGAGCGATGCTTCGTTCTCGGCCTTCCGCCAGCGCGCGGCGAGGAAGCCCATGACCGTGACGGCCACGAAGAAGATGATGAAGACGGTGAGCGCGACACCGTTGACGCCGCCGTTCACGCCTGGCCTCCAGCCGACTGAGCAGACTTACGGGCACGCTGATCGCGCTGCCACAGCTTGTACGCGGTCATCGTGAGCGCGGTCGAGATGAGCACCCAGAGCATCTGGTACCAGTAGAAGAACGGGACGCCGATGAGCGTCGGTTCGATCTTGGCGTAGGAGCTGACCCAGAGCATCGCGACGAACGGTGCGACCAGACACAGTGCAATGATCACGCGCACCGGCGTGACCACCGGTTGTTTCACTTCAGGCGCATCGGACATTCGCGGTTCCGTTCCCCTCGCTCATCAGAGATCCCACTTATCTCATGTTTAACGCCCGGGAAATCTAAGCGAGAGTCTTGATCTATGGAACCCCTGTCCGGATAACGGACCCGTTCACAGACCGCCTCAGCAGCAGCGGAACCCCTGCCGGGGATCCGATTCCTGGCGGTCCGTCCGCATGCGCTCGAAGTCGCGCCGGGACGGAACGGACGCACCCGGGTGGGTCTCCCCGAGGTGCGTCACGTACCGGTCGTACGCGCTCTCGTCCGTCAACTCACGGACGAACCACCGCACATACCTAGCCACCCGTAGAACTGCCGACGCCGGCATCGCGCGCCTCCGCCTTCTCCTCCTGTGTCGGGACGAGCCCGGCCGGTGCCACCAGCGTGGACTCGACGTACGGCGCCTCGCTCAGCCTGGACGACTGCGGGTTCCGTACGTGCTTCACGCATACCCGCAGCGCGTCGAGGACCACCACGATGATGAGGAGGGCGAGCGCGGCCGAAAGGACGCCGTCCACCGTGGAGTTGGTGACCACGGTGTGCATGTCGTCCATGGTCTTGGCGGGCGGCAGGATCTTGCCGGCGTCGATGGCGTCCTGGTAGTTCGAGCGCTGCTGGAAGAAGCCGACGCGCGGGTCGGACGAGAACACCTTCTGCCAGCTGGCGGTCAGCGTCACGACGGTGTCCCAGACCAGCGGGATCCCGGTGATCCAGGCCCACTTGAGCCGCCCCGACTTCACGAGCAGCGTCGTGCAGACGGCGAGGGCGACGGCGGCGAGCAGCTGGTTGGAGATGCCGAAGATCGGGAAGAGCTGGTTGATCCCGCCGAGCGGCTCGTGCACGCCGACCCACAGGAAGTAGCCCCACAGGCCGACGACGACGGCGCTGGTGAGCAGGAGCCCCGGCTTCCAGCTGATGTTCTTGAACGGCTTGTAGACGTTGCCGAGCATGTCCTGGAGCATGAAGCGGCCCACGCGCGTGCCCGCGTCGAGCGCGGTCAGGATGAACAGCGCCTCGAACATGATCGCGAAGTGGTACCAGAAGGCGCGCAGTCCGCCCCCGGTCACCTGCGAGAAGATCTCCGAGACGCCGACGGCGAGCGTCGGCGCACCGCCCGTACGGGACAGCAGGCTCGCCTCCTCGACGTTCTTCGCGGCCTGCGCGAGTTCCGCCGGCGAGATCGAGTACCCGAAGCCCGCGACGGCCTGCGACGCGGACTGAACGCTGTCGCCGATGACTCCGGCGGGCGCGTTCATCGCGAAGTAGAGCCCGGGGTCGATGATGCTCGCGGCGACGAGCGCCATCACGGCCACGGCCGACTCCATCAGCATGGAGCCGTAGCCGATCATCCGGACCTGCGTCTCCTTCTGGATCATCTTCGGCGTCGTGCCGGAGGAGATCAGCGCGTGGAAGCCGGAGAGCGCGCCGCACGCGATGGTGATGAAGACGAAGGGGAAGAGCGAGCCCGCGAAGACCGGGCCGTCGCCGCGCGAGGCGAACTCGGTGACCGGGTCCATCTTCAGCGTCGGCAGCGCGACTACGACGCCGATGGCGAGCAGCGCGATGGTGCCGAGCTTCATGAACGTCGACAGATAGTCGCGCGGCGCGAGCAGCATCCACACCGGCAGGACCGAGGCGACGAACCCGTAGATCACCATCCAGATCACGAGCGTCGAGGGCGCGAGCGTGAAGGTGCCGGCCCACGAGGACTCGGCGACCCAGCGGCCTGCGATGAGCGCGATCAGCAGCAGCGCGACCCCGATGAGCGACACCTCGGACACCCGTCCGGGGCGCAGCACCCGCAGATAGAAGCCCATGAGCAGCGCGATCGGGATCGTCATCGCGATGGAGAAGGTGCCCCACGGAGACTCGGCGAGCGCGTTCACCACGACCAGGGCGAGCACCCCGAGCAGGATGATCATGATGGCGAAGGCGGCGACCAGGGCGGCGGCCCCGCCGACCAGGCCGATCTCCTCGCGCGCCATCTGTCCGAGCGAACGCCCGTCGCGCCGCGTCGAGAAGAACAGCACGACCATGTCCTGGACGGCGCCCGCGAAGATCACGCCGACGATGATCCAGATGGTGCCCGGCAGATACCCCATCTGCGCCGCGAGCACGGGCCCGACCAGCGGTCCCGCCCCCGCGATGGCCGCGAAGTGGTGTCCGAGGAGCACGCGCCGGTCGGTGGGGTGGAAGTCCATGCCGTTGCCCAGCCGCTCGGCGGGCGTGGCCCGCTTCCCGTCGACCTTCAGCACCTTGTGCGCGATGAACTTCGCGTAGAAGCGGTAGGCGATGGCGTACGTCCCGAGGGCGGCGGCCACCATCCACGCGGCGGAGACCTCCTCGCCGCGGGCGAGCGCGAGTACGGACCAGCCGGCCGCGCCCACGAGGGCGACGACGGTCCACAGGATCACGGTTCTAGGAGAAGCGGTACGCACTGGTGGGTCCTCCCCGTCCATGCGACGACGGGAGGACCGTAAGCCAGAAATGTGATCTGCGCTACACCGCGTGCGGGAAAGCGTCTACTCCGTTATCCGGGGCGGGAGTTGGGGCTCTTGCGGGGGTCAGTCGACGGGTCGCTTGAGGCGTGCGACGAACTTGTACCGGTCCCCGCGGTACACCGAGCGCACCCACTCCACCGGCTGTCCCGAGCCGTCGATCGAGTGGCGGGAGAGCATCAGCATCGGCAGGCCCACGTCCGTGCCGAGCAGGCCCGCCTCGCGCGGCGTCGCGAGCGAGGTCTCGATGGTCTCCTCGGCCTCGGCGAGGTGCACGTCGTAGACCTCGGCGAGCGCCGTGTAGAGGGACGTGTACTTGGCGAGGCTGCGGCGCAGCGCGGGGAAGCGCTTCGCCGACAGGTGCGTGGTCTCGATCGCCATCGGCTCGCCGCTCGCGAGGCGCAGCCGCTCGATGCGCAGGACGCGGCCGCCGCCGGCGATGTCGAGGAGCTGCGCGAGGGTTTCGTCGGCGGTGACGTAGCCGATGTCGAGCAGCTGCGAGGTCGGCTCCAGGCCCTGGGCCCGCATGTCCTCGGTGTACGAGGTGAGTTGGAGCGCCTGGGAGACCTTGGGCTTGGCGACGAAGGTGCCCTTGCCCTGGATCCGTTCGAGGCGGCCCTCGACGACGAGCTCCTGGAGCGCCTGGCGGACGGTGGTGCGGGAGGTGTCGAACTCGGAGGCGAGCGTGCGCTCGGGCGGGACGGGGGTGCCGGGCGGCAGCGTCTCCGTCATGTCGAGCAGGTGCTTCTTGAGGCGGTAGTACTTGGGCACGCGTGCGGTGCGGACGGGCGCCCCGCCCTCGTTCTCCGCACTGCTGACGTCGGTGCTCATGCTCCGCCTTCCCGGCTCCGGTGCCCACGCGACTCCGTGACCCCTCCTTATACCGCCCGGTGGCCGTCTGGTCTAGTCCACCCGCCGGGGTGCCCGAAGGTGGTCAACGCCCTTGCCCTGCTTGGCGGATGCGGCCCGGGTGTCGTTCCGATAACGGACGCGGGGACCTCTCGCGGCCACTCTTGACAGCCCTATTGGTCTGGGCCAAGCTCCCCGTACTGGTCTACACCATTAAAGATCAGGTCCCAGTCCCATCAGTCGGATCCGCGTACGCAGACGTGTGCTTGCCGTATGTCATCGCTGTGGGTGGGGGGTTGCAGGCATCCCTGAGGAGGGTGACATGAAGCGCAAGCTCATAGCGGCCGTCGGCGTCGCGGCCATGATGTCCGCGGTCGCTGCGTGTGGGGGCGACGGCGGCAGCAATGCCGGCAAGGACCCGAAGGACCGCACCGGAGACGTCACGGTCTGGCTGATGGTCGACGCGCAGAGCACCTGGCCAGGCCTGGTCAAGGACGTCAACGCGCAGTTCAAGAAGAAGTACCCGAAGGTCAAGGTCAACGTCTCGTACCAGCAGTGGGCGGACAAGGCCAAGAAGCTCGACACCGCCCTGGGCGGCGACAAGTTCCCGGACGTCGTCGAGCTCGGCAACACCGAGACCATGCAGTACATCCTCAACGGGGCGCTCGCCGAGATCGACCCGAAGAAGTACGACAACAGCGACTCCTGGATCAAGGGCCTCAAGGACACCTGCTCCTTCGAGGGCAAGATGTACTGCGTCCCGTACTACTC
This sequence comes from Streptomyces sp. NBC_00483, assembly GCF_036013745.1. Classification (NCBI taxonomy): domain Bacteria; kingdom Bacillati; phylum Actinomycetota; class Actinomycetes; order Kitasatosporales; family Streptomycetaceae; genus Streptomyces; species Streptomyces sp. NBC_00483. Next base: position 6,281,501 of record NZ_CP107880.1, read on the forward strand.
CAGTGCGCGCGTCGCCATCTACAACAAGGACCTGCTGAAGTCGGCCACCGGCTCCGACAAACTGCCGACCGACGAGTCCGCGTTCCTCAAGGCGATGGACAAGGAGACGGCGAAGCAGGGCGCGAAGGACAAGCGCTTCTCCTCCCTGTACCTGCCGGGCCGCTACTGGTACGCCGCCATGTCCTACGTCCAGGCGTACGGCGGCAGCATCGCCTCGTACGACGACGGCACCAAGAAGTGGAAGGGCACCCTGTCCGACGCCAAGTCGCAGGAAGGCATCCAGCACTTCATCGACCTGGTGAAGAAGTACAACAAGGGCGACATCACCAAGGACGAGCAGGACCACGCCAATGTGATGGCCAACGAGAAGGCCGGCGTCCTGTACGGCAACGGCTGGGAGGCCGGCTCCGTCGTCGACGGCAAGGCCAACGGCAACCCGAAGCTGAAGGACAAGATCGCCGTCGCCTCCATGCCGGGCCCGAACGGCAAGACCCTGCCGTCCTTCGTCGGCGGCTCCGACCTCGCCGTCACGCAGAAGTCGAAGAACGCGGACCTCGCCGAGGACTGGATCTCGATGTTCACGAGCGAGAAGTCCCAGGAGGTCCTCACCTCCAAGAACGTGTTGCCGAGCAACACCAAGCAGCTGCAGCCGCTGAAGGAGAAGGCGGAGACCGAAGCCGCGGCGAACGCGGTGGAGAGCGCCTGGTTCACGCCGATCGCCCCGGGCTGGACGGCGATCGAGAAGGAGGAGGTCCTGAAGAACATGCTTCTCGACATCCTCAAGGGCAAGTCCGTCGCCACGGCCACCAAGGCGGCCGACGCCAAGATCGACGAGCTGATCAACAAGGAGTCCTGAGCCTTCGGGCTCCGGAGCGAGGGGCGGGGCCGACATCGTTCGGCTCCGCCGTTCCCCCTCCTCTCCTCTTTCGCTGAGAACGAGAAAGGTCAGCCACGTGACTGCCGCCGACACCAAGGCCGCCGGGCCGCCGCCCCGCACGGCGGACGCTCCGGAAGGGGACGTGCTCACCAAGGGCACCAAGGGTCCCCGCGGCACCGGCCGCCCCCCGCGGAAGAAGGGGGCGTCGCTCCCTTACCTCCTGATCCTGCCGGCGATCGTCGCGCTGGCTGCCGTCTATGCGTACCCCCTGGTCAAGACCGTGATCATGTCCTTCCAGGACATGGGGCGCCGCGAGCTGTGGACGGGCGAGAGCCCGCCGTGGGTCGGCTTCGACCAGTTCACCAACATCCTCGGCGACGCGGAGTTCTGGCAGGTCACCGTCCGCACGGTGGTCTTCATGGTGGTCTGTGTCGCGCTCACCATGGCGATCGGCCTGCTGGTCTCCCTGCTGATGATGCGCCTGTCGACCTGGGTGCGGCTCACGCTCACCACGGCCCTGATCGCCGCCTGGTCGATGCCGCTGCTCGTCGCCTCCTCGATCTTCCGCTGGCTCGCCGACTCCGACTACGGCCTGGTCAACACGCTCATCGCCAAGGTCGCCGGCGACGACTTCCTCGGGCACAACTGGTTCCTCGACCCGCTTCAGGGCTTCTCGATCATCGCCGCGCTCGTCATCTGGGGCGCCGTCCCGTTCGTCGTGATCACCCTGTACGCGGCCCTCACCCAGGTCCCCGGAGAGCTCACCGAGGCCGCCCAGCTCGACGGCGCCAGCGCGTTCGGTGTCTTCCGCTTCGTCACCTGGCCGGTCATCAAGCCCGTCTTCACCATGGTCACCACGCTCTCGGTGATCTGGGACTTCAACGTCTTCGGGCAGATCTGGCTGCTGCGCGGCAACAAGCCCGAACCGGACTACGAAACCCTCGGCCTCTACTCCTTTTCCAAGGCGTTCACGTCGACGTCCTTCAGCCAGGGCACCGCGATCGCCCTCATCACCGTTCTGCTGCTCTCCGGGGTGGCCGTGTACTACCTGCGCCAGCTCATGAAGACAGGAGAGGTCGAATGAGCGCCTCCACCGCACCGGTCAAGGAGGGGCTGCGCCCCGACCGCAAGAAGACCAGGCTCGGCTACAACGTTCTCGGGCTCGTCATCGCCGTCGTGATGGCCTTCCCGGTCTACTGGCTCATCGTCTCGGCGCTGCGCCCCAACCACGAGATCCGCTCCTACGACCAGACGCTGTGGCCTTCGTCGATCACCTTCGACAACTTCGCCCGCGCCGTGAAGCAGCCGAACTTCGGCACCGCGATCGAGTCCAGCCTCATCATCTCGATCACGGCCGTCGTCGGTGGCATGGTCATCGCGACCCTCGCGGCCCTCGCCATCGGACGGTTCCGCTTCACCGGCCGGCGCGCGCTCCTCATGGCGATGATCCTGGTCCAGATGCTGCCGCCGACCGCGATGCTCATCCCCATCTACACCCAGCTCAACGCGATGGGCGGCCTCAACGAGTACTGGGGCGTCATCGTCGTCTACCTCGTCTCCACGCTGCCCTTCGCCACGGTGATGATCCGCGGCTTCGTGGTCAACATCCCCGTGGAGCTGGAGGAGTCGGCGATGGTCGACGGCTGTACGCGGATGGGTGCGTTCCGCCGCGTCGTCTTCCCGCTGCTCGCCCCCGGCCTCGCCGCGTCCTCGATCTTCGCCCTCGTCAACGCGTGGAATGAGTACCTGTTCGCGTACATCCTGATGAACGAGGACTCGAAGTACACGCTTAACGTGTGGCTGATGACGTTCACGACCGAACGAGGCACCGACTACGGCGCGTTGATGGCCGCGTCCACGATGATCGCTCTGCCGGTGGTGATCTTCTTCATGTTCATCCAGAAGAAGATGGCCACAGGACTCACATCCGGCGCCGTGAAGGGATAACGCCGCACGATGACGACATTGACACGTGGTACCGACACGCTGACGCGTGACGCCCTGACCGTCCTCCAGCCCGGGTTCACCGGCACGTCCGCGCCCGACTGGCTGCTGCGCCGGCTCGGCGAGGGCCTGGCGTCGGTCGGGCTGTTCGGACGCAATATCGCCACCCCCGAGCAACTGGCCGCCCTCACCGCCCAATTGCGGTCCGAGCGCGGTGACGTCCTGGTCGCCATCGACGAGGAGGGCGGCGACGTCACCCGCCTCGAGGTGCGCACCGGCTCGTCCTTCCCGGGCAACCACGCGCTCGGCGCGGTCGACGACGCGGCGCTGACCCGCGCGGTGGCCGCCGAGCTCGGCCACCGCCTCGCCGAGTGCGGGGTCAACCTCAACTGGGCGCCCTCCGCGGACGTCAACGCCAACCCGGACAACCCGGTGATCGGCGTACGGTCCTTCGGCGCGGACCCCGCGCTCGTGGCCCGGCACACCGCCGCGTACGTCGAGGGCCTGCAAGCCGCGGGCGTCGCCGCCTGTACGAAGCACTTCCCCGGGCACGGGGACACGGCGGTCGACTCGCACCACGACGTGCCGCGCATCGACGTCGACCTGGACGTCCTGCACTCCCGTGACCTCGCGCCGTTCCGGGCGGCGATCGCGGCGGGCTCGCGGGCCGTGATGAGCGCACACATCCTGGTGCCCGCGCTCGACCCCGAGTACCCGGCAACGTTGTCGCGGCGGATCCTCACGGGCCTGCTGCGCGAGGAGTTCGGCTACGAGGGCCTGATCGTCACGGACGGCATGGAGATGAAGGCCATCTCCGGCACGTACGGCATCGAGCGCGGCAGCGTCCTCGCCATCGCCGCGGGCGCCGACGCGATCTGCGTGGGCGGCGGGCTCGCCGACGACGACACGGTGCTGCGGCTGCGTGACGCCCTGGTGGGCGCGGTGCGCTCCGGTGAACTCCCGGAGGAACGCCTCGCGGACGCGGCGGCGCGGGTGCGTGCGTTGTCGAAGTGGGCGACGGCGTCGGCCCGCACCGGGACCTCGGAGGGCAACCCCGAGGTGGGTCTGGCCGCGGCGCGCCGTGCGGTCACGGTGACCCGTGGGGGAGACGGGGCGCCGGTCTCCGGCCCCGTGCACGTGGCCGCCTTCACGCCGGTCGCCAACATCGCGGTCGGCGACGAGACCCCCTGGGGCGTCGCCGCCGAACTCGAACGCCTGCTGCCCGGCACCACGACCGGTTCCTACACCGGCCCCGACACCGGCCACGCCGCCCTTGCCGCCGCGGGGGAGCGGCGAGTGGTGGCGGTGGTCCGCGACGAGCATCGCCACCTGTGGATGTCCGGGGCCCTGGACGACCTGCTGTCCGCCCGCCCGGACACGGTCGTCGTGGAAATGGGCGTCCCCCAGGCCCCACCCCGCGGCGCGCTGCACATCGCTACGCATGGTGCGGCGAGGGTGTGCGGGGTCGCTGCGGCGGAGGCGATCACGGGGGCTTGACGTGCCGCCGCCACCCCGGCCGCCTTGGGCCATCTGCCGCCAACCCCGGCCGCCTTGGGCAATCTGCCGCCTGGGGCGGCAGGGTGGGCAAGGCGGCACCCCGGCGCGGGCAGCGCTTTCGGTAGGCGTCCACCCCGCCTCCCGGGCCCACGCCTCGGGGCTCCGCCCCGGACCCCGCTGCTCAATCGCCGCAGGGGCTTGATTTGCCCACCCGTAGGCAATGGCCCGGCTCCCGCCCATCTCCCACCCACCCGCCCCCTCCGGGGGCGTCGGCCCGACGGGGCGGCACCCCGGCGCGGGCAGCGCCTTCGGTAGGCGTCCACCCCGGCTCCCGGGAACTCCCGGGTACACGCAACGGTGCCGGTCACCCCGAGCGGGGGTGACCGGCACCGTTGCGTGCGGCAGGCCTACAGCCCCTGCCACTCCGGCTTGTTGACGTACGTGTGGCGGAAGTAGTCCGCGAGCTTCAGCTTCGACGCGGCGCCCTCGTCCACCACCACGGTCGCGTGCGGATGCAGCTGGAGCGCGGACGCCGGCACCACGGAGGCGACCGGCCCCTCGACGGTCGCGGCCACCGCATCCGCCTTGCCCTCACCCGTGGCGAGCAGCACCAGGTGCCGCGCCTCCAGGATCGTCCCGATGCCCTGCGTGATCACATGCCGCGGCACCTGGCTCAGGTCCCCGTCGAAGAACCGCGCGTTGTCCGCGATGGTCTGCTCGGTCAGCGTCTTGATCCGGGTCCGCGAGGCGAGCGAGGAACACGGTTCGTTGAACCCGATGTGCCCGTCCGTGCCGATCCCCAGCAACTGCAGATCCACACCCCCGGCCTCGACCAGCGCACTGTCGTACGCCTCGCACGCGGCCTGCACGTCGGCGGCGCTGCCGTCGGGCCCCATGAACGCGGCCTCGCCGAGACCGAGCGGCTCGACGACCTGCCGCAGCACCGTCGCCCGGTACGACTCGGGGTGCCCGGTCGGCAGCCCCACGTACTCGTCGAGCTGGGCGATCCGCGCCTTCGACGCATCGACCGCACCGGCGCGCACCTGGGCCGCCAACGCCTCGTAGATGGGCAGCGGAGTCGAGCCGGTGGCCACACCGAGCAGCGCGTCGGGCTTGCGCCGCAGCAGCTGGGCCATGGCCTCGGCGATGAGCTCGCCACCTGCCTTGGCGTCCGGAACGATCACAACTTCCACGCTGGGCCTGCCGTTCTGGTCAGAGGAGACGGGATGACATGTGGTATAGACCAATCTAACAGAGCGCAACCCCGCCAGTCAGGCCCTTCACCACACCTCTTCGTCCATGCCTTCGTCCATGCTCGACGCTGCGCTGTGGCTCGGCACCTCGAAGCGTCCGGTGGGCGGCGCGGGCCCCCACCGGCCACAGTGGAAGGTGCCGGAGCCGACGCGGCCCGGCCCCGGCCCCCGTCGCCCCACCGGAGGTGCCCGTATGAACGCCACCCCGTCCGACCCGGAGCGCCCCGGTCGGATCATGACGCGGGAGATGCACGAGCAGCCCGACGTGCTCCGGCGTCTCCTCGCCACCGGCGCCCCGCGCATCCAGGACGTGGCCCGCCGGGTCGCCGACCGCGCCCCCCGCTTCGTCCTGCTCACCGCCCGCGGCACCTCCGACCACGCCGCGCTCTACGCCAAGTACCTCCTGGAGATCCGGCTCGGCCTGCCCTGCGGCCTCGCCTCGATGTCCACCACGACGGCCTACGGCGCCCGCCCCGATCTGCGCGACGTACTGGTCATCACGGTCAGCCAGTCCGGCGGCTCACCCGACCTGGTCGCCTCCACGAAGGCCGCCCGCGAGGCCGGCGCGATCACCCTCGCCGTGACCAACAACCCGGACTCCCCGCTGGCCGCCGTCTCCGAGCACCACATCGACATCATGGCGGGACCGGAGAAGGCGCTGCCCGCGACGAAGACGTACACCGCCTCGCTGCTCGCCCTGTACCTCTTCGTGGAGGGCCTGCGCGGCGGCGACGGAGCGGCCGCCGCCGTGCTGCCCGACCACGCCGACCAGGTCCTCGCGCGCCAGGACGAGGTCCGCTCCCTGGCCGCCCGCTACCGCTTCGCCGGCCGCATGGTGATCACCTCCCGCGGTTACGGCTATCCGACCGCCAAGGAAGCGGCCCTCAAGCTGATGGAGACCAGCTACATCCCCGCCCTCGCGTACTCCGGCGCCGATCTGCTGCACGGCCCGCTCGCCATGGTCGACAACATCTCCCCGGTGATCGCCGTGGTCACCGACGGCCGGGGCGGTGACGCCCTGCAACCGGTCCTCGACCGGCTCCGCGGGCGCGGGGCCGATCTGATGGTGGTCGGTCCGCAGGCCCAGGTGGACCGCGCCTCCGCCGGCTTCGTCCTGCCGACCGCCGGGGTGGCCGAGGAGGTGCAGCCGGTGCTCGAAATCCTCCCTCTCCAACTTCTCGCGTACGAGGTGACCATCGCCCGTGGCCAGGACCCCGACGCCCCGCGCGCCCTCGCGAAGGTGACGGAGACGCGATGAGCCGCGAATGAACCGGACGGGCCCGGCACTCGTGCAGGGGTACGGACGTTGAAGTGGACGTGGGGGCGGGTGCGATCGTCGGAGAAACAGACGAGAACAAACCTCAGCCGACGCATAGACATGGGAGAATGGTCTAGTCCACAATGCGTAACTGTAGCTTCCGCCCTCCCCGCACAGGAGGACGGACAGAGGACCCGACGCTCTCTGCCCTGACCGCGTCGGATCCTCGATCGGCAGCCGGGACCGCACACCTGGAAGCCGGTGCACCTGAAGGGCTGCGGTGCTAGGGGAAGGGCTGAGGGTCCCGACCCCCGGCGCCGCGGCCCGTCGGTCTTTCGAGGGCCCCGCCGCTCGTCGTCCCTTTCGGCGCCCCGAGTCCCGGCGGTTAAGCTCGGCTCGTGCCCTCCATGAACGATCTCGTACGCCAGCACACCGCCCTCGGTGACTCCGATCTCGAGTGGCTCCACCTGCTGGTCTCGGAGTGGCAGTTGCTCTCCGACCTCTCCTTCGCCGACCTCGTCCTGTGGGTTCCCACCCATGACGGCACGCGATACGTCTCCGTGGCCCAGATGCGGCCCAACACCGGGCCCACGTCCTACCAGGACGACATGGTCGGCCACCTCGTCCCGCGCGGCCGCCGCCCGATGCTGGACGTCGCGCTCGACGAGGGCCGCATCGTGCGCGAGGGCGACCCCGAGTGGCGCGAGGAGGTCCCGGTGCGGGTGGAGTCCATCCCCGTACGCAGGGAGGGCCGGGTCCTCGGCGTCATCGCGCGCAACACCAACCTGCTGACCGTCCGGACGCCCTCGCGCCTGGAGCTGACCTATCTGCAGTCGGCCTCCGACCTCGCGCAGATGATCGCGGCCGGCACCTTCCCGTTCCCCGACCAGCAGGTCGACATGGACGCCTCCCCGCGCGCGGGCGACGGCCTGATCCGGCTCGACGCGGACGGCGTGGTCCAGTACGCCTCGCCCAACGCCCTGTCCGCGTACCACCGGTTGGGCTTCCAGGCCGATCTTGTCGGCCACCACCTCGGCACGACGACGGCCGAACTCGCCCCGTCCCGCGGCCCGGTGGACGAGGCGCTCGCCAAGGTGGCCAGCGGCTGGGCGCCGCGCGAGTTCGACGTCGAGGGCGAGGAGGGCTCGATCCAGCTGCGCGCGATCCCGCTCAGCCCCAAGGGCACCCGCATCGGTTCGCTGGTCCTGCTGCGCGACGTCACCGAACTGCGCCGCCGGGAACGCGAGTTGATCACCAAGGACGCGACCATCCGGGAGATCCACCACCGGGTGAAGAACAACCTCCAGACGGTCGCCGCCCTGCTCCGCCTCCAGGCCCGCCGCATCGGATCCGACCGGGGGCGCGAGGCCCTGGAGGAGGCGGTCCGCCGGGTCGGTTCCATCGCGATCGTGCACGAGACGCTCTCCCAGAACCTGGACGAGCGCGTGGAGTTCGACGAGATCGCGGACCGCGTGCTCGCCATGGTGGCGGAGATCTCACCGGGTCAGGTGGTGGGCCGGCGCACCGGCCGCTTCGGCATCCTGGACGCCGAGGTGGCGACCCCGCTGTCCATGGTCCTCACCGAGGTGCTGCAGAACGCGCTGGAGCACGGCTTCCGGCAGGGCGACACCGGCAGCGTCGAGGTCTCGGCCGTGCGCGGCGGCACCAGCAAGGAGGCCCGACTCCTGGTCACCGTCCAGGACGACGGCGTCGGCCTGCCCGAGAACTTCGACCCGAAGCGCGCGGGGAACCTGGGCCTGCAGATCGTACGCACGTTGGTGGAGGGCGAGTTGGGCGGAACGTTCGACATGGTGCCCGCACCGGAGCGCGGCACGCAGGTCATCCTCGACATTCCCGTACGCAGCAGCAAATAGCCGGCCGGCCGACCGCGGCCCGCACGCGGCGGCCCGAACACAGCAGTGAGCCCCGGACCGTTGAACGGTCCGGGGCTCACTGTCGTCTCGTTGCCCGGGCTGTGTCCCGGGCTGAGCCTGGGGAGCATCGGGGGTACTGCGCGGCTGCGGCTCGGGGGCGGGAGATGCGTACTCGATGTACGCGCCGCCGGGCTCAGGCTCGAACGGGGTGGGGAATCAGGCGGAGGCCTGACGGGCCCGGTTGCGAGCGGCGCGGCGCTTCATTGCGCGGCGCTCGTCCTCGCTGAGGCCACCCCAGACGCCGGAGTCCTGGCCGGACTCGAGCGCCCACTGCAGGCACTGCTCCATGACGGGGCAGCGGCGGCAGACGGCCTTGGCTTCCTCGATCTGCAGCAGCGCGGGACCGGTGTTGCCGATGGGGAAGAACAGCTCGGGGTCTTCCTCGCGACAAACGGCGTTGTGACGCCAGTCCATGGCTGCTACCTCTCCTTGGTATTACGTGCAGGTTGCTTGTGAATGTGAACGCTTTCACGAATCCCCCAACAAGTGAACCGACGAACGTCACATCTGCGACGGATGTCCGTATCTTTGAGGAGGGGATTCGGGCTCTCTGTGGGGCCGATGTTTCGGGCCGTCCCGAGCGCCATGTAGAGATTCGCAAACCTCGGCGGCGGATACAACCCCTTCCGGAAAGTTTTTTTTGATTCCTCGGTGTCGGCTAGGTCACAGCCGTACTTCCATGGGGTGGATGCTGGCCCAAACGTTCGAGATGAAGGACTTTAGTCCCTTCCACTCACACAATCACACGCAGTGCACGGCGTACGCCTGTGAACGTCACGCTGGTCCGCAGTCCCAGGTGGTCACCGTCCATCTGAAGGGGCAGGGGCGCCTTCGAATGCAAGGTGAAGTCCGTCAGGTCGTGGAGCGTAACCGCGTTCTTGCCGTGCGGTCCGCGCTCGGGTGTCGAGGCGAGCAGCTGGGTGCCGTAGCGGGCCACCGCGGGAGTGGAGAGTTTCTTGAGTCCCAGCACGTCAAGGCCGGTGTCGAAGGACGCCTGGGGCGTCGGGTACAGCGGCCGGTTGCCCAGGAAGGACCACGGCGACGTGTTGCTGACTATGGAGACGACGAGATCGGTGACCGGATCCTCGCCCGGCCGTTCGAGCGTGATCGTGCCGTGCCGGCGGTCGGCCTCGCCCAGGAATTGGCGCACGACCTGTCGCACGTACAGGGCATGCGTCGAACGCTTGCCGCGCTCCCGCTGCTGCTCCACCCGGCCCACGACGCCCGCGTCGAAGCCGAGGCCCGAGGCGAACGTGAACCAGCGGGCCGGTACGCCCTCGTCCTCCGTGCCCGCGGTGCCCGAGGCGAGGCCGAGGCCCACCGTGCGCCGACGGCCCTCGCGCAGGGCGTCCAGGAGCTGTCCCGTGGCCTCCACGGGGTGGTTCGGCAGGCCGAGGGCGCGCGCGAAGACGTTCGTGGAGCCGCCCGGGACGACGGCGAGGCCGGGCAGCCGGTCGAGGTCGGGGCCGCCGTGCAGCAGGCCGTTCACGACCTCGTTGACCGTGCCGTCGCCGCCGAGGGCGACGACAAGCTCGATGTCCTTGCTCTCCGCGGCCTGCCGGCCGAGGTCGCGCGCGTGGCCCCGGTACTCGGTGGTGACGGCCTCGAGCTTCATCTCGCTCGCCAAGGCGTGGATCAGGACATCACGCGTGCGCGCGCTGGTGGTGGTTGCCGCCGGATTGACCACGAGAAGTGCACGCATGCAAGGCAGCGTACCCAGCGTCCTTGATCGGGCCCAGACCGAGGTGGGCGTCGGGTGACGGTCCACACGGATTCCGCGTGGGGTCCGGGCTTCGGGACGGCGTCGGCAGGCGGCTACTCTGCAAAGGTGACCTCAGAGCAGAACCCCGCCCCCGAAACCGACGCAGAAGACGGCCCCCGCCCCGGTCGACTGACCGCCGCCGCGGCCCTGGCCGGGCTCGAAGGCCTCGCGCTCGTCGTGGGCGGTGCCTACATGCTGGTCGCCGGCCTGGCCGGGCACCCCGACAACCCGGAGCAGGCCGCCACCGGCGGTGTCACGCTCATCGTGCTCGCGCTGCTGCCGCTGTTCGCCGCGCGCGGACTGCTCGCCCGCAAGCGCTGGAGCCGCGGCCCCGCGATCATCACGCAGATCATGGCGCTGCCGGTCGCCTACACGCTGTTGCAGGCCGACAGCATGGCCATCGGGGCCGGCATCGCGCTCGCCGCCGTGTCGATCGCCGCGCTGGTGCTGCTCGTCAACCAAGAGACCACGCGAGCGTTGGGCATCCGTACGCCGGGTTCCTCCCAGTAGCTCGCACACGAGAAGGCGCCCGACGCGGATCCGCGTCGGGCGCCTTCTCGTGTGCGTACGTGGGTCACTCCTCGACGAGGAGCTTGTCCCGGAGCTGGGCCAGCGTGCGGGCCAGTAGGCGCGAGACGTGCATCTGGGAGATGCCGACCTCTTGGGCGATCTGCGACTGCGTCATGTTCCCGAAGAAACGCAGCAGCAGAATGCGCTTCTCGCGCGGCGGCAGGTCCTCCAGGAGCGGCTTGAGTGACTCGCGGTACTCGACGCCCTCCAGCGCCTCGTCCTCGGACCCCAGCGTGTCCGCGACCGCCGGGGACTCGTCGTCCGTGTCCGGGACGTCCAGGGACAGCGTGGAGTACGCGTTGGCCGACTCCAGGCCCTCCAGGACCTCCTCCTCGGAGATGCCCAGCTTCTCGGCCAACTCATGGACCGTGGGGGAGCGCCCGTTCACCTGGGACAGCTCCGCGGTCGCCGTCGTCAGGGCCAGGCGCAGCTCCTGGAGGCGGCGCGGCACGCGCACGGCCCAGCCCTTGTCGCGGAAGTGCCGCTTGATCTCGCCGACGACGGTCGGCGTCGCGTACGTGGAGAACTCCACGCCGCGCTCGGGGTCGAAACGGTCGACCGACTTGATCAGGCCGATCGTCGCGACCTGGGTGAGGTCGTCCAGGGGCTCGCCGCGGTTGCGGAAGCGGCGCGCCAGGTGCTCGACCAGGGGCAGATGCATGCGCACGAGCTTGTTGCGCAGCTCCGCGTACTCCGGGCTGCCGTCCGTCAGGGCGCGCAGCTCGATGAACATCGCCCGGGCACCGCTGCGGTCCCGCGGATCGTGCCGGTCGTGCCGCTCACCGTGTCGCTCGTGGTCGCTCATCAATCCCGCCCGTCGCGCGTCCGATCCCCCTGAGCCCCCGCGAAGTACGGCCCCCGGAGTCGGCGCTGCCTGCTGTGCCGCGTCGGCCGCCGGGTCCGCCGTGTCCTCCGGGTGCGGCAGGGCCTGCTGCTCGGGGATGCCGGTGGTCGGCCGCTGCATCCCGTCTGTGCCCTCGGCCGGGAGATTCAGATCCCGTGTGCCGCGCTTGTCGTCCCGCACCGGACCGTCCCCGTTCCTCACGTCGGGCCGGGGCCCGCGCCGCGCTTCTTGTAGAGGCTGATGGAGACGGTCTTGTCCTCGGCCACTGTGGAGTCGACCTGGCCCGCGAGGGCCGACAACACCGTCCACGCGAACGTGTCGCGTTCCGGGGCCCGGCCGTCGGTCGTCGGCGCGGAGACCGTCACCTCCAAGGAGTCGTCGACCAGCCGGAACACGCAGCTGAGCACGGACCCCGCGACGGCCTGCTGAAGCAGGATCGCGCAGGCCTCGTCGACAGCGATGCGCAGGTCCTCGATCTCGTCGAGGGTGAAGTCCAAACGCGCTGCGAGGCCGGCCGTCGCCGTACGCAGCACCGACAGGTAGGCACCCGCAGCCGGGAGTCGGACTTCCACGAAGTCCTGATTACCGGGGTCGCCTGCGATCTGGGACACCCTCACCTCCAAGGTGGTACAAGCACTTTCGGGCTCCGGAGGCTTCGTCCCCCGGGAGATGCGCCGCTTATATCTGCGGTGACGCTACCGCGCGCCCGACTTTCCTGTCCCGGGGACCCCCGGCCCATTGCTGTCACTCATAGTAAGCCTACGGGTACGGACAGTGGCTAGAGGGCGTGCGGGCTCAATTGGAAAGAGCGGGCGCCGGTTTGACGTACCCAGGCGTCAGTGCATCGAACCCCGGAGGGGCACGGGAACCGCCGGGTCAGACCAGAATCGAGTCGACAAAGCACCAACGCCAGCTCTCACCAGGCTCGAAGGTGCGCATCACCGGATGACCGGTCTCGGCGTGGTGAACCGTCGCGTGCTTGTACGGGGACGAGTCGCAGCACCCGACGTGACCGCAGACCAGACACAGGCGTAGTTGCACAGGGTGACTGCCGACGGCCAGGCACTCCAAGCAGGTCTCGCTCAGAGGTGCGGGCTCGGGGTGCGGCAGCGTGGCGACGTGCGAGCACTCGTTCATGATGGCCAGGTTACGACGGGCAGTGCGGAGCAGGGCGGTGGAAGGCGGGTCATGGACGTATTGCCTCTGGTGGGTCTGATCGCCGCTAGTGCGGCCGTGGCGGGAGCGGCGCGCAGGACGCCCGTCCCGGCACCGCTCCTCCTGGTCGCCATCGGCCTGATCGCGTCCTACGTGCCGTGGGTCCCGGAGTACGTGCTCGACCCGCACATCGTGCTGCCGCTGATCCTGCCCCCGCTGCTGCACACCGCCGCCCTGGAGAGCTCCTACCTCGACCTGAGGGCGAACATCAGGCCCGTCGCGCTGCTCTCCGTGGGCTACGTCCTGTTCGCCACGCTGGCGGTGGGCTGGCTGGCGTACGAGCTGATCCCGGACCTGCCGCTGACCGCCGCGCTCGTCCTGGGGGCGGTGATCGCGCCGCCGGACGCGGTGGCCGCCACGGCGATCGCCCGGCGGGTGGGGCTGCCCTCCCGGATCACCACGATCCTGCAGGGCGAGTCCCTCGTGAACGACGCGACCGCGATCACCGCCTACAAGGTGGCCCTCGCAGCGGCGGTGGGCGAGGGTGCGAGCTGGGCGGGCGGGATCGAGGAGTTCCTGGTGGCCGCTGTCGGCGGGGTCGGTGTGGGGTTGCTGCTGATGGTGCCGCTGCACTGGTTGCGCACGCACCTCAAGGAAGCGCTGCTGCAGAACACGCTCTCCCTGCTGATCCCCTTCCTCGCGTACGCGGTCGCGGAACAAGTGGGCGCCTCCGGGGTGCTCGCCGTCGTGACCGTCGCGCTCTACCTGGGGCACCGCTCCTGGCAGGTCGATTTCGAGACACGGCTCCAGGAGACCGCGGTGTGGAAGGTCGTCGCGTTCATCCTGGAGTCCGCCGTCTTCGCGCTCATCGGCCTCCAGCTGCGCTTCGTCCTCGAAGGGCTCGGCGAGTACAGCGTGTGGCAGGCGATCTGGTACGCGGTCGGGGTGTTCGTCTTCGTGGTCGTGATCCGCTTCGTGTGGTCGTATCCGGCCACCTATCTGCCGTGGTGCCTGTCGTCCCGTATCCGTGCGCGCGAGAGCGACACGGACTGGAAGAGGCCGCTGGTCGTGAGCTGGGCCGGCATGCGGGGCGTGGTGTCGCTGGCCATCGCGTTCTCCATCCCACTGGTCACGGAGGACGGGGAGCCGTTCCCCTCGCGCAACCTGGTGCTCTTCCTGACCTTCACGACGGTCATCGGAACACTCGTCGTCCAGGGGCTCACGCTGCCGCCGCTCATCAAGCTCCTCAAGCTGCCGGGCCGGGACACGCAGGCCGAGACGCTCGCCGAGGCCCAGGCGCAGAACGCCGCCTCCGTGGCCGCGGAGGAGCGCGTGGACGAGTTGATGCAGGACGAGCGCAACTGCCTGCCCACGCCCCTCCAGGACCGTCTGCGCACCGTTCTGGAGCGGCGCCGCAACTCGGTGTGGGAGCGGCTCGGGCAGGCCAACCCGGTGACCGGCGAGTCCGCCGACGACACCTACCGCCGGCTCGCGCGGGAGGCGATCGCGGCCGAACGCGAGGTCTTCGTACGGATGCGGGACGAGCGGCGGATCGACGACGAGATGCTGCGGACACTGCTGCGCAAGCTGGACCTGGAGGAGGCCGCCGCCTACCGGGAGGTCGACGACTGAGCGCCCTCGAAGGGGGCGCCCGTGATCACTGCCGCGAGCGTCGTGCCGCGCGGGAACGCGCCCTCCTGAGTGAGGGCGACAAGTGCGTACAGCGCTTTGGCGACGTACAGGCGCTCGACGGGCAGGCCGTGGCGGCTCTCGAAGTCCTCGGCGAACGCAGCGAGTTCCTCGGGCACGCGCGCGTAGCCGCCGAAATGGAACCGGTCCTCCACGTGCCAGGAGCCCCGCGGCCCGCCGAACGCCGCCTCCTGCAGGGCGCGCACGTCGGCCTCCAGGAAGCCGCCCTTGAGGACGGCGACGCCCATGGCGCGCTGGTCGGGGGAGAGTCCGGCGGCGAGCCCCGCGAGGGTGCCGCCCGTGCCGCAGGCGAGCGCGACGACATCCGCGTGGCCGCGCAGCTCCCGGCCGAGGTCCGTACAGCCTTGAACGGCGAGGGAGTTGCTGCCGCCCTCGGGCACCACGTACGCGTCATCGGCGCCGGCGGCATCGAGGAGCCCGGTCAGTACGTCGGGATCGGTCTTGCGCCGGTACGTCGACCTGTCGACGAAGTGCAGGCGCATCCCGTCGGCCGCGCAGCGGGACAGGGACGGGTTGAGCGGGCGGTCGGCGAGTTCCTGGCCGCGGACGACACCGATGGTGGGGATGTCCAGGAGCCGGCCCGCCGCGGCCGTGGCCCGCAGATGGTTCGAGTACGCGCCCCCGAAGGTGACGATCGCGCGACCCCGGGACGCCGCCGCGTCGATGTTCAGGGCGAGCTTGCGCCACTTGTTGCCGATCAGATCCGGGTGGATCAGGTCGTCCCGCTTGAGCAGCAGACGCACGCCGTGGCGCGCGAAGCGCTCGTCGTCGACCTCCACGAGGGGAGACGGGAGGCGGGGGCGCAGGCCGGATGCGGTGGGGCGGGACACCCGGCCATTGTCGGACACCGGGCCGGGTTCCCGCCCGCGCGGCGGCGGGCGGCTACTTGAGCCGGTCCCCGATGCGCTTGCGCATCGACGCCATCGTGAAGCCCTTGGGGTCGATCTTCCCCGGCTGCCACTCCAGGTGGCCGATCACCGAGCGCTCGGTCCACCCGTGGTGGCGGCAGATCGCCGCGGCCGCCTTCTCGATGGCCTCCAACTGGGCGGCGGGCCAGGGGTCGTCCCCGTTGCCGAGGTTCTCGCACTCGAAGCCGTAGAAGCGGCTGTTGCCGTCCGTGTTCGCCTCGTTGTCGTGCGGCAGGGCCTTCTCGGCGATCACCGCGCGCAGCACGTCGTCATCGCCCAGGCCCGCGTGGTTCGCCCGGCCGTAGCCGACCAGGTGCACGCGGCCGTCCTTCGTGATGACGCCGTGGCACAGCGGTCCCGGCAGGTTCGCGTGGCCGTCGCGGCAGACGCGCACCGTGCTGGCGCTGCCGGAGGTCGCGGTGTGGTGGATCATCACCCCGTTCAACGGGCCCCAGCTACCGATGTGATTGCGGTTGTGGTGCCGCCAGTCGCCGACCTCGACCACCGTCAGGCCCTCGTCCTTGAGAGCCTTGATGAAGCTGCTTGCGGACATGGGTGGGGCCACGGCCGCCTCCTTCGCGGGAGCGACGGCCGCCGACTGCGCGCCGTCTCGTACGGTTCGCTTTTACCCGGAACTGCCGTTCAGCGACCTTCTGTTCGCATAACGTGCACAAGGTTCGCGGCGGTCGGCGGCCAGGTCGCTCAGCTGCGCAGGACGCCGTCCCCGTTCGCCGCGATGTGCGACTCGAGGGCCTGCAGCGCCTGCTGCGTGGCCTCCGGGCTGCCGGTGCCCTTGCGCTCCGCGTAGTACGCCGCGCCCAGTCGCTTGAGCAGATCGCCGCCCGCGCGCTGCGCCTGCACATCGTCCAGCTTCTGCTTGCCCTGCGTCAGGCCGCGCTGCGCCTGCTCCTTGGCCCGGTCCATAAATCCCGCCATGGTGATCACCCTTCTCGTCTTTACCGTTTCCTGACCAACGCGCGCCGGGATCTTCGAGTTCCGGGCGGTCGAGGAACAGGGGCCGGGAGAGTGGATAAGTGCCCACCCAATGCCCCGCCCGTCCGCCATCCATTCCCCCTCATTTGTGTAATGGTGCGATCGCTCTCCGTGCTGAAAGCTTGTCCGCGCAGGTCAGTTCATGATCGGGAGGGCATTGCACATGTCGGTAGGCGAAGAGGTCCGCGAGCAGACCCCCGGACCGCAGAAGAGTCTGGGTACGTCCGCGGCGCGGAACCTGGCCACGACCACCAAATCCGCACCGCAGATGCAGGAGATCAGCTCCCGCTGGCTGCTGCGGACGCTGCCCTGGGTGGATGTGAAGGGCGGCACATACCGGGTCAACCGACGGTTGAGCTATTCGGTCGGAGACGGACGCGTCACGTTCGTGAAGACGGGGGACGACGTCAGGGTCATCCCCGCCGAGTTGGGGGAGCTCCCCGCGCTGCGGGGTTATGAGGACGAGGACGTGCTGGGCGAGCTCGCCCAGCGCTGTACCCAGCGGGAGTTCGAGGCCGGCGAGCTGATCGCCTCGTTCGGCAGCCGGGCCGACGAGGTGTTCCTGCTCGCACACGGCCGCGTCGAGAAGGTCGGCACCGGCCCCTACGGGGACGACGCGGTGCTCGGAGTGCTGGCCGACGGCGCGTACTTCGGCGATCAGGCACTGCTCGACGAGGAGAGCATCTGGGAGTACACGGCGCGAGCGGCCACCGCGTGCACCGTACTCACGCTGCCGCGCGGCGACTTCGAGCAGGTCGCCGAGCGCGCCGAATCGCTGCGCGACCACCTCCAGCAGCTGCGCTCGCTGCCCGAGCAGCGGGCCAACTCGTACGGCGAGAAGCAGATCGACCTCGCGGCCGGACACGTCGGGGAAGCGGTCCTGCCCGGGACCTTCGTCGACTACGAATCCGCGCCGCGCGAGTACGAGTTGAGCGTCGCCCAGACCGTGCTGCGCATCCACTCGCGCGTCGCCGATCTCTACAACCAGCCCATGAACCAGACGGAACACCAGCTCCGGCTCACGGTCGAGGCGCTGAAGGAGCGCCAGGAGCACGAACTCATCAACAACCGGGAGTTCGGCCTGCTCAGCAACTGCGAGTACGAGCAGCGCCTGCAGCCGCACGACGGCGCGCCGAGCCCCGACGACATGGACGAACTGCTCAGCAGGCGGCGCGGCTCCAAGCTGTTCCTCGCGCACCCGAAGGCGATCGCCGCGTTCGGCCGCGAGCTCAACAAGCGCGGCCTGGTCCCCGAGAGCATCGACGTCGGCGGGAACCGCATCCCGACCTGGCGCGGGGTGCCGATCTATCCGTGCAACAAGATCCCGGTCTCGGACGCGCGGACCACATCCATCATCTGCATGCGTACGGGAGAGGAGGACCAGGGCGTCATCGGGCTGCGCCAGTCCGGCATCCCGGACGAGATCGAGCCGAGCCTGTCCGTGCGGTTCATGGGCATCAGCGAGCAGGCGATCATCTCGTACCTGGTGACGACGTACTACTCGGCGGCGGTTCTGGTGCCCGATGCGCTCGGAGTGCTGGAGAACGTCGAGGTCGGCAGGTGGCGGTGACGAGCCGCGCCCCGTTCGCCGTGTCCCCGTCCGACCGGGCGGGTACACCGAGGAGGTACGCGCCCACCCATAGCGGAACCGCCACCGTCCGCGCCCTTTCGGGGGTGAGTCCATGACACAGCCGGCCGTGAGAGAGCAGACGCGCGTGGCAGCAGAGGCGACCGGGGCGGCCGCGGCACAGGGGTACGAGGCGCAGGAGGCATCGGAGATCCTGGCGCAGGCCAGAACCGCCGTCGACCCCGAGCTGCGGCGGGCGGTGGACGCCCTGCCGGTGTCGATGCGTCGCGTCGCCCGCTACCACTTCGGTTGGGAGCACGCCGACGGCACGCCCGCCACGGGGAACGCGGGGAAGGCCGTGCGGCCCGCCCTCGTGCTCGCGGCGGCGCGGGCCCTCGGCGGGCGGCCCGAGCGGGCGGTGCGGGCGGCTGCCGCCGTGGAGCTGACCCACAACTTCACGCTGCTGCACGACGACGTGATGGACCGGGACGCCACGCGCAGGCACCGGCCCACCGCGTGGACCGTGTTCGGGGACGCCGACGCGATCCTCACGGGCGACGCGATACAGGCCCAGGCGCAGCGCCTGCTCGCCGAGGAGGGTCACCCGGCGGCCACGGCCGCGGCCGCCCGGCTCGCGGCCTGCGTGGTGGAGCTGTGCGAGGGCCAGGCCGTCGACGTCGCCCTGGAGGGGCGGGACCCGGCGGACGTGTCCCTGCCGGAGACGCTGGCCATGGCGGAGGCCAAGACCGGGGCGCTGCTCGGCTGCGCCTGCGCGGTGGGCGGCCTGTACGCGGGGGCAGGCGAGGAGGAGGTCGAGGCGCTCGACGCGTTCGGGCGTTGTGCAGGACTGGCGTTCCAGCTGATCGACGACGTGATCGGGATCTGGGGCGACCCGGTCCGCACCGGCAAGCCGGCCTGCGCGGACCTGGCCGTACGCAAGAAGTCCCTGCCCGTGGTCGCCGCGCTCGCCTCCGGCGGTGCGGCGGCGGACGAACTGGCGGCGCTGTACGGGCCGCCGGGACCGAAGAAGGAAGGAGTGGCGGAACTGGAGGCGATCGCGCTGGCAGTGGAGCGGGCCGGTGGCCGGGACTGGGCGCAGACCCAGGCCGCGGACCACATGTCCCGCGCGGTCGACCGGTTGTCGCAGGCGGTTCCGGTGCCGGAGGCGGCGGACGGCCTGCTGTCCCTGGCGGAGTTCGTCACGCGCCGCGGGTACTGACGCCTGCCGACCGGGGTGCCGTGATCGCTTACGGCACCCCGGAGGCGGCCTCACGGAGCGGGGTGGGGTGGTGGCGGAAGGCGCGGCGGTGGCGCAGGAGGTGATCGTCTAGAGTGCCAACGGCCGTGCAAGGTAAGCGGGTTGGGTGAGGGGCGATGTGCGTGGGCGTGGGAATTCGGCGGGCCGGGGAGGCGGACCGGGATCTTGTGGTGCGGCTGCTCGACGAGGCGTTCATGGACGACCCGGTCAGCGGCTGGGTGTTTCCCGGTGAGCAGCAGCGCCGGGAGCGGCACTCCGGGCTCATGGCGGTGTTCGCGGATGCGACGTTCGCGGACGGATATGTGGATCTCACCGAGGACGGTTCGGCCGTCGCGCTGTGGATGGACATGCCGGCCGAGCCGGAGGACGAGGGCGACGAGGACGTGCCCGCGCAGGTGCGGGCGGCCGTCGATCCCGACAACGTACGGGTGGAGCAGATAGCCCGGTGGACGGCGCAGGCGCATCCCGTGGGCCGGGCGCACGCCTACCTGTGGATGATCGGCGTCACGCCCGAGCGGCAGGGTCAGGGCCTGGGGACCGCGCTGATGGCGCCGGTGCTCGAGCGCTGCGACCGCGAGGGGCTGCCCGCCTACCTGGAGGCCAGCAACCCGCGCAGCCGGGAGCTGTACGAGCGCCTCGGGTTCGTCTTCACCGGCACGGCGATCGAACTGCCGGACGGGCCGACGGTCTGGCCCATGTGGCGGGAGCCCGACGCCGGCTGACGCCGCAGTGAGCAGACCGCAGTGAGTGAGCAGGTCGCCGTAAGCAGGACATCGGTCAGGCGTCGGGGAAGCTCGCGAAGTATGTCGCGGCCATGTCCTCCTCGCCGTGTCCCTGCTCGGACGCGCGCTGGAAGCGGTCGCGGGCGGCCGCCACCGCGTCCACGCGGATGCCCGCGCGCTCGGCCGCGGCCAGCACCAGGCCCGCGTCCTTCGCCGCGTTGTCCACGGAGAAGCTGGGGGTGTAGTCGTCGCCCCGGATGGCCGCGGACTTGGTCTGGAAGTACCCGCTGTCCAGCGGGCCGCCGGTGATGGCCGCCACCAGGTCGTTCGCGTCCACGCCGAGCCCGTGGGCCAGCGCGAGGGCCTCGCCGACGCCCGTGGTCAGCGCGAGCACCCAGGAGTTGAGGGCGAGCTTGAGGCGGCTGGCCGCGCCCGGCCTGCCGTCGCCGACCCACAGCGTGCGGGAGCCGATGGCGTCGAAGAGCGGCTGGGCGCTCGCGCGCGTGGTGTCGGCGCCGGCCGCGAGCACGGTCAACGTGCCCTGCTCGGCGGGTTGCCGGGTGCCCAGGACGGGCGCGTCGACCAGCAGGAGCCCGGCGCGGGTCGCGTACTCGGCGAGCTCGTCGATGCCCTCGCCCACGGTTCCGGACTGCACCCAGACGGTGCCGGGCTTCGGTGTGGCCTCCTGGACGACGTCCAGGGTGCGCGGACCGTCGGGCAGGACGGTCACGACGACATCGGCGTCCCGGGCCGCGTCGGACGGGCTGTCCGCGACCGTCACGCCGTCGGCCGCCAGCGGCTCGGCCTTCGTACGGGTCCGGTTCCAGGCCCGCACGGTGAACCCGGCGCGCGCCAGATTGCGGGCCATCGGCGCGCCGATCGTGCCGGTGCCGAGCACGGCGACGACGGGGCCTGCGGCGGACGGGGCGGTGCTGCTCATGAGCGAACTCCCTGGGTGCGGTGTGTCCTCCGTGCGTGTCTCCACCTCAGACGCTAGCTCGTACCGAGGCCTCCATCGCGGTCACGAACGACTCCCGCGTCGCCTCGTCCACCAGGTCGAGCGAGAGGTACGGGTTGAGGTCCTCCAGCTCCACGAGGAGTAGCTCGCCGTCCGGAGCGCGGCAGGCGTCGACGCGCTGGATGCCGTGCGGGAGCGTGTTCCACTCGACGAAGGTGCGGGCGAACTCCCGGTCCGCCGCGGTCGGTTCGTACGGGCGCAGCTCCCAGCGGCGCGCCGGATCGGGCGCGTACAGGGCGTAAAGCAGCTGGTCGTCGACGAAGTAGAACGAGACCTCGTACTGGAAGTCGATGCGCGGCTGCACCAGCAGGCCGTCCCCGTACGGGAGTTCGGCGAGCTCGGCGGCGGGTACGACGCGCAGGCCTATCGAGTCCGCGCCCAGCTTCGGCTTCGCGATGTACGTGTCGGCCTTCGGCAGCAGGGCCAGGTCCGCCGCCCGGTCGGCCGTCGGGATGACCGGATACCCGGCCGTGGTCAGGTCCAGGAGGTACTGCTTGCCGGCCATGTCGGCGCGCCCGGTCAGCGGGTTGTAGACGTTCGTGCCGCGCTCCAGGGCCCGCGCGCGGAACGCGTCGTACGCCTCCTGGTAGCCGAGCACCGGGCCGCTGTTGCGGACCACGACGGCGTCGAAGCCGTCCATGAGCGCGGTCGCGTCCAGGGGGTGGCACAGGGCGAGGTCGAACGCGGAGCGCAGCCGGGAGGTGAGGTAAATGTCCTCGTCGCAGTAGCGGCGCCCCTGTGCGGGATACGCGAGATCGGTGACGTAGAGGACGCGGGGCCGGCGCGGGGACAAGAAGGGACTCCTGATGGTGCCAAAGGGGTGACGCCGGGGGAGCGCGGCGCTTCGGGGGATGCCGAAGGGGCCCGGCCGAGCGGCAGTGCCGTTCGGCCGGGCCCCTTCAGAGGTTCACTGACCCGCGGGGGTGCACCGCCCGCCGGTCGTCGATGTGAACAGGGCCTGGATCAGGCCTTCTTGGTCTCCCAGAAGATCTTGTCGATCTGGGCGATGTAGTCCAGAGCCTTCTGGCCCGTGGCCGGGTCCGACGAGCCCTTGGCGGCCGAGAGGGCCTTGAGGGTGTCGTTGACCAGCTGGTGCAGCTCCGGGTACTTCTCGAAGTGCGGCGGCTTGAAGTAGTCGCTCCAGAGCACCGAGACGTGGTGCTTGGCGAGCTCGGCGCGCTGCTCCTTGATACCGATGGCGCGCGTCTGGAACTGCGCGTCGTCGTTGGCGGCCATCTTCTCCTGGACGGCCTTGACCGACTCGGCCTCGATGCGGGCCTGGGCGGGGTCGTACACGCCGCAGGGGAGGTCGCAGTGAGCGCTGGCCTTCACCTTGGGGGCGAACAGGCGGGAAAGCATGTAGCTGTTCCTTCCTCGTGATCGTCTTCTCGGGTGCGACATTACTCCGTGGGGAACGGCTTTTCTCGGGTGCCCCCGGCGGCTTAGGACAAAAGTCCGGGGCGAGACTGGGACTGGTGGAGGATGGGACCCTAAGGGCACCGGACCTACGGGCCGGCGGGAGCAGCGGTGGGAACCGGGGAGGTTTTCTGATGCCCGAGGCGATCGAGGAGATGCGCGAGGCGAAGGTGCCGTTTCAGATCATCGAGGTGGAGGGGCCTTCCATGGTCCCGACGCTGTACCCCGGTGACTGGATGCTGGTGCAGCACGGCGCGCGGGTGCGGGCGGGCGATGTGATCGTCCTGCGCCACCCCTTCCAGCAGGATCTGCTGGTGGTGAAGCGGATCGCCGAGCGGCGCGAGGGCGGCTGGTGGGTGCGCGGCGACAATCCGGGCGCCGGTGGCGACAGCACGGTGTACGGGGTCGTGCCGGACGAGCTGGTGCTCGCGAAGGTGCGCGGCAGGCTGCGGCGCCGCAGGCCGTGGGTCGAGGGTGAGGGTCAGCGCTCGGTGACGGCGGTGCTGTCCTGGGTCTTCTCGGCGGTACGTCCCGTGCTGGCGGACCGGTCGGGGCGGTCGGCCTCCAAGCGCTTGCGGGCCCGGTAGGCGGCGACGTTGGCGCGGGTCGCGCAGCGGTCCGAGCAGTAGCGCCGGGAGCGGTTGGTGGACGTGTCCAGGTAGGCGTTGCGGCAGGGCGTCGCCTCGCACAGGCCGAGGCGGTCGACACCGTACTCGGTGAGGTGGAAGGCGAGGCCCATCGCGGCGATGGCGGCGTAGCCGGCCGTCGCGTTCGACGGGTGGTCGGACAGGTGCAGGTGCCACAGCGGGCGGCCGTCGTCGTCACGATGGTTGTGGCCGGAGATCTGCGGGCTCACCGGGAACTCCAGGAGCAGTGAGTTCAGCAGGTTCACCGCGAGTTCCTCGTCGCCCCCGTCGGCCGCCTCGAACACCGCGCGCAGCCGCCCTCGTACGCCCCTGAAGCGGGTCAGGTCGGCGTCCGCGGCGCGGCGGGCCGCCTCCTTGTTGGCGCCGAAGAGGTCGCGCACCGCGTCCACCGACGTCAGGGAGTCCTTGCCGCGATTCGGTTCCTCGGTGTTGACGAGGCGCACGGCGTAGTCCGAGTAATAGGCCAGTTCCACTTGTAGTCCTTACCGGGGCGCTCTATCGTCTTGTCGAGCGAGGGTAATACTTGCTCGCGCTGTCAGGGTATTACAGGGGATCAGGGGAGGGCTTCATGGCCGAGACCGCTGCCAACACTCGTACCACCGACTGGCGCGCCTGGCAGGAGAGCTGGGACCGGCAACAGGAGTGGTACATGCCCGATCGCGAGGAGCGGTTCCGGGTGATGCTCGACATGGTCGAGGCGTTTGTCGGGTCCACGCCCCGGGTGCTCGACCTCGCGTGCGGCACGGGGAGCATCACGGACCGGCTGCTGAGCCGGTTCCCCGGTGCCACCAGTGTGGGGGTCGACCTCGATCCGGCGCTGCTGGCCATCGCGCGGGGCACGTTCGAGGGGGACGAGCGGGTCCGGTTCGTGACCGCCGACCTCAAGGATCCGCGGTGGACCGAGGCGCTGCCGTACGACTCGTACGACGCGGTGCTCACCGCCACCGCCCTGCACTGGCTGCACTCCGAACCCCTCGCGACGCTCTACGGTCAGGTCGCCGGGCTCGTCCGCGACGGCGGCGTGTTCATGAACGCGGACCACATGATCGACCAGACGACGCCGAGGATCAATGCGGCGGAGCGGGGGTTGCGGCATGCGCGGATGGACGCCGTCAAGGCCGGTGGGGCGGTGGACTGGGCGGAGTGGTGGGGGCTTGCCGCGGCGGATCCGGTGTTGGCGGGGCCGACGGCTGAGCGGTTCGAGATCTACGGGGAGCATGCGGATGGGGACATGCCGTCGGTGTCCTGGCATGCGGAGGCGCTGCGCGGGGGTGGGTTCGGGGAGGCGCGGGCCGTGTGGTGTTCGCCGTCCGACGCGGTGGTCCTGGCCGTTCGGTGAGGGTGTGAGTAAGCCCCCGCGGCGACGGCGTTGAGGTCTCGGGGCTCTGCCCCGGACCCCGCTGCTCAATCGCCGCAGGGGCTTGAATGGCTCACCCGCCGCCGAAAGGCCTGCTCAATCGCCGCAGGGGCTCTAAATGCCTACAGGACCTTCGACAGGAAGGACTGGGTGCGTTCCTGTTGGGGGTTGGTGAGGACCTCGCGGGGGTCGCCGGCTTCGACCACCACGCCGTCGTCCATGAAGACGAGGCTGTCGCCGACCTCGCGGGCGAAGCCCATCTCGTGGGTGACGACGATCATCGTCATGCCGGACTCGGCGAGGTCGCGCATGACGTCGAGGACCTCGCCGACCAGCTCCGGGTCGAGCGCGGACGTCGGCTCGTCGAAGAGCATCAGCTTCGGGTCCATCGCCAACGCGCGGGCGATCGCCACGCGCTGCTGCTGGCCGCCGGAGAGCTGCGAGGGGTAGCTGTCGGCCTTGTCGGCGAGGCCGACCCGCTCGAGCAGTTCCTTGGCCCGCGTACGGGCCTGGGACCTCGACTGCTTCTTGACCTGGACCGGCGCCTCCATGACGTTCTCTACGGCCGTCATGTGCGGGAAGAGGTTGAAGCGCTGGAACACCATGCCGATGTCCCGGCGCTGCTGCGCGACTTCCCGGTCCCGCAGTTCGTGCAGCTTGTCGCCCTGCTGCCGGTAGCCGACCAGGTGCCCGTCGACGTAGAGCCGCCCGGCGTTGACCTTCTCCAGGTGGTTGATGCAGCGCAGGAACGTCGACTTGCCGGAGCCGGAGGGGCCGATGAGGCAGAAGACCTCGCCCTGCTTGACCTCCAGGTCGATGCCCTTGAGGACCTCTACGTGACCGAAGGACTTGTGGACCTGTTCGGCCTTGACCATGGCCTCACTCATGCCATGCCTCCGTTCGGACGGCCCAGGGAGATCAGCGTTCCGCGCACCTTCTGCCAGGGCGTGGACGCCAGTTGGCGGCTGGTGCCGCGGGCGTAGTACCGCTCGATGTAGTACTGGCCGACGCTGAGGATCGACGTCATGATCAGGTACCAGGCGGCGGCGAGGAAGTACATCTCCACCGGCGAACCGGACTGCTGGCCGATGTCCTGGGCGGCCCGGAACAGTTCGACGAACTGCACCATCGACACCAGGGACGTCGTCTTCAGCATGTTGATGACTTCGTTGCCCGTGGGCGGCACGATCACGCGCATCGCCTGCGGGATGATCACGCGGCGCAGCGTCTTGCCGTGGCTCATGCCGAGCGCGTGCGAGGCCTCGGTCTGGCCCTCGTCGACCGACTGCAGGCCGGCGCGGCAGATCTCCGCCATGTACGCGGCCTCGTTGAGGCCGAAGCCGAGCAGCGCCGTCAGGAACGGCGTCATGAAGGACGACCAGTAGTCCTTGTAGATCGGCCCGAGGTTGATGTACTCGAAGACGAGGCCCAGGTTGAACCAGATGAACAGCTGGACCAGGACCGGGGTGCCGCGGAAGAACCAGATGTAGAACCAGGAGATGGAGCTGGTCACCGGGTTCTTCGACAGGCGCATGACGGCGAGCACGATACCGCCGACGATGCCGATCACCATCGCGAGGACGGTGAGGAGCAGCGTCTTCAGGGCGCCGGTGACGATCCGGTCGTCGAAGAAATAGTCCGGGATGGCGCCCCAGTTGATCTTGCCCTGGCCGAAGGCGTACACGATCAGGGCCAGCAGGGCGATGGCGATGAACGCCGAGAGATACCGCCCGTAGTGCCGCACCGGGATCGCCTTGATGGCTGCCGGCGGGGCCGCGGGCGGCGGCGTGTCCTGGGGGCCGCCGCCCGTCTTGTCTATGTCAACAGACACGGATGTTGCCTTTCACGACGTCGCGGACGTCCATGACGTGAGCCGCGCGGTCAATGACGTGGAACGCGCGGTCACTTGCCGCCGTTGAGGGTCGCCGACTTCACGGCACCCGCCTCGACGCCCCACTTGGCGATGACCTTGTCGTACTCGCCGCTCTTGATGATCGCGTCCAGCGCGGCCTTGATGGCGTCGCGCAGCTGCTTCTGGTCCTTGGAGACCGCGACGCCGTACGGGGCGGCCTCGACCTGGTCGCCGACGAGCTGGAAGTCCTTGCCACCGCCCGCGGTCTTGACCGCGTACGCGGCGACCGGGAAGTCGGAGGAGCCGGCGTCCGCGCCGCCGGAGCGCAGACGGGTCTGCGCCTGCTGGTCGTCGTCGAAGGACTGGATGCCGAGCTTCTTGCCGCTCTTGCACTTCTTGGCCTGCGACTTGGCGAGGTCGTGGGAGACCGTGCCGCGCTGCACGACGATCTTCTTGCCGCAGAGGTCGTCCCAGGTCTTGATGCCCTGGGTCTTGCCCTTCGGTGTGTAGATCGAGACGCCCGCGTTGAAGTAGTCGACGAAGTCGACGCCGTCGCCGACCTTCTTGCCGGTGTCGGAGTCGACGCCGTTCTGACGGTCCTTGGTGTCGGTCATGGCCGACATGGCGATGTCGTAGCGGTTCGACTTCAGGCCCGTGACCAGGGTGTCGAACGTGGCGTTCTGGAACTGGAACGTCACGCCGAGCTGCTTGCCCATCGCCTTCGCGAGGTCGGGGTCGATGCCGATCGCCTTGCCGGCCTTGTCCTTGAACTCGACGGGCGCGTACGCGATGTCGGAGCCGACCCGGATGACGCCCTTGTCGCGGATCTCCTTCGGCAGCTTGTCCGCGAGCGGCGCGGACGTGGACCCGGACTTGGTGCTGTCGTCGGACTTGGTCTGGTCTCCGCAGCCGGTCAGCAGCAGAGTGCCGGCGACCGCGATCGCGCCGACCGCGGCTATCCGGGACTTCGCGGACTTCGCGGTCGTGCGCTGGGTGGTGCTTGCGGTCATTGTTGGTTCCTCCGGCGGGTGTGGGAGTTGCCGTGCTGGTCGCCTTGGCACACGCCTTCGGGTGTCGCGACCTCGTGTGATGAGGCATCTTGCCATTCGGACTTGCCGATTCAGGAGGTCAGGCATGTCAAAATCGGGTAACGGGTGCCCGAAGAGTGCCAACGACCCCCGGTTTCAGGGTGCATGGGGGGTACAGCATCTGCGGAACTTCCGCCCCACGACCGGAGATCCTCCGGCGGACCGCCCGCTGTCTCACCATTCGGGCGGACTTCCCTCGTTTTGTGCGATCGACTTGTGGACTTGTCCATATATTCGGCTATGAGTCATGTCACCGGGGCGTGATCGATCACGGGCGGGCTCGTCCCGGACACCGCCCGTCAGGTAAGAAGGATCCTTACACCCCTCATCCGGGGCTCAGGGCGCGCGTGCGGCGCGTCCGTCGCGCAGGTGCCCACAGGGCGGCCCACAACAGGACCGTCCGGCGCGTGCGCGGTGCCCGCCCGTCCCTCAATCAGGGACGGAACCACCCTCAACCTGTGCAACATGACTTAAGGGGTCAGAAAAGTGGCAGCGGAGATCGTCAACCCTCGCAGCGACGCGAGTACCGGCAACGAGGGCTCCGACGAGCCCTTCGATCCGGCTTTCGCGCTGCACCGTGGCGGCAAGATGGCCGTGCAGGCCACCGTGCCGGTCCGCGACAAGGACGACCTGTCCCTGGCGTACACGCCCGGCGTCGCGAAGGTGTGCAGCGCGATCGCCGAGCAGCCGGAGCTCGTCCACGACTACACGTGGAAGTCGAGCGTCGTGGCCGTCGTGACGGACGGTTCGGCCGTTCTCGGACTCGGTGACATCGGTCCCGAGGCCTCCCTCCCGGTGATGGAGGGCAAGGCCATTCTCTTCAAGCAGTTCGGTGGCGTGGACGCGGTGCCGCTCGCGCTCTCGACGAACGACGTGGACGAGATCGTCGACACCGTCGTGCGCCTCGCCCCGTCCTTCGGCGGCGTGAACCTCGAGGACATCTCGGCCCCGCGCTGCTTCGAGATCGAGAAGAAGCTCCAGGAGCGCCTCGACATCCCGGTCTTCCACGACGACCAGCACGGCACGGCCGTCGTGACGCTGGCCGCCCTGAAGAACGCGGCCCGGCTCAGCGGGCGGACGCTCGGCGAGCTGCGTGCCGTGATCTCCGGCGCCGGTGCTGCGGGCGTCGCGATCGCGAAGTTCCTTCTTGAGGCGGGCCTCGGCGACGTGGCGGTCACGGACCGCAAGGGCATCGTCAGCCGGGACCGCGAGGACCTCACGCCGGTCAAGCGCGAGCTTGCCGAGATCACCAACAAGGCGGGCCTGTCCGGCTCCCTCGAGGACGCCCTCGCGGGCGCCGACGTCTACATCGGTGTCTCCGGCGGTACGGTCCCCGAGCCCGCGGTCGCCTCCATGGCGCCGGGTTCCTTCGTGTTCGCGATGGCCAACCCGAACCCCGAGGTGCACCCCGACGTCGCGCACAAGTACGCGGCTGTCGTGGCGACCGGGCGTTCGGACTTCCCGAACCAGATCAACAACGTGCTCGCGTTCCCCGGCATCTTCGCCGGCGCGCTCCAGGTCCGGGCCTCCCGGATCACCGAGACGATGAAGATCGCCGCCGCCGAGGCGCTGGCCGCGGTGGTCGGTGACGAGCTGTCCGCCGAGTACGTGATCCCGTCGCCGTTCGACGAGCGGGTGGCGCCGGCCGTTACGGCGGCGGTTGCCGCTGCGGCTCGGGCGGAGGGTGTGGCGCGCCGGTAGTTCTCGGCTCGCTCGGCTTGCTTGGCTCGTTCGCCTTGCTTGGCTCGCTCGGCTCGTTTGGTGAAGGCCCCGCCTCTGGCGGGGCCTTTCCCGTGTGCGTGGCGTTGGCGGCTACGGGACGTGTGTCACAGGTGGCGGAGGTTCCCCGGCCAGGGGACGGCGCCTATCGTCAAGGTCATGTTCGCCGCCTACGCAGCCCGAATCGACCGTGATCAGCCGCTGAACGGCCTGGAGTTGGGGGAGCGGCCCGCCCCCGAGAACCGGCCCGGCTGGACCACCGTGAACGTCAAGGCCGCCTCCCTCAACCACCACGATCTGTGGTCGCTTCGCGGGGTCGGCCTGGGGGAGGAGTCCCTGCCGATGATCCTCGGCTGCGACGCAGCCGGGATCGACAGCGAGGGCAACGAGGTGGTCCTGCACTCCGTCATCGGCCAGACCGGATACGGGGTCGGGCCCCGCGAGAAGCGCTCGATCCTCACCGAGAAGTACCAGGGCACCTTCGCCGAGCAGGTCACCGTGCCCGAGTGGAACGTGCTGCGCAAGCCTCGCGAGTTGTCGTTCGAGGAGGCCGCGTGCCTGCCGACCGCGTGGCTCACCGCGTACCGGATGCTCTTCACCAACGCGGGCGTACGTCCCGGTGACTCGGTCCTCGTGCAGGGTGCGGGCGGCGGGGTCGCGACGGCCGCGATCGTGCTCGGCAAGGCGGCGGGGCTGCGGGTCTTCGCGACCAGCCGTGACGAGGCGAAGCGCAAGCGGGCCCTGGAGCTCGGTGCCGAGGAGGCCGTGGAGACGGGCGCGCGGCTGTCGCAACGGGTGGACGCCGTGATCGAGACGGTGGGCGCCGCCACCTGGTCGCACTCCGTCAAGTCCCTGAAGCCG
Organism: Streptomyces sp. NBC_00483; assembly: GCF_036013745.1. Classification (NCBI taxonomy): domain Bacteria; kingdom Bacillati; phylum Actinomycetota; class Actinomycetes; order Kitasatosporales; family Streptomycetaceae; genus Streptomyces; species Streptomyces sp. NBC_00483. Next base: position 6,311,711 of record NZ_CP107880.1, read on the forward strand.
GGCGGGACCCTGGTCATCTCGGGCGCGACGAGCGGGCCGAACCCGCCCGCCGCGGAACTGAACCGGATCTTCTTCCTCGAACTCAAGGTGGTCGGCTCCACCATGGGGTCCAAGGACGAGCTGGAGGACCTGCTGTCCTTCTGTGCCGCCACGGGTGTCCGGCCGGTGATCGACGAGGTGCTGCCGCTGGACCGGGCTCGTGAGGGCTTCCAGAAGATGGCCGGCGGCGAGCTGTTCGGGAAGGTTGTGCTGAGCGTCTGACGCGGCGCTGGGAGGGGCGTGCCGGTGGTCTGCCGGGGCGCCCCTTTTCGCGTCCAGATTGTCAACTGCGGTTGACGCCTGATGCCCGTCAACTTACATTGACAACATGACTGATGCGACGGATCTCGCCGAGCAGGCGGGGGCCCGCGATCCGCGGGTCGGGCTGCGGGCGGTCGCCGCGTTGCGGCGGCTCCTTGAGCAGCTGGAAGCGGTACAGGTGCGCAGTGCGCGCAATCAGGGGTGGTCGTGGCAGGAGATCGCGGCCGAACTCGGGGTCAGCCGGCAGGCCGTGCACAAGAAGTACGGGAGGCGATGAACGATGTTCGAGAGGTTCACCCAGGGTGCGCGGGACGTGGTGAAGGGGGCCGTCGCCCAGGCCGAGCGGGAGCGTGCGGAGCGCGTCGACGAGGGGCACGTGTTGCTCGCGCTCCTCGACGGGAGTGGGACGCGCGGCGCGTTTGCGCTCGGGGCGCTCGGGGCGGATACGGAGGAGCGGCGTGCGTCGATCGGGCGGGCGCTTGCGGGGGTTCGGCGCAGGGCGGGGCTTTCGCGGGCCGACGCGGAGGCGCTTGCGGGGATCGGGATCGATGTGGAAGAGGTCGTCTCACGGGTTGAACAGGCCCATGGTGAGGGGGTGTTGACCGGTGGGCGGCGGGTCGGTGGGCGGCGGCCGTTCAGCCGTGAGGCGAAGGGGGTGCTCGAGTCCTCCCTGCGTATCGCCCTCGCTCACCACGACCGGGCGATCGGCGACGAGCACGTGCTGCTCGCGCTTGCTACCCGGCCGGGTGTCGCCTCCGAGGTGTTGGCGGAGCACGGGGTGACCGTGGCGGGGATCGAGCGGGTGCTGTACGGGGGCGGGGAGGCGGTGGCGGGCTGATCCGGGCCTACGCCTTCGGTGTCCGTAGGGTCGCGCCGATGCGGGTCGCCGCCTCCGTCAAGTGGCGGCGGGCCTCGCCGAGTTGGGAGTTCGTGACGCCGTGGTCGCGGGCCGCGTCGCGGATGTCGTCACGGAAGCGGTCCAGGAGGCGGTCCAGGTCGCGGGCCGGGTCGCCGCTGGTGGAAGCGTCCTCCGTGGCCCACGACGGGACGTACTCGGTGGGCACCTCGTCGCTCGGCGGGCGGTACTGGGGCTCGGCCGGGGTTGTGGGTCCGGCGTCCTTGCTCCAGGACTTGCCGAACTCGCCGAATTCCTTGGCCAGTTCCGTGAGGCCCTCGCGCACCCCCGTCGGCCAGTCGCCGCGCGTGAAGTGGACCTGCACCTGCTCCTGGACGCGCTTGGCCATGCGCTGGAAGTCCTCCGCCGCCTGCGCCCGCACCTGCTCCTGCGACTCCTTGGCCTGGCGGCGCGCCCGCTGGGCCTCCTCGCGGGCCCGGCGGCTCTCGTCCTTCGCGCGCCGCGCCTGCTCCTTCCACTCGTGCTTGGCGCGCCGCACCTCCTCCTTGGTGGCGTCCCAGGCCTCCTTGTTGGTGAAGTCACCCGGTCCCGTGCGGGTCCGGGACGCGGCGGCACGCACCTCGCGGCGCAGATCGCCCGCCGCTCCCCGCACGTCGTCCCTGATCTCCGCCGCCAGCTCGGCCACGGACTCGCGGATCTCCAGCTCGAGGTCGGCCAGCTCGCCGCTGCGGTCCGCCAGCTCGGCACGGCCCGCTTCGGTGATCGCGTAGACCTTCCGGCCGCCCTCCGTGGTGTGCGTGACCAGGCCCTCGGACTCCAGCTTGGCGAGGCGAGGGTAGACCGTGCCGGCCGAGGGCGCGTACAGCCCTTGGAAGCGTTCTTCGAGCAGGCGGATCACTTCGTACCCGTGGCGCGGCGCCTCGTCGAGCAGCTTCAGCAGGTAGAGGCGCAGGCGGCCGTGGGCGAAGACGGGGGGCATGTCAGAGCACCTTCTTGTCGGCGGGGGCAGCGGGGTCGGCAGGGGCGGCGGGGTCGGCGTCCCCCGGCGCGGGGGCGTCCGAGGGCTCCGGAGGGTGCGGGGCCTCTTCCGATGGGGGCCTGCGCAGCAGGGCGATCGATCCGGAGACCGTCGTCGCCTTCAGTTTGCCGGTGCCCGCGCCCAGGCGGCCGGTGATCTTGTGCGCGCCCCAGGAACCCGCCACCCGCAGGCCCTCAAAAGCGTTCGACACCGCTCCGCTCGCCGTGTTCGCCTCGACCTCCGTGTCCGCCGGGTGCGGGATGCGGATGGCGATCTCGCCGGAGACGCTCGTCAGACTCACGTCCGTGGGCCCCGCGGGGTCCAGGTCCACGATCATCGACCCGCTCACCGTGTCCGCCTTCACGAAGGAGCCCGAGCCGTCGACGACGGTCAGGTCCCCGGAGACCGAGTTGAACCGGAGGTCGCCGGTGACCGCCTGCGCCTCGACGCCACCGGACACCGTGCTGGTGCGCACCGGGCCCGTGACACCGACGAGTGTCGTGTCTCCGGTGACGCCCTTCACCTCCGTGGGCCCCTCCGTGCCCGAGACCACCGCGCCCGCGCCCACCACGCCGACCTCGACCCGCGTGTCCGCCGGCACCGCGAGCGAGACGACCGCGCTGCGGTTCCAGCCCTTGCGGTCGAGCCACTTGAGGAAGCCCTTCCAGGGCAGATCGTCGTACGCGACGGTGAGGGTGCCGTCCGACTGCGTCACGCGCAGGGGCGGTCCCTCGATCTCCGAGACCTCCAGACGGGCCGGGCCCTCGGCCGTCCCCACCACATTCACCGCACCACTCACGATGCGTACGTGCAGGGCCGACACCGGCTCGTCGAAGACGAGCTTCTGCGGCTCCGTGACGGACCACTCGGTCATGGTGCGACCTCCTCGACGGCCGGGAGTGAACGCGCCATATCGCGTTCTCTGTCAAACACGATATATCGCGGTTGGGGAAAGTCAAGACTGTCGCGGAAGTCCGTGCCCCGACGCCCGGTAGGCCGTCCAATTGCTGCGGTAATGCACCGACTTGCCCTAGCGTGGGGTCATGTCGTCCCTCGAACCCGCCGGTGCGCTGCTGCTCTGCCGCGCCGAACCGTCCGTCGTCGGGCCCGCCGCCCAGCTGCTGCGCGAGCGGATGCTGCTCACCCGCGCCGGACGTGAGTGGAGCGTCCTCGTACCCGAGGCGAAGCCGTGGCTGTCCATGGAGGACGGCGGCGGTGAACCCGTCGACCGGGTGCTCGGCGGCTGGGCGGGCGCGCTCGCCGTCGGCGCGACCTGGCCGGTGCTCGCGCTGTGGTGGGACGCCGACCGCAGCGGGTTCACGCTGGCCTCCGGGTTCCGCCGCCCCGTCGGTTACGAGTGGCTGGCGAACGGCACCCCGGTCGGCGAGGCCGAGGCGCTGCGCACCTTCGCGGCGCGCCTGGGCCTGGATCCCGTACTCGACCTGCAGGCCCTCGAAGCCCTCGCGAAACCCGACACCGGCGACAGTGCGGCCGACGCGCGCGCCCGCATGCTGGGCCTGCTCGCGGTGCTCACCCGCACCGGACTCGCCCTCCCCGCAGGACTGACCCCCGGCGAACCCGCCGACCGGCTGCGCGAGGTCGCGCGGATCCAGCCGGACGCGCAGCAGATCAGCTGGTCGGGCTGGCGCGACGCCGTGCACGCCGAGCTCGATGTCGTGGAGGCCACGAGCGTCGGCCCCTGGCTGCGCGGACCCAGGGCGCGGCTGATCGTCGCCGCCCAGCTCGCGGCCGGGCTGCCGCTCACCGTGCACGGCCTGCGGCGGCGCAGCGGCGGCTGGACCACCGCCGGGGCGCTTCTCCTGCTGCACGGGGCGCTCGGGTTCGCGTACGACAGGATGCGCGCGGCACGTAGGGCCGGTTAGCCGGTTGGCGCCTACTCGTCGTCGTCCTCGTCCTCGTCGTCGAGCCGCGCCAGCCACGTGGCGAGTCGCTCCACCGGGACCTCGAAGTCCGGGTTGAGGTCGACGAAGGTCCGCAGCTGCTCGGCGAGCCACTCGAAGGTGACCTCCTCCTCGCCTCGCCGCTTCTCCAGCTCTTCGATGCCGCGGTCCGTGAAGTACATGGGGCTGTTTCTCCTGCGTGCGGGGCCCGCGCGGGCGCGCGGGCGTGGTGTGACTGCCCACCAAGCCTATGGGGGCCGGCGACCATGAAGCCCGCCCGAGGGGTAGCTCCCGCTCATCCAGGGAAGGACCCTTGTCCCGCATGGGAGGTCGCGGGGAACGGGAAACGGGGGAGCGGTATGGGGCAGGAAGTGACCAGGGTCGCGCGGATCGCGCTGCCGGACGGGACGCCGGTGTGGGCCCGGATATCCGGTGCGACCGATGAACTGGGTGTGACCGAAGGGGAGTTGTCGTACTCCGACACCGGAATCACCGACCGAGTGGAGGCGAGTGTCGAGAGTCTGCACGCGCTCGTGACGGGGGTCGCGCGCTCCCTCGCACGGCCGCTGCGTGCCGTGCGCCCCGACGAGGTGAGCGTCGAATTCGGCGTCGAGCTGACGGCCAAGGCGGGCAAGGTCGTCGGGCTGCTCGCGGACGGTGAGGCGAAGGCGGGTATCAAGGTCACGCTGACCTGGAACGAAGGGCCGCCGGACCTGGAGAATCCGGACCCCGGCGCGTACCCCGGCGCCCCGGCGCACGGGGGAGCCGATCCGACCGTCGCCGGGGCCGGGGCATGACACCTGAGCGCGACGGGGGCGCATCGGGCAAGCGGGATGCGGCCCTCCTTGCACTGCGTGAACTCGTCATGGCGGCCACCGTGCGCATTCATCGCACAGGGTCCGGGTATGCAGCCGACGAACCCAAAAGCTTCGTCGGGAGCGGCTTCTTCATCGCCCCGAACTGGGTGTTGACCTGCGCACATGTGGCACGCGGCGGGGAAGGGGGCGAGCTGACGGTGGCCTACGAGAGCGGCCCTGGCCGCGGCACGACCCACGTACCGGGGGACGTCGTCGCCACGCTCCCCGAGGGTGTCGAACAAGCGGTGCCCGGCAAGTGGCCCGCCCCCGACCTCGCCCTCGTGCGGCTGCGCGAACCCGTCGACCATGAGTGCGTCTACGTAGCCGAGCGCCCCGCCTCGTACTACAGCGAGGGGGAGGTCTTCTACGCGGGCTGGACCGTGCTGGACGGACAGGTGTGCCGCCTCGACGGGCCGATCGCCGTCAAGGGCACCATCGGCGACTGGTCGTCCGGCGTGCAGCTGCGCCTCGGGGACAACGACCTGCCGTACGGGATCTCGGGAGGCCCCGTCGTCGACCCGGTGCGCGGCGAGGTCATCGGCGTACTGAAGTCGCGGGCGGACCACGGGCGGGGCGGCACGTCCATCGGGATCGAGCAGCTGCGCACGCTGCCCGCGGCGGTGCCGGGGCAGGCGGTGCGGGCCGAGCACGACGACCTCTACCAGTCGGTCTGCCACGCCCACGACCGCTACCACCGGGACCGCCAGCGGCAGTCGCAGCCCGCCCGGAACACCTGGGCCGATGTGCAGAGCCGGCTCGGCGCGCGGCCGGGGCGGACGCTCACCGCGGGCGAGCGCGTCCAGTTGCTCGGCCGGCTCGCCGACCTGCCGCCCCCGGTCAGCACCCGCGGTCTGCTCGACATCATGGAGTCGCTCCCGGAGTTCGAGGGGAGCGCCCCGCTGCCTTCGCCGCGTGGCTGGAGGGACGGGCTCGGGGCCCTCTACGAAGGCGCGCACGACGAGGGCGTGCGCGGGCTCGTGCTCGACTACGCGATGCGGGTCCTGTCGGCCGAGCGCCCGTTCGTCACGCCGGGCACGGCGAGCGCCGAGGCGGCCCTGTGGGAGTGGGTGCGGCAGGCCGGAGAGGGCAGGCTCGACGGCGCGCGCAGACGGCGCATCGAGAAGCAGCGCGTCGAGCGCCTGAAGCAGCGCAGACCACCAGGCGCGGCGCCCGAGCCCGCCCCGGACCGGGCCGCCCGGCCCGCCGCGCTGCTCGAACTCGTCGAGCGTGGCTGGGAACGGGACCACTGGGACTGGCAGGTGTACGTGACCCGGCCGGGCGGCGCGCGCGACTGCGTGCGGCAGGAGGAGCGCACCCCGACCGACGCCCTCCCGGAGCGGCTCGCCGCGCCCCTGGCGGAGGCCTTCCGGCAGTGCGACGAGCCGGGTTGGCCGGCGATCCTCCAGGTGGTGCTCCCGCACACCCGCCTCGACCTGCCGGTGGACGGCTGGCGGCTGCGGCCGGACGAGCCGCCGCTGGGCGTGCGCGGCCCCGTCGTGCTGCGCTGCGGCGACCGGGACCGGCTGCCGGGCGAGCCGGGGTTCGAGGACTTCGCCCCGGCCCCGCCCGAGTCGGACGCGGACCGCGCGGACCGCTGGCGCTGGCTGCACGCGCACGGCGCCAGGGCCGAGATCCTCGACTGCGACGACGGGGTGCCCAGGCCGGTGCCGGAGCACTTCGAGTTGCGCAATCTGTCGCCCGGATCCGTACCGGTGATGTGTCGCTATGGAGAGCATCGCTACGAGGACGACACCGAGGCCCTGGCCCGGGTGCTGCTGGGTGGCTTCGGTGTCGCCCTGTGGCGCCGCGGCCCGGCCCGCTCGGCGGCGGTGTGCGGCGAGTTCCACCGGGGCGCCGCCGTCACGGTGGCCGACGCGCGCGGGGCGCGGCATCTCCCGGAGCGCGTCCACGAGTTGCGCAGAAAGCTCCTGGCGAGCCACACGGAGGCGTACTGGGCCGACGGCATCGCCCTGTTCTACGACGATCCGGAACAGCCTCTCCCGAGCGCCTGGGAACTTCTGGAGGCGCCGTGACGCGACCGCGTCGAACCGCCGCCGGACCGGTCGGCCCGAAGATCGCCACGAGGCCCAACTGCCCCGCCTCAGAAGGGCCCTTCAGGCCAGCTCTCCACGGAGCCCTTACCAGCGCCACGAACCATCGATACCGTGAGGCACGTCCCTTCGGCTGCCCTGCTGGACGAGTGACGACGAGGACCGGACCATGACCGAATCCAGTGAGTGGCTCATCTACCGTGGCGCCGGCGAACCCCACGAGGGCCTCGACCGTCTGCCCCCGCCGCCGCCCTGGCGCGACTTCTCGGGGCGGTCCACCGACGAATCGGCCGCGGGCGACGGATCGGAGGACCGCAGGCTCGGCGCGCACCGGCACCTGGCGGAGCTGCACAGGCCCGGCGCCGAAGAGCTCGAAATGATCAACGCGGCGCTGTATCTGCGCCGCCCCCTGCTCGTGACGGGCAGCCCCGGCGCGGGCAAGAGCACGCTCGCGCACTCGGTGGCGTACGAGCTGGGTCTGGGCAACGTACTGCGGTGGTCCATCGTCAGCCGGTCCACGCTCCAGGACGGGCTCTACCACTACGACGCGATCGCCCGCCTCCAGGACGTGCAGATCGCGGCGCAGGGCGGTTTCGGCTCGGCGGGCGGATCGCCGGGGGCGGTGGAGGGGATCGGTAGCTACATCCGGCTCGGGCCGCTGGGCACCGCGCTGTTGGCGTCGCCGACGCCGCGGGTGCTGCTCATCGACGAGCTCGACAAGAGCGACATCGACCTCCCCAACGACCTGCTGAACGTGCTGGAGGAGGGCGAGTTCGCGATACCCGAACTGGAGCGGGTCGCCGACCGGTTACCGGACGGCGAGGCCGAGGTGCTCACCGCCGACGGCGTCAAGGTCCGCGTCCGCGACGGCCGGGTGCGCTGCAACGCCTTTCCGTTCGTGGTGCTCACCAGCAACGGGGAGCGCGACTTCCCCGCCCCGCTGATGCGCCGCTGCATCCACCTCGAACTCGGCAGGCCGGACCACAACCGGCTCGCCACCTTCGTACGCGCCCACCTCGGCGACGAGGCGGCACGCGCGGGCGACGATCTGATCAACCGGTTCCTGGAGCGCTCCCGCAGCGAACTCCTCGCGACCGACCAGCTGTTGAACGCGATCTACCTGACCGACGCGGCCGCCCCCACCAGCCGCGAATCCTTCGCAGACCTCCTGATCCAGCGACTCGACCGCCCGAGGTGAAGCGGTGACTCCGGACGCGACGGCGCGTCAGGGTCCCGGTTCGCCCTCGGAACCCGGAAGCCAGGGCGGCGACCCGGTCTCCGAACTCGTCGCCAGGCTGCGGCAGGTGGGGCTCGACCCCGACGCCGAAGGACTGTGCGACGCGCTGTGGCTGGCCCGGTACGCCCGCCGCCCCGAGCAGCCCGCGGAGCAGACGGAAGCGGCGCCGGGCGGGCGGCCCGCCCGCGAGCTGCCGCGGCCGGCCCCGCTGCCGGCCACCCCGCCTCCCACGCCCCCGGAGAGCGAGCCCGAGGGGCCGACACCCCAGGCGTACGACGCGAGCGGTGACCGGCGGGTGGCCCTGTACCCCGTGCCGCGCGCCGGTGGTGGCCGCGCGCGCGGCGGAGGCCGCACCGCCCCGCTCCCGGTCGGCGTCCCGGCGGCGCCCGCGTTCCCTGCCCCGCTCGAACTCCAGCGCGCACTGCGCCCGTTGCAGGGCTATCGCAGCGCCGCTCCGCCGCTGCGCTCGGTGCTCGACGAGACGGCGACCGCGGAGCGCACCGCGCGCGCGGGCGGCCTCGTGCTGCCGGTGTTCCGCGCGGTGACCCGTGCCGACGCGCGGCTGCACCTCGTGATGGACGCCTCCTCGTCGATGCGCGTGTGGGACCGGATGTTCGGCGAACTGGAGCGGGTCTTCGGCCAGTTGGGCGCCTTCTCGGACATCCAGGTCAGCTATCTGCACGAGGGCCCCGACGCGCAGGCCGCCGTCAGCCGCAGCCCCGAGCTGTACGCGGCGCCCCTGCACTCCACCGACCGGCTCAGCGACCCGTCGGGGCGCCAGGTCGCCATCCTTGTCAGCGACTGCGCGGGCCCGCTGTGGCGCAGCGGCCGCGCCCACCGACTCCTGCACCAGCTGGCGCGGCAGGCCCCCGTCGCCGTGCTCCAGCCGCTGCCGCAGCGCATGTGGAACCGGACCCGACTGCCTGTCTCCTACGGTGAGTTGACCCGCGGCGAGGGTCTCGGCGGCGCCGCCGCGCTGCGCGTGCGGACGACGGCGGGGCCCCCGGCCGCGGCCCGCGCGGGCGCGCTCCCGGTGCCTGTCCTGCCGCCCGAGCCGGTGGCACTCGGCGCCTGGGCGCGGCTGCTGTCGGGGGCCGGCGCGGGGCCGGTTTCGGGGGCCGTCGGCTGGGTCAGGGCGGACCAGCCGCGGGCGTCGGCGGGGCGGCAGGCGCAGCGCCCCTCGGTGCTCGAACTGGTCAGCCGGTTCCGCTCCACCGCATCGCCGGACGCGAGCCGGCTCGCCGGGTTCCTGGCGGCGGCCCCGCTGTGCCTGCCGGTGATGCAGCTGGTGCAGCGGACCATGCTGCCCGGCTCGGGCCCCTCCGAACTGGCCGAGGTGCTGCTCAGCGGGCTGCTCACCCGGGCCAAGGACGAGCACGGCGGCGACGGCGTCCAGTGGTACGAGTTCGCGCGGGGCGTGCAGGAGTCGCTGCTCGGTCCGCTCGGCAGGGACGAGGCCGTGCTGGTCCTCAAGCACTGCTCGGAGTACATCGAGGCCCGCTTCGGCAAGGGCGGCCCCAACTTCCCGGCGCTTGCGCTGGCGCAGCTCGGCGACGGCGGCGGAGCGGGGGCGGCCGACGCCGTCGGCACGGCGCGCCCCACCGGCACCGGCTACCGGCCGCCGGGCGCCGTCGAGGGCGAGAACGGGGACGGCGGGGCGGGCGGCGCCGACCTGGTCCCGCAGCCCTTCGCGGAGGTCGCCGCGCAGGTCCTGGAGCGCTTCATGCCGCTGCCCGAACAGTTCGCGCTGTACGGGAGCCCGGGGCACACGGGGCCGCAGGAGACACCGCCGACCCACCCCGCGGTCACCCGGGCCCGTGAGCTCGCCGCGCGCTTCGACCACGAGCGCATGGTCCAGGACCTCATCGACGCCGTGCAGCTGCTGCGCGGTGCGACCGAACACGAGACGCCCACGGAGCGGGACTTCGAGCTGTGGGCCGAGTACGCCCTCTGTGTGCTGCGCCTGTGGGAGGTGCAGGGCGGCGCGGAGCTGCTGCGCGAGGCCGAGCAGGCCGCCGAGCGCGCCGCCGCCCACCCGCACGCGCTGCGCGAACGTGCCGTCCTCGCGCGCGTGCTCTCCACCGCCGCCACGGACCGCAGGCGCCGCGGCGACCGGCACGGCGCGCTGGAACTGCTGCGCAGGGCCGACCGGGAGTACGCGGTGGCCTGCTCGGCGCCCGACCTGCGGGAGGGGCAGGCGCTGCGGCTCACCCTGGAGCGGGTCGGCGCCATGGAGGCACAGTGGCGGCTCGGTGGTGACAGCGCGCTGCTCCAGGGCGCGGTCGGCATGCTGGAGGCGTTCGTCGATACGTGGCAGGGTCACCACCACCCGCCCGAACTCCCGCTCGCCCACGGGCGGGTCCTGCTGCGGCTCTCCGGGGTGACGTCCGACAGGGAACAGGCGCGCCGGTACGCGCAGCAGAGCGCACAGTCGCTGCGCGAGGGCCTCGACGGCGACGCCGACGCGATCGCGCACCTGCCGCGTGTGCGCATCGTCCTCGACCTGGTGGACGCGCTCCTCGCGGCGGGCGGCGCACTGGACGAGGCGCAGGCGCGCGTCGACGAGGCGCTGCCGCTCGCCGCGGACCAGGGCCTGCGGGCCGGACTGCTGCTGCGCGCCGGACGCATCCGGGTGGCGCGCTTCGAGGAATCGGGCGACCCGCGCGAACTCCAGGGAGCGGACGACAGCTTCGGGAGCGCCGCACAGCGCATGCCGCGGGAGGCATCCGCCCACGCCGACGTACTCGCCGAATGGGGCGAGGCGCTGCTGCGTCGCGCCGCGCTGGAGTCGGGATCCCGGGCCCAGCAGTCGCAGTCGATCTCCCGCTCCATCCGCGTCCTGCGGGACTGCCGCAGCGAGACGGCGGCGGGCAGTCCCAAGCTGGCCGGCCGGCTGCTGCTCCTCGGCCGCGCGCTGATGCTCCGCTACCGCGCGCGTGCCGACCGCGTCGACCTGCGCGAGGCCGAGCACCTTCTCGGCCTCGCCGCGGCCGAGGCCGGCGATCCGCTCCTCGCGGCGCAGTGCTGGTTGGAGCTGGGGCAGGTGCAGTACGAGGCGTACCGCAGCCTCGGCCGTCCGGCCCGTCTCGGCGAGGCCGTGGAGGCGTTCCGTCTTGCGGCGGACTGCGCCCGGGAGGCCGAGGAGGACGCGGCGACGGACCAACGGCGGCGGCACGCCGTGGAATTGGGTGCGCAGGCGCAGCACTGGCGGGGTATGTCCTACGAGGCGGCGGCTCGCCCGCGAGCCGCGCGCGAGTCCTACCGGGCGGCACGCGCGGGATGGTCGAAGCTGCCGGAGGACAGCCTGGGAGCAGGCGCTCCGACGGCTCACGACACGGCGGAACGGCTGGCCGCGCTGCAATGAGCCGCACTGCAATGAGCCGATGTGCAGTGAGCCGATGGCGAAGGAACGCGAGGGGGACGCTGTGAACGGACAGGACGAACCGGTGGAGGCCGCCGAGGGGGCGGAGGGGGAGGAGTCGCTGCCCGACCTGACGCAGCTCGCCCTGAAGGACCTGACGAGCATTCAACACCCGGTGCTTCAAGAGGTGTTGGCCGATCTACGGGATCGCGCGGGGCGGCCCGGCGAAACGCTCTGGGGGTGGAACAACTCCTTCACCTGAGGCGCCGCGGGACCCGCGCTGCGTGGTTTCGGTCGCGTGGTCCACCGAATAGGACAGTTCGAAAGCACCGCGTTTGAGGCCGCGACCGCGACGGTATGCGGTTCCCTGCGAGTGCGGTCCTGAAACGGGCGTACGACATGGGGGTGCAGGTGTGTCCGTAGAGACCGCTCCCCGTCCGGCGCCCGAACCCCCGTTTCCGTTCCGGCAGTTCATCGTCAAGGTCCACGGCCGCTGCAACCTCGCCTGCCGGTACTGCTACCTCTACGAAGGCCCGGACCACACCTGGCGCACCCGGCCCGCCGCCGCGTCCCGCGCCGTCCTGGACCGCACCGCGTACCGCATCGCCGAGCACGCCCGCGCCCATCAACTGACGGCGCTCTCCGTGGTGTTGCACGGCGGCGAGCCGCTGCTGGCCGGCGCCGCCGCACTCGGCCGGTTCATCGATCTGGTCCGCGACCGGGTACCCGCCGGATGCACGGTCCGCGCCACCGTCCAGACCAACGCCACGCTGCTCAACGAGCGCAGCCTCGCGACCCTGGCCCGGCACGACATCAGCATCGGCATCAGCCTCGACGGGGGCACCGCCGAGCGCAACGCACTCCGCGTCGACCACGCGGGCCGCCCTTCCTGGCCCGCCGCCGCACGCGGGGCACGGCTGGTCGCCGAGCGCTTCCCGCGGTCCTTCGCCGGGATCCTCGCGGTCGTGGACCCCGCGCAGGACCCCGTCGGGACCTACGAGTCCCTGCTCGCCCTCGGACCGCCCGCCCTGGACCTGCTGCTGCCGCACGGCAACTGGACGAACCCGCCGCCGCACTGGGACAGCACGGGAACGGTCCACGGGGACTGGCTGTGCGCCGTCTTCGACCGCTGGTGGGAGGCCGGGCGCCGGGAGACACGGATCCGCCTCTTCGAGGAGTGCATCGCGCTGCTCCTCGGCCTTCCGGCGGCCACGGAGTCGCTGGGGCTCGCGCCCTTCGACGCCGTGGTCGTCGAGACGGACGGATCGATCGAGCAGGTGGACTCCCTGAAATCGGCCTACGAGGGCGCGGCCGCGACCGGCCTCGGCGTCTTCGACAACGACTTCGACGAAGCCCTCGCGCATCCGGGGGTGGTCGCCCGGCAGGCGGCCGCCACGGAACTGTCGGGACAGTGCCGGGCCTGCCCCCTGCTGACCGTCTGCGGAGGCGGTCACTACGCGCACCGCTACCGGGCGGGCAGCGGATTCCGCAACCCCTCCGTGTACTGCGCCGACCTGCAGCGGTTCATCCGCCATGTGGCCGCACGGGTCGCGGAGCCGCCCGCCGCGGCCGTCCCGGTCTCTCCCGAAAGGAGCACCCCGTGATGCTCTCGGAGGTCCCGGACCCGGTCCTCGACGAACTCGGCCGGACCGAAGGCGGCCCGGACACGCTCGCGCTCCTCGTGCACGACCAGGACACCCGGCGCCTGCTGCTGCTCCGCGCCCTCCTCGACGCGGCGGACGCGGCGGACCCGAGGGTGTGCTCCCCGGAGCAGAAGGCGCGGCTGAAGGACGACTGGGCGCTGCTGACCGAGGCGGAGGACAAGCCGCGGTCGGCCGGGCCCCGGGGCGCGCCCTCGGCCCGGGACCGGATCCGCTATCCGCTCACCGGACCGTGGGCCCTGCGGTGCCTGCGCGGCCTGGACCGGGCCGTGGGCTCCGCCGAGCCGGACGAGGCGCGCCGACTGGCCCTCGACCTCGGCCACTTCAGCGCGCTGGCCGCCGTGTCCGCCGCGCGCGCAGGCATCCCCTTCACGACGCGCCTGACCGCCCACGACGGCACCCTGAACCTCCCGTCCCTCGGCAGCCTGGGCACCGCCCCGTCCGACGACGTGCACGTCGAAGTCGTCGCCCGTGACGGCTGGATGAGGCTGCGTCGGCACGGCGGCGCCGACGTCGTCGTCTTCCTGGAGAACGGGTTCGGCGCGTGGTCGGGCTCGCGCGCGTGGACGCCCGCCCACGCGCTGCCCGGGCTGACCCCCGAGGCCGCACCCATGCCCCTGGACGACCTCGACCCGTACCGCACGGGACCAGAGCCCCGCCATCGCACCCAGAGCGGTCCGACGACGCTGGACGACGCGGAACGCAAACGCTGGCTCATGGCCTGGTCGGGCACCGCCGCGGTGCTGCGCACGGGCGGCGCGCACCGGCTGACGGAGGCCCTGGCGCTGCTGCGCTGCCTCGTGCCCCTGGAGATGCCGCCGGGCGCGGAGGCGCGGGGCGGTTGCAGCGCCACCCGGCGCGAGGCGTTCGGCGCCCTGCTCACCAGCACCCCGCCCACGTCGGCCGCCTTCGCGGCAACGGTCGTCCACGAACTCCAGCACGCGAAGCTCTCCGCCCTGAGCGACGCCGTGGTGCTCCACCAAGGTGACGGCCGCGCCCGGTACTTCGCGCCCTGGCGCCCCGACCCGCGACCGTACGACGGGCTCCTCCAGGGCGCCTACGCGCATCTGGCACTGGCCGACTTCTTCCAGCGCCGGGCGCTTTCCGTGCCCTCCCGCGCCGAGTCCGCCTGGACCCAGTACAGTCGCTACCGGGTCCAGGTGGGAGCCGTGCTCCCGGTGCTCGTCGGCTCGCCCGACCTGACCGCGCGCGGGCGCCGCTTCGTCGACCAGATGGTCGTCGCGTACGAACGCATGGACGCGCACCCCGCGCCACGTGGCCATACGGCGCGCGCGGAGGCGTACGTGAGTGCCGTCCGCACCCTGTGGACGCAGCGACAGTCCTCGACCACCCGTCCGAATGAGTGAAGATGTCGGCGGACCGGTGTTCCGCTGCGCGAAGATCCTGGAACCAAGGCGTAGTTGGCGGTGTGACACTTACCAGCATCGCGCCGAGGTCCTACGATTTTTTTGCGACTACGCGCAGGAGGCCGCTGCATGTCTGGAACTCGTAAGCCGGTCGGGACGACCGTGGGGGATGCCCGGAAGCGGACGGTCACGATCAGCTTCGCCGGGTTCAACAGGGCCTGGGCGGCCTGGATCGGGGACCGTCTTGAGCGGCGCGGCCTGCGGGTGGTGTACCAGCGCTGGGAGTCCCCGGCGGAGACCCCGCTCGTCGATCTGCTGCGGGACCTGAGCCTGGCGGAGGGCCGGGTCCTCATCATCGTCAGTGAGTGGTACTTCCAGCTTGGCCCGCGCACGCACGAGGAGTGGAACGCGGCGCTGCGCGCGGTCGTCGCACCCGACCCCTCCCGGTTCGCGGCCGTCTCTCTGACCACGTCCCCGCTGCCGTCGGCCACCCCCGTGCTGGGGGCGGTCGGGCTGACCAACCTGGGGGCCGAGGAGGCCGAGCGGCGACTCCTCGAGCGGCTCGACCTGCCGACCGACCCGCTGCCCGAGCCCGCCGCCGGCGCGCGGCGCGGCCCCCGGTTCCCGGCGACGATGCCCGAGGTGTGGGGCGGAGTGCCCCGCCGCAACACACGCTTCACCGGCCGAGAGGCGCTCCTCAACGAGGCGTACCACAAGCTGACTTCGGCCGAGTCGGGCGCGGGCGTGCTGACGTTCCACGGCATGTCGGGCGTCGGCAAGACACAGCTCGCGGCCGAGTACGTCTACCGCTTCGGCTCCGAGTACGACGTCGTCTGGTGGGTCAACGCCGAGAAGCGCGTCACCTACCGGCGCGGCCTCGCCGAACTCGCGCCCAAACTCGGCCTGCAGACCGGCCAGGAGTACGGCGAGCGGCTGCGCGCGGTCCGGGACTCGCTGCGCCGGGGCGACCCGTACGCGCGATGGCTGCTGATCCTCGACGGCGCGGACGAGCCCGACCAGATCTGGGACCTGGTGCCCACCGGACCGGGACAGGTGATCATCACCTCCCGCAACCCGGAGTGGAGCGAGCACAACAGCATGCTGCTCGACGTGCCGGTCTACCAGCGCGACGAGTCGGTGGCGTTCGTGCGGCGGCGGGCTCCGCGGCTGTCGGAGGCGGAGGCGGACCAGCTGGCGGATGCCCTGGAGGACCTGCCGCTGCTGCTCGACCAGACGGCGGGCTGGCTGAACGACTCGGACCTGTCGGTCGAGGAGTACATCGGCCTCCTCGACGGCGGCGTCGACCAGGACGTGGTCAAGGTGTCGGCGGACTTCCCCGTCGCCTTCCAGACCGCCTGGTCGATACTGCTGAACAAGCTCCGCGACACCGTCCCGGAGTCCGTCGACCTGCTGCGGCTGTGCACGTTCTTCGCGCCCGGCTTCATCCCCGTACGCCTGCTGCGGGAGATGCTCAGCGACGAGCTGCCCGAACAGGTCGCGGGCCTGCTGAACGACCCCCTGCTGTGGAACAAGGCGATCAACCAGCTGCGCCAGTACTCGGTGGTCCGCCTGGAGTCCCACGAGGCGGGCGCGGACGAGGCGACCGCCTCCGGGGAATCCCTGTACCTGCACCGCATGGTCCACCAGATCGTGCACGCCGACATGCCGGAGGCGGACCGCCGCGAGTTCGTCGACGTCGTGCGGCGGGCGCTGGCCGCCGCCGACCCGCGCAGGCCCACCGACACCCGCCTGTGGCCCGGCTACGCGGAGATCGCGCCGCACCTGAAGTACGCCGACGTGCTGCAGAGCAAGGAGCCAGGCGTCCAGACCCTGGTGCTCAACTGCCTGCGCTACATGTACTTCTCCGGCGAGTACACGGCCGGCATCAAGCTGGGCGAGCGCGCCATGGAGGCCTGGCAGGAGCTGCTCGGCGAGAACCATCCGCGTATCTGGGAGCTGTCCTTCCACTACGTCAACGTGCTGCGCGCCGCCGGTGAGTACGAGCGCACGGAGGTCCTCAACCGCGCCGCGGTCGAGCACCTGCGGGAGACGCGGGGTCCGGACGACCTGGAGCACCTGCGGGCCGCCAGCGGCCTCGCCGCCGACCTGCGCGGCCTCGGACGCTACGACGAGGCGCTCGAACTGTGCCGGTGGATCCTGACCGCCTATCAGGGGCTCCTCGGCGAACAGGACTCGCGCACGCTGAACGCGCAGAACAACGTGGCCGTCACCCTGCGGCTGCTCGGCTCCTACGCCGAGGCCCTCGACATCGACCGACAGGTCATGGAGTCACGGCGGACCCTGCTGAAGGGTCGGCACCCCTGGACGCTCGACTCCCAGATCTCCTACTCCATCGACCTGAGGCTGAACGGCCGGTACGACGAGGCCGAGTCGAACCAGGTGCAGAGCCTGCGCGAGAACCGGCTCGTGATGGGGGAGAGCAACCCGCAGACCCTCAAGGCCGAGTACAACCTCGCGCTCTGCCACTACCGCAGGGGCGAGCGCGCGAAGGCGGGCCACGTCCTCGCGCGCGTACTGGAGCGCGGTGAGCGAGTGATGGGCGAGGCCCACCCGTGGACCCTCGTCTTCGCCTCCGCCCAGAGCTGCTTCGCCCGCGAGGACGGGGACATCGACGAGGCGCGGGAGCTCAGCGAGGCCATCGTCGCCCGTTACGAACTCACGCTCGCCGGGAG
The DNA here is from genome assembly GCF_036013745.1 of Streptomyces sp. NBC_00483. Classification (NCBI taxonomy): domain Bacteria; kingdom Bacillati; phylum Actinomycetota; class Actinomycetes; order Kitasatosporales; family Streptomycetaceae; genus Streptomyces; species Streptomyces sp. NBC_00483. Next base: position 6,329,013 of record NZ_CP107880.1, read on the forward strand.
CCACCCCTTCGTCGCGGGGGCCCGCGCCAACCAGGCGCTCATCCTGCGCAACGTGGGGGAGCGCGATCACGCCCACGACCTCATCGAGCGGTCCCTGACCGACATGACCGCCGCGGTGGGCGAGAACCACCCCTGGACGCTGGGCTGCGCCGTCAACGCCTCGGCCCTGCGCAACCTCGTCGGTGACACCGAGTCCGCCGCCCAACTCAGCAATGACACGGTGACACGCGCCATCGAGACGCTGGGCCGCACCCACCCCCTCACCCTGTCCGCGCGCATCGCGCACGCGGCCGACCTCCGTGGACTGCGGGAGCGCAGGCAGGCGGAGAAGATCGAGCAGGAGGCCCTCTCGGACCTGGAGGCGACGCTCGGCAAGCAGCACGTGCACACCATCTCGGCCCGCGCCCGCAACCGCCCCCACTGGGACTTCGAGCCCCAGACGACCTGACGCGGCCGCGTACGCAGGCCGAAGGCCCGGCCCCTCGAAAGGGGACCGGGCCTTCGGTCATGCTCGCTGGGCTCCGGGGCCTTACGCCTCGAAGACCTCGCGCACCAGCTGCTCCTGCTCGGCCTGGTGACGCTTGGCCGAGCCGACCGCCGGGGACGAGCCGTGCGGCCGCGAGATGCGGCGCAGGCGCTCGGCGCCCGGGATGTCGGCGCCGACGGCCAGGTCCAGGTGGTCGATCAGGTTGAGCGCGATGAACGGCCAGGCACCCTGGTTCGCCGGCTCCTCCTGCGCCCAGATGTACTTCTCGGCGTTCGGGAACTTGGCGATCTCGGCCTGGAGCTCGGCACCCGGCAGCGGGTACAGGCGCTCGACGCGGATGATCGCGGTCTCCGTGTCGCCGCGCTTCTGCCGCTCGGCCTCCAGGTCGTAGTACAGCTTGCCCGCCACGAAGACGACCTTCTTGACCGCGTTCGGGGTGACCGACTCGTCGCTGATGACCGGGCGGAAGCCGCCCGTCGTGAACTCCTCCACCTTCGACGCGGCGGCCTTGAGGCGCAGCATGGACTTCGGCGTGAAGACCACCAGCGGCTTGTGGTGCGGGTTGTGCACCTGCCACCGCAGGAGGTGGAAGTAGTTCGACGGCAGCGTCGGCATGGCGACCGTCATGTTGTTCTGCGCGCACAGCTGGAGGAAGCGCTCGACGCGGGCCGAGGAGTGGTCCGGGCCCTGGCCCTCGTAGCCGTGGGGGAGGAGGAGCGTGACACCGCTCGTCTGGCCCCACTTCTGCTCGGCGGCCGAGATGTACTCGTCGACGATGGTCTGCGCACCGTTGACGAAGTCACCGAACTGCGCCTCCCACAGCACGAGCGACTCGGGGCGCGCCAGCGAGTAGCCGTACTCGAAGCCCATGACCGCGTACTCGGAGAGCAGCGAGTCGTAGACGTTGTAGCGGGCCTGGTCCTGCGACAGGTAGAGGAGCGGGGTGAAGTCCTCGCCCGTCTTGTTGTCGATGAGGACCGCGTGACGCTGACCGAAGGTGCCGCGGCGCGAGTCCTGGCCGGACAGCCGGACCGGCGTGCCCTCCAGGAGCAGCGAGCCGAGGGCGAGGGTCTCGCCCATGCCCCAGTCGATCGTCCCGTCCTCGATCATCGACGCGCGGCGCTGCAGCTGCGGCAGCAGACGCGGGTGCACCGTGACGTTGTCCGGGATGTTGACCTGGGACTCGGCGATGCGCTTGACGACCTCCTGGGAGATCGCCGTCTGCACGGCCACGGGGAACTCGGCCTGCGGGTCGGGGACCTCGGCGGCGGCCGGGTGCGAGACGGCCTCGCGGACCTCCGTGAAGACCTTCTCCAGCTGGCCCTGGAAGTCCTGCAGCGCCTGCTCGGCCTCTTCCAGGGTGATGTCGCCGCGACCGATGAGGGACTCGGTGTAGAGCTTGCGCACCGAGCGCTTCTTGTCGATCAGGTCGTACATCAGCGGCTGCGTGAACGCCGGGTTGTCCGACTCGTTGTGACCGCGGCGGCGGTAGCAGATGAGGTCGATGACGACGTCCTTGTTGAACGCCTGGCGGAACTCGAAGGCCAGACGGGCAACGCGGACGACGGCCTCGGGGTCGTCGCCGTTCACGTGGAAGATCGGCGCCTCGATCATGCGGGCCACGTCCGTGGCGTACATGGAGGAGCGCGACGACTCGGGAGCCGCCGTGAAGCCGACCTGGTTGTTGATGACGATGTGGACCGTGCCGCCCGTGCGGTAGCCGCGCAGCTGCGACATGTTGAGCGTCTCGGCGACCACACCCTGGCCCGCGAAGGCCGCGTCACCGTGCAGGGCGACCGGCAGGACCGTGAAGTCCGTGCCGCCCTTGTTGATGATGTCCTGCTTGGCGCGGACGATGCCCTCGATGACCGGGTCGACCGTCTCCAGGTGGGACGGGTTCGCGGCCAGCGAGACGTTGATCTGCTCGCCGTCCAGGCCGGTGAAGGTGCCCTGGGCGCCCAGGTGGTACTTCACGTCGCCGGAGCCGTGCATCGACTTCGGGTCGAGGTTGCCCTCGAACTCCCGGAAGATCTGCGCGTACGACTTGCCGACGATGTTCGCCAGGACGTTCAGCCGGCCGCGGTGGGCCATGCCGATGACGACCTCGTCGAGACGGTTCTCGGCGGCGGAGTCGATGACCGCGTCGAGCAGCGGGATGACGGACTCGCCGCCCTCCAGGGAGAACCGCTTCTGACCGACGTACTTGGTCTGAAGGAAGGTCTCGAAGGCCTCCGCCGAGTTCAGCCGGCGCAGGATGCGCAGCTGCTCCTCGCGCTCCGGCTTGGCGTGCGGCCGCTCGATGCGGTCCTGCAGCCAGCGGCGCTGCTTCGGGTCCTGGATGTGCATGAACTCGACGCCGGTGGTGCGGCAGTACGAGTCGCGCAGCACGCCGAGGACGTCGCGCAGCTTCATCATCGACTTGCCGGCGAAGCCGCCGACGGCGAACTCGCGCTCCAGGTCCCAGAGCGTCAGGCCGTGCTCGGTGATGTCCAGGTCGGGGTGCTTGCGCTGCTGGTACTCCAGCGGGTCCGTGTCGGCCATGACGTGGCCGCGCACCCGGTAGGAGTGGATCAGCTCGAAGACACGGGCGGCCTTGGTGACGTCGTCGTCGTGCGAGGCGTCGATGTCCTTGAGCCAGCGGACCGGCTCGTAGGGGATCCGCAGGGCCTTGAAGATCTCGTCGTAGAACTCGCCCTCGCCGAGGAGGAGGTTCGCGACGATGCGCAGGAACTCGCCGGAGGCGGCGCCCTGGATGACCCGGTGGTCGTAGGTCGACGTGAGCGTCATGACCTTCGAGATGCCGAGCTTGTTCAGCGTGTCCTGGGACGTGCCCTGGAACTCCGCCGGGTAGTCCATGGAGCCGACGCCCATGATGACCGACTGTCCGGGCATCAGGCGCGGGACCGAGTGGACGGTGCCGAGGCCGCCGGGGTTGGTCAGGGAGACCGTGACACCGGTGAAGTCGTCCATGCCGAGCTTGCCGTCACGGGCGCGCCGGACGATGTCCTCGTAGGCCTGCCAGAACTCGAAGAAGTTCAGCGTCTCGGCCTTCTTGATGCCCGCGACGACCAGCTGGCGGTCGCCGTTCGGCTTCACGAGGTCGATGGCCAGACCGAAGTTGATGTGCTCCGGCTTGACCAGCGTCGGCTTGCCGTCCTTCTCCTGGAAGGAGTAGTTCATCGACGGCATGGCCTTGATGGCCTGCACCATCGCGTACCCGATGAGGTGCGTGAAGGAGATCTTCCCGCCGCGGGCCCGCTTGAGGTGGTTGTTGATGACGATGCGGTTGTCGAACAGCAGCTTCACCGGGACCGCGCGCACGGACGTCGCCGTGGGGACCTCGATGGACTTGTTCATGTTCTTCGCGACGGCGGCGGCGGGGCCGCGCAGCGTCACGAGCTCGGGGCCGGCAGGGGCCTCGGTCGTCACTTCTTCAGCCTTCTTCGGTACAGGGGTGGCGGCAGCGGCCGGCTTCGGCGCGGTGGGCGCGGCCGGAGCGGCGGGCTTCGCGGGGGCCGGAGCGGCAGCCTGTGCGGGAGCTGCGGCTGCGGGCTTCGCGGGCGCGGCGGGGGCCTGCGCTGCGGGTGCGGCCGGGGCCGCGGGCTTCTCGGCCGGCTTCGGGGTCGTCGCGGCCCCCGCGGCCGCGGCACCTGGCTTGTAGTCGGCGAAGAAGTCCCACCAGGCTCGGTCAACCGAATTCGGGTCCTGGAGGTACTGCTGATAGATCTCGTCGACGAGCCACTCGTTGGGTCCGAACGCGGCCGCAGGGTTCTTACCCTGCCCGGCTTGGTCGGTCTCGGTGGAGATGCTCGAGTTACTGGGGGACTGTGGCGACACGGCGGTAACCGCCCTCTTCCGCTTCTCACAAGGTGATGGACAGCGGGAATAAAGGCTACGCCTCCATCCACGGGACGTGCAGACCGGGCCGGTCATCCGTCACGTAAGTCACACCGGAAGTTGCGTTTCGGGCCTGGAAATGGCGGGAAACAAGCGGGGTTTCGGTACGTTCGCATGCGCGCCCGGCGTGTTCGTGTCTGCCCGGCGCGCTCTTGACCCTTGCCTGACCGAAACCCTACGTCAACTTTGCGTTCCGGACTCTCCCGGAAGTGTGACCTTGATCCGGCAGCCCCGCTCGGATTCGGCCACCCGGATCTGTCCGCCGTGCAGTTCCACGGCCCAGCGGGCGATGGCGAGGCCGAGGCCCGTGCCGCCGTCGCCCTTGCCCTTGTCGCTGCCGGAGTCGGCGTCGCCCCGGTTGAAGCGCTCGAAGACCTTGTGCCACTCGGACTGCGGGATGCCGGGGCCCTCGTCGAGCACTTCGAGGTCGAGCGACTCGGGGTAGGGGCCGCGCCGGGCGAGCACGGTGACGCGGCCGTGCTGCGGGGAGTGCTTCACCGCGTTGTCGATGAGGTTCGCGACGACCTGGTGGATGCGCTCCGGGTCGGCGTGCGCCGTCAGCTCGGGCGGCGAGACGTCGAGGTGCAGATGGACGTCCGTACGCGTATGGGTGCCGGAGCCCGAGGCGATTCCGGCGCGCTGGGAGACCGCCATGTTGGCCTCCTTCAGGACGCCCGACAGATACGGCCAGACCTCGAAGCGGCGCGTCTTCAGCGGCACGACGCCGTTGTCCAGGCGGGACAGATCGAGCAGCGTGTCGACGAGGCGGCCGAGCCGCTCCGTCTGTTTGAGCGCGGTGCGCATCGTCTCGGGGTCGGGGGACATCACCCCGTCGACGACGTTCTCCAGGACCGCGCGCAGGCCGGCGATGGGCGTGCGCAGCTCGTGCGACACATTGGCCACGAGCTCCTTGCGCTGCTGGTCCTGGGCCGCCAGCTCGTCGGCCATGCGGTTGATGGTGACCGCGAGGTCACCGATCTCGTCGCGCCGGCCCGCGCCGCGCACCCGGCGCGAGTAGTCGCCGTTGGAGATGAACCGGGCGACCGTGTTCATCTCGTCGAGCGGGGCCGTCAGCGAGTGCGCCACGAACTGCGTGATCAGCAGCGTGGCGATGATCGAGAACACCGTGATGAAGCGCAGCTCCGTCGCCGTGTACATCGCCACCATGAGCAGGCCCGTGGTGATGAAGACGGAGACGACGACGAGCGTGCCGAGCTTCGCCTTGACGGAGAAGGGGCGCAGACCGCCGGACGCCCACTGAGGGTTGAACGGCGGCCGGTGCGGCCGCCCGCCCACTGCCCGGTTCCGGTCCCCGCCGCTCACGGGTTCGGCGTCTCCAGTGCGTAACCCACGCCGTGCACGGTGCGGATGCGCTCCGCGCCGATCTTCCGGCGCAGCGCCTTGATGTGGCTGTCGACGGTGCGGGTGCCCGAGGCGTCCGCCCAGTCCCACACCTCGGCGAGCAGCTGCTCACGGGAGAGGACCGCGCGCGGCGTGTTCGCCAGGCACACGAGGAGGTCGAACTCGGTGGGAGTGAGGTGTACGTCCTCGCTCCTGACCCGCACGCGGCGCTGCGCGTGGTCGATCTCCAGCTCGCCGAGCCGCAGTATGCCGCTGCGCGGTGTCGTGGCGGCCAGCGCGGCCCGCTCGACCCGGCGCAGCAGCACGTGCACGCGCGCCGCGAGTTCCCGCATGGAGAACGGCTTGGTCATGTAGTCGTCGGCGCCGACGCCGAGCCCCACCAGCATGTCCGTCTCGTCGTCGCGCGCGGTCAGCATCATGACCGGCACCGGCCGCTGGGCCTGCACGCGGCGGCAGACCTCGAGGCCGTCGAAGCCGGGCAGCATGATGTCGAGGATCAGCAGGTCGGGCTGCCAGGCCTCGGCCGTGTCCACCGCCGCCGGGCCGTCCTGCGCGGTTTGCACGAGGAATCCCTCGGCGCGCAGTCGGGCGGCGATGGCGTCGACGATCGTCGGATCATCCTCGACGACCAGGACCCGTCGTTGGGCTCCCTGGGTCGTCGTGGTGGTGTTGTGGGAGGTGTGTGTCTGCTCCATCGCCCCGCCCCTGAATGCGCGCCGTCGTGACGCGCTTGACGCTTGAATGATCTGGGTTTCGGACGTCAGCGTACGGGGAGTTACCGCCGGTCGGCTACGTGGGCCTCAGGGCGAGGTGCACCACGTCAGGGACGCCCCGGACAACCGGGATCTCTTCGGTGCGCACCGCCTGGAAACCGGCATTCCGCAAGGTTTCTTCGAAATTTGCTGACGGCTGTGCGGACCATACGGCGAGAACCCCGCCCGGGTCGAGTCGGTCCTTGCAGGCGGCGAGGCCTGAGGGTCCGTAAAGGGTGTCGTTGTCCTCGGTGACGGTCCAGTCCGGACCGTTGTCGATGTCGAGGCAGAGCGCGTCGTAGGTGTCCGTCGCCGTGTGCAGGTGCCGTACGAGGTCGGCCTCGACGATGTCGGTACGAGGGTCGGCGAGGGCCTCTGCGGACAGCTCGCGCAACGGGCCTTGCCGGTGCCAGTCGATGATCGCGGGCTCCCGCTCGACGACCGTGATGCGGCCCCAGCGCGGGTCGGCGGCGGCGTGCGCGAGGGAGAAGCCGACGCCGAGCCCGCCGATGAGGACACGCGGCTTCTTGCGGCCGGTGCGGCCGGTGCGGTCGGCGCGGCCGTCGAGGGCCGCGAGCGCCGAGTCGATGAGACGCCGCTCGGAGCGGCCGTCGGAGGTGTCCATCAGGAACGTGCCGTTGGCGATGATCTGGAGCAGGTCGCCGTGACGGCGCAGGACCACCTCGCCGAAGGGGCCTTCGCGGCGATCGAGGACGACGGGTGGACCGGGGTGGTGCAGGGTCGTCATGGCCGCCATTGTGGCCGACGAGGTGGGTGACCCGCGGGCATTTTCTGTGGCCCACGTCTCACATGGCGCTCGTCACAGAGGGTGAACCGAACCAGGCCACGCAGTGCCACAACTGCTTTATGTGCCCGCGTACTTCGCGTTCGTCAGGGGCGCCTCGATGTGCCAGCCCACCGACTCGTAGAGGAACCGGCCCTCCGGGGTGCACGCCAGGACCGCACGGGTTGCGCCCTGGGTGTGGGCCACTGACTGGAGCGTGGCCATGACCACGCGGCCGAGGCCCTTGCGGCGGTGGTGTTCCGAGGTTTCGATCTGGTCGACGACCGCGCTCGCGCCGGTCGGGGCGATCTGGCCGCGCGCCGCGAACGTGCCCGTGGTGTCGGTGAGCAGGACCCGGGTGACGCCGGCGCGGGTCCAGATGTGCCGGATGTAGCCGGTGGGGGCCGGGGGCGCGGTGGCCGGGGTCAGTTCCGTCGACATCAGGAAGTCGTCCGACCCGTATGGCTCCCATTCAGGGCCGAGCCACGGCAGTACCCGTTCCGGGTCCGCGAAGACCTTGAGGTGCGTGCCGCGGCCGCGCGTGGACTCGGCGACCTTGCGCACGACCTCCTCGCGCACGGCGTCGTTCGTGGCGCCGATGACGTGCCGGCTCACGTGCTCCGGCAGGCCCACATGAATCGTGTAACCCCAGGGCTCGACGAGTGGGGGAGCGGCGCCGCGCGAGGCGATCCAGCCGTCGATCCAGTTCCGTACGAGTTCCTCGCCCGTCACTGTCGTCATGTCCGCACGCACCCTTCGGCGTAAGACCCGCGTTGGCCCAGTAGGTATTACATATGCCATGCCGCCAGGGTCGGAAGGCGTGATCGCTGACAGCGAACGGGTGGGGCGGAACATCTGAAGGCTCCCGGGCATTGAGTCCATGTAACTCAACTTGACTGCCAAAGGGGAGATCATGGCTTCGACGTCCACACCGCTCACCCTGCCCGTGCTGCCGCTCGACGACGAGGTCGTGCTGCCCGGAATGGTGGTGCCCCTGGACCTCAGCGACACCGACGTACGGGCCGCGGTGGAGGCCGCGCAGGCCGCCGCGCGTACTGGACCCAGCAAGCCGAAGGTGCTGCTTGTTCCACGTATCGACGGGACGTACGCGAACACCGGCGTGCTCGGCACCGTCGAGCAGGTCGGCCGCCTCGCCGACGGCGACCCCGGCGCGCTGATCCGCGGCGTCGGCCGCGTACGCATCGGCGCCGGCACGACCGGTCCCGGCGCCGCCCTGTGGGTGGAGGGCCTGACCATCGAGGAGGAAGTGCCGGACCCGCTGCCGGGTGCCGTCACCGAACTCGTCAAGGAGTACAAGGCGCTCGCCACGAACTGGCTGAAGAAGCGCGGCGCCTGGCAGGTCGTGGACCGCGTCCAGGCCATCGACGACGTCTCCGCACTCGCCGACAACTCCGGCTACTCGCCGTTCCTCACCACCGCCCAGAAGGTCGAGCTGCTCGAGGCCGCCGACCCGGTGGAGCGGCTGAAGCTCGCCACCGGCCACCTGCGCGACCACCTCGCCGAGCAGGACGTCGCCGAGTCCATCGCCAAGGACGTACAGGAAGGCGTCGACAAGCAGCAGCGCGAGTTCCTGCTGCGGCGCCAGCTCGACGCCGTGCGCAAGGAGCTGCGCGACCTGAACGGGGAGTCGGAGGGCGAGGAGTCCGACGACTACCGCACCCGCGTCGAGGCCGCCGACCTCCCGGAGAAGGTCCGCGAGGCCGCCCTCAAGGAGGTCGAGAAGCTGGAGCGGGCGAGCGATCAGTCGCCCGAGGGGTCGTGGATCCGGACCTGGCTCGACACCGTCCTCGAACTGCCGTGGAACGAGCGGACCGAGGACGAGTACGACATCCAGGGCGCCCGCGCCGTCCTCGACGCCGAGCACGCGGGCCTGGACGACGTGAAGGAGCGGATCACCGAATACCTGGCCGTGCGCAAGCGCCGCGCGGACCGCGGCCTCGGCGTGGTCGGCGGCCGTCGCGGGGGCGCCGTGCTCGCGCTCGTCGGCCCGCCCGGCGTCGGCAAGACCTCGCTCGGCGAGTCCGTCGCGCACTCGATGGGCCGTAAGTTCGTCCGCGTCGCGCTCGGCGGCGTACGGGACGAGGCGGAGATCCGGGGCCACCGGCGTACGTACGTGGGTGCCCTGCCGGGCCGCATCGTGCGCGCCATCAAGGAGGCCGGGTCGATGAACCCGGTGGTCCTCCTCGACGAGGTCGACAAGGTGGGCTCCGACTTCCGCGGCGACCCGGCCGCGGCCCTGCTCGAAGTCCTCGACCCGGCCCAGAACCACACCTTCAGGGACCACTACCTGGAGGTCGAACTGGACCTGAGTGATGTGGTGTTCCTCGCCACCGCGAACGTTCTGGAGGCCATCCCGGAGGCCCTCCTCGACCGTATGGAACTCGTGCGTCTCGACGGCTACACCGAGGACGAGAAGATCGTCATCGCCCGCGACCACCTGGTCCCGCGCCAGCTGGACCGCGCGGGTCTCGCGGCCGACGAGGTCACCATCGGCGACGACGCGCTGCGCAAGCTGGCCGGCGAGTACACGCGTGAGGCCGGCGTACGCAACCTGGAGCGGTCCGTGACGCGGGTGCTGCGCAAGGTCGCCGCGCAGCACGAACTGGGCGAGCGGGAGCTGCCGTTCACCGTCGGCGAGGGTGATCTGCGTTCGCTGATCGGGCGACCGCACCACGTGCCGGAGTCGGCGCAGGACCCGGCCGAGCGGCGCACGTCCGTGCCGGGCGTGGCGACCGGGCTCGCGGTCACCGGGGCCGGTGGTGACGTGCTCTTCGTGGAGGCGTCGCTCGCCGACCCGGAGACGGGTGCGGCGGGGCTCACGCTCACCGGTCAGCTGGGCGACGTCATGAAGGAGTCGGCGCAGATCGCGCTCTCCTTCCTGCGCTCGCACGGCGCCGAACTGGAGCTGCCCGTCACCGACCTGAAGGAGCGCGGCGCGCACATCCACTTCCCGGCGGGCGCGGTCCCGAAGGACGGGCCGAGCGCGGGCGTCACGATGACGACGGCGCTCGCGTCGCTGCTGAGCGGCCGCCTTGTCCGTACGGATGTGGCGATGACCGGTGAGGTGTCCCTGACCGGGCGCGTTCTCCCCATCGGCGGCGTCAAGCAGAAGCTGCTGGCCGCGCACCGGGCCGGGATCACGACCGTCATCATCCCGAAGCGGAACGAGGCGGACCTGGACGATGTTCCGGCGGAGGTGCTGGAGAAGTTGGAGGTGCACCCGGTGAACGATGTGCGGCAGGTGTTGGAGCTGGCGTTGGCGCCGGCGGAAGTGGCGGTGCCGGTCGCCGCGTGAGCCTGCGACGGGGCTGGGGTCTCGGGGCGCTGCCCCAGGCCCCGCTGGCTCTCGTCCAAAGAGCGGGCTTGATTGGCCCTGGGCGCCGCTGTCTCTCGCGCTAAGAGGGGCTTGATTGCGTCAGCCAGCCCCGCAGTGTCGCCCGCACCCCCGCCTGAAAGCGCGTCTGCGCGTTCAGCATCGTCATCAGGCGGGTGATGCGGCGGCGCACCGTGTGGACGTGGACGTCCAGGCGGCGGGCGATCGCCTCGTCCTTGAGGCCCGAGGCGAGGAGCGTCAGCAGCTCGCGGTCCTCGTCCGTGATCTCGTCGGGGGAGTCCGCGCCGATCGGCACCGCCCGCTCCCACACCGCGTCGAAGAGGGGGACGAGGGCGTGGCTCAGGAGGGAGTCGCTGACGACGAGTGCCGAGGCCGTCGGGTCCGCCGCGTCCGTCGGCGGGAGCAGGGTCACCCTGCGGTCCACCGTGAAGAGCTTCGTCGGCAGGTCCTTGCCCACCCGGATCTGAACGCCCTGCGTGGCAAGGTCGTTGAGGCCCCGGGCGCGCCCCGGGAAGGTGAGGCCCTCCCGGTCCACCACCACCCGCACCCGCGCCCCGCGCCGTACGGGGGCCGCCACGTCGAGCGGTGTCGGCATGCCGTCCGGCTGGCTCGAGGCGTACGGCGGGCGGTCGAGCAGCGCCACTTCCGTGGTGGCGGAGGCCAGCATCGCCGCGACGCGCTCCGCGATGGCCCGGCCGCCGCGCACCGTCTCGATGCCCATCGCCCGGACGTCCCCCGGCGTGGCGGTCAGTAACCCGGCCGCCAGCCGGTCCACCGCCCCCGTCAGGTCCTCCAACTCGGCCGAGCGGCGCAGCAGTTCCGCCTGGTGCCGGTGGATCAGGTTGCGCAGCGCCGTGGCGGGCGGCACCGCGAGCGGGAGGGCGGCGCCGCGCGGCGACGGCAGCGTGCAGCCGCGCTCGGCGAGGTGGTCGAGGGCGTCCGCGACGCGGCGCGCGGGCAGCCCGGTCGCGCGGGCGAGCGCCGCCCGCGAGGCGAAGTCGGCGGCGCCGAGCAGCGCTTCGTAGACCCTCAGTTCGCTCTCGCCGAGGCCGAGGGCCTGCCACTGCGCGTCGTCGTGCCCAGCCGATGTCACCAGGGGATTTTCGGTTGATCCGTGCAGGCCACACAAGTGGGCACGTACACAAGTCGGCACCTGGAACGCATTGTTCGCACACCCGCTCCGGTACTTGCATGGCCGCATCCGATATCCGTTCACGCGTCAGTGACACCGGAGGGGCACCGTGCGGAGTGCAGCACGCAGGAGATCAGGCAGAGCAGGCAGACCCGGCAACAGGTCAGGGCAGAGGAGCGGCGGCATATCCGTCGGTCAGGGCGTCGCGGCGCTGCTCGCCGTCGCCGGACTGCTGGTGATCGGGGTGCCGGCCGCCCAGGCGGCCACCGCCGCCGCGGCCGACGACACGTCCGTGGTGGCGGGGACCGACACGGACACCCCGGCCCTCGTGACCGACCTGAACGAGCAGGCCACCGCCACCGGCAGCGCCGCCGACGCCGCGCGCGGTCACCTCAAGGCGAAGAAGAGCCGGTACCACATCGCGGACACGTCCTCGAAGGATCTGACGACCGTCAGCACGCGGAGCGAGGGCGGTCGGGAGACCGTTCGGCTCCAGCAGAAGTACCAGGGCGTCACGGTGCTCGGCGGCGAGTACGTCGTCCGGATGGAGAAGAAGGGCGGCGAGCGGACCGTCACCGGTACCTCCGGCAAGTACTTCACCGAGCTGAAGCTCGCCACGGTCGACCCGAAGGTGTCCGAGAAGACCGCCGTCCAGCGCGCGATCGCCGCCGTCACCACGCAGCTCGGCGGCGGCACGCTGCGCGCCCCCGCCAAGGGCGACAAGGCCGGGGCGAAGAACCTCACCGGCAAGGCCACCGGCGTCACGATCCTCCCGCAGGGCTCCGGCGTGCTCACCCGGCACATCACCGTCACCGGCGTCAGCCCGGCCGACGGCTCGCCGGTCAAGCAGGAGGTCTACGTCGACGCCCGCTCCGGCTTCCCGTTGTTGCAGTACAGCGGCATCAAGACGTTCGGTGCCACGGGCACGGCGACCGGCGCCACCGACGAGGCGCCCACAGGCGGGGACGCGGCCACCACCGCCGCCGACCAGCTCGTCGTCAAGGGCACCGGCACCCGTTACAACGGCGAGAAGACCGAGGTGAACCTGTACAAGGACACCAAGGGCGTCTACCAGATGATCGACTACGGCAGGCGGGCCGCCGACTCCCCGTACGCGGGCCCCATGCTGTCGACCTACGACGCCCGCGGCCGCGAGGTCGCCTCCGCGTCCGGCGTCTGGCCCACCGGCATCAAGACGTTCCAGTCGGACACCCCCGAGCTCGGCGAGGACTTCACCAACTCCGGTGCGATCGACGCCCATTGGGCGGCCGGCAAGGTCTACGACTACTACAAGAACCACTTCGGCCGCGCCGGTCTCGACGGCAAGGACGGCTACATCTACTCCCTGGTCGGCGTGACGCAGAACGGCGGCCCGTACAACAACGCCTTCTGGGACGGCACCAAGATGGTGTACGGCCAGGGCGGTGGCGACTACCGCACGTTCTCCGCCGACACCGACGTCGTCGGCCACGAGATGACCCACGGCGTCGTCGAGCACACCGCGAACCTCGTCTACGCGGGCCAGTCCGGCGCCATGAACGAGGGCCTCGCCGACTACTTCGGCAACGCCATCGACCTTGAGGCCAACGGCCAGTCCATGGACGATCCGGACGCCGGTCTGCTCGGCGAGGACCTGTGCACCACGCTCGCCCCGCGCGACTGCGCGCTGCGCGATCTCAACGACGGCAAGACCACGTCGAAGGACTTCATCGGCGTCACCTACCGCGGTGACAACGGCGGCGTGCACCTCAACTCGACGATCTTCTCCGGCGCCCTGTGGGACATCCGCCAGGACCTCGGCGGCGACCTCGCCGACAAGATCGTCTACCGCGCCCTGTCCGCGTACATGACCCCGCTCGACGGCTTCACCGAGGGCCGCGCCGCGGTCGTCGCCGCCGCGCAGGAACTGGGCGTCACCAAGGCCCAGTTGAAGACGGTCAAGACCTCCTTCGACGCCCACGGCATCGTGCCCGGCTGGGAGAAGGCGCTCGGCGTCGACACGGACACGATCCTGTCCAAGGTCAACATCTACAACACCGGAGTCGGCGCGGGCGGCGGCAAGTACGCCGTCTCGAACTCCAACGAGGACGGCAGCGAGCCGTACTCGGTGTGGCTCGGCAACACCTCCGGCAAGGGCACACCCCAGCTGATGAGCGCCAACAACGGTGACTACAACGTCTACGCGGACACCGACGGCAAGACCGTGGTGTGGGCCGACTACAGCAGCACGGGCATCAGGATCATGGCCCGGCCGGTCAAGGGCGGTGTCGCGAAGCAGGTCGACGGCATCGGCAGCGACGTCTCCGGGCTCGTCGTGGACGGCGACTATGTCGCCTACACCGCGTTCAACCCGCAGTTCGGCGTCACGAACGTCCGGTACGTCAACATGAAGACCGGGGAGGCCGGCCTGGTCGACGGCGGCCGTCCCTACAACGTCTCGGGCCTGGCCTCCATCAAGGACGGCAAGATCGCCTACGCCAAGGTCGCCCCCGACGCGAGCGGCAACTACACGGTCGGCGTCGAGGTCTTCGACGGGGCGACCGGCGCCAAGACGACGATGCCCGTCACCGACGCCACCAAGACGGTGGGCATCGGCCAGACCGCGATCACCGACGACGGCGTGTTCTGGATCGAGGACAACGACGGCACCGACACCGGCCAGGCCGCGGTCCGCCGCGCGGGCCTCGACGGCAAGAACCCGCTCACCCTCACCCCGGAGTCCGGCACCGGCTCGCTCTACGCGTACTCGCTGACGGCCTCGGACGACGCGGTCAGCGTCACCACGCTGCCGCCGGCCACGGACTGGGCCAACGACACGCTGCCGAAGCTGGTCCAGGTGTCCCCCGACGGCAAGGGCGGCGCGCAGCGCGTCTCCTGCAACCGCGGCGACCAGGCGTACGCCGCCGCCGACGAGGGGCAGCGCGTGCTGTGGCTCGACGGCACCACCGGCTACACGAATCTCGTGAAGCGGGACAGGCCGGCCGGCAAGTGCTGACCGGACCCACCTGAACGAGGCGGCGGCCGGACTCCCGGAGGGGGGAAGCCCGGCCGCCGTCTGCTCGTCTGCTTGTCTGTTCGTCTGTTCTTGAGGACTCAGCCGTTGGCGAGTGCCACGACGCGGTCGAGCGCGCCGTTGAACTTGTTGTGGTCGCCGACCGTCGGACCGGTCGACGTGTACTGCCACATGGTCTGGTAGCCCCAGCCGGCCGGCAGCGTGCCGACGGTGGAGGCGTAGCGGGCGATCCACAGCGGGTTGTTGGCGGCGAAGCCGCTGTAGTTGCCCGTGCACTGGGTCCACCAGCTGGTCGCCGTGTAGATGACGGCGTTGCGTCCCGTGCGGGCCTTGTACTGGTTCAGGAAGTCCCGGATCCAGGTCACCATGCCGCTCTGCGTCTTCCCGAAGCAGGCGGCGCCGTACGGGTTCCACTCGATGTCGAGCGCGCCCGGCAGCGTCTTGCCGTCCTTGGACCAGCCGCCCCCGTGGTCCACGAAGTAGTTGGCCTGGGCAGCGCCGCCCGAGCCGTCGGGCGTCGCGAAGTGGTACGCGCCGCGGACCATGCCCACGTTGTACGCGCCGTTGTACTGCTGCGCGAAGTACGGGTTCGTGTAGGACGTGCCCTCGGTGGCCTTGGTGTAGGCCCAGCGCACGCCGCTGTTCCAGAGCGTCGACCAGGCCACGTTGCCCTGGTGACTGGAGACGTCGACGCCCTCGGTCTGCGTGGCGGCGACGCCGTTGGTGGGCGGCAGGGAACCGACGCCGTCGTGTTCGGCGACCCCCATGCCCATGTGGGCCTCGCCGCGCGCGGGGACGTCGGCGGCCTGCGCCGCGCCCGGCAGGGCAAGGAGAAGGGAGAGCGCCGCGAGCAGGGTGCCGGCGATTCCGAGGCGGGTGCTGCTGCGTCTGCGGCGGGTGATGACAGGTCTGTGCACGGGCATGAGCGGCCTCCGAGTACGACGTGGGGTGACGTGCGGTGGCGCCGGTGCGCTTGATGGTGTGTGCATGCCATGACTGGCAGCGGTGAAAACGCTACGCACGTAGACCCGCGGTGGGAAGAGGGGTCGGTGTGTGCCGTTGGTCTACTCCTGCGAAATACTGGTGGAACTGCGGTGATGACCGTGGTGGGCGAAAACTTTCAGAGGTGCTGACGTGGGCGAAGACGGAAACGGCGGGCGGCGGAGCGCGGAAACCGAACCGCGACCCGCTGCCGCGCCGACGGCTGTGGACGGCGAGTTCCTCGCCCTGGAACGCGAGTTGACCGTCTTCCTGCGCCGGGCCCGGGCCAATTCCGGCGAGATGGCCCGCGAGGTCCACCCCGACCTGGAGCCGGCCGCGTACGGGCTGCTTGTGCGCCTGGAGGAGTGCGGGGCGCAGCGGGCCACCGAGCTCGCCGGGTACATCGGCGTCGGCAAGGCGACGATGAGCCGCCAGCTGCGGGCCCTGGAGGAACTCGGTTTCCTCGACCGCGAGCCGGATCCCGCGGACGGGCGGGCGTGGCTGGTCTCGCTCACCGAGCTCGGGCGCGAGCACTTTGGGCGTGTACGGGATGCGCGGCGCATGCGGTACGTGCGGCAGTTGGACGGGTGGGATCGGCGTGAGGTCGCGGAGTTGGCGAGGTTGTTGCACCAGTTGAATGCCGGGGCCGAATAGTTTTGCGGGACCGGCGTTGCGGTTGCGGGGCTCTGCCCCGGACCCCGCGCCTCAATCGCCGGCGGGGCTTGAATGTAGCTCCACGTACGCCACCGTCGCGTCGTCATGGGTCTTGCTGCGGCGCAGAAACGTGCGGGTCTCCGCGTCCGCGTCCTCCAGGGCACGGACCCGCGACACCACCGCCTCCGCGCCCTCCTTGCGTACGAGGGTGAACAGGTCCGTCCAGTCGCCCTCGTGGAACTTCTCCACCCAGCGCGTCACGCCGTCCGTCATCGCGGCGAGCGCCCGCACCCCGGACCGGGGAAGCGTGCCGGTCACCGCGCGCCGCGCCACCGACGGATCCGCGGCGGCCGTGAAGAAGCCGCCCTCCTTGTTGCGCACCGTGGCATCGGCCACCTCGTTCGAGACGAGGTTGGCGCGTGGGACCCGGTCGAGGCGCTCGTCGAGCAGCGGCGTGACCGTGCCGTCGGGGGCCTCGACGAGCAACGCCGAGTCGGAGAGCACCAGATGCTCCACCTGCTCCGCGTCCCAGCGGGCGAGTACGACGGTCGCCTGCGGAGTGCGCGGGTGAGAAAGGTCACAGGTGTCCCGATGGGCGTCAGCGGTGCGGGCGATCGCCGCGCCGAGCACGTCGGTCAGGCTCAGATCGCGCCGCGAAACGGACAGTTCGGCCAGCGCGCCGCCGAGGTGGGCGGCGAACCACGGGACGGAGTGCCGGCAGCCGACGTCGGCCGCCGGGGGAGTGACCCCGTCGAGGACGACGAGTGATCCACCGTGCCCTGCGGCCGGTGCGGCCATCGATACGTAGTCCTCGTTCGGTCGCTCGGCGGCGCCCGGCTCGGTGGTCAGTTCGATGCGCATGCGGTCAGTCTGCATGAGGCACCCTCACGGAGCGGTGCCACGGCGCGAGTTGGGCCGAGCCGTTCCGTAGGGATTCCGTGCAGATCCCGCAGCGGCCCGGAGGAGCCCCTGAGCGCCGGGTTTGCGCGGAATGATCACTTCCGTCGGGGGTGTGGCGGGGCATCCTGCCAAAGGCCGCCGAAGACGTCCAACCCGCGCGCGGTTGACGGAGGGTGATCGTGACACGGGAACTTGCTCCCCAACTCCCGCTCGATGTTCACTCCTTCGGGTGGCGGGCGAGGTGATGGGCGCCCCCTGCTCACCGGCACTGGAAGGGTCGGGGGCCAGGCCAGGAGGGTCACGAGTGTTGACGCAGCGTCACCCGGACCCATGGGGTAGGACGAGTCAGGAATGCGAGCATCAGTGGGGAACACCTCCGGCGGTAATGGGGCCAGTGGGCTGGGTGTGTCGGGTGATGTCGACCCAGGCCAGGCGCCCGAGGTGAGCCGCACGGGTTCCGGCCGGGGCAAGCGTGCCCGGGTCCGCAACCGCTTGATCGTGGCGGTGGCCGTGGTCGCCGCGGCCGTCGTCGGCGCCGGGGCACCGGTGCTCGTCGGCGCCTCCGACCGCGTAAGCGAATCGCAGACCCTCGTCGACGACGCCCAGCAGACACAGCGCTCGCTCGCCCTGTCGCACGCGCTCGCGGACGAGCGGGACGAGGTCACCCGCTTCATCGCCGCCGGCCGGTCCAAGGGGCAGGGCCTGAGCGAGGAGCGCGGGGCCCGCGTCGACCGGCAGGTCGACGAGCTGCGCGTGGACGCGCCGACCGCGCTGCGCCGCACCCTCGACGACGTCGCCGCCGTGCGCCGCTCCGCCCTCACCGGCAAGGGCTCCGCCCTGGAGGCGCACACCGCGTACTCGCGCTCCATCGGTGAACTGCACGCGCGCGCCGAGGATCTGGCCGAGCGCATACCCGTGCGCGCGGGCTCCGGGGCCTACGCCCTCGCGGACCTGGACCGCGCCGTCGAGCAGGCGTCCGCCGCGCGCGGCCTGCTGCTCGCCGCGCTCACCGTGCCGCGCACCACGACCACGGAGGTCGACCCGGCGACCGGCCTGCGCGAGGCGGTCGTCGGCGAGTCCTCCGCCGCCCGCGGCCAGCGCGACGCCCTGAGCGCCGCCGGCCAGCGGGCCAGGGTCCGTGAGCAGGCCGCGCTCGAGGACTTCCACGACTCGGGGACGACCGCGGCGGTCACCGCGTACGACTCCACCGTCACGGGCCCGGACGCCACGCGCGCCGAGGCGTATCTGAAGAACCTCGCCGACGCCCCGACGCTGAGCGCGAGCGAGCTCCGCTACGACGAGAAGAGCGTCGACGCCGCCCTCACCGCCCGCATCGACCTCATGCGGGGCGCGGAGGCCGCGCTCGGGGACCAGCGGGTCAAGCGCCTGGAGCAGCTGCGCGACGACGACGTGACGGCGCTCGAGATCCGGATCGCGCTCGTCGGTGTCTGTCTGCTCGCCGCCGTCGGCGTGGCCATGGGGACGGCCCGCTCGCTGACCCGGCCGCTCGCCGCGCTGCGGATCGGCTCCGCGCGCGTCGCGGGCGACCCCGCAGCCGAGGACCCGGTCAAGTTCACCGGCCGCAACGACGAGTTCGCCCAGGTCGTCGACTCGATCAACGCCCTGCATGCGCACGCCGTGGGGCTGCACGGGCGCATCGGCACCCTGGAGTCCGACCGCAAGCACCTCGTCGGCGAGCGCCAGCGGATGGCGGACGACCGGGACCGGCTGCGCGGCGAACTCGCCGACACCGCCCGGAAGCTGGACCGGGTCAAGCACTCGATCCACGGGACGTTCGTCAATCTGGCGCTGCGCACCCTCGGGCTCGTCGAGCGGCAACTGGGCATCATCGAGGGCCTGGAGGAGCGCGAGCAGGACCCGGACCGGCTCGCCACGCTCTACAAGCTCGACCACTCCGCCACCGTCATGCGGCGGCACAGCGAGAACCTCCTGGTCCTCGCGGGCACCGAGCGCGGACCGCAGCACGGCGGCTCCGTGGCCCTCGTCGACATGGTGCGCGCCGCCGTCTCCGAGATCGAGCGCTACGAGCGGGTGCGCATCGCCGCGCTGCCGCCGCACGCACACCTCGCCGGGTTCGCCGCAGACGACCTCAGCCACCTCATCGCCGAACTCCTGGAGAACGCCACGTCGTTCTCGCCGCCGGACGCCTCCGTCGAGGTCTCCGGCTGGCTCCTGGAGAGCGGCTCGGTCATGCTCTCCGTCCAGGACGAGGGCATAGGGATGACCGAGGAGCGGATGCGCGAGCTGAACACGCGGCTCTCGTCCTTCACCGCCGAGGAGGCGCACGACCCCGAGGACGTCGACGGGTTCGGGCTCGGCCTCTACGTCGTCGCGCGGCTCGCCGTGCGGCACGGGGTGCGCGTGCGGCTGCGCGAGCAGAAGCAGGGCGGGGTGGCGGCGGTCGCCGTGCTGCCCGCCTCGCTCTTCGCCGCCGCGCCCGCCGCGTCGGTGCCGCCCGCCGTCCTGGTGCCCGGCGCCGCGCCCGCGGTCCGTCTCGCGGGTTCCGAGGCGGAGGCCAACTCCAATGAGCTGTACGGCCGTACGGAGCCGGAGCACGTGCTTCCGGCGTACGGTGACCCGCTGATCGAGGCGGCCGAGCAGGCCGTGCGCGAGTCCACCGATTCGCTCGACTCGACCGACTCCACGGATTCCGTCGATTCGGTCGAGCCGCCCGTGGAGATCCCTGCGGAGACCCCCGCGGAGACGACCATGGCGCTGAGCACGCCGGTCCCGCCGGAGCCGACCCCCGAGCCCGAAGCGGAGCGGGCCCCGGAGCCCGAGCCGGCCCCCGAGCCCGTCGCCGAGGTGCCGCACCCGCGCGCGCCGCATGACGAGCACGGTGAGTACGACGAGCACGACAGGCCCGCCGGACACCCCGAGCTGCTCGACCAACAGCTCGTACCGGAGTCCGCACCGGAGCCCGCGCCCGAGCCCGCCCCGGAGCCCGAACCGGCCGAGCGCGTCACCGCCAAGGGCCTGCCCAAGCGCACGCCGAAGGTGGCCGCCCCCGCCTCCGCCCCGAAGCCGCGCACCGGCTCCGTGGACGCGGAAGCGCTGCGCCGCAAGCTCGGCGGGTTCCACCGCGGCGCCACCGCAGGGCGTCGTGACGTGACGGCGGAGTTCGCCGAGAACCCTGGACGTAGAAGTGAAAATGAGGGGGACACAGCCGAGGAGGCAAGCAGTTGACTGCGCCCACCCCTGCACTCAACGGACTAAAGGGAATGAACGGTCTCAGTAGCGAGGCACGCAATCTTCACTGGCTGCTGACCGACCTGGTCGGGGAGGTGCCAGGACTGCAGTCCGTCGCGGTCGTCTCGTCCGACGGGTTGCTCCTGCTCTCCTCCGACCCGGGTCGGCACGACGCGGCCCCGGCGACGGACCCGAGCACGGGCCCCAAAGGGTCGAGCGCCGACCTGGCGGCCATCGTGGCCGGGCTGGGTTCGCTGACCATCGGCGCCGCCAAGCTGATGGACGGCGGAGGCATCAAGCAGACGATGGTCGCGATGGACGAGGGAAGCCTCTTCGTCATGTCGATCAGCGACGGCTCGCTGCTCGGCGTGCACGCCGCCGCGGACTGCGACATGGGTGTCATCGCGTACCACATGGCGCTCTTCGTCGGCCGTGCCGGGCACGTCCTGACGCCCGAACTCCGCAGCGAGCTGCGCCAGTCGATGGAGGCCACCCGATGACCCCCGGCACTTCAGGCAGTGCACACAGTACGAACGGCACGAGCAGGGCGTTCGGCGCGAGCAGGCTGCCCGTGCGCGGTGGGGACCGCAGGCCCGCCCGCGTGCGCCCCTACTCGCTGACCGGCGGCCGCACCCGCTTCGGCCATGTGCTGCTCGTGGAGACGTTCATCTCCAGCACGGCGGCGATCGAGGGTCCTGAGGACCGCCCCGAGCTGGGCAAGGGCGGGCTCGCCGGCGTCATGCCGGAGATGCGCGCCATCGTGGCGCTGTGCCGCCGCATGCGGACGGTCGCCGAGATCGCCGCGCTGCTGAAGATGCCGCTCGGTGTGGTGCGCGTGCTGCTCAGCGACCTCGCCGACCAGGGAAAGATCCGTGTATACGGAACAGGCCACGGACCCGGACAGCCGGACCGGGCGCTCCTCGAAAGGGTGTTGAGTGGACTCCGCCGCCTCTGAACTGCTCGGCGAACTGCCCATAGAAGAAGAGCAGTTGCAGGCCTGGCAGACAGACAAGACCCGGGCCCCCGTCGCCACGAAGATCATCGTGGCGGGCGGCTTCGGCGTCGGCAAGACGACCCTGGTGTCGGCCGTGTCCGAGATCCAGCCCCTCGAGACCGAGGCGCTGATGACCCGGGCGAGCGAGGAGACCGACGACCTCACCGCGACGCCGGGCAAGTCCACGACCACGGTCGCCATGGACTTCGGCCGCATCACGCTCGACGACGACCTGGTCCTGTACCTGTTCGGCACGCCGGGGCAGCAGCGGTTCTGGTTCATGTGGGACGACCTGGTGCGCGGCGCGATCGGCGCGGTCGTGCTCGCCGACACCCGCCGCCTGAAGGACTGCTTCCCGGCGCTCGACTACTTCGAGAGCTGCGGACTTCCCTACGTCGTGGCCGTCAACCACTTCGACGGTACGGCGGAGTTCGCGCCCGACGACGTACGGGAGGCGCTCACCGTGCCGCCGCACGTACCGGTGCTCATCATGGACGCGCGGCGCCGCATCGCGGCGATCGAGACGCTCCTGGCGCTGGTCGGCCACGCCCTGGACGCGACCCCCGAGTAGTCGCCCGGCACCGTGCCCGCATAGTGGTCAAGCCCCGCCCCCCACACATTAGTTACGGCAGTTAAGGCAGTCTCATATGTCGCGGAAGATACTCGTCGTGGGAGCCGGCCAGTCCGGCCTCCAGCTCGCCCTCGGCCTGCAGACCCAGGGGTTCGAGGTCACCCTGATGTCCAACCGCACCGCCGACGAGATCCGTTCCGGGCGGGTCATGTCGACGCAGTGCATGTTCCACACGGCGCTCCAGCACGAGCGTGACCTCCAGCTCAACTTCTGGGAGTCGCAGGCCCCGAGGATCGAGGGCCTCGGCGTCTCGGTGGCGGCCCCTGGCTCGCACGACCCGGGTCCGACGCAGCGCGCCATCGACTGGGTGGGCCGGCTCGACGGCTTCGCGCAGTCCGTCGACCAGCGCGTGAAGATGGCCGGTTGGATGGAGACGTTCGCGCAGCGCGGCGGGCAGCTCGTCATCCACGGCGCGGCGGTCTCCGACCTCGACTACTTCTCGCGCACGTACGACCTGGTGCTGGTCTCGGCGGGCAAGGGCGAGCTGGTCTCGATGTTCGGCCGGGACGCGTCGCGGTCCCCGTACACCGAGCCGCAGCGGGCCCTCGCCGTCGCCTACGTCCACGGGATGGGCGTCCGCCCCGAGCACCCGGAGTTCGACGCGGTGCGCTGCAATCTGGTGCCCGGCGTCGGCGAACTCTTCGTGATGCCCACGCTCACCACCTCCGGCCGCGCGGACATCCTCTTCTGGGAGGGCATCCCCGGCGGCCCGCTCGATGCCTTCAAGGGCATCAAGGACCCCTCCGAGCACCTGGCGCTCACGCTGGAGCTGATGGAGAAGTTCACGCCGTGGGAGTACGCGCGCGCCACGAAGGTCGAACTGACGGATGCGAACGGTACGTTGGCGGGTCGCTACGCCCCGACGGTCCGCAACCCCATCGGTCGCCTGCCCTCGGGGGGTGCGGTGCTCGGCGTCGCGGACGTGGTCGTCGCGAACGACCCGATCACGGGCCAGGGCTCCAACTCGGCCTCCAAGTGCGCCGCGTCGTACCTCGCCTCCATCGTCGAGCACGGTGACAAGCCGTTCGACGAGGAGTGGATGCAGTCGGCGTTCGACCGGTACTGGGACACGGCGCAGCACGTCACGAAGTGGACGAACACGATGCTGCAGGCTCCGCCGGAGCACGTGCTCAACCTGATCGGTGCGGCCGGTCAGCTCCAGCCGGCCGCCGACCGCTTCGCGAACGGCTTCAACGACCCGTCCGACTTCGAGAACTTCTTCTACGACCCGGAGAAGACGGGGGCGTACCTGAACTCGCTGACGGGCGCGTAACCGCTCCGCGGGGCGGGGGATCGGTGCGGCGCCGTTCGCCGGGGCGGCGCGCTTCTGCGGTTTTCGAACTGGCGCAGCGCACCGATTGCGCCGGGCCTCGGCCGCCCGGTGCGGTGCCGGTACCCGGGCGGCCGAGGCCCCCGGAGGGGGCGGGTGGGTGGGAGGTGAGCAGGGAGGGCGGTGCCTGGCACGTATCGCCTGGCGCGTCGACCCCGGCAGGGCGCCGGTACCCGGCTCCGCGCAGCATGGCCCCGGTGCGGCCCACGGGCCCCGGGGCCGCGCGACGCCTACCCGCCCCCCGGCGCCCCCGCCGCCCCGTACCCCGTGTCGGCCCCGGCCTTCGCGCCCTCGGGCAGGGTCGGGGGACGGTAACCGGGCATCGGTGACGACCCCGGGTCCGGGCGGACCGCGCCGAGGAGGGGGTTCGCCGCGATGGGGGAGACCTTGACGCGGGCGCCGGGGCGCGGGGCTTGCACCACCATGCCGTCGCCCAGGTACATCGCCACGTGCGTGGCCTTGGGGAAGTAGATGACCAGGTCGCCGGGGCGCAGCTCCGACATGGGAACGCGCGGCAGCGAAGCCCACTGTTCCTGCGACGTCCGCGGAATCACCCGCCCCGCATGGGCCCACGCCTGCGACGTGAGGCCCGAGCAGTCGAAGGAGTCGGGCCCCTCCGCACCCCAGACGTACGGCTTGCCGATCTGGCGGACGGCGTAGGAGAGCGCCTCGTCGCCCGCCTTCGACGGCGCCCTGCCCGTCGAACTCAGCGCCCCGGACGCCATGAACGCCTGCTGCGCCCGCGTCGTCCCCTGCGCCTCCAGGCGCGCCACATCCGCGAGTTGATCGGCGGTGAGGGAGGCGAGCAGCTGCTCGACCTCCTTCAACCGGCCCTGTACCGCGTCCCGCTCCTTCTTCTGCCGCTCCGCGAGACGCAGCTGCTCGTCCAGCGCGCCCCTGGCCTTCGTCGCCAGAGTGTCGGCCTTCTTCTCCCGGCCCGTGAGCCGCTCGACGGTGGCCTGCCGCTCCCGCGCGGCCCGCCGCATCACATGGCCCTCGTCGAGCGCCCGCTGGGGGTCGCGGGCGAGGAGGAGCCGCAGGTACGGGGAGAACTCGCTGTGTCCCTGGTACTGCTCGCGTGCGAGTCGCCCCGCGTCGGTCCGGCTGCTGTGCAGCGACGACCGCGCGTCGGCCAGCTTCTTCGCGAGGTCGTCCGCCGATTTGCGGCGCTCCTTGAGCGCCTCCTCCGTCGCGTTGTACGTCTCCGTGGCCGCCTCGGCGTCCTGGTACAGGCGCTGGAGATCCGAGAGGAGGTCGGCGACGGAGCGCGTCCCGCCGGGCCCGGGGCGTGGCTCGGGACCGGGTGCCGCGCTCGCGGGCAGCGGCGTGAGCAGCGCTCCCGTGACGGCCACCGTGCACACCCACCGCACCAGCCTGCCTGACACCTGATCACCTCCGGTGCGGGGCAACCCCTGTGCCCCACACCGTGAACATGAACAGAAGGGCGGGCCGCCCACCCGTCGGGCTGCTCGCTTCGGCGCAACACCGCCACCCGTCCGGTGCCCTCCCGGCGAGCCGCCTTTACGCCTGCGGCGACCGGTTCCTCGACCACGGCCACTTGAGCGTCCGCTCGACCTTCCCGTCCGGCACGAACACGTAACGCCACCTCGCCACGAGCCGCACCCGCTTCCCGCCGGCCACGGCCTCCCGCAGGTACACGAGCACGGTGTCCTGGCCCCCGTCGGCGTCCGGCACCGGCACCTTGTACACCTTGGGCGGATTCCCGGTGGCGGTCACGAACACGGGCAGCACCCGACCGTCGAGGGGCCCGCCGACAAAGGGGAAATCTTCGCTCTTCACACCACCAGTGTCACGCAGAGCGGAGCACGGCCGTCATACAGAGCGGCGCACGGCCGTCCCACAGCGCGGCTCACAGCAGATGCCCCGCATCGCTCACCACCGGCAGTATCCGCCGCGCCAGTTCCCCCACGGGGCCCTCCGGCGACTCCAGCGCGAGCGCGTACCGCACTACGTCCGCGGTCTGCGGGTCCCGGCCCGCCGTCGCCGTCAGGACCGCCATGAACTGGTCGACGAGCCCGTCGCGCAGCTCGTCAAGCGGCGGCTGCTTGTCCTCGTCGAGCCAGATCAGGGAGGCCGCCTCCACCGCCGTGATCCACATGCGGACGGTCATCCGCAGGCGCCGCCCCGGTTCGGCCTGGCCGAGGTGGCTGAGGACGTGCTCGGCCGCGGCCCGCCGCACCCCGTCCACGATCGCCGTCGTACGGGAGGTCTCCACCACGCTGCCGCCCTGGAGCAGCGCCGCGAACCCCATGTCGTGCTGGTCGACGAAGCCCAGATAGCGGTCGAGCGCGCGGGTCAGGCGCGCGGTGAGCGGGCCCTCCGGGGGCTCCGCGAAGCACTGCTCCAGATCGTCTGCCGCGGAGCGCAGCGCGGCCTCGTACAACTGCTGCTTGCCGCCCGGGAAGTAGCGGTAGACGAGCGGCCGGGACACCCCGGCGACCTCCGCCACGTCGTCGAGCGAGACCTCTTCCGGGGCCCGGTGCGCGAACAACGACAGCGCCGATTCGAGCAACTGCGCCCGCCGCACCTCGACGCTGAGCCGCTTATAGGCGGGCGTGCCGGTTGCCGAGGTCATGCTCCGAAGCGTAACCGGCACATCGAGCCCACCGGCTAGGCCAGAAGTCCCGAAGAGCGCCACATCTGCCGGCCGACGCCGCGCAGCACGCCGATGTCGTCGAGGAAGTCGGTCAGGCGCTTGGCCCCGGACTGCATGACCTCGCGGCGGTGGCCGCTGGCCTTGACCTGGGCCATGGCCTCCCTCTTGTCCAGGCCCACGTTCTCGTACACCTGAGGGTTGATGAACGCCACGGAGAAGACGCGGGCGAACTCACCCGAGGTGATCCGCGTGAACTCCTGCGACCAGCGCGGAGCCGTCACCATCTGGCGCCGCAACTCCTCGCGCGCGTACCGGACATGGCGTGCCTCCTCCACGACGTGGATGCGCGTCACGCCGCGGACCAGCGTCTGCACGCGCTCGTCGGGGAACGTCAGCCGCTGCATCCAGTCGAGGACCTCCTCGCCGAGCAGCGTCGCCGTGAACGAACCGGGTGTGGTGGAGATGGTCTTGAAGAGCCGGCCCAGGTTGTGGTGGACCGGCGCCACCGGGTACCAGGGCGTCTCGCCGCGCGAGATCAGCCGCGCGAACATCTTCGAGTGCCGGCACTCGTCCTCGATCTCGGTCAGCGCGTAGCGCACGTGCGCGCTCGTCGCCGCCTTGTCGTAGACGTGCCGCACGAGCAGCTGCATCAGGATCAGCTCGAACCAGATGCCGAGCGAGGCCAGCGCCGCCGCCTCGTGCTGGGAGAGGGCGATCCGCTGCTCCTCGCCCATCCGCTTCCACAGCGGGGTGCCGTACAGGGACACCAGCTCGGGCGGCCAGAACCACTTGCCCTCCTCGAAGGGCGCGTCCCAGTCCAGCTCCTTGTCCGGGTCGAAGGAGTGCTTGGCGGAAGAGTCGAGCAGCCGCTCGGCCACCTGCTCCCGGTCCTTGAGCAGACCGAGCGCGTCGCGCAGTCCCGCCAGCGCGTCGGCTTCCGTCATGGTCGTCATGGCTGTCCCACCTCGTCGTACGGGAGTTGATCGAGCGATCGCGGGTTACTGGCGGTCACGCCCGCCTCGGTTCTTATGAGACTGCGCGTCAGCAAGCCCGTCAATCCCTTGCGCAGGACTCCGCACGACTTGTTGACCCCGCGTCTACCACCGTGTGAGCCTGCCAGCATGGCGACGCATGAGCTGTACACCAAGGCCCCCAACGGGTCCAACTGGCAAGTACCGTCCGCCAGTTCGGCTCGCCTCAGCTGGGAATACGACGACGGGCGCGACCGGCTCCTCTCGCTCTACCAAAAGGGCAAGGACAAGCAGTGGGACGGCGCCAAGCGCATCGACTGGGACCTGGAGGTCGACCCGTACGACCCCCTCGGCACCCCTGACGACGCGCTGGCCCTCTACAACACGCCCTACTGGGCGAAGATGACCGACAAGGACAAGGCCGAGCTGCGCAAGCACTCCGCCTCCTGGCAGTTCAGCCAGTTCCTGCACGGTGAACAGGGTGCGATGGTGTGCGCCGCGCGGATCGTCGAGTCCGTGCCCGACCTCGACGCCAAGTTCTACTCGGCGACGCAGACCATGGACGAGGCGCGGCACGCGGAGATCTACGGCCGCTTCCTGCACGAGAAGCTCGGGATGCTCTACCCGATCAACGACAACCTGCAGTCCCTGCTCGGCGACACCCTGCGCGACTCCCGCTGGGACATGCCGTACCTGGGCATGCAGGTCCTCATCGAGGGCCTGGCGCTCGCCGCGTTCGGCCTGCTCCGCGACACCACCGACAAGCCGCTGCCCAAGCAGATCCTCGCGTACGTGATGCAGGACGAGGCCCGGCACGTGGCCTTCGGGCGGATGGCGCTGCGCGACTACTACAAGCAGCTCACCGACGCCGAACTGCGCGAGCGCGAGGACTTCGTCATCGAGGGCTGCTACCTGATGCGCGACCGGCTGCGCGGCATCGAGGTCCTGGAGAACTTCGGCATCCCCAAGGCCGACGCGGAGAAGTACACGGAGCAGTCCGAATTCCTGGCCATGTTCCGGCAGTTGCTGTTCTCGCGGATCGTCCCGTGCGTCAAGGACATCGGCCTGTGGGGCAAGCGCCTGCAACAGGCCTACGTCGACATGGGCGTCTTCGACATGGGCAACTCCAACCTCGACCAGCTCATGGCCCAGGACGAAGAAATCGCCGAACAACTCGATGCCCAACGCTTCGCGGCGGAGGAGCAGGAGCGGGTGGCGGAGGTGGAGGAGGCCGTGGAGGCGGGTAAGCCGACTTGATCAAGCCCCGGTTCAGCTGTCCGACGAGTCCAGAACCGCCTCCATCACCGACTTGGCGATCGGCGCCGCGCTGCCACCACCACTGATGTCGTCGCGGTTGGCGGAGGCGTCCTCGACGACCACCGCAACCGCCACCCCTGGCGTAGCCGCATCCTTCTCCTTGGCGTAGGAGATGAACCAGGCATACGGAGTGCCCTCGTTGTTCTCGCCGTGCTGCGCCGTCCCCGTCTTGCCCCCGACCGTCGCACCGGAGATCCGCGCCCCGGTGCCCGTTCCCTCGGAGACGACGTCCTCCATCATCTGCTGCAACTGCGTCGCCGTGTACGGGGACATGACCTGCTTGTAGGTGTCGCTGCCGGTCTCCGAGACCGTGTCGCCGTCGTTCGTCGTGGTCTTGTCGACGAGGTGCGGCTGCATCAGGGTGCCGCCGTTGGCGACGGCCGAGGACACCATCGCCATCTGCAGCGGCGTCGCGGCGGTGTCGTACTGGCCGATCGAGGAGAGCGCCAGCTGCGAGTCGTTCATGTCGGTGTCGAAGTTCGACTTGGCGGCGGCCATCGGGACCTTGATCCCGCTGTCGTTGAAGCCGAAGTTCTCCGACATCTTCACCATGTCCGAGAGTCCGGTCTGCACCCCCAGGTTGGCGAACACGGTGTTGCAGGAGACCCGCAGCGCGTACTCCAGCGTCGCGTCCGTGCAGGCGTCCGAGGCGGACTCGTTCGTCAGCTGGGTCGTCGTGCCCGGCAGGGTGTACGGGGACGGGGTGTCGGTCGACGCGTTGATGCCGTTCACCACGTTGTTCTCCAGGATCGCGGCCGCCGTGACCACCTTGAACGTGGAGCCTGGCGGGTACGTCTGGCGCAGCGCCCGGTTGAGCATCGGCTGCTCCTCGGACTTGTTCAGCTCGGCCCACGCCTCGGTGGAGGAGGAGTCGGTGCCGGCGATCCGCCCGGGGTCGTACGACGGGGTGGACACCAGCGCCAGGATCTTCCCGGTCGACGGGTCGATCGCCGCGACCGCGCCCTTCTTGCCGCCGAGCCCTGAGTACGCGGCCTCCTGCGCACGGGCGTTGATGGTGGTCTTCACATTGCCGCCGGGCTCCTGGGCGCGCGAGATCTCGTTCCAGAAGGGGACGGGCGACAGCATCGGGTCGGTGCCGGAGAGGATGTCGTCCTCGGCGCTCTCCACGAACGTCGTCCCGTACGTCTGCGAGGCGTAGCCGGTGACGGGCGCGTACAGCGGCCCGTTCTTGTACGTGCGTTCGTAGCGCAGCGACTCCCCGGTGTCCTTGGAGCCGGTGACCGACTTGCCCTGGACGAGGATGTCGCCGCGCGGCTGCCCGTAACGCTCGATCGTGGAGCGGCGGTTGGCCGAGTTGTCGTCGAGCTTGTCGGCCTGGAAGAACTGGATGCGGGCCGCGTTGATGAGCAGCGCGATCAGCAGGATCAGGCAGAAGACCGAGGCCCGGCGGATGTACTTGGTCACTTGGCGCCCTCCACGGGGTCCGGGGCGGTCCCGGGGGACTCGGGCAGCAGCTGGCTCCGGGCCCGGTCGCTGACCCGGATGATGATCGCGACGATGATCCAGTTGGTGACGAGGGACGAACCGCCCTGCGCGAGGAACGGCATCGCCATGCCGGTGAGCGGGATGAGGCCCATCACGCCGCCGGCGATGACGAAGACCTGCAGCGCGACGATCGAGGCGAGCCCGATGGAGAGCAGCCGGCCGAACGGATCGCGCAGCGCGAGCCCCGCCCGGTAGCCGCGCTCCACGAGCAGCGCGTACAGCAGGAAGATCGCGGTGAGCCCGGCGAGCCCCAGCTCCTCGCCGGCCGTCGCCAGGATGAAGTCCGACTTGGCGGCGAAGCCGATCAGGTTCGAGTGCCCGAGACCGAGCCCGGTGCCGAGCATCCCGCCCGCCGCGAAAGCGAACAGCGACTGCGCGAGCTGGCTGGCGCCCTGGCCCGCGTCGATGGAGGCGAAAGGGTGCAGCCAGTCCTCGACGCGGCTGTGCACATGCGGCTCGAAGGAGGCGACGATGACCGCGCCGACGGCCGCGAGCACGAGCCCGATGGCGATCCAGCTGCCGCGCCCCGACGCCACGTACAGCATGATCACGAACAGGCCGAAGAACAGCAGCGAGGTCCCGAGGTCCGTCTCCAGGACCAGCACTCCGACGGTCATCAGCCAGATCACCAGGATCGGCGCGAACACCCGCATCGTCGGCAGCTGGAACCGCCAGATCCGCTTGCCGGTGTACGCGAGGGCGTGCCGGTTGGCCGCGAGATAGCTGGCGAAGAAGATCGCGAGCAGGATCTTGGCGAACTCGCCCGGCTGGATGGAGAAGCTGCCGATCTGGATCCAGATCCGGGCGCCGTTGATCGGCGGGAAGAAGATCGGCAGGATCATCAGCACCAGGGCCGTGACCACGCAGATGTACGCGTATCTCTGCAGCACCCGGTGGTCGCGCAGGAAGAGCACGGTCGCGATGAACAGGGCCACGCCGAGCGTCGACCAGATCAGCTGGGTGGGCGCCGCCTGGTCGCTCGGGGTCTCCAGGTCGAGCCGCCAGATCAGCACCAGGCCGAGCCCGTTGAGCAGCACGGCGATCGGCAGCACCAGCGGATCGGCGTACGGGGCGCGGAAGCGGACCACGAGGTGCGCGACGAGGGCGAGCGCCCCGAGCCCGGCGCCGTAGCTGAGCGCACCGCCCGGAACCCTGCTGTCCTTGGCGAGCCCGACGTCGATGTATCCGTAGACGCTGAGCAGCACGGCGACGACCAGCAGGGCCAGTTCGGTGCCCCGGCGCCGGGGGACGCGCACAGCGGGCACCGCGGAGGAGGCGTTGGTTCGCGACGTACCCGATGTGCCCGACGTACCCGATGATCCGGTCATACCGGGAACGTAGCAAGCAAGTACCTGATATCAGGTCATGTCAGCACCAGCGCGGCACGGCGCCGATGTTCTGGATGTACTTCGCGGAACCCCACGCCCATGTGCCGTCGGTGAGCAGGTACCAGTACGAGTTCCCGCCGACGCTGTCGCCCGAGGTCTTGCAGAAGATCCGGACGATCGCGCGGTACGGCTCGGAGCGGACGACCTTGGCGCCGCGGGCCGGGGCGTCGCGCAGCAGCAGCCCGGACTTGGCGGTGACGCGGCCCTTGTAGACCGGCGGCGAGTCGCCGGCGCCGGAACCGGCGGTCTGGGCGACGGCGGGGACGGCCGCGGTCGCGACGAGGGTGGCGACGGCTGCGATGCCCGTACCGAGGCGGGTGGTGAGGGACATGCGGGTCCTCCTGAGGCGGGGGTGAGGAGCGAGAGGGCGCCTTGAATGCCCGGTTTCACACTAAAAGCGGCACGCAGGGCGCGCAAAAGGTCACTCTCCGCTATCGCCTCTAGGGTGCCCCGGACTCGGTCTCCTCGTACGGCAGCGTCAGCGTCGCCACCGCGCCACCGTCCGGCGCGTTCCCGAACTCCAGGCGTGCGCCCAGGACTTCGGCCTGCCCGAGCGCGATGGTCAGGCCGAGCCCGTGACCGCGGGCGCCGCCCTCGGTGCGGAAGCGCTGCGGCCCGTGCTCCACGAGATAGCCGGGATAGCCCGCGCCGTGGTCGCGCACCGTGATCACCGGTCCGTTCACGGTCAGGGTGACCGGCGCGGCGCCGTGCAGGTGCGCGTTCGCCACGAGATTGCCGAGGACCCGCTCCAGACGGCGACGGTCCGTCAGCACGCAGACGTCCCGCACGAGTTCGACCTCGGTGGACGTGCCGGACGCCCGCACCACCCGCTCGGCCACCGGGCCGAGCCGGTTCTCGTCCAGGTCGAGGCGCTCGCTGCGCGCGTCGAGCCGCGAGATCTCCAGCAGGTCCTCGGTGAGCGTGCGCAGCGCGGCGACCCGGTCCCGCACCAGCTCCGTGGGCCGCCCCGGCGGCAGCAGCTCGGCGGCGGCGTGCAGCCCGGTCAGCGGTGTGCGCAGCTCGTGCGCGACATCGGCGGTGAACCGCTGCTCGGTCAGGATCCTGGCCTGCAACGAACCGGCCATGCTGTCGAGCGCGCCCGCGACATCGGCCACCTCGTCGTGGCGCCGCCCCGGATCCTTCGTCCGGCGGTCGTCGACGCGCGCGTCCATGTCGCCCGCGCTGATCCTGCGCGCCACCCGCGCCGTCGCGTGCAGGCGCCGCGTCACGCGGGTCACCGCGAACGCGCCGACCAGCAGCGTCGCCCCGATCGCGAGCACGGACGAAGTGAGGATCGCCCTGTCGAGCCCGTCGATGGTGCGCCGGCCCTGCGCGAAGCCGATCCGCACCGCGAGCGCCCGCCCGTCGCCCCGGCCGGTGGCCGCCGGGCCCGCCGCCCACATCGTCGGCCGCTCCGGGTGCTCCGAGATCATCGTGCCGCGCTCCCCGCGCGCGGCGAGGGCGCGCAACTCGGCGGGCAGGCCCGGCGGATCGAGGCCCGCGCCCGGCGCGAGCCTGCCCCCGGCCTCGTACCGCTTGGTGGTGGACTCCAGGAGGGTGAGCGCGCGTTCGCGGGCCTGACCCGTCGTCTGATCGGTGACCGACACGTGCACGAGGACGCCGAGCAGCGCGGCGAGCGCACAGCACATCACGGTGATGAACACGGTCGCCTTCCACGTCAGCGACGCGGTCCAGGCGGGCAGCCGGGGCATGCGCGGGCTCATGAGCGGCTCGGTGACGGCAGGTCAGGGGTGGGCTTGGCTCCGGTGCGCAGGATCTCGTCGCGGGTCGGCAGCATCGCCTTCTGGTGGGTGTCGTACGACCAGGAGGTGCGGTACTCGTACCCGGACAGGTCGGCGGCGGCGCGCACCACGATGTTCCGGCCCGCCAGATGCACGTTGATGACGGCGTCCTTGTCGTCCATGATCTGGGTCAACTTGCCGTCGCGGTACGTGTACGCCTGCAGATACGCCTGGCGGTGCGGGGCGCGGACGGCGACGAGCAGATCGTCCGGGCCGTCGCCGGTCAGATCCCGGTAGTACCCGCCGAGCACGGGACAGTCCTTGGACGACGGGCAGTCCGCGACGTCGGCGGCGATGTCCTTGTAGTCGTCGGGCGCGGCGGTGACGCGGGCCCGCACGATCGTCGCCGGGTCGACCGCGCGCAGCTTCCCGCCGGGCACCTTCACGCCCTTGACCACGGCCGTCTCCCCGGCGCCGTAGTCGTCGGCGGCGCGGGTCGCGGGCGGCAGCGTGGGCCACAGCCGCTCCGGACCGACGGCCGTCGGGGTCGGCCCCACGCTCTCCAGACCGCCCTGGTCCCCGCAGCCGGCGCACGCGCAGAACAACACGGCGACCGACACGGCGAGGACGGGTCGGCCGAGGCGCCTAGGGCCTGTCACTGCACTCCTGCCTGCCGGGTCGAACGGGTCGTGTTGGTCATCCGTCATCATGCCGGGCCTGCGGGCTTCTTGCCCTGCGGCGGGCTTGCTGCTCCCATGGTCGTGGGGTGATGGGGCATGAGCGGACTGCGCGTCATACCGACCTGGCGGAACGGCCAGGAGTGGCTCTACGTGTGCGGGGACGACGGCACGAACGTCGCCTGGTACGACCGGGACGCGGGCCGGGTGAACCTGCTCAGCGAGACCCGGCGGGCGGACGTGCTCGACGTGCTCCGTCCGTTCATCGCGGGCCAGGTCGCCGTAGGCCCGCCCCCGGTGCCGACCCCCGCCGAACTGGCCGGGCTCACCCTCCACCCCGACGACGACCTCGCGCCGAACCGGCCGGGCGAGGACCTCGTCATCTCCCTGGACCGCGCCCCGGCCCCGCAGCGCCGGCTGCGCGCCGACCCGCGGCGCAGGGCGCTCGCCGCGCAGGCACGGGTGGGCGAGGTCCTCGACGGCCTCGAGGCGGCCGGCTGGCGGGTGCTGCACTCGGTGCCGCTGCCCGGCGGAGCCCGCATCCACCACCTGCTGATCGGACCCGGCGGCCTGTTCGCGCTGCACACGCTGCCCGTGCGCAGGCAACGGGTGCGGATCGGCGACCCCTGGGTGACGGCGGGCCGCGCGGAGCGGCAGCCACTGCTGCGCCGGGTGCGGGCCGACGCGTCCCGGGCCTCCTTCGCCCTCACCGCGGAGGTCCGCGCGGGCCTGGTCCTGGTGGAACCGGCGACCGTCGAGGTGACAACACCACCACGCGACGTCCGCCTCTTCACCGACACGGACCTCGCCCCCCTCACCCACACGGCGGGCCTCCTCAAACCGGCGGACGTGGAGGCGCTCCACATGATGGCGCGGGACAGGGGGACGTGGACGCGGGTGTGACCCAATCCAGCCCCGCCGGCGTTTGAGGCGCGGGGTCCGGGGCGGAGCCCCGCGACCGCAACGCCGTCCGCGTCAAGGCAGCTCCCCGGCCCGATCGGCGTCGAACAATCCCGCGAGCAGATCCCCGTCCCGCCCCAGCCGCGCAACAACGTCCCCCGCAACAAAAACCAGGTCCCCCGCATCCCCACAGCCCTCGACCTCCCCCCACGTCACCGGCGCCGAAACCGTCGGAGACACCCGCGCACGCAGGGTGTACGCCACAGCCGTCGTCTTCGCCGCCGAATTCTGACTGTGGTCGACGAACACCTTCCCGCGCCGCAGCCCCCGCGCCATCCGATGCACCACGAGCCGCGGCATCGCCGCCTCCGCCCCCTGCGCGAGCCCCTTCGCGTACGCACTGACCCGCTCCGACGCCGTAGGCACCAGCGGCACCAGCAGATGCAGCCCCTTGGACCCGGACGTCTTCGCGTACGCCTCGAGCCCGTCCCGCGCCAACCGCTCCCGCAGCCACACCCCCACCTCGCAGCACTGCACGATGTCGGCCGGCGCCCCGGGGTCCAGGTCGAACACGAGCCGGTCCGCCCGCCCCGGCGCCTCCGCCCGCCACTGCGGCGTGTGGAACTCGGTGACCAGGTTCGCCGCCCACATCAACGTCGGCAGGTCCTGTACGAGGATCTGCCGCGAGCCCCCGTCCGAGCGCGGCACCTCGGCCGTCCTCACCCAGGAAGGTGTCCCCGGCGGCACGTTCTTGGCGAAGAACCGCTGGCCGTCCGGCCCGTCGGGGAAGCGCAGGAAGGAGACCGGACGGTCCCGCAGATGAGGGAGCAGGGCCTCCGCGGCCGTCGCGTAGTAGTGCAGCAGCTCGCCCTTGGTGAACCCGGATTCCGGATACAGCACCTTCTCCAGGTTGCTGAGCGTGAGCCGCCGCCCCTCCACTTCTGTGATGGGCGCCATACGGTAATACTCTGGCAACCCAGCCCGTTATGTCGTCTCTATCGCTTATGTCGTGTATCGCGGCGCGAACCGGGAGGTCCACCGTGCGCTCCATATGGAACGGCGCCATCTCCTTCGGCCTGGTCAGCATCCCGATCAAGCTGGTCAACGCCACCGAGAACCACTCGATCTCCTTCCGCCAGATCCACCTGGAGGACGGCGGCCGCATCCGCTATCACAAGGTGTGCGAGCTGGAGGACAAGGAAGTCGCGAACGACGAGATCGGCAAGGGGTACGAGGACGCCGACGGCTCGATCATCCCGATCACCGAGGACGATCTTGCCCAGCTCCCGATCCCCACGGCCAAGACCATCGAGATCGTCTCCTTCGTGCCGGCCGAGCGGATCGACCCGCTCCAGATGGGCACGGCGTACTACCTCCAGGCCAACGGCGTCCCGGCCGCCAAGCCGTACACGCTGCTGCGCGAGGCGCTCAAGCGCAGCAACAAGGTGGCCATCGCCAAGTTCGCGCTGCGCGGCCGGGAGCGGCTCGGGATGCTGCGGGTCGTCGACGACGTCATCGCGATGCACGGCCTGCTCTGGCCGGACGAGATCCGCGCCCCGGAGGACGCCGCCCCCGACTCCCACGTCACGGTCCGCGACGCCGAACTCGATCTGGCGGACGCCCTGATGGACACGCTCGGCGAGGTCGACATGGACTCCCTGCACGACGACTACCGGGACGCCGTGGAGGAGATGATCGAGTCGAAGGCCTCCGGCACCGAACCGGCCGAGACCCCCAAGAAGTCGGACGGCGGAGGCGGCAAGGTCATCGACCTCATGTCGGCGCTGGAGAGCAGCGTCCGGGCGGCCAAGAAGGCGCGGAGCGAGGGCGAAGAGGGCGAGGACGTGGCCGAGGTGACGGAGCTGTCCTCCCGGTCCCGTACGAAGAAGACCACGGCCAAGAAGAGCACAGCCACGAAGAAGACGGCGGCCAAGAAGACCACCGCCAAGAAGTCCGCCCCCGCGAAGAGGACCACACCGGCCAAGAAGTCGACCTCGTCGAAGAAGACCACATCCGCCAAGAAGCCGACCCCGGCAAAGAAGAAGCCGACGCCTCGCAAGAAGACGTCGGCTTGAGCTTGTAAGCCCTGCTCTTGGACGAGAGCCCGCGGGGCCCGGGGCAGAGCCCCGAGACCGCAACCCCGTCGCCGGGTACCAAGGCGGCTAACGCCCCCTGGCCACCTTGGCGGCGTCCCGCTTGAACGCCCACTCCATCTTCGGCTCCATCACGAACCGGAACATCCGCTGCACCGGTGGCGTGCACAGCACGGTGATCAGACTTCCCGCGAGCAGCGTCACCACGACCTGGCCCCACGGGGTGTGCATCCAGGCGTTGTCGTACCAGTCCCAGAAGCGGGAGCCCTTGGCGACGAAGCCGTGCAGCAGGTAGCCGTACAGCGTGCCCGCGCCGAGCGCCGTGAACCACATCTTGCGGCCCGGCACCCACGCGAAGAAGCACGCGGTGAGGATCACCGAACAGCCGAACATGGCCAGGGTCATGACGATTCCGGTCCAGCCGGGCGCGCCCAACTCCTGGGCACTGTCCCGGTGGTACGTCCACGCCGCGGTCATCCGCGGCGCCGCCCAGTACGCGAACAGCAGCGCGGCCGCGAAGACCGGCACCGCGATGATCCGCGCCTCCTTGCGGCGCACCAGCTGGAAGTGCTCCGGCTTCAGGCACAGGCCGAGGACGAAGAACGGCAGGAACTGCAGCAGGCGCTGCATGTCCAGGTCGTCGCCGATGCTGGGGGAGACGGAGGCGAGCGCCGCGACGGCGAGGGCCACCGGCAGCGGCCAGCGGATCGTCTTCCAGATCGGCGTGCTCAGGCGCCACACGAACAGCGAGACCAGGAACCAGGTCAGGTACCAGGGGTCCAGAAGGCTGAAGTCGTATCCGGGATCGTCACCCGCGTACCGCTTGAAGAGTGTGTAGACGACCTCGAACACCACGTACGGCACCGCCACACCCGTGATCAGCCGCTTGAGCCGAGCAGGGCTCGCGTCGAACGACCGCGAGAAATAGCCGGAGATGACGATGAACGCCGGCATGTGGAACGTGTACACGATGAT
Organism: Streptomyces sp. NBC_00483; assembly: GCF_036013745.1. Taxonomy (NCBI): domain Bacteria; kingdom Bacillati; phylum Actinomycetota; class Actinomycetes; order Kitasatosporales; family Streptomycetaceae; genus Streptomyces; species Streptomyces sp. NBC_00483. The sequence continues at coordinate 6,366,681 of NZ_CP107880.1, forward strand.
GTAGAGGGCGGCGGCCGCCCGGCTCCCGTCGCGCAGCGGCTCCCAGGAATGGCCCATCGCGACCAGGACGATCGCCAAGTACTTGGCGTTGTCGTAGAACGCGTCACGGGCCTTGCCGGACTTCGGTGTCGCGGTGGTGGCCGGTGCGGCCGCCTGTCTCCTGGATGGAGTGCTCGCGGGTGCGACAGTGTCCTGCTGATCGGGCAGCGGGGCCCGATGAGCCGCGAGCTGTACCGGTTCGCTCACGATCCCTCCCGTTGGGAACCCCGGCTACCGGACACGCATCTTCCTGGATTTGTGAGGTTCAAGTGGCTGCGAGACATCGACCGAACCGTAGCCATGCCGTGGGGCACGAGTAAACCTGGATCGAGCCCGCGTGGCGGCTCTCACAGTCCTGATCAGGAATGACCATCACTCAAACGGGTTCGCTGCCGGTCGCCGTAGCGAGAAGTCGACAACGGCCGAAAGTGTGCGTCAGCCGAGCCCGGCCTCCGCGACCCGCCGCAACAGCCCGTGCAGCGTCTCGCATTCGTCCTCGTCCAGCGGTGCGAGCAGCTCGCTCGTCACCCGCAGCCCCGCCTCGTCCGTGCCGCGCAGAAAGTCCCGCCCGTCGTCCGTGAGCACGACGATCCGGCTGCGCCGGTCGCCGGGGGACGGCCGCCGCTCGACGAACGAGGCCTTCTCCAGATCGTCGACCAGACCCACGATCGCGCTCGGGTCGTAGCCGAGCTGCGCGCTCAACTCCCTTTGCAGCGCGCCCTCGCCCGTGGCCAGGAAGCGCAGCACCGCGTAGTGGCGCAGGCGAAGCCCCGACTCCTGGAGCGAGGCGTTGAACAACTGCCCCGAGCGCAGGCCGAGCCGGTACAGCAGATAGCCCGTGTCGGCGTGCAGCCCGCGCATCCATGGCTCGTGCGCGTCGATCGGGGCGGGGGTCATGGGGTCTCCCTGGGTGGGCGGGGCCTGCGGTGTGCCGCGACAGTCTCTCGTACATACGGGTCGACAACAACTATTGACGTCACCAATTATTGCTCTTAGCTTCCTTCTTGCCCCCACGTATCGCCGTATCGCTGGCAGGAAGGGACCCACACGTGTCCATCGATCTCACCGGAAAGGCGGCCGTCGTCACCGGCGGCGGCCGTGGCCTCGGCCTCTCCTACGCCCATGCCCTCGCCGCCCACGGCGCCTCGGTCGTCGTCAACGACGTCGACGAGGCCGTCGCCGAAGCGGCCGTGAAGTCCATCCGCGAGGCGGGCGGCACGGCCGTCGCCGAGGTGGTCCCGGTCGGCACGGCCGAGGCCGCGGACCGCCTGGTGGCGCGGGCGGTGAGCGAGTTCGGCCGCCTCGACGTCCTGGTCACCAACGCCGGCATCCTGCGCGACAAGGTCCTGTGGAAGATGACCGACGAAGACTTCGACGCGGTGTTCACCACCCATCTGAAGGGCACCTTCACCTGCGCCCGCGCCGCCGCGGTCCGCATGCGCGAGCAGGGCGAGGGAGGCACGCTCGTCCTCGTCGGCTCGCCCGCGGGGCAACGGGGTAATTTCGGCCAGACGAACTACGCCGCCGCGAAGGCCGGCATCGTCGCCATGGCCCGTACGTGGTCGATGGAGCTGTCCCGGGCGAACATCACGGTCAACGCGATCGTCCCGGTCGCCGCGACGGCCATGACGGAGACGATCCCGGCCTTCGCCCCGTACGTGGAGGCCCTGCGCGGCGGCGAACCGCTCCCGTCCTTCCTGCGCAAGGGCGAGGGCTTCGGCACACCGGAGGACTGCGCGGCCCTCGTCCCCTTCCTCGCCTCCGAAGCGGCCCGCTCCGTCACCGGCCAGGCGATCGGCATCGGCGGCGACCGCCTCACGCTCTGGTCGCACCCGCAGGAGATCAAGTCGGCCTACGCGGACGGGGGCTGGACCCCGGACACGATCGCCGACGCGTGGCCCACGTCGGTCGGCGCCGAACTCCAGACGGTGGGCATCCCCGCCCCGAAGCTTCCGGAGGGGGAGGCCCGATGAACGCGATGAACATCGACGAGCTGGCCGCGATCGACGTCCACACCCACGCGGAGGTGTCCTCCAAGGGCCACGGCTCCCTCTCCGACGACCTCCATGAGGCCTCGTCCGCGTACTTCAAGACCGAGGGCAACCGGAAGCCGACGCTCGAGGAGACGGCCGCGTACTACCGCGAGCGGAACATGGCCGCCGTGATCTTCACGGTCGACGCCGAGTCCGCGACGGGCACGGAGCCGGTCCCGAACGAGGAGGTGGCGGAGGCGGCGGCCGCCCACCCGGACGTCCTGATCCCCTTCGCCTCCATCGACCCGTTCCGGGGCAAGGCCGGAGTGAAGCAGGCCCGCCGCTTGGTGGAGGAGTACGGAGTAAAGGGCTTCAAATTCCACCCCTCCATCCAGGCCTTCTTCCCCAACGACCGCGCGGTCGCCTACGACCTCTACGAGCTGATCGAGGAAACAGGCACCATCGCCCTCTTCCACACCGGCCAGACGGGCATCGGCGCGGGCGTGCCGGGCGGCGGCGGCATCCGCCTCAAGTACTCGAACCCCCTCCACGTGGACGACGTGGCGGCCGACTTCCCCCACCTCAAAATCATCCTGGCGCACCCGTCGTTCCCCTGGCAGGACGAGGCCCTGGCGGTGGCGACGCACAAGCCGGGCGTGCACATCGACCTCTCCGGCTGGTCCCCGAAGTACTTCCCGCCCCAGCTGATCCAGTACGCGAACACGCTGCTCAAGGACAAGGTCCTCTTCGGCTCGGACTACCCGGTCCTGACCCCGGACCGCTGGCTCGCGGACTTCGCGAAGCTCCAGATCAAGGACGAGGTCCGCCCCAAGATCCTCAAGGAGAACGCGGCACGCCTGCTGGGCCTGACCAAGCCGTAGCAGGCACGCGAGCCGCAGCAGGCACCGGAGCCATAGGAGGCACGGATGCGCAACGAGGGACTGGGGTCATGGCCCGCACGCCGGGCCCGCAAGACCCCGCACCGCACCGCCCTGATCCACAACGGCACCACATACACATACGCCGACCTGCACGACCGCACGACCCGCCTGGCGCACGCCCTGCGCGCACACGGCGTGCGCCGCGGCGACCGCGTCGCGTACCTCGGCCCGAACCACCCCTCGTACCTGGAGACACTGTTCGCGGCGGGCACGCTGGGGGCGGTCTTCGTCCCCCTCAACACCCGCCTGTCGACAGCCGAACTCGCCTACCAAATAGCCGACTCGGGAGCGAAAACCCTCCTGCACACGGGAGACGGGGAACACGCGAAGGCACTGTCGGTCCCGGTGACAATCGAGGCTGACGGAAGCGGATACGAGGAATTGCTGGAGGCCGCCCCAGCGGACCCGGTGGACGAGGCGGTCGGCGGCGACGACGTCTGCCTCATCATGTACACCTCGGGCACGACGGGCCGCCCCAAGGGCGCGATGCTCACCCACGCCAACCTGACGTGGAACGCGATCAACGTCCTGGTCGACCACGACCTGATCGCGGACGAGGTCGCCCTCGTCTCGGCGCCCCTGTTCCACACGGCGGGCCTGAACATGCTGACGCTGCCGGTGCTGCTCAAGGGCGGCACGTGCGTCCTGGTCGGCGCGTTCGACCCGGCGGCCACGTTCGACCTGGTGCGGCGGCACGGTGTGACGTTCATGTTCGGCGTCCCGACGATGTTCGACCTGCTGACCCGCCAGCCCGCGTGGCCGACCGCGGACCTCTCGTCCCTACGCCTCCTGACCTGCGGGGGTGCCCCGGTGCCGCCGCCGCTGATCGCGGCCTACCAGGAACGCGGCCTCACCTTCCTCCAGGGCTACGGCATGACGGAGGCGGCCCCCGGCACCCTCTTCCTCGACGCGGAGCACGCGGTGAGCAAGGCGGGCTCGGCGGGCGTGCCGCACTTCTTCAGCGACGTACAGGTGGTGGGCCCGGACCTGACGCCGGTGGACACCGACGAGACGGGCGAGGTGGTGGTCCGCGGCCCACACGTGATGCCGGGCTACTGGGGCCTGCCGACGGAAACCGCAGCGGCCTTCTCCGACGGCTGGTTCCGCACGGGAGACGCGGCACGCGTGGACGCCGACGGCTACGTGACCATCGTCGACCGCTTCAAGGACATGATCATCTCGGGCGGCGAGAACATCTACCCCGCAGAGATCGAGGCCGCGCTGCTGGCCCACCCCGACGTGGCGGAGTGCGCGGTGATAGGCGTCCCCGACGAGAAATGGGGCGAGGTCCCCCGGGCCATAGTCGTCCCGCGCGCGGGCACGACCCCACTCCCCGAGACCCTCCTGACCTCCCTCTCCGGCCGGCTGGCGAAATACAAGATCCCCAAGTCCCTCCTCCTGGCCGACGGACTCCCGCGCACGGCCTCCGGAAAGCTCCTCAAATCCCGCCTGCGCGAGGCGCACGGCGGCTCTCACGAACAGGACGCCCAACAGCCATGACCACGACCCTCACGGTGAACGGCCTGCCCGAACTCAAGAAGCTGTCCGGCACGGACCTCGGCACCAGCGACTGGCTCGAGATCACCCAGGACCGCATCAACACGTTCGCCGACGCGACGGGCGACCACCAGTGGATCCACGTGGACCCCGAACGCGCCGCGGCGGGCCCCTTCGGCGCCCCGATCGCCCACGGCTACCTGACCCTCTCCCTCTTCATCCCCCTCTTCACCGACCTCCTGGACGTCCAGGGCGTCACCACAAAGGTCAACTACGGCCTCAACAAGGTCCGCTTCCCGTCCCCGGTCAAGGCGGGCTCCCGCATCCGCCTGTCGGCGCGGGTGGCATCAGTGGAAGAGGTGTCAGGCGATGGAGCCCAAATCACCATCGACGGAACCATAGAAATAGAGGGCACCCAGAAGCCGGCAGCAGTCCTCCAAAGCGTCTCCCGCTTCTACGCCTGACACGCAAACGCAAAAAGACCCCGCCGACAGCGTCTCCGCTGCTGACGGGGTCTTTCAGGCACCCAATTCAAGGTGCCCCCGGCAGGATTCGAACCTGCGCACCCGGCTCCGGAGGCCGATGCTCTATCCCCTGAGCTACGGGGGCGTGCGCCGCGCTGTGCGTGGCGACGGGTAGAACACTACCAGCTCCTTTGAGGTCCTCAGGAACGGGTTATTGGGCGGGGAGCGGCGGGGTTCGTGTCGCCTGTAGGGGGCGGAAGTGGGGAAAACCCGGACGCGGTGACCGGTGTCGACCTACTCTCGAGTTGTGCCAGGCGCGTCCGGCCGAGTCCTTGTCGTGGACGACAACAAGGTGATTCGGCAGCTGATCAGGGTCAATCTCGAGCTGGAGGGCTTCGAGGTCGTGACCGCGGCCGATGGTGCCGAGTGTTTGGAAGTGATCGACCAGGTGCGGCCCGACGTCGTCACGCTGGACGTCGTCATGCCCCGGCTCGACGGGCTGCGGACCGCCGCCCGGCTGCGGGCGGACGCCCGTACGCGTTCGTTGCCCATCGTCATCGTCAGCGCCTGCACCCAGTACGAGGTCGAGAGCGGGCTCGACGTCGGCGTCGACGCGTTTCTCGCCAAGCCCTTCGAGCCGAGTGAACTGGTGCGTGTCGTACGGCAGTTGAGCGAGCAGGGGCGCGCGGGGGCGGCCCCCGGCGGTGCCTCCCGCGCGGGTGCAGGGCGCCCCGTGAGTGCCGCAGATGACGCCGAGCAGGCCACCCGCACCGCCGACGCCTGAGCGTCCCGCCGGCCCGGCTCCCCGTCCGTATCCCGGACCTTCCGGGAAACCGACTCGCCTACCCACCCCCCTCCTCCCATACGCTTGTCCCGTGACCCCCGCCGAGCTCTCCCGCACCGTCCTGCGCGCCGTCCGTCGCGCGGTCGACGACGGCGAGCTCGACGCGGCCGTGTGCGCGGCGGGCGAGGAGCGGATCGTCGTCGAGCGGCCGCGGGCCGGCGGGCAGGGGGACTACGCCACCAACGTCGCGCTGCAGCTCGCCCGCCCTGCCGGACGGCCCCCGCGTCAGGTCGCCGAGATCCTGTCCCGTCGGCTCGGGGAGAGCCCCGGTATCGACGGTGTCGTCGTCACCGGACCCGGGTTTCTCAATGTCAGGCTGTCGGAATCCGCGTCCGCCTCCGGCGCATTCGTCGCGGAGATCCTGAGCGCCGGGGAGCGATACGGGTTCGCTGAAGGCGCCACCGCCACCGGTCAGGTTGTTCAGTTGCACGCTCCCGACGAGGTGCGTGCCCTCGTCGTCATGGACTCCGTCGCCCGTCTGCTGCGCTCCCAAGGCGTCCACGTACGGACCAGCTGCGCAGGCCGGCCCCGGCCCGAGTGGGTCGACGTCCTCGGCGTCCACGTCGACGCGGTCGGCAGCCCCGACGGCGGCATCGGCATCCGGCCCGTGCCCGCCCCCGCCGACCCCATGCCGCTCGGCCGTGACGCCGCCCGCTGGGCTCTGCTCCACCCCGCGGCCCACGACCGGCCCCGCATCGGCGACGACGAGCACCAGCACCTCGCACAGCGTGAGTCCAATCCGCTCTTCCGCGTCCGGTACGCCCACGCCCGCACCCACGCCCTGACCCGCAACGCCGCGGACCTCGGCTTCACCGCCGACCCCACCGGACCCGCCGGGCATGCCGAAGACGTACCCGGTCAGGAAGACCTCGTCGCCGTGCTCGCCGACCACCCCCGCATCCTCCGCGCCGCAGCCGAGCAGCACGCCCTCGACCGGCTCGCCCGGCACCTCGTCGGCGTTGCCGACACCTTCATGGCCTCGCTCTGTCCGGCCGTACTGCCCCAAGGCGAGGAGAAACCCTCGGCCGCCCACCGTGCCCGGCTCGCGCTCGCCGAAGCCGTCGGGACGGTGCTCGCAGGCGGCCTGACCCTGCTCGGCATCGACGCACCCGAACATCTGTGACACAGAAGTAGACGAAGAGAGCCACCGCAGCCATGAGCCGTTCCGCACACCCCGCCGGCCCCCGTCACGCCGACGTCCTGCCCGAGGGCCACTACAACAGCGCCCCGCCCACCGACCTCAACGTCCTCGACCCGAAGGTGTGGGCGCAGACCGTGGCCCGTGCCGGCGACGGTGGCGTCAGCGTCGGCGGCATCGAGGTCGCCCGGCTCGCCGAGGAGTTCGGCACGCCGGCGTACTTCCTCGACGAGACCGACTTCCGTGCCAGGTGCGCCGCCTGGCGTGACGCCTTCGGGCCCGACGCCGATGTCTTCTATGCCGGTAAGGCCTTCCTCAGCCGCGCTGTCGTGCGGTGGCTGGACGAGGAGGGGCTGAATCTGGATGTCTGCTCAGGGGGCGAGCTTGCTACCGCGCTCTCCGCGGGCATGCCCGCCGAGCGCATCGCCTTCCACGGCAACAACAAGACCGAGGAAGAGATCAGCCGCGCGGTCCAGGTCGGCGTCGGGCGCATCGTGCTCGACTCCTTCCAGGAGATCGCGCGCGTCGCCCACATCGCCGACGGCCTCGGCAAGCGGCAGCGCGTGCAGATCCGCGTCACCGTGGGCGTCGAGGCGCACACCCACGAGTTCATCGCCACCGCGCACGAGGACCAGAAGTTCGGCATCGCCCTCGCCGACGGGCAGGCGGCAGAGGCCGTGCGGCGCGCCATCAAGCTGGACGGCATCGAGCTCATTGGGATCCACTCGCACATCGGGTCGCAGATCTTCGACATGGCGGGCTTTGAAGTTGCCGCGCGCCGTGTGGTCGGGCTGCTCGCCGAGGTGCGCGACGAGCACGGCATCGAGCTTCCCGAGATCGACCTCGGTGGCGGTCTCGGCATCGCGTACACCAGCGACGACGACCCCCGCGAGCCGCACGAGATCGCCAAGGCGCTCAACGAGATCGTCGGCCGTGAGTGCGAGGCGGCGAACCTCCGCACCCCCCGTATCTCCGTCGAGCCCGGCCGCGCCATCGTCGGCCCGACCGCCTTCACGCTCTACACCGTCGGCACCGTCAAGCCGCTCGAAGGACTGCGTACCTACGTCTCCGTCGACGGCGGCATGTCCGACAACATTCGCACCGCGCTCTACGACGCCGAGTACACCGTCGCCCTCGTCTCCCGCCGCTCCGAGGCCGAGCCGATGCTCGTCCGTGTCGTCGGCAAGCACTGTGAGAGTGGCGACATCGTCGTGAAGGACGCGTTCCTGCCGTCCGATGTCGCTGCCGGGGACCTCATCGCCGTGCCGGCCACCGGCGCGTACTGCCGCTCCATGGCCAGCAACTACAACCACGCACTTCGCCCGCCCGTCGTCGCCGTGCGCGACGGCGAGGCCCGGGTGATCGTCCGGCGCGAGACGGAGGAAGATCTCCTGCGTCTCGACGTCGGATAAATGAAATCTACGTCTCACGATCCGGACCGGGGGCTGAAACCCCGGTCCGGTGGGTGAGACTGGACCCACCGTAGATACACGTAGCGATACACGTAGAGATACGTCGAAGTATCGGAAGCAGTAGAGGAAACGAGGTCGCATGATGCGTACGCGTCCACTGAAGGTGGCGCTGCTGGGCTGTGGGGTTGTCGGCTCAGAGGTGGCGCGCATCATGACGACGCACGCCGACGACCTCGCCGCCCGGATCGGTGCCCCCGTCGAGCTCGCGGGTGTGGCCGTGCGGCGGCCCTCCCGGGTCCGCGAGGGAATCGATCCCGCGCTGGTCACCACCGACGCCACCGCGCTCGTGAAACGCGGCGACATCGATGTGGTCGTCGAGGTCATCGGCGGGATCGAGCCCGCGCGCACCCTCATCACCACCGCCTTCGAGCACGGCGCCTCCGTCGTCTCCGCCAACAAGGCGCTCGTCGCCCAGGACGGCGACGCCCTGCATGCCGCGGCCGTGGAGCACGGCGAGGACCTCTACTACGAGGCCGCGGTCGCCGGCGCGATCCCGCTGGTCAGGCCGCTGCGCGAGTCGCTCGCGGGGGACAAGGTCAACCGCGTCCTCGGCATCGTGAACGGCACGACGAACTTCATCCTCGACGCCATGGACTCGACCGGCGCCGGCTACCAGGAAGCGCTCGACGAGGCCACCGCCCTCGGGTACGCCGAAGCCGACCCGACCGCCGACGTCGAGGGCTTCGACGCCGCCGCCAAGGCCGCCATCCTCGCCGGGATCGCCTTCCACACCCGCGTCCGCCTCGACGACGTGTACCGCGAGGGCATGACCGAGGTGACCGCCGCCGACTTCGCGTCCGCGAAGCAGATGGGCTGCACCATCAAGCTGCTCGCCATCTGTGAGCGGGCCGCCGACGGGCAGTCCGTCACCGCCCGCGTGCACCCGGCGATGATCCCGCTGTCCCACCCGCTGGCCTCCGTGCGCGGCGCGTACAACGCCGTCTTCGTCGAGGCCGAGGCCGCGGGCCAGCTCATGTTCTACGGGCCCGGTGCCGGCGGCTCGCCGACCGCGTCCGCCGTACTCGGCGACCTCGTCGCCGTCTGCCGCAACCGCCTGGGCGGCGCGACGGGACCCGGCCAGTCCGCGTACACACAGCTGCCCGTCTCGCCGATGGGCGATGTCGTGACGCGGTACCACATCAGCCTCGACGTGGCCGACAAGCCCGGCGTTCTCGCGCAGGTGGCGACGGTCTTCGCCGAGCACGGTGTCTCCATCGACACCGTGCGTCAGTCGGGGAAGGACGGCGAGGCCTCCCTCGTCGTCGTCACCCACCGCGCGGCCGACGCGGCCCTCACAGGGACCGTGGACGCGCTGCGTCAGCTCGACACCGTGCGCGGTGTCGCCAGCATCATGCGTGTTGAAGGGGAGTAGCAGCTCATGACCGGACAGACCCACCAGTGGCGCGGCATCATCGAGGAGTACCGGGACCGGCTCCCGGTGACCGACACCACGCCGGTCGTGACACTGCGCGAGGGCGGTACGCCGCTCGTGCCCGCGCAGATGCTCTCCGAGCGCACCGGCTGTGAGGTGCACCTGAAGGTCGAGGGTGCCAACCCGACCGGTTCGTTCAAGGACCGCGGCATGACCATGGCCATCACGAAGGCCAAGGAGGAGGGCGCGAAGGCCGTCATCTGCGCCTCCACCGGCAACACCTCGGCCTCCGCCGCCGCGTACGCCGTGCGTGCCGGCATGGTCTGCGCCGTCCTCGTGCCGCAGGGCAAGATCGCGCTCGGCAAGATGGGCCAGGCGCTCGTCTACGGCTCGAAGATCCTCCAGGTCGACGGCAACTTCGACGACTGCCTGAACCTGGCCCGCGCCCTCTCCGAGAACTACCCGGTGGCGCTGGTCAACTCGGTCAACCCGTTCCGCATCGAGGGCCAGAAGACCGCCTCGTTCGAGATCGTGGACGCCCTCGGCGACGCGCCCGACATCCACGTCCTCCCGGTCGGCAACGCCGGCAACATCACGGCCTACTGGAAGGGCTACAAGGAGTACGCGGCCGACAGCGTCTCCTCCCGCACCCCGCGCATGTGGGGCTTCCAGGCCTCCGGCTCCGCGCCGATCGTGCGCGGCGAGGTCGTCAAGGACCCCTCGACGATCGCCACCGCGATTCGCATCGGCAACCCCGCCTCGTGGCAGCACGCGCTCGCCGCGCGCGAGGAGTCCGGCGGCTTCATCGACGAGGTGACGGACCGTGAGATCCTGCGCGCCTACAAGCTGTTGGCGTCCCAGGAGGGTGTCTTCGTCGAGCCCGCGTCGGCCGCGTCCGTCGCCGGCCTGCTGAAGGCCGCCGAGCAGGGCAAGGTCGACCCCGGCCAGAAGATCGTCTGCACCGTCACGGGCAACGGTCTGAAGGACCCGGACTGGGCCGTCGCCGGTGCTCCGCAGCCGGTCACCGTGCCGGTCGACTCCGCCGCGGCCGCCGAGCGACTCGGCCTCGCCTGAGTCGTACGACTCTTTACGCGACGCTGACACGCCGTCAACTGGGCGTTTCAGTACAGGGGGTGCACAGGGGGGCTTACGACACGCATCGTGCGCCTCCTGTGCGCCCTATGTCGCCACTGAACCTTCCTTCGATAGGCTGTGTCGAACCCGCCCACCGCATATGCCGTGGTGCCGCCGCTGTTCCGTCGATCGCGGCCCGGGTGTCGACGCACGCATCACCAGACATCGACGCATCACAAGACATCGGAAGTTCTCGAAACATCCCGTAGCTCAAGGAGAGTCATCGAGCGATGGCCGGTCCCGCCTTCCGCGCCGCCGCCGTCAGGGTGCGCGTTCCCGCCACCAGCGCCAATCTCGGCCCGGGCTTCGACAGCCTCGGCCTGTCGCTGGGGCTCTACGACGACGTGGTCGTCAGGGTCGCCGACTCCGGCCTGAACATCGACATCGCCGGTGAGGGCTCCGAGACCCTGCCCCGCGACGAGTCGCACCTTCTGATCCGGTCCCTGCGTACGGCCTTCGACGCCCTCGGCGGACAGCCGCGCGGCCTTGAAATCGTCTGCGCCAACCGCATCCCGCACGGCCGTGGCCTGGGCTCTTCGTCCGCAGCGATCGTGTCCGCCGTGGTCGCGGCGCGCGCCGTGACGATAGGCGGCGGCGCCCTGCTCGACGACGCCGCGCTGCTCGAACTCGCCACCGAGATCGAGGGCCACCCCGACAACGTGGCCCCGTGCCTGCTCGGTGGCTTCACCATCGCGTGGACGGAGACCGGCGCGGGCCGCGCGATCCGTCTCGACGCGGCCAGTTCCATCGTTCCGGTGGTCTTCGTTCCCGGAAAGCCGGTCCTCACCGAAATGGCGCGAGGACTCCTGCCGCGCACCGTCCCGCACGTGGACGCCGCGGCCAACGCGGGCCGGGCGGCCCTGCTCGTCGAGGCCCTGACCAGGCGCCCCGAGCTGCTGCTCCCGGCCACGGAAGACCGTCTCCACCAGGAGTACCGGGCGCCGGCGATGCCGGAGAGCGCCGCCCTTGTGGAGCGGCTGCGGGCCGACGGGGTGCCCGCGATGATCTCCGGAGCGGGGCCGACGGTCCTCGCTCTGGTGGAGGAAGAAACGGCCGACAAGGTCGCCCGGCTGGCCGGGGAGGGCTGGGCGGCGAACCGCCTTGACCTCGATGTCGACGGAGCGAGCGTGCTGCCGCTTGGCTCCTGACACCCGGTTGCCGGAATACGAGAGGGGGAATGTTTGTTGGATCCGGTAGTGTTAACCTCAAGTCTGCACCCGGCCCTACCATGGCGAGGTGCTGTGTGTCCCCGTCAGGGACAACCATTCTTCCGGGAGCCTCCCCAGCGATTCTGTGCAGCGTCCTCGCATGTCGAGACGTGGCGCTGAAGAGTGGCGAGCACGCTCCGGAACCGGCGTGACCGAGCCGCGTGACACAGAAATCCAGTGCACCCGCGGAATCGGGCTACGCCGTCACCACCGAATTCTTCCGCCTCTTCGGCGGACAACCGCCCCGGCACACGGTCCGTACAGGCTGGACCACCGCCGGACAGCACAACACGGTCGCCGAGCCAGACAGGCCGACGTCCGCTCCAGGGAAGGACCCTTCGTGAGCGACACCACCGATCTGATGGGCGTGACTGCCGACAGCTCTGCTGCCGCGCCCGCCGCGTCCTCTGCGGACGCCTCCGCCGCGCCCGCCCGGCGGCGCCGCGGTACCGGCCTTGACGGCATGGTGCTGGCCGAACTGCAGCAGGTCGCATCGGGCCTCGGTATCAAGGGCACTGCGCGGATGCGCAAGAGCCAGCTGATCGAGGTCATCAAGGAGGCGCAGTCCGGGGGAGGCAATTCCCAGAGCGCCCCCGCGAAGAGCGCCGACGCCGCAGAGACGAAGCCGAAGCGGCGGGCCACCTCGAAGGCCCGCACCGGCGACGAGTCCGCGGCCGACGCGGCGCCCGCGAAGGCGGGTGCCAAGGCGGACAAGGCCGAGGCCGCCGACGCCAAGGCGAAGAAGGCCACGGCCCAGCAGCAGATCGAGATCCCCGGCCAGGGCGCGAGTGACGAGCAGCCGGCCGGCGAGCGTCGTCGCCGCCGTGCCACGTCCGAGGCGGGCAGCCCCGAGACGGTCACCGCCGAGGCCAAGTCCGAGACGCGGCAGGACCGCCAGGACAAGCAGCAGGACCGCCAGCAGGACCGTCAGGACGGCGGCGACGGCAACAAGGGCGACGGCGGCCAGGACGGCAACCACGAGGGTCGTCGCGACCGTCGTGACCGTCAGGGCGACCGCCAGGGTGGCCGTGGTGGGCGCGACCGTGACCGTCAGGGCGACCGCGATCGTCAGGGCGACCGTGACCGCCGCGGCGGCAAGGGCGACGACCAGGGCGGGAACAGCCAGGGCGGCGGCCGGAACAACCAGCAGGGTGGCGGCCGGAACAACCAGCAGCAGGACGACGGCTACGACGACGACGGCGGCGGCCGCCGCGGGCGCCGGGGCCGTTACCGCGACCGTCGTGGGCGTCGTGGGCGCGACGAGCCGGGCTTCGGCAACGAGCCGCAGGTCTCCGAGGACGACGTCCTGATCCCCGTCGCGGGCATCCTCGACATCCTCGACAACTACGCCTTCATCCGTACGTCGGGCTACCTGCCGGGTCCCAACGACGTCTACGTCTCCCTGGCCCAGGTCCGCAAGAACGGCCTGCGCAAGGGTGACCACGTCACCGGTGCCGTGCGTCAGCCCAAGGACGGCGAGCGCCGCGAGAAGTTCAACGCGCTCGTCCGCCTCGACTCGGCGAACGGCATGGCGGCCGAATCCGGCCGTGGGCGCCCGGAGTTCAACAAGCTGACGCCCCTCTACCCGCAGGACCGCCTCCGCCTGGAGACGGACCCGGGTGTGCTGACGACGCGCATCATCGACCTCGTCGCGCCGATCGGTAAGGGCCAGCGCGGTCTGATCGTGGCCCCGCCGAAGACCGGCAAGACCATGATCCTTCAGGCCATCGCCAACGCGATCACGGTGAACAACCCCGAGTGCCACCTGATGGTCGTCCTCGTCGACGAGCGTCCGGAAGAGGTCACCGACATGCAGCGGTCGGTGAAGGGCGAGGTCATCTCCTCGACCTTCGACCGTCCGGCCGAGGACCACACCACGGTCGCCGAGCTCGCCATCGAGCGCGCCAAGCGCCTCGTGGAGCTGGGTCACGACGTCGTCGTGCTGCTCGACTCGATCACCCGCCTGGGCCGCGCGTACAACCTCGCGGCGCCGGCCTCCGGCCGCATCCTGTCCGGTGGTGTCGACTCGACCGCCCTTTACCCGCCGAAGCGCTTCTTCGGTGCGGCCCGCAACATCGAGGACGGCGGCTCGCTGACCATCCTCGCCACCGCGCTGGTGGACACCGGGTCCCGCATGGACGAGGTCATCTTCGAGGAGTTCAAGGGCACCGGCAACGCCGAGCTCAAGCTCGACCGCAAGCTCGCCGACAAGCGCATCTTCCCGGCGGTGGACGTGGACGCGTCCGGTACCCGTAAGGAAGAGATCCTGCTCGGCAGCGACGAGCTGGCGATCACCTGGAAGCTGCGTCGCGTGCTGCACGCGCTCGACCAGCAGCAGGCGATCGAGCTGCTGCTCGACAAGATGAAGCAGACGAAGTCCAACGCGGAGTTCCTGCTGCAGATCCAGAAGACGACGCCGACGCCGGGCAACGGCAACGACTGACGCTTCACCGGGATCCAGGGGCTGGGCCCCGCCGCTTCGTGCGGCGGGGCCCAGCCCTTTTCCATGCCTGGTCGGAGCCTGGTCGCAGCGATTCGGGGCACTCGTGGGTCAGAGACCTTCACCACACGTATAAGGATCTGTGCCCTCTGTGAAGCATGTGGCACATGGGCGTGAAAGTGCAGGTGAGAGGCTTGCGGGTTGTTGGTACCGCTACGTACCGTCGCACTTCCGTCCCGGAATGCGCACACGTGTTTGTGCAACCCTTCTTGGCGGTCCGCCGTCACACCGAGTGAACGAACAAGCGGACCGAAGGATCAGAAGCAGACGAACCTGCGAGGAGTTATGCCGGAACGTGACAGCAAGCCCGGGCGCCACCGCGGCGCCAAGGGCAGCCGCCGCAAACCGCGCAGTGGGCGCAGCAAGGCGCTGCGGATCGCGGCGTGGAGCGCCGCGGGCGTCGTCGTCCTCGGTGGAACCGGCCTGGGGTACGTCTACTTCCAGCTCAACGGCAACATCAAGAGTGTCGACATCGACTCGCAGCTGGGCACCGACCGTCCGCAGAACGTGGACAACGGCTCCGAGGACATCCTCGTCCTCGGCTCCGACACCCGGGCCGGCGACAACGAGAAGGTCGGCGGCGGTGCCGACGAGGGCTCCGCGCGCTCGGACACCGCGATGGTCGTCCACGTCTACAAGGGCCACAAGCGGGCCAGCGTCGTCTCCATCCCCCGGGACACGCTCATCGACCGCCCCTCGTGCACCGACAAGGACGGCAACGAGTACCCGGCGCAGAACGAGGTCATGTTCAACTCCGCGTACTCGACGGGCGGCGCGGCCTGCGCGGTGAAGACCGTCGAGTCCCTGAGCGGAATCCGCATGGACCACTACGTGGAGGTCGACTTCAGCGGCTTCCAGAAGCTGATCGACGACCTCGGCGGCGTGAAGGTCACCACCACGAAGGCGATCAACGACCCCGACAGCCATCTGAACCTCGACGCCGGTACGCACACGCTCAGCGGCAAGCAGTCGCTCGGCCTCGTCCGCACCCGGCACGGCGTCGGTGACGGCAGTGACCTGGGGCGCATCCAGCTCCAGCAGGCGTTCATGAAGGCCCTGATGGACCAGATCAAGAGCGTCGGCGTCTTCACCAGCCCGAGCAAGCTGTACGCGCTCGCGAACACCGCCACGAAGACGGTGACCACGGACTCGCAGCTGGCCTCGGTCAAGGACCTGACCTCGTTCGCGAGCGGGCTCAAGGGCATCGGCTCCGGCGACATGAACATGGTGACGCTGCCCGTGCAGTACGACCCGAACGACGCCAACCGCGTGCTCCTGGACAAGACCAACGCGAAGAAGGTCTGGAAGGCCCTGGAGGCCGACAGGACCATCCCGAAGTCGGCCACGAAGGACTCCGCCAAGGGCTCCGCCGACAGCGTCGTGAAGTAGCCGCGAAGCAACGACGACCCCTTCTGGGAGGGCCGGGAATACTTCCGGGCCCTTCTCGGTTTTGGGGGATACGGCCAGTCCTGGCAGACTGGTACGTCGGTCCCGGTTCACGCTCCCGCATCCCGCGTCAGCGACCCGGCGCCCTCCATGAACCTAGGAGACACCTTGAAGCGCGACATCCACCCCGAGTACGTCGAGACGCAGGTCTCTTGCACCTGTGGCGCGTCGTTCACCACCCGTAGCACCATCTCGTCCGGCACCGTCCGTGCCGAGGTCTGCTCCGAGTGCCACCCGTTCTACACGGGCAAGCAGAAGATCCTCGACACCGGTGGCCGTGTGGCCCGCTTCGAGGCCCGCTTCGGCAAGGCTGCCGCTGCCAACAAGTAGCGGAGCTCCAGCGCCGGTCCACGGTGCCCCTGTTTATCGCGGGGGCACCGGGACCGGCGCTTTGCGGTGCAGCCCCTTTTGACCCCCGTAACTGCAGGAGCCGGAGATGTTCGAGGCCGTCGAGGAACTGATCGGTGAGCACGCCGATCTGGAGCAGAAGCTCGCGGACCCCTCGGTCCACGCCGACCAGGCGAACGCGCGCAAGCTCAACAAGCGCTACGCCGAGCTGACCCCGATCGTCGCCACCTACCGCTCCTGGAAGCAGACCGGGGACGACGTCGAGACGGCCAAGGAATTCGCCGCCGACGACCCGGACTTCGCGGCCGAGGTCAAGGACCTCGAGCAGCAGCGCGAGGAGATCACCGAGAAGCTGCGGCTCCTGCTGGTGCCCCGCGACCCGTCCGACGACAAGGACGTGATCCTCGAGGTCAAGGCCGGCGCCGGTGGCGACGAGTCCGCCTTGTTCGCCGGTGACCTGCTGCGCATGTACCTGCGCTACGCGGAGCGCGTCGGCTGGAAGACCGAGATCATCGACGCCACCGAGTCCGAGCTGGGCGGCTACAAGGACGTCCAGGTCGCCGTGAAGACCAAGGGCGGGAACGGCGCGACCGAGCCCGGCCAGGGTGTCTGGGCCCGCCTGAAGTACGAGGGCGGCGTGCACCGCGTGCAGCGTGTGCCCTCGACCGAGTCGCAGGGCCGCATCCACACCTCCGCCGCCGGCGTGCTGGTCACGCCCGAGGCCGAGGAGGTCGACGTCGAGATCCACGCGAACGATCTGCGCATCGACGTGTACCGCTCCTCGGGCCCCGGCGGGCAGTCCGTCAACACGACCGACTCCGCCGTCCGCATCACGCACATCCCCACCGGCGTCGTGGCTTCCTGCCAGAACGAGAAGTCCCAGCTGCAGAACAAGGAGCAGGCGATGCGTATCCTGCGCTCCAGGCTCCTCGCAGCGGCGCAGGAGGAAGCGGAGAAGAACGCCGCCGACGCCCGCCGCAGCCAGGTCCGCACCGTCGACCGCTCCGAGAAGATCCGTACGTACAACTTCCCGGAGAACCGCATCTCGGACCACCGTGTCGGCTTCAAGGCCTACAACTTGGACCAGGTGCTCGACGGCGAGCTCGACCCCGTGATCCAGGCGTGCGTCGACGCGGACTCGGCCGCCAAGCTCGCCGCCGCGTAGAACCGCACCGCCCGCCCCGTACGACAGCTCAGCCCGGAGGAACAGCGTGCAGCAACATTTTGGGGGGCGACCCCCGAACCCCCGCAGCGTGCTGCTCGCGGAAGTGGCCCAGGCCACTCAGCGGCTTGCCGACGCCGGCGTGCCCTCGCCGCGCAATGACGCGGAGGAGCTCGCGTCCTTCGTGCACGGCGTCAAGCGGGGCGAGCTGCACTCCGTCAAGGACGCGGACTTCGACGCCCGGTACTGGGAGGCGATCGCGCGCCGCGAGGCCCGCGAGCCGCTCCAGCACATCACCGGGCACGCCTACTTCCGCTATCTGGAGCTCCAGGTCGGTCCCGGTGTGTTCGTGCCGCGCCCGGAGACCGAGTCGGTCGTCGGCTGGGCCATAGACGCCGTGCGCGCGATGGATGTCGTCGAGCCGCTGATCGTCGATCTGTGCTCCGGCTCCGGCGCCATCGCGCTCGCGCTGGCCCAGGAGGTGCCGCGCTCGCGCGTGCACGCCGTGGAGCTGTCCGAGGACGCTCTCAAATGGACCCGCAAGAACGTCGAGGGGTCCAGGGTCGACCTGCGCCAGGGCGACGCCCTGGAGGCCTTCCCCGACCTCGACGGCCAGGTCGATCTCGTCATCTCCAACCCGCCGTACATCCCGCTCACCGAGTGGGAGTACGTCGCCCCCGAGGCCCGTGACTACGACCCGGACCTCGCCCTGTTCTCCGGCGAGGACGGGCTCGACCTGATCCGTGGCATCGAGCGCACCGCCCACCGCCTCCTGCGCCCCGGCGGCATCGTCGTCATCGAGCACGCGGACACGCAGGGCGGCCAGGTGCCGTGGATCTTCACCGAGGAGCGGGGCTGGGCGGACGCCGCCGACCACCCCGACCTCAACAACCGCCCGAGGTTCGCGACGGCCCGCAAGGCGCTGCCGTGACCGACGCGTTGTCCATTGAGTTTGACGAATTCGAGCAGTACGCAGAGCAGGAGGCCCGCTAGATGGCACGGCGTTACGACACCAACGACGCAGTCGACCGCGCTACCGGCCTGCGTGAAGCCGCCTCCGCAGTCCGCCGCGGCGAGCTGGTCGTGCTGCCCACCGACACCGTGTACGGCATCGGTGCCGACGCCTTCACGCCGGAGGCGGTCGGTGACCTCCTGGAGGCCAAGGGCCGTGGCCGCAACATGCCGACGCCGGTGGTCATCCCCTCGCCGAACACGCTGCACGGGCTCGTCACGGACTTCTCCGAGATGGCCTGGGAACTGGTCGACGCGTTCTGGCCCGGCGGCCTGACCCTCGTCGCCAAGCAGCAGCCGTCGCTGCAGTGGGACCTCGGCAGCACCCGTGGCACCGTCGCGGTCCGCATGCCGCTGCACCCCGTCGCCATCGAACTGCTCACCGAGGTCGGCCCGATGGCGCTCTCCTCCGCGAATCTGACCGGCCACCCGGCACCCGAGGACTGCGACGCCGCGCAGGAGATGCTCGGCGACTCCGTCTCCGTCTACCTCGACGGGGGGCCGACGCCCGGCAACATCCCGTCATCCATCGTCGACGTCACCGGCAAGGTCCCGGTCCTGCTGCGCGAGGGCGCGCTGACCGCGGACGAGCTGCGCAAGGTCGTACCCGACCTCGAGGTGGCGAATTGACAGCCCCTGAGACGGGGCGTGGCATAGGCAACGGGTACGTACGCACGCCGGCACTCCCCGGCGACACCTTCCGCATCCTCCACGTCAGCACCGGCAATGTGTGCCGCTCGCCGATCACCGAGCGGCTGACGAGGCATGCCCTCGCGGACCGGCTCGGCGCGCCGCTCGCCGGCGGTCTCGTCGTGGAGAGCGCGGGCACCTGGGGCCACGAGGGCGCGCCCATGGAGGCCAACGCGGAAACGGTCCTGGCCGACTTCGGTGCGGATGCCTCCGGCTTCGTGGGCCGTGAGCTCCTCGACGACCACGTCATAAGGGCCGACCTGGTCCTGACCGCGACCCGCGACCACCGTGCGCAGGTCATCTCCATGGGCCACAGCGCGGGCCTGCGCACGTTCACGCTGAAGGAGTTCACGCGGCTCGTGCAGGCCATAGACCCGGCCACGCTTCCGGATCCCCTGGAGTCGGGTGTGGTCGAGCGTGCGCGGTCCCTGGTGCGGGCCGCTGCCGCGCTCCGGGGGTGGCTGCTGGCTCCCTCCGTGGAGGCGGACGAGGTGTACGACCCGTACGGGGCACCGCTGCCGTTCTTCCAGTCGGTGGGCGGCGAGATCCATGAGGCCCTGGACCCGGTGGTCACGGCCTTGACGGGCGTCAAGAAGTAGCTCCGCTCAGGCCCCCCGAAACGTTTACGCCCCATGCCTCGATCCAGCCCCGCCGGCGTTTGAGGCGCGGGGTCCGGGGCGGAGCCCCGTGGCGTGACGCCGGGCGGGCGCAACGACGCGGATCTACATTGGAAGGCACTTACCTCCCCGACGCGAGGCCCGGAGCCGACCATGCCGGTGATGACACAACCCGCAGCCACAGCGGAGCTACTGCGGCAGGACCCCGAACTGGCCGAGATCCTCCTCGGGGAGACCGCCCGCCAGGCGGACTCCCTCCAGCTCATCGCCGCGGAGAACTTCACGTCGCCCGCGGTCCTCGCCGCCCTCGGCTCCCCGCTCGCCAACAAGTACGCGGAGGGCTACCCCGGCGCCCGCCACCACGGCGGCTGCGAACTCGTCGACGTCGCCGAACGCCTCGCGATCGACCGCGCCAAGGCCCTCTTCGGCGCCGAACACGTCAACGTACAGGCGCACAGCGGCTCTTCGGCTGTGCTCGCCGCGTACGCCGTACTGCTGAAGCCCGGCGACACCGTCCTCGCGATGGGCCTGCCGTCCGGCGGCCACCTCACGCACGGCTCACCGGCCAACTTCTCCGGCCGCTGGTTCGACTTCGTGCCGTACGGCGTCGACGCGGAGAGCGGGCTCATCGACTACGAGCAGGTCCGCGCCGCGGCCCGCGCCCACCGCCCCAAGGCCATCGTGTGCGGCTCGATCTCGTACCCCCGGCACATCGACTACGCCGCCTTCCGGGAGATCGCCGACGACGTGGGCGCCCACCTCATCGCCGACGCCGCGCACCCCATCGGCCTGGTCGCCGGGGGAGCGGCCCCGAACCCGGTCCCGTACGCCGACATCGTCTGCGCCACCACGCACAAGGTGCTGCGCGGGCCGCGCGGCGGGATGCTGCTGTGCGCGGCCGAGCTGGCAGACCGCGTCGACCGGGCCGTCTTCCCCTTCACCCAGGGCGGCGCCCAGATGCACACGATCGCCGCGAAGGCCGTCGCGTTCGGAGAGGCTGCGCGCCCCGCCTTCACCGCGTACGCCCATCAGGTCGTCGCCAACGCGCGGCTGCTCGCGGGCGCGCTCGCCGCGGAGGGCTTCGGCATCACCACCGGCGGAACCGACACCCATCTGCTGACCGTGGACCCGGCCCCGCTCGGCGTCGCGGGCGCGGTAGCGCGTGGCCGGCTCGCCTCGGCGGGCATGATCCTCGACACATGCGCGCTGCCCTACGAAGGGGGCCGCGGCCTGCGGCTCGGCACTGCCGCCGTCACCACACAGGGCATGGGTGAAGGAGAGATGGCCCGCATCGCGGTGCTCCTGTCGGGTGTCGTACGTGACGTTCTCGACGTCCGCACGGTGCGTGAAGAGGTGCGCCAACTGGCCGGAAGATTCCCCCCGTACCCCGCCTGGAACGGGGTAGGAGAGCGGTAGAACACCCCTTGCGCCGCACCAGTGCACCTCTGGAACCGTCAGCCGTGCAACCATCGTCGCTACCCGGAAGTCCCCAACCCTAAGCACGCGAGGCTAGGGTGTGGGGCTGAGATGGCCAGCGATACCTGTGGGGAAGCCCGTGCGTGAATACCTGCTGACGCTCTGCATCACGGCCGCGGTGACCTATCTGCTCACAGGCCCGGTGCGGAAGTTCGCGATCGTGGCCGGCGCCATGCCGGAGATCCGTGCACGTGACGTGCACCGGGAGCCCACGCCGCGGCTCGGCGGTATCGCCATGTTCTTCGGCCTGTGCGCGGGCCTGCTCGTCGCCGATCACCTGACCAACCTGGACAAGGTCTTCGAGTCCTCGAACGAACCGCGGGCGCTGCTCTCCGGCGCCGCCCTGATCTGGCTGATCGGCGTCCTGGACGACAAGTTCGAGATCGACGCCCTCATCAAGCTCGGCGGCCAGATGATCGCCGCGGGCGTGATGGTGATGCAGGGCCTGACGATCCTTTGGCTGCCGATCCCCGGTGTGGGGACGGTGTCGCTGACGCAGTGGCAGGGGACCCTGCTCACCGTCGCGCTCGTCGTGATCACCATCAACGCGGTGAACTTCGTCGACGGCCTCGACGGGCTCGCGGCGGGCATGGTGTGCATCGCCGCCGCCGCGTTCTTCCTGTACGCGTACCGGATCTGGTACGGCTACGGCATCGAGTCCGCGGCCCCGGCCACGCTGTTCGCGGCGATCCTGATGGGCATGTGTCTGGGCTTCCTGCCGCACAACATCCATCCGGCCAGAATCTTCATGGGCGACTCGGGCTCCATGCTCATCGGTCTCGTCCTCGCGGCCGGCGCGATCTCCATCACAGGGCAGGTCGACCCGGACGCGCTCAAGCTCAACCTCGGCGGCTCCACCCGCGACACCACGCACGCGATGCTGCCCGTCTTCATCCCGCTGCTGATGCCGCTGACGATCATCGCGATCCCGTTCGCCGACCTCGTCCTCGCGATCGTGCGCCGCACCTGGAACGGGCAGTCGCCGTTCGCGGCGGACCGCGGGCATCTGCACCACCGGCTCCTGGAGATCGGCCACTCGCACTCCCGCGCGGTGCTGATCATGTACTTCTGGTCGGGCCTCATCGCCTTCGGCGCGGTCGCCTACTCGGTGCACTCCGCGTCCGGGATGTGGGTCATGCTCACCATCGTCGCGCTGAGCTTCGTCGGGCTCGTCATGCTCCTGCTGCCGCGCTTCACGCCGCACGCGCCGCGCTGGGCCCAGCACTTGGTGCCGCCGCGCTACCGGCGACCGGCCGGGGGAGGGGACGGGGCGGCCGAGCCGTCCGAGGGCTCCGAGACGTCCGGCGGCGAACCGGACCGCGACCGGATCCCCGCGGGTGTCAACGGAGCGACGGCGATCGGCGCCCGTTCGCGCTTCACGGATCGGCGTAAGGCCGGAACGTCTCGTTGACGCGGGCGATCACGAAGTCCGAAATGAGCCCAATACCAGACATGTTGGCCTCGTGCGTGCACAGACGCGCAGGATCCCCCTCACGTGTGACGGTTGGCACACCTTCTAGGTAAAGACCGCATCAAATAGTTTGTGATACCGTTCACGAAGCCAGGGGGAGGGCCGAAAGGCCTTAGTGCAACGGCCATTTGGCCCGAATCGGACTGCCGAATCCCCGGACTACGCTCGTCCATGACGACACCCTGCCCCACACCAGTAAGCGGAGTTGCCGCCATGCCGTCCAATGACGCACGGACCCTTCTTCAAGCCGTCGTACCAACCGCTGTCGCGGGCGTGATTGCCGCGGTGATCAGTGGTGTGGTTGCGGGCGGCAAGGGGGCCATCGGTGCGCTGGTCGGTGCTCTTGTGGTCATCGTGTTCATGGGCCTCGGGCAGCTCGTGCTGATCCGCACGGCAAAATCGCTTCCGCAGCTGTTCCAGGCGATGGGGCTGATGCTCTACGTCGCCCAGCTGCTGCTGCTCTTGATCTTCGTGGCAGTCTTCAAGGACACGACTCTCTTCAATCCCAAGACCTTTGCCATCGCGCTGGTGGTCTCGACCGTCGTGTGGATGGCAGCCCAGGCCCGCGCTCACATGAAGGCCAAGATTTTCTATATCGATCCCGAGTCGGCGCCCGGATCCAAGGGGTCCGGAAGCAGCGAAAGGGACGAGAAGACCGGGTCGTCATCGTGAGAGGTAGGGCCGGGATAAGCACCCGTTCGTCGGGCTGCTATCGTCCGGTGCCAACTGCGGCATCGCCGGCGCGGGCACGAGAGCTGACGCCTGCACGATCGCGAGGCTCACTGCCTGCCCGCCGCCCCCACGCCCGAAACACCAGACCGGTGCCGATCCGCGGCTGCGCGCCGCACCGACACAACGAGGTTGCCGTACTTATGCGTCACGCCGAAGGAGCCCGCGGTGAGTGCTGACACGACCCAGCTCGCCTTTGACTGGAGCTGTCGGATCATGTCCGACAACGGATGCGGCTTCCCGGCGCCGGGCCTGCACTCCTTCCTGTTCGAACCGATTGCCGACTTCGGCTGGTTCTACTTCAACAAGGTGATGCTGCTCGCTCTCATCACCACGGTCATCATCTGCTGGTTCTTCTACGTCGCGTTCGGCCGCTCGAAGGTCGTGCCCGGCAAGATCCAGATGATCGGTGAGGCCGGCTACGACTTCGTCCGCCGCAACATCGTCTACGAGACGCTGGGCAAGCGCGAGGGCGAGAAGTACGTCCCGATCATGGTCTCGCTGTTCTTCTTCATCTGGATCATGAACGTCTGGTCGGTCATTCCGCTGGCTCAGTTCCCGGTCGGATCGGTCATTGCCTACCCGATCGTCCTCGCGGCCATCGTGTACCTGATCTGGGTGCCGCTGACTTTCAAGCGCCATGGTTTCGTGGGCGGTTGGAAGAACATCACCGGCTACGACAACTCGCTCGGCCCGATCAAGTGGCTGGTCTCGTTCATCGAGTTCTTCTCGAACCTGCTGGTCCGCCCGTTCACGCACGCGGTCCGACTCTTCGCGAACATGTTCGCGGGTCACCTGATGCTGGTGATGTTCACCGTCGCCTCCTGGTACCTGCTGAACAGCTGGATGATCCCGGCCGCGGGTGTCTCCTTCGTCATGACGATGGTCATGATCCTCTTCGAGCTTTTCGTGCAGGCCGTCCAGGCATACGTCTTCGTGCTGCTGGCCTGCTCGTACATTCAGGGCGCTCTCGCCGAGCACCACTGAGCTGCACCCGTCCAACCACCCCAGGTCGTCCGGTGGACAACCCCCACCGGTTCGTAAAGAAAAGGAAGTAACGGCATGTCCGCGTCCATCGAACTCGCCGCTGGCGTCTCCGGCTCCCTCGGTTCCATCGGTTACGGTCTCGCCGCGATCGGCCCCGGCATCGGCGTCGGCATCGTCTTCGGTAACGGCACCCAGGCCCTGGCCCGCCAGCCCGAGGCCGCCGGCCTGATCCGCGCCAACCAGATCCTCGGCTTCGCCTTCTGTGAGGCGCTCGCCCTCATCGGCATCGTCATGCCGTTCGTGTTCGGTATCTGATTTCTGTACCTGACACGATTCGACGAAAGGCACTGATGTGATCGCCAACCTGGTTGCACTCGCGGCCGAGGAGGAGCAGAGCCCGCTCGTCCCGCCCGGTCCCGAGCTGCTCATTGGCACCCTTGCCTTCGCCATCGTCTTCTTCGTCTTCGCCAAGAAGCTCCTCCCGCGTATCAACAAGACGCTGGAAGAGCGCCACGCGAAGATCGAAGGCGGTATCGAGAAGGCCGAGGCGCTTCAGACCGAGGCCCAGAGCGTGCTCGAGCAGTACAAGGCTCAGCTCGCCGAGGCCCGGCACGAGGCCGCGCGGCTGCGCCAGGAGGCGCAGGAGCAGGGTGCCGCGCTCATCGCCGAGATGCGTGCGGAGGGTCAGCGGCAGCGTGAGGAGATCATCGCCGCCGGCCACTCGCAGATCGAGGCCGACCGCAAGGCCGCCGCTCAGGCGCTGCGTCAGGACGTGGGCCTGCTGGCCACCGACCTGGCCGGCAAGCTTGTCGGCGAGTCCCTCGAGGACACCGCCCGGCAGTCGCGCACGATCGACCGCTTCCTCGACGAGCTCGAGGAGAAGGCAGAGGCTGCACGATGACCGCCCACGGAGCGAGCCGCGAGGCACTGGCCGCCGCGCGTGAGCGTCTGGACGCGCTGACCGACAACACGTCGGTCGACGCCAAGGCGCTCGCCGGCGACCTGGCCTCGGTGACCGCGCTGCTGCAGCGCGAGGTCAGCCTGCGACGGGTCCTGACCGACCCGGCTCAGGCCGGTGAGGCCAAGGCCGAGCTCGCGAGCCGCCTGCTCGGCGGCCAGGTCGGCGGCGAGACCGTCGACCTGGTGTCCGGCCTGGTCCGCTCCCGGTGGTCGGCCTCCCGCGACCTGGTCGACTCCCTCGAGGAGCTGGCCAACACCGCGGACCTGACCGCGGCGCAGAAGAGCGGTGAACTCGACGACGTCGAGGACGAGCTGTTCCGGTTCGGCCGGATCGTCTCCTCCAACACCGAGCTGCGCGCCGCACTGACCGACAAGTCCGCTTCGAACTCGGCCAAGGGCGAGCTCGTCAAGCAGCTGCTCGACGGCCGGGCCAAGCCCACCACCGAGCGGATCGTCGGCCGTCTTGTGACCGCGCCGCGGGGACGTAGCCTGGAAGCGGGACTCGAGTCCCTCTCCAAGCTCGCCGCCGAGCGTCGCGAGCGCATGGTGGCGGTCGTCACCACCGCGGTGCCGCTGAGCGACGCGCAGAAGCAGCGTCTGGGTGCGTCCCTGGCGAAGCTCTACGGGCGTCAGATGCACCTGAACCTGGACGTGGACCCCGAGGTCCTCGGCGGGATCAAGGTGCAGGTGGGTGACGAGGTCATCAACGGCTCGATCGCGGACCGCATCGAGGAGGCCGGCCGCCGTATGGCCGGCTGACCGCAACAAGCTCAACACGTACGACTACGGCCCTAGTTGGGCCGTGCAGAGGATTCCTGGGGGCTGACCCCAGACCCCCCAAGAACACTTCGGGCCCAACAAGGAGAGCAGGGAACCCAGATGGCGGAGCTCACGATCCGGCCGGAGGAGATCCGGGACGCGCTGGAGAACTTTGTCCAGGCGTACAAGCCGGACGCGGCCTCGCGCGAGGAGGTCGGTACGGTCACCCTTGCCGGCGACGGCATCGCGAAGGTCGAGGGCCTCCCCTCGGCCATGGCCAACGAACTGCTGAAGTTCGAGGACGGCACCCTCGGCCTCGCGCTCAACCTGGAAGAGCGCGAGATCGGCGCCATCGTCCTGGGCGAGTTCAGCGGCGTCGAGGAGGGACAGCCGGTCACGCGTACCGGCGAGGTCCTGTCCGTCGGCGTCGGCGAGGGCTACCTGGGTCGCGTCGTCGACCCGCTCGGCGCCCCGATCGACGGTCTCGGCGAGATCGAGACCAGCGGTCGTCGCGCCCTCGAGCTGCAGGCCCCGGGCGTCATGGCCCGTAAGTCGGTCCACGAGCCGATGGAGACCGGCTACAAGGCCGTCGACGCGATGACCCCCGTCGGCCGTGGTCAGCGTCAGCTGATCATTGGTGACCGCCAGACCGGCAAGACCGCCCTGGCCGTCGACACGATCATCAACCAGCGCGACAACTGGCGCACCGGCGACCCGAACAAGCAGGTCCGCTGCGTCTACGTCGCCGTCGGTCAGAAGGGCTCCACCATCGCCTCCGTGCGTGGTGCGCTCGAAGAGGCCGGCGCGCTGGAGTACACGACCATCGTCGCCGCCCCGGCGTCCGACCCGGCCGGCTTCAAGTACCTGGCGCCGTACACCGGTTCGGCCATCGGCCAGCAGTGGATGTACGAGGGCAAGCACGTCCTCATCATCTTCGACGACCTCTCGAAGCAGGCCGACGCCTACCGCGCCGTGTCCCTGCTGCTCCGCCGCCCGCCGGGGCGCGAGGCCTACCCGGGTGACGTCTTCTACCTGCACTCCCGTCTGCTCGAGCGCTGCGCGAAGCTCTCGGACGAGATGGGCGCCGGTTCGATGACGGGTCTGCCGATCGTGGAGACCAAGGCGAATGACGTCTCGGCGTTCATTCCGACCAACGTCATCTCCATCACCGACGGCCAGTGCTTCCTGGAGTCCGACCTGTTCAACGCCGGCCAGCGTCCGGCCCTGAACGTCGGTATCTCGGTCTCGCGTGTGGGTGGTTCCGCCCAGCACAAGGCCATGAAGCAGGTCTCCGGCCGACTCCGTCTGGACCTGGCCCAGTACCGCGAGCTGGAGGCGTTCGCCGCCTTCGGTTCCGACCTGGACGCCGCGTCGAAGGCGCAGCTGGAGCGCGGTCAGCGTCTCGTCGAGCTACTGAAGCAGGCGCAGTACGAGCCGATGGCCACCGAGGACCAGGTCGTCTCCGTCTGGGCCGGTACCAACGGCAAGATGGACGAGGTGCCGGTCTCCGACATCCGCCGCTTCGAGAAGGAGCTCCTGGAGCACCTGCACCGCAAGGAGCAGGGACTCATGACCTCCATCAAGGAGGGCGGCAAGATGTCGAACGACACCATCCAGGCCATCGACGAGGCCGTCGCCGACTTCAAGAAGCAGTTCGAGACCTCGGACGGGAAGCTTCTCGGCGAGGACGCTCCGGCCGCCGCCAAGTGACGTAAGGAAGGGACCTGACTCATGGGAGCCCAGCTCCGGGTCTACAAGCGTCGCATCCGATCCGTCACCGCGACCAAGAAGATCACCAAGGCGATGGAGATGATCGCCGCCTCGCGTGTCGTCAAGGCACAGCGCAAGGTGGCGGCCTCCACGCCGTACGCGACCGAGCTCACGCGCGCGGTCACGGCGGTGGGGACCGGGTCGAACACCAAGCACCCGCTGACGACGGAGTCGGAGACGGCGAGCCGTTCCGCGGTTCTGCTGCTCACCAGCGACCGCGGTCTGGCCGGCGCCTTCAACGCGAACGCCATCAAGGCCGCCGAGCAGCTCACGGAGAAGCTCGTCGGCGAGGGCAAGGAGGTCGACACGTACATCGTCGGCCGCCGCGGTCTGGCCCACTACAACTTCCGCGAGCGCAAGGTCGTGGAGTCGTGGGCGGGCTTCACCGATGAGCCCACGTACGCGGACGCCAAGAAGGTCGCGGCCCCGCTGATCGAGGCCATCGAGAAGGAGACGGCGGAGGGCGGCGTGGACGAACTCCACATCGTCTACACCGAGTTCGTCTCGATGATGACGCAGACGGCCATCGACGGCCGGCTGCTGCCGCTCAGCCTCGAAGAGGTGGCGGAGGAGTCGAAGGCGTCCGGCAAGGGCGACGAGATCCTTCCGCTGTACGACTTCGAGCCGTCGGCGGAGGACGTCCTCGACGCCCTGCTGCCGCGCTACGTCGAGAGCCGGATCTACAACGCGCTGCTCCAGTCGGCTGCCTCCAAGCACGCCGCCACGCGCCGCGCGATGAAGTCGGCGACCGACAACGCGGGAGACTTGATCAACAACCTCTCCCGTCTTGCCAACGCGGCCCGCCAGGCCGAAATCACCCAGGAAATCAGCGAGATCGTCGGTGGCGCCAGCGCCCTGGCCGACGCGACCGCGGGGAGTGACAAGTAATGACGACCACTGTTGAGACCGCGACGGCCACGGGCCGCGTCGCCCGGGTCATCGGCCCGGTCGTCGACGTGGAGTTCCCCGTCGACGCGATGCCGGACATCTACAACGCCCTGCACGTCGAGGTCAACGACCCGGCGCAGGACGGCGCGAAGAAGACCCTGACGCTCGAGGTTGCCCAGCACCTCGGTGACGGCCTGGTCCGCGCGATCTCCATGCAGCCCACCGACGGCCTGGTCCGCCAGGCCCCGGTCGTGGACACCGGCGCCTCCATCACGGTGCCCGTCGGCGACTTCACCAAGGGCAAGGTGTTCAACACCCTCGGCGAGGTCCTGAACGTCGACGAGCAGTACACCGGCGAGCGCTGGGGCATCCACCGCAAGGCGCCGAACTTCGACGAGCTCGAGTCGAAGACCGAGATGTTCGAGACCGGCATCAAGGTCGTCGACCTTCTCACCCCGTACGTCAAGGGTGGAAAGATCGGCCTGTTCGGCGGTGCCGGCGTCGGCAAGACGGTGCTCATCCAGGAGATGATCTACCGCGTCGCCAACAACCACGACGGTGTCTCCGTGTTCGCCGGTGTCGGCGAGCGCACCCGTGAGGGCAACGACCTCATCGAGGAGATGGCCGAGTCCGGCGTCATCGACAAGACCGCGCTGGTCTTCGGTCAGATGGACGAGCCGCCGGGCACCCGTCTGCGCGTGGCCCTCGCGGGTCTGACCATGGCGGAGTACTTCCGCGATGTGCAGAAGCAGGACGTGCTGTTCTTCATCGACAACATCTTCCGCTTCACGCAGGCCGGTTCCGAGGTCTCGACCCTGCTGGGTCGCATGCCCTCGGCCGTGGGTTACCAGCCGAACCTGGCCGACGAGATGGGTCTCCTCCAGGAGCGCATCACGTCGACCCGTGGTCACTCGATCACGTCCATGCAGGCCATTTACGTGCCCGCGGACGACCTGACCGACCCGGCCCCGGCGACGACCTTCGCCCACCTCGACGCGACGACGGTGCTTTCCCGTCCGATCTCCGAGAAGGGCATCTACCCGGCCGTGGACCCGCTGGACTCGACGTCCCGCATCCTGGACCCCCGCTACATCGCGGCGGACCACTACAACACGGCCATGCGCGTCAAGACGGTCCTCCAGAAGTACAAGGACCTTCAGGACATCATCGCGATCCTCGGTATCGACGAGCTCGGCGAGGAGGACAAGCTCACTGTCCACCGCGCTCGTCGCGTGGAGCGCTTCCTGTCGCAGAACACCCACGTCGCCAAGCAGTTCACCGGCGTCGACGGGTCGGACGTGCCGCTGGACGAGACGATCGTGGCCTTCAACGCGATCATCGACGGCGACTACGACCACTTCCCGGAGCAGGCGTTCTTCCTGTGCGGTGGCATTGAGGACCTCAAGGCCAACGCCAAGGAGCTCGGCGTCTCCTGAGCTGCAGAGCTCCAGGGAGGGCCGGGGTGCGTCCCGGCCCTCCCGCAACGCCCACTAGACTTTGAACCGACACCCGGCAGCGAGTGCCGCCGGGTGGTGACCCGAGGAGCCCACCTTGGCTGCTGAGCTGCACGTCGAGCTCGTCGCCGCGGACCGTAGTGTCTGGTCCGGCGAGGCCACCCTGGTCGTCGCGCGTACCACGTCCGGCGACATCGGCGTCATGCCCGGTCACCAGCCGCTGCTCGGTGTGCTGGAGTCGGGACCCGTGACGATCCGTACGACGGACGGGGGAACGGTCGTGGCGGCTGTCCACGGCGGTTTCGTCTCGTTCGCCGACAACAAGCTGTCCCTGCTGGCCGAGATCGCCGAGCTTTCGGACGAGATCGACGCCCAGCGGGCGGAGCGGGCGCTGGAGCGCGCGAAGTCGGACGCGGACGCGTCGGCCGAGCGTCGTGCCGACGTTCGACTCCGTACGGTGGCGGCGCGCTGAATCCAGCGAGCCACATGATGTACCTCAGCCGCGGCCCAGGCCGGAGATAATCTCCGGACCGGGTCGCGGCTGAGGCGATCTACCGGTAGTTGCTGTTTTTGCTGTTCCGTTATCAGGCATTCGGCGCCTGATCGGTCGAGAAGCGAGGAGGTCGGTGCAGATGGTCCTCGTTCTCGTGCTGTGCGTAGTCGCGATCGTCGTACTCGTGGTGGTGGGGCTTGTCGCCTTCGGAGTGCGGCGGCGGCTCATTCAGCGGTCGGGCGGTACGTTCGACTGTTCGTTGCGGTGGGATGCGCCGGGGCCCGATGCGGATGATGCGTCCGGTAAAGGGTGGGGTTACGGGATCGCCCGCTACAACGGGGACCGGGTCGAGTGGTTCCGGGTCTTCTCGTATGCGCCTCGTCCGAAGCGGATTCTGGAGCGGGCGGCGATCGAGGTCACCGGGCGGCGGGCGCCCGAGGGTGAGGAGGAGCTCGCGCTCCTCTCCGACGCGATCGTCCTCGCGTGTACGCATCGCGGTACGCGTCTCGAACTCGCCATGAGCGAGGACGCCCTCACCGGTTTCCTGGCCTGGCTCGAGGCAGCCCCTCCCGGCCAGCGCGTCAACGTGGCGTAACCCTTCTCTTCCCCCACCCCACCCCTTCCCGAAAGCCCTCAATCGCCGGGCGGGCTCTATTTAGAGCCCGCCCGGCGATTGAGGGCAATCTTTAGAGCCGGTCCGGCAGGACTTTCGGGAAGGGGTGGGGTGGGGGAGATGCTTGGAGAAGCCGGGCCCACGGGGGGCGTTCCCGTGGGGCCGGCTTCGGTTTGGGGTGGGGCTACTTCAGGCCGGAGTCGATCGCGGAGACCAGCTCACCGTTGGACGTGTCGCCCGAGAACTCCCAGAAGAACGAGCCGCCGAGCCCCTGCGACTTGGCCCAGGACATCTTCGAGCCGATCGTCGCGGGCGTGTCGTACGACCACCAGTCCGAGCCGCAGTGCGCGTACGCCGTACCAGCGATCGTCCCGTTCGACGGGCACTTGGTCTTGAGGACCTTGTAGTCCTCGATGCCCTGCTCGTACGTGCCGGCCGCCGGCCCTGTGGCCGTGCCGCCGGGCTCCTTCTGCGTGACCCCGGTCCAGCCGCGGCCGTAGAAGCCGATGCCGAGCAGGAGCTTGGACGCCGGCACACCCTGCGCCTTCAACTTGGCGATCGCGTCGGCCGACGTGAAGCCCTGCTGCGGGATACCGGAGTACGACGTGAGCGGGGAGTGCGGCGCCGTCGGACCCTTCGCGTCCCAGGCACCGAAGAAGTCGTACGTCATGACGTTGTACCAGTCGAGGGACTGGGCGGCGCCCGCGTAATCGGCCTTCTCGATCTTGCCGCCCGCGGAGCCGTCGGCCGTGATGGCGGCGGTGACCAGGTTGCTCGCGCCGAACTTGGTGCGCAGGGCCGAGGTGAGGCCCTTCAGCGCGGCGGGGCCGGACGTGTCACAGGTCAGACCGCACGCGTTCGGGTACTCCCAGTCGATGTCGATGCCGTCGAAGACATCGGCCCAGCGCGGGTCCTCGACCAGCTTGTAGCAGGAGTCGGCGAACGCGGCCGGGTTCTTCGCGGCCTCACCGAAGCCGCCGGACCAGGTCCAGCCGCCGAACGACCAGAGGATCTTGAGGCCCGGGTGCTTGGCCTTCAGCTGACGGAGCTGGTTGAAGGCGCCGCGCAGCGGCTGGTCCCAGGTGTCGGCCTGCCCGGAGACGGAGTTGCCGGCCGTGTAGGCCATGTCCGTGTCGGCGTAGGCGTCGCCCATGGTGCACTTGCCGCCCTGGACGTTGCCGAAGGCGTAGTTGATGTGGGTGACCTTGGCGGCCGAGCCGGAGGTCTCCAGGTTCTTCGGGTAGTACTGGCGGCCGTACACGCCCCAGTCGGTGAAGTAGCCGAGCTTCACCTTGTCACCGGGGCCGGGCCCCGGGTCCGTGCCGCCGCCAGTGGTGTGGACCTTGACGGAGCCGGACACCGGACCCGTCTGGTCGGCGGTGTCGCGGGCCTGCACCGTGTACGAGTAGTCGGTGCCGGCGCTCAGCCCCGTGTCGGTGTACGAAGTGCCGGTCACCGTCCCGACCTTGGCGCCGTCGCGCAGCACGTCGTAGTTCTTGACGCCCTTGTCGTCGGTGGCGGCGGACCAGTTCAGCTTGACCGAGGTGTCGGTGATGCCCGAGGCGGTCGGGGTGCCGGGCTTGGAGGGCGCGGCGTCGCCGGGGACGTCGCCGCCGTCGCAGGAGGCACCGTTGAGCTTGCAGCCCGTGGGGGCGCCGGAGCCGCTGCCGTTGAAGCCGAAGGAGACCGAGGCGCCGGGGGCGAGCGTCCCGTTCCAGGAGAGGTTCTTGGCGGTCCAGTGGTCGGCGGAGTTGGTGACGGTCGCGTCCCAGGCGGAGGTGACCTTCGTACCGGACGGGAAGTCCCACTCGACGTTCCACGAACTCACGCTCGTGGTCCCGGAGTTCTTGATGGTCCACTTGCCCTCGAAGCCGCTGCCCCAGTCCTGGGTCTTGGCGTACGTGGCGGTGACGGCGGTGGCCTCGGCCGCGGCGTGCGAGGGGGTGGCGAGACCGACGAGGGCGGCGGCGGGGAGGACGAGGGTCGCGAGTGCGGCGGTCGCTCTGTGTCGAAGTCTGTGTCTGGGTGCGTCGGTTGAACTCATCGGTGCTCCTTGGGAGGTCCTGGGTTCGTGAAGGGGGTGGAACCCTGCGACGCCCATGAGCACCGGAGTGGGGGGTGTGCTCACCGCAGTGCGGCGAGAATAGAAAGGTCTGGACCAGCGGTCAAGGTCTAAACCAATCACGGCTTTCGGCCAAGTTCCGCGCAGCAGCTCAGAGGGCCTACAGGCCCAACTCCTGTGCCAGTACGGCCGCTTGGACTCGGCTGCGCAGTTCCAGCTTGCCGAGCAGGCGGCTGACGTGGGTCTTCACCGTCGCCTCCGCCATGTCGAGACGTACCGCGATCTCCGCGTTCGACAGCCCCTCGCCGAGGCGGCCGAGCACCTCCCGCTCGCGCCGGGTCAGGGTCTCCAACTCCGGGGGAGCGGCCATCGGTTCGGGCTTTCCGGGGCTCGCCGCGAACTCGGCGATCAGGCGGCGCGTCACGGCCGGGGCGATCATCCCCTCGCCGCGCGCCACCGTCCGTACGCCCTCGATCAGGTCCTTCGCGTCCGTGTTCTTCAGCAGGAACCCGGACGCGCCCGCGCGCAGCGCCCCGAACACGTACGCGTCGAGGTCGAAGGTGGTCAGCATGAGCACGTCAGCGAGGCCTTCGGCGACGACCTCGCGCGTGGCCGAAACCCCGTCGAGCCGGGGCATCTGGACGTCCATCAGGACCAGGTCGGGTCGGAGTTCGCGGGCGAGGGACACCGCCCGCTCGCCGTCCTCGGCCTCGCCGACGACCTCGATGTCGGGCGCGCTGTTCAGGATGAGCACGAGCCCGGCCCGTACGGCGGACTGGTCCTCGGCGACGAGTACGCGGATCACGGAGGTCACGTGGGGTCTTCTCCTTCGGTGTGCAGCGGAAGGGCGGCGCGCACCCGCCACACCCCGCCTTCCTGTGGCCCGGCCTCGAACACGCCGCCGAGCAGCGCCGCCCGCTCCCGCATCCCGACGAGCCCGGCCCCGGAGCCCGGCGCGCGCGGCCCGTCCCGGTCGGCCCCGTCGCCCCCGTACGGGCTGTCGACCCGCACCTCGATGCGCTCGTCGGAGCGGTCGACGGACACCGTGACCCGCCCCGGCGCCGCGTGCTTCAGTGCGTTCGTGAGGGATTCCTGGACGATGCGGTAGGCGGCGAGCTCGACCGGCGCGGGCAGGTCGGTGACGGCGCCGGACACGGCCAGGTGGGCGTCCAGGCCGTTCGTACGGGACTGCTCGACGAGGGCGCCGAGGGACTCCAGGGTGGGCGCGGCGACCGGTTCGGTGTCCTCGCCCGCGTCCCGCAGGATGCCGATGAGGCGGCGCATCTCGGCGAGGCCGTCGACGCTGTTCTCGCGGATCGTCTTCAGCGCCCCACGCGTGGTGTCCGGGTCGTCGAGGGACAGCGCGGCCGTGGAGTGGATCGCGATCGCCGACAGGTGGTTCGCCACCATGTCGTGCAGCTCGCGGGCCATCCGGGCGCGCTCCGCCGTCACCGCCTGCGCCCGGTCCATCTCGGCGAGCAGCGCGGTCTGCTCCGCCCGCAGCCGCTCCGCCTGCGCGGCCTCCCGGTGGCCGCGCACCAGCATGCCGGTGGCCGCGGGCCCGAACGACACGAGCCCCGTCGCGACCCCGATCAGGACCGCCTCCGGCTGCCGCCACCAGGCCACGAAGCCGAGCGTGACGGCGACCGTGAGCAGCCCCGTGACCACCGGGAGACGGCGCGCGGCGGCCGGTGTCCCGTACAGCGCGCCCGCGTACATCAGGTCCGTGAACATCAGGACCGTCGCCAGGCTGCCCTGCGTGAACTGGTCGGCGATCACGGCGACCGTGCCGACGATCACCGCGAACCGCGGCCGGGTGCGGCGCAACAGCTCGAGCGCCGCCATGACGACGAGCGGCACGAGCAGCCACGCGCCGTCGAAGACGCGCCCCGGGTTCATCCCGAGGCCGAGGCCCCACAGCGCGAGACCGCCGAGCAGCCCGACGGCGGCGATCCGGACGTCGTCGCGGTGCGGACGGTCGAGGGCGAACTGCATGCCCCCATCCAACACGGCCGGAGCGGGGCGGGCATGGCGCCGTGGGACGAGCGGGGCCACGGCGGCACTACATCGAAGGATGCAGTCGCACTTCGTCATGTACGACGACGATCACGCGCCGTACGGCAGGGAGCCTTGAAGTGGGGAACGAGAGGAGTCCGTCGTGATCGTCACGCTGATCATCGCCTGCGAGGTCGGTTTCTGGGTGCTGCTGGCCGCCGGCCTCGCGCTGCGCTACTGGGCCAAGATGCCGCGCGCGAGCGTCGCCGTACTGCTCTGCGAGCCGCTCCTGGAGGTCGTGCTGTTCGTCGTCACAGCCATCGACCTCAAGAACGGCGCCGAACCCGACTGGAAGCACGGCCTCGCCGCCGTCTACATCGGCTACTCCGTCGCGCTCGGCCACTACACGATCAAGTGGGCCGACGTCCGCGTCGCCCACCGCTTCGCGGGTGGCCCGCCGCCGTCGACCCCCAAGTACGGGGTGCCGCGCGCGATCCACGAGTGGAAACTGGCCGCCCGCTGGACCCTCGCCGCGCTCATCGCGATGGGCCTGCTTCAGGGCGCGATCTGGTACGTCGACGGGGACGGGGCGACCGACTCCCTGGCCGCGTGGCAGCAGAAGATGCTCTTCCTGATCGCCATCAACGTGATCATCGCGCTGAGCTACACGGTGTTCCCGAAGAAGGCCCCGGCCATGACGACGACCAAGGGCTAACGCTCGCCGCCGGGCACCCACAGCACGTCCCCGACCTCCTTGTTCGCGATCCTGGCCAGGATGAAGAGGAGGTCGGAGAGGCGGTTCAGATACGTCGCCGTGAGCGGGTTCATCGTCTCGCCGTGGACCTCCATCGCCGCCCACGTCGACCGCTCCGCCCGGCGCACGACCGTGCAGGCCTGGTGCAGCAGGGCCGCGCCCGCCGTACCGCCCGGCAGGATGAAGGAGCGCAGCTTCTCCAACTGCTCGTTGAAGTGGTCGCAGTCCGCCTCCAGCTTGTCGACGTAGAACTGCTCGACACGCAGCGGCGGGAACTCGGGCTCGGCTACGACCGGCGTCGACAGGTCCGCGCCCACGTCGAACAGATCGTTCTGCACGCGCGTCAGCACCTTCACCACCTCCTCGTCGAGGCCGCCGAGGGCGACGGCGGTGCCGATGACGGCATTGGCCTCGTTGGCGTCCGCGTACGCCGAGATCCGCAGATCGGTCTTGGCGGTGCGGCTCATGTCGCCGAGGGCCGTGCTGCCCTTGTCTCCGGTACGGGTGTAGATGCGCGTCAGATTGACCATGCGGTCAGCGTAGTTATGCTCCGGCTTCGCGGAAGACACGTGTGCCCACCGTCACGGCGAGCCCTGCGAAGACGAGCGCGACCAGGACCCCGTACAGCATGTGCGTCGTCGCGTACTCGCCCACGTACGCGTCCCGCATCGCGTCGACCAGATAGCGGACCGGCATCACGTGCGACAGCACGTCGAGCCAGCCCGGCGCGAGTGCCATCGGCAGCATCAGCCCGGACAGCAGCATCGACGGCATGGTGACCGCGTTGATGACCGGCCCGAACTCCTGCGGCGTGCGCACGTTGAAGGCGAGCGCGTACGACAGCGACGCCAGCGAGATCGTCAGCAGCGCCACGAACGCGAACCCGATGAGCACCCCCGCGAGCGGCGCCCGCAGCCCCATCACCAGCGCGGCGAGCACCAGCAGCACCGCCTGGAAGAGGAACAGCGCGGTGTCCCGCAGCACTCGGCCGAGCAGCAGTGCGAGCCGGCTGACGGGGGTGACGCGCATCCGCTCCACGACGCCGTAGTTCTTCTCCAGGATGATCCCGAACCCGGCGAACGCCGCCCCGAACAGCCCGAGTTGGAGCAGCAGTCCGGGGACCAGTACCTGCCAGGAGCTGCCGCTGGAGCTCAGCGGGAGGCTGGTGAGCAGCGGCCCGAAGAACAGCAGGTACAGCAGCGGCATCAGGATGCCGAAGAGCATCTGGAAGCGCGAGGAGAGGGTCTGGCGGGCGTAGCGCCCGAAGATGATCGCGGTGTCGGACATCAAGGTCTTCATCGTGCTCACACCGCCACCGGAGTCGTGTCCACCGGCGCGGGGCCCCGCCCGGTGATGGCCAGGAACGTGTCCTGGAGCGTCGCGTCGATCGACCCGCCGTGCGCCAGCTTGAGCGCGCTCGGTGTGCCCTCGGCGGCCACGACTCCCTTGTCCACCACGACGATCCGGTCCGCGAGCGCGTCCGCCTCGTCGAGGTAGTGCGTGGTCAGGAAGACGGTCGTGCCGTAATCGGCGCGCAGCCGGCGCACCAGGTCCCACAGGTCGGCGCGGGCGCCCGGGTCGAGCCCGGTCGTCGGTTCGTCGAGGAAGAGCACCTCGGGGTGGTGCACGAGCCCCATCGCGATGTCGAGGCGGCGCCGCTGCCCGCCGGAGAGCGCGGCGGTCTTGCGGTCCATGAGGTCGGCGAGGTCCAGATCGGCCGCCAACTCCCGTGCTCGTACGGCGGCCTGAGGTTTCGTCAGCCGATACAGGCGGCCCTGCGTGACCAGCTCCTCGCGTACGGAGATGCTCGGGTCGACGCCGCCGGACTGGGCGACGTAGCCGACCGCGCGCCGCACGCCCGCCGGGTCGCTCGCCAGGTCGCAGCCCGCGACGGTGGCCGCACC
Source organism: Streptomyces sp. NBC_00483 (assembly GCF_036013745.1). Classification (NCBI taxonomy): domain Bacteria; kingdom Bacillati; phylum Actinomycetota; class Actinomycetes; order Kitasatosporales; family Streptomycetaceae; genus Streptomyces; species Streptomyces sp. NBC_00483. The sequence continues at coordinate 6,404,852 of NZ_CP107880.1, forward strand.
GCCGGTCGGCGGCAGCAGCGTCGTGAGCATCCGCAGGGTCGTGGTCTTGCCCGCGCCGTTCGGGCCGAGGAAGCCGAGGATCTCGCCGGGCTCGACGCGTAGGTCGATGCCCCGGACGGCCTCGACCGGGCCCTGTTTGGTCTGGAAAGTCCGGGCCAGGCCGGACGCGCTGATGACTGCCATGGGAGCCAGAAAAACAGAGTCGCTTAAATTTTGCAACGCCCCCAAAATTTCAGGGAGGCCAGCAAACCCGTAGAATCGGCGCATGGCAGAAGGGCTCAGGGAGCGGAAGAAGCGGCAGACCCGGCAGTACATCTCGGACGTCGCGACCGGGCTGTTCATGGACCGGGGCTTCGATGCGGTGACCGTCGCGGAGATCGCGGACGCGGCGAACGTCTCCGTGAACACCGTCTACAACTACTTCCCGGCCAAGGAGGACCTGTTCCTCGACCGCTCCAAGGGTGTCGTCGACCGGATGTCCCGCTGGGTGCGCGGCCGGGGGCCGGGGGAGTCCGCGGGCGGCGCCGTCCTGCGGGAGCTGCGCGAGGAGGTCGAGGCGGTGTCGCCGCGCGTCGGACTGATGGATGGCTACAGCGACTTCATGCGCGTCGTGCACGCGGCCCCGGCGCTGCGCTCGCGCCTGTGGGCCATCCAGCAGGAGGTCCACGACAACCTCACCGAGACCCTGCACGCGGAGACCGGCGCCTCCGCCGACGACCCGCTGCCCGACCTGATCGCCGGTCAGATCGGCTGGGTCCACCAGACGGTGATGGCGGGCATCGGACGCCGCATGCTCGCGGGCGGCAGCCCCGCCGAGGTCTCCCGCGAGATGCTCGACGTGCTCGACGAGATGGAGGAACTTCTGAGCGACAAGGTGCTCAACTACGCCGTCCGTGACGCCTGATGGGCACGGATGATCGATCACTGATCCGTGCCGGTGTGATGTCCGTCATTCGAGACGTGACGCGCATCTCTTAGCGGTCACACGGCCGCTCACGGGCGCTAGTGTCCGCCGAAGAGCAACGTAAACAGTGGTTAAGCGGTCGCGCGGACACGCGGTTAGGGGACGTACGTGGCAGGGAAGCTCGCCGTCATCGGAGCCGGCCTCATGGGGTCGGGCATCGCGCAGGTTTCCGCCCAGGCGGGCTGGGACGTCGTCCTGCGCGACGTCACCGACGAAGCGCTCACGCGCGGCACCGACGGGATCAAGGCCTCGTACGAGAAGTTCGTGGGCAAGGGGAAGCTCGACGCGGCCGAAGCGGAAGCCGCGCTCGGCCGCATCACCGCGACCACCGAACTGGACGCGGCAGCCGACGCGGACGTCGTCGTCGAGGCCGTCTTCGAGAAGCTCGAAGTGAAGCACGAGATCTTCCGCGCGCTCGACAAGATCGTGCGGGACGACACGGTGCTCGCCTCGAACACCTCGGCCATCCCGATCACCAAGATCGCGGCGGCCACCGCACGCCCGGAGCGCGTCGTCGGCGCGCACTTCTTCTCGCCCGTACCGATGATGCAGCTCTGCGAACTCGTGCGCGGCTACAAGACGAGCGACGAAACGCTCGCCACCGCGCGGGAGTTCGCCGAGTCCGTCGGCAAGACCTGCATCGTGGTGAACCGGGACGTCGCCGGGTTCGTGACGACCCGTCTCATCTCCGCCCTCGTCGTCGAGGCCGCGAAGCTGTACGAGTCGGGGGTCGCCACCGCCGAGGACATCGACGTCGCCTGCAAGCTGGGCTTCGGTCACGCGATGGGGCCGCTCGCCACCGCAGACCTGACGGGCGTCGACATCCTGCTGCACGCGACCGAGAACATCTACACCGAGTCGCAGGACGAGAAGTTCGCGCCGCCGGAGCTGATGCGCCGGATGGTGGACGCCGGTGACATCGGCCGCAAGAGCGGGCAGGGCTTCTACAAGCACGCTTGATCGCACAGCTGATGCCATGTCACCCCTCGGGGTGAATTCGGTATCGGTTCGCTTACAGACGGCAACTTTCGGCCCCCGCGGCCCGTCAGTTGCAGTGACATACCCAGATCACCCGGATCACCGGATCTTCCGGATCACATGAACAGCTGAGTACCGGCTCAGAAGCAGTCGCGTACTCCGACCACGCCGAGCACTTCTGTATTTCCCACGGGGAGCGCATATGTACATCAGGGGCGACCACGTCGAGCTGGTCGTCGGGGGCCGCCTCGACGTCCGCAGCGCGGCGGACGCCCGTTCGGTCCTGCACACCGCCGTCGACGACGGAATCGGCGACCTGGTGCTCGACCTGTCCGAACTCGACTCCTGGGACGCGACGGGGCTCGGCGTCATCATGGGCGCCCACCGCCGGGCGGGCCGCTGCGGACGCCGGCTCGTGCTGCGCCGTGTGCCGCCCCAGATGCAGCGCCTGCTCGTCGCCACCAGACTGCACCGGATCCTGGCCATCGAGGGTGGCATCGGCGTCGAGTCCCTGCCGCGCGTCTGAGCCGCGCGTCCGAGGCGGAAGGCCGCGCGCGGCCGGGAGTTGACGGTTGAACCGGAAGGTTTGACCCCGGAAGGGTGTGAACCAGTCATTCCGGCGGGAACCGCTGACAATCCTCACGAGACTGTGACGTCTCGGGCGGCGCGGGACCTCCCGGCTTCGTAGATACTGGGCGAAGCGACAGTGCGGTGTGCACAGGCCGGGAGGGGCAAGCGGCACACCACGCTTTTGGGGGGCTTTGACAATGGACCCGATGGACCGGGGACCGCAAGATTCCAGCCAGGAACGGCGCGACGGGGCAGACGGCAGCGGGGGACGCCAGCGTCCGCCCCGCGATCCTCTGACGCCCGACTACGGCCAGGCGTCACCGGCGCTCGCCCGCACCGTGCGACTCGTCTCGGGCGATCACCTGCTGACCGTCAATCCCGTTGACGGCAGCGAGATCGAATCCTGCCCGCCCGGCGAGCGCCCGGGCCGGCCCACCAAGTACGACGCCACGGAGCGTGCGGCGCTCGCCCGCGCCGCCCGGCCGCCGCTGCCGCCCGGCCCCGCACAGCCGCAACTGCCGCTCCTGGAGCGGCAGGAGGAGCGGGAGCGCCTGGTGCGGCTCCTGGCGCGCGGCCGCTCCGTACGGCTCACGGGGCCCGCGGGATCCGGGCGTACGGCGCTGCTCGACCAGGTCTCCGAGGACTGCGCCGACATCGCGCCCGACGGCGTCGTTCGGCTCTGCGGCCACCTGCGCTCCGTAGAGGACCTGCTGTACGACCTGTTCGGCGCGGTCCACAAGGCGCCGCTGCACCAGCCCGACCGCGCGCTGCTGCTCGAACTCGTCCACGAGATCGGCGCCGTCGTCGTCCTCGACGACCTCGAGTTCGGCGGCGCCGCGCTCGACGAACTCCTCGAAGCGACGCCCGAGTGCGCCTTCCTGCTGTCCGCGACGCCCGACGTGCCGGCGCCGTCCGCCGACTCGCACGTCGAGGAGGTCTTCCTGGCGGGGCTCGGCCGCGGCGGCGGACAGGAGCTCCTGGAGCGGGCCGTCGGCCGGGTGCTCACCGACGAGGAGGCGCAGTGGGCCGCCGACCTCTGGTTCGAGTCCGAGGGCCTGCCGCTCCGGTTCGTACAGGCCGGCGCCCTGCTCCGGCAGCGCGACCAACTCCGCGCCGACCCCGAGGCCTTCGACGCGTTCGGGTACTACGAGGGTCCCGACGCGGCACCGATCGACGCGCCCTTCGACGCCGACGGGCACGACGTACCGCTGCCCGCGCTCGCCGAGGCCGCCGCGCCCGCCGCGCTGCTCGCGTCCCGACTCGGCGCGTCCGCGCGCGCCACCCTGGAGTTCGCGGTCGCGCTCGGCGGCGAGATCCCGCACCAGGCGCATCTGCCGGCGCTCGTCGGTGACACACACGCCGACGCCGCCCTCGCCGAGCTCGTCTCCTGCGCGCTCGTCACGCCGGTCGGCGGCCGCTACCGCCTCGCCGCCGGAGTGCACCGGCAACTGGAGGCCGCGGGCTACGGCACCGACGCAGCCGGCCGCGGGCACACCGCCGCCCAGCACTACGCGTGGTGGGCCGCGCACCCGTCGGTCGGGCCCGAGCGGGCGGCCGCAGAGTCCGACGCGGTGCTGGCCGCGCTCGCGGCGACGACGGCCCCTGAGACGTCCGTGGAGCTCGCCCGCGCGGCCGCGCCCGCCTTCGCCGCCGGGCTCGCCTGGAGCGCGTGGGAGCGCGCCCTCAGGGCCGGCCTCGAAGCGGCGCGCTCCACGGGACAGGTGGCCGAGGAGGCGTACTTCCACCACGAGTTGGGGATCCTCGCGCTCCTCGACGGGCAGCTCGACCGGGCCCGCTTCGAGCTGGAGGCCTCCATCGCGCTGCGCGGCGCCGTCGCCGACAAGCACGGCACGATCGCCGGGCGCCGGGCCCTCGCCCTGGTCGCCGACCGCTCGGGCGGCTCGCTGCCCGGTGGCAGTACGGCGGCGGGCGACGAGGTCCCGGACGCGATGTACGAGGAGTCGGCCTCGCCGCCCGGCGGAGTCCCCGCGTACACACGGTCCGAAGAGCCCAGCGAGCCCGACACTTTGGTGACCCGTCAGGCCGCCGCGCCCGTACCCGCACCGCCCGCCCCGACCGTCGTCGGGGGCAAGGCGCCCTCGCGCAAATCGGTGGTGGGCGGGGCCCGGCGCAACATGGTGGCGGCGGGCGCAGGCGCGCTGCTCGCGGCGGTGCTCGGCACGGTCGTCACGCTCGGCGCCACGTCGGGCAACGACGATCCGCCGTCGGACAAGGTCGACACGAAACCGTCGGCGACGGCGGGGGAGAACGGCGGGGACCTCGGCGCCGAGGGGGCGGGCGACGGCGACGGCAAAACGAGCGCGGCGCCGACCGACCCGGGCGAGGACGGCGTCCTCGGCACGGCGGACGACCCGACTCCGTCGAGCGGGGCGAGCGACAAGCCGTCCAGCTCGCCGAGCGGCTCCAAGGCGCCGGACGACCCGACGAAGTCGCCGACCAAGTCGCCCACGAAGTCCCCGACGAAATCGCCGACCAAGTCTCCGACGAAGTCGCCCACTCCGACGCCGACGAAGCCACCGACATCGAGCCCGCCGCCGGCGACGACAACCCCGCCACCGGCGACGACGACCCCGCCGACGACGCCGGACACCTCGGACACGGCAAGCGGCCCGATCACGACGACGCCGAACTCTCCGAGCAACGCCGCCTGAGGGCATATCAAGCCCCGTCGGCATTTGAGGCGCGGGGCCCCGAGGCGTCAACCCCGGGGCCCCGCACCCTCAGAAGAGCCGCAGCTTGTCGTCCTCGATGCCCCGCATCGCGTCATAGTCCAGCACGGCGCACCCGATACCCCGGTCCGTCGCAAGGACTCGCGCCTGCGGCTTGATCTCCTGCGCCGCGAAGACACCCCGCACGGGGGCAAGGTGCGGATCGCGGTTCAACAGCTCCAGGTAGCGCGTGAGTTGCTCGACCCCGTCGATCTCGCCACGGCGCTTGATCTCGACGGCCACGGTCTGCCCTTCGCCGTCCCGGCACAGGATGTCGACCGGGCCGATCGCCGTCATGTACTCGCGGCGAATGAGCGTGTAGCCCTCGCCGAGCGTGTCGATACGGTCGGCGAGCAGCTCCTGGAGGTGGGCCTCGACGCCGTCCTTGATGAGGCCGGGGTCCACGCCGAGCTCGTGCGAGGAGTCGTGGAGGATCTCCTCCATCGTGATGATGAGCTTTTCACCCGCCTTGTTGACGACGGTCCACTTGCCCTCGTCGTCTCCGGTGCCCTCCTTCAAGGTGCACGGCGGCGACATCCAGTTGAGGGGCTTGTAGGCACGGTCGTCCGCATGGATCGAGACGCTGCCGTCCGCCTTCACGAGGATGAGGCGGGGTGCCGACGGGAGATGGGCGGTGAGCCGGCCCGCGTAATCCACGGAGCAACGGGCGATGACGAGACGCATGGTCGGCAACGCTACTCGACCCTCGGTGGTCGACGCACTTCTCCCTCCCGTCTCCCACCACCGCACCACCCGAGCACCTGCGGTGCGCCCCTTTAATTCCCGTAATTCCAGTAAGCACGCGTTCGGCATTGGCCGGTTGTGTACGAACGAATACCCCTACGCCCTGTTGCCGTTCGGACACGTTGCCTAACGTAGAAGACAGGAGGTCGCGGCGCGTGCACGCTGCGTGTTCCACGGAGTGCTCGTGCCAAGGACTTCTGCCCTGTCCGTCAGCCCCCGCTCCCCGGGGGTGCGAGAGGAGAACCCATGTCGCTCGACGTCTCACCGGCGCTGTTGGATCAGGCCGAGCGAGGCGAGGTCGACGAAAAGGACTTCGTCGACTGCGTCCGGACCTCCCTGCCTTACGCATGGGAGATGATCAGCTCCCTGGTGGCTCAGCTGAAGGTCGACGGCGGAGCGTTCGCCGACAACCAGACGCCGCCCCCGGACGAGCAGGCACGCGGACAGCTTCTGCGCGCGCTCGCGAGTGACGCCATACGTGGGGCGCTGCAGCGGCACTTCGGTGTCCGCCTCGCGTTCCAGAACTGCCACCGGGTCGCGGTGTTTCCGCAGGACCCGTCGGTGGACGAGACGCTCGCCCGCTTCACCTCGGCCCGCAACCAGCTGCTCAACCAGTCACCGGAGCTGCGTGACTGCTGACGGCTGAGGGCGTAACAGCCTTTGCCTGCCGGCCCGTGCGCGGGAGGTGCATCTGTACGGGCCGGCGGGTGCCGAGGTCAACGTCCCAGTGCGTCAGTCGAGTTGAGGCAGTACCTCGGCTCCGAGGCGCCGCACGTTCTCCTCCGTGGCCGTGAGATCTCCCGAGCCCTCGACGAGCAGCGCGAACCGGGTGATCCCCGTCCGCTCCGATGTCGCCGCGAGTCGGTCCGCGCACAACTGCGGGGTGCCGACCGGGTGCAGGGAGCACAGCAGTTCCGTGTACGCGTACGGGTCGCGCATCGCCCGCGCCCTGCCGTCGACCGTCACATGGGCGTCGAGCCCCTGCTTCAGCCAGCCGGGCATCGCCTTCAGGAGTGTCTCCGCGGCCTCCGACTCGCTGTCACCGATCTGGGCGACACCGGCCGACACGTGCTCCGCCGCGTAGATCTCGTCGACCGAGCGTCCTGCCTCGCGGGCGCGGCGTCGCCACAGGCCGACCATCTCGGCCTTCTCCTCGTCCCCGATGTGCATGCCGAGCAGCATCGGCAGACCCCGCTCGGCGGCGAGCCGCACGCTGTTCGGTGACGTACAGGCGACGATCACTTCCGGCCCTTCCTGGACCGCTCCGCCGATCGCCTCGGTCGGGCGCGGCACGACCGGGACCTCGCGGAAGGCGAAGCGCTCACCGGCGCCCCCGACATGCTCGTCCCGCAGCCACTTGAGCAGCAGGTCGAGGGATTCCGGGAAGCCCTTCTCGTACGCCTCGATGCCGCCCCCGAAGACCTCCAGGTCCACCCAGGGCCCGCCCCTGCCGACGCCGAGCGAGAACCGGCCGCCGGACGTGACGTGCAGCAATGCCGCCTGCTCGCCGAGGGCGACCGGGTGCGCGGTCGGCAGCACGCTGACCGCCGTACCGACCCGCAGCGTGTTCGTGCGGCCGAGCAGCAGCGCGGCCAGCGTCACGGCCGAGGGACAGGTCCCGTACGGCACGAAGTGGTGCTCGGCGAGCCACACGGAGTCGAGGCCCGCCTCTTCGGCGACCTCCGCGGATCGCACCGCGCGATGCAGTGCCTCTCCCTGCCCCTGACCCGGAAACTGGGCCGCCAGTACAAATGTTCCTACGCGCATCGCTTTCCTGCCTTCCTCGGCACCGACGCGGGCATTCCCCCTATAGGCAATAACGGTTGGCAAGTGCCAAGGACACGGCCTCGCATGAAGATTGGCAGATTTTCCGGCAGATCTTGACATCGGGCCGGGCCGATGGACCTCGAGTGCCCCCTCCGTATCGGCGTACGCTGTTTGCGACCTCCTGCTCCGTTCACACACTCAGAGGTGAGACGTGTCTCCGCGCCGCAACCGCCCGAAAGCAGGCGGGTCGTCCCGCAGTAGCGACTCCACGAGCAGCGGGGACGAAGCGAAGCGCTACGGCGGGTTCCAGTCCACGGAGAGCTGGCAGGGCGAGCAGTGGAGCGTGCGCCACGTGGCGGGTGCGAGCGCGGCCGGAAAGACGTATCGCTGCCCCGGCTGCGACCAGCAGATCCCCTCCGGTGTCGCACATGTGGTGGCCTGGCCGGAGTACGGGGGAGTGGACGACCGGCGGCACTGGCACAAGGCGTGCTGGAACGCGAAGGACCGCCGCACCACGAAGGTGCAGCGGTCCAAGAACGCGCCGCGGTACTGAAGGCCACCAGGCCCAAGGAGCGCTGTACGTCCAGCTGTACGGCTATACGTCGCGGCTGTTGAGCGACAGGAACGCACCGCCGAGCGCCACCGCGGTGATCGCCGCCATGATCCACAGCGGCTGCCAGCCGGTCGGGCCCGAGCCCGCGGTCACCGAGTTGTCGTAGAGCACGGCGAGCTGGCTGGGGACCGAGTACTCGAGCAGCGCCTGCTGCAGGTCCTTGAGCGACTCCGAGAACATGAAGATCGCCATGACGAGCGGCAGCAGCACGACGCCGACCATGATGGTGATCGCGCCCGCCGAGTGCCGTACGAGCGTGCCGACGGCGAGCCCGAGCAGGCCGAGCAGCGCGACGAACAGGCCGACGCCGAACGTCGACTTCGCCCACGTGCCGCCCGCCGGCGAGTCCACGCCCACGATGCCCACCTGGAGCGCGCCGACGAGTGCGGCGAACACGGTGGTCAGCACCGTGACGAGCAGGAAGAAGACGATCGCCTTGGCGGCGAGCACCCGGCTCCGGCTGGAGCAGGCCGTCATCGTCGTACGGATCATGCCGGTGCCGTACTCGGAGGCGATGGTCAGGACGCCGAGGGTCATCACGCAGATGGTGCCGAGCAGGGTGCCGAAGAAGCCGAGGCTGAGCACCTGTTGGCTGCTCGGCGACGAGCCGTCGTCGGCGGCGACCACGGCGGCCGAGGCCAGACCGAGCCCGACCATCAGCACGATCATCACGCCCAGCGTCCACATCGTGGAGCGCACGGAACGGATCTTCGTCCACTCCGAGGCGAGTGCGTCGCCCAGGTGCGCCTTGCGGATCGGGATGGGCGAGGCGTACGAGGCGCCGGGAGCGGCGAGGGGCGGGGGCGGCGTGCTCATCGGGCGTCCTTGTCCATCGGCGGGGCGGTCGGGGCCGGTGCGGCGGCCGGAGCGGGCGCGACGGGCGGGGCCGGCGGGGGCATCGGGGCCGCGTACGGATTCTGGTCCGCGACGGGCTGCTGGGCGGGCGGCTGGACCGGGGCGTGGACCGGGGGCTGACCCGGACCCGGGGCCTGGACCGGAGCCTGACCCGGGGCCTGGGGCGGCGGCGGGGCGTACCAGCCCGGCTGGCCCTGTCCCGGCACCGGCATCTGGGCGGGCGGCACCGCGCCGGGCGGCAGCTGCTCGTGCAGGCCCGCGCGCTGGTCGGCGGTCGAGCGGTAGTCGACGGCGCCCTGCGTCATCCGCATGTACGCCTCTTCCAGCGACGCCTGGTGCGGCGACAGCTCCCACAGCCGTACGTCGGCGCTGTGTGCCAGATCGCTGATCTGCGGCAGTACCAGGCCCGTGACGCGCAGTCCGCCGTCCTGCTCGGGCATGACCTGGCCGCCCGCCTCGGTCAGCGCCGCCGTCAGCTTCTCGCGCTGCTGCGGCTCGCTGTCGGGGGTGCGCACCCGCGCGAAGCCGGCCGAGTTGTGCGCGATGAAGTCCCGCACGCTCATGTCGGCGAGCAGCTGCCCGCGTCCGATCACGATCAGGTGCTCGGCGGTGAGCGCCATCTCGCTCATCAGGTGCGAGGAGACGAAGACCGTGCGCCCCTCGGAGGCGAGCTGCTTCATCAGGTTCCTGACCCAGAGGATGCCCTCGGGGTCGAGCCCGTTGACCGGCTCGTCGAAGAGCAGCACCTGCGGGTCGCCGAGGAGCGCGGCGGCGATGCCGAGCCGCTGCCCCATGCCGAGCGAGAACCCGTTGGAGCGCCGCTTCGCGACGTCCTGAAGACCGACGACGCCGAGCACCTCGTCGACCCGGCGGGCCGGGATGCCGGAGAGTTGGGCCAGGCTCAGCAGATGGCTGCGGGCGGTCCTGCCGCCGTGCACGGCCTTCGCGTCGAGCAGCGCGCCGACCTGGCGCGGAGCGTTCGGGAGCCTGTTGTACGGATAGCCGCCGATGGTCACGTGGCCGGCGGTCGGCTGGTCGAGGCCGAGGATCATGCGCATCGTCGTGGACTTGCCCGAGCCGTTCGGCCCGAGGAACCCGGTCACGGTCCCCGGCCGCACCTGGAAGGAAAGGTTGTACACGGCTGTCTTCGCGCCATAGCGCTTCGTCAGGCCGACTGCCTCGATCATTCTCCGCACCCATCGGATCGGAAGGTTCTGAGAGTTTCCGGACGTCGGGGCAGACGCCCCCGTAAGGGTTAGGAGCGTATACGTGCGCTGACGGTTCCGGCCAAGAGTGAGCAAAGCGTCAGGCGGGGCCGGAGGGGATTGTTCCGCCCGAGCGCAGGATCCGGGTGCCCTCTTCGCGTACGGCGGGGGACGCGGCCGCGCGCTGTACCCAGTCCCGCGGGGCAGGGCCGAGCAGCGCGGCCAGCTCCGGAGAGGCCGCCATGAGCGCGATCAGGAGGCCCGCCTGGTCGCCGCCGCCGGCCCGCGGGGCCCCGGTGCCCGGGTCGACGAGAACGCCGTGCTCACCCACGTACATCTGCAGACCGGGGACGGGGGCGCCGGGGACGGTGATCCTGCGGTAGTTCGGCAGCTCCGTGGCGTCGACCGCCTTCAGCTGGGCCGCGTCGAGCCAGGACACGACGAGGGTGCGCGCGGCCCCTGGATCCGGGTAGGGGGCGGCGGCCACATATCCGTTGCGCCCGATGTGTGCGGAGCAGCCGACGCCGATGCCGCGGGTGGGGAGCGGCACCATCGGCACGGCGACCGGGAGACCCAGCTTCCTCAGCTTGTACGCGACCTGGGCGGGGGCCGCGTTGGAGCCGACGGCGAGGACGGGGGTGCGGTCCGCGGTCCAGCGGGGCAGCTCGCGCCCCACGTCCAGGTCGAGGAGTTCGTCGCCGCGCAGGAGGGCCGGGGCGGTGACCGGGCGGCCGGGGTAGCTGAGGGGAGTGAGGGCGGGGACGGTGTCGTAGCCGAGGGAGACAAGGGTGCGGCTGGGATCGATGAGCGCCATGGGGCCGCAGGCTAGGCCCTGTCCTATGCGTCCCGCTTCTTCAGCAGGGCGTATCCGACGATCAGCGCCACCGCCACCCACACCAACAGGATCGCGAGCCCGCCCCACGGCCCGTACGGCGCGTCGTCGCTCGGCGGGTCCACCACCTGCATGACCTTCAGGCCCGCCTGGTCGGGGAAGTACTGGGCGACCTTCTTCGTGGCCGAGACGCTGCCGAGGATCGGCGAGACCAGGAAGAAGAACGGCATCAGGATGCCGAGCGAGAGCATGGGGGAGCGGAGCATCGACGCGACGCCCATGGAGAACATCGTCATCAGCGTCATGTAGACGGCGGCGCCGAACACCGCGCGCAGCACGTTCGGCGCGCCCAGGTCCGTGCCGTGGTCGCCGAGCATCAGCTGGCCGAGGAAGAACGACGCGAAGCTGATGACCAGCGCGACGACGAGCGCGAGCAGCGCGGCGACCAGGATCTTGGAGAAGAGGAACGTGCCGCGCTGCGGGACCGCCGCGAGCGAGGTGCGGATCATGCCCGTGCTGTACTCGCTCGCGACCACGAGGACCCCGAAGACCAGCATCGCGAGCTGGCCGAGGGAGAGGCCGGAGAAGGAGATGAAGGTCGGGTCGAAGGTCAGCTTGTCCCCGGTCGACATCTTGTCGAACTCGTTGCCGGTGAACGCGCTGATCAGCATGCCGAGGCCGACGGAGACGAGCACCGCGAGGCCGAGCGTGAAGGCCGTCGAGTTCACCGATTTGATCTTGGTCCACTCGGAGCGGAGGACCTGGGCCGCGGCCATCTCAGGCGCCCTTCTCTCGGTTCCAGCTGGAACCCCAGCCCGACTGCTGCGGGTTCTGTGGGGCTCCCGGGTTCTGTGGGGCCTGCGGAGTCTGTGGGGCCATCGGGTTCTGTGGGGTCACTGGGCCTTGCGGGTTCTGCTGCTCCGGAGCGTCCGTGTGCGCGTGGTACTCCACCGACTCCGCCGTCAGCTGCATGAACGCCTCTTCCAGGGAGGCCTGCTGCGGGCTCAGCTCGTGCAGGACGAGCTGGTTGCGCGCCGCGAGCTCGCCGAGCTCCTCTGCGGGGTGGCCGTCCACCTCGAGAGCGCCGCCGGACTCCACGACCGTGATGCCGGCCCGGTGCAGCACGTCCAGCAGGCGCTCGTGCTGCGGTGAGCGCAGCCGGACGTACGAGCGCGAGTTCTGCCGGATGAAGTCCGGCATCGACATGTCGGCAAGGAGCCGTCCCTGCCCGATGACCACCAGATGGTCGGCGGTGAGCGCCATTTCGCTCATCAGGTGGGACGAGACGAAGACGGTACGGCCGGCGGACGCGAGGGATTTCATCAGGTTGCGGATCCAGTGGATGCCCTCGGGGTCGAGCCCGTTGACCGGCTCGTCGAACATCAGGATCTGCGGGTCGCCGAGGAGCGCGCCGGCGATGCCGAGCCGCTGCCCCATGCCGAGCGAGAAACCCTTGGCCTTCTTACGGGCCACGGCCGTGAGGCCGACCGTGTCGAGCACCTCGTACACGCGGCTCTTGGGGATGCCGTTGGACTGCGCCAGGCAGAGGAGGTGGTTGTAGGCGTTGCGGCCGCCGTGCATCGCCTTCGCGTCGAGCAGCGCGCCGATGTAGCGCAGCGGGTCCTTCAGCTGGGCGTAGTGCTTGCCGTCGATCCGGACGTCGCCCGCCGTCGGGTTGTCGAGGCCGAGCATCATCCGCATCGTGGTGGACTTGCCCGCGCCGTTGGGGCCGAGGAATCCGGTGACGATTCCTGGCCGGACGGAGAAGGTGAGGTCGTCCACGGCCGTCTTCTCGCCGTAGCGCTTGGTCAGCCCCGAGAGCTCGATCATGCGGCCACGCTAAATCGCGACAAAGCCCCCGGCCACTCGTGAGTGACCGGGGGCTTCGAGCTCGGCTCCCTCAAGCCTCGGCGGGGGCATTTCAAGCCCCGCCGGCGATTGAGGCGCGGGGTATGGGGCAGAGCCCCAAGCCCAGCCCCGGTTACCCGGCGAGCGCCCCGGGGCTCCGCCCCGGACCCCGCTGCTCAATCGCCGCAGGGGCTGAAACGGCCTACCGGGACTGCTGGGCCGGAACCCCGCGGGAGATGGGCTCCTCCTCCGCCGGGGCGCCCGCCGCAGCGACTGCCGCACCGGTGAGGGTGGCCAGCATCTCGCGGACATTCGTCAGCTGCGCGTTGATCGAGTCGCGGCGGTTGGTGAGCGCCGCCAGCTCGCGCTCGGACTCGCTGCGGATGCGGTCCGCCTTGGCGTTCGCGTCCGCGACGATGTCCTCGGCCTGGCGCTGGGCCGTCTCCACCGTCTGGCGGGCGCGCCGCTCGGCGTCCGTGCGCAGCTTCTCGGCCTCCAGGCGGAGCTGCTCCGCGCGGTGCTCGATCTCGGCGAGGCGCTTCTCGGCCTTGGCCTGACGCGAGGCCAGGTCGCGCTCCGACTGCTCGCGGCGCTTGGCCAGGTTCGTCTCGAAGTCGGCGGCGGCCTGGGCGGCCTTGGCGCGCGTCTCCTCGAAGAGGGCGTCCGCCTCCTCGCGCTTGGACTGCGCGTCCTTCTGCGCCTCGGTGCGCAGCGAGGTGGCCTCGCCCTTGGCCTTTTCGACGATCCGAACGCCCTCGTCCTCGGCCTTGGACTTGCGCTCGGCGGCGAACGACTCCGCGTCGTTGCGCACCTGCTGGGCCGCGGACTCGGCGAGCTCCCGGTGCTGCTCTGCCGCCCTGCGGGCCTCTTCGCGCAGGTCCTTGGCCTCCTCCTCGGCGAGGCGGAGGATCTTCTCGACGCGGGCGCCGAGGCCGGCGTACGACGGCTCCGCGTCGTTCACCTGCGCCTGAGCGTTCTGCGTCTCGAGGTGGAGTTCCTCGATGCGCTTTTCCAGAGCAGTGATACGGGCAAGAGCACTGTCACGGTCGGAGACGAGCTTGGAGATCCGTTCGTCCACCTGAGCGCGGTCGTACCCACGCCGCACAAGCTCGAAGCCGTAGGGGGAAGTGTCGCTCATGGGGTTCCTGTCGAATGAGACCGGTGAGGTGATAGGGGGAATCCTAGGGGGCGTAGCGGCGTGTCATCGGGCAGATGTCGTATTGATCAGCCTTCGACTCTAGAATGTCACCCCTTTTGAGTGGCGTAGGGACGGAGTGCTTGCCAGAACAGGGCCAAAGGTCCTTGGCGAGCACGGTAGTTGGCCGAAAGGCTAGCCCTCCGAGCCCTTGCCACCCGAACGTGTGGCCCCCGCCGTGGCCCCCGCCTTGACGCCGCCGTCCTTGCCTCCCCCGCCGGACGGAGCCTCAAAACTCTCCAACGCCTCCAACACGTCCTGGACACGGGAGATCTCGGCATTGATGTCCTCGCGGCGCCTGACCAGTACGTCGAGATCCCGCTGACCCTTGTCGATCATGGCGGTGGCCTCCTGCTCCGCGTCCGCCTTGATCTTGTCCGCCTCACGGGACAGCTCGGCCTTCTTCTGCTCGGCTTCCTTGAGAAGGCCTTCGGCCTTCTTCACGGCTGCGATCCGGACCTTGCCGGCCTCCGAATTCGCGTCGTTCAGAAGCTCCTTGGCCTTCGTCTGCGCCTCGGAAAGTTGTTCCTCCGCGGCCTTGACCAGAGCGTCGCAGCGTTCGCCCGCGTTCTTCATGGCTTCCGCCGACTCGCGGCGGGCGTGCTCGTGGAGCTCCTCGATCTCGGCCGTGATCCGGTCGCGCAGCTCCTCGGCGCGCTCCCTGATCTGCGTCGCGTCCCTGCGGGCGCCGACGAGCAACTCGTCCGCGTCCGTACGGGCCTTCTCCACGAGCGTGTTGCCCTCGACGGTCGACTCCGCGACCAGACGCTCGGCCTCCGTGCGGGCCGCGCCGACCATCGTGTCGGCCTGCGACTCCGCGTCGGCGGTCGTCTTCTGCGCCGTCTCCTGCGCCTCGCGGGTCAGCTTGTCGGCCTCGGTCGCGGACTCCGTGATGAGCTTGTCGACCTGCTCCGCGGCCTCCGTGCGCCGCTTGTTGGCGTCCTTGCGGGCCTCGTCCAGCGTGCGCTCGGCCTCCTCGCGGGCGGCCGCCGTGATGCTCTCGGCCTCCGCCGCGGCGTCCGCCTTGACGCGCTCCGCCTCGGTGCGGACCCGCTCGGCGTGCTGCTGCGCGGAGGTGACCGTCTCCGCGGCCTCGGCGCGCAGCCGCTCCGCGTCGCCGGACGCGTCCGAGATCAGCTTCTCGGCCTGGGCGACGGACTCGGTCCTGACGCGCTCGGCCTCGGTCCGCGTCTCGTTGGTCAACTGCTCGGCGGCGGCCGTCGATTCGGCGCGCAGCCGCTCGGCCTCGGTGCTCGCGTCACCGACGAGCTTCTCGGCCTTCGCGGTGGACTCGGAGCGGACCCGCTCCGCCTCCGCGTTGGTCTCCGTCGTCAGCCGCTCGGCCTCGGTGGCCGCCTCGGTGATCAGGGTGTCGGCCTGCTCGGCCGCGTCGGAGCGGATCCGGTTGGCGTCCGCGCGGGCGTCCGCGCGGGTGCGCGAGGCGTCCTGGTCGGCGGCCGAGCGCAGATCGGAGGCCTCCGTACGGACCTGCTGGGCGTGCTCGGACGCGTCCGTGCGCAGCCGCTCCGCCTCGGTGAACGCCTCCGAAACCGTGCGCTCCGCCATGGCCTTGGCGGCCTCCGCCTCGGCGGTGGCCTCGGAACGGACCCGGTTCGCGTCCTCGGTGGCGCGCTCGCGCTCCGCGTAGGCGTCGGAGCGGACCCGGTCGGCCTCCTCCTGCGCCTCCGTCCTGGTGCGCTCCGCCGCGTGCTCGGCGGCGCTGCGCAGCCCGGTGATCTCCTCCTGGGCCTGCTCCTGGAGCCCGGCCACGGAGTCGCGCACCTGCTGCGCCGTCTGCTCGGCGGTGGAGACCATCTCGGTCGCCCGCTGGTCCGCCTCCTCGACCAGACGTACGGCCTCGGTCTGCGCCTCGTCCACGCGGGCACGTGCCACGGCGAGCAGTTCCTCGCTCCGCTCGCGGGCCCGCTCGCGCTCCTGATCGGCCTCCTCGCGCGCGCTGCCGAGCGTCTCCTCGGCCTCGCGGCGGCGCCGCGCCGCCTCCTCCTGGGCGGCAGCCAGCGTCTCGGCGGCCTCGGTGGCGATCCGCTCGGCGGCGGTCTGCGCCTCGGCACGGATCCGGTCGGCGGACTCCTGCGCCTCCGTCTTGAGCCGCTCCGCCTCGTTCGACGCCTCGGACCGCAGTCGTACGGCGACGTTCTCTGCCTCGGAGCGGGTCGTCGCGGCGTCGGACGCGGCCTCCGTGCGAAGGCGCTCGGCCTCCGTCTCGGCCTGCGCCTGCACTGTACGGGCACGCTCGGCTGCGTCCGCGCGCAGCCGCTCGACCTCCTCGGCGGCCTCGCGGCGCAGCGTCTCGCCCTGCTCCCGCGCCTCGTTCAGCGCCGTCTCCGACGCGGTCAGGCGCTCCTCGGCCTCCGTGTGCAGGCGGGTCAGCTCGCGGGCCGCCTCGTCCTGCTTGGCCTGCATGGCCCGCTCGGCCTCGTTCTTGAGCTCCTGCGCCGCGCGCTCCGCCTCGGACCTGGTGGCCTCGGCCTGCTCCTCGGCCTCGGTGCGGTACCGCTCGGCCTCCGCGCGCGTGCGCTCGAGGGTCTCCTCGGCCTGCTTGCGCAGCGACGTGGCCCGCTCGATGGCCTCCGTGCGGACGCGCTCGCTCTCCGTCGTCGCGGCGGTCCGCAGTTCGTCCGCGTCCGCCTTCGCCTTGGAGAGCAACTGCTCGGCGGTGCTGGCCGACTCCTCGATCTGCTGGACGGCCTCGCGGCGGGCCTCGGCCCGGATCCGCTCGCCCTCCTCGACGGCCTCGGCCCGCAGCTGCTCGGCCTCGCCGCGAAGCCTGCGCGCCTCCTCCTGGAGCTCGACGGTCTTGGCGCGGTACTCCTTGGTGTCGTCCTTGGCGGCGCCCTTGAGCTCCGTCGCCAGGTCGTGCGCCTCGGCGCGCAGCCGGTCCGCCTCGGCCTCGGCATCGGCGCGGAGCCGCTCGGCCTCGTCGGCCGCCGCCTTCGTCGTCGCCTTGGCTTCCTCGGACGCCTTGTTGAGCACGTCCTCCGCGGTGCGCGCGGCCTTCGCGAGCTCGCCGGCGGTCTCCTCGGCGGTGACCGTACGGGCCTTCTCCTTGGCCGCGGCGATCAGCTGCTCGGCCTCGGCGCGCGCGTCGGCGACGACCTGCTCGGCCTCCGACTTCGTGGTCTCCGCGTCCTTGGTGGCCTCCTGGACCAGGCGGGCCACCTGCTCCTTGGCGGTGCGGGTGCGCTGCTCGTTGGTCGACTCGGCGGTCGCGAGCTGCTTGGCCGCGGCGTCCTTCGCCTCCGCGAGCACCTTGTCGGCCTCGGTGCGGGCCTCGCGCAGCGCGCTGTCCGCCTCGGCGATCTTCTGCTCGGCGGCCCGGCTCAGCTCGCCGGACCGGCGGCGGGCCTGCTCGGACTCCTCGCTCGTCGACGTCCGCAGCTGCTCGGCGTGGTCGGTGGCCTCCTGCGCCTGCGTCGACGCGGCGTTCAGCAGGCGCTCGGCGTCCTGCCGGGCGCGGGCCAGGATCGACTGCGCCTCGGCGCGCGCCTCCTCGGCCTCGGAGGTGAGGCGCTGGCGGGCCTGGTCGGCGACGCGCTCGGCCTCGGTGCGGGCGGCGGCGAGCGCCTGGTCGGCCTCGGCGCGCGACTCGTCGAGGAGGCGGCGGGCCTGCTGCTCGGTGCGGGCGCGCAGCTGCTCGGCCCACTGCACGTTCTCGTTGACGTGCGTCTCGACCGTGCGGCGGCGCTCGGAGAGTTCCTGGTCGAGCTGCTGGCGCCGGTTGACGGCCTCCGTGTGCAGCTCGGACTGGAGCCGGGACTGCTGCTCGGCGTGCTCCTGGAGGATCCGCTGGGTCTGCGCACGGGCCTCGCGCAGCTCGCGCTCGGCGTCGGCGCGCAGCTGGTCGGCCTGGATCTGCGCGTTACGGAGGAGCTGCTCGGCCTGGTAGCCGATGTCCGACCCGTCGTAGGCAGGCCGGGTCGCGAGGCTGCGGCGCGCCTCGTGCAGCTTGGCGCGCAACACCTCCACCTGGTAGCCGAGGTCCTCGGCGTGCTGGACGGCCTTCTCCCGATCGGTCTTCAGCCGGTCCATCTCGGCTTCGAACCGCGAGAGATGGTCGGTCTCAGCCGGCCGTCGGCCGTCCTGGCTCTCATAGCCCCGCACTGCGCGGTCCCATCCGTCCCCTGGTCGCAAGTTCTTCTTACGAGCCCCGCCCATCCCGCGACCGGGGCCCCCGGGGAATGGTGTCAGATCGAATGGGACGGCGCCGTCGGACCGTTACGGCTGATGCCGTGTGCTGCCCGACTTGCCCCGACCCTCGTCCCCCGATACCCGGACCCCGGCCCACGACTGGCCGTTGGAGACGGCAGCCGCCCCACAACCCTACCGGCCCGGCTATGTGGAGGTCAGTGCTCCACCGAGTCCTTAGGTGCCGCAGTGACGAGTTCGGTCAGTACGCCGTGACAGTCCTTGGGGTGCAGGAACGTGATGCGCGAGTCCATCGAGCCACGTCGGGGCTCTTCGTAGAGGACGCGTACGCCCTTGTTCTTGATGTCGTTCGCGTCCGTATCGACGTCGGCCGTGCCGAAGGCGATGTGGTGCACACCCTCGCCGTTCTTGGCCAGCCACTTGCCGACGGCGGAGTCCTCGCGGGTGGGTTCGAGCAGCTGGAGGTAGGTGGCGCCCCCGTCGCTCGTCTCGTTGACCTTGAGCATGGCCTCGCGCACGCCCTGCTCCTCGTTGACCTCGGAGTGGTACACCTCGAAGCCGTACGTGGCCCGGTAGAACTCGACGGTCTTGTCGAGGTCGAAGCAGGCGATCCCGATGTGGTCGATTCGCGTCAGCATGCTTTAAGTGCAGCGCGGTTCGAGGTGGTTACGCAACGTGCGCGCGATCACACCCCGGTGACGATGACGTGCGCCATACCGGTCAGTACATTCGAGTAAACCCTCGTTCACTTCTCACCTCCAAGGGGCCGTGCCTCATGTCAGGAACGACCGGTACCACGTCAGTGATCGTCGCGGGCGCGCGGACGCCCATGGGCCGTCTGCTCGGCTCGCTCAAGTCCTTCTCCGGAGCCGACCTGGGCGGCTTCGCGATCAAGGCCGCCCTCGACCGTGCGGGAATCGGTGGCGACCAGGTGCAGTACGTGATCATGGGCCAGGTGCTGCAGGCCGGGGCAGGGCAGATCCCGGCGCGCCAGGCCGCGGTCAAGGCGGGCATTCCGATGAACGTCCCGGCGCTCACGATCAACAAGGTGTGCCTGTCCGGGCTCGACGCCATCGCGCTGGCCGACCAGCTCGTGCGCGCCGGCGAGTTCGACGTGGTCGTGGCCGGTGGCCAGGAGTCCATGACGAACGCGCCGCACCTGCTGCCGAAGTCCCGCGAGGGCTACAAGTACGGCGCGGTCGAGATGCTCGACGCGATGGCGCACGACGGCCTCACCGACGCCTTCGAGAACATCCCCATGGGCGCGTCGACGGAGAAGCACAACACCCGCCTCGGCATCGCCCGTCCCGAGCAGGACGAGGTGGCGGCCCTGTCGCACCAGCGGGCCGCCGCGGCGCAGAAGAACGGCATCTTCGAGGCCGAGATCACGCCCGTCGAGATCCCGCAGCGCAAGGGCGAGCCGGTCGTCTTCAGCAAGGACGAGGGCATCCGCGCGGAGACCACCGCGGAGTCCCTCGGCAAGCTGCGTCCGGCCTTCGACAAGGGCGGCACGATCACCGCCGGCACCTCCTCGCAGATCTCGGACGGCGCCGCCGCGGTCGTCGTCATGAGCAAGGCGAAGGCGCTGGAGCTGGGCCTGGACTGGATCGCCGAGATCGGCGCGCACGGCAACGTCGCGGGCCCGGACAACTCCTTGCAGTCGCAGCCCTCGAACGCCATCCAGCACGCCCTCAAGAAGGAGGGCATCGGCACCGAGGACCTCGACCTCATCGAGATCAACGAGGCCTTCGCGGCGGTCGCCGTGCAGTCAATGAAGGACCTCGGAGTGTCCTCGGAAAAGGTGAACGTCAACGGCGGGGCCATCGCGCTGGGTCACCCGATCGGGATGTCCGGCGCGCGCATCGTCCTGCACCTCGCCCTGGAGCTGAAGCGGCGCGGCGGCGGTGTCGGCGCGGCGGCCCTGTGCGGTGGCGGCGGTCAGGGTGACGCGCTGGTCGTGCGGGTACCCAAGGCATAACGCCTTCGTATTCGAATGACGTCTTCGTCGGTGTACGAGAACTGGTGAACGGAGCTGTGATGCAGGACGTCCCCACGTTGGTCGCGCAGGCGAGGGAGGGCAGGCCGCGTGCCGTGGCCCGGCTGATCTCGCTGGTGGAGGGGGCGTCCCCGCAGCTGCGCGAGGTCATGGCCGCGTTGGCTCCGCTCACGGGTGGGGCCTACGTGGTCGGTCTCACCGGTTCGCCGGGTGTCGGCAAGTCGACTTCGACCTCGGCGCTCGTGAGTGCGTACCGGCGGGTCGGGAAGCGGGTCGGCGTGCTCGCCGTCGACCCGTCGTCGCCGTTCAGCGGTGGCGCGCTCCTTGGCGACCGGGTGCGGATGTCGGAGCACGCGTCCGACCCCGGGGTCTACATCCGCTCGATGGCGACGCGCGGGCATCTGGGCGGGCTCGCGTGGGCGGCGCCGCAGGCGATCCGTGTCCTGGACGCGGCGGGCTGCGACGTCGTACTCGTCGAGACGGTCGGCGTCGGCCAGTCCGAGGTCGAGATCGCCTCGCAGGCGGACACGTCGGTGGTCCTGCTGGCCCCCGGCATGGGTGACGGCATCCAGGCGGCCAAGGCAGGGATCCTGGAGATCGGCGACGTGTACGTGGTCAACAAGGCCGACCGGGACGGGGCGGATGCCACGGCCCGCGAGCTGAACCACATGCTGGGGCTCGGTGAATCCCGTGCCCCCGGCGACTGGCGCCCGCCGATCGTGAAGACGGTCGCCGCGCGCGGGGAGGGCGTCGACGAGGTCGTCGAGGCGCTGGAGAAGCACCGGGCGTGGATGGAGGAGCACGATGTGCTCTCCGAGCGGCGGGCGGCGCGGGCGGCCCGCGAGGTGGAAACGATCGCCGTGACGGCGCTGCGCGAACGCATCGGCGACCTCTCCGGAGACCGCCGCCTCGGCGCCCTGGCCGCCCGCATCGTCTCCGGCGACCTGGACCCGTACCGGGCGGCGGACGAGCTGGTGGCGGGCCTGACGGGTCGGTGAGCCGGGGGCCGGGGTCGGCGCCTGAGGTGAGTGCGGCCTACGCCGGGGCAGTCACCTGTACCGGGGCCGGCGCCTGAGTTTGGTGCGGCCTGCACGTGGTGCCATGGGCGGTACCGGGGCCGGCGCCCGTCGTTCGCGTTGCGCTGCACCGGGGCGCCGCCTTGCCCACCCTGCCGCCCAAGGCGGCAGATTGCCCAAGGCGGGTGCGGCCGACCGCAACGGGTGGGGAGCCGTGTCTGCGGCGGATTGCCCGAGGCGGTGGCGGTCGACCGCAGTGGGTGGGGAGCCGTGCTGGGCGGCGGATTGCCCAAGGCGTGGGGCGGCATCTCATGGCCTCGCGGCGGTGCGCAAAATCAGGCTTCAGCGGCGGGCGGGCAAAATTCAGCCTCAGCCGCAGGTGGGCAAAATTCGGCCTCAGTGGCGGGTGGGCAAATTTGAGCCCCTGCGGCGATTGAGCAGCGGGGTCCGGGGCGGAGCCCCGGGGGCGTAACGCCGGTTCCGGGCGGGGAGACGTGCGGTGCCCCGTCGGGCCGACGCCCCCGGGATGGGCGGGCCCAACGCGGACCGGGGCGGAGCCCTGTGGCTCCGCCCCGGTCCCGGGTGACCGTCCGGATGGACGTCAGTCGTCGTCGCCGTCGTCGTCCGACGAGTGGTCCACGGACACCGCACCCGACTGGAAGTCCACGTGCCAGTCGTGCTGCGTCCCGTTCGCCGACGTCGTCTCGACCTCCCAGACCTTGACCGAGCCGTCGTCGTCGGCGTCCACCGACGTGACCGTGCCCTTCGAGGCCGCGGCCTTGGCGGCGTCCTCGGCCGACGTGGACGCGCCCTTCAGGGTCGCCGCGACATGGGCCGCGCTGTCGTCACCGTCGTCGTCGCGCTCCGTGTGGGAGCCGAGCACCTTGCCCGTGCCCGGGTCGACCTCGACGTGCTGCCACTTGTTGCCGGAGCCGATCACGTCGACGTCCCAGACGAGCCGGCCGTCGTCGGAGTCGAGGTCGGCGCCGACGGCCGTGCCGGACGTGTGCTTCAGGGCGGCGGCGATGGCGTCCTCGGCCTTGACCTGGGCGCCCTTCGCCTCGTTGATCTCCTCCTGGTTGTCGCTCACGCCATCGTCGTCCTTGACCCGCACGGACGACTGGGCCGCGCTCGACGAGCCGCCGTCGTCGCCGGTGACCGCGACCGCGGTGGCCGTGCCTCCGCCGAGCAGGGCGATGGCGGCGACGGCGGAGATGACAGTGGTACGGCGCTTCATGAGCTTCTCCCGTGGTTGGTGGGCGGCTTCGGGCCGCCCTGTCCGTCCTTCGAGAAACACACTGCCCTGACGACCCTGAAGCCCCGCTGAAGGACCCTGAAGGGTTCTTCAGGTTCGACCTGCCACCCTTGCTCACATGCGCCCACCCGTCTCCCACCACCGCCCTATCGGAGGCGCTTCGCGCCGCCCCTTTCGATTCTTGATCGTCGAGGACGAAAAGCGGCTCGCCCTGTCGCTCGCCAAGGGGCTCACCGCCGAGGGCTACGCCGTGGACGTGGTCCACGACGGCCTGGAAGGCCTGCACCAGGCGAGCGAGGCGGCGTACGACCTGGTCGTGCTCGACATCATGCTGCCCGGCATGAACGGCTACCGGGTCTGCGCCGCCCTGCGCGCCGCCGGCAACGACGTGCCGATCCTGATGCTGACCGCGAAGGACGGCGAGTACGACGAGGCCGAGGGGCTCGACACCGGCGCGGACGACTACCTGACCAAGCCGTTCTCGTACGTGGTGCTGGTCGCGCGCGTGAAGGCGCTGCTGCGGCGCCGGGGCAGCGCCGGTGGCGCGAGCCCCGTGCACACCGTCGGGCCCTACGCCGTCGACACCGCCGCGCGCCGCGTCACCCACGCCGAGGACGGTGAAGTCGCGCTCACCACCAAGGAGTTCGCGGTCCTCGAGCAGCTCGTGACCCGCGCCGGTGAGGTCGTGTCCAAGAGCGAGATCCTCGACCACGTATGGGACTTCGCGTACGAGGGGGACCCGAACATCGTCGAGGTGTACGTGAGCGCTCTGCGGCGCAAGCTCGGCTCCTCCCTCATCCGCACGGTGCGCGGCGCCGGATACCGACTGGAGGTGCCCCGATGAGCAGGCTGAGGAGGCCCTTCAGCTCCGTACGGGCCCGCGCCGCCCTCGCCGCCACCCTCGTGGTCGCGGTGGCCCTGGTCGCGGCCTGCGCCACCGTGCTGCTCTCGCTGCGCGGCAACCTCACCGAGCAGGCGGGCCGCGACGCCGACTCCACGGCCCGCCGCGTCGCCACCTCCCTGGCCACCGGCACCGCGCCCGACGCGCTCGACCTGGACGACGAGGACCCGGTTCAGGTCGTCGACGGGGACGGCAGGCTGCTGGCCACGTCCGAGGACCTGGAGAAGATCTCCGGCACCGGCGTGAGCGACGTGAAGCCCGGCGCGGCGCGGCGCGATGACGACGGCGACGACGGGGGAGACGACAGCCAGCAGAACGGCAGCGTCTCCGACGACACCGACTACACCGACGGCAGCGCCACCATCGACGGCGACAGCGCCGACTACCGGTTCGCCGCGGTCGAGGTCGAGGACACCGCGTACGGGGACCTGACCGTGTACGCGGGCGCCTCCCTCGAAGCCGAACAGGGCGCGGTCAACACGGCGTTGACCTCCATGCTGATCGGCTTCCCCGTGCTGCTCGTCATCGTGGGCGGGGTGACGTACCTGGTGACCCGGCGCGCGCTGCGGCCCGTGGAGGGTATCCGCGCCGAGATGGCCGCGATCACGGCGTCGCAGGACCTGGGGAGGCGGGTGCCGGAACCGGACACCCACGACGAGGTGGCCCGGCTCGCCGGCACCACGAACGAGACGCTCGCCGCGCTGGAGGCCTCCGTGGAGCGCCAGCGCCGGTTCGTCGCCGACGCCTCGCACGAGCTGCGCAGCCCGATCGCCTCGCTGCGCACCCAGCTCGAAGTCGGCGCGGCCCACCCGGAGTTGCTCGATGTGGACGGTGCCGTCGAGGACACGGTGCGGTTGCAGGAACTGGCCGCCGATCTGCTTCTGCTGGCCCGGCTCGACGCGGGGGAGAAGCCCGGCGGCGCCGAGGTCGACCTGGGCGCCCTGGTGCGCGAGGAGCTGTCCCAGAGGGTCGGCGACCGGGTCCCCGTCGCCGTGGACGTGGCGGCGGTGCCTCAGGTCAGCGGCTCCCGCGGCCAGTTGGCGCGGGTGCTCGGCAACCTCGTGGACAACGCGCAGCGGCACGCCCGCGCCGGGGTCCGGGTGGCGGTGCGCGCGGAGGACGGCCGGGTGGTGCTGAGGGTCGCCGACGACGGGCAGGGCGTGCCGGAGGACGAGCGGGAGCGGATCTTCGAGCGGTTCGTACGGCTCGACGACGCGCGCACCCGGGACGGCGGCGGGGCCGGTCTCGGCCTCGCCATCGCCCGGGACGTGGCGGAGCGGCACGGTGGCTCGCTCACGGTGCGATCCGCGCCGGAGGGCGGGGCGCTCTTCGAGCTCGCGCTGCCCTCCGGCTGACGGGTTTACGGTTTGCCGCGTTGCGAACGCAGGTGTTCCGCGATGGGGGAGAGGGCTTGGCGCAGGCCGCCCAGCTCCTGCGGGGAGATGAGGTCCACGAAGTGCCTGCGGACGGACGCCACGTGGTGCGGGGCGACCTTCCGCATGGTCTCCATGCCGTAGTCGGTGAGCACGGTGTAGAGGCCCCGGCGGTCCGACTCGCAGTTCTCACGGCGGACCAGGCCCGCGTTCTCCATGCGGGTGATCTGATGCGAGAGCCGACTCTTGGACTGCAGGGTCGCGGCCGCGAGGTCGCTCATCCGCATCCGGAGATCCTCGGCCTCGGAGAGGTTCACCAGGATCTCGTAGTCGTTCATCGTCAGGCCAAAGGGCTGGAGATCCTTCTCCAGCTGGTAATTGAGCAGTCTGTTGACCTCCAGGTGGGTGCGCCAGGCGCACTGCTCCTCGTCGGTCAGCCACGGCGTGGCCGTCTCGGTCTCCATGGAATCGATTCTACCTAAGAAGTTGAAAGGCGAACGAATGTGGGGGGTGACACTGCGCACCCCGGGCACCCGAGGGGTGCGGACCAGAACGCAATGGGGTCACGCGTTCGACGTCACACTCTGCAGACTACCGCTCACAGCCCGAAGCGACGCTGGAGGTCGCCGAGCTGTCCGGGAAGACGCGGTGCCCCCGGTTGACCCGTCGACGCCCCTGGTCCACCGGGAACTCCTCCCTGGTGAGGTACGTCACCCACCGATTGTTCCGGCATCAACGACTCGCTGGATTGCAGCAGCACCGTCCCGGCGCCCACGAACTCGAACTGATGCTCCTCGCCCGAGACCCCGCCGGCGCCCGTCATCGCACGTAGACCGCCGATCACGCCCGTCAGGTATCCGTGGTCGTAGTGGTGGCAGGGCGAGGGGCAGTCGGCCCAGCCGACGAGCGCCTGCGGATCGACCCGGATCGGCGGCTCCATGAACACAACCGGACCGTTTGATGCCGCTACAAATTTGCCGGTGCCAATGAGTGTGAGGAAGCCGGGAACGATGGATTGCTTCAGCGCGAGAGTTGGCTGAAAAGCGAGCAGATTCCCCGCGCGGATCGTCAGGTTCCCGTTGTCGAGGTCGTACGAGTTCACATCGAAGGCCCGGTCCGCGAGCAGCATCTTGCCGCTGCCCTCCGCGACCACCCAGTCGCTCGCGTGCAGCGGCGAGTGGAACGAGGTGCGCACGAGCCGGTCGAGCCGGCCGTGCCCGATGCCGTTGAAGTCGATCCGCCCGTAGTGGGCGATCATCTTCCCCTTCTGCAGGAACCACTGGCTGCCCCGCAGTTCCACGCAGAAGGTGTACGCGTTGACGTTGTCGTCGACCGGCAGGGTCATCGGGTCGAAGATCGCCGGGCCCCCGGCCGGATGAGCGTTCACAGTTTGTCCTCCGACGCCTGTACGTACACCGCACCGCTCCCGCTCAACTCCAGCTGGAACGCCTCGCCGCTGCCGCGCCCCACCATGTCCCGCCAGCCGAGCGCCGTGGACAGCTTGTTGCGTACGTCGCCGTGGTGCGCCACGTACGCCTGCGGGTCGACGTGCACCGACCGGCCGGGGGTGATCGGGAGCTCGATGACCCCGCCGTGCGCCATCACCGCCACCGAGCCGTGGCCCTGCAGCGTCGTCGTGAACAGGCCCTGCCCGGACACCTGGCCGCGCACCATGCCCATCACGCCGCCTTGCGCGCCCATGAACATCGTCCCCTGGCGCAGCGCCCCGTCGAAGGCGAGCAGGCGGTCCGCCTCCACGTACAGGGTGTCGCCGGACAGCGTGATCACCTGTACGTGGTGGCCGCCGTGCCCGAACAGCACGGTGCCGCTGCCCTCGACGGTCATCAGCGGCGTCGACTCGTTCGCGACCCGCCGCCCGAGCATGGACATCACCCCGCCCTGCCCGCCCTGGACGTTGGGCGTGAAGGAGACGTCGCCCTGGTACGCGAGCATCGCGCCGCGCTGGCTGTAGAGCCGCTGCCCCGGCACGACGGTCGCCTCGACCATCTTCGAGTTGATCTCACGGAAGCCCGGTGCCGGCATCACACGTCCCCCGCGATCGTGTTGCGCTCACTGGGCTGTACGTAGACGAGCCCGTCGCCCTCGAAGAGGATCTGGAAGGCCTCGCCGCCGCCCTCCCCCAGGAACGTACGGAAGGTCACCCCCGACTGGAACGACTGCCGCAGGTTGCCCTGGTGGGCGATGTACGCGCCGGGGTCGACGGTCAGCGGGTAGTCGTGGCCGACGCGCAGGACGACGGCCGGGCCCTCGCTCATGATCGCCGCCTGCCCGTGGCCCTCGACGGTCGTCGTGAACAGGCCGTTGCCCTGGGAGGCGCCGCGGACGCCGGTGAAGGAGGTGCCGGTGTGCAGTCCTGCGTCCGTGCAGAGCAGGTTGCTCGACTCGACGTAGAGCTTCTCGCCCCGCAGCCCGACGAGGTTGATCTCGCTCGCCCGGTCCGCGAACCAGCAGGTGCCCTCCCCTTTGACCTCCATCACGGTCAGCTGCTCACCGGTGATGCGCCGGGTCACCATGCCCCGGATCCCCTCGCCACCCCCGCTCAGCTTCTTGAACGCCATCCGGCCGTCGTAGGCGACCATCGAGCCGTTCTTCGCCTTCACGCTGTCGCCTGTCATGTCGACGGCCAGCACCTTGCTGCCCTGCAGTCGGAACGTAGCCACAGGGTCGACGGTAGCCGCCGAGGAGAGCCCGCCGACAGGCCCCCATCGGCGCGATGCCACAATGGGAAAACGCTTGTGCGTACATTCACAAGATCAACGACCGTCCGCCCCGCTTAGCCGAAGGTGCACCGTGGACCTCAAGACCGCCTCCGCCCTCCGACGCCTCCGCCTGGTCTCCGCCCCGGAGGCCGTCTCCTTCCTGCTGCTGCTGATCTGCTCGGTCCTGAAGCGGACGACGGACTTCAACGGGGTGCCCGTGATGGGCATGGTCCACGGCGTCCTCTTCGTCCTGTACGTGATCTTCTGGCTCGACGCCTGGAACCGTACGAAGTGGAGCTTCGGCACCGCCGCGCTCTACTTCGTCCTCTCGGTCCTGCCCACCGGCGGCTTCTTCGCCGAGCGCAAGCTCAAGCGCGAGGGCGAGGCCGCGGTGATCGCGGGTCGCGCCCGCCAGGAAGGTGTCGTGAGCGCATGATCGTCGCCTTCTCCGTGACCCCGCTCGGGGTCGGCGAGGACGTGGGGGAGTACGTCGCCGAAGCGGTCCGCGTGGTCCGCGAATCCGGCCTCCCGAACCGCACCGACGCGATGTTCACTTCCGTGGAAGGTGAGTGGGACGAGGTGATGGCGGTGGTCAAGCGCGCCGTCGCGGTGGTCGAGGCCCGCGCGCCGCGCGTCTCGGTCGTCATGAAGGCGGACATCCGCCCGGGCGTGACCGACGGCCTGACTTCGAAGGTCGACACGGTCGAGCGGCACCTCTCCGAATAGCTGCGCACTGCGGTTCCGGCCCGGCCCCCCTGCGGGGTGCCGGGCCGGTTGCCTTTGTGGCCGGGGGTCCGGGGGTTGTCCCCGGGAGATGCAGCACGGACGGTCTGACCTCGAAGGTCGAAACCGTGGAGCGGCAACTCTCCGACGGCTGACTGGCGTAGCCCTCCTCATACCTCACTCGTACGCGCTCCTCTGGTCGACACGCCCGGGAAAGTCCCCTTTTGTTGGGGTACCGAGACGGTCGAACACCAGATCCTGGAGGGCGCTGTGCGGCCTGACGAGGGCTACGACTACGACACCTACAGCAAGCTCGCCGGGCCGCTCACCGAGCCGCCCGGCGACGGCGGCTACCGGGTGCAGTACACCTCGCTTCTGGCGAACGAGCCCCACCGAATACGAGCCGTCCTGCTGATGACGCTCGCGCCCCTGCTCACCGGGGCGCTCCTCGTGTACCTGGTGTGGCCCAACCACTGGGTGGAACGCGAGGGCGGCGAACGCTGGTTGGTCTCGCTCGACATCGTGATGCTCGTCGCGATCGGGCTCATCGAGCTGTTCATGGTCGTCAACGTCATCTCCATCGCTCACGCGACGATGGTCGCCAGGGACCCGATCCCGGTCCGCGCCGAGCCCGGCACCCGCGTCGCGTTCCTCACCACGTACGTCCCCGGCAAGGAGCCCCTCGCGATGGTGCGGGCCACCCTCGAGGGCGCCGTGCGCATCACGCACGAAGGGCCGCTGGACGTCTGGCTCCTGGACGAGGGCGACGACCCCGACGCCAGGGCGCTCTGCGACCGGCTCGGCGTCCACCACTTCACCCGCAAGGGCATCCCGGAGTGGAACCAGAAGAAGGGCCCCCACAAGGCCCGTACCAAGCACGGCAATTACAACGCCTGGCTCGCCGCGCACGGCTCGGACTACGACTTCTTCGCCTCCGTCGACACCGACCACGTGCCGCACCCCGAGTTCCTCGAGCGGATGCTCGGCTACTTCCGCGACCCCGATGTCGCGTTCGTCGTCGGCCCGCAGGTGTACGGCAATTACGACTCCCCGGTCACCAAGGCCGCCGAGTCCCAGCAGTTCCTCTTCCACGCGCTGATCCAGCGCGCGGGCAACCGCTACCGCGCCCCCATGTTCGTCGGCACCAACAACGTCGTCCGGATCACCGCCCTGAAGCAGATCGGCGGGCTCGTCGACTCGATCACCGAGGACATGGCGACCGGCTTCGAGATCCACCGCCACCGCAACCCGGACACCCACGAGCGCTGGCGCTCCGTCTACACGCCCGACGTGCTCGCGGTCGGCGAGGGCCCCGCGTCCTGGACGGACTTCTTCACCCAGCAGACCCGCTGGTCGCGCGGCACGTACGAGACGCTGTTCCGGCAGTACTGGAAGGCGCCGGCCTCGATGCCGCCCGGCCGCCTCTTCTCGTACACGATGATGCTCGTCTACTACCCGATGACGGCCGTCAACTGGCTGCTCGGCGTGCTGAGTTGCGTGCTGTTCCTGTGGACGGGCGCCTCCGGCACGCAGGTGTCCGCGTCCGTGTGGCTCATGCTCTACAGCGACGCGGCCGCCCTCCAGATCGGCCTCTACCTCTGGAACCGGCGGCACAACGTCTCGCCGCACGAACCCGAGGGCTCGGGCGGCCTCGCCGGCATGGGGATGTCGGCGATCTCCGCGCCCATTTACCTCAAGTCGCTCGGCGCGGCCCTCCTCGGCCGCCCCAGCCGCTTCGTCGTCACCCCCAAGGGCGGCGACGCCAGCGCCGACCAGCCGCTGACCTTCCGTATCCACCTGTGCTGGGCGGGCGTGCTCGCCACGTCGCTCGTGGCGTCCGTCGCCCTCGACCACACCCACGTGGCCATGCGCACCTGGGCGGTCCTCGCGCTGTGCATCGCGCTCGCGCCGCCCGTCGTGTGGTTCGCCTCGCAGCGCCGCGAGGCCGCGGCGGCCGCGACCGCCAAGAGGGTGGAGGCCGAACCGGTCCGGGCCGTGCAGCCGGCGACCCCCAGCACGTCGACCACCGGAGGGAACTGACCCATGGCCTACAGACCTTCACGCCGGATGCGGAAGACCGTCCTCGGCGCGGGCGGCGTCGCCCTCCTCGTCGGCCTGAACGCCCCGGCCGCCTGGACCTTCGCCACCGAGCGGTACGAGGACTGGAAGATCGCCCAGCCCGGCTACAAGGCCAAGTACGGCTCCTGGTCGCAGATCGACATCCCCGAGGAGTACCGCACCAACGCCATCCACGCCGCGCTCCTGCACACCGGCAAGGTCCTCATCGTCGCGGGCTCGGGCAACGAGCAGAAGAAGTTCGACGCGGGCACCTTCGACACCGTCCTGTGGGACCCGAAGGCGAACACCTTCAAGAAGATCCCCACCCCCGCCGACTTCTTCTGCGGCGGCCACGCCCAACTCCCCGGCGGGCGGCTCCTGGTGGCGGGCGGCACCGCCCGCTACGAGCGGCTCGACGGCGAGGTCGAGAAGGCCGGCGGCGGCATGCGCGTCAAGAACGAGAGCCCCGACAAGGCCGTTCACCTGAAGAAGGGGACCACGTTCCGTTCCCCCTCAGGCACCGAGTACGTCTCCAGGTTCGACGTCACCGTGCCCAAGGCGAAGCGCGCCTTCGACAAGAAGCGCAACGCCGCAGGCGTCATGCAGCCGTGGAAGACGAAGATCAAGGCGAGCGAGGCCCGCGTCTTCGTCGAGGCCGCCCAGAAGGGCGAGCAGCACGTCACCGACGACAACGCCCAGTACGAGATCGAGGGCCTGCGCGGCAAGGACGCCGACAACACGTACGGCCTCTCCGAGAAGATCACCATGGAGAAGCAGGACTTCCAGGGGATCAAGGAGGCCTACGAGTTCGACCCCGTCGCCGAGCGGTACGTGCCGGTCGACCCGATGGAGAAGGCCCGCTGGTACCCCACGCTCGTCGGCCTGGAGGACGGCAAGGTGCTCGCGGTCTCCGGGCTCGACGACGTCGGCATGATCGACCCCGGCGACAACGAGATCTACGACCCGAAGACCAAGAAGTGGTCGATGGGCCCCAAGCGCTACTTCCCGACCTACCCGGCGCTCTTCCTCACCAAGGGCGGCAAGCTCTTCTACCCGGCCTCGAACGCCGGTTACGGCCCCGCCACCAAGGGGCGCGTCCCCGGCCTGTGGGACCTGAAGACCAATAAGTTCGAGAAGGTCCCGGGCCTCACCGACACGGACCAGACGGAGACCTCGTCCTCGCTGCTGCTGCCGCCCGCGCAGGACCAGCGGTTCATGATCCTCGGCGGCGGCGGTGTCGGCGAGTCCAAGAAGGCGACGTCCCGCACGGCGGTCGTGGACCTGAAGAAGGAGAGCCCCTCCTTCCAGACCGGGCCCCAATTGCCGCAGGGCACCCGCTACTTGAACTCCGTCATCATGCCGGACGACTCCGTCTTCACGACGAACGGCTCCAAGGACTACCGGGGCCGCAGCGCCAGCAACATCCACAAGGCGCAGTTCTACGACCCCCAGCAGAACGCCTTCCAGGAGGCCGCCGCCCCCAAGGTCGGCCGCAACTACCACTCGGAGGCGCTGCTGCTGCCCGACGGCCGGGTCGTCAGCTTCGGCTCCGACCCGCTCTACGACAACCAGCAGAACACCAAGCTCGGCCACTTCGAGCAGCGCATGGAGATCTACACGCCGCCCGCCCTGCACCGCGGCGGCGACCAGCGGCCCGTCCTCGGCGCGGGCCCCGAGACGCTTCCGGCGAGCGGGCGGGCCACGTTCCGTACGAAGCAGGCCGACGGCATCGTCAAGGCCCGCCTCATGCGGCCGTCCGCCGTGACCCACACGACGGACGTGGAACAGCGCTCGATCGCCCTCGACGTCAAGAAGTCCAAGGGCTCGGTGACGTTGGCCGCCCCCAAGGACAAGACGCTGGTCCCTCCGGGGTGGTACATGGTGTTTGTGTCCGACGCGGACGGGGTCTCGTCCGAGGCGAAGTGGATCCAGGTGGAGTAGGCCGATCCAGCCCCGCCGGCGTTTGAGGCGCGGGGTCCGGGGCGGAGCCCCGCGGCCCCGGCCCCGGTGGGGCTCAACGCTTGGCGTTCCGGGCCAACCCCAACGCGTAATCCGCCCACCACGTACCCGCCTGCGGGCCGCCGCGGCAGGTGCCGTCCGATTCGCCGGGCCGCTTCACCCACAGGTTCGCGTCGTTCAGCGCGTCGCCCGTCCTCGTGGTCGGGGCGGAGCCGAGCGCGCGGCCCGGCGGGTTGCACCACGCGTCGCCCTGCCCGTCCCCGTAGGGCCCCGCACCGTTGCGGCTGGTGTCGACCACGAAGTGCGCACCGCCGAGCAGCCCGGACAGCCGGCGGCCGTACGCCGCGCTGGCCTTGTCCGTCTGGAAGTTGGACACGTTCAGGGAGAACCCGTCCGCCTTCCCGACCCCGGCCCGCCGCAACGGATCCACCAGCTTGCTCGCGTCGGGGATCCACGCCGGGTTCCCGGCATCGACGTACACCTTCGTGTTCGGCTGCCGCTTGAGGCGGTCGATCGCCGACGACATCAGCGCGTACCGCTCGTCCTCGTACTGCTTCGGACTGCAGCCGCTGACGATGTGCCCGATCGCGTCCGGTTCGAGGACGACGACGGCCTTCGCCCTCCCGATGCCGGAGGCGAACGCGTCGATCCACTGGTGGTAGAAGTCCGCGCTGTGCGCCCCGCCCGCCGAGTGCTGCCCGCAGTCGCGGTGCGGGATGTTGTACGCGACCAGCACCAGCGTCTTGCCCGCCTTCCTGGCCTGCGCGGCGGCCTCGGAGATCGGCGGGCGCGGATAGTCGCCCGGCGCCCACATCGCCTGCGGGTGCGCGGCGATCCGCTCGACCATGGCGGCGTCGGAGCCGCGCCCCTCCCGCTTCCACTTCGCGACTTGGTCGGATGCGTCGGAGTCCGGGTCGACCCAGAACGGCGAGGAGTCGGCGGGGGAGCCGGA
This sequence comes from Streptomyces sp. NBC_00483, assembly GCF_036013745.1. Classification (NCBI taxonomy): domain Bacteria; kingdom Bacillati; phylum Actinomycetota; class Actinomycetes; order Kitasatosporales; family Streptomycetaceae; genus Streptomyces; species Streptomyces sp. NBC_00483. Next base: position 6,438,272 of record NZ_CP107880.1, read on the forward strand.
CGGGGCGGTCCGCTGCGCGGCCTCCGCGGCGGAGTCGCGGCCGCCGCCGCTGCTGCCCGCGCCGCCACCGCCGCCGCTGTCGGAGCAGCCGATGACGAAGGTGGCCAGCAGGATCGCGGCGCCGGTGAGCGCGAAGGTGCGGGTGGGGGTGCGGGCGGGCGTATGGGTGGGTGGGACGGGCATCCTGCCCCCTGGTTCGGAGCGCGTACAGGGCGTAAAAAGGCGTACGAAAGCGAAAATACCGGGCAATCGTTACACAGGGTTGTCTTTTCGCTGTGCATTAGGCGCCGCGCATGAGGAGCCGCGTCAGACGCCCTGATCGCCCGTCACGAGCGCGCTGCCCAGGGGCGTCTGCGCGTACAGCACCTGGTGCCCGTGGCGCCGCGACGAGAGCAGCCCCGCCGCGCGCAGCGCCGCCAGATGCGCCGACACGGACGACGGCGCGCGCCCGAGCCGGTGCGCGAGCGCGCTGGTCGAGGCGGGCTCGGCGAGCGCGCACAGCACGTCGGCGCGGCCCCGGCCGAGCAGATTCGCCAGCGCGTCGGGCGCCCTCGCGGCCGGCGCGGACCACAGCGCGCCGACGCCCCGCGCCGGGTACGCGACGGTGGGCTGCCACGGCGGTTCGAAGCCGCTGACCACGTCCGGCCAGCAGAAGACGCTGGGCAGCAGCACCAGGCCCCGGCCGTCCAGGTCCCGGCTGTGCTCGCTCGCGCGGGCGGTGAGGGTGAGGGTGCCGGGCTCCCAGCCGACCCGTGGATGCAGCTCCCGGAGCAGCCCTTCGAGGCCGACCTCGGCGAGGCGCCGCGAGTGGTGCGCCACATCCGCTTCGAGCAGCGCCCGCAACCGGGGCCACTCGGGCTCCACCAGGACGTGCCAGGCCTGCTCCACGAGGTCCGCCAACTCCCTTACCGCGCGCCCCGGTTCGGCGAGAAGCGAGCGGCCGAGCGGGGTGTCGGCCGCGCCCGGCGTGCACGCCAGCGACTGGGTGATGCCGCGCAGCGCCTCGTCGGGCCCGGTCGCCCGCAACGCGGCGATCTCCTCGTCGAAGGTGGCGGCGGGGCCGATCGGGGGCGGGCCGAGGAAGTCCGGGGTGTGCCCCCGCTGCGGCATCAGCAGCCAGACCGGCGCCAGGTCGAGCCCCCGCGCGGCGTCCCGGATCCGGCGCAGCCACGGCAGGTGATAGCCGTGCCGGTCCGGCCGCCTGAGCGTACGGATCGCCTCCTGCGTCTCCCAGAGCGGCGAGATCGCGAACCGGCACCGCAGCAGATCCTCCTGCCCGAACCGAAGATGCAACGGCATCCCGCCCCCCTCCCCACAACATTCGCCGCAGGCCGAAACAGTACGACCGGCGCGGAGCGGACGGCAGGCTGCGGCCCATGACCAGCGACACGACCAGTGCAAGGGCCGGCGACAAGGCCCGCGAACGCCCCGGCTACACAAGGCTGTTCCGTATCGCCGAGTTCCGCGCCGTGTTCCTCGCGCACGCCGCCTCCCTCTTCGGCGTCGTCGTCGCGGAGATCTCGCTCACCGTGCTCGTGTACGGGCTGACCGGGTCGCCGCTGCTCAGCGCGCTCACCTTCACGCTCGGCTTCCTGCCGTACCTCGTCGGCGGGACGCTGCTGTCCGGGATCGCCGACCGGTTCCCGGCGCGGCGGGTGCTCGTCGCCTGCGACCTCGTGTGCGCCGGGTGCGCGGCGCTGATGGCGCTGCCGGCCACCCCGGTCGGCGGGCTGCTCGCGCTGCGCTGCGTCATCGCGCTCGTGTCACCGGTGTTCAACGGCACCCGCATGGCCACGCTCACCGATGTGCTCGGCGACGGCGACCTGTTCGTGCTCGGCCGCTCGCTGCTGCGCATCGTCTCGCAGAGCGCGGTCCTCGTCGGCTTCGGCCTCGGCGGCGTACTCCTCACGGTCGTGTCCCCGCGCGGCGCGCTCACCGTCACCGTCGTCACCTTCCTCTGCTCGGCCACCCTGCTGCGCCTGTGCACGAAGGCCCGCCCCGCGCGGCAACGCGAAAAGGACAAGGAGGGTGCCCTGCTGCGGTACTCGCTGGCCGGCGCCCGCCAGGTCCTCGGCCACCGCCGCATCCGTGCCCTACTGCTCCTGCTCTGGGTGCCGCCCATGTTCGTGATCGCACCGGAGGCGCTCGCGGCGGCGTACGTGGACGAGATCGGGGCGGGCGCCGCGGCCGTCGGATTCCTGATGTGCTCGATGGCCGTCGGAACCGTCGCGAGCGAACTCGCCGCGGGCTCACTGCTCTCGCCGTCGGCCCGCTCCCGTATCGCGCTGCCGCTCGCGTCGGTGACCCTGCTCCCGCTCATCGGCTACGCGATCGTGCCCGGCCTCGCCTGGGCGGTGGCGATCCTGCTGCTCGCCGGGGCCGGATCCGCGTACACGCTCGGGCTCGACCGTTGGTTCGTGGACGCGGTGCCCGAGGAACTGCGCGGCCGGGCCATGACGCTGCACAACGCGGGCCTGATGACCATCCAGGGCGTGGGGACCGCGCTCGCCGGGGCGGCCGCCGAGGTCTTCGACGTGTCCACGGTGGTGGCGGGCGCGGGGCTTCTCGGCGGCCTGTGCTGCACGGCGCTCGCCTTGGAAGTACGGGCCTCCGGGCGTGCCGAGGGCCCAAAGACCGAGACGGGGCTGACCGCCATATGACCGCCCGGTAAGGTCGGGGACGTGCCGAAGCCCCTCTCTCTCGCCTTCGATCCGATCGCCCGCGCCGACGAACTCTGGAAGCAGCGGTGGGGGTCCGTGCCGTCCATGGGCGCGATCACCTCGATCATGCGCGCGCACCAGATCCTGCTCGCCGAGGTCGACGCGGTCGTCAAGCCGTACGGGCTCACCTTCGCGCGCTACGAGGCGCTGGTCCTGCTCACCTTCTCCAAGGCGGGCGAGCTGCCCATGTCGAAGATCGGCGAGCGGCTCATGGTGCACCCCACGTCCGTGACGAACACGGTCGACCGGCTCGTGAGGTCCGGCCTCGTCGACAAGCGCCCCAACCCCAACGACGGGCGCGGCACGCTCGCCACCATCACGGAGAAGGGCCGCGAGGCCGTCGACGCGGCCACCCGCGACCTCATGGCGATGGACTTCGGCCTCGGCGTCTACGACGCGGAGGAGTGCGGCGAGATCTTCGCGATGTTGCGCCCTCTGCGGGTGGCGGCGAAGGACTTCACGGACGAGTGAGATGCGTGCCACCCGGCCCGCCCGAAGATCGCGCAAAACGGGCGGTTACCCTCGACCCATGAAGAAGAGCGTGCTGACCCGCTACCGCACCATGGCCTACGTGACCGGTGTGCTCCTGGTCCTCCTGTGTCTCGGCATGATCGCCAAGTACGCGTTCGGCATGGACGGCGCCGCGGACTTCACGCGCGTCATCGCCATCGCGCACGGCTGGCTGTACGTCGTGTACCTGGTCGTCGCCTTCGACCTCGGCTCCAAGGCGAAGTGGCCGGTCGGCAAGCAGCTGTGGGTGCTGATCGCCGGCACGATCCCGACCGCCGCGTTTTTCGTGGAGCGCAAGATCTCCGCGGAGCTCGAGGGCAAGGTCGCCGGCGACGAGGCGAAGCTCGCCAAGGCGTAACCCCGGCCGGGCACCGGATTTCGCGCGCGTCCCTCTCTGGAGCGGCTGCGCGCGTTTTTTTGACCAGGAGTGTACGTTCGTACGCTCCTCGGTGTACGTTCGTCCGCATGCCCACGGACCACTTCGCCGACGACCCGCGCAGCAACCTGGAGCGGATGCTCGCCGGTGACCTCTACATCGCCGACGACCCGGAGATCGCCACCCGCCAGCAGCGCGCCATGCGGCTCGCCGCCCGGTACGAGGAGGCCTTCCTCGACGACCCGGGCAAGGCGGCCCCGGTGCTCGCGGAGCTGCTCGGCTCGGTCGGTGAGGGCGTCGAGCTGCGGCCGCCGCTGTACGTCGACTACGGCAGCAACATCTCCATCGGCGCCCGCACCTTCGTCAACTACCGCCTGACCGCCCTCGACGTCGCCCGCATCACCATCGGCGAGGACTGCCAGATCGGCCCCGGCGTCCAACTCCTCACGCCCACCCACCCGGTGGAGCCGGGCCCGCGGCGCGACAAGCTGGAGGCCGCACTGCCCATCACCATCGGGGACAACGTCTGGCTCGGCGGCGGCGTCATCGTCTGCCCGGGCGTGACCATCGGCGACAACAGCGTGATCGGCGCGGGCGCCGTGGTCGTGAAGGACGTGCCGGCGAATGTCGTCGCGGTGGGCAACCCCGCCCGCCCGGTCCGCGACATCTGAGGCGCGCGGCATGGCCACAGGACACGCGGACCCGAAGCGCCGCGAGCGGATTCTCGCCGCGACGCTCGACCACATCGCAGACGAGGGCGTCGCGGGGGTCTCGCACCGGAAGATCGCCGCGCGCGCCGGGGTGCCGCTCGGCTCGATGACGTACCACTTCGCCGGCATCGACGACCTGTTGCGCGAGGCGTTCACGGGGTTCGCCGACCACATCGTGGCCGTCTTCGAGCGCCACCTGGCGGGCGTGGACAGCCCGGACGAGGCGCGGGAGGCCGTCACGGAGCTGATCCACGCGCTCTCCGAAGGTCCCCGGCGCGACCTGGTCCTCACTCAGGAGCTGTACACCCTCGCCGCCCGCCGCCCGGAATACCGGGAGCTGACGCGGGCATGGATGGCGCGCAGCAGGCAGTTACTGGAGCGGCACTTCGCCCCGGCCACGACACGTCAGCTGGACGCCCTCATCGAGGGTCTCGCCCTGCACCGGGCCCTTGGCGAGGCCGAGCCGTACACCCGCGAACTGACCGGTGAGGCGGTGCGGCGCCTCACGGTCATGTAGACCGCCTGTGGGGGCACGGACCTGACACCGTGTCCCCACAGGCACGTACGGCCCCGAGGAGCACCCGCATGACCGCCACCGCAGCCCGCCTTGAGGACCACCCGCTGGTGGCCGCCGCCCGGCGGCTCGCCGACGAGGTCCTCGCGCCCGCCGCCGAGGCCCACGACCGCACCGGGGTCACGCCCGAGGCGATCGCCGCGGTCAAGGCCTCGGGAGCGCTCGGCGTCAACGCGCCTGTCGCGTACGGGGGTTCGGGGGCGCCGGCCGCCGTCGGGCGGGAGATCGCGGAGATCCTGGCGGGCGCGTGCTGCTCGACGTTCTTCGTGCAGGCGCAGCACCACTCGCCGGTACGCGACCTGATCGCGGGTGCCGAGGCGGTCCGCGAGCGGTGGCTGCGCCCGCTGGCCGAGGGCGCCGCGCTCGCGGGTATCGCCTTCTCGCACCTGCGGGCGTTCCCGAAGCTGCCGGTGCGGGCGACGCCGCTGGCGGGCGGCGGGGTGCGCTTCGACGGACGGGTGCCCTGGTACACGGGCTGGGGCCTCAACGACGTGTTCCTGCTCGGTGGCGCGACCGAGGAGGGTGAGGTCGTCTTCGCCGTCGCGGAGCCGCGTGAGCAGCCCGGCCTCACTCCCACCGAACCGCTCCAGCTCGCCGCGCTCACCGGCACCCGCACCGTCGGCCTGGTCCTCGACGGGCTCACGGTCGCCGAGGAGGACATCGTCGGGCGCCAGCCGTACGAGGAGTGGGCGCGCGCCGACCGGCCGAAGAACACCAACACCAACCCGGCCGTCTTCGGTGTCGCGCGCGCCGCCCTCGACCTGCTCGACGCGTCCGGTGACGCCGAGGCCAAGGAGACGGCGGGCGTGCTGCGCGAGGGCCTCGACGGCGCGCGCAGGGACGCGTACGCGCTGGTGGACGAGGTTCCGGCGGGGGAGCGGCTGGCGGACCGGCTCGCGGTGAAGACGCGGGCGTACGACCTGATGCGGGCGGCGACGACGGCGGCGATCGTGGCCGGGGGCGGGCGCGCGTTCGCCCTGTCCGCGCCGGCGCAGCGGCTCGCGCGGGAGGGGCTGTTCCTGGTGGTGCAGGGGCAGACGGCGGAGGTGAGGGCGGCGCATCTGGCGGCGCTGCGGGGCTGAACCTGCCCGGTTTCACGGCGATCGGACGCCGTGGGCCATCGACATTTAGTAGGACGTCCAAGTAAATTTGAAGCATGGACGCTGACGCGATCGAGGAAGGCCGCCGACGCTGGCAGGCCCGCTACGACAAGGCCCGCAAGCGTGACGCGGACTTCACCACGCTCTCCGGGGATCCGGTCGAGCCGGCCTACGGGCCGCGGCCCGGGGACACGTACGAGGGCTTCGAGCGGATCGGGTGGCCGGGCGAGTACCCGTTCACGCGCGGCCTGTACCCGACCGGGTACCGGGGGCGCACGTGGACGATCCGCCAGTTCGCGGGGTTCGGCAACGCCGAGCAGACCAACGAGCGCTACAAGATGATCCTCCGCAACGGCGGTGGCGGGCTCTCGGTCGCCTTCGACATGCCTACGTTGATGGGGCGGGACTCCGACGACCCGCGTGCGCTCGGCGAGGTCGGGCACTGTGGTGTCGCCATCGACTCGGCGGCCGACATGGAGGTCCTGTTCCAGGACATCCCGCTGGGCGACGTCACGACGTCGATGACGATCAGCGGCCCGGCCGTGCCGGTGTTCTGTATGTACCTGGTGGCGGCCGAGCGACAGGGTGTCGACCCGTCGGTCCTCAACGGCACGCTCCAGACCGACATCTTCAAGGAGTACATCGCGCAGAAGGAGTGGCTCTTCCAGCCCGAGCCGCATCTGCGCCTGATCGGCGACCTGATGGAGCACTGCGCCGCCGACATCCCCGCGTACAAGCCGCTCTCGGTCTCCGGGTACCACATCCGCGAGGCGGGCTCGACGGCCGCGCAGGAGCTGGCGTACACGCTGGCCGACGGATTCGGTTACGTGGAGCTGGGGTTGAGCCGCGGGCTTGACGTGGACGTCTTCGCCCCGGGCCTGAGTTTCTTCTTCGACGCGCACGTGGACTTTTTCGAGGAGATCGCCAAGTTCCGCGCGGCGCGGCGCATTTGGGCGCGTTGGATGCGGGACGTGTACGGGGCGCAGAGTGAGAAGGCGCAGTGGCTGCGCTTCCACACGCAGACGGCGGGTGTGTCGCTGACGGCCCAGCAGCCCTACAACAACGTCGTCCGTACGGCGGTCGAGGCGCTGGCGGCCGTGCTCGGCGGCACCAACTCCCTGCACACGAACGCGCTCGACGAGACGCTCGCGCTGCCGAGCGAGCAGGCGGCGGAGATTGCGCTGCGGACGCAGCAGGTGCTGATGGAGGAGACGGGTGTCGGCAACGTGGCCGACCCGCTGGGTGGTTCCTGGTACGTGGAGCAGCTCACGGACCGGATCGAGGCGGACGCCGAGAAGATCTTCGAGCAGATCAGGGAACGGGGCCTGCGGGCGCACCCGGACGGGCAGCACCCGATCGGGCCGGTGACCTCCGGCATTCTGCGCGGGATCGAGGACGGCTGGTTCACGGGCGAGATCGCGGAGTCGGCGTTCCGGTACCAGCAGTCCCTGGAGAAGGGCGACAAGAGGGTCGTCGGGGTGAACGTGGCGGAAGGGTCCGTCACGGGTGACCTGGAGATCCTGCGGGTCAGTCATGAGGTCGAGCGGGATCAGGTGCGGGCGCTCGGTGACCGGAAGGCGGGGCGGGACGACGGGGCGGTGCGGGAGGCGTTGGAGCGGATGCTGGCCTCGGCGCGGGACGGCTCCAACATGATCGGGCCGATGCTGGACGCGGCCCGGGCGGAGGCCACACTCGGCGAGATCTGCGGGGTGCTCCGCGACGAGTGGGGCGTGTATACGGAGCCGCCGGGGTTCTGAGGTCCGCCGGGGCGGGGCCCTGCGTGCTGTTGCGCGGCATCGGGGCTGCTTGCTCGGCCGGGGTCGGCGCCTCCGTGACGTGCGGCCTGCACCGGGGTGCCGCCTTGCCCACCCTGCCGCCCAAGGCGGCAGATTGCCCAAGGCGCGGGGCGGCATCTCATGTCCTCGCCCCGCGGCGGGTGCGCAAAATCAAGTCTCTGCGGCGGGTGCGCAAATTTAAGCCCCGCTCTGGGACGAGACTCGCGGGGTCCGGGGCGGAGCCCGTGGCGTAAGGGCGAGGGCGTCCACCGGGTCGGTGACAGGTGTCACCGCGTGATCTTGGGGTAGGCGCGGACACGCCAAGTGCCCCGCCAACCCCAGGAGCCCCCGTGCGCCTCGCGCTCAACCGCACCACAACCACCACCGTCGGCATCGCCACCGCCGCCCTCCTCGGCGGCATCGCCATCGGCGGCACCGGCGCGGTGAGCGCGAGCCCGCCCGCCGAGCCGAAGGTGCAGAACAGCTTCGACTCGCTCGGCGCCGACGTGCACGCGGCCGACCTGTCCTCCGGCCGCACCGCGCACTACACGGACTCCGGCCCGTCCGACGGCACCCCCGTGCTCTACATCGGCGGCACCGGCACCAGCGCCCGCGCCGTCCACATGACCGACTTCATGCGCACCACCAGAGAGAACCTGGACCTGCGCATGATCACGGTCGAGCGCAACGGCTTCGGCGACACCGACTACGACCCGAAGCTCGGCAAGGCCGACTACGCCAAGGACGCCCTCGAGGTCCTCGACAAGCTCGGCGTCAAGAAGTTCAAGGTGATCGCCATATCCGGCGGCGGCCCGTACGCCGCCGAGATCGCCGCCAAGGCCCCCGAGCGGATCAGCGCCCTGCACCTCGCCGCCGCCCTCCCGCCGTACGGCGAGAAGCCCGCCTCCTGCGACCTGACGGACGACCAGATGGCGGCCGCCGTCAAGGACGAGATCAAGGACCCGCGCAAGTGGTGGGCCTTCCCCGACGACAGCCCGGTCAAGTCGATCCCCGGCTTCGCCGACACCGCGTACGAGGAGGGCGCGCGGACCTACAACCAGCGCGGCCAGCAGGCCGATCCGGCGCCGCAGGTGCACGAGCAGCGGCTGTACTGCGACCGTCCGGGACCGGACCTGGCGAAGCTGAAGGCGCCGGTGTTCCTCTACCACGGCGACAAGGACACGACCGTGCCCGCGAGCACGCTCAAGGCCTGGCGCGACAACCTGCCCGACACGGCGCCCGTGAAGACCCGTACGTACGCGGACACCGGGCACGACGTCCAGTACCGCCACTGGGACCAGATCCTGGTCGACCTTGCGGGCCGCGCCGACCGCACGGTGGTCTGCCACGACAAGCGCACGCGCGCGCTGCCGGCGGGCGAGGCGGATGCCCTGGTCGCCAAGAAGCGGGCCACGCTGGGCAGCTGCGCCTGGAACAAGTAGGGCCCACCCATAGGCCCTAGTAGGAGCCACTAATCGGTCGCGGCGGCCGCGAGCCCTCCCAGCAGGAGGGCCGTGAACCGCCGCACCCATTCCGCGTCGGCCGGCTCCGCGCTCACCAGGGTGCGGTGCACGACCGCCCCCGCCGCCACGTCGTAGATGAGATCCGCCGTGGCCGCGGCGGCGGCCGGGTCGGGGGCCGGCGGGAGTTCGCCGCGGCGCTCGGCCCGCGCCCGCCCCTCCAGTACGAGCCGCTTCTGGCGGTCGACGATCGACGTACGGATCCGGTCCCGCAGCGGGGCGTCGCGGGTGGATTCGGCGACCACGGCCATCAGTGCCGTCTTCGTCTCGGGCCGGTCCAGGATCGCCGCGAACTGCCGCACCACGCCCTCCACATCGGCGGCGAGCGAGCCCCGGTCCGGCAGTTCGAGCTCGTCGAAGAGGACCGCGACCGCGTCCACGACGAGCTCGCTCTTGCCCGGCCAGCGGCGGTACAGCGTCGTCTTCGCGACCCCCGCGCGCGTGGCCACGTCCCCGAGCGTCAGCTTCGACCAGCCGAGCTCCACGAGCGCCGCCCGGGTCGCCTCGAGAATCGCCTCGTCCGCCGCGGCGGAACGCGGACGCCCCGTCCGGACGTTGGAGGGGGGAGAGGGGCGGGAAGAAGGGGACGAGGGAGACGGCGTGCGGCTCTGCATGGTCGTCGACCATACCGGCGGGTACGGAGGAAAGATCGCGTGAGGCAGATCACCGGTTGATCACCGGGGCCCTGTTCCCGCGTCCCGCCCATGGCAGTTACGCTACGAGTCGTAGCGAAAGCTGCGGAAGCTCGATCTCGTACGAGTGCCTCGGATCTGCACCCCGGGGCGGCCGGGACGAGCGGCAACCACAAGGCGCCGGGTGGGGACCCGGTGCCGAAAGCACACCAGGCCGAGTCCGCTCCGTGCCTCCAGATGCGTCTCGCATTCCGGCGGGAGGTGCACGGGGCAGGACCCGGCCCACAACTGTCCGCGGAAGGGGGAGACTGTACGCATGCAGCCACGGAACATGTCCATGAGCGGAGTCGTCGATCTCGCCGCGGTGAAGGCGGCCCAGGAGGCCAAGGCGAAGGCGGAGCAGGCCCGCGCCGAAGCGGCCAGGAACGGCGGGGGCGGGGCCGTGTCCCCGTCCAGTCTCGTCATCGACGTCAGTGAGGCGGACTTCGAGAGCGCCGTCCTGCAGCGCTCCGCCGAGGTGCCCGTCGTCATCGACTTCTGGGCCGAGTGGTGCGAGCCCTGCAAGCAGCTGAGCCCGCTGCTCGAGCGGCTCGCCGCCGAGTACAGCGGCCGCTTCGTGCTCGCCAAGATCGACGTAGACGCCAACCAGATGCTGATGCAGCAGTTCGGGGTCCAGGGGATCCCGGCTGTCTTCGCCGTCGTCGCCGGGCAGGCTCTGCCCCTCTTCCAGGGGGCCGCCCCCGAGGAGCAGATCCGCGGCACGCTCGACCAGTTGATCCAGGTCGCCGAGGAGCGCTTCGGGCTCACCGGCATCGCGGTCGACCCGGAAGCGGAGGGCGAGGCGCCGGTCGTGGAGGAGGCCCCGGCGGGCCCCTACGACGCTCTCCTCGAAGCGGCCGTGCAGGCCCTGGACGCCGGCGACCTCGACGGCGCCGTGCAGGCCTACAAGAACGTGCTGTCCGACGATCCGGGCAACACCGAGGCCAAGCTCGGCCTCGGTCAGGCGCAGCTCCTCCAGCGCGTGCAGGGGCTCGACCCGCAGCAGGTCCGCAGGGACGCCGCGGAGAAGCCCGCCGATGTGCAGGCGCAGATCGCGGCGGCCGACCTGGACCTGATCGGCGGTCATGTCGAGGACGCCTTCGGGCGGCTCGTCGAGACGGTGGGGCGCTCGGCCGGCGAGGACCGCGATGCGGCGCGTGTGCGACTGCTCGAACTGTTCGAGGTCGTGGGGGCCGACGATCCGCGCGTGACGACGGCGCGTACAGCTCTGGCCCGAGTTCTCTTCTGAGTCGTCAGTGACCAGTTGTTAAACGCTGCGGCTTGTGATGCCGGAGTGAAAGTTCTGTCGCCGGAGGCGCACAGCGGCCGCGTTTTGCCAAAACTTGGCAATCGCGGCCGCTGTTACTTGGAGTAAGTCGGACTCGATCTTCTGTCCGATTCCGTCCCGTATTCAACCTGTATAAAAACTCGGTTGACTGCACCCTCAGTTGTTGTTCGGACTCTCTCCGTCCGCGTTCGGTTATCCGTCCGTTACCCGCCAGTAACGAACCCCCTTGTGTCAGCGCCTCGAATGCACCACGATCGGGCACGCTCGGTCCTCTCCCCACCGTCCGACAGCCAATCGTGCGGCGGGGTTTTTGGGTCCCCACCGGGTGGTCGACGGCGAACCAAGGGGAGCGCCGGCGGTCCAAGGACAGGGGGGTCTCAGCCATCCGGCTGGGCCTGTCCAGCAGGTTGCGCGTGATGGCTCAGGTGCGACCAGTGGTTGTCGCTCGGGGGTGATCGCCGGTGATCAGGGTGCGGTACAGACCAAGCACTTCCGATGCGGGCGCTCTCCTTCCCGAGGACGTAGCACTTCTCCCATCCCTGCCCGGCTGAGCCGCCTCTAGGGGCAGTCAGGGCCGGAGATGTACGTCCGAGAAGGAGGAACAGTCATGAAGTCCGTGACTCGTGGCGGAACCAGATGGAAGCGGTTCGCCGTAGTCATGGTGCCGAGCGTCGCGGCGACTGCCGCGATAGGCGTGGCCCTGTCCCAGGGTGCGCTCGCGGCATCGTTCAGTGTGTCGGGTCAGTCGTTCAAGGTGACGGCGGACTCCCTCGACGGCCAGGGCTTTGTCCAGTACGGCGCCGTCGACTCCGGCAAGACGGGTAACCACCCGGTCGCCGTTGTCGGCATGAAGACCGCGACGATCAACAACCTCTGCCAGTCGGTGGTTGTCCCCGTCCCGGTCTTCGGCGATGTGTCGATGAAGCTGTCGGCCGGTGCGGACAAGAGCGCCCCGGTCGAGGCCAAGACCCTCTACATCGACGCCGATGACCTGAAGGCCGATGCGACCTTCAAGAACATCGACATCGGTGTGGCGGCGGGTGACGCCAAGAAGGGCCCCGGTATCCACCAGGGCGACAAGGCCGACCCCAACGCGTTCGCCCAGCAGGCCGACTCGGTGCACTTCGAGCACGTCCAGCAGCGTGCGTGGGCCACGACGGCCGGCACCTTCAAGCTCTCCGGCCTCAAGATGAAGGTCCAGAAGGGCAAGCACGAGTGCTACTAGGCCCACAGGGCCCGTAAGGGGCCGGGGTCTTGGCACTTGATGTGCTGAACGGCCGGGCGCGGGGGCACTCGCAGTCACGTGGGGTCGTCCCCGTGCCCGTTTCCGGACAGCCACCATCACCACAGATCAACGCCTTTCCCGAGGAGCTGTACGACATGAGCGCCGAAGCGCACGCAGGACTGGGCCCCAAGCTTGGTCAGATGCGCCAATCGTTCCGAGGGTGGCGCGGTCAGCGCCCGTTCTGGGGCGGTCTGCTGTCAATCCTCGGCGGCCTCCCGATCATGTACTTCCCGTACGCGAACCTCGCGATCGGCAATATGACGATCAAGATGGCGACCACGGCCGGTGCCGGTTCGCTCATCATCGGCGTCTTGCTGGTCGTGCTCGGCCTGACGATGTGGTTCCAGCCGCACTCCCGTGTGTTCGCGGGTGTCGCGGCGATTCTTCTCGCCCTGGTCTCCCTCGTGGTTTCGAACTTCGGCGGCTTCGTCATCGGTTTCCTGCTCGCCCTCGTCGGTGGCGGCCTCGGTATTTCCTGGGCGCCCGCGGAGCGGCAGGACGACTCGGCAGGGAAGGGCGGTGACCACGCCACGTCCTCCCAGGACGCGGCGCCGGTCGTGCCGCCGGTTGCGGGAGCCACCTATCAGGTCGCGGGCGTAAACGACGACGTGTCAGGGACGAGCCCGAACAACGGGACGAACGGGAGGCACCGTGCCGGCTGACGAGGTGCACCACGAGGGCTCCGCTGAGCCCCGTGCGAGAACCGGGCCGCGGCATGCGGCGCGGCGGCATGCGGCACCAAAGAAGCATCTCTTCACCAAGATTCACATGCCTGCGGGCAAGGCGGTGGCGATCGCGGCCATGCCCACGGCCGTGCTCATGGGACTTGGTCTGACGCCGACGCTCGCGTCGGCCAAGGACAACCCGACGAAGTTCTCCGTCGACGACTACAAGGCGTGCGCCGACGCCGTCGACGCGAACAAGGACGACGGGTCCGACGAGGCCAAGGACAAGGCCAAGGAGTCGGCGAAGCCGACCCCGACGCCGTCCGCCTCGGCCTCCAAGGACAGCTCCGCGGAGAAGAAGGAGAAGGCGACCCCGACTCCTTCGCCGTCCGCCTCCGAGTCCACGGACTCCGAAGACAAGGATGCGGCCACGCCGTCGCCCTCGGCTTCGGAGACCAAGAACCCCCTGGACCCGCTGGGCGTCGGCGACGCCCTGAAGAAGGCGTTCACGCCCGACGACAAGGAGTCGGAGAGCGCGACTCCTTCGCCGTCGGCGTCGGAATCCTCCGGCGGCCTGCTCGGTGGCACCACCGACAAGGTGGACGACACGGTCAAGGACACGACCGGGTCGGTCAAGGACACCACCGACAAGCTCGGCGACACGGTCAAGGACACCACCGACAAGGTCAAGGACACGACCGACAAGGTGGGGGACGCGGCCAAGGACGCGACCAAGAACGTGGGCAACCCGCAGGGCTCCGGCGATGTGCCGGAGAACTGTCCGGCGGCCACGGACGCGTCGGGCGCCGACGAGGACACCCCGGCCCAGCTCCCGGACAAGTCCTGGAAGCTGCAGGCCAGTTCGCTCCTGCTCAAGGGCGCGGACTACAAGGGCCTTGTGGATGTCCGGATGGCCGACGGGTCGACCAAGCGCGTCATGAAGTACGTCATCTCCAAGGGCACGGACATCGGTGATCTGCACCAGATCGCCCCGGGCCCGAACGGGAAGTTCTTCCACATCCGTTCGGACAAGGGCTCCACGTCCACCATCCGCGACGGGCAGACGACGATGTACACGGAGGAGATCTCGGGCAATCTGTTCGGGCTCGTTCCGCTGACGTTCAACGCCAAGAACCCGCCGCCGCTCAACCTGCCGACCCTGTTCTTCACGAACGTCAAGGTCACGCAGGCCTCGCAGTTCGGCGGGACCCTGCACGTGCCCGGTCTGCACACCACGGTCGAGGACAGCTGACCGTAGTCACAAGGCCCGTTCGGGAGCCGCACATGACAAAGGGCGCCCCCCTCAAGGGGGCGCCCTTTGTCATGCGCTCGGGCCGAAGGCCGAAGGCGGTGTGGCGGCGCGTCAGTCGCGCTCGCCGCCGCCCAGGTGGTGCACCCGGACCATGTTGGTGGTGCCGGGGACGCCGGGGGGCGAGCCGGCCGTCATGACCACGGTGTCGCCGTCGTTGAAGCGGTTGAGCTTCACCAGCTCGGCGTCGACGAGGTCGACCATCGCGTCCGTGGAGTCCACGTGCGGGACGACGTGCGCCTCGACGCCCCAGCTCAGCGAGAGCTGGTTGCGGGTCTCGTCGTCCGTGGTGAACGCCAGGATCGGCTGGGTCGCGCGGTAGCGGGAGAGCCGGCGGGCCGTGTCACCGGACTTGGTGAAGGCGACCAGCGCCTCGCCGCCCAGGAAGTCCGCGATCTCGCACGCGGCACGGGCCACCGAACCACCCTGCGTACGCGGCTTCTTGCCGGGCACGAGCGGCTGCAGGCCCTTGGAGAGCAGCTCCTCCTCGGCCGCCGTGACGATCTTCGACATCGTCTTGACGGTCTCGATCGGGTAGGCGCCGACCGAGGACTCGGCGGACAGCATGACCGCGTCGGCACCGTCGAGGATCGCGTTCGCGACGTCGGAGGCCTCGGCGCGCGTGGGGCGCGAGTTGGTGATCATCGACTCCATCATCTGGGTCGCGACGATCACCGGCTTGGCGTTGCGGCGGCACATCTCCACGAGGCGCTTCTGCACCATCGGGACCTTCTCGAGCGGGTACTCGACGGCGAGGTCGCCACGGGCCACCATGATCCAGTCGAACGCCGCGACGACGCCCTCCATGTTGGCGACGGCCTGCGGCTTCTCGACCTTGGCGCCGACGGGGACGCGACGCCCCTCCTCGTCCATGATCTTGTGGACGTCCTTGACGTCGTTGGCGTCGCGCACGAAGGACAGGGCGACCATGTCGCAGCCCATCTTCAGGGCGAAGCGCAGGTCCTCGATGTCCTTCTCGGAAAGGGCCGGGACGTTCACCGCCGCGCCGGGCAGGTTGATGCCCTTGTGGTCGGAGATGACACCGCCCTCGATGACGACCGTCTTCACGCGCGGGCCGTCGACCTCGACGACGCGCAGCTCGACGTTGCCGTCATTGATCAGGACCTGGTCGCCCTTGGAGACGTCGCCGGGCAGACCCTTGTAGGTCGTACCGCAGATCGACTTGTCACCGGGAACGTCCTCGGTGGTGATGGTGAACTCGTCACCGCGCACCAGCTCGACGGGGCCCTCGGCGAAGGTCTCCAGGCGGATCTTCGGGCCCTGGAGGTCGGCGAGCACACCCACGGCGCGGCCCGTCTTCTTGGCGGCGGCGCGAACACGGTCGTAGCGACCCTGGTGTTCGGCGTGGGTGCCGTGGCTGAAGTTGAATCGGGCCACATTCATGCCGGCCTCGATCAGCGAGACGAGCTGCTCTTCGGAGTCGACGGCGGGGCCCAGTGTGCAGACGATTTTGGAACGGCGCATGGGGGCGATCCTATCGGTTTGTTTCGCTACGGAATATTCCGTCTGGTGGAATCTACAAATGGGCGGGCGGGCGCTCAGTCGTTGCGGTTCTGGACCAGTGCGTAGGTCTGCTGCGCGATCTCCAGCTCCTCGTCGGTCGGCACCACTGCCACGGCCACACGGGCGTATTCGGGGGAGATGAGCCGCGGTTCGTCGGAACGTACGGAATTGAGCTCGCCGTCGACCGCGAGGCCCAGCTCCTCCAGGCCCGCGACCGCAGCCTCGCGCACCGGCGCCGCGTTCTCGCCGACCCCGGCCGTGAACGCGATCGCGTCCACCCGGCCGAGCACCGCGTAGTAGGAGCCGATGTACTTCTTCAGACGGTGCACGTAGATGTCGAAGGCGAGCTTCGCCTCCTCGTCGCCCTCGTCGATGCGGCGACGGATCTCCCGCATGTCGTTGTCCCCGCACAGCCCGATCAGGCCGGACTTCTTGTTGAGCAGATCGTCGATCTCGTCCGCCGACATCTTGCCCACCCGCATCAGATGGAAGATGACGGCCGGGTCGACATCTCCCGAACGCGTACCCATCACGAGCCCCTCAAGCGGGGTGAGACCCATCGACGTCTCGACGCACTGCCCGCCGCGGACCGCCGAGGCGGAGGCGCCGTTGCCCAGGTGCAGCACGATGACGTTGACGTCCTCCGGCCGCTTGCCGAGGAGCGCGGCCGTCTTGCGGGAGACGTACGCGTGCGAGGTGCCGTGGAAGCCGTAGCGCTGGACGCGGTGCTCGTCGGCGGTCTTCACGTCGATCGCGTAGCGCGAGGCCGACTCCGGCATCGTCGTGTGGAACGCCGTGTCGAAGACGGCGACCTGCGGGAGGTCCGGGCGCAGGGCCTGGGCGGTGCGGATGCCGGTCAGGTTCGCCGGGTTGTGCAGCGGCGCCACCGGGATGAGCCGCTCCACCTCCTTGAGCACCGCGTCGTCGATCACGGTCGGCTGCGTGAACAGCTTGCCGCCGTGCACCACGCGGTGGCCGATCGCGGCCAGCTCGGGGGAGTCCAGGCCGAGCCCGTCCTCGGTCAGTTCCGCGGCGACCGCCTTGAGCGCCTCTTCGTGGTCGGCGATCGGCCGGTTCTGCTCACGGCTCTCGCCGCCGCCGGTGAGCGGCGTGTGCTTGAGGCGGGAGGTCTCCTCGCCGATCCGCTCGACCAGGCCCACGGCGAGGCGGGAGTGATCCGCCATGTCGAGGAGCTGGTACTTCACCGACGAGGAGCCGGAGTTGAGGACGAGGATGCGGGTGGCACTCACGGATGCTGCTTTCGGTGGGGGTTCGTGGGGGAGCTCAGTTGGCGGGCGTCTGCGCCTGGATCGCCGTGATGACGACCGTGTTGACGATGTCCTGCACGAGCGCGCCGCGGGACAGGTCGTTGACCGGCTTGCGCAGGCCCTGAAGGACCGGGCCGACGGCGATCGCACCGGCCGAGCGCTGCACGGCCTTGTACGTGTTGTTGCCGGTGTTGAGGTCGGGGAAGATCAGCACGCTGGCCTGGCCCGCGACCTCGGAGTCGGGCAGCTTGGTGGCCGCGACGGTCGGCTCGACGGCGGCGTCGTACTGGATCGGCCCCTCGATCTTCAGGTCGGGGCGGGCCTCCTTGACGATCTCCGTGGCCTCGCGGACCTTGTCGACGTCGGCGCCGGAGCCCGAGGTGCCGGTGGAGTACGACAGCATCGCGATCCGCGGCTCGACGCCGAACCGGGCGGCGGTGCCGGCCGACTGCGTGGCGATGTCGGCGAGCTGCTGGGCGTTCGGGTCCGGGTTGACGGCGCAGTCGCCGTAGACGAGGACCTTGTCGGCCAGGCACATGAAGAAGACCGAGGAGACGATCGCGGCCTCCGGCTTGGTCTTGATGATCTCGAAGGCGGGCCGGATCGTGGCGGCCGTGGAGTGCACGGAGCCGGAGACCATGCCGTCGGCGAGGCCCTCCTGGACCATGAGCGTGCCGAAGTAGTTCACGTCGGCGACTACGTCGTGGGCCAGCTCCGGGGTTACGCCCTTGTGGGCGCGCAGCGCCGCGTAGGCGTCGGCGAAGCGTTCCCGCAGCGCCGAGGTCTGCGGGTCGATGATGTCGCTGTCGGCGAGGTCGACGCCGAGGTCGGCGGCCTTCTTGCGGATCTGCTCGACCGGGCCGAGCAGGGTGAGGTCGCAGACGCCGCGGCGCAGGAGCACGTCGGCGGCGCGCAGCACGCGCTCCTCGGTGCCCTCGGGCAGCACGACGCGGCGCTTGTCCGAGCGGGCCTGCTCCAGGAGCTTGTGCTCGAACATCATCGGCGTGAGGCGGTCGGAGGACGGCGCCTGGATGGTCTTCAGCAGGCCCGCCGTGTCGACGTACTTCTCGAAGACGCCGAGGGCGGTCTCCGCCTTGCGCGGCGTCGCCGCGTTCAACTTGCCTTCCATGGCGAAGAGTTCGGCTGCCGTGGGGAAGGAGCCGCCGGCCACCGCGATGACCGGGGTGCCGGGCGCGAGGCGCTCGGAGAGCTTGAGGATCGCCTCGCCGGGCCGCTCGTTCAGGGTCAGGATCACGCCCGCGATCGGCGGGGTCCCTGCACTGTGCGCGGCGAGCGCGCCGACGACCAGGTCCGCGCGGTCGCCGGGCGTGACGACCATGCAGCCGGGGGTCAGGGCGTTGAGGAAGTTCGGCAGCATGGCGCCGCCGAAGACGAAGTCGAGGGCGTCGCGGGCGAGGCCCGAGTCGTCGCCGAGCAGCACCTTGCCGCCCAGTGCGTGGGTGATCTGGGCGACGGTCGGCGCGGCGAGCGCCGGCTCGTCGGGCAGTACGTAGCAGGGGACCGGCAGCCGCCCCGCGAGCCGCTCGTTCACGTCGTCCCGGTCGGCCGGAGCCACGCGGTTGACGACCATCGCGAGGACGTCGCAGCCGAGGCCGTCGTAGGCGCGGTAGGCGTTGCGGGCCTCGGCGCGGACCGATTCCTCCGTCTGCTTCTTGCCGCCGACGACCGGGATCACGGAGGCGCCGAACTCGTTGGCGAGGCGGGCGTTGAGGGCCAGCTCGTCCGGGAGCTGGGTGTCGGCGAAGTCGGTGCCGAGCACGAGCACGACGTCGAAGTCGCGGGCCACCTGGTGGAAGCGGTCGACCAGGCGCGAGACCAGCTCGTCCGTACCCTGCTCGGCCTGGATCGCGGAGGCCTCGTGGTAGTCGAGGCCGTACACCGTCGCCGGGTCCTGCGACAGCCGATAACGGGATCGCAGCAGGTCGAAGAGCCGGTCGGGGCCGTCGTGGACGAGCGGACGGAATACCCCCACCCGGTCGACCTGGCGGGTCAGGAGCTCCATGACCCCCAGCTCCACGACCTGGCGGCCGTCGCCGCGATCGATCCCGGTCACGTACACGCTGCGCGTCACGCGTGCTCTCCGTTTCCCTCGTGGTTCTTCTCGGTGTGGTGCTTCTCGTCGAACCCGACTTTTACGGGTCGATTCGGTCTCTTTCGGTTCAAAAAAAGGCGCGCAATGGAAGCCGTGCCCCCTTGACAATACCTCTGGCGGTGGTTAAGTCGCCCGCCGGACAGAAGGCCTTTTCCCCTGGGTCCAAGTGCCCATGGAACCCCTGCCGAAGCTCCCTGCACAGTCGAGCGCGAGCGCGTCGCCCCCAAGAGCGTGGAACAATCGACATCGCTCACCGACGTACCAGTAGCGAGCAGGAGACACAGCACGATGCGTATCGGAGTTCTCACCGCAGGCGGCGACTGCCCTGGCCTGAACGCCGTGATCCGGTCGGTCGTGCACCGCGCCGTCACGCACTACGGCGACGAGGTGCTCGGTTTCGAGGACGGCTACGCGGGTCTGCTCGACGGGCGCTACCGCCCGCTCGATCTGAACGCGGTCAGCGGCATCCTCGCCCGTGGCGGCACCATTCTCGGCTCCTCCCGCCTGGAGCGCGACCGTTTCCGCGCGGCCTGCGAGAACGCCAAGCAGCTCGCCGAGGAGATCGGTTTCGACGCCCTCATCCCGATCGGCGGCGAGGGCACGCTGACGGCGGCCCGCATGCTGTCCGACGCGGGCCTGCCGGTCGTCGGCGTACCGAAGACGATCGACAACGACATCTCCTCCACCGACCGCACCTTCGGCTTCGACACCGCCGTCGGTGTCGCCACCGAGGCGATCGACCGGCTCAAGACGACCGCCGAGTCGCACCAGCGCGTCATGGTCGTCGAGGTCATGGGCCGGCACGCGGGCTGGATCGCCCTGGAGTCCGGCATGGCGGGCGGCGCCCACGGCATCTGCCTGCCCGAGCGGCCCTTCGACCCGGCCGACCTGGTCAAGATGGTCGAGCAGCGGTTCGCGAACGGCAAGAAGTTCGCCGTCATCTGTGTCGCCGAGGGCGCTCACCCCGCCGAGGGCACCATGGACTACGGCACGGGCGCGATCGACCAGTTCGGCCACGAGCGCTTCCAGGGCATCGGCACCGCGCTCTCCTACGAGCTGGAGAGCCGCCTCGGCAAGGAGGCCCGCCCGGTCATCCTCGGCCATGTGCAGCGCGGCGGCACCCCCACCGCGTACGACCGCGTGCTCGCCACCCGGTTCGGCTGGCACGCCATGGAGGCCGTGCACCGCGGCGAGTTCGGCAAGATGACGGCGCTGTACGGCACCGACATCGCGATGGTGCCGCTCGCGGAGGCGGTCACCGAGCTGAAGACGGTCCCGAAGGACCGGATGGACGAGGCGGAGTCGGTCTTCTAGGCCCGCGGTACAGCCCTTACGGATGACGGATCCTGGACCAGAACTCGTCCAGGATCCGCTCCAGGAACTGCCGCCCCGCGTCCCCCGACCCGGAGGACATGCCACCGCCCCAGCTCAGCGTGGCGGCCATCAGCGCCTGGTACTCCAGGTGCATCTCGTGCAGTACGTCCTCCAGCTCGCGGCGCTGCACCGGCACGAGCCGGGAGATCGGCCGCACCGAGCCCTGCCAGCGCGTCCGCGCCGCGTCCCGCAGCAGCTCCGCGAGGTGCGCGTCCCGCCCGGTCACGGTCGCGAGCGCGCGCGGGGTGAGCCGCAGCGTCTCGGCGAGCGCCGTCGACTGCCGGTCGTTGCCCTGCCAGTCGCCGGTCTCCTCCATCCGCAGATACGAGTGGATCTCCAGGCCCACGGAGCGGGCCACGTCCTCGGGGGCGAGCCCCAGCGCGAGCCGGTACTCGCGCAAGGTCCGCGGAACACCGATGAGTTCGCTCGGTGAGCACCACAACGCCCCGGCGAGCGCGGTGAGTTCACCGGACGTCGGGGCGCCTTCGCCGCGTTCCCAGGCGATGACGATCTCCGGCGTGATGTGGGCGATCCCGAACGAGGCGCGCATGCCGTACGCGACGTGCCCCGGCGCCATCCCGAGCGCTTCTCGCAGGCGCCGGGCGGCGGGGGCGTTGAACGGTGGTGTCGGCTGGTTGGGCGTGGCGTGGGGCTGCACGGCCACAAAGTAGGGGGTCACGGGGCGTTTGGCTACGGTCTGTGCGTCCTGCGTGACAACTTGGTACCTGTTGACGGAACTTGTGGCCCACCCGCCTCATGCACATGAACGAGACGGATCACCCCTTCACCGCGCCGCCCAGCGCGAAACCGCCGCCGAAGCGCCGCGACACCAGGACGTACAGCAGCACCACGGGCGTCGAGTAGATGATGGAGAACGCGGCGAGCTGCCCGTACACGACGGTGCCCCGGTTGCCGAAGAAGTCGTTGATGCTGACCGAGGCCGGCATCTGGTCGGGGGAGAGCAGCAGCATGAACGGGACGAAGAAGTTCCCCCACATCATCGCGAACGAGTAGACGGTGACGACGGCGACGCCGGGCCCCATCAGCGGCAGCACGATCCGCACAAGACCCTGGAAGGTGTTCGCGCCGTCCGTCCAGGCCGCCTCCTCCAGCTCCTTCGGTACGCCGTCCATGAAGTTCTTCATCAGCCATACGGCGAACGGGAGTTGGGACGCCGCGAAGAAGTAGATCGTGCCCGCCATGGTGTCGATCAGGTTCACCTGGACGAACAGCGCGTACACCGGGACCATGACCGCCGTGATCGGCAGACAGGTCGCGAACAGCGTCGTCGTGAGGAACGGGTTGTTCAGGCGCGAGCGGTAGCGGGAGAGCGGATACGCGGCGAGCGCGGCGCAGCCGACCGTGAGGGCCGTCGCGCAGCCGCACAGGATCAGCGAGTTGAGCAGCGGCGTGAAGGTGACGTCGGGCTTCAGGACGTCGTCGAAATTGCCGAACGTCAGCTGCGAGGGCCACTTCACCCGCAGATTCGCGTCCGCGTCGACCGACGACAGGACGACCCAGGCGAGCGGCAGCACGAAGGTGAGCGCGACGAGGAGCAGCGCCGCGTCCGCCGAAAGTCGTCTACGGATACGGGTCTTCACCCGTCTACGGATACGGGTCTTCACTCAGTCCTCCGTACGCAGCAGACGCATATAGACCAGCGAGAACAGGGAGCCGACCACGAGCAGCAGCAGCGCGACCGCGGTGCCGTAGCCGATCATGCTCTTCTGGAAGGCCTGCTCGTACATGAACAGGGGCAGGGTCTGGCTGTCGTTGCCGGGCCCGCCGCGGGTCATCACCCAGATCAGCCCGAAGACCGACAGGGTCTGCAGGGTGTTCAGCATCAGGTTCGTGCCGATGGAGCGGCGGATCATCGGCAGCGTGATGTGCCACAGCCGCTGCCAGGCGTTCGCGCCGTCCACCTGGGCGGACTCGGTGACCTCCGTGGGGATCTCGGCGAGCGCCGCCGAGTACACGAGCATCGAGAAGGCGGTGCCGCGCCACACGTTCGCGAACGACACGGCCAGGATGGGGAGCGTGAACAGCCAGTTCTGGTGCGGGAGTTGGAGCCAGTCGAGGATCGCGTTGAGGGTGCCCTCGCGGCGGAAGAAGGCGTACATCAGGAAGCCCGCGACGACCTCCGGCAGCACCCACGCCGTCACCACGACGGCCCCGGTGATGGTCCTGACCGGCTTCGACGCGCGCTGCATCAGTGCCGCGAGCGCGAGCCCCAGCGTGTTCTGGCCGACGATCGACGACAGGAACGTGAAGACGAGCGTCAGCCAGACGGCGTTCAGGAACGCGGGGTCCTTGAACGCCGCCGTGAAGTTGTCGAAGCCGACGAAGGACGACTCCGCCTGCCCGGTGAGCTGAAGATCGGTGAAGGCGATATAGGCGCAGTACGCGATCGGCCCCGCGAGGAAGAGGGCCATGAGGATGGTCGCGGGGGCGATCGGTACGAGCCGGAAGGCGGTTCTGCGACGGTTCACTGTGGCGGGACCCTCTCCCTGAACTCCCGTACGGCTAAGGCTTCTTGACAACCTTCCCGTCCGACGCCGTCTTCACCTGCTCGTCGTACGTCGATGCCGCCTTGTCGACCGAGGCGTCCCCGGTCGTCACCGACTCCATCGCCTCCTGGATCGCCGTGGAGACCTTCGGGTACGCGGGGTAGGCCGGGCGGTAGTGGGTGCTCGCCACCAGGTCGGTGAAGAACTTGATGCCGGGCTGCGCCTTCACGTACGCGGGGTCGGCGGCCACGTCCTTGCGGACCGCGATGCCGGAGTTGGCGATGTACCAGCGCTTCGCGTTCTCCTTGGTCTGCATCGTCTTGATGAAGTCGAAGGCGAGGTCGGGGTTGGCGGACTTGGCCGGGATCGCCCAGGTCCAGCCGCCGGACATGGAGACCTTGCCGGGCGCCTGGCCTTCTTGCGTCGGCATGTGGGCGAGGCCGAGCTTCTGCGACCACTCGGGCCACTCGTGCCCGCTGCCCTTGATCCAGTCCTGCGGCAGCCAGGAGCCGTCGAGGTTGATGCCGAGCTTGCCCTCGGGCAGCAGCTCACCGCGCACCTGCGTGGGGAAGTTCGGGTCGAGGGAGTCGGAGACCTCGGGGCCGAGCTTCTCCTTGGAGACCGTCTCCACGAATTTCAGGCTGTCCTTGAACGCCTTCGAGCCTGTGACCCACTTGCCCGTGGTCTTGTCGTAGAGCGGGTCCGCGGAGCCGGCCCCGGTCCCGTACAGGAGCATCTGGAAGCCCTGCATCGTCGAGGCCTCGCCGGCCGGCTTTCCGGTGTAGACGTTCAGCGGGGTGACGCCGGGGACCTTCTGCTTGATGGTGCGGGCGGCGTCCAGGACCTCGTCCCAGTTCTTCGGCTGCCAGGGCACCTTGATGCCGGCCTTCTTCAGGATCGCCTTGTCGTACCAGAGGCCGCGGGTGTCGGTGCCGTCCGGGACGCCGTACGTCTTCCCGTCCCGCGCCTTCGCCGCGGTCTTCGCCGTGCCGATGAACTGGCCCCAGTCCGACCACTTCCCCAGGTAGGGGTCGAGGGGCTTCAGATAGCCGCTGGCGATGTCGGAGTTGATGAGGAAGGTGTCCTCGTAGACGAGGTCGGGGGCCGTCCTGGGGGAGCGCAGCATCTGCTGGAGCTTGGTGTAGTACTCCGCGTCCGGCGCCTTGATCGGGACGAACTTCACCTTCTTGCCGGGATGCGCCTTCTCGAACTTCTTCTTCATCGCGGCCAGGTAGTCGTCCATGACCTTGACCTTGTTGTCCGTGGACTGCTTGAAGGACACCTTGATGGTGTCCGAGTCGCTTCCGGAGCCGCCGCCGCACGCGGTGAGCGTGGCGGCGGCCAGGAGGACGGTGGCGGTGAGGAGCGGGGCGGTGGGGCGCACGGGCACGACCTCCTACGGAGCATCGCGGGCTTCGTTGCCTCGCGGGGCTGCCCGTGAACGTAAGGGCGGTGCCGATCAGGGTCAATGGGTGTGCGACGGAGCGAGTTCCGGATTTCGCTACTTAGGTAAGGCTAAGCTAAGTTAATCTTCGGGTGGCGTCGCAACGCCCCCTTCCGCGAAGGAGATTGACGCAGCATGCCTCGAATCACGCCCAGGATCCGCCGTTCCGCGGCCGTCGCCGTGGCCCTCGTCGCGGGCGCCGCGACGGCCCCCGCCGCGCACGCCGACACCCACGCCGCCGAATCCACCTCCGCCCCCGCCCCCGTCACCAAAGGCCTCTACCAGTCGGCGTACTCGGAGCGGAATCACGCTCTGTGGACCACGTCCGCGGTGGGCCGTCCACCGGTGACCACCTCGGCGCTGACCAGGCTCGACCCGGTCACGCTCAAGGTCGAGGCGACGTACACGCCGCCGGTCACCGACGCCTCCACCGGCGCCGTCGAGGCGGTCTACGGCATCGCGGTCGACGACGAGCACAACACGGTGTGGGTCACCAACACCCGCAACAACTCGGTCGCCGTCTACAGCCAGCGCAACGGCGCCCACCTCGCCACGCTGCCGAACGTCGCCCACGCCCGCGAGGTCGTGGTGGACGAGAAGCGCGACACCGTGTGGGCGAGCGGCTTCGGCGACGGCAGCGTCGTGGGCTTCGACAGCCGCACGTTCAAGGAGAAGAAGCGCGTCACCGTCGAGGGCGCGGGCCCGACCGGCCTCACCGTCAACGAGCGCACCGGCACGGTCTACGCCGCCGACATGACCAACGACCAACTCATCGAGGTCACGCGGAAATCCACGAAGCCGCGGCTCGTCCCGGCCGGTGACGGTCCCCTCTCCGTGGCCCTCTCGAAGAACGGCCGCACCGCCTACACCGCCGACAACACCGCGGGCACCGTCTCCGTCGTCGACCTGGACAAGGGCCTGGTCACCAAGTCGGTGCCGACGGGCGCGGGCACGCTGTCCGTGGCCGCCGACGACCGCTCCGGCAAGGTCGTCGCCGTCAACCGCACCGACGCGACCGCCACCGTCGTCGACCCGCGGTCCGGGGCCGTCGTCAAGTCCGTGACCACGGGGGCCAACCCCAACCACGTCGAGATCGCGCGCGGCACGGCGTACGTGGTGGACAAGTCGGGCACGGGGCCGGCGGGCGAGGACGTGCTGACGCGCTTCCGCGTCCGCTAGTTCTCCTGGTTGCAGCTTTCCTGGTTGCCCGGCTCGGCTACTTCCAGGTGTAGACGAGCTCCGGGCGGCCCACCTGCCCGTACTGCGGGCTGCGCACGGCCCGCCCGGAGTCGACCAGGTGCTCCAGATACCGGCGGGCCGTGATCCGCGAGATGCCCACCGTCTCCGCGGCGGCCGCCGCCGTCAGGCCCTCGGGCGCTTCACGCAGTGTGTGCGTGACCCGCTCGAGGGTGGGCGCGCTCAGCCCCTTGGGCAGCGCGGCGGGCGCCGGCGAGCGGAGGGTCGCGATCGCCCGGTCGACCTCGTCCTGCCCGGACGCCTCGCCGGTCGTCGCGCGGTACTCGGCGTAGCGCACCAGGCGGTCCCGCAGCGTCGCGAACGTGAACGGCTTCAGCACGTACTGCACGACCCCGAGCGACACCCCCTCCCGGACCACCGCGAGATCGCGCGCGGACGTGACCGCGACGACGTCCGCCTGATGCCCGGCCGCGCGCAGCGAGCGGGCGAGCGAGAGCCCGTGGCCGTCCGGCAGGTGCAGGTCGAGCAGGAGCAGGTCCACGGGGTTGCGGTCCAGGAACCGCCTGGCCTGCGCCGCCGAGTGCACCTTGCCCACGGCCGTGAAGCCGGGGACCCGGCCGACGTACAGCGCGTGCGCGTCCGCAGCGACGGGGTCGTCTTCGACGACGAGGACCCGGATGCTGCGGTCGAGGTCACTCATGGGGTCCTCTTCCTACGGTTCCGACATTTCCGGCCTCGCCACTTCTGGCCCCGTCGGCGGCTCCGCCAATTTCAGCCCCGCCGGCGATTGAGGCGCGGGGTCCGGGGCAGAGCCCCGCGGCCGTAACCCCGTCCGGGGCTGGGGACTCGGGGCTCTGCCCCGGACCCCGCGCCTCAATCGCCGCAGGGGCTTGATTTGGCGGCACCGCAGCAATCGGAACCCGCACCGTGAACTCCGCCCCGCCGTCCGCCGACCGCCCAAGGTCCAACACCCCACCACACCGGGCAAGGGCCTGCCGCACAAGCGCCAGACCGAGCCCCCGCCCACCCGCCCCGGAGGGCTTCGGCTTCGTCGACCAGCCACGCTCAAAGACGGAGTCGACATGCGCCGGGTCGACCCCCGGCCCCGTGTCGGCCACCCGCAACAACAGGACGTCGTCCTCGGTCCGCGCCGTGACCGTGACCCGCGCGCCGGGCGCCCCCTGCGCCGCGTCCACCGCATTGTCGACGAGGTTGCCCAGCACGGTGACCAGATCACGCGCGGGCAGCACCTGCGGCAGCAGCCCGTCGTCGATCCGCGTATCGGCCGACACCACCAACTCCACACCGTGCTCATTGGCCTGCGCCGCCTTGCCGAGCAGCAGGGCGGCCAGCACCGGCTCGTGCACCGCGCCCACGACCTGATCGGTCAGCGCCTGCGCCAGCTCCAGCTCGGCGGTCGCGAAATCCACTGCCTCGTCCGCCCGCCCCAGCTCGATCAGCGAGACGACCGTGTGCAGCCGGTTCGCCGCCTCGTGCGCCTGCGACCTGAGCGCCCGCGTGAACCCCCGCTCGGAGTCCAACTCGCCCATCACGGCCTGCAGTTCGGTGTGGTCCCTGAGAGTCACGACCGTGCCGCGCCGATCCCCGCTCGCCACCGGCGACGTATTCACCACCACGACACGGTCGACCGTCAGATGCACCTCGTCGACCCGCGGCTCGGCGGCCAGCAGCGCACCGGTGAGCGGCGCGGGCAGCCCGAGCTCGGCGACGGACCGCCCGACGGCGTCATCCCCTTCCGCGACACCGAGCAGCACCCGCGCCCCGTCGTTCATGAGCGCGATCCGCCGCTGCCCGTCCAGCATCACGAGCCCCTCGCGCACGGCGTGCAGCGCGGCCTGGTGATAGGCGTGCATCCGGCTCAGCTCGGTCGCGTTCATCCCGTGGGTGTGCCGACGTAGACGAGCGTTTATGACGTACGTACCAATACCCCCGAGCACCAGCGCGGCGAGCGCGACCCCCGCCACGGCAAGGACCTGTCCCTGCGCCTGAGCGGTGATGACATCGATCGTGATGCCCGCGCTGACGAGCCCGACGACCCGGTGCCGCCCCTCGTCGTACACGGGCGTGACCACCCGCACCGAGGGCCCCAGCGTCCCCGTGTACGTCTCCGAGAACGTGTGCCCCTTCAAAGCCGGCCCGATGTGCCCGAGGTAGCGCTCCCCGATCTGCCGCTCGTCGGGATGCGTCCAGCGGATTCCGTCCGGATCCATGATCGTCACGAAGTCGACGCCGGTGTGCCGCTGCACCTCGCGCGCGTACGGCTGAAGGCGCACGGTCGGATCCTGCGCGCCGGAGGCCGCCTCACGCACGGACCGCGCGTCGGCGACGGCCCGCGCCGTGGCCGTGGCCTGGCGCCGCGCGCTGCTCTCCGCCTGCCCCCGGTCACTCACATACGTAAAGAGCGCACACCCCGCCACCACGACGGCCACCAGCACGACCTGCATCGCGAAGAGCTGGCCCGCCAGGCTGCGGGGACGGGGGAGACGCATGCGGAACAGTCTGCCTCTTCGTATAAGCACGAACTAAATGAACGGAAGGGTGACGGTCCTCACCGGGGGGAGAGATAGTCGCCAGGATTCGCAGGACGTGAGCCGCACGACCTGGTACGCCGACGTCGTCGTCAGGAGGAACCGTGGCCGATACAGAGACCGCGAAACCAGCCGCACCAGCGAAGCGGGACCGCACTCACTATCTCTACATCGCCGTGATCGTGGCCGTGCTGCTCGGTATCGCAGTCGGCTTCGCCGCGCCCGACTTCGCCAAGGAACTGAAGCCCATCGGTACGGGCTTCGTGAACCTGATCAAGATGATGATCTCGCCCATCATCTTCTGCACGATCGTCCTGGGCGTCGGCTCCGTACGGAAGGCCGCGAAGATCGGCAAGGTCGGCGGCCTCGCCCTCGGCTACTTCATCGTGATGTCGGTCGTGGCCCTCGCCATCGGCCTGCTCGTCGGCAACTTCCTGCACCCCGGCGACGGCATGCACCTCACCGAGGCCGTGAAGGGCGCGGGCCACACGGCGGCCGCAGAGGCCAACGAGGGCCCCGTCGACTTCATCCTCGGCATCATCCCGACGACGATGGTCTCCGCCTTCACCGGCGACTCGGTCCTCCAGACCCTGCTCGTCGCGCTGCTCGTCGGCTTCGCCCTCCAGGCCATGGGCCGCTCCGGCGAGCCGGTCCTGCGCGGCGTCGAGCACATCCAGAAGCTCGTCTTCCGCGTCCTCGGCATGATCATGTGGGCCGCCCCGGTCGGCGCCTTCGGCGCGATGGCCGCGGTCATCGGCGAAACGGGCGTCGACGCCCTCAAGGCCCTCGCCACGATCATGGTCGGCTTCTACGTCACCTGCGCCCTGTTCGTCGGCATCGTGCTGGCGGCGATCATGCGCCTGGCGACGGGCTTCAACATCTTCATGCTGCTGAAGTACCTGGGCCGGGAGTTCCTGCTCATCCTCTCGACCTCCTCCTCCGAGTCGGCGCTGCCGCGCCTGATCGCGAAGATGGAGCACCTGGGCGTGAGCCGCCCGGTCGTCGGCATCACCGTCCCGACCGGATACTCCTTCAACCTCGACGGCACCATGATCTACCTGACCATGGCGTCCCTCTTCATCTCCGACGCCATGGACCAGCCGATGTCCGTCGGCCAGCAGATCGGCCTGCTCCTCTTCATGATGATCGCGTCGAAGGGCGCGGCGGGCGTCTCCGGATCCGGCATCGCGGTCCTCGCCTCGGGCCTCCAGTCCCACAAGCCGGGCCTGGTCGACGGCGTCGGCCTGATCATCGGCATCGACCGCTTCATGAGCGAGGCCCGCGCCCTCACCAACTTCGCGGGCAACGCGGTGGCCACGCTGCTCATCGGCACGTGGACCGGAGAGGTCGACCGGGACCGCGTGAAGAAGGTCCTCGCCGGCGAGCTGCCCTTCGACGAGCGCACGCTGCTCGACTCCGGTGCCTCCTCGGACGCCTCCGACACCGACTCGGACGTTCCGACGCCGCGCGACGGCGGAGCGAAGGAGCCGGTCGGAGCCTGACCTCTCAGCGCCTCCGTAGGAGCGGGGCCCGGTGCGATGCGTCGCACCGGGCCCCGCTTTTGTGCCGCAGGGGCAGGTGGCGTAGAGTCCTTCGAGTTGCCCACAGGGCGGCACCTCCAACCACCTGCACGATCTCCCAACCGGGATTCTATTCGGCGTGCCCGAATTCAATTCCGAACCCCCGATTCGCTCGGGGGCCGGGAATCCGCTAAAGTCTCACTCGTCGGAACGGCCCAACAGCCGCGAAGACAAGCCCCGCTGACTGGGAATCAGGCCCGAAAGGATCTGATAGAGTCGGACTCGCCGGAAAGCCGAAAGGCCGGAAAGCGAAGAGCAAGACCAGCAAGACCCCGAGGAAATCGGCCGGTGAAACGGTCTGATAGAGTCGGAAACACGAAATACCGAAGGGAAGCGCCCGGAGGAAAGCCCGAGAGGGTGAGTACAAAGGAAGCGTCCGTTCCTTGAGAACTCAACAGCGTGCCAAAAATCAACGCCAGATATGTTGATACCCCGTCTCCAGCATCTGCTGGGGCGAGGTTCCTTTGAAAAGTCCTGCAGGCCTTCGGGTCGGCAGGCGCACAGCGAGGACGCTGTGAACGGTCGGATTATTCCTCCGACTGTTCCGCTCTCGTGGTGTCACCCCGATTACGGGGAAACATTCACGGAGAGTTTGATCCTGGCTCAGGACGAACGCTGGCGGCGTGCTTAACACATGCAAGTCGAACGATGAAGCCCTTCGGGGTGGATTAGTGGCGAACGGGTGAGTAACACGTGGGCAATCTGCCCTTCACTCTGGGACAAGCCTTGGAAACGAGGTCTAATACCGGATAACACTCCCATTCTCCTGGATGGGGGTTAAAAGCTCCGGCGGTGAAGGATGAGCCCGCGGCCTATCAGCTTGTTGGTGAGGTAATGGCTCACCAAGGCGACGACGGGTAGCCGGCCTGAGAGGGCGACCGGCCACACTGGGACTGAGACACGGCCCAGACTCCTACGGGAGGCAGCAGTGGGGAATATTGCACAATGGGCGAAAGCCTGATGCAGCGACGCCGCGTGAGGGATGACGGCCTTCGGGTTGTAAACCTCTTTCAGCAGGGAAGAAGCGAAAGTGACGGTACCTGCAGAAGAAGCGCCGGCTAACTACGTGCCAGCAGCCGCGGTAATACGTAGGGCGCAAGCGTTGTCCGGAATTATTGGGCGTAAAGAGCTCGTAGGCGGCTTGTCACGTCGATTGTGAAAGCTCGGGGCTTAACCCCGAGTCTGCAGTCGATACGGGCTAGCTAGAGTGTGGTAGGGGAGATCGGAATTCCTGGTGTAGCGGTGAAATGCGCAGATATCAGGAGGAACACCGGTGGCGAAGGCGGATCTCTGGGCCATTACTGACGCTGAGGAGCGAAAGCGTGGGGAGCGAACAGGATTAGATACCCTGGTAGTCCACGCCGTAAACGGTGGGCACTAGGTGTGGGCAACATTCCACGTTGTCCGCGCCGCAGCTAACGCATTAAGTGCCCCGCCTGGGGAGTACGGCCGCAAGGCTAAAACTCAAAGGAATTGACGGGGGCCCGCACAAGCAGCGGAGCATGTGGCTTAATTCGACGCAACGCGAAGAACCTTACCAAGGCTTGACATACACCGGAAACGTCTGGAGACAGGCGCCCCCTTGTGGTCGGTGTACAGGTGGTGCATGGCTGTCGTCAGCTCGTGTCGTGAGATGTTGGGTTAAGTCCCGCAACGAGCGCAACCCTTGTTCTGTGTTGCCAGCATGCCCTTCGGGGTGATGGGGACTCACAGGAGACCGCCGGGGTCAACTCGGAGGAAGGTGGGGACGACGTCAAGTCATCATGCCCCTTATGTCTTGGGCTGCACACGTGCTACAATGGCCGATACAATGAGCTGCGATACCGCAAGGTGGAGCGAATCTCAAAAAGTCGGTCTCAGTTCGGATTGGGGTCTGCAACTCGACCCCATGAAGTTGGAGTTGCTAGTAATCGCAGATCAGCATTGCTGCGGTGAATACGTTCCCGGGCCTTGTACACACCGCCCGTCACGTCACGAAAGTCGGTAACACCCGAAGCCGGTGGCCCAACCCCTTGTGGGAGGGAGCTGTCGAAGGTGGGACTGGCGATTGGGACGAAGTCGTAACAAGGTAGCCGTACCGGAAGGTGCGGCTGGATCACCTCCTTTCTAAGGAGCACTTCTTACCGAGTCCTTCGGGACGAGGTCAGAGGCCACTACGTCGGCAAACGTTCGACGGTGGTTGCTCATGGGTGGAACGTTGATTATTCGGCACCGTCAGTCATCTCGGGCTGCAAGTACTGCTCTTCGGAGCGTGGAAAGCTGATCACGAGTGGCGAGGGTGTCGGGCACGCTGTTGGGTATCTGAAGGTACGGCCGTAACGGTCGCCTTCAGTGCCGGCCCCGGTAAAAATCCGCTTCGGTGGGTTGTGACGGGTGGTTGGTCGTTGTTTGAGAACTGCACAGTGGACGCGAGCATCTGTGGCCAAGTTTTTAAGGGCGCACGGTGGATGCCTTGGCACCAGGAACCGATGAAGGACGTGGGAGGCCACGATAGTCCCCGGGGAGTCGTCAACCAGGCTTTGATCCGGGGGTTTCCGAATGGGGAAACCCGGCAGTCGTCATGGGCTGTCACCCGCTGCTGAATATATAGGCAGTGTGGAGGGAACGCGGGGAAGTGAAACATCTCAGTACCCGCAGGAAGAGAAAACAACCGTGATTCCGGGAGTAGTGGCGAGCGAAACTGGATGAGGCCAAACCGTATACGTGTGAGACCCGGCAGGGGTTGCGTGTGCGGGGTTGTGGGATCTCTCTTTACGGTCTGCCGGCCGTGAGACGAGTAAGAAACCGTTGATGTAGGCGAAGGACATGCGAAAGGTCCGGCGTAGAGGGTAAGACCCCCGTAGTCGAAACATTAACGGCTCGTTTGAGAGACACCCAAGTAGCACGGGGCCCGAGAAATCCTGTGTGAATCTGGCGGGACCACCCGTTAAGCCTAAATATTCCCTGGTGACCGATAGCGGATAGTACCGTGAGGGAATGGTGAAAAGTACCGCGGGAGCGGAGTGAAATAGTACCTGAAACCGTGTGCCTACAAGCCGTGGGAGCGTCGCGCATTGAGTTTACTCAATGCGTCGTGACTGCGTGCCTTTTGAAGAATGAGCCTGCGAGTTTGCGGTGTGTTGCGAGGTTAACCCGTGTGGGGAAGCCGTAGCGAAAGCGAGTCCGAATAGGGCGATTTAGTAGCGCGCTCAAGACCCGAAGCGGAGTGATCTAGCCATGGGCAGGTTGAAGCGGAGGTAAGACTTCGTGGAGGACCGAACCCACCAGGGTTGAAAACCTGGGGGATGACCTGTGGTTAGGGGTGAAAGGCCAATCAAACTCCGTGATAGCTGGTTCTCCCCGAAATGCATTTAGGTGCAGCGTCGTGTGTTTCTTGCCGGAGGTAGAGCACTGGATAGGCGATGGGCCCTACCGGGTTACTGACCTTAGCCAAACTCCGAATGCCGGTAAGTGAGAGCACGGCAGTGAGACTGTGGGGGATAAGCTCCATGGTCGAGAGGGAAACAGCCCAGAGCATCGACTAAGGCCCCTAAGCGTACGCTAAGTGGGAAAGGATGTGGAGTCGCAGAGACAACCAGGAGGTTGGCTTAGAAGCAGCCACCCTTGAAAGAGTGCGTAATAGCTCACTGGTCAAGTGATTCCGCGCCGACAATGTAGCGGGGCTCAAGCGTACCGCCGAAGTCGTGTCATTCATGCAACAGGGCCAACGCCTGTATGGATGGGTAGGGGAGCGTCGTGTGCCGGGTGAAGCAGCACCGGAAGGTAGTTGTGGACGGTTCACGAGTGAGAATGCAGGCATGAGTAGCGATACACACGTGAGAAACGTGTGCGCCGATTGACTAAGGGTTCCTGGGTCAAGCTGATCTGCCCAGGGTAAGTCGGGACCTAAGGCGAGGCCGACAGGCGTAGTCGATGGATAACCGGTTGATATTCCGGTACCCGCTGTGACGCGAAAGACATCGAATCCAGTGATGCTAAGGCCGTGAAGCCGTTCCGGACCCTTCGGGGAATGGAAAGTGGTGGAGCCGCCGGCCCAAGCTGGTAGTAGGTGAGCGATGGGGTGACGCAGGAAGGTAGTCCAGCCCGGGCGATGGTAGTCCCGGGGTAAGGGTGTAGGGCGCTGTCTAGGTAAATCCGGACAGCTTGTGCCTGAGACCTGATGCCGAGCCGATTGTGGTGAAGTGGATGATCCTATGCTGTCGAGAAAAGCCTCTAGCGAGTTTCATGGCGGCCCGTACCCTAAACCGACTCAGGTGGTCAGGTAGAGAATACCGAGGCGTTCGGGTGAACTATGGTTAAGGAACTCGGCAAAATGCCCCCGTAACTTCGGGAGAAGGGGGGCCATTCCTGGTGATTGGACTTGCTCCATGAGCTGGGGGTGGCCGCAGAGACCAGCGAGAAGCGACTGTTTACTAAAAACACAGGTCCGTGCGAAGCCGTAAGGCGATGTATACGGACTGACGCCTGCCCGGTGCTGGAACGTTAAGGGGACCGGTTAGTCACATTTCGGTGTGGCGAAGCTGAGAACTTAAGCGCCAGTAAACGGCGGTGGTAACTATAACCATCCTAAGGTAGCGAAATTCCTTGTCGGGTAAGTTCCGACCTGCACGAATGGCGTAACGACTTCTCGACTGTCTCAACCATAGGCCCGGTGAAATTGCACTACGAGTAAAGATGCTCGTTTCGCGCAGAAGGACGGAAAGACCCCGGGACCTTTACTATAGTTTGATATTGGTGTTCGGTTCGGCTTGTGTAGGATAGGTGGGAGACTTTGAAGCGGCCACGCCAGTGGTTGTGGAGTCGTCGTTGAAATACCACTCTGGTCGTGCTGGATGTCTAACCTGGGTCCGTGATCCGGATCAGGGACAGTGTCTGATGGGTAGTTTAACTGGGGCGGTTGCCTCCCAAAGAGTAACGGAGGCGCCCAAAGGTTCCCTCAGCCTGGTTGGTAATCAGGTGTTGAGTGTAAGTGCACAAGGGAGCTTGACTGTGAGACCGACGGGTCGAGCAGGGACGAAAGTCGGGACTAGTGATCCGGCGGTGGCTTGTGGAAGCGCCGTCGCTCAACGGATAAAAGGTACCCCGGGGATAACAGGCTGATCTTCCCCAAGAGTCCATATCGACGGGATGGTTTGGCACCTCGATGTCGGCTCGTCGCATCCTGGGGCTGGAGTCGGTCCCAAGGGTTGGGCTGTTCGCC
Source organism: Streptomyces sp. NBC_00483 (assembly GCF_036013745.1). Taxonomy (NCBI): domain Bacteria; kingdom Bacillati; phylum Actinomycetota; class Actinomycetes; order Kitasatosporales; family Streptomycetaceae; genus Streptomyces; species Streptomyces sp. NBC_00483. The sequence continues at coordinate 6,473,531 of NZ_CP107880.1, forward strand.
CATTAAAGCGGTACGCGAGCTGGGTTTAGAACGTCGTGAGACAGTTCGGTCCCTATCCTCTGTGCGCGTAGGAATATTGAGAAGGGCTGTCCCTAGTACGAGAGGACCGGGACGGACGAACCTCTGGTGTGCCAGTTGTCCTGCCAAGGGCATGGCTGGTTGGCTACGTTCGGAAAGGATAACCGCTGAAAGCATCTAAGCGGGAAGCCTGCTTCGAGATGAGTATTCCCACCCCCTTTGAGGGGTTAAGGCTCCCAGTAGACGACTGGGTTGATAGGCCGGATCTGGAAGCACCGCAAGGTGTGGAGGTGACCGGTACTAATAGGCCGAGGGCTTGTCCTCAGTTGCTCGCGTCCACTGTGTTGGTTCTGAAACCACGAACAACCCCGTATGTCGGGCCACGACTACGGTGCGGTTGACAGTTTCATAGTGTTTCGGTGGTCATAGCGTGAGGGAAACGCCCGGTTACATTCCGAACCCGGAAGCTAAGCCTCACAGCGCCGATGGTACTGCAGGGGGGACCCTGTGGGAGAGTAGGACGCCGCCGAACTATTTTTATAGAAAAGCCCCGGACCGGGATACGGTCCGGGGCTTTTCTGCGTTTCAGGCTTTTTTCTACTGCGTGGAAATCCTGAGGCAGATCCGCAATTCCTCGACTGCCTCCGGAGCCCCGGTGACCCGCACCTGTGAGGTCTCGTCAGCGCCCGCGCGGTTCCACAGATCGCGGAGCAGTGCCTCAGGCGTGCCGCTCAGGATGGCGTCCGGGGAGCCTGTGGCTGTGCCGGCCTCGACCGTGAAGGCGGGATCGGGTCCCGTACGGATCCGCCACGTCGCGCCGTGCTCGGCCTCCGCGCGTACCTCGTACGTCCGGCCCGGGGACGCGGCCAGTGGCTCCCGGAAATAGTCGGACCACTCGGTGACCGCGTAGGCCGTGAACACCTTCAGGAGTTCGTCGATCCCGTCGACGGCGAGGTCGTCCGGGACGGGGGAGATCGGCCCGCCCGCCGCGAGTTCGGCGTCGATGCGATGGATGACCGTCTCCTGCGCCATGCGGCGGATCCAGAAGCCGACGGTCTGGTCCGGGGCGTACCACGTGCCCGACGGATCCTCCGGCGCGTGTGCTGCGAGGGCCGTCCGCAGTTCGGCGTAGGCGCGGTCCAGGAGGGCGAACGGTTCCTCGTCGGCAGTGCCTTTCGGCGGCCACTCCGGTTCGGTGCCCGGAGCGGCCGCCAGTACGGCCTGCGTCTTGTGTGCGTAGACCTGCCCGACGTGGTGCACCAGGTCGGTGACGGTCCAGTCGGGGCAGCTCGGCACCTGTGCCGTCGGGGCCGGCGTGGCGGCGCCCCTCAGCCGCTCGAAGTCGGCGGCCAGGCAGTCGAGATACCGGGCGACGGACAAGGGTGTGCCTGCATCGTGGCTCATGGACGCAACGTAGCGGCAGGCACTGACAATCGGCCGGGGATTTACGGGCCCGGACGGAAGGTCAGGAGGACTCGCGCTCCACCGGCAGCCACAGTTCCGCGTCCGCCGTCTTGCCGTCCGGGGACATGCGCGTACGCAGGATCTCCGGGCCGGGGCGGGTGCGGTACGGGTTGGCGGGGAACCACTCCGTGTACACCGTCGCCCAGAGTGCCTGGATGGCCTCCGGGGCCGGGCCAGAGGTGGTGAAGACCGCCCAGGTGCCGGCGGGGACGGGGAGCACGGTGGCGTCCTCGGGGGTCGGGGCGTCCGGGCCGGCCACGACCCCGTGGTAGTAGTCGAGTTCGCTGCCCTCGGCGCGGCCGGGGTCCAGGTCGTCGCAGACCGCGACGATGCCCTCGGGGGCCTCGCCGGAGCCCTTCGAGAGCTGTTCCAGGGCCGAGACGGTTTCGGGCGGGACGGACCGGACGAAGTCGATGATCGCCTGGTTCGGGCCCGAGTACACCAGGGGTACCCGGGCCTTCGGTCCGACGACGCTGAAGTCGGGGCGGTCCACTACGCGGTAGCGCATGCTGCTGTTCCCTTCGACGGTGAGCCGGAAGGAGAGGCGGGGCTGGGAGACCAGTGCCGGTTTTGTTCGGCGGGCCTCGCCGGGGCCGACACCGTGCAGGGCACGGAATGCCCGGGCGAACGCCTCGCCCGAGCCGTACCCGTAGCGCACGGCGATGGTCAGGAGCGACTCCTGGTCGGCGAGGACCTCGGCGCCCGCCACCGTGAGCCGGCGCCGCCGGACGTACTCCGACAGCGGCATGCCCGCGAGCGCCGAGAACATCCGGCGCAGGTGGTACTCGGACGTGGTGGCGATGCGCGCCAGTTCCGCGATGTCCAGGGGCTCGTCGAGGCGCTGCTCGATGTGGTCCATGACCTGGTTGAGCCGGTCCAGCAACCCGACCCCTCCTTCCGGTTCCTGCTGTTGACGTCTTGAACGCTAGGCGCGGCGCACATGGGCGGACCCGACATTCTGTGCCCGATCAAGTCGGCCGGGGCGACCGTGTGAGTCGAGCACACGAGCTGAGTATGTGAGCTGAGTACGCGCACTCAGGTAGGGGAACGGCTGTCCGACTTGGATGGGGACATGATCTCCGAACTCGTGGACGACTCCGTCGCAGCGGCCGCGCCGCGTCCCCGTACGTGGGTCGCGCCGCTGATGTCCAGCGTGGTCACGCTGCCCGTCGCGCTGCTCGCGTATGTGAGCGCGGCGGCCGTGCGCTTCGGGGCGGGTGCGGAGTGGGCGTTCACCGTGTTCGGGTGGGGGCTGACCGTCGCGCTGCTCACGCTCGCCACCGCTTGGCTGCTGCCGTGGGAGGAGCGGTTCATGGCCCGCAGGCGGGGGTTCTCGGTGGCGGCGCCGTTCGCCGTCGTGGCGACGTTCGTGCTGTACCTCGCACTCGTCGACTGGCCTTGACGTCAGCGGCAAGGTCTAACGTCTTCCACATGCGCATCGGAGAGCTCGCCGCCCGCGCCGGTACGACGACGCGGGCGCTCAGGTACTACGAGTCGCGCGGGCTGCTGCCCGCGCGGCGCGGCGGCAATGGCTACCGGACGTACGACGAGGACGACCTGCGGGCCCTGCGGCAGATCCGCACGTTGCAGGACTTCGGGTTCGAGCTCGAGGAGACCCGGCCGTTCGTGGAGTGTCTGCGGGCCGGTCATCCGGAGGGTGACTCGTGTCCTGCGTCGCTGGCCGTGTACCGGAGCAAGGTGGCCGAACTCGATGCGCTGATCGGTGAGTTGACCGCCGTACGGGAGAAGGTCGGCGGGCAGTTGGCGCGCGCCGAGCGGGCCATGGAGGCGCTGGCGACGGAGCAGGACTCCGCGCCGCGCTGTGAACTAGGGGAGTGATCACGATGGCGTTTCGGGACGTGACCGATGCGGACTTCGAGGAGCAGGTCGTCAAGGCCGACCGGCCGGTGCTCGTGGAGTTCACGGCCGAGTGGTGCGGGCCGTGCAAGCAGCTGGCGCCGGTGCTGAAGGCGGTGGCGGAGGAGGAGCGGGAGCGCCTTGACGTCGTGGCGATCGACGTCGACGTCAATCCGGACACGGCCGTGAAATACGGAGTGATGTCCATGCCGACACTGATGGTCTTCAAGGGCGGCGAGCCGGTGTGGTCGCGCGTCGGGGCCCGGTCGAAGCGGAAGCTGCTGGAGGAGCTGGAGACCGAGCTGGAGCCCGTGAGCCGATAGCACCGATCCCGCACCAGCCGGTCCCGATCCCGTAATTGGAATTCAGCCCCGCCCGGGGTATATTCGGTGTTTCTGTGTGCCCACAGAAAAGGCCCCACAGTGGGGGCCAACAAAAACCACGGTACCGGGCAGGGAGTTGTTTTGTCAAGCCGGGACAGCCTGGAATTGCAGAAAGAGCAGGAATACATCGACGCGCTCTACAGGCGCGTCGATGAGCTGCGTGGCGTCACCGCGGACTCCGTCCGGGATGCGATCACCCCGGTGGGGACCGGCCAGCAGGCCCTCCTCGAGCGGGATCTGTTGGTCGTCGAGCGTTCGGGGCTGCTCGCCGCGTTGAATGCGGTCGAGGGTTCGCTCTGCTTCGGTCGAATTGACCTCAAGGGCGACGATGATCAAGAACTCGGTGTGGCGCACCACATCGGCCGTATCGGAATTCGCGCCGACGACTCCGAGCGCACGCCGATGCTGATCGACTGGCGGGCCCCCGTCGCCCGGCCTTTCTATCTCGCCACCGGTCATACGCCGATGGGTCTTCGCCGGCGCCGCCATCTCACGTTCGACGGGCGCACGGTCACCGAGCTGCACGACGAGATCCTCGACCTCGACGACTCGGAGCGCACCGGCTACGAGGACCCGACCGGCGACGCCGTGCTGCTCGCCGCCCTGAACTCGGCGCGTACCGGCCGCATGGGCGACATCGTGCAGACGATCCAGGCCGAGCAGGACCGCATCATCCGCCACCCGCACCCGGGCGTGCTCGTCGTCGAGGGCGGGCCCGGCACCGGCAAGACGGCCGTGGCGCTGCACCGCGCCGCGTTCCTGCTGTACGAGCAGCGGGAGCTGCTCGCCAAGCGGGCCGTGCTGATCGTCGGCCCGAACCCGGCGTTCCTGAAGTACATCGGGGAGGTGCTGCCGGGCCTCGGCGAGACCGGGGTGCTGCTCTCCACGGTCGGCGAGCTGTTCCCCGGCGTGCGCGCCACGCTCAAGGACACGCCGCGCGCGGCCACCGTGAAGGGCTCGGCGGCGATGGCCGACAGCCTCGCGCTGGCCATCGAGGACCGGCAGCGGCTGCCCGAGCCCGGCGCCCCGCTGGTGATTCCGCACGACGACGGTGATCTCATTCTTGACTGGGAGATCGCCTACGAGGCGCGGCAGGCGGCCCGTGACACCAAGCTGCCGCACAACCTGGCCCGTCCGCACTTCGCCTTCCAGGTGATCGACGCGCTCACCGAGCAGCTCACCGAGCGGATCGGCGCGGACCCGTACGGCGGTCCGAACTTCCTCGGGCCCGACGACATCGCCCAGCTGGGCAAGGCCGTCGCGTCGAGTGCCGAAGTGCACGCGGCCATCGAGGAGTTGTGGCCCCAGCTGACCCCGCAGGACTTCCTCGCCGACTATCTGGCGGAGCCCACCCATGTGTCGGAGGAGGATGCGGACGCGATCCGCAGTGCCCGGCCGGGCGAAGGTGAGTGGACGGTCGGGGATGTGCCGCTGCTCGATGAGGCCGCCGAGCTGCTCGGGTACGACGACAGCGCCGAGCGGGCCGCCGCGGAGGCGGCGCAGCAGGAGCGGATCGCGTACGCGCAGGGCGTGCTCGACCTCTCCAAGGGCTCGGAGACGTACGAGTTCGAGGACGAGGACGAGTCGGAGGTGCTCGCCGCGCACGACATCGTGGACGCGGACCGGGTCGCCGGCTGGTACGAGGAGGACGACCACCGCAGCGCCGCGGAGCGGGCCGCCGCGGACCGGACCTGGGCGTTCGGGCACATCATTGTCGACGAGGCGCAGGAGCTGTCGCCGATGGCGTGGCGGCTGCTGATGCGGCGGTCGCCGACGCGGTCGATGACGCTCGTCGGGGATCCTGCGCAGACCTCGGAGGAGGGCAGCGTCGGCGCGTGGGCGGACATCCTTGAGCCGTATGTCGAGGACCGCTTCGAGCACACCCGGCTCGGCGTCAACTACCGCACGCCGTCGGAGATCATGGACGTTGCGGCGGCGGTGCTGCGGGGCGTGTATCCGGGGTACGAGCCGCCGTCGTCCGTGCGGTCGACCGGGGAGCGGCCGTGGGTGCTGCGGGCGGATGACGTGGTGGAGGCGGCGGCCAAGGCGGCGGTCGAGCGGGTTCCTGAGGAGGGGCGGCTTGCGGTGATCGCGCCGCGGCGGCTGTGTGAGGCGTTGGCTGCGCGGCTTCCCGGGGTGGAGGTTGGGGGTGAGCCCGATCTCACGCGGCATCTTGTGTTGCTTGATCCGCGGCAGGCCAAGGGGCTCGAGTTCGACCGGGTGATCGTGGTCGAGCCCGGGGAGTTCGGGGTGAGTGATTTGTATGTGGCGCTTACGCGGGCCACGCAGGATCTGGGGGTTGTGCATGGGGGTGCGCTGCCGGGGGCGTTGGGGGAGGCGTTGCGGTAGAGGGGTGCGGTGGGGTGGGGCGGGTTGAATTCCCCCACCCCGCCCCTTCCCGAAACCGGGGGCTGCGCCCCCGGACCCCCCTAAAAGATTGCGCAGTTCCCCGCGCCCCTGATCATCAGGGGCTGAGCCAGACTGTTGCCAAGGGGGGCAGTGTGAGGTGGATGGTTGGGCCCTGGTCGGCTTCCGGTTTGATCGGGTCGCGGTTTGTGATGTCGCCGCCGCCGTAGCGGGCGTTGTCCGTGTTGAGGATTTCGTGCCAGGCCGGTACGTCGTCGGGGACGGCGAGGCGGTAGTCGTGGCGGACCACCGGGGAGAAGTTCGAGACCGACAGGAGCGGGGTGCCGTCCGCTGCGTGGCGGAGGAACGCGAAGACGTTGTCCTCGGCCGCGTCGCCGGTGATCCAGGAGAAGCCGGCCGGGTCGGTGTCCCGTTCCCAGAGGGCCGGGGCCTCGCGGTAGATCTTGTTGAGGTCGCGGGTGAGGTCCCGTACGCCGCGGTGGTCGGGTTCGGCGCCGTACGCGGGGTCGAGCAGCCACCAGTCGGGGCCGTGTGCCTCCGACCATTCGGCGCCCTGCGCGAACTCCTGTCCCATGAAGAGGAGTTGCTTGCCCGGGTGGGCCCACATGAAGCCCATGTACGCGCGCTGGTTGGCGCGTTGCTGCCACCAGTCGCCGGGCATCTTGGAGACCAGGGACTTCTTGCCGTGCACGACCTCGTCGTGGGAGATGGGCAGCACGTAGTTCTCGCTGTACGCGTACACCATCGAGAACGTCATCTCGTTGTGGTGGAACTTGCGGTGCACCGGCTCGTGGCTCATGTAGTCGAGCGAGTCGTGCATCCAGCCCATGTTCCACTTCAGGCCGAAGCCGAGGCCGCCGAAGCCGCCAGGCCCGATGTGGTGGGTGGCGCGGGTGACGCCGTCCCAGGCCGTCGACTCCTCGGCGATCGTGACCACGCCCGGCACCTCCCGGTACAGGGTGGCGTTCATCTCCTGGAGGAAGGCGACGGCGTCGAGGTTCTCGCGGCCGCCGAACTGGTTCGGCGTCCACTGGCCCTCCTCGCGTGAGTAGTCGAGGTAGAGCATCGAGGCGACCGCGTCGACCCGCAGGCCGTCGATGTGGAACTCCTGGCACCAGTAAAGGGCGTTCGCCACAAGGAAGTTGCGGACCTCCTTGCGGCCGTAGTCGAATTCGAGGGTGCCCCAGTCGGGGTGGGCGGAGCGGAGTGGGTCCTCGTGTTCGTAGAGGGTGCGGCCGTCGAATTCCGCCAATGCCCAGTCGTCGCGTGGGAAGTGGGCGGGGACCCAGTCCATGAGGACGCCGATGCCTGCCTGGTGGAGCTTGTCGATCAGGTGCTTGAAGTCGTCGGGGCTGCCGAGGCGGGCCGTCGGCGCGTAGAAGCCGGTGACCTGGTAGCCCCAGGAGCCGCCGAAGGGGTGCTCGGCGACCGGGAGAAGCTCGACGTGCGTGAAGCCCAAGTCCATTACATAGGCCGGGAGTTGTTCGGCCAGTTGCCGGTAGGTGAGGCCGGGGCGCCAGGACGCGAGGTGCACCTCGTACACCGAGAACGGGGACTCGTGGGCGGGGTGCGCGGTGCGTCGCTCCAGCCAGGCGTCGTCGCCCCACGTGTGGTGGGAGGCGTGCACCATCGAGGAGTTGGCCGGGGGCACCTCGGTGCGGGTGGCCAGCGGGTCGGCGCGCATCGTTTTGCTGCCGTCGGGGCGGGTTATCTCGAATTTGTAGAGTTCGCCCTCGCCGATGTCGGGGACGAAGAGTTCCCAGATGCCCGATGAGCCGAGCGAGCGCATGCTGTGGGCCGCGCCGTCCCAGTAGTTGAAGGTGCCGACGACGCGGACGCCCCTGGCGTTGGGCGCCCACACCGTGAAGCGGGTCCCTCGGATGCCCTGGTGCTCCATGGGGTGGGCGCCGAGCGCCTTCCAGAGTTGCTCGTGGCGGCCCTCGTTGATCAGGTGCAGGTCGAGGTCGCCGAGGGAGGGGAGCAGGGCGTAGGAGTCCGCGATCCGCTGGGTGGTGTCGCCGTACGTGATCTCCAGCTCGTACGCGGGTGGGACCTCGCGGAGTTGGAGCAGGGCGGTGAAGAAGCCGTCGCCGTCGTCGTGGAGTTCGGCGTGCAGGCCCTCCGGGGTGGTGACGGTGACGTGTTGGGCGTAGGGGCGCCAGGTGCGGAAGGCGATGCCGGTGTGGGTGGGGTGTGCGCCGAGTACTCCGTGGGGGTTGTGGTGGGTTGCGGTCAGCAGCCGTGTGCGGTCGTCCGTGGGGACGGGGGACGGGGGTGTGGGCGGGGGCAGGGTTGGGCGGCGGGTCACGGTGGGGGCCTCCTTGGTGGCCATCTCGTGTGCCGGGTGGTGTGTGGCGGATCTCGTGTGGTGCTGTTCTTGGAAGGTCGCCCCCTCCTCCCCTTCCCGTCCCGAACCCTGGGGGCTGCGCCCCCTGGCCCCCCAAAACCTGGGGGCTGCGCCCCCTAGACCCCCAAAAGATTGCGCTCACGCGGCGGAGCCGCATATCGACACAGCCCCGCGCCCCTAGAAGCCGGCTAGGCGTTTTAGTGCGGTTAGTGGGACCTCCAGCCAGTCCGGCCTGTGGCGGGCCTCGTACAACGTCTCGTAGATGGCCTTGTCGGTTTCGTAGGCGCGGAGGAGGACCGGGGCCGTGCGGGGGTCGGTGCCTGCCACCTCCGCGTAGCCGGCGCAGTATGAGGCGCGGCAGGAGAGGGACCAATCGCCTTGAGGGGAGGCGTAGTCGAAGGAGCGGAGCATGCCGGCGATGTCGCGGTGGACGGGGTGCGGCAGGCGGCGTTCCGCGAGGGGGCGGGACGGTTCGCCCTCGAAGTCGATCAGCTTCCAGGTGCCGGACGGCTCGCGCAGGCACTGGCCCAGGTGCAGGTCGCCGTGGACCCGCTGGGCCTGCCAGGTGCGGCCCTCGGCGCCGAGCTGGGCGAGTGCTTCGAAGGCGGTGCGGAGGCTGTCCACGTAGGGGAGCAGGGCCGGGACCTGCTGGGCCGTCGCCTCCAGGCGGCGCGTCATCGACCCGGCGAGCTGGTCGATGTGGGCGCGCGTGTACGTGACCGTGGGCAGCGCGCGGGCCAGGGCGGTGTGCACCTCGGCGGTAGCGCGGCCGAGTTCGCGGGCCTGCGCCGTGAAGTCCTGCTGGTTGGTGACGTGCTTGAGGGCGAGGTCCCAGCCGTCGGCCGCGCCCTTGAGGAAGGGCTGGACGACGCCGAGGGTCGAGGGTTCCGTGTGCTGCGTTCCGGCCGTCTCGAACCAGGCGACGGGCGCGGGCACCCGGTCGCAGCCCTCGCGGGCCAGCGCCAGCGGCAGTTCGAGGTCGGGGTTGAGGCCGGGAACGACCCGGCGGAACAGCTTGGCTATGAGTGTGTCGCCGTACACGACCGAGGAGTTGGACTGCTCCGCGGTCAGCGGGCGGGGCGCGAGATCGCGCGGCACCTCGCCGTGCGGCCCGCGGTGGAAGCGGAGGGCGCCGAGCGCCCCGGGTATTCGGAGCCGCTCCAGGAGGACGGCGCTGTGGCGTGGGTCCAGGAGCGCCTCGTACGCGGTGCGGCCCGCCAGCGGTCCGTGCGTGATGTGACCGATCACCGCGGGCGCGAGGTGCGGGGCGGCGGCCTCGGCGGTGCCGATGAGCAGCTGGTAGCGGTCGCCGGGCCCCTCCTCGTCGGCCGGTGGCTGGTGGGCGCGGACGAGGAGGTGCAACAGCGCGGCGTCCGGCAGCAGTTCGGTGACGGAGTCCAGGGTGAAGCCGGTGACCGGACGGCCCTTGCCGGCGAACCAGCGCTGGCGCGGCAGCCATTCGCGCAGCAACGGATCGAGCGACATGAGCAGTTCGGATTCTCCGGCCGTCGGGGCGGCGGGCCGGGTTGCGGCTTCCGACATGGCGTCGTGTCCTTTCCCGGATGTATTTGTGGAGTGCCCAGGTGTGTCGTCGTCAGTCCTTGCGGAGGCGGAACCAGTAGAACCCGTGTCCCGCCAGCGTCAGCAAGTACGGCAGTTCGCCGATGGCCGGGAACCGCACCCCGCCGATCAGCTCCACCGGATGCCGCCCGTTGAACGACTGCAGGTCCAGTTCGGTGGGCTGCGCGAAGCGGGAGAAGTTGTGCACGCACAGGACCAGGTCGTCCGCTCCGTCCTCGCTCGCGGGGGCCTCGCGCAGGAAGGCGAGCACCGCCGGGTTCGAGGAGGGGAGTTCGGTGTACGAGCCGAGGCCGAACGCCGGGTTCTGCTTGCGGATCTCGATCATCCGGCGGGTCCAGTGCAGCAGGGACGACGGGGAGGACATCGACGCCTCCACGTTCGTGACCTGGTAGCCGTAGACCGGGTCCATGATCGTGGGGAGGAAGAGGCGGCCGGGGTCGCTGGAGGAGAAGCCCGCGTTCCTGTCCGGGGTCCACTGCATCGGCGTGCGCACCGCGTCGCGGTCGCCGAGCCAGATGTTGTCGCCCATGCCGATCTCGTCGCCGTAGTAGAGGATCGGCGTGCCGGGGAGCGAGAGCAGGAGAGCCGTGAACAGCTCGATCTGGTTGCGGTCGTTGTCCAGGAGCGGGGCCAGGCGGCGGCGGATGCCGATGTTGGCGCGCATCCGCGGGTCCTTGGCGTACTCCGCGTACATGTAGTCGCGCTCTTCGTCCGTGACCATTTCGAGGGTCAGCTCGTCGTGGTTGCGCAGGAAGATGCCCCACTGGCAGCCGGACGGGATCGGCGGGGTCTTGGCGAGGACCTCGGAGACCGGGTAGCGCGATTCGCGGCGCACCGCCATGAAGATCCGCGGCATCACCGGGAAGTGGAACGCCATGTGGCACTCGTCGCCGCCGGTTTCCGGCGCGCCGAAGTAGTCGACGACGTCCTCCGGCCACTGGTTGGCCTCGGCGAGCAGCACCACGTCCGGGTACTGGGAGTCGATCTCCTTGCGGACCCGCTTGAGCAGCTCGTGCGTGGGCGGGAGGTTCTCGCAGTTGGTGCCCTCCTCGGCGTACAGGTACGGGACCGCGTCGAGGCGGAAGCCGTCGATGCCGAGGTCGAGCCAGAAGCGCAGGGCGGCGAGGATCTCCTCCACGACGGCCGGGTTCTCGTAGTTGAGGTCCGGCTGGTGGGAGAAGAAGCGGTGCCAGTAGTACTGCTTGCGGACCGGGTCGAAGGTCCAGTTCGACGCCTCGGTGTCCACGAAGATGATGCGGGCGTCCTCGTACTGCTTGTCGTCGTCGGCCCAGACGTAGTAGTCGCCGTACGGCCCCTCGGGGTCGGAGCGGGACTGCTGGAACCACTCGTGCTGGTCGCTGGTGTGGTTCATGACGAAGTCGATGATCACGCGCATGCCGCGCTGGTGGGCCGCGTCCACGAACTCGACGAAGTCGGCCAGGTCGCCGAACTCGGGGAGCACCGACGTGTAGTCCGAGACGTCGTAACCGCCGTCCCTGAGCGGCGACTTGAAGAACGGTGGCAGCCAGAGGCAGTCGACGCCCAGCCACTGGAGATAGTCCAGCTTCGCCGTGATGCCCTTGAGGTCGCCTACGCCGTCTCCGTTGCTGTCCTGGAAGGAGCGGACCAGGACCTCGTAGAAGACGGCGCGCTTGAACCAATCAGGGTCCCGGTCCTTCGCAGGGGTGTCCTCGAAGGTGTCCGGGACGGGTTCATTCATCATCATGGTGTGGGTGACCCTCCGAATCCCATGTCCCGTCTGATCCTGAGAATTCATCGCGGCGTGGCCGGTGGCGGGAGGACGAGGATGTGCGCGGGCGTGCTGCCCGGCTCTAGGCGCACATAGTTCGTTCTGCCCCAGTGATAGGTGTCGCCGGTGAGTTCGTCCCGCACCGGCACGGACGCGTGCCGGTCGATCCCCAGGTGCGGCATGTCCAACGACACCGTCGCCTCCTGGGTGTGGTGCGGGTCGAGGTTCACGACCACCAATACCGTGTTCGAGCCCTGTGCGGATGCGGCGGTTTTGGAGTACACGAGCACCGCGTCCTGGTCGGCGTGGTGGAAGTGCACGTTGCGCAGGGTGCGCAGGGCCGGGTTGCGGCGGCGTATCGCGTTGAGCGCGGTGATCAGCGGGGCGATCGTGCGGCCCTCTCGTTCGGCCGACTCCCAGTCACGGGGCCTGAGTTGATACTTCTCGGAGTGGAGATACTCCTCGCTTCCGGCGCGCAGCGGGGTGTTCTCGCAGAGTTCGTAGCCGCTGTAGACGCCCCACGTCGGTGAGAGGGTCGCGGCGAGGACGGCGCGGAGCTCGAAGGCGGGGCGGCCGCCTTCCTGCAGGAACGCGTGCAGGATGTCGGGGGTGTTCACGAAGAAGTTCGGCCGCATGTAGGAGGCCGCTTCTCCGCTCAACTCCTGGGCGTACTCGGTGAGTTCCTGCTTCGAATTGCGCCAGGTGAAGTACGTGTACGACTGCTGGAAGCCGATCGCGGCGAGGGTGTGCATCATCGCGGGCCGGGTGAACGCCTCCGCCAGGAAGATCACGTCCGGGTCGGTGCCGTTGATGTCCGCGATGACCTTCTCCCAGAAGACGACCGGCTTGGTGTGCGGGTTGTCCACGCGGAAGATGCGGACGCCGTGGTCCATCCACAGGCGCAGGATCCGGGTCGTCTCGGCGATCAGCCCCGGCATGTCCTTGTCGAAGGCGAGGGGAAAGATGTCCTGGTACTTCTTCGGCGGGTTCTCGGCGTACGCGATGGTGCCGTCGGAGCGGTAGTGGAACCAGTCGGGGTGCTTCTGCACCCACGGGTGGTCGGGCGAGCACTGCAGCGCGAAGTCGAGGGCGACCTCCATGCCGAGCCCCCGCGCCCGGTCCACGAACGCGTCGAAGTCCTCGAAGGTGCCGAGGTCCGGGTGGATCGCGTCGTGGCCGCCCTCGGGCGAGCCGATCGCCCAGGGCACGCCCACGTCGTACGGGCCGGGCGAGAGCGAGTTGTTGGGGCCCTTGCGGAAGGTGGTGCCGATGGGGTGGACGGGCGGCAGGTACACGACGTCGAAGCCCATCGCGGCAATGGCCGGAAGGCGACGGGCGGCCGTGCGGAAGGTGCCGCTCACCGGTGGCCGGCCGGGCTCGACGACGGCGCCCTCGGAGCGCGGGAAGAACTCGTACCAGGACCCGAAGAGGGCCCGCTCCCGCTCCACCTGGAGGGGCAACTTGCCGCTGCGCGTGACCAGTTCGCGCAGTGGGTGGCGGGCGAGGGCCCGCAGGACGTCGGGTGCGAGCGCGGCGGCGAGCCGGGCGGGGGCCTGGCGCGTGGTGTCACGGAGGGCGGCCGCGGCCCGCGCAATCGTTTCGCGAAAAGGTGCGGGGGCGCCCTTCGCGGCGCGTTCGTGCAGCAACGCGCCGTCCTCCAGGACGAGTTCGGAGTCGATGCCCGCCGGAATCTTGATCTTCGCCGTGTGCCGCCAGGTCGTCACGGGGTCGCCCCACGCCTCGACCCGGTAGGTCCAGCGGCCTGGCGCGTCCGGCGTGACTTCGGCGCCCCAGCGGTCGGTGCCGGGCGCCAGCTCGCGCATCGGCGTCCAGGGGCCGGGCTCGCCGTCGGGGCCGCGCAGCACGACGTTCGCGGCGACGGCGTCGTGCCCCTCGCGGAACACGGTGGCCGTGACCAGGAAGGTCTCGCCGGCCACTGCCTTGGCGGGGCGCCGGCCGCCCTCGACGACGGGGCGGACGTCGCGGATGGGGATGCGGCCCATCGTGGCGCGTGGTGTCGCGGGCTTACGGGGCGTGCGCGAGGCGTGCGAAGGAGATCGCTTTGCGGGCATGACCGCTCCTGTCCGCGGGGAATCGGGGGTGCGGAAACGAGATTCGGGGGAGAGGGCCGTGCGGTGAAGCAGTGCGGGCGTACCGATGGAGCCTTCCACGCTCCATCGGCGGGCAATCCGTGTCGTACCAAGTACTCGTCACTACTGGCGCGTAAGGGAACACATAAGACCGGCCCCGCCGAAAACGACGGGACCGTGACATTAACTCACCTTCCTTCTAAGGGTTGTTGACCCGAAGCAGCTTGTTCGGCGAGCCGAGGCCCGCGCCCGTCACCTTGCCCGGCACGGCCCGTTCGGCCAGCGCCTTGCTCACCGCGGCGGGCGACGCCGTCGCGTGGTCGGCGAGGTACAGCGCGGCCGCGCCCGCGACGTGCGGTGATGCCATGGACGTACCGGAGAAGGTGGCCTTCCCCGAGTCGCTCGCGTTCGACGCGGACGTGATGTCCACGCCGGGCGCGAACAGGTCGAGGCGAGTACCCCAATTGGAGAAGCTCGCACGCGCGTCCTTCTTGTCGGTCGCGCCGACAGTGATCGCTTCCTTCACGCGGGCCGGCGAGTACAGCTCCGCGGGCATGCCGTCGTTGCCCGCCGCCACCGTGTAGGTGACACCGGAGGCGATGGAGTTCCGTACGGCGGCGTCGAGTTGGGCGTTCGCGTAGCCGCCGAGGCTCAGGTTCGCCACGGCCGGCCGCTGGGCGTGCTTGGTCACCCAGTCGATGCCCGCGAGCACCTGTGCCGTCGTGCCGGATCCCTCGTCGTTGAGCACGCGCACGCCGACCACATCGGCCTTCTTGGCGACGCCGTACTGCTCGCCCGCGACGGTCCCGGCGACATGGGTGCCGTGTCCGTTGCCGTCCTGCGCCGTCGCGTCGTTGTCGACGAAGTCCCAGCCGCTCGTGGCCCGCCCGCCGAAGTCGCCGTGGGTGGCGCGGATGCCGGTGTCGATGACGTAGACGTGCACGCCGGCGCCCGCGGACTCGGGCCAGGTGTACGACTTGTCGAGCGGCAGATCGTTCTGGTCGATGCGGTCCAGGCCCCACGAGGGCGGATTCTTCTGGTTGTGGTCCACGGTGACCTGGGAGTCCTGGACGACCGACGCGACGTCGCCGTCGGCCGCGAGCTGCCTTGCCTCCCCCGCGCCGAGTGTCACCGCGTAGCCGTTGAGCGCCTGGCTGTAGGTGTGGCGTATTTTCGCCCCGTATTTCTCCGCGAGGTCCTTGCCCTCGTCGGACGGAGCCCTGGTGTCCCCCTTCAGTGTCACTATGTAGCTGCCCGCTATGGCGCCGGGCTCGCCGGCGCCGAATATCCGTCCCTGTGCGGGGGCGGCGTTCGCGGGCAGGGTGATGGCCGAAAGCACCGCGACCGCGGCGACCGCGGTGAGCCCACCGGCCCAGCGCGTCCGTCGTTTTCGCGTCACTCGCACGGTCCCTGCCATGGGTGAGTCCCCCTCCTCAACTCGGCGCGCTCTCACGCCAGTTGGCAGCCTCTCGTGTGGTGTGAAGCACCACAAGGAGGTACGAGGTGGCGGAATCGGCCATATCGGTCGTGGGGGTTGTGCGGTTGAGTTGCGGCGAATTCCGGACTTCCGCTTGGGGTTTCCGGCCTTCGGGGCGGGGCGCGCAATTCCCTGGCGCGGCGCGCAACGGCGTCCGATGATGAGGCCGTGTCGATCATTCACCGCACCACACTCAAGCCCACCAAGCTCGAACTCCTCGCGGACTGGCTGCCGAAGCAGCCCTGGTATCAGGGCGCGGGCACTCCGGAGCTGACCAAGGCCGGCGGGTTCCGGCTCGACGATCCGGCCGGGGAGGTCGGCATCGAGTTCATGGCCGCGACGGACACCTCGGGCCCCGAACCGGTGACGTACCACGTGCCGATGGCCTACCGCGGGGCACCGCTGGAGGGCGCCCCGGACGACGCGCTCATCGGCACCACCGAGCACGGCGTGCTCGGGAGGCGCTGGGTGTACGACGGGGCCAAGGACCCGCTGCTCGTACGGGAGTTGACCGCCCTGCTGAAGGGCGAGGTGCGCGCGCACGCGCAGAGCATCGACGGGGCGCTCGACCCGACCGTGCACGCCCACGTCACCACCGACGACGCCCGGCCCGAGATCGTGCGCGTCCTGGAGGCGGGCGCGAAGGCGCCGGACGACGCCGTCGGTGAGGTGTCCGCCGAGTGGCTGGCGGAGGGCGAGCGACGGGTACGTGGGGTTTTCGTAGTGGTTCGGGCCGGCTGACGAGCTCTGGGCGTTGCGTGCCTCCGGGTGATCATCAAATCTGACATCGTGGGCAGGTCGCCGATGACCAGTGGCGACGACTTCCTGCACCGACGTCCGAATGGTTTGGATGTGGTTTTTTGATCTGGGGGGCAACACGCATGACAGCGATCCGACGTCCGCGACGGCTGGCACGCATCTTCACAGGAGCGGCCCTCTCGGTGGGTGCGCTGCTCGGCGCGGCCGCCGCACCGGCGGCGGCCGCTGACCCCAACCCCGAAGCGGCCGTCACCTATCAGGAGGTCGGCGACAGCGTCGGCGTCCGGGTGGGGCTGACCCAGGACGGTTCGTTCCTCGGCCAGGTGGAGTTCGACCCGGCCGCGCAGCAGCTCCGCGTCCTGGACACCAAGAACGACGACGACACGTTCTACGTGCACGTCTCCTCGACGCAGGGCGGTGCCGAGCACAACCTGGGCACGTACTCCGCGTCCGGCAGCGAGGCCCCCGTGGACTCCGTCGTGAAGAACTTCGACCTGCCGAAGGGCACGCCCCTCGACATCGAGGTGTACGACGACGCGGCACTCACCGACTACATCGGTGGGGCGCGCGGCACCGGTTCGGCGATCGCCTGACACCGGCCCCCAGGGGCACCGCGTACGGCGGTCCGGGCGCGCACAGCGCGTGCCCGGACCGCCGTACGCGTTCCGGGCGCCCTGTCCCGCGCCGCGGCCGTGCGGCTACCGTCTCGGGGACACGCGACTCAGGCATACGACGCGCAACCGCAGAGGTGAGCACGTGAAGGCCATCCGTCGATTCACCGTCCGACCGGTCCTGCCCGAACCCCTCGCTCCGCTACAGGACTTGGCGCGCAATCTGCGCTGGTCCTGGCATGCGGGGACCCGTGACCTGTTCGCCGCGGTGGACCCCGACCGCTGGGCCGCGTCCGACGGCGACCCGCTGCGGCTGCTCGGCAGCGTGCCGCCCGAGCGGCTCGCCCGGCTCGCGGGCGACGAGGACTTCCTCGCGAGGCTGAGCGAGGTCGCCGACGATCTGCGCGGCTATCTGCACGACGACCGCTGGTACCAGGAGCGGGCGCGACAGTCCCAACTACCGGCGGGAATCGCCTACTTCTCGCCCGAGTTCGGCATCACGGCCGCGCTCCCGCAGTACTCGGGCGGCCTCGGGATCCTCGCCGGCGACCACCTCAAGGCCGCGAGCGACCTCGGGGCACCGCTGATCGGCGTAGGACTGCTGTACCGGCACGGCTACTTCCGGCAGTCGCTCTCCCGGGACGCCTGGCAGCAGGAGACATATCCCGTCACCGACCCGAACGAGCTGCCGTTGACCCTGCTCCGGGAGCCCGACGGCACCGCGGTGCACCTCGCGCTCGCCCTGCCCGGCGGGCGCCGGCTGTTCGCGCGCGTGTGGCAGGCGCAGGTGGGGCGGGTGCCGCTGCTCCTCCTCGACTCGGACGTCGAGGAGAACGACGCCCACGAACGGGATGTGACCGACCGGCTCTACGGCGGCGGCAGCGACCACCGGCTGTTGCAGGAGATGCTGCTGGGGATCGGTGGGGTCCGCGCCGTCCGCGCGTACTGCCGGCTCACCGGACATCCCGAACCCGAGGTCTTCCACACCAACGAGGGGCACGCGGGCTTCCTCGGCGTGGAGCGGATCGCCGAACTCGCCGAGCGGGGAACGGACTTCGACTCCGCGCTCGAAGCGGTGCGGGCGGGCGCCGTCTTCACGACGCACACCCCCGTACCCGCCGGCATCGACCGCTTCGACCGGGAGCTCGTCGCCCGCCACTTCGGCGCCGCGGCCGAGCTGCCTGGCCTCGACGTGCAGCGCATACTCGACCTCGGCATGGAGACGTACGCGGGCGGCGACCCGAACGTCTTCAACATGGCGGTGATGGGGCTGCGGCTCGCGCAGCGCGCCAACGGCGTCTCCACGCTGCACGGCTCCGTCAGCCGGGACATGTTCGCCGGGCTGTGGCCGGGATTCGACGTCGAGGAGGTGCCGATCGCCTCCGTGACCAACGGCGTGCACGCACCGACGTGGGTCGCCCCCGAGGTGTACCGGCTCGGAGCGCGGCAGATCGGGGAGCGGCGCACCGAGGACGCCCTGTCGGTCGGCGGCTCGGCCCGCTGGGACGCCGTCGGCGAGATCGCCGACCGGGACATCTGGGAGCTGCGCGGCGAACTGCGCCGGCAGCTCGTCGACGAGGTGCGCGAACGGCTCGCCGCGTCCTGGCGGCAGCGCGGCGCGGGCGCGGCCGAACTCGGCTGGATCGACGGCGTGTTGGACCCGAACGTGCTCACCATCGGCTTCGCGCGCCGCGTGCCCTCGTACAAGAGGCTCACGCTGATGCTGCGCGATCCGGACCGGCTGATGCGGCTGCTGCTCGACGAGGAGCGGCCGATCCAGATCGTGGTCGCGGGCAAGGCGCACCCGGCCGACGACGGCGGCAAGCGGCTCGTGCAGGAGCTGGTGCGGTTCACCGACGACCCGCGGGTGCGGCACCGCATCGTCTTCCTGCCCGACTACGGGATGGCGATGGCGCAGAAGCTCTACCCCGGCTGCGACGTCTGGCTGAACAACCCGCTGCGGCCGCTGGAGGCCTGCGGGACCTCCGGCATGAAGGCGGCCCTCAACGGCTGCCTCAACTTGTCGGTCCTGGACGGCTGGTGGGACGAATGGTTCGCGCCCGACTACGGCTGGGCCATCCCGACGGCCGACGGAACGGCCACCGACGAGCACCGGCGCGACGACCTGGAGTCGGCCGCGCTGTACGACCTCCTGGAGCGCCGGGTGACGCCGCGCTTCTACGAGCGCGGCCCCGAAGGGCTGCCCGACCGCTGGATCGAGATGGTCCGCCAGACCCTCACGCACCTCGGCCCGAAGCTCCTCGCGGGGCGTATGGTCCGCGAGTACGTGGACCAGCTGTACGCCCCCGCCGCCGGGTCCGCGCGCGCCCTCACCCCGGATGCGGCACGGGACCTCGCGGCGTGGAAGGCGCGGGTCCGCGCCGCCTGGCCGCGCGTCACCGTCGACCATGTGGAGGCCTCGGCGGGCGGCGCCGAGCTGGGTGCCACCCTCGGCCTCCATGTCCGGGTCGCGCTCGGTGAGTTGGGCCCCGACGACGTCGAGGTGCAGGCCGTGGCGGGACGGGTCGACACCGAGGACCGGATCACCGAGCCGACGACGGTGCCGCTGAAGCCTGTCGGCGGGCCGGACGGGGAGGGGCGCTGGGCGTACGAGGGGCCGCTCGCCCTCGACCGTAGCGGCCCCTATGGGTACACCGTCCGTGTGCTGCCGGCGCATCCGCTGCTCGTGTCGGCGGCGGAGACGGGGCTTGTTGCCGTGCCGACGGAGGCGACGCAGGAGGGGGCCGGGGTGTTGTTGCGGTGAGATCGTACGGGGGCGGGGCCCGGGGCTCTGCCCCGGGCCCCGCCCCCCTTGGGGCTCAATTGGTGCTTACGGGAACGTCAGCTTGAAGCTGTTGATGTAGCCCGTGTCCTGCTGGCCGAGGTCCTGGACCTTCAGCTTCCAGGTGCCGTTCGCGGTCTCCGCGGAGGCGTTGACCGTGTACGTGGTCTGGATGTTGGGCGTCGGGTCGTACGCCGAGCTGTGCAGCCGGTACGTGCGGCCGCTCGGGCCGACCAGGTCCACCTGGAGGTCACCGCTCCACGTGTGCACGATGTCGACGCCGACCTTCAGGGTGGAGGGTGCCGCGCCGCTCACGCCGGTGACCGCGACGGACGACGTGACGGCGGCCCCCGGGGAGTCGGGGATCGTCACGTTCGCGTCGTTGGTGAACGTCTTGCCGGTGCCCGGGTCGCCGCCGCCGGACCGGGCGCCTACGGCCACCCCGGCCCACGCGTCCTGCACGGCCTTGTACTCGGCGGACGTCGTCCCGTACAGCTCACCGGCGGCCGCGAGGGTGCCGGTGCGGGCGCCCGCGTAGTTCGTCGTCGACGTGAACTTCGTGGACAGCGCCTTGAACCAGATCAGCGCCGCCTTGTCGCGGCCGATGCCGGTGACCGGAAGGCCGTCGGAGGTCGGCGAGTTGTAGGTCACGCCGTTGATCGTCTTCGTTCCGCTGCCCTCGCTGAGCAGGTAGAAGAAGTGGTTCGCCGGGCCCGACGAGTAGTGCACGTCGACGCCGCCGATGCCCGAGTACCAGGCGTCCTTGGACGCGCCGTCCTTGCTCGGCTTGTCCATGTAGCGCAGCGGCGTCCCGTTGCCATTGATGTTGATCTTCTCGCCGATGAGGTAGTCGCCCACGTCGGTCGAGTTGTTGGCGTAGAACTCCACCGTGGAGCCGAAGATGTCGGACGTCGCCTCGTTCAACCCGCCCGATTCACCGGAGTAGTTGAGGCCCGCGGTGTTCGACGTGACGCCGTGCGTCATCTCGTGCGCGGCCACGTCGATCGACGTCAGCGGGTGCGTGTTGCTCGTGCCGTCGCCGTACGTCATGCAGAAGCAGCTGTCGTCCCAGAACGCATTGACGTACGCGTTGCCGTAGTGGACCCGGCTGTATGCGCCGACGCCGTCACCGCGAATGCCGGACCTGCCCTGCACGTTCTTGTAGTAGTCCCAGGTCAGCGCGGCGCCGTAGTGCGCGTCGGCGGCGGCCGTCTCGGTGTTGGTGGCGGCGCCGTTGCCCCACACGTCGTCGGCGCCGGAGTAGAGGGTGCCCGTCCCCGACGTGCCGCGGTTCAGGTTGTACGTCTTGTGGGCGCCGCGGGTGGTGTCGTTCAGCGTGTACGAGGAACCGGACTGCGCGGTGCCGAGGATGACGGTGCCGCTGTACTGGGTGTTGCCCGTGCCGGTCTCGATCGCCTGCCACTCGTGGAGCTTCTTGCCGGTGGTGGCGTCGGTGATGACGTGCAGCGCGTTCGGGGTGCCGTCGTCCTGGAGGCCGCCGACGACGGTCTCGTACGCGAGGGTGGGCTGCCCCTTGGTTGCGCCCTGGCCGAGCCAGACGACCTTGCGGGGCGCCTTGTCGGCCTCGGTCTTCTTCGAACCGTCGGCCTTCGCGAGCTTCAGGGCCTGGGTCTCGGCGGTGGCCGGCTTCACGTCGGGGGTGGTGTCGACGTTCTTGAGGTCGGCCTTGGCGGCCTTGGTGACGTCCTTGGCCTTGCCGGACTTCGTGGCTTCGACGATCAAGTCGCCGCCCAGGACGGGGAGTCCGCCGTAGGTGCGCTCGTAGCGGGTGTGGGTGGTGCCGTCCTTGTCCTGGAGGACGTCCCGTACGACGAGCTTCTCCTGCTTGCCGAGGCCGAGGTCCTTCGCGGTGTCGGCCTTGCCGGCGTTCGCCTCGCGTATCAGCTCGGCGCGTTCGGCGGGGGAGAGCTTGGCGGGGAGGGAGCCGGGGTCGGCGCCGGTCGCGTCCGCGGTGGCGGGGAGGGTCTGGAAGGTGACCGTCAGCAGGGCGGCGACGGTGCCGGCGGCGATGGCCGTGGCCCGGCGTCGGGGTGAGCCGGGTCTGAGGGAGCCTGTGTTCTTGCGCAACGCTGAACTCCTTCTGCATGGCCGCGAGTTGGGTGTGCGGCCAGTGGGGAACGGGCGGCGGGTGGCCGGCCCGGCAGAGCGCAGTGCGGAGTGGTGCGGTTCGGAAGCGTGGCATTGGGCGGGTGGGTGTGTCAGGAGCCCGTCAACATGTTGGCCGGAAATCGTTCGGTCTCCGGTGGGGACCGTTCGATAACCGTTGAACCGATCAAGCCCCGCCGGCGATTGAGGCGCGGGGTCCGGGGCAGAGCCCCGAGACCGCAACACATGTGTGGCGAGATCAGCCGACGACGCTCTCGCGCCATGCCCGGTGTAGGTCCGCGAACTCGCCGGTACCCGCGATGAGTTCCTCCGGTGACCCGTCCTCGACGACCCGGCCCTCCGCCATCACCAACACCCTGTCCGCGATCTCCACCGTCGACAGGCGGTGGGCGATGACGACGGCCGTGCGGCCGTGCAGCACCGTCTGCATGGCCCTTTGCACCGCACGCTCGCCGGGGATGTCGAGGGAGCTCGTCGCCTCGTCGAGGATCAGGACCGCGGGGTCGGCGAGGAGGGCGCGGGCGAAGGCCACCAGCTGGCGCTGGCCTGCCGAGATCCGGCCGCCCCGCTTGCGGACGTCCGTGTCGTAGCCGTCCGGGAGCGCCGCGATGAAGTCGTGGGCGCCGATGGCCTTCGCGGCCTGTTCGATCTCCTCGCGGGTCGCCTCGGGGCGGCCGATCGCGATGTTCTCGGCGACCGTCCCGGAGAACAGGAACGCCTCCTGCGTCACCATCACCACGCTGCGCCGCAGCTCGGCGTTGGAGAGTTCGCGCAGGTCCATGCCGTCGAGGAGGACCTCGCCGTGCGAGGGGTCGTAGAGGCGGGCGAGGAGTTTGGCGAGGGTCGATTTGCCGGCTCCCGTCGAACCGACCACCGCCACCGTCTGTCCTGCCGGCAGTGTCAGGTCGAAGCGGGGGAGGACCTCGCCGCCGGTGCGGTAGCCGAAGGAGACCGACCGGAAGTCGACCTCGCGGCCCGGCTGTTCGCTCTCCCGGGCCGTCAGGGAGCGCGGCGTGGCCGGTTCCGGTACCGAGGGCGCCTGGACGAGGAGGCCCGCGATCTTCTTGAGGGACGCGGCCGCGCTCTCGTACGCGTTGAGGAACATCGCCAGGCGGTCGATCGGGTCGTACAGGCGCCGGATGTAGAGCACCGCCGCCGCCAGTACGCCGAGTTCGAGCGTGCCGCCCGCGACCCGGTACGCGCCCCACAGCACCATGCCCGCCACCGCCGTGTTCGCGAGCAGCCGGGAGCCGATCACGTAGCGCGCCATCTCCAGCATCGCCGTGCCGTTGGACCGCTCGTGCCGGTGGTTGAGGCGCGCGAAGTGCTCGTCGTTGGCCTGTTCACGGCGGAAGGCGCGTACGGGGCGGATGCCGTTCATGGTCTCGACGAACTTCACGATGACCGCGGCGATCGCGGAGGAGCGCTCCGCGTACGCTCGCGCCGCCCGCTGCCGGTACAGCTTGATCATGACGTACAGCGGCGCGAAGGACAGGGCCGCGACCGAGCCGATGCCGAGGTCGAGCCAGAGCAGCATCGCCGTGATGTAGATCGATCCGACGACGACGTTGACCAGTTCCTGGAGGCCCTCGCTGAGCAGTTCGCGCAGCGCCTCGACGTCCGTGGTGGCCCGCGAGATGACCCGGCCCGACGTGTACCGGTCGTGGAAGTCCACGCTCAGCGCCTGCGCGTGCCGGAAGATGCGGCCGCGCAGGTCGACCAGCACGTTCTGGCTGACGACGGCGGAGAGCCGGATGTACGCGTACACGAAGGCCGCCGAGCCGACCGCGCAGAGCAGGAAGCCCGCGCCGACCGCGACCAGCGGCCCGTAGTCGTGCGCCCGGAACGCGGGGACCGCGCTGTCGATGGCGTACGCGACGATCAGCGGGCCGGACTGTACGGCGGCCTGTTGCAGGAGCAGGGCGAGGACGGTGAGGGCCACCGTGCGGCGGTGGGGCGCGAGCAGCGAGCGCAGCAGGCCGCCCGTCGCGCCCTCGGGTGTCGGCAGGTCGTCCTGGTCGAACGGGTCGCCGGGGGAGGGGAGTTGGATGTTCTCCGGGTCCTGGGCCTCGCCCTGCGTGCCCGTCTTGTCGTTCGGCTTCGTGGTCGTCGTCATACGCGTTCCGTCTCCGTCCCCGAGCCCGTCTCCTCGGTGTGCTCGCCCGACATCAGATGTCTGTACTCGGCGTTCTTGCGCAGCAGTTCGTGGTGGGTGCCCACCGCCGTGATCCGGCCATCGGACAGCAGCGCCACCCGGTCGGCGAGCAGCACCGTGGACGGCCGGTGCGCGACCACGAGCGCCGTGCTGTCGGCGAGCACCCGGCGCAGCGCCGCCTCCACCGCGGCCTCCGTGTGCACATCGAGCGCGGACAGCGGGTCGTCGAGGATCAGGAAGCGGGGCGTGCCCACGACGGAGCGGGCCAGGGCGAGGCGCTGGCGCTGGCCGCCGGACAGGCTCAGGCCCTGCTCGCCGACCTCCGTGTCGACGCCGTGGGGCAGCCGGTTCACGAACCCGGCCTGCGCGACGTCGAGCGCCTGCTCCAGCTGCGCGGGTTCCGTGGCCGCGGGGGCGCCCATCAGGACGTTCTCCGCGACCGAGGCGGAGAACAGGGTGGGTTCCTCGAACGCCACGGACACCAGCTCGCGCAGCTCGGCGCGCGGCATCGCGGTGATGTCGCGGCCGTCGAGCGTGATGCGGCCCTCCGTCACGTCGTAGAGCCGGGGCACGAGCGCGGTGAGCGTGGTCTTGCCGCAGCCGGTCGAGCCGACGAGCGCCATGGTCTCGCCGGAGCGGATGTGCAGGTCGACGCGGGCGAGGGTGGGGGTGGAGTCCTCGGCGGCGTCGGGGTAGCGGAAGGCGACGCCCTCGAACCGCAGCCCGTCGTCAGCGTGTTGGCCCGCGTCCGGGGCCGCGTCCGCGTCCGCGAGGACGCGCGGGTCCTCCGGATCCGAGTCCATCACCTCGAAGTACCGCCGCGTCGCCGTCGCCGCCTCCTGGCTCATCGCGAGCAGGAAGCCGATGGACTCGATGGGCCAGCGCAGCGCGAGCGCCGTGGACAGGAATGCGACGAGCGTGCCCGCGGACAGCGAGCCGTCGGAGACCTGGATCGTGCCGATCACCAGGGCCGCCCCGAGCGCCACCTCGGGAAGCAGCGTGATCACCGTGAGGATCCCGGCGAGCAGCCGCGCCTTGACCAGTTCCGTGCCGCGCACCGTGCGCGCCAGGTCGCGGAAGGCGCGCGCCTGGCTGCGGTGCCGGCCGAAGCCCTTGATGACGCGGATGCCGAGGACCGACTCCTCGACGACCGTCGTCAGATCGCCGACCTGGTCCTGGGCGCGCCGCGAGGCCTTCGCGTACCCGTCCTCGAAGCGGTAGCAGAACGCGATCAGCGGGACGGCCGGGGCGAGCAGCACGAGGCCGAGCCCCCAGTCCTGGACGATGAGTACGGAGAGGCCGGCCAGGATCGTCACCCCGTTGACGATCAGGAACGTCAGCGGGAAGGCGAGGAACATCCGCAGCACCATCAGGTCCGTCGTGCCGCGCGACAGCAACTGGCCCGAGGCCCACCGGTCGTGGAAAGAGACCGGGAGCCGCTGCAGATGCCGGTACAGATCGGCCCGCAGCGCCGCCTCCACCCCCGCGAGCGGCCGCGCCACGAGCCATCTGCGCAGCCCGAACAGGAGCGCCTCCGCGATGCCGAGCGCGAGCAGCACCCCGGCGCCCAGCCACACCCCGCCCGGGTCCCGCTCGGTCACCGGGCCGTCCACGATCCACTTCAGGACCAGCGGGAAGACCAGCGCCAGACACGACGCGAGCACCGCCACGAACGCCGCGCCCGCCCACCGCGCACGCACCGGACGCACGTACGGCCACAGCCGCAACAGCGTCCGCACGGCGGAGAGTTGACCGGTCGTCTCTGTGGTGGCACGTGTAGTCGTCGGCATCAGGGGCGAGCCTACGGTTTGCCACTGACAACGCCCACCGAGTTTCGGACGGTACGACTCCGGGGGCCGGTGGTCGTACCGTCCGACCCTGGTGGTCGTACCGCTCGGCCCCGGTGGTCGTACCGCCCATCAACCGATCGGTTGATGCGTGCTCGAGCGCGTTGGCCGATGCCCCGGCAGGGCCCGCGCGGCGACGCTTGATGCCATGACCACCACCACAGCACCGCTCATCGAGGTCGCCGGGCTGCGCAAGACGTACGCCGGGCGGGCCGTCGTCGACGGGGTGTCCTTCACCGTCGGCGAGGGCGAGATCTTCGGGATCCTCGGGCCGAACGGAGCCGGCAAGACCACCACCGTCGAATGCGTCGAGGGACTGCGCGCGGCCGACGAGGGGCACGTACGGGTCGCGGGGCTCGATCCCGTACGCGACCACGCACAGGTCACCGGGATCCTCGGCGCGCAGCTCCAGGAGAGCGAGATCCAGCCGAAGCTGACCGTGAAGGAGGCGCTGGAGCTGTATTCCGCCTTCTATCCCGCGCCCCTCGACTGGCGGCCGCTCGCCGACCGGCTCCGCCTCACCGACAAGCTCGGCACCCGCTTCGCGAAGCTCAGTGGCGGACAGAAGCAGCGCCTGTTCATCGCGCTCGCCCTCGTCGGCAACCCCCGCGTCGTCGTCCTCGACGAGCTGACCACCGGGCTCGACCCGCGCTCGCGTCGCGACACCTGGGAGCTCATCGAGGAGGTGCGCGACAGCGGCGTCACCGTCCTCCTCGTCACGCACTTCATGGAGGAGGCGCAGCGGCTCTGCGACCGGATCGCCGTGATCGACAGGGGGCGGGTCGCCGCGCTCGACACCCCGGCGGGCCTGATCAGCCGGGCCGCCGGGTCGACCGTCATCTCGTTCAGCCCGTCCGCGCCGCTGGACGAGCGTGAGCTGGCCGGGCTGCCCGCGGTCACGTCCGTGGACCACAAGGACGGCCGCGTGACCCTCAACGGCACCGACGAGACGGTCACCGCCCTCCTCAGCTTGCTTGCACGCCAGCACATCACCGCCCACCAACTCCGCGTGTCCGACGCCACGTTGGACGACGCGTTCCTCGACCTCACGGGAGCCGGCCAGTCATGAGCACCGTCACCGCGCCCACCACCACAGCCGTCCCGGCCGACCGGGCATCCGTCGACCGGGCCGTCCTCAAGGCCGAGTTCACGCTGTTCCGGCGCGAGGCCGGCAGCCTCGTCGGGATTCTGCTGTTCCCCGTCGTCCTGCTCGTGATCCTCGGCTCCATCCCGGCCTTCCGGGAGACCGACGCGGGGCTCGGCGGCATCCGGCTCGTCGACGCGTACGTCCCCGTCACCGTGCTGCTCGGCATGATCGCGGGCGGCATCCAGTCGATGCCGCCGATCATCACCGGGTACCGCGAGCGCGGCATCCTGCGCCGGATGTCGACCACGCCGGTGCGGCCGACGGCCGTCCTCGGCGCGCAGATGGGCATCCACGGTGTGGCCGTCCTCGTGTCCGTCGCGATCTGTCTCGCGGTCGGCCGGCTCGCCTTCGACGTGGCGCTGCCGCGGCAGATCGCGGGCTATCTGCTCGCCCTCGTCCTGTCCGTCGTCGTCTCCCTCGCCCTCGGCGCGGTGATCGCCTCCCGGGCCCGTACGACGAAGATCTCCAACGCGATCGGCTCGGTCGTCTTCTTCCCCGCGATGTTCTGCGCGGGCGTCTGGCTGCCGGTGCAGGCGATGCCGGACACCCTGGCCCACATCGTCGAGCTGACGCCGTTCGGCGCCGCGGCCCAGGCCCTCAACCAGGCCGCTGCGGGCGACTGGCCGGCCTGGTCACACCTGCTGGTGCTCGCCGTCTGGGCCGTGGGCCTGACCGGCGTGGCCGCGCGCTGGTTCCGCTGGGAATGACCGGTCCGCCGGCAGTGACCGTTCCGGTGGCAATGACCTTGGAGGCGGGTGTGGTCGCGCAGACTGTGGACATGGACGAGCGGGACACACCGGAGGCGGGGGACGAACTCGGCCGCGCCGTGGAGGACGTCGAGCAGCGGTGGCGGGACTTCCACCGCCTCTCCCCGCTGACCCTGCTCGGCATCGGCGTGCTGCTCGCGGTGGCCACGAACACGATGTTCAAGGTGAGCGAGACCGGCTGGTACGCGATGGTGGGGCTCGTCGCGGGCGCCGCGGTCCTGGAAGGGATCGCCATCCGGGCCGGCCTCGCCCGCAAGGGTCCTTCGGTGGCGGGCACCGTCTACTACGGCCTGCGTTGGGCGCTCGCCTTCGGCCTGGCCTGGATCAACCCGCTCTTCGCCTTCTACGCGGCCATCGGCTACTTCGGCGCCGACCGCTTCCTCCTGCCCCGCCTGGTCAAATTCGGCCTCGCCGCGTCCGCCGTGATCCTGGCCGGGTCCCAGTCCGGCGGCCTGCCGCCCGAGAACGCGGGGCAGTGGGCCTTCTTCGGCGCGCTGTACGCGATCAACATGGCGCTGGTGGCCGCCATGGTCCACCTCGACTCGAAGGAGCGCGAGCGCACCCTCGCCCAGGTCGCCACCATCGCCGAGCTGGAGCACACCAACCGGGCGCTCCAGGACGCGCTCGACGAGAACGCCGCGCTCCAGGCCCAACTCCTCGTCCAGGCGCGGGAGGCGGGCGTCTCCGACGAGCGCCGCCGGCTCGCCGCGGAGATCCACGACACCATCGCCCAGGGCCTGACAGGGATCATCGCCCAGCTCCAGGTCGTCGCGAACACCCCCGACCAGGAGCAGGCCCGCGAGCACCTCGACCGTGCCGCCGATCTCGCCCGGCACAGCCTCGGCGAGGCCCGCCGCTCCGTGCACAATCTGGCGCCCGCCGCCCTGGACGACGCGACGCTCGCCGAGGCCCTGAAGAAGACCGTCGAGGACTGGTCCGCCCGCACCGGCGTCCGCGCCGACTTCACCCTCACCGGCACGGCGGAGCCGCTGCACGAGGAGATCGGGGCGAGCCTGCTGCGGATCGCCGAGGAGGCGCTGTCCAACGCGGCACGGCACGCGGCCGCCACCCGCGTCGGCGTCACCCTCTCCTTCATGGCGGGCGAGGTCACCCTCGACGTACGGGACGACGGCCGCGGCTTCGACCCGCTCTCCGTACCGGCCCGCTCAGGGGCCGGCGGCTTCGGCCTCGACGGGATGCGGGCCCGCGCCGAGCGGCTCGCGGGCGGCGTCACGGTCGAGTCGGAGGAAGGCGGCGGCACGGCGATCTCCGCTCGCGTACCTTTGGTGCGCCATGACTGACCCTGCGCCCGACCCTGTGACCGGCCCCGCGACCGGCCCCGTGATCACGCTCCTGATCGTCGACGACCACCCCGTCGTACGCGACGGTCTGCGCGGCATGTTCGAGTCGACCACCGGTTTCACGGTCCTCGGCGAGGCGGCGAACGGGGTGGAGGCCGTCGCCCGCGCCGCCGCGCTCGACCCGGACGTCGTCCTCATGGACCTGCGCATGCCCGGCGGGGGCGGCGTCGACGCCATCAAGGAGCTGACCCGCCGCGGCGCCCGCGCCCGCGTCCTGGTCCTCACCACGTACGACACGGACTCCGACACGCTGCCCGCGATCGAGGCGGGCGCCACCGGCTACCTGCTCAAGGACGCCCCGCGCGAGGAACTCTTCACGGCGGTACGGGCCGCTGCCGACGGCCGCACCGTCCTCTCACCGGCCGTCGCGTCCCGCCTGGTCACGGCCGTGCGCACGCCCGCCGCGCCCGCCGACGAGACCCTCTCGGCCCGCGAGCGCGAGGTCCTGGTCCTGGTGTCCAAGGGCACATCGAACAAGGAGATCGCGCGTGAGCTGTTCATCAGCGAGGCGACGGTGAAGACCCATCTCACCCACATCTACGGCAAGTTGGGCGTGAAGGACCGCGCGGCGGCGGTGGCGGTGGCGTACGACCGCAGGATCCTCGGCTAGCTAACGGATCTGCTCAGGAGTCACGGTCACCCATCGCTTGTCGGCGGTGACCTTCTGCCCGAGCTCCTTCTGCCGCTTCACCCCGTCCGCCTTCATCCCGTTCAGCTCCTTCATGGAGCTGTCCTTGCGGTTGACCCAGACGCGGACGCCGCCGTGCGCCACGTCCACCGACCGGAACAGCATCGGGCCGTCGCTCTTGGGCGTGTCCCCGGCCGCGAGGATCGGCTTCTTCCAGGCGTCGATGTACGTACTGATGGCGGCGGGCTTGCCCTCGTACCAGGTCGCCGGAGCCCACAGGTTCGGCGTCAACTCCCGGTCCTCCAGGGCCTTCTGGTCGAACGTCCCGGCCGCGATCTCCTTGCGGGAGCTCGTGACGTCACCCGTCTTGCGGTCCTTGAGCAGGGCGGCGACCCCGAGCACGTTCTCGGGCTTCACGTCGTAGCCGTACTTCGGGTCGCCGAGCACCATGCGGACGAGGTCCTCGCTCGCGGCGCTCACCACGTACACCTCGATGCCGTGCGAGCGCAGCGCGTGGTACAGCTCCCGCATGCCGTCCGAGAACTCCGGCGGCTCCGCACCGCCCGGCAGCGGCTTGTCGTAAGCGAGCAACTCGTCGACGTAGCCCTTGAGTTGCTTGAGCGTGAACCCGGAGAAGATCTGCGCCGCCCACGGATAGCAGACCTGGTCGTCGACCTCGCACAGCCGGTTGTAGTACTCGGTCAGGGTCTCCTTGTGCGTCGCCGTGTCCTTGAAGGGGATCACCTTCAGCGACGGGTCCATCGTGTCCCGCGTCAGGACGCCCTTCATCTCCAGGAAGGGCAGCAGCGACTCCTCCAGGTCGTTGCGGTACGTCGTGTTGTCCGCGTCGAAGGTCGCGTACGCGCCCTGGTGCTCGTGCGCCGCGATCACCCGGGCGAGCTGCTTGGCCTGCGGTCTCGGCCAGTGCTTCAGCTGGGCGGCCACCGCGCGTACGTCACCGGAGGTGGTGGCGGACGCGTCGGCGCCCGGCCACAGCACGGTCGTGGCGACGGCGGCGGCGAGGGCGGCGCCCGCGGTGGCGAGCAGGAGGGGCTTCTTGCGCAGGGAGTCTGCCTTGGTGAAGTTCACGACTGGCCACCGTAGGGCGGGCAGGTGCCGCCCGCCATGATCGAATTCACCGTGTGTGACCGGCATGTACCCGGCGGGTACGGGTAGCCGACAGGCGCCCGGCACGGCACCGCGCCGGACCCCATACTGAAGGCATGAGCACCGGCTCCCAGGAGTTCGTGCGCGCGACTCCACGGCCTGGCGGCCCGATCGTCTCAGCGGTCGGCTATCGCACCCGTGGCCTGCCTCCCGCGCTCCACCGCGGCCTGCCCTCCCCGTACCTCACGGTGATCTTCACTCTCGACGAGCCGGTCGTCGGCGGCCACACCCCCGAGGAGGCCCTGGGCCCCGACGCGGTCCGCACGGACATCGTCGTGGGCGGGCTGCACCAGAGCCCCGAGTTCATCGCGCAGTCGGGGTCCGAGGGCGGCATCCAGCTCGCCGTGCACCCTCTCGCGGCCCGCGCGCTGCTGGGGGCGCCCGCGGCCGACCTCGCGGGGCCCGTGGCGGTCGAGGGCGCGGACGTGCTCGGCCGGACGGCGGCGCTCGTACGGGAGGAGCTGGCCGAACTGGACGACTGGCGGGCCCGCTTCGAGCTCGTCTCCGACTACGTGACGCGGCGGACGGCCGAGGACCCGCTGGCCGGCGTGCGCCCCGAGGTCGCAGAGGCGTGGACCTGGCTCGCCCGGCACCGCGGCGCGGGCACCCTGAAGGGGCTCGCCGCGCACGTCGCCCTCAGCGAGCGCCGCCTCACCACGCTGTTCCGCGCCGAGACGGGCCTCAGCCCCAAGCAGGCCGCCCGCCTGATGCGCTTCCAGCACGCGAAGGCCGCCGTCGTCCGCGCCGTGGCCGCGGGCGCCCCGCCGGACCTGTCCCGCGTCGCCGCGGAGCACGGGTACTGCGACCACTCGCACCTGGTCCGCGACTTCCGCCAGTACACGGGCCTGAGCCCGACCGGCTGGCTCGCCGAGGAGTGCCGAAACATCCAAGCCGGGGGACACCACAACGGCGAAGACTCGGAGCCATGAACACCACACAGAGCACCCAGCAGAGCAACCAGCAGACACCCCGCGAGCCCGCCGTCTGGCCCACTCTCCAGGCGACCGACGCGCCCGCGCTCATCGACTTTCTCGTCGGCACCGTCGGCTTCCTGCGCACCGCCGTCTACGAGGACGGCGACCGCGTCGCCCACGCCCAGCTCGACTGGCCCGAGGGCGGCGGGATCATGCTCGGCTCCCACAAGCCGGACGCCGAACCGGGCACCTGGTGCGTCGAGCCGGGCACCTTCGGCGGCTACGTCGTGACCGCCCGGGTCGACGAGCTGTACGAGCGGCTCGTCGACGCGGGCGTCAAGATCCTCCGCGAGATCGAGGACCAGCCGTACGGCAGCCGCGAGTTCGCGATCACCGACCCGGAGGGCAACAAGTGGTCCTTCGGCACCTACGCGGGGGAGCCGCGCCCCCAGGGCGCTACGTCCTGACCTTCAGAAGCAGCACCGTCCTGGCCTCCACCGTGACCGTGGCGCCGGCCTCGTGCAGCACGGCCGGCGCCGCGCCCTGCTCCTCCTCGCCGGTGTCCACCACCACCTCGTACGACCTGGCCCAGGGCTCGCCCGGCAGCACGAAGCTCTCGGCCCGGTCGCCCGCGTGCAGGACCGCGAGGAAGCTGTCGTCGGTGATGGGCTCGCCCCGGGCGTCCCGGCCAGGGATGTCGCGCCCCGACAGATACATGCCGACCGTGGCGGCGGGCGCGTACCAGTCGCCCTCCGTCATCTCGGTGCCGCGCGAGGTGAACCACGCCAGGTCCCGCAGCCCGTCCGCCGAGTGCGCGCGCCCCGAGAAGAACGCGCGGCGCCGCAGCACGGGGTGCGCGTGCCGCAGCGCGACGAGCCGTGCGGTGAGGGCGAACAGCTCCCGGCAGCCGGGGTCGTCGAGAAGCCCCCAGTCCACCCAGCTGATCTCGTTGTCCTGGCAGTACGCGTTGTTGTTGCCGCGCTGCGTGCGCCCGAACTCGTCGCCCGCCACCAGCATCGGCACCCCGGTCGACAACAGCAGCGTCGTCAGGAGATTGCGCAACTGCCGTCTGCGCAGGGCCCGTACATCCGCGTCGTCGGTCTCGCCCTCGACGCCGCAGTTCCACGACCGGTTGTCGTGCGTGCCGTCCCGGTTGCCCTCCCCGTTGGCCTCGTTGTGCTTCCGCTCGTACGACACGAGGTCGCGGAGTGTGAAGCCGTCGTGGGCGGTGATGAAGTTGACCGAGGCGTAGGGCCTGCGCCCGCCCCACGCGTACAGGTCGCTCGACCCCGACAGGCGATACCCCAGGTCCCGTACGTCGGGCAGCGCGCCGCGCCAGAAGTCGCGGACGGCGTCGCGGTAGCGGTCGTTCCACTCCGTCCACAGGGGCGGGAAGGAGCCGACCTGGTAGCCGCCCGAGCCGACGTCCCACGGCTCGGCGATCAGCTTCACCCGGCGAAGCACCGGGTCCTGCGCGATGACCGCGAGGAAGGGGGAGAGCATGTCGACGTCGTGCATGGAGCGGGCGAGCGCCGCGGCTAGGTCGAAGCGGAAGCCGTCGACGCCCATCTCCGTGACCCAGTACCTGAGCGAGTCCGTGATCAGCCTCAGCACCTGCGGCTGCACCACGTGCAGCGTGTTGCCGCAGCCCGTGTAGTCGGCGTAGCGGCGCGCGTCGTCCTGGAGGCGGTAGTAGCCGCGGTTGTCGATGCCCTTCAGGGACAGCATCGGGCCCAGCTCGCCGGCCTCCGCCGTGTGGTTGTAGACCACGTCGAGGATGACCTCGATCCCCGCGTCGTGCAGCGCCCGCACCATCCGCTTGAACTCACCCACCTGCTGCCCGCCCGTGCCGGACGCCGCGTATCCCGCGTGCGGGGCGAAGTAGCCGATGGAGTTGTAGCCCCAGTAGTTGCGCAGGCCCCGGCGCAGCAGATGGTCCTCGTGCGCGAACTGGTGCACCGGAAGCAGCTCCACCGCCGTCACCCCGAGATTCACGAGGTGCTCGATCGCGGCGGGGTGCGCGAGCCCCGCGTACGTACCCCTCAACTCCTCCGGAATCCCCGGGTGTTGACGCGTGAAGCCGCGCACGTGCACCTCGTAGATCACCGAGTCCGCCCAGGGCGTCTTCGGGCGCCGGTCGTCCACCCACTCGTCGCCGGACGCGTCGTCGTGCACGACCACGCCCTTCGGGACGTACGGCGCCGAGTCCCGATTGTCGCGCACCGTGTCGGCCACATGCTGCTCGGGCCAGTCCCGTACGTGCCCGTAGACCTCGGGCGGCAGCCCGAACTCGCCGTCCACCGCCCGCGCGTACGGGTCGAGCAGCAGCTTCGCCGGGTTCCAGCGGGCGCCCGTCCACGGGTCCCAGCGGCCGTGCACCCGGAAGCCGTAGCGCTGTCCCGGAAGCACTCCCGGCACGAAGCCGTGCCAGATCTCGTGCGTCAGCTCGGTGAGAGCAGCCCGGCGTTCACGTCCTTCCTCGTCGAACAGGCACAGCTCGACGGACTCGGCGCCGCCCGCCCACAGGGCGAAGTTGGTGCCGGCCACACCCTCCGGTCCGACCCGGAAGCGGGCGCCGAGCGGCACGGGCGTGCCCGGCCACACCGGCTCCAGCGGGGACACGTGCTCCCGCTCGCGGCCGCGACCGGTGAACGGGGCGGGCAGCGCTCTGCCATTGCCCGCGCGCGGCGCGCTCTGAACTGCCTCCTGCTCGGGTGCGCTCGACACCTGACGGCCTCCCGCGGCTCCACGACTCATGGGCAGCGGGGCGTGCGGCGTCCCGGCCGCGCTCCCCCTGCTTCCTCCCACTGTTCTGCCCAGAGCTTCGCTCGCACTCACGTTTCCCCAGCGGGGGGCACGTCGTTGGCTCTGGCGTGAGAACAGCTGTGAGGCGTGCGCGGCACGCAGGGGCGACCTTGGGCGCCGTACTGACCTGGGCAGGACTGATGGGCACGCTCGCCGGATGCGGCGGCGACACGACGTTCGGAAAGCCGCGGTCCGCGAAGGAACTGATCCGGGTCACGCCCGACGACGGGGCGAAGGGCGTGCGGGCGGGCGGAAGGCTTCAAGTCACCGTTCCCGAGGGCCGGTTGGAGTCGGTCAAGGTCGTCAGGGTCCAGGACGCGCAGGAGCGGTCCGTGCCGGGCCGCCTGGAGCGGGACTCGATGCGCTGGCGCCCCACGGGCCCCGGCGCGGACCGCTTCGCGCTCGCCGCGCAGTACAAGGTCGACGCGGTCGCCATGGACGGCCACGGGCGCCGGGTGGCCCGGCACACCACGTTCAAGACGTACGTTCCCGCCAAGCGCTTCATCGGCTACGTCACGCCCGAGCACCGGGCCCAGGTCGGCACCGGCATGATCGTGAAGGTCGCGTTCAACCGGGAGATCGAGAACCGGGCCGCCGTGCGGCGCGCGATCAGGGTCACCGCCGAACCCGGCGTGGAGATCGCCCCGCACTGGTTCGGCAGGAGCCGCCTCGACTTCCGGCCGAAGAACTACTGGAAGCCGGGCACCGAGGTCACCGTCGACCTGGGCCTGCGCGACGTACAGGCGGCGCCCGGCGTCTACGGCCTCCAGGACAAGGCGTTCACGTTCACGGTGGGCCGCAGCCAGGTCAGCGTGGTGGACGCGGCGTCGCACACCATGCGCGTGCACAGGCGCGGCAAGCCGATGGAGACCGTGCCGATCACCGCGGGGGCGCCGGGCTCGACGACGTACAACGGAAAGATGGTCGTCAGCGAGAAGCTCGACGTCACCCGCATGGACAGCCGCACCGTCGGCTTCGGCGGCGAGTACGACATCCCGGACGTCCCGCACGCCATCCGGCTCACCGACTCCGGCACGTTCCTGCACGGCAACTACTGGTCGGACGGCGTCTTCGGCCGCAGCAACGTCAGCCACGGCTGCGTAGGACTGCGCGATGTGAAGGGCGGCGGCTCCCGGACCCCCGCGGGCCGCTTCTTCGGCCGCAGCCTGATCGGAGACGTGGTGGAGGTCAGGAACAGCGCGGACAAGAAGGTCGCGGCCGACAACGGGCTGGGTGGCTGGAACATGGACTGGACGCGCTGGAAGGCCGGAGGAGCGGTTACGTCCTAGCCGAAAGTCGGGCATCCTGCCCGCTGTTGGGACTGAACGGTGACATCTCTGGGGATCCGTTCTCCCAGGTCGTGTGGTTATCTTTCGCAGTGCGCGCGTTGCAGGCGCGGTAGTGCGGGCCTTGGGGGCAAGGCCGTGCGAGGGGAGAAAGATCTTGAACGGGCGACGACCGATATCCGCGTTTCTGCTGGGAACGGCACTCTTCCTTGTCACCGCATGTGGCGGTGGTGGCGGTGGATCGGGTGACGACAAGGGGGATTCCGGCCAGGCGGCCGACAAGGAGTCGCAGGCCGTGGTGGCGGTGGCGCCCAAGAACGGCGCCGACGGCGTCGCGACCAGCGGGGCCCTGAAGGTCACCGCGGACAAGGGCAAGCTGACCGAGGTGAAGGTCGCCGACACCAAGGGCAACGAGGTGCAGGGCGCGATAACCGGCGGCGGCAGCAGCTGGACCCCGGCGCGGCACCTCGCCGCGTCGACCGAGTACAAGGTGCACGCGGTCGCCAAGGACAAGGCCGGCCGCGAGTCCGCCAAGGACTCCACGTTCACCACGCTCACCCCGAAGAACACCTTCATCGGCACGTTCACCCCGGAGGACGGCTCGAAGGTCGGCGTCGGCATGCCGTTCTCGATCCGCTTCTCGCGCGGCATCACGCACCCCGAGGACGTCGAGAAGGCGATATCGGTCAAGGCCGAGCCCTCCGTCCCGGTCGAGAGCCACTGGTTCGGCAACGACCGCATCGACTTCCGCCCGGAGAAGTACTGGGCGAAGGGCACCAAGGTCACGGTCAAGCTGAACCTCGACGGCGTCGAGGGCCGGCCCGGTGTCTACGGCAAGCAGGTCAAGACCGTGAAGTTCACCGTCGGCCGCAGCCAGATCTCCACGGTCGACGCCAAGACCCACATGATGACGGTCAAGCGCGACGGCAAGACCATCAAGAAGATCCCGATCACCACGGGCAAGCCGGGCTACGAGACCTGGAGCGGCACGATGGTGATCAGCGAGCGGCTGCGTGTGACCCGCATGAACGGCGAGACGGTCGGCTACGGCGGCGAGTACGACATCAAGGACGTCCCGCACGCCCAGCGCCTGACCGACTCCGGCACGTTCATCCACGGCAACTACTGGGGCGGCGGCACCTTCGGCAACGTCAACTCCAGCCACGGCTGCATCGGCCTGCGCGACGTCCGCGGCGGCTACGACAAGAAGGTCCCG
The DNA here is from genome assembly GCF_036013745.1 of Streptomyces sp. NBC_00483. Taxonomy (NCBI): domain Bacteria; kingdom Bacillati; phylum Actinomycetota; class Actinomycetes; order Kitasatosporales; family Streptomycetaceae; genus Streptomyces; species Streptomyces sp. NBC_00483. The sequence goes on from NZ_CP107880.1 coordinate 6,510,437, forward strand.
GCGGCCTGGTTCTTCGACCAGTCGATGACGGGCGACGTGGTGGTGGTCAAGAACACCCACGACAAGACGGTCGACGCGGGCAACGGCCTGAACGGTTGGAACATGTCTTGGGCGGACTGGAAGAAGTAGACACCTTCAGCCCCGCCGGCGATTGAGGCGCGGGGTCCGGGGCAGAGCCCCGCGACCCTGCCGCCGGTGGCCCGCACCCATCCGCTGGGTACGCTGCGCCGCATGACCGTTCACCTTGAAGTAGCCGACGGCGTCGGGACCATCCGCCTGGACCGCCCCCCGATGAACGCCCTGGACGTCGCCGTCCAGGACCGCATCAAGGAACTCGCCGAGGAGGCCACGACCCGGGACGACATCCGGGCCGTGGTCGTCCGCGGCAGCGAGAAGGTGTTCGCGGCCGGCGCGGACATCAAGGAGATGCGGGAGATGGACCACGCGGCCATGGTCGCGCGATCCCGCGGACTTCAGGACTCGTTCACCGCGGTCGCCCGCATCCCGAAGCCCGTCGTCGCCGCCGTCACCGGCTACGCGCTGGGCGGCGGCTGCGAACTGGCGCTGTGCGCCGACTTCCGGATCGCCGCCGACAACGCCAAGCTCGGGCAGCCGGAGATCCTGCTCGGCCTGATCCCCGGCGCCGGCGGCACCCAGCGCCTGTCCCGGCTCGTCGGCCCGTCCAAGGCCAAGGACCTGATCTTCACGGGCCGCCAGGTGCGGGCCGACGAGGCGCTCACCCTCGGGCTCGTCGACCGGGTGGTCCCCGCGGCCGAGGTCTTCGACGCCGCGAACGCCTGGGCGGGGCAGCTTGCCAAGGGGCCCGCGATCGCGCTGCGGGCGGCGAAGGAGTCGATCGACACGGGCCTGGAGACGGACCTCGACACGGGTCTGGCGATCGAACGCAATTGGTTCGCAGGCCTGTTCGCCACACAGGACCGGGAGACCGGGATGCGCAGCTTTGTGGAAGAAGGCCCGGGTAAGGCGAAGTTCGCCTGACAGGTGTCCGGTCGCCCCTCGGACGACCCGTCAATTGCCTTTCAGGCAAACCGAGTTGATCAGTTCGCTCGTTCGGGGAGCATTATCCGAACCTTAAGCGAGCCTTAAGCGCGTTCGGCCGCAAACGATCAACTGCGACCTTCGCGCGCGGAGTTGTTCCAGGTCAGCCTGGGTGTAAACACCCCTGTACTGCCAAGGGCATATGCCCAAACGGCCCTCCGGAACGAAGCGTTCCGGGGGGCTTATTCCGTCGGAACGGCCCCACGGGGGGCTCCATGGCCCCATCATGGAGCCATGGCGGGGCTTGAGGGTGTGGAACAACCGCGGCGGCACGGGAGTGCGACCGCGGCGCGCTGGTCTCCCGCGGTCGAGGACGAACACGCCCTGAGGGCACTGGAGTTGTTCGGAAATCCGGCCGAGGCGGAGGTGTCACTGCCGTCGCGCCCCGAGTCGGCCGCGACCGCACGACGGCTCGCACAGGTGGTCGTCCTGCGCCACTGGGGCCTCTCCCCGAAAATGACCGAGGACGGCGTCCTGCTCGTCTCCGAGCTCGTCGGCAACGCGGTGCGGCACACCGGTGCCCGCCACTTCGGCCTGCGCATGCTGCGCCGCCGCGGCTGGATCCGCATCGAGGTGCGCGACCCGTCCCGCGGCCTGCCCTGCCTGATGCCGGTGCACGAGCTCGACATCTCCGGGCGCGGCCTCTTCCTCGTCGACAAGCTCTCCGACCGCTGGGGCGTCGACCTGCTGCCGCGCGGCAAGACGACCTGGTTCGAGATGCGCGTCGCCGACCGCTGACCCCCGTATGTCTGCGTACATAGCCATTCGCATACGCGAGGGGCGCCGCGGGGTGTGGACCTGACGACCGGCGAAGCCTTGGGTGAGGCGGGAGTGGTGGAGCGGGCCGGCTGGCTCACCACGCTGGTCGGCGAGATGGTCGAAGGGTTGGTCAGCGCACACTGGACACAGGCTGATCTGGCTCAACTGGCCTCCGGAGTCGACCGGTTCGGGGTGGCGTTGCCGTCGCAGGCGTGGATGGCGTTGCGCCGCCTGGGCTGGGGTTCGGTGGCACCGGAGGGTGTGTACGTGTCCGATCGGGTGGCGCGGATGGTGCAGGAACAGGCGGGCCGGGTCTTGAGGTCGGCCTGGTGGCGCGCCCAGCTTGCCGATGCGGTGCTGGCGACCTGGCCCGCCGATCCCGACCGCCGCACGACGCAGGAGTGGGAAGCGCTGCGGGCCGCGCTGCCCGATGGCAGCGGTGCGGTGGCATCCAGTGTGCTGAAGGCCCGCACCCGGCAGATCGCCGCCCACAGGGCCCGGCACGACTCGCTTCCGGCGGGGCTGACCGAGTGCGAGGACGTCCCGCGGGTAGGTGGGCAGGTGCTGCTGGCCGCCGTCGACCGTCGGATGGCCGTTCTGGAGCGCTGCGATCAGGACCCGGTCCGCTATGCGGTGCTGACTGTGCGGCTGCCAGTGCGGCCCGACCCTATGACCCGGACAGACTGGCATCCGGTGCGTCTCCGTTTCCGCCTGCCTCCGCATGTCCCCGCGGCCGCGGTGCTGTGCCCGCCCACCCTGCGGATCCGCCAGGGCCGCCTGCTGCTGGACGTGCCCTACGCCCACCCGGTGCCCAAGACCGAAAAGTCGGGTCATCGGGTGGCCGTGGCCTTCGATTGGGGACTGAACACCCTGTTCACCGGCGGCCGCCTGCACCTCTCCGACGAGGCCCAGCCCCGCGTGGTCACCGAGAGGCGGCCGCTGTTCTTCCGCGCGGACGGGGTGCTGGCCAAGACCGACCGGCTGCGCGTCCAGGGCGAGCACCTGCATACCCGCATCACTGCGCTCGATACCCTGACCGCGTCCCGCACCGCACGCGGCCTGCCCCCGGATCCGTGGGTGCGCGGCAAGCTTTCCGTTCTGGAGGCGGAGAGGGAGCGGGTCGGCCGCAAGCGGTCTCGCCTCAACGCGCATCTGGCGCGGGCGGCGGCCCGGTTCATGGTCGACCACGCGCGGGCGGCCGGGGCGAGCGTCATCTATCTGGAGGATCTGCGGGACATGGAGGCCCGCGACAGGGGCCGCACGCTGAACACCCGGCTGTCTCAGACGGTGCGCGGCGCGATCGTCACCCACGCCCGGCATCAGGCCGCCGTCCACGGCATCGCGGTGGTGATCGTCCCGCCGCGCGGCACGTCGAAGTACTGCCCGCGCTGCCTCACCGCCTTCCGTCACCACCGCGCCCCGGATGACCCCCGCCCCGGGTGGGCGTGGGCGAGCTGCCCGAACACTGCCTGCGGGTACAGCACCGGCCGGGATCAGGCCGCCTGGCAGCGGATCGGTGCCCGCGGGCTGACCCACCAGCACGCCACCTGCCCCGATCGCACCAGCGGCACCTATGTGATCCGCGGCGTCATCGAGGCCCTGGACCGCGCCAGTGCGGTCCACCCGCAGACTCCGGACCGCACCAAGAGCGGTCCGACAACCAGACGCCCTGTGCCCGGCAAGCGGCGCAGGGTCCCCGCCCCACCCGATACCCCCACCCCCGCCCCGGCGGGGACGGCGGGTCCGGGTGGCAAGCGTCCGGCGGGGCGGCTCCCCACGCACCCGACACGCCGCAGCCAGCGGTGGCCACGGCAGCAGGGCCCGACCACGATTGGCACCCCTACACGGCCACCCCGGCCGAGCGGGGCACGACTCGGGGCAGGCTTCCACCGCCACGCCCACACCACACCCACCCGAAGGCAGAGGTGGCCGTGGCCGAGTCCCCCTCCCGGACCATCCCGAACACCCGGGATGACTCAGGAAGCCCAAGCCAATTAGAGACGCTTGAGTCTCCACCCACTGGAAGGCCCAGACTCCTCGACATGATCGACGACGGCCCGCAGCTGCTCACGATCGGACAGCTGGCACGCCGCACCGGCCTCACGGTGCGCACCATCCGGTTCTGGTCCGACGAGGGCGTCCTGCACCCCATGGCCCGCAGCGAGGGCGGCTACCGGCTCTACGACGCCGAGTCCGTGGCCCGCCTGGAGCTGATCCGCACCCTGCGCCAGCTGGGCCTCGGCCTGGACGACGTACGGAAGATCCTTTCCGGGGACCGGGACATCGCGTCCGTCGCCGCCGCGCACGTGGCGGCGCTCGACGCGCAGATCCAGGTGCTGCGGCTCAACCGGGCCGTGCTGTCGACCGTCGCGAAACGCAATTCGAGCGCCGAGGAGATGGCCCTGATGAACAAGCTGGCACGACAGTCCGCCGCCGAGCGCAAGCGGATCATGGACGACTTCGCCGAGGAGATGCTGCACGGCCTGGACACCGTCGACCCGGCGGTCCAGGAGCGGATGCGGAACATGAGCGCGGGCCTGCCGGACGACCCGTCGCCCGAGCAGGTCGACGCCTGGGTGGAGCTGGCCGAACTGCTCCAGGACCCGGCGTTCAAGGCCCGCATGCGGCAGGCCACCGAGTACAACGCGGCCGACCGCACCCCCGAGGACGCGGCCGGCTCGTCCATGGTGTTCCTGCAGAAGCTGGTCGCGCTCGCGGGCGACGCGGTGCGGGACGGGATCGACCCGCAGTCGACCGCCGCGGAGCCGGTGTTGCAGGAGTTGCTCGGCGACGCGGACCGGTCCGCCGTCCTCGACCGGCTGCTCGCCACGATGGACGACAAGGTGGCCCGCTACAGGGAACTCCTCGGCGTTCTGAAGGGCGGCACCCCCGAGCACCCGTACCGCGAGGAGTTCGCCTGGGTACTCGCCGCACTGCGCGCTCACGCCTCCGGATAATCTGACCCCCGTCAATACGGCAGTACGAAAATCGAGGGGTGACCCGGTGGCGGACATCGAGGAAGCACGCAAGGCGTTCGATCGGTTCGACGCGGACGGCGACGGCTTCATCACGGCGGCCGAGTACAAGAGCGCCATGGCGCAGATGGGCGACTTCAACGTCACGGACTCCGTGGCCGAGGTGCTCATCGCCGGGCAGGACGCCAACGGGGACAAGCAGCTCTCGTTCGACGAGTTCTGGGCCAACCTGAACAAGTGAGCCCGGACACCAGTGGGGCGTGCGCGCGGCGCACGCCCCACTGGTGTCTCACGCCCCGGCCGCGGCCCTGTTCACCGCCGACAGCACCGCCCGTACGGAAGCGGCCAGCACCGACGTGTCACGGCCCGCGCCCCACACCGGCACCCCGCCGACCCGGCAGTGCGCGAACGCGACGGTCTCGGCCTCCCGCCCCGCCGTCAGCGCGTGCTGGGTGTAGTCCAGGACGTCCACGTCCCGGCCGGCCGCCGCGAGCGCGTCCGCGAAGGCCGCCAGCGGGCCGTTGCCCTTGCCCTCCAACTCCCGTGCCTCACCGTCGACTTCGAGCGTGCACGTGAAGCGGTGCACGGCGCCGTCCTGCCGCGCCGACCAGCCGTCGGCGAGCGCCACGGGCCCGGTGACGTCCAGATAGGCCGCACGGAACAGGGCGTACAGCTCGTCGGGCTCCGCCTCGCGGCCGCTGTCGTCCGTGGCCTCCTGCACGATCCGCGCGTACTCGGGCCGCAGCGCCCGCGGCAGGTCGACGCCGTGGTGCTCCTTCAGCAGATACGCCATCCCGCCCTTGCCCGACTGCGAGTTGACGCGGATCACGGCCTCGTACGTACGCCCCACATCGGCCGGGTCGATCGGCAGATACGGCACGTTCCACGGCTCGTCCGGGTGCGCGGCGCGGTGCGCGAAGCCCTTGGAGATGGCGTCCTGGTGGGTGCCGGAGAAGGCCGTGTAGACGAGCTCGCCGCCGTACGGGTGCCGGGGGTGCACCGGCAGCCGGTTGCAGAACTCGACCGTCTCGCGCACCGCGTCGATGTCCGAGAAGTCGATCATCGGGTCGACGCCCTGCGCGTACAGGTTCATGGCGAGGGTGACGAGATCGACGTTCCCCGTCCGCTCGCCGTTGCCGAACAGGCAGCCCTCCACCCGCTGCGCCCCTGCCAGGACCGCGAGTTCGGCGCAGGCGACGCCGGTGCCGCGGTCGTTGTGCGGGTGCACGGAGAGGATGACGGACTCGCGGCGGGCGAGGTTCCGGTGCATGTACTCGATCTGGTCGGCGTACACGTTCGGCGTCGAGATCTCGACGGTCGTCGGCAGATTGTGGGTCACCGGGCGCTCGGAGCTCGCGTCCCACAGCTCGGTCAGCCCGTTGCACACCTCAAGGGCGAAGTCCGGCTCGGTGACGTTGAAGGTCTCCGGGGCGAACTGGAAGCGGATGTGCGCGTCCGGTCGGGCGTCGGCGAGGCGGGCCATGTGCGCGGCGGCCTCGCGGACGGTGCGCTGGATCTCGGCCCGCGTCATGCCGAGCACGACGTCGCGCCACGTGGGGGAGGTGGGGATGTAGAGGTGCACCACGGCGCGCGGCAGCCCCTCGATCGAGGCGAAGGTCCGCTCGATCAGATCCGGCTTGGCGGGCGTGAACACGACGGGGGTGACGTCATCGGGCACGGCGCCCGCCGCGACCTGCTCGGCCAGGTGACGTACGAAGTCGAAGTCCGTCCGGCTCGCCGACGGATAGCCGACCTCGATCTCCTTGAAGCCCATCCCCACCAGCAGATCGAAGAAGCGGCGCTTGCGGGCGGTGTCCATCGGCTCGGCGAGCGCCTGATTGCCGTCGCGCAGATCGACGGGCACCCACAGCGGCGCCTCTGTGAGCCGCTTCGACGGCCAACTCCGGTCAATCGCAGGGATGTTGACGCGCTCGTGGTCGGGCCGGTAGCGGTGATACGGCATCGGGCCCGGGGTCTGTGGATTCCAGCGGTACATGGTGGCTGAGGCCTTCCTCGGCTCGGTCGTGCGGGGGTGACCGGCAGCACGGCACCCCGCGGCGGGGTGCCGGTCGCGTCAGGCCCCGCCGCGGCAGCCGAGAAGAAGGAGTCCGCGGAACATGCCCGCTAGACTAGCCACACCTCAGGTCCTCAGACAAGTACTCCTCAGACAAGTTGGTGATCCCGTGTCGTCGCCGACCGGCCCCCTCCGTCCCAGCCCGCTCGTCGAACAAGCCGCGGAGCGCCTGCGCGCCCAGATCGCCGACGGCGCCTGGCCCCTCGGCACCCGCCTGCCCGGCGAGACCACACTGGCCAAGGACCTCGGCGTCGGCCGCTCCACGGTCCGCGAGGCCCTGCGCGCGCTCACGGGCCAGGGGATGCTGCGGCCGAAGCAGGGCGCGGGCGTCTTCGTCACGGCACTGCGCCCGGTCGAGGACTGGCCGACCCGGCTGCGCCGCGCGGCGGTCGCCGACGTCTACGAAGTCCGTACGCTCCTAGAGATCCAGGCCGCACGCCTCGCCGCCGAGCGCCGCACGGACGAGGACATCGCCGCGATGCGGGCCGCGCTCGACGCACGCAGGGATGCGGCCGGCGGCCCCGGTGGCGCGTTCGTCGACGCCGACATCGCGCTGCACGCCACCGTTGTCGCGGCCGCCCGCAACCCGGTCCTCACCGACCTCTTCGCCGAGTTCGCCCCGGCGCTGCGTGAGGCCCTGGTCGACCTCCTCGCGCTGGTCGACGTACAGCAGGCGGAGCAGGACCACGGGGACGCGGCGCACGCGGATCTGGTCGAGGCGGTGGCGGCGGGGGACGCGGAGGCGGCGGGGCGGGCTGCGCGGGACGAACTGACCGTGATGCAGGGGAAGTTGGCCTCGCGGGAGGCCGAGTGAGCCCGATTGGCCCGTTTGGGGGCGGTCTGGGAATAGCCCGCGGGACCTCCCGGTTCGCAGTCCACGTAGATACGTGCGTGAATCCGCTGACCCCGAAGGGCAAGGGCACGACATGAAGATCGGCATCATCGGCGCGGGCAACATCGGTGGCAACCTCACCCGGCGCCTCACCACCGTCGGCCACGACGTCCACGTCGCGAACTCCCGCGGTCCCCACACCCTGACCGCACTGGCCGAGGAGACCGGCGCGACTGCCGCCACGATCGAGGACGCGGTGCGCGACGCGCAGGTCGTGGTCGTCACGATCCCGCTCAAGGCCGTGCCGAACCTGCCCAAGGGCCTCCTGGACACGGCGGCCCCCGACGTCACCGTCATCGACACCGGCAACTACTACCCGCAGCAGCGCGACGGGAAGATCGCCGGGATCGAGGACGAGGGCCTGACCGAGAGCCGCTGGACGGAGCGGCAGCTCGGCCACCAGGTGGTCAAGGTCTTCAACGGCACCTACGCCCACGACATCCTCGACAAGCCCCGCCCGTCCGGCGACCCGCAGCGCGTCTCCCTGCCCATCGCGAGCGACGACGCGGCCGCGAAGCAGGTCGTCTCGGCGCTCCTCGACGAGATCGGCTTCGACACCGTGGACGCCGGCGGCCAGGACGAGTCCTGGCGCCAGCAGCCCGGCACCCCGGTCTACGGCCTCGCGTCCGACGCGGCGGCGGTGCGCAAGGCGCTGGACGCGGCGTCCCCGGAGCGCACGGCGGAGTGGCGGGCCTGACCGCCCAAGGCCTCAACTCTCGTCAGGACGTGGCCCATTCACGCAGCGAAGCCTCGCTCGCGAAGTCGGCCACGTTCTTGTCGAGGGGGCTGTCGGTGTACTGGTGGATCTTCCAGTCCGCCTCGATGCGGGGCCTGCCCGCGGTGACGTAGTCGGCGATCCAGAGGCCGTCGCCGGCGTAGGACGTCGTATCGATGTTCTGCCAATAGTTCTTGTTTGCGTAGAGCAGGGTCCGGTGGTTGGGCCGCAGTCGCTTCACCTCGCGGATGAACTTGTCCTTCTCCGCGTTGCTCGCGTGGGTGCCCTCGCCGGTCGTCTCCCAGTCGGCGGCCAGCAGGTCCCCGGCCTTCTCCGGGGCCTTGCTCACGAAGTACTCGGCCTGCGCCGTGATGTTCCCCGGCCACAGGAAGTGGTAGAAGCCGACGACGCACCCGGCGTCACGGGCCCGCTTCGTCTGGGCGGTCAGGCGCGGATTGACGTACGAGCGCCCCTCCGTGGCCTTGATGAAGACGAAGGACAGGCCGTCCGTGTCGAAGGTGGACTGGTGCGAGCTGACGTCGATGCCACGGATCATGCGGGCCTCCTGGTCTGTGGGGCGACGAGGTCGAACTTTCATCGTCCCTGATCCGGTGCCCGCCGATGTCACGTTTGCGCAGGGTGAATCCGTCCGTGTGGTGAACTCTTTCTGGAGGAGCACACCATGTTCACCGTCCATGTCATCGTCACCGTCCTCGCCGCCGTCGTCTACGGCTCCGCGGCTGTCGCCAATTTCGTCGGGCACCCCTATCCGAAGGCCGAGGCCGAGAAGCTCGGGGTGCCGTACTCCTGGATGCCGTGGCTGGGGACCGCGCTCGGGGCGGGGGCGCTGGGGCTGCTCGCCGGGTTCGTGGTGCCGGCGCTCGGTGTCGCGGCGGGTGTCGGGCTCGTCCTGTACTTCGTGGGGGCGCTGGGCGCGCATGTCCGCGTGGGCGACCGGCACCTCGGGCCGTGGGCCTTCTGCTTCGTGCTCGCCGTCGCCGCCCTGGTGCTGCGGATCACTGTCTAGTACGCGCATGAGCTGCCGCAATCTTGGAACACGCTTTGCAACGCGGTACGCAACTGCCGTGCCCCGCTCGGCTGTCTCACAGGGAGGCGGCCCCCGGCAGGGGGCACGCGGTGACGGAGAAGTGGGGCAGTTCGTGGGACGGCGCAAGGGCAGCGTTATAGGAATCTCGCTCGTGACGGTCGCGATGCTGGTGGGCACGAGTGCCTGCAGTGGGGGCGGCGACGACAAGGCGAGCGGGGGTGACGGGAAGGCGGACAAGAAGTCGAGCGCTTCCCCGTCGCCGACGAAGCCCAAGGGGCCGCCGATGCTCCTGGACACCATCACCCCGCAGTCCGGTGCCACGGTCGGCGTGGCCATGCCGGTCTCCGTGGTGTTCACCAACCCGGTGGCGGCGAAGGCGCGGGAATCCGTCGAGAAGCACATGAAGGTGAGCACGTCGACGCCGGTGAAGGGCGCCTGGCACTGGTTCGGCGACAGGCGCGCCGACTGGCGGCCCAAGACGTACTGGCCCTCCGGTACGAAGGTGAAGGTCGACGCCGACATGAAGGGCGTCAGCAACGGCAACGGGCGCTACGGCGTGCACGGCTACACCCACACCTTCAAGGTCGGCGACGATGTCCGCGCCGACGTCTCCGTCAGCGGCCACACCCTGAAGGTGACGAAGGACGGCAAGGCCCTGCGCACGCTGTCGATCAACGCGGGCAGCGCCGAGTACCCGACCTGGAACGGCACGATGGCCGTCATCGACAAGCAGAAGAAGGTCCACATGACCTCCTGCAGCGTCGGCATCAGCTGCGACAAGGGCAGCCCCAACTACTACGACCTGACGCTGCCCTGGGACGTCCACCTCACCCAGTCCGGCACGTACGTCCACTACTCGACCGGCGACCCGAACCCGGGCAGCGGCAGCGCCCGCGGCTCGCACGGCTGCGTGCACCTGTCGATGGCCGACGCCAAGTGGTTCTACGGCCAGGTCAAGCAGGGCGACCCGATCACCATCACCGGCTCCCCGCGCGCCAAGGCCCCGGCGGACAACGGCTACGCGGCCTTCAACCTGAGCTGGGACCAGTGGCTCCAGGGGAGCGCGTCGGGGCAGGGGACGAGCGCCGCCCTGTGAGCCGTCCGGCGCCCGCCCGGCTCACAGGGCGGGCGCCGGACGGGACGCCCTGGTGGGCCGGTCGCTCAGCCCACCAGGAGCGGGTCCAGCCGTTCCGCGGGATAGAAGATGTCGATGTCGACCTCCTCGCCGCCGACGATCTGGGTGTCCCAGGCGCCGCTGTGCACCAGGGTGTACAAGGTCTGGCTGTTGAGCGTGTCCAGGTGCTTCAGGAGCGTCGCGTCGTCGGGCAGTCCGGGGATCCGCGGCGCCAGGCGGTCGCGGATCGCGCGGAGTTGATCCATGAGGGCGTCGAGGTCGGCCTGCCGGTCCGGCGTCCGCTCCGCGGCCTCCGAGATGCTCTGCTGGATCTTGTCCTTGATGGCCCGGGTCACCCCTTGCTCGTCCGTGGTGATCATCGAGTTCCAGGCGCGGCTCTTGTGCCGGTACTGGAGCATCGACATGGCCGCCTCGTGGCGTACGAAGTCGGCATCGCGCAGCGGCCGCCCCCGCCAGGTGCCGCTGAGTGACCGGGCGAGCGAAATGGCCGATCCCCAGCCGCTGTTGAGGCCGCGGCCCGGCCAGAAGTGGATGGCGTTGGCGGCGTCCCCGAGCAGGAATCCGTACGTGCCCGGTCCCGCGGCCGTCTTGGGGTGCAGCCGCGCGGTGAACCGCGGGCGCTGCACCATGTCGAGGCGGAACGCGGTGACGGCGCTCAGGTCGGGCTCGGGCACGGCGAACAGCGCGAGACCCTCCTTGACCCGCTTCCACAGCGCCGACCCCTTGAGCAGGGCGGGCAGGAACAGGGTGCTGTGGGTGTCGCAGAGGAAGTCGCCGTCCTCGCTCCGGTTCATCACGCACGGGCGCGAGGCGATGCACTCCTCGAACACCTGCCGGACGGGGTCGATCCCCACGACCTCCTTCGCCTCCTCGTCGGTGAGCCGCATGTTGAGGAAGCCCTCGCCGCGCAGGGAGTTGAGGAGGAACCGATTCTGCGCCACGGTGAGCAGCACGGACATCGGATCCGGGAGCCCCGACTTCACCCTCAGGCCGAGCACCACGTCCTGGAGGTGCGCGCCTTCCAGCGAGTAGATGGACGTGTCGGCCCGGCCGAACTTCTCGCCGAAGTGCTCACGCGTCCGGGAACGGCCTCCCTCGCAGATGGCGAGCACGTGGTCCGCGGCCGCGCTCTTCTCGTGCTCGGCCGGGTCGAATCGCTCCGGCACGAGGCGGATGCGGTCCGGCTTCTCGTTGGCCATCTCCAGGAGGGTGTCCTCCACGTAGGAGATCCGGATGTTGCGCGGCTGGTGACCGCGGATCGAGTCCGGGCCCGCCGGCCACATCTCGCTGTACGCGCCGTCCTTGAACAGCCGGTCCTGGACCTCCTGGGGAAGGCCGAGATACTGGCGGCTCTGCACCGTGACGACCTGCATGCGCCGGACGTTGCCCTGCGTCGCGTCCTTCCAGACGACCCTGTCCCCGGACCGGGTCCAGCGGCCGTCGTAGATCGTGACGGCGGCCCGGGGGCCGAGCAGGGACTCCAGGAGGAGGGCGAAGGCAAGACCCACGGGGCCGCCGCCCGACACCGTCACCTTGAGTACAGGGACCGGCTGCTCGGCAGGAGGCGGCGTGAGGGCCTCCAGGACGGAGAGGTCCATGATGGTCTCCATCGGCCCGGCCGCCTCGAAGGAGAACGTCTCCTCGCCGATCGTGATGACATCGTCGGGCTGGAGCACGCGCGACGTCATGCGCTCCCCGTTGACGTATGTCCCGTTGCTGCTTCCCAGGTCGTAGAGCATGAATCCATGGCCCTCGCGGCGTACCTCGGCATGGAACCGAGAGATGCTCACGTCGCGGATCACCACGTCGTTCGCGGACTTGCGGCCGAACGTGAGGGGCTTCGCTCCGATGCCGAACCGCTCTCCGGCCAGGGAACCTTGACGGCTGACTATCTCAGGGGGCATGAGTCCTCGGATTCCATTCATCCAACGAGCCAGGACCGTGCGGCGAGGGCGGCCCTACCCCGGCCGCCCTGCCCGTACGTCAAAGCTAGAGGCGTCGACGGATTCGGGAACCCCCTGGCGCGCGAACCGGCCGACCCCGAGGAGGCGGCCTCAGCACTCGATGATGTTCACCGCGAGCCCGCCGCGCGCGGTCTCCTTGTACTTGACGCTCATGTCGGCGCCGGTGTCCCGCATCGTCTTGATGACCTTGTCGAGGGACACCTTGTGCGAGCCGTCGCCGCGCAGCGCCATCTTGGCGGCCGTGACGGCCTTGACCGCCGCCATGCCGTTGCGCTCGATGCACGGGATCTGGACGAGGCCGCCGACGGGGTCGCAGGTCAGGCCGAGGTTGTGTTCCATGCCGATCTCGGCCGCGTTCTCCACCTGCTCGGGGGAGCCGCCGAGCGCCTCGGCGAGGGCGCCGGCCGCCATCGAGCAGGCGGAGCCGACCTCGCCCTGGCAGCCGACCTCGGCGCCGGAGATGGAGGCGTTCTCCTTGAAGAGCATGCCGATGGCGCCCGCGGTGAGGAGGAGGCGTATCACGCCGTCCTCGTCGGCTCCGGGCACGAAGTTCACGTAGTAGTGCAGGACGGCGGGGATGATGCCCGCGGCGCCGTTCGTGGGGGCCGTGACGACCCGGCCGCCGGCCGCGTTCTCCTCGTTCACGGCCATCGCGTAGAGGGTGATCCACTCCATGGCGTGGGCCACGGGGTCGCCCTCGGCGCGCAGCTTGCGGGCCGAACTCGCCGCGCGGCGGCGGACCTTGAGGCCGCCGGGCAGGATGCCCTCGTGGGACATGCCGCGGGAGACGCAGGACTGCATGACGCGCCAGATGTCCAGGAGACCCTCGCGGATCTCGTCCTCCGTGCGCCAGGCCTTCTCGTTCTCCAGCATCATGGCCGGGATGGACAGGCCGGTCTCCTGCGCGAGGCGGAGCAGCTCGTCGCCGGTGCGGAAGGGGTACTTGAGGGAGGTGTCGTCGGGGACGATCGGGTTCTCGCCCTCCACGGCGTCCTCGTCGACGACGAAGCCGCCGCCCACCGAGTAGTACGTCTTGGTGAGCAGCTCCTTGCCCTCGGCGTCGTAGGCCCACACGGTCATGCCGTTCGCGTGGTACGGGAGGGTCTTGCGGCGGTGCAGGATCAGGTCGTCGTCGAACGAGAACGGGATCTCGTGCGCCCCGAGGAGGTTGAGGCGCCCCTGCTCCTTGATCGTCTCGACGCGCTCGTCCGCCTTCTCCACGTCGACGGTGCGCGGGGAGTCGCCCTCAAGGCCGAGCAGCACCGCCTTCGGGGTGCCGTGCCCGTGTCCGGTCGCGCCCAGGGAGCCGTACAGCTCGGCGTGGACGGAGGAGGTGTGGGCCAGCAGGCCCTCGTTCTTCAGGCGCCGCGCGAACATGCGGGCCGCGCGCATCGGGCCGACCGTGTGCGAGCTGGACGGGCCGATGCCGATCGAGAACAGGTCGAAGACCGAGATGGCCACGGTGGGACTCCAAAGGTGGTGGTAGACGCCGTTGTCTGCCGGGCTGTGCATGGTGGCTGTGCATGGAACGGGGCACCGCGCTCACTGATGACTGCTTGTTCCAGTGTGCGCGGTGCCCCGACGGGACGTACCTACGAAAGGGTACGTAATCCGGGCCGAATTACTTCAGGCCGGGGTACAGCGGGTGCTTATCGGCCAGAGCGGTCACCCGGGCTTTGAGCGCCTCGGCGTCGTACGACGGCTGCAGCGCGAGCGCGATGACGTCGGCGACCTCGCGGAAGTCCTCGGCGGTGAAGCCGCGGGTGGCGAGCGCCGGGGTGCCGATCCGGAGGCCGGAGGTGACCATCGGCGGGCGCGGGTCGTTCGGGACCGCGTTGCGGTTGACCGTGATGCCGACCTCGTGGAGCCGGTCCTCGGCCTGCTGGCCGTCGAGCTCGGAGTCGCGCAGGTCGACGAGGACCAGGTGCACGTCGGTGCCGCCCGAGAGGACGTTGACGCCCGCCGCGCGGGACTCCGGGGTCGTCAGACGCTCGGCGAGGAGCTGGGCGCCCTCGATCGTGCGCGCCTGGCGCTCCTTGAAGTCCTCCGAGGCCGCGACCTTGAAGGAGACGGCCTTGGCCGCGATCACGTGCTCCAGGGGGCCGCCCTGGAAGCCCGGGAAGACGGCCGAGTTCAGCTTCTTCGCGAAGTCCTTGTTGCGGGCGAGGATGATGCCGCCGCGCGGGCCGCCGAGCGTCTTGTGCGTCGTGGACGTGACGACGTCGGCATACGGGACCGGGTTGGGGTGCAGGCCCGCGGCCACGAGGCCCGCGAAGTGCGCCATGTCGACCCACAGGTACGCCTCGACCTCGTCGGCGATGCGACGGAACTCGGCGAAGTCCAGCTGGCGCGGGTACGCGGACCAGCCGGCGATGATCACCTTCGGGCGGTGCTCCTTGGCGAGCCGCTCGACCTCGGCCATGTCGACCAGGCCCGCGTCGTCCACGTGGTACGGGACCACGTTGAACTGCTTGCCGGAGAAGTTCAGGCGCATGCCGTGCGTGAGGTGGCCGCCGTGCGCCAGGTCCAGGCCGAGGATCGTGTCGCCCGGCTTGGCGATGGCGAAGAGCGCGGCCTGGTTCGCGGAGGCGCCCGAGTGCGGCTGCACGTTCGCGTACTCGGCGCCGAAGAGCGCCTTCACGCGGTCGATCGCGATCTGCTCGGTGACGTCGACGTGCTCGCAGCCGCCGTAGTAGCGGCGGCCGGGGTAGCCCTCCGCGTACTTGTTGGTGAGGACCGAGCCCTGGGCCTCCATGACGGCGGCCGGAGCGAAGTTCTCCGACGCGATCATTTCGAGGGTCGACTGCTGGCGCTTCAGCTCGGCGTCGACCGCGACGGCGACCTCGGGGTCGAGCTCGTGCAGGGATTCGTTCAGTACGGACATCGGTGGGGTCAGCTCCCGGAGAACTCGGTGTACTCGTCGGCGGAGAGCAGGTCCTTCGGCTCGTCGGCCAGCCGGACCTTGAACAGCCAGCCGCCCTCGAACGGGGCCGAGTTGACCAGGGCCGGGTCGTCGACGACGTCCTGGTTGATCTCGGTGACCTCGCCGTTGACGGGGGAGTACAGGTCGGAGACCGACTTGGTCGACTCGAGCTCGCCACAGGTCTCACCGGCGGTGGTGGTGTCACCGACCTCGGGGAGCTGGACGAACACGATGTCACCGAGCGCGTTGGCGGCGTGCTCCGTGATGCCGATCGTGGCGACGCCGTCCTCGACGGCCGAGAGCCACTCGTGCTCCTTGCTGTAACGCAGCTGCTGGGGGTTGCTCATGATGCGAATTCTCCTGTACGCGGGAAGGTGCTGGTGACGGTGGGTGCGCCGACGGGCGGCCGAGCTGCTTCTGGCGCTTTCGAAGGAACCACTTCTGGTTCGAGGGAACTGCTTCTGGCGCTTGTAGAAGGAACTACTTCTGGCGCTTGTAGAACGGCAGGGCCACGACCTCGTACGGCTCGTGCTTGCCGCGGATGTCGACGCCGACACCCGCCGTACCCGCCTCGGCGTGCGCGGGGTCCACGTACGCCATCGCGATCGGCTTGCCGAGCGTCGGGGACGGGGCGCCGGAGGTGACCTCGCCGATCACCGTGCCGTCGACGACGACGGACATCCCGGCGCGCGGGACGCGGCGGCCCTCGGCGATGAGGCCGACGAGCTTGCGGGGCGGGTTGGCCTCGGCGCGCTCGGCGGCGGAGACCAGCGCGTCGTGGCCCACGAAGTCGTCCCCGTGCGAGGTTTTCTCGAACTTCACGACGCGGCCGAGACCGGCGTCGAAGGGCGTGAGGTCGGTCGTCAGCTCGTGCCCGTACAGCGGCATGCCCGCCTCCAGGCGCAGCGTGTCCCGGCAGGACAGGCCGCAGGGGACGAGGCCGTACTCGGTGCCCGCCTCGGTCAGCGCCTGCCACAGCTTCTCGGCGTCGGCGGGGGAGACGAACAGCTCGAAGCCGTCCTCGCCGGTGTAGCCGGTGCGCGCGATGAGCGCCTGCACACCGGCGACGGTGCCGGGCAGACCCGCGTAGTACTTCAGGCCGTCCAGGTCCGCGTCCGTGACGGACTTCATGATCGCGGCCGAGGTGGGGCCCTGCACCGCGAGCAGCGCGTACGCGTCGTGGTCGTCGCGGACCTCGGCATCGAAGCCGGCGGCGCGCTCGGTGAGGGCGTCGAGCACGACCTGCGCGTTGCCCGCGTTGGCGACGACCATGTACTGGGTCTCGCCGAGCCGGTACACGATCAGGTCGTCGAGGATCCCGCCGTCCTCACGGCAGATCATCGTGTAGCGGGCGCGGCCGGCGCCGACGGAGCCGATGTTGCCGACGAGGGCGTGGTTGAGCAGGTCCACGGCCTCCGGTCCGGACACGGTGATCTCGCCCATGTGGGACAGGTCGAAGAGGCCGGCCCGCGTGCGCACGGCGTTGTGCTCGTCGCGCTCGCTGGCGTAGCGCAGCGGCATGTCCCAGCCGGCGAAGTCGGTCATGGTCGCGCCGAGCGAACGGTGCAGGGCGTCCAGTGCGGTAGTGCGGGTCATAGCTGGTCTGCTCCCAGGGGCATGACGGCGATGGCGGGGTCTCGCGTACGAGACGTCCTCCCCATCTGTCATCGGAACCTGAGAGGTTCGCCCCGAGGGGGCTTGCACCTTGGGTGGGGGCGCCGTGTCACAAAGGCGCCCCACTTTTCAGATCTGCCTCGCCCGCGCGGTACGGGGCCTGAGAGATTCAAGGGAGGAACTTGCTCCTTCGGCGTCCGGGTACTCGTCGTACCCGGAACTCTCCCGCGCGGATTCAAGCGGCCGGTATGCAGTTGCGGGCACATCATTGCATGCCCGTCCGACAGGGAAACCCCTTGAGTGGCATTACCTTCTCTTTACACTTGAGGGGCAAGGGTGACGTGACCGCAGCGGGGAGGACGATCACGGTGCACAAGGCAGTGGCGGGGGCTTATGCGGTGTCTGCTTCGGCGCCGGTGGTGGCAGGGGTGCGGATCCCTGGTCAGCGCTCGGTGCGGGACCTGCGCGGCCGCCGTGGTCACACACCACGCCGGCTCGCTTTCGCGGCGGGCGACCTCGTCGTGCTCTCGGGCCTGCCGGGCAGCGGCAAGTCGACGCTGATGCGGCGGGCCGTCACGGAGATCCGGATCGATTCGCAGGACACCCGCGAGCGCTGGGCCGCCCGCATGCCGCGCTACCTGCCGTACGCGCTGTACCGCCCGTTGGTCCGCGTCGCGCACTACGTGGGGCTGCGCCGGGCGATGCGCTCGGGCTCGAGCGTCGTCGTGCACGACTGCGGTACGCAGGCGTGGGTGCGCCGCTGGGTGATCCGCACGGCGCGGCGGCGCGGGGCCGCCGTCCACCTGATGCTGCTCGACGTACCGGCGGACACGGCCCTTGAGGGGCAGCGGGACCGCGGCCGCGGGGTGTCCCGGTACGCCTTCGCCCGGCATCGCCGTGCGGTGGGCGCGCTCGTCAGCTCGACGGAGCGCGGGGACCTGCCGACCGGGATGGAGTCGGCGGTGCTGCTCGACCGGGCGGCGATGGAGGCACTGGGCGGGATCACGTTCGGCGCCTGACGCCGGGTCCCGCCCGGCAAGCGGAGGGAACCGCACCGTGGCCCCTTGTGTGTACGAGTTAAGGTCGGGCGGGCACAGCAGCGGGCAGAACAGCAGAGGTTGATGGCAGTCATGGAGTTCCCAGGTACCCCTGAGCCGGGTCACGGTCACGCCCAGGGGCACGAGGGCGGCTACGCCCACCCCGCGCAGGGCTGGCCCGCCAACGAGTTGGAGGAGGTCCTCGCCGCGGCCCTCGGCCAGGAGGCGGGGAGTGCTGGGGATTCGACGGGGCGCCGGATCGTCGAGGTGCTCGGCCGCAGCCACGTGTGGATACCGCTGCCCAGGGGCGGTTCGAACGACAGCAGGGACCTCGATCTGCCGAGCCTGGAGATCCAGGGCCAGGCCTACGTCCCCGTGTTCAGCTCCGAGCAGCAGTTCATGGCGGTCACCGGTGGCCGCATGGACTGCACGGTGGCCCCGGCCGTGGAGTTCGCGCGCGGCCTTCCGCCGCAGGTCGGCATCGCCGTGAACCCGGACGGCACGGTCGGCGTACCGCTGCCGCCGCCCGCCGTCGCCGAGCTGGCCCGCAGTGGTCGCACGGCGCTCGACGGCCCGGCGACGGGTGGCCGCGTGGTGCTGAGCGAGCCCGACTGGCAGATCGACCCCATGGACTTCCTGGCCGCCGTGCGCGAGGAGTTCGAGGGGCTCGGCACGGTGCTGAGCGCCCGGCGATGCCTCGCGACGGTGGAGGACGCGGAGCCGTCCCTGTTCATCGGCGTGGAACTGGCGCAGCCCGTGGGCGCCCCGAGCGGTGCGGGGGACCTTCCGCTGGACGCGCTGGGGCGGGCGCTTGGCCGTGCGCCGGTGGCCTGGGCCGTCAACCTGGTGTTCCTGGACGTGACGCAGGACCCGGTCGCGGACTGGTTGCGTACACACGTACGGCCGTTCTACGTACGAGAAGGGTGACGGCGTCCGTCAAGTCGGTGTCAGTATCGCCGCTTAAGCTGGTTTCATGACGTGACCGGTCGGTGCTTCGCTTTCCGGCCACGTGAACACGGACGTATTTGAAGAGCCGAAGGGGCGGTTACGGGTGAGTGCGTCGGGCACGGCCGCGGCCGGACAGGTCGAGCACATGCTGCGCCAGGTGACGCCGGGACGCTACGACGCGTACGAGGCGCTCCTCAAGGCCCTCGCCGACCCCGCGGCCGGGCAGGTCTGGATGCTGCTCTGGCACGGCCAGGCCGGATCCCCGGACGCCCAGTACGGGAACATGGAGGTGGACGGCTTCTCGTACGCCCCGTGCGTCACGTCCGCCCAGGAGCTCTCCGCCTCCGGCTGGTCGCGGGCGTACGAGGTGGTGAGCGGGGTCGACGCGGCGCGCACGCTGTACCCGGACCACTACGGGCTCTGGCTGAACCCGCACGCGCCGGGTGGCGGCGTCGGCATCCCGTGGCTCGACCTGCGCCGCATCGCGGGCGGCCTCGACCGGCAGCCGGCGGGACCGCTGCGGCTCTCCGAGCCCGCGATCGAAATCCCCCAGTTCTACGCGGTCCTGACGCAGAACGCGCATCGCACGACGGCGATCCGCTCCCTGCGCCGCGCCTGGGTCCAGCCGACGCTGGGCGCGCCCTACCTCGCCATCGGCCTGGACGTCTACGACACGTCTCCGGCGTCCGTGGACGCGGTGCGGGCGATGATGCAGCAGTCCATCCCCGCGGTCCCCGAGGGGCTCCCGGTGTCCACCGTGGCGATGTCGGACGAGTACGACCCGGTGGCGATGTGGCTCCGTCAGGCACGGCCGTTCTATGACCGTGAGGCGCACGCGGCACCGGCGGCTCCCGCCGGGGGCGGGTACGGGTATCCGCCGCCTTACGGCGCTACGTACTGAAAAATGTCCTCAAACGCCGGGCAGGCTGGATAATTCCAGCCTGCCCGGCGTTTGAGGACATCTTTTGAGCCCGCTCAGCGACCAACTCCCGCCCCTCCGGGAGGATTTCGGGAAGGGGCGGGTTGGGGAGAGAAACACGGGTGTGACACCCAATGTCCGCTCTACGACACCTTCCACCCCAACTGCCCACCGTCCGCCTCCCGTTCACGGCAGTCCGGATAACGGAACACCCCAGCCAGCATCACGTTTAGGCATCCTTTCGCCGTCAAGTCTGGCAACAGATCACACCCAGGTTGAAGACTCCCGCAGCAAGGGGGCTTCGCCTCTGTGTACGACGGACTGAACCACGCCGCCACAGCGGCAAGTGCGGGCCGGTCACCGCCGGTTGAGAGGGGTCCCTGCCACGATGACGGCACCATTGCACGACACGAGCGCGGAAGCGGTACCGAGCGCACCGGTCGAGCCTGCCAAGGACGACGGAGGTCGCAAGGTCGAGGGACGGTCGCTCAAGCAGATCGCCTGGAACCGGCTCAAGCGCGACAAGGTCGCCCTCGGCGGTGGCATCGTTGTCGTGCTCCTCGTCCTGGTCGCGGTCTTCGCGCCGCTCATCGTCAGCCTGCTCGGCCACCCGCCGAACGAGTTCCACCAGGACAAGCTCGACCCGCTGACGAACCTGCCCCAGGGCGCGCTCGGCGGCATCAGCAGCGACTTCCTGCTCGGCATCGAGCCGAACAAGGGCCGTGACGTCTTCAGTCGCATCGTCTACGGCGCCCGGATCTCGCTGCTCGTCGCGTTCCTCGCGGCGATCGTCGCGACGGTGCTCGGCACGCTGTTCGGCATCATGGCCGGTTACTTCGGCGGCTGGGTCGACACGGTGATCAGCCGTGTGATGGACGTGCTGCTCTCGTTCCCGCAGCTGCTCTTCATCATCTCCCTGGTCTCGGTGCTCCCGGACGACCTGCTCGGCCTGACCGGCAGCGGGGTGCGCATCGCCGTCCTCGTCATGGTCATCGGCTTCTTCGGCTGGCCGTACATCGGACGCATCGTCCGAGGGCAGACGCTCTCGCTGCGGGAGCGCGAATACGTGGAAGCGGCACGGTCGTTGGGCGGTGGCAAGCGGCACATCCTGTTCCGCGAACTGCTGCCGAACCTGGTCGCGCCGATCGTCGTCTACATGACGCTGATGATCCCGACCAACATCCTCACGGAGGCGGCGCTCAGCTTCCTCGGTGCGGGTGTCAGGCCGCCCACGGCCTCCTGGGGCGGCATGCTCCGCGACGCCCTGGAGACGTACGAACACGACCCGATGTTCATGATCGTCCCGGGTGTCACGATCTTCATCACCGTTCTCGCGTTCAACCTCTTCGGCGACGGGCTGCGCGACGCCCTCGATCCCAAGGGCACCCGGTAGCGCCGTACAAGTCCAACCGGCTTTTACAGAACTGCCCCTGCAGCACCGTCAGGCGGCTTGACTCCATGGTTCTCCGGCACTTGGTCCGGGACCGCGATCTCGGAGGTTACGAGAAAATGCCCACAGGTTCCTCGAAACGACGGCTTGCCGCCGGCGCCGCCCTCGTGGTCGCGGCGCTGGTGTCGACCACGGCGTGCGGCGGTGGCAGCGACGACGACTCCAAGGACTCGTCCAAGGGCGCCGGTTACGACGCGGCGTACAACAAGGTCGCCAACCCTTCGAAGGCGAAGGGAGGCACGCTGCGCATGGTCGGCAAGCAGGACCTCGACTCCGCCGACCCGCAGCGCGCCTACTACGGCATGTCCTGGGACTTCATGCGGTTCTACACGCGCCAACTGGTCACCTACGCGCCCAAGCCGGGCGAGGCGTCCAACGAGCTCGTCGGCGACCTGGCCAAGGCCCCCGGCAAGATCTCCGACGACGGCAAGACGTACACGTACAACCTGCGTGACGGCATCACCTGGCAGGACGGCTCGCCGATCACGTCCAAGGACATCAAGTACGGCATCGAGCGCATCTGGGCGGCGGACACCATCACCGGTGGCCCGCAGTACCTGAAGCAGAACCTGGACCCCAAGGGCGAGTACAAGGGCCCGTACAAGGACACGTCCAAGGACAAGCTCGGCCTGAAGTCGATCGAGACGCCGGACGACCAGACCATCGTCTTCAAGCTGCCGAAGCCCAATGGTGACTTCGAGCAGTTCCTCGCCATGCCGTCCGGCTCGCCGGTCAAGCAGGACAAGGACACGAAGGCCAAGTACACCCAGTCGCCGTTCTCCTCGGGCCCGTACAAGTTCCAGTCGTACAAGGCCAACAAGAAGATCGTGCTGGTGCGCAACGACAAGTGGAAGCGGTCCTCGGACCCGGTCCGCGCCGCGCTCCCGAACAAGGTCGACGTGACGATCTCCGCCAACCTGGAGGAGAACGACAAGCGCCTGATGGAAGGCGACTACGACGTCGACATGAACGGCACCGGCATGACCCAGTCGGGTCGCGTCACCGCCGTCCAGGACCACAAGGACAACGTCGACAACATGCGGACCTCCTTCGTCCGCTACGTCGCCCTGGTGCACAAGGCCAAGCCGTTCGACAACGTGCACTGCCGCAAGGCCGTGTTCTACGGAACGGACTTCGCGGGCCTGCAGCAGGTGCGCGGCGGCAAGCTGGCCGGTGGTGACATCGCCAACTCGACGCTGCCGAAGTCCATCAAGGGCCACACGGACTACGACCCGTACGGCATCCTCGCCCGCAAGGGCAAGCCGGACACGGCCAAGGCCAAGTCCGAGCTGAAGGAGTGCGGCAAGCCGAGCGGCTTCTCCACGAAGATCACCGCCCGTACCAACAACCCGGGCGAGGTCGACACCGCCGAGGCGCTGCAGGAGCAGCTCGCCAAGGTCGGCATCAAGGTCGAGGTCGACTCCTTCGACGGCGCCGAGTCCGCCTCGGTCACCGGTTCCCCGAAGGTCGTCAAGTCGCGCGGCTACGGCATGATCATGAGCGGTTGGGGCCCGGACTTCCCGTCCGGACAGGGCTTCGGCCAGCCGCTGTGGGACAGCCGCTTCCTCGCGCAGACCGGTAACTACAACGAGTCCGAGATCGACGACCCGAAGATCGACGGGGCCTTCGACAAGGCGATCGCCGAGACCGACACCGACAAGGCCGGGAAGATCTACGAGGGCCTCGACAAGCGGATCCTCGACCAGGCCGACTGGATGCCGTTCATCTACGAGAACAACATCACCTGGCGTGGTTCGCGTCTGACGAACGCCATGATGGCCGACGCGTACAGCGGCCGCTACGACTACGCCTCCCTGGGCGTCGTCAAGTAACACCCGCGCCGGGGACCGGAGTTGATCCGGTTGCCGGCCCCTTCCGCTCCGCCGCCGAAAACCCGCCAGTCCGAAGGGCAGGTGATGGCCCCGGGCGACGGTCGTGGGCCCCCACAAGGGGCCGGCGGCCGCCGCCGGGCCGCGCACAGTGCTTGCTTATCTCATCCGGCGCCTGTTCGCCGTTGTCATCATGGTGCTCGTCGTGCTTCTCGCGACCTTCACCATCTTCTTCATGCTGCCCAAATGGGCGGGTCAGGACATCGCCGTCCTCTTCGCCGGCAAGTCGTCCGGAGCCGAGCAGCTCGCCGGGATCCGGATCAAACTGGGGCTCAACGACCCTCTGCTCGTCCAGTTCTGGGACTTCGTCAAGGGCATCCCGATGGGGCGCGACTACGCCAACGGCAGTGACGTGACCCACTGCGCGGCGCCCTGCTTCGGGTACTCCTTCCGCACGGAGGAACCCGTCTGGACCACCCTCAAGGACGCGCTCCCCGTCACCGCCGCGCTCGCGGCCGGCGCCTGCGTGCTGTGGCTGATCGGCGGCGTCGCCACCGGCGTCGTCTCCGCCCTCAAGCGCGGCACCATCTGGGACCGCGCCGCCATGACCACCGCCCTCGCCGGCGTCTCCCTGCCGGTCTTCTTCACCGGCATGGTCGCGATGGGGATCTTCGTGCACAGCCTCGGCTGGGTGCACATCGCCGACTCGCTCTCCACCGAGGACTCGATCGGCACCTGGATCGAGACACTGATCCTGCCGTGGATCGTGCTCGCCTTCCTCAACGCCGCGATGTACGCCCGGCTCACCCGCGCCACCATGCTGGAGATCCTCGGCGAGGACTACATCCGCACCGCGCGCTCCAAGGGCCTCGGTGAGTCCTCGGTCATCACCCGGCACGCGCTGCGTTCCGCGATGACGCCGATCCTCACCGTCTTCGGCCTCGACCTCGGCGTGCTGCTCGGCGGCGCCGTGCTCACCGAGTCCACGTTCAACCTGCCGGGCCTCGGCCTCGCGGCGGTCCAGGCCATCAGCAACAAGGACCTGCCGGTGATCCTCGGCGTGACGCTCATCGCGGCCCTCGCGATCGCCGTCGCCAACCTCGTCGTGGACCTTCTGTACGCCGTCATCGACCCGCGAGTGAGGCTGGGATGACCGAACTGCACAAGACCGGAGCGGCGGTGGGTGAACCCACCGCGGCCTCCGGCGCCCCCAGCTCCTTCCTCGAGGTCCGTGACCTCAAGGTGCACTTCCCGACCGACGACGGCCTGGTCAAGTCCGTCGACGGGCTCTCCTTCAAGCTGGAGAAGGGCCGCACCCTCGGCATCGTCGGCGAGTCGGGGTCCGGCAAGTCCGTCACCTCGCTCGGCATCCTGGGCCTGCACACCACCGGCCAGTACGGCCGGCGCAAGGCGCAGATCAGCGGCGAGATCTGGCTGGACGGCACCGAGCTGCTCACCGCCGACCAGAACACCGTGCGCAAGCTGCGCGGCCGCGACATGGCGATGATCTTCCAGGACCCGCTGTCGGCCCTGCACCCGTACTACTCGATCGGCCGGCAGATCGTGGAGGCCTACCGGGTCCACCACGACGTCGACAAGAAGACCGCGCGCAAGCGGGCCATCGAGATGCTCGACCGGGTCGGGATCCCGCAGCCGGACAAGCGGATCGACTCCTACCCGCACGAGTTCTCGGGCGGTATGCGCCAGCGCGCGATGATCGCGATGGCGCTCGTCAACAACCCCGAGCTCCTGATCGCCGACGAGCCGACCACCGCGCTCGACGTGACGGTGCAGGCGCAGATCCTCGACCTGATCCGCGACCTCCAGAAGGAGTTCGGCTCCGCCGTCATCATGATCACGCACGACCTCGGGGTCGTCGCGGAGATGGCCGACGAGCTCCTGGTGATGTACGGCGGCCGCTGCGTCGAGCACGGCACCGCGGACCAGGTCTTCTCCACGCCCCAACACCCGTACACCTGGGGTCTGTTGGGCTCGATGCCGCGCATCGACCGGGAGCAGACCGAGCGGCTCACCCCGGTCAAGGGCGCCCCGCCCAGCCTCATCAACCTGCCGAGCGGCTGCGCCTTCAACCCGCGCTGCCCCTACGCGGACGTGCCCAAGGACAACATCACGCGCACCGAGCGCCCCGAACTGCGCGAGATCGGCTCCGGCCACTTCTCGGCCTGCCACATGTCGGCCGACGAACGCGAGCGGATCTGGACCGAAGAGATTGCGCCGAAGCTGTGACGGACGCCGCCGAAGGATCCAAAGGACCTGAGACCGAGACTGAGACCGAGATGACGCCCTCCACGATTCCCCAGCAGGCGACGACCTCTCCGGACGCCGCGGCCGGCGAGCCGCTGCTCAGGGTCGACGGCCTGGTCAAGCACTTCCCCATCCGCAAGGGCCTGCTCAAGCGGCAGGTCGCCGCCGTGCAGGCGGTCGACGGGCTCTCCTTCGACGTCCGCGCGGGGGAGACCCTCGGTGTCGTCGGCGAGTCCGGCTGCGGAAAGTCCACCATGGGCCGGCTGATCACCCGGCTGCTGGAACCCACGGGCGGGCGCGTCGAGTTCGAGGGCACGGACATCACGCACCTGAGCACCGGGGGCATGCGCCCGCTGCGCCGTGACGTCCAGATGATCTTCCAGGACCCGTACTCCTCCCTGAACCCGCGCCACAACATCGGCACGATCGTCGGCGCCCCGTTCAAGTTGCAGGGCGTCAAGCCCGAGGGCGGCGTGCGAAAGACGGTCCAGGAGCTCCTGGAGAAGGTCGGCCTCAACCCCGAGCACTACAACCGCTATCCGCACGAGTTCTCCGGCGGTCAGCGGCAACGCATCGGCATCGCGCGGGCGTTGGCCCTGCGGCCGAAGCTCGTGGTGGCGGACGAGCCGGTCTCGGCGCTCGACGTGTCGATCCAGGCGCAGGTGGTCAACCTCCTGGACGACCTCCAGGACGAGCTGGGCCTCACGTACGTGATCATCGCGCACGACCTCTCGGTCATCCGGCACGTCTCGGACCGGATCGCGGTCATGTACCTCGGCAAGATCGTCGAGTTGGCGGACCGCGACGACCTGTACTCGACGCCGATGCACCCGTACACGAAGGCGCTGCTCTCGGCCGTCCCGGTACCGGACCCCAAGCGCCGCGGCGCCAAGAGCGAGCGCATCCTGCTGCGCGGCGACGTCCCCTCGCCGATCGACCCGCCGACCGGGTGCCGCTTCCACACGCGGTGCTGGAAGGCGACGGAGCTCTGCAAGACGACGGAGCCCCCGCTGATCCCGTTGGCCAGGGCCCACCAGGTCGCGTGCCACCACCCGGAGAACGCGGCGGACCAGGCCCCGCAGGACTCCCAGCTCCTCCAGGTGGCAAAGGAGGCGATCGACGTGATCACGGTGCCGGAGTCGGTCGAGTCGGTCGAGTCGGTGGAGTCTCCGGAGGACGGTATTTCAAGCCCCGCCGGCGATTGAGGCGCGGGGTCCGGGGCAGAGCCCCGTGGCGTACACCCCGGTGCGGGTGAGCGTTCCAGGGGCGCCAACCCCGCCCTAGTGGCGTGTACATGGCCCAAAAGGGTCATGTACACGCACACCGCCGAGCGGCAGAGTTCCGCTGTCCGTTACACCGGAACCCGCTCGAAGGGACGCCCCATGGCCCTCTCCCGTTCGGCACGCCTGGCCGCGCTCACCGTCGCCGCCGCCTCCTTCTGCCTGATAGCCGCCGCACCCGCCCCCACCCCCGGCTCCGACGGCATCGGCGACCCGTACTTCCCACAGCTCGGCAACGGCGGCTTCGACGCCGAGCACTACGCGCTCGACGTCGCGTACAACCCCGACACCGACCGCCTCGACGGCCGCACGACCCTCACCGCGCGCGCCACCCAGAACCTCTCCGCCTTCGACCTCGACCTGCAGAAGCTGACCGTCACCAAGATCGAAGTGAACGGCAGACGCGCGGACTTCACCCGCAGCGGCGACGAGATACAGGTCAAGCCCCGCACCTCGCTCGGCAAGGGCAAGACCTTCACCACGACCGTCACGTACGGCGGAGTCCCCGAGCCCCTCAGCGGCCCCATCGTCTTCGGATCCGACTACGGCTGGATGAAGACCGCGGACGGCGTCTTCGTGGCCTGCGAGCCGAACGCCGCCTCCACCTGGTTCCCGTCCAGCGACCACCCGTCCGACAAGGCCACGTACGACATCCGTATCAAGGCCCCGAAGGGCCTCACCGGCGTCTCGAACGGCCGCCTCGTCGACACGTACGACACCGACAAGGGCAAGCAGACCGTCAACCACTGGCGCGAGACGAAGCCCATGGCGACGTATCTCGCGACCGCCAGCATCGGGAAGTTCGACGTCAAGACCGGCCGCACCCCCGCCGGTACGCCCATCTACGTAGCCATCGACCCGGTCCTCGCGAACAGCAACAACGTCGACGTGTACGCCGTGACCGCCGAGGCCACCGACTACTGGTCGCAGGTCTTCGGCCCGTACCCCTTCGAGGAGACGGGCGCGGTCGTCGACGACATGCCGCAGGCCGGCTTCTCGCTGGAGACGCAGACCAAGCCCAGCTACTCCGCCGTCCGCTCCGAGTCGACCATCGTGCACGAGCTGGCCCACCAGTGGTTCGGCGACTCCGTCTCGGTCGAGCAGTGGAAGAACATCTGGCTCAACGAGGGCTTCGCCACGTACGCCCAGTGGCTGTGGACCGAGCACAAGGGCGGCGCCTCCGCCCACGACTCCTTCCTCGCGGGCTACAACTCCCGCCCCGCGGACTCCTCCTTCTGGCAGGTGAAGGTCGGCGACCCGCAGCGCGACACGATGTTCGCCTCCGCCGTCTACCAGCGCGGCGCGATGACCCTCCAGGTGCTGCGCGAGCGCATCGGCGACAAGGCGTTCTTCAAGCTGCTGCCGCAGTGGACCAAGCTGCACCGCTACGACACTGCCCAGACGTCCGACTTCATCGCCCTCGCCGAACGGGTCTCGGGCCAGCAGCTCGACGACCTCTTCGACACGTGGCTGTTCACGACGGGCAAGCCCAGCCTGTAGGGCCCCCACGGGCGCGGCGAGTAAGAATGTCGCGTGCTCCAGGAACTGTTCACGCCCTCCGTCCAGCATTGGCTCGACCTCATCGGGATCTTCGTCTTCGCGATCTCCGGTGCCCTGATGGCCGTCCGCAAGAACTGGGACGTCTTCGGGATCGCCGCGCTCGCCGAGGTCACCGCGCTGGGCGGAGGGGTCTTCCGTGACCTGGTCATCGGCGCGGTGCCGCCGGCCGCGTTCACCGACCTCGGCTATTTCGTCACGCCGCTGGTCGCCGCCGCGCTCGTCTTCTTCCTGCACCCGGAGGTCGAGCGCACCCAGACGGCGGTGAACGTCTTCGACGCGGCGGGCCTCGGCCTGTTCTGCGTCACGGGCACGACGAAGGCGTACGACTACGGGCTCGGGCTCACCGCGTCCGCCGCGCTCGGCCTCGCCACCGCGGTCGGCGGCGGTGTGCTGCGCGACATCATCGCCAACGAGGTGCCGTCCCTCGTGCGCTGGGACCGCGATCTGTACGCGGTGCCCGCCATGGTCGGCGCCGGGATCGTCGTCCTGTGCATCCACCTCGACGCCCTGGACGGCTTCACCAGCGCCCTCGCGGTCCTCACCGCCTTCGTTCTGCGACTGCTCGCGATGCGCTACCACTGGCGGGCCCCGCGCGCCTGGAACCGCAGGTCGGCGGGGGTGGATGTGACGGAGGAGACGCCGTAGCCGGGGACTGGGGCGAGAGGAAAGCTACCGCTCAGTAATTACCTGTTGTACGTTTCCGGGTATGGCAGACGCAGTATCCACGCAGAGTCGCCCGGCCGTCATCGGCGACAGCGAGTTCGACCGCGACACCGCCGTCACCCGGCGCGCGGGCGAACCCGGTGTCTACGACATCGACCTCTCCGCGGGCTGGACGATCATCAACGCCCTCAACGGCGGCTACCTCCTCGCCGTGCTCGGCCGCGCCCTCGCGGACGCCTTGCCGCACGACGACCCGTTCACGATCTCGGCGCACTACCTGACCGCGTCCGCGCCGGGCCCCGCCGTGATCAGGACGGACGTGGCCCGCTCCGGCCGCACCCTCTCCACGGGACAGGCCTCCCTCTTCCAGTTCGCGGAGGACGGCAGCGAGGTCGAGCGGATCCGGGTCATCGCCTCGTACGGTGACCTGGACGCGCTCCCCGACGATGTGCGCACGAGCGCCGAGGCGCCCGTCATGCCGCCCTTGGAGGAGTGCTTCGGGGCGGGCGACGCACCCGAGGGCGCGCCGCCCGTGCCCGGCAGCAACGCGATCTCCGACCGCCTGCACCTGAAGCTCGACCCGGCCACGCTGGGCTGGGCGCTCGGCGCGCCGTCCGGCAAGGGCGAGATGCGCGCCTGGTTCGGCCTCGCCGACGGCCGCGACATGGACCCGCTCTCGCTGCTGCTCGCGGTGGACGCGCTGCCGCCCACGGCCTTCGAGATGGGCCTCAAGGGCTGGGTGCCGACGGTCGAGCTGACCGTCCACGTGCGCTGCCGCCCGGCCCCGGGGCCCGTCCGCGTGTCGATCACGACGCGGAACCTGGCCGGCGGCTTCCTGGAGGAGGACGCCGAGATCTGGGACGCGAAGGACCGCCTGGTGGCCCAGTCGCGCCAGCTGGCGAGGGTCCGGCTCGGCTGAGCTCTACGAACGACTGAACCCTACGAACGCAGGAACTCGCCCAGTACGGCGGCGAGTTCCGCGGGCGCGTCCTCCTGGACGAGGTGCCCGGCGCCCTCGATGATCCGCAGCTCGGCGCCGGGGATCAGCTTGGCCAGCTCGTGCGCCCGCGCGACCGGGATCCAGGTGTCCTCGGCGCCCCAGCAGACGAGTACGGGCAGGTCCAACTCCCCGTAACGGTCCTGGATGTCGTCGGTGGCGGCCCACAGGGGGTTCTGCTCGATCTGCCGGTAGAAGGAGTCCTTCCCGGCCTCGGTCAGCCAG
The DNA here is from genome assembly GCF_036013745.1 of Streptomyces sp. NBC_00483. Classification (NCBI taxonomy): domain Bacteria; kingdom Bacillati; phylum Actinomycetota; class Actinomycetes; order Kitasatosporales; family Streptomycetaceae; genus Streptomyces; species Streptomyces sp. NBC_00483. The sequence goes on from NZ_CP107880.1 coordinate 6,540,768, forward strand.
GGCGCGACCACGCGCGCGTGCGTCTCGGGGTGCAGCCCGTGGTGGCTGCCGGAGGCGATGTAGCGGTGCACGAGCGCCTCGTGCAGGTCGGGCGGCAACTGCCGGAACACGTCGGAGTGTTCACCGAGCAGCCGGTACGTGGGGGAGCCCCACGGCCGGACGGCCACCGGGTCGACCAGGGCGAGGCGCGCGTACGCGGCGCCGTGCACCAGGTGTGCGCGCAGCGCGATGCAGCCGCCGAAGTCGTGGCCCACGACGGTCGGCAGCTGCTCCGCCCGGCCGCCGGTGAGGCCCCAGTGGTCGAGCAGCTCGGTCAGGACGCGGGCCTGGGTGTCGAGCGAGAGGTCCTGGTCCTGACGCATCTCGGAGACGCCGTAGCCGGGCAGGTCCCATACGTGGACGCGGTGTCGGTGCGCGAGTGCGCGGGCCGGCTCACGCCAGACGTACGACGAGAACGGCGTGCCGTGGACGAGGACGACGGGCGGCGCGTCGGCCGGTCCGAGAGCGGTCCAGCGGACTTCGCCGGACGAACTGGAGAAGCTTCGGTCGAGGTTCCAGTCGGCTGCTGTCATGACCGTAACGCTAGTTGGTCATGACACGTCGAGCCAGTGTTTTCGGCCGATGCTCACCAGGCGCAGCTGCCGCTCGGCCTGCCGCGCCACCCGCCCGAAGTCCTCGGTATCCGTGCTGAGCAGCAGCGATGCCGTCTCCAGCATGTGATCGACGTACAGGTTCGCCAGCATCATCAGGTCCTCCTGGCTCCAGCCCGCCGCGTCGGGGTCGTGGCGGAGCGCCTCCCGCACCTCGTCGGCGAACTGTGCGAGCTGCTCGCCGATCGCCTCCCGCACCCGCTGCACGCCGCCGTGCCGCTCGCGCGCGATGAAGCGGACGTGTGCGGGGTACGCCTGCACGTGACGGGCGATCAACTCGATGGTGCGCGCGATGCGTTCGTCGCTGTCCCACGTCGCCGTCAGCGCGTCGCGGATCACCGCGTGCAGGCTGCCGAGCGCCTCCTCGACCAGGGCCACTCCGAGGTCGGCCGTGCTCTCGAAGTGCCGGTAGAACGCGGTCGGGGTCACGCCCACGGCGCGCGTCACCTCGCGCAGGCCGAGGCTGCTGAGGCTCTGGTCCTCCAGTAGCTCCAGCGCCGCGTCCAGGAGCGCCTGTCGGGTTTTTTGCTTCTGCGCCTGACGGGCGCCGAGGGTGTGACTCATGTCATCCAGTTAACAACTGTTCTCTGTGATGGGGAAGTCGAGTCGCGAGCTAGACTCAATAGTCAGTGAACAGTTGTAACCCAACTTTTCGAGAGGCTTCCATGCTGTTCCTCGTAGCGGCCCTCCTGCTGCTGGGCTTCGCGCTCGGCACCGTGGCCCACGCCCCGCTGCCCGTCACGCTCGTCGCGGCCGCCGTCATCGGCGTCTGGCTGGCCGTCTTCGCGGTCCGCGAGCGCCACGCGCGCCGCAGGCACCAGCACTGAACCGTCAGCAGTTCACGTTCAGCAGTTCACGCTCTCAGGGGGTATCACCGTGCAACTCACCGCAGAATCGCGCACCACAGAGCCTCGTACCGCGGAACCGCGTACCGCGGAACCGCGCACCGCAGAGCCGCGCGCCGAGGAGCCGGGGACGAAGGCCCGCTCCGTCGGACGGCGTGACGTCGACGGCATGGCCGTCGCCTCGTTCGTCCTCGGTCTGGTCGGGCTGCTCGTCATGAACGTCTTCCTCGGCCCCGTCTCGATCGTCCTCGCGTCCGTCGCCCTGTGGCGCGGCACCGAGCGGCGCGGCCGCGCCTTCCTCGGGCTCGGTCTCGGCGTCGCCGACCTCGTCGTGCTCGGCGCCCTGATCGCCGCCGACGGCACGATGTCCTGGAGCATTACGGGCTGACCGTCGGGTGCACGCACGTGGGCTCGTAGAATCGAGCCCACCATGGCTTACCTCGACCACGCCGCGACCACTCCGATGCTCCCGGAGGCGGTCGAGGTGATGACCGCCCAGCTTGCCGTCACCGGCAACGCCTCGTCCCTGCACGCCGCGGGGCGCCGCGCCCGCCGCACCGTCGAGGAGTCCCGCGAGACCCTCGCCGAGTCCCTCGGTGCCCGGCCCAGCGAGGTCGTGTTCACCTCCGGCGGCACCGAGGCCGACAACCTCGCCGTCAAGGGCCTGTACTGGGCGCGCCGCGCGGCCGACCCGGCCCGCACCCGCGTCCTCGCCAGCCCTGTCGAGCACCACGCCGTGCTCGACGCCGTGCACTGGCTCGCCGAGCACGAGGGCGCGATCGTGGAGTACCTGCCGGTCGACGCGCACGGCCGGGTGCACGCCGAAGCGCTCCGCGAAGCGATCGAGCGGAACCCCGACGACCTCGCGCTCGCCACGGTCATGTGGGCCAACAACGAGATCGGCACGATCCAGCCGGTGCGTGAACTGGCCGACGTGGCAGGGGAGTTCGAGGTCCCGCTGCACGCCGACGCGGTGCAGGCCTACGGCCAGATCCCGGTCGACTTCGCCGCCTCCGGGCTCGCCGCGATGACCGTGTCGGGCCACAAGGTCGGCGGTTCCTACGGCATCGGTGCCCTCCTTCTCGGTCGTGAGTACACCCCCGTCCCCGTGCTGCACGGCGGCGGGCAGGAGCGGCACGTCCGCTCCGGCACGCTCGATGTCCCGGCGATCGCGGCCTTCGCCACGGCAGGCCGGATCGCGACCGAGCAGCGCGAGTGGTTCGCCCGCGAGATCGGCGCGCTCAGGGACGACCTGGTCGACGCCGTCCGGTCGGCCGCTCCCGAGGCGATCCTCGGCGGCGACCCGGCACCCGGCGGCCGGCTGCCGGCCAACGCCCACTTCACCTTCCCCGGCTGCGAGGGGGACTCGCTCCTCCTTCTCCTGGACGCCCAGGGCATCGAGTGCTCCACGGGCTCGGCCTGCACCGCGGGCGTGGCCCAGCCCAGCCACGTCCTGCTCGCGACCGGCACGGACCCGGACCTGGCGCGCGGCACGCTCCGCTTCTCCCTCGGCCACACCACCACGAAGGCCGATGTGGAAGCGGTGGCGACGGCGATCGGGCCGGTGGTGGAGCGGGCGCGGTCGGCGGGGCTCTCGTAGGGCGCTGTCACGCCTCGGCTGTCATGCCTTGACGCCCCGGCTGTGACGCCAGCGCTGTTACGTCAGCGCTGTCACGCCTTGGTGGAACCGGCCCGCTCGTACGCCGCCTTCACCAGGCGTATGTACCGGTCCCAGTCCCAGTTCGGCCCCGGGTCGGTGTGGTCGGTGCCCGGCACCTCGACGTGCCCGATGATGTGCTTCCGGTCGACCGGTATGTCGTAGCGCCTGCAGATCCGGGCGGTGAGCCGCGCGGACGACTCGTACATCGCGTCGGTGAAATCGGCCGGCCGGTCCACGAAGCCCTCGTGCTCGATGCCGACACTGCGCTCGTTGTAGTCCCGGTTGCCCGCGTGGAACGCGACGTCCAACTCCCGGATCATCTGCGCGATGTGCCCGTCCTGCCGGACCACATAGTGCGCGGCCGCCCCGTGCCACGGATCCTTGAAGACCTTCAGCGTCCCCTGGTAGCTGCCCTGGGTGACATGGATGATGACCCGGTCGATCGTGTAGTCGTCCGGCCGGTCCGCCCGCCGCCAGTTCGCCGACGCCGCGGCCACCCACTCCGCGCCCTTGAAGTCCACCGCGCCGGCCTCGCGCGGCTTGTCGACGCCCGGCATCTGCCACCACATGCGGGCGAGATCGCCGCGCGCGAGCAGCCCGACGCCCACGGCCGAAGCGGCCCCGCCGATGATCAGCGTCCGCCGGCTGACACCACGGTCATGGTCCCCGCCGCGGCCCTTCCCGGACCCGGCTCCCTGCTTCCCCATATGACGCCCCCGTCAGTCCCGTACGAGATCCACAACGGATATCCGAGCGATTCGGTTCCCACGGGCCCTTACCCTGTTAGTGCTATGACTTCCCAGACACCGCAGCGCTCCGCGGGCCCCGAGAAGGCGGCCCGACCCCTCCGTGTCCTGGCCGCCATGTCCGGCGGCGTGGACTCCGCCGTCGCCGCGGCCCGCGCCGCCGAAGCGGGCCATGACGTGACCGGCGTGCATCTCGCGCTCTCGGCGAACCCGCAATCGTTCCGCACCGGCGCCCGAGGCTGCTGCACCATCGAGGACTCCCGCGACGCGCGCCGCGCGGCGGACGTCATCGGGATCCCGTTCTACGTCTGGGACCTCGCCGACCGCTTCCGCGAGGACGTGGTGGAGGACTTCATCGCGGAGTACGAGGCCGGCCGCACGCCGAACCCGTGCCTGCGCTGCAACGAAAAGATCAAGTTCGCCGCGCTCCTCGACAAGGCGCTCGCCCTCGGCTTCGACGCGGTCTGCACGGGCCACTACGCGCAGGTGATCGTCAACGGGAACGGCGACCGCGAGCTGCACCGCGCCGCCGACATGGCCAAGGACCAGAGCTACGTCCTCGGCGTCCTGGACGACCGGCAGCTCGCCCACGCGATGTTCCCGCTGGGCGACACGGAGACGACCAAGGAAGAGATCCGCGCGGAGGCGGAGCGCCGCGACCTGGCGGTCGCCAAGAAGCCCGACTCCCACGACATCTGCTTCATCGCCGACGGCGACACCCAGGGCTTCCTCGCGAACCGGCTCGGCAAGGCGGAGGGCGACATCGTCGACGAGTCGGGCGACAAGCTCGGCACCCACGAAGGCGCCTTCGGCTACACGATCGGCCAGCGCAAGGGCCTGCGCATCGGCAGGCCCGCCCCCGACGGCAAGCCGCGCTACGTCCTGGACATCTCCCCGGTGGACAACACGGTGACGGTGGGCCCGGTGGAGGCACTCGACGTGACCGCCCTCACCGCCATCAAGCCCCGCTGGTGCGGCGCGGCACCCTCCGGACCCGGCACGTACACGGCGCAGCTGCGCGCGCACGGCGGCGAGACCGAGGTGTCGGCGGAGCTGGTGGACGACGAACTCCAGGTCCGCTTCACGGAGGCCGTCCGCGGCGTCGCCCCGGGCCAGGCGATCGTGCTGTACGACGGCACGCGCGTGGTGGGCTCGGCGACGATCGCCACTACGGAGCGGGCCGCGGCGGTCGCCTAGCCGCGCCCCTGCAGGTAGTACTGCAGTACGGCACCCAGCTGACCGCACCACTCGGACACCTGCGCCTTCTTCCGGGCCTGCACCGCGCACGTGTAGACGGCGCCGTCCACCATCGCCGCCGTCACGAACACCCCGGACGGCATCGGCTGGAAGTGCGCCGTCTGCACGTGCGTCCACGGCAGGTCGATGGCGTGCGGACCCTGCTCGAAGTGCAGCCCGTCCGCGTCCACGACCATGCCGTTGTGCTTGTCGGCGGCCACGAACTCGGGACCGGCGGCCGCGGCCGGGGGACCGGGCGCGAACTGCGGCGGATGAGCGGGCGGCGGCGGGGCCGCCGGTGGGTGCGGCGGAGGCGCCGGCGCGAACGGCGGCGGGGGACCGCCGAACCCGCCCGTCGGAACGTCCTGCTGCCCGTCTCCGTGAGCCATGTCCGCCTCACCCTCCGTCTTGCTCTGCCGTACCTCCTCATTCGACCACGCGCGCGTGGTTATGCGGCGTCGACCTGCGTCTCGTAGAAGCACAGGTGGTCCTTGACGGCGGCCACCTCGGCCTTCGGCTCCGGATACGCCCACACCAGGTCCTGCGCACCGGGCAGCGACCAGTAGGAGGCGTCGCCCTTGAAGGGACAGTGCGTAGTCGTGTTCGAGGGCGTAAGCAGCTCGGTCCGTACGTCCTCCGGCGGCAGGTAGTACCGCACCGGACAACCGGTCTCCTTGAGCACCAGCGGCCGCGAGCTCTCGGCGACCACCTGCCCGTCATGGACGACCCGCACGTGCTCGGAGCCCTGCTCGACCGTGATCGTGTGTCCTTGAGTCATACGTGTGTCAGCGCTCACAGCGGGCGGGTTCTTCCCGGCGCGACCGCAACTCTTGGAAGGATCAAGGCCTACGAGAGGATCGCCATGGCACTCGACCCCACCGACCGGACCGCCATCACCGAACTGCTCTCCCTGCACGGCCACTTGATCGACTCCGGCGAACTGGATCGACTGGACGAGCTCTTCACCCCGGACGTCGTCTACGACATCTCGGACTTCGGGCAGCCGCCTCTCCACGGCCCGGCCGCCATCAAGGACGCCGCGCTCGCCCTCGGCGCGGGCAACCCGGTCGCCCACCACATCACGAACGTCGTCCTGACCGAAGTCGCCGCGGACCGCGTGCACGCCCTGTCCAAGGGCATCGGCATCAATACGGACGGCACCACTGGCAGCGCGACCTACGAGGACACCGTGGTGCGCGGAGCGGACGGATGGCGGATCGCCCGCCGCAAGATCATCGCGCGCCGGGTGCCGCTCGGCGGCCGGTGACGTGGCGGCCCGGCTGTCAGTGGCGGGCCGTACGGTAGATGGCATGAACATCTGTGTCTTTCTCTCCGCCGCCGATCTCGACGAGCGCTACACCCGGCCCGCCCGTGAATTCGCCGAGCTGCTCGGCAAGGGTGGGCACACGCTCGTGTGGGGCGGTTCGGAGAGTGGGCTCATGAAGGTCGTCGCCGACGGGGTGGCGGAGTCCGGTGGGCGGCTGACCGGAGTGTCCGTGGACTTCCTCGCGGCCAAGGCGCGCGTCGTGGCCGAGCCCGACCAGATGGTGATCGCCAAGGACCTCGCGGAGCGCAAGGCGCTGCTCCTGGAGAAGTCCGACGCCGTCGTGATCATGGTGGGTGGCACGGGGACGCTCGACGAGGCGACCGAGATCCTTGAGCTGAAGAAGCACGGGAAGACCGACAAGCCGATCGTGCTGCTCAACTCCGCGGGCTTCTACGACGGTCTGAAGGAACAGTTCCGGCGCATGGAGGACGAGGGCTTCCTTCCGATCCCCCTCACTGACCTCGTGTTCTTCGCCGAGGAGCCGGTCGGCGCCCTGGCCTACCTCGAAGAGTCGCGCGGCGTCGAGTAGTGCGAGCATGGCGGGCATGGCTACACATGTGATCACCGGCGCCGGTTCCGGAATCGGCGCCGCCGTCGCCCGCCGCCTCCACGAGCGCGGGGACGAAATCGTCCTCCACGCGCGCGACGCGGGCCGCGCCAAGGAGCTCGCCGCACAATTCCCGGGCGCCCGGACGCTCGTCGGCGACCTCGCGGACCCGGACAAGCTGTCCTGGGCCTTCTCGCACCAGACGCTGCCCGACCGCATCGACTCGCTGCTGCACATCGCCGGCATCGTCGACCTGGGCAAGGTCGGCGAGCTCACCCCGAAGTCGTGGCGCCACCAGCTCAACGTCAACCTCATCGCCCCGGCCGAGCTGACCCGCCACTTCCTGCCCCAACTCCGCCTCGCCCAGGGGCACGTGCTCTTCGTGAACTCCGGCGCCGGGCTCAACGCCAACGCCGACTGGTCCGCGTACGCCGCCTCCAAGCACGGCCTCAAGGCGCTCGCCGACTCGCTGCGCCAGGAGGAGCACGGCAACGGGGTGCGGGTCACCTCCGTGTACCCGGGCCGCACCGCCAGCCCCATGCAGGCCAAGGTGCACCACCAGGAGGGCAAGGAGTACGACGAGTCCCGCTGGATCGACCCCGAGTCGATGGCCACGACGATCGTGATGGCCCTCGACCTGCCGCGCGACGCCGAGGTCAACGACCTGACGGTGCGCCCCGGCCGCTGACGGCGCCGCCCGCTCGGCGGCCGGCGTTACGTACCCTTCCTGGGTGACTGACAAGAGCGACTTCAGGTGGGGGCCGGCCACGGGCGTCGGCTCGATGCCCGGTGGTGATGCCCGCGAGGCCGCCAGGACCGTGACCGGCAGCTTCGAGGGCCCGGAGCAGGGGATGCCGTTCCTCGCCGAGCTGCCCGCGCGCGGCCCCGGCGCCGACATGATCGGCCGTACGGCCGGAATGCTCGTCGACCTGTACGCGCGCGTGGAGCCCAGCGGCTGGCGGATCGGCGACCGGCCCGGCCGGGACACCAAGCGCGCCAGGTCCTGGCTCGGCGAGGACCTCGACGCGCTCGAGGAGTTCACGCAGGGGTACGAGGGCCCGCTCAAGGTGCAGGCCGTCGGGCCGTGGACGCTCGCCGCCGCACTGGAGCTGCGGAACGGCGAGTCCGCCCTCTCCGACCTCGGCGCGTGCCGCGACCTCGCCGCGTCCCTGGCCGAGGGGTTGCGCGAGCACCTCGCCGACGTACGCCGCCGGGTGCCCGGCGCCCAGTTGGTGCTGCAGCTCGACGAGCCCTCCCTCATCGCCGTGCTGCGCGGGCAGATCAAGACCGCCAGCGAATACCGCACGCACCGCGCCGTCGACCGCCAGCACGTCGAGAGCGCGCTGCGGGACGTCTTCTCCGTGCTCGAGGACGGGCCGCGCCTCGTCCACTCCTGCGCCTCCGATGTGCCGTTCGCCCTCCTGCGCCGGGCCGGCGCGGACGCGGTCTCCTTCGACTTCTCGCTGCTCACCGAGCGTGACGACGAGGTGATCGGGGAGTCCGTCGAGGCCGGCCTGCGACTCGTCGCCGGTGTCGTGCCGGGAGTGGACGGCCCATTGTCAGACCCTGCCGGTAGCGTCATGGGTGTCAGGACGCTGTGGCGCAGGCTGGGGCTGAATCCGGGTTCTCTCGCGGACTCGGTGGTGCTCACGCCGTCGTGCGGACTCGCGGGTGCCTCGCCCGCGTACGCCCGCGCGGCACTCGCCCACTGCGTCCGGGCGGCGAGATCACTCGCGGACAACCCTGAGTGACCGTGGACGAAGGCGAACGGGAGGACGAGACGGTGGCTGACGAACTGCAGAGCGAGGGCACGGTGCCCGCCAAGGTGCGGGACGAGCACGCCCAGCTGGCGGAGCAGATCGAGGAGCACCGCTTCCGGTACTACGTGAACGACGCTCCGGTCGTCTCGGACGCCGAGTTCGACAAGCTCCTGCGCTCCGTGGAGGCGCTGGAGGAGAAGTACCCCGAGCTGCGTACGCCGGACTCGCCGACCCAGAAGGTCGCGGGACAGTACGAGACGGAGTTCACGTCCGTCGAGCACCGCGAGCGCATGCTCTCGCTCGACAACGCTTTTGACGACGCCGAGTTGGCGGCCTGGGCCGACCGCGTCGCCAAGGACGTCGGCGCGCCCGGCTACCACTTCCTGTGCGAGCTGAAGATCGACGGCCTCGCGGTGAACCTGACGTACGAGGACGGGCGGCTGACCCGCGCGGCCACGCGTGGCGACGGCCGGGTCGGCGAGGACATCACGTCCAACGTCCGCACGATCACGGACATCCCGAACCGCCTGAAGGGCGACAACATCCCGCCGCTCGTCGAGATCCGCGGCGAGGTCTTCTTCCCCATGGACAAGTTCGAGGAGCTGAACGCCCGGCTCGTCGAGGCGGGCGACAAGCCCTTCGCCAACCCTCGTAACGCGGCGGCGGGTTCGCTGCGCCAGAAGGACCCGCGCGTCACCGCGACGCGCCCGCTGCACATGGTCGTGCACGGCATCGGCGCCCGCGAGGGCTTCGACATCGACCGCCTCTCGGAGGCCTACGACCTGCTGCGCGAGTGGGGCCTGCCGACCACCAAGTACAGCAAGGTCGTCGAAGACCTCGAAGGCGTACGGAAGTTCATCGCGTACTACGGAGAGAACCGCCACTCCGTGGACCACGAGATCGACGGCGCGGTCATCAAGCTCGACGAGATCCGGCTGCAGGGCCGCCTCGGCTCCACGGCGCGCGCCCCGCGCTGGGCGATCGCCTGGAAGTTCCCGCCCGAAGAGGTCAACACCAAGCTGATCAACATCCGCGTGGGCGTGGGCCGCACGGGCCGCGTGACGCCGTACGCGCAGGTGGAGCCGGTCACCGTGGCGGGCTCCGAGGTCGAGTTCGCGACGCTGCACAACCAGGAGATCGTCAAGAAGAAGGGCGTCTTCATCGGGGACACGGTCGTCATCCGCAAGGCCGGTGACGTCATCCCCGAGATCCTCGGCCCCGTCGCCGACCTCCGGGACGGCAGCGAGTACGAGTTCGTGATGCCCGCCGAGTGCCCCGAGTGCGGCACCCCGCTGCGGGCCATGAAGGAGGGCGACATCGACCTCCGGTGCCCCAACGCCCGCACGTGCCCGGCCCAGTTGCGCGAGCGCCTCTTCTACCTGGGCGGCCGCCAGAGCCTGGACATCGAGAACTTCGGGTACGTCGCCGCGGCCGCGCTCACCGGGCCGCTCGAGCCGGCGCAGCCGCCGCTCACGGACGAGGGCGACCTGTTCAGCCTCACGATGGACCAGCTCCTGCCCATCAAGGCGTACGTCCTCGACCAGGACAGTGGACTGCCCAAGCGCGATCCGAAGACGGGCGAGGAGAAGATCGCGGACATCTTCGCCACGAAGGCGGGAGAGCCGCGCAAGAACGCCGTCTCGATGCTGGAGCACATCGAGGCGGCCAAGAGCCGCCCGCTGGCCCGGGTCATCAACGGCCTTTCGATCCGTCATGTCGGCCCGGTCGCCGCCGAAGCGCTCGCGCGCGAGTTCCGCTCCATCGACCGCATCGACCAGGCCACCGAGGAGGAGCTCGCCGCGACGGACGGCGTGGGCGGGATCATCGCCACCTCCGTGAAGCAGTGGTTCGCCGAGGACTGGCATCGGGAGATTCTGCGGAAATGGCGTGAGGCCGGTGTGAGGATGGAGGAGGAAGGGGCCGGTGAGGACGAAGGCCCGCGCCCCCTCGAAGGACTCACGGTCGTGGTCACCGGAACGCTGCAGAACTTCACGCGGGATGGCGCAAAAGAGGCCCTGCAGACCAGAGGTGCCAAGGTCACGGGTTCCGTTTCCAAGAAGACGTCCTTCGTGGTCGTGGGGGACAACCCCGGCTCCAAGTACGACAAGGCCATGCAGGTCAAGGTTCCGGTTCTGGACGAGGACGGGTTCGTCGTGCTGCTGGAACAGGGGCCCGAGGCCGCCGCTGACGTGGCGCTTCCCCCGGAGCAGGAGGCCGGCGAGTAGCGGCCGGGAGTCACCCGATCGGCGCATACCAGACGCAGACGGAACGCCGGGGTCATTCGGGCAACCGTGCCCGGGCGCGTCCGTCTGGTGCCCGTGGAAGCCTTCTGCGGCCTACTGTTGAGGTGTGCGGCTGCCGAGTCCTGCTGCGGATGGGGCGAATCCTCGCTCACTCGAAGCGAGGAGAGCGGGCAGCGGACGCAGGCACCGCCGGCAGTGAGAGGGACGGGAATGGAACCGACCGAGAGCGCCGCCCCGGACTCACGCCTGCGCCCGCGTCGACGCGCGCGGCGCGATACGGCACCGCGCCCCGACTGCGGCGACGGAGTCGACGGCAGCGAAAGCGGTCACGGGGAGAGCGAGCGCGGTGGTGTGGTGAACTGGCGCAAATGGTGGCGTGCGGCCGGATTCGGTGCCGACCGGACGGGCGGGACCCCGGTCCCCGGCGCGTCCGGTCCCGAAGTGGCGGGCCACGAAGGGCTGCTGAGGCGCGGAGCGAAGGATCGCCCTGCGGACAGCGGCAGTTCGATCGACATCCACACCGCGGCAGGACCGGAGCAGCCCGCCCCGGCCCGGCCCCGAGGCATGGACGAGCCCCTGCGCAGCCTGCCGGCCCGCCCCCCGAGGTCCGAAGGCGCACCCGGCGTGCGCATATCCGGTGACCGGGCGACGGGCGGCGGGGAGTCCAACGGCTTCAGGACCGGCGCGCGTCCGCAGGGCGACACCAACTCCCCGACCGGCGACCGCGTGCGTGACGGCCGAGGAGTCGTGTCCGGGCGCGCCGTGGCTCCCGGCAGGGCCCAGGGCCCGCTCCCCGGGACCGCCCCCGCGGGCGGCCGGGTCGGAATGGCGACACCCGCGCGCAATCAGTACGCGGGGCAGGGGGAGACATCGCGGGCCGCGCTCGTGCCGCTGCTGCCCGGCGTGGTGGTGGCGCTCGCCGCCGTGGTGCTCGGCGGCGGTTTCTACTGGTCGCTCCGGCAGGGGCACGCGCTCTTCCCGTCCGGCACGGTCGGCTGGTGCCTCGCGATCCTGACCGGGATCATCGTCGGCCACCTCGTCGCGCTCGGCCGCGACCGCTGGTGGGGCGGCACCGGATCCGGCGCGGCCCTCACCCTCGCCGTGCTGCTCCTGTACGGCTGGGTGCCCGCGGGCATGGTCAGCCTCACGGTCGTCGTCCTCGTCGGCATCGCCCGCAGGCACCGCTGGCGCCAGGGCCTGTTGCACGGGGCGATCGACATCCTCGGCATCGGAGCGGGCGCCCTCGTCCTCGCCGCGTTCGGCCGCGTGCCGTCCGTCGAGGCGCCGTGGAAGCCGGAGGGCTGGAGCATCTCGGCCGTGCCCGAGGTGGCCCTCGCGGCGTTCGCGTATCTGCTGATCACCCGCACTCTGCTCTGGTACGTGCATGCACCACCGAATTCGGGGCTGCCGACCGTCGCCCGCACAGCGCTCGTGCGGCAGGCCCTTGTCGCCGTCGCGCTGCTCGGGATCGCGCCGCTGATCTGCGTCGTCGCGATCGCCCTGCCGGTGCTGCTTCCGCTGTTCGCGATCCCGTTGATCGCGCTCGACTCCACGCTGTGGATCGCGCGGGCCCGCGCCGAGGAGCAACTGCGCGACCCGCTCACCGGTCTGCCGAACCGGCAGTGGCTACTGGAGCGGACCTGGAGCGCGCTCGACGACGCCGAGCGGATCGGGGTGCGCAGCGCGCTGATGCTGATCGACCTCGACCGGTTCCGTTCGGTGAACGACACGCTCGGCCACCTCGCCGGTGACCGGCTCCTGCTGCAGATCGCGGATCGGCTGAGAGCGGCACTGCCGCGCGGTGCGGAGGTCGCGCGCCTCGGCGGCGACGAGTTCGCCGTGCTGCTGCCTGTCGCCGACTCCACGACGTCCGCGACGCGCGTGGCCCGCAACCTCGTGGCGACCCTCGGTTCGCCTCTCGACCTGGACGGTCTGACCCTCGTACTGGAGGCGAGCGCGGGACTCGCCGTCTTCCCCGACCACGCGCTGGACGCCGAGGGGCTGCTGCGCCGGGCCGACGTCGCGATGTACCAGGCCAAGCGGGACCGCACCGGTGTGGAGGTCTACGAGTCGAAGCGGGACTCCAACACGCCCGACCGGCTCGGCCTGTTGGGCGATCTGCGGCGCGCGCTCGACGCGGGCGACGTAGAGCTGCACTATCAGCCGAAGGTCCGGTTCGACGGGCACGTGGCGGGCCTGGAGGCGCTCGTACGGTGGGTGCACCCGGAGCGAGGAAAGGTCCCGCCGGACGAGTTCATCGCCATCGCCGAGTCCTCCGGGCTCATGCCGCATCTGACCGAGTACGTCCTGGAGACGGCGCTCGGACAGGTCGCGCGCTGGCGTGCGCAGGGGCTGCACGTGCCGGTCGCGGTCAACGTGTCGCCGCGTGATGTGCACACGCCCGGCTTCGCGGGAGCGGTCGCCGCGCGGCTCGCTCGGCACGGGGTCCCTGCCGGGTCGTTGCAGCTGGAGATAACGGAGCACGTGCTGCTCGAGGACCCGCAGCGGGCGGCGGACACCCTGGCGGGGCTTACGGGGCACGGCGTGAAGATGTCGCTCGACGACTTCGGCACTGGTTACTCGTCGCTGGTCCACCTGCGGCGGCTCCCGGTGAGCGAGTTGAAGATCGACCGGTCGTTCGTGGCCCGGCTCGCCGTGGACAACGAGGACGCGGAGATCGTGCGCTGCACCGTCGACCTGGCGCATTCGCTCGGCCTGCTGGTCGTGGCGGAGGGCGTCGAGGACGACGAGACGTGGGAGCGGCTGCGGGACCTGGGCTGCGATGCGGTGCAGGGGTGGCTGGTCGCCGCCGCGATGCCGCCCGACGAGACGACGGCGTGGCTCCGCGCGCGGGGCGATCGGGGCTGGCAACGGTTGCCCGCGGCGCTCCCGGCGGCCCCCGGCGACGAGTGCGGGCCTCTCGCCTGACGGTGCGCCCCAGTCACGGGTGGCCCACGCCACCGGCGGTGCGGGCCACCCGTGGCTGGGGTTTGCGCAGTTCCCCGCGCCCCCAAGATGCCCACCCGTAGGAGGCAGCGGCGCAGCCGCATGCCGTAAGGGGCGCGGGGAACTGCGCGCCCAGCCACGTCATACGTGCACCGGGGTGCGGCCCCACCCCGGCCCCGCAGGCCGGTCACCGGCCCGGAGGACCCGCACCGGGGCGCGGCCCCACCCCCCCCCCGCAGGCCGGTCACCGGCCCCGAGGACCCGCACCGGCATGCCGCCCCACCCCGCCCCCGCAAACCCGTTCCTCGGCACGGCTCCGCGCCCCATAGGATTGGGGCCAAACCGAGAACACGCACCCCGTGAGGATCCGCATGCCTGGCATCACGCGCGAGGAGGTCGCCCACCTCGCCCGGCTGGCGCGTCTGGAGCTGAAGCCCGAAGAGCTCGACCACTTCGCAGGCCAGCTCGACGACATCATCGGCGCGGTCGCCCGCGTCAGCGAAGTCGCCGACCAAGACGTACCGCCGACTTCGCACCCGCTGCCGCTGACGAACGTCATGCGCAAGGACGAGGTCCGTCCGTCGCTCACCCCCGAGCAGGCGCTCTCCGGCGCCCCGGCCCAGGAGCAGCAGCGTTTCAAGGTGCCGCAGATCCTGGGGGAGGACTAAACAGTCATGACGGACATCAACGTCAACATCATCAAGCTGACCGCCGCCGAGATCGCGGCGAAGATCGCTTCCGGCGAGCTCACCGCCGTCGAGGTCACCGAGGCCCACCTGGCCCGGATCGAGGCCGTCGACGAGAAGGTGAACGCCTTCCTGCACGTCGACCGTGACGGCGCCCTGAAGCAGGCCGCCGCCGTCGACGAGAAGCGGGCCAAGGGCGAGAAGCTCGGCCCGCTGGCCGGCGTCCCGCTCGCGCTGAAGGACATCTTCACCACGGAGGGGATCCCGACCACGGTCGGTTCGAAGATCCTCGAAGGGTGGATCCCGCCGTACGACGCGACGCTGGTCAAGAACCTGAAGGCCGCCGACGTCGTCATCCTCGGCAAGACCAACATGGACGAGTTCGCCATGGGGTCCAGCACCGAGAACAGCGCGTACGGGCCCACCGGCAACCCGTGGGACCTCACCCGGATCCCGGGCGGCTCCGGCGGCGGTTCCTCCGCCTCCCTCGCCGCGTACGAGGCCCCACTCGCCATCGGCACGGACACCGGCGGCTCGATCCGCCAGCCCGCGGCCGTCACCGGCACCGTCGGCGTCAAGCCGACCTACGGCGGCGTCTCCCGCTTCGGCATGGTCGCGTTCAGCTCCAGCCTCGACCAGGGTGGGCCCTGCGCCCGCACCGTCCTCGACGCCGCGCTCCTGCACGAGGCCATCGCCGGCCACGACCCGCTCGACTCCACGTCCATCGACGCCCCGGTCCCGGCGGTCGTCGAGGCCGCGAAGAACGGCAGCGTCCAGGGCATGCGCGTGGGCGTCGTCAAGCAGTTCCGCGGCGAGGGTTACCAGGCCGGTGTCGTGCAGCGCTTCGACGAGTCCGTCGAGCTGCTGAAGTCGCTGGGCGCCGAGATCGTCGAGCTGGACTGCCCGTCGTTCGACCTGGCCCTGTCGGCGTACTACCTGATCGCGCCGTCCGAGTGCTCCTCGAACCTCGCCCGGTTCGACGCCATGCGCTACGGCCTGCGCGTCGGCGACGACGGTTCGCACTCCGCCGAGGAGGTCACCGCGCTCACCCGCGAGGCCGGCTTCGGCGACGAGGTCAAGCGCCGCATCATCCTGGGCACGTACGCGCTGAGCTCCGGCTATTACGACGCGTACTACGGCAGCGCCCAGAAGGTGCGCACGCTCATCACCCAGGAGTTCGAGGCCGCGTTCGAGAGCGTGGACGTCATCGTCTCCCCGACGACGCCGACCACCGCCTTCCCGATCGGCGAGCGCGCCGACGACCCGATGGCGATGTATCTCGCGGACCTGTGCACGATTCCGACCAACCTGGCGGGGAACTCGGCGATGTCGCTGCCCTGCGGCCTGGCCCCCGAGGACGGGCTGCCGGTCGGCCTGCAGATCATCGCCCCCGCGATGAAGGACGACCGCCTGTACAAGGTGGGATCCGCCGTAGAGGCCGCTTTCGTGGAAAAGTGGGGACACCCGCTGCTTGAGGAGGCTCCGTCGCTGTGAGTGCCATGGCAAAGAAGGCCAAGAACTTCAAGAAGTCCAAGACCGGCGTCTATGTCTCGCTGGCCAGCACTGCCTTCGGGGCGCTCAGCGTCGCGAAGCAGGCGAAGATGGCCCGCAACGACAACGACACCCTGCGGCTGGTCGACGCCGCCGTGTCCGCCGCCGCCATCGTCACCGGCATGGCAATCCTCTACCGGGAGCTCAAGCGCCTGGGCGACGACGACGTCCTGCTGGGCTGAGAGGGAAGTTTCAGAAATCGTGACTGCCACGACCACTTCCGAGCTGATGGGGTACGAGGACGCGCTCGCGTCGTACGACCCGGTCATGGGCCTTGAGGTCCACGTCGAGCTCGGCACGAAGACCAAGATGTTCTGCGGCTGCTCCACCGAGCTGAAGCAGGACGCCAACAGCCAGACCTGCCCGACCTGCCTCGGCCTGCCCGGCGCGCTGCCGGTCGTGAACGAGATCGGCATCGAGTCGGCCATCAAGATCGGCCTCGCGCTCAACTGCTCGATCGCCGAGTGGTGCCGCTTCGCCCGGAAGAACTACTTCTATCCGGACATGCCGAAGAACTTCCAGACCTCCCAGTACGACGAGCCGATCGCCTTCGACGGTTACCTCGACGTACAGCTGGAGGACGGCGAGGTCTTCCGCGTGGAGATCGAGCGCGCCCACATGGAGGAGGACACCGGCAAGTCGACGCACGTCGGCGGTGCCACGGGTCGTATCCAGGGCGCCTCGCACTCGCTGCTCGACTACAACCGCGCGGGCATCCCGCTCATCGAGATCGTCACCAAGCCCATCGAGGGCGCGGGCGAGCGGGCCCCCGAGGTCGCGAAGGCGTACGTCGCCGAGCTGCGCGAGGTCATCAAGGCGCTCGACGTGTCCGAGGCCCGGATGGACAAGGGCCAGATGCGCTGCGACGTGAACCTCTCCCTGCGGCCGCACGGCCGCGAGGAGTTCGGCACGCGCTCCGAGACGAAGAACGTGAACTCGCTGCGTTCCGTCGAGCGCGCCGCGCGGTACGAGATCATGCGGCACGCCGCGGTGCTGTCCTCCGGCGGATCGATCGTGCAGGAGACCCGTCACTTCCACGAGGAGGACGGCTCCACCACGTCGGGCCGCATCAAGGACAACGCCGAGGACTACCGGTACTTCCCGGAGCCCGACCTGGTGCCCGTCGCCCCGTCCCGCGAGTGGGTCGAGGCGCTGCGCGCCGAGCTCCCGGAGATGCCGCTCACGCAGCGCAACCGGCTGATCGAGGAGTGGGCCGTCAGCGCCCACGACATGCAGTCGATCCGCAACGCCGGTGCCATCGGCCCGATCGTCGCGACGATCAACGCCGGTGCCGACTCGGCGTCCGCCCGCAAGTGGTGGATGGGTGAGCTGGCCCGTTCCGCGAACGACCAGGGCGTCGAGCTGGGCGCGCTGCCGATCACTCCGGAGCAGGTGGCCCGCGTGTCCGAGCTGGTCGCCGCGGGTGACCTCAACGACAAGCTGGCCCGCCAGGTCATCGACGGCGTCCTCAAGGGCGAGGGCACGCCGGACGAGGTCGTCGAGAAGCGCGGCCTGAAGGTCGTCTCGGACGAGGGTGCGCTCACCACTGCCGTGGAGGAGGCGATCGCGGGCAACGCGGCGATCGCCGACAAGATCCGTGGTGGCAAGGTGGCGGCCGTCGGTGCGCTCGTGGGCGCCGTCATGAAGGCGACCCGGGGTCAGGCCGACGCGGCCCGCGTCAAGGAACTGATCCTGGAGAAGTTGGGCGTCAGCGAGGGCTGACAGCGCCTGGGCGGCGGTGCATCGGGTTGCCGGTGGGCCGCCGCCTCTTCGTGTCCGACGTCGCGGGGCTCCGCCCCGGACCCCGCTGCTCAAACGCCGCAGGGGCTTAAATTGCTCGTCTCCCTCGCCCTTCTCGCTGTCACGCTCGTTTTCGCGGTCCTGCGTCCCCGTAAGTGGCCGGAGGCCGTTGTTGCTGTGCCTGCGGCGGGGGTGGCCGTGGTTGCGGGGGAAGTGACGCCCGCCCACGCCTGGGCCGAGGTCCAGGAGCTGCTTCCGGTCGTCGGGTTTCTTGCCGGGATTCTGCTGCTGGCCCAACTGTGCGCCGACGAAGGCCTGTTCAGGGCGGCCGGTGACCTGGTCGCCCGGGCCTGTCACGGCAGCCCGAAGCGCATGCTCGGCGGGGTCTTCGCGGTGGCCGCCGGGATCACCGCCGTACTGAGCCTCGACGCCACCGTCGTCCTGCTCACCCCGGTCGTCTTCGCGACCGCGGCCCGGATCGGCGCACGCCCGCGCCCGCACGTCTACGCGAGCGCCCACCTCGCCAACTCGGCGTCCCTGCTGCTGCCCGTGTCGAACCTGACGAACCTGCTGGCCTTCGCGGCGAGCGGGCTCACGTTCACGCACTTCGCCGGGCTCATGGCGCTCCCGTGGCTGGTGGCGATCGGCATCGAGTACGTGGTGTTCCGCCGCTACTTCGCGCGCGACCTGGCCGCGCCCGCGCACGACCCCGACCCCGAAGAGCCGCCCGGCGTCCCGCTGTTCACCCTCACGGTGCTCGTGCTCACGCTCGCCGGATTCGTCGTCACGTCCTTCGCGGGCATCGAGCCGCTGTGGGCCGCTTTCGCGGGGGCCGCCGTTCTCGGGGCCCGGGCCCTCGCCCGCCGCCACAGCACCCCGGTGGAACTGCTCAAGGCGGCCAACCTGCCGTTCTGCCTCTTCGTTCTCGCGCTCGGTGTCGTGGTCAAGGCCGTGGTCGACAACGGGCTCGGGGACGCGATCGCCCGCGTTCTGCCGGACGGTTCGTCCCTGCCCGCGCTGCTCGCGATCGCCGGGGTCGCGGCACTCCTCTCCAACGTCATCAACAACCTGCCGGCGATCCTCGCCCTGCTCCCGGTCGTCGCCCCGATGGGCCCGGGACCGGTGCTCGCCGCCCTGATCGGCGTCAACCTCGGCCCCAACCTCACGTACGTCGGCTCCCTGGCGACCCTCCTGTGGCGGCGCATCGTGCACGACCACGGCACGGAGCCCGAGCTGGGCGAATTCACCCGCCTCGGCCTGCTCACGGTCCCCGCGACGCTGGCGGCGTCGACGGTGGCGCTGTGGGCCGTGCTCTCACTGTGAGTGCGCGCTTTGTTGCGACTGCGCCCCCTTGTGAGTAAGGACACGAAAGAGACAAAGGATCACTTCCGGCTGTAAGAGTGTCTCGTCATTGCTCATGTGTTCTTTGCGGTCGGTACACGCACCAAGCGGATGTTCCCGGACAAAGATCAACGAATGACTCAGGGAGCGCGTCCGTGGCCGCACTTGCCCGCTGGTGTGTCAGTCACCGGCTCGTGGTCGTCCTTCTGTGGTTGACCGCCCTTGTGGGCACGAGCGCCGCCGCGGCCGTCGCGGGATCCGCGTACTCGAACGACTACGAGGCGCCGGGTACGGAGTCGGGACGCGCCACGCAGCTCCTGAACGAGAACTTCTCGGGGCTCGGCGGCGACAGCGACACCGTCGTCTGGCACGTCGAGGGCTCCACCGTGCGCGCCGCCGACGTCGAGAAGACGATGAGCAACACCCTTGACGAGCTCGCCGGGCTCCCGGGCGTCGCGTCCGTCGGATCGCCGTACAAGGCCGGTGGCACGGGCGGGATCAGCGCCGACGGGCACACCGCGTACGCCACGGTCACCTTCGAGAAGCAGGCCGACGACATCCCGAAGGGGCAGGCGCAGGCCGTCGTCGACACCGCGCGGGCCGCCGAGGACGACGGGCCCGACGGGCTGGAGGTGGAGCTCGGCGGCAGCGCCGTCGCGCTCACCGAGTCGACCTCGGCCCATACGTCCGAGATCATCGGCGTCGTCGTCGCGGCCGTCGTGCTCTTCCTCGCCTTCGGCTCGCTCGCCGCGGCCGCGCTGCCCATCGCCACCGCGCTGGTGAGCGTCGGCACCGCGTACGCGGGGATCGTGCTGCTCGGGCACGCCATGACGGTGGCGGACTTCGCGCCGATGCTCGGCATGCTCGTCGGGCTCGGCGTCGGCATCGACTACGCGCTGTTCATCGTGACCCGGCACCGGAAGGGGTTGAAGCGGGGGCTTCCGGTGGCCGAGGCCGCCGAGCGGGCCGTCGCCACCACCGGGCGGGCCGTGGTGTTCGCCGGGGCCACCGTCTGCATCGCGCTGCTCGGCATGCTGATGCTGGGCCTGAGCTTCCTCAACGGCGTCGCCATCGCCGCCTCCGTGACCGTGCTGCTCACCGTCGCCGCGTCCGTGACGCTGCTGCCGGGGCTGCTCTCGTTCATCGGGATGCGGGCCCTGTCGCGGCGCGAGCGGCGGCGGCTCGCCGACCACGGGCCCGAACCCGAGCTGCCGACCGGGCTCGCCGCCCGCTGGGCCGCTTTCGTGGAGCGCCGGCCGAAGCTGCTCGGCGCGCTCGCCGTCGCCGTGATCGCGGTGCTCTCGCTGCCCACCTTCTTCCTCCACCTGGGCACGTCCGACCAGGGCAACGGTCCGGCGAGCAGCACCACCCGGCAGGCGTACGACCTCCTTGCCGACGGTTTCGGGCCCGGTGTGAACGGGCCGCTGACGCTCGTCACCCAGGTCGACGGCGCCAAGGACAAGGCCGCGCTCGCGAAGCTGACGAGCGAGCTGCGGGCCACCGACGGGGTCGCCTCCGTCTCGCGTGTTACGTATAACGCGGACGACAGCGCCGCCCACGTCACCGTCGTGCCGACCTCCTCGCCGCAGTCCGAGCGGACCAGCGAGCTCGTCGACCGGCTGCGCGCCGACGTCGTGCCGGCCGCCGAAGCGGACAGCACCCTCGATGTGCAGGTCGGCGGCGTCACCGCGAGCTACGACGACTTCGCGGAGGTCATCGTCGGCAAGCTGCCCCTGTTCGTCGGGGTCGTGGTCGGCCTCGGGTGCGCGCTGCTCCTGCTCGCCTTCCGGTCCGTCGGGATCCCGCTCAAGGCCGCCGCGATGAACGTCGCCGCCGTGGCCGCGGCCTTCGGGGTCGTCGTCGCGATCTTCCAGTGGGGCTGGGGGAGCGAGCTCCTCGGGCTCGGGCGCTCCGGGCCCATCGAGCCCTTCCTCCCCGTGATCATGGTGTCGGTCCTCTTCGGGCTCTCCATGGACTACCAGGTGTTCCTCGTGAGCCGGATGTACGAGGAGTGGCTGGAGACCGGAGACAACCGGCGGGCCGTCCGGGTCGGGCTCGCCGAGACCAGCCGCGTGATCAACTCCGCCGCCGTGATCATGATCTCGGTGTTCCTGGCGTTCGTGCTCAGCGGGGACCGGGTGATCGCCATGTTCGGCATCGCGCTCGCCGTGGCCGTCGCCGTCGACGCGTTCATCCTCCGTACGCTCCTCGTCCCCGCCCTGATGCACATGCTCGGCGGCGCCAACTGGTGGCTGCCCACGTGGCTCGACCGGCGCCTGCCGCGCCTGAGCATCGAGCCGCCCGAGTGCCGCGCCGCCGCGGGTGCGAGGATCCCGGTGCAGCGCAGGGCCACGAACGGCGCGCTGGACGAGCTGGTGACGGAGGAGACCGATGTACGCGATCCCGCTGGGTGAGGACGGCGCCGCCGAACTGCGGCCCCTGGAGCCCTGGCACGCCGAGGAGTTCCTGGCCCACATGGACCGGGGCCGGGAGTTCATCGGGCAGTTCATTCCGTTCGGCGCCACGGCGACGGATCTCGCCTCCACGCGGGACCTGCTCCAGAAGCACGCCGACGCGACGGCCGCGGGCACGCGCGCGTACCACGGCATCTGGCTGGACGGAACGCTCGTGGGCGGCGTACTGGCGCTGAACTTCGACGCGGAGAACGGCAACTGCGAGGTCGGCTGCTGGCTGGAGCCGTCCGCCGCCGGGCGCGGTCTCATCACGCGCGCGATGCGGCACCTCATCGACTGGGCCGTCGAGGAACGCGGAATCCACCGGGTGGAGTGGGTCGCCGCGTCGGAGAACACCCCGAGTCTGAACGTGGCCCGGCGCCTCGGGTTCACGAAAGAGGGAGTGCTCCGGGAAAGTTTTCCCTGGCGCGGAAAGCGCCATGACAGGGAGGTTTGGTCCGTGCTCGCGCCCGAGTGGCGCAGCGCACGGAGCGGGCACAGGAAACGTTAAGACACTTCTCAGACTCCGTCCGTACGGTGCGCAGCATGACTACGAAGACTGAAGCGCAGCGCGACGCCGAGACGCGGGAGGAGGGCGCGGAGGTCACGACCTCCGAGGCGACCGAGGAGGCCACCGAGGCCGCCGGGAAGACCACGAAGGACGCCGAGGACACCAAGGGTGTCGAGGCCGCCGAGGACCAGGCTGCCGCGGACGACGCGGCCGCCGAGGCCGCCGCCGAGGCCGAGCTCGCGGCCCTCAAGGACCAGGACGAGAAGCCGTCCGGCATCGGCCAGGGCGCGGGCGCGATCGTCTCCGTGGCCCTCGGTGTCGTCGCGCTCAGCGGCAACTGGCTCGGCACGATCGCCTCGGCCCGCGCGCAGCTCAAGGGCCAGCTCACCACCGCGCAGAGCGCGGGCATCGCCAAGCAGATCTCCGCGATGTACGGCGAGGCCTGGCACTCCGCCGCCCTGGTCGGCGGCGCCTTCTCGCTCGTCGCCCTGCTGGTCGCCGCGGCCGTCCTGGCCCGGCCCGCGTTCGGCGCCCCCGGCAAGCCGCAGGCGCCGTGGATCAAGTCGACCGCCTGGGCGGGCTTCGCGGTCGGCGCCATCGGCCTGGTGCTCGCCGTCGCCAAGTACACCGACCTCATCCTCGGCATGCCCGGCACCAGCGGCTGAGGCACTTACATAAGGCGGCCGAGCCGCCTAAGGCACCCCGTGGGCCGCGTCTAAGGAGGCGCGGCCCACGAACATGCGGCACTCTCCCGATGTGCCGCACCCCCCTGGGAGACGAGAGTCGAGGCATCGCGGAAAACGCTCCGCGAGAACCGCAGAAATCGTCACCAGGGAGACGAGATGTTCGAGTACGAACTGCACCAGATCCGCTCCGCCGAACTCATCGAGGCGGCCGAGCGGTACCGCCTCGCACGCTTCGCCCGTACGCAGGCCAAGGCTCGCCGTGCGGAGCGTCGAGCGCAGCGCCAGGACGCCGAGGGGCCGGTGACTTCCGGCCACTCCCGCAGGCGCCGCGCCCCACGCACCGCGTGAGCCCCTCCGCCGGGTCGGGCGGCGCCAAAACCACTGCCCCGCTGTCAGACCCGTGTGCGATGCTCACCGATGTGGAGACCAGGTCCGTCAGCCCGGTTTTCGTCGGCCGGGCCGACGAACTGGGCGTACTGAACAAGGCCCTTGAGCGGGCCGGAGCCGCCGAGCCGCAGGCGCTGCTGCTCGGCGGCGAGGCCGGTGTGGGCAAGACCCGCCTCATCGAGGAGTTCGCCGCGGCGGCCCGTGAGCGGGGCGCCGTCGTCGTCACCGGAGGCTGCGTCGAGATCGGGGCCGACGGGCTGCCGTTCGCCGCCTTCTCCACCGCCCTGCGCGCCCTGCGCCGCACACTGCCCGCCGAGGTGGACGCGGCGGCCGCGGACCGCGAGGACGAACTGGCGAGGCTGCTCCCCGAGTTGGGCGAGCACGCGGGCCGGGGCCTCGGCGGGCACGGCGACGAGAGCGCGACGGCCCGCCTCTTCGAACTCACCGGGCGACTCCTGGAGCACGTCGCCGCCGAGCACACCGTCGTCGTCATCCTCGAAGACCTGCACTGGGCGGACGCCTCCACCCGCCACCTGCTCTCCTACCTGTTCCGTACGCTGCGCAGCGGCCGCCTCGCCGTCATCGCCAGCTACCGCGCGGACGACGTGCACCGCCGCCACCCGCTGCGCCCCCTGCTCGCCGAGCTCGACCGGCTGCGCACGGTCACCCGCATCGAACTCGGCCGCCTCAGCCGTGACGAGGTGGCCCGGCAGATCGCCGGCATCCTGGCATCGGACCCCGACCCCACCGTCGTGGACGACATCTTCCGGCGCTCGGACGGCAACGCGTTCTTCGTGGAGGAACTCGCCGTGTCCGCCGCCGAGGGCTGCGCCACGGGCCTGACCGACTCGCTGCGCGACGTCCTCCTCGTACGCGTCGAATCGCTGCCCGAGTCCGCCCAGCGCGTCGCCCGGATCTGCGCGGAGGGCGGCTCCACGGTCGAGTACCCGCTGCTCGCGGCCGTCGCCGGGCTCGGCGAGGACGAGCTCATCGAGGCGCTGCGCGCGGCCGTCGGCGCGAACATCCTGCTCGCCTCGCCGGACGGCGACGGCTACCGGTTCCGCCACTCCCTGGTCCGCGAGGCCGTCAGCGACGACCTGCTGCCCGGCGAACGCTCCCGCATCAACCGCCGCTACGCCGAGGCCCTGGAGGCCGACCCGACGCTGGTGCCGGCCGACGCGTGCGTGACGCGCCTGGCCAGCTACTGGTACCACTCCCACGACGCGGCGAAGGCCCTGCCCGCCGTCCTCGACGCCTCCGTGGCGGCCCGCCGCCGGCACGCGTACTCCGAGCAACTGCGGCTCCTGGAGCGGGGGATGGAGCTGTGGGACGGGGCGCCGCCGGAGATCCGCGCCGCGTTGCGCATGGGCGACTACGCCATCGCCTTCAACTCCTGCGGCTGCGACCCCGCCGAGACCCCGCTCGACTACCTCGACCTGCTGTCCGAGGCCGCGGTGGCGGGGCGCCTGTGCGGGGAGCGGGAGCGCGCGCTGAAGATCGGCAAGCGGGCGCTGCGCATCCTGGAGGAGGCCGAGGGGAGCGGGAAGGCGGACCCCTTGCGGGCCGCGTGGTTCCACATCCAGAACTCCAAGATCGCCTCCCATATCGGTCGCGGCGACGGGTGGGACGAGCTCGCCACGGCTCAGGAGCTCGTCCGGGGCCTCCCGCCGTCCGCCGTGCACGCCGAGGTCCTGGTGAACGTGGCCGCCTGGGGCATGCTGCACAGCCCCGGTGCCCAGACCCTTGCCGCCGCCGAGCGAGCCGTCGAGTACGCGCGCATGGTCGACGATGCCGAGGAGATCGAACTCCATGCGCGTCTCGTCCGCGGCGGACTCCTCGTGGACGCGGGTGCCATCGAGGAGGGCTTCGCCGAGATGTACGCGGTCCGCGAGCGCTCCCTGGCACGGGGCATGACCGCCCGCCTCATCAACGTCAATGTCAATCTGCCCTCCCACCTGGAGGGTGTCGGGCGTTCCGCGGAAGCCGCGCGCATCTGCGAAGAGGCCATCGTCCTGTGCCGCCGCTACGGCCTCACGGACAACAAGGGGTGGGTCCGCTCCAATCTGGCCGAGTCCCTGGTCTCCCTCGGCCGCTGGGACGAAGCGGTCGAGGTGGCCGACTGGGTGAGCCGGCGCTTCGGACTCAGCGACAAGCCTCGCGGCACCGCGTGCGCGCACCTCGCGGTGATCGCACTCGGCCGCGGCGCCCTCCAGGCAGCGGCCGACCACCTGGCCGCTGCCAACGGGTACTACGGCGCGCACGACCCGCAGCCCCAGTACACGCTGCCCCGTACGCACCTGACTCTTGCGCTCGCCGCCGCCCAGGGCCGCCTCCCGGACGCCCGCGCCGAGCTCGCCCGGCTGGTCACGGCGGGGCTGCCGCCCTCCATGCACCGCTACCTGTGGCCCCTCCTGCTCACCGCCGCCGCAGCAGAGGCCGACGCCCGTGGTCTGCCCGCCGCCGACGCGGGGCGCGCCGAGGCGGTCGCCCGCATCCGGGACGCCGCCAAGCGCGAGGCCACCCCGGTCCCCGTCTGGGAGGCGCACGAGCAGTGGGTGCGCGCCGAGCTCCTGCGCGCCGAGGGCCACGACACCCCGGACGACTGGTCCGCCACGGTCACCGCGTTCGAACCCCTCGACCGCCCCTACGACCTGGCCCGCGTCCGGCTCCGCCTCGCCGAGTCGCTCCTGGCCACCGCAGGACCGGACGACCGGGAGCGCGCCACCGAGCTCCTCCGGCTCGCCGGCGCCGTCGCCGAGCACCTGGGCGCGCGCCCGCTCGCCGAATCCGTGTCCCTGCTGGCCCGGCGCGCCCGGCTGACCCTTACCTCCGGAACCCCGGCCCGCGTTCCGCCGCGACAGAGCGCCCCGGCCGACCCCGCGCAGGAGTTCGGCCTCACGAGCCGCGAGCGGGACGTGCTGCGCCTGGTCGCGGCGGGGCGCAGCAACCGGCAGATCGCCGAGGAACTGTTCATCTCGCCGAAGACCGCCAGCGTCCACGTCTCCAACATCCTCGCGAAGCTGGGCGTCGCGGGCCGCGGCGAGGCGGCGGCCCTGGCCCACCGCCTGCACCTCTTCCCGTCGGGGAGGGCTCCCGTACGCTGAAGGAGAGGGCCCGGCCGGACCCCGCCCCTGGGAGGCGCCGTGTTCAACATGTTCGAGGAGCTGTTCTCGCCGGGCCGCAAGCACACCAACGACGAGCGCAAGCGCCTGGAGCTGTCCCGCGTCGACCTGAACGACGGAGACCCGGGCCGCGGCCCGATAGACCTCACATCGGGCAAGGTCGTCGTCCGCCCGCCGTCCCAAGAGGACGCACCGGAGACACCCGAGCCGGACGATCCCGCCGCCGAGGGCAAGAGCGACGAGGACGTCAGCTGACCTTCAGCTCCAGGATCCGGTCGTCCCCCTTCTCCGGCGTCCCGCGCGTGTCCGTCTCGCTCGTCACGAGCCACAGCTTGTCGCCGCCCGTCGCGACCACCGTGCGCAGCCGCCCGTACTTCCCCTCCAGGAACGCCTGCGGGTCATGCGCGGCCTTCGAGCCGTCGAGCGGGATCCGCCAGAGCCGCTCGCCGCGCAGCCCGGCCATCCAGATCGAACCCTGGGCGTACGCGATGCCGCTGGGCGAGGCGTCCGCGGTGTGCCACTGGGCGATCGGGTCGTGGTACTTGTCGTCGCCGTTCTTGCCCTCGGCGTCGGGCCAGCCGTAGTTGTCACCCGCCACGATGTGGTTCAGCTCGTCCCAGGTGTCCTGCCCGAACTCCGAGGCCCAGAGCCGCTTGTCCTCGTCCCAGGCCAGGCCCTGCACATTGCGGTGCCCGTACGAGTACACGGGGGAGTCGCCGAAGGGATTGCCCGGCGCCGGCTCGCCCTCCGCGGTCAGCCGGAGGATCTTGCCGCCCGTCGACTTCTTGTCCTGCGCCAGCGGCTTGTCGTACGTCTCGCCGGTCCCCACGTACAGCAGCTTGTCCGGGCCGAACGCGATCCGCCCGCCGTTGTGGTTCGTGCCCTTCGGGATGCCACGGAACACGGTGTCGGGGGCGCCCAGTTGCTCCCCGGAGGGCTTCTTCTCGTCGTAGATCATCCGCACGATGCGGTTGTCCGACTCTGTCGTGAAGTACGCGTAGACCATGTGGTCGGAGGCGTACGAGGGGGAGAGCGCGAGGCCGAGGAGCCCGCCCTCGCCCTCGGGCGCGACGCCCGGCACCTCGCCGAGCACGGTCTTCTTCCCCGTCTTCGTGTCGACACGCGTGATCGTCCCCTCGTCGCGGGACGAGACGAGCAGGTCGCCACCGGGCAGCTCGGCGAGTCCCCACGGCGACTTGAGGCCGTCCGCGACGGTCCGCTCGACGCTCACCGAGCCCTTCGCCGGAGGCACGTCCCCCTTGGGGGACGAGGAGCCCTTCGACCCGCTCGCACTCGGCGCGGACGTCGAGTCCTTGCTCGGCGCGGGGGAGTCGTCACCGGAGGAGCACCCTGCCGTGAGCAGGAGCGCGGCACAGGCGGTGAGGGCCAACGCGGGCCGCACAGCTGAACGTTGCACGATCAGGATCCCTTCGACGCGAAGCTCGGTCGTTCACACACCGCTCTACCGTTCAAACACCTCGGGCGCCGCTCAGGTTCCCGAACTCCGCGCCCCGAACCCGGCGCCCCGAACCCGGCGTCCCGAACCCCGCGCCCCGAACCCGGCCGCTCAGTCCCAGGAGCCCTGCGCCGCCGGAAGCCCCGCGATCTCCGTGAAGTCCTCGTCGGTGAGCCGCAGTTCCGCGGACGCCGCGTTCTCCAGCGCCCAGCGCTCCTGCTTGGTGCCAGGCACCGGCACCACGCCCTCACCTTGCGCCGCCACCCAGGCGAGCGCCACCTGGGCCGGTGTCACGTGCTCACCGTGGCGCGCGGCGATACGGCGCAGGCCCGCCACGATCGGCTGGTTCGCCGCCATCATCTCGGCGGTGAAGCGGGGGTGGCGGGCGCGCAGATCGTCCGGCTCGAAGCCCCCTCCGGGGGTGAGCGTGCCGGTCAGGAAACCGCTGCCCAGCGGCGTCGCGGCGAGGAACCCGACGCCGCGCGCCGCGCACCACGGCAGCAGCGCCCCGAGCGCCTCCGGCGACCACACCGACAGCTCGGCCATGACGGCGCTCACCGGGAACACCTGCTGCACCCGCTCCAACTGGCGGATCGTTCCGGCATGCCGCGCGGCCCGGCCACCGCGCCGCGAGCCCCGCGGGCCCACGGCGCAGAAACCCAGCGAGCGCACCTTGCCCGCGCTCACGAGCTCCGCCATCGCGCCCCACGTCTCCTCGACGGGCACCTCGGGGTCCTCGCGGTGCAGTTGGTACAGGTCGATGACATCGGTCTGAAGGCGCCGCAGCGACGCGTCGCAGGCCCGCTTCACGTAGCCGGGCCTGCCGTTGGCGACGATGTGCTGCTCGCCGACGAGCAGCCCCACCTTCGTCGACACGAAGGCGTCGGCCCGCCGCTCCTTGAGCACGCGGCCGAGCAGCAGCTCATTGGTGAAGGGCCCGTACATGTCCGCGGTGTCGACCAGGCTGCAGCCCCGGTCCAGGGCGGTGTGCAGGGTGCGCAGGGACTCCTCGCCGCGCTGCCGCGAGCCCGTGTACGCCCAGCTCATCGGCATGCAGCCGATTCCGACGGCACCCACGTCGAGGCCCGCCGCACCGATCGCCTTGCGCGCACCACCTTGCTTCACGTGCCCGTGACCCTCCCTGGCCTTCTCCGGCCCCTCCTGCCGAGGTCCCCAACCTAACCTCTGTACCTTCACGTGGCTGACATAGCCTCCTGACCATGACTGGTGATGTGTGGCTGCCCTTCCGCGCCGATGAGATTCCGGGCCTCCCGCAGGTGCTCAACTACCGCTTCTGGAACGGCGAACCCGACTTCCCGGCGGACCCCGCCGACTGCGCGTACTACGTCGTCCCCTACATGAAGCCGCCGGGCCTCGGCGTCCGCCCGATGCCCGAGATGACGTCCCTGCGCGCCGTGCAGACGCTCTCCGCGGGCGTCGACCACGTACAGGGCGGGCTGAAGTACCTGCGCCCCGGCGTCCAGTTGTGCAATGCGCGCGGCGTGCACGACGCCAGCACCGCCGAGCTCGCGCTCACCCTGATCCTCGCCTCCCTGCGCGGCATCCCCGACTTCGTCCGCGGGCAGGACCGCGGCGAGTGGCGCGGCGGTTTCCGGCCCGCGCTCGCCGACAAGCACGTCCTCATCGTGGGGTACGGCGCCATCGGCGGTGCCATCGAGGACCGGCTCACGCCCTTCGAGGTCGCGCGGGTGACACGCGTCGCGCGCTCCGCCCGTACAACGGAGCGCGGGCCCGTGCACCCGCTCACCGAACTGCCGGAACTGCTGCCGGAGGCCGACGTCGTCATCATGGTGACCCCGCTCACCGAGGACACCCGCGGCCTGGTGAACGCCGAGTTCCTCGCGCGCCTCAAGGACGGCGCGCTGCTCGTGAACGTCGGCCGTGGCCCGGTCGTCGACACCAAGGCCCTCCTCGCGGAGCTGGAAACCGGCCGAATCACCGCTGCCCTCGACGTCACCGACCCCGAACCCCTGCCCCAGGAGCACCCGTTGTGGCAGGCTCCAGGGGTGCTCATCTCGCCGCACGTGGGCGGCCCCACATCCGCCTTCCTGCCGCGCGCCAAGCGTCTCCTCGCCGCTCAGCTCACACGGTTCGCGGCGGGGGAGCCGCTCGAGAACGTCGTGCTCACCATCGACGGGGACAGCGACTGACATCCGGTCCCACGCGACCCTGCACACCCCGCAGACCTCGCGAACCACACCGGCCCCTCGGGTAACTCCCGTACGGCCGCATGCCGTTCGACGGGCACGCTGTGCGCCCGCTTGAATGCGCCCTGTGCCCGACCCGCGTCCGCATCGTGCCTGGTCGTCACGGAGAGTAGAGGAACTATGTCCCTGAGTGACGGGACTGGTGTATCGTCCCGACTGGGGCAGCGCCGTGCCAGCACGCGGCGCCGGGGAAGAGTGACGGACTGCGAGGGGGGCGACGGGCGATGCACGGCCTATGGGCGAACGATCCGACGCGGCGCGGCCGACGGCGGTCCTGTGCGGTGACCCGCGCAGCGATGCGGGGCCGAAGTCCGAGCTGTCGCAGGGCACATGTGCATCGAGCGGGCCCGCGCGGCAGTCGCAGAAGGCATCAGCAGGCGGGGCAGGAGAAGGCGGACACGGGAGCCGCCCGGCGGACCTGGGCGGCCCGGTGAGTACGCACCCCACTCCGACGACAGCACTGGGCGCCTCGATGTACTCCGGCGGCCAGGCCCCCGTCCGCGCGCCACAGCGGGGCGGTGCGAGAGCCCAGTTGCTCCTCGCTCTCCTGTGCGCCGGCTTCGCGGTGGGGTCCGCGGTCGGCTGGGGTTCCGACCGACTCGCCCTGATCATGGGCGACTTCGGCCTGAGCCTCGCGGCGGCGATCGCCGCCGTATCGAATTTCGTGTACGCGCGCAGCAGCCGCAGCCGCTTTCGACCCGCCTGGCTCCTGTTCGCGTTCTCCTCGCTCATGGCCAGCTTCGGCAACGGGGTGTGGGGCTGGTACGAGGTCGTTCTGCGCGAGCCGGTGCCGACGCCGAGCCTCGCCGACCTGTTCTTCCTCTGCTTCGCGCCGCCCGCCATCATCGGCCTGCTCGTCCTCGCGCGGCGGCCCGTCACCAAGGCCGGCTGGATCTGCCTCGCGCTCGACGCCTGGCTCATCGCCGGCTCCCTGGTCACCCTCTCCTGGAGCCTCGCCCTCGCGCACACCGCCGAGTTCGAGGGCCAGAGCGTCACCCGCACCGCGCTCTCCCTCGCGTACCCGCTGCTCGACATCGCCCTGGTCAGCATGGTGCTCGCGCTGCACTTCCGGCGCTCTCCCGGGAGTCGTACGGCGGTGAACACCGCGATCGGCGCGCTCGCCCTCACGGTGATGTGCGACGCCCTGTTCACCTCGCCGCTGTTGCACGCCAGCTACCGCTCGGGCGAGATCCTGGACGCCGGCTGGTTCGCCGGCTCGCTGCTGCTCGCGTACGCGCCGTGGGTGGGGACGCGGCGCGGTGTGCGCGAGGAGGAGCACTCGCTCGGGCCGGGCGGCCGCTACCAGGTCAGCTACACGCGGCCGATCTCCGGCTCGCTCGCCGCGCTCACCCCGTATCTGGCCGCCGCCGTCTGCACGTTGGGCATTCTCTACAACCTGCTGGACGGGCACCGGGTGGACCGCGTCGTGCTCTTCACGGCGTGCACGGTCGTCCTCGCGCTCGTCATGCGCCAGGGCATCATGCTGCTCGACAACATCACGCTCACCCAGGAGTTGGCGCAGAAGGAGAACCACTTCCGCTCCCTGGTCCAGGGCTCCAGCGACGTCATCATGATCGCCGCACCGAACGGGACGCTGAGATACGTCAGCCCGGCCGCCGCGGGCGTCTACGGGCGGGATGCCGAGGATCTCGTCGGCTCCGAGCTCGCGTCGATCATCCACCCCGAGGACCTCGGGCGTGTGATGCACGAGGTGCGCAGATTCCTCGCCGCGAGCCAGATCGAGGAGCCCACTACGCGCATCGAATGCCGCTTCCGGTCCGGCACGGGCACCTGGCTGAACGTGGAGTCGACGGTCAACCGCCACCACGGCGGACTGATCCTCAACAGCAGAGACGTGACCGAACGGGTGCGCCTCCAGGCCCAGTTGCAGCACAACGCGGAGCACGACCCGCTGACCGACCTGCCCAACAGGTCGCTGTTCACCAAGCGGGTCGGACAGGCGCTCGCCGGGCGGCGGGCCGGCGACCTGGGCACCGCCGTGCTCTTCATCGACCTCGACGGTTTCAAGCAGGTCAACGACACGATCGGCCACCAGGCGGGCGACGAGCTGCTCGTCCAGGCGGCGAGAAGGCTGGCCGAATCCGTGCGCGCATCGGACACCGCGGCCCGTCTTGGCGGTGACGAGTTCGCGGCGCTGATCGTCGGCGACGGAGGGCGCGACCACGCCGCGAGAGAACAGCAGATCTACGAGCTGGCCGACCGGCTCAGAATCACCCTGTCCCAGCCGTACTCGATCGACCGGCACGACAATGTGCGGGTCGCCGCCTCCATCGGCGTCGCCTTCGCCGAGCCGGACATCGGGGCCGGTGAGCTGCTGCGCAATGCCGACCTGGCGATGTACCGGGCGAAGGCGGCGGGCAAGGGCCGCGTCGAGCTGTACGCGCCGCAGATGCAGGCCGATGTCGTACGCAAGGCGGAGCTGGCGACGCGGCTGCGGTCGGCGCTGCACGAGGGCGAGTTCGCGCTGCTCCACCAGCCGATCGTCTCGCTCGACGACGGCCGGATCACGGCGGTCGCCGCGCAGGCCAGATGGCGCAGCGCGCAGGGCATTCTGTTCACCCCCGCCGAGTTCCTGCGGGTGGCCGACGACAGCGAGCGCACCGCCGAGCTCGGCCGCTGGATGCTGGAGGAGGCCGTCGAGCAGGCCGCCGAGCGCGGGCACAGCGGGCATGCGACGCCGGTCGCCGTGCGGATCAGCGCCCGCAGGCTCCTCGACCGGGCCATGCCGCTCGGCTCGATAGAAGCGCTCCTCACCCGGCACGGGCTGCCCTCGGGCGCGCTCGTGATCGAGCTGGCGGACAGCGACCCCAGAGTCCCGCTGGACGAGCTGGAACGGCGTCTGACGGCGCTGCGCCGCCTCGGCGTCCGGATCGCGCTGGACGGCTTCGGCAGCGGCTATGCGGCCATCACGGCACTGCGCCGCCTGCCCGTCGACGTACTGAAGCTGGACCGCTCGCTGATCGAGGGCGTCGTCGAGTCCGCGCGGCTGCACAAGATCACCAGTGGGCTGCTGCGGATCGCGGGCGACCTCGGACTCAACTCCGTGGCGGACGGCGTGGACCTGCCCGAGCAGGTCGCCGCGCTGCGCTCGATGGGGTGCACGCACGGGCAGGGCATGGCGTTCTCCGGCCCGCTCGACGAGTACCGGCTGCGCCGCGCGCTCACCTCGGGGGAGTACCCGGTCCCCACGGGCCCCGCCGAGCCGGTGTTCGCGGGCTTCACCACGCTGCGCTCACATAATGAGACGCCCGTCCCACCCACTTGACACGCCCTACGCGCCGGGGGGAGGGTCAGTGCCATGCGCACCCGAATTCTCGTACTTGGAAAGCGCGTCGGCTGAAGCTGGGACCACCGGTCAGAACACCGGAAACCCGGCGACCGCACCCGGCGCGCTCCCCTCGCTTGCCTCACGGCACGAGGGGTTTTTTGTTGCACGGGTGCCGGTTCAGAACCGCCGCCAACCGCCCGACACACACGTAAGACCCTGCATAACCCTCGCAAAAACCCTCAGCATCGAGAAGAGAATGCCGATGACCGAGCAGGCCACCGGGGCCAGCCAGCCGCAGCCGCGGCCCCGTTCCGGAGGACAGCAGTCCGCCCCCGTCGAGCACGTCACGGGTGCGAAGTCCCTCATTCGCTCGCTTGAGGAGGTCGGGGTCGACACCGTATTCGGTATCCCCGGCGGCACGATCCTTCCCGCGTACGACCCGATGATGGACTCGAGCCGGGTGCGCCACGTGCTCGTCCGTCACGAGCAGGGTGCGGGCCACGCGGCCACCGGTTACGCGCAGGCCACCGGCAAGGTCGGTGTCTGCATGGCCACTTCGGGCCCGGGTGCGACCAACCTGGTGACGCCGATCGCCGATGCGATGATGGACTCGGTGCCGCTCGTCGCGATCACCGGCCAGGTCGTCTCCAAGGCGATCGGCACGGACGCCTTCCAGGAAGCGGACATCGTCGGCATCACCATGCCGATCACCAAGCACAGCTTCCTGGTCACCAAGGCCGAGGAGATCCCGCAGGCGATCGCCCAGGCGTTCCACATCGCCTCGACCGGCCGCCCCGGCCCGGTCCTCGTGGACATCCCGAAGGACCTCCTGCAGGCGCGGACGACGTTCACCTGGCCGCCGCAGCAGGACCTGCCCGGCTACCGCCCGGTGACCAAGCCGCACGCCAAGCAGATCCGCGAGGCCGCGAAGCTGATCACGAATGCGAAGCGGCCCGTCCTCTACGTCGGTGGCGGCGTCCTCAAGGCGGGTGCCACCGCCGAGCTCAAGATGCTCGCCGAGCTCACCGGAGCGCCCGTCACCACCACCCTGATGGCGCTCGGCGCATTCCCCGACAGCCACCCGCTGCACGTGGGAATGCCGGGCATGCACGGTGCGGTCACCGCCGTCACCGCGCTGCAGAAGGCCGACCTGATCGTCGCCCTCGGAGCCCGCTTCGACGACCGCGTCACCGGCAACCTGGACAGCTTCGCCCCGTTCGCGAAGATCGTCCACGCCGACATCGACCCCGCGGAGATCGGCAAGAACCGCGCCGCCGACGTGCCGATCGTCGGGGACGCCCGCGAGGTCATCGCCGACCTGATCCAGGCGGTCCAGAAGGAGCACAGCGACGGTCACGCCGGCGACTACACCGCCTGGTGGAAGGACCTCAACCGCTGGCGCGAGACGTACCCGCTGGGCTACGACCAGCCCGCGGACGGCTCGCTCTCCCCGCAGCAGGTCATCGAGCGCATCGGCCAACTCGCCCCCGCGGACACGATCTTCGCGGCGGGCGTGGGCCAGCACCAGATGTGGGCCGCGCACTACATCCAGTACGAGAAGCCGGCCACCTGGCTGAACTCGGGCGGCGCCGGGACCATGGGCTACTCGGTGCCCGCCGCGATGGGCGCCAAGGCCGGCGCGCCGGGCCAGACGGTCTGGGCGATCGACGGCGACGGCTGCTTCCAGATGACCAATCAGGAGCTGACCACCTGCGCCCTGAACAACATCCCGATCAAGGTCGCCATCATCAACAACGGCGCCCTCGGGATGGTCCGCCAGTGGCAGACGCTGTTCTACAACCAGCGCTACTCGAACACCGTGCTGCACGCGGGCCCGGACGGCGAGACCCCGCCCAACAAGGGCACCCGCATCCCGGACTTCGTGAAGCTGAGCGAGGCCATGGGCTGCTACGCCATCCGCTGTGAGCGCCCCGAGGACCTCGACAAGTGCATCGAGGAGGCGAACTCGATCAACGACCGCCCGGTCGTGGTCGACTTCATCGTCCACGAGGACGCCATGGTGTGGCCGATGGTCGCCGCCGGCACCTC
The DNA here is from genome assembly GCF_036013745.1 of Streptomyces sp. NBC_00483. Lineage (NCBI taxonomy): Bacteria > Bacillati > Actinomycetota > Actinomycetes > Kitasatosporales > Streptomycetaceae > Streptomyces > Streptomyces sp. NBC_00483. Next base: position 6,576,227 of record NZ_CP107880.1, read on the forward strand.
CAACGACGAGATCATGGCCGCTCGGGACGTCCGCCCCGACTTCGGCGACAGCGAAGACGACTGAGACGCAGAGAGAGACCACGAGATATGTCCAAGCACACGCTCTCCGTCCTGGTCGAGAACAAGCCCGGTGTCCTCGCCCGGATCACCGCCCTCTTCTCGCGCCGCGGCTTCAACATCGACTCGCTCGCCGTCGGCGTCACCGAGCACCCCGACATCTCGCGCATCACCATCGTCGTGAATGTCGAATCGCTCCCGCTCGAACAGGTCACGAAGCAGCTCAACAAGCTGGTCAACGTCCTGAAGATCGTGGAGCTCGAGCCCGACGCGGCCGTGGCCCGCGAGCTGGTGCTCGCCAAGGTCCGCGCCGACAACGAGACGCGCTCGCAGATCGTCGAGATCGTCCAGCTGTTCCGCGCCAAGACCGTGGACGTCTCCCCGGAGGCCGTCACCATCGAGGCCACCGGATCCAGCGACAAGCTCGAGGCGATGCTCAAGATGCTGGAACCCTTCGGCATCAAGGAGCTCGTCCAGTCGGGCACCATCGCGGTCGGCCGCGGCTCGCGCTCCATCACCGACCGGAGCCTGCGGGCGCTCGACCGCACCGCGTGACCGCGCAGCACTCCTGCGCGCCCCTCTCGCATAGCGAGACCTGAAATCTTTCCTTCCGCACCCCGCCGTACGGTGGGACGCAGAACCAGCAATACCGCAAACGAGGAGAACCCCAGTGGCCGAGCTGTTCTACGACGACGATGCCGACCTGTCCATCATCCAGAACCGCAAGGTCGCGGTGATCGGCTACGGCTCCCAGGGCCACGCCCACGCGCTCTCGCTGCGCGACTCGGGTGTCGACGTCCGTGTCGGTCTGCACGAGGGCTCCAAGTCCAAGGCGAAGGCCGAGGAGCAGGGCCTGCGCGTGGTCACCCCGTCCGAGGCCGCGGCCGAGGCCGACGTCATCATGATCCTCGTCCCGGACCCGATCCAGGGCCAGGTCTACGAGGAGACCATCGCGCCGAACCTGAAGGACGGCGACGCGCTGTTCTTCGGCCACGGCCTGAACATCCGCTACGGCTTCATCAAGCCCCCGGCCGGCGTGGACGTCTGCATGGTCGCCCCGAAGGGCCCGGGCCACCTCGTGCGCCGTCAGTACGAGGAGGGTCGCGGCGTTCCGTGCATCGCGGCCGTCGAGCAGGACGCCACCGGCAAGGGCTTCGAGCTGGCCCTCTCCTACGCGAAGGGCATCGGCGGCACGCGCGCCGGCGTCATCAAGACGACCTTCACCGAGGAGACCGAGACCGACCTGTTCGGTGAGCAGGCCGTCCTCTGTGGTGGTACCGCTGCGCTGGTCAAGGCCGGTTTCGAGACGCTGACCGAGGCCGGTTACCAGCCGGAGATCGCGTACTTCGAGTGCCTGCACGAGCTGAAGCTCATCGTCGACCTCATGTACGAGGGCGGCCTGGAGAAGATGCGCTGGTCGGTCTCCGAGACCGCCGAGTGGGGCGACTACGTCACCGGCCCGCGGATCATCACGGACGCCACCAAGGCCGAGATGAAGAAGGTCCTCGCCGAGATCCAGGACGGCACGTTCGCCAAGAACTGGATGGACGAGTACCACGGCGGTCTGAAGAAGTACAACGAGTACAAGACCCAGGACGAGTCCAGCCTCCTGGCGACCACCGGCAAGGAGCTGCGCAAGCTCATGAGCTGGGTGAACGACGACGAGGCGTAAGCCTCCGGACAATGGGCCGCGGTGGACGCCGCGGCCCGTTGTCCATTCCGTCCAGCCTCGGACGAGTGATCCTTCCAGGGAGGCGTAAGCACGGCTCCCTGGCGGCACTACACTGCTGAACACATTCGCGTTGGGCCCACAGCGTCGTGCGTCTTAATCGCGGCAAGCACCCTCCACCGCCTGCGGCCGTCGGGACGGCCGTCCGCATTGGACCTGTGAGGACTCACGTGAGCACTGCTGCCAACGGCAAACCCGTCGTACTCATCGCCGAAGAGCTGTCGCCTGCGACGGTCGACGCCCTGGGCCCGGACTTCGAGATCCGCCAGTGCAACGGCGCGGACCGGGCGGCCCTGCTGCCCGCCATCGCCGACGTCGACGCGATCCTGATCCGCTCGGCCACCAAGGTCGACGCCGAGGCGATCGCCGCCGCGAAGAAGCTGAAGGTCGTCGCACGAGCCGGCGTCGGCCTCGACAACGTGGACGTGTCCGCCGCCACCAAGGCCGGCGTGATGGTCGTCAACGCGCCGACCTCGAACATCGTGACCGCCGCCGAGCTGGCCTGCGGCCTGCTCATCGCCACCGCGCGCAACATCCCGCAGGGCTCGCAGGCCCTCAAGGGCGGCGAGTGGAAGCGCAGCAAGTACACGGGCGTCGAGCTCGCGGAGAAGACCCTCGGTGTCGTCGGCCTCGGCCGCATCGGCGCGCTCGTCGCGCAGCGCATGTCCGCCTTCGGCATGAAGGTCGTCGCGTACGACCCGTACGTGCAGCCCGCGCGCGCCGCGCAGATGGGCGTGAAGGTCCTCTCCCTCGACGAGCTGCTCGAGGTCTCGGACTTCATCACCGTGCACCTCCCGAAGACGCCGGAGACCCTCGGTCTCATCGGTGACGAGGCGCTGCACAAGGTCAAGCCGAACGTGCGCATCGTCAACGCCGCGCGCGGCGGGATCGTCGACGAGGAAGCGCTGTACTCGGCGATCAAGGAAGGCCGCGTCGCCGGCGCCGGCCTCGACGTGTACGCGAAGGAGCCCTGCACGGACTCCCCGCTGTTCCAGTTCGACCAGGTCGTCTGCACCCCGCACCTCGGCGCCTCCACGGACGAGGCGCAGGAGAAGGCGGGCGTCGCCGTCGCCAAGTCGGTGCGCCTCGCGCTCTCCGGCGAGCTCGTGCCGGACGCGGTGAACGTCCAGGGCGGCGTCATCGCCGAGGACGTCAAGCCGGGCCTGCCCCTCGCGGAGCGCCTCGGCCGGATCTTCACCGCCCTCGCGGGCGAGGTCGCGGCCCGCCTCGACGTCGAGGTGTACGGCGAGATCACCCAGCACGACGTGAAGGTGCTCGAACTCTCCGCGCTCAAGGGCGTGTTCGAGGACGTCGTCGACGAGACGGTGTCGTACGTCAACGCCCCGCTGTTCGCGCAGGAGCGCGGCGTCGAGGTCCGCCTCACCACGTCCTCCGAGTCGCCCGACCACCGCAACGTCGTCACGGTGCGCGGCACCCTCGGCAACGGTCAGGAGGTCTCGGTCTCCGGCACGCTCGCGGGCCCGAAGCACCTGCAGAAGATCGTCGCGGTCAACGAGTACGACGTGGACCTGGCGCTCGCCGACCACATGGTCGTCCTGCGTTACGAGGACCGTCCGGGCGTCGTCGGCACGGTGGGCCGTGTCCTCGGTGAGGCGGGCATCAACATCGGCGGCATGCAGGTCTCGCGCGCCGACGTCGGCGGCGAGGCCCTCGCGGTCCTGACCGTGGACGACACGGTGCCGCAGTCGGTGCTGAACGAGCTGTCCGCCGAGATCGGCGCGACCTCGGCGCGGTCGGTCAACCTCGTCTGAGGTTCCTGGGCCGAGTTTGCTGGTCTGATTAGTACGAGGGCCGGGTCACCCACGGGTGACCCGGCCCTCGCGTTTCAGGACGCCTCCGGCTCGATCAGGCCCTCGCGGTACGCGATGCCCACCGCCTCGGTGCGGCTCGCGGCGCCCAGCTTGGCGAGGATGTTCGAGACGTGGACGCTCGCGGTCTTGCCGCTGATGAACAGCTCCTCGCCGATCTGGCGGTTGGTGCGCCCCCGGCCGAGCAGCCGCAGCACGTCGCTCTCCCGGGCGGTCAGTGCGGCGATACGGTCCCCGGCGGCCGGGGCGTCGGCGAGGCGGCCCCGCCTGATCAGGGTGTCCAGGGCCTCGCGCAGCGGCTCGGCGCCGAGCCGTACGGCCGCGTCCCGGGCCGCGTACGCCTGCTCGGCGGCCTCCTCGCGGCGGTCCGCGGTGAGCAGGGCCTCGGCCAACCTCCTCTGGCAGCGGGCCAGTTCGTACGGCTCGCCGTAGTCGAACGCCGTCACGGCCCGTTCCCAGGCCGCGACGTCGGGGCCGGTCGCGGCGCGCACCCGCTCGGCCTCGGCGCGGGCCAGCCAGGCCAGGCCCTCGGGGCCCTGCTCCGTGCCGTCCTCGCCGTGGGCCGCCGTGTCGCGGGCCAGCTCCACCAGCTCGGTCGCGGTCACCGCCCAGCGCTCCGAGCCCGCCGTGTCGCCGGAGAGCCGGGCCTCCTCCGCCGCGTCCGCGACCGCCGCCAGGGCAAGCGCGGCGAGCCGCACCACGGCGTCGGGCCGCGTGCCGCCCGAGACGTCGGTGAGCGACTCGACCGACGCGTGCATCTGTCGTACGCATTCCTCGGCGTCGCCGCGCAGTGCGGCCGCGTCGGTCAGCACGATCGCGGCGACGAGTGCCGCCATCCAGTCGAAGTGATGGTCGAGCAGCCCCCGGGCCCCGGTGACGGCCGCGTCGTACTCGCCGCGGGCCAGGGCCACGTACAGCGCGGGCGCGATCGCGAACCCGCCCGCGGGCGGCAGCAGTTCGGTGTCGGCGGCGGCAGCTCGCGCGCATTCGTCCCAGCGGCCCAGCGTGTAGAGCAGCAGGGACTGCAGGTAGCGCAGTTCGAGGGCGTACGGCGAGGTGAGGAGGCCGCCGCGGCGGGCGAGGTCGAGGCCGTCGGCGATCCAGGGCAGGCAGGCGTCCAGGTCGCCGGACTCGTAACAGCCGATGGCGAGGTTGTAGAGGGCCCGCATCTCCACCGGCAGGTTCCCGGCGCCGCCGGCCAGCTCACGGGCGCCGACCAGTCGGTCCCGGCCCTGCCGCGTACGCCGGTTGTGCGCCTCAAGGCCGACCAGCGAGATCATCAAGTCGGCCCGGGCGTCGGGCAGTTCAAGTCGCTCGGCGATGCCGAGCGCCTGTCGGGCGACGCGCTCGGCGTCCTCGTTCCTGCCCACGTGCCGCGCGGCCATGACGTGGGTCGAGGCCGCCCACACCCAGGTGCCCGAGGGCGGCTCTGCCGGGATCAGTGCCAGCGCCTCGCTGCTGTACGTGAACGCGGCTTCCAGGTGGTCGATCCGGATCAGGTTGCCCGCGAGGGTGTAGCGCACGCGCGCCGCGAGCTCGGAGTCGGCATCGGAGCCGGCCCGGGCGAGCGCGGAGCGGGTGAGCTGGACCGCGCGATGGGGGTCGCCCGCGCGGGCGGCGGCGGCCGAGGCGCGCAGGGTGAGGGTGGCCGTGTCGTCGGCCTCGGGGCGCGCGGACGCGTCCACCACGGCCCACAGTTCGAGCGCTGTCTCCAGGTGCCGCAGCTCCTCGGCGGGCGCGCCGACGCGCTGGGCGTGGTCGGCGGCCTCGAGGGAGGCCGCGAGGGCGTCGGCCAGGTCGTGGCTCTCGCGCGAGTGGTGGGCGCGCTCCGCCGCGCTCTGCGGTGAACGGCCCTCGCCCGCGAGGAGCGCGGCGAACCGCCCGTGCAGCCTGACCCGTTCACCGGGCAGCAGATCCGCGTACACGGCCTCGCGGGTGAGGGCGTGCCGGAACGAGTACGTGGCGTCGTCGCCCGGCACGAGGAGCTGGCGTCCGACGGCCTCGCGCAGCGCCGACTCCAGCTCCTCCTCGGGCAGTTGGACGGCGGACCGCAGCAGCTCGTGCCCGACCCGGCGGCCCGCGACGGCCGCCGTGCGCAGCACCTGCTGGGCGGTCTCGGTGAGTTGCTCGATCCGGATGAGCAGCACGTCGGCCAGGCCGCTGGGCATGGTGGGGGAGTCGGCCCCCTCGTCGTCGCCGGGCAGCGCGGCGAGCAACTCCTCGGCGTAGAAGGCGTTTCCCTCGGCGCTCTCGACGATGCGGCGGACGGTGCTGTCGGGCACGGGTCCTGTGCGGCGGGCGCGCACGAGGCGGGCCATGTCCGCGTCGGCCATCGGACGCAGGTCGAGACGGTCGACGGCAGGCAGCCTGATCAGCTCGGCGAGCAGTGGCCGCAGGGGGTGGCGGCGGTGCAGGTCGTCCGCGCGGTACGAGGCGAAGACGGCGAGGCGGCGGGGCGGGCCGCCCGGCGCGGGCCGTTGCAGGACGCCCCGGCTGAGCAGGAAGCGGAGCAGGTCGCGGGAGGACTGGTCGGCCCAGTGGAGGTCCTCGACGACCAGGAGGAGCGGGGTCAGGTCGGCCAGGTCGGCGAGGAGTCCCGCGACGCCCTCGAAGAGTTGGAGGCGGCTGCCGGGGTCGGGCGCGGGGCCTGCCCCCGAGGCCGCGCCGATGAGCCGGTCCACCGCGGGGTACGCGGCGAAGGCCGGGGCGAGCCGCTCGTCGGCGGCCGCAGCGCCGAGGATCTCCGTGAACGGGAGGTACGGCAGGCCCACGTCGCCGAGGTCCACGCAGTGGCCGGTGAGGACGGTCAGGCCGGTGGCGGCGGCGTGTGCCGCGGCCTCCGTCAGCGCCCGGGTCTTGCCGACGCCGGCGTCCCCGGCGACCAGGACGGCGCGCGGGTCGCCGGCCGCGGCCCGCTCCAGGACGCCGGTGAGCCGGGCGAGTTCGTCCGCCCGGCCGATGAACGGCGTATCGAATGTCTGAGCCACGGGGCCATCCTGGCACGGTCCGGCGGCGTCATCCCTGGCTACAGGCTTCCGCCTTCCGGGCTCCCTGTGCGGCGATGCCGGGCGGGCCGGAGTGTTCCGGTCCGCCCGGCATCGCATCGTGACCGGTGGGTGGCTGTCGGAGCGGTCAGAGCCGTGAGGCTGTCGGCGTCGTCAGACCGTCGCCTTCTCGTCCGGCGCCGCCGCGGGGGCCCCGGCCTCGTGGTCCGCCGTGTCCTCGCGCACCGTCACCTTGCGCAGGGTCGCCACGGAGAGGACCGCGGCGGCCAGGAGCACGACCGCCCCCGCGATCGCCGCCGCCTGCATGCCGTTGGTGAAGGCCTCCCGTGCGGCGGTCGTCAGGGCCCGGCCCGCGTCGCCCGGCAGCTGCCCGGCGACCGCGAGGGCGCCGCCCAGCGTCTCGTGGGCCGCGGCCGGGGCGTCGGCGGGGACGCCGTGGCGGTAGACGGCCGTGCCGATGGAGCCGAGGACCGCCATGCCGAGGGCGCCGCCGAACTCGGCTCCCGTCTCCAACAGGGACGCGGCGGAGCCGGAGTTGGCGGTCGGGACGGTGCCGAGCGCCAGGTCCATCATCTGGGACATCACGGTGACGATGCCGGAAGCGAGGACGCCGGCGCCGGCCAGGACCAGCCAGAGCGAGTCGGTGCCGGTGAAGGCCAGCAGCGCGTATCCGCAGGCGGCGACGGTGAAGCCGCCGGCGACGACATGGGCGCGGTGCACGCCCTTCGCGACGAGCTGCGCGGCGACGGGGGCCGCCACGCCGACCATGACCGTGGGGAGCAGCGACCAGAGCGCGGCCGCCATGGAGCTCTTGCCGAGCACGGACTGCAGGTACTGGGTGGTGAAGTACGCCGAGCCCATCATGCCGAAGGACGAGACGAGGTTCAGGACGACGCCGGGGGCGAAGCCGCGGCCGCGGAACAGGGCGGGGGAGATCAGCGGGGACTTGACGGTGCGCTGGCGGTGCACGAACAGGGCGGCGAACAGCAGCCCCACGGTGATCGAGAGGACGTACCGCACGTTCCAGCCCTCGGACGGGATCTCCTTGATGCCGTAGATGACGGGCAGCACGGCGGCCATCGACAGCGGCACGCTCAGCAGGTCGAAGCGGCCGGGCTCCGGGTTCTTGGACTCCGGCAGCAGGACCGGGCCGAGGACCAGGAGCAGCACCATCGCGGGCAGGTTGACAAGGAAGACCGACCCCCACCAGAAGTGCTCGACGAGGATGCCGCTCATCACCGAGCCGAGCGCGATGCCGCCGGTCATGACGCCGGACCACATGCCGATCGCCTTCACGCGCTGGCCGGGGTCGGTGAACATCGTGCGGACGATCGCCATGGTGGACGGCATGAGCGTCGCGCCGCCGACGCCGAGGAGCGCGCGGGCGGCGATGAGCGTCTCGGCGCTGTTCGCGTACGCGGCGAGGACGGAGGCGGTGCCGAAGGCGGCGGCGCCGAACAGTAGCAGCTTGCGGCGCCCGATGCGGTCGCCGAGCGAGCCCATGGTCATCAGCAGGCCGGCGAGCACGAACGCGTAGATGTCGAAGATCCACAGCTGTTGGGTGCCGCTCGGCTCCAGGTCGGCGCTGATCTGGGGGATCGCGAAGTAGAGGACGGAGACGTCCATCGAGACCAGGAGCAGCGGAAGCATCAGCACGCCGAGGGCGGTCCACTCGCGGCGCCCCGCAAGGGTTTCGGCGGGTGGGGTGGTGCTCGTCGGGTTCGTCATGGCAGGAACTGTACGAGCGTCTTAAACGGTTGTCTAGTACGTTTGTGTAAGACGGTCGTCATGGACGGTCGTCATGGACGGTCGTCATGGACGATCGTGTAAGACAGTCGTTTAAGACAGCCGTCTGGAATCTGGGTAGGGTGGGGCCATGGGACACCGCGAAGATCTGCTCGAAGGCGCCAAGCGCTGCCTTCTGGAGAAGGGGTTCGCGCGCACGACGGCGCGCGACATCGTCAAGGAGTCCGGGGCGAACCTGGCGTCGATCGGCTACCACTACGGGTCGAAGGACGCGCTGCTCGCGCAGGCCTACCTCGCCCTGGTGGAGGAGTCGTCCGACGTCTTCGACCAGGGCGGTTTCAAGGCCCCGGCCGGTTCGCTGGAGCGCTTCCAGGAGGTCTGGGGGAACGTCATCGAGAGCCTGGGCAAGCCCGACTCCATGTGGTACCTGGGCATGGAACTCGTGGTGCTGGGCGACAAGTTGCCCGCCGTGCGGGAGATCGTGGGCAAGGCGCAGAGCGAGGGCGGCCGCGGGACCATCCCCATGTTCATGGGTGGCGAGGAGCCGCCTGCCGACCACCCCGCCGTCGACACTCTCGGCAAGCTCTACATGACGCTGATGACCGGGCTCATCGCCGAGTACATGCTCGACCCGGAGAGCGCGCCCAGCGCCGAGGAGCTCACCGAGGGGATGCGTCGGTTGATCACGGCCGCGCAGGCCACGGAGTCCTCACAGTCGTGACGCCTTCAACCCCATGTGCAGCAGCAGCCGGTCCTCGCCCTCGTCCAGGTCGAGGCCGGTGAGCTGTTCCACCCGTGACAGGCGGTAGTACAGCGTCTGGCGGTGGATGCCGAGGGCCGCGGCCGTGCGGCCCGCCTGGCCCGCGCAGTCGAGGAACACCTCGGCGGTGCGCGCCAGTTGACGGTGGGTGGGGGAGAGCAGGGGCGCGACCGCGGGGTCGTGCGCGGCCTCCGCGGGGAGCGCGGTCAGCAGCCGGTACGGGCCGATCGACGACCACTGCGCGTCGGGGCCGAGGTGCGGGTCGGCCAGCGCCGCGCGCGCCGCGGCCGTCGCCTCCTGCCAGGCCGTGGCCAGTTCGGCGAGGTCGTCACGCGCGGCGCCGACGCCCGCCGCCACCGGGGAACCCGCGCGGGCGCGCAGCTTCGCCGCCGCGGTCAGCGCGGGCTCCAGGGCCTCGCGCGAGCGCAGCCGCACCAGCAGGGCGAGGCACTGGCCCGTCACCCCCCACGGAACCGTGCACAGCGCGTCCGCCGCCGGGACGGTGCGTACCGAAGGAGCGTCGTCGGGGTCCGCCGACGGCCACGGCGCGACGCAGACCACCGTGTGCAGGCCCGGTGCCCGGTCGCCGAGCGCCGTGCGCAGCGCCGCCACCGCCATGTCCCGCTGCCAGCCCCGCTCCGCCGTGAGCACGGAGTGGAACTCGCGGGTCAGGTCCGCGCCCGCCTGCGCCTCGTCGGCGAGCTGCGCGCCGATCCGGCCCGCCACCGCCATCGCCGCATCGAGCTGCTCCTCCGTGGGACCCGGATCGTCGTCGAGCAGCCATACGTAGCCGAGGACGAAACCGTGATGGCGTACGGGCAGACAGATGCGGCCGCGGTAGACGCCGGCCTCCGGGGTCGCCGGGATCCGGACCGGCTCCTTGGCGCTCGCGATGCCGAAGCCCTCGAACCAGGAGCGGACCGCCGAGGTCGAGCCGCGCGTCAGGATCGAGCGCGTGCGCACCGGGTCGAGCGCCGCCTCGTCGAAGCCGTCGGTGTCGTCGTCGGCGCTGGCCTGGGCGCCGAAGGCGATGAGGCGGAAGTCGCGGTTCTCGAGGGTCGCCGGGGCGCCGAGCAGCGCCGAGATCTCGTCGACCAGCTCCTGGTAATCACCTTTCACCCCGCCATTCTCACCCATCACGGACCCCTCTTCATACAGATGTCTGAGGTGGGGGCCACAGATGCGTGACAGGTGTCGATGGCACAGGATCGGAGGGATCCTTAGATTTCTGAGTGGTTCTCCGTGCCGTCCCGTTACGCACGGAAATGGACCTTTTGACGTACTGAATCAGTGGTCCGTTCCCACCCGCTCTCAACTCGTGATCCGTGGAGGTGCCCCGTGCTGGCTCCCTTGATCCTCGCCGCGTCGCGCAGCGACAAGATGCGCGCTTTCGTGTCGGCGGCGCCGGGCACCAAGCAGGTCGTCGACCGCTTCATCGCCGGTGAGTCGGTCGACGACGTCGTGCCGATCATCGAGGACGCCGCCGCCAAGGGACTTGAGGTCACGCTCGACGTCGTCGGTGAGGACATCACCACCGTCGAGCAGTCGCAGGCCGCGCGCGACGCCTATCTGGACCTGGTCGAGCGCCTGAAGGACCTGGGCCTCGGCACGAAGGCCGAGATGTCCGTGAAGCTGTCGATGTTCGGCCAGGCGCTGGAGGGCGGCCACGAGCTGGCCCTCGCCAACGTACGGCCCGTCGTCGAGGCCGCCGCGAAGATCGGCACCACGGTCACCCTCGACGCCGAGGACCACACCACCCTCGACTCGATGTTCGCCATCCACGAGGAGTTGCGGAAGGACTTCCCGCAGACGGGCTGCGTCATCCAGGCGTACCTGTTCCGCACCGAGGACGACGCCCGCCGCCTGGCCGCCGCCGGCAGCCGCGTGCGCATCGTGAAGGGCGCCTACAAGGAGCCCGCCGAGGTCGCGTACCAGGACAAGGCCGAGATCGACAAGGCGTACGTGCGGATCATGCGCATCCTCATGGAGGGCGCCGGGTACCCGATGATCGGGTCCCACGACCCGCGGCTCGTGGCCATCGCCCAGGAGCTCGCGCGGCAGGCCGGGCGCAAGCTGGACGAGTACGAGTTCCAGATGCTGTACGGGATCCGCAGCGACGAGCACCTGCGGCTCGCCGCCGAGGGGCACCGGATGCGTGTCTACACCGCGTACGGCACCGACTGGTACGGATACTTCATGCGCCGCCTCGCGGAGAAGCCGGCCAACCTTCTCTTCTTCGCCCGCTCGGTCCTCACCAAGGGCTGACCCCCAGGGCCGAACCCCAGGGCTGACCCTCTGGGCACGACCCAACCAAGCTTCCCGTTCCGTCCCCAACTCCCCGACCCCCGAAGGAGATACGGACCCATGACCCTCGACGCCGTGACCCAGGTCCCCGCCCCGGTCAATGAGCCGGTGCACGGCTACGCCCCCGGTTCCCCGGAGCGTGCCCGCCTGGAGGTCAAGCTCAAGGAGCTGGCCGAGAACCCGATCGAGCTGCCCTGCACCATCGGCGGCGAACGTCGTTTGGGTGGCGGCGAGCGCTTCGACGTCGTGCAGCCGCACAACCACAAGTCCGTCATCGGTACGTACGCCAACGCCACCGAGCAGGACGCCCAGGACGCGGTCGACGCCGCCCTGGCCGCGGCCCCGGCCTGGCGCGCGACGTCCTTCGACGACCGCGCCGCGATCATCCTGCGCGCCGCCGAGCTGCTGTCCACGAAGTGGCGCGAGACGCTGGCCGCCTCGACGATGCTCGGCCAGTCGAAGACCGCGCAGCAGGCCGAGATCGACACTCCCTGTGAGCTCATCGACTTCTGGCGCTTCAACGTCCACTACGCCCGCAACCTGCTCGCCGAGCAGCCGCCGGCGAACTCCACGGGCGTGTGGAACCGCATGGACCACCGCCCGCTGGAGGGCTTCGTCTACGCGATCACGCCGTTCAACTTCACGGCCATCGCGGGCAACCTGCCGACCGCGCCCGCGCTGATGGGCAACGTCGTCGTCTGGAAGCCGTCCCCGACGCAGACCCACGCCGCCGTGCTGCTGCTGCAGCTCCTGGAGGAGGCCGGTCTTCCGAAGGGTGTCATCAACCTGGTGACGGGTGACGGTCTGGCCGTGTCCGAGGTGGCGCTCAACCACCGTGACCTGGCTGGTATCCACTTCACCGGTTCGACCAAGACCTTCCAGCACCTGTGGAAGACGGTCGGCAACAACATCGAGAAGTACCGCACCTACCCGCGTCTCGTCGGCGAGACCGGCGGCAAGGACTTCGTCGTCGCCCACCCGAGCGCCGACCGCGCCGTCCTCAAGACGGCCCTGACCCGTGGCTCCTTCGAGTTCCAGGGCCAGAAGTGCTCCGCGTCGTCGCGTGCGTACATCCCGGCCTCCATCTGGAACTCCGGTTTCAAGGAGGAGTTCGCGGCCGAGGTCGACGGCATCACCATGGGTGACGTCACCGACCTGTCGAACTTCATCGGCGCCGTCATCGACGACCGCGCGTTCGCCAAGAACAAGGCGGCGATCGACCGGGCGAAGTCCGACGAGTCCTGCACGATCGTCGCCGGTGGCACGTACGACGACTCCGTCGGCTACTTCGTGCGTCCGACGGTCGTCGAGTGCTCGGACCCGGCCAACGAGGTGTTCTCCACGGAGTACTTCGGCCCGTTCCTCGCCGTGCACGTCTACGAGGACGACCAGTACGACGCCATGCTGGAGCAGATGGAGTCGGCCTCGGACTACGCGCTGACGGGCTCGGTCATCGCGAACGACCGTGCGGCCGCGGCCCACACGATGGAGAAGCTCCGGTACGCCGCGGGCAACTTCTACATCAACGACAAGTCGACCGGGGCGGTTGTCGGGCAGCAGCCGTTCGGTGGTGGGCGTGCGTCCGGTACGTGTGACAAGGCGGGGGCGCCGCAGAACCTGCAGCGTTGGACGCTGACGCGGGCGATCAAGGAGACGTTGGTTCCGCCGACGGACTACGTGTACCCGCACATGGGCTGAGCGCCTCTGTAGCGGTGCCGCCCCCGGTCGAGGTGTTCCCTCGGTCGGGGGCGGTTCTGCGTGGGCCGGCCCTACGCCACGGGGCTCCGCCCCGGACCCCGCGCCTCAAGCGCCGGCGGGGCTTAGATGGTCAGGACGATTTTGCCCTGGGTGTGGCCCGATGAGCCCAGTTCGTGGGCCTTGGCTGCTTCTTCCAGGGGGAGGGTCGCCGATACGTGGGCGCGGAGGCGGCCCGCGGCCATCAGGGCCGCGACCTTGCGGAGGGTGGCGCCCGAGGGCTGGACCGAGATGGGGGCGAAGCGGACGCCGCGGGTCTCGGCGTCCTCCTGGGTGACGCCGGGGTCCCAGAGCATCGCCGAGGCCAGGAGGGCGCCGGGGCGCAGGGTGACCAGGGTGCGCGGGCCGTAGTCGCCGCCGATCAGGTCCAGGGCCACGTCCACGTCACGCAGGGAGTGGGCGAAGTCGGTGGTCGTGTAGTCGATGAGCTCGTCGACGCCGAGTTCGCGCAGGAAGTCGTGCTTGTCGGCGCCCGCGGTACCGATCACGTACGCGCCCTCGGCCTTGGCTATCTGCACCGCCACGTGCCCGACGCCGCCGCCCGCCGCATGGATCAGCACCCGGCGGGCGGGACCGATCTGCCCGATGTCGACGAGCGCGAGCCAGGAGGTGAGCGCCGCCGCGGGCAGCGCCGCCGCCTGGATGTGGTCGACATTGCCCGGCTTGGGCGCCAGGTGCTCGGTGCGGATCACGACGTACTCGGCGTAGCCGCCGCCCCGGATCATGGCGAACACCTCGTCGCCCGGCCGGAATTCGGTGACGTCCTGGCCCGCCGACTCGACGACGCCCGAGACGTCCCAGCCGAGCGTGAACGGGGGGTCGCCGAAGAGCGGCGCGTCGCCGGAGCGCGCCGACCGGTCCACCGGGTTCACCCCCACGGCCCGGACCCGGACCAGTACCTCGCCCGCCCGCGGCTCGGGCCGCTCCACCTCCACCACTTCGAGCACCTCGGGTCCGCCGAGCCGGCGCTGACTGATGACGCGCATGGTGGGACTCCTCCCCAGGGTCGGCCCGGCCATCGCGGCCCGGCCGGTACTGGGTCCATCGTGGGACGTGGGCGACGACCGCGCCATGCCGCGGAGAGCGCCATGTCCGGGCGTCGGCGAAAGGTCGGCACCGTAGCACTCTTCGAATCAACTCCCGGGCAGATTCGGGTAGTTGGTGCCATGAGCGGTCCTGGCGGCGGGCGAGGGGCTTTACTGTGACCCGCATCACATGATGCGCCCGCTCGGCAGCAGCAGAAGGGGACCGCCATGAACGCGTGCGATCTGACGGGGCGCAAGGCGCTGGTGACCGGGGGCGCCCAGGGGCTCGGGGCGGCGGCGGCCGAGGCACTCGTGCGCGAGGGTGCCGCCGTCGTCATCGCCGACGTCCAGGAGGACGCGGGCCGCGCGACCGCCGAGAGGCTGCAGAAGTCGGGCGGCGCGGCGACGTTCGTCCCGCTCGACGTGGCCGACGACGAGAGCTGGGAGACGGCCGTCGGCCGCGCCGTGGACGAGCTCGGCGGCCTCGACGTCCTCGTCAACAACGCCGGTGTCGAGATCTCGGGGCTGGTCGTCGACCTCGACCCGCGGGACGTCCGCAGGATGCTCGACGTCAACGTCCTCGGCGTCGCGCTCGGCCTCAAGCACGCCTTCCGGGCGATGCGCCCGGGCGGCAGGGCCGGCCGGGGTGGGGCGGTCGTCAACATCTCGTCGGTGGCCGCGACGATCCCCTTCCCCGGCATCGCCTGCTACGCCGCGACGAAGTCCGCGGTCGACCGGCTGACCCGGGTGGCCGCCCTGGAATCCGGCAGGCTGAGCTACGGCGTGCGGGTCAACTGCCTCTACCCGGGCCTGGTTCCCACCGCGATGGGTACCCGCCTCGCCCAGGACATGGAGACCCTGGGACTGTGGCCGAGCGCCGAGGCGGCCGTGGGGGACGTCATCGCGCGGACCCCGCTCGGACGGCTCGGCGAGGCCGCCGACATGGCCGACGCGGTCGTCTTCCTCGCCTCCGACGCCGCCCGCTTCATCACCGGCGCGGGGCTTCCGGTCGACGGGGGCATGGGCATGTGAGGCGGGTGTGGCCCGAGAGCCGATTCCCGATTGTCACGGATTCGGGATCTGTCCATTCTCTCGTGCGGCGTGGAGTTGTGCTCTAAAGTCCCGAAGGCCCCCTCGGTCGACAAAGCTGGCGCAACCATGATGACTTCTCAAGAAGAAATTCGATTCCTTTCGCCGGGCGCGGGCGCAGGCGCGGGTGCGAGCTTCGGAGAAGACGTGCGCCGAGTTTCCGGGGAACTCGCGAGCCATAGCACGGCCGTTCTCTTCTGTTTCCTGCTGCTGACGACGATCGGCGCCGCCGTGGTGCGGCTCTATCTTCAGTCACGGGTGCTCGACTCGCTGCGGACGGTGACCCGCACCCTGCAGGAGGGGTTGCTGCGCCCGCTGCCGGGCCGGGTGGGCGGGCTGCGCACGGAGGTCCGCTACCTGGCGGCGCACCGCGAGGCCCGGATCGGCGGGGACATCTACGACGTCGCCTGCACGCCCTTCGGGGTGCGGCTGCTCATCGGCGACGTGATGGGCAGCGGCATGCCGGCGGTCGGCACCGCCCTGGACACCCTCGGCGCCTACCGTGAACTGGTCCAGTGCGAGGCCCGGTTGACCGTGGTGGCCCAGCGTATGGACGCGGCGCTGGCCCGCCGTGAGCACTGTGAGGACTTCGTCACCGCGCTGCTGCTCGGCACGAACGGCGACGACGGAGAGCTCGAGCTGGTCTGCTGCGGCCACCCGCCGCCCCTGCTGATCCGCGGGCGCCATGCCACCTTCGTGGATCCCCTGCCGCCGTCACCGCCGCTCGGCCTGATCCGGCTGGAGAACGAGTGGTGCCGGTCGAGCACGATGTCCCTCGCCGCGGGCGACCGGCTGCTGCTCTACACCGACGGAGTCACCGAGGCACGGAGCGGCAGCGGTGAGTTCTATCCGCTCGCGGAACGCGCGGTGGCCCTTTACGACCGGGACCCCGGGACATTCCTCGACGCGATCTCGGCGGACCTGGTCCGCCATGTGAAGGGGCGACCGAAAGACGATGCCGCGCTCCTTCTGGTCGACTACGGAGATATTCGGGCGGAAGACGGCCAATTTCGGTCGCACAGCCCTCGGTTGACCCGAGATCCTCGGGCGGTCCGCATTCCCGGAATTGATGAATACCGCACACGAAGTGATCTGCGCGAGACGAGGTAATCGTGGCCCACCAGCTGCCGACGGAGCACACCCCTTTCATCGGACGCCGCCGCGAACTCGACCTGTTGCGACAACTGAGTGCGCGCTCCCGGCTGGTGACGGTGACCGGCCTCGGCGGGATCGGCAAGACCCGCCTCGCCCTGCGTGCCGCGGCCGACGTGGCGGACGGGTTCGCCGACGGCGCCTGGTGCGTCGAGCTCCACGAACTCCAGGACGCCGAACTGCTCGTGCACGCGGTCACCACGGCACTGCACGCCACCGACCACACGACCCGGCCCCAGCACGAGGTGCTCACCGGGCACCTCGCCGACAAGCACCTGCTGCTCGTCCTCGACACCTGCGAACACCTCATCGGGGCCTGCGCGGAGCTCGCCGCGCGGCTCCTCGCCGCGGCCCCCGGGCTGCACATCCTCGCCACCAGCAGGCAGCCTCTCGGCCTGTCGGGGGAGGAGATCTTCGCCGTCGCGCCGATGTCCGTCGCGCCCGACGCGGTGCGGCTCTTCATGCAGCGCGCCCACGCCGCCCACCCGGAGTTCCGGCTCACCGCCCGCACCAGGCCGGTCGTGGAGCGCATCTGCGCGCGCCTCGACGGCATTCCGCTCGCGATCGAACTCGCCGCGGGACGGCTGCGCGGCGAGGAGACCGAGGAACTCCTCGCCCTCCTGGAGGACCGCTTCCAGCTCGTCCGCGACGAGCCGGAGTACACCGGCCGGCACAGCACGCTGCGGACGACCATCGGCTGGAGCCACGAACTCTGCCTGCCCGCCGAGCGGTTGCTCTGGGCCCGCCTCTCCGTCTTCGCCGGCAGCTTCTCCCGCGGAGCCGCCGAGAAGGTGTGCGCCGACGCCGCCCTGGAGCGCTCGGCCATCGGCCCCCTGCTCCTGGGCCTCGTGGAGAAATCCCTGCTCGTACGCGAGGACGGCCCGGGCGGCGAGAAGTTCAGGCAGCTCGACACCGTCCGGGGCTACGGCGCCGAGTGGCTGCGGCGGCTCGGCGAGGAGCAGCGCGTGCGCGCCCGCCATCTCGCCTGGTGCCAGGAGTTCGCCGTGCAGGGCGAGGCGGTGTGGTTCGGTCCTGGCCAGACCGCCGTGTTCCGCACCACCCGGCGCGCGCACGCACAGCTCCTCGCCGCGCTCGACTTCGCCCTGTCGACACCGGGCCACGAACGGGCCGGGGCGCGGCTCGCCGGGACGCTCTGGTTCTACTGGGTCGGCTGCGGGCTCCTCAGCGACGGCCGCTACTGGGTGGACCGCGCGCTCGCCGCGGTCCCGGGGCCGCACCCGGAGCGGCTCAAGGCGCTGTGGGTCGGCGGCTACATCGCCATCCTCCAGGGGGACGCGCGGCCCGCGGCGGTCATGCTCACCGAGTGCCGGGCCGAATCCCTGCGCGCCGATGACGACGCGGCGTACGCGTACGCCACCCACCGCCTGGGGTGTGCCGCGCTGATGCGCGACCAACACGCCACGGCGGAGCGGTACTTCAGGGCGTCCCTGGCCAGCTACGCCGAGCTCGGCGAGCTCGACAGCAACGTCATGATGGCCCGCATCGAGCTGGCCATGGCCCTCGCGTTCCAGGGCGACCTGGCGGCGGCCGTCCCGCTGTGCGAGGAGGCCCGCGCCACCTGCGAGGAGCACGGCGAACGCTGGGCGAAGGCCTACGCCCTCTACGTCCTCGCCTTCGCCGCCTGGGCCGGGGGCCGCAGCGAGGAGGCGACGCGCCTGGCCGGCGACTGCCTGGTCATCAACTACGAGTTCCGCGACCTGGTCGGGGTCGTACTGCCCGTCGAGGTCATCGCCCTGCTGTGGGCCTCGCGCGGCGACTGCGAGCAGGCGGCCGTGCTGCAGGGCGCCGCGCGCCGGATCTGGGACCGGGTGGGCCTGCCCCTGTTCGGCTCCGTGTACTTCAACGCGCCGCACGACACCGCCGTCGCGCTCGCCCGCGAGACCCTCGGCGACCAGGGGTACGAGGCGGCGTTCGAGCGGGGCGGCGGGCTGGGCCTCGAAGAGGTGGTCGCGCTGGCCCTGGGGCGGACGCAGGAGCCGATGCGGGCCCACTGACGCCCTGGGACTGGGGGGACCGATGGTGCCGATGGGACTGGAGAGGTGGGTCCCGTCTCAGATAGTAGGAAGTCCGAGTAATTGTGGAGACAGAAGCAGAGACCTGTCCTAGCTTTGTAGAAGCCGAACGACTCGCCCGATCCGGCGAATGGCGGCCGCGAGCCGGAGCACCTGGCAGGCAACCCCTGCAGCTCCTGCTTCCCGCCCTTCCGGCGCCTCGAAATCCCCTTGCGCACATGGCGCGCGAGGATTCCCACGGATCTCAAGGAGTCGATCCCTCATGGCCACTGCGACGCCCGTCCGCCGCCGAGTCCGTCACGTCTCCCCGTCGAGCGAAGCCGACCGCCAGGCCGCCAGGACCGCGGCCGCCGCCCTCCAGCGCGCGCTGGACCGCAGGGACAACGGCGGCGAGACAGGTCACTGAGCCACCTCAGGACCCCCTCTTCACCTCGAAGTGGTCGATGCGCTCGCCGGTCTCGGCCAGCGCCGACACCTTCATCCGGCCCTTCTCCACCTCCACCGCGAGGAACGAGAAGCCGGTGTACCGCACCCGGGACCACTCAACGGTGTCCGGGTCGGGCAGGCGTGACTTCGTCCAGTGGAAGGTGACGATCGACTCCCGGTCGTGCACGTCGCCTTCGTAGCTGTCCGGCACGCCCGGCCCGAAGCCGTAGAGGTCCTTGCCGGCGCCGCCCGCGGTGACGTACACGATGCCGTCGCGCGTCGGATCGGTCGACGCGCCGACCGGCACCGGCTTGCCGACCTCCCCGTTCCCCGTGCCCTTGATCGCGTCCGTGCGCTCATAGACGTGGTTGTGCCCGTTGATCACCAGATCCACCTGGTGCTTGGCGAACAGCGGCACCCACGCGTCGCGCACCCCGCCGTCCGAGGCGTGCGTCGACGTCGAGTACGCGCAGTGGTGGAAGAAGACGACCACGAACTCGATGTCGTCCCGCGCCCGCAGCTCACCGAGCCGCTTGTCGAGCCAGGCGGTCTGCTTCCCGTCCAGGTAGCCCTTGTTGGCGGGGATCTCGTACGAGACGTCGTTCGCGTCGAGCGCGACCACACCGACACCGCC
This sequence comes from Streptomyces sp. NBC_00483, assembly GCF_036013745.1. NCBI lineage: Bacteria > Bacillati > Actinomycetota > Actinomycetes > Kitasatosporales > Streptomycetaceae > Streptomyces > Streptomyces sp. NBC_00483. Next base: position 6,595,771 of record NZ_CP107880.1, read on the forward strand.
GTACGTGAAGGAGTAGACGCCGGGCGCCCTGTCCGGGTCGGGGCCGTTGTCGGGCAGCGACCAGCGGGCGCTCTGCCCGCCGTACCCGTTGGGCGAGTACCAGGCCTCCATGTCGTGGTTCCCGGTCGTCACCATCCACGGCACCGACTTGGCGACCGTCTCCGTCTGCGCGAGGAACTGGTCCCACACACGGGCGTCGTACGTGTCCGATTCCTTGCCGTGGCCGCTGCTGTCGGCGTAGCAGATGTCGCCCGCGTGCAGGTGGAAGGACGGGTACTGGCCGAGGATCACCTGGTCGTTGGCGAGCGCGTCGTAGCTGACGCCCTGGTCGCCGAAGGCCGTGAAGACGAACGCCTCCGGGGCGGCCGGCGCCGTACGGAAGGTGCCGAGGGTGCCCAGGCGCTCCGCGTCCGCCGGGTCGAAGCCGTCGTGGCCGACGCCGTAGTAGTACGTCGTGCCGGGCCTGAGGTTGTCGAGCGCCGCGTGCAGATAGAGCTGCTCGACCTCGGGGAGCTTCTTCGACAGGGACGGCGTGTGCAGGGCGCGCACCTCCGCCGGGATCTTCCGGCTCAGCTCCCAGGGCTTCGACCCCACCCGCAGATACGGGTTCCTGACCGCGAACGGCACCTGCCACGAGATCCGCATCTGCGTCTTCGGGTCGGCGCCGAAGGCGAGGTGCCGGCCGAAGGGGGCCACGAGGGAGCCGTCCACCTGCGCCGCGGCTGCCCGCGCCGGGAGCAGCGGCGCCGCGTACGCGCCCGTCGCCGAGCCGCCGCCGAGCAGCGCGGCCCCGCCCATGGAGGCCGCGGCCCCCGTCAGGGCGCGGCGCCTGCTGAACTTCTTCCGCAGGTACTCGTGTTGCTCGGGCATGCTCAGGCGCCGGGCGAGGTGTTCGGGGATGCCGACATTGGGGGTGTCAGGAGCGGTGGTCATGAAGGGGAACTTCCCAGTAACTTCCAACTCCCGCCATACATACGGGTGAACAAAAAGCGGCGATCGCGCGGACGTCCACATCATGGACACCGCGTGTCATCCCATGGGACGAGGAGTACGGTGCTCGCATGTCTCGCAGCATCAATCTCGCAGTGATCCCCGGTGACGGTATCGGCCAGGAGGTCGTGGCCCAGGGTCTCAAGGTCCTCTCCGCCGTCCTTCCGCAGGATGTGAAGCTGGAGACCGAGGACTACGACTTCGGCGCCAAGCGCTACCACGCCTCCGGTGAGACCCTCACCGACGCCGACCTCGACTCGCTCAAGAAGCACGACGCGATCCTGCTCGGCGCCATCGGCGACCCGTCGGTGCCGTCCGGCGTCCTGGAGCGCGGCTTCCTGCTCAAGCTCCGCTTCGCGTTCGACCACCACGTCAACCTGCGTCCGTCGAAGCTCCTTCCGGGTGTTTCGACCCCGCTCGCGGGCGAGCCGGACATCGACTTCGTCGTCGTCCGTGAGGGCACCGAGGGTCCGTACACGGGCAACGGCGGCACGATCCGCAAGGGCACCGAGCACGAGGTCGCCACCGAGGTCTCCGTCAACACCGCCTTCGGTGTGGAGCGCGTGGTCCGTGACGCCTTCGCCCGCGCCCAGGCCCGCCCCCGCAAGAAGCTCACGCTGGTCCACAAGAACAACGTGCTGACCTTCGCGGGCCACCTGTGGACGAACATCTTCAACAAGGTGGCCAAGGAGTTCCCCGAGGTCACCACCGACTACATCCACGTCGACGCCGCGACGATCTACCTCGTCACCGACCCGGCCCGCTTCGACGTGATCGTCACCGACAACCTCTTCGGCGACATCATCACCGACCTCGCCGCGGCCGTCTCCGGCGGCATCGGCGTCGCGGCCTCCGGGAACATCAACCCGAGCCGCGAGTTCCCGTCCATGTTCGAGCCCGTGCACGGCTCGGCCCCGGACATCGCGGGCCAGGGCAAGGCCGACCCGAGTGCCACGATCCTCTCGGTCGCCCTTCTCCTGCGTCACCTCGGCTACGAGGCCGAGGCCGCGCGCATCGAGACCGCGGTCTCCGCGGACCTCGGCGAGCGCGGCGACTCCGTGCGCAGCACCGACGAGATCGGTGACGCCCTCGTCGCCCGAGTAGTAGCCGGCTGACCCGGCGCTCACCATTACGGCAGCAGCCGCCGGGTCGCACACCGCGCCCGGCGGCTGTTCTTGTGCGGCCCCTGGGTGCGACCATCAACCCCAAGGGTTCTGTCGTCACACTCCCGTCTGCCTCGCGACGTCTGGCACGCACGCTCGCGGCGTTGCCGAAAGGACCGAGTAGCTCCGCTACTAGGACCTTCCGGCGCCTTGCGATCGCACGCACCAGACGCCGCGAGGCCGCCCTTCGGGCGACGACGGGAGTGTGACGACAGAACCCGGGCCGCTTCACGTACGCGTACTCACCAGGGCAATTTCCGAGCACACCCCGCCTCGCGCGATAATCGAACGTGGGGCCGCGATGTACGTGGAAGCTCGGACGCGCCTCCCTGTCCTGCGGACCTGGGAGTGCATACGTGAACGCGGTCCGTCACAACCAACGGTGAAGGACACGCAACCATGACGACGCCCACGATCGAGCTCAAGCCCACCGCCACCCCGCTGTCCGCCGCGCAGCGCGAGGAGATCCTGGCGAACCCGGGATTCGGCCGCCACTTCACGGATCACATGGTGACCGTCAAGTGGACCGAGGGGCGGGGCTGGCACGACGGGCAGCTGGTGCCCTACGGACCGCTCTCCCTCGACCCGGCCACGAACGTCCTGCACTACGCGCAGGAGATCTTCGAGGGCCTGAAGGCCTACCGCCGCCCCGACGGTTCGGTCGCCACCTTCCGGCCCGACATGAACGCCAAGCGCTTCCAGCACTCCGCCTGGCGCCTCGGCATGCCGGAGCTGCCGGTCGAGACCTTCGTCGAGGCCTGCGACCTGCTCGTCCAGCAGGACAAGGACTGGGTGCCCGCGCACGGCGGCGAGGAGTCCCTCTACCTGCGCCCGTTCATGATCGCGACCGAGATCGGCCTGGGCGTGAAGCCCGCGAACGAGTACCTCTTCATCGTCATCGCCTCGCCCGCCGGCGCGTACTTCTCCGGCGGCGTGAAGCCCGTCTCCATCTGGCTCTCCGAGGACCGCGTGCGCGCCGTCCCCGGTGGCGTCGGCGACGCCAAGACCGGCGGCAACTACGCGGCGTCCCTGCTCGCGCAGGCCGAGGCCGCCGCCAAGGGCTGCGACCAGGTCGCCTACCTCGACGCCGTCGAGCACAAGTGGGTCGAGGAGCTGGGCGGCATGAACCTGTACTTCGTGTACGGCAACAAGATCGTCACGCCGACCCTGACCGGTTCGCTGCTCGCGGGCGTCACCCGTGACTCGCTCCTCCAGGTCGCCCGCGACCTCGGCTACGAGTCGGAGGAGCGCCGCATCTCCATCGACGAGTGGCAGGCCGCCACCGAGTCCGGCGAGCTGACCGAGGTCTTCGCGTGCGGCACCGCCGCCGTCATCACGCCCGTCGGCACGGTCAAGCGCGCGAGCGCCGAGTGGACCCAGTCCGGCGGCGAGGCCGGCGAGGTCACGATGAAGCTGCGCAACGCGCTCCTGGACATCCAGCGCGGCAAGGCGGAGGACAAGCACGGCTGGATGCACGAACTGGGCTAGTCCGCGTCAGGTGTACGAAGATCGGCCCCCGTCCCGCGCGCTCGCGGGACGGGGGCCGACGCATGTCCGGGGCCCGCTCAGTCCCCGTCGTCGGAACTGCTCGACCGGCTCCCCGACCAGCCGGAGCCCTTCCCCTTCTTCGCGGCCTGTCCCAGCGCGCCGAGAACGATGAGCAGAACCTGCCCGCAGCGCAGCAGCCCGGCGGCCGTGTACTTGGCCGCACGGATCACGTTCGTCCTGGCCGCGGATCTGGTGGAGCTCCCGGCTCCGGTGGTGTCCGTCATGCGTGTCCTGCCTCCCCGTGAGGTCCCTGCCCGGTGGCAGGGAGCCTCCCACACGTTCCTGTTCCCCCACCCCACCCCGCCCCTTCCCGAAAGTCCTGCCGGACGGGCCGCCTCAATCGCCGGCGGGGCTTGATGTCAAGAAGTTCTGCTGGGCGGGCCTCGTCAATCGCCGGCGGGGCTTGATAAATCAAGCCCCGCTCTTGGACGAGAGCCCGTGGGGGTCCGGGGGCGAAGCCCCCGGGGACGGGACGGGAAGGGGCGGTGGGGGCGTCTGGTTTAGAGCTGCGCTCTATGTGTGTCGGCTCATGGAGCGCGCCCAGGGCTGCCCACGTGCGGCGTCAACGTTTAGAGTGGCGTTCTAAGAACGACGAGGAGGCGTGACGGCGTGAGACTGACCCCCACGGAACGCGACCGGCTGCTGCTGTTCGGTGCCGCCGAGCTCGCGCGGGCCCGCAAGGGCCGCGGCCTGCGGCTCAACGTGCCGGAGGCGACCGCCCTGATCGCGGACACCGTCTGCGAGGCGGCCCGCGACGGGAAGCGGCTCGCCGAGGCGATCGAGGCGGCGCGGTCCGCGCTCGGGCCCGAGGACGTGCTGCCGGGCGTCGCCGATGTGGTGACCGAGGTGCACGTGGAGGCGGTCTTCGACGACGGCTCGCGGCTCGCGGTCGTGAGTGACCCGATCGGCGGGGGCGAGGGGGACGCGGCGCCCGGCGCGCTGCTGCCAGGGCCCGAGCACGAGGACCCGCGGCCCGAGCTGACGCTCACCGTCACCAACACGGCGACCGTCCCGGTCTCCGTCACCTCCCACTTCCACTTCTTCGAGGTCAACCCGCGCCTGGACTTCGTACGGGACAAGGCCTACGGGATGCGGCTCGCGGTGCCCGCGGGGTCGTCGGTGCGGTTCGGGCCGGGGGAGACCCAGGACGTCGGGCTGCTGCCGATCGGCGGGGCCCGGGTCGCCATCGGGTTCGCGGGCCTCGTCGACGGCCCGCTGGATGCGCCCGGCGCCCGCGAGGAGGCGCTGCGCCGCGCCGCCGCCTGCGGATATCTGGGTGCCAAGACCGAGGAGGAGGGCCGATGAGCCGCCCCGGAGGCCACGCCGCCGAAGCCCGCCGACTGACCCCGTACGAGTACGCGGGGACGCACGGCCCGCGCGCCGGCGACCGCGTCCGGCTCGGGGACTCGGGGCTGACCATCAAGGTCGAGTCCGACTCCCAGGCGTACGGGGACGAGTTCCTCGCCGGATTCGGCAAGACCGCGCGCGACGGCCTGCACCTGAAGGCCGCCGCCGTCCGCGACACCTGCGACATCGTGATCAGCAACGTCGTGGTGATCGACGCCGCGCTCGGGATCAGGAAGGTCTCCATCGGGATCCGCGAGGGCCGCATTCACGCCGTCGGGCGGGCCGGCAACCCGGACACGATGGACGGTGTCGACGTCGTCGTCGGCACGGGCACCACGATCGTGTCCGGCGAGGGCATGATCGCCACCGCCGGAGCCGTCGACACCCACGTGCACCTGCTCTCGCCGCGCATCATGGAGGCCTCGCTCGCCTCCGGCGTCACCACGATCATCGGCCAGGAGTTCGGCCCGGTCTGGGGCGTCGGGGTCAACTCGCCGTGGGCGCTCAAGCACGCCTTCTCCGCCTTCGACGCCTGGCCCGTCAACATCGGCTTCCTGGGCCGGGGTTCGTCCTCCGACGGTGCCCCGCTGGTCGAGGCACTCGCCGAGGGCGGCGCCTGCGGCTTCAAGGTGCACGAGGACATGGGCGCGCACACCCGCGCCCTGGACACGGCGCTTCGGGTCGCCGAGGAGCACGACGTCCAAGTCGCCCTGCACAGCGACGGGTTGAACGAGTGCCTGTCGGTCGAGGACACACTCAAGGTCCTCGAAGGGCGGACCATCCACGCCTTCCACATCGAGGGCTGCGGCGGCGGCCACGTGCCAAATGTGTTGAAAATGGCGGGAGTTCCGAACGTCATCGGGTCCTCCACCAACCCCACCCTCCCGTTCGGCCGGGACGCCGTCGCCGAGCACTACGGGATGATCGTCTCCGTCCACGACCTGAAGACGGACCTGCCCGGCGACGCCGCGATGGCCCGCGACCGGATCCGCGCCGGGACGATGGGCGCCGAGGACGTGCTGCACGACCTGGGCGCCATCGGCATCACGTCATCGGACGCGCAGGGCATGGGGCGCGCGGGGGAGACCGTTCGCCGGACGTTCGCGATGGCCGGGAAGATGAAGGGCGAGCTCGGCGACCCGGGCGTCGGCCACGACAACGAGCGCGTCCTGCGCTACATGGCGAAGCTGACCATCAACCCCGCCATCGCGCACGGCCTCTCGCACGAGATCGGCTCCATCGAGCCCGGCAAGATGGCCGACATCGTGCTGTGGCGCCCCGAGTACTTCGGCGCGAAGCCGCAGCTCGTCCTGAAGTCCGGCTTCCCCGCGTACGGGGTGGTGGGCGACCCCAACGCCGCCACCGACACCTGCGAACCCCTCGTCCTCGGCCCGCAGTTCGGGGCGTACGGAGCGACGGCCGCCGAGCTGTCGGTCGCCTTCGTCGCGCAGGCCGCCGTCGACGACGGCCACGACACGATGCCCACCCGCAGGCGCCGCGTCGCCGTGCGCGGCACGCGCGGCATCGGCCCGGCCGATCTGCGTCTCAACTCCCGTACGGGAGCGGTCGACGTGGACCAGCGCACGGGCCTCGTCACCCTTGACGGCGACCCGCTCCGCTCCGAACCGGCCGAGTCCGTCTCCCTCAACCGCCTCTACTTCCTGTAAGGGATCAAGCCCATGACGTATGTGATGCCGCCCGAGTGGGCCCCGCACGAGCGCACGTGGATGGCGTGGCCGGGCCCCAACCCGACCTTCTCCGACGAGAGCGAACTGGCCGGGGCGCGGGCCGCGTGGGCGGGTGTCGCGAACACGGTGCGCCGGTACGAGCCGGTGACGATGGTCGTCGGACCGGGGCAGCTGGAGTCCGCGAAGGCGCTCCTCGACCCGTCCGTGGACCTGGCCGAACGAGAGCTGGACGACGCGTGGATGCGCGACATCGGCCCCACGTTCGTCAAGCACGGCGAAACCGGTGAACTGGCCGCCGTGGACTGGACGTTCAACGGCTGGGGCGCCCAGGACTGGGCCCGCTGGGAGCACGACTCCAAGATCGCCCGGCATGTCGCCGACCTCGCGGGCACACCGGTGCACTCCACCGCGCTCGTCAACGAGGGCGGCGGCATCCACGTCGACGGCGAGGGCACGGTGCTGCTGACGGAGACGGTCCAGCTCGACCCCGACCGCAACGGGGGCCGCGCGAAGGAGGACGTCGAGGCCGAGATCCACGCCCGGATCGGCACGTCCAAGGCGATCTGGCTGCCGCGCGGACTCTCCGCGGACTACGGCGAGTTCGGCACGCGTGGACATGTCGACATCGTGGCGGCCTTCGCGGCGCCCGGCGTCGTCCTCGTCCACTCGCAGCGGGACCCGGCGCACCCGGACTTCGAGGTCAGCCGCGAGATCGTCGGCGTACTGTCCGGGCAGACCGACGCGCAGGGCAGGCCCCTGGAGATCGTCGAGGTCCCGGCCCCGACGGTACTCACGGACGAGGAGGACGGCGGCTGGGTCGACTACTCGTACATCAACCACTACCTCTGCAACGACGGCGTGGTGCTGTGCGGCTTCGACGACCCGAACGACGAGGAGGCCGCGGCGATCTTCCGCAGGCTCTTCCCGTCCCGGACGGTCACCCTCGTCGACGCCCGCACGATCTTCGCGGCGGGCGGCGGCATCCACTGCATCACCCAGCAGCAGCCGCGCGCGGGAGCCTGAACGGTGACCGGGACACAGCGGCGGCGCACACCGGCGCCGCCGCGCGAGGACGTGCTCGCCGCGACCATGGCGATGATCGCCGAGCACGGCCTGGAGCGGCTGACGCTGGCCGCGCTCGGCCGCGAGGTCGGCATGAGCAGCGGGCACGTCGCGTACCACTTCGGCAGCAAGGACGAACTGCTGCTGCGCACGCTGGAGTGGAGCGAGGGCCGACTGGGCGCGCGACGCCGGGAGTTGCTGGTCCGCGGATCCAGTGCGCGTGCCCGGCTCGACGCGTACGTCGACCTGTACGTCCCGGACGCGCCGCGCGACCCGCACTGGACGCTGTGGCTGGAGGTGTTCAACCGCTCGCGCAACGCCGACGACGACGCGCGCGCCCGCCAGGCCGCCATCGAGGGGGCCTGGCACCGCGACCTCGTGGCGCTGCTGGCCGAGGGCATCTCACGCGGAGAGTTCGGGGCGCTCGACCCGGACCGCTTCGCCACCCGCCTGCGGGCGCTGCTCGACGGCTTCTCCATCGCGGTGGCGATCGGCCTGCGCGCGGACCGGGAGCAAGTCATGGGCCACGTACGGGAGTTCCTGGACGAGGGCCTCGAACCCAGAGGATGACCCAATCCAGGGGGTGACTCGAACCTAGAGGGTGAAGCGCAGCGGGGTCCCGGGCGCCGCCTGGGCCGCCGCGCCGAGTGCCGCTTCCTCCACGACGGCGATCACCGGATAGCCACCGGTCGTCGGATGGTCGTGGAGGAACACCACGGGCCGCCCGTCCGGCGGCACCTGCACCGCACCCAGTACCATGCCCTCGCTGGGTAGCTCACCGTCCAACTCCCGCTCCAGGGCGGGCCCTTCGGTACGCAGGCCAATCCGGTTGCTGTTGCCCGAGACGGTGTACGTGGCGGTGACGAAGGTCCGCCGCGCAGCCTCGGTGAACCAGTCCGCGCGCGGCCCGAACCGCACCGGCAGCACGAGCTCGGCCGGGGGAGCGGGCCACGGCGCGGCCACCGGCAGCACGGGCCGCGCGGCGGGCGCCTCGCCGACGGGCAGCACGTCCCCCGCGCGGAGCGGCGCGGGCCCGAGCCCCGACAGCAGATCGGTGGCCCGACTCCCGAGCACGGCCTCGACGGCGACCCCTCCGGCGACGGCGACGTAGGACCGCACACCGGCACTGACGGCCCCCACGTCGAGGACGGCCCCGGCGGGTACGTACACGGGGACGCCCCAGGCCACGGGCGCGCCATCAACGGTGACCGGGCAGGGCGCGCCACCCACGACAACCGTGACGCCACGGTCGGGCCGCAACGCACACCCGGTGAGGGTCGTCTCCAGTACGGCGGCACCCTCCGGGTTCCCGACCAGCCGATTGGCGAGCCGCACGGCATCCGCATCGAGCGCCCCCGACCGGGGAACCCCCAGATGCGCATACCCGACCCGCCCAAGATCCTGCACGGTGGTGAGCGCCCCGCCCCGAACGACGGTGATCTTCCCGGTCATCGCCCAAGCTCCGATTCCGGGACATCAGGCAAATCAAGCTCCGCTTTGGGACGAGAGCCAGCGGGGTCCGGGGCGGAGCCCCGATCTTTCAGCCCCGCCGGCGATTGAGGCGCGGGGTCCGGGGCAGAGCCCCGAGTCGTCAACCCCGCCGGAGCGAAACGAACCCGGGTCCCAGGCGACAGCAACGCCGCGGACTCCCGCAACGGATCCCACAACCCTGAGGGATCCGGCATCGACCCGATCAACTGCCACCCCCCGGGCGTGGCCCGCGGATACACGGCCGAGTAACCCCCGGCAACCGCTACCGCCCCGGCAGGGACCTTCGTACGCGGCGTCGCCCGCCTCGGTACATGCAACTCCTCCGGCAACCCCGCCAGATACCCGAACCCCGGCGCGAACCCGCAGAAGGCCACGCGATACGTGTACGAGGCGTGCCGCGCGGCGACGTCCTCCTCGGACACCCCCCACAGCTTCGCCACCTCGGCCAGATCCGGCCCGTCGTACACGACAGGAATCGTCACGACGTCCCCGTCCGCCACGACGCCCAACGGCACGTCCCACTCGCCCAATTGGCGCGCGAGCGCATCCCGCTCCGCCACCCCGTCGAGCAGCACCGTCCGCGCCCCCGGCACGATCTCCCGCACCGGCGGCAGCACCCCCGCGCCCCGCCTGCGCAGCACCTCCGCGTGGAACGCCCCCGCGTGCTCGGCGTCGTCGAACTCCACCAGCAGCGCATGCCGCCCGGCAGTCCGTACGCGCAGGCTCACGTGAACGCCCCGACCTTGACCCCGGCACCCTCGAGCGCCACCCGCACCCGCGCCGCGATCGCCGCCGCGCCCGGGGTGTCACCGTGAACGCACAACGACCGCGCGGCGACGGTGACATGGGACCCGTCGACCGCCTCGACCCCGCCGTCCACCGCGAACGCGACGGACCGGCGCACCACGGTGTCCGCGTCCTCGACGACGGCGTGCGGCTCGCGGCGCGGCACGAGCGTGCCCTCGGGGGTATAGGCCCGATCGGCAAAGGCCTCCCGCACCGGCGTAAGCCCCAACTCCTCAGCGGCACGCAGCAGTTGAGACCCGGGAAGCCCCAGCACGGGCAGCGTGCCACCGGCGAGCCGCACCCCCTCGACGACCGCGCGGGCCTGCTCTGCGTCACGCACGGTCCGGTTGTACAGCGCCCCGTGCGGCTTCACGTACGAGACCTCGGCCCCGGCCGCCTCCGCGAACACCCTGAGCGCCCCGATCTGGTACGCCACTTCGGCCGCCAGCTCGTCCGGCGGTACGTCCATCGCGCGCCGCCCGAACCCGGCGAGGTCCCGGTACGAGACCTGCGCCCCGATCCGGACGCCGCGCTCGGCGGCCAGATCGCAGACCCGGCGCATCACGGAGGGATCGCCGGCGTGGAAGCCGCAGGCGACGTTGGCACTGGTCACCACGGAGAGCAGGGCCTCGTCGTCGGTGAGGGTCCACCGGCCGAAGCCTTCGCCGAGGTCGGCATTGAGGTCGATGACGTCCTGGATCACGAACTCAACGTAGAGGATCGTTCAACGATCCGACAAGGGTCGAGATTCTCGCGCCCTGGGAAACCTGCCCGGACGTCCGAATTCCGGAACCCCTTGTTAGATCGTTGAACGATCCCCTAAGGTCCGTGCATCTCTCATCCATAAGTGCGTCCCTCATCGAAAAGGCCGCCGCATGATCGTTCTGCTCGGCGTGCTCGTGGTGATCCTCGGATTCGTCACGCGCCGCAATCCCGTCCTCGTGGTCGGCGTCGCCGGCATCGTCACCGGGCTGCTCGGCAAGATGAACCCGCTGGAGATCCTCGCCGCCTTCGGCACCTCCTTCGCCGACAGCCGCTCCGTCACCGTCTTCGCCATCGTGCTGCCGGTGATCGGCCTCCTGGAGCGCTACGGCCTGCGCGAGCAGGCCCGCACCCTGATCGGGAAACTCGGCAAGCTCAGCGCCGGCCGCTTCCTCACCGCGTATCTGCTGGTCCGCCAGGTCACCGCCGCCTTCGGCCTCAACAACCTCGGCGGCCCCGCCCAGGCGGTGCGCCCGCTCGTCGCGCCGATGGCCGAGGCCGCCGCCGAACGGAAGTCGGGGGCCGTACTGCCGGACAAGCTGCGCGAAAAGGTCCGCTCCTACTCGGCGTCCGCCGACACCGTCGGCGTCTTCTTCGGCGAGGACTGCTTCATCGCGATCGGCTCGATCCTGCTGATCACCGGCTTCGTGAACTCGACGTACCACGAGCACCTCGAGCCCACCCAGCTCGCACTGTGGGCGATCCCGCTGGCCGTCTGCGCCTTCGTCATCCACGGCGCCCGGCTGCTGCTCCTCGACAAGCAGCTGGAGCGCGAGATGGCGCTCGCCGTCGCCGAACACGAGATCCCGCTGCCGAAGCAGTCGTCGGGTGAGTCCGGGAAGTCCGGGAAGGAGACCGCGAAGTGATCAAGGTCGAATGGCTCTACTGGCTGATCGGTCTCGTCTTCGTCGTCATGGCCGTGCAGATGGCGAAGGACCGCACCAACCCCAAGCGCTGGACGTCGGCCGCCTTCTGGGGGCTGCTCGGACTGACCTTCCCCTACGGCACCGGGGTCGCGGGCGGCTCGAAGGCGCTGCCCGCCGAACCCCTCGGCGTCGCGGTCCTCGCACTGATCGCGCTTGCCGGGTTCAACTTCATCGGCAAGGGCGAACCGGTCACCACCACGCAGGAGCAGCGCGAGAAGTCGGCGGCCCGCCTCGGCAACAAGCTCTTCATCCCGGCGCTCACCATCCCGCTGGTCGCCATCATCTGCGCCTCCTTCCTCGACGAATCGGGCCTCTTCGAGACCGGCCAGGCCACCCTCCTCGGGCTCGGCGTCGGCTGCCTCGTGGCGCTCGTCGTCGGGATGCTGGTCACCGGCGAGCGCAAGGTGTCGACGCCGATCCACTCCGGCCGCTCGATGCTGGAGGCCATGGGCTCGGCGCTGCTGCTGCCGCAGCTCCTCTCCGTCCTCGGCTCGATCTTCGCGGTCGCCGGCGTCGGCACCCAGGTCGGGAAGATCACCGACGCCGTGCTGCCGGACAACTCCAAGTACCTGGCCGTGATCGCGTACTGCGTCGGCATGTTCCTGTTCACCGTGATCATGGGCAACGCGTTCGCCGCGTTCCCCGTCATGACGGCGGCGATCGGCTGGCCGGTGCTCATCCAGCAGATGGGCGGCAACGAAGCGGCGGTCCTCGCGATCGGCATGCTCGCGGGCTTCAGCGGCACGCTCGTCACGCCCATGGCGGCCAACTTCAACATCGTCCCGGCGACGCTCCTCGAACTGAAGGACCAGTACGGGCCGATCAAGGCGCAACTCCCGACGGGCTTCGCGCTCCTCGGCTGCAACATCGTGATCATGGCGCTCTTCGCGTTCTAGGAGGTCTGTATGTCGGGGTACTCAGGGGTCTCCGGGGCGACGCCTCGCGTTCTGCTCACCGGGTTCGAACCGTTCGGTGGGGAGTCCGCGAACCCGTCGTGGCAGGTGGCGGAGGCGGTCGCCGCCACGCCACCACCGGGCCTGGCCGTCACGGCGGTCCAACTCCCGTGCGTCTTCGGCGAATCGCTGACGGCACTGCGCTCCGCGGTCGCCGAGGTGGAGCCCGACCTGGTCGTCTGCCTCGGCCAGGCGGGCGGCCGCCCCGGCGTCACCGTCGAGCGGGTGGCGATCAACGTCGACGACGCCCGCATCCCCGACAACGCCGGGTCCCAGCCGATCGACGTACCGGTGGTGCCGGGCGGCCCCGCGGCCTACTTCTCCACGCTCCCGGTGAAGGCATGCGTCGCGGCGATGAGGGAGGCAGGTGTCCCGGCGGCACTCTCCAACACGGCCGGAACGTTCGTCTGCAACCACATCGCGTACGGCCTCGGGCACCTCATCGCCACGGAACTCCCGCACATCCGGGGCGGCTTCGTCCACGTCCCGTGGTCCCCGGCCCAGGTCACGGCCGGCACGTCCCCGTCCCTCCCGATCGAGACGGTGGCCAAGGGCATCCGAGCGCTCCTGCTGGCCGCAGCGACGACCAGCGAAGACCTACGGGTAACCGAGGGCGCAACCCACTGATCTCTTCAGGGGCGCGGGGAACTGCGCGAACGCAACCAAACGCAGAACCGCACCCGGCGACGCACACGCACCCCGCGGACACGCACCCGCACCCCGCCCCACCGAAGGACACGCCATGCTCACCCCGGACGAAACCGCCCAACTGGCGGCAGCCAACGTCACTCGCGAATACCCCAACTTCACCGCCCACCTCACCACCTCCCCGGACGACCGCCCCCGCCCCAGCGACCTCCACCCCGCCTTCTACGGCGCCTACGACTGGCACTCGTCGGTTCACATGCACTGGCTGCTGCTCCGGACCCGGCCGGAGGCCCACGCCCACGCCGACGTACTGGACCGCCACCTCACGCGCGAGAACCTCGCCCGGGAAGCCGAATACCTCCTCGCCCGCCCGAGTTTCGAGCGCCCCTACGGCTGGGCCTGGCTCGTCGCGCTCGCGGCCGAGTGCCACGGCACCCGCTGGGCCGACGCCTTCGCCCCCGCCGTGGACGCGGTCGACCGCCTCCTCACGGACTGGCTCCCGAAGGCCACGTATCCCGTACGCCACGGCAACCACCCCAACAGCGCCTTCGCCCTCGGCCTGATCCTCGACACGGGGGAGCGCTCCGGGCTGCCCGCCCGAACGCTCGACGCCGTACGCGACCGCCTGCGCAGCTGGTTCGCCGACGACCACGACGCGCCCGCCCACTGGGAGCCCTCCGGCCAGGACTTCCTGTCACCGGCCCTGACGGAGGCCGACGCGATGCGCCGCGTATTCGAGAACGCCGACGACTTCGCCACCTGGCTCGACCGCTTCCTCCCGGCCCTCGCCACCGACGCCCCCTGCCCGCTGCTCGACGTACCCGTCGTCTCCGACCACAGCGACCCGCAGATCGGCCACCTCCTCGGCCTCGCGCTCTCCCGCGCCGCCGCCCTGCGCACGATCGCGGACGCCCTGCCCCAGGGAGTCGTACGCGAGCGGCTCACGAAGGCCGCACAGGAACACCTCGACGCCGGTCTCCCGGCCGTCGAGAGCGGCGACTTCACGACCGACCACTGGCTCGCGACGTTCGCCGAACTGGCCCGTGAATCCCGTGCGTGAACACTATGAACGCAAGTAAGCGTGATCGTTGCCCGGGTGCCCTTGCCCTGAGCATGACGATTCCCGCATCGTGCCGATCATGGGACGAGAACAATGGAAGAAGGTCCTGGTCGGATCGGCCGGGAACATGGTCGAGTGGTTCGACTGGTTCGTATACGCGAGCTTCGCTACGTACTTCGCGGGATCCTTCTTCCCGAGCGGCAACCCGACCGCCCAGCTGATGAACACCGCCGGCATCTTCGCCGTCGGCTTCTTCATGCGCCCCGTGGGCGGCTGGCTGCTCGGCCGGGTCGGTGACCGCAAGGGCCGCAAGGCGGCACTGACCCTCACGGTCAGCCTGATGTCGGCGTCGGCGGTCCTCATCGCCGTCGCGCCGACGTACGGCGTGGCCGGCTACGGCGGCGCCGTGGTCCTGCTGATCGCCCGCCTGCTGCAAGGACTTTCGGTCGGCGGCGAGTACGCGGCCAGCGCCACGTACCTCACCGAGGCGTCCAGCCCGGAGAAGCGCGGCTTCGCCTCCAGTTTCCAGTACGTGTCGATGACGGCGGGCCAGATCGTCGGCCTCGGCCTGCAGATCCTGCTCCAGCGCACGATGTCCGACGAGGCCCTGCACAGCTGGGGCTGGCGCATCCCGTTCATCATCGGCGCCCTCGGCGCGGCGATCATCTTCTACCTGCGCCGCAACATGCTGGAGACCGACGTCTACGAGGAGTCGGCCGACGACGACGCCACCGTGGGCGGCGACGACAAGGGCACCATCAAGGCACTGTGGGCGCACAAGCGCGAGGCCTTCCTGGTCATCGCGCTGACCATGGGCGGCACCGTCGCGTACTACACGTACACGACGTACCTGACGAAGTACCTGTCCAACTCGGCGGGCCTGAGCAAGGAGACGGCCACGCTCGTCTCGTTCTGCGCGCTCGTCGTCTTCGCCTGCCTTCAGCCGGTCGCCGGTGCGCTCTCCGACCGGATCGGCCGCCGCCCGCTCCTGATCACCTTCGCGATCGGCTCGACCTTCCTGACGGTCCCGATCATGACGTTGCTCCAGCACGCGGGTTCGTTCTGGCCGGCCCTCGGCCTCTCCCTGCTGGCTCTCGTCATCGTGACGGGCTACACGTCCATCAACGCCTGCGTGAAGGCCGAGCTGTTCCCGACGGGCATCCGCGCCCTCGGCGTCGCCCTCCCGTACGCCATCGCCAACGCGCTGTTCGGCGGCACCGCCGAATACGTGGCGCTCTGGTTCAAGGACGCGGGCATCGAGTCCGGCTACTACTGGTACGTCGCCGGCTGCGCGGCCGTCTCGCTGATCGTCTACCTGTCGATGCGCGAGACCCGCGACATCGACCTGAACCGGGTCAAGTCCGAGGAAACCACCACGGAAACGGCCAAGCAGGTCGCCTGACCAGGCCCTGAACCCCCTAGATCAAGGCGCCCCGGCCCCTCCTGCGACCAGGAGGGGCCGGGGCTTCTTCTCGTGCGGGGGCGGGCGTCAGATGCCGAGCCGTCGCGCGATCCCGTCGAGCACGCAGTCGAGGCCGAACTCGAACTCCCAGGCAGGGTCGTCCTTGCGGGTCGCCGACATGGCGTACTCCCTATAGGTCGGGTAACGGCCGCTGCCCATCAGGTAGTTCATCTGCGGGGCGAGTGCCTGCCGGGTCTCGACCCCGCTCTCCCAGCCGTGTTCGCGCTTGTACTGGCCCAGCGCGATCTCGACCTGTGTCGCGCCGTGGACGAACGCGCTGACCGAACGGAACGCCGCCATCATCGAGTCGGCGTCGAGATCGCGGCCGTCCAGCGCCCTCAACTGCCGCTCCGCCACGGCCATCCGCGCCGGAGTGAGCTGGACGACCGGTAGCGGCGTCTGTCCCAGCCAGGGGTGGCGGAGCATCAACTCCCTTGTCTGCAAGGCGAAGGAGCGCAACACCTCGCGCCAGTCGGTCACGTCGTCGGGCACGGTCAGCTCGCCCGAGACCCGGTCGAACATCAGCGCCCACAGGTCCTCCTTGCCGGAGACGTGCCGGTACGCGGCCATGGGTGCGACACCGAGCCTGGTGGCGAGACGGCGCATGGTGACGGCGTCGCCGCCCTCCTCGTCCGCCAGCTCCACGGCCGCCGCGGCGATCCGGTCGAGGGTCAGCGAGGCGCGCCGCGTGGGCGCGGGCCGCTCCAGCCGCTCCCAGAGCGAGGGCTCGACGAGCCGGCTCTCCGCGTCCCCGGTCTTCTTCTCTGCTGCCACGACCCCGGCTCCTCCCGATCCCACCCTCGCCTGCGTTCGTGTACAGCGTATCCCCAGTAGACGCCGTACACATTGATGTGTACGTTGTACGCCATCGGATACGTCGTACACAAACTCATCCGCAAGCAGGGGGATCCTTCATGTCTACGCACAGCTCCAGCCCGCTCCGTGTCGCCGTCCTGATCGGCTCCACCCGCGAGGGCCGGTTCGCTCCGGTCGTCACGCGCTGGCTCGCCGGACAGCTCGGCCAGCGCGCCGATCTGCGCGCCGATGTCGTCGACCTCGCCGAGACCCCCCTGCCGACCGTGCTGCCCGCTTTCGGCCAGGAGCCGCCGCCGGGCGCGAAGGAGGCGCTCGCTCTCGTCACGCCGCGCCTCGCGGCCGCCGACGCGTTCGTCTTCGTCACGCCCGAGTACAACCACAGCTTCCCCGCGTCCCTGAAGAACGCGATCGACTGGCACAACCAGGAGTGGCACGGCAAGCCGGTCGCCTTCGTCTCGTACGGCGGCCTGTCCGGCGGTCTCCGCGCGGTCGAGCAACTCCGCGTAGTGATGGCCGAGTTGCACGCCACGACCATCCGCAACACGGTCAGCTTCCACAACGCGTGGGGCGCCTTCGACGCGGAGGGGCGCGTCGACGATCCGGCCGTGGACGCCGCCGCGAAGGCGATGCTCGACCAGCTGACGTGGTGGGCGCATGCGCTGCGTGACGCCAAGTCCGTTCGTCCGTACGCGGCTTGAGCGGGCGAGCGTCATGGCCACGAACCTGACCACCACGGCCGGTCCGAGTGCCGACACGACCGGCGCGCCCTCCCGGATCGTGATCGCGGGCCTGCTGCTCGGCATCGTGCTCGCCACGCTGGACGGCACGATCGTCGGCACGGCCCTGCCCGTCATCGTCGACGACCTCGGTGGCCTGGATCATCTGTCCTGGGTGGTGACCGCCTATCTACTCGCCACGGCCGTCACCACCCCGCTCTGGGGCAAGATCGGCGACCTCTACGGCCGCAAGGGCAGCTATCTCACCTCGATCGTCATCTTCCTCGCCGGGTCCGTCCTGTGCGGACTCGCCCAGGACATGGGGCAGTTGATCGCCTTCCGGGCGGTCCAGGGCATCGGCGCGGGTGGCCTGTTCGTGGGCGCGCTCTCGCTCGTGGGGACACTGCTCGGCCCAGCGGAGGCGGGCCGCTCGCAGTCCGTCATCGGCGTGCTGCTGCCCGCCGCGATGATCGGCGGGCCGCTGCTCGGCGGCTTCCTCACGGACCAGCTGAACTGGCGGTGGGCGTTCTACGTCAATGTGCCCGTCGGGGCCGTCACCCTCGCCATCGTCGGGGCGGGCGTACGGGTGCGTACGGAGCGGGTACGGGCACGGGTCGACCTCGCGGGCGCCGCGCTGCTCACCGCCGCGATCCTCGCCCTGACGCTGCTGTCGTCCTGGGCCGGGGTGACGTACGCCTGGATGTCGCCGCAGATCGCGGCGCTCGCACTGGTCTCGGTCGCGGCCCTCGCAGGGTTCGTCGCGGTGGAGCGGCGAGCGGCCGAGCCGGTGATCCCGCCCCGGCTGTTCCGCGACCGCAACTTCGGCGTCGCGCAGGTGCTGACCTTCACCGCGGGGGCGGCGATGATCGCGGCCGCCACCTATCTGCCGCAGTACATGCAGCACGTACGGGGCATGTCGTCGACGGGCAGCGGGCTGCTGCTGCTTCCCCTGATGCTCGGCATGATGGGCGCCCAACTGGCCATCGGGCGCCGGGTGAGCAACGGCGGCCGCTACAGGCGCTACCCGATCGCGGGCGGCGCTCTCGCGACGGCGGGCGCCCTGGCCCTGCTCCTGCTGGGCGCCGAAACGGCGACCTGGGCGGCATCCGCCCTGCCCCTGGCCCTGGGCATCGGCCTCGGGTGCCTGTTTCAGCCCTCCCTGCTGATCACCATGAACAGCGCCGAGCCCCGTGACATCGGCGCGGCCGGCGGGACACAGACGCTGCTGCGGACCGTCGGAGGCTCGCTCGGCGTGGCGGTGCTCGGGTCCGTGTTCGCCCAACGGGCGCACGGCGGCTCCGACCCGGAGGGGATCGTCGCCGGGTTGCACGGGGTGGCGGTCGGGTCGGCAGTGCTGTGCGCGGTGGCTTTCGCGGCGGCGCTCCTTGTCCAGGAAGCGCCGCTCCGCGGGGCCGCCTGACCGCATCGTGAGACCACAGCCCGGCCCTCGGCCGGGCTGTGGCAGACTGCGGGCGTGCTCTCGTTCGCCAGCATTATTGGCAGCAGGCGCGCCGGTCCGCAGTGACCACCTCGTACGACCCGGTACAGGTGGACACCGTCGTCCTCGACCCGCGCGCAGACCTCTCGCACCCGCGAGAGGTTTTTCTGTTTCTGGCCCACCCGTAGCCAGGCGGAGAGCGCGAGGGATCATAGATGGACGGTGGAGCCGGTCATTCCGGTAGACCGAGATCCCCATCAGGAGCCAGATCAGCATGAGCAGCAGCCTCAGTGAACGTCCCAGTGCACAGCCCACTGAACTCGACGATTCCTTCCACGTCTTCGACACCACGCTGCGCGACGGCGCGCAGCGCGAGGGCATCAACCTCACCGTCGCGGACAAGCTGACCATCGCACGGCACCTGGACGACTTCGGCGTGGGCTTCATCGAGGGCGGCTGGCCCGGTGCCAACCCCCGCGACACGGAGTTCTTCGCCCGCGCGCAGGAAGAGATCGACTTCAAGCACGCGCAGCTCGTCGCCTTCGGCGCCACCCGCAGGGCGAACGCCAAGGCGAGCGAGGACCCGCAGGTGCGGGCCCTTCTGGAGTCCGGCGCCCCGGTGGTCTGCCTGGTCGCCAAGTCGCACGACCGGCACGTCGAACTGGCCCTGCGCACGACCCTCGAAGAGAACCTGGAGATGGTCCGCGACACGGTCTCGTACCTGGTCGCGCAGGGTCGCAGGGTCTTCGTCGACTGCGAGCACTTCTTCGACGGTTACCGCGCCAACGCCGAGTACGCGAAGTCCGTCGTCCGGACCGCGCACGAGGCCGGCGCCTCCGTCGTCGTCCTCTGCGACACCAACGGCGGCTTCCTGCCCGCCCAGGTCCAGGCGGTCGTCTCCACCGTCCTCGCCGACACCGGCGCCCGGCTCGGCATCCACGCCCAGGACGACACGGGCTGCGCCGTCGCCAACACCCTCGCCGCGGTGGACGCGGGCGCGACCCACGTCCAGTGCACGGCGAACGGCTACGGCGAGCGCGTCGGCAACTCCAACCTCTTCCCGGTCGTCGCGGCCCTGGAGCTCAAGTACGGCAAGAAGGTCCTCCCCGAGGGCTCGCTGCGCGAGATGACCCGTATCTCGCACGCCATCGCCGAGGTCGTGAACCTCACCCCGTCCACGCACCAGCCGTACGTGGGTGTCTCGGCGTTCGCCCACAAGGCGGGCCTGCACGCCTCCGCGATCAAGGTCGACCCGGACCTGTACCAGCACATCGACCCGGACCTCGTCGGCAACCACATCCGGATGCTGGTCTCCGACATGGCGGGCCGCGCCTCCATCGAGCTCAAGGGCAAGGAGCTCGGCGTCGACCTCGGCGGCGACCGTGAGCTGGTCGGCCGGGTCGTCGAGCGGGTCAAGGAGCGCGAACTCCAGGGCTACACGTACGAGGCCGCGGACGCGTCGTTCGAACTCCTCATGCGCGCCGAGGTCGAGGGCAAGGAGCGCAAGTACTTCCAGGTCGAGTCCTGGCGCGCGATCGTCGAGGACCGCCCCGACGGCTCCCACGCCAACGAGGCCACGGTGAAGCTGTGGGCCAAGGGCGAGCGCATCGTCGCCACGGCGGAGGGCAACGGCCCGGTCAACGCCCTCGACCGCGCGCTCCGCGTCGGCCTGGAGCGGATCTACCCGCAGCTCGCGAAGCTGGAGCTGGTCGACTACAAGGTCCGCATCCTGGAGGGCAAGCACGGCACGTCCTCCACGACCCGCGTCCTCATCTCGACCTCCGACGGCACCGGCGAGTGGTCCACGGTCGGCGTCGCCGAGAACGTGATCGCGGCGTCGTGGGACGCGCTGGAGGACGCTTACACCTTCGGTTTGCTGCGCGCGGGCGTGGAACCGGTCGAGTAAGCACCCGCGTTTGTGGGCGAAGCGAGTTAGCGTCGATACATGAGGCCCCTTATCGCCGCCCTCGCCGCCCCGCTCCTCGCTCTGGGCGCCACCCTCGCGGTGGCGCCACCCGCCTCGGCGGCCACGGACGTGTCCACCGTGGCCGACGCCCTGGAGAAGAGCCCCGTCTACGTCGCGCCCGGCGCGTCCGCCGGACTGACGTCGGACGACGTCGACGCGCTCGAGAACAAGATCAAGGACGCGGACAAGCCGGTGATGGTGGCGGTGCTGCCCGCCGACTTCCCGACGCAGAAGCTGTTCAGTGACCTGCGGGCGAAGACCGGGGTCGTGGGCGTGTACGGGGTCCGCCTCGGCGATCGGTTCGACGCGCGCGCGGACTCTCGGGTGATGTCGCAGCAGTCCGTCAAGAACGCGGTCGACAGCGTTCAGGGCCAGTCGGCCAAGAGCCAGCTCGACGACTTCGTGAGTACGTCGGTCCGTACGGCCAAGGGCTCGGCCCCGTCCGCCTGGGACGCGGGTGGCGGTGACGACGGCGTCTCCGCCGGGCCGCTGATCGGCGTCGGCGCGGTCGTGGTGATCGGCGGAGCCGGTGTGTACGCCCTGAGCAGGCGGAACCGGCGCAGGCGCGAGGAGGAGCAGCGCGAGGCGCTCGACAAGCTGCGGGTCGTGGTGGACGAGGACATCACCGCGTTCGGCGAGGAACTCGACCGGCTCGACTTCCACCCGGCGGAGGCAGGGGCCGACGACGCGATGCGCGCGGACTTCGAGCGGGCCCTCGACGCGTACGAGAAGGCCAAGCAGTACATGGCCGACGCCCAGCGCCCGGACGACGTGCGCGGCGTGACGCAGGCCCTCGAGGACGGCCGGTTCTCGCTCGCTCAGCTCGCCGCGCGCCGTGAGGGCCGCCCGCTGCCCGAGCGCAGGGCGCCCTGCTTCTTCGACCCGCGCCACGGCCCCTCCACCGAGGACGCCGAGTGGACGCCGCCCGGTGGCTCGTCCCGCGAGGTCCCGGTCTGCGCGGCGGACGCGACGCGGCTGCGGGACGGCGAGGACCCGCACGTGCGCACGGTCGACGCGGGGGAGGGGGAGCGCCGCCCGTACTACGAGGCGGGTCCGGCGTACGGCCCGTGGGCCGGCGGCTACTTCGGCGGCGGCATGCTGCCGGGCCTGCTGGTCGGCACGGTGCTCGGCTCCATGCTGGCGAGCCCCGCCTACGCGGCCGACTACGGCGGCGGTGACTTCGGTGGCGGCTTCGACGGCGGCGACGTCTCCGGGTCCGACTTCGACCCGGGAGACTTCGGCGGCGGCTTCGGCGACGGCGGAGGCGGGGGCGACTTCGGTGGCGGCGGCGGAGGCGACTTCGGCGGTGGTTTCTGAGGGCTGCTCCCCCCGCCGCAGGCCGGGGGAGCAGCCCTCAGACCTCGGTGTGCGTCAGCGCGCGGCCCCGGCCGGTCGCCGCCTGCGGCCGAGGAGGATCGCGCCGATGACGAGCAGCAGGCCCGCTCCCGCCGCGCCGAGGCCCCCCAGCCAGATGTCCTGCTCCATGGGGGCGTGCTTCGAGCGCGCGGTGCCGTCGGGCGTGCCCAGGTGTTCCTTGCCGGTGTACTTCACCGGCACCGTCCGGTCCGCCGGGGCGGAGGCGGCGGCGCGCACCGCCGCCGGGGCGTCGAGCGTGCCGTAGCCGACGAGGGCGTTGTGGCCGCCCGTCGGGTGATGGGCCGTCGTGGTGAGCACCGAGCGGACCTGGGCGGGGGTCAGCTTCGGGTGGTCGGCGAGCATGAGGGCGACGACGCCGGACGCGAACGCGCAGGCCGGGGACGTGCCGTCGCCGACCATGGAGCCACCGGCCTTCTTGGCCATGGTGACGTCGACGCCCGGCGCGGCCACCGCGTTGTACGAGCGCACCGTGGAGAAGGCCCCCCGCGCACCTTTCTTGTCGGTCGCCGCCACCGCGATGACGCTGGGGTAACCGGCGGGGTACGCGCCCGTGTTGCCGTTGTCGGCGCTGTTGCCCGAGCTGGCGAGGACGGGGATGCCCTGGCTGACCGCGTGACCGATGCTCTGTGACTCGGCCGAATTGTGCTGCGAGATCATGTTGTTGTCGTCGCCCAGGGAGAGCGAGATGACGTCCGCGCCGTGCTTGACCGCGTAGTCGATGCCCTTGGAGATCGGGCTTGTGCCCTTCTTCGCCTGCTCGTTCTTGTGGTCCGCCTCGTCGATGACCCGGATGGAGAGGACCTGGGCCTGCGGTGCGACCTTGAGGACGGACGACGCCATCGCGGTGCCGTGGCGGCCGAAGGAGTCGCTGTCCTGGCTCGCGCCGTCGCCCACGTAGTCCGGCCCTGTCGTCACCCGGCCCGCGAGCGCCGGGTGGTCCGCGTTGGCGCCCGTGTCCAGGACGGCGACCGTGATGCCCTTGCCCTGGCTGAGCGCGTGCGCGGCCGGCAGGCCGAGCGCGGCCGACTCCCAGCCCGCAGGGACGCCCGGAGCGGCGGACGCGGGGGCTGTGGCCAGGGCGCACAGCAGACCGGTCAGCGCCGTGGTCTTGATGGCCGCGGTGAACATCGTCCTGGTCCTCGTGGTTCGTGTCGTCCTCGTGCGTCGCATGGTCACTTCGCCCCGGCCATCTGCAGATCGCTCAGGTGGTTGATGAACGTGAAGGCGAGGTCCTCCGCGTCGCCCTGCCAGGACTCCCGGTCCTCGATCCCGGCGTTGACGGGCTCGCCGAAGCTGCCGGGCAGATTGGCGACCGACGTGCCGTCCACCGCACCGAGGGTGACCCCGACGGCGTAGGGCATGCTGTCGCCCGAGACCGACGTGAGCTCGGCGGCGCCGCGCCGGTCGTTGGACCACCGGGCGGCGAGGGTGCCCTTCACGGGCAGGACGTTCACCGCGCCCTCGACACCGCCCTGATCCTCGAAGAACTGACGGAGCCGCTTCTTCGCCGAGGTCTCGGCGTCACCGCCGGCCGCGGGCAGCACGACGACGACCACCGTCGCCACCTGGTTGCCCGTCGGGTCCACATAGGTGGCCCGCAGGACGGCCTCGCACTTCAACTCGGCGGCCTTCTTACGGGTCTTGCCGGTCAGCCCCGCCGCGCAGGAGGTGTCGTCGGAGAGCCCCAGGCGACGCCACTCGGCATGCTTGGGGTTCGTGAGCGGACCGTCGTAGCTCGCCCGTCCGCCGACCGTGTCCGGCAGGACGGCGTCGGCGGTCTCGTTGCGCCACAGGACCTTCCCGTAGGAGGTGTTGGCGATCGTCTGTCTGCTGTTGCTGTACGCGTGAGCGGCGAGCGCCCCGCCGCCGAGCAGGAGCGGCACGCCCAGCACGGCGAGCAGCACGCTCGCGACGCCCCGGCCCTTGCCGGACGAGGGAGCAGGGGGCGGGACCGGGCCGCCGGGCGGCATCTGCTGCTGGGGGAAGGAAGGGGGGCCCTGCGGCATGGACGGCTGGCCGGCGGGGGGCCACGGATATCCCTGCGGCGCCTGATATCCCGGGTTGGCGGGGTATCCCTGGCCCGGCGCGGGCTGCTGCGGAGGCTGCGGCGGTTGCTGCCAACCAGCCGACTGCGGCGGCTGGTTGTACGGGTTCGCCGCGCCTGGGTCTCCGGGCGGAGTGGGATAGGACATGGTCCCCCTGTCTCGCACGGGCCGGTGCGGCCCGCCGTGGTGTGCTCCTGTCAGAGCCCGGTGAGCTTATGTCAGCCGACCGCGGAACTTCCGTCACACGTGCGAGGACCTACGGAATCCATGCCGGTCCGGTCGTCACGTACATGGCGAGCCAAGCCTGGTGGCGGTCAGTTGCGGCTCAGTGTCCGTGTCAGGCCCGCCACCACGGTCGTCGTCAGAATCCAGCCGATCGCGATCAGTCCGTACGCCAGCGCCTGCACGCCCACCTGGTCCCAGTGCCAGCCGTCGCGCTGGCCGAGGCCGCCGACGGGGATCATCAGGTCGAGGGTGTACGCGACCGGGTTGAACGGTGCCCCCTCGCCCGGCTTGTTGGCCACGGGCGTGTGCGCATGGAAGACGAGTGAGCCGAGCAGCGTGAGCAGCGCCAGCCAGATCCCGGCGATCCACGGCCGGTACCCGTAGCCGACCGTCACTTCGAGGAGCAGTCCCCACGCCCGCCCGAGCGGACGCTGAGCGCGCCTGCGCTTGCGCTCCCGTACGAGCAGCACGCGCCGCGCCTCGTCGTCGTGGCCCAATCTCCGGTAGTGCGCGGCCAGTTGCTCGTACGACTGCGGGGCGAACACGGGCTGGTGGCGCAGCCAGTCGAGCCGGTTCGTGGTGTCGTCGTGCTGGCTCCCGGCCGTCAACTCCAGCCAGTCGTACGTGAGTCCGTCCAGGCCGAGCGGGCGGTGCCAGGTGTCGGGGCGGTCCTGGATACGGGTCGCACGCGCGTTGCGGAGGTTCACGCCACCTGCGGGCGGCCGCGCGAAGCGCAGGTCGAGTGCCTCCACCTGCATCCCCACACACATCAATGACGATCCCACGCCGAGAAGTTCGGCTCCGTTGAACGACAACAGGTCGTCGATCCGGGCGCCGCGCAGCCGGACCCTGCCGTCGACCCTGCACCCCTCCTGCATACGGACGGTCGACGCCCGCACGTTGTCCCCGTTGAACGCGACCATGTCCGGCTCCGGCATCACGATCCGCGCCCCGCGCAACCAGATCCCACCGGGCAACTCGGCGCCCGGCAGCAGTACTTGGCCGTGCGCGACGAACCCGTTGTCGCAGAACACGCCGCCCTGCATCACGAGCCCGCCCGCGTTCAGGGCGATGCTCTCCGAGGAAGTCAGATGCGCCCCGTCGAGCCGCAGCCCGCCCGCGATGTGCGTGTGGACGAGGTTCACGGCGCCGCGCCGCCCACCGCTGATCGTCGACCTGCGCAGGTCGAGCCGACCGCCAATCTGCGCGGTGGGCGCGACGAACCCGGGCAGCTCGCACTCCGTCACGGTGAACGCGAGCGTGCTCGCACCCTCCAACGTCATCGGTCCGTCGAAGCGGCACCCCTCGAACCGTACGAGCCGCTTGATCTCGGCCCCGTCCAGCGCCAGCGCCCCGCGCACGCGCGCATCGCGCAACACATACGGGTCCGGCCCCGCGTCCGCGTCGAGAATGTCCCGCCGCACCACAGCCGCGTCGACGCTCCGCTCAGGGGCGGGTGTCGACGGCACGGGTGGCGGCATCGGGCTCCTCGGGGTCCGTCCAGCGGCGGGTGCGCGCTCCGCCGGGGGCCGCGCGTGTGACCGCAGCATGCCCTACTTCGGCGGATGGATGCCGTTGGATGACCACCTTGCCCACCCCGCAGGAAAACACGAGTTGGCGGTCACGAAACTCGTGACCGCCTGAACTCGCCGACGCAGTGGGCCGGTTCAGGCCTCCTTGATCGCCGAGATGTCGAAGTTGAGCTTGATCTTGTCGGAGATGAGGACGCCACCGGTCTCGAGCGCGGCGTTCCAGGTGAGGCCCCAGTCCGAGCGGAGGATCTCGGTCTTGCCCTCGAAGCCGACGCGCTCGTTGCCGAACGGGTCCTTCGCGACGCCGTTGAACTCCAGGTCGATGGTGAGCGGCTTGGTGGTGCCGAGGATCGTCAGGTCACCCGTGATGCGGTAGTCGTCGCCGCCCAGGGACTCGGCGGAGGTCGACCGGAAGGTCATCGTCGGGAACTCGTCGATCTTGAAGAAGTCGGCGCTCTTCAGGTGGCCGTCACGGTCCTCGTTACCGGTCGAGATGCTCGCCATCTGCACGTCGAAGGAGGCCGTGGACTTCGCCGGGTCCGAGCCGTCCAGGTGCAGCGAGCCGGTGAAGTCGCTGAAGCTGCCCTTCACGTTCGTCACCATGGCGTGCCGGGCGACGAAGCCGAGCGTGGTGTGAGCGGGGTCGACGGTGTAGTCGCCGGTGACGGCGGCGAGGTCCGGGTTGGCCGGCGCGTCGGCAGCGGCGGTGGCGGGGGTGGTGGCGGACTCGTTCTTGCGGCCGAAGATGCCCATGACGTGCTCCTTGGGGACGGGCGGCACGGGGGGTGCCAGGTGGAGTGATGCGTGATGTTGAACGTTGAACTATCAACTGGTTCGACTGTAGCGCGATGATGTTCAATGTTCAACATCAAACGATGCGTGTTTCCTCGATTACAGCCCGATATGGTCCGGGTCGCCCTTTCGGGTGTGTGCGCGGTGCGCGCCGACGGCGGTGACGGCGGCGGTGACGGCGGCGGTGTGAGGCGGGTCTCAGGGCGCCGCTTTGTGTGACGTCTACAAGGCGGACCCGCGCTGAGCAGTCACTTCGGCCCCCCGGCGGCCGGGTTCTGTTCAGGGCTACCAGGAAAACGGGCCGGAGACTGTACGGAGTCGACGGACGGTTTTCATGGGTGCCTTTCGTAAGGTCACTACATGACCGTTTTGGACGACAGCGCCTCGAACCCTGGGGACGAGCCCACCGACGCCCGTGGACGCGTGGCCGAGCTGCACGCGATCCGTGCGCAGGCACTGGCCGGACCCAGCGAGAAGGCGACCGCGGCCCAGCACGCGAAGGGGAAGCTGACGGCGCGCGAGCGCATCGCGCTGCTCCTCGACGAGGGTTCGTTCAACGAGGTCGAGCAGCTGCGCCGGCACCGGGCCACCGGCTTCGGCCTGGAGGCCAAGAAGCCCCACACCGACGGTGTCATCACCGGTTGGGGCACGGTCGAGGGCCGCACGGTCTTCGTCTACGCGCACGACTTCCGGATCTTCGGTGGCGCGCTGGGTGAGGCCCACGCCACGAAGATCCACAAGATCATGGACATGGCCATCGCGGCCGGCGCGCCCCTGGTCTCGCTCAACGACGGCGCGGGCGCCCGTATCCAGGAGGGCGTCTCCGCCCTCGCCGGCTACGGCGGCATCTTCCAGCGCAACACCCGGGCGTCCGGCGTCATCCCGCAGATCAGCGTGATGCTCGGCCCGTGCGCGGGTGGCGCGGCGTACAGCCCGGCGCTCACGGACTTCGTGTTCATGGTCCGTGACACCTCGCAGATGTTCATCACGGGCCCGGACGTGGTCAAGGCCGTCACGGGCGAGGAGATCACTCAGAACGGGCTCGGTGGCGCCGACGTCCACGCGGAGACGAGCGGCGTCTCGCACTTCGCGTACGACGACGAGGAGACCTGCCTCGCCGAGGTCCGTTACCTGCTCTCGATGCTCCCGCAGAACAACCGGGAGAACCCGCCGACCATCGAGTCCGACGACCCGGCGGAGCGCCGCGGTGACGTCCTGCTCGACCTGGTCCCGGCCGACGGCAACCGCCCGTACGACATGACCAAGGTCATCGAGGAGCTCGTCGACGACGGCGACTACCTGGAGATCCACGAGCGCTGGGCGCGCAACATCATCTGCGCCCTGGCCCGGCTCGACGGCCAGGTCGTCGGCATCGTCGCCAACCAGCCGCAGGCCCTCGCGGGCGTCCTGGACATCGAGGCCTCGGAGAAGGCCGCCCGGTTCGTCCAGATGTGCGATGCTTTTAACATCCCCATCGTGACCCTGCTCGACGTCCCCGGCTTCCTGCCCGGCGTCGACCAGGAGCACGGCGGCATCATCCGGCACGGCGCCAAGCTGCTGTACGCGTACTGCAACGCCACCGTGCCCCGGATCTCGCTGATCCTGCGCAAGGCGTACGGAGGTGCGTACATCGTCATGGACTCCCAGTCCATCGGCGCCGACCTCACCTACGCCTGGCCGACCAACGAGATCGCGGTCATGGGCGCCGAGGGCGCGGCCAACGTGATCTTCCGCCGGCAGATCGCCGAGGCCGAGGACCCCGAGGCGATGCGCCAGAAGATGGTCAAGGAGTACAAGGCCGAGCTGATGCACCCGTACTACGCGGCGGAGCGCGGCCTGGTCGACGACGTGATCGACCCCGCGGAGACGCGTGAGGTGCTGATCAAGTCCCTGGCGATGCTGCGCACCAAGCACGCCGACCTGCCGTCCCGCAAGCACGGCAACCCGCCGCAGTAACCGGCACTAGTCGTAGGAGACCTGCCACATGTCCATGCCTGACATCCGCGTCGAGAAGGGCCACGCCGAGCCGGAGGAGGTCGCGGCCATCACCGCGATCCTGCTGGCCCGTGCCGCCGCCACTCCCGAGGCCCCGGCGCACCACGTCCGGCACAACCGCGCGGGGTGGCGCCGCCTGGAGCGCGAGCCCGGCTTCCGCGCGCCGCACAGCTGGCGCTGACGCACCCGCTCAGCACCTCGAAGCACCGAAGAGGCCCCGTCTCCCGAGAGGAGACGGGGCCTCTTCGTGTGGGCGCCTTGTCCGGCGCGGTCGCCCACGCAGTGAGGGAGCGGACACCCGTATCGTCGACGCGGCGCTGGCGCTGCTGCTGGAGCGCGGCTACGACCGCTTCTCCGTCGACGAGGCCGCCTCGCGGGCGGGCGTCGCGAAGACCACCCTGTACCGCCGCTGGCCCACCAAGGACCATCTCGTGGTGGCCGTGGTCGGACGCTTCCAGGACACCGTGCCGGTCGAGTACGGCGGCGACGTCCGCGCCGACCTCACGCGCTACCTCAACGCGATCGTCGCCGGGCTCGACCGCATGCGGCAGGCCGGCCGCCCCGCCACGTCGGGGGACACTTCCGCCGGTTTGGTCGCCGAGGTCGCCGCCGCGGCCGCCCGCCACCGGGACGTCGGCGAGGCCGTGCAGCCCATGTTCCGGCGCCGCAACGCGCTGGTGCTGACCCTGCTCGAACAGGCTAGGGAGCAGGGCGAGTTGCGCGCGGACCTCGACCCCGAAGTGCTCTTCGACCAGCTCGCCGGCGCGCTCTACTACCGGCTCCTGATCACCGGCCGCCCGCTCGACGCGGCCTATGTCGACCAGCTCGTCACGGACGCCCTGCGCGGCGCCCTGGCCTGACTCCCGCCCCTCGACGTACACCCCTCGACGCACACCCCTCGACGCACACCGCTCGACGCACAGCGCTCGTCAGCACGTCCGTTCGCCACCGACGCGAAAGAGGACCCACGATGGCTGATACGTCACTGACCGCCCCGCAGGCCGGCACCTCCACGGCCTCCTCCCGGCCTACCAGGAGTGGAACCCGTTCATGACCTCGGCGCGAGTGACCTCCTCCGGCGGCCGTCTGACGGAGGGCGCGCGACTGCGGATCGTGATGCACGACTCCGGCGGAGACAGCACCTTCGAGCCGCAGGTCCAAGTCGCCGATGCCGGAGTGGAGTTGCGCTGGCTCGGGAAGATGGGGCCCGGTTGGATCGCCGACGGGCAGCACCGCTTCACCGTCGAACGGCTCGGCCCGCACCGCGTCCGTCTCACCCAGAGCGAACGCTTCACCGGAGTCGCCGTGCCCTTCGCCCAGGGCGTCCTGACGTCCCGGACGCTGCCGCAGTTCCGGGCCATGAACGAGGCGCTGGCCGAACGGGCCGAGGCGCTAGGGTCCTGACCCCCCTGACACGGCGAATGGCCGCACCCGGCAAGGGGTGCGGCCATTCGCCGTGTCAGGGTCGGGCGACTACCGGAGGCGGGCCATGAGGGCGTGCTCCACCAGCGTGATCAGCGTCGACTTGGCGTCCGCGCGGTGGCGGGCGTCCGTCGTGATGATCGGGGTGTCGGGGCCGATCTGGAGGGCCTCGCGGACCTCGTCCGGGTTGTACGGCTGCGCGCCGTCGAAGCCGTTGAGGGCGATGACGAAGGGCAGGCCGGAGTTCTCGAAGTAGTCGACCGCGGGGAAGCAGTCGGCGAGGCGGCGGGTGTCGACGAGGACGACGGCGCCGATCGCGCCGCGCACCAGGTCGTCCCACATGAACCAGAAGCGGTCCTGGCCCGGCGTACCGAAGAGGTACAGGATCAGGTCCTGGTCGAGCGTGATGCGGCCGAAGTCCATGGCGACCGTCGTGGTCGTCTTGTCCCCGGTGTGGGTCAGGTCGTCGATGCCCGCGGACGCGGACGTCATGACGGCCTCGGTGCGCAGCGGGTTGATCTCGGAGACGGCGCCCACGAACGTCGTCTTTCCGACGCCGAAACCACCTGCCACCACGATCTTCGCCGATGTGGTGGAACGGCTTGGAGCAGCCGGCCCTCCGCTAGAGCTTGCGAAGTCCACTGAGCACCCTTTCGAGCAATGTCACGTCTGGCTGGCCGCCGGCGCTCTCGTCGCCGCCGGGCTGATGGATGGCGACCAGTCCCGCCTCCGCGAGGTCGGCGACGAGAATCCTGGCCACACCGAGAGGGATCGTCAGGAGGGCCGAGATCTCGGCCACCGACTTGATCTCTCGGCAGAGAGTGCAGATCCGCTGGTGCTCGGGCAGTTGGCCCTGCAACTGGTGCGGCTGCGCGGTGGTGTGCACCAGCGCCTCGATGGCGAGCTGGTACCGCGGCCTTGTGCGGCCGCCCGTCATGGCGTACGGGCGCACCAGCGGGTTGTTCTTTGCGGCGGGTGCGGGATTCGCGTCGGGGCGCGGCTGCGGCTGCACGGGCTGGATGCGCGGCGCGGGCGGCTGGTCGTAGGGACCGGGCTGCCGGGTCGGTCGGGCGTGGTTCGCCGACGAGGGGGAAGACGGGAAGTTGTACCGGTTCTGGGATCCGTCGTCACCCATGCCCGCCTGGCCCCGCCCCTGGCCGTGGCCGTAGGGCGGCCACTGGGCCGACGAACCGCTCGGGGGTGTTGCTGAACCAGACACGAACTTCCTCCTCCGACTGCGCTGGGCACCATCACTGTGGAGCCGCGTCCCGAAACCTTACGGCCCCGGGACACGAATACGCACTGCCTGTCTGTTAGTTGAGAAGGCTTCCCTGAAGCTCCGCCCGCAGGTCCGGCGTGAGAACCGTGCCCGCCCGGTCGACAAGAAGGGCCATCTCGTACCCAACGAGGCCAATGTCCGCCTCGGGGTGTGCAAGGACGGCGAGAGAAGAGCCGTCGGAGATGGACATGATGAAGAGGAATCCTCGCTCCATCTCCACAACTGTCTGGTTCACCGGGCCGCCTTCGAAGATGCGGGAGGCGCCCGCGGTCAACGAGGTCAGACCCGAGGCGACGGCCGCCAACTGGTCGGCGCGGTCGCGGGGGAACCCTTCGGACATCGCCAGAAGGAGTCCGTCGGCGGAGACCACCACCGTGTGGGACACACCGGGGGTGTTGTCCACGAAGTTGGTGATCAACCAGTTCAGGTTCTGTGCCGCCTGGCTCATCGGGCTCACACTAACGCTCCTGGTTGTAGGTGCTGTCAGGGCCGAAGCCCTGGCCGTTCGTATCACTGCTGCCTTCACTGCGTCCCCGCTGTACGCCGCGACGCAGGTTGCTGAGCCTGCCCCTGACGTCCTCGGGGGCGCGGGAGACCTGTGGGCCGCCCTGCGGCGTCGACTCCGCCGTGCCCTCGACCAGGTTGGCCTTGGGCACCCGGCGCGGAAGTCCGGACGCGGTGACCCCGCCCGCCTTCGGCTTCTTGAGCTGCTCCGCGCGCACCCACCGGGCGTCGTTGGCAGAGCGCCAGTCGGTGTCGTCCTCGGAGCGGGTCTCGGGGGCCTGCTGGGGGGTCGGCGCGGGCTCCTGCGGGGCACCGCCACCGCGCCGCGGCAGACCTGCGTCGGTCAGCGCGTGGGGTGCGGAAGGGGCCGGTCCGGCCGAATCTGCCGAGGGGGTGGCACCGTGTCCGTCGAAGCCTACGCGTTCCCGGTCCGCTGCGGCAGTGCCCGGAGCGGATTCCGCTTCGGTGCCGAACGGGCCCTGGAAATCGGGTCGGTAGGGCTCCCGGAAGGCGTCCTGCGCCTGCCAGTCGGCTCGCTGCGAGGACGGCTCGAAGGGGTTGTACGGCTCCTGCGGGGCTTCCGCATAGCCGTCCTGCGGGGCGTACCCGGAGGCGAACCCGTCCGGCTGTCCGGTGCCGTGGGTGGGCTGTACGGGGACGAACCCGTCGAAACCGTTCTGCTGCCGGTCGTCGAAACCGCCCTGCTGCCGGCCGTCGTAGCCGCCCCGGTGCTCGTCGTAGACGCCCTGCTGCGGATCGTCGTAGCCGAGCTGCCGGCGGTTGTCGTACGGGGCCTGCCGGGTGTCGTACGGGTTCTGCTCCGCGAAGGGCGGACGGTCCTGCTGCGGCTGCTGTGGCTGGAAGTCGTCGCGGAAGAGCGGGCGTTCCTGTTGCGGCTGCCGCTGGTCCTGGACGGGGTCGTCCTGCTGCTGCGCCTCCAGGGCCGCACGGCGCTCCTCACGCATGAGGGAGCGGCCGACCGGGTCCAACTCGCGGGCGTCGTCCGGGATGTCGTACTGGCTGTCGTCGAAGCCGAGTTCGGCGGCCGTGCGCAGCGGGGTGTGCTCGAACGCGGCCTGCTTCGGGATCATCGTCGAGACGGTGAACTCGGAGTCCTCCTGGACCCCGCCGCCACCACCGTGCGTGATCGCCTCGGGCAGCATGACCAGCGACGTCGTACCCGCCTGCTCGCCCGAGGGGCGCAGCTGCACGCGGATGCCGTGCCGGTCCGACAGGCGGCCGACCACGAACAGGCCCATGCGCTGGGAGATCGCGGCGTCCACCGTCGGCGGGTTGGCCAGCTTGTGGTTGATGTCCGCGAAGTCCTCGGCGGTGAGGCCGATGCCCTTGTCGTGGATCTCGATCATGACGCGGCCGTCGGGGAGACGGGTCGCGGTGACGCGGACCTTGGTCTGCGGCGAGGAGAACGTCGTGGCGTTCTCCAGAAGCTCGGCGAGCAGGTGCACGAGGTCGGTGACCGCGCGGCCGTGGATCTCGGCCTCGGGGACGCCGGCCAGCTCGATGCGCTCGTACTGCTCCACCTCGGAGGTCGCGGCGCGCAGCACGTCGACCAGCGGGACCGGCTGGTCCCAGCGGCGGCCGGGCTCCTCGCCCGCGAGCACCAGGAGGTTCTCGCCGTTGCGGCGCATACGGGTCGCGAGGTGGTCCAGGCGGAAGAGGTTCTCCAGCTGGTCCGGGTCGGCCTCGTTGTTCTCCAGGTCGGTGATGAGGGTCAGCTGGCCCTCGATCAGCGACTGGTTGCGGCGCGACAGGTTGGTGAAGATCGCGTTGATGTTGCCCCGGAGCAGCGCCTGCTCGGCGGCGAGCCGGACGGCCTCGCGGTGCACCTGGTCGAAGGCGCGGGCGACCTCGCCGATCTCGTCCGTCGTGACGATCGGGATCGGCTGTACGCGGGTGTCCACCCGGCCCGGCTCGGTGCGCGAGAGCTGGTCGACGAGCATCGGCAGGCGCTGCTCGGCCACGTCGAAGGCGGCGGAGCGCAGCCGGCGCATCGAGCGGGACATCTGCCGGGCCATCTGGCCGGCGATCAGGACGGCGACGAGCAGGGCGATCACGACGGCGGCGCCGATGATGATCGCCTCGCGCTTGGCGTCGGCGGCGATCCCGGAGGCCTCGGTCACGGCCTTGTCCGCGAGATTCGACTCGATCGTGCGATAGGCGTCGAACTTCGCCGTGTTGACCGCCCACCAGTTCTCGGGCGTGACGCCCTTCTGGGCGAGCGCGAGCCTGGCACTCGGCTGGGTGCTGGGCAGGGCCACCACGGCGCCGACCATCTTGGTGTTCTCGGGCGGCGGGATGTACGAGGGGTTCTTGGCCTTGGCCGCGGCGGCCTGCTTGGCGCCGTCGGACTTCAGCCTCTTGATCGTGCCCTGGAGCTTCTGGAGGTCCTCGGCCGTACCGCCGCCCTTGTACTCCTCGATGGCGATGTTCTCGAGGTAGGCGTAGCTGCCGAGCGCGGTGCGCTGACGGGTCAGGTTCGTGGCACCGGGGCCGGGCTTCACCAGGAGGTGCATGCCGATGGACCGCTCCAGCGAGAGCGCCGCCTTGGTCAGCGAGATCGCGTAGACGGTACGGCCGTAGCTGGTGATGTTGCCGGTGCCGAGGCCGAGCTCGTTGGCGAACTCCATCAGCGGGTGCTGGATGGCGACGTAGCCCTCTTCGGTCTGCACGCCGGGCAGCCTGGAGGTGTACGCGGCGGCCCGCAGCTTCTTCAGCTGGGGCTCGACCTTGGTGAACTGCGCCATGCGGCGCTCGAGGCCTTCCTTCTGCGGCATGTTCGCTGCCGCGGCGTGGAACTTCTCGGCGGCGGTGTCCGTGGCCTCGCGGGCCTTGGCGACCTGGGGGTCGTCCGTCTTGCCCTGGAGGAGGGGCGCCGCGGTGCTGTCGCGCTCCTCGATGAGGCGGTTGCCGTACGTCAGCGAGGCCTGCACGAGGCGTGCGGTGCTCTCGGCGTCCTCGGCCTCCTGCCAGGTGTCGATCGAGTTCGACACCTGGAAGCCACCCATGACGAGGCCGACGAGCACGGGTATGAGAAGGATGGCGTTCAGCTTGGTGGGTACACGCCAGTTACGGGGCGACATGCGTCCGCCCGACGACGCCGGCGCCGTGGCCTCGGCCGCCGGCGCGGTCCGCGCCGCGTCGCGCGGGGGCGGGGTGAAGTTGCCCCGCGCCGAGACCGGCTCGGGACTGTTCTTGCTTCGCCTCACTCGACCAACAACCTCTCGGCGTCGGCACCTACGTTGTGCCGCGGTATGTCTCCAGGCCCATTCCTACTGGGCAGTTCAGCGCATTCCAGCACGTCAGGAGGCACACCTCCAAACAGTCGGAAGCGGAAGCTCCGCGTGACGCACACCCCAGATAAAACGGTCATAAAGAGCGAGCCCCGCCAAAAGGCGGGGCTCTTGTGAGCGCAGTGGAACCGGCTGTGCGCGACGTGTGTCGGTGCCCTGGGAATTCTCTTTCGAAACGTTATGAACACCAGGGCCCGGCGTGTCAAAGGCCACAGGGGGCGCCGAATGGGCTACGACAACTGCCGTATGGATCCAGCCACTTGATGACCGAGATCCGACCGTTTTTGACAGGCGCCCGGTTACTTCAAGCGGGCCATGAGGGCATGCTCGACCAGCGTGATCAGACCGCTCTTCGCGTCGGCGCGGTGCCGGGCGTCGGTGGTGATGATCGGGGTGTCCGGGCCGATCTGCAGGGCCTCGCGCACCTCTTCGGGGGCGTACGGCTGGTGCCCGTCGAAGCCGTTGAGGGCGATGACGAAGGGCAGGCCGGAGTTCTCGAAGTAGTCCACGGCCGGGAAGCAGTCGGCGAGGCGGCGGGTGTCGACGAGGACGACGGCGCCGATCGCGCCGCGCACCAGGTCGTCCCACATGAACCAGAAGCGGTCCTGGCCCGGCGTACCGAAGAGGTACAGGATCAGGTCCTGGTCGAGCGTGATGCGGCCGAAGTCCATGGCGACGGTGGTCGTCGTCTTGTCCCCGGTGTGCGTCAGGTCGTCGATCCCGGCGCTCGCCGAGGTCATGACGGCTTCCGTGCGCAGCGGGTTGATCTCGGAGACCGCCCCGACGAACGTGGTCTTGCCGACGCCGAAGCCGCCCGCCACCACGATCTTCGCCGAGGTGGTGGCACGGGCGGTTCCCACGGAACCGTCAGAGCTTGCGAAGTCCACTGAGCACCCTTTCGAGCAGAGTCACGTCCGGCGCACCGCCGTTGGCCTCGTCGCCGCCCGGCTGGTGAATGGCGACGAGCCCGGCCTCGGCCAGGTCCGCGACGAGGATCCGGGCCACGCCGAGCGGCATCGAAAGCAGCGCCGAGACCTCGGCCACCGACTTCACCTCGCGGCACAGGTGGCAGATGCGCTGGTGCTCAGGCAGCAGCGTCACCAGGGCCGCGGGGTCGGCCGTCGTGCTCACCAGCGCCTCGATGGCGAGCTGGTAGCGCGGGCGGGTCCGGCCACCGGTCATCGCGTAGGGGCGGACCAGGGGCTGGTCGCCCTCGAAGCCGTACCCGGCGTGGGCGGTGGCGCCGTACGGGTCGTGTGAGTCGGTGGGCGGGGTCATGGATCCTCCGGGCGGGACGACAAGTGCGGGGGCCTGCCGTCTGAGGGTGGGCCGGTGGGGGGATTGTGACGGCGGAATATCGGGTGTGCGGATTGCGTGCGCTGACTGGATTCCGGGACTGCCGATGAAGCAGACTGCGGGGGTGGCCGGGGTTACCGGCCGTTACGGGCCTCAGTGCAGAAGGCTGCCCTGAAGCTCTGCGCGCAGGTCGGGGGTGAGCACCGAGCCCGCCCGGTCGACCATCAGCGCCATCTCGTAGCCGACGAGGCCGATGTCGCAGTCGGGGTGTGCGAGCACGGCGAGCGACGAGCCGTCCGAGATGGACATGAGGAAGAGAAAGCCGCGCTCCATCTCCACGACCGTCTGATTCACCGGGCCGCCCTCGAAGATCCGGGACGCGCCGGCCGTGAGCGAGGTGAGACCCGACGCCACGGCCGCCAGCTGGTCCGCGCGATCGCGCGGGAACCCCTCGGACATCGCGAGCAGCAGCCCGTCCGCGGACACCACGACCGTGTGCGAGACACCCGGCGTGTTGTCCACGAAGTTCGTGATCAACCAGTTCAGGTTCTGTGCCGCCTGGCTCATCTGGCTCAACTAACGCTCCTGCTGGTGAGTGGGGCGGGGGTAGCTGCCGGTGTTTCCGGCCTGCCGCCCCTGCTGAATGCCCCGACGGAGATTGGTCAGCCGACCGCGCACCTCGTCGGGCGCGCGCGAGACCTGAGGACCGGTCTGAGTCTGCTGCTCCTGAGCGGTGCCCGCCACCAGGTTCGCCCTCGGCACACGGCGGGGCAGACCGGAGTGGGTGACGCCGCCCGCGGCGGGCTTGCGCACCCGCTCGGCCTGGCGCATCAGGTCGTCGTTGGGGGACTGCCGCCAGTTGGCCTCGGCCGGGTCCTGGGACGCGGCGGGGCGCGACGGGGCGGCCGAGGGGGCCTGGCCCTGCTGCTGCCGCTGCGGGAGACCCTGATCGAGGCGCCCGTTCGGCGACTGCATGCCCTGGCTGCGGCCCTGACCGTTCTGGTTCCGACCGTTCTGACCCTGGCCCTGGCCCTGGCCCTGGCCTTGGTTCTGACCCTGGCTCTGGCCGTTCTGGCCGTGGAACCAGTTCGTCTCCAGGTTGTCGTACAGCGGCGTACGGCCGTCCCCGCCCGAGTTGTCGCCCGGCGGCAGGAAGTCCTCCTGCGAGGGCTGCGCCGGGATGCCCTGGTCCTGACCGCCGTTGCGCTGAGGCGGCTTCGGGGGCGTGAACTCGAACTGGCCGGTCGCCGAGCGGCCCTGGGGCTGCGCGTACTGGCCGGTGTTCGCCGGGTCGCTCGGCGGACGGTTGTACTGGCCGGTGTCGGCCGGGTCCTGGGAGCGCGGGAACTGGCCGGTGCCGGACGAGGGGTCCTGCGGGCGGGGGAAGCCGCCGCTGTCGGACGGGCCCTGCGGCTGGTTGAACCGGCCGGTGGCCGACGGATCCTGAACACGCGGGAACTGAGCGGTGCTCGACGGCTCCTGCGGGTTCTGGAACTGACCGGTGGCCGACGGGTCGCCCTGCGCCTGGTTGTACTGGCCGGTGTTCGCCGGGTCCTGGGAGCGCGGGAACTGGCCGGTGCCGGACGAGGGGTCCTGCGGGCGCGGGAAGCCGCCGCTGTCCGTCGGACCCTGCGGCTGCGCGAACCGGCCGGTGGCCGACGGGTCGCCCTGCTGCCGGCCGTACTGACCGGTGGCGGACGGGTCCTGGACGCGCGGGAACCGGTCGGTGCTCGGGTCCTGCGGGCGCTGGTGCCGGCCGGTGCTCGACGGGCCGCCCTGCTGCTGGTTGAACTGGCCGGTGGCGGACGGGTCCTGACGGTCCGTGAAGCCGCCGTCCCGGAAGCCGCTCGCCGCGTCGGGCCCGCCGGTGTTGCCGTCACGCGGGCCGAAGACGTCGGAGCGGACGAACTGGCCGGAGTCCTGCGCCGGGCCGTGACCACCCTGCTGGGGCGGGCCCTGGCGGTCGTCGCGGACGCGTGGGAACGGGGCCGTGGTGTCCGGCTCGTCGTGACCGCGCGGAGCGTCCAGGTTCGGCTGCGCGTTCTCGTCGCTCCAACTCGGCGTACGGGGCTGCGGGTTGCCGCCCGGCAGCTCGGCACGCGGGCCACCGCCGCGCGGGGGCAGCATCGGGCGCCGGCCCCGCGGCTCGTTGGGGTCGCTGTGGGTGCGCTGCTGCGGCGGCACGGGGCCGCCGGGAGCCTGCCCCTTGCCGAACGCGTCGGGAGCGGAAGGACCGGAGGGGGCCGAGGGGCCCGAAGGACCGTTGGCACCGGAATTGGCCGGCGCCTGCGGGCCACCGCCGCGCCCGGGCAGCGCCGCACGCGGCCCACCCGTACCGGCACCGACCTGCGGCCGCCCACCGGGAGCACCGGAGCCGCCCCCGAGGAGACCAGGAGGACCACCGGCGTTGCCGGGCGCCTGGCCGCGCCGCGCGGCGGCGACACCGGCCGCGGCCTGCGCGGCGGCCGGACCACCGGAACCACCGGGGCCGCCCTTGCCGGAAGGCTTCTTGCCGCCCTGCGCGACATCCACGGGGAGCATGACCAGCGCGGTCGTACCACCGGAGTCGGAGGGGCGGAGCTGGATGCGGATGCCGTGGCGCTGCGACAGCCGACCGACCACGAACAGACCCATGCGGCGGGACACCGAGACGTCCACGGTGGGCGGCGCCGCCAGGCGCTCGTTGATCGCGGCGAGGTCCTCGGGCGAGAGGCCGATGCCGGTGTCGTGGATCTCGACGAGCACCCGCCCGTCGGGCAGCGCGTGACCGGTCACCTTCACCTTGGTCTGCGGCGAGGAGAACGAGGTCGCGTTCTCGAGCAGCTCGGCGAGCAGGTGCACGAGGTCGTTGACCACGCGGCCGGCGACTTCGGTCGCGGGCACGGCGGCCAGCTCGATGCGCTCGTACTGCTCCACCTCGGACGCGGCGGCACGCAGCACGTCGACGAGCGGCACGGGCCGCGTCCAGCGACGACCGGGCTCCTCACCGGCGAGAACGAGGAGGTTCTCACCGTTACGGCGCATGCGGGTCGCGAGGTGGTCGAGCTTGAACAGCGACGACAGCTGGTCCGGGTCGGCCTCGCGGGACTCCAGCTCGGAGATGAGCGACAGCTGACGCTGGATGAGGCCCTGCGAACGGCGCGAGAGGTTGGTGAACATCGCGTTGACGTTGCCTCGCAGGAGGGCCTGCTCGGCGGCGAGACGCACGGCCTCGCGGTGCACGTCGTCGAAGGCCGCGGCCACCTTGCCGATCTCGTCGCGCGAGTGCACGCCGACCGACTCCACGGACGTGTCGATGTCCTGGGGGTCGGACTCGGACAGCTCGCGGACCAGCTCGGGCAGGCGGTCCTGGGCGACCTTGGTCGCGGTGTCCTGGAGCCGGCGCAGCGAGCGGATCATGGACCGGGCCACGACGAAGGCGCCGACGAGCGAGACGCCGAGCACGAGCAGGATCAGCGCACCGTTGATGATGGCCGAGCGCTCGGAGGCGTTGCGCAGCTCGCGGGCCTGCTGCTCCATCTGGTTGAGCAGCGTCAGCTCGATCTTGGACATTTCCTGGACGCGCGTGGTGTCCGCGTCGACCCAGTCCTTGTACGAGCGCTTGTCCTGCGACTTGATGCCGTCGGACTTCTGCAGCACACGGTTCGCGTAGGTGTCCGCGGCCTTGATCGTGGAGTTGTTCTCCTCGATCGGCTTCAGCAGCTCCTGCGCGGGCACGGCGCCGTAGACGGCCTTGAACGACTGGATCTGCGATTCCTGGTTCTCGGCTGCCGCGAGACCGTACTGCCGGTCGGTCTCCGAGAGCTTGCCGAACCGGGAGCTGTTGGGCGGCAGGGCGGCCGCGATGATGGCGCGCTGCTCGGAGGCGTACTCCTTGGCGGAGGAGAAGGCCGAGAGGGCGCGCGTGCGCTGAATCATCTCGGGGCTGCTGGTCGCCTGCGCCATGTCCGTGGACAGGGAGAGCAGCTCGTCGATGATGCGGGCGTAGGAGTCGACGGTCTGCGAGGAGTTCGACCGGTCCTCGTACGCCCCCTGCCGGATCTTGTTGAGGTTGATCAGCTCGTGGGCGATCTGCACCGCGTGCTCTCGCACACCGTTGAGGCTGCCGGTCTCGCCATCGGCCTTGATGTCGGTGGTGCTCTGCAGGAACGTGTCCTGGGCGCGGTCGGTCTTCTCCCGCGTCGACTTGACGTTGAAGTCGCTCGTCGAGGAGCCGTTGGACAGCGGGCCCGCCGCCTGGTCGCGCTCCTCCTGGAGCGCCGACGCCAGCTCGGTGGCCTGCTTGGTCATCTCGGTCAGCAGCTTCATGTTGTCGAGCTGCTGGATGTCGTTCAGGGACTCGGCGATCCGCAGCGCGCCCAGCGAGGTCGCCGCGACCACGGGCAGCGCGAGCAGCGAGACGAGACGCGTCGAGATGCGCCAGTTGCGCAGCGCCATCCGCGAACCGGGCCCCGTGGGGCCCTTGGGCTTCGCCGAGGACTGCGTGCCCGAGCCGGAACCGCCGCTCCTGCCGTCGGCCTCCGAGGTGTCGACGGACGCGGTGCGTCCCGGGTTCTGGGCGTGCGGGGGCCGGGTGCCGCCGGCTGTCGGGCCGGTCCCGCCGCGCGGCTCCGGCTCCGCCGCAGCGCTGCCATCCCTGTTCTTACGTCCCTGCACTAGCGTCGCAACCTCTGGACCAGGCGCCCCGCCCGTATACACGGACAAGACGGTGTCGGCGTCGTTCGGGGGGCGACCTGAAACGTCCCCCTTGGTCGTGAGTGACCGGCGCTGGCTCCCCTCTCCGCCGCTGCTCGGCGCTGTTTTGCGCCCGTGCGCGCCGGTTCTGTACCTGCGGCGGTCCACGCGATTCCAGCACAGTGCAGGATCTCCAACAAGGCCCGAGGGGACTGCCGCACCCTGTGTGACACGGCGTAAGAGGAGAGTCACGGGTCGTGCAACTCGACCTGCCCCAACCCGGTCATTGCGGGACTTTCCGTGTACGCCAGGGGGGTGTCCCGACCGTCGTGATCGCGAGCGGAATAGTGGCTTCAGTCGCGTAATGTCCGTTTCGCGGGCGGGAGTTGGCGGCCCGAAGTGCCCTATTTGCGAGGTACCCCGTGAGCAAACTCACATGCGGGTGATCGCAACTTCCCGGCTTTCGGCGGGAATCAGATGTTTAGCCTGACGTTGAAAAGGGATGGCCCACAAGACTCACCAGACTACGGAGAAGGTTCCAGAGCGCAGTCATGACGAAGACGATGATGTTCCAGAACATTGCCAACCCCCGGCGCACGACGCTGGCGCACCTCGCGGACGCCGAAGAGATCCAGGCCGCGCCGGCCGTCCCGGAACACGCGGCGACGCTCCCCACGAACACGGCCAACCCGAGGCGCACGATCCTGATGGTGGCTCCGGAGACCGCCCCGGCGGCGTAACAACCGGGCCGACGGCGTCCTCCCCACCGCGTTAGCCTGGGTCGGTCACATCCCACCCGGGCCAACGTCAGAAAAAGGGGCGCAGCAGGCCGTGCGCATCGCCAGATTCTCCATCGACGGGAACGTCGCCTTCGGCGCGGTCGAGGGCGACAAGCCAGACGAGCTCGTCCTCGACATCATCAAGGGCATCCCGTTCG
The DNA here is from genome assembly GCF_036013745.1 of Streptomyces sp. NBC_00483. Lineage (NCBI taxonomy): Bacteria > Bacillati > Actinomycetota > Actinomycetes > Kitasatosporales > Streptomycetaceae > Streptomyces > Streptomyces sp. NBC_00483. Next base: position 6,637,982 of record NZ_CP107880.1, read on the forward strand.
CGGACTTCGAACTCTCCGGTACGAAGGTCCCGGTCAGCAAGGTCCGGCTGCTGCCCCCCGTGCTCCCGAACAAGGTGATCGCCTTCGGCCGCAACTACGCGGAGCACGCGAAGGAACTGGGCAACGAGGTCCCGGACACCCCCTTCGCCTTCTTCAAGCCGTCGACGTCGGTGATCGGACCGGACGCCGAGATCCAGTACCCCAACTTCTCGCAGGAGCTCCACCACGAGGCGGAGCTCGCGGTCGTCATCGGCCGCATGTGCCGCGAGGTCCCGCGCGAGCGCGTCAAGGACGTCGTCTTCGGCTACACGGCCGCCAACGACGTCACCGCGCGCGACGTACAGAAGCGCGAGAAGCAGTGGGCGCGGGCCAAGGGCTTCGACACGTCCTGCCCGCTGGGCCCCTGGGTCGAGACCGACCTCTCCCTGGAGCAGGCCTCCGACCTCACGATCCAGTGCACGGTCAACGGCCAGCAGCGTCAGCTCGGCCGCACGTCGCAGATGATCACGTCCATCGAGGACCTGATCGTCAACATCTCCGAGGCCATGACGCTGCTCCCCGGCGACGTCATCCTCACGGGCACCCCGGAAGGGGTCGGCCCGCTCAGCGTCGGCGACGAGGTCGCCGTCAGCATCGAAGGCATCGGCACTCTCACCAACAAGGTTGTCAAGCGTGGCTAGCGCACCCGTACGCGTCCGTTTCTGCCCCTCGCCCACCGGTAACCCCCACGTGGGCCTGGTCCGCACCGCCCTGTTCAACTGGGCCTTCGCGCGCCACAACCAGGGCACCCTGGTCTTCCGCATCGAGGACACCGACGCGGCCCGCGACAGCGAGGAGTCGTACGAGCAGCTCCTCGACGCGATGCGCTGGCTCGGCTTCGACTGGGACGAGGGCCCGGAGGTCGGCGGCCCGCACGCGCCGTACCGCCAGTCCCAGCGGATGGACATCTACAAGGACGTCGCCGACAAGCTCGTCGAGGCCGGCCGGGCCTACCCCTGCTACTGCTCCACCGAGGAGCTGGACGAGCGCCGCGATGCCGCCCGCGCCGCAGGCAAGCCCTCCGGCTACGACGGCCACTGCCGCGACCTCACCGCCGAGCAGAAGGCCGCGTACGAGGCCGAGGGCCGCAAGCCCATCGTCCGCTTCCGCATGCCCGACGAGCGGATCACGTTCAACGACCTGGTCCGCGGCGAGATCTCGTACGAGCCGGAGAACGTCCCGGACTACGGCATCGTCCGTGCCAACGGCGCTCCGCTCTACACGCTCGTCAACCCGGTCGACGACGCCCTGATGGAGATCACCCACGTCCTGCGCGGCGAGGACCTGCTCTCCTCCACCCCGCGCCAGATCGCCCTCTACTGGGCGCTCAAGGACCTGGGGCTCGCCAAGCTGGTGCCCGAGTTCGGCCACCTCCCGTACGTCATGGGCGAGGGCAACAAGAAGCTGTCGAAGCGCGACCCGCAGAGCAGCCTCAACCTCTACCGCGAGCGCGGCTTCCTCCCGGAGGGCCTGCTCAACTACCTCTCGCTCCTCGGCTGGTCCCTCTCCGCCGACCGCGACATCTTCTCCATCGAAGAGATGGTCGCGGCCTTCGACGTCAAGGACGTCCAGCCGAACCCGGCCCGCTTCGACCTCAAGAAGTGCGAGTCGATCAACGGCGACCACATCCGCCTGCTCGACCCCAAGGAGTTCGCGGCCCGCTGCGAGCCCTGGCTGAAGGCTCCCGTCGCCCCGTGGGCCCCCGAGGACTTCGACGAGGCGAAGTGGGCGGCGATCGCCCCCCACGCCCAGACCCGCCTCAAGGTCCTCTCCGAGATCACGGACAACGTGGACTTCCTCTTCCTCTCCGAGCCGGTCTTCGACGAGGCGAGCTGGACGAAGGCCATGAAGGAGGGCTCCGACGCGCTCCTGAGGACGGCCCGCGAGAAGCTGGACGCCGCCGACTGGAACTCGCCCGAGTCCCTCAAGGAGGCCGTCCTGGCCGCCGGCGAGGCCCACGGCCTGAAGCTCGGCAAGGCCCAGGCCCCGGTCCGGGTGGCCGTCACCGGCCGCACCATCGGCCTGCCCCTCTTCGAGTCCCTCGAGATCCTGGGCAAGGAGACGACCTTCGCCCGCATCGACGCGGCCCTGGCAAAGCTCACCGCGTAACCACGCGCGCGTAGCCCGCTGCGTCGCGTGTAGACCCTGAAAGACCCGGAAGCGAACGGCTTCCGGGTCTTTCGGCGTTACGGTCATGACATGCCGCACAGCACGCCGATCAAGGCCATCGTCTGGGACGTGGATGACACGATCTTCGACTACGCGACGGCCGACACCGTCGGGATGCGCGCCCACCTCGACGCGGAGGGGCTGCTCGACGGCTTCGGGAGCGTCGAGGAGGCGCTCGTGCGGTGGCGGGCCACCACGCGCGAGCACTGGGCCCGGTTCGAGGCGGGAGAGTCCGACTGGGAGGGGCAGCGCAGGGACCGCGTGCGCAGCTTCGTGGGGCGCGCCATGGAGGCCGAGGAGGCCGACGGCTGGTTCGCCCGCTATCGCGGCCACTACGAGGCCGCGTGGAGCCTCTTCCCCGACACCGTCCCGGCCCTCGACACCCTCGCCGACGGCTACCGGCACGCGGTGCTGTCCAACTCCTCGCTGCACAACCAGGACCGCAAGCTGCGCGTCCTCGGTGTGCGCGACCGCTTCGAGGCCGTCCTGTGCGCCGCCGAACTCGGCGTCGCCAAGCCCGAGGCGGCCGCCTTCCACGCCGTCTGCGAGGAGCTCTCCCTGGAGCCGCACGAGATCGCGTACGTCGGTGATCAGCCCGACACGGACGCCCGCGGAGCCGTCGACGCGGGCCTGAGCGGAATCTGGCTCGACCGCGCTGAACTGGGCGGCAGGCCCGAACTCGTACGCATCACAGGGCTCGGGCAACTGCCTGCGCTGTTGGCCGGGGATACCCGTTTTGGAGCGCAGTCCACCTTCGGGTAATGTTCTTTCTGCGCCAAGGGGAGCGGGCCCAAAAGCCCGGATCCCGGAAGCGCAAGCCAAGCAAGATCCCTTCGGGGGTTGCGTTTCGGTGGCCTATGGTGTAATTGGCAGCACGACGGTTTCTGGTTCCGTTAGTCTAGGTTCGAGTCCTGGTAGGCCAGCTCGCAGAGCTCATCTGCAACCGTGGATATGGCATCCACAAAGCCCCCGTTGTGTAGCGGCCTAGCACGCCGCCCTCTCAAGGCGGTAGCGCCGGTTCGAATCCGGTCGGGGGTACAGATCCTTCCCGTGAGGACAGTTCGGGTCGCACCCACTGACTTCAATGCAGGATCGCTAGGGCCCCCGTTGTGTAGCGGCCTAGCACGCCGCCCTCTCAAGGCGGTAGCGCCGGTTCGAATCCGGTCGGGGGTACGCACTGAGTTCGCAGGTCGTGAGGCCTTGAACTTCTGTGGTCTATGGTGTAATTGGCAACACTACGGTTTCTGGTACCGTCATTCTAGGTTCGAGTCCTGGTAGACCAGCTCGATCACGTAAGTGGTCAAGGCCCCCGTTGTGTAGCGGCCTAGCACGCCGCCCTCTCAAGGCGGTAGCGCCGGTTCGAATCCGGTCGGGGGTACTCGCGAACGATCAAGGCCCTTCCCGAAGTCGGGAAGGGTCCTTTTCGTGTGCCGTGACATGTGCTGCCGTGACATGTGCGGGCACACGTACGGGAGTTGAAGCCAGGAGTGGACAACTCCGGCCGGTCGCTGCGGCGTTGGAGCGACCGGCCGGGAACGGGCAGGGAATATAAGGGGAGTTGGGGCAACCGGATCAACCGGTGCGGCGCAGGGCCTCGGAGAGGCGACCCGCGGCGTCGATGATCGCCTGGGCGTGCATCCGGCCCGGGTGGCGCGTGAGGCGCTCGATCGGCCCGGAGACCGAGACCGCGGCCACGACGCGGTTGGAGGGGCCGCGTACGGGCGCGGAGACGGACGCGACGCCCGGCTCCCGCTCGCCGATCGACTGGGCCCAGCCGCGGCGCCTGACGCCCGACAGGGCCGTCGCCGTGAAGCGGGCGCCCTGGAGGCCCCGGTGCAGGCGCTCCGGCTCCTCCCAGGCCATCAGGATCTGCGCGGAGGAGCCCGCCTTCATCGTGAGGGTCGAGCCCACCGGGACCGTGTCCCGCAGTCCGGAGAGCCGCTCCGCCGCGGCGACGCAGATGCGCATGTCGCCCTGGCGGCGGTAGAGCTGGGCGCTCTCGCCCGTGACGTCCCGAAGGTGCGTGAGCACCGGGCCCGCCGTCGCGAGGAGGCGGTCCTCGCCGGCCGCCGCCGAGAGTTCCGCGAGGCGCGGGCCGAGAATGAAACGGCCCTGCATGTCACGCGCCACCATGCGGTGGTGCTCCAGGGCCACCGCAAGGCGGTGGGCTGTGGGTCTTGCCAGTCCGGTGGCCGCGACAAGGCCTGCGAGGGTCGCGGGTCCGGACTCCAGAGCGCCCAGGACAAGGGCTGCCTTGTCCAGAACGCCGACGCCGCTACTGTTGTCCATGCGTCGATACTCCCGTCTCACTCTGTGAAACGCAAGTTCAATTTTCCGTGGAACTTGCCACCCTGTACGTCACACCGGCCCGTGGACCAAACGGGCCCGGCCGTTGGCGTCCGGTACGAGGGGTACGGGCGACGGCGATCCGAAATCTCTAGTTGGGCCGGCGCACCTCAAGCCGGTCGGAGGGAAAGCGATGGGTAGGACACTCGCGGAGAAGGTCTGGGACGACCACGTCGTCCGGCGCGCCGAGGGCGAGCCCGATCTCCTCTTCATCGATCTGCACCTGCTGCACGAGGTGACCAGCCCGCAGGCCTTCGACGGCCTCCGCCAGGCCGGACGTCAGGTGCGGCGCACCGACCTCACCATCGCCACCGAGGACCACAACACTCCGACCCTCGACATCGACAAGCCGATCGCCGACCCGGTCTCGCGCGTGCAGCTGGAGACGCTGCGCAAGAACGCGGCCGAGTTCGGGGTCCGCCTGCACTCGCTGGGCGACGTCGAGCAGGGTGTCGTGCACGTCGTGGGCCCGCAGCTGGGCCTCACCCAGCCGGGCACCACCGTCGTCTGTGGCGACTCCCACACCTCGACGCACGGCGCCTTCGGCGGCCTGGCGTTCGGCATCGGCACCTCGCAGGTCGAGCACGTGCTGGCCACGCAGACGCTGCCGATGTGGCGCCCGAAGACGATGGCGATCACCGTCGACGGCGAACTGCCCGAGGGCGTCACCGCCAAGGACCTGATCCTCGCCATCATCGCGAAGATCGGCACCGGCGGCGGTCAGGGCTACATCCTGGAGTACCGCGGCTCGGCCATCGAGAAGCTGTCGATGGAAGCGCGGATGACGATCTGCAACATGTCCATCGAGGCCGGTGCCCGCGCGGGCATGGTCGCCCCCGACGAGACCACTTTTGCGTACCTGGAGGGCCGTGCGCACGCCCCGCAGGGCGCCGACTGGGACGCCGCGGTCGAGTACTGGAAGACGCTGCGGACGGACGACGACGCGGTCTTCGACGCCGAGGTCTTCATCAAGGCCGATGAGCTGTCGCCGTTCGTGACCTGGGGCACCAACCCCGGTCAGGGAGCGCCCCTTTCGGCGAACATCCCCGACCCGGCTTCGTACGAAGACGCTTCGGAGCGCTTCGCCGCCGAAAAGGCCCTGGAGTACATGGGGTTGGAGGCCGGGCAGGCGCTGCGCGACGTCAAGGTCGACACCGTCTTCGTAGGCTCGTGCACCAACGGCCGCATGGAGGACCTGCGCGCCGTCGCCGAGATCCTCAAGGGCCGCAAAATCGCCGACGGACTGCGGATGCTGGTCGTTCCCGGCTCCGCGCGGGTGGGCCTGCAGGCCGTCGAGGAGGGCCTGGACAAGGTCTTCAAGGAGGCCGGCGCCGAGTGGCGCTACGCGGGCTGCTCCATGTGCCTGGGCATGAACCCGGACCAACTTGCTCCCGGCGAGCGCTCCGCGTCCACCTCCAACCGCAACTTCGAGGGCCGGCAGGGCAAGGGCGGGCGCACGCACCTGGTCTCGCCCCAGGTCGCCGCGGCCACCGCCGTGCTCGGCCACCTGGCCTCGCCCGCCGACCTGTCCGACGCCCCTGTCGCCGCTGGAGTCTGATCAGTCATGGAAGCATTCACCACGCACACCGGCCGGGCCGTCCCGCTGCGCCGCAGCAACGTCGACACCGACCAGATCATCCCCGCCCACTGGCTCAAGAAGGTGACGCGGGACGGGTTCGAGGACGGGCTGTTCGAGGCCTGGCGCAAGGACTCCGAGTTCGTCCTCAACAAGCCCGAGCGCGAGGGTGCCACCGTCCTGGTGGCAGGTCCCGACTTCGGCACCGGCTCGTCCCGTGAGCACGCGGTGTGGGCCCTGCAGAACTACGGCTTCAAGACCGTCATCTCCTCCCGCTTCGCGGACATCTTCCGCGGCAACTCCCTCAAGAACGGTCTGCTGACCGTGGTTCTCGACCAGAAGGTCGTGGACGCGCTGTGGGACCTGGTGGAGAACGACCCGCAGGCCGAGATCACGGTCGACCTGCAGGAGCGCGAAGTTCGGGCCGAAGGCGTCACCGCGTCCTTCGAACTGGACGAGAACTCCCGCTGGCGGCTGCTGAACGGGCTCGACGACATCAGCATCACGCTGCGCAACGAGGACGACATCGCCGCCTACGAGGCGAAGCGCCCGGCCTTCAAGCCGCAGACGGTCCAGGTCTGAGCCGACCGGATTCCTACGGCTCTCTAACGGATCCGTAGCCCGGCAAGGCTTATTCAGGCCACATCGACAGGGCCCCGTACCCCCAATCGTGCACCGGTTGGGGGTACTTCTGTGTCCGGCTCCAAAGCCCCTCCCGGGCCCTGCGCGAGGGGGTGCCGTGACCTCTCAACTCCCTTGAATACCAGGGGTGTTCTGGGGGTAAGCGTGCGTCGGAGACACTCTGGGCAAGCACGTCGTACGAGGCTCCAGAAGGGGCTTCTGGGGCGGGAGTTGCACCCTGCGGAGGCGACAACTCGCCCCAGATGGCACAATCTGTGCATGGAACACGACGGCCAACTCCAGCTGTATGCGGCGGTCGCGGACCAACTCAAGGAAGCGCACGCAAGAGTGCGCACACTGCAAGTCCCGGAGGGCGTACGGATGGCGCTGACCCGGAAGCTGCTGGCCGTCACGGCCGCGGCCAAACACGATCTCGCCGGTGCGGCAAGGCGTCTGGAGCGATTCATGGTGGACCTCGACGACTTCGAAGAGGGCTCCATCACTGAAGAGGAACTCTGAGACTGTCCAGTTCGTTGCGGCACAAGGGTGATTAGCCCGTTTCGCGTTTGATTTGCGGTATATATCTGCCTAACGTGCGAAAAGCCGGTGCGAAAAAGATTCGCTCCGGCAATGTCTCCGAAGGGGAAGACGTGAACAAGGCGCAGCTCGTAGAAGCCATTGCCGACAAGGTTGGTGGCCGTCAGCAGGCCGCTGACGCCGTCGACGCCGTACTCGACGCCATTGTGCGTTCCGTGGTCAGCGGTGACCGCGTCTCGGTCACGGGCTTCGGCTCGTTCGAGAAGGTCGACCGCCCGGCCCGCTACGCCCGCAACCCGCAGACCGGGGAGCGCGTCCGGGTCAAGAAGACCTCGGTGCCGCGTTTCCGCGCGGGCCAGGGCTTCAAGGACCTCGTCGCGGGTTCGAAGAAGCTCCCGAAGAACGACGTCGCGGTCAAGAAGGCGCCCAAGGGCAGCCTGAGCGGCGGCGCTTCGGCGACGGTCAAGAAGGCGGCGGCCAAGAAGGCCACCACCGCCAAGAAGGCCACCGCCAAGAAGACGACGGCGAAGAAGACCACCGCCGCCAAGAAGGCGACCCCGGCCAAGAAGGCGACCACCGCCAAGAAGGCCGCCACCGCCAAGAAGGCCACGGCGAAGAAGACCGCCGCCAAGAAGGCCGCCCCGGCCAAGAAGGCCGCCACCGCCAAGAAGGCGGCCCCGGCGAAGAAGGCCACCGCCAAGAAGACGGCGCCCGCCACGAAGGCCACGGCCAAGAAGGCGCCCGCCAAGAAGTCCACGGCGCGCAAGACCACCGCCAAGAAGGCCACCGCCCGCAAGAAGTAAGTCGCTTCTTGGGCGTACGCCACAAGGTTGCTCACGCGTCGGGCCGGGCTCCCTTCGGGGAGACCGGCCCGCGGTGTGTCCAGGGGCCCTCACCGGGCCCACGGGGGTTTTCAGAAGGTCTGCAGGGTCACCAGCGTGATCCGCCGCGCGTCGGCCGCGCCCTCGGTGTCCTGCATCTCGATGCGCACCCGCTGCCCGGGGCGCAGCAGTCGCAGGCCGCCCGCGTCGAAGGCGGCGGCGTCGAAGGGGACGGGCGTGCCGTCGTCCAGAAGGACGCTGCCGGCACGGGTTTCGGAGTCGTACGTGTACGCGGTGGCCTGCATACGGGCAGCGTACTCAGTCCGGGATCAGGAGCCCCGCCGCGGCCCTCGCGGTGTGCGGGCCCACGCCGAGGGCGAGCGCCGCCCGCAGGTCGTCGCCGGTGTCGACGTCCTGGCGTACGGAGTGGACGCCTTCGACGGGGAGTTCCGCGGCGCCGGACGCCGTGTGGCGGGCGCGCGATGCCCCGCCGAATGCGGGCAGCAATTCCGTGCCGGGGGCCGCGGACAAGAGTGTTGTGCCGATTCCGGCGGCATCGGGCAGAAATGCGCGGGGAAATGCGGCGGCCGTCGCGAGAACGCGGGCCAATTCGGAGGGGCGCAGGGCCGGCAGATCGGCGTTCAGGGCGGCTATGGCGGCGGCCCGGTGTTCGGAGCGTACGAACGTCTCTCCATGTGCGAGAGCGGCGTTGAGGCCCGCCTGTGGGGCGTCCGGGACCACGTGGGCGCCCAAGGCCGCCAGTTCGCGCTCGGCGCGGGAATCGTCCGTGACGACCACCACATCCCGCACCGCCGTACAGGCCCGCGCGGCGGCCACGGTGTCCTGGGCGAACGCCAGGGCGAGGCTTGGGCGCAGGGCGTCTCCCGCCGTCGGGGCCAGTCTGCTCTTGGCCCGCACCAGCGGTTTCAGCGGTATCACCAGGGTCCACTGCACGCGCCTATTGTGACCTGTGCATGAGGTGCGGCTGTCCGTGCGGGCGTACGGTGTTCTCGACAGGCCGGTGGGCCGGGCCGACGCTTGTGCTGCCCAGGCCCCCCTAGAGGAAGGTGTCCGAGTGTCCCGCCGCAGAATCGGCTTCTGGTACCGCTTCGCCGCGGTCCTCTGCAAACCACCGCTGGTGGTTCTGTTCAAGCGGGACTGGCGTGGAATGGAGAACATTCCGGCCGACGGAGGCTTTATCACCGCGGTCAACCACAATTCGCATCTGGATCCGTTCCTCTACGCCCACTTTCAGTACAACACGGGACGGGTCCCGCGTTTCCTCGCCAAGCACGGCCTCTTCAGGAAGGGGTTCGTGGGCGCGGCGATGCGCGGCACCGGACAGATTCCCGTCTATCGCGAGTCCACGAACGCGCTGAGCGCCTTCCGGGCCGCGATCGACGCGGTGGAGCGCGGTGAGTGTGTGGCCTTCTATCCGGAAGGAACGCTCACCCGCGATCCCCAACTGTGGCCGATGACCGGAAAGACGGGCGTCGCGCGCGTGGCGCTGCAAACGAAGTGCCCGGTGATTCCGGTCGGCCAGTGGGGCGCCACCGAAGCGCTCGCGCCGTACTCCAAGAAGCCGGACTTCTTCCCGCGTAAAACGCACCATGTGCTCGCCGGTGAGCCCGTCGACCTCTCCGAGTTCTACGACAGGGAGATCACGCCCGACCTCCTGAAGGAGGTGACCGAGGTCATCATGACCGCGATCACCGCCGAGGTGGCGGAGCTGCGCGGCGAGAAGGCGCCGGAGAAGCGTTACGACCCGCGTGAGGCGCGCATCCAGCAGCGGCGCAAGTTGCATGGGGACAAGGGCAGTTCGGCCACTTCGGCCGCGAGCGGTACGACCGAGGAGAGCAGCAAGTGACACGACCCGTGAAGGCCGCCGTCTTCGGCACCGGCTCCTGGGGCACCGCCTTCGCGATGGTGCTCGCGGACGCGGGCTGCGACGTCACCCTCTGGGCCCGCCGCGCCGAACTCGCCGAGGCCGTCAACTCCACGCGTACGAACCCGGATTACCTGCCCGGCGTGGAACTCCCGGAGAACGTGCGGGCCACCGCCGACCCGGCCGAGGCCGCGGCGGACGCCGACTTCACGGTGCTCGCCGTGCCCTCGCAGACGCTGCGCCAGAACCTGGGGGAGTGGGCGCCGCTGCTCGCTCCCGACACCGTCCTCGTCTCGCTCATGAAGGGCGTCGAGCTCGGTTCGGCGATGCGGATGAGCGAGGTCATCGAGGACGTCACGAAGGTCGGTGAGGACCGCATCGCGATCGTCACCGGGCCCAACCTCGCGCGCGAGATCGCCGCACGCCAGCCCGCCGCCGCGGTCGTCGCCTGCCGCGACGAGGCCGTGGCCCAGCGGCTCCAAGTCGCCAGCCACACCCCGTACTTCAGGCCCTACACGAACACCGACGTGATCGGCTGCGAGCTCGGCGGCGCGGTCAAGAACGTGATCGGGCTCGCCGTCGGCATCGCGGACGGCATGGGGCTCGGCGACAACACGAAGGGCTCGCTCATCACGCGCGGGCTCGCGGAGACGACCCGGCTCGGGCTCGCCATGGGCGCGGACCCGCTGACGTTCTCCGGACTCGCGGGCCTCGGCGACCTGGTGGCCACCTGCTCCTCGCCGCTGTCGCGCAACCACACCTTCGGCACGAACCTCGGCAAGGGCATGACCCTTCAGGAGACCATCGCGGTCACCAAGCAGACCGCCGAGGGCGTCAAGTCCTGCGAGTCGGTGCTCGATCTGGCGCGCCGGCACGGCGTAGACATGCCGATCACGGAGACCGTCGTCGCGATCGTCCACGAGGGCAAGTCCCCGGTCGTCGCGGTGAAGGAGCTCATGTCGCGCTCCGCCAAGCCGGAACGACGCTGAGCGACGGCGTACGACAACTGTGCGACCGGGGCTCTGCGGGCGCTGACTCTCGTACTACCAGCAGGTACGCTCAACGCGATATGAGCAGCGAGAACCTCCCCCAGAGCCCTGCGTCCACCGCAGGTGGGCCCAAGCCGCGTGTGGCCGTCGTCTTCGGTGGCCGCAGCTCCGAGCACGGCGTCTCCGTGGTCACGGCGGGCGCCGTGCTGCGCGCCATCGACCGCTCCAAGTACGACGTGTTGCCGATCGGCATCACGCGCGAGGGGCGTTGGGCGCTGACGGCGGACGATCCCGAGCGGATGGCCATCACCGACCGACAGGTGCCGGACGTCGCCGATCTCGCCGAGTCGCCCGAGGGCGGCGTGGTCCTCCCGGTCGACCCGGGCTCCCGCGAAGTCGTCTACAACGAGCCGGGATCGGTCCCCAAGGCCCTCGGCGAGGTCGACGTGGTCTTCCCCGTGCTGCACGGCCCGTACGGCGAGGACGGCACGATCCAGGGCCTCCTGGACCTCTCCGGAACCCCGTACGTCGGCTGCGGTGTGCTCTCCTCGGCCGTCGGCCAGGACAAGGAGTACATGAAGCGCATCTTCACGTCCTTCGGGCTGAAGGTGGGGCCCTACTTGGTCGTGCGCCCGCGCGAGTGGGAGCGGGATCAGGAAGGCGCCCGCCGCCGCGTCGCCGACTTCGTCGGGGACCACGGCTGGCCGCTGTTCATCAAGCCCGCGCGCGCGGGTTCGTCGATCGGCATCACGAAGGTCGACTCCTTCGAAGGGCTCGACGAGGCGATCGAGACGGCCCGTGAGCACGACCCGAAGGTGATCATCGAGGCCGGCATCGTCGGGCGCGAGATCGAGTGCGGGGTCCTGGAGTTCGAGGACGGGCCGCGTGCCTCCGTCCCGGCCGAGATCCCGCCGGCCGACTCCCACGCCTTCTACGACTTCGAGGCGAAGTACATCGACTCCGCGGCCGGCATCGTGCCCGCGCCGCTGAGCGAGGAGCAGACCGCAGAGGTCCGCCGGCTCGCCGTCGACGCCTTCGAGGCCATGTCCTGCGAGGGGATCGTGCGGGCGGACTTCTTCCTCGACGAGGACGGGGAGTTCGTCATCAACGAGATCAACACGCTGCCGGGCTTCACGCCGATCTCCATGTACCCGCGGATGTGGCAGGAGAGCGGAGTGAGCTACCCGGAGCTGGTGGACCGGCTCATCCAGGCGGCGCTGCGGCGGTCGACCGGACTGCGGTAACCACAGCTTCCATGACAGGCGTTCTAGTCGGCGATCCCCTTGGGGATCGCCTTCTTGATGGGGCCGGCGAGGTCGACCAGGGAGCCCGCCCCGTTCTTGGTCACCTCGTCCTTGGGGATCGTCACCTCTACGTAGGCGAGGCGTCCGCCCGTCGTCATCCGCTGTGCGCCGTCGTCGAGTTCGTCCGCGACCCAGCCGACGCCGTCGATCGTCGCGGTGTTGCTGCTCGTCTTCAACGCCGCGTCGGGCCACGGCACGCCGCAGCGCAGTATGATCGCGGGGCTTCCCCACGCCGCGGTGAGCTCCGAGCCCGGTTCGGGATCGTTGCGCTCGAGTCCGTCGACCTTCTCCGGCAGGACCTTGTCCAGGTTCCGGCACAGCTTGGCGGCCTTCGCGTCCGGAGTGGGAACCGCCGCCTTTGGCGCCTCGTCCGTCGAAGCGCAGCCCGCGGTGGCGATCAGCAAGGAGAGCGAGGGCACCGCGATGGACAGGCGGATCAGTCGGCCGTGCCGGATCCGGTGACGATATGACTTCACCGGCACAGCGTAGACGGGGGCTACAGGTGGACTACCGGGCAGGTCAGAGTGCGCGTGATGCCGTCCACCTGCTGGACCTTGGCGACCACCATGCGGCCGAGCTCGTCGACCGTGTCGGCCTGCGCGCGCACGATCACGTCGTAGGGGCCGGTGACGTCCTCGGCCTGGATCACTCCTGGAATCTTCCCGATCAGCTCGGCGACGGTCGACGCCTTGCCTACTTCGGTCTGGATCAGGATGTACGCCTGTACCACGGAACCTCCAGGGCGGCCACGAGGATCATCACGAGGATCATGTGGGGAGAAAGGGACGCCACGGTATCGCGTCACCGCTCGCCGCGGGGAGACCCGGTGGCGGCTGTGGCGCCCACGGACGTGGAAGGCAGGCCCGTGACACAAACCGTACCCATGACAGAGACGGCCCGCGACCGCAAGCGGGCCGGGGCATTCGGCCCTGGCGGGCGGCAGCGAACCGGGGCAGAAAGGGCAGCACGCGCATGAAGGGCACCGTCGGCGAGTTGGGGGAGTTCGGCCTCATCCGAGAGCTGACCTCTCGGCTCACCACCACCCCGGCCGTACGCATCGGTCCCGGCGACGACGCCGCCGTGATCGCGGCACCGGACCGCAGGGTCGTCGCCAGCACGGACGTCCTGCTGGAGAACCGGCACTTCAGGCGCGACTGGTCCACCGCGTACGACGTCGGGCGCAAGGCCGCCGCGCAGAACCTCGCCGACATCGCGGCCATGGGCGCCGTGCCGACGGCGCTGCTCCTCGGCCTCGTGGTGCCCGCCGAACTGCCCGCGTCCTGGCCGTCGGAGCTGATGGACGGGCTGCGCGACGAGTGCCAGGTGGCGGGCGCCGCCGTCGTCGGCGGCGATGTCGTACGCGGCGACACGATCACCGTGGCGATCACCGCGCTCGGCGACATGCAGGGCCACGAGCCGGTGACCCGGTCCGGCGCACAGCCCGGTGACGTCGTGGCCGTGACCGGCTGGCTGGGCTGGTCCGCCGCCGGATACGCGGTGCTCTCGCGCGGCTTCCGCTCGCCCCGCGCCTTCGTGGAGGCGCACCGCCGCCCCGAACCGCCGTACCACGCGGGCCCCGCGGCGGCCGGGCTCGGCGCCACCGCCATGTGTGACGTGAGCGACGGGCTCATCGCCGACCTGGGCCACATCGCCGAGTCGAGCAAGGTCCGTATCGACATCAAGTCGGGGCAGGTGGATGTGCCCTCGCAGATGAGCGACATCGGCCAGGCCGTCGGCGTCGACCCGCTGCAGTGGGTGCTGAGCGGGGGCGAGGACCACGCGATCGTGGCCACCTTCCCGCCGTCGGTGAAGCTGCCCGCCCGCTGGAAGGTGATCGGCGAGGTGCTCGGCCCCTCGTCGCTGTCCCAGGTGACCGTGGACGGGGCGCCCTGGACGAACCAGGGTGGCTGGGACCACTTCGGGGACGGCTACGCCGGAGGCGAGATCGAATCGTGAGGGCGCCGGTGCGGGTGGGCGTGCGCCCGCACCAGGCGTTCTCCGGCAGCTGTGGGCCCGTGGGCACAAAAAAGAGCCGGTCCCCGAGGGGACCGGCTCTTTAAAGCAACCAGCTAGGTGGCCGCGCTACGCGAAACGTCAGCGCGAGACCTTGCCGGCCTTGATGCACGAGGTGCAGGCGTTGAGGCGCTTCGGCGTCCCACTGATCACGGCACGCACACGCTGGATGTTCGGGTTCCAGCGACGGGGCGTACGGCGGTGCGAGTGGGAGATGCTGTTGCCGAAGCCCGGCCCCTTGCCACAGACGTCGCAGTTGGCAGCCACGGGTCACTCCAAAGACTTCAGATGCTCTTACGGTTGATCCCGGCATGCCGGGATCAGGATCGGAGGATCTGAGTGGCGGTGCCAGGGGATGGCCCGATGAATATCGGGCAACCCGAGCAGCATACAACGGCTGCGTCGGTACAACGAAACTACCATGGCTGGTAGGGCGGCCCGCCCGGGCTCCGGACCAGGTCGGGGCCGGATTGTGGGCCGGGCCCTCTTTCCGGACGCTCACCTTCCGCGGTCTACTCTGCGGTGCCAGTCCAGCTGCTCGAGGAGGCGCAGGTGCCGCAGGTGCTCGACGTGATCGCGGTGCGCGCCTGGTGCTCACTCGCCTTGGAGGCGCTGGGTCGTGACCGCGCGGAGATAGACGCGATCAACGTCTATCCGGTCGCCGACGGGGACACCGGCACCAATCTCTATCTGACCCTCGAGTCCGCGCATCAGGCGGTCGAGGCGGTCTTCGCCGGGCTCGAGGCGGGGCCCGAGCCGGCCGCTCCCGCGCTCCCCGAAGTGATGCGCGCCATGGCGCACGGCGCCCTCATCGGTGCCCGGGGCAACTCCGGGACGATCCTCGCGCAGCTGCTCCGGGGCATGGCACAGGTCCTCGCCGGGAGCGGAGACGGTGAGGGAGATCACGCGGCGGGAGCCGACGCCGACGCCCTGCGGCTGGCGCTGGGCCGGGCCGCCGAGTCCGCGCGCGAGGCGGTCGCCCACCCCGTGGAGGGCACGGTCCTGACCGTGGCGACGGCAGCCGCGGCGGCCGCCTCCGGGGTTGACGGGGACTGCCGGGACGTCGTCCGTGCCGCCTACGAAGGCGCGTGCGTGGCGCTCGACGCGACGCCGGGGCAGCTCGCAGCCCTGGGCAGCGCCGGGGTCGTGGACGCCGGTGGGCGGGGGCTCGTGGCCGTCCTGGGGGCGCTGAGCGAGGCGGTCTCGGGGGAGGCGGCGCCGGTGCGCCGGGGTGGAGCGGGCATCCACGCGCGCGTGGATGCCGTTCCCGACGGTGTGCTGCTCGAATGCCCCGAGGACGAGGGCGCCGCGGGACCCGCCTTCGAGGTCATCTACCTGCTCGAAGCGGACGACGGGGCGGTGGCCCGGCTGCGGACGCGGCTGGACGCCCTCGGGGACTCGCTGGTCGTCGTCGGCGGGGACGGCCTGTGGAACGTCCACGTGCATGTGGACGACGCGGGCGCGGCCGTGGAGGCGGGCGTCGAGGCCGGGCGCCCGTACCGCATCCGCATCACGCACTTCGGGCTCGGCGATGTGCACGCGACGCACGCCTCGGCGCCGCGGGAGCGTGCGCAGCGGGCCGTGGTGGCCGTTGTGCCGGGCGACGGGCTCGCCGGGCTGTACCGGGAGGCGGGCGCCACGACCGTGCCCGACCGGCCCGGTGAGCCGCCCGCGAGCGGGGAGCTCGTCGGCGCGATACGGCGGGCCCACGCGCGCGAGGTGGTGCTGCTGCCGAACGACGCCGAGCTGCGGCACACCGCCGCGGCGGCGGCCGAGCAGGCCCGCGCCGAGGGCATCCGGATCGCGCTCATCCCGACCCGCTCGGCGGTCCAGGGCATCGCCGCGATCGCCGTCCACGAGCCCGACCGGCGCTTCGACGAGGACGTCGTGGCGATGACCTCGGCCGCGGGGGCGACCCGGTACGGCGAACTGGCCGTCGCCGAGCGGCAGTCGTGGACCATGGCGGGCATCTGCCAGGCCGGGGACGTCCTCGGCCTGATCGACGGAGACGTGGCGGTCATCGGCGGCGAGGTCCCCGTGACGGCCCGCACGGTCCTCGACCGGATGCTGGCGGCGGGCGGCGAACTCGTCACGCTCGTCCTCGGCGAGGAGGTCTCCGACGAGGTCGCGGCCGGGCTCGAACAGCATGTGCGCGAGTCCTACCTGGCCGTGGACACGGTGGTGTACCGCGGCGGGCGGCAGTCGGCGCTGATGCTGATCGGCGTCGAGTAGGGCGAGTGCGGCCGGGTGGCTAGCGGATGCCCTTGCGGCGCAGGGTTCCCGCCAGTTCGTCCGCGTGCCGGCGCAGCGCCTCCGTGACGCGGGAGAGTTCCCTGTCACAGGCGCGGGACAGCGGCATCGAGCAGCTGATCGCGTCGGTCGCCGGGATGCGGTAGCCGACGCAGGCCGCCACGCAGCACAGCCCCGCGGTGTTCTGCTCCCGCTCGATCGACCAGCCGCGCATCCGGCCCGCCTCCAGCTCGTCGTGGAGCGCCGCGCGGGTGGCCACCGTGTGCTCGGTCAACTGCCGCAGCCCGTCCTCCGGGAGGATCGCGTCGACCTCGGCCGAGGTCCGCTCGGCGAGCAGGGCCTTGCCCAACGAGGTGGCGTGCGCGGGCAGTTGACGGCCCACGCGGGACACGAGGCGCTTGGGCTCCGTGACCTCGCGGCTGGCCAGATAGATGACGTTCGGGGCGTCCAGGCGCGCGTAGTGCACGGTGTAGCCGGTCTCGGCCCGCAGGCTCTCGAGCTGCTGGACGGCGAAGGGCAGCGCCGGGTCGCGGTCGAGGTAGGCGGTGCCCGCGAGCAGCGCGCGCGGTCCGATGCCGTACGTCTGCTCGCCGTCGGAGGTCTCGATCCACTTCAGCGTCGTCAGCGTGCGCAGCAGGGCGTACAGGCTGGAGCGGGGGTAGCCGGTCCGCTCCTGGAGTCCGCTCAGGCTGAGGCCGTCCGCGGACTCGGCGAGCGTCTCCATGATCCGTGCGGTGCGCTCGGCGGACTTGACCAGGCCGCGGCCCGACTCGGTGTCCGCCGGGCCCAACGAGGCGTTCTTCGCTGCCACTTCTACCCCCTGAACGTCCGGCACATCGTAGGCGACGGGGCGGCGGAGGCCGTCGGCCCGGACCCCCGAAATCACATACGCAAGCCTTGTCTACGTACGTAGACGCGTGTCAGGATCCGGTCATGTCTGACACTGAGAAGCACCGGATCTCCGAGGTGCGCGTGACGCCGGTGGCGTTCCGGGACCTTCCGCTGCTCAATTCCGTAGGTGTGCACGAGCCCTTCGCGCTGCGCTCGGTCGTCGAGGTCGTGACCGACAGCGGTCTGTGCGGGCTCGGTGAGTCCTACGGGGACCTGCCGCATCTGGGCCGCCTTGAGCGGGCCGGGCAGCACCTGGTCGGCATCGACGTCTTCGATCTGAACGGCGTCTGGCGCGCGGTCAATGAGTCGCTGGCCGCCGACAGCGGCGTGGGCGGGCACGGAATGAGCGGGATGGTGACCGACAGCTCCCTCGCCGACCGGGTCGTCTCGCCCTTCGAGGTCGCCGCGCTCGACCTTCAGGGCAAGGTCGTCGGCCGCCCCGTGAGCGACCTGCTCGGCGGCGCCGTGCGCGACCGCGTCGCCTACAGCGCGTACCTCTTCTACAAGTGGGCCGGCCACCCCGGGCAGGACGACGACGAGTGGGGTGCCGCCCTTGACCCGGAGGGTCTGGTCCGGCAGGCGCGGCGCATCATCGACGCGTACGGGTTCGGCGCGATCAAGCTGAAGGGTGGCGTCTTCGCGCCCGAGGAGGAGATCGAGGCGGTCCGTGCGCTGCGCGCGGCCTTCCCCGAGCTGCCGCTCCGGCTCGACCCCAACGGGGCCTGGAACGTGGCCAGTTCGGTCAAGGTCGGGCAGGAGCTCGACGGGGTCGTCGAGTACCTGGAGGACCCGACGCCCGGCATCGAGGGCATGGCCCGCGTCGCGCGCGAGGTGTCGATGCCGCTCGCCACCAACATGTGCGTCGTCGCCTTCAAGCACCTGCCGCCGGCCGTGCGCCAGGACGCCGTCCAAGTGGTGCTGTCCGACCACCACTTCTGGGGCGGGCTCCGGCGGTCCCAGCGGCTCGGCGCGATCTGCGAGACGTTCGGCATGGGCCTGTCCATGCACTCCAACTCGCATCTGGGCATCAGCCTCGCGGCCATGACCCACCTCGCCTCCGCCACCCCGAACCTCGACTACGCCTGCGACACGCACTGGCCGTGGAAGGACCCCGCCGAGGACGTCGTCGTGCCCGGGGCGCTCACGTTCAAGGACGGCGCCGTCGCCGTGCCCACCACCCCGGGACTCGGCGTCGAGCTCGACCGTGACGCGCTCGCCCGGCTGCATGAGCAGTACCTCGACTGCGGCATCCGCGAGCGCGACGACACCTCCTACATGCGCCGCTTCCAGCCGGAGTTCGACCCGACGGTGCCGCGGTGGTGAGCGGGGGAGCGGTGCGGCCGCTGGAGGTCCTGGTCACCGAACCGGTCATGGGGCGGTTCAGGGACGTGCTCACCGAAGGCTGCGCGCACCGCTGGAACTTCGCGTACGGGGACGATCCCGGGGCCCTGGCCGCCGCCGCGGCCACCGCCGACGTACTCGTGTGCTCCGCCGCCGACCGCGAACTGCTGGCAGGGATGGAGCGGCTGCGGCTGCTGCACGTCACCGGGGCCGGCTACGACAAGATCCCACTGGACGCGCTGCGGCCCGGGGTGCGGGTGGCGAACACCTTCCACCACGGCCGCTCCATCGCCGAGCACGTGGTGATGGTGTCGATGATGCTGCTGCGCGACGTCGCGCGCGGCGAGCGGGACATGCGGGCCGGCGTCTGGCGCAACGCCGTCGTCGACCCGTCCTACGCCTTCGGAGGCGTCCTCGCCGGGCGTACCCTTGGCGTCCTCGGCATGGGCGAGATCGGCGGCGAAGTCGCCCGGCTGGCAGGCGCGTTGGGCATGCGGGTACGCACCGTGCGTCGCGACCCGGGCGCGCCGCCGCCCGCCGGGGTGGACCTGGAGTGGGTGGGCGGGCAGGACCGGCTGCACGAGATGCTCGGCGCCTGCGACGTGGTCGTCGTGACGGTGCCGCTGAGCGAGGAGACGCGCGGGCTCGTGGACGCCGCCGCGCTCGCCGCGATGAAACCGTCCGCCGTGCTCGTCAACGTGGCCCGGGGCGCGGTGGTCGACGAGAAGGCGCTGCACACCGCGCTGAGCGACGGCACCATCGCGGGGGCAGGCCTCGACGTCTGGTGGCGCAACCCGCGCGAGCCCGCGGCGCCGCCGCCCTCGCACCTGGACTTCACCGGGTTCGACAACGTGGTGCTCACGCCGCACCAGTCGGGCCACACCGAGGAGACCTTCCGCGGCCGGGCCGAGGACATCAGGGCGAACGTGGAGGCGCTCGCGGAGGGACGGCCGCTGCGCAACTTGGTGCGGAGCTGACGGTCGCGGTGGGGTGCGGAGCCGACGGTCGCGCTGGGGTGGGAACTGACGTTCGCACCGAAGCTCACACCAGCTGCTCGCCGATCAGCCGCACCGAAGCTCACACCAGCTGCTCGCCGATCAGCAGCACCGCCCCCAGCGCCGACACCCCGATCGCGGCCCAGCGCAGCCGGCGGGCGTCCATGAAGCGGTTCACGTAACGCGAGAGCGCGTAGCCGACGACCGGCGCGGGGGCGAGCACGGCCGACGTCAGGAGCGTGTGCGTACCGATGGCGCCCGTGGACGCGAGCGTCGCGACGGAGAGCACCGAGCCGATGAGGAAGAACCCGCTCATGGTGCCGCGCAGCACGGGGGCGTCCTTGCCCTGCCAGACCAGGGCCATCGGCGGGCCGCCGATCGAGGTCGCGGTGCCGAGGAGCCCCGACGCGGACCCGGCGAGGACCAGGACCGGCCGGTGCGGCTGCGGGGCCCAGCCGAAGCAGGTCAGTACGACACCCAGGAGCACCACGCCGGACAGCATCAGGGCGAGGCCCTGCGGCGGGAGCGCGGCCACGAGCAGCGCTCCCGCGACGGTGCCGGGCACCCGGCCGACCAGCGCCCAGCCCGTGCCCCGCAGATCGATGTGCTGCCGCTCCGCCACCGTCACGAGGAGGGTGAGCACGCCCGCCTGAATGATCAGCGTTCCCGGTACGAGGGACGGGTCGACGACGGCGACCACCGGCGCGGCGAGCATCCCCATGCCGAAGCCGATGGACGCCTGGAGACAGGAGGCGATCACCACCGCGACCGCGACGACCAGATAGCCGGTGAGCGTCACAGACCGTCGCCACCCGCGGCCACCAGGCCGGAGGTGTCCTCCAGCGGATGGAAGCAGGCCGCCGTGTGCCCCGGATCCCGGGCGTCGACGGCCGGGGCGGGCGCGGCCGAGGCGCACGCGTCGGTCGCCTTCCAGCAGCGGGTCCGGAAGCGGCAGCCGGACGGCGGCGAGAGCGGGGAGGGCAACTCGCCCTGGAGGACGATCTGTTCGCGGCGCGCGTCGGCGTCGAGCGACGGCGCGGCCGACATCAGTGCCGAGCTGTACGGGTGCAGGGCGCGGCCGAAGACGGACTCCGTGTCGCCCTGTTCCACGATGCCGCCCAGGTACATCACCATCACGCGGTCCGCGACGTGCCGGACCACCGACAGGTCGTGCGAGATGAAGAGATAGCTGACGCCGAGCTGGCGTTGCAGGTCGTTGAGGAGGTTGAGCACCTGGGCCTGCACGGACAGGTCGAGCGCGGAGACCGGCTCGTCGCAGATGATCACGTCGGGGGAGAGGGCGAGCGCGCGGGCGATGCCGATGCGCTGACGCTGGCCGCCGGAGAACTCCTGCGGATAGCGGTGCTCGTCGCCCTTGCGCAGCCCGACGAGGTCGAGCAACTCCCTTACGCGGGCGGCACGTTCACCGGCCGTGCGGTGCAGGGACTTGTGGGTGCGCCATGGTTCACCGATGATCTCGCCGGCCGTCATCCGGGCGTTGAGCGAGGCGAACGGGTCCTGGAAGACCATCTGCACCCGGCGCCGCCACGCCAGCAGCTCCGCCCCCTTGAGGGCGAACGGGTCCACGCCGCCGAAGCGGACGCTGCCGCCGTCGGGCCGCTCCAGCATGAGCAGCGTCCGGGCGAGCGTGGACTTGCCGCAGCCCGACTCCCCTACGAGGCCGAGGGTCTCGCCGCGCCGCAGATCGAAGGAGATGCCGTTCAGGGCGCGCAGGCGGCGTCCCTTGCCGGCGCCCTGGACCTGGAACGTCTTGGTGAGCTCGCGTACTTGGAGAAGCGGGTTGTCGCTCATCGGGTCACCTCGTCGGAGAAGTGGCAGGCGGCCGTGCGGCCCGGCGCGACCTCGGCCGGTTCCGGGCGCCGCGCACGGCACAGGTCGCGCACCAGCGGGCAGCGGTCCTGGTAGACACAGCCGGACGGGATCGAGTGCAGGTCCGGCGGGGCGCCGCCGATGGACCGCAGCTCCTCACCGCGCGCGGCGTGCACCGGCACCGAGTCCAACAGGCCCTTCGTGTACGGGTGTTGGGGTGCACCGAACACCTCGCGTACGGGACCCGACTCGACGACCGTGCCCGCGTACATCACCACGACCTCGTCGGCCTGCTCGGAGACCAGAGCCAGGTCGTGGGTGATCAGTACGACGCTCATGTCCCGCTCCGCGCGCAGGTCCCGCAGCAGCTGCATGATCTGCGCCTGCACGGTCACGTCGAGCGCCGTCGTCGGCTCGTCGGCGAGGAGCACGGAGGGGGAGAGGGCGACCGCGATGGCGATCAGGAGGCGCTGGCGCATACCGCCGGAGAACTGGTGCGGATAGGCGTCCACCCGGCTCTCCGGCTCCGGGATGCCGACCCGCGCCATCAGCTCGACCGCTTCCTTGCGGGCCTGCTTGCGGGACATCCCGCGGTGGATCCGGAACGGCTCGGCGAGCTGGGTGCCCACCGTGTAGACCGGGTTGAGGGCGGTGAGCGCGTCCTGGAAGACGATGGCGAGTTCGGGTCCCGCGAGCGCGCGCCGGGTCCGCTCGTCGGCCGCGACCAGATCGGTGCCGTCGAGCAGCACCCGGCCCGCGCTCACCTCGGCGGCCGGGTCGAGCAGCGAGACGATGGCCTGCGCGGTCATCGACTTGCCGCAGCCGGACTCGCCGAGCAGGGCGAGCGTCCGGCCGCGCCGGGCGCTGAAGGTGACCTTGTCGACGGCCCGTACGGTGCCGTGCGGGGTGCGGATGTCGACGCTGAGGCCGTCGACCTCGAGGGCGGTACGTGTGGCGGTCGCGGTCACGACTGGGCCTCCTGAGGAGCCGGGGCGGTGCGGGCGGCGCGGCCCGCGCGGCGCCGCGCCTTGCGGGGCAGCGCGAGGCGCCAGCGCTGCGCGGGGTCGGTGGCGAGCCGCGCCCAGGAGGCGAGCACGGTCGCGGAGACCGTCGTGATGACGATGGCGAGCCCGGGGAAGAAGGTCAGCCACCACGCGCTCTGCAGGTACGTCCGGCCCTGCGAGACCATCAACCCCCAGCTCACATCGGGTGGTTGGATGCCGATGCCGAGGAAGCTCAGCGAGGACTCCGCGAGCATCACGTAACAGAATTCGAGCGTGGCGAGGGTCAGTAGTGTCGGCAGCACGATCGGGAACACGTGCCGGCGGATGATCGCCCCGCTGGATGTGCCGAAGGTGCGCGCCGCGTCCACGAACAGGCGGCTCTGCAGCTCGGAGGATTCCGACCGGGCGGTGCGCAGATAGACCGGGAGCCGGGTGACGGTCAGCACCAGGACGAGGTTGGCGATGCTCGGCGAGAAGACGTACAGCACGACGACCGCCATGAGCAGCGAAGGGAAGCTCATGATGACGTCGGCGACGCGCATCGCGACCGTCTCCCTGCGGCCGCGGTGATAGCCGGCCCACATGCCGATCAGCGAGCCGACGGCCAGCGCGAGCAGCACCGCGGGCACGGCCACGCTGAACGTGGTGCGGGCGGCGACGACCAGCCGGGCCAGCACACTCTGGCCGAGCGGATCGGTGCCGAGGATCCCCAGCCAGCCGTGGTCGAGGGAGAACGGCGCCTGGTTGGCGTTCGCCAGGTCCTGATCCGTGGCGGCGGAACCGAGCAGCGGCGGGCCGAGGACCGCGGTGAGCGCGATCAGGACGAGCAGCACGGCCGCCACGGTGGCGACCCGGTCGCGCAACAGCATGCGCCACAGGGGGACTTGGCTGCCGCGGGGCGCGGAGGCGCCTTTCGTAGGAACCGGGTTGTCGGACGCGGAGTCCACCGGCTTGTCGGTCGAGATACTCACGGCGTCCTCCTCAGGCCGTCGCCGTCTCGCGCACGCGCGCGTCGAGCAGCGCGTAGCAGACGTCGATGACGATGTTGAGCGCGAAGATGGTGATCGCGGTGATCAGCACCGCGGCCTGCAGCACCGCGAAGTCGCGGCCCAGGATGGAGTCGATCATCAGCTTCCCGATGCCCGGCCAGCCGAAGATCGTCTCCACCACCACGGCCCCGTTGACCAGCGAGACGGCGAGGTCGCCCGCCACGGTGAGCGCGGGCGCGGCGGCGTTGCGCAGCGCGTGATGGCTGACCACGCGGACGCTGCCGGCCCCCTTGCTGCGCGCGAGGCGCACGTACGGGGCGGAGAGCGCGGAGATCATCGCGCCGCGCACCACCTGGGTGAGCACGCCGAGCGGCCGGATCAGGAGCGTAGCCACCGGCAGCACCCACGAGAGCATGCCGTCGGTGACGCCCGAGGTGGGCAGCACGCCGAGCGTGACGGAGAAGATCCATACGCCGGTGATCGCGAACCAGAAGTCGGGGACGCTCGCGGCGGTCATGGACAGGAACGAAGAGACGCGGTCCGCAAGGGAGTTGGGCCGGTAGGCGGCCCAGCTTCCGATGATCACCGCGCCGATGACGGCGATCAGCATGGTCGCGAAGGCGAGCTGCAACGTGGCGGGGAAGGCCCGCAGCGCCATCGTCGCTGCGGACTCGCCGGTGCGCAGCGACTCGCCGAAGTCGAGCTGGAAGACGCCGCCGAAGTAGTCGGCGATCTGCTGCCAGATCGAGTCGTCGAAGCCGTTGCGGGCGGCGAAGGCGGCGCGCTGGGCCGGGGTGGCGGATTCGGGCAGGTACAAGGACGACGGATCGCCGGTGAGCCGCGCGAGGACGAAGACCCCGAGGAGCACCGCGAGCAGCGGCAGGATGCTGGTCAGCGTGCGACGGCGGAGGAACTGGAACATCGCTGTCCCTTGGTCGGAGGACGGGGAGCGGGCAGGCCTTCTGGCCCTGGCGGGCGGGTGAGTCCGGGCAAATCCAGCCCCGCCGGCGTTTGAGGCGCGGGGTCCGGGGCGGAGCCCCGAGAGCGGGGTGGACGCGCCGCGCTGTCAGTCGGCGTGCGTGAACTCGGAGAGGCGCATCTCGTCGCCGGTCGCAGAGTTGGGCCGGTAACGAACCCCTTCCGCGAGCGCGGTGATCCCGTACATGTGCGCGATGTACGCGTACTGCGTGACCTCGGTCGGCTCCGCGGCGAAGACCCCCGCCAACGCCCGCTGCCTCGCGTCACCGGTGAGCGCCTCCGCCGCGCGGATCTTCCGGTCGAAGACAGCCGTGCCACCGGAGCTCTGGAACCCCTTGCTCAGCAGGTACTGGTCCATGGAGAAGGCCGCGTCACCGGCCTGGTTCCCGTGCTGGATGAGCAGCAGATACGGGCCCGTGTTCTTGGGGAAGGGCCGCTCCTGGAACTCCGTGCTGCCCGCCGTGTCCTTCATCTGGATCTTGACGTTGAGCCCGATCCCCGCCAGCTCGTTCTGTATGACCTGCACGGTCTCGTCGACCTTGGGGAACAGCGCGGTCCGGCTGATCAGCCTGATCTGCTTGCCGACATCGACGCCGTCGGCCTTCGCCTGCGCCAGCAGCTTCCGCGCCTTGGCGAGGTCGGTCGGCCAGGGCTTGAGACCCTTGTCGTACCCGGTGATCCCGGAGGGCACGAGCTGGGACGCGACCTTGGCGTCGCCCCGGTAGAGGGAGTCGACGATGCTCTTGCGGTCGATCGCGTAGTTGATCGCCTTGCGCACCCGCTCGTCGTTCAGCGGCGCCTCGCCGAGCTGCATGCGCAGCGCGGTGGTCTCGTTGTTCGGATACGTGACCGCGGTGTCGCCCGCCCCGTCCTGCGGGCCGAGCGAAGTGGCCACGTCCGCCTCGCCGTTGGTGACCATGGCGGCGCGGACGCTGCCTTCGGGGCGCCATTGGTAGAGGGCCTTGCGGTAGTCGGGGGCCTTGCCCCAGTACTTCTTGTTCGCTGCGAGGGAGAGCCGCAGGCCCGGCTCCCAGTCGGCGATCCGGTACGGGCCCGTGCCGATGGGCTCGCGCACCTTCTTCTTCGCGTCGGTGGACGTCGGCACCATCTCGATGAAGGAGAGCCGCAGCGGCAGGATCGGGTCCGCCTCGGGGGTCGTCACCTTCAGCGTGTGGTCGTCGGGCGTCGACAGCTTCACGTCCATGTCCCCGAAGACGTAGCCCTCGACATTGCAGCCGAGCTTCGAGTTGACCGCGCGGTCGATGGAGTACGCGGCGTCCTTCGCGTCGAACCGCGAACCGTCGCTGAACCGGACGCCCTCGCGGACGGTGTACGTCCACTGGGTGTCGGAGGTGCGCTTCCAGGCGGTCGCGAGCTTCGGCCGGAGCTCGCCCGAGTCCGGGTCGCGCTCGGTCAGCGGCTCGGTGATGTTGGAGCGCACCACCACGCCGGTGGAGGTCAGCGAGGACTCGCAGGGTTCGAGGGTGGGCGGCTCCTCCGGCAGTACGACGCGCAGCGTGTCCTTGCCCGCCGTCACCGACGCGCTGTTGGCCACGGTGCAGGCGCTTGCGGCGAGCGTGCAGACGACCGCCAGAGCGAGAGCCCGACCGGGGATGGGAACAGGGGGCATGGGGCTTCCTCCACCGTGACAGGCGCGAGCATGTCCACGGATGTAGACGCCGTTTCGATTTGTGGACGCACGGTAAGTGGGGGTTCTCGGGCACGTCAATAGGTCGCGCAGGCACGGAAGTTGGACGAGCCCTACACGTTCACTACGTGTGCGCCGGAGAGGAGGCGTACTCATATGTAGACGCCATTCCTATCCATGATCGACGTCTGCTAGCTTGCGGCCAGCCGGCCTCATCCGCCCGACGACCCTGGAGCTGCCCCATGGCCCGTTTCTCGCCCGATGATCTGCGCCGCGTCCTGGGCTCCGGCCTGCTGTCCTTCCCCGTCACCCACACCACGCCCGACCACGCCTTCGACGAGCCGGCCTACCGCGCGCACCTGCAGCGTCTGGCCGGGTACGACGTGGCGGGCCTCTTCGCCCCGGGCGGCACCGGCGAGTTCTTCTCGCTCAGCCACACCGACGTCGACGCGGTGCTGCGGGCGACCGTCGCCGAGGCGCATGACGCGCTGCCGGTCATCGGGGCGGCCGGGTACGGCACGGCGACCGCGGTGGAGATGGCCCGGCGGGCGGAGGAGGGCGGGGCCGACGGCCTCCTGCTGCTGCCGCCCTACCTCACCGAGGTCGGACAGGAGGGGCTCTACGACCACGTGGCGCGGGTCTGCGCGGCCACGTCCCTCGGCGTGATCGTGTACCACCGGGCCAACGCCCGCTTCAAGGCGGCGACCGTCGACCGGCTCGTCGCCCACTTCCCCAACTTCATCGGGTTCAAGGACGGCGTCTGCGACATCGACCTCATGGTCCGGCTGCACGCCGAGCACGACGGGCGGCTCGTCCTCATCGGCGGCCTCCCGACAGCCGAGACCTACGCCCTGCCGTACCTCGAACTCGGCGCCACCACCTACTCGTCGGCCATCTTCAACTTCGCCCCGCAGTGGGCCTGCGACTTCTACGCGGCCGTGCGCGCCCACGACAAGGCGCAGGTCTACGACCGGCTGCGCGAGTTCGTCCTGCCGTACATCGCCATCCGCGACCGGCAGCCCGGCTACGCGGTCTCGATCGTGAAGGCCGGCCTCACCGTCTCCGGCCACGGCGCGGGACCGGTGCGCCCGCCACTGACCGACCTCACCGAGGCCGAGCACGCCGAACTCGCCGCGCTCGTCAAGAAAGTGATCTGAACCGGCCCGGGACCATGAACCCGGACCATGAACCGGCCCCTGACCACGAGCCGGTCCAGGAAGGAGTCCCCGCATGACCACGTCCTCTGCCGCCGTCGGCCGCGTCCTCGCCGTCGGCTCGCTCAAGCCCTCGCTCGCCCGGACGCTGAACACCACGTACGACGCTCTCGTCCTTCCGAAGGAAGGACCCGAACGCGACAGTTTCCTCGCGGAGTACGGGGGTGAGGTCGGCGTCGTCGTCACCTCCGGCCGCGCGGGCGTCGGCACCGAACTCATGGCCGCACTCCCGCGCCTCGGCGCCGTCGTCAACTTCGGGGTCGGCTACGACACCACCGACGTCGCCCTCGCCCTGGAACGCGGCATCGTGGTCAGCAACACCCCCGACGTGCTCACCGACTGCGTCGCCGACACCGCGCTCGGGCTGACGCTCGACGTGCTGCGGGGGCTCTCCGCCGCCGACCGCTACGTACGGGCCGGCCGCTGGCCGAGTGAGGGCGCCGTCCCGTTGGCGCGGCGGGTCAGCGGCGCCCGGATCGGCGTGCTCGGGCTCGGCCGGATCGGGCGGGCCATCGCCACCCGGTTCGCCGCCATGGGCTGCCCGATCAGCTACCACAGCCGCCGCGAGGTGCCCGGCGTCGACTACGCGTACGCGGCCTCGCCCGCTGAACTGGCCACATCCGTCGACGTGTTGGTGGTCGCGACCTCCGGCGGCGCAGCCACCAGCGGTCTCGTCTCCCGAGAGGTCCTGGAGGCGCTCGGCCCCGAGGGCTACCTCGTCAACATCGCGCGCGGCAGCGTGGTCGACGAGGAGGCGCTCGTCGACCTCCTGACCACCGGCGGCCTCGCGGGCGCGGGACTCGACGTCTTCGCCGCCGAACCGCACGTGCCGGAGCCGCTGCTCGCTCTGGACAACGTGGTCCTCACGCCGCACCTGGCCAGCGGCACCGTCCAGACCCGCGACGAGATGGAACGGCTGACCCTGGACAACCTGACCGCGTACCTGGCGCACGGGAAGCTGGTGACACCGGTGCCCGAGATGGGCTGAGGCGCGCTTCGGGGCTGCCCTCGGACTCGTTTCAGGGCTGCCCCGAGCCTCGTTTCAGGGCCGCTCCGAGCCTCGTTTCAGGGCAGTGTTCGGCCATTGTCAGTGGCGTGGTGTGCAATGGATCTCGTGCCCGCGCTCGAAGAACCACTGAAGAAGGTGCTCGGCCCCGCCACCGCGAAGGTGATGGCCGAGCATCTAGGCCTGCACACGGTCGGCGACCTGCTCCACCACTACCCGCGCAGATACGCGGAGCGGGGCGAGCTCACCCGCCTCGCGGACCTGCCGCTCGACGAGCACGTGACGGTCGTCGCGCAGGTCGCCACCGCCCGCATCCTGAAGTTCAACGGCGGCAGGGGCCAGCGCCTCGAAGTCACCATCACCGACGGCAGCGGCGAGCTCCAGCTCGTCTTCTTCGGCCGCGGCATCCACAAGCCGCACAAGGACCTGCTGCCCGGTACGCGCGCGATGTTCGCCGGCAAGGCCTCGGTCTTCAACCGGAAGATGCAACTGGCGCACCCCGCCTACCAGTTGCTCAACGCCGAGTCCTCCGACGAGGCCGCGGAGGCGGTCGGCTCGTGGGCCGGTGCCCTGCTGCCGATCTACCCGGCCACGGCCAAGCTGGAGTCCTGGAAGATCGCCAAGGCCGTCGACCTGGTGCTGCCCAGCGCGCGCGAGGCCGAGGACCCGCTGCCCGAGTCGCTGCGCGAGGGCCGCGGCCTCGCCCCGCTGCCCGAGGCCCTGCTCAAGATCCACCGGCCGCAGACGAAGGACGACGTCGCCGGCGCCCGGGACCGCCTCAAGTGGGACGAGGCCTTCGTCCTTCAAGTGGCCCTCGCCCGGCGCCGCTTCGCGGAGACCCAGCTGACCGCGGTCCCACGCGTACCGAAGCCGGACGGCCTGCTGACGGCTTTCGACGCGAAGCTCCCCTTCACGCTCACCGAAGGCCAGCAGAAGGTCTCCAAGGAGATCTTCGACGACCTGGCCACCGAGCACCCGATGCACCGGCTGCTCCAGGGAGAGGTGGGTTCGGGTAAGACCATGGTCGCGCTGCGCGCCATGCTCGCCGTCGTCGACGCGGGCGGTCAGGCAGCGATGCTCGCGCCCACCGAAGTCCTCGCCCAGCAGCACCACCGGTCCATCACCGAGATGATGGGCGAGCTGGCGCAGGGCGGGATGCTGGGCGGGGTCGAGCACGCCACCAAGGTCGTCCTGCTCACCGGCTCGATGGGCATGGCCGCCCGCCGCCAGGCCCTGCTCGACCTGGCCACGGCGGAGGCCGGCGTCGTCATCGGCACGCACGCGCTGATCGAGGACAAGGTGCAGTTCGACGATCTGGGCCTGGTCGTCGTGGACGAGCAGCACCGCTTCGGCGTGGAACAGCGCGACGCCCTGCGCTCGAAGGGCAAGCAGCCGCCGCACCTCCTGGTCATGACGGCGACGCCGATTCCGCGCACGGTCGCGATGACCGTCTTCGGCGACCTGGAGACGTCCGTCCTCGACCAGCTGCCGGCCGGCCGCTCGCCGATCGCCAGCCATGTCGTACCGGCGGCCGACAAGCCGCACTTCCTGGCCCGCGCGTGGGAGCGTGTACGCGAGGAAGTGAGCAACGGCCATCAGGCGTACGTCGTCTGCCCCCGCATCGGTGACGACGAGGACGAGAAGCCCAAGAAGGGCGCCGCCAAGAAGCAGTCCGCCGAGGACGAGGCGGAGAAGCGGCCGCCGCTCGCCGTGCTCGACGTCGCGGAGGAGCTGGCGCGCGGTCCGCTCCAGGGCCTCAAGGTCGAGGTCCTGCACGGGCGCATGCAGCCCGACGACAAGGACGCCGTGATGCGTCGCTTCGCCGCGGGGGAGACGGACGTCCTGGTGGCGACGACCGTCATCGAGGTCGGGGTGAACGTGCCGAACGCGACGGCGATGGTGATCATGGACGCCGACCGGTTCGGCGTCTCGCAGCTCCACCAGCTGCGTGGCCGCGTCGGCCGTGGGTCGGCGGCGGGGCTGTGCCTGCTGGTCACCGAGATGCCGGAGGCCGCCCCCGCGCGCGCCAGACTCGGCGCCGTCGCCGCCACGCTCGACGGCTTCGAGCTCTCCCGCATCGACCTCGAACAGCGCCGCGAGGGCGACGTCCTCGGCCAGGCCCAGTCCGGCGTCCGCTCGTCCCTGCGGATGCTCGCCGTGATCGAGGACGAGGAGATC
This sequence comes from Streptomyces sp. NBC_00483, assembly GCF_036013745.1. Classification (NCBI taxonomy): domain Bacteria; kingdom Bacillati; phylum Actinomycetota; class Actinomycetes; order Kitasatosporales; family Streptomycetaceae; genus Streptomyces; species Streptomyces sp. NBC_00483. The sequence goes on from NZ_CP107880.1 coordinate 6,668,606, forward strand.
ATCGCGGAGGCGCGCGAGGAGGCGACGAAGGTGGTTTCGGCCGACCCGGAACTGGAGGCCTTGCCGGCCCTACGGGTGGCGCTGGACGCCCTCCTCGACGAGGAACGCGAACAGTACCTGGACAAGGGCTGACCCGTGCCGGGTCTGGGCCCCACGCCCTGCTCGCGCAGCACCGGGGCCCCACGGTGCCGTGGTCGGCGCCTCCGTCCTGGCTACGCCGCACCGGGGTGCCGCCGTGCCGTGGCCGGCGCCTACCGTCCGGGGTGCGCGGCACCGGGATCCCACCGTGCGATGGTCGGCGTATCCCGTCCGGGGTGCGCGGCACTGTGCCGGGGTGGGCGCCCTCGCGCCCGGCGCACGGCGTCGGTTCCTGTCCGGCGTGCGCCGGTGCCCGCTCATCTCCCGTCCGCCCGCCCCCTCCGGGGGCTTCGGCCCGTCCGGGCGTGGTCGGCGCCTGTCATAGCTGTTGCGCGGCACCGGGTCTTGGGGCTTGGCCGGGGTGGGCGCCCTTGCGTTCAGCGCGCGGCACCGGTCCTTGTCCGGCTGCGCCGGTGCCCGGTCATCTCCCGCCCGCCCGCCCCCTCCGGGGGCTTCGGCCCGTCCCGGGCCCAGGTCGCTGTGCCGGGGCAGGGCCCGTCGTGAGGGGTGCGCGGCGCCGGGGGCCGCCTTGCCCACCCTGCCGCCCCAGGCGGCAGATTGCCCAAGGCGGTGGCGGCCGATCGCAATGGGTGGGGAGCCGTGCCTGCGGCGGATTGCCCAAGGCGGTGGCGGCCGACCGCGACGGGTGGGGAGCCGGGGTTGGCGCTACCCCGAGCCGGCGGGCGTCGACCGTAATGGGTGGGGAGCCGTGCTTGAGGCGGATTGCCTAAGGCGCGTGCGGTTGACCGCGACGGGTGGGGAGCCGTGCTTGCGGCGGGTTGCCCAAGGCGGTGGGCGGTTGACCGCAACGGGTGGGGAACCGTGCCAGGCGGCGGATTGCCCAAGGCGCGTGCGGTCGACCGCAGCGGGTGTAGAGCCGTGGCCGTCGCCGGTTCACCCAAGGCGGTGGCGCCCCTCGCCTTCCCGGCGGGGAGCCGTGCCTGCCGATGGATCACCCACGGCGATGGCGGTACCCCGTCGGGCCGACGCCCCCGGAGGGGGCGGGTGGGTGGGAGATGAGTGGGAGCCGGGCGATCGCCTGCGGGCAGGACAATTCGAGCCCGGCGGCGGGTGGGCATTTTCAGCCCCGCTCTTGGACGGGAGCCCGAGGGGCCCGGGGCGGAGCCCCGATCTTTCAGCCCGGATGGCGTTTGGGGCCCGGGGCCCGGGCTGAAGACCCGATCTCTTCAGCCCCGCCGGCGATTGAGGCGCGGGGTCCGGGGCAGCGCCCCGTGGCGTAGGGACGGTCGGCCCCCGCCGCCCGGCAGGCGCGAGGTGTCGGCGTGCTGACAAACTGGACCCGCACCAGTCACACGGAAGACAAGGACGTAGCGCGATGACCCGCGTGATCGCCGGAACCGCCGGCGGACGCCGCCTCGCCGTGCCCCCGGGCAACGGCACCCGGCCCACCTCCGACCGAGCACGCGAGGCCCTCTTCTCCACCTGGCAGGCGCTCCTCGGCGGCAGCCTCGACGGAACCCGCGTCGCCGACCTGTACGCGGGCTCCGGCGCCGTCGCCCTGGAGGCCCTCTCCCGCGGCGCCGCCCACGCGCTCCTCGTCGAGGCCGACACCCGCGCCGCCCGCACGATCCGCGAGAACATCCGCGCGATCGGCCTGCCGGGAGCCGAGGCACGTACCGGAAAAGCGGAGCAAATCGTCGCGGGCCCGCCCCCAACTGCCCCCTACGACCTGGTCTTTCTCGACCCCCCTTACGCCGTCTCCGACGACGATCTTCGCGAGATTCTGCTCACACTCCGCACGCGGGGCTGGCTCGCGGACGAAGCGCTCGTCACCGTGGAACGCAGCACCAGAGGCGGCGAATTCCGGTGGCCGGACGGCTTCGAGAGCCTGAGGTCCCGTCGCTACGGCGAGGGCACGTTTTGGTACGGTCGCGCCGCCTTGAACACCACCCTCACGTGCGACGACGCACGATGACCGGACCGGAGAGCGAGGGACTTCCCGTGCGCCGCGCAGTCTGTCCGGGGTCGTTCGACCCCATCACCAACGGCCACCTCGACATCATTGCCCGAGCCTCCAAGCTCTACGACGTCGTGCACGTCGCGGTGATGATCAACCAGTCCAAGAAGGGACTGTTCGAGGTCGAGGAGCGGATCGAGCTGATCCGCGAGGTCACGGCCGAGTTCGGCAACGTGGAGGTGGAGGCCTTCCACGGCCTCCTCGTCGACTTCTGCAAGCAGCGAGACATTCCGGCCATCGTCAAGGGCCTGCGCGCCGTCAGCGACTTCGACTACGAGCTGCAGATGGCCCAGATGAACATCGGCCTGTCCGGCGTGGAGACCCTCTTCGTCCCCACCAACCCGACGTACAGCTTCCTGTCGTCCTCCCTGGTCAAGGAGGTCGCGGCCTGGGGCGGCGACGTCTCGCACCTGGTCCCCGAGCAGGTCAACCAGGCATTGGCGGAGCGCCTTCCCAAGAAGTGACGCGCACGCGCACGTTGGGCTTACAGTCGTCTCGTCCGTCTCCAACACCCCAGCCTTACCGGCGTCTAGACGAGAGAGTGGCGAGCACACGGTGGACGTGCAGAAGAAGCTCGACGACATCGTCGGCACGGTCGGCGGCGCGCGCTCGATGCCGATGTCGGCCTCGTGCGTGATCAACCGCGCCGACCTGCTGGCGATGCTCGAAGAGGTGCGCCAGGCGCTGCCCGGCTCCCTCGCCCAGGCCCAGGAGCTCATCGGCGGCCGCGAGCAGATGGTCGAGCAGGCCCACGCGGAGGCCGAGCGCATCATCGAGGGCGCGCGGGCCGAGCGGGGCACCCTGATCGCCGACACGGAGATCGCCCAGCGCGCCCAGGCCGAGGCCGACCGGATCCTCGCCGAGGCCCGCCAGGAGGCCGAGGAGGTCCGCGCGGAGGCCGACGACTACGTCGACTCCAAGCTGGCCAACTTCGAGGTCGTCCTTAACAAGACGCTCGGCTCGGTCGGCCGCGGCCGCGAAAAGCTGCTCGGCACCGGACCCGGCGTCGACGAGGCGGGCTACGAGGACGAGGACGCCCCCGAGCGCAGCCACGACCCGGAGACGCTGCGGCGGGACGCCGACGCGTATGTGGACACCAAGCTCGGCGCCTTCGAGGCGGTGCTCGCCAAGACCCTGGACGCCGTCGGCAAGGGCCGGCAGAAGCTGCACGGCCGCATCGCCAGCGACGACCTCGGCACGCTGGGCGTGGACGCCGAGGGGCAGTCGCACACCAGCGACGCCGACTACCTCGCGGGCCTCGCCGAGATCGGCGGCGCCCAGACCCAGCAGCCGGCCGCCCCGCAGCCCCCGCACATGCCGGCGCCCCCGCAGGTGCCCCAGATCCCGGCCCAGGCCCCGGAGCCCGTGTACGCGCAGCAGGGCCAGGATCCGTACGGCGGCTACCAGCAGCAGCCCTACGGCCAGCAGGACGCCTACGGCACCTACCAGCAGGACCCGTACGCGGCGTACCAGCAGGACCCGTACGGGTATCAGCAGCAACAGCAGCAGGACCCGTACGCGTACCAGCAGCACCAGCAGGAACTGCAGCAGCACCAGCCGCAGCAGGCCCAGGACGGCGCGCTCGACGAGACGAGTCTCTTCGACACGAGCATGATCAGCCTGGAGCAGATGCGGCAGTACGAGCAGGGGCGCTGAGCCGGTCCCAGGGGCAGATTGGGCCGTGAGCGAAAGGTCCAGTACCCTGGTTCTTCGGTCGCGCGTAGCACGTGCGTTCCGAGCTGCCCGGAAATTTTCGGGGCGGCAACCCCCACATGAGCTTCGAAGAACGAAAGCAGGACCAGCCCTGAACACCCACCTCGACCACCGCAACCCGTTCGTGTTCGATACGCACGAGCTGGGTCGGCGTCCTGGTGCCATGCAGCGGCTGTCCCGCACGATCGACGCTCCCAAGGAGTTCGGCCTCCTGGGAGTCATCGAGGTGCCGGAAGGCGCCCCGGTGGAGCTCGACCTCCGCCTGGAGTCGGTCATGGAAGGGGTGCTTGTCACAGGCACCGCCCGTGCATCGGCCAAGGGGGAGTGCGTAAGGTGTCTGGAGCCGCTCGTTCAAGAGGTCGACGCGGACTTCCAGGAGATGTTCTCGTACCCTGACGCCGACGACCGGGGCCGCGTAAAAGCGGAACCGGCCGACGACGCCGAGGAAGACGAGGACAGGCTCTTTCTCGAGGACGGCCTGTTCGACCTCGAGCCGGTGCTGCGTGATGCGGTGGTGCTCGCACTGCCGATGCAGCCGGTGTGCCAGGAAGACTGTGAAGGTCTGTGCTCCGAGTGCGGAGTGCGGCTTTCGGACGAGCCGGGCCACCACCACGACGCCGTCGACATCCGTTGGGCGGCATTGCAGGGACTCGCTGAATCCATCCAGGACGGCGAGAAGGACGAGATGAGCGGCGCCGAAGCGCAAGCGGGCGTCGACGAGAAGCAGGAGAAGTAGCCGTGGCTGTTCCGAAGCGGAAGATGTCGCGCAGCAACACGCGCCACCGCCGGTCGCAGTGGAAGGCTGCGGTCCCCACCCTGGTTTCGTGTGAGCGTTGCCAGGAGCCCAAGCTGCAGCACATCGCGTGCCCGGCTTGCGGCACCTACAACAAGCGCCAGGTCCTCGAGGTCTGAGCGGCTGGTGAGAGGCACAGTGTCGAGCCCCAAGAAGGCGGATGACGCCAAGAAAAAGGTGGACACCACAGCCTCGTCCCACACGCTTCTGGAAGGGCGGCTCGGGTACAAGCTCGAGTCCGCCCTTCTGGTGCGCGCGCTGACACATCGCTCGTACGCGTATGAGAACGGCGGCCTGCCGACGAACGAGCGCCTGGAATTCCTGGGCGACTCGGTCCTCGGCCTCGTGGTCACCGACACTCTCTACCGCACCCACCCCGACCTGCCGGAAGGCCAACTGGCCAAGCTGCGGGCCGCGGTGGTCAATTCGCGTGCACTTGCGGAGGTCAGCCGTGGGCTCGACCTGGGTTCCTTCATCCGGCTCGGCCGGGGCGAAGAGGGCACGGGCGGCCGGGACAAGGCGTCGATTCTCGCCGACACCCTTGAAGCGGTGATCGGTGCGGTGTACCTGGACCAGGGTCTGGACGCGGCGGGCGAACTCGTCCACCGGTTGTTCGACCCACTCATCGAGAAGTCCTCGAATCTCGGTGCCGGCCTGGACTGGAAGACCAGTCTCCAGGAGCTGACGGCGACGGAGGGACTCGGCGTGCCCGAGTACCTGGTCACCGAAACCGGCCCGGATCACGAGAAGACCTTCACTGCTGCCGCCCGCGTCGGAGGCGTCTCGTACGGCACCGGCACCGGCCGCAGCAAGAAGGAAGCGGAGCAGCAGGCCGCTGAGTCCGCGTGGCGTGCGATTCGCGCTGCCGCGGACGAGCGGGAGGCTGCCGCGGATGCCGCGGCGGTCGATACGGCCTCCGGGGCGTAACCGCTCCGCTTCCTACGCCCGTCCCACCGGTCAGCCGGAGGGGCGGGCGTTGTATTTTGCCTACGCCTCGGGGCTCCGCCCCGGACCCCGCTGGCTCTCGTCCAAACGCGGGGCTCAGACATACGGAGGAACCCGTGCCAGAGCTGCCCGAAGTAGAGGTCGTGCGGCGTGGGCTTGAGAGGTGGGTGGCGCATCGGACCGTCGCCGAGGTCGAGGTGCTGCACCCGCGGTCCGTGCGCCGGCACATCGCGGGCGGCGCGGACTTCGCGTCCCGGCTCAAGGGGCAGACGGTCGGCGAGCCGAGCCGCCGCGGCAAGTATCTGTGGCTGCCGCTCGAGGGCTCGGGCATCTCCGTCCTCGCCCACCTCGGCATGAGCGGCCAGCTCCTGGTGCAGCCGCACGACGCTCCCGACGAGAAGCACCTGCGCATCCGCGTCCGCTTCGCCGACGACCTTTCGACGGAGCTGCGCTTCGTCGACCAGCGCACCTTCGGCGGGCTCTCGCTGCACGACACCGATGCCTCCGGCCTGCCCGACGTCATCGCGCACATCGCCCGCGACCCCCTCGACGCGCTCTTCGACGACGCCGCGTTCCACACCGCGCTGCGCGCGAAGCGCAGCACCATCAAGCGGGCCCTGCTCGACCAGTCCCTCATCAGCGGCGTCGGCAACATCTACGCGGACGAGGCACTGTGGCGCGCGAAGCTGCACTACGAGCGTCCCACGGCGACGTTCACCCGCCCCCGCACGGCCGAACTCCTGGGCCACGTAAGGGATGTGATGAACGCGGCGCTGAGCGTCGGCGGGACGAGCTTCGACGCCCTGTACGTGAATGTGAACGGGGAGTCGGGGTATTTCGACCGGTCGCTCGACGCGTACGGGCGCGAGGGCCTGCCGTGCCGGCGCTGTTCGACGCCCATGCGTCGGCGCCCGTGGATGAATCGGTCCAGTTACTACTGCCCGCGCTGCCAGCGCCCGCCGCGCACGGCCGCGTAGGCAGCTCGCGACGCGTCAGTAACCGAAGTCCTGCGTCCACCACGGCCCGCCCGAGCCGAAGTGCACGCCGACGCCCAGGGTCTTGAAGTCGCAGTTCAGGATGTTCGCCTTGTGGCCGGGGCTGTTCATCCAGGAGTCCATGACCGACTGGGCGTTGGCCTGGCCGCGGGCGATGTTCTCGCCGCCGAGGTCCGTGATGCCCGCCGCCTTGGCGCGGTCCCAGGGCGTCGCCCCGTCCGGGTCCGTGTGGTCGAAGAAGTCCCGCGAGGCCATGTCGTCGCTGAACGCCGTGGCGAGCGAGGCGAGGCCGCTGTCCGCCGTCACCGGGGAGCAACCCACCTTGGAGCGCTCCTGGTTGACGAGGGAGAGGACCTGGGCCGATGCCGCCTTCTCCGACGTGGTCGCCGCGCCGCCGCCCGCGCCGGAGGGCGCCTTCGTCCGCGCAGGTGACGACGGGGCGGCCGTCGTCGGGCTCGCGCTCTTCGTCCTCGTACCGCTGTCGTCGGCGGACCGGGACTGCTGCTCACGCTTCGACGGTTCGGAGGATCGCGGCGCGGCGCTCGAAGCGGACCGTGACGGTGTCGCGGACGGAGTGGCCCGCTCGGTGTCGCGGCTCGCAGCGGACGGCGCCCGGTCGTCGACCGCACCGTCCGTACTGCCCTGCGCCGTGACGTCGGGGGAGTCGGCGGCCTGCACCCTGCTGCCGTCACCGCCGCCGAACTTGAAGCTCCCGCCGCCGGGTATCAGTCCCGTGGTCACCGCGACCGCGCCCATCGCGACCGCGGCCGAGGCACCGAGCAGACCGGTGCGCAGCGGCACGCCGTCGCGCCTCTTCCGGTGGTGGGAGGTGCCGGGTGGTGCGGGAGGCGTGGGGCGCGGTGGGTACTCCGCGTAGCCCTGCGCAAAGTCGCTCGCGTGCGGGCGGCCGGCGGCGGAGCGTCGGTGGCGTCCCATGTCCTGTGCCTTCCTGGTCCTCTGGTCCTCGCGGTCGTCACTGTGGTGCGTGCTTCTCACCCGTACGAGTGAGGCTCGATGGTCGGGGACGCTACCCCAACTCCCCAGTGGGCGAAGTGCTCCGAGTGCTTTTGGCCGGTTAGCGTGCACCCATGAACGAAGAAGTACGGATCACGGCCTGGGTGCGAGGACGTGTCCAACGTGTGGGTTTTCGGTGGTTCACCCGTGCGCGTGCACTGGAGATCGGCGCCCTGAGTGGTTTTGCTCTCAATCTGGACGACGGGCGTGTCCAAGTGGTCGCCGAGGGACCGCGCGTCGCGTGTCAGCAACTGCTCGACTGGCTCCACGGCGACGACACACCCGGCCGGGTCGACGGTGTGACTGAGATCTGGGACACGCCCCGCGGCGGTTACGGCGGGTTTGCCATCCGCTGAGTCGTTACCGCAGGCGGGCCCGGGTGAGGGGGCGCGGGACGTGCCGCAGGCACCTGCGTGCGGCAGAAACGCCCTGGTGGTTGCCAATAACAGGGACTCGTGGCAGGCTCCCCGGGAACGGATGATCTCTACGCCCCCGGGCCCCGAACGTGAGGCCGTACCGCAGGTTCTGCGGCGCGAAGCCCCCGGTTTGCCCGCCAATACGGGGCGTGATCGTGTTGACCGTCAAACTTTTTGGTGAGACTCTGGAAGTCCCCGCGCACCTTAGCTGTTTGGCATGTGAGAACGGCAGCAATACAAGAAGTGCCAAGCACCGCGGGTGCGAATCCCTCACGACCCACACCGCTTCGGTCGGTCACTCATTGTGGAGGACCATCCATCATGGCAAAGGCGCTTCTCGGTTACGTCGGCGGCAGCGACCCGCGACTTCTCGCCGAGATGCGACGGCTCCAGCAGCGCGTCCAGGATCTTGAATCCGAGCTCGGCCGTATTCAGGCCGAGAACGACGAGCTCGCGGCTGCCGCTTCTCACGACTCTCTCATCGAGGGTATCGACGTACCCCAGGCGGAGCCTGCGCTCACCTGACCACCCCCGGCGATCCAGGTGGTCGGGCATCGCCCGTAACCAGCCGCTATCACCCGCTCGACCGAGTAATCCAAGGGACGCTTCGGCGTCCCTTTTTCCTCTCGGTCGCACTTTCCGGTGCCCCCGCGCACTGTCTTTACCTTGACGTTCTATACGTCTGATGTGCCCTGCATGTTCACGCGTGAAACCGTGGGTGGGTTCATGGAGTGAGACAGGGGTGCCGGGTAGAGTCCGACGGCGTGCACCTCAAGGCCCTGACCCTGCGCGGGTTCAAATCGTTCGCCTCGGCCACCACATTGCGGTTCGAGCCGGGCATCACCTGTGTCGTGGGTCCCAACGGTTCGGGCAAGTCCAATGTCGTGGACGCCCTGAGCTGGGTCATGGGTGAGCAGGGTGCCAAGTCGCTGCGCGGCGGCAAGATGGAGGACGTCATCTTCGCCGGCACCACCGGGCGGCCCCCGCTCGGCCGCGCCGAGGTCTCGCTCACCATCGACAACTCCGACGGCGCGCTGCCCATCGAGTACGCCGAGGTCACCATCACGCGGATCATGTTCCGCAACGGCGGCAGCGAGTACCAGATCAACGGCGACACGTGTCGACTCCTCGACATCCAGGAGCTGTTGTCGGACTCCGGCATCGGCCGCGAGATGCACGTCATCGTCGGGCAGGGCCAGCTCGACGGCGTGCTGCACGCCGATCCCATGGGCCGTCGCGCCTTCATCGAGGAGGCCGCGGGCGTCCTCAAGCACCGCAAGCGCAAGGAGAAGGCGCTGCGGAAGCTGGACGCGATGCAGGCCAACCTCTCGCGCGTACAGGATCTGACCGAAGAGCTGAGGCGGCAGTTGAAGCCGCTGGGCAGACAGGCCGCTGTCGCGCGCCGGGCCGCCGTGATCCAGGCCGACCTGCGTGACGCGCGACTGCGGCTGCTCGCGGACGATCTCGTACGGCACCGTGAAGCGCTCAGCACCGAGGTCGCCGACGAGGAGGAGCTGAAGCGGCGCAAGGGCGCGGCCGAGGAGGAGCTGAAGAAGGCGCAGCTGCGCGAGGGGCACCTGGAGGACGCGGTCCGGCAGTTGACGCCCCGGCTGCAGCGGGCGCAGCAGTCCTGGTACGAGCTGTCGCAGCTGGCCGAGCGGGTGCGCGGCACGGTGTCGCTGGCCGACGCGCGGGTCAAGAGCGCCACGGCGGCGCCCGCGGAGGAGCGGCGCGGCCGTGAGCCCGAGGACCTGGAGCGCGAGGCCGCGCGGGTGCGTGAGCAGGAGGCCGAGCTCGAAGCAGCCCTCGAAGCGGCGCAGGTCGCCCTGGACGAGACGGTCTCCCACCGGGCGGACCTGGAGCGGGAGTTGGCGGTCGAGGAGCGCCGGCTCAAGGACGTCGCGCGGGCCATCGCCGACCGGCGGGAGGGCCTCGCCCGCCTTCAGGGGCAGGTCAACGCCGCCCGCTCCCGGGCCGCTTCCGCGCAGTCCGAGATCGACCGGCTCGCCGCCTCCCGCGACGAGGCACAGCAGCGGGCGGCCGCCGCGCAGGAGGAGTACGAACAGCTGCAGGCCGAGGTCGACGGGCTCGACGCCGGTGACGAGGAGCTCTCCACGCGGCACGAGGCGGCCAAGGCCGCGCTCGCCGAGGCGGAGGCCGCGCTGAGCGCCGCGCGGGAGGCCGCCACGTCCGGGGAGCGCAAGCGCGCGGCGCTCGCGGCCCGGCACGAGGCGCTCGCGCTCGGACTGCGGCGCAAGGACGGCACGGGTGCGCTGCTCGGCGCGAAGGACCGGTTGACCGGGCTGCTCGGCCCCGCCGCCGAACTGCTGTCGGTGGCGCCGGGGTACGAGGTGTCGGTGGCGGCGGCGTTCGGCGCGGCGGCCGACGCGATCGCGGTGACCACCCCCACGGCCGCGGCCGACGCGATCCGCCTGCTGCGCAAGCAGGACGCGGGGCGGGCGTCGTTGCTGCTCGCCGCTGACACGGACGGCTCGGCCGCCGAGACCCAGCAGCCGGGCGGACCTCCGTGCGCCGCCGAACTGGTCCGCGGACCAGATGAGTTGATGCCCGCCGTGCGCCGGCTCCTGCGCGGAATCGTCGTCGTAGGGACGCTCGAGGACGCCGAGGATCTGGTGTACGCGCGGCCCGACGTGACCGCGGTGACCGCCGAAGGCGATCTGCTCGGCGCGCACTTCGCGCACGGTGGATCGGCCGGAGCGCCGAGCCTCCTGGAGGTGCAGGCGTCCGTCGACGAGGCCGCCGCAGAGCTGGAGGAGCTGGCGGCCCAGTGCGAACAGTGGGCCGAGGCGCAGCACGCCGCGGCCGAGCGGCGCACCGAGTGTGCCGCGCTCGTCGAGGAGTTGGGGCAGCAGCAGCGGGTCATAGAGCGTGAGCGTTCGGGCCGGGCGCAGCAGCTCGGCAGGCTCGCCGGGCAGGCGCGCGGCGCCGCGGGCGAGGCCGAGCGCAGCGCCGCCGCCGCGACCAAGGCGCAGGACGCGCTGGAGAACGCCGTACAGGACGCCGAGGAGCTGGCCGAGCGCCTCGCCGTGGCCGAGGAACAGCCCGCCGACGAGGAACCCGACACCTCCGTGCGCGACCGCCTCTCCGCCGACGGCGCCAACGCCCGGCAGACGGAGATGGAGGCGCGCCTCCAGGTGCGTACCCACGAGGAGCGCGTCAAGGGGCTCGCGGGGCGTGCCGACTCGCTCGACCGGGCCGCCCGCGCCGAGCGCGACGCACGCGCGCGTGCCGAGCAACAGCGCGCCCGCCGCCAGTACGAGGCCTCCGTCGCCGAGGCCGTCGCCTCCGGAGCGCGCCAGCTGCTCGCGCACGTCGAGGTCTCCATCACCCGGGCCGACGAGGAGCGGACCCTCGCCGAGCGGGCGAAGGCGGCGCGGGAGCAGGAGCTCGGCGCCGAGCGGGCGCGCGGTCGCGAGCTCAAGGAAGAACTCGACAAGCTGACGGATTCGGTCCACAAGGGCGAGGTACTCGGCGCCGAGAAGCGGCTGCGGATCGAGCAGCTGGAGACCAAGGCGCTGGAGGAACTCGGTGTCGAACCGGCCGGACTTGTCGCGGACTACGGTCCCGACCAGCTCGTGCCGCCCTCGCTCCCCGCCGAGGGCGAGGAGCTGCCCGAGACTGCATCCGACAGCGGCTCCGCCGCGGGCGAGCACCCGGGCAACGGGCCCCGCCCGTTCGTCCGTTCGGAGCAGGAGAAGCGGCTGAAGTCCGCGGAGCGTGCGTACCAGCAGCTCGGCAAGGTCAACCCGCTTGCTCTCGAGGAGTTCGCGGCGCTGGAGGAGCGCCACAAGTTCCTCAGCGAGCAGCTGGAGGACCTGCGGAAGACCCGCGCCGACCTGCTTCAAGTGGTGAAGGAGGTCGACGAGCGCGTCGAGCAGGTCTTCACCGAGGCCTACCGGGACACGGCACGCGAGTTCGAGGGAGTCTTCAGCCGGCTGTTCCCGGGCGGCGAGGGACGGCTCGTCCTGACCGACCCCGAGAACATGCTCACGACAGGTGTCGATGTCGAGGCCCGCCCGCCGGGCAAGAAGGTCAAGCGGCTCAGCCTGCTCTCGGGCGGCGAGCGGTCGCTGACCGCGGTGGCGCTCCTCGTGGCCATCTTCAAGGCGCGGCCGAGCCCGTTCTATGTGATGGACGAGGTGGAGGCAGCGCTCGACGACACCAACCTGCAGCGCCTCATCCGCATCATGCGGGAGCTGCAGGAGGCCTCGCAGCTCATCGTGATCACACACCAGAAGCGCACGATGGAGGTCGCCGACGCGCTGTACGGCGTCTCCATGCAGGGCGACGGGGTGTCGAAGGTCATCAGCCAGCGGCTGAGCTAGGCCCGGGTGTACTGGCCCCTACCACTGTTCAAGTCTTGAACACGTCACGCCACACCCATGCCTGAAATTCACAGGACCCGAAGTATTGACTTCAAAACATGAAGGCATAGTCTCTGCAACGTTGCTTTTACCTTCAGGTGGTGGGCGGCGTGAAGTTATGCGCCACTGGAATCGCATCTGAAGGGCTCGCCCCCACCCCCGGCAGCGAGGCCGGTGGCCCGAGGAGTACATGTGACCAGCAGTGCGGCACCGCAAACGGGAGCCAGGCAGGAACAGCCCGGCAATCTCCGACGTGTCACCTTGATCGCGGCCGGTGCCGCCATGGGTGGCTTCCTCTTCGGCTACGACAGCTCAGTCATCAACGGAGCCGTCGAAGCCATCCGTGACCGGTGGGACATCGGCTCCGCGACCCTCGCTCAGGTCATCGCCATCGCGCTGCTCGGCTCGGCCATCGGCGCCGCGACCGCCGGACGGATCGCCGACCGGATCGGCCGCGTGCGGTGCATGCAGATCGCGTCCGTGCTGTTCATCATCAGCGCCATCGGCTCGTCGATGCCGTTCGCGCTGTGGGACCTGATGGTGTGGCGGATCATCGGCGGGTTCGCCATCGGCATGGCCTCGGTGCTCGGCCCGACGTACATCGCCGAGGTGGCGCCGCCGGCCTACCGCGGCCGGCTCGGCTCCTTCCAGCAGGCCGCCATCGTGCTCGGCATCGCGATCTCGCAGCTGGTCAACTACGGCCTGCTGAACGCCGCGGGCGGCGACCAGCGCGGTGAGCTGCTCGGCCTGGAGGCCTGGCAGGTCATGCTCGGGATCATGGTGATCCCCGCCGCCCTGTACGGCGTGTTCACGTTCATGATCCCGGAGTCGCCGCGTTACCTGCTCGCCAAGGGCCGGAAGGAAGAGGCCCGCAAGGTCGTCCGGCAGGTCGAGGGCGACGGGGCCGACGCGGAAGCGCGCATCGCCGAGATCGAGCACGGCATGAAGAACGAGCGCCTTTCGACCTTCAGGGACCTGAAGGGCAGCTTCATCTTCAAGCCGATCGTCTGGGTCGGTATCGGCCTCGCGGTCTTCCAGCAGTTCGTCGGCATCAACGTCGCGTTCTACTACTCCTCGACGCTGTGGCAGTCGGTCGGCGTGAACCCGGAGGACTCGTTCTTCTACTCGTTCACGACGTCGATCATCAACATCATCGGTACCGTCGTGGCGATGCTCCTGATCGACCGGGTCGGCCGCAAGCCGCTCGCTCTCGTCGGCTCCGTCGGCATGGTCATCGGTCTCGGCTGCGAGGCCTGGGCGTTCTCGTCCGACCTGGTCAACGGCCAGCTGCCGACCACGCAGGGCTGGGTCGCCCTGATCGCCGCCCACTGGTTCGTCTTCTTCTTCGCGATGAGCTGGGGCGTCATCCTCTGGGTCATGGTCGGCGAGATGTTCCCGCCGAAGATCCGTGCCACCGCCATCGGCGTCGCGTCGATGTTCAACTGGCTCGCGAACTACGCCATCACCGCGACGTTCCCGTCCCTGTCCGACTGGAACCTGGGCGGCACGTACGTCATCTACACCATCTTCGCGGCGCTCTCCATCCCCTTCACCCTGAAGTTCGTGAAGGAGTACAAGGGCAAGACGCTGGAGGAAGCGGAAACGGTCTGACCACCGCTCCCGCCCTCCCCGGGACCCGGGGAGATGGGTCAAGTCCCCGCTGCCATCTCCCCGCTGCCGTCACTGCCCCGGCCGAAGGACCTACGACTGGTCCTTCAGCCGGGGCAGTACGTTTTCGCAGTACAGCTGCAGGCTGCGGCGGCCCTCGTCCAGGGGCATGCCGCCGGAGAGCGGATGCAGGATGTAGTTGTCGAGCCCCTGCGCCAGGCACTCGTCGGGCGTGAGCACCCGGTAGACGCCCTCGGCGCGCAGCTCCTCGACCGTCGCAGCGCCCGATTTCACGGCCGACTTGATGTCCTGCGACTGCCAGGACGCGTACGTCCGCGCCTCGTGCAGGAAGTGTTCGCCGTGCTCGGCCCAGGTGCGGTCCGGGTCGTCCGACAGGTGCAGGAGCGGGGTCACCTTCCCCGGCATCATGGTCCAGCCCTCGGTCCCGTACTCCTCCAGGAGCTCCTTGTAGTACGCCTCGATCTCCGGCAGGTGTGCGCTCGGGAAGAACGGGAGGCCGAGCCGGGCCGCCCGGCGCGCGGCCGCCTTCGAGGAGCCGCCCACCAGGAGCAGCGGGTGCGGCTGGGTGAAGGGGCGCGGGGTGACGCGGACCCGGCGGCCGCGGAACTCGAACTCCTCGCCGGTCCAGGCCTTGAGCAGCGTTTCGAGCAGCTCGTCCTGGAGCTTGCCGCGCCGCTTCCACTCCACGTCGAACTGCGCGTACTCCTCCGGCCGGTAGCCGATCCCGGAGACCGTCACCAGGCGGCCGCCGCTGAGCAGGTCGAGCACGGCGATGTCCTCGGCGAGGCGGAGCGGGTCGTGCAGCGGGCCGATGATGGCGGAGACGGTGACCGCGATGCGCTTCGTGGCCCCGAGGACCGCGCCCGCGAAGGTGAAGGGCGAGGGCAGCCAGTTGTTGGCGACGCCGTGGTGCTCCTCGGTCTGCACCGTGTCGATGCCCTGCTCGTCGGCGTAGCGGGCCATCTCGACGGCCGCCTGGTAGCGGGCGGCGAGCGTTTCGGGTGTGCCGGCGGGGTCGACGAGGTTGAACCGTACGACGGACACGGGCATGGAAAAGTCCCCCTCCGCGAGGCGTGGAGCCGGATTCGTGGAGGGGGACGTTAGCTGACGGAGCGTCAGGAGGCCATGGCCTCGACGGCGTCGGACTCGTCCGGGGCCGTCGAGGTGTCGGCCGGCTTGGGCAGCGCCAGGTACAGCAGGCCGGAGACGACGATCGTGACGACCCAGCCGAGGCCGTACTCACCGAGGAAGTTGTTCGAGGCGAGCGGGCCCGAGAACCAGGTCGACGACGTGAACAGCAGGCCGACGACCAGGCCGACCGCCCAGGCGACGCACGCGGCGGGGGAGAAGCCGCCCTTGTACCAGTAGGCGCTGGTGCGGGTGGTGTCGATCAGGGCGGCGGCGTCGTAGTGCTTGCGCTTGAACATGTCCGCGCCGAAGACGCCGACCCAGGCGGAGAAGGCCACGGCGAGCAGCGAGAGGAAGGAGATGAACGAGCTCATGAAGCTCGTCGCCACCAGCATCAGGATGGCGCCGAAGACCAGCGAGATCACCGCGTTGATGGAGACGGCCCAGTGGCGCGGCACCTTGAAGCCGAGGGTCTGCGCGGTGAAGCCGGCCGAGTACATCGACATGGCGTTGATCAGCAGCATGCCGACCAGGGCGATCAGCAGGTACGGCACCGCGATCCACAGCGGCAGGATCTCGCCGAGGAAGGAGACCGGGTCCTGGGCGGAGGCCAGGTCCGGGGTCGAGACCGCCATCACGGCGCCCATCAGGACCATCGGCAGCACGACGATGCCGGCGCCGCCGATCGAGTTCCCGATGATCCCCTTGGTGGAGGCCGTGCGCGGCAGATAGCGGGTGAAGTCGGGGGAGGACGGGATCCAGCTGACGCCACCGGCGGCGATCATGCCGATGCCCGCGACCATCAGGGACGTCTGCCCGGCGGGCTGCCCGAAGACCTCGGACCAGTCGGTGTTGATGACCAGGTAGACAAGCACCAGGACCGAGAAGATCCCGAAGAGATACGTCGCGTACTTGTTGCACACCTGCACGACGTTGATACCGAGGCCCGAGATCGCGAACGTGGCGCACACGAACACGAACAGGGTGAGGATCACCAGGAAGTTGTTCTTCTGGATGCCGAAGAGGATGTCCAGGACGGTGAGCACGGCATACGCGCCGGTCACCGCGTTGATCGTCTCCCAGCCCCAGCGCGCGACCCAGATCAGCGAGCCGGGCAGCAGATTGCCGCGCTGCCCGAACACCGCGCGGGAGAGCGCCATACCGGGCGCGCCACCGCGCTTGCCCGCGATGCCGATCAGACCCACGAGGCCGTACGACACGATGGGCGCCGCGATCGCGACGACGATGGCCTGCCAGAAGTTCAGCTTGTACGTCACGACGAGGCTCGCGCCCATCGTGAGCAACAGCACGCTGATATTGGCGGCGACCCAGGTGGGGAAGAGCTCGCGGGTCTTGGCGGTGCGCTCGGCGTCGGGGACGGGCTCGATGCCGCGTGTCTCCAGCGCGCCTTCGGCTTCGGCGGTCTTGCTCATGCGGTGGGGTTCCGTGCCTCTCGCTCGGCTCGGCCGTGGGGGACGGAGAGCCGGTGGGGGGTGACGGGCCCGCAGGGCCCTTGTGGAGTGGTGTCGAGATCTGGGCGTGGTGTCCGGATCGCGTTGGACTCTACGCGCGTTGATGCGACGACTGCCATCGTACTTTAGTCCGAGTCGACCCCGTCAGAGGCCTTTGTCCTTTGGAGGAAGGCACGAACAAGGCTTGGGCGGGGTCGACTGACGACATCGGATATTGAGGTGTCACGAGTTGGGGTGCCGGTAAGAACGTTGTTACCTGCCGCCAACGGCGGTGATCAGTCCTCCGACCTTGTGGGTTGGGGCAGTTCCGGTGTGCTCGTCGCCTCGGCGAGCGTGAGGCGACCGCCCCTCAACTCGGGCACGTAGTTGTAGATCGTGTTCCTGGAGGCACCGAGGAGCTTCGCGATCGAGGTGACGGTGTTCGCCGGGCGGGCGAGCAGGTCGTGGGCGTGACGTACCTGCTCCTCCGTCATCGCTGGCGGGCGGCCGAGTCGGGCGCCGCGGCCGCGAGCGGCATCCGGACCTTCGTTGGTGCCCTGCACGATGAGTTCGCGGATGAACTCCGCGAGGGCCGTGAACACGTGGAAGGCCGGGCGTCCGCCGGGTGTGGTGATGTCGAGCACCTCGTGTAGCGAGGTGAAGTCGATCCCGCGCTTGCGGAGACCGGACGCGATCGTGATGAGGTCCTGCATCGAGCGGCCGAGCCGGTCCAGCGACGGGACGACGAGGGTGTCGCCCTCGCGCAGGTAGTCGAGGGCCTTCCGCGGTGCCTCGCGGTCGGTGTTATTGCCGGACTTCTTGTCGGCGAAGATCCGGATGAGCAGGCCGGTCGAGATTAACAACAACTCTTTTGAAAGAGTTGTTGTAGGTCTACGCTCGACTCATGGCTGTTTCCCCTGCCGCCTCACCCAACTGGGCTTCGGGGCCGGACATCGAACTGGACACCGCCGCTTTGCGGGTGCTGGCCCACCCCATGCGGATCAATGTGCTCGCACTGTTGCGCCAGTGCGGAGCGTCGACCGCGACCAGGGTCGCCGGAGAGCTAGGCATCAATCCCGGGGCCGCTAGCTATCACCTGCGCCGCCTGGCAGCGGGCGGGCTCATCGTGGAAGAGCCAGGCCGCGGCACCGGACGCGAACGGTGGTGGAAGGCGGCCCATCGCCAGTCGATCCACGATCCGGCGTCCGGGACTCCCGAGCAGCGGGAGGCCGGACGGGCATACGCCCATGCCGTGGCCCTCGCCTGCGTGGAGCGCTTGCATACGGCTGCGCAGGAGGCGCCGCTGCTGCCTGATGAGTGGTTCGACGTCAGCACCTTCGGCGACTTCGTCCTGCGGCTGAGCCCGAAGGAGGTCGCCCGGATGCGCGACGAGATCTTCGCAGTGATCTCCCGGTACCGGCAGGCACGGGGCGAGGACTCGGAGGGACTCGCATCGGTGGCGGTCCAGGTGCAGATGTTCCCGGTGCCCGGCACCATCGCGCCGCGGTCCGTCGGCTCATGACGGGCTCGGGTATAGCCGCCGTGCGGCCGGCATACCGGGACGGCAACGTGCTGCGCTGGCTCGCTGCGTACACCGCGTCGGTCACCGGCGATGTGGTCTACTTCCTGGCGCTGTCCTGGTCCGCCACCCGCACGGCCGGCCCGTCGCAGGCGGGTGTGGTGGTTGCGGCCGGAGCCCTCCCCCGTGCGGTGTTCATGCTCGTCGGGGGCGTGGTGGCCGACCGGTTCGGCCCACGGCGGGTCGCCGCGGCCAGTGACGCCACCCGCTGCCTGGTCATCCTGGCCGCGGCTGCCGTGCTGTTGCTGGCCGAGCCGGGGATATGGCTGCTGGTGCCGCTCGCTTTGCTCTTCGGTGCGGTGGATGCGGTGTTCATGCCTGCCGTGGGCGCCTTCCCGCCCCGGATCACGACGCGGGAACAACTTGCCCGAGTCCAGGGCATGCGGGGACTCGCGATCCGGTTGAGTAACTCCCTCGGCCCTGCTGTGGGGGGGCATCGTGCTGGCTGTCGGCGGGGCGGCCGGCGCCTTCACGGCCGCGGGAGTCCTCTTCGCCGTATCACTCGCACTCCTCCTTACCGTGCGCGTCGCCCCTGCCCCGGAAGCCCTCGCCCGTCCCGCACCCTGGCGGGAGCTGGGCGACGGTCTGCGCTACGTCCGTCGGCACCGGATGCTCGCCCCGCTCGCGGGGGTGATCGGGCTGAGCGAGATGTGCTTCAGCGGGCCGGTCGCCCTGGGCCTGGTACTGCTGGCGGACGAACGAGGCTGGGGCGCCGCGGGGACGGGCTGGATGGCGAGCGCCTTCAGTGTCGGGGCGGCAGCCGCAGCCTTATGGATCACCGTTCTTCCGCGGATTCCTCGCGCTGGGCCATGCGTCATTGCCGCGCTGCTGGCCACCGCCGTGGCTACGACCGTCCTGGGGCACGCACCGTCCCTGCTGACCGCCACCGCGCTCGCTGTCCTGATCGGCCTGGCCAGTGGTACTACCGTGACGCTCACCAGTGCCCTGGTCCAGGCAGAGGCCGACCCCCAGTACCTCGGGCGGGTCACCTCACTGACGACACTGTGCACACTGGGCCTGGCACCTGCCCTCTTCCCCATCGCAGGCGTCACGGCCCAAATATGGGGAGCCGCCATCTTCTTCACCGGGTGCGGCGTGATCAGTTTGGTGGCAGCCGCGCTGGCCGTCACGGTCCCGGCCCTGCGGCATGCCCGACTCCAAGGCACAGTCGCTAAGACCTGACCATGCCAAAGCTCCTCTGCAGGCAGTGAGCACGATGCGCTCTCTTTCGACCGTTTCCTTCGACGGTACGGTGCGGTCGCCTTCGAGACGCTGCGCTGTCGTCGGCGTCCGCTGGTGTTCGAGGGCCGGGGGCCGTGACCGCAGTGAGGTTGAGCCGGGCATCCATGTCGAGGTGGACCTCCCCGTACGGGCGGACGTGGGACCAGAACAGCGGGGTCAGGCCGCGCCGGTCGGCGGGCGTGAGGAGGCCGGCCCACTCTGGTTCGCCGAGGATGTCCCGGAGCATGAGGGTGTTCACGTAGACCAGGGCGGATTAGGGGATCCGCAGGCACAGGACATACATCTCCTGCTCGTCGCGCCGGGTGGAGGCGATCTCACCGCTTTGCCGTAGGCGATCACGGAGTTGGCGCCGTTGGAGGACTCCATGACGTTCAGGCCCTCCTCGATCTCCCGCTGGAGATTGCGCAGCCGCAGATATCGGGCCACGAAGATGGTCTTCTGGGCGCGGCCGACCTCCAGCATCGCCGCGTAGGTGGGGTGGGAGGCATTGCGGGTGAAGCGCCGCAGGATCGCCTCGGCAGAGGCGGTCCGGGTGCGGATCGCGGTCGCGTATTTGATTCACCCACCGCAGCCGTACGGCCCCGGACCCACCCATACGGGTGACGCCCCCACGATCACCGCCGTTGCGGCTGGTGACAGGGTTCTTACCGGCATTCCGAGTTCCTGCGGCGCATAGAGGCGTTCGTCAGAAGATCGAGAGTTGCTTGCCGTGGTAACGGCGAACTGAGGCGTAGCCAGCCCACGGGCGTCCTGCTTCTGCCGCGTGCAGCTCGGCGGCGAGAGGGCTGTATCCAAGGGCCTTTGCGACAAGCGCGGGCGGCATCTCCAGGACGAGTTCGCGTAGAGCCGAGTTGCGCCCGCGGAGGATCGGGATGTCGCTGTCCCACAGGGCTTTGTGGAGAGTGGCAGGCGCCATCGGTCGCCCGGGGGCGGCGCCGGGAAAGAGCCACCGGGTGCGGGCGTTGCGAGCGGTCGTGGTGTGCCGGCGGCGAGGCAGATAGTCGCGAAACAGCTGGTCAAAAGGGTGGGGGACTGGGACGCCTTGTCCGCCTGAGAGGCGGATAGTGACGTCATCATTCGTGATTTGGAGTTCGTCGACGGTCATCTGGGAGATGCGTGTCACTGGCTGGGCGTAGAGCAAGACGAGGAGCCCCAGGATGCGGTTGTCGAGGCGGATGGTGCTGTCCTCGGCGATGCGGCGGAGAAGTCGTAGGCGGTCGTCCTGGCCGAGGGCGTGGAGCTTGGCGGAGCGGATCCACGGGAAGTCGACGGGGGCCATGACACAGGTGCGAACGGCCCAGTGGACGAAGGTTGCCGCTGTGCGGCGTGTGCCTGTGCCGGTGGCGAGCCACTCGTCCACGTGGCCTTGTGTGCAGGTCATCGGGGTGGCGCCACGTTCTCGTAGCCAGGTCAGGAAGTCGGCGCCGCCCCGAACGTCGGCACGGGCACGACCGACTGCGGTGGGCGCGAGGACGCCTTGGGCATCGAGATTGCGTAACCGCCGCAGGTGGTGCCAGGTGGCAAAGCGGCGAACGAGCTGCCGGTCCTCGGAGTCGGCGATGCGCGGCAACTTCCGCTCCAGCCACCGCAAGAACTCCACTTCGGCTCGGTTGCGTTCGGGCAGGACGCCGACCATGACGAGGAGTTCGCGAGTGTGCTCCGCTGCCTGCCGCGGGGTGAAGTTGTCGAACGTGACGTGATCGAGAGTCAGACTGCCGTCTGCCAAGCCGCGCAAGAGCTTCTTGACGTGCGGCAATCTCGTCCAAAGGCGGGCGCTGACCGCACGTTCCTGCTCTATCAAGGCGTCGGCAAGTGGTCGCAGCAGCGGGGCGACTTGCCCTGTGCCGTCATCGAGGACGACCGCCAGGTCGTCGCGGAGACAACATCGGTGGCAGAGGCCGCGACGGCCGCGGTCGGCTTCATCACCGCAGCGTGTGCAGTGGAAGTCGCGGGGGATTCCTGCGCAGTCGCGGCAGATAGGGACGCGTTCGGCATCGAGGCCAGGAAGGAGCCGTTCGTCGCCGCAGCCGGGGCATGCGCCACGGCACTGCATGGCGCGGTAGTAGCAGCGTCCGCAGACGAAACCCTCCGGCCATTTGGCGACGCCATAGCGGCCGTTGACGACGCCGCAACGTGCGCAGGGCTTCTTGCAACGGGGCATGTCAGTCAGTCCGCCGTACTCGTGCCCGTCGCGGGCGGATGGTGCTGTTCAGATCGACGACGGTGGGACCGCCGGAGGCCGCCCGGCGCGGCTGCTGAACGGTCTGCACGTCGAACTGACACAGGTCTTCGACGCTGCACTCCAGCGCGTCGCAGAGGGCGCCGAGCAGGGACAGCGACAGACGCTCCGGGCGCTGGCCGACCAGCCGGTAGATCTGTGACGCCGAGAGCTCGATGCCCCGGTCCTTGAGAAGCGGAATCAGGTCCGAGATGTTGTTCAGGCCGCGTGCGGCCATGATTTCCCGGAGGCGCCAGGAGTACGTCACCGTGCGGTTCATGTGGCCCCCTCGCCGCCGACGACGCGCTGCCCGATGCGGTCGAGCGCGGCCCGCACGGTGCGGGCCCGGTAGTCGGGAGACACATGCGTGTAGATCGTGGTGGTGGACGCGTGCTCGTGACCGACCTGCTGCTGTACGAACAAGGAGTCGTAGCCGGCCTCGATGAGGTGCGAGACGTACGACCGGCGCAGAGAGTGAAAATCCAGCCCTTCCGCCAGGCCGAGTTCATGACGGCATCGGGTGAACAGCGACGTCACGGAGGACAGACTCAGAAGCGGTCCGCGCTCGGAGGGCCATAGGGCGGGGCAGTCGGCATCCGCGAGCAACGGACGGACCTCCTCGACCCACTGGCCAAGCGCGTCTGTGGCCCAGTCGAACAGCGGGACCGTCAGCACTGCCCGCCGCTTGGGCGGTGAGCCCCGCATGGCCTTGCCGAAGCGGACGTGGACGATGCCGTAGTGGTCGAACTCCGGGGCCTTGGGGTTGCTGCCCAGGTCGCACAGTTCGAGACGCCGCACCTCGTTGCGGCGTAGACCCCAGCCGTATGCGACCTTCAGCAAGGTCGCATCACGGAAGGCGGTGAGCCACCCTTTCCGGCCGGAGGACTGCGCGGCCACGGCTCGCTCGTCGGCGTGGTCAAACAACGCCTGTAGTTCGTCGTGTGTGAGGGCCCGCTTTCCGGGCCCGGCCTGGGCTTCCTGAGTGTGCCGGGCGGTGTTCCACTCGTGGCAGATCTGTACCGGGTGCGTGCCGAACCGTGTTTCGCACTCGGTCGACCACCCATAGGCGGGATCGGTGAGGTAGCCCATGAAGAGCCTGATGCCGGTCTCGTAGCCGAGCACGGTCGAGCGGCTGTTCCGCCGCACCCCTCGTGCTTCAGTGACGAACTCGTCGAGGTGTGTCGCTGTCCACAACCAGGGGTCTGTGCCCGTGAAGACGCGGAAGCGCCGGATCAGCGCTTCCCGTTGTTCGACCGTGCCGAAGCTGAGGTTGCGGGCCAACTGCTGATTTCGCCACCCGTCGAGCATCGCCTGGAAGACCTGGTCTTCTGGATGCAGCAGCGGCACCCCGGCGGTTAGATGCAGCCGGGCTGACCCATCACTCGGCCCCATGATTCGCCTCGCATAGATCGCGAAGAATTCGCATGTTCTGCGAACGATGCTGGTAGGGGCCGGGTCACGTCGGACCATCACTTCGTGTGGAGGGGCGATCGGAACGCTGACAAAGGTCGGCGTTGACCTGCCACAACGCTTTCAGCGGCACCAAAAGCGCAGATCAAGGCCCGTTCCGCCTGAAACGCTCGGGAGCAAGGTGACGACTCATACGCGCACCGTCATGGGTTCGCAGCTTCTGCGATTGGCCACCTTTCATGACTGATACTGGACGGGTTATGGAAACCGTCATCCTTGCTGTAGTCATCGCCGTGGTCGTGATCGGCGCGCTCGGCGGGCTCGTGATCGGCAGCCGCAAGAAGAAGCAGCTGCCCCCGTCCCCGCCGTCGGCGCCCGACATCACCACCGCCCCGCCCGCCGAGCCGCACGTCGGCGAAGAGGCCGAGACGCCGCGCGACGAAGCGCGGCGCACGATCGAAGAGGTCGATCTCCCCACCGCCGAGCCGGCCGCTCCGGAGGAACCCGAGGCCCCGGCCGTCGAGGAGCCCGCCGCTCCCGAGGTCGAGGTACCGGAGCCGACCGCGGGCCGCCTCGTGCGGCTGCGCGCCCGCCTTTCCCGGTCGCAGAACGCGCTCGGCCAGGGCCTGCTCACCCTCCTGTCCCGCGAGCACCTCGACGAGGACACGTGGGAGGAGATCGAGGACACGCTGCTCACCG
Source organism: Streptomyces sp. NBC_00483 (assembly GCF_036013745.1). Lineage (NCBI taxonomy): Bacteria > Bacillati > Actinomycetota > Actinomycetes > Kitasatosporales > Streptomycetaceae > Streptomyces > Streptomyces sp. NBC_00483. The sequence continues at coordinate 6,692,339 of NZ_CP107880.1, forward strand.
CCGATGTCGGCGTGCAGCCCACCCAGGAACTGGTCGAGAACCTGCGCGAGCGCGTCAAGGTGCTCGGTACCCGCACGCCGGACGAGCTGCGCACGCTGCTGCGTGAGGAGCTCCTCAAGCTGCTCGTTCCCGAGTTCGACCGCACCGTGAAGACCGAGGGCTTCGCCACCGAGGGCACGACGCCCGGCATCGTGATGGTCGTCGGCGTCAACGGCACCGGCAAGACCACCACCACCGGCAAGCTCGCGCGCGTGCTCGTCGCCGACGGCAAGAACGTGGTGCTCGGCGCCGCGGACACCTTCCGTGCGGCCGCAGCCGACCAGCTGCAGACGTGGGGCGAGCGGGTCGGTGCGCGCACCGTGCGAGGCCCCGAGGGCGGCGACCCGGCGTCCATCGCCTTCGACTCCGTCAAGGAGGGCATCGAGGAGGGCGCCGACGTCGTCCTCATCGACACCGCGGGGCGCCTGCACACCAAGACGGGGCTCATGGACGAGCTCGGCAAGGTCAAGCGGGTCGTGGAGAAGCACGCGCCGCTCGACGAGGTGCTGCTCGTGCTCGACGCGACGACGGGGCAGAACGGTCTTGTCCAGGCCCGCGTGTTCGCCGAGGTCGTCGACATCACGGGCATCGTGCTGACCAAGCTGGACGGTACGGCCAAGGGCGGCATCGTCGTGGCCGTGCAGCGGGAGCTGGGTGTGCCGGTCAAGCTCGTGGGTCTCGGCGAGGGTCCCGACGACCTGGCGCCGTTCGAGCCGGAGGCGTTTGTGGATGCGCTTATTGGCGACTAGCGGAGCTTCTCTTCGCACTTGGCGGGGAACTGCGGACCGGCTTCACCGGTCACGTGGTTCCCCGCTTTCGTTCATACGCAGGGCGAGCGGTGTGCCACGTACGCCAGCGTGCCCAGGAGCAGCCGTGCCTGCGGCGGTTGGGTCGCCGTGTCCAGGGACGGCGGGCGCAGCCACGTCGTCGGGCCGAGGCCGCCGCGGTCCGAGGGCGGCGCCGTGACGTAGGACCCCGCGCCCAGCGCGTGCAGGTCGAGGTCGGCGTCGTCCCAGCCCATCCGGTAGAGCAGCGTGGGGAGTTCGGCAGCGGCGCCCGGTGCCACGAAGAAGTGGGCGCGGCGCTGTGGGGTGGCGATGACCGGGCCGAGCGGGAGGCCCATGCGCTCCAGGCGGATCAGTGCGCGGCGCCCCGCGGCCTCCGGCACATCGATCACGTCGAACGCCCGGCCGACCGGCAGCAGTACCGCGGCGCCGGGGAACCGGCCCCAGAACTCGGCCACTTCGTCGAGCGTGGCCCCCGCCGGCACCACCGCGGCCGGGTCGAGGGGATGGGCGCCGGGGGCCGGGCAGCCGGCCTTTCCGCAGGAGCACTCGGAGCCGGCGGCGCGGGCGCCGGGCGCCACGTCCCAGCCCCAGAGGCCGGTGAACTCCGCCACCGTGGTGCAGTCCGAAGCGCGGCCGGACGTGCGGCCGCGGCGCCGTGAGCCGGTGCGCATCTCACGCATGCCGCCGATCGTGAAGCCCATGCCCCCTCCAACCCATCCCGTGCGCCAGTGGTTACGTGGCGGAATCGGATCGTTACCCAATGCGCACGCCGCCCCGGTGGGACCGGAGCTGATTCGCATTCGGGGTGGTGCGCCCGGTGTTGCGCGCCCCCGTCCACCCTGGTTCGCCCACTTCCAGCTGTCCTATGTCAAGTGAATCGCGTGGGGCCACTGCTGGGTTCATTCGAAGGGGTGGCGAATGGTGGCGTTTCCGTGTTCGCCCTCGCCGGAGGGGTGATCGTAGGATTACTTTCAGTGCACGAGCCCTGAGGGTGAGTGCACCCGTGGGTATGCCGGAGGCAAGTCGGTTTCCTGTTCGAGGAGTGACAACTGCCGGACGGGGAGCCTGGTTTGACGGCATCCTGGTAGGGCTTGCGGGCAAGGGTGTGAAGCCCAGTGGTCGACGGGACTTCGCACACAGCGGCTTAGATGGCTTTCAGGGATGGGGGCGTTCCAGTGGGCGGCAGCGGCGGTGGCGTCACGAACGCCGAGAAGCGCCCGAACGAGCTGCTCGGTTCGTGGTTCGTGCGCAGTGGCTGGTCCAAGGGCGAGCTGGCGCGCCAAGTGAACCGACGGGCCCGGCAGTTGGGTGCGAACCACATCTCCACGGACACCTCGCGGGTGCGCCGATGGCTCGACGGGGAGAACCCGCGCGAGCCGATCCCGAGGATCCTCAGCGAGCTGTTCTCCGAGCGCTTCGGCTGTGTCGTCGCCGTCGAGGACCTCGGCCTGCGCGCCGCGCACCAGGCGCCCTCGGTGTCCGGCGTCGACCTGCCCTGGACCGCTCCCCAGACCGTGGCGCTCATCGGCGAGTTCTCGCGCAGCGACCTGATGCTCGCGCGCCGCGGCTTCCTTGGCAGCTCGCTCGCGCTCGCCGCGGGCCCCTCGCTGATCGAGCCGATGCAGCGCTGGCTGGTGCCGACCCCCGGCGCTTCGGCCAGGCCGGAGCCGGAGTCGGTCGCACAGCGTCGAGGGAACCGGCTCTCGAAGCCGGAGCTCGACCTCCTGGAGTCGACCACGGTGATGTTCCGCCAGTGGGACGCCCAGTGCGGCGGCGGTCTGCGCCGCAAGGCCGTCGTCGGCCAGCTCCATGAGGTGACCGACCTGCTGCAGGAGCCGCAGCCCGAGGAGACGACGCGCCGCCTGTTCAAGGTCGCCGCCGAACTCGCAGAGCTGGCGGGCTGGATGAGCTACGACGTGGGCCTTCAGCCCACCGCCCAGAAGTACTTCGTGCTCGCCCTGCACGCCTCCAAGGAAGCGGGCGACAAGCCGCTCGGCTCGTACGTGCTCAGCAGCATGAGCCGTCAGATGATCCACCTCGGCCGCCCCGACGACGCCCTGGAACTCATCCACCTCGCCCAGTACGGCAGTCGCGACTGCGCCAGCCCTCGCACCCAGTCCATGCTGTATGCGATGGAGGCCCGCGCGTACGCGAACATGGGGCAGCCCGGCAAGTGCAAGCGCGCCGTGCGGATGGCCGAGGACACCTTCACGGACGCCGACGACTGGGACGACCCGGATCCCGACTGGATCCGCTTCTTCTCCGAGGCCGAACTGCACGGCGAGAACAGCCACTCGTACCGGGATCTCGCCTACGTGGCGGGTCGCAGCCCCACGTACGCGTCGATGGCCGGGCCCGTGATGAAGCGCGCCGTCGAGCTGTTCGGGAAGGACTCCGAGCACCAGCGTTCGTACGCGCTGAACCTGATCGGGATGGCCACCGTGCACCTCCTGCAGAAGGAGCCCGAGCAGTCCACGGTGCTCGCGGGGCAGGCCCTGGAGATCGCCAGGAAGGTGCGCTCCGAGCGGGTCAACACCCGGATCCGTAAGACCGTCGCCACCGCGGTACGGGACTTCGGCGATGTCGCCGAGGTCATCGATCTCACCGAACAGCTCGCGTTCCATCTGCCGGAGACCGCCGAAGCGGCGGTCTGACGGCGGGGGAGCACCCCCACAAACGCCGGCCACGGCCATCCGTCCCGAAACAGCCCGACTCGGCTCCCCTACGCCAGGTCATCGCGGACGGAGACCGTGGCCGGTCTCTTTTTCCCGGTCCGGTCGCGTCACGGTAACGAGCGGCCCGGACACAATCCGGCATTTCATCCACCCGTAACACCCGCGACCTCTTCGTCACTGCGGCGAAACACCGAGGGGCCCGAACGGAAACGGCGCTGCGCCAATCTCATGGCGCATAACCGGCCCACCCCTCATGACCGCTCAGGCTTCGCCCGCACGGGGCCGTACCAACGACGAGGAGACGCCGATGGCACCAGCCATCACGCTGGCGGCAGACGCACCCACGCTGTCGCCCGCCAACACAGGCTTCATGCTGATCTGTTCCGCCCTGGTGATGCTGATGACCCCGGGCCTGGCCTTCTTCTACGGAGGCATGGTCCGCGTCAAGAGCACCCTGAACATGCTGATGATGAGCTTCATCAGCCTCGGGATCGTCACGATCCTGTGGGTCCTTTACGGCTTCTCCGTCGCGTTCGGCACCGACAAGGGCTCGCTCGTCGGCTGGGACGGCGACTTCGTCGGGCTCAGCGGGATCGGCATCACCGAGCTCTGGGACGGCTACACGATCCCGATCTACGTATTCGCGGTCTTCCAGCTGATGTTCGCGGTGCTGACGCCCGCGCTGATCAGCGGTGCGCTCGCGGACCGCGTGAAGTTCAGCGCCTGGGCGCTGTTCATCGCGCTGTGGGTCACGATCGTGTACTTCCCGGTCGCGCACTGGGTGTGGGGGACCGGCGGCTGGGCCTTCGAGCTCGGCGTGATCGACTTCGCCGGTGGTACGGCCGTGCACATCAACGCCGGTGCCGCGGCGCTCGGCGTGATCCTCGTCATCGGCAAGCGCATCGGATTCAAGAAGGACCCGATGCGGCCGCACTCGCTGCCGTGGACGATGCTCGGCGCCGGTCTGCTGTGGTTCGGCTGGTTCGGCTTCAACGCCGGCTCGTGGCTCGGCAACGACGACGGCGTCGGCGCGCTGATGTTCATCAACACACAGGTCGCGACCGCCGCCGCCATGCTGGCCTGGCTGGTCTACGAGAAGATCCGGCACGGCGCGTTCACCTCGCTCGGCGCCGCCTCCGGTGCCGTCGCCGGTCTGGTCGCGATCACTCCTTCCGGTGGTTCCTGCTCGCCGCTCGGCGCGATCGCCATCGGCGCCATCGCGGGCGTGCTCTGCGCCATGGCCGTGGGCCTCAAGTACAAGTTCGGCTACGACGACTCGCTCGACGTCGTCGGCGTCCACCTGGTCGGCGGCGTCGTCGGCTCCCTGCTCGTCGGCTTCTTCGCCACGGGCGGCGGCCAGTCCGACGTGGCGGGCCTGTTCTACGGCGGCGGCCTCGACCAGTTCTGGAAGCAGTGCGCGGGCGTCGGCGGCGTCCTCGCCTACTCGCTGATCGTCTCCGCGGTCCTCGCCTTCGCCCTCGACAAGACCATCGGTATGCGGGTCGACGAGGACGACGAGGTCTCCGGCATCGACCAGGCCGAGCACGCCGAGACGGCGTACGACTACAGCGGCGCGGGCGGCGGCACCGTGGCCCGCCAGGCGGTTCCCGCCCCGGGCGCCGCCACCCCGAAGGACCCGAAGAACACGAAGAAGGTCGACGCATGAAGCTGATCACCGCGGTCGTCAAGCCGCACCGGCTCGACGAGATCAAGGAAGCCCTCCAGGCCTTCGGCGTCCAGGGTCTTACCGTGACAGAGGCCAGCGGATACGGCCGTCAGCGCGGGCACACCGAGGTCTACCGCGGCGCCGAGTACACCGTCGACCTGGTACCCAAGATCCGTATAGAGGTCCTGGTCGAGGACGACGACGCCGAGCAGTTGCTCGATGTCGTGGTGAAGGCCGCGCGGACGGGCAAGATCGGCGACGGCAAGGTCTGGGCGGTCCCCGTCGAGACGGCCGTGCGGGTGCGCACCGGTGAGCGTGGGCCGGACGCGCTGTAACGGACCATTCATGGACGGAACGGGAGTCGCTGGGTGACGAGTGTGAACGACGTACGCGCCGAATCAGAGGATTCCGGACCCAGCGGCTATGCGGCGGCCCGGCTGCGCCTCCTCCAGGGGGAGGCGCGGTCCGGGCCGCCGCGCCGTGCCGCCCTCGCGGAGTTGACCGACGACTGGCTCGCCGGGCTCTTCGGCAGTGGGGCGGCAGGGGTCTCGCTCGTGGCGGTCGGCGGCTACGGCCGCGGTGAGCTGTCCCCGCGCAGCGACCTCGACCTGCTCCTGCTGCACGACGGCTCGGCGGACCACGGGGAGGTCGCGGCGCTCGCCGACCGCATCTGGTACCCGGTGTGGGACCTGGGCCTCGCCCTCGACCACTCCGTCCGTACGCCGGCGGAGGCGCGCAAGACCGCGGGCGACGACCTGAAGGTGCAGCTCGGCCTGCTGGACGCCCGGCACCTCGCGGGTGACCTCGGGCTCACGGCGGGGCTGCGCACCGCCGTGCTCGCGGACTGGCGCAACCAGGCGCTGCGCCGGCTGCCCGAACTGCGCGAGCTGTGCGAGGAACGGGCCGAGCGCCAGGGCGAGTTGCAGTTCCTCCTCGAACCCGACCTGAAGGAGGCGCGGGGCGGACTGCGGGACGCCACCGCGCTGCGCGCCGTCGCCGCCTCATGGCTCGCGGACGCGCCCCGCGAGGGCCTCGCCGACGCGCGGCGCCGGCTCCTCGACGTACGGGACGCCCTGCATCTGGCCACCGGGCGGGCCACCGACCGGCTCGCGCTCCAGGAGCAGGACCAAGTCGCCGCGGAACTGGGCCTGTTGGATGCCGATACGTTGCTGCGTCAGGTGTACGAGGCCGCGCGCACGGTGTCGTACGCCAGCGACGTCACCTGGCGTGAGGTGGGCCGGGTGCTCAAGTCCCGGTCCGCCAAGCCGCGTCTGCGGTCCCTGCTCGGCGGCGGGAAGGCCGCGCCGGTCGAGCGGTCGCCGCTCGCCGAGGGCGTCGTCGAGATGGAGGGGGAGGTGGTGCTCGCCCGCGCCGCCAAGCCCGAGCGCGACCCGGTCCTGCCGCTCCGCGCCGCCGCCGCTGCCGCCCAGGCGGGCCTGCCGCTCTCCCTGCACGCGGTGCGCCGGATGGCGGCCGCCGCCCGCCCGCTGCCCGCGCCCTGGCCCGCCGAGGCCCGCGAACAGTTGGTCACGCTGCTCGGCGCGGGGCGTCCGACCATCGAGGTGTGGGAGGCCCTGGAGGCGGAGGGGCTGATCACCCGGCTGATCCCGGACTGGGAGCGGGTGCGGTGCCGGCCGCAGCGAAACGCCGTGCACACGTGGACGGTCGACCGGCACCTCGTCGAGACGGCGGTGCGGGCGTCCGAGTTGACGCGGCGCGTGCACCGGCCCGACCTGCTGCTCGTGGCGGCGCTGCTGCACGACATCGGCAAGGGCTGGCCGGGGGACCACTCGGTCGCGGGCGAGATCATCGCGCGGGACGTCGCCGCGCGGATCGGCTTCGACCGGGCCGATGTCGCCGTGCTCGCCTCCCTCGTACGGCACCACCTGCTGCTCATCGAGACCGCCACACGGCGCGACCTGGAGGACCCGGCGACCGTACGGTCCGTCGCGGACGCGGTCGGTTCGACCGGAACGCTCGAACTTCTGCACGCGCTGACCGAGGCGGACGCGCTGGCCACCGGTCCCGCCGCCTGGTCGTCCTGGCGGGGCTCACTCGTCACCGACCTGGTCAAGCGGGTCTCGGCGGTGCTCGCGGGGGACGAGCCGGTCGACCCGGACGCCGCAGAGCCGACGGCCGAGCAGGAGCGGCTCGCGGTGGAGGCGCTGCGCACCGGCGGGCCCGTGCTCGCGCTGCGGGCACAGACGGACGCGGTGCCGACCGAGGGCGACGGGGCCGAGGAACCGGAGCCGCTGGGCGTCGAGTTGGTGATCGCGGTGCCGGAGCAGGACGGGGTCCTTCCGGCCGTCGCCGGGGTGCTCGCGATGCACCGGCTGACCGTGCGGACGGCGGAGCTGCGGGCGTTGACGCTGCCGGAGGAATTCAGTCAGGGAGCGGAGCGACTTCCTCCGAAGGGCGGTGGTGGGCGACGGGAGGGAATCGCCCTGCTGCTGGACTGGCGGGTCGCCGCCGAGTACGGCTCGCTGCCGCAGGCCGCGCGGCTGCGCGCCGATCTCGTACGGGCCCTCGACGGTTCGCTCGACATCGCGGCGCGGCTCGCCGAGCGGGACGCCGCGTATCCGCGCAGGCGCGGGGTGGTGGCGCCGCCTGCCCGGGTGACGGTGGCCTCGGAGGGCTCGCGGCGGGCGACGGTGATCGAGGTGCGGGCGCACGACGCGCCGGGTCTGCTGCACCGCATCGGCCGGGCCCTTGAGGCGTCCGGGGTGCGGGTGCGTTCGGCGCATGTGTCGACGCTGGGCGCCAACGCGGTCGACGCGTTCTACGTGGCCGGGGGCGACGGGGGGCCGCTGCCTTCGCAGGAGGCGGTGTCCGTGGCGCGGGGCGTGGAGGAGGCGCTGCGGGGGTGATTCCCCGGTGCGCGGGTGAGGGATTGAGCGGTTGAGCGGGGCGGGGCCGGGGTGTGTGAGCCCCGGCCCCTGCCGCGTCACTTGCCGATGAAGCCGTTCGTCCGCAGGAAGTACAGCGCGGCCTGATCCGCGCTCTTGCCCTCCAGGTCGACCATGCCGTTGAGCTTGATGATGGTCTTCTCGGTGAGCGCGTCACCGAGCTTCTTCGCCAGCTTCGCGAGCTGCGGGTACTTCTTCGCGGTCTCGTCGCGCACGGTCAGCGCGGCCAGCTCCGTGGTGAAGTGCCCCTTGTCGTCGTCCAGGACCTTGAGATCCAGGGACTTCAGGCGGGCGTCCGTGGTGAACACCTCGGCGAACTTGCAGGGGCTGCCCTTCGCCACGTTCACGAAGTTCAGCGCGAACGCGTTCTGATAGACCTGCGGCGCGCCGAACTTGAGCTTGTACGGGCTCTTCTCCAGCGCCCCCAGCTCACGGTCCAGGAACTCCGAGGCTCCGCACAGAGTGGCGTCCTCGGGGTGCTCCTTCGCCAGCTTCGCCAGGTCGCTGATCGAGTCGACCTTCCCGGCGCGGCCCTTCGCGTCGGAGGCGCGGGCCATCGTGTACTGGTTGCCGAACTTCGCAGGGCCCAGCCACTTGATCTTGTGCTTCTTCAGGTCCTCGCTCGACGTGGCCCTGAACTGCGCGGCGCTGCCCTGCACGGGTGTGTCGTGCTGCAGGAACTGGGTCCAGCCGGTGCCGGAGTAGTCCCAGTACATGTCGATGTCGCCGCCCTGCAGCGCGCTGCGGGCGATCGTGGTGCCCTGAAGGCCCGTCTGGTCCTTCGTCTGCGCCCCTGCGGCCTCGAGCGCGTACTTCGTGATCTTGCCGAGGATCTGCTGCTCGGTGAACTCCTTGGAGCCGACCGCGAAGTGCGCGCCCTTCAGGTCGACGTCCTTGGCGATCGAGCCGCCGTCGAGCTGCTTCTGGCTCGCCGTCCGCGGCAGGTTGTCGGAGGAACCGGCGGACGCGCCGGAGCAGCCCGTCAGGGCCGCGCCGAGCAGAGCGACGCACAGTGCCGCGGCCGGTCCGAATCGCATGTGTGTCTTCACTTCTCTCACAGGCCCCTTCTCACAGACCGCGCGGGCGCAGCAGGTTCTCGACGATCCCGGCGACCCAGTCCACGAGCAGCGCGAGGACGGCCACGAGCACACTTCCGGTGATCAGGACCAGGTTCCGGCTGGAGTTGATCCCGTTCGAGATCACATCGCCGAGGCCGCCGGCCCCGATGAACGTCGCGAGCGCGACCGTGCCCACCGTGATCACCAGTGCCGTACGGATACCGGCGAGCATCACCGGCACCGCGAGCGGCAGTTCGATCCGCCGCAGCACCTCCCACCGGGTCATGCCCATGCCCTGAGCGGACTCCAGGATCGACGGATCGACCTGCTGGAGGCCCGCGATGGTGTTGCGCAGCACCGGAAGCACCCCGTAGGCGACGAACGCGATCAGCGCGATCTGCGTCACCCCGAGGCTGACGAAGGCCACCGCGAGCAGCACGATCAGGCCGAGCGAGGGCAGCGCCTGCCCGATGCTGGCGATCGCGAGGACCGGCCCGGCGAGGGGGCGGGCCCAGCGGCGGGTGAGCAGCACGCCGAGCGGGATGGCGATCACCAGGATGAAGACCGTGGCGACCGCGGTCAGTTCGAGGTGCGTGAGGGTGCGGCTGAGCAGGTAGTCCGCGTTCAGGCTGCGCAGCTCGATCTGGTCCTTCTCCTGCCCGGAGACGTACCAGGCGAGGAGCGCGAGGACCACGGCGAGGGCGAGCGGGGTGAGGGCGAGGCGCCACAGCGGCGGCAGGACACGGGTGCGTTCGGTGGCCTTCGCTGCGGCCGGGAGCTCGTCGACGAGTGCCTGGGTCACGGCCGGGCCCCCTGCAGCAGACCGGAGCCGCCCTCGGCGTGGATCAGCATCCGCAGGGCGTCCAGGGTGACGACCCCGCGGTAGCGGCCCGCGTCGTCCACGACCGTCAGCGCGGACGCGTTCACGGCGAGCAGCTCGTCGAGCGCGTCGTACAGGCTCGTGCCGGGGCCGAGCGGGGAGATCAGCGGCAGTCGCGCGCCACCGTCCGCGGGCAGCCAGCCGACGGGGCGGCGGTCCTCGTCCAGGACCACCACGGACTCGCGGTCGCTGTCCATGGCCGCGTCCCGCTGGTCCTCGGCGCTCGCCGATTCGGCGACCGTGGGCCACAGCGGTACGTCGACGTTCCCGAGCCGGGTCAGCGAGAGGCGGCGGACGGCCGCGCCCGCGCCGATGAAGTTCGTGACGAACTCGCTGGCGGGCTCGGCGAGGATCTTCTCGGGGGTGTCGTACTGGACGACGTTGCCGTGCTCGGCGAAGACGGCGATCTTGTCGCCCATCTTCACGGCCTCGTCGATGTCGTGGGTGACGAAGACGATCGTCTTGCGCAGCTTCGACTGGATCTTGAGGAACTCGTTCTGCAGCGCCTCGCGGTTGAGCGGGTCGATGGCGCCGAACGGCTCGTCCATCAGCATCACCTGCGGGTCGCCGCCGAGCGCGCGGGCGACGCCGACGCGCTGCTGCTGGCCGCCGGAGAGCTGCTTCGGGTAGCGGCCGCGGTACGTGTCCGGGTCCAGGCCCACCATGTCGAGCAGCTCGTCCACGCGCGCGTGGACGCGCTTCTTGTCCCAGCCGAGCAGGCCGGGCACGGTGGCTATGTTCTGGGCGACCGTCTGGTGCGGGAAGAGCCCGGACTGCTGGATCGCGTAGCCGATGCGGCGGCGCAGCTCGTGCACCGGGATCTTCGTGACGTCCTCGTCGGCCAGGTGGATGCGGCCCGACGTCGGCTCGATCAACCGGTTGATCAGCTTCATCGTGGTGGTCTTGCCGCAGCCGGAGGGCCCGACGAAGACCACGATCTTGCCCTCGGGGATCTCCAACGTCAGGTCGTCCACGGCCGGACGCTCCTGCCCTGCGTAGGACTTGGTCAGCCGGTCGAGCCGGATCATCGGGTGACCCCCTTCGGAGTGGTCAGACGGTTGAGCAGGGCGAAGAGCAGATCGAAGAGCAGCGCGAGGACAACGATGGCGAGCGCGCCCTCGAGGGTCAGATAGACGGCGAACGGGGTGCCCGCGCTGGCGAGGCCGTCGAGGATGAGCTTGCCGAGGCCAGGACCGTTCACGGCGGCGGCGATCGCGGCGATGCCGAGCAGCATCTGCGTCGCGACCCGCAGGCCGGTGAGGACCACGGGCCAGGCCAGCGGAAACTCGATGGTGGCGAGCACCTTGAGGCGCGTCATGCCCATCGCGTTCGCCGACTCGATGACGGCCGGGTCCAACTCGCGCAGACCGACCACCGTGTTACGTATGACGGGGAGCAGCGCGTACAGCGTCAGGGCCACGATCGAGGGGCCCGTGCCCAGGCCGAGCGGCGTGATGAGCAGGCCGAACAGCGCGTACGACGGGATCGTCAGAAGCAGCCCGGCCGCCCCGAGGACGGCGGCGCGCGGCGCCTTCGTCCGGTACGTCAGGATCGCCACCGGCACGCCGATGAGTACCGCGAGGGCCAGCCCTTCGAGGACCAGCAGGATGTGCGCGAGCGTGGCGTCGAGCACGTCGGGCCAGTTGCCCTGGAAGTAGTCGAAGAAGTTCACGCCGGCCTCCCTTGCGGTGCCGGTGGCCTACGGACCGGCCGGGTCGGCCGGTCCACAGAGGGGGCGGGGGAGGTCATCGGTGAACTCCTGTTCAGTTCATAGGTGCGTACGGCGGTTCGCCGCACGGCTGCTGGTGGTGGTTCCGGGCACGACCGGGCACGCCCCGGCCCGGGGCGAAGGAGAGGGGTGGTGTCGAAACCTGAAGGCGCCTACCCAGTCGGGCGGCACTGATGTGCACGGGTTTACGGAACCGCTGGGGCCGTAATTATGGCGAACGTCCTGGTCACCCACGGGTCACCCAGGGGCGCCTGCGAATGATATGGAGGCGTATGCGCAGTTATTTCGTACGTGGGTGCGACCTGTGGGACGCATCGGGACCGGGCCACTGACCACCACGCCGCGGGCGGATACCCTGGAGGGCGACCTGTCCGTAAAGCCACCCGACCTGAGGATTCGCGACCGCCGTGTTCGACACTCTCTCCGATCGCCTCGCAGCGACATTCAAGAACCTCCGCGGCAAGGGGCGCCTCAGCGAGGCGGACATCGACGCCACGGCGCGCGAGATCCGGATCGCCCTCCTTGAAGCCGACGTGGCACTGCCCGTCGTCCGCGCATTCATCAAGCAGGTGAAGGAACGGGCCACCGGCGTCGAGGTCTCCCAGGCGCTGAACCCCGCCCAGCAGGTCATCAAGATCGTCAACGAGGAGCTCGTCGGCATCCTCGGTGGCGAGACCCGCCGGCTGCGCTTCGCCAAGACCGGCCCGACCGTGATCATGCTCGCGGGTCTGCAGGGTGCGGGTAAGACGACCCTCGCGGGCAAGCTCGGCGCCTGGCTCAAGGGCCAGGGCCACTCCCCGCTGCTCGTCGCCTGTGACCTCCAGCGCCCGAACGCCGTGAACCAGCTGAGCGTCGTCGCCGAGCGGGCGGGCGTGGGCATCTACGCGCCGGAGCCGGGCAACGGCGTGGGCGACCCGGTCAAGGTCGCCAAGGACTCCATCGAGCACGCCAAGGCCAAGGTCTACGACGTCGTCGTCGTCGACACCGCGGGCCGCCTCGGCATCGACCAGGAGCTGATGCAGCAGGCCGCGGACATCCGCGACGCCGTCAGCCCGGACGAGGTCCTCTTCGTCGTCGACGCCATGATCGGTCAGGACGCGGTCAACACGGCCGAGGCCTTCCGTGACGGCGTCGGCTTCGACGGCGTGGTGCTCTCCAAGCTCGACGGTGACGCCCGCGGTGGTGCGGCCCTGTCGATCGCGCACGTCACCGGCAAGCAGATCATGTTCGCCTCCAACGGCGAGAAGCTGGACGACTTCGACGCGTTCCACCCGGACCGCATGGCGTCCCGCATCCTCGGCATGGGCGACATGCTCACGCTGATCGAGAAGGCCGAGCAGACCTTCTCGCAGCAAGAGGCCGAGAAGATGGCCTCCAAGCTGGCCTCCAAGAAGGGCCAGGACTTCACGCTCGACGACTTCCTGGCGCAGATGGAGCAGGTCAGGAAGATGGGCTCCATGTCCAAGCTGCTCGGCATGCTGCCGGGCATGGGGCAGATGAAGGACCAGATCGCCAACCTCGACGAGCGCGACGTCGACCGCACGGCCGCGATCATCAAGTCGATGACCCCGGGCGAGCGCCAGGAGCCGACGATCATCAACGGCTCGCGCCGCGCCCGTATCGCCAAGGGCTCCGGTGTCGAGGTCAGCGCGGTCAAGAACCTGGTCGAGCGGTTCTTCGAGGCCCGCAAGATGATGTCCCGCATGGCCCAGGGCGGCGGCATGCCCGGGATGCCGGGCATGCCCGGCTCGGGCGGTGGCCCCGGCAAGCAGAAGAAGCAGCAGAAGAAGGCCAAGGGCAAGCAGCGCTCCGGCAACCCGATGAAGCGCAAGCAGCAGGAGCAGGAGGAGGCCGCCCGGCGTGCGGCCGCCGCCGAGGCGGGCGGCGCGCTCGGCCTGCCGGGCGCGGGCCAGCAGGACCCCAAGGACTTCGAGCTCCCCGACGAGTTCAAGAAGTTCATGGGCTGAGGCCGCGGCTTTTTGATTGCGTAATTTGATTGCGTAAGGGGCGCCCACCATGGTGGGCGCCCCTTACGCATGTCCTTTACGTGGCTACGGAGACATGTCCTTACGCGGCTACGGAGACGGTCAGGCCGCCCGCGCCGCGGCCTCGCGGATCTCCGTGCCGTTGGCAAGGCCCGCCGGATCGAGCCCAAGGGCGGCAGCCGCGGTTGCGCCCACGTCCGCCAGGCTCGACGCGTCCGGCAGCAGCTCCACGCCGGGCGCCCCTGGCCGGTGGATCAGCACCGGCACGTACTCGCGCGTGTGGTACGCGTGGCCGATCGCCGGGTCGTTGCCGTGGTCGCCCGTGACGATCAGCCGGTCGCCGGGCCCGGTCAGCAGGGACAGCAGCGCCGCGAGCCCCGCGTCGACCTGCTCCAGGATGCGGCCGTACCGCTCGACGTCCTGCTGGTGCCCGGCGAGGTCCGACTCCTGGACGTTGGCCACCACCAGCGCGCCGCCGTCCGCCCGCACCGCCTCCAGGGTGTGCGCGAGCACCTCGGCCGTGGCCACGGCGGGCCGTCGCACCGCTGCCTCGCAGGCGAGGATGTCCGCGGCCTTGCCGACGAGCGTCACCGGGATCCCGGCCCGGGCGGCCAGGTCGGGGAGCTGCCGGGTGTGGTCCAGCTCGGCGCCCAGGTGCTGCACCTGGAGCCCGCCGTTGCGGTAGAAACCGGTCGCAGGGGTGTCCAGGCCGACCGTGCCGCCGTCCCCGTCCCGTACGAACTCCGGCAGCGGACCGTCCGCGTGCCCGCCCACCGCGATGACCCGGGCCACGGGCGCGACGGCCCGTACCGTACGGGCGACCGAGAGGATGCCGTCGAAGTCGAGATCGAAGTCGGGGTCGTCCAGGCGGCCCGAGGCGTTCCAGTTGATGCCGGGGTCCGCCTCCAGGTTGTCGTGCACCAGGACCGCGGCGTCGACCACCAACAGGGGCTTGCCGTCGAGGCGTTCCACCCGGTGGCCCGCGTCCGTCAGAGCCCGTGTCACGCCGTCCAGGTGGTCCGCGAGCCGGGCCACCGTCACCCTGCTGAAGTCGGCGCCCATCATCGTCTGGTGCCCGGCGAACGTGTCCGCCCCCGGGTAGCCGAGCGCCGCACGCCCGACCGCGACCGGCAGATGCGTGCGCCGCGCCAGGTCCGGGTGCGGGTGTACGAGGCCGAGGCCGAGCGCGCCGAGCGTCGGCAGCCGCAGCGGTCGGCCGAACGTCTCCCGGCAGCGGTCGAGCACGTGCCCGCAGGTGTCCGCTGTCAGATCACCGGGGCGCAGCGCCCCGGCGTCCGGCATCGCGCCGACCCCGAACCCGTCCACCACCACGATCACGGTCTTGCTCGTCGCGGGCAGCACGGAGCCCTTCTCTTGCTTGTTCATCACAGGGCCCTTCCTTGCGCGTCGTACAGGCCGAGGAGGCGTGGCGCCCCCGCGGCGAGGCCTTCGACGACCGCGACCGTCGAGCGCGTCACGAAGATCTGCGTACGGAACGCCAGCAGCGCCGTGTCGCCGACCCGGACGTCCGCGCCGGGCGCGGGGGCGTCGAGCAGCCGGTAGTAGTCGATGTTCTCGGCGGGCGCGCCCTGGACCCGCAGCCGCTCGCTGGTGCCGGGCAGCAGCGCAGTCTTGATCCCCGAGCGCGGGTAGAAGCCGCCGCCGTACACGGCGGGCCTGCCGTCCGCGAGGGTGTGCGCGACCTCGGTGACGTACACGTAGGCGGGCTTCTCGGGCTGGGTGAGGTCGTGGGCGTGCAGCGGTGTCGTACCGGTCAGGGAGTGGCCGGGTTCGCCGTGCGTGGCGCCGAGTTCGGCCAGCAGCGGGAGCGTCGCCATGGACGTCGCGCTGGGGGCGCTGAGCTTGAGATCCGTGTGGCCGCGCGTGGCCAGCGCCTGGCGCGCCTTGAGGGCGAGTTCGAAGTTCGGCGTGGCGGCCGGTGCGCCGGTGGCCGGGTCGCACAGCACGCACGGGAACGCCGTGACGCCCGCGATCCGCACACCCGGGAGCCGCTCGACCTCCGCCGCGAAGGCATCGAGCCCGGCGAGCGGTACACCGCCCTCCTGACCGGGGTACACCGAACCCGCGGCGCCCTCCAGGCGGATCAACACGTCCTGTACGAAGCCCAGTTCGCGAGCCGCTTCCGATACGGCGCGGGCGTTGGCCAGGTCGTACACGGTCACCGTCTCCGGACGCCAGGCCAGCATCTCGGGCAGGGCGCGGCGCGGGATCTGCACCAGGTGGCCGAGGTTTCCGGCCTGCGCGCCCGCCGCGTGCAGGGTGCGGGCCTCGGGCGGGTCGATGGCGGCGTAGCGGGGGATGTGCCGGGCGATGGCCCTGATCAGCTCGGGGTTGCGGCCGAGCTGCTTGACGACGAACCACAGGCTCAGGCCGAGCCGGTCCGCCTCGGCGGCGAGCAGCGCGGCGTTCGCCTCGATGGCGTCGAGATCCATGACGTACGTGTCCGGGGGGATCTCGCCCCGTCGGTGCAGGTCCGCCGCGGCGTCGGCCAGCTCGGGGTTGCGGGTGAGCAGACTGTCGAGGAACACGGTCGGTCAGTCCTTGCTGGGTTCGTTCGAGGAGCTGAGTTCGTTGGATGAGCCGAGCTCGTCCGAGGAGCTGAGCTCGTTCAATGAGCGGCGGAGGATGTCGACGACGAGGTCGGCGCCCGCGCGCATCGGGTTGATCCGGACCGTCCAGTCGGCGAGCGCGGGCGCGTCGTCGAGGGCCGACCTGGACATGCGGTAGAAGAGCGGCGCGATCTCGTACCGGGAGTTGGAGCCCACCGGGTAGGGCGCCGCCCCGAAGCGCGCGGCCACGTCCGGGAGTTCGCGCGCCACGGGCCGCTCCAGGCGCACCAGCAGGCAGCGGTCCTGCGCGTTGGCGATCCGTACCTCGGCGACGCCCGGCACCTCACCGGCCGCGAGCCGCTCGGCGACCTCGGCGCCCACCCGCGACTGCAACGCCCACATCACCGGTACGTGGGTCAGGGCGCGCAGCGCGTCGAGCGCCTGGTGGCCCTGGACCTGGCCGCCGCCCGAGTAGTTGTCCGCGCGGACGTGCTCGACGAGGTCACGGGCGCCGACGACGGTACCGATGCCTTCCGGGCCGTGCAGCTTGAACAGGGAGAAGCAGGAGGCGTCGGCGCCCAGTTCGACCCCGGAGGCCGGCACCCGCATGACGGCGTAGTTGTCGTCGACGATCGTGCGCACCCCGGCCTCCCGGCAGGCGGCGAGCACCGCGGCGGGGTCGTAGGAGTCGCCGAGCCGCTGCCGCGTGTGCTGCACGTACGCCCAGCGGAACCGTCCGGAGGCCAGCTCGGCGCGCAGCGCGTCGAGGTCGTTGAAGTCGACCTCATGGGTGCGGGCGCCGATGCCGCGCAGCGTGACTTCGGTGGTGCGGTAGACCGGCGCGCGGTGGATGAGCAGCGGATCGCCCGCGCTCACCGCCCCGTTCAGCGCGGCCCGGATGGCGCCCGTGCCCGCGCCCTGGACGAGGGCCGCGTCCTCGGCGCCGAAGAACTCGGCGAGCACGGCCTCCACCTGGGCGGTGGTCCGGGGCCTGCCGAGCCCGGGCACCACGCCCGCGTCGGCGGCGAACAGTTCGGGCCCCTCGAAGTGCGCGGCCGTGCACTCCAGAAGCCGGAACTGCCGGGCGGCGGCGTCCTCGACGGAGACGGTGGCCAGGGGGTGAGTGGTGGGCAGCGACGGGGAATTCACAGGGGTCGACGGGGTATTCACAGGGGTCATCGTCAGATCTCCTCCACGCTCGCGCCGGTCAGGAAGCGCAGCGGATTGCGCCGTGTCATCAGGTCGACGAGGTCGTCGTCCACCCCGGCGGCGCGCAGCCTCGGCAGGAAGGAGCGGAACAGGTGCCCGTAGCCCTGGCCGCCCTCCGTCAGCAGGTAGCCGTGCCGGGAGATGTCGCAGCTGAGCAGGGCCCGGTCGGCGTGCCCGGCCTCGATCAGGCTCAGCAGCAGCCGGAGTCGGGTGCCGTCGCTCTGGTAGCTCTCCTTGCCGACCGTGTCGAACGCGACGTACGCGCCGCTCGCCGCCAGCTCCTTGTGCACGCCCGGGTCGTCGAGCAGGTCCTGGTGACCGATGGATACGCGTTCCGGAAGCAGCCCCTCGGCCGTCAGCAGCTCCAACTGGGCGAGGCCGCCGCGCCCGAGCTGGGCGTGTGTCGCGACGGAGAGCCCGGTGGCGCTCGCGGCCCGCGCGGCGGCCCGCAGCGAGCGGCTCTCGGGCTCGCTCGGCAGGTCGCCGTGGCTGCCGATCTCCCCGAGGACACCGGGTCGGATGCCGG
This sequence comes from Streptomyces sp. NBC_00483, assembly GCF_036013745.1. Taxonomy (NCBI): domain Bacteria; kingdom Bacillati; phylum Actinomycetota; class Actinomycetes; order Kitasatosporales; family Streptomycetaceae; genus Streptomyces; species Streptomyces sp. NBC_00483. The sequence goes on from NZ_CP107880.1 coordinate 6,710,370, forward strand.
TGTCACCGAAGCCGTCCTCGATCTCGCGCACGAGGGTCCCGGTGAGCCGCTCGACGCTCGCGTCGGCCAGCTCCGGGGTGTGGAACGGCTCGTAGTACCAGCCGGTCGCCGCGACGACCGCGACCCCGCTCTCGCGGGAGAGGGCGGCGAGCGCGCCCGGATCGCGGCCCATGCCGCGACAGGTCAGCTCCACGACGAGCGAGAGATCGAACTCGTCGCGCAGCGCGGCCAGTTCGGCGGCGACCGAGGGGCCGTGCCGCCGCGGATCGAGGACGGCGGCGCCGTCGCCCTTGAGGTCCAGGTCCAGGGCGAGGTGCTCGTGGGCGAGGGCGGGGCCGCGGACGGCTTCGTGGGAAAGGGGGCCCGTGACGGTGTGGAGGGTGGTGGTGTGCATGGTGGGGGTGTCCTCTCCTGTGTGCTGGACCGCTCCTGTGTGCTGGACCGGTGAGTCGGCCTGGGCGCCGGCCCGGTGGTGGCCGGGCGGCGTCGGCCGCGGGCTCACCCCTTGATCGGGGTGAACAGATCCAGCCAGTACAGGATGTTGAGCACGATGCCGCCGACGATCACGGCGGCAGGCGCCGCGGCCATCCGTACGACGGGGCGGCCCATCGCCTCGTTGAGCAGGTAGAGCCCGCCCACGATGAGGATGCCGAGCCCCGCGCCCATCGCGTTCGCGGCCATCAACGAGCCGAACAGGATGGCCAGTTGCAGCGCATCACTGATCGCGCTGCGCAGGTGTTCCGAGGAGTCCCGCACGCTCGGCAGCTTGCCGAGGAACTTGCCGATGTACGACAGGGCGAGCACCTCGACCGCGAAGACGAGCGCGCCGACGACCGCCGCGAGGATCGGGTTCGGCATCAGGTAGCCGATGGGGTAGACGAGCGTGAAGCCCGCGATGCCGTACGCGCCGGAGGCCAGGGCCGTCGTCGCGATCAGCGGGATGAAGCCGAAGACGCGGTAGAAGTCGACCTGCGCGGCCTCGCTGTAGTTCCCCTTGGCAATCAGGAAGCTGGTGGCCTCGCCGCCGCCGAAGACGTGCATCTGCGCCAGGAGACAGATGCCCGCGCCGAGCACCATGAACAGCGGCAGGTACTTGCGCAGTCGGGCCGCGCTCGCGCTGAACAGGGAGGCCATCGGGTCGTCGGCGGGAGCGAGCTCCTCGCCTTCGTCGGCCTCCTCGGTCTTGTTCGCCCGGTCCACCTTGCGCTGCTTGAGGTCCTTGTTGATCGCGAGCCCGATCAGCATCAGGACGCCGACGGCCATGGCGATGGCGCCCGCGAAGACGGTCGGCCACAGCTTCATCGTCATGACGACGAGCGCGAGTTCGACGACGCCCGCGATCCCGCCCCACTTGCGCCCGAACTGCTTGGTGATGGCGAGCACCGGGAACAGCGTGAACAGGAACAGGATCGGCGTCGACATCTCCTGCATCGCGGTCAGGAAGTCGACGGGCAGATCGTGCGCCAGGTTGTTGGCGCCGCTCAGGCCGAAGACGACGACCGCGCCCCAGGCGCCGCCCAGGATCGGGGCGAGCCACTTCTTGGGCGACAGGATGCCGAGGATGTCGGTCGGCAGGAACAGCAGCCACGGGTTGAGGACGCCCGAGGACAGGGCCATCGGGGCGCCGAGCCCGAAGATGAACCCGGCGGAGAGCCCGAAGGAGACCGCCGTGGTGGCGCTGCGGGTGGACCGCCCCTGGATGAAGTCGAGCATGAAGGGGCGTACGCCGTCGTTGAAGACGGCCAGGGCCATGTGCGAGATGAACGCGGTCAGGGCGCACAGGGCGATCACGGTGAGCTGCTGCGCGAGCGTGAAGTCGAGGTTCGCGCCGGCGGCGAGGACTGGGCCGGGGGAGGTGGTCATGGCATGTCCCTGGGCTTACGAGCGGTCGGCGATCGCGCGGGCGATGAGCGGCGCGATCCGGTCGATCTGGTCCATGGAGAAGCCGAACACCTTCTTGCCGTCAGCGAGCAGGGAGTCGACCTCCTCCGCCGTGGGCACGCCGCGGCCGAAGGTGTGGCAGGCGGGCTGCCCCATCAGGCCGACCAGGACGCCGAGGGAGGCCCCGGCCCCGGTGTGACAGGTGCCGAGGAAGTAGTCGGCCTGTCCGGCGCGCAGCTTCATCGCGGCGTCCATGTCGCTGGAGACGGTGACCTCGACTCCGTCGAGCCCCAACTCCTTGATGGTGTTCGCTACTTCGACCTTGCCGACGCCGCCGGTGAGGATCTTCGTCATGGCTGGTTCCCTCTCTCGGGCTCAGTGGGTGGTGTGCTGCCGCGCCAGGACGGCGAGGTGCAGGGCGAGGAAGTTGACCTCGGGCTCCGGCAGGGAGGCGCCGAGTTCGGAGTGGGCGCGTGCGGAGACGCGGTGGGCGCGCTCGACGGCCTCGGGGTGGTCGGCCAGTTCGCCGGCCACCTGCTCGTCCGTGAGGAACTGGTCGATGGGCGCGCCGTCGAGCAGCCGGGTGAGCGCCATCATCAGATGGCTGGTGAGCATGCCGGCGCTCTCCTCCGTGACGGTGTGGCCCGCCTCCTCCAGAGCGGTCAGCTCGGAGGTCACGAAGTCGGCGACCTCGGGCCTGACCTGGCCGCCCTCACGGAACAGCTGGATGCGGAGGGCTAGTTGGTCGTCCATCGGACCTCCAAGCGATACGGGCGAGACAGTAACCGGGATTCTGGATTCTGATCCGAGTCGTGGGTCCCCCACTCGGGACTCGCGACAGGGTGTCGTCGGTACGTGTTGTTGCTACGTGCTGTTGTTACGTGTTGTTGTCGGTACGCATGTCCGCCGTCAGTACGAGGGGATGCGATCGCCTCTCAGTACCTCGGACTGGAGCTGTGCCACCTGCGACAGATCGAGGGCGTCGTGCACCGCGGACAGCGCCTTCGCGCCCTCGGTCCTGCCGATGATCGCCGCACTGGAGTTGCGCAGCGCCAGATCGCGGGTGACCTCGTCGCCCAGAGGCAGTACGTCCACCTCCATGCCGAGCCGGCCCTGCACCTCGTCGAGGTTCCAGACGGTGGCGTCGACCTGGTCCTGTGCGAACAGGTCGCGCAGCTGCATGTAGGAGGACTCGACCCACTGGACGTTCTCGTGCCCCGCGAAGGCGCGCTCCGCCAGCATCCGGTGGTCCTCGGACGTGTGGTCGACGGCGACCCGCAGCCCGGAAGCGTTCAGGTCGGCGCCCTTGCGCACCAGGAATCCGTGCGCACCTACGTAGGTGGCGGGTCCGAGGTCGGCGACGAGCGCCAGGCTGTCCTCGTGCTGCTCGACCAGGCCGTCCGCCGCGAGCCGCGACAGCACGACGAGGTCGACCTTGCCTTCCAGCAGTGCGGAGGTACGGGCGCCCGCGCCACGCATGAAGGTGATGGCGAACGGTGTACCGGCCGCTTCGAAGGCGGCGCGCAGACCCGTCGCGAGACCTTCGTAGCGTCGCGAGTAGGGGAGCGGCATCGCGGCCAGCAGGGTGCCGAGGCCGGAGAGCTGCCACAGGATGGCGCGCTCCGAATGGGTCAGGAAGGTGCCCAGGTGGCCGCGGGCCGTGGTCCCGATGGCGCCGGACTCCTCCAGGAGGCGCAGCGCGGCCTGCACCGTCCCGTTCCCACAGCCCAGCTCCTGGGCCAGGTCCTTCACGCGGGGCAGTCGCGTCTCCGGCTCGTGCCCCATCAGGAGGACCGCGAGCCGTCGCGCCGCAAGACCGTTCCGCGTGAGGAAACGATCGTCGAAACCGTTCACGCCAAAGACAGTAACCAGGATTCTGGATACTGGCAAGGGTGTCGGATCTGTGCGGTTATGGGCCCAAGGTCCGTGGGCCACCCAGCGCTCGACGGCGGCAGGCGGCAGGAAGAGAGGCAGGCGTGGCGAACCCGGTACCCCCGCGCGATCGGACGGATCAGCCCTGGCGTTCCGAGGGCGCTCCGCCCCCTCCGCCCCCGCCGGGACCCAAGCGCAAGATGCCCGGCGGCTGGGGCGGCCTCATCCTGACGGCCCTGATCGTCTACCTCATCGCCAACCTGGTGCTGTCGTTCTTCAACGAGGGCGACGAGCCGACCGTCTCGTACACCGAGTTCAGCAAGCAGGTCGAGGCCGACAACGTCACCAAGATCTACTCCAAGGGCGACGCGATCCAGGGCGAGCTCAAGAAGGAGAAGCCCACCCCCAAGGACAGCGACAGCAAGCGCAAGAACTACACCAAGTTCACGACGCAGCGCCCGGCCTTCGCCGACGACGACCTCTGGGCCAACCTGGAGAAGCACGACGTCACCGTGACGGCCGAACCCGTCGTCCAGGAACGCAGCTTCCTGTCCAACCTGCTCATCTCGCTCGCCCCGATGCTCCTGCTCGTCGTGCTGTGGGTGTTCATCGCGCGGCGCATGAGCCAGGGCATGGGCGGCGGCGCGGGCGGCATGCTCGGCCGCAAGCAGCCGCCCAAGCCGGTCGAGCTCGAACCGGGCAAGAAGCGCACCACGTTCGAGGACGTCGCCGGCATCGACGAGGTCGAGGGCGAGCTCAACGACGTCGTCGACTTCCTCAAGAACCCCGACGACTACCGCACCATGGGCGCCAAGATGCCGCGCGGTGTGCTGCTCGCGGGCCCGCCCGGCACCGGCAAGACGCTGCTCGCGCGCGCGGTGGCAGGCGAGGCCGGGGTGCCGTTCTTCTCCGCGTCCGCCTCGGAGTTCATCGAGATGATCGTCGGCGTCGGCGCCTCACGCGTGCGTGAGCTGTTCGCCGAGGCCCGCAAGGTCGCCCCGTCGATCATCTTCATCGACGAGATCGACACCATCGGCCGGGCCCGCGGCGGTGGCGGCGGCGTGGGCGGTCACGACGAGCGCGAGCAGACCCTGAACCAGATCCTCACGGAGATGGACGGCTTCAGCGGTTCCGAGGGCGTCATCGTCATCGCGGCCACCAACCGCGCGGACGTCCTCGACCCGGCCCTGACCCGCCCCGGCCGCTTCGACCGGATCGTCAACGTCTCGCCGCCCGACCGCGGCGGCCGCGAGTCCATCCTCAAGATCCACACCCGCGACATCCCGCTCGCCCCCGACGTCGACCTCGGCCAGGTCGCCCGTACGACCCCGGGCATGACCGGCGCCGAACTCTCCAACCTCGCCAACGAGGCCGCCCTGCTCGCCGTCAAGCGCAAGCAGAAGCAGGTCAGCCAGTCCGACCTCTCCGAAGCGCTCGAAAAGGTCCAGCTCGGCGCCGAGCGGCCCCTGGTGATGCCCGACGAGGAGCGCCGCCGCACCGCCTTCCACGAGAGCGGCCACGCCCTCCTCGGCATGCTGCAGCCCGGCGCCGACCCCGTCCGCAAGATCACGATCGTGCCGCGCGGCCGCGCCCTCGGCGTCACGCTCTCCACTCCGGACTCCGACAAGTACGCGTACACGGAGGAGTACCTGAGGGGCCGCATCATCGGCGCCCTCGGAGGCATGGCCGCCGAACACGTCGTCTACGGAGTCATCACGACCGGCGCCGAGAACGACCTGGAGCAGGTCACCAACATCGCCCGCGGCATGGTCGCCCGCTGGGGCATGAGCGAGAAGGTCGGCCGCCTGTCCGCTCTTCCGAACGACGCCCAGCAGGCGTACGGGCTGGCCGCCGCCCCCGACACCCTCGACACGATCGACGGCGAAATGCGCCGCATCGTGGACGAGTGCTACACGGAGGCGTGCCAGAAGCTGCGCGACAACCGGGACAAGCTCGACGCGCTGGCCGAGGCGCTCATGGAGAACGAGACGCTGGAGGAGGCCGACGCGTACCGGATCGCCGGCGTCACGCGCTTCACCAAGGACTGAACGGCACGGCCCCCGCAGGAACCCGGCCCGCACGCCTCACGGCGTGCGGGCTATCAAGTACCTGAAGACATTGGGCATCCACACGGTGCCGTCGCCGCGCACATGCGCCTGCAGCGCCTCGGACACCTCCTTGTCGACCTGCGCCAGATCCGTCGCTCCCACGGCGGCGTCGAACAGGCCCGTCGACAGCAACCCGCGCACCGCGCTCTCGGCGTCCGCGTACCCGAAGGGGCACGCCACCCGGCCCGAGCCGTCGGGCCGCAGCCCCGCCCGCTGAGCGACCTCCTCCAGGTCGTCACGGAGCGCCGGGCGCCAACTCCCCGTACTACGTAGCGGGTCGGCGAGTTTTGTGGCCACCCGGAGGACGGACGACGTGGCACAGCGTTCCGGTGGACCCCAGCCGACGAGCACCACGGCGGCGCCCCGGCCCGCCAGCGGGGCCACGCTCTCCAGACGCGCGGAGAGCCCCTCGGAGTCCCCGGCCACACACCCGATCGGATGGAAGTCGGTGATCACGTTGTACGGGGCTCCGCCGGGATCGGCCGCGGTGAGATCGTCGGCGTCGGCCGTCGTGAGCCGGACGTCCGCGGGCTCCCGCGGCCGGTACGCGTCGGGCAGCAGCCGCTCCTCGGCCAGGGCGAGGAGCTCGGGATCCGAGGGCTCGACGCCGGTCACGGCCGCGCCGCGCGACGCCGCCATGAGGAGCGCGAGACCGGAGCCGCAGTCAAGGCCGAGGAGCCGGGTGCCCGAACCGACCTCCAGACGCTGATAGACCGCTTCGTAGAGCGGCACCAGCATCCGTTCCTGTATCTCCGCCCAGTCACGCGCGCGTGCGCACAAGTCCGTCTGCGGCGCGGGCGCCGTGTGAGGGAGGTGCCGTCGCACGAGCGTAGGTGTCATCGAAAGTTCCCCAATCCACCGAGAGATGCCGAGAGTTGTCGCTGTGATGTCTGGCCGTTCGCGTGACGTCCGACCGTGCTCGCGCGCTGCTCGCACTCCCCCCGTATGCCAGAAAACTCCGCAACGTCCGCCGCGTCTAGGGGTTGTTTGGCAGGCGCGGCGACAATGCGCGTGTGCACCGTCGTGCGCCCCCGGGCGGTCATATGACGGGTGCACGCGGGCATCCGGGCGAAAAGGATTCGAGTGCTCCACGGCCCGCGCCGTAGCATCCGCGCCATGGCCAAACCCCGCGTTCTCACGCCCCGGGCGGAAGACTTTCCGCGCTGGTACCAGGACCTGATCGCCAAGGCCGAACTGGCCGACAACGGGCCGGTGCGCGGCACCATGGTCATCCGACCGTACGGCTACGGCCTGTGGGAGCGGATGCAGCGCGAGATGGACGACCGCATCAAGGAGACGGGTGCGCAGAACGCGTACTTCCCGCTCCTGATCCCGCAGTCGTACCTCACCAAGGAGGCCGACCACGTCGAGGGCTTCGCGCCCGAGCTGGCCGTGGTCACGCACGGCGGCGGCAAGGAGCTGGAGGAGCCCGCCGTCGTCCGCCCCACCTCAGAGATGATCATCAACGCCTCCTTCGCCAAGTGGGTGCAGAGCTACCGGGACCTCCCGCTGCTCATCAACCAGTGGGCGAACGTGGTCCGCTGGGAGCTGCGGCCCCGCCTCTTCCTCCGTACGACGGAATTCCTCGGCAGGAGGGCCACACGGCGCACGCGACCTACGAAGAGGCGCGCGACTTCGCGGCGCGCATCCACCGGCACGTCTACGCGGACTTCATGGAGAACGTCCTCGCGATGGACGTCCTCCTGGGCCGCAAGACACCCAAGGAGCGCTTCGCCGGGGCCATCAACACCCTCACCCTCGAAGGGATGATGGGCGACGGCAAGGCCCTCCAGATGGGCACGAGCCACGAGCTCGGCCAGAACTTCGCCAAGGCCTTCAACACGCGCTACCTGTCCAAGGACGGCACGGAAGAGCTCGTCTGGCAGACCTCCTGGGGCTCGACGACCCGCATGATCGGCGCGCTGGTGATGATGCACGGCGACGACAACGGGCTGCGCGTCCCGCCCCGCCTCGCGGCCACCCAGGTGGTCGTCCTCGCCATCAAGGACGACGAGGCGGTGCTCCACAAGGTGCGCGAAATCGGCGACGTACTTAAGAAGACGGGAATCCGTGTCCATGTGGACGACCGCACCGACATCCCCTTCGGGCGACGCGCCGTCGACTGGGAGCTGAAGGGCGTACCCGTACGCGTCGAGGTCGGGCCCCGGGACCTGGAGAACGGCACCGCGATGCTCGCCCGGCGCATCCCCGGCGGCAAGACCCCGGTCGCCCTGGAGGCACTCGTCGCGGTGCTGCCGAAGATCCTGGAGGAGGACCAGGCACTGCTGCTTGCGCAGTCACGGGAGCGGCGGCAGCTGCGGACGACGGATGTGACCACGGTGGCCGAGGCCCTGGAGGCGACCTCCGAGGGCGGCTGGGCGCGCATCCCGTGGGCCACCCTCGGGGAGGCGGGCGAGAACGAGCTCGCCGGGCACGGCGTCTCCGTACGGTGTCTGCTCACTCCCGAAGGGGCGGTGCCGGACGCCGATGACGCGGCCGGTAACGTCGCGGTCGTGGCACGCGCGTACTAGGCGCGCGTAGCCGGAGGGCGCTCGCGAAGGCGTACATGCCACTACGCACCACCTTGTTGTGAGCTGTGCGCCTTCTCCGTACATTTGCGCACCCGCCCTCCTCGGGACGCATCAGTGGGAACTGACTGGTACGTGCAAATTATTTGGGATGCCCCGGAATAGGAACACGGAGGCACCCCGGCTCGTTGTCACGACGTGAGCACGACACCACCTGTTCTCGCCGCAGAGCTGGCAGGGGCGTGGGCCGACATTCAGCGGCACCACCCCGAGCTGCCGGATCTTGCCGCGCCCGAATCCCTGATCGGCGAGTCGTCGTCCGCCTGTGGACGCGAGCTCTCCTTCGAGCGACTCCTCCACGAGGCAGTCCACGGCATCGCAGCCACGCGCGGAATCCGCGACACCTCGCGCGCCGGCCGCTACCACAACCGCAGATTCCTGGCCATCGCCGAGGAGTTGGGCCTCGACCACCCCGAGGAACCCCACCCCAGCAGCGGCTTCTCGCTGGTCACGCTCAACCCGGAGGCGAAGCAGCGCTACCGGCAGACGATCGAGCGGATCCAGCGCGCCCTGAAAGCGCACACCGTGGCGACCGCCGCGGACACCAAGCGAAGCTTCCGCGGCCCCGCCGCGCGGCACGGCTCCTCCGGGGGCGGCGTCCGCGTCAAGGCGGTCTGCGACTGCGGGCGCAACGTCCGTGTCGTGCCGTCGGTGCTCGCGCAGGCCCCGATCATGTGCGGCGGCTGCGGAAAGCCGTTCCGCATCCCGGAGATCGTCGGGGTCGCGGCGGGCTGAGTGTGGCGCTCCTGGTGGGGCTCGGTGGAGCGGCCGAGGAGGATTCGGCTGCTCCGGAGACCTGTGGCACAATGGCTAGCTGTACTCGACAGTCGCATAGGACCCCTCTCTCCTCCGGCTGACGCGTCCATCGGGCACTCGGGTACCGCAACCCCACGCGGCAATCTCGCCGTGCCCACCCACGTCAAGACCAGGAGACACCACTTCCGTGGCAGTCAAGATCAAGCTGAAGCGTCTGGGCAAGATCCGCGCGCCTCACTACCGCATCATCGTCGCCGACTCCCGTACCCGCCGTGACGGCCGGGCCATCGAGGAGATCGGCCTGTACCACCCGGTGCAGAACCCGTCGCGCATCGAGGTCGACTCGGAGCGCGCGCAGTACTGGCTGGGTGTCGGCGCGCAGCCGACCGAGCCGGTCATGGCCATCCTGAAGCTCACCGGTGACTGGCAGAAGCACAAGGGTCTGCCGGCCCCCGCGCCGCTCAAGGTCGCCGAGCCGAAGTCCGCCCGCCCCTCCTTCGAGGCGCTGGCCACCGAGGACGAGCCCAAGGGTGAGGCCATCACTCAGAAGAAGAAGGCTGAGAAGAAGGACGAGGCCGAGGCCCCGTCCGAGTCGACCGAGGCCTGAGCATGCTCGAGGAGGCTCTTGAGCACCTCGTGAAGGGCATCGTCGACAACCCCGACGACGTGCAGGTCGCCTCGCGCAACCTGCGCCGGGGGCGCGTCCTCGAGGTCCGGGTCCACCCCGACGACCTCGGCAAGGTGATCGGCCGCAACGGCCGCACCGCGCGCGCTCTGCGTACTGTCGTGGGTGCCATCGGCGGCCGTGGTGTCCGCGTCGACCTCGTCGACGTCGACCAGGTTCGCTGAGAAAAGTTGAACACCGGCTCGGGCCGGGGAGGGCTTACGAGCCGTCCCCGGCCCGATTCGTTTGATCCGCCTCCGGCGGACTGACAGGAGAGTTTCCGACGTGCAGTTGGTAGTCGGGCGCATCGGTCGCGCCCACGGCATCAAGGGCGAGGTCACCATCGAGGTGCGCACCGACGAGCCCGAGCTGCGGCTCGGCCCCGGCGCGCGACTCGCCACCGACCCGGCCTCCACGGGGCCGCTCACCATCGAGACCGGCCGGGTGCACAGCGGCCGGCTGCTGCTGCGCTTCGAGGGCGTACGGGACCGCACCGGGGCCGAGGCGCTGCGCAACACCCTGCTGATCGCCGAGGTGGACCCCGAGGAACTGCCCGAGGACGAGGACGAGTTCTACGACCACCAGCTCATGGACCTCGACGTCGTCACGGTCGACGGCACCGAGGTCGGCCGGATCACGGAGATCTCGCACCTGCCCTCGCAGGACCTGTTCATCGTGGAGCGGCCCGACGGCAGCGAGGTCATGATCCCGTTCGTCGAGGAGATCGTCACCGAGATCGACCTCGAGGAGCAGAAAGCCGTCATCGACCCGCCGCCCGGCCTGATCGACGACCGCGCCGAGATCGTGTCCTCGCGCGAAGAGGGGGACGAGTCCGCATGAGGCTCGACGTCGTCACGATCTTCCCCGAGTACCTGGAGCCGCTGAACGTCTCCCTCGTCGGCAAGGCACGCGCGCGTGGTCAGCTCGACGTCCATGCGCACGACTTGCGGCAGTGGACCCACGACCGGCACAACACCGTCGACGACACCCCCTACGGCGGCGGCCCCGGCATGGTCATGAAGACCGAGCCGTGGGGGGACTGCCTCGACGACGTGCTCGCCGAAGGGTACGAGAGCGGCGCCCAGGGGCCCGTTCTGGTCGTCCCCACGCCCTCCGGGCGCCCCTTCTCCCAGGAGCTCGCCGTGGAGCTCTCCGAGCGCCCCTGGCTGGTCTTCACGCCCGCGCGCTACGAGGGCATCGACCGCCGCGTCATCGACGAGTACGCGACCCGGATGCCGGTGTACGAGGTCTCCATCGGCGACTACGTCCTCGCGGGCGGAGAGGCCGCCGTGCTCGTGATCACGGAGGCCGTGGCGCGGCTGCTGCCCGGCGTCCTCGGCAACGCCGCATCGCACGAGGACGACTCCTTCGCGCCCGGAGCCATGGCCAACCTCCTGGAGGGGCCCGTCTACACCAAGCCTCCCGAGTGGCGCGGCCGGGACATCCCCGACGTGCTGCTCAGCGGCCATCACAGCAAGATCGCGCGGTGGCGCCGCGACGAAGCGCTGCGCCGCACCACGCGCAACCGGCCCGATCTGATCGAGCGCACCGACCCCAAGGCCTTCGACAAGAAGGACCGCGAAATGCTCTCGATCCTGGGCTGGGGGCCGCGTCCCGACGGACGATTTGGGCCGACGCCCGAGATCGTGGAAGAATAGGCCGCTGCTGTACGTCCAGTCTGCGCCCCTGCCACAGGGGGAACGACGCAAGACCCGACGCGAACAGCTACCGAAACTCATCGCATACCTCCCGCCGATGACCTGTGGCATCGGCGAAGAAAGCAGACGATCATGGCTCACCTTCTCGACTCCGTCGACTCCGCGTCGCTGCGCGACGACGTCCCGGCCTTCCGCCCCGGCGACACCGTCAACGTCCACGTCCGCGTCATCGAGGGCAACCGCTCCCGTGTGCAGCAGTTCAAGGGCGTAGTCATCCGCCGCCAGGGCGCCGGCGTCCGCGAGACCTTCACGGTCCGCAAGGTCTCCTTCTCCGTCGGCGTCGAGCGCACCTTCCCGGTGCACACCCCGATCGTCGAGAAGATCGAGCTCGTCACCAAGGGTGACGTCCGCCGCGCCAAGCTGTACTACCTCCGTGACCTGCGCGGCAAGGCCGCGAAGATCAAGGAGAAGCGCGAGAGCTGAGCCGCTCGGCGCCCCGAGGGGGCGCCGGCGCATCTCGCCTGCGGCGTCCACAGGGCGGCCGGATAGCATCTGGCCTCGATGGACACCGAAGCACAGCATGAGGAGCGCGACCGCTCCTCCGAGCCCCATGAGAACACCTCACAGGGCGAGGAGGACCGGTCGCGCTCCTCTTTGCTTCTCCAGGTGCTCGACTGGCTGCCGGGCGGCCGCATCACTCTGGCCCTGCTGCTGTGCCTGGCCTGCCTGCTGGCCGTCAGCGTCTTTGTGATGCAGCCCTTCCAGATCCCCAGCGGCTCCATGGAGAGCACATTGAGGGTCGGGGACCGCGTTCTCGTAAATAAGTTGGCGTACCGTTTCGGTGCCGAGCCGACCCGCGGCGACGTGGTGGTCTTCGACGGCAGCGGGTACTTCGGGGAGGGCGACTACATCAAGCGCGTCGTGGGCACGGGGGGAGACCGGGTGGTCTGCTGCGACACCAAGGGGAGGATCGAGGTGAACGGGAAGTCCGTGGACGAGCGCTCCGTGCTGCACACCGCGGACGCGCCTTCGGAGGTGCCGTTCAACATCGTGGTTCCCGAAGGCACCCTCTTTCTGCTCGGTGACCATCGCAGCGACTCCCGTGACTCCCGCGACTACTTGGGCGCACCTGGCGGCGGGTTCGTCCCCGTGGACCAGGTGATCGGCAAGGCCGAGTGGATCGCGTGGCCGACCGGACACTGGCACTCCTTGTCCCGTACGGACGTCTACGCGCGTGTGCCCGCCCCCGGCGGCGCCCATGGGTAGGCGGGGCAAGACGCGCAGCCACGGCGGCGACGAGCGGCTGCCCACCGGCAGCCGGCCCACCAGCGGCCCCGAGCACCAGGGGAGGGCCGAGCGGCGCAAGCTCGCCCGCAAGGTGAAGCGCCGCCGAAGGCGCTCCGTGCTCAAGGAGATACCCCTCCTCATAGGCGTGGCCCTGGCCATCGCCCTCGTCCTGAAGACGTTCCTGGTGCAGGCCTTCGTCATCCCGTCGGGCTCCATGGAACAGACGATCAGGATCGGCGACCGGGTCCTGGTCGACAAGCTCACTCCCTGGTTCGGCGCGCAGGTGCAGCGCGGCGACGTCGTCGTCTTCAACGACCCGGGGAAGTGGCTCGAGCAGGAGGCCGGTCAGAAGAAGGAATCCCCGGTCGGCGTGAAGCAGGTCAAGGAAGGCCTGACCTGGATCGGGCTGCTGCCGTCCGACAATGAACGCGACCTCATCAAGCGGGTCGTGGGCGTCGGGGGCGACACTGTGAAGTGCTGCGACAAGCAGGGCCGCGTCACGGTCAACGGGACACCGCTCGAAGAGCGTGCGTACATCCATCCCGGCAACGCCCCCTCGAAGTTCGACTTCTCGGTGAAGGTTCCCAAGGGGCGCCTGTTCGTGATGGGCGACCATCGCGCCAACTCCGCGGATTCCCGCTATCACCTCACCGAGGCCTTCAACGGGACCGTGTCCGAGGAGTCCGTGGTGGGGCGGGCCCGGTTCATCGGGTGGCCGATCGGTCACTGGGCCTCGTTGTCACAGCCTCCGACCTTCGCCGCCGTGGCCGACGCGCAAGGAGACGGGTCGTCCGCGGCCTCAGAAACGTCGCATAGGGTGGCCTCCACGTACGGCGCCGGACCGGGCTCGAAAGCCCCGGATTCGGACGGATTTATCCCCCTCCCGACCCCTGCGGAACTCCCGCTCGTTATGGGAGTGGTGGGCCTGCATCGGATACGGGTCAGGCAGCGGCACGGAGTGAGGAGTGGATGTGGGGGACTTGGCGGTCGGCGCACGGTCAGGGCATGGTCCCGAAGAGGAGCCCGGGCGATCCGACGACGCGGCGGGTCCGGGTCCCGAGGGCCGGACGCCCGAGACGGGTGACGGCTCGACCATGAGCGAGGCGCAGTCGAGCGGCGGGTCGAAGGGCGGATCCAAGAAGCCGCGCTCCTTCTGGAAGGAGCTCCCGCTCCTCATCGGTATCGCGCTCGTCCTTGCGCTCGTGATCAAGACGTTCCTGGTCCAGGCGTTCTCGATCCCTTCGGCGTCGATGGAGAACACGCTGAAGATCGGCGACCGGGTCCTGGTCGACAAGCTCACCCCGTGGTTCGGTTCGGAGCCGGAGCGCGGCGAGGTCATCGTCTTCCACGACCCGGCGAGCTGGCTGGAGGGCGAGCCGACGCCGGAGCCGAACGCGGTGCAGACGCTGCTCAGTTGGGTCGGTCTGATGCCGTCGGCCAACGAGAAGGACCTCATCAAGCGCGTCGTCGGCGTCGGTGGCGACACCGTCGAGTGCAACGGCACGGGCCCGCTCAAGATCAACGGCAAGGCGCTGAACGAGCCCTACGTCTATCCGGGCAACACCCCGTGCAGCGACGACAACGCCGGTGGAACGTTCAAGGTGAAGGTTCCCAAGGGCAAAGTTTGGGTCATGGGTGACCACCGCCAGGACTCCATGGACTCGCGCTACCACCAGAACGACAAGAACAGCGGCTTCGTCCCCGTGGACAACGTCGTGGGCCGCGCCATCGTCGTAGCCTGGCCGCCCACGCACTGGTCGACGCTGCCGGTTCCGGACACCTTCGACCAGTCGGGCATCAACGCCGTGGCGAACGTGGCTCCGGGCGCGCTCGGACTCGCGGGCGCGGCACCGCTGGTGCTGTGGCGCAGGCGCAAGATCAATCAGCGCGTTACCGAGGGGAACACCAGGGTTTCTGCGGCTGGTGGCGCCCGGTAGGGTGCCGTCCCAGATCGCCGATCTTCCGTGGTCCGCACCGTTCCGGGGCTGGTTCGACGAGATCGACTTCTCCGAACCGCGGGAGCAACTGGGATGAGCAGGACGCGTCGTACGAATGAGGGTCACGGCAAGGTCGGCAGCGCGCTGTCCGGCATAGCCGTGGCCCTCGGCTGTGTGTTGTTCCTGGGTGGGTTCGTCTGGGGCGCCATTCTGTACCAGCCGTACACCGTGCCCACCGACTCCATGGACCCGACGATCAAGGCGGGTGACCGGGTGCTCGCGGAGCGGATCGACGGCAGCGAGGTCAAGCGCGGCGACGTCGTGGTCTTCCAGGAAGCGTCCTGGGGAAACGTTCCGATGGTCAAGCGCGTGGCCGCCGTCGGCGGTGACAAGATCGCCTGCTGCACGGACAACAAGCTGACCGTGAACGGCAAGCAGATCGACGAGCCGTACCTCCCGAAGGGCGAGAGCGCCTCGCTCACGGGCATCAAGACCACGACCGTCCCGCAGGGTCGGCTCTTCCTGCTCGGTGACCACCGCGCCGACTCCCTGGACTCCAGCGCGCACATCGGCGACAGCGAGAACGGCTCGGTGGAGCGCGGCGCCGTGCAGGGCCGCGTGGACGCTCTGGCGTGGCCCATGGCGTCGATGCAGAAGCCCACCGGGTTCGAGGCGCTGCCGGGTGGCATCTCGCAGCCGGGGCCGGTGAAGACGGTGCTGGCGGCCATCGTGGCGGGCGCGGTGCTGGTGCTCGGCGGAGCGGCGTACGGGCCGATCGCGAAGCGCTCGCGGCGCTCGCGCGGCGTGTCCCCGGAACCGGCCCGTGTCTGAACCCGGCCGTGAACTGCGGAAGGTCGCCCGCGTCGTGCTGCTCGACCCGGAGGAGCGGATCCTGCTCCTGCACGGGCACGAGCCGGGCGACACGGCGGACGACTGGTGGTTCACGCCGGGCGGCGGCCTGGAGGGCGACGAGACGCGTGAAGAGGCCGCCCTGCGGGAACTGGCAGAGGAGACCGGCATCACCGACGTCGAACTGGGGCCTGTGCTGTGGCAGCGGATCTGCTCCTTCCCCTTCGACGGTCGGCGCTGGGATCAGGACGAGTGGTACTTCCTGGCCCGTACGAAGACGGCTTCGGCGGAGCTTGGAGAGCTCAAGGGGACGGGCCTGACCGACCTGGAACGCCGCAGTGTCGCGGGAGCACGCTGGTGGACGTGCCGGGAACTGGTCGAGGCGCATGAGACGGTGTATCCGACCAGACTCGCCGGGCTGCTGAAGCGGCTGCTCGACGAAGGTCCCCCGAGCCGGCCCGAGATCCTCGACACGGAAATCGTCTAGAGGCGCACGAGGCTGGCGCACAATAGGGGGACGCACGGCTGAAGGGGAACATGCCATGAGCGCCGAGGACCTCGAGAAGTACGAGACCGAGATGGAGCTGAAGCTCTACCGGGAGTACCGCGACGTCGTCGGTCTGTTCAAATACGTGATCGAGACCGAACGGCGCTTCTACCTCACCAATGACTACGAGATGCAGGTGCACTCGGTCCAGGGCGAGGTGTTTTTCGAAGTGTCGATGGCGGATGCCTGGGTCTGGGACATGTACAGGCCCGCTCGATTCGTGAAGCAGGTCCGGGTGCTTACGTTCAAGGACGTGAACATCGAGGAGCTGAACAAGACTGATCTGGAGCTTCCCGGCAGCTGATCCGGCCCGTGGGGGCGCGGCGGTGGCGGGGGACCGGTGCTGGGTGGCGGGTGACGGAGTTGTCCACAACCCGTAGGTAGTTCACCAAGATCCACTTCTTTGCTGCCCGGGCGTCAGCGTGGGTGCCGGAGGTGGTGCCGACGTGAACGCACGGGGAGCACTGGGGAAGTACGGCGAGGATCTGGCCGCGAGGCGGCTGACCGAGGCCGGGATGACGGTGCTCGCGCGCAACTGGCGCGCGGGCAGGTCCGGCGAGATCGACATCGTGGCGCGGGACGGCGACGCGATCGTCGTGTGCGAGGTCAAGACCCGCAGCGGACAGAGCGGCGAGGCCGGGGCCTTCGAGCACCCGATGGCCGCGATCACACCGGTCAAGGCGGCGCGGCTGCGCGATCTCGCCGAGCGCTGGGTGCAGGAGCACGGGGGAGCGCCGCCCGGCGGCGTCCGCATCGATCTCATCGGCGTGCTGCTGCCTGAGCGCGGAGCGCCCTGCGTCGAGCATGCGCGAGGGGTGTCCTGATGGGCTTCGCGCGTACGTGTTCCGTGGCCCTCGTGGGAGTCGAGGGCGTCGTCGTCGAGGTGCAGGCGGACCTGGAGCCGGGCATCGCCGCGTTCACGCTCGTGGGGCTGCCGGACAAGAGCCTCACGGAGAGCCGCGACCGGGTCAGGGCTGCGGTGGTCAATTCCGGGGGCGACTGGCCGCAGAAGAAGCTCACGGTGGGGCTGAGCCCGGCGTCCGTGCCCAAAGGCGGTTCGGGCTTCGACCTGGCCGTCGCCTGTGCCGTGCTCGGCGCCGCCGAGCGGATCGACCCCAAGGCCCTCGCCGACATCGTGATGATCGGGGAGCTGGGCCTGGACGGGCGGGTGCGGCCGGTGCGGGGCGTGCTCCCGGCCGTGCTCGCGGCGGCCGACGCCGGTTACGAGCAGGTGGTGGTCCCCGAGTGCACGGCGGGCGAGGCGGCGCTCGTGCCGGGCGTATCGGTCCTCGGCGTGCGCAGCCTGCGTCAGCTCATCGCCGTGCTCACGGACGAGCCGGTGCCGCAGGAGGAGGCGGACGAGCCGGGGCGGCCCGATCCACTGCTCGCCGGCCTGAGCATGCCCGGCAGTGGTGTCGGCACGGGTCTCGGCGGCTCCGCGCACGACGGGCAGGGAATCGATCTCTCGGAGGTCGTCGGGCAGCTGTCCGCCCGCACGGCGATCGAGGTCGCGGCGGCGGGCGGACACCACGTGATGCTGTCGGGGCCGCCGGGTGCGGGCAAGACGATGCTGGCCGAGCGGCTGCCCGCCATCCTGCCGCCCCTCACCCGTGAGGAGGCCCTGGAGGTCACGGCGATCCACTCGGTCGCGGGAATGCTGCCGCCGGGCAAGTCGATGATCGACACCGCGCCGTACTGCGCCCCGCACCACTCGGCGACCATGCAGTCCCTCGTCGGGGGCGGGCCGGGGATGGCCAGGCCCGGTGCGGTGTCGCTGTCGCACCGGGGCGTCCTGTTTCTCGACGAGGCCCCCGAGTTCAGCGGCAAGGCGCTCGATGCCCTGCGCCAGCCGCTCGAGGCGGGGCATGTGGTGATCGCGCGCAGCGCCGGGGTGGTGCGGCTGCCCGCGCGGTTCCTGATGGCTCTTGCCGCGAACCCCTGCCCCTGTGGGCAGTACCGGGCGCTGGGCGGCGAGTGCGACTGCCCGCCGGCCACGGTCCGCCGCTACCAGGCCAGGCTCTCGGGGCCGCTGCTCGACCGGGTCGACCTCCGCGTGGAGGTGGACGCCGTCACGCGCAACGAGTTGGCGGGGTATGGGCCGCGGGGCGAGAGCACCAAGGTCGTCGCGGACCGGGTGCGGGAGTCCAGGGAGCGGGCGGCGGCCCGGTTCGCGGACACCCCGTGGCGGACCAACAGCGAGGTGCCGGGCCACGCCCTGCGCACCCGCTGGCCGGCCGCCCCCGGCGCCCTCGACGAGGCGGAGCTCGACCTGGAGCGCGGCTTCCTCACCGCGCGCGGTCTCGACCGGGTGCTGCGGGTGGCCTGGACCGTGGCCGACCTCGCCGGCCGGGACCGCCCGTTCGCCCAGGACGTGGCACTCGCGCTGCAACTACGAACCGGGATCTCGCGCGGGGTGCCGATGACGATCGGGGCGGGGTCGTGACGGGGGGCGGGGCTGGCGTGTCCGGGGCGCCGGCGCGGGCCCTGGCCCCGCACAGGGTGGCGGTGTTGAGGGAGGGCGGGGCGTGATGGGTGTGGAAGGGGGCGACGAAGTGCGGCTTGCGCGGGTGCGGCTCACGCGGATCGTGGAGCCGGGCTGGGAGGTCGCCGGGCAGTGGCTGCGGGAGTTCGGGGCCGTGGAGACGGTGCGGCGCATCGAGGCGGGGGAGACGGGTGAGCCCTTGCCCCGGGTGCGGTCCGGGCGCTGGGCGGGGCTGGTCGCGCGGGCCGGGGACGCGCCGCCCGCCGAGCGGGATCTGGCGCGGGCGGCGGCGGCCGGGGCGCGGTTCGTGTGTCCGGGGGACGCCGAGTGGCCGGGGCAGTTGGACGACCTGGGGGACGGGCGGCCGATCGGGCTCTGGGTGCGGGGCGGGCCGAGCCTGCGGATGTGGGCGCTGCGCTCGGTGGCCGTGGTGGGCGCGCGGGCCTGCACGGACTACGGGGTGCGGATGGGCGCGAGCCTCGGGGCCGGGCTCGCCGAGCGGGGCTGGGTCGTGGTCTCGGGCGGGGCCTACGGGGTCGACGCCGCCGCGCATCGTGGGGCGCTCGGGGCGACCGGGGCGACGGTGGCCGTGCTCGCCTGCGGCATCGACCGGATCTATCCGCGGGGGCACGCCCAGTTGATCGATCGGGTCGCGGAACAGGGACTCGTGATCGGGGAGTTGCCGCCCGGGGATCATCCGACGCCCAGCCGGTTCATCCTCCGGAACAGGGTGATCGCCGCGCTCACCAGAGGCACCGTCGTGGTGGAGGCGGCCTATCGCAGCGGAGCGCTGGGCACAGTCCGTTGGGCGCAGCGCCTCGGGCGGCACGCGATGGGCGTCCCGGGGCCCGTGACCAGCAGCGTCTCCGCGGGAGTGCATGAACTGCTGCGGAAGGAAGCGGTGCTGGTGACCGATGCGGCAGAAGTCGTGGAGCTGGTCGGGGAGATGGGCGAGCTCGCGCCCGAGCGACGTGGGCCGGTGCTGCCCCGTGATCTGCTGCCACCCGGTGCGGCGCGGGTGCTCGCCGCGCTCCCTGCGCGCGGGGTGTGCAGCGTCGCCGAGGCCGGCCGCGGGGCGGGGACGAGTCGGGACGAGACGATCGGGAGGTTGTACGAACTGCGCTCTTTGGGGTTCGTCGAACGACACGGCGAGGGCTGGCAGTTGACACGCCAGGCGATCGAATCTGTCTTTCCCGGAGGGGAGCTGTTCTGACGCGCTGCGTTGCGCCGTCCGGATGACCCCCCGATGACCTTGGCAATTCCGGCAGTTGGCGCTCCGTCGTGATCGGCCGGGGCGACGGAACCGTCCACGCGAGTCGACGAAGGGAACGTATCTGCGCAACGACGATCTCCCACCCTTCGCACACTGCGACGCTCCAGTCACGCTACGCTCACCAGGATCCGGGTTCGTCCCCTCCATCCGGAATTCAGGTGGGTAGCTCGGTACCAGTCATCACCAGACGGGCAACACGGCATCTTCACAGGCAGAGCGATCACAGCGACCAGTACGTCAAGCACCCTCGGTTTCCCGGGTACGCAGCAGCAGAACGGCACAAGGCGGCGCATGCCACAACACACCTCAGGGTCCGACCGGGCGGCGGTACCCCCCGCCGCGCGCGGCTCCAGCGTGCGGCCTCCGGCTCCCTCCTCCCTCGAGGAGCTGTGGAGGTCGTACAAGGCGACGGGCGACGAGCGGCTGCGGGAGCAGCTGATCCTGCACTACTCGCCGCTGGTGAAATATGTGGCGGGCCGGGTCAGCGTGGGGCTGCCGCCCAATGTGGAGCAGGCGGACTTCGTCTCGTCCGGGGTCTTCGGGCTCATCGACGCGATCGAGAAGTTCGACATCGAGCGCGAGATCAAGTTCGAGACGTACGCGATCACCCGGATCCGCGGCGCGATGATCGACGAACTGCGCGCGCTCGACTGGATTCCCCGGTCCGTGCGGCAGAAGGCGCGCAACGTGGAGCGCGCCTACGCCACCCTCGAGGCCCAGCTGCGGCGCACTCCTTCGGAGAGCGAGGTGGCCGCGGAGATGGGGGTCGCGCTCGAGGAACTGCACGCGGTTTTCAGTCAGTTGTCGCTGGCGAACGTGGTGGCGCTCGAGGAGCTGCTGCACGTCGGCAGTGAGGGCGGCAGCGACCGGCTCAGCGTCCTGGACACGCTCGAGGACCACGCCGCGGACAATCCGGTGGAGGTCGCCGAGGACCGGGAGCTGCGGCGCTTCCTGGCGCGGGCGATCAATACGCTGCCGGAACGCGAGAAGACCGTCGTCACGCTCTACTACTACGAAGGCCTGACGCTCGCCGAGATCGGCAATGTGCTCGGGGTCACGGAGAGCCGGGTCAGTCAGATCCATACGAAGTCCGTGCTGCAGCTGCGGGCGAAGCTGGCGAGTTTCGGGCGCTGAGGGGCCGCGACCCGGCGGTGCGGCGAATCGTGCCTGCCGCGTGCCTGCCTCCGGTCGGGGGTCCTTGAAGCGGCCGACTCCCGTCGCGGGCCGCATCTTCGTAAAGTGGAGACGTGCCTAGGATTCGAGCGGCCTCCGTGGCCGAGCACCGGTCGATGCAGCGCGGCGCCCTTCTGGACGCTGCGCGTTCCCTGCTGTCCGAGGGCGGGACGGACGCGCTGACGTTTCCCGCGCTCGCGGAACGGACGGGGCTTGCGCGCTCGTCCGTCTATGAATACTTCAAGTCGCGCGCGGCCGTGGTCGAGGAGCTGTGCGAGGTCGACTTTCCGGTGTGGGCCGCGGAGGTCGAGGCCGGGATGGCGCGGGCCGAGGCGCCCGAGGGCAAGGTCGAGGCGTATGTGCGGGAGCAGTTGGCGCTGGTGGGGGACCGGCGGCACCGGGCGGTCGTCGCCATCTCCGCGAGTGAGCTGGACGCCGGGGCGCGGGAGAAGATCCGGGCCGCGCACGGCGGGCTCGTCGCGATGATCGTCGAGGCGCTCGAGCAGATGGGGCATGCGCAGCCCCGGCTCGCCGCGATGCTGGTCCAGGGTGTGGTGGACGCGGCCGTGCGCAGGATCGAGCTGGGGGCCGCGGAGGAGCCCGGCGTGATCGTGGACGCGGCCGTGGGGATGGCGCTGCGGGGCGTCCGCGGCTGAGCGGTCGGCTCGGCCGACGAGCGCCCCTGGCTACCCGCCCGGCTCAGCCGACGAGTGCCCCTGGCTACCCGCCCGGCTCAGCCGAAGAGCGCGCCCGGCTACCTGCCCGGCCTCAGCCGAGGAGCGCCCCCGGCCACTCCCACCCCCACACCGGCAGCAGCCTCGAACGTCCCCCGCGCATCAGCGACGGGTCCAGGAGCGTCAGCGGATTCAGGTATGTGTCGCCCCGAAGCAGGCCCCAGTGCAGGCACGACGGGGCGTCGTGCGGGCAGTGGCCCGTGGGGAGTTGGAGGGTGCCCACCACCTCGCCGGCCGTGACCTCCTCGCCCTTGCGGACCGTCGGTGTCACCGGTTCGTACGTCGTGCGCAGAGGCGGGTCGCCGGTGTCCGGGAGCTCCAGGGACACCACGCCTCTGCCCGCGATCCCGCCCGCGAAGAAGACCCGTCCGTCGGTCACCGCGCGTACGGGGGCATCGATGGGGGCCGCCAGGTCGACCCCGCGGTGGCCAGGGCCGTAGGGCGTCGCCGGAGGCGCCCAGGCGCGGACCACCGCGGGCCGCTCGCCCACCGGCCACAGGCGGGCGTCCCCCGCTCGTGCCGAGGACGGGAAGGCCAGCAGCACGAATAGCGCGACCGTCACCGTGAGTAGTTTTCGCATGGCGCTCAGGTTCCACCGAGGAGCGGCTCCGTGGGGATCATGGCCGGGAAACGTGGACTACCGAACGGTTGTGGACAGCGGCGTCACCCGGTACCTCGCGGGTCCCGTACACTTCATGTGGCGATCCGGCCCACCGGATCGACTTCGCACGCCCCGACACCGGGCCTCACAGGCTTCGTGGCAGTGGCCTATCGGTCCCGTACGACCGCCTCGCAAGAGCGCGAGCGTACGCGGCAGGCACACGCAGTGGGCGTCAGGAAACAACCGAGAAAACACAAGGAGTACGGCCATGGCCGTCGTCACGATGCGGGAGCTGCTGGAAAGCGGCGTCCACTTCGGTCACCAGACCCGTCGTTGGAACCCGAAGATGAAGCGCTTCATCTTCACGGAGCGCAACGGCATCTACATCATCGACCTTCTCCAGTCGCTGTCGTACATCGACCGCGCCTACGAGTTCGTCAAGGAGACCGTCGCCCACGGCGGCACGGTCATGTTCGTCGGTACGAAGAAGCAGGCGCAGGAAGCGATCGCCGAGCAGGCGACCCGCGTCGGCATGCCCTACGTGAACCAGCGCTGGCTGGGCGGCATGCTCACCAACTTCTCGACCGTCTACAAGCGTCTGCAGCGCCTCAAGGAGCTCGAGCAGATCGACTTCGAGGACGTCGCCGCGTCCGGTCTCACCAAGAAGGAGCTTCTCGTGCTCTCGCGCGAGAAGGCCAAGCTGGAGAAGACCCTCGGTGGTATCCGCGAGATGTCCAAGGTGCCCAGCGCCGTCTGGATCGTGGACACCAAGAAGGAGCACATCGCTGTCGGCGAGGCCCGGAAGCTCAACATTCCGGTCGTCGCGATCCTCGACACGAACTGTGACCCCGACGAGGTCGACTACAAGATCCCGGGCAACGACGACGCGATCCGCTCCGTCACCCTGCTCACCCGCGTGATCGCCGACGCCGTCGCCGAGGGCCTCATCGCCCGCTCCGGCGTGGCCACGGGCGACCAGAAGCCGGGCGAGAAGGCCGCCGGCGAGCCCCTCGCCGAGTGGGAGCGCGACCTGCTCGAGGGCGAGAAGAAGGCCGACGACAAGGCCGAGGCGAAGACCGAGGAGAAGGCCGAGGAGAAGGCCGAGGAGGCTCCGGCCGCCGAGGCTGCCGCCCCCGCCGAGGCCCCGGTCGAGGCTGCCCCCGCCGAGGCTCCGGCCGCGGACGCCGAGCAGGCCTGACCCGTACGGGATTCGGTTTCATGAGGTGACGGCGGGGGTCGACTACGACCCCCGCCTTCACCCGTGACCGTCACCTTCGTTCTCACACTGCTTCAGACTTCGTAGAGAGAAAACCAGGATCATGGCGAACTACACCGCCGCTGACGTCAAGAAGCTCCGCGAGCTCACGGGCGCCGGCATGATGGACTGCAAGAAGGCGCTCGACGAGGCCGACGGCAGCGTCGACAAGGCCGTCGAGGCCCTGCGCATCAAGGGCCAGAAGGGCGTCGCCAAGCGCGAGGGCCGTTCCGCCGAGAACGGCGCGGTCGTCTCCCTCATCGCCGACGACAACACCTCCGGTGTCATCGTCGAGCTGAAGTGCGAGACGGACTTCGTCGCCAAGAACCCGAAGTTCCAGGCCGTCGCCGACCAGCTGGTCGCCCACGTCGCCAAGACGTCCCCGGCCGACCTCGAGGCGCTGCTCGCCTCCGAGATCGAGGCCGGCAAGACCGTCCAGGCCTTCGTCGACGAGGCCAACGCCAACCTCGGCGAGAAGATCGTCCTGGACCGCTTCGCGCAGTTCTCGGGCGCGTACGTCTCTGCCTACATGCACCGCACCATGCCCGACCTGCCCCCGCAGATCGGTGTTCTGGTCGAGCTGGACAAGGCCGACGCCGAGCTGGCCAAGGGCATCGCGCAGCACATCGCCGCCTTCGCGCCGAAGTACCTCACCCGTGAGGACGTTCCGGCCGAGATCGTCGAGTCCGAGCGTCGCGTCGCCGAGGAGACCACGCGCGCCGAGGGCAAGCCGGAGGCCGCGCTCCCGAAGATCGTCGAGGGTCGCGTCAACGGCTTCTTCAAGGAGGCCACGCTGCTCGGTCAGCCGTACGCCCTCGACAACAAGAAGTCCGTCGAGAAGGTCCTCCAGGAGGCCGGTGTCACCCTGAAGCGCTTCTCGCGCATCAAGGTCGGCATCTGAGTCCGTACCGCGCCAGACGCGAGACCCCGCTAGGGTCGACAGCAGTCGTTCGGGAACGTGCCGGACGACCGCAGTTGTGACGAGGAGGCCATTGCCGCGCATGGGATGCGAACCACCCCACCGGCAATGGCCTTCTTCGTATGTGTGCCAAGCAAAAGAGGCGAGAATCCCATGACCACCACCCAGGCCGACAACGGTGACAAGAGCGACGAAGGCAAAGGCGCGGGGCGCTTTCTGCTGAAGCTTTCCGGCGAGGCGTTCGCCGGGGGCGGGGGTCTGGGCGTCGACCCCGACGTGGTGCACGCCATTGCCCGTGAGATCGCGGCAGTCGTACGCGACGGCTGGCAGCTCGCCGTCGTCATCGGCGGCGGCAACTTCTTCCGCGGCGCCGAGCTGCAGCAGCGCGGCATGGACCGCGCCCGCAGCGACTACATGGGCATGCTCGGCACGGTCATGAACTGCCTGGCCCTCCAGGACTTCCTGGAGAAGGAGGGCATCGACTGCCGCGTGCAGACCGCCATCACGATGGGTCAGGTCGCCGAGCCGTACATCCCGCTGCGCGCCGTGCGTCACCTGGAGAAGGGCCGCGTCGTCATCTTCGGCGCCGGTATGGGCATGCCGTACTTCTCCACCGACACGACCGCCGCGCAGCGCGCCCTGGAGATCGACGCCCAGGCGCTGCTCATGGGCAAGAACGGTGTCGACGGCGTCTACGACTCGGACCCGAAGACCAACCCCGAGGCCGTGAAGTTCGACGGGCTCAGCTATGGCGAGGTCATCACCCGCGACCTGAAGGTCGCCGACATGACCGCGATCACCCTGTGCCGCGACAACAAGCTGCCGATCCTCGTCTTCGAGCTCATCACGTCGGGCAATATCGCCCGTGCGGTCAAGGGTGAGAAGATCGGGACCCTTGTGGGCGAGCAGGGCACCCGCGCCTGACACCCTCCCGTCTCCCTGGGAACCCCGTGTCCTCGAAGGTTTCCTGAGGGATGGACAATGTCCTGCCGGTCGGACACCGTGCAGGAAAGACACGCGACGCAGCCGACCGCGCCCCCGTGCCCGGCCGGGCCTCACTCAAGACACGCAGGAGCAAGTGGTGATCGAAGAGACCCTCCTCGAGGCCGAGGAGAAGATGGAGAAGGCCGTCGTCGTCGCCAAGGAGGACTTCGCCGCGATCCGCACAGGCCGTGCGCACCCGGCGATGTTCAACAAGATCGTGGCCGACTATTACGGCGCGCTGACGCCGATCAACCAGCTGGCCTCGTTCTCGGTGCCCGAGCCGCGGATGGCCGTGGTGACCCCGTTCGACAAGAGCGCGCTGCGCAACATCGAGCAGGCGATCCGCGACTCCGACCTCGGCGTCAACCCGAGCAACGACGGCAGCATCATTCGTGTGACGTTCCCCGAGCTGACCGAGGAGCGCCGCAAGGAGTACATCAAGGTCGCCAAGGCCAAGGCCGAGGACGCCAAGGTCTCCATCCGCTCCGTGCGCCGCAAGGCCAAGGACACGATCGACAAGGCGATCAAGGACGGCGACATCGGCGAGGACGAGGGCCGTCGCGGCGAGAAGGAACTGGACGACACCACCACGAAGTACGTGGCCCAGGTCGACGAGCTGCTCAAGCACAAGGAAGCCGAGCTGCTCGAAGTCTGAGCGAGCGCGGAAGATCGAGGTTCGAGGAATCCGTGAACGACTCTTCCTGGGGTGCGCCGACCGGGCCCGGACATCGGGGCCCGACCGACGGCCAAGGGTCCGCCCCTGGTCAGGGGCCCGCGTACGGGCAGGTGCCGGCGTACGGCCAAGGGCCGTCGTACAACCAAGGACCGTCGTACGACCACGGGCGCGCTCCGGCGGGTCCCGCGTACGAACGGCACGCGGTCGATGAGACTCGGCCCATGCCCATCGTGCCCGATATGCCTGATACGCCTTCTGGTGACGGAAGGGGCGACGACCAGGACGACCGGGGGGCCGCTCGGCTGAGTGGTCCCTTGTTCCGCGACGAGGCGCCGGGCCGGCCGGAGTCGGCCGGGCGGCACTCGGGGCCCGCGGAGCCCGACCGGTCCGCGGAGCCTTCGGGGTCCTCGCAGCCCGAACCGCCCAAGAAGAAGAGCGCGGGCCGGGACCTCGGGGCCGCCATAGGCGTCGGTGTCGGGCTCGGCGCGGTGATCGTCGCTTCGCTCTTCATCGTCAAGGCCGTGTTCGTCGGCGTGATAGCGGTCGCCGTCGTCGTCGGCCTGTGGGAGCTGACCTCGCGGCTCGAGGAGCGCAAGGGCATCAAGGCGCCGCTCGTGCCGCTCGCCGTCGGCGGCGCGGCCATGGTGGTGGCCGGGTATGTACGGGGCGCCGAGGGCGCCTGGGTGGCGATGGCGCTGACCGCGCTCGCCGTCCTCGTATGGCGCATGACGGAGCCTCCCGAGGGCTACCTCAAGGACGTCACGGCGGGGGTCTTCGCGGCCTTCTACGTGCCGTTCCTCGCGACCTTCGTGGCGATGATGCTCGCCGCGGACGGCGGGGAGTGGCGGGTCCTCACGTTCCTGATCCTGACCGTCGTCAGCGACACCGGGGCGTACGCGGTCGGCTGGCGCTTCGGCAAGCACAAGCTCGCGCCGCGGATCAGCCCCGGCAAGACCCGCGAGGGCCTGGTCGGCGCCGTGTCGTTCGCCATGGTGGGGGGCGTGCTGTGCATGCAGTTCCTGGTGGACGGCGGCACGTGGTGGCAGGGCCTCGTCATCGGCGCCTGCGTCGCGGCCAGCGCCACCCTTGGCGACCTCGGCGAGTCCATGATCAAGCGGGACCTCGGGATCAAGGACATGGGGACGCTGCTGCCGGGCCACGGCGGAATCATGGACCGGCTCGACTCCCTGCTGCCGACGGCCCCGGTCGTCTGGCTGCTCCTGGTGCTGTTCGTCGGTTCCTGAAGAACACCCACGCGAGATCCCCGTGAGAGCCCCCGTCCGTAACCGGACGGGGGCTCTCCGTATGTGCCAGGACGGGACTTGTGAAGACCTGTTCGCGAAGGTGGGCGGGTTCGTCGAGGGGGGCTTGCGGGTGCTCTTTACGCTCAAGTAACAACATGCCTCATGAACATTTTCGGTCGCAGCTTCTCATCCCGGCGCGCAGAGGGATCCGCTGCTCCGGGGGCCGCCGGCACCGGCACCGCAGTACTGCCCGACCCGGCCGGTCACGACCCTTCCATGGCGGCGCTCACCGGCACCTGGATGGTCGACCCCGCGCACAGCAGGATCGGGTTCTCCGTCCGGCACGCCATGGTGACGACCGTGCGCGGCGCCTTCGCGGAGTACCAGAGCCGCCTCTACTTCGACGGTGACGACCCGTCCCGCTCCTCCGCCGAGCTGGTCCTCGCCACGGCGAGCATCGACACCGGTGTCGAGCAGCGGGACGCCCATGTGGTGGGCCGTGACTTCCTGAACGCCTCCCAGTACCCGCGGATGACCTTCAAGAGCACCGCCGTGGAACTGGCGGGCGACGATGTCTACCGGATGCACGGCGACCTCACCATCAAGGACATCGCCCGCCCCGTCGTCCTCGAACTCACCTACATCGGCTTCGTCACGGACGCCTTCGGCGACGAACGCGTCGGCTTCGACGGCACCACCACCATCAACCGCACCGACTGGGGCCTGACGTACAACGCCCGCCTCGCCCAGGGCGGCAACATGGTCAGCGAAAAGGTCCGCCTCCAGTTCGACATCGCGGCCATCCGCACGCCGTCGGGGCGCTGAGGTCGGCGGTCGTGGTCGACCGGCATCCGTAGGAGATCCGCCGATCGTGCGCACCGCAGGGCGGGCGGAGTCACCGCAGTCCGAGGTGTTCGGCCCAGGCGCTCACATCGGCGGTGGTCGCGTTGCCGCCGCAGATCACCAGGCCGAGGCGGGCGTCCTCCCCGACGCGTTGCAGTACCTGGCGGGCGCCGGGCAGCAGGCACCCGGCGGCGGGCTCGGCCCAGACCTTCGCGTGGTCGGCCAGGTCGAGGGTGCCCTGGACCGCTTCGGCATCGGTCACCGTGAGGACGTCGGCGAGCAGGGCCGAGGCATGCTCGTAGGTGAGTGGGGAGGCGCTGGGGGCACTGAGCGTCGAGACGATCGAGGACAACTCGACCGGGACCGGCCGTCCGGCATCCAGTGCCGCCGACATGGCCCGGGCACCTTCGGTCTCCACGCCCCACACGCGGATTCCAGGACGTCGTGCGCGCAGTGCGGTGGCGACGCCGGCGGCCAGCGCGCCGCCGCCGATGCTGACGAGTACGTCGGTGAGGTCCTCGGCATCCTGCGCGAACTCCAGGCCGACCGTGCCCTGGGCGGCGATGACGGTGGGGTCGTCGAAGGGGTGGACCAGGGCGAGTCCCGCGTCCCTGAGTTCATCGACGAGGGCGAATGCGCCGTCCATTGTTTCGGCGATGTGGACGCTTGCTCCGGCGGCCGCCGCGACGTCTCTGGCGCCGGTGGGGGCGGATCGCGGCATCACGACGGTCGCCTTCACATCCAGCATCCCCGCCATGACGGCCAGGGCGATGCCGTGGTTGCCTCCGCTGACCGTGACGACTCCGGCGGCACGCTCGGCCCTGGTGAGGGTGAGCAGCTTCGCGGTCGCGCCGCGGGCCTTGAACGAGCCGGTGTGCTGCAGCAGTTCCAGTTTCACGGTGGTCGGCACGCCCAGCAGTGCGGACAACCCGGGGCTCGGCACCGTCGGGGTCCGGACGACATGCCCTGCGATCCGCTCGGCTTCGGCTTCCACGTCCGCGACAGTGATCAACACATCCGTCTCCCGCATACGACTCACGCACCACGGCCCTCGCGGCTGCACCGCATCACACTGCTGACCCCACGCGGCGGTGTCCAGGGGGAGCCGGGGCTCGCCAGGCCGTCCGTCCGCGGGCGCTCACCGAAGGCCCGGTCGACGCCGGGGGACCCGAAAAGGCCGGTGCGCGGGGTCGACGGAACCGGGTAATGTCCTTGTCATGTTCTTCCAGACGCCGATTTACGAGTGAGAGCGTGACGGGCCCCTGCCGACGTCCTTCGATGTCGCCGCCCGTCCCCCACCGATGAATCCGTAGATACTTCACATCACCGCCGGGAGAACCCGTGACCGACAGCAAGAACATCAACAACCCCATGGGCCAGGGCGGCGGCCAGCGCAAGAAGCAGTCCCGCGCCGAACGCCAGAACAACGGTCCGCACCGCAACCTCGACCGCCAGCGCGCGGCCGACCAGAAGGCCGAGCTGGTGCGCAAGATGCGCGAGAAGGCAGGCGCAGCCGAGGGCACCGGGCAGGCGGGCGACGACACCGCACAGAGCTGACGCACCACTGGCGTCCAGGGCGACGACCACAGGTCACCCCCATTTGTCTGCGACACTGGATGGGCTATGCCTAAGCCCGGAGAACTGACGTTCGTCGCCCCCCGCGGAGCCAAGAAGCCGCCGCGGCACCTTGCTGATCTTTCGCCTGCTGAGCGGAAGGAAGCTGTTGCTGCGATCGGTGAGAAGCCGTTTCGCGCCAAGCAGCTCTCGCAGCACTACTTCGCGCGGTACGCGCACGATCCCGCGGAGTGGACCGACATCCCCGCGGGGTCGCGCGAGAAGCTGCGGGAGGCGTTGCTGCCGGAGCTGATGACCGTCGTGCGGCATCTGTCGACCGACAACGAAACGACGCGCAAGACGTTGTGGAAGCTGTTCGACGGGACGCTCGTCGAGTCCGTGCTGATGCGGTATCCGGACCGGGTGACGATGTGCATCTCGTCGCAGGCCGGGTGCGGGATGAACTGCCCGTTCTGTGCCACCGGGCAGGCCGGCCTCGACCGGAATCTGTCGACCGGTGAGATCGTGCATCAGATTGTCGACGGGATGCGCGCGCTGCGGGACGGGGAGATTCCCGGCGGGCCCGCGCGGCTCAGCAACATCGTGTTCATGGGCATGGGCGAGCCGCTCGCCAACTACAAGCGGGTCATCCAGGCCATCCGCGCGCTCACCGACCCGGAGCCGGACGGCGTCGGGCTCAGCCAGCGCGGGATCACCGTGTCGACGGTCGGGCTGGTGCCCGCCATCAACCGGTTCACCGATGAGGGGCTGAAGTGCCGGCTCGCGATCTCGCTGCACGCTCCTGACGACGAGCTGCGCGACACTCTCGTACCCGTCAACACGCGGTGGAACGTGCGCGAGGTGCTCGACGCCGGGTTCGAGTACTCCGCGAAGTCCGGGCGCCGGCTGTCGATCGAGTACGCGCTCATCCGGGACATCAATGACCAGGCGTGGCGCGGTGACCGGCTCGGGCGGATGCTCAAGGGGAAGCCGGTGCATGTGAATCTGATTCCGCTGAATCCGACCCCGGGGTCGAAGTGGACCGCTTCGCGGCCCGAGGACGAGAAGGCCTTCGTCGACGCCATCGCCGCGCACGGCGTGCCGGTCACCATCCGGGACACCCGTGGCCAGGAGATCGACGGAGCCTGTGGACAGCTGGCGGCGACCGAGCGGTAGCCTGGCTGTCGTAAGCACGACAACTACATCTGCATTTCCGACAGGGGAGCGCCACAGCGCTGAGAGTGCGGCAACCGGCCGCAGACCCTCTGGACCTTGCCCGGGTCATTCCGGGTAGGAAGTTCGGACACCACTCAAGCTGTTGCGCCCTGCCCGGAGCCCTGGCCGTCGTTGCCAGAAGGCTCCGGGCAGGGCCGCGTCTTCTCCTGGTCACCTCCAGGAGGAATGAAGTAGTGAGTAAGAAGAAGTCGGCCACCAGCGCGTATGTCGCCGTGGTCGTGGGGGTCGGGCTCGTCGCGTTGTCCGCTTGCGGGGCGTCCGGCGGTGGCTCCGGTGCCGGCGGTGACTCCAGGACCGTGACCCTCGTGAGTCACGATTCATGGGCCGTCTCGAAGGGCGTACTGAAGGACTTCGAGAAGAGCTCCGGCTACAAGGTCAAGGTCCTCAAGGACGGGGACGCCGGCGAGGCCGTCAACAAGGCGATCCTGTCCAAGGACAATCCGCAGGGCGACGTCTTCTTCGGCGTCGACAACACCCTGCTCTCGCGGGCGCTCGACAACGGGATCTTCTCCTCGTACAAGGCCAAGGGGCTTGATGAGGTCGAGGGCGAGTATCGGCTCGACAAGGGGAAGGACCGGGTTACTCCTGTTGATACCGGGTCTCTCTGCGTCAATTACGACAAGGCTTATTTCGAGAAGCACGATCTCGCGCCGCCGTCGTCCTTCGCCGATCTCACCAAGCCGGCCTACAAGAACCTCCTGGTCACGGAGAACGCGTCCACGTCGTCGCCCGGTCTCGGCTTTCTGCTCGGGTCCGCCGCCAAGTACGGCGACGACGGCTGGCAGCCGTACTGGAAGAAGTTGAAGGCCAATGGCTTGAAGGTGGTCGACGGCTGGGATCAGGCCTACAACGAGGAGTTCAGCGGGAGCGCCGGCGGGAAGAAGGCCGGCGGTGACCGGCCGCTCGTCGTGTCGTACGCGTCCTCGCCGCCCGCCGAGGCCGTGTTCGCCGATCCGCAGCCGAAGACCTCGCCGGTCGGGGTCGCCAAGGGGACCTGCTTCCAGCAGGTGGAGTTCGCGGGGCTGCTGAACGGGGCGAAGAACGAGAAGGGCGGCAAGGCGCTGCTCGACTTCCTGGTCTCCAAGAAGTTCCAGGAGGACATGCCGCTCAACATGTTCGTCGACCCCGTGACGGAGAACGCCACCGCGCCCGCCGACTACACCAAGTACGCGGTGAAGATCGACGATCCCGAGACGATGAGCCCGCGCAAGATCGCGGACAATCGGGACGACTGGGTGAAGTCGTGGACGTCGCTCGTACTGAAGTAGTCGTCAAGGCACCCAAGGGGAACGCGGCGCGGCTTGGGCTCATGGCTCTGCCCGTCGTGTTCTTCGGGCTGTTCTTCGCCTATCCGGTCGTCGCGATCGTCGAGCGCGGACTGCACGTCGACGGCGTCTGGCAGTTCGGACGGATCCTGGACGTGCTCGGGCAGTCCGACATCCGGCACGTCCTGTGGTTCACGGTGTGGCAGGCGGTCGCGTCCACTGTGCTGACGCTGCTCGTCGCGCTGCCCGGCGCGTATGTCTTCGCGCGGTTCGAGTTCCCCGGGAAGCAGGTGCTGCGGGCCGTCGTCACCGTGCCGTTCGTGCTGCCGACCGTCGTTGTGGGCACCGCTTTTCTCGCGCTCGTCGGCAATGGCGGGCTGCTCGACGAGCTGTGGGGAGTCCGGCTCGACACGACGGTGTGGGCGATTCTGCTGGCGCATGTCTTCTTCAATTACGCCGTTGTCGTACGGACTGTTGGCGGGCTTTGGGCGCAGCTCGATCCTCGGCAGGAGGAGGCCGCGCGGATGCTCGGCGCCTCGCGGTTCGCGGCGTGGCGGAAGGTCACGCTGCCGGCGCTCGGGCCTGCTGTCGCCGCTGCCTCGTTGATGGTGTTTCTGTTTACGTTCACGTCTTTTGGTGTTGTGCAGATTCTCGGCGGGCCCGGGTTCTCGACTCTTGAGGTCGAGATCTATCGGCAGACGGCGCAGATTTTCGATCTGTCGACCGCCGCTGTGCTGACCATCGTGCAGTTCGTGGCCGTCGGGCTGATCCTCGGTGTGCACGCGTGGACCGTGCGGCGGCGGGAGAGCGCGCTGCGGCTCGTGGACGCCGCGCATACGTCGCGCAGGCCGCGCGGGGCCGGGCAATGGGCGTTGCTGGGTGGCGTGTTGGTGTCCGTCGCGCTGCTGATCGTGCTGCCGCTCGGGGTGCTCGTCGAGCGCTCGCTCGACGCTCCGGGCGGGTACGGGTTCGGGTACTACCGGGCGCTCACCGACGCCGACGGCGGGACCTTCCTCGTACCGCCGATCGACGCGATCTGGAATTCGCTGGAGTACGCGCTCGCCGCCACGGCCATCGCCGTGGTGATCGGTGGGCTGGCCGCCGCAGCGCTCACCCGGCGGGCCGGGCGGCTCGTGCGCGGGTTCGACGCGTTGTTGATGCTGCCGCTGGGGGTGTCGGCGGTGACCGTCGGGTTCGGGTTCCTGATCACGCTCGACAAGCCGCCGCTCGACCTGCGGTCCACGTGGATCCTGGTGCCGCTCGCGCAGGCGCTGGTCGGGGTGCCGTTCGTGGTGCGGACGATGCTGCCGGTGCTGCGGGCCGTCGACGGGCGGCTCCGGGAGGCGGCCGCCGTGCTCGGGGCCTCGCCGCTGCGGGCCTGGCGGGAGGTCGATCTGCCGATGGTGCGGCGGGCGCTGCTGGTCGCGGCCGGGTTCGCGTTCGCCGTGTCGCTCGGTGAGTTCGGGGCGACCGTGTTCATCGCGCGGCCCGACAATCCGACGCTGCCGGTCGCCGTGGCCCGGCTGCTCGGGCGGGCCGGTGACCTCAACTACGGGCAGGCGATGGCCCTTTCGACGGTGCTGATGGTCGTGTGCGCGGCCTCGTTGCTCGTCCTTGAACGGATTCGGCCCGCCAAGGCCTCGACCGGGGAGTTCTGATGTCGCTGCTGGAGTTGGACGACGCGACCGTACGGTTCGGTGGGCGCGCCGTGCTCGACGACGTGGACCTGGAGGTCGCCGAGCACGAGATCGTGTGCGTGCTCGGGCCGAGCGGCAGTGGTAAGTCGACGCTGCTGCGGGCCGTCGCCGGGCTGCAACCCCTGGACGGGGGACGGGTGTTGCTCGGTGGCGCCGACCAGGCCGGGGTGCCCGCGCACAAGCGGGGCGTCGGCCTGATGTTCCAGGACCACCAGCTGTTCCCGCAGCGTGACGTGGGGCGGAACGTCGCCTTCGGGCTTCGGATGCATGGGGCCGGCAAGGGTGAACAGGCGGAACGCGTACGGGAGTTGCTGGGGCTTGTCGGGCTGCCTGGTGCCGAGCGGCGGCCGGTCGGTGCGTTGTCCGGTGGGGAGCAGCAGCGGGTCGCTCTTGCGCGGGCGCTCGCGCCGCGGCCGCGGTTGCTGATGCTGGACGAGCCGCTCGGGCAGCTGGACCGTTCGTTGCGTGAGCGCCTTGTCGTTGAACTGCGGGAACTTTTCGGCGAGTTGGGGACGACCGTGCTCGCCGTCACGCACGACCAGGGTGAGGCCTTCGCGCTCGCCGACCGGGTCGTGGTGATGCGGGACGGGCGGATCGCCCAGACCGGTACGCCTCTTGAGGTGTGGCAGCAGCCGGCGGACGAGTTCGTGGCGCGGTTCCTCGGGTTCGACAACGTCGTGGAGGCGACGGTGACCGGGGCGGTGGCGGACACGCCCTGGGGCAAGGTTCCGGTGCCGGAGGGGGCGGAGCAGGGGGTCTGCCGGCTTCTCGTGCGGCCTGCGGGCGTACGGCTCGTCCCTGCCGCCGAAGCCCAGTTGACCTGCGCCGTCACCGGGCGCACCTTCCGCGGTACGCACGTTGCGCTGCACCTGCAGCCGGGGGATGCGCCTCGCCTGGAGGCGGCCTGCGCGTTGCGTGAGGCGCCGGAGCCGGGGGACGAGGTCGGGGTCGCGTTCGACGCGGCGGAGATTGTGGTGCTGGGGGGTTCCTGACGGAGCCGGGTGGTGCCGGGGTTTTGGGGCTGGGCCGGGGTTGGCGCCTGACGTTCTTGTTGCGCGGCACCGGGGACCGTCACCGTGTCGTGGTCGACGCCGTCCCCAGCGTTGCGCGGCACCGGGGTTTCACCGGGCCGTGGTCGGCGCCTGTCGTTCTCGTTACGCGGCACCGGGGTGCCGCCTTGCCCACCCTGCCGCCCAAGGCGGCAGATTGCCCAAGGCGGTGGCGGCTGACCGCAGTGGGTGGGGAGCCGTGCTGACGGCGGATTGCCCAAGGCGGGGTGGCGTCGACCGCCAAGGGTGGGGGCCGTGGCTGATGGTGGATTGCCCAAGGCGGTGGCGGCTGACCGCAGTGGGTGGGGAGCCGTGCTGACGGCGGATTGCCCAAGGCGGGTGGCGTCGACCGCCAAGGGTGGGGAGCCGTGCTGACGGCGGATTGCCCAAGGCGCGTGCGGTCGACGGCAGCGAGTGGGGAGCCGTGGTGGGCGTTACCCAAGGCGGTTGGCGTCGACTGCAATGGGTGGGGAGCCGGGGTTGGCGTTGCCCACGGCGGGGGGCGGCGTCGACCGGTCGGGGTGGGGAGCCGTGGTTGGCGGCGGATTGTGCGCGGCGGGGGCGGTTGGCCGCAGCGGGTGGGGCACCCCGCGCGGGCCGAAGCCCCCGGAGGGGGCGGGTGGGTGGGAGATGAGCGGGGAAACGGCCCGACGGCGTGCCGAGGCGGGGTGTCCGGCACACCGAGCCACTTCGCCGTCGGCACACCGGGCCACCTCGCCGTCGGCACACCGGGCCACTCCGCCGTCGACGCACCCGGTCACTTCGCCGTCGACGTAGCCCACCCGTATGCCACCGCCGAGCGCGAAGGTGGGCGTCGTCTACGGACGGCGCCCACCCGGCGACTACTTCTGCGTGGAGCCCTTGCGGCGCAGTGCGAAGACCACGCCGCCGCCCGCGACGACCAGGAGGGCAGCGATGCCCGCGATCATCGGGGTGTTGCTGCTGGAGCCGGTCTCGGCGAGGTTCGAATCACCCGCGGGGGAGGCCGAGTTGCTCGGGGCGGGGGCCGCCGCCGGGGCACTCGTGGACGGGGTCGGCTTCTCGGCCGGGGCCGACGTGCTGGGCGCCGCGGACGTCGGAGGCGTCGACGGCTTCTCGGTGGCGCACGCCGTGGCCGGGGCGGTGACGCCGCCGGGGATGTCCTTGTCGACGTTGAACCGGTCGGTCTTCACGTGGACGCGGTAGGTCGCGCCCGGCTTCCAGGCCTCCTTGAAGGTGATCGTGGCGCCTTCCTTGGCGCCCTTCACGACCTGGGAGCCGACCTGCGCCTCGGAGCCGCCGGACGTACGGAAGACGGTGACGGTCGCCGGGGTGCCGGAGGTGTCCACGTCGGTGACGGTGATGACGCCCTGCTGGCCGTCGCAGCCGGCCTTGGCGGTGAACTCGCTGATGTCGCACGCCGAAGCGGTGCCTGCGACGCCGAGCGTCAGGGCCGTCGCGGCGGCGGCCACGCCGGCGAAGCGGGCCGCTCTGGAGGAGATGCGCGGAGATATGCGGGGGGCTACGGACACAGCTGTCCTTCACATGTGCTGGGAGAGAGGGGCGCGGCACGGTGCGAACGCACCTCGAAGCTCAACACCCCCACGGTCACCGATGGTTTATCGGTGACCGTGACGCAGCGTCAATGCCTTGAGGTCCTCACCGGTCACTCTTGACCGGCGCTTGACCGAGTGACCGACCGAGCCGTTCGATCGCCTCGCCCGCCTCATCGGCCGTGTCCACCAGCGCGATCCGGTCCTCCATGGACCGCTCGCGGGCGAGCGCCTGCAACAGCGGCCAGGTGGGAAGGCGTTCGGTCCAGTGGGCGCGGCCGACCAGGACCATCGGGGTCGGCTCGCCGCGGGACTCGTAGTAGTTGGGCGTCGCGTTGTCGAAGATCTCCTGCACCGTGCCCGCCGCGCCCGGCAGGAAGATCACGCCCGCGTTGGAGCGGGCCAGCAGGCCGTCCTCGCGGGTGGCGTTGGCGAAGTACTTGGCGATGTGCTCCGCGAACGCGTTCGGCGGCTCGTGCCCGTAGAACCAGGTGGGGATGCCCACGGAAGGGCCGCCGCCCGGCCAGCGCTCCCGCACGGCGAAGGCCGCGTCCGCCCAGTCGGTGATCGACGGAGTGAACGAAGGCGACTTGGCGAGGAGTTGGAGCGCGTCATCGAGCATCGGGTCGGCGAACGGCGCCGCGTACGCGCCCAGGTTCGCGGCCTCCATCGCCCCGGGGCCGCCGCCCGTCGCCACCGTGAGGCCCGCGCGGGCCAGCGTCCGGCCGAGCCGTGCGGCGCCCGCGTACGCCTCCGTGCCGCGCGCCATCGCGTGACCGCCCATGACGCCCACCACCCGGGCCCCGACGAGGAGTTCATCGAGCGCGTCGGAGACCGAGTCGTCGTGCACGGCGCGCAGCATCGACGCGAACACGTCGCCGTCGGTCTTGGTGCGCTGGAACCATTCGTACGCGCGGGCGTCGGGAGTGGCCGCGTAGCCGCCCTCGAAGGACAGGCCCTCGAAGAGCTCGGCGGGGGCGTAGAGGCGGCCGCGGTACGGGTCGAAGGGGAGGCCGGGGACCGGCGGGAAGACCAGCGCGCCGCGCGCCCTGACCTCGGCCGCGGCCCGCTCGTCCATCGGGCAGCCGAGGAATATGGCGCCCTCGACATCGGTGGCGAGGAGCCGCGTCGTACGGTCCGTCAGGTCGACGGCCTGCACCCGGTGCCCGGCCAGCGTGTCGCGCGCGGCCACCACCTCGTCGAACTCCGCGAGCGTCTCGATCTCGCGGTCGGAGGTGGTGGCAGGCACGGACGGTTCGGGGGACTGCTCTGGAGTCGGCACCCGCCCATGCTAAACACGGGCGGGCGCCCGGGCGTTGGTCAGCCCTCGACGACCGACGGGTCCATCCACATGACCTCGAAGGTGTGCCCGTCGATGTCGTCGAAGGCCCGCCCGTACATGAAGCCGTGGTCCTGCTTCTCGCCGGTCTCGGTGCCGCCCGCGGCGATCGCCCGGTCCACGAGCTCATCGACCTTCTCCCGGCTCTCGGCGCTCAGGGCCAGCAGCGTCTCGCTGTTCTTCGTGGAGTCGATGATCGTCTTCTTGGTGAAGCCCGCGTACTTCTCCTTCGTGAGCAGCATGATCACGATGTGCTCGCTGATCACGATGGAGCTGGTGGAGTCGTCCGAGAACTGGGCGTTGCGCTCGTACCCCAGCTCCGTGAAGAACTTGGTGGACGCCGCCACGTCGTTCACGGCCAGGTTCACGAAGATCATCTGCTGGTACTCGCTCATGATGTGTCCGTCGCCTTCTCGGAGAAGTGAAGTGGTGTGGTGCGTACGAACATGTAGACGGCCAGTGTCGTCAAAACTCATCGCGCCGTCAGCGGTGCCGCCGAAAGTTCCGCGACGAGCCAGGTCAGCGGCCCGAACACGACCAGCAGGGCGCAGGCCCTGAGCGCCACCGCCCCGCGCAGCGCCGTGGCGGGCGCGCCGATCCGCAGCAGCGCCTGCGTCGTGTGCCGCCGCGCCTGGCGGGCCTCGAAGGACGCGGTCACCAGCGTCGCCACGGCGCAGCCAACGACCAGCACCGCGCCGAGCGTCGCCAGCGGCCCGACGCCGGCCGCCGACCCCTCGCGCTCGCCGTACACCGTGGCCGCCGCGTACGCCCCCGACGCCACCGCGCAGACCACGCCGAGCGGGCGGCCGACGCGTCGCGCCTCCTCCTGGAGCACCCGGCCCGCGAGCAGCCGCACCGCCGAGGGGCGTACGGACTGCAGCGCGCGCCCGCACAGATACGTGAGCCCGGGACCGGCGAGCGCCAGGCCGAGCGCGGTCAGCGTCCACCCGGCGAGCACGCCGGTGGGGCTGCCGGTGAGGCCGCCGGGCAGCCGGGAGCCCGCGGCGCCGCGCGCGCTCGCCGCGTACGTCTCCACGGCCAGGCCCGCGGCGAGCAGCGCGAAGCCCCACGGCAGTCCGGTCGGAGCGGCCGCCGGCTCATGGGGTTCCTCGGTGCCCCTGACGGGCCGGGCGAGCTGAGGGCGCAGCGCGAGGGCGCTCGCCGCGGACGCCGCGAGCGGCACCCAGGTCAGCAGGGTGAGCGTGGCGGCGAGCGGAAGGGGCCGGTCGGCGGCGAGCAGTCCGCTGGCCGCGCCGTCGAACGGAAGGCCGGAGAGGTCGCCCCGCAGATGCAGGAAGAACAGCAGCGCCAGCATCGAGCCGAGCGTGCAGGCGATCGCCGTGGAGATCGCGGCGAGCAGGGTGAGGCGGGCCGGGCCGAGGCCCACGGCGGACAGGCCGGCGCGCGGCTGCGTGCCGGGGTCGGAGCGGGCAACGGCGACCGCGAAGTACACCGTCGCGGCGATCGGCAGCGCGCACCAGGCGAGGCGCAGCAGGGAGTTGGCCGCGGTCTCCGGGTGCCCGAGCGCGTGGCCGAGCGTGCACAGGAGCAGAAAGCCGGTGCCGGCCGATGCGGCGGCGACCAGGAGTCTGCGCAGCTGGACCAGGGGGTGCGCGCCGCGCGCTAGACGGAGAGCGAGCACGCGGCCCGGCCTTCCGCTTCGGGGGCCTTCTCGGGCAGCGGCACGGTGTGCACGCGGCGCCCGTCGAGCAGCGACTCCGTGCGGTCGGCGAGCGCGCCCACCGCGGAGTCGTGGGTGGCGAGGACGACCGTGATGTCGTGCGAGCGGGCCGCGGCGGTGAGGGTGCGCATGATGTGGGCGCTGTCGGCGCGGTGCAGGGTCGCGGTCGGCTCGTCGGCGAACACCACGTGCGGGGCGTGCGCGAGGGCGCGGGCGATGGAGACGCGCTGGCGCTCGGCCACGGACAGGGCGTGCGGGCGCTTGCGGGCGAGGCGGCCGACGTCGAGCCGGTCGAGCCACTCGTGGGCGGCGGTCTTGGCGGGGCGCCGGGGGGTGCCGCGCAGCATCAGCGGCAGGGCGGCGTTCTCCCACACGTTCAGCTCGGGAACGAGGACCGGCTCGGGGTCGATCCAGCCGAACCGGTCGCGGCGCAGCCGCTCGCGGACCAGCGGGCCCATCGTGTGCACGGGCGTGCTGTTGAACCACACCTCGCCCTGCTGCGGCAGGAGCTGACCGGAGAGGCAGCGCAGCAGCGTCGTCTTCCCGCTGCCGCGCGGCCCGGTGACGGCGAGGATCTCGCCCTCGCGGACACCGAGCGAGACACCGGTGAGCGCGGGGGAGCCGCTGTCCGATCCGCTGTGCGCAAAGTGCAGGGCACGCGCCCACAGCACGTCGTTGTCCGGCGGGGCCACCATGACGTACACCTCGGTTCTGATCAGTTGCCTTCCCCCTATCGGGGGAACGAAGGCGGGGCCGATCGGTCACTGGGCACCGTAAGGACGCGCGGACGCGGGCCGGAGAAGGGCACGGCCCGGTTGCCTCCCATCTCACTCGGATGGGTGCAACCGGGCCGTTTATCAAGCCAGTTGGCGTTCCGTGGCCGCGCTGGCTCAGACCTTGGACCGGGCCGGGATCAGGTCCCGGCTCAGGCCTGGATCAGATCTTCTCCCAGGCCTCCGTGAGGACCTGTCGGATGATCCCTTCGATCTCGTCGAAGGTGGACTGGTCGGAGACCAGCGGCGGGGAGAGCTGGATGACCGGGTCGCCACGGTCGTCGGCGCGGCAGTACAGGCCGTACTCGAAGAGCTTCTTCGACACGTAGCCGTACAGGATCCGCTCGGACTCCTCGTCCGTGAACGTCTCCTTGGTGGCCTTGTCCTTCACGAGCTCGATGCCGTAGAAGAAGCCGTTGCCGCGGACGTCGCCGACGATCGGCAGGTCGTTCAGCTTCTGCAGCGTGTTGAGGAAGTTCGCCTCGTTGTCCAGCACGTGCTGGTTGAGGCCCTCGCGCTCGAAGATGTCGAGGTTCGCGAGACCCACGGCGGCGGAGACCGGGTGGCCACCGAACGTGTAGCCGTGCAGGAACGTGTTGTCGCCCTTGTAGAACGGCTCGGCGATCCGGTCGGAGACGATGGCCGCACCGATCGGGGAGTAGCCGGACGTCATGCCCTTGGCGCAGGTGATGATGTCCGGGATGTAGCCGAACTTGTCACAGGCGAACATCGTGCCGAGGCGGCCGAAGGCGCAGATGACCTCGTCGGAGACGAGCAGCACGTCGTACTTGTCGCAGATCTCGCGCACGCGCTGGAAGTAGCCGGGCGGCGGCGGGAAGCAGCCACCGGCGTTCTGCACCGGCTCGAGGAAGACGGCCGCGACCGTCTCCGGGCCCTCGAACTGGATCTCCTGCTCGATCTGGTCGGCGGCCCAGCGGCCGAAGGCCTCCGGGTCGTCGCCGTGGATCGGGGCGCGGTAGATGTTCGTGTTCGGCACCTTGTGCGCGCCCGGGACGAGCGGCTCGAAGGGGGCCTTGAGGGCCGGCAGACCCGTGATGGACAGGGCGCCCTGCGGGGTGCCGTGGTAGGCGACCGCGCGGGAGATGACCTTGTACTTCGTGTGGTTGCCGTTGAGCTTGTGGTACTGCTTCGCCAGCTTCCACGCGGTCTCGACGGCCTCGCCGCCACCGGTGGTGAAGAAGACCTTGTTGAGGTCGCCCGGCGCGTAGTGGGCCAGGCGCTCGGCCAGCTCCACGGCCTTGGGGTGGGCGTACGACCAGATCGGGAAGAACGCCAGCTCGGCCGCCTGCTTGGCGGCGACCTCGGCGAGCTCCTGACGGCCGTGACCTGCCTGGACCACGAACAGGCCGGAGAGGCCGTCCAGGTACTTCTGGCCCTTGTCGTCGTAGATGTAGGTGCCCTCGCCACGCACGATGGTGGGAACGGGCGCGTTCTCGTACGACGACATGCGGGTGAAGTGCATCCACAGGTGGTCGTACGCGGTTCGGCTGAGGTCCTTGCTCACGGCTATCGGGTTCCCCACATATAGGTCTGCTTCTTGAGCTTCAGGTAAACGAAGCTCTCGGTGGAGCGCACTCCGGGGAGGGCCCGGATGCGTCGGTTGATGACCTCCAGAAGGTGGTCGTCGTCCTCGCAGACGATCTCCACCATCAGGTCGAACGAGCCCGCGGTCATCACGACGTACTCGCACTCCGGCATGTCGGTGAGCGCATCCGCCACGGGATCCAGGTCGCCCTCGACGTTGATGCCGACCATCGCCTGCCGCCTGAAGCCCACGGTGAGCGGGTCGGTGACGGCGACGATCTGCATCACGCCCTGATCGAGGAGCTTCTGGACGCGCTGGCGCACTGCCGCCTCGGACAGGCCCACGGCCTTTCCGATGGCGGCGTACGGACGCCTGCCGTCCTCCTGAAGCTGTTCGATGATGGCGAGGGAGACGGAGTCGAGCGGCGGATTGCTGCCGTTCCTCGAACTGGGTCCCTTGGGGTCTGCGCTACGACTGGCCACGGCCTCACTGTGCACGAGGACTCATCCGTTTCGCAAGCCCGGATCGATGAAATTCGTTGTTTGCGAGGTTCAACCTCACGGATTCCGTAGTTCAACAGGGGTAGGGGGTGTCGAAAACGTCGGTCCACCGTCTAGGGTGGGCGTCTCAATCTTTGGACAGCGAACAGTCAGGAGGCCGGCAGTGAGCACGAGTGAGCTGGGACGGCTGCGTAAGCTACGTAACTTTGTCGCCGGTGAGTTCAAGGACGCCGCCGACGGACGGACCACCGAGGTGGTCAACCCCGCCACGGGCGAGGCGTACGCGACCGCGCCGCTGTCCGGGCAGGCCGACGTCGACGCCGCGATGGCCGCCGCCGAGGCCGCGTTCCCGGCCTGGCGCGACCTGGTCCCGGGTGAGCGCCAGAGGTACCTCCTGAAGATCGCGGACGCGTTCGAGGAGCGCGCCGAGGAGCTCATCGCCGTCGAGTCGGAGAACTGTGGGAAGCCGCTCGGGCTCACCCGCAGCGAAGAGATCCCGATGATGCTCGACCAGATCCGCTTCTTCGCGGGCGCCGCGCGCATGCTCGAGGGGCGCTCCGGCGGCGAGTACATGGAGGGCCTGACCTCCTTCGTACGCCGGGAGCCGATCGGCGTCTGCGCGCAGGTCGCGCCGTGGAACTACCCGATGATGATGGGCGTGTGGAAGTTCGCGCCCGCACTCGCCGCGGGCAACACGGTCGTCCTCAAGCCGTCCGACACCACCCCGGCCTCCACGGTCCTGATGGCCGAGATCATCGGCTCGATCGTGCCCAAGGGCGTCTTCAACGTGGTGTGCGGCGACCGCGACACCGGCCGCTCGATGGTCGAGCACAAGACCCCGGCGATGGCCTCCATCACCGGTTCCGTGCGCGCCGGCATGCAGGTCGCCGAGTCCGCCGCCAAGGACCTCAAGCGGGTCCACCTGGAGCTGGGCGGCAAGGCCCCGGTCGTCGTCTTCGAGGACGCCGACCTCGCGAAGGCCGCCGAGGGCATCGCCGAGGCCGGGTACTTCAACGCCGGCCAGGACTGCACCGCGGCCACCCGCGTGCTCGTCCACGAGTCGGTGCACGACGAGTTCGTCACCGCGCTCGCCAAGATCGCCGCCGAGACGAAGACCGGCGCGGCCGACGACGAGGACGTGCTGTACGGCCCGCTGAACAACGCCAACCAGCTGAAGCAGGTCACCGGCTTCATCGAGCGGCTCCCGGCGCACGCCAAGGTCGAGGCCGGCGGCCACCAGGTGGGCGAGAAGGGCTACTTCTACGCCCCGACCGTCGTCTCGGGCCTCAAGCAGGACGACGAGATCATCCAGAACGAGGTCTTCGGCCCGGTCATCACCGTCCAGTCCTTCACGGACGAGGAGCAGGCGGTGTCCTACGCCAACGACGTCGACTACGCGCTGGCCTCCTCGGTCTGGACGAAGGACCACGGCCGCGCGATGCGGATGTCCAAGGTCCTCGACTTCGGCTGCGTGTGGATCAACACCCACATCCCGCTCGTCGCCGAGATGCCGCACGGCGGCTTCAAGAAGTCGGGCTACGGCAAGGACCTGTCGGCGTACGGCTTCGACGACTACACGCGGATCAAGCACGTGATGACGTCGCTGGACGCGTGAGCCCGCGGGTGAAACTGCGGGTGAACCTCACCTACAGCGAGGTCGGCGCGACCCTGGCGGCAGGCGAACTGCCGCCGGGGTACGCCCACATGGACCGCCGTGTCCGGATCGGCTCGGGGCAGGAGTGCTTCGAGCGGGCCGGTGCGGCGGTCCTCGCGTGGGGCGCCCAGCGCGGGGCCGGGCTCCGGGTGACACCGGACGGCGACGTCCGGGAGGGCGCGGACGTGGTGCTGCGGGCGCTGTTCCTGCGGATTCCCTGCCGGGTCGTACGCGTCGTGCGCGAACCGTCGTGCGTCGGATTCGCCTACGGGACGCTGCCGGGGCATCCGGAGTGCGGCGAGGAGGCGTTCCTCGTCGAGCGGGCGGCGGACGGGGCCGTGTGGTTCCGGATCCGGGCGTTCTCGCGGCCGGGGCGGTGGTACGCGCGGCTCGGCGGGCCGGTGGCGCGGGGCGTGCAGAAGTGGGTGACCGGGCGGTATCTGCGGGCCGTCGCGGACGCGGCCGGGTGAGCGGGTCGGGTGCGCGCGGATCGACAAGGTGTCGGCCCCGGCCCCCGGCGCTCGACGCAGCGTCCATTGTGGCGTCAAGTCCCGGGGCGGGAGGCTGAGTTCGTGCGAGCGAACCCGATAACCCACCAGGTCAACCGTCGTTCCCTGTTGCGCGCCCTGGGCGGTGGTGCCGCGGCCGCGGCGGTCGGCGGCCTCGCCACCGGCTGCGGGGTGCCCGCCGCGTACGTCTCGCCGGGGG
This sequence comes from Streptomyces sp. NBC_00483, assembly GCF_036013745.1. Lineage (NCBI taxonomy): Bacteria > Bacillati > Actinomycetota > Actinomycetes > Kitasatosporales > Streptomycetaceae > Streptomyces > Streptomyces sp. NBC_00483. The sequence continues at coordinate 6,755,235 of NZ_CP107880.1, forward strand.
AGCGGGCAGGACACGACCTGTCCGCCGACGAGAAGCGGCTCACCTGGGCCAACTGGCCGCTCTACATCGACGTCGACGACGACAACCCGTCGAAGCGGCCCACCCTCGACGCGTTCGAGAAGCGGACCGGGATCCAGGTCAAGTACACCGAAGAGATCAACGACAACGACGAGTTCTTCGGCAAGATCAGCCCGTCGCTGATGAACCACCAGAAGACCGACCGCGACCTCATCGTCATCTCCGACTGGATGTGCTCGCGCTTCGTGCGCCTCGGCTGGGTCCAGGAGATGGACCGGGCCCGGCAGCCGCATGTCACCAAGTACCTCGACCCGCTGCTGCGTTCGCCCGCGTTCGACCCGGGCCGCAAGTACACCGTGCCGTGGCAGTCCGGCATCACCGGCATCGCGTACGACAGGCGCAGGCTGGGCCGCGAGATCAAACACGTCTCTGACCTGTGGGCGGACGACCTCGCCGGGCGGGTCACCCTCCTCTCCGGTCTCGACGAGTCCTTCGCCCTCCTCATGCAGGGCAACGGCGTCGACATCACCAAGTGGACCGGCGCCGACTTCGACAAGGTCTGCGACCAGGTCGAGAAGCTGGTGAAGGCGAAGCACATCCGCCGCTTCACCGGCAACGACTACATCAAGGACCTCTCCAGCGGCGACGTCCTCGCCTGCCAGGCGTACAGCGGCGACGTCATCCAGCTCCAGGCCGACAACCCGGACATCGAGTTCGTCGTGCCCGAGGAGGGCGCCGAGCTCTGGGCCGAGTCCCTGATGATCCCCGACCTCGCCGACCACAAGGCCAACGCCGAGCGCCTGGTCGACTACTACTACCAGCCGGAGGTCGCGGCGGAGCTCGCCGCGTGGGTCAACTACGTCTGCCCGGTCCCGGCGGCCCGCGACGTGCTCGCCTCCTCCAAGGACAAGGAGACCGCCGAACTCGCGGAGGACCCGCTGATCTTCCCCGACGACCGGATGCGCTCACGGCTCGCGATCGCCCGTGACATCAGGCCGGCGGAGCGGACCGAGTTCTCGAAGCGGTGGAACAGGATCGCGGGGCTGTGAGACGCGACGAGTGTCACAACGAGGCTTCCAAGAAGCCGAGTTGAGGCCGTCATAGGCTGTGGCCATGACCGCTGATGACCAGTCGTCCGTCGGAGCCGCGGTGACCCTGGGGCTCTTCGCCGCCTGGGCGCTGCACGACACCGAAGAGGTACTCACCGCTCCGCGCTGGATCCGGAAGAACGTGCCGGAGTTGCGTGAGCGGTGGCCGGGTGTGCCCGAGCGGGTGTGGCGGGGCATGGAGGGTGTCGACGAGCGGGAGTTCACGGCCGCCGTCGGTGTCATGGCCGGGATCGTCGGCGCGGGGGCCGTCGCCGGGTGGGTGAGCGGCGGCCGCAGCGGCACGTACCAGGCCATGCTGAACGGGTTCGGGGCGCACGGGCTGCTGCACATCGGCCAGGCCGTCGCCGTGCGCGGTTACACCCCGGGCGTCGCGACCTCGCCGGTGCTCGTCGTGCCGTTCGCCCTGTGGGCGAGGGGGCGGCTGAAGAAGGCCGGGGTGCTGCGGCCGGGCCGGGCCCGTGACGTCGTCGCCGGGGTCGCCTGGGCGGCCGCGGCGACGGCCGTGTCGCACGGGGTGGCACACCGGTTGGTCAGGCCGCGTTCCTGACCGAGGCCATGACGATGCGCTGGGCGACGGGGTTCATCTCCTCGCCCTTCGCGTCCGTGGCGTTGACCGAGTAGACGACCGTCCGGGACAGGTCACAGGAGGCGGCGATCCCGGTGCTGTAGCCGTACCGCGAACCGGACTTGCCCCAGTACACGCGGCCGTCGATCTCGATCTTCTGGAGGCCTGCGCTCATCGTGGCGCCGTCGACGCCGGCCGGTAGCGTGAACATCTCCTTGAGCTGCGACGCGGGCACGATCCGGCCCCGGAAGAGGGCGGTGAGCAGTCGCTCCAGGTCGGCGGTCGTGGAGATCATGTCGCCCGCCGCCGACCGGTCGGCCTGCACCCACTCCGTCACGTCGACGAACTCCCCGTCGACCAGCTGGTATCCGCGGTTGTGCGGGCCGTGGACGCGTGGGTCGGTGCCGGGGAAGTATGTGTGTCGCATGCCTGCCGGGCGCAGTACGAGGCGGGTCGCCACCTTCGCGTAGGAGTCGCCCGTGACCTTTTCCACGAGCAGGCCGAGCAGGGTGTAGTTGATGTTCAGGTACTGCTGGCGTGTGCCAGGCGTGAACGCGGGGTCCTTGGCGAGCGCCGAAGCGGCGACCTGCGTGGGCGTGACGACGTCGAAGCGGTGCGCGTACTGGTCCGCGAACGCGTCGCCCCAGCCGTCGCCGGCCGGTATTCCGCTGGTGTGGTTGAGCAACTGCCGGACGGAGACGGGTTGTTCGAAGTTCGTGCCGCGGAAGAGGGCGGGGAGGTAGTGCTGCACCGGTGCGTCCAGGTCGACGTCTCCGTCGGCGGCGAGGCGCAGCACTGTCGCCGCCGTGACCACCTTCGTGGTGGAGCCCGCCCGGAACTCCGCGTGCTCCAGGGCCTTCGCGCCCTTGCGCAGGTCCCGTACGCCCGCGGTCCCGTGCCAGGAACCGCCGGTGCCGCCGACCCGGACGAGGGCCGCGGTGGCGTCGGCGTCCGGCAGGCCCGCGAGCGACTTGGCCAGCGCCTTCGCGTCGGGGGCGCCAGGGGCCTGCGCCACCACGGCCTGCGCCGGGACGGCCGCGGCGAGCGGCACGGCGACGGCACCGAGTGCGAGGGCGGTGGACAGGGCGAGGGCGAGTCGACGCTTCAAAGCTGCCTCCTGGCAAGGGAGTTGGCCCGGTCGGGCCGACACGGACCATCCTCGGTTCAGGTCGGCCGCGGCAGCTCGTCGCACGGGATGATCTCGACCCTGGCGCGCGGCCCCGTCGTCCCCTAGGGGGCGGCTACTCGTATGCGCGCAGCGACGTCAGGACGTCGACCCGGTTCGTCGTGATCGAGTCCACGCCGATGTCGAGCAGGCGGCGCATCGAGCGCTTCGTGTCCGGGGTCCACGCCGACAGCAGGTAACCGTCGTGGTGGACGCGGGTCGCCAGGTCCCGGGTCACCAGCGGGAAGCGGTAGTTGAGCCAGCGGGGCGTGAGGGCCGCGAGGAGGGCGGGGCGGGGCGGGGCCAGCGAGGTCCAGGTGAGCGCGATCTCGGCGGAGGGGGAGGCGGCGCGCACCTTGAGCATCGTCTCGGCGCCCGCGCAGTAGTAGACCCGGTCCTCCGCGTCGCAGTCGCGGACGGCGCCGACGACGGTACGTACTGAACGCGCGTCCGCGCCCGGCAGGTCGATCATGACGCGGGCGTCCCGGCACGTCTCCAGGGCGTCCGCCAGTGTGGGCACGCCGTCCTCCGTCAGCCCGCGCACCTCGTCGGAGGAGAGCGCGGACAGCGGACGCTCGTGGTCCCACAGGCGCTCCAGCGTGGAGTCGTGGAGCAGGACCGGGACGGCGTCCCCCGTCAGTCGTACGTCGATCTCCACCGCGTCCGCTCCCCGTTCCAGCGCGGAGCGCAAGGAGGGGAGGGTGTTCTCGCGGACGCGGTAGGGGTCGCCTCGGTGGGCCACGGCAGTCACGGTGCGCATGGCCACCATTGTGGCCTTGAGCGGGAGTGGGTGGGCGCCACCCGGCGATCGGCCGCGGGGCTCTGCCCCGGACCCCGCGGGCTCTCGTCCGACTGCGGGCTTAATTCGGCCAGTTCTCCGTGTAACTGTCGATCTCGGTGATGATGCGTGCCTTGCCGATCTCGTCGAGGAACGACTCCCGCACCGCGTTCTTCGCCAGCTCCGCCACGCCCCGCTCGTCGAGGTCGAGGAGGCGGGCCGCCACCGCGTACTCGGTGTTGAGGTCCGTGGAGAACATCGGCGGGTCGTCCGAGTTGATGGTGACCGTCACGCCCGCGTCCACGAACTGCTTGAGCGGGTGCTCGTCGAGGGTGCGGACCGCGCGCGTCGCGATGTTCGACGTCGGGCACACCTCCAGCGGGATGCCGTGCTCGGCGAGGTGCGCGAGGAGCTTCGGGTCCTGGGCCGCCGACGTGCCGTGGCCGATGCGCTCGGCGCCCAGGTGGTTCAGCGCGTCCCACACCGTCTCGGGCCCCGTCGTCTCGCCCGCGTGCGGCACCGAGCGCAGGCCCGCCGCGCGCGCCCGGTCGAAGTACGGCTTGAACTGCGGGCGCGGCACGCCGACTTCGGGCCCGCCGAGCCCGAACGACACCAGGCCCTCCGGCCGCAGCGCGTCGTCCGTGGCGAGCCGCGCCGTCTCCTCGGCCGACTCAAGGCCCGCCTCGCCGGGGATGTCGAAGCACCAGCGCAGCACCGTGCCGAACTCGGACTCCGCCGACTTGCGCGCGTCCTCGATCGCCTCCATGAACCCGCGGGCGTCGATGCCGCGGCGCGTGGAGGAGAAGGGGGTGAGGGTGAGCTCCGCGTACCGCACGTTCTGCCGGGCCATGTCGCGGGCGATCTCGTACGTGAGGAGGCGGACGTCCTCCGGCGTGCGGATCAGGTCGACCACCGACAGGTACACCTGGATGAAGTGCGCGAAGTCCGTGAACGTGAAGAACTCGGCCAGCGCCTCGGCGTCGGCCGGAACCTTCGAGTCGGGGTGCCGGGCGGCCAGCTCCGAGACGATCCTGGGGGAGGCGGAGCCCACGTGGTGGACGTGCAGTTCCGCCTTCGGCAGTCCGGTGATGAAGGCCTGCAGACTCTGGCTCTGGCTCTGGCTCTGGCTGTGACTCGGGCTCTGGCTCACGGTTTCCTCCCCAGGAACTTGGGTGATCGGCTGATCGGGGTCCTCGTCATCGTATGCGGGGAGATCCCCGGCACGACGGGGGTCCCTAGCATGGGTGGATGAGCGAGTACGACCCGTGGCGCACGCCGCCGGCGCCCTCCTCGTACGGGTACGCCAATCCGTACGCGGCGCCGGACGAGCCCGTGCCGCCACCACCGGTCGGTCCCGAGGGCCCGACACCGTTCTCGTACCAGGCCTACTGGTACGCATACGGCCTCGGCCCGCCGCCGGGGTCCGTGCCGCCTCGCAACGGGCCCGGTCTCGCGGCCCTGGTGCTCGGCGTCGTCACCGCGGTCGGCTTCGTGGTGTGGCCGGTCGCGATCGTGACGGGCGTGCTCGCGGTGATCTTCGGCGTGATCGGCAGACAGCGGGCCGGGCGCGGCGCCGCGACCAACGGCGGGCAGGCGCTGGGCGGGCTCATCTGCGGCGTCGGTGGGCTGCTGTCGGCGATCGGGGTCGCGATCGCCGTCCTCATGGGGTGAGCAGCTGCTCTACGGGGTGCGCAGCCGCTCTCTCGCCGCCATCAGCGCGAACCCCAGCAGATTCAACCCCCGCCACGCCTCCGGATCCGCTGCCCCGGCCTCGTCCGCCGCCATCCCGATGCCCCACACCCGGTCCATCGGACTCGCCTCCACCAGCACCTGCTCGCCCGTTCCCACCAGGAATTCCCGCAGCGCCGGATCCGCCGCGAACTTGTGGACGCTCCCCTCGACGACCACGCCGAAGCGCTCCCGCTCCCACACCGCACCGTCGAAGCCCCGCACCAGGCGCCCCGCCTTCTTGGCCTCCGCCGGATGACCTGCGGCGATCGCGCGGCGCTCCGCCTCCGCGTCCCCGAACAGGCGCGCCTTCTCCGCCATCATCCAGTGCTCCGCCGTCGCGTACTCCACGCCCGCCACCGTGAACGGCGAGGGCCACCACTGGCTGAGGCAACTCGCCCCGATCGAACCGTCCTTACGCGGTGTGTGCCCCCAGAAGTGCAGGTACTTCACGCTTGTCCCCGCCGCCAGAGCCGTGACCAGCGATTCCCTGCTGTCGATCTCCATACACGCGAGTCTGGCACGCACCACTGACATTCCGTCCTGCGTTTTACAGGTGGACTCGACACCCGGTCGACAGATTCCGTCGCGTAACCAAAAGGCAACAACGGAATCACTTGTTGGCACTGTGGTCCTCTGTCAGGATCGTCACTCACATCGAGCTGGAGCTACGGCTGGAGCTACGTCGGCGCCCTCGGGACGAGGGCCGACGCAGGAGAAGCGAGAGCGAGCACTCATGCACCACCCCACCTCGGATCACCCCGCCTCGGCCAAGAACGTGGCCGCACTGGCGCAGGAACTCTTCGCGGAAGGCGCGAACTTCGTCGCGGGCCGCCTCGTCAAGGGCACGTCCGGCCGCACCCACGCCGTCGTCGACCCGGCCACGGGCGAGGAGGTCTACACGTACGAACTGGCGGGCACCGCCGACGTGGACGCCGCCGTCGTGGCCGCCCGTGCGGCCTTCCCCGGCTGGTCGGGCGCCACGCCCGGCGAGCGGTCCGACGCCATGCACCGGTTCGCCGGGGTCCTCGACGAGAAGGCCGAGGAGTTCGCGCGCCTCGAATCGCTGCAGTGCGGCAAGCCGCTCAAGCTGAGCCGCGAGTTCGACGTGCCCGGATCGGTCGACAACGCCGCCTTCTTCGCCGGCGCCGCCCGGCACCTTCAGGGGCAGTCCGCGGGCGAGTACAGCGCCGACCACACCTCGTACGTACGCCGCGAGCCCATCGGTGTCGTCGGCTCCATCGCGCCGTGGAACTACCCGCTGCAGATGGCCGCCTGGAAGGTGCTTCCGGCGATCGCGGCGGGCAACACGATCGTCCTCAAGCCCGCCGAGCTCACCCCGTTCACCTCGCTCCTCTTCGCGCAGGCCGCCACCGAGGCGGGCCTCCCGGACGGCGTCGTCAACGTCATCAGCGGCGCGGGCCGCGACGCGGGCGAGCACCTCGTCGGCCACCCGGACGTCGCCATGACCTCCTTCACCGGCTCCACGGGCGTCGGCAAGCGGGTCGCCGAGATCGCCACGGCCACCGTGAAGCGGATCCACCTGGAGCTGGGCGGCAAGGCGCCGTTCGTCGTGTTCGACGACGCCGACCTCGACGCCGCCGTGCACGGCGCGGTCGCCGGCGCGCTCATCAACACCGGCCAGGACTGCACCGCCGCCACGCGCGCGTACGTGCAGCGCCCGCTCTACGAAGCCTTCGTGGAGCAGACGGCGGCCCTGATGGAGACCGTCAGGCTCGGCGACCCGTTCGCCGACGGCACCGACCTCGGGCCGCTCATCTCGCACGCCCAGCGGGACCGCGTCGCCGCCTTCGTGGACCGGGCGCGCGGCTACGCGCGCGTGGTGACCGGTGGCGAGGCCCCCGGCGGCGAGCTCGCGGACGGCGCGTACTACCGGCCCACCCTCATCGCCGACGCCGCGCAGGACAGCGAGGCCGTGCAGTCCGAGATCTTCGGCCCCGTGCTCGTCGTGCTGCCCTTCGACAGCGACGACGACGGCATCCGGCTCGCCAACGACACCCCGTACGGGCTCGCCGCCTCCGCCTGGTCCACCAATGTGTTCCGCGCGAACCGTGCCACGCGCGAGATCAAGGCGGGCTGTGTGTGGGTCAACGACCACATCCCGATCCTCAGCGAGATGCCGCACGGCGGCTACAAGGCATCCGGCTACGGCAAGGACATGTCCGCCTACTCCTTCGACGAGTACACGCAGATCAAGCACGTCATGTTCGACAACACCGCGGTGGTGCGCAAGGACTGGCACCGCACGGTCTTCGGGGACCGTCCTTAACCGATATCCGGCTACCGCCGGGTGGCAGCAGGCCGACCGACCACCGGCCGCCACTCCTCCCGAAAGGGCAACCACGCGCATGGAGCAGTACGAGCCCGACAGTCTGTCCCCGGCCCAACTGGCCGCCATGCACCGCAGCTTCAGGAACGGCAGGGCCAAAGCCTCGATGGCTCGCCGCTCCCTGCTGCGGGCCTCCGCCGGCGGCGCGCTCGCCGTCGGCGGGCTCAGCGCCCTCACCGGCTGCGGCATTCCCGCGGCGAGCAAGTCCTCGGGCGGCATCTCGTCCGAGGACCACTCGGCCAAGGAGAAGACCATCAACTTCTCCAACTGGACCGAGTACATCGACATGAGCGACGACGAGAAGCACCGCCCGTCCCTCGAGGCCTTCACCAAGCGCACCGGGATCAAGGTCAAGTACACCGAGGACATCAACGACAACGTCGAGTTCTTCGGGAAGATCAAGCCGCAGCTCGCGGCGGGCCAGGACACCGGGCGCGACATCATCGTCCTCACCGACTGGCTCGCCGCACGGCTGATCCGCTACGGCTGGGTGCAGAAGCTCGACCAGGCCAACCTGCCGCACGCGTACACCAACCTGGCCACCCAGTTCCGCAACCCCGACTGGGACCCGGGCCGCTCGTTCTCCTACCCCTGGCAGGGCATCGCGACGGTCATCGCGTACAACACCAAGGCCACCGGCGGGAAAGAGATCACCTCGGTCTCGCAACTGCTCGACGACCCGAAGCTCAAGGGCAAGGTCGGCCTGCTCTCCGAGATGCGCGACACGATCGGCATGACGCTGATCGACATGGGCAAGGACCCGCGCACCTTCAAGGCCGACGACTTCGACGCGGCGATCGCGCGCGTGCAGAAGGCCGTCGACAACAAGCAGGTGCGCCGCTTCACCGGCAACGACTACATATCCGACCTCAGCAAGGGCGACCTGGCGGCCTGCCTCGCCTGGGCCGGTGACGTCGTCCAGCTCCAGGCGGACAACCCGCACGTCAAGTTCGCGATCCCGGACGCCGGTTACATCTCGTCGACCGACAACATGCTGGTCCCGAACAAGGCACGTCACAAGACGAACGCCGAGAAGCTCATGGACTACTACTACGAGCCGGCGGTCGGCGCGGAGCTGGCGGCGTGGATCAACTACGTCTCGCCGCTGGAGACCGGCATCGTCAAGCCGGAACTCGCCAAGATCGACAAGGACGTCGCGAACGACCCGCTGATCGTCCCCGACAAGGAGATGTCGGCGAAGGCGCACAACTTCCGCTCCCTGACGGCCAAGGAAGACACGGCGTTCGAGCAGAAGTTCGCCCAGCTCACCGGCGGCTGAGCCGATCCCGCTCGCCCCGCAACCCTGCCCTCACCGACTCCTTGGACTCACCATGACGACCCTTCCGACGTCGGAGACCGGCGGAGACGTCCGTCTCTCCGGGATCAGCAAGACGTACGACAACGGCTTCACCGCCGTCCGGCCGCTCGACCTCACCGTGCCCCAGGGCTCGTTCTTCGCGCTGCTCGGCGCCTCCGGCTGCGGGAAGACCACGACGCTCCGCATGATCGCCGGACTGGAGGACCCGACCACAGGAACGGTTCACCTCGGCGACCAGGACGTGACGTCCCTGCCCCCGTACAAGCGCCCGGTGAACACCGTCTTCCAGTCGTACGCGCTCTTCCCGCACCTCGACATCTACGAGAACGTCGCCTTCGGCCTGCGCCGGCGCGGCATCAAGTCCGTGAAGAAGCAGGTCGAGGAGATGCTCGACCTGGTGCAGCTCGGCGAGCAGATCCGCAAGAAGCCGCAGCAGCTCTCCGGCGGCCAGCAGCAGCGCGTCGCCGTGGCCCGCGCGCTCATCAACCACCCCAAGGTGCTGCTGCTCGACGAGCCGCTCGGCGCCCTCGACCTCAAGCTGCGCCGCCAGATGCAGCTGGAGCTCAAGCGCATCCAGACCGAGGTCGGCATCACGTTCGTGCACGTCACGCACGACCAGGAGGAGGCCATGACGATGGCCGACACCGTGGCCGTGATGAACGCGGGCTCCGTCGAGCAACTCGGCGCCCCCACCGACCTGTACGAGAACCCGGGCTCGACGTTCGTCGCGAACTTCCTCGGCACCTCGAACTTCATCGAGGCCGAGATCGCGGGCCGCTCCGGCGACGACCTCACCCTCAAGGCGGGCGGCGGCAAGCTCGTTCTGCCCACCGCCCGCAACTCGTCGAGCACCACCGCGACCGGCGACAAGCTGCTTCTCGGCGTGCGGCCCGAGAAGATCACGCTCACGCACGCCGACGACGCGGGCGAGATCTCCGACGGCCGCAACCGCATCACGGGGAAGATCGCCGACTCCAGCTTCATCGGCGTCTCCACGCAGTACGTCATCGACAGCCCGCTGTGCGACTCCTTCGAGGTCTACGCGCAGAACATCGAGCGCGACAGCCGCCTCGTCCCCGGCGCCGAGGTCGTCCTGCACTGGAACCCCGCGCACACGTTCGGCCTCGACGCCGCCCAGGACATCGACGCGGGCGCGGCCAAGGTCTCGGAGGACGCCGCCGCATGAGCACGACACTCTCCGACGCGCCCCCACAGGCGCCCGCGCCGATCGACAAGCCGCGTAAGCCCCGCAAGCGCGGCCGCCTCGTCCCGTACTGGCTGCTGCTGCCCGGCATCCTCTGGCTTGTCGTCTTCTTCGCGCTGCCGATGGTCTACCAGGCCTCGACATCCGTGCAGCAAGGGTCACTTGAGGACGGCTTCAAGGTCACCTGGCACTTCGCCACGTACTGGGACGCGCTGTCCGAGTACTGGCCGCAGTTCCTGCGCTCCGTCCTGTACGCGGGCCTCGCCACGATCCTGTGCCTGCTGCTCGGCTACCCGCTCGCGTATCTCATCGCGTTCCGCGCGGGCCGCTGGCGCAACTTCATCATGATCCTGGTGATCGCCCCGTTCTTCACCAGCTTCCTGATCCGTACGCTCGCGTGGAAGACGATCCTCGCCGACGGCGGCCCGGTCGTCGGCGCGCTCAACTCGCTGCACATCCTCGACGTCACGAGCCTGCTCGGCATGACCGACGGCAGCCGGGTCCTCGCCACACCGCTCGCGGTGGTGTGCGGACTCACGTACAACTTCCTGCCGTTCATGATCCTGCCGCTGTACACGTCTCTCGAACGGATCGACGGCCGGCTGCACGAGGCGGCGGGCGACCTGTACGCGCACCCCTTCACCACCTTCCGCAAGGTGACGTTCCCGCTGTCGATGCCGGGCGTGGTCTCCGGAACGCTGCTGACCTTCATCCCGGCGACCGGCGACTACGTGAACGCGGACCTGCTCGGCTCCACCGACACCCGCATGATCGGAAACGTCATCCAGACGCAGTTCCTGCGGATTCTCGACTATCCGACGGCGGCGGCGCTCTCCTTCATCCTCATGGCGGCCATTCTCTTCATGGTCACCTTCTACATCCGTCGTTCCGGGACGGAGGACCTCGTCTGATGTCGATGCTGATGCGCTGGCTGCGAAAGAATCTCGTGGTGATAGCGGGCCTCATAACGCTCGGCTATCTCCTGCTTCCGAACCTCGTCGTCACGGTCTTCTCCTTCAACAAACCGAAGGGCCGCTTCAATTACGAATGGCAGGCGTTCTCGACGGACGCCTGGAAGAACCCGTGCGGCGTCGCCGACATGTGCGGCTCGCTCTCGCTGAGCCTCCAGATCGCGTTCTGGGCCACGATCGGCGCGACGGCCCTCGGCACGATGATCGCCTTCGCGCTCGTCCGCTACCGGTTCAGGGCGCGCGGCGCGATCAACTCGCTGATCTTCCTGCCGATGGCGATGCCGGAGGTCGTGATGGCGGCCTCGCTGCTCACGCTCTTCCTCAACATGGGCGCCCAGCTGGGCTTCTGGACGATCCTGATCGCCCACATCATGTTCTGCCTCAGCTTCGTGGTGACGGCGGTGAAGGCGCGCGTGATGTCGATGGACCCGCGCCTGGAGCAGGCGGCGCAGGACCTGTACGCGGGCCCGGTGCAGACGTTCCTGCGCGTGACGCTGCCGATCGCGGCGCCCGGCATCGCGGCAGGCGCGCTGCTCGCCTTCGCGCTGTCCTTCGACGATTTCATCATCACCAATTTCAACGCGGGCTCGACCGTCACGTTCCCCATGTTCGTCTGGGGCTCGGCGCAGCGCGGAACGCCCGTTCAGATCAATGTCATCGGTACGGCCATGTTCCTGGTCGCCGTACTGTGTGTGCTGGCTGCAATGACCATCGGTAAGCGCAAGAACAAAACTGCCTGATCTACTCGTATTTCTGAGGGAGTTGGAATCATGGCCGCACGCGCCATGAATCGCTGGACGAATTCACTCGCCGACGCCAAGCCGGTCACCTACTGGCTCGACGACCCCGGCAGGCCCGAGGCCCGCCCGGCCCTGACCGGCGACGAGCACTGCGACCTCCTGGTCGTCGGCGGCGGCTACAGCGGACTGTGGACCGCGCTGCTCGCCAAGGAGCGCGACCCGGGCCGTGACGTGGTCCTCGTCGAGGGCCGCGAGATCGGCTGGGCCGCCTCCGGGCGCAACGGTGGATTCTGTGCCGCCTCCCTCACGCACGGCACGGCCAACGGGCTCGCCCGCTGGCCGAAGGAGATCAAGAAGCTGGAGGAGCTGGGCGCCGCCAACCTCGACGCCATCGAGGCGGCGGTGGCCCGCTACTCCATCGACTGCGACTTCGAGCGCACCGGCGAGCTGGACGTGGCGACGCAGCCCCACCAGGTCGCCGAACTGCACGAGTTCCACGCGGAGTTGACCGAGGCAGGTCTCGCCGACGTCGTCGAGCTCCTCGACGCGGACGAGACCCGCGAACAGGTCGCGTCGCCCACCTTCCTCGGCTCGATGTACGACCGGCACGGCGTCGCCATGCTCCACCCGGCGAAGCTGGCATGGGGCCTCAAGCGCGCCTGCCTCGACCTCGGCGTCCGCATCCACGAGAACACGCCGGCCACGGAGTTGGCCTCGAACGGCGCCGGCGTCGCGGTCCGCACCCCGTACGGACGGGTCTTCGCCCGGCACGCCGCACTCGCCACGAACGTCTTCCCGTCCCTGGTGAAGCGCACGCGCGCGTACACCGTCCCGGTCTACGACTACGCGCTGATGACGGAGCCGCTGAGCGCGGACCAGCTGGCGGCGGTCGGCTGGAAGAACCGCCAGGGCCTCGGCGACTCCGCCAACCAGTTCCACTACTTCCGGCTCTCGGCCGACAACCGGATCCTGTGGGGCGGCTACGACGCGATCTACCCGTACGGCGGCCGGGTGCGGGCCGAGCACGACCACCGCCCGGAGACGTACGCGAAGCTGGCGGGCCACTTCTTCGCGTGCTTCCCGCAGTTGGAGGGCCTGCGCTTCACGCACGCCTGGGGCGGCGCGATCGACACCTGCACCCGCTTCTCGGCGTTCTTCGGCACGGCGCACGCGGGGCGGGTGGCGTACGCCGCCGGGTACACGGGCCTCGGCGTGGGCGCGACGCGGTTCGGCGCTGACGTGATGCTGGACCTGCTCTCGGGCGAGCGCACGGACCGTACGGAGCTTGAGATGGTGCGCAAGAAGCCGCTCCCGTTCCCGCCCGAGCCGTTCGCGTCCACGGGCATCGCGCTCACCAAGTGGTCCCTTGCACGCGCCGACGAGAACGGCGGCCGCCGCAATCTGTGGCTGAAGGCGATGGACACGGTGGGCCTCGGCTTCGACAGCTGAGCGCTACGCCGACGTCGGCGTGCCCTGATGGAAGTAGATCCGCCACCCGGCCTCCGGGTGGCGGCGCCACAGGGAGCTGCGGTTCACCCGACGCTCGCCTTCGTCCGTTCTGAACGTGAGGTGCACGATGCCGGGGGCGAGGAGCGTCCCCGCCATCTCCGTGACCCGGATCGGCGGGCCGGGATCCGCGGCCCCGGTCACCGCCAGGATCGACTCCCGCCCCCAGCGCCGCCCGGACGCGCCGAACTCGAAGAATTCCGGGTCGAGCAGCGCCAGTACGAGCTCGTCATGCGCGCGTACGTCCGGTTCCAGCAGCCGCAGCTCCCTGTCGATCGCCGCCTGCACCTGCGTCTTCTCGTCCTCTTCCATGGCCCGAGAGTACGGGTGCGCCTGCTGGGGATCACCCGGCGTACGCCCTGGTCGTACGCGGCTCCGAAAATTCACTACCTCCAGGTAACCGAAGTCGCGTAATGCTCGGGCCACTTCCTCCTCTCGTTCGTGACGATCAGCGTCGATGTGAACGAGGAGGCCTCTTCATGACTGGCTCGGGCGACAAGGCCGCCGTCGAGTGGCTGGTGTCCGTGGCACCGGATCCGGACGCCTGCCGCTGGGAGTGGGAACGCAATCCGCACGGGGTGGCGCTGCTGCCCGCGGGCGAGCGGTGGGACGTGCTGATCCTGCCGGGGGAGCTGGGTTATCCGACGCTCGACGTGCTGCGCCGGGTGATCGACAGGCCGGGCCCCGTGCTCGCGGACTTCGGCGCCGCCCGCATGGGCTTCTTCGTACCCGCGGGCACGGCCGCCCGGTGGCTCGGCACCGGGGTGCGCGCGGTGGGGAGCGGCAGCTGGATCGTGGTGCCCTACCCCGGCCGGCTCGCGGGCGGCGTGCGCTGGCTGGTGCCGCCGGACGGCTCGGGCACGCTCACGGACCCGGCGCTCCTGGAACTCGCGATGCACGAGGCGGCGGCCCAACTGGCAAGGGGCACAGGGGAGTAGTGGTGGGAGTGCTGGGAGATCCGCGGATCCCCGACCCTTGACAACTCAATTGGTCTGGACCAAATTGGGCGCGCTCCACCGTGCTCGTTTCCCCCACCACGCCCGGAGGCAGCCATGTCCCGCTCCAGACCCCGCAGGTCCCGTACACCCCGTGGATTCCACCGGCTCTTGACGAGCCTCGCGGCCGCCGCGCTCGCCGCGACCGGCCTCACCGCCCTGTCCACCACCGCACGTGCCGCCGATGCCGACCTCCCGGCGCACGCCCTCGTCGGCTACCTCCACGCGAGCTTCGCCAACGGCGCCGGATACACCCGCCTCGCCGACGTCCCCGACAACTGGGACGTCATCGACCTCGCCTTCGGCGAACCCACGTCGACGACCTCCGGAGACATCCGCTTCGACCGCTGTCCGGCCACGGAGTGTCCGGGCGTCGAGTCGGACGCCGAGTTCAAGGCCGCGATCAAGGCCAAGCAGGCGGCGGGCAAGAAGGTCCTGATCTCGATCGGCGGCCAGAACGGCCAGGTCCAACTCACCACGGCCGCCGCCCGCGACACCTTCGTCACGTCCGTCTCGAAGATCATCGACGAGTACGGTCTCGACGGCCTCGACATCGACTTCGAGGGCCACTCCCTCTCCCTGGACGCCGACGACACCGACTTCAAGAACCCGAAGACCCCGGTGATCGTGAACCTGATCTCGGCGGTGAAGTCCCTGAAGGCCAAGTACGGCGACAAGTTCACGCTGACCATGGCCCCGGAGACGTTCTTCGTCCAGCTCGGCTACCAGTACTACGGCACCGGCAAATGGGGCGGTCAGGACCCGCGCGCGGGGGCGTACCTCCCGGTCATCCACGCTCTGCGCGACGACCTGACGCTCCTCCACGTCCAGGACTACAACTCCGGCCCGATCATGGGCCTCGACAACCAGTACCACTCCATGGGCGGCGCCGACTTCCATATCGCCATGACCGACATGCTGCTCACCGGCTTCCCGGTCGCGGGCGACGCGAACAACGTCTTCCCGCCGCTGCGCCCCGACCAGGTAGCGATCGGCATGCCGGCGTCCACCCAGGCGGGCAACGGCTACGTGTCCCCGGCCGAGACGAACAAGGCCCTCGACTGCCTCACCAAGAAGACCGACTGCGGCTCGTACGCGCCCCATGGGACCTGGCCGGACCTGCGTGGACTGATGACGTGGTCGATCAACTGGGACCGCTTCGGCAACTGGGAGTTCCAGAAGAACTTCGACGGCTACTTCGGCTGACCGCGTACGCCGCCGCGCACAACAACAGCACCGACAGGCACCAACTGCCGAGCACATCGGCCGGCCAGTGATACCCCTGCCGTACGAGTCCCAGGCCTACGGCCGCGTTCAACACGACGCAGCCGTAGGCCAGTCGGCGTGAACGGAGCACCAGCACGCACAGTCCGTACGCGACCGCGGCCGTCGCCGTGTGGCCCGACGGGTAGAAGCCCGTCTCCGGTGCCATGGGCGGCGGTCCCGGGCGGGCGATGAGCGACTGGAGCGGGGCCACCAGGGCGGGGACCAGGGCCATCGTCACGACCGCGGTGAGCACGGAGAACCAGGACCGGGTGCGCCAGGTGACGTACGCGAGGGTGACGGCGAGGACCGGGAGCGCGACGCTCATGTTGCCGAGGTCGGCGAAGAACTCCGCGGGGGCGGAAGGGATCGCGCTCGTGCGGATCGCGTTGCCGAGGCGCTCGTCGTACGTGACCAGGGGGCCGTCGGATGCGACCTGCCAGGTGAGTGCGGCGAAGAGAAGCGCCGCGAAGAGGGGGAGAAAAATGGTCGGCCGGTTCGGAACAGGGGGGGTAGTTCCGAACCGGCCGAACTGGCCGGCGTATCGCGCGCCCCGGGGGGTTTGGGGCGAGCGACCGTCCGACCGGTGAGGAGTTCCGGAGCCGGAAGCTCCGGGTGTGTGCGCGAGGGCACGACCAGGGCGAAGCTGGGGAGGCCTCGACCCGGGTTCGCCCGCAGTCGCCTGCGAGCGAGGTGTTTCTCTCATCTGCAGAAACCGTACGGCAGGGGCTGAGGGTGCGACAGCCGGTTGGGCAACATCCCATCGGCCTCGCACACCTTCTTCACACGGCCCGACCGTCGTCGCAGGTCACGGAATCGTCGCGGCATACGCCATCACGATCGGGGCGTGTGGCTCCTGTTACCGGAGCGGCGTCCTGGGAGCTCCTCAGAGCGCCGCGAACGCGTTTTCGATGATGTCGAGGCCCTCGTTCAGGAGGTCCTGGCCGATGACGAGCGGCGGCAGGAAGCGCAGCACGTTGCCGTAGGTGCCACAGGTGAGGACGAGCAGGCCCTCGGCGTGGCAGGCCTTGGCGAGGGCGGCGGTGGCCTCCGGAGCCGGCTCCTTGGTGGCCGGGTCCTTGACCAGCTCGACGGCGATCATGCCGCCGCGGCCGCGGATGTCGCCGATGACAGGGAACTTCTCCTGCATCGCCGACAGGCGCGACTTCATCGTCGTCTCGATCTCCTTCGCCTTGGCGTTGAGGTCGAGCTCCTTCATCGTCTCGATGGCGCCGAGCGCACCGGCGCAGGCCACCGGGTTGCCGCCGTAGGTGCCGCCGAGGCCGCCCGCGTGCGCGGCGTCCATGATCTCGGCCTTACCGGTCACGGCGGCGAGCGGGAGGCCGCCCGCGATGCCCTTGGCGGTCGTGATCAGGTCCGGGACGATGCCCTCGTTCTCGCACGCGAACCACTGGCCCGTGCGGCAGAAGCCGGACTGGATCTCGTCCGCGACGAAGACGATGCCGTTGTCGGCGGCGAACTGGCGGATCGCCGGGAGGAAGCCCTTGGCCGGCTCGATGAAGCCGCCCTCGCCGAGCACCGGCTCGATGATGATCGCGGCGACGTTGTCCGCGCCGATCTGCTTGGTGATCTGGTCGATCGCCTGGGCGGAGGCCTCGGCGCCCGCGTTCTCCTCGCCGGTCGGCCAGCGGTAGCCGTAGGCCACCGGGACGCGGTAGACCTCGGGCGCGAACGGGCCGAAGCCGTTCTTGTACGGCATGTTCTTCGAGGTCAGCGCCATCGTCAGGTTCGTACGGCCGTGGTAGCCGTGGTCGAAGACGACGACCGCCTGGCGCTTGGTGTAGGCGCGGGCGATCTTGACGGCGTTCTCGACGGCCTCGGCGCCGGAGTTGAAGAGGGCCGACTTCTTCTCGTGGTCGCCCGGCGTCAGCTCGGCGAGCGCCTCGGCGACCGCGACGTAGCTCTCGTACGGCGTGACCATGAAGCAGGTGTGGGTGAAGTCCTGCAGCTGGGCGGAGGCGCGGCGGACCACGGCCTCGGCGGAGGCGCCGACGGAGGTCACGGCGATACCGGAACCGAAGTCGATGAGGCGGTTGCCGTCGACGTCCTCGATGATGCCGCGGTCGACCTTGGCGGTGAACACCGGCAGCGTGGAGCCCACGCCTGCGGCGACGACCGCGGTGCGGCGGGCCTGCAGCTCCTGCGACTTCGGGCCGGGGATGGCGGTGACGACGCGGCGCTCCTGCGGGATGTCGCTCATGCGGGGCTCCTGGTTCTGGAATCCGGTCCCGGGTTCCGTCGCGACGTCGCCGGGGCTGCTTTCGGGGGGTTTCTCGCAGGTTAGGGGCGGGGGAGCGGGGTGGTCATGCTCCATCCGGGCGGGGTCGGTGGTGCCCGTTGTCCGTCTTGGACAGGTGTGGATCCGGTGGGGTCTCCGGACGGGACGGGTGCGCGCGCCGCGACGGGCCCGGCCCATGGGGCGCGTATGCGGTGAACTCCCCTGGTACGGGCATTAGATTGAGGCGCGATCGACGCACACGGCACAGGGCAGCTCAGGGGGCTAGGCCATGGACAGCGAAAGCGGCATGCAGGGCACGCAGGGTGCGGGTGGCGGTGAGCGGCAGGCGTCCGCGCCCGTGCCGCGTCCCGCGCGGCCGCCCCGCTCGGCCGCCCCGCCGATGCCCCGGCAGGCGCCCCCGGCGGCCCGCGGCTCGGTGGCCGAGTGGCTCGCCGCGCGCCGTCCCAAGACCCAACCGGGTGTGTGGCGGTACGAGTACGAGCCCCGGCCCCCGGAGCGGGACACGTCGGCGATCGGGCGCAAGCTGCTGGTGTGGATGGCGCTGTCGTTCCTGGTCGGCGTCCTGTTGTGGAGTCTGTGGCGGCGCGGCACGCTGCCGTACCAGTGGGCCCCGCTGAAGATCTTCACGCCGGACGGTTGGTGGTGGCCGGGCACGACCTCGCCCCGGGACCAGAAGGCGTACGACGCACTCGTCGTCTACGAAGGCGTGGCTTTCGCTCTGCTCGTCTTCTTGGTGGGGCGTTTCGGGGCCTGGGCGGAGGGCATCCGGCACTTCGTCGTCCGCAGGCCCCAGCCGGCCCGCGCGATCGTGGCCTCGGTCGCCGCCGTGGGCGTGCTGGTCTTCGTGTGGCCGGACGCGCTCGGCCTCTCCTGGCGGCCGCTGCCGATCGCCGACCCGGTCCTCTCCCTCGTCGTCCTCGTCACCGGCGGCTACGGCTTCTTCCAGGTCCCGGTCCTCGCCTATCTCCTGTACGCGCTGATCACGGCGGCGGTGCTGTGGCCGTTCGCCCGGATCGGCGGCTGGCTCGACATCTGGTCCGCGCGCCGCAAGAAGGAAGCGCCGCCCCGTCCCGCCGCCCAACCCGCGCGCGCGGGTTGGGCGCAACTGCGCGAGGCGGGCCAGGGCCAGGCCGCCGACGTGCTCACCGCCGAGGTGGCGGGCGGCCGCATGAACGACGTGGACTGTGCGCGCGTCACCCACGCCTGGCGGCACACCGCCGACCCGGCCGCCTTCACCAAGACCGTGCTCAAGCAGGGCGCGGGCGCCTGGGCGCACCCTTCGGGGCAGCGCGATCTGCCGGCCCGCGCGGCGGCGCACGACCTGCTCGTCGGCCAGGTGCGGATCGGCTCCTTCGCGAGCGACGAGCGCAATCCGTACGCGCTGCGGGGCGCGGGCGCGGCCCTCGACCCGAACCTGCTCGGAACCTCGCTCCTCGCCGTAGGACCGCCGGGCGCGGGCAAGACGGCGGGGGTCGTACGCCCCGTGGTCGAGTCCCTGGCGCTCCAGGCGCTCACCGGGCAGTGCGCCGTGCTCGCGGTCTGCGCGCAGGGCACCCCGCTCGGCCCCGACGACGCGTACGACGTGGTGGTCAGGCCGGGCGACCGGTCGTCGGTGCACGACCTCGACCTGTACGCGGACGCCACCGACGCGGACGAGGCCGCGGGCTTCCTCGCCGAGGGCCTGGTCGGTGACCTGGACACGGTCGACACCCGGCGCGCCTCCACTGCGCTCGCCCAGCTCCTCGGCCCCTACAGGGAGGCGCACGGCACGTTCCCCGCGGTGCCGGTGCTGCGCGAACTCCTGGAGGGCGATCCGGAGGCCTTCGCCGACCTCAAGGGGCGCCTGTTGGCGGACTCCGCGATGCGGCGCGAACTCGACGCCCGGCAACGGCAGTTCGGCACCGCCAGCGATCCGGGCCCGCTGCTCGCCGACCGCCTCGCCCTCCTGGACCGCCCGATCTTCTCCGGCTTCTTCGACCCGGCCGCCGCCCGCCCGTTCTCCGTACGGGCCCTCGCGCACCACCCGCTGCGGGTCCGCGTCGACCTGCCCGAGCAGGGCCACGAAGAGGCGTCCCGGCTGCTCGCCCGGCTGCTGCTCGCCCAGTTCACCTCCGTCGTACGAGGCCGGGGCGGGCGCTCCCACTTCGCCTGTCTGGTCCTCGACGACGCGGCGCGCACCGTCACCGCGGAGACGGTCCGCGGCATCCAGCGGCTGCGGTCCGCACACGCCGGAGTGGTGCTCGGCCTGCGCACCATCGGCGAGGTCGCCGAGCCCCTGCAGGGCCCGCTGTACGCGGCCGTCGGCTGCCGCATGGCGTTCTCCGGGGTCACCACATGGGACGGCCGACGCTTCGCCGAGGCCTGGGGCACGGAGTGGGTGGAGACCGAGGAGGTCGCGCAGCACGCGGTGTTCGCGCAGCAGCCGCTGACCCGCGCGCTGCACAAGGCACGCCAGATGGTGACCGGGAAGGCCGTCACCACGGACGCCGTCACCGTCCGCAAGGTGGAGCGCGAGCGCTGGTCGGCATCCGATCTGGCGCATGCGGTGCCGCCGGGGCACGCGGTGCTCTCGCTCACCACTGTGCGCGGTGAGCACGCTCCGCCGCTGCTCGTGGACCTGCGGGGCTGAAAAGCGTGTGAAAACGTCTGAAGGTTGACTGAGCTTTCAGGGGGCGGGGGCCCCAGCGGTACGTACGGTGAGGCAGAATCGACACTGGTCGTTCATACGCACCGGCCAAAAGCTTCACAGGATCCACGTGTACGCCCTGCCCCCGTGTACGCCCCCCGCTCACCCGAAGGCCTGGCCTATGCCGCCCACGCTCGCTTCGCTCGTCCACCACTCGGCGCTCAAGCTCGGCGTGCGCGCGGGCGAGCAGCACCTGGACACGCCGGTCCGCTGGGCGCACGTGAGCGAGCTCGCCGATCCCGTCCCGTACATGGAGGGCGGCGAGCTCCTCCTGATGACCGCGCTCAAGCTGGACGCCGAGGACCCGGAGGAGATGAGCCGCTATGTGAAGCGGCTCGTCGAGGCGGGGGTCGTCGGACTCGGCTTCGCCGTCGGCGTCAACTACGACGACGTCCCCGAGGCACTGGTGAAGGCGGCGAAGGACGAGGGTCTTCCGCTGCTCGCGGTGCCGACGCGCACGCCGTTCATCGCCATCAGCAAGGCGGTCTCCGCCGCGATCGCCGCCGAGCAGTACAAGGCTGTCACCTCCGGGTTCGCCGCCCAGCGCGAACTCACCAAGCAGGCGCTGGGCAGCGGGCCCGAAGGGGTGCTCGCCGTGCTCGCCGCGCAGGTCGACGGGTGGGCCGCGCTGTACGACGCGTCGGGCGCCGTCGTCGCCACCGCCCCGGACTGGGCGGGCCGCCGCGCCGCCCGCCTGACCGGCGAGGTGGAGCGGCTGCGGGACCGGCCCGCGCCGGCCAGCGCGGTGGTGGAGAGCGGCTCCGACGACCGGGTCGAACTGCACTCCATCGGCACCGGACGGCGGCCCCGCGCGGCGCTCGCGGTGGGCACGGCGGCGGCCCTGGGGACGGCCGAACGGTACGCGCTGCACTCGGCGATCGCCCTGCTCACCCTCACCACCGAACGCTCCCGGGCGCTGTACGCGGCCGAGCAGCGGATCGGCTCGGCCGTCCTGCGGATGCTGCTCGCGGGGGAGCCCGACCACGCGCGGGCCGTCGCGGGCGACCTGTACGGGGCGCTGCTCGACGCGCCGTTCCGGATGCTGATCGCGGACGCCGCGGCGCCGCCGAAGAACGGGACGGCGCGGCCGGTCGCGGCGCCGTCGAGCGGGACGGCGGCGTTGCTGGCGGAGGCGGTGACCGGGTCCCGGGAGCAGGGTGCGGGACCTGCGGGACCGCTCCCCGTCCTCGCCGACGTCGTGGAGTCCGCGGCGGCGCGCTCCGGCGAGGCGCTGCTCGTCGTCCCCGACGGCGAGCGCCTCGTGCTGCTCGCCGTCGACGGCGGGGCGGCGGCGGAGGCCTGCCTCCAGTACGCGGAGGCCCTGGAGTCGACGCGCGGGGAGAACTCGTCCGAGGACGAACTGGTCATCGGCTTCTCGGCGCCGGCCGGGCCGATCGCGGCGGTGTCCGCGTACAAGCAGGCCGAACAGGCGCTCTCCGTCGCCCGCAGACGCGGCCGGATCCTCGTCGAGCACGAGGATGTCGCGACGGGCTCGGTGTTGCCGTTGCTGGGTGACGACGCGGTCAGGGCGTTCGCGGACGGCCTCCTGCGGGCGCTCCGCGACCACGATGCGACGGGCCGGGGCGACCTGGTGGCCTCGCTCAGGGCGTGGCTCTCCCGCCACGGCCAGTGGGACGCGGCGGCGGCTGACTTGGGCGTCCACCGCCACACGCTCCGCTACCGGATGCGTCGGGTCGAGGAGATCCTGGGCCGCTCCCTGGACGACCCGGACGTCCGCATGGAGCTGTGGCTGGCGCTGAAGGCGACCAGTATTTAAGCCCCGCTCTGGTTACGAGAGCCCGCGGGGTGCGGGGCGGAGCCCCGATCTTTCAGCCCCGCTCTGGTTACGAGAGCCCGCGGGGGCCGGGGCGGAGCCCCGAGGCCGGAACCACGTTGCCGTGCGCCAATTCGGCGAACTGTCACCCACGACTACGCCGCATTGTCCAAACGGCAACCCCACACACCCGCCCTACCGTGGTCACCGCACCCCCCAAACCCACGGAGAGGCCGGTACACGCACCCATGACCACCCACGCCTTCTGGCTCGCCGGCCGCCAGGCCACCGGTGACACGACGTTCGACGTCCACAACTCCTACGACGGCCGCCTCGTCGGCACCGTCGCCGAGCCCACCGAGGCCCAGGTGGAGGAGGCCGTCGCCGCCGCCCACGCCGTGGTCGACGAGTTCGCCGCGACCCCCGCCCACGTACGGGCCAAGGCCCTGAACCACGTGGCCGACCGCCTGATCGAGCGCACCGAGGAGATCGCCCAGCTGATCTCCGCCGAGAACGGCAAGCCGATCAAGTGGGCCCGCGGCGAGGTCGGCCGCGCCGTCTCCGTGTTCCGCTTCTCCGCCGAGGAGGCCCGCCGCTGGAACAGCGGTGAGGCCCAGCGCCTCGACACCGACGCGGGCGGCACGGGCCGCATGGCGATCACCCGCCGCGTCCCGAAGGGCGTCGTCCTCGGCATCGCCCCGTTCAACTTCCCGCTGAACCTGAGCGCCCACAAGGTCGCCCCGGCCATCGCGGTGGGCGCGCCCATCATCCTCAAGCCGGCCCCGGCCACCCCGATCTCCTCGCTGATCCTCGGCGAGCTGCTCGCGGAGACGGACCTCCCGGCCGGTTCCTGGTCGGTGCTCACGGTCCCCAACGACCGCATGCCCGCCCTGGTCCAGGACGAGCGCCTCCCGGTCATCTCCTTCACCGGCTCGGGCCCCGTCGGCTACGCGATCATGGACAGCGTCCCGCGCAAGCACTGCACCCTGGAGCTCGGCGGCAACGGCGCGGCCGTCGTTCTCGCCGACTACGCCTCCGAGGCCGACCTGGACTGGGCGGCGAGCCGTATCGCCACCTTCTCCAACTACCAGGGCGGCCAGTCCTGCATCTCGGTGCAGCGCGTCATCGCCGACGCCAGCGTCTACGACCGGCTCCTGCCGAAGATCGTCGCCGCCGTCGAGGCGCAGGTCACCGGCGACCCGGCCGACGACGCCACCGACGTGGGCCCGCTGGTCAGCGAGGACGCCGCGAAGCGCGTCGAGTCGTGGGTGACCGAGGCCGTCGACGCCGGCGCCTCCCTCCTCGCCGGCGGCAAGCGCGACGGCGCGACCTACGCGCCCACCGTCCTCGCCGATGTCCCCGCCGACGTCACGATCTCCTGCGAGGAGGTCTTCGGTCCGGTCCTCACGGTGAAGAAGGTGGACGGCGAGGCCGAGGCATTCGCCGCCGTCAACGACTCCAAGTACGGCCTCCAGGCTGGTGTGTTCACGCACGACCTCCAGACCGCGTTCCGCGCCCACCGCGCGCTCGAGGTCGGCGGCGTGGTCATCGGCGACGCCCCGTCCTACCGCGCCGACCAGATGCCGTACGGCGGCGCCAAGCAGTCCGGCGTGGGCCGCGAGGGCGTCAAGTTCGCCATGGACGACTACACGTACGAGCGCGTCCTCGTCCTGACGGGCCTCGCGCTGTAGTCACTCCGAGAGGAGAACACCGAAAACCCCCGGCGCGCGCCTGGTCCGCGCGCCGGACCACGACGGCCGGAGCCCACTGTGCGGGGGCTCCGGCCGTCGGCCTTTCGCCCGAAGGCAACTTCCCCGCGCGCGGCGGCCACTTGAGGGACGTAGTCCAACGCCCCCAACGGAAGGACGTCCCTCATGGCCGCCAGCCGGCATCGCCGCCCCCGCCTCTCCCGACGCCTGAAGCTCGCCGCGGCAGCGGCCACCGCACTCGCGACCGGCGCCACCGTCAGCGTCGCCATGGCCGACGAGTCGGCGAAACTCTGCGACGCCTACGCCACCGTGGCGATGGGCAAGTACTACGTCAACAACAACCTGTGGGGTCAGGACAAGGCCACCGGGTCGCAGTGCATGTGGTCCAACTCCCAGTCGGGCGACACCATTTCGTGGGCCACCGAGTACGACTGGGCCAACAACTCGGCCGGACACGACTACGACGTGAAGTCCTACGTCTCCAGCGTCCTGGGCTGGCACTGGGGCTGGAAGGTCGACAAGTCGGCCACGGGCCTCCCCACCCGCGTCGGTGACAAGAAGGACATCAGGTCGACGTGGAAGTTCGGGCTCAACGCCGACCCGGGCACCATGAACGTCGCCTACGACCTGTGGTTCCACGCCAAGGACAACGCCGACTGGCAGGACGGCCCGACCGACGAGGTCATGATCTGGCTCAACCGCCAGGGCGGCGCGGGCCCCCTCGGCACCAAGGAGGCCACCGTCAGCCTCGGCGGCGCCACCTGGGACCTCTACAAGGGCAACGTCGGCTGGAACGTCTACTCGTTCGTCCGCACCGCCAACACCACCTCCGCGACCCTCGACCTCGACGACTTCAACCAGGCGCTCGTGGCGCGCGGGCTGATGAGCGGCGACAAGTACCTCTCCGGCATCGAGGCCGGCACCGAGGTCTTCAAGGGGAAGGGGAAGCTCAGTACGGAGGCGTACTCCGTGAACGTGGGCTGATCGGCGGACGGGATGTGCGCAGGGGCTGGTCGACATGCCCGTTATCGGGTACATACGATCGAGTAGCACCGACCGGTAACCAGCCGGGCCGGTGACCCGACGCGCGGCGAGGTGAACCTCATGTCCGCAACACCCCCAGCACCCGAGCACCGGGCGAAGGTCTCCGAAAAGGAGGCACGCCAGGTTGCCGAGGCGGCCCGCGAACAGGACTGGCGCAAACCCAGCTTCGCCAAGGAGCTGTTCCTCGGCCGGTTCCGGCTCGACCTCATCCACCCGCACCCGCTGCCCGCCGACGAGGACGCGCAGCGCGGCGAGGAATTCCTCGCCAAGCTGCGCGACTTCTGCGAGACGAAGATCGACTCGGCCCGCATCGAGCGCGAGGCGCAGATCCCCGACGAGACGATCAACGGGCTCAAGGAGCTCGGCGCGCTCGGCATGAAGATCGACACGAAGTACGGCGGTCTCGGGCTCACGCAGGTCTACTACAACAAGTCGCTCGCCCTGGTCGGTTCGGCCTCGCCCGCCATCGGCGCGCTGCTCTCCGCGCACCAGTCCATCGGCGTGCCCCAGCCCTTGAAGCAGTTCGGCACGCAGGAGCAGAAGGACGCCTTCCTGCCGCGCTGCGCCCGCACCGACATCTCGGCGTTCCTGCTCACCGAGCCCGACGTCGGCTCCGACCCGGCCCGGCTCGCCACCACCGCCGTCCCCGACGGCGACGGTACGTACGTCCTCGACGGTGTGAAGCTGTGGACGACGAACGGAGTCGTCGCCGACCTGCTTGTCGTCATGGCCCGCGTACCGAAGTCGGAGGGCCACAAGGGCGGCATCACCGCGTTCGTCGTCGAGGCGGGGTCCGAGGGCGTCACCGTCGAGAACCGCAACGCCTTCATGGGCCTGCGCGGCCTGGAGAACGGCGTCACCCGCTTCCACCAGGTCCGCGTCCCCGCGGCGAACCGGATCGGCCCCGAGGGCGCGGGCCTCAAGATCGCGCTCACCACCCTCAACACCGGCCGCCTCTCGCTGCCCGCGATGTGCGTCGGCGCGGGCAAGTGGTGCCTCAAGATCGCCCGCGAGTGGTCGGCGGAGCGCGAACAGTGGGGCAGGCCGGTCGCGTTCCACGAGGCCGTCGGCTCGAAGATCTCCTTCATCGCGGCGACGACCTTCGCCCTGGAAGCCGTCCTCGACCTCTCCTCGCAGATGGCGGACGAGGACCGCAACGACATCCGTATCGAGGCCGCCCTCGCCAAGCTCTACGGCTCCGAGATGTCCTGCCTGATGGCAGACGAGCTCGTCCAGATCCGCGGCGGCCGCGGCTTCGAGACGGCCGAATCCCTCGCGGCCCGCGGCGAACGCGCCGTCCCCGCCGAGCAGGTCCTGCGCGATCTGCGCATCAACCGCATCTTCGAGGGCTCGACCGAGATCATGCACCTGCTGATCGCGCGCGAGGCCGTGGACGCCCACCTGTCGGTCGCCGGCGACCTCATCGACCCCGAGAAGTCCCTCTCGGACAAGGCGAAGGCGGGAGCAAAAGCAGGCGGCTTCTATGCCCGCTGGCTCCCGAAACTGGTCGCGGGCCCGGGTCAACTCCCGCGTACGTACGCTGAGTTCCACCCCTCCGGGCACCCCGACCTCTCCACCCACCTCCGCTTCGTGGAACGCTCCGCCCGCAAACTCGCCCGCTCCACCTTCTACGCCATGTCCCGCTGGCAGGGCCGCATGGAGACGAAGCAGGGCTTCCTCGGCCGGATCGTCGACATCGGCGCCGAACTCTTCGCCATGAGCGCGGCCTGCGTACGCGCCGAACTCCTGCGCACCACCGAGGCGTACGGACGCGAGGCCTACCAGCTCGCCGACGCCTTCTGCCGCCAGTCCCGCATCCGCGTCGACGAACTCTTCGACCGGCTGTGGACCAACACCGACGACCTCGACCACAAGGTCGTCAAGGGCGTCATAGGAGGTACGTACACGTGGCTGGAGCAGGGCGTCGTCGACCTCAGCGGCGACGGCCCCTGGATCGCCGACGCGACACTCGGCCCGAGCAAGCGGAAGAACGTGCACCGGCCGATCCGCTGAGGCTCCACGCCTGATCCTTTACGTCCTTCTGCCATCCCGTGTCGGACGCACAGGGAGTTCACGCAAGAATGGGGGGATGAGCGACAGCCCATCCCCCCTCGCGGACCCGCACCTCGTCTTCGACCCGGCCCCGGCCGACGCCCCCCGGGACGTCGTCGTCCTGGGCTCCACGGGCTCCATCGGCACGCAGGCCGTCGACCTCGTCCTGCGCAATCCCGACCGGTTCCGCGTCACCGCGCTCAGCGCCGCGGGCGGCCGCGTCGAACTGCTCGCCGAGCAGGCGCACCGGCTGCGCGTACGCACCGTGGCCGTGGCCCGCGAGGACGTCGTGCCCGCGCTGCGCGAGGCGCTGAGCAGCCAGTACGGGCCGGGGGAGAAGCTGCCCGAGATCCTCGCGGGCCCCGACGCCGCCACCGAGATCGCGGGACGCGGCGACTGCCACACCGTGCTCAACGGCATCACCGGCTCCATCGGCCTGGCCCCGACGCTCGCCGCGCTCCAGGCGGGCCGCACCCTCGCCCTCGCCAACAAGGAGTCGCTGATCGTCGGCGGCCCGCTGGTGAAGGGCATCGCCAAGCCCGGCCAGATCATCCCGGTCGACTCCGAGCACGCCGCGCTCTTCCAGGCTCTCGCCGGCGGCACCCGCGCCGACGTCCGCAAGCTCGTCGTCACCGCGTCCGGCGGCCCGTTCCGCGGCCGTACGAAGGCGGACCTCGCGAACGTCACCGTGGACGACGCGCTCGCGCACCCCACCTGGGCGATGGGCCCGGTCATCACCATCAACTCCTCGACCCTGGTCAACAAGGGCCTGGAGGTCATCGAGGCCCATCTCCTCTACGACATCCCCTTCGACCGCATCGAAGTCGTCGTGCACCCGCAGTCCTACGTGCACTCCATGGTCGAGTTCGTCGACGGCTCGACGCTTGCCCAGGCGACCCCGCCCGACATGCGCGGCCCCATCGCCGTCGGCATCGGCTGGCCCGAGCGGATCCCCGACGCGGCCCCCGCGTTCGACTGGACGAAGGCCTCCAGCTGGGAGTTCTTCCCGCTCGACAACGAGGCGTTTCCGGCCGTGGGGCTCGCCCGCCATGTGGGGGAGCTCGCGGGCACGGCCCCGGCGGTGTTCAATGCCGCCAACGAGGAGTGCGTGGACGCGTTCTTGAAGGGCGCCCTTCCGTACAACGGGATCATGGAGACCGTGACGAAGGTCGTCGAGGACTGCATCTCTGAGAGGCGTGGCACACCGGGATCGGGAACTTCCCTCACCGTCGCGGACGTCCTCGAAGCGGAGACCTGGGCGCGCGCCCGGGCCCGTGAACTGACCGC
Source organism: Streptomyces sp. NBC_00483 (assembly GCF_036013745.1). Taxonomy (NCBI): domain Bacteria; kingdom Bacillati; phylum Actinomycetota; class Actinomycetes; order Kitasatosporales; family Streptomycetaceae; genus Streptomyces; species Streptomyces sp. NBC_00483. The sequence continues at coordinate 6,783,757 of NZ_CP107880.1, forward strand.
AACGGACAAGGCAGCCGCGGAGGCTCGTGCATGACGACCTTGATGATGATCCTCGGCGTAGTCATCTTCGCGGTGGGTCTGCTCTTCTCCATCGCCTGGCACGAGCTGGGCCACCTGTCGACGGCGAAGCTCTTCGGCATCCGCGTCCCGCAGTACATGGTCGGCTTCGGGCCCACGATCTTCTCGCGCAAGAAGGGCGACACCGAGTACGGCGTCAAGGCCATCCCGCTCGGCGGCTACATCCGCATGATCGGCATGTTCCCGCCGGGTGCCGACGGGAAGATCGAGTCCCGCTCGACCTCGCCGTTCCGCTCCATGGTGGAGGACGCGCGCGCCGCGGCCTTCGAGGAGCTTCAGCCCGGTGACGAGACCCGGCTCTTCTACACGCGCAAGCCGTGGAAGCGCGTCATCGTCATGTTCGCCGGTCCTTTCATGAACCTGATCCTCGCGATCGGCCTGTTCCTCACGGTCCTGATGGGCTTCGGCGTCACCCAGCAGACGAACGTCGTCTCCTCGGTCTCGTCCTGCGTCATCCAGGCCAGCGCCAACCGCGACAGCTGCAAAGCCTCCGACCCGGAGTCCCCGGCGAAGGCGGCGGGCCTGCTGCCGAAGGACAAGATCGTGTCCTTCAACGGGGTCACGACGGACGAGTGGAACGCCCTGTCCGACGAGATCCGCGAGAACGCGGGCAACACGGTCCCGGTCGTCGTCGAGCGCGACGGACAGCAGAAGACGCTGACCGCGAAGATCGCCACGAACCAGGTGCCGAAGAAGGACGCCAGCGGCCAGATCACCGACGGCTACGTCAACGCGGGCTTCCTCGGCTTCACCGCGGCCACCGGCGTCGTACGCCAGGACTTCGGCTCCTCCGTGACCTGGATGTCCGACCGGGTCGGCGACGCGGTGGACTCCATCATCGCGCTGCCCGCGAAGATCCCCGCCCTCTGGGACGCGGCGTTCGGCGACGGCCCGCGCGAGCAGGACTCGCCGATGGGCGTGGTCGGCGCGGCCCGGGTAGGCGGCGAGATCTTCACCCTCGACATCCCGCCCACCCAACAACTGGCCATGGCATTGATGCTGGTGGCGGGCTTCAACCTGTCGCTCTTCCTCTTCAACATGCTGCCGCTGCTGCCGCTCGACGGCGGGCACATCGCGGGCGCCCTGTGGGAGGCGCTGCGCAGGAACCTCGCGAAGGTGTTCCGGCGCCCCGACCCGGGCCCGTTCGACGTGGCGAAGCTCATGCCGGTGGCGTACGTGGTGGCCGGTGTATTCGTCTGTTTCACCATCCTCGTGCTGATCGCGGACGTGGTGAACCCGGTGAAAATCTCCTGATCAGACGCCGGACACGCGCCGGTGGCCCGCTGTTCGGGACTGCCCGGCACCCTGAGTGCCGGGCAGTCCCTCTTTATGAGGGTTTGAGGGGGCGCGATGTGCTCGGGCACGCGCCGGTGACGTAATCTCGGAAGCCTCTGGACTCGATCCACACCTTGGGGTTGCACAGCAGATGACTGCGATTTCTCTCGGCATTCCGTCGGTACCGACCAAGCTCGCCGAGCGGCGCAAGAGCCGCCAGATTCAGGTCGGCACCGTGGCGGTCGGCGGAGACGCGCCCGTGTCGGTGCAGTCCATGACCACGACGCGCACCTCCGACATCGGCGCGACCCTGCAGCAGATCGCCGAGCTGACGGCGTCCGGCTGCCAGATCGTCCGCGTCGCCTGCCCCACGCAGGACGACGCCGACGCGCTGTCCGTCATCGCCCGGAAGTCGCAGATCCCGGTGATCGCGGACATCCACTTCCAGCCGAAGTACGTCTTCGCGGCCATCGAGGCCGGCTGCGCCGCGGTCCGGGTGAACCCGGGCAACATCAAGCAGTTCGACGACAAGGTCAAGGAGATCGCCCAGGCGGCGAACGACCACGGCACGCCGATCCGGATCGGTGTGAACGCGGGCTCCCTCGACAAGCGCCTGCTGCAGAAGTACGGCAAGGCGACCCCCGAGGCGCTCGCCGAGTCCGCGCTCTGGGAGGCGGGCCTCTTCGAGGAGCACGGCTTCCGCGACATCAAGATCTCCGTGAAGCACAACGACCCGGTGGTCATGGTCAACGCGTACCGGCAGCTCGCCGCGCAGTGCGACTACCCGCTGCACCTCGGTGTGACCGAGGCGGGCCCGGCGTTCCAGGGCACGATCAAGTCGGCGGTCGCCTTCGGCGCGCTGCTCTCCGAGGGCATCGGCGACACGATCCGCGTCTCCCTGTCCGCCCCGCCGGTCGAGGAGATCAAGGTCGGCAACCAGATCCTGGAGTCCCTCGGCCTCAAGCCCCGCCGCCTGGAGATCGTCTCCTGCCCGTCCTGCGGCCGCGCCCAGGTCGACGTCTACAAGCTCGCCGAGGAGGTCACGGCCGGCCTCGACGGCATGGAGGTCCCGCTGCGCGTGGCCGTCATGGGCTGCGTCGTGAACGGTCCGGGCGAGGCGCGTGAGGCCGACCTCGGTGTCGCCTCCGGCAACGGCAAGGGCCAGATCTTCGTCAAGGGCGAGGTCATCAAGACGGTGCCCGAGTCGAAGATCGTCGAGACGCTCATCGACGAGGCGATGAAGATCGCCGAGCAGATGGAGAAGGACGGCATCGCCTCCGGCGAACCGTCGGTGTCCGTCGCCGGCTGACCCCGCCCCGCGCCAGGCCCGCCACCCTTTCCGGGTGGGCGGGCCTTTGCGCGTCCACGAGCGGGGTGCGCAGTCGCGTCGGCGGCTGCCGGTCGCGGCGTGGTCCCGTTCGCGCAGTTCCCCGCGCCCCTGAAAGGGGCGCGGGGAACTGCGCAAACCACCTACGAAACCGCACCCGCCGACGTAACGGCACAAGGGACACGCCCCACGCGGGAGGCCCCGAAGCAAAGGGGGCCGAAACGTCGACCCGCCACACCCGCGGAGCGCCAGGTACAGTGCGGAGATCAGTAGCCCATCTGGTGAGGCCCCTCCGCACGTGTTGACTCAGACCACCACTCGGGTGCTCGAACCGAGTGACCTCGACGCCGCGCTCGCCGTCCTCGACCGCGAGCCCGTCGCGAACGCCTTCGTCACGGCCCGGGTCCGTGCCGCGGGCCTCGACCCGTGGCGGCTCGGCGGCGAGATGTGGGGCTGGTACGAGGACGGGATGCTGGAGTCCCTGTGCTACGCGGGCGCCAACCTCGTCCCGATCTGCGCGACCGACCGCGCCGTCCGCGGCTTCGCCGACCGCGCCCGGCGGGCGGGCCGCCGCTGCTCCTCCATCGTCGGCCCGGCGGAGCCCACCGCCCGCCTGTGGCAGCTGCTCGAACCGGGCTGGGGCCCGGCCCGCGAGATCCGCGCCCAGCAGCCGCTGATGGTGACCGACCGGATGCCCACGGACGTCACCCCCGACCCGTACATCCGCCGCGTCCGCAAGGACGAGATGGACACGATCATGCCGGCGTGCGTGGCGATGTTCACCGAGGAGGTCGGCGTCTCCCCGATGGCCGGTGACGGCGGCCTGCTGTACCAGGCGCGGGTGGCCGAACTGGTCGGCATGGGCCGCTCGTTCGCCCGCCTCGACGAGAACGGCAAGGTCGCCTTCAAGGCGGAGATCGGCGCCGCGACCGACCAGGTCTGCCAGATCCAGGGCGTGTGGGTGGCCCCCGAGTACCGGGGCATGGGCCTCGCGGCGCCCGGCATGGCGGCGGTCCTGCGCTACGCCCTCGCCGACGTGGCCCCCGTGGTCAGCCTCTACGTCAACGACTTCAACACCCCGGCCCGCGCCGCGTACCGGCGCGTGGGATTCGAAGAGGTCGGGGCGTTCATGAGCGTGCTGTTCTAGGCACCTTCCAGAGGTAACCCGAAAATTCCCTGGTGAGCGGGCTGTGTTGCCCGTCTCATCTCTTTCGTGCGCATTGACATTAGTAAGTCTTATGGACCATAAAGGTACTGCTTTGCTTTGGTTCAAGCTTCACTGACTGTAGGTGCCTCACGATGTCTGCTCCCGGTTCCGGCATGGCCGCCTGGCAGGAATGGCGTGCCGACCGGCGCCGCTCCCTCACCGCCCCCACGGGCAACCTCGCGCTCGTCGAGACCCGCTGGCTCCCGGCCGGCGAGACCCCCGACCTCGACGCCGCCCGCGCGGGACAGCCCGGCACCGTCACCGTGACGGCCCTGGAGCGCACCGACATGGTCACCGGCGCCCCCGAGCACGGCCTGCGGTTCTGGGACGCGAACTCCCCGGCGATCCAGGGCTTCGAAGACGTGGACGCCTTCGCGTACGACCCGTCCTGGGTCCTCGACGCCACGTACACGCCCGTCGAGGGCGCCCGCACCGTCGCCTTCGAGCACCTGCGGGACAACGGCGGCACCCGCGAGAAGGTCGTCCCCGGCGACATCGCCCTGACCGTCGACGGCACCGACTACACGCTCTCCGCGTTCGACGACGACGGCACCCTCCTCCTCGTCTTCGGTGACCCCACCAACGGCGACAGCACCTACGGTGCGGGCCGCTTCCTCTTCGTGGAGCACACCGGCGAGGGCCGTGTGCGCCTCGACTTCAACCGGGCCTTCGTACCCCCGTGCGGCTTCTCCGATCAGTACAACTGTCCGATGCCGCCGCGGCAGAACCGGCTCCACCTGCCCGTCGAGGCGGGCGAGAAGCTCCCGGTCCTCCGCGACGGCGCCGCCGGCACCGCTCACTGATCGATCCCCCCGCATCCCTTCACGTAAGGCCCCCTCATGCGCTTCCCCAAGAGACCCCTGTCCGCCGGCGTGCTCACCGTCGCCCTCGCCGTCACGCTCGCGGCCTGCGGCGGCGGCTCCAACTCGGCCTCCGGCAGCGGCGCGTACGACAAGGACGCCACGGTCAACATCGGCTCCCTCTACGAGCCGCAGAACCTCGACAACACCGCGGGCGGCGGCCAGGGCGTCACCGAGGCCCTCAACGGCAACGTCTACGAGGGGCTGTTCAGGCTCACCGACAAGGGTAAGGTCGAGAAGCTCCTCGCCGACGACTACAAGGTCTCCGGCGACGGCCTCACCTACACCTTCACCCTCCGCGACGGCGTCAAGTTCCACAGCGGCAAGAAGCTGACCAGCGAGGACGTCAAGTACAGCCTGGAGAAGGTGATCGCGAAGGACTCGCAGTCCGCGCGGAAGTCGAACCTCGAGGTCATGAAGGACGTCACGACCCCGGACGCGAAGACCGTCAAGGTCACGCTGTCCAAGAAGTCGATCTCCTTCGTCTACAACCTCAGTTACGTCTGGATCATCAACGCCGACGCCGAGAACCTGAAGATCACGGAAGACGGTACCGGCCCGTACCAGCTGAAGAAGTGGACGCGCGGCTCCGCGCTCAGCCTCGACCGGTTCGCGGGCTACTGGGGCACGGCCGCCAAGAACAAGCAGGCCGTCTTCCACTACTACAAGGACGCGACCGCCCTCAACAACGCGCTCCAGACCAACGCCGTCGACGTCGTCACCAGCGAGCAGTCCCCGGACGCCCTCGACCAGTTCAAGTCCGACCAGAACTACAAGGTCAACGACGGCAACTCCACCACCAAGCTGCTCCTCGCCTTCAACGACAAGGCCAAGCCGTTCACCGACGTCAAGGTGCGCCAGGCCGTCTCGGCCGCCATCGACGACAAGAAGCTCCTCGAATCCGTCTGGGGCGGCTACGGCAAGCAGATCGGGTCGATGGTGCCTCCCACCGACCCCTGGTACGAGGACCTGACGGACGTCAACGCGCACGACGTCGCGAAGGCCAAGAAGCTCCTCAAGGAGGCGGGTCACGCCAAGGGGTTCAGCTTCACGCTCGACACCCCGAACTACGACCCGCACCCCACGGCCGCGACCTTCATCAAGTCGCAGCTCGCCAAGGTCGGCATCACCGTCAAGATCAACACGATCACGCCCGACGAGTGGTACACGAAGGTCTACAAGAACCACGACTTCACGGCCACGCTCCAGGAGCACGTCAACGACCGCGACCTCGTCTGGTACGGCGACCCCGACTTCTACTGGGGCTACGACAACAAGCAGGTCCAGGACTGGGTCGAGAAGGCCGAGCAGGCGTCCTCGACGTCCGAGCAGACCGAGATCCTCAAGAAGGTCAACCGCAAGACCGCAGAGGACGCGGCCAGCGACTGGCTCTACCTGTATCCGCAGATCGTCGTCGCGAACACGAAGCTGTCGGGCTACCCGCTCAACGGCCTGAACTCGCAGTTCTTCGCGTACGACATCAAGAAGAGCAGCTGACCGACCGGCCATGCTGAGATACCTCCTGCGGAGACTGGTGTTCCTGCTGGTCTCCCTCGTCCTCGCGTCCGTCGTGCTGTTCGTGCTGCTTCGGATGCTGCCCGGCGACCCGGCGAACGCGCTCACCTCGGTGGGCGCCTCGCCGGAGCAGATCGCCGCGGCCCGGCACTCCATCGGCTCCGACAAGCCGCTGCCCGAGCAGTTCACGCACTGGATCGGCCAGCTGGCGAGCGGTGACCTCGGCACGTCCTTCGTGTCCTCGCTGCCGGTCGGCCCGGAGGTGTCGCAGCGCCTGAACGTGACGGTGCCGCTGACCCTCTCCGCGTTCGTGCTCGCCGTGCTCGTCGCCGTACCGGCAGGCTTCCTGGCCGCGTACAAGCGACGGACCTGGTACGGGGCGCTGCTCAGCGGCGTCTCCCAACTCGGCATCGCCGTCCCGGTGTTCTGGCTCGGCATGATCCTCATCGCCGTGTTCGCGCTGAACGCGGGCTGGCTGCCGTCCGGCGGCTTCCCGCAGGACGGCTGGGACACCCCGGCCGAGGCCGTGCAGTCACTGGTGCTGCCGGTGGTGACGGTGGCGCTCGTGATGTCGGCGTCCCTCATCCGCTACGTACGCTCCGCGACGCTCGACGTCCTCGACAGCGAGTACCTGCGCACGGCACGGGCGCTCGGCTCGTCGTTCGGACGGGCCATGTGGCGGCACGGGCTGCGCAACGCGTCCGTGCCCGTCATCTCCATCCTCGGCATCGAGCTGGCGTCCACGCTGCTCGGCGCGGTCGTCGTCGAGTCCGTGTTCGCGCTGCCGGGGCTCGGCTCCATGCTCGCGACGGGGATCGCGCAGCACGACTACCCGGTGATCCAGGGCGTGCTGTTCGTGTCGACGTTCGGGGTGCTGATCATCGGGTTCGCGGCGGACCTCGTGCAGCGGCTCGTGGACCCGCGGCTGCGCGGGCGGCTCTCCGGGGGTGGGGTGCGATGAAGCGTCGTCCTTCCGGGAGGGCTTCCGTGACGCTGTGGACGGGGGCCGTCTTCGCGGGCCTCGTCGTACTGCTCGCGCTCGTCTCCCTGTTCTGGCTGCCGTACGACAGTGAGGACACGTCCGGCGGCCGGCTCGCCGGTCCCGGCGGCGGGCATCTGCTCGGCACCGACAAGCTGGGACGCGACCTGTTCACGCAGCTCATGACGGGTTCGCGGATCGCACTCCAGGCCGGGCTCGGCTCGGTCGCCGTCGCGGCGCTGCTCGGCGTGACGCTCGGGCTCCTCGCGGCGTTCGCGCAGGGCTGGTTCGACGACACGCTCTCCGCGCTGCTCGACATCCTCATCGCGTTCCCGACGCTGCTGCTCGCGATGCTGATCGTCGCGGCGCGGTCGGCGACGCTCGGCTCGGCGATCCTCGCGATCGGCCTCGCGCAGAGCGCGGTCGTGGCGCGGCTGACCCGGATCCTGGTCAAGCGGGTGCTGGCGCAGGACTACATCACGGCGTCCCGCACGTCGGGCACCTCGTGGCCGCGGATCGTCGCGGGCCACGTCCTGCCCAACATCTGGCCGACGCTCGCGGTGAACCTGGCGCTCCAGTTCGGCCTCGCCGTGCTCGCGGAGGCGGGGCTCTCGTACCTCGGCCTCGGGGCGCCGCCGCCGAACGCCTCGTGGGGCCGGATGCTCCAGGAGGCGCAGGCGACGTTCACGACGGCACCTGCGGGCGCGCTCGCACCGGGCGTGCTGCTCGTCCTGCTGGTGATCGGCGTCAACCTGGTCGCGGACGGGCTGCGGGACGTTCTCGACCCGACGGCGCGGAAGGAGAGGGCGGCGGCATGAGTGAACCGTTGCTTTCCGTGGACGGACTCACGGTCCGTACGGGAGACGGGCGTGAGCTGGTGTCCGGTCTCGGCTTCGAGGTCGCGCGCGGCGAACGCCTCGGTCTGATCGGCGAATCCGGCTCGGGAAAGTCCCTGACGACCCTGGCCGTCCTCGGGCTGCTGCCCGCGGGCATGACGGTGACGGGGCGTGTGGAACTGGCCGGCACGCAGATCGTCGGCGCGAGCGAGAAGACCCTCGTGGGCGTACGCGGCCGGAGCGCGGCCGTCGTCTTCCAGGAGCCGCTCACGGCGCTCGACCCGCTGATGCGGGTCGGCAAGCAGATCACCGAACCCCTGCGCAGGCGGCGGCAGTTGAAGGGCGCCGCGCTGAAGTCGGCGGTGACGGACCTCCTCGAACAGGTACGCCTTCCCGACCCGGCCCGCATCGCCCGCGCCTTCCCGCACGAGATCTCCGGCGGCCAGCGACAGCGCGTGGCCCTCGCCATGGCGCTCGCCTGCGACCCGGCACTGCTCATCGCCGACGAGCCGACGACGGCGCTGGACGTGACCGTGCAGGCGGAGATGCTGGAACTGATCGACGGCCTGGTGCGCGAGCGCGGCATGGCGGTGCTGTTCGTCAGCCACGACCTGGCGGTCGTGTCGAAGGTGACGGATCGCGTCCTGGTGATGAAGGACGGGCGCGCGGTCGAGTCGGGCGCGGTGGCCGACGTCGTACGGGCCCCGCGCGAGGCGTACACGAAGGCGCTGGTGGACAGCGCGCGGCAACTGGAGTCCGCGCTCGACCTGGGAGGCGTGCGATGAGCACCCCTGAGCTGCGACCTGTGCTGGAACTGGACGGGGTCTCGTACGCGTACCGGGGCGCCCCCGCTCCCGTCGTCACGGACGTGTCGGTGGCGGTGGAGACGGGGCGGAGCCTGGCGCTCGTCGGTGAGTCCGGTGCGGGCAAGACGACGCTGCTGCGCATGCTGCTCGGGCTCGCACGCCCCACGTCCGGGACGGTCCGCTTCGACGGGGACGAGCTGCGGCCGCGCGACCGTACGCAGATGAAGGCGTTCCGGCGCGGCGTGCAGTGCGTCTTCCAGGACCCGTACGCCTCGTTGGACCCGCGGCAGCGGGTGCGGCGGATCGTGGCCGAGCCGCTGCGGTCGCTCGGCGTCGCGACGGGGGAGGAGGCGGACCGGAAGGTCGCGCACGCCCTCGAACGGGTGGGGCTTCCGGCCGACGCGGGGGAGCGGTACCCGCACGAGTTCTCCGGTGGGCAGCGGCAGCGCATCGCCATCGCGCGGGCCACGGTGTGCGATCCGCGGGTCCTCCTCGCCGACGAACCGGTCTCCGCGCTCGACGTCACGACGCGGGTCAAGGTCGTCGACCTGCTGGCCGAGCTGAAGGAGACGGCGGGCCTGACGATCGTCATGGTCTCCCACGACCTGTCGGTGGTGGCGGCGCTGTGCGAACGCACGGCGGTACTGGAACGGGGCCGGGTGGTCGAGTCCGGCCCCACGCCGACGGTCATGGGCGCCCCGGACCACGCGTACACGCGCCGCTTGCTGTCGAGCGTCCCAAGGCTCCCCACGGCCGGCTGACGCCCGCCTGCCCCCGCGCCACGGGGCTCCGCCCGGGTCCTGGCCGTTCCTACGCCTCGGGGCTCTGCCCCGGGGCCTGGCCGTTCCTACGCCACGGGGCTCTGCCCCGGACCCCGCGCCTCAATCGCCGGCGGGGCTGATTTGGCCGAACCGGCGTTACGGACACGGGGCTCCGCCCGGGGCGTGGCCGTTCCCACAGCACGGGGCTCCGCGCGGGTCCTGGCCGTTCCTACGCCACGGGGCTCTGCCCCGAACCCCGCTGCTCAATCGCCGCAGGGGCTTGAATGCCCACCCGCAGGCAATCGCCCGGCTCCGGTCCATCTCCCGTCCACCCGCCCATCTCCCGTCCACCCGCCCATCTCCCACCCACCCGCCCCCTCCGGGGGCGTCGGCCCGACGGGGTGCCGCCACCGCCTTGGCCGATCCGCCGGCAGCCACGCCTCCCCACCCGGGACGGCGAGGGGCGCGCCCCCGCCAGCCACGGCTCCCCGCCCGTTACGGTCGACGCCGCCCCGCCCTAGGCAACCCGCCGCAAGCACGGCTCCCCGCCCGTTGCGGTCGACGCCGCCCCGCCCTGGGCAATCCGCCGCAAGCACGGCTCCCGGCCCGTTGCGGTCGGCCGCACGCGCCTTGGGCAATCTGCCGCCAGCCACGGCTCCCCACCGTTTGCGGCGACCCCAACCGCCTTGGGCAATCTGCCGCCTTGGGCGGCAGGGTGGGCAAGGCGGCACCCCGGTGCGGCGCAACCAGGACGGGAGGCGCCGACCACGGCACCCGGTGCCGCGTAATGGTGGGGACGACGTCGACCACGGCAGGGCGGGCCCCCGGTGCCGCGCCGCGATACGGAGGGCCCCGCCCCGGCCACCCGCACAACCGACCGCCGCACCGGGGTACCCTCCCCGCATGCCGCACCGGAACCGCACGGACGACCGCGCCGTCACCATCGGCCCCCTGGACCTGCGCACCCGTGTCGACGAGGCGCTCGCCGTGCAGGCGTACGCGTTCGGACTCAGCGACGACGAGATCGCCGTACGCCGCCAGATCGTGCTGCGGCACATCACCTACCCGGGGGCCCGCTCCCTCGGCGCGACGACCGAAACCGGCCGACTCGTCGGCTTCGTCTACGGGATGCCGAACGACCGCACCCACTGGTGGTCCACCGTCGTCGAGCCGTATCTGCGCGCCCGCGACGAGGACCGCTGGCTCGACGACTCCTTCGTGATCACGGAGTTGCACGTGCACCCCGGCTACCAGAACCGCGGCATCGGCCGCACCCTCATCACGACGATCACCGCCGGCGCCACCGAGCCCCGCTCGATCCTCTCCGCGATCGACATCGACAGCCCGGCCCGCGGCCTCTACCACTCGCTCGGCTACGAGGACCTGGCCCGCCAGGTGCTGTTCCCCAGCGCTCCGCGCCCGTACGCGGTGATGGGCGCGCCCCTGCCGCTCAGGCGCACGCCCTGAGACCGATTTCCGGCCGCACCCACGCCCCGGCTAACCTCCTGACATCAGCCTTTCGTCGCAGGAGTCAAGAATCATGGCCAAGGTCCAGGTCCAGCGCATGTCCCGATTGATGGTCAAGACTCTGCGCGACGACCCGGCGGACGCCGAAGTCCTCAGCCACAAGCTGCTGGTCCGCGCCGGTTTCGTGCGCCGCACCGCCGCCGGTGTCTGGTCCTGGCTGCCGCTCGGCCGACGGGTCTACGCGAACGTCGAGCGCGTCATCCGCGAGGAGATGGACGCCATCGGCGGCCAGGAGGTCCTCCTGCCCGCCCTGCTCCCCAAGGAGCCGTACGAGGCGACCGGGCGCTGGGAGGAGTACGGCGCCGAGCTGTTCCGCCTCCAGGACCGCCGGGGCGGCGACTACCTGCTCGGCCCGACCCACGAGGAGATCTTCACCCAGCTGGTCAAGGACCAGTGCACGTCCTACAAGGACCTGCCGGTGATCCTCTACCAGATCCAGACCAAGTACCGCGACGAGGCCCGCCCCCGCGCCGGCATCCTGCGCGGCCGCGAGTTCCAGATGAAGGACTCGTACTCCTTCGACCTCTCCGACGAGGGCCTCGCCGAGTCGTACGGCCTGCACCGCGCCGCGTACCAGCGCATCTTCGAGCGCCTCGGCCTCGACTACCGGATCTGCGCCGCGACCGCCGGCGCCATGGGCGGCTCGAAGTCGGAGGAGTTCCTGGCCCCGGCCGCGGCCGGCGAGGACACCTTCGCGGACTGCCCGCAGTGCGACTACGCGGCGAACACCGAGGCGGTCGGCTTCGCCGTGAAGACGGTCGACGCGGAGGGCGTGCCCGCCCTGGAGGAGACCCCCACCCCCGACACCCCCACGATCGAGACGCTCGCCGCGTACATGCAGGTCCCGGCCTCTGCGACCCTCAAGAACCTCCTCGTCAAGGTCGACGGCGAGATCGTCGCCGTCGGCGTCCCCGGGGACCGCGAGGTCGACATGGGCAAGGTCGAGGCGCACTTCGCCCCGGCCGCCGTCGAGCTGGTCACCGCCGAGGACTTCGAGGGCCGCGACGACCTGGTGCGTGGCTACGTCGGCCCGCAGGGCCTGGAGAAGGTCACGTACATCGCCGACCCGCGGGTCGCCCCCGGCACGGCGTGGATCACCGGCGCCAACAAGGACGGCGTGCACGCGAAGAACGTCGTCGCGGGCCGTGACTTCGAGGTCTCCGAGTACGTCGACGTGGTCGTCGTCCAGGAAGGCGACCCGTGCCCCAACTGCGGCACCGGCCTCAAGCTGGACCGCGCCATCGAGATCGGCCACATCTTCCAGCTCGGCCGCAAGTACGCCGACGCGTTCCAGCTCGACGTCCTCGGCCAGAACGGCAAGCCGGTCCGCGTGACCATGGGCTCGTACGGCATCGGGGTCTCGCGTGCCGTCGCGGCGCTCGCCGAGCAGCACGCCGACGACAAGGGCCTGATCTGGCCGGAGGAGATCGCCCCCGCCGACGTGCACGTGGTGGCGGCGGGCAAGGCCCTCCAGACCGAACTGGCCCTGGAGGTCTCCGACAAGCTCGCGGCCGCGGGCGTCCGAGTCCTGGTCGACGACCGCCCCGGTATCTCGCCCGGCGTGAAGTTCACCGACTCCGAGCTGATCGGCGTCCCGAAGATCCTGGTCGCGGGCCGCCGCAGCGCCGACGGCGTCGTAGAACTGAAGGACCGCCGCACCGGCGAGCGCGAGGAACTGACGGTCGCCGAGGCCGTCGCCCGCCTCACGGCATAAGCACACCCGGTCCCCGGCCCCGCTGCCATCAGCAGCGGGGCCGGGGACGGTAGGGCAATTCAGGCCCCTGCGGCGCTTGAGCAGCGGGGCCCGGGGCGGCAAATTCAGCCCCTCCGGCGTTTGAGGCGCCGGACCCGGGGCCGAGCCCCGATCTTTCCAGCCCCGCCGGCGATTGAGGCGCGGGGTCCGGGGCGGAGCCCCGTGGCGTGGGGGCGGTCGGCCGGCTACCCCAGCCAACGCTGGAAAGCGGCTCGGCCCCACGTCACACGGCTCCGCCGCGACGTCACAGCCAGCCCGCGAACTCCAACAGGTTCTCGCCGTCCTGGTGCCGCCCCACGCGCAGTGCCCGCGCGCCCGATTCCACCGCGCGGAAGAGGGTCCAGCCGCGCAGGCGGTCCTGGTCGACCTCCAGGGACTCCGCGAGCTTCTTCACCCGGCGGCGGGTGATGGCCGGGCCCGAGGGGGAGCCGATGAGGTCCTCCACGCGGTCGCGGACCAGGCGCGCCAGGTCGAAGGCGGTCTCGCCGACGACCGGGTCGGGGCCGACCGCCAGCCACGGCATCCGCTCCCCGGACAGCACCTTGGACTGCCGGAACGTACCGTGCAGCAAACGGAGTTCGGGAGGCGAGGAGACGAGCTCGTCCCGCCTTTCGAGGGCCGCGTCGATCAGGGGAGCCACGTCGGGGAAGGAGTCCACCGTCGCCCGCATACCGACCGCCTGGCGGCCCGTGCGCTCCGGAACGGTCTCGCAGTTGCGCCCCTCGGGCGGGTCCACCCACAGGCGGCGCAGCGTGCCCGCCGCCTCCAGGAGCGCCTTCGCCTCCGGCAGCGTACGGACGGAGACCTCCGGGTGGAGGCGCTCGAGGAGGAGTGCGCCGTCGTTCACGCCCGGGTCCAGCAGGCGCACCGCGCCGAAGCCGTCCCAGTGTGTGAGCGCCGCGCGCTCGGCCTCCGGACGGAACCGCTCGGGCGCCAGCTTGAGGATCGCCGGTGAGCCGTCCGCCCTGCGGACGTGGGCGACCAGGCTGCTGCGGCCCCCGGGCACATGCACCCGCTCCACCGTCACATCGCGCCGCTCCGCCGCCTCGTCGAGCAGCGTGCCGACCCGGTCGAGCCACGCCGACGCCCCGTCGTCACGCACCTCGCCGAGCGCGTTCACAAGACGCGAAGGCGGTTCGAATGCCATGGGCGGGGATGCCATGCGCGGGGATTTCCTTCCCAAGTCTGCCTATGTGCTGGGGTCCTCCGGCGGGGGCGACGACGCGGACGGCGCCGCGGCCCGTTCGGAGAGCCCAGGGAAGGCTACGCTGCCGCCGCCCCAGCGCACGGCACGGACCGCCGCCTCACGGAGCGCGTCGGCCGCGCTCCGGCGCCGCTCCCCGCTCGCCGCCCGTACGAGATCCGAGTAGACGCCCGCGACCCTGCTCTCGATGTCCGCGGCGAGCCGAGCCGCCGCCGACGAGTCGGGCACCGGGAACGGCAGCGCGTACGCCCCCGCGGACTCCTCGGGATTGCCGCCCAAGTCGCGCACCGTGCGCCGCAGTTCGTCGCGGCGGGCGCGATGCGCGTCGTACGCGTCCCTGGCCCGGCCCCTGCGGTCCTCGCCGATCCGGCCGCCGACCACCCCGTAGCCGTACACCGCCGCGTGCTCGGCGCGCAGCGCCGCCTGCACCGCCCCGAGCAGCTCGTTCTCGCTGTTGTCCGAGCTCATTTCCGTCCGTCCTCCGACAGCAGATACGCGTGCCCTGCCCCGGCCGCCGCCACCGACGCGAGCAGCCGTGCCAGCTCACCGGGGGCGTCCACGAGCGCGGACATCCGGCGGTCCGAGAGCCGCTGCTCGGCCACCGAGAGCGCCTTGAGGATGTCCTTCTCGGAGGCCGGCGCCGCGGCCGACTTCCCGCCCGGGGGCGCCGCGGCGCCCGAAGGCCGACGGGCCCCGCCGAACGCCTTCAGGTGCCGCTCGACCTCGGCCCGCAGCGGGTTCAGCCGCTCCGCGAGCGCCGGACGGGCCGACACCGCCCGGTCGTACTGGCCGAGGAGGTCCGAGCTCTCCCGCGCCGCCTGCGTCCGCAGCCGCTTCTCCTGTGCCGCGGCGGGCGCCCCGCTGCCACCGTCGGCGCCGCCTTCGGCGTCCGAGCAGCCGGTCAGCAGCGCGGCCCCGGCCAGCGAGGCGAGCAGAGTCCTACGACGTGGCCCGGAGCGGGCGAGAGGGGGCAGCGGCACGGCAGGCGTCCTCAGGGGCGAAGAGGCGGGAGGAGAGGGTGCTTTCAGGGAGGCGGCTACTTGATCGGAACTGATCAGGTCCGACCGAGGGGGAGTGGCGGTGATCACCGTACCGTCGCCCTCGCACGGGTGGACGGCAACACCCCCCTGGACCGGATACCCTTTGAGCTGACGCGCAAGGAAAGTCAGTAACCACAACAGCACACGCGGCCGAGGAGTCACCCGGATGAGCACCACCCAGAACGAGAGGCTGCGGGAACTACTGGAACCGCTCGTCACCTCACAGGGGCTCGAACTCGAAGAGATCGAAGTGGCCTCGGTCGGACGCAAGCGTGTGCTGCGCGTCGTCGTCGACTCCGACGAGGGCGCCGACCTGGACGTGATCGCCGATGTGAGCCGCGCGCTCTCGGCGAAGCTCGACGAGACCGACGCCATGGGCGAGGGCGAGTACGAACTCGAGGTCGGAACGCCCGGCGCCGAGCGCCCCCTCACCGAGCACCGTCACTACGTCCGCGCGACGGACCGCCTCGTGAAGTTCCAGCTGAACGACGAATCCGAGCTGGTCGCGCGCATCATCAAGGTCGACGACGACGGCCTCGACCTGGAAGTACCGGGAGTGAAGGGGCGCAAGCCGACCTCCCGAAGGCTCGCCTTCGCGGACATCGCCAAGGCGCGGGTCCAGGTCGAGTTCAACCGCAAGAACAAGAACGACGCCGACGACAACGACAACGAAGAGGAGGCGTAGCCGTGGACATCGACATGAGTGCCCTGCGTGGGCTGGTCCGGGAGAAGGAGATCTCCTTCGATCTGCTGGTAGAAGCGATCGAGTCGGCTCTCCTCATCGCCTACCACCGCACCGACGGAAGCTTCCGCCACGCGCGCGTGCGGCTCGACCGCGAGAGCGGCCACGTCACGGTCTGGGCGAAGGAGGACCCGTCGGACCTCGAAGAGGGCCAGGAGCCCAAGGAGTTCGACGACACCCCCTCCGACTTCGGCCGGATCGCCGCCACCACCGCGAAGCAGGTCATCCTGCAGCGGCTGCGCGACGCCGAGGACGACGCGACGCTCGGCGAGTACGCGGGCCGCGAGGGCGACATCGTGATGGGCCAGGTCCAGCAGGGCCGCGACCCGAAGAACGTGCTGGTCGACATCGGCAAGCTGGAAGCCATCCTGCCGGTGCAGGAGCAGGTTCCCGGCGAGGAGTACCCGCACGGCCTGCGGCTGCGCTCGTACGTCGTGCGCGTCGCCAAGGGCGTCCGCGGCCCGTCCGTGACCCTGTCCCGTACGCACCCGAACCTCGTGAAGAAGCTCTTCTCGCTCGAGGTGCCGGAGATCGCCGACGGCAGCGTCGAGATCTGCGCCATCGCCCGCGAGGCCGGCCACCGTTCGAAGATCGCCGTGCGCTCCACCCGGAGCGGGCTCAACGCCAAGGGCGCCTGCATCGGCCCGATGGGCGGCCGTGTGCGCAATGTCATGGGCGAGCTCAACGGCGAGAAGATCGACATCGTCGACTGGTCCGATGACCCGGCCGAGATGGTGGCCAACGCGCTGTCCCCGGCCCGTGTCTCCAAGGTCGAGATCGTGGACCTCGCGGCCCGCTCGGCCCGCGTGACGGTGCCCGACTACCAGCTCTCCCTTGCCATCGGCAAGGAGGGGCAGAACGCCCGGCTCGCGGCCCGGCTCACCGGCTGGCGCATCGACATCCGCCCGGACACCGAGCAGGCCGACGCCCCCGAGGGTGCTCCCGAAGGGGAATAAATCCGAGCGCTCGGCGCTTGGATCACGACAGTATGTGACGAGCCAACCGTTCGATCTTTGCCCCAAAGGGGTGAGGTCGATACGGGGAGGTAGACTTAACCGTGTCTGGTCGGACGCATGCCCGCGCATGCCCTGAGCGAACCTGCGTGGGATGCCGGGAGCGAGCGGCCAAGAGCGAACTGCTGCGGATCGTGGTGATCGAGGGCCAATGCGTCCCCGATGATCGCGGTACGCTGCCCGGCCGGGGTGCGTACGTGCATCCCGCCCTGGCCTGTCTTGACCTGGCGGTCCGCCGCCGGGCGTTTCAGAGGGCTTATCGGGCCCCTGGACCGTTCGACACGGCGGCCCTGCGCCACCGCGTCGAGCAGGCAACACCGTAAGAAGCGCCGCACGGAACCCCCGTGCGGCCCTGGTATTCCGCGAGTTGGAAGTAGGTCGAGATTGCGATGAGCACTCGATGAGCACGCGATGAGTACGCCCATGAAGTAGCGACGGTCCGGCGTAACCCGGACCTAAAAGGAGCGAAGTGGCTAAGGTCCGGGTATACGAACTCGCCAAGGAGTTCGGAGTGGAGAGCAAGGTCGTCATGGCCAAGCTCCAAGAACTCGGTGAATTCGTACGTTCGGCGTCCTCGACCATCGAGGCGCCGGTTGTACGCAAGTTGACTGACGCCCTGAATCAGGGCACCAACGGCGCGGCCAAGAAGCCCGCCGCCAAGAAGGACGCGCCTGCGAAGCCCGCGGCGCCGCGTCCCACCCCCTCTCCCGCGCAGGCCGCCAAGCCTGCCGCTCCGCGTCCGGGCCCGGCTGCGCCGAAGCCCGCCGCCGCGGAGACGCCGGCTGCGGAGAAGCCCGCCGTGGAGACGCCCGCTGCGGAGAAGCCGGCCGCCCCGGCCGCTCCGGCGGCCCCGGGTCCGCGGCCGACGCCCGGCCCGAAGCCGGCTCCGAAGCCCGCTTCCCCGGCGCCCAGCACGCCGGAGTTCCAGGCTCCCGCCGCCTCGCAGGCCCCCGCGGCCCCGAAGCCCGGCAGCCAGGCCGCTCCGCGCCCCGGCGCCCCGAAGCCCGGTGGCCGTCCGGCCCCCGGTCAGGACCGTGGTCAGGGTGGTCAGGGTGGCCAGCGCGGTGACCGTGGCGACCGTCAGGGCGCCCCGCGTCCCGGCGGCCAGGGCCAGCGTCCCGGTGGCGCCCGTCCCTCGGGCCCGCGTCCGGGCAACAACCCCTTCACCTCTGGTGGCTCCACCGGCATGGCGCGCCCGCAGGCGCCCCGTCCGGGCGGCGCCCCGCGTCCCGGCGGCCAGGGTGCCCCGGGCGGTCCGCGCCCGCAGGGCGGCGGCCAGGGTGGCGGCCAGGGTGGCCCCCGTCCGCAGGGTCAGGGCGGCAACCGTCCGAGCCCGGGCAGCATGCCCCGTCCGCAGGCCGGCGGCGCCGGTGCGGCCGGTCCGCGTCCCGGTGGCGGCGGCAACCGTCCGAACCCCGGCATGATGCCGCAGCGTCCCGCTGCGGGCCCGCGTCCGGGTCCGGGTGGCGGCGGCGGTCGCGGTGGTCCCGGCGGCGGCGGTCGTCCGGGTGGCGGCGGCGGTGGCGGTCGTCCCGGCTTCGCCGGTCGTCCCGGTGGTCCCGGTGGCGGTGGCGGCGGCTTCGCCGGTCGTCCCGGTGGTCCGGGCGGTGGCGGCGGCGGTCGTCCCGGCGGCTTCGCCGGTCGTCCCGGTGGCGGTCGTCCCGGTGGTCCCGGTGCCCGTGGTGGCACGCAGGGTGCGTTCGGTCGTCCCGGCGGGCCCGCCCGTCGTGGTCGCAAGTCGAAGCGTCAGAGGCGCCAGGAGTACGAGGCCATGCAGGCCCCGTCGGTGGGCGGCGTCATGCTGCCTCGCGGCAACGGCGCCACGGTGCGTCTGTCGCGCGGTGCTTCCCTCACCGACTTCGCCGAGAAGATCAACGCCAATCCGGCGTCGCTCGTCGGCGTGATGATGAACCTCGGCGAGATGGTCACTGCCACGCAGTCCGTCTCCGACGAGACGCTGAAGCTCCTCGCGGACGAGATGAACTTCGTCCTCGAGATCGTCAGCCCCGAGGAGGAGGACCGCGAGCTGCTCGAGTCCTTCGACATCGAGTTCGGCGAGGACGAGGGTGGCGAGGAGTTCCTCGTCGCGCGTCCGCCGGTCGTGACCGTCATGGGTCACGTCGACCACGGTAAGACCCGCCTCCTCGACACGATCCGCAAGACGAACGTCATCGCGGGTGAGGCCGGCGGCATCACGCAGCACATTGGTGCGTACCAGGTCGGTGCCGAGGTCAACGGCGAAGAGCGCCGTATCACCTTCATCGACACCCCGGGTCACGAGGCGTTCACCGCCATGCGTGCCCGTGGTGCGAAGTCGACCGACATCGCGATCCTCGTGGTGGCGGCCAACGACGGCGTCATGCCCCAGACGATCGAGGCGTTGAACCACGCCAAGGCCGCCGAGGTCCCGATCGTCGTCGCGGTCAACAAGATCGACGTCGAGGGTGCCGACCCGACCAAGGTGCGCGGTCAGCTCACCGAGTTCGGGCTGGTGGCCGAGGAGTACGGCGGCGAGACCATGTTCGTCGACATCTCCGCCAAGCAGGGCGAGAACATCGAAGCCCTGCTCGAGGCCGTGGTCCTGACCGCGGACGCCTCGCTCGACCTGCGGGCAAACCCGGAGCAGGACGCGCAGGGCATCGCGATCGAGTCCCACCTCGACAAGGGCCGCGGCGCCGTCTCGACGGTCCTGGTCCAGCGCGGCACGCTGCGCATCGGCGACACGATGGTCGTCGGCGACGCGTACGGCCGTGTCCGCGCCATGCTCGACGACAACGGGAACAACGTGCAGGAAGCGGGTCCCTCGACCCCCGTCCTCGTGCTCGGTCTCACCAACGTCCCGGGTGCCGGCGACAGCTTCCTGGTGGTGGACGAGGACCGTACGGCCCGTCAGATCGCCGAGAAGCGTGCCGCTCGTGAGCGCAACGCCAACTTCGCTCGCCGCGGTATCAGGTTCTCCCTGGAGAACCTGGACGAGGCCCTCAAGGCCGGTCTGGTGCAGGAACTCAACCTCATCATCAAGGGCGACGCGTCCGGTTCGGTGGAGGCTCTCGAGTCCTCGCTGCTCCAGCTCGACGTCGGCGAAGAGGTCGACATCCGCGTCCTGCACCGCGGTGTCGGTGCGGTCACGGAGTCGGACATCGACCTGGCCATGGGCTCGGACGCCATCGTCATCGGCTTCAACGTCCGTGCGGCCGGTCGTGCCGCGCAGATGGCCGAGCGCGAGGGTGTCGACGTCCGGTACTACTCGGTGATCTACCAGGCCATCGAGGAGATCGAGGCGGCCCTCAAGGGCATGCTCAAGCCGGAGTACGAAGAGGTCGAGCTCGGCACGGCGGAGATCCGCGAGGTCTTCAAGTCGTCCAAGCTGGGCAACATCGCGGGTGTTCTCATCCGCTCCGGCGAGGTCAAGCGCAACACGAAGGCGCGACTCCTCCGCGACAACAAGGTCATCGCGGAGAGCCTCAACATCGTGGGCCTGCGTCGCTTCAAGGACGACGTCACCGAGATCCGCGAAGGGTTCGAGGGCGGTATCAACCTCGGCAACTTCAACGACATCAAGGTCGACGACGTCATCGCGACGTACGAGATGCGCGAGAAGCCGCGCGTCTGAGCTTGATCAGCGATCGGGGCCGGTCGACGGGACTTATTTCCGTCGATCGGCCCCGGCCGTTGCGTGTACCGTTCCCGTATCGGTGGCCGGAAGCGGTCGCCCATACGACCCCGGACCGGCGGGACATCCGGACACACATGTATGTGGGGACTCTGTCCTTCGATCTGCTCCTCGGCGACGTCCACTCGCTGAAGGAGAAGCGCTCCCTCGTCCGTCCGATCGTGGCCGAGCTGCACCGCAAGTACGCGGTGAGCGTCGCGGAGACGGGCAACCAGAACCTCCATCGCAGGGCCGAGATCGGGCTCGCGGTGGTTTCCGGGGACACCGGCCACCTGACCGACGTACTGGACCGCTGTGAGCGGCTCGTCGCCGGGCGGCCCGAAGTGGAACTGCTCTCGGTTCGACGCAGGCTCCACAGCGACGAAGACTGAAGCAACAAGCAAGTAAGCACTTAAAAGGAGACGGACCAGTGGCCGACAACGCGCGCGCCAAGAGGCTGGCGGACCTCATTCGAGAGGTGGTGGCCCAGAAGCTGCAGCGTGGGATCAAGGACCCGCGGGTCGGCTCCCACATCACCATCACCGACACCCGTGTGACGGGCGACCTCCGGGAAGCCACCGTCTTCTACACGGTGTACGGGAGCGACGAGGAGCGGGCCGAGGCGGCCGCCGGTCTGGAGAGCGCCAAGGGCGTCCTGCGCTCGGCGGTCGGTCAGGCGGCCGGTGTGAAGTTCACGCCGACCCTGGCCTTCGTCGCGGACGCCCTGCCGGAGAACGCCCGCACCATCGAGGACCTCCTCGACCGGGCCCGGCAGTCCGACGAGCAGGTGCGCGAGGCCTCCGCCGGCGCCGATTTCGCCGGCGGCGCGGACCCGTACAGGAAGCCCGAGGACGATGCCGACGACGCCTCCGAGAAGGACGGCGAAGCCTGAGCATGTCCGACCGCACCCCTCCGCCCGACGGGCTTGTCATCGTCGACAAGCCGTCGGGCTTCACTTCGCACGACGTCGTGGCCAAGATGCGCGGGATCGCCAGGACCCGCAAGGTCGGCCACGCGGGCACCCTCGACCCGATGGCGACGGGTGTGCTCGTGCTCGGCGTCGAGCGCGCCACCAAGCTCCTCGGCCATCTCGCGCTGACCGAGAAGGAGTACCTGGGCACGATCAGGCTCGGGCAGAACACGCTCACGGACGACGCGGAGGGCGAGCTCATCTCGTCCACCGACGCGTCCGGGGTGCGGCGCGAGGCCATCGACGCGGGCATCGCCAAGCTGAGCGGCGACATCATGCAGGTGCCGTCGAAGGTCAGCGCCATCAAGATCAACGGTGTCCGCAGCTACAAGCGGGCCCGCGAGGGCGAGGAGTTCGAGATCCCGGCGCGCCCGGTCAAGATCTCGTCCTTCGCCGTGTACGACGTCCGGGACGCGGTCGCAGAGGACGGCACGCCGGTCCTCGACCTGGTCGTGTCCGTGGTCTGCTCGTCCGGTACGTACATCAGGGCGATCGCCCGTGACCTGGGCGCCGGGCTCGGTGTCGGCGGGCATCTGACGGCGCTGCGGCGCACGCGCGTCGGCCCGTACAAGCTCGACTCGGCGCGCACCCTGGACCAGCTCCAGGAGTCGCTGACCGTGATGCCGGTGGCCGAGGCGGCCGCCGCCGCGTTCCCGCGCTGGGACGTCGACGAGCGCCGCGGGAAGCTGCTGCTCAACGGTGTGCGCCTGGAGGTGCCCGAGGAGTACGCGGGGGCGGGTCCCGTCGCCGTGTTCGGGCCCGATGGTCAGTTCCTCGCTCTGGTCGAGGAGTCCAAGGGGAAGGCGAAGAGCCTGGCCGTGTTCGGCTGAGCTTGCGCCATGAATTTCGGTGGAGCGGCGGGTTCCGGTCTCTGGGTGGCCGCCGCTCCACGTCCCCCTCTCAAGGGTGTATCCAGTGCGCCCGTTCACTTCACCCCTTCGGGCGGGCGCTCGGAGTGAACAGGGGGAGCGCAAGGGGGCGCGTTCGCCTCTGACGCTGTCCAGCTGATCACCGCGCGCCTACCGTCGAGACACGGGGCGTGGCGGAGAACGGCGGGAGGGTCGCGTCATGGTGGACCCGCCGCTGGTACGGATCACCGATCTGGCCGGGCGGCCGCGCGGTGCGGGCTTCGTGGCGGACGACCGGGGGACGGTCGTCACGGGCCACGAGGTGGTGAGCGGGCTCGGGCGGCTGCTGGTGCACGGGCCGGGCGGTGCGACCTGTGTGGTGGAGCCCGGGTCGATCGTCGAACTGCCCGAAGCGAACCTGGCGTTGCTGCGCACGCAGGGGCTCGGCGCGGTGCCGCTGCCGGTCGCGGCCTCCGGACCGCCGGTAGCCGGGGCGTACGTCCGGATTCCCGCCGGTGGATGGCGCGAGGCGCGTGTGCTGGGGCGCTCGCCGGTCGCGTACGTGGCCGGGGGCCGCAGTCACCTGTTGGACGGGGTCCTGGAGCTGGCCGTCGGTACGGACGGGGCGGATGCGTTGCGCGTCGGCGGTGGGGCCGCGGGTGGCCCTGTGCTCGACGCGCGTACCGGGGCGGTGGTCGCCGTGCTCGGTACGGAGCTGCGGGCCGGGCACCGGGCGGCCGGGTTCGCGATGCCGCTGCGGGCGGTGGCCGCGGGCGCGGGCGGGCGGGGGCAGCTGGCCGAGCTGCTGGCGCGCAATGCCGCGACGGTGCCCGCGTACGGGGACGATCTGAATCTCGGTGGGGTGCTTCAGCTTGCCGGGATCTCGGTGGGCAGCGACGGGCCGGGGACGGACGGGCCCGAGCCGGTCGAACGGCCTGATGTGACACGGGAGTTGGACGCATTTACGTCGGGTGCGGACGGTGAGGCGCGGGTGCTGGCCCTGGTCGGGGAGCCGGGGAGCGGGCGGACCACGGAACTCGCCGCGTTCGCCGGGCGCCGGGCCGAGGGGGACGGCGCCGCGCCCACGGTGTGGCTGCGGGGCGCGGACCTGAGCGAGGACGACGCGTCGGTCGCGCAGGCGGTGGGGCGGACGCTCGCGCGGGCGGGCCGGATCGTGGCGGCATCGCGGGAGGAGGCGGTCGCCGGGGACGTGGGGGACGTCTCCGCCGAGCGGATCGCCGAGGTCGCCCGGGAGACCGGACGGCCGCTCGTGCTGTTGCTCGACGGGCCGGAGGAGATGCCGCCCGTGCTCGCGCACCGCCTGAGCGCCTGGTCGCGGGGGACCGAGCGGTGGCTCGCGGCGTGCGGGGTGCGGTTGGTGGTGGCGTGCCGTGCCGAGTACTGGGAGCAGGCGGGCGCGCTGTTCGGCGGGGACGTGCAGTACGGGCCGGCGGCCGTGGGGCCGTCCGGGCTGCCTCCGTGCGTACGGATCGGGGACCTTGTGGGAGAGGCGGCGCGGCGGGCGCGGGAGCGGCTCGGCGTGCCCGAGGGGGCGCTCGCGGAGCGGGAGGCCGGGCATCCGCTGTCGTTGCGCCTGCTGAGCGAGGTGCGGGCGGCGCTGCCCGGGGGTGTGGCCGGTTGCCCCGACCGGGACGAGATCTTCGGGGCGTATCTGGACCTGATGTGCCTCCGCGTGGCGGTCCGGCTCGCCGCGCCTTCGGGGGTACGGGGGAGTGGGGTGCGCAGGCTGGCGGCGCGGGTGGCCGGGCACGTGCATGAGGCTGCGCGGCGGAGTCTTGGGCCGGGGCAGGGGGAGTTGGACCGGGAGTCGTTCGAGGAGTTGTTTCCGTGGGGAGCGCGGGACGGGGTGTCCGGGTGGGCGTCGGCGGTGCTGACGGAGGGGGTGCTGGTGCCGGCCGGGGGTGGGTTCCGGTTCGCGCACGAGGAGGTCGCGGACTGGATCCAGGGGATGCATCTGGATGTGGACGGGGCGTTGGAGGCGCTGGTGTTCCGGCGGCGGGGGGACGGGTTTCCTGTGCCGCGGCATCGGGCGGGGCCGGTGGTGCGGGCGTTGCTCTTGATCGAGCGGCAACAGGGGTGCGCGGAACTGGACGTTCGGTTGCGGGAGTTGTTGCCGTGGGTGGGGGCGGTTGGCGTCGGGGTGGGTGTGGCTGCGACGGGGTCGGGCCCTGAGGTGGGTGCGGCCTGCGACGGGGAGTGGGTGGCTGCGACGGGGTCGGCGTCCGGTGCGGGTGGCGTCCGCGCCGGGGAGTGGGTGGCTGCGACGGGGTCGGCGCCCGACGCGGGTGTGGCCCGCGGCGGGGAGGATCTGGCTGCGACGGGGTCGGGCCCTGACGTGGGTGCGGCCCGCACCGGGGGCCGCCTTGCCCACCCTGCCGCCCCAGGCGGCAGATTGCCCAAGTCGGGCGGCGTCGACCGTTCCGGGTGGGGAGCTGGGGCAAATCAAGCCCCTGCGGCGATTGAGCAGCGGGGTTCGGGGCGGAGCCCCGAGGCGTGGGAAGCAGGTGGTCCCGGGGGCCAGGGTTGCGGCGGGGTGTCCGCGGAGGCGGAGTGGTGGGGGAGGGAGTTGGTGCGGGAGGTGTTGGTGCGGGTGGCGGATGCGGGGGTGTATTCGGGGGTGCTGGAAGGGCTCGCGGAGCGGGGGCAGTTCGGCGGGGCGTTCTGGATGCGGGTTGTCGTGGCCGACGACATCCGGTTCGAGCTGCTGCGGCGGGCCGTCGTGCATGACGGGGGTGAGGTCGGAGGGCGGTGTCTCGACGTCGTGGCGGAGGCGCTGGCTGCCGAGCCCCGGCGTGTGCAGCGGAGGTTGACGTGGTGGTTCGACGACGAGCGGGCGCTGCCCGCCCTGCCCGACGCCACCGTCGCCGACGCCGCCCAGGCCCTGCTCCACACTCACCGCCACCGCGACCCCGACGGCCTGGTCGAGGCCCTCGTCGAGTGCGCTCACCCGCGCGCCGACGAGCTGCTGGCCATCCTGGTCGAGGAGGAGCCGGCCGCCCTGTGCCGAGCGGTCGAGCGGTGGGCCCACGACGAGCGGCCCGATCGGCGCGTCGCCGCCGCCGCGTACGGAGTGCGGGTCGCGCCGCGGGTGGGCGATGTCGCGGACCGGGAGCTGCTGCGCAACGCCGCGCTCGCGCTGCTCGAGGGGCCCGACCGTGCCCTGCACGGTGCTGCGCTCCACCTCCTCGTACGGGACCCGGAATCCCGGCCGGCGTACCTGGCGCGCGCGCTCGAGCGCTTCGCGGCGGGCGACGCGCAGCCGCCAGCCGACGCGCTCGCCCTGGCCGTGGCGACCCACCCGGAACCCGTGTTCGCGGCGTTCCAGGCGCGGCTGCGGGAGCCGGGCCCCGGCCTCGGCGACATCCTGCGGACCCTCGCCGAGCTGACCGAACCCGCGCACGCCCGCCGCGCCGCCGCGCTCGTGAGGGAGCTCGCCGAGGACTGGCCGGATGCCGCGGCCGGCCACGTGGCGACGTTTGTCGACCGGTGCCTCGAGCACGGGGACGGTACGCGGGCCGTGATGTACCCGCTGGTCGTGGGTCTTGTGTCGGAGCGGCCCCCGGTCGTGCGCGGCGCCCTGGCGCGGGTGCTCGCCGCGCCCGGCACGACCGCGTCGCGCGCACTGCGGGCCGAGCTGCTCGACGTACTGCTGGAAGAGGAGCGGGACCCCGTCGTGCTCGACGCGCTGCTGTGCGCCGCCGCGCGGGACTCGGCGCGGCGCGGGCCGGCCAGGACGCGGGACCTGGTGCACCGTACGGGCATGCTCCTGGTGCGTACGCCGGAAGGAGCGGCCCGCTTCGACCGGCTGCTCGTGGAGCTCGCGCGGTCCGTGCCCGGCTTCGCGGGCCTGGTGGCGCGATGGCTCACGGAGGCGCCCCGGGAGTGGGCGGCGCTCGTCGGCCCGAGCTCCCGCCGCATGATCGAGAACCTGGCCGGGGTGCGGGTGCCCGCCTAGGCCCGGGACCTGCCGCGGGCCCGCCCGATGCGAAGCGCGGGCGGGCGGCATGGCACTCTTAGACCTGCGTATCCGGTAGAGAGACGCAAGGTTCCAAACGGTCGGACACAGGTTTGCGAGGGGCAATCACCGTGCAGCGCTGGCGTGGCTTGGAGGACATCCCCCAGGACTGGGGGCGCAGCGTCGTCACCATCGGCTCCTACGACGGGGTGCATCGCGGGCACCAGTTGATCATCGGGCGGGCCGTGGAGCGGGCGCGTGAGCTCGGTATCCCGGCCGTCGTGGTCACCTTCGACCCGCACCCCAGCGAGGTCGTGCGCCCGGGCTCGCACCCGCCGCTGCTCGCCCCGCACCACCGGCGCGCCGAACTGATGGCCGAGCTCGGCGTGGACGCGGTGCTGATCCTGCCGTTCACCACCGAGTTCTCGAAGCTGTCGCCCGCCGACTTCGTGGCGAAGGTGCTCGTCGACAAGCTGCACGCGCGCGTGGTCGTCGAGGGCCCCAACTTCCGCTTCGGCCACAAGGCCGCCGGCAATGTCGACTTCCTGGCCGAGCAGGGACAGACGTACGACTTCGAGGTCGAGGTCGTGGACCTGTACGTCAGCGGGTCGGCCGGGGGCGGCCAGCCGTTCTCGTCCACGCTGACCCGGCGGCTCGTCGCCGAGGGCGATGTGACGGGCGCCGCCGAGATCCTCGGCCGTCCGCATCGCGTCGAGGGCGTCGTCGTGCGCGGCGCGCAGCGCGGGCGTGAGCTCGGCTTCCCGACCGCCAACGTGGAGACCCTCCCGCACACCGCGATCCCGGCCGACGGGGTCTACGCGGGGTGGCTGTACGTGAACGACGAGGCGATGCCCGCGGCGATCTCCGTAGGCACGAACCCGCAGTTCGACGGGACGGAGCGGACGGTCGAGGCGTACGCCATCGACCGCGTCGGCCTCGACCTGTACGGGCTGCACGTGGCCGTGGAGTTCGTGGCGTTCGTGCGCGGCATGGCCAAGTTCGAGTCGCTCGACGAACTCGTCGCCGCGATCGCGGACGACGTGAAGCAGGCGCGCGAGCTCGTCGAGGCGTCCAGGGCCTGAAGCACTCCGGAGTGGCGCAGGTCACTTCCGGGTGTGTCACATCGGGGCGGGGCGCTCCGTCGTAAGTGGTGTCACCACTTATGACGGAGTGCGAAGGAGCCCCTCATGGAACCGCGACTCGACCTCTTCACCAACCCGGTCCTCGGCAAGATGCTCAAGCACGTCATCGCGGCGGGCAGGTCCGCCGAGGGCTCGGGCATCCCGGCGCCGACACTGAACCTGGTCATGATCAGGGCCAGCCAGATCAACGGCTGTTCGGGCTGTCTGGACATGCACGTCAAGGACGCCGCAGAGGCCGGTGAGACGGCGGTCCGGCTCGCTCTGGTCGCCGCCTGGCGCGAGGCCAAGGTCTTCACCGAGGCCGAGAAGGCCGCCCTGGAGCTGGCCGAGGCGGGCACCCGCATCGCGGACAGTGCCGGGGTCTCCGACGAGGTGTGGGAGAAGGCCGCCAAGCACTACGACGAGGCGCAGCTCGGCGCGCTGGTCGGCTGCATCGCCATGATCAATACGTTCAACCGGCTCAACGTGATGACCCAGCAGCCGGCGGGCGACTACGTGCCCGGCATGTACGGCTGAGGCTGACTCGTCATGCGACACGCGTAAGGCCCGGCTCCATCTCCACGGAGCCGGGCCTTCACGTTCCCAGGCAGTGCTACTCGGCCGCCGCCTTCGCCGCCGCCCAGTGGCACGCCACCTGCGACGTCGCCGCGCCGGACAGCACCGGCAGATCTACCGTCCGGCAGGAGTCCGCGACCCCCGCCTCCTCCGCCCGGCCGTCCGCCAGGACCTGGCAGCGCGCGTGGAAGCGGCAGCCGCCCGGGATGCGGGACGGGTCCGGGGGCTCGCCCGTGAGGACCACCGGTTCGCCCGGCGCCTCCGGAAGGACCGACAACAGGGCCTGGGTGTACGGGTGTTGGGGTGAGGTCAGGACGTCCTCCACCTTGCCCGTCTCCACGATGCGGCCCAGGTACATCACCGCCACCCGGTCCGCGATGTTCCACGCCAGGCCGAGGTCGTGCGTGACCACGAGCGCGGACAGGCCCAACTCGTCCCGCAGGCGCAGCAACAGGGCGAGGATCTCACCCCGTACGGACGCGTCCAGGGACGCCACCGGCTCGTCAGCGACGATCAGTTCGGGGTCGAGGACGAGC
Organism: Streptomyces sp. NBC_00483; assembly: GCF_036013745.1. Taxonomy (NCBI): domain Bacteria; kingdom Bacillati; phylum Actinomycetota; class Actinomycetes; order Kitasatosporales; family Streptomycetaceae; genus Streptomyces; species Streptomyces sp. NBC_00483. The sequence goes on from NZ_CP107880.1 coordinate 6,812,359, forward strand.
GCGCCCGCGATGACCACGCGCTGGCGCTGGCCGCCCGACAGCTCGTGCGGATAGCGCAGGAAGAAGCGCTCCGGAGGGCGAAGTCCCGCGCGGGACAGGGCGTTCGCGACCGCCTCGCGCTCGTCGCCCGCGTAGCCGTGGATGCGCAGCCCCTCGGCGACCGCGTCGTACACCGTGTGCCGGGGGTTCAGGGAGCCGCTCGGGTCCTGGAGGACCAACTGGACGCGCTTGCGGTACGACTTGAGCGCCTTCGAGGCGTAGTCCAGCGGCTTGCCCGCGAACGTGACCTTGCCCGACGTCGGCTTCTCCAGGCCGAGCAGGGTGCGCGCCAGGCTCGTCTTTCCGCAGCCGGACTCGCCGACGAGCGCCACGATCTCGCCCGGCGCGATGTCCAGGTCGACGCCGTCCACGGCCCGCGCATCGGCGGCGCCGCGCCGGCCGGGGAACGTGACGTGCAGCTGGTCGGCGCTGAGCAGCGTCCGCGCGTTCTTCGACACCTCGGGCGTCTGCAGCGTTTCTGTCATGCCGTGGTGCTCCTTGCTTCGACTTCCGTCGCGGCGACCTCGTCGGATCCCACGTGGACGCACGCCGCCCGCCGCTCGGGGCCCGCGATCCGCAGCACCTGGTCCTCGCTCGCACACACGTCGAGCGCCACCGGGCAGCGCGGGTGGAAGGTGCAGCCGGACGGCAGCGCCGACGGGTCCGGCGGGTCGCCGGGCAGCCCGCGCGGCGCGAACCGGGAGGCCGGGTCGCCGATGGTGGGGAACGCCGCCGACAGCGCCTTCGCGTAGGGGTGCACCGCGTCCTCGTAGACCTGGAGCGCCGGGCCCTCCTCGACGACGCGGCCCGCGTACATCACGGAGAGCCGGTCGCAGGTGTCGGAGAGGACCGCCAGGTCGTGGCTGATCATGATGAGGCCGAGGTTCTCCTCGGTCACCAACTGCTCGATCAGGCGCAGGATCTGGGCCTGGATCATCACGTCGAGGGCCGTCGTCGGCTCGTCGGCGATGATCAGCTCGGGCTCGCAGGCGAGCGCCATCGCGATCATCACGCGCTGGCGCTGGCCGCCGGACAACTCGTGCGGATAGGCGTTCGCGCGGGCCGCCGGAAGGCCTACGTGTTCGAGGAGTTCGCCGACCTTCTTCTTCGCGCCCTCCTGCGTCGCCTTCTTGTGCAGGAGGATCGGCTCGGCGATCTGGTCGCCGATGCGGTGCACCGCGTTGAGCGAGTGCATCGCGCCCTGGAACACGATCGAGGCGCCCGCCCAGCGGACGGCCCTGACCTGGCCCCACTTCATGGTGAGGATGTCCTCGCCGTTCAGCAGGATCTCGCCGGTGACCTTGGCGTCCTTGGGGAGCAGCCGAAGCAGCGCGAGCGCCAGTGTGGACTTTCCGCAGCCGGACTCGCCCGCGATGCCGAGCTTCTGGCCCGCCTCTACGGACAGGTTCACGCCGCGGACGGCCTGCGCCCCGCCGGCGTACGTGACGGTGAGGTCCCGTACCTCGAGAAGGGTCATGAGCGCACCCCCAGCTTCGGGTTGAGGACGGATTCGACCGCGCGGCCGCACAGGGTGAAGGAGAGCGCGACGATCGCGATGGCGATGCCGGGCGGGGCCAGGTACCACCAGTCGCCGGCGCTGACCGCGCCCGCCTCGCGCGCGTCCTGGAGCATGCCGCCCCAGGAGGTGACCGTCGGGTCGGACAGGCCGAGGAACGCGAGGGTCGCCTCGGTCAGGATCGCGGACGAGATGACCATCGTGGTCTGGGCGAGCACCAGCGGCATGACGTTCGGCAGCACGTGCCGGGTCATGACGTGGCTGTGGCTGCCGCCCAGCGCGCGGGCCCGCTCGATGTACGGACGCGCCTCGACCGAGAGGGTCTGGGCGCGCACCAGGCGCGCGGTCGTCGGCCAGGTCGTCACGCCGATCGCGATGATCACGGTCCACATCGAGCGGTCCATGACGGTCGCCAGCGCGATGGCCAGGACCAGCGTCGGCATCACCAGGAACCAGTCCGTGATCCGCATCAGAACGGTCGAGAACCAGCCGCGGAAGTGGCCCGCGACGATGCCGATGACGGTGCCGATCGCCACGCACAGAAACGCCGCGAGCAGGCCCACGGTGAGCGATACCCGCGCCCCGTACACAAGGAGGGCGAGCACGCTGCGGCCGAACTGGTCGGTGCCGAGCGGGAATTCGCCGCTCGGTCCCTCCATCGGGCCGCCGGGTGCGTCGGTCACGCTCTGAGAGTCCGCGCCGACCAGGGCCGGCGCGAAGATCGCGATGAGCGCGATCAGGATGAGCAGGCCGAGGCCCCACATGCCGCTGCGGTGCGCCCGGTAGGACCGCCAGAAGCGGGCCAGGGACTGGCGCTTGCGGGCGCGCGCGAGGGAGCGTGCGCTGGGCGCCTTCGGTGTCCTCGGTTCTTTCGAAGGCGCGGTTTCGGTCGTCGTCATCGGCCCACCCTCGGGTCGAGCAGCGGATAGAGGATGTCGGCGAGGGTGTTCGCGAGGATCACCGCGGTGGCGAAGACGAAGAACAGGCCCTGGACGAGCGGGAGATCGGGCACGGAGAGCGCCTGGTAGAACAGGCCGCCGAGGCCCGGCCAGGAGAAGACCGTCTCGACGAGGATCTGCCCGGCGACCACCTGCCCGAGGTTCACGAACATCAGCGTGAACGTCGGCAGCATCGCGTTCGGCACCGCGTGCTTGCGGCGCACGTCGTCGTCCCGAAGTCCCTTGGCGCGCGCGGTCGTCAGATAGTCGCTGCCCATCTCGTCGAGCAGCGAGGAGCGCATGACGAGGAGCGTCTGCGCATAGCCGACCGCGACCAGGGTGATCACCGGGAGGACCAGATGGTGCGCGACATCGAGGATGTACGCGAACCCGGTCTCGCCGCCCGATTCGAGGCCGCCCGTCGGGAACATGCCGGGAATCGGCCCGATGCCGACGGCGAACACGATGATGAGGAGCAGCCCCAGCCAGAACGACGGGACCGAGTAGAGGGTCAGCGCGAAGGCCGTGTTGAAGCGGTCGCTCCGCGATCCGTTGCGCCACGCCGTGCGCGTGCCGAGCCAGATGCCGAGCGCCGAGTACAGGACGTACGCCGTGCCCGTGAGCAGCAGCGTCGCCGGGAGCGCGTCGACGATCTTGTCCATCACCGGGGTGTGGAACTGGAACGAGATCCCGAAGTCACCGGAGAGCGCGTCCCCGATGTACGACGTGAACTGCTTCCACATCGGCTGGTCGAGGCCGTACTGGTGGCGCAGGTTCTCGAGCTGCTCCGTGGAGACCTTCCGGCCGCCGGTCATCTGCTTGACCGGATCGGACGGGATCAGCCGGAACAGGAAGAAGCTCGTGACGAGGACGGCGAAGAGCGAGACGATCGCGCCGCCGATCTTCGCGAGCGCGTACTGGACGTACGCCTTGGTGTTGCGGGCCCGGGGGCCGCGGGCGGCCAACGGCGGCCCGGCCGAAGCCGGGTCGCCGTCCGTACCGTCCGCGGGCTGCACGAGCGCCGGAGTGCTGTCAGCTGTCATGGTTCACATGTCTTCTTACTCGCGTAGCTGTGCGTCGCCTACTCGCGTTCGTCCGCCGTCGTGCGCCGCCGCCGCGCGAAGAGGACCCCGCCGCCGATGACGACGAGTGCCGCGACCACGATGCCGATCACGATGCCGGTGGAGCTGGACGAACCGCTGTCCTCGCTGTCGGACGCCGACGCGGGTTCGGCCGACCACCAGCTCCAATACCCGTCCTGGCCGTAGATGTTGCCGGCCGCGGTGGGCATCGTCTCGATCGACTTGATCTGGTCGGTGCGGTAGGCCTCGACCGCGTTCGGGTACGCCATGACGTTCATGTAGCCGGAGTCGTAGAGCCAGGACTCCATCTTCTTCACGGTGTCCGCGCGCTTGGCCGGGTCGTACTCCGCGAGTTGCTGGTTGTAGAGCTTGTCGTAGGTCTTGTCGCAGATGCCGTTGTCGGTCTGCGCGACCTCCTTCGGCTTGCTCGGCAGGGCGGCGCAGGTGTGGATGCCGAGGACGAAGTCCGGGTCCGGGTTCACCGACCAGCCGTCGAAGGCGAGGTCGTACTCACCCGCGTACCAGGGCACGGAGACATCGTCGACGCAGTTCAGCTTCAGACCGATGCCGATCTTGCCCCACCACTCCTTGAGGTACTTGCCGACCGCCTTGTCGTTGGGGTCGGTGGCGTGGCACAGCATGCGCAGGTTGATCGGCTTGCCGTCCTTGCCGACGCGCTTGCCGTCCTTCATCTTGTAGCCCGCGTCGTCGAGCATCTTGCCCGCGGCCTGCGCGTCGTAGCCCAGCTTCTGGTCGGCCGAGGGCTGCCAGTAGTAGTCCTGGAAGCGCGGCGGGATGTAGCCCTGGCCCTGCACGGCGTGGCCCTGGAAGACCTTGTCGACGATCGCCTTGGTGTCGACGGCCTTGAACAGCGCCTGGCGCACCTTCTCGTCGAGCAGCGCCGGGTTGCCGTCACCGAACTTCTTGCCGCTCTTGGTCTTCCAGCCGGGGTTCACCGCGATCGCGTAGAAGCGGCGGCCGGGCCCCTCGTTGACCTTGATGTTGTCCTCGCCCTTGAGGGACGCCGCCTGGGCGGGCGTCAGGGCGGGGGAGCCGGCGACGAAGGAGACCTCGCCCTTGCGCAGGGCGGCGACCGCGGCGTCCTGGTCCTTGTACGCCTTGAAGACGATGTTCTCGAACTGCGGCGTCTTCGTCTTGCGCCAGAAGTCCGGGTTGCGCTTGAGCTTTACGTACTGGTCGGTCTTGTAGCCGGTGACGACGTACGGACCGTTGCCGACGATCGGGAACTTGTCGTCGTTGTTGAACTTCGAGTAGTCCTTGACGTCCTTCCAGACGTGCTCGGGCACGATCGGAATGTCGAGGGCCGTCATCGTGGCCTGCGGCTTCTTCAGCTCGACGACGAGCTTGGTGTCGCTGGGCGCCGTGACCTTCTTGAAGTTGCCGACGAATGAACCGTTGGCGGTCGCCGCGGCGTCGTCCGTCATCATCTTGTTGAAGGTGAAGGCGGCGTCGTGGGCGGTGGCCTTCTGACCGTCGGACCACTTCGAGTTGGAGCGGATGGTGTACGTCCACGTCAGCTTGTCGGCCGAGGGCTTCCAGTCGGTGGCGAACCCCGGGATGACGTGGTTGTCCTTGGGGTCGTAGTTGGTCAGGTACTCGTACATCAGGCGGTGGATGCTCGTACTGACCAGGCGGGTCGCCAGGAACGGGCTCAGCGAGTCGACGCTCTGCGCGACGGCCACGGTGAGGGTCTTGGTCTTGCCGCTGTCGGCCTTGGCCGCGGCGTTGCCGCTCGCCTTCGCCTCGGCCTGCTGCGGCGCCGGGTTGAGAGGCGTGGCGAGGCCGGCCGTCAGGGTGAACGCCGCGGCGCCTGCCGCGAGGAGTATCCGCACTCCGCGCCGCGGTGGGCGGGCTGTTCTGTGGTCCATGTCTTGCTGAGCTGGTGTGTCCATCGGCGGTGACCTCGCGCATCGCTCGCACAGCTGGGCTGGATCTGAGAATTCAGGTCGACTGAAGTGTTGGTTTATCAGCGGCAGTTGAGGGACGTCAACGGTGGGTGAACCCCATGTGGCCTGCGGAAATAACGAGTTGACCTGCATTTCACGCACATTGGTCGAGACCTCTGATGCTTTGCAGGCCAGGGGATGGCACCCGTATGGGTGCAGGATGCGCAAAAGGCCCGCACCGGCGTTCGAGAGGTGCGGGCACTTGGCGTGAGCGTGCGGTGGGCGGGGGTGCGGGGTGTGCGTGTGGTTCTGAGGGCGTGGGGGCTAGTACTGCGACGGTGGTGCTGCCAGGTGGGTGTGGTGGCCGAAGCCGCCGAAGCCCTCGGCGACCATCGCCGACAGCTCGAAGTACGACTCCCGCGTCTTCGGGCGCATCATGTCGAGGTCGACCTCGGCGCCGGCCGCCAGGTGCTCGTCGAAGGGGATGACGAGCACGCCGCGGCAGCGGGTCTGGAAGTGGCTGACGATGTCGTCCACCTTGATCATCTTGCCGGTGTCGCGGACGCCGGAGATGACCGTGAGGGAGCGCCGGACGAGTTCGGTGTAGCCGTGCGCGGACAGCCAGTCGAGGGTGGTGCTTGCGCTGCTCGCGCCGTCGACGGACGGGGTCGAGATGATGATCAACTGGTCGGCGAGGTCGAGGACTCCGCGCATCGCGGAGTACAGCAGGCCGGTGCCGGAGTCGGTCAGGACGACCGGGTAGTGCCGGCCGACCACGTCGATCGCGCGGCGGTAGTCGGCGTCGTCGAACGTCGAGGAGACCTCCGGCTCCACGTCGTTGGCGATGATCTCCAGGCCGGAGGGGGTCCGCGAGGTGTACTGCCGGATGTCCGCGTACGAGTGCAGGTGCGGGATGTTCTGCACCAGGTCGCGGATGGTGGCGCCGGTCTCGCGGCGCACGCGTCGGCCGAGGGTGCCGGCGTCCGGGTTGGCGTCGATCGCGAGGATCTTGTCCTGGCGTTCCGAGGCGAGGGTCGAGCCGAGGGCCGTCGTGGTGGTCGTCTTGCCGACGCCGCCCTTGAGGCTGATCACGGCGATCCGGTAGCAGGACGAGACCGGAGTGCGGATGAGGTCCAGCTTCCGCTGCCGCTCCGTCTCCTCCTTCTTCCCCCCGAACTTGAACCGCCCGCCACCGGCGGTGGGCGCCTTGCTCCGCTGCTTCTGCCGCTTGCTGTTGACGAGCCGATCGGCGGACAGCTCGACGGCGGCGGTGTAGCCGAGGGGGGCGTTGGTGTCGGGGGCGGGTGTGTGTGGGGGGTTGGGGTAGGGGGGTTGGGCGTTGGATGCGTGTGCGTGTGCGGGCGTGGGTGCGGAATGGGGGAGTGGTTGGGCGGGGGCGGCTGCTTGGCCGGGGGCCTGGTTGGGCGCGTGGTCGGCTGCCTGGCCGGGCGGGGGGCCGAAGCCGGGGTGTGGCTGGACTGGTTGGGGGGTGGGGTAGGTGGGGTGGGGGTGTGCTTGGGCCTGGGCTTGGGGTTGCGGTTGGGCGGCGGGCAGCGGCTGGGCGGGGGCGTGTGGTTGACCGGGGTGGGGGGTGCCGTAGGCGGGCGGCGGGGTGGAGGGGGTGGGGGTGCGTGGGCCGGGCTGGTCGTGGGGCGGTGCTGCCGGTTGGGCGGGAGAGGGCGGGAAGCCGTAACCGGGCGGTGGTGTGGAGGGTGCGGGTGAGGGTGTGGCGGGGTGGCTCTGGGCGGGGTGCGCCGGGGGCTGTGGTTGGTTCGGCGGGGGGAAGGCGTAACCGGCGGGTGGGGTGGGGGTGTTGGGCGGTTGGCCCTGGATTGGCGGTGCCGGTTGAGCCGGGGGCTGAGGGAAGCCGTAGCCGGGCTGGGGTGCGGGGGTGTTGGGGGCCGGTGTGTTGGGCGGTTGGCCCTGAACTGGCGGTGCAGGCTGGGCTGGGGCCTGGGGGAAGCCGTAGCCGGGCTGTGGCGTGAAGGGGGTGGGTACGGGGGTCGCGGGGTGCGCCGGGGGCTGTGGTTGGTCCGGCTGAGGGAAGCCGTAGCCGGGCTGTGGTGCGGGCTCGGTGGGTGGCTGGCCTTGGGGTGGTGTCGGCGGGGCCGGAGGCTGGGGGAAGCCGTAGCCGGGCTGTGGTGCGGGCTCGGTGGGTGGCTGGCCTTGGGGTGGTGTCGGCGGGGCCGGAGGCTGGGGGAAGCCGTAGCCGGGCTGTGGTGCGGGCTCGGTGGGTGGCTGGCCTTGGGGTGGTGTCGGCTGGGCCGGGGGCTGGGGGAAGCCGTAGGTAGCCGGTGGAGCGGGGGTGTCGGGTGACTGCTGGCCGGAGGCCGGTGGTGCCGGTTGGGCCGGAGGTTGCGGGGATCCGTAACCGTGCTGTGGCGCAGGGACGTTGGGGGTGGGCAGGTCCGGCGGGGTGGGCTGCGGGAAGCCGTAGCCGGGTTGCGCGTTGGCCGGCTGGCTGTGGTGCGGTGGCTGCGGAGGGCCGTATCCACCCTGCGGTGGCATGGGTTGGCCGTCAGCCGGTGGTGCCGGTTGGGCGGGTTGCTGCGGGAAGCCGTATGCGCCGTGGGGCTGTGCGGGCGTGTTCGGGGCTGCCAGAGGCGGTTGGCCGGGCGCGAGGTCGGTCCACTGCGGGGCCGCGGGCGGCGCGGCCGGCTGGAACGACGGCGGCAACGGCGGCACCCCGCCTGCCGGAGGGGGCGGGGGAGCCCAGCCTGTCGGGGTGTTGGGTGTGGGTGCGTCGCTGAGAGCCGGAGCGTCCGCAGCGGCCGGTGCGTCGCCGGGAGTTGGGGGCGCAGGGGGCGCCGGAGCAGCTTGTGACGCCGCCGGGGTGTTGCCGAGAACCGGAGTCGGCGGTGCCGTGGGAGCGGCCGCAGCCGGGGAATCGGGGGCGGGCGCTGTTGGCTCCGCCGGGGGCACGGTGGGAGCCGGAGCAGCCGGAGTTTCGGGGACGTAGCCGAGGGCCGGTCCTGCCGGTGCAGTTGGTGGTGCCGTGGGAGCGGCCGCAGCCGGGAAATCGGGGGTGGGCGCCGTCGGCTCCGCCGCGGCCGGAGTTTCGGGGACGTAGCCGAGGGCCGGTCCTGCCGGTCCAGTTGGTGGTGCCGCGGGAGCGGCGGCAGCCGGGAAATCGGGGGTGGGCGCCGTCGGCTCCGCCGCGGCCGGAGTTTCGGGGACGTAGCGGGGGGCCGGTGCAGCGGGTGGTGCCGTGGGAGCAGCCACCGCCAGGGAAGCGGGAGCGGGCGCCGTCGGCTCCGCCGCGGTCACGGTGGGAGTTGGAGCAGCCGGGGCAGCTGGAGTGTCGAGGGTGTAGTCGGGGGCCGGGCTTGCCGGGGCGTCTTGTGGTGCCAGGGAAGTGGCAGCCGCAGCCGGGGAGTTGGTGGTGGACCCGGGCGGGTGCACCGCCGAATCCCCGGCGGACGCCGTTGGCCGCGCCGTGGTTTCGTCGGTGGACGGCGCGCCGGCATCCTCGGCGTCCGGTGCCGCGAGGGGGAAGTCGGTGTCCGTCGGGACGGCGTCGGCCGTCTTCGCGCGGGCGCTCTCCGTGTCGATGTCGACGTGCACCCGGTGGGCGTCGACCCACGCGCGGGCCCTCTCCGCGGGACTCTGGACCGGCGTGGGCGCAGGGGCGGGCGGCTCCCCGAGCGCCGCGAGCTCCTCGAAGTTCCGCCTCAGCGAGGGCGCGGAGAAACGCAGGGTGGTCCCGCTCTCCAGATCCCCATTGTCCAGGTCACCGCTGTCCAGGCCTCCGCTCCCCGGACCCCGGTCCCCCAGATCGCGACCCCCACCGCCAGACGCACCCGCCGTAGCGGTCGGCTCAGCCGAAGTGATCGGAGCTGCCGGACCTGCGGGCGCAACCGGAGCTGCCGGAGCTGCCGGTGCCGCCGGACCTGCGGGCGCAACCGAAGCCGCCGGTGCCGCCGGACCTGCGGGTGCAACCGAAGCCGCCGGTGCCGCCGGACCTGCCGGAGCAACCGATGCCGCCGGGCCCGCGGGCGGAAGCGGACCCGCAGGCGCAACCGAAGCCGCCGGAGCAACCGATGCCGCCCACCCCTCCGCACCACCCGGCGCCATCGGCGCCCCCGCTCCCGGCCCCGCCGGCTCCCAGCCCACCCCACCGCTCCGCGAACTCGCCTGCTCGTACCAGGGCGGAGGCGCGTAGTCGATCGTGAACTCGCCCGTCGGCTCGGCACCGAACCCCGTCGGCTCGACACCGAACCCCGTCGGCTCGGCACCGAACCCCGTCTGCTCGATACCGAACCCCGTCCGCTCGACATTGGGCCCCGCGCCGGACAGGTCACCGGCGGGTGACCCGCCGCCCCCGCGGACATCGTCCCGATCGCTGCTCACAATGCCTCCTGGTGTGGTCGAGCACCGGCGTGCCTCCCCCGCCCCCCCTAGGGCCTGTCGTTTGGATCAGGCCGGGCTCGCGGGGCCTGGCACGCACGCTCGCGGCGTTGTCGTCGGTCGCCGACGCTCCGCGTCGACTCCCTCCTCCGCCTTGCGATCGCACGCACCAGACCCCGCTCCCTGATCCGGCCTCATCCAAACGACAGGCCCTTGCCGTACGCACGGCCCGCGCGCGGGAACACAGGACACGTCCTGTCCCAGCCTAATCACCAAAACCGCCCGCACGGCAGGCCCGCCCACACCCCGTCGACTAGACTCGCCGCGCCGTGACCGGGGAGGTCGTGGCGCGGACGGCGGCGGGGGAGGGCGTGGCGTGCGGAATCGGAGCCGGATCAGGGGCAGTGCCCCGCCGGTGCGCGCAGCGCACACCAACTGACCCGCCCCGCACCCGACCACGGCGAGAACTCACCTCATGCCTACCGCGCTGACCCACGTCGACCCCGTACACCTCGGCCCGTTCCGCCTCGTCGGACGCCTCGGCAGCGGCGGCATGGGGACGGTGTACGTCGCGCGGACCGCCGGCGGGCGAACCGTCGCCGTGAAGACGATGCACGCCGGACTCGCCGCCGACCAGGCCGTGCGGACCCGGTTCCGCCTGGAGATCGACGCCGCGCGGGTCATCGGCGGGCAGTTCGGGGCGAAGGTCGTGGACGCGGACCCGCTGGCCGAGACACCGTGGCTTGCCACCGAGTACGTACTCGGACCGCCGCTAGACGAGGCCGTCGAGTCCGGCGGGCCGATGCCCGAGGCGACCGTACGCGCGCTGGGAGCCGCCCTGTGCGGGGCACTTGGGCAGCTGCACCGCAGCGACGTCGTGCACCGCGACCTCAAGCCGTCCAACATCCTCGTCACGGCGTACGGCCCCAAGGTCATCGACTTCGGCATCGCCCGCGCCATCGGCGACGACCGCCTCACCCGCACCGGATCCGCCGTCGGTACACCCGCGTTCATGTCGCCGGAGCAGGCCACGGGCCAGGAACACGGCCCGGCCGGAGACGTGTTCGCGCTCGCCGGAGTGCTGGTGTTCGCGGCCCGCGGCAGCGGCCCGTTCGGTAACGGGCAGGCCGCCGACCTGCTGTACCGCGTGCGGTACGGCGAGCCGGACCTGACCGGGGTGCCCGCCGCCCTCGTCCCCGTACTGGCACGCTGCCTCGACAAGGACCCGGCGCGACGCCCCACCACGTACTATCTGTCGGCCCAACTGCACACCGGGACAGGCGAGTTCGCCGACCACCTGTCCGAGGCGCTGCTCGGTGACATCGGGCGCCGCGCCACCGACGTATGGCAGACCGTCCCGCAGCGGCTGCCCGCTCCCATCACCCATACGCTCCCGGGGACCACCGCGGTCGCCCCCGTCGCGAGCGCCCCCGTGTCGCGGCGCCGCTTTCTCGCCGTCGGGGGAGTGCTCGGCGTCGGCGCGGTCGCGGCCGGAGGCGCCTGGTGGTGGACCGGCCGCTCCTCGGAGGAGAAGAAGGCGGCGGACCCCAAGGCCCTCGACACCCGCAACCGGCGCAATCTCGACCCCCTTTGGAAGGACGAGGGTTACTTCGAGAGCAGCGTCGTCGACGGCGGAAAGTCGATGATCCCTGCCATCGTCGACGGGGTGGCCGTCGCCATGCGCGGGTACGCCCGCGGCTTCGCCGTGTCCGACGGCGCGAAGAAGTGGGACGACCACATCGGCAGCGGATGGCAGTGGACCGCCGCGGACGGCAAGCTCTACCACCTGTCCTACAACGTGTACCAGGACGACCGCGCCGGAGCGCCCGTCACCGTCGAGTCGATCGCCCCGCGCACCGGCAAGAAGGTCAAGACGCTCGCCCGTCTCGCCGACACCAACGACCACCTGGAGGGGAACCAATTCCTCTGCGTCGCAGGCGACATCGCCTACGTGGCGGTGGGCAAGGGCAAGGGCGGCACACTCGGCTACGCGGCCACGCAGAAGTGGACGCTGCGCGCCGTGAACTGCGCGACCGGCAAGACGTTGTGGTCGCGGCCGCTGCCCAAGCGGGCCGAGCTCGACCAGTCCATGCACATCCTCGCCGCGAAGGTGGCCGGCGGGCACCTGGTGACGTACCAGCAGATGAAGGAGGACGAGGTCCACATCGTCGTACGGGACCTGAAGACAGGCGCCATCCTGTGGAACGTCCCGTACCGCGTCGACGACGTCGCCACCCTGTGGGCCGCGATCGCGGCCGACGACACGCACCTCTACATCGGCGGCACCCGGCTCCGCGCGGTGCGCCTCAAGGACGGCAAGGCGCAGTGGCAGACGCCGGAGGGCCGCCCGTTCGGGCCGCCGACGCTGCACGGCGGTGTCGTGTACGCCGTGGGTGAGGGCGTCGGACTTGCTGCGTACAGGGCGAGCGGCGGCGGGCGGTTGTGGGTGGAGAAGGACGGCAGCGCCGACGAGCAGTCCAGGGCGTGGCGGCCGCTCATCGGCAAGCAGTGCGCGTACTACCGCAACGGCGCGCAGCTGCGCGGCGTCGACCTCAAGAGCCACGAGGTCGCGTGGACGTACAAGACGGACGGCGACCGCTTCTACGCGAACCCGGAGCGCACGCGCATCCTCTCCCTGAGCAACAACGCCAAGCTCGCCGCGTACCCCATGAAGTGACACACCCCTGACACACCCCCCACGCACACGCACAGGTTCCACGACCGCCTCCCCGGCAGAAGGCCCCACATGAAACCCCTCGGCATCGGCGACCCCCTCCGCCTCGGTCCCTACCGCGTCCTCGGCGTGCTCGGCGAGGGCGGCATGGGGAAGGTGTACGTCGGTCAGGACGGCGCCGGGACGCTCGCCGCGGTCAAGGTGCTCAAGCCCGAACTCGCCCACGACACGAACCTCGCCCAGCGGTTCGTCCGCGAGGCGCAGGCCGCACAAGCCGTACGCAGCAAGGGAGTTGCGAACGTCCTCGGCGCGTGGACCGAGGGCGGCCGCCCGTGGATGGCCACCGAGTTCCTGGCGGGACTCACCCTCGACCAGGCCGTCGAGGCACACGGGCCGCTGGCCGAGCCCGCGCTGCGCGCCCTCGCCGCCTCCCTCGCGTACACCCTCGCCGACATCCACGCGGCGGGCTTCATCCACCGCGACCTCAAGCCGCCGAACATCGTGCTGACGTCGACGGGCCCGCGCATCATCGACTTCGGCATCGCCCGCCCCGAGCACGGACTGACCCTCACCACGACGGGCGAAGTGCCGGTCACCCCCGGGTACGGGGCCCCCGAGCAGGTGCTCGGCCGCCGTGTCACCCCGGCCGCCGACATCTTCTCGCTGGGCGCGGTGCTCGTGTACGCGGCCAGCGGACGGCGCGCGTTCGACGGCGGGCACGTAGCGGCCGTGCAGTACGAAGTGGTCCACGGCGAGCCCCAACTCCAGGGAATGAACCCGGAGTTGCTGGCACTCATCGCACCCTGCCTCGCCAAGGACCCGACCCACCGTCCCACCCCCGCCCAGATCGCCGGGGCGATGCGGCCGCCCAAGGGCGCCGAGAAGGCCTGGCGGCGCGGCTCCATCGCGGACGCGATCACCGAGCGGGAGACCGGGGCCCGGCAGCTGGCGACCACCATCGTGGGCGGAGCGCAGCAGCCGCAGAAGCCCGCCATGTCGCGAAGACGCCTGCTGGCGACGCTCGGCGTCGGAGGCGCTGTCGCCGCGGTGGGCGGCGGCACGGCCGCGTGGTGGTACGGCTCGCGCCCCGACAGCGCCCTGTTCGACGTCCCGGCCGCGGTCAGGACCCCCGTACAGGCGCTGAAATCCAAGCCTGCCGACGACTACTCCGAGAACGGCGGGTCCATGAAGCTGTGGTCCGTCACCACGGCGGACGCCACCTCGCCCGAACTGCTGCCCGTACGCGACGTGTTGGTCTTCGCGCTCGGCTCCGGCGGCATCGGGGCGTACGGCGTCAAGAACGGCAAGCAGCGCTGGTCCGCCGACGGCCTGCGGGCGAGATCCGGCTACGTGTCGCTGGCCGACCGGCTCGTCGTCGGCGCGGACGAACAGGGAACGCTGCACACCTTCGTGCCCTCCACCGGAGCCGCGAAGTGGACGTGCGAGCAGGCCGAGGCGGAGACGCTGCTCGCCGCCGGCGCCGACGCGGTCTACATGATCACGAAGGACGACCGGCTGCGCTGCGTCAACAGCGAGGACGCCGAGGTGCGGTGGACGGTCACCGTGCCCGCGAAGTTCCGCAAGAAGCTGCACGGCCCGGCCGCCGTCGGCGGGGGCGTCCTCGTCGTCCCGTCCACCGACGGCACGGTGCTCGCGGTGCGCACCAGCGACGGCCGTACGGCATGGCAGCAGTCCGAGGAATCCGAGTCGGTCGTCCGCCCCGCCATCGCCGACGGCATGGTCTACCTCAACAACAAGACCCTGGAGGCCTACCGGCTCCGCGACGGAAACCGGGAGTGGAGCACGTTCCAGCTCGGCGGCACCAACTCCGTGTACAGCAAGTGGGGACCGCCCGAGGTGCGCGGGAACAAGGTGTACGCCAACGCCGTCGACGTCACCCGGTGCCACAACCGGGCCAACGGCGAACAGGAGTGGTTCGCGGTCGGCCCGTCCACGACCAGCCGCGTGCTCACGCAGGGCACGAGCATCTGGTCCGTCGACGACGGCGACGGAATCGGCGAACTCCAGTTGAAGGGCATCCCGCAGAAGGACGGCAAGAACGTCTGGACGACGAGGTACCCGCGACCCCACTACACGCAGCTCGCCGCCGGTGGGAACCGGGTCTTCCTGCTGATGGACAGCACGGTGCAGGCGCTGTCGGTGTTCTGAGCGGCGGTAGGGTCGGCGGTAGGGCAGTGGCCCTGTTCGTATGGGGGGAGTGGGGGACACGTGCACAGCACCAGAGGCGGGGTCCAGCAGGCAGGCCCGTACCTCCTGCTGACGTCCATCGATCCCATCGACTCCATCGACCGGAAGGTCAGGACGCCCTCCGCCCGCCACATCGCCCGAACCGCCGACGGTGACCGCACGGTCCTGCTCAGCACCCCCGCCCCCGGCGTCGACCCGAACCGCTTCATGGCGGAAGCGGACGCGGCGCGCTACCTGCTGGGCAGCTGGACGCTGCCGACGACCGAACTGGCGCCGCCCGGCGGGTCACCCTGGCACGCACGCCCGTACGTCCCCGTACTCCCCCTACCGACAGCACTCGCTCTCCTCGGCGCCCCGCTGCCCGAGCGCACGGTACGCGCCCTGGGAGTCGCACTCGCCGAAACCCTGTCCGTCATCCACGGCCAGAGCCTCGTCCACGCCGGGATCTCCCCGGCGGCGGTACTGCTCTCCTTCGACGGCCCACGCCTCGACTGTTTCGGCGCGGTACGCGCGGCGACACCCGACGGAGCGCTCCGTCGCGACCTGCCGGGCATCGACGGCACGGCCCTCGCCCCGGAACAACTGGCGGGCGGACAACCGCGCCCGCTCGGCGATGTGTACGCACTGGGCGCGACACTCGCGTACGCCGCGACGGGCCACACGGTCCCCGAGCGGGACGAACTCCCGGTGTCACTACGCTCACTGGTGAGCAGATGCCTGTCGCGTGACCCGGTACAACGGCCCCAACTGGCAGATGTCGTCGGCGAGTTGACGGCTGGGGCAGCCCGCCACCCGGTCGGCTTCGGCGCCACCGACCACGCCTCGACGCTCCTCACGCCCGGCTGGCTGCCGGCCCGCCTGGTCGCGGCGCTGGCACACCAGGCGGCGTCGGTGCTGGACGCGGAGATGCCGGCGCCGTCGTCGACGACGGCACCGGGCACGTACGGGTACTAGGCCTCGCCGCCGCCATTGCGCGGAGCCGACTCCAGGTCGAACTCCCCGTCCCTGGCACCGAGTACGAACGCCGTCCACTCCGCCTCGGTGTACCGCAGCACCGTCTCCGGCTCCAATGACGAACGCATCGCCACGGCGCCGTCCGGCAGCTTCGCGATCTCGACGCGCTCCTCGTCCTGCTCGGTACCGGGCGCGCTCTCCCACGTGACGCCGGAGATGTCGAGCGCGTACAACTCGTTCTTCTCGCGCTCCTTACGGGCCTCGATCTCCTCCGGCGTCTCGCCTGTGGTCCCCACGCCGCATCAGCCCTTTCCGTAGTCCTGCGGTAACCACGCTCAGCTTAGTGAAAGTTGACCGTCGACCACGGTGAGCCGCTGGAACGGGACTCTTTGGTGGAGGAAGCGGTCCGATGGGCCCACGGGTCCCGTGTGTCCGGGAGGATGTCCTGACGCATCAGCACGGGGAGGACCCCAGCAGTGAGCAGCAACCATCCGGGCCCGTACGCCGGCGGCCCCCAACAACCGGGGCCCTACGGCGCGCAGCCGGCACCGTACGGGCAGCCGCCGGTTCCGCCGTACGGACAGCCAGGGCAACCTGGACCGTACGGGCAACCGGGGCAGCAGCCGGGTCCGTATGGGCAGCCGGGTCCGCACGGGCAGCCGGGGCAGCCGCAGTTCGGCGGTTACGGGTTCCCGCAGCAGCCGGGTGGTTACCCGCCGCCGTCACGCCGCGGCGGTCTGGCGAAGACCTTGGTGTTTGTTGCGTGCGGGGCGGCGCTGATGACGCTGATCGGCTTCGGTCTGTTCTGGATCCGCGACGCGCAGGGCCCGGACGACGACGGCCCGCACAAGCTGACGGCGCCGTCGACGATGTCGTTCGCCACGTACTACCGCGCCGGCGACGAGTCGGACCCGCACCTCTCGTCGGAAGACCCCAAGGTGTTGAAGTGGCACGAGATGGAGAAGCCCACGGAGATCGCCGCCAGCTACTCCGACGAGCTCCTCGACAACGTCGACACCCCTGACCCGGACGCGGCCCAGGACACGTTGCAGCGTGCGCAGAACGGCAAGCGGTTCTCGGTTACCGGTGCCTACGGCGAGTTCCGCAAGCCCGAGCTGGCCTTGTCCTACTACTTCGGCCTCGTGGAGGACAAGCTCACCGAGGCCACGGACAAGGCCCCCGGCCACGTCGTCTCGTCGCTGGACGTGCCGGAGGACACGGAGGCGGACTCGCTCGAAGGCGGCGCGGTGATGAGGTGCGCGGGCTTGAAGGTGGACAGTTGGGACGACGACAACCCGGCCACTGAGACGACGGTGTGCGGTTGGGCCGACTATTCGACGGTCGGAGTGGTCACTCCGTACGACGGGACTCTCCCGGTGTCGAAGGAGGACTCGGCGGAGCTCACGGGAAACATCCGCACCGCAATGCGCGTCGAGAACTAGACGCGCAGGTGCAGACGTGAGGCCCGTGACCAGGTGGATGGTCACGGGCCTCGGTGCGTCAGGTGCCTACTGGCGCGGGGGACCCCACTGCGGGGGCTGCTGCTGGCCGTAGGGGCCGGGCTGCTGGGGCGGGGGCGCGTAGCCGCCTTGCTGGTAGCCGCCCTGTTGGTAGGCGTGCGGGGGCATGGTGCCGGGGGCACCGGGTCCGCCCGGGCCGCCGGGGCCACCGCGGTTGTTCTTGTTGCGGGAGACGACGACGATGACGATGACCACCACGATGACTACGAGCGCGGCGATGCCGATGCCGACGTATAGCAGCATGTTGGAGCTGTCGTCCTCCGACGAGTTGGAGGCGTTGCCGGTGGCGGGGGAGGGGGACGCGCCAGCCTTGTCACCCGAAGCCTTCGGGAGTGCGGACAGGTCCCAGGGGCCGTTCGCGCCGCCCTTGGGGATGTTGGCGGTGAGGGCCTTGAGCGGGCTCAGGTCGCCGTAGCCGTGGTATTCGTCCGGGAGCTTCGACTTGTCGACGCCCTTGGCGATGTACGTGGACTTGATGACACGGTTGACCAGCTGGCCGGGGGTGTAGTCCGGGTACTTCTGCTTGAGGAGGGCGAAGGTGCCGGAGGCGATGGCGGCGGACATTGAGGTGCCGTCGCCGGTGACGTAGTCGCCGCTGACGAACTTGCCGTCGGCCTGGTAACCGCCATTGCTGGTGGCGACGATGATGTCCTTGGCGGGGGCGGTGAACATGAGTTTCTTGGAGTAGTTCTCGTCTTCCCAGGGGGTTCCGTTCTGGATGGAACCGCCGACTTGGGTGACGCCAGGCACGGAGCCGAGGCCGCGCTTCTCCTCGACGCCATCGTTGCCGGACGCCTGGACGACGACGACGTCGTGGGCGAGCGCGTAGGCGATGGCCTTTTTGTCGATTTCGTCTGCGTATTGTTGCTCGATGGAGATGCTGATGACGTCGGCGCCTTGGTCGACGGCGTAGCGGATCGCCTCGTCCCATTCGCAGGCAGTCTTTTGGTCCTTGCCGAAGCCGCGGCCCTCGGAGGAGAAGATGTCCACTGGCAGGATTTTCGCGTCGGGAGCGATGCCCAGTACGCCTTCGCTGTTCCCAGCCCCGTGGCCGTGGCCCGCGATCAGCGAGGCCATGCCCGAGCCGTGATCGTCGAGCTTCTCCTCGTTGGCCGGCTTGCCGTCCGAACAGCGCTTGCCTGCAAGCACGTTGCCCGTCATGTCGGAGTGCGTGCCGTCGACGCCGTCGTCGAGTACGGCGACGGTGACGCCCTTGCCGGTGGCGACTTTGTGGACGGCGTCGATGTCGAACGCCTTGTTCTGCCACTGGTTGTTTCTGGTCGCGTCCGCCGAAGCGGTGGACGCGGTGCCGAGCGCCAGGGCTCCCACCATGGCTGCGCCACCGATTGTGCGGAGCGTCCTGTGCGCGAAGCGCATGCTCTGACACCTTTCTGCATCGGGTTCGTGCTTGTCGTACGTGGGGCCCGCGACCGGGTGGTCGTGGGCCCCGTGAACGCTATCTCGTTATTCGATGACGGGCGGGTTGGCCTTACGGTCCTTGGGCGTCCAGGTTTCCTTGTCCTCGGAGAGGTAGTCAGGAAGACGGCTGTTGTTGCCACCCTCGCCGCGCTGCTTTCCGGCGCCGCGTCCGCCGGCGGCCCCGGCAGGGCCGAAGCCGCTGCGGCCGTTCTGGCCCTTGCCACCGGCGCCGGTACCGCCCGCGCCGGCGCCACGATTGCGGAGCCCCGAACCGCCAGGGGTGAATGCCCCGCCGGTCTTGCCCTTCGCTCCGCCGACGACGCCGCCCTTCGCACGTGCGGAGGCGCCCGTCCTGCCCGCGCCGCCCTTGCCGGCGGCTCCGCCCGCGCCGTGGGCGCCACCGCCCATGCCGCCCATGCCGCGGCCGGCGCCCTTGCCGGCAGCTCCGCCCGCGCCTCGGCCCGCCGCTCCCGAACCTGTACGTCCGGCCGCGCCACCACCGGCTCCGCGGCCCAGAGCAGCCGCGCCGCCGGCCATACCACCGGCGAGACCGCCGGCCATGCTGCCGCCGATGCCACCGCCCGCACCGGCTCCTGCACCGCCGCCGATGCCGCCACCCGCCCCGATGCCGCCGCCTGCCCCGAGGCCAGAGCCCGAGCCGGTACCGATGTTGGGGGCGGCACTGTCGAGACCTGTACCGATCTGGGAGGCGTCCGGAATGCCGCCACCTGAAGTGGTGGGCGACTTCAGGCCGTTGTTGTCGAAGTGCGGGATGCCCTTGCCGGATCCGACGCCACTACCGATACCGGTGCCACCAGGAATGCTCGGGTTGGTTCCGCCGCTGCTGGGGACATTCACGTTGCCAGGGCCGCCGCCGATGTCCACGTTGTGCGGCTGGAAGGTTTGACCTGTGCCACCGCCTTGGTCAAACTGCGACGATGTCGACGTGTAGGACGCCGCCAACCCCTCCAGCTTCGTAGCGGCCTGCAGCGACGCCTCCCGCTTGGCGCTCATGCTGCCACTCCACGTTTGGATGACCTTGGAGGTTTCCATCCCGGAGGCGATGTCCGCGTCGATGCTGCTCTGGGCTGCATCGGCCGCCTTCATTTTATTGAGGAAGGAAACCGCGGCGGTAGCGCCGTAGGTACTAGGGGCAGCCAGCACCGCGGCTACATCCGAGGAGTTCATGCTGCCGAAGTAGTCGCTGACGGAGTCCTTCGCCTCGTCCCACCAGCTGACGTCGAGGTCGTCGACCGCCGTCTTGGCCTCGTCGAGCCTGTCCGCGGCATCGAACATCCCATCCGAGGTGAGCTTCGCTGAACTGCCACCTCCGGCGATCTCCTTGCTGATCCTGCCGGCTTCCTCCGCGAACTTCGCGGCGGAGTTCCCCTTCCAGCTCTCCAGGACCTTCTTCACAGCATTGTTGAACTGCTGCAGGACGCCGCCGTCCCCGTCCGGACCGACAAGGTCTTCGTGGACGTCCTTCCAGGCCTGCGAAACCTCCCTCAGGAGCCCGGGGTTGGCATTGGCCACCATGCTCTTCAGGGTGTCGAGGTCCTTCGTGTTGAACGGGGTGTCGAAGCCCCTGCCCGAGGCACCCTCGCCTCGGCCGCCCGTTGGTGCGCTTCCCGTCATCTCGCCGTCCCCCTTCAGGCGTTGCGGTTGGCGACGTTTGAGCCACCGCCCGTGTTGTTGGCCTCGGCATCCTGGTACGAGCCGCGAGCGCCGCCGTTCGTTTCCTTGACCGAGTTGTCGGCCTCGGCGTCCTGGTATGCGCCGTGGGCCTTCCGTGTCTTCTGGCCGAACTTGTCGATCAGACCCTCGATCTTCTCGATCATGTCTTTCTCGATGCGGGTCTTCATGTCATCGTGCGCGGTGGCCAACTTCCGCGCCTCATCGAAGTCCCCCAGCGCTGCACTCGGAACGTACGTCGAGTACGTCGCCTTCCGCTTCGGACCACCCATGTCCGCCAGGACCTGGTTCAGTTCCTTGACCACCTGGTCAAGGGCATCGAGATCGACCTCGTACCCGTCAGCCATCGCAGGCCGCCTTCCCCGTTTTCTTCTGTAACTCTGAAGTTCTGTTGTGCCGCGTGTAGTTGGACGCGCAGTGATTACCTCAAGAATCGCCTGAGACGCGCCGAACTCACAAGTTCAACACAGGTTCCCTCACAGAACGTCCTCGCCCCGCCGCCGCAACCAGTCCCGCCGCGCCATCGCGCCCGCCGCGATCACCGCGAGGCCGATGCCGCCGCCGATCACCAGGTACGTGCCGTAGCGGGAGTTGCGCTCCGCCGGGGTTTCGCCCAGGGTCAGTTGCGCGGCGGTGATCTTCTCGCCGCCGCCGGCGTTCGTGCCCGCCGCGCCCTGTAGGTTCTCGTTGGTGATCTGCTCGGTCGGTGCGGTCTCGTCCTTGACGGCGGCCACGGGGTCGATGACGCCCCAGCCGATGTTGTTGTCGCGGTACGCGTGCGAGCGCGAAGCGGTGTCCTCGAGGTGCCAGATGATCTGCTCGGGCTTCCAGCTGGGGTGCTTCTGCTTGAGCAGGGCCGCCACCCCGGCCGCGTACGGGGCGGCGAACGACGTTCCCTGGTCGACGCATTGGCCGCCCTGGGGGACGGTCGAGACCATGTCGACGCCCGGGGCCGCGATGTCCACGTGCTTGTTCGGCGTGGAGAACGGGGCGCGTTCGTTGTTCCGGTCGGAGGCCGCGACGGACAGGATGTTGGGGTTCTTGAGGGCCGCCGGGTAGGTGTCGGAGGCCTTGCCGGATGCGCCGCTGTTGCCGGCCGAGGCGACGATGAGGACGCCCTTGTCCTCGGCGTTGTTCACCGCGGCCTGCAAGGGGCCGAGCTTGGACACGTTCGCCGTCGTGCCCTGCGAGATGTTGATGATCTTGGCGCCGCCCGAGACGGCAGCGTTGATGGCATCAATCATGGTCGCCAGGTTGCCGCCCTCCTCCGCCGTGCTCGTCTGAAGGGGCAGGATCTTGGCGTGGGGGGCCAGACCGTGGAAGCCCGAGCCGGCGATCGGGGAGGCCGCGATGATGCCGGCCACCTTCGTGCCGTGGCCGACACCGTCGGTCGTCGCCTTGGAGCCCTTCGCGAACGACTTGCCGCCGAGGACCTTCCCCGCCAGCTGCTGGTTCTTCGTGTCGACGCCGGTGTCGATGACCGCGACGGTCTCGCCGTCCCCCTTGAGCGACTTGCCCTCCCACAGCTGCTCCGAGATGACGCGCTGCAGCGACCACGGTGTGCCCTTGATGACATTGCCGCCGAACTGGCAGTCCGTGGAGGCCAGTTGGGTGCCGTCGTCGGCGACCGCGGGGGTCGCGGTCAGACAGGCGAGTGCGGCCGTCGCCGCGAGCGCCGCCGCCGTGCGGCGCGCGACAGCAGTAGATGCCACGGTGGGTGCCACGGTCTCTGTTCCCCCTATGAGTTCTGCGTTACGAGTTCGGCGTCAGGAGTTCTGCGTCTGCTTGGCGGCCGTGGTCGTCAGGTCGGGCCCGGACGGCAGGAGCTTGGACCACTGGGCGGGCACCGATACCTTGCTCGTCTTCTCGTAGCCGAGGCGGATCTGCGCCTTGCCGACCTCTTCCTTGTCCGAGCCCGACCCGTTTTTGCCGGAGTCGTTGTTGACGGGAAGGTAGTAGCGCAGGCCCGTGTCGGTGACCAGGTAGTTGAACCCGGTGGCGGACTCGCCCTGTTCCTCCTGGTAGAGCAGGCCGCTGCCCGGGCTCACGTACGAGGACGCGCTCGACGCGACCGAAGTGATGGGCAGGGAGGAGCCGGCCCAGGCGGACAGGTTGCTGGCCTTGCCGCCGTTGTACACGGAGCAGGAGGTGTCGTTCGAGCCACCGTTGGCGAGCGAGACGGCCTGGGTGGGCCAGGTGTCGCCGCCCGTCAGGCTTCCCTTGCCCAGGGTCAATTCGCCCTGCGTGATCGTAGCGATCCGGGCGTTGCCGCTAAGCGTTTCCCTGAGTAGGGCCGTCTGGAAGTCGGTGACGGGAATGACCCGGTTCTGCTCGACCAGGTAGTGCTGGCCGCCGTTGGTTTGCAGGAGTGTGCCTGTGGTGCGGTACTTGGGCGGTACGCCGCTTGCGCTGGAGGAGTTGCCGGCGCCCGGCACGGACGGCGCCGAGATCGGCGCTGGGCTTTGGGTGAGCGTGCCGAGCCAATCGTCCGTGACGGTGCGCGGCTTGGCGTGGTCGCCGAAGAGCGTGCGGACGAGTTGGTCGAGGCTGAGGGCGGGGCTTCCCGCGAGCTTGTACGCGACGCCCTTGTTGCTCACCAGATACGGCGTCCTGGCCTCGTCCTGGACGTACAGGGCCTTGCCGGAGTCCAGCTTGCCGGAGCCCTTCGACGAGACCTTCTTCGCGTCGTCCTTGTCGAGTACGAAGACGGTCTGCTGCGTGGACGTGGACATCGCGTCGGCGCCGCCGATCGCCTGCTGGCACAGCGCCCACGCCTTGGCCGTGCCCGCGTCCTTGTCGTTCGGCATTCGGTCGGGGGCGTACGGAATTCCGACCATCGAACCCTGGGCGATATTCGATTCGTCGAGGAACTTCTCCTTGACGGTCTTCACGGAACCCTCACCGCTGTTTTTCGGGTTCAACAGAAGCTTCGCGGACGCGAGGTTGAGGACGGGATGCAGAACGGGCTTGTCCTTGCCGTTCTTATCCTTCTTGTCCGACTTGAGTACGACGTACCGCGTCGCCGACGGATCCGTGACGATGATCCCGGCCTCGGGAGTGTCCCAACCCTTCGGCGCCACCGGGCTGATCATGCCGCAGGCGCCGAAGCCCGCCAGCACGACCACGGCCATGACGATGCCCGGGACCGCGTGCTTGAGCGGCCGCGGGGCGCTGTCCACCGATCCATTGGGGAGTGGTTTGAGAAAAGCGGCAACGGTCCGCTTGCGTGCGAAATTGTAGGCATTCAGCTCATCACGACGTGATGCCATCGTTACGTTTTCTCCCCGTCCTCGCTGGACCGTGCTGGACTATTGCTGCGGGTCCACTTCTCGACCACCCCCGGCGCATGCGCCGCACGGGCCTCTACTATGCCGTGTGGTGATCGGGCCGTAGCGTACGGGTACGGTTTTTCCACGCGCCAGCCGACGTTGGGTCCCGATGGCCCCGGGGCGGTCCGATTCCGACCGATTCAACCCAGCCGGCCATCACGAATCATCACAGCAGCGAGCGAAGGAGCAGGGCGGGGGATGTCCAGCGCCAGCAGGACCCGACAGCGTGGCAATCAGGGGCGACCGGCCCCGAACGGGCGCCGCGGAGGGGGCCGTTCCGGCGGCCGCCCCACCGGCCGACCCGGCGGGCAGGGCGGGCAGGGCGGACGCGGTAGCCGTACCGCGCAGGTCGCTCCGCCGCCGCAGCAGCAGGCCGCAGGTCCGGCGAGGCCCAAGCTGCCTCGCAAGATCGGCAGCTTCGGACCGATCAGCACGCACCACTTGGTCATCATCGAGATCGCGCTGGCGCTCGTCGTGGCGGCCGCCGCGATCAAGGCCGTGCTGATGCTGCCCGCCGCCGTCATCGGTGGGCTGCTCGTCTTCCTTCAGCTCGGCCGGCGCCGCCGCCACCCGCTTCCCGAGTGGATGGCGATCGGCCGCGCCCTCAAGCGCCGCCGCCGCGCCTTCAACGGGCCGCCGCCCGCCGACATCGACAGCGGCTTCGCGCCGCTCCTCGAGGCGGACCCCAGCCTGCGCACGTACGAGTACGAGGCCCGGGACCGGCGCCTCGTCGGCTTCGTCGGCGACGGCTCGTTCCTGACGGCACTCGTTCAGGTGGACTCCGCGCCCGGCCCGCTGCGCCCGCAGGGTGACGCGCGGCCGCTGCCCGTCGAGCTGCTCGCCGAGACCCTCGACGTCGAGGACATTCACCTCGAATCGGTGCAGTTGGTGCAGTACACCCAGCCCGCGCCCGCCCCGCACCTGCCGCCGCAGGCCCTCGCCGCGCAGGCGTACGCCGCGCTTCAGGCGCAGGCCGGAACGCCCGCGGTGCGGATGACATGGGTGGCGCTCAAGCTCGACCCCGAGCTGTGCCCGGAAGCAGTGGAGGCCCGTGGCGGCGACCTGCGCGGCGCCCAGCGCGCCCTGCTGCGCGCCGCCGACCAGCTGATCAGCCGGCTCAACGGACAGGGCTTCGTCGCCGAGGTCCTCGACGAGAACGCCGTCCTCTCCGCGCTCTCCGTCGCGACCTGCGTCAACCCGCGCGCCAACCTCAACGCCCAGTCGCAGCAGGGCCGTTCGGGTCCGCGCACCGAGGAGAGCGTGCGCGCCTGGCGGTGCGACGACCGGTGGCACGCCTCGTACTGGATCGGCACGTGGCCGCAGCTCGGTCGCGGTGGCACGCCGCTCGGCGCGCTCGCGTCCGGCCTGTCCACGACCCGTACGCTCGCGACGACGTTCAGCGTCGCCCTCGCGCGCGCGGGCCGTGAGGACGTCGCGGTGAGCGGGCACGTACGCCTCTCGGCGCGCAGCGAGAACGAACTCGGTCAGGCCAAGCGCGAACTCGAGCGCGCCGCCTCCGGCCTCAAGGCCGGCCTCGTCCGACTCGACCGGGAACAGCTCCCCGGCCTCCTCGCCACCCTTCCTCTCGGAGGCACGCGCTGATGAGCACCCCCGGCAACCAGGATCCCCGCCAGCAGATGACGCCCGAGCAGCACGCCGAGCACGAGCGCCGGGCCGCGGAAGCGGCCGAGCGGCGCAGGCAGTGGGAGGCGCAGCAGGCCGCCGCCCAGCAGCAGCCGACGCCGGAGGCCGGTGGGTACGGCTACCCGCAACAGCAGCAGCAACAACAGCAGGAACAGCAGCAGTTGACGCCCGAGCAGCACGCGGAGAACGAGCGCCGTGCCGCTGAGGCGGCGGAGCGGCGCAGGCAGTGGGAGGCGCAGCAGGCGGCCGCCCAGCAGCAGCCGACGCCGGAGGCCGGTGGGTACGGCTACCCGCAGCAGCAGCCGACGCCTGAGGCGGGCGGCTATGGCTATCCGCAGCAGCAGCAGCAGCAGCCCACGCCCGAGGCCGGCGGCTACGGCTACCCGCAGCAACAGCAGCAGCCGACCCCGGACCAGAGCGGCTACGGCTACCCGCAGCCCACGCCCGAGCAGGCTGCGCAGCAGCAGGCGGCCGCCGAACAGGCCGCGCAGCAGCAGGCCGCCGCCCAGCAGCAAGCCTCGCAGCAGCAGGCCGTCGCGGCCCAACACGCCGAAGAGCAGCGGCAGTTGCGCGTCCGCTACCAGGAGGAGCAGCGCCGCGCGGAGGAGGCCGAGGCGCGCCGCCGCGAGTGGGAGGACCAGCAGCGCCAGCAGCAGATGGCGCAGCAGCAACAGCTCGCGGCCCAGCAGCAGGCGGCCGCCCAGCAGCAGTACGCGCAGCAGCACCCGGACCTGCAGCCGCAGGACCCGTCCCAGGGTGTCGTCGGCGGCATCGCCCAGGTGCCGCAGCAGGCGGCCCCCGCGGCCACCGGCGCCACCATGACGTACGCGCCCGCGCCGGAGGTCGGCTCGGGCCGGCCCACGCACCGGGCGCTCCCCGACGACCCCGCGCACGAGGACGACTTCGCGGAGTTCGAGGAGGAGTTCACCAGCCCCGGCTACGGGCTGCGCGGCCCGCGCCGCCGTCGGCACGTCATGTCGAAGAAGTCGCTCGGCTCGCTCGGCGTGAGCGTCGGTGACGACGGTGTCGTCATCGGCGTAGACCCGCAGGGCAGCCCGGCCGTCCTCGACGTGCTGCGGCCGAAGCCCCGCGAGATCCTCGTCGTCGGCTCGATGTGGACCGCGCAGATCATCGCGCTGCGCACCGCGGCCATCGGCGCCCGGATCGCCGTCGAGTCCGTGCGGCCCGCCGCGTGGGCGCCGATGGCGCAGGCCGCGGGCGGCGGACTGCAGTGCGTCTCGGTGTACGAGCCGCGCCAGATGGCCGCGCAGGGCGCGTCGGTGGCGAGCCCGGTCCTCGTCGTACGGGACCTGGGCGCACAGCCCGGGCGTTCCCAGATCGCGCCGACGCCCTGGCAGTCGACGCTCACCGTCGTGCCGTTCCTCGGCCCGCGCGCGCCGCGGCTGCTCGCCCGCGCCGACGTCATCGGACTGCAGAACCTCTCCCCGCAGGAGGCCGAGGCCATCGGCCGGGTGCTGCGCCTTCCCGAGCAGCTCACCCAGACGCTGCCGACGCTCAGCGACGCGACGATGCTGTGGATCGCGGGCGACAAGCGACAGTTCGTGATGGTGCAGCCGACGGAACCGGAGACCGGACTGCTCGGCGGCCCGCGCCGGATGGACTGACACCCGGCGGCCCGCGCCGGATGGACCGACGCCCGGCGGACCCCGGCGTGCGATGTCCGGTGGAGTCCGGCGTGCGATGCCCGTAGGACTCAGGCGTGCGACGCCCGCCGGACTCAGGTGTGTAACGCCTGTCGGACTCAGGCGTGCGACGCCGGCGGGCTCCGGCGTGCGGCGGGTGGTCCCGAAGAGGCGTGGGGTGGCCCCGTGGAGAGCGGGTACGCGACGTGTACCGACGGGTACGTGACAAGTACCGCCTTTACGGAGGCCGCCCCGAACCGTTTACGCTGTCCGGACGAACGGCTGAGACGCAAGTGACGCGGGGCCGCCGCGACGGTCGGGGGCGACGACGAGCGACCCACACCAGGTCCCGCCGGAACCGGTCGTTCAGGTGCACAGCAGAGACCAGGAGGCACAGTGACCAGTGACCGGGACCAGCGGAACCCGGAACCCGGCGACGGTTCGATCGAGACGGAGCTGACGGGAGAGTTCCGGCTCGATTTCGACGCGCCGTCCTGGTACGCGCAGCCAAGCGAATCATCGGGTGCGACGCCGCCGTCCGGCACGCCCGCGCCCCCTTCGTCCGACACGGCAGGGGGGAGCGCGACTCCGCCGCCGCCCGCGCCGGGTCCCCCGTCCGAGGGGTCTGCGCCGCCGCCGGCCGCTCCTGGGTTCCCGACTTTCGGGGGTACGACGGGTACGGGTGCGGGGGAGGCTGCTCCGGCCGCGCCGCCGGTTGCTCCCGCCGCGCCGCCGGCTCCTCCTGCTGCCGAAGCCGATCCCGCCGCGTCGAGCCGCCGGTCCGGGACCGTCGACCCCACGGGCGACCTGTGGGGGGACGACGACGATGACGATGACGACGACACCGGTGACGGAGCGGACTCCGGGACGGCGACGTCCGAGACCGCGACGTCCGGGGGCGCGCCCGACGTGAACCAGGCGGCCGCGCCTGCCGGTTCGGCCGCGCCTGGCGCTCTGCCGGCTGCGGATGGTGCCGCTCCGGCGGCGCCCCCCGCTCCGACCGCGCCGCACGCGGCCCCTGGTGCACCCGCGCCGCAGCCGCCTGCCGACGGTGGTTACGGCTATCCGCAGCCCATGCCGCAGCAGCAGCCGGTTCCCGGTCAGCCGGCCCCGGCCGCGCCGCAGCAGCCCACTGCCGATGGTTACGGCTATCCGCAGTCCGCGCCGCAGCCGGCTCCCGGTCAGCCGGCGCCGCAGCCGCCCGCCCCTGGATATGGCTATCCGCAGCCGCCGGCGCCGGGTTACGGCTACCCGCCGCAGCAGCAGCCGGGCCAGCCGCAGCCGCAGCCTCCGGCCCAGCCCCAGCCCCAGGCGCAGCCCGCTCCCGGTCAGCCCGGCCAGCCGATGCCTCCGCAGCAGCCGGGTCCGTACGGCCAGCCCGCTCCTCAACAGCCGGGCCCGTACGGCCAGCCCGCCGCTCCGCAGCAGCCGGGTCCCTATGGTCAGCCCGCGCAGCAGCAGCCCACTGCCGATGGTTACGGCTATCCGCAGTCCGCGCCGCAGCAGCCCGCTCCTGGTCAGCAGGCGCCGCAGCCGCCCGCCCCTGGTTACGGCTATCCGCAGCCGCCGGCGCCGGGTTACGGCTACCCGCCGCAGCAGCCGGGCCAGCAGCAGCCGCAGCCCCCGGCCCAGCCGCAGCCCGCTCCCGGTCAGGAGCCGGGCCAGGCGCCGCCCGCGCCGCAGGGCCCGTACGGCCAGCCGCCCCAGCAGGGCCAGCCGGCCCCCGGTCAGCCGGCTCCGGGTCAGCAGGCCGCTCCCGGGGCTCCCGCCCCGAACGCGTACCCGCAGCCGGCCGTCGACCCGCGCGCGGGCTGGGACCCGGGTGCGGGCCAGCAGCGTTCGGCGCCCGGCGCCCCGCTCGGCTACAACGCGCAGGTCGAGCTCAGCTCGGACCGTCTCCTGCGCAACCAGCCGAAGCGCAAGAACAACAACAAGGGCCCCAGCAAGTTCAAGTTGGGCGCCAAGGCGGCAGAGGCCGAGCGGCAGCGCAAGCTCCAGATGATGCGTACGCCGGTCATGTCCTGCTACCGGATCGCGGTGATCAGCCTCAAGGGCGGCGTCGGCAAGACGACCACGACGATGTCGATCGGCGCGACCCTCGCCTCGGAACGTCAGGACAAGATCCTGGCGATCGACGCCAACCCGGACGCCGGTACCCTCGGGCGCCGCGTACGCCGCGAGACCGGCGCGACCATCCGCGACCTGGTGCAGAACATCCCGCACCTGCACTCGTACATGGACATCCGCCGGTTCACCTCGCAGGCCCCCTCCGGCCTGGAGATCATCGCCAACGACGTGGACCCGGCCGTCTCGACGTCCTTCAACGACGCCGACTACCGCTCCGCGCTCGACGTCCTGGGCAAGCAGTACCCGATCATCCTCACCGACTCGGGTACCGGTCTCCTCTACTCCGCGATGCGTGGAGTCCTGGACCTGGCCGACCAGTTGGTCATCATCTCGACCCCGTCGGTGGACGGCGCGTCCAGCGCGAGCACGACCCTCGACTGGCTGTCGGCGCACGGGTACGCGGACCTCGTCCAGCGTTCCCTCACCGTCATCTCCGGTGTCCGCGAGACCGGCAAGATGATCAAGGTGGACGACATCGTCAGCCACTTCGAGACGCGTTGCCGCGGCGTGGTCGTCGTCCCGTTCGACGAGCACCTGGCGGCGGGCGCCGAGGTCGACCTCGACATGATGCGCCCGAAGACGCGTGAGGCGTACTTCGAGATCGCGGCGCTGATCGCCGAGGACTTCGCGCAGCGCGCCGAGTCCCAGATGCAGGCGGGCGGGATGTACGGCGGCCAGCAGCCGGGCATGCCCCCGGCCGGCTTCCCGCCGCAGCAGCAGGGCTACGGGCAGCAGCCCCCGGCGGCCCCGCAGCCGGGCCAGCAGGGTTACGGCTACCCGCAGCAGCAACAGCCGCCCCAGGCCCCCCCCCAGCAGCCGCAGCAACAGCCGCCGCAGCAGCCGGGTGGCGGCGGCCTGCCGTCCGGCTGGACGACGCAGCAGCCGCCGCAGTAGGCGACAGCAGTACAAGTACGAGAGAGGGGCCCCCGTCCGACGCGGACGGGGGCCCTCCCTCGTACGGGTTACGAGTTCACGGATTCACGGGTTTACGGGTTCACGGGTTCACCGCTGGAAGGTGGCCCGCAGATGCTGATCGAGCCAGGCGGTCCATGCAGGCAGATCGATGTTGCTGTACGAGAAGGGGTACGGCCCGTGCGGGCCGGTGATGAGGTCGAGCGAGTCGTGGCGCGCCACGAACACCGTCTCCAACTGCCCGCCCGGCCGCCGGTAGTCCGACGGGAACCACATCTCGATCTCCTGCCAGTAATCGGTCTGCGAGTTCCGGCCGCCGCTCGGGGTCCCCTTCTTCACCTCCGCCTCGTCGAAGCGGAAACCGAGGTTGGCGTACGCCTGCAGCAGCGTGTCCTGCGCCGGCAGCGCGTGCACCTGGATCTCGTCGAAGTCACCGCGGTCCACGGCGTTGTCGACGGTCAGCTCGGTACGCACCGCGACCCGCGCCCCCTTGAGCGGCCGCCCACCGAGGACGTGCGTCAACGGGGTCTCCCACGGCACCTCGAACGAGACCTGGCCGTCCTTCGTCTCCCCGGCCTTGAGCTCGAACTTCTCGCCGAGCACAAGGGACTTGACGACACCCGGGTTGCTCCACAGGGTCTCGGTCTCCTCCCGGTCCTCGAACCGGGTGACGATCTCGATCCGGACCCGCTCCACCTCGATGTCCACGGAGCCGCCCTTCAGCTGCACATTGCAGTGCAACTGATCCCCGGGCCGTACGGCGCTCGCACTGAGCGTGGTCTCGACCTCGGGCGCACCGACACCGAGCGAACTGAGGAACTTCCGAAAAGCCACGAATACCCACTCCCCGGGCCGCCGGCTCCGTCACCTGGACCGTCCAGGCACCCACCCCGGGCCCGCCGGGGAACCCTAACGTCGCACTGCGATGCGGCGCTGCCGTACGGATGTTCAGAGCAGAAGGTCCGTCGCCAAGGAGGCTACGACCCAGGCCACCAGGGCAGGGTTCGGCGTATCCGGCTACACCTTCGGGATGAAGGCGGGTGGAAAGGTCTTCGAGGCCCCACCGGAGAAAGGTCTACCAGAGCACGATCCGGAAAATGATCGCGCCCAGCAGCCCAACCCCACCGATCACCCACAGCCATTCCTCTGTGGCCTTAACGAGCGGCGGCTCCATCCGGGTCGCTTCGTTGTGGCTCGGCCCGATTCCCTTCTTGGGGAAAGAGCCGGCGACGGCGCACGTGATGCTGTAGCCGAGCAGGATGAGGCAGAAGAACGCGACGCACAGGTTGTTGGCGACGGATACGAGGTTCGTGACGGAGAGCTCGCCGCTGCTGGATCGGTTGGCGGCCAGGCTCGGCTGGTTGTCGTAGATGACGCCATAGGCACCGTCGTCACCGCCGTGGAGCGTGATCTCGGTTTCCTTGTCCGTGATCTTCCCGTCGGCCGAGCGATAGCTGCCGGTGCAGGTGGCGCTCTTCAAGGACTGCCCTCCGTGGCCGCCGCCGCTGCGGGAGGCGTGCGACGTGTACTCGGCGACGCACTTGGTGACGGTGAACTTGCCGGGTGTGCCGAAGAGGCCGGTCGCCGTGGTGGCGTGGGAGAACGTGAGGAAGATGGCGATGATCGACGCAACTCCGAGCACGATTCCGAACGCGCGCCCGATGGGGGATGGAGGAATCACGGACGACACGGTGTTGCCCGCGTTCGCGGCAGTCCGTGCGGACGGCTGCGGTGGCTGTGGCATCGGTGCTGACGACTTCAAGGGGACCCCCAGGGGAGAGGACGGAGACGGAGGGGCAGCATCCGCCGGCTCCGGACGGTTCGTTCGGAGTCAGGCGTTGAGCATGATGATCAGTGACGCCAGCACGCCCACGACGCCGACCGCTACGAGGCTCGTCACGACGCCGCGCGTGCCGGTTCCGAGGTCCTGTCGCCAGGAGGCGGAGAGGGCTGGGGACTTGCCGCGGGGGCGGGGCCAGTTGGCGAAGTGCGCGAAGGCCCCGAGCCCGAGGAGCGCCACTCCGAGGGAGACCAATGCGGCGGAGCGGGCCGTCGCCGATGAGTTGGCGGGGTGGTACTCGTCCAGGAACTTCGCGAGGAACCCCCCGCCGTCCAGTCGTCCGACCGTCAGTTTCGTCCCCTTGCCACCGGAGTCGAGGAGACGGCTGAGGTAGGCATCGCCGTCACCGGCGGGCGCCGTGTCACGGGTCAACTTGATGGTGGTGGACGTGCCCTTGTCGGACCCGCCGTCGGACCGGAACGTCCCCCGGCAGAACACCTCGAGATCCTTGTTGACGCTCGTCGTGTGGCCGTGAGCGGGTGCGATCTGCTCGCGGGCGCACGACGTGGCGGTGAACTTCCCGCGTGTTCCCACATGACCGCTGTCGTAGCCCACCAGGAACAGGCAGAACGCGATCATGATCAGCGCGATCCCTATCAGAGCGACACCGACGATATTTCGTTCGTCCTCTGATGTTGTCGTACGTGACTTGGTGGGGGAACTCACAAGAAGCTGGCCTTCGTAGGGGCTGATTCGGGTGGTCGGGGGACCGGCGCGTTGACCGCCCGCGGGCAGCTGAACGCTAGCGGACCGCGGTGAGCGGGGTGCGGGCGTCGTGTGAAGGTGGTGCTTCCCCTGCGCTGCCTGTGATGGCGGTCGACTAATGTACCGGCTTGGGTTCCGGAAGTGGACCCTACGGTCAAGGAGAGCAGGGGGAAGGCATGGCGGGCTCAGGCTTCGATGTCGACGCGGATGTATTGAAGGCACAGGCCCGGTCCTTTGATCGGCTGGCTTCGGATTTCGCCTCGAAGTCGAAGGACTTCAAGGACAAGGTCGACCGCCTGGAGAAGGCGTGGGGCGACGATGACGTCGAGCTCGCGAGCCCCATCATCGATGTGTACAAACCGGTGAGCGCCGGTATCCGCGACTCGCTCGAACACCTCGGTGAGGCTCTCAAGGACATCGGTAAGAATCTCGACTCCGTGGCCGAGGGCTACGACCAGACGGAGCAGGAGCACCATCGCGCGCTGATGCAGGCGGCTCAGCAGAGTCGCGGCTGAGCAGGCAGCGAGCGCCCGTCCCGCAGGCCGGGCGCGTGTGATCCATCCGCATTCTTTGTCGCAGCGCGACGCCGTGTCTTGAGGGGAAAGTACCGTGTCCATCGTTTTGCCTGGTGAGCTCGACTGGGTTCTCGACCTGCTGGGTTTTGAGTGGCCGAACCTCGACGAGGACCTGATCATGCAGGCCGCGCAGGAATGGCTCGATTTCGGGCAGGCCGCGCGCGACTACCAGGAAGAGGGCAATCGGGCCGCGGAGTACGTGCGGCAGGCGCACGGGGGTGAGGCCGCGGATGCCTTCCTCGAGCACTGGAGCAAGTTCTCCGAGAATGGCCTCGGTGTCGGTGGCGTCGGTATCGGCTACCTGGACGGTCTCGCCGGCGCGGGCGATGTGCTGGGGGTGATGCTCGATGTCGCGGCGGCAGCGGTGATCGCCCTGAAGATCTACGTCATCGTCCAGCTCATCGACCTGGCCATCGAGTTCGCCATCGCCCAGGCGTCCGCACCTGTCACCCTCGGCGCCTCTGAGGCTGCGCTTGCCGGGCGGGTCGCCATGATCAGGTTCATGGTCAAGCGGGCCCTGACGGAGGCGGCCCAGAAGATCGAGCAGGAAGTCCTGAAGGCGGTCAAGGAGAAGGCCGTCATCAAGACCAAGGAAATGGCCGTCGACCTGGCGAAGGACCTGGGTAAGGACATCGCCAAGTCGGTGGTCAGCGAGCTGGGGACCCAGGGCATCAAGCACCAGTTCGGTGCGGGTGCCGGTTGGGGCGAGAGCCTGACGTCGCTCGGGGTCTCCGCGGCCAATCCGGTCCTCGGCAAGGTCGCCGGCGAGTTCGAGCAGGACGACGACGGTAAGGGTTACCACCTTGAGACGAAGGCGGGCGGGAAGGTTGTCGAGGGCGCTATCGATGTGGCGCACGGCGACTTCGACGGCGCGCGGAAGATGACTCAAGGAGCCGGTGAGCTCTTCGACAACGTCACGGACAAGAAGGGCGACGAGTCCGGCACGGGTGAGGGTTCGGGGTCCGGAGAGGGTTCCGGGTCTGGTTCGGGTGAGGGTTCGGGGTCCGGTGAGGGATCTGGGTCTGGTTCGGGCGACGAGTCCGGCACGGGTGAGGGCTCGGGGTCCGGTGAAGGTTCGGGATCTGGTGAGGGTGCGTCGCAAGAGTCCGGCTCGTCGGAAGAGTCCGGATCGGGTTCGGACCAGGAAGCCGGGTCCGGTTCGGACCAGGAGTCGGGATCCGGTTCCGGCGAGGAAACAGCCCAGCCGGAAGAGCCCCGTCAGGGCTCTGCGAACGAACCCGACTACGAGAAGCTCGATGAAGGCGATCGCGTCCGCACCGTGTTCGGCTGACCAACCGTCGAACGGCGTCCCACCGCCACCACCCCCCCCCGGAGGAGGGTCTTACTGTGAGTACCGGTAACCGAGACAGCTTCGACGCGCTCGGTGAGCGCGACTATCCGATCGAGGACAAGAACCTCACCGAGGAGCAGAACGAGCACCTGACCGCGTCGCTGCGCAAGGTGCGTGACATGAAGGACGCGCCGCCCGCGCTGCAGGACCTCGCGCGTCAACTCCTCGGTGGGCGTATGGAGTTGAAGGATGTACTGGACTCGTCGTCCGGGCACCGTGCCCTGGGCGAGGGGCTGGCCGGCATGCGTGAGCAGTGGCGGAACATGTCGCCGCAGGAGCGGCAGCAGGTCCGGGACTACGACCCGGACGAGGACCCGAAGAACGCGCCCGGGCGCGACGGCAGGATCCGGTAATAACTGTGACTACCAACAGCGAGGCCTGGCAGCGCCATCGGGCCCGACGGTCGTTCGCGTACCGGCGTGGGACGGGCTGGATCGTCGGCGCCGTGCTCGTCGTGTTCGCCGTCAAGATCCTGGTCTCCGCGGGCAGTTGGGTCGGCTGGCAGGTCACTCCTCAGGGCGGTGACGGCGCGCCCGGCGTGTTCAAGTTCTCCGCGTGTGCGCCCGCTGGGGACGACTACCGGTGCACGGGCGCCTTCCGGGAGGACGGCGGGGCTCAACGGATCTTCGACGACGCCGTCCTCGTGACCCACTTCGAGCAGTTCAAGGGCGGCCTTGCGCCCGTGTACAGGATGCCGGACGGCGGCTACTCGTACGACAATCCGGGCGAGGTCACCACGGGGATGCTCGGTGGGGCGGCCATGGTGTTCGGCGCGGCCGCATTGATGGTCGGCATCGGCATCTTCTTCCTGGCGACCGGATATACGCCGCGTCCGCCGCGGCTGGCCGGCTGGTCCCGGTGGGGGCGCGTCTCCTTCGGAGAGGCGTGGCAGGTCGTGCGCTCCCGCGCGCCGCTCCTCTGGTCGATTGTCGGTTTCTGTGTCCTGGGGCTGGTGCTGCTGGTGACGGGCCCGCTGGTGGTGTCCCTCGCGTAACGCGCGGGCGCAGCAACGCCGTGGGCCCCGAGTCGTAATCGACTCGGGGCCCACGTGTGTGCCAGGTCAGATGAAGATCTTCGTCAGGATGATGCCGACGACGGCGGCGGAGGCCACCGTGATCACCGTGCCGCGCGTGCCGGGGCCGATGCTCCGACTCCAGGCGACCTTGAGCGGGGCGCTTCCACCGCCGCCTCGCGGCCAGTCCGCCCGAAGACAGAAGATCCCGGCCGCAAGGAAGAAGAGGCCGCCCAGCGCCATGAACGCGGACTGCTCCGTCTTCTCCGGATTCGACGTGTTGAACTCGCCGAGAAAGTTTCCGAGGGCCGAGTCGGGATTCAGGCGGGCAGTGTGCAGCTCCGTGCCCTTGCCTCCGGTCTTCATCAGAGCGCGGAGATAGGTGTCGCCGTCTGAGACCGGGGTGTCCCCGGGCTGCAGCGTCATACGGACGGATGTGGCACCCGAGGTACTTCCGTCGGGGCGGAACGCGCCGTTGCACGTCACCTGCAATTCGTGCGTGGAGCCGTTCTTTCGGGAACTGCCGCCGGGTGTCCTGCTGAAGCTCTGCTCGCACGAACTCGCCGTGAATGTCCCGCCAGTTCCGACGTGCCCGCTGGAATAGGCGGCCTGGAACGAGAACCAGGCCGTCAACATGACGAACGCCGCAATGAAGACGAATCCGAGAGCGCCGCGATCCCGAAAGCGGGTCTTCGCCTGCGGCTTCAGGGACTGACTCACGAAAAATACCGACCTTCGGTGTGTGGGGAGTGTGGGGGGAGGAGCCTACGATCGCGGGCCCGAACGCCCGGTCCGTTAGGGTACGGGACGCGATGCACCGGGCCTGAGCTCGCGCCCGAGCCGGGAATCGGAGGCCAATGACGAAGGCGCTTCGCCACGTACACATGACACACAGCTAGGGGGCACCACGCCATGAGTAGTGGTGGAAACGGATACGGCCCGCAGGGCGAGCGCGAGTACCCGATCGAGGACAAGAACCTCACCGAGGAGCAGAACGAGCACCTGACCGCGTCGCTGCGCAAGGTCCGTGACATGAAGGACGCGCCGCCCGCGCTTCAGGACCTCGCGCGTCAACTCCTCGGTGGACGTATGGAGTTGAAGGACGTACTGGACTCGTCGTCCGGGCACCGTGCCCTGGGTGACGGGCTGGCCGGCATGCGCGAGCAGTGGCGGAACATGTCGCCGCAGGAGCGGCAGCAGGTCCGGGACTACGACCCGGACGAGGACCCGAAGAACGCGCCCGGGCGCGACGGCAGGATTCGTTGAGGGCGGGATCCGACGTGACATCAACGGGGGCCGCCGACCAGTACGTGGCTCGGCGCGATTACATCTTCCGGCGCATGTTCGGCTGGATGGTCGGCCTCGCCATCGTGGTCATCGGGGGTGCTACGGCCTGGGCGGGCGTCGGGTACCTCGACGGCCACGTGACGGTCTCGGCGCGGCCGGGATCCGTCGTGGTGCAGTCGTGCAAGCCCGCCGACCCGGGCTACACCTGCACCGGCACCTTCGAGGACGACGCGACGGGCGAGAAGACGCAGGGCGCCACCTTGGCGACGGACCGCGACGCCATCCCGAACGCCGCACTCCCCGCGCTCAAGACGGACGACGGCTACACGGCCACGGACGACGGCGAACTCACCACGGGCAAGCTGTCGAGGGCGCTCTTCTGGCTCGGCCTCACGGACCTGCTGTGGCTCGTCGGTGCGTTCTTCCTGCTGACCGGCTACCAGCCGCGGCCGCCCCTCCACTACGGCCCCTTCATCGGCGTCTGGCGTGAACGGGAACGCCGCTTCGGACGGGTCACGTTGGAGGAGGGCTGGCATGTGGTGCGGCATGAGCGCGGTCCGGCGCTGCCGATCCTCGTCGTCGTAACGGTGTTGTGCCCGGTGCTGTTCGTCGGGAGCTGGCTGGCGGGCGGCGCGTGACGTGAGCTCTTCTTCGGGCTCGCCGGGGCCGGTGTCCTCGACGGGCATGTGACCGTCTCGGCACACCCCGACACGTTCCGGGTTCCGCGTCCAGTCGTGCGAACGCGCCGTCGACCACTACATGGTCGTGTCGCCCCTGTATGGCTGAGGCCGCGGGACCCGTCAACAATGTGCCGCGGGCCCGTACCCGACATCGTGTGGGTACTGGCCCGCGGGTATGACGAGCATCGGTTACAGCACAAGCCCCAAGAGCAACGACACCACCACGCCCAGCGCCCCGACCGCGGCCAGGCCGAAGAGGATCGGCCGGGTCGGGCCGCCCGCCGTGGACCGCCACGCGGTGCCGTACGACACCCTGCTGCGCCTGCCGGTGTGGCCGGTCACCGTCATGAAGGCGCCCAGCGCGGTCCCGATCAGCCAGGCGAAGGCGAACGCGAACATCAGCCCGCCGTTCCAGGCGCTGGCCTCGACGTACGAGAACTGACGGCTCTCCACCGTCGAGGTGGAGTCCGTCTGCGTCACCGAGATCTTCGTGCCTGCGGAGTGGGAGGACGACGGCTCGAGGTAGGCGTTGGGATCGCTGCCCTTGCCGCCGTCCGCGCTGAACGACCCGTAACACTTCACCTCTTCACGGGTGCGGTGCTTGCCGTGCGAGCGGTAACTGACGGTCTGCGTCGAGCACTGGGAGACCGTGAACTCGCCGTGCGTTCCACGCAACCCGGCGGCGTACATGGCCTGCCAGGCGAAGAGGCCGCCGGCGATGAGCGTGACGACCATGACGCAGACGCCGGTGAGGCGTGCCCTGAACGGGACCTGGTGCTTCGGGGGTATGGGCGCGGACGCGGGTGCCTGCGGCGGCGGGTAGGCGCGTGGAGGTTGCTGCTGATACGGACCTGGGGGAGGTCCCTGCTGCGGGTACGGCCCGGTAGCGGGCTGCTGCTGATACGGGTACCCACCTCGGGCCGGTGGCGGAGGCGGATACGCCCCGGGGGCCGGCGGCGGGGGCGGGTGCCCACCCGGGTTGGGTTGCTGCTGGTAGTGGGACATCGTTCGGGTGATTCCCCCTGTGCCGGACGGAACGCGGTACGGCTCTCCCCGCGCCTTGCGATTGCGGTTGTGGACGGTCGCGGAACGCTACCGCGGGTACATGGCAATCGTGCGAGGAGCCGGTGAAGACCCGCGCTTCGGGGCGAGTCCTGTGTGTCGGGATCACTAGGGTCGCCTTGTCGGACATCTGCGCCCGTGGGCCCGGGCTGCCGCGCGCACATCAACTGCGCGCCGCCGGGCTCTACTTGGGCGACACGCACGCACATTCATGGGGGAGCACATGGCAGGTTTCGGCTCAGGCAGCTTCGACGTCGACCCGGCGGTGCTCAAGGAACAGGGGACCTCCTTCGGCGAGTTGGGGAAGTCCTTCAAGACCGCCGCCAAGGAGCTGAAGTCCGCACTCGAGAGCGCCGAGGGCGACTGGGGCGAGGACATCATCGGGACCTTCAACGACATCTACGAGCCGGTGCGCGAAGGCATGATGACGTCGATGGAGCACCTCGCCGACGAGCTCGACAAGATCGGCGGCAACTTGAAGGTCATGGGCACCCAGTACGAGGTGACCGAGGACGACCAGGCCCAGATCATGATCGGGCAGCAGTCGAACTGTCCCGGCCTCGGCATGCAGTTCTGACCGCAGAGCGCATCCAGGTGCCGTATTCACGCACCGCATCGCCGAACCACCGACATACGAACCACCGACATACGAACCACCATCACACGCACCACGGGGGAGTGACACGGCATGGCATTGACCCTGCCCGACGAGGTCGCATGGGTCCTCGACCTGCTCGGCTACAGCTGGCCGGACGCCGACGAGGACAAGATCCACGAAGCGGCCGAGGCGTGGCGACAGTTCGCCACAGCGGTGCGGGACACCCAGAGCGGCGGCACCAACTCCGCGAGCGCTGTACTGAACGCCAACTCCGGTGACGCGTCCGAGGGTTTCGAGGAGGCGTGGAAGAAGTTCTCGAGCGGCGGGGGCGGTTACCTCGAGGACGCCGCGATGGCCGCCGAGATCCTCGCCTTCGCGCTCGACGCGGTCGCCGTCATCGTCGTCGCCAGCAAGATCGCGGTCATCGCGCAGCTCATCGCGCTGGCCTTCGAGATCGCGGCGGCGCAGGCGGCAGCGCCGGTGACGTTCGGGCTTTCGGAGATCGGCGCGGCCGGGGCGACCCAGGCGACCCGGCTCATCGTGCGCCGCATCCTCGACGAGCTGAAGCAGAAGCTCATCCAGCAGGTGACCCAGGCCGTCGAGCAGCAAGCGGTGCAGTCGGTCAAGGAGATCGTCCTCGACGTGGTGAAGGAAGCGGCCGTCGAGGCGGGCAAGGCTGCCGGGCAGAACCTCCTCCAGCAGGGCGTGCAGAACCACTTCGGTGCGCAGGACGGAATGAAGTGGGGCGAGGCGGCCGTGGTCGGCGCGGGCACGTTCGCCTCGGAGACCGTCAACGGTGCCGCGGGCGCCATCGGCGAGGCCTCCGGGCGGCTCGGCCCGGCCGGGCGGGTGCTCGGAGGGGCCGCGAGTGAGGGGCTCGGCGCGGTCGGTGAGGGCATCGGTGAAGGTGTCCACGCGACGGGCGAGGGCGTGGGCCAGGGTGCCGGGGCGGCGGCCCAGGGCATCGTGGACAGCACCGCCGAGAGCCTGCCGAAGGCGGGCGACGCCGTTACGGAGGCGCTGGACCCGAGTTCGATGATCTCGTCGCCGGGCGAGAGTGCCCAAGGTGCGGTGGACGGAGCGGTGGAGGGTGCGACCGGGGCACTCGGGGACGCGGCTCAGAGCGGGGTCGGGCGCCTCAGAGGGGAGCAGCCGGCAACGGCGGACGAACCGGGTGGCGGCTCTGGTCGGACTCGGACCGCGGAGGACGCTCGCGCCAGATCAGTCTTCGGCTGAAGCCGTCGACGTATCCACGTATCCACGTATCCACGTATCCACGTATGCGACGTATGCGATGTATCCGACGCGTACGCGTATCCAACGCATCCGCATACCCGACGCATTCACGTACCCGGCGTATCCGATGTAACCGACGTAACTGATGTAACGGACGCATGGGGCCTGTGTGAGCCCTGTGATCTCGTATCGATCCGTGACATTGTGTGGATCCTGTCACGGCACGGCCGGTCACCTGGGAACCGCCTTGGGTGACCGTGTCAGTTGTGGCTAAAGTACTGTCGCGGCACTATCGAGAAGTGCCACCCTCGCCCCAGTTCCCTCCGGGGGACCGAGAGGCGCGGGGACCGATGTCGAATTCTCATGGGGGCTAGTGGCCATGGCCGGTCAATTTAATGTGACGCACGAGGAGATGGTCGCGTTCAGCGGCCGTATCTCCCAGGTGAACGAGTCCATCCAGGGTGAGATCCAGCGACTGCAGACGGTGGTCGACTCGATCACCTCTGGCTGGAGGGGCCAGGCGGCCACTGCGTACAACAACCTGCAGAGCCAGGTGAACGAGGACGCCACCGCCCTCAACCGCGTGCTCAATGAGATCAAGGAAGCGATCGACTCGACGGCGTCGAACTACCAGACGTCCGAGGACGAGCAGGCTGCGTCGATCTCGCACGTCTCGTCGGGCGCCGAGGCCTCTCCCTTCGGATGAGCCTCCCCGGCCGCTGATCCTGCGCCATCACAGAGCGGCAGCGGGCAGCGCGCCACCGTCGTAATCCTTCATCACCTTCCGTCCAACATCCCCCGGGGGAGACATCATGTCCGGTCAGGTTCTGGTCAATTTCCAGACCATTTCCCAGGCTTCGCAGGACGTCAAGTCCACGGCCAGTAACGTCCGCCAGCAGCTCGACGACCTCGAGGCCGGCGTCAAGCGCATCGCTGCGAGCTGGGAAGGTTCGGCCCAGGAGGGCTACCAGGCCAAGCAGCAGGAGTGGGACCGTCGCGCCGCGTCCCTCCACCAGACGCTCGAGTCGATCGCCCGCGCGCTCGACACGGCCGCCCAGAACTACCAGGCGACCGAGAGCCGGAACACCAGCGTCTGGTCGTAGCGCGTCGGCGCGCGGGTAGCGCGGACAGCGTCCAGCGCGCGTAGCGATACGTGACCGGGGGCGGCAGGTGCGGATGCATCTGCCGCCCCCGGTGGCATGTCCGGGTTCGTCTGCGCCGACGCGTCGTGGATTGCGTTGGTGGCAGGCTTCAGCGGCCCTCGAGCCACCCCAGGGCGATGATCACCAGCGGCGTGGCGACACTCAAGGCCAGCGCCCCGGCCGTCATGCCCGGACGGACCTCCCGGTAGCCCCGGAGCCCCAAGTAGGCGACGAACAGCGGCAG
Source organism: Streptomyces sp. NBC_00483 (assembly GCF_036013745.1). Classification (NCBI taxonomy): domain Bacteria; kingdom Bacillati; phylum Actinomycetota; class Actinomycetes; order Kitasatosporales; family Streptomycetaceae; genus Streptomyces; species Streptomyces sp. NBC_00483. The sequence goes on from NZ_CP107880.1 coordinate 6,854,042, forward strand.
TACGAAGCCCAGCACGAGTCCGTAGTGCCACCCTTCCTCCGCGAGGAGGAAGACCGTCATGCTCCACCAGACGGGGACCGACACCAGGGCGAGCATGCGGCCCCGGGACAGGAACAGATCGAGGAACGCACCCTCGCCGAACACGCTCACGCTTTACGCCGCCTGATTGTCGTCACTGCTGGTGCTCTCTGGAACCCCGCTTCCGGGGATCCGTTCGGCTGACCATTCGCTCCCACTGAGGTACGAATCCGATGAGCAAGGAATGCCGCAGCCAGATCGAACCGCACCTGCAGCTTGGCGAGCAACTGGTTGCCGTCTGCGAGTGCGAGTTGGCGCCAGGAGTACCCGACCAGCCGCTCTGGTTGATCCAGCCTCCGCGAGAGTCCGATCTCGAACGGCGGATCAAGGCCCGGCTCCCGGGAGCGGTTCAACGGTTCCTGCAGCACAGCCCGCCCAGGCCCATCTCCCGAGCCGAGCGCATCACAGGGGGCGTCGCCGACACCCTGGAGGGAGCTGAGAGGGCGATCGACAACGGAATCTCGCGCACCATGCATGGCGAAGGTCTGCACGGTGGCTGGGAGAGCCAGGCCGGCGAGTTCTTGGCCACGCACTACACCGCCACGCACACTCCCGCCTCCCAGCTGGCGGTCGCGTTCACCGGCCGCCGTGTGCTCGTCCTGGCGGATCGCGCGAAGCTGTGGCAGCTCAAGCGGTCGTACGAACCTCAGTGGGAGGCGCCGCGAACCGCTGTCGCCGGGGTCCGTGCGAACCCCAAGGGGGTTGTTCAGCGGGGGCGCTTCGAGCTCGTCTTTGCTGACGGCTCGTGGATCGCGCTGGTGGCATCGGTACCGACCCACGCGGAGCCGTTCGCCGCGCAGGCGGGTTCCTGAGGGTGGGGCGGGCTGCCCGGAGCGCGGGGCGGGCCGCCACCCCTCGCGCACGGACAAGCCGCCGTGTCGCCCTCCGCCGAAGGCCGGCCGGCGGACCTCACCCGAACATCGGCCCATCCCCCAACGTCGCAACCCCCGCCCCCACACAAATCGCCGCGAACGCCCACCGCGTCCGGCCGAACCGGGCCAGCAGAACCCCGAACCCACTCACCACGCCGCCCGCGAGGTAGAGCACCGTCCACACCCCGGCCTCGCTGCCCTGGCCGAGGCGGACGCCCGTGAGGACGATGGCGACGAGGGCGACCAGCGCGGAGATTCCCGCGGACACCCGGCGCGCCTGCCGGGCCGCGCGTCGGCGGTCCACCACGAGTCTCTGCTGCCCCAGACCCTGGAACCGCGCCTTCAGCGTCTTGGTCGCCGTCAGCTGTTCGTCGGATTCCGAGCCATAAGTCATGTCCCGGAGCCTAAACGTCACCGATCCTGCAGGCGCCGGGCGCGACAGGTTCCCTACACTCCCTGCTCATGTCGACACCTCACGGCCACGGCCCTGCACCCACCGCCACCGTCATACGTACTGGTCAGCGCAACGCGACCAAGGCGTTGCCGCTCGGCATCGTGCTGACGGCGGTGGGGCTGCTCGTACTGTTCGGCGGGGTGGCGATCACCGTCGGTCTCGGTGAGGACGATCCCAGCCCCAAGGGCGTCGTCGGCATCGTCATGGGCCTGCTCATCCTCTTCGTCAGCGTCACCAGCCTCATCTCCGCCTGGGTGTCGCGCCGTTCGACGGTGGGCATCGACCAAACCGGCCTCTGGGTCAGCGACGGCAAGGTGCGGGGCGTCGTCCCCTGGAACTCGCTCGCCGGCGTCGGCCTGCACTGGAGCAAGCTCGGCCGCACGAAGGTCTACTCGATCGAGCTGTGCCCCTCGGGCCCCATCGACCGCGACGACCCCGTCCTGTGGCCCCTGGTCCGCGACGAGGCGCCCCTCCACCCCGACCTGCCCCGGCTGCGCCACCGCCTCCCCGTCCCGCCGGGCTCGCGCGACGCGGTCGTCGCGGCGATCCAGTCGTACGTGCCCCAACTGTGGCTGGGCGAGGCAGAACGCGAGTCCGGGCACATGGGCGCGCCGGACCGGAAGGGACACCGGGAGCGGACGACGCGGCTGCGCGGCCAGGCGGCACGCTGATCCGAGGTCCGCCGATCCGAGTCCCTCACGCCGAGGCTCGCAATCGGAGGCCCGTACGATGATCGCCGGATTCGAACCGGCGGCACAGCGGTTCACAACGGGCTTCACAACGGGGGAGTTGTCCAACGCCCATGGCAGACATCGACATCAATGCCGCACGCGTACGCGCCACGGCCCACGACACCGAGTCCCTGGCCCGCCAGACGGCCAAGCGCCTCGGCCACGCACTCGACACCAGCGACGAGGTGCCCGCCTCCCACCACGGCCACGGCTGGCAGAGCCCGGCCGAGCTCAAGGCCTGCGCGCGCAAGTGGGAGGACCACATGGTGTCCCTCGCCAAGCGGATGGGCGAGCTGAGCGACAAGTTGCGGGATTCCGCGGACAGTTACGACCGCGCGGACGCCGAGGCCGAAGCGCGCCTGCGCGCCGGCCTGGCCGGTCTGACCGACCTCGGGAGGGCCTGACCATGGTCTCGTACGAGGGTGTGAACACCGCCCACCCGAAGACCTGGGCCACCGCGGCCGACGAATGGCACACCCTCGCCAAGCACGCCCTGGGCGCGGCGAAGGACCTGCGCGAATACGGCACCAAGCCGCTCGCCGACAACTGGACGGACGAGGTCGGCGCCACGGCGGCCGCCGAGTTCGAGAAGCTCGCGAACCAGCTCGAGTCGGCGTACGACATCCTCCTCGCGGTCAACATGGTCGCCGACGGCATGACGACCACCATCGAGACCGCGCAGAGCACCCTGCACGCCGCGCTGGACCTCGCGGCCCGCCACGGCCTGGAGATCGCGGCCGACGGCACGATCTCCGATCCCCGTGGGGAGAGCGAGGGGACGGAGTCGTACCGGGCCGAAGTGCAGGACCTCATCGACCAGGCGACCGAACAGGTCACCACCGCGGACAAGTTGGCCGCGGCCGAGTTCGCCAAGCTCGCCGCCCAGACCGGTGTCACCGACCCGGACAAGGCGCTGGGCGACCTCCAGGAGCACGCCTCCCACATCCAGTTGAGGATGCTCGCCGCCGACATCCCGGTCGGCGAGGACAAGGCGACGGCCCGCCGCTGGTGGAACGGCCTCACGCCCGAGCAGCGCAAGGACATGATGCTGGCCCAGCCGGTCGCCCTCGCCAACCTCGACGGCATCCCCGCCGACGTACGCCAGGAACTGCGCGGCACCGACGGCAAGTACGACCGCGTGAAGATGGTCGAGTACGCCCTCGCCAACTGGAACAAGGACGACCCCACCGACTTCGGCAACAACTGCGCCAACTTCGTCTCCAACGCCCTGCTGCACTCCGGCATGAAGGAGAAGACGAGCTTCTGGGGCACGGCCGACGACGACAACTGGATGGCCGGCCCTCGCACCGGCGTCGACGCGATCGACAAGCGACTCGCCTACTCCGACACCTGGGCCGCCGCCGAGAACCAGCAGAACTTCATGCTGGCGCACGGCGGTTCAGAGGTCCCGCAGGCGGAGGCGAAGCCGGGCGACATCATCTATTACGAGCAGGCCGGCGCGGGTGACACGGCCGAGAAGGGCAATACGCACCACGCGGCGATCGTCACCGCGGTGATGCCGGACGGCGAGATCAAGTACACCCAGCACAACAACGAGTACCAGAACGTCAGCCTGGAGGGCCGCCTCCCCTCGACCGAGAAGGACCAGGGCGACCAGAACCTGCGCTTCGTGCGCCCCAGCCCGGACTGGTACTGATGCCCTCGTCCTCCGTCCGGCGCTGGTGTCTCCAACTGCCGTTTCTCGTGACGCTCTTGGTCCTCGCCTCGGCGGCCCTGCTGGCGGCCCACTTCTCCTTCGATGGCGACACGTACCAGAACTGCCGCTACCTGGGCCCGTCCACGCGCACGTACGTCACGGCCTGGGCTGCTCCGCTGTGTGGATCGGCAGCGGTGGCGCTCCTGTTGGCCCTACGACGGGTGGAGCGACGGCGCGGGGAACGGCCGGGGGAGACGTGGCGGGGGCGCCGGGTGGCGGTGGCGGCGGTCTGCCTCGTCCCGGTCCTCCTGCTGGTCCAACTCGCGGCGCTGTACTGGGTGTACGCGCCGGACCCGGCTGGTGGGCAGGACTGTTCGGGGCTGACAGTGACCGGCCACATACCGCGCTGAAACACGCCCTCGCACGATGAGGAAGCGCCACCTCCGGGCAACTATCCTTCGAACAACTGTCACAGGTAGGGCAGTTGCGCCACGGGGATACAGGGGGAGCGCATGGCCATCGAGTTACCGGACGAGCTTGTCTGGGTCATGGACCTGATGGGTCTGAACTGGCCCCAAGTGAACGAGGACGCGGTCCACGAGTTCGCCGGACACGTCCGCACCTTCGCGGGTGACATCGGCGCGTCGCAGGAGCAGGCCTCCGAGACCATCAATGCCATGGCGGCCTGCTACGAGGGGTCGTCGTACGACCGGCTCGCCGAGACCTGGAGCCGGCTGGCGACCAGCCACATGACCGAGCTGATCCAGGGATGCGAGATGGCGGCGGTCGCCCTGGAGGTCGCGGCGGCCATCATCGTCGCGGCCAAGATAGCCGTCATCGCCCAACTCATATTCATCGCCGCCCAGTTGGCGGTGGCGGCCGCGACGGCGATCGTCACTCTCGGGGCGGCCGCAGCGGCCGAGGCGGCACTGATACAGGTCACCAAGAAGGTGGTGAACGAACTCCTCGAACGCGCCCTGGAAGAGGTGATCGCACACCTCGCGACCCAGGCCGTCGAACCGCTCGAGGAGATCGTGGGACGCGCGCTGAAGGGCCTGGTCCTCAAGGGCGTCGAGTCCGCCAGCGAGGCGATCGCCGGACCTGCCGACGCGGGCGGCGGCACCGGCTTCTCCATCCACCCGGACGAACTGCTCAAGCACGCCGACGACTTCAAGAAGCACTCCGAGGCCGTCGCCGGACACGCCGTCAAGTTCAGCAACGCGGCGTCGGGAGTGTCGTTCGGATGAGCCACCCGATAGCCAAGGCGCTCGAAGACGCCGCACAGCGCATGGGCAGGAAACTCGGCAAGGATGCCGCCAAGGCCGTCGGCGACATGTACAGCCAGGTCGGGGACGGCACCAAGAAGGTCGTCAAGAACATCCAGGACGCGGACGGCCAGCACGCCCACGAGCTCATCAACCTCGCGAACAAGGTGGCCAAGAACGGCGGCGAGACCGGTAAGGGCTCGCGGCGCAGAATGCGGGAACAGGCCGCCGCGCGAGGGGACTTCAACCGGCGCACCGGCGGACAGACCGAATACGACGCGGAAATGGTCCTCGACAGGAACAAGTATCCCGAGTCCGCGCAGCACATCGAGGACGCCCAGAACGGCACCGTCTGGCGTGGCGATGACAGTCGGCAACGTGCGCCCAAACCCGACGTCCTCACCATCGACAGAAACGGGGCGGACGACAACCGTGCCGACTCGCTCCGCGGGATTCCGACCGACAGTCCGCGGGACCGGGACGAATACCCTCCGGCCATGTACAAGGAGGGAGGAACGGGCGCGAGTGTCCGTTACATCGCGGCGAAGGATAACCAAGGATCGGGCTCGGCAATGGGAAGTGCTGTACGCGGCTTACCGGATGGCACCAGAGTCAAGATCTCGGTGCGCTAGACAGCGCCTGGAGGAGAAGGCGCGCGACGCACCGGGAAACTGCCGTTCCAGAGGCCAAAGGAGAGAATGACCTCATGAACTCTGCCGAGAAGTTGATCTCACATGCCCGTGAGGGGCACTTCCAGGAGGCACTGCCACAGCTGCTCGAGATCGCTCGTCGGCCTGGTGGCGCCCGGGGCCCCGTCTGGGAAGCGGCCGCCGCGTCGATCCAGATCCTGCTGTGGTTGGACCGCCCCGGTGAAGCCGCGGATCTGGCCGAGTCGTTGATCCGGACGGACGGCCCGAGCGGTGGCGAACTGTGCGACCAGGACATGCCGTTCGAGGAGGCACTCCTGGCCACCCCGGATAGCGCCCCAGAGGTCATTGCGGACCGCCTGGCCACGGTGGCGGAGACGGTGCCGACCGGCCGCAACCTGCAGGAGCAACTGTCCTGGCTTTCCGGGCAGCTTCCTCAGCGCCCTTTGGAAGAATTGCTGCCGGGGTTCAGGCCTTGGGGCGTACCGCTTCCGCCGTCGGGCGCCAAGCACCGTTCTCCACTCGTGGAGCGTGATTTCGAAACGCTCACCGCCGACGAACAGCACGTCGTGTGGATGTCGTTCAGGACCGCCAACGACTTCCCGCGCGCACACGATCTCGTCGTACAGGGCGGGCACACCCCGCCGCGCTACGCCGAGTGCTCCTGGATGGCAGGATGGTACGCGGTCGAAGGAGACATCGAGCGCGGCGAAGCCATGATGCTCGCCGCACACAGCCGATGGCACCCGTACAAGAAATGGGATGCCATCCCGACGGCTCCCGTCCTTCAGCCCACTCTCCGCCTGGTCACCACCGACCGAGTGCGGGAGCACTATCTGACACGGCCCATCGGCCCGGAAGCGAAGTGATTCGGAATGTCCGACGACGCAACGCCTGACGGCGCAACGCCCAAGGACTCAACGCCTGACGGCGCAACACCCGACGGCGCGACGTCCGGCGACGCGACGTCCGCCGGCGCACTGGAACGGCTGCTGAGCCGGGCCCGCGGCCCCATGGGCCCGGCCATCGACCTCGACTTCGGCTGGGAAACCGGCCCCCTCGCCGAACTCGGCACGGTCCTCTCCAGCATGAACGGCTTCTTCCTCTTCAACGCCGGCGTCCAGGTATTCCGCGCGGGTGACGAGGGCCTCGGCCCCGACCTGCTTTCCTGGAATGCCGAGGAAACGTGGAAAGACACCTACGACGATCTCGCTGACGACATCTTCTGTTTCGGCCAGGACCTCTTCGGTACGCAATTCGGCATCATCGACGGCGCGAAGGTCGTCACGCTCAACCCGGAATCCGCGGAACTCACCGAACTCGGCACCAGCCTCAACGACTGGGCGGCCTGGCTCCTCGAAGACCCCGACGTCAACGGCACGGCCAGCTTCGCGTACGCCTACCAGAAGGCGAACGGCGCGCTGGACCCGGCCGAGCGCCTGATCCCCCGCCGCTTCTTCGTCGCGGGTGGCGGTTATGACTTCGACAACTTCAAGGTCGTGGACGCGGCGACCGCGATGCGGATCCGGGGACCGATCGCGCAGCAGGTGTTCGACCTTCCGGACGGGGCGACGCTCCGACTGCCGAGCCCGAACCCCTTCGGGTGAGCCTGCGGCCGTGGCTGTCCTGAGGGGAGATCGGCCCCGCCCCTTAGGGCAGCACCACGGCAACCACCGCGGCGTAATCCTAGGAGAGCCTCGGCTCGGGCCACTTGCCGTCGTCCAGCCCGGCGAGCCTCGCCAACTCCGCACGCTCCGCCCCCAATTCCCGCCGCCGCGACTCCAACTTCCCCCAGTCGTCCGGCTTTACGAAGAGCATGGCGTCGGTCGTGGGGGAGATGACGACTCCGCCGTACGGGAGATCACCGGCCACCCAGCCGCCCTCGTCGAACCCTGCAGGCCACCGCGTACTTCCCGCGGCATTGACCCCACGCATCAGCGGAGCACCGTGCTGCCCCCGAATCGACACGCGCAGCGCGAACACAGTCCCGTAGACCTTGCCCCTCCCCTCCTTCTTGACGACCCGCGAGTGGTGAGTGAGCGGGTAATGACGCAAGACCCTTTTGCAGGCGAAGATTCTGGTCGCAAACCTGAGGCGGAGCACGGTGTGGATCAGAACGAACAGACCGGCGACAACCGGCAGCGCGGCGAGCGTGGATTCCTGCACCACGCCCAGCCTGATGCAGGCGATCGGCCCGACCATCAGCGTCACGATCAGACACAGACGGAATGCGACGAACTTCGCGAGGGCCCGGAAGTTGCGCGACAGCACCCGCTCCACGTCGGGTGTCGCGGGAATCGTGGCGGGGCTTGAAATGTCGGCGGTCATGGTGAGTTCGTGAGTTCCCTTTACGCTCGGGCGGTGCGGGCGGCCTGACGCTTCCTGACCTCCATGAGGTCCTCGCCGCCGGGAAGCGCCAGCACCCCTGGCCCCCAGTTGTCCCCCGCGTGCCACGCCCCGTGCTCCATGGCCTCGGGCCACCGCCGCTTACGGGGCACGCCGCTGGCGGACATGAGGTGACTCCACTCATTGCGCGCACCTTCGGCCCCGATCCGCAGCCGGACGGGCACGCCACTCGGGTCGGTGACCTGATGCTGCTTGCGTACGGCGGAGACGATCCGCCAGGGGTGCCGTTCGAGCACTCGCCGCATGCGCTTCAGTGACCGGAGCGAGACGACGTACAGGTACAGCTGACACAGGTAAACCAGGAAGACCACGGCCCCGACCATTCCGAGCAGGTTCCCGCCGCTTCCTCCGCGGCGCCCCTTGAAACGGACGTCGGACAGGCCGATGACCCCGAACCCGTCGAGCAGACTCAGCGCGACGAACGAACCCACCCAGAAGACGGTCCAGAGGGTGAGGCGCACTCGTACCTTGCGTCTGGACTTCGTCCAGGCGGTGCGGGTGCCGGGATCGTCGAAAGCGCATTTCGTCAGGGGGAGTTGTGGCGCGAGTTGCGCCTCCTGAGTCTCGTCGGCGGCCGCACCGTGCATGATTCGATCTCCTGGATGCTCGACTGCATCGGGCCCGGACAGAGCAGCCTGAGCGAACACCCCCGGACACATGTCAACGCAGCGTCTCAACGCCGCTCCGGAACCCTATCCAGACGGCTCGGACTCAGCAGGCCCCTTTCGCTGGTCGCTGGTCGGACCCCCGGACCATCTGGGATCATCCCGTACTCGCCACTTCGACAGCACAGGAGCCGTGCCCGTCCTATGAACCTCGCCGAAGCCAAGAGTGCGATCGCAGCCGCGCGCGCCGAGGACATGGCCCCTCGCGTCGGCGCCCTTCTCCCGCCAGGAACCCCCGTCACCGGCCCCTTCGCCATCAACCGCCTGGATTGGTGGCGGGAAAGGGAGCCCGTCGCTCCGGCCGACCGGCGTCCGGAGGTATTCGGTGATGTCGGCAACCCCGTCGGCACTGGGCAGAAGGCCAAGGTGGTGGCCTCGACGTTGTTCTGGGGAGATGAGAACGCCTCGACGAGCGGCCCCAAGCGCATCTGCGACGACCCGGGAAAGCGCGAAAAGTACAAGCGCCGCAAGCGCGGCTTCTGGGGAGGCTGGGACAGCCTGGCAGGGCAATTGGAAATCGCGATTCAGCCCCGCTCCCGCTGGTGGTACGTGTACTCGTTCCTCGTCCTGACCCCTGACGGGCTCCAGGTTTTCTACGCGCCCAGTGCTGTTATGCCCCCTTCTGGCATCGCAGATGAAGGCGCCGAGGTCGGCTGGTACTGCCCCCGCTCTCAACTGGCATGGATCCGCCGTCAGAAGAAGGAGCAGCTTTTCGAGTTCGGCTTCGCCGACGGATCCTGGGCCACGCTCAATCTCCCCGAGCACGAAGCGTTCACCACGCAGGTGTCGGGCATCCTCCCGGTCGGCGCGACCAGGCCGTAGTTGTCGCCCGCGATGTCGGTTTGTTCGGTGCGCACGGACGGCCGTGGACGTGGTGAGGGGGCAGGCCGCCACTGTGGCTTCTCTCCCGTAGGCGTGGGAGTGGTGTGCCCGTGAGGGGTATGCGCTTTCTTCTGTTTCTTCCATAGGCGAGTAAAGATCGAACCAGATGCGCATCGCTGTGTGGGGCCGGAAGTCTCCCCTCCGATAATCTGCCCGGCAGTGCCCGATCGCGGTAACGACGGCAAACGGGGGAGGTGCACGGGGCTGATGGACTTCCAGATCGACACCGATCGCATGAAGACATTGATCGGCAGGCTGGACCAGGTGGACGACCGCATGCGGGATGCCCAGCAGCGGCTCAACAAGGTGGGCCCGAAGGGCCTCGGTACGGACGGCCTGGATGACGCCTGTGACGACTTCCAGGACGACTGGGGCGACGGCATCAAGCGGATCGCCGACTCCGCCAAGACGCTGCACGAGGGGCTGCAGAAGACCCTCGATGCCTACCTGACGACCGATCAGGACATCCAGAAGGGCTTCAGCCAGTAGGAGCTCCACCAGGACCTGCGGCCGCCGCGGTGCCGACACCCCGCGCTGGAGCAACTGGCACAACCGGAGCAGCACACGTACACGTAACGGGAGAGGACGATGGGGATATTCGACGATCCCGGCTGGCCCGGTCTGAAATTCAATCCCGCCAAGGGCGATCTGCACACGATCGAGTCGCTGGCGTACGACGTCAAGACGGTCGGCGACGAGCTCGACGAGTTGCGCGAGATGCTTACGAGCATCGGGAAAACCGACGGTGTGTGGGACGGCGAGGCAGCCAAGAAGTTCCAGGGCAAAGTCGGCGAACTACCCAAGTACCTTCGGCAGGGCCACGAGTCGATGAACGCCTGCTCCAGGGCGCTGCACGGCTGGCACGACGAGCTGCAGACGCTGCAGCGGCAGGCCAAGAGCCTCGACGACCGCGCGGTCGACGCCCGCAGGCTGCTCGACCAGAAGAACGCCGACGTCGACCGGGTCAACAGCAAGATCGACAGCGTACGGTTCCAGCAGATCAGCGAGGAGCAGGCCAAGACGTTGTCGGAGGAGGCCGATTCCGCATCGAATGCGGCCCAGCACGCGGCGAACGAGCTCAAGATCCTGATCCAGGACGGCGAGGCGCTGCGTGATTACTGGGAGGAGCAGGCCGGCAAGGCGGAGCAGGCCATACGCGAAGCCTCGGAGAACCGGCCGCCGGACATCAGCATCTGGAACAAGATCTCGGACGGCCTGAAGGGCGCCTGGGACGGCTTCACGGACTTCCTCGCCGACCACGCGGACCTGTTCTCCAAGATCGGATCCGTGCTGTCCATCTTGTCCTTGGCGACCATGGCCATCCCGCCCGTGGGGGCGGTGTTCGGGGCACTGGCCATCGGCGCAAGCGCGGTCGCTCTGGCCGGCTACGCGGCCAAGACGGCACGCGGCGACAAGGTCGGAGTGATGGACTGGGTCGGTGCGGGCCTTGGTGTGCTGCCCGGTGTCGGAGCGGTCAAGGGACTGACGGCGGGAGCGAAGGCGGCCAAGGCGGCGGCGACGGGCGAGCGGCTCGCAGGTGTCTTCTCGCACGCCGACGAGGTGGCGACCTCGGTCAACGTGGCCAGGGGGATGGCCAGCGGCGTGATGTACAAGGGCCTGGCGCGGGCGGGCAAGGGGCTGGGGCTCGGCGAGGAGGCCTTGGACGTCGGCAGCGGGCTGATGCGCGGAACGATGGGCGGCATCAAGGGCGTCGGCCTGGTGCACGGCCTCGTGTCGGGCGGATCGAGTACCCAGTCGGCGAGCGCACCGTCCAGTAACGCGTTCATGTCGGCGGCGGGGGCGGCGTAACCCATGGACACGATGGATGAACCCGGCAGCGGTGTGACCGTCGCCTCGGAGGCTGCTCCTGAGCGTCTGAACTTCCGTGTGCCGCCCGCCTTCTTCGAGCTCCCTGTCCAGGAACCCCCGGAGCTGGTGGGTGAAGAGCTGATCGAGCTGGCCCAGGACATCTACCCGGAGGGGAACGCCCAACTCTGGTTCCAGTACGCGGCGGCTCAACTGCCGGTGGTCGCCGAGATGGTGGAGGCCGGGGTCGGCTACGCGGGCTTCTGCCTGCTCGACCTCGACGGGCGCCACAGCACGGCGACGGTGACCGCCACGCTGCTGGAGTCGGTGCCGAACGGCCGGAGGATGACGGCTTCGAGTGTCGCCGCGGAACTCTCCGGGACGTCCGGGGCGTCCGGTTCCTCTGGTTTGGGGGAGCAGGCTCGGGTCGAGACGGTGTGGCTCGAGGCGGGCGAGGCGGTCGCCAGGTTCACCTCGGAGATCATGACGCTTCCTGCGGAGATCACCGACTCCGGTCGGGCCGAAGAGGTGGAGATCGGAAAGATCGCCGTGTACCTCCCTCTTCGCCGGTACGCGGAGATGGCTCTCTTCGAACTCAGCACGCCGTGCATGCAGGACTGGGACCTGTACTCAGAGCTCTTCTTCACCATCGTGAACACCCTTGAAGTGGCGGAGGGGCCGGCGTCGGCCGATGCCGAGCCTCAGGCCGGTACCCCGCCCCAGGCCGGCAACCTGCCTCAGCAGCCGGATGATCCGGATCATGCGGATCAGCGGACGGACGTGGCTTCCGGCGGCCCTCTGACGCAGTCGACACCGGTGACAGAGCCGACCGGGCCCACGCAGGCGGCACAGGGCGCCGAGGAACCTCCGCCTCCGAAGCCCGTCCGGGACGTGTTCGGATGAGTGCACGGCGCCTGCCGGAAGTCGGCAGCGCTCTCCCGGCGGATGCCCTTGGGCTGTTGCAGGTGAGGGCTGTTCACCTGGCGGAGGTGCCGGGCCTGGCCGAGGCGGCGCGGGCCATTGGCGTCGACAGGGGCATCGACTATCTGGCCGACCGCGAGGTCGCCGCGATGCTCCATCGCCACCGGCGCCTGCTGGGCCGGATGAACTCACGCGGGGCATGGGGAGGCTTGCTGCTCGTCCCAGGAGCGGTCGGAGCGTGATTCCTGATCGACACCACCGATTGGGGAACCCTCGACCCAGTGGTCGGCCTGATCCTCTGCTCGCCCGTGGTGCTACTGCTCGCAGCCGGCGTGTACCTGCTGTCGCGAGCGTTCTGGTTCCGTCGTGCATGGGTACGCGGCGGGACCCGCGATCAGGTCAACGGTTATCTTCAGATCCTGTCGACATCAGGGCTCGCGCTCCGTCAACTGCCCGCGTGGCTCAAGCCGCCCACCGGAAATAGCTGGCGATGACCTGCGATCTCGACCCCATTCCCGCCGACCACTTGGGCCAGGAAACGTGAGTACCGAATTCAGCGTTCACTATCCGACTGCACAAGAAAGGGCAGCGGCCAACTTCCAACGCCTCATCAAGGTACGAGGTGGGAACGCGATCCATGTCCAAGGGGAGTTTCCGAACAAGGAAGCGGCAGACGGCCGGGGTCCGAGTTTCACCCTCTTCGCGGACCAGGTAGGGAATGGGCCCTTGTGTTCTGTGGCCCGGCGAACGGCCGACCCGAATGCGGGAGCCGACCTGGCTGTGACAGGGCCTGACGGGGCCGAGCTGGGCGTGCTGCGACTGTCGGCCCCGGGTAGTGGCGGGCGCCGCCGGTACGAGATGGAACTGCCGGACGGCACAAGCCTGGTCGGCCGTCGTGGAACCGTCAGTGCGTGGATTCTGTACGTGCTGCTCTCGCCGCTGATGCTGGTCTACAACGTGGCGGGCCTCGTCGGCGGGTACGGCCGCCCCGATTGGCATCTGCCGTCGCGGACGGCATGGCGCACCAAGGGTGGCCTCGGGCTGGGCCCCGCCCCCTTGAAGTTCTACGGGATGACCGACAAGTACAAGGTCCGGACGGCCCGTTTGGACATGCGGGTCGTCTACGCGCAGGCCGTACTGCATGAATGGGACGGCTGAGCCTGGCCGTTCGGTGTTCGGCATGCACCGGGCAAGACGTGCTCGAGCTTGCCGTCGAGATTGTGGAGGCAGTCCTTGCCGCCGCAGCCGGCGGGTCGCCTGTCGCCGCCGCCGGAATCGGCACCAGGGCGGCCAAAGCTGTCAAGATCACCGCCAAGCTGGCGGAGGCGCTGTCCGACATCGCAAAGCGCATGCAGTTGCCTCGCAAGATGGCAGAGCTTCGGAGCGCACTTCGAAAGGGCCGAAGCACCTCAAGGGCGGCCTCATGCCCTATGTTCGCTGCGATGGACACGGCCGCCGTCCCCCAGAGGATCTGGTCCTGTTCGCGGGATACGTGGCTACAAGAAGACCGTGAAGGGTGCCGTCAAGGATGTGATCGGTGCCGACCCGGCCGGCGCTGTCCAGGGCTCGGTCCTTGAGGGCGGACCTGGGGTGGCGGAGGGGCGTTACGAGTACGAAAGGCGCCTCGACCCGCGGAGCCTGGATGGGCGTACGGATACAACGCCTTCGCGCGCGTCCCGGACAGTGAGGGAAATTTTCGGGTGAGCGGATCGGACCGCAATCAGACGTCGGTCGTGCGAGCGCGGGCGGTCGCACCGGGTGGCGAGGCGCTGCGAGGAGAGCACCGGGTCGCTCTGGCTTCCCGGGCGCCCGAACCCGGCCATTTCCGCCGCACGCGCGGTCTGCGCTCGGAGCGCCGGACCCCCTTCAGCTGGTGCATGCTCCCAGTGCGTGGGACGGCGAGGTTGATCTCCATGACCTGGAACCCGTTCGAAGCGCTCTTCGAGGCGATCTTCTGGCGTGGGGGGAAGAAGCCCGGGAAACCGTTCTGCGGTGACTGGAACTCCATGGCGGGACACCTGGCGCGAGCCACGATGCCGCGGACCAGGAACGGCGCGGACGTGGTCATGCAGGTCACTGGGCATCACCTGCAACTCGTGTACGTGTCGCGCGCCGGCTCGCTCACGGGCAGGCACGGCCCGGTCGAGGTGGGCTGGTCGACGGTGCTCGGCAAGGTGAGCTGGATCCGAGACCGAAGCGATGTCGTGGGCGGCTGTCACGAAATCGGGTTCGTCGACGGTTCGTGGTGCTCGGTCCAGTTCATGGGGCAAGGCTGGCGACGCATGGGCGAGGCGTTCCCGGTGAGGCTGAGTCATCTCGACCGGGGGCCGGTTGGGCTGGGCTCGTCCTCGTCCTCGTGATGTTTTCGACGGTGCCGCCCAATACCGGCGCGGCGCATGTGGTTCGTCGAAACGTAGACGGGGCCGAGCACTCGAGTCCGTAGCGCTCAGAGAAGGTGATCCGCCTTCCCCGCTTTGATGTCCGAGATCAACGCACGGAGCGCCTCGCGGCTGTCGGTGCCGAGGCGGAAACAGTTGGCGCCTTCCCCGCAGAACGGGTCTTCCCAAGTGATCGCCGGCATGTGGACGTCTTCTTCTCCTAGAGGCCCGACACAAGGGCACGGATGAGATCGAGCGACGGGCGGTGGCCCTTGCCGATTCCGCGTCCGGCGTCATCGGCGCTCCGCTTCGCGCAGCCTGGAAGCCTTCGGGCGATCTCCTTGGCCGGTCAGTGTTGACCGAGTCCGCGTGCGGCCGATTCCGGTCCTGTGGTGGCTACTTCGACTACGGGTGGCGTACGCGCCCGCTGTGGCGAAGTGCTGGGAGCGTTGAACCATGCGCAGGTGTCGGAGGTGACGGGTCAGCCGTTCAACGCCGACACGGCAGCCCCCACGCGACCAACACCACAAGCCCGGCCGCACACAAAGGGATGGAACGCGTGATCCGTCCACGAATGGCGAGAAAGCCAGCAATAACAGCAGGGATGATCGAAAGCGCCATGGATGCGTCAAATTCACCCCGGAGTAGTGACACGCAGTTGACTGCCAGGTAACACACAGCGAAAACCAGTGTGATGCCGGGCAATACGCGCAGGGCCTGCCGTTTCGCTCTCGCGAGTTGCTTATCCCCGTCGGATCCGAGTGGATGGCCGTCCTGGTCCTGCCAGTTCCGGCTGAAGAGATTCCTGGGCATGGTTGCTACGGTGCCTTCCGGCCGCTACGGAAATTGTTGGAGGGGAGCGAGCGACAGTGAGCTTCGCAGCTGAATCGGCGGATCTTGAGGCCTACGGGAAACAGGTCGACCGCGCCGCGCAGTCTGTCGGTGAATACGTCAAGAGATACGGCACGGGGCTGGACAAGTCCACCACGGAACAAGGCCTGTTGCTGGCACCTCTGGAATTGCACGACCAGGCGATGGACGAAGCCAATAGGGCGTTGTCGCGCATCCACACGCTCCTGGATCGAAGCGCGGCGACGCGGCCGCCCCTTCCTCCCGGCTGAGTGCTCCGGGCAAGCCCGAGGAGTACTCGCACGGCCTGGTAAGCGACACCGTCGGGACGGTCAGCGATTGGCTCAGCCCCAGCTACTGGTCCCTTGAGGCCATCAAGTTCGTATTCCAGGCGGAGCAGGATCCGCTGGAACAGGCGCTCGGTTGGTTCGCGGGAGACTGGGAGGCGTACGTAAAGTGTGCCGAGATGTGGCAGAAGTCGGGGAGCTCACTCGGCGACTTGAGTGCCAATATCCAGTCCGGGAATCAGCGACTCGACCAGTCATGGGACGGAAATGAGGCAGATGCCGCATATAAATACTTCGATGAGCTGGCAAAAAGGATCACCGAAGTCGGCACATCGCTGAAGGATCTTCAGGGCTACTACTCGGAGATTTCCCTTGCGGTGTACGAGGCGTTGAACCTCGTCAAAGGTGTGCTGACGGCGATGGCGGACGCCCTGATCCTCATCGAGATCGAGGTGGCTGCTGGAACGCTCTTGGTGGAAACGGGCGTTGGGGCCGTCGTCGGATACGGCCTGGCCGCGCTCGAAGTCGTGAAGGTGATCCGGCTGTGGGGGCAGGCGACCGAGGCCTACTCGGCGGCAGAGCAGTCAGTGAAGATCGCCGTCGCCGCGGCGGCGGCACTGTCAGGAACCATCGGGGTGGCGGTCAACCAGCTGCCGGCGGTGGGGGAGGGCTACGACCATCCGGCTGTTTGACGGTCGTACGCACGTAGTCGTCGTGGGCCGCCTCGTAGGTCGCATCGTGGGTCATGACGCGTAATTGGGCACGCGCATCAGGTATTTGGGACAAGGGAGGCCCGCAGGTGGCCGAAGAGCAGGTCGGGGACGAGGAGTTCCTGGACATCGCCAGGGAGCCGGCACGCGCCAGGGCTCTGCGTAGTTCGCTCCAGCGCCTTGCGCAGGGTGGCGGCGGAGAGGTCGTCCAGGAGATGGCGAAGGAAGTACTCGCGGGCAGGGTGGGGTTGCGCGAGGCGATGCAGAACTCGGCCTACCGAGAGGCCCTGTCCGACCGGGTGCGCGACGGGTTCCGTGCGCTGGAGGAACTGCCGCCCGACGCGCGGCACGCCGCGGAGGACGAGGGGCGTCGCCGACTGACCACGTATCAGGACGAGATCGACGAGGAGCGGCGCCAGCGGGGCGGCGCGGCCCGGGAGGCTGGGCCGCGTCATGACGGGCGGGGCTGGAGGCTCTATTGAGCTGGTCCGTTGGGCTGGTCCGTTGAGCTCGTCCACAGGGTTCGTCCAGTGAGCTCGTCCACCGGGTTCGCCTACTGAGTTGGTTCTGCGCCGACGCGGTCAGGAGGACATGAGGACGGGGTGATTGTGTCGCTTATGCCCCATGGGGCAGCGTATCCGCCGCACCTGTCGCGGAGTTGTGACGGGCAGCACCGAGCG
Organism: Streptomyces sp. NBC_00483; assembly: GCF_036013745.1. Classification (NCBI taxonomy): domain Bacteria; kingdom Bacillati; phylum Actinomycetota; class Actinomycetes; order Kitasatosporales; family Streptomycetaceae; genus Streptomyces; species Streptomyces sp. NBC_00483. The sequence goes on from NZ_CP107880.1 coordinate 6,871,330, forward strand.
GGGTGTGGGTGCCGTTCGATAAGCTATAGGCAGGCTTGTGACAGGGGACCGGACTTATCGCCCCCAACGGGAAGAACGGGACTAGCAGGATGAACGGGGAGGGCCAAGCGCATGGCCGGTGACGGGTACAAGGTCGATCTGAGTGCGCTCGACCAGGTCATCAAGAAGCTGAACGGGATTATTGGCGACCTGGGCAAGGCGAACGCGGACACGAAGAGCAACACGTACCTGCCGCCGGGCGCATTGGGTACGAGCGTGGGTGGGCAGTGCACGACGAGCGGGAGCACGTCGGGCGGCCGGTTCGAAGAGGCGGAAGCGTTGACTTCCGCCCACGCCGAGATGAAGGACTACCTTGAGGCCGTCGTCGCCCACCTGGAGTCGGTGATGGACGACTTCGGCACGAAGACGAAGAAGGCGCACGGGGCATATCAGGACGCTGAAGCGGACACCTCGAACTCGATGCACGGGGCGAACCAGGCGTCGACTTCGTCCCCGGGGTCGGGGGTCGATGCGGGGTCGATGTCGGGTGTGTAGTGACATCGAGGTCAGCAGTGGACGGGTAGGACACGAAGCGAGTGACGAAGGGGGCCTGGGGCGCAATGAGTGACCAGGGCGCGGACTACACGTACCAGGCGCCGACGCAGTGCTACGTCGGCGACAACACGACCGACTTCAAGAACCTGGACATGGACACCATGAAGGGCATGGTCCAGAACGCCAACCCTGAGAACGTACATCGTGCTGCCAGGGGCTGGACCGGTGTCCACGATCAGCTTGTCGCGGCCAAGGAGGCCTACGAACACGCTGTCTCCGAGGTGATGGAGCACTGGGAGGGCCCGTCGGCCGACCAGTTCCAGGCTCGGTCGAAGGTGATCTCGAAGAAGATCCATGACACGTCCACGTATGCGACGCAGGTCTCCACCGCGATGACGAGTGCGGCGAACGTGCTCGGGGACATCCAGAAGCAAGTCGTGGCTATGCAGAAGCCGTCCGCGGGCGAGAGCAGGTCCGACCGTCTCACGGACATCAACCGCGACGAGGACGGCCTCAACCGGGACCTCGCCGACAAGAATGTGACTGCGCAGCAGATTGCTGATGGCCGCGAAGGCGACATGTCGGCGGGGCGCGAGGCGCAGATGGCCATGGCTGTGAAGATGGAGGCGCTGGGGGCGGCTTACAACTCGCAGACCAAGTCGATGGGGTCGTGGTCGAAGAGGGACCATGGTGACAGTGAGGAATACCCGGGCGAGCCTGGTGGCGTTGCTCCTGTGCCGATCGTCGCTGGTTCCGTAACCAGTCCTTCGGGCAGTGCCGGTTCTGGCAATCTCAGCCGTTCCGGCGCCTCGGGGTCGGCGGTCAAGGGTATGAAGTCGCCGACTGCCGGCGGCATCAGCGGGGGTATCGGCTCGCAGAAGCCGACGGCCGGTTCGCAGATCGGTGCCGGCAACCTCAGCTTCAACGGCGGCTCGGGAGCCGGAACTGGTGGTGTCGGCACGGGAACTGGTGCCGGTGGTATCGGTGGCGGCATGGCTGGTTCCGGAGCCGGTGGCGTCGGCTCCGGTGGACCTGGCGGCACGGGGATCGCCGGCGGGATCGGTGCTGGTGCAGGTCTTGGCGCGGGTGCTGCCGGTCGTGGTGGTGCGGGCGCTATGGGGCGCGGCGGACTTGGCGGAGGCGCGGGGTCCGGCGCAGCCGGTAAGGAAGCGGCGAAGGGCCTGAAGGGCAACTCGCTCGCTCGCACGAAGGGCGGCGAGATCGGCAAGTCCGTCGTCAAGCCGGGTTCCGGGCAGCAGGGCGGTTCCGCCCTGCGCCAGAAGCCGAAGACAGCGACCGGCGGTGCAGGACAGAATGCCGGACGCAATGGTCTTGCTGGGCACGGTGCACAGACAGGCAAGGGTAAGGACAAGAAGGGTCGCGACAACTCTCGTCCGGACTATCTGGTCGAGGATGAGGAGACCTGGGCAAACAGTCGCACTGTTAACCCCAGGGTCGTGGAATAGTCGGGCCTACTGGTTAAGTATGCGGTGAAGACAAGACGGGGTCCGCAGCCTTCGGGCTGTGGGCCCCGCCCTGCGAGGGAAGGTGTTACGGCATGAGCTTCACGCGAGCGCTGCGCGCGGTCGGCGCTGCGGCAGCGGCGGGAGCGCTGCTTTTCGCGGCCGCGCCGACGGCGTCGGCAGATCAGGTGCGAGATGACCAGTGGGTCTTGTCGGCGTTCTCGGCTGACAAGATCTGGGACGTGGCGACCGGAAAGGGAGTCACGGTCGCCGTGATTGACGAGGGCGTGGACGCGAACCATCCTGACCTCAAGGGCAACGTCCTGGCGGGCAAAGATTTCAAGTCTGGGGATGACGACGCTTCGCCCGAGGACGGCGACAGCCATGGCACAGGCATGGCGGGCGATATCGCGGCGCACGGTCATGGGGCGAACGGGGAGAACGGCGTCAAGGGTTTGGCTCCAGAGGCCAAGATCCTCCCAATCCGCGACTTCGGTGGGGACTGTTTCGTACGGTCCATCCGCTACGCAGTCGATCACGGGGCTCAGGTCATCAACATCTCGCAAACGGCTAGCAGCTGCGCAGACAAGAGTTCGGTACTCAAGGCGATTGCCTACGCTGATGGCAAGGGCGTACCGGTTGTTGTTTCCTCCGGAAATGAAGGAAAGAACGCGGACGACGTGTTGCCCGTCAGCTATCCAGGCATCGTCGGGGTGGGCGCCGTGTCGAGGAGCGGTGAGATTTGGAGCAAGTCGAACCACGGCGATTCTGTACTCCTCACCGCTCCTGGAGACGGGATTGTCAGCACTGGCTCTGGACCTAGCGGTTATGCCAAATCAGATGGCACGTCAGACGCCACCGCCTACGTCTCCTCAGCCCTAGCCCTCCTCAAGCAGAAGTTCCCCGAACTCTCCGCAGGCCAGCTCGTCAATCGCCTGGCTAAGACCGCTGGCCTCCCCGCCTCTGCGAAGGGCACGTCGCTCCCCGACGAGCACTACGGCTACGGCTTCATTCAGCCGCTGGCCGCGCTCACGAAGGACGTCCCGGCCGGTTCCAAGAACGGCCCGCTCAAGATCGACCAGTTGAATGCCGCCGTCGGCAAGACCAGCAGTGACGGCGCCTCAGCCCCGTCCTCTTCCTCGCCCGACGCCGCCTCCGACTCCGGCGGTATCAGTACCGGCCTAATCATCGGCATCGCCGCAGGCGTCCTCGTCGTTCTGGCGATCGTCGTGATCGTGATCATGCGCAGTCGCAAGAACAATGGCGGCGGCCCGCCCCCGCCCCCCGGTGGTGGCTGGGGTGGCGGAGGCAATCAGCCGTATGCGGCGCAGCAGCCGTACCCCGGCTCGTACCCGCAACAGGCACCTCCCGCCCCGGGCTCGTACCCGCAGGCCCCCTCGCAACCGCCGTACGGTCAGCAGTAGTTACCGCTCAGCGGGAGTCATCCGCGCCCCCCGTCCGTCCCTGACGACGTGGGGCGCGTTGCGTTAACAGGGCGCCTGATGCGGGCTTGGCCACGCCTGGCCCCTGGTGTGCGTGGCCGTCGTAGCTCGCGGTCTTGGGCGAGCGGTACGAGAAAGGCATGGGACCCGCAGCCACGAAGACTGCGGGCCCCAGCTCTGTGCGGCGTCATGCTCAGTAGGCGGCCTCAGTAAGCCGCCATGGAGGGCGGCTGCGGAGCGCCCACCCGCTGTTGCTGCTCCCAGTCGCGGCGCCTGCGACGGCCGCGGCGGAACAGGAGGAATCCGCCTGCGCAGATGAGCAGGCCGACGACGGCGAAGGCGATGGACACGATGGTGGTTTCGGAGTCCATTCCGTAGCCGACACGTGAGGGTGTTCCGTCATCGCCGGGGCCGAAGTGCTTGCCGGCGCCGGCGGTGCCCACTGCCATCTTCTGGGCGGGGCTCAGCTTGGCTGCCGCGGCGAGTGCGGCCTGGGCGTTGACCATTCCGTAGCCCGTCTGCGGGTTGTGGCCCCGCTGGTGGGTGGAAGCGGTGCGTTCCAGCGCCTGCGTGATCTGGTACGGGGCGAGTTTCGGGTGCTGCTCGCGCATCAGGGCGACCACGCCCGAGACCAGAGCGGTGGCGGGAGACGTGCCGTCGATCCGCTCCGTTGTCCGCGTACCGGCCTTCGCCGCGGTGACGCTGACTCCGGGGGCCGCGATGTCGACGTAGTTGTGAACGGTCGAGAACGAAGCCCGCTGCCCGCGGCGATCGGCCGCGGCGACGGTCACGACACCGGGGTCCCCGGAGGGGAAGGCGAAATCGTTCTCGTCCATGGTCTCTTCGCTGACGTCGCCGGCGTTGCCCGCACCGTTGACGATGGAGATGCCCTTGGACAGTGCGTATTGGACGGCGGCGTCCAACTGGGCGTCGAAGGACGTCCCGATGCCTTCCATGCCCAGGGAGATGGAGATGACGTCGGCGCCGTGGTCCGCGGCGTAGCGGATGCCTTCGGTCAGGACTTTCTCGTTCCCGGTGTTGTCGTCGCCCAGCACCCTGATACCCAACACCTTTGCCTGAGGCGCCACTTCCAGGACGTTGGATGCCATCGCGGTGCCGTGCCCGCCGTAGGAACTCGACGACTTGTCCGCGCCGCCGAGAATGTCCGGGCCTTCGGTCACGCGGCCATGCAGGGCCGGGTGGTCGGTCTGGATCCCGGTGTCCAGCACCGCCACGGTGATGCCGGACCCCTTGCCGGCCTTCTGCGCCTGCGGTACCGACATGGCGGGCAACTCCCAGCGGGCCGGTGCCGCCTGGGCGGGTTGCTGGAGCGCCCCGAATGCGATCACGGCACTCAGCGGCACCGTGATGGTCCGCAGGAACGTATTCAGTCGGGTCCTGCTGGATCGGCTAGGCATCGTCGTCGGCCTTCCCGTCGATCACCTGGTTGACGTGGTAGCCGGAGATGCTGGCGAAGTTGGTCGCCATTCTCTTGTACGCCTCCGTCTCGTCGCCCTGCGTGCGAGTCCAGGGCTGGGGGAGACGTCCCCAACTGCGCTGTGCGTCGACTGATCCCACCGAAAACGCCATGACGTACGGAGTCTGTGAGGTTCCCGCGCTCAAGGGGGCGAAGGAATTGGCCACGACGTTGCGCTTCGACCAGCCCGAGGCCAACGTCTTGGGGACCGGGTAGGGGGTGACGCCGGGCGGATTCAGCTCGGTTTCGGTGTCGGTCTCGGAGTACTGGTCGGCCAGTTCCGTCGCGGCGGCGCTGTTGCCGAGCACGATGAGGGAGACAGTGGCCGCCGCCTCGCCGCCCTGGTCGACATAGGTCGCACGGAGCACCGTCTTGCAGCCGCCGGCGGTGGCCTGTTGGAGCAGCTTGCCGCTCAGCACCTCGTCGCACTTCGCGGCCTGCGCGATGCCCTGACGCACCCAACCCGGGTTGTCGTAGACGGTACCCAGTTCCGACATCGTGTCGGGGAAGAGCTTGTCGCTCTCCAGATTGTGCCAGGCCTTCGGAGCGAAGGCATCGTTGAACTTCGTGATCCGGGCGTCCTTGATGTTGGCCGCGAGGAGCCCGGCTCCAATGAGGAGAGGAAGAACGCCGACGACGAGGACGATGATTCCCCAGACACGCTGTGCCTTGCCGGGAGGCTTGGCGGCAGGGCCGGGCGCATACGCGTACGGAGACGGAGCCTGGTGCGGCATGAACGGGCCGGGAGGGCCGGGTGGCGGGGGGCTGGTGGGAGGTGCGCCGACGGGAGGAGCGCCCCAGGCGGGTGGCTGCTGAGGAGGTGGCACAGGCGGGGGAGAAGTGGGGTACGTGCTGGAGTATCTAGGGTCCTCTGGCGGGTGACTCATCGGCCTCTCTGATCCGTTCGCATTTCTGGTGATTTCTTGTTCGTTCGGTGTCTGGGCTCAGTCGGACGCCAAGCCCAAGGAGCACTACGCTCTTGCCTGATCGCACGAACATACTCACCTACTTGGTGGTCGCTACAGTCACCTTCGGTATTGCGTTGGCCACTCCTGTGGTTCTGGAAGTGCACCAGGAAAGCGCATCAGCAGGAGAAGACGTCTCCCGCCAGGTAGTCGGCAGCCTTCGTGGCCGCGGTGGCGAACTGGCGGCGCTTCGTCGCGTCGAGGCCCTGGGCGGGCGGCATGTCCTTGACCTCAATCTCCAGCACAGCCTTGCCTTTATCGAACACGCCTGGCGCGATGCAGGGGACGTCGACCATCGCCCGGTTGTTGGTGACCGCGCCCGTCACCGAATCCACGCTAAAGGTGTCGACCGTCCCTGCGAAAGTGGAGGACGGTGTCGGGTTCGTGCCATTCCGGGGTGTCGATGTACCGGCGCCGTTGTTCACGGTCTTTGTCCACAGGTAGGAGATGCGGACGGAGTGTTCCGCGCCGTACTGCCAGCAGTCGCCGTATGCCTTCCACGTGGTCGGGTGGAAGCGGGTGGTGTCCTCGGAGGCGATACCGCCGTCCCCGACCAGGGGGCCGAACACCGAGCCGGCGAGCTTGCCGTCGCAGACCCTGGATGCGGTACTCGGCATGACGGGAGTCTTGTCGCTGCAGCTGGTCAGGGCGAGCAGGAGCAGGGCGATGACGGCGCTCGGCCCACACTGAGGGCGCCTGTCGGCCTTGGCGCTCACTTGTCGTTCACCGAGGCGTTCCACGTCGCACCCGCGATGTATTCGTCTCTGGCCGCTCGCTCAATGGCCCCGCTGTCCACGTTGACGTCCCCTTGTGACATGTCGATTCCGCGGCCTGATATGCCAGTCGAAGCGAGGCGGCGCTGGAGGAGCCGGCCGCCTTCATACCGTCCGCGTAGTCCTTGGCCGATGCGGAGTTGGCTTCGTCTCCGGTGTCGCGCTGAGCTCGCTTGACGACGAGTTCCTGGATGTCCTCGACGGCGAACCCGGCGACGTCTCCGGCCACGGGTGAGGCCGCCGCGGTGGCGCCGCCGACGGCCATCGACAATCCGCGTCCCACCATTTATCGGTGGTGGCGACGGCGTCGTTGTAGTCGGCGTCGGAGGCGGAGTGCGCATCGTGTATCGGCCAACGGCTGCCCGGCGCCCGCTGGGCCGGTTTCAAGCGCAGCGTCTGGGGCGTCTTCCGCCTTTATGGCATCATCGCCCCGGACCTCGACCTGTTCTGGTGGCTGCACCGCAACCGCACCCGCCGCGCCGGAAAACCCCTCAGGGGTGGGCGCGGCAGCCTTGCCGGCCGCTTCGCCTCGGCGCTGTACCCGCGGATCCCGACCACTGACGCGGCGACGGTCCTGCTGCTGACGGATCGGGACGCGATCCTGGTCTACGTACAGCGTTCACGACGCGGCGACTAACTGGGCATGACGGAACCTGGCTTGACCGTTCCGGCGCATGACCTTCTCTCGGTTACCCATCAACCCCAGGCCGGCCCCGACGCCTGCGACCTGACATTCACCGATCAGTCGGTCGTACGGGTCAACTGTCCTTGGCGGTCGGGGCCCCGGCTGTGGGAGTCGAGCCGCTGAACTCGCGAGCGCACGCGGTGGCAGCGGCCTCGACGACCGTGCGGGCGGTGGCGGTCAGAACAACCCGTGCCACATCTGCTCGATGACCAGTGACCACCAGTTGTCCGGCTGCGACAGGGCGTTCGGGTCGATGGTCAGGAGGCGGGTCTGGAGGTCGGCGACGATGTTGCCTGCCGTGTGCGGGCTCGCGTCGATCATGTGGCCGCGCGTCGCGTACAGCGTGGCGAGGGAGTATGCGAAGGCGGCGACCGAGGAGTTCACGTACTGGAGGCTGCCGTCCAGGGGCATGGCCGCCCAGACCTGGCCGCTGTCGCGCTGCACCGTGATCACGAACATGCCGTCCGTGCCGATGCGGGTGTGCGTGGCGAGGGTGTTGGCCGCGTCGGGGGACAACTGGACGCCCGTGCCGATGAGGTGGGTGCACACGTCCGCGAACATGCCGCCCATGACGGGCGGAACGCCGGGTGCGTCGGTGTCCGCCAGGAAGAAGAGCGGGACGTCGGCGGGGAGGCCGGCGGTGGCGAGCGTTGCGCGCGCCGCGTCGGGGAGTGCCGCGGTGGCCAGGAGTTGGGGAGCGTAGCGGCGGACCTTCTGCTCGCCGAAGACCTGTGTGAGCAGCGGGCCGAGCTCCGCGTCAGGAAGCACGTGCGTGGGCGGTACGGGGTGGGGGAGTGGGGCGCGCGAGGGCTGTGGTGGCGCCTGCTGCCCGGCGAGTTGGGACATCAACTGCGCGTGCGAGGCGAGCGCGGTGATGCCCTCGGTGCGGGAGGCCTGGTCCCGGCCGTAGGGGTGGGCGTGCGAATGGGAGGCCTTCGGGAACGTGGACAACAGGACGTTCGCCGTGTAGCCGCCGGGGAAGTAGCCGGGGCACAGGTCCGTGTGGATCGCGACGACGTTGTCCACCGGCACCCTCAACTCGCCCAGCTGCGCCATGCCCTGATACTCGGCCGGCGGCTTGCCGGGCGCCGAGGTGGCGGTGACGTAGGCCTCCTGGCCGGTGCGCGGGTCGACGTAGGTGAAGACTGCGGTGTTGCCGGGGCCGGTGGCCGGGCGGCCGGGTGGTGGGCCCGTGGGGGTGGGAGCGGGTGCCGACTGGTGCGGCTGAGGGGGTGTCGCGGGCGACGCCATCGGCTCGGGCGGCGCCAACGGGTAGTCCACCACGGTGGGCGTGCGTTGCGGGGATGTGGCGGACGGTGCCGGTGTCGTGGGCGGTGCCGATGTCGTGGACGGTGGAGCCGTGCGCTGTGGGATCACCGGAGCCGTGGGCCCGGAGGTGGCAGGGCTGCCGCCCTCGCCCCTGCCGGCGGAGCCCAACGCGGCCGCGTACTGCGTGAGTCCGTCCTCCTCGAACGCCGCCGCCAGCATCCGCGCGCGCTGCTCCGGCCCCGCCTGCGTACGCGTCAGCAGCGCGGCGATCCGTACGTACGTACGTCCTGGAGCGGGGAGCGATTCGCGCGCCCGGGCATCCGTCGTGATCTCGTCCAGCGCGGCCCGCAGCACCACCGGGTCCGTGTGCACAAGCAGCCACGGGTCCTTGAGCAGGCGGGGCAGTTGGCCCGCACCCAGGAGGTGGCCGACGATGCCGTCCCGTACGTAGGCGTCGGCCTGCTCCCAGCCCTCGGTGGGGACCCGCTCAAGCAGCTCCATCGCGAGGCAGAGGTGTGCGGCGCGTACGTCGGGCAGCGTGGCGCGGATCGCCTCGCCGAGGGCCGGGTGGGCGAGGGCGATGAGGGTGGGCTCGGCTGCGTCCTCGTCGTTCACCGTGGTGACGAACGGGCCGGCGAGCGGCATTCCGTTGGCGATGTCCGGCGCCAGGTCGCGGGCCGCCAGCGCCGATGCCAACGGTGCCCACAGCGGCAGCGGCAGGCCCTCGCCCTCTGCGAGGGCCAGTGGAGCGAGCATCGCGGGCAGGAGGGTCGGGTCGGCGCCGAGGCGTTGGGCGTGCATGGCGACGGTGTCGGCGGGGCCGGCGGGGAAGAGGGCGGCGTTGGGTGGCGGTTCTGGTGCCAACAGGTGGGCGTTGACCGTTAGTTGGGCGGTCAGGCGGCTGCCGCCGGGGCCCGTGGCCGTGCGCGACGCGATGCCCTGCGCGAGCCAGAGCCGCATCTGCGGATCCTCGGTGAACGGCAGCCGGGGCGCCCCGAAGGCCGGATCGAGCGCGAGCTGGGTCTGCAGGGTGAGGCCGTGGAGGTCGGCGTGCTCCGGCGCGTCGAGATCGATGACCTGTACCGTCCCGGCAGGGAGCGCGGCGGCGATCTCGGCGGCCACCGCGCGCGGGACCTCGGCGAGGAGTCGTACGGAGGGGAGCCCCGCGAGCGGCAGCAGCAGCTCGCGCGCCATCCGCTCGGGCCCGCGCCCGGCCCGTACGGGACCGGCCTCGTCCACATCGGGCACCACGATCACGCGCTCGCCCGCGCCCAAGGCCTCGTACACCTCCGCATCGCGCGCGACGTCGATCCCGTAGTGGTCGGCGAGCACCCACAGCAGCTGTGCCGGTGTGAGCCCGGCGGCGCTCGGCACGGCGGGCGCGGGCAGCGGCGGCGGGACCGTCCACGGATCGAGGCGCGAGAGGTCGATGCGCTCGCGGTGCCCGGGGTCGCACAGCATCAGGAAGCCGGTCAGCAGGCGCGAACTGCCGCACCCCGGCGAGCCGGTGAGGAGCGCGACGCGCGGCGCGTCCGGCACGGCGGCCCGCCAGGCGGCGAGCGCGCGCAGGGCGGAGGCGCGGCCGCCGATGAACGGATGCGGCTCGTAGGCGACCTGCTGCGCCGCTGCCATGGGTTGCTGCGGCGCAGTCATGGGCTGCTGGGGCGCTCCCATGGGGCTGTTCTGCCAGCTCACGACTCTCCCTGGTTCCCCGTAAACACGTGCATGCCCACTTTAAGGGCGACCTCTGACAACGGGACACGTGTGGCCGGTGGGGGTGCCCAGGCGCCCGAGTGGCTTGGTAAACTCCGCGCAAAATTACGTCTGTTGAGGCACACGGGGTCCGGCGGATGTACGGCGACACGGGGGAGATGCCGCCATGGCGATGATGCTGCCGGACGAGTTGGCCTGGCTGTTGGAGATGTTGGGCTTCGACTGGCCCACCGCCAACGAGGACCACATGATGCAGTGCGCCCAGACGTGGCGCGATTTCGGGGCGCAGGTCGGGGACATCCAGTCGGATGCGATGCGGTCGGCCGGGAATGTCACGTCGGACAACTACGGCGAGTCGATCGACGCGTTCGTCGAGAAGTGGGACAACTTCGCGGGCGGGTCGGGGTATCTGGACGATGCCCGGCAGGCGGCCGAGGTGATCGCGTCGGTCTTCGATGTCGCGGCGATGCTGATCATCGGGATGAAGATCGCGGTGATCATCCAGCTGATCGTGCTGGCGGTCCAGATCGCGGTGGCGGCGGCGACGGCGGTGGTCACGTTCGGGATATCGGCGGCGGCGTCGGCGGCGATGACGCAGGTGACCCGGATCGCGGTGCGCAAGATTTTGAAGGAGGCCGCGCAGGCGCTGCTGGAGGCGGCACTGGAGGCGGTGAAGGAGCCGTTCGTCTCCGCGCTGGAGGAGATGAGCAAGGACCTCGTCGCGCAGACGGTGAACCAGAACTTCGGTGCGCAGGACGGTTACAACCTGGGGCGCACGGCCGAGGCGGGCAAGACGGCCGTCAAGGACGGGTTCGACAACTTCGGCTCCACGTTGGGTGAGTCGCTGCGGGACGGGGCCGGGGGCCGGGCGGGGTCGCATGCGCGGGGCGGGCTGGACGGTGCGGCGGGGAACTCGTCGTCGTCGGGCGGGGCGGATGGGGATGCGGGGGCCGGGGCGGGTTCTTCGGGTGGCGGGGCCGGTTCAGGGGCCGGGGGCGGTGCGGATGGTGGCGGCGGCGCAGGCGCAGGCGCGGGTTCGGGTGCCGGGTCCGGATCTGGGGCTGGGGCCGGCTCCGGTGGTGGTTCCGGTGGGGACGGTTCTGGAGGTGCGTCGGGGGGTGCCGGGGCGGGAGCTGGTTCCGGTGGAGCGGCGTCCGGTGGGTCCGGGGGCGGCTCGGGCGGTTCCGGTTCCGGTGGTTCAGGGGCTGGTTCCGGGGTGTCCGGATCCGGGTCCGGGTCCGGTGGCGACGGAGGCGGTACGGCTGGTGCTTCGGCTTCCGGCGACACCGGTGGCGCGGGTTCAACAGGCAGTGGCAGTACGGGAGTTGGGTCGCAGGCCGGCTCGAACGGTAACGCCGGATCGACGCCGACACCGACGTCGACCCCTTCCCCGGCGCCGTCCTCCGATCGGCCGTTGACCCCGTTCGACGCGGGCTACCACGAGCAGCAGCCGGCGTCCGGATCCTCCACGTCGTCCGATGCCGGCGGCTCCACGGGCCCGTCGAGCACACCGGATTCCTCGCCCGGTTCAGCTGGTTCACCCGGTTCGACCGGATCGTCGAGCACGCCGGACGCCGCATCGTCGTCCGGAACGCCGGACGTGTCGACGGGTACGGACGCGCAGCGCAACGGCAGCGAGACGGCCACGCCCTCTCCCGCCGCACAGTCGGACCCGTCCTCCTCGGTGCCGCACGCGCGCGTGGACGCGGACACGCCGTCGCCCGCACCGACCCCCATACCGGATGCGGCGCCGTCGCCCGGCCAGCCCGACCCGTCCCACAGCATCAACACGGCATCGGAGAGCGCCACCCCGACGCAGGAGTCCAACGGCCCCGCCGCGCACACCCCTTCGCCCGACCGCGGTAACGATCCGTCGACCGCGACCGACCCACGTACGCAGGTCCAACAACCCACGACGACGGCGATGCCGACGGGCACTCCCACGTCCACCGACACCTCGTCCCCCGCGTCCACTTCTACGACGCCGGGCTCCATACCCAGCGCGGGTACGGGCGCCCACACGGGCTCCGACTCGCACTCACGTACGTCGTCCAGCCCCACGTTCCACTCCCAAAGCGTCACGGCCACGGAGGCCCACGCCCCGACCCGCCCCGCACCCACGGCGAACCCGGCACCCACCGGCGACCCCAACGCCACAACACCGACCCCGAACCAGACGCCGAACGCCGCACCGACCGCGACCCCGGGCCCGGTCACGAACACCCCCACCACCCCGACCCAGGGCCCGCCGCGCCAGCCCACCCCCTCGACGAACCCCCGTACGGACACACCCCGTACCGAGACCCCTCAACGCACGACACCCACACCGACCCGCCGCGAGCCGACAACCCCCTCGACGCCCCGCCCCAACACCCCCACCAACAACAGGCCCGGCACGACCAACCCCAACCCCAACACCCCGAACCAGCCGGGCTTGTCGGCCACACCCACCCCGAATCAGACGCCGAACCAGAACCAGCCTGCGAACCAGGGACCAAGCCAGACGCCGAACCAGGGCCCGAGTCAGACTCCGAATCAGCCTGCGAACCAGGTTCCGAGTCAGAACCAGCCTACGAACCAGGCTCCGGGGCAGACGCCGAATCAAGCTCCGAGCCAGACGCCGAACCAGGCCCCGAATCAGCCTGCGAACCAGGGCCCGAATCAGACCCCCAATCCGCCTACGAACCAGGGCCCAAGCCAGACGCCGAACCAGCCTGCCAACCCGGCTCCGAGCCACACGCCGAACCAGCCTGCCAACCAGACCCCGAATCAGGCGCCGACCCAGGTCCCGGTCCAGATCCAGGTCCCGATTCAGACCCCGAACAACAATCCCGGCGCTCAGCAACCCAGTTCGAACGGCCACCCCGCGCAGGAGTCCTCCGACACCACGCCCCCCAAGCAGGACCCGCCGGCCCCCCTCTCCCAGGGCCAGAGCCTCCAGCAGATCCGCGACAGCCTCAACCACGCCCCCTACGGCCTGCTGACGCCGGACCCCGCCCACCAGCAGGCCCTCCAGGACGCCGTCCCCCGCAATGAGGACGGCACGCCCCAACGCCACCCCGACCCCAACGGCGAATGGGCCCAACTCCAGAACGACGGCGGCCTCCAGCAGCCCGGACGTTCCAACAACTGCCTCGACAACGCCCGTGCAGGCCTGTCCACCTGGTTCGGCAACCCCCAGGTGTCGGCGCCGCGCACCCCGGACAAAAACCAGGACGGCTCGCTGGACACGATGTCGCCCGAACGCGACTCGTACAACAACCTCGACGCCTGGGCGGGCCGCCCCCAGATCTGGGCCGGCGCCGACCACCCCGGCCCCTACGCACGAATAGCCCACCACCTCCAGGAAGCCGGCCCCGGCTCCGCCGCTGTCGTCGGCGTCCAGTGGCCCGGAGGCGGCGGACACGCCTTCAACGTCTACAACCACAACGGCCAGATCATCTGGGTCGACCACCAGACCGGCGAAGTCAGCCCCAACCCCATCCACACCGGCGCCGCCGGCGTCCGCTACGTCCCCTTCGACTCCAACGGCCAGACAATGGACGCCCCTTGGGAGAAGAAGGACGAGACGGCGGAGGAAGAGGACCAGGAGCAAGAAGACTCGCAGTCGCAGGGAGACCAGAAGCAGAACGAGAGCCAGGCACAGTCGCAGCAGAGCCCGACAGCGAACCAGGCCGACGATTCCCAGCAGAGCGATACGACTCCCGCCACTCCCACGACGCCGGGCCCCGGCGGCGACACCCCGGCCCATGGCCCGAGCCCAGATTCCATGGCTGCGGCCACGCCCCCGGCCGGCTACGGAGCGGCGCCCTCCGAAGCCGACGGCGATGCTTCCCCGCCGAAAGGCCCCGCGCTCACACCCCATCCAGACGACTCGGATCCCTACCTGGAGCGAGAGGGCCCCGCAACTCTCCGGCCCACGACTTCGGACGACCCCAACTCTCCAGGGCTTCCCCCGGACCCGGCGCAGCAGGCTCTTCGGGCCCGCAATCCCGTGTTCCAGGTGCAACACGAACGAGTTGACGCGCAGATCGACAAGTGGGCCGATCCGAACCACTCTGCTGCCCACGACGGTGTCAGCCCTCTCGCGAATGTCCTCAGGCAGACGGCGGGTCAGACGCCGGACGGCACTCCCATGACATTCGACCGCGAGAGGCTCAGGCTGGCTCTCCCGGGCTTTGACGGCCTGAACCGCGGCGAGCAGATGCATGTCGTGAGCACTCTGGCGCGCCTTAGTCACACCTTCCACGAGCGGCACGGTGTGAGCGGTTACGAGGAGTCCCCGGACCGCACGGTCTCGGCAGCAGCCGAGAATCGTAGGGAGGCCAAGAAGACGGACGGCAACGACCTGGCCAACAAGTACGGCCTGGGTGATTCTCCCCATGTCCCGGACCTCAGTGAGAAGAACTATGCTGTCATTGAAGTCGACAACGGGAACGGGGAAATAGAGTACGTAGTCGACTCCTCCATACCGACGGGCTCTCCGGGGGAAATATCGGCGCGTCATTCGGAAGACCATCTCATGCAGTGGGTCGAGGAAAGAAATCGCCGGGACGGAAACAGTGAGAGAAAGATCGTCGGCCTTTACACCGAGCGTGAACCTTGCGGAAGCAAGAAGGGTGGCCGAGGGTCCTCGAACTGCTCGTCTTTGCTGAAGAAGAACCTCGCAGCTGACGTGCCCATCTACTACAGCTCCACGTATCGCGTGGACGGTGAGGCCGTGGTCGAAAGGCGAGAGATCCGCGCCGACGTTCAAAGGGCCGCCCGTGAGATGATTGCACAGGAGCATGGGGTGAAGGGCGGAAAAATGGACAGGGCGGATCTCAACGCTCTTGCGTCCGGGGTGGATGAGCTGAGTCCGAAGACTCCCGCAGAAGAGCGAATGAATGAGGAGTTCAGGGAGCGCGTTCTGTCCAAGGTTGAGAATTTGTACGACGTCCTGGCCCAGGAACTCGGTACGCAGAAAAAGAAATGATGCAACGTCGGGGAGTTTCAGTTGCCTGAAGGTGTATTTCCTGAAAATGTCCATGAGTTCTTGAGTTCGGACGTCAGCGCTCTGCTCGCGTCTGCCGAGCGCAGTTACGCCCCCCGGGTGGAACTCCCGCTCCCCGTCCACTACGCCTTGCAGCTGTGGCTGGCCGGCGTGCGTCCTGCGGGCCTGGAGGAGTGGGCTGCATGGTTGCATCTGGCCGCTACGGCCCACGCCGATGCCGAAGTGGCCGCCGAGATCGACGACTTGCCGACAACGCTCCCCTGGCGCGTGCGCTGGCACCACTGGCGGCCGCCGGGGGCCGTATCGTTCGACGGCTGGCTCCCCGGCCCGATCGAGCAGATCGAACCAGCTCCCGCGGACTGGTCCCGGGATGGGCGCCCCGCCGTGATCGGACGCGAGTACGTTTCCGATGAGTCGCCCCACTGGGCCTGGGACGCGGCGAGCGGTCGACCGCTCGCGGGGCCCAGTACCGGTCCTCTGCCGACCCCTGGGCAGTCGCGTCCCATCGGCACCTTCAACGCGTTCACGCTGCCGCTCTGGACGGATCTTGGTGGGCTGTCGCGGTGTCTACCGCTCGTTACGGGGCATCTGCGCATGGACGGCCTCACCGGTCTCACGATCTACTGCTCGCCTGGCGGCGTGTTCGCCATCGACTCCGCTACGGCCGACCCGCTCACCGCAGCGTGCACAAATCCTCCGGAGAGGCCGGAGACGCGTACCTTCCCCTTCGACGTGGTGCCAGGTTTCGCCGCCGGGACGTACGGCAGGCACCCGGACTTCCCCGCCTTCGAGGCCGCGGACTTTTACCGCGTGCCCCCGGCGGACCTCCCTCCGGGCGTGGGCGACCACGCGAGCCGGGAGACCCTCGTCGAGGTCGGTGTCCCGGTCTTCCGGCGCCACCCGCTGGAGCTGACACCGCCGCGCCGGCGGCCGCACGCTTCCACCGACGAGAACGACGGCACCAACGACACCAACGACCTTCTTCCCATCGGTTCACTGGAAGGCGGAACGCTGGTCGTCGAGGGCTCCACTGGGGTCGTCTACCGTCTGCCACCTGGTTCCGACGGCACCCGGCTCGGCCCCTGGCATCCGGACGAGGACATCGACGCCCCGGAACGAACCACCCCGTGGTTCGAGGCAGTCAACACCCTTGAGGACGTTGAGGGCCCCGAGGACGACAAGTACGTCACGTGGATCGCCCCCGACCTCGCCACGTTCCTCACCTTGGCGTCCAGGTACATCGGTATCCGCTCCCAACTCCGCATGACCACAAGCCGTTTGGAGCTAGACACGCTGTCCACGCGGATCGAGGTCGGCCTCGGCAGCGCTGTCCCCATGGCGATGTTCAGCTGGTGGACGGCGACGCTCAAGAGCGTCATGTGAGCAGTGGGGGGCCGGCCCGCCCCGGACGTTGGCGCTCTCACAGGCGTACGAGGTGACGGCATCTGGCAGGAGTTGGCGACCGGGGCGGCCGGTCGCCGTCCGGCGCGGGAGCAGTTGTTGGACGTGGCCGACCCTAAGGACATGCTGTGATCACTACAGCCCCGATTGGTGACTGGACCTGGGAAGTCGCCCCTGTCGATGGTCGTATCCACTCCTCACGCGCCATCGAACTGGCTGTGGAGGTGTGGAGCGTCCTGGCGGGTGCGGGCGTGGCGGTTCCGGTCGCCGAGGTCGGTCGGCGTCACGGTCAGATCGTCGGTCGCCGCGCGGGACATTCGACTTTTGGAGACCAGTGCCCCAGTGGGCGAGGCCACGCCAGCAGCCGGGAGCGCGCTCACTCGTGTCGCCGAACAAGTCGGAGAATTTCAGGGCGACTTCATCGTCGATGCGCGTGTGTGCTGCCCTGGAGTGTGGACGACTGGTGGGGTGGAGCGCCATGCTGAACAACTCTTCACCATCCAGGCGGACGTCTGGAAAAACAGCCTGGCGACGGTGACGCTGGAGACGTACCGCGATGCGTGGCTCACGATGGATACCCGAGGCCGAGAGCAATTGGCAATTCATGCCGAGAACTCTCCTCGACTCACACTCGTCCTGAAGCAGATCTCCGCGTTGCTGGTAGTCCAGCCGACGCCGGGCGACGAAAACCGGTACGCCACGCCTACGGATTCCGGATTCGAGGACGTCAGGGTCGAGGGGCCTGCGTACATCGACGCTTGGGGGACCTTCGAAGTGCCCGCACGAGCTCGGCGGCTTCGGTTCGGACTGCCTCCGTCGGAGGGTGAATACCCGGATGTCACCGATGGCGCCGTTGCCCATCTCGCCGTACAGGACGACGGTGGGAGAGTCCTGGGCTATGTATGGGCGGCGCAAACGGGCAACGCGGCTGGATTCGAACCTCGAACCGCAGCCGGCGAGGTCGCACTCGAAGCGGGACGCCTCTGGATTCAACGGCTGCGTGACGCATATGCTCTCGGCCTCCCCGCATCGGCGGTTCTCAACTGGCTCGTCGGCCGGCCGCCTTTGACGGGAATGGGGCGCATCGCCGATAAGGAACCTCAAGAGTGCTCCTCGCTGGACATTTTGGAAGAGAAGTCCGGCCGTTGGTGACTACTCATTGACGGAGTCCGGATGGGTGAGAAATATGGCAACTTTCCGCTGGGAAGTGAGTCTGACACGATTAACCGATGAGCATGGACCTTGATGCCGTACTTGCAGACCCAGCAAGGTTGTTGACGGCCGACCGCGCCCAAGTGCGTGAACGGATCGCTGCCGAGCCTTCCGAGGAGGGGGCGGGCCGCGAGGTGTTCCTGCAGGCCGAGGCCATCTTCGGGAGCGCGGACGTGTCGGCAGCCGAGTTCGCCTCCTGGCTGCACTTCGCGGCGACGGCGACGGGTCACGACGAGTACGCCGCGCGAGTCCTGGCAGCCGAGCCGGGGATGCCGTGGCGTACGCGGTGGGCCTGGTGGCGGCCGGCCGGCTGGTTCGTTGCCCAACCCAGCCTGAACGGTGACTACTTCGAGGTGCGTTGCCGGCGCCAGGGGGCGGGCCTCGTCGAGGTGGTGGACCATCGGGGGTTGATCCGCCTCGACGGGGAGTCGGGACGCAGGGTGCCGGTGCCGCCGTTGGGCCGTGAAGGTGGGACGGGCGAGTCGGCGGTGCCTTTGGAGGAGCTCGGCCCGGCCGAGCTGTACCGATGGGATCTGACCGCACCGGAGAGCTGGCAGGCCGCCGTCGCGTGGTCTGTCGAGGAGGGGCGGGCGTGCCACCTCGTAGTGGACCCGCACGGCATCGCGATGCTCGAGACGGATGCGGAGGTGCTCCGGAACTGGCCGCAAAGCGCGGGTATCGACACCTCTTCGTCCACGTCGTTCGAGTTTTCCCAGAGTCCGCCGCTCGGCCCCGCCCCGCGGCGAAAGCGGCCCATGGGGCCGTTGACCGCCGCCCGAATCGACGACGCGTTCGGAGCGGGTAACGTGCTGCGCGTACCCGACAGCGCGCTTCCCGAGGCCCTGGAGCACCCGGAAAGCAGACGGCACTTGCGGGATGTGGGCATCCCCGCGCGGTGGGCGTGCCATGGGGTCGGGTTCACGGCGTACGCCCCCGAGGAACTGCGGCCCGCAACCACCGCTGATGATCTGCCGCAGGACCTGATCGGCTTCGGGACGTGCGACTACGGCGGTCTGTACGTACACGGTCGCGACGGCTCCGTACACATCCGGAGCCGACTGGAAGGACCGACGAACGGCACGCTCGTGCACCTGGCGCCGGATCTCGACGTCTTCACGCGTGTTCTGGAGGCGGTGTACCGCTACTCCAACGCCTGTTGGCACCCCTATCCGGTGAAGGGGGAACAGGAGACCGTGGCGCAGGAGTTCCTGGACGAACTGGAGGCGCTGGCACCGGGGTTCTTCGCCCCGCAGGCGCCCAGCGGTGTGTTGTGGAGCTGGATCTGGGCGGGCATCACCGAGCTCGACGTGGACGGCTTCTGAGGTCGGAGCCGGTTGAACACCTAGCCGACGTCGTGCGCGAAGGGTGGACCGCCCTGGCAAGTGGGGGAGTGCCGAGGATCCGCGCCGCCGAGATCGATCTGGACGTCCCGCCGGGGGCCCCGCGGGAAGTGCCCGGCAGGCCGGCCCTGTACGCGCTCGGGACCTGGAGCGGTGGTGTCATCGCCGTGCACGGGCTGACCGGAAGGGTCTACCGCCTGCCCGAGCGCGACGACTGGGACATGGCGGACCTGCTGGACGACGCCGCTGTGCCCGATGACGAACGGGTTCCGGACCGGGACGCGGGCGAGCGGAACGTCAACTACTAGCATCCGAACGTCATGGCGGAGAATCTGACGACCTCCGTCCGCCTCGTCACCGCGTGGGTGGCGCTGCGCCTGCACTTCCCGATGGCGTACACGAAGACCGAACTGACCGCTCTGCGGGACGAGATCGGCGACCCCCTCGGAGAGATCAGCGATCATGCCGTGTGCAGTTGGTGGACCGAGAACCTTCGGAGTCCGTAGGAATGGAGCTTCCCTTGTCCCTCGCGATACTGAACGACCCCGCCCCCGACGCCGTCGTCGCCCGGCTCCGCACCCCGTCCCAGGAGTGGGTGGAAGCGTGCACCGGTGAGCCCGGGACGTTCTTCCCGGTGATCGACATCGACAACGGTGGCTACCAGGGGAAGGGTGGCGTGGTCGGCTGGACGGCCGAGCCTGCCGAGATCTTCGCCGGTCACTACGGCAAGGACGACGTGATCCCCGCGTCCTGCGGCTGCATCGGCGTCTACGGCAGCGAGTACCACCTTATGGAGATGCCCACCGGCGAGATCTCGGTCTACGACCCCAACGGTTGGGACAGCGCCTCCGGCATGGCCTCCGCGCACGAGTTCGCCTCGGCCGCCCACGCGGGCGCCGCCATCGCGCTGCTCGCCGCCGTCGTCAAGGAACTGGACCGGCTCGATGACCTTGAGGACGAAGAGGTACGGGACGAGTCCCTGGAAGCCGCCCTCCAGGAGTTCGGCGACTTCGTGCAGGCGCTCCCGCGGGACCTCGATGGTGCCCACTTCTGGGAAGCGGCGACGGAGAGTCTCGTCGACCACTACGAGCCGTAGCCCCCGGATGAGGCTCGGGATGAGCCGCGTACCGCTGGTCGGTTAGGGTCGCGGGCATGACACGTACGGGTGGAGACGGCACCGGCCTGCAGTGGGAGGCGGACTTCTCGCGGAAGTGGGAGACCGAGCTTCCGCCGGAGGAGCGCGCGCTGGCCGAGGAGCGGGCGCGGGTCGCCGAGGTGGTACGGCGCGAGCGGCTGCGGGGGATCGTGTGCGCGGCCGTCTTCCTCGCGGCGGCCGTCGCCGCGCTCGTCGGTCAGGCCGTAGGGAGCGCAGGCGCGGTCGCGATCGGTGCCAACGCCCTTGGTGTGGCGGGCGGTTGCTACGCGCTGTGGCTCGCCGTGCGGGGAACGGGCGGCATGGAACGTACGGCCCTGTGGGTCATGGTCGGCGCGCTGCTGGTCATCGGGGTCGGTCAGGCGATCTGACCCACCTCCTGGTCTCGCCCGGCAGCCACCCATCCCTTCACGTCATCTTGCTCATGCTGGAGATCGTGCCTCCGCTGCCCGCCGCGAAGTCGACGTCGTTCTGTTCCTGGCGGATCAGCTGCTCGTTGAAGGACTCGTTCTCGTCGTGGTTCTTGGCCATCGCGCTGAGCGCGCCCCCGATGTTCGTCAGCTCCTGAGCCAGGTGCTTCATCGACTCGAACATTCCGGTCTGCAGACCCTCGTAGGCGATGCCGAACTTCTCGCCGATCTCGTCGTCGCCCCACGGCGGCATGTCCGCCTTGTCGGCGAAGCTGGTCAGGCCCTGGACGAAGCCCTCCACCTGGCCCTTCTCGGGGGCGGGGGCCTCGCCGCTGGTGGGGGCGCAGGCGTTCACGGAGGCGAGGCCGTTCTGCAGGGAGGCCGCCGCCTTGGCGAACGCGGTGCCCAGGTCCTGGAAGTTCGTGCCTTCGTCGGACAGGGTCGTTGTATCGGAACGGAATCCTTCGCGGGGCATGAGGGTCCTCTCGGGCTGCGGTCGACAGGGTCAGCAGGTCGGAAGGCCAGGGGCCAACAGGTCAGAGGGGCAGAGGGTCAGAACAGCCCGTGCCACATCTGCTCGATGATCACCGACCACCAGTTGCCGGCGTCGTCGAAGCACGTGGGGTCGAGCGCGATCAGGCGGGCCTGGAGGTCGGCGACCGTCGACCCCGCCTCGTACGGGTTCATGCCCACCATGAGCTCGCGCGTGGTGGCGAGCGTGGTGAGGCAGTGCGCGAAGGCGGCGACCGACGCGTTGACGTAACGGCCGCTGCCCGTCGTCGGGTTCGCCGCCCAAACGCTGCCGGCCTCCTGCTGCACCGTGATGACGTACTGGCCGTCCGTGCCGATGCGGGTGTGCGCGGAGAGGATGTCGGCGGCGGCGGGGGACAGCTCCGCACCGAGCTCCCGCAAGTGCGTCGCCGCGTCCACGAACAGCCCGCCGCGCGGCGGGCTCTCGGGCCGGTCCGCGGTGAAGAAGAAGCGGACGTCGGCGGGGAGCCCGGGGCTCGCGAGGGCGGCGCGCGCGGCGTCGGGGAGCGCGGCCGAAGCGAGCAGTTCCGTCCCGTAGCGCTGCACCGGAAGATTCCCCGGGAGCTCGGCCGGCAGCGTCGGCGCCGAGGCCGTCGGCGAGGGCAGCGGCACGCGGTGCGGGCGCGGCGGCGCCTGGCCCGCGAGCTGCGCCATCGACGCCACCCGCTCGGTCAGCGCGGCGACGCCCTCGGCGCGCTCGGCCGGGTCCCCGCCGTACGGGTGGCTGGAGGAGAGTGCCGCGCTCGGGAAACCGGCCCTGAGCGCGTTGAGCGTGTAGCCGCCCGGCAGGGAGCCGGGGCTGAGGTCGGTGTGAACCGCCACCACGTTGCTCGCGGGTACGTCCGCGGCGCGCAGGTCCGCCCACGCCTGGTACTCGACGTGCGGCAGGCCCGGGCCCGAGACACGCGTCAGGTACGTCTCCTCGCCGGTGCGCGGGTCGACGTACGTGAACACCGCGGTGTTGCCGGGGCCGGTGACGGCGGGGGAGCCGCCGCCGTCCGGCTGCGCGGCTTGCCGTTCGTCCTGGTCGTGCGTGGTCACGGCTGGGTCTCCCTCGGACGGGGTGGTAAACGGTCAAGGAAGGCGGAGCGTTGACCGCAAAGTCTAGTGCCGCCCGGTGACAGCGGGCCGGGAGTGGGCCGGAGAGGGCCGCGAGAGAGCCCCCGCCCCCGTCAACCCCGCCCCACCTGCCGCCGATACAGGCTGATCGCCGACTCCGGCGGAAAGTTCGGGACGTACATCGTCGAGCCGTCCGCCTTCGAGATGACCAGGTGGCTGCCTCCGTACGAAGGCGGCTCGGTCGGCGGGAAGGTCGCGTAGATCAGGAAGCCCAGGTCGAACTCCTGGACGTTGAGCGTCGCCGGGGTGCCGTCCGCGCACTGCGGCTGGAACGTCGTCCGGGCGATCGCGAGGGCCTCATCGGCGGTGCGCGGTGCGGTGGTCAACTTCCGTCTCCTCGGGTCTCGTTGCGCGTACGGCGCCGGGGATCGGATTCAACCGATCCCCGGCGCCGTACCGTACGCAAGAACTACACGCGCGTCAGCTGTGCCCATTGGTCGGCCGGCCCGGCCGACCAATGGCTCGCCGACTAATTGCTGCGCATCGGCAGCCAAGCCGTCTGCACCAGCTGCGCCCCACCCTTGCGGGTGACGAGCATGCCTCGGCCCTGCGGCAGCCGCTGCGGCTTGAGCGGGCCGAAGATCTGACCCTCGGCCGGGTCGCCGGACAGTACGAGACCCGTCGCGCCGAGCTCCTTCATGCGCTGCATGACCGGCTCGAAGGACGAACGCGCCGCACCGGAGGAGCTGCGCGCGACGATGACGCGCAGGCCCAGGTCGCGGGCGAACGGCAGGTACTCGAGCAGCGACTGGAGCGGGTTGCCCGAGCTGGTGGCCACCAGGTCGTAGTCGTCGACGATGATGAACGCGTCCGGCAGGTCGTACCACGAGCGGTTGCGCAGCTGCTCCGGCGTGACGTCCGGACCCGGCATACGGCGGCCCATGGAACCCGCGAGGCTCGTGACGACCTCCTGGAGCTGCGGTCCCGAAGCGCAGTACTTGTAGAGGTGCGACTCGGGCATCTCGCTCAGGTGCGCGCGCCGGTAGTCGCCGACGACGATGAGCGCCTTGTCGGTCGCGTACCGCTCGGAGATCTGCTTGGCGATCATGCGCAGCACCGCCGACTTACCGGACTCGGACTCTCCGTAGACCACCATCAGCGGGTCGGTCTCGAAGTCGATGAACGACGGCGAGAGCGTCGTCTCGTCGACACCGATCGCGACGCCCCGCTCGGGGAAGTCGCTGCCCTTGGGGACCTCGCTGATGTGCAGCTTGGTCGGCAGCATGCGCACCGGCGGGGCCGGCGGGCCCTGCCAGTGCTCGGAGATCGTCGTCACCATGTGCTCGATGGCCTGGCCGAGGGTCTCCACATCGGAGGCGGCGTCGATCCGGGGCAGGGCGCCGAGCGAGCTGAGCTTGTCCGGGGTCAGACCGCGACCGGGCATGCCGAGCGGCACGGCCTCCATCTTCTTGCGGTCGAACTCGGACTCCATCGGGTCACCGAGCTTGAGCTCCACACGGTTGAGGAGCTGGTCGCGCAGGGCGGGCCGGACCTCGGTGTAGCGGCCGGAGCCGATGATCAGGTGGACGCCGAAGCCGAGGCCGCGCGAGGCCAGGTCGAGGATGACCGGGTCGAGCTGCTCGTAGTCGGTCTTGAAGGCGGCCCAGCCGTCGATGATGAGGAAGACGTCGCCCCACCGCTGGTCCGGGTACCGCCCGGCGGCGCGCCGGGACCGGAACGTACCGATGGAGTCGATGTTGTTGGCGCGGAAGAACTCCTCGCGCTCGTTGAGGATCCCGCGCACCTCGGCGACCGTACGGCGGACCTTCTCGGAGTCGAGGCGGGAGGCGGCCCCGCCGACGTGCGGCAGGCCCTCCATCGCGAGCATGCCGCCGCCACCGAAGTCCAGGCAGTAGAACTGCACTTCGGACGGGGTGTGGGTGAGCGCGAACGAGGTCATGATCGACCGGATCAGCGTCGACTTGCCGGACTGCGGACCACCGACCACGAGACCGTGACCGGACGAACCGGAGAAGTCCAGGTACTGGATGTCGCGCCGCTGCTCGAACGGCTTGTCCACCAGCGCCATCGGCACGACCAGCTTGCCGAGCGCCGGGTAGTCGGCGGCGTGCAGGCCGCGCTCCGGAGTCGTCGACAGCGGCGGGAGCAGCGAGTCCACCGAAGGGGACTCCTCGAGCGGCGCCAGCCACACCTGGTGGGCGGGCGGACCCTGGCCGATCATGCGGGCCACGATCACGTCGAGGACGGTGTCCGCGAGCGCGTCGTCGACCTGGTCGGGAACGACCTCGGGCTCCGGCTCGTGAATGATCTGCTCGGCGACGGGCGCGGCCGTGAAGAGCACCGGCTGCCGGTGGGTGCGCGAGCCACCGCCACCGGAGCCGCCGGCGCGGTACACGCCACCGACGTACGCGGCCTTGAACTGGATCATCGTCTCGGTGTCGTACTTGAGGATGCCCGAGCCGGGGACGTTCGGCAGGTGGTACGCGTCGGGGACACCGATCGCGGTACGGGACTCGGCGGCCGAGAACGTACGCAGACCGATGCGGTACGACAGGAAGGTGTCGAGGCCGCGGAGCTTGCCCTCTTCCAGGCGCTGCGAGGCGAGCAGCATGTGCACACCCATGGACCGGCCGATGCGGCCGATCTGGATGAACATGTCGATGAAGTCGGGCCGGGCCGTGAGGAGTTCGGAGAACTCGTCGAGCACCATGACGAGGGACGGCAGCGGGTCCAGCGGGGCGCCGGCCGCACGGGCCTTCTCGTAGTCGGTGATGTTCGCGTAGTTGCCCGCCGAGCGGAGCAGCTCCTGGCGGCGCTGGAGCTCACCGGTGATCGAGTCGCGCATGCGGTCGATCAGGGTGAGGTCGTCGGCCAGGTTGGTGATCACGGCGGCGACGTGCGGGAGTTCGGACATGCCCGCGAAGGTCGCGCCGCCCTTGAAGTCGGCGAGGATGAAGTTCAGCGTCTCCGAGGAGTGCGTCACCGAGAGCGCGAGCACGAGCGTGCGGAGCACCTCGGACTTACCGGAACCGGTGGCGCCGACGCACAGGCCGTGCGGGCCCATGCCCTCCTGGGAGGCCTCCTTGATGTCGAGCATGACCGGCTGCCCGTCGCGGTCCACACCGAGCGGCACACGCAGCCGCTCGTGCAGCGTGCGGGGCCGCCAGGTGCGCCCGACGTCCACCGAACCGGCGTCGCCGATGCCCATCAGCTCGGTGAAGTCCAGGTTGGCGAGGAGCGGTTCGTCGCCGTCCGCCGAACCGGCGCGCAGCGGCGCGAGCTGGCGCGCCAGCGCCTCGGCCTCGGTGAGCGACAGGGTGTCGCAGGTGCCGGTGTACTGGGTGCCGCCCTGCGACTCGAGCAGCAGGCTGTCCGGCTGGACCTGCACGGACAGCGAGCCGCGCAGCTCCTCGACGATGCCGGGGACCACCTCGATGATGGTGACGCCCTGCAGGCCCTCGGCGCCCGCGATGAGCGAGTCGTCGGGGATGTCTCCGCCGTCCATGACGACGACGAGGTGCGGCTGGTCGACGACCGGTGCGCCCTGCGGGTTGAACCGGCCGCGGCCCTCCAGCTCGTCGGCGAGCATCTCTTCGACCTCACCGAGGTCGCCCACGATCACGCGCTGGGAGCCCGCGCCGTCGGTGCTGCTGTGCTGCACGTGCGGCAGCCACTTCGTCCACTCCCACTCGGCCATCGCGCCGGGCGACGCGACGACGACGACCCGCAGGTCCTCGGGCGAGTGCAGGGTGCACAGTTGGGCGATCATCGCCCGGGCGGCCCCGTACGTGGTGTCCGGATCACCGGAGACGCTCACGTGGTAGAAGGAGCGCAGCGACACGGCCAACGGCAGTGCGTCCAGCGTGCCGTGGGTCTCCAGGAACGACTTCATCGCGTGCGCGGTGAGCGGTTCCAGCTCGTCGAGCGGCGCAGTCTCGGGCGCCATCAAGGGAGTTGCCAGCTGCTGCGGGCCGAGCCCGAGCCGCACCTGAGTGAAGTCCGAGTCGCTGCCGCGCCGTTCCCACACCCGGCGGCCCTCGGCGACCAGCGCCCACAGCTGCTCGGGGTTGGGGTGCAGGAAGTACTGTCCGTCCCGCTGCATGCGCGCGGTGGTGCGCACGTCACGCCGGATCTGGGTCAAGTACTTGAGGTAGTCCTGGCGTTCCTGAGCCATCTCGGCCCCGCCGCCCTGCCGGGCCTTGACCAACTGCGTCAGCGCCATGGCCAGGGTGGAGACGATCATGACGCCACCCATGATCTTCATGATCGACTGGCCGGACGTGAAGAAGAACGCCGACGACGTGCCCATGCCCAGCATGGGCAGCAGGCTCATCATGAGGTTCTGGTCCTCGGCCCGCGCCAGCTCCGGCGGCGGCTCGAGACGCACCTCGTCCGTCGGTACGTCGGGTGGCAACACCCGAGGCGGTCGCTTGACGATGACCACGCTCACCGAAGCACCAGTCCTTAAATCTTCAGTCGTCGATCAGTTCAGCGCGCACGGATGTCGTGCACGTCGGGACATGTCGGACCGCCCCCGTTACTGGCGGTTCCCCCAGGCCGAAGGCAAAGAGCTCCGGCGTGCCCGGTGATCCTACTGACTCTCGTCAAGTGCCGGGGCCTGTGGGGTGAGATGGGCTCAGGACGCTACGCTGTCGCACCGCGCGTGACGCCGTCCGGACGCCGCGCCGCCGCACCGATGCCACACCAAGTCATGACATTAGGGGGAACCGCGAGGTGAGCACCACAGCTCTTGCCGGAGGCGGAACCGGCTTCTGCCGGGTCACCGTCGCCGCACCGGACGCACGTATCGATGTGGCCCTGCCCGAGGACGCGGCTCTGGCCGACATCTACCCGGAGATCCTCCAGCTCTCCGGGCAGAGCCAGGCCGAGGGCGACCCCACCGGGTACCACCTGGTCCGCCGGGACGGCACCGTCCTCGACGCCGGCCGCTCGCTCGCGGACCAGCGGGTCCTCGACGGCGACGTGCTGATGCTGCGCCCGTTCTCCGAGTCGCTGCCCGCCGCCGTGTTCGACGACGTCTCCGACGCGGTCGCCTCCGCCGTGCGCCGCGACCGGCGCCGCTGGAGCGACGACCTGATGAGCGTCGTCGGTCTCGGCGCGGGCGTCCTGCTGCTGTCGCTGATGGCGTTCGCGCTCTGGTTCTCGAACCCGATCAAGCGCGACATGCACAGCCTGCCCGGCATCATCGCCGGTGTCGTCGGCGTGCTGCTCGTGGCCCTCTCCGTGGTCCGTGCGCGGGTGTACGACGACCGTGCCGCGTCCACCTCGCTGGGTCTCGCCGCCCTGCCGCACCTGCTGATCGCGGGCTCGGGGATCTTCCCGACCGGTGCCGACTCGGGCCCGGGCCGGCTGCAGCTGCTGTCCGGCTGTGTCGTGGTGCTGATCGCCTCCGCGCTGCTCGTGGTGCTGCTGCCGCACGGCGACGCCGTCTTCGTCGCGGCGGCCCTCGGCTCGGCCATCGGCGCCCTGGCCACGTTCGGCGCGCTGATGACCGAGGCCTCGCCGAGCGAGGTCGCCGGCGTCACCGCGGTCGTCGCGATCATCGCGCTGGCCTGGCTGCCCGGCATGTCCGCCCGCTCCGCCCGGCTGCCCATCGGTTACCGCTCGCCGGACCAGATCTCCCAGGGCCGCGACTACGGGCGCGACGAGGAAGAGCACATCGACTTCGACCGCATCGGTGCCCAGGTCCGCCGCGCCCACGAGCTGCTCCTCGGCCTCGTCATCGGCTGCGCGGCGCTCGCCGTCGCCTCGGCCGGTGTGGTCCTCGGCTTCTCCGACGACGTCTGGGCGCAGCTGCTCGCCCTGGCCGCCGGTATCGCCCTCATGCTGCGCGCCCGTCTGTTCGACTACACCGCGCAGGTCGCGTCCCTGGTCGTGGGCGGCCTGGTGATTCTCGGTCTGCTGATCCTCGGCGTGACCCTGAACACCCCGCACGCCCTGCTCCAGAGCTTCATCCAGGGCGACAGCGCCCCGCTCAACATCCACATCCTCTGGTTCGCCGCCGCGATCGGCGGGGGAGCGGCCCTGCTCGTGATCGTCGGCCTGTCCGTGCCGCGCAAGGGCGTCTCCCCGTTCTGGGGTCGCATGCTCGACCTGTTCGACGGCTTCGTGCTGCTGACCCTCGTACCGCTGTGCCTCGCGGTGCTCGGCCTCTACACGCAGGTGCGCAGCATGGTCAGCTGATCCGGTGCCCGGTCGGCCGTCGTCAGGACGGCCGCCGGGCGGCTGGTACGCTGTGTGACGGCCGTTTGTGTACGCGCCCCCGGCATTGCAGGACATTCCTGGGGGCAGCGCCCAGCGGATCCCCGCCTCCCGAGTTGTGGAAGCTCTCCTGAGATTTAGACCAGGGGCACTCGGCGGCAATCAGACTCTACGAGGAGTAAGCGTGGCTCTCGACACCGCTACGAAGAAGCAGATCATGACCGAGTTCGGCACCAAGGAGGGCGACACCGGCTCTCCCGAGGTCCAGGTCGCCATGCTCTCCCGCCGCATCTCGGACCTGACCGAGCACCTCAAGACGCACAAGCACGACCACCACTCGCGTCGTGGCCTGCTCATCCTGGTCGGTCAGCGTCGCCGCCTGCTGCAGTACCTGGCCAAGAAGGACATCCAGCGCTTCCGTGTGCTGGTCGAGCGCCTCGGCATCCGCCGCGGTGCGGCCGGCGCCCGATAAAGACGCTGTGAGAGGGGGCGGTTCCCGATTGAGGGGGCCGCTCCCTTTGCCGTACGTGCGCACTGTCGCCGAGGCTTTGTAGTCTGGTGACGTACGACTACGCATATGAGGAGAAGCGCCACCTCGCCGCCGCCGGTCCTCGGTAGTGGCCCCCGGAGACGCAAGAGGATCCCCGGGAGCTTCGATCGAAGACCGGCCCGCACTCAAGGCACGCTTCTCCGTTCGTCCCTCGGCCACACGGGCCGTGCTGGACAAAAGACGCATTCAGACGAAAGTAAACGGAGAAAACGCTAGTGGAGAACGAGACCCACTACGCCGAGGCCGTCATTGACAACGGCTCCTTCGGCACCCGCACCATCCGCTTCGAGACGGGCCGTCTGGCCCGCCAGGCCGCCGGCTCCGCCGTCGCCTACCTCGACGACGACACCATGGTGCTCTCGGCCACCTCGGCCTCGAAGAACCCCAAGGACAACCTCGACTTCTTCCCCCTCACGGTGGACGTCGAGGAGCGGCAGTACGCGGCCGGCAAGATCCCCGGCAGCTTCTTCCGCCGCGAGGGCCGGCCCTCCGAGGACGCGATCCTCACCTGCCGCCTCATCGACCGCCCGCTGCGCCCGTCCTTCAAGAAGGGCCTGCGCAACGAGATCCAGGTCGTCGCCACGATCATGGCGCTCAACCCCGACCACCTGTACGACGTCGTGGCGATCAACGCCGCGTCCGCGTCCACGCAGCTGGCCGGTCTGCCCTTCTCCGGCCCGGTCGGCGGCGTCCGCGTCGCGCTGATCAACGGCCAGTGGGTCGCGTTCCCGACGCACACCGAGCTCGAGGACGCCGTCTTCGACATGGTCGTCGCCGGTCGCGTCCTCGAGGACGGCGACGTCGCGATCATGATGGTCGAGGCCGAGGCCACCGACAAGACCATCCAGCTGGTCAAGGGCGGCGCCGAGGCGCCGACCGAGGAGGTCGTCGCCGCCGGTCTGGACGCCGCGAAGCCCTTCATCAAGGTCCTCTGCAAGGCCCAGTCGGACCTCGCCGCGAAGGCCGCCAAGCCGACCGCC
Source organism: Streptomyces sp. NBC_00483 (assembly GCF_036013745.1). Lineage (NCBI taxonomy): Bacteria > Bacillati > Actinomycetota > Actinomycetes > Kitasatosporales > Streptomycetaceae > Streptomyces > Streptomyces sp. NBC_00483. The sequence continues at coordinate 6,901,523 of NZ_CP107880.1, forward strand.
GAGTTCCCGATCTTCCTGGACTACCAGGACGACGTGTTCGAGGCCCTGACCTCCGCGGTCAAGACCGAGCTCTCCGCCGCCCTCACCATCGCGGGCAAGCAGGAGCGCGAGGCCGAGCTGGACCGCGTCAAGGGTCTGGCCGCCGAGAAGCTCCTCCCGGAGTTCGAGGGCCGCGAGAAGGAGATCTCCGCCGCGTACCGCTCGCTGACCAAGTCCCTGGTCCGTGAGCGCGTCATCAAGGAGAAGAAGCGCATCGACGGCCGCGGTGTCACCGACATCCGCACCCTGGCCGCCGAGGTCGAGGCCATCCCGCGCGTGCACGGCTCGGCCCTGTTCGAGCGTGGCGAGACCCAGATCCTGGGCGTCACCACGCTGAACATGCTGCGCATGGAGCAGCAGCTGGACACCCTTTCGCCGGTGACCCGCAAGCGCTACATGCACAACTACAACTTCCCGCCGTACTCCGTCGGTGAGACGGGCCGCGTGGGCTCCCCGAAGCGCCGCGAGATCGGCCACGGCGCGCTCGCCGAGCGCGCGATCGTGCCGGTCCTGCCGACGCGCGAGGAGTTCCCCTACGCGATCCGCCAGGTCTCCGAGGCGCTGGGCTCCAACGGCTCGACGTCCATGGGCTCGGTCTGCGCCTCCACCATGTCGCTGCTGAACGCCGGTGTGCCGCTGAAGGCCCCCGTCGCCGGTATCGCCATGGGCCTGATCTCGCAGGAGATCAAGGGCGAGACGCACTACGTCGCCCTCACCGACATCCTCGGTGCGGAGGACGCCTTCGGTGACATGGACTTCAAGGTCGCCGGCACCAAGGAGTTCGTGACCGCGCTCCAGCTGGACACGAAGCTCGACGGCATCCCGGCCTCCGTCCTGGCCGCCGCCCTCAAGCAGGCCCGTGACGCCCGCCTCCACATCCTCGACGTGATGATGGAAGCGATCGACGTCCCGGACGAGATGTCCCCGAACGCCCCGCGGATCATCACGGTCAAGATCCCCGTGGACAAGATCGGTGAGGTCATCGGCCCGAAGGGCAAGATGATCAACCAGATCCAGGAGGACACCGGCGCCGACATCACGATCGAGGACGACGGCACCATCTACATCGGTGCCCAGCAGGGTTCGCAGGCCGAGGCCGCCCGCGCCACGATCAACGGCATCGCCAACCCGACCATGCCGGAGGTCGGCGAGCGCTACCTGGGCACCGTCGTGAAGACGACGACCTTCGGCGCGTTCGTCTCGCTCATGCCGGGCAAGGACGGTCTGCTGCACATCTCGCAGATCCGCAAGCTCGCCGGCGGCAAGCGCGTGGAGAACGTCGAGGACGTCGTCGGCGTGGGCCAGAAGGTCCAGGTCGAGATCGCCGAGATCGACTCCCGCGGCAAGCTCTCCCTGATCCCCGTGGTCGAGGGCGAAGAGGGCGACGAGGCGAAGGACGACACCGACAAGTGACGTCCCGTAGCACCCAGGCGACGGCCCGCACCTCTTCGGAGGGGCGGGCCGTCGCCCGTACCCAAACCCTCATCAAGGGCACGAGCGGCATCGGCACGGTCCGCAAGACGACGCTGCCGAACGGCCTGCGCATCGTCACCGAGACCCTCCCCTCGGTCCGCTCGGCCACCTTCGGCATCTGGGCGCACGTCGGCTCGCGCGACGAGACACCGACGCTGAACGGTGCGACGCACTACTTGGAGCACCTGCTCTTCAAGGGCACCAAGAAGCGCAGCGCACTGGACATCTCGGCCGCGATAGACGCGGTCGGCGGCGAGATGAACGCCTTCACGGCGAAGGAGTTCACGTGCTACTACGCGCGCGTGCTCGACACCGACCTGCCGCTCGCCATCGACGTCGTCTGCGACATGCTGACCGGCTCGCTCATCGAGGAGGAGGACGTCGACGCGGAGCGCGGCGTGATCCTCGAAGAGATCGCGATGACCGAGGACGACGCGGGTGACGTCGTGCACGACCTGTTCGCGCACACGATGCTCGGCGACACCCCGCTCGGCCGCCCGGTCCTCGGCTCGGTCGACACGGTCAACGCGCTCAGCCGGGGCCAGATCACGCGCTTCTACAAGAAGCACTACGACCCGACGCACCTGGTCGTGGCCGCGGCGGGCAACGTCGACCACAACAAGGTCGTACGCCAGGTCCGCGCAGCCTTCGACAAGGCGGGCGCACCGCAGGGCCCCGCCGCGCCGGTCGCCCCGCGCGCCGGCCGCAAGACCCTGCGCGCCGCCGGACGCATGGAGCTCCTCGGCCGCAAGACCGAGCAGGCCCACGTCATCCTCGGCATGCCGGGCCTCGCCCGTACGGATGACCGCCGCTGGGCCATGGGCGTGCTCAACACGGCGCTCGGCGGCGGCATGTCGTCCCGCCTGTTCCAGGAGGTCCGGGAGAAGCGCGGATTGGCGTACAGCGTGTACTCATACACGTCGGGCTTCGCCGACTGCGGCCTCTTCGGCGTCTACGCGGGCTGCCGGCCGAGCCAGGTGCACGACGTGCTGAAGATCTGCCGCGACGAGCTGGACCACGTCGCGCAGCACGGCATCAGCGACGACGAGATCGGCCGTGCCATCGGCCAGCTCGCCGGTTCCACGGTCCTCGGCCTCGAGGACACCGGGGCGCTCATGCACCGCATCGGCAAGAGCGAGCTGTGCTGGGGCGAGCAGATGTCGGTCGACGCGATGCTGGAGCGCATCTCGGCGGTGACCCCGGACGAGGTGCGCGCGGTCGCACGCGACATCCTGGGACAGCGCCCGTCCCTGTCGGTCATCGGCCCGCTCAAGGACAAGCAGGCATCGCGCCTGCACGAAGCGGTCGCGTAACACCGCTTCCGTACGCATTTCAGTACGCATGCCGGTACGCATGTCAGTACGCACCGAAGGAACTGGGAGATCATGAGCAAGCTGCGCGTGGCGGTCATCGGGGCCAAGGGCCGCATCGGCTCCGAGGCCGTACGGGCCGTCGAGGCGGCCGAGGACATGGAGCTGGTCGCGGCCCTCGGCCGTGGCGACAAGCTGGACGTCCTCGTCGAGTCCGGCGCCCAGGTCGCGGTCGAACTGACCACGCCCGACTCGGTGATGGAGAACCTGGAGTTCTGTGCACGCCACGGAATCCACGCCGTCGTCGGCACCACGGGCTGGACGGACGAGCGCCTCGCGCAGCTGAACCAGTGGCTGGCGGACTCCCCGCAGACGGGCGTGCTCATCGCCCCGAACTTCTCCATCGGCGCGGTCCTGACCATGAAGTTCGCGGAGGCGGCAGCGCCCTACTTCGAGTCCGTCGAGGTCATCGAGCTGCACCACCCGAAGAAGGTCGACGCCCCGTCCGGCACGGCCGCCCGCACCGCCCAGTTGATCGCCGCGGCGCGGGAGAAGGCGGGCAGCGCCCCCGCGCCCGACGCCACGGCCACAGCGCTCGACGGAGCGCGCGGCGCGGACGTCGACGGCGTTCCGGTCCACTCGGTCCGCCTGCGCGGCCTCCTGGCGCACCAGGAGGTCCTCCTGGGCGCCGAGGGCGAGACGCTCACGGTCCGGCACGACTCGCTGCACCACAGCAGCTTCATGCCGGGCATCCTGCTCGGCGCCCGCAAGGTCGTATCGACCCCCGGCCTCACCTTCGGCCTGGAACACTTCCTCGATCTGAACGGCTGACCTGCTGTGATGCGCGCGAAAATCACCTACGCCGTCACGGCCGTCGTCCTGGTCTTCTACTTCGTCCTGGCCGGCGACCGGGGCGTGATGCTCCTCCAGCAGGGCACGCTGCTCACGATCACCTTCGGTGTCGCGGTGCTGATCCTGCCGGTGATCGGCGTGTGGTTCCTGTGGGCGAACACCAGGTTCGTCACCAAGGCCAACCGGCTCGGCGAACTCCTGGAGTCGGAGGGCGGCCTGCCCGTCGACGAGCTCCGCCGCGACCAGTACGGCCGGATCGACCGCGACTCCGCCGACGAGGTCTTCGCCAAACGGAAGGCCGAGACGGAGGACGAGCCGGGGGACTGGCGCTGCTGGTTCCGCCTCGCCGTCGCCTACCGCGACGCACGGGACACCCCGCGCGCGCGGAAGGCGATGCAGCGCGCGATCGCACTCCATGAAGGCCGCTCCGTAGGAGTCTGAACCACGGCCGGTACTCATCCACGTACGACGAAGGGGCCGCACCAGCACGATGCTGGTGCGGCCCCTTTCGTATGTGCGTGCACGCACGCGTGCGTCAGCGTCGGGCGCGGTACTCCTCGGCCCAGACCTCGACGGTGTCGGCGGCCCGGTCGAACGCGGTGCCCCGCCCCAGGAAGTCCGCGCCGTGACTGGTGAACAGCGTCATCTGATCCCCCTGCTGATCCCGCTGTACGAGGATCAGCGCCTGCCCCTGCACGGTGCGCGGCAGCCCGAGCCAGCGCACGGGCTGCTGCACCGTACGTGCCGTGGCGACCCTGTCCCACGGCGCCGTGCGGGTGAAGAAGAAGCCGACGTGCCGCAGCCCGCGCGCGCTCACCCAGGTGCCCATGCGCAGCAGCCGCAGCGCCGACGCGATGATCAGCACCGCGAGAACGCCGCAGATCGTCGCGGCGGACGTGTCACCCGCGACGGCGATGATCACCGAGGCGAACAGCACGTACGACGCCAGGAGCAGCAGCAGCGCGGCCGCGCCCACCCGGTAGGGACCTGGCCGGTACGGGCGGCGCCACTGGTCGCGGTCGTCGAAGGGCAGCGGGATGTCCGCGGCCTCGTCGAAAGCACGGTCGGCCGTCAGGAAGGGCAGGGGCACGACGGGTCCTCACTCGGTCCACGCGGTATGGGGGCTGTGCCCGGTGAGGCTATCCGGGGTCGCACCGGCCTTCCACCCCAGGGGGGCCGGAGGTGGACAGGGCGACTCCGCGACCGTCAGCGACTGTCGGACGCCTCCGACTGCTGTACGTGCTGCGTGGTCTGATCGATCGACAGGGCCGGCATCCCGATCAGCAGAGCGCCTGCGAGACCGGCCACGACGGTGAGGCCGACGAGCGCGCGTCCGGCGCGCTGCCCGATGGAGGGACGCTCGCGCGGGGGCGGTGCGACGTTGCTACGGAACTTGTCGGCTTCGGCTATGAAGGCGAACGGTACGGGCTCGCGCCGACGAAACATGGGGCTGCTTCTCCTCAAGAGACTCTTGATGCTCGAACAAAGTGTGTTCATCTACACAGACGAGCGATCGCTTCAAAGGGTGCCCTGTTTCACCAAATTCACCAAACTTCGCTCCTCTTCGCCGGAGATCGTCGTGAGAAGCGCGCGAATGACCTGTTGTCAGTCGTGGCCCGTAGAGTGGGCGCCGCCCTTGCGAAGTGATGGGAAGGACCCCGGCAGCATGACCGAAACCCCAGCTGAAGACCTCAAGCCGACGTACCGCGGCGATGTCACCGTCGAGCTGGTGAAGCACACCGCGAGCGACACGGACGTGCTGTTCGCGGCCCGCGTCTCGACGCTCGGCGAGCAGTCGATCGACGAGCTGTCGAAGGACCCGGAGCGCTCCAAGGGCCTGATCAACTACCTGATGCGGGACCGGCACGGCAGCCCCTTCGAGCACAACTCGATGACGTTCCTGATCAGCGCCCCGATCTTCGTCTTCCGTGAGTTCATGCGACACCGCGTGGGCTGGTCGTACAACGAAGAGTCGGGCCGCTACAGGGAGCTCCAGCCGACGTTCTACGTCCCGGACGCCGAGCGCAAGCTGGTCCAGGAGGGCCGCCCGGGCAAGTACCGGTTCGTCGAGGGCACGCAGGCGCAGCAGGAGCTGACGGGCCGCGTGATGGAGGACTCGTACCGCCAGGCGTACGAGGCGTACCAGGAGATGCTGGCCGCGGGCGTCGCCCGCGAGGTGGCCCGCGCGGTGCTCCCGGTCGGCCTGTTCTCGTCGATGTACGCGACGTGCAACGCGCGCTCGCTGATGCACTTCCTCGGCCTGCGCACGCAGCACGAGCTCGCCAAGGTGCCGTCCTTCCCGCAGCGGGAGATCGAGATGGTCGGCGAGAAGATGGAGGCGGAGTGGGCGGCGCTCATGCCGCTCACCTACGCGGCGTTCAATGCCAACGGTCGTGTGGCGCCGTAGTCCGGGCATCGGCACAGATGTACGGGCGCTCGACCGAAGTGTCCGTATTGCGGCTTTTCGTAAAGTTCATCTAGCCTGATCAAACGGACCCGGCACTGCTTGAACCCCCGAGCAGGCAGTGCCGGGCTCCATCTTTGTCAGGCTTGTCGGCGATTCGTCCAGACTTGTCGCATCCCCCGAGGGGGGACCCGGTACTGAGCAGCGAGTAGCGTGTTACCCATGGCTCCGACCTCCACTCCGCAGACCCCCTTCGGGAGGGTCCTCACCGCCATGGTCACGCCCTTCGCGGCGGACGGCGCACTCGACCTCGACGGCGCGCAGCGGCTCGCCGCCCACCTGGTGGACGCAGGCAACGACGGCCTGGTCGTCAACGGCACCACCGGCGAGTCCCCGACCACCAGCGACGCGGAGAAATCGGATCTCGTACGAGCCGTCGTCGAAGCGGTCGGTGACCGCGCCCACGTCGTCGCCGGCGTCGGCACCAACGACACCCGCCACAGCATCGAGCTCGCCCGTCAGGCCCAGCAGGCCGGTGCGCACGCCCTGCTCGCTGTGACGCCGTACTACAACAAGCCCCCGCAAGAGGGCCTGCTCCGCCACTTCACGGCGATCGCCGACGCGACCGAGCTCCCCGTGATGCTCTACGACATTCCGGGCCGCAGCGGCGTTCCGATCAACACCGACACGATCGTCCGTCTCGCCGAGCACCCGCGCATCGTGGCCAACAAGGACGCCAAGGGCGACCTCGGCCGCGCCTCCTGGGCCCTCGCCCGCTCGGGTCTCGCCTGGTACTCCGGCGACGACATGCTCAACCTGCCGCTGCTCTCGGTCGGCGCGTGCGGCTTCGTCTCGGTCGTCGGCCACGTCGTCGCGCCCGAGCTGCGCGCCATGCTCGACGCCTTCACGACGGGTGACGTGCACAAGGCGACGGAGATCCACCAGAAGCTGCTCCCGGTGTTCACCGGCATGTTCCGCACGCAGGGTGTCATCACGACGAAGGCCGCCCTCGGCCTCCAGGGCCTCCCCGCGGGACCGCTGCGGCTGCCGCTCGTGGAACTCACCCCGGAAGAAACGGCCCAGCTCAAGATCGATCTTGCCGCCGGCGGGGTACAACTCTGATCACAGACTTTGCAAAGCTTCACAACTGAATGAACAGAATTACCAACTGAACAGCAAGACCCCAGGAACCACCACAACTGCTATTGCACGAACGTCATGCGCGCCACGTGCCTACAGGTACGTGGCGCGCGTGGTTGAGGAGAGTCTTTTGAGTCATCCGCATCCTGAACTCGGCGCCCCGCCGAAGCTTCCGAAGGGCGGCCTGCGGGTCACCCCGCTCGGCGGCCTCGGTGAGATCGGGCGCAACATGACCGTCTTCGAGTTCGAAGGCCGTCTGCTGATCGTCGACTGCGGAGTGCTCTTCCCCGAGGAGGAGCAGCCCGGAATCGACCTGATCCTGCCGGACTTCACGTCCATCAGGGACCGCCTCGACGACATCGAGGGCATCGTCCTGACGCACGGCCACGAGGACCACATCGGCGCCGTCCCGTATCTCCTCCGCGAGAAGCCGGACATCCCGCTGATCGGCTCCAAGCTGACCCTCGCTCTCATCGAGGCGAAGCTCCAGGAGCACCGCATCCGCCCGTACACGCTCGAGGTCTCCGAGGGCGAGCGCGAGCGGCTCGGCCCGTTCGACTGCGAGTTCATCGCGGTCAACCACTCCATCCCGGACGCGCTGGCCGTCGCCATCCGCACCCCGGCGGGCATGGTGGTCCACACCGGCGACTTCAAGATGGACCAGCTCCCGCTGGACCGTCGCCTGACCGACCTCCCGACCTTCGCCAGGCTCGGCGAGGAGGGCATCGACCTCCTCCTCACCGACTCGACGAACGCCGAGGTCCCGGGCTTCGTCCCGCCCGAGCGCGACATCTCGAACGTGATCCGCGGCGTCTTCGGGAGCGCCCAGAAGCGCATCATCGTGGCCTCGTTCGCCAGCCACGTGCACCGCATCCAGCAGATCCTGGACGCCGCGCACGAGTACGGCCGCCGGGTCGCCTTCGTCGGCCGCTCGATGGTCCGCAACATGGGCATCGCCCGGGACCTCGGCTATCTGAAGGTCCCCGCCGGCCTGGTGGTGGACGTCAAGACGCTCGACGACCTGCCCGACAGCCAGGTCGTCCTGGTCTGCACGGGCTCCCAGGGCGAGCCGATGGCCGCCCTGTCCCGCATGGCCAACCGCGACCACCAGATCCGGATCGTCTCCGGTGACACGGTGATCCTGGCGTCGTCGCTGATCCCCGGCAACGAGAACGCGGTCTACCGCGTGATCAACGGCCTGACCCGCTGGGGCGCGAACGTGGTCCACAAGGGCAACGCCAAGGTGCACGTCTCGGGCCACGCGTCCGCGGGCGAGCTCCTGTACTTCTACAACATCTGCAAGCCCAAGAACCTGATGCCGGTCCACGGCGAATGGCGCCACCTGCGCGCCAACGCCGAGCTCGGCGCCCTCACCGGCGTCCCGCACGACCGCATCGTCATCGCCGAGGACGGCGTCGTCGTCGACCTCGTCGAGGGCAAGGCGAAGATCTCCGGCAAGGTCCAGGCCGGCTACGTCTATGTGGACGGTCTCTCCGTCGGCGACATCGGCGAGCCCGTGCTCAAGGACCGCAAGATCCTCGGGGACGAGGGCATCATCTCGGTCTTCGTGGTCGTGGACTCCAGCACCGGCAAGATCACCAGCGGCCCGAACATCCAGGCCCGTGGTTCCGGTATCGAGGATTCGGCGTTCCACGCGGTCCTCCCGAGGATCCAGGACGTCCTGGAGAAGTCGGCCCAGGACGGCGTCGTCGAGCCCCACCAGCTGCAGCAGCTCATCCGCCGCACGCTGGGCAAGTGGGTCTCGGACACGTACCGCCGACGCCCGATGATCCTTCCGGTCGTCGTCGAGGTCTGAGGCACGTAAGGAGCGGGGCGCCTCGATTTGCATCGGGGCGCCCCGCTCCAGTACGTTTACGGCTCCGCTCAAGGGGAACCCGGCGCACCACGGTGCTCGGACCAAGTTCCCGACAGGGGCGGGAAATTCCGACTCAGAATCTCTGATAAAGTCGGCACCGCCGAAAGGCAAAGGCCCTCCAACGGCCACCGGAAATGAAATCCGAACCGGAAACGGAACGGAAAACGGATCTGGTAGAGTTGGAAACACGCAGTAACACTGCAAAGAAGTACCGAAGGGAAGCGCCCGGAGGAAAGCCCGAGAGGGTGAGTACAAAGGAAGCGTCCGTTCCTTGAGAACTCAACAGCGTGCCAAAAATCAACGCCAGATATGTTGATACCCCGTCTCCAGCATCTGCTGGGGCGAGGTTCCTTTGAAAAGTCCTGCAGGCCTTAATTGGTCGGCAGGCACACAGTGAGGACGCTGTGAACGGTCGGATTATTCCTCCGACTGTTCCGCTCTCGTGGTGTCACCCCGATGACGGGGAAACATTCACGGAGAGTTTGATCCTGGCTCAGGACGAACGCTGGCGGCGTGCTTAACACATGCAAGTCGAACGATGAAGCCCTTCGGGGTGGATTAGTGGCGAACGGGTGAGTAACACGTGGGCAATCTGCCCTTCACTCTGGGACAAGCCTTGGAAACGAGGTCTAATACCGGATAACACTCCCATTCTCCTGGATGGGGGTTAAAAGCTCCGGCGGTGAAGGATGAGCCCGCGGCCTATCAGCTTGTTGGTGAGGTAATGGCTCACCAAGGCGACGACGGGTAGCCGGCCTGAGAGGGCGACCGGCCACACTGGGACTGAGACACGGCCCAGACTCCTACGGGAGGCAGCAGTGGGGAATATTGCACAATGGGCGAAAGCCTGATGCAGCGACGCCGCGTGAGGGATGACGGCCTTCGGGTTGTAAACCTCTTTCAGCAGGGAAGAAGCGAAAGTGACGGTACCTGCAGAAGAAGCGCCGGCTAACTACGTGCCAGCAGCCGCGGTAATACGTAGGGCGCAAGCGTTGTCCGGAATTATTGGGCGTAAAGAGCTCGTAGGCGGCTTGTCACGTCGATTGTGAAAGCTCGGGGCTTAACCCCGAGTCTGCAGTCGATACGGGCTAGCTAGAGTGTGGTAGGGGAGATCGGAATTCCTGGTGTAGCGGTGAAATGCGCAGATATCAGGAGGAACACCGGTGGCGAAGGCGGATCTCTGGGCCATTACTGACGCTGAGGAGCGAAAGCGTGGGGAGCGAACAGGATTAGATACCCTGGTAGTCCACGCCGTAAACGGTGGGCACTAGGTGTGGGCAACATTCCACGTTGTCCGCGCCGCAGCTAACGCATTAAGTGCCCCGCCTGGGGAGTACGGCCGCAAGGCTAAAACTCAAAGGAATTGACGGGGGCCCGCACAAGCAGCGGAGCATGTGGCTTAATTCGACGCAACGCGAAGAACCTTACCAAGGCTTGACATACACCGGAAACGTCTGGAGACAGGCGCCCCCTTGTGGTCGGTGTACAGGTGGTGCATGGCTGTCGTCAGCTCGTGTCGTGAGATGTTGGGTTAAGTCCCGCAACGAGCGCAACCCTTGTTCTGTGTTGCCAGCATGCCCTTCGGGGTGATGGGGACTCACAGGAGACCGCCGGGGTCAACTCGGAGGAAGGTGGGGACGACGTCAAGTCATCATGCCCCTTATGTCTTGGGCTGCACACGTGCTACAATGGCCGATACAATGAGCTGCGATACCGCAAGGTGGAGCGAATCTCAAAAAGTCGGTCTCAGTTCGGATTGGGGTCTGCAACTCGACCCCATGAAGTTGGAGTTGCTAGTAATCGCAGATCAGCATTGCTGCGGTGAATACGTTCCCGGGCCTTGTACACACCGCCCGTCACGTCACGAAAGTCGGTAACACCCGAAGCCGGTGGCCCAACCCCTTGTGGGAGGGAGCTGTCGAAGGTGGGACTGGCGATTGGGACGAAGTCGTAACAAGGTAGCCGTACCGGAAGGTGCGGCTGGATCACCTCCTTTCTAAGGAGCATCTAGGCCGCCAGACATTGTTTGGTGGTCCAGGGCCATTACGTCGGCAAACGTTCGACGGTGGTTGCTCATGGGTGGAACGTTGATTATTCGGCACCGTCAGTCATCTCGGGCTGCAAGTACTGCTCTTCGGAGCGTGGAAAGCTGATCACGAGTGGTGAGGGTGTCGGGCACGCTGTTGGGTGTCTGAAGGTACGGCCGTAACGGTCGCCTTCAGTGCCGGCCCCGGTAAAAATCCGCTTCGGTGGGTTGTGACGGGTGGTTGGTCGTTGTTTGAGAACTGCACAGTGGACGCGAGCATCTGTGGCCAAGTTTTTAAGGGCGCACGGTGGATGCCTTGGCACCAGGAACCGATGAAGGACGTGGGAGGCCACGATAGTCCCCGGGGAGTCGTCAACCAGGCTTTGATCCGGGGGTTTCCGAATGGGGAAACCCGGCAGTCGTCATGGGCTGTCACCCGCTGCTGAATATATAGGCAGTGTGGAGGGAACGCGGGGAAGTGAAACATCTCAGTACCCGCAGGAAGAGAAAACAACCGTGATTCCGGGAGTAGTGGCGAGCGAAACTGGATGAGGCCAAACCGTATACGTGTGAGACCCGGCAGGGGTTGCGTGTGCGGGGTTGTGGGATCTCTCTTTTACGGTCTGCCGGCCGTGAGACGAGTAAGAAACCGTTGATGTAGGCGAAGGACATGCGAAAGGTCCGGCGTAGAGGGTAAGACCCCCGTAGTCGAAACATTAACGGCTCGTTTGAGAGACACCCAAGTAGCACGGGGCCCGAGAAATCCTGTGTGAATCTGGCGGGACCACCCGTTAAGCCTAAATATTCCCTGGTGACCGATAGCGGATAGTACCGTGAGGGAATGGTGAAAAGTACCGCGGGAGCGGAGTGAAATAGTACCTGAAACCGTGTGCCTACAAGCCGTGGGAGCGTCGCGCATTGAGTTTACTCAATGCGTCGTGACTGCGTGCCTTTTGAAGAATGAGCCTGCGAGTTTGCGGTGTGTTGCGAGGTTAACCCGTGTGGGGAAGCCGTAGCGAAAGCGAGTCCGAATAGGGCGATTTAGTAGCGCGCTCAAGACCCGAAGCGGAGTGATCTAGCCATGGGCAGGTTGAAGCGGAGGTAAGACTTCGTGGAGGACCGAACCCACCAGGGTTGAAAACCTGGGGGATGACCTGTGGTTAGGGGTGAAAGGCCAATCAAACTCCGTGATAGCTGGTTCTCCCCGAAATGCATTTAGGTGCAGCGTCGTGTGTTTCTTGCCGGAGGTAGAGCACTGGATAGGCGATGGGCCCTACCGGGTTACTGACCTTAGCCAAACTCCGAATGCCGGTAAGTGAGAGCACGGCAGTGAGACTGTGGGGGATAAGCTCCATGGTCGAGAGGGAAACAGCCCAGAGCATCGACTAAGGCCCCTAAGCGTACGCTAAGTGGGAAAGGATGTGGAGTCGCAGAGACAACCAGGAGGTTGGCTTAGAAGCAGCCACCCTTGAAAGAGTGCGTAATAGCTCACTGGTCAAGTGATTCCGCGCCGACAATGTAGCGGGGCTCAAGCGTACCGCCGAAGTCGTGTCATTCATACAACAGGGCCAACGCCTGTATGGATGGGTAGGGGAGCGTCGTGTGCCGGGTGAAGCAGCACCGGAAGGTAGTTGTGGACGGTTCACGAGTGAGAATGCAGGCATGAGTAGCGATACACACGTGAGAAACGTGTGCGCCGATTGACTAAGGGTTCCTGGGTCAAGCTGATCTGCCCAGGGTAAGTCGGGACCTAAGGCGAGGCCGACAGGCGTAGTCGATGGATAACCGGTTGATATTCCGGTACCCGCTGTGACGCGAAAGACATCGAATCCAGTGATGCTAAGGCCGTGAAGCCGTTCCGGACCCTTCGGGGAATGGAAAGTGGTGGAGCCGCCGGCCCAAGCTGGTAGTAGGTGAGCGATGGGGTGACGCAGGAAGGTAGTCCAGCCCGGGCGATGGTAGTCCCGGGGTAAGGGTGTAGGGCGCTGTCCAGGTAAATCCGGACAGCTTGTGCCTGAGACCTGATGCCGAGCCGATTGTGGTGAAGTGGATGATCCTATGCTGTCGAGAAAAGCCTCTAGCGAGTTTCATGGCGGCCCGTACCCTAAACCGACTCAGGTGGTCAGGTAGAGAATACCGAGGCGTTCGGGTGAACTATGGTTAAGGAACTCGGCAAAATGCCCCCGTAACTTCGGGAGAAGGGGGGCCATTCCTGGTGATTGGACTTGCTCCATGAGCTGGGGGTGGCCGCAGAGACCAGCGAGAAGCGACTGTTTACTAAAAACACAGGTCCGTGCGAAGCCGTAAGGCGATGTATACGGACTGACGCCTGCCCGGTGCTGGAACGTTAAGGGGACCGGTTAGTCACATTTCGGTGTGGCGAAGCTGAGAACTTAAGCGCCAGTAAACGGCGGTGGTAACTATAACCATCCTAAGGTAGCGAAATTCCTTGTCGGGTAAGTTCCGACCTGCACGAATGGCGTAACGACTTCTCGACTGTCTCAACCATAGGCCCGGTGAAATTGCACTACGAGTAAAGATGCTCGTTTCGCGCAGAAGGACGGAAAGACCCCGGGACCTTTACTATAGTTTGATATTGGTGTTCGGTTCGGCTTGTGTAGGATAGGTGGGAGACTTTGAAGCGGCCACGCCAGTGGTTGTGGAGTCGTCGTTGAAATACCACTCTGGTCGTGCTGGATGTCTAACCTGGGTCCGTGATCCGGATCAGGGACAGTGTCTGATGGGTAGTTTAACTGGGGCGGTTGCCTCCCAAAGAGTAACGGAGGCGCCCAAAGGTTCCCTCAGCCTGGTTGGTAATCAGGTGTTGAGTGTAAGTGCACAAGGGAGCTTGACTGTGAGACCGACGGGTCGAGCAGGGACGAAAGTCGGGACTAGTGATCCGGCGGTGGCTTGTGGAAGCGCCGTCGCTCAACGGATAAAAGGTACCCCGGGGATAACAGGCTGATCTTCCCCAAGAGTCCATATCGACGGGATGGTTTGGCACCTCGATGTCGGCTCGTCGCATCCTGGGGCTGGAGTCGGTCCCAAGGGTTGGGCTGTTCGCCCATTAAAGCGGTACGCGAGCTGGGTTTAGAACGTCGTGAGACAGTTCGGTCCCTATCCTCTGTGCGCGTAGGAATATTGAGAAGGGCTGTCCCTAGTACGAGAGGACCGGGACGGACGAACCTCTGGTGTGCCAGTTGTCCTGCCAAGGGCATGGCTGGTTGGCTACGTTCGGAAAGGATAACCGCTGAAAGCATCTAAGCGGGAAGCCTGCTTCGAGATGAGTATTCCCACCCCCTTTGAGGGGTTAAGGCTCCCAGTAGACGACTGGGTTGATAGGCCGGATCTGGAAGCACCGCAAGGTGTGGAGGTGACCGGTACTAATAGGCCGAGGGCTTGTCCTCAGTTGCTCGCGTCCACTGTGTTGGTTCTGAAACCACGAACAACCCCGTATGTCGGGCCACGACTACGGTGCGGTTGACAGTTTCATAGTGTTTCGGTGGTCATAGCGTGAGGGAAACGCCCGGTTACATTCCGAACCCGGAAGCTAAGCCTCACAGCGCCGATGGTACTGCAGGGGGGACCCTGTGGGAGAGTAGGACGCCGCCGAACTAATTTTATAAAAGAGCTGGTTCCCGAACCTTTTGGTTCGGGGACCAGCTCTTTTTTGTTGCGCTTCACCCGTCGTTCACGTCGCCTGGGCACGATTCGAGTCATGGGCACAGTTGAAATGCTGCGAGCCGCAGGTGTCGGTACCGGGGACGAAGTCATCGTGCCGGCCTTCGGGAACGCCGAGGTGGCCGAGGACGTCGTGCGGGCGGGGGCCGTGCCGGTCTTCGCCGACATTCACCCGGAGACATACTGCATCGATCCCTCCCACGTAGCCGCAGGCGTGAGCGCACGCACCGCCGCGGTCGTCGCCGTGCACCGCTTTGGGCACCGGGCGGATCTCGCCCGGCTGCGGGAGCTGGGCCGGCGTCACGGCCTGCTTGTGCTGGAGGAGCCGGGCGAGTCCGAGAAGTCGTACGACGAGGTGGCTCAACGCCGCGTGCACGCCGCCTATTTGAGCGCGCGGCTCACCGGCGTACGGACGCCTGTCGGGCAGGAAGGGCACACATATCAGCAGTACGTGGTCCGGGTGCCCGGTAATGGGCGGCCGGATCGGGACGCTTTCGCCCGGGTGTTGCGCGGGAAGGGCGTCGAGTGCCACGTACCGGTGAAGACGCCGGTGCACCGGCTGACGGGTTTCCGGTTCGACATCACGCTTCCGGAAACCGAGCTGGCCGCCGACGAGACGCTCGCTCTGCCGGTCGAAGCCACCATGTCGCGGCGGCAGTTGCAGCGCGTCGTGCAGGCCTGCAACGCATTGGGTGGATTGCTGCAGCCGGCCTTCTGAGGCCGCTCTGGGGGTGGTTCAGAGGGGCCTCAACATCAGGTAGGCTTTATTTCGTTGCCGAGCGGAAAACCGCGAAAGCGACAGGCCCCTATAGCTCAGTCGGTAGAGCGTCTCCATGGTAAGGAGAAGGTCAGCGGTTCGATTCCGCTTGGGGGCTCATTGAATTAAGGCCTCCGCCCAATGGGCGGAGGCCTTTTTCGTTGCCCCCGCCCCGGCGGCCTCAGTCGTGGTGCAGGCCCGGCACGCGCATCGCGAGGATCGCCATGTCGTCCGACGGGGCGTCAGCGGCGAAGCGCTCCACCGCGCGCATGATGCGGGCGGCAACGGCCCCCGCAGTAAGGCCCGTACAGGTGGAGAGGACATCCGCGAGGCCGTCGTCGCCGAGCATGCGGCTGCCCTCGCGGCGCTCCGTGATGCCGTCCGTGACGCAGAGCAGGACGTCGCCCGGGTCGAGCGTCAGCGTCTGCTCGTACAGCTCCAGGTCGTCCATGACGCCGAGCAGCGGCTGGGGCTCCGCGTACGGAGCAACCGTGCCGTCCTGGCGCAGGCGCAGCGGGAGGGGGTGGCCTGCGCAGACCATCTTCAGGATCGCCGAGCCGTCCTCCTGCGGCCACAACTCCCCGTAGAGCAGGGTCAGGAAGCGGCTGCGGGCGCCCTCGTCGAGGATCGCCGCGTTCAGGCGCTCCAGGACCGCAGGGCCGCCGAAGCCCTCGCGGGCGAGCAGGCGCAGGGCGTGGCGGGCCAGGCCGGTGACGGCTGCCGCCTCCGGGCCCGTGCCGCAGACGTCGCCGATGGCGAAGCCGTACGCGCCGTCCCGGATGGGGAACAGGTCGTAGAAGTCGCCGCCCACCTCGTTGCCCTCGCCGGCCGCGCGGTAGATGACCTCCACCTCGACGCCGGGGACGTCGGGGAGCTCCGGGGGCAGGAGGCTGCGCTGGAGGGACTGGCTGATCGCCATGCGCTCCGAGTACAGGCGTGCGTTGTCGAGGGCCAGGGCGGCCCTGCGGCTCAAGTCCTCGGCCAGCTCCAGGATTTCCTGGCGGAAGTGCTCGTCCGTCGGCTTGCCGAGGGTCAGCATGCCGATGACGCGGTTGCGGGCGACGAGGGGGAGCACGACGGTCTCGCCGCCGACCGCGGAGGCCGTCTGGAGCGTCGTGCCGATGCCGGAGCTGACACTGGCCGGTTCGCCGAGTCCCAGGCTCCTCATGGACGTACGGAGAGCCGCCTGGTGGGCCGCCTCGGCGGGGGCCGCCCAGACGCGGGCGCCAGGAGTCGGGACGGGGTCCGGTGGGGCGATCTTCGAAAGGAGTGCCTTCAGGCCGTCGATGCGCTCCTCGTCCTCGTGCAGCACATAGGAGAGGTACGGCTCCGAGGCCTGGTCGGCGATCGTGTAGACCGCGCACCACGTGGCGAGGGTCGGGACCGTCATCTGGGCCATGAGCGCCAGGGTTTGGTCCCTGTCGAGCGTGCCCGCCAGGAGGTCGGAGGCTTCGACGAGGAAGCTGAGCGAGCCGCGGCGGAGCTTTTCGAGTTCGCCGAGGCGGGCCGACTCGACGGCCAGCGCGATGCGGTCGGCGGCGAACTGTAGGCGTAGCGCCTCTTCGTTCGAGTAGCGGTCCGGGGCCTCGGCCGCGACTCCCAGGGAGCCTGTGAGGCGGCCCTCGACCTTGAGGGGGACCGTGACGACCGAGCGCATGCCCGTGCCGTTCAAGAGCGGGACCGCGCCCGGCACTTGGGTCAGGTCCTCGTGTACGGCGGGCATACGGGCCGAGCCGTAGCGGTTGGGGCCGACTTCGACGGGCACGCGCGCGAAGCGCTGCCGTGCGGAGGGCAGGCCGGTCGAGGCGCGGACCTCCAGCTCCGTCTCGTCGTCCGTGGCGAGCAGCAGGAACGCGGAGTCGCCGTCGAGCATGTCGCGGGCGCGCTCGACGGTGCGCTGCAGCAGCCCGTCGAGGTCGTCGGGGGCCGGCGAGCCGATGAAGACCTCGAACGGGTCGGAGCCCTGGCTGTCGGAGTGCGTCGCGGAGTCGGGCGAGGGGAGGCGCAGCGGGGTCTGGAGGACGGCCCGCTCGTGATCGCGTACCAGGAGGCACACGGTGGACGGGTCGCCGTCGGTGTCGCGGACGCGCAGGTGCGAGGCGTACACGGGCGTCACGCGGCCGTTGGAGGTGCGGATGCCGTAGCTGCCCTCCCAGCGCGAGAGTTGGAGCGCGTCGACGATGCCCGTGCTGGTGCCGGGGGTGTGCGGCCATGCCGCGAAGTCCGTGAGGGGCTTGCCGGTGACCTGCTCGGCCACGTACCCGAAGAGCTCCTCCGCGTCCTCGTTCCACCCGGTGATCGCGCCGACCCGGTCGATCTGGACGACGGCCACGCGGACCCGCTGGTCCGCGAGCGGGAGGAGGTCGGTGGGGAGGTTGGGGCCCGCGGCGCGGGTGCCCACCGAGCGCTCGGGCAGGTCGAGTTGGAACCAGACCCGCTTGTGGGTGGCCGAATAGTCGACGCCCCAGCGGCCGGCGAGCGCGGCGCAGAGCTGGAGGCCGCGGCCGCCCTCGCGGTCGGGGCTGCCCATGTTCATGGCGGACGACTGCAGCGGAATCTCGCGCTCCGGGTAGCGGTCGGAGACCTCGATACGGACGTGATCCTCACTCCGTAGGCACAGAACCTCCGCGGATGTGCCCGCGTGAACTACGGCATTTGTCACGAGTTCGCTGGTCAGAACGACGGCGTCGTCGATGATGTCGGCATGGCCCCACCCTTGGAGGGTGTCGCGTACGAAGGAGCGGGCGGTCGCGACGGATCGCCCGACCGGTTCGAAAGTGGCAGCCGCGCGCGCGGTGATCACAGAACTCCCTGTACGAGTTGTACTCGTTGTCCGAGTGTCGAGGCCCAGGTCTCCCGTACCCATGTCTCGGCCGCCCCTCCGATGCCCGCTCGTTTTCCGCCACCGCCCAGGCCGGGCAGACCGGGGTGGGTGGACAGCCGCATGCAAGGTTACTTACCTTCGCGGTCCATGCGGATGCCGGTCGTCTGTGTTTCCGCCCGGAGGGTGTGCGGGCGGTGTGCGAAGCTGCCGAACTGTTATGGCCTGGTTCAGCCATGGTGAAACACTGGGCAAGCTTCCATAGAAGAACGCATTGAAGTGCCGATGCGGCGGTAGAAGCGAATCCGAAGAAACCCGAGCTACCCGAGCAGTACAGGTCGACCCCTGCGGGAGGGACACAGTGGAGTCTGGCGCAGCGACGCGGAGCAAGAAGACGCGCGCAGAAGACGGACAGTCCCTGGCAAAACAGCGCAAAACGCGCGGTGGCAGTGGAACGACGACCGTGGATACCGCGGCTCTGAACAGGCTGCTCGCAGGTCTTGTCGCGATGAGAGACGGCAATTTCCGCAAGCGCCTGACCGTCAGCGGCGACGGCGTGATGTCGGAGATCGCGGCCGTCTTCAACGAAGTGGCCGACCGAAATCTGCACCTGACGGGTGAGATGTCCCGGGTGCGCCGCACCGTCGGACGCGAGGGCAAGCTCACCGAGCGGCTCGAGACGGGCGCCTGCGAGGGTTCCTGGGCCACCGCGATCAATGCGTCCAACGCGCTCGTGGACGACCTCGTACGGCCCGTCTCCGAGGTCGGGAGGGTGCTCTCGGCGGTCGCGGACGGCGACCTGTCGCCCCGTATGGAGCTGCGGGCCCAGGTACCGGAAGGGAAGCCCGAGGCGCATGGGCATCCGCTGCGCGGTGAGTTCCTGAAGGTCGGCCGGACCGTCAACAACCTGGTCGATCAGCTCTCCACGTTCACCGACGAGGTCACGCGGGTGGCCAGCGAGGTGGGCACCGAGGGCAAGCTCGGTGGACAGGCGCGCGTACGCGGAATGTCCGGTTCGTGGAAGGATCTCACGGATTCCGTCAACACGATGGCGTACCGGCTGACCGCACAGGTACGTGACATTGCTCTCGTCACCACTGCCGTGGCCAAGGGCGACTTGTCCCGGAAGGTCACGGTTCACGTCGCGGGCGAGATGCTCGAGCTCAAGAACACCGTGAACACGATGGTGGACCAGCTGTCGTCGTTCTCCTCCGAGGTCACGCGTGTGGCCCGCGAAGTGGGCACGGAGGGTGAGCTCGGCGGCCAGGCGCAGGTGCCCGGTGTGGCCGGAGTGTGGAAGGACCTCACCGATTCGGTGAACCTTATGGCCGGCAACCTGACCGCGCAGGTGCGTGGGATCGCTCAGGTCACCACGGCCGTGGCCAACGGCGATCTGTCGCAGAAGGTCACGGTGTCGGCGCGCGGCGAGGTCGCCCAGCTGGCCGAGACCATCAACCAGATGACGGAGACCCTGCGTACCTTCGCGGACGAGGTCACGCGTGTGGCGAACGAGGTCGGTGCCGAGGGGCAGCTCGGTGGCCAGGCCAATGTGCCGGGAGCCGCGGGCACGTGGAAGGACCTCACCGATTCGGTGAACACGGTTTTCCGGAACCTCACAACTCAGGTGCGGGACATCGCGACCGTCACGACGGCGGTGGCGAACGGTGATCTGTCGCAGAAGGTCACTGTCGACGTCGCGGGCGAGATGCTCGAGCTGAAGAACACCGTGAACACGATGGTGGACCAGCTGTCCGCCTTCGGTTCCGAAGTCACGCGAGTGGCCCGGGAGATCGGTGTCGAGGGTGAGCTCGGTGGTCAGGCCCTCGTGCCGGGCGCGGCCGGTACGTGGAAGGACCTGACCGACTCCGTCAACACCGCGTTCCGGAACCTCACCGGACAGGTGCGCAACATCGCCCAGGTGACGACGGCGGTGGCGAACGGTGATCTGTCGCAGAAGGTCACCGTCGACGTCTCCGGCGAGATGCTCCAGCTGAAGAACACCGTGAACACGATGGTGGACCAGCTGTCGAGCTTCGCCGACCAGGTGACGCGGATGGCGCGTGACGTGGGCACGGAGGGCCGCCTCGGCGGTCAGGCCCGCGTGGACGGCGTGAGCGGCACGTGGAAGGAACTGACCGACTCCGTCAACTTCATGGCCGGAAACCTGACTTCACAGGTACGGCAGATCGCTCAGGTCACGACGGCGGTGGCGCGTGGTGACCTGTCGCAGAAGATCGACGTGGATGCGCGCGGCGAGATCCTGGAGCTGAAGAACACCATCAACACGATGGTCGACCAGCTCTCCGCCTTCGCGGACCAGGTGACCCGCGTGGCCCGTGAGGTGGGCACGGAGGGCCGTCTGGGCGGCCAGGCTCAGGTGCCCGGCGTCGCCGGCGTGTGGCGCGATCTGACGGATTCCGTGAACGGCATGGCCGGCAACCTCACGGCCCAGGTGCGCAACATCGCCCAGGTCGCCACGGCGGTGGCGCGGGGTGACCTGTCGCAGAAGATCGACGTGGATGCGCGCGGCGAGATCCTGGAGCTCAAGAACACCCTCAACACGATGGTGGACCAGCTGTCCGCCTTCGCCGAGCAGGTCACGCGGGTCTCCCGCGAGGTGGGTACGGACGGCATCCTCGGCGGCCAGGCCGAGGTGCAGGGCGTGTCGGGTACGTGGAAGGACCTGACGCAGTCCGTGAACGGCATGGCCAACAACCTGACGCTTCAGGTGCGGAACATCGCCGAGGTCACCACGGCAGTGGCGCGCGGTGACCTGTCCAAGAAGATCACCGTCGACGCCAAGGGCGAGATCCTCGAACTCGTCACCACGGTGAACACGATGGTGGACCAGCTGTCGTCGTTCGCCGAGCAGGTGACCCGGGTGGCCCGTGAGGTGGGCACCGAGGGGCAACTGGGCGGTCAGGCAAGGGTTCCGGGTGTCACGGGCATCTGGAAGGACCTGAGCGACAACGTGAACCTGATGGCCAACAACCTGACCATGCAGGTGCGCAACATCTCCCAGGTCGCCAACGCGGTGGCCAACGGTGACCTGACCCGTCAGGTCACCATCGAGGCGCGCGGCGAGGTCGCGCAGCTCGCCGACACGTTCAACACGATGGTGCGGACCCTGAGTTCGTTCGCCGACCAGGTCACCAAGGTGGCCCGCGAGGTGGGCACGGACGGCATCCTCGGCGGCCAGGCCCGCGTACCCGGAGTCTCCGGTACGTGGAAGGACCTGACCGAATCCGTGAACGGCATGGCCTCGAACCTGACCGGACAGGTGCGCAACATCGCGATGGTCACGACCGCCATCGCCAAGGGCGACCTGACCAAGAAGATCGACATCGACGCGCGCGGCGAGATCCTCGAGCTGAAGACCACGATCAACACGATGGTCGACCAACTGTCGTCGTTCGCCGAGCAGGTGACCCGGGTGGCCCGAGAGGTGGGCACCGAGGGCCAGCTGGGCGGCCAGGCGCGGGTGCGCGACGTGGACGGCACGTGGCGCGACCTGACCGAGTCGGTGAACGAGATGGCCGGGAACCTGACCCGTCAGGTGCGCGCCATCGCGGCCGTCGCCACCGCGGTGACCCGCGGCGACCTCAACCTCAAGATCGACGTCGATGCCGCGGGCGAGATCCAGGTCCTGCAGGACAACATCAACAAGATGATCTCGAACCTGCGCGACACCACGATCGCCAACGAGGAGCAGGACTGGCTCAAGGGCAACCTGGCCCGCATCTCGGGTCTGATGCAGGGCCGCCGCGACCTCGACGACGTGGCGGGGCTCATCATGAGCGAGCTGACGCCGGTGGTGTCGGCGCAGCACGGTGCGTTCTTCCTGGCGCTGCCACTGGACGACAGCGCCGACGCGGCGATCGCGGACGAGGACGCGTACGAGCTGCGCATGTGTGGGAGCTACGGCTACTCCATGGGCTCCATGCCGACGGCGTTCCGGCCCGGCGAGACGCTCATCGGGACGGCCGCGCAGGAGCGGCGCACGATCCTCGTGGACAACGCGCCCAGCGGCTATCTGAAGATCGCCTCCGGGCTCGGTGAGGCGCCTCCGGCGCAGGTCATCGTGATCCCCGTGCTGTTCGAGGACACGGTGCTCGGAGTGATCGAACTGGCGTCGTTCACGCCGTTCACGCAGATCCAGAAGGACTTCCTCGGGCAGATCGCCGAGATGATCGCGACGAGCGTCAACACGATCTCCGTCAACACGAAGACGGAGGTCCTGCTGAGGCAGTCGCAGGAGCTGACCGAGCAGCTCCGTGAGCGCTCCGCCGAGCTGGAGAACCGGCAGAAGGCCCTCCAGGCGTCCAACGCCGAGCTGGAGGAGAAGGCCGAACTGCTCGCCCAGCAGAACCGCGACATCGAGGTGAAGAACACCGAGATCGAGGACGCGCGACAGGTCCTGGAGGAGCGCGCCGAGCAGCTCGCCGTCTCGATGCGCTACAAGAGCGAGTTCCTCGCCAACATGTCGCACGAGCTGCGCACGCCGCTCAACTCGCTGCTCATCCTTGCCAAGTTGCTGGCCGACAACGCCGACGCGAACCTCACCCCGAAGCAGGTCGAGTTCGCCGAGACGATCCACGGAGCGGGCTCCGACCTGCTCCAGCTGATCAACGACATCCTCGACCTGTCGAAGGTCGAGGCGGGCAAGATGGACGTCTCGCCGACGCGCATCGCCTTGGTGCAGCTTGTCGACTACGTAGAGGCCACGTTCCGGCCGCTGACCGCGGAGAAGCAACTCGACTTCTCCGTAAGGGTGTCGCCGGAACTGCCCACTACGTTGCACACCGACGAACAGCGGCTCCTTCAGGTGCTGCGCAACCTGCTCTCCAACGCGGTGAAGTTCACCGACTCCGGTGCCGTCGAGCTCGTCATCAGGCCGGCAGGCGGCGACGTGCCGAACGCGATCCGTGAACAGCTGCTGGAAGCGGGCTCGTTGACCGAGGTCGACGGTGATGTGATCGCCTTCTCGGTGACCGACACCGGCATCGGCATCGCGGCCAGCAAGATGCGCGTCATCTTCGAGGCGTTCAAGCAGGCCGACGGCACGACGAGCCGCAAGTACGGCGGTACGGGCCTCGGCCTGTCCATCAGCCGCGAGATCGCCCGCCTCCTGGGCGGCGAGATCCACGCGCAGAGCGAGCCCGGACGCGGCTCGACCTTCACGCTGTACCTGCCGATGCACCCGAGCGAACTGCCGCCCCAGGGGTACGCGCAGCTCGCGCCGACCATCGAACCGGGGGAGCGGCTCGCCCTCGACGCGGCGCCCGAGCCCGCCGAGGTGGAGACCCCGGCCGAGGTGCGGTCCTACCAGGACACCCAGAACGGGCCCGCGGCGCTGTTCCGGCGCCGTCGCAGGACGACCCCGACGAACTCGGCGCCGCCCGAGCGGACGGCGCTGCAGGGGCCGCTGCAGGGCCAGCCGCTGCCCGCTCAGGAGCGCGCGGACGAG
Source organism: Streptomyces sp. NBC_00483 (assembly GCF_036013745.1). Lineage (NCBI taxonomy): Bacteria > Bacillati > Actinomycetota > Actinomycetes > Kitasatosporales > Streptomycetaceae > Streptomyces > Streptomyces sp. NBC_00483. Next base: position 6,925,369 of record NZ_CP107880.1, read on the forward strand.
CACTGGGACGGCGGGATGTCGGGCGGGACGGGCGCGGCCGAGCAGAGCGCGCCCACGCCCCGGCGCGGGCTGTTGTTCGGCGGCGAGAAGGTGCTCATCGTCGATGACGACATCCGCAACGTGTTCGCGCTCACCAGCGTCCTGGAGCAGCAGGGCCTCTCGGTCCTGTACGCGGAGAACGGGCGTGAGGGCATCGAAGTCCTCGAACAGCACGACGATGTGACAGTTGTGCTGATGGACATCATGATGCCGGAGATGGACGGCTACGCGACGACGACGGCGATCCGTAGGATGCCGCAGTTCGCCGGGCTGCCGATCATCGCGCTCACCGCGAAGGCGATGAAGGGCGACCGGGAGAAGGCCATCGAGTCGGGCGCTTCCGACTACGTTACGAAGCCGGTCGACCCGGATCATCTGCTCTCTGTGATGGAGCGGTGGATGCATGGTGAGTGACCGGAAACCGAAATGTTCAAGATGAGTTGCTGACTGAGTGTGGTCGAAGTCGTGTAGAGGCGCGGGATTCGGGGAACCTTCTGGTCTCCCACCGCGTTTCTGCTACGTGCACGGTGACATCGCGGTGACAGGGTGTGGCGACAGGCGGGGTGCGGCTACCATGACCGGCACAAGGACGGACGACGCAAGGGAGTCGTCCCCTGGGGTGGCGAAAGGAGCCTCCCCGAGTCCTGCGGACAGGGGCGGCCCCATGCCGGGGCGAGGAGGGCGGGCCATGGTGCAGAAGGCCAAGATCCTCCTGGTCGATGACCGGCCGGAGAATCTGCTGGCGCTGGAGGCCATCCTCTCCGCGCTCGATCAGACACTGGTACGGGCATCGTCCGGGGAGGAAGCGCTGAAGGCGCTGCTCACGGACGATTTCGCGGTCATTCTGCTGGACGTTCAGATGCCAGGAATGGACGGTTTCGAAACCGCTGCGCACATCAAGCGCCGCGAGCGGACACGGGACATCCCGATCATCTTCCTCACCGCGATCAACCACGGACCGCATCACACGTTCCGTGGCTACGCGGCGGGGGCGGTCGACTACATCTCCAAGCCGTTCGACCCCTGGGTGCTGCGCGCCAAGGTCTCGGTGTTCGTCGAGCTGTACATGAAGAACTGCCAGCTCCGGGAGCAGGCGGCGCTGCTGCGGCTCCAGCTGGAGGGCGGCGGCAAGGCCATCGGCGACACCAAGGAGCCGGCGGGACTGCTCGCCGAGCTGTCGGCGCGGCTCGCCGCGGTCGAGGAGCAGGCCGAGGCGCTGTCGAAGCAGCTGGACGACGAGTCCGCGGACGCGGCGGCGGTGGCCACGGCGGCGCACCTGGAGCGCAAACTCACTGGACTGCGCAGGGCGCTCGACGCCCTGGAGCCCGGGGCGGGCAGCGGAGCGCCCTCACTGCCGTCCCAGAACTGAGGCGGACGCCCCAGATCTGAAGCAGCCGCCCCCGAATCGGGGGCGGCGCTCGGGCTTTGAGGACACGTCAGTTTTCGCCCCGTCAGTTCGCGACACGATCGGGTGAAGCAGTGGGCACACGTGTCCAAGGTCGGCTCCCCCGGTAACCTCACACCTATGGCCTCACGTCCCGCAGCCAAGAAGTCGCCCGCGAAGAAGACGGCGGCGCCGACCAAGGCTCCGGCGAAAAAGGCCGCTGCCAAGAAAGCCCCCGCGAAGGCCGCGGCCAAGAAGCCGGCGCCCAAGAGGGCACCCGCCAAGAAGGTCGTGGCGAAGAAGCCCGCCCCCAAGGCGGCGCCCAATCCGACCGGGGGCCTGTACAAGCTCGTACGCGCCCTGTGGCTCGGCGTCGCGCACAGCGTGGGGGCGATGTTCCGCGGCATAGGGCGTGGTGCGAAGGGGCTCGACCCGGCACACCGCAAGGACGGGCTCGCGCTGCTGCTGCTCGGGATCGGGCTGATCTGCGCGGCCGGTACCTGGTCCAACCTGCAGGGCCCGGTCGGCGACCTCGTCGACATGCTGGTGACCGGCGCGTTCGGCCGCCTCGACCTGCTGGTGCCGATCCTGCTCGGGGTCATCGCCGTGCGCTTCATCCGGCACCCCGAGAAGCCCGAGGCCAACGGGCGGATCGTGATCGGCCTCTCCGCGCTCGTCATCGGCGTGCTCGGACAGGTCCACATCGCGTGCGGTTCACCCGCGCGCGGGGACGGCATGCGCGCCATAAGGGACGCGGGCGGGCTCATCGGCTGGGCCGCCGCGACGCCGCTGAGCTTCACCATGACCCAGGTGCTCGCGGTCCCGCTGCTCGTTCTGCTGACCGTGTTCGGGCTGCTCGTGGTGACCGCGACGCCGGTCAACGCCATTCCGCAGCGCCTGCACCAGCTCGGCGTGAAGCTCGGCGTCGTGCACGAGGACGCGGCCTTCGCCGACGGAACGGCGGACGAGTACGACGACGAATGGCGCGACGCCACGCCCGTGCGCTCGCGCAAGCGCCCCGCGGCCCCGGCCCCGGAGTCGTACGACCCGGACCGGGCCGAGGAGGAGGCGTTCGCCAAGCGGCGCAAGTCGCGGCGGTCCGTGCAGCCCGCGATGGAGCGGCCGATGGACGCGGTCGACGTGGCCGCGGCGGCGGCCGCCGCGCTCGACGGGGCCGTGCTGCACGGCATGCCGCCGTCGCCGCTCGTCGCCGACCTCACGCAGGGCGTCTCCGGTGAGAGCAACGGCGAGAACAGCGGTGAGACGGCCACAGGGGACCGCTCGGCACCCGTACCGGGGGCCAGGGTCAAGAAGACCCCGGCGGGCGCTCAGAAGGAGCCTGAGCCGACTCCCACGTCCCTCGGCGTGCCGGACCTCACCAAGTCCGCGCCCGAGGCGAGGGGGGACCTGCCGCCGCGCGCCGAGCAGCTCCAGCTCGCCGGCGACATCACGTACGCGCTGCCCTCGCTCGACCTGCTCACCCGCGGTGGCCCCGGCAAATCCCGCAGCGCCGCCAACGACGCCGTCGTCGAGTCGCTGCAGACCGTCTTCACCGAGTTCAAGGTCGACGCGGGCGTCACCGGATTCACGCGCGGCCCCACGGTCACGCGGTACGAGATCGAGCTCGGCCCCGCCGTGAAGGTCGAGAAGATCACGGCTCTGGCGAAGAACATCGCGTACGCCGTCGCGTCCCCCGACGTCCGGATCATCTCGCCGATCCCCGGCAAGTCCGCGGTCGGCATCGAGATCCCGAACACGGACCGCGAGATGGTCAACGTCGGCGACGTGCTGCGCCTCGCGGACGCGGCCGAGGACGATCACCCGATGCTGGTCGCGCTCGGCAAGGACGTCGAGGGCGGCTACGTGATGGCCAACATGGCGAAGATGCCGCACATCCTGGTCGCCGGTGCCACCGGTTCCGGTAAGTCGTCGTGCATCAACTGTCTGATCACCTCGATCATGATGCGGGCGACGCCCGAGGACGTCCGGATGGTCCTTGTCGACCCCAAGCGCGTGGAGCTGACCGCGTACGAGGGGATCCCGCACCTGATCACGCCGATCATCACCAACCCCAAGAAGGCCGCCGAGGCGCTGCAGTGGGTCGTGCGGGAGATGGATCTGCGCTACGACGACCTCGCGGCCTTCGGCTACCGGCACATCGACGACTTCAACCAGGCGGTCAAGGACGGCAAGCTCACCACGCCCGAGGGCAGCGAGCGGGAGCTGAAGGCGTACCCGTATCTGCTGGTGATCGTCGATGAGCTCGCCGACCTGATGATGGTCGCGCCGAGGGACGTCGAGGACTCCATCGTCCGGATCACGCAGCTCGCGCGCGCGGCCGGGATCCACCTGGTCCTCGCCACGCAGCGTCCGTCGGTCGACGTCGTCACCGGCCTCATCAAGGCAAATGTCCCCTCGCGGCTCGCCTTCGCCACCTCCTCGCTCGCCGACAGCCGGGTCATCCTCGACCAGCCGGGCGCCGAGAAGCTCATCGGCAAGGGCGACGGCCTGTTCCTCCCCATGGGGGCGAACAAGCCGACCCGTATGCAGGGCGCTTTCGTCATAGAGGACGAGATCCACGCCATCGTCCAGCACTGCAAGGACCAGATGGCGCCCGTCTTCCGGGACGACGTCACGGTGGGCACCAAGCAGAAGAAGGAGATCGACGAGGACATCGGCGACGACCTGGACCTGCTGTGCGCGGCCGTCGAACTGGTCGTCTCCACGCAGTTCGGCTCGACCTCCATGTTGCAGCGCAAGCTGCGCGTGGGCTTCGCCAAGGCCGGGCGGCTCATGGATTTGATGGAATCGAGGAGCATCGTCGGACCCAGTGAAGGTTCAAAGGCTCGAGACGTTCTTGTGAAAGCCGATGAACTAGAGGGAGTGCTCGCGGTGATCCGCGGGGAGGCTCAACCTTAAGGTGATCCCCTCGAACGACGTCACCCGTACGGGCATCGGAGCAACCGTTTCCTCGTCGGCTACGTCAAGTTGAGGGGGAGGCAGCTGTGTACGTCGCCAGCGGGATGGTTGGCCATTCTGATGGCGTACAAAGTCCGACCGCCCGGTTGCCTCACCCATTCACACCCCCCCTACACTGAACCTCCAGCAGGTGGCTACACGCTCGAAAGGCGCCCCCGTGTCCATCGGCAACTCCCCTGAAGACGACCGCCCTTCGGAAGACCGTATCCCGCACGCGGACGACGACCGGCCGTCGATCGGCAGTGTCCTCCAGCAGGCACGCGTCGACGCGGGTCTGACCGTCGACGAGGTAAGCCAGTCGACCCGGGTGCGCATCCCTATCGTGCAGGCCATCGAGCAGGACGATTTCTCGCGCTGCGGTGGTGACGTCTACGCACGAGGCCACATCCGTACGCTCGCGCGTGCCGTGGGTCTCGACCCCGAGCCGCTGATCGACCAGTACGGCGACGAGCACGGTGGACGCCCCGCGCCGACGCCGGCAACGCCGCTGTTCGAGACGGAGCGGATCCGCTCCGAGCCGCGCAGGCCCAACTGGACGGCCGCCATGGTCGCGGCGATCGTCGCGGTCGTCGCCTTCGTCGGCTACACCGCCTTCAGCGGCGGCGACAGCGACGGCAGCCAGCAGCAGGCCGCCGAGGGGTCCACCCCGGCGACCGGCAAGCCCACGACGAAGAAGCCGAGCCCCAGCACCAAGAAGCCCACCGACCCGAAGCCGGATCCGACTGACAGCGCGATCGCCGCGGCCCCAGCGGACAAGGTGACCGTCAAGGTCAGCGCGGCGGACGGGCGCAGCTGGATCTCCGCCAAGGACCACAACGGGCGGATCATGTTCGACGGGCTGCTGCAGGACGGCCAGACGAAGACCTTCCAGGACAACCAGAAGATCGACCTCGTGCTCGGTGACGCGGGCAACATCCAGCTGTTTGTGAACGGCAAGCAGATCGAGGACGAGTTCAGGGCCGGGCAGGTCGAGCGGCTGTCGTACACGAAGGGTGACCCCGAGGTCGGCTGAGTCGGCGATCTTGCGGTAACCCCTCGCGGGTAGGGCTGTCAGTGGAACGAAGTAGTCTTGTTTCCATGCCCGAACGCCGTACCGTCGCACTTGTCACCCTTGGCTGCGCCCGTAACGAGGTGGACTCGGAGGAGCTCGCAGGCCGCTTGGAGGCGGACGGCTGGGAGCTCGTCGAGGACGCCGACGCAGCCGATGTCGCCGTCGTGAACACCTGTGGCTTCGTGGAGGCCGCGAAGAAGGACTCCGTCGACGCCCTCCTGGAAGCCAATGACCTCAAGGGTCATGGCAGAACGCAGGCGGTGGTCGCGGTCGGCTGCATGGCCGAGCGCTACGGCAAGGAGCTGTCCGAGGCGCTGCCCGAGGCCGATGGTGTGCTCGGTTTCGACGACTACGAGGACATCTCCGGCCGCCTCCAGACGATCCTGTCCGGGGGCAACGTGGAGGCGCATGCCCCGCGTGACCGGCGCAAGCTGCTGCCGATCAGCCCGGCCGAGCGCCAGGAGGCGGGCTCCGGGATCGCACTGCCGGGGCACGCTCCGGTGGATCTTCCCGACGGGCTCGCGCCCGCGTCCGGGCCGCGTGCCCCGCTGCGGCGGCGGCTCGACGGCGCCCCTGTGGCGTCCGTGAAGCTGGCCTCCGGATGCGACCGGCGGTGCTCGTTCTGCGCCATCCCGTCGTTCCGTGGTTCGTTCATCTCGCGCCGCCCCAGTGACGTACTGAACGAGACGCGCTGGCTCGCCGAGCAGGGCGTCAAGGAGATCATGCTGGTCTCCGAGAACAACACGTCGTACGGCAAGGACCTGGGCGACATCCGGCTCCTGGAGTCGCTGCTGCCCGAGCTGGCCGATGTCGACGGGATCGAGCGGGTGCGGGTCAGCTACCTGCAGCCGGCCGAGATGCGGCCGGGCCTGATCGACGTACTGACGGGGACCGAGAAGGTCGTCCCGTACTTCGACCTCTCCTTCCAGCACTCGGCGCCCGGCGTGCTGCGCGCGATGCGGCGCTTCGGTGACACGGACCGGTTCCTGGAGCTGCTCGACACCATTCGGGCCAAGGCCCCGCAGGCAGGTGTCCGGTCGAACTTCATCGTGGGCTTCCCCGGTGAGAGCGAGGCCGACTACGCGGAGCTGGAGCGCTTCCTGAACGGTGCGCGCCTGGACGCCATCGGTGTCTTCGGCTACTCCGACGAGGATGGCACGGAAGCGGCGACGTACGAGAACAAGCTCGACGAGGACGTCGTCGCGCAGCGTCTCGCGCGCCTGTCCCGGCTCGCCGAGCAGCTGGTGTCGCAGCGCGCCGAGGAGCGCGTGGGCGAGACCGTGCAGGTGCTCGTCGAGTCCGTCGACGAGGAGGACGGTGTCCTCGGGCGCGGTGCCCACCAGGCACCCGAGACCGACGGGCAGGTGCGCCTCACGAGCGGCGCCGGTCTGACGATCGGCCGTATGGTCGAGGCAAAGGTGGTCGGCACCGAAGGTGTCGATCTCGTGGCCGAGCCGCTGGAGATCGCTGAGGAGACGGACAGATGACCGGAGTCCCGGCGTCCGCTACGGGCGGGACCGGCAGGCCGTCGCCCGGAGGCAAGCTGGGTACTGCGGCCGTCAATCAGGCGAGCCTGTGGAACATCGCGAACATCCTGACCATGATCCGGCTCCTTCTGGTGCCGGGTTTCGTGGCGCTCATGCTGGCCGACGGCGGGTACGACCCGGCGTGGCGGGCCTGGGCGTGGGCGGCGTTCGCCGTTGCCATGATCACGGATGTTTTTGACGGGCATCTGGCGCGTGCATACAACTTGGTCACCGACTTCGGAAAGATCGCCGACCCCATCGCCGACAAAGCGATCATGGGCGCCGCGCTGATCTGTCTCTCGTCGCTCGGTGATCTTCCGTGGTGGGTGACCGGCGTCATTCTCGGGCGCGAGCTCGGGATCACGCTGCTGCGATTCATCGTCATTCGCTACGGGGTCATTCCGGCCAGCCGTGGCGGCAAGCTGAAAACGCTCGCGCAGGGCACGGCCGTCGGCATGTACATCCTGGCGCTGACCGGGCCGCTCGCGACGCTGCGCTGGTGGGTGATGGCGGTCGCCGTCGCGCTCACGGTGGTGACCGGGCTCGACTACGTGCGGCAGGCCGTCGTGCTGCGGCGCGCGGGGATCGCCGAGTCGAAGGCGGCGGCGCAGGCGTCCGCGGAGGCTGCCGAGAAGTGACGTACGAGGCGGTCGAGGCGCTGCGCCTGTTGACGGAGCGGGGGGAGACCCTCGCCGTCGCCGAGTCGCTCACCGGCGGCCTGGTGGCCGCGGAGCTCGTGGCGGTGCCGGGGGCCTCCAAGGCCTTCCGCGGCTCTGTCACGGCGTACGCGACCGAGCTGAAGCACCGGCTGCTGGGCGTCGACGCGGATCTGCTCGCCGCGCACGGGCCCGTGCACCCCGAGGTCGCACTGGCCATGGCGGCCGGGGTGCGGGAGGCGCTGGGCGCGGACTGGGGCGTCGCCACGACCGGCGTAGCGGGGCCGGAACCGCAGGACGGGCAGCCGGTCGGGACCGTGTACGTGGCCGCGGTGGGGCCTGGAGCTGATCGTTCCGAGGGCGCGGCCGATTTCGCTGGTAGCCACAAAGTGGCCGCCCTGCGGTTGAACGGCGATCGGACGGAAATCCGTATGGAGAGTGTACGGAGCGTGCTCGGACTGCTCGTCGAAGAGCTGGTCGGAGAGCAGTCCGGCGAACGTTCTGGGAAAGCGCGGGCACAGGATACGGAACAGAACGGGGGGTTTTGATGTTTGCAGCCCTGAGTGAACACGACATCGCTCCCCGCACGGCCGCGGCACGAGGCGGTACGGTGGGGCGTGAAGGATGCGGCTACGCGGTCCGAGGAGGGAGCCACCGATGATTCTGCTCCGTCGCCTGCTGGGTGACGTGCTGCGTCGGCAGCGCCAGCGCCAGGGCCGTACTCTGCGCGAAGTCTCCTCGTCCGCCCGAGTTTCGCTCGGCTATCTCTCCGAGGTGGAGCGGGGGCAGAAGGAGGCTTCCTCCGAGCTGCTCTCCGCGATCTGCGACGCGCTTGACGTACGGATGTCCGAGCTGATGCGGGAGGTGAGCGATGAGCTCGCTCTCGCCGAGCTGGCCGAGTCGGCAGCAGCGGTCCCGTCGGAGCCGGTGCCCGCACCGGTTCGTCCGATGCTCAATTCTGTCTCCGTGGCCGGCGTCCCGCCGGAACGTGTGACGATCAAGGCGCCTGCGGAGGCTGTGGACGTCGTAGCGGCGTAGCGCCTGCGCTCAGCGTTCTGGGCCCAGTTCGAATGTGGGGAAGCCCCGGCCGGGAGGATCGGTCGGGGCTTTCTGCTGCGCGTTTTCGGTGTGCGTGAGCGAGGTCCGGAGTGAGGGCCGGACCCGATGTGTCCGTAATGGTCCGTGTGTGCCATTGTTGATGGTGGTTTCGATACGGAGGTGACGTATGGACGTCGTGAAGAGCCCGCTGCCCGATGGCGATCTGAAGACTGTCGGCGAGGCGCTGCAGGGTGCGCTCGTGGATCTGGTGGACCTGTCCCTTGTGGCGAAGCAGGTGCACTGGAACGTGGTCGGTCCGCGGTTCAGGTCGGTGCACCTTCAGCTGGACGAGGTCGTGGACACCGCGCGGCAGCACTCCGACACGGTGGCCGAGCGGGCCTCGACGCTGGGTGTCCCGCCGGACGGTCGCGCGAAGACCGTCGCGGACACCAGTGGCGTGGGAGTGGCCCCCGAGGGCTGGGTGAAGGACACGGACGCGGTGGGGACGCTCGTGGACGCGCTCGGCGCGGTCATCGCGCGGATGCGCGCGCGGGTGGACGCGACCGGTGAGGCGGATCCCGTGAGTCAGGACCTCTTCATCGGGATCACGGCCGACCTGGAGAAGCATCACTGGATGTTCCAGGCGGAGAACCGGGGCTGAGAGTCCCGGTACCTCGGCGCCCCGCGTGCTCCTGGGCGTGGCGCCGGCGGCTCGGGGCAGATTGGCTGTGGTCGTGGTCCGTGGTCCGTGGTCCGTGGTCCGTGGTCCGTGGTCCGTGGTCCCGGAGGTCGTCGGGCGGAGGTGAGCGGTCGGTGGCATGGGCTGGATGGCGGATGCTCCGGTGGGCGCCGGCTGTCGTGTGCGGGGCGCTGTGGTGGTGGGGCGCCCTGCGGCTCGCCTTCGCGCCGGGCGCCGGGATGTTCGAAGGGGCGCTCGTCGCCGGCGGCTGGGGACTGAGCCTGCTGCCGGTGCACGCATTGCCGAAGGCGCGCGCGGCCGGTGTGGCCGGGGCGCCCGGGCGGCACGGTGCGCGGCGCGTGCGGACACGGGCCGTGCGCGCCGGGCGCGAGGCCGCCGGCGGGGTGTGGCGGCAGGTCACCAGGGCATGGCGACGCCCCCGTTCGGGCGGAGGATCTGGCCCGTCGTGAACGACGCGGCGTCCGAGGCGAGGTGGAGCACCGCGTGCGCGATGTCCTCCGCCTCGCCGACCCGGCCGAGCGGTGACATGCGCACCATCAGGGACTCGGTGTGGGCCTGCGCGCTCTCGTCGTGGCGGGTCGTCATCGGTGTACGGATCCAGCCCGGCGCCACCGCGTTGACGCGGATGCCGTGCGAGCCGATCTCCGTGGCGAGCGTCTTCGTGAGCTGGACGACGGCGGCCTTCGCCGCGCCGTAGCAGAGCAGCCCCGGGCCGCCGGTGTCGATCGCGCCGGAGGCCATCGTGACGATGCTGCCGCGGGTGCCGGCCGCGATCATGGTGCGGGCCGCTTCCTGGCACGCGTACAGAACACCCTTGAAGTTGATCGCGAGCACGCGGTCCAGGTCCTCTTCGCGGGTCTCCAGGACCGTGCTGTTGTGCATGACCCCGGCGATGGCGGCCATGATGTCGAGGCCGCCGGAGGTGGCGCTCGCGCTCGCGACGGCTTCCGCGATCTGGGCGTGGTCGGCCACGTCGACGGTGTGGGTGTGGGCCGTGCCGCCGCTCTCCTTGATGAGGGCCGCGGTCTCGTGCAGGCCCTGTGCGTCGCGGTCGGCGCAGTGGACGGTGGCTCCAGCCTGCGCGAGGAGTGTCGCCGACGCGCGGCCGATGCCGCTCGCCGCGCCGGTGACGAATGCGGTGCGTCCGGTGAGGTCGTACGCAGTGAGGGGCATGCAGGGACCGTACGAGGTTGTCTGACGGGTCGTCAATTGTCGTGCGGTGGTTGTGTTCTGTGGCTGTGAGGGGGTGGTGTGTGGGTCGGCCAGGCGGTGTTGTGTGGTCGGCTACGGGGCGTTGTTTGGATCAGGCCGGACCTCGTGAGCCCAGTCTGATCCGCACGACAGGCCCTACGCCGTGGGAGCCGGGCCCTGTTGGCAGTGCGAGCACCAGTACGTGGGGCGTTCGCGGGAGCCGTCGCCCTGGTCGGCCGCGCGGATGGGGGTGCGGCAGCGCAGGCAGGGGCGGTGGGAGCGGCCGTAGACGTAGAGGCGTTCGTCGGGGCGGGGGCGGCCCGTGGTGACGCGGGCCGGGCGGTCGCGGTTGGCCTCGAGCAGCTTCTTCGCGAGGAGGGGGAGGCGGCCGGAGGTCTCGGCGGGCAGCTCGCCGACCGGGAGCCACGGGGTGACGCGCAGGAGGAAGCAGAGCTCGGACTTGTAGATGTTCCCGATGCCCGCGAGGTTGCGCTGGTCGAGGAGGGCCTCGCCGAGGGGACGGGTGGGGTCGGCGAGGAGGTTGCGCAGCGCGGTGTCCGGATCCCAGTCCGGGCCGAGGAGGTCCGGGCCCAGGTGACCGACGGCCTTGGACTCCTCGGTGGTGCGCAGCAGTTCCAGGACCGGGAGCCGGTAGCCGACCGCGGTGCGGGTCTCGGTGCCGAGGATCGCGCGGATCTGGTGGGACGGACCGCCGCGCCAGCGCTCGCCCGGCGCGTAGACCTTCCACGAGCCGTCCATCCGCAGGTGCGAGTGCAGGGTGAGGCCGCCCTCGATGCGGGTCAGCAGATGTTTGCCGCGCGGGGTGACGTCCAGGACCGTGCGCCCGGTGAGGTCTGCCGTGGCGTACCGGGGGACACGCAGGTCGGAGCGGGTGAGCACCTGGCCCGCGAGGGCGCTGTGCAGCCGCTTCGCCGCCTGCGCGACCGTGTCTCCTTCGGGCATGGGGTCAGGGTAGGCCGGTGTGGGGGCGGAGTGGGCGGGGCGCGGTGCAACGACACGGGGCTCTGCCCCGGACCCCGCTGCTCAATCGCCGCAGGGGCTGAAATGTGGGCCCGGCGGGGCCAGGGATTGGTGTCACGCGCGCAGGCGCAGGCCGCGCGGTGTCGCGTGGAATCCGGCTCCTTCCAGGAGAGGGGCGTACGGGGAGGTGAGCGCGGATTCCGCGTTGACGCGCTCGACCGTGATGGTGCCGAGGGCGCCGGAGCGGGCCGCCTCGGCGAGCGCCTGCGCGGCGGCGGGCACGCGGGGGTCCTCCGCCAGCTGGGCGGGGGTGAGGGCGGGGCTCGGGGTGCGCGCTCCGGTCGCGGTGCCGGCCGCTTCGGAAGCCTGGGCGCCGTGGGCCGGGTCGGACGCGGACCAGGCAAGGAGGGTCTTGCCGCCGCGCTCCATGTAGAGCGTCAGCTCGCCGTCGACCAGGACCACCAGGGAGCCCGCCTTGCGCCCCGGCTTGTGCCCGGGCTTCTGGCCCGCGCCGGTGGGGGGATCGGGCCAGGGCAGAGCGGCCCCGTACGCGTTGGCCGGATCGGCCGCCGCCAGGACGAGGGCGCGGGGCGCGGTGGTCCTGCCCTTGCCGGTGGGGGCGTCGACCGGGGCGTACGGATCCGGGGGTGCGGAGCCGCGCTCCTGCGCGTTCGCCGCCGCGCGCAGGCGGTCCACGGCGCCGTCCATCGCGAACTGGGCCGCGCCGAGACCCTCCACCACGTAGCCACGCCGTGCCTGGCCACTCTCCTCGAAGACGGACAGGACCCGGTACGTCGCCGAGAACCCGCCCTCGACGCCTTCGGCGGCCACCGCTCCCCGGGTGACCACTCCGTGGCGGTCGAGGAGCGTGCGGGCCAGGGTGTGGGCGCGCACGGTCGGGTCGGGCTCCGGGCCGGGCAGCAGCGACCAGCGTCCCGCGACCGTGGGCGGACCGGTGCGTGACGTGGGCCGGGCGCCCGCCGTGAGGCCTCCGTAGCGGCCGCGCGGCACGGCTCTTCGGGCCCGGTGCGCGGTGGAGCCCGCGGTGCGGCCGGAGCCGAGGACGGCGCGCATCGGGGCCAGCGTGTCGTTCGTGAGGCGGCCCGACCAGGCCAGCTCCCAGAGGGCGTCGGCCAGTTGGGGATCGGTGACCTCGAAGGGGGTGCCTCTCTGGCCCTCAAGGCCTTGGGCGGGAGGGGCGGCGCGGACCTGGTCGGCGACCTGGCGGAAGAACAGGCCGTAGCCGCCGGAGAGCGCGTCCAGGACCGCTTGGTGGAGTGGCGTGAGCTCCAAGGGGTGCGGGGGCGGGAGGAGCAGCGGGGCCGTGTCGGCGAGGTAGAGGCTGACCCAGCCGTCCTTGCCGGGCAGCGAGCCCGCACCGGCCCACAAGACCTCGCCGGATGCCGTGAGTTCGTCGAGGAGCGCGGGCGCGTAGCCGGAGACGCGCGAGGGCAGGACGAGCTTTTCCAGGGCGGAGGCGGGTACCGAGGCGCCCTGGAGCTGCTCGACCGCCCGGACCAGGCCGTCGACCCCGCGTAGGCCGTGCCCGCCCACGTGCTGCCACTGGGGCAGGAACTGGGCGAGCGCCGCGGGCGGCACCGGTTCCAGCTCATGGCGCAGCGCGGCCAGCGAGCGGCGGCGCAGCCTGCGCAGGACCGTGGCATCGCACCACTCCTGGCCGATGCCCGCGGGGTGGAACTCGCCCTGTACGACACGGCCGTTGGCCGCCAGGCGCTGGAGTGCGCCCTCCGTGACCGCGGAGCCGAGGCCGAAGCGGGCCGCCGCCTGCGTGGAGGTGAACGGGCCGTGTGTGCGGGCGTAGCGGGCCAGGAGGTCGCCGAGCGGGTCCTTGACCGGCTCGGTGAAGGCTTCGGGGACACCGACCGGAAGCGCTGTGCCCAGGGCGTCGCGCAGGCGGCCCGCGTCCTCGATCGCCGCCCAGTGCTCGGTGCCCGCGATCCGCACGCGGATGGCGCGCCGGGCGCCCGCCAGGCTCTCGGCCCAGCCGGTCTCGGCGCCCCGCTCGGCCAACTCCTCTTCCGTGAGCGGTCCGAGCATGCGCAGCAGGTCCGCGACGCCCTCCGCGTCCTTGACGCGACGGTCCTCCGTGCGCCACTGCAGCTCTTGTTCAAGCTCGGTAAGGACCTCCGCGTCGAGCAGCTCGCGCAGCTCGGCCTGGCCGAGGAGCTCGGCGAGCAGGCGGGAGTCCAGGGACAGCGCGGCCGCGCGGCGCTCGGCCAGCGGGGAGTCGCCCTCGTACAGGAACTGCGCCACGTAACCGAACAGCAGCGAGCGGGCGAAGGGGGAGGCCTCCGGGGTGGTGACCTCGACGAGGCGGACCTTGCGGGACTCGATGTCGCCCATCAGCTCGGCGAGGCCCGGTACGTCGAAGACGTCTTGGAGGCACTCGCGAATCGCTTCCAGGACGATGGGGAACGAGCCGAACTCGCTCGCCACCTGGAGCAGTTGGGACGCGCGCTGGCGCTGCTGCCACAGCGGGGTGCGCTTGCCGGGGTTGCGGCGGGGCAGCAGCAGCGCGCGGGCGGCGCACTCGCGAAAGCGCGAGGCGAACAGGGCGGAGCCCCCCACCTGGTCGGTGACGATCTGGTCCACGTCACCCTTGTCGAAGGCGACGTCGGCCGCTCCGATGGGGGCCTGCTCGTCGTCGTACTCCATGCCCGGCTTGGTGGGTTCCTGGTCGAGGAGGTCCAGGCCCATCAGGTCGGCGTCCGGGAGGCGCAGCACGATGCCGTCGTCGGCGTGCATCACCTGGGCGTCCATGCCGTACTTCTCGCTGAGCCGGGCGCCGAGGGCCAGCGCCCACGGAGCGTGCACCTGGGCGCCGAACGGGGAGTGGACGACGACGCGCCAGTCGCCCAGCTCGTCCCGGAACCGCTCGACCACGATCGTGCGGTCGTCGGGGATGTGGCCGCAGGCCTCGCGCTGCTCGGCGAGGTACGACAGCACGTTGTTCGCCGCCCACTCGTCGAGTCCCGCCTCCGTGAGGCGCACGCGCGCGTCGTCGGGCTTCTGGGAGCCGACCTCGCGCAGGAACGCGCCCAGCGCACGGCCCAGTTCGAGCGGGCGGCCCAGCTGGTCGCCCTTCCAGAAGGGGAGGCGGCCGGGGACGCCAGGGGCGGGCGAGACGAGGACGCGGTCGCGCGTGATGTCCTCGATGCGCCAGGAGCTGGTGCCGAGCGTGAACACGTCCCCGACCCGGGACTCGTAGACCATCTCCTCGTCGAGCTCTCCGACGCGGCCGCCGCCCTTCTTGGGGTCGGCTCCCGCGAGGAAGACTCCGAAGAGGCCGCGGTCGGGGATCGTGCCCCCGGAGGTGACGGCGAGGCGCTGCGCTCCGGGGCGGCCCGTGATCGTGCCGGCGACGCGGTCCCAGACGACGCGAGGCCGAAGCTCGGCGAAGGCGTCGGAGGGGTAGCGGCCCGCCAGCATGTCGAGCACGCCCGTGAACGCGGACTCGGGCAGCGAGGCGAAGGGGGCGGCGCGGCGGACCAGCGCCAGCAGGTCGTCGACCTGCCAGGTGTCCAGGGCCGTCATCGCGACCAACTGCTGGGCGAGCACATCCAGCGGGTTCGCCGGGAGGCGCAGGGATTCGATGGCGCCCGAACGCATGCGCTCGGTCACGACCGCCGACTGCACCAGGTCACCCCGGTACTTCGGGAACACGACGCCCGTGGAAACCGCGCCCACCTGGTGGCCCGCACGGCCCACGCGCTGCAGGCCGGACGCGACGGACGGGGGCGACTCCACCTGGACGACGAGGTCGACCGCGCCCATGTCGATGCCCAGCTCCAGGCTCGACGTGGCGACCACGGCGGGGAGCCGGCCCGCTTTCAGGTCCTCCTCGACCAGCGCGCGCTGCTCCTTGGAGACCGAGCCGTGGTGGGCGCGCGCGATGACCGGGGGAGCGCCCTTCGCGGCGCCCGATTCCGCCATCAGCTCGGCCGGGGAGTGGTCCTCGGGAAGGGGCTCGCCGGTGGCGCGCTCGTAGGCGATCTCATTCAGGCGGTTGCACAAGCGCTCGGCCAGGCGGCGGGAGTTGGCGAACACGATCGTCGAGCGATGGGCCTCGATCAGGTCCGTGATCCGCTCCTCCACGGAGGGCCAGATCGAGGGGCGCTCGGCTCCCTGGTCGGAATCGGCCACCGGGGAGCCGCCGAGCTCGCCGAGATCCTCCACGGGGACGACCACCGACAGGTCGAACTCCTTGCCGGACGGCGGCTGGACGACCTCCACCCGGCGCTGCGGCGAGAGATAGCGCGCCACCTCGTCGACCGGCCGGACCGTCGCGGACAGGCCGATGCGGCGGGCCGGGCGTGGCAGCAGCTCGTCGAGCCGCTCCAGGGAGAGGGCCAGGTGGGCGCCGCGCTTGGTGCCCGCCACCGCGTGCACCTCGTCCAGAATCACCGTGTCGATGCCCGCCAGCGCGTCGCGCGTGGCCGACGTCAGCATCAGGAACAGCGACTCCGGCGTCGTGATGAGGATGTCCGGCGGGCGCGTGGCCAGCGCGCGGCGCTCGGCGGGCGGGGTGTCGCCGGAGCGGATGCCGACCTTCACCTCGGGCTCGGGCAGGCCCAGGCGGACGGCCTCCTGGCGGATACCGGTGAGCGGGCTGCGCAGATTGCGCTCCACGTCCACCGCGAGGGCCTTCAGCGGGGACACGTACAGCACCCGGCAGCGCTTCTTCGGGTCGGCCGGAGGGGGTGTCGACGCGAGCTGGTCGAGCGCGGCGAGGAACGCGGCGAGCGTCTTGCCCGAGCCGGTGGGCGCGACGACCAGCACGTCCGAACCCTCGCCGATCGCTTTCCACGCGCCTGCCTGTGCGGCTGTGGGCGCGGAGAAGGCCCCCGTGAACCAACCACGGGTCGCGGGGGAGAAGCCACTGAGGGCCTGCGGGGCGCTGTGGGCCCCTTGCCTGGACCTGACCATGCCCCCATCCTGCACCCCACCACTGACAATGGCGGTGAGCTGCGGAAACGGGGTGGTTCGTCGAGGGTGGCTGACGCAGAATGGGGCCATGGCTCGGACAGCGGGGCAGGGCGAATGGGCGCGGCACTGGCGCTATGAGCGGCTGCCGGGGCTCGACCTGCTGCGGGCCCGCTACGTCCGGCACACCTTCCCGCGCCACAGCCACGACGGCTTCGTGATCGGCGCGGTCACGCGTGGGGTCGAGGCGGTCGGCCTGGCCGACGGCACCTTGCACGCCGGGCCCGGCAGCGTCGTGCTGCTCAATCCGGAAGTGGCGCACACGGCGCGGGCGGGCGGGCCCGACGGCTGGGCGTACGCCACGCTCTATCCGTCAGCGGACGTCGTCGCCGAGATCGCAGCCGAGACCGGCACGGTGCGCGGCACCGCGGTCTTCGGTGAACCGATCGTCACCGACCCAGGGGCCTCGCAGATGATCAACGAGGTGCACAGAGCGGCGGAGGAGGGCAACGCGCTGGCCGCCGACAGCCTCCTCAGGGTCGTGCTCGCGCGGCTGCTCCGGGCCCACGGGTCCTCCCTCGCGGCGCGGCCCCGGCGGTCCGCGGGGTCCACGGCCGCGGACCGCGCGCGCGAAGTCCTCGAAGAGCGTCTGGCGGACCCGCCGTCCCTGGAAGCCCTCGCGGCCGAGCTCGGCACCAGCCCCTTCGCGCTGCTGCGGGCCTTCCGCGACGCGTACGGGATGCCGCCGCACACCTGGCTCACCAACGCGCGGGTGCGCATGGCACGGCGGCTCCTGGAGGCGGGGACGGCGCCCGCCGATGCCGCTGTAGCCCTCGGCTTCACCGACCAGCCGCACCTGAACCGGCACTTCACCCGGATCGTCGGGGTGCCGCCGGGCGCGTACCAGCGCGAGCGCAAGAACGTACAAGAACAGGACCCGTCCCTCCTCGTACCGTGCGAGGCGTGGCAGACAAGACAACACCCACAGACATACGTAGAGCAGAGGCCAAGCCTCCCGAGCCCGCCGAGCAGTCGACCGAGTTCTTGCTCGAATCCGAGGCCGAGCCCGGGGCCGGGGCCGAGACCGGGCGGGCCGACGCGGTAGGCAAGCCGGACTCCGCCGTCGTCCGTGACGCGCTCGGTGTCGGAGTCGCCGTAGGTCTTTCCGGGTTCGCCTTCGGGGTGACTTCGGCGGGGAGCGGGCTCAGCGTGCTGCAGACCTGCGCGCTCAGCCTCTTGGTCTTCACGGGGGCGTCGCAGTTCGCGCTCGTAGGGGCGCTCGCGGCCGGCGGTAACCCGCTCACCGCCGCCGCGGGAGCGTTCTTCCTGGGCGTGCGCAACGCGTTCTACGGACTGCGCCTGTCCCAGTTGCTCGCTCTTCCGCGCGCGGTGCGGCCGTTCGCCGCGCACTGGATCATCGACGAGACATCGGCCGTCGCGCTGGCGCAGCCGACGCGGCGCGGCGTGCGGCTCGGTTTCACCGTCACAGGACTGACCCTGTACGTGCTGTGGAACCTCACCACGCTGGTCGGTGCCCTGGGCGCCGAGGCCATCGGTGACACCGATGCCTGGGGCCTCGACGCGGCCGGGCCCGCGGTGTTCCTGGCGCTGCTCGCGCCGATGCTGAAGTCCACGACGGACCGCGCCGTCGCCGGGCTCGCCGTCGTTCTGATGCTCGGACTGCTGCCCGTGCTGCCGGCCGGGGTGCCCGTGCTCGTGGCCGCGCTCGCCGCCCCGGCCGTGCTCTACGTAGAGGGACGCCGCCGCGCCGCGGCCTCCAACGCACAACAAGGAGAAGACCGTTGAACGTCTGGATCGCCATCGCGGTCACCGCGGTCGGCTGCTACGCCGTGAAACTGATCGGTCTGCTGGTGCCCGCGGGCGCCCTGGAACGGCCCGTGGTGAAGCGTCTTGCGGCCCTGCTCCCGGTCGCTCTGCTGGCTGCCCTCACGGCCCAGCAGACCTTCGCGGACGGGCGCGTGCTGGTCCTCGACGCCAGGGCGGCCGGGCTCGCCGCGGCCGCCGTCGCGCTCGTGCTGCGGGCGCCGTTCCTGGTGGTGGTCGCGGTGGCCGTGGCGGTCACCGCGGGGATGCGGGCCCTTACGGGGTGACCTGGTGCGCGGGGAGGGCGGCCGGGGTCTCCGGGACGCCGAGCTGCCCCGCCGTGCGCTCGGGGCGGCAGAAGACGGCCGCGAGGACACCGCCCGCCACCAGGAGGGCCGCGGTCAGCAGCCAGCCGTGCTCATAGCCCGCCGACACGGTGGCGGCGCCGTCCACCAAGCGCCCCAGGACGAGCGGCGAGACGATGCCCCCGAGGGCGTACACGCACGTCAAGACGCCCAGGACCGTGCCCCGTTGGACCGGGGGCGCGATCCGGGAGCACGCCGTCGCCGCGACCGTGAGCATCACCATGGCGAGCGCCATCGGACCCAGCATCATCGGTACCTTCACGACCTGGGAGTCGGACAGGCCGAACAGAGCGGTGGCACAGCCCGAGAGCGCGACAAGGAGGCCGGCACCCGCGCCTACAGGGAAGCGGGGCGGCGTGCCTCTCAGGGCCGAGCGCCGAGCCAGCAGGCCGTGTACCAGGAGGACGGCACCATGGGCGACGGCACCGGCGCCGACCATGGTGCTCGCCTGGTGCAGATTCCAGCCCATGACGTTCTCCATGTAGTCCGGCGCCCAGGTGAGCGTCGCACTCATCGACCAGTAGGCGGCGAACGAACCGAAGGCCGCGGTCAGGAACGTGGGCGACAACAGGATGCGGCGCAGCGGCACCGTGACGCTGTCCTGCGGTGCTTGCTCCGCCTCCTTGCCGACGCTCGGGGCCAGGGGGCCCTCCTTGCCCCACAGGAACCACACCGCCGCCCAGACAAGGCCGGCCAGACCCACCGCGCCGAACGACCAGCGCCAGCCCCAGTGGGTGATCACCCGGCTCAGGGCGGGCGCGGCCACCGCGACCCCGGCCGCGGCGCCGACGAGCAGCAGCGCGGTCGGCAGAGCCCGCTCGCGCTGCGGAAACCAGCCGTGCACGTGATGCATCGCGACCGGCGACGCCGGCCCCTCGGCGGCGCCGAGAAGGACGCGGGTGGCCACCAGCGCGCCGAAGCCCGCCGCGCCCCACAGCATCGGCAGCTGCGCCGCAGACCACAGCAGGGCGAGCCCCAGGAGCAACGGCGTCGTGCGCACTCGCTTCGTGAGGGCCGAGACGCCGAGGGCTGCGACCGAGAACAGCGCGAAGAACGCCGACTGCGCGGTGCCGAACTCCTGGCGGGTGATGCCGAAGTCCGCCCGGATCTCGGGACCCGCGAGCCCCAGGACCGCCTTGTCCGCGAAATTCACCACCATGAAGGCGAGCAGCAGCCATGTGGTGCGCCATGCCCCGCGCATCAGCAGCATCCGTCCTCGTCGTCGACCAGGCCGACACTGATCGCGCCTCCGGCCCGCTTGCGGCCCTCGGGGGAGCGCGTCAACTCCGTGGCCACGTCCGTGCCTTCGGCCACCGCGGCGGACTCGGCGGCCGCCCAGGCGTAGACACCGCGCGCCATGGTCGAGGTCTCCTTGCCCGCCCGCTGCGCGTACACCTCGGCACGCGTGCGTGCCACCTCGGGATCCGTGGGGGCCGCCAGGGCCGCCGTCTCCGCCAGATGCGAGGCCAGCCGTGCTTCGCCCGCGGCGAGCAACTCCCGTGCCCGCTCGGCCAGTGCCACGGCGCCGCCCGCCGCGCGCGCGTACTCGGCCGCGACGGCCGCCTCCGGAGCAGGCTTGAGGTGGGCCGGGTTCTGGTCGTACCAGCCGCCCCACAGACGCCACAGGTTCCGCACCACGAACTCCGGCTCGTCATAGGCGGGGTGGAGGTACGGGCGGGACAGGAGTTCCTCGGGGACCTTCACCTCGTGGATGACCGTGTCGAGCCGGTGACCCGCGTTCATCAGCTCCCGCGTCTGCTCGCAGAGCGACTCCAGGAAGCGCGCGGTGTCGTCCAGGGCGCGGTTCACGCGTTCGACGCCCATGATGGGCACGCCGTGGCCCGGCAGCAGCAGCTCCGCGCCCAGCTCCTGCATGCAGCGCAGGGCCCGCGCCCAGTCCTCGGGGTAGCGCTGCACCTTCTGGGGATTGCCCGCGTTCGGCGTGTTCCAGATGAACAGATCGCCGGTGCACAGGGCCTTGAGCTCCGGCACCCATACGTAGGTGTGGTCGTCGGTCTCCCCGCGCGCGTGGACGAGTTCGAATGTGAGCTCGCCGCGGTGGAAAGTCAGCCGGTCCCGGTAGACGGTGTCCGGGTAGCGGTACGTGGTGGGCCACTCCAGGGAGGGCACACCGAACTGCCGCCGGTTGATCCACGAGTTGTAGCCGGCCGTCCGGATGTAGCGGTCGAAGCGGGCGGACACGGCCTCGTGCGCCACCACCTCGGGGCGCCCGGTGCCGGTTTGCTCCGCCTCCTTGTCGAAGGGGAACACTCCGAAGACGTGATCCACGTGCCCGTGCGTGTACACCACGGAGTGCACAGGACCCGCCCCGAACCCCTTGACCGCCGTGTGCAGTTGCGCCGCCGTACGGAAGTCGCCCGAATCGACGAGCACCGCGCCGTCACCGGTGTCGAAGACCGTCACGTTGGCGAAGGCGGGGAAGAAGCCCACCCGCGGGCTCAGCCGCACCAGCTCGTCCCCCGTGTAGGTGCCCGAGAGATGCGGAAGCAGCGTCTCCGACCCCTGCCAGACCCGGTCCGCGTAGGCGGCGTAGTCCACCGGCTTCCGCGCGGCCGCCTCCGGTGCGGTGTTGTGCTCGGTCATGGGCGCGGCTCCTCCGGGTAGGGGTGGTTCCTCGGCGTTCCCCGAGTCAAGGCGCACAGGGAGGCCCGGAACAGCGCTCGGCGTCACATCCCGCTTGCCCCAGAGCTGTGACGCGTCACAATGGGGCGCCCAGTAGCCGATGTCGGTGGAGGCCACCGTGCCGTTGTCCCCGGAAGCGCGTTCTCTCGCCGCGCGCTGCGAGCCGCGCGTCAACGAACTGGCGCGGCGCATGGCCAGGGAGGCCTTCGAGGAACTCCCCGGCTACGCGGAGCTGCCGGACGACGTGAAGGACCTGGAGATCGCGGCGACCGCGCGGTACGGCGTACGGCTGTTCCTGCGCCACGTCGGGGACCCGGACACACAGCAGCCCGGAAGGCACCGGCTGTTCCGCGAGAGGGCCGCTCAGCGCGCCGAGGAGGGCATGCCGCTGCACCTCCTGCTGCGCACGCACGCGCTCGGTTCCTACGTCCTGTGGCGGGCGCTGCGCGAAGCGGCGGAGCCCGGCGACGAGGCGGCCCTCGTCGAACTCGTCGACCTCCTGCTGCGGGCCCAGCCCGGAGTCGTCGGATCGGTCGCCGAGACATACCTGGACGAACGGTCCGCCCTTGAGGCCGAACAGCACGCGCAGCGGCGGTCGTTGGTCCGCGGGCTGCTCGACGGGATGGTCCCGCCCGGACACGTGCTCCTCGACCAGCTCCGGCTCACGGGGCCCGCCCACGTGCTCGCACTCGCCACGGACGCGGCTCCTTCGGAGGGGCCCGTCGCGGTGCGCCGCCGACTGCGCCGGCTGCAGAGCGTCCTGGACCGCACCTTCGGTGCGGCCGTGCTCACCCTCCTGGACGGCGACGGGGGACGGGTCGTCGTCCCGGAGGACTGCCCGCCGCCCGCCGACCTGCCGGCCCACCTGAGCCGGGCGAGCGGCCTGCCCGTGCGGGTGGCCGCGGTGCGGGCGGACGGCCCCGAGCTCATACCCGACGCGGCCCGCACCGCGACCGAGGTCCTGCGCATCGCGCGCGCGTGCGGCCTGCCACCGGGCCTGCACCGCCTCGACGACGTCCTGCTCGAGTACCACCTCTCCCGGCGCAACGAGAGCAGCCACCTCATCGCTGCCCTCCTCGACCCTGTAGCCGAGCGGCCGGAGCTCCTGGAGACGCTCCGCACGCATCTGACCCACCAGCAGGACCGCAGGGCCACCGCGGATGCGCTCGGGCTGCACCCGAACACGGTCGACAACCGGCTGGCGAAGATCGCCGAGTGGACCGGCATCGAACTGTCCTCACCGCGCGGCACGGCTCTGGCCATCGCGGCGCTGCTCCTGCGCGACGCGGATCACTGAGCGGGAACGCGGTACTCCAGAGGGCCGCGACACGACAACGGCGGCGCTACAAGCGGCACTACAAGGGACGTCCGTAGGCGCGCAGCGTACGCAGTGCGTCGATGGTCACCATGGGGCGTGCCTCCATGGCGGTCGTCGGCGCCCACTGTCGCCAATTGATCGGCCACCCACCGTCCTCCTGCTGCTCGTTCACCAGATGGTCGAGCGAACGGGCCATCTCCTCGTCGGTGAACCAGGATCGGGCCAGCGACTCGGGCGCCTTGGCGAAGTCGTACGGGAAGTGGTGCTCGTCCGGCGCGTAGCCGGGCGCGACCGGATAGTCCTCCCTACGCTCCGGATCGAGCACCGCGAGCCGCTGCTCGCGCACGAGGCGGCCGAGCCGGTCGGCGGCGACCCGCGCGCGCGGGCGGTCGGGTGCGCTGTCCAGGAAGGCGACCGCGGCCTGGACCTCGTACGGGTGGGATGTCTTCAGGGACTCGACGGCCGACCAGCAGAAGTCGGTGGCCCGGAACAGCCAGGCGTGCCACACCTCGTTGCGGTGCAGCAGACCGACGACGGGCCCGGTGGCCAGCAGCTCGCTCGGCGGGTCGTCCACCACCGGGACGAACGGGGCGCAGGGATAGCCGCGTTGGCTGGGATGCACCGCCGGAAGTGCGCCTTCCGGAGTGGAGACGGCGGTCAGGTAGCGGCACACCCGCTCCACGCGCTGACCCGAGCACCGCCCGATCGAGTCGAGGACGCGCAGCGCGTGCCCAGTGTGCAGGGGCTGGCTGACCGGGCCGCGCAGGTCCGGTTCGAGGGCGTGTCCGTAGCCCTCGTCCTCGTTGCGGTACGCGGCCAGCGCCGTCTCGACGGCGTCGGCCGCCGTGGGTGAGCCGTCCAAAAAGTGATAGGCGAAGCGGCGCTGTTCAAGGACGCGTGCGGTCAGCCAGATGAATGTCTCGGCACGGGAGAGCGGGGAGTGTGCCGGGGGCGACGGGGGGAGTGGGGAAGCTCCGGTTTCGGCCATGCACCGACCGTAGGACGGAAAGCGTTCTCGGTAAGCCTCCCGAGCACGGCTGCACTCTCAGGGGCGGGATACTGGACGCATGCGGTTGACGGTCTTCTGGCAGCGAATGACGGATCATTTCGGATCCGGTTACTCCGACACGTTCGCGCGTGATCATGTGATGGCGGGGCTCGGCGGGCGAACGGTCCAGCAGGCGCTCGACGCGGGCTGGGAGGCCAAGGAAGTCTGGCGTGTCGTGTGCACAGCGATGGATGTACCGGATGAGAAGCGCTGAAGAGTGACGGAACGGGGGCGGCCGACGATTGTCGGCGGCGTGGGCGAGACTGGCAGCGTGCCAGCACCGACAGATGAAACCTTCCAGGTGGCGGACGACGCCGCGCCACCCGGCACCACGCCGCCCGAGCGGCCGCCGGGCTCGGCGCCGACTCCGCGCGCGGGGATGCCGCGCTGGCTGCCGCGTGCCATGGTGCTCGCCCTGGCCTTCATCGCCTGCTACCAGCTGGGCTATTGGGCCTTCCACCAGCTGATCGGGCTGCTGACCAACGTGTTGATCGCGTTCTTCCTGGCGCTCGCCGTGGAGCCCGCGGTCAGCAGAATGGCGGCGCGCGGGCTGCGCCGGGGCTTCGCCACCTTCCTGGTGTTCCTCGCGGTGACGGCCGTGAGTGCGGGTTTCGTCGTGCTTCTCGGGTCGATGCTCGCGGGCCAGATCGTGGACATGTTCGACGACTTCCCGAAGTACCTCGACCAGCTCATCAGCTGGGTCAACGACACGTTCCACACGGATCTCAACAGGGTCGAGGTACAGGACAGCCTGCTGCACTCGGACTGGCTCCAGAAGTACGTCCAGAACAGTGCCACCGGTGTCCTGGACGTCTCCACGCAGGTGCTCGGCGGGCTGTTCCAGCTCCTGACGGTTCTGTTGTTCTCGTTCTACTTCGCCGCCGACGGCCCGCGCCTGCGGCGTGCGCTGTGCTCGGTCCTGCCGCCCGCGAAGCAGACCGAGGTGCTGCGCGCCTGGGAGATCGCCGTCGACAAGACCGGTGGGTATCTCTACTCGCGTGGCCTCATGGCGCTGATCTCCGGGGTCGCGCACTACGTCCTGCTCGCGGCGCTCGGCGTCCCGTACGCGCCCGTGCTCGCCGTATGGGTGGGGCTCGTCTCGCAGTTCATCCCGACCATCGGCACGTACCTGGCGGGCGCCCTGCCGATGCTGATCGCCTTCACCGTGGATCCCTGGTACGCGCTGTGGGTGTTCGTCTTCGTAGTCGTGTACCAGCAGTTCGAGAACTATGTGCTGCAGCCGAAGCTGACCGCGAAGACGGTGGACATCCACCCGGCGGTCGCCTTCGGTTCGGTCATCGCGGGCACCGCGCTCCTGGGGGCCGTCGGCGCCCTGATCTCGATCCCGGCCGTCGCGACGCTGCAGGCGTTCCTGGGCGCGTACGTGAAGCGCTACGACGTCACCGACGACCCGCGCGTGCACGGGCACCGCAGACGCGGGTCGTCTCTCTGGGTGCGGATGCGCCGCGTCGTGAAGGAACCGGACTCCGGGGACCAGTAGCCCGCCTCAGCCAGGCCGACCCCGTGCAGCGGCTTGAGAGCGGCCGTCGAGTGGCAGGCCGCCTCCTGGCACCCAGGTGATGGCCATGAGTGTCAGGCCGAAGGAGAGCCCGAAGGTGATGGGCTGTCAGTGCGCGGCCGACGCGACAAGGCGGCGAAGCGAAGCGTGTCCGGGTGGCCCCCAGGAGGGCTTGCCGCCGGGGCGGCCCTGGTCGCCGGCGTGCCCGATGAGGATGCAGACCAGGGCCTTCATGACGGCCCAGCCGCGGGCGCGGCGCAGGGTGGCGGCGTCGGGGGCCGGCCGGTAGGCGATGTGGAAGCGTTCGGTGGCGCCGTCCGGCAGCAGCAGCCAGGCGGCGGCGAGGTCCCAGGCCGGATCGCCCACGCAGAGGTCACCGAAGTCGATCACGCCGCAGAATGTGCCGTCCGCGGTGAGGAGGTTGGCCGGATGCAGGTCGGCGTGGAGCCACAGTGGCGGGCCCGACCACTCCGGCGCGCCGGCGGCGTCCTCCCAGATCGCGCGAACGGCGTCCGGGTCGGGGATCAGGCCGTGCTCGGTGGCCTCGGAGAGCTGCTGGGCGAATCCCTCGGCATGCTCGGCCAGCGGACCCCCACGATTGCGGCCGGTCGGCGCCCCCTCGGGGGCAGGCTGGTGCAGGGCGGTCAGGAAGGCGGCCAGGATGTCGGCCGACTCGGCGGCGGTGGCGGGGGCCCGGTCGGCGGGCGAGCCCGGTACCCAGGTGGTGACGATCCAGGGGTGGGGAAACCGCTCGGAGGGTTCACTGAGGCGCTGGGGGACAGGGATGGGCAAGGGGAGACGCGGGGCGAGCGCGGGGAGCCAGGCGTGCTCCTTGCGCAGCAGCGCGTCCGCGGAGTCGGTGGCCCAGGGCAACCGGACGGCGAGGTCGTCGCCGAGCCGCCACAGCTGGTTGTCCCACCCCCGGGCGCCGAGTCTCACGGGGCGATCGGCCAGGTCGGGGTGCTGTTCGTGGAGCAGCTCCTGGACCAGCTCGGCGGTGATCTCGATCGAGGTGTGGGTCATGCGGAGCCACGGTAGTCGAGGCGCGCCGACCCGCGTGGTGCGCTTGACACTGAAATCGAACATCCATTCTTATGGAGTGTCCAGAGCCACTTTTCCCAGTGTTTCCAAGGGATTCGGGGAAGGTGGCCGGGCGAGGAGCCTCGAGTTATCCACAGGCGAGACAGGCGTCGAGGCCGATTGTCAGTGGCAGGCGTTAGCGTCTTTGGCGTGAAGCGATCGACTCAAGCAAACCGGGTGGAACCCATGGCAGGAACCGACCGCGAGAAGGCGCTCGACGCCGCGCTCGCACAGATTGAACGGCAATTCGGTAAGGGCGCAGTGATGCGCATGGGCGAGCGGCCGAATGAGCCCATCGAGGTCATCCCCACCGGGTCGACCGCGCTCGACGTCGCGCTCGGCGTCGGCGGTATCCCGCGTGGCCGTGTGGTGGAGGTGTACGGGCCGGAGTCCTCCGGTAAGACGACCTTGACCCTGCACGCAGTGGCCAACGCTCAGAAGGCCGGCGGCCAGGTGGCGTTCATCGACGCCGAGCACGCGCTCGACCCCGAGTACGCGAAGAAGCTCGGCGTCGACATCGACAACCTGATCCTGTCCCAGCCGGACAACGGTGAGCAGGCTCTCGAGATCGTCGACATGCTGGTCCGTTCCGGCGCCCTCGACCTGATCGTCATCGACTCCGTCGCCGCGCTCGTGCCGCGCGCGGAGATCGAGGGCGAGATGGGCGACTCGCACGTGGGTCTGCAGGCTCGCCTGATGAGCCAGGCGCTCCGAAAGATCACCAGCGCGCTCAACCAGTCCAAGACCACCGCGATCTTCATTAACCAGCTGCGCGAGAAGATCGGCGTCATGTTCGGCTCGCCCGAGACCACGACCGGTGGTCGCGCGCTGAAGTTCTACGCCTCGGTGCGTATCGACATCCGTCGTATCGAGACCCTGAAGGACGGCACGGACGCGGTCGGCAACCGCACCCGCGTCAAGGTCGTCAAGAACAAGGTCGCGCCGCCCTTCAAGCAGGCCGAGTTCGACATCCTCTACGGACAGGGCATCTCCCGCGAGGGCGGCCTGATCGACATGGGCGTGGATCACGGCTTCGTCCGCAAGGCCGGCGCCTGGTACACGTACGAGGGCGACCAGCTCGGCCAGGGCAAGGAGAACGCGCGCAACTTCCTGAAGGACAACCCCGACCTGGCCAACGAGATCGAGAAGAAGATCAAGGAGAAGCTGGGCGTCGGCGTCCGTCCGGAGGAGCCGAGCAGCGAGCCGGCCGCGGACGCGGCGGCTGAGGCCGCTCCTGCCGAGGACGCGGCCAAGACGGTGCCCGCGCCCAAGGTGGCCAAGTCCAAGGCCGCGGCGGCCAAGAGCTAATCCGCCGTGACACGACGAACCGACTGGGCCGATGACGACGTACGCTCCGCCGTTCCCGAGGACCGGGGGAGCGGGGGTGGCGGGGCGTACGACGACATGGCGTACGGGGAAGACGTCGAAGCGGGGAGCGGCGCGGTGGACGGGCCGCGCCGAGGTGGACGCAAGCGGGGCGGGGCCGGGCCGCGTGGGCGTCGGCGCCGGGGCGGATTCGGGGATCCGCCCGGTGCCGCACAGGACGACGGCCCCCCTGACTCGTCGAGGGCCGAGCAGGGGGCGCCGTCAGGAGACCCGGCTGAGCGGGCGCGGAACATCTGTCTGCGTCTGCTCACCGGGACTCCGCGCACGCGCAAGCAGTTGGCCGACGCGCTGCGCAAGCGCGAGATCCCCGATGACGTGGCGGACGAGGTGCTCACCCGGTTCGAAGAGGTGGGGCTGATCAACGACAGTGCCTTCGCGGACGCGTGGGTGGAGTCGCGGCACCACGGCCGGGGACTTGCCCGCCGGGCGCTCGCCCGTGAGCTGAGGACCAAGGGCGTGGACTCGACGGTGATCGACGAGGCGGTCGGGCAGCTCGACTCCGAGCGGGAGGAGGAGACCGCGCGCGAACTCGTTGCGCGCAAGCTCCGTTCCACGCGGGGGCTTGAGCGTGACAAGCGGCTGCGCCGGCTCGCGGGGATGCTTGCCCGCAAGGGGTATCCGGAGGGCATGGCGCTGCGGGTGGTGCGGCAGGCGTTGGAGGAAGAGGGGGAGGACACCGAGGACTTGGGGTTCGGGGAGTAACGACTCTCCGGGAGCCGGGAGCGCCGCGTTCGTGCGCCCCCGGACCGCCACGACCTGCGGACGCCCCCGGTTCACCACGGCCTGCGCCCTCAGGCCCCCGTCACCGGCAGTCCCGCCGCCCGCCACGCCTGGAAGCCGCCCACCAGGTCCGTCGCGCGGTGCAGGCCCAGTTGGTGCAGGGAGGCGGCGGCGAGGCTCGACGCATAGCCCTCGTTGCAGACGACCACGACGCGCAGGTCGTGACCGGTGGCCTCCGGAGCGCGGTGGCTGCCACGGGGGTCGAGGCGCCATTCCAGCTCGTTGCGCTCGACCACAAGGGCCCCGGGGATCAGCCCGTCGTACTCCCGCAGCGCCGCGTACCGGATGTCGACCAGGAGCGCCTCGCCACGGGACGCCGCGTCGAAGGCGTCCCGCGCCTCGACCCGGTCGAGACCGGATCGCACCTGCTCGAGAAGCTCGTCGATGCCCACCGGTGATGAAGTGCTCACTGCCAGTCCTCCGGGCGT
This sequence comes from Streptomyces sp. NBC_00483, assembly GCF_036013745.1. Classification (NCBI taxonomy): domain Bacteria; kingdom Bacillati; phylum Actinomycetota; class Actinomycetes; order Kitasatosporales; family Streptomycetaceae; genus Streptomyces; species Streptomyces sp. NBC_00483. Next base: position 6,954,249 of record NZ_CP107880.1, read on the forward strand.
TCCACCGACTCCAGACGCAGCACCGGGCCGGTGCGGCTGTAGCGCCGGATCCGGGGGAGCGGTGGGTAGTAGGCGTGGACCGAGACGGCGTGCTCGGTGGGGGACTCGTTCAGGACCTCGTGCACGTGGTGGCGGCCGAAGGCGCGTCCCTCACCCACCGTCAAGTGCCGTTCCCTGTCGACGTCTTCGGAGAGTTCCAGGGTCTTCCACCCGTCGGTGGGAAGGCGGGCGGCCAGTGAGTTCTCCGTGAGCGCGCCGCCCGCGGTCAGGAAGGCGCCGACGGACTCGGCGTGGTCGTGCCACCCCGTGCCGGTGCCCGGCGGCCAGCCGATGAGCCAGGCTTCGCTGCCGTCGGGGCCTTCGAGTCGCACCCATGTACGGCCCTCCGGATCGAGCGGCAGAGAGGCGACCAGGTCGCGGTCCTGAGCGACGCGACGGACGAATGCGAGGAGGTCGGCCTGCGTGGGCGCGGCCGACGGCGCCCGGGAGGGAGCCGTAGGGGAATGCGCAGTGGAGTGCGCGAGGGATTGCGTGAAACTGGACACCAGTACCGTCCTGGGAGTTCGCGAGCAGCACGCGCCGCCGAAACGCCGGACGGCGGGCGCGTGTAAGGAAGGGATGCGAATTCAGCAGGAGGGATGACACACGCAGCCCGCGTAGCGGATGAGGTCCATATGGACCCTCCGCCACAGGCGTACATCGGTGTCGACCGTCACGCTCCGGAGTACACCATGGGGGCAGGAGACGGTCAACTCACCGACAAGGTCGGCGAGCGGTTCAGCGGCCGGCGCCGCTCTTTACCGGACCTTTCTCCTCCGCGGGCCTGCCGAGGGCCGAGCGCGCGGCCTCGTAGAGCTCCGCCGGGCGTACGCCGCTCAGTGCCGTGACCAGATGGCCGTCGGGCCGGATCAGCAGCACCGTGTGCGCCGGAGCCTGTGGGTAACGCTCCGCGACAAGCAGCTCTGCCTCGTGGGGGAGCGCCGCGACGGACGCCGCGAGCCGCGGCATCAGACCCGCCGACATCCAGTGCTTGCGCTCCCACACCCCGGTCCCGGGGGCGACGAGGACGACGAGCAGTGGCCCGCGGCCGAGCCGGTCCCGGAGCCGTACGAACGAGCCGTCGGGCGCCGTCACCTCGACGTCGACGATCGGTGAGCCGGGCGCCGTGCCCACCTCCACCTGCGACTCGGAGCGCGCGGGCGCGAGCGGCGAGTCGGCGTACGCCCCCGGCGCGCCGAGCGGCCCGTGCCCCAAGTGACCGTCCGTGAGCAGCGCGTCATGCCCGCGCGCGGCGCCGGGGACGTACGCCCGCAGCCCGCCGCCACCGCGCAGTATCGGCAGCGCCTGGTCCGCGGCGCGCAGCCGTCCGGCCACCACGGCACGGCGCTCGGTCTGGTAGCTGTCGAGCAGCGCGTCGGTGGCGGAGTGCGCCCCGTCGTGCCAGGCGAGGGCCAGCTTCCAGGCGAGGTTGTCGGCGTCGCGCAGCCCCTCGTCCAGGCCCTGGGTGCCGAGCGCGCCCAGCAGGTGCGCCGCGTCCCCCGCGAGGAAGACGCGGCCCACGCGCCAACGGCGGGCGAGCCGGTGGTGGACCGTATGGACTCCGGTGTCGAGCAGTTCGTACGGCGGGGTGGAGCCTCCGCACCAGCCCGCGAGGGTCTCCCGGATGCGGGTCACGAGGACATCCGGGGTGACCAGGTCGCTGCGGGGCGGCAGCAGCCAGTCCAGGCGCCAGACGCCGTCGGCGAGGGGGCGGCCGACGACCTCCGAGCCCGAGCGGCCCGAGGTCCGCCACGGAGGGCTCCGATGGAGCAACGCCTCACCGGGCCACGGAAGTTCCGCGCGCAGTGCGGCGACCGCGTGTCGTTCGACGGCGGTGCGGCCGGGGAAGCGGATGTCGAGGAGTTTGCGGACCGTGGAGCGCGGACCGTCGCAGCCCACGAGGTAACTGCCGCGCCACCATGTGCCCTTGGGGCCGCGGGTGTGTGCGGTCAGGCCCGTCTTCTCTTCCTCGAGCGAGTCGAGGCGGCTGTTGACGGCGACCTTGATGAGCCGCTCGGCGTCGACGGCCCTGCGCAGGGCGTCGGTCAGATCGTGCTGGGCGATGTGCAGCGGCGCGGGCAGCGTTTCGCCGGGCGATACCGGCCCACCGGGTGACCCCGGTCCACCGGATGCGCCCGGCTCACCCTGCGTGTTCTGCTCACCGAAGGTGAGCACACCCATCACTTGCTTGCGGCGCATGGAGCGCCAGCCCGTCCAGTGGGCGCCGATGCCCTCGAACGACGTACCAGCGAGCCGCTCGGCCAGCGCCGCGGTGTCCTCGCGCAGCACCACCGTGCGGGCGGGCCGCTGTTCGTCCTTGCCGGGGCCCTCGTCCAGGATCACGGAGGGTACGCCGTGCCGCGCGAGGGCGAGGGACAGCGCGAGCCCGACGGGACCCGCGCCGACAACGATCACCGGGTCCACGGCGCGGCCCCTCCCGCCCCGAGAGACCCGCCGGGAAGTGTCCCGTGCCAGGGCACGGGCGGCGTACTGGACGTGCAAGGACGGGCAGTTGGAGCGGGGTGCGCGTTCACAGAGCGTATGCAACCCATTGCCGGTGCTTGCGTCAAGTGACGGCGGCAGTGGCGATCACGCCACTGCCGCCGTACAGCTCGGGCCCCGCGCCCGGGGTCGGGTCAACTCCTTGGCGAACCGGGTCCTTCGGATCGGTCATCGCTCGCCGGCCGCTCGACGGGCTCGGCGGCGGCCGAGCCGTGGCCCGCCCCGCCGGGCAGGTCCGCGGCGTCCATCAGGCCACCCTCGCCGACGGGTTCGGCGGCCGCGGCCACCTTGATGCCGGTCTTGGCGCGGCGGCCGCGCCGCTCGATCCAGTTGGCGAGCCCGGACAGGGCCAGACACATCAGGACGTAGATCGTGCCGGTCACGATGAGTACCGGAACGTACGGGTATTCGCCTTCGACCAACGTGTTGTTGGCCAGCTTGCGGGCCGCGTACAGGAGCTCCGCGTACGTGATGATGTAGCCGAGCGAAGTGTCCTTGAGGGTGACCACCAGCTGGCTGATAATCGTCGGCAGCATCGAGCGGATCGCCTGCGGCAGCAGCAGCATGGTCATCACTTGATACTTGCGCAGCCCCAGTGCGTACGCCGCCTCGACCTGGCCGCGCGGCACGGCCTGGAAGCCGGCCCGCAACACCTCCGCCTGTACCGAGCTGTTGTAGACCGTCAGGCCGATCACCAGCGCCCAGAAGGAGTTGTTCTGGCCGACGACGCCCAGGTCGCTCTTGTAGGTGAGGAAAAGAACCCACAGGGCGTAAATGGTGATCAGCAGCGGGATGGCGCGGAACAGCTCGATGAAGCCCGTGGCGAACCAGCGGATCGGCCGGTGCTCCGAGTAACGGGCCACCGCCAGGACGACGCCGAGCACCAGCGAGAGCGCACCCGCGGCGGCGAAGACCTTCAGGGTGGTCAGGATGCCGTCACGGATCGCCACACGAACGTTGGCGTAGTTGAAGATGTCCCACTTGGCCGTGGCGAACTGGTCCTTGGACGCGAGCTGCATGACCACGAAGGCGATGAGACCGGCGACCGCGAGCGTACCGACGACGGTGTAGATCCGGTTGCGCGTGCGGGCCTTGGGGCCCGGGGCGTCGTAGAGAACGCTGGCACTCATCGGGCGACCTCCAGGGTCCTCTCGAGCACCCGGAACAAGATGCTGATGGCGAAGGTGATGACCAGGTAGCCGAGCGCCACCCACAGGAAGACCCAGGCGATCGGGTACCCCTGGTCGCTCAACAGCTTCTGCCAGCCGAACAGTTCGGTGACGCTGAAGGCGCCCGCGATGGCCGAGTTCTTGGTCAGCGCGATGAAGATGGAGCTCAGCGGCGGCAGCACGGTGCGCACCGCCTGCGGCAGGATGACCAGGCCGAGCGTCTGGAAGAACGACATGCCGATCGAGCGCGCCGCCTCGGCCTGCCCGAGCGGCACGGTGCTGATGCCGGAGCGCACCGCCTCGCAGACGAACGACGAGGTGTAGCAGCTCAGCACGATCAGGGCCTTGACCCACGGGCTGAAGCCGAAGTCGAGGACCTGGGGCACCGCGAACCAGATGACGAGGAACAGCAGCGTCAGCGGGGTGTTGCGGAACAGCGTGACCCAGGCGGTGCCGAAGTACCGCAGGGGCGGTACGGGCGAGACCCGGAAACCGGCGAGGACCGTGCCGAGCAGCATCGCGAGGAGGCCACTGGCCAGGGTCAGGCCTATGGTGCCGAGGAATCCCTCGCGGAATTCCGAAAGGTGGTCGAGCAGTACATTCACGGGGAGTTCCTCGTGGGGCGGCAGCGGTCGGGCAGGGGGAGCCGCGCCCCGTACGCCGTCACGGACGTCGTGCTCGGCGTGACGGCGTACAGGGGCACGGTCAACTCACTGCCTGCGAGTGACAGGCGGCTGGACGCTCAGGAGCGTGAACGCTCAGTAGCGCTCCAGGGCCGGCGGCTCCACGTAGTCGGAGCCCGAGAGGCCGAGCGTCGCGTCGTAGGCCTTCTTGTAGTCGCCGTTCTTCTGGTGCGCCTCGATGGCGTCCGCGACCGCGTCACGCAGGGCCTTGTCGTTCTTGGCCATGCCGACGCCGTAGGGCTCCTTGGTGAAGGGCTTGCCGACGACCTTCAGCTTCTTCGGGTTCTGCGCCGCGTAGCCCTTCAGGATCGCGTCGTCGGTGGTGACGGCGTCGACCTCGTTGTTGAGCAGCTGCTGCACGCACTCCGAGTACTTCGCCAGCTCGACGGTCTCGGCACCGTACTTGGGCTTCTTGATCTCCTGCAGCGGGGTCGAGCCCTTGATGGAGCAGACCTTCTTGCCCTTCAGGGAGGTCGGGCCCGTGATGCCCTTCTCGTCACTGCGGATCAGGAGGTCGGCGCCGGCCATCAGGTACGGGCCCGCGAAGCCGACCTGCTTCTTGCGCTCGTCATTGATCGTGTACGTGCCTACGTAGAGGTCGACATCGCCCTTGGAGATGGTGGTCTCGCGGACACCGGAGTCGATCGTCTTGAACGTGATCTGGTCGGCCTTGAAGCCGAGGTCCGCCGCGACCATCTTGGCGATCTCGATGTCGAAGCCGGAGCGCTTGCCGCCGGAGTCCTGGAAGCCCAGGTACGGCTGGTCGTCCTTGGAACCAATGACGATCTTGCCGGCCTTCTGGGCCTTCTCCAGGGTCGCGGAGTCGACCTTCACATCGCTCTTCACCGCGTACGTGGGCAGCTTGGGCTGGTTCTTGCCACCCGAGGCCCCGGCGGGCTTGTCGCCGGCGTTGCCGGACTCGCCGCCACAGGCGGTGGCGGTGAGCGCGAGCGCGGCGACGGCGGCAGCCGCTGCGGCGGACTTACGGAGCTTCATGGTGAACATCCTTCGTGTCGGCAGATTCGGCAGTAGGGAATGAGGCAACACGCGCACGCGGGGCCCCAGTTGGGGGCCCGCGCGGGGCGCGCGTCTAGTGGTGCAGGATCTTCGACAGGAAGTCCTTGGCCCGGTCGCTGCGCGGATTGCTGAAGAACTGGTCGGGGACGGCCTCCTCGACGATCCGGCCGTCCGCCATGAAGACGACGCGGTTGGCCGCGGAGCGGGCGAAGCCCATCTCGTGCGTGACCACCACCATCGTCATGCCGTCCCGTGCGAGCTGTTGCATCACTTCCAGGACCTCGTTGATCATCTCCGGGTCGAGCGCCGACGTCGGCTCGTCGAAGAGCATCACCTTCGGGTCCATCGCCAGCGCCCGTGCGATGGCGACGCGTTGCTGCTGGCCGCCGGAGAGCTGTGCGGGGTACTTGTCGGCCTGCGCGGCGACGCCGACCCGGTCGAGGAGCGCACGCGCCTTGTCCTCGGCCGCCTTCTTGTCCGTCTTGCGGACCTTGACCTGCCCCAGCGTCACGTTCTCCAGCACCGTCTTGTGCGCGAAGAGGTTGAAGGACTGGAAGACCATCCCCACGTCCGCGCGCAGGCGTGCCAGTTCCTTGCCCTCCTGGGGCAGCGGCTTGCCATCGATCGCGATGTCGCCGGAATCGACGGTCTCCAGACGGTTGATCGTGCGGCACAGCGTCGACTTGCCGGAGCCAGACGGGCCGATGACGACGACGACCTCACCTCGCGCGATGGTCAGGTCGATGTCCTGGAGCACGTGCAACGCGCCGAAGTGCTTGTTGACTCGGCTCAGTGCGACCAGTGCGTCGCCCGCAGGGGGAGTGGCGTCCTTGGTCACCGAAACTTCGGTCATCGGGGTCTTGCTCCGTCCTCCTCGGTTGGGAGGACAGTAGTAACCCCGTACGACCAGCGTCATTACATCTGAGGGGAAATTGAGCATAACGATCCGGCCGCAACCGGACACTATGCGTGAAGGGGGCGCGGGGCGCTCATACCGGCTGCATAACGGAACACGGCCGTAACCGGAAGGCTCTTGACGTCGTCCTTACTTTTCGGAGTGGATGCCTTGATGAACCGCACGGGAGAGGTGAGGGGGCGTAATGAGACTGCTTCTCGTCGAGGACGACGACCACGTGGCCGGTGCCCTTTCGGCGGTCCTTTCCCGGCACGGCTTCGAGGTCCAGCACGCGCGCAGCGGTGAAGAGGCCCTGCAGGCGCTGGTGCCCGAGGCGGACGCCTTCGGTGTCGTGCTGCTCGACCTGGGCCTGCCCGACCTGGACGGCTACGAGGTGTGCGGCAGGATCCGCAAGCGCACCACGACGCCCGTGATCATGGTGACCGCGCGCGCGGACGTACGGTCACGCATCCATGGGCTCAACCTCGGTGCGGACGACTACGTAGTGAAGCCGTACGACATAGGAGAGCTGCTCGCCCGCATCCATGCGGTGAGCCGCCGTACGGTGCAGGAGGAACCCGCCGCCGCCGTCGACCACGAGGTGCAGTTCGGGGACGTCAGCATCGATCTGCCCACCCGTAAGGTCGCGGTCGCGGGAGAGGTGGTTCAACTCACCCGCAAGGAGTTCGACTTGCTCGCCCTCCTGGCGCAGCGTCCGGGCGTCGTCTTCCGTAGGGAGCAGATCATCAGCGAGGTGTGGCGGACCAGCTGGGAGGGCACGGGGCGCACCCTGGAGGTGCATGTCGCCTCGCTGCGCTCCAAGTTGCGCATGCCCACGCTCATCGAGACCGTGCGGGGAGTCGGTTACCGGCTCGTCGCCCCGGCCGCGTAACAGAAGCCGTAGAGTCCTGGCGTGCGAGCCCGCCTGCTTCCCCTGCTCATCGTCCTCATGGCGGGCGTGCTGCTCGCACTCGGTTTTCCGCTGGCCGTGAGCGTGGCCTCCGCCCAGCAGCAGAAGGTGGTCGTCGACCGCATCGACGACACCGCGCGCTTCGCTTCCCTCGCACAGTTCGTGACCACGCGCCCGGACAAGGCGAGCAAGGGCGAGAAGCTGGTGAGCGACGAGCGACAGCAGACGCTGCGCACCGAACTCGCCCGCTACCACGAGGTGTACGGAATCAAGGCGGGCGTCTTCTACCGGGACGAGGAGCCCATGGGGCGCGCGCCCCACGACTTCCGGGTGCCGCCGCCGGGCTCCGACGGTGTGCTGCGCGCCGCGTTCGACGAGGCGCTGTACTCGCGCGGCAGCCACGATCCGCCGCAGGTGTGGCCGTGGCAGCAGGGCCGGCTCGTCGTCGCGTCGCCCGTCATCCGGGACGGTGATGTCGTCGCGGTCGTGGTCACCGAGTCGCCGACCGGCGCGATGCGGAGCAAGACACTGCGTGGCTGGCTGGTCATCGGAGCCGGCGAGGTGGCCGCGATGCTGCTCTCCGTGGGCGCCGCACTGCGGCTGACCGGCTGGGTGCTCCGCCCTGTACGGGTCCTGGACGCGACGACCCACGACATCGCCACGGGGCGACTGAAGTCGCGGGTCGCGGCGGCCGGCGGCCCGCCGGAACTCCGGCGCCTGGCTCGGTCGTTCAATGAGATGGCGGACAACGTCGAGGACGTGCTCGAGCAGCAGCGCGCCTTCGTCGCCGACGCCTCGCACCAACTGCGCAACCCGCTCGCCGCCCTGATGCTGCGCATCGACGTACTGGCGCTCGAACTGCCGGAGGGGAACGAGGAGATCGGGTCGGTGAAGACCGAGGGCAAGCGCCTCGGCCGGGTCCTCGACGACCTGCTCGACCTGGCCCTGGCCGAGCACGCCGCCGCGGATCTTCAGCTCACCGACATCGGCGAGCTGGCCGCCGAGCGGGTGGAGGCCTGGCGCCCGCTGGCGGACGAGAAGGGCGTACGACTCGTGGCCAACTGCCCCGCGGTGACGGGCTGGGCCGACCCGGTAGCGCTGTCCAGCGCCCTGGACGCGGTGGTGGACAACGCCCTGAAGTTCACGCCCGAGGGTGAGCAGGTGACCGTCACGGCCGAGGCCACCGGCGACGCGACGGTGATCGAGGTCGCGGACGGCGGGCCGGGCCTGAGCGAGGAGGAACTCGCCCGGATCGGTGACCGGTTCTGGCGCAGTGGACGGCACCAGAACATCAAGGGCTCGGGCCTCGGCCTGTCCATCTCGCGGGCGCTGCTGACGGCGGGCGGCGGCTCCCTCGGATACGCGCGGCGGGAACCGCACGGCCTGGAGGTGACGCTGCGGGTGCCCAGGACGGCGCCGGTGCCGGTCCAGGGGGTCGCGGAGGCGGGCGACGGGGCCAGCCGCGGGGAGAACGGTTCAGGCCGGGAGACGGCCGCTCAGGGCTTGACCGAGCGGTAGTAGCGGCGCGCGCCCTCGTGGAGCGTGAGCGGGTTCGTGTAGACGGCCGTTCTGAGGTCGACGAGCTGGGCCGCGTGCACCTGCGCCCCGATGTGGTCGCGGCTGTCGATGACGGTACGGGTGACCGCCTCGGTCAGCTCCGGGTCCACCCGGTCGGTCGTCACCAGCAGGTTCGAAACCGCCAACGTGTTGACGGGCGCGCCTTGTTGGGCCGCCGGGTAGGCGTCGGCGGGCATCACGGCGGCCCGGTAGTAGCGCGAGTAGCCGCCCATGGCGTGCAGTTTGTCGACCAGCGAGCCGAGTTCGACGAGCCGGATGGGGGCCTCCTCGGACAGGTTCCGTACGTGGTTGGTGGGCAGGCCCCCGGACCAGAAGAACGCGTCGATCTCGCCCGACTCCAGGGCGCGCGGCATGGCGTCTATGCCGATGCCCACCTCGGTGACGTCCTTGCGGACGTCGAGCCCCGCCGCCTTCAGGATCCGCTCGGCGATCAGCCGCACCCCCGAGCTCCGACCGCCCACCGCCACCTTCATGCCGCGCAGGTCGGCGACCTTGCGCACGGATGAGGACCGCTTCACGACGAGCTGCATGTAGTCGTCGTAGAGGCGGGCGCAGCCGCGCAGCCGGTCCGCGCCGGGCTGGCCCTCGGACTGGTACTTGGCGACCGCGTCAGCCGCGGCGATGGTGAAGTCCGCCTTTCCGGTGGCCACGCGCTGCACGTTCTCCCAGGAGCCCTGGCTGCCGGTGAGGGTGACGCCCAGGTCGGGCAGGTCGCGGTCCACGGCACGCTTGAGGAGCTTGCCGTACCTCTCGTAGACGCCCGTGCGCGCGCCGGTACTGAAGGTCACCTGGCCCCGGGGTGACTGCTCACCGAACGGAAGCAGCCACCACAACAGCAGGCCGAACACCACGAGTCCGGCCACGGAACCCATGAGGGCGCTGCGGCGGGTCACGCGGAGGGGCGGCTGCGGCATGGCGTGATCCTGCCAGCTGGGGGCGCGCGGTGGCCAGGTTCGGAACGTCCCCTTGTGGTCACGTTCGGTGACGTCGTTGCCACGGCGTCGGGAGGACGAGGACGGCGCCACAGAACCACTCCGGGAACCCCATACCCTTGTTGTCATGAGCAGCAGCGACCCGCGTCCGGCCGTGGACGACCGTTCACCCGAGCACCCGAAGACCTACGAAGTGCGCACCTACGGGTGCCAGATGAACGTCCACGACTCCGAGCGCCTGTCGGGTCTCCTGGAAGGCGCGGGTTATGTGCGTGCCCCCGAGGGCTCCGACGGCGACGCCGACGTCGTGGTCTTCAACACGTGCGCGGTGCGGGAGAACGCTGACAACAAGCTCTACGGCAACCTCGGCCACCTCGCCCCCAAGAAGGCGGAGCGTCCGGGCATGCAGATCGCCGTGGGCGGCTGCCTCGCCCAGAAGGACCGCGACACCATCGTGAAGAAGGCGCCCTGGGTGGACGTCGTCTTCGGCACGCACAACATCGGCAAGCTGCCCGTCCTCCTGGAGCGCGCCCGCGTCCAGGAGGACGCCCAGGTCGAGATCGCCGAGTCCCTGGAGGCGTTCCCCTCCACGCTGCCCACCCGCCGCGAGAGCGCGTACGCGGCCTGGGTCTCCATCTCGGTCGGCTGCAACAACACCTGCACCTTCTGCATCGTCCCGGCGCTGCGCGGCAAGGAGAAGGACCGCAGGACCGGCGACATCCTCGCGGAGATCGAGGCCCTGGTCGGCGAGGGCGTCTCCGAGATCACGCTGCTCGGCCAGAACGTCAACGCCTACGGGAGCGACATCGGCGACCGCGAGGCCTTCAGCAAGCTGCTGCGCGCGTGTGGTGGCATCGAGGGCCTGGAGCGCGTGCGCTTCACGTCCCCGCACCCGCGCGACTTCACGGACGACGTGATCGCCGCCATGGCCGAGACCCCGAACGTGATGCCGCAGCTGCACATGCCGCTGCAGTCCGGCTCGGACACGGTCCTGAAGGCGATGCGCCGCTCGTACCGTCAGGAGCGGTTCCTGAACATCATCGAGAAGGTCCGCGAGGCCATGCCGCACGCGGCCATCACGACCGACATCATCGTGGGCTTCCCCGGCGAGACCGAGGAGGACTTCGAGCAGACGATGCACGTCGTGCGCGAGGCCCGCTTCGCGCAGGCCTTCACCTTCCAGTACTCCAAGCGCCCGGGGACCCCGGCCGCGACCATGGAGGGCCAGATCCCCAAGAAGGTCGTGCAGGCCCGCTACGAGCGCCTCGTCGCCCTCCAGGAGGAGATCTCCTGGGAGGAGAACAAGAAGCAGATCGGCCGCACCGTGGATCTCATGGTCGCCGAGGGCGAGGGCCGCAAGAACGGCGCCACCCACCGCCTCTCCGGCCGCGCCCCCGACAACCGCCTCGTGCACTTCACCAAGCCCGAGGCCGAGGTGCGCCCCGGCGACGTAGTGACCGTCGAGATCACGTACGCCGCCCCGCACCACCTGCTCGCCGAGGGCGACGTCCTGAACGTGCGCCGCACGCGCGCGGGTGACGCGTGGGAAAAGCGCAACCAGGAGGAGCAGGACAAGAAGCAGGGCGTGCTGCTCGGCCTCCCCAAGATCGGCGTTCCCGAGCCGCTGCCCGCGGTGACCGGCGGCTGCGCCGTCGACTGACCGGCCTCGCCTCCTCGGGGAGTGCGGCCGACTTTCCGGTGCACGGTGGGCGCGCAGTAGGCTGCCGATCATGCTTGTCGCCGCTGCCGCCTGCCCGTGCCCGCCCCTGCTCGTGCCCGACGTCGCCGCGGGCGCGGCCCCGGAACTGGACGCCGCGCGCGCGGCCAGTGACGAGGCGATCGCGGCGCTGCTCGCGGCGGAGCCCGACCTGGTGTGGGTCATCGGCGAGGGCCCGCGCACGGGCATCCACGAGCCGGGCGCCCGCGGCTCCTTCCGCCCCTTCGGAGTCGACCTCGATGTGCACCTGGGCGCGGCGCCGTCCGAGCCCGTCGAGGCGACGCTCCCGCCGTCCCTCTCCGTAGGCGCGTGGCTGCTCGCGCGCGCGGGATGGACCGGTGCGGTGCGCGGCTACGAGGTGGCGGGCGACGGCTCGGCGTCCGCCCAAGCCGACGGTGCGTTCCACCTCGCCGAGGGCAGGACCGGAGCGGAGCGCGTCGCGTTCCTCGTCATGGGCGACGGCACGGCCTGCCGCACGCTGAAGGCCCCCGGCTACCTGGACGAGCGCGCCGAGGGCGTGGACGCGGCCATCGCCGCGGCACTGCGCGACCTCGACGTCGACGGCACGCTCGCGAACCTCGACGCCGACCTCGCCCGCGAACTGAAGATCTCCGGACGCGCCCCGTGGCAGCTCCTCAGCGCCGCCTGGGACAAGCGGGAGGGCACGGGCCGTCTCCTGTACGAGGACGCTCCCTACGGAGTGGGCTACTTCGTGGCGTCCTGGACCTAGCGCGAAACGCCCCCACAGACGGCGACGGCCGCGAAACCCAAAGGGTTTCGCGGCCGTCGCCGTCTGTGGGGGCGCTCGGGGTCACGACGCCGCGGAAGGGGGCGACGGCGGGGTGTTCCCGTCGTCGGTGTCCTTGGCGTTCTCGGCGTTCTTGCCTTCCGTCGCGGACATCCTGTCGACAGCGTCCTTGGCCTTGGCCGTGCCCATCTGGATCTTGTCGCTGTACTTGCCCTTGGTCTTCTCGTCGACCATCCGGCCGGCCTTGTCCAAGCCCTGGTCGATCTTGTCCCCGTGCTGCTGCGCGAGGTCCGAGACCTTGTTCCTGGCGGGGCCGAACCTGGCCTTCAACGAGTCGATGATGCCCATCGCTGCACCTTCCGTCGCACCGAACTCTGGAGCTACTTGCGGGCGGCCTCACCGGCCTCGTTGTCCGCGGCCTGCTCCGCGGACTGCTGCTTCGGGATCTCCACGCCCTCCGCCACGGCGGTCTCCGCCGGCTCGCCGTCGGCTGCGGCCTCCGTGGCCTCCTGCTCCCCGGTGGGAGCCGCGGCGGCCTCGGTGGACTCCTCGGCGTCCGCCACCTCCGGAGCGGCCGTCAGGGTGGCGGCCTGCGGCTCGGCGGTTGACGCCTCCTCCGCAGCATTGGCCTTCCGGCGAAACCTGGCAAAAACGCCCATGTCAACTCCATACGGTACTCGTGTGGGCGAAATCCCGCCCTACCCGGTGCGTCCCATTGCGGCGACCGGGGCGCCGGCTCTCGAAACCGGCGGCTGGAACCTCGCAACAGGCAACGAACCCGAACCTGTGGCGTCACGTCGCTCATTCGTGAACAGGTGCCCGGGTTTGCGAGACTGGGGCGGTGAGTAGCGCAGCTCCCGCCCCGCGGGTCATCGCCGTCGTCGGGCCGACCGCGGCAGGAAAGTCAGATCTAGGCGTGTTCCTCGCCAAGGAACTCGGCGGCGAGGTGGTCAACGCCGACTCCATGCAGCTGTACCGGGGGATGGACATCGGTACCGCGAAGCTGACGCCCGAGGAGCGCGACGGGGTGCCGCACCACCTCCTGGACATCTGGGATGTCACGGAGGCCGCCAGCGTCGCCGACTACCAGCGCCTCGCCCGCGCGGAGATCGACCGGCTGCTCGCGGCGGGCCGCTGGCCCGTCCTCGTCGGTGGATCAGGGCTCTACGTAAGGGGCGCCGTCGACAAGATGGAGTTCCCCGGCACCGACCCCGAGGTCCGCGCCCGCCTGGAGGACGAGCTCCGGCTGCGCGGCTCCGGCGCCCTGCACGCGCGGCTCGCCGCCGCCGACCCGGAGGCCGCCACGGCGATCCTGCCGAGCAACGGCCGACGCATCGTCCGCGCCCTGGAGGTCATCGAGATCACCGGCAAGCCGTTCACCGCCAACCTGCCGGGACACGACTCCGTCTACGACACCGTCCAGATCGGCGTGGACGTGGGGCGTCCCGAACTCGACGAACGCATCGCCACGCGCGTGGACCGTATGTGGGAGGCGGGTCTCGTCGAGGAGGTGCGCGCGCTGGAGTCCCAGGGGCTGCGCGAGGGGCGTACCGCGTCGCGTGCCCTCGGCTACCAGCAGGTGCTCGGGGCGCTCGCCGGCGAGTGCACGCTGGACGAGGCGCGCGCGGAGACCGTCCGCGCCACCAAGCGCTTCGCGCGCCGCCAGGACTCGTGGTTCCGGCGCGACCCACGGGTGCATTGGCTCAGTGGGGCCGTGGCGGAACGCGGGGAACTCCCGGCTCGCGCAATGTCGTTGGTCGAACGACCGGTTACAGCCTGATCACGTGATGGCATCGGGACGCTCCGCCCGTCATCGCGGCCTCTATGGGCGTGCCATCATCGACCATCGATCGACCAGTGGAGTCCGAAGTGGGAGGGCGCGTGGCGATGGAGGCCGGCCCTCGTGACACCGCACCAGGCGGAGAGCAGCTCAGTACCGATGGTCCTGAGGCGACCGCCGACGGCGTGATCGCCGACGGCCCGACCGCGGAGGAACTCGCCGCGCAGGACGAGGGCCAAGAGGTCGAGGTCGAGCTGCGCCCGCAGCGCAGGCTCCGCATCTGGCAGCTGGCACCCATCGTGATGCTGGCCGCGATCGGCTCCCTGATGTTCGCGTTCCCGCTGTTCTTCGAGTTCGGCGACGGCGGCGCGGTCGTGGCGATGCTCGGCCTCCTGATCAGCTCCTGCGCCGCGGGCTGGGGCATGATGGCGGCCCGCAGGGTGGGCTACACGCTGCCGGGACTGCCGCCGCGCGGTTCGGGCCGCTGGCCGGACTGGCGGGTCGTGGGCGCGTACGTCGTCGTGGTCGCGGCCGTCGCGGTGCTCGCCGTGTGGCGCGTGGCACGCCTGCGCTGACCGTGCTCCGCACCCCTGGCGGCACTCCGCCGACCAGGTTGTCGCACCGATCTCGTACGATCGAGAAATGAGCACTTTCCTCAAGGGTCACGGGACCGAGAACGACTTCGTGATCATCCCGGACCCGGAGAACGCCATCGCGCTCTCGCCGACCGCCGTCGCCGCACTGTGCGACCGTCGGGCCGGCATCGGGGGCGACGGCGTGCTCCATGTCGTGCGCAGTGCCGCGCACCCCGAGGCGCGGCACATGGCCGACGAGGCAGAGTGGTTCATGGACTACCGCAATGGCGACGGCTCGGTGGCCGAGATGTGCGGCAACGGAGTGCGGGTCTTCGCCCGCTACCTCCAGCACGCGGGACACGTCGGCGAGGGAGACCTCGCCGTGGCCACCCGGGGCGGCGTCAAGGCGGTCCACATCGACAAGGAAGGCCTGATCACGGTCGGCATGGGCAGGGCGACGCTCCCCGAGGGCGACGTCACGGTCAGTGTCGACGGGCGGACCTGGCCCGCGACGAACGTGAACATGGGGAACCCGCACGCGGTGGCCTTCGTGGCCGACCTCGCGCACGCGGGCGCCCTGTACGACGCGCCCCCCTTCGCACCGGCGAACGCGTACCCGGAGGGTGTGAACGTCGAGTTCGTCGTCGACCGAGGCCCTCGGCACGTGGCCATGCGCGTGCACGAGAGGGGCTCGGGCGAGACCCGCTCCTGCGGCACCGGCGCCTGCGCCGTGGCCGTCGCGACCGCCCGCAGGGACGGCCTGGACCCGGCTGTGACCGGGGCCCCTGTCACGTACGAGATCGATCTGCCCGGAGGCAGGCTGACGATCACCGAGCGTGCGGACGGCGAGATCGAGATGACCGGTCCCGCCGTGATCGTCGCGGAAGGTCGGCTCGACACCGACTGGTTCGCGGCAGTCGAAACCGTAAACCAGTGAACCTTCGCTCGAATGGGTGATCCGTTTCACGCTCGGCGAGAGCGGGACTGCGCCACGTGATGGGCTCGGTAGCATCAAGCACCGGTCCGGACGGGTGCCGCCGCCAGCCCGCCGCCGGTCGACAAAGCCGGAGGTGCTCATGAGTGCGGAGGCGACCAACCCCGCGAACCCGGGACCGATCACGCCCGGAGCGCACCGTCGGCGTGCCCGCCCCCGGATCGACCTGCGCCGTCTCGGCCGCGCGGCGCTCCTCGGCCCCGCCGCCCGCGGCCGCCTCCCCGACGCGATCGGCCACGTGGCGGAGGCCCACCGGGCCCACTACCCCGACGCCGTCCTGGAGCCCCTGCACCGCGCCTACGTACTGGCCGAGTCCTCGCACCGCGGCCAGATGCGCAAGAGCGGCGAGCCGTACATCACACACCCGCTCGCCGTGACGCTGATCCTGGCCGAGCTGGGCGCGGAGACCACGACGCTGACCGCCTCCCTCCTCCACGACACCGTCGAGGACACCGAGGTCACGCTCGACCAGGTACGCAAGGAGTTCGGCGAGGAGGTCGCCTATCTCGTCGACGGCGTGACCAAGTTGGAGAAGGTCGACTACGGGGCGGCGGCGGAACCCGAGACGTTCCGCAAAATGCTCGTCGCCACCGGGAACGACGTGCGCGTCATGTCGATCAAGCTCGCCGACCGCCTGCACAACATGCGCACCCTCGGCGTCATGCGCCAGGAGAAGCAGGAACGGATCGCGAGAGTCACCCGCGACGTCCTGATCCCGCTCGCCGAGCGGCTGGGTGTGCAGGCACTGAAGACCGAGCTCGAGGACCTCGTGTTCGCGATCCTGCGTCCCGAGGAGTACGGGCAGACCCGCGAGCTCATGACCTCCTACGCGCAGCGCACGGAGGACTCCCTCGCCGGGTTCGCGACCGAGCTGCGCTCAGTGCTGCGCGAGGCGGGCCTGAGCGCCGAAGTCCTCATCAGGCCGCGGCACTTCGTGTCCGTCCACCGAGTGCGGCGCAAGCGTGGCGAGCTGCGCGGGGCCGACTTCGGGCGCCTTCTCGTCCTCGTGTCCGAGGACGCGGACTGTTACGGAGTCCTCGGCGAGCTGCACACGTGTTTCACGCCGGTGGTCTCGGAGTTCAAGGACTTCATCGCCGTACCGAAGTTCAACCTGTACCAGTCGCTGCACACCGCGGTCGCCCGCACGGACGGCGAGGTCGCCGAAGTCCTCATCCGTACGCACCAGATGCACAAGGTGGCGGAGGCGGGCGTCGTGGCGCTCGGCAATCCGTACACGCCCTCCGGCGAGGAGCACCTGGACACCGTGGGCGAGCGCTCCGACCCCACGCGCCCCGGCTGGTTGAACCGACTGCTCGACTGGCAGCAGTCCGCGCCGGACACCGACACCTTCTGGTCGACACTGCGCGAGGACCTCGCCCAGGACCGCGAGATCACCGTGTTCAGGCCCGATGGAGCCACCATCGGCCTCCCCGCAGGCGCCAGTTGCGTGGACGCCGCGTACGCGCAGTACGGAGAGGACGCCCACGCCTGCATCGGCGCGCGGGTCAACGGCCGCCTGGCGACGCTCAGTACGGTCCTCTGTGACGGTGACACCGTCCAGCTGCTCATGGCGGGGGTGGAGGGCAGCGCCGCGTCCGAGCCGTCGATCGACTGGCTCGACCACGCCCGTACGCCCGCCGCCCGCATCGCCATCCGCCGCTGGCTCGCCACCCATCCGGAGGGGCCGAGCGCGCCCCCCTCGGCGCCCCGCGCCCCGTACAGCGGTCCCTCGGCGCGGCCCTTCGCGGCGAACGCCGTGGTCGACCAGCCGGGCGCCACGGTGCGCCTCGCGGGCTGCTGCACGCCCGTACCGCCCGACGAGGTGACCGGGTTCGCCGTGCGCGGCGGCGTCGTCACCGTGCACCGCGTCTCCTGCTCCGGAGTGGCGCGCATGAAGGACGCGGGGCGTGCGGAGGTCGGCGTGCGCTGGGCGGACGCGGACGCGGCCGAGTACCGGGTGACCCTGATCGCCGAGTCGTTCAGCCGTCCCCATCTGCTGGCCGACCTGACCGAGGCCATAGCGCTGGAGGGCGTCGCCATCATCTCGGCGACCGTGGACCCGCCCGACCAGGGCCGCGTCCGGCACACGTACACGCTCCAACTTCCGGACGCCGCGCACCTCCAGGGCCTCATGCGGGCGATGCGGAACGTGCCGGGCGTGTACGACGTGGGGCGCACGCGCCACGCGGCGGCAGGCGCCCTGTAGGCCCACCCGGAAACCTCGTTCGGGTGGTGCGGCGCGTGCCGCACCGTGCGCCGAGGCGCGCGCTGATAGCCGTAGTTCATGCTGCTCAGCTCCCGAACGCCCCGCGTCGCCGCACTTCTGGCCGCCGGCGCCTCGCTCGCCCTTGTCGCCGCGGCCGCACCCGCCGAGCCGCTCGGCATCGGCGACCGGCTCTTCCCGCATCTCGGCAACCCCGGCTACGACGTCACCGACTACGACATCTCCTTCACGTACCGCGGTGACAACAACAAGCCCCTCGACGCCGTCACCAAGATCAACGCGCGGGCGACCTCCTGGCTCGACCGGATCAACCTCGACTTCTCGCACGGCACCGTGCGTTCGGTGACGGTCAACGGGGCGCGGGCGCACTACGCCACCAAGGGCGAGGACCTGGTCGTCACACCCACCGCGGCCGTGGCTCCCGGCCAAGCCCTGAACATCACCGTGCAGCACACCAGCGACCCGAGGTCCGGCAAGAAGGAAGTCGGCTGGCTGCGCACCAAGGACGGGCTCGCGATGGCCAACCAGGCCGACGCCGCGCACCGTGTCTTCCCGTCCAACGACCACCCCTCCGACAAGGCCTACTTCACCTTCCGGGTCACCGCACCCAAGATGTACACGGTGGTCGCCAACGGTCTCCCTGTCGGGAAAACGCGACAAGGAGGTGCCACGAAGTGGGCCTACCGCACCGCCCACCCCATGGCCACCGAGCTCGCCCAGGTCTCCATCGGCCGTTCCGCGGTGCTGCACCAGGAAGGCCCGCACGGACTCCCCGTACGCGATGTCGTGCCGGCCAAGGACGTCAAGGCGCTGAAGCCGTGGCTCAAGAAGACGCCGGGCCAGATCTCCTGGATGGAGGGGAAGGTCGGCCACTACCCCTTCGAGAACTACGGGCTACTGATCGCCCATGCGTCCACCGGTTTCGAACTCGAGACGCAAACGCTCTCTCTCTTCGAGAGAGACCTGTTCGAGCGCCCCGAGTACCCGAAGTGGTACGTCGAGTCGATCATGGTCCATGAGCTGGCACACCAGTGGTTCGGCGACAGCGTCAGCCCCCGCTCCTGGTCCGACCTGTGGCTCAACGAGGGCCACGCCACCTGGTACGAGTCCCTGTACGCCCAGGAGAAGGCGGACCGGCCCATGGTGAAGCGGATGCGCGCCGCCTACCGCGCGTCCGACGCCATGCGCGCCGACGGCGGACCGCCCGCCGCACCCAAGGCGCCCACGAGCGACGGGAAGATCAGCATCTTCCGGCCGGTCGTCTACGACGGCAGCGCCCTGGTCCTTTACGCCCTGCGCCAGGAGATCGGCGCGGACGCCTTCCAGCGCCTGGAGCGCACGTGGGTGGGCACGCACCGTGACTCCACCGCCACGACCGCGGACTTCGTGCGGCTCGCCTCGCAGCTGTCGGGGCGGGACCTGAGCGACTTCTTCGACGCCTGGCTCTACGGGAAGAAGACGCCGCCCATGCCGGGCCATCCGAACTGGAAGGTCGACCCGGTGTCGAAGCACTGACACGGGGAAACAATCCAGATGACGAGACGGCCCGTACCGTGCGAATATCGTCGACGTCGACGGCGCGGGCCACCGGATCGGCGCTCGCGGGAATCCCCGGAGCAGGCCGAGCGTTGTGACAAATGACGGGTGGGACGCCCGTCGCGTTTCCCGAATCCCACAGACGTAAGGACCCAATGACCTCCTCTTCTTCCCCTTCCCAGGACGCGCAGAACATGGTGCAGAACCACACCGAGAGCCTTCGGGCCGATGCCCTGATGGAAGAGGACGTCGCCTGGAGCCACGAGATCGACGGAGAGCGGGACGGCCAGCAGTTCGACCGCTCCGAGCGCGCGGCCCTGCGCCGTGTCGCGGGCCTCTCCACCGAGCTCGAGGACGTCACCGAGGTCGAGTACCGACAGCTCCGCCTGGAGCGCGTGGTACTCGTCGGCGTGTGGACGTCGGGAACGGTTCATGACGCGGAGAACTCCCTCGCGGAGCTCGCCGCCCTCGCCGAGACAGCGGGCGCGCTCGTGCTCGACGGCGTCATCCAGCGCCGCGACAAGCCGGACGCGGCGACGTACATCGGCTCGGGCAAGGCCCAGGAGCTGCGTGACGTCGTGCTCGAGACCGGAGCGGACACCGTCGTGTGCGACGGTGAGCTCAGCCCCGGCCAGCTCATCCACCTCGAGGACGTCGTCAAGGTCAAGGTGGTCGACAGGACCGCCCTGATCCTCGACATCTTCGCCCAGCACGCCAAGTCCCGAGAGGGCAAGGCGCAGGTCGCGCTCGCGCAGATGCAGTACATGCTGCCGCGGCTGCGCGGTTGGGGTCAGTCGCTGTCCCGGCAGATGGGTGGCGGTGGCTCTTCCGGTTCCGGTGGCGGCATGGCCACGCGTGGTCCCGGTGAGACCAAGATCGAGACGGACCGGCGTCGGATCCGCGAGAAGATGGCGAAGATGCGCCGTGAGATCGCGGAGATGAAGACCGGCCGCGACATCAAGCGCCAGGAGCGCCGCAGGCACAAGGTGCCTTCGGTAGCCATCGCCGGATACACGAACGCCGGCAAGTCCTCGCTCCTCAACCGCCTCACGGGCGCGGGCGTCCTGGTGGAGAACTCGCTGTTCGCCACTCTGGACCCGACCGTGCGCCGGGCCGAGACCCCGAGCGGTCGGCTGTACACGCTGGCCGACACGGTCGGTTTCGTACGGCACCTGCCGCACCACCTCGTCGAGGCGTTCCGCTCGACCATGGAGGAGGTCGGTGACTCCGACCTGATCCTGCATGTGGTCGACGGTTCGCACCCGGTGCCGGAGGAGCAGCTCGCCGCCGTACGTGAGGTCATCCGCGACGTCGGGGCGACCAACGTGCCGGAGATCGTGGTGATCAACAAGGCGGACGCGGCCGACCCGTTGGTGCTGCAGCGGCTGCTGCGCGTGGAGAAGCACGCGATCGCCGTTTCTGCCCGCTCGGGCCAGGGCATCGAGGAGCTGCTCGAGCTCATCGACGTCGAACTGCCGCACCCCGCGGTCGAGATCGAGGCCCTCGTGCCGTACACGCACGGCCAGCTGGTCGCGCGGGCGCACGCCGACGGCGAGGTGATCTCCGAGGAGCACACCCCGGAGGGCACGCTCCTGAAGGCACGCGTCCACGAGGAACTCGCGGCGGAATTCGCGCCGTACGTTCCGGCGGTGGTCGCGGGCTGACGGCCCGTACCGACGTATCGAACATGGCTGAGCCCCTCTCCGGTGGACGGAGAGGGGCTCAGCCATGAGGTCGGTCGGCCGCGCGGCGACTGCTCACCGTCTGGTGACGTCCTTGCCGCCCGGCGGCTTTCTTACTGCCTGGCGGCCTTCTTACTGTTGCCCGGCGGCCTTCTGACTACTGCCCGGCGAACTTCCTGCTCACCGAGTCGTAGATCCCCTTGGCCTCCTTGCCGAGCCGCGGGCCCGCGAGCCAACCCGCCGTCACCGGGCCGATCGAGGTGTTGGACACCAGGGCCGGCTGGCCGTCGGCGCCCTGGCCGACCCAGCCGCCGCCGGACGAACCGCCCGTCATGGTGCAGCCGATGCGGTACATCGTCGGGTCCGCGTCGTTCAGCGAAAGACGGCCCGGCCTGTCGGCGCACTGGTACAGCTTCTGCCCGTCGAACGGCGCCGCCGCCGGGTAGCCCTTCGCGGTCAGCTGCGAGACCTTCGGCACCGCCGGCGCGTTGAAGTTCACCGGAAGCGCCGAACCCACCGTCTCCTCGAGGGACTTGGTGGTGCCGCCCTTCTCCGGCGTCACATGGATCACGGCGAAGTCGTACGAAGCGCCCGCCCCGCCGCTCGGGCCGCCCTGCGCGATCCACTGGTCGGACGTCAGTGCCGCGTCGCCCCACCACACGCCGTACGGCGCGACCTCGTTCCTGGGCGCGTTCTGCAGCTCCTGCTCGGACTTGCCGCTGTCGTTGTACGAGGGCACGAACGCGATGTTGCGGTACCAGCCGCCGTTCTTGCCCGCGTGCACACAGTGGCCCGCCGTCCAGAGCATGTTGGACCTGCCGGGGTGCGCGGGGTCGGTGACCACCGTCGCCGAGCAGACCATCGAGCCCTTGGGGCCGTCGAAGAACAGCTTGCCCGCGTACGGGGCGTTCGCGTGGTACGGAGTGGACACGCCCGCGGCCGCCACCGGCCTGGGCTCCGGGTCCGTCACACCCTGGTCGCCGGAGAGATCGTTCTCGTCGACCTCGCCACCGGGGTTCTTGTCGGCGTCCCGCATCCGGTTGGAGTCCCACAGCCCCTGGATGATCGGGTTGACGAAGTCCTGCGCCTCACGCAGCCACTTGTCCTTGTCCCAATTCCTCCACTCGCCGCCCTTCCACTTGTCCGGGTCGATCCCGTGTTCCTTCAGCCGGTCCTGGATGTCGTCCGGGATCTTGAACTTGCCACCGCCCGCGGATGCCGAGGCGGTCGGCTTGTCGTTCGCGTTGTTCTCGCTCGGACCGCACGCCGTGGCGGTCAGAGCGACCACAGCACCGAGCGCGACCGCCGCCGCCACGGGGGACGTTCTGCTTCGCGCGCCTCGAGCGCGGCGCGCGGCGAACTGCGGGCGTATGGGTCGCATGTCGTGAATCCCCCTGGGCTTCGAAAAGGTTGAACTGCCGTACGTGTGCGGTGGAGTCGGGTCGAAACCTCGCCTCCGAACGGCACACCACCCTATGTCGGTGCCGTCGGCGACGGCCGACGGAACAGCAACGGTTCCGTCACGGAGGGATCTTCCGGCCGGTACGGATCGTTACGGGGCGGCGCGCCTCGGGTCTGCGGTGGGGGAGCGGCGACTGCGGTGGCCCGCCGGCGCCGCGGACACCTGGCAAAGGTCTGCTCATGAGTCCCGTACGAGCCGTGTTCCTCCGCCCGTCCCGTCGTTGGTACGTACGGGGGAACCGCAGTCGGCGTTCAGCGCGCGCCGACTCGCCCCGCCGATCGGTGAGTCGAGGGGCCTTTTCGGCCGTATATCCAGCGGGAGGACCAACAGCCGTGGCGGTGACCGATCCTGTGCCTGTGACCGATCCTGAGACCCTGGCGGTGCCGGCCCCGTATGGCGGGGGGACACAGCAAACCCCTGTCCGCGACACCGTCGCGCACGAGGGGATCCTGCGCCGTCAGTGCGCGCGGGAGTCCGCGGCGCGCACCTATGCGCGCGCCCTGCCGATCGTGCCCGTACGGGCACGCGGGCTCACCATCGAGGGCGCCGACGGCCGCCGTTACCTGGACTGCCTGTCCGGCGCGGGGACCCTCGCGCTCGGCCACAACCACCCGGTGGTGCTCGAGGCCATCCGCAAGGTGCTCGACTCGGGTGCGCCGCTGCACGTCCTCGACCTGGCCACCCCGGTCAAGGACGCGTTCACCACCGAGCTGTTCCGCACGCTGCCGCCCGGACTGGCCGACCGGGCCCGCATCCAGTTCTGCGGTCCCGCGGGCACCGACGCCGTCGAGGCCGCGCTGAAACTGGTCCGCACCGCCACCGGGCGCTCGGGCCTGCTGTCCTTCGCGGGCGCCTATCACGGCATGACCGCGGGGGCGCTCGAAGCCTCCGGCGGAGCGCAGGACGTCCGCGTCACGCGCCTGCCGTATCCGCAGGACTACCGCTGCCCCTTCGGCATCGGGGGCCCGCGCGGCGCCGAACTCGCCGCCCGCTGGACCGAATCGCTCCTCGACGACACCAAGTCCGGGGTGCCGCAGCCGGCGGGCATGATCCTCGAACCGGTGCAGGGGGAGAGCGGTGTCATCCCCGCCCCCGATGCCTGGCTGCGCCGGATGCGAGCCGTCACCGAGCAGCGCTCGATCCCGCTGGTCGTCGACGAGGTACAGACCGGCGTCGGCCGCACCGGCGCCTTCTGGGCCGTGGAGCACAGCGGTGTCGTGCCCGACGTCATGGTCCTTTCCAAGGCCATCGGAGGCAGCCTGCCGCTCGCCGTGGTCGTCTACCGCGACGACCTCGACGTCTGGCCTCCGGGAGCGCACGCCGGCACGTTCCGCGGCAACCAGCTCGCCATGGCCGCGGGCGCCGCCACCCTCTCGTATGTCCACGAGAACGCCCTCGCCGAGCGTGCCGCCACCCTCGGCGCCCGCATGCTCGACCAACTCCGGCGGCTGTCCGACGAGTTCGCGTGCGTCGGCGAGGTCCGCGGGCGTGGCCTGATGATCGGCGTGGAGCTCGTCGACCCGGACGGAGCCGTCCCCGCTCCTGACGCTGCGGAACTCGCCGACGACCCGCTGCTCGCCGGGTCCGCCCCGCTCCCGGCCGCGCCCCAACTCGCCGCCGCCGTCCGTGACGCCTGCCTCCACCGCGGCCTGATCGTCGAACTCGGCGGTCGTCATTCCAGCGTCGTACGCCTGCTTCCTCCCCTGACCATCACCGACGAGCAGGCCGCGGCCATCGTGGACCGGCTCGCCGACGCTCTGGCGTCCGTCGCCCGTACCCGCCGTTACGAGTCGTAGGAGCGCCCGACGACACGCCACCACCAGTGACGGCAGTGACACGCCGGACCGGCCTGACCACAGCCTCATGGAGCCCACCACCCCACGCAAGGAAGCCAGTTGAACGCCACCCCCGCATCCGACGGCAGTCCCCGTCCCACCGCCGGCGGATCCTGTGACACGCAAGCCCCGCGCGCCCAGGAGCGCGACTCGATCCCGCGGCAGCAGGGCGGCGACCAGGAGACCGATCGTCCCCACACCCCCGGCGTCGATCTCCTGGAACACCCGGACCCCGCGACTGCCGCCCAGGCCGCAGCGGTCGAGAACCTGCTGCGCTGCTGGGTGCGCGAGAACAACATCGCTCCTCCTTCCTTCGGCGCGCTCCGTATTCCGCTGCCCGCGAGCGGCACCGTCCTCCTCGTCCCGGTCCACTACTGGTCGCCCTCCGGCTGGCACCGCTTCGGCCTGCCCTGCCTGGAGGACGCGCCGCCGCACGCCCCCGGCGTGGACGCCGTCGCGCTCGCCGCCCTCCTGAGCAGGGAATCGGCCCACGACGAGGCCGACGCCTCGGGTGGCTCCGCCGAGGGAACCCCCGCCCCCGGCGGTGACAGCGGTGAACTGGTGGTCCGCGTCGCCGACTCGATGCGCCGCACCACCGACTTCATCGCGGACCGCCGCCGCCACCCCGCGGACCAGGCCGATCCCTTCCTCGCCGCGGAGCAGGCGCTGCTCCTCGGGCACCCGCTGCACCCGACTCCGAAGAGCCGCGAAGGGCTCTCCGACGCCGAAGCGGGCCGCTACTCACCGGAGTTGCGTGGCTCCTTCTCCCTGCACTGGATCGCCGTCGCCCCGGACGTCCTCGCCCACGACTCGGCCTGGACCGAACAAGACCGCGCCCGCACCGCCGCCGAACTCACCTCCCAACTGGCAGGACCGGGGCTCCCACTGCCCGCGGGGCACGCCGCGCTGCCCGTGCACCCATGGCAGCTGCGCGAACTGCGTGAGCGCCCCGCCACCGCCGCCCTTCTGGACGCCGGCCTACTGCGTGACCTGGGCCCGCACGGCGAGCCCTGGTTCCCCACCTCCTCCGTCCGCACGCTGTACCGGCCCGGCGCGCCGGCCATGCTCAAGCTCTCCCTGGGCCTGCGCATCACCAACTCCCGCCGGGAGAACCTCCGCAAGGAACTCCACCGGGGCGTCGAGGTCCACCGGCTCCTCGGCACCGGCCTCGCCGCGCAGTGGCAGTCCGTGCACCCCGGTTTCGACGTCGTCCGCGACCCGGCCTGGCTCGCCGTCGACGGCCCGGACGGCGAACCGGTGCAGGGCCTGGACGTGATGATCCGCGCCAACCCCTTCCGCTCCCACGACGACGCGGCGTGCGTCGCCGGCTTCGTCTCGCCCAGGCCGACCGTCGACCCGCCCGGTCGCACCGACCACCTGGCCGGTCGCACCGGCAACCCGGCCATGAGCTCCCGCCTAGCCGACACCGTGACCCGGCTCGCGACCCGCACCGGACGCTCCCGCGGAGCCGCGGCCGCCGAGTGGTTCCTGCGCTATCTGGAACACGTCGTACGCCCCGTGCTCTGGCTCGACGGCGAAGCCGGCGTCGCCCTGGAAGCCCATCAGCAGAACACCCTCCTGCTCCTGGACGGCGACGGCTGGCCCGTCGGCGGGCGCTACCGGGACAACCAGGGCTTCTACTTCCGCGAGTCCCGCCGCGCCGAACTCGACCGGCGCCTGCCCGGCATCGGCACGCACAGCGACACCTTCGTCGACGACGACGTCACCGACGAGCGATTCGCCTACTACCTCGCCATCAACAACGTCCTCGGCCTGATTGGAGCCTTCGGTTCCCAAGGGCTCGCCGACGAACAGCTGTTGATCGCCGCGTTCCGCCGCTTCCTCGGCGAAGCCGCCGCCGGGCCGAACCGACAGCGCAGCAC
Source organism: Streptomyces sp. NBC_00483 (assembly GCF_036013745.1). Taxonomy (NCBI): domain Bacteria; kingdom Bacillati; phylum Actinomycetota; class Actinomycetes; order Kitasatosporales; family Streptomycetaceae; genus Streptomyces; species Streptomyces sp. NBC_00483. The sequence continues at coordinate 6,980,410 of NZ_CP107880.1, forward strand.
ACTGCCGGGCCTGCTGCTCGACTCGCCCACGCTGCGCTGCAAGGCCAACATGCTCACCCGGCTGCAGGGCCTCGACGAACTCGTCGGTCCCGTCGACACCCAGTCCGTCTATGTCACCATCGCCAACCCCTTTCATTCCCGTCGTACCTGAGAGGAGCGTCGCCGTGCCTCCCACCGATGCGAGCACCGACGCCGACACCACTCCCACCGCCGCCTCCCACGCTCCCGCGCCACCCGCGGAGAAGGCGGAGGGCGCTGAGAACGCGGAGGGCGCTGAGAACGCCGAGCACACGCGGAGCGCGGACGGTGCGGACAGCGCCGACTTCCAGGACACCCTGGACCTGCGTCTCCCCGACGAACTGCTCGCGCTCATCGCGGAGCAGGACGGCGGGCACCGACTCGCCCCCGACCCCACGGCTCCGACCGAGCACGACCTGCTCGACGACGTGGGGGAGTGGGGACCGGTCACCACTCCCTCAGGCGTGTTCCAGCTCGTTCCCGTGCGCGTCGAGCGAGACCTGGCACTCATCAGCCGTTGGATGAACGACCCCGCCGTGGCCGCCTTCTGGGAGCTCGCGGGACCCGACACCGTCACCGCGGACCACCTGAGCCCCCAACTCGACGGCGACGGACGCAGCGTGCCCTGCCTCGGCGTCCTCGACGGCGCGCCCATGAGCTACTGGGAGATCTACCGCGCCGACCTCGACCCGCTGGCCCGCCACTACCCCGCCCGCCCGCACGACACCGGAATCCACCTCCTCATCGGTGGCGTCGCCGACCGCGGACGAGGACTCGGCACCACGCTGCTCACAGCCGTCGCCGACCTCGTACTCGATCATCGCCCGCGCTGCGCGCGCGTCATCGCGGAACCCGACCTTCGCAACACCCCCTCCGTCTCCGCTTTCCTGGGCGCGGGATTCCGCTTCTTCGCCGAGGTGGACCTCCCCGACAAGCGGGCCGCGCTCATGGTCCGTGACCGCGCCCTGCGCAACGTACTCCAGGCCAGTCACTCTCTGTAACGAACCTCGACCCGATCCGGTTCCCGTCCGAGGAGTCCCCGTGCCGAATCCGCCCGTCGCCCCGAGTTCCGAAGAGCCGACCGAGCTGTACGACCCGCCCGAGCTGACGTCCGGGAACTGGGCCAGGGCGGGCGCCCGACTGCTGGCCAAGCTGATCGGCGAATTCGCGTACGAGGACATCCTGCGACCGACGGCCCTCGCCCCGTCCGGCCCCGGATACCGTCCCTACGCCCTGCCGCTCCTGGCTGGCCGGCCCGACGGAGCGGGCGGCGGGGAGGTCAGTGCGAGGGAGGGCAGCGGCGAAGAGGCCGGCGCGAAGGATGCGGCCGGCGGCACCTTTCATTTCCGCGCCCGCCGCGGCGCGTACGGCAGTTGGCAGGTCGACCCGGCGAGCATGGAATGGGAACCCGGTCTGCCGGGCAAGGACGGGCCGACCGGCCATGCGGAACGGGAGCCGACCGGGACAGCCGGACCAGCCGGACCAGCCGGACCAGCCGGAACGGCCTCGGCCGAAGGCGGACGCGAGCCCGTCACCGATCCGCTCACCTTCCTCCTCCGTGCCAAGTACGCGCTCGGCCTCGACGGCAGCACCCTCGGCCATCTCATCCGCGAACTCACCGTCACCCTCGCCGCCGACGCCCGCCTCGACCACACATCGCTCACCGCGCCGCAGTTGGCCGACCTCGGATACGCGGAACTCGAGGGGCACCAGACCGGCCACCCCTGGCTCGTACTGAACAAGGGGCGTCTCGGGTTCTCCGCGACCGACACCTCGCGCTGGGCACCGGAATCGCGCCGCCCCACCCGCCTTCCGTGGATCGCCGTGCACACCGGCCTCGCCACCTACCGAGGCGTCGCGGCGCTGGAGGACCCCGCCTCCCTCTATGACGGCGAACTCGACGGTCCGACCCGTGAGTTGTTCGCGCAGGCGCTCCGGGCGCGCGGCCTGGACCCGGCGGCGTATCTCTATCTCCCGGTGCATCCCTGGCAGTGGGACGACATCGTGCTGCCGCTCTTCGCGCCGTCCATCGCCACGAACGACATCGTTCCACTGCCCACGGACGGTGATCTGCGCCTGCCCCAGCAGTCCATCCGTACGTTCCTGAACACGGCGCGTCCCGACCGGCACACAGTGAAGTTGCCGCTGTCCATCTTCAACACCCTTGTATGGCGCGGACTTCCGACAGAGCGGACCTGGGCCGCTCCTGCCGTCACCGCATGGGTGCACGCACTGCGCGATGCGGACCCCTTCTTGAGTGACGAATGCCGCGTCGTCCTGCTGGGTGAGGTCGCGTCCGTGACCGTGGAGCACCCGCTGTACGACGGGCTCGACGAAGTCCCCTACCAGTACAAGGAATTGCTGGGCGCGATCTGGCGCGAGCCCCTCTCCCGGCACCTCGCCCCTGGGGAGCGCGCCCGAACGCTCGCCTCCTTGTTGCACAGCGACACTGAAGGGCGCGCGTTCGTTGCGGAGCTCGTCGCCCGCTCGGGCCTGGACCCGAAGACATGGCTCCGTAGGCTCTTCGCCGCCCTGCTGCCCCCACTGCTGCGCTTTCTCTACCGCTACGGAACGGTCTTCTCTCCTCACGGAGAGAACGCCATCGTCGTCTTCGACGACCAGGACGTGCCCGTGCGGCTCGCGGTCAAGGACTTCGTGGACGACGTCAACATCAGTTCGGAGCCGCTGCCCGAGCACGACTCCATGCCCGACGACGTGCGCGAGGTCCTGCTCACGGAGGACCCTGCGTTCCTCACCCAGTTCATCCATTCGGGACTCTTCGTGGGCGTCTTCCGCTACCTGGCGCCGTTGTACGAGGAGCAACTCGGGCTGCCCGAGGACGAGTTCTGGGCCCTGGTGCGCGCCGAGATCCTGCGCCACCACGCCCGCTTCCCGGAGCTCAAGGAGCGGTACGAGATGTTCGACCTGCTCACCCCGGAGATCGAGCGCCTGTGCCTCAACCGCAACCGGCTGCATCTCGACGGCTACCGCGACCGCGCCGACCGCCCGCACGCGGCCGTGCACGGCACCGTCGCCAATCCGCTGCATCAGCCGTGATCGCCGGATTGTCAGTGGGTCCGTTTAGGGTGGTCGAGCTATGACGAAGCCCTCACTCCCCGAGCTCCTGCACGCCGCCGTCACCGCTGTCGGCGGCACGGAGCGCCCTGGCCAGGTGACCATGGCCGAGACCGTCGCCGAGGCGATCGACGACGGTTCCCATCTGCTCGTCCAGGCGGGCACCGGCACAGGTAAGTCCTTGGGCTACCTCGTACCGGCCCTGGCTCACGGGGAGCGCGTCGTCGTGGCGACCGCCACGTTGGCGTTGCAGCGCCAGCTCGTGGAGCGGGACCTGCCGCGCACGGTCGAGTCGCTGCACCCACTGCTGCGGCGCCGCCCCAATTTCGCGATGCTCAAGGGCCGGTCGAACTATCTGTGCCTGCACCGCCTCCACGAGGGCGTACCGCAGGAGGAGGAAGGGGGCCTCTTCGACCAGTTCGAGGCAGCCGCGCCCACCAGCAAGCTGGGTCAGGACCTGCTGCGCATGCGCGACTGGGCGGACGAGACGGAGACGGGCGACCGGGACGACCTCACGCCCGGCGTATCGGACAAGGCCTGGGCGCAGGTCTCGGTCTCCTCGCGCGAGTGCCTGGGAGCGTCGAAGTGCGCGTACGGCCAGGAGTGCTTCGCCGAGATGTCGCGTGAGCGCGCCAAGCTCGCCGATGTCATCGTGACCAACCACGCGCTGCTGGCGATCGACGCCATCGAAGGCGCGCCGGTGCTGCCGCAGCACGAGGTACTGATCGTGGACGAGGCGCACGAACTCGTCTCGCGGGTCACCGGCGTGGCGACGGGGGAGCTGACTCCGGGCCAGGTCAACCGTGCGGTGAAGCGCGCGGCGAAGCTCGTCAACGAGAAGGCGGCGGACCAGCTGCAGACCGCCTCGGAAGGCTTCGAGCGGGTCATGGAGCTGGCCCTGCCCGGCCGTCTCGAGGAAGTCCCCGAGGACCTCGGCTACGCGCTCATGGCCCTGCGCGATGCGGCCCGTGCGGTGATCACCGCAATCGGCACCACGCGCGACAAGTCGGTCCAGGACGAGGACGCCGTCCGCAAGCAGGCCCTCGCCGCCGTGGAGAACATCCACGACGTGGCGGAGCGGATCTCGAACGGCTCGGAGTGGGACGTCGTCTGGTACGAGCGCCACGACCGCTTCGGCGCCTCCCTGCGCGTCGCCCCCATGTCGGTGTCCGGCCTCCTGCGGGAGAAGCTCTTCACCGACCGCTCCGTCGTCCTGACCTCGGCGACTTTGAAGCTCGGCGGCGATTTCAACGGGGTGGGTGCCTCCATGGGCCTCGCCCCCGAAGGCACCGAGGGCGAGGACCTGCCGGTCTGGAAGGGCGTCGACGTCGGATCGCCGTTCGAGTACCGCAAGCAGGGCATCCTCTACGTCGCCAAGCATCTGGCGAAGCCGACGCGTGACGGTACGCGCACGGACATGACGGACGAGCTGAGCGAGCTGATCCAGGCGGCCGGCGGTCGTACGCTCGGCCTCTTCTCGTCGATGCGGGCGGCCCAGGCGGCGGCCGAGGAACTGCGCACGCGGATTCCGGAGTATCCGATCCTGCTGCAGGGCGAGGACACCCTGGGTGAGCTGATCAAGGCCTTCGCGGCGGACCCGGAGACCTGTCTGTTCGGCACGCTGTCGCTGTGGCAGGGCGTGGACGTACCGGGTCCGAACTGCCAGCTGGTCGTGATGGACAAGATCCCGTTCCCGCGGCCGGACGATCCGCTGATGAGCGCGCGCCAGAAGGCGGTCGAGGAAGCGGGTGGCAATGGCTTCATGGCCGTGGCCGCGACACACTCGGCGCTGCTGATGGCGCAGGGCGCGGGCCGCCTCATCCGGGCGACGGGCGATCGCGGCGTGGTCGCGGTCCTGGACCCCCGTCTGGCGACGGCGCGCTACGGCAGCTATCTGAAGGCCTCGATGCCGGACTTCTGGTTCACGACGGACCGGAATCAGGTACGGCGTTCACTCTCGTCGATCGACGCGGTGGCGAAGAAGACAGCCTCGGAGAAGGCCGATATCGAGAAGGCCGATGCGGAGAAGGCGGACGCGGAGTAGCACCCGGCACGCACGGCATGCACGGGCCCGGCGCGGACAGCGCTGGGCCCCGGAACCGGCGCAGTTGGTTCCGGGGCCCGGTCAGGGAGGGAGCGTCACACGCGCCGCAGAACGGCCACTACCTTGCCGAGGATCGTCGCCTCGTCACCGGGAATCGGCTGGTACGCGGAGTTGTGCGGCAGGAGCCAGACATGGCCGTCCTCCCGCTTGAAGCGCTTGACGGTGGCCTCGCCGTCGAGCATCGCGGCGACGATGTCGCCGTTCTCCGCGACGGGCTGGCGGCGGACCGTGACCCAGTCCCCGTCACAGATCGCGGCCTCGATCATCGAGTCGCCGACGACCTTCAGGACGAACAGCTCACCGTCACCGACGAGCTGCCGGGGCAGCGGGAAGACGTCCTCGACCGACTCCTCGGCGAGGATCGGGCCACCGGCGGCGATCCGGCCCACCAGGGGCACATACGAAGCCGCGGGCTTTCCCGCGGTGTCCGTGGGCTGCGCGCTGGGCTGGTCCGAGCCACGGACCTCGTACGCGCGCGGGCGGTGCGGATCCCGGCGCAGGAAGCCCTTGCGCTCGAGTGCCATCAGCTGGTGCGCGACCGACGACGTGCTGGACAGGCCGACCGCCTGGCCGATCTCCCGCATGGACGGCGGGTACCCCCGACGCTGCACCGAGTCCCGGATGACCTCGATGACGCGGCGCTGCCGATCCGTGAGCCCCGAGCTGTCCGCGCGGATTCCTGGCGGCCGGCCGGGCAGGGAGCGCCCCGGCTTGGGGCCCTCCTGGCTCATGGCTGTGTCATTCATGGCATGCACCGGCTCGAGTCGGCCCTGGGCGCGGCCCTGGGCAGTGATGGTGGCACTGTCTGCGGTCGTGGTCACGTCGGTCGGCCCCTCTCGAGAATGTCTCCCTAGCTAGCCAACGGTAGTTCCTTTCGAAAGGTTGCGCCAAACACACGTTCGAGTGAAAAACCGTTGATTGCTTGTCGTGATCATGCACCTGGGTGTATGGCGACCCTCGAAGCGGAGTGGCAATTCAGCTCAATCCGGTACGCTTCTTGGCTGGAGTCGAGGTTCGGCCCGTGGGTCCCCCAGTCTGCCACTCGCCTCCCCGTCAACCAGGCACCGCCCTCGTTTTTTTCTTGTGCCGTGCCGGTACGGATTCGGGCGTCACGCGGCCCCGCCGCCCCCCTGGTGCGACGCGTTCCGTGTGCGCGACACGCGCGACACGCGATAGGGCGCAAATTGCGGCCGAACCCCAGATGTAGTGGTTGGATTGGATCCGCAGCCCAGAAGTTGTGGTCCCCGGTCCAACTCGGTCGTGGTCATCGCCTATGCTTGGGGCTGCTTCGAGAGACGTGAACCAGCCTCTCGGGGCTATCGAGTCGTGCCGTGAAGGAGGGTTGGGAGTTCATGCACTGCCCCTTCTGTAGGCATCCCGACAGCCGTGTCGTCGACAGCCGCACCACCGACGACGGCACGTCGATCCGCCGGCGCCGTCAGTGTCCGGACTGCTCCCGTCGTTTCACGACGGTGGAGACGTGTTCGCTGATGGTCGTGAAGCGGAGCGGGGTGACCGAACCCTTCAGCCGCACCAAGGTCATCAATGGCGTACGCAAGGCGTGTCAGGGGCGTCCGGTCACCGAGGACGCCCTCGCCCAGCTCGGCCAGCGGGTCGAGGAGGCGGTGCGCGCCACCGGAAGCGCCGAACTGACCACGCACGACGTGGGCCTGGCCATACTCGGCCCGCTTCAGCAGCTGGACCTCGTTGCCTACCTGCGGTTCGCGTCCGTGTACCGGGCGTTCAACTCGCTGGAGGATTTCGAGTCGGCGATCGCGGAACTGAGGGAACAGACGCCCGGCGCCGAAACGGACGGCGCGGACGAAGAGCGCACACAGAGCGAGTGCGGGCCCGGAGGGACTGTAGAAGTCCCGGTGCCCGCCCACGCCGCCGACTGACGGCCACGGGCCGGGCGGCGGCGACCCCAAGACCTGTTGCGGGCGGCAAGAGCGGCGGCCGCAACACAAGACAGACACCGTGCACGGGAAGATCCGGGCACTTTAGGGCGTTTTAGCCCGATATATGGGAGGCGGCATGACAGAGACGGCGAGCGGCCCGGCACGAGGCTCCCGAGCCAAGGGTGCCAAGGCCAACAAGGGTCTGCGTGTCGAGCGCATCCACACCACCCCCGGCGTGCACCCGTACGACGAGGTGGAATGGGCGCATCGTGACGTCGTCATGACCAACTGGCGCGACGGCTCGGTCAACTTTGAGCAGCGTGGCGTCGAGTTCCCCGAGTTCTGGTCGGTGAACGCGGTCAACATCGTCACCAGCAAGTACTTCCGGGGCGCCGTCGGCACCCCGCAGCGCGAGGTGAGCCTCAAGCAGCTCATCGACCGCATCGTGAAGACGTATCGGAAGGCCGGCGAGGACCACAAGTACTTCGCCTCGCCCGCCGACGCCGAGATCTTCGAGCACGAGCTGGCGTACGCCCTCCTGCACCAGATCTTCAGCTTCAACTCGCCGGTGTGGTTCAACGTGGGCACGCCACAGCCCCAGCAGGTCTCCGCCTGCTTCATCCTGTCCGTCGACGACTCCATGGAGTCGATCCTCGACTGGTACAAGGAAGAGGGCATGATCTTCAAGGGCGGCTCCGGCGCCGGCCTGAACCTCTCCCGCATCCGCTCCTCCAAGGAGCTGCTGTCCTCCGGCGGCAACGCCTCGGGTCCCGTCTCCTTCATGCGCGGTGCCGACGCCTCTGCAGGAACGATCAAGTCGGGTGGCGCCACGCGCCGCGCGGCCAAGATGGTCATCCTCGACGTCGACCACCCCGACATCGAGGGCTTCATCGAGACCAAGGTGAAGGAAGAGGAGAAGATCCGCGCCCTGCGCGACGCGGGCTTCGACATGGACCTGGGCGGCGACGACATCACGTCCGTCCAGTACCAGAACGCCAACAACTCGGTCCGCGTGAACGACGAGTTCATGAAGGCCGTCGAGTCCGGCTCGAAGTTCGGCCTGCGCGGCCGCATGGACGGCGAGGTCATCGAGGAGGTCGAGGCCAAGTCCCTCTTCCGCAAGATGGCCGAGGCCGCCTGGGCCTGTGCCGACCCCGGCATCCAGTACGACGACACCATCAACCAGTGGCACACGTGCCCGGAGTCCGGCCGCATCAACGGCTCGAACCCGTGCAGCGAGTACATGCACCTGGACAACACGTCCTGCAACCTCGCCTCGCTGAACCTGATGAAGTTCCTCAAGGACGACGGTCTGGGCAACCAGTCCTTCGAGGTCGAGCGCTTCGCCAAGGTCGTCGAGCTGGTCATCACCGCGATGGACATCTCCATCTGCTTCGCGGACTTCCCGACGCAGAAGATCGGCGAGAACACCCGCGCCTTCCGTCAGCTGGGTATCGGCTACGCGAACCTGGGCGCCCTGCTCATGGCGACCGGCCACGCCTACGACTCGGACGGCGGCCGCGCCCTCGCCGGCGCGATCAGCTCGCTGATGACGGGTACGTCCTACAAGCGCTCGGCCGAGCTCGCCGCGGTCGTCGGCCCGTACGAGGGCTACGCGAAGAACGCCACGCCGCACCAGCGCGTCATGAAGCAGCACGCCGACGCCAACACGGCGGCCGTCCGCATCGACGACCTGGACACCCCGATCTGGGCCGCCGCCACGGAGGCCTGGCAGGACGTCGTCCGCCTCGGCGAGAAGAACGGTTTCCGCAACGCTCAGGCGTCCGTCATCGCCCCGACCGGCACCATCGGTCTCGCGATGTCCTGCGACACCACCGGTCTTGAGCCCGACCTCGCCCTGGTCAAGTTCAAGAAGCTGGTCGGCGGCGGCTCGATGCAGATCGTCAACGGCACCGTGCCGCAGGCCCTGCGCCGCCTGGGTTACCAGGAGGAGCAGATCGAGGCGGTCGTCGCCCACATCGCCGAGCACGGCAATGTGATCGACGCCCCGAGCCTCAAGCCCGAGCACTACGAGGTGTTCGACTGCGCCATGGGCGAGCGTTCCATCTCCGCGATGGGCCACGTCCGCATGATGGCGGCCATCCAGCCGTGGATCTCCGGCGCGCTCTCCAAGACGGTCAACCTGCCGGAGACGGCGACCGTCGAGGACGTCGAGGAGGTCTACTTCGAGGCCTGGAAGATGGGCGTCAAGGCGCTCGCCATCTACCGCGACAACTGCAAGGTCGGCCAGCCCCTCTCCGCCAAGAAGAAGGAGCAGGAGAAGACCGAGGTCACCGAGAAGACCGAGGCGACGATCCGCGAGGCCGTCGAGAAGGTCATCGAGTACCGCCCGGTCCGCAAGCGCCTCCCGAAGGGCCGTCCCGGCATCACCACCTCCTTCACGGTGGGTGGCGCCGAGGGCTACATGACCGCCAACTCCTACCCGGACGACGGTCTCGGCGAGGTCTTCCTGAAGATGTCGAAGCAGGGTTCCACCCTCGCGGGCATGATGGACGCCTTCTCCATCGCCGTCTCGGTCGGCCTCCAGTACGGCGTGCCGCTGGAGACCTACGTCTCGAAGTTCACCAACATGCGCTTCGAGCCGGCCGGCATGACGGACGACCCGGACGTGCGGATGGCGCAGTCGATCGTCGACTACATCTTCCGCCGCCTGGCGCTCGACTTCCTGCCCTTCGAGACGCGCTCCGCGCTCGGCATCCACTCCGCCGAGGAGCGTCAGCGTCACCTGGAGACGGGTTCCTACGAGCCGAACGAGGACGAGGTCGACGTCGAGGCCCTGGCCCAGTCGGCGCCCCGCGCCCAGGAGTTGAAGGCCGTCGAGACGCCGAAGGCCGGGGACGCCACCGCGCAGTCCGTGCCGCAGCAGGCGCACACCAGCGCCGAGCTCGTCGAGATGCAGCTGGGTATCCAGGCCGACGCCCCGCTCTGCTTCTCCTGCGGCACGAAGATGCAGCGGGCCGGCTCCTGCTACATCTGCGAGGGCTGCGGTTCGACCAGCGGCTGCAGCTGATCCGACGGAACGTCCGATCCGGCTGAACGCCTGAACTGAGGGGCGGCGGAACCATCACGGTTCCGCCGCCCTTCGGCGTAGTCACCCGGGACCCGCCGCGGCCCCGCCGGATGTGCCTACAGAGCGCCCATCGCCCCGGCGAACGCGTTCAGATCGCCGTCGTCGAAGCCCCGCACCGCCTCGTGGAACACCCACTCCCCGTCGACGCCCCGGGTGAACTCCGCGACCGTGGTCGCAGAGGCGCCGGAGACCACCGCGAAGTCGTGCAGCGACAGGTCGGTGTAGCCCTCTCTTATACGTACTGCCGTGTTCGGGATGTCAGCGAAGACCTTGGCGCGGCCGGTCGCTTGCTCGTCCTGCTGGATGGCCACTCCCACGACCACGCGCGCGTACGAGGGCGCGAGCCGCTCCAGTTCGAGCGTCATGACCTCGTCGAAACCGAAACCCTGCCCGGTCCTGCTGTCCCTGTTGAGCGTGATGGTCCCGTCGGGCGAACGGCTGTCGAAATGGACGATGTACGCGGGGCTGCCGTGCGGGTCGTCCTCCGTGTACGCCGCGGCGATCAGGTCCAGGTCGTGGGGAGCCGAACCCATCGGGCTCGGGTCCCACTTCAGACCGATCTCGATCTTCTCGATTCCCTTGCGGAGGCTGCTCACCGAACTCCCCCTCCTCGGTGCGATGTTGAGTGCTACGGATACGCTACGTGGTCCCACTGACAACAACACGACCATCCCCGCAGAGCGTCTCGACCGTGGGTTCGGGACCACCGCGGCAGATGGACGGCGCGCCGTACGATGGCGCGGTGCTGGTCAAGTGGATTCGTTGCACTGTGGTGGACCGTCGGGGTTTCGAGCGGGGACAGCGGAAGTGGGCAGGGCTTCTGGGAGAGCCGGGTTTCCGAGGTCAGGGTGGAGGCTGGAGCAGGCAACGGGCCGATGTGGCCCACGTCTTCGGCTTCTGGGAGAGCCGTGCCTTCTACGACTCCTTCATGGCCCGCTCCCACGACCGGCTCGCGGCCGCACAGTCGGGGACGTTCAAGAACATCCAGGTGAAGCTCTTCGACCATCGCTTCGATGTGAAGACCGGGTTCGAGCCGCGGTTCACGGACGCGGACGTCGTGCGGGTGGCGCACTGCACGGTGCGCGCCGATCGGGCCGAGCACTACACGTTGATGCAGCAGAAGGTGTGGAACCCGGCGATGGCCGGCTCGCCCGGCATGGTCCGGGGGCTGTTCGGTGACGCCCCAGGAGACGAGTTCCTGGTCCTCTCCATGTGGCGCTCGGCGGCCGAGCACGGCAAGTACCAGGTCGACCGGGTGGAGCGGCTTTCGGTGCGCGCCCAGACGGATGTCGACATCGCGGCCGTCACCGGGGACATCGTGGAACTGGAGTCGACCTGGACGGTCTGAACGTGTGACCACGCGCGCGTTGCACGTCCGTCGACCGCTGTGATCCACGCTGCACAGCCCGCACGGGTGCTCGAACCCGCCCGGCGATCTAGGGTCGTGTGCATGGCACGACCGCGGCGCATCGTTCTTGTCCGGCACGGCGAATCCGAAGGCAACGCCGACGACACCATCTACGAGCGCGAGCCCGATCACGCCCTGACGCTCACCGACAAGGGATGGCGCCAGGCCGAGACCACCGGCGAGGACCTCCGGCGGCTCTTCGGACGGGAGCGGGTGAGCGTGTACGTCTCGCCGTACCGGCGCACCCACGAGACCTTCCGTGCCTTCCGGCTCGACCCCGATCTCGTACGCATCCGAGAAGAACCCCGGCTCAGGGAGCAGGACTGGGGAAACTGGCAGGACCGCGAGGACGTACGGCTGCAGAAGGCGTATCGCGACGCCTATGGGCACTTCTTCTACCGCTTCGCCCAGGGGGAGTCGGGGGCGGACGTGTACGACCGGGTGGGCGCGTTCCTGGAGAGCCTGCACCGCAGCTTCGAGGACCCGGACCATCCGCCGAACGTCCTGCTCGTGACGCATGGGCTGACCATGCGGCTGTTCTGCATGCGCTGGTTCCACTGGTCCGTCGCGGATTTCGAGTCGCTGTCGAACCCGGGGAACGCGGAGATGCGGTTGCTCGTTCTCGGGGAGAACGGAAAGTACAAAATGGACCGCCCGTTCGACCGCTGGTGCGAACCGGAATCGTACGGAGTCACCGGATAGAGTGGCAGGGCGATGACCGCTGACTCCTCACCCGACGGGCGCTTGAACCGCGCCCTGTCCAGCCTGCGCGGACTCTCCGTGGGAGACGCGCTGGGATCACAATTCTTCGTCCCCGCGAACTATCCGCTGCTCAAGGCCCGCGCGCTGCCGGACGGCACATGGCAGTGGACCGACGACACCGAGATGGCCGCCTCGGTGGTGTCCGTCCTGGCCGCTCACGAGCGCGTCGACCAGGACGAGCTGGCGCGAGCGTTCGCGGAGCGCCAGGACGTCGACCGCGGGTACGGCCCTGCCGTGAACCGGCTGCTGCAGCAGGTCCGGGAGGGTAAGGACTGGCGGACCCTGGCCTCCGCGCTGTTCAACGGCCGGGGATCGTGGGGGAACGGCGCGGCGATGCGGATCGCGCCGCTCGGTGCCTACTACGCAGACGACCCCGAGCAGGCCACGCATCAGGCCGAGATCTCCGCCTACCCGACGCACCAGCACCGGGAGGCCGTCGTGGGTTCGATGGCCGTGGCGGCCGCTGCCGCTCTGGTGGCCGATCCCGCAGGTCCTCCCACGCCGCAGGACCTGCTGGACGGAGTGATCTCGCTCGTGCCGCGCAGCGCTGTGGGAGCCGGCCTGCGCCGCGCCAAGGACATGCTCGACTACGGGGACGCGTCCACGGTGGCGGCGGTCCTCGGCTGCGGCCGGAGGACGACCGCGCACGACACCGTGCCGTTCGCCGTCTGGTCGGCGGCGCGAGGCCTCGGTGACTTCGAGGGGGCCTTCTGGAGCACGGCCCAGGTCGGCGGCGACATGGACACGACCTGCGCGATCGTGGGCGGCATCGTCGCCTCCGGCGCGGACGGGGCGCCCTCGGCCGAGTGGCTCGGGCGGACCGAGCCACTGCCGGCCTGGGCGCCGACCACGTAGGGCACAGCACAGGTCCGGGGGGAGTGCGTGCCCTTCAGACCGAGGCCCCGGGCTTCCCGCTCAACGCCTCCAGGTCGCTCTTGCGTACCTGGATGATGAACAGAGCGATGAGCGCCGCGACCACGGCCAGCGAGGCGGCCGCTATGAAGGCGTTGCTGATGCCGTGGGCGAGCACCGAGTCGTTCCACGGAGCGGGCAGCCGGTGAGTCCTGGCGAACTCGGCCTTCTGTTCCGGTGAGCCTTCGGCGAGGAACTTCGGGATCTGTTTCTTGGCCTCGCTCTCGCTGGCGCTGCTGAAGACCGTGGTGAGGACCGACAGGCCGAGGGCGCCGCCGACCTGCTGTGTGGTGTTGAGCATGCCGGACGCCGCACCGGACTCGCTGTCGGCTATGCCGGAGACCGCGGTCAGGGTCAGCGTGACGAAGTTCAGGCCCATGCCGAAGCCGAACAGGAGCATCGGGCCGAGAATGCCGCTGAGGTAGGAGCTGCTGGGGTCGATGAGTGTCAGCCAGCCCATGCCGGTGGCGGTCAGCAGGCTGCCCACGGTCATGAAGGGTTTGGGGCCGAGCCGAGGCAGCAGGTTCGTGGCTATCCCGGCGCCGAGCACGATGGCGGCGGTCACCGGGAGGAAGGCGAGACCGGCCTTGATCGGACTGTAGTGCAGCACGTTCTGCACGAAGAGCACGATGAAGAAGAACATGCCGAACATCGCTGCGGCGAGACTCAGCATCATAGCGTAGGTGCCGGACCTGTTGCGGTCCCTGAACAGCTTCAGGGGCGTGATCGGCTGGCTGGTGCGCCTCTCGATGGCGACGAAGGCGATCAGCAGGACCGCGGCCGCACCGAAGGACGCGATGGCGAGGCCGTCGCTCCAGCCTTCGGAGGCGGCACGGATGAATCCGTACACGAGGGCGGCCATGCCGAGGGTCGAAGTGAAGGCGCCCGGCAGATCGAACCGGCCGGGGTGGCGCTGCGACTCCTTGATGTAGCGAGGGGCGAGGAGTGCGATCAGTACGCCTATGGGTACGTTGACGAACAGCACCCAGCGCCAGTCCAGCCAGTCGGTGAGCATGCCTCCTGCGAGCAGCCCGACGGCGCCGCCACCGGCGGAGACGGAGGCGAACACCCCGAACGCCCGGTTCCGCTCGGGCCCTTCGGGGAACGTGGTGGCGATCAGGGCCAGCGAGGTGGGTGACGCGATCGCGCCGCCGACGCCCTGAAGCGCGCGGGCCGCGAGCAACTGCCAAGGTTCCTGGGCGAAGCCGCCTAAGAGCGATGCGAGGGTGAACAGGGCGATACCGGTGATGAACATGCGGCGGCGCCCGAGCAGGTCGCCGGCCCGGCCGCCCAGGAGCAGCAGTCCGCCGAAGGTGAGCGCGTAGGCATTGATCACCCAGGTCAGGTTGTTGGTGGAGAAGCCCAGCTCCGTCTGGATATGTGGCAGGGCGATGTTCACGATGGTGGCGTCGAGCACGACCATCAGCTGGCATGCGGCGATCACCGTCAGCGCGATGCCGGGTCGGGGTGGGCGCGCGGTGGTGCGGGGCTTACTGGGCGGAGCCGGATGTGCCTGGATCTGATCCTGTGTCACGAGCGATCCCCCATGGGCATGATTAGAGAACGGTCACGTTCCCTGTGCGGGATCGTAGCGCCCCCGTCATAGTGAACACAAGCGTTCTTTAAGGGAGTTGGGAGCGCGCGGGAAGAACATCGCCGTCGACCCATCGAAAGGAAGGGGTGAAGCCTGAGATGCTCGGTGGTGGCTCCCCATCAGTGCACGTGAGCGTGTGCTGAGCTCGCTGCCGCGCGTCCGAACCGCTCTCGGACGGCTCAACGGAGAGATGATGATGGTTAGTTCACGTCGGACGGTCGCCCCCGCTCAGGCGGCCTCCGCGCTTCGCAGGCGTGGCCCCGTGCTCGAACGGGCCATTCTGGAAGCGGCGTTGGATCAGCTCAGTACGGTCGGCTGGAACGGCCTCACGATGGAAGGCGTCGCCGCGGGCGCACAGACGGGCAAGGCCGCGGTGTATCGGCGCTGGCCCTCCAAGGAGGACCTCGTCGTCGACGCGCTCCAGGCGGGACTGCCCGCGTTGGACTCGGCGCCGGAGTGCGGAAGTGTGCGCGAGGACCTGCTGGAGCTGTGCCGCCGGTTGCGGGCGGCCATGTACTCGCGGCCCGGCTACGCGCTGCGCGCGGTGCTTCACGAATGCGACACCCTCACCGCCGAGCGCTTCCATAGTGTGATCACCGAGGGCGTCATCGAGCCCAGTGTCGAGCTGGTCAAGGAAGTCGTGCGTCGCGGTGTCGAGCGAGGCGAGGTGCGCCCGGATGTCGACGAGGCGAGCGTGTGTGACGTGATTCCGGCGCTGATGATGTACCGCTCGAAGGTTTGCGGAAGCGAATGGGGGGAGGGGGATCTGGTGGAGATGATCGACCACGTGATGATCCCGTTGTTGCGCCGCCAGACGTCTTGATGGCGAGCCGGGTGTCGCGACGGTACTCGGGCGGCGTACGCTGTCTGCCGCCATGCCGTACGAAGCACCCACCCACACCGTCGAGCGCTCACTGCGCGCCACTACCGGTGCCAAGATCATTGCCGGTGTCGACGAGGTCGGTCGCGGCGCTTGGGCCGGTCCCGTCACCGTCTGCGCCGCCGTCACCGGGCTACGTCGTCCGCCGGAGGGCCTCACCGACTCCAAGCTGATCAGCCCCAAGCGCCGCGAGACTCTCGCGGTCGAGCTGGAGAGCTGGGTGTCCGGGCATGCCCTCGGGCACGCTTCACACGAAGAGATCGATGCCCTGGGGATGACGGCAGCCCTCCGGCTCGCCGCCGTGCGCGCCCTCGAGGGCCTGCCGGTGCGGCCGGACGCGGTCATCCTGGATGGGAAGCACGACTACCTGGGTGCCCCCTGGCAGGTTCGTACGGTGATCAAGGGGGACCGTTCCTGCATTGCCGTCGCCGCGGCGTCGGTGATCGCCAAGGTCCGCCGCGACAAAATGATGGCCGAACTGGGCATCGACCATGCAGACTTCGGGTTTGCGGCGAACGCCGGATACCCGTCGCCGGTGCATCGCGCCGCGTTGGAGGAACGGGGGCCCACCCCGTACCACCGGCTTTCGTGGGCGTATCTTGATGCGCTGCCCCAGTGGCGGCACCTCAAGAAGGCCCGCAGTTGGGCGGACGTCGGCGTTCCGGAGATCGAGGGCCAGCTCGGCTTCGACTTCTGACCGCCACGCTCGCACTGACGTGCCACCCGTTGACGCGAGCCGCACCTGCGTTTTGATAGATATCAGCTCATGCCTCTCAGTCCCGAGGAGCCTCAGATTCCCGAGAGTGCCCAGGGTCCCCGCGCCACGCCCGCCAGCGGCCGTACAGCGTCGACCCCCCGCCCCGTACCCGGCCCGCGTCCCGCGGCGCCACCGCGACCCGGACGTCCGGGTCCCTCCAGGCCGATGCCGCCCGCGCAGCGAACCTCGCGCGAGTCGGCGGGTGCCCACAAGCCGGGGCCGAACGCCCCTGCCGCCACGCCGACTTCGGCCTCCCAGCCGCAGATCCAGCTCATCCCGGCCTCGGCCGAGGGCGCGCTGGACGCCGCGGAGGAGGCCCTCGACATGCTGCTCGACTCGGGCCGCGCGCCCGGCGACGTCCTGGTGGTCACCACCGGGGACCCGCACCCGTGGGCGGCCCACGAGCTGTCCTTCGGTGAGGACTCCTACTGGGCGCAGCACGACGCGCGTGACGACGTCTTCTACGCCGATGCCTCCGCCCTGGGCCGCGCGGCGTCCCGCCCGGTGGTTGTCGTCGCCGTGAACGGCGGAGCAGGCGAGGTGGCCACCACAGCGCTGCCGATCGCGCTCGGCCGGGCCGGTGCGCTGCTCGTCGTGTGCGGTGACCCGGAGCGCATCAACTCGTTGCTGGGCGCCGGGGTCTGACGCGCCGCTTGCCGGCTGCCCGCACCGCGAAGCGGTGTCCGGGGAGTCCGGCAGGCGGGTGCGCGACGGCCGCAGTGCCGTTCAGCGCGCAGCGGCGCGGCGGAGCACCTCCGTCGCGGCGCCGCCGGTGCGCGGCGCCGACGGCTCCTCGGCACCCAGGGCCTCGGCCACTGAGCCCATGCTCGGGCGCCGACCGGCCCTGCCCTCTCCGAGTACCTGCCAGCCGTCCCGCGTCATCGTGATGTACGCGCCGCAGCGCAGGCCGTGCAGGGTGCACGCGTCACGCAGTCCCCACATCCAGGCCCCGTCCTCTTCTGTCCAACGGGTGTCCCCCTCGCGGCAGTACAGCATCACCGCGGTGTGCACCGGCGTGCGTCGGCGCAGGTCGTGCGGGATCACCCGGCGCAGCTGGAACAGCAGGGCGTTGCGGAACGTCCAGCCGTCGGTGGTGCTCTCGCGGCGCACGAACGAGGCGCTGGCCCGCAGTCGCTCGTCGGGGTCGAGCACGGCTATGACGACGGTCTGTGGGATCGGTCGGTGGCGGGTGTGCAGCCCGCTGACGACCTCGCGCGGGTTGCGCAGCAGTGGGATGCCGGCTGCCGCCCACTCCGCGGGATCGAGCAGCCTTGTCGGTCGGTTGACGGAATCGGCGGACCTCTCGGCGCGCATCAAGGACGCGGACATCGATGCCACCGAGGACGGAGCGAATCCGAAGGTCACGGTCCTCCCTTCGGCTACACGCCCACACTGAGGGCGGGGTCGGACTGGGGAGCGCACCGCGACACAGCTCTACCGTCCACCGGATCACGGGGAGCCGCGCGGGGAGCAGCTCCAATTCTTCCCGTCGTAGTGGCAGACGGCAACGAGCAATTGGGACCGCGTTCCTGTATCTGACGATGCGTCGCCAATATCCCTGCCCAAAGGTTGGATCGCTACGCGTTCCTCAGCCCTGTACCGCCAGGACCAGTGGCAGCACGCCCTCGGCTCCCGCCCTGCGTAGCAGCCGGGTGGCCATGGCCAGCGTCCAGCCGGTCTCCGTGTAGTCGTCGACGAGCAGAACCGGGCCACCCGCGCGCGCGAGTGCCTCGGACAGCTCGGCCGGGAGCGTCAACGTGCCGTCGAGGGCGCGCAGTCGCTGTGCGCTGTTGCTGCGCGGAATGTGTGCGGTGTCGCTGCCGGGCGCGTACGAGATGCTGCCGAGTAGCGGCATGCGGCCGACCTGTGCGATGCCGGCGCCCAAGGACTGGATGAGCTGCGGGCGGGTGTAGGACGCCATCGTCACCACGCCCACGGGGCGCGGCGAGGCATCGGCGGAACCGGACGCCCAGCCGCCCGGCCCCTTGGCCCAGTCGGCGAGCACGTCGACGACGGCTCCCGCGACGTCGTCCGGCACCGGTCCGTCCGGGGCCTGCGGAGCGAACATGGGGCGCAGCCGGTTCCCCCAGCCGATGTCCGACAGACGACCGAGCGCCCGCCCGGTCCCGGCCTGCTCTCCCGCGGGAATGCGGCCCTTGAGCTCGATGCCGACGGCCGCGAGGCCGGTGGGCCACATCTTCCTGGGCTCCACCTCGACGCCGGGGCGTCCGAGTTCACCGCGCGCCGAGTTCAGTGCCTCGGGCGAGACGGTGTCGGAGAACCGCGGCGTCGCGCAGTTGTCGCAGCGGCCGCACGGGGCCGCCTCCTCGTCGTCGAGCTGACGGCGCAGGAACTCCATGCGGCAACCGTTCGTCGTCGCGTAGTCCCGCATCGCCTGCTGCTCGGCCTCGCGCTGCTTGGCGACCCATGCGTAGCGCTCGGTGTCGTAGATCCAGGGCTGCCCGGTGGCGATCCAGCCGCCCTTCACCCGGTGCACCGCGCCGTCCACGTCGAGGACCTTGAGCATGGTCTCCAGGCGTGAGCGGCGCAGCTCCACCAGGGGCTCGAGCGCGGGCAGGGAGAGCGGCCTGTCGGCCTGCGCGAGCACGTCCAGCGTGCGCCGCACCTGCTCCTCCGGAGGGAAGGCGAGCGAGGCGAAGTAGCGCCAGATCGCCTCGTCCTCCTTGCCGGGCAGGAGCAGCACCTCCGCGTGATCGACGCCACGCCCGGCACGGCCCACCTGCTGGTAATAGGCGATCGGCGAGGACGGGGAGCCCAGGTGGACGACGAACCCGAGGTCCGGCTTGTCGAAGCCCATGCCGAGCGCCGACGTGGCGACCAGCGCCTTCACGCGGTTCGCCAGGAGGTCCTCCTCGGCCTGCTGCCGGTCGGCGTTCTCCGTCTTCCCTGTGTACGAGGACACGGTGTGGCCGCACTGACGGAGATAGGCCGTGACCTCCTCGGCCGCGGCGACGGTGAGGGTGTAGATGATCCCGGAGCCCGGAAGGTCGTCCAGATGGTCGGCGAGCCAGGCCAAGCGGTGTGCGGCGTCCGGCAGCCGCAGGACCCCGAGACTGAGGCTCTCGCGGTCGAGCGGGCCGCGCAGCACCAGGGCGTCCGAGCCGGATCCGGTTCCGAGCTGTTCGGCCACGTCCGCCGTCACACGAGAGTTGGCAGTCGCCGTCGTCGCCAGGACGGGAACGCCCTGCGGAAGCTCGGCCAGCATCGTGCGCAGGCGGCGGTAGTCGGGCCGGAAGTCGTGCCCCCAGTCCGAGATGCAGTGGGCCTCGTCGACGACGAGGAGGCCCGTGGCCGCGGCGAGTTGGGGCAGCACGTTGTCCCGGAAGTCGGGATTGTTGAGCCGCTCCGGGCTGACCAGGAGCACATCGACCTCGCCGGCCGCCACGTCGGCCCGCACGGTGTCCCACTCCTCGGTGTTCGACGAGTTGATGGTGCGGGCGCGAATGCCCGCACGCTCCGCCGCCTCCACCTGGTTGCGCATGAGCGCGAGCAGCGGGGAGACGATCACGGTCGGGCCGCCGCCGCGGTGGCGGATCAGCGCGGTCGCGACGAAGTACACCGCGGACTTGCCCCAGCCGGTGCGCTGCACGACGAGGGCCCGCCGATGGTCGGCGACCAGGGCCTCGATGGCGCGCCACTGGTCCTCGCGCAGTCTGGCCTTGCCGCTCGGATCGCCGACGAGACGGGCGAGAACGGTATCGGCGGCTGTCCGCAGCTCTTCGTTGCTCATGCCCCCATGCAACCCGATCGCACTGACATCACGCGAACGAGCTCGCCGACTGTGGACAACTCGTGTCGTGTCCCTGATCGAGGTTATCCACAGGCCAAACCGGAGTATCGCGTTCCGGGGCATGGTCGGCGCATGACGAATCACAGCGAGCCGGCCGGGATGACCGGCGAAGCAAAGATCACCCTCCGCACGGCAGGTGAACTCGCCGAAGCGCTCCCGTATTTGCTCGGGTTCCGACCCGACGACAGCATCGTCCTGGTCGCCCTGCACAAGGGGCGTTTCGGCGGTCGGGTGCGGCTCGGCATTCCCGAGCGCACCGAGGACTGGCAGGCCGTGGCGCGACAGATGGCCCAGTGCCTGATCGGCGAGTGCGAGCGCAGGGACGGCCACCCCGACAGCGTCGTTGCGTTCCTCTGCCAGGACGCCCCGACCCCGGGCCCCGGCGCGGGGCGGCAGATCATGCAGCAGCTCAGGCCGTTGGCGCAGCTGCTCCGCACCGAGTGCGGAGGTCTCGACGTGCCGGTCACGGAAGCGCTGTGCCTCTCGGAGGGCAGGTACTGGTCCTACTGCTGCGCACGCGCCGAGTGCTGCCCGGTGGAGGGCAACGCGATCGCCACCGACGGCACCTCGGTGATGGCCGCCACGGCGGCCTTCGCCGGCATTCAGGTACGAGGGTCGCTGGGGAGGATGAGGGCGCGCCTGGCCCCCTGGGAGACGGCGCTCGTCACGGATCAGACGCGTGCTCTCGACGCGGCGGCGATGGAGCTCGTGCCGAGGATCCTCGACGGGACTCCCCGTAAGGAGGTGGAGACGGAGACGCTGGATCTGGCCCGCCTGGTCATGCGGCGCCTCGCGGACGCGCCGGGGGCGGTCGACGCGCTCGCGGCCGACCTGAAGGACGACGAACTGCTGGCGCACGACGAGGCCGCGTCGCTGATTCTCGGCATCCAGGACCGGATGACCAGAGACCGGGCGGCGGAGTGGATGGAAGGCGAGGAGGCCGTCCACGCCCTGCGACTGTGGCGGGCGCTGGCGCGCCGGTGCGTCGGTTCCTACGGGGAGTACGCCGCCGCGCCGCTGGCGCTCGTGGGTTGGGTGGCCTGGTCGCTCGGCGACACCGTTGAGGCGGACCAGGCACTGGAGATGGCCCTCGGCGCCGACCCGCGCTACGTGTTCGCCCGTTTGCTCAACGAAGCACGGGCCGACGGGCTCGACCCCGAGCCCGTGCGACGCATCCTGCGGGCGAAGCGGACGGACCCGGACCTGGACATGGACCTGGACACCGACCTGGATCTGGACACGGACCTGGGCCTGGCCCCGGAATCGGCATCGGACACACCGACCGGGGTGGCCGAGGGCGAAGCCACGGGTGCGGGCGGAATCGACGGACCTCGACCTTCGGCGGTGGCCGTCCCCGGAGGCGCCGCCGATCCAGGTATGTCCCGTGCCGCCCGTGGCCTGGAGGCCGCCCTGCGCCGGCGGGGTGAGCGGCGTCCCGGAGCCGGGACGCGCCCTGCGCGGGCGGGTGCGCGTGCACCTCGGCGGCCGACGGAGTTCCGCCGCCCCAGGCGCCACCGGACCAGGGGCGACGGATGAGGACCAGTTGCCCAGCAGGACCCCTTTCTCGCTTCGCGACCCTGTGGCGTTACTTGGAGTGGGCGCGCCCCGTTCATCTCGTTGAGCGGTGGCGGCGGCCGGTCCGCGCCGCCGAGGTGCAGGGCAGGTCGGCCGCGTGCCGTACCCGCAGCGGGAGAGGAGCGAAGATGACGTCCGACGCTTCGCCGCAGTACGCGTCTACGGTGCGTGACACTGACGAGCCCCGTGGCCCCCTGGCGGTCCGTGAGGCGCCGAGGGCAACGGCCCCGCATCGGACCCCCGGTGCCGTGCCGCCCGATCCTGCGCAAGGGCGACCGCGTACGCCGCCGGGCCACCCCGGTCTCCAGGCGCCTTCGACGGGACCGGCCCGTGCGCTGCGGCGGAGTACGGAACTTGCCCCGGTTCACCAGGCGTTGATCTGTGTCGCCCTGCCCGGCCTCGCGATCTCATCGAGCCAGGGCCAGTTGACGGGGCAAGGGCTTGAAGGCTTCTACCACCGGGGCAGACGCCTGCTGTCGCGCTGTCAGATTCGAGTGGCAGGGCGTGAACCGCTTGCCGTGCAGGCGCGCATGATCTCCGCGGACCGGTCCTGCTTCACGGCGACCCTACGGGTGTCCTCGGATGCCGGGCCCGACCCGGACGTCGTCGTCGAGCGGATCCGGCACGCGGAGGGCACGGAGGACATCACGCTGCACAGCTCCGCGCAGCGGACGCTGCGGCTGCCGCTCGAAGTGGCCCTGGGTACCGACCTCGCCGACCTCGGCGCCGTGGCGGCCGGGAACGGTGGGCGTGAACTGCCCGCCATGGTCCATGATTCCGGACTGCGTTGGTCGTCGCCGACGGGCAGCGGGCCGACTGTCCTGGTCACGGTGACGCCTCCGCCGATGGACGCCCTGGCATCCGCGGGCCTGCTGCGCTGGGAGTTCGAGCTTCCGCCGGGCGGCAGGCACACGGTGCGACTGCAGGTACGGGCAACCGGCGAGGGTGTCGGCAGGGCGGCGGGGCACAGCGCGATCCGACCGTTCGCCCCGGCCACGGCGCAGGGGGACGACCCGCGCGTGGGCCCGCTGCTGCGCGCCTGCGTCGCCGACCTGCAGGCGCTCCTGGTGCGTGATCCCGCGCATCCGTCGGACGTCTGCGCGGCCGCGGGCGCTCCGTGGCGCTGTGGTCCGGCTCCCGCCGAGGCGCTGGCGGCCGCCCGGATGGCCTTGCCGCTGGGGACCGGGCTCGCCCTCGGCACCCTGCGAGCGCTCGCCCGTACGCAGCTGCGTGAGCCCGGAGCGGCGTTCGGAAAGCTGCCGGGGCCGTGGCGGCAGGCGGGTGAGCAACTGCCTCCCAGTTGCACGGGGATCGAGGCCACTCTCCTGTTCCCGGTCCTGCTCGCCGAGGCCAGACGTTGGGGGCTGGGCGAGTCCGAGGTGGCGGAGTTGCTGCCGGCCGCCGAGCGCTGTCTGCAGTGGCTGCGGACCACCGCGCGCGAAGGCCCCTACATCCCGGACCCCGGCCCGGGCGGCCCGCAGCGGTGCGAGACCCAGGCACATGCTCACCGGGCCGCCCTGCTCGGCGCCGACCTGTTGGACGCCCATGACAGACCTGGCGGCGGTGAACTGCGCCATTGGGCCGAGGAACTGCGGCGGCGCTTCCAGGAGGACTTCTGGGTCGAGGACCGCGGCGGGGGTCGACCGGCGGCCGTGCGCACGGCGGACGGTCGCAGGTCGGCATGGCTGGGCAGCGGCGCCGCCCACCTTCTGGACACCGGGTTGCTCGGCTCGGGCGCGTGGGCGCCGGGCCTGCTGGACAAGGTGCAGACCGAGCACCTCGCCAGACTGTTCGGCGGGCCGGGGCTCGACTCCGGATGGGGGCTCAGAAGTCTGGGCGTGAAGGAGGCGTCGTACAACCCGTTCGGGCACCGTTCGGGGGCGGTGCGGGTGCACGAGACCGCTGTCGCCGTCGCGGGCCTGTCCGCCGCCGGGTACGAGAAGGAGGCGGCGTCCCTGATCAGGGGCGTCCTCGACGCGGCCGACGCCTTCGACTGCCGGCTGCCCGAGATGTACGCGGGGCTGCAGCGGGTCGAGGGAGGCGTTCCGCTGCCACACCCCGCGGCGTGCAGACCCGCTGCCGTCTCGGCCGCGGCCGGAGTGCACCTCCTGGCCACGCTCGCGGGCATCCGCCCCGACGTACCGGCCCGGACGGTGGCGCTGTCGCCGATGCGCAGTGCCCCGCTGGGCGAGATCGGGCTGACCGGGCTGCGGGTCGCCGGCCAGGTGTTCTCCGTACGCGTCAGCAGGCTCGGCCTCGCCATGGTGGAGGAGGCCGCGGACGAACTGCAGTTGGGAGTGTGAGGGCGCAGAGCACGGCGCGCCGGGACCACTGCGCACCGCCCGACCCAGGGCGGGGCAGGGGAGCGAAGGGAGTGTTTATCGTCAGGCAGACGACTATGATCGTTCCATGTCGCCCTACGACCCGTCGGCCTTTCCGCCCTTCGCAGTCACCGTCGATCTGGTCGTGCTGACCGTGCGTCGTCACGCACTGTGTGCGCTGGCGGTACGCCGTGGTGAACCGCCGTTTCAAGGGCGTTGGGCCCTGCCCGGCGGGTTCGTACGGGACGACGAGGACCTGACGGCGGCGGCCGCGCGCGAGCTGATCGAGGAGACGGGGCTGTGCGCCCACGACCCGATGGCACCGGCGCAGGACAACGGCGCACACCTGGAGCAGCTGGCCACATACGGCGATCCGAAGAGGGATCCCAGGATGCGCGTGGTCAGCGTCGCGCACCTCGCGCTCGCCCCGGACCTGCCCGCGCCGCGCCCCGGCGGCGACGCGCACAGCGCACGGTGGGCCCCGGTGGAGGCGCTGCTGAAGCACGGCGGCTACGGGCGCGAGGACGAGCAGGCCGCGCCGTTGGCCTTCGACCACGCGCAGATCCTGGCGGACGGTGTGGAGCGGGCGCGCTCCAAGATCGAGTACTCCTCGCTCGCGACGGCGTTCTGCCCGCCCGAGTTCACCGTCGGCGAGCTGCGCCGCGTCTACGAGGCCGTGTGGGGCGTCGCCCTCGACCCGCGCAACTTCCACCGCAAGGTGACGGGCACCCCGGGTTTCCTGGTGCCGACCGGCGGCACCACCACCCGACAGGGTGGTCGGCCGGCCCAGCTCTTCCGTGCCGGTGGGGCCACGCTCCTCAACCCGCCGATGCTGCGACCGGAAGCCTGATCGATTCCGCGGCGAGGCAGCCACCTCACGCGCGGTGCGGGCGGCGCCCGGTGGGTCGCGGCGATACCGGGGGAGGCCCGGAATCGTGGGCACTCACGTAAGCGCGATGCCCGAAAAGTGCTAAATATCGCGTTATCTTGCTGAAGTACCCGAGGGGTTTGCCCGTCGCCCTGCCTGCGGGCGGACCCCGGCCGCCGAGCGGTCGCCCATCCTGCGAGAGAAGCGATGATCCAGGCCACCGGACTGACGAGTAACGCACGCAAGGGGAGCCCGCCCGCAGTCGACGACGTGTCCTTCGACGCGCGCGCCGGCCGTGTCACCGCCCTGCTCGGCGCACGGCGGTCGGGCAAGACGACAGCTGTACGCCTGATGCTCGAACTCCAACAAGGCCGTGGCGTCACCTACTTCAGAGGCCGCCCGCTGCACCGCATCGCTCATCCCGCGCGGGAAGTCGGCGTACTGCTCGGTGACGTGCCCGGCCATCCGGCCCGAACCGTCCGTGGACACCTGCGCATGCTCTGCTCCGCGGCCGGTGTACCTGTGCGACGCGCGGACGACGTGCTCGAGGTGGTGGGCCTCGTGAGCCTGCGAGAGGAACGCCTGGGCAGCCTGTCGCGCGGCATGGACCGACGGCTCGGCCTGGCCTGCGCGCTGCTCGCCGACCCGCACACGCTGGTGCTCGACGATCCCGTGGCCGGCCTCTCCGCCCGGGAGAGCAGCTGGCTGCACGGCATCCTGAGGGAGTATGCCGCGCTCGGTGGCACGGTGCTTTTCACCACCGACGACGCCAAGGAGGCGGCGCGGGTCGCCGACCGCGTCGTCACGCTCGACGAGGGCAAGGTGGTGGCGGACCAGGACGTCGCCGACTTCGCCCGGACCCGGCTGCGGCCCCGGATCGCGGTCCGCAGCCCGCACGCCGCGAGGTTCGGCGTCCTCCTGGCGAAGGAAGCGCGCACGGCCAAACGTTCGGTCGAAGTGGTCACGGAGGACGGCAGTCGGCTGTCGGTGTACGGCAGCACCTGCGCGGACGTGGGGGACATCGCGTTCCGGCACGGCATCCTCGTGCACCAACTCGCCGACGAGATCGGCGACGCGGGCCCTTCGGCGGCGGCATCTGTCGCCACCGAAGACCGGTCGGGCAACGGCGGTGGCGACGCCGAGGCGCGCACCGGCGCCCAAACCGGCCCCGGGGCCGAAACCGGCACCGACGCCGACGTCCAAACCGGCACCTGCACCCACGCCGAAACCGGCACCGGCACCGACGGCCCGGCGCATCCCCCCGCGGTGGCCACGCCCCTCAACGCCCTCACCCCCACCAGCACATTCGTGCCACTGGCCGATGCGGCGTCGGCCCCGGTGGCGCGGCGCCGAGCCGCTTCGAACGGCCGTGCGCTTGAGGCCGAATCCGCACGCGAGACGTCCGTCGCCCTGCCGACGCTGCCGCCACCGATCACCGTGCGCACCGCCCGCGGCCCGCTGCGCCCGGTGCGCTACGAACTGCGGCGCGCGACCGGCATCGCCACCGGTCACGTCACCGTCGCACTCGTGCTCGCCGTCTCCGCGGTCCTTTCCGTGCTGCTCGCACGTGCCGGACACACACCGCAGCCACGTCTGATCGCGGCCTGGCCGCAGGTGCTTCCCCTGCCGCCGGCCGCCCTGGGTGCAGGGTTGCTCGGCGCCTTCGCCTTCGGTGAGGAATTCCGCCACCCCGCACTCGCAGCCGACCGCGGAACTGTCCCCCGCCGCCTGGGACTTCTCGCCGCGAAGCTGCTCGTCGGCGCGGCGGCCGCCCTCCTCCTGGGCGTCCTCACCGTCGTCGGTGACGCCACGCTGCTCTACCTCGTATACGGATCGGAGCTCACGCAAGTTCCCGCCGAGTGGCTCTCCCTGAGCGCGAGTTGGCTCGCTCTGGTCGTCGGATGCGCCTGGGCGGGTGTTCTCGCGTCCGGTCTGTTCCGGTCCACGGCGGCCGGACTTGCCGCCGTGGTGGCCGTGCCGATCATCATCGTGCCGCTCGTACAGAAGGCCTTGGAGGGACCATCTGTGCGAACGGCGACGGGACTTCCGGGACGCCTGCGTGATCTTGCCTTGATGGACTGGCCGTTCGGGATCGAGCGTTTCGCCGCCGCCGGGATGCGGATGATCACTCAACCCGTGGGCGGCGCGCTGATGTTGTCGCTGAGTGCTCTGCTCTGCGCATATCTGTTCACGGCGCTGCGTACTCGGGTGCGGTGACGACCGGCCGACGCCTTCCGATACCTCGCTGAGCGCAACTCCCCGTAGAACGCCCATTTCTTTCCGATAAGGCGTCAAGTGCAGCGAGGAGGGAGATCACCCTTTCGTGTGCTTTTCACCAAAGACCTCAAGGGAGTTGGGGACGGCGCCGACAACAGATTCCGTGAGTACCCTTGCGCACACCATGATGACCGCCGCCCGCTCCGCCGACTCAGGCCTCGCAGGACCGGGCGAACTCGACCGCTACCCCTATGTGGAGTCGACCGCCGACCGTGTCGGCGGCCCCGCATGGGAGAGCCCGGACCCTGATCTCGGCCGGGTGGGCCGACGTGCCGGCGGCAGCCGGGGGCGCGGTCTGCACGGCCAACTCGTCCAGCAGCTCGGGCAGATGATCGTCTCCGGTGACCTCGGCGCCGACCGCCCGCTGGTTCCGGAGGAGATCGGTCAGCGGTTCGAGGTCTCCCGCACCGTCGTCCGCGAGTCCCTGCGTGTACTGGAGGCCAAGGGCCTGGTCAGTGCCCGGCCGAACGTCGGCACGCGCGTGCGGCCGGTCAGTGACTGGAACCTGCTGGACCCGGACATCATCGAATGGCGCGCCTTCGGGCCGCAGCGCGACAGTCAGCGGCGCGAGCTGAGCGAGCTGCGGTGGACGATCGAGCCGCTCGCCGCGCGGCTCGCCGCGGGGCACGGCAGGGAGGACGTGCAGCAGCGCCTGGCCGACATGGTGGAGATCATGCGGCACGCGCTGGGTCAGGGAGACTCGATCACGTTCTCGCGCGCCGACGCGGAGTTCCACTCGCTGCTCATCCAGCTCGCGGGCAACAGGATGCTCGAGCACCTCTCCGGCATCGTGTCCGCCGCCCTGCACGTCTCCGGCGGCCCGGTCATCGGCTGCGACCGTCCGAACGAGGCGGTCGTCGCGCACCACGCGCGCATCGTCGACGCGCTCGCTGCGGGCGATGGTGCGGGTGCCGAGGCGGCCATGCGGCAGCTGCTCATCGTCCACCCCGAGGTGGAGCGCGTGGTCCCGGCTCCCCGCGAGCACTGACCGCGCCGGAGGCGCGGCGGGGCGGGGGCGGGCGAACCGTGTGTCGCCGGACGGTGCCGCATGTGCGACGTGGACGAGTGGACACGGAGCATGTGTAGAAGGGCGCCATCCGGCGACTCGAGGCGTAGGTGGAAGATTCGTTCTCCTATAGGGGATCCGTCCCTCGAGGTCGTTGGACGCCCGGACGAGTGCAGCCGCATGACCCTTTCTGTCCGTATCAGTCAGTCTTTGACCGATAACGCGGTGTGACTCGGGCCACGCAGATTGGGCGTAACGCTCCTCGGGGCAGCGCGATGACCTAAGAGGTGACAGCCGAGGAGGGAATACAGCAGCCGCTTGTGGCGCTGTCCATCTCCCAGGCTCCTGCCCGCGCCGTCGGCCCATCCCCAAGCCGGCGGTCGTCGGCTCCGGTCCACACAGGACGGGGCCGGAAGCCGTTTTCCAACGTTCCGAGAGGTTGTTCGTGTCGGCCAGCACATCCCGTACGCTCCCGCCGGAGATCGCCGAATCCGTCTCTGTCATGGCGCTCATTGAGCGGGGAAAGGCTGATGGCCAGATCGCCGGCGACGACGTGCGCCGTGCGTTCGAAGCCGACCAGATTCCGGCCACTCAGTGGAAGAACGTTCTGCGCAGCCTCAACCAGATCCTCGAGGAAGAGGGTGTGACGCTGATGGTCAGTGCCGCTGAGCCCAAGCGTCCCCGAAAGAGCAGCGTCGCAGCCAAGAGTCCGGTCAAGCGCACCGCGACCAAGACCGTCGCGGCCAAGACGGTTACCGCCAAGAAGGTCGCCGCCACCACCACTCCCGAGCCGCCGGCCGCCGAGGCCGTCGACGAGGAGGCCGAGTCGGCCACGAAGGCCGTGGCGAAGAAGGTGCCGGCCAAGAAGGCCGCTGCCAAGAAGACGGTCGCCAAGAAGACCGCCGCGAAGAAGACCGCCAAGAAGGACGACGACCTTCTTGAGGACGATGCGACCGAGGAGACCCCCGCCCCCGCCAAGGCCGGCGAGGGTGAGGCCACCGAGGAGAAGGAGGGCCAGGGCTTCGTCCTGTCCGACGACGACGAGGACGACGCGCCGGCCCAGCAGGTCGCCGCCGCCGGCGCCACCGCCGACCCGGTCAAGGACTACCTGAAGCAGATCGGTAAGGTCCCGCTGCTCAACGCCGAGCAGGAGGTCGAGCTCGCCAAGCGCATCGAGGCCGGTCTGTTCGCCGAGGACAAGCTGGCCAACGCCGACAAGCTCGCTCCCAAGCTCAAGCGCGAGCTGGAGATCATCGCCGAGGACGGCCGCCGCGCCAAGAACCACCTCCTGGAGGCCAACCTCCGTCTGGTGGTCTCCCTGGCCAAGCGTTACACCGGCCGCGGCATGCTCTTCCTGGACCTCATCCAGGAGGGCAACCTCGGTCTGATCCGCGCGGTCGAGAAGTTCGACTACACCAAGGGCTACAAGTTCTCGACGTACGCCACCTGGTGGATCCGTCAGGCGATCACCCGCGCCATGGCCGACCAGGCCCGCACCATCCGTATCCCGGTGCACATGGTCGAGGTCATCAACAAGCTCGCGCGCGTGCAGCGCCAGATGCTCCAGGACCTGGGCCGCGAGCCCACCCCGGAGGAGCTGGCCAAGGAACTCGACATGACCCCCGAGAAGGTCATCGAGGTCCAGAAGTACGGCCGTGAGCCCATCTCCCTGCACACCCCGCTGGGCGAGGACGGCGACAGCGAGTTCGGTGACCTCATCGAGGACTCCGAGGCAGTCGTCCCGGCCGACGCCGTCAGCTTCACGCTCCTCCAGGAGCAGCTGCACTCCGTGCTCGACACCCTGTCCGAGCGCGAGGCGGGCGTCGTCTCCATGCGCTTCGGTCTCACCGACGGTCAGCCGAAGACCCTCGACGAGATCGGCAAGGTCTACGGCGTGACGCGTGAGCGCATCCGCCAGATCGAGTCCAAGACGATGTCGAAGCTGCGCCACCCGTCGCGCTCGCAGGTCCTGCGGGACTACCTCGACTAGTCACAGGCGCTGTGCGGCCCTCAGAAGGCCCGGCACTTCCCCGTTCGCGGGAAGGTGCCGGGCCTTCGTCGTCGGCGGGTCCGGGCGGATCCTCACAGTGCGCGGCGTGTCGCGCTGAATGACTCTGGGTGTGCCGTTGCAACCCTGAGTGAGGAGACCGTATGCGTCGCTCTTTCGCGAGAGTGCTGACCGCTCCACTGGCCGTGCTGGCCGCGGCGGCGGTGCTGCCGTTGGCTTCCCCCCAGTCCGCGGCCGCCGACGAGGGGATCGTCGGGGGCCATCAGGCCGATGCCTCCAACAGCCCCTGGGTGGTGGCGCTCGCGAGCCGTGACCGGTTCGGCGGAACCCGTGCGGGTCAGTTCTGCGGAGGAGTGGTCGTCGGGCGGTCGACGGTCCTCACCGCGGCGCACTGCCTGAGCGAGGACGTGCTCGGAGTGCCGCGCGATCAGGTGCGGGACCTCAAGGCGATCGTCGGCCGCGGCGATCTCGAGACGTCCGACGGCGCCGAGGTGTCCGTGCGCAGTGAATGGATCAATCCGGCGTACGACGGCCGGACGAACGCCGGCGATGTGGCGGTCCTCACACTCGACACACGGCTACCTGAGCGAGATGTGCTCCCGATGGCGGACGAGGGGCACCCGGCGTATCGGGCCGGCACCGGTGCGTCCGTCTACGGGTGGGGTGACACGACGGGAGCGGGCGACTACGCGCGTACGTTGCACGCCGCGCGGGTGCGGGTGCTTGCCGACGCCGAGTGCAAGCAGGCGTATCCGCCGGGCGGCAACGACGGAACGTACAAGCCCTCGTCGATGCTCTGCGCGGGCGAGTCCGGTGGCGGCAAGGACGCCTGCCAAGGGGACAGTGGCGGTCCGCTGGTCGCCAGGGGCAAGCTGATCGGTCTCGTGTCGTGGGGGAGCGGCTGTGGGCGCGCCGGCAGCCCAGGTGTCTACACGCGCGCCTCGGAGGCGCTGCGGGTCCTGCGGGAGCACGCCTGAGGCGTTCTGCGGATACGAGGACGGGCGGCTGCTCCTGGGGTGCAGGGGCAGCCGCCCGATCACCGGCCTGATGCCGGAGCTAACTCGTCGTGTGTGCGAGGCGTCAGCGTTCCTCGGTCTCGGCGCTTGCCGGATCGGCGGTGAGCCGCTCCGTCTCGTCCTGTATTTCAGCGGCGATCTTCTTGAGTTCCGGCTCGAACTTGCGACCGTGGTGGGCGCAGAAGAGCAGTTCACCACCGCTGATCAGAACGACGCGCAGATATGCCTGGGCGCCGCAACGGTCACAGCGGTCAGCGGCCGTCAGGGGGGTCGCGGGGGTCAGAACAGTAGTCACGTCGCCTCTTCTCTAGCTCGACGAGCTGTCGTACCAGGGTCAACATCCAACCAGGCCGAAAACGTTCCCGCTCGCGGCTTTTCCTCGAAAAATTTCTTCGAGGCCGGCTGTCTGTCGCCGGGTGGCGGCGAATGTGCCGTATTGCGTCTCTAACGTCTTACGGGTTCGCGCGTTCTGTCAGGTCGGTCCTCCCCCGGCTGGTTGCCGGTTTGTTCATGAGGACGTGCCCGGAGCCTAAATGGTTCATGCCTGGAAGGGAACGTGATGTGGGCGTCACTCCATCGAGGGATCGAACATGCATGCGATCCTGGACTAGTCTGGGCTGAGGTGAGGGTGGCGTGACAAAGGCTCTACCAGGCCTCGGTACCCTCTGAACGGCGACCGACGCCGGCCCTTCATTCGTGAGGGCCCCATCTGAAATTCAGCGAGGAGCGAACCGCGTGACCGCCGATACGTCCGTGCCGTCCACAGCGCTGCTGACCGGAGCAGACCGGGACGGTTCCAACTACACCGCGCGGCACCTGCTCGTCCTTGAGGGGCTCGAAGCCGTACGCAAGCGTCCGGGCATGTACATCGGCTCGACCGACAGCCGCGGCCTGATGCACTGCCTCTGGGAGATCATCGACAACTCCGTCGACGAGGCCCTCGGTGGCTACTGCGACCGCATCGAGGTGATCCTGCACGACGACGCCTCTGTAGAGGTCCGGGACAACGGCCGCGGCATCCCCGTGGACGTCGAGCCCAAGACCGGCCTCTCCGGGGTCGAGGTCGTCATGACCAAGCTCCACGCGGGCGGCAAGTTCGGAGGCGGCGCGTACGCGGCCTCCGGCGGTCTGCACGGCGTGGGCGCCTCCGTGGTGAACGCGCTGTCGGCACGTCTCGATGTCGAGGTGGACCTTGGCGGGCACACGCACGCCATCAGCTTCCGGCGTGGCGTCCCCGGCGCCTTCGCCAAGCCCGGACCCGACGCGACGTTCGACCCCTCGGCGCGACTGAGCAAGGTCAAGAAGGTCCCGAAGGCGCGACGCGGCACCCGCGTCCGCTACTGGGCGGACCGCCAGATCTTCCTGAAGGACGCCAAGCTCTCCCTGAGCGACCTGCACCAGCGCGCGCGGCAGACCGCGTTCCTGGTGCCGGGCCTGACCCTCGTCGTCCGCGACGAGTTCGGCCTCGGCGAGGGTGGCAGCAAGGGCGAGGAATCCTTCCGTTTCGACGGCGGCATCAGCGAGTTCTGCGAGTACCTGGCGCAGGACAAGCCGGTCTGCGACGTCCTCCGCTTCACCGGGCAGGGCACTTTCAAGGAGACCGTCCCCGTGCTCGACGAGCACGGCCAGATGACGCCGACCGAGGTCCAGCGTGAGCTCGGTGTCGACATCGCGCTGCGCTGGGGCACCGGGTACGACACGAGCATCAAGTCGTTCGTGAACATCATCGCCACGCCCAAGGGCGGTACTCATGTGGCGGGCTTCGAGCGCTCGCTCACGAAGACGATGAACGAGGTTCTGCGCGCCCAGAAGGTGCTGCGCGTGGCCGAGGACGACGTCGTCAAGGACGACGCACTGGAGGGCCTCACGGCCGTCGTCACGGTGCGTCTGGCGGAGCCGCAGTTCGAGGGCCAGACCAAGGAGGTCCTCGGCACCTCGGCGGCCAACAGGATCGTCGCGAATGTCGTGGCCAAGGAACTCAAGGCGTTCCTGTCGTCCACCAAGCGCGACGCCAAGGCGCAGGCCCGCGCCGTCATGGAGAAGGCCGTCGCCGCGGCCCGTACCCGCATCGCCGCGCGTCAGCACAAGGACGCGCAGCGTCGTAAGACGGCCCTGGAGACCTCGTCGCTCCCCGCCAAGCTCGCGGACTGCCGCAGTGACGACGTGGAGCGCAGCGAGCTGTTCATCGTCGAGGGCGACTCCGCGCTCGGTACCGCCAAGCTCGCCCGGAACTCCGAGTTCCAGGCCCTGCTGCCGATCCGTGGCAAGATCCTCAACGTTCAGAAGTCGTCCGTGACGGACATGCTGAAGAACGTGGAGTGCGGCGCCATCATCCAGGTCATAGGAGCTGGGTCCGGCCGGACCTTCGACATCGACGCGGCGCGCTACGGCAAGATCATCCTGCTCGTCGACGCCGACGTCGACGGCGCGCACATCCGTACGCTGCTGCTGACGCTGTTCCAGCGCTACATGCGGCCGATGATCGAGGCCGGCCGTGTCTTCGCCGCCGTGCCGCCCCTGCACCGCATCGAGCTGGTCCAGCCGAAGAAGGGCCAGGACAAGTACATCTACACGTACTCGGACCGAGAGCTGCGCGAGACGCTGCTCGAGCTCCAGCGCAAGGGTGTGCGGTACAAGGACTCGATCCAGCGGTACAAGGGTCTCGGTGAGATGGACGCCGACCAGCTCGCGGAGACCACGATGGACCCGCGCCACCGCACGCTGCGCCGGATCAACATCGGCGAGCTGGAGGCGGCGGAGCACGTCTTCGACCTGCTGATGGGCAACGATGTGGCGCCGCGCAAGGAGTTCATCAGCAGCTCCGCGTCGACCCTCGACCGGTCGCGCATCGACATGTAGCGACGAGGGCGGGGAGGCGGTGATCGCGTCCCCGCCACGCAGGTCACCTCATGCGGCTCCACCCACGGGTGGAGCCGCATGATCCACCCGCGATCCACCCCGGCTCCGATCCCCTGACCTGCCGATTTCCGTAGCGTCGAAGGCGTTGAACCACTTCGCTCCCGACCGCTCCACGGAGGCAGTCATGTCCGGGCTCCCC
Source organism: Streptomyces sp. NBC_00483 (assembly GCF_036013745.1). Classification (NCBI taxonomy): domain Bacteria; kingdom Bacillati; phylum Actinomycetota; class Actinomycetes; order Kitasatosporales; family Streptomycetaceae; genus Streptomyces; species Streptomyces sp. NBC_00483. The sequence continues at coordinate 7,014,849 of NZ_CP107880.1, forward strand.
ACCATCCTGGTGATCGTCGCCGTTGTCGCGCTCGTACTGATGCGTCAGTTCAAGACGGAGCGCCTGTCCGGCGACCGGAAGTGGTGGCTCCTGCCCGCGATCCTCGCGGTCCTCGCACTGAAGGACGGCGCGGTGACGGATCCCCACCACGTGACGGGCTCGGTCGTCCTGCTTGCCGTCGAGGTGCTGGTGAGCGTGGGCATAGGCATCGGGTGGGCGTTCACGACCCGCGTCTGGACGGACGAGCGGGGCGACGTGTGGACCAAGGGCACCGTCGCGACGGCCGGGGCCTGGCTCGGTGGTGTCGCGGCCCGCGGGTCCGTCGCGGGCGTCGGTCTGGCGCTGGGCGTCCACCTCGGCAGCTCCAGCCTGATGCTCGGCTTCGCCGTCTCGCTCCTGGTCCGCTCCGGCCTGCTGATGCTGCGGGCCGACCGGGAGCGCTCGGCGTACGTTGGTCCTGTCGCCCAGCCGGCGTGGGAGGACCGTAGGTGATCCGCGGAAACTGGACGGAATGGCCCTCCCGGGAGGCGCTCTCCCGCGAGGGCGTCACCCGCGCCCGGCGGATGCTCGCCCGCACGGTGCGGGTGGTCGTGGTCGCGGTCCTTGTGTGGACCGCCGTGACACAGCGCGACATCAGCGACCAGGCGCTGATCCTGGGGCCCGTACTGCTGATCGCGTGCGTGGCGGCGGCTTGGGCGTTCTTCCGCACCACGCTCGACCATCGGCTGTGGCCCTCTCTCGTGCTGCTGGCGTTTTTGGTGGCGGTCGCCGTGCTGGCCCAGTGGGCCGGATTCATCGGGCCGGCGATCGTGTTGTGGTGCGGCTGTGCGGTCTCCGCGCTGGAGCGGCTGCCCCTGGCCGCCTCGGTACCTGCCACCGCGGTGGCGCTCGCGGGGTTCGCGGTGGTCAACGACGATGCCTGGCTGACCACCGCCGTCGTCGCCATCGGGCTCTGCCTCTCCGCGTATGTGCTGCGCCTGGACGCCGAGGCGCGGGGGAGCGCGCAGCGGGCCCTGGCGCAGGAGCGTGCCGCGCGTGCCGCCGAGGCCGAGTCGGCGGCGCTCGCCGAGAGGTCGCGGATCGCGCGCGAGATCCACGACGTCCTCGCGCACAGCCTCTCCGCCCAGCTCGTGCATCTGGAGGCCGCCCGGCTCCTCATCGAGCGCGGGGCGGACCGGGACCAGATCCTGGAGCGCGTCGTGGCGGCCCGCGGCATGGCCCGGGACGGCCTCGACGAGACCCGGCAGGCCTTGTCCGCGCTGCGGGGCGAGATGACACCACTGGAGGACTTCCTGCGGGAGCTGGTCGCGTCCTCTGACGGGGCGACGTTCACGGTGGGAGGCGGGCGTCGGCCGCTGTCCGTCGAGGCGTCCCAGACCGTGCGCAGAGTCGCGCAGGAGGCGCTGACGAACGTACGCAAGCACGCGCCGGGCGCGAAGACGGACATCCGGCTGGAGTACGGGCCGGGTGAAGTGGCCCTGGAAGTGCGGGACTCGGGGGCGTCCCGGCCTCACGAGGAGCTCACTGTCAGTGGTGGCGGTTACGGTCTGTTGGGGATGAAGGAGCGAGCCGAGTTGTTGGGCGGCACGCTCGAGGTGGGGCCGTACGAGGAGGGTTTCGTGGTCAAGTTGAAGGTTCCCGTATGAGTGGGGCCGAGGCGGGGGTGCGCGCGGGGAGGCCACCGGCCCGCGTGGTGGTGGTCGATGACCAGACGGTGGTGCGCGAAGGCATCGTGATGCTGCTCGGACTGCTGCCCGGGATCGAGGTCGTCGGCTCCGGGGGAGACGGTGACGAGGCGGTCGCGCTCGTGGCCGAACTGGCCCCGGACGTCGTCCTGATGGACCTTCGCATGCCGCGCTGCGACGGAGCGGAGGCGACCAGACGGATCCGGCAGGAGTACCCGGGCACCCAGGTCGTCATCCTGACCACGTACGCCGACGACGAGTCGCTCTTTCCGGCACTCAGGGCGGGAGCGCGCGGCTATCTCACGAAGGATGCCGACGGGGACGAGATCGTCCGGGCGGTGGAGGGCGTGCTGTCCGGTGACGCGGGCCTCTCGCCGAAGATCCAGCGGCGGCTCCTGGAAAGACTGTCGCAGCCCGAGGCCACCGTGCCGGAGCCGATAGAGCCACCCGACGGGCTCACGGCGCGGGAGGCCGAGGTCCTGGTGCTGATCTCCGACGGCCTGACGAACCAGGAGATCGCCCGGGCACTGCATGTCTCCACGGCGACGGTGAAGACCCACATCAACAACCTGTTCGCGAAGGCCGGGCTCAAGGACCGCGCGCAGGCCGTCCGTTACGCGTATCGGCACGGACTCGCGAAGCCGCCGGGGACGTCCATCACCTAATGGGGTGAAGGGTCTGCGGAGAGCGTCCGGGATCTTCCCGTTCTGTCCATCCTTGGTCCGCGGCCGCAGTGGGCCGCGGACAAGGAGAGTCCGGTGGACAAGCACGACGGGCGCGCGACCGCGCGGCCCAGGGCCGTTGCCACGAGAGGCGGCGGCGATCCCTGGTACGACGAGCCGGACTCGGATTGGGGTGAGTGGCGCGGCCCGGGCGTGCGAGCGGCTGCGGTGCCGGCCCCGGCCGTGCCGTCCGAGCGGAGCGCGGCGGGGGTCTACCTGGAGGTGCAGCGCAGCGCGGCGTTCCAGGAGGTGCGCAGGCGCTACCGGCGGTTCGTCGTCCCGGCGGTCGTGCTCTTCTTCGCCTGGTACGTCGCGTACGTCGTGACCGCCACGACGGCGCCCGGACTGATGGCCCAACCGGTCGCGGGCGTCGTGAACGTGGCGATGGTGGCGGGCCTCGGGCAGTTCGCCAGTACGTTCCTGCTGACGTGGCTGTACGCGCGACATGCGCGGCTGCGTCGCGATCGCGCGGCGCTCGAACTGCGTTGGGACACGCAGGAGATGACGCGCGGACTCGTCGGCGACGCGCGCGTGAACGGTACTGCGCACGGCGAGGGCGGCCGGCGGTGACCGGGGCGCATCAGACCCTGGCCCTGGTCCTGTTCAGCGTGTTCGTGGCGGTCACGCTCGCCATCACGACCTGGGCGAGCCGCAAGCGGCACGGTTCGGCGGAGGAGTTCTACGCGGGCGGCCGGCTGTTCTCGCCCATGGAGAACGGATTCGCCATCGCGGGTGACTACATGTCGGCCGCGTCCTTCCTCGGTATCTCCGGACTGATCGCGCTGTTCGGCTACGACGGGCTGCTCTACTCGGTCGGCTTCCTCGTGGCCTGGCTCGTGGTCCTCTTCCTCGTGGCCGAACTGGTGCGCAACTGCGGCCGGTTCACGCTCGCCGACGTCGTCGCCGCCCGGATGCGGGAGCGGCCGGTGCGCATCGCCGCGGGAACTTCCTCGGTGACCGTGTCCGTTCTGTATCTGGTGGCGCAGATGGTGGGCGCGGGAAGCCTGGTCGCGCTGCTGCTGGGGGAGGCGAGTGGCGCCGCGCAGTCCTGGACCGTCGTCGGCGTGGGCGCGCTCATGGTCATCTATGTGTCGATGGGAGGGATGCGGGCCACCACCTGGATCCAGATCGTGAAGGCCGTCCTGCTCATGGGCGGGGCGATCGCCCTGACGGTGCTCGTCCTGGCGCGCTTCCACGGTGACTTCGACCAGCTGTTGCGCACCGCCGCCGCACGCAGCGGGCACGGTTCGGACTTCCTCGTGCCCGGTCTGAAGTACGGCGGAAGCTGGACCGCTCGCTTCGACTTCATCAGCCTGGGCCTCGCGCTCGTGCTCGGCACGGCGGGCCTTCCGCACATCCTGTCGCGCTTCTACACCGTGCCGACCGCGCGGGCCGCGCGCCGCTCGGTCGTGTGGTCCATCGGGCTCATCGGCAGCTTCTACCTGATGACGATCGTGCTCGGGTTCGGCGCCGCGGCCCTCGTGGGCCCCGATGCCGTACGGGGCTCGAATGCCGCGGGGAACACGGCGGTTCCGCTGCTCGCCCTCGACCTGGGCGGCGGCGAGGACTCCACCGGGGGCACGGTGCTGTTCGCGATCGTCGCCGCGGTCGCCTTCGCCACCATCCTCGCCGTCGTCGCCGGGATCACGCTGGCGTCCTCGGCCTCCGTGGCGCACGACCTGTACGCCTCGCTCCGTAGAGGCGGCCCCGAGGGGAAGAGCGGTGGCAGGCAGTGGAGCGAGGTCGCGGTGGCGCGGGTCGCCGCGGCTGGTGTCGGCGTGCTCGCGATCGGGCTCGGACTGCTGGCGCGGGACCTGAACGTGGCGTTCCTGGTCGGGCTCGCGTTCGCGGTCGCCGCGTCGGCCAATCTGCCTGTGCTGCTCTACTCGCTGTTCTGGCGGGGCTTCACCACGCGGGGCGCCGTGTGGTCGGTGTACGGCGGCCTGGTGCCCGCGCTGGTGCTCGTGGTGCTGTCGCCGGTGGTCTCCGGGAGCCCCGCGTCGCTGTTCCCCGGCGTGGACTTCCAGTACTTCCCGCTGGAGAACCCCGGGCTCGTCTCGATTCCGCTCGGCTTCCTCGCGGGCTGGCTGGGCACCGTGACCTCCCCCGAGGAGCCGGACGAGGCCAAGCACGCGGAGACCGAAGTACGGGCGCTCACGGGCGCAGGGGCGGTCTGACACGCCCCTGCGGGCGGGGTTTTGCCTCTACGGGCGGGGGGCCTCTACGGGAGAGCGGCACGCCCCTGCGGGGAGTCAGCGGCTGGCGGCCCACTCGTAGCGGTGCTCGGGCCGGCCGGTGTCGCCGTACTTGAGGCTCAGCCGCACCCGCCCGGTCCGCTCCAGGAGCTTGAGGTAGCGCTGGGCGGTCTGCCGGCTGAGCCCGGTGACGTCGGCCAATTCCTGTGCCGACAGCGGGCCTTCGGCGGTCATCATCGCCCGGCGGACCAGCTCGGCGGTGGTGGGGGAGTGCCCCTTGGGCAGCTCGGGCGCGGGCCCGGCGGAGAGCGCGCCGAAGATCTGGTCGACCTCCGCCTGCTCCGCCTCGCCCCCGCCGTCGAGGGTGCGCCGCAGCGTCGCGTACGCCTCCAACTTGCCCCGCAGGCCCGCGAACGAGAACGGTTTGACCAGGTACTGCAGCGCCCCGTGGCGCATCGCGGCCTGTACGGTCCCCACGTCGCGCGCCGCGGTCACCATGATCACGTCGATCTGGTGGCCGCGTTCGCGCACCGTCCGGGCGAGCGCCAGGCCCGTCCGGTCCGGCAGGTAGTGGTCGAGCAGCACCAGATCGACATGGAGCTCCTCGATCCGGTCGAGTGCCTCCGCCGCGTTGTGTGCGGTCGCCGCGACACGGAAGCCGGGAACCTTCGCCACATAGGCGGCGTTGACGTCGGCCACGCGGATGTCGTCGTCCACGACCAGTACGTCGATCATCGGGCCTCCTCGGTCAAGTCCGACACGTCCGGTACGTCCACGGTGAGGGCCTCCGGCAGGACAACGACGAATTCGGCGCCCCCGAGGGGCGACTGGGTCACCTCGGCGGTGCCGCCCTGCCGCTCGGCGAACCTGCGCACAAGGGCGAGCCCAATGCCGCGCTTGCCGTGGGCCGGCGGCTCCTTGGTGGACCAGCCTTCCACGAAGACGGTCTCGCGCTGGTCGGCGGGGACGCCAGGCCCGGAATCGCGTACCCGTAGGACCGCACTTCGGCCTTCGGCCCGCAGAAGCACCTCCACGCGCGCGTGCTGTCCCGAACCGGCGGCCGCGTCCAGGGCGTTGTCCACCAGGTTGCCGACGATCGTGACGAGGCCGCGCGGATCGACGAGGCGGTCCGGCAGCCAGGTGTCCCCGGAGATGCCGAACTCGACACCGCGCTCCGCGGCCACGGTCGCCTTGCCCACCATCAGGGCCGACAGCAGCGGGTCCTCGATCCGCTCGGTGATCTGCTCCGCGGTCACCCGGCGCGCGCCCGCCACCTCGCCGACGAAGTCCACGGCCTCCTCGTACATCTCCAGCTCCAGAAGGCCCAACAACGTATGCATGCGGTTCGCGTGTTCGTGGTCCTGCGCGCGCAGGGCGTCGATCAGGCCGCGCGTGGAGTCGAGTTCGCGGCCCAGCTGCTCCAGTTCGGTGCGGTCGCGCAGGGTGGCGACCGCACCCCCGTCGTCGGTGGGCATCCGGTTCGCGACCAGGACGCGCTGCCCGCGGACGGTGAGCAGATCGGTCCCGGAGACATGCCCCGCGAGCACGTCCGTCGTACGCCCAGCGCCGAGCGCCTCGTCCAGCGGCTGTCCGATCACCTTCGAGTCCACGCCGAGCAGCCGCTGCGCCTCGTCGTTGAGCAGGCGTATCCGTCCGCCGCGATCCAGCGCGACGACGCCCTCGCGAATGCCGTGCAGCATGGCCTCGCGCTCGGCCAGGAGCGCCGAGATATCCGAGAAGGCCAGGTCACGGGTCTGCCGCTGCACCCGTCGCGAGATCAGATAGGCGGCGAGCGCCCCGACGGCCAGGGCCCCTCCCGCGTACGCGAACAGGCCCGGGATGGCGTGGATGAGGCGCGCGCGGACGCTGTCGTACTCGATGCCGACCGAGACGGCTCCCACGATGGCCCCGTCCGCGGCCCTCAGGGGCACTTTGCCGCGCGCGGAGCGGCCGAGCGTCCCCTCGTCGATCTCCATGACCGCGCGGCCCGCCAGCGCCGCGCTGGGGTCGGTCGACACGACGTGTCCGACCCGGCCGCGATCGGTGTGCGACCAGCGGACGCCCTCCCGGTTCATGATCACGACGTACTCGGCGCCGCTGGCCCGGCGGATCCGCTCCGCCGCGGCCTGCACGGGACCGTCCGGGCTCGGCCGTGAGGAACGCAGTTCCTCGGCGATCCGGGGCTCCGCCGCCGTGGTCTGCGCGATGGCCAGGGCACGGCGCATCGCCTGGTCGTCGAGCTGGTCGCTCAGCGGCGCCAGAAAGAGCCCCGTCGCCAGCACCGCCACTCCCGCGGCGATCGCCACCTGCATCAGCAGCACCTGGGCGAACACCCGTCTAGGGAGGCCGAAGCGCAGGCGGCGGGCAGGGGAAGTCGAGCTCATGGCCCAGAACGTTACGGGCCCGTCGGCGCTGGTCGAAGGCCTTGTGGCGCGGATCTCCCTGCTGCCTCCGAGCGGGAGCGCCCCGGTCAGCCGCGCAGCCCGGAAGCCTCACGCACAGCGACGACATCCATACGGGCCGGCGAACCGAGCGCGGCGCCACAGCTCTCCGGCCGGGGCGGGAGCGAGGCGCCGCGGGCGACCACGACCGTCCAGCGGCGGCCGTCCATGTGGGCGATCGTCACGTGCCAGTACGCGTTGTCCACGTGCGCATCAACAGGTGGATCGGTTGGTGGATCCATCGATGCCGTGTGTACGACGCTCAGGACATCTGCGCGGTACTCGGCGGTCGCCCGGCGCACGGCGAGCTCGGCGGCCTGCCCCGGACGGTCCCAGGCGGAATTGCCACGGCAGCCATGGAGCACGATCCGGTCCGAGCGCACCGCATGAAGGACCTCCTTGACGTCGGCGGCCGAGGACCTCCCGTAGGCGTAGCCATAGGGCAGCACAAGGAGAGTGGGGGAGAAGCGGTGGCCGCCCAGGTGCGTGATTTCCCAGACGCCCTCTTCTCCGGAGGAGGCGAGTTCGGAGGCCAGGGGCCGTCCCAGAAGCGCGCAGCACCGGTCGCGTTTCCCGTTCGTGCAGACGAAGGCGAGGGGCTCGCCTTCGTAGGGTGCGCCGAAGCCGCCGTGCCGACCCGCTCCCAAGGCGGCGAAGTCGAGACCCAGAAGCTCTTCGGGAGCCGCGACTGTGGTGCTGCGCAGCCAGGTGTTTCCCGGGACCGTGTGGGCCACGTACACCTGGTGACGCTGCGAGGCATGGTGGTCCGCGTGTCGGCCCGGACGGCGCACGAGGGCGACGCGCACCCCCGTGCCGTCTGCCGCTTCCTCCAGGGCGCGGCCCACTTCGGGGTCGAGATGGCTGGAGACCAGGGCCTTCGCGCCCCACGGCCCCGGCTGCTCGATCAGCAGCCAGGTGCGTGCGGTGGCCGCCGTCCCGGCCAGAGGTTCCTCAAGATCCCGCGAGGCGGTCGTGCACGTATTCACAGCGGCGACCTTAACCCCGCCGCCCGGTCACTCCGCCGCGGAAACCGACGGCAGGGGTTGTGGCGGGCGCGGGCCTACGTAGTGGCCCGTCGGCCGCATACGGAGAGGGCGTTCGCCGTACTCCTCCAGGGCGTGCGCGATCCAGCCCGTCGTGCGTGCGACGGCGAAGATCGTCTCGCCTGCTTCCGCCGCCATCCCGAACGACGCCGTGAAGGCGGCGAGGGCCAGGTCCACATTGGCGTGCAGGTCCGTGTGGCGGGCAGTGGTCGCCACGACGTCGCGGGCCGCCGCCAGTGCGGGCCGCGCCTGAGGGAGTTCCTCCAGCGCCGCGAACAGCGCCTGTGCGCGCGGGTCCTCGCCCTGGTAGAGGCGGTGGCCGAGCCCGGGCACGCGGCGGCCCGAACGCAGCTCGTCGGCCACCACGGAGCCCGCGCTGCCCCGGTCGAGGACGTCCAGCAGCATCCGGTGGGCCAGACCGCTCGCCGCCCCGTGCAACGGCCCCTCCAGGACGCCCAGGCCCGCCGAGACGGCGGCGTAGGTGTGCGCCCGCGCGGACGCGGCGACGCGAACCGCGAGCGTCGAGGCGGCCAGGTCGTGATCGACCAACAGGGCAAGAGCCATGTCCAGGATGCGCAGTGACGCCTCGTCGGGCTCCCTGTAGGTCAGCCGCCCCCACAGGCGCTGGGCGATCGGCGCGCCGTCCACGTACGTCGTCCGTACGAGGGGCAGCGCGGCCGCGAGGGTGGGGATGAGAGACCGGGCGGCGCCGAGCACGGAGTCCTCGGACAGGTCGTAGCGCAACGGGTCGGCCGTCGCCGCGGCAACGGCCGCCACCCGCAACTGGTCGATGGGGCTGCTGAGTTCGGGCAGGGCGGCCATGGCCTTGCGGGCCGCGGAGAGCGATTCCTTGGGGGCGGTGAACCGGGCGCCGGGGCGCAGCGTTCCCGTCCAGAGCCACTCCGCGACCTCCTCGTACGAGTGGCGGGCCGCGAGCTGGACCGCGTCGACCCCCCGGAAGAAGTACCGGTCGTCGTCGATGAGGGTGATCCGCGTGCGTACCGACAGCTCGCCGGTGCCCGAACCGGCCGTGGTCTCCCGTCTGTTGCGGCGAGCGAGTGCCTCGACCTCGGCGGCGTCGAAGGTGCTGCCGCGTGTGTTCTCCCCACGCCTGCTGGTGAGCTGCCCGCGGCTCACGTACGCGTACACCGTCTCGGGCTTCACGCCGAGCAGCTCGGCGGTCTCCTTGGTGGTCAGGCGGCGGGCCCGCTGTGTCGGCGCAGGTTCTTGATCCCTCATGCGCGTCACCGTATCCGGATCGCCATGCATTGATTCAATCAATATTGACAGTTATTGAGTCAAGCATGGACAGTCGAATCAAGTCCAGGGAGGAAACATGCCGATCAACGGGAGCACGGCCGCCACGGCCGTCGACGTACCGCGCGGGCTCGCCGGTGTCGTCGTCACCGACACCGAACTCGGGGATGTCAGGGGGCGGGAGGGCTTCTATCACTACCGCCAGTACTCCGCCGTCGAGCTCGCGGAGACCCGTGGTTTCGAAGACGTGTGGCACCTGATGCTCCATGGTGAGCTGCCCGGCGCCGAGCGGTCCGCGGCCTTCGCGCGGGAGACCGCCGGGCAGCGCGGGCTGCCCGAGGACGTGCGGGCCGCGCTGCCGGCGATCGCCCGGGCCGGTGCGGTCTCGGGGCCGCTCGCCGGGCTGCGGACGGCGCTCTCGCTGTTCGGCGCCTCACGGGGCTTTCGACCCGTGTACGACATCGACCCGGAGCGGCGCCGCGCGGATGCGGTGGCGGCAACGGCCGTGGTCCCCACGATGCTCACCGCACTGCACCGGCTCGGTGAGGGGCTCGAGCCCGTGGAGCCGCGCGAGGATCTCTCGTACGCGGCCAACTACCTGTACATGTTGACGGGTTCGGAGCCCGACCCCGCGCATGCACGAGCCATCGAGCAATACCTGATCTCAACCATTGATCACGGATTCAATGCGTCAACGTTCACGGGTCGTGTCATCGCGTCGACCGGAGCGGATGTCGTGGCCTCTCTGGTCGGGGCGGTCGGAGCGTTGTCCGGGCCGCTCCATGGCGGGGCGCCCAGCCGTGCGCTCGACACCCTGGACGCGATCGGCACACCGGACCGCATCGACTCCTGGATCCGGGAACGGGTGCTCGCGGGTGAGCGGATCATGGGCTTCGGCCACCCCGTCTACCGCACGGAGGATCCGCGCTCGCGCATGCTGCGTGGAATCGCGGAGCGGTTCGGCGGCCCGCTGGTGGACTTCGCGGTCCAGGTCGAGCGCCAGGTGGAGGCGATCCTCGCGGAGCTGAAGCCGGGCCGCGAACTGCACACGAACGTGGAGTTCTACGCGGGCGTGGTCATGGAGCTGTGCGGACTGCCACGCACCATGTTCACGCCGACGTTCGCGGCGGCCCGGGTCGTCGGCTGGAGCGCCAACATCCTTGAACAGTCCGAGGATTCAAAGATCATCCGCCCTGCGGCGCGGTACGTGGGGATGGAGCCGCCGGTGGCGGTTCCACCGGCGGTCTGATGGCGTGCAACGGCCGCCGACCGGATCTGCGGTCGGCGGCCGTCGTGCATGCGACATGGTGCGCCCTAAGGGGTATCTGTCAGGCGTCGGGGATGTCCTGCTTGGCGCGCAGCAGCGTCTCTCGGTTCACGATGACGATGCGCTCGTAGTCGGCGACCCCGGCGTCCGGGGGAAGTTCGTGTCTGAGGTCCGCGGTGGCTTCTGTCCCGATCACGGCGAAGTTCCCATCGCTGAGTTCGAAGACATCGGGGCAGGTGGCGCCAGAACTGCTTCCGCGTGCGCTCGGGGGCACCCCGATGCGGCGTACGATCTTCAAGGGAACCGGATTCCTTCTCGGGGCGACGTTACGTCGCAACATTAGTGCGCCTGATGACGCGTGAGGATACCGATTCGCCTCCCGCCAGGGGGAGTTGTTGCGCAACTTCACCGCTTCGGGGGAACCTTGTCAGTCCGACGGCGGTTCGCCCACTACCCACCATTCCTCGTTGTCCGCTGCGGCCTCGAGCTCGTGGAACAGTGTCTCCGCCATGCGGCCGATCTCCGCCTCGCTGGACGAGGGGTCCAGTGACGCCCGGTGGGGGCGCGTGGCCTCCCAGTACTCGCGCACGTACGGGCTTTGGAACAGTTCGCGCAGCCTGCCGAAGAGTTCACGGTGGTCGTACAGGCCGGATTCGTAGAGGTGGAAGGCGTTGACGTACCAGAGGTTGGCGTACATGTACTGGCGTCGCTTCTGCGGCGTAAGGTCCAGGCCGTAGTTGTCGATCACGACGGCGAGTTCGGGGTCGTCGAGCGCCTTGCTCAGCAGCTCCCAGTGCATGCGCTGTTGATGCGCGCGGGCCAGACGGCGGCGTTCCTCCGACGCCCACTTCGGGCCCGGGCCGAAGCGATGCCACAGATGTGTCGCGGTGCCACCCGCGAGTCCGCCCACGGCAGCGGCGACTACCGTCCGGCATATCCCTTGACTCTGTGTGGTCATGTCAACCCCCGATTCAGGCGACCGTGCGCCGGTCGTCGGATGAGGGGCGACGGAGACGGAAACCGGCGGCGGTGGGCGGCGCGCTTGCCGACTCCCAGGGTGCTGAGCGGCTCTGATCGGCGGGAGGCGGAGAGGAGGCGCACGGGTGGATGCTCAGTTCGCGAAAACCGGCGCCATGTCCAACGTGTGCCCAGCGGGCGCCGTTAGCAATCGTTCACTTCGCGGCCTTTCCACCCGCTCGTATCCTGGGGCGGCATTCATTCTTCGTACGAGAGCCGGACCCCGAACCGGCGTGCGCTGCGGCGCACGCCGCGGCGCGATCCGGTGTGAGAGAGGTCGCGTTGAGCAAGGCCAGCCCGCAGCAGATCCCCGTCGTCGTCCTCGCCGGCTTCCTGGGGTCGGGGAAGACCACCTTGCTCAATCATCTGCTGCACCGCAGCGGCGGCACCCGGATCGGGGCGATCGTCAACGACTTTGGGTCGATCGAGATCGACGCCATGGCGGTCGCCGGACAACTGGGCGACTCGACGGTCGCGCTCGGCAACGGATGTCTGTGTTGCGCGGTGGATGCCAGTGAACTTGACGTGTATCTGGAGAAGTTGACTCGGCCTGTCAATGACATGCATGCCATTGACGTCATCGTGATCGAGGCGAGCGGCATCGCTGAGCCTCAAGAACTCGTGCGCATGGTGCTGGCCAGCGACAACCCGCGGATCGTGTACGGAGGGTTGATCGAGGTCGTCGACACCGCCGAGTTCGACGCCACCCGCGAGAAGCACCCCGAGGTGGAGCGGCACCTGGGGATCGCGGACCTCGTCGTGGTGAACAAGGGCGATCGCGTCGGCCCGGACGAGCGTGAGCGGGTCCTGGGCGCCGTGCGGGCCGCGGCCGGCCGGGCCGCCGTTGTCTCCGCGTCGTACGGGCGCATCGACCCGGCGCTGCTCTTCGACTGCCGCCCCACCGGGGAGCGGATCGGGCAGCTGTCCTTCGACGATCTGCACCGGCATGACGACGGTGTCGAGGATGACGAGGATGACGACCAGGGCAGCCGCGCGGCGCACGACACGCATCTGCACGCCGCCTACGACAGTGTCGCGTTCAGCTCCGAAGTGCCCATGGACCCCCGCCGGCTGACCGCGTTCCTCGACAGCAGGCCCGAGGGGCTCTACCGCATCAAGGGATATGTCGACTTCGGCGCGGGCGACACGGGCAACCGGTACGCCGTGCATGCCGTGGGGCGCTTCCTGAGGTTCTACCCGGAGCCGTGGCCGAGCGAAGAGGAGCGCCTCACCCAGCTCGTCCTGATCGGATCCGGCATCGACACGACCGACCTCGGCAAGCAGCTCGACGCCGCCAAGAGCGACGCCCCACACACCGTGGACGAGCAGGGCATGTGGGGCGTTCTCCGCTACGTGCAGGACAAGGGCGAGGCGGAGGAGGTCGCGGACTACGTCGACCCCCAGGCCGACCTCGCTCCTGACCCGCTCCCGCGTTCCTAGACCGGACCCGCCGTCGACGCCACCGTCTTCGGCAGCGACACGCCCGAACCGTCGCGGCGCGGGTCCATCTCGGGCAGCTCGGCCGGCGTGCCGTTCTTCTGCGCCGCACGCGCGGGTGCCGGCCCGGCCCAGGCCAGGCTCAGACAGTCCTCGCCCTTCAGGAAGCGCTGACAGCGGACGCCGCCCGTGGCACGCCCCTTCCTCGGGTACTGGTCGAACGGCGTGAGCTTGGCCGTCGTCTGCACCGAGTCGTCCAGCGTGCCGCGCGATCCGGCCACGGTGAACACCACCGCGTCGACCGCCGGGTCGATCGTGGTGAACGAGATGACCTTCGCTCCTGTCGCCAGCTTCACGCCGGACATGCCGCCCGCCGCGCGGCCCTGCGGGCGCACGATGGAGGCCTGGAAGCGCAGCAGCTGTGCGTCGTCCGTGATGAAGACCAGGTCTTCCTCACCGGTGCGCAGCTCCGCGGCGCCGACGATGCGGTCACCGTCCTTGAGGGTGATGACCTCCAGCTCCTCCTTGTGGGACGGATAGTCGGGCACCACGCGTTTCACGATGCCCTGTTCGGTGCCGATCGCCAGACCGGGCGAGGACTCGTCCAGGGTCATGAGACACACGACCGTCTCGTCCGCCTCCAAGGAGGAGAGGAACTCGGAGACCGGGGCGCCTCCGGAGAGATTCGGCGCGGAGGCCGAGTCCGGGAGCTGAGGCAGGTCGACCACGTTCAGGCGCAGCAGGCGTCCTTCGGACGTGACGGCGCCGATCTCGCCGCGAGTCGTCGCGGGGACCGAGGAGACGATCACGTCGTGCTTCGTGCGCTTGGTGTCCTCACCTTCGGTGAAGGGATCGCCGTTCGCCGTACGGGCGAGCAGCCCGGTCGAGGAGAGCAGCACGCGGCACGGGTCGTCGGCGACCTGGAGCGGAACCGCCGACACCGGGGCGCCGGCCGACTCCAGGAGCACCGTGCGCCGGTCGTCGCCGAACTTCTTGGACACGGCGGCCAGTTCGGTGGAGACCAGCTTGCGCAGCTCGGAGTCGGAATCGAGGATGCCGGTCAGCTCGTCGATCTCGCCGTTGAGCTTGTCGCGCTCCGCGTCCAGCTCGATGCGGTCGAACTTGGTGAGGCGGCGCAGCGGCGTGTCCAGGATGTACTGCGTCTGGATCTCGCTCAGCGAGAAGCGCTCGATCAGGCGCTCCTTGGCCTGCGCGCTGTTGTCGCTGGAGCGGATGATGCGGATGACCTCGTCGATGTCCACCAGGGCGACGAGGAGGCCCTCCACCAGGTGGAGCCGGTCCTGCTTCTTGCTGCGGCGGAACTCGCTGCGACGGCGCACCACGTCGAAGCGGTGGTCCAGGTAGACCTCGAGGAGTTCCTTGAGGCCGAGGGTGAGCGGCTGGCCGTCCACCAGCGCCACGTTGTTGATGCCGAAGGACTCCTCCATGGCCGTCAGCTTGTAGAGCTGCTCCAGGACGGCCTCCGGCACGAAGCCGTTCTTGATCTCGATGACCAGGCGCAGGCCGTGCTCGCGGTCCGTGAGGTCCTTGACGTCGGCGATGCCCTGGAGCTTCTTGGAACCGACCAGTTCCTTGATCTTCGAGATGACCTTCTCGGGGCCGACCGCGAAGGGCAGCTCGGTGACGACGAGGCCCTTGCGGCGCGCCGTCACGTTCTCCACGGAGACCGTCGAGCGGATCTTGAACGTGCCGCGGCCCGTCTCGTACGCGTCCCTGATGCCGGACAGGCCGACGATCCGGCCGCCCGTCGGAAGGTCGGGCCCCGGAACGTACTTCATGAGCGTGTCGAGGTCGGCGCCCGGGTGCCGGATCAAGTGCCGCGCGGCGGCGATCACTTCACCCAGGTTGTGCGGCGCCATGTTCGTCGCCATGCCGACCGCGATGCCCGACGCGCCGTTCACCAGCAGGTTCGGGTATGCCGCCGGGAGGACGAGCGGCTCCTGCTCCTGGCCGTCGTAGTTCGCGACGAAGTCGACGGTGTTCTCGTCGATCGACTCCGTCATGAGGGACGCGGCGGCGTCCGGGCGGCACTCGGTGTAACGCATGGCGGCCGGGCGGTCGTCATTGCCCAGGGAGCCGAAGTTCCCGTGCCCGTCCACCAGCGGGACGCGCATGGAGAACGGCTGGGCGAGGCGCACCAGGGCGTCGTAGATCGACGAGTCGCCATGGGGGTGCAACTTACCCATGACCTCGCCGACGACGCGGGCGCACTTCACGTAGCCGCGCTCGGGGCGCAGGCCCATCTCGTTCATCTGGTAGACGATCCGACGGTGGACGGGCTTCATCCCGTCGCGGGCGTCGGGCAGGGCGCGTGAGTAGATGACCGAGTACGCGTACTCCAGGTAGGAGCCCTGCATTTCGTCGACCACGTCGACGTCGAGGATCTTCTCCTCGAAGTCGTCGGGCGGCGGGGTCTTCGTGCTGCGGCGGGCCATCGCTGCTGCGGCTCCTTCACCTACAAGAACGGTTACATGAACGGGAACTGTCGCGGACCATTGTGGACCGCCGCACTGACAACGCCGCTCGCGGCCCTTCAGTACCGGGTGTCGCAGGGCACCGAGAGGGCCGCCTGCTCGCTCACGGCGTAGCCCAGGCGGGAACTTCGCCAGGTGCCAGCACGCTTGCATACAGTGGCAGCACTCGCAGCAGTTCAGTGTTCCAGGACCTGCCGCAGTCCAGAGCTCACCGCGAATTCGCGTTGCACCGCGATCGAAGGGACGTACATGCCCATGGGTCACACGGCCACCGCCGAGGCCGGCTCCGGCGGCCTGACAGCGACCGAGCACCGGCTGGCCAACGGCCTGCGCGTGGTGCTCTCCGAGGATCATCTGACCCCGGTCGCGGCGGTCTGCCTCTGGTACGACGTCGGCTCGCGCCACGAGGTCAAGGGCCGTACGGGCCTGGCTCACCTCTTCGAGCACCTGATGTTCCAGGGCTCGAAGCAGGTGCACGGCAACGGGCACTTCGAGTTCGTCCAGGGCGCGGGCGGCTCGCTCAACGGTACGACGAGCTTCGAGCGCACCAACTATTTCGAGACCATGCCCGCCCACCAGCTGGAGCTCGCGCTGTGGCTCGAGGCCGACCGCATGGGCTCGCTCCTCACGGCCCTCGACGACGAGTCGATGGAGAACCAGCGGGACGTCGTGAAGAACGAGCGGCGCCAGCGCTACGACAACGTGCCCTACGGCACGGCGTTCGAGAAGCTGACCGCCCTCATGTACCCCGAGGGGCACCCGTACCACCACACGCCCATCGGCTCCATGGCCGACCTGGACGCGGCCACCCTTGAAGACGCGCGGAACTTCTTCCGCACCTACTACGCGCCCAACAACGCGGTGCTGTCGATCGTCGGCGACATTGACCCGGAGCAGACGCTGGCCTGGGTCGAGCGGTACTTCGGCTCCATCCCCGGCCATGACGGCAAGCCCGCCCCGCGCGACGGTGCCCTCCCGGAGGTCATCGGCGAGCAGCAGCGCGAGGTCATCGAGGAGGAGGTGCCGGCGCGTGCCCTGATGTCGGCCTACCGGCTCCCGCTGGACGGCACGCGCGCGTGCGACGCCGCCGACCTCGCCCTCACCGTCCTCGGCGGCGGCGAGTCCTCGCGCCTGTACAACCGGCTCGTACGCCGTGACCGCACCGCCGTGGCGGCCGGTTTCGGCCTGTTGCGCCTCGCCGGAGCGCCCTCGCTGGGCTGGCTGGACGTGAAGACCTCCGGAGACGTCGAGGTGCCGGTCATCGAGGCCGCCGTCGACGAGGAGCTCGCCCGGTTCGCCGAGGAGGGCCCGAGCCCTGAGGAAATGGAGCGCGCCCAGGCCCAGTTGGAGCGCGAGTGGCTGGACCGCCTGGGCACGGTCTCCGGGCGCGCCGACGAGCTGTGTCGCTACGCCGTCCTGTTCGGCGACCCGCAGCTCGCCCTGACCGCCGTGGGACGCGTTCTGGACGTGACCGCGGAGGAGGTCCAGGAGATCGCCAAGGCGCGCCTGCGTCCCGACAACCGCGCGTCCCTCGTGTACGAGCCGACCGCGCCCGCCGACACCGAGAACGCCGAGATCGCTGAGGAGGCGGGCCAGTGACCGAGCAGCTCGCGAACATGGACTTCCACCCGCGGCCGCAGGCGGGCGAGCCCAAGCCCTGGGCGTTCCCGGCCCCGGAGCGCGGCGCGCTCCCCAACGGCCTGACGGTGCTGCGCTGCCACCGGCCGGGACAGCAGGTCATCGCCGTGGAGGTGCACCTGGACGCACCGCTTGACGCGGAACCGAAGGGCCTCGACGGCGTCTCGACGATCATGGCGCGTGCCTTCAACGAAGGCACGGACAAGCACTCCGCCGAGGAGTTCGCCGCCGAGCTGGAGCGCTGCGGCGCCACGATGGACGCGCACGCCGACCACCCCGGCGTCCGTGCCTCCCTCGAAGTGCCGGCCTCCCGCCTCTCCAAGGGCCTCGCCCTCCTGGCCGACGCCCTGCGGGCCCCCGCCTTCGACGACAGCGAGATCGAGCGCCTCGTCCGCAACCGCCTGGACGAGATCCCGCACGAGGCCGCCAACCCGGCCCGGCGCGCCGCCAAGGAGCTCTCCAAGCAGCTCTTCCCGGCCGACGCGCGCATGTCGCGCCCGCGCCAGGGCACCGAGGAGACCGTCTCGGCCATTGACGCGGCGGCCGTGCGCGCCTTCTACGACCGGCACGTACGCCCCGCCACCGCCACGGCCGTCGTCGTGGGCGACCTGACGGGCATCGACCTGGACGCCCTCCTCGCCGACACGCTCGGCGCCTGGACCGGCGACACCGCCGAGCCGCGCCCCGTGCCGCCGGTCGTCGCCGACGACACCGGCCGCGTGATCATCGTGGACCGTCCCGGTGCCGTGCAGACGCAGTTGCTCATGGGCCGGGTCGGACCGGACAAGCACGACCGTGTGTGGGCCGCGCAGATCCTCGGCACGTACTGCCTGGGCG
Source organism: Streptomyces sp. NBC_00483 (assembly GCF_036013745.1). Taxonomy (NCBI): domain Bacteria; kingdom Bacillati; phylum Actinomycetota; class Actinomycetes; order Kitasatosporales; family Streptomycetaceae; genus Streptomyces; species Streptomyces sp. NBC_00483. The sequence goes on from NZ_CP107880.1 coordinate 7,032,883, forward strand.
GCACTCTCACGTCGCGCCTGGACCGCGTCCTGCGCGAGGAGAAGGGCTACACCTACGGAGTGCGGTCCTTCGCCCAGGTGCTGCGCTCCGCGCCCGACGGCAGCGGCGCCGCGATGCTCGCCATCAGCGGCTCGGTGGACACTCCGAACACCGGGCCCGCGCTCGACGACCTGTGGAAGGTCCTGCGCACGCTGGCGGCCGAGGGGCTCACGGATGCCGAACGGGACACCGCCGTACAGAACTTGGTGGGTGTGGCCCCGCTGAAGTTCGAGACCGCCGCGGCCGTCGCGAGCACCCTCGCCGACCAGGTCGAGCAGCACCTGCCCGACGACTTCCAGGCGCAGGTGTACCGGCAACTGGCCGCCACGGGCACCGTGGAGGCCACGGCCGCCGTCGTGAGCGCGTTCCCGGCGGATCGCCTGGTGACGATCCTGGTGGGTGACGCCGCGCAGATCGAGGAGCCGGTCAAGGCGCTCGGCATCGGCGAAGTCACGGTGGTCGCGGGCTGAGTTCCTCTCCCGCGGCACACCACGAAGCCCCGGCGCCGGCATCGGCCGCCGGGGCTTCGTGGCGTCCGTCACGATCATCTTCAATCACCACACGATCACAAATGTCCGAATTGATGTAGTGGTTGCCTGTCTGCCCTGTGGCGTGCACTACAAAAGCCGGGTTCTGTTTGTCGATCCAAAGACGCCCCGCTTAGCGTTCCCTCCGGCTGTCCGCCAGACGTACGTCGCGCCCGCGACACCGGACAGTCATCGCCGAGTCCCCATGGTGCGAGCCAGGGGAGCCGGGGACCCACCGAAGTCCCTGGGGTGAATCGGGCGCTCTTCCCGTAAGGGGAGGGGGCCTGTAGGAGACCTTCCTGCTCCGAACCCGTCAGCTAACCCGGTAGGCGAGAAGGAAGGAAAGGATCAGCCACTTCATGGCGTTCACCCGTGCCACCGGGAAGCACCGCCGTCCCAGCCGCCTGACGCGTACCACCGCTCAGGTCGCCGGCGTCGCCGCAATCACCACGACGGGCGTGGTGGGTGGCCTCGCCGCCCCCGCACTCGCCGCCGACACCGCGATAGCCCCGCACGACGGCCTCACGCAGGCCGTGGCCATCGGCGACTCCCTGGCCGAGCAGATCGACGCGCAGGCCACCGCGCAGCAGAAGGCCGCCGCCAAGGCGAAGGCCGAGGCCGAGGCCAAGAAGAAGGCCGAGGAGGCCAAGCGCAAGGCCGAGGCGGAGGCCAAGAAGCGGGCAGCCGAGAAGGCCCAGAAGGAGCGCGAGGCCAAGGAGCGCGCCGCCCGCGAGGCCGAGCGCAAGCGCCTGAACAGCTTCGTGTCGCCGATCTCCGGCTCGTACGTCTCCACCGCCTACCAGGCCGGCAGCGGACTGTGGTCCTCCGGTAGCCACACCGGCATCGACTTCCACGCCTCCAGCGGCACTTCGGTGCACGCGGTCGGCATGGGCACCGTCGTCGAGGCCGGCTGGGGCGGCTCGTACGGCAACAACGTCGTGATCAAGATGAAGGACGGTACGTACACCCAGTACGGTCACATGTCCTCGATCGGCGTCTCCGTCGGCCAGGACGTCACCCCCGGCCAGCAGATCGGCCTCTCCGGCGCCACCGGCAACGTGACGGGCCCGCACCTCCACTTCGAGGCCCGCACCGGCCCCGACTACGGCTCGGACATCGACCCCGTCGCGTACCTGCGCCAGCACGGTGTGAACGTCTGACCCGTCAGGCACACTCCACGAAAGCCCCGGCTCACCGAGCCGGGGCTTTCGCGTGCGCGGGTCTGCACTGTCCAAAAAATATCCCTGGATTCAGTTCCCTCGTCGGAAATTCAAGTCCGGTGGAATAGAGTCACCGGGTAAACGTTCCGGCCACGTGTCATTCGCGCTTGACCGGGCGTCAATCGACCGCGTATCGCGGGCATTGAGGCGGAGGTCGAGTCATGCGCATTCCCGCGCAGTCGGTATGCACAGCGATCCGCGACGACATCGTCGCCGGCGTCTACGAGCGCGGCGGCAGGCTCACCGAGGAACTGCTCGCGCGTCGCTACGGGGTCTCGCGCGTGCCCGTCCGCGAGGCGCTGCGGACCCTGGAGGCGGAGGGGTTCGTCGTCACGCGCAGGCACGCGGGCGCGTGCGTGGCCGAACCCACCGAGCGGGAGGCGGCCGACCTCCTGGAGATCCGCATGCTGCTCGAACCCATGGGCGCCGCCCGCGCCGCGCAGCGCCGCACCGAGGCTCACCTCAAGGTGCTGCGTGGCCTGGTCAGGCTGGGGCAGGAGCGCTCCCGGCGAGGTCAGAGCGAGGATCTGCGCTCCCTCGGCAGCTGGTTCCACGAGACGCTCGCCCAGGCCTCCGGCAGCCCCGGCCTGATCACCCTGCTCACCCAGCTCCGCCACAAGATCGCCTGGATGTACGCCGTGGAGAGCCCGGCCCGGCCGGCCGAGTCCTGGGCCGAGCACGGCGCCATCGTCGACGCCGTGGCACGGGGCGACGCGGAGCGTGCCCGCGCCCTGGCCACCCTGCACGCGGAGCGCGCGACGGCCGCCCACAGGCTGCGCGTCCCCCGCGCGGGCGAGCATGTGAGGACTTCGCAACATGCAGTCAACACAGTGGGGCGTCAGGTTTAACAACAGCGCCGTATACAAAGAAGTGCACTATTCGGTGAATGGGTTGAACGAGGCGCGGATGAATTCCCGCTGCCTATTTCCTGCCGCCCATTTCCAGCTGCCCAATTCGCGCCGCAATAGTGAACGAAAAAGCCGCGCGCCCCGAAGGGGAACGCGCGGCTCAGCCGTACTGCTTTTTGTCTTTGTGTCAGACGGTCTCGGGAAGCTCCTCGAGCCCCTCCGCGACCAGCTTCGCCAGACGGTCGAGCGCGGCGTCCGCGCCCTCGGCGTCGGAAGCCAGCACGATCTCCTCGCCGCCCTGCGCGCCCAGGCCGAGCACCGCCAGCATGGAGGCGGCGTTGACGGGGTTGCCGTCGGCCTTGGCGATCGTCACGGGAACACCGGCCGCCGTGGCAGCGCGGACGAAGATGGAAGCGGGGCGGGCGTGGAGGCCCTCGGCCCAGCCGACGTTGACGCGGCGCTCAGCCATGTGATGCTGCCCTTCAGGTGTCTCACGGTTGTCTAGACCAGTGTTCCATATCGGGAGGCGTGCGTGACGCGGACCCAGGTCCTCACCGGCACGGCCCTTCGGTCCTCCATAGGGTGCCCTCCGTACGCACGGGCCGCGACCCGTACGACCGACCGCCGTCTGTCGGTGCCCGGCCCTACTCTTGCGGCATGGAGACCCCGTCGGACCGGCATGCGTACCCCGCCCACTGGGAGGCCGACGTGGTGCTGCGCGACGGCGGCACCGCGCGGATCAGGCCCATCACGACGGCGGACGCCGAGCATCTGACCAGCTTCTACGAGCAGGTCTCGGACGAGTCGAAGTACTACCGCTTCTTCGCGCCCTACCCCCGCCTGTCCGCCAAGGACGTGCACCGCTTCACCCATCACGACTACGTGGACAGGGTCGGTCTCGCGGTCACGGTGGGCGGCGAGTTCATCGCCACGGTGCGCTACGACCGGATCAACGAGCAGGGCATGTCGGCGACCGCGCCCGCCGACGAGGCGGAGGTCGCCTTCCTCGTGCAGGACGCCCACCAGGGCCGAGGCGTAGCCTCCGCCCTCCTGGAGCACATCGCGGCCGTCGCCCGCGAACGCGGCATCCGCCGGTTCGCCGCCGAGGTGCTGCCCGCCAACAGCAAGATGATCAAGGTGTTCCGGGACGCCGGATACACACAGAAGCGCAGCTTCGAGGACGGCGTCGTCCGCCTGGAGTTCGACATCGAGCCCACGGAGGCCTCGCTCGCGGTGCAGCACGCGCGCGAGCAGCGCGCCGAGGCCCGCTCGGTGCAGCGCCTGCTCGCCCCCGGCTCCGTCGCCGTGATCGGCGTGGGACGTGCGGCCGGAGGAGTGGGCCGCAGCGTTCTCGACAACCTGAAGGACGCGGGCTTCACCGGGCGCCTGTACGCGGTGAACCAGGCGTTCGGGGACGACGTCACCGAGATCGACGGCCTGCCCGCCCACCGCTCCGTACGCGACATCGACCCGGCGGAGACGGTCGACCTGGCCGTCGTGGCCGTGCCCGCCCCGGACGTCCCCGAGGTCGTCGCCGAGTGCGGCGAGCGCGGCGTGCAGGGCCTCGTCGTCGTCTCCGCCGGCTACGCGGAGAGCGGGGACGAGGGCCGCGAGCGCCAGCGCGCCCTGGTCCGCCAGGCCCGCAGCTACGGGATGCGCATCATCGGGCCGAACGCCTTCGGAGTGGTCAACACATCACCGGAGGTACGGCTCAACGCCTCGCTCGCCCCCGAGATGCCGCGCCCCGGACGTATCGGCCTGTTCGCCCAGTCCGGCGCCATCGGCATCGCGCTCCTGTCCCGCCTGCACCGCAGGGGCGGGGGAGTCACCGGGGCCAGCGGGGTCTCCACGTTCGTCTCCGCGGGCAACCGCGCGGACGTCTCCGGGAACGACGTCCTTCAGTACTGGTACGACGACGCGGACACCGATGTCGCCCTCATGTACCTCGAATCGATCGGCAACCCCCGCAAGTTCACCCGCCTCGCCCGCCGCACCGCCGCTGCCAAGCCCCTGGTGGTCGTCCAGGGCGCCCGGCACAGCGGCATCGCGCCCACGGGGCACGCGGTGCGGGCCACCCGCCTCCCGTACGCCACCGTGTCCGCGCTGCTGCGCCAGGCGGGGGTCATCCGGGTCGAAACGATCACCGAACTCGTGGACACCGGCCTCCTGTTGGCCCGCCAGCCGCTGCCCGAGGGACCGCGCGTCGCCATCCTCGGCAACTCGGAGTCGCTCGGCCTCCTGACGTACGACGTGTGCCTCTCCGAGGGGCTGCGGCCCAAGCCGCCGCTGGACCTGACGACCGCCGCGTCCGCCGCCGACTTCCGGGCCGCACTGGAGCAGGCGCTGGCCGACGAGAAGACGGACGCCGTCGTGGTCACCGCGATCCCCGCCGTGGGGGAGGGCCCCTCGGAGGACGCGGAACTCGCGGCCGCCCTGAGCGCGGCAGCCGCCACCGGCCCCACGAAGCCGGTGCTCGTCGTCCACGTCGAACTCGGTGGCCTCGCCGAAGCACTCTCCGCCGCGGCCAGCACGGGGCCCAACGCGCCCGACACCCTGCCCCAGCGCGCCGCCTCCGAGACCTCGGGGACCCCTGGGGCCCCCGAGGCGCCGGACGCCCCCGAAGGCACCCCGCCTCCTGTGGACCGCACTCCCCGCCTCATCCCCGCCTACCCGGCCGCCGAGCGCGCCGTCCGCGCGCTCTCCCAGGTGGCCAAGTACGCCCAGTGGCGACGCGACGCCGCCACGCCCGGCAAGGTGCCCGAGTACGACGCCGTCGACGAGCAGGGGGCCGCCGAGCTCATCACGGAACTGCTCGCCAAGGAGGGCGACCCGCGAGGCGCAGACCTCGCCCCGGAGGACGCCCGCGCCCTGCTGTCCCGCTACGGCATCGACGTGCGCAGCACGCTGCCCGCTCCCGGCCCGGACGAGGCCGCGGAGGCCGCGCACACGCTCGGCTACCCGGTGGCCCTGAAGACGACCGCCCCGCATCTGCGGCACCGCCCCGACCTCGGCGGCGTACGCCTGGACCTGTCCAGCGAGGGAGAGTTGCGGCGCGCCTACGAAGACCTGACCCAGCGGCTCGGCAAGCCCGCCGAACTGCGGCCGGTCGTGCAGGCGATGGCGCCGCGCGGAGTCGACACCGTCGTACGCGCCGTCATAGACCCGGCCGCGGGCGCCGTGCTCTCCTTCGGGCTCGCCGGAGCCGCCTCCGAGCTGCTCGGAGACACCGCGCACCGGCTGATCCCGGTGACCGACAAGGACGCGCAGGCGATCGTGCGGTCCATCAAGACGTCCCCGATCCTGTTCGGCTGGCGCGGCGCGGCCCCCGTGGACACTCCCGCGCTCGAGGAGCTGCTGCAGCGCGTGTCGCGTCTGGTCGACGACCACCCCGAGGTCGTCGGCGTCGCCCTTGAACCGGTCGTCGTGGCCGAGCGCGGGCTGACCGTCCTCGGCGCCTCCGTCCGGCTCGCGCCGCCGCCCGCCCGCGACGACCTCGGCCCGCGCACCCTGCCCGCCGCGTACTGAACCACCTCGAAACTGACCCTCACGGAGAGTTATCCACAGGGGCATCGGCAGTCTCTTTACGGGCCTTAGGATGGACCACATGGCCAAGACCAGTACGACGACCCAAGGGCTGCGAGCGGCGATCGAGCGCAGCGGTTACTACCCGGCTCTTGTGGCCGAGGCGGTGGAGGCCGCGGTCGGCGGCGAGCCGATCTCGTCGTACCTGGTGCACCAGGAGACCACGTTCGATGCGAACGAGGTCCGTCGTCATGTCACCGTCCTGGTCCTGACCGACAGCCGCTTCATCGTCAGCCACACCGACGAGCAGGCCGCCGACAGCACCTCCCCGACGTCATACGCGACGACGTCGACGGAGTCCGTGCAGATCGGCCGGATCTCTTCGGTCGTGCTCAGCCGCGTCGTCGCCAATCCGGAGAAGTACGTTCCGGGGTCGCTGCCCCGCGAGGTCGTCCTCACCATCGGCTGGGGCGCCGTGTCCCGCGTCGACCTGGAGCCCGCGACCTGCGGCGACCCCAACTGCGAGGCGGACCACGGTTACACGGGCAGCACGACCGCGGACGACCTGAGCCTGCGCGTCAGCGAGGCCGGGGACGGCCCGGAGACCGTGCGCCAGGCCCTCACCTTCGCCCAGTCCCTCTCCGAGGCCATCGCGGACGCGGGCCGCCGATGACGCAGGCCGCCTGGGACGACGTAGAGCCGCTGCCCGTCCACTCCGCTCCCGTCCCGGCGTACGGCACCGGATCCCTCGCCGATCTGCTGCCCACCATCGGCGCCCACCTGGGCGTGCCCGGCTGCACCGCCGGCATCTCCGAGCTGCAGCCGGTCGACCGCGCCTGCGTGTTCCTGATCGACGGCCTGGGCTGGGAGCAGCTCAGGGCGCACCCGGACGAGGCACCGTTCCTCAGCTCGCTCATATCGTCCTCGCGCGGCGGTACAGGCCGCCCGATCACCGCGGGCTACCCGGCGACCACCGCGACCTCCCTCGCCTCCGTGGGCACGGGCCTGCCTCCTGGCGCGCACGGCCTGCCCGGCTACACCGTGCGCAACCCGGACACCGGCGAGCTGATGAACCAGCTCCGCTGGAACCCGTGGACGAAGCCGCGGGCCTGGCAGCCGTACCCCACGATCTTCCAGCGCGCCCACGAAGCGGGCATTCGCACGGCACAAGTGTCCGCGCCGCACTTCGAGACGACCCCCCTCACCAAGATCGCCCTCAGCGGCGGCACGTTCTACGGCCGCCTCTCCGGCGAGGACCGCATGGACCTGGCCGCCGAGCAACTGGCCGCGGGGGACCGGTCGCTGGTGTACACGTACTACAGCGAGGTCGACGGGAAGGGGCACCGCTTCGGCGTCGACTCCGACCCCTGGCGCGGCCAGCTCATGTACGTCGACCGCCTCGCGCAGCGGCTCGCCGAGCAACTGCCGCCGCGCAGCGCCCTGTACGTCACCGCGGACCACGGCATGGTCGACATCGCCTTCGACGAGCAGTCCCGCATCGACTTCGACGAGGACTGGGAACTGGGCGCGGGCGTCGCCCTGTTGGGCGGCGAGGGCCGCGCCCGCCATGTGTACGCGGTGCCGGGCGCGGCGAGCGACGTGCTCACGGTGTGGCGAGAGGTGCTCGGCGAGCAGTTTTGGATCGCCTCGCGCGACGAGGCGATCGCGGCCGGCTGGTTCGGCCCACAGGTTGATCAACGTGTGTACGACCGGCTCGGCGACGTCATCGCCGCGGCCCGTGACGACGTGGTGCTCATCGCCTCGCGGAACGAGCCGAAGGAATCCCTGATGGTCGGCAACCACGGCTCGATGACCCCGGCGGAACAGCTCGTACCGCTGCTGGAAGTGCGGTCCTGACCCCTCCGGCCACATCGGCCACGCCGACCACGTCTGCAACCCCCTCACGTCACGCGAAAGGTGCTCAACTCCCCATGTCCGAGCTGGTGTTCTTCTCCGGAACGATGGACTGTGGGAAGTCGACCCTCGCTCTGCAGATCGAGCACAACCGCTCGGCGCGCGGCCTCCAGGGCCTCATCTTCACCCGCGACGACCGGGCGGGGGAGGGCAAGCTCTCCTCCCGCCTCGGCCTGGTCACGGACGCCGTGGAGGTCGCGGACGACCTGGATGTCTACGCGTACGTGGTCGACCACCTCTCGCACGGCGGCCGGGTGGACTACCTGATCGCGGACGAGGCGCAGTTCCTCGCGCCCGAGCAGATCGACCAGCTCGCCCGGGTCGTCGACGAGCTGGAACTCGACGTCTTCGCCTTCGGCATCACGACCGACTTCCGCTCCAAGCTGTTCCCCGGCTCGCAGCGTCTGGTCGAACTCGCCGACCGCGTAGAGGTGTTGCAGGTGGAGGCGCTGTGCTGGTGCGGCGCCCGCGCCACGCACAACGCCCGTACGGTCAACGGCGCGATGGTCGTCGAGGGCGCCCAGGTCGTCGTCGGCGACGTGAACCGGTCGCCGGACGAGATCGGCTACGAGGTGCTGTGCCGACGGCATCACAGCAGGCGGATGACGAGCGCCACGGCACACGCGGCGGCCCTGTCCCCGGACGTGCTGCCGGTCGGCTCGGCCTGAGCGAGACGCAGGCCCCGGGAAACGCCCCGCCTACGCAGCCGGGGGCGCCACCAACGAGAACACCGCCCCCTCCGGATCCGCCACCGTGGCCACCCGCCCGTGTGGACCCTCGCGGGCGGCGGACACCACGTGGCCGCCCAGGTCGGCGACCCGTTCCACGGCCTCGTCCACGTCCTTGACCGTGAAGTACGTCATCCAGTGCGGGCCCTGGTCGCGGGGCAGGGCATGGCCGACGCCGTGCACGGAGGCCACGGGGTGGCCCGCCAGGTGCAGGGTCACGAAGTCGAAGTCGGCGGAGACGACGGCCTCTTCGGAGTAACCGAAGACCGCCTCGTAGAACTTCGCGACGCTCGCGGTCTCCCGCGTCACCAGCTCGTTCCACGCCATCGCGCCCGGCACCCCGGTCACCGCAGAGCCCACGTGCTCGGCGGCCTGCCAGATCCCGAACACCGCGCCCGCGGGATCGGAGCCGATCGCCATCCGGCCGGCTTCCCCGGCGTCCAGCGGGCCCACGCCCACCGTGCCGCCGCAGTGCCGCACCGTCTCGGCCGTCGCGTCCACGTCGTCCGATGCGAGGTAGGGGGTCCAGGCGATCGGCAGGTGGCGGTCGGGTGGCAGTTGGCCGATCCCGGCGACCTCCTTGCCGTCGAGGAGCGCCCGCGCGTACGGGCCGAGTTGCTGTGGGCCGGGCTTGAACTCCCAGCCGAACAGCGCCCCGTAGAACTCCTGGGTCGCGGCCATGCCGTGCACCATCAGGCTCACCCAGCAAGGGGTGCCGGGTGCGCGCCGGGCTGCTGCCTCGGTCATCGTCACTCTCTCCTCGGAACGGATCCCGCGGGGCCCGCGGCTCGGGATCCCACATCTCAGATGGCGCCCGTGCCGATGGTGGCACTCGGTGCCGCGCGACGCTCCCCGGCCGCGCCGAAACCATCGGACTCCCCGCTGAGGATGCCCGAAACGGTGTTTCGCATACGTTTCGGCGCCACGACCCTGCCATGTCCGGTCAATAGACGCTCGGTAGTCGATCGAGCACGCTATACGACCACGAGCGCGCGGGCCAGGGCATGAGCAAGGATGGGCCCATGAATGCCATCATCACCGCATCCGAACTTGCGAGCGAGTTGACGGGTGAGCAGCCCCCCGTGCTGCTCGACGTCCGCTGGCAGCTCAGCCTCGCCAAGGCCGCGGGAGTGCCCGCGTTCGACGGCCGTGCCGAGTACGCGGCGGGCCATGTGCCCGGCGCGGTCTACGTCGATCTGGACACGGAACTCGCTGGTCACGCGGGTCCGGGCGACGGCAGGCACCCCTTGCCCGAGCTGTCCGGATTCGGCGCGGCGATGCGCGCCGCCGGCGTCTCGGCGGACCGCGACGTCGTCGTATACGACGGTGGTCAGGGCTGGGCCGCGGCGCGCGCCTGGTGGCTGTTGCGCTGGACGGGTCACTCGTCCGTGCGGGTTCTCGACGGCGGGCTTGCCGCCTGGAACGGCCCCCTGGAGACCACGGCCCCGACGCCACAGCTGGGCACCTTCGAGCCTGCACCCGGTGCCACCGGTCTGCTCGACGCTGACGCCGCCGCGGCCCTGGCCCGCTCCGGTCTGCTCCTCGACGCCCGCGCCGCCGAGCGCTACCGCGGTGACGTGGAGCCCATCGACCGCGTCGGCGGCCACATCCCCGGCGCGGTGTCCGCTCCGACCACGGAGAACGTCGGCGACGACGGCCGCTTCCGGCCGGCCGCCGAGCTCGCGGAGCGCTTCAAGTCCCTTGGCGCGAACGGCGATCCGGGCCAGGTCGGCGTCTACTGCGGCTCAGGCGTCTCGGCCGCGCACGAGATCCTGGCGCTCGCGGTGGCGGGCATCGATGCCCAGCTGTACGTCGGTTCCTGGTCCCAGTGGTCCGCCGACGAGGCGCGCCCGGTGGCCACGGGGCCGGACCCGCAGTAGCCGTCGCTACGCAGAGGGGGCCCGCGCCGACTGAACGGCGCGGGCCCCCTCTGCGTACAAAAGGTTGCTACTCGTGGTGCAAGAGCCGGCTACTCCTGCTTCTTGCGGCGCGTGCCGAAGACGATCTCGTCCCAACTCGGCACGGCGGCACGGCGACCGGGGCGTACTCCGTCGGCCTCCGCCTGGCGGTCGGTCGTGCCGGTGAGGCGGTCACGGTGGCCGGCGACGGCGCGCGGCATCAGGATGTCCGCGTACGCCGATCCGGCCCCGGCCGACGCAGCGGGCGCCGCCGGCTCCTCCACCTCGGCGGCCGCGGGCGTCTCCGGCTCCTCCTGCGGCGGCTCGGGAGCCACGGCAGGACGCTCGGGCACCGCGAGGTCGCCGCGGTAGCTGGGCACGGCCTCCAGGAGGCTGGTCAGCGAGTCGCGCTCCGGCGGGGCGGACGAGGCGATCGCCGGCAGCTCGGTCTCCTCGGGCTCCGGCTCCGCCGGCGGCGTCGGCCGCTCGAGCTGCCGGTCCAGGGCGCGATCGAGGGGGCGGTCGAGAGGCCGGTCCCTGGGCAGACGGGCGATGCGCGGCACGAACGGGAACGTGGGTTCGGGCGTACCGATGTCGTCGGACTCGCCGATGAGCGAGCGCGCCTCGTCGTCCACGGCCTGGACGAGCCTGCGGGGCGGGTCGTACGTCCAGCTCGCCGAGTGCGGTTCGCCCGCGACCCGGTAGACGAGCAGGACTTCCCAGGTGCCGTCGTCCCGGCGCCAGGAGTCCCACTGGACCGAGTCCTTGTCGGCGCCGCGCAGTACGAGACGCTCCTGCACCGCCTCGCCCAACTGGGGGCCGGCGTTCTCGCCGGGGCGGCGCACAGGGGTCTTCCTGGCGCGCTCGGCCATGAACGCGCGCTCCGCGAGCACGGGGCCCTCGAAGCGGCGCACCCGGTCGACCGGGATGCCGGCGAACTGTGCGACCTCCTCAGCGGTCGCGCCTGCCCGTATACGCGCCTGAATGTCGCGCGGGCGGAGGTGGCTCTCCACCTCGATCTCGATCTGGCCGAGGCGCGGACGGTCGCCACGTACGGCGGCCCGGAGGCGCTCGTCGATCGGCAGCGTGTACTCCGTGCTGTCCGCAGCCTTCAGCACCAGCCGTGTGCCGTCGTTAGAGACGGCCACGACACGCAGTTCGGGCATGGGGACCTCCCGGGTGGTGCCTGCCGACGTCACGTGCGTCGCTGCTTCCGCTAGTCGAGTGTGGCCTGCCCGGGTGCAGCCTGCCACAACCTTGCCGAGTTGCCCGGCGTGTCGGGCATGGGCCCGGGGTCGCCGTTATGGCACGGTTACCTATTCGCAACGCTAAGTGACGGACTCCGTCACCCTGTGCAGCGAACCCCCTCCCCACGGTCCTGGCAGGACCCGAGCACCCTGGCGGGAGACCGGACCCAGGGCTCGCAACAGTACTCCATTCGGGCCACTTGCGTGGATCGGCACGCCGCCGAAGTTCTGTCGGGGGGCGGGAGTTGGGGCCGCGGTCCCACGATTTTGGCGGGCTATGTGTGGGGTCCGCGTGTTCTGCTTCACGAAATCTCCGGAACCGGAACTGATTCCTCCTCCGATACGTCCTTTCTCTTGTGTCCTAGGGAGTTCGCTTACTCTTGGGAGCTTCGCTGTGGCATGGGTGGTTTTGTCGAGAAAGGTAGGCAAGGTCAGAGAATGGGCAAGAAGCCGGAGATCTCCGAGGACATATCCGCGGACGAGCACATATCCGAGGACGTGGAGGAAGAGCCCAGGAGGAAGCGGCTGGATCTGAGCGTCCCGCAGGTGGCGGGCAGTGCGGTCGCCGCCGTCGTGGCCGCGAAGCTCGCCTCCGGCCTCGGTGTCTACGGGACGATCCTCGGTGCCGGTGTGGTCAGTGCCCTCGCCACCTGTGGTGGCACGCTCTTCCAGCACTTCTTCAGGCGCACCGGTGAGCAGATACGCGACGTCCGGGTGGTGAAGCCGAAGACCCGGCAGGTGCCGGTGACGGCGCAGGGCAGGCCCGTGCCCCGTACGTTCCGCTCGGACTCCTCGATGGACGCCACGAGGTCCATGGTCACGGGCTCGGAGCCGCCCGCGGCGCGGCCGGCCGTGACGGCGCTGCCGACCACCACGACCTGGGGGACGGCGAAGACCCCGACCGCGGATGCCGGTGAGGCGACGGCGCTGCCGCAGGTCTCCGCCGTCGAGCAGGTCACCGCCATGGAACAGGTCACCTCCATGAAGCAGGTCTCCACCACCCCCACCGAGGGGACCCAACTGCTCGACACGGGCGCCGTGGCCGACCTGCTGCCCGACGAGGACACCGACAAGACGCAGCTGCTGAGCGCCGCGGGTGTCACAGCCGCGACCGATCCCGAGAAGACCCAGCTGATCAGGCCCGAGGCGATCGACGAGGCGACGCGGATGCTGCGCGCCCCGGACGTCGATCACGCCGATCACGCCGACGGCGGCGCGGACCTCGACGACGAGTTCACCGACGGCACCGTCCACCGTTCACGGATCAAGAGCTGGAAGCGGCCACTGATCGCCGCGGCGGTCGTGTTCGGCGTCACCATGGGCGGCATCACCACGTACGAACTGGTGTCGGGCCACACCTTCGGTGGCAGCGGCAGCGGCACCACCATCGGCGACGCCTTCAAGGGGCGGAACTCCTCGTCCGGCGGCGACACCACTCCGGACACCACCCCGACGCCGTCCGACGACAGCAGCACCGGCTCGGACACCGGTACGCAGAACAACGACGACTCCGGCACCACCACCCCGGACCCGAGCTCCACCCCGACGACGGGTGACACCGGTGGCTCCGACAGTGGCTCGGACTCCGGTTCGGACAGCGGGTCCTCCGACTCGGGTTCGGACTCGGGCTCCGATTCTGACTCGGACAGCGGTTCGGACAGCGGCTCCTCCGACTCCGGTTCGGACTCGGGCTCCGACAGCGGCTCGGACTCCGGTTCGGACAGTGGCAGTACCCCCGACCCGACCTCCGCCCCCACGCAGGGCTCGGACGTCCAGCAGCAGTCGGAGTGACCCGAGGCACGCCCCCGCGGGGGCTGCCGGGTCAGTCGCCGAGGACCCGCCGCAGATAGGCATTGCCGAACACGCGGTCCGGGTCCAGGCGGTCGCGCAGCGCCGTGAACTCGCCGAAGCGCGGGTACGCGCGCGTGAAGTACTCCGCGTCGCGCGTGTGCATCTTGCCCCAGTGCGGGCGCCCCTCGTGGGCGGTGAGGATCTGCTCGGCCGCGGTGAAGTACCGGTGGTACGGCGTCCCCTTGTACATGTGCACGGCTACGTAGGCGGTGTTGCGGTCGGACGCCGTGGACAGTGCGATGTCGTCGGCCGGGGCGGTGCGGACCTCGACGGGGAAGCTGATCCGCAGGCGTGAGCGGTCGACCATGGACTTCAGCTCGCGCAAGCTGTCCACGAGGGCCGCGCGCGGAACCGCGTACTCCATCTCCACGAAGCGCACGCGGCGCGGCGATGTGAAGACCTTGTAGGGAATGTCCGTGTACGTCCGGGAGGACAGTGCCCGGCTGGAGACCTTGGCGATCGACGGGATCGTGGCGGGCACGGCGCGGCCGATCGAATTGGCCACCTGGAACAGGCCGTTGGAGAGCAGCTCGTCCTCGACGAAGCCGCTGAACCTGGAGACGGGGGCCTCCGGGCCCGCGCTGCGGTTGTTGCGCTTGGTGTTGCAGCTGCCCGTGTGCGGGAACCAGTAGAACTCGAAGTGCTCGTTCTCGGCGTGCAGCTCCTCGAAGTCCGTGAGCACCCGGTCGAGGGGCATCGGCTCCTCGCGCGCGGAGAGCAGGAAGATCGGCTCCACGGCGAAGGTGATCGCCGTGACGATGCCGAGGGCGCCGAGACCGATGCGGGCGGCCGCGAAGACCTCGGGGTTCTCCTTCTCGGAGCAGGTGAGGAGGTCCCCGCTCGCGGTGACCAGCTCAAGTCCCTTGATCTGCGCGGCGATCGACGCGGAGTCGCGGCCCGTGCCGTGCGTGCCGGTACTGGTGGCGCCGGAGACCGTCTGCTCCATGATGTCGCCCATGTTCGTGAGCGACAGGCCCTCGCGGGCCAGGGCCATGTTGAGTCGCTTGAGCGGAGTACCGGCCTCGACCGTGACGGTCCCGTTCGACCGGTCAATGCTGCGGATTCCGGTCAACAGTTGAGGGCGTATCAATACTCCGTCGGTCGCGGCCGCCGCCGTGAAGGAGTGGCCCGAGCCGACGGCCTTCACCTTCAGGCCGTCCTCCGCGGCGCTGCGCACCGCCGCTGTCAGCTCCTCGACGGAGGCGGGCGTCACCTCGCGCACGGGGCGCGCGGTGACGTTGCCCGCCCAGTTACGCCAGGCTTCGCTGCTCTTCCGCCTGCCCGTCCGTGTGCCCGGCGCGCCCCGCGTACCCCTCGGTGGCCTGCTCATCGGTGCTTCCTCCCCGCTGCGGAACCGGCCGCTTCAGCCGGCTATAGCCCAGGAGCCCGACAAGGACCGCGACGGCGCCGGATACTCCCGGCACCGCGTACCCGGCATCCGCCCCGGCCGCGTCGATCACCCAGCCGGCCACGGAGGAGCCGAGCGCGACGCCGACCGAGAGTCCGGTGCTCACCCAGGTCATGCCCTCGGTCAGCTTCGCGCGTGGTACGTGCTGCTCGACGAGGGCCATCGTCGTGATCATCGTCGGTGCGACGGACAGGCCCGCGACGAAGAGCGCCACGGCCAGGATTGGCAGGTTCCCGACCAGTTGGAGGGGGATCATACTCACGGCCATCGTGACGACACCCAGCAGCCACCTGGGAGCGGGCGCTCCCTTGAAGTGCAGCAGGCCGAACAGCGCGCCCGCGAGGCAGGAGCCGGTCGCGTAGACGGCGAGCACCACGCTGGCCATCGACTTGTGGCCGAGGTCCTCGGCGTAGGCCACCGTGACGACGTCGATCGACCCGAAGATCGCCCCCGTAGCGACGAAGGTCGCCACCAGAACCTGCAAGCCACGCGCGCGGAGCGCCGATCCGGGGCTGTGCTGTTCACGCGGATGCGGTACCGGTTCCGTGGCGCGCTGCGACGTCAGCCAGAAGACGCCGGCCGCGAGGAAACAGCCCGCCAGAAGAGGCCCCGCCTCCGGGAACCACACCGTGGACAGCCCGATCGAGATGATCGGCCCGAAGACGAAGCACACCTCGTCCAGCACCGACTCGAAGGAGTACGCGGTGTGCAGCTGCCGCGGGACGTCTCCGTAGAGGGCCGCCCACCGTGACCGGATCATGGAGCCGACGCTCGGGACGCAGCCGACGAGCGCGGCGCACGCGAAGAGGGTCCAGTCCGGCGCCGTGTACTTGGCGCACAGCAGGAGACCGGTGACCGCGACGAGCGAGATCACGGTGGCCGGCCGAAGCACCCGGCGCTGCCCGTGCCGGTCGACGAGCCGGGAGATCTGCGGCCCGAGCAGCGCGGCCGACAGCGCCACCGTCGCGGACAGGGCCCCCGCGAGCCCGTAGCGCCCGGTCAGCTGGGAGACCATCGTGACGATGCCGATGCCCATCATGGACAGGGGCATTCGGCCGAGGAGCCCGGCAGCGGAGAAGCTCTTGGTTCCGGGCAGGGCGAATATGGCGCGGTAGGGGCTGGGCAACTCGACTCCGGTAAGGCGTAAAAGCGGTGGATACAGCTTACGCGCGCCACGACCGGGACACACGCGGTTTTCCGCCTGTCAGTGCCGGGTGGCAGGATCGAAGTCATGCCAGACGCGCACGCTGCCAGCCCCGATGCCCGCCCCTACGACGCCCTGCTGCTGCTCTCGTTCGGAGGCCCCGAGGGCCCCGACGACGTCGTCCCGTTCCTGGAGAACGTGACGCGCGGCCGGGGCATCCCCAAGGAGCGGCTCAAAGAGGTCGGGCAGCACTACTTCCTGTTCGGCGGGGTCAGCCCGATCAACGACCAGAACAGGGCCCTGCTCGACGCCCTGCGCAAGGACTTCGCCGAGCACGGCCTGGAACTGCCGGTCTACTGGGGCAACCGGAACTGGGCGCCGTACCTGACGGACACGCTGCGCGAGATGGTCACCGACGGCCACCGCCGCATCCTCGTCCTCGCCACCAGCGCCTACGCCTCGTACTCGGGCTGCCGCCAGTACCGTGAGAACCTCGCGGAGGCGCTCGCCGCGCTGGAGGCCGAGGGCCTGGAGCTGCCGAGGATCGACAAGCTGCGGCACTACTTCAACCACCCCGGCTTCGTGCGCCCCATGATCGAGGGCGTCCTGAAGTCCCTCGCCGACCTCCCCGAGGACGTCCGCGCCGGCGCCCACATCGCCTTCACCACGCACTCCATCCCGAACGCGGCGGCCGACACCTCCGGGCGGACCGAGGAGCACGGCGACGGGGGCGCGTACGTGAAGCAGCACCTGGACGTCGCGCAGCTCATCGCCGACGCGGTGCGCGAGGAGACCGGCGTCGCCCACCCCTGGCAGCTCGTCTACCAGTCGCGTTCCGGCGCCCCGCACATCCCGTGGCTCGAGCCCGACATCTGCGACCACCTGGAGGAGCGCCACGCGGCGGGCGTCCCGGCCGTCGTCATGGCGCCCATCGGCTTCGTCTCCGACCATATGGAGGTCCTCTACGACCTCGACACCGAGGCCGAGGCGAAGGCCGCGGAGCTGGGCCTTCCGGTGCGCCGCTCCGCCACCGTGGGAGCCGACCCGCGCTTCGCCGCCGCCGTACGGGAGTTGGCCCTTGAGCGGGCCGCCACCGAGAGCGGCAGGAACGTCACGCCTTGCGCTCTGGGTGCGCTCGGCGCCAGCCACGACCTGTGTCCCGTGGGCTGCTGCCCCGCCCGCACCCCCAAGCCGGCCGCCGCCGGCGCCGACAGCTCGTACGCGTAAGGACAGTGACGTGACCGACCCCAAGGCCACTACCGACCCCAAGGCCACTGAGGCCGCCCCCACTGCCGACGACCTCGCGTCGCTCAAGGCGGAACTGCTCGAGATCGCCCTGGAGGCGGCGGCACGGGCCGGTGTGTTCCTGCGCGACGGCAGGCCCGAGGACCTCGGCGTCGCCGCCACCAAGACGAGCGCCGTCGACGTCGTCACCGAGATGGACATCGCCTCCGAGAAGCTGATCACGGACTACCTGGCCGAGCGCCGCCCCGACGACGGGGTGCTCGGCGAGGAGGGCTCCTCCGTGGAGGGCACCAGCGGCATCCAGTGGGTGATCGACCCCATCGACGGAACCGTCAACTACCTTTACGGGCGCCCCGATTGGTCCGTCTCCATCGCGGCCCGCAAGGACGGCGAGACGCTCGTCGGCGTCGTCGCCGCCCCGATGCGCGCCGAGACCTACCGCGCCGTCCTCGGCGAGGGCGCCTTCGTGAACGACCGACCCGCGCGCGTGCGCGTGGCGCCGCCCCTCGAGCAGGCCCTGGTCGGCACCGGCTTCGGCTACCTGGAGTCGCGCCGCGCCCGCCAGGCGGAGGTGCTGGGGCATTTGGTGCCGCGCGTGCGCGACATCCGGCGCGGTGGCTCGGCCGCCATCGACCTGTGCGACGTGGCGCTCGGCCGCATGGACGCGTACTACGAACGCGGCCTGAACCCCTGGGACTTCGCGGCAGGCGACCTCATCGCGCGCGAGGCGGGCGCCCTCACCGGCGGCCGCCCCGGGGAGCCGCTCTCGCCGGAGCTGACCGTCGCGGCGCCCCCCGGCGTCTTCGAGCCGCTTCAGAACTGGCTGGAAGAACTCGGCGCCTGGCACGACTGAGCGTCCCGGCTCACGGCACACGAGCTAGCGGCAGACAAGCTCGCGGAACACGAGCCCACGGCATACGAAAAGGCCCCGGCGCCCGCCTGGATCAACCAGACGCCGGGGCCCTCGTACGTGCGTCAGACGCTCGAGGCGTGAACCTCCACGCCGTGCTCCGCGGCGAGGCGGCGGAGGTCGTCCAGCTCACCCTGCTCGACCTCGGCAAGGAAGTCGTCACCGGTCTCGCGCGCCAGCGTCAGGTCGGTCTCCGCCGCCCTAATGCGCTGCAGAAGTCCTGCGGTGAATGCGTCCATGGTTGCGCCCCCTCGTCCTGGGTCGTGGGTCGATGGCACGGGGGTGTGCCCTAGGAAGGGGCGATCACGTCCCCGAGCCGTCCCTGGTGGAGAGCGGTCTCGACAGCGGCTCGTGGCATGCCACATACAAAGCGTGATCGCGGATGTACAGCCGTCCTCCCCAAGGCTCCATCCGGAGAAACCTCGACCCATCCAGAAAATCCGCATTCCCCGGGTCGCCCGTCCGTCTTACAGCCGGTTTATGGCCGAAAGGGGCAGGATGGTGGCCACAGCTCAACACCCGGCCTGCCCGCGCGCCCGAGAAGCGCGCTGGTGGGCGACCAGAGGAAGGACAAGCGACGTGCGCGTACTCGTCGTCGAGGACGAGCAACTGCTCGCCGATGCGGTGGCCACCGGACTCCGCCGGGAGGCCATGGCCGTCGACGTCGTGTACGACGGTGCGGCCGCCCTGGAGCGCATCGGCGTCAACGACTATGACGTGGTCGTTCTCGACCGCGATCTCCCGCTCGTGCACGGCGACGACGTCGCCCGCAAGCTCGTCGAGCTGGGCATGCCCACCCGCATCCTCATGCTGACCGCCTCCGGCGACGTCAGCGACCGCGTGGAGGGCCTGGAGATCGGGGCGGACGACTACCTCCCCAAGCCCTTCGCGTTCAGCGAGCTGACGGCCCGTGTACGGGCCCTCGGGCGGCGTACGAGCATGCCGCTGCCGCCCGTGCTCGAGCGCGCGGGGATCAAGCTCGACCCGAACCGCCGCGAGGTGTTCAGGGACGGCAAGGAGATCCAGCTCGCTCCCAAGGAGTTCGCCGTCCTCGAGGTGCTGCTGCGCAGCGAGGGTGCCGTCGTCTCGGCCGAGCAGCTCCTGGAGAAGGCCTGGGACGAGAACACGGACCCGTTCACGAACGTCGTGCGGGTCACCGTGATGACCCTGCGCCGCAAGCTGGGCGAGCCCGCCGTCATCGTCACCGTGCCCGGCTCGGGCTACCGGATCTGATCCCTAGATGGCCGCCGCACCCGCGCCACCCTCTCCGGCGCCACCGAAACCGACATGGAAGCCCGGGACGAAGGCGGAGCCGCCCTTCCCCTGGCTCCGCCCGACCATCCGGATACGGCTCACGCTGCTGTACGGCGGCATGTTCCTGATCGCGGGCATCCTGCTGCTCTCGATCATCTACCTCCTGGCCGCGCAGGCCCTCGACGTGGGCGGCGACCTGCCGTTCAAGGTCACCGACGGGCATGTCATCAGCACCAGCTGCAACTTCCCGTCGGGGAACATCTCGGCGAGCGAGCTGAACGACCTGATGAACGGCTGCGTCAACAAGCAGCGCCAGCACGCTCTGGACGTACTCCTCAGCCGCTCCCTGATGGCCCTGATGGGCCTCGCCGTCATCGCCTTCGCCTTCGGCTACGCCATGGCGGGCCGCGTCCTGTCCCCGCTCGGCCGGATCACGCGCACCGCGCGCCGGGTCGCCGGCACGGACCTGACGCGCCGCATCGAGCTGGACGGGCCGGACGACGAGCTGAAGGAGCTGTCGGACACCTTCGACGAGATGCTGGACCGCCTGGAGCGCGCCTTCACGGCGCAGCAGCGCTTCGTCGGGAACGCCTCCCATGAGCTGCGTACACCGCTCGCGATCAACCGCACCCTCCTGGAGGTGCACCTCTCCGATCCGGGCGCCCCTGTGGAGCTCCAGCAGCTCGGCAAGACGCTGCTGGCCACGAACGAGCGCAGTGAGCAGCTCGTGGAGGGCCTGCTGCTGCTCGCCCGCAGCGACAACCAGATCGTCGAGCGCAAGCCCGTGGACCTGGCGGAGGTCGCCTCGCAGGCGATCGACCAGGCCAGGGCCGAGGCCGACGAGAAGGGCGTGGAGATCCGCGGGGAGTGCAAGGAAGCGGTGATCCAGGGCAACGGTGTGCTCCTGGAGCGCATCGCCCTGAACCTCGTGCAGAACGCCGTCCGCTACAACATCCCCGAAGGGGGATGGGTGGAGGTGGACACGGAGGCCCAGCACGGCCAGGCGGTCCTGGTGGTCGCGAACACGGGCCCGGTGGTCCCCGCGTACGAGATCGACAATCTTTTCGAGCCGTTCAGGCGGCTGCGCACCGAGCGCACCGGCAGCGACAAGGGCGTGGGCCTCGGGCTCTCCATCGCCCGGTCGGTCGCGCGCGCCCACGGGGGTCGCATCACCGCCGAGCCACGCGAGGGGGGTGGGCTCGTGATGCGGGTCACCCTGCCGATCTAGGCCGGTTCAACGTGCGTGCGGCCCATGGATCTGACATGCTTCCGCCGACGCGCTGGGGAGTTCGCTTTTGGCTGAATTTTCCGGACCTGCGCCGGAGATCTCCGTGTGTGATCGATCACATGGGCGTTTTTTCGGCCGTCCACTCTCCGTGATCGCAAAAGCCGTGTGAAAGCCGGGAAAGTCCGGGTTTTCGGGCGCCTTGATCACGGGAAGTACACGGGGTGGCGCCCGTGCAGTGCGGCAATCGGACCGTGTACGGTCCGGTTCGCCACCCAAGACGATCACTCGTGAGGGATCCAGTTGGGTGTCGATTGAGTAACAGACCTTGATGTGAGGCAAAATCTCCGCCTCAGGTCGGGCACAAGTCCGGCCTCTCATGCGTTACGGCGCTTGAGACACCGCAGACACCCAGAGGGGGAGAGCGACATGGCAACGGATTACGACACCCCACGCAAGACCGATGACGACCTCAATGAAGACAGCATTGAGGAACTGAAGTCCAGGCGTAACGACAAGTCGGCTTCGAACGTCGACGTGGACGAGTTCGAGGCGGCGGAGGGCCTGGAGCTTCCGGGCGCCGACCTCTCGAATGAGGAGCTGGCCGTCCGTGTCCTGCCCAAGCAGCAGGACGAGTTCACCTGCATGAGCTGCTTCCTGGTGCACCACCGCAGCCAGCTCGCGCGGGAGAAGAACGGACAGCCCATCTGCCGCGACTGCGACTGAGGCAGGGTCGGGCATGACCAGCTCGACCCCGCCCTGGAAGCGCCGTTCCCGCAACAAGAAGGTCAGCGGGACGGCTCAAGGCCCGTCAGAGGCCGTGCGTGACGACGAGCGAGGCTCTTTCCCAGGAGCACCTGGTGCAGCATCGGGTGCCCCCGGAGAAGAAGCCTCGCTCGAATCGGCGGACGACCATGAGTCGGCGGGCGACCTGCCGGTGGCCCCGGCGGCCGGCAGCGACGGTGCGCGCAGGGGTGGCGTCGTCGCGAGAGGCGCCAGAACAGCCAGAACGGGGCTGGCCAAGGGCGGCGCGGCCGCCAAGGCCTCGATCGGCTATCTCGCCGATCGCATCATCGAGAACGCGCCGCGGGTTCCCGTGCGGGACCTGGCGACCCTCCGCAAGCAGTTCCCGGGTCTCGACCCCGAACAGCTCGCGGACAAGCTGGTCACGGGCGCGGCCGCCGCGACATCCACCGTGGGCGCGGGAGTCGGCGTCGCCGCGATGCTGCCCGTTCCGCCCGCGATGCCGACCGAACTGGCCGCGGAGGTGACCGGTGTGGCCGCGATCGAGCTGAAGTTGATCGCCGAGCTGCACGAGGTCTACGGACTGCGGCCGCCAGGGACTCTGAAGGGCCGCAGCGGCGCCTATCTGACCGCGTGGACGGAAGAGCGCGGCATCGACGTGACGAAGCCGACTACGGTCAATGCGGCGCTCGGCGTACAGATGAAGCGCGAGCTTCGACAGCAGATCATGAAGCGGATGGTGCGGAACCTTCCGAGCCTGACGCCGTTCATGATCGGCGCGGCCGTGGGGGCGCTCATGAACCGGCGCGACACCAGGAAGCTGGCCGAGCGGGTACGTCAGGACCTGCGGCGGCACCAGGTGCCCTGGGAGGCGCTGACCGAACTGCCGCCCCTGGAGGAGCCGCCCGACGCCCTGGAGATCGGGGCCTGATTCCGCCCCTGATCCCGCCCTCGTTCAGGCGCGGCTCAGAGCCTTTGCCAAAGCTTCAGGTTCGCGCGTCGACAGGTAGACGTACGGCGTCGGGTCCGAGGGATCGGTGATCTCCGCCCGCACCGCGGTCGTGACGTAGCTGCGCAGCAGCATGAAGGCGCGCGGATCGGCCTTGTACGTGCGCCACGCGCGGGCCTCCTCCGCGTCCAGGACGTGCACCTCGCCGAGGGCGGACAGCGGGATCTTCGCGTCGCCCGCGACCAGCGAGTCGGCGACGACGCGAACCCGGGCCGAGCCGTACGAACTGGTGATCACGGCCGCGATGAGCAGGCCGCCGACGAAGCCTCCGAGCAGCGGCAACGGGCCGAAGGGCAGCAGGATGATGGCGCCGACGACACCCACCATGAACGTGATGAGCCACCACGAGCGGGGCGCGGTGAGTCGTTCGTCGTAGGGCGTCGTCGAGGTCTCCATGGGCTCAAGCTTGGCACGATGCGTGGAGTGATAGGACGCGCGGGTAAGGTCTGCGGCTGTGAGTGGTACTTCTGCAGCTCTGACGCCCCCTGCCGACGCCATAGCCCCGGTGCGGCACCCCGACGCGCCCGCCCCAGGAGAGCTCCTCGGCGCGCACTACGGACACTGTTTCGGCTGTGGCGGCGAGCAGCCGCACGGGCTGCACCTGGAGGCGCGGGCCGGTGAAGGTGTCACCGTCACCGCCGAGTTCACCGTGCGCCCCGCGCATCAGGGTGCGCCGGGTCTTGCGCACGGCGGGGTCCTCGCGACCGCGCTCGACGAGACGCTCGGCTCCCTGAACTGGCTGCTTCAGGCCATCGCCGTGACCGGCCGCCTGGAGACCGACTTCGTGCGGCCCGTTCCCGTGGACACGGTGCTGTTCCTGTCCGCCGAGGTGACGGCCGTCGCCGGCCGCAAGATCTACTCGACCGCGACCGGCCGGATCGGTGGCCCCGACGGGCCCGTTGCCGTGCGTGCCGACGCCCTCTTCATCGAGGTCAAGGTCGACCACTTCATCGAGAACGGCCGCCCGGAAGAGATCGAGGCGGCCATGAGCGACCCCGACCAGGTCAGGCGCGCCCGCGCCTTCGAGGTGAACCCGTGAGCAATTTCCCTGGCGGTCCCGGCCACGAACTCGGCGTGCTCGTGCGGCGCGTCGACCCCGATGTGCCACTGCCTTCGTACGAGCATCCCGGTGACGCCGGAGCCGATCTGCGGACCACCGAGGCGTGCGAACTCGCGCCCGGTGAGCGGGTCGTTCTGCCCACCGGTGTGTCGGTCGCCCTGCCCGAGGGGTACGCGGCCTTCGTGCACCCCAGATCCGGCCTCGCAGCGCGCTGCGGCGTGGCTCTGGTGAATGCCCCAGGGACGGTGGATGCCGGGTACCGTGGGGAGATCAAGGTGATCGTGGTGAATCTCGACCCGCGCGAGAGCGTGCGGTTCGAGCGCTTCGACCGGATTGCCCAACTGGTGGTCCAGCAGGTCGAGAGGGTCCGCTTCCAGGAGGTCGCGGAGCTTCCCGATTCGGTGCGGGCCGAAGGGGGCTTCGGGTCCACCGGCGGGCACGCTGCCGTAGGTGGCCCGACCGTTGCCGGCAACGGCGCGGACGGTCAAAAGGGTGGGAATCGATACGCTTCGGTCGTATCCGACCGGGAAGGACAGTGACGTGTTCGGACGTCGTAACAAGAACGGCGCCGCCGAGGATGCGGCCGACGAGGCCGAGCAGGTCGTCGACAGCGTCGGCAGCGTGGACACGGACGAGCAGGGGTCGGACCGCGTCCGACTCGAGCCCGAGCCCCGTCCCGACGGTCCCTGGGACGACTCCGAGGTCCGCGAGCCCGGCGAGGGCCGGGTGGACCTGGGCGGAGTCTTCGTCCCCGGCGTGGAGGGCATGGAGCTGCGTGTGGAGGTCGCGGGCGACGCGATCGTCGCGGCGACCGTCGTCCTCCAGGACAGCGCGATCCAGCTCCAGGCCTTCGCCGCCCCCAAGAAGGAGGGCATCTGGGGCGAGGTCCGCGAGGAGATCGCCTCCGGCATCACCCAGCAGGGTGGTGTGATCGACGAGGTCGAGGGTCCGCTCGGCTGGGAGCTGCGGGCCCAGGTGCCGGTGCAGCTGCCGGACGGCACGGGCGGTTTCCAGGTCGTGCGGTTCATCGGCGTGGACGGCCCGCGCTGGTTCCTGCGCGGCGTGATCTCGGGCCAGGGCGCCGTGCAGCCGCAGGCGGCCGGCCTCCTGGAGCAGATCTTCCGCGACACCGTCGTGGTGCGCGGCGAGGGCCCGATGGCCCCGCGTGACCCGATCGTCCTGAAGCTCCCCGACGACGCGCAGATGGTCGCCGAGAGCTCCCAGGGCGATGGCGGCCAGGAGGCCTCGCGCTTCTCCGGTGGCATGGGCCAGCTCCAGCGCGGCCCGGAGATCACCGAGGTCCGCTGAGGCGCTCACACCGTCGTACGAGGCCGGGGCCGCGCATCCTTCAAGGGTGCGCGGCCCCGGTTTCGTGCATCAGGGTTGCGTCAAGGCCACCCGCCCGGCCGTCATCCGCCCCATTTGCGCAGATCGCAGGCCGTAGGCTCGACGCTGCGTGGAGCAGTCACGGGAAGACAATGAGGCCATGGGACGCGGGACGCGCGGGAAACTACGGATCTACCTCGGCAGCGCACCGGGCGTCGGCAAGACGTACGCGATGCTGTCCGAGGCACACCGCCGGGTGGAGCGGGGCACGGACTGCGTGGTGGCGTTCGTCGAGCATCACGACCGGCCGCGCACCGAGGTGATGCTGCACGGCCTGGAGCAGATCCCGCGCAAAGAGCTCGCGTACCGGGGGACGGTCTTCCACGAGATGGACGTGGACGCCGTGCTGCTGCGCGCCCCGGCCGTCGCCCTCGTCGACGAACTGGCGCACACGAACGTGCCGGGCTCGCGCAACGCCAAGCGCTGGCAGGACGTCGAGGAACTGCTTGGTGCGGGCATCGACGTCATATCGACCGTCAACATCCAGCATCTTGAGTCGTTGGGCGATGTGGTTGATTCGATCACTGGTGTACGTCAACGGGAGACGGTCCCCGACGAAGTCGTCCGCCGTGCCGACCAGATCGAACTCGTCGACATGTCGCCCCAGTCGCTGCGCCGCCGCATGGCCCACGGCAACATCTACAAGTCCGACAAGGTCGACGCGGCGCTCTCCAACTACTTCCGCCCCGGAAACCTCACCGCACTGCGGGAGTTGGCGCTCCTCTGGGTCGCCGACCGGGCCGACGAGTACCTCCAGGAGTACCGGGGCGAGCACAACATCCGTTCCACCTGGCAGGCCCGCGAGCGCATCGTCGTCGGCCTGACCGGAGGGCCCGAGGGCCGCACGTTGATCAGGCGCGCGGCGCGGCTCGCCGAGAAGGGCGCGGGCGGCGAGGTGCTCGCGGTCTACATCGCCCGCAGCGACGGCCTCACCGCCGCCTCGCCCAAGGAGCTGGCCGTCCAGCGCACCCTGGTCGAAGACCTGGGCGGCACGTTCCACCACGTCATCGGCGACGACATCCCCGCAGCCCTCCTGGAGTTCGCCCGCGGCGTCAACGCCACTCAGATCGTCCTCGGCTCCTCGCGGCGCAAGACCTGGCAGTACATGTTCGGCCCCGGCGTCGGCGCGACCGTCGCCCGCGAGTCCGGGCCCGACCTCGACGTGCACATCGTCACGCACGACGAGGTCGCCAAGGGGCGCGGACTCCCCGTCGCCCGCGGCGCCCGGCTCGGCCGGTCCCGGATCGTGTGGGGCTGGCTCACCGGCATCGGCGGCCCCGCGCTGCTCGCCCTTGTCCTCACGCACACCCACAGCGACCTCGGCCTCGCCAACGACATGCTGCTGTTCCTGTCGCTGACGGTCGCCGCCGCCCTGGTCGGCGGACTGCTTCCGGCGCTGGCCTCGGCGGCCTTCGGCTCACTGCTGCTCAACTACTTCTTCACGCCGCCGCTGCACCTGTGGACCGTCGCCGACCCCCGCAACATCGTTGCCATCGTGATCTTCGTGGGCGTCGCGGTGTCCGTGGCCTCGGTCGTGGATCTCGCGGCGCGGCGCACCCACCAGGCGGCCCGGCTGCGCGCCGAGTCCGAGATCCTCGCCTTCCTGGCGGGCAGCGTGCTGCGCGGCGACACCAGCCTGGAGGCGCTGCTCGAACGCGTACGGGAGACCTTCGCGATGGAGTCCGTGGCACTCCTGGAGCGGGAGGGCGACACCGCGCCGTGGACCTGCGCGGCGAGCGTCGGCACGCAGTCCCTCGGCCGGCCCGAGGACGCCGATGTCGACATGCCGGTCGGGGACCACCTGGCGCTCGCCCTGACCGGGCGCGTGCTGCCCGCGGAGGACCGGCGCGTGCTTGCCGCGTTCGCCGCGCAGGCCGCCGTCGTGCTCGACCGCCAGCGCCTGCAGTCCGAGGCCGACCAGGCGCGGGCGCTCGCAGAGGGCAACCGCATCCGTACGGCCCTGCTGGCCGCCGTCTCGCACGATCTGCGCACGCCGCTCGCGGGCATCAAGGCGTCGGTGTCGTCACTGCGCTCCGAGGACGTCGACTGGTCGCCCGAGGACCAGGCGGAGCTGCTCGCCGGGATCGAGGAGGGCTCCGACCGGCTCGACCACCTCGTCGGGAACCTGCTCGACATGTCGCGCCTGCAGACCGGCACCGTCACCCCGCTCATCCGCGAGATCGACCTCGACGAGGTCGTGCCGATGGCGCTGGTCGGCGTGCCGGACCCGGACCTCAACGTCGACCTGGACGTACCCGAGACGCTGCCCATGGTCAGCGTCGACAAGGGGCTCCTGGAGCGCGCCGTCGCCAACGTCGTCGAGAACGCGGTCAAGTACAGCCCGCCCGACAAGCCCGTCCTCGTCTCCGCGAGCACGCTCGGCGACCGCGTCGAGCTGCGCGTCGTGGACCGCGGGCCCGGAGTCCCTGACGAGGCCAAGGACCGGATTTTCGAGCCCTTCCAGCGCTACGGTGACGCTCCGCGCGGCGCCGGTGTGGGCCTCGGGCTCGCCGTGGCGCGCGGCTTCACGGAGGCCATGGGGGGCACGCTCGGCGCGGAGGACACTCCAGGAGGCGGGCTCACGATGGTCCTGACCCTGCGGGCCGCGACCCGCACCACCCCGGACACGGCCCCGGAGGCCGTACGGACAGCCGGACAAGCAGCCGGACAGGCAACTGGTCCCCAGAGAGGCAGGCACGCATGACCCGGGTGCTCGTGGTCGACGACGAGCCGCAGATCGTCCGCGCCCTCGTCATCAACCTGAAGGCGCGCAAGTACGAGGTGGACGCCGCCGCGGACGGGGCGCAGGCGCTGCAGCTCGCCGCCGCCCGCCACCCCGACGTGATCGTCCTCGACCTGGGCCTGCCCGACATGGACGGCGTCGAGGTGATCAAGGGGCTGCGCGGCTGGACCCGCGTACCGATCCTGGTGCTGTCCGCGCGGCACTCGTCCGACGAGAAGGTCGAGGCGCTCGACGCGGGCGCCGACGACTACGTGACCAAGCCCTTCGGCATGGACGAGCTCCTCGCCCGGCTGCGGGCGGCCGTGCGGCGGGCGGAGCCCACGGGTGGGACCGAGGACGAGGGGATCGTCGAGACCTCGGACTTCACGGTCGACATGGCCGCGAAAAAGGTAAACCGGGGCGGGCACGACGTACGGCTGACCCCCACCGAATGGCATCTCCTGGAGGTCCTGGTGCGCAATACGGGCCGCCTGGTCAGCCAGAAGCAGCTGCTGCAGGAGGTGTGGGGGCCCTCGTACGGGACGGAGACCAACTATCTGCGGGTGTACATGGCGCAGTTGCGGCGCAAGTTGGAGACCGATCCCTCGCATCCGCGGCACTTCGTCACGGAACCGGGGATGGGGTACCGATTCGAGCGGTGAGGCCCGCGAAAGCGGGTACACCAGCGGGTACGACCCTGTCACAGGGCCCAGGTACGCTTCCAGTATGAGTGCTGTTCCGCGTTCCGACAGGGCGTCCGAGAAGCCGGCGGGCCGGTTCCGGCGCATGCTCGACAGGCTGTCCAGTTCCCAGGAGGACCTGGAGTCGGAGGAGCTGCGCGAGGACTCGGAGACCACCGGCTGCACGCGCATCGGCGACTGCGCGGACCGACAAATGGTCACTGTTACTGGTACGTTGCGCACGGTAACCCTGCGACCACGCGCCGGAGTTCCCGCGCTGGAGGCGGAGTTGTTCGACGGCTCGGCCGCGGTGGACGTGGTGTGGCTCGGCAGGCGCTCGATCGTCGGGATCGAGCCGGGGCGCAAACTCATAGCTTCGGGACGGATCTCGATGAGTCGGGGCCGTAGGGTGCTGTTCAATCCGAAGTACGAACTCAGACCGCTCGGACGGGAGTAGCCGGTGACGTCCCTCGACAAGCCGACCGAACGTGAACCCGGAGTCGATCAAGGCGCCGTGACGGACAAGTCCGTGACCGAGGCCGCGCTCTTCGAGGCCTTCGGCGGCGTGCGGGGCATGGTGGAGACCGTCCTGCCCGGCCTCCTCTTCGTGAGCATCTTCACGGTCAACAAGGACCTGCACATGTCGGCCATCGCGGCCCTCGCGGTGTCCCTGGTCCTCGTCGTCGTGCGCCTCGTCATGAAAGACACCGTCAAGCACGCCTTCAGTGGCGTCTTCGGTGTCGCCTTCGGTGTTGTCTTCGCGATGATGACGGGCAACGCCAAGGCGTTCTATCTGCCGGGCATGCTCTACACGTTGGGGCTCGCGCTCGCGTACATCGTGACCACCCTGTGCGGTGTTCCGTTGATCGGGCTCATCCTCGGGCCCGTGTTCAAGGAGAACCTCTCCTGGCGCACCCGCAACCCCGGCCGCAAGAAGGCGTACGCCAAGGCGAGTTGGGCCTGGGGCCTGATCCTCCTGGCCAAGTGCGCGATTCTGTTCCCGCTGTACTTCTGGGCGGACACGGATTCTGCCAACACTCAATTCGGCTGGGTGCTCGTCGCGTTGAAGATCCCGCCGTTCCTGCTGGCGGTGTGGCTCACGTGGGTGTTCCTGGCGAAGGCGCCCGCGCCCATCGACGTGTTCGCGGAGATGGAGGAGAAGGAGCGGCAGGCCGAGGCCGAGCGCGAGCAGGCTCAGGCCGCCAGTGAAGAGAACGGGCGGGCGCGGCATCGCCGCGAGGTCTGACCCTCGTACGACCCGAGACTGACCCTCGTACGACCCGAGAACGGCCCGTCGTGAACGACGACAAGGAGGCGGCCCCGAGCCAAGAGCTCGGGGCCGCCTCCTTGTGCCTGCCTCATGCAGAGCAGCGCGTTACGCGTCCTCGCGTCGCACCGACAGCAGGTCCTCCAGCTGCTCCTCGCGCGCCTGCGCCGCGACGAACAGCAGCTCGTCGCCCGCCTCGAGGGAGTCCTCCGCGCTGGGGGCCAGCACGCGGGTGCCGCGGATGATCGTCACCAGGGACGTGTCCTGCGGCCACTGGACGTCACCGACCCGGGTGCCGGCCAGGGCCGACTCCTCCGGGAGGGTCAGCTCGACCAGGTTCGCGTCGCCGTGGCTGAAGCGGAGCAGGCGGACGAGATCGCCCACGCTGACCGCCTCTTCGACGAGCGCCGACATGAGGCGCGGCGTCGAGACGGCCACGTCCACGCCCCACGACTCGTTGAACAGCCACTCGTTCTTCGGGTTGTTGACGCGGGCGACGACCCGCGGGACCCCGTACTCGGTCTTCGCGAGCAGCGAGACGACCAAGTTGACCTTGTCGTCGCCGGTGGCCGCGATGACCACGTTGCAGCGCTGCAGCGCCGCCTCGTCCAGGGACGTGATCTCGCAGGCGTCGGCGAGCAGCCACTCCGCCTGCGGGACGCGCTCGACCGAGATGGCGGTCGGGGCCTTGTCGACGAGGAGGACCTCGTGACCGTTCTCCAGGAGCTCGCCCGCGATCGAACGACCGACCGCTCCGGCTCCGGCAATGGCGACCCTCATCACTGACCGCCTTCCTCGGGGCCCTCGGCGAACGCCGCCTCGACCTTCTCGACGTCGTCCGTGCGCATCATCACGTGCACGAGGTCGCCCTCCTGGAGCACCGTCTGCGACGTCGGCAGGATCGCCTCGCCGAGCCGGGTCAGGAACGCGACGCGTACGCCGGTCTCCTCCTGGAGGCGGCTGATCTTCTGGCCGATCCAGGACTCCGAGGCGTGCACCTCGGCGAGCTGGACGCCACCGGTGGGATCGCGCCACAGCGGCTCCGCGCCGGACGGCAGCAGGCGCCGCAGCATCTGGTCGGCGGTCCAGCGGACCGTGGCGACCGTCGGGATGCCCAGGCG
Source organism: Streptomyces sp. NBC_00483 (assembly GCF_036013745.1). Classification (NCBI taxonomy): domain Bacteria; kingdom Bacillati; phylum Actinomycetota; class Actinomycetes; order Kitasatosporales; family Streptomycetaceae; genus Streptomyces; species Streptomyces sp. NBC_00483. Next base: position 7,063,852 of record NZ_CP107880.1, read on the forward strand.
CTGGTAGACCTCCGCGCGACGGGGGTCGTAGATGCGCGCCGCCACGTTCTCGATGCCGAACATCTCGCGGGCCACGCGGGCGGCGATGATGTTCGAGTTGTCACCACTGGAGACGGCGGCGAAGGCGCCGGCCTCCTCGATGCCCGCTTCGCGCAGGGTGTCCTGGTCGAAACCGACTCCGGTGACCCGACGGCCGCCGAAACCCGAACCCAGGCGACGGAACGCCGTCGGGTCCTGATCGACCACGGCGACCGTGTGGCCCTGCTGCTCCAGGGTCTGGGCGAGTTGGGACCCTACTCGGCCACAGCCCATGATCACGATATGCACGGCCCTACCCCGCACTCCTCATAGGCCTTCTGACCTGCGTAAACGTCCTGCTCATGGCTCTCTCTCGCGGGATGGTCCAGCCGGTGCGGCTCGATCTCGGGCACGATGCGGGCTGCTGTGCGGCTCGCGCTCTGGACCACCGTATCGGCTCTGTAAGAGATCTCCCCCTTCGCGTCGGTGGACAGTCGGTGGTCACATCTGCGCAGGCGTGGCGCACAGCACGAAGCTGAATGGGGGTGGTGGGTGGGCGACCCCCCGTTCGAACGCTTACGATCCTCTCCGTGTCCAAACTGACCGACGTGCCCAAACGGATCTTGATCGGGCGCGCACTGCGCAGCGACCGGCTGGGAGAAACGCTCCTGCCGAAGCGCATCGCTCTCCCCGTTTTCGCTTCCGACCCGCTGTCCTCCGTGGCGTATGCGCCCGGCGAGGTCCTGCTGGTCCTCTCCATTGCGGGCGTGTCGGCCTACCACTTCAGCCCCTGGATCGCGGTCGCGGTCGTCGTGCTGATGTTCACGGTCGTCGCCTCCTACCGCCAGAACGTCCACGCCTATCCGAGCGGTGGCGGCGACTACGAGGTGGCGAACACCAACCTCGGGCCGAAGGCCGGCCTCACCGTCGCGAGCGCGCTGCTCGTCGACTACGTCCTGACGGTGGCCGTGTCGATCTCGTCCGGCATCGAGAACCTCGGCTCCGCGGTCCCGTTCGTGATCGAGCACAAGGTGCTGTGCGCGGTCGCCGTGATCGTGCTGCTCACCTTGATGAATCTGCGCGGTGTGAAGGAGTCGGGGAAGCTTTTCGCCATTCCCACGTACGTCTTCGTGGCCGGCGTCTTCATCATGATCGCCTGGGGTGCGTTCCGCGGGCTCGTCCTCGGCGACGCCATGCACGCGCCCACCGCCGACTTCCACATCAAGGCGGAGCACCAGGGCCTCGCGGGCTTCGCGCTCGTCTTCCTGCTGCTGCGCGCCTTCTCGTCCGGATGTGCGGCGCTCACCGGCGTCGAGGCGATCTCCAACGGTGTCCCGGCCTTCCGCAAGCCGAAGTCGAAGAACGCGGCGAGCACGCTCGCGCTGATGGGCGGCCTCGCCGTCACCATGTTCTGCGGCATCATCGTGCTGGCCCTCGTGACCGACGTGCGGATGGCGGAGAACCCGGCGAAGGACCTGATCCACAACGGTGCCGCGGTCGGCTCCGGTTTTGTGCAGGACCCGGTGATCTCGCAGGTCGCCGAGGCCGTCTTCGGCGGCGGCAGCTTCATGTTCCTGGTCCTCGCGGCCGCCACCGCCCTCGTCCTCTTCCTCGCGGCCAACACCGCGTACAACGGCTTCCCGCTGCTCGGCTCGATCCTCGCCCAGGACCGCTACCTGCCGCGCCAGCTGCACACCCGCGGCGACCGCCTCGCGTTCTCCAACGGCATCGTGCTGCTGGCGGGCGCGGCGGCCCTCCTGGTCGTCATCTACGGGGCCGACTCGACGCGCCTGATCCAGCTGTACATCGTGGGCGTGTTCGTCTCCTTCACGCTCAGCCAGATCGGCATGGTGCGGCACTGGAACCGGCACCTGGCCACGGAGCGGGACCCCGCCAAGCGCCGCCACATGATCCGCTCCCGCGCGATCAACACGTTCGGCGCGTTCCTGACCGGCATGGTCCTCGTGGTCGTCCTCCTTACGAAGTTCACGCACGGCGCCTGGGTCGCACTGCTCGGCATGTGCATCTTCTTCGTGACGATGACCGTGATCCGCAAGCACTACGACCGGGTCGCCGAGGAGATCGCCGCGCCGGAGACCCCGACGGACGACAGCGTGCGCCCCTCGCGCGTGCACTCCCTGGTCCTCGTGTCGAAGATCCACCGGCCGACGCTGCGGGCGCTCGCGTACGCCAAGTTGATGCGCACGGACACCCTTGAGGCATTGAGCGTCAATGTTGATCCAGCAGAGACGAAGACGTTGAGGGACGAGTGGGAGCGTCGAGGTATTGACGTGCCGCTCAAGGTTCTTGACTCGCCGTACCGGGAAATCACCCGGCCGATCATCGAGTACGTGAAGAACCTGCGCCGCGAGTCCCCGCGCGACGCGGTCAGCGTGATCATCCCCGAGTACGTGGTGGGCCACTGGTACGAGCACCTGCTGCACAACCAGAGCGCGCTGCGGCTGAAGGGGCGACTGCTCTTCACCCCCGGCATCATGGTCACGTCCGTCCCGTACCAGCTGGAGTCCTCCGAGGCCGCGAAGAAGCGGGCCCGCAGACGGTCCGAGTGGAACGCGCCGGGTGCCGTGCGGCGCGGTCCGGTCGAGAAGCGCCCGAAGGAGCCCACCTCGAAGTAGCCGGGTGGCCGCCTTGGTGAGCGGCCGGACGACAGCCACGTAAACTGGTGGGCTGGTGTCCGGCCGCTTTTCCGTGGCCGCGACGCCGAAGACTTTCCCCTTACGTACTGGAGCCCCGCCATGCAGGCAGAACCGACGACGTCACTGGTGGGGGAGGAGTACGAGGTCGAGGTCGGCCCCGTCGCGCACGGCGGCCACTGCATCGCGCGCACGGCCGAGGGCCAGGTCCTCTTCGTCCGGCACACGCTGCCCGGCGAGCGGGTCGTGGCACGGGTGACCGAGGGCGAGGAGGGCGCGCGCTTCCTGCGCGCCGACGCCGTCCAGGTCATCGAGGCGTCCAAGGACCGCGTCGAGGCGCCCTGCCCCTACTCGGGACCCGGCCGCTGCGGCGGCTGCGACTGGCAGCACGCCAAGCCCGGCGCGCAGCGCCGCCTCAAGGGCGAGGTCATCGCCGAGCAACTGCAGCGCCTCGCGGGCCTCACGCCCGAGGAGGTCGGCTGGGACGGCACGGTCATGCCGGCCGAGGGCGACAAGCTCCCGTCGGGCGAGGTCCCGCAGTGGCGCACACGCGTCCAGTACGCGATCGACGCCGACGGCAACGCGGGCCTGCGCCGCCACCGCTCGCACGAGGTCGAGCCGATCGAACACTGCATGATCGCCGCCGAGGGCGTGTCCGAGCTCGGCATCGAGAAGCGTGACTGGTCCGGCATGGAGTCGGTCGAGGCGATCGCGGCGAGCGGCTCGCAGGACCGCCAGGTGATCCTCGCCCCGAAGCCCGGCGCCCGCCTGCCGATCGTCGAGCTCGACAAGCCGGTCTCCGTGATGCGGGTCGAGGAGAAGGACGGCGGCGTGCACCGCGTCCACGGCCGCCCCTTCGTGCGCGAGCGTGCCGACGACCGTACGTACCGCGTCGGCAGCGGTGGCTTCTGGCAGGTGCACCCGAAGGCGGCGGACACGCTGATGCGCGCCGTCATGCAGGGCCTGCTGCCGCGCAAGGGCGACATGGCGCTCGACCTGTACTGCGGCGTCGGCCTGTTCGCGGGCGCGCTCGCGGACCGGATCGGCGACAAGGGCGCGGTCCTCGGCATCGAGTCCGGCAAGCGTGCCGTCGAGGACGCCCGGCACAACCTGGAGGCCTTCGACCGGGTCCGCATCGAGCAGGGCAAGGTCGAGGCGGTCCTGCCGCGCACCGGCATCTCCGAGGTCGACCTCATCGTCCTGGACCCGCCGCGCGCGGGCGCCGGCAAGAAGACGGTCACCCACCTCACGACGCTCGGCGCCCGCCGCATCGCCTACGTGGCCTGCGACCCGGCCGCCCTCGCGCGCGACCTCGGGTACTTCCAGGAGGGCGGGTACCGGGTGCGGACGCTGCGGGCGTTCGACCTGTTCCCGATGACGCATCACGTCGAGTGCCTGGCGATTCTTGAGCCCGCCGAGAAGGGCCGGTCGTAGGCGGATTCGGGCGTCACGTCTTGTGCAGGGTGGCCGAAGGTGATTCGCCGTAGCGTTGGCGGTAGGTGGCGGCGAACCTGCTGCGGTGGGTGAAGCCCCAGCGGTAGGCGACATCGGTGACGGTCACCTGGCCCGGTTCCTTCGAGCGCAGCTCTGCATGGGCGCGGGCCAGCCGAATCCGGCGGAGGTAGTCCGTGGGCGGCATTCCGACGTACTGGCGGAACCCCTGTTGCAGTTGTCGGATGCCCACCCCGGAGATCTCCGCGAGGCCCGTCACGGTGAACGGATGCTCCGGGCGCGCCTCCATGGCGTCGATGGCGCGCTTGACCGGGGTCGGACGGCAGGGGGTGACCGGCCGGGCCAGTTGTTCGCGGTAGGGGTGATCGGCGGCCAGCAGCAGTCCGATCACCAGCGCCTCGTGCAGTCGGTCGGCCAGCAGCTCGTGATGGGTGAGCCCCCGCGACGTCTGGGCGTCTTCCGCCGCCGTCCGGACCAGCTGGGCCCAGCTGCGCCCGAGGCCGTGCGAAATGTTCATGGCGGGTTTCAGCCGAAGCGGCAACTGGATCGGGGCGTCGAGCAGACGCTCCAACTGGAGCTCCAGCTCGGGGCGTTCGATCTTGACCGCGAGAAGTCGGCAGTCTCCGCTCCACCGGTCCAGCACCGTGTTGTGGCCGGGCTGAAAGACCGCGGCTTCCTGCACGGTGGCCAGGAGGGGATCGAGGCGTCCCTGGTGCCACGCCATGGACCCGGACAGCGGCACGTCGACGTGGTAGGCCGCCAGTTCGCCGAAGCGCATGCACAGATCCGCACCGAACTGCAGGGTGCCGAGCGTCATACCGCGGAGCCTGCCTATCGCGAAGTGCCCGGTGAGAGTGGCTGATGGCTGGAGCAGGTCGATGACGTTGGGGTAGAAGTTGTGACGGATGACCTGGCGGGCCTCGTCCAGGTCGGACGTGCGGAGCTGGACGGGTCGGGCGAAATCGGCTCGTAGGGCCGAAACCCGATGCACGTTCCCGCCGTACTCAGGCACAGAATCGTTCGGCATTTGTGGAATTCTGCCGTCCCATTGATCAAGCCCCTCGCCGAGCTCGTACCGCAGCGGTCAATCAGCTGCGTTTAGAGGACCGCTGCATGTGCCAACCGGATCATGTCCTCGGGCACCAGCACCTAGCTTTCCATATGGGCAGTTGCCTGTCCTTCCGCAGTGCCGGACGGCCCGTGTCGCCCGTGACGCTGCGGCCGGCGTCCCGGGTTCCCGGACCCCGTACCCGGGACTTCGCGCTGAAGTGGCGTTGCTGCCTACGGTCCTGATGGGGACTCAGGACCGTAGGCGAGGACGGCCGGACAGGATCAAGGTCGGCGTTTGTGCGTCGGATCGTCGGGAAGGCGAGTCAGCCACACCCCCGATGGGCGCACGCGCCGAAGGAGAAACTGTCTATGCCGCAGCGCGAACCGGTCACCAGGAACCCCGACAAGGGCTACGTAGCCCTCCTCGGCTGGAGTCTCAACGCGGTGGAAGCTCTCGACCGGTTCGATCGGAGATACGTCGTGGTGGCCCCGGAGTGGGCCGAGGAGTACTGCGTCGAGCACGACATCCCGTACGTGCCGTGGAATTTCGAGCGGCTCAACGACCGCTCCGTGGAGATCGCCGAGACGCTGCAGAACGAGGGCGTCGACGTCGCGATCCCGCTGTACGAGGAAACAGTTGAGTGGGCGGGGGCGATCAACTCCGTTCTGTTGGGCAATCCGCGGCTGTACGGGCAGGCCATGCTGCTGCGGGACAAGGCGCTGATGAAGCGTCGCGCCCAACTCGGCGGCATCCGGGTCGGCATCTTCGAGGAGGCGCACGACCGGGACGACGTGACCCGCTTCCTCAAGCGCGTCAACCAGACCCTGCTCAAGCTGGACGGCGACCCGAACGACCCGATCCACCTCAAGGCGTTCGACAAGGCGGGATGCCTCGGGCACCGCGTCATCCGCACCCCCGACGAGGTCGACACGATTCCGGACGAGGAGTTTCCCGTCCTCATGGAATCCCACCTCGACGGCTGGGAGTTCGCGGTCGAGGCGTGGGTACACAACGGGAAGATCAAGTTCCTCAACATCTCCGAATACGTCACGCTGGGATATTCGGTGTTCGTTCCGGCGACCCCGGAACTGGAGCGCTACCGCCCGCAGATCACGGCGCAGATCGAGAAGCTCATCAAGACGTTCGACATCGAGTTCGGCTTCGTGCACCCGGAGTATTTCGTCACCAGTGACGGCGAGATGTACTTCGGCGAGGTCGCCTACCGGCCGCCGGGCTTCAAGGTGTTCGAGCTGCTTGAGCGGGCATACGGCTTCAACGCGTACCAGGCGCTGGTGCTGGCCTTCGACCCGAAGACGACCGAGGAGGAGATCGACGCCTTCTTCCCGCGCGAGGTCGTCGACGCGTCCGGAGTCGCCGGCTGCTTCGGTGTCTACCCGCGGCGCCGCGTCGTCAGCGACCTGGAGATCCCGGAGGTGACCGAGGACGACGACTACTACGAGTCGCACGACCTCTCGACGCCGCTCGAAGAGACCGTCACCAAGAGGACCGCGTTCGGAACCCATTGGGGCCTGGTGTACTTCTTCGGTGAAGACCCCTACCGAATGCGCGACCTGTTGAAGAAGCAGGAAGAGCTCGACTTCTACGTCTGACGACCGTCCTGACGACCGTGTGGACGCAGGAGGCCAACCCGAGGGAAACCCTTTGAAACCGACCGTCGACGCCAACGGTGGGGCCACGACGCTGGAGAAGCGCGCGGCCTCACTCGACGACGCCATCCAGGCCATGGCCGAAACCCGCGACTTCGGCAAGTACACGAAGCTGCGGCGGGTCCTGGAAGCACTGCGGCGGGTGCTCGTACAGCCGGGCGGCGCCGCGGCGGTCCAGGCCAGGGCGCAGGCACTTGAGGAAGCCGGCCTCTTCCAGGGGACGGACTGGGCGACACCGGAGATCCTGATTCCGGCGCTGGTGGGCCCGGGTCTGTACAGCGGAGACGCGGACACCGTCGTCATGGAGGCGACCAGTGAGCTGCGGATGCTCGCCGTCGCCCGCGGTGACTTCGAGCACCCGACGTTGCCCGCCGAGGACGCCCGCCAGTTCCTGTCCCAAGTGCTGGGGGCGAACCTGGAGTTGTTGTTCAACCCGCCCACTGAGGCGGAGCGGATCCAGCAGGGCAGGACCGCACAACTCGTCCGGGACCTGTTCCGCCACCTCGCCGACGAGATCGGGTACGACACCGTCCTGGACAAGCTGGTGGACGAGATCTGGCGGATCCTGCGCCAGCGTCCGATCCAGGTCGAGGCGGCGCAGTCCCTGATCACCCGGATCTCGATCTACCGCAACGACCCGGACGTCGCTCTCGGCGTGTCGTCGGGGCAGGGCATCGACCGGCTCATCTCCAGCCTGTTCGGGACCACAGAGGCGTGCCGGGAGGACCCGGGCCTCGACGTCTTCCGCTCCCGCCTCGAGGCGATGGACGCCGTCGGCCTGCAGTACGAGGCGACGGGGTTCGCGCGGGCGATGCACGACACCGGCCTGGTGTCGCCCTACCACGCGGAACTGCTCCGGTTCCTCCTGAGCGAGAGCGAGCACCTCTACCTCGTCGGGGAGGCGCTCGGCCTCTCCGACACCGGCCGGAACTGCCTGATGCGCTACAGCCAGTTGGTGCACCGGCTGATCGAGGTGGCCGTGCACCCACAGACCGCGCAATGCGTCTACGGCCTCGCGCTGCTGCTCGACCGCGGCATCCTGTACGAGCCGCCGGTGGTGCCCGCGCTGTGGCGCCAACTGGCGCTCGAACTCTCCCCGGTCGCGCACGAGCGGCTGACGACCGTCTTCGGCGACACGCCGGGGCCGCGGGCGCGCCTGGTCGCGGGGGTGCTCTCGGTGCTTGGCCTGCCGCTCGGCGTCGGCCAGGGCGACAACCCCACCTGCCAGTCGGCCCGCGCGCTGTCGATGTGGGCCTACAACGACCCGGACTACCTGCTGCAAGTGGTGGTCTGGGCCGCCCGCGACGACGAGATCCTCATGCACTTCGAGGGGCAGCCGATCTCGTCGAAGGACAGCGGGACCGGAGTCGCGAGCACGCTGCCGACGGACCTGGACCCCGTGTCGCTGCTCGTGGTGCCCCACCTGGACCGGATCTACGCCGAGATGGGGCGGCGCTGCGTCGAGCGGCCGGGGGACCCGCACCGGTGGGTCAACCCCGAGTTCCACGGCTGGTGGACGGCCCGCGGGTTCCACATCAACGTCGACGTCGCGACCGGCAACCTGGTCGAACTCGACGAGTTCCTAAGGCAGTTCCACGCCAGCTACCACCCGTTCTACAACGGTGAGCAGCCACTGATCCATCCGCAGCCCGCCGGTGTCGCCGTCACCGACAGCGCGGCCCGCTACGTCGGCTGGCACGCGATCACGATCCTGCGGGTCGCGCCGGACCCGCAGGACGTCATGCGGGTGTACTTCTACAACCCGAACAACGACAGCGGCCAGGACTGGGGCGACGGCGTCGTCGTCTCCACCGCGGGCAACGGCGAGCGGTTCGGCGAGGGCTCACTGCCGTTCGACCAGTTCGCCTCGCGGCTGTACATCTTCCACGCCGACCCGCTGGAGCACGGCGAACCGGAGCGGGTGCCCGCCGAGGACGTCACGCGCATCATCGGCTACATCGAGCGCAGTTGGGGCAACGACCGGCTGCCCGCAGGGATGCTGCAGGCCGTCGAGGGACCCGTCACGACGCCCGTGGTGGCGCCGTGGACCCCCGAGGGGTGAGCGAAGGCGTCGGTACGGGGCCCGGTTTCGCCGGGTTGCCCGCGATGATGTCGAAGAGGACGCGGGTGACCTGGGCCCCGAAGCTGTGCACGTCGTGGCTCATCGCGGAGAGCGTGGGGTGGGTCAGGCGGCAGAGCTGGGAGTCGTCCCAGGCAAGCAGCGAGAGGTCGTCGGGCACCGCCACCCCCATCTCCGCGGCGACCCCGAGCCCGGCCACCGCCATGATGTCGTTGTCGTAGACGATCGCGGTCGGCCGGTCGGGGCGGAGCAGGAGCGAGCGCGTGGCCCGGGCCCCCTCCTCGTCCGCGAAGCCGGTGTTGAGGTGCAGGTCGGTGTCGAGACCGAGCCCGCGCAGCGTCGACTGGAACGCCTCCTCGCGGATCGCGCTGTGCCCGAGGTCGGCCGGGCCGCCGACGCGGGCGATCCTGCGGTGACCGAGCGCCGCGAGGTAGCGGACCGCCTCCGTCATCGCGGTGGCGTCGTCGGTCCACACGGAGGGCAGGCCGCCCGTGAGGTCCGGGTGGCCGACCGCGACGGCCGGGAGCCCGAGCCGGGAGAGCGGTTCGATGCGCGGGTCGTCCTGGTGGAAGTCGACCAGCACACTGCCGCCGATCTGGCGTTCGCGCCACCACGTCTGCTGGAGGGCGATCTCCTCGTCGAGGCTGCTGACCAGGCGTAGGAGCAGCGAACAGGAGTGTTCCGCGAGGACGCTCTCGATGCCGGAGATGAACTCCATGTAGAAGGGTTCGAGGCCGAGCAGCCGGGCCGGGCGGCACAGGGCGAGGCCGATCGTGTCCGTGGTGCGCCGGGAGAGGCTGCGCGCCGAGGAGTTCGGCGCCCAGCCCAGCTCCCGTGCCGCGGCGAAGATCCGCTCGCGGGTGGCATCGGAGAGCCCGGGCTTCTGGTTGAACGCGATCGACACCGCGCCCTTGGACACCCCGGCGGCGGCCGCGACGTCCTTGATGGTGACGTTGCGGATCGGGGCGGTCATGCCGGTTCCACGCAGAAGAGGGCGGAACGGATCGCGTTGGCTCCCGCGCCTCGCGCGCCGGTGAGGCGGATCCGGGCCCGCTCGCCGGGCAGCAGCGTGACCAGTCCGCGGTCGGCGGTCGCGTGCGGGGAGACACGGTCGGGCTGGAGCAGCAGGTCGCGTACGAGGGTCTGGGCGGTCACCACGACGTCGACTGTATCCGGGTCCCCGCCGACGGTCTCGGTCACGACCGTGAAGCGGGGCTCGGGGTAGCCGAACTCCTTGTCCCGTACGGGGAAGTGGAGCGCGCGCGAGCCCTCCGCGTCCGCGACCAGGAACTCCTTGGCCGAACCTGCGGCGGGCACGAGTTCGCCCGGCACCGGCACCCGCAGCGTCTCGCGAGCGCCCGCGGTCGCCCGCAGCCGGGTCTGCCCGGCCACGGTCCCGTCGGCGCGCATCAGGCGCAGGGTGACGGTGGTGTCCCACGGTGCGGCGCCCAGGTTGGAGAGCACCAACTCCGGTGTATCTGTGGCTGGTTGCAGTGTCAGGAGTCGGTCGGCGTAGACGCGGCGCAGTTCGTGGTGGAGGGGCTTGAGGCGGCCGTCGCCGTCGATGGCGGACCAGGAGCTGACCGGCCAGCAGTCGTTGAGCTGCCACACGATGGTGCCGGCGCAGCGCGGCCAGTTGGCGCGCCAGTGCTCGATGCCGGTGGCGACGGCGCGGGCCTGGACGACCTGGGTGAGGTAGTGCCAGCGGTCGAAGTCGCCCTCGGGAGCGGCGAAGTGGCGTTCCAGGCCGCGCTGAAGCTTGCCGCTGCCGTCCTCGGCCTTCTGGTGGTGGAGCATGCCGGGGGAGTCGGGGGCGAGCTTCTCGCCGGGCAGGGCGCGGCGCAGCGTGGCCAGCGCGGGCGGTGCCTGCCAGCCGAACTCGGCGACGAAGCGCGGGACTTCGGACCGGTACTCGGTGTAGTCGAGCCGGTTCCACACCTCCCAGGAGTGGAATGTGCCGTGGTCGGGGTCGTTGGGGTGGTGGTCCCAGGAGCCGGACCAGGGGCTGCCGGCGGTGTAGGGGCGGGTGGGATCCAACTCGGCGACCACGCGCGGGAGTATGCCGAGGTAGTAGCCCTCGCCCCACGAGTCCCCTGCGAGTTCGTCCTCCCAGCCCCAGTCGCGAAAGCCCCACAGGTTCTCGTTGTTGCCGTTCCACAGGACGAGGCTGGGGTGGGGCATGAGGCGCACGACGTTCTCGCGGGCCTCGGCCTCCACCTCGCCGCGCAGCGGCTGCTCCTCCGGGTAGGCGGAGCAGGCGAAGGGGAAGTCCTGCCAGACCATGAGGCCGAGCTCGTCGCAGGCGTCGTAGAAGGCGTCGTCCTCGTAGATGCCGCCGCCCCAGATGCGTACGAGGTCGACGTTGGCATCGGCGGCCTGGGTGAGGCGGGTGCGGTAGCGCTCGGGGGTGATGCGGGAGGGCAGGACGTCGTCGGGGATCCAGTTGATGCCGCGTGCGAAGATGCGGATGCCGTTGACGACGAAGGTGAAGCCGGTGCCGTGTTCGTCGGCGCCGCGGTCGATCTCGACGGTGCGGAAGCCGACTCGGTGCTGCCAGGTGTCCAGCGCCCGGTCGCCTTCGAGGAGCGACAACTCGACGTCGTACAGCGGCTGTTCGCCGTATCCGCGTGGCCACCAGAGGTGTGCGTCGGGGACGTCCAGGGAGAGTGTGGCTGCGTCGCCCTCGAAGGTCGCGTGCGTCTCGATGCCCGCCACCGAGGCCCGTGCCGCCAGCGGACGCCCGGCGCCCTGCGAGGTGCGCTCGACCTCAACCCGCAGCTCGACACGGCCCGTTGAGCCGTCGACCGTCACCAGCGGCCGTACTCGTGCGAAGCGTGCGGTCGACCAGCGCTCGATCCGGACCGGGCGCCACAGGCCCGCCGTCACCACGGTGGGCCCCCAGTCCCAGCCGAAGGAGCAGGCCATCTTGCGGATGTACTGGGACGGCGCCGGATAGACGTTGGGGCGATCCCCGGTCAACTCCCGTACTGTGGCTGCCTCTTCGTAGGCCGAGGCGAATTCCACTCGCAGTTCGCCGGAGCGGCCGGTGACGTCGAAGCGGTACGAGCGGTGCATGTTGCGGGTGCGGGCGAGCGGCTTCCCTCCGAGGGTGATGCGGGCCGCCGTGTCGATGCCGTCGAGGACCAAGTCCGTTCGCTCGTGCGGGCCTTGGCCTGCTTCGAGCGTGCGGGTGTACGTCCAGGAGCGTCGGCCCACCCACTCGATCTCGTGCTCGTTCGTGCCGAGGAACGGGTCCGGGATCAGGCCCGCGGCCAGGAGGTCGGTGTGGACACATCCGGGGACACGGGCGGGGACCCCGGTCCCGTCGTGGTCGAGGCTCCAGCCCTCGCCGAGCTGGACGGCGTCCTTCATGGTGCGGCTCCCATCGTGCGGCTGTCATCGGACTTGCAGCAGGCCCGAGTTGGCGATCCGCGCCAACTTAACTCTGGTTGAGTGAACCGGTCTAGTCCCCTTCGCCAAGGGTGATTTGGCAGTCGACTGCTCCAAGGGCCTTTACCGGTTCACAGTTCGCTGCCATAGTGCCGTCAGCCGCTGGGCCGGAGCCGTCAAACCCTCGAAGGAGTGGGGCACATGAGGATGAAGCCGAGCAAGCCATTGGGCGTCGCGCTGCTCACCACCGCGATGCTGGCAGCCGCCGGGTGCAGTGGAGGAAGCACGGGGACGGGCGGGGAGGCGAAGGCGCCGACCGACCCCAAGGACGTATCGGGCACCATCACCGTCCTGACCCACCGCACCGATCTCGTACAGAGCGGGGCGATGAAGAAGTACGCCGCCGAGTTCAATAAGACGTACCCGAAGGTGAAGGTCAAGTTCGAGGGCATCACCGACTACGAGGGCGAAGTCAAGATCCGCATGAACACCGAGAACTACGGTGACGTGCTGATGATCCCCGCGGTCATCGGCAAGAACGACTACCCAAAGTTCTTCGCCCCGCTCGGTGACACCGCGGACATGGAGAAGAAGTACCGCTTCACCGGCAAGACGGATGTGGGCGGCAAGACGTACGGGGTGGCGAGCTTCGGCACGGCCAACGGCTTCCTCTACAACAAAGCCGTGTGGAAGAAGGCCGGCGTCACCGACTGGCCGACCACGCCGCAGGAGTTCCTCGACGACCTGAAGGCGGTCAAGAGCCGGACCGACGCGGTGCCGTACTACACGAACTTCAAGGACGGCTGGCCGCTGAGCAGCCCCTGGTCCAACTCCATCGGCTCGGTGAGCTGCGACGTGAAGGCCAACGACAAGCTCGCGTCGGACAAGAAGCCGTGGGCCGCCAGCAGCGATCTCAACGTCATCGACACGCTGCTGTACGACATCGTCCACGACAAGTACGCCGAGAAGGACCCGACCACCACCAACTGGGAGAACTCCAAGAACCTGCTGGCCAAGGGCAAGATATCGAGCATGCTGCTCGGCTCCTGGGCCGTCACGCAGATGCAGGACGCCGCAAAGAAGGCGGGCGAGAACCCCGACGACATCGGGTTCATGCCGTTCCCGGTCCAGAAGGACGGAAAGTTCTGCGCCACGCTGCTCTCCGACTACCAGCAGGCCGTGAACATCCACTCCGAGCACAAGGCCGCCGCCCGCGCCTGGCTCGACTGGTTCACCGAGAAGTCCGGCTACGCGGCCAAGGAGGGCGCCGTCTCCGCGCTGCGCTCCGCGCCGATGCCGGTGACGCTCAAGCCGTACGAGGACAACGATGTCGAGTACATCGAGCGTTCGGAGGCGAAGACCGGGCAGGTCAACGCGATCGACAACGCGTCCGAGATCGGGCTCAGCAAGCAGGACTATCGGCAGAAGCTGATAGACATTGCGCGGGGTGCGCAGAAGGGGTCGTTGGAGGGGTACTTCGACGAGCTCGATCAGCGGTGGGGCGAGGCGTCTGCGGCTGCGGGTGGGTGAGTGATGGGTTCTGGTGGGAAGTTCAGTTCGGCGTCGGCCGGGCCTACGTCGCGGGGCTCTGCCCCGGGCCCCGCTGCTCAATCGCCGCAGGGGCTTGATAAGCCCGCTGCTCAATCGTCGCCGTGGGTTGAAAAGCCTGCTCAAACGCCGCAGAGGCTTGATGTGCTGCGCAAGGTCACCCCGTGGCTGTTTCTGCTGGTGCCGCTCGCGTTGCTGATCACGTTCACGTACGTGCCGGTCGGCAACATGATCTATTACAGCTTCACGGACTGGGACGGGGTCAGTCCGGAGCGGAACCTCACCGGGGTCGACAACTACACCCAACTCTTCACGCGGCCCGAGCTGTTCAGGGTCTTCTTCGTCAGCTTCTACTACCTGGCCGCGTCGGCCGTGCAGATCGTGATCGCGCTGTACTTCGCGACGGTGCTCAGCTTCGACCTGCGCTTCCGGAACCTCTTCAAGGGCATCCTGTTCTTCCCGTACCTGATCAACGGCGTCGCCATCGGCTTCGTCTTCCTGTACTTCTTCCAGGACGGCGGCACCCTCGACTCGGTGCTCTCGTGGTTCGGGGCCGGCGGCGACCACGCGTGGCTCGGTGACGCGGAGTCGGCGAACACCTCGCTCGCCGGGGTGTCGGTGTGGCGGTTCACCGGACTCAACTTCGTGCTGTTCCTCGGTGCGATCCAGTCGATCCCGGGGGAGTTGTACGAGGCCGCGCAGCTCGACGGAGCCTCGCGGTGGCAGCAGTTCCGGCACATCATCGCGCCCGGCATCAAACCGGTGCTCAGCCTCAGCGTGATCCTCGCGGTCTCCGGCTCGCTCGCGGTCTTCGAGATCCCGTACATCATGACCAGCGGCGCGACCGGCACCTCGACCTTCGTCATCCAGACGGTGAAGCTCGCCTTCCAGTTCAACAAGACCGGGCTCGCCTCGGCCTGCGCCGTGGTGCTGCTCCTGATCATCCTGCTGATCACCTGGATCCAGCGACGCCTTGTGCCCGACGAGAAAGTGGACCTCGTATGACCGCTCTACCTGTAGTGGACCGGGCCCGCAGGCGGCCGCGCGTCGGCACGGTGCTCACCTATCTCTCCCTGGTCGTCGCCGCCCTCGTGGTCCTCGTACCGCTCGTCGTCGTGCTCCTCACATCGCTGAAGTCCTCGCACGAACTCGCCCAGGGCGGAGGGGCGTTCAGCCTTCCCGAGGACTGGCTGAACCTCTCCAACTACGTCACTGCCTTCCGCGACGGCAAGATGCTGAGGGCGTTCGGGAACACGGCGTTCATCCTGCTGTTCTCGATCACCGGCACCGTCCTCATCGGCTCGATGACGGCCTACGCGATCGACCGCTTCCAGTTCCGCCTGAAGAAGACGGTCATGGCGCTCTTCCTGTTCGCCACGCTCGTACCGGGGGTGACGACGCAGGTCGCCACCTTCCAAGTGGTCAACAGCTTCGGCCTGTTCGACTCGCGGTGGGCGCCGATCCTGCTCTACATGGGGACGGACATCGTCTCGATCTACATCTTCCTGCAGTTCATCAGGGGCATTCCGACTTCGCTCGACGAGGCCGCCCGGATCGACGGTGCCAACACCTTCACCATCTACTGGAAGATCATCCTGCCGCTGCTCAAGCCGGCCATCGCCACCGTCGTCATCGTCAAGGGCATCACGACGTACAACGACTTCTACATCCCGTTCCTCTACATGCCCTCTGAGGACAAGGGGACGATCTCCACCGCGCTGTTCCGGTTCAAGGGGCCGTTCGGCGCGCACTGGGAGGACATCTCCGCCGGCGCGATCCTCGTGATCCTGCCGACGCTGCTCGTCTTCCTGTTCCTGCAGCGCTACATCTACAACGGCTTCGCGGCCGGTGCCACGAAATGACCGGCCCGCCGCCCGCACGGCGCGTCACGATCACCGACGTCGCGGCTCGCGCCGGGGTGTCGCGGGGCGCGGTCTCCCTCGCGTACAACAACCGCCCCGGCCTCTCCGACGCCACACGGACCCGCATCATGGCGGCGGTCGCCGAACTGGGCTGGTCGCCGCATCGGACACCGGGCAAGCTGTCCGGTTCGGCGACAGGGGCCGCGGACACCGTCGGGCTCGTCATCGCGCGATCGGCGCGGCAGCTCCAACTGGAGCCGTTCTACGTGGAGTTCATTTCCGGCGCCGAGTCCGTCCTGGAGGAGCACGGCTGTTCGCTCCTCCTCCATCTGGTGCGCGACACGGCCCGGGAGATCGCCGTGCACCGGCAGTGGTGGCGCTCCCGCCGGATCGCCGGATCCATCCTGGTCGACATCCAGCACGACGACCCCCGGATCGCCGCCCTGCGCGCGATCGGCCTCCCGGCCGTCGCGGTCGGCCATCCGTCCCTGACCGGCGGCTACACCTCGGTGTGGACCGACGACGAGACCGCCGTACGGGAGGTGGTGCGCCATCTCGCGGCGCTCGGGCACCGGCGGATCGCCAGGGTCGGCGGCCATCCGGCGTTCGGCCACACCGGCATCCGTACCGCCGCGCTGAACCAGGCCGTCGCCGACCTCGGCCTCGAACCGGCCCACAACGTCACCACCGACTTCTCCGGCGAGCAGGGCGCCCGCGCGACCCGCCGGCTGCTCGCCTCCGCGCGGCGGCCCACGG
Source organism: Streptomyces sp. NBC_00483 (assembly GCF_036013745.1). Classification (NCBI taxonomy): domain Bacteria; kingdom Bacillati; phylum Actinomycetota; class Actinomycetes; order Kitasatosporales; family Streptomycetaceae; genus Streptomyces; species Streptomyces sp. NBC_00483. The sequence goes on from NZ_CP107880.1 coordinate 7,080,330, forward strand.
CGATCGTCTACGACAACGACATCATGGCGGTCGCGGGCCTCGCGGTCGCCGCCGAACTGGGCCTGAACGTCCCGGAGGACGTCAGCCTGATCGCCTGGGACGACTCCCAGCTGTGCCGGCTCACGCACCCGAACCTGTCGGCCATGAGCCACGACGTCTTCGCGTTCGGCGCCGATGTCACCCGCCGCCTCTTCGATGTCGTCCACCGCCGCAACCCTTCGTCGGAGCCCGTCGCGCTGCCCGTGCTGGTGCCCCGCGGCAGCAGCGCGCCGCCGCGGGGCGTGGGAGTGGGTTCGGAGGTCAGAGTGTGAGCTCGCCCTGGTTCAGGACGCGGGGGTGGAAGTACGTCGACTGGATCTCGGCGTTGGTGTTGTTACCGCGCAATTGCTCGGACCACAGCATGAACCAGGCCCATTGCGGCTGGCTCGTCAGCAGCGAGGCGTTGGGCATCTTGCCCATTTCCGCGATGGCCATCGGCTTGGTGCCGGCGATGCTCCGCATCTGCTGATAGTCGGCGGAACTCGGGTAATTCTTGTACCAGGCGTCGAGGGACACGACGTCCACGTATTGGCTGCCCGGGTAGTAACTGCTCCAGCCGCCCGCCGGATTGTCCTGCACGTTCCAGACCCAGATCATATTGTCGAGACCCTTGGTGTTGGCCAGGTAGTCGTGCGTGATCTGGTACAGGCGCGCGCTGCCATTCGCGCCCGGCCGGTTCCCCCACCAGTTCCACGACTCGTTCATTTCGTGGAGCGGGCGGAAGAGGGCGGGCACTCCCGCGTCCTTCAACTGCTTGAGATAGGGCACGACTTCGTCGAGCCGCTTCTTCCACGCCGTGTTGAGGGCGCTGCCGTCGGTGACGAGCTGAGAGAACTGCGCGTCCGAGATGTTCGACTTCACGCCACCCTCGAACGCGCAGCTGCTGCCCCCGGTCGGCGGGCAGACGTGCCAGGTCAACGCCACCAGCGAGCCGTTCTTCCACTCCGTCTTGGCCTGGTCGATCACGCGCTGGCGGTTCGCCACGTCGGTGGCGTTGAACATCAGGTCGCCGCCCCACAGGCCGGGGTACTGGCCGGTGACGTCCTTCACCTGTTGCGTGTACGCGCCGGGCGAGGTGGCGGGCTCCTTGTTGTGCTGGCCGGAAATGATGTGATTCCCGGAAACGGACCGTAAGTAATTCAGTACGGTCTGCTTGGAACTCGGCGGGAACGCCTGCGCCGATTCCGTGGCGGGCCAGGCGAAGAGGCCCGCGGCGATGGCTGCGGCCGCCGCGAGGAAGGCGACGCAGTGTTTGATTCTCTTCATTGTGGGGTCCCAGCTCTCGGGATGAGCGGAATGCTTGTCGCCAAGACGGTGGCGGGAATTCCGGCGGGCGTCAATGGATTGCGCCGCATCCCGAGAGCTGTGGGCCCCACTATTTACTGAACGTTTTGTAAACGCCGTTCAGTCCACGCTGTAGCAGCGGATCACGATGGCGACCCCGTCCTCCGGGCTGCCCTCGTCCCGCGCGTGTCCGACGAAGACCGTGCGGGCGAGCCAGAGATGGGCGGGCGCGTCGGTGCGGAACGTCGGCGCCGTGCGGAAGTAGCCGGAGTCCTCCACGTAGTAGCCGCGGTTGACGATGTCGATGACGGCACCGTCGTCCGCCCGCAGGAGGTAGCGGGCCTCCAACTCGCATACACCGCCTCGGGTGTTCGACCAGTCGCCGCCGCCGGGCAGCACCGTGCCGTTGAGGCGCGGGCCGGTCACGGTGCCGCCGGTGATCGGGGTGAACTCGGTGCTCTCGCCGGCGCCGTGGCCGATGTGCAGCGGCTCGGTGACCTCGGCGCGGATCTCGAAGGCGTAGGTGAGTGAGGGGGTGTGGGGCACGCGAACTCCTGGTCAGTGGGCGGGGGTTGAGGGAGTGCTGCGACGCGGCTTCCAGCCCGGGCGCGGCACTGATTCGAGCAGGGTGCGGGTGTACGCGTCCGTCGGATCGGTCAGGACCGTGCGGGCCGCGCCGCGTTCGACGATGCGGCCCCGGTGCATGACGACGATGTCGTCGCACACGTGCTGGACGATGCCGAGGTCGTGGGTGATGAACAAGTAGGCCACTGGGGTCCGTTCGCGGATCTCGCGCAGCAGCGTGAGGATCTGCGCCTGCACGGACACGTCGAGCGCGGCCACCGCTTCGTCGAGGACGAGGATCCGCGGGGCGACGGCCAACGCGCGGGCGATCGCGACGCGTTGGCGCTGGCCGCCGGACAGGGCCCGGGGGAGTGCGGCGGCCTGCCGCTCGTCGAGGCCCACCTGGTCGAGGAGTTCGGCGACGCGTCGGTCGAGGTCCGCGCCGCGCAGTTCTGTGTGGAGCGCGATGACTTCGGCGACGCAGTCGCGCACCCGCTGGCGGCGGTCGAGGGAGGCGTACGGGTCCTGGAAGACCATCTGGATCTCGCGGGCGGCGCGGCGTCGTTCGGCCGTCCGGCGGGGCGGGCGGGGACGTTCGCGACCGGCGAGGCGGATCGTCCCGGCCGTCGGGTGCTCCAGGCCGGCGATCATCCGGGCCGTCGTCGTCTTGCCGGAGCCGGACTCGCCGACGATGGCCAGCGAGCCGCCCGGCGCGAGCGTCAGGTCGATGTCGTCGACGGCTACGACATCGCCGAACTCCTTGCGCAGGTGCGTGACTTCGAGCGCGTACGGGTGGGCGGGTTCAGGCGTCGAGGTCATCGGCGGGCTCCGCTGGGTAGTGGCAGGCGGCGAGGCCGTCGCCGACGGGGCGCGGCTCGGGGCTCTCGGTGCGGCACAGGGCCCGGGCGGCAGGGCAGCGTGGCGCGAACGCGCAGCCCGCACCGGCCTCGTAGGCGGACAGCGGTCGTCCGGGGATCGCCCGCAGCTCGTGTGCGTCCGCGCCGGGCGCGGGCCGGGAGGCGAGGAGTGCCCGGGTGTAGGGGTGGCGGGCGGACTTGTGGAGCCGGTCGGCGGGGAGTTCCTCGACGATCGAGCCCGCGTACATCACCGCGATCCGGTCGCAGACGGCCGCAGCGAGGGCCAGGTCGTGCGTGATGAACAGCAGGGCGAGCCCGCGCGCGGCACGGGCCTCGTCGATGATCGCCATGACCTCGGCCTGTGTCGTGACGTCGAGCGCCGTCGTGGGCTCGTCCGCCAGGAGCAGCCGGGGGCCGCCCGCGAGCGCCGCCGCGATCATGACGCGCTGGAGCAGCCCCCCGGACAGCTCCGGCGGACGCTGCCGCAGCCTGCGTTCGGCGTCGGGGATGCCGACGTCGCGCAGCAGCCCGGTGACCGTGGCCGTGGCATCGCGAGCCCGGGTGCCGCGCGCGATCAGGCCCTCGGTGAGGAAGTCGCCGACCGTGCGGACCGGGTTGATGTGGGCGCGCGGATCCTGGTGGATCATCGCGACGTCGGCCGACCGCAGAGCACGCAGCTCGGCGGGGCCCATCGCGGGCACGGACGCGCCGTCGAGGAGGACGTCGCCGTCGACGCGGGCCCCCGGAGGCAACAGCCGCAGCACCGAGCGTGCGGTGAGCGACTTGCCCGAGCCGGACTCGCCGACCAGACCGAGCGCCGCACCGGCCGGCACGGAGAGGTCGACGCGGTGGATGACCGCGCGGTCGGTCCCGTCCAGGGGAAGGGTGACACGGAGCCGTCGGATGTCGAGAAGTGTCATCGGGTGTCCTCTCCCAGGAGCCGTCGGGACAGGCCGTTGCCGAGCAGGGTGCAGGCGATGACGAACACGACGATCACCAGGCCCGCGTACAGGGACTGTTCGGCCCGGCCCGCGAGCACGCCCGACGCGCCCTGCGCGACCATCAGACCCCATTCGGCCGTCGGCGGCTGCGCGCCCAGGCCGATGAACGAGAACGCGGCGACGTCGAGCAGCGTGTAGCCGAACGACACCGTCACCTGCACCAGGACCAGCGGCAGCAGCGCGGGCGTCAGATGGCGCAGGCAGATCCGCCACCCCGGCAGGCCGAGCATCCGCAGCGCGGACACGTACGGCAGGTGCACCTCGCGCAGCGCGGCGCCGCGCACGGTCCGCGCGACGTACGGGAGATACGCGACGGACAGCGTCACGACCGCCACCTGGAGGCCCGCGCCGAAGACGGCCGCGCCGACCACAGCCAGGATCAGGCCGGGGAAGCCGAACACGACGTTCAGGGCGGACGACACCACGCGGTCGTACCAACCGCCGAGCCAGGCACCGGAGATGGCGAGTGCCGAGCCGACGACGCTCGCGACGACCGTCACCACGGCGGGCGCGAGCAGGCTGAGCCGCGACCCGTACAGGATGCGGGAGAGGATGTCGCGCCCGGTGTCGTCCGTGCCCAGCCAGTGGGCGCCGCTGCTGCCCTGGTACACCGCCAGCGGGTCGACGGCCTCGGGATCGTACGGCGCGATCAGTGGCGCGCACACGGCGGCGAGGACGACGAGGGCGACGACGGCGCCCGCGCCGATCAGCACGCCGTTGCCGCGCGCCGCACGTCGGCCGCGTGCGAAGACACCTGCCTTCGCGGCGAGTTGATAGGTCGTCATGCCGAGGCCTCCAAGGGCGTACGCCGGTCGAGCAGCGCCGAGACCACGTCGACGACGGTGTTCACACCGACGAACAGGACGACGCTGATCAGCGCGAGCGCCTGCACCACCGCCAGATCCTGCTTCGCCGCGCTCTGCACGAGCAGCGCCCCGATGCCGTTGATCCCGAAGGCCTGCTCGACGATCGCGCAGCCCGCGATCAGGCCCGCGACGGCCACGCCGGACACCGAGAAGATGGGCGCGGAGGCGTTGCGCAGCACGTGTTTGCGCACCACGAGACGCTCGGGGATGCCCCGGCCGCGCGCGGTCTGCACATGCTCGGAGGCGAGTTCGGCGCGCACCGCCGAGCGCGTCACCTGCGCGACGTACGCGAGCCAGGTCGCGGCGAGTGCGAGCGCCGGCAGCGTCAGATGCTCCAGACGTCCGGCGAAGCCCGACCCGCTCCCGTACGCCGGGAACAGACCCCAGCGCACCGAGAAGCCCCAGATCAGCAGCACCGACATCACGAAGGTCGGCACCGCCATCAGCGTCGTCGTCACGACGGTCACCGCCGTCTCGCCCCAGCCGCCGCGCAGCGCGGCAAGCGTCCCGAGGGCCACGCCCGCCCCGATGATGAGGACCGCCGCGAAGGCGACGAGGAAGAGCGTGTTGCCGAGCCGGTCGCCGACCAGGTGCGCGACGGAGTCGCGGTAGCTGAGCGACTGGCCGAGGTCGCCGTGGAACAGTGCGGTGAGCCAGCGCCAGTAGCCCCGCAGGAACGGGTCGTCGAGGTGGTACTGGCGGTGGATATCGGCGAGCAGCCGCTCACTGGGCGGCTTGCCTCCGCCGACGAGGAGCGTCGCCGGGTCGCCGGGCGAGACGAACAGTGCCCCGTACACGGCGACGCTCGCGACCAGCGCCGTCGCGGCGAGCATGGCGGCCCGCCGGACGACGAAGCGCCAGATCATGAGGACCCCCGCCCGGTACCGCCGATGCGCGCCGCCCACGGCATGTTGATGTAGGCGAAGGAGGCGGGGACACCGCTGAGCCGCTTGTTCAGGAACAGCCGCTCGTACGGGCAGGCGATGGGCACGATCGGGAAGTCCTTCGCGTACAGCGCCTGCGCCTCGGTGAACTCGCGCGCGGCCCGCTGGGGATCGGTCGTCGCCTTGGCCGCCCGAATGTGGGAAGTCACCTTGTTGTTCCGGTAGTTGGTCCAGTTCATCGGCGACTTCGGGTCGGTCATCATGTCCGCGTACGACAGGGGGTCGGGGATCTCCACGTAGCCGAGGGCGATGGTGGCGTCGAGGCCCTTGCGCAGCGCCGGGTTGAAGAACAGGCCGGACATCTGGGTCGGTTGGAGCTGCCGGATGACGACCTTGAGTCCGATCTTCTTCGTGGCGGCCTGGAGGAACGTCAAGGTCTGCAGCGACTGTTGGTCGCCGGCCGCCGTGGCGATCGTGAGCGTGCGCCGCTTCGGAGCGGCCTCGTCGACGAGCTTCTTCGCCTTGGCGGCATCCGGCCCGGGGACGGCGGGCAGCGCCGCGTACCCCTTGGCGTAGACGTCCTTGGCCTCACTGCTCTTCCAGACCAGGGACGGGATGAAGGTCTTCTGGCGCTGGGCGGCGCCGTCGAAGACGTTCTTGACGAGGGCGTCGCGGTCGAGGACGAGGGAGAGCGCGTCGGCGATCCGGCGGTCGGCCATCGGCGAGGTGGGCGAGGTCGCCCCGAGGAACACGGTCTGCGCGGAAGGACCGTAGTAGAGCCGCCCCTCCTTCGAGCCGCGCAGCGCCTTCGCGGACGTCGAGGGAATCTCGTAACTCCCGTCGATCTGACCGGACATGAGGGCGCTGGTCAGCGTCCCGTTGTCGGTGATGAACCGGAACGTGAGCTCCTTGACCTTGGGGCGCAGCGAGCGGTCCCAGTACGCGGTGTTGCGCACGGCGGTGATGGAGTCGCCGGAGCGCCACTTGGTCAGCTTGAACGGGCCCGTGCACATCAGGCCGCCGCGCGCGGTGCCGTACGAGGCGCCCGCCTTCTTCATGTACGAGGCCTTGCCGACGGCCCCGAACCCGTTCACCAGGTACTTCAGGAAGAGCGAGTCCGGGGTGCGGAAGCGGACGGTGACCTGGTGGTCCTCCGTCGCCTTGATGGTGGTGACGTTCGCGAGGACCTGGACGTTGACGCTCTGCGTGGCGGGCACGCGCTGCCGCTCCAGGCTCGCGACGACGTCGGCGGCGGTCATCGGGCTGCCGTCCCAGAAGCGGACGCCGCGGCGCAGGTTCAGGACGAGGGTCTTCGGGTCCGGTCGTTGCCAGGAGGTGGCGAGGCCGGGGGCCGTCGAGTAGTCCGGCTTCAGGCGGATCAGCGGGTCGCAGAGGTTGGAGGCGACGGTGCTGGGGGAGTAGTCGCCGACCTTCGCGGGGTCGAGCGTGGTCGGCTCGCCCATCGGCAGGTTCCAGGTGACGTGGTCGACGGTGCCGCCCGCGGCGGGCGTCGTGGTCGTGAGGTCGATCGCGTTCTTCGCGGCGGTCGGGCCGGAGGAGGAACAGGAGGCCAGCGTCAGCGCGGTGGCCAGTGTGGTGACACAGATGACGGTGAGTCGGGGAGCGTGCATGAAGGTGCTCCTGATGAGGATGGGGTGCTGTGGTGGTACGGGTCCTCCGCTGTGGGGCGCGGGTGCGTGGTCAGGCGTGGGCGGGCAGGGCCGAGACCGTGAGGCGTGAGGGGTGGACGCCGCCGGTGCGCAGGGTCTGGGTGGAGGGCTTGGCCAACGGGGTCGTCCACGGGTTGTCGTCGCTGCCGGACGACGGCAGGAACAGCGGGTAGTCGCTGGAGGCGAGGAGGACGGCGAGCCGGTGCCCGGTGCGCACCCGGTAGCCGGTGTGCCCGAGATCGACGCGGACCTCCGGCGGCGCGAGGTCGGTCCGCAGGGAGACCTCGCCGCGCGCGATCAGGTGGGCGCGCCCGTCGGGCCCGACGTCCACGAGCTTCACGAAGACGTCGAACGTCGGGGCGGTGCTGGTGACATGGAGGTGCAGGCCGAGCGGCCCCGCCAGGTCGAGGGGTTCGGCGAGGGCCGTACCGGAGAACACGAGCACGTCCTCACGGTTCGCCGTGTCCGAGAGATCCGGGTAACTGTGCAGGTACTCGAAGGAGTTGGCGGTGTCCGACGGCACCAGGGCCTCCGGGTCGTATGTCCACTGCGTCGAACTCGACTCATCGGACGGCGAGTCGACGAGCGCTCCGCCCTCCGGAAGCGGCCCCTTCGCGTGCTCGGTACGGGCCAGCCAGAAGGTGCGCTCGACGGTCTCCGGCGGCGGCCAGGCCGTCGACGTACGCCAGTCGCCGTGCCCCAACTCCCAACGGACCTTGGGTAGGTCGGACACCGGTCGGACCCCCTTGAGGAACACGTCGAAGAACGCGAGGGCCGGGTCGACGTACTGCGGCAGCATCCGGTCGAGGGCCGCCCCGCTCTGCCCGTGGTCGGTGTCGGCGGTCGCGGGCGCGTCGGCGAGGCGGTAGTTCTCGTGGTCGACGGCGCCCGCCCACAGATACTGGACCGCGTCCCAGCCGGGGCGCCCCGCGAGCGCCAGATAGTCCCGCAGATGCGGGATCAGGATGTTGTCGAACCAGCCGACGCAGTGCAGCACGGGCACCGGCCGCGCGTCGTAGGGGTGCCGGCCGCGCGCCGGGAACAGGTCGGTGAAGTGCGGCACGAGCGTGTCGAACCACGCCGAGCGGGCGCCGATCGCCCGGAACGCCTCCTCGTACTGCTCGACGACCGGGCGGATCGAGCGGTCCGGCTCGTACTCGTACAGGCCCTGGTCCACCCAGTAGTGGGCGTAGTACTCGATGCCCTCCAGCCAGACGGGGCGGCCGACGCCCGGCGGGTCGTGCGGGCCGCCGCCCTGGGCCGTAGCGTTGAAGTCGACCGTGGTCACCCGCGGCACGACGGCGCGCAGCGCCGGATGCTGGGACGCCACCGCCGCCCACTGCGTGAAGCCGTAGTACGAGTCGCCGAACATGCCCACCAGGCCGTCGGACCAGGCCTGTTGGACGATCCAGTCGATCGTGTCGTAGCCGTCGTCGGACTCGCGCAGGAACGGCAGCGTCTGGCCCTCGGAGCGGAACTTGCCGCGCACGTCCTGGACGACGACGGCGTAGCCGCGGGCCGTGAAGCGGGCGGCGATCTCGTCGAAGTACACGTAGCGGCTGTTCTTGTCGTACGGCAGCCGGACGAGGACGGTCGGGGTCTGCGCGTTGCCGGGTCCGTCGGGCAGATAGACGTCGGTGGCGAGCCGGATCCCGTCGCGCATCCGCACCCGGTACTGGCTGGCCCGCTCGGGCACGGGCGCCGGGCCGACGCGTGAGAAACGAAAGGTCATGAAGGGGTCCCCCGGAAATCTCCTGGGCGGAAACGTCGAGCAAGCAAGGAGCAACGACGAACAACGCCGTGATGTAACAGCGTTGTATGACAACATTGCAGCTCCGTGTGAACGCGGTCAACCCGTTGGGTTAAGGTCGGCGACATGCCGATCGAGGTAGACGAGGCGAAGCGGCTCGACGAGATCGCGACCGCCACCATCCAGGTCGCCCGGGACCGGGGCGTGCGCTCCGTGACCATCCGGGCCGTGGCCGAGCAGCTCGGCGGCTCCACCGCGATGGTGACCAATTACGTCGCCAATCGCGCCGCGCTGATGATCAACGCGCTGCGTCGCGCCGAGGCCGACTGGAGCCGCGAGTTGGAGCGGGCCGTCGAGGGCGTCGAGGGGGAGGAGAGGCTGCGCGCGGCGGTCCGCTGGATGTGCACCACCGAGCAGGACGACGAGGTGCTGCGCCGGCTGATGATGGAGATCGCCAGCGCGGGGCCGGGTGCCGAGGTCGGCGATGCGCGGCGGTCGGCAGCGCGCAGTGACTATCAGGGGCTCACGGAGATGGTCGCCGAAGCGGGGCTGCCCGACGCGGAGTTGAGCGGTGACGTCCTCCACCTCGTCCTGCGCGGCTACTGGCTGGCGACGCTGGAGGACCCCGAGAGCTGGTCCGCCGAGCGCGGCGAGCGGGCGATCCTGGCCGTGGTCGACAAGCTGCGCGGATCCGCCGGCTGACCGTCCGGACCGACCTTCAGGACTGAACTGCCTTTTTCAGGACTCCTGTTGACATCGGCATACGCGGCGGCGCAGTCTGTCCGCGAAATAAAACGCCGTTGTATCACCGGTTACCGGATTGTGCAGCTGGAAGAGGGTGCTCCATGGGAAGTCCCGGCCAGAACACCGAGTGGTGGCAGCGTTCCGCCGCCGAGATCGCCGCGGCCGTACGCGGCGGGGAAGTGTCGTCCTACGAGGTCGTCACGTCCTGCCTCGACCGTATCGAGGAGACGAACCCGAAGGTCAACGCGCTGGTGGAGGTCCGCCGCGACGAGGCGATCGCCGCGGCCGAGCGGGCCGATGCCGCTGTCGCCGAGGGCGCCGAACTCGGCCCGCTGCACGGCGTGCCCGTCTCCATCAAGGTCAACACCGAGCAGCGCGGCCACGCCACCACGAACGGTGTGACCGCCCTCGCCGGGAACCTCGCCGACGAGGACGCGGCCTGCGTCACCGCGCTGCGCCGCGCCGGAGCGGTACCGCTCGGACGCAGCAACGTCCCCGCGTTCTCGCTGCGTTGGTTCTCCACGAACGACCTGCACGGGCGGACCCTGAACCCGTGGGACGCCGCGCGCACACCCGGCGGCTCCAGCGGGGGAGCCGCCGCCGGGATCGCGGCAGGGATGACGCCGCTGGCGCAGGGCAACGACATCGGCGGATCGATCCGCTTCCCCGCGGCCTGCTGCGGCGTCGTCGGGGTGCGGCCCACCGTGGGACGCATCTCCGGCTGGGCGCCGCCCGCGTACGCCGACACCCCCGAGGGGCGGGTGCCGCTCGACTTCCCGCCCACCGTGCAGGCCTGCGCCGTGCAGGGGCCGCTCGGCAGGACCGTGGCGGACGCCCGGCTCGCCCTGCACGCCATGAGCGGGCCCGACCCGCGCGACCCCTACGGCGTTCCGGCGCTGCCGCCCAGGGGCCCCGCCCCGACGCGGGTGACGGTCGTCCGCGGCAACGACGGCGCGAAGAACCACCCGGCCGTCGACACGGCCCTCGACGCCGCGGCCGCCCGTCTCGCCGACGCGGGGTACGAGGTCGACGAGGTGGCGGCCGAACCGCTGCTCGCCGAGGCCGCCCGGCTCTGGCTGCTCCTGCTCACCGAGGACACCCGGCCGCTGCTCCGGGTCGTGGAGCAGATCGGCGACGACGCCATCCGCACCGCGCTCGCGCGGCACTTCGCGGCGTCCGCCGCCGTGTGGGGCGAGCGCCCCGACCTGGAGACGTACATCAACGGCTGGGGTCGGCGCGGCGCACTCGTCACCCGGCTGCAGGAACTCCTCGGCGCCGACCGCCTGTTGCTCACCCCGGTGTGCGCCGAGCCGCCCTTCGAGCAGGACGCCGACCTCGCGGACGAGGCCCGCGCCCTGGAACTCTTTCCGGCGATGTGGCCGATGACGTCGGTGCCGATCCTCGGCTTCCCGGCCGTCACCGTCCCGGTGGCCGTGCACGACGGGGTGCCGGTCGGGGTGCAGTTGGTGGGCGGCCGGTTCACGGAGGACGGGCTGCTGGACGCGGCGCAAGCCGTCGAGGAGCGGTCGCCGGTGCTGAGGGCGTGGGGGTAGGTCGCGGAAGGCCCGGCCCGTCACCCATCAGCGCACCGGCGCCCCCGGCCCCAGCGGAATCCCGATCGCCCACCACGCGAGGAACAGCAGCGTCCACGCCGCCGTCATCGCGATCGCCAGCGGCAGCGTGTACGCGGCGAGGGTGCCGATGCCCGCGTCCTTGCGGTAGCGCTGGAGGAAGCCGAGGGCCATCACGAAGTACGGGCTCATCGGTGTGATCGCGGTCGACCCGGAATCGGCGATGCGGAACAGGGCCTGCGTCGTCTCGGCCGGCACGTGCGCCAGCATCAGCATCGGCACGAGGACGGGGGCGGCCAGCGCCCACATCGCGGAGCCGCTGGTCACCATGACGTTCACGACGGTCAGCAGGAGCAGGATCAGCAGGAACACCACGACGATCGGCATCCCGCTGTGCTCCAGGAGTTCGGCCGCCCGCACCGCCAGTACGTCGCCGATGTGCGTCCAGTCGAAGTAGGCGAGGAACTGGGCGATGGCGAAGAAGAGGACCAGTACCGGCGCCATCTGCTTCACGCCCGCCGCCATCAGCTTCGGTACGTCGCCGGGCTTCGCGATCGACCCCGAGCGCGCCCCGTACACGATGCCGGTGAGCGCGAACAGGACGGCCACGACCGCCGCGATGCCGTCGATGAACGGGGACTCGACGATGCTGCCGCCGTCGCCGCGCAGCGGAGAGGACGTGGGGGCGAGTGCCGCCACGACCAGCACCAGGCCGCCGCCGAGTGCGAGCAACGCCCGCCGCAGCGCGGAGCGTTCACGCTCGCTGAGGTCCAGCGTGCCCAGGTCCTCGACGTCCGCGTCGGGGTCCGGGTCGAGGTCCGGCCGCTTGGCCAGGACCCAGCGCGTGACCAGCGTGATGACGGTGGCGAGCAGGAGAGAAGAGGCGATGTTGAAGAACCAGTTGGACAGCGGTGACACGTACGCGTCGTCGCCGCCCGCGATCTTCGCGGCGGCTGTGGTGATGCCCGCGAAGATCGCGTCGTTCGGCGTGGGTACCGGGCTCGCGTCGTAGCCGGAGGCGATCGACGTGTACGCCACGACGATGCCGAGGATCGGTGAACGGCCCACGGCGCGGAAGGCGAGCCCGCCGAGCGGCACCAGGATGATGTACGCGGCGGCCGACGCGACGTGCGCGACCGTCCCGGCGAACGCGACGGCGAACACCACCCACGACGCGGGGACCCGCGCGACCCCGACCTTCATCGCGGCGGACAGGAATCCGCTGCGTTCGGCGACGGCGACGCCCATGATGACGACCACGATCGTCGCCATCGGCGGGAACTCGGCGAAGTTCGACACCATCGTCGACACCGCCATGGCGAGCCCGTCGCCGCTGAGCAGGTTCTGCACGGCGACCGTCTTGTGGTCGGCGGGCGACACCACGGACACGTCGAACCCGGCGAGCACGGCGCTGACGACGGCGAGCACCGCCGACAGGATCCAGAACAGCCAGAACGGGTGCGGCAGTCGGTTCCCCGCACGTTCGACGACGCCGAGGGCGCGGATGACGAAGGGCAGTCGTGCGGCCGCTTCGGCGTGCGGTGGTGCCTCTCTCTGTACGGTCATGGCTGCGGCTCCAACTAGCTTTGATGGGTTGGGAGTTCGTGGTTCCTGAAGAACGCCCACATCACCTCGTGGGCCTGGATCGTCTGCGTGGTGTAGCCGCCGCCGCTGTAGCCGTCGGCGCCCGGCCAGGTGTGTCCGCCGTCGGTGACCGCGACGTGCGCCACCTCCGCGCCGCCCGCGCAGCCGGTCCACCGGGACGTCGTGATGTCGGGCTCGGTCACCTGGTCGGGCGCCCGGGTGCGGCAGCCGTCCCGGTCGGCCCACTCGCGCACCCAGTCCTGGATGGCGGGCAGCCCGCGGTCGGTGGCACCCGCGTACGGGATGGTGGTGTCGCCGGTGCCGTGGAAGTCGAGGACGGGCATCGGGCGCTCCGGATCGCAGCCGCCCTCGCGGGTGCCGGGGTAGAAGGCCCCGGCGACCGGTGCGACGGCCGCGAACCGGTCGGACATCCGGCAGGCGAGCAGGCCGGTGAACCCGGCGCCGTTGGACTTTCCGGTGGCGTACACTCGCCGCTCGTTCACGCACAGCGAGCCTTCGAGGGAGTCGAGGAGATCCCCGGTGAACGCGACGTCGTCCACGCCGTCCGCCGCGTACGGAGCGCCCTGCCAGGCCTGCCGCTCACCGTCGCCGGTGCCGACGACCCCGTTCGGGTAGGCGACGATCGCGGGCAGCGTGGAGAGGCGGGAGAACGCCTCGGTGCCGGCTCCGGTGTTGCCGCGCCCGTGGTAGGCGACGATCAGCGGCCAACTGCGGTCCGGTGTGTAGCCGTTGGGGAGGTGCAGCTGGTACGTGCGCTCGCGGCCGCCGCTGGTCATGGTGTGCGGGACGCTGGTGCCGGGTTGTTGCGGGGCGGGGGTGCCGCAGCCGGTGGGGTGAACGGCCGGGGAGGCCTGTGCCGGGGCGAACGGTACGGCGACGAGTGCGGCGGCCAGTACGCAGGCACGCCGAAGTAGACCCTTCATGTGCGGCTCCAAATGAGGGTTGCTGAGAGGGGGTAGGGCAGGGGTGTTACAGGTCGAGCCACTCTTCGACGAAGGCGGACACGCGGTCGACGGCGGCGTCCACGATGGCCCGCCCGTCCTCGGCCGTGACCGAAGTCGGGTCACCGAGCACGCCGTTGGCACTCAGTTCGTCGTACGGCAGGGTCAGCGTCGGCTGCGAGAAGGTGCGGGCGAGGCGGGACTCGGGGCCCAGTTCGTCGAGGGACACGGTTCCGGGCTTCAGTCGGTCCTGGTGAACCAACTCTGGTGCCAGGGCCAGCATTTGGGCGGTCTCTGCCTCGCCGCTGTGCCCGTGCACCTCGCTCACCCCCATCGTCGCCACAACGCCGGATACCAGCGAAGTGACCGGCGTCCAGGCGAATCGCACGTCGGGGTGGGACGCGAGCAGGTCCTGCGCCACCGTGGTGAGCGTCGCGTTGTTGCCGCCGTGCCCGGTCAGTACCAGGAACCGTCGCCAGCCGTGCCGCCGCAGGCTCTCCACGTACTCGCGCACGACCGCGGCGAACGTGGTCGTCGTCAGCGTCACCGTCCCGGCGAACGCCATGTGGTGCGGAGAGACGCCGACCGGGAGCGGCGGGCCGATCACCACGCGCCCGGCGAGCCGGGCCCCGACGAGGTCGGCGATCCGCTCGGCGCGGATGGTGTCCGTGGCGATGGGCATGCCGGGGCCGTGCTGCTCGTAGGCGCCGGCCGGGATGATGACGACGGGGGCGCGGGTGACGGCCTCGGCGGCCTCCTCCGTCGTCAACTCGGCGAGCCGGTAAGGCTGTTGGATGTGAGTCACGCGAGCTCACCCCCGTCGGGGAAGTCGGCGGTGAGGACGGTGTCCCGGATCGCGGTCAGGTGCTCCCGGGTGATCCGCTCGGCCTCCGCCGCGTCACCGTCCCGTACCGCCTCGACGATCTCCAGATGCTCGGCGTGGTCGCGCTCCCGGTCGTTGTAGCGGTGCCGGATCTCGACCTGGTCGCGGGCGCGGACCTGGAGAAGTGCCTCGACGGTCTCCTTCAGCAGCGCGTTCCCGCTGGCCGTCGCGAGCGCCACATGGAAGTGCACGGAGCGGCGCAGCGACTCCTCGGGCGGGAACAGGGCGTTGGCCGCCGCGTGCTCCAACTGCTCGATGCCCTGCGGGAGTCGAATGCGGGCCGCCTCGGCCGCGACCGCGGGCTCGACGACGAGGCGTGCCTCGACGAGTTCGAGGACGGACCGCTGCGAGGTGCGTGGGCGGTGCGGATTGGCGAGCAGCCGCCGCTCGACGCCGGGCCCGACGTACGTGCCCGAACCGTGCCGGAACTCCACGACCTGCATGGCCTCAAGGCGCCGCAGCGCCTCCCGCACGGTCGGCGTCGTCACCTCGAACCGCTTGGCCAGCTCGCGCGAGGAGGCCAGGGCGTCGCCGGGGGAGAGTCGTTCGGTGCGGATGATCTCGACTATGTCGTCCGCGAGGCGCTCGGACAGCGAGGGTTGATCGGCGTAACTCATAAAGTGAATAGATCACTTGGTCAGTGGGGGTGTCAACGGTCGTGCACGGCTTTGGTTTCCGCACGGCTTTGGTTTCCCGGGCCGCGACCGGCCTACAGCACCCCGCGCTCCATCGCCACGACCACCGCCCGCGTCCGGTCGCTCACGTCCAACTTCGCGAAGATGCGCAGCAGGTGGGTCTTCACGGTCGCCTCGCCGATCACGAGGCGCTTCGCGATGTCGGGGTTGGACAGGCCGTCCGCGACCGCCGTCAGGACGTCCACCTCGCGCGCGGTCAGCGCCGTCTGGGTGGGTCGGCGCAGCTTCGCCACGAGTTTCTGTGCCACCCGCGGGGCCAGCACCGTCTCGCCGCGTGCCGCGGAGCGGATCGCGTCGACGAGTTGCTCGCGCGTGGTGTCCTTGAGCAGGTAGCCGATCGCGCCCGCCTCCACCGCCCGTTCGATCTCGGTGTCCGTGTCGTACGTCGTCAGGATCAGGACGCGGGTACGGCTCGGGCCCGCGACGATCCGCTCGGTCGCCGCCACCCCGTCGAGCCCCGGCATCCGCAGGTCGAGCAGCGCCACATCGGGGCGCAGATCCTCGACGAGCGCCACGCCGGGCCGGCCGTCGTCCGCCTCGCCGACGATCTCGATTCCGGGCTCCGGCGCGAGCAGGGCGACGACGCCGGCCCGCATCACGGTGTGATCGTCGACCACGACGACCCTCAGCTTCGCCTCGCCACTCATACTCGCTCCTCTGTGGTCCGGTCTACGTTCCGGTCTACGTTCCGGTCCGCGGCCCCGGTGCCGGGCAGTTGGGCCAGTACGCGGGTGCCGTCGCCCGGTGAGCTGGTGACGGTCAGTTCGCCGCCGAGCTCGGCGAGCCGCTTGCGCATGCCGTCGAGGCCGAAGCCGCGCGCCGCGGCGACGTCGAAACCGCGCCCGTCGTCGGTGACTTCCAGATCGATGCCGTACGCGCCCTGCTCCAACACCACGGCGACGGTCGAAGCGGCAGCGTGCTTACGGACGTTGGAGAGCGACTCCTGCGTGCAGCGCAGCAGCGCGATACGGGTCTGCTGGTCGCAGTCGACCTCGGCCAGCTCGGCGTCCACCGTGATCCCGGTGTCCTGCGCGAACCGGTCGAGGATGCGGCGCAGCGTGCCCGCCACCGGGCCCTGTGCGGCGCCGCCCGGTGGCGGGGTGGCGCCGACCAGGTCCCGCGCCTCCGCCAGGTTCTCCCGCGCCGTGTGCTCGATCGACGTCAACTGCTGGGCGGAGCGCGCCGATTCGGTCGGGAGTCCGGCGCGGGCCGCTTCCGCGAGGACGATGATCGAGGCGAAACCCTGGGCGAGCGTGTCGTGGATCTCGCGGGCCATCCGCTCCCGCTCGTCCGCCGCGCCCTGCTGACGATGCGCTGCCGCCAACGCCTGCTGTGTGTCGGCGAGTTCGTCGCTCAGCCGTTGAGTGCGGGCCTGGCCCTGCTCGGTGATCCGGTGCACGAGGAGCCCCACCGTGGACCCGGCGGCGTACCCGGCGAGGATGAACAGGACGTTGCCGTTGATGAGTTGAGTTCCCGGATCGCGCCCGACGACGGCGCCGACGATGGTGAGCGCGGCCGTCGCCCCGCTGAGGGCGAGGGCGGCGCCGGGCCCGGACGCGTAGATCCAGAAGTGCGGCAGCGACACGATGAACAGGGCCGCGCCGCTGCCCATCGTGTACGCCACCGCGCCGACCCCGGCGGCGAGCAGTGAGAGGTAGGTGGTCGGCCGCAGCAGCTCCCGTCCGGGGAACATGGCCACCGCCGCGTACGCGCAGGTCATGGCGGACAGCAGCACGAACGTCGGGTACTTCGTCCCGGGCGGGGTGTCCGCCACCGCGAGGGCGGGCGGGACCAGGCCGCACAGCACCCACAGCACGGCGTTCCAGCGGTGCGGTACGGGCACGGCGGCGGTCTGCCGCGGGGCGAGGAGAGGCGCTCGGCTGCTGTCCACGACGATCAGCCTACGTTCGCCAGCGGGCGCTCGGCCGTGGACTTCCCGGCCCGCAGCGGCCCGCGCGAGGGCCACCAACTCCGCTCGCCCAGCAGCAGCATGAGTGCGGGCAGGATCAGCACCCGGATGACGAAGGCGTCCAGGAGCACCGCGACGGCCAGGCTGAACCCGATCTGCTTCATCTCGATGAAGTGCAGCGACACAAAGCTGGCGAACACGGTCACCATCACGAAGGCGGCGCTGGTCACCACCCCGGCCGAGCTGCCGACCCCGTCGAGCACCGCCTGCCGCGTCGGCACCCCGCGCTCCGCGGCCTCCTTGATCCGGCTGATCACGAACACCTGGTAGTCCATGGAGAGCCCGAAGAGGATCACGAAGAGGAACAGCGGCACCCGCGAACCGATCGATCCCGTCGACTGGAAGTCCAGCAACCCCTCGGCCCAACTCCCCTGGAACGTAAAGATGAGCACGCCGAGCGAGGCGGCCGCCGACAGCAGATTCAGCGCGACCCCGACGAACCCGAGCACCACGGACCGGAACGCCCACACGGTCATCGCGAACGTCACGAGCAGCAGCGCCCCGATGATCAGCGGCAGCTTCTCCTTCTGATGTGCGGGATAGTCGGCGTAACGGGCCACGTCACCGCTGACCGCGACATCGACGCCCCCGCCCAACTCCCGTACCGCTTCGGGGAGATACTCCAGCCGCAGCCGCTGCAGCGACTCCTGCGCCGGCTCGGTGCTGACGTAGTGGGGGACGGGCAGTTCGAGCGAGGTGACGCGATGGTCGGCAGAGCTGCGCAGGGTGTATGTGCCGTTCAGGCCGGGGTCGTCCTTGGCGTCCGCGGCGAGCGAGCGCAGCGCCCCGGCCACCTCGTCTGCGCGCTCGGCGTCGGCCCGTACGAGAACCTGATGCAAGGCCTTGACCTCGGGGAACGCCGCGTTCAACCGGTCGAAGGTGGGCATCGACTGCGTCTGCCGCGAGTGCGTCTCGCGGCCCATGTCGGTCAGCTTCAAGCCGAGCAGGGGAGCCGCCAGGGCCAGCATCGCGAGGACCGCGACGATCAGTACGGCGCCGGGGCGACGGGCGGTGAGCCGCAAGAGGACGTTGTGCCGCACGGGCTTCTGCGGCCCCGGCTTACGCGACTTACGCGGCTTGCGTGCGGCGCGGCGCTCGGCGCGCGCCCCGATCTTCACGAGCAGCGCGGGCAGCACCGTCAGCGAGCTGACCACGGCGACCAGCGTCACCAGGATCGCGGCCGTCGCGATCGACGAGAAGATCACGTCGTCGGCGAGATAGAGCGTCGCGCTGGACACGGCGACCGCGAGCCCGGACAGCACGACCGCGCGCCCGGAGGTGGCGGCAGCGATCTCCACAAGCGCCCGCGAGTCCAACTGCCCCTCGGACCGGGCCCGTTCCTCCCTCTCCCGCTTCAGATAGAACAACGTGTAGTCCACGCCGACGGCGAGCCCGATCAGCAGAATGATGTTCGTCCCGACCCCCGCGTCGGGGAAGACGTGCGAGGCGAGCATCGACAGGCCGATCGACGCGACGATCGCGGACAGCGCGAGCAGCAGCGGCACGGTCGCCATCGCCACCGACCGGAACACGAGCAGCAGCGTGAGCAGCGTGATGGGCAGCGCGATCATCTCCGTACGGGAGAGGTCACTGCCGCGCAGCTTGTCGACGCCCTGGCTGATGGACGGCCCGCCGGTCTCCTCGACCCGCAGCCCGGGATGCGCCTTCTGTACCTGCTCGGTCTGCGCCCGCAGCGGATCGACGTGCTTCTTCCCGTCGAGCTCGGCGCCCTTCATGGTGACGTCGACGCGCACCGCCCGGCCGTCCCTCGACCACACGGGCTCGGCCACGGACCGCACCTCGGGCAGCCCCCGCATCCGGTCGACGACATCACCGGCGACGGTGCCACCGGTCGCCCGCTCAAGCCGCCCGGCGCCGCGCTCCTCGATCAGCACCCGCTCGACGGGCCGCTGCGCGAGCCCACCCTCCCGGGCGATCGCCTCACCGCGCCCCGCCTCACCGACACCGAAATCGGCGGACGTGGCGGCATTGCCACCCACGGCGATCCCGGCACCAAGACACAGAACAACAAACAAGAACCAGCCGACGATCGCCCTCCACGGGTGCCCGGCACTCCAACGAGCCATACGTACGGGGTAGTTGGTCATGACGTCCATGCTGGTCGCGGGGCGTGGGCGCGGACAGCGGCGACCGGTGGAACTCGGGGTCCACCGGTCGGTGGACCCCGCTCCCGTCGTGTCAGCCTTCGAAGGCCGCCCAGGCAGCGGCGATCAGGGGTCGGTGCAGATCGGTGCGGCGGACGCAGGCGCCGATGGTGAGCTCCTCGGGAGGATCGGCCACCGGAACGGTGTGGAGGCGTTCCCTCAAGTGGCTTTGTTCCAGTACGAGCTCGGGAACGATGCCGGTGCCGTAGCCGAGTACGACCAGGGTGAGCAGCGCCTCGTGGCCGTCCGCCTCGACGGCGACCGGGGGAGGACCGCCGCGCCGCCGGAACCACCGGTCGGCCAGCTGTCGCACCCGCCCCTGCCGGGGCAGCACGAACGGCTCCTCGCAGGCGTCCTCCGATCCGGGGTGCGGACGTACGAGGACCAGCGGAGTCCGGGTTACCTCTCGGGCAAGCAGCGTGGCCGGTACGCGATCGGGCAGCGCCGCCACGGCGAGATCGGCTTCACCGTCGTCGAGCAGCGCGAGCGCGGCCGCCGCGTCCCCCGTGCGCAACGAGACGCGTACGCGGGGATGGGCGCTGCGCAGCGGCGCGAGCAGCTCGGGCAGCAGCCCCTGGCAGGCGGTCACGGTCGCGAACAGCCGCAGGCAGCCGCTGAGTTGGTCCTCTTCGGGGCCGCCTTCGCGGTACCCCTCCCACAGGTCGAGCGCCTCGGTGGCGTATCGCAGGAAACGGCGGCCGTGTCCGGTCAGGGCGACGCCGTGCGGGCTGCGGTCCACGAGCCGGTGCCCGGTGGCGGCCTCCAGACGTTGCACGGCGCGCGACAGCGTGGCCGCGCTGACGTGGCAGTCCGCTGCCGTGCGGGTGAAACTCAGCGAGCCGGCCAGGTGGACGAACAGCCGGTACTGGTCGTGGTCCTGCACCTTTCACCTCCTGCAACACCGTGCTGCGGATGTTGCTGTTGCCGGTGGATCAGCGCAGACCCTACAAACGGTCCATGGACCCCGCTTGGCGCTTTCGCGAATACGAACCCGTGGGCATCGACCTCGCCGGCCCCGACGCCGTCGCCGCCTACGACCGGAACCAGGGCACCGACGCCGCCCGCGACGACGCGCTGCTCGACCGCCTCGGCGCGACCTCGGGCATGCGCCTGGTCGACCTGGCCTGCGGCACCGGCTCGCTGGTGGTCCGGGCCGCGTTGCGTGGACTCGAGGCGCACGGGGTGGACGTGGCCCCGCACATGCTCGCCTTCGCGAAGGCGAGGGCGGACCGGGCCGGCGCCCGAGCTCACTGGCACCACGCCGGATTCCTCGACCACGAGCACCGCTCCGAGCCCGCCGACATCGTCACCACCAAGGCCGCCCTGCACCAGCTCCCCGACTTCTGGAAGCAGCAGGCCCTCCTCAATGCCGCCTCGATGCTCCGCCCCGGCGGCACCCTCTACCTCTGGGACGTGGTCTTCACGTTCCCGCCCTCCGAGGCCGACCGGCACCTGCAGGGTTGGATCGACACGGCGGGCCGCCCCGAGGGACTGGGCTTCACCCGCGCCGACTTCGAGGCCCACGTGCGCGAGGAGTTCTCCACGTACGGCTGGATCCTGGAGGGCATGCTGGAGCGCGCGGGATTCGACATCGTGGCCCACATCGTCGACTCCCCGGTGCACAGCGCGTACGAGTGCCGGCTGGCCCGGCCCGTCCACGAATTGGACGCCCAGCGGGATAAATGCAACATGCAGCTACTCTCCGACTCGTACGCGAAGAGGCAGGAGGCACCGTGAACGAGAACCAGGGCCGGGCCGTGGCAGCCCTCGACGCCGTCAGCATGCGCCGCTACACCACCGGCCAGGTCATCCTCGACGGCATCGACTGGACCGTGCGCTCCGGCGAGCACTGGGCCCTGCTCGGCCCGAACGGCGCCGGCAAGACCAGCATTCTGCGGATCGTCGGCGCCACGAACTTCCCCACCACCGGCACCGTCGAGGTCCTCGGCCACCGGCTCGGTCGCGTCGACGTTCGCGAGTTGCGCGCGCTCATCGGGCACGTCTCCACATCCCAGCGCGTCCCCCAGGACCTGCCGGGGCACACCGTCGTCCTCACCGGCCACAGCGGTACCGTCCAGCCGCTCTGGAAGACGTACGACGACGAGGTGCGCGAGCGGGCCCACGCGCTGCTCGCCGAACTCCAGATCAAGGAGCTCGCCGACCGTCCGTACGGGGTGTGCTCCGGCGGCCAGCGGGCCCGCCTCCTCATCGCCCGCGCCCTCATGGCGGACCCGGCGCTGCTCCTGCTCGACGAGCCGTTCAACGCCCTCGACCTGCCCTCGCGCGAGGACCTCATCGACACGATGCGTCACATCGCGGAAGGCCGCCCCGAGTTGGCGACGGTGACCGTCACCCACCACCTCGAAGAGCTCTCCCCGGCCATCAGCCACGCCCTCCTGCTGCGCGAGGGCCGCGTCCTCGCCCGCGGCGCCGTGGACGAGGTGCTGACCAAGGACCTGATGACCTCCTGCTTCGGCCGCCCCATCGAGGTCACCCGGCACGCCGGGCGGTGGCTGGCGCGCTCCGGTGACCAAGTGTGACCGGTCGCACGAGTGCCGCACCGTGTCGGTGTTGGGCCGAACGGGTTACATGACGTAAGAATTGGGCCGTACAGACAAGAGTGCGAGCCCAAACGGGGTGGGGGAACTGAACAGCCACGACGTCACCGACGAACAGTGGGAAGGTCTCGCCCAGGTCGTGCCGCTGCGCAGCCGCAACGAGTGGCCGTCCGCGGTCGACCACCGGGCGATGCCGGAAGCGGAGACCGAACCGCGCCGCCGCTTCGTGGTGCTTCGCGTCAACGTCTTCGGCGACGCGCGCGAAGTCGCCGAGACCGTCATGTCCGGCATACCGGTACTGCTCGACCTGACCGGCGCCGAGACCGAAGTCGCCAAGCGGGTCCTGGACTTCAGCAGCGGCGTCGTCCTCGGCCTCGGCTGCGGCATGCACCGCGTCGACCGCAACGTCTTCCTGCTGGCGCCTCCCGGTACGGAGGTTCAGGGGCTGGTGCAGGGCGCGGTCTCGTAGTCGGCCGGCCATGTCCAAGCCCCGTCGGCAAATTCAGCCCCGCCGGCGATTGAGGCGCGGGGTCCGGGGCGGAGCCCCGTGTCCGTAACGCCGGTTCGGCAAATTCAGCCCCGCCGGCGATTGAGGCGCGGGGTCCGGGGCAGAGCCCCGAGGCCGTAACCCCGGCCGACCATAGGCGCACCGCCGGGGCAAGCCCGACGGGCATAGTCCCCCGATCGTAGGAAGGCCGCTCCGCGCAAACGGTTCTGCGCGGAACGGACCCCTACGTTCAACCCATGACCGTGCTCCGGCGCGACGCACCCCCGCTCCCCGGCGCGTCCCCCGACCGCCCCCGCGTGACCCGGCTCAGGCTCGCCGCCTTCGCCCGGCACCGCGGCACCATCGTCCCCCTCGGCCCGTTCACCGCCGTGTCCGGCCCCAGCGGCAGCGGCAAGACCAGCGCGCTGCGCGCCTTCGCGGCGCTCGCCGGACTCGGCGGCGGCGCACACCTCGCGGACGTGTTCCCCGACCCCCACGCCTACGTTCCCGAACGCGCACGCCCCGACGCCGAACGCCGCCGCGGGTTCCACATCGGCTGCACCGTCGAAGGCCCCATGGGACCCGTACGGCTCGACCTGGCCGTCCAGGCCGAACCCGAACTCCGCGTCGTCGGCGAGCGGTTGACCGGACCCGACATCACCTACCTGCAGACCGCCCTGCGCGACCCCGGCCGACGCGACGTCCAGGCCGCCTGGCACACCGCGGGCTCCGTGCCCGTGACCCGCGGACCGCTCCCCGACGACCTGCTCGGCACGGCCATGCTCCCGCTGCGCGTCGCGGGCCGCACCGAAGGACAGCGCAAGGTGCTCGCCGCGGCCGAACAGGTCGTCGTCGGCCTGCGCTCCACCTTCGCCTGCGACCCCGACCCCACGCGGATGCGCACCCCGGCCCCCGTGGCGGCCGACCGGCTGCACGGCGGCTGCGACAACCTCGCAGCCGTACTGCGCCGCACCGGAGCCGAGTGCGGGACCCGGCACGCGCTGCTCGTCGCGGCGGCCCGCGCGGGCCTCGTGGGACCGGTGACCGACGTGCGTGCCGAGACCGCGCCCGACGGGTCCGTGCGCGCCGTCGTGGACCGCGGCGGTGGGATCACGAGCCCCGTAGAGCGGCTCGCGGACGGCGAGTTGAGGTATCTCGCCCTCGCGCTCGTCCTGCTCACCGGGCCCCGCGTGCTCGCCGTCGACGCGGCGGCCGAGGTCCCGGAGGCGTACCAGAGCCTGACCGTTCTCGCGGACGGCTTCGACCGGAGCCTCGACCGCGCCCAGTGCGTCGAACTCACCGCGCTGGCCGCCCGTATGTGCGCCCGCGGTCACATCCGGCTCGTCGCCGCGGTGGGCGAGGGCTCCGAGGCGGAGCGGGGAGCGCGGGCGGAGGGGGCGGCGATGGTAGACCTGGAGCGATGAACGAGGAACGTGAAGAAACCCGCCGTGCGGATGACCGTGAAGAAGGCCGTCCGCTGGACGTGGCCACCCTGCAGGCGCGCCTCGCCCGGTTCGCGGTCGCCCGCGACTGGCAGCCCTTCCACACGCCGAAGAACCTGGCGGCCGCGCTGAGCGTCGAGGCGTCCGAACTGGTCGAGATCTTCCAATGGTTGACCCCCGAGCAGTCGAGCCGCGTGATGGCGGACCCGGACTCGGCCCACCGCGTCGAGGACGAGGTCGCCGACGTCCTCGCGTATCTGCTGCAACTGTGCGAGGTGTTGGGCATCGACGCACTGGCCGCCCTGTCGGCGAAGATCGACCGCAACGAGCGGCGGTTCCCGGTGCGGGGTGAGGGCGCCGGATAGAGGTGCGGGGCGAGGGTCCAGGGTGGAGTCGCGGGGCGCGGGTGCCGTGTGTGGCGGATGCCCCGACCCCGTCAACTGCCCGCCGACGCACCGAATGTCACTCTCCGGAGTCATCGACTTATCCACATTGAACGTTGTGTCCACAGATTTCGGGCTTCCCCTGGCTTTTCGCCGCTCATACCTTCACTCTGGGTAGTGGACGAAGGAGTTCGGGCGGGAGACGGACGGGGACGCGATGGATGCGGTGCGGCTCATCGGGGTCGGCCGACGGGCCCTGGCGGAGAGCCAGGACCCGCGGGACATCATGAGGGAGGCGTGGCAGGCACAGGCTTTGGCGCAGGCGATAGGGAGTCGCCTCGCCATGCAGGGGCCGCCGGAGTTACGAGGCGAGGCGCTGGGACTGAGCGAGGCGGGGGCGCGCGGCAGCGGGGGTTCGGCGACGCCGATCGTGGGGGCCGGTGGGATACGGGCGGCCCAGCTGACCGAACTGGGCGATGTGCACCGGGCGTTGATGGATCTCGGCGTCCTGCTCGGTGACGTGGGCATCGCGCTCGTCGGCGTGGCGAGCGAGTCGTTCGAGGAGGGGGCCTATTGGCAGTGCATGGAGGCGATCGACGCGGCGGACGAGTCGAGGGACAGAATCCTCGAGATACTGCGGCGGCTCCCGGAAGGCTGCCGCGCGCTGCCCCTCGCCGACCGGGAGCCCGCACCGGAGCCGGACTCGGACTCGGCGGCCTGAGACCGGTGGGCGCGCCGCCGGCTGGGCGACTCAGGGTGGCCGGACGACCCAGGGCGGCCCGGGCGGGCCCGGCCCTGACGTCGCCCCTGGCTCCGACCCCGGGTGGCGTCGCGGGCGCCTGACGCGGCGAGCGTCCCGCTCAGACGTCCTCGTCGGCCGGTGGCTGTGGCGAAGTCCTGGGCGGCTGTTGGAGGTCGGCGTCGAGCTGCGTCAGGTCGGCGTTGAGCGCGGCCATCAGCTCTTCCATCTGCTGCAGCAGGCCCTTGGGTGCGCCTTCCTGCTCCGGCGCGGACGTGTCGTGCACGGCCTCATCGTGCACGGCCCCATCGGGCACGGCTTCCTGGGACATGGCGGCCTCCTCGGCCCTCGCCCTCCCGAGCGGGAGGGCAGTTGACGCAATCGTGACGCCCGGCAGCGACCGCCGGCGCGGGTGCCGGGCGGTCCGGCTCTGCCCGAGTCAACGATCACGACCGGGGCCGGGTCACTGGGCGCCCCCGCCACCACGCGCCGGGGTGACGCAATTTCACCCGACCGTGGCGACGGGGACGAAGGAGCGGCCCGCCCGCTCAGCTCAGTTGTGTCGCCACCTCGGAGGCGATCAGTTCCAAGTGGTCCAGGTCATCGAGGTCGAGCATCTGGAGGTACATCCGTTGGGAGCCCACGGACTGGTATGCGGCGAGGCGTTCGACGACCTCGGCGGGGGAGCCGGCGAGGCCGTTGGCCTTGAGCTCGTCGACGTCGCGGCCGATGGCGTCGGCGCGGCGCTTGACCTCGGCGTCGGTGCGGCCGACGCAGGCGATGAGGGCGTTGGAGTAGGTGAGCGCGTCCTGGGCGCGACCGTGCTCGCCGGCCGCGGCCCTCACGCGCTTGAACTGCTGCTCCGTGTCGGCGATCGAGGCGAAGGGGATGTTGAACTCGGTGGCGTACTTCGCGGCGAGCGCCGGGGTCTTCTTGGCGCCGTGGCCGCCGATGAGGATCGGGACGCGCGGCTGGGTGGGCTTGGGCAGGGCGGGGGAGTCCTTCAACTGGTAGAAGGCTCCGTCGTAGTTGAAGCGCTGCCCGACCGGCGTCTCCCACAGGCCCGTCACGATGGCGAGCTGCTCCTCGAGGCGGCCGAACTTCTCCTTCGGGAACGGGATGCCGTACGCGGAGTGCTCCTCCTCGTACCAGCCGGAGCCGAGCCCCAGCTCGACGCGGCCGCCGGACATCTGGTCGACCTGCGCGACCTGGATGGCGAGCACGCCGGGCAGCCGGAAGGTGCCGGCCGTCATCAGCGTGCCGAGCCGGATCCGGCTCGTCTCCCGGGCGAGACCGGCGAGCGTCGTCCAGGCGTCCGTGGGCCCCGGCAGGCCGTCGACGGGGCCCATGTGGAGGTAGTGGTCCGACCGGAAAAAGGCTCCATAGTTCAAGTCCTCGGCGGCCTTGGCGACGCGGAGCAGCGTCTCGTAGGTCGCACCCTGCTGCGGTTCGGTGAATACGCGAAGATCCATGCACCCATCATGCAGGTCAGGGGTGCGCGCTTCGATGATGCGGGCGTCGTCGAGCGGGCGAAAACCCATGGTGGGGAGCGCGGGGTCGGAGCCATACTCGGCCGTGTGCTTTTGACGATCTCGACCACCGGCAATGCCGCGAATCCGGCCACCGACCTGGGCTTTCTGCTGCACAAGCATCCAGCGAACGCCCAGGCCTTCAGCACGGCGCACGGCACCGCGCACGTCCTCTACCCCGAGGCCGGCGACGAGCGGTGCACGGCCGCGCTGCTGCTGGAAGTGGACCCCGTGGCGCTGGCCCGGCGGGGCAGAGGCAAGGGGCGGGGCGGCGCTCCCGACGCGGCGCTCGCGCAGTACGTCAACGACCGGCCCTACGCCGCGTCGTCGCTGCTGTCCGTCGCGTTGAGCAACGTGTTCTCCAGCGCGCTGCGCGGCGTGTGCAAGGCCCGCCCGGAGCGCGCCGAGCAGGCGCTGCCGCTGCGCATCGAGGTGCCCGCGCTGCCGGCGCGCGGCGGGCCCGACCTCGTACGGAAGCTGTTCGAGCCGCTGGGGTGGACGGTCGAGGTGACGGCCGTGCCGCTGGACGAGCAGTTCCCGGAGTGGGGCGACTCGCGTTACGTGCGGCTCGTCCTTGAGGGCGAGTTGCGGCTCGCGCATGCGCTGCGGCACCTGTATGTGCTGCTGCCGGTGCTCGACGACGCCAAGCACTACTGGGTCTCGGCCGACGAGGTCGACAAGCTGCTGCGCGCCGGGGACGGGTGGCTGCCCGAGCACCCCGAGCAGAAGCTGATCGTCGGCCGCTATCTGTCGCGGCGCTGGTCGCTGACTCGGCAGGCCATGGAGCGCCTCGAACTGGCCAGGCTCGCGGACGCCGACGACACGGATATCGACGAGATCGACAACGCCGTGGACGAGGAGAGCGACACCGAGGAGCGTCCCGTGCCGCTGGCGGTGCGGCGCCGGGAGGCGATCCTCGCCGCGCTCCGGGAGTCCGGCGCTGCCAGGGTGCTCGATCTGGGCTGTGGGCAGGGCCAGTTGGTGCAGGAGCTGCTGAAGGACGTGCGGTTCACCGAGATCGTGGGCGTCGACGTGTCGATGCGTGCGCTCACCGTCGCGTCCCGGCGGCTGAAGCTGGAGCGGATGGGCGAGCGGCAGGCCTCCCGCGTACAGCTCATGCAGGGCTCGCTCGCGTACACCGACAAGCGGCTCAAGGGGTACGACGCCGCGGTGCTCAGCGAGGTCATCGAGCACCTCGACCTGCCGCGGCTGCCCGCGCTCGAGTACGCGGTGTTCGGTTCGGCGCGGCCCCGGGCGGTCGTCGTGACCACGCCGAACGTCGAGTACAACGTCCGCTGGGAGTCCCTGCCCGAGGGGCTCGCCCGGCACGGCGACCACCGGTTCGAGTGGACGCGGGCCGAGTTCCGCGACTGGGCGGAGCGGGTCGCCACGCGGCACGGGTACGCCGTGCGGTACGTGCCGGTGGGGGACGACGACCCGGAGGTGGGGCCGCCGACGCAGATGGCGGTGTTCACGACGACCAAGACCGCAGGCAGCGCAGCCACGACAGAGACCGCAGCCAGGAACGAGAAGGGGGCGAAGGCCGTATGACCACCACCGACACCACAGGGCGCGTGCTGCCCGTCACCGACCTCGCCCTCGTCGTACTGGTCGGCGCGTCCGGCTCGGGCAAGTCCACGTTCGCGCGCGCCCACTTCAAGCCGACCGAGGTGATCTCCAGCGACTTCTGCCGCGGCCTGGTGGCCGACGACGAGAACGACCAGGGCGCCAGCCGTGACGCCTTCGACGTGCTGCACTACATCGCGGGCAAGCGGCTCGCGGCCGGGCGTCTGACCGTCGTCGACGCGACCAACGTCCAGCAGGACGCTCGCCGTCAACTGGTCGACCTGGCACGGAAGTACGACGTGCTGCCCATCGCCATCGTGCTCGACGTGCCGGAGGACGTGTGCGCCGCGCGGAACGCCGGGCGGACCGACCGCGCCGACATGCCGCGCCGCGTCATCACCCGGCACACGCGTGAACTGCGCCGCTCCCTCAAGCACTTGGAGCGCGAGGGCTTCCGCAAGGTGCACGTCCTGCGCGGCGTCGAGCAGGTCGAGGGCGCGAGCGTCGTGCGGGAGAAGCGGTACAACGATCTGACGCACCTCACCGGACCGTTCGACATCATCGGCGACATCCACGGATGCGCCAGTGAACTCGACACGCTGCTCGGCAAGTTGGGCTACGTGGACGGGGAACACCCCGAGGGCAGGACCGCCGTCTTCGTCGGCGACCTCGTCGACCGCGGCCCCGACACACCCGGTGTGCTGCGCCGCGTGATGGACATGGTGAAGGCCGGCACCGCGCTGTGCGTGCCCGGCAACCACGAGAACAAGCTGGGCCGTTGGCTGAAGGGGCGCAACGTGCAGCACACGCACGGCCTCGCCGAGACGGTCGAGCAGCTGGGCGGGGAGAGCGAGGAGTTCCGCGCGGAGGTGCGCACGTTCGTCGAGGGGCTGGTCAGCCACTACGTCCTCGACGGCGGGAAGCTCGTCGTGTGTCACGCCGGGCTGCCCGAGAAGTACCACGGCCGCACATCGGGGCGGGTCCGTTCGCACGCGCTGTACGGGGACACGACCGGCGAGACCGACGAGTTCGGGCTGCCGGTGCGCTATCCGTGGGCGGAGGAGTACCGCGGCCAGGCGGCTGTGGTCTACGGCCACACCCCGGTGCCGACCGCTACGTGGCTCAACAACACCATCTGCCTCGACACCGGCGCCGTGTTCGGCGGGAAGCTCACCGCGCTGCGCTGGCCCGAGCGCGAGCTGGTCGACGTACCGGCCGAGCAGGTCTGGTACGAGCCGACCAGGCCGCTGGCGACCGAGGCGCCGGGCGGGCACGAGGGGCGGCCGCTGGACCTCGCCGATGTGCACGGCCGCCGGAGCGTGGAGACGCGGCACACGGGCCGGGTGACCGTGCGCGAGGAGAACGCGGCGGCGGCGCTGGAGGTCATGAGCCGGTTCGCGGTCGACCCGCGGCTGGTGCCGTATCTGCCGCCGACGATGGCGCCGACCGCGACGTCCTCGCAGGACGGCTACCTGGAGCACCCGGCCGAGGCCTTCGCCCAGTACGCGGCCGACGGTGTGGAGCGGGTCGTGTGCGAGGAGAAGCACATGGGTTCGCGGGCCGTGGTGCTGGTGTGCCGCGACGCGGAGGCGGCGCGGGAGCGCTTCGGGGTCTCCGAGGAGAGCGGTGGGCCGGTCACCGGTTCGGTCTACACGCGCACCGGGCGGCCGTTCTTCGACGACGCGGAGACCGCCGAGGCGGTCATCGGACGGGTGCGGGACGCCGTCACCGCCGCCGGTCTCTGGGAGGAGCTCGACACTGACTGGGTGCTGTTCGACGCCGAGTTGATGCCGTGGTCGCTCAAGGCGTCCGGGCTGCTGCGCGCGCAGTACGCGGCGGTGGGCGCGGCGTCCGGTGCCGTGTTCCCGAGCGCGCTCGGGGTGCTGGAGGCGGCGGCCGGGCGGGGCGTCGACGTGGGCGATCTGCTGGAGCGTCAGCGTGGTCGGGCGGCCGACGCCGCCGCGTTCACGGATGCGTACCGACGCTACTGCTGGAGTACGGACGGCCTCGACGGGGTGCGGCTCGCGCCGTTCCAGATCCTGGCCGCGCGGGGACGTTCGCTCGCCGGGCTGCCGCACGACGAGCAGCTCGCGCTGATCGACCGGGTCGTCGCGCACGATACGACGGGGCTGTTGCAGACGACGCGGCGGCTGTACGTCGACACGGGGGACGCCGAGTCGGTGCGGGCCGGGGTCGACTGGTGGCTGGAGATGACCGGGCGGGGCGGCGAGGGCATGGTCGTCAAGCCGGTCGGGGCGCTGGTGCGGGATGCGAAGGGGCGGCTCGTGCAGCCGGGTGTGAAGTGCCGCGGGCGCGAGTACCTCCGGATCATTTACGGGCCGGAGTACACGCGGCCGGGGAACCTGGCGAAGCTTCGGCAGCGGTTCCTTGGGCACAAGCGGTCGTTGGCGATCCGTGAGTACGGATTGGGCCTGGAGGCCCTGGACCGGCTTGCGGAGGGGGAGCCGTTGTGGCGGGTGCACGAGGCGGTGTTCGCGGTGTTGGCACTGGAGTCGGAGCCGGTCGACCCTCGGCTCTGACGCCTGTTGCGGTCACCCGTGCTTGCGCCCCCGGGGCTCCGCCCCGGACCCCGCTGGCTCTCGTCCACAAGCGGGGCTGGAATGGCTCAGCCGCTGCAAGGGCTGGAATCGATCAGCCGCCGGCGGGACTTGATCTATCAAGCCCCGCCGGCGATTGAGGCGCGGGGTCCGGGGCGGAGCCCCGGGGCGCAACCGCGGTGCGGCGGGTAAGGATGGGGGCATGGGATTCCACGTCGACTCCGAGGCCGGCCGCCTGCGCCGAGTCATCCTGCATCGGCCCGATCTGGAGCTGAAGCGGCTCACGCCCAGCAATAAGGACCAGTTGCTCTTCGACGACGTGCTGTGGGTCCGCCGGGCCCGCCAGGAGCACGACGGGTTCGCCGACGTCCTGCGCGACCGGGGCGTCGATGTGCACCTCTTCGGCGACCTGCTGACCGAGGCCCTGGACGTCGACGCCGCCCGCGGCCTCGTCCTGGACCGGGTCTTCGACGAGAAGGAGTACGGCCCGCTGGCCACCGGCCATCTGCGGGAGGCCTTCGAGACACTGCCGTCCACGGAGCTCGCCGAGGCGCTCATCGGCGGGATGACGAAGCGCGAGTTCCTGGCGGCGCACCCGGAGCCGACCTCCGTGCGCTTCCACGTCATGGAGCTCGACGACTTCCTGCTCGGCCCGCTGCCCAACCACCTGTTCACCCGCGACACCTCGGCCTGGATCTACGACGGGGTGTCCATCAACGCGATGCGCTGGCCGGCCCGGCAGCGTGAGACCGTCCACTTCGAAGCGATCTACCGGCACCACCCGCTGTTCCGGGACGCGGAGGACGGCTTCCACGTCTGGTCCGAGGGGCAGGCCGACTTCCCGTCGACCATCGAGGGCGGCGACGTGCTCGTCATCGGGCGGGGCGCCGTACTCATCGGGATGAGCGAGCGGACCACGCCGCAGGCCGTGGAGATGCTCGCGCACAAGCTGTTCGCGGCGGGCTCGGCGCGCACCATCGTCGCCCTCGACATGCCGAAGAGACGCGCCTTTATGCACCTCGACACGGTCATGACGATGGTCGACGGCGATACGTTCACGCAGTACGCGGGGCTCGGCATGCTGCGCTCGTACACCATCGAACCGGGTTCGTCCGGCGCGGAGTTGAAGGTCACCGACCATCCGCCGGAGCACATGCACCGGGCGATCGCCGCCGCGCTCGGGCTCCCCGGGATCCGGGTGCTGACCGCGACACAGGACGTGCACGCCGCGGAGCGCGAACAGTGGGACGACGGCTGCAATGTGCTCGCCGTCGAGCCGGGTGTCGTCGTCGCGTACGAGCGGAACGCCACGACGAACACGTTCCTGCGCAAGCAGGGGATCGAGGTCATCGAGATCCCGGGCAGCGAGCTGGGGCGGGGGCGCGGCGGCCCGCGCTGCATGAGCTGCCCGGTCGAGCGCGACGCCGTCCGGGAATATCATGAATAGAAATGTGGAACATCGTATAGACTTCCACTGTCCCGACCCCGTCCCCGAGTCACGCGCAGGAGCCCCCGAATGAACCTCACCGGCCGCCACTTCCTCAAGGAGCTGGATTTCACCGCCGAGGAGTTCCGAGGCCTGGTCGACCTGGCCGCGGAGCTGAAGGCGGCCAAGAAGGCGGGGACCGAGACGCAGCACCTCAAGGGTAGGAACGTTGCGCTGATCTTCGAGAAGGCGTCCACGCGTACGCGCTGCTCCTTCGAGGTCGCGGCCGCCGACCAGGGGGCGTCGACGACGTACATCGACCCGGCCGGCTCGCACATCGGCAAGAAGGAGTCGAGCAAGGACACCGCCCGCGTGCTCGGCCGGATGTTCGACGCCATCGAGTTCCGGGGCGACGAGCAGGCCATCGTGGAGACGCTCGCCGAGTACGCGGGCGTGCCGGTCTACAACGGCCTGACCGACGACTGGCACCCCACGCAGATGCTCGCCGACGTGCTCACGATGACCGAGCACAGCGCCAAGCCGCTCACCGACATGTCCTTCGCGTACCTCGGCGACGCCCGGTTCAACATGGGCAACTCGTACCTCGTCACCGGCGCCCTGCTCGGCATGGACGTCCGCATCGTCGCGCCGAAGGCCTACTGGCCGGCCGAGGAGATCGTCGCCAAGGCCCGCGAGCTGGCCGCCGCCAGCGGCGCCCGCATCACGCTCACCGAGACCGTCGAGGAGGGCGTCTCCGGCGCCGACTTCGTGGTCACCGACGTATGGGTGTCGATGGGTGAGCCGGAGGAGATCTGGGACGAGCGGATCAAGGCGCTCACGCCGTACGCGGTGACGATGGACGTCCTGCGCGCCACGGGGAACGCGGACGTGAAGTTCCTGCACTGCCTCCCCGCCTTCCACGACCTGGGCACCAAGGTCGGCCGCGAGATCCACGCCAAGTACGGCCTGGAGTCCCTCGAGGTCACCGACGAGGTCTTCGAGTCGGAGCACTCCGTCGTCTTCGACGAGGCGGAGAACCGGATGCACACCATCAAGGCCATCATGGTCGCGACGCTCGGCCGGTAGCGACAAACCGCGCATTCACTGAGTAACCGTTCAAACTGGTGGGGCCGGAACACCCTCTCCGACCCCACCGGCATGCGGCCCACCCCGCCGCACCCGCACACCAGAAAAGAGCACCACCCCATGCCGCCGACCCCGTCCGGCCTGCGCATCAAGTCGCCCGAGTCCCTCATCGCCGAATCGGGCGCCGACCTCGAAGGCCACGGCCTCAAGCGCACCATGGGGCTCTTCCAGCTCGTGTGCTTCGGCGTCGGCGCGATCGTCGGCACCGGCATCTTCGTCGGCCTGTCCGACACGGTCGCCGAGGCCGGCCCCGCCGTCATCCTCTCCTTCGTCCTCGCCGCGATCACCTGCATCTTCACGGCGTTCTCCTTCGCCGAGCTGGGCGGCGCGATCCCGGTCTCCGGTTCCTCGTACTCCTTCGCCTACGCGACCCTCGGCGAGCGCGTCGCCTTCCTCGTGGGCTGGTGCCTGCTCCTGGAGTACGGCGTCTCGGTGTCGGCCGTGGCCGTCGGCTGGAGCCAGTATCTGAACGAGCTGCTCGACAGCGTCTTCGGCTGGCAGCTCCCCGAGGCTCTCTCCGCCGGGCCCGCCGACGGTGGCGTGATCAACCTGCCCGCCGTGCTCGTGATGCTGATGGCCGCGGCCCTGCTGGTCCGCGGGATCCGGGAGAGCGCGGGGGCGACCGCCGCGATGGCCGTGCTCAAGATCGGCATCCTGATCGTGTTCTGCGCGATCGCCTACTCCGCCTTCGAGGCCGGCAATCTGACCCCGTTCCTGAAGGACGGCATGGCCGGTGTCACCTCCGGCGCCTCGCTCGCCTTCTTCTCGTACATCGGCTTCGACGCGGTCACCACGGCCGGCGAAGAGGTCAAGAACCCGCGGCGCAACATCCCGCTCGCGATCCTGATCTGCATCGGCATCGTCACGCTGCTCTACGTCGCCGTGGCCGTCGCCGCCATCGGCGCGCTCGGCGCGGACGCCGTCGGGGACAAGCCGGCCGCGCTCTCCCTCGTCGTCGACCAGGTCACCGGGTCGGCTGTCGGCGGCGGCATCATCGCCTTCGGCGCGGTCGTCGCCATCGCCTCGGTCGTGCTCGCGGTGATGTACGGGCAGACCCGGATCCTGATGTCGATGTCCCGCGACGGGCTGATCCCGCGGGTCTTCGAGCGGGTCTCCCCGAAGACGCACACGCCGGTCGCCAACACGTGGATCGTCGCGACCGTCTTCGCGATCCCGGCCGCGTTCTCCTCGCTCGACGCCGTCGTCAACCTGACCACCATCGGCACGCTCGCCACCATGGTCGTCGTGAACATCGCGGTGATCGCGCTGCGCCGCTCGCACCCCGGTCTGAAGCGCTCGTTCCGGGTGCCGCTGTACCCGGTCAGCCCGATCCTGGGTGTCGGCTTCTGCCTCTACCTGATCTGGGGCACGGGCTGGACGACCTGGGTCCAGTTCGCGGTGTTCCTCGTCGTGGGCGCGCTCGTGTACGCGCTGTACGGCCGCCGCAACTCGCGGCTCGGCGACGGCGACGGCGATGGCGACGGCGACGGCGACGGTGGCGGTGGCGAGGGCGGGGCTACGCCTCGGACGCCGGACGCTGCGCCGGCACCGCGGTAGGAAGCGTGAACCACACCGCCTTGCCGGAATCGGTGGGGCGGTGCCCGCACGACGAGCTGAGCGTGCGGATGAGCAGCAGGCCGCGGCCGTGCTCCTGCCAGGGGTCGGGCGGCCCGTCGTCCTCGGGATTGGTGAGGTCGGTGGGCGGCGCCGGGTCCGTGTCGTGCACCTCGACCTGACAGCCGGAGTCGAGCAGCTCCACGACCAGCTCGATCGGCGTCTCCCCGGTCGTGTGCTCCACCGCGTTCGCCACCAGCTCCGCCGTCAGCAGCTCCGCCGTGTCCGCGTCCGCGGCCGGTGATTCGATCTCGGACAGCGCGGTCCGCACGAGGGCGCGCGCGACCGGCACGGCCGCGGCCGTGTGCGGTAGGGCTATGCGCCACGACGTGGGCGTAGGGGGACCGGAGAAGGGAGTCACGGCGGAATCCTGGGGGCGGAGGGCGCGTATGCGGCTCGGGGGCGGGCTCGGAGGAACGGGCTCAAGGGGGACTGTCCTGCGTTCAACCTTATGAATGGTACGGCGTGGGGCGAAAGAGGCTCCCGTCGGTGCAGCTCGGGACGTCCGACCCTTTCCTGGTATCGCGCACTCGTGACGGCGGTCACGATGCGGTGATACGGTCGACGGGTCCAGGGCCAGCAGGATCCGCCGCAAGAGCCCTGGCCCCTCCTCGGCACGCCACGCCCGCCACCCGCCGGAGGCATCGCATGAGTCCCTTCACCGGCTCCACCCCGCGCACCGACTCCTGGCAGCACCTGACGTACGCCGTGGACGAGAGCGGCGTCGCCACCGTCACGTTCGCCCGCCCCGAGAAGCTCAACGCGCTCACCTTCGGCGCCTACGCCGACCTGCGCGACCTCCTCGCCGAGCTGTCCCGCGAGAAATCCGTGCGCGCCCTCGTCCTCACCGGCGAGGGCCGCGGCTTCTGCTCCGGAGGCGACGTCGACGAGATCATCGGCGCCACGCTCTCCATGGACACCGCGCAGATCCTCGACTTCAACCGGATGACCGGGCAGGTCGTACGGGCCGTGCGCGAGGCCCCGTTCCCGGTGATCGCCGCCGTGCACGGGGTCGCGGCAGGCGCGGGCGCGGTCCTGGCGCTCGCCTCCGACTTCCGCGTCGCCGACCCCAGTGCCCGCTTCGCGTTCCTGTTCACGAAGGTCGGGCTTTCCGGCGGCGACATGGGCGCGGCCTATCTGCTGCCCCGCGTCGTCGGCCTCGGCCACGCCACCCGCCTCCTGATGCTCGGCGACGCGGTCCGCGCGCCCGAGGCCGAGCGCATCGGCCTGATCAGCGAGCTGACCGACGAGGGCCGGGCCGACGAGGCCGCGCTCGCCCTCGGCCGGCGCCTCGCCGAGGGGCCCGCGCTCGCGTACGCGCAGACGAAGGCGCTCCTGACGGCGGAGCTGGACATGCCCCTCGCCGGGGCCATCGAGATGGACGCGGCCACACAGGCGCTGCTCATGCACGGTGAGGACTACGCCGAGTTCCACGCGGCGTTCACCGACAAGCGCCCGCCGAAGTGGCAGGGGCGGTGACCGGCGAATGACCGTACGCGCCCGGCGCATCGCCGTCATCGGAGGCGGCCCCGGCGGCCTGTACGCCGCCGCCCTCCTCAAGCGCCTCGACCCGGACCGGGAGATCACGGTCTGGGAGCGGAACGCCCCGGACGACACGTTCGGCTTCGGCGTCGTCCTGTCCGACGAGACCCTCGGCGGCATCGAGCACGCCGACCCGGTGGTCTACCGGGCGCTCCAGGACGAGTTCGTACGCTGGGACGACATCGACATCGTGCACAGGGGGCAGCGTCACACCTCGACGGGCCACGGTTTCGCGGCGCTCGGCCGCCGCCGCCTCCTGGAGATCCTGCACAGCCGCTGCCGCGAACTCGGCGTGGACCTGCGCTTCCAGGAGGAGGCGCCGCCGATCGCCGCACTCCGCGAGGCGTACGACCTGGTCATCGCCGCCGACGGGGTGCACAGCAAGACCCGCGACACGTACGCCGACGCGTTCGGGCCGCACATCGAGGAACACCGCAACCGCTACATCTGGCTCGCCGCCGACTTCGCCTTCGACGCCTTCCGCTTCGACATCGCCGAGACGGAACACGGCGTGATGCAGCTGCACGGATACCCGTTCAGCGAGGGTGGGTCCACGGTGATCGTGGAGATGCGCGAGGAAGTGTGGCGAGCGGCAGGCTTCGCCGACATGGACGTACGCGAATCGATCGAGGCCTGCGCGAAAATCTTCAAGGACGCGCTGGGCGGCCGGGCTCTGAGGACCAACAACTCCTCGTGGGCGACTTTCCGGACTGTCGTCAACGACCGCTGGTCGCACGAGAATTGCGTGCTCATCGGCGACGCCGCGCACACTGCGCACTTCTCCATCGGCTCCGGTACGAAGCTCGCCGTCGAGGACGCGCTCGCGCTCGCCGCGTGCCTGACCGAGCAGCCGACGACCGATGCGGCGCTGGCCGCGTACGAGGAGGAGCGCAGGCCCGTCGTGGCGTCGACGCAGCGGGCGGCGCGGGCCAGCCTCCAGTGGTTCGAGGAGCTGGGCCGCTATCTCGACCAGCCGCCGCGCCAGTTCGCGTTCAACCTGCTCACGCGCTCGCGCCGGGTGACGCACGAGAATCTGCGGCTGCGGGACGCGGGGTTCACGGAGGCGGTGGAGCGGGAGTTCGGCTGCCCCGAGGGCACGCCGCCGATGTTCACGCCGTTCCGGCTCGGTGGCCTGGAGCTGCGCAACCGGGTCGTGGTCTCGCCGATGGACATGTACTCGGCGGTGGACGGGGTGCCGGGCGACTTCCACCTCGTGCACCTGGGGGCGCGGGCGCTCGGGGGCGCCGGTCTCGTCATGACGGAGATGGTGTGCGTGAGCCCGGAGGGCCGCATCACGCCGGGCTGCGCGGGCCTGTACGCACCCGAACAGGCGGCGTCCTGGCGCAGGATCACGGACTTCGTCCACACGCAGTCACCCGGCACGGCGATCGGGGTGCAGCTCGGCCACTCGGGGCGGAAGGGTTCCACGCGCCTCATGTGGGAGGGCATGGACGAGCCGCTCCCGGCGGCGGACGACAACTGGCCGCTGGTCGCGGCGTCCGCGCTCCGCTACCGGCCGGACAGCCAGCTGCCGCGCGAGTTGGCGGTGGCCGAACTGGCGGATGTGCGTGAGCAGTTCGTGGTTGCGGCACGGAACGCGGCGGACGCGGGCTTCGACCTCCTCGAACTCCACTGCGCGCACGGGTACCTTCTCTCCGGCTTCCTCTCCCCGCTGACGAACCGGCGCACGGACGCGTACGGCGGCTCGCTGGAGGGTCGGCTGCGGTTCCCGCTCGAAGTCTTCGACGCCGTACGCGAAGTGTGGCCGGACGACCGCCCGATGACGGTGCGGATCTCGGCCACGGACTGGGTGGAGGGCGGCACCAGCGCGGAGGAGGCCGTGGCGATCGCCCGTGCCTTCGCCGCGCACGGAGCCGACGCGATCGACGTGTCCACGGGGCAGGTCGTCTCGGACGAGCGGCCCGCGTTCGGGCGCTCCTACCAGGTGCCGTACGCGGACCGGATCCGGGCGGAGGCCGGTGTCCCGGTCGTCGCGGTCGGCGCGATCTCGTCGTGGGACGACGTCAACTCCCTTGTCCTGGCAGGCCGTACGGACCTGTGTGCGCTGGCCCGCCCGCACCTGTACGACCCGAACTGGACGCTCCACGCGGCGGCGGAACAGGGGTATGCGGGGCCGGGGGTGGTGTGGCCCCAGCAGTACGGTGCGGGGTCCCGGCGGCCCCAGACGGGTCGGCTGGATGCGCCTAAGCCGAGGCTGGTGCTGCCAGGGTGACCGGGTGATCGGTGGGCGCCCATGGCGACGGTTGGGCGGTACCGGGGGTTCGGCGGCCCGGGGTGTCGGGGCCACTCGCTCCCGTTGCGCGGCACCGGCACCGGCACCGGCGCCGGTGGTTGCGCTTATGCCGGCGTCCCGGCCGCGTTTCCTCGCCCATCTCCCACCCGCCCGCCCCCTCCGGGGGCTCCGGCCGCGTCGGTGCGGGGCCGTACGCCGGTGATCACGACGTCGAGCAGATGGTCGGCCTGCCTCTCCCGGTCCGGCACGCGCTCGGTGGCAACCGCGATCCCGTTGGCCAGGTTGAGGAGATCCGAGATCGTGATGCCGCTCCGGGCTCCGCCCGCCTGCTGCGCCTGATGCAGAAGCTCTCCGCCCGCCGCGCGCACCTCGTCATGCCGTGCTTCCACATGATGTCCGGGCTCGGCAAGTTCCTCGGACAGCAGCGTGGCAAGGCCACGGAACGTGTTGTTGTGCGCCACGACCGCCCGTAGCCACACCTCAAGGGCCTGCCCGGGTTCGAACTCGGCCGAGAGCCGGCGCGCTCGTGTGCACAGGGCCTGGACCCGCTCGTCCATCACCGCGACGGCAAGTGCGCCTCGCCCCTGAAAGTGGCGATGCAGCGTCGCCGAGCCCACCCCGGCGTGCCGGGCAATCCGCTCCAGGGACACCAACACACCTTCTGCGGAGAACAGTTGACCGGCGGAGGCCACGATCCGCTCGCGGCTGATCCGGGCATCGGCACGCACGGGGCGGCCGTCGCCCGCACGTTCCTCGTTCGCCGGCTGCATTCTTTCCCGCCTCCTCATTAAGTGGGGTCTGACCCCACTTAATATGGCACAGTGAAGGCGCCAGGCTCTTGCCGATCGAAAGGTTCGATGCCCGATGCCCGATGCGCTGGATGATCGCGACAGGCTTCTCGGCGGCTTCGTGGAACGCCCGGCCCTGAAGCGGTACAAGGCCACGTTCGCCGAACACTTCGACATCCACCGGGACTCGGGGGTCATCGAGATCCGCATGCACACCGACGGTGGACCGGCGGTCTTCTCGCGTGCGCTGCTGAACGCTTGGGGCAGAGTGCTCTCGGAAGCCGGCGCGGACCCGGACAACGAGGTCCTGATCATTACCGGGACGGGCCGACAGTGGATGGCCGGGGTCGATCCGCAGTCGTTCGCACAACCGTTGTCACAGTGGTCCAGCGACCTGCTGTACGAGCAGTATTCCGACGGGGCGCGACTCCTTGAGGGGCTGGTCCTGGGCGTCGACGTACCGACCATCGGGGTACTGAACGGACCCGGTCCACGCCAGGAACTGGCCCTGATGTGCGACGTCACCCTGTGCGCCGACGATGTGGTGATCGCCGACGGGAATTTCGCCGCAGGGTCGGTGCCCGGCGACGGCATGTACCTCGCCCTGGAGGAGCTGCTCGGCACCAAGCGTGCCGCCCACCTCGCCTACACGGGCGGGGGGATCGATTCCGCGACCGCACTGCAATGGGGGCTGGTCAACGAGGTGCTGCCGAGGGATCAACTGATGGACCAGGCCCGCCGAGTCGCAGAAACAATCATGGCTGCGCCCCGCACTACCCGTCGGCTCACCCATGCGCTGATCAGCCGCCCTTGGCGACGCCGGATCACCGAGGAGCTGCGTAGCGGATACGCGACGCAGCTCCTCGCGAGCAGTGGCAATTAGGGCCCTGGCGTTGCCGCACCCCCCGCCGACACCAGCAGAGACGCACCCTACGAGGAGCTACGGCAACGACGATGAAGATCGACTCAGTGATCACACGACAGTGTGTCGACGACCTGGACGCGGCCATCACCTTCTACGAGAGGCTGACCGGCGGGACAG
Organism: Streptomyces sp. NBC_00483; assembly: GCF_036013745.1. NCBI lineage: Bacteria > Bacillati > Actinomycetota > Actinomycetes > Kitasatosporales > Streptomycetaceae > Streptomyces > Streptomyces sp. NBC_00483. The sequence goes on from NZ_CP107880.1 coordinate 7,120,892, forward strand.
CCGCCCGCTTCGCCTTCGCCGGGGTGGATCTGGCGAGCGTCGGTCCCTTTCTCCTGTTCAGCGGGCCCGACGAAGCGGTGCGACGGGTCGCCGGAGTCGGGGCCACTCTCGTGGTCGCCGACCTGGACACGGCAGTTGAGGAAGCCGTGGCGGCCGGGGCCACCGTGGTAAGGCCGGCGCAGCCCACCCCCAATGGCCATCGTGCGGTGCTTCGTCACCCCCACGGGGGCGTGTACGAATACGTCGGCTCCTGAGCGGCCGCCCCGTCAGGGAGACAGATCCGTCATACCCGCCGTCAGCGTCGTTCCGTCCGACGGGTCGACCAAGAGGAACGATCCCGTGCGACGCACCTCCGCGTACGCGTCGAGTACCAACGGCTCGGCCGTCCGCAGCACCACCGACCCGAGGTCGTTCGCGGTCAACTCATGCGCTCCGCCAAGCGACTTGACGATCCCGCGCACCGTGCGGGTCGTGTGGCGCACCAGGACGCGCTGGCCGACCCGCAGCGCCCGGTCCGCCACATGGCACACCGAACCCCGCACATCCTGCGTCACCGTCGGCGCCCGGTCGGTGCTCGACGCGATCAAGTCGCCGCGTGCCACGTCGAGTTCGTCCGAGAGGCGCACCGTGAGCGAGGCCCCCGCGTGCGCTTCCGTCACCTCCGTGCCCAGTACGTCCAGCCCCGCGATCGTCGACGTACGGCCCGAGGGGTGCACCGTAACGGTGGAGCCGACCCGGAGTGTTCCCGATACCAACTGGCCCGCGTAGTAGCGGGATTCTCCGTGCCGGATCACGTACTGGACCGGGAAGCGGGCAGGCGCCGACGGGGATTCGGCCGTCGCCGGGACCGTCTCCAGGTGTTCCAGGACCGTCGGCCCGCCGTACCAGTCCATGCGCTCGGACGGGTCCACGACGTTGTCGCCCGCGAGCGCCGAGATCGGGATCGCGGTCACCTCCGGAATCCCCAACTCGTCCGCAAGCGCCGCGAACGCCTCCGTGATCGCGCCGAACGCGGACTCCTCGTACCCGACGAGGTCCATCTTGTTCACCGCCAGGACCACATGCGGGACCCGCAACAGCGCGGCGATCGCCGCATGCCTGCGGGTCTGCTCGACGACCCCGTTCCTGGCATCGACCAGGATGATCGTCAGCTCCGCCGTCGAGGCGCCCGTCACCATGTTCCGCGTGTACTGCACGTGGCCCGGCGTGTCCGCCAGGATGAAACGGCGACGCGGCGTCGCGAAGTAGCGGTACGCGACGTCGATCGTGATGCCCTGCTCGCGTTCGGCCCGCAGCCCGTCCGTGAGGAGCGCCAGGTCGGGGGTTCCCGTGCGGGAGATCGACTCCAGCTGGTCGGCCAGAACCGACTTGGAATCGTGCAGCAGGCGGCCGACGAGCGTGGACTTGCCGTCGTCGACGGACCCGGCCGTGGCGAGCCGCAACGTACCGACGTCGGCGATCGTGGAAACAGACATCTCTAGAAGTACCCTTCGCGCTTGCGGTCTTCCATGGCCGCCTCTGACAGCTTGTCGTCGGCGCGGGTGGCGCCTCGTTCGGTGAGTCGGGAGGCCGCGATCTCCGCGATCACCTGGTCGAGCGTCTCGGCGTCGGAGTCGACGGCGCCGGTGCAGGACATGTCGCCGACCGTGCGGTAGCGGACGAGTCGCTTCTCGACGTGCTCGCCCTCCTTCGGGCCGCCCCACGCACCGGCCGTCAGCCACATGCCGCCCCGGTCGAACACCTCGCGGCGGTGCGCGAAGTAGATCTCCGGCAGCTCGATCCGCTCCCGCGCGATGTACTGCCAGACGTCCAGCTCGGTCCAGTTGGAGAGAGGGAAGACGCGGACGTGCTCGCCGGGTGCGTGGCGGCCGTTGTACAGCTGCCACAGTTCGGGGCGTTGGCGGCGCGGGTCCCACTGCGAGAACTCGTCCCGCAGTGAGAACACCCGCTCCTTCGCCCGCGCCTTCTCCTCGTCGCGGCGGCCGCCGCCGAACACGGCGTCGAAGCGTTCGTCCCGGATGGTCTCCGTCAGCGGCACCGTCTGAAGCGGATTGCGGGTCCCGTCGGGGCGTTCGCGGAGCACACCCCGGTCGATGTAGTCCTGTACGGACGCCACATGGAGTGTCAGCCCATGTGCGGCGACCACACGGTCCCGGTACGCGATGACCTCGGGGAAGTTGTGCCCCGTGTCGACGTGCAGCAGCGGGAACGGCACCGGCGCGGGCGCGAACGCCTTCAGCGCCAGATGCAGCATCAGGATCGAGTCCTTGCCGCCGGAGAAGAGGATCACCGGCCGCTCGAACTCGCCCGCCACCTCGCGCAGGATGTGCACCGCCTCGGACTCCAGAGCGTCCAAGTGGCTGAGTTCATAGCTGAGTTCATAAGCGTTCAGGTCGTCCGAGTGGCTCGGCGCGTAACGGAAGTCGCTCACAGCAAACCCCTCGCCACCAGCACCGCCCGCACCGAACCCGCCGACTGCTGCGGCGTCTGGAACTGCGTCTCCAGGGCCAGGTCCGGGTCGACCGGAGGCTCGTACGGGTCGTCCACCCCGGTCAGCCCCGTCAGCTGGCCCGCGGCCTGACGCGCGTACAGGCCCTTCACGTCGCGCTCGCTGCACACCTCGACCGGCGTCGCGACATGCACCTCGACGTACGGGGTGTCGCTGGAGGCGTGCCGCTTGCGGACCGCCTCGCGGCTGTCGGCGTACGGAGCGATGACCGGGACGACGGCGAACACCCCGTTGCGGGCGAGGACTTCGGCGACGAGGCCGATGCGCTGCACGTTCGTGTTCCGGTCCTCGCGGCTGAAGCCGAGGCCCGCCGACAGGAAACGGCGGATCTCGTCGCCGTCGAGCACCTCGACGCGCCGGCCCTCCGCGCGCAGCTGCCCCGCGAGGGCGCGCGCCACGGTCGTCTTGCCTGAACTGGGCAGCCCGGTGAGCCAGATCGTGGCCCCTTGCGGGCGGGCCTTCGTGGCCGTGGTCATACGTGCAGTCCTTCCGCGGCGCCGGACGCGGGCCGCAGCTCATCGGAGTCGGAGGAATCGGATTCGGTCAGTTCGGTGAAGAGGGCCTCCCACCGCGGGTGCACCGCGTCGGGCCCGTAGGCGGCCGCCGTGAGCAGCGCCGCCGTGCCCATCTCCGCGCGCAGCTCGCGGTCGCCCATGAGCCGGACGAGCGCGTCGGCGAGGGCATCCGGGTCCTGCTCCGGCACGAGCAGCCCGTCCACGCCGTGCGTGAGCACGTCGGCGGGGCCCGTGGGGCAGTCGAAGGAGACCACAGGGAGGGCGTGCGCCATCGCCTCGATCATCACCATCGGCAGCCCCTCGAAGCGTGAACTCAGCACATACAGCGAGGACTTGGCGAGCTCGTCGTCGAGCCGGTCGGTGTGGCCCATCAACAGGACGTGGTTGTAGAGGTGGTGCTCCTCGATCAGGGCCCGCAGCTGCGCCTTCTTCTCGCCGCTGCCGTAGATGCGCAGTTGCCAGTCGGGGAACTCCCGGGCGAGCTTCGCCCACGCGGGGATCAGCAGGTCGAAGCCCTTCTGCGGGAAGAGCCTGCCGGCCGCGACCACGATCTTGGAGGCGTGGTTCGCCGGGACCTGGTCGAGGGAGTGCACGGCGTTCGGGATCCGTACGACCCGCGCGGCGGGCAGCAGCCGCGCGTACTCGCTCCGGTCGCGCTCGGTCAGTACGGCGACGGCCGAGAAGCACTCGTACGTCTCGACGATGCGCCGCTGCACGTCGGGGCGGTGCGTGCCGTGGTTCATGTGCTCCTGCGCCACCCGCACCACGCCGTTCGTGGCGTGCGCGGCGGCGAGGAAGTTCAGGCCGGGGCGCGTCGTGACGAGCACGCCGTCGGTGAGCGAGCGCAGGTAGTCGCCGAGGGCGAGTTCGAGTCGCCGGTCGAAGTAGCGGTGGCCGAACTCGCCGCGCGGGATCTCGCGGGCGGGGCTCGCGGCCAGCTTGTCGCGCCGCCGCGCACGCCACCAGCCGCCGAGCCCCGGCTCCGTGGCCTCGGGGGCGGCACTCTCGCGCAGATCGACGACCGTCGTCACCGGCACCCGCTCGTCCAGCGGGAACTGAAGCGCCTCGCGCCGCCGCACGGCGCTGACGATCTCGACGTCCCAGCCGGCCGCGGCAAGGGAGTTGGCCTGGTTGAAGACGGTGCGGATGGTGCCGCCGCGCCCGTAGGCGTGCAGCAGCAGGTACCGGATGCGGGTGTCCCTCATGCGCGGCGCTCCGGCGACAGGGCGCGGCTCTCCAGCGACAGGGCCCGGCGCTCCGGCGACAGTGCGCGGCACTCCAGCGACAAGTTGTCCTCGACGGTGAAGTACGGCCGTACGTCGAACCCCGCCCCCGGCACCGCCTGCCGCGGATAGACGTAGATCGCCTTCTTGCCGCGGATGTCGTCGAGCCGCCGCCCGACGCGCAACGTCCGCCGCCCGTCCGTCAGATGCAGATCCCACTGGTCGGCGCCGCTGAACCCGTCGTCGTACGCGGCGAGATCGGCCACGTCCCACGCGCAGTTGAACCGCTCACCGTTCAACTCGGCGTCGTAGCACAGCACTTGACCGACGTGCGACCGTCGAGTCACCGTCAGCTGCCACGCGCCACCGGCCCCCGCGCCCAGTCCGACCAGCCGCCCGACGATCCCGATCCGCCCGTCCCGTGGCCACACTTCCTCGACCTCGGCCCGGGGCTTCACTTCAGGTACCCCCACGCCTTGCAGATGGGACGCAGCACCTCGGGGATCTCGTCGTCCTTCGGTAGCTCGCGCCCCGCCTGCACGCTGCCGCTGCGGATCTTGTCCCGCCAGTCGCCGAGCCCCTTCTGGACCTGCGTCTCGTCGCGGGCGCCGTACTCCAGCATCGACGGCTCGAAGTCGACCCCGAGGAAGGTGCACAAGGCGCGCATCCTCCCCTCCGGATCGGCCGTGATCTCCTCGTAGCGCAGGGTGTGGCCGCCGGTGATGCCCTTGCGGGCGTTGTCGACGGCCTTCATGTAGCGCAGCGCGTCCGCGCAGGCCTCGTCGTACGTGCGCTTCTCGGGGTCGCCCTCGTGCCAGGACTGGGCGATGGAGACGGGGTGACGCAGCAGGAACACGAATCTGGCATCGGGCCAGCAGTCGCGGATCCGCTGGTAGGCGAAGGCGTTGCTGGGTGTCTTCTCGACGATGAAGTCCTTGCCGGACCTGGTGAGTTCACGGTGCAGGACGCGGTCCCACAGCAGGTGCTCCAGGTCGCCGCGGCTCAGGTCGAGGGCGTCCATGGCGCGCCGCGACAGCTTGCTGCCGTAGTCGACCTCGAGGCGCCGGATGTGCAGCTCGTGCGGGGCGTGCAGCCGGGGGTGCGCGTCGAGCAGCATCCGCAGCAGGGTCGAGCCCGAACGCACCGGAGACATGATGAACACGGGCCGGCTGAGCAGCCGGTCCGTCCCCGGGTCGTCGGTACATCGATACTCCGGAACGGCCCGCCGCGCCGGCGCCGCCACCTTTTGCACAGGGGCGGGCCCCTTGGGCGCACGGCGCACCTGGAGGCCGGTGGTGGCGGTCAGCGCCCGGTTCATGTTGCCCATCAGACTCATGCGAACCGACGCTAAACAGGCTCTCTGAGAGGAGCCGTGGAAGAACCTGAGGGTTCCCTTAGCGAGCCGAAGCCGAAGCGGACCCCGACCCTGGCCCCGCCCCCGGCGCGTCCGCGAATTCCGCCCCCGCCCCCCGCAACCGCCCGTCCAGCGCCCGGAACACCTCCGCCGCCCGCACCCCCGGCCACCCCTCCGGCAGGAGTTCCGGTGGCAGGCCCGGGTCCGCGTACGGGAGGTGGCGCCAGGAGTCGAGGGCCAGGAGGTAGTCGCGGTAGGCCTCGCGCGACGGGGTGTCCTCGCGGGTCTCCCACGCCCGCAGTACCGGCTCGTGCTCGTCCAGGAACGCCTCGTGGAGCTTGGCGAGGGCGGCGAGGTCCCACCACTGGGCCACCGCGTCGGCCGTCGCGGCGAAGCCCAGGTGTTCGCCGCGGAACAGCTCCACGTACCCGGCGCAGCCGATCCGCTCCAGCGTGTGCCGGGTTTCCTCGTAGACGGCGAGGGGCGCGAGCCACACGCCGGGCGCCGCCGTCCCGAAGCCGAGGCCGGTGAGCGTGGAGCGCAGCACGTGCCGCTTGGCGCGCTCGGACTCCGGCACGGAGAAGACGGCGAGCACCCAGCCGTCGGCCGAGGAGCCGCTTCCGTAGATGCGGCGGTCGCCGTCGTCGAGGAGCTGGCGGGCGTCGTCGGAGAGCGCGTAGCCGGCCGCACCGGAGGTGGTGCGGGCCGGGAGCAGCAGGCCGCGGCGCTTCAGGCGCGACACCGCCGAGCGGACGGACGGCGCGTCGACGCCGACCGCGCCGAGCAGCCGGATCAGCTCGGCGACCGGCAGCGACCCCGGCAGGTCACGGCCGTAGGCGCCGTACAGGGTGACGATGAGGGAGCGGGGGGTGTGGGAAGTGGGCTGCTCGGACACGCGATCACTCTACGGCTGAGGGCTCGCGGAGCCGGAACCGCTGGAGCTTTCCCGTGGCCGTGCGCGGCAGCGCGTCCAGGAACTCGATGGCGCGCGGGCATTTGTACGGGACGAGCTCCGCCTTCACGAACTCCCTCAGCCCCTCGGCGTCCTGGCGGGCTCCGGCCCGCAGCACCACGTACGCGACGGCCACCTGCCCACGCTCCTCGTCGGGGCGACCGACCACGGCCGCCTCCGCCACGTCCGGGTGACGCAGTAGCGCGTCCTCCACCTCCGGGCCCGCGATGTTGTACCCGGCGGAAATGATCATGTCGTCGGCGCGGGCCACGTACCGGAAGTAGCCGTCGGGCTCGCGGACGTACGTGTCCCCGGTGACGTTCCAGCCGTGTTGTACGTACACGGTCTGCCGCTCGTCGGCGAGATAGCGGCAGCCGACGGGTCCGCGTACGGCGAGCAACCCGGGTTCCCCGTCCGGGAGTTGGCGGCCCTCGGCGTCGACGATCCGGGCCTCCCAGCCGGGCACGGGAACGCCCGTCGTCCCCGGCCGGATCGCGTCGTCGGCCGCCGAGATGAAGATGTGCAGGAGTTCGGTCGCGCCGATGCCGTTGATGATGCGCAGGCCGGTCGCCTCCTGCCAGGCGTGCCAGGTCGCGGCGGGCAGATTCTCGCCCGCGGACACACAGCGGCGCAGCGAGGAGATGTCGTACGAGGGGGCCTCCGCAAGCAGAGCGAGCATCGCCCGGTACGCGGTCGGCGCGGTGAACACGACCGACACCCGGTGCTCGGCGATCGCGGGCAGCAGCTTCTGCGGGCCCGCCTGTTCGAGCAGCAGCGCCGAGGCGCCGGCCCGCAGCGGGAAGATCACCAGGCCGCCGAGTCCGAACGTGAAGCCCAGCGGCGGGCTCCCAGCGAACACGTCGTCGGGTTCGGCCCTCAGCACGTACTGCGCGAAGGTGTCCGCGACCGCGAGCACGTCCCGGTGGAAGTGCATGCACCCCTTGGGGCGCCCGGTGGTCCCCGAGGTGAAGGCGATCAACGCGACGTCGTCGGCGGCGGTCGCGACGGCCTCGTACGCCGCCGGTTTCCCGGCCGCACGGTGTAGCAGGTCGTCGGGCCCGTCCCCGCCGAACGTGGTGATGCGCAGCCCCGGCACCTCGGCCTTGGCCAGGTCGTCGACCGAGCGGATGTCGCACAGGGCGTGCCCGACCCGCGCGATCCCGCACACCGTGGCCAGCTCGCTCGCCCGCGCCCCCGCGAGGACGGTCACGGCGACGGCCCCCGCCTTCATCACGGCGAGCCAGCAGGCCGCGAGATGCCGGGTGGTGGGGCCGCGCAGCAGCACCCGGTTGCCGGGGACGACGCCCAGGTCGTCGGTGAGCACGTGCGCGATCCGGTCCACGGTCGCCTTCAACTCGGCGTACGACCAGAGGGCTTGGCCGGGGGAGTGGAAGGCGGGGCGGTCCGCGCCGTGCCGTTCCACGGTGGCGTCGAGCAGCTCGGCCCCGCAGTTGAGCCGCTGCGGGTAGCGCAGCTCGGGCAGGTCGAAGCCGAGGCCCGGCCACAGCTCGGCGGGCGGCAGATGGTCGCGGGCGAAGGTGTCGACGTGGGCGGAAGGGCTGAGCGGATGGTGGGTCATGGCCTGGCGCCCCCTCGTGGTGAGTGGCTCGCATGCCGTCGCCGGGTGAGGCGCCGCGCATCGAGCGTATCGTGATGGTGACGACAGTCAACGGGGCGCGATACGGTTCCCGGGTGCGGCCGGTGGGCAGTCGTGGACCGGTAGGCGGTTGTGAACCGATAGGCGGCCCGTGAACCGGTAGGTGGCCGTGAGAGGAGCACCACGTATGGGGACATTCTCGCTCGAACCGGAGCAGCTCGCGTGGTGTGGGGAGCTGCGGGCCCTCGCGGCCGACCGCCTCGCCCCACTCGCCGAGAAGGGTGAGCCGGGCCGGGTCAACCGCCCCCTCGTCGCCGAGCTCGGCCAACTCGGGCTCCTTGAGCGCCTGTTCACCTCGGGTGCGCTCGACCTGTGTCTGCTGCGCGAGTCCCTGGCCCGCGTCTGCACGGAGGCCGAGACGGCGCTCGCGCTTCAGGGGCTCGGGGCGTACCCGATCCACGCGTACGGCAGTGCGGCGGTGCGCGAGCGGTGGGTGCCCCAGGTGGGCGCGGGCCGGGCCGTGGCGGCGTTCGCGCTGAGTGAGCCGGGGGCGGGCTCGGACGCGGCGGCGCTGTCCCTGCGCGCGGACCGGGACGGCGACGGATGGCGGCTGACCGGCGAGAAGTGCTGGATCTCGAACGCCCCCGAGGCCGACGTCTACACCGTCTTCGCCCGCACCACCCCCGACGCGGGCGCGCGCGGCGTGACGGCCTTTGCGGTCCCCGCCGATCGCCCCGGGCTGACCGGCGAACACCTCGACATGATCTCCCCGCACCCCATCGGCACGCTCGCCTTCGACGGCGTCCCGGTCACCCGCGACGACCTGCTCGGCGAGGTCGACGCAGGGTTCCGCGTCGCGATGGGCACGCTGAACCTGTTCCGGCCCAGTGTCGGCGCGTTCGCCGTCGGCATGGCACAGGCGGCCCTCGATGCGACGCTCACGCACACGTCCGAGCGGGAGGCGTTCGGCGCCCCGCTGAAGGAACTCCAGACCGTCGCCCACCAGGTCGCCGACATGTCGGTACGGGTCGAGTCCGCGCGCCTCATGGTCTACGCGGCGGCGGCCGCGTACGACGAGGGCGCCCCGGATGTGCCGCGCCGCGCGGCCGCCGCGAAGCTCATCGCCACGGAGGCGGCCCAGCAAGTCGTCGACGCCGCGGTGCAGTTGCACGGAGCGCGGGCGCTGCAACGCGGCCACGTCCTGGAGCACCTGTACCGCGAGGTCCGGGCGCCCCGCATCTACGAGGGCGCCTCCGAGGTCCAACGAGCCATCATCGCCCGCGAGTTGTACAAGGAAAACAAGGAAAACAAGGAAAACAAGGAAAACAAGGAAAACAAGGGGAACAAGGAAAACAAGGAAAACAAGGGGAACAAGGGGCACAAGGAGGAGACCTCGTGAGCGGCAACAGCAGCAACGGCGGCAGCAACAGCAGCAACCTGCGGCGCATCAACCCGCCCGAACTCTCCCCGTCCACCGGCTTCTCCCACGCCGTCGTCGCGACGGGTGGCCGCCTGGTGATGCTCGCGGGCCAGACGTCCCTGGACGCCGACGGCAAGGTCGTGGGCGACACCCTCCCCGCACAGTTCACCCGCGCCCTGACGAACCTGCTCACCGCCCTGCGCGCGTCGGGCGGCGCGTCGGAACACCTGGCCCGCGTCACGGTCTACGCCACGGACGTGGCGGACTACCGGGAGAACGCCCGCGAACTCGGCCGGATCTGGCGCGAGTTGGCGGGCCGCGACTACCCGGCGATGGCCGTGATCGGCGTCAGCCGCCTGTGGGACGAACAGGCCATGGTGGAAATCGACGGAGTAGCGGTACTTCCCTGACACCGACCCGCATCTAGGGTCAGGGCATGACGCAACAGACGGAACTCTCGGTGGACCTCTCCGTGGGCCCGATCGCGTACGAGGACTCGGGAGGCGACGGCACGACCGTCGTCCTCCTCCACGGGCTCGCCCAGAACGGCACGGTGTGGCGGCACGTCGTCGACGAACTCGGCACGTCCGTGCGGTGCGTCGTGCCCCACCTCCCGTACGGGAGTCAGCACACGCCCGTGCGCCCCGGCGCCCGGATCACCCCGCACTCCGTGGCCCTGCTCATCGGCGAGTTCGCCGACGCGCTCAAGCTGGGCGACGACACGGTGTTCGTGGAGAACGACGCGGGCCGCCTCCAGCAGCTCGCAGCCGAACGCCCCGACCGGGTGGGGCGCATGGTCATCGCGGGCTGCGAGGCCTTCGACAACTATCCGCCGGGCCCGTCGGGCAAGCTCCTGGAGGTCATGTCCCGGGTCCCCGGCGGCATCTCACTGCTCGCGCGCACCCTGTCCGTCCGCCCCCTGCGCCGCATGCCCGGCACGGGCTACGCGGTGATGTCGCAACGCCCGGTCCCGCACGAACTCATCGACCACTGGATCGAGCCCTTGCGCAAGGACCCGGCGGCACGAAAGCTCCTCCTCCACTACCTCCGCTCCAGTGTGAAGACGGAGATGATGGAGGCGGCGGACGCCCTGCGCACGTACGACCGTCCGGCCCTGGTGGTGTGGGGCAAACAGGACAAGATGATGCCCCTGGCCCACGGCCGCCGCCTCGCGGAACTGCTGCCGCAGGGGCGCCTGGTCGAACTGGACGACTGCGGCACGCTCATTCCCTTGGACCAGCCGAAGGCCTTGGCGGCGGCGATCCGGGAGTTCGTCGGATAGTTCCCCTGCACCGGTCCCAGGTGCACCGGTCCCAGGTCGCGGGGCTCCGCCCCGGGCCCCGCTGCTCAATCGCCGCAGGGGCTCAATCGGTCGCGAACGAGGTCGCGTCCCGGCCGGACGTCCCATCCGTGATCCACCAGTGCGTCGGATGCTCCCCGTACAAGGTGAAGAGCCCGTCCGCCGCCCACGCCAGGACCAGCTCCTCCTTGCCGTCGGCGTCGAAGTCACCCGCCTCGACCGGCCGTGCCCGACGCGCGTTGTCCGAGCGCTTCTTGCCGTCCACCTCCGCGGGCCCCTGCCGCAGCACGGGGATCCGCTCGTTCCCGTCGATCAGCGTCGCCCCGTCGTACGTGGCGACGAGGATGCCGTCCCGCCCGTCCCCGTCCGGATCCGCGGCGACGTACCCGCCGGGGCCGTAGTCGCCGTGCCGCCCCTTGCCGGGCTCGGGCAGCTTGTACGTCTCCGGGGCCCCGCCCCCGCCAGGGTACACCGCCAACGACCCGTCCACGTCGGCCGCTTCCGTCTCGGAGCCGGGCTCGTCGTTGCGGCTGCCGTCGTCACCCACGGCCAGGTCCCGCCGCCCGTCCCCGTCGAAATCGCCGAAGGCGTGCGCGTTGCCCGCGCGCAGCTCGCGGCCCTGGCCCGTGCGCGGGTCGGCGTACAGCGTGCTGGTCGTCTGCTCCCCGTCGCCCACTACGCGGGCCAGAAGCCCGGTGACACGCGGCTTGCCGGTCGGGTCGATGTCGTCCGCCACCAGGTCGATGCCGTGTCCGGGCAGTGAACCGGTGCGGGCCGGCGCGCCCGAGCGGTCGAAGGGGCCGTACAGGATGTGCGCCTTCGTGCCGTTCTCGCCGAGGCCCGCCAGATCGTGGTGGCCGTCCCCGTCGAAGTCGCCACGCGTGAGACCGTCCAGGCCCAAATGTGCTGCGGTGGAGGGGAGTTGGATAGGGGTGGCCGTACGTCCCTCCTCGCCGGGGCCGGTCGGCGTGCCCCACGCCACGTAGGGGACGTGGCGATAGTCGCCGCTGCGATCGCCGGACTCCTCGGCCACGGTGGTGACGAGATCGGGGAACCCGTCCCCGTCGAGGTCGGCCGTGGTCACGTTCTCCGCGGCGATGTTCTCCTCGGGCCCCTGGTCGGCAAGGTTCGAGCGCGGAATCCCGAGGTCCGACCGCCCGTACACGGTGCGCGTTGTCGGGTCGAGCCCGCGGGCGGAGCCGAAGATGACGCCGACCCGCTCGTCGCGCTCATGCGTGTCCGGGTTCACGTGCGCCGCGACGGGCACGAGGAGGTCCCGGTGCCCGTCGCCATTGAGGTCGTCGGGGTCCTTGGACCCCTTCCCTGCCGCCGGGGCCCGGCTGGCCGAGGGCTCCTGGGGCACCCCGCCACTGCCCCCGCCGGACGCGGACGGCTTGGATTCCGGCGCGCCGTGCCCGGTCCCGCAACCGGCGAGCAGAACCAGGGAGGCGCACGCGGCGAGGGCGGCGGCGGAGGGACGCTTCATGCGCCCACCTTCACACCCCGTCCACCCAAAGGGCAGACGGGAGTTGAAGGCCAGGGATCAGATGTCCCGGAACGTCTCGATCTGCGCGCCGACGGAGTTGAGCCGCTCCGCCAGCTCCTCGTAACCGCGGTTGATCACGTACACGTTGCGCAGCACCGACGTGCCCTCGGCCGCCATCATCGCCAGCAGCACGACCACGGCGGGACGCAGCGCCGGCGGGCACATCATCTCGGCGGCACGCCACCGCGTCGGCCCCTCGACCAACACCCGGTGCGGGTCGAGGAGTTGGAGGCGGCCGCCGAGCCGGTTCAGGTCGGTCAGATAGATCGCCCGGTTGTCGTACACCCAGTCGTGGATGAGGGTCTTGCCCTGCGCCGACGCCGCGATCGCCGCGAAGAACGGCACGTTGTCGATGTTCAGACCGGGGAACGGCATCGGGTGGATCTTGTCGATCGGCGCTTCGAGCTTCGACGGGCGGACCGTGAGGTCGATGAGGCGCGTGCGCCCGTTGTCGGCCGGGTACTCCGCCGAGCGGTCGTGGTCGAGGCCCATCTCCTCCAGGACCGCCAGCTCGATCTCCAGGAACTCGACCGGCACGCGCTTGACCGTGAGTTCGGACTGCGTGACGACGGCCGCGGTCAGCAGGCTCATCGCCTCGACCGGGTCCTCGGACGGCGAGTAGTCCACGTCGACGTCGATGTGCGGCACGCCGTGCACGGTCAGTGTCGTCGTGCCGACGCCCTCGACCTCGACGCCCAGCGCCTCCAGGAAGAAGCACAGGTCCTGGACCATGTAGTTGGACGAGGCGTTGCGGATGATCGTCGTGCCGTCGGCGCGGGCCGCGGCGAGCAGCGCGTTCTCCGTCACGGTGTCGCCGCGCTCGGTCAGCACGATGGGGCGGTCCGGCGCGACGTCCGGGTGGACCTCCGCGTGGTAGAGCCCCTCGGTCGCCGTGATGTCGAGGCCGAAGCGGCGCAGCGCGATCATGTGCGGCTCGATCGTGCGGGTGCCGAGGTCGCAGCCGCCCGCGTACGGCAGCTTGAAGCGGTCCATGCGGTGAAGGAGCGGGCCGAGGAACATGATGATCGAGCGGGTGCGGCGCGCGGCCTCCGCGTCGATGGCGTTCATGTCGAGCTCGGCGGGCGGCACGATCTCGAGGTCCGCGCCGTCGTTGATCCAGCGGGTGCGGACGCCGATCGAGCCGAGTACCTCCAGGAGGCGGTACACCTCCTCGATGCGGGCGACCCGGCGCAGCACGGTGCGGCCCTTGTTGAGCAGCGAGGCGCACAGCAGCGCCACGCACGCGTTCTTGCTCGTCTTGACCTCGATCGAACCCGACAGCCGGCGTCCGCCGACCACGCGCAGGTGCATCGGTCCCGCGTACCCGAGGGAGACGATTTCACTGTCGAGAGCTTCGCCAATTCGAGCGATCATCTCAAGGCTGATGTTTTGGTTCCCGCGCTCGATGCGGTTCACCGCGCTCTGGCTGGTGTTGAGCGCCTCCGCAAGCTGCGACTGCGTCCAGCCCCGGTGCTGGCGGGCGTCGCGGATGAGCTTGCCGATACGTTCGAGGTAGTCGTCTGCCATAGCGGCAGTTTATCTCAAATATGAGATGTTGCATGCCGGTGGGGCCATGTGGAGGAGTGCCCTCCATGTGACCCCAGTGGACTCGGTGGCCTCGGCGGCCTCAGTGGCCTGCGTGACCTCGACGGCGCCGGGTGGTCCGGGTGCGGCGCCAGCCGAAGGGGCCCGGCAGGTCCATGGAGGTGGTTCGGCGGCCGGTGCTGCTGTGGGTCCGCTTCGGGCCGTGCGGCCCGCCGGTGGTGATCGACCAGGACCGGCGATTGATGTTGAGGCGCACGCCGGGAAGGATGCGGAAGCTCTTGCGGAAGGTGAGTGCCATGAGTGTGCCCCCCTCTTCGGTGGAGCTCTCCGAGTACCCGCGCCCGCCCGGATCAGTCGCCGGGTCGCCGGATCGGTCGCCGTACCCACTGGCCCGCATCCGGTCCGCGTACGACCATGGGGGGAGCGCGCACGGGTATGTGCACGGTGGCGCTTGAAGGCACCACCGAGTGATGTATTAGAGTTATCTCGACATCGAGATATCTACCGAGGCGCTCCGTGGCCGCACGGTATCGAGGGTCGGACGGTAAGGCATACCTAACTTAGCCTTACCTTAGCGGATCGTCGAGTCGGCGTGGCGGCAGGATGCGGTGGAACGCGCACATATATGAAGGAGACTGTCGTGTCGGCGAACAGCTTCGACGCCCGCAGCACGCTGCGCGTGGGCGACGAGTCGTACGAGATCTTCAAGCTGGACAAGGTTGAGGGCTCGGCCCGCCTTCCGTACAGCCTGAAGGTCCTTCTGGAGAACCTGCTCCGCACCGAGGACGGCGCGAACATCACCGCCGACCACATCCGTGCGCTCGGCAACTGGGACTCCCAGGCTCAGCCCGCGCAGGAGATCCAGTTCACGCCGGCCCGCGTGATCATGCAGGACTTCACCGGCGTCCCCTGCGTCGTGGACCTCGCCACGATGCGTGAGGCCGTGAAGGCCCTCGGCGGCGACCCGGCGAAGATCAACCCGCTGTCCCCGGCCGAGATGGTCATCGACCACTCCGTCATCGCCGACAAGTTCGGCACCAACGACGCGTTCAAGCAGAACGTGGACCTGGAGTACGGCCGCAACAAGGAGCGCTACCAGTTCCTGCGCTGGGGCCAGACCGCGTTCGACGACTTCAAGGTCGTCCCGCCGGGCACCGGCATCGTGCACCAGGTCAACATCGAGAAGCTGGCCCGTACGGTCATGGTCCGTAACGGCCAGGCCTACCCCGACACCCTGGTCGGCACGGACTCGCACACCACGATGGTCAACGGCCTGGGCGTCCTGGGCTGGGGCGTCGGCGGCATCGAGGCCGAGGCCGCGATGCTCGGCCAGCCGGTCTCGATGCTCATCCCGCGCGTCGTCGGCTTCAAGCTGACCGGCGAGCTGCCGGCCGGCACGACCGCCACCGACCTGGTCCTCACGATCACCGAGATGCTGCGCAAGCACGGCGTCGTCGGCAAGTTCGTCGAGTTCTACGGTGAGGGCGTCGCCGCCACCTCCCTCGCGAACCGCGCCACCATCGGCAACATGTCGCCGGAGTTCGGCTCCACCGCCGCGATCTTCCCGATCGACGACGAGACGCTGAACTACCTGCGTCTGACCGGCCGTGACAAGCAGCAGGTCGCGCTCGTCGAGGCCTACGCCAAGGAGCAGGGCCTCTGGCTGGACCCGGCCGCCGAGCCCGACTTCTCCGAGAAGCTGGAGCTCGACCTCTCCACGGTCGTCCCGTCGATCGCCGGTCCGAAGCGCCCGCAGGACCGCATCGTCCTCGCGAACGCCGCCGAGCAGTTCGCGGTCGACGTGCGCAACTACGTCGCCGACGACGAGGAGGCCGGCAAGGAGTCCTTCCCGGCGTCCGACGCCCCGGCGCACACCAACGGCGTCCCGTCGAACCCGGTCACCGTGACCGCCGCCGACGGCTCGACGTACGAGCTGGACCACGGCGCCGTCACCGTCGCCGCGATCACCTCCTGCACCAACACCTCGAACCCGTACGTGATGGTGGCCGCGGCCCTCGTCGCGAAGAAGGCCGTGGAGAAGGGCCTGACCCGCAAGCCGTGGGTCAAGACCACCCTCGCCCCGGGCTCGAAGGTCGTCACCGACTACTTCGACAAGTCGGGTCTCACCCCGTACCTCGACAAGGTCGGCTTCAACCTCGTCGGCTACGGCTGCACCACCTGCATCGGCAACTCGGGCCCGCTGCCCGAGGAGGTCTCGAAGGCCGTCAACGACCACGACCTGGCCGTGACGTCCGTCCTCTCCGGTAACCGGAACTTCGAGGGCCGCATCAACCCCGACGTCAAGATGAACTACCTTGCGTCCCCGCCGCTGGTCGTCGCGTACGCCATCGCCGGTTCGATGAAGGTCAACATCACCAAGGACGCCCTCGGCGTCGACCAGGACGGCAAGCCCGTCTTCCTGGCCGACATCTGGCCGACGGAGGCCGAGGTCAACGACGTCGTCGCCAACTCCATCGGCGAGGACATGTTCTCGAAGTCCTACGAGGACGTCTTCGCGGGTGACGCCCAGTGGCAGGCCCTCTCGGTCCCCACCGGCAACACCTTCGAGTGGGACAGCGAGTCGACCTACGTCCGCAAGCCCCCGTACTTCGAGGGCATGGGCATGGAGCCGGCCCCGGTCGAGGACATCGCGGGCGCCCGCGTCCTCGCCAAGCTCGGCGACTCGGTCACCACCGACCACATCTCCCCGGCCGGTGCGATCAAGGCCGACACCCCGGCGGGCAAGTACCTGTCGGAGCACGGCGTCGAGCGTCGTGACTTCAACTCGTACGGTTCGCGTCGTGGCAACCACGAGATCATGATCCGTGGCACGTTCGCCAACATCCGCCTGCGCAACCAGATCGCGCCGGGCACCGAGGGCGGCTACACCCGCGACTTCACCCAGGCCGACGGCCCGGTGTCGTTCATCTACGACGCGTCGCAGAACTACCAGGCGCAGGGCACGCCGCTCGTCATCCTGGGCGGCAAGGAGTACGGCTCCGGTTCGTCCCGTGACTGGGCCGCCAAGGGCACCGCGCTTCTCGGCGTCAGGGCCGTCATCACCGAGTCGTACGAGCGCATCCACCGCTCGAACCTCATCGGCATGGGCGTCCTCCCGCTCCAGTTCCCGGAGGGCCAGTCGGCCGACTCCCTCGGCCTGACCGGCGAGGAGGCCTTCTCGATCTCCGGCGTGACCGAGCTCAACGAGGGCCGTACCCCGGCCACGGTGAAGGTCACGACCGACACCGGTGTCGAGTTCGACGCGGTCGTCCGCATCGACACCCCCGGTGAGGCGGACTACTACCGCAACGGCGGCATCCTTCAGTACGTGCTGCGCAGCCTGATCAGCGAGTAAGCAGGTCAGTAACGCAGTTGGGCCGCGATCCCCGTGGGGGTCGCGGCCCTTCGCGTTCCGCGATTCAGCGGTTCGCGCCGCGCAGGAACGCGGTCCACGCCTCCGGCGCGACGGTGAAGTGCGGGCCGCCGTCGGCGTTCTTGGAGTCGCGGACGTGGACGGCGGTGGGGTGGGTGGCGACCTCTACGCAGGCGCCACCTTCGTCGCCGCTGTAGCTCGACTTCCGCCAGGCGTAGGCGACTTCGAGGCAGGCGCCACCTTCGCTGCCGCTGTAGCTCGACTTGAACCAGGTCAATGCGGTGGTCATAGCTCTCCTAGCAGCCGGTCCAGCAGGCCCACGGACTGCTCGGGCGTCAGGGCCTGTGATCGCAGCATCGCATACTTGCACGCCAGGGAGGACACCTCGCTGGGGTCGCAAACCCACTGGCTGCCGCGCTGGGACTCGGTGTACGCAAGGTGCTGGTGCTCCGGTGTCTCCAGGAGGATGAAGGCACCGTTGAGCCCGGCATGCGTGGGTGCGTCGAGCGGCAGGAACTGGAGTGCCAAGCCCGGGAGTTCGGCGCACGCCCGCAGGTGCCGGAGCTGCTCCGCTCGTGCCAGTGGGTCGAGGTACGCCAGCTTGAGCGCCGCCTCCCAGACGACGAAGCTGAGCGTCGGCGGGCACTTGCGATGCAGGACCTCCTGCCGCTGTACGCGCGCGGCCGTCTTGGTCTCGATCTCGTCCTCGTCGTACGCCGGGACCCGGTTGCGCAGCACCGTGCGGGCGCAGTCCTCGGTCTGGAGGATGCCCGGCACGGTCAGGACGTCGTACCAGGACAGCGCGATGGCCTCCCGCTCGTGCGCCATGTACGACTCCGCCCACAACGGAAACTGGTCCACCTCCGGCATCGCCGCCACCGCCGCGGCCAACGCCCCCTTGGTCTCAAGGAGTTGGTCCATCGAAGCCGCCAGCTTCGGTACCAGCGGGCGGCGCGCCTGCTCGATCGCCGCGATCGTCGACTCGGCCACTATCAGCCGCTCCGCGAGCGCCGCCTGCGTGTAACCGGCGGCCTTCCGGAAGAGGGCGACGAGGTCGGCGACCAGCCTCATCGCCGACGGATTCTTCGGCGGATGTTGCGCAGGGCTCATGACGGGCAATCTCCCCGCCCCCGTTCTTTCTTGACCCCACTCGAACCCCGACAAAAAATCTGTCGGGGTTGATTCACTGTTGCCAGTCAATCACTCTCCGCAACATTCCACTTGTGAACCTGGAACCCCGCGAGCACTTCTACCGCCGCGAACGCCAATCCGTCCCCGCCGCCCGGGAGTTCACCCGCGCCGCGCTTGCCGACTGGGGCGTGGGGGACGACCGCGCGCACGACGTCCTGCTGTGCGTCAGCGAACTCGCCACCAACGCCCTCCTGCACGGCGTCCCGCCCGGCCGCGGCTACCTCCTGCGCCTCCTGCCCCACGCGGATGCGCTTCGCGTCGAGGTCCACGACAGCGGCAACGGCGTGCCGCACATGGTGCGGCCGGACGAGGGTGGCCGGGGGCTGATCCTCGTCGAGGCGCTCGCGGACACGTGGGGCGTGGGGGAGCGGGACCCCGGCAAGGTGGTGTGGTGTGAGTTCGGGCATCTGGTGCCCCGGCCTCGTACACGTAAAGTAGGAGACACGTGGGCGACGGGGGTGAGCGGTGGAACTGGGCGCAATGGGGCTGAAGCTCGCGTCCTCGGTGGTGGTGCCGCTGCTGAAGCGGTTCGTGCTGCCTCCGGCGAAGGTGGCGGGAGCCGAGTTCCCCGGTGAAAAGCCCGTGCGCGTACGGTCGTTGCTGTCCTTCGTCGGCGATCATCCCGCCCTCAGCCGTGACGACATGCACCGCCTTTCGCGGGAGCTGGTGCGCCGCGCCGTGCGGGCCGCGCCGCCGCACGAGGCCAGGCTGCCCGACGACGAGCACGACGCGGTGGGCCAGGCCCTCACCCGTACGCTCTTCGCGCTCGGCCAGCTCGACATGAACGACGTCGACGTGGTGGTGCTCGGGCCCGAGGAACTGGCCGCCACGCTGTCCAGCGCGGCGGAGGCGGACATCAAGGGGCTGCTCACCGCGGACGCGGCCCGCTTCCACGACGCGCTGCTCGTCACCGCCTGCGTGCACCTCGTGCGATTCTTCACCGAACGCCCCGGCTTCGAGGCCCGCGCCCAGTTGTCGAACTTTCGCCAACTCCGCGAACAGAAGGAGCTGTTGGAGCGCGTGCTGCGGACCGTGTCCGGTGAGGACCACCAGGCCGCCGACATCCGCTTCGAGGAGCAGTACGCCGACTACGTCGTCGGGAAGCACGGTCAGCTCACGATCTACGGCGTCGACCTGCGCGACCCCGCCGGACCCGAATGGCCGCTCGACGACGCCTACTTGAGCCTCACCGCCGTACCGATCGTGGCCGCGGAGGAGGACGGCGACTACGAGACCGTGCCCGAGGAGAGCGTCGAGACCGCGCTCGCCGGGCGCGGCAAGGTCCTGCTGCACGGCCTCGCCGGCACCGGCAAGACGACGCTCGTGCAGTGGCTCGCGCTGACCACCGCGCGTCAGGAGGCCGTGCCCGTCGCGCTGCCGCAGCTGATCGGGCGCGTCCCGTTCGTGCTGCCGCTGCGCACCCTCGCCCGCCAAGGGTCCGAACTCCCGCTGCCCGAGGAGTTCTTGGAGTGGATTCGCTGCGGCCTCAGCGGCAGCGAACCCGACGGCTGGGTCGTCCGCGTTCTGCGCAACGGCCGCGCGGTGCTGCTCGTCGACGGCCTCGACGAGATCCCCAAGGCCGACCGGCGGCGCGCCCGCCAGTGGCTGCGCGACCTCGTGCAGCAGTTTCCGGGCAACCTGTGGCTGTGCACCACCCGGCCCTCCGCGCTCGAACCGGGCTGGCTGCGCAGCGAGGGCTTCCACGAGCTGAGCCTCAACCCGCTCGGCTCCGAGGATCTGCGCCGCTTCATCGCGCGGTGGCACATCGCGGCCGGGGCGCGCGAAGGGCTCGGCGAGGAGCTCGTCGAATCCCTGCGCTCCAACCCCGAGTTGAGCCGTCTCGCCACCAACCCCCTGATGTGCAGCCTCATTTGCGCCCTGCACCGCGAGCGCCGGGGTTTTCTGCCGAACGGGCGGGCCTCGCTCTACCGGGCCGCCCTGTCCATGCTCCTTGAGCGGCGCGACGTGGAGCGGGACCTGTACGGGCGGGGCGACGACCGGCCCCGGCTCGACGAGGAGTCCGCGACCGAGCCGCTCAAACGGCTCGCGTACCGGCTGATCCGCAACGACGACACGCAGATGGAGCGCGACGACGCCATCCATGAGCTGAGCAGACTCCAGCCGCAGGTGCCGAGTCTCGAACGGCTCGGCGGGCCCGAGCACGCGCTGGAATACCTGCTGGAGCGCTCCGGACTGCTCCGCGAGCCCGCTCCGGGAGCCGTTGACTTCATTCATCGTACGTTTCAGGACTACCTGGGTGCCAAGGCTGTTCTTGAGGACCGTGACTTCGGCATGCTGGTGAAACACGCTCACATGGACCAGTGGGAGGACGTGGTGCAGATGGCTGTCGCGCAAGCCGATCACAATGGGCGGGCCGACCTGCTGATGCGCCTCAGCGACCGCGGAAAGCGAGAGAAGGACGTCACCGTCCAGGCCAGGATCCGCCTCCTGGCGCTCGCATCCCTCGAACAGGCCACGCGGCTCGAACCCGCCGTGCGGCAGACCATCGAGGCCGAGGCCGCGAGCATGCTCCCGCCGCGCAGCCTGCGCCAGGCGCGCGTCCTGGCACGTACGGGGCCGCTGCTGCTCGGGCTGCTCCCGAGGGCCGATGAACTCGACGGGGACGCCGAGCTGGCGACCGCGCACGCCATCTGCCAGATCGGCGGCGACGCCGCCATCCCGCGGCTGCGCGAGTTCCTCACCACCTCCCAGTCCACCGTGCGGGCCCAACTCCTCGGCCACTGGGACCGCTTCGACACCGAGACGTACGCCCGCGAGATCATCGCGCCGCTCCTCGAAGCCGCGCCCGGCGAACCCGTCACCGTCCGCTCGCAGGCCGAACTCGACGCCCTCTCACGGCTTCCGGGATGCGAGCGCGTGGGCATCCACGGCGACTTCGCCCCCGACGCCGTACGCGCCGCCCTGTCCCCGGAACACCTGCGCGAGCTGCGGCTGCGCGGCGCGCTACAGATCGACGACCTGTCCCTCCTCCACGACTTCCAGCACCTGGAGAGCCTCACCCTCCAGGGCTGCCGCAACGTCAAGGACCCGCAGCCGCTCACCGGCCTCCCTCAACTGCGCAGCCTCGTCCTGGAGAACGTGCCGCAGTTCGAGCCGCTGGAGCAGCTCGACCAGTGCGCGCGCCTCGAAGCCCTGCGCATCGGCGCGGGCGTCCCCTGGCGCGGCGTCGCCGAACTGCCCAGGCCCGGCCGGCTCAAGACGCTGTCGCTGCCGCCCGGCACCTCCGACCTCTCCGACATCACCCGGTGCGTCGCGCTGGAGGAGCTGCACCTCCAGGACGCGAGCAGCCGGCTGCTGCCCGACGGCTGGGGCGCACTCCTCGGCCGGCTGCCCGAACTGCGCACGCTCTGCCTCTCGGCCGAGCAGCTCAGCACCCTCCTCTTCAACCCGACCAGCCAGATCCCGCAGTTGACCAAGCTCTACGTGTACGCCCAGCAGGGCACCCCGCTGCAACTGCGGCGCATGTCCCGCCGCTTGCAAGGTCTTGAGGAGCTGCACGTGACGCAGGGGGGCGACATCGACCTCGCCCCGCTCAAGGGAATCGCGTCGCTGCGCAGGGTCCGGATCGCCTATCCGGGCGGCGTCATCCAGGGCGTCGAGGAGCTGCCCGAGGGTGCCGAGCTGGAGATTTATCCGCAACCGTAAAGGGCTCCGCGGCCTTGTGGTCCATCTGGCAAGAGATCGGCGTCACAGGTAAGTTCTAGGGTTCACGCTGTAGTTGACGATCCCTAGGGAAGCAGGACAGCCGAAGATGGCCCGGCCCAAGGCGCCCTTTCTGTACGGGCGCGAACCCCTGGTGGGATCGCTCGTCCCCTCGCTCACCGGGCTCGCCTTCTACGAACGCGCCCGCACGAAGCGCGAGTTCGGCTCCGGCGTGCCCGTCGTGCTGCTCACCGGCGAGCACGGCACCGGACGCAGCGCCCTCCTCGACACCCTCGCCCGCGGCTACCGGGGCCGCCTCCCGCTCGCCCATGTGCGCGCCGTCGTGCCGGGCTCGGTCGCGGCCGGCCTCACCGAGGAGGTCCCCGAGGGCAGCGTGCCGCCGCAGAACGCCGCGTCGCCCGCCGAGATCCTGGAGCGCCTCGTGTGCGCGCTCACCCCCACGTACGGCATCTTCCGGACGCTGCTGCCCGCCCTGTTCGCCGTGTCCGGCTGGCACGTGGGGCAGACGGACGAGCGCGACGAGGTGTGCCGCCGGCACGCCCGGATGCTCATCGCGAGCGGCCTCGCGCGCGGCGCCGAACGCGAGGTCGCCCGCGACTGGGCCACCCAGGTCGAGACCTCGCTCAGCCGGGCCGCCGCCCGCGACGGCGACCCCGACGACCCGGACGGGACACAACCCGTCACCGCCGCCCTGCTGCGCCAGCTCGCCGCCAGGATGCCCCTCGACCCGGCCCGCACCTGGTTCCGCAAGCGGCACACCACGCCCGACGGCACCATCGCCGAAGAGGACCCGCTGTGGCTGCTGTCCCGACGCTTCCACCGCGGCGGCGACTACCTCCACGCGGCGGAACAGGCCCTGACCGCCGCCTTCCTGGAGGAGCTGGCCCACGCCCACGGTGTGGTGCGCCGGCTCAACCGTGAGCCATGGCCGCTGATCCTGCTCGACGAGGCACACACCCCCGCGGGCAACCGCTTCCTGGAACTCCTCCTGGAGCAGCGGGCCCTGGGGGAGCGCAAGTACGACGACCGGACCGTCGTCGTCGCCACCCGGCTCGGCGACCTGCCGCGCGAGGACGCGCCGTACGCCGTACGCCGGGAACTCGTCGACCTGCTGCCGCCCGGCGGCGTCAGACGACCCGGACACGCCGCCACCCTGTGGAAGCGGACAGGACACGAGCCGTCCGAGGGCCTCCTCGTCCTCCCGCTCACCCCGCTGACCAGGGACGACATCCTTTCCATGCTCGACCGGGCGTCCTCGCGCCTGCTCCACCCGCACCTCGCCTCCGCGCTGCACGCGCTCACCGGCGGACACCCCTCGGCCAGCACCGTCCTCGCCGACGCCGCCGTCGAGACCGCCAAGCAGAACCGCACCGTCGTCCCGCGCGACCTGCTCGACCTGCGCGTCGAGGGCGGCCGCGCCGTCACCGAGGTGCTGCTGCGGGACCTGCTGCCCGACCGCAGACAGCGCGACCGCCTCGTCAAGCTCTGCCTCGCCAGGGACTCCAAGGCGGCCGAGGCGCTCGCCCAGGACCTCGGCCTCGTCGGGCCCGAGCAGCTGCCCGCCACGGCCGCCGCGCAGTACCTCGTCGAGCGCAAGTGGCAGGAACTCCCGACCTCCGACGGGCCGCTGGTCACCAGCGGGCTGCTGCGCACCCTCCTCGTCCACGAGGCGCGGCGCACCCTGCCGCCGGGCGACGAACCGCACGGCTGGCGCTCCGTGCACGCGTTCCTCCACCTCCACCACGTCCAGCGCGCCGAGACCGAGGAGGCCGACGCCCTGCGCCACAACCTCGCCGCCGGAAACCCGCAACAGGTCGTCGCGATGCTCGCCGACGAGTTCGACGCGGAAGAGGCCGAACAGAGCGTCGAGCACTGGCTGTTGTGCCTCCAGCGCTGCGCCAGCGCACCCGTGCCGCCCGCCGACGAGACCTGGCGCGACCAGCGCGTCGAGATCGCCGACGGCGAGCACGCGGCCCGCTACGCACGCCTCGACCCCTCGGGACGCAGCATCAACCGCCTGCTGCACGCCCTGTGGTACCTCTCCGAGCCGTACGCCGACGCGGCGCTCGACCCGGACGCCGACCGGATGTGCAGGGCCGTGGGGGAGGAGCTGGGCTTCCTCGCCCGCCGCCACCCCACCTGGTACGCGGCCCTCGGCCAGGCGGCCCGAGACTGGCCTACGGCCGCCCGCAAGAGGCAGGAACTGCCCGTTCCCGCAAGCGCCAACTCCGGGGAGGGAGGCTGATGTTCGGCAGCAGGATCAGGGAGTGGGGTCCGCTGGACTGGTGCGTCGCGGTGCTCGTCGTGCTCGCGCTCGTGGCGGGCGGGATCTACGGCGGCTCGAAGCTGCTGCGCAAGTGCGACAACGGGCTGAGCGACATCGACGGGCAGTGCATCGGCGTGACCACCCGGTCCTTCGAGGCCGACGAAGGCATCGGCTCGCTCCTCGACGCCATCGCCGACGAGAACGACCAGGTCGCCTCGGAGAGCGGCACTCCCTACGTCCGTGTCGCCCTGATGATGTCCTTCACCTCCGGAGACACGAGCGCGATGACCGGCGACATGATCCGCCGCGCCCTCGCGGGCTCCCTCGCCGCGCTCAAGGAAGCGAACGCAGGGGCGGGCGGCCCGCAGGTCCAGCTGATGCTCGCGCCGGTCGGCCGGCAGCTCGACCAATGGCGGCCGGTGGTCGATAAGTTGGGCGAACTGTCCGCGGACCCGAAGCACCCGCTCGTCGGCGTCACGGGCATCCCCAGCAGCCAGACGGACACCAAACAG
Source organism: Streptomyces sp. NBC_00483 (assembly GCF_036013745.1). Lineage (NCBI taxonomy): Bacteria > Bacillati > Actinomycetota > Actinomycetes > Kitasatosporales > Streptomycetaceae > Streptomyces > Streptomyces sp. NBC_00483. The sequence continues at coordinate 7,145,879 of NZ_CP107880.1, forward strand.
GCCCTCGAGGAGCTGAGCACCCGCAAGATCCCCACGGTGGGGCCGGTGATCAACGCCTCGTCGATGAACTTCGAGTACTTCTTCAAGACGTCGCCGGACGACAAGGAGTTCGCGAACGCCCTGAAGCACTACCTCGACACGTACCCGCAGGGAAAGAAGAAGGGGCTGCTGCTCCTCGACCGGCACACGGGCGACGTGTACTCGGCGGATCTGACGAACACCCTCAAGAGCCGCTTCGCCAAGGACTACGGCCTCACCACCAGATCGTCGCTCTTCACCGGTTCCTCCGGCAGTGACGAGGGCGAGCCGGGCATCTTCGTCGACGCGGTCAACAAGATCTGCAGCGAGCGCACGGACACGGTCTTCTACGCGGGCCGCGACCAGGACCTCCCGGGCTTCATCGACGCCCTCTCCGACGCGGGCAGCTGCAACCACGGCAGCCCTCTGCGCATCGTGAAGACCGGCATAGGCCTTGAGCCCAGCCTCACCAGGAAGGAGGTCGAGCGCGATCTGAAGAAGGCGAAGGCCACGATCGTCGACGCCGCCTCCTTCGACCCGGGCTGGGAGAAGAAGGGCTCCGCGGACCGCCCCGCCGGCATCGACGACTTCCTCGACCAGTTCAACGAGCTCAAGTCCGCGCACACGCTGGGCGAGAAGCCCCTGGACGACGGCTACGCGGCCTCGTACTACGACGGCCTCCGGCTGCTCACCGAGGCGATGAAGCGCACCTTCGTCGAGATGAACAAGGACAAGGACACCGAGCAACTGCCCACCAAGCAGGAGCTGTACACGACGCTGTCGCAGTCCACCGTCAACAGCACGGGCATGCTCCAAGGGGCCACGGGAACGTACGGCTTCGCGGGCCAGAGCACGAACAACAGATGGTCGACGTGCAAGCCGGTGCCGGTCGTGGAGTTCCCCGCACCACACCACAACCGAAAGCTGTCGCTGTACCGAACCTACGACAAGGGCGACTGCCCCGGGTGACGCGCCGCGCGCGGCACGCCACCCGGGACCGCGTCACGACAGCAGCTCGACCTCCGCCACCGTCGCCGCCCCGCCGGTGAACACCAGCCGGTAGTGCTGATGCGCCGCCGGGGACGGTACGGAGAACGCCCGTGTCTGCTTGTCCCAGGCGAAGGACTCGCCGGAGCGCTGGTCGATGGTCTTCCAGGCCTTGGCGTCGTCCGACGCCTCCAGCTTCCAGCCGGTCGGCGCCTTCGCCTTGTCCTCCGACGTCAGCGTGTACTGGACCGCCTTCGCGCCGTCCGCGCCCACCGGCAGCTCCACCGACTCCGAACTCGCGCTCGTGTCAGAGGTGTTGTCGAAGAGCGGACCCGAACCGGTGATCGCGTCCGAGCGTGGCGAGGGCACCTTGTCGTCGTTCGTGATCGACGTCGGCGCCGCGTCGGCGCCCGTGCCCCACTTCGACGGCTTGTCACCCATCGCGAACTCGATGACGCCGCCCTTGGCGATCGCCGAGTGCGGCAGCGAAGTCTTCGTCCACGTACGGCCGTTGACCTTCACGCCCTGCACGTAGATGTTCTTCGCGCTGTTCTTCGGCGCCTTGACGACGAGGTCCTTGCCGCCGTCCAGGTGCAGCGTCATTTTCGTGAACTGCGGGGAACCGATGGCGTATTCGCCGCTGCCCATGACCAGCGGGTAGAAGCCCAGCGAGGAGAACAGGTACCAGGCCGACTGCTCGCCGTTGTCCTCGTCGCCGTGGTAGCCCTGCCCGATCTCGCTGCCGGTGTAGAGCCGGGAAAGGACCTCGCGGACCTTCTCCTGCGTCTTCCACGGCTGGCCCGCCGCGTCGTACATGTACGTGACGTGGTGCGCGACCTGGTTCGAGTGGCCGTACATGCCCATCCGTACGTCACGCGCCTCGGTCATCTCGTGGATGACTCCGCCGTACGATCCGGCGACGTCCTTGGAGCCGGTCTCCGGAGTGTCGAAGTACGTGTCGAGCTTCTTGGCGAGACCGCTGCGGCCGCCGTACAGATTGGCGAGGCCGCGGCTGTCCTGGACGGCGGTGAACGCGTAGCCCCAGGCGTTGGTCTCCGTGTAGTCGTAGCCCCAGATCGCCGGGTCGAAGTCTTGGGACTTCACACGCCAGTTGCCGTCCTTGCCCTTGCCCTGGAAGAAGCCGGGACTGGAGCTCCCACCGGCCGCCTTGTCGTCGAACATGTTGACGTAGTCACGGGCGCGGTTGAGGAAGTACTCCGACTCCTCCTTGTAATGCTTCTCGCCGGTCTTCTTGTAGAGCTTCTGGCCCATCTCCGCGATGCCGTAGTCGTTGAGGTATCCCTCCATCGCCCACGACATGCCCTCGTGCGTCTCCGACGGCGTGTAGCCGAGGAAGGGCGACGTCTCCATGCCCTTGCGGCCCACACCGGCCGTCGGCGCCACCACGGTCGCGTTCTTCACGGCCGCCTTGTACGCCGACTCCACGTCGAAGTCGTCGACACCCTTCACGTACGCGTCCGCGAAGGCCACGTCGGAGGAGGTGCCGGTCATCAGGTCCGCGTAGCCGGGGGACGACCAGCGCGAGGTCCAGCCGCCGTCCCGGTACTGCTGCACGAACCCGTCGACCAGCTCACCGGCCTTCTTCGGCGTCAGCAGCGAATAGGCGGGCCAGGTGGTCCGATACGTGTCCCAGAAGCCGTTGTTCACATACGGCTTGCCCTCGACGATCTTCGCGCCGGTGTGGGTCGGGGTGTCCGGACCCGGCATCGGCGAGAACGGGGAGGCGTACTTGTACGTCGACTTGCCCTTACCGCCCTGCGAACGGACCTTCTCGAAACCGGAGTTGGGGTACAGGTACAGGCGGTACAGCGACGAGTACAGCGCCGTGCGCTGGTCGTCCGTCGCGCCCTCGACCTCCACCTTCTTCATCAGCGTGTCCCACTGGGCGCGCGCCGCGTTCCGTACGTCCGTGAAGGACCGCTTCTGCGGCAGCTCCTGCGCCAGGTTGTCCTTTGCCTGGTCGAGGCCGATCAGGGACGTGGCGAGGCGCAGCGTGACCGTGCGGTCCTTGCCCGCGTCGAACGTGAAGTGGCCCTTCACGCCCGACGAGTCGGCGTCCTTCACCGGCTTGTCGAAGACGCCGTAGACGAACAGTCGCGTCGCGCCCGCCGACAGGCCCGACTTCACGTCCGAGTAGCCCGTGACGACCCCGTTCTCCTTGTCGAGCGTGAGGCCGCCCTGGTCGGAGACGTTGTCGAAGACCACGCTCGCGTCGTCGTCGGGATAGCTGAAGCGGAGCGCCGCCGCGTGGTCGGTCGGCGCCATCTCCGCCCGCACACCGTTCTGGAACTTCACGCCGTAGTACGAGGGCGTCGCCGTCTCGTCGTCGTGCTTGAACGGCAGCGCGCGGCCCGAGCGGGACGTGTCGAGCGCGTCGCCCGACTTCGCCGACGGCATCACCTGGAAGGTCTGCCGGTCGCCCATCCACGGGCTCGGCTCATGGCTCGCCGCGAACGCCTCCATCGTGGGCAGGTTGTCCGCGTTGTTGTCGCGCGCGTAGTCGTACAGCCAGCTCAGCGAGCCCGCGTTGGTCACCGGCGTCCAGAAGTTGAAGCCGTGCGGGACGGCCGTCGCCGGGAAGGTGTTGCCGCGCGAGAAGTCACCGGTGGAGTTCGTGCCGCGCGTCGTGGACGCGTAGTCGCTCAGGTGCGCCTTCGGCTTCGCCGGTCGGGCCTTCGCGATGCTCACGTCGTCGAGCCAGCCACGGAACTTCGCCGGCCCCTTGGGGGAGTCGTACGCGACGAGGACCCGGTCGACCGTCTTGCCGGCCGCGACGGACCCGATCCCGGACTTCACGGCGTTCCACTGGTTCACGTAGAGCCGCTTGGCCGCGCCCTGCCCCTGCGGGGTCAGCGCCCCGCCGTAGGAGTCGAGGGCCTTGAGGTCGCTGAGGTACGTGCCGTCGGTGAAGGCGAGGTCGACGGAGACGTTCGTGGCGTCGTAGTCGCGGTCCCCTGCTGCCATGGACGGGAAGATCTTGTACGCGAGCTCGGTGTCCTTGGCCACCGCCACATCGACGTCGAAGACCTTGTTGTACGAGTAGGCGCGACCGTCACCCTTGTGCGTACCCGCGTAGCGCAGCGCGCGCGTACCGGTGAAGCCGACGCCCGCCTTGGCGGTCGGCGAGGCCGTCGGCCCGCGGTCCACCAGCGAGAGCATGTCCTCGGGGGCCGGGGTGGAGTCGCCGCCGGTCGACAGCTGGAGGTCGGCGAGCTGCACCGCGTCGCTCGCGCCGTTGTTCTTCGTGAACTCGATACGGAAGTGGGAGTAGTCCGCCGGGCTCTGTATGTCGTACGACTTCAGCTGCTGGCGCTTGTCGAACGTCTCACCGGAGCGGGAGTCGAGCGTCTTCCACTCCTTGCCGTCCGTCGAACCCTTCAGGGTCCAGTCCTTCGGGTCGCGCTCGTCGTGGTCATTGGCCGACGTGAGCGCGTACTTGGAGATCTTGACCGGCTCGTCGAGGTCGTACTCGACCCAGGCCGTCGGCGTGAGCGCCAGCCACTTGGTCGTCGCCTCGCCGTCGACGAGGTTCTCCTTGGTCTCACCGCCGCCCGCGTTCTCGCCGCTGGCCCGGATGTCGGTGACATGGCCGTTCACATTCCCCGGCATGCCGCTGCTGTACGCGCCGTCGACCCCGCTCGCCCGCTTGCCGCCGTCGGCGTCGGTGTCGACGGTGTTCAGCCAGTCGGGGGCGGGCTGACCTGCCTCGAAGGAGGAGCGGAACTCCGGCTTCCCCTCGGCGGCGTGCGCGGTGGGGGCGGGGCCGAGGCCCTGTCCTGCCGCCGTGAGCACAAGAGCGGCCGCGCCGAGCGCGGCCACGGTCCCGAGTCTGTGTCTGGATCTGAGCTGTCTGGAATCGCCACGCATAAAGGGCGCACCCTCCGGCTACTGGACAACGTTGTCAGTTGGTGAACAGGGTCCAGTAGGGGCTCAAGTCCCCAGCGGTGTCAAGGGTGTTGAACCCTTTGGGCGGTTCGGGTGGGAAGGGTGGGTCCGACACGCCGTGTGCGCCCCTTCTTAACGGGCTGTGATCGCCCGGTCGCTTGGGTGAATCGCCGATGTACAGTGGCAAATCTTGGTAAAAACTCCCATTTGCGCCCTTTTGCTGGGCGCCCCAGGAGGCGTCATGCGCGCTCCCGCGCTCCCCGCGTGGCCCGCCGCGCTCTGCCCCGGCCTCGTCGCCGCGGCCGGTGTCGCGGTGCTCGACGTGGTGCTCGGGGCGGAGGTCGGCCTGCTGCCCCTGTTCGCGGTCGGGCCCGCGCTCACGGCCTGCTGCGCGGCGGCCCGCCAGGTCGTCACCTGCGGACTCGTCTCCTTGGTGCTGTGCGCCGCGGTGGCGGTGTACGACGACCTGCTCTTCACCCGGCGCGGTGTGGTGGCTCTCGTCAGCGTGGCCCTGGTGACCGTGGCCTCCGCCTTCGCCGCGCACGCGCGCGTGCAGCACGAGCAGCGGGCCGCCAGGCAGCGCCGGATCTCCGAGTTCGTGCAGGGCGTCATCCTCGCCCCGGTGCCGCAGGACACCGAACCCGCCCGGATCGCCGCCTCCTACGTCTCCGCCACCGAGGACGCCCGGATCGGCGGCGACTTCTACGAGGCGGTCCCGGCGCGCGAAGGCGGTGTGCGCGTCGTCATCGGCGACGTACAGGGCAAGGGACTCGGCGCCGTGCGCACGGCCACCATCATGCTCAGCGCCTTCCGGATGAGCGCCCATGACGCGGCGGACCTGGACGAGGTCGCCGCCAAGATGTCCGGGGCGCTCGGCCGCAGGGGCGTCGACGAGCAGTTCGTCACCGCGGTCCTCGCCGAACTCGCCCCGTCGGGACGGCTCACGCTGCTCTCCTTCGGGCATCCGCCGCCGCTCGTCGTGCGGGCCGACGGCAGCCACGAGCTCGCGCACCCGCCGAGCCCCGCCCTGCCGTTCGGCCTCGACTGGCTGGAGCAGGACCCGCCGCGCCCGAGCCACGTCGAGCTGGCGGACGGCGACCGCGTGCTCCTCTACACCGACGGGCTCGCCGAGGCGAGGGACGCGGAGGACGCCTTCTATCCGCTCGTCCAGCGCGTCTCACTGCTGCGCGGCGAGTCCCTCGACGACTGCCTGGTGCGGTTGCGCGGCGATGTGCAGGCGCACACGGACTCGGGTGTGGACGACGATTCCGCGTTGCTGCTCATGGAGTACCGCACGCCGGTGTAGACGGTCCCGGCGCCCGCCCCTGCCGATACGCCCGCGCCCTTTGCCTCAGCCGAAAGCGGCGAGGTTGCGGGCGACCCAGTCGCCGAAGGGGCGTGGGGCGTGGCCGGTGACCCGTTCCACGTCCGGGCTGATCCGCAGCTCGGCGGCGTTCGGGGCGCCGATGATGTCCAGCGTGTCGTCGGCGAGCTCCGGCGGTACGAACCGGGTCATCGCGGCTTTGGCCTCGTCGCGGGTGAGCTCCTGGAACCGCACCGGTGAGCCGAGCGCGGCCGCGATGGCCGCCGCCTGCCCGCGCGGCGTGATCACCTCGGGGCCGGTCAGTTCGTAGACCCCGCCGGAGTGCCGGTCGTCCAGCAGGCAGGCGGCCGCGACCTCGGCGATGTCCGCCGGATCGACGACCGGAACCCCGACATCCCCGAAGGGTGCGGCGACCGTCCCCTGCGTACGGACGGACTCCGCCCAGGCCAGCGCGTTGGAGGCGAAACCGCCCGGTCGCACGACCGCCCAGTCCAGGCCCGACTCCCGCAACGAGTCCTCAAGGGCGCGCATCGCGACCCGCGTTGTACCGAGCGGCCTGGTCGACACGCCCTGCGAGGACAGCAGGACGACCCGGCGAACCCCGTTGGCCGCGGCCAGGTCGATGATGTCGGCCGGCCTGGCGTCAGGTGCGTGCAGGTCGCCGGAGAGCAAGAGGAACAGTGCCTTCGCCCCGTCCAACGCGGGTGCGAGGCCCGCCGGTTGGGACAGGTCGGCCGCCACGTGCCGAACCCCGTCAGGCGTCGCCGCCGACGCCTGCGCCGCGTTCCGCGACACGGCCGTCACCTGCTCGCCCGCCTCGGCCAGGGCCTGCGTCAAAGGCCGGCCCACGTTTCCGGTAGCTCCGGTTACCACGATCATTTTCAGCTCCAAGTCCGTTGTTCGCTAAGGCAATTGACGCTAGGACCCGGACTTACTTTCCGTAAGAACATACCCGGAGGTAAGCTCAAGACATGGGGGAAAGTGTGCAGTTGACACAGGGTGGGGCGGACGCTCGGTATGAGGTGTTTCACACCGACTGCCCGGCGCGCGACATGGTCGACCACGTCACCAGCCGATGGGGTATCTGGGTCCTGATCTCCTTGCGGAGCAACGACCTTCGGTTCTACGAGCTGCGCGACAGCATCCAGGGCGTCAGCGAGAAGATGCTCGCCCAGACCCTGCGCGCGCTGGTCAAGGACGGACTGGTCTGGCGGAAGGTCGAACCGACGACCCCGCCCCAAGTCACGTACGGACTGACGGAGTTCGGCCGGGATGTCGGCGAGCCGCTGACGGACCTGTTCGACCGGATCACGCGGCGTCTTCCGCCCCGCGGCGAGCGATAGCCGAAAAGCGGGATTCCACAAGCGGCGCGACGCATTCCGTTACACCCTTTGTATGCAAGGAAGTTGGAAAGCTCGGTTCGTCGCTCGTGCGACGTATTTCCGGGAGGTCTCAACTCGGAAAAGACCGATGCCCAAACCTGCATTCGATCTTGCCCCCCTCACAGTGAGTGGACTATACCTGTCGCCACCGCCCCGGCCGTGCGTCCTGCCGGGCGGGTACCACCCAGCTCCACCTGCGTTACGCCTTGTCCGACATCGCTCAGCTGATCACCATCGGTGCCTCTGAGGGGCACCGAAACCAGGACGCGCTCACGGAGAAGTGCGGCACGCGCATGGCCAATCTGGCCCGGCAGCCGAACATGCAGCAAACCGTCAGAGATCCAATCGATCAGTTCAGTGAGGATGCAGAGATGACCATTCGTGCCGGCTCTCTTGACAGGCGGACGCTCCTGCGCGGGGCGATCGCCACCGCGGCCATGGGTTCGTTCGCCGTTGCGTGTGGCTCCCCCTCCAGCGACGACAGCAACGACGGCTCGAAGGGCAAGTCGAGCAGCAAGAACCCGTTCGGTGTCGCCAAGAACTCCAAGGTCGACGCGGCCATCTTCGACGGCGGCTACGGCACCGACTACGTCGACTACGTCAACAAGGTCATCGGATCCCAGATCGCCGGAGTCAAGGTCGACGTCAAGCCGGTCGTCGACATCGCCCCGGAGCTCCAGCCCCGGTTCGTCGGCGGCAACCCGCCGGACCTCATCGACAACTCCGGTGAGGACCAGATCGGCTTCCTCGGCATCCTCGACCAGCTCGAGGAGCTCGACGACGTCTTCGAGGCCAACAACTACGAGGGCAAGAAGATCGCCGACACGGTCTACCCCAACGTCAAGGAACCCGGCACGTACAACGGCAAGTTCGTCGGGCTCAACTACGTGATGACGGTGTACGGCGTCTGGTACTCGAAGACGCTGTTCGAAGAGAACAGCTGGACCCCGCCGAAGACCTGGGACGAAGCGCTCGACCTCGGCCAGAAGGCGAAGAAGAAGGGCAAGTACCTCTTCGTCTTCGGCAAGGAAGCCGCGACCTACTACCAGACAATGCTGATCAACGGGGCGGTCAAGGAGGGGGGCGACGAGGTCCGGCTCTCTCTCGAAAAGCTGGAGAAGGACTCCTGGTCGCAGCCGGCCATCCAGGACATCCTCAAGGTCATGGAGACCATGGTCAAGGAGAAGATGTTCGTCCCCGGTGGCTCCGGCACCCAGTTCCAGAAGGCGCAGGCGCACTGGAGCAACGACCAGAAGGCTCTCCTCTACCCGAGCGGTGGCTGGATCGAGAACGAGATGGCGAAGGCCACCAAGAAGGACTTCCAGATGACCGGCATCCCGGAGATGACGGTCACCAGCAGCCCGAAACTGCCCTACGAGTCGATTCGCGCGGAGGCGGGCGAGCCGTTCATCGTTCCCAAGAAGGGCAAGAACGTGGCCGGCGGTAAGGAGACGCTGCGGGCGATGCTGTCCAAGGAGGCGGCCGCCAACTTCTCCAAGACGAAGAAGGCCCCGACCATCGTCAAGGGCACCGTGCCCGCCGACGGCTACGGATCGTCGGCGCTGGTCTCGCAGACGAAGATGCTCGAAGCCGCGGGCACGAACATCTTCAACATCCAGTTCATCTTCGCCTACGGGATGAACACCGACATGCTGGTGCCGTGGAACTCCTTCCTCTCCGGTGACCTCGACCGCAAGGGCCTGACCTCGGCTCTGCAGAAGATCTCCGACAAGATCCGGGAAGACGACTCCGTCAAGAAGCTCGAGGTCAAGTAGCACCGCCATGAGTGACACGACCACCAATCCCAAAACCGCGAGCCGCCGGCCCGAGCCGGCCGCTCGCGGCGGGCGGCCCCGGCGCCGCAAGCTCACCTTCGACCGGGTGACGTTCTTCCTCGCGTTCCTCGGCGTCCCGTTGGCCGTCTTCGTGCTCTTCGTCCTGTACCCGTTCGCCCAGGCGATCTTCTGGGCGATGACCGACTGGCGCGGCTTCAGCCCGGACTTCAACTTCATCGGGCTCGACAACTTCACCAAGATGTTCCAGGACGACATCTTCCTGAAGGCGCTGCGCAATGTCGCGTTGCTGGCGGCCGTCGTGCCCTTTGCGACGTTGACGCTCGCCCTGGGGGTCGCAGTGGCTGTCACGCTGGGCGGGCCCAGCATCGGCCCCGTCCGAGGGATCCGGGGAGCGTCGTTCTACCGGATCATCTCGTTCTTCCCCTACGTCGTGCCGGCCATCATCGTCGGTCTGATCTGGGCGCAGATGTTCGACCCGAACGCCGGCCTGCTCAACGGCATCCTCACCAAGCTCGGTCTGGACTTCGAGGAGTTCTCCTGGCTGGGCGAGCAGGCGACCGCGATGCCGGCGCTGATGTTCGTCTTCGTCTGGGGGCTCGTCGGGTTCTACGCGGTGCTCTTCATCGCCGCGATCAAGGGAGTTCCCTCCGAGCTGTACGAGGCGGCCAGGATCGACGGGGCAGGCCGATTCCGGATGACGATCTCGGTCACCCTGCCGGCGATCCGGGACAGCGTGCAGACGGCGTACATCTACCTGGGCATCGCCGCGCTGGACGCGTTCGTCTACGTACAGGCGCTGTTGCCGGGCGGTGGGCCGAACAACTCGACCCTGACGATCAGCCAGGATCTGTTCAACACCGCGTTCCGGAAGGGGCAGTTCGGATACGCCACCGCGATGGGGGTCGTCCTCGCCGTGGTCACCCTGGTGTTCGCGGCGCTGGTGTTCCTCGTCAACCGCCTGAGCGGCGGTGGCGAGAACGAGGGCAAGAAGAAAGCGCCAGGGTTGAAGGCTCGGCGTGCTGGAGCCAAGGGAGGTGCTCAGTGAGCGCCATAGCCGCCGACCGGAAGCAGGCGAGCGACCGCAAGCCGGCGCGGGACCGGAAGCTGACGCGCGCCGTCGTGAGCAGCGACCGCAGGTTCGCGGCGCTCTCGCACGGCTTGCTGATCCTGTGGTCCGTGATCGTGATCGTGCCCATGCTGTGGGTGCTGGTGTCGTCCTTCAAGTCGACCAGCGAGATCCTTTCCTCGCCGTTCACGCTGCCGGGTCACTGGAGGATCGAGAACTACGTGAACGCGTGGACCGACGCGAACATCGGGAAGTTCTTCCTGAATTCCGTGATCGTCGTGGTCTGCGCGCTGTTCCTGGTGATGCTGCTGGGCGCGATGTGCGCCTACATCCTCGCCCGGTTCGAATTCCCCGGACGCCGGGTGATCTACTACGTGATGCTCGCCGGGCTGACCTTCCCGGTCTTCCTGGCGATCGTGCCGCTCTTCTTCCAGCTGCAGAACTTCGGGCTGCTGAACACGCGGCCGGGACTGATCCTCACTTATGTCGCGTTCGCGCTGCCGTTCACGATGTTCTTCCTCTACGCGTTCTTCCGGTCACTGCCGCATGACGTCTACGAGGCTGCGCAGATCGACGGCGCGGGTGAATGGCGGGCGTTCTTCCAGGTGATGCTGCCGATGGCCAGCCCGGGCATGGCCGCGGTGGCGATCTTCAACTTCCTGGGACTGTGGAATCAGTTCCTGCTGCCGGTGGCGCTCAACACCGACCAGGACAAGTGGGTGCTGACCCAGGGGATGGCCGCCTACGCGTCTTCGCAGGTTTACGACATCGACTACGGCGCGCTGTTCGCGGCGATCGTGATCACGGTGGTGCCCGTACTGATCGTGTACGTCATCTTCCAGCGCCGGATCGCCGGTTCGGTGTCGCAGGGCACCTTCCGCTGAGGCCCATCCGTCGCGCAACAGGGGTCGGGCCCCGGAGAGAGAACTCTCCGGGGCCCGACTCCTGCCCACGGTGGAAAGAAGCTATTTCCGTCAAGGGCTTGACGCCGGAGACACCTTCAGCGGAGTTTGGAGTTCATAACTTGTACAAGGTCTGGTCACGTAGGGTGACGTGGGCCAAGGGACTAAGGGTGGGTCAATGGAGACTCCGGGGTCGCAGTCCTCGCTGCACCGGGCCAATCTCGAGCGGGTCGTACGTGCCGTACGTCTTGCCGGATCGCTCACGCAGGCCGAGATCGCGAGGACGACAGGCCTGTCCGCCGCGACGGTCTCCAATATCGTCCGGGAGCTGAAGGACGGCGGAACCGTCGAGGTCACGCCCACATCGGCCGGGGGACGAAGGGCCCGCAGCGTCTCGCTGAGCGGGGACGCGGGCATCGTGATCGGCGTCGACTTCGGCCACACCCACCTGCGCGTGGCCGTCGGCAACCTCGCCCACCAGGTACTCGCCGAGGAGTCCGAGCCGCTCGACGTGGACGCCTCCGCCGCGCAGGGCTTCGACCGGGCCGAAGAGCTGGTCGAGCGCCTCATCGTCGCCACCGGTGTGGACCGCGCGAAGGTCGCGGGCATCGGGCTCGGCGTACCGGGCCCGATCGACGTGGAGAGCGGCACGCTCGGCTCCACCTCGATCCTGCCGGGCTGGTCCGGCACCAAGCCGGCCGAGGAGCTCGCCCGCCGCCTCGGCGTGCCGGTGCACGTCGACAACGACGCCAACCTCGGCGCCCTCGGCGAGCTGGTGTGGGGCAGCGGCCGGGGCGTGAAGGACCTCGCGTACATCAAGGTGGCCAGTGGTGTCGGTGCGGGCCTCGTGATCAGCGGGAAGATCTACCGGGGCCCCGGCGGCACGGCGGGGGAGATCGGGCACATCACGCTCGACGAGTCGGGGCCCGTGTGCCGCTGCGGCAACCGCGGCTGCCTGGAGACCTTCACCGCCGCCCGCTACGTGCTGCCGCTGCTCCAGTCCAGCCACGGCACCGACCTCACGATGGAGCGCGTCGTGCGGCTCGCGCGCGACGGGGACCCGGGCTGCCGCCGCGTCGTCGCGGACGTGGGCCGGCACATCGGCTCCGGCGTCGCGAATCTCTGCAATCTGCTCAACCCCAGCCGGGTCGTCCTCGGCGGCGATCTGGCGGAGGCCGGTGAGCTGGTCCTGGGGCCCATCAGGGAGTCCGTGGGGCGCTATGCGATCCCCAGCGCCGGACGCCAACTCTCGGTCCTCCCAGGGGCGTTGGGGGGCCGCGCGGAGGTGCTCGGGGCGCTGGCCCTCGCCCTGAGCGAGATGGGCGATTCGATGCTTTTGGACGGGTCCGGTGCGGGTGCTGTGCCCGCAGCTACACCTGCCTTCACTTAGAGAACGCATGACACCGTTGCCAACCCGTTAAGGATTTACTCCTTGACGCTGCGGTTGCGGCCGAGTTGACTTCCAGCCACCTCGGCCGCAACGACGCGGCCTCGTCAGGGAGGTTTCTGAAGTGAACACGCGTATGCGTCGTGCCGCCGTTGCATTCTGTGCCACCGCCATGGCCGTGTCCCTCGCCGCCTGTGGCAGTGCCAAGGAGTCCGGTGGTGAGGGCGACAAGTCCACCGCCAAGAACACCGATGCGCTGAAGATAGGCCTGCTCCTTCCGGAGAACCAGACGGCGCGTTACGAGAAGTTCGACAAGCCCATCATCGAGCAGCAGGTCAAGAAGCTGACGAATGGCAAGGGCAAGGTCCAGTACCTCAACGCCAAGCAGGACGCGTCCGTCCAGTCGCAGCAGATCGACACGATGATCACCAACAAGGTGGACGTGCTGATCATCGACGCGGTCGACTCCAAGGCCGTCGCCGGCGGTGTGAAGAAGGCCAAGGACGCGGGCATCCCCGTCGTCGCCTACGACCGCCTGGCCGAGGGCCCGATCTCCGCCTACACCTCGTTCGACAACGAGGAGGTCGGCAAGGTTCAGGGCAAGGCCCTGCTGAAGGCCCTGGGCGACAAGGCCAAGCCGAGCAACGAGATCGTCATGATGAACGGTGCCGCCACGGACCCGAACGCCGGCGACTTCAAGAAGGGCGCCCACTCCGTCCTCGACGGCAAGGTGAAGGTCGCCAAGGAGTACGACACCAAGGAGTGGAAGCCGGAGAACGCCAACGCCAGCATGGAGGCCGCGATCTCCGCCCTCGGCAAGGACAAGATCGTGGGCGTCTACTCCGCCAACGACGGCCTCGCCGGCGGCATCATCACCGCGCTCAAGGGCGCGGGCGTCTCCAAGCTTCCCCCGGTCACCGGCCAGGACGCCGAACTCGCGGGCGTGCAGCGCATCGTGACCGGCGACCAGTACATGTCGGTCTTCAAGTCGTACCCGCAGGAGGCCGAGACCGTCGCCAAGATGGCCGTCTCGATCGCCAAGGACGGTAAGCTCGACAGCTCGCTCCAGACCACCAAGGTCGACAGCGGCACCGAGAAGGGCATCCCCTCCGTGATCGTCCCGGTGGTCTCGTTGACCCAGGACAACATCAAGGACACGGTCATCAAGGAGGGTTACTACACGGTCAACGACATCTGCACGGCCAAGTACAAGAAGGCCTGCGACAAGATCGGCCTGAAGTAACCCGAGTGAACCGGGAGCGCGCAGCAGCCTCCCTTGCGGCCCTGACGGGCCCCTGATGCACGTCCGGCGCCCCGCCGCCAACAGCCCCGCAAAGCTCAACGGCCGGGCGCCGGACGGAACACCAACACCCCCCTCATTCTTCTGAGTTCAACCTCCCGCCGGGTTCAGACCTTTGGCGGTGAAGGAGATGGTTCACGTGTCCGCTACGCCCGTGCTGGCGTTGCGCGGGGTCTCCAAGCGATTCGGTGCCGTGCAGGCGCTCACCGACGTAGAGCTTGAAGTCCACGCCGGTGAGGTGGTCGCCCTGGTCGGCGACAACGGTGCCGGAAAGTCCACCCTGGTCAAGACGATCGCCGGCGTGCACCCCATCGATGACGGTGTCATCGAGTGGCACGGCAAGGCCGTCGCCGTCAACCGGCCGCACGATGCCCAGGACCTGGGGATCGCGACCGTCTATCAGGACCTCTCGCTGTGCGACAACATCGATGTCGTCGGCAACCTGTTCCTGGGACGCGAGATCAAGAAGCGCGGCATCCTCGACGAGGTCGAGATGGAGCGCCGCGCCCAGGAGCTGCTCGATACCCTTTCGATCCGGATACCCAGCGTGCGGATCCCGGTCGCCTCGCTCTCCGGCGGTCAGCGCCAGGTCGTGGCGATCGCCCGCTCGATGCTCGGCGAGCCCAAGCTGGTGATCCTCGACGAGCCGACCGCCGCCCTCGGCGTCGAGCAGACCGCTCAGGTCCTCGACCTCGTCGAGCGCCTTCGCGAGCGCGGCCACGCGGTCATCCTCATCAGCCACAACATGGCCGATGTGAAGGCCGTCGCCGACAAGGTCGGCGTGCTCCGACTCGGCCGCAACAACGGCGTGTTCGACGTCAAGAGCACGTCCCAGGAAGAGATCATCTCCGCCATCACCGGCGCCACGGACAACGCCGTGACCCGTCGTGCGGCACGCGCGAACGTGGAGGCTCAGAAGTGAGCGTCAACAAGCCCGAAGTGAGCGTCACCAAGGCCGACAGGCCCGAGTCCGCCGTGGACGCCCCGGGAGTCGCCGCCGGCGCCGCCGTGACCGCCATCGACCCCCGCCTCCTCGTGCGCGAGCAGGGCTTCGCGGGCTACATCAGCGAGTTCAAGCGCAAGGTCAAGGGCGGTGACCTGGGCGCCATCCCGGTCGTCATCGGCCTGATCGTCATCGGCGTGATCTTCCAGAGCATGAACTCGGCGTTCCTGGGCGCGGAGAATCTCAGCAACATCTTCGTCGCGATGGTCGCCACCGGCATGATGTCGGTCGGCATCATCTTCGTGCTGATGCTCGGCGAGATCGACCTGTCGGTCGGCTCCGTCTCCGGTGTCTCCTCGGCGATCACCGCGGTGCTGAGCGTCACGCACGGCATGAACGAGTGGCTCGCCGTCCTCATCTCGCTCGCCGCGGGCGCGATCATCGGCGCCCTGCACGGCTTCTTCTTCGCCCGGCTCGGCGCTCCCGCCTTCGCCGTCACGCTGGCGGGCCTGCTGTTCTGGAACGGCTTCATGCTCCAGATCCTGGGCTCCAACGGCACCATCAACCTCGACGGCGACGGTGTGGTCGGCAAGCTCACCACGTACTACTTCTCGGACGTCGCCGCCGCCTACGTCCTCGCCGTCATCGCGGTCCTCGGCTACTTCGTGCCGACCTTCCTCGGCAACCGGCGCCGCGAGGCCGCGGGGATCCCGTCCCGGCCGCTCAGCGACATCGTGCTGCGCACGGTGCTGCTCGCGATCGCCGTCTTCGGCGTGGCGATCATCTTCAACCAGTACAAGGGGCTGCCGCTCGCGGTGCTGCTGTTCGGCATCGTCCTCGTCGGCACCGACTTCATGCTGCGCCGCACTTCGTACGGCCGAAAGATCAACGCGCTCGGCGGCAGCGTCGAGGCCTCCCGGCGTGCCGGCATCAACGTCACGGCGATCCGGATCTCGGTCTTCTCCCTCGCGGGCCTGTTCGCGGCGGTCGGCGGCCTCTTCTGGGCCTCCAAGATCGCGGCGGCCAACCAGGGCGCCGGCGCCGGTGACCTTCTGATGAACGTCATCGCCGCGGCCGTCATCGGCGGCACCAGCCTCTTCGGTGGCCGGGGCCGCACCTGGAACGCGCTGCTCGGTGTGCTGGTGATCACGTCGATCCAGTACGGCCTCCAGCTCCAGGGCATCGCCACCCCGATCCAGTACATGATCACCGGCGCTGTGCTCCTCGCCACGGTCGTCATCGACTCGATCACCCGTAAGACCCAGAAGACGGCCGGCCGCGCCTGACGGCTGCCGCGCCCCTTCTGGCCTCGATCGACTGTGCCCGGCGTCAATGGTGACGCCGGGCACAGTCACGCGTACGCCCTGCGTGCGGGGCGTGCCGCTGGTTCTGTTTCGTGACGAGGGCGTGACGAGGAACGCACGGCCCGCACGCCGCCGCGAGTGGCGGAACATTAGAATGGACAGGCCCGGCAAGCTCGACAGCTCAACCAGCTACTCACAGCTCTATCGCAAGGAGGCACGGGTGCCGCTGCTGACCCGCATCACGGGACCGCGCGATCTGGACCGGCTCAGCCTGGAGCAGTTGGACCAGCTGGCAGGCGAGATCCGGACCTTCCTCGTCGACGCGGTCTCCAAGACCGGCGGCCACCTCGGCCCGAACCTGGGCGTCGTCGAGCTGACGATCGCCCTGCACCGCGTCTTCGAGTCCCCCCAGGACAAGGTCCTGTGGGACACCGGCCACCAGTCCTACGTGCACAAGCTGCTCACCGGCCGCAAGGACTTCTCCAAGCTGAAGATGAAGGGCGGCCTCTCCGGCTACCCCTCGCAGGCCGAGTCCGAGCACGACGTGATCGAGAACAGCCACGCCTCCACGGTCCTCGGCTGGGCCGACGGCCTGGCGAAGGCGAACGAGATCCAGGAGCGCGACGACCACGTCGTCGCGGTCATCGGCGACGGCGCCCTCACCGGCGGCATGGCCTGGGAGGCGCTGAACAACATCGCCGCCGCCAAGGACCGCCCCCTCGTCATCGTCGTCAACGACAACGAGCGCTCGTACGCGCCCACCATCGGCGGCCTCGCCAACCACCTCGCGACCCTGCGCACCACGGACGGCTACGAGCGCTTCCTGGCCCGCGGCAAGGACCTCCTGGAGCGCACCCCGGTCGTCGGCAAGCCGCTGTACGAGACGCTGCACGGCGCCAAGAAGGGCCTCAAGGACTTCATCGCCCCGCAGGGCATGTTCGAGGACCTCGGCCTCAAGTACGTCGGCCCGATCGACGGCCACGACATCGAGGCGCTCGAATCGGCCCTCACCCGCGCCAAGCGCTTCGGCGGCCCGGTCATCGTGCACTGCCTCACCGAGAAGGGCCGCGGCTACAAGCCCGCCCTCCAGGACGAGGCCGACCGCTTCCACGGCATCGGCCCCATCCACCCCGACACCGGCCTCCCGATCAAGGCCTCCGGCGCCGACTGGACCTCCGTCTTCGGCGACGAGATGGCCAAGCTCGGCCGCGAGCGCGAGGACATCGTGGCGATCACCGCCGCGATGCTGCAGCCGGTCGGCCTGAAGAAGTTCGCCGAGGAGTTCCCCGAGCGGGTCTACGACGTCGGCATCGCCGAGCAGCACGCGGCGACCAGCGCGGCGGGCCTCGCCCAGGGCGGCCTGCACCCGGTCTTCGCGGTCTACGCGACGTTCCTCAACCGCGCCTTCGACCAGCTCCTCATGGACGTCGCCCTGCACAAGTGCGGGGTCACCTTCGTGCTTGACCGGGCCGGCATCACCGGCACCGACGGCGCCTCGCACAACGGCATGTGGGACATGTCCCTCCTCCAGGTCGTCCCCGGCGTCCGCATCGCCGCGCCGCGCGACGCCGACCAGGTCCGCGCCCAGCTGCGCGAGGCGGTCCAGGTCGACGACGCACCCACCGTCGTCCGCTACTCCAAGGGCGCGGTCGGCCCGGCCGTCGAGGCGGTCGGCAAGGTCGGCGGCATGGACGTACTGCGCGAGCCGAAGTCCGACAAGCCCGACGTCCTCCTGGTCTCGGTCGGCGCGCTCGCTCCGATGTGCCTGGAGATCGCCGACCTCCTCGACAAGCAGGGCATCACGACGACCGTCGTCGACCCCCGCTGGGTCAAGCCGGTCGACGAGGCGATGGCCCCGCTGGCCGAGCGCCACCGCGTGGTCGTCACGGTCGAGGACAACTCCCGCGTGGGCGGCGTCGGTTCGTCCATCGCGCAGGCGCTGCGCGACGCGGGCGTCGACGTCCCGCTGCGCGACTTCGGCATCCCGCCGCGCTTCCTGGAGCACGCCTCCCGCAAGGAGATCATGGCGGAGATCGGCCTCACGGCCCCCGACATCGCCCGCCAGGTCACAGGCCTCGTCTCCAAGCTGGACGGCCGCCGTGAGGCTGCCGCCGTGGACGAGATGGAGCCGGCACGCGACTGAGGCCTTTTGAGCGCCCGCGCCTCAAACGTCGGCGGGGCTGAATTTGCCGAGGTGGCACGTGGGGTCGACCGATCCCCCATAAGGGGGCCCGGTCGGCCCCATTCGTATGAATACGCAGGACTCACCCGCCCGCCGGAGGCTACTCGTCTCGATCATGGGACGACGAAGCCTACGGAGGTAGCCGGTGAGCACCCAGCCAGACACGGGCCCGGAGCGGAGCCGCAACGGCCTGTTCAGGACCAAGTCCATCGAGCAGTCCATCCAGGACACCGAGGAGCCCGAGCGCCAGCTCAAGAAGACCCTCTCCGCCCTCGACCTCACCGTCTTCGGCGTCGGCGTCGTCATCGGCTCCGGCATCTTCGTCATCACCGGCACCGCCGCCACGGACTACGCGGGCCCGGCGGTCACCATCTCCTTCGTCGTCGCCGCCGTGGTCTGCGCCCTCGCGGCGCTCTGCTACGCGGAGTTCGCCTCGACGGTCCCGGTCGCCGGATCCGCGTACACCTTCGCCTTCGCCTCCCTCGGCGAGTTCCCGGCATGGATCATCGGCTGGGACCTGATCCTCGAACTAGCCCTCGGCTGCGCGACGGTCGCCGTCGGCTGGTCGGGCTACGTACAGTCGCTCCTCGACAGCTGGGGCATTCCCCTACCGGCGGCCCTCCAGGGCCCCGGCTCGGGCCACGACGGCTTCAGCTTCAACATCGCCGCGTTCCTGCTGGTCCTCGCCGTGATGACGGTCGTCGTCATCGGCATGAAGCTGTCGGCCTGGGTGACGTCGGTGGTCGTGGCCATCAAGGTCACGGTCGTCCTGATCGTGATCGCGGTCGGCGCCTTCTTCATCAACGGCGCCAACTACACCCCGTACATCCCGCCCGCCCAGGACAACAAGAGCAGCTCGGGGCTGAGCGCCACACTCCTCGAAGGAATCGCCGGCTTCACGCCCTCCAGCTTCGGCGTGATGGGCATCTTCACCGCCGCGGCCGTCGTCTTCTTCGCGTTCATCGGCTTCGACGTCGTCGCGACGGCGGCCGAGGAGACCCGCAGGCCGCAGAAGGACGTCCCGCTCGGCATCCTCGGCTCCCTCGCCATCTGCACGGTCCTGTACGTGGGCGTGGCCGCGGTCGTCACCGGCATGCAGAACTACAAGGACCTCGACCCGGGCGCCCCGCTCGCCGAGGCCTTCAAGTCGGTCGGCCACCCGTTCTGGGCGGGCCTGATCTCCTTCGGCGCGGTCGTCGGCCTCACGGTCGTCTGCATGATCCTGCTCCTCGGCCAGAGCCGCGTCTTCTTCGCGATGAGCCGCGACGGCCTGCTGCCCCCGGTCTTCAGCGCGGTCCACCCCAAGTTCCGCACGCCGTACCGTTCGACGATCATCCTGGGCTTCCTGACGGCCCTGGTGGCGGGCTTCATCTCCCTCGAAGAGCTCTCCAAGCTGGTCAACATCGGCACCCTGTTCGCCTTCGTCGTGGTGGCCCTTGGCGTCCTCATCCTGCGCCGCACCCGCCCCGATCTCCCGCGCGGCTTCAAGGCCCCGTGGGTGCCGTTCCTGCCCATCGCCTCGGTGGCGTGCTCGGTGTGGCTGATGCTCAACCTGTCCGTGGAGACGTGGCTGCGGTTCGTGGTGTGGATGCTGGTCGGCGTGGTGATCTACTTCATCTACGGCCGCCGCCACAGCCGCGCGGCGCGGGGCAACGCACAGTAGTCGCCGTGTGAATCGTCGTGTGAATCGCTGCCCCTGTATGTCCCTGCCAAGTGGGACATACAGGGGCGGATAGTTTGGCGCCCATGCTCACCGAGGTGCCCCCGTCGCGACTGTACGTATCCGAAGGCCGCGGCGGCACCTCGGGACGCAGACGCACTCGCCACTACTGGCCCCGCCTGCTGCTCTCCCTGACAGCCCTCGCCTGCCTCACCCGCCTCCCGTCCTTCACCCGCCCGCTCTGGAACCCGGACGAGGGCTATCTCGCCGTCCAGGCAAGGATGTTGGCGCACGGCGGCACGCTCTACGAAACCGTTGTCGACCGCAAACCCCCGCTGGTTCCCTGGCTGTACGAGGCGGTGTTCGCGCTCTTCGGCTCGGACTCGCTCACGCCGGTGCGGGTGTGCGCGGTGGCGGCGCACGTGGTGACGGCGGTGTTCCTGGCGTCACTGGCCCGCCGCCGCTGGGGCGACACGGCGGGCCGCACGGCAGGAGCCCTGTACCTCGTCCTCTCCATCGGCCTGAACCCGGAGGACACGCAGGCCGCGACCTTCGAGGTCTTCATGCTGCCGTGGACCGCGGCGGCGCTGTGGTGCGCGGACCGCCGCAGATGGGGCTTGTGCGGGCTGGCGGTCGCGGGCGCGTTCCTGTCGAAGCAGACCGGGGGAGCGGTGCTGGTGCCGGTGGTGTGCATGCTGTGGCGGGCGGGTCGGCCACGAAGTGCCGTACTGCGGTGCGCTGTTGGGGCACTCGCCCCGGTCGCGGCCGCGGCCCTCGCCACCAACCCCACGGGCTTCGCCTTCTGGACGGTGACGGGCTCGGGCGCGTACGCCTCGGTCACCGGCTCCGAACTCCACGTCCTCCTGCGGGGCTTGACGAACGCGGCGATCCTGTCGGTGGCCTGCGCGGGCGTGCTGCCGCCGATCGTACGGGTGCTGAGGATCGCCCGGACGGGATGCAGGGAGCTGTGGCTGTGGCTCGCTTCATCCGCCGCGGCGGTGATCTTCGGCTTCCACTTCTTCGGCCACTACTACCTCCAACTGGTCCCGCCCCTGACCCTGTTGGGAACGCTGGCGCTGCACATTCTCCCCCGCGAACACCTGAGACGTTCCCTGCTCGCCTCGGCGTGCGCCGGCGCCCTGTTCCTCACGTGGGGCCTGCTGGCCCCCCGCACCGAACTCGCCCACACGGAGCAGGTGGCCACGGCCGTCCGCGAGCACACCGCACCGACCGAGCGCGTCCTGGTCTGGGGCATGCACCCGGAAACGTACTGGCTCGCGAACCGCCCACCGGCAAGCCGCTTCCTGACGGCGGGCCTGCTCACGAACTTCAGCGGGGGCCGGGACGGGGGCGGGGTGGGCGAGCGTTTCGCGGTGCCGGGCAGCTGGGCCACCTTCCGCTCGGAGATCCGGGCCCGGCCACCGGCGATGATCGTCGACGATTCGCGGGGCGGACCCTATGGGCCGGGGCGGGTGGGCTCGTTGAGACGGATCCTGGGGGAGTACCGCGAAGTGGCCCGGGTGGACGGGGCGGTGGTGTACGTGCGGGGTGGGTGACGGCGGCGCATGAGCTACGGGTAGACGGTCCGCGGCCCCACGCATGTCGCCCCCAGTGACTCCACCCGACCGCGCAGCTCGCGGTCGGCCGTCACCACCACGCAAGGTTCGGCGGATTCGGCGACCACGGCGACGATGTGCGAGTCACCGTCGGTGGGTGCCTCCGAGACACGTACTCCGGGAACGGATGCCACCCCGCGGGCGGCGCCCTCCAGGACAAGGACCACCTCGGCCTCCGGATGGTCCTCGGCGTAGTCCGCCAACCGGTCGCGCAATCGGACCGCGGCTGCTCTCCGGTCGCGCCACCAGCCGTCGGGCACGGACCCCACCACGTTGGCACCGTCGACCACCACAAGTCCCGCGTTCATGGGGCCAGGGTCCCACGCGAGGTTCCGGACCACCCGATTAAGGTGGAGTACGTGAACGGCGACTGGCTGGTACGGGCACGCGACGGCAGGCTTTGCGCGTATGAGTACGCCTCCGAGGGCGATGCCATCGACTGCCGTCTGGAGTGCGGCCCGGACGGGTCGTGGAGCGCCGGTCGCACCGTCGGGGGCGAGCAGCGCCTCCTCCGCGGCCTCGCTCTCGCCCAAGGCCCTCATCGCTACGTCCACTTGGTCTCCTGGCGGCCCACCGTGCCCGGGGAGGCGGGGCTGGTGCACTCGACGCATTTCCAGCCCCACCTCGCCGCGCTCGACTGGACCCCGCTCGGCCACCCGAACAAGAAGGGCGACCGCACCGGGCCGCCCGCCGTCGCCGTGGACGCTCAAGGGCGTGCCCACGTCTTCGTACGCAATGGCGGGGGTGGCCTGAGCATGCGCGTACAGGGAGAGAAGGGCGGCTGGGGCGCGTGGGTCGATCTCAAGGGGTCGGGGGTGCGGGACGAACTCGCCGCGGTGGCAGGGGAGTCGGGCCTGGTGGAGGTGTATGCGGTCACGGCCGACGGGATCGCCTGCTGGCGACAGCGGGAGCCGGGCGCGAAGCCGGTGAATGACGGCGGGGCGCTGTCGGTCAGGGCCCGCGAGTCGAGCCTGACCGCTCTGGCCACATCCGCGACCCACAGCACGCTCTTCTTCACGGACGAGGACGAGGTGCTGCACGCCTGGCGCGGGGACGCGCAGCCCGTGCCTCTCCTCAAGGCGGCCGGACCGGGCCCGGTCGCGGCCGTACGGTGCATGCTCGACGGCCACGACTGCACGGTTCTCGCGCAGCGCACGACCTCCGGCCGCGTGGCCCTTGCCGCGTACCCCACGGAGCAGGAGTCGGCCGGTGCTTGGTGGGTGGAGTCGGGGCCGGGCCTGCCGGAGGACGCGGAGGTGGCGCTCGCTCTCGATCACCGGGGCGATGTCACCGCGGCCTCGGCCTCGTCGTCCACGGGGCAGCTGCTCGTCGCGCGACGCAAGGACGAACCGGGGCTCGCGCTGACCGCCTGGCAGCCGGTCTGAACCGAGGTCCCAGCACCACTGAACGCGGTGCTGCACGGGATCATCGCGCCATGTTCACTGGTCCGTCACTTTATGATGGGACGGCTCGGGGCGCACACAGGTTCGGAACAGATGATCGGTCGCCGCCCCGCGTCAGAGAAGGGGCAGGTCACGTCATGCGGACCAGATCCGGGCGCGGCGCCGCCCGCGACAGAGCGATCGTCGAGACGGACAGCGCGGTGGACGGCTCTCGGGGGGCCGAGGGGCCGGTGGCCGGCCGCTGGCTGGTCCTCGGCAGGGACGGCCGGCTCACCGCCTACGCCCGCACCCGCACCGGGCTGCTGAGGTGGACCGAGCGGCGGCCGGGCGGACCGGACTGGCAGGGCCCCGACGTCATCCCGGTCGCCGGCCTGACCCATGTGTACGCGGCCCAAGGGGCCGACGCCTACGTCCACTTCGTCGGACGCCGTCAGGTGCGCAAGGGTGACGGGCCGCCCGCGGTCGACGTCGTGCACGCCATCCAGTACCAGACCGGACGCCCCGTCACCGAGTGGCGCTCGTTGGGCAATCCGCACAAGGACCGGGAGAAGGCGGCCCGCTTCGGCGTCCCGGTCGCCGCGGTCAGCGCCTCCGGCACCGTCTACGTCTTCGTCCGCAACGCGGGCCGCGGCGTGATGCTGCGCAGGGAGCTGCCCGGTGGCACGTGGGGCGGGTGGACCGACCTCAAGGGCAGTCAGGCCGAGGAGCCGGTGGTCGTGGTCGACCACTCCTCCGGTCATGTCGAGGCGATGGTCCCCGGCCCGAACCTCATCATGCGGTGGGCCCAGGAAGAGCCCGACGGAGACGTCCGACAGCAGCCCGACATCCCCGTCACGGTGGCTCCCGGCAGCGCCGTTGCCCTGGAGACCGCGCCGGGCCGGACCACGTACTACTGGACCGATCCCACCACCGGTGGGATCGCGGGGCATCGGCCGGGAGGTTGGGTGTACCCGCTGGGTGGAGCGCCCGGCGAGGGTGTGTTGGCCGCGCTGCGCGCTCCGATCGACGGCTACGACTGCACCGTACTGGCCCATCGCGACGTGGACGGGCAGGTCATGCTGGCCGCCTTCGGCACGGAGAACGAGCAGGCGGGCCTCTGGTGGTCGGCGACCGGCGAGGGCTGCGTGGGCGCTCCTGCCCTTGCGTGCGACGCGTTCGGGCGGGTGGTGCTCGGCATGATCGGTGCGGACGGCGGTCTGCACATCGCGCGCCAGACCGTTGAGTCCGGCCTGCGCCTCGCGCCGTCGCAGCGGGCCTGATCGCAGGGTCGGCGGGGGAGGGTCAGCCGGAGGTTCCGCCGGTGGCCGGGGACTTCTTCGCCGACTCGGGGATCTCCTTGTCCGTGCGCAGCGCCTTCCACAGCGTGCTCGCCTGCGGCTCCGCGGCCACGACGCGATTGCGGTCCTGTTGGTCGTAGGCCACCGGAAGCATGACCGTCTCCATGGAGCCGGGATCCACGCCGTTCATGCTGCGCGCGAAGTCGGCCAGCTTGGTCAGCGAGGAGAGGCCGGAGTCCGTCGTCATCGACTCGGTCAGATTGTCCGCGATCTTGTACGCCTTGGTGGGACTGCCCAACAGGTCCTGCTTCTTGATCTCGGACAGCAGGGCGATCATGAACTTCTGCTGCAGTCCGATGCGGCCGAGGTCGCTGCCGTCGCCGATGCCGTGCCGGGTGCGGACGAACGCCAGCGACCGGGTTCCGTCCAACGTGTGTGTGCCGGCTTCCAGGTCGAGGCCGCTGGACTTGTCGTGGATGGCCTTGTCGACAGTGACCGGAACGCCGCCGATCGCGTCCACGAGCCCCTTGAAGCCGGCGAAGTCGATCTCCACGAAGTGGTCCATGCGCACGCCGGACATCTGCTCCACCGTCTTGACCACACAGGCCGGACCGGCCGCGGAATAGACGGAGTTGAACATCACACGCTTCGCGGACGGCAGGGCGGAGCCACTGGTTGCCGTGCACTCGGGACGGGTGACGAGGGTGTCGCGCGGGATGCTGATGGCGACGGCCTGTTGCCGGCCCTCGGGTATGTGCATCACGAGGGCGGTGTCGGAGCGGGCGCCGGAAACCTTGCCGGTGCCGAGCGAGGCGTTGGCGCCGGAGCGCGAGTCGGAGCCGAGCACGAGGATGTTCTGCCCCGAAGTGGGCAGCTTCTCGGGCCTGTTGGTCCCGATGGCCTTGTCGAGGTCCACGCCCTTCAGGTTGCCGTCGAGGTTGCTGTAGAGCCAGTACCCCGTGCCGCCCGCGGCCAGGAGTACGACGACCAGGGCCAGCAGGATCCAGCGCCACACGCGTCGTCGTCGCGGCTTGCCCCTGCGGCGCCCGGGTGCGCGCCTGGATCTACGGGTCTGCTGCGGCTCCGTCAGGGCGTGCGTCATGCCGCGGTGTCCTCTCTCGCAGGTGGCTCGGCGCAAGGAGGCACCGACCCGGGTGATGACGGGTGGGGAGGCCACGAGTGGGGGAGAGGCAGGCCGCGGGGCCGACCGGCGGGCCGTGCTGTGCCCGAACTATAGACCGACTCCGAACTTTTTGTTTTGTGGAACGAGTCATAACCCCTGTTGACAGATGTGTGATGGCTTAGTGAAGATGTGCGCGACATCTGTGAGGCTGAATAGGTCTTTCGGTGATCAAATCCGGCTATTTATTGCCGGTTGGTGAGCGGTCGCGGTTTTCGAGCCGGGGGGCACAAGGGCGTGCGACCGCTGGGGCTCGTTCTCGGCTCAGTGCCGGGCGAGAAGGGGAGGGGTGAAGTGCGACTTCTGCACGCCCTTGAAGGGCAGCGCCGGTGACAACCGTTTCGGAATCCGCCGTCCACCATGTTGCGCCTCGCATCTCGGTCGGACCGGCGCAGCACACGCCTGCCGTTCCCACGGGAAGCGCGGCCTCCGGGGAGCACTCCGACGTCTACGTCGAGCCCGGTGTCACTCCGTTGAGCGCCCGCGAGGCGAACCGCAGGGCGCTCACCTCGCTGCTCGACGCCGCGGGCGTGGGCCACTTCGCGGTGCGCGGCACCTCCGACCACGGCACCGTCGTGGCTGTTGCCGAGCACGACCGGGAGAAGGCGCTCGGCGCGGTCTTCCGGGGTCTCGGCCAGTACCCCGGCCACCTGAGCGTGGTGGATCCCGACGCCCTTCGCCCGGCCAAGCCCGTCTCCTCGCGGGACCCGAAGGCGTGGCGCGACGTCTCCGGTGCCCGCGTGCTGAACGTGAGTTGGTACCGCACCGACCAGGGCCGGCATCTGCTGCTCGGTCACGAGTACGGCTGCGCCATCGAGTTCTGGCAGCAGCGCGGCACGTACCTCGTCGCGCCCCGCGCCAACCGGGCCACCTGGGCCGTGGCGGCGGACGGCGCGAACGTGCTGGGCGCCGCCCGTCTGTTCAGCCGCTTCGTCTCCGACTGGACCGACCCGAACCTCGCGCCGCCGCTGCCCACCCGGCCCGAGTTCCTGGTGAACTGCGCCGACGACATCGCCTTCCCCATCGACGCCGTTTACACGTGGGTCGACGGCAACGACCCCGCCTGGCAACGCCGCAAGGCGACCGCGAAGGGCGAGGCGTACCACGCGGAGTCGGCCAGCGACGCGCGCTTCATCAGCCGTGACGAGCTGCGCTACTCGGTGCGCTCCCTGCACCTGTTCGCGCCCTGGATACGCAACATCTACATCGTCACCGACGACCAGGTGCCGGACTGGCTGCGCGAGGATCTGCCCGGCCTGCGGACAGCCGACCACCGGGAGATCTTCCGCAACCCGGCGGACCTGCCGACGTTCAACTCGCACTCCATCGAGAGCCAGTTGCACCACATCGAGGGGATCGCCGAGCACTTCCTCTACTTCAACGACGACATGTTCATGGGCCGGCCCGTCGCCCCGCACGCGTTCTTCACGCCGACCGGCGTCGCGCGGTACTTCCCCTCGCGCAACCGCATCCCCCAGGGCCCGGTCGCTCCGACCGACACCCCCGTCGACGCCGCCTGCAAGAACAACCGCGCCCTGCTGCGCGAGCGCTTCGGCCGGGTCATCACGCAGCCCATGGAGCACATCCCGTACGCCCTGCTCAAGTCGGCCATGGACGAGGCCGAGCGGGACTTTCCCGAAGCCTGGGCCCGCACCTCGGCCAGCCGGTTCCGTGCGATCACGGACCTCTCGCCCACCTCGTCGTTCGCGCTCTACTACGCGGCCCTCACCGGCCGCGCCCAGCCGGGCTCGATGCCCTTCGCCTATCTCCAACTGGCCGTGCCCGACCTGGCGGACCGCTTGCAGCGGCTCCTGGACGGCAGGAACCAGGACTCGTTCTGCCTCAACGACGCCTTCTCGACCCCCGAGGACATCGAGGCCCAGCAGGAACTCCTCGACGGATTCCTCACCTCCTACTTCCCCACGCCCAGCCCCTACGAGCGATGAGACGGAGTTCATGACGTGGCAGATCAGACGTCGCTGAGCTCCGCGGCCCACGTATACCGGCGGCTCGTCCCGCAGCCCGTGCGCTCCGTCGCCACGACGACGGTCCCCAGACGGGTGCGGCGCAAGCTCCAGAGTTCGCTGGCGCAGACCCTCCGCCGCCGCGAAGCACGCCTCCACCGGCGTGCGCTGCGGCGCGTCCGCAGAGTCGAACTGGGCCGCTCCGAGCGCCGGGTCGCGGCACCGGACAGCCGTATCGGGCACGTGCACACCGGGCTCACCTTCGACCTGGCCCGCAGGCTCGACCTCCGCCTCGTCGCCCACGCGCTCGACGCGGCCGAGATCCCCTGGTTCGCGGTCCCGGCCCTCGACGACCGGCGTATCGCTCTCGCCGTGGACCAGCGGGACAAGGGAGCGGTGCGCCGCGCCCTGCGCGCCCTGCTGGAGGAGCACACCGGGTACGTGGTGTCGGTGTCGCCGGCCAACAGCGACACGCAGTCGATTCCCGGCAGCCATGTGAAGGCGTGGAAGCACTTCGGCAAGGCGCGCGTCATTCGCCTCGTCTGGCTGCGCACCGATCCGACCGAGAACCTCTGGCTCGGCGACGACCAGGGCATCGAGATCGAGTTCTGGACCCACAACACCGACCTGCCCCAGGAACGGCTCGTCGGCCCCCGCCCCAACCGGGTGCAGCGGGCCGTGCCCGCGGACGCGCGCGGCATCGAGATCGCCCTCGACCGGCTGAGCGGCTATTGCGACATCGAAGGCGACATGGAGCCGACGGTCACGCTGGAGCACTTCGACGTGCCTCGGCTCGAAGAGGTCACCTTCCCCGTCGATGCCGTCCTGCTCTGGCAGCACCCCACCCTCTGGGGCGAGGAACTGCTCAGGGCCGCCCTGCGTTCCGTGCACCAGTACGCACCGTGGATCGATGTCGTTCACGTGGTCGCCCAGGCGCCCGTGCCCGGCTGGCTGCACTCCGACGACAGGCTCAGCATCGTCCCCGCGGGCCCCGGCGCCGAGTGGCAGCTGCACCAACTCCCCGATGTCGCAGAGCACTTCTTGCTGCTGCGTCCCGGTGCCCTGTTCGGCCGGCCGGTGCGCCCCTTCGACTACTTCGGCCCGCATGGCGTCACCCGCCCGCGCCGAGGGCGGTGGACGGCCGAGGAGTCGTTCGCCCCCTGGACCCGGGCCGCCTACACGGCAACCGGGAGTGTCACCGCCCACGGCTACGCGGGCGGCCCACAACCCCATCGCTGCGCCACCCTCGAACGCCTCACGCAGTCGGTCTCCGCGACCCTGCCGCTGTTCGACGGGCAGACGGTGCCCGCGATCCCCGGTGGCCACCCGCTGGACAGCGTGCTCCATCACATCGGGTACACGTCCGCAATCGCCGACCCGTCCGGTGAGGCGTCCACGGCGCTGCACGCGGCCCTGCCCGGCATCGACCTCCGCCTGGAGCGACTGCTCGTGCGGCGGGACACCCAGCAGATCCAGTTCTACGGGCTCGGCGACCAACGGGCCCTGGACCAGGGCGGAACCGAGGCCGTCATCCGCTTTCTGCGCCGCTACTACCCCGTCCGCAGCATCTTCGAGCGCGGGGCTTCGAGGGAGTCGGGCAACCAGTCGTGAGCATGGGCAATCCCGAGGCGTCCGCGGTCGTCGGGGCGTACCGCACCCTTGTCCCGAGCGGGCTGCGGCGCCGGATCGCGCGCCGTGTACCGATCCGTCTGCGGACAGGACTCAAGCAGCTGTTGCGCCATGCGACGGCCGTGACCCTGCTGGCCCGCGCCCTGCGCGCCGCGCGGGCGCGCCGGCGCTGGCCGCATCTGTTCAACGCGCAGGAGCGGCTCGCCGTCCTGGCCGGACACAGCAGACACGTCGCACTGGTGCGCCCCACGGTGTCACCACTCGGACTGCGCGAGGC
This sequence comes from Streptomyces sp. NBC_00483, assembly GCF_036013745.1. NCBI lineage: Bacteria > Bacillati > Actinomycetota > Actinomycetes > Kitasatosporales > Streptomycetaceae > Streptomyces > Streptomyces sp. NBC_00483. The sequence continues at coordinate 7,175,382 of NZ_CP107880.1, forward strand.
CAACCTCGAACTCGTCTCGACCTTGTTCGACGAGGAGGGCGTCGACTACTTCGCGATCCGGGGTGAGTCGGACTATCGCTCGTGCCTCGCCGTCGCCGAGGCGGACCGCGACCGGGTGGCTCGGGCGCTGAGCCGCAGCGCCGCCACCGGGCCTGTCTATGTGACCGCCTGCCGCGGCGACGTCGAGGTGGGCCGCCGGGTCCTGTGCGGATCCCGTCGTGCCCGCCAACTCGTGGGCGGAGCGCAAGTGTTGCGTGTCGGCATGGTGTGGAGCGATCCCGCCGCATCCTTGGTCATCGGCCTCGCCCACGGCTGCGACATCGAGTTCTGGCAACAGCAGGACGGCCGACTCGTCGCTCCAAGGCCCAACCGTGTCACCGACGACGTGGCCTTCGACGAACCCAGGGTTGTCGTGCCGGTCAGCAGGCTGACGGGCTTCGCGGCGCTGCACACCCGCCGCACCCGCTCGGTGCGCACCATCGCACCGTGCGCCGACGCACTGCCCGAGGACGTCCGCTTCCCCATCGACGTGGTCTACACCTGGGTCGACGGGGACGACCCCGAGTGGCAGCACCGCCGGGCCGTGTACGGCGAGGGCGGCTATCACTCGGAGTCCGCGAACGCCGCCCGCTATATCAGTCGGGACGAACTCCGCTACTCCCTGCGTGCGTTGGAGCAGAACGCCCCTTGGGTGCGCCACGTCTATCTGGTGACGGACCGTCAACGCCCGGGCTGGCTCAATGAACGCCACCCGCGGATCACCGTGGTCGACCACTCGGAGATCTTCCACGACTCGGCCGCCCTGCCGACGTTCAACTCCCATGCGATCGAGAGCAGGCTGCACCACATCAAGGGCCTGTCCGAGCACTTCCTCTACTTCAACGACGACATGTTCCTCGGGCGTCCGGTCACCCCGGCCGACTTCTTCCTGTCGAACGGCATGACCCGAACCTTCCTGTCGCCGTCCCAAGTCCCCCAGTGGGAGCGGACGCTGGGGGACAGGCCGGTCGACGCGGCCGGGAAGAACAACCGCAGACTGCTGCTGGACAACTTCGGCTCGGCCATCGTCCAGAAGATCCGGCACGCCCCCTATGCGCTGCGGCGCAGCGTGCTCCAGGAGATCGAGACGGAGTTCGCCGAGGCGCACTGGAACACGTCCATGAGCCGGTTCCGCAGCGCGGACGACATCTCCATCCCGTCGTCGCTGTACCACTACTACGCCTACTTCACCGGCCGAGCGATCCCCTCCGAGATCACCTTCGCCTATCTCGACCTGGCCAGGCCCGAGATACAGCGGCGGCTCGGCATCCTGCTGGCCCGCCGTGACCGGCAGGCCTTCTGCATCAACGACACCCTGTCCGACGGGCGCGACGTGGTTCGGCAGACCGTGATGCTCAACAAGTTCCTCCAGGCGTACTACCCCGTGCCGAGTCCGTTCGAGCGCAAGGAGGGCGAGGTCCGATGAAGATCTCCTTCCTCATCAACAACATCTACGGCATCGGCGGCACCAACCGCACGGTCATCAACCTCGCGGAGGCGCTGGCCGTCCACCACGACGTGGAGATCGTCTCGGTGTTCCGGCGTACGACCGCGACCAAGTTCGAGATCTCCCCGCGGATCACCGTTCGCGCCCTCGTCGACCTGCGCCCCGGATCCGCCGACCACACCGCGGCCGGAGGCGACGAGCCCAGCGAAGTGGTGCCGCGTCAGGAGGAGTTCTACGCGCAGTACAGCAGGTTCACCGACGCCCGCATCATCCGGGATCTGGAACGCACCGACGCCGACGTGGTCGTCGGCACCCGGCCCAGCCTCAATCTGTTCGTCGCCGGGTACACCCGCGACGGTGCGCTGCGCATCGCCCAGGAGCACATGACACACCTGGGCATCCCCGCCGCGGTGCGAGCCGAGATGGCCCGGGTCTACCCACGGCTCGACGCCATCACCACGGTCACCGAGGCCGACGCCCGCTCGTTCATGGAGAACACGCCGATCCCCGGCATCTCCGTCGTCGGCATCCCCAACAGCGTGCCCGAGCCGTCCGTACCGCCGTCCGACTGCACGCACAAGGTCGTGGTCAGCGCCGGACGCATGCACCACATCAAGCGGTACGACCTGCTGATCCGGGCCTTCGGGGAACTCGCCGACGAGTTCCCCGACTGGCAACTGCGCATATACGGCGACGGCGGCGAGGCCGGCAAGCTCCGCGAGCTCGTCTCTGAACTGGGCCTGGCCGGACGGGCGTTGCTGATGGGCGGCTTCTCACCGATCGAGTCGGAGTGGGCCAAGGGGTCCATCGCGGCTGTCACCTCCAGCGCGGAGTCCTTCGGTATGACGCTGGTCGAGGCCATGCGCTGCGGACTGCCCGTGGTGTCCACCGACTGTCCCGTCGGCCCGCGCGAGATCCTCCACCCGGGCGAGGACGGCTTTCTCGTGCCCAATGGGCAGGTCGATGGCATCGTCTGGGGGCTTCGACGACTCATGGCCGATGAACCGCTGCGCCGTGCCATGGGGGCCGCCGCCCTGCGCAACGGAGCCGATTACGACCCGTCCGCCGTGGCGGCCCGCTACGTCGCGCTGTTCGAGGAGGCCGCCCGCAAGCGAGCCGCCGCCCAGCGGGGCTACCGGTCCCCGGGGTCGGCCCGTCGCGCCGGCGGCGGCGTTCTCACCGTGCCCCCGGTGACGCTGGGCGCGGCCACCGTGGACGTCACCACCGATGACACGGGCTGGCTGCGCTTTTCGGCCGACGGTCCCGGGGAGGGCCGCCGCCGCTGGCAGTTCACGCTGCGCCACAAGCCGTCGGACGGTGAGCGCCGCCCCGATCTCCCGTTGCGCACCTCGCGCAAGGATCTGGACAACGGTGCGACCCGATATTCCGCCGCGCTCACGCCGTCCGCCTTCGACGCCCTCGGCGACGGGCGCTGGCAGGTGACCATGAGCGCTCCCAACGTCGCCCCCGTGCACATGAAGGCAGGAGTCCGGGACACCCGTGCCCTGATCGGTGCGCGCGCCCGTGTGATCGACCGCCCGCCCACAGGACCGATCGCCTGGAACCTCCCGTACGCCCAGCCGAACGGTCGGCTCATGCTGCGGACCGTGCTGCGTGAGGAGCACGTCGAGTGCACCGAAGTCGATGTCGACGCCGACACGATCTCCCTGCGCGGTGTGCTGTGCGGCGGCCTCCGGATGGAGCCCGGTGCCCAGTTCGTCGTCAGCCGCCGAGGCCGACATGCGCGCAATGTTGCCGTACAGGTAGGGATCCTGGGCCGGCAGTCGTTCCGGGCCGAGGTACCACTGCGCCATGTCGTCGACCTTCGCCTGGAGCGGTGGGAGGACTGGGACTGGTGGCTGCAGCCCGACCCGTACGACCGGCGCAAGGTGCGCGTCTGCCATCTGCTGGAGGACTTCCACGACGTGAAGAGCGCCTACGTATACCCGTCGGTCCCGCTCGCGGGGGAGGAGGCCTCGGAGTTCGCCGTGGTCCACCCGGCGCGCCCGGTGTGGGTGCGTCCGTACTGCTCGGCATCCGGGGCCATGGCCATGAACGTGGTGGACCGATGACCGTCCCGGAGACCTCGCCGACCCGTTCCGTCCTGCACATCGTCGCCCACCAGGACGACGACCTGTACTTCATGAACCCCGACCTGGTGCGCTCCCTGCAGGACGGCGACGACGTCACGACGGTGATCGTCACCGCGGGAGAGGGTGACGGCATCAACGTCGACACCGGCGAACCGCAACGCAAGGCCGTGGCACCCGACTTCGCCCGCTACAGCACCGAACGCGGGTGCGGCCTGCGCTCGGCGTACGCCCGGATGGCGACGGGTGACCGCGACCGTCCGTGGCACCGCGAGGCGGTGGAGATCGTCCCCGGATTCGCCGTGGAGCGGTTCGTCCTCGTCGGCCACCCCTCCGTGTGCCTGTACTTCTTCCAGCTGCACATGGGCGCACCCACGGAGCGGGGCACCCGCACCAGGCTGCACGAGCTGTGGGAGGGCGCGCTGCGCACCCAGCGCACGCTGCCCGTGCACGGCGGGGTCGTGACCGAGGCCCAGCACATCACCCGGGACCAGGTGATCGGCGGGCTCGCGGCACTGCTCGACCGCATCCGGCCGACCACTGTCCGCACCATGGACCCCGACCCCGAACACGACGGTGGCCGAACGGAGTTCGTCTGCTCCGACCACATCGACCACACCACGACCACCCAGTTCGCCCTCGCGGCCCTCACTCGGCACCGCGAGGCGGGGCACACCACCGTCGTCGAGCACTATCGCGGCTACGCCAACCGTTTCTGGGGCTACAACCTCGACTCGGACGCGGTGACGGAGAAGGCCGAGTACCTGGCGACGTACAGCGGCCTCGACGCCCCCGACGACTGCCGGCACGGCACCTGTCACACCTGTGGCGACCGACAGCTGGGCCCGGACCCGTTCCGCAGCACACACATGATGAGCACCGCCCACCGGTACTCGCCGACCACCGGGTGGCTGCGCCTCGGCCCGGGCGGGCGGCTCAATGCCTTCGGAGTGCTGGGCGGTCGGCTTGCCTTCTGGACGGAGACCGGGCCGGCGAGCGGCGAGTGGAAGGGGCCGTTCGTGCTCGGTGAGGGCTGGGTGGCTCCCACCCTGGCCGTTGCCGGACTTCCCGGTGGGTCCGCGGAACTCGCGGCCCTGCGCCGCCAGCACGTCATCGGCAGCGGGGTCACCGTCGACGTCGTCCACACCACCCAGGACCCGGACGGCAACGGATTCAGCGGCTGGCAGAGCCTGGAGAACCCCGACTGGGCGCACGGCGACGCGCACCGCCAGCGGGAGTTGGGAGTGCCGCACGCGGCGGTCGACGCGGCCGGCCGGCTGTACGTCTTCTGCCGCGACTTCGACCAGGGCATCAGCGTGCGCCGTCGGGACACGGACGGCACCTGGGCGCCGTGGGAGAGCATCGGCGGCAGTTTCGTCCAGGACGCGGGCACAGCCGTCACCACTGAGCGCGGCACCGTGGAGTTGTTCGTGCCGGGCAAGACCTCGGTCTGGCGCTGGCACCAGACCGAACCGGGAGGCCCGTTCCTGCTGGACGACACCCTCAAGACGGGGCGGCCGGCGACCGGCGGGCTCTCCGCGGTCGATTCCGGCGGCGGTCGCACCTGCCTGTATTTCCGGGAGGCCGGGACCCAGCAGGTCATGGCCTACCGGCAGCATGCCGACGGTCGCTGGCCGGGCTCGGGGGCGGGGCTCGGCGGCCACGGTGGCACCGGCGCGGTGGCCGCGCTGTGGGCCCCCGAACGCGGGGCACGCGAGGCCTTCTTGGCGCATCGCGGCAGCCGGGGCCGAGTGGTCGTTTCGATGCCCGACCGCGACAAGGACGTCTCTGGTACGCACTGGCGCGAGTCGGGGGAGATGTTCACGAACGCCCCGTCGATGGCGTACGACGCGTCCGGGGCGCTGGCCGTAGCGGTCATCGGCCTGGACGGTCGACTACGAGTGCGGCGACAGCTGTCTCCCAAGGCAGGGAGCCCGTTGGGGCCGTGGAGCTCCTGACCGCACTGTGACGGCTACCCACGAATATTTCGTGGGTAGCCGTCACAGTCACATCAGACGCACACCACTACGCCGGAACCGAAGCCACCCCGGCCTCCAGGAACTTCTTCCCGATGACCCGCTCCGAGACGCCCGCCCGGTCCAGGTACGGAGTGATTCCGCCCAGGTGGAAGGGCCAGCCCGCACCCGTGATCAGGCACAGGTCGATGTCCTGGGCCTCGGCCACGACGCCCTCGTCGAGCATCAGGCCGATCTCCTGGGCCACCGCGTCGAGGACGCGGTCGCGGACCTGCTCCTCCGTGAGGACCACGTCGCCCTGCTCGAGGAGCGCCGCGACCTCCGGGTCCAGCTCCGGCTTGCCGGAGTCGTAGACGTAGAAGCCGCGCTTGCCGGCCTTGACGACCGCCGCGAGGTTCGGGGAGACCGTGAAGCGCTCCGGGAAGGCGCGGTTGAGGGTCTCCGAGACGTGGAGACCGATCGCCGGGCCGACCAGCTCGAGCAGCACCAGCGGGGACATCGGGAGGCCGAGGGGCTCGACCGCCTTCTCCGCCACGGCCACCGGCGTGCCCTCGTCGATGACGTTCTGGATCTCGCCCATGAAGCGGGTCAGGATGCGGTTGACCACGAACGCCGGGGCGTCCTTGACCAGGACCGCGGTCTTCTTCAGCTTCTTGGCGACGCCGAACGCCGTGGCCAGCGCCGCGTCGTCCGTCTGCTCGCCGCGGACGATCTCCAGGAGCGGGAGGATCGCGACCGGGTTGAAGAAGTGGAAGCCGACCACGCGCTCGGGGTGCTTGAGCTTCGAGGCCATCTCCGACACCGACAACGACGACGTGTTCGTCGCCAGGATCGCGTGTGCGGGGGCCACGGCCTCCACCTCCGCGAACACCTGCTGCTTGACGCCGATCTCCTCGAAGACCGCCTCGATGATGAAGTCGGCGTCCGAGAAGCCCTCCGCCTTGTCCAGGACACCGGAGACCAGGCCCTTGAGGCGGTTCGCCTTGTCCTGGTTGATGCGGCCCTTGCCGAGCAGCTTGTCGATCTCGGCGTGGACGTAGCCCACACCCTTGTCGACGCGCGCCTGGTCGATGTCCGTGAGGACGACCGGGACCTCGAGGCGGCGCAGGAAGAGCAGCGCCAGCTGCGAGGCCATCAGGCCCGCGCCGACCACGCCGACCTTCGACACCGGGCGCGCCAGGTTCTTGTCCGGGGCGCCCGCCGGGCGCTTCGCGCGCTTCTGGACGAGGTTGAACGCGTAGATGCCCGCGCGCAGTTCGCCGCCCATGATCAGGTCCGCGAGGGCCTGGTCCTCGGCGTCGAAGCCGGCCTGCAGGTCACCGGACTTGGCGTTCGCGATGATGTCCAGCGCGCGGTACGCCGCCGGGGCCGCGCCGTGCACCTTGCCGTCGGCGATGAACTTGCCGCGCGCCACGGCCTGGTCCCAGGCCTCGCCGCGGTCGACGTCCGGGCGCTCGACCTTGACGTTCCCCTTGAGGACGTCCGCGGTCCAGAGCAGGGACTGCTCCAGGAAGTCGGCGCCCTCGAACAGCGCGTCCGCGATGCCGAGTTCGTAGACCTGCTTGCCCTTGAGCTGCTTGTTCTGGTTGAGGCTGTTCTCGATGATCACCGAGACGGCCTTGTCCGCACCGATCAGGTTCGGGAGCAGCGCGCAGCCGCCCCAACCCGGGACCAGACCGAGGAAGACCTCGGGGAGCGAGAAGGCCGGGAGGGCCTTCGAGACGGTGCGGTAGCTGCAGTGCAGGCCGACCTCGACGCCGCCGCCCATCGCCGCGCCGTTGTAGTACGCGAAGGTGGGGACCGCGAGGGCGGAGAGGCGCTTGAAGACCTCGTGGCCGCCCTTGCCGATGGCGAGCGCGTCGTCGTGCTTCTTCAGCAGCTCGACGCCCTTGAGGTCGGCGCCGACCGCGAAGATGAACGGCTTGCCGGTGACGCCGACGCCGACGATGTCGCCCTCGGCGGCCTCCTTCTCCACCTGGTCGATCGCCGTGTTCAGGTTGGCGAGCGAGGCCGGGCCGAAGGTGGTCGGCTTGGTGTGGTCCAGGCCGTTGTCCAGCGTGATGAGGGCGAACTTGCCCGCACCGTACGGGAGATCGAGGTGGCGTACGTGCGCGGACGTGACGACCTCGTCGGGGAAGAGGGCCGAGGCGCCCTTCAGGAGCTCAGCGGTGGTGGTGCTCACTTGTCGCCTCCGGCGTCCTTGTGGTGCGGGTTCTCCCAGATGACCGTGGCGCCCATGCCGAAGCCGACGCACATGGTCGTGAGGCCGTAGCGGACCTCCGGGTGCTCCTCGAACTGGCGGGCCAGCTGCGTCATCAGACGGACGCCGGAGGAGGCGAGCGGGTGGCCGTACGCGATGGCGCCGCCGTACTGGTTGACGCGCGCGTCGTCGTCGGCGATGCCGTAGTGGTCCAGGAAGGCCAGGACCTGGATGGCGAACGCCTCGTTGATCTCGAAGAGGTTGATGTCCTCGATCGACAGGCCGGCCTTCGCGAGGGCCTTTTCCGTCGCCGGGATCGGGCCGTAGCCCATGACCTCCGGCTCCACGCCCACGAAGGCGTAGGAGACGAGGCGCATCTTCACCGGGAGGTTGTTCTCGCGGGCGAAGTCCTCGGAGGCGATGATCGAGGCCGTCGCGCCGTCGTTGAGACCGGCCGCGTTGCCGGCCGTGACGCGGCCGTGCGTGCGGAACGGGGTCTTGAGGCCCGCGAGGTTCTCGAGCGTCGTGCCCGGGCGCATCGGCTCGTCGGCCGTGACCAGGCCCCAGCCGGTCTCGCCGACCTCGGCGTTGGTGTTGCGGACGGAGATCGGGACGAGGTCCTGCTGGATCTTCCCGTCCGCGTACGCCTTCGCCGCCTTCTCCTGCGAGCGCACGGCGTACTCGTCGGCGCGCTGCTTGGTGATGTGCGGGTAGCGGTCGTGCAGGTTCTCCGCCGTCATACCCATGAAGAGGGCCGACTCGTCGACCAGCTTCTCCGATACGAAGCGGGGGTTCGGGTCCACGCCCTCGCCCATGGGGTGGCGGCCCATGTGCTCGACACCACCCGCGATGACGGCGTCGTACGCGCCGAAGGCGATGGAGCCCGCGGTGGTGGTGACGGCCGTGAGCGCGCCGGCGCACATGCGGTCGATGGAGTAGCCGGGGACCGACTGCGGCAGGCCCGCGAGGATGCCCGCGGTGCGGCCGATGGTCAGGCCCTGGTCACCGATCTGCGTGGTCGCGGCGACGGCGACCTCGTCGATCTGCGCGGGGTCCAGGTTCGGGTTGCGGCGCAGCAGCTCCCGGATGGACTTGACGACCAGGTCGTCGGCGCGGGTCTCGTGGTAGATGCCCTTCGGGCCCGCCTTGCCGAACGGGGTGCGGACGCCGTCGACGAAGACGACGTCCCTGACGGTACGAGGCACGATGGCTCTCCTCCTGGTGCGGGAATGCGCTGCCGCGCGGCGCGGGCGTCCGGTACGGACCCGTTTCCGGGTACGCGGACGGCGCGCTGCGAATACCGTCATGCTACTTGCGGGTAACCAAGTCTTGAAGCCCCCCGGGCCGGAGCGGCGAAGGTCACACCTCCTAAGCCCCTGCGGCGATTGAGCAGCGGGGTCCGGGGCAGAGCCCCGGGGCGGAGGACGGAGGGGCCGCCACCCACGGGGCCCGTGAACGCCGTACGCCCCCGACCGGAAGTCGGGGGCGTACGGAAGAGGGGATGGGATCAGGCCGTCAGCGCCGGGAGCAGGACCGGGGTCACCTGCTCCACCTGCCAGCGCCGCGCCCCGTGCGAGGCCAGCGCCTCCGCCACGGATTCCGCGTCCACGACCGCCGGAGGCTCCCAGCACACCCGGCGCACCGTGTCCGGCGTGATCAGGTTCTCCTGGGGCATCGAGAGCGTCTCGGCGAGGGCAGAGACCGCCGCGCGCGCCGCCGAGAGGCGGGCCGCCGCGGCGGGGTCCTTGTCGGCCCAGGCGCGGGGCGGGGGCGGTCCCGTCGTGGGCTGGCTGGGCTGCGGCAGCTCGGAGTCCGGCAGGGCCCGCGCCCGGTCGACCGCCGCCTGCCACTGCTCCAGCTGGCGCCGGCCCATGCGGTGGCCGAAGCCGGGCAGCGCGGACAGTGCGTGCACATTGAGCGGCAGCGCGAGTGCGGCCTCGACGATCGCCGAGTCACCGAGCACCTTGCCCGGCGACACGTCCCGCCGCTGGGCGACCTGGTCGCGCGCCGTCCACAGCTCGCGGACGACCGCCATCTGACGCCGGCGCCGCACCTTGTGCATGCCGGACGTGCGCCGCCAGGGGTCCTTGCGCGGCGGCGGGGGCGGGGCCGAGGCGATGGCGTCGAACTCCTCGTGGGCCCACTCCAGCTTGCCCTGCCGGTCGAGCTCCTTCTCCAGCGCGTCGCGCAGGTCGACGAGGAGTTCGACGTCGAGCGCGGCGTAGCGCAGCCAGGGCTCGGGCAGCGGGCGCGTCGACCAGTCGACGGCGGAGTGGCCCTTCTCCAGTACGTAGCCGAGCACGTTCTCGACCATCGCGCCGAGGCCCACCCGCGGGAAACCGGCGAGCCGTCCGGCCAGCTCGGTGTCGAAGAGGTGGGCGGGCCGCATGCCTATGTCGCGCAGGCACGGCAGGTCCTGGGTGGCGGCGTGCAGGTCCCATTCGGCGTCGCCGATGGCCTCGCCGAGGGAGGAGAGGTCGGGGCAGGCGACCGGGTCGATGAGCGCGGTGCCCGCGCCTTCGCGGCGCAGCTGCACCAGATAGGCGCGCTGCCCGTAGCGGTAGCCGGAGGCGCGCTCGGCGTCGACGGCGACAGGGCCGGTGCCGGCGGCGAAGGCCGCGACGACATCGGCGAGCGAGGCCTCGTCGGCGATCACCGGCGGGATGCCCTCGCGGGGTTCGAGGAGGGGGGTGGGCGCACCGTCGACTGAACCAACAGATCCTTCAGCAGAAGATCCGCCGTCGTCCAGAGGGGCGCCTCCGGTGGTGCGCAGTGAACTGTCTGCTGCGGTCTCTTGGGCGTCGGTCACCTGTCAAGAGTATCTGTGAACGCACGGCGCCCGTCGACGGAACGTTCCGTCGACGGGCGCCGTGCCGAAGTAAACCGGACGAATCCGGCCACGGGTCGATCAGTGGATGATGCCGGTGCGCAGTGCGACCGCGACCATGCCGGCCCGGTCACCCGTGCCGAGCTTGCGCGCGATGCGGGCGAGGTGGCTCTTGACGGTCAGGGCGGACAGGCCCATCGAGACGCCGATGGCCTTGTTCGACTGGCCCTCGGCGACGAGCCGGAGCACCTCCACTTCGCGGCCGGAGAGTTCGCGGTAGCCGCCCGGGTGGCTCGGGGCACCCGGGGGGCGACGGTGCATACGGGCGGCCGCGGCGCCGATCGGGGCGGCGCCGGGGCGGGTGGGCAGGCCGATGTTGGTACGGGTGCCGGTGACGACATAGCCCTTGACGCCGCCCGCGAGGGCGTTGCGCACGGCACCGATGTCGTCGGCGGCGGAGAGGGCGAGCCCATTGGGCCAGCCCGCGGCTCGGGTTTCGGAGAGGAGCGTCAGGCCGGATCCATCGGGGAGGTGGACGTCGGCGACGCAGATGTCGCGGGGGTTGCCGATGCGGGGACGAGCCTCAGCGACGGACGAGGCCTCGATCACGTCACGAACACCGAGCGCCCACAGATGGCGGGTCACGGTGGAACGGACGCGGGGGTCGGCCACGACCACCATCGCCGTCGGCTTGTTCGGGCGGTAGGCGACCAGGCTTGAGGGCTGCTCGAGGAGAACGGACACCAGGCCTCCTGGGGTGCGGGACGGAGCCGGCTCGGGGATGAAGCCGGGATGAACCGTGCTTTCAAGGTCACTGGGTCCTTCGGCACCAAACCCGGCCGCCTTTAGAGAATGATCACGATTTGGTGAGTAACAATGCGAGCAATTCGGACACGCTAGCGACCATTCGAAAGGGTGCCGAATAGTCAGGAGTCGCATCCAATCGAACCAAATCCGACTGACCGGGGCCATTTCGAAAGGATCCGAAACATGGGAAGGCCGTGTCGGAGGTGCTCCGACACGGCCGAAAATGATCCCTGGGAAACGGCGCTCAGGAAGGCCGCGGCCCCCGCCGCTGCGGCAGCGTCACCACCGCGCCGTCCGGCCCCTGCGGCCCCGCCGCCACCGGCGGAAGGCCCGCGATCTGGCACAGCACCTCGCACCACGCCGCGAGATGCGCCGCCGTGTCCGGTACGCCGCCCAGACCCTCGCGCGGTGTCCACGACGCCCGGATCTCGATCTGCGAGGCGGGCGCCCGGTCGCCGAGCCCGCCGAAGTAGTGCGAACTCGCACGAGTGACTGTGCCCGATGGCTCCCCGTAGGAGAGGCCGCGGGCCTGCAGCGCGCCCGTCAGCCAGGACCAGGAGACGTCCGGGAGCAGGGGGTCGGCCGCCATCTCGGGTTCGAGTTCGGCCCGGACCAGGGTCACGAGCCGGAACGTGCCGTGCCAGGCGTCGTGGCCCTCCGGATCGTGCAGCAGGACGAGCCGGCCGTCGGCCAGATCCTCGTCACCGTCCACGACCGCGGCCTCGAGCGCGTACGAAAAGGGGGCCAGGCGCTGCGGCGGCCGCGTCGGGTCGATCTCGATCTCCGGGCGGAGCCGCGCGGACCGCAGGGCGTCGACCGCCGTGCGGAAGGCGGGCGGGGTGGGGTCGTGCTCCTGTGCAGCGTTCATGTCCCGAGCGTTCTGCCCCTCCCGCACCGATTCACTCATCCCGCCTGTGTCGTCGTGGTCGTCGCGCCCGTCGCCCGACCGTTGTCCCTGAGCCGCAGCCATGCCGGGAAGGTTAAGGGGAGCGGGCCCCGCGCGTGGGGAGGGACACCCCTCTCGGAGCCCCCTTCCCCAGGTCCTTCACAGGCGACGTCGGGGGCGTGCGAAACTTTCGGGTGTGAGTGCCAACACCGAGGCCACGGGCCAGCAGCCGTCAGCGACGTACGAAGCCACGAAGGCGACCAGGAACTCAGCCTTCCTCAAGGCGTGCAGGCGCGAGCCCGTGCCGCACACGCCGGTGTGGTTCATGCGCCAGGCCGGCCGCTCGCTGCCGGAGTACCACAAGGTGCGCGAGGGCATCGCGATGCTGGACTCCTGCATGCGCCCCGACCTGGTCGCCGAGATCACGATGCAGCCGGTGCGCCGGCACGGCGTCGACGCGGCGATCTACTTCAGCGACATCGTCGTGCCCCTCAAGGCCATCGGCATCGACCTCGACATCAAGCCCGGTGTCGGCCCGGTCATCGCCGACCCGATCCGCACGCGCGCCGACCTGGCCCGGCTGCGGGACCTCACCCCCGAGGACGTCTGGTACGTCACGGAGGCCATCGGGCTGCTCACCGCCGAGCTCGGCGAGAAGCCGCTGATCGGCTTCGCGGGCGCCCCGTTCACGCTCGCCAGCTACCTCGTGGAGGGCGGCCCGTCCCGCAACCACGAGCACACCAAGGCGCTCATGTACGGCGACCCGCAGCTCTGGGCCGACCTGGTCGACCGGCTCGCCGAGATCACCTCCGCGTTCCTCAAGGTGCAGATCGAGGCCGGCGCCAGCGCCGTCCAGCTGTTCGACTCCTGGGTGGGGGCGCTCGCGCCCGCCGACTACCGGCGCTCCGTCATGCCCGCATCGGCGAAGGTCTTCCAGTCCGTCGCGGAGTACGGGGTGCCCCGGATCCACTTCGGTGTCGGCACGGGCGAGCTGCTCGGGCTCATGGGCGAGGCCGGTGCGGATGTCGTCGGTGTCGACTGGCGCGTCCCGCTCGACGAGGCCGCGCGCCGCGTCGGCCCCGGCAAGGCGCTCCAGGGCAACTTCGACCCGGCCATCCTGTTCTCCACGCCCGAGGCCGTCGAGACCAGGGCCAGCGAGGTCCTCGACGCCGCTGCGGGCCTGGAGGGCCACGTGTTCAACCTCGGCCACGGCGTGCCGCCGAACACCGACCCGGACTCGCTGACCCGGCTCGTCGAGTACGTGCACACGCAGACCGCCAAGTAGTTCGCGCCGCCGCCGGGGTCCCTTCGGAATTGCCGAAGGGCCCCTGCGGAGAACGGCCATTGTTCGCGCCCGCCACCTCCGATTGCCTGTGCGGTGCGCCACCCCATCCGGTGGCGCGGGACCGTGGAGGTGGACGTGACCGCGCATGCAGCGTCGCAGGCGGCGGCCGGGACGGCGAAGGAGCCGGGGTTCCGTCGAGGGGTGTCGTCGACGGACTGGTGGATCATCGGCCTGCTGCTGGCCTTCTTCACCCTGAACTTCGCCGACAAGGCGGCCATCGGGCTCGCCGCGCCCGACCTGGAGAAGGACCTCGGGCTCACCGCCGCCCAGTACGGCCTGATGTCGAGCGCCTTCTTCTGGCTGTTCGCGGCGGGCGCGGTCGTCCTCGCGCTGTTCTTCCGGCGGATCGGCTGGCGCTGGTCCGCGGCCGCTCTGATGATCGCGTGGGTGGCGAGCATGGCGCCGCTGACCGTGCCCACCACGGTGGGCGTGGTGATCGCGTCGCGGATGGTGCTCGGCTTCTTCGAGGGCCCCGCCCACGCGCTGTGCCAGTCCGTCGTGGCGGACCGATTCCCTTCCGAGCGGCGGGCGTTCGCGGGCGCGATCGTCAACGCCGGTTCGTCGGTCGGGCCACTGGTGGCCACGCCGCTGCTCACGTGGGTCATCGTCACCTGGACCTGGCACGCGGCGTTCATCGTGCTCGTCGCCACCGGGGCGGTGTGGGCGGTCGTATGGCTGGTCGTGACGCGGCGGGAGCCGGGGATGGGGCCGCGTCCTGCGGCGCCCACGGCGGCGGAGGCCGACCCCAACGGTGACATCGACGTACCGCTGACCTCGCTCCTGCGCACCGGCAGCTTCTGGGGACTCGCCCTGCTCTCCTTCGCCGGATACCTCATCTCCTCGCTCAAGGTGTCCTGGCTGCCCTCGTTCCTGCACGACGGAATGGGCTACTCGCGCGGCACCGTCGGGCTCCTCGCCACGCTCCCGTACGGGCTCGCGATCGTCGTGCTGCTCACCGCCGGGCTGATCTCGGGGCGGATGCTGAAGGCCGGGCGCTCGGCGCGGGCCGCGCGCGGATTCCTGACGATGGGCTATCTCTGCTTCGCGGGCGTCGCCATGATCGCCTTCACGCAGGTGCCGCCGGGCGGGCTCCAACTGGCCCTGGTGGTCGCCGCGTTCTCCATCAACAGCGTGGCGTTCTCGGTCGCCTTCGCGGGCGCCGCCGACTTCCTGCCCCGCAGGCACCGGCCCGGCTTCTTCGGCTGCATCATCGCCGCGTACAGCGTCGCGGGGATCGTCGCGCCGTGGCTGCTCGGCGTCATCGTGGACGCCGCGGACACCGTCTCGCAGGGGTACGCCGACGGGTTCCTCGTCGTCGGCATCACCATCTGCGTCTTCGCCGTCGCGGGCGGGCTGCTGCTGAACCCGGCGCGCTCGCGGGAGGCGCTGCTCGCCGAGACCGCGAAGCGCCGCGCCGCGTCCGTGGAGGTGGCCCGATGAACGCTCTCGCAGGGCTGCGCGTCCTCGACTTCGGGCAGTACATCGCCGCGCCCGGAGCCGGGCAGAACCTCGCCGACCTCGGCGCCGACGTCATCAAGGTGGAACCCCTCTCCGGCGACCAGGCCCGCGGCATCGGCCCCTTCGGCACCGCGATGGTCCGCGCCAACAACCGCGGCAAGCGCAGCATCGCCGTCGACCTGCGCGCGCCCGAGGGCGAGGCCGTGGTCCGCGAACTGCTCGCGTCGGCCGACGTGCTGCTGCACAACTTCCGGCACGGCGTCAGCGAACGCCTCGGCCTCGGCCCGGACGTCCTGCTCGCCCGCCACCCGCGCCTCGTCTACGGCTTCGTCACCGGGTTCGGCACGCGGGGCCCCTCGGCATACCGGGTCGGCCTCGACATCGCGGCGCAGGCCGAGTTCGCCGTCATGGACCTCACCGGGTCGGCGGACGGGGACCCGCAGCGGGTGGGCTTCGCGGTGGCGGACGTGCTGGCGGCGCAGGCGCTGACGTCCGGGGTGCTCGCCGCGCTGCTCCAGCGGGCGACCACGGGGCGCGGCGATGTCGTCGAGACCTCGCTCATGGAGGCCGTCGTGCACGCCCAGGCGTCCACCTGGGCCGAGCACGAGCTGAGCGGCAACGTCCCGCGGCGGCGCGGCAACGGGCAGGCGCTGGCGGCGCCCGCCGCGGACCTGGTGCGGACCCGGGACGGCGGGGCGCTGGTCCTCTCCGCCTATACGAAGGAGAAGTTCGCGGCGCTGTGCGAGGTGATCGGGCGTCCTGAGCTGGCCGGTGACCCCCGGTTCGCGTCCAACCCGGAACGGGTGGCCCACCGCCCGGCGCTGCTCGACGTCCTGCACGACACGCTGGGGCGGCTCGACCGGGGGACCGCGCTGGAACGGCTGCGCTCGGCGGGCATCGTGTGCGGGGCCGTGCGCCGGTTCGACGAGATCGTCGACGACGCCGACCTGCTGGCGTCCGGGATCGTCGCGGACTGCGCCGACCCGGAGGGCGGACGCACCGCCCCCACCACCGCCTTCTCGCTGGGCGGTCGGCGCCCCGCGAGCACCTTGTCCGCGCCGCGGGTCGGTGAGCACACGGTGCGCATCCTGGCGGAACTCGGCCGGGGCGAGGCGGAGATCCGCGCTCTGGTCGACGGCGGCACCGTCGCGGCGGCGGACCTCGCGCCCGCCGGCCCGCCCATGCGCGGCCGGACCCCTTAGTCGTCATTGCGCGGCACCGTGCGCCGCCTTGCCCACCCTGCCGCCCAAGGCGGCAGATTGCCCAAGTCGGGACGGGCACCCCGGCACCACCACCCCCTAGGAGGAATCCGCATGATCGACCCCGACGTCTTCGAGCTCGGCTTCGATGCGTATCTGGCCCGCGTGGCCGCCCTCACCGATGACGTTCTCATTCCCGCCGAGCCGGAGATGGTGGAAGCGGGGGAGGTCCCCGAGCGTGTGGTGGAGGCGCTCGCGAACAACGGGCTGTTCGGTGTGTCGATACCGCGGCGGCTCGGCGGGCTCGAGTGGTCCATGAGCCAACAGGTCCAGCTGACAATGGAGTTCACCCGCGCGTCGTGCGTGTACCGGTCGCGGTTCTCCACCGTCATCGGGCTGTGTTCGCAGGCGATCCTCGACCACGGCACCGACGAGCAGCGCGAGACCATGCTGCCGAAGATGGCGGCGGGGGAGCACGTCACGGCATTCGCGCTCACCGAACCCGGTGCCGGGTCCGACGCCGGTTCGCTCACCACCACCGCGCGCCGGGTCGACGGCGGCTGGGTCATCGACGGGCACAAGCGGTACATCACCAACGCCCACTGGGCCGACGAGCTGGTCGTGTTCGCGCGCACGGGGGAGCCGGAAGACGGCGCCGCGGGCGTCTCCGCGTTCCTCGTGCCGCGCGACACCGAAGGCGTCACGACCCGGCTGCCCACCCGCATGAACGGGCACGCGGAGGCGCCGGTCGCCGAGATCGACCTCGCCGGGGCGCGGGTCGCCGACTCCGCGCTGCTCGGCGGCGAACTCGGCGCCGGGTTCAAGGCCGCACTGCGCGGCATCAACCACGCCCGGCTGCACGTCGCCGCCACCTGCGTCGGACAGGCCACCCGGATGCTGGAGGAGACCTCACGGCACCTGTCGGGCCGGAAACAGTTCGGGGCGCCCCTCGCCGACCTCGGCGCCGTCCAGGCCGACCTCGGCCGCTGCTTCGCCGACCTGGAGGCCGCCCGCGCGCTCACCATGGAGGCCGCCCGCGCCTTCGACTCCGGCACCGTGCCGCGCCACCGCATCGCCGCCGCCAAGCTGTTCGCCTCCGAGATGGCGAGCCGCGTCGCGGACCGCTGCGTCCAGCTCCTCGGCGGCGAGGGCATCGTCGGCGACCACCCCGTACCGCGCATGTGGCGCGACGTACGGGCACTGCGGATCTACGAGGGATCCTCGCCGGTGCACGAGCGCAACCTCGGCCGCGCCGTGAGCAGGCAGGTCGGCGTGGACGGGACGCTGCCCGACACTTACCGTGTCACCCGCGGACCGGCCGCGGGCGCGTAAGGCCTGGTCATCACCCGGGTCCGTTCGACGAGGCACGGGAGTCGCGGTGGAGCTGAGACAGCTGGAGCAGTTTCTGGCCGTGGTGGACCACGGCGGACTCGGGCGCGCCGCCGAGCGCCTGTACCTGTCGCAGCCCACCGTCTCCGGGTCCATCAAGGCCCTGGAGCGCGAGCTGAAGGTCGAGCTGTTCCACCGCACCGCGCGCCGCCTCGTGCCGACCTCGGCGGGCCGACAGCTGGTGCCGCTGGCCCGGCGGGTGCTCGACGACGTGGTCGCCGTCCAGGACGCGATGCGCAGCGCCCGCGAGGTCGGCGGGGGCGTGCTCACGGTGATGTGCACGCCCGACATGTCCGGGGAGGCGGTGGCGTCCTGGGCCGGCGGGTTCACGCGCGCGTACCCGGCGGTCCGGCTCGACATCAGCGAGGTCGGCTCCCGGCACGAACTCGTGGCGGCGGTCGCCGACGGGCGCGCCGAACTGGGCTTCACGCTCGCCCCCGACGAACTCCGCGGCGACCTCGACTTCATCGAACTGGGCGTGCAGCGGCTGCTGTTGGTACGCCCACCGGGACTCGGCGCCCCCGCGACGGGCGAGCGGCGCGTCCCCCTCGCCGGGATCGGTGACCTGCCGCTCGCCCGCCGCCAGGTCACCCGCAACGAGGAGGACGCCGTGCAGGCGGCGCTGGCCGCGCACGGCGTCGACCCGACGACCGGCGCGACCGTGCCCAGCCGCAGCGCCCAGCTCGCCTTCGTGCTCAGGTCCGGGTTCCAGGCGTTCCTGCCGCTGCGGATGTGCGCGGCGGCGCTCGACGCGGGGGCCGAGGTCGTCGAGACCGACCCGCTCATCGAGTCGCCGTTCGGCGTCGTGCACCGCGCCGGTGAACTCGCCCCCGCGGCACAGCAGTTCGTGGCCGACGTCCGGTCGGCGCTGCTGGCCTGGTTCGACGCCATCGAGGCGGGGAGGGAGTCCGGGCTCGGGCTGGTGGACGCGGTGGCCGCGGCGCGGGAGGCGGCGCTTTGAGGCGTCGCGCCGACACCGCGCGCTGAGGCGGTGCTTCGAGCCGGTGTCAGCCCGCTCGGACCGCCGCCACCGCCTTCCGCGCCGCCACCAGCACCGGGTCCCACACCGGAGAGAACGGCGGCGCGTAGCCCAGGTCGAGCGCCGTCATCTGCTCCACCGTCATGCCCGCCGTCAGCGCGACCGCCGCCACGTCGACCCGCTTCGCCGCGCCCTCGCGGCCCACGATCTGCACGCCGAGCAGCCGGCCCGTGCGCCGCTCGGCCAGCATCTTCACCGTCATCAGCGCCGCGCCGGGGTAGTAACCCGCCCTGCTGGTCGACTCGATGGTGACGGTCACGTACTGCAATCCCGCACGTCGAGCGTCCTTCTCGCGCAGGCCCGTACGGGCGATCTCCAGGTCGCACACCTTGCTGACGGCCGTCCCGACGACGCCGGGGAACGTCGCGTAGTCCCCGCCGACGTTCGAGCCGATGACCTGGCCGTGCTTGTTGGCGTGGGTGCCGAGCGCGATGTGCCGCTCGCTTCCCGACACCAGGTCCAGCACCTCGACGCAGTCGCCGCCCGACCAGATGTTCTCGTGGCCGCGCACCCGCATCGCCCGGTCCGTGAGCAGCCCGCCGTGCGCCCCGAGCGGCAGCCCGGCTTCCTGCGCGAGGGTCGTCTCCGGGCGCACGCCGATCCCCAGCACCACCACGTCCGCCGGGTACTCGGCGTCGTCCGTGACCACCGCGCGGGCCCGCCCGTCGTCCCCCGTGAGGATCTTCGTCACCTCGGCGTCGTCGACCATGGTGATGCCCATGCCGGTCATCGCCTCGTGCACGAGCCGGCCCATGTCCGCGTCGAGCGTCGACATCGGCTCGGCGCCGCGGTTCACCACCGTCACCTCGTACCCGCGGTGGATCAGCGCCTCCGCCATCTCCACGCCGATGTACCCGGCGCCCACGACCACGGCATGCCGGCCCTCGGTCGCCCGCAGCGTGTCGAGCAGCGCCTGACCGTCGTCGAGCGTCTGCACGCCGTGCACGCCGGGCGCGTCGATGCCGGGCAGTTCGGGGCGGACGGGCCGGGCGCCGGTGGCGATCACGAGCTTGTCGTACGAGGTCCAGGACTCGGCCCCGCCGTCGAGTTCACGGGAACGTACGCGGCGCCCCGCCACGTCGATCTCCGTGACCTCCGTCCGCGTGCGCAGGTCGATGTCCCGCGCCCGGTGCTCCTCGGGTGTCCGGGCGATCAACTCGTCGCGCTCGGCGACCTGTCCGCCCACCCAGTACGGGATGCCGCATGCCGAGTACGACGTGAAGTGGCCCCGCTCGAAGGCCACGATCTCCAGTTCGTCCGGGCCCTTGAGGCGGCGGGCCTGCGACGCGGCGGACATGCCGGTGGCGTCGCCGCCGATGACCACGAGGCGCTCGCGCGCGGTGTCGGTGCTCATTTCTTTACGCTAACCCGGGGTTGCGGTCGCGGGGCGCTGCCCCGGACCCCGCGCCTCAATCGCCGGCGGGGCTGGAAGGGGCTCCGGCGGGGCTTGATTTGGCGGATGTCTGGTTGCGGGAGCGGAAGAAGCGCGCGAACAGGAAAGCGACCAACGCCAGCAGTGCCGCGAACGGGAGGACTGCTGCCAGGGCGATGCCGATCCATTTCAGGGTCGTGGTGAAGGCGTCCCAGCCGCCCGACAGGGCGTCGAGGAGGTCGGGGTCGTCGTCCGCCGCCGGTGTGGCCGGAGGTGTCTCGGTCAGGCGCAGGGTGATCGTCGCGAGGCTGGTGCGGTCCTTGAGGGAGTCCTGCTGCGCGAGCAGCGCCTCCAGCTCCGACTGGCGCGTGCCCAGCTCGCCCTCCAGGGTCACCACGTCGCTCAACTTCTCCGCCCGGTCCATGAGTTCCCGCACCCGCGCCACGCTCGCCCGCTGCGACTTGATCCGGCTCTCGGCGTCCACGACCTGGTCCGTGACGTCCTTCGCCGTCACGTTTCGCTCCAACAGGCGCCCGCTGCCCGCGAGTTGGTCGAGCACGTCCTCGTACGACTCCTGCGGTACGCGCAGTGTCACGCGGGAGCGCTCGTGGCCGTGGCCGTCCCGGTCGGTCGTCTCGTCGCCGACCAGCCCGCCCGCGTCCTCGGCGGCGGTGCGGGCCCTGTCGAGCGCGTCCGGGACGTCCTTGACGCGCACGGAGAGGTGCGCGGTGCGGATGATGTGCACACCGGTCAGCTTCGGTGGCTTCTTTGCCTGTTGGTCGCTGGAGTCGGCCTTGCCGCCCGCACCACTGTTGCCCGGGCCTGCCTGCCCGGCGGCCTTGTCGTCGGCGTCGCTGCCGCCCGCGTCGCCGCCCGCCCCCGAGCAGCCCGTCAGCGCGAGCGCCACCGCGAACAGTGTCGCGGCGAGCAGCGCCAGCGGTCGTGGCCTGGTGCGTGTCGGCGTACTGGAAAGGTGCATGGACGTACCCCCCGAGGGACGTGACGGTCATCGGACGTCCCCTTCGACGCGCGAGTCCCCCGAACGGTGGTTGCCGACCGGTCCCGAAGCGGTCACGGTCGGGACACGGCCGCGCGCGTCAATCTGGAGCTGACGTTCTGACAAAGTGGGGGGCATGCGTGAAGCGGACACTGTGACGAAGACGGGTCGGGGCAGGCGGGGCAGGAAAGTCCTCGTCATCGGCGGCGGAATTGCCGGCCTCGCGGCCGCCCACCGACTGCTCGACGGGAGCGAGCGGGGCGGGCCGGTACACGTGACCGTCCTGGAGGCCGACGAACGGCTCGGCGGCAAGCTGCACACCGGCGAGATCGCCGGCGCGCGCGTCGACCTCGGCGCCGAGTCGATGCTGGCCCGCCGCCCCGAAGCGGTCGGCCTCGCCCGCGAAGTGGGCCTCGGCGACCGCTTGCAGCCGCCCAGCACGGCCACCGCCTCCATCTGGACCCGCGGCGCCCTGCGCCCGATGCCCAAGGGCCACGTCATGGGCGTGCCCGGCACCGCGGAGGCGCTCGAGGGAGTCCTCTCCGACGAGGGCCTGCGCCGCATCCGCCGCGACGACCACCTGCCGCCCACCCACCTCGGCGAGGACGTCTCCGTCGGCAGGTACGTCGCCGCACGCCTGGGCCGCGAGGTCGTCGACCGGCTCGTCGAACCGCTGCTCGGCGGCGTCTACGCGGGCGACGCCGACCTGATCTCGATGCGCAGCGCCGTGCCGCAGCTGTTCGAGGAGGCGGCGCGCCACGTCTCGCTCACGGAGGCCGTCCGCGCCATCCAGGAGCGCGCCGCGGCCAACCAGCAGACCGGGCCCGTGTTCATGGGCATCGAAGGCGGCATCGGTACGTTGCCGGGGGCGGTCGCCGACGCGGTGCGCGCCAAGGGCGGCGAGATTCTGCTCGGCGAGCGCGCCACCACCCTCACGACCCGCGACGGACAGTGGCAGCTCCGCACCGAGTCCGGCCGCACCTTCGAGGCGGACCAGGTGATCGTCGCGCTCCCGGCCCCCGCCGCCGCGAGCCTGCTGCGCACGGCGTCCCCGATGGCGTCCCAGGAGCTGCGCCGCATCGAGTACGCCTCCATGGCCCTGATCACGATGGCGTTCCGGAAGGCGGAGGCGGACGTTCCGGAGGGCAGCGGCTTCCTCGTCCCGCCGGTCGACGGCCACACCATCAAGGCCGCCACCTTCGCCTCCCGCAAGTGGGGTTGGATCGCCGAGCAGAACCCCGACCTGCTCGTCGTGCGCACCTCGGTCGGCCGCTACGGCGACGAGAAGGACCTCGCCCGCGACGACAACGACCTCGTCGACCTCTCCCGCCAGGACCTGCGCGAGGCCACCGGCCTCAACGCCGCCCCGGTCGCCGCGCACGTCACGCGGTGGAAGGACGGTCTGCCCCAGTACCCCGTCGGGCACGCCGCCCGCGTCGACCGGATCCGCGAGCGCATCGCCGCCGTGCCCGGCCTCGCCGTGTGCGGAGCCGCGTACGACGGCGTCGGCATCCCGGCGTGCATCGCCAGCGCGTACGCGGCCGTGGACATCCTCGGTGGCGACACCACGGCCCTCGACGAGCTGAAGGCCGACCCGGTGCAGAGCATGCACGGCGGAGCGGGAGAATGAGGACATGAGTGACGACGCCACCACCCCCGAGGCCGCCCGCGTTCCGAACAAGGGCAAGCTGGCCAAGGACCTCAACGAGGTCATCCGCTACACCCTCTGGTCCGTCTTCAAGCTGAAGGACGTGCTCCCCGAGGACCGTTCCGGGTACGCGGACGAGGTCCAGGAGCTGTTCGACCAGCTCGCCGCGAAGGACGTGACGATCCGCGGCACGTACGACGTGTCCGGACTGCGCGCCGACGCCGACCTCATGATCTGGTGGCACGCGGAGACGGCCGACCAGCTCCAGGAGGCGTACAACCTCTTCCGTCGCACGAAGCTGGGCCGCGCGCTCGACCCGGTGTGGTCGAACATGGCGCTGCACCGCCCCGCCGAGTTCAACCGCTCGCACATCCCGGCGTTCCTCGCCGACGAGACGCCGCGCGACTACATCTCGGTGTACCCGTTCGTGCGCTCCTACGACTGGTACCTGCTGCCCGACGACGAGCGCCGCAAGATGCTCGCCGACCACGGCAAGATGGCGCGCGGCTACCCGGACGTGCGGGCCAACACGGTCGCGTCCTTCTCGCTCGGCGACTACGAGTGGATCCTCGCGTTCGAGGCGGACGAGCTGTACCGGATCGTGGACCTGATGCGGTTGCTGCGCGCGTCCGAGGCGCGGCGTCACGTCCGTGAGGAAGTTCCGTTCTTCACGGGGCGCCGCAAGTCGGTTTCGGAGTTGGTGGCGGGGCTCGCGTAAGTCGATCAAGCCCCTGCGGCGATTGAGCAGCGGGGTCCGGGGCAGAGCCCCGGGACCCCGACCCCGGAGGGGCTTGAACTTAGCGGCTTGAGCCCAAGGGCTTGGGCTCCTTGTGCGGCGCGCACGAGGCCGCACCATTCTCCGGCAGCTCTCCGCGGAGGAGATACGCGTTCAGGCGACCGTTGACGCACTGGTTCGGGCCCGCCCCGATCCCGTGCGTGCCCGCCTTGCGTTCGGTCACCAGGGACGAACCCGCGAGGCGGCGGTTGAGTTCCTGCGCGCCCTTGTACGGCGTCGCCGCGTCCCGTTCGGCCGCGAGGATCAGCGTCGGCGGGAGTTCGCCCGGGGCGGTGCGCACGTCGAGCGGCTGCTGCCGGGGAGTGGACCAGTAGGCGCACGGCAGGTTCATCCACGCGTTGTCCCACGTCTCGAACGGGGCGCGCTTCGCGAGGGCCGAGTTGTCGCGGTCCCAGGTGCGGAAGTCCGTCGGCCAGGACGCGTCGTTGCACTGGACGGCCGTGTAGACGGCGTTGCTGTTCTCGTCCTCCTTGGCCGACTCCTTGATCGGGGCGGCCTGGTCGACGAGCGGCTTCGGGTCGCCCTTCACGTAGGCGGAGAGCGCGTAGGCCCGCAGCGGCCAGTAGTCGTCGTAGTACCCGGCCTGCAGGAACGCGGACTGCAACTGGGCCGGCCCGACCTTGCCCCCGGCCGGCTTGTGGGACACTTCCGCGCTCACCTTCTCGTACGCGGCCTGCACCTTCCCGGGCGTCCTGCCCAGGTGGTACGCCTTGTCGTGGCGGGCGACCCACGCCTTGAAGTCGGTCCAGCGGCGCTCGAAGGCGGCCGACTGTTCGAGGTTGTTGGCGTACCAGATCCCGTCGGGGGACGGGTCGACCGCCGAGTCGAAGACCATCCGCCGCACGTGCGAGGGGAACAGCTCCGCGTACACGGCACCCAGGTACGTGCCGTACGAGGCGCCGATGAACGTCAGCTTCTTCTCGCCGAGCGCGGCCCGCAGCACATCCAGGTCACGGGCGTTGTTGAGCGTATTGAAGTGCTCGATGTCCGGGTTCCGCCCGGCGCACCCGCGCGCGTACGCCTTCGCCTGCGCGACGCGCTTCTTCTTGTACGCGGCCGAGGGGTGGGTCGGCGACTGCGTCGGGCCCTTCCGGCTCTTCTTCGGGTCCTCGCAGGACAGCGGCGCCGACCGGCCCACGCCGCGCGGGGCGTATCCGACCAGGTCGTACGCGGCGGCGATGGGCCGCCACTCCGGCTGCGTTCCGGCCACCGGGAAGTACATGCCGTTGCCGCCGGGGCCGCCGGGGTTGAAGACGAGCGGGCCCTGCCGGGCGACCTTGCGGCCCTTGTTCTTACCGGTCGTGTTCTTGCCGGTCGCCTTCACGCGGCTGACGGTCAGCTTGATCTTCTTGCCCATCGGGTGCGCGTAGTCGAGCGGGACGGTGACGGTGCCGCACCGGACCGAATCCGGCAGACCCTCGACCTCGGGGCAGGCGCCCCAGCGGATCCCGGCGTCCGCGGCGCGCAGCGCGGCGATCGTGGTGCCGGCCGTCTCGGGGGCGGGCTGCGGTGTGGGCGCGGCGGCGCCCGCGGGGGCGGTGACCAGGGCCGAGAGGATCAAGGATCCCGCGGTGGCGCAGAGGGCGGGGGCTGCTCGCATCGCTTGGACGTATCCCTTCGTCGGGGCCCGCGAACCCGTGCGGCGAAGCGGTTCGCGAGGCCGTGCGACTCGCGCACAAAAGGGATCCTTGGGGCGGCAGTTGACGAAGTAAAGGACCAGGTCGTGGGTGTCGGAACCATGACCCTGATGCGTGGTAACTGCCCTCATCGGCGTGCGTGGCGGCTCACTCGGTGGTATGTCGCCCCATGCCGGTCAGCGCCGCGCGCAGCTGCGGGTCGTCGACCGCCCGCACCCCGCGCACCGCGACGGCGAGCAGGCTGCCGGCGCCCAGGGGCCGGCCCGCGAGCAGCCGCTGCCCGGTCGGTGAGGCCCAGCGCGTGTACGGGTGGCTCTCGATGCGGGCGAGGGTGAGGCAGCTCAGTGTGAGCAGCAGCGGGAGCCCGAACCACAGTGCCACCGGCCCCTCTTGCCGCGCGTTCTCGTCCGGCAGCAGCGTTGCGAGCAGGCCGAGCAGCACCACGGCGGCCGTCGCCCGCCGTACCTGCCGTACCGCGCCCGCGAGCGTTGTCCGCTCCTGGTCCGGCACCGCGAGCCCGGCCGCGACCAGCCGCTCCGCGAGCACCCGTACCGCGTCCCCGGCCGCGGCCGCCGTCCGCAGCGGCGCGATCCGCGCCTGACCCTCGGGCCCGATCGCGCGCAGCACCGAACGCTCCATCGGGTCCTCGCCGACCGGGTCGACGACGGTCGCCCAGCCGGTGTGCGCGAGCAGCAGGCGCCGGCTGCGAGCCATCGACACGAGCGTCACCTCGGCGACCCGGTCGGGGCCGCCCGACAGGAAAGCGGTCTCGTACAGGGACAGCTCGCGCCCCTGGTACGCGTCGGCGCGCACGCCGACGGACGTGTCGCGGCCCGTCGCGCGTTCGCCCTCGGCGGCGCGTACGGCCGCGAGACACAGCCGCCCACAGGAGACTCCGGCGGCGACGCAGGCGACGAGGAGGAACAGGACCCACAACATGCGCAGTTTCTACGACAGTTGCGCGAATGCCGCCATGCCTCGCCCACGATGTGGACAGCCGGTCATCGTGTCGTGACGTTCGGCTTCGGTTTCGTCTTCTTCGGCTTCGGCTTGGGTGGCTTCTTGTCGTTGTCCTTCTCGCGTGCGTCGGGGGCCGGTTTCGGCCGGGACGCGGCGGGCGGCAGGGAGAACGAGGGGGTGGGCGACGGTGAGACCGGGGTCGCGGTGCCCGGTGCGGGGGTCGGTCCCGGTGGGGCGGGGGAGCGGGTGGCGGGCGGCGGGCTCGCGGTGGCGCCGTCGCGGGCGAGCGCGTCGAAGTCGACGAGGCCGGTGGCCTCCAGCACCTTGATGTGGTCGAGGACGGTGGTGTTGGCGTCGTCCGCGAGTTCCCGCACGAGCGCGTTGCGCGTCGAGGCGCGTACCTGGGCGACCAGCGAGAAGACCTGCCCGTGGGCGCGGCGGAGGATGTTGGCGAACTTCTGCTCGTAGTCCTCGCCTCTCGCGGCAGTCAACTCCCGTAACCAGCCCTGCTGTTGGGCGTTCGGCTGGCTGGGAAGTTCCAGGTTCATCCGGGCCGCGACCTCGCGCACCCGGGCGTCCAGGAACGTGTGCCCCTCGACGAGGTGCTTGCCCGCCGTCTCGACCGCCTTGCTGGGCGCCCGCTCCTCGGCCTGCTGTCCTGCGGGCAGCTCCCACAGCCCGGCCAGCCGCACCTTGGTGATGAAGAGGCGGTCGGTGGCGGACAGCGGCCCGAATCTGGTGGACACGGTCTGGGCGTTGAGCTCGTCGAGGCCGGTGCCGGAGCGGTCCGCGTACGACCACAGGGGGAAGACGAGCGCGGCCAGCGTCGCCACGAGTCCCGTGACGATGAGCGCGGTGCCGTTGACGCGGATTCCGTGGCCGGTGGCGCCGGGTGGGGTGGTGGGCGGGAACAATCGCATGGTGCCTCCTGGTGCGGCACGCACGCTAGCCTCCGGCTCGGGCGGGTGGGGTGGGCATCGGTCGGGTTTACGTCACCTGCGGTAGGTATGCGGTCGCCGCGGGCCGCACCGGGGTTGCGGACGCGGGGCTCTGCCCCGGACCCCGCTACTCAATCGCCGTAGGGGCTCAAATGGCTCGACCGTGCCGCGGGGCTTGGATGGTTCAGCCATGCCGCGGGACTTGGATGGCTCGGTTGCGCCGCAGGGGCTCTATTTGGTCCGCCGCAGTGCGAAAGCTGCGGTCTTCAGGGCTCGTGCTACCGGGCGGCCGGTCAAGGGCTTGGGGCCGGAGCGGTCGAGCCACCAGTGGGTCAACTCGCGGCGTGTGGCGGGCTCTTGGAGCCGTTGCGTGAGCAGGAGTTGCTCCGCGAAGTCGAGGGCATCGCGACGGTAGCCGTTCGTCATTGGCTGCCGGCGGGCGTAGTCGAGGAAGAGTGACCGGTACGCGGATTCGCCGAGGATCAGGGGGAGTTCGGGTGCCACCTTCGCGACGACGTCGGCCCGCTTGCCCGCGAGTGCCCGGGCCTGGACGGCGAGTCGCGCGCGGTCGAAGCCCTCCGGGGCGGGAGTGCCGGCGACGAGCGCGGACAGCAGGGCGGCCTGGTCGAGTGCGAGCCGCTGCCGCGTGGCGTCGTCGACGGGCGGGGCGGCGGGCGAGGTCATCCGGTCGTCAGGGGCCTGCGCGCGGGGGCCGGACCCGGCCGCGACCGTCTCCCGGACGACCTCCACCTCGCGCCCCAACTCCCCAAGGTCCTCGGGGAAGTTGTCATCGCGCTCGAGCAGTACACCCGGCGGGGTCACGCGCGAGGCCAGCTCGGCGAGTACGTCGAGCACGGCCGGCGGCACGGGGTGGGAGTGGCTGTCGTGCCAGACGCCGTCCCGCTCGAAGCCGCCCGCGACATGCACGTACGCGATGGCCTCGACCGGCAGCTCGGCCAGCGCCTTCGCCGGGTCCTCGCCGCGGTTGACGTGATTGGTGTGCAGATTGGCCACGTCGATGAGCAGCCGTACGCCGGTCCGCTCCACCAGCTCGTACAGGAACTGCCCCTCCGTCAGCTCCTCGCCCGGCCAGCCGAACAGTGCCGCGATGTTCTCCACCGCGAGGGGTACCGGCAGCGCGTCCTGGGCGATCCGGACGTTCTCGCACAGCACGTCGAGCGCGTCGCGGGTGCGCGGCACGGGCAACAGGTGCCCCGCCTCCAGCGGCTGCGAAGCGGTGCGCGCGCCCCCGGCACGTACGAACGCGATGTGCTCGCTGACCAGCGGCGAACCGAGAGCCTCCGCGCACGCGGCGAGGTCGGCGAGCCGCCCCTCGTCGGGACGGTCGGCCCCGCCGAGGCCGATCGAGACGCCGTGCGGGACGACGGTGACGCCGCGCTCGCGCAGCCGACGCAGGGAGTCCGGCAAATGCCCCGGACACAGATTCTCGGCGACGGCCTCGACCCAGTCGATGCCCTGCATGGCCTCGACCGTCTCCGCGATCTCGGGCCGCCAGCCGATCCCGGTACCCAGCTCCATGGAACTCCCCCTCCGCCGCCCTGCTTCCTGGTCTCCTGACCACGAAGGCACGGCGCGAACCCCTTCGGGACCACGTTCAGAGCAACATTTGAGGTTTCATCCATGGGCATCCGGCGGGGCAGCTTCAAGTGGCCGTCGGCGCGGCACAGGAACGGCCCGCCGCGGCGAGGACCGGGGACCCGGCCCGGCCTCCCGCGGAGTGGGGTAGCCTTCCGAGTGGCCCCGGCCGTCCGTCATCCCCCGTGCGGACGGGCGGGGTCTTTTACGTGCCCGGGGCCCATTCGTGCCCGGGGCTCAGAGGTGGGCGAGGCCGGGCAGGAGATCGCCCGTGAGGGGTCCCTCGGACACGACGGTGTCGCTGGGCGGGATCTCCGTGAACCCGGCATCCCGTACGACCGGCAGTCCGCCCGTGGTCAGCGCGGGCCAGCGCGCCGGGTCGGCGGTCCGCACGGAGAGCGGGAAGCCCGCCTCACGCCACTCCTTGCGCTCCGCGTCGGACAGCTCCCACCAGGCGAGTTGGGCCCCGTGGCCGGCCTGCGCCATGGTCTTGCCCGCGGTCATGCCGAGGTCGGGGTTGAGCCAGAGGACCGGGGCCGAGGAGTCGGGGGCGGGCGGCGCCTCCGGGTCGTCGAGGTCCGTGCCGGAGACCTGGAGGCGGGCCAGGTCCTTGGGCCAGCCGTCGAGGGGGACCGGCGGGAAGACCCGTACCTCCGCGGACCCGGTGGTGACCGTGATCCCGTCGAGGGCCTCCGCGCGCCGCCACTCCGCGCCCCTCGCCCGCCGCACCACCTTGCGGATCCGGGCGTCCTGCCAGTCGTGCATCGCCTGCGCCCACGGTCCTTCACCGACCGAGCGCTCGTCCGAGAGGATCACCAACACGGCGCGCGCCGCGGCCTCCAGGGCGTCCGTACGCGTCGGGGGCGCGGCCCGCTCGATACGTACGACGAGCGGCAGCACGAACTCGCGTGCGCTGGGCTCGGGGTGGGAGGGGGTGTCGGTACGGGGGGCATCACTGGTCACCGGTCCAGTCTGCCAGGCGGTCGGCCGACCCCCACGCCACGGGGCTCTGCCCCGGACCCCGCGGGCTCTCGTACGAAAGGCGGGCTTGATTTGCCGGGGCCGCTTGAATGGGCGGGGTCGCTTGGTGGGGTGGGGTTGAAAAGATCGGGGCTCCGCCCCGGGCCCCGCGGGCTCTCGTCCGAAGAGCGGGCTTGAATGGCTCAGCCGCCGCCGGGGCCCCAGCACGTGTAGGGGAACATGACCGCATGCACGTCACGCTCCGCGGCGCGGGTCGCCGCTATGGACTTGGTGGGCCCTGGGTGTTGCGCGGGGTCGACATGGACGTGCCCGAGGGGGCCGTGTTCCGGGTGCGGGGGCCCAACGGCACGGGGAAGTCCACGCTGTTGCGGCTGGTCGCCGGGATCGACGCGCCCACCGAGGGCCGGGTCATCGGCCGCCCGCGCACCGCCTACGTCCCCGAACGCTTCCCGCCCGCCCTGCCGTTCACCGCCCGCGCCTACCTCACGCACATGGGCCGCATCCACGGCCTCGGCCGCCCGACGGCCGCGCGGCGGGCGGGGGAGTGGCTGGAGCGGTTCGGCGCCGGTGCCTACGCGGGGTCACCCCTCGCCGAGCTGTCCAAGGGCAGCAGCCAGAAGGTGGCGGTGGCCGCGGCCCTGCTCGCGGAGCCGGAGCTGCTCGTCCTCGACGAGGCCTGGACCGGCCTCGACACCGCCGCCCGCGACACGCTCGACGACGCCGTCGCCGAACGCGCCGGGGCCGGCGCCGCCGTGCTCTTCGTCGACCACGACCCGCGCCGCCTGACCGGCACCGCCGACGCGACGTACGAGGTCGAGGAGGGGGCCGTGCTGCGGAGCGAGGGAGGCGGCGGGGCGACCGTGGTCGTCGACGCCGCCGGGCCCGCGGGCCACGAGCCCGCCCTGTCGCACCCGCACACCCACGTCCGCCTCGACCCCCGCACCGTACGGATCACCACGGACGCCGCGCACTCCGACGCTGTGCTGCGCACGCTGCTCGCCGCCGACCCGCCCTGGCACATCGTCGCCGTCCGCACGCCCGAGCCCACGGAGAACAACGGATGACCACGGCCCTGCTCTCCTACCAGTCGGCCCTGCTGCTGCGCTCGCAGCGCTGGCTGGCGCCGGTCGTCCTCTACGCCGCGTTCGCCGCAGTCGGCGTGCAGGCGGGGCAGCCGGTGCTCGACTCCCTCGGGTACACCGCAGCGGCCCTGCTCCCCGTGGGGGCCTGGCTGGCGCGGATATGCGTCACCAACGAGCCGCCCGCTGCCCGCAGTTGCACCGCTGCGGCGACGGCGCCGTGGCGCGCCCACGCGGCGAGCCTGGCCGCCGCGTTCCTCGCCACGCTGGCCGTCGGCGTCGCGGCGACCGTGGTCGTGGCGCTGATCAGCGACGGGGTCAGCACCGATCGCCTGGTGCGCGTGGCCAAGTGGCCGGCCGCCGGGGCCGGGCTGCTCGCCGTGCTGGTGTGCGCCCTCGTCGGCGTCGCCGTCGGGGCCGTCACCACCTGGCCCGTGGTGCGCGGCACAGGGCTCGGCGTGGCCACCTTGGTGC
Source organism: Streptomyces sp. NBC_00483 (assembly GCF_036013745.1). Taxonomy (NCBI): domain Bacteria; kingdom Bacillati; phylum Actinomycetota; class Actinomycetes; order Kitasatosporales; family Streptomycetaceae; genus Streptomyces; species Streptomyces sp. NBC_00483. The sequence continues at coordinate 7,206,562 of NZ_CP107880.1, forward strand.
TGTGCGCGCTCGTCGCGCTGATCGCCCCAGGATCACCGGCGAAGTCGGTGGTCAGTGCCCTGGTGACCGGGTCGCAGGACGGGGCGGTGCCGGTCCTGCTGCTGCCGCTCGCAGGGGCGGTGGCCGTGGCCGGGATCTGCGCGGCGGCGGCCTGCGCCCTCGCTTCCCGCCGCTGAGGCCCGGCTAGCCAGAGCAGGCCGTGCGCTGCGCCTCCTGCCACTCGCAGACCGGGCACAGCGTGATGCCCTTCGTCGACTCCGGGTACTCCGTCGGCTTCCGGCACAGCACGCACTCGGCGAACGGCTCGCCAGGCGCAGCAGTGGGTGCCGGGCGCTCCTCGGGGCCACCGGCGCAGTAGTCGCTCATGGCTCCAGCGTACGTACACGGGCGTACGGCCAGCGCGGGCGAGCACGGCCAAGCCACGGTCACGCCCCGCGCGCCGCCCCCACCAGATCCGACACCCGCACGAACCGGTACCCCTTCGCCCGCAGCTTCGGCACCACCGCCCGCACCACCCGCTCCGTCGTCGGCGCCGCGCTGCGCGTGCAGTGCATGACGACGACCGAACCGGGCCGCACCCCGTCGAGCACCTGCCGGGTCACGGCGTCCGCGTCCGTGGCGAACGCGTCACCGCTCACCACGTCCCATTGCACCGCCGTCACCCCGGTCGGCGTCAGCGCCCGCAGCGCCGCCCGGTCGTAGCAGCCGCCGGGGAACCGGAAGTACGGCACGACATGCTCGACCCCCGCCTTCCGGAACGCGCCGAACGCGCGGTCGACATCGGCCCGCATGCCCCGTGCCGGCACCCTCGGCAGTCCGTAGCAGTCCCCGGTGAAGGCGTAGTGGCTGTACGAGTGGTTGGCGACCTCGAACAGCCGGTCCCGGCCGATGTCCTTGGCCTCCGTGGGGTACTCCTCGGCCCAGCGCCCGGTCATGAAGACCGTGGCAGGGACCTTCAACTTACGTAGGGTGCCCACCAGTTGAGGGTTGTCGAAGCGCTCCCCGGCCCGCGCCCGCGCCCCCTGGTCGGCCGTCATGTCGGCGTCGAAGGTGAGCGCTACGGTCCGGTTCTTCGTCGCCGCGCCGCGCTTGAAGACGGGGGTGGTGCCGCCCGGGCCGGGAGCGAGGGTGGGCTTGGGGGTCTTCTTCGGTTTCGGGGACGCCTTCGGTGAGCTGTCCGGGGCGCCTTTCCGGGGGCTCTCCTGGGAGCCGGTGGGGCGCGTCGCGCCCGAGACCCCCGACGAGGAGGGTTCGCCGCATCCGGCGAGGCCGAGAGCGAGCGCGCCCAGGGCGCAGGCCGCGGTCACGCGGCGTACATGTCTGATCACGCGCCGACAGTATCGTCGGATTTACCTCAAATCGTGCAAATCGGACTCGCGAGGAGGGGCGTGATCTCGTGCAGTGGGGTACCCGGCCCCCATGACGACACCAATGGCTTCCCCCGACCCCTCCACCTCGGTCGTCCCGTTCGTCGTCGGCCTGGTGATCGCGCTGGCCCTGATCTGGGCGGTCTGGATGGGCATCAGGTTCCGACGCCGGGAACCGGGCCCACCCGACCCGGCCGACCAGCCGAAACTCCCGCGTACGGGCCCGGTGGAAGAGGTCCGCGAGATGCGGGAGCCCGACGAGATGCCGCACACGGACGACGGCGGCTCCCGCCTGCCCCCGCACGAGCTGCCCGGCTTCGGCAACGCGGGCAGCAAGCGCAGCACTGACCAGCGGCCGCGCCACTGGAGCCGGGACGGCGGCGACGCAGCCGGCAGCGGCGGCCCGGGGCGCACCTGAGGGGACGGGCCACGCGCGGGGGGCACGCGTTACGGAGCGTGACCCTTCAGCGCGCGGCCCCGGCCCGGGTTCTGCCTCGGCCCGGGGTCAGTGCGCCGCCCCGGCCCGGGCGCGTCGGCGGCGCTCGGCCCGCAGCAGCCGGGCCCGCTCACCCTCGGAGGTCCCGCCCCAGACCCCCGACGTCTGCTCCGTGGCGACGGCCCACCGCAGGCACTCCGTGATCACCGGGCAGCTTCGGCACACCTCCTTGGCGGCCTCTACGTCATCCATGGCGGGCCCGGTCGTGCCGACAGGGAAGAAGACGTCCGGGTCCTCATCGACACACGCCGCGCTGTCCAGCCACTCCATCTCCGTGTTCCTCACTGGTAACGGCATGCGGCGGCGGGTGCCCCCAACACCCGTACGGAAACGCGGAGTTTGAGCGCCGCAGGCAGGGGGACCCGGATCGCGGCCGAAAGGCCAGGGGAGCAAAGGGAAGTCGGGGCCGGGCGGGGTGCATCCCCGCCCGGCCCCGACGTCGCCCTGCGACATGGAGCGGGAGGGGCTACAACGGAACGGAGTGGAAGGGAGTGAGCCGCCATGCCCAGCGGATCGAGCGCCAAGCGTGAGCGCCAGTACGAGAAGATCAGGAAGAGCGCCCAGGACCGGGGCGAGAGCACGTCGCGGGCCAAGGAGATCGCCGCCCGCACGGTGAACAAGGAACGTGCGAGGAGCGGCGAGTCGAAGCAGGCGAGCCGCACATCGACGCAGGACATCTCCTCGGGCAGGCGCGGCGGCCTCCGCTCCCACCAGGGCGCCGGCGGTCCGACGAGGGACCAGCTCTACGAAGAGGCCAAGAACCGCGGCGTCGAGGGCCGCTCGAAGATGAACAAGGACGAACTCGCCAAGGCACTGGGGCGCTGATCACTTCATGGCAAAGCAACCGGGCGCCGTCCCGCGGGACCTCCCCGACCAGCAGGCGGACACCGAAGAAACCGAAACCACCGGGCCCGGCACGAACCCCGAGCCCGACACCGACGCCGAGCAGCGGGCCGGGGCCGAGGGCGCCCCGGAGGACGAGTCCGGGCCCGACGTCACCGTCCCCGACTCGGACGTGGCGGGCACCGGCCGCACCGGCGCACCCCATGCCCCGGGCGTCCACCCGGACCAGCCCGTCCCGGACGAACCCGCCGACTGACACTGACTCCCATAGCGCGCTAGCGCCCCCGCAGCGCCCCCGCCACCTGGTCGAAGAGCGCCGCGTGGGCGCGGGCGCTTGCGGGGGTCTCCGGGTTCCAGGGCAGCACCGACGCCCGTTCGGCGACGGACGCCCAGTGCGGGTCGGCCGCGTACTGGGCGCGCGGCGCCGCGTTGGCGCGGGCGTCCGACAGGATGACGTCGGGGGCGAGTTCGGCGACGTCCCGCCACGTCCCCGTGTACCAGTTGGCGCCGGGCCCCTCGGGCGGCGCCACCATGCCGACACCGAGCCCGCCGAGCGCGCTCAGGTCGGGCCACTTGGTGGGCCGGGCCAGGTGCACCGCGTCCGCCCCAGCGGCCGAGAGCGCCAGCACCTTCAAGCCCCGCGCCCCGCGGGCCGCGACCCCCAACTGCCGTTCGGCGCGGGCGAGTTCCTCCCGCATCTCTGCCGGCTCCGAGGTCCCGAGCGAGTGCCCGAGCTCCGCGAAACGCTGCCGCACCCCGCCCAACGTGCGGCCCTGCCCCACGTCGAACACGGCGACGGGGACGTGCTCCTCCAGATGCTTCGCCGTGTCGGGCTCGATGCCGTACACCTGCCCGCCGCCGTACGTGAGCGCCACGACCAGGTCGGGGCGCGCCGCGAGCACGTCGTCCAGGCCGAGCCCCGCTCCCGCGCCCAGATACGCGAGGTCGTCCAGCGGCAGCGCGCCGGACTTGGCGTGATCGGGCTCCTCGCCGTCGTGGAACGAGCCGAAGATCCCCACCGGGCGTATGCCCAGATCCCACAGGCTCGCCCCGGCCTGTATATAGGCGACGACGCGCTGTGGCGTCTCGCTCGCGGACGTGAGGTGTCCGCGGTCGTCGGTGAACTCCCAGGCTGTGGTTGACCGTTCTTCCATAAAGGGGACCTTGCCCAGGGCACTCGCCCGGCACGCGGTGTGCCACCCGCGAAAACCGGCCACGCGAACGGCCGTCCCCTCGAACGAGGGAACGGCCGACCGTCATGCGTCAACGGCTCAGTGCCAAGGTCCCGTCACGGCGAACGTGGTCCCCGGCGTATAGCAGTTCACGAACATCGTCTCGCCGTCCGGCGAGAAGGTGACCCCGGCGAACTCGCCCCACTCGGGCTTGTCGGCCGTCCCGATGTTCTGCCGGCCGCGCGCCATGGCGTACACCTCGCCCTTGCGCGTCACGCCGAACACGTGCTGAGCGCCCTCGCCGTCCTCGCACACCATCAGGCCCCCGCTGGGCGCGAGGCAGATGTTGTCGGGCTCCTCGCCCGGCAGCTGGACGTCCGTGTCGGGACCGAACACGATGACCAGCGTCAGGCGGCGCGACGACGGGTCGTAGCGCCAGATCTGGCCGAAGTGGTCGGCGGCCGAGCCCTCGCGGCTGCGGGCGTACGACGAGACGAAGTAGACGCTCGACCCGCCCCAGTAGCAGCCCTCCAGCTTCTGGGCGTGGGTGATGCCCTTCGGGCCGAAGTCCTGGTTCCGGATGGGGGTCTGTGCGGCCAGCGGGTCCGGCACGTCGACCCACTCGATGCCGCTGAACGTGGCGCCCGTCTCCTGGACCGCCGACAGGTCCGGCACGCCCGGCACCCGCATCGCCTGCAACTTCCCGCCCGCGCGCAGCGAACCGAGGCCGCCCTTCGCGTTCTTGGGCAGGAAACGGTAGAAGAGGCCGAAGGGCTTGTCGAAGGCGTCCTCCGTCTCGTAGACGACGCCGCGCTTCGGATCGACGGCGATCGCCTCGTGCTGGAAGCGGCCCATCGCGGTGAGCGGGACGGCGCCCGAGCGGTGCGGGTCGACCGGGTCGACCTCGAAGATGAAGCCGTGGTCCTTGGTGTAGCCGTTCGTACCGGCCTTGTCCTCGGTCTCCTCGCAGGTCAGCCAGGTGCCCCAAGGCGTGGGCCCGCCCGCGCAGTTGACCGCGGTGCCGGCGATGCCGACCCGCTCGGACAGGACATTGTTCTTCCGGTCCACGGAGAGCACGGTACAGCCGCCCTTGCCCATCGGGTCGTACGTCAGACCCTCGACGGTCGGCACCGCGATCTTTCCGGTGACCCGGTTCTCGTGGTTGCGTACGAGGTGCACGCGGCCCTGTCTGCCGGCGAACGCCGCCATCCCGTCGTGGTTCGACGGAACCTTGCCCTCGCCGGAGCGGAGTGGCTCCCCCTCTCGCGACAGGACCTTGTAGCGGAATCCCTTCGGGAGGTCGAGGAGACCGGCCGGGTCGGGCACCAACGGGCCGTATCCGGCGCGTCCTTGGGCGGCTGCCGAGCCGGCGAACAGCTCGGAGAGGTTCCCGGCGAAGGCGATGCCCACCCCCAGGGCGCCGGAGCGGGCGAGTACTTGACGTCGGGTCGCGGACTGTCGTGCGTCAGCGGTGCGGGACATGGGTGCAACCTCCTGCTGGCGGACAGGAACTGTGACCCGGCTGTGTTTACCACGTGCCTATCGCCGCGGGAACCACGCGCGTAGCGCAGGCGATTCGTGCACCGACCATGTATCGGAGCGCCCGTGACGTGCCCGTACTCACTCGTGACTTACGCGTGTACGAGCCCCTACTTACTCGTGTACGAGCCCCTTCGCGTCGCGCGCGAGCGCGGTCAGCCGGGAGATCGCCCGGAAGTACTTCTTCTTGTAGCCGCCGTTCAGCATCTCCTCGCTGAACAGCCGGTCGAACGGAAGCCCCGACGTGAGCACGGGTATCTCCCGGTCGTAGAGCCGGTCCGCCAGGACGACGAGCCGCAGTGCGGTCGACTGGTCGGGCACGGCCGCCACATCGGTGAGGCAGACGGCCTTCAGGTCGTCCGTCAGCGCCCCGTACCGGCTCGGGTGCACGCGCGCGAGGTGCTCCAGAAGGTGCGGGAAGTCGTCGAGCGAGGCGCCCTCGGTGGCGTACGCCGCCTTGGTGACCTGCTCGTCGGTGAACGGCGCGGGGGCCTCGGGCAGGCCGCGGTGCCGGTAGTCCTCGCCATCGATGCGCAGCGGCCTGAAGTGGGCCGACAGGCCCTGGATCTCGCGCAGGAAGTCGGCGGAGGCGAACCGGCCCTCGCCGAGCTTGCCCGGCAGCGTGTTGGACGTCGCGGCGAGTGCGACACCGGCTTCGACGAGCCGCGCGAGCAGACTCGACACGAGCACCGTGTCACCCGGGTCGTCCAGCTCGAACTCGTCGATGCAGAGCAGCCGGTGGCCGCCGAGCGTCTTGACGGTCTGCTGGAAGCCGAGCGCGCCGACCAGGTTCGTCAGCTCCACGAAGGTGCCGAACGCCTTGTACTCGGGCTCGGCGGGGGTCGCGTGCCAGAGGGAGGCGAGGAGGTGGGTCTTGCCGACGCCGTAGCCGCCGTCGAGGTAGACGCCGCGCGGTCCGGTCGGGGCTGCGGGCTTCTTGCCGAAGCCGAGGAAGCCGCGCTTCTTGCCCGCCCCGGTCGCGTGCGCCCCGCGGAGGCCGGCCGCGAAGGAGCTCAGGACCCGGACGGCCTCGGTCTGGCTGGGCTGCTTCGGGTCCGGGATGTACGTGTCGAAACGTACGGAGTCGAAACGGGGCGGCGGCACCATCTCGGCGACCAGGCGCTCCGCGGGGACGCGCGGCTCGCGCGCGCACAGGGACAGCGGCGACGGGTCGGCTATGGGGCTGATGCCCATCTGGCTGGACTCCCGGGAGTCGGCGGCTTCGAGGGATGACGACACGGTTACCCACCTTAGTCTCCGTGCCACACTGCACGTCATGCGACGCCTGTTCCCTGTGACGTACGAAACAGCAGATGGCAAGGGGTACGAGGGGAGGGAGGCGAGCCCGGAGGGGCGTGAGTGGAGCCTCGACGAGCTCGCCTACGCCTACGCGTACCCGCCCGAAGCGGCGCACGCGCCGTGGCTGCGGGCCAACATGGTCTCCACGCTCGACGGCGCGGCCCAGCACGACGGCCGCTCCCAGCCCATCTCCAACGCCACCGACATGCGGGTCTTCGGCACGCTGCGCGGGCTCGCCGACGTCGTCGTGGTCGGCGCGGAGACGGTCCGCCTGGAGGGCTACCGCCCCGCCCGCGCGCGCGAGGCGTTCGCGGCGCGCAGGGAGGCGGCCGGACAGGGCCCCGCCCCGCAGATCGCCGTGATCAGCGCGAGCCTCGACCTCGACTTCGACCTGCCCCTGTTCACCGACCCGCTGGTGCCGACGCTGCTGCTCACCGGCGCGGGCGCCTCGGCCGACCGGGTCGCGGCCGCGCGCAAGGCGGGCGTGGAGGTGCTGGTCGCGGGCGACGGAGCCGCGGTCGAACCCGACCGCGCGGTGGCGGCGCTCGGCGAGCGGGGCCTCAGGCGCCTGCTCACCGAGGGCGGGCCGAGGATGCTCGGTCAGTTCGTGGCGGGCCGGGTACTCGACGAGCTGTGCCTGACCGTGTCCCCGATGCTGACCGCGGGGGACGCCCAGCGGATCGCGGGCGGCTCGACCTTGGCCGTGCCGGAGCGGTTCGAACTGACGTCCCTACTGGAGGAGGACGGATTCCTGTACAGCCGTTACGCCCGGCCGCGGGGCGGACAGTAGCCACTGTCGGCCGCTGTCCGCCGACAGCACGGCGACATTCGGCGGAATGACTCGTTCCGTTTAGCTTTGGCTGGGCACACTAAATCTCGCAGTCCCCGTGCGAATACGGGGCAGGATGGTTTCCGCAGGTCCGCTGGTCCACCCGGAGGGTCGTCGTCAGTCGGCCCACGGTAGGAGAAGAAGGGCGCCCGTCGTGTTCACGAGCGTATTGATGATCGAGAAGGCTCTGACCTCCGCCGACGTGGAGTTCGTCACCACCTTGCACGGCGAGGAGGACGTCTCCTTCCACGTGCTGCTGCAGCCCCGCGGAGACCAGGCGGACCGCCTGCTGCGGGCCATCGACGACGTCGCGATGGGCGAGTTCGACGAGGCGGGCAGGGAGAGCGAGGTGCCCGAGGGCGACGAGGCCAAGGGCCCGGCGGAGAAGGCCCTCGCCGTCTCCCTCGCCGCGCTGCACCAGGCGGGCAGCGAGGCGGTGGGCCGACTCATCGAGGACCACCCGCTGGACGCCCTCAAGGCGCTCGTCGACGAGGTGAAGGCGGACGAGGTCATCGTGCTGACCGATCCGCACTACGTCGAGGAGTTCTTCCACCGGGACTGGGCCTCGCGCGCCCGCCACCAGGTCGGCGTGCCGGTCCTGAAGCTGTTCTCGCACAGCAAGGCGTGACGGACAGCAGGGGGTGACGGGGCGAGGGGCGGGGCGGCACGGGCCGAGGCAATAGGCTTGGCCCCTGCCGTGGTCGACGTGACTACGGACCAGGACACCCGAGAACCCCAGGGGAGATCACGCATGGCACCCGGCCTGCCGCATTCCGTCGCCGACATGGACCGACCGCACTTCATCGGCATCGGCGGCGCCGGCATGTCGGGCATCGCCAAGATCCTCGCCCAGCGCGGCGCGCAGGTGGCGGGCAGCGACGCCCGTGAGTCCGCGACCGCGCAGGCGCTGCGCGAGCTCGGCGTGACGGTGCACATCGGCCACGACGCCGCGCACCTCGCCTCCGACGCCACCTGCGTGGTCGTCTCCTCGGCCATCCGCGAGGACAACCCGGAGCTGGCCCGCGCCAAGGAGCTCGGCGTCCCGGTCGTGCACCGCTCGGACGCGCTGGCCTCCCTGATGGACGGCCTGCGCCCGATCGCGGTGGCGGGCACGCACGGCAAGACGACCACGACGTCGATGCTCGCGGTGTCCCTGAAGTCCCTCGGCCTGAACCCGTCCTACGCCATCGGCGGCGACCTGGACGTCCCCGGCTCCAACGCCGACCACGGCGAGGGCGAGATCTTCGTCGCCGAGGCCGACGAATCGGACCGCAGCTTCCACAAGTACAAGCCGGAAGTCGCGATCATCCTCAACGTCGAACTCGACCACCACGCGAACTACGCGTCCATGGACGAGATCTACGAGTCCTTCGAGACGTTCACCGGGAAGATCACCCCCGGCGGCACCCTCGTCATCGCCGCGGACCAGGCGGGCGCCGCCGAGCTGACCCGCAGGGTCCGGGACACGACGTCCCTCAAGGTCGTCACGTACGGCGAGTCCGAGGGCGCGGACATCCGCATCCACAAGATCACCCCGCGCGGCCTGGCCAGCGAGGTGACCGTCCTCCTGGACGGCAAGCTGCTGACCTTCACGGTCTCCGTCCCCGGCCGCCACTACGCGCAGAACGCGGTGGCGGCGCTCGCCGCGGGCGTCGCGATGGGCATCCCGGCCCGGAACCTGGCCTCGGCCCTCAAGTCGTACACGGGCGTCAAGCGCCGCCTCCAGCTCAAGGGCGAGGTGAACGGCGTACAGGTCATCGACTCCTACGCCCACCACCCCACGGAGATGACGGCGGACCTGGACGCGATGCGCGCGGCGGCCGCCGACTCGCGCCTCCTCGTCCTCTTCCAGCCCCACCTCTTCTCCCGCACCCAGGAGCTGGGCAAGGAGATGGGCGCCGCGCTCGCCCTCGCGGACGCCTCGGTCGTCCTCGACATCTACCCGGCCCGCGAGGACCCGATCCCCGGCATCACCAGCGCCCTGATCATCGACGCCGCCCGCGAGGCGGGCGCCGACGTACAGGCCGCCGCCGACAAGGACGCCGCGGTCGCGGCGGTCGCGGGAATGGCCAAGCAGGGCGATCTCGTTCTCACCATGGGCGCGGGCGACGTCACGGACCTCGGCCCGCGGATCCTTGACCAGCTGAAGGGATGAGGCACATGTCGTACGACGTCGAGAAGCCGGACGAGCAGTGGCGCACGGAACTGAGCCCGGCGGAGTACGCGGTGCTGCGCCAGGCCGGCACGGAGCCCGCGTTCGTCGGTGAGTACACCGACACGAGGACGAAGGGCGTCTACGCCTGTCGCGCGTGCGGCGCCGAGCTCTTCACGTCCACCGAGAAGTTCGAGTCGCACTGCGGCTGGCCGTCCTTCTACGACCCGAAGAACACCGACGCCGTGGAACTCATCGAGGACCGCACCCACGGAATGGTCCGCACCGAGGTGCGCTGCGCGCGCTGCGGATCGCACCTCGGCCACGTCTTCGAGGGCGAGGGATACCAGACGCCCACGGATCAGCGGTACTGCATCAACTCGATCTCACTCACGCTGAGCCCCGAGGGGGAGTGAGCACCGGCGGTCCCGGCGGCGCTCAGCGCGCCGCCGTTGCCGCCGTCACCGGCCGGAAGCCCGGGTTGCTGACGCAGTCCGACATGCTCTCGGTGTTGGTCTCCTTGTTGATCGGGCACGCGCCGATGACGAAGCGCGACGCGACCCCGCCGGGGAAGGCGACCTCGACCTGGTCGGCGTACTTGTGCGTGTCGCCGATCGTCTCGTTGACGTCGATGCCGTTCGGGGCGTCGATGTAGTAGTTGTACGCGCCGCCCCGCATCCACTTGGTCCACTTCTTAAAGAGGTCGTGGTCCCGGGTGGTGGAGACGAACGGCGACGGCTGGTTCTTCAGTACGTACTGCTCCAGGTCGTACTGCCCGGTCGTGACGTCCTTCGCCTCGAAGCCCTCCTTGAAGATGACCGCCGGGGCGCGCCCGTCCGCCCGGTACAGCGTCTGGCAGTCGTTCCGGTACTCCGGGTCCGGCGAGATCCTCTCGAGCGGGACGCGGTCGATGGCCGCGTAGAGGCGGTCCGGGACGACGGGACAGGAGGAGGGCGCGGCCTTCGCCACGGAGGTCGCGGACTTCGTGGTGTCGACGTCCGGGGCACTGGCCGTGGCCGACGGCGCGGAAGCGAGGGCCAGCACGGACACCACGGCGGCGGGCAGGGCGGCGAGGCGGCGCGCGGTACGAGGGATCTTGTTGATCATCATGAGCAGAACCTTCGGGGGCCGCGACCAAGATCCCTGCCAATCACCGGATCGTGGGCGTGTGCGGGTGGCACACCCGTAGTTCCTTGATCCCGTTGATGAAGTTCGACACCAGGCGCTTCGGTGGGGCCGCGAGTGTCAGGGTCGGGAGAGACCGGCCCACTTCCTCGTACAGCGCCTGTAGTTGAAGGCGGGCGAAGTGGGCGCCCAGGCAGACGTGCGGACCGTCTCCGAAGGAGACGTGGGGGTTCGGGGTGCGGGCCAGGTCCAGGGTGAACGGGTCGGGGAAGACGCGTTCGTCGTGGTTGGCGGAGGCGTGGAGGACGACCACCTTGTCGCCGCGCTTGATGTGGGCGCCCGCCAGGGTCGTGTCCTCGGTCGCCGTGCGGCGGAAGGTCAGGACCGGTGGGTGGCGGCGCAGCAGCTCGTCGAGCGCGAGCGTCAAGTCGGCTTTTCCCGTGCGGAGTTGTTCGTACGCGGGTGGGGACTCGGCCAGCAGGGCGAGGCCGCCGGGAGCGGCGCTGCGGACCGTGTCGTTGCCGGCGATCGTCAGCAGGAAGAAGAACATCTGGCGTTCGGGCGGGGTGAGATCGGGGTCCGCGGCGAGCGTCGTCATGATGTCGTCGGCCGGGTGGGCACGCTTGTGGGCCGTCAGCTCCTCGGCGTACGCGAACATGTCGGCCAGTGCGGAGGGGGAGCGGGGGTTCACCGGTGGGCCGCTTGTCTCTGTTGCCTCGTCCGGGTCCTGGTAGCCGATGACGCGGCGGGTCCAGTGCAGGAGCAGCGCGCGGTCGGACTCCGGGACGCCCAGGAGGTCGGCGAGGTTCAGGAGGGCGTAGTCGTCGGTGACCGTGGTGACCAGGTCCACTGTGTCCGTGTTCTTGTTGTCGTTGTCGTGAAGGGCCTTGTGCAGCAGGGATCTTGCCCGTTGCCGTGCTGATTCCTCGAACGCCGCCACTCGGCGCGGCGTGAACGCCCGGCTCACCAGGCGGCGCAGCCTGCCGTGGGCCGGCGGGTCCTGGTTGAGCATCATGCCGCGGATGAACGGGAGGTCCGCCGGGTCCGGATCGCGGATCTGGGTCGCGCCCAGGTGCGAGGAGTACGCCGACGCGTCCTTGAGGACCCGGACCACGTCCGCGTGCCGGGTGACCGCCCAGAAGCCGGGGCCCTCCGGCCAGCCGAGGACCGCGGGCTCCGGCTGCCAGGCCACCGGGTGGTGGTCGCGCAGCGTCCGGTAGCGGTCGTGCGGGACGCCACGCGCGTACAGGCGCGGGTCGAAGACGTCGGGGACGACAGGCGTCACGAGCCGTCCGCCCGCAGGAAGTCCTCCATGACGCGGATCAGCGCGAGCGGCGCCTCGTCCATCGCGTAGTGGCCGCACACGGGGAGGTCGACGAGCTCCCCGCGGGTGAACCAGGCCAGCCACGTCGAGCGCATCAGGGGCGCGGCAAGGGCCGGGTCGAGCTGCCCGGTGATCGCGAGCGCGGGGACCGTACAGGGGTCCAGGTCCGCGTGGAAGTCGTCGCCGGTCCACGAGTCGAGCCAGGCCCGGAACGCCTTGGTGTCGCTGCACGCGAACGAGCGCTCCACCATGCGGTCCAGCCACGCGGCGGGGCGTACGCCGCCCGTCGTGACGTCGATGATCGCGCGGCGGTTCGCGGGGGAGGTGTCGGCCGTCACGAACAGCTCCCGCTGCTCGGGCGTCATGGGCAGACCGGACGCCGGGACCGGGGACACGCCCACGACGCGGCGCACCCGGCGCTGCGCGGTCGCCACCACGCGCTGCGCCACCGTGCCGCCCATGGAGTGCCCGATCAGCGAGAACCGCTCCCAGCCGAGCCGGTCCGCGAGGTCGAGCACGTCCGCGGCGCCCTCGGCCGTCGTGTACGCGCCCGGCGTCTGCTTCGCCTCCCCGTAGCCGCGCAGGTCCACGAGCGCGTACTGGAAGGAGGTGCGGTCGAGGTCGGCCACGATCGGCGCGTAGGCGGCGCGGTCGGCGAACCAGCCGTGCACCGCGATCACCTTGTGCGGGCCGTCACCGTGCAGTTCGTACGGCAGGACGAAGGAGGAGGCCACGTCGACTCCCAAGGGTGTGGGACTTCGGGCGGTGCGGGACGCCTCCAAAGGTGGCGCGGGGCCGGGCCCGGCCACAAGGGGGCGCACGCGCGCGTGGCGGCGTGCGCCGTGGCCGATCGGCGACAATGTGGGGGTGACCTCCCCCGACGCCCCACCCGACCGCCCCGACCTGCGCGCCGATTGCGCCGACTGCTTCGGCCTGTGCTGCGTCGCCCTCCCCTTCGCCAAGTCGCACGACTTCGCGCACGACAAGAACGCGGGCACGCCCTGCCGCAACCTCCAGCAGGACTTCCGCTGCGGCATCCACGCGAGGCTGCGCGACGAGGGCTACCCCGGCTGCACCGTCTTCGACTGCTTCGGTGCGGGCCAGAAGGTCTCCCAGGTCACCTTCGAGGGCGTCGGCTGGCGTGAGCGGCCCGAGAGCGCCAGGGCCATGTACGAGGTCTTCCCGGTCATGCGCCAACTGCACGAGCTGCTCTGGTACTTGAGCGACGTACTGGAGCTGAGAGCGGCCGGTGCCGTGCACGACGACGCCCGGCGGGCCCGCGAGGACATCGAGCGGCTGACCCGCGCGCGCAGCGACGAACTCGTCGCCGCCGACGTGCCGACCATCCGGGGCGACGTGAACGCCCTTCTACTGAAGGCAAGTGAACTGGTGCGCGCCGACGTGCCCGGCGCGCTCGGCCGCAAGAAGAACCACCGGGGAGCCGACCTAGTAGGCGCGCGTTTCAAAAAGGCCGACCTACGGGGCGCCAATCTCCGCGGCGCCCTCCTTGTAGCCGCGGATCTGACGGCCGCAGACCTCCGCTCGGCCGACCTGATCGGCGCGGACCTGCGCGACGCCCGGCTCGCGGGCGCCGACCTCACCGGGGCGCTGTTCCTCACCCAGGCGCAGGTGAACGCGGCCCGCGGCGACGCGGCCACCCGCATCCCTGCGGGCCTGCGGCGCCCGGCGCACTGGGCGTAGGTCCCGGCCCCGAGCGGGGCTCAGGAGGCGCACACCGAAGGCAGCGCCCGCGCAAGGCCCTTGAGGTGGAGTACGTCGAACCCGCGCGCGTGGGCGTCGTGCAGCGCCGCTGCCGTGAGCAGCGGCCCGCAGGCGGGGGAGGTGCGCACGGGGGCCACCGCCCGCAGCGCGTCCAGGAGCTGCGTCGTGATGCGGTCGAGCTGCGGGCGCACCTCCGTGGCGAGGTCGGGGCGCTCGGTCGGGCGCTGCTCGGGGTGGGCGTCCCAGCGGGCGTAAAGACCGCGCTGCACCACCTTGTTGGCCTCGATCTGATCCCGGAAGACGGACTGCGTGAACGCCGGGTCGATGCCGAGGTCCGCCGAGCGCTTCGCCACGTCGTCGAGGATCTGCTGCTCGCGCGCCGGGTCGTCGATCGGCGCGTCCGTGCCGTACTTGGCCGCCGCGACCTTGTCCGCGAGCGCGAGCCGCTCCGTGGCGAGCGAGGTGATCGCGGCGAGGGCGCGCGGGTTGGCGTGGGCGGTCTGCGATGCGGTGGCGGGTGCGGCCGGGGCCGCGGAAGCCGGGAGGGCCGCCCCGCCGAGGGTGAGCGCGGTGGCGGCGCCCAGGGTGACCAGGCAGCGGGCGGCGGTCGACGTGGTCCGGATGCGCAACGTGGGTCCTTCGCTTCGTACGGGCAAGGGGTGCAGGCAGTGCAAGAGGTGCCCCTGTTGTGTATCAGGCGGCACGTCTTTCCCTGAACGGGCGCCGTTCAGTCCCCGGTTCACGCGATGGTGCGATCATGTTCCGCCCCGCGGATGCCGGTTGACGGCCACGGGTAGGGCGGCGCTCATGACACACGAGTCCACACAGCCCTTCCACCTGCCGCGCTTCTACATGCCGTACCAGGCCCGGCTCAATCCGCACCTGGACGAGGCGCGGGCCCATTCCACGGTGTGGGCCCGCGAGATGGGGATGCTGGAGGGCAGCGGTGTCTGGGACCAGGGCGACCTCGACGCGCACGACTACGGCCTGTTGTGCGCGTACACGCACCCGGACTGCGACGGCCCGGCGCTCTCCCTGATCACCGACTGGTACGTGTGGGTCTTCTTCTTCGACGACCACTTCCTGGACATGTTCAAGCGCACGAACGACCGCGCGGCCGGCAAGGCGCACCTGGACCGGCTGCCGCTGTTCATGCCGATGGAGCTCGACACCCCCGTGCCCGAGCCGGAGAACCCGGTCGAGGCGGGCCTCATCGACCTGTGGCGGCGCACCGTGCCCGCCATGTCGATGGAGTGGCGGCGCCGCTTTGCGGAGTCGACCGAGCACCTCCTGAACGAGTCGATGTGGGAGCTGTCCAACATCAACGAGGGGCGGATCTCCAACCCCGTCGAGTACATCGAGATGCGCCGCAAGGTGGGCGGCGCCCCCTGGTCGGCGGGCCTGGTGGAGTACGCGACCGCCGAAGTCCCGGCGTCCGTGGCCACGTCGCGGCCGCTGCGCGTCCTCATGGAGACGTTCTCCGACGGCGTGCACCTGCGCAACGACCTGTTCTCCTACGAGCGGGAGGTCATGGACGAGGGTGAACTCTCCAACGGCGTCCTGGTGTTGGAGACCTTCTTCGGCTGTACGACACAGGAGGCGGCGGAAGCCGTCAATGATGTGCTGACCTCGCGGCTGCACCAGTTCGAGCACACCGCGCTGACCGAGGTGCCCGCGCTCTCCGTGGAGAAGGGGCTCACACCGGACCAGGTCGCCGCGATCGCCGCGTACACGCGCGGCCTTCAGGACTGGCAGTCCGGCGGCCACGAGTGGCACATGCGCTCGAGCCGCTACATGAACAAGGAGGCCGCCGCGCAGGCTGCTCCGTCCCTGGGCGCGCCGAGCGGGATCGGCACCGGCACCGTCGACGTACGGGCGCTGCTCGCCGACGTCGGTGCCGAGCGCCTGCGCGCGTACACGCACGTGCCGTTCCAGAAGGTCGGCCCCTCCCTGATCCCCGACATCCACATGCCGTTCGCCCTGACCCTCAACCCGGAGCTCGACGGGGCCCGCGCGCGGCTGCTCCCGTGGATGCACCGGATGGGCATCCTCGCGGAGGGCGTCTGGGACGAGGACAAACTCCGCGCCTACGACCTGCCGTTGTGCGCGGCGGGCCTCGACCCCGACGGCTCACCGGAGGCGCTCGACCTCAGCTCCCAGTGGCTCGCCTGGGGCACCTACGGGGACGACTACTACCCGCTGATCTTCGGACACCGCCGCGACCTGGCCGCCGCCAAACTGTGCACCGCGCGGCTCTCCGCCTGCATGCCCGTGGACGGCGAGGAGATCCCGCCGCCGACCAACGCCATGGAGCGCGGACTCGCCGACCTGTGGCGCCGCACCACGGCCGCCATGACCCCGCAGCAGCGGCGCACCCTGAAGGACGCCGTCGAGGTCATGACGGCGAGCTGGGTGTGGGAGGTCGCCAACCAGCTCCAGAACCGCATCCCCGACCCGGTCGACTACCTGGAGATGCGCCGCGCCACCTTCGGCTCCGACCTCACCACGAGCCTGTGCCGCATGGGCCACGGGCCCGCCGTGCCGCCCGAGGTCTACCGCACGGGCCCGGTGCGTGCCCTGGAGAACTCGGCGATCGACTACGCGATGCTGCTCAACGACGTGTTCTCGTACCAGAAGGAGATCGAGTTCGAGGGCGAGATCCACAACGCCATCCTGGTCGTGCAGAACTTCTTCGGCGCCGACTACCCGACGGCGCTCGGCATCGTGAACGACCTCATGACGCAGCGCATGCGGCAGTTCGAGCACATCGTCGACCACGAACTCCCCGTCCTCTACGAGGACTTCGGCCTCGACCGCGAGGCGCGCACGGTCCTCGACGGCTACGTAGACGATCTGCGGAACTGGATGGCGGGCATTCTCAACTGGCACCGGGAAGTGGACCGCTACCGCGACGCGTGGCTCTCACGCCGCGCCCACGGCTTCGTCCCGGGCCGCGTTCCGGCACCTCCGGTTCCGATTGGTTTCAACAACCACACGTCCGGATGGGGCGGTTCGGGGAACTTCGCTGGGACACCAGCCGTCTTGTGAGGTCGTGGATCGGGTGTCGTTGCGCCATCGACCTTTCGGGCATAGCCCAGGCCGTTGGCCGGCCCCAGGGGCTGTGGGGCGGAGTCGGGAACGGGAGTTCGTGCGCCGAATGGGTGACCTGAGGGTGGGTGCGTCGTTGAACCACGCGATGGTCTTCGGCGTGGTGAAGGGCGGGCGAACGGGGTGGTCGGAGCGGTGATGCGCAGCGCGTCGGGCTTGCGGGTGTTGTCCCCGCCCCGCCTGGCCCGGCATGCCGGGGCGATGGCGCTGAAAACGCGGCTGCGGCTGTCCGAGCGGGACGCGGAGGTTCTGGCCGGACTGGGGGAATTCCTGGATCGGCTGGCGGGGGCGGATCTGGCGGAGCGAGTGCGGCTGGGCACTGGGCATACGCTGGAGGATTTCGCGCGGCGCAAGCGGGAGTTGAGCGCGATCACCTCGGCCCGTTGGGCGGGCACCATCGTGCGCGGCAGCAACGACCAGTGGGTGCTGGCCCGCCGTGCGCAGGCCGACGACCTGAAGCAGCTGACACGGGCGATCGAGGTTATCCGAGGGCGGCTGGCAGTACCGGTGGCCGCCTGCGACATCAAGACCCGGGTGGCGGGCTACCCGACCCAGGCCGTCCGCGCCGCCAAGCAGCGCCGTCTCGCGCACCTCACCGCGCGCGCCGCCCGGCTGCGAGAGCAGCGGCGGGCCGGGAGGGTGAAGATCGTGCGCGGCGGCAAGCGTCTACTCAAGACCCGCCTGCGGTTGGAGCCGGCCGGGCTGGACGAAGCAAGTTGGCGGGAGCGGTGGAGGCAGGCGCGCACCCGGATCGAGGCGGACGGCGAGTCCGGCAAACGCCACGGCAACCAGACCATCAGCATCAGCCCGGACGGCGTCGTCACCATCAAGCTGCCGGGCGAACTTGCCGCCCAGCATGCCGATGTGGTGGACCGCTACGGGCGCTACACCCTGGATGCCCGCGCGGCCTTCGCGCATCGGGATGCCGAGTGGCAGGCGCAGGTGAAGGCGCACCGCGCGGTCGGCTACACGGTCACGTTCGAGTGCGGGCGCTGCTATCTGACAGCCGCCTTCACCCCGCCCTCGAACGTGCTGCCCGAGGGGGCGGACGATGAGGCGTTCTTGGCCGCCGTGCGGGCCCGCGGGGTGATCGGTATCGATCACAACGCCGATCACCTCGCCGTGTGGCGTCTGGACGTGCACGGCAATCCCGTCGGCCGCCCGACCCGCATCGAGGTCGACTACGCCGGTTCCACCTCCCGCCGCGATGCGCAGATCCGGCACGCCTGCTCCGCCCTGCTCCGTCAAGCGCGCCAGTCGGGGGCGGGGGCGTTGGTGATCGAGGACCTCGGGTTCGCCATCGGCCGGGAGGAGTGCGGCGGGTGTGGCAGGCGGGGCCGGGTGTTCCGGGCCACGGTGGCGGCGATGCCGACGGCGAAGTTCGCGGCCCGGCTCCTCGCGATGGCTCACCGGGCGGGACTGTCGGTGATCGTCGTCGACCCGGCGTACTCCAGCCGCTGGGGCGCCCAGCACTGGAAGAAGACCACCAGCACGGCAACTCATCAGACGTCCGGTCATGACGCTGCGGCGATCGTGATCGGCCGACGCGGCCAGGGACCGTGCACACGATGCACGCCGCCGAAGAGAGAAGGCAACGGCCCAGCCTGCCGAAGACCGTCCGCGGCAGGCCACTGACGTGCAGTCCTGGACGCAGGGCTCACTTTGACTCAGTGGATAGGAACGGTGTTCTTTACTGTGACCGAAATCTTCGAGCGCATCACGGACAAGCTGGCAAGAGACGAAATCGCGCCGCCGCACAACGAGAAAGACCCCAGAGGTCACACGGGCTGACCCACCCGACCTGCCGCGTGCGTGACGGCCGCCCGCGCCAGCGCCTGCACGATCGGGTGCGGGCGGCTGCCGTCACCGGACAGCTCCGGCTGGAACAGCGTCGCGACGAAGAACGGGTGCTGCTGCGGCGGAGTTCGTGACGGCGCTGACCGGATAAGCCGCTGATCGGCGGCCCCAGGGGGCGCCGGCGTTCGAGCCGGCCCCGGCACTCTCACTCGTTCGTGGATCGTCGTGGGCGTGCGCGGAGGGTAGGGCTCTGGCCGTGGCCGAGTGGGCCAGGGACCGGAGGCGGGCGACCCATGGAACAGACTGCGTTGCGTCCCAAGTCGATGCCGGGAACCGGGGGCAGGGCATCGACCACGACGTCGACGCCGGAGCCGTCGGCCGGCCCGCTGACGGGGCCCGGTCCTGAGCCGAAGCCCGGCAGGCCGGGCGCCGCCCAGCAGCTCGGCAGGCGCCTGTGCAGCGTGCTGTGCGGCCTGCTGTGCGCGGTCGTGCTCGTCCTCGCGGGCATCGGCCTCGGCACCGTGGGAGCCACCGTCATCGGCATGAGCAAGCTCGCCGAACTGAAGCGGCAGGCCCCGCCCGCGGCAGGGCCCGCGACCCCGCCGCCGAGCAGCCCCGCCGCCACGCCGGGACCCACCACGGCGCCCGCACAGCCCGCGGCGCCCCTGCCGAGGGGCGGGCTCGGCGTGGAGGTCGTCGACGCCCCCAAGGCACCCGGCGCGCTCGTCGTGGCCGTGCACGTCCCGGGCCCCGGCTACACCGGCGGCCTGGTCCGCGGCGACGTCCTGGTGGGCCTCGGCGGCCGGCGCGTCGGCTCCGCGCTCGACCTGGCGGCGCACGTGGCCGACGTCGCGGACACCCGACCGGGACGACAGGTCGTGGTCACGGTCCGGCACGCGAACGGGGAGCTGCAGAAGCTGGCGGTCACCCCCGGGGTGGTCACGTGACGGCCGTATTCGGCGCGCGCCCCGCCCACGGCGCCTGAAATCATGGGCAGAGGTCGGTCTCGCGCCGCCCCGCGCCGCCGGGCAGGATGGCTGCCCGTACGACGCCCGCACTCCCACAGGCGCCCACCCGTACGAAAGGCCAGGACATGACGACCGGTACCCCCGCGCCCTTCACCGCCGCCGACTACAAGGCCCGCATGGACCGTGCCGCGCAGTCCGCCGCCGACGCGGGGCTCGCAGGGGTGCTGGTCGCGCCGGGCCCCGACCTCGTATGGCTCACCGGCTACCACGTACCGGCCGACACCGAGCGGCTCACCCTCCTCGTGCTCGCGGCCGACCAGGAGCCCACACTCGTCGTGCCGACCCTGGAGGCGCCCGACGCCGCCAAGGCCGCGGGCGCCGACGCGATGACGCTGCGCGACTGGACCGACGGCAAGGACCCGTACGACGTCACCGCCCCGCTGCTCAGGTCGGTCGGGGGTCCGGGCCGCTTCGGGGTGAGCGACAACGCCTGGGCGATGCATCTGCTCGGCCTGCAGAAGACCCTGCCCGAGACCTCGTACGTCTCGCTCACCGAGGCCCTGCCGATGCTGCGCGGCGTGAAGGACGCCGCCGAACTGGAGCGCCTCGCCGCCGCCGGCGCCGCGGCGGACGCCACGTACGAGGAGATCAAGAAGGTCGCCTTCGCGGGCCGCCGCGAGAACGACATCGCCGGTGAACTGTCCGATCTGCTGAAGCGGTTCGGGCACTCGCAGGTCGACTTCACCGTCGTCGGCTCGGGCCCGAACGGCGCCAACCCGCACCACGAGGCGAGCGACCGCGTCATCGGACACGGCGACATGGTGGTGCTCGACTTCGGCGGCCTCAAGCACGGCTACGGCTCCGACACCACCCGTACCGTGCACGTCGGCGAGCCGACGGACGAGGAGCGCAAGGTCCACGACATCGTCCGGGAGGCACAGACCGCGGCCTGTGACGCGGTACGCCCCGGGATCGCCTGCCAGGACGTCGACCGGGTCGCCCGCAAGGTCATCACGGACGCCGGGTACGGCGAGTACTTCATCCACCGCACCGGGCACGGCATCGGCGTCACCACCCACGAACCGCCCTACATGATCGAAGGCGAGGAGCAGGAGCTGGTGCCGGGCATGTGCTTCTCCGTCGAACCCGGCATCTATCTGCCGGGCCGGTTCGGCGTCCGCGTGGAGGACATCGTGACCGTCACCGAGGACGGCGGTCGGCGTCTCAACGCGACGGCGCGCGAGATGGCGATCGTGGGCTGAGCGGCCATGCCGTCGACGCCGCGGCAGCCCACTGCCGACGCCGTGCGCTGCGTCCTGGAGGCGATGCTTCCGGACGGCGGCACTCCGGAGGTGCGCCCCGTCACCGAGGGCGGCGAGCACTCCACGTGGTGGGTGGGGAAGGCGCACGTGCTGCGCCTCGTCACCGACGGGGCGATGTCCGCGCGGTTGCGCCGCGAGGTGCGCCTCCGTGATCTCGTACGTCCCCACGTCCCGGTCGCCGTGCCCGCCTCCGTCGCGACGGGGGAGTGGGCGCCCGGCCTCGCCTGCACGCTCGACAAGCGGCTGCCCGGGGAGTCCGCAGAGGTCAGGGACGTCACCGCGGCCGGCGAGGAGGATCTCGCCGGGCTGCTCGCGGGGCTGCGCGAGGTGCCGGTCGCGCGGACCGTTCCCGTCGGGGTGGCGAAGGTGCCGCCGCGCTCACTGGAGAGCCTGCGCCGCGAGGCCGGCGCCGCGGCCCTGAAGCTCGACGCGGACGGCGAGTTCGAGGCCGAGCGGCTCGATCAGCTCGCCGCGCGGGCCGTCGCGCAGCTCGTCCCGCAGCCCGAGGCCGTACTCGTCCACCACGACCTCAAGGGCGAGCATCTGACCGTGTCGACGGACGGCCGGGTGCGCGGCGTCCTCGACTGGGCCGACGCGGTCGTCGGTGACGCCGCGGAGGACATCGCCGGGCTCACGATCGCGGTGGGCGCGCGTGCCGCGGTCCGCTCCGCGACGCTGGCGGGGTACGGACCGCGGTCGTGCCTGCGGGGGCTGTGGCTGGCCCGGTGCGATGTCCTGGTGCGGCTCGGGGACCGGCTGTACGGCGCGGACGACAGCCCCGAGAGCCTGCTGCGGGTGCAGTTGGAGCGGGCGTGGGAGGCGATCCTGCTGGAGCTGGTGTCGGAGGGCTGAGCCGGAGGGCGGCGGCGGGACGGAGGGCCGGGCCCGCCCGCTCTCCGGCCCGCCGCCCTCCGTCCCTGTGCGCTTCTACGGTTGCGCTTCTACGGCGCCACAGCGACCACGCAGGACTCCGCCGGGACCGTCAGCACGCCGTCCCTGCCCGGCAGTTCCACCGGCTCCCACGTGGCGAGCAGCCGCGCCACAGGACGCCCCAGCGGAATCGACACCGGCACGTCCGACAGGTTCACAGCCACCCGTAGATCGCCGCGCCGGTAGGCGATCCACCTCGCCCGCTCGTCGTACGCGACCTTGACCGCGGCCAGATCCGGGTCCCGGAGGTCGGGGCGGGCGCGGCGCAGGGCGATGAGTTCGCGGTACCAGGTGAGCACGCGCGCGTGGTGGCCCGTTTCGCGCTCCTCCCAGTTCAGACAGGAGCGCTCACGGGTGGCCGGGTCCTGCGGATCAGGGATGTCCTCCTCGGCCCAGCCGTGCGCCGCGAACTCCCGCCGCCTGCCCTTGCGTACGGCTTCGGCGAGGGCGGCGTCGGTGTGGTCGGTGAAGTACTGCCAGGGCGTGCTCGCGGCCCACTCCTCGCCCATGAACAGCATCGGCGTGAACGGCCCGGTGAGCACGAGCGTCGCCGCGCACGCGAGCAGTCCGGGACTCACGAGCGAGGAGAGGCGGTCGCCCTGCGCCCGGTTGCCGATCTGGTCGTGGGTCTGCGTGTAGGCGAGCAGCCGGTGCGCGGGGACGGTGGTGCGGTCCAGCGGGCGGCCGTGGCGGCGGCCGCGGAACGTCGAGTACGTGCCGTCGTGGAAGAAGCCGTGGGTGAGCGTCTTGGCGAGCGAGGCCATCGGCTGCCGCGCGAAGTCCCCGTAGTAGCCCCGCTGTTCACCGGTGACGGCCGCGTGCACGGCGTGGTGCACATCGTCGTTCCACTGCGCGTGCAGTCCGAGCCCGCCCTCGGAGCGCGCGGTGATGACGCGCGGGTCGCCGAGGTCGGACTCGCCGACCAGGAACAGCGGCCGCCCGAGGTCTTCGGCTAGCGCGTCCACGGCCGCCGAGAGCTCCTCCAGGAACGGCAGGGCGCGCCGGTCGTGGAGCTCGTGGATCGCGTCGAGCCGCAGCCCGTCGATCCGGTAGTCGCGCAGCCAGGCGAGCGCGCTGCCGATCAGGTACGCGCGTACCTCGTCGGAGCCGGGCGCGTCCAGGTTCACCGCGCTGCCCCACGGCGTGTGGTGCGTGTCCGTGAAGTACGGGCCGAAAGCGGGCAGATGGTTGCCGGAAGGGCCCAGGTGGTTGTGCACGACGTCGAGCACGACACCGAGGCCCTGTTCGTGCGCGCTGTCGACAAAACGCTTCAGCGCCTCGGGCCCGCCGTACGGCTCGTGCACGGCCCACGGGTCGACCCCGTCGTAGCCCCAGCCGTGCCGGCCCGGCATGGGGCACAGCGGCATCAACTCCACGTGCGTGATGCCCAGGTCGGCGAGGTGGCCGAGCCGCCCCGCGGCGGCGTCGAGTGTGCCCTCCTGCGTGTACGTGCCCACATGGAGCTCGTACAGGACCGCTCCCGTCAGTCCGCGCCCGGGCCACTGGCCGCGCCACGCGTACCGCCTGTGGTCGACGACGGCGCTCAGCCCGTCCGGGCCCTCGGGCTGCCGCCGCGAGCGCGGGTCGGGCAGCACGGGTCCTTCGTCGACCGCGAAGCCGTACCGCGTGCCGTCCACGGCCTCGGCCCGGCCGGACCACCATCCGTCGCCGCGGTACGGGTCCCGCGCCAACGCGCGCGTGGTGCCCTGTTCGTCTTCGGCGCCCCGTATGTGGAGCGTTACCTGCTCGGCCTGTGGTGCCCACACCTCGAACTGCACGGACCGTTCCCCCTCGTGACCGGATGCCTGCCGACAGTGACGGCTGAGTCCCATGGTGCGTCAGTTGTGATCGACGCGGGGCCGTTTTGCCTCGCTGGGGCACGCGTCACACGAAGTCGAGGCTCTGCCGCACGAAGTCGGCGCCCGTCACACGAAGTTGATGCGCTTCTGTGCCACCGGGTACCCGGCCTTCGCGAAATTCGCCGCCATGGGGAAGTTGCCCTCGTCCGTGGCCGCCGCGATGAACTCGGCGCCCCGCTCGGCCAGGAAGTGCGTCGTCTCCACCAGGAGGTCGTACGCGTACCCGTGCCCGCGCTGTTCGGGCACCACGCCGATGAACCCGACACAGGGGCCCGCGGGATTGTGCGCGGGCACATGGAGGCCGACGAGCTCGCCCTCCTTCGTGTACGCCAACTGCAACCACTCGCGGCCCGCGGGGAACCAGTGGAAGAAGTCCAGCTCCTGGCGCGCGGCCCGGTCGGAGCCGCTCTCCTCGATGGCCGCCCGCGAATGCGCGTCCAGCGTCCCCGAGTGCACGCGCCGCAGCACGTCCAGGACGGCCTCGTCGTCGGGCTCGGGGCGGAACTCCAGGCGGCCGGGCCGCTCGGGCAGACCGTCCCCCGGAGTCCACCGATACCGAAAACGCTCCACCAGGAAGCGCATGCCCGCGTCCTCGACCGCCGCCCTGCGCGGCTCGACCGCGGCCACGACCTCCGGCCGCTCGCGCCAGTCGGGCGGCAGCAGCAGGTCGAACTCGGTGCGGAACGGTGCCCTCCGCAACAGCTCGGCGCCCGCCGCGGCCTCGCCCTCGGCGACGTCGAACCAGTCCAGGGCCACGGGCCGCTCGTCGTCGGGACCGCCCCACCACGCCGCGCGGGCCACCACACGGTCGCCGCGCAGCGCCACCCAGGTCCACTCGGGCCGGTACTCGCCGCCCTCGCCGACGGTGCGGTACACGGATCCGACGAGGGCGCGGCCGACCAGGCCGGGATCGTCGAGGGAATGGAAGAGGCGGGCGTCGGCCTCGGTGAGAGCACGCACGACAAGGGGCAGGACTGTCGAGGTCAAGAAGTCTCCTTGGGGAGCGGCCCGTTGGTGGCCGCGGCGCGCCGAACGTAACAGCGCGGGGTGGCCCACGCTCCCGGTTTTCTGGACACCTCGGCCTCCGCTGCCCGACAATTCCCTTTGTGACGTCCTCTTTTGAACACCACACGTACCCGGCTCGGCTCTCCGACGCCGAGCGGGACCGTGCGCTGAAGGTGCTCAGGGACGGCGTCGCCCTCGGTCGGCTCTCGCACGACACGTTCGTGCGCCGCATGGAGCTGGTGTTCACCGCCCGGCGGACCGAGGACCTCGACCGGCTCACCGCGGATCTGCAGCAGGAGAGCCGCTGGTCGCGGGCGCTGTTCGGCACCGTGGGGGCGGTCTCCGGGTTCACCGTGCGGCTGCGCAGGGCGTGGACCGTGGAGCGGCTGCCGAAGCTGCTCCTGCCGCCGGCCGCGTCCCCGTACCCGCTGCGCATCGGCCGCGACCCGGCCAACGGGCTGCGGCTGAGCCACGACACGGTCTCGCGGGTGCACGCCGAGCTGAGCCGGCAGGCCGGCGTGTGGGTGCTGCGCGACCTCGGCTCGACCAACGGCACGTCGGTGAACGGGCGCAGGGTGATCGGCGCGGCCGTCGTGAAGGACGGCGATCAGGTCGCCTTCGGCCGCATGGCGTTCCGGCTGTCCGCAGACTGACCCGGGGGCGCCTGCTCACCCGCGCGCGTGCCGCACCGCCGCCACCGTCGTCCGCGCCTGATGCTCTATCTGGTGGGCCACCGGCACCCACCGCGCCCCGAACCGCTCGGCGTACGCCTCGCACCACCGGGTGACGAGGGCGTCGAGACGGGGCGCCGCCTGGTCGTCGGCCTCCACCAGGACCCGCAGGAGCATCGCCGCGGCCCGCAACGGAAGCCGCCGGGCGAACGCGTCGATGCTGCCGACGTACGCCATCGTGGCGCCCGGCGGCGGCGGTTGGACCCAGTCGTCCGCGAGCCCCGGCACCAGGCCCAGGGCCCAGCAGGCCGCGCCGAGGAGCGGACCGCCGGTGTCCGGGAGCCGCGGCATGGCCTCCGTGAGGATCTCCTCCACGAGCCGGGTGTCGCGGCTGAGCCGGGCCGACAGGCGCCGCAGCGCCCGCTCGGGCGCGGGATGCGGGGCCGGGTCGTCCACCAGGTCGCTGGCCCACATCGGGACCTCCACGATCGCCGTGGAGCCGCCGTAGCGGTGCGCGTGGTGCCACGTCGACAGACGGGCGTCGTCGGGCAGGCTCGGGAACGCGGCCTGCGCGTCCAGGTCCGGCATCACATGGACGCCGCGCCCCGACGTCGGCCAGCCCGCCGCGTCCGACGCCCCGGTCTCCACCGGTATGTGCAGTTCGGCGGCCGACTTGGCGAAGGGCTCGGCGAGCCCCGGTATGTCCCGGGTCAACTGCACCCAGCTGCCGCCCAGTTCGGTGCCGTGCAGGGACACCTGGAGGTAGGGCCGCACCTCGTCGATCACGCCGACCAGGGTCTTCGTCTCCGGAGGAAGCCGGTCCGGGGGCAGCACCGACGGCGACCACTCCGGCTGCTCCGCGCCAGTGGGCCTGAAGAAGCCCCGGTGGTAGTCGAGCAGCGAGTGCGGCTCCGGAGCGTTGTGCAGGGCCGCGCCGTCCGGGTCCGCGCACAGCAGGAAGTGCCAGGCCCGGTCGGTTCGCAACTCCTGGTCGAAGAGCGCCTTTTCGGCCAGGTGCAGCGCCGTGGAGCCGCCCGTGGGCTCATTGGCGTGCGCCCCGGCCACGATGAGGACGGCGCGCTTGTCGTGCCCTATGGACAGCAGGTGCAGGGGGCGCCCCCCACGCGACGTCCCGACCTGGCGTAGGCGACACAGGTCAGGTCGGTGAGACGTCAGCTCCCGCGCTGACTGGACCAACTCGGCCGAGGTGGGGTACCGCTGCTCCGACAGGTGACTCACCCCCGTTGGTGCTCCCGGCGTCAGCAATCCGCAGTACCCCATGCTCCGCTCCATGTGTCAAGAAGGCCTATACAGCGGCCCCGGGCCGCTCGGCAGGGGAGAGTTCACGCCACCTCGGCCCCGTGCAGGTCAGACCCGTACGTCACCCTGAGTCACCGCTGTCACTCGGACAGTGGAACGGAGGCTGCGTGACGAAGGCCTCGGTGGTGCGCTGGGAAGAGCGGCGCGCAGCGACCGGTGCGCGCCCCGGTACAGAGTGGAGTCCCGCGGTGCTGTGCCCTTCCGGACCGGTCTCGTATCCCGACGCATCGGGGTCCTACCCGCGCGCGGGGTCCGTGACGCAGCCCCCGAGCCTCGCCGCGCCGCGGACCGCCCACGATCCGTTCCCGCTGTACCGCACCCTGCGGACCACGCACCCGCTGCACCTCGACAAGCCCTTCGGCGCGTTGCTCCTCAGCCGCTACGTGGACGTGCGCACGGCGCTCGCCGATCCCCGGCTGGTCGCCCCGCCGCCCGGCCGTACCTTCGCGCACCTGGAAGCGGACACGCACGCCGCCCAGCGCGCGCTCCTCGCCCCGGCCCTCCAGGGGCGCGCGTTGGCCACCCTGAAGGCGAGCGTCGAACGCACCGCCTACGTGCTCGCGCGCCGCCTCACCCGACGCCATGAGGCCGACCTGGTCGAGGGGTTCTGCCACTGGCTGCCCACCGTGGCCGTCGTCCGCGCGCTGGGCCTGCCCTACGAGGGCACCGCCCACGTCGCCGCCCTGTGCCGCGCGGGGCTCACTCACCTGGGCGGCGCCCCGGACGCCCTGGACGCCTTCCTGCGCCCGCAGATCGCCCGCCGCCGCGCCCACCCCACGAGCGACCTCCTGGGCGCCCTGTGCGCCGCACGGGCCGATGGACGGCCGCTGTCCGACGACACGGTCTGCGGGCTCGCCGCGACGTTCCTCGGCGCGGGCGGGGACGCCACCGGCAGGGCCCTGGCCGCGCTCCTCGCCAACCTCCTCGACCACCCCGAGCAGTTGGCGCTGGTGCGGGCCCGCCCCGAACTCGCCGACGCCGCCTGGGCCGAGTCGCTGCGCCGCGATCCCGCCGCGCACGTCGTCCTGCGCCGGGCCCTCGCGCCTGTCCCGGTGAGCGGCGGCACGATACCGGCGGGCGCCACGGTCGCGTGTCTGGTGGGAGCGGCGGGCCGGGACGCGGCCCGGTTCGCCGACCCCGACCGCTACGACCTGTTCCGCGCGGCTCCCGGGCAACTGGCCCACGGCACAGGACGGCACCGCTGCCCGGGCGTCCAACTCGCCCGCCTCACCGCCGATGCGGGCCTGCGCGCCCTGCTGGCGGCGCTGCCGTCGATGGCGTGGGCGCCGGGCTTCAGGCCCGCCTACGAGGGCCTGCTCACCCGCTCTCCCGCAGCTCTCCACGTACGTCTGCGATGAGGGCTCGCAGGACCTCGCCCTCGCTCTCGCCCTCTGCCTCGTCGCTGCTCTGGTCGGCGCGGACGAGGAGCGCCACAGGGAGATGCTCGAAGAGTTCCGCCACGCGCGCGTGCCCGCTGAACCGCCTTCCTGGTGCGAGGAGTTCGACCCACTCGCCCTCGGGAAGCGCGAGTTGTGTCGAGCGCCATCCGCCGGCGTCGGCGAGCCGCAAGGAGAGTCGGGTCGCCGCCACGACCACTTGGCCCGAGCGCGCGTAGGCGACGCAGTGCGCCTCGCCGGGGCCCTCGGCGCGCAGCGGCTCGTAGGTGGCCGCGCCGCCGAACCACTCGGGGTGCGCGCGGCGCAGGCGCAGCGCGCACCCGGTGAGCTCGGCCTTGGCGCTGTGCTCCTTGGGGGCGAGCCGGGCGGGCGCACGGTTGTCCGGGTCCACCAGGGCGCGGTACTCGTGCTCCGTGCCCTGGTAGAGGTCGGGAACGCCCGGCATCGTGAGGTGGACGAGGGCCGCGCCCAGGATGTTCGCGCGCACATGGGGCCCCAGATCGTCCATGAAGCGCAGCACCTCGTTGCCCGGCGGGCCGCACGGGCCTGACGCCACGAAGTCCTCCACCGCGCGTTCGTAGTCCGCGTTCTGCTCCGTCCACGTCGTGAAAAGCCCCGCCTCGCGCGCGTGCTTGAGCATCGCGGTCCGCAGCCGCGCCGGTTCCGCGGGGCCGAGCCCGGCCACGGTCTGCCAGGCGGCCCATGCCAGCTGCGGGTCGGGCGCGCTCGCGCCGCCGCCCCGCGCGGTCCGCCCGGTGACCTCCGCGAGGAGCGCCTCCCACCGTTCGGGGCACTGCGTCAGGACCGAGACGCCGGCCCGCACGTCGGCGCTGCGCTTCGTGTCGTGCGTCGACAGGACCGTCGACGTATAGGGCCAGTCGCGCTGCACGCGCGCGCAGTACGCGTGGAACGCCTCCACGGACACGGCGGGGTCCCCGGGCGAGCCGCCCACCTCCAGGGCCGACAGGAGCGGCGTGAACCGGTAGAACGCCGTGTCTTCCACCGACTTGGCCCGCAGCGCCGAAGCGGTCTGCGCGAACCGTGCGCGGAACGCCGTGTGCGCGGGGCCGGTGCCGCGCCGCCCCAGCGCCAACTCCCGTACGGCGTCGACCGCGCGGGCCTCCTCGGGCACCGTGAACGCGGCCTTCGCCTCGCGCGCCGCGGACGCCGTCAGAACGGTCTCAGGGGGCACGCCACCGGTGGCGTAAGGCCGGTACACCGGAACCCGCACCAGAAGCTCGCACAGCGCCGTACGCAGCGCCCAGGGGGCGTGGTCGCGCAGCCCCGGTTCCTCGGCGCACAGCGCGGCGGCCTCCCGCGTCAGCCGGTCCACCTCGGTGGCCAGTTCGTGCGCGACGACGCGGTGCGCTGCGCGCCGCACGGTCGCGGGCCAGTGCCCGCCCCGGTCCGCCGCGGCCCCCGTGAACCGGCGGAACAGGCCCAGGAGTTCGTCGGACCCGGCCGGGTCGGTGAACAGCCCGTCGATGTGCCGCAGCGCGTCGTACCCGGTGGTGCCGGCCACGGGCCACGCGGCGGGCAGCCGCTCCTCGTCCTCCAGGATCTTCTCGACGACGGTCCACCGGCCACCGGCCGCCTCGCTCAGGCGCTGCAAGTAGGCGCCAGGGTCCGCGAGTCCGTCGGGGTGGTCGATCCGCAGCCCGTCGACGACGCCCTCGCGCAGCAGCGCGAGCAGCGTGCCGTGCGTCGCCTCGAAGACCTCCGGGTCCTCCACCCGCACGGCGATCAGATCCGAAATGGTGAAGAAGCGCCGGTAGTTGAGCTCGGTACGGGCGAGGCGCCACCACGCCAGGCGGTACCACTGGGCGTCGAGCAACTGGAGGAGCGGCAGGGACGCCGTGCCCTCGCGCAGCGGAAACGCGTGCTCGTAGTAGCGCAGTACGTCGCCGTCCACCTTCAAGTGCGGTAACTCATCGCCTATATGGCGGCCCAGGACCGGCAGCAGCACCCGGCCGTCCTGCGCCTCCCAGTCGATGTCGAACCAGCGCGCATACGGAGACGAGGGGCCGTCGCGCAACACGTCGCGCAGTGGCCGGTTGTACGACACGGCCGCCGCCATGTGGTTGGGCACGAGGTCCACGACCAGGCCCAGACCGTGCCCGCGCGCCGTCCGGGCGAGGTCCCGCAGGCCGTCCTCGGCGCCCAACTCGGCGCGCACGCGCGCGTGGTCGACCACGTCGTAGCCGTGCGTCGAACCAGGGACCGCCTCCAGGATCGGTGACAGGTGCAGATGGGAGACCCCCAAGGAGGCCAGATACGGGACCGCTGCCGCCGCGGCGGCGAACCCGAAGTCCGGTTGCAGCTGGAGCCGGTACGTCGCCGTGGGCGTCGCGGGCGGCATCGGTTGCTGAGGCGTCATGCGAAGGTACGTACCCGCACCGCCGTCTTTCGTGTCATCACCGCATGCGTCTACGCACGCGTGCCTCGTTAACGTCGGACGATGCCTGGTACATCCAACAAGGTCGGTGGAACGCTCGACGCCTACCGCAGGGTGCTCGCGGCGACGGGGCGCCCGCTGCCCGTCGTGTCGTTCCTCGCGCGGCTGCCGGTCGCGGTGATCCAGTTCGGCAGCGTCCTCCTGGTGACCCGCACCAGTGGCTCTCTCGCCACCGGAGGCGTGGTCGCCTGCGCCCTCGCGCTCGGCCAGGTGGCCATGGGGCCCTTCGTCGGGAGGCTCGCGGACCGGCGCGGCCAGCGCCCCGTCGTCCTCGTCTTCGCGCTCCTCAACGGACTCGCGATCGCCGCCTACACGCTTGCCGCGCTCGCGGGCCTGCCGACTTCCGCCCTGATTGCGCTCGGCGTCCTCGCGGGCGCCACGGTCCCCGGCATCGGGCCGCTCGCGCGGGCCCGCGGTGTCGCGCTCGTGCGCCGTGAGGGCGACGACGAGCGGGTGGTGAACGCCGTGCTGTCCCTGGAGTCCACCATGGACGAGCTCAGCTTCGTCCTCGGCCCCGCGCTCATCGGGATCGCCTCCGTAGTGGCGCATCCCGCCTACGCGTTCGGCGCGGCCGCGCTCCTCGTCGCGGTCTGCGGCACGGCGTTCGCGCTGCACCCGACCGCCACGGCGGTGCCGGCCGCCCCGGCGGGGACGCGGCCACGCGCGCGTGCGGAGCGGCCACGGCTGCCGCGCCAGGTCCATGTGGTGCGCGTCGGGCTCGTCCTTCTCGGCATCCTGCTCGGCGGCTGCGGCGCCGGAATCACCGCGCTCACCGAGGAGTTGGGGCACGGCGACCAGGCGGGGCTCGTCTACGCCGCCATGGGCGTCATGAGCGCCGTCGTCGGCCTGTCCATGGCGGCGGTGCCCGCCCGGTTCACGCTGCGGGCCCGCTGGCGCGTCGCCACCGCGGCCGCCGCCGTCCTGTCGCTCCCGCTCCTCGTCACGCACTCCATGGCGCTCCTGTACGTCGCGGTGACCGTCTTCGGCGCGCTGTTCGCCCCGAACCTGATCACCGGGTTCGGGCTCACCGAGCAGGCCGTGCCACGCGAACGGCTCGGCGAGGGCATGACGGCCGCCGTGAGCGCGTTCGTCGGCGGACAGGCCGTCACGCTCGCCGTGGCGGGCCGCCTCGCGCAGGCCCACGGGGCCGCTGCCGCCTTCGAGGTGGGCAGCCTGGCCGCCGGGCTCGCCTTCCTCGTCGCACTGCGCGTACGGCCCCTCCAGGCGGTCGGCGAGACGGCTACGCCGGCCGTTGCAACACCGTGAGGCTGCGGCCCTGCAGGGTGACCCGGTCGCCGGCCTGTACCTTCGTGCCCTCGCCCGACGTAAGGCCCTCGGGCAGCGCCGTGTCGACGACGGCCTGCCACTGGCGTCCGTGGTCGACCGGGACCACGAAATCCAGCGGCTGCGGCGAGGCGTTGATCAGCAGCAGGAACGAGTCGTCCTGGATGCGCTCGCCGCGCGCTCCGGGCTCCGAGATCGCGTTGCCGTTGAGGAACACGGACAGGGCGCGGGCCTGCGCCGCGCCCCAGTCCTGCTGCGTCATCTCCTCGCCCTCCGGGGTGAACCACGCGATGTCCGACAGGTCGTCGTGCGTGCCCTCGACGGGGCGGCCGTGGAAGAAGCGCCGCCTGCGGAACACCGGGTGGTCGCTGCGCAGCCGCACCATCGCGCGCGTGAACTCCAGGAACGGGTCCGGTGCGGCGTCGGGGTCGGCCCAGCGCACCCACGCCACTTCGTTGTCCTGGCAGTAGGCGTTGTTGTTGCCGCCCTGGGTGCGCCCGAACTCGTCGCCGTGGCTGAGCATCGGGACGCCCTGCGACAGCATCAACGTAGCGATGAAGTTGCGCATTTGGCGGGCCCGCAGGTCGAGCACCGCCTGGTCGTCGGTCTCGCCCTCGGCGCCGCAGTTCCACGACCGGTTGTGGCTCTCGCCGTCGCGATTGCCCTCCCCGTTGGCGTCGTTGTGCTTGTCGTTGTACGACACCAGGTCGTGCAAGGTGAAACCGTCGTGGCAGGTCACGAAGTTTATGGAGGCGAGCGGGCGGCGTCCGTCGTCCTGGTAGAGGTCCGACGAGCCGGTCAGCCGGCCCGCGAACTCGGCGAGCGTGCGCGGTTCGCCGCGCCACAAGTCCCGTACGGTGTCGCGGTACTTGCCGTTCCACTCGGTCCACAAGGGCGGGAAGTTCCCCACCTGGTAGCCGCCCTCGCCGACGTCCCAGGGCTCCGCGATCAGCTTTACGCGGGAGACCACCGGGTCCTGCTGCACGAGGTCGAAGAACGACGACAGGCGGTCCACTTCGTGGAACTGCCGGGCCAGGGTGGCGGCCAGGTCGAAGCGGAACCCGTCGACGTGCATCTCCTCGACCCAGTAGCGCAGCGAATCCATGATCATCTGGAGCACGTGCGGGGACCGCATCAGGAGCGAGTTTCCCGTCCCCGTGGTGTCCATGTAGTAACGCGGATCGTCGGTCAGCCTGTAGTAGGACGGATTGTCGAGCCCCTTGAAGGACAGCGTCGGACCCAGGTGGTTCCCCTCGGCCGTGTGGTTGTAGACGACGTCCAGAATGACTTCGATTCCGGCCTGATGCAGCGCCCGCACCGCGGACTTGAACTCCAGGACCTGCTCGCCGCGGTCGCCCCACGACGCATACGTGTTGTGCGGAGCGAAGAAGCCGATCGTGTTGTAGCCCCAGTAGTTGTTCAGCCCCATATCGACCAGGCGGTGGTCGTTGACGAACTGGTGCACCGGCATCAACTCCAGTGCGGTGACCCCCAGTTCCGTGAGGTGGTCGATGACCGCCGGATGCGCGAGCGCCGCATACGTACCGCGCAACTCCTCCGGCAGCGCCGGATGTTGCATCGTCAGGCCCTTCACGTGCGCCTCGTAGAGCACCGTCTCGTGGTACTCCGTGCGCGGCAGCCGGTCGTCGCCCCAGTCGAAGTACGGATTGACCACCACGGACGCCATCGTGTGCGGCGCCGAGTCCAGGTCGTTGCGCTCGTCCGGTGCGTCGAACGGATAGCCGTACACCGACTCGTTCCAGTCGATCCGCCCGCTGATGGCGCGCGCGTACGGGTCGAGGAGCAGCTTCGCCGAGTTGCAGCGCAGGCCGCGCGCGGGCTCGTACGGGCCGTGCGCCCGGTACCCGTAGCGCTGCCCCGGCATGACCCCCGGCAGATAGGCGTGCCGCACGAAGGCGTCGGCCTCCCGCAGCTCCACCGCGGTCTCCGAGCCGTCGTCGTGCAACAGGCACAGCTCGATACGGTCGGCGGTCTCCGAGAAGACCGCGAAGTTCGTCCCGGCGCCGTCGTACGCGGCACCCAGTGGATACGCCTGTCCTGGCCAGACCTGCATGCTGACGACTCTTCCTTCCCGAGCTCCCGACTACCTAAGAGCAGGGAATACCCCATTGGCCCGGCGGTCCGGGCGGCATCGGACACTCTCTGCCCCAAAGTGAAGCAACCACACAGGAGTTGGCGCCCTCTTACACGGCGACCATGTCGGTCCGGCATGCCCTCGACCGGGGCTGCCGGGGAAGTTGGGGGAAGATGTGCGCACAGCTGTAAGACGCCATCTGGGGAAGCTGATGGCGGTGGTGGCGCTCGCGGTAGCGGGCGGCGCCGTCGCGGTCGGCGTGACACTGCCTGATGACGACGGGAGCGACCTGGCCAGGGCGGGGACCGCGCAGCAGGACGCGGTGGCCCCCGAGGGCACCGTGGAGCCCGCACCCGCACAGGGAGCGAAGGGGGTGGGGCGCGATCCGCTCACGGACGCCGAGACGGAGCGCGCAGAGAAGCTGGCGACGGCGGGCAACGCCCTGCGGATGGACGCGCGGGACGTGGAGGGCGACCGAGGTCCCCAGCACCTGTCGACGAACCTGACAGAGGTCGACCCCGGCCTCAGTGACGCCGCCGCCGACGAACGCCGTGCCGACGTCGTGTACTACGACTACAAGAGCGACTCCGTCGTCACGAAGACGGTGAACCTCGACACGGGGAAGGTCGAGGACAGCAGGACCGACCAGGGCGTGCAGCCGCCGCCCAGCCAGGGCGAACTGGCAGAGGCGGCCCAGCTGTTGATCGCGGACCCGTCGGGCGCCGACCTGAAGGGCGACTACAAGGACGCCACCGGCAAGCAGCTCACCAAGCCGGACCAACTGCAGCTGAGCGGCATGGTGTTCCGCAAGAAGACCGTCGCCGACGTCCCCGCAGAACTCAAGGAATGCGGCGAGCACCGCTGCCTGCGCGTCATCACCAAGGTCGTCAACGGGCCGTGGATCGACACCCGCGACCTCATCGTCGACCTGAGCGCCCGCAACGTCTCCCGCCTCGGCTGAGGACCTCGCCGACCTCTCCTCCATGAAGGAGCGCTTCCGTATGCACCTCACAAGACTCTTGCGCGCCCGCATCCGGCCCGCAGCAGTTGCCACGGGCCTCGCGGTCACCGCGCTGCTCGCCGGCACCCTCGCCACCGCACCCGCCGCGACGGCCGCACCGCCCCAGGCGCCCGCTGCCGCCGCGCCCGCCTGCTCGGACGCGTACCGCATCGAGCAGACCCTCGACGGCGGCACCACCTGGCGCATGTGCTGGCACTACAACACGCTGGCAGGACTCGTCCTGGACGACGTCAGCTACCAGCCCAAGGGCGAGGCCCAGCCGATCCGCGTCCTCACCAGCGCCCGGCTCGCACAGGTCCATGTCCCGTACGACGACGGGGAGGCCGAGTACGACGACGTTACCGGCAC
This sequence comes from Streptomyces sp. NBC_00483, assembly GCF_036013745.1. Taxonomy (NCBI): domain Bacteria; kingdom Bacillati; phylum Actinomycetota; class Actinomycetes; order Kitasatosporales; family Streptomycetaceae; genus Streptomyces; species Streptomyces sp. NBC_00483. The sequence continues at coordinate 7,242,010 of NZ_CP107880.1, forward strand.
CGACTTCGGGCAGGCCCTGCAGAACCTGAAGCCCGGCGAGTGCCCGGGCGGCACCATCAAGACCGTCAAGGTCCCCGACATGGGCAACGTCAAGGGGCTGTGCACGACCACGCGTGCGCGCGGGCACGCGTACCGGCTCAGCGACGACTACTCGACCGGCGGCAGCGGCAAGGTCTACAGCGCCCAGGGCAAGGACCTGCTCGTCTACACGGTCAACAAGGCGTCCTGGTACGAGTACATCACCGAGTGGCGCTTCGCCTCCGACGGCACCATCACGTCCAATGTGGGCGCCACCGGCAGCCTCTCCCCGTACGACTACGACGGCACCGACGGCAAGGGCTGGCCCATCGGCAAGGGTGCGACCGCCTACGCCGAGAGCCACAGCCACAACGTCTTCTGGCGGCTCAACTTCGGCCTGGACGGCTCGCCCAAGGCCAAGGTCGAGCAGTACGACTCCAAGGTGACCCCGCCGAACGGTGACGGATCGCCCACCACGAAGACGACCCGCACCCCCGTCACCAAGGAACTCGCGGGTGACGTAAAGGACATGCGGTGGTGGCGCGTGGTCTCCACCGCGGGCAAGAACAAGGACAACCACCCCAGGTCGTACGAGTTCGTGCCCGGCCGCTCCAACCGGTTCCCGGGACGCGCCTTCACCAAGCACGACGTCTACTTCACCGAGTACAAGAAGTGCGAGCAGTACGCGAGCGACAATCCCGCCGCGAACTGCGGGGGCACCAGCGTCAACAAGTGGGTGAACGGACAGACGCTCAAGCACCCGATCACCTGGGTCAACATCGGGTTCCACCACATCGCCCGTGACGAGGACCAGCAGCCCATGCCGGTGCACTGGCAGGGCTTTTCGCTGGCCCCCAGGGACGTGACCGCTATGAATCCGCTCACTCCGGCCGACCTCGCGGGGCAGAACGGGGTTCCCCGAAACGGCAGTTGAGAAACCGGCGGCCGCATCCGGCTGCATCGCCACCCGCTCCCGGAGTACCCTTCCTTGATCGTTGCTGGGGGATGGGGTCTACAAGTTCGGGTTCGACAAGCTCGGGGGAGCGGAAGGCGGTGCGGAGCGGGTGAGCTCGGGAGGGCTGGAGCTGCCCCCTGGTGACGACGGTCACGAGGGCCAGGACAGCCAGGAGACAGCCTCCACGGAGATCCCGCCCGGAGCGGTGTCGCTGGCCAGGCCCATGGACGTCGCGTCCCAGATCGGTCCGGAACTGGACTGGGGCGCCGACGCCTGGAGCGAGGTCCGTACGCGCGCGCAACGTGCGGGGCGGGCCTATATCTGGCTGAACCTGGTGGAACAGCGGCTGCGCGCCGTCGTCGCCGCCGTGCTCCGCCCCGTCTACGCGCCCGTGCACGGCGAGGACTGGGTGGTCGCGGCGGCGGGGCCCGCCGGGCAGGAGTGGGTGCAGCGGGCCGTCGCCGTGCGCGAGGTCAGCCGCCGCAAGGGCTATCTCCTCGACCCGGCCGACGACAACGTGTTGTCGTTCCTGACCCTGCCGCAGCTGCGCGAGCTGATGGTGCAGCACTGGCCGTGCTTCGAGCCGTACTTCGACGACCGCCGCGACGTCGAGCTCGCCCTGGACGAGCTGGAGGTCACGCGCAACGTGGTCTCCCGCAACCGCGCCCTCTCGGAGACGGTCCTCGCCCAGGCCGAGCGCGCCTCCTCCCGCCTCCTGGACATACTCGGCGCCGGCTCCGACGTGCCCTCGGCCCGCCGACTGCCCGTCGACGCCGTCGAGGAACTGGTCGGCGACCGGTACGCGGACGTGGTGGGGGTGCACTCGGACCGGGTCAGGCTGCTGCGCCAGTTCCCTGCCGAGGACCTCTTCGGCGGGGCGCGGCGCCTGGACGCCATCGGGATAGGCCTCAACCTGCTCGCGCAGAACTTCTCGGGACGCCGCCTGGTCCGCCTCGCCGAGTCGGGCTGCCGCATACGGCTCCTCTTCCTCAACCCGGCGTCCAGCGCGGTCAAGCGGCGCGAACGGGAACTGGGGATCAAGCGGGGCGAGTTGAGCCGCTCCGTCGAGATGAACATCCTGCACATGCGCCGGGTGCGGGCCCGCCTCAAGGACCCCGACGCCTTCGAGATCCGCGTCTTCGACGAGACACCGCGCTTCAACGCCTACCTCGTCGACGGCGACGGATCGGACGGCATCGCCGTCGTCCAGTCCTATCTGCGCAGGACGCGGGGGATGGAGGCGCCCGTCCTCGTGCTGCGCGGCGGGGGACGCATCGTCAAGGCGAGCGCGTCGTCGGACACCGGGGAGAACGGCCTTTTCGTGACGTACCGCGACGAATTCGAGCAGGCCTGGGCGGACGCGCGGCCGGTGTCGTAGGGCCTGTCGTTCGGATCAGGCCGGGCTCCGACGGGTGCCCGGCCTGATTGTCAGTGGGGCGTGCGATGGTGTTGGTCATCGGGGGAACGCACCACGAAGAAGGGGGCTGCCATGGGCTGGCACCGCGAGCTGATGATCGGCTTCGACCTGGAGACGACCGGGACCGATCCGCGCGAGGCGCGCATCGTCACCGCCGCCGTCATAGAGGTGAAGGACGGCGCGGTCCTCGGGCACCGGCAATGGCTGGCCGACCCCGGAGTGCGGATCCCGGACGAGGCGATCGCGGTACACGGTGTCACCAACGAGCGGGCGGCAGCCGAGGGCGAGCCGGCCGACCGGGTCGCCGACGCCCTCGCCGAGATCCTGGTGGGCTACTGGCGCACGGGCGTCCCCGTGGTCGCGTACAACGCGACGTTCGACCTCACCCTGCTCTCCGCCGAGCTCGCCAGGCACGGGCTGCCGTCCCTGCGCGAGCGCCTCGCGGGGGTGGAGCCGGGGCCGGTCGTGGATCCGTACACGATCGACCGGACCGTCGACCGCTACCGGCGGGGCAAGCGCAACCTCGAAGCGGTCTGCACCGAGTACGGGGTCCCGCTCGATGCCGCACACGACGCCTCGGCGGACGCCCTGGCCGCGGCGCTGCTCGCCCGCGCGATAGGCGAGCGGCACGCGAAGGTCGCGCAGCTCGGGGTGGCCGAGCTGCATCGCAGACAGGTGGAGTGGTTCGCGGAGTCGGCGGCCGACTTCCAGAACTTCCTTCGCAGGAAGGGCAATCCGGACGCGGTGATCGACACGGTGTGGCCGATGCGTCAGATATCCAACGGGACTGGCGCATCGAGCCGGACCGGCCTATCAAGCCCCTCCGGCGATTGAGGAGTGGGGGCCCGGGGGCGAAGCCCCCGAATCTTTAGAGGAACATCCGCCTCAGAACGGATACCACCGCACCGCAGGGTCCCCGTCCCGCAGCGAAGCGACCCGCCGCCGAAACTCCGCCAACGCCTTCGGGTTGGACGGCGCATGCTGCGAAACCCACGCACAGGACGCCGTCTCCCGCGCCCCGCGCAGCACCGCGCATCCCTCCCACTCCCGCACATCCCACCCATACGCGGACACGAACCCGTCGTACGCGTCGGCCGGCAGCCCGTACCGGTCGCGCGACAGGGCCATGACGACGAGATCGTGCTCCCGCAGATCGGAGGAGAACGTCTCGAGATCGACGAGGACGGGTCCCTCGGGCCCGATGTGCACATTGCGCGGCAGGGCGTCACCGTGGATCGGCCCGGGCGGCAGCTGCGGGGTCAGCGCCGCGGCGGCCGCCGCGAACCCGTCCCGACGCTCGCGCAGATAGTCCGCGTCGGCCGGGTCGATCGCGTCGCCCGCGAGCCGCAGCCAGCGCTCGACCCCGCCGAGCAGCTCCCGCCGCGGCAGCTCGAAACCGGTCGGCGTCGGCAACGCGTGCACCAGCTTGAGCAGCTCCGCCAGATCACGCGGCTCGGCCGGGCGGACGGCCGCCGGGATCCGGTGCCACACGGTCACCGGGTGCCCGTCCGCGACGAGCGCCTCGTCCTTCGCGGCGCGCACCGCGGGGACGTCGTGCCCGGCGAGATAGGAGGCGATGGCCAGTTCGCGGCGGGCGCGGTCGAGGAGTTCGGTGCCGCCGTGCTCGATGCTGCGCCCGACCTTGACGACGAGGTCGCCGACGCCGAACACCGCGTTCTCGCCGAGCGCGATCAGCTCCGCGGTGGCGGCGGTGCCGTCCACGACATCCGCCTGCGCCAGCACTTCCCGTGCCCGTGCCTCGTCCATGCCCTGCCTCCTGCGTCCCCGCATCTCACCTGGTACGAGGCCAGTCTCGCACCGGAAATTCGGTGGACGGGCCGGGGGCGCTCCACCTGCATGTGGGGCATGTGCAGCGCAGCCATGATGGCCGTTTCGGCGACCCGCCAGATTCAGGGCTGCGCGCCGACGCGCTGACCCGCGCCGTGCTGCTCACCCAGCCCGAGTACGCACGCAAACGCACGCAAGCGCCCGCAAACGCACGGGTGACTACGGGAGTTGGACCCGCCGCACCGTCCTCACCTGGCCGCACTTCGAGTGGCGGCTGTTCGGCCGGTGCCGCGCATCGCGTTCCGCCCGGCCCCACGGGTCGACGCGGGCGTGCTCCGTATCGAGCGCAGGGCGACGCCGATGCTGACCCCGGACGATTGCCGGCCGACAGGAAACACCCGCAAACCAGTTGTACGAGACGTCTCGTCTCGCTTACAGTCGGATCATGACGAACCCGAGCCACGGCAAACGTGCCCACATCGCCATGTTCTCCATCGCCGCCCACGGGCACGTGAACCCGAGTCTCGAAGTGATCCGGGAGCTCGTCGCCCGTGGGCACCGCGTCACGTACGCGATCCCGCACCTGTTCGAGGAGAAGATCGCCGAGACCGGCGCCGAGCCGGTCCTCTACCGCACCACGCTCCCCGGCCCCGACGACGACCCGGCGGCGTGGGGGACCACGCTGCTCGACAACGTGGAGCCGTTCCTGAACGACGCGATCCAGACGCTGCCCCAGCTCATCGAGGCCTATGAAGGGAACGGTGAGGTCGAGGGCGTAGGCGTCCCCGACCTCGTCATCCACGACATCACCTCCTACCCGGCAGGCGTCCTCGCCCACCGCTGGGGCGTGCCCGCCGTGACGCTCTCGCCGAACCTCGTCGCCTGGGAGGGATACGAGGACGAGGTCGCGAAGCCGATGTGGGAGGAGCCCCGCAAGACTCCGCGCGGCAAGGCCTACTACGAGAAGTTCGACGCGTGGCTCAAGGAGTCCGGCGTACCGAAGACCGCCGACGAATTCTGGGGCCGCTACGACCGCACCCTCGTCCTCATTCCGAAGGCGCTCCAGCCGAATGCCGACCGGGTCGACGAGAAGAAGAACACCTTCGTCGGCGCCTGTCAGGGCGACCGGTCCGCGCAGGGCGAGTGGGAACGCCCCGCCGACGCCGAGCGCGTACTGCTCGTGTCGCTCGGCTCGTCGTTCACCAAGCAGCCCGAGTTCTACCGGGAGTGCGTGAAGGCGTTCGGCGATCTGCTGGGCTGGCATGTCGTGCTCCAGGTCGGCAAGCACGTCACCGCCGAGGACCTCGGGGCGGTCCCCGGCAACGTAGAGGTGCGCCAGTGGGTGCCGCAGCTGGCGATCCTCAAGAAGGCCGACGCCTTCATCACGCACGCCGGCGCGGGTGGCAGCCAGGAAGGCCTGGCCACGGCGACGCCGATGGTCGCCGTGCCGCAGGCCGTCGACCAGTTCGGCAACGCCGACATCCTTCAGGGCCTGGGCGTCGCCCGCCACGTACCCATGGAGGAGGCGAACGCGGAGACGCTCCGCGAGGCAGTCCTCGCGCTGGTCGACGACCCGGAAGTGGCGCGCCGTCTTGCCGTCATTCAGCAGGACATGGCGGGCGAGGGCGGAACGCGGCAGGCGGCCGACCTCATCGAGGCCGAACTGCGCCCCTGATGTCAGCTCCTGATATCAGTCCCTGATGGCAGCCCTTGGCATCGGGGTGGGGTAGACGCGATTTCGCACGGAACGGTTCCACTGTTCCGTGCGAAGCGTGTGCCAAACGGATAACGAAATTGACTCGCTGTGACGTACGACCAATAACCTCAAGAAAAGGTTGCGTACTTACGTTCTTGAACTTGTCGAGAACGGATTCTTACCGTGAGGTGAACCTACTTTTGAACAAAGGAAGCTGGCGCGCCTCATGCCCCGAGACATACCGTCGTTGCCCGAAGTGCGGCGCATCACCCAGAAAAAGCGCGACGCGTGGTGGACCGTGCTGCTCGTCGACCCGATCGCCACACCTCTCGTACGGGTCACGGCGCGCTGGACGCGCATCACCCCGAACCAGATCACTTGGGGCGCTCTGATCCTGGGGCTCGGCGCGGCCGGCTGTTTCGCGATGGGGGACTGGCGCTGGCTGATCGCCGGAGCGCTGATCTACCACCTGAGCTTCGTGCTCGACTGCATGGACGGCAAGGTCGCCCGGCTGACCGGGCAGGGCTCCGTGTTCGGCGCCTGGCTCGACTACATCTTCGACCGCGTCCGCGTGATGGCCTGTGCCGTGGCGCTGATGGGCGGCCAGTTCCAGCGCACCGGCGACCTGATCTACGTATGGCTCGCCGTGGTCGTCGTCTTCCTCGACGGGCTGCGCTACATCAACTCGCTGGAGATCTTCAAGACCCGGCACACGATGCGCAAGCAGATCAAGTCCCGCATGCGTGCGGCCCGTCGCGCGCAGAACGCGGACGACGTCGCCTTCATGGAGGACCTGCTGCGGGCCAACCCGTCCGCGGACATCGAGCAGGACCTGCACGGCGCGGCCAACGCCGAGCACGCCGAGAACGTGGAGCACGACGAGCACGTCGAGGGCGATGCGCAGGCGGAGGCCGTGGAGCCGGCGCCGCGCCCCAAGGTCGTCGACCTGCACCAGGAGTTCCGCAGCCGTTTCCCGGGCTATCTGCGTTTCCGGTCCTTCATGCTGCGCCACCGCATCCGTACGCACCTGATCAGCGGCATCGAGTTCCAGATGGCCGTCTTCATCGTCGGCCCGCTGCTCGACCAGGTGATCGGCGCGACCGTCGTGGCCGGCGCGCTGCTGCTCGTCTTCGAACTCGCCATCGTCTACAAGCTGTTGCTGTCCACGCGCGACTTCGGCCGCACGCTGGCGGCCTTCGAGCAGGATGCCGCCGAGAAGGACGCCGCGCAGATCGACGCCGAGGAAAAGAACGTCGCCGAAAAGGACGCCTTCGACGAAGAGCACGAAAAGGGCCTGTCCACCGTCGCGTGACGCGAGCGGTGAACAGGCCGTGGGTTCGAGGAGCCGGTGCGCGCCGTCAGACGCGCACCTCCTCGCCGCCCTCGTGCGGGACCGGGGCGGGCTCCATGCCCGCCTCGTCGTGCGTCAGGTCCGGCATCCGGTGCAGCCACTTCGGCAGATACCAGTTGCGTTCCCCGAGCAGCGCCATCACGGCCGGGAGCAGCACACCGCGGATGACGGTCGCGTCGATCAGGATCGCGGCCGCGAGGCCCACGCCCATCTGCTTCATCGACTGCATGGACAGCGTCCCGAAGATGCTGAACACGGCGACCATGATGACGGCCGCGCTGGTGACCACGCCCGCGGTGGTGACGACGCCGTGCCGGATCGCGTCGAGGTTCGTACGCCCCTGAAGGCGCGCCTCCTTGATCCGGGACACCACGAACACGTGGTAGTCCATCGACAGGCCGAACAGGATCACGAACAGGAACAGCGGCAGCCACGCGATGATGGCGCCCACTCCCTCCGCGCCGACCAGTGAGGCGCCCCAGCCGTGCTGGAAGATGGCGACGAGGACCCCGTAAGCGGCGCCCACCGACAGCAGGTTGAGCACGATCGATGTGATCGCGACCGTCAGTGAGCGGAACGAGAGCAGCATCAGCAGGAACGCGAACGTGACGACGAACGCGAAGACCGGGACGACGGAACCGACGATCTGGTCGTTGAAGTCCTTCGACCCCGCGACCTGTCCGGTGATCGGCGCCTCTGCGCCGTCGACCTCGCCGAACGTGGCGGGCCGCACCTCGTCGCGCAGCAACGCCAGGCTCTTCTCTGCCTTGTCCTGATCGGACCCGCCCACGAGCGGTACGTCGATGATCGCCACGTTCTGGTCCCGGTGCACGGTGACCTCGACAGGGCCGCGCGAGGCGCCCGAGCTCACGGCCTGCGCGCGGAAGTCGGCGAGTGCGGCGCGCGCATCGGCGGAGTTGATGTCGTCGGCCTTCACGACCACCTCGGCCGGATCCGAGCCGCCGGGGAACGCCGCGTTGACCCGGTCGTACGTCGCCACGATCGGCAGCGAGTCGCCGAACTCCTGGTCCACGGTGAGGTTCTGGGTCTTCATGCCGAGCGCGGGCGCGGCGATCGCGAGCAGCGCGACGACCGCGACGGCGACGGAGACGGCGGGCCGCGCCAGTACGACGGTCAGCACCCGGCTCCAGAAGCGGCTGCCACCCTCCCCGTTGGCTCCATCGGCCCCCTTGCTCCCGTTGCGTCGCTTCGTCGGGTGCAGGAACGGGATCCGCCCCTTCTCCACCCGCTCCCCGAGCAGCGAGAGCAGCGCCGGAAGCACGGTCACGGATCCCACCATCGCGACCGCCACCACCATCAGCGAGGCGAGGCCCATCGCCTGGAACTCGGCGAGCCCGGTGAACAGCATGCCCGCCATCGCCACGCACACCGTGACCCCGGAGACGATGATCGCCCGGCCGCTGGTGGCCGCCGCGACGCGCAGTGCCGTCTGCGGGTCGTGCCCCTTCATCCGTTCCTCGCGCTCGCGCCGCACATAGAACAGGCAGTAGTCGACGCCGACCGCCAGGCCGACGAGCAGCATCACCGAGTTGGCGGTCTCGCTCATCGGCTGCAGATGGCTGACGATGCCCATCAGGCCCATCGTCGCCATGATCGCCGTGACGGCGAGCGCCACCGGGAGCAGCGCCGCGACGAGCGCGCCGAACGCGATCAGCAGGATGCCGAGCGCGACCGGCACGGCCGAGTACTCGGCGCGCTGGAAGTCCTCGCCGAACGCGTCGTCGAAGGTCTTGTTCATGCTCGCGGCGCCGATCTCCTCGATCCGCAGCGCGCCATGGTCGCCGGCGACGCCCGCGACGGCCTTCTGGACCGGCTCGACCCGGTCGGCCGCGGTGTCGGGATCGCCCCGCATGTCGAACTGGACGAGCGCGGTGCGGCCGTCCTTGGAGATCGTCCGGGCGTCGGCGGCGTACGGCGAACGCACGGCGGTCACCTTGCCCGTGCCCTCGACGGCCCGCACCACGTCGGCGACCGCCGCCTTGAACTCGGGTGCGGTCGCCCGCAGTTGACCGTACTTGCTCTGCACGAGCACGGTCTCGCCCGCCGGTTCGTCGACGCCCGCGTCGTCGATGATGCGCGCGGCCTGGCTGGTCTCCCCCTTGAGCTGGTCGTCCTCCGAGACGTCCACGCGTCCCGCGACGGACCCCAGGCCCATCGCCACCACGACGAACAGCACCCAGATCCCCACCGCCGCCCACCGGTGCCGGGCGCTCCAGCCGCCGGCCCGCGCCGCGACCCCGCGCACCCGGCGGTCCCGCTGTTCCCCGTTCCTGGCCATCAGGTCACCTCCGAATTCGAAGGTATGGGCGGGATAAGCCCCGTTCGTCGTGCTGTTCGGTGAGGTCCGGGAGGTGGGGGTCCACGCGGAGGATGACCCGAGTCCCCTACATCTATTGGGGGTTGAGCCGTCGGGGGATGAACCGGCGCACCCTGGACCGGTCTTGGTCCGACCTTGATCCGAATCTCCGCAACCGTCCGATTTGTTATTACGAAACCTTGTTGAGCACGTCACAGGTTCATGTAGGTCTTGATCTGATCGCGTCAATCGGCCAGGGTTTCGTCTCAACCCCCGGACATCTTCCGGAGTTTGACAACCTTCGCGATGGTTCGTCCTGGGGCGCTGGCATTCCCCCCACACACCACTGAGGAGATCCCTCTTCATGGCAACAAACCAGCATGCGCGCACGATGAAGCTCACCGCGGCCATAGCCACGGCGGCGACAGCAGTGGGCGTCACCATGTTCGGCGGCTTCTCCGCCACCGCGGCCCCCGTCGAGGGCAAGGTCTACGGGCAGGACGCCAAGGGCGCCGTGTCCGGCAGCTACATCGTGCTGCTCGACCAGAAGGCGGGCGCCTCCGCCAAGAAGGACCTGGCCAAGGAGTACGGAGGCACGCTGAAGCGCAACTACAGCTCCTCCGTCAACGGCTTCTCGGCGAGCGGCCTCTCGGACACCGAGGCCAAGCGCCTCGCGGCCGACGGCTCCGTGTCGAAGGTCGTCCAGAACAAGAAGTTCCACATCGACGCCACCCAGGACAGCCCGCCGTCGTGGGGCCTGGACCGCATCGACCAGGCCGAGACCGCGGGCGACAGCAAGTACACGTACCCGGACAGCGCAGGCGAGGGCGCGACCGCGTACGTCATCGACACCGGGGTCCGGGTCAGCCACAAGGACTTCGGTGGCCGCGCCTCCTCCGGCTTCGACGCGATCGACAACGACGACAACGCCGACGACGGCAACGGGCACGGCACGCACGTCGCCGGCACCATCGCCGGTGAGGCGCACGGCGTCGCCAAGAAGGCGAAGATCGTCGCCGTCCGCGTCCTCGACGACCAGGGCTCCGGCACCACCGAGCAGGTCGTGGCGGGCATCGACTGGGTGACCGAGAACCACCAGGGCCCCTCCGTCGCCAACATGTCGCTCGGCGGCGGCGTGGACGAGGCGCTCGACGCGGCGGTCAAGAAGTCCATCGACTCCGGTGTCACCTACGCGGTGGCGGCGGGCAACGAGTCGGCGGACGCCGCGCAGTCCAGCCCCGCCCGGGTCCCGGAGGCCATCACGGTCGCCTCCTCCACGAAGGACGACGAGCAGTCGGACTTCTCCAACTACGGCTCCGTCGTCGACATCTACGCGCCTGGATCGGACATCACGTCCGACTGGAACACGGGTGACGACGCCACCAACACCATCTCCGGTACGTCGATGGCGACCCCGCACGTCGTCGGCGCGGCAGCCGTCTACCTGGCCGGACACAAGGACGCGGCCCCGGCCGACGTCGCCAAGGCGCTCACCGACGGGGCCACCCCGGACGCCATCAAGAACGCGTCCGACGGCACCGCGAACAAGCTCCTGAAGGTCGTCGAGTAAACGTTTCAGCTCGATGACCGGCGGCCGCCGTGCCCACCCCCACGGGGAACGGCGGCCGCCTTGCCGTGTGCGCTTATCGTGTGCGCTTATCGTGTGCGCATGACTCAGGGGACGACGAAGGCCGAGGGCTGCGCCGCGCTGCTGCGCGGCATCAATGTGGGCGGCAACAAGAAGGTGCCGATGGCCGGGCTGCGGCCGCTGATCGAGGGCCTCGGCCTCACCGACGTACGCACCTACCTCCAGAGCGGCAACGTCGCCTTCACCGCGCCCGACGGCGGTGACGAGGAGGCGCTCGCGGCCGCGATCGGCACGGCGATCGAGGGCGAGTTCGGCTTCACCGTCGACGTCCTCGTGCGCCGCCACACCTATCTGAAGGCGGTCATGGCGGACTGCCCGTTCCCGGCCGCCGAACTGGAGGCCAAGCAGCTGCACGTCACGTACTTCTCGCAGGCCGTGACCGCCGAGCGGTTCGCCGCCGTGGACCCGGCCGCGTACGCCCCCGAGGACTTCCGCATCGGCGACCGCGCCCTCTACCTCTACGCGCCCCAGGGCCTCGGCGTCTCGAAGCTGGGGGCCCAGCTGTCCCGACCTGCGCTCAACAAGGGTCTGATCGCGACCAGCCGCAACTGGAACACGGTGACGAAGCTCGTGGAGCTCACGGCCCCACGGTGAGCGCGTCCGTGAAAAGGTCGGTGTATGCGCTACATAATCATCGGAGCAGGAGCGGTCGGCGGCGTCATCGGTGGGCGGCTCGCGCAGGCGGGGCACGGTGACGTCGTGCTCGTCGCACGCGGCAGGCAGTACGAGGCGCTGCGCGACAAGGGCCTGCGCGTCGAGACGCCCGACGGGCCGCACACCCATCAACTCCCGGTCGTGGACGGCCCGGAGGCGCTCGGGGCGCTGCGCGCCGACGACGTGCTGATCCTCGCCGTGAAGACGCAGGACAGCGCGGCGGCGCTCGCCGCGTGGGGACCGCGCCCCGTCGAGGGCGGCGGTACGGCGGCCGGGCGGCTGCCCCTCGTCTGCGCGCAGAACGGGGTGGAGAGCGAGCGGCTCGCCCTGCGCACCTTCCAGCGCGTGTACGGGATGTGCGTGTGGCTGCCCGCCACGTTCGTCGAGCCGGGCGTCGTCCGCGCCCCGGGCGCCCCGATCTCCGGCATGCTGCACCTCGGCCGCTACCCGTCGGGAAGCGACGGGACAGTGCGGGCGATCTCCGCCGACCTGGAGAAGGGGCTCCTCGAAGCGCCCGTCGTCGACGACGTCATGCGCTGGAAGTACGCCAAGCTCCTCGCCAACCTCGCCAATGCGATCGAGGCGGTGTCCGGCGTGCTCACCAGCGACGAGGCCCTCGCCCTGTTCCGCCGGGCCCGCGCCGAGGGAGAGGCGGTGCTCGACGCCGCCGGTGTCGCGTACGCGAGCCAGGACGAGGAGAAGGCCGCCCGCGCCGACAAGATCCGCTTCGAGCCCTTCGACGGCGCCCCGCGCGGCGGCGGCTCCTCCTGGCAGTCCCTCCAGCGCGGCGCGGGCAGCATCGAGGCCGACTACCTCAACGGCGAGATCGCCCTGCTCGGCCGCCTGCACGGCGTACCGACACCGGTCAACGACGTCCTCCAGGAACTCGCCAACGAGGCGGCGCGGGAAGGGCGTTCGGCCGGGGAGACGAGCGTGGCGGACCTCGTCGCGGCGGTGGACGCGCACCGCGAGTCCTAGCGTCTGTCGCGTTTGTTCAAGAGGAGCGGGTACCGGTCGCCGTAGCGTCAGCGGCATGAACGAACTCCGCATGGACACCGTGTACCCGTACCTCACCGAGAGCGCCGCCGAAGCCGTGCGCGTCGCGGCCGGCGTCAAGCCCGACCGGCTCGACGCGGCCTCGGGCTGCGGCGACTGGGACGTGCGGACGCTCGTGAACCACTGGACCGTGTACACCTCGCACGGCATGGAACACCGGGCGCTGCGCACCCAGTTGCCCGAGGAGCTGACCTCGCGCGACCTCACGGCCGACGAGGGCTGGGCGGCGACCTACGCCGCCGACCTCGACCGGGCGGTCGCCGCCTGGGCCGAACCGGCCGTCTGGGAGGGCGAGGTCGATCTCGGCTTTGCCAAGCAGCCCGCACCCGAGGTCGCCGCCCTGCTGTGGGCCGAACTCGTCCTGCACGGCTGGGACGTGGCCACCGCCACCGGGCAGGAGTTCCGCGTCTCGGACGGCGCGGCGGCCCTGCTCCTCCAGGTCGTGGAGGCGAACGCCGAGCTGTACCGCCAGTACGAGGGCTTCGCCGCGCCCGTCGACGTGGCGGACGACGCATCGGTGTACGCGAAGGCCCTCGCCCTCAGCGGCCGCGACCCGCGCTGACGGGGGCCGGGCTCACTCGCCGCGCCACTGGGAGTCCCGCCGTGCCCACCGCACGGCGGGCCCCACCCCGAGCCCCGCCACCACGAACAGCACCCCGAGCACGGCCCAGCCCGCCGTCCCGTGCCGGATCGCGGTGACCGTCACGAGGGCGGGCGCGGCCATCGTCGCCGCGGCCTGCCCGGAGTTGAACACGCCCTGGTAGACGCCCTGCGCCCGGGCGTCCGCCAGGCCGTAGCCGACGGTCCAGCCGCCCGCCGCCTGCAACACCTCGGCGAGCACCTGCACCACCGCACCGACCACCAGAATCCCCAGCGCCCACAGCGGCGAGGCCCCCGCCGAGAACGCGAAGAACGCGCAGGACAGCGCGAGCAGCAGCCCCGAGCGCCGCATCGCCTTCACCGCACCGGGCAGGTCCTCCACGCCGCGCGTCGCCCGCACCTGAAGCAGGGCCACCAGCACACAGTTGAGGACCATGACGAGCGCCGCCGTCCACGTCGGCGCCTCGGTGTGCTGCGCGATCCACAGCGGGAGACCCACCTCCAACAGGGTGTACTGCAGGGCCAGTACGGCATTGAGGAAGGTCACCGCCAGGAACGGCAGATCGCGCACCGCCCGCCACCGGCTCTCCGCCGGGGTGTCGGTCAGCGGCCGACGCCCCGCACCGCCCGGCAGCCGGTGCACCATCAGCGCCGACCCGACGAAGGCCGCCGCGTCGACGATGATCAGCGCCGTGTAGCCGGATCGGCTGTCGAGCTGCAACGCGAGCGCGCCGAACGCGCCGCCCACGCCCATGCCCGCATTGGTGACCATCCGCAGATGCGCCCGGCCCTCGACACGCTCCCCGGCGGGCAGCACATCCGCGTACAGCGCGTTGCGCACGCCCATGCTGCCCTGGCTCAGCGTGGCGTAACAGATCGCCGTCACCAGGAACGAGGCGTACGAGTCGATCAGCGTGTACGCCACGAGGCCCACGCCGCACCCGACCCACAGCCCGGTCAGCACCGGCCGCCGCCCCCACCGGTCCGACGCCCGCCCGGCCGGCACCCCCGCCGCGAGCCCGAACACCCCGGCCACCGAGAGCCCCACGCCCACCGAGGTCGCGCTCAGGCCCACGAACCGCGTGAAGTACAGGACGCTGACCGGGAAGAAGAGCCCGCGCCCGAACGCGTTGAGGAGCGTGAGCAGGGACAGCCTGCGCAGCACCGGCACGGTCGGCAGCATTCCGGCGAAACGCGTGGTGGGACCGGTGGGGCGGGGTGGTGAAGTGGTCATGCCCACAGGGAAGCGGGGTTCCGGGCGCCGCGACATTTCTTTAGCGTGGCGCTAAAGGATGGTGGGAGGGCGACGCCGTGATCGAGTTCCGGCTCGTCGTCAAGGTGGGAGGGGGCGCGTCGTGATCGAGTTCCGGTTCGTCGTCGGCGATCTCGCCCGTACGTCCTTCGCGTACTCGCCCCTCCAAGAGGCCGTGTACTCGCTGCGCTGCTGGCGCGACCCCGCCCGCTATCCGCACCAGCGGCCCTGGCTGCGCCGCCTGGCCCCGGCCTTCCGGCGCCTCGACACCGAGCTGCTCGGCGCCCTCGTCGCACCGCACCTGTGGCTACCGGACTACCTCACCCCGCGCCCGGAGCGCCCGCGCCCCGCGTTCGACGGGCAGCTCGCCCGGATCCGTGGCGTGCCGCCCGAGTCCCTGGAGTCCGAATTCACCGCCGCCTACGACACGGTGACGGGCCGTCTGCCGCAGGTACTGCGCGAGGGGCTCGCCGACCCGGCCGCGTTCCGCCACCGCATCGCCGACGCGCTGGAGGCCTACTGGCACGAGTGCCTCGCCCCGGACTGGTGGCCCCGCGTGCAGTCCGTCCTGGAGGCCGACCTCACCTACCGCGGCAAGGTGCTCGCGGACGCGGGCGTGGGCGGCCTGTTCACCAGTCTCGACCGGCGCCTTTCCTGGGACGGCGACGTGCTCACCCTCGTACAGACCGACAGCCTGCACACCTGGCCCGGGGCCGACATTCCCATCGAGGGCCGCGGGCTCGTCCTCGTCCCCACGCTCTTCTGCCACGGCGCCCACACCATGATCGACCCCGGTCTTCCGCCGCTGCTCAGCTACCCGGCCCGCGGCCGCGCCACCATCTCCGAGGCCCCGCCCCCTGCGACCAGCGAGGCCCTGACCCGCCTGCTCGGCGCGGCCCGCGCCCGCATCCTGCGGCTGCTCGCGGAACCCGCGTCGACCACGGAACTCGCCCATCGCCTCGACGTCACTCCGGGCGCGGTCAGCCAGCACCTGTCGATCCTGTACGACGCGGGGCTTCTGCTGCGTACGCGCAGCGGGCGGAGCGTGCGGTATGCGCGCAGCGAGTTGGGGGAGCAGTTGTGCGGGTGAGCCCGGCTCAGGCGCTCACTGCCACCAATTCCCGTACGAGAGACGCCTCGTAACGGTCCATCAGCACCCGTGCCACCTCCGGCGCGGGCCCCAGCACATCGGCCAGGACATCGGCGTCCGCGGCGCCCGCCGCGATCCGGTCCGGGAGGCGGCCCGGCGCGAGGACGTAGGGGGCGACGGCCACCCGCTCGCAGCCCAGGGCCCGAAGTTCGCGCACGGCGTCCTCAGTGCGCGGCAGAGATGCGGAGGCGAACGCAGGCCGCACGGCGCACCAACCGGTGTGCCGCCACTCCCGCGCGATTTCAGCGATCACTGCGATCGCCTCCGGGTCGGAGGAGCCCGCCGAGGCCAGGACGACCCCGGTCGTGGGCTTGTCGGCGGGGGTCAACCCCGCCTCGTACAGGCGTCGTTCGAGGGCCGACACCAGGAGCGGGTCGGGGCCCAGGACCTCCGCCTGGTGGATGCGCATCCCGCGGGGCGCCTCGCGCAGCACCGCGGGGATGTCCGTCTTCGCGTGGAAGGCGCGGGTCAGCAGGAGGGGCAGCGCGACCACATCGCGTACGCCGTCCGCCGCGAGCGACTCCAACACCCCATGCACGGAAGGGACGTTGAACTCCAGGAACGCCGTCTCCACCCGCACGCCGGGATTCTGCGCCCGGACCTCGCCCACGAGGGCGTGCACGGTCGCGGCATGGCGCGGGTCGCGGCTGCCGTGGGCTATGACGAGAAGGGCGGGGGAGTGGCTCATCGTTCGCTCAGTTCTTGACGAGGAGTCCGCGGCCGCGCAGTGCGCGCCGCTCCAACGGGCTGAAGATCAACAGGTCGACGGCGATGCCGACGGTCGGAATGAGGAGGACGGCGAGGAGGACCATCGACGTGGACGAGACGGCGTGCTCGCTCCCCTGGAACCGGTCGAGGCCCGTCCCCGACGCCCAGGCGATGAGTTCGGCCGCCAGCAGCGCGCGCCACGTGAACGCCCAGCCCTGCTTGAGCCCCGCCGGGTAGGCGGGCGGCGACGACCCGACACCGGCCGCGATCGCGGGGGCCGCGCCCAGCAGGATCACCCCGTACATCACCGGGTCGCTCAGGCCGAGCCACAGCACCACGGCCGGCACCCACAGCACCGACGGCAGCGACCGCAGGCCCGAAAGGACCGGGCCGACCGTCGCCCGCACGAACCGCATGCGGGAGACGGCGAGCCCGAGCAGCGTGCCGATCACCAGGGCGAGCAGGAAACCGAGCAGCCCGCGCGAGACGCTCGTCCAGACGAAGCCGGGGAGCGTGCTCGGCAGCCAGGCGCTCGGATTCATGCCGACTCGGGACTCAGAAGTCCCAACCCTCCTCGTCCACCAGTGCCTTGGGGTCCTCGGCCGAGGCGAAGGACTCGCCGGCCATGCCCGCCGCGAGCGTCGTGCCGTCCGACGGATCGACCAGCAGGAACGAGCCCGTCCGGCGCGAGTCCGCGTACGAGTCGATGGCGAGCGCCTCGGCGATCCGCACCTTGACCCGGCCGATGTCGTTGGCGACGAGTTGGCCCGGCTCGGGGTGCTGGGAGAGGTCGTCGAGCGTGAGCCGCGACGGGATCTCCTTGACGATCGCCTTGACCGTACGGGTGGTGTGCTTGAGCAGTACCCGCTGGCCGACGACGAGCGGGGTGTCGGCCACGTGGCACACCGTCGCCTCGATGTCCTGCGAGGTGGCGGGCGCGTCGTGGCTCGGCACGATCAGGTCGCCGCGCGAGATGTCGATGTCGTCCTCCAGGAGGAGGGTGATCGACTGCGGCGTCCATGCGACGTCAACCGCCGTTCCCAGCAGGTCGATTCCGGTGACCTTCGACGTGCGGCCCGAGGGCAGCACGGTGACGGACTCGCCGACGCGGAAGGTGCCGGCCGCGATCTGCCCCGCGTAGCCCCGGTAGTCCGGGTGCTCGGCGGTCTGCGGGCGGATCACGTACTGGACGGGCAGGCGCGCGTGGCAGCTGGTGAGGTCGTGGCTGACCGGCACCGTCTCCAGGTGCTCCAGGACCGTCGGGCCGCCGTACCAGTCCATGTTGGCGGACGGCTCCACCACGTTGTCGCCCGCGAGCGCCGAGATCGGGATGGCGGTGATCTCCGGGACGCCCAACTGCCCGGCGTACGCGGTGAATTCCTCGGCGATCTTCGCGAAGACCTGCTCCTGGTAGTCGACGAGGTCCATCTTGTTCACGGCGAGGACGACGTGCGGGACACGGAGCAGCGCGGCGACGGCGGCGTGCCGGCGGGTCTGCTCGATGACGCCGTTGCGGGCGTCGACGAGAACCACGGCGAGGTCGGCGGTGGAGGCGCCGGTCACCATGTTCCGCGTGTACTGCACGTGGCCCGGCGTGTCCGCGAGGATGAAGCGGCGGCGCGGGGTCGCGAAGTAGCGGTACGCGACATCGATCGTGATGCCCTGCTCGCGCTCGGCGCGCAGGCCGTCCGTGAGGAGGGCCAGGTCGGGCTCGGCGGCGCCGCGCGAACGCGACGCGAGCTCGACGGCCTCCAGCTGGTCGGTCAGGACCGACTTGGAGTCGTGCAGCAGGCGGCCGACGAGCGTGGACTTGCCGTCGTCGACCGAGCCGGCCGTGGCGAACCGCAGCAGGGTCGTCGCCGAAAGCCCGGCCAGCTCTTCGGCGGCGGAGGTGGTGGTGCTCATGTCTAGAAGTACCCTTCGCGCTTGCGGTCTTCCATCGCGGCCTCGGACATCTTGTCGTCGGCGCGGGTGGCGCCCCGCTCGGTGAGCCGGGACACGGCGATCTCGGCGATGACCTTGTCGATGGTCGTGGCGTCGGAGTCGACGGCGCCGGTGCAGGACATGTCGCCGACGGTGCGGTAGCGGACCTGCCGCGTCTCGACCGTCTCGTCGTCCTTCGGGCCGCCCCACTCGCCGGCGGTCAGCCACATGCCGCTGCGCTTGAAGACCGGGCGCTCGTGCGCGTAGTAGATCTGCGGCAGTTCGATGTTCTCGCGGGCGATGTACTGCCACACGTCCAGCTCGGTCCAGTTGGACAGCGGGAACACGCGGACGTGCTCGCCGGGGGCGTGCCGGCCGTTGTAGAGCTGCCACAGCTCGGGGCGCTGGCGGCGCGGGTCCCACTGGGAGAACTCGTCGCGCAGGGAGAACACGCGCTCCTTGGCGCGGGCCTTCTCCTCGTCGCGGCGGCCGCCGCCGAAGACGGCGTCGAACTTCTCCTGCTGGATCTTCTCGGTCAGCGGCACCGTCTGGAGCGGGTTACGGGTCCCGTCCGGACGCTCGCGCAGCTTGCCGGCGTCGATGTACTCCTGCACGGACGCGACGTGCAGCCGCAGCCCGTGCTTCTCGACGGCGCGGTCGCGGTACTCGATGACCTCGGGGAAGTTGTGCCCGGTGTCCACGTGAAGGAGCGAGAAGGGGATCGCGGCCGGGGCGAACGCCTTCAGCGCTAGGTGCAGCATGACGATGGAGTCCTTGCCGCCGGAGAAGAGAATCACCGGCCGCTCGAACTCGCCCGCCACCTCGCGGAAGATGTGCACCGCCTCGGACTCAAGGGCGTCCAAGTGGCTCAGCGCGTAAGGGCTGTCGGTCTCCTCGGAGCCCTCGGAGACGGAAGAAGCTACGGTCGTCATGCGGCGAGACCCCTCTCGGTGAGCAGCGCACGGAGCGCTGCCGCGGACTCCTGCACGGTCTGGTTCTGCGACTCGATGCGCAGGTCGGGCGATTCGGGTGCCTCGTACGGGTCGTCGACGCCGGTAAGGCCTGACAGCTCACCTGCCGCCTGCTTGGCGTACAGGCCCTTCACATCGCGTACGGAGCACACGTCCACGGGCGTGGCCACGTGCACCTCCAGGTACCCGGTGCCGCCGGTCTGGTGGCGCTTGCGGACGGCCTCGCGGCTGTCCGCGTAGGGCGCGATGACCGGGACGAGCGCCAACACGCCGTTACGGGCCAGGAGTTCGGCGAGGTAGCCGATGCGCTGGACGTTCGTGTGCCGGTCCTCCCGGCTGAAGCCGAGGCCCGCCGAGAGGTACTCGCGGATCTCGTCGCCGTCCAGCACCTCGACCTTGCGGCCCTCGGCGCGCAGCGTGTTCGCCAGCTCGTACGCGATGGTGGTCTTGCCGGCGGACGGCAGACCCGTGAGCCAGATGGTGGCTCCGGTCACTTGGTTCTCCAAAGTCCGTGTTTCGTTCATGAGTTCAGGCCCGGTCAGCCGTGCAGTCCGCACTCGGTCTTGGCCTGGCCCGCCCACCGTCCGGCGCGCGCGTCCTCGCCTTCGAGGAGGCGGCGGGTGCACGGGGCGCAGCCCACGGAGCCGTAGCCGTCCATCAGGAGCGGGTTGGTGAGCACGCCGTGCTCGGCGACGTAGGTGTCGACGTCGTCCTGCGTCCAGCGGGCGATCGGCGAGACCTTGACCTTCTGGCGCTTCTCGTCCCAGCCGACGACCGGGGTGTTGGCGCGGGTCGGGGACTCGTCGCGGCGCAGGCCCGTGGCCCACGCGGAGTACCCGGCAAGTCCCTCTTCCAGGGGCTTGACCTTGCGCATCGCGCAGCACAGGTCGGGGTCGCGGTCGTGCAGCTTCGGGCCGAACTCGGCGTCCTGCTCGGCGACCGTCTGCCGCGGGGTGAGGGTGATGACGTTGACGTCCATCACGGCCTCGACGGCGTCCCGCGTGCCGATCGTCTCCTCGAAGTGGTAGCCGGTGTCGAGGAAGACGACGTCCACGCCGGGCATCGCCCGGGAGGCGAGGTGGGCGACGACCGCGTCCTCCATGGACGAGGTCACGCAGAACTTCTTGCCGAAGGTCTTCACCGCCCACTGGAGGATCTCCAGCGGGGTGGCGTCCTCCAGGTCGCGCCCGGCCTGTTCGGCGAGCGCCTTCACGTCTTCGTTGTTCAACTCTTCGGTATCCGAGGCGACCTGAGTCGTCGTCATATCTGTTCCCCTCCACCGTCGTTGCGCTGAACCCCGCGGGCGAGAAGCCCGCGGAACTTCAACGTGAAGGCTCGGTTGCAGGCCGCGCATTCCCAGGCGCCGTGACCTTCTTCGCTCGGACGAAGGTCCTCGTCGCCGCAGTAGGGGCAGAAGAACGGGGCCGCGCGCTCGCTCACGACAGGGCCTCCGCACTCGCACGGGCGGCCCAGGTCGCGAAGCGCTCGCCGTCCTCGCGCTCCGCCTCGAAGTTCCTGACCACGCGCTCGATGTAGTCGGGCAGTTCGGCCGATGTGACCTTCAGGCCGCGCACCTTGCGGCCGAACCCGGCCTCCAGGCCGAGCGCGCCGCCGAGGTGCACCTGGTAGCCCTCGACCTGCTCGCCGTCCTTGTTGAGCATCAGCTGGCCCTTGAGACCGATGTCCGCGACCTGGATGCGGGCGCAGGCGTTCGGGCAGCCGTTGAGGTTGATGGTGAGCGGCTCGTCGAAGTCCGGGAGGCGCTTCTCCAGCTCGTCGATCAGCTGCGAGCCGCGGGCCTTGGTCTCGACGATGGCGAGCTTGCAGAACTCGATGCCGGTGCAGGCCATCGTGCCGCGCCGGAACGGCGAGGGCTTGACCTGGAAGTCAAGGGCCTCGAGCCCGGCGACGAGTGAGTCGATCTGGTCCTCGGTGACATCGAGGATGATCATCTTCTGCTCGACGGTGGTCCGCAGCCGGTCCGAGCCGTGCGCACCGGCCAGTTCGGCGATCTTGGTGAGCGTGGTGCCGTCCACCCGGCCGACGCGCGGCGCGAACCCGACGTAGAAGCGGCCGTCCTGCTGGCGGTGGACGCCGATGTGGTCGCGCCACCGGTGCGAGGGCTCCTCGGGCGCGGGACCGTCGACCAGCTTCCGCTTCAGGTACTCGTCCTCAAGGACCTGGCGGAACTTCTCCGGGCCCCAGTCGGCCATCAGGAACTTCAGGCGGGCGCGGGTGCGCAGGCGGCGGTAGCCGTAGTCACGGAAGATGCCGACGACGCCGGCCCACACGTCGGAGACCTCGTCCAGCGGCACCCACGCGCCGAGGCGCTGCGCGAGCTTGGGGTTGGTGGACAGGCCGCCGCCGACCCACAGGTCGAAGCCGGGCCCGTGCTCGGGGTGGTTCACGCCCACGAAGGCCACGTCATTGATCTCGTGGACCACATCCTGGACAGGAGAGCCGGAGATCGCGGTCTTGAACTTGCGCGGCAGGTTGGAGAATTCCTTGTTGCCGATGTACCGCTCGTGGATCTCGTCCACGGCGGGGGTGCCGTCGATGATCTCGTCGGCGGCGATCCCGGCCACCGGGGAGCCGATGATCACGCGCGGGCAGTCGCCGCAGGCCTCGGTCGTGGACAGGCCCACGGCCTCCAGCTTGTCCCAGATCGCCGGGACGTCCTCGATACGGATCCAGTGCAGCTGGATGTTCTGCCGGTCGGTGATGTCGGCGGTGCCGCGCGCGTACTGCTCGGAGACCTCGCCGATCGCGCGCAGCTGCGGCACGGTCAGCCGGCCGCCGTCCACGCGCACCCGCAGCATGAAGTACTCGTCGTCCAGCTCCTCCGGCTCAAGGACGGCCGTCTTGCCGCCGTCGATGCCGGGCTTGCGCTGGGTGTACAGACCCCACCAGCGCATGCGTCCGCGCAGGTCCTGGGGGTCGATGGAGTCGAAACCGCGCTTGGAGTAGATCGTCTCAATACGTGTCCGTACATTGAGACCGTCGTCGTCCTTCTTGAACTGCTCGTTGCCGTTGAGCGGAGTGAAGTGACCCACGGCCCACTGGCCCTCGCCACGGTGACGGCTCACCTTGCGGCGGGGCGTGACGGGGGTAGGCGTATCCGGGGTGGCAGCCATGGAGATTGTCCTTCAGGCAGGCTTAGGGCGGCTCTGACCAGCACACTTCGCGCTGAGGCGCGGCGGTGCGCAGTGGATCAGGTGTAACGAGGAATCGGCGGTGCTGGAGAGATCAGCGCGCCGGACAGATGGCGCTGGACATGCGGCCGAAGTCGACGTGACGTCGACTCACCAAGGCGGTTCCAGCTGTAGACATGACGAAAGCGTGTCACGGGACTTTGGGCCCGGTCCACCATCGTCCGTAATCTGGACGGGATCGTCTCGAATCGTGGACGACAGTGGCGCCGGTCACAGTGCTGAGGGCTTGCTCGACGGGCAGGCGGGACGCGCTCAGGCGGCGGGAAAGGCCCCCGGCCACGGCCCCGCGGTCGGAAGGTCCGGCTCCTCTTCGGTCGCCGTGTGGAACAGCTTGAACCCGCGCCGCTCGTAGTTCGCCATCGCGTGCTCGCCGTCCTTGCTGCAGGTGTGCAGCCACACCCGCTTCGTGGGCGTCAGCTCGGGCCACCGCTCGGCGAGATCCCACGCGCGCGCGACCGCGTACGACAGGAGGTGGCCGCCGATCCGCCGCCCGCGGAACGCCGGGATCAGGCCGAAGTAGACGACCTCCACCACGCCGTCGTCCTGCGCGTCCAGCTCCACGTACCCGGCGGGCGTCCCCTTCTCGTACGCGACCCATGTCTCGGCACCCGGACGCGACAGCTGCTCCTGCCACTGCGCGTAGGTCCAGCCGAGCCGGTCGAGCCAGCGGATGTCGCTGCCCACGGACGCGTACAGGAACCGGCTGAACTCCGGGGAGGGGACCTCGGCGCGGGCGACGCGCACGTCGTCGCCCTCCGGCGGGGACGCGGGGCGCAGGTCGGAGGGCGCGGTCTGCTCCAGCGACCACGTGGTGACGGTGAGGGTGTTGCTGCTGCTCATGCGGCACATCGGATCACGGCCGACGCGCTATGGCCAGGGCTGCTCAGGATGCGGGAGGATCCGGCAGCGCTGCCGGATCCTCCCGCATCCCGGGCTCTCAGTCGGTGTCGTGGGTGCGGCCGAGGCGGCCGGGCCACCAGGACTTCGGGCCGATGTCCCGGACCAGTGCGGGGACCAGCAGCGACCGTACGACCAGGGTGTCGAGCAGGACGCCGAAGGCCACGATGAACGCGATCTGCACCAGGAAGGCGAGCGGGATCACGCCGAGTGCGGCGAAGGTGGCGGCCAGCACGACGCCGGCCGACGTGATCACGCCGCCCGTCGCGACGAGCGCCCGCAGGATCCCGTCCCGCACCCCGTGCTCCAGGGACTCCTCGCGGGCCCTCGACATCAGGAAGATGTTGTAGTCCACGCCGAGCGCGACCAGGAACACGAACCCGTACAGCGGCACGGACGCGTCGGTGCCGCTGAAGCCGAAGACGTGCTTGAAGACGAGCGCGGAAATGCCCAGCGTCGCCACGAAGTTGAGCGCCACCGTCGCCACCAGGAGCAACGGCATCACCAGGGACCGCAGCAGCCCGATGAGGATCACCAGGATGATGGCGAGGACCACGGGAACGATCAGCGTCCGGTCGCGTTCTGCGGTGTGCTGGGTGTCGTACTGCTGCGCGGTGTAGCCGCCGACGAGGGCGTCGGCGCCGTCGACGGAGTGCAGCGCCGTACGGAGTTCGACGACCGTCTCCTTGGCCGTGTCGCTGTCGGCCGGGTCCTTCAGTGTGACGTCGACGCGCACCTTGCCGTCCACGACGCGGGGGGAACCGCCGCCCGGCCGTCCCTGCTCGGTGAGGACGGCCGCGCTCGCGACGCCGTCGACCTTCTCGGCACGCGAGACGACCGCGTCCCGGTGTCCGGCGTCCGCGATCACCACGGCCGGGTTCCCGGAGCCGCCGGGGAAGTGCTCGGCCAGTGTGGCCTGCGCGGCGACCGAGGGTGCGTCGTTGACGAAGATCTCGTCGAGCGGCACGCCCTTCGAGTCGAGGGCGGGAGCGAAGGCCGCGCACGCCAGCAGGCCGGCGAGGGCGATCGCCCAGATCTTGCGCGGCGCCCGCTCCACCGCCCGCGCGACGCGCCGCCACAGACCGTGCCCCGCGCCCGAGCCGTCGTCGGTGCGCACCTTCGCGGGCCAGTACGCGGCGCCGCCCAGCAGGACAAGCGCGGCCGGCAGGAACGTGAGGGTGCTCAGGACGGCGCAGCCGATGCCGATGGCGCCGACCGGGCCGAGCGCCCGGTTGTTGGTGAGATCGCTCAGCAGCAGGGCGAGCAGGCCGAGGGCCACGGTGGCGGCGCTGGCCACGATCGCCCCGGAGGAGCGGCGCAGCGCGGCCCGCATCGCGGCGAACCGGTCGGTGCCCGAGGCGAGTTCCTCGCGGTAGCGGGCGGTGAGCAGCAGCGCGTAGTCCGTCGCGGCGCCGATGACCAGGATCGACAGGATGCCCTGCACCTGCCCGTCGACGCGTACGACGTCGTGGTCGGCCAGGGCGTAGACGACGGCGCAGGCGGCGCCGAGGGCGAGGACCGCCCCGATGATGATCACGAAGGGGAGCAGAACGCTGCGGTAGACCAGGATCAGGATCACCAGGACCGCCACGAGCGCGACCGACAGGAGCAGCCCATCGATCCCGGCGAAGGCGTCGGACAGGTCGGCCTGGCTCGCCGCGGGGCCCGCGACGGCGACCGTCGTGCCCGGCACCTTCGACGCCGCGGACTCGACCGCGTCGAGCGTCGGCGCGAGTCGGTCCCCCAGATCGGGGCGGAGCTGCACGACCCCTTGCAGGGCCTCGCGGTCGTCCGACGGCAGGGCGGGCGACACCTGTCCCACGACGCCGGGCTCGCCCTTCAGCGTGGCCAACGCGCGGGTGGCGGCGGCCTGTTGGTCGTCGGCTATCCGGCCCCCGCCGTCGGCGGTCCACACGACCACCGCGGGGAGCGTCTCGTCCTCGCTGAAGGCGCGCTGCGCGTCGATCACGCGCGTGGACTCCGCGTTGCGCGGCAGGAAGGCCGCCTGGTCGTTGGTGGCTACCTCGCCGAGTTTCCCGGCGTACGGACCGAGCGTGCCGCCGATGGCGAGCCAGCCGAAGAGCAGGACGATCGGCACGAGCCAGCGGGCGCGTCGGTGGGTGCGGGGCATGGTTCTCCCAAGGAAGGCGGCCGGACAATCTCAATCGGAAAGTATCTCAATGATTGAGTTAACCCGGATGGTGGCATACGCCGTTCCTTCTGCCGAAGTCGGGCCCGTGGATGCGGGGGATACGGTCGAAAAGGATCTGGACCCGAGGGTTGCCCAGGTTCGAGGGCTGCCTAGGTTCGAGGGCTCTCGACCGCGGCGAGCTCCTCGTTGAGCGAGCCCAGGAACCGCACCACCACGTCCAGTTCCGCCGCGCTGAAGTCGCCGCGCACCCGGTCGGCCGCCTCGGCGAGCGGCCCGAAGTACTTGCGCGCCCGCGCCTGCGCCCCCGGCACGTACTGAAGATGAACCACCCGCCGGTCCTGGCTCTCCCGCACCCGCCGCAGATGCCCGGCGCGTTCGAGCCGGTCCACGCAGGCGCTCACCGCGCCGGACGTCAGGCCGAGGCGGCGGCGCAGCACACTCGGGGTGACGGGTTCCGCGGAGTCCAGGACGACGGCGAGCGCCTGCACGTCCGTGGGGTGCAGGCTCTGGCCGGTGGCGAAGCCGTGCACCACCCGCGTGAGTTCTCCGTTGAGGCGGCGCAGCTCCACCGCGAGATGCCGCAGGTCCGCCTGCGCGGACGCGGCCCCTTCGGCGGCTTTCTCGGCCCGTCCACCCACGCCCACCACTGCGTTCCCTTCGCGTGGGACGGTGCCCGTTCGGCGCCGTCCGCTCGATCCTGTACGAGGGTGCGCCAGCTTACTCGGGCCGCCCGGGCGCGCCTGACGTGCGGCTTCGGTCGGCGGGCCGGTCGGGGCGGCGGATGACGTCCAGCGGCGCCCGGTGCCACGGGCTCTTGCGGTTCGCCGGATCGAGCAGGGACTTCATGTGGGCGTCGGCGACGTCCCGCGGGGCGATCAGCGACTCGGAGGGCGTCCCCTGCGCGCCTTCGTGCCAGACCGAGAGGCCGAGGAGGTAGTGGTCGGCGTACTCCTGCCACGTGTTGTACGTGCCCGCCACCTGCGGCACCACGTTCTTGAGCAGGTTCCACGCGTCCGCCTCGGAGAGCAGCCCCGCGGCGAAGCCGCAGCGCGCGATGTCCGCGTACAGGGCGATGTCCCAGGCCAGCGGCGCCACGCCGACCCGGGCGCGGGCCTGCTCCCGGAACCCCGACCGCGCCAGCGCGCCGAGCCACCCCAGCAGCTCGTCCCGCGTGCCGCTCTCCCACTGCCCGGCCAGCCGGCGCCGCGCCTTGTCGTCGTCGATGCGGGTGAACGGATAGAGCGTGGTGCGCGACGCGTCCTTGTCCGGGCGTACGGGTGCGCTCAGGGACACCATCCAGAGCTGGTGCAGGGTGAGCGGTGTGCGGTAGCGCCGCTCCGCCTTGGGTCTGATGCGCGGGATACGTTCGAACATGGACATGCCGCCGGAGCGTACCGAACCAATCTGAGCCCCTCCGGGGAGCCTCTCAATCACCCACGGATCAGCGCCGCGCCAACCGCACCGCCAACTCGAACGCGTTCCGGATCGACCCGGTGTTGGCCGCCCCCCGTCCGACCAGGTCGAACGCAGTGCCATGCGCCGGCGTACAGATCGGAATCGGCAGCCCACCCGCGATGGTCACACCCCCGTCGAACCCCATCAGCTTCATCGCGATCTGCCCCTGGTCGTGGTACATCGTCAGCACCCCGTCGAACTCCCCGGCCCGTGCCTTCAGAAAGATCGTGTCGGAGGGGAACGGCCCGCTCAGGTCGAGCCCACCCTCGCGAAGGTCGCGAATCGCGGGCGCGATGATGTCCAGCTCATGACGGCCGAAGCGCCCGTTCTCACCCGCGTGCGGATTCAGCGCACACACCCCGATACGTGGCGCCCCGACCCCCGCGCCCCGCAGCACCCGGTCCAGGAGCCGCCCCGCCTCCGTCACCCGCTCGTACGTGATCCCCGCGTCGACCTCGGCGATGGAGACGTGCGAGGTGACACGCGCGGTCCACAGCCCGGGCACCACATTCAGCTCGGAGGTGAAGGAGTCGACGCCCAACTCCTCCTCGAACCACCGCAGTTCATCGCTCTGCGTCATCCCGGCCAGATGCAGCGAGGACTTGTTGAGCGGGGCGAAAAGCATCGCGCCGACCTCACCCGCGCGCGCCAGATCGAGCCCGGTCTTCAGACGACCGAGCGCCCAGCGCCCGCCCTCCGCCGTCGCCGCCTTGCGCTGGAAGCCGCCGCCCGGACGCTCGGGCGCGGGCCCCGGGTGCAGCAACTCCCGTGCCCAGCCCAGGTCCACGCCCGCGTCCTCGCCGGCCGAGCGCAGCTCCTCCTCGTCGGCGAGGAGCACGAGGTCGGCGGCTGAGCGGGTCTTCGGATCGTCGAGCAATCGGGCCACCAGATCGGGCCCGATCCCGGCCGGGTCGCCGAACGTTACGGCCACACGCGGGAGTTCAGAAGTCTGCGTAGTCATGAGGTCTTCTCCGGAGTCTTGGGTTCGGGGGCCTCTGCGGCCTCGGGGACGGTACGTGCGCGGCGCAGCCGGCGCGTTACCGGCGGACCGGCCACCAGCACCACGGCGAGCGCCAGGATCGTCACCGCGGCCGGGCTGTGCAGGATGAGCAGGGAGTTCTCGCCCGACAGTGCTGATGTCTGCACCAGCGCCTTCTCGAACAGCGGGCCGATGACCAGGCCAAGGACGAGCGGCGCCACGGGGAAGTTGAGCCGCTTCATCGCGTAGCCGACGAGCCCGAAGAACAGCACGATCCAGATGCTGAACATGCTGTTCTTCACCGAGTACGCGCCGATCAGCGAGGTCACGATGATCAGCGGGTACAGGAACGCGTAGCGCACACGCAGGAGTTGGGCGAAGACCGGCGCGAGCGGCAGGTTGAGGATCAGCAGCAGAAGGTTGCCGATGAAGAAGGAGACCAGCAGGCCCCACACCAGCTCCGGCTGGTTCTCGAAGAGCAGCGGGCCCGGCTGGATCCCGTAGACGAGGAACGCGCCGAGCAGTACCGCCGTCGTCGCGCCACCGGGGACGCCGAGGACGAGGGTCGGCACGAAGTTGGCGTTGGAGGCGGAGTTCGTGGCCGCGTCCGGGGCGACGACGCCCTCGATGGCGCCCGTGCCGAGCTGCTTGCGGTTGCGGGAGAACCGCTTCTCCGCCCCGTACGCCATGAACGAGGCGAGCGTCGTGCCCGCGCCCGGCAGACAGCCGAGGAGGAAGCCGAGGACGGTGCCGCGTGCGGTCGGGGCCGCCGCCCGCTTCAGGTCCTCCTTCGTCAGGAGCAGATCGCGGAACCGGGCCCGGATCGGCTCGGCCATGCCGATGTGCAGCTGGTTGAGCAGCTCGCCGATCGCGAACAGGCCGATCATGACCTCGACGAACGGGATGCCGCCGAACAGATCGATCTGGCCGAACGTGTAGCGGGGCGTGCCGCTGCCGCCGTCCACGCCGACGCAGCCGATGAGCACGCCGGTGAGGCCGAGCGCCATACCGAGCAGCAGATTGCGGCCCGAGAAGACGACGATCGTGCACAGGCCGAGGATCATCACCGCGAGCATCTCGGGTGGCCCGAAGTCGAGCGCGAGATGCGCGAAGAACGGGGCCACCGCCATCAGCGCAACCAGCGACACCATCGCCGAGACGAACGCGCCGAGCGCCGAGATCGCGAGCGCGGGCCCGGCTCTCCCGGCCCGTGCCATGCGATAGCCGTCGAGGGTGCTGACCACCGATGACGCCTCGCCGGGCGTCGCGATGAGGATCGCGGTGATCGTCGCCCCGAACTGGGCGCCGTGGTAGATCCCGGCCAGCATGATCAGCGCGGTGAGCGGCGAGAAGGTGAGCGTGACCGGGATCAGGATGGCGACACCGGTCGCCGAACCGAGCCCCGGCAGAATGCCGATCACGGTGCCGAGGAGCACGCCGACGAAGCACCACAGGACGTTCTCGGGGCTGAGCGCCGCACCGAATCCGGTGACGAGATGGTCGATCACAGCTGGCTCCAGACGGCGGGGTCGAAGAGACCGAACGGCAGCGGGATGCTGAGGATCGTGATGAACAGCAGATAGGACACGGCGAACACGAGCACCGCCACGAGCACGCTGCGTGCGAGCGGCTGACGCTCCACAACTGCCGTGAGGAACAAGGTCATCAGGGTCAGCGCGGGCAGCAGCCCGAGGAACGGCACGAGCAGCGCGGTGACCACCATCGTCACCACGACCACGATCAGCTTCGTGCGGACCCGCTGCGCCTCCTCGGCGCCGACCTCGGCCGCCTCCTCGACGTGCCCGTCGCCCTCCAACACCGAGCCCGTACGCAGTTCCTGACGCACCAGCAGCAGGCCGAGGACGGCGAGCAGCAGGCCGGCCGTGCGAGGCATCACGCCGGCGCCGATGGTGCCGTCCTCCGGCTGGGTCCACGGGTAGGCGAAGGAGCCCGCGAAGAACAGCGTGCCGAGCGCGGTCAGTACGCCGTACGCGATGAGGACCGGGCGGCGCGCCCGCGCGGGGGCAGGGGTCGTCACTTGAGGTCCTCCTTCACCTGGGCGTCGTACGTCTTGAGATACGCGGCGAACTCCGGGCCGCTGCGGTGGGCGGGCGTGAGCATGTCGGCCTTCAGGTACTCGTGGTACGCCTTCGACTTCATGGCCCGCTCCAGCGACCTGATCCAGTACCTGCGCTGTACGTCGTCGATGCCGGCGGGCGCGAACACCCCTCGCCACAAAGTGACTTCGGCGTCGAGCCCCTGTTCCTTGGCGGTAGGGACCTTGCCGAGGACCGGGTCGTCGTAGCGCTTCGCGGTCATGGTGCACAGCGCCTTCATGTCACCGCTCTGCAGATACGGCTTCGCCGACGAGGCGCTGGAGGGCGCGATGTCGATCTGCTTGCCGAGCAGCCCGGTCAGCACCTCGCCGGTCGACCCGTAGGGCACGACGCCGAACTTTCCGCCCTGCTTCTTGAACTTGCCGATCACCAGCGCGTCCGCGCCCGTCTTGCCGCTCGACCCGGTGACGACACGCTTCTCGCGCGCGGCCCGCACCACGTCCGGGCAGGTCTTGTACGGGGAGTCCTTGCGGGCCACGACGATGCGGGAGTCCTCCGCGAACATCATCAACGGCGTGAACGACTTGTACGTGAACGGCACGTCGTACACGAGCGGGAGCGTGTTGAGGGCGCCCTCCGCGACGAGCAGCGCGTTGCCGTTGCCCTCCTCGGCGAGGAAGCCGGCCCAGCCGACGGCGCCCGAACCACCCTCCTTGTTCTCGACGTTGACGTGATAGCCGCCGTCGAGCTCATTGAGCCCCTGAGCCATCACACGCGCCGAGCGGTCGCTGCCGCCACCCGGCGCGAACGCGACGAGCGCGGAGACCGAGCCGCGCGGATGCCAGTCCTTCGGCACCTCGGGGGTGGCGTTGAGCAAGGTGCACGAGGTGAGTGCGGTGACCAATGCCGTGGCTCCGGCGAGACGGCGCGCCGCACGCAGTGGTGACGTCATCGTCGACCTTCCTGCGGATCCGAGATCCTATGGGATATGGCCGTGACCGTAGGTGTGCCGAAGGAGCCATGACAAGAGGCGTGCGTGAATTGCCGCCGTGCAAGCGGAAGTTGACCTTGGAGTGCGTCTCGCCGCTACGCGCCGTTGTTACGCGTCATCGAGCGAGCGCCGCTCGACACCCTCCAGGTGCGTGCGCATCGCGCGGGCCGGCGCCTCGGGGTCGCCGGACTCGAACGCGGCGAGGATCGCGGTGTGCTCGGCGATGGCCTGGTCGATGTCGAACGTGCCGTGGTCTACGGTCTGCCGCATCCGGTGCACGTGCGCGCTCAGCGACTCGGCCATCGCGGCCATGAACCGGTTCTGCGCCGCCTGGATGATCAGCAGGTGGAACGCCCAGTCGGCGGCGAAGTACTCGCGCAGATCGGAGTTGTCGGTGGTGGTGCCGTGCGCTTGGTCGCCGCCGCGCAGCTTGCGCACGCGGTGCGCCGCGAGCACATGGCGGGCGTGCGCGGCCTGCAGCTCCGGCACCAGGTCCTCGGTGTGCGCGAGGGCCCGCTCCACCGCGCCGAGTTCCAACATGATGCGGGCGTCGAAGAGTTCGGTGACCTGCTCGGGGGAGAGTGGCGGCGCCACCTTGTACCCCTTGAGCGCGACCCGGTTGACCAGACCCGTGTGCTCCATTTGAACGAGGGCCTCGCGCACGGGAGTTGGCGACACCCCCAACTCGCGGGCGAGCGAGTCGATGCCGAGCGAGGAGCCGGGCGGCGTCGAGCCGTCGAGCAGCTTCTCCAGGATCGCGTCGTACACCCCGTCGCGCAGCGCGCGGCGTTCCACGAGCGGGGAGTTGGGGCTCTGTGGGTGCGTGCTCTTCGGGGTCATCTCGCCGTCCAGGTTATCCGAGGGGGAGTGCGGACAGTCTGTCGGGGACAGAATAGATCCTATAGGGTCTACGATTCAGTGAGGACCGTTCAGGCCGACGAGGGAGTCGCCCATGCCGCCCACCGTCCACCGCGCTTCGCCCCGCACTTCCCGTGACTGGCCCATCGGCGCCGCCCTCCTCCAATTCCCCGACGCTCACAACGCACCTATCAGCCAGTGGAGTTCGGTACTCGACGAGGTGGCGGGCGAGGGCTTCGACCACGTCGACCTCACCGACAGCTGGGTACGCCCCGGCGACCTCGACGCCGACCGCAGAGCCGAACTCGGCCGCACCATCAAGGAGTCGGGCCTCGGCGTCACCGCGATCTCCGCGATCCGCCGCAGCGTCATCGACCCCGACGAGGACGCGGCCCGCGCCCACCTCGCGTACCTCCTGCGCACCATCGACGCGGCCGCCGACCTCGGCACCGGCGTCGTATCGGTGGGCCTGCACCGAGAGTTGACGCAGGCTCAGCAGGAAGCACTCTGGTTCTGGCACGAACAGGGCGCCACCGACCCGATCGGCGACTTCCGCACCTGGGAACGCGCGGTCACCCGCCTGCGCGAACTCGGCGAACGCGCCGACCAGCACGGCATACGCCTGTCCCTGGAGATGTACGAGGACACCTACCTCGGCACGGCCGACAGCGCGGTCTCCCTCGTCACCGACATCGATCTCCCGAACGTCGGCCTCAACCCCGACATCGGCAACCTCGTCCGCCTGCACCGCCCGGTCGAGGATTGGCAGTCCATGCTGCGGAAGACCCTCCCGCACACCAACTACTGGCACATCAAGAACTATTACCGCGACCACGACCTGGCCACCGGCGCCTACTTCACCCACCCCGCGCCCTGCGAAGGCGGCGTCATCGACTACCGGCGCGCCCTCGCCATGGCCCTGGAGTGCGGCTTCGACGGCCCGATCTGCGTCGAGCACTACGGCGGCGACGGCCTGGGCGTCTCGGCCGCCAACCGCGACTACCTGCGACGTGTGCTGCGCGCCCGCATCGGGGAGTGATCCGGGTGGAAGACCGCCCCCATCACCACGTACGAGCAGGAGGACAGCACGTGAGCCGCTGGATCGGGACCAGTTTCAAGATGACCAAGACCCGTTCCGAGTCCGCGAGTTACGCGGCACGTGTGCGGGCCGCGGTCGGCGACGGCATCGACGGCGTGCAACCCTTCCTGATCCCCTCGGCGACCGCCGTCTCCGCCGTCGCCGACACCCTCGGCCCCGGCTCGCCCGTCCTGACCGGCGTACAGAACGCCCACTGGGACGACGCGGGCGCCTGGACCGGCGAGATCTCGGTGCCGCAGGCCGCCGACGCGGGCGCCCGGCTCGTCGAGATCGGGCACTCGGAGCGGCGCGCCCACTTCGCCGAGACCGATGAGACGGTCCGCCTCAAGACGGCCGCGGCCCTGCGCCACGGCCTCACCCCGCTGGTCTGCGTCGGCGAGGACGCGGCGGCCAGGGACGCGCGGCGCGGCGCCGACGTCGTACGCGCGCAGGCCGAGGCGGCGCTCGAGGGCCAGTCGGACCCGGGAGCGGTGCTGCTCGCCTACGAACCGGTCTGGGCGATCGGCGAACACGGCCGGCCGCCCCGCCCCGAGGAGATCGCCCCCGCCCTCGCGACCCTCGCCGAACTCCCGGCGCGCGCCGTGCTGTACGGGGGATCGGTCGACCTGGCGAACGCGCCGTGGCTGCTTGAGCTGCCGGGGGTGCAGGGGCTGTTCGTGGGGCGTGCTGCCTGGGATGTGGATGCGTTTTTGAAGTTGCTCGCTCTGGGACTGTGACGGCTGACTACGAAGGAGTCGTAGTTCGGCGTCACAGTCCCAAGGCGACCAACTTCAGGACCCGGCCGCCTCCCGCGCCGCCACCACCGCCGGCGCGACCGAGTGCGGAAGCAGGTCCCGCAGGTCCTCCGGCAGCAGCACGTCCACCTCCGCGTCGTCCGCGAAGCGGTACGGCCGGTGCGCGAGGAGGGCGCCGAGGTAGCGGCGGACGCGGGACATCTCGGCGCGCACCGTCACCGTACGGGTCCGGTCGCCGAACAGGTCGTCGGCCAGCGCGGAGGCGCTGCGGCCGGCCGGGTGCAGCGCCAGGACGTACAGCAACTCGGCGTGCCGCGGGCTCAGTTCATGGGTCCAGGTGGCCGCGGCCCCGGACACCTCGAGGGACCAGCGGCGCGGGCGGCTCACGTCGAGCGCGATACGGGTCGCGTCGAGCGGCAGCGGCGTCTCGTCCACCATCAGGAGCCAGCCCCCGGGCAGCGGCGTCACGCTGCAGGCGCCGAGCGAAGGGACCCAGCAGCAGCCCTCCGCGAGGGACTTGGGCAGCGCCACCCGGTCCACCGGCGCCATTCCGGTGACCGCCGCCGTCCAGCCGAACGGGTCGACCGCGAGCGCCCGCCCGCTCATCCGGGCGAGGACCGGCGCGGCGACCGAACGCAGTCGCTCAAGGCCGCCCTGCAACTGTTCGCGCAGCCGGGCCTCGGCGAGCTGCGCCACCGAGTGCACCCACGACAGCGTCGCCGGATGCATCGTGTCCATCGGCCCGCTGATGTCTACGACCCCGAGGACCCGACCGTCGCGCGGGTCCGTGATCGGGGCACCCGTGCATATCCATGGGTGCTGCGACTGCACGAAGTGCTCGGCGGAGAAGACCTGTACGGGACGGCGGGCCACCAGCGGCGTACCTATCCCGTTCGTGCCGACGACGTCCTCCGCCCAGTGCGCGCCCAGCTCGAAGCCGAGTTTGTCGGCCATGCGCAGGACGCCGGGATGTCCCTCGCGCCACATGATCCGGCCGTCGGCGTCGCTGATCACCATGATGTGCTGCGCCGCGTCGGCCACCGTCACCAGTGCCTCGCGCAGCATCGGGATGAGCGGGAGGAGCGGTGAGGCCTGCCGCTTCTCCTCCAGCTCCTCCGCGGTGAGCAGCCCCGCCCGGACGTCGTGGTCCGGGTCGACGCCGTCCCGGAGCATCCGCTGCCAGGAGTCGCGGATCACCGGTCGGGGGCGTACCCGCGGCCGCTGTCCCGAGAGCGTGGCGTCGCGCACGCCCTTGAGCAGGCGGGACGAGTGCGCCACGTCCATGGCGGACAACCGTGCGAGGTCGATCGTCGAATCCTTGTTCATGCGGGGAACCTCGGTTGTGGGGAGTTGCGTCCATCCTGCCCTGAGAACCCGCGCAGGCGTGCGCCTTCCCGAGAACGTTGCAACCCCCTGCAACCCTGGTGAACAACCGTGCGGGGTTTGAAGATGGGGACGACGCCGCTGATGCGGCGTCCGAGCTCCTCTAGGGGCCCTGATGAGTGGGGATGGTGCCGTGTCGGCGCAGCACCATCCCCGCGTCGGTTTCCGGACCTCGTATCAGCGTCCGGACCCTTGCAAGTCTCCAGGCGCTCAGATCTGTGGGCGGGCCCGTTCCGCCAGTGCCGTCAGGTCCAGCGTGTGCGGCAGTGTTCCGAAGCCCGCGCCCCTGTCGCCCCCGAACCGCGCCGCGCAGAACGCGTCCGACACGTCGTCGGGTCCGTACCGCGCGAGCAGCGAACCCTGGAGCACCAGCGCGATCCGCTCCGCGATCCGGCGCGCCCGCGCCTCGATGCCGTCCAGGTCGCCGAGTTCGGTCAGTAGATCCTTCACCGCCGCGTCGAGCCGGTGATCGGCGCCGCGCGCCTTGCCGATCTCGATCAGGAACGCGTTGAGCGCCTGCGGCTCCCGCTGCAACGCCCGCAGGACGTCCAGGGCCTGTACGTTCCCCGCGCCCTCCCAGATCGAGTTCAGCGGTGACTCGCGCAGCAGCCGCGGCATGCCGGACTCCTCCACGTACCCGTTGCCCCCGAGGCATTCGAGGGCCTCCGCCACCAGCGGCGTACAGCGCTTCGTCACCCAGTACTTGGCCGCGGGCACCGCGATCCGCAGGAAGGCACGCTCCTGCTCGCCCCCGTCGTCGTACGCCGCCGCGAGCCGCAGCGCGAGCGTGGTCGCGGCCTCCGACTCCAGGGCCAGATCCGCCAATACGTTGCTCATCAGCGGCTGGTCGGCCAGCTTCGCGCCGAACGCCTCGCGGTACGCGCAGTGGTGGGTCGCCTGCGCCACCGCCTGCCGCATCAGGGCCGCGGAGCCGAGCACGCAGTCGAGCCGGGTCGCCGAGACCATCTCGATGATGGTGCGCACCCCGCGCCCCTCCTCACCGACCCGGCGCGCCCACGTCCCGTCGAACTCGACCTCGGCCGACGCGTTGGACCGGTTGCCCAGCTTGTCCTTCAGGCGCTGGAGGGCGAACGGGTTGCGGGTGCCGTCCTCCAGGACGCGCGGCACGAGGAAACAGGTGAGGCCCGCGCCGGTCTGCGCGAGCACCAGGAAACCGTCCGACATCGGCGCGCTGCAGAACCATTTGTGGCCGGTGAGCGTGTACGTCCCGTCCTCGGACAGGGGCACGGCCCGCGTCGTATTGGCCCGTACGTCGCTGCCGCCCTGCTTCTCCGTCATCGCCATGCCGAAGAGCGCCCCGGCCTTCTGCCCCGCGGGGCGCAGCCCGGAGTCGTAGACCGGGGACGTCAGCAGGGGCTCCCACACGGCGGCGAGGTTCGGCTCGGCGCGCAGCGCGGGCACCGCCGCGTGCGTCATCGACAGCGGGCACAGGTGTCCCGCCTCCACCTGCGACCACACCAGGAACGCGGCGGCGCGCCGCAGATGACCTCCCGGCCGTGTCCACGCCGACGTGAGCCCCGCCGACACGCTCTTGCCCAGGAGCCGGTGCCACGCGGGATGGAACTCCACCTCGTCGATCCGGTGGCCGTAGCGGTCGTGGGTGCGAAGGCGTGGCGGGTTCTCGTTCGCGAGCCGGCCCCACTCCTGGGCCTGCGTCGACCCGGCGGTGCGGCCGAGCAGTTCGAGCTCGGCCCCGACCTCGGCCAGCAGGTCGGGGGCCAGATGCCGCCGCACACCCCCGACGAGGGCCGCGTCGGCGCTGTAGACGTCGTACCCGGTCAGCGGCGGGGGCTGATTGGTGACGGTGTGTGTGCTGCCTGCCATGTACGGGAACTTACCCGCGACAGGGCAGGCACCACGTCACCCGCTGTGCGTCAGTGCGGTCTCACGCTCCCGTTCCGGCCACGCGAGGTCGTCGTGCGGCCAGCCGGGGCGGTAGACGGTGTCGAGGTAGCGCTCGCCGAAGTCAGGGGCGATCGCCACCGAGGTGAGTCCGCGCCGCCCGTGCCGGGCCAGCCACTGCTCGGCGCCGCACACCACGGTGCCGGTCGACCCGCCGAACAGGAAACCCCGGCCGGCGAGCGTGCGGCACGCGTGCAGCGCGTCCGCCTCGTCGACGTGCACCACGTCGTCGATGTACGAGGTGTCGAGCAGCGGCGGCCGCACACTGGCGCCGAGGCCCGGGATGAGCCGGCGCCCGGCGGGCCGGCCGAAGCTCACCGAGCCGACACTGTCGACGGCGACGATGCGCACCGGGCGCCGCCACTGCCAGAACCAGCGGGCACACCCCATCAGGGTGCCCGTCGTCCCCGCCCCGACGAACAGCACGTCCAGGCGCGGGAAGCGGTGGGCGATGGCCGGAGCCGTGGTGCGGAAGTGCGCCCGCCAGTTGTGCTCGTTGCTGTGCTGGTCGAGCCACACGTACCGGTCGTCGGTCGCGCACAGCGCCCGTACGTACGCGAGCCGGGCCGCCAGCAGACCGCCGTGCGCCGCCGGTTCGCGCACCACGTGCACATGACTGCCGAGCGCCTCCATCAGCCGGATCGTCGGCTGGTTGCAGCGGTCGTCGGTCACGCACAGGAACCGATATCCGCGGTGCGCCGCGATGATGCTGAGCGCGAGGCCCAGATTCCCCGACGACGACTCGATGAGGACCCGGCCGGGCCGCAGCCGACCGTCGCGCTCGGCCGCGTCGACCATCTCGGTGGCGGCCTTCAGCTTGATGGATCCGGCGAAGTTGAACCCTTCGCACTTGAGGAAGAGCGGCAGGCCGAGGGCCCCCCGCAGATCGACGTACAGCTCTTCCTCGTTGAACTGTGCGGGATCGTCAATGACTGGCATGACGTGCGCCGCCCCCCTCCTGCATGTGTCCCCCGTGTTCCATGTCCTTCCCGCCCTTCAGCCGTGCCGTCGCAGTTCGTGGAAGAAGCCGTCCACGACGTGCAGGTGGCCGCGCCGGGCCACTTCGTCGTGGACGTACCGCCCGACGGCCAGGTCGAGTACCCCGAGCCCGAACGGCGAGAACACCACCGTCCTGTCGCCCGGGACATCGACACGACCCGTCAGTACGTCGTCGAGCGTGCCGTCGATGAAGTCCCTTCCTCCGGTGAGTTGTTCGGCCAGGTGCGGTGAGGTGTCCGCCTTGAGGCAGTGCTCGATGTCGTCCACGAAGTTCGCGCTCTCGAGCAGGATCTCGGGTGCGAGATCGCGCAGCGACACATGCAGCACCAGTGGATGGTGTGCGAACCAGGCCGGGTCGTGGATGTGCGGTTTCGCCGTGACCGTGGCGAAGACCACCAGGTCGCTGGTGCGGATGAGGGATTCGGCGGTCTCGTGCACCGTGATCCGTCCCTTGGTGCCCGCCCGCTCCAGATAGCCGCGGAACCCGGCCGCGCTCTCCGCCGACACGTCGTGCACACCCGTGTCCTCGAACTCCTGGCCGGTCGCCGCGAGATGGGTGTGGATGTGCCGGGCGATCAGTCCGGTGCCGACGAAGCCGACGCGCCGCGGGCGCGCCCGGCCCCGGCCGAGCCGGTCGGCCGCGAGTGCCGCGGACGACGCCGTGCGTGTCGCGCTGATCACCGAACTCTCCAGGCACGCGTACGGATAGCCGGTGTCCGGGTCGTTGAGGATGAGCACGGCGGAGGCGCGCGGCAGCCCCGAGCGGGTGTTCTCCGGGAAACTGGAGATCCACTTGATGCCGTCCGTGCGCAGCGGCCCGCCGAGCGAGGCGGGCAGCGCGATGATCCGTGCGCTCGGTCGGTCAGGGAACCGCAGGAAGTACGAGGGCGGGTTCACGGTGTCGCCCGTCCCGTGCAGCCGGTACACCGCCTCGATCAGCTCGGCGATCTCCAACTGGTGGCCGGTTACGATCCGTTGGACCTGTTCGCCGGATATCACGGCGAACCGAGGTGCGGCGGCGGTCATCCGGTGACCGCCTCGACGGTCGGCTTGCAGTCCGCGAGCCGGACCGGGTCGGCGAGCGCGACGAGCACCTCGCGCGGCCCGTCGAACGGCTCCCGACTGTGCGCGGTGCGGATGTTGTCGACGAGCAGCAGGTCGCCCCGCTGCCACCGGGTGCGCAGGGTGTGCGCCTCGTACACCTCGTTGAGGGTGCGCACGACGTCCTCGTCGAGCGGATCGCCGTTGCCGTACAGGGTGTTGAAGGGCAGCCCGTCGGCCCCGTACTCGTCGACGAGGTACTCGCGGACCTCCGGCTCCATCGTCCACTGGCTCAGGAACGCGATCTGGTTGAACCAGACCGGGGCGCCGTCGCGCGGATGACGGAGGACGGCGCTGCGCCGCTGCCGGGTCCGCAGCGAGCCGTCGTCCTGCCAGGCGAACTCGATGGCGTGGGCGCGGCAGTAGGCCGCGACGGCATCGCGGTCGTCGGTGCCGAACGCCTCGGCCACCGACGCGCCGAGCTCCTCGTGGTACGTCCGCGTGAGGATCCAGCCCTCCCGCTCGAACCGCTCGGCGAGCGGGGCGGGCAGCGCGTGCAGGACGGCCCGCGCGTCGGCGAGACCGGTCTCGCCACCGCTCGCGGACGCCTCCAGGCAGGCGAACTGCAGCAGCCCGGGGAACTCCAGGCAGTAGCTCAACTCATGGTGCATGCACATCGGTTGGTTGGGCGGCCACTTGGTGGCGGAGTACACGCCGTCCGGGTACGTGCGGCGCGGCGCGAACGGCTCGCGGTCGGCCATCAGGGTGTCCGCCGCCTGTTTGAAGACGGCGGCGGTGACGTCCGGGGTCGTGAGGCCGAGGCCGCGCACCATGGCGCAGCCGTGCTCGGCGACGACGGTGTGCAGCGCCTCGCGGTGCTCGGCGGTCCACCCCTCCGGGTCGCCGGCGCAGTCGGCGTGCACCAGAGGAGGGCCTTCGGTGGACGTGTCGATGTCTGGGAACGGATTCGAGAGCGGCATGCGGGTGCGCTTCCTTTCCGGTGATTCGGATGGCTGTGGTGGTGGTTCAGGGGGACCGGTCGAGCAGCTCGGCCAGGTCCGCGAGAACCGGATGGCGTGTGACGTCCTTGAGGGTGATCGCCCGGTCCAGGGAGATCGCCAGCTTCACGGCGGCCAGTGAGGTACCGCCCAGGTCGAAGAAGTGGTCGTGCCGGCCGATGTGTTCGGCCGGCACGCCGAGCACATCGGCCCAGAGCACGGCGAGCCGACGCTCGACCTGCGTACGGGGAGGCTCGGTTCCGCTCGCCAACTGCTCGGCGAGCGCGGTCAGGGCACGGCGGTCGGTCTTGCCGTTGGCGGTCAGCGGCAGCCGCTCGCGCCAGTGCACGACCGACGGCACCATGTATGCGGGCAGCGCGGCCGCCACCGGCTTCTTCACGTCCACGGGCCGGGGCCCGGTGCAGAACGCCGCCAACTGCGTGCCCCGCACCACGACCACCGCCGCCTCGCGGACGCCGTCCACCCGCGTCAACGCGTTCTCGACCTCACCGATCTCGACGCGGAAGCCGCGGATCTTGACCTGGCCGTCGCGGCGCCCGAGGAACTCCAGCTT
Source organism: Streptomyces sp. NBC_00483 (assembly GCF_036013745.1). Classification (NCBI taxonomy): domain Bacteria; kingdom Bacillati; phylum Actinomycetota; class Actinomycetes; order Kitasatosporales; family Streptomycetaceae; genus Streptomyces; species Streptomyces sp. NBC_00483. Next base: position 7,282,866 of record NZ_CP107880.1, read on the forward strand.
TCCGTCGGGCCGCCAGCGCCCGTGGTCGCCGCTGCGGTACAGGCGCTCGCCGGGCCGGTACGGGTCCTCGGCGAACGCCGCCTTCGTGCGCTCCGGATCGTTGACATAACCACGCCCGACGCACACCCCCGAGAAGACGATCTCGCCGGGCGCGCCCAGCGGAACCGGCAGCAGGTCCTCGTCGACGACGTAGACGCGCACGTTCCTGACCGGCGGCCCGAGTGGTACCCGGTCGCCGTCCGGCGGGCGGTCCATCACCTCGTGGTTGGTGTCGTCGGACGTCTCCGTGAGGCCGTACGCGTTGACGAGCCTCACCCCGGGCCGCGCTGCGAACCAGCGGCGCACCAGCTCCGCCTTCACGGCCTCCCCGGTGACCGACACACAGTGCAGGGCGGGGAGGGGACGGGGCCGCAGCGCCAGCTCCGCGAGCACCGCCTCCAGATAGGACGGGACCACCTGCAGCACGTTCACCCGACCCCGCTCGACCGTGTCCACGAACCGGGCGACGTCGAGGATCGTGTCCTGCCCGACGACGAGGGCGCGACCGCCGACGACCAGCGCGGACACCAGCTGCCACAGCGAGATGTCGAAGCACTGCGGAGCCGTCTGCGCCACCACGTCGTGCGGGCCGATGCCCAGATCCTCGACCTTGGCGAGGACATGGTTGAGGAACCCGGCGTGCTCGCACAGCGCCCCCTTGGGCTCGCCGGTGGACCCCGAGGTGAAGTACAGATAGGCGAGTTGGTCCGCGTGGACCGGTACGCCCGGGTCGGTGTCGGGGTGGCCCTCGGCGTACGCGTCCGCCACGGACAGGGTGCCGTCCCGGTCGGCGACAACGAGCCGGCAGTCGGCGCGGGCGAGCATCGTCGCGACGCGCTCGGCCGGGAAGTGCGGCTCGACCGGCAGATACACCCCGCCGGCCTTGAGGACGCCGAGGACGGCGGCCGCCCAGTCGAGGCCGCGCTCCATGACGACGGCGACGACCCCCTCGGGCCGCAGGCCGCGCGCGAGCAGGGCCCGACCCACCTGGTTCGCACGGGAGTTGAGCTCGGCGTATGTCCACTGCCGGTACTCGTCCGCGATGGCCGGCGCGTCCGGGTGGGCGGTCACCCGCTCCTCGAACAACTCGTGCACCCGCCGGTCCGGCAGGGCGCGCGGTGGTCCCGCCAAGTCCTCCAACTGGTACCGGAGTTCGGCCTCGGACAGCAGGTTCCGGAGTGGCGGTCCGGTCAGCGCGGCCAGGTGGTAGCCCGCGACACGGGCGGCGGCCTCGGCGTCGAGGGCGTCGGTGCGGTAGCTCAGCCGCAGGCTGCCCTCTTCCGTGACATCTACCCCGAACACCGGGTCATCGGGGTGCAGGGACAGGGCGGCGCGTACCCGCGCGTGGGCCGCGTCGAGCACCTCATCGGTCACCGACAGGCCGACGGGGAGCGGTACGTCGTGTGTCGCGATACCCGGAGCGGGGTTGCGGGCCCACTGATAGTCCGTCATGACTGCCTCTCCACTGCCGGGTTGCCGCCCCAGTCGGCGCCCGCCGGCATCTGCTCGCCCTTCATCAGGAAGGAGTCGGGCGCGAGCACGGCGCCGTCGCTCATCTCGACGCCGTAGTGCACCAGCGCGCCCGTGCCGACCGTGCAGCCCGAACCGATCACGATCCGGTCCGACTTGAAGGTGCCGTCCTCCTGCGAGTGGGCCTGCACCTTGCTGTGCGCGCCGAGCGTGGAGTCGTCGCCGATCGCCGTCAGCGTGCGCTCGGTGATGGAGGCCCCGTCGTCGAAGACCCGGCGCCCGACCCGCACGCCGAGCAGCCGCCACACCACGTTCTTGAACGGTGTCCCGTTGAACGCCACGAGATGGTTGGACGGCACCTTCCACAGCCGCTCGTGCCACCGGAAGTACGGGTCGTAGATCGAGCACAACTGGGGTGCGAGCGGCCGGAAGCGGCAGATCAGCCGCTCCACGAGGACGTAGAAGCAGGTGCTGAACACGAGCGCGAAGACCATCGCCGCACCGATCACCAGGCCGCCTGCGACACCCGCGCCGCCGTACAGGTCGATCGCGCCGAACGCGACGACCGACAGCGCGAACCAGTGCAGCCACCGCACGCACAGGAACAGGCCCATCGTGCGCAGGTTGTAGCGGTTCTTCGCGGCCAGCCTGCGCCGGAACTCGGCGCCCTGCTTGAAGTGGTCGAAGCGGCTGTCGCGCTCCACCGTGCGCGGGATCTCGAACGGCGGTGAGCCGAGCAGGCCGACATTCGAACGGACCTCGCCGTCGAGCGGCACCATCACCTTCGTGGCGAGCAGCACGTTCTCGCCGGTGCGGCCGCCCGCCGGGTAGGCGATGTGGTTGCCGAGGAAGCTGTGCGCCCCGATCGTCGCGCGGCTGACCCGGAACGAGGTCGCCGAGAACTCCGCGTTCATGATCGAGAGCCCGTCGGCGACCATCGTGCCGCTGCCGACCGTCGCCAGGTACGGCGTCTCGTGCTGCACCTCCGTACCGAAGTTCGAGCCTGTCTGCTCCACGTGCGAGAGGTCGTACCCGAGGGACTGCAGATAGCCGACGATGTGCGAGCTGTCACCGCACAGCCACTTGAAGAACTTGATGTTGGTCAGCCGTGCGACGGTGCGCTGCACGCCGTACCGGAAGCCGTACAGCGGATACGTGCGGTCCGGCCGCACCAGTGGCGCCAGTGCGCGCGGCAGCCACGCCACGGTCGCGAAGCCGAACCCGATGAACGCCAGGTACCCGATGAGGGACACGCCGAGCGCCTCGCCGTAGAAGGCCGGCGAGCCCAGATCCTGCGAGCCGGGATCCAACAGCACATCGAGCGTGGGCAGCTCCGTCAGCGCGAGATAGCTGCCTCCGACCGCGAGCGGCGTGTACACGAGGAGCACGTGCGCGAGGCCCGCGAGCGCGAAGCCGGCGCGCCGCGGCGCGGACGGGCGGGCCGGTGGTACGCGGACGTAGTCGACGTCGGTCGGCTGCGCGGGAGAGCCGTGCCAGTGCTCGCCCGCCGGTACCGCCGCGCCGTCGTACAGGGCGGAGGCATGGCCGAGTTGGGCGCCGTCGCCCAGCGCCGTGCCGATGTCGAGGACGGTCTTCTCGCCGACGAAGACGTCACGGCCGAGGGTCACGGGGCCGGTGCGGATGCGTCCCGCGATCGCCCGATACCCCAGGAAATGGGCCTCTTTGCGGACGACGGTGTCCGCGCCGATCGTCAACAGGTCGGTACAGACCGGCACGACACGGGACAGGATCGTCACGTTCGGGCCGATGCGCGCGCCCAGGAGTCGCAGGTACTGCACGTACAGCGGGCTGCCGACGAACAGGATCATGGGGTTGGCGTGCAGCAGCGCCTTCACCGTCCAGAAGCGGAGGTAGGCGAGGCTCCACACCGGGAACTCGGTCTCCCGCCAACGGCCCACGAGCAGCCACTTCGCCGCGATGGGCAGCAGGCAAGCGCCCGCGAACAGGGCGCCGCCGAAGAGCGCGGAGCGCGTGTACACCTCGACGACACCACTGCCCGTCGAGACCCACTCGTAGCCATGGCCGGCGGCCACCCCCGCGAGTGCGCAGTACGCGACGAACACCAGGAACTGCAGTGCCCCGCAGAGCAGATAGCGGGGTGTGCTGCCGGGCTCGGGCGGCGGCGGTGGTGGCTTCGGTGGTGACTTCGTGGCCAGCGGGGCGGCGTCGATCGCCGCGGCCAGCGAACGGATCGTCGGATACCCGTAGACGTCCCGCATGGACACCGACGGCAGGTCCTCCCGTTTCCGTACCCGCGCACAGAAGTGAGCCATCACGAGGGAGTTGGCGCATAAATCGTCGAAGAAATGGCTTTCTGGTGGGACATGATCCACCCGGACGACACCCGCCAGGACTTCGGCGAGAACGTGCTCCGTGCCTTGTGCCACAACAGCTCCTCATGAATGGTTGATGTTGTTTCCGTTGCATGGGAAAGGCGCGTCACAATGGCTGTGATCCGCGTGGAACGCACACGGATCACGGGCAGCACGCAGTGAACGGGCACGGCCCGTGGCCCCCCGTATCCCCCTTGTCGCAGGCGCTCTGCAGACCCCCCGAGGAGCGCACCGCTTTCAATCCCGATTCTTTCGGGAATTTCATGAACGGTTCAAGCGGGCGTCAGGGATTGGCGATTTTCCATAATCTGTTCCTGACGCGCGCATGTCGGTCTCCCGATCATTTCGTGCGGCTCGCCGGGCGACTCATCAAAGAGACGGTTCAATTACTTCCCGTGGTTCCACGGTGAAGACAGAACCGATCGATTGTCGAGGACGAGGAGCCCCGACCGGGGGCCGCGCCGGTACCGGGGATGGGTGCCGCGGCCTGCGACGGATACCTTTGAGACGTGCAGCCAGCAAGTGAATCCCCCCAGGAAGTGACGTCCGGACGCCTCCATCGGGCTCGCGTCCTCTATCAGAACGTCTCCAAGCGCAGGACTGCCTGGCTGCTCCTGAAGGACACCGTCAACTCGTGCATGGAGTACCGCATCCTGGGCCTCGCGGCCGAGGCGGCGTTCTTCACGCTCCTGTCGGTGCCGCCGCTGCTGCTGTCCCTGGTGGGTCTGCTGGCGTACGTCGACACCTGGACCGGCGCCGACACCATCGCGGGCGTCCGCGACAACATCCTGGAGGCCTCCCGCACGGTCCTCACCGACCAGGGCGTGAAGGAGATCGCAGAACCGATTTTGGACGACGTCATCAAGGGCGGCAGGCCCGACGTCATCTCCATCGGCTTCCTGCTCTCGCTCTGGTCGGGCTCGCGCGCGGTGTCGACGTTCGTGGACACGGTGACCGTGATGTACGGACTCGACGGCGTCCGCGGCATCGTGAAGACGCGGCTGCTCGCCTTTCTGCTCTTCCTGGTGGGGCTCGTCGTCGGCGCGATAGCGCTGCCGCTGATGATCGCGGGTCCGGACGCGGTGATCGGGCTCGTGCCCTGGTCCCAGTCCCTCGTCCAGATCTTCTACTGGCCCGTGGTCCTGGTGCTGTCCATCGCGTTCCTGACGACTCTGTACCACGTGTCGGTGCCGGTGCGTTCGCCGTGGATCGAGGACGTGCCGGGGGCCCTCGTGGCGCTGGCGATGTGGATTCCCGGCAGCTTCCTGCTGCGGCTCTACCTCACCAACACCATCGAGGGCCCGACCATCTACGGCTCCCTCGCCGCACCCGTCGCCGTGCTGCTGTGGATCGGTGTCTCGGCGTTCGCGGTGCTCGTCGGCGCCGCGGTGAACGCCGCGATCGACCGCGTGTGGCCGTCGGTCGCGACGGCGGCGGCGCGCGCCGCGAACGAGCGGGTGCGCAGGGCGGCCGCCACCGAGCAGTTGGCCCGGGCGGCCGCGCTGGGCTTCCCCGACGACGACGAGGAGCTGGACGACGGCGACGACCCGGGCATGCCGTCCGAGTTCCCGGAGCGCTGGTCGAAGTTCCTGCCTCCGGAGGACGTCACGTCCCGCCTGCGCACGCACGTCCGGAAGAACGGTGACGGGTCGGAGGACGAGGAGGACTGACGCCGCCGGGCGGCACCGGCCGGCTACTTCCAGGCGCCGGCCGCCGCCTCCCGCTCCGCGAACTCCCCGAACGTGCGCGGCCCGCGCCCGAGCACCCGCTCCACGTCACCGGTGACCGCGGCGTTCCGCCCGTCGAGCAGCGCCCCGAACAGCTCCATCAGGAACGCCACTTCCTCCTCCGGCACCCCGAACCCGCCCAGCGCCGCCCCGTACTCCCGCACCGGAACCGGGACATAGCGCTTCTCGGTCCCGGTGGCCGCCGCGACGGCCGCGAGCGCCTCGCCCCACGTCAGCAGCGCGGGCCCGGTGAGCTCCAGGACCTCGCCCGCGTACCGCCCCGACGGTTCGCGCAGCACGGCGACCGCGACCTCCGCGATGTCCGTCGCGTCGATGAACGGCTCGCGCAGCGCCTCCGGTGCCGCGAACGCCAGTTCCCCACCGCGCACCTGGTCCGCGAGGTGGCCCTCGCTGAAGTTCTGCTGGAACCAGGCGCACCGCAGCACGGTCCACTGCGCCCCCGACTCCCGCAGCGCCTGCTCCGCCGGCAGCGCCTGGTCCTCGCCGCGCGCCGACAGCAGCACGAGCCGCGTCACCCCGAGCTCCACCGCCCGCCGCGCCAGCGCGCCCACCAGGCCGGCGGCGTCCGGCGCCCCGATGTCCGTGGGGAAGGCGAGATACGCCCCGTCGGCGCCGCGCAGCGCCTCGTCCCAGGTCCCGGGCTCCTCCCAGTCGAACCGCACCGCGCCCGACCGGGAGGCCGCCCGGACGTCAAGACCGGCGGCGCGCGCCGCGTCGGCGACCCTGCGCCCCGTACGACCGGTCACCCCGGTCACCAGCACCGTCTGTGTGTTCCGCTCCGTCTGCGTCATGCCTCCACTCAACTGCCGGGCGCCATCCGCCGACATCGCCGAGCCGCTCGCTGCCATGCGCGGCCGTCTACTCTGCATTCATGGACGTACTCGCAGGGCTCCTGGAAGGGCCGAGGGCGCGCGGGGCCTTCATGATGCGGGCCTGCTTCGAGCCGCCGTGGGCCGTGCGGATCGCCGACGAGGCGCCGCTCTCCGTGATGATCATGGTGGAGGGCGAGGCGTGGATCCTGCCGGAGGGCGACGAGGACAAGCCCCGGCACATCCGCCCCGGCGACATCGCCATCGCCCGCGGCCCCGACCCGTACGTCTGCTGCGACGACCCGGCCACCGCACCGCGCGCCGAGATCGGACCCGGCCAGGAGTGCCGACCGCTGGGCCCCGCGCACGTCGGCCGCTACAAGGAGTTCGGCGTGCGGGAGTGGGGCGAGTCCCCGGACGCCCCGGCCAAGATGCTCATCGGCACGTACCAGCTGCGCGGCGAGCTGACCGCGCGGCTGCTCGACGCGCTGCCCGCGCTGCTCGTGCTGCCCACCGAGGTGTGGCGCTGCCCGCTCACCCCGCTGGTCGCCGAGGAGATCGTGAAGGACGAGCCCGGCCAGGACGTCGTCCTCGACCGCCTCCTCGACCTCCTGCTCATCGCCTCGCTGCGCGCCTGGTTCTCCCGGCCGGAGGCCGACGCGCCCGCCTGGTACCGGGCGATGGGCGACCCGGTCGTGGGCCGCGCGCTGCGCCTCATCCAGGACGACCCCGCCCACCCCTGGACGGTCGTCGAACTCGCCGAGCGGTCCGGCGTCTCACGCGCCGCGCTCGCCCGCCGTTTTACGGAGCTGGTGGGCGAACCCCCGATGGCGTACCTGACCGGCTGGCGCCTCGCGCTCGCCGCGGACCTGCTGCGTGAGGGCGGGGCGACGGTCGCGGCGATCGCCCGGCGCGTCGGGTACGGCAGCGCGTTCGCCCTGTCCACCGCGTTCAAGCGGGAGTACGGGGTGAGCCCGCAGGAGTACCGGTCATGAGCGGCGGCTACGCGGAGAGGACCGCGCGGGTGCCGGGCGCGGTGGTGTGGACCCGGACCGTCGCGGACGACGAGAGCGCCGCGGCCCCGGTGCTGCCCGACGGCTGCATGGACCTGATCTGGAGCGAGGGCCGGCTCTTCGTCGCGGGACCCGACACACGCGCCCACTCCACGGACCCCGGCGAAGGCTGCCGCTACGCGGGCATCCGCTTCGCACCCGGCACGGCGCCCGGCTACCTCGGCGTACCGGCACACGAACTGCGGGACACCCGTGTCGAGTTGGAGCGTCTGTGGCAGGGGAGCGAGGCCCGGCGGCTGACCGAGCGCCTGGACGCCGCCGCCGACCCGGCCGCCGAACTGGAGGACCTGGCGGCCCGCCTCGCCCACGTCGCCGGGCCGCCCGACCCGCTGCTCACGCATGTGGCGCGGGCGCTCGACGCGGGCCGCACCGTCACGTCCGTCGCCGACGAGACGGGCCTGGGCGCCCGCACCCTGCACCGCCGCTCGCTGGCCGCGTTCGGCTACGGCCCCAAGACCCTGGCCCGCGTCCTGCGCCTGCAACGGGCCCTGGCGCTCGTCCGCGCCGACGTCCCGTTCGCCGAGGCGGCGGCCCGCGCGGGCTATACGGACCAGGCCCATCTGGCGCGCGACGTAAGGGACTTGACGGGCCGTACGCTGAGCGAGCTCAGGCGGCGGGCGTGAGCGGCGCGAAGAGGTCCACCTGGTTGCCGTCGGGGTCCCGCATCACGCAGTACCGCTGCCCCCACTCGGCGTCCCACGGTTTCATCACGCACTGGTGACCCGCGGCGGTCAGCTTCTCGTACGTGGCGTCGACCCCCGCGGCGTCGCCGCAGAGGAACGCGAGCGAGACACGACCGGAGCCCCGGTCGTCCCCGCTGGGGTCGGGATCGAACATCAAGCGGATACCGCCGGCCAACTCGGCCTCCACGTGCGGAAGTTCCTCGGCGCCCGCGGGGAACGTGAGGCCGAGGAGCCGGTAGAAGGCGAGTGAGGCGGTCAGGTCGGAGCTGCTGACGCCGATGGCGTCCATACGCGGAGTGACATCGTTCATGGCCTCACCGTAGGCACCGGACAGGCCCGCGGTCTTGTACGAAACGGACACCTTCCGTCCCTCCTTGCGCGCGGGCCGAAACCGCCGTACACGAGGCATATGGCAGAAAACGAGTTCCTCGTCACCAAGGTGGTCCCCGCGAACCCGGTCACCCTGGAAGCCGATTACGATCCGGCCGTGTCCCGATGGCTGTGGCTGGTGAAGTGGCTGCTCGCCCTGCCGCACTACCTGATTCTCGTCTTCCTCTTCATCGCCTCGGGTCTCACCACGCTCGTCGCCCTGTTCGCGATCCTGTTCACGACCCGCTACCCGCGTCTCCTCTTCGACTTCAACGTCGGGGTGATGCGCTGGACCTGGCGCGTCGGCTACTACACGTACGGAACCCTCGGCACCGACCGCTACCCTCCGTTCACGCTCGCGCCCGTCCCCGACTATCCGGCCCGCCTCGACGTCGCCTACCCCGAGCACCTGTCGCGCGGCCTGGTCCTGGTCAAGTGGTGGCTGCTCGTGCTGCCCCAGCTGCTGATGGTGTCGCTGCTCGTCGGCGGCTCCAGCACGGCGGGCGGCGTCGCGGGACTGCTCACGTTCTTCGCCGCCGTCGCCCTGCTCTTCACCGGCGTCTACCCGCGCGGCATGTACGACTTCAACATCGGCCTGCACCGCTGGGCGGCGCGGGTGGCGGCGTACGCGGGGCTGATGACGGACATCTATCCGCCGTTCCGCCTCGACCAGGGGGAGCGCGAGCCCCACTAGGGCCTGTCGTTTGGATCAGGCCCTAACATCCGGGCATGCCCGCAGCCACACTCCTCGTGTACACCCGCACCACCGACTACCGCCACGACTCCATCCCGGGCGCCGTCGAGTCCCTGCGCACACTCGGCTTCGCCGTGCGGCACACCGAGGACCCGGCCGACTTCGAGACGGGGCTCGACGCGGGGCCCGACGCCGTCGTCTTCCTCTCCACGAGTGGTGACGTGCTCACGGGCGGGGGCCGCGAACGGCTCGCTGGGTACGTCGACGGGGGCGGCGGCTTCGTCGGGGTGCACGCCGCGGCGTGCACGGAGTACGGGTGGCCGTACTACGGGGACCTGCTCGCGGCGCGCTTCGACCGGCACCCCGCGTACCAGCCGGGCCGCATCCGGATCGCCGACCACGACCACCCGGCAACCCAACACCTGCCGCCCCAATGGGAGTTCACCGACGAGTGGTACGACTTCCGCTCCGACCCGCGCGAGGACCCGACCGTACGAGTCCTCGCGTACGCCGACGAGTCCTCGTACGAGGGGGCGGCCATGGGCGGCGACCATCCGCTGGTGTGGTGCCGGGACCCGGAGGCATCGGGCCGCATGTTCTACACGGCCCTCGGCCACGCCGCCGAGGCGTACGACGACCCGGCCTTCCGGGCGCATCTGGCGGGGGCGATCCACTGGGCGGCACGCCGGGCCTAGCGTCCCCGTGGCTCAGTGGCCCAGCGGCCCAGCGCGCCCGTGGCTCAGCGGCCGAGCGCCGCCGCGATCCCCGCCACCGCGCTCGGCCCGACCCGACAGCAGCCGCCGATCAACCGGGCCCCGGCGTCCCGCCACGCGGTCACCTGTTCCGGGGCGGACGTGGCGCTGCCCGTCCAGGCGCGCGCCTCGGCGTCCCACTCCTCGCCGCTGTTGGGGTAGACGACGACCGGCTTGCCGGTGACGCGGGACGCGAGGCGCACGGCCGGCTCGACGTCGCGCGGGGCGCAGCAGTTGACGCCGACCGCGACGACCTCCTCCGAGTCCGCGGCGACCGCGAACGCCTCCTCCAGCGACTGCCCGGCGCGGGTGCGCGCGCCGTCGACGCTGTACGACAGCCAGGCCGGCACGCCGAGCCCGCGCACGGCCCGCACCAGGGCCCGCGCCTCGTCCGCGTCGGGCACGGTCTCCAGGGCGAACACGTCGGGCGCGGCCCCCGCGAGCACCTCAAGCCGGGGCCGGTGGAAGGCGTACAGCTCCTCCTCGCTCAGCCCGTACCGCCCCCGGTACTCCGACCCGTCGGCGAGCATCGCCCCGTACGGACCCGCGGACGCGGCCACCCACAGGGGCCGGACGGTGTCGGTGTCGGTGGCCGCCGCACGCGCCAACTCGACGCTGGAGACCATGAGTTCGGCGGCCCGATCGTGCCCGATGCCGCGCCGTGCGAACCCGTCGAACGTGGCCTGATAGCTGGCCGTGATGGCGACGTTCGCGCCCGCCTCGTAGTACGTGCGGTGCGCCGCGACGATCGCCTCCGGCTCCTCGGCGAGCAGCCGCGCCGACCAGAGCTCGTCGCTCAGATCGTGCCCGGCGGCCTCCAGCTGGTTGGACAGGCCGCCGTCGAGAACGAGCGTGCCTCCGGCGAGGGCGCGGGTGAAGGAGTTGCTGGTCATGACGTCGACGCTAACCGACCGAGCGGCGGGCCGGGTCAGGCCCTAAGGGCTCCAAGGCCTCTGAGGCCCCTGAGGCCCCTGAGGCCCCTGAGGCCCTACGCCAGCAGATCGATCGCGTCGATCGCCGTCCCGGCGCTCAGGTACGAGGTCGTCCCTGAGCCGCTCACCACCTGGATCTTCAGCGTGTTGTACGCGCTGGTGTCCGTCTGCCAGGCGGAGGCGGGGACCGAGTACGTGAACGTGTGGTTGTTGCCGCGGTACGAGCCGTTCGTGAGGGAGCGGGTGGCCGGCTGGGTCGGCGGCGTGGGGATCGCGGACGTCCATGTGTCGTTGACGACGACCTGCGGGCGGCCGTTGGCGTACGCCGTCGTCACGCCGATGCGGAGGGTGTGCGCGGCGGCGGCCTGCGCGGCGGTCAGCTTGAAGTAGACGATGACCCCGCTGTTGACGTCCTTCCAGAGGTAGCAGGGAAAGGCCGAGGTCTCGGTGCCGCTGCCGACGACGACGTTGCCGGTCCAGGAGGCGGCGCGCACGTCGGACGGGTGCGCGTACGTCATCAGGTCCGCGTTCTTGAACCCGCTCGGCGTCCCGTTCCAGTCGTTGATCCGCCAGATCGCGGTGGCGTTGGAGGGGTCGTTCGTCGAGGGGATCGCGATCGTGTTCACCGTCGTCGTCGCGCCCGCCGTGACCGTCACCGACCCTGTGTGGACGGCGAGTTCGCCCTTGAAGACGGTGAGCGTGTAGGTGCCGGGCAGAACCTTCGCGATCGAGAAGTAGCCGTCCGACGCGCGCGCCGAACCCCAGTACTGGGCCGTGGAGTTGGCGATTTCGACGGTGTAGGCGTGGGACGTGTCCCGACCGCTGATGCCGACGCCCGCCACCCGCCCGCGCCCGCTCGCGGCGACGTACCCGGACATGCCGAGCGCGTCCGCCCACGACGTGTCGATGTTCCCGGGGTACAGCGACGACGAGGGCGCGCCGCCGTCCGTGAGCGCGATGACGTACGGGCCCTGGAGGCCGAACCGCTCGCTCTCCGTCTGGTTCTGGCCGTAGTACAGGATCTCGTAGAGCCCGCCGCCGTCCGCGCTCTGGTGCCTGAGCAGCGAGCGGTAGAAGGGCCCGCCGGACGCCTTCTCGTGGTTCGAGCGGACCACCCACAACCCGACGCCGCCCGCGCTCCAGCCGACGTGGTCGTAGTCGATGACGCGCAGCTTCGAGTAGTGCTTCGACCTGGTCTGACCGTCCGCCTTCGCGAACACGTCGGACGCCTCGATCGTCGTCGGCGCGTACGTGTAGGAGTCCGGCTGGTCGTTGAGGAAGAGGCCGGCCTTGACGCGCAGGATGAAGCGGGTGGCGCTGACGGAGGTGTCCGCCTTGTTGGTCCACACGTAGACGTTGTTCTCGCCGCTCCGGGCCGCGTAGTAGTGCAGAAGCGTCCCGTACGCCACGGAGATCAGGATCGTCGAACCGGACTGTTTGACGCCGACCGAGGACGCGCCGAGCCCCGACTCGATGTGCGAGTTCTTGCCGCCGTAGCCCTGGTACTCAACTCCCTTGTAGGACAGGGACGTCAGGTCGCCGTTCGCCTTGCTGACCTTGAACACGAGGCTGGCGCCGGTGTCGACGACGTAGTTCGAGCCGTCGTCGCTGTAGCCGAAAGTCGCGGCGGACGCGGTGGGGGAGAGGGGTCCTGCCACCGCCGCGGTGGCGGCCGTCGCGGCGGCCGCCGTCAGCAGGGCGCGGCGTCCGATGGGGGTTTCGGGCATGGGGGTGCCCTCCTGAGTGAGGTGGGAGGTGCGGATGGTGCGGATGACTCGGCAGCGTGACAGTCGAACGACGTTCGCGAAAGCCCTTTCGGTGAACGGGACTTGAAGGCGTCGACCGGTTTCTCGCCGAAAACTTTGAATCGTTGCAGGGGGTCTAGAAAGCGCTTGCCCACTGGGCTATGGTCCGTCCGCCGTACGCCCTGCCGAAGGAGTCCACCCGTGAGACGTGCCCGGAGCCGCTTCCGTAGACCTGCACTCGTCGCCGCCTGCCTCGCCGCGGCCGTGTCCGCCGGTGGGCTCGCGCCCGCCCACGCCGCTTCCGGGGCCTCCCCGGCTTCCGGCCTCGACCACTGCACCGGAACCGCGCCCGTGAACTGCCACTTCGATGTGGCTCCCGGACAGTACGACGTGCGCGTCACGCTGGGCGGTGCCGAAGCGGGCAGTACGTCGATATCCGGCGAGGCCCGCCGCGCCCTGCTCGCCGAGACACCGACGGCCGCAGGCCGGACGGCCCACCGCTCCTTCACGGTCGACGTCCGCACCCCGGAAGGCGAGCCCACGGGCCCCACCGGCACGGAAGGCCTCGACCTCACCTTCGCCGGATCGTCCCCGCTCCTTGCATCGATTCAGATCAAGAAGGCACGCGCCACCACCCCACGCGTCTTCCTCCTCGGCGACTCGACGGTGTGCGACCAGGCGGCGGACCCGTACACGGGCTGGGGCCAGGAGCTGCCGCAGTTCCTCAAGCGGGGCGTGAGTGTCGCCAACTACGCGGACAGCGGCGAGAGTTCAGTGACATACCTCCAGAACCCCGCCCTCTTCCCGGCCGTCGAACCGCAGCTCCGCCGCGGCGGCCTGGCCCTGATCCAGCTCGCCCACAACGACAAGACCACCGACGCGGCGACGTACCGGGCCAACCTCAAGACCCTCGTCGACCGTGTCCGGGCGCGGGGCGCCCGCCCGGTCCTCGTGACGCCGATCGTGCGCCGCTGGTTCAACGCGGACGGAACCCTGAACAACGACATGGCCCTCCTCGTGAACGGCCTCGGCGTCAACCACCCTGCTGTCGTGCGGGAGTTGGCGGCGACGGAGCGGGTCCCCCTGATCGACCTGACGGCGCTGACGAAGGCGCGCGTGGAGGAGCTGGGCCCGGAGGCCTCGAAGGCGCTCTACCTCTACGACGAGAAGCGCGACAACACGCACACGTCGGTGCGCGGCGCCACGGAGTTCGCGCAGTTCGTCCGGAACGAACTGCGCGAACAGGGCCTTGTGCGGGATGAGTTGGTCCGCTGAGGGCTGGGCTCAGCGCATGCTCTCCTCGGCCGCCCGCGCCACCGCCGCGACGAGTCGCTGGTTCTCCGGTGCCGGGCAGCCCGGGAAGGCGAAGCGGCGGCGGGTGTAGCCGTAGGCCAGGCCGGTGCGCGGGTCCGCGAGCGCCTCGGAGCCCGCGGCCCCGGCGTGGCCGAACGCGGTGGCCCCCAAGGCCGGGTAGCGCACCCCCTCCGTCTCGAAACCGAGCGTGAAGTGGTCCGGATCGCCCGTCACCGCGTCGGGGCCCGTCCAGCGGCGCTCCGTGAACTCCGCGATCGTCTCCGGCTTCAGCAGCGCCGGCGCCCCGTCGACCCCGCTGAGCGCCGCCGCGTACAGCCGGGCGAGGCCCCGCGCGGTGCCCACGCCGCCACCGGAGGCCGGCCCGAGGGCGCGCACCGTACGGGAGTTGGCGTAGTCGATGATGGCGAAGGACGGGTCGGCGGCCCGGTTGAACGCGACGGGGAGGAGGCCCTCGGGCGAGGGCCGGTTCGCGTCCAGGAGTGCCTGTTGCTCGGGCGTCGGCGCCATCGGCCGCGTCGGCTGGAGCCGCGCCTCCTCGGCCTCCGGGAGCCCCAGCCACAGGTCGAGGCCGTGCGGCGCCCGGATCCGCTCCTCGTAGACCTCCTGGAGCGTGCGGCCCGTCGCCCTGCGCACCACCTCACCCGTCAGGGCCCCGATGGTCAGCGCGTGATAGCCGTACGCCGTCCCCGGCTCCCAGAACGGCCGCTGCCCGGCGAGACGGGCGGCGACGACACGGTCGTCCGCCAGCTCCTCCAGCGTGAACCCGCCGTCCACACCGATCAGGCCCGAACGGTGCGCGATCAGCTCGCGCAGCGTCAGCCGCTCCTTGCCCCCGCCCACGAACTCGGGCCAGTAGGACACCACTTGGCGATCCAGATCGAGCACGCCCTCCTGCACGAGCAGCGCGACCACCAGATGTGCGGCGCCCTTGCTGTTGGAGTAGACGGGCAGCAGCGTCGACCCGTCGATGTCGTCACCGGCCCACAGGTCGACGACGGGCCGCCCCTGGACGTACGCCGCCAGCTGCGCGCCCGGCTCGGCCGTCTCCTCGGCGACCGCCGCGGCGAACTCCTCACGGACCTCCTCGAAGCCGTCCGCGACGCTTCCGTACACCTCGATGCCGCTCATCCTGCCGACCCCCTGTGCGAGTTGACCGCCCGTATACGTACGAGGTGATCGAACCGGGGGTCCGCCACGGGTATTCCCGCACGGCTGCCTGTCTGGTTTTGGAGCGAGTGCTACATAACGTGCTAGCGTCCTGCGGTGAGGGCGCGGCGGACTGTCGCCGCGCTAGTTATGAAGCGCACGCTCCAAAACCATTGGAGCGAGAAGTGGACGGGGCGCGCGCTCGAGAACGACAGGGAAAGGAAGAGAACCCATGCCACTCGCCGTCTACGTCCTGGGGCTCGGCATCTTCACGCAGGGCACGTCCGAGTTCATGCTCTCCGGGCTGCTCCCGGACATGGCCGCCGACCTGGGGGTGTCGATCCCCGACGCGGGGCTGCTCATCTCGGCCTTCGCGCTCGGCATGGTCGTCGGTGCGCCGCTGCTCGCCGTGGCGACGCTGCGCCTGCCGCGCCGCGCCACGCTCGTCGGGCTCCAGGTGGTGTTCGTGGCGGCGCACGTCGTCGGCGCGCTCGCCCCCGGGTACGGGCTGCTGTTCGCGACCCGGGTGATCGGTGCCCTCGCATACGCCGGGTTCTGGGCCGTCGCCGTGGCCACCGCCGTCAGCCTCGTGCCCGCGAGCGCCAAGAGCCGTGCGGTCGCCGTGGTCGCGGGCGGCCTCACTCTCGCCACGATCGTGGGCGTCCCCGCCGGAACCATCCTGAGCCAGCACGCCAGTTGGCGCGCCGCGTTCTGGGCGGTGGCCGCGGCGACCGTGGTCAGTGCGGTCAGTACCGTCCTCGCGCTACCGGCCGACCGGGCCGCGAAGGGCGGCGCGGAGGGGGCTCGCTCGGTCCGTGCGGAGCTGCGCGGCATGGCCCGCCCCGCCCTCTGGCTCTCCTACGCCATCACCGCCTTCACCTTCGGCGCGGTCATCGTGACCTTCAGCTATCTGGCGTCGCTGCTCACCGACGTCACCGGGATCCGCGACGCCTGGGTGCCCGTACTGCTCGCGCTCTTCGGCGCGGGCGGACTGCTCGGCCTCGTCATCGGCGGCCGCACCGCGCAGGTCGCCCCGCTGGCCACGCTCGGCTGGGGGCTCGGGGCCCTCGCCGTGATCTCGGGGCTGCTCGCGGTGGCCGCGCACACGGCGGTCGTGGTCGTCGCCCTCGTCTTCGCGCTCGGCGTGGCCGGATACGTCACCAACCCTGCTCTCCAGTCCCGCGTGTTCACGCTCGTGCCCGCCGCGCCCACCCTCGTCGGCGCCACCAACACGGCCGCGTTCAACGTCGGCAACACCCTCGCCCCGCTCCTCGGCGGGCTCGCGATCGACGCGGGCCTCGGGTACGCGTCCGTGGCGTGGGTGGGAGCGGCGCTCGCGGCGGTGGGTCTGGTGGGCGTGCTGTGGGCAGTCCGCCTGGAGCGTCGAGCCGAGAGTTTTGTACCAGTGCTCCAAAACTCGTAGTCTTGCGGTATGGCGAGGCCACGGCAGTTCGACGAGGAGCGGGTCATCGGCGCGGCGATGGACACGTTCTGGCGGCACGGGTACGAGGGGACGTCCACGCGCGACCTGTGCGACAGCACCGGGCTCGGCCCCTCCAGCCTCTACAACACCTTCGGCGGCAAGCGGCAGTTGTACCTGCGCGCCCTGGAGCGCTACCACGACACCGCCACCGCCGAGCAGATGGAGATCCTCGCCGGGCCCGGTTCGGCGGGCCGGCGGCTGCGCGCCCTGATGGTGCACGCCGTCGACACCGACCTCGCCGCCGCGGAGGCGGACCCGCACGGCTGCTTCGCGATCAACGCCGCGATCGAGGCGGCGGCGCACGACCCCGACGTCAAGCAGGTGGTGCGCCGCACCTTCGACCGGGTCGAGGGCGCGATCCGGACGGTCGTCGCGGCGGGGCAGGGCGCGGGCGAGTTCCGCACGGACATCGACACGCGCACCCTGGCCCGCCAGGTGCAGAGCGCGTACTACGGCCTACGGGTACTGAGCCGGGCCCAGGACCGCCGCACCCTCCTGTCGACGATCCGGGCCACGCTGACCACGCTGAGCGCGCCCCCGGAGAGGGCCGGGGCTACGGCCGCACCGTGAGCACGAGCTTCCCGGTCACCCGCCCCGTGTCACCCTCCGCGTGCGCCTTGGCGGCCTCGGCCAGCGGGTACGTGTCCGCCACGTGCACCTTGAGCTTGCCCGACTCGACGAGTTCGGTGACG
Organism: Streptomyces sp. NBC_00483; assembly: GCF_036013745.1. Lineage (NCBI taxonomy): Bacteria > Bacillati > Actinomycetota > Actinomycetes > Kitasatosporales > Streptomycetaceae > Streptomyces > Streptomyces sp. NBC_00483. Next base: position 7,300,169 of record NZ_CP107880.1, read on the forward strand.
GCCCGCATCCCCGCCTGATCGTGCTCGACGAGCATGTCCGTCGCTCGCACCCCGAGCTCGGCGGCGCGCGCCGCGACGTCCCCGAACTGCCCCGGCAGCAGTGAGACGAGAATGCCGCCCGGCTTCAGCACGTCCAGGGAGCGCAGCCGGTCCTCGCCGCCCAGGGTGTCGAGCACGATGTCGATGTCACGGACCTCGGCCGCGACGTCCGTGGTGCGGTAGTCGACGACCTCGTCCGCGCCAAGGCCCCGTACGAACTCGTGCTTGGCGGCCGACGCCGTCCCGATGACGTACGCGCCGCGTTCCTTGGCGATCTGCACCGCCACATGCCCCACGCCGCCGGCCGCGGCCTGCACCAACACCCGCTGTCCCGGCGCCACTTGGGCGATGTCGACCAGGGCCTGCCAGGCGGTGAGCCCGACGAGCGGCAGCGCACCCGCCTCGACATGGCTCAGCCCCGCGGGCTTCGGCACGAAGGCGCGGGCGGGCCCGGCCACGTACTCGGCGTGCGAGCCGGCCCCGTACGGATACGGCAGCATGCCGAGCACCTCGTCGCCCGGCTTGAACAGGGCGACGCCGAGACCCACGGCCTCGACGACCCCGGACACGTCCCAGCCGAGCACGAACGGCGGCTCGCCCAGGAAGAGCCCGGAGCTGCGGTGCTTGTAGTCGGTGGGGTTGAGGCCCGCCGCGTGCACGGCGACCACGATCTGCCCGATGCCCGGCTTCGGGCGCGGAACCTCGACTTCCTGGAGCACCTCGGGCGCCCCGAGGGTGTCCTGGCTGATGGCCTTCATGGTGGTGGTGTTCTCGTCGCTCATGAATCCAGCCTGCGCCACGGAAGCGGAACCGGACAATGGCAAGATGGTCATCCAGCGATAGAATCGTGCCATGACTGGATTGGGTGCCGAATCTCCCCTCGCCCGGCACGAGGGCCCGCCCCACCGCGTGGTCGTGCTCGCGCTCGACGGGGTCTACCCCTTCGAGCTCGGCATCCCGAAGCGGGTCTTCGGCTCGGCGGGCGACGCCTACGAGGTCGTGACCTGCGCCGCGACATCGACCCGCACCGTACGCACGGACGCCGACTTCACGATCACCGTCGCGCACGGCCCGGAGGCCCTGGAGACCGCGGACACCGTGATCGTCCCGCCGTACGACATGTCCCGCATCGCCGAGCCGCTGCCCGCCGCCGAACGGGCCGCGCTCGCCCGCATCAGGCCCGGCGCCCGTACCGTCTCCATCTGCACGGGAGCGTTCGCGCTGGCCGAGGCCGGCATGCTCGACGGCCGGCGCGCCACCACGCACTGGTCGCTCGCGGACCGCTTCCGCCGGATGTTCCCGTACGTCGCCCTGGACCCGGACGTGCTGTTCGTCGAGGACGGCGACGTACTGACGTCCGCGGGCGCGGCCTCCGGCCTCGACGTCTGCCTGCACCTGGTGCGCTCCGACCACGGCAGCGCCCTCGCCAACTTCGTGGCCAAGTGCTGCGTCGTCCCGCCGTGGCGCGAGGGCGGCCAGGCCCAGTACATCGAGCAGCCCGTCCCCGACGAGGGCGAGACCGGCACCGCGCCCGCCCGCGCCTGGGCCCTGGAGCGGCTCGACCGGCCACTCGCCCTGCGGGAGCTGGCCGCGCACGCCCGGATGAGCCCGCGCACGTTCGCCCGCCGCTTCCAGGAGGAGACCGGCACGAGCCCCGGCCGCTGGCTGATCCTGCAGCGCGTGCACCGCGCCCGCCATCTCCTGGAATCCACGGACCTCCCGGTGGACCGCATCGCGGCGGAGGTCGGCTTCGCCACCGGCACGTCCCTGCGCCAGCACCTGCACGCCACCATCGGGGTCACCCCGCAGGCGTACCGCCGCACGTTCAGGGCGGGGCCGGTGGGGGCGACGTGAGGGGCGCGATGCAAGGGGCGCGACGCAAGGGGCGCGATGTGAGCGGGGACTGTGACGTCTGACCACGGAAATATCGTGGTCAGACGTCACAGTCCCCAGAGATCACGGGAACACCCTCCGGATCACGCCCCCTCCGGCCACTCCCACCGCTCCAGATCCCTCAGCCACACCCGCGCGTTGCTGTCCGACGGGGCGCGCCAGTCGCCGCGCGGCGAGAGCGAGCCGCCGGCCGAGACCTTCGGGCCGTTCGGCATCGCGGACCGCTTGAACTGCGCGAACTGGAAGAAGCGGCGGCAGAAGTACTCCAGCCAGTGCTTGATCTCCGCGAGGTCGTACGCGCCGCGGTCCTCCTCCGGGAAGCCGGGCGGCCAGGCGCCGGCCTCCACGTCCCGCCAGGCGTGCCACGCCAGGAACGCGATCTTGGAGGGGCGGAAGCCGTACCGCAGCACGTAGTAGAGCGTGAAGTCGTGCAGCGCGTACGGGCCGATCTTCGACTCGGTGGACTGCAGTTCCTCGCCGGGGACCAGCTCCGGGCTGATCTCCGTGTCGAGGATCGCGGTGAGGATCCTCCCGGCCTCGTCGCCGAACTGGTCGCTGCTCACGACCCAGCGGATGAGGTGCTGGATGAGCGTCTTGGGTACGCCGCCGTTGACGTTGTAGTGGCTCATCTGGTCGCCGACGCCGTACGTGCACCAGCCGAGCGCCAGCTCGGACAGGTCGCCGGTGCCGAGGACGATGCCGCCGCGCTGGTTGGCGAGGCGGAACAGGTAGTCGGTGCGCAGGCCCGCCTGGACGTTCTCGAAGGTGACGTCGTACGCCGGCTCGCCCTGCGAGAACGGGTGGTCCATCTCCTTGAGCATCAGGCGGGCCGTGTCGGTGATGTCCAGTTCGGCGGCCGTGACGCCGAGCGACTTCATGAGCGCGTGCGCGTTGGACTTGGTGTACTCGCCCGTCGCGAAGCCCGGCATCGTAAAGGCGAGGATGTCGGTGCGCGGGCGGCCCGCCCGGTCCATCGCGCGGGCCGCGACGATCAGGGCGTGCGTGGAGTCGAGGCCGCCGGAGACGCCGATGACGATCTTCGGGCCGCCGATCGCGCCGAGCCGCTGGACCAGGCCGGAGACCTGGATGTTGTACGCCTCGTAGCAGTCCTGGGCGAGGCGCTCGGCGTCCGCCGGGACGAACGGGAAGCGCTCGACGCGGCGCTTGAGGCCCAGGTCGGTGCTCGTGGGCGGGTCCAGGTGGAAGTCCACCCGGCGGAAGTCGCCGGTGCGCGCGGCGTGTGTGCGACGGTTGTCGTCGAACGTGCCCATCCGCTGGCGCTCCTGGCGCAGCAGGTCGAGGTCGATGTCGGCGACGGCGTACTGGTCGCCGAGCGGGAAGCGGTCGGTCTCTGCGAGCAGGACACCGTTCTCGTAGATCATGGTCTGGCCGTCCCACGAGAGGTCCGTGGTGGACTCTCCCGCTCCGGCCGCCGCGTACACGTAGGCGCTCAGGCAGCGGGCCGACGCCGAGCGGCACAGCAGCTTGCGGTCCTCGGCGCGGCCGACTGTGATCGGGCTGCCGGAGAGGTTGAGCAGGACGGTCGCGCCGGCGAGGGCGGCCTCCGCGCTGGGCGGGACAGGGACCCACATGTCCTCGCAGATCTCCGCGTGCAGGACCAGGCCGGGGACGTCCTCGGCCGCGAAGAGGAGGTCCGTGCCGAAGGGGACCTCGGTGCCGCGGATCCGGATCGTGCCGCCGCGCTCGTCGTCGCCCGCCGCGATCTGGCGCTTCTCGTAGAACTCCCGGTAGGTGGGGAGGTACGACTTGGGGGCCACGCCGAGGATCCGGCCGCGGTGCACGACGACCGCGCAGTTGTAGATGCGGTTGCGGTGGCGCAGCGGGGCGCCGACCACGAGGACCGGCAGGAGGTCGGCGGAGCCGGTGACGATGTCGGCGAGTGCCTCCTCCACCTCGTCCAGGACCGGGTCCTGGAGCACCAGGTCCTCGATGGAGTAGCCGCACAGGCCCATCTCGGGGAAGAGGGCGACGGCGACGCCGTCCTCTGCGCAGCGGCGGCCCTGCCGCAGGACGGCCTCCGCGTTGGTGCGCGGGTCGGCGATGGCGGCGTGGCCGGTGCACGAGGCGACCCGCGCGAAACCGTGACTGTAGATCGACCGGAAGTTCACCCGTCCATGATGTCAACCGGGCCGGGGCCGTGCGCGGCGGGGCCCCGGACGGCGGGGCTCCGGGGCGCGGGCGTCCGAGTTCGGAAGCGCGGGCGCCCGAATGCGGAGGCGCGGGCGCCCGGGTTCGGGATTTCGGACGTTTCGTGAACTGTTCTGTCGGGAGTCGGCCGGGAAGCGACGGTTCCCTGATCGTGGCGTGACCGTAGTGGTTCGGCAGGCTCCTCGTGCGGGGAGACTTCTCCGCGATTCCCTTACGCAGTAGGGGAATTGTGGAAGCGTCTTCGTGGCGCGGGCGGAGGGCACGCGAACAGGGGGAAGCGTGGAGATCAGGTTCTCGGTACCGCAGGGCGTGGGGGACACAGGGGGAGAGGGCGGAGAGGGCGCCAAGGAACTCGCGTCGCTCCGGGACTGGCTGGAGGACGACGACGAGCTGCGCTCCGCGGGAGCGCGCGTCGAGAGCGCGTACGCGGACCGGCCCGGCGCGATGGGCGACGTACTCGAATGGGTCGGCGTCGCCTGCGGTGCGGCGTCCCTGGCGATCGACGTGACGCACAGCGTGCGCGCCTGGTGGCGCAGCCGCGGCCACGACGGGGAGATCACGTTCGTCGTGCGGGGCGAGGACGTCGACCGGATCCGCGGGCTGCTGCACGATGCCGGCCTGAGAGATGGCGACCGTGACGGCGACAGCGACCGCGATGGCGAGAGTGACCGTGACGGCGGAGCCTCCCGATGACGCAGGCCGAGGGCCCCGCGAGAAACGGGGCGCGCCGCGCGGACCCGGGGAGCGCAGAGCCGCAGCGCATCGGCCCGCAACGCGGGGACCCGCAGCGCGTCGGTGCGCGGCGCATCGACCCGGAGAAGTCGGCCTGCCTGCTGATCGGGGTCAACGACTACCGGCACGACACGATGGAGCGCCTCGACAGCGTCGAGCACAACCTGCGGCGACTGCGGGACGTGCTGACCGACCCGGACATCGGCGGCTTCCCCGACGAGCGCGTCCAGGTCCTGCCCAATCCCGTCGCGGCCCGCGACGTGACCGTGGCGATCGAGGTCGCGGGCCGGCTCGCCGCCGAGGACACGCTCATCGTCTACTACGCGGGCCACGGCGTGCGCGAGGGCGAGGACAACCGGCTGTTCCTGACGCTGCCCGGCACGGAGCGGGGCCAGCCGGAGACCTGCGTCGACACCATGTACGTACGCAAGGCCATCAACCGGTCGCCCGCTCCCCGGACCGTGCTCATCCTGGACTGCTGCTACAGCGCCCAGTGGGCCAGGGACAGCCGGATGTCCGGGGGAGAGAGCGGCGCCGACCTCGCTGCGCGCTCCGTCCGCGACCTCAAGGGCCTCTACCTGATGGCCTCTTCGCCGCACAACCGCGCCTCGCACGCGCCCGACCCGGACCGCTGCTCGGTCTTCACCGGCGCCCTCGTCGACGTGCTCGAACAGGGCGACCCGGACCCCGGCGCGGGCGAGACGGTCACCCTGAAGGACATCTACCAGCGGGTGCGGACGCGCGTCGAGGAGTGGGTGGCCGAGCAGGACCGCAGCGACGCGGCGGCCCCGCTGTGCACGGACGAGAACGGGCTGGGGGAGTACGCCTTCGTCCGCAACGCCGCCCGCCGCCCCGTCCAGGCCCCGCCCCCGGCGCCGGTGCCGCCGCCGAAGCGGGGCCGCCTCGCCATCGGCATCGCGATCGGCCTGGTGCTCGGTCTCACCGCAGGATTCGGCATCCCCTACCTCCAGGACCGGCTGGACGAACCGCCTCCCAAGCCCCACAAAGAGGCGCGCGGCCCCTGCTCCGCGCGTGCGGCCCTGCTCGACCACTCCGACGCGCTCGACAAGACGGAGGTCGACAACGAGCCGGTGGCGGGGCTGTCCGGACTCGCGTACGCGCCGGACGAGTCGAGGCTGGCGTACGCGGTGGCCGACAACGACGCCGTGCGGATCTTCCCGATCAGGTTCGGCTCGCCCGACGCGCTGGCACCGGTGGCCCAGCGGGCGCGCACCCTGCGCGCGGCCGGGGGCGGCCCGCTGAGCGGCTGGTTCGACGCCGAGGCCGTCGCCGTGGAGAAGGACGGCGGCACGGCGCTCGTGGCGGGCGAGACCGAACCCACCATCCGCCGGTTCGACCTGCGCACGGGCCGCCAGAAGGGGGAACCGCTGCCGATCCCCGAGGTCTTCGAGATCTACCCGAAGGGCGCCGCGACGGCGGGCCGCACCATCGAGGCCATGGCGCTGTCGCCGAGCGACAAGTACCTGTTCGTGGCGGTGGAGGCCCCGCTCGCCGGGGACGGCGACGAACGCGGCCGCAACCTCATGCGCATCCAGCGCTACGAGCGGCGCACCGACGGCACCTTCGAACCCGACGCCCAGTTCGCCTACCGCGGCGACGAGGGCCTCGGCCTCGCCGACCTCGTGGCGGTCTCCGACACCCGGCTGCTCGCCCTGGAACGGCAGTACGTGGCCGGGCTCGGGAACTCGGTGCACGTCAAGGACCTCTCGCTGGCCGAGGCCCAGGACGTGACCGACAAGAAGCAGCTCTACAGGGCGCCCGCCGACGTCTTCATCGCGGGCCGCGCCCTCTTCGACCTGGCCCGTTGCCCCGAAGGCAGCCCCGGCGAGGTGAGCGGCGCCGGGAACCCCCAGTCGAACGAGCTCCTGGACAACGTGGAGGGCATGACCCTCGGCGACTCCATCAAGAACGGACCGTACAAGGGCCGCAGACACCTGCTCCTCGTCTCGGACGACAACCGCAACAAGGCGCAGACGACGCGGCTCTACTCCTTCGCGGTGAGACTCTGACGCGGTGAAACCCTGATCCTTCGCGGTGAGACTCTGAGCAGAGCGCGGGAATCTGGCGGCAACCTTCCCGCCCCCGGCGGCGACTTCCGTACACGACGGCCGCTACGCCCCTGCCCCTAGGGCGGTCGTCAGGTCGGCCGGGGCAGCGATGGGACCGCCGCCCCGGCCGACACGGGCGTGAGGGGGCTACGTCAACGTGCTGAAGACGAAGCCGAATTCCGCCGGCCTCGGCGTCAGCCGGTACTGCGGGAGCACGCCGGGTCCGCACGACTGCGTGCCGATGCCCTGCTGCGCGTGGTCGAGATGCACCCACAGCGTGTCGCCGGGCGTCAGGTCCGTGCGGTGCGTGGCCGCGTCGAGCTGCTGCGTCGTCCAGCGGCGGGCCGTGAGGGCGTAGGCGGGCTCGCCCTCGATGCGCAGGCCGCCGAGCTCGGCCCAACGGACGTCGATCCGCGCCCCGTTCTCCTGCGGTCGTACGTACGGGGTGTGCAGGGCGTCGACGTCCGACTCCCAGCGGCCGAGCCGCGCCGCCTCGCGCGTGTCCGGGTACGCCTCGCCGGGCCCGCCGCCGAACCAGCGCACGCCCAAGTCCCCTACGGGGAGCCCGAGTCGGACGCCGAGCCGGGGCAGCGGGATCCGCCAGTCGCCCTCCGGGATGACGGACACGGTCAGCCGCAGCCGCCGCTCGTCGGCCGTCCAGCGGTAGCTCGCGCGCAGCCCGATGTCACGGCTGGCCGGCCCGACCCGCGTGTGCACGGTCAACGCGCTCCCGTCCAACTCCACGCCGTCCACGCGGTGTTGCACGCGGTGCAGGCCGAACTGTCGCCACAACAGGCCGAGCCGCTCGTCGTTCTGCCAGCTCGCGCCGTCGTCGTTGTCCGTGGGGGCACGCCACACGTCGAGGCGGGGAGCGGAGGCGAGCGCCACGTCGCCGATGGTGCGCAGGTCGCCTGTGCGGGCGTCGAAGGTGGCCGGGCCGAGCGTGAGCACGTCCCCGGCGGTGCTCGGACGCTCGCCAACTACCGTACTGACAACGGACTTTGGCGTCGTCGGGGCGCTCTGTCCCCACGCCACTTCCTCGCAGTCGGCGCCCATGGCCCGGATCGTCCAGTACCCGGACGCGTCACCCGCCGCGGGCGCCGACAGCTTCACGTCCGTGGACTCGCCGGGGGTGAGCGGCGGCACGGTGAGCGTGCCGCGCTCCACGGCCTCGCCCTCCACCTCGTACGTCCAGTCGAAGGCGAGGTGGGACAGGTCGCGGAAGTCGTAGCGGTTGGTGACGCGTACGGCTCCGGCGTCCCCGTCGACGGTGATCCGTACGGGCTCGATCACCTTCTTGAACTCGATGAGCCCCGGCGACGGCGTCCGGTCCGGGAACAGCAGCCCGTCGCACACGAAGTTGCCGTCGTGCAGCTCCTCGCCGAAGTCGCCGCCGTACGCGTACCCGTGGCGCTCGTCGGCGACCCCGTGGTCGATCCACTCCCAGACGAACGCGCCCTGAAGCCGGTCGTACTTCTCGAACAGCCGTTGGTAGTCGGCGAGTCCGCCGGGACCGTTGCCCATGGCGTGCGCGTACTCGCACTGGATGAAGGGGAGGGCGCGCCGCCTCTCCGGGCCGCCGTCGATCCCCTGGCCGATCCGCTCGACCTCTGCGTGATCGGCGTACATGCGCGAATAGACGTCGGTGTCACGGCAGTTGATGTCGCCCTCGTAGTGCACGAGGCGCTCGGGGTCGCGCGCGTGGATCCACTCGGCCATGGCGGTGAGCCCGCGCCCGGTGCCCGCCTCGTTGCCGAGGGACCACAGAACGATGGACGGATGGTTCTTGTCGCGCTCGACCATGCGGGCCGCCCGGTCGAGCAGTGCGGGGGTCCAGCGCTCGTCGTCGACCGGGTTGTCGCGCCAGCCCTGTTCGCAGAAGCCGTGGGTCTCCAGGTCGCACTCGTCGATGACCCACAGCCCGTACTCGTCGCAGAGGGAGAGGAAGGCGGGGTGCGGCGGATAGTGGGAGGTGCGGACGGCGTTGATGTTGTGGGACTTCAGCAACTCGACGTCGCGGCGCATGGTTTCGAGGTCGAGCGCGCGGCCGTGCTCCGGGTGCCACTCGTGCCGGTTGACGCCCTTGAAGAGGATCGGCGTGCCGTTGACCTTGATGAGGCCGTCCGACAGCTCCACGGTACGGAAGCCGATGCGCAGCGGCACCCGCTCACCGGCCGTCGCGAGCTCGCCGTCGTACAGGCGCGGCGTCTCGGCCGTCCACGGCTCGACGGCGACGGTCACCGACTCCCCGGTGGCCGCGTCAACACCCAGCTCAGGCACGGTGATCCGCCCCTCCACGTCACTGTCGACGCGGAGCGTGCCGAGGCCGGTGGTGTGGTCGTACGAGGCGTGCGTGAAGAAGTCCCGGGCGCCGCCGACGGGGCGGTGCAGGAGCGTCACGTCGCGGAAGATGCCGGGCAGCCACCACTGGTCCTGGTCCTCCAGGTAGGAGCCCGCGGACCACTGGTGCACGCGGACCGCGAGCACGTTGCCGGTGGGGGCGAGGAGGTGGCCGACCTCGAACTCGTGCGGCAGCCGGCTCCCCTTGAACTCGCCGAGCTCCGTGCCGTTCAGCCACACCTTCGCGCAGGACTCCACCCCGTCGAAGCGGACCACGGCCGAGCCGTCACCGGGCCAGTCGCCGGGCAGGTCGAAGACGCGCAGGTGATCCCCGGTCGGGTTCTCGTCGGGAACGCGCGGCGGGTCGACGGGGAACGGATAGAGGACGTTCGTATAGGCCGGCGCCCCGAACGCCCCGTCCCCCTGCATCACCCAGTGCCCGGGCACGGAGACGCCACTCCAGCTGCCGGCGTCGTACCCAGGGGAGGCGAAGGAGTCGTCGTGAGCGTCGGCCCGCGCCGCCAGCCGGAAACTCCAAGTCCCGTTGAGCGAGAGTGAGTTGGCTGACGACTCGGCGTACCAGGCGCGAGGCGGCAAGGCGCCGTGGCCGGGGGAGGGGTCGGTTACGTAGGCGATTGAGGTGGACGTGGACGTGGGCATGGAGCTCCTTACGTCGAGATCAAATTCGGCAATCAATCAAGCCGTATGTGGGTGAGGAACGGGTGCGGTGCCGCTCAACACGCCCTCCAACGCAAACGTCGCCGCACCCAGACTCACCGGATCCGTAGGGACGGGCGAAAGGACAATCTCCGCCGCGGCGAACGGCCCCGCCAACGAATGCCGCTCCACCGCCCCCCGAACCTCGCTCACCAGGGGACCGCCCAACGCACTGGCGACCCAGCTGCTGAGCACGACGACCTCGGGATTGAGCAGGTTGACGAGATCGGCGACCGCCGCGCCGAGATACCGCGCGGTCTCCCGCACCACATCGAGCGCCTGCACCGACCCCTCCGCCGCGGCCCGCCCGATCGCCTCGATCGTGGCGGTCTGGTCGTCGGGGTGCAGAAGTGCCGAACTGGGGTACAGCTCCCGCAAGTTGCGCATGATGCCCGGCGCCCCCGCATACGCCTCCACACACCCCCGGTCACCGCAGTGGCACGGCCGCCCGTCGAGCACGAGCGTGGTGTGCCCCCACTCGCCGGCACTGTTGGTGACACCCCGATGCAGCGCCCCGCCGAGCGCGAGCCCCGCACCGACACCCGTGCCGAGATTGACGACGACCGCGTCGTCCCGCCCGCGCGCCGCGCCGAACCACAACTCGGCGACGGTGGACGCACGCAGCGGATTGTCCAAGTACAGGGGTACGTCGAGGTGTTGGGCGAGGAGTTCACGCAGCGGCACCGCTTCCCGCCACCCCCAGTTGGGGGCGTACACGCTGATGCCGCCCTGCCGGTCGACGAGCCCCGGCATGCAGACGCCCGCGCCGAGCACGGGCCCGCCGGTGTTGGCGTCGAGCACCGCCCGGACCGCGTCCGCGATCACGGCGACCACGTGCCCGGGTTCGTGCGCACCGGGCCGCAGTTGGCGGTCGGCGCGGGCGACGACTCGCAGGTTCAGGTCGAACAGCTCGGCGTGCACATACGTCTCCGCGACGTCCACGCCGACGAGCGAACCGTGGCCCGCGTCGACGGAGACGAGGCCGCGCGGCCGCCCGCCCGCCGAGTCCACGAAGCCGCCCGTGACCAGGATCCCCAGGTCGAGCAGCTCCCCGACGAGCGTGGCGACGGTCGCCGAGCTGAGGCCCGTCTCTGCGGCCAACTCCTGCCGGGAGACGGCGGACCGGTCGAGGCAGCGGCGCAGCACCTCGTACCGGTTCGCCGTCCGTATGTCGCGGGACGTGCGCTTCATACCGTCAGGCTAGGAGCGCCCGACGGACTTCGACAAGGGGTTGGAGAAAGGGCTTTCAAAAGTCCTCTAGAAGCCCCTCCTCAAACACTCTGAAGCACGGTCCGCACGAACGCATTGCTGAACTTCCCCTGCGGATCCAGCCGTTCGGCCAGCGCCACGAAGTCCGCCGCATGCGGATACCGGGCGGCGACGCGCGCCGGATCGGCCGTGAACACCTTCCCCCAGTGCGGACGCGGCGCGAACTCCCGCAGCCGGTCCTCCACCAGCGAGACGACCGGAAGAACCCGCTCCGTGTCCGCCACCCACGTGAAGTGGAACGCGACCGTGTCCCGGCCGTACGCAGGGCTCAGCCACTGCGTGTCGGCGGCGACCGTGCGCACTTCGCAGACCTGGACCACGGGGGCGATCCGGTCGCGCACCGCGTCGAGGGCGGCGAGCGCGGCGACGGCGTGCTCGCGCGGCAGCAGATACTCCGACTGCAGCTCGTCTCCGTTGCTGGGCGTGAACTCGGCCCGGAAGTGCGGCAGTCGCTCGTGCCAGGGCCCCGGCACCCCGAACTGCTCGGTGCAGTGCACGGCGGACATCCCCGGCACCGGGTGCTGCGCCAGGGCGGCGGCCTCGGCCCACGGGAAGTCCAGCGCGTCCGGCATCCGCCGCTTCACCCACACCTGGTCGAAGCGCGGACCGCGCCAGTCGGTGAACAGACTCACGCTGTATGCGGCGGCCGACACGGCCTCGAAGTCCAGCCCCTGGAAGGGGAGTTCGCGGAACACGTGCTGCGCGACATCGAAGGACGGCTCCACGTCCAGCGTCAACGACAGCACCACACCAAGTGCGCCCAGCGAGACGACCGCCCCCTCGAAACCGGCGTCACCGCGCGCGAGCGTGACCAGCTCCCCGTCCCCGGTCAGGATCTCCACGGCCCGTACGGCCTCGGCCAGCGACCGGTTTCCGTTGCCCGATCCGTGCGTGCCGGTGGCCACCGAACCGGCGACGGAGATGTGCGGCAGCGAGGCCATATTGGGCAGCGCCAGCCCGTGCGCGTGCAGTTCGGCGGCCAGTTCGGCGTAGCGCACACCGCCGCCGACCCGGACGGTGCGCTCCGCGGTGTCGACGTCGATGCGGCTCGGCAGCGCGCCGAGCGACACGAGCGCGCCGTCGCGCTCCGCGTCCACGTCGGCGATCCGGTTGAACGAATGGCCGCTGCCGAGCACCCGTATGTGCCCGCTCTTGGTGACGGCGGCACGCAACTCGTCGACGGTGGCCGGACGGTGCAGCCGGTCGGCGGCGAAGGTGATGTTGCGGGCCCAGTTGGTGATTGCAGGCACGGGATGCCTTTCTCGAGTGCGGATTGCCGAGAATTGGACCACGGCATTCAAGCCCCTGCGGCGATTGAGCAGGCGGGGTCCGGGGCGGAGCCCCGCGTCCGCAACCCGACGGGTACCGATGAACGACCGCCGCCCCCACGGGAGTAGCGTTCCTGCGCATGACGTACACCGACGACTCCCGCACCCTGCCGCAGACCGAGCGGACCACGCACCGGCGGCTGCGGGAACAGGGCAGTACCGACCGCGCCGATCTGGAGGCGATCCTCGACGCGGGCTTCGTCTGCCATCTCGGTGTCATGGTCGACGGCGCCCCCGTCGTCGTACCGACCGTCTACGGGCGTGACGAGCGGTGGCTGTACGTGCACGGGTCGGTGGCCAGCCGCAGCCTCGCGGCCGACCCGGACGCGGCGGTGTGCGTGACGGTGACCCACGTCGACGGTCTCGTCCTCGCCCGCTCCGTCTTCGAGCACGGTGTGAACTACCGCAGCGCCATGGTGCACGGCGTGCCGCGCACGATCACCGACGAGGCAGAGAAGCTGGAGGGCCTGCGGCGCCTCACCGAGCACGCGACCCCCGGCCAGTGGACGTACGCGCGGCAGCCGAACCGCAAGGAGCTGGCCGCCACCACGCTCCTCGCGCTCTCCCTCGAAGAGGCGTCCGTGAAGATCCGGTCCGGCGCGCCCGACGACGGCGAATCGGCCGACGCGGAGCTCGGTCTCTGGGCCGGAACCCTGCCGCTGAACGCCCGCTGGGGCGCTCCCACGGCCGATCCGCTGCTGCCCATCGGCATCACCGCGCCCGCCCATGTGGTGGCCCGAGCGGGGACCCGGCAGGGCTGACCGGCGGCCGGGGCGTACCGTGAAGGGTCGAACCGTAGAACAGCAGAGGGTCGAGGAGTAACGGGATGCAGAGCCGAACGGCGCTGGTAGAGGACCTGATGGAGCGCTTCCCGCACGTTCCGAAGGAAGCGGTCTTCAAGGAGGACCTGCTGCGCGGCGGCGTCGCCTTCGACGCGTCGGCGCTGAGTGACAACGAGGACGGCGAGGTCAAGCCGAAGTCGTACTTCATCTTCTCCTTCGACCACGGCACGCTGCCCGAGCTGGGCGAGGCCGCGCTGCGCCGCCCGCCGGAGGAGATCGTCCTCACGGGCGGCCCCTACGACCTGCGCCGCACGGTCGTCTCGGTCCGCGTGAACCCGAAGTCCCCGTACCGCGTCGCCGCGAACGAGGACGGCATGCTCGGCCTCTACCTCGACGGCAAGCGCATCTCCGACGTGGGCGTGCCGCCGATGCCGGAGTACTACCGGCACAAGCTCTCCAACGGGAAGTCGGTCATGGAGGTGGCGCCCACGATCCAGTGGGGCTACCTGATCTACCTGACCGCGTTCCGGGTCTGCCAGTACTTCGGCGCCAAGGAGGAGTGCCAGTACTGCGACATCAACCACAACTGGCGCCAGCACAAGGCGGCCGGCCGCCCGTACACGGGCGTGAAGGACGTGGACGAGGTCCTCGAGGCCCTCGAGATCATCGACAAGTACGACACCGCGAAGGCGTCGACCGCGTACACGCTCACCGGCGGCGCGATCACGTCGAAGGTCCAGGGCCTGGACGAGGCGGACTTCTACGGGCGGTACGCCAAGGCCATCGAGGAGTACTTCCCGGGCCGCTGGATCGGCAAGGTCGTCGCCCAGGCGCTGCCCAAGGACGATGTGCAGCGCTTCAAGGACTACGGCGTGCAGATCTACCACCCCAACTTCGAGGTGTGGGACGAGTACCTGTTCAAGATGTACTGCCCCGGCAAGGAGCGCTACGTCGGCCGCGACGAGTGGCACAAGCGGATCCTCGACTCGCGCGAGGTCTTCGGCGCGCGCAACGTGATCCCGAACTTCGTGGCGGGCGTCGAGATGGCCGAGCCGTTCGGCTTCAAGACCGTCGACGAGGCCATCGCCTCCACCACCGAGGGCCTGCGCTTCTTCATGTCGAACGGCATCACGCCGCGCTTCACCACGTGGTGCCCCGAGCCGACGACGCCGCTCGGCAAGGAGAACCCGGACGGCGCGCCGCTGGAGTACCACATCCGGCTGCTCGACGCCTACCGCTCGACCATGGACGAGTACGGCCTGTCGTCGCCTCCCGGCTACGGTCCGGCGGGCGCGGGCCGGGCCGTGTTCTCGGTCAGCTCGTTCATGGACAGCCTCGCGCCCAACGAAGAGGCCGTGGAGTTCTGAGTCCCGCTCTCTGATCCTGTTACGCGGCCGCCTGCTCGCCGGACGCCTCGGTGCCGGCGGGCAGTGCGCCCGGCGCGTCGATCAGGCGGCCGAGCAGGTCGGGCCGGGCGGCGGGGGAGACGTCCGCGAGGAGCGCGGCCAGGACGGCGATTCGGGTCTGGCCCGCGCGCAGCGTGCCGCTGAGCACGGCGCCCGCGGCGACCAGGTCGACGGCGCCGCCGCCCGTGTAGATCTCGGCGAGCGGGCCCGCGGATACGCGCGTAGACACGGCGACGAGGACTCCGCGGCGTACAGCTGAGGACACCGCGTCGACCAGCTCCGGCGTCGCGTTCCCCGCGCCCGTGGCCACCAGCACGATGCCGCGCGCGCCCGCGGCGACGGCCGCCTCGAAGAGCGTGGCGTCGGCGTCGCTGTGGTGCATGACGATGTCGACGCGCGGTATCTCCGTTCCGGCCCCCGGCTGCGGCAGCGGGGCCGGGCGGCTCGGCTTGTGGCGCAGGTCTACGCGGCCGAAACCGAGCCGGCCGAGCGGGCCTGCCGACGGGTCGGCGAAGGCGTCGGCCGCGAGGGTCTGCGTCTTCACGGTGCCGCGAGCGGCGTGCACCTTTCCGTCGAAGGCGACGAGTACGCCCAGGTCACGCACGTTCGCGGCGAGCTGGAGCGCGTCGTACATGTTCCCGGGCCCGTCGCCCTCGGCCTGGCCGAGCGGCTTCTGGGCGCCGGTGAAGACGACCGGGCGCGGGTCGTCGTGGTGCAGGTCGAGCAGGAACGCGGACTCCTCCAGGGTGTCCGTGCCGTGCGTGACCACGATGCCGTCGACGGACGGGTCGGCGAGCACCTCGCGCACCGTGCGCAGCAGCGTCAGCTGGAGCTCCGTCGTCATCCGCGAGCTGTTCACGTTGAACAGGTCGACGACGTCCACCTCGACCCCCTCCGGCAGCGCGGCCGACGCGAGCACCGTGTCCCCGCCGGCGTCGGCGGCGTAGCCGGTGCCCTGCCAGCGGCTCGCGATGGTGCCGCCGGTGCTGATGAGGGTGATGCGTGCCATGTGACCTGCCTCGCGAATAGTCGGCGCTCGCGTAGTGGGCGCTCGCGCGCGTGGGGAGCGTATGTTCGATCTACAGCAAGGATAAATCGTGATCTGCGCAATCGGATTGCGAATCCTGGCCGATGATCGCGCAAAGCGTGGTGCATGATTGCGCCATGGACCGGATCGACCTGCATATCTTGCGCGAGCTCCAGGAGGACGGCCGCCTGAGCAATCAGGACCTGGCCGCCCGCGTCGGCCTCAGCCCGTCCCCGTGCATGCGCCGCGTGCGGCAGCTGGAGAAGGACGGCGTCATCCAGGGCTACCGCGCGATCGTCGACCCGGACGCCGTCGGCCGCGGCTTCGAGGTCCTCGTCTCCATCGAGGTGCGTCGCGACCGGGCCTCCGTCGAGGCCTTCGAGCACGCGCTCCAGGACATCCCCGACGTCATCGAGGCCTACCGCCTCTTCGGCAGCCCCGGCTGCCTGCTGCGCATCGCGGTCGCCGACCTCGCCGCGTACGAACGCCTGTGGATCGAGGAGCTCACCGCGCTCGACGGGGTCACCGAGGTGAACTCGCAGATCATCATGAAGCGCATCAAGGAGCCGAAGGGGCTGCCGGTCTAGAGGCAGCTGCCGGTCTGGAAGGGGCTGCCGGTCTGGCCGACAGCCCCTGGGGCGCTACCGCTCCCGCAGGTTCAGCACCAGCTCGCGCGGCAGCCCGTGGGTGTCGTGCAGATAGTGCAGGTCCTCCTCGCTCAGCGGGCCCGAGAATCGCGGCCGTGACAGCACCTTCCTGCCGCGCTCCAGGAGCCGGTCGAAGCGCAGCTCCTCGTCGAGCAGTACCTGGCGGACGTACGACGGGTCGACGTCCTGGCGGAAGTGGTCCAGGGTGTGCCGGATCAGCTCGACCGGCAGGTCCCCGAGCGTGCGGGTCGGATCCTCGCGGCGCAGCACGGTCAGCACCCTGCGGATCAGCCGGCGCAGCACGTATCCGCGCCCGGTGTTCGACGGCCGCACCCCGTCGCCGACGACCACGACGGACGAGCGCAGATGGTCGCCGACCACCCGGAACGACGGCTCGTCCAGCGGCCACAGGCCCGGCAGCAACCGCCGCCACGGATCGAAGACATCGCACTCGAAGACGGACGTCCTGCCCTGCAACAGCGTGGAAAGCCGCTCCAGGCCGAGGCCCGTGTCGACGTTGCGCTGGGGGAGCGGCACCAACGAGCCGTCGTCCAGGCGCCGGTAACGCATCGTCACGTGGTTCCACACCTCCACCCAGCGCTCGTCCTTGGTCGGCGTCGACTCCGGCGGGGTGTCCCCGGTCCACAGGAAGATCTCCGAGTCGGGACCGCACGGCCCGGTCGGCCCGTTGTCCCACCAGTTGTCCTCGACGGTCTCCTCGATCGGCAACCCGCGCCGCTCCCACACCTCCCGCGAACCGGTGTCGGGCCCTGTCTGCTCGTCGCCGCCGAACACGGTCACGTACAGCATCCGCGGATCGATGCCGAAGCCCTCGGTGAGCAACTCGTATCCCCACTCCAGGCTCTGCGGCCCCTCGTAGTCGCCGAGCGACCACGTGCCGAGCATCTCGAAGACCGTCAGATGCGTGGGGTCGCCGACCTCCTCCAGGTCCGTGGTCCGCAGACACCGCTGTACGTTGACGAGCCGTCGGCCCAGCGGATGGGGGCGGCCCTCCAGGTACGGGGTGAGCGGGTGCATCCCGGAGGTGGTGAACAGGACCGGGTCGCCGGGCGGCGGCAGCAGGGTCGAGCCGGTGATCCGGCGGTGGCCGCGGTCCTCGTAGAACTCGGTGAACGTGCGGATGACGTCGTCGGTGCGCATGGGGTGACTCCTTCGCGTGATGCGGGCGGGAGGCACCGGAAGCGGCCGGACGGAGCGCGGTGGGGCAAAAAAGTACCGGCGGCCGTTTCCGGTCGCCGGTGGGAAGAGGTGGGTACGTCAGGCGGCGGCAACCGGCGAGCTGGTCGCTCGCGCGGTCGCGGTGGTGGTGCTGCGGTCCATGACGTCCATGCCCTCGAAGGTAACGCGGTCCGCCCCGCCGCGGCCAGGCATTTTCTGTGGGTCCGCCCACGGTGGAGTTCGCGCCCGCCTGCGAGACTTCCCGTCAGGCAGTCGGCGGACCAAAGGGGCGGGAGAGCGGCGGTGGGGCTGGAGGAGCTCGGACTCACGGCGGACGAGGAAGCCGTGTACCAGGCGCTGATCGCGCTGCCCACGGCCCCGTACGAGCGGATCGTGGCGGCGGCGGGGCTGCCCGACGCGCGGGTGCGTGCGGCCTTGGATCCGCTGGTGGGGCGCGGGCTCGTGGTGCGCGCGGGCGACGGAGCCCGCTACGCGGCGGCGCCGCCGGCCGTCGCCCTCGGCGCCGAACTCGCCCTCCAGCGCGAGCGGTTGCAGCGTGCGGAGCTGGCGGTCGCGCGGCTGGCGGAGACGTACCGCACGGCGACCGCGGACCGCGCGCAGCGCGAACTCGTCGAGATCGTCGAGGGCGCCGAGGCGATCCGCACCCGCTATCTCCAGCTCCAGCTCTCCGCCCGCGACACCATCGACATCCTCTCGGCGGGCGAACCCGCCGCCGTCACCCCCGCCGACAGCGAGGAGGTGACCGCCATCGGCCGCAACGTGCGGGTGCGGGCCGTCATCGACCAGGGCTTCCTCAAGGAGCCGGACGCCGCCCAGCACGTCGCGCAGTCCCTCGCCGACGGCGTGCAGGTGCGCACCGTCGCCGAGGTCCCGTACAAGCTGATCCTGTGCGACGGCGCCGTGGCGATGCTGCCGCTGCACGGGCGGGGCGCGCCCGTGGACCCGGCGGTCGTGCTGCGCGGCGGACTCGCCCATGTGGCAAGGGAGTTGTTCGAGCAGGTGTGGCAGCGCGGCCGGCCCTACCAGGAGCCGGACGTCGGCGGTGACGCGCTCGACCCCCTGGACGCGCACATTCTCCGGCTGCTGCTCGCCGGGTTCACGGACACTGCGGTCGCAGGTCAACTCGGCATGTCCGTAAGGACGTTGCAGCGCCGCCTCCAGGCGCTGATGGTGCGCGCGGAGGCGACGACACGGCTGCAACTGGGCTGGTACGCGCACCAGCACAACTGGGTCTGAAATCAGGCTGGTTGAAGGTGATCGGGCTAGTTGAGAGTGACCGCCCGTGTCACCTCCTGCTCGACCGTCAGCCCGCCGGGCGCCTTCGCCGTGGCCCGCAGCGACACCGAACCGGCGTCGCGCGGCGTGCTCAGGACGGTCGTCCAGTGCCCGTCACCGGACCGCTTCAGCGACGCGTCCCGCCAGCTCGCCCCGCCGTCGTACGACACCTGGAGCGTCGCCGAGGAGGCGCTGACGCCACCGGTGTACGCGGCCGAGCGCAGCCCCAGTCCGAGGCGCTTGCCCGCCCTGGCGCCGCCCCGCAGATCGGTGTCGACCTCGTAGGAGAGGTTCAGCAGCGGCAGGTCGGCGCGGCCCGTGCCCGACGGCAGCGGCTTGTAGTCGAAGCCCCACGTGGTCGCCGTCTTCGTGGACGTCGTCCAGGCGGCGGTGTCCCGCTGTCCGGTCGCCACCAGCTTGTACGAGCCCGCCGTCATGTTCGCCGCCCGGCCCGACTGGGCGTTGAACCCGGCCACTTGGGTGTCGCCGCGGTAGAGCGTGGTCTGCTTGGCGCCGCCACCGGCACCGGTGTGGCCGTCCTCGGAGCCCGACCAGATCGCGGTGTTCCACTGGAAGAGATCGCTGCTGTTCTGGTACGCGGTGTACGTGCCGCCGAAGCGGGGCGCCTGCACCGGCTTGAACCAGCCGGTGTCGTAGCGCTTCCCCGCGGTGTAGGACGACGTCTGCCCTCTCTCGAAGTAGCCCGCGGCCGCGCCGAGTCCGGTGTGCTGCTCGAACCAGGACCCGGTGGCACCCGTGCCCCCGGAGACGTACTCGGTGGTGGTGCGGCCGAACTTGTCGTACGTGTCGCCGCCGAGCGCCGGGCTCCACGACGGGACGAAGTAGCGCCCGCCGGTGCCGAGCGTGCCTGGCTGCGCGTAGATGCTGTTGTCGACGCGGGCCAGGTCGCGGTTCTTCGGTGCATAGGCCAGTGATGTGTCCGGGATGCCGCCGTCGAAGGTCTTCGCCAGGTCGTACGTGTAGTCCGGGTACTCCTTCGCCCGCACCTTCAGCGTGCCGCGGCCGGGCTTCGCCTCGGCGATGAGGCGGGCGCCGTCACCCTGCTCCACGGACGCGACGGAGAGGCCGGCGGCGCCCGAGTAGGACTGGAAGAGGCGGCCGGGGGCGTCGTTGACGACGATCAGCATGGCGGCGCCGGCGTCCGCGGCCGCCTGGGCCCGCGCGCTCGCGGTGACGGCGTCGTCGCGGTCGACGAGCACGGCCTTGCCCTTGGCGTCCAGGTCCACGTAGTCGGCCGCCGCGCCCCGACCGGCGTACACGGTCTTCAGGGCGCGCACCCCGTCGCGGAACGCGGTCTTCGGCTGGGCGGTCAGCGTGATGTCGCGGCCGGTGCCGGTCTCGGCGTCGAAGGCCTTCTCCCGCATCCGCCAGTGGGCGAACGCCTTCAGCGTCCCGTCGGCCACCTTCTTCGTCGGCGTGAGGTACAGCGAGTCGTACTTGCCGGCCAGCAGCACGGAGGAGGACCAGCCGTGCTCCGACGAACTACCGTACGTGCGTTGGACGTTGAAGACCGTCTGGACCGTCTCGCTCTCCCGCTCCGGTACCGCGTACGCCTTGCGTGCCTTCCTCGCGTCGAGTGCGGCCGTCCCCTTCGGGTGGGCGGCGCCGAGTGTCACCTCGTCGGAGATCAGCAGCGCCTCGCCGAGCGAACCGTCGCTGCCGCCGGGCACGTCCACGTACGAGGAGGCGGTGTAGCGACCCGGAGGGAGCCGCAGCGTCGCCTCGCCGTCGGCGTCCACGTTGATGTACTCGGGGTCCTTCTCGGCGGTGGAGTACAGCGCGACGGTGTCCGCGAGCGGCTTGCCGTCGCGGCCCGTCACCTTGACCGTGTAGTCGTACATCTCCGCCTCCTTGAAGAGGGCGAAGGCGGTCCGGGCGACCACGGTGTCCGAGGCGGAGGGGGTGGCCAGGACATGACCGGAGAACGTGGTGCCCGCCGGGACCTTCGACGGGTCGAGGCTCAGCGTCACCTCGGCGGTGCCGTGTGCGGGGACGGACAGCTTCGACGCCGACAGGGCGTACGCGTCGTCGTCCGTGTCCAGGGAGAGGGCGAGCGACACGTCCGCGTCACCGTCGTTGCGGTAGGTGACCGTGCGCGTGGTCGCCTTCGCGTCGGCGTTCGGCCAGTCGTAGGTGGCCGCCGCGACGGAGCCGGTCGCCCCGATCGTGGCGTCCACGGCGGCGGCCGCGTCGACGCGCCCGGAGCCGACCTCGTACGGAGACTCGCCGGTCTTGTCCGACGTCGACATCAGCGCGTCCTTGACGCGCTCGCCGCTCCAGTCGGGGTGACGCTGCTTCAGGATCGCGGCGGCGCCCGCCACCAGCGGCGTCGCCATCGACGTGCCGCTCATCGTCCGGTACGGGCCACTGGTCCAGCCCGGCACCGACTGCGAGGCGGCGGCGGTGACGTCCACGCCGGGCGCGGAGACGTCGGGCTTGAGGGAGTGCGTGCCGGTCAGCGGGCCCTGGCTGGAGAAGGAGGCGCGCTCGTCGCCCCCGTCGACCGCGCCGACGGTCAGCGCGGACGCGGCGGCGCCGGGGGTGCCGATGGTGCCGGGGTCGTAGGCGTTGCCCGCGGCGATCACGTACAGCGGACCGCCGTCCGCGGACAGCGCGTTCACCGCCTGCGACATCGGATCCTCGCCGTCCGAGCCGTCGGGGGAGCCGAGGCTCATCGAGACGACGTCGGCGCCCTGCGCCTTCGCCCACTCCATGCCGGCGATCGAGTCGGAGTCCTGTCCTGTGCCCGCGTTGCTCAGCACCTTGCCGACGAGGAGACGGGCGCCGGGGGCCGCGCCCTTCTCCTTACCGTCGGACGCGGCGCCCGTTCCGGCGATGGTGGAGGCGGTGTGCGTGCCGTGGCCGTTGCCGTCGTCGACGTCCTGGCCGGCGACGAAGCTCTTGGACTCCTCGACCTGGCCCACCAGGTCCGGGTGGTCGAGGTCGGCGCCCGTGTCGAGCACCGCGACCTTCACGTCCTTGCCGTCGAAGCCCTTCCGCCAGGCGTCGGTCGCCTTGATCTGCGCGGTCTCGTCGGCGAGCGAGGCCTCCACCCTGCCGTCGAGCCACAGCTTGCCGATGCCGCCGTCGAGGGACTTCGGCGCCTTCCCCGGGGCGATGTCCTTCCAAAACATGCGGGCCTCGTCCTTGTCCGCGCGCAGCGCCGTCGCGTCGATCGACGCGAGCGTGCGGACGGGCTCGGCGCCCTTGGGGGCGGCCGGGGGACGGGCGGAGCGGGACGTCGCGGGCGCCGACGCGATCAGCGGTACGCCGCCGGTGCGGGCGTCGTCGTAGCCCATCGCGACCAGTTGCGTGACGTCGAAGAGGCGCGGGTCCAGCTTCCCGGCGGCCAGCAGTGGCATCGCCTCGACCGGCACGACGTACGTGTCGTCGCCCTGGGTACGGACCTGCACCCCGCGGCCGTTCTCGTCGGCAGGGTCGACGGTCACGACGTCCTGACGGCCCGGCAGATCGGTGTAGTGCACGACGTCGCCGGTGACCAGCGTGATGTCGTGGGCCCGGCCGCGGGGTGCGGCGGTGGCCGCGTCCGAGGCGTCGGATGCCGGAGCGGCCACCGCCATCCACCCGATGAGCGCCATGGTGAGCGCGGTGGCCGTCGGCAGTGAACGGCGTCTGGATATGGATCTCATGCAGAGGGTCTAGCGGGCGCCGCCCGCCGCGCACAGCACCGTCCGGTGGCGGCCTTCCGACATGGCGGAAACCGGACGGGTGCAAACCGGGTCAGACGCGGCGGATCGCGCCTCGGCCCACCGCCGAGAGCAGTGACCCGATGGCGATTCCGATGACCAGGTACACGCCCGCTGTGCCGAACTTCGCCTCCCAGGTCAGGCTCGTGGTGAACGGCAGCAGCACCATGACCGCGGTCGCGAGGCCGATGATCCAGGAGAAGAAGCTGCCGGGGCGCGGGGTCGCCACGATCAGCAGGTTGAGCAGCGCGGTCGCGAGCAGCGCGGTCACGGCCGCGCCCATCGCCAGGGTGCCCGTGGTGGCGATGTTCATCAGGCCGTCGCCCGCCGGGGCGAACACCGGGATGTCGAGGACACCGCGTACGAGGAGCAGGGCGACCACCGCGGTGAGGGCGGCGATCACCGCGGTCATCACTCCGCCCGCCCACAGCTTTCCCGCGTCGAGCCGGGGCTGCGGTTCGGGTGCGTACGCCGGTTCGGGCTGTCCATAGGGCTGCCCGTACTGCTGATACTGCTCGTACTGTCCGTAGGGCTGTCCGTAGGGCGATTTCTGTGGTTCCACGATGAGGCTTTCCGGTTGGCTTTCCGGTCGGGTTTCCGGTGGGTTTTCCGATGACGGTGGGGTTCAGGCGAGAAGTTTTGCCTTCGCCTTCTCGAATTCCTCGTCGGTGAGTGCGCCGGACTTGTGGAGCTCGGCGAGCCGGGCCAATTCCTCGGTTCCGCCGCCGGATTCCGTCGCCGTCCTGCGGATGTAGTCCTGGAACCTGGATTCGGCCTGCTTGGCCCGATCGGCGTCGCGTCGGCCCATTCCGTTGCCGCGCGCGATCACGTAGATCAGCACGCCGATATACGGCAGCACAATGCAGAGAAGGAGCCAGCCGGCCTTGCTCCAGCCGGTCAGCGAGTCGTCGCGGAAGACGTCCATGACGATCCTGAACAGCAGGAACAGCCACATGACCCAGAGAAACAGGAACAGCATGGTGAGGAAGAGGTCGAGCAGGGGATAGTCGTCCATGATTCCCTCTCTCCGGCGCGGCGGATGTTCGGTGCAGTATCACCCGCCTTTCCGGCGCCCGCATTTCGGCCGGACACGGGGCGTGGACACGCCGCGAATTCATCGGCATCGGCCCGTCACTCGTCCGGCCCCGTCCGTCTCGCCCGTCGGCGGCGCAGCGGTTCCCCTGGCATTCACATCAGCGCGTCGGGGGCGCGCCGAAAAGGAGGCAACGGTGGCGGAGGAGACGGCGCCCATGGGGCCTGCCGAGCAGGCCGAACTCGCGCGGCTGCGGGGCCGGGTGGCCGAGTTGGAGGCCGAGCGCGGGAGTGTGCGAGGCAGTGGCCGGCGCCACCGGGGGCGGTCGTTCCTCGCCGTCGTGCTCATCGTGATCGGCTGCATCCTCGCGCCGCTCGGCATCGTCGCGTCCTGGGCGGCCGATCAAGTGGGCGACACCGACCGCTACGTCGACACCGTCGGCCCGCTCGCCTCGGATCCCGACATCCAGAAGGCCGTCGCGAACCGCGCCACGAACGCGATCATGCAGCGGATCGACCTGAAGTCCCTGCTCTCCGAGGTACCCACCGACGACCGGCCGCTGGTCGAGAAGTCGCTGGGCAAGCTGGGTGACTCACTCGAAGACGCGGTCCGCAGCTTCGTCCAGGACAAGGCGCAGGGGGTCGTCGCCTCCGACGCCTTCGAGAACATCTGGAAGCAGACCAACCGCAAGGCCCACAGCGCCCTCGACAAGGCGCTGACCGGCAGCGGCGGCGGGGCGGTCAAGCTGGAGGGCGGCGACACCGTCACCCTCGACCTCGGCCCGGTCGTCGAGCAGGTCAAGCAGCGCCTCGTCGACTCCGGCCTCACCGTCGCCGGGAAGATCCCCGAGGTCCACACCGACTACACGCTCGTCACGAACGACAACATCGGCAAGGTCAAGACGTACCTGCGGCTGCTCCAGGTGATGGGCAACTGGCTGCCGGTCCTCGCCCTCGTCCTCGTCGCCGGTGGCGTGCTGCTCTCCGTACGCCGCCGCAGGGCGACCGTCGCCACCGCGCTCGCGGTCGCGGTGAGTTGCGGTCTGCTCGGCATCGGGCTGCGCGTCTTCCGCGTGATCTACCTCGACCGGCTGCCCGCGAGTGTGTCGCAGGACGCGGCGGCCGCGGTCTACGACACCATGACGCACTTCCTCTTCACCATGGTCCGGATGGTCGTCGCACTCGGCGTCGTCGTCGCGCTCGCCGCGTGGCTCACCGGGCGCGGCAAACGGGCCCGCCTGGTGCGCGGGCTGTGGATCTCCGGCATCGACGGCGCGCGGCTCACCGCGGACCGGGCCGGGTTCCGCACGGGGCCGGTCGGCCCGTTTGTGCGTCACCACCGGACCTGGATCGGGTGGATCCTGGTCGTGGGCGCGCTCCTCGTCTACCTGCTGTGGTCGTACCCGACCGGCTGGGTGGTCGTCGGGATCGCGCTGTGCCTGCTGTTCCTGCTGGCCGTCGTGGAGTTCCTTGCGGCGGAGGGCGACGGAGACGGGGGCGGGCCGGACGCGGCGGGGAATCCGCCCGCGCCATCCGCGGTCTGAGGGAGTGCCGGTCATGAAGGTGATGGGGCGGGTCGACGCGGCCACTGTCCGGCGCATGACGGACACCCTGTTCATCGAGCGATCCCTGAAAAGCCCCAGCTCCACGCGATTCTGGGGGCTGCTGGTCCTCGCCTCGGTGATCGCGGCCGCCGGTGTGGTGGGCGACTCGACGGCCACGGTCATCGGCGCGATGATCGTCGCCCCGCTGATGACGCCGATCCTCGGCAGCGCGCTCGCTCTGGTCCTCGCGGACCGTTCGCAGGTCGTGCGGTGCGTGCTGCTCGTACTCGGCGGGGCGCTCGCGGTGGTGGCGATCGGGATGCTGCTGGGGTGGATCGCGGCGCCGCCCGACGACTTCGCGTCGAACTCGCAGGTGTCGTCGAGGATCAGCCCCCGCCTCATCGACCTGCTGGCCGCGCTCGCCACGGGCACGGTGGGCGCGTTCGCGCTGGTCCGCGCGGACATCTCCGACACGCTGCCGGGCGTCGCGATCGCCATCTCGCTGGTGCCGCCGCTGGCCGTGACGGGGCTGCTGATCACGGTGGGCCGGTTCCACGACGCGTTCGAGTCGGGGCTGCTGTTCGCCACGAACGTCGCCGCGATCGTGGCGACCGGGACCGTGGTCTTCCTCGTGTACGGGATCCGGGGCGCGGCCCGGGAGTCCGAGCGGTACGTGGGGGAGTTCCACGGTCGTACGTTGGTGGCGGTGGTCGGGGTCCTGCTGCTGATCGCGGTGCCGCTCACCACGGGGACGGCGTCGGTGTGGCGGGACCGGAACCTCGCGGCGGACGCGCGGCCGGTCGCGGAGGAGTGGGCGGCCGGCCGGAACTGGGACATCTCCTCCGTGGAGGTGCGGCAGGGCGTGGTGGTGGTCGGCGTCCTCGGGCTCCCGCCGCAGCCGGCCCCCACGGCCCTGCGCGCCGCGCTCGACCGCCACGGCATGTCCGACGCGGACCTGGAACTCCACCTCGTGGGCGGGCGCACGCATTGGTGTGCGGCGGGGGGCGTGACGTGTGAGGTGAAGGGGGCGGGGTGAGGGGGCTGGGCGGGGCCCAGGCCAGGCCCGAGAGCGGAACTGTGACGTCAGGCCACGACCTCGTCGTAGGTCCACGTCACAGTCCACCCCTCAAGCCGGCAGCCGCCCCAGCAACGCCTCCGTGCCCGGCACCCGGCACCCGCCGAAACCGCCCCCGTATACCCCTACGCTGGCAACCGCCCCAGAATCCCCCCGAAGTCCGCCGCAGGCGGCAGCGTGCCGAAGGCCAGGCCGCGGTCGCCGGCCAGGCGGGTCGCGCAGAAGGTGTCGGCGACCGCGGCCGGCGCATGCCGGACCAGGAGGGACGCCTGGAGGACGAGCGCCGCCCGCTCGATGAGGCGGCGGGCGCGGAGCTGCGCGTCCTCGGGCGAGGCCAGTTCCGCCTGGAGTTCACGCCACGCGGTGTCCAGGCGGGCATCCGCGCCGGACGCCGCCTCGACCTCCGCCCGGAACGCCTCCAGGGACTCCGGCTCGCGGGTCAACGCCCGCAGCATGTCGAGTGCGTTGACGTTGCCGGAGCCCTCCCAGATCCCGTTGAGCGGGGCCTCGCGGTAGAGGCGCGGCATGCCTGACGCCTCGTCATAACCGTTGCCACCCAGGCATTCCAGGGCCTCCGCGACCGCCACCGGCTGCCGCTTGCACACCCAGTACTTGCCCACCGCCGTGGCCAGACGAAGGAACGCCCGCTCACCCGAGTCCCCGCGCTGGGCGCGGTCCGCGGCGCCCGCGAGCCGCAGCCCGAGCGTCGTCGCCGCCTCCGACTCCAGGGCCAGGTCCGCGAGGACGTTCCGCATCAACGGCTGGTCGATCAACTTCGCGCCGAACACCGAACGGTGGCGGCTGTGGTGCGCCGCCTGCGCCAGCGACTCGCGCACGTGCGCCGCGGAGCCGAGGACGCAGTCGAGCCGCGTCATCGTCACCATGTCGATGATGGTGCGCACGCCCTTGCCCTCGTCCCCGACGAGCCAGGCCACCGTGTCGTCGAACTCCGGCTCGCTGGACGCGTTCGACCGGTTGCCGAGCTTGTCCTTCAGGCGCTGGATGCGGAACGTATTGCGGCTGCCGTCGGGCAGGACGCGGGGGACCAGGAAGCAGGACAGACCACCGGGGGCTTGTGCAAGGACCAGGAACACGTCGTTCATCGGCGCCGACGTGAACCACTTGTGGCCGCGCAGGCGCCACGTGCCGTCCGCCTGCTCGACCGCGGCCGTCGTGTTCGCGCGCACATCCGTGCCGCCCTGCTTCTCCGTCATGCCCATCCCGGCGAGCAGGCCGCGCTTTTCGGAGGGGGCCCGGAGCCCGGGCTCGTACACGGTGCTCGTGAGCAACGGCTCGTAGACCTTGGCGAGTTCGGGCGCGCGGCGCAGCGCGGGCACCACCGCGTACGTCATGGAGACCGGGCACATGTGGCCCTGCTCCAGCATCGTGGCGAGCATGAAGGTGCCCGCGCGGGCCACGTGCGCGCCCGGTCGTTCGTCCGCCCACGCGGAGCCCGCCGCGCCCGCGGCCACCGTCGCGCGCATCAGTGAGTGGTACGAGGGGTGGAAGTCGACCTCGTCGACACGGTTGCCGTAGCGGTCGTGCGTGCGCAGCTCGGGCTCGTGCCGGTTGGCCTGGTCGGCCCAGAGGCGGGCCTCCTCGCTGCCCACGTAGCGGCCGAAGCGGTGCAGCTCGTCGATGTGCCACTCGGCGCCCTCGCGACGTACGCCCTCCAGGAGGACCGCGTCGTCGGCGGCGTCGTGTCCGGTCAACGGCGGGGCCTGGTTGGTCACTTCGTGCGTCTGCGAGGGGTTCGACTGCATGAGGGGCTCCTTCGACGTGAGCGGGGTGGGGGAGCGGGTCAGGCGGCGGTCGGTGCGCCCGCGCAGCGCAGCGCCATCGCGGTGAGTTCGGCGATCAACTCGCCGCCTGCGGCCTCGTCGTGGGCGGCGAGCGGGTCGGCGAGCACCTCGCCGATCGCGCCGGTGAGCGCGGCCGCGGTGATCCCGCCGTTCTGCTTCGGCAGCAGGCCCGCCGCCATGCCCTCGTGCACGACTTCGGCGAACAGGGTGTGGTAGCGGCGCCGGTAGTCGATGCGCTCGGCGCCGACCTTGGGGTCGGCGGGGGCGACGAGCAGGGCGTGGGCGAGGCCGCGGTTCTCCAGCGCGCGCCGGGCGAACACCTCCACCCCGCGCCGCAGCCGCAGCACCGGGTCGCCGTCCCCCTGGAGCACCTCGCCGACCACGGTCACCTCCCGCGCCGCGGCCCGACGGAACACTTCGACCGCGAGCGCCGCCTTCGACGGAAAGTGCTGGTAGACCGAGCCCGCCGCGATCCCGGCGGCGTCGGCGACCGCCGTCACGGAGGCCTGCGCCCAGCCCACTTCGGCGACGACGGAGGTGGCGCACGCGACGAGGTGTTCGCGCGCTGCTTCGAGCCGGCGGATTTCGGCGGGGGTCTTGCGGTAGGCCATGCAAGCAGTGAACCATCATTCAGAGTTTCCCGCCATGGCCGGTCGGTTCCGCCGGTGGGGCAACACGACACAGGCCTCAAGGCCCGTCAGGAGAACGTGATGCACCTCAGTGCCCTGCTGGACAGCGCTGTTCGCTCGGGCAGTACGAAGGAAGCCGTCGTCTACCGCGAACAGCGGTGGAGCTACCGGGAGTTCGGTGCCGCCGCGCGGCGTGCCGCCGCCGTGCTGCGCGGCGCGGGCCTCGGCCCCGGCGACCGCCTTGCCGTGATGACGTACAACACCCCGGCCTTCCTTTTCGCCGCCTTCGGCGCCTGGTCGCTCGGCGCGACCCTCGTGCCCGTCAACCACAAGCTGCAGACGGCCGAGGTGGCGCGCCAGCTGAAGCACTGCGGGGCGCGCGTCGCCCTCGTCGACGCGGAGATCGGCGAGCGCGCGACCGCCGCGGACCCGGGCGTGCGCTGGCTGCTCAGCCACCCGGACACCCCGGCGGACCAGCTCCCGGCGGACGCCTTCGAGGCGCTCGTCGCCGCCGCCGAACCCTGGACCGGCGAGGAGCGCCCGGACAGCGACGTGGCGGAGATCCTCTACACCTCCGGCACCTCGGGCACCCCCAAGGGCTGCGTCCACTCGCACCGCACCGCCGCCCTGACCGCCGCGTACTCCGCCGCGACGATGTCGATGCGCGGCGACGAGCGCTTCCTGATCTGCATGCCGATCTGGCACGCGGCGCCGCTCAACAACATGACCCTCGGCACCCTGTTCGCGGGCGGCACCGTCGTGCTCCAGCGCGAGTACGAGCCCCGCGGCATGCTCGAAGTCATCCAGCGCGAGCGGATCACCGCCCTGTTCGGCGCGCCCATCGCGCTCATCGCCCCGACGCAGGCGGTCCCCGACTACGCCGACTACGACGTGTCGTCCGTCCGCGCCTGGCTCTACGGCGCGGGCCCACTCGACGCGGACACCGTGCGCCGCCTGATGAAGGCGTACGGCACCGAGAACTTCCAGCAGGTGTACGGGATGAGCGAGACCGGGCCCGCGGGCGCCTCGCTCCTCCCGGCCGAGCACGCCGACAAGGCGGGCGCGATCGGACGCGGCGGCATGCCGGGCGTGGACCTGCGCGTCGTACGCCCCGACGGGAGCGACGCGGAGGCCGGCGGGAGCGGCGAGATCTGGCTGCGCACCGACACCCGCATGCTCGGCTACCTGGACGACGAGGCGGCCACCGCCGAGGTGTTCGCCGGTGACTGGTACCGCAGCGGTGACCTGGGCCGGATCGACGAGGACGGCTATGTCACGCTCGTCGACCGGATGAAGGACGTGATCATCACCGGCGGCGAGAACGTCGCGTCGCAGGAGGTCGAGGGCGCGCTGCGGGGCCACCCGGACGTGCTCGACGTCGCCGTCGTCGGCCGGCCGCACCCGCAGTGGGGCGAGACCGTGGTGGCCTTCGTCGTGCCGCGCGAGGGCGCGGGGCTCGAACAGGCCGGGATGCGCGACTGGCTGGAGGCGCGGATCGCCCGCTACAAGGTGCCGCGCGAGCTGATCCTGCGCGACGCCCTTCCGCGTACGCCATCGGGGAAGATCACCAAGCATGTGCTGCGGGCCGAACTGGCCTGAGCTGCGCGGCTGTAGGGTCTCGGCATGGCCGATGAGCAGGTACAGCAAGCGCGCAGGGGGCCGGGGCGGCCGCGTCAGGAGCACGTCACCAAGGCCGTGCTCGAGGCCGTCGTCGAGCTGGTGGCGGAGCAGGGCATGGGCGCGCTGACCATGGACGCCGTCGCGACCCGCGCGGGGGTGAGCAAGCCGGCCATGTACCGGCGCTGGCCCACGAAGCAGGACCTGATCATCGCCGCCGCCGAGTCCCGCGTCGGGACGCTGACGGTGCCCGACATGGGGGACTTCAGGGCCGAACTGCGCGCGGTCCTCATGGAGCGTGTGCGCGCCTACCGGCAGCCCGGAGTCGACCGCCTGCTCGCCGGTGTGATCAGCGCGGCGGCGGAGGCGGGTTCGGGGCGCGAGGCGTTCCGGGCGTACGTGACGCGGGTGACCAGCGAGACGCGGCATCTGCTGGAGCGGGGCATCGCGCGCGGCGACGTACGGGCCGACGTCCCGATCACCGACGTGACGACCCTCATCGCCTCGTCCCTCGTCTTCCGGCTCGTCGCCGAGCAGCGGACGCCGGAGAAGGAGCTGGTCGATTCCGTGGTGGACCTGATCGGCAGGGCGGTCGACGTCCGGTAACGAGGGCGTAGCCGCCAGCTGACCCACAGCCATATCCCGTACGTGCCGGGCGAGTTATCGCCGGGTGCGGCTTTTGTGCTGCCCGCAGGGCGTCGCACACGCCCCGCGGGACATTCCTGAAATCCATGGGCCCAGACCCCTTGCCCTGCCGGAATCCAATATCGATACTGCCAGTTACGTAATAGCGTTCGCTGTTGGGAGGACCCCCCATGCACGACGTCGCGACGGCCCCCGTCGAGAACCCCAAGCCCGTACTGGACAAGCCCCTCATGCGTTACGGGAGCCGTGTCCTGGACCGGCTCGCGCCGGGCGCGGAGCAGGTGGCCTACAAGCTGTTCGAGGTCAACCCGCTCACCCCGCACTTCGGGGCCGTGCTCAGCGGTGTCGACCTGACGAAGCCGATCACCGACGAGCTCGCCGACGAGCTGCGCGCGGCGCTCCTCGAGTGGAAGGTGATCTTCTTCCGGGGGCAGACCGGCTTCAACTCCGAGAACCACATGGCCCTTTCGAACCTCTGGGGCCCGCCGGAGCCCAACCCGTTCTTCGGGAAGACCGACACCGTCGGCATCTCCCGGCTCGCCAAGGACGCCAAGGCGGCCGGCAACAAGAACATCTGGCACAGCGACCACTCGTTCATGGTCAACCCCTCGCTCGGCGCCGTGCTGCGCGCCGTCGAGGTGCCCGCCGCGGGCGGCGACACCATGTGGTGCGACATGGGCGCCGCGTACGACAACCTCCCCGACGACCTCAAGGAGCGGATCGAGAACCTCGTCGCGGTCCACGACTGGGAGGCCAGCTGGGGCGCGCTCATGAACGACGAGCAGAAGGCGGAGTTCCGCAAGAGCTGGCCGCAGGTCGAGCACCCCGTCGTGGTGCGCCACCCGCGCAGCGGCCGCAGGACCCTGTACGTGAACGAGCCGTTCACCCGGTACATCAAGGGCCTGTCCGAGGAGGAGAACCGCGAGCTCCTCGACATCCTCGTGCTCCAGGCGCGCATCCCCGAGTTCCAGATCCGCTTCCACTGGGAGCCGGACTCGATCGCGATCTGGGACAACATCGCCGTCCAGCACTACGCGGTCAACGACTACTTCCCGGCCAAGCGCGTGATGGAGCGCATCGCGATCGCCGGAGTGCCGCTCTCGTGACCACCGCATCCGCCGTGCCGGGCACGGCAGTTGAGACGGCTGTGCCGGGCGGGCGGCGGGCCTGGACCGTGACCGCGCTCCTCGTGGTCTTCATGATGGTCAACTTCGCGGACAAGTCCGTGCTCGGCCTTGCCGCCGACGAGATCCGCGCCGATCTGCACCTGAGCGCCACCCAGTTCGGGCTCGCCAACAGCGCGTTCTTCCTGCTCTTCTCCGTCGCCGCGATCGTGGTGGGGATGGCGGCGGACCGGGTGTCGCCGAAGCTGCTGCTCCTGGTGATGGCCGTGCTCTGGTCCGTGGCGCAGGTGCCCGCGGCCATCGGCGGGGGACTGGCCGTGCTGATCGGCTCGCGGGTGTTCCTGGGCGCCGCGGAGGGACCGGCGTTCCCCGTCGCCCAGCAGGCCACGCTGTCCTGGTTCCCCAACGACAAGCGGAACCTGCCCGGCGCGCTGATCACCATCGGCATCACGCTCGGCGTGATCGTCTCCTCGCCGAGCCTGTCCTGGATGATCCAGCACCACGGCTGGCGCTCGGCCCTGTGGGTGCTCGCCGGGATCGGCGCGCTGTGGGCCGTGCTGTGGGCGCTGTTCGGCGCGGACAGCCCGCGGGCCCGCGCCACGGCGACCACGAAGGCCGCCGGCGACGCCGCGCCCCAGGTCGCGTACCGGAAGATCTTCGCCAGCCGTACGTGGATCGGCACCACCCTCGCGTACTTCATGAGCTACTGGTCCGTGGCGCTGATGCTGGTGTGGATGCCGTCGTATCTGCGCAACGCGCTGGACTACTCGGCGTCCACCGCGGGCAAGCTGGTCGTCCTGCCCTGGGCCGTCGGCGCCGTCGTCCTGCTCGGGCAGGCCGCGCTCACCGGCCGGCTCATGCGGCGCGGCGTCGTCAGCAGGAAGGCCCGCGGCTGGGTCGGCGGATTCATGCTCGCGATCGGCGCCGTCTGCTGCCTCCTGACGCCGTTCGTCGACTCGGTGCCCGCGCAGACCGTGCTCGTCGCCCTCGGCTTCGGCTTCAGCGGCTCGTACGCCACCGTGGCCGCGACCACCGTCGCCGAACTCGCCCCGGCCGCCCGCAGCGGCGGCGCCCTCGGCCTGATGAACGCCCTCGTCACGGTGTCCGGGCTGCTCGCGCCCGCCGTCGTCGGCGCCCTCGTCGACGCGCAGGGCGACGCCGGTTACCAGCACGCCGTGTTCGTGACCGGGGTGCTCGTCGCGGTCGGCGCCGTGCTCGCCTTCGCCCTGATCGACCCGGAGCGCGACCGCGCCCGGTTGACCGGCTGACCTTCCGTCACGCAGCCTGCCCTTACCGGGGGTTACCCCCGGATGACATGATCGACGGAACGACCCCCCATTCCCCCCGCGCGTTTCCTAGGAGTTGCCCGTGAGCGCCGCAGCAGCACTCGACACCTCACCGCTGGACCAGGCCGTCAGCGACCTGCGCGAGCACGCACCGTCCTGGACCGCGACGCCGCTCGACGAGCGCATCGCGCTCCTGGAGCGGACGCTCCCGCGGATCGCCGACGGGGCCGCCGCGATGGTCGCCGACGCGGCCACCGCCAAGGGCTACGCCGAGACCTCGGAGTGGGCCGCCGAGGACTGGATCACCGCGCCGTGGGCCCTCGCCCAGACGATCACCGCCTACCTGCACGTCCTGCGCCGCCTCGCCGCCGGCAAGGAGCCGATCGACCCCAAGTCGGTGCGCAGCCACGAGGGCCGCACCGTCGTCGACGTCTTCCCGACCCTCACCTCCGACCGGCTGCTGCTCAACGGCTTCACGGCGCAGGTGTGGACGCTGCCCGGCACCACCCCCGAGCAGGTCCTGACCCGCGCGGCGGGGGAGTACCGCGGACGCCCCGGCGAGTCGGCCGTCTCCCTCGTCCTCGGCGCGGGGAACGTCGCCTCGATCACTCCGCTCGACATCCTCCAGAAGCTGTACGCGGAGGGCGAGGTCGTCATCGCCAAGATGAACCCCGTCAACGCGTATCTGCGCCCGCACTTCGAGAAGGTCTTCGCCGAGTACGTGGACCGCGGCTGGGTCCGCTTCGTCGACGGCGGCGCCGCCGAGGGCGCGTACCTCACCGGGCACGAGGACATCGACACCATCCACGTCACCGGCAGCGAGCGCACCCACGACGCCATCGTGTGGGGCACCGACGAGCAGGCCGAACAGCGCCGCGCCGAGGACGCCCCGCTCATCGGCAAGCCGTTCACCAGCGAGCTCGGCGGCGTCAGCCCCTGCATCGTGACGCCGGGCCCGTGGAGCGACGCCGACTTCCGCTTCCAGGCCGAGAACATCGTCACCAGCAAGCTCAACAACTCGGGCCACAACTGCATCGCCACGCAGGTCCTCGTCGTGCCCCGCGAGTGGGACGGCACGGAGAAGCTGCTCGCCGAGGTCCGCAAGGTCCTTGCCGAACTGTCGCCGCGGCCCGACTACTACCCGGGCGCCGCCGACCGCGTCGCCAAGGTCACGGACGCCCACCCGGGCGCCGAGAAGCTCGGCATCGACGACTCCTGTCGCGTCCTCGTCCCGGAGATCGAGGGCATGGACGACGTCATGATCACGGACGAGGTGTTCGCCAGCGTCCTCGGCGTGGTCCGCCTCCCGGGCGCCGACGCGCCCCACTTCCTCGCGGCGGCAACGGAGTTCGCCAACGACAAGCTCCCCGGCACCCTCGGTGCCACGCTGCTCGTGCACCCGAAGACGGAGCGCACTCACTCCGGCGCGGTCGCCGACGCGATCGCCGCGCTGCGCTACGGCACGCTGGGCGTCAACGTCTGGTCGGCCTTCGGCTTCCTGCTCGGCTACACGCCGTGGGGCGCCTTCCCCGGCAACACCCGCAAGGACATCGGCAGCGGCATCGGCTTCGTGCACAACGCGTTCATGCTGGAGGACATCGAGAAGACGGTGGTGCGCGCCCCGTTCGCCCCGTCCCCCCGCGGCCTCTTCACCGGCTCCCCGTCCCTGTCCCCGCGCCCCCCGTTCTACGTAACGAACCGCACGGGCCTGACCACAATGAAGCGCCTCACGGCGTACACGACGGCCCCGTCCGCAGCCAAGCTGCCGGGAATCTTCGCGTCGGCGCTGCGGGGCTGAGCACTTCGAGCCCCTGCGGCGGCTGGGCATGGCGTAGGCACGGACCGCCGCAACAAAACTCCGGCCGGTCCACCGTGTGGGGCGGTGGGCCGGCCGGTGTCACTCAACCGTTGAGAACGCGCGCCTTCTCCGCCGCGAACTCCTGCTCCGTGAGCAACCCTTGCGCCTTCAGCTCGGCAAGCGCCTGAAGCTGCGAAACCCGATCCGTGCCACCGGCCACAGGCGCCGCCTGCTGCATCGGAGGGGGCGGCGCCATCTGCGCCTGCGCGTCCATCTCGTGACGCATGTCACGATCGGCCATCCTGCGGTTCACCCGGCCGGAGACCGCGGAGGCGGTACCGGAGATGACCGCGGTGCGCGCGATCGTGCCAAGGAGTCCGGGCCGTCCGAATCGTTGCGGCATGCTGACCGTCCTCTTCGTTCTCTTACGTGTACGTAGCTGTGTCGTCAGGCCGTGGCGAGCGCTTCGATGGCCTCGTCGACGGATTCGCGCGGGATGCGCTCGAGCATCAGCACCTGGCCGTTCGAGTCCCGCACGGCGGCGCCGAGACGCGCGGCCCAGGTGTTCTCCCAGGCCAGGACGAGCGCGGAGGACGCGGCCGGAAGGTTGTCGGAGACGGTCTTCAGGTCCTCGTCGCTGAGCAGGTCGAACCGTACGTCGGCCACCTGCTGGAACAGCTCGGTGACCTCGGGGTCGCCGAGCTCGACGACATCGACGGACCCGTCGGCCGCCTTACGGATGAAGCACAGGTCGAGGATCCGTACGGTCCCGTCCTTCTGCAGGTCACGCAGCGCGGGCGCGACATCGCCGCTGAAGTGGTTGCCGTCGAAGGCGATCACGGCGACATCCACCGGACCGACGGTGTCGGCGTTGAGGCCACTGGCCACGGGCGAGCACCTTCCCTAGATTGCCGTATCGGGTAAACCGATCAAATCGGATGAAACGGATACTAGGGCGAGGGTACAGCGGGAGCGAGCCCGGCGGGACCCGCAATACCGGCCATCCGGCCGGGGCGCGGCCGGCCCGTCGCGGCAACGGTCGGCCGCGACGGGCCGGGGTCGGCTATTGATGCGACGCGTACGCGGAGTACGACGACTGCGAGTCCAGGAGTTCGGCGAGGCCCCTGCGGGTGGCGGCGAGGACGACGCGGTCGGTGGGCCGCAGCACATAGCCGGGGTCCATCTCCCATACGGGCCCGGGCCCCGGGGCCGACTCGTCCTCCTCCGGGGCCGTCCCGCGGCCGGTCCGCCGTTGGCCGGGTGCGGTGGAGTCGACGGCGAGCACGCGCCAGGCACCGGCCCGGAACGACGCGGCGACCGTACGCCCCTCCAGGTGCGGATGGCCCGCCACGTCCAGCGCGGCGAACAGCAGCACCCGGCGCTCGACCGGAATCGCGCCGAGGACCTCCCGTCCCATCATCGCCCCCGCGAAGGCGGGCGCCGCGAGGGTCGTGACGCTGCGGCTGCGGGTGAGGGCGCGCGGGTGGGCGGCGCGCAGCGTGCGGTAGACGGCGGTGGCGAACGCGTCGTCGTACAGGCGCAGGCTCACCTGCAGGTTCGGCTTGACCGAGCGGGCGTAGAGCGCGGCCTCGAGGTTGGTGGTGTCGAGGCTGGTGAGGGCGAGGAGGGCGTGCGACCTGGACACCTTGGCGGCCTCCAGGACGCCCTCGTCGCGTACGTCGCCGATGACCGTCGGCACGCGCAGCCGGCGGGCGAGCGGGATGCCGCGGGCCTCCGGGTTCTCCTCCACGCACACGACGGGGACGCCGAGTTCGTGCAGCCGGGCCAGGACGCGGGTGCCGATCTTGCCGAGGCCGAGCAGCACGACGTGCCCGGACAGACCGCGCGGCGGGCGGCGCAGCGCGGAGGCGGTGCGGAAGGTGCCCATCGCCTCCAGGACCGCGGCCATCAGCACCGGCAGCAGCAGCAACCCGGCGAATCCGGTGAGGAGTTGGATGATCTGCCGGGCCGCGGGCTCACCGATCGCCGGTTCATCGATGGCGAACAGGTCGAGCATGGTGAGATAGCCGGCCCGCCACGGGTTCGACTCGGTCGTCGCCCAGGTGGCGAGCGCGAGACCGAGCACGCACACCACGAGCACGGCCAGGGACCAGCGCACCCGGCGCGAGAACAGCGAGCCGAGCGGCAGCGCCCGCGCGGCGAGGCGCCGCGGCGGCAGTGCGGGTTCCGTCGGGGTGACGGTGTCGAGGACGACGCTGCCGCGCCCGACCGCCGCCGCGATCTCCTGGTCGTCCGGCAGCAGCAGCGGCTCCTCCTGGCCCGAGGTGTCCGAACCCTCCGTGTCCGACGGGTCGTTGTTCGAAGAGGAGAGGATCGCGAGCGTGCACAGGCCGGGGGCGGCGGCCCGGCCCCGGCCGCGCGGGGCGCGCTCGACCGCGCGCAGCAGCAGCCCGTCGGCCTGCACGACCTTGCCGGTGCCCGCCACGGCGGTCGCGGCGAGCGCGGGCGCCGCCGTGTCCGCGTCGGACAGGATGGTGGTGGACGTGTCGAGGCTCTCCGCGGCGAGGTCGGGCTGCGCGAGCGCGGCCGCCTGGTCGAGGAGCTGGGCCAGGTGCTGGCCGAGCTTGCGGTCGAAGAGCCGGATGACGAGGCGCAGCCGGGGGTTGAGGCGGCGGGCCGCCAGCGCGGCGCGGATATTGGTCTCGTCGTCGTCGTGCACCAGGGCCAGCGCGTCCGCCCGCGCCACGCCCGCCTCCGTCAACACGTCCTCGCTGAGCACCGCGGCCTCCATGACGCGCGGCGCCTGACCGGCGAGCGAGTCGTCGTCGGACGGCGCGAACCGGCCCATCGCGGCCTGCACCCGGCTCAGCAGCGCGGCGGCCCGCATCCGGCCACCGCCCTGCGCGGGTTCGCCCGCGGCGCGCGTCGACGGTACGACGATGGTGACCTGGGCGCGGTACAGCTCGCGCAGTTCGGTGCCGAGCCGTTCGGCCAACGCGTCGTCGCCGCACACGACCATGTGCCGGGGCAGAGGCGTCTGTTGGGACTGCTCGGGTTCTTCGGGCTGCTGGGGCTGGTGGGGAAGTGACACCGTGTCATGGTGCGTGTTCGATGTGTGTGGCGTCCACCTGCGCCGGGGTCGACCACGTGAAAAACCGGTGGCGGGTGGATGGGGGCCGTGGTTATCGTCGTCGGCGTAGGGGTGGCCGCGGCCACCGTGGAGTGCGCGCCGAGTGCGTGATCGAGGAGGTGTCGACCGATGGCTGTCGTTGCGACGGGCGCTGCCCGCATCCGGAAGCTCATCAAGTCCACCTCTGTGGCCACCGGCTGACCTCACCCTTTTCTCTGCATTACCTGCGCCGGGGCCACCCTCTGAAGGGTCACCCCTTGTCTTCCATCTCTTCTGGGTCCACGTCCTCTGGGCCCACTTCTTCTGGTTCCACTTCTTCTGGTCCCGTCACCACCACCGCCGTTCTCGACGCGTACGGCTGGGACGCCGACTGGGCGGACACGTTCGCCTCCTACGCCGAGCGCGGCCTCGTGCCCGGCCGGGTGCTGCGCGTCGACCGCGGGCGGTGCGACCTCGTCACACCGGAAGGGGTCGTGCACGCCGACACCGAGTACGTCGTGCCCCGCGACCCCATGAAGGTCATCTGCACCGGCGACTGGGCGGCCGTCGACCCGGCCGGCGCCGACCCCCGCTACGTACAGGCGTATCTGCCGCGCCGGACCGCCTTCGTGCGCTCCACGTCGTCCAAGCGGTCCGAGGGGCAGATCCTCGCCGCGAACGTGGACCACGCGATCATCGCGGTCTCCCTCGCGGCCGAGCTCGACCTCGGGAGGATCGAACGGTTCCTCGCCCTGGCCTGGGAATCGGGGGCGCAGCCCCTGGTCGTCCTCACCAAGGCCGACCTCGTGCCGGACCCGGTCGGCCTGTCCTACCTCGTCTCCGACGTCGAGACGGCCGCACCCGGCGTGCAGGTGCTGCCCGTCAGCGCGCACGACGGGGACGGTACGGAGGTGCTGCGGGCGGTCGTCGCCGACGGTACGTCCGTGCTGCTCGGCCAGTCCGGGGCCGGGAAGTCGACGCTGGCCAACGCGCTGATGGGCGAGGACGTGATGGACGTCCGGGCCGTCCGTGACATGGACGGCAAGGGCCGTCACACCACGACCACCCGCAACCTGTTCGCCCTGCCGGGCGGCGGCGTGCTCATCGATACACCGGGGCTGCGCGGGGTCGGCCTGTACGACGCGGAAGGTGGCGTCGGGCAGGTCTTCGCGGAGATCGCGGCGCTGGCGGAGGACTGCCGGTTCCACGACTGCGCGCACACGGTCGAGCCGGGGTGTGCGGTGCTGGCCGCGTTGGAGGACGGGGCGTTGCACCAGCGCCGCCTCGACAGTTACCGCAAGCTTCTGCGGGAGAACGAGCGGCTTGCGGCGCGGACGGATGCGAGGTTGCGGGCGGATATGCGGAAGGTGTGGAAGCAGAGGGGGGCCGAGGGCCGTGCGGCGATGGAGGCGAAACGGGGTCGTGTCCGTTAGCTCGTTCGGCCTGCACCGGGGGCGCGGTCTTGGGGCTCCGCCCCGGACCCCGCGAGTCTCGTCCCAGAGCGGGGCTTGATTTGGGCACCCGCCGCCGGGTGCTTGATTTGCTCGCCGGCCGCGGAGGCTTGATGGGTAGCTTCGTGTCCGATTCCCGCCAGCCGGGTGGTGTGGCTCGCGGGACACTGGATGCGTGATGACCGACGAAGACACGCGCTACGAAGCCGTCCGCAGCCGCGACGCGCGGTTCGACGGGGAGTTCTTCTTCGCTGTCGAGACCACCGGGATCTACTGCCGGCCGAGCTGCCCCGCGGTCACCCCGAAGCGGCACAACGTCCGGTACTACGCCACGGCCGCCGCGGCCCAGGGCTCGGGCTTCCGGGCCTGCCGCCGCTGCCGCCCCGACGCGGTGCCGGGCTCGGCCGACTGGAACGTGCGGGCCGACGTCGTGGGCCGCGCGATGCGGCTCATCGGCGACGGCATCGTCGACCGGGAGGGCGTCGGAGGGCTCGCCACCCGGCTCGGCTACAGCGCCCGCCAGGTGCAGCGCCAGCTCACCGCCGAGCTGGGCGCAGGCCCGGTCGCACTCGCCCGCGCCCAGCGCGCCCACACCGCGCGCGTCCTGCTGCAGACGACCCCGCTGCCGGTCACCGAGATCGCGTTCGCGGCCGGGTTCGCGAGCGTCAGGCAGTTCAACGACACGATCCGCGAGGTGTACGCCCGCACCCCCACGCAGCTGCGCGCCGAGGCGCCGGACAAGCGCCCGCCCGTCTCCCGCCACCGCCCTTCCAAGGAAGCGCTTCGCGCGCCCCCCTCATTCGCCGTGGCCCCCGCCGCCGGAATCCCGCTGCGCCTCGCCCATCGCGGCGCCTATCAGGCCGGTCCCGTCTTCGACCTGCTGGGTTCCGAACTCCTCGACGGAGTCGAGGAGTTGAACGGGCTGCCCGGCGCGCGCACCTTCCGGCGCGCGCTCCGGCTCCCGTACGGCACCGGTGTCGTACGCGTCGACGAGACCACGCACGATCAGCCCGGCGCGCAGGCCGAGAACCGTGGCGGCTGGCTGGACGCACGCCTCCAGCTGACCGATCTGCGCGATCTGACCACCGTCGTCGGCCGGCTGCGCCGCCTCTTCGACCTCGACGCCGATCCGTACGCGATCGACGAGCGGCTCGCCCTCGACCCGAGGCTCGCCCCGCTGGTCGCCGCCCGGCCGGGACTGCGCTCGCCGGGCGCCGCCGACCCCGACGAACTGGCGCTGCGCCTGGTCGCAGGGCCGGCGGAGGCCGTGCGGCTCGTCGAGCGGTACGGCAAGCGGCTCGACGCGCCCAGTGGCAGCGTCGACCGGCTGTTCCCCGCGCCGGGGGAGCTGGCCGACGAGCCGGGCACGCTCGGCGCGCTCGCCCGCGCCCTGCACATCGGTGCGCTCCGGCTCGACCCGGGCGCCGACCGTGACGACGCCGAAGCGGCGCTGCGCGCGCTGCCCGGCATGTCCCCGCGCACCGCCGCCCTGATCCGCCTGCGTGCCCTGGGCGACCCGGACGTGGGAGTGCCCGAGGACGACTCCATGACCGATGACGCGTGGCGCCCCTGGCGCTCGTACGCGCGCCAACACCTCATCGTAGAAGGACAGTTGTGAGCAACAACGCCAACGCCAACGCCAACGTCAACGCCGAAACCGACACCGAACTCCGTACGGTCTACTACACGACCCTGGCCAGTCCGCTCGGCGAGCTTCTGCTCACCGCCGACTCCTCCGGTGCCCTCACCTCCCTCTCCGTGCCCGGGCAGAAGGGCGGCCGGGTCGTCGGCGAGGGGTGGGTGCGCGACCCCGCGCGGTTCGCGGAGGCCGAGCGGCAGCTCGCCGCGTACTTCTCCGGTGAACTGGAGGAATTCGAGCTGGAGTTGAAGCCCGAGGGCACCGAGTTCCGGCGGCGCGTCTGGGACGCGCTCGACGACGTGCCGTACGGGGCCACCACCACGTACGGCGACGTGGCCGCCCGCATCGGCGCCTCGCGCGCCGCCGTCCGGGCCGTCGGTGGCGCGGTCGGCGCCAACCCGCTGCTGATCGTGCGGCCCTGCCACCGGGTGATCGGCGCGGACGGTTCGCTGACCGGGTACGCGGGCGGCCTGGAGCGCAAGGTCGAGCTGCTTACGCTGGAGGGCTCCCTCTGAGAGGTGGAGGTGGGGTGGCGACTCAGCCCGCGTCCTCCTCCAAGCCCCAGCTGTGCACCTTCCGCGGGTGGATCCGGATGACCTCCTCGCTCATGTGGGCCCCCAACTGGTGGGGTCCCACGAGGAGTTCGGCCTCGCCGCGGATGTCCACGCCGCGCACCCGCCACGGGGTGACGCTCGCGATGTCGTCGACCACGAGCGAGACGTTCGGGTTGGCCTCCAGGTTGCGCCACTTCTTGGTCGCGCCCATCGAGTAACCGCCGATCAGGACCGTCCCGTCGTCCTGCGGGAAGTAGCCGACGGGGTTGGCCTGCGGCCGCCCCTGCGGGTCGACGGTGGCTATCCGGCCCAGGCGCTGCGACTTCAGGTAGGCGCGTTCGGCATCGCTGAATTCGGTCATGCGGACAGCCAAGCACTCCGGCGGCCCGCGCACATCGGGACGTGGACCCGGACCGCTCCGGGACCGGAGACCTACGCCTCCGGACCGAGCGCGACCGCCGCCGTGTACCCCTCGGGCATCGGTACGTCGCGCAGCGACCAGCCGTTCGGGGCGCCGGGGGAGCCGGCCCGTACGCCCACGTAGTCGCGGTCGGTGCCGCGGGACAGGCCCGTGCCGAGCCCCTTCAGGTAGGCCTCCTTGCGGACCCAGGCGCGGGCCACGGCGAGCCGGCGCTCCTCCGGTCCCGCGAGCGCCGCAAGCTCCGTGCGCTCGCGCGGGTGCAGCACCGCCGTGAGGTCCTCGGCGACCTTGGCCGAAGGCAGCTCCTCCACATCGGCGCCGACCGGCGCGGGGGCCAGCGCCACCAGGGCGAGGTCGCCGCTGTGGGAGAGGGAGAAGTGCGGGCCGGGGGCGTCCGCGAGGGCCGGCCGGCCGTGCGGGCCACCGCAGCCGGGGCAGGCCAGACGCGTGAACCGTACGTCGCCGGGGTCGCGGCCGAGCCATTCGCCCAGGATGCCGCGGAGCGCGAGATGCGCGGCGACGTAGCGCACCCGGTGCCGGTCGAAGTGGAAGGCGGCGG
Organism: Streptomyces sp. NBC_00483; assembly: GCF_036013745.1. NCBI lineage: Bacteria > Bacillati > Actinomycetota > Actinomycetes > Kitasatosporales > Streptomycetaceae > Streptomyces > Streptomyces sp. NBC_00483. The sequence goes on from NZ_CP107880.1 coordinate 7,343,036, forward strand.
CGCGGCGCGACTCCTCGGCGTCGAGAACACCGGCGCCGTCCCCCGGTGGACCGCTCCCCGCCGTCGTGACGAGCCACAGCCGGACCGGCCCGGCAGCGGGCAACTCCCGTACGTCGTCCACGCGTCAGGCCTCCAGGTAGCGCAGGACCGCGAGGATCCGCCGGTTGTAGCCGGTGGCGCGCGGCAGGTCCAGCTTGTCGAAGACCGCGTTCAGATGCTTCTCCACCGCGCTCAGGGACAGGTGCAGTCGCTCGCCGATGCCCGTGTTGGTGTGGCCCTGCGCCAGCACCTCCAGGACGTCGCGCTCACGCGGCGTGAGCCCGGACAGGGAGTCGGTGCGCGTACTGCGCCCCACCAACTGCCGTACGACTTCCGGGTCGATGACCGCGCTGCCCGCCCGGATCCGGTCCAGTGCGTCCAGGAACTCGTCGACCCGCGCGACGCGGTCCTTGAGCAGATAGCCGATGCCCTCGGCGCCGCCCGCGAGCAACTGCGCCGCATAGGTGCGCTCCACGTGCTGGGAGAGGACCAGCACGCCCGTCGACGGGCGCCGCTCGCGGATCTCCAGGGCCGCCCTCAGCCCCTCGTCGGTGTGCGTCGGGGGCATCCGGATGTCGACGACCACGACGTCGGGGGCGAGTTCGTCGACGGTGTCGGGCAGCGCGGTGGCGTCCCCGAGCGCGGCGACGACCTCGTGCCCCTCCTCCGCGAGCAGCCGCACCAGGCCTTCGCGCAACAGGGTCGAGTCCTCGGCGATGATCAGGCGCACGGCAGCTCCGCGGTCACGGTGGTGGGTCCCCCCAAGGGGCTGTCGACGCGCAGCCGGCCGTCGAGCGCCTCGACGCGTCCGCGTAGTCCGCTGAGCCCGGCGCCGGCCGGATCGGCGCCGCCGGTCCCGTCGTCCCGCACTCTGACGGTCAACACGCCTGCCTTGAGGGCGAGTCGGGCCTCGACGTCGGTGGCGCAGGCGTGCTTGGCCGCGTTCGTCACCGCCTCGGAGACGACGAAGTAGGCGGCGGTCTCCACGAGTTGGGGCAGCGGCCCGGGTACGTCGTAGGCGAGCCGCAGCGGCACCGGGCTGCGCTCCGCGACGCCGCCCAGCGCCTCGCGCAGGCCCGGCCCGTCGAGCGCCGACGGATACACCCGCCAGGCCACCTCGCGCAGTTCCGCCAGCACGTCCTGGGACTCCTCGTGGGCCTGCCGCAGCAGTGCCTCGGCCTGCTCCGGGGTACGCCCAGGGCGGCGGGCCCGGCCGAGCAGCATCGCGAGCGCGACAAGGCGCTGCTGGAGGCCGTCGTGCAGATCGCGCTCGATGCGGCGGCGCTCCGCGTCGACGGCGTGCACGACGGCGGCGCGGCTGGTGGCGAGTTCGTCGATGCGGCGGCGCAGGAGTTCGCGCTCGGAGGGGCCGAAGGTGTCGCGGGCCAGCCGGGCGTCCAGCGCGTACAGGGAACGCAGGCCCTGTACGCCCAGGAAGAGCAGGGCGCCGCCGAGCAGGACCTGCCAGAGCAGTTCGGCGGGCCCGACCCGGCCGCCGACCAGGGCGGCGGCGAACACGGCGGCGATGACGACGCCGAACCCGATCAGGGCGAGCGTCACAGCGGTGACCGTTCCGGCGTAGGCGCGGGTGGCGACGTAGCGCAGGACCTCGCTGTCGCCGGGCTCGTAGTGCAGCGGGAAGCGGTCGCCGAAGCAGCCGGTGCGGCGGCGCCGGTCGAGGGCGGCGATCCGGCGGGCGCCCGCCGCCAGCGCGGCCCGTGCCCGGGGGCGGCTGGGCGGCCGGAGAAGGGAGGGGCCGAGGGCGGCGCCTGCGACGGCGAGGTACAGCAGGCCGGTGATCGCGGTGCCGCACCCGAGGAGCACACCCGTCCCCCTGCGCCCCGCCTGCGTCCACCCCACGGGAGCCGAGCCTACCGGGGGACGTTCGGCCGACGCTCCCGGTCCCGGTCCCGGTGGCGGCCCCGGCCGCGCAGCCGCACGACCAGGTACGCCACCAGCGCGACGAGCGCCGCGCCGAGCACCACCTTGGAGATCACGCCCACGTACGTCTCCACCAGGTCCCACTGGTCGCCCAGCCAGTAGCCGGCGAGGACCAGCACCGAGTTCCAGACCAGCGAGCCGACCGCCGTCAGCGACAGGAACACCGGCAGCGGCATGCGTTCGACGCCCGCCGGGATCGAGATCAGGCTGCGGAAGATCGGCACCATCCGGCCCAGCAGCACCGCCTTCGTGCCGTGCCGCTGGAACCACGCCTCCGTCTTCTCCAGGTCGGACACCTTCACCAGCGGCAGCCGGCCCCACAGCGCGTACATCCGGTCACGGCCGATGACCCGGCCGATCCAGTAGAGGACCGCCGCCCCGACAACCGAGCCGAGCGTCGTCCAGAACAGGGCCGAGGCGAGGGATATCGCGCCCTGGCCCGCGGCGAAGCCGGTCAGCGGCAGGATGACCTCGCTCGGCAGCGGCGGGAAGAGGTTCTCCAGGGCGATCGCGAGCCCCGCTCCCGGGCCGCCCAGCACATCGACGAGATGGGCCGCCCAGCCCGCGATGCCGGTGGTCGGCTCCGCGGCGGCGGCCGAGGTCACGAGGTGCATACGAGGTCTCCTGGCAGGGGCGTCCCGGCACCGGCGTCGCGGCACCGGAGGTCCGGTACGCCGAGGCTGCTGCCTCGACTCCTGTCCAGGCTAGGAACCGCAGCTCATGGCCACTACGAGGGTAACCGTTTGGCAAAGTGCGGTGATCCGCACCCATGCCCCCGCGGTTTTCCGCAGGGTGCGGGGCTCACCCCCAGATGACCGCGCCCAGCCACGCCCCCACGATCAGCAGGCACGCGAACAGCTCCGCCAGCACGCTGGAGCCGCCCGCCCGCATGGCCGTGCGCGTCGACGCGAGCGCGTCGCCGTGGCCCCCGAGCCGCAGCCGCTCCGATACGTAGATCCCGCCCATGAACCCCGGCACCGCCCCGACCACCGGCACCACGCAGAACCCGATCACCGCGCCCGCGCCCGCCCAGAACTCCAGGCGGCGGGTCGCGCCCGCCTGCCTGAGGCGGCGCGGTGGCAGCTGCCAGCGCAACACCTGGGAGGCCAGCAGGACGACGGTGGCGCCGACGAGGACACCCCAGGCCAGCCCGTTCGGATCCCGCAGCGCCCACACGGCGAGTGCGGCCCACACGAGCCACGATCCGGGTACGCCCGGCACCAGTACCCCGCACAGGCCCAGCACCATCACGGCGCCGACCAGGAGGAGTTCCCACGCTCCCATGTGCACAGGGTCCCCCACGTGCGGCGAAAGCGCAGGTCAACAGAGTCTCAATGAGGTCTCATCGGGCTCGGCGGGCTCATCGGGCTCACCGCGCCACCCAGCCCCGTTCGTACGCATGCCACCCGAGCTGCAGTCGCGTGGTCACGCCCGCCAGCTCCATCAGCCGTTTCACCCGTCGCTGCACCGTCCTGAGCCCCAGATCCAGCTGCTTGGCCACGCTCGCGTCGGTCAGGCCGGCGAGCAGCAGGGAGAGGATCTCCAGGTCGAGGCCGTCGGGACCCTCCGTGCCGACCTCCGCCACCTCGCCCGCCGCCCCAAGGCGTAGCGGCAGCGCCTGCCGCCAGACCGCCTCGAAGAGTCCGCTCAGCGTTTCGAGCAGCCCGCTCGCGTGCACCACGAGCGCGGCGGGCTCGCCATGGTGCCGGGTCAGCGGCACCATGGCGAGCGTCCCGTCGGCGATCACCAGCTTCGTCGGCACCCGGTCCACGACCCGCACCTGCTCGTCCCTGCCGATCGCCGCCGACAGCTCGGTCAGGCCCGTCGGCATGGCGAGCACCTCGCGTTCGAGGACGACGCGGTAGCCGACGCCCCGGCTGACGGCCTGCGCCTCCGCGTCGTTCTCCGTGGCGGGCACCGCGATCGGGTTGCCGGTGACCAGCGCGCACACCTCCTCGGTCGCGCCGAGCTGGATCTGCAGGAACCGCTGGGCCGCGGCCGCCGCCCCGGTCACCACCTCGACCAGGTCGTGCGCGGCGGGCTCGGTGGCCTGCGCCCGGAACTCCGCGGCGAGCCGGGCGGCCGCAAGCTCCGCCTCGTCCAGCTCGTGCCGCCGCTGGGTGAGCAGCGCGCCGAGCGCGACCCCGGGCGGCGCCGCGACCCAGCGCCCGGGGCGCGCCGACGACTGGGCGGCGAGCCCGTGCTGCTCCAGGCGGCGCAGCGCGTGCTCGGTCTCGTGCTCGGCGCGGGTGAGGCGCCGTGCCAGGTCGGGGACGTCGGCCGCGCCCACCGCGACGAGCGCCCGGTAGGCCGCCTCGTGCCCCTCGTCCAGACCTATCGCGTGCAGCATCCGGCGATCCCCTCCCCAGTGAACCGTTCCAACACCCCCCCCGTGGCGGGAAACGGCCACGGCACATTCCCGCCGCACCCATCTTCCCTGTACCGGCCATCACTCTGCCAATGTGGCGCCACCGCAGCACCAACACCCGTCGGGAATACGGCCTTTGGCCCGTATTGACCCGCGCTTCTACTTGGGGAGAGCGATGCGCCCGATATCGCGTGCGGCCCTGGGCACGGCGACCGCCGTCGTCCTGGGCATCACCGCGGCCGTCCCGTCCGGGGCCCTGGAGGGGAGGGCCCCGGACGGCGGCCGGCCGCTCGTCGGCAGCCCCGCCGCCGCTGCCAAGAGCTCCGCGGTCACGGTCACGCTGGTCACAGGCGACCGCGTCGTCGTCACCACCGACGCCGAAGGACGCCCCACGGCGGCGGCCCTGCCCGCCGCCGACGGCAGTACCCCGCTGCTGCAGACCAGGCAGTCGGGCAAGGACCTGTACGTCTACCCGGACAGCGCCGCGAAGGCGCTCGCCGGGGGCCGCGTCGACGAGGAACTCTTCAACGTCACCGGCCTGATCCGGCAGGGCTACGACGACCAGCACAGCGCGACGCTGCCGCTCATCGCCACCTACGACAAGTCCGTTGATGTGGCCCGTAGTACGCCCGCCGCACCGCGCGGCGCGCAGCGCGGCCTCGTCCTCGACCCGGTCGACGGCGTCGCGTTGAAGGCCGACAAGAAGAAGGCCGCCGACTTCTGGGACGACGTCTCAAGTCCCCGCTCCCGCGCGGCCGGTGACCTGAAGAAGCTCTGGCTCGACGCCAAGGTCGAGTCACTCCTTGCCGACTCCACGAAGCAGGTGCACGCCGACGAGGCGTGGGCCGCGGGCTACGACGGCAAGGGCACCAAGGTCGCCGTCCTCGACACCGGCGTCGACACCGAACACCCCGACCTCAAGGGCCGCGTCGCCGAGTCGAAGAACTTCACCGACTCCGCCGACGCCGACGACCACCAGGGCCACGGCACCCACACCACGTCCACGGTCGGCGGCTCCGGAGCGGCGAGCGGCGGCAAGGAGAAGGGCGTCGCCCCGGGCGCCACGCTGCTCAACGGCAAGGTCCTCAACGACGGTGGATCCGGCGCCACTTCGTGGATCATCGCCGGCATGCAGTGGGCCGTCGACCAGAAGGCCGACGTGGTGTCCATGTCGCTGGGCAACCCGGACGAGCTGGACTGTTCCGACCCCATGTCGCAGGCCACGCAGGAACTCGCGCGGTCCTCGAAGGACACGCTCTTCGTCATCGCGGCGGGCAACTCCGGGCCGACCCTCAACACGGTCTCCTCGCCGGGCTGCGTGCCCGAGGTGCTCACCGTCGGCGCCGTCGACAGCGACGACGAGACCGCGAGCTTCTCCAGCCGCAGCCCCGTGCGGCGCACCCACACCCTCAAGCCCGAGATCGCCGCGCCGGGCGTCGACATCAAGGCGGCCGCCGCGGGCGGCCGGGGCGTGTACGCGTACCAGTCCATGAGCGGTACGTCGATGGCGACGCCGCACGTCGCGGGCGCCGCCGCCCTCGTCAAGCAGCGCCACCCCGACTGGACGGCGCAGCAGGTCAAGCAGGCGCTCGTCGCGTCCGCCGATGCCGACATCCCCGGTGACACCCGGGAGACCGGCGGCGGCCGGCTCGACGTGAAGGCCGCCGTCGACCAGAAGGTCCTCGGCGCGGGCGCCGTGCAGGGCGGCACCTTCAACTGGCCGCAGGACAGCAGCGACCGCACCACCGTCCAGGTTCCGTACACCAACACCACTGACAAACCAGTGAAGTTGAGCCTCGACGTCGACGGTGTCACCGGCAACGACGGCTCCGCCGTGAAGTCCCCGGTCGCCCGGCTCGGCGCCCGGGCGGTCACCGTCCCGGCGGGCGGCACCGCCCAGGTCCCGCTGACCGTCGACCCGACCGCACACCTCACGAAGGCCCAGTACGGCGACGTCACCGGCCGGATCCTCGCCACCGGGCCGGGCGGCGTGCACCTGAGCACCCCGTTCTCGCTGTACGTCCAGCCGGAGACGGTCACCCTGCGCGTCAAGGTGGTCGACCGGCAGGGGAATCCGGCCACCGCCGGTTCCTCGCTCGACCTCGTCGGCACCGACGACGCGTCCGGCGAGCGGCGCGTCAACGACGGCGCCGCCGACCAGACGTACCAGGTCAGGCCGGGTGCGTACGCCCTGTCGGCGTTCGTCGCGACGCCGGAGACCGAGGGCACGCTGATCGGGTCCGCGACGTTCCTGGGGCGTCCGCAGCTGAACCTGACCAAGGACACCACCGTCGTCCTCGACGCCCGCAAGGCCCACAGGCTGAGCGTGCAGACGGACCGGGAGAGCGAGGTGCGCGGCGCCACCCTCGGGTTCGCCCGCACCTTCGGCGAGGACAACTGGCTGCACGCGGCGAGCATTCAGGGATCGCGCACCGTGCGCGGGTACTACGCCGATGTCCAGGGCGAGGTCCGTGACGGCGACTTCGAGTTCGACAGCTTCTGGCGCGCGGCCGCCCCGCAGATCAGCGAGTTCGGTGTGGTCGACGGGCCCGCGCTGCACCCGGTGACCGGCTCCACGAACTCCTCGAACCTCGACGGTACGGGGACCTCCGAGGTCGTCTCCGCGGGGGCCGGGACCGCCGATGAACTGGCCGCCGCCAAGGGCAAGTTGGCGTTGGTCAAGCTGCCCGAGGGCGGCTCCGCGAGCACGGTCGCGCAGGCCGCGATCAAGGCGGGCGTCAAGGGGGTCGTCCTGTACCGGGAGGCCGCGGGCCGCTGGTACCCGACCGTCGGCTTCGTCGGCGCGCAGATCTCGATGCTCGGCCTTGAGAAGGCGGAGGGCGCGGCGCTCGCCGGGCGGATCGCGGCCGGGACCACGACACTCCGCTGGAAGGCGACGGCGAAGAGCCCGTACGTGTACACGCTCGCGTTCCCCGAGACCGGGCAGATCCGCGACGACCGCGGCTACCGGGTGTCGGACCGGAACCTCGCCACGAACAAGGCCACGTACAAGGCGATGGGCGCGGCCACGGACTACGTCGACCTGCCGTCGGTGTCCCGGCCCACCGGACTGACCACATCCTTCGGGGACTTCGCCCTGGTCGCCGCGCCGTCCACCCGCACCGAGCTGTACTCGCCCGGTGCGACCGGCTACGGCCACCAGGTGTCCAGCAGCTTCCCGTGGGGCGAGTTCATGATCGACCCGGTACGGACGTACGAGAAGGGGGAGAAGCGCGCCGAGGAGTGGTACGGCGGCGCGATGGCCCCCACCACGCCGCTCGACGCCTCCGGCAAGCAGACGCTCGCCGCGGAACGCCAGGGCAACCTGATCGGCGTCGCCCCCGGATTCTGGGGAGACGGTGAACACCAGGGCGTCCAGGGCTCGTTCGGCGACATCGGCGGCGTCGAGCTCAAGCGGAACGGGGAGACCGTGGGCTCCTCCGGCTGGCCGTACGGCGCCTTCACGGTCCCGTCCGGAGACGCGGCGTACGAACTCACGCTGAACACAATGAAGTTGAACGGCGGCAAGACCTGGCTCCGTTCCCCGCAGACCACGACGACATGGTCGTTCCGCTCGCGCGAGGAGGGGAACACGTACTCGCAGGGCATCCCGCTGCTCTTCCCGCGGATGACGTTCCCCGAGGACGGCATGAAGACGCTCGTCGCGAAGGACGGCCAGAAGGTCGCCCTGACGGCGACGGGTCACGCGGGCTACGAGCCGGGCGCCCTGACGAAGGCCGCGCTCTCGTACTCGTACGACGGCGGGGAGACCTGGACCGAGGCGAAGACCTCGAAGCGGGACGGCAAGTGGACCGCGACGGTCGACCACGCGGGGGCCTCCGGCAAGCAGGTCACCCTCAAGGTCCAACTGACGGACGCGAAGGGCAACTCGGTCACGCAGACGGTGAACCGGGCGTACGACGTGCATTAGTTCGGACGCTCACCCGATCCGGTCCGCCGGGTGGTCCTCCCGTGGGGGGTAGGGCCGCCCGGCGGGCCCATTTCGGTGGGCTTTTCCCGATGCCCCGTTTTCGTACGGCCCGTGCCGTGGACAATGAGGGCATGAGCCAGCAGGGGGAGAGGCCCACCGGTCACCCGGCCCAAGGGGACGACTGGTGGGGGAAGTTGTACGACAACGAGGCCGCCGCCGAGGACACCGGGCCCACTCCGGCCCCGGACACCCTGGACGACCGCTTCAGCTCGGCCGGCGCGGTCGCGTCCCCGCACTCTCCGCCGCCCCCGGCCCCACCGGCCGTCGACGACCCACCCGTGCCGGAGCCCCGCCACGCCCCGTACCCGGAAACACACCACGTCTGGACCACCCCACCCGTCCCGGACGAACCCGGCGCCGACGCACCCGAGGCGGAACCACCGCCACCTCCGGAAGCTGCGCCACCCCTGCCGGAGGCTCCGCCCCCGCCCGAAGCCGCGCCACCCCTGCCGGAGACGCCTCAGTCCGCAGCCGTGCCGCCCCTGCCCGAAGCGCCTCCCCCTCCGCCGGAAGCACCCCGCGTAGAAGCCCCACCGGCCCCTCCGGAGGCACCCCCACTCCCGCCGGAGGCTCCTCGCGCCGAAGAGACCGACCCGGCCCCGCCGCAAGCGGACCCCGTCATCTACGTAGGCGACGGTCCGCCCACCTACGACGCCGAGCCCAGCGCTCTTCCTCTCGCCGATCCGGAGGATCTGGACGATCTCGTCGCGGACACCGTGCTCGACGGGGCGCGGTGCGGGGTGTCGACCTTGCGGGCCGTGTCCGTGCGGGGGGACTCCGCGCGGTACCGGGGCGAGCTGCGGCGCGACAGTCTGCTCACCGCGCGGTTCGGGAGCGGGTCCACGGCGCTGATCCTCGTGGCGATGGCCACCGGCGCCCGCGCCACGCCCGGCGCGCACCGGGCCGCCGCCGAGGTCTGCGAGTGGATCGGGCGGGCCGTCGGGCTCAGCCACACGCGGCTCGCGGAGGACGTGCGGGCGGGCCGCAGGGGCGACCTCAAGTCGGGCCTGCACCGGCTCACCGACCGCAGCCTCGGCAAGCTGCGGGCCGGCGCCACCGAACAGGGCCTGGACCCGGAGCAGTACGCCGCGACGCTGCGCTGCCTGCTGCTGCCCGCCGACCCGGCGTGCCGCACCCGCGTGTTCTTCGGCGTCGGCGAGGGCGGACTCTTCCGGTTGCGGGACGGGGAGTGGCGGGACATAGAGCCGAGCGTCGCCGAGCAGAGCGGCGAACCCGTCGTCGGCTTCGGTTCGACGCCGCCGGCCGAGACACCGGACGGCGACCGGCTCACGATGGACCTCAACATCACGACGCCCCCGAGCCCCTACGAGCCCGCGCCCCCGCCGCCCCGCGACGCCTTCCGGTTCCGCGCCTCCGTCGCCCGACCGGGGGACACGCTGCTGCTGTGCTCGCCGGGCCTCGCCGAACCGCTCCGCGGAGAGCCGGATCTCGCCCGCCACCTGGCGAACAGGTGGGCGGACGCCGATCCTCCGGGTCTCGCCACGTTCCTCGCGGACACCCAGGTCCGGGTGAAGGGATACGCCGACGACCGAACGGCTGCGGCCGTCTGGGAGGCGTGAGCACGCCCCGTATGAATTCATGGAACACGGAAGAGCTGAGAAGCAACGCGGAGACCGGGTTCCGAAAGGGCGCGTGAGTCATGGCCAAGCAGAACGTCGCCGAGCAGTTCGTCGACATCCTCGTCCGCGCGGGCGTCGAGCGCATGTACGGAGTCGTGGGCGACAGCCTCAATCCGGTCGTCGACGCGATCCGGCGCAACGACGCGATCGACTGGGTCCACGTACGGCACGAGGAGACCGCCGCCTTTGCCGCAGGCGCGGAAGCGCAGGTCACCGGAAAGCTGACCGCGTGCGCCGGGTCCTGCGGGCCCGGCAATCTGCACCTCATCAACGGCCTCTACGACGCCCACCGCTCGATGGCCCCGGTCCTCGCCCTCGCCTCGCACATTCCGTCCAGCGAGATCGGCCTCGGCTTCTTCCAGGAGACCCACCCCGACCGGCTGTTCTCCGAGTGCTCGCACTACAGCGAGATGATCTCCAGCCCGAAGCAGATGCCGCGCGTCCTGCAGACCGCCATCCAGAACGCCGTCGGCCGGTCCGGCGTCAGCGTCGTGACCCTCCCCGGCGACGTCGCCGACGAAGCCGCGCCCGAGACGTCCATCGAGACCGCGATCGTCACCTCCCGGCCGAGCATCCGCCCCGGCGACGCCGAGATCGACAAGCTTGTCGAGCTGATCGACGAGGCCGGCAAGGTCACCCTGTTCTGCGGCAGCGGCACCGCGGGCGCGCACGCCGAGGTCATGGAGTTCGCCGAGAAGATCAAGTCGCCGGTCGGCCACGCGCTGCGCGGCAAGGAGTGGATCCAGTACGACAACCCGTACGACGTGGGCATGAGCGGGCTGCTCGGGTACGGCGCCGCGTACGAGGCCACCCACGAGTGCGATCTGCTGATCCTGCTTGGCACCGACTTCCCGTACAACGCCTTCCTGCCGCAGAAGGACGTCAAGATCGTCCAGGTCGACGTGCGGCCCGAGCACCTCGGCAGGCGCTCCAAGCTGGACCTCGCGGTCTGGGGCGACGTACGCGAGACGCTGCGCTGCCTCACGCCGCGCGTGAAGCCCAAGTCGAACCGCAAGTTCCTCGACCGGATGCTGAAGAAGCACGCCGACGCGCTCGAAGGCGTCGTGAAGGCGTACACGCGCAAGGTCGAGAAGCACACCCCCATCCACCCCGAGTACGTCGCCTCCGTCGTCGACGAACTCGCCGCCGAGGACGCCGTGTTCACGGTCGACACCGGCATGTGCAACGTCTGGGCGGCCCGCTACATCTCGCCCAACGGGCGCCGCCGCGTCATCGGCTCGTTCTCGCACGGCTCGATGGCGAACGCGCTGCCGATGGCGATCGGCGCCCAGTTCACCGACCGGAACCGGCAGGTCGTCTCGATGTCGGGCGACGGCGGGTTCTCGATGCTGATGGGCGACTTCCTCACCCTCGTCCAGTACGACCTGCCGGTGAAGGTCGTCCTCTTCAACAACTCCTCTCTGGGAATGGTCGAGTTGGAGATGCTGGTGGCCGGGCTCCCCTCGTACGGGACGACCAACAAGAACCCCGACTTCGCCGCGATCGCCCGCGCCGCCGGTGCCTACGGCGTCCGCGTCGAGAAGCCGAAGCAGCTCGCGGGCGCGCTCAAGGACGCGTTCAGGCACAAGGGGCCCGCGCTGATCGATGTCGTCACCGATCCCAACGCCCTGTCCATCCCGCCGAAGATCAGCGCCGAGATGGTCACGGGCTTCGCCCTCTCCGCCTCGAAGATCGTCCTCGACGGCGGAGTGGGCCGGATGGTGCAGATGGCCCGCTCCAACCTCCGCAACATGCCGCGTCCCTGAAGCCTCCGCATCACACCGGCCGCAGCCGCAGCGTCAGGATCTGGAACGGGCGCAGGGACAGGGCGAGACCGGCGTCCGAGGTGTCGGCCGCGTGCAGCGGGCGCTCCAGGAGGTCCGTCTCGTCCGCGCCCGCCACCGGGAACGCCGCCGTGAGCGTCGCGTTCGCACGCCCGCCCCGCGACTCGTAGAGCCGCACCACGACATCCCCGCTGCGGTCCTCCGCGAGCTTCACGGACTCCACCGTGACCGCCGGGTTGTCGACCGCGACCAGCGGCGTCACGGCGGGCGCGGGCGCGATCCGCAGCGGCAGGTTCAGGGCGAGCCCCTCCGCCACCGCGTCGCCGGTCGTCGCGCCCGGCAGCAGCGCGTACGTGAAGCGGTGCGTGCCCAGGTCCGTCTCCGGGTCGGGGGAGTGCGGGGCGCGAAGGAGCGTGAGGCGGACCGTGGTGCCGAGGCCCTCGTCGTGCGCGGCGCGCGTCACGTCGTGGCCGTACGTGGAGTCGTTGAGCAGCGCGACCCCGTAGCCCTCCTCCGCGACCCGCAGCCAGCGGTGCGCGCAGATCTCGTAACGGGCCGCGTCCCAGCCGGTGTTGGCGTGCGTGGGCCGGTTGACGTGGCCGAACTGGATCTCGGCCGACGACCGCTCCGCGTGCACGTCCAGCGGGAACGCCGCCTTCAGGACCTTCTCCGACTCCTGCCAGTCGATGTCCGTGACGACATCGAGGCGCCGGCTGTCCGCGGCGAGCCGGTACTCCTGCGTGATCCGGGACTTCCCGAAGTGGCGGGTGACGCGCACGGAGACCCGCAGCGGGCCCTCCTCGACCAGCTCCACCGACTCGGCGCGGGTGAGGTCGGTGCGGGTGTTTCGGTAGTGGGCGTCCAGGTCCCAGGCGTCGTACTGCGTGGGGTGGTCGGGGTGCAGTTGCAGCAGGTTGCCGCGGCTGCCGGGAGCGAGCGTCTCGCGGCCGCCGTCCCTCAAGTCCCGTACGGAGGTGAGGAGTCCGTCGCTGTCGATCGTCACGGTGAGGTGTTCGTTGGCGAGGATGATCGAGTCCGTCTCCCGCGTCGCCGCCGCGTGCGCGCCCGGTCCGTGCGTCTGTCCGGCGGCCTCGGTGAGGGAGCGGGCGCCGAGCCCATCGACGTTCACGTGCGTCAACTGCCCGTCGTGGGCGACGACTTCGCTGCGCGGGTACGGCGAGGCGTTGAGTGCCGACGGCGCGGACCCGCCGAGGCGGTGTACGGCTCCGGTGGTGATGTCGTCCAGTTCCGCGAGTACCTGGGCGTAGGTCTCCCGGGCCTCCCGGTGGACCCAGGCGATCGACGAGCCCGGCAGGATGTCGTGGAACTGGTGCAGCAGTACCGTCTTCCAGATCCGGTCGAGTGCGTCGTACGGATAGGCGTAGTCCGCGTCGTGCAGGGCGGCGGCCGTGCACCACAACTCGGCCTCGCGCAGGGCGTGTTCGGAGCGGCGGTTGCCCTGTTTCGTCTTCGCTTGTGTGGTGTACGTGGCGCGGTGCATCTCCAGGTACAGCTCGCCGGACCAGACGGGGGCCTTCGCGCCGTACTCCTCGTGCGCGGCCTCGAAGAACGCGGCCGGCTTCTCGATGTCGACGCGCGGCGATCCCTCCAGCGAGCGCAGCCGGCGCGCCTTCTCCAGCATCTCGCGGGTCGGGCCGCCCCCGCCGTCGCCCCAGCCGAACGGGACGAGGGAGCGGGACGCGCCGCCCTTCTCCGCGAAGTTCCGCTCGGCGTGGGCCAGTTCGTTGGCGTGGAACTGTGCGTTGTAGGTGTCCACGGGCGGGAAGTGCGTGAACACCCGCGTGCCGTCGATGCCCTCCCACCAGAACGTGTGGTGCGGCATCTTGTTCGTCTGGTTCCAGCTCAGCTTCTGCGTCAGGAACCACTTGGCACCCGCGAGCTTCGCCAACTGCGGGAAAGCGGCCGTGTATCCGAAGGAGTCAGGGAGCCAGATCTCCTCCGTCTCCACGCCCAGCTCGTCCTGGAAGAACCGCTTGCCGTGCACCAGCTGACGCGCGAGGGCCTCGCCGCCGGGCATGTTGGCGTCCGACTCCACCCACATCGAGCCGACCGGGGACCAGTTCCCGTCCGCGACCGCCTTCTTGATGCGCTCCCAGATGTGCGGCTGGTGCTCCTTCACCCACGCGTACTGCTGCGCCTGCGAGCAGGCGAAGACCAGCTCCGGGTAGTCGCGGGCCAGCGCCGTGACGTTCGCGAACGTGCGCGAGGCCTTGCGGACCGTCTCGCGCAGCGGCCACAGCCACGCCGAGTCGATGTGCGCGTGCCCGGCCGCCGAGACCCGGTGCGCGCTCGCGTGCGCGGGACGGGACAGCACCTCGGCCAGCTCGGTGCGGGCCGCCGCCGCGGTGCCGGGGACATCGTGCAGATCGAGGGCGTCCAGCATCCGCTCCAGGGCGCGCAGGATGTCGTGGCGCCTGGCCCGGTCCGCGTCCAGCTCGTGCATCAGCTCCGAGAGCACCTCGACGTCCAGGACGAGATGCCAGACCTCCTCGTCGAGTACGGCCAGATCGGCAGAGCGGAATCGGTAGTTGGGGCGATCCCCTGCGGTCAGTACGTCACCGAGGAAGGTGGGTTCGAAGTCCCGCAGCACCGTCGGATTGGCCGCCGCCTCGAGGAGCAGATGCACCGGCTCCCCGCCGGCCGCGCGCGCCGCGATCGTCAGATGCCGGTTGCGCGGGTGGATGCCCTTGAGGGGTACACCCGACGCGTCGTACAGCAGTCCCTCCGCCTGGAAGCCGGGCCCCTGCCCGGAGAATCCGGGGTCGACGACCGCCTCGACGTGCCGCCCCTCCCACTCCTCGGGCACCCGCCCCTCCAGGCGGAACCAACTCGTCGACCACGGCTTTCCCCACGCGGTGCCGGTCTCGAAGGGCTCGTACGTGCCGTCCAGGGCCTCGGCCACCGGAACCGGTTCCCCCGGTGCGTGCCAGACGCTCATGCTCAGCGGTACCCGCGCCCCGTACTGCGCGGGCCGCACGAATTGGCGCATCGCGCGGTCGAGTCGGCCTTCCACGAGGTGTCGGTCGTCGTGCACGGCGTCTCCTTCGGTGCTCCTGCGGTGCTGTTCGCTGCTCGTACTGTGCCGGTCCCCGGCGGCGTCCCCACGCTTCCTTACCCGGCGCGGCGCCGGACACCCCGGCAACTGGTGGACCAATCAACAAGCGTGCCGATCAGGCAGCGGGGCATTCATCCCCGTGTACGCGTTCGAGAGCACGCCGAGCGGCAGGAGGCCGGAGCGAGGAAGGCATCGCGAGCCGCGTGTGGGCGGGGGCCATGAAACGGCAGATACGAGGAGGGGGCGCCCCAGTGGGTGACAGGGGCTCCATGACGTACGAGAAGGGGGCCGCCGTGAGTACGGCGGATCGGGGGGACGGGCCGCCGAGGCAGCTCAAGCGCAAGCTCGGCAAGGCGGACCTGCG
Organism: Streptomyces sp. NBC_00483; assembly: GCF_036013745.1. Taxonomy (NCBI): domain Bacteria; kingdom Bacillati; phylum Actinomycetota; class Actinomycetes; order Kitasatosporales; family Streptomycetaceae; genus Streptomyces; species Streptomyces sp. NBC_00483. The sequence continues at coordinate 7,358,239 of NZ_CP107880.1, forward strand.
GGCCGTCCCGGAGGTGAGGCGCGCGCTGCGCGAACTCCTCCTGCACTGGGGAAGGCCCGGAAGATCGGAGGTGGCGGAGCTGCTGACCAGCGAACTCGTGACGAACGCGCTGGTGCACACGGACTGTGAGGCGGAACTCACGGCGACCGTGGGCTCGCGCTCCCTGCGGGTCGAGGTCCGCGACTTCGTCTCGCGCAGGCCCAAGCCACGCGTACCGCACGCCGACGACGGTACGCACGGAACCAATGGGCGCGGACTCATCCTGGTGCAGTCGCTCGCGGACGCCTGGGGCGTCGCGGCGCTCGGCCCGGGTGCCACGGGCAAGGTGGTCTGGTTCGAACTGGACGGCGGCGTCGTGTGATCCCACGACGCCGCCGTACCACGGACGGGCTCAACCGAGCTGCTGCTCAAGGTCCTTGAGCTTCTGCTCCAGAGAGTCGAGCCGGGGCAGCGCCTGCGTATCGTCCTCCGCCGTCAGATCGACGGTGACGGGCGCCTTCTGGTCACGGGACCTACGGATTCCCTTGACGGCCTGGAGGGAGGGGCGGGCGCGCAGCGGAAGCTGTTCCGGTGCGGGCGCCGCCTGCGGTAGTTCCGACTGCGGGGCCGCCCCCGATATGGCGGACTCCGGGCCGGGTTGTCCGGAGCTGCCGGCCTCCACCTGCCGGGGGTCGCGGGCGCCGAAACCCCGGCTCAGCGCCTTCAGTTGGGCACGCTCCAGCTTCTGGTGCTCGCGCTGGCGCATCCGGTTCTGCGTCTTCTCCCGCTTGTCCTCGCGCACCTCGTCCACGGCCTCGTCGAGGGTCCGCACATTCTCCAGGAGCATCAACGACCAGGCGCTGTACGTCTCCAGGGGCGCGCGCAGCCAGCGCACGATCCGGATCTGCGGCAACGGCCTCGGCACCAGGCCCTGTTCGCGCAGCGCCGCGCGGCGCGTCTGCTTCAGGGCACGGTCGAAGAGGACGGCGGCCGAGAGGGACATCCCCGCGAAGAAGTGCGGGGCGCCCGCGTGGCCCAGGCCCCTCGGCGCGTGCACCCAGTTGAACCAGGCGGCGGCGCCGGCGAACGTCCACACGAGTATCCGGGAGCCGAGCGCGGCGTCGCCGTGGCTGGCCTCGCGCACCGCGAGCACCGAGCAGAACATCGCGGCGCCGTCGAGCCCGAAGGGGACGAGGTACTCCCAGCCCCCGGACAGGTTCAGGTTCTGCTTGCCGAATCCGACCAGGCCGTGGAAGGAGAGGGCGGCGGCGACGGCGGCGCAGCAGAACAGCAGCACGTACGAGGCGGTGCCGTAGACGGCCTCCTTGCGCCTGCGGCGCTCCTCGGTGCGTTCCCACGAATCGTCGGAGAACATCCCCGCGTCCTTCTTGGCGCCCCCGGCGCGCCTGCCGCGCGCGAGCACTGCGACCGCCGCCAGCATGCCCAGGAGCAGTACGGCGCCCGGAAGCAGCCAGTCCAGCGATATGTCGGTCAGTCTCATCAAGGGTCCCTTGCATCGCGATAGGGCGGAACGGCGCCATATTGGCCCAGTCGCCCGACCCCGCAGGGGGTTTCGGGGCAAGAGAACGCCATTGGTGTGCAAGGGGGCGCGTAAAGCGGTCGTACGCTCGAACTCCCGCCGGGAAAACGGCAGTTGAGTTCGAATTACGTCACTCGAACGGGTGGTTCAGGCTGCCGCGGCTGCGGTGAGCCTGCCGACCCGGTCCGCGTCACAGGTACGCGGGCACGTCACACAGGTGTCCTGCGGGCGCAGCGTGTAGAACATGCAGCAGCTCGCGCGGTCGCGGGTGGGCAGCAACTCCCCGTCGGGGCCCGTCAGTTCGCGGAACGCGGCCTTCCCGACGTACGGCTTCGTGGCGCCGGGGAGCAGCGCCTCCAGGTCGGCCATGGCGCGCCGCTCCTCGCCGAGGAGGTGGCCGACGTACCAGAGGGACTCGACGATCTCGTCCGTCGCCATGCCCCACAAGGCGCGCGGGCCGCGCCGCATCCGCGGTCCGAAGCCGGCGAGCACGGGCTGAAGGTGCTCGGCGACGGCCGCGCGGACCTCGGCGCGCAGCGCCTCCTCGTCCGGGACGACGCGGGCGCCGGGCAGCTTCGCCGCCGGGTCGTCGGGGAGGCAGGCGAACTCGGTCACGTGGACGGCGAGCCGGCCGAGCGTGCGCTGGAAGGCGACCTCGGAGGCCGGGAAGCGGGGCACGCGGCGGTGCAGGAACCAGGGGAGGGTGATGAGCAGGCAGGCGGGCCAGGCGTAGCGGTGCAGGCCGAAGCTCGCGATCACGTCGGGGCGGGCGCCGGTGCCGTAGTCCTTGAGTACCTGTGCGTTGTCCCACGCGAGGAAGGCGTCGAGCGCGGCGCCGCCCTCGGCGAGCCGCTCGGTGTGCACCCAGCCCGCCCCCTCGGGCAGCGCCTGACCAGCGGGTACCTCGGTGACGCCCAGGCCCGGGAACACCTCGGTGAGGCGGGCGTACGCGGCCGAGACCGCGCTGGGAGGCGCGCCGAGCGCCGACGTGGTGAGGGGCATGAGGGGGCCACCGATTCCTGATCGTTTACAGGTAAGCCTTACCTTACCCGACCGGGGTGGGGTTTGAACTGTCGGCAAGGCCCTCTATCGTTCGTCGTTGAGCTTCGGACAAACGGCAAGGAACGGCGGCGAAGGGGATGACCGGGGTGGAGCGGACGAGACCACGCGCGGCACGCGACTCCTCCATGGGAGTGCCGGAGCAGCGGTCGATGCCGGCCTGGGCGCCGCGACCCTCCGTGCCCGTATCCGCGCCGGCCTCCGTCCCCGAGCAGAGCCGCGGTGACCACACCCACAGCGAGCCGCCCGCACCCGGGCTCGTGGCGCGCGGAGTGGTCGAGCGGACGTCCGTGCGCGGCCAGGTGCTCGACGCGCTGCGGGCCGCGCTGGTCTCCGGCGACCTCGCGCCCGGCGAGGTCTACTCGGGGCCGGCCCTGGGTGAGCGCTTCGGGGTCTCGGCGACGCCGGTGCGCGAGGCGATGCAGCAGTTGGCGCGGGAGGGTGCGGTCGAGGTCGTGCCCAACCGGGGGTTCCGGGTGACCCGGCGCTCGGACCGCGAGCTGGCGGAGCTCGCGGAGGTGCGGGCGCTCGTCGAGGTGCCGGTGGTGACGCGTCTCGCGCGCACGGTGGCGCCCGCGCGGTGGGCCGAGCTGCGACCGCTGGTCCGTGCGACGGCGGTGGCCGCCGCGATGGGGGACCGGGCGGGGTATGCGGAGGCGGATCGCGCCTTCCACCGGGCCGTTCTCGCGTTCGCGGGCAACGACCAGGTGATCCGGGTCGCGGACGATCTGCATCGGCAGGTGGGGTGGGCCGCGGCCGACCTCGCCGTTGACGCGCGGCAGCATGGCGCGTTGCTGGATGCGTTGGAGGCGCAGGACTGCGGTGCGGTGACCTTGTTGGTGCGGGAGCACGTCGGCGGGTAGAAGCCGACCGTGCCTACGCCGCGGGGCTCTGCCCCGGGCCCCGCTGGCTCTCGTCCCAAGGCGGGGCTTAACATGCTCAGCCCGCACCGAAGGCTTCAGGCCGCGGCGGGCAACACCCCCGCCAACCAGGTGGGTACACCGTCCAGCAACCGGAACAACCGACCCGCCTCCGCGCGCAACCGCGCCTTCGTGTCCGGTTCCGGTTCGGCCTCCGCCAGGGACGCGAGGGCCGGGGCCGTGCCCACCAGGTAGCCGAGTTCCTCACGGATGCGCAGGGACTCCGTGAAGCCGTGCCGCGCCTCCGCCAACTCGCCCTCCCGTAGGGCGAGTCCGGCGAGGTGGCGCCAGGTGAAGGAGAGCAGGAGCGCGTCGCCGTGGGCCGTCGCGCCCGCGTGGGCCCTGCGGTACGCCGACCGGGCCGCCTGCGGCGAGTCCGCCAGGTTCTCCGACATCAGGCCGCGCCGGAAGTCGAGCAGCGCGCGGCCTGCCGCACCCGGAGCGATGAGCGCCGCTGCCCTGCCGAACGCCGAGCGCGCCTCGTCGGACCGGTCCTGCGTCTTCAACAGCGTGGCCTCGTACGCGAGTTGACCCCGCTCGCACGCCGCCGCGCCCCGTTCCTCGTCCGTGTGGGCCAGCGCCTCCGCCGCACGCAACGCGTCCTCCGCGTCCGCCCACCCCTGCTCCGTGTACAGGCACCGTTCCACCAGCAGCGCCGCCCGTTGCAGGGCCGCCCCCGCGTCCGCCGCCGCGTGATGGTCGAGGAGTGCCGCGGCGTCGGTCCAGCAGCCGCGCGAACGCAACCGCCATACCGCGGTCTGGAGTGGATCGTCCGCTGTGTTCGTTCCGGTACCAGACATGGCGGTAGACGCCACATTGCCCTCCCGAGCACGCCATCGAGCCGAGTTGCCGTGGGCATCTCAGCACGGATCAAGGCGCCCGGCCAAGGGGGTGGGTGAAAGATTTCACAAAGGGATGGGGTTCCCAAGCGCTCCCAAGATCGCTAAGGGGATGCGCGTGGGCTTGATGGGACGTCAGCTCATCCGCAACGCCAGGAAGAAGTCCAACTTGTCCTCCAGGCGCGACAGATCACGACCCGTCAGCTGCTCGATGCGGCCCACCCGGTACCGCAACGTGTTCACGTGCAGGTGCAGCCGGGACGCGCAGCGGGTCCACGAGCCGTCGCAGTCGAGGAACGCCTCCAGCGTCGCGATCAGCTCGGCGCGGTGCTTGTGGTCGTAGTCACGAAGGGGGTCGAGCAGCCGGGCCGTGAACGCGCGGCGTACGTCGTCCGGGACGAAGGGCAGCAGCAGGACGTGGGACGCCAGCTCCTGGTGGCCCGCCGCGCACACCACGCCCGTGCGGGCGGCCGCCACGCGCCGTGCGTGCCGCGCCTCCTCCAGGGCGCCGCGCAGCCCCTCCGCGGAGTGCACCGCGGCGCTCACGCCGATCGACAGGCGCCCCTGGTCGGCGAGCCCGGCCGCGAGGGGTTCACGTACGGCGGTCAGCAGCGTGTCCGCGAGCAGGCCCTGCTCCGAGCCGTCGTGCTCCGCGGCCACGGCGGGCAGCGGCACCAGGGCGATCGCCTCGTCCCCGCTGTGCGCCACGGCGATCCGGTCGGACGGCTCGGCGGCGTCGGGGCGCGCCCCGGCCTCCGGGGCGATGAGGATCTCCTCCAGGAGCGACTGGGCCACGGCCCCGCCCCCGGCCTTCTCGCCCTGCTGGTCCGCCCACTCCACGCGCGCCACGACGACCTGCCAGTGCGGGGCCGCGCCGAGCCCCGGCAGCAGCACGGGCGCCGCGACGCGCAGGCGCGCCGCGATCTCCGCGGGGGCCGCGCCCGCCTGCACCAGCTCAAGGACCTCCTGCGCGAGCCTGCGCCGCACCGTGCGCGCCGCGTCCCGGCGCTCGCGCTCCACCGAGATCAGCTGCGTGACGCCCTGAAGCAGGTCGAGCCGCTCCTCCGGCCAGTCGCCCGCGTCCGCCTCGACGGCGAGCAGCCAGTCCGCGAGGACGCTCGCCCGCGCGTCGGCGGAGGGCGCGGCGGCCGGCCCGTCCTTCGGCGCCGAGCGGATCGGGAACAGCGAGTACGTGACCCCCTCGACCGTCACCCGGTGCGGGCTGCGCCGCCCGGTGCGCAGGGCCGCCAGGTGCTCGGCCGCCAGCCGGGTGCGGATCTCCGCGGGCAGCGCGGGCCCGGCCGCCGACGAGCCCGCTATCGCGCGCCCCGTCGGGGAGAGCACCCAGGCCCGCAGGTCCAGGTCGCTGCCGAGCAGGTCGAGGACGACGTCGGGGCCGCCGCCCGCGGGCCCCGAGGTCATCAGGCGCCGGTGCCGGTCGACGACCGCCGCGAGGTCCCCGGCGCGCTCGCCCGAGACCTGACGCACGACGTGCTCGGTGATCGTCCCGAACGCCACGGACTGGGCCACCGAGAACAGCGGCACGCGGTGCCGGGTGCAGGCCTCGACGAAGTCCTCGGGGACGTAGCCGAACTCGGCGGTGCCCGCCGCGACGGCCGCGACGCCCGCCGCGGCCATCAGCCGGGCGAAGGGCTCGGAATCGGCCGGTTCCCGGTGCCAGGCCAGGCCCGTGAGGACCAGCTCGCCGCCGGACAGGTAGCGGCTGGGGTCCCGCAGGTCCGTGGTCATCACGCCGCGGACGGTGCGGTCGAGCTCATCCTCGCCGCCGAGGAGGCTGAGGCCCAGCGCGTCCGTGTCCAGCAATGCGCGCAGCCGCATGTGTTCGTCGCCGCCGATCTGTCTTGAAGTCGTACCGGAGTGGAACCCACGGACCGCTGCCCAGGGTGTCCCGGGGAGCTGTGTTCGTAGTTTCCAGAAGAAAACGGTGAGGTTACTGATGCCACCCGTTCATACGAATCTACAAGACACCCCCGTGGGCCAGCCAACGCGTTCATGTTTTCCGTGACTGACACTGCCGGAGCACAGGCGGTGTACTGGCTTCACTCCGCGTGAACAGCACCTGGAACTGAACAGAACGAGCCCCTGTGATCCTCCCGCCCGTCGCCCACCACCGCCCTTGCACGGAGCGCGTCGCGCACCCCTCCTCTTCGGCTCGATCGCATCGCCCCCACGACGCACGAACCACGCACGATCCCTGCCCGATCCACGAACCTCACGGAGAAGAGAGCCGTTATGGACTTCCTTCGCCCCGGCAGCTGGGAGGAGGCGCTCGCCGCGAAGGCCGAGCACCCCACAGCCGTGCCGATCGCAGGCGGCACCGATGTCATGGTCGAGATCAACTTCGACCACCGCCGCCCCGAGTACCTGCTCGACCTCAACCGCATCGGTGAGCTGAACGAGTGGGAGGTGGGCGGGGGGCCTCAGAGCGACACCGTCCGGCTCGGCGCCTCCGTCCCGTACACCAAGATCATGGAGCACCTGCGCGGTGAGCTGCCGGGTCTCGCCCTCGCCTCGCACACCGTCGCCTCGCCGCAGATCCGCAACCGCGGCGGCGTCGGCGGCAACCTCGGCACCGCGTCGCCGGCCGGTGACGCCCACCCGGCGCTGCTCGCCTCCGGCGCCGAGGTCGAGGTGGAGTCGGTGCGCGGCTCGCGGCGCATCCCGATCGACGAGTTCTACACGGGGGTCAAGCGCAACGCCCTCGCCGAGGACGAGCTGATCCGCGCCGTGCACATCAAGAAGGCCGAAGGGCCCCAGCAGTTCTCCAAGGTCGGCACGCGCAACGCGATGGTCATCGCGGTGTGCGCCTTCGGCCTCGCCCTGCACCCGGAGACCCGGACCGTGCGCACCGGCATCGGCTCGGCGGCACCCACTCCGGTCCGTGCCAAGGCGGCCGAGGAATTCCTCAACTCCGCTTTGGAAGAAGGCGGGTTCTGGGACAACGGCAAGATCATCACCCCGTCGGTCGCCAAGCAGTTCGCCACGCTCTGCTCCGGCGCCTGCAACCCGATCGACGACGTGCGGGGCACTGCCTCGTACCGCCGTCACGCGGTCGGCGTCATGGCACGCCGCACGCTGACCTGGGCCTGGGAGTCGTACCGCGGCTCGGGCGTTCGCACGGAGGGAGCCGCGTAATGCGCGTCAATTTCACGGTCAACGGCCGTAAGCAGGAAGCCGACGACGTCTGGGAGGGCGAGTCCCTTCTGTACGTGCTGCGCGAGCGGATGGGGCTTCCGGGCTCGAAGAACGCGTGCGAGCAGGGGGAGTGCGGATCCTGCACCGTCCGGCTCGACGGGGTGCCCGTGTGTTCGTGTCTGGTGGCCGCGGGACAGGTCGAGGGCCACGAGGTCGTCACCGTCGAAGGGCTCGCCGACCACGCCAAGTCCCGTACGTGTGCGTCCCATGAAGGCGGTACGACGCTTCAGGACGCGCAGAGCTGGTCCGCCAAGGGCGCCGACTCGCAGACCGGCGAGGGCGACGAACTCGCCCCGATCCAGCAGGCGTTCATCGACGCGGGAGCCGTCCAGTGCGGCTTCTGCACGCCCGGTCTGCTGGTCGCGGCCGACGAGATGCTGGAGCAGAACCCGAGCCCGTCCGACGCGGACATCCGCGAGGCGCTCTCCGGGAACCTCTGCCGCTGCACCGGCTACGAGAAGATCATGGACGCGGTCCGGCTCGCCGCCGCGCGCCAGACGCAGCCGGAAGGGGTCTGAGCAGCATGGGTACGACAGGAATCCCCGGCAAGGTCACCCAGGGGTCGCAGACCAAGGGCGGCATCGGCGAGTCCACGCTCCGCCCGGACGGCACCCTCAAGGTCACCGGCGAGTTCGCGTACTCGTCCGACATGTGGCACGAGGACATGCTGTGGGGCCACATTCTGCGCTCCACCACCGCGCACGCCGAGATCGTGTCGATCGACACGGGCGAGGCCCTCGCAACTCCCGGTGTCTACGCGGTACTTACGTACGACGACCTCCCCACGGCGATGAAGAACTACGGCCTGGAGTTCAAGGACACCCCGGTCCTCGCCCACGGCAAGGTCCGCCACCACGGTGAGCCGGTCGCCTGCATCGCGGCCGACCACCCGGAGACCGCGCGGCGCGCCGCCGCCAAGATCAAGGTCGAGTACCGCGAGCTGCCCGTCATCACCGACGAGGCCTCCGCGACGGCGCCCGACGCGGTGCTGGTGCACGAGGGCCGCACCGACCACCACGCGGACCACGTCCCGCACCCGAACATCGTGCACCGCCAGCCGATCATCCGCGGCAACGCCGAAGAGGCCGCCAAGAAGGCCGACTTCGTCGTCAAGGGCGAGTACACCTTCGGCATGCAGGACCAGGCCTTCCTCGGCCCCGAGTCCGGCCTCGCCGTGCCGGCCGAGGACGGCGGCGTCGACCTCTACGTCGCCACGCAGTGGCTGCACTCGGACCTCGGCCAGATCGCCCCCGTCCTCGGCCTGCCCGAGGACAAGGTGCGGATGACGCTGTCCGGCGTCGGCGGCGCGTTCGGCGGCCGCGAGGACCTGTCGATGCAGATCCACGCGTGCCTGCTCGCGCTGCGCACCGGCAAGCCCGTCAAGATCGTCTACAACCGTTTCGAGTCCTTCTTCGGGCACGTCCACCGGCACCCGGCGAAGCTGTACTACGAGCACGGGGCCACGCGCGACGGCAAGTTGACGCACATGAAGTGCCGCATCGTGCTGGACGGCGGCGCCTACGCCTCCGCCTCCCCGGCCGTCGTCGGCAACGCCTCGTCCCTCGCCGTCGGCCCGTACGTGCTCGACGACGTCGACATCGAGGCCCTCGCGCTCTACTCCAACAACCCGCCCTGCGGCGCCATGCGCGGCTTCGGCGCGGTCCAGGCGTGCTTCGCGTACGAAGCCCAAATGGACAAGCTGGCCGACAAGTTGGGCATGGACCGGGTGGAATTCCGGCAGCTCAACGCCATGGAGCAGGGCACCATCATGCCGACGGGCCAGCCCGTCGACTCGCCCGCACCGGTCGCCGAACTGCTGCGCCGCGTCAAGGCGATGCCGCTGCCGCCCGAGCGCCAGTGGGAGTCCAGCGAGGGCGCCGACGTGCGCCAGCTGCCCGGCGGCCTGTCCAACACCTCGCACGGCGAGGGCGTCGTACGCGGTATCGGCTACGCCGTCGGCATCAAGAACGTCGGCTTCTCCGAGGGTTTCGACGACTACTCAACTGCCCGTGTCCGTATGGAGGTTGTCGGCGGCGAACCCGTCGCGACCGTGCACACCGCGATGGCCGAGGTCGGCCAGGGCGGCGTCACCGTGCACGCGCAGATCGCCCGCACCGAGCTGGGCGTCACGCAGGTGACCATTCACCCGGCCAACACCCAGGTCGGCTCGGCCGGTTCGACGTCCGCGTCCCGCCAGACGTACGTCACCGGGGGCGCCGTCAAGAACGCCTGCGAGCTCGTCCGCGAGAAGGTCCTGGACCTCGGCCGCCGCAAGATGGGCACCTACCACCCGGCGTGGGCGACCGCCGAACTCCTCCTGGAGGGCGGCAAGGTCGTCACCGACGGCGGCGAGGTCCTCGCCGACCTCGCCGAGGTGCTCGAGGGCGAGGCCGTGGAGGTCGAGGAGGAGTGGCGGCACCGCCCCACCGAGGCCTTCGACCTGCACACCGGGCAGGGCATCGGGCACGTGCAGTACTCCTTCGCCGCGCACCGCGCCGTCGTCGAGGTCGACACCGAACTCGGCCTCGTCAAGGTCGTCGAACTGGCCTGCGCGCAGGACGTCGGCAAGGCGCTCAACCCGCTGTCCGTGATCGGCCAGATCCAGGGCGGCACCACACAGGGCCTCGGCGTCGCGGTGATGGAGGAGATCGTCGTCGACCCGAAGACCGCCAAGGTCAGGAACCCGTCCTTCACGGACTACCTGATCCCCACGATTCTCGACACGCCGACCATCCCGGTCGACGTGCTCGAACTTGCCGACGACCACGCCCCGTACGGGCTGCGCGGTATCGGTGAGGCCCCGACCCTGTCGTCGACCCCGGCCGTCCTCGCGGCGATCCGGAACGCGACGGGTCTGGAGCTCGACCGGACCCCGGTGCGGCCCGAGCACCTCACGGGCACGGGCCCGCAGGCCTAGTCGGCCTCCCCAGGGGTGCCGGCCGCCGCGTCGGCACCCCTTCCGTACCAAAGCGTCTCGGGCCGTCCCCCGGGTCGTGCAGCCATCCCAAAACCCGTGTGCCGTAAGGCAGTTCACGGGAGCCCCTTTGAACCTTGGGAAACGAGGCACCATGACCCAGCAGTCCGTGGAGCCGAAGACCGCCGCCGACGACGCGGGCGCGGGCTCGCGTCAGCCGGCCGGCAGGTCTTGGCTCGACCGCTACTTCCACATATCCGACAGAGGATCGACGTTCGCGCGTGAAGTGCGCGGCGGCATCACCACCTTCATGGCGATGTGTTACATCCTCCTGCTCAACCCGCTGCTGCTCGGCGGCCCCGACGCGGCCGGCGACAAGCTCAGCCACGCCGGACTCATCACGGCGACCGCGCTCGCCGCCGCCGTGTGCACCCTGCTGATGGGCTTCCTCGGCAAGGTCCCGCTGGCGCTCGCCGCGGGCCTGTCCGTCTCCGGCGTGCTCGCCACCCAGGTGGCACCCAACATGACGTGGCCGCAGGCCATGGGCATGTGCGTGATGTACGGCATCGTGATCGTGCTGCTGGTCGTCACCGGCCTGCGCGAGATCATCATGAACGCGATCCCGCTCGCCCTGAAGCACGGCATCACCATCGGCATCGGCATGTTCATCGCGCTGATCGGCCTGGTCAACGCCGGGTTCGTCGGCAAGGGCAACCCGGTCACCCTGGGTACGGGCGGACAGCTCAAGGGCTGGCCCGTGCTGCTCTTCGCGGTCACCCTGCTGCTCATCTTCATGCTCCAGGCGCGCAACATCCCGGGCGCGATCCTGATCGGTATCGTCGCCGGCACCGTCCTCGCCGTCATCGTCAACGCGGTCTTCGACCTCAGCCCGAAGGTCTGGGGCGGCAGCCCGCCCGAGCTGACCGGCAGCGCCGTCTCCATGCCCGACTTCTCGCTCTTCGGCCATGTGGAGTTCGGCGGCTGGGACTCCATCGGCGGCATGACCGTCGGCATGATCGTGTTCACGCTCGTGCTCGCCGGGTTCTTCGACGCGATGGCCACCATCATCGGCGTCGGCACCGAGGCCGGGCTCGCCGACGACAAGGGCCGCATGCCGGGCCTGTCCAAGGCGCTGTTCATCGACGGCGCGGGCGGCGCGATCGGCGGTGTGGCGGGGGCCTCCGGGCAGACCGTCTTCGTCGAGTCCGCCACGGGCGTCGGTGAAGGCGCCCGCACCGGCCTGTCCTCGGTGGTCACCGGCTTCCTCTTCGCGCTCGGCCTGTTCTTCACGCCGCTCGCGCAGATCGTGCCCGGCCAGGTCGCCGCCGCCGCGCTGGTCGTCATCGGCGCGATGATGATGCAGAACGCCCGGCACGTGGACTGGTCCGACAGGTCCGTGGCCGTGCCGGTGTTCCTCACGGTCGCCCTGATGCCGTTCACGTACTCCATCACCGCAGGCGTCGGAGCCGGAGTGATCGCGTACACGGCGATCAAGGCGGCGCAGGGGAAGTTCCGCGAGATCGGCGTCTTCATGTGGGTGCTGACGCTCGTCTTCCTCGTGTACTTCGGCCTGCACCCGATCGAGAGCTGGCTGGGCGTCAAGTAGCCCTGCCGGCCGGACCGTTCCACGAACCGTTAAGGAGACCGAGACATGCTGGACATCGCCGATGAGCTGCACCGGTGGGTCGAGCAGGGGCGCGACTTCGCCGTGGCCACCGTGGTGGCCGTCGGCGGCAGCGCGCCCCGGCAGCCGGGCGCGGCGCTCGCCGTCGACAGCGAGGGCACCGCGATCGGCTCGGTCTCCGGCGGCTGCGTGGAGGGCGCGGTGTACGAGCTGTGCCGGCAGGCCCTGGAGGACGGGGAACCGGTCCTCGAACGGTTCGGCTACAGCGACGACGACGCCTTCGCCGTGGGGCTCACCTGCGGCGGCGTCATCGACATCCTCGTCACGCCTGTACGGGCGTCCGATACGGCCGTACGTGGCGTGCTCGCGAGCGCGCTCGGCGCCGCCGCCACGGGGGAGGCGGCGGCGCTCGCGCGCGTCGTGTCGGGGCCGGGGGAGCTGATGGGGCGGGCGCTGCTCGTCCGTCCCGGGGGCTCGTACGAGGGCGGGTTCGGGGGCCACCCGGAGCTCGACCGGACCGTGGCGGGGGAGGCGGCGGCGTTCCTCGACGCGGGACGCACGGGCACGCTGGAGATCGGTGAACAGGGCTCGCGGTGCGGATCCCCGCTCACGGTCCTGATCGAGTCGTCCGTTCCGGCGCCCCGGATGATCGTCTTCGGGGCGATCGACTTCGCGTCGGCGCTGGTACGGATGGGGAAGTTCCTCGGCTACCGCGTCACCGTGTGCGACGCGCGACCCGTGTTCGCGACGGCGGCACGCTTCCCCGACGCCGACGAGATCGTCATCGAGTGGCCGCACAAGTACCTGGAGCGGACCGGGGTCGACGGTCGGACGGTGCTGTGCGTGCTCACGCACGACGCCAAGTTCGACGTGCCGCTGCTCCAGCTCGCGCTGCGGCTGCCGGTCGCGTACGTGGGGGCGATGGGCTCGCGACGCACGCACCTGGACCGCAACGATCGGTTGCGCGAAGTGGGGGTCACCGAGCTGGAGTTGGCGCGCTTGCGGTCCCCGATCGGGCTTGACCTGGGGGCGCGTACGCCGGAGGAGGTGGCGGTGTCCATCGCCTCGCAGATCGTCGCCGACCGCCGCGGCGGCACCGGGGTGTCCCTGACCGGCGCCCACACCCCGATCCACCACGAGCCGGGAGCGGCGCGCCGCATCGATTCGGTGGCGTGAGCCGGGGGTTTGGGGGCCGTGCCGGGGTGGGCGCCTGTCGTGTTGGGCGTGCGGCACCGCGGTTGCGGAGTGGCGCTTGCGGTGCGGGGTGCGCGGCAACGTGGCTGTGGGGCGGCGCCTACAGTGCGCGGCATCGTGGTTGCGGTCCGCCGCAGCCGGGTGCGCGGCAACGGCTCCACCCGGCTGCGCCGACGCCCGGTCATCTCCCACCCGCCCGCCCCCTCCGGGGGCTTCGGCCCCCGTGGCTGGGGCTGTGCCGGGGGCGGGGCCGGGGCCTGTGGTGCTGGGTGCGCGGCGCCGGTCCCTGTCCGGCTGTGCCGGTGCCCGGTCATCTCCCGCCCACCCGTCCCCTCCGGAGGCTTCGGCCCCCCGTCCTCCGGGTGTGACAGGGCGCGGCATCGGGCCCTTTGCCGTGGTGGGCCAGCCCTTCCCCGCCGCACGGCCCCGTCCGGTTCAGGCTGTGCCGCCGGCCCTTCGCCACCCCACCGGGCCCTTGCCGTGGTCGGCCCTCCCGTCCCCGCCGCACGGCCCCGTCCGGTTCAGGCTGTGCCGCCGGCCCATCTCCCACCCGCCCGCCTCTCCGGGGGCTTCGGCCTGTCCGGGGCCCGGTTGCTGTGCCGGGGCGAGCGCTTGTCGTGTTGGGTGGGCGGCACCGTGGCTGTGGGGTGGCGCCTACGGTGCGCGGCACCGTGGTTTGCGGGGTGGCGCCTGCGATGCGGCCTGCTCGGCACCTGTCCCCCCGGCCCGGCTGCGCCGTTGCCCGCTCGTCTCCCACCGCCCGCCCCCGCCGGGGGCTTGGGCCAGTCCCGGGGTCCGGGTTGCTGTGCCGGGGCGGGGCCCCTCGTGAGGGGCGGGGCTGTGCCGTGGCCAACGCCCGTCGTGCGGAGACGCCTGCCCTGCGGTGAGGAGTGCGCGGCACCGTGGGTGCGGGGCTGTGCCGTGGCCGACGTCTGAGGTGACTGTCGCGCGGCGCCGGGCCTTGTCCGGCTGTGCCGGTGCCCGGTCATCTCCCTCCGCCCGCCCCCTGCGGGGGCTTCGGCCGGGGGCGGGGGTTCGCCGGGCCGGTGTGTGTGGTGCCGGCCGTTCCGGGGTCGGGCCCCGCGTCACGGGTGAGCGGCGCCGGGGTGCCGCCTTGCCCACCCTGGCGCCCCAGGCGGCAGATTGTCCATGGCGGTGGCGGTAGACCGTTACGGGTGGGCAGTCGGGGTGGGCGGCAGGTTGCCCACGGCGGGGGCGGCCCGTCGTCGCGGGTGGGGAGGCGTCGTTGCGGTCGCTCACTCGTGGCGGGACGGTGGCCGCCCGCACCCCGTCGGGCCGACGCCCCCGGAGGGGGCGGGTGGTGGGAGATGAGCGATCCGACGGCGGGCATTTCAAGCGCCACGGCGGTGGCGGCCCCTCAAGTCCCACGGCGTGAACGCCGTCAAGCCCCACGGCAGGGGCGGCACCCTCAAGCACCACGGCGGCGTCGGCGCGCTCAGGCCCCGCGCCGGGTGGGCCAATTGGGCCGTGTCTCTTCGATCTATGGCCACTATCTGTGGGGTGACCGATGCGTTTCACGTACCGCTACGGTCTACTCCCGCAGCGATCACGACGAACGGCAATGCGATGAGCGACGGAACGAGGCGCATGCGAGCCGGCCTCAGGGGCGGAAGGCATCGGCGTGTGCGGCGGCCCATTGCGCGAAGGTCCGCGGCGGGCGGCCGGCGACTTCCTCGACCGCTGAAGTCACCGTGGCCACCGAGTCGGGCACGGTCGCCCACATGCGGAGCATGAACTCGATGCCGTCCTCGGGCCAGCCCTCAGCCTGCCACTGCCGACGCGCCTGGCTGTCGGTAAGCTCAGTGAATCCGATCTCACGGCCGGTCGCCGCCGCGACAGCGGCGACCTTCTCGGCCGCGGTGAGTGCTCCGGGCCCCGTCAGGGTGAGACACCTTCCCGCGTAGCCGCCTTTGGCAAGCACGACGGTGACGACATCCGCGACGTCCGCCTCGTCGACGGAAGCGGTCCTGCGGTTCCCATACGGCTCACGGACCTCTGCGGTCTCGCGGATGACCTCAGCCCACCCCAATGCGTTGGACATGAAGTCGATCGGCCAGATGAACGTCCACTCCAAGCCGCTGTCACGCACGGCTTGTTCCAACTCTCCTCCTTCTCCGGGCGACAGGACCGTCAGTCGCCGTACACCCGCTTCGACTGCCATCGACACGATCTGCGGCCCTGCGGCCAACGGAGTGTGGTCGTGCCCGGTTGCCCCCAGCAGGTGCACGGCGGAGACTCCATCGAGAGCCGCCGCCAGCGTCTGCGGCCTCGCGAGATCGCCGGCCACCACTTCGACGCCGTCGGGCAGACAGATCGCCCCGGCCGGGTCACGGGTGAGTGCTCGAACCTTGTGTCCGGTTCGCCCAAGCCGCTCGACCACCTGGCGCCCCAGAGTTCCCGTCGCACCGGTCACCAGAATCGTCATGTCGCTCCCTGTCCGCTGTCTCCCGAGATGGGCGGCTCGGGCACCGCGCCAAGCACAGTGGTCGAACTATCCCGTTGCCGGCCGCAGACGACAGTAGGCGGCATTTAGGTCAGATTCTGTCCGCGATGCGACGGCCAATCCCTGTTTCCCGGCTACGTGGTGCCGACCCCGGACGGGCACACAACTACCTTCGAAGCTCGGGAACCACCAGAGCTTCGCCTGCCGCACCGCTCTCTCCCGGGAACGGTCGTAGGTGCATGTGCGCTCACGTGAATTGGCCGTGCGCCACGTGGGCCCGGGGCGGAGCCCGTGGCGTAGGCCGGATCGGGCTACATCAACGTGCCGCCCGCCCCGCGTACTTGACGTCCGGGGTACGGCACCCGACGCTGTGGGAGCGCTCCCGCGGCGACGACCGGGAGCCTCCCGCAAGGCCGACCCGTCGCCGCCCCGCCGCCCGACCGGCCCCAGGAGTCACCGTGCGAAGACCCTTCAGACGCGCCGCGATCACCGCCCTCACCCTCTCCACCCTGCTCATCACCGCGCCGCAGGCCACGGCCACGGCCACCGGCGCCGAGTCGCAGACGCAGGCCCAGCCGCAGTCGCAGCCGCAGACGTCGACGAGCGGACACGGCCCGAAGCTCTACACGCCCGACCCCAACCCGGACGCCCTCCGGCAGATCGCCGCGCTCGCCCGCGCGGGACAGTTCCGCGACGCCGCCAAGGTCACCGCGATGATCGCCACACCGCAGGCCGTCTGGTTCGGCGACCAGAGCCCGGCCGAGGTCGAGAAGGTCACGCGTGACGTGGTCAGGGACGCCGACCGACGCGACGCCCTCCCCGTGTTCGCGCTCTACAACGTGCCGGGCCGCGACTGCTCCAACTACTCCGCCGGCGGCGCCGCCACCACCGCCGAGTACCAGGCCTGGATCGACGCCGTCGCCCGCGGCATCGGCTCCCGCGACGCCATGGTCGTCCTCGAACCCGACTCGCTCGCCCTGCTCCCCGCCGACTGCGGTCAGGACGACGCCCAGGGCACCAAGACCGCCGCCCGGTACGCCGAAGTGAACTACGCCGTCGACGAGTTGGAGCAGCTGCGCGGCACCCGCGTCTACCTCGACACCGGCCACCCGGGCTGGCACAGCGTCAACTCCATCGTGCCCCGCCTGATCAAGGGCGGTGTCGAGCAGGCCGCCGGCTTCTACACCAACGCCTCGAACTACTTCACCGACGACGCCAACTCCTGGTACGGCAAGCTGATTTCGTCCTGTATCGCGTACGTCGAGAAGTCCTCAGGGAACGCCGCCGACTGCCCGAACCAATCGACCCCGCGCGCCGAGGCGCAGTCCTGGATCGACGCCCACGTGCGCGTGCCCGCCTCCCGAATGCCGCACTTCGTGACGGACTCCAGCCGCAACGGTCAGGGCACGTGGACCCCGCCCGCCGGCAAGTACACCGACGCACAGGACTGGTGCAACCCGCCGAACCGCGGTCTCGGCGCCCGCCCGACCCTGCGCACCGGCGACCCCTTGCAGGACGCCCGCCTGTGGATCAAGACGCCGGGGGAGTCGGACGGCCTGTGCCTGCGCGGCACCGAGGGTCCCGAGGATCCGGAGCGGGGCACGGTCGACCCGAAGGCGGGCGACTGGTTCCCGCAGCAGGCGCTCGAACTGGTGCGGTACGCCAAGCCGCCACTGCTCCCCGCGAAGTGACGCACACCTGGTCCCGGTCACTGCCCGTGCGGTGACGTTTCTCCAGTGACGTTTCCGGTGGTGCCGTCCCCGGTGGCGCCCTCCCCGGTGTCATCGAGGGCGTCGTCGAGGGTGTCGTCGAGCAACCCGTCCACCGCCCGCCCGAACACCCATCGCCCCGCCGCCGCGACCACCCGGTCCGCGGCGCGGGGCACTCCGCGTACCCGCAGCTCCTCACGCCACTCGACGCGCGAGCCCCCGTCACCGAGCGCCCGCACCTCGAACTCGGCCCAGCCGGTGACGACCCGGCCGCGCTTCTCCATGCGGCAGCGCCGCGGCGGCTGCCACGCGACGACCTCCATGGGGTCGTCGAAGCCGAACCGGCCGACACCGGTGCGCGCCACGAACACCGTGCCCGCCGCGTCCGGCGGCGGGGTCGTCACCGTGACACGGGTGAGCGGCACGGAGTCCCCGTGCCGCTCCCAGTCGGTCAGCCGCCGCCACGCCTCGGAAGCGCGCAGCGACGTGTCACGGACGATGCTGATATGGGCGGTCATGTCGCGATGGTATGCACACGTCCGGGTGCGGGGTCCGCGCCGGGGATCGGGCGGCGTGTCGCGCGGGACCTGGATGCGAAGCCCCAACTCGGCGTCCCGCGCGCACAGTTGTCCCGCCCCGGCCGGTCAGGCCGCCTTGTACGCGGCGGCCAGTTTCTTCAGCGCCCCCTTGTAGTCGCCGGTGAGGGCGAGGTGCTCGGCCTCGGCGAACGGCTTGGCCCACGCCTCCGTCACCTTGCCGCCCGCCTTCTCCTGGACCTTGAGCCGCGCCTTGTCCACCAGGCCCCGCTCACCGCTCCCGCCGCCGGTCGCCTTCGTCGTGAGGCCGTACCCGTACGGGAACTGCGGATCGTACGAGGCGTCGCCCACGTTGATGGGCAGTTGGGCCTCCGACTTCGGCCAGGTGACCGGGAGTTGGCCGGTGAAGGACTTCTTGCCGTAGAGGACGTCGGCGACGCCGTCGCCCTCCGTGCCCGGCAGCCAGGACGCGATGAGCCCGTCGACGTCCCCGAGCCGGTCGCCGAGCAGCTGCGGCCGCCCCGAGACCACGAGCACGACGCACTTCATGGCGCCGCAGACCTTGTCCACCGCCGCCTTGTCGGCCGCGGAGAGCTCCAGGTCGTGCCCGTTGCCGACGTCGCCGACGCCCTCCGCGTACGGGGTCTCGCCGACGACCACCACACCGACGTCGTGCCCGGCGGTGGGCGCCGAGGCGTCCTTCGAGTAGTCGACCGTCGCGCCGGGCGCGGCCTTCTTCATCGCCTGGAGGATCGTGGTGCCGTCCGTGATCTTCCCGGACGAGCCCTGCCAGGAGATGGTCCAGCCACCGGTCTGGTTGCCGATGTCATCGGCGTTGGACCCGGCGACGTAGACCTTCTGGGACTTCTTCAGCGGCAGCACGTTCCCGTCGTTCTTCAGGAGGACCTGCGACTTCGCCGCCGCCTCCCGTGCCACAGCGCGGTGCGCGGCGCCGCCGATCTGGTCGCTGTTGCTCGTGTCGGCGTACGGCTGCTCGAAGAGGCCGAGCTTGAACTTCTGCGTGAGGATGCGGGAGACCGCGTCGTTCACGCGCGCCTCGCTGATCCGGCCCGCGGTGGTCTCGGCGAGCAGGGCCTTCTCGAAGTCGGCGTAGGCGTTCGGCACCATGATCATGTCGAGGCCCGCGTTGATCGACGTACGGACGTCGGAGGCGTAGTCGCCGGGGATCTGGTCGATGCCCGCGTAGTCGCTGATCACGAAGCCTTCGAAGCCGAGCTTCTTCTTCAACTCCCCATTGATCATTGCCGCGTTGGCATGCATCTTCACGGGGCCCTGGTCGTCGCCGATGATGTCGAGCGAGGAGTACGAGGGCATGACCGTGCCGACACCGCGCTTCACGGCGTCGCCGAAGGGTGCCAGGTGTACGGCCTCCAGCTCCTGCTTCGTCACCTTCGTGACGCCCTGGTCGATGGTGTACGAGCCGGTGGTGGAGGAGCCGTACTCGGTGCCGCCGTCGCCGACGAAGTGCTTCGCCGTGGCGAGCACCTTGTCGTTGCGGTCCAGGTCGCTGCCGTTCGCGCGGCCCTGGAAGCCCTTGATCACGGTCTCCATGGACTCGACGAGGGCCGGGTCCTCGCCGAACGCCTCGTAGGAGCGGCCCCAGCGTTCGTCGCGGCTTACGCACAGGCAGGGCGCGAAGTCCCACGGGACGCCGGTCGCACGCACCTCGGAGGCGGTAACTGCCCCGGTTTTCTCGGCCAGTTGGGGATCGCGGGTCGCGCCGATGCCGATGTTGTGCGGCATGATCGTGGCGCCGACGACGTTGTTGTGTCCGTGCACCGCGTCCACGCCGTAGATCAGCGGGATCTGGAACCGCGTTGCCTGTGCCCGGAGTTGGTAGTCGTCGATCATCTTGGCCCAGGCGTCGGGCGTGTTCGGTGTCGGCACGGAGCCGCCGCCGGAGAGCAGCGACCCGAGGTTGTGGCTCGCGATGTCGCCGGGAGACTTGAGGGCGGCGCGCTCGGCCTGCGTCATCTGGCCGACCTTCTCCTCCAGGGACATCCGGGAGACGAGGTCGGCGACGCGCCTTTTGATCGGGGCCTTCGCGTCGAGGTACGTGAGTCCGTGCGCGTCGATGACGACCTGCGGGGACTCGGCGGGCGGCTTGGCGCCGGTGACGGTCAGCTTCAGCGGGATCGTCTCGGCGGTCTCGGACCTGGCCGAGTCCTTGCTGGTGGCGACCGTGACGGTCTTGGCCGCGCCGGACGCGGTGCCCGCCGGGAAGGTGACCTTGCCGGTGACCGGTGTGTAGTCCTTGCCCGCGTCGGCGGTGCCGCCGCCGGTGGCGTACTCGATGGTGACGGGGTCCTCGATCGGCACGTTCCCTGTGGTGGTGACCGACAGCTTCACCGCCGCCGAACCGCCCTCCTTCACCGGGTACACGGCCGCGTCCGTCGCCACCTGCGCGCGCAGCGACTGGTCGGCCTTGCCGTACAACTCCACGCCGTCCATGGCGAATTGGCTCTGCGTGCCGGTGGGCAGCGTGACCGCGTAGCCCCACATCTTGTCGAGCCCGAGGACGTGGTCGATGCCGCCGACGGGCTGGTAGTCCGTGCGGTACTCGAACTGAGTGAAGGGCAGCTCGACCTGCTTCCAGCCGGTGAAGTCGTCGGTGAACGACGTCGTCCACAGCTCGGACGCCTCGCCGTGCGCGCCGCCGTCCTTGAGCTCGTAGGTCAGCTTTCGGCCCGAGTTGTCGCCGTACCACCACAGGCGGATGCCCTTGTGCGCCGACCAGTCGTGGGCCGGCTTGTCGGCGGCGTAGTCGTGACTGAAGCCGCCGTAGCCGCTGATGTCGTAGGCGCCTTCGAGGACCTTGGTGCCCTCGGGCGCGTCCGCGCGCTCCTTGAGTTCGAGCTTCGGATGGTCGTCGGTGTCACCGCCCCAGGTGAAGATGCCCTCGGCGGGCTGCGTGGCGAAGGGCACCTCGCCCTCGAAGCGGTCGACGGGGGTGGGTGCGGGGTCGTCGGCGGCGGAGGCGGACGCGCTGCCGGTCAGCGGCAGCAGGCCCGCCGCGAGCGCCGAGACGGTGAGTAAGGCCGCGCGTCTTCCGCGCCTTCTGCGGCCGGATCTGGTGGTGGTGTCGGTGTGACGCAAGGTGCCCTCCCGGTGGTCCCGTTGCGGGTGCTGGTGGTGCGTCGTGCCGTTTCTAAATTCAAGACTTGAGTTAAAGGGGGCGTAGTGGGGGCGTCAAGGGTTCGGAACGTAAAGGGAGTTGGCGGCCCGATGGCGTCGGGTTGGCTACTTGTGACCGATTGACAGCCGGGGCGCCGCCCCCGATCGTTTGCTTCGGGGTGTGACACCTGACGGTTGGGGGACCGCGATGAGGTGGCAGGGGGGCGCGTCGTCCGGCGACGCGGAGCGGCAGGGGAGCGGCGGGTTCGGCCCGCCTCCGCAGATGCCATCGGTGCCGCCGTCACAGGGGCTACCGCCATCGGGGCCGCCTGAGCCATTGGTACCGCCGGTTCCGCCGATGCCACCGGGCCCGCCCGCGGCCGGCCCGCCCGCCTTCGACCCGCCCGCAGCCGGCCCGCCCGCCTTCGGCCCCGCGCAGGAAGTCGCGTTCGGGCCGCCCGGCCGACCCCCTGTCCAGCCGCCCGGCCGGCCCCCTGTCCAGCCGTCCGACCCTCCCCCTGCCCGGTCGCCCGCCGGACCCGCCGATCCGGCGCGCGCCGTCGCGGCGGGGCTGCTCAACCTCAGCGGGCTCGGCCTGGGGTACGTCCTCGTACGCCGCCGCCTGCTCGCGCTGCTGTGCGTCGCCGCCACGGCCGCCCTGCTCACCCTCGCGCTGCCCGCCGACCCGGACGGAGTGCCCGGATGGGCGCTGATCGGGTACGGGGTGCTGCTGCTCGCCGCGGTGGCGGACGGCGCGCGGATCGGGCTGCGGGCGCCCGCAACTTCCGTACAGATCAAGCCGGTTGTGGCCATCGTGCTCGGTCTCGCGCTGCTCGCCGTGCCCGCAGGGGGCGCCGTCGCGTACGGCGGTCTGCGCGACGACGCCGTCGAGCAGCGGCTGCTCGACCGGCTCGACAGCGCCGACGCCCTCGTCAAGAAGGCCTCGGGCCGCGACTTCGCCGAGGCGCGCGCCGACTACCGCACCGCGCTCGGCCGGTACCGCGACCTCGCGGAGGACCACCCGGACTCCAGGGCGGCGCACCGCGTGCACGACAGCCTCGACGCCTACTACAAGGCGGTGTCCGCGCCGTACGCCGACGGCGAGCACTGCGCGGCCGTCGCGCCCCTCGAACACCTGCGGTCGGTGCCGGGCACGATCGACCGCACCGTCCTCGGCTCCCTCGCGAGCTGGCCCGACAAGCCGCTCGCCGCCTCGCTCCTGAAGTGCGGCACGGGAAAGCTCGGCGCCGCGGAGTCCGACGGCGAGGGCGGCGAACTCGGCCAACTCCTGCGTATGTTCCCCGAGTCGGCGCAGGCGGACCAGGTGGAGCCCGCCGTGCGCGCGGCCGTCGAGCGGCGCGCCGGTGAGCTGAAGGGTGCGGACCCGTGCACCGCCACCCGGGCGCTGCGCCGCATCGGCGACACCGCGAAGCGCCTGCCCGCGCCCGTCCCCGCGCACCTGCGCGGCGGCGTCGCGACGGCCGTGGAGGACGGGGCGTACGCCTGCGGCATCGACCAGTTCAAGGACAAGAAGTTCAGCGCGGCGCACGCGTCACTGACCGACTTCGCGGGCACGTACAAGAACGACGAGCGGCGGGCCCGCGCCCAGCAGGTCGCCATCGCCGCCGAGATCGCGAAGCTGCGTCCCACCGCGGGCGACCGGCTGCCGCCGAAGGGCGCGCCGGGCGGCTCCCGCATGGACATGGTGATCAGCAACGACGGGCCCGACCCGGTCGAGGTCCTCTACACGGGACCGGTCACCGGCCGGATCACCATCGCCGCCTGCGGGTCCTGCAAGACGTATCCGACCGAGACGGCGGGCCGCGGCAAGGCGTGCAAGGCGAGCGGCAAGAGCTACCCGAAGCGGACGCTGCGGCTGCCCGCGGGCACGTACCACTTCCTGCACAAGCCGGGTGGCCGCGACGCGACGGCGAGCGGGCGCGCGGCGGGCGGCCGGATCCAGTCCGGGTACTCGTACACGCAGTGCAGCTATGTGGTCAGGAGCGAGCTGGGCGCGGATCTGTAGCGCCACCGGTCCGGGAGGGGGGGGGCTCAGAAGGTGCGGGTGAACGGGGTGGGGTCGACCGCCATCAGACCGCTGAACGGGCCGTCGAGCTGGTAGATCAGGAGCACGGTGAACGTGATCAGGGCGGACAGGCCCATCACCATCACGACGTGGGTGAAGCTGCGCTGCACCCCGAACATGAACATGAAGGCGACCGTGAGACCGCCCCCGACGATCAGGCCGAACCAGATCACCGGCGAGAGCCGCTCGCCCGCGTCGCTCTCCCGGCCCCTGCGCGCCTCGTCGAGCACGCTCAGCTGTGCCAAAGCCTCCTGAACGGTGGCCTGTTGGGAGGGCGTGGCGTCGGCGGGCACCTGGCTCGCCGCGCGTACGTCGCCCAACAGCCGCCAGCCCTCGGCCCCCAGCGGACCGCCCTCGGCCATGGCCGGCCACTCCGTGTCGGACACGTGGGTCATGTACCGCTCGATGTCCGTGCGCACGCGCTCGCCCTGGGTGGGTGCCAGACCGGCCGAGAGCAGATGGATCTGATGTGCGGCACTCGCCTCGGCCGCCGCGTGGTCCTCGGCCCCGGAGTGGGTGTCCCAGACCGACACGAGGGCGAGGCCGAGCACCAGCGCGTAGAGCACGCCGACCATCATCGAGATGTACTCGGCGACGTCCTCGCGGGGCTCCTCGTCCGGGCTGAGCGGCCAGTAACGGTGCTTGACGAGGACGATCGCGGCGGCGAGCAGGGCGACGCCGACGACGATGGCCAGGCTTTCGATCATTCGGGAGTCCGCTCCGATTCGGGGACCGTTCGGTCAGTGTCTGCGGGCCGAGCCGAGCACCGCGGCCGCGATCGCGGCGGGCAGCAGCACGAGGAACAGCGCCGCCATGAGGCCGAGCCCGGTGGGCCGGCCGTTGTCGTGGACGAAACGGCGGAGCAGCGGGGGCAGTCGGTCCTCCTGGCCGGACTTCTTCGCCTGCGTACGTGCCTCGGGGTCGGGTTCGGTCGGGGGCTCGGGCTGCCGGGATTGCCTTGGGGGGAGGGGGAGTCGGGGCGGTCGGGGCGCCGGGTCCGGCGCGGCGATGCCCGGCGGGGGAGCCACCAGCAGCAGTGCGGCGGCCGGCGCGGGCGGCTGCAGCGGTGGTGCGGCGGGCGGCTCGGCCGGAGGTTCGCCGGGCGGCTTCGGTGACGCCGGTTCCTTCGGCCGGGGTGCGGGCGCCCCCGGGATCACGAGCCGCGTCGTGGCGCGCGCCGACAACCGGGGCGGCGCCACCTCCTCGCCGCGCGCGCCGATGGTACGGATCAGGTCGCTGCCCTCGGCGAGCCCACGACCGGTGTACGTGCCGGGGGCGCGCCGCACGTCACCGCCGCACTCGGCCGTGGCGCCGGGCGCCAGGCGCGGCACGACCGGGCGGCCGTGGGCGCAGTCGATGCGGTCGGGGGCGAGGCCCGGGTCGGTGACGCGGATGTCGTGCAGGGGCCGGTTGCCGGGGTTGGTGACGGTGTAGGTGACGTGGGCCCGGTCGGGGCCGGTCGGACGCGCCGATTGACGGAGTGTCAGGGCCGCGCCCACCCCCGCGTACCCGGAGCGCGCGGTCGCCTGCACGGTGGCGCGCAGATACGGCTGGCGCCCGGCGGCCCGCACCTGTGCGACCCATCTGCCGGGGCGGGCCGGCCCGGTCGCCGTGCAGCGCACCGAACGGAGGCCGATGAGCAGCGGCACGAGGTCGCGGCCGCCGGGGCAGTGGAGCCGGGCGCCCGGCATCGAGGGGTCGTGCACCCGCAGGTCGTGCAGGTCGGCGCCGCCGCGGTTGGTCAGGCGGTACGAGGCGACGACCTCGCCGCCGGTGCGGATGCCGGGGCGCAGGGCGGTGGTTCCGGGGCGGGTGTTGACGGTGACGTCGAGGGCGAGGCCGTGTGCGCCGGTGCCGTCGGCGATGGTGCGGTGTGGCCTTGCGGCCTCCGCGGCCGAGGGGCCTGCCGTGGACCAGTTCGTGGCCGACCAGCAGCAGGCCGCCAGGCAGAGGGCGGTGAGCAGCCGCCGTGCCGTGCGGGTTCGCGTCGCTCCGAGTGGTCCGACGGTGGGCTCCGGCCCCGGTGCGACCGGGGCGCCCGGTGGGGTTGCGCTCACGGGGCTCTGCCCCGGGCCCCGGTCCTCGATCGCCGGACGGGCTTGAATGGGGCTCACCTCCGTACGCGGCCGGCGATGTGGGCTTGCCTCCGAAGCCGGCTCTCGATGAGGGCTCACCTCCTTACGCAGCCGTCGTGGGGCCCTTTCGACAAACCTCCCGATGATCACACCGGCATGCTGTCGCGGTGGGCGTCCCGGGGGAGACCGGCGCGCGCACACGCTCGGTGATTCACTCGGGCGGCTCCCGGGCTCGGTGGGCCGCTGTGGCCTGCGGATATGTGGGAGGCCTTGCAGCGCGGGGGTGCGGTGGGCACGCTCCGTGAGTCACCCGAGTGGGGGCAGCGGCCCTGCCGGGGCCGGGTCGGTCTGCGTCTACTGCTGATGAGTGGCGGGTCGGCCCCGCCGACGCGTTCCAGGGACGAGGTGGCCGGGATGGCAGTCCAGACAGTCCACGCGCGCGACGTGGCAAGGCGTGACGACGCGAGGACCGCGCAGGTGCCGGCGGAGCGGACCGACGCCGACCTGCTCGTCGCGGCGTCGGTGCTGCTCGCCGACGCGGCGCTCGCCGCGCGCCGCACCGGCGCGGAGCTGACCGCGGCGGGATCCAGCTGGCGGGTGGGGCTCCAGGCGGTGCGCCGACCCGCGTGGGCGTTCGGCGCCGCGCTGTCCGCGGCCCGCGCCGTGACGAACCCGGCCGGGCTCGGCTTCGCCGCGAACGGCGGCGTCGTCGGCGAGGCCGTCCGCTCCCTCGGCGCCGTCGCCCGCCGCAGGCCCGCCGCCGTGGCGATGGCCGTCGACGCGTTCGCGCTGCGCATCGAGGCCGCCGCCCGCGAGCACCCGAACCTGACCGAGCCGCTCGCCAAGCGGCTCACCGACGCGGTGATCGCGGGCCGCAGGTTCGAAGCGCTGCGCGCCGCACGGGAGTTGATCGATCTGCTCGGCCTCACCCGCACCCTCACCACGTTCAGCCCCGTGATGATGGAACTGCTCGCCCTGCAGGGACTCCTCGACGAGAACCCCGCCAACGACGACTTCTCCTGGGTCACCCTGTCCGGCGGAGTGCCCGGCACCGACCCGTTCCTCGGCCTGCCCGCCGGGTTCATCCGGCATCTGAACCCGGGTCCTGGCCGGGCCGAACGCGTCGAACCCGACGCGATGCTCAGCCGCGTCCTGACCCGCTCCGGCAACGACATCGTCCGCTATATCGACGACATCTCCGCGCTCGGCAACCACGGCCTGGCCCTGCTGCGCCGCATCGACTGCGCCGACGGCGCCCGGCGGCACGTCCTGCTGCTGCCCGGCACCAGCTTCGGCCGGGTCAGCAACAGCACCCCGCAGGACCTCGTCGGCGCGTTCGACGCCGCGCTGCGCACCGACACCACGTACAGCCGCGCGGTCAAAGACCTGCTGGTACGGGCGGGGGTGCCGGTCGGCTCCGAGCTGATGATCGTCGGCCACAGTCTCGGCGGGATCACCGCGATGAACCTCGCCTGCGACCTCGACGTCGTGTCGACGTACCGGCTCACGCATGTGGTCACCGTCGGCTCGCCCATCGACAACAAGCGCCCGCTCGACCCCGCGGTCCAGGTGGTCAGCCTCGTCAACAAGCACGACGTGATCCCGGGGCTCGACGGACGCGGGCCCGCCTCCGCCTGCGACGTCCCCGACACCTGGCTCGAACTCGCCTGGCTCGACGAGACGTACGACTACCCGCTCTCGCACGCCCCGCAGGCGTACGCCGACACCCTGAGCGGCGACGACCTTCCGCACCGCGCCCGCGTCAACGAGCTGATCACCGCGTACGACGGCGAGATCGTCGGCAACCAGCCGTACCAACTGCTCGACAAGTGACGACCACCGAGACCGCTACCGAACCCACCGACCCACCGGCACCACCGACGCGTAGGAGAACGGCGATGAACGCCATGGACACCGGCACCCCTCCCCGTCGGCTCGCGACGGCCCGGCCCCTGGAGAACGTTCTGGTCAGCGCCGCGCTCGCGGCCCAGCGTGTCTCCTGGATCGACGCGCCGGCCCGCGCGCTCGGTCTCAAGCCGTTCACCCGGCGGGAGCTGACCCGGCAGGCGCTGGCCCAGGCGCGGCGGGCCGGGTCGGGGCGGCCGACGCGGATGGCCACGGCGTTCGGCGCGTTCCTGATGCCGTTCTCCGGCGCGGACGCCGACGCCCTGCTGCGGCGGGCACAGGAGGCGGGGGCCCTTGGCGCCGTCACCGCCCTCGACGCCGAAGGACGGCGCACGATCCTGACGCCGCATGCCGCGCCGCCGCCGACCGTCAACCCGGTGGCCGTGCGCTCCGCCGCCACCGAGGCGGCCGCCGCACTGCTTGCCGCGCGACAGCCGGACGGCGCCTTCGGCCGGGCCGAGTGGCGCGCCGTCACCCGGCGGCTCGCCCGGCGCCTCGTCCTCGGCGCAGGGGCCGCCGACGACACCCTCGTCAGCGAGATCCTCGACGCCACGGCACGCTCCGCGGACCAGGCCGAACACGGCGCCCGCAGCGCGGCGTTGAGGCGCCGGATCGAGCCGTACGTTCATGAGGGTGCGCGGGCGGGCGCGGGTGCCGGCCCGGAGGCGGCCTACCTGGAGCACGCGTTGGAGGTCGTCACCCGGGCCCTCGCCGAGACGGCGCCGCGGGCCTTCGCGCTGCTCGCGACCGAGGGAGTGGAGCGGAGCGTGGCCGAGGCGGTGCGCCGCCATCCGCCGCTGCCCGCGACGATCCACGCGGTCGTCGCGCCGTTCCGGTGGGACGACCTGACGGTCGGGGCGGACACCGAGATCCTGTGCGCGACCGCGTGGTTGCGGGATCTGGACGAGGACCGGGATTCCGAGGGGCCGGACATCGAGGGCCGGGATTCCGGAGGCCCGGACACCGCGGGCTGGGGCTCCGGAGGCCTGGACACCGCGGATCCGCTCGACGACCTGTCGGCCGACCTGTGCGCCGCCCGCGTCCCCTGCCCCGCGGCCGACCTGGGCGTGCTCGCCGTCACCGAACTCGTCCGCGCCCTCGCCGACCGGGCCGGCGCGGACGCTCCCACCGCTGCGCGCGAGGCGCCCGACGTGAGTGCGGGGCCCGTCATGGGCGCGGACCCCGCCCACTACGCCGCGCTCGCCACCGCAGGGGCTCGCAACCTCCAGGAGCACGCGCGCCGCCTCGCCGACTGCGCGCGGCAGCCCGGCTGGAACCACGACGCCTTCGGCGAGCGGTGCCGGATGACCCTGCTCGCGCACGCGGAACGCTGCGCCACGGCCGCCGCCGACGCCCGTAGAGCCGCGGACTGGCTCGCCAACTAAGCACGCGGGCGCGGCAGTTGGCCTACCAGAACGGTGTCGTCCTGCGCCCGCGGTCCCGGTCCACCATCGCCTGCACCGTGAACCACACCTCGTCGCACAGCCGCCGCGCCGCGGCCGAGCGCCGAGCGTACGAAGGGTCGGCGGCCGGGGCCGGGATCGGCTCGCCGACCGTGACGAGCCACTTCGCCGGGAGTGGCAGCGGCGTGGTCACGGGGAAGTACGGCAGCCCGAACCGTCGGGCGAGCGCCCCGATCTCGCCGAGCTTCGGGAACGTCTCCTCCGCCCCCACGATGGACACCGGCACGACCGGCGCCCCGGTGAGCACGGCGACGGCGGCGAAACCGGGGTTGAAGGGCCGTAGCCGATAGCGGGAGGCGAAGTCCTTGCCGACGCCGTCCATGCCCTCGGGGAACATGGCGGTCAGCCCGCCCCGCGCCAGCCGGTCGCGGCCGAGCGTCGGATCGTCGCTGAAGACGCCGTGCCGGCGCGCGTACGCGGCGAGCGGTGGCAGCCGGAAGACCAGCTTGTCGGCGTAGAGGTGCACCGGCCGGGCCAGCTCGCGCCGCAGGACCTTGTTCAGGACGAAGCCGTCGAACCCCCAGGCTCCGGAGTGGTTGGCGGTCAGGATCGCGGGGCCGGTCGCCGGGATGTGCTCGATGCCCGAGGTCTCGACGCGCAGATAGTCGTCGGCCAGCCAGCCGAGGGCGTCGTCCACGTTGGTCTCAAGGTTGCTCACAAAGTCCCACTTTGTGCTGAATATGGGCGAGCGCAAGGCTAAGGGTCCTGTTGGGGTGGTTTGTTTCAGGCCATGAGCACCCCCGCGTCCCCAGAGACCCCCACGACCACCGAGCCCCCCGTGGCTGCCGAGGCCCTCGCGCCCCCGGAACCCCTCGCGACCCCCGACCTGATCACCGGCATGCTCGTCGACACCTTCGAGGTCGACCGTGCCGCCGTCACCTCGGACGCCCTGATGACCGACCTGCTCGTCGACTCGCTGATGGCCGTGGAGCTGGCCGTCACGCTCAAGGACCAGCTCGGCGTCACCGTCACCGAGGACGAGCTGCGCGAGCTGCCCTTCGCCGAGTTCAGCTCCCGTGTCGACGCGCGGCGCGGCCGGTGAACGCCGTCCTGGTGACCGGGCTCGGCCTGGTCACCGCGGCGGGCCGGGACGCGGACAGCACCTGGGCCGCCGTCCTGGCGGGGCGCTCCGCCGCCCGCCACGACCCGACGCTCGCCGAGCTCCCGGTGACCCTGAGCTGCCGGGTCGAGGGCGCCGACCAACTGCCCGTACGGCCGCGCGGCGTCACCCGCATCGACCCCGCGGCCCGGATGGCGCTGACCGCCGTGGGCGAGGCGCTCGACCGGGCCAAGCTGGACCCCGCCGAGTGGGACGGCTCGCGCGTCGCCGTGGTCACCGGCACGTCCGTGGGCGGCGAGCACACCCGGCTCGCCGCGGCCGAGCGGTTCGCGAGCGGCGGGGCGGGCAGCGTCTCCGCGTACTTCCTCACCGGCTTCCTGCCCAACATGGTGTGTGCCACCATCGCGCTGCACCTGGGGATCACCGGGCCCACCCTCCCCGTCGCGACGGCCTGCGCGGCCGGGGGTACCGCGCTCGGCGCCGCGCGGCAGCTGCTGACCTCCGGGCAGTGCGACATCGCCGTGGTGTGCGGCGTGGACGCGGCGGTGGTGCCGCTGATGGTGGCCGGGTTCGGCCAGCTCGGAGCGCTGTCGAACCGGCAGTCCTGCCCCTTCGACGCGGACCGCGACGGCTTCGTCATCGGCGAGGGCGCGGGCGTCCTCGTGCTGGAGCGGGCCGAGCACGCGGACGCCCGCTCGGCGCCCCGCCTCGCGTCCTTCGTCGGCTACGGCACCAGCACCGACGCCCACCACCTGGTCGCCCCGCACCCCGAGGGCCGCGAGGCCGAACGCGCCGTGCGGGCCGCGCTCGCCGAGGCCGGCGCCGCCCCCGGCGACGTGGACCACATCAACGCGCACGGCACCTCGACCCCGCGCGGCGACGCGATGGAGGCCACCCTGTTCTCCCGCGTCTTCCCGCACCGGCCGCCCGTCACCTCCGCGAAGGGCGCCATCGGGCACACGCTCGGTGCGGCGGGCGCGATCGAGGCGGCACTCACGGTCCTGGCGCTGCGCGACGACGTGGTGCCGCCCACGGCCGGGCTCACCGAACTCGACCCGGAGTTCGCCATCGACGCCGTCGCGGGCGCGGCCCGTCAGCGGCCCACCTCCCTCGCGCTCAGCACGTCCTTCGGCTTCGGCGGACACAACGCCGCAGTGCTCTTGACCCCTGCCTGACCTCCGCCTGACCCGGGCTTGACCCCCCATTGACCTGCGTAAATACTCTCGTACCCCCTGGGTCGGGGACCCGCGAATGGCGGCTACACTCACTTGCTCGATACAAGCAATTGAATGTGAACGGGAAGGCGGGACATGGACAAGGGGACGGTCCATGGCCGTGAAGCAGCGGACGCCGACCCAGTGAAGGGAAGCGCGAGTGCCGAGGACGCCGCGGCGGGACTCGGCACGCAACTGGTGCGGTTCTCGAGACTGCTGACTGCCTACCGGCAGAAGGCCAGGCTCGAGAGCCGGTCCGGCGAACGGGTACTGCTGGCAAAACTGGTGCGCGACGGCGAACGCCGTGCCACCGACCTGGCCGCCGAGACCTTTCTCGACCTGTCGACGGTCAGTCGCCAGGTGCGGGCCATGGTCGACAAGGGACTCGTCGAACGGCGTCCGGACCCGGAGGA
Organism: Streptomyces sp. NBC_00483; assembly: GCF_036013745.1. Lineage (NCBI taxonomy): Bacteria > Bacillati > Actinomycetota > Actinomycetes > Kitasatosporales > Streptomycetaceae > Streptomyces > Streptomyces sp. NBC_00483. The sequence continues at coordinate 7,389,584 of NZ_CP107880.1, forward strand.
CCGGCGGGGTGCGCTGCTGCGCGCCACCGCCGCCGGGCGGGCCACGTTCGAGGAGTACCGGCGCCAGCGCGACGCGAGACTCGCGGAGCTGCTGGAGACCTGGCCCGCCGAGGACCGGTACCAGCTGATCCGGCTGCTCTCCCGCCTCAATGACGATCTGGAAGAGTTTGAATACGCGCGTCCCGAGTCCGGGAAAGTCCCCGGGCCCGGTGGCGAGCAGGGAGCAACGCAAGAATGACTGAGGCCGTGTCCGCGTCCCGCGGAGACACCGCTACCCGAGCCATATCCACCCCTCAACAGACGTCCGGTGGACTGAGCCACCGGCAGATCCTGACCATCCTCAGCGGCCTGATGCTGGGGATGTTCCTGGCCGCGCTCGACCAGACCATCGTCTCCACCTCGATCCGCACCATCGCGGACGACCTCGACGGCCTGAGCCAGCAGGCCTGGGCGACGACGGCGTACCTGATCACGTCGACGATCTGTACGCCGCTCTACGGCAAGCTGTCCGACCTGCACGGCCGCAAGCCGTACTTCCTCGCGGCGATCACGATCTTCATCGTCGGTTCGGCGCTGTGCACCTTCTCGACGTCGATGCCCGAACTCGCCGCGTTCCGCGCGGTGCAGGGCATCGGTGCCGGTGGTCTGATGTCGCTCGCGCTCGCGATCATCGGCGACATCGTGCCGCCGCGTGAACGGGCCCGCTATCAGGGCTACATGCTCGCCACGTTCGCCACGTCCAGCGTCGCGGGCCCGCTCATCGGCGGCGCCCTCGCAGGTCAGGACAGCATCCTCGGCGTCACCGGCTGGCGCTGGGTGTTCCTGGTCAACGTGCCGATCGCCATCGTCGCGCTGTTCGTCGTCGCGAAGGTGCTCAACATCCCGCACGTCCGCCGCGACCGGAAGATCGACTGGTGGGGCGCGTTCACCATCGCGCTCGGCGTCGTCCCGCTGCTGCTCGTCGCCGAACAGGGCCGCGAGTGGGGCTGGGGCTCGACCGGCTCGATCGTCTGCTACGTCCTCGGCGGCGTCGGCATCGTCTCGTGGATCCTCGTGGAGCGCCGGGTCGGCGACGACGCGCTCATCCCGATGCGGCTGTTCCGCAACGCCATCTTCAGCAAGACCAGCTTCCTGTCCGTGCTGATCGGCGCGGGCATGTTCGGCGGCATGCTGATGATCCCGCAGTACCTCCAGATCGTGAAGGGCGCGAGCCCCACCAAGTCCGGTCTCGAGATGCTGCCGCTGATGGCCGGCATGATGATCGCGTCCATCATCTCCGGTCAGCTCACCGGGAAGACGGGCCGCTACAAGATCTTCCCGACCATCGGCACCCTCTTCATGGTGGCGGCGCTGCTGCTCTTCCACTTCCAGGTCCAGTGGGACACCCCGCTGTGGGAGACCATGCTCTATATGGGGCTCTTCGGCCTCGGCCTGGGCTGCTGCATGCAGACGCTGGTGCTCGCGGTGCAGAACGCGGTGCCGCCGCAGGACATGGGTGTGGCGACCGCGTCGTCCACGTTCTTCCGGCAGATGGGCGCCACCGCCGGTACGGCGATCTTCCTCTCCGTTCTCTTCTCGAACGTCGGCGACAAGATCTCCGAGGCCTTCAAGTCGGCCGCGAAGACGCATGACTTCCAGGCCGCGCTGCACGACCCGTCGGTCGTCTCCGACCCCGCTAACAAGCCGGTCCTCGACATGGTCAAGGGCTCCGGCGGTGGCGGCGGCGACGTGCTGTCCGACTCCTCGTTCATCCAGCACCTCGACCCGCGCCTCGCGGAGCCGTTCAAGCAGGGCTTCGCGGACGCCATGCACGTGGTGTTCCTGATCGCGGCGTGCGTCATCGTCCTCGCGTTCTTGATGGTCCTGTGGACCAAGGAGGTCCCGCTGCGCAAGATGTCGGGCCTTCAGGCGCGTGAAGCGGCGGAGAAGGGCGAGGCCTCATCGGAGGCCGCGGACTCCCCGGTCCCCGCTCCGGCAGCGGCGGCCGCGCAGGCGGCACCCGTACCCGCGCAGGCCGAGCCGGTCGACGCGACCTCGGGCATCAAGGGCCACGCCCGCGAACGCGACGGCTCGCCGCTCGTGGGCGCGGTCGTCACGCTGATCGACCTCAGGGGCGGTCAACTGGGCCGTACGACCACGGGTTCCGACGGCGCGTACCTGCTCGCGGCTCCCGCCGGCGGCACGTACGTCCTGATCGGTTCCGCGGGCTCCCGGCAGCCGCAGGCCACGACGCTGACGGTCGGCGAGGGCTTCCTCGACTTCGACCTGATGCTGGCCGGGGCGGCGGGCCTGACCGGCACCGTCGTCCAGGCGGCCGGCGAACTCCCGGTGCCCGGCGCGCTGGTGATCGCCACCGACGTGCGCGGTGAGGTGATCGCCTCCGGCGCCGCAGACGCCACGGGCAACTTCGCCTTCGGTGACCTGGCCCCCGGCAGCTACACCCTCGCCGTCAGCGCGGAGGGCCACCGGCCCACGGCCCTCGCGGTCGAGGTCGCCACCGGCGGCCCCAACCGCTGCGAGGTCCGTCTGGTCCCCGGCGCCCGCGTCCACGGCGTGGTCCGCGGCGCGTCCGGCGACCCGCTGAACGACGCCCGCGTCACCTTGCTGGACGCCGCGGGCAACACGGTCGGCACGGCCGTCACGGGAATCGACGGCGCCTACGCCTTCGACGACCTCGACGCCGGCCAGTACACCGTCGTCGCCAGCGGCTACGGTCCGCAGGCCCTCCCGCTGGCCCTCAACGGCAACGGCAGGAACGACGCGGACGTGGAGCTGAGCCACTGACGCGCTGAGGCGGTTCGCGGCGGAGGCCGTGGTGCGACACCCGGGACGACCGGGGTCGGGCCACGGCCTCCGTCTTTGATATGCGCCCTAATGGGCGCATCAATGCGTGTAGCGACGTGTAGCGAATTACGCACGAATTTATGGGTTAATGTGTCGGTTTGTTACGGAAGGTGCCATTCGGTCACCCGACAACAGACAGGCAGGAGTCGTTGCCCATGCCGCGTTTCAGCATTGTGGTCCCGGTCCATCGCGTGCAGGGATACCTGCGTGAGTGCCTGGACTCGGTGTTGGGACAGGAGTACGACGACTTCGAATTGATCGCCGTCGACGACTGCTCGCCCGACGGCTGTGGCGCATTGCTTGACGAATTCGCGTCGGCCGACCAGCGCGTGCATGCCGTACACCTTGAGCAGAACGTGGGCCTCGGCCGGGCCCGCAATGCCGGTCTCGAGCGCGCCGTCGGCGATTACGTCGTCTTTCTCGACGGCGACGACACCCTGGCCCCCGGCGCCCTTTCCGCGATGGCCGCCCGGCTCGACGCCACCGCTGACCCCGACCTCCTCGTCTTCGACTACACGCGCACCTACTGGGACGACAGCCGACGGCCCAACGGCGTCGCCCACCTCCTGGCCGAGAAGGGCCCCGACGTCTTCCCGCTCGTGGACCGCCCCAGCCTGCTCGGGCTGTTGCAGGTCGTCTGGAACAAGGCCTACCGGCGCGCATTCCTCTCCCGGCACGGCTTCACCTTCTCCGCCGGGTACTACGAGGACGTCCCGTGGACGTTCACCGCGCTGATCACCGCCGAGCGGATCGCCGTCCTCGACCGGGTGTGCATCGAGTACCGCCAGCGCCGCCAGGGCGGCAACATCCTCAGCGCCACGAGCCGCAAGCACTTCGACGCCTTCGGCCAGTACGACCTGGTCTTCGCACACCTCGACGCGCACCCCGAGCTCGAACCTTGGCGTGAGCGGCTGTTCGAGAAGATGGTCGACCACTACCTCACCATCTACACGAAGCCCGGCCGGCTGCCAGAGCAGGACAAGGCCGAGTTCTTCCACGAGGCCGCCCGCCACTACCGGACGCGCCGGCCCGACGGCTACCGGCGCCCCGGCGGCCGACGCGGCCACCGCTACGCGCTCCTCGAACAGGACGCCCACCTCGCCATGCGCGGCCTGCACGAGACGGTGCGCGGCACCCGGGCAGCGCAGCGCCGGGCCGTGGGCGCGGTCCGGGGTGCCAAGCGGGCCGCGATGGCCGCCCACTACTGGGCCGAGCTGCACCGTCCCATCGAGCACGACCTCGCCGTCTTCTCCTCGTACTGGAGCCGCGGCGTCACCGGGAACCCGGCCGCGATCGCCGACCGGCTCGCCGAACTCGCCCCGCACATCCGCCCCGTCTGGCTGATCCGGCCGGACTGCGTGGACCGGGTCCCGGACGGCACCGATCACGTGCTGGTCGGCTCGCGCGCGTACTGGTCGGTCATGGCCCGTGCCAGGTACTTCGTCAACGACGTCAACTTCGCCGACTCCGTGGTCAAACGGGCCGGCCAGATCCACGTCCAGACGCACCACGGCACCCCGCTGAAGACGATGGGCACGGACCAGCGGCGCTACCCGGCCTCCACCGACATGGACTTCGACCGGATGCTCAGGCGCTGCGACCGCTGGGACTACGGCCTCTCCTCCAACACCCACTCCACGGCCGTCTGGGAGCGGGTCTACCCCTCGCCCCACACCACGTTGGAGACCGGCTACCCGCGCAACGACGTGCTGGCCCGCGCGGGTGCCACCGAAGTGGACTGGGCGCGACGGGAGTTGGGCCTCGCCGAGGGTGTGACCGCGCTGCTCTACATGCCGACGCACCGCGAGTACGAGAGCTCCTTCGCGCCCCGGCTCGACCTCGCCAGGCTCGCCGAGACCCTCGGTCCCGACACCGTCCTGCTCGTGCGCGGCCACTACTTCTACAACTCCGCCCCGGATTATGGCGAGTTGCGGCGCAGCGGCCGGATCAGGGACGTCGGCGGGCACCCCAGGGTCGAGACCCTCTACCTGGCCGCCGACGGCCTGATCACCGACTACTCCTCCGCGATGTTCGACTACGCGGTCCTCGACCGGCCGATCATGATCTACGCGGACGACTGGGAGACCTACTCCGCCGTCCGCGGCACCTACTTCGACCTGCTGAACGAGCCGCCGGGTGCTGTCGCCCGCACCCAGGACGACCTGGAGGCGCTGCTCACCGAAGGGGTCTGGAACAGCCCCGAGGCCGCCGCCCTGCGGGCCGGATTCCGCCGCCGCTTCTGCCAGTTCGACGACGGCCGCGCCGCTGAACGCGTCGTGCGCCGGGTGTTCCTCGACGACAACGCCCCCGTGCCGGTGACGCCGCTCGAACTGCGCCCCGTCGCCCCCGCTCCCACCCGGCCCGCATGTGTGGGCACCGAGATCCCACGCACTCCGGCAGCGAAGGAAGAACGAGCCCGATGAGCACCCGCCTCAGTGTCATCGTCCCCATCTACGACGTGGAGCAGTACCTGCCCGCCTGCCTGGACTCGCTCGCCGGGCAGAGCATGAAGGACCTCGAGGTCGTCATGGTCGACGACGGTTCACCGGACGACTCGGCCGCCATCGCCGCCGAGTACGCGGCCCGCGACGGGCGGTTCCGGCTGGTGCGGAAGGAGAACGCGGGGCTGGGGGCGGCCCGTAACACCGGTCTCGCGAACGTCTCCCCGTCGAGCGAGTACGTCACCTTCGTCGACAGCGACGACGTCGTACCGCCCGACGCGTACCGGACGATGGTCGGGAGCCTGGACGAGTCGGGCTCCGACTTCGCCACCGGGAACGTGCATCATCTGCGGGGGGAGAAGACGTGGCAGGTGCCGCTCCTCGGGATGCTGTCCGGTGACCTCCGCCGCCGGGTGCACATCGCCGACGACTCGCGTCTCATCGCCGACCGGATCGCCTGCAACAAGGTCTTCCGCCGCGCCTTCTGGGACGGATGCGGCCTCTCCTTCCCGGAGGGCGTGCTGCACGAGGACATCTCCGTCGTGCTGACCGCCTACTACCGGGCCGAGGCCGTCGACATCGTCGGCGAACCCGTCTACTACTGGCGGCTGCGCGAGGGCGAGTCCGCCCCCTCGATCACCCAGCGCCGCACCGAACCACAGGCCGTCCGCGACCGGGTCGCCGCCGTCCTCACCGTCTCCTCCTTCCTCGGCGCGCTGCCCGACCCGCGCGCCGAGAGGTTCAAGCGGGAGTACGACGAGCGGGTACTGCGCGACGACCTCCGGCTCTTCCTGCGCGTCCTGCCCGACGGCGACGCGGAGTTCCGCAGGGCCTTCCTGCACGAGGCCAACCGGTTCCTCGACCAGATCGACCCCAAGCTGGTCCTCGGCCTGCCCGCCGTGCTGCGGGTGCAGTGGATCCTGGTGCGCAAGCACGCCATGGCGGAACTCCTCGCGCTGCTCGCTTCCCGGCGCCGCAAGGACCCGGTGACCGTCACCGGACGGCGCCACAAGTACGCCGAGTTCGCCCCGCTCACCGACCGCGGCTTCACGCTGCCCAAGGCGGCGCTGCGCATCGACAAGGAGCTGGAGCTGCGCTCCCCGCTGCGCGCCGCCGAGTGGCAGGGCGGCAAGCTCGTCCTGGAGGGCGACGCCTGGATCAGCCGCATCGACGTGCCCACCCGCCGCGGCAGCGTCAAGGCGATCCAGCTCAAGCGGGACGGCAGCCGCCGCCGCACCCTGCTGCCCGCAGCCAACGTCCATCATCCGCAGGCCACCACCGACTCCGGCCAGAAGTCCCACAATTACGACTGGGCCGGCTGGCGCGTGGAGATCGACCCCGCCAAGTTCCGCAGGCGCGGCCGTTGGCAGGAGGGCCTCTGGCACGTCGGCATCCATGTGTACGCGGCCGGTCTGATGCGGCGCGGCGCGGTATGGACGCGGGGTGCGGCCGCCACCAACTATCCGCCCGTGCAGTGGGTGGACGCCGACCACCGGATCGTGCCCCACAACGTCCGGGGTGCCCTGAAGGTCCGCGTCGAGCGGGTCCGCGCACTGATCACGGACCGCCGGTTCGACGGCGACGCCCTGCGCGTGGAGGGCGAACTCCGCACCGAACTGCGCCCGGACGAGCGCATGTCGCTGCGGCTGCGGAACCGCGCGACCGGAGACCGGATGGACTATCCGGCGGAGGTGAACGGCCGCGGGCGGGGGGCCGGGCTCGCCGTCGCCGTGCCACTCGCCGAGGTTGCGCGGTTCGTCGACCCGAACGGCGACGGCGCACGTCTCGGTCGGCGCCGTTGGAGCACCGAATGGGTGGCCACGGACTTGCAGGGCGGCGAGCGCCGCTTCTCCACGGTGATTCGCGAAGGTCTCGCGGACCTGACCACCGATCTCCCCGAGCATTTTGTGGCGGATGCCGGTATGGACGTCGGGGCCGCCAAACGTATCGAGGTCGCGGTCACTGCCGGCGCCAATGGCTATCTGAAGATCGCCAGTCGGATCCGACGTGCTGTTATCGACCGCATTGCGGAACTCGACGGGGAGATCGTTCTGTCCGGGCATGCAAGCCAGAAGGACATCGGCAGGGAGCTGGTACTGCGCGCCCAGAAACGTGCTGACGAGCGTCCGGGCCGCATCGACTGGCGCCCCGACGGCACCTTCACCGCCTCCTTCGACCCCTCCGTCATGGGCGGGGCAGGAGGTGGTCTCCCGTTGAAGGCCGGCCGCTGGAACCTCTTCCTCGTGGGCGAGGCCGACGAGCCGCGGACGCCCTTCGTCATCGACCGCCTCGCCCTGCCGCAGTTCCCCCTGCACAGCGAACTGAAGGGCCGCCGCTACTGGCTGGAAAACCGGTGGGAGAACTACCCGCAGCTCAACTGCCGCTCCGAGCTGGCAGACGACGAGCGCGGCCCGTACCGCCAACTCCAGTTGCGCCGCGAGGTCTACGAGCGGATGCGAGTGGATGCGCCCTTGCGGGACCAGGTTTTCTACCTCAGCTACAACGGCAAGCAGTTCTCCGACAGCCCGCGTGCCATGTACGAGGAACTGGCCCGGCGCGATACGGGGCTGCGGCACCTGTGGGCGGTCCGGGACGGCCAGGTCGAACTGCCCGACGAGGCGGAGAAGGTCCGGATGTGGGGCCGCGAGTGGTTCGAGGCGCTGGCGACCAGCCGCTACATCGTGACCAACGGGCACCTGCCCGAATGGATCGAGCGCCGACCCGGACAGGTGATCGTCCAGACCTGGCACGGCACCATGCTGAAGAAGATCGGCCACGACATCGAGACCCTGCACTTCGACCGCGAGTACCAGAACCGGCTCGCGCTCGAGGCCGGCAACTGGAGCCTCCTGGTCTCCTCCAACCGCTTCTCCACCCCGATCCTGCGCCGCGCCTTCTCGTACGAGGGCGAGATCCTGGAAGCCGGATACCCGCGCAACGACCGCCTCTACGCCCCCGACCGGGAGGAGGCCGCCGCACGGATCCGCCGCGAACTCGGCCTGCCCGAGGGCAAGAAGGCCGTCCTCTACGCGCCGACGTGGCGGGACGACAAGGCGCACAGCGCCGGCCAGTTCAGGTTCGACCTCAAGATCGATATCGCCGATGCCCGCGAACAGCTAGGCGAGGACCACGTCCTGCTGATCCGCCGCCACTCCAACATCGTCGACGTCGTCCAGGGGGCCGGCGACGGCTTCGTGTGGGACGTCTCGGAGTACCCGGACATCGCCGACCTCTACCTGGCCGCCGACCTCCTGGTCACCGACTACTCCTCGGTGATGTTCGACTATGCGCATCTTGAGCGGCCGATGCTGTTCTTCACGTACGACCTGGATCACTACCGGGACACCCTGCGCGGCTTCTACTTCGACTTCGAGGCCGACTCCCCGGGGCCACTGCTGCGGACCTCGCAGGAACTGGTCGAGGCGATCCGTGACATCGAGAAGGTGCACATCACGCACCAGGACCGATTCGCACGCTTCCAGCGCCAGTTCTGCGACCTCGACGACGGCAGGGCCGCGGCCCGGGTCGTCGACCGGATGCTCGAGCAGGCCAAGGAGATCTGACGACTACTTACTGTTGAACTTCTCGTACTCCTGGAGGACGTCCCCGGTGCGGCGGCCCATGCGGACCTCACCGTTTTAGAGCCACAGGATGCGGTCGGAGGCGTCGCGGATGGACTTCTGGATTTCCTCGTCCCGGTGGCGAGGGATTCGTCGATCATCCAACGCACGCGTAGCGCATCTCGAATAATCCGATCGAGGCTGAACACGTTCTCTGACGTCGGTCGTTACCGCATGTGGACGGTCGCGCCTGGAGAATTACTCGACCGCTACAGAGTGCAGGCACTGTGCGTGGTGGTGACGAATGTGCCGGAGCGCAGTCAGGTCTGAAATCTGTGCCTTTCTAGCGGGTTGCTCGTATAGCATCCTGGCATCCGGCAAGGTGCCGCCAGTGAATTCATGGCAGTAAAAGAGGTATTGTGTGAAGATTTCATTTCTGGTCCGCGACCTTTGCCACATGGGTGGCGTTGTCAGTGCGACCCAAAACATGGCGAGCGCGTTGGCGGAGCGTCATCAGGTCGAGATTGTCTCCCTGCGTCGGATTCAAGACTCATTGCACTTCCCTCTCGACTCCCGCGTTTCGCGGATTTCACTCACCGATATGCGGCCCCACTCTCCTCTCTATGACGGTGACGATCCGCTTTCCGGAGAGTTTCCGATCCTGTACCCATACCCGCCTACCGACAAGACCGTGGTGGTCAGTAGGCTTGCCGAGAGGCGGCTGGTGGAGTTTCTTGGCGCCACCGACGCGGATGTAGTGATTAGTTCCAACCCTCGAATCACTACAGTGCTGGCTCGTTGCGACAGGGAATTCCTGAAAATCGCCCAGGAGCACTCGATGCCGAGTATCTATGGGAGGGAGGTACGTGACCCCTTGTTCGCCGAGGCTTACCCTCGGTTGGATGGGATCACGGTGCTGACCCCGGAAGAGAAGCGAAATCTTTCCCGGCTTGTTCCGGATGTTGCTCACCGAATTTACGTACTGCCAAATTGTGTCCCGGACCCAGGGGTTGCACTCGCCACGCTTGACCGGAAGGTTATTGTTTCCGGTGGTCTCCTTAAGAAGCACAAGAACTTCAGTGCCCTGGTAGAAGCGTTTTCCGAGATGGCCTCGGCGTACCCGGATTGGAGTCTCCGGATCTATGGCAGCGGGCCGGAGGGGCGAGCGCTCCGCAAGCAGATCAATGAAGCAGGCTTGTCTGACCGCGTGCTGCTCATGGGGCCGGTGTCCCCTATTTCTGAAGAGCTCTCCAAAGGTTCGGTCTTCGTATTGCCGTCGCTCCGGGAGCCGTTCGGTGTCGTCTTGGTTGAGGCGATGGCCAGTGGACTTGCCACTGTCGCCATGGACTGCGACCACGGGCCCCGAAACATTCTGACCGACGACGTGGACGGCATCCTGACGCCGAGGGGCGACACGGCCGCGCTGGCGGCCGTTTTGAAACGGCTGGCAGGGGACCCCAGGTTGCGGGAGCGACTGGGATCTGCCGCTGTGGAGTCTGCCCGGCGCTTCGGTCCTGGCCCGAGTGTGGATCGCGTTGAGGGAATTCTCTCCGCTGTGCGCACGTGCGCCTCCAGGTCTGTGGCAGCGCACTGCCTGGTTACTGAGGTAGGCGACGTGCAACTGACCTTGGCGGAGGGGAGTACTGATGGCTTTGGCCCGGACGCAACATTGGTCTGCCGGGACCTTGGTGGGGAGAGTCCCGATGTTCGGCTACCGCTGTCCGAAGGTCGTGCTGTGCTTCCAGGGCGGGGTGCTCTTGCCGAAGGGACTTGGCAGGTACTTCTCTGGGATGGGGTAAGTCGCGAAGGGCCGCTTCTCTGCAGCGGAAGTGACACGAAGGCTCTGGTGACGCCTGCCTTGCCGCATCTCACGGGGCCAGCCCTTGAGATTGTCCTTCCGTACAAGGATCAGGACGGATCGCTGAGGCTGCGCAGCAGGGTGCGTGATCAGCACGCTGAGGTGGTGTCAGTCACCTGCTCGCCCATGGAGGTGAAGGTCTTGGCTCAGGTCTGGGGTCTTGCACTGAGCGGGGACGCAGTCGTTGAGGCTGTCAATCGGCGTGACCCCGAGCGAACCCTCAATTTTCGTCCGGACCGTATTGATCGGGAACAGTTGGAGTTCAAGGTCTCCTGCGCTTCGCTGTCGAGCATTCACCACCTACCCACCTCGATGGACGAGATCTGGGATTTCCGGGTCCTCCCGAGTGGGCCTGGAGGTGCTGTCGTGCCCGTGGCCAAACTTGCTACGGACGTACTACAGCCCTCGCGTGTCTATTCCTACCCCCGGCCGGTGCTTGAAGTGAAGAGCCCAGTGATGCCGAGTAATACAGCACGCTCATTGCGCCAGCGGCTACGCCTGGTGCGCACAACTGGTCAACCCGTCACTGCGCTACGCCGTGAGATCCGTCCGTATTACACGCAGAACGCCCAGTTCGCAATTCGTACTGTCACCGTCTGAAGCTCTCTAGCGCATTGCCATTGTTCACCGTGATCGTTCGAATTTGAAGCTGGAGTGTGGGGAGGCACGGTCGTCACGCATACGGTTGTGGTGCGAGCGGAGGTGCAGTTCGAGCAGAGTGATTGGCGTGCGCATTCAGGCATCCAGCGAGGGGGAATGCGTCACGGTGGCGGGACTGAGCAGCGTGACGCGCTGGGCGGGTCGGTTTGGTTCCGGGGATGCTTTCTCTCCCAGGAACACCCTGCGCACCACCCGCTCCGTGGCGTGTCCGTCGTCGTACGGGCAGAAGCGCGCGCGGAAGGCGGTGCGGAGCTGGGTGGAGCGGGAGCCGTTCCAGTGGCCGGTGACGAGGACGTCGATCAGCTCGTCCTGGGTCCGGGCGAACGGGCCCGGCGGGAAGGCGCGGATGTCGAAGTAGGTGCCGCGGGCCGCCTCGTAGGCCGTGTGGTCGTCGGTGAACAGGACGATCGGACGGTCCAGGGCCGCGTAGTCGAACATCAGGGACGAGTAGTCGGTGACCAGCGCGTCGGAGGCCAGGCAGAGCTCTTCGACCGAGTGGTGGTCCGACACGTCGATCACGCGCGGGTGGGATTCCGCGGCGCTCTTGTCGGTGGCCGCCAGATAGTGGGCGCGGGTCAGGACGACGTGCGAAGGTCCCAGATTGCGCGCCAGACGGGCGAGGTCCAGGCGAGGTGTCTGGGTGCGCTGGTAGTCGCGGTGGGTGGGGGCGTACAGGAAGACGGTCGCGTCCCCGGGGATGCCGAGGAGTTCGCGGGTGCGGTCGCGGTCGGCCCCGCTCGCCCTCGCGAAGATGTCGTTGCGCGGGTTGCCGTACTCCAGGGTGGTGTAACCGGCCGGGTAGACGCGTTCCCAGGTGAGGGTGGAATGCCGGTTCGCCGAGAGGCTGTAGTCCCATTTGTCGGCGTTCGTCAGGAGGGTCGCGAAGTCCATTCCGCCGGCCGCCGCCGGGTGCTCCTGGAGGTCGAGGCCCATCTTCTTGAGGGGCGTGCCGTGGTGGGTCTGCAACAGGATCTGACCGGGGCGCTTGCGCAGCCTGCGGTCGAAGTTGACGTTGTTGACCAGGTACTTCGCGCGGGCCAGGGCCGTCCAGTAGGAGAACGTGCCGGGGGTCAGGCGGTGGGTTCCGGTCGGCACGGTGTGGGTGTAGTCGGGGCGTGCGATCCAGGCCGTACGCATCGAGGGGACCAGGTCGCGCACCATGGACTCGATCGCCGCGGGGCTGCAGGAGTAGCCGCGGTTCCAGTAGGCGGAGAAGACCGCGAGATCGTCCTTGACGGGCAGCAGGCACTGGATGCGGTAGTGGGTCTGCAGGGTCGCGCCGCGGGCCGCGTGGGCCGCGCGTCTGAGGTGGCGCAGGGCGAGGGCGCGTACGTTACGGGTCCCCATGACGGTGCGATAGGAGCGGTGCGCGCCGAGCCGGACCAGGCCGTGCCGCATCCGGGTGGGGGGCTTCACGCGGGTGCCCGGTGTGCTCGGCGTGCGGTACAGCGCGTAGTGCCGGCGCGCGCGCCGCAGGAAGTCCGCCCGGCTTCCGCGGGGCAGACGGCCGCGGGTGGTGAAGATCGTGCAGAAGTGGTCGATCATCCGCCGGAAGATCAATGGCCGCCACTGTGCGGGGAGTTCGGGATGCGCGTCGAGGAACGCGAAGACCCGGTCGTACTGGTCGAAGATGTCGAAGTGCTTCGGGCTGACCGTGGACAGGATGTTGCCCTGGCGGCGCTGGCGGTAGTGGACACAGACCCGGTCGAGCGTGGCCATCGATCCGGCGGCCATCAGCGCCGGATACGTCCAGGGGGTGTCCTCGTAGTACCCGGGCGGGAAGGTCAGACCGGAGTCGACCAGGAACTCGCGGCGGTACGCCTTGTTCCACACGACCATCAACAGGCGGAGCAGCGACGGGCGTTCGGCCAGGGTGAAGGGGGCCGGGCCGGATTCCTCGAGCAGGTGCGCGTACTGGTTGCGGGCGAGCGAGCCGTCCCAGTGTGCGCGCGCGTAGTCGTAGACCAGGATGTCCGGGTCGTCGGTCTCCTTGATCCGGTCGGCGATGGCGGCGAGCGAGCCGGGTGCGAGGGTGTCGTCGCTGTCGAGGAAGATGACGTACTCGCCGCTCGCCCGTTCCAGGCCGGCGTTGCGGGCCGGGCCGAGCCCGGCGTTCTCCGGGAGATGCACGGCCCGCACGCGCGCGTCGCGCGCCGCGTAGGCGTCGATGATCTCGCCGCAGGCGTCCGGCGAGGCGTCGTCGACCGCGATCAGCTCGTAGTCCGTGTAGGACTGGCTGAGCACGGAATCGAGGCAGGCATGCAGATACGCCTGAACCAGATGTGCGGGGACGATCACACTGAAGCGGGGCAAGGGCGTATCCATCGGTCGGTCGGCTGTGAACAGACAGGGATCTGTTCACAGTCAACGCCGATCCGCGATATTCCGTTGTATTTTGAGCGGCATTCGGGGGGTTCGGTGATGTATGTACCCGGATGGTCGTAGAGGCGCTACTTGTCCGGATACGTGCCGGGGGTCAGACCGCGACGAGCTCCCGCTCGCGGTCCGGCGTTTCGGCCTTGGGCTTCTTGTTCGGCTTGTTCGGCAGCGAGAGCCGGAAGACCTTGTGCCACGCGGAGAACACCTGCTTGGGCAGCGGTCCTGTGACGTAGTCCAGCTCGTACTTCTCGAACAGCGCGCGCACCTTCACCGCGACCTCGGCGTACCGGTTGCTCGGCAGGTCCGGGAACAGGTGGTGCTCGATCTGGTGCGACAGGTTGCCGCTCATGAAGTGCATGGCCTTGCTGCCGCTGATGTTCGCCGAGCCCATCATCTGGCGCAGGTACCACTGGCCACGCGTCTCGCCCTTGATCGACCGGCGCTCGAAGACCTGCACGCCCTCGGGGAAGTGCCCGCACATGATCACCGAGTGGGACCAGATGTTGCGGACCAGGTTCGCGGTGAACGTGGCGCCGAGCGTGGGGAGGAACGACGGGCCCGAAAGCAGCGGGTGGATCACGTAGTCCTTGAGCACCTGCTTGCGGATCTTGCGGCCCACGGCCTTGGCCCGGGCGCGGAACTCCGGGTTCTTGCGGCGGCGCTTGTTCAGGTTCTTGCCGAGCTCCAGGTCGTACGCCGCGATGCCGTACTCGAAGAAGCAGGCGTTGATGAAGTTCCACACCGGCTGGCCGAGGTGGAACGGGTGCCACTTCTGGTCCTCGTCGACGCGCATGATGCCGTAGCCGAGGTCGTTGTCCTTGCCGATCACGTTCGTGTACGTGTGGTGCAGCTCGTTGTGCGAGTGCTTCCACTGGTCGGACGGCGAGACGTGGTCCCACTCCCAGGTGGTGGAGTGGATCTTCGGGTCCCGCATCCAGTCCCACTGGCCGTGCAGGATGTTGTGGCCGATCTCCATGTTGTCCATGATCTTCGCCACGGACAGCCCGGCGGTGCCGAGCAGCCACGCGGGCGGGAAGATCGAGAACAACAGCACGCCCCTGCTGACCAGTTCGAGCGTGCGCTGCGCCGAGATGACCTTGCGGATGTACGCGGCGTCCTTCTCTCCGCGTCCTGCGATCACCTCGTCGCGGATCGCGTCCAGCTCGCGGCCGAGCTCCTCGATCTGCTCCGCGGTCAGGTGGGCGGTGGGGTCGATGGCGGTCAAGGTGCTCCTACCGTTCGATGTCGCAGGGGCCCGCCGCGGCGGACACGCAGGTCTGGATGAGGACGCCGGGGTCGGCCTCGGTGATCTCGCCGGTGCGCAGGTCGCGGACGGCGCCCGCCTTGAGCGGCGTGACGCAGCCGAAGCAGATGCCCATGCGGCACCCGGAGGGCATGAGTACGCCGGCCTCCTCGCCGACGTCCAGCAACGGCGTGGCGCCGTCCGCGTCGACGGTCCTGCCGGTGGCGCTGAACGTGACCTCGCCGCCGTCGCCGGTGACGACGATGCCGGGGCGGAAGCGCTCGGTGTGCAGGCGCTCCTGGATACCGTGCTCGGTCCAGTGCGCTTCGGCGGCGTCGAGCAGGCCGGCGGGCCCGCAGGCCCAGGTCTCGCGCTCGGCCCAGTCGGGCACGAGTTCGTCGAGGCGGGCGATGTCGAGTGTGCCGTCCGTGTCGGTGTGCACCTCGGTGAGCTGAAGCTTCTTCTCCGCGGCCAGTGCGTGCAGTTCGTCACGGAAGATCACGTCTTGCGGCCGGGGCGCGCTGTGGACCATGACGACGTCGTCGAACTCGGTGTCGCGCAGCATGCCCATCACGGGCGTGATGCCGCTGCCGGCCGTCAGGTAGAGCACCTTGGCGGGCTTGGCCCGCGGCAGCACGAAGTCACCGGTCGGCTGGTCGAGGTGGATCAGCGTGCCCGGTTTCGCCTTGCGGACCAGATGGTTGCTGACCCTGCCGTCCGGGATCGCCTTCACGGTGATCGTGAGGCGGCCGTCCTGGCGGTGGCGGTCGGTCGGCGAGGTGAGGGAGTAGGCACGCCACAGGCGCACCCCGTCGACGTCGACCCCGATCCGCACGTACTGACCGGCCGTGTGGCCGCGCCAGCCCCGGCCCGGCCTGATCACGATGGTCGCGGCGTCACCCGTCTCGGGGCGCACGGCTTCGATGCGCCCACGCAGGTCGGCGCCCGCGCGCAGCGGGCTGACCAGGTCGAGGTAGTCCGACGGCAGCAGCGGCGTCGTGACCATTTCCAGCAGTTTCCAAGCCCTGCTACGGAGGGCCGTACTCGTCATGGCTCCAGCCTGCTGTGCCGCAAGGCGTAAAGTCCTGACCGCAGGACGTAAATCTGGCTGGCTGAATTGTTCGCAGGGAACAAAAACGTGAACCATGCAATCCGGAGGGCCAGCGAACTGGCCCTGGACGAGACGACGGTCACCGCGCTTCGGGCCGCAGTGAAGACCACCGCCGACGAGGTCGTCCAGGCGATCATCGACGAGGTCCCTCCCTACGCCAACGCCCTTTCGGGCCGCATGGGCGGCACCATCCGCCGGGCCGTCCGCACCGCCCTGGGGCACTACCTGGACCTCGCGAGCGGGAACGCCTCGGGCGGCGACGGCGGTGACGCGGCCTACGAGTTGGGCCGCGGCGAGGTGCGCGACGGCCGTTCGATGGACGCCCTGCTCAGCGCCTACCGCGTCGGCGCCCGCGTGGCCTGGCGATGCCTGGCGGCGGGTGCCGTACCCGCGGGGCTGCCCGCCGCCGAGGTCGCCAAGTTCGCCGAGCTGACCTTCGCCTACATCGACGAGCTCTCCGCCGCGAGCGCCGCGGGCCACGCCGACGAACTGGCCGCCCGGGGCAGGGCCCACGAGCGCCACCTGGAACACCTGGCCCGCGACCTCCTCGCCGGCGCGAGCCCGGACGTGCTCCTTGCCTCCGTTCAACGGGCCGGGTGGCAGCCGCCGGATTCGCTGACCGCGGTCCTGCTGCCCGCCGCCCAGGCCCGGCCCGCCTACCGCACGCTCGACCCGGGCACCCTCGTCCTCGACGATCTGCCGGACGCCACCGGTGTGCTGCTCGTCCCCGATGCCGACCGGTCACATCTCTTGCGGCAGCTGACCGACCGCACCGCTGTGGTCGGCCCGGCCCGGCCGTGGGCCCGGGCGTCCGCCTCGTACGCACGAGCCGTCCGCGCGCGCTCCCTCTCCCCTGACATTCACGACACCGAGGACCACCTGCCGGAGTTGGTGCTGAGCGCCGACGCGGACGCGTTCGCGGACCTGCGTGCCCGAGCCCTCGCACCGCTCGGGACCTTGCCCGTCGCGACCGCACGGCGGCTTGAGGAGACGCTGCGGGAGTGGCTGCTGCACCAGGGCAGGCGGGACGAGGTGGCGGCGGCGTTGTTCGTCCATCCCCAGACGGTCCGGTACCGGATGTCGCAGCTGCGGCAGCTGTTTCCGGATCTCGCGTCGCCGCACCGGGTCCTCGAACTGACGCTGGCGGTCGGGCTGCGTGAGGGGTGACGCGAGGGATGACACGGGATGACGCGGGATGATGGGGACGGAATGACGGAACGTGAGAGCAGGAGCTTCCATGGCGAGCCGGATACACCGACCCCGTGAGGACGCGGAGTTCGATTTCATCCTCGGGATGAGCGGAGTTCCGGTCCTCGCATACTTCACCGGGACATGGCCCAAGGCGATCGAGCCCTGCCGCGTGATGGACCTCGTCGTGGGTGGCATCGCCGACGACTGCGCGGGCCGCCTGACGGTCGTCCGCGTTGACATCACGCGTTGTCCGGCCGCGACCGAGCGGTACGGGGTCACCGGGGCTCCGTCCTGCGTCCTGCTGAAGGAGGGGGAGGCGGTGGCGCACGGCACGGGGCCCATGACCACCGCCGAGGTACGGAAGCTCCTGGACGGCCACCTCTGAGCGGCTTCAGTGGTGCCCGGTGTCGGGGGCCTGCCGGAGGGTGCGGCAGGTGAGTGCGGCGTGGAGGGTGGGTACGTCGGCAGGACGGGTGGCGTCCAGGCCTGTCAGGTCGGTGATCCTGCGCAGCCGATAGAGCACGGTGTTGGGGTGCACGTTGAGGTTCCGGGCCGTGCGGCGTCGGTCCGCGTTGTGCCGCAGGTAGGTGCTGAGGGTGAGCAGCAGGTCGTGGTGACCGTGCAGCGGATCGAGGAGCCGGGCCATGTGGTCGCGGGCCGGGCCCGGTCGGGAGAGCTGGTACTCGATGGCCAGGTCTTCCAGCCGGTAGAGGCCGGGCGGCCGGGCCGAGGCGGTGGCGATGTGGGTCAGTTCGGCGGCGACGGGGCAGGCCTCGGGGATGTCGCGGGGGAGCGCGGGGACGGCCGCGGCGTGGACGGGGCTGCCGGCGGCCCGTTCGAGGTGGGTTGTCAGCTGTGCGGTGTTGTCCCAGTGGGCCGGGGTGAGGCCGTCGGGATCGGTCTCGCAGGGCAGCAGGGCGATTCCGCCGTCGGTGGTGAGTGAGGTGAGTGCGGCACCTCGGGTGTGCAGGTCGAGTTCGGTGCGTACGCGGCGGAGCTTGCGCTGGGCGGCGACGGCCGGGTCGACGTCGGGGGCCCGCTCGTCCGGGTGCGGGGCGAGGGACAGGGAGAGGACCAGGTAGCCGGGCGGCAGGGTGAGGCCGGCCCCGCCCGTGGTCGCCGTGTCGGCCCGGCCCTCCAACAGGGCGTTGAGCAAAAGCTGTTGGGCGCTGTGCCGCTCACCGGCCGTGGACCGCATCTCCTGGAGGTAGCCGGCCGTGACGGCGGTGGTGACGAGTTGTAGGTACTCCAGGATCAGCCGGTGCAGCGTGGTGAGAGCCGCCAGGTCCTCGCCGCGCGCCCTGGTCGCGACCTCGTCCACGCACAGGCGGGCGCCGAGGAAGTAGGCGGCCACCACCGCCTCGGCGGGCAGTCCTTCCTCGGCGCGCCGCGCGGCCGAGCCGCTCAGCTCGGCGAGCTGTTCGGGGTCGGGCATCTGGCCGTCGGTCAGTACCTGGGCGAAGCCGTTGATCCCGCGCCGGACCATGTGCGTGACATCGCCCGTGAGCTGTTCGGCGGGAAGTTTCCCGTAGACGGGGAGCTGCACCCGCAGCCGTTCCACGACCTCCCCCTGGAGTCGGTGCAGGGAGCTCAGGAGGTAGTGCTGGAGGTCTTCGCCGCCGACGGTGATGCCTTCGGGTTTGTACGCAGCCACAAAACACCTCGCGAAACGCTGTTCTCCCGACCGGAAGCGGGGAGCCGGTGCGCCGACATGATGTATCCCACCACAAACTTACCGGCCGGTAAACGGTGTGCCCGTCTGTCTGCCCGCCGGGCGAGAGCCGCGTCGACCGGTGCGTTCGCGCGCACCGCCAACCCCTCGAAGGAGCCCCGTGTTCTCCCGTTCGCGCGCCGTGCTGACAGCCGTCATCGCCGCATCCGCTCTGGCGACTCCCGCCGCCGTCCCCACGGCCACGGCCGCGGCCGCCGACCCCCTCGACTACGTGGCGATGGGGGACTCGTACGCCGCCGCCCCGCTGGTGCTCCCGACCGACACCTCGAATCTGCTGTGCCTGCGGTCCCTGGCCGACTACCCGCACATCGCGGCCAAGGCGCTCGGGGCGAAGCTGACCGACGTCAGCTGCTCGGGCGCTACCGTCGAGAACTTCAGCAGTTCCCAACACCCGGGCACCGCACCCCAATTCGACGCCCTCGACGAGGACACGGACCTCGTCACCCTCACCATCGGCGGCAACGACACCAACCTGGTCGCCGCGACCCTCCGCTGCGTCAACGTCGCGGCCAAGCCGCTGGGCAGCAGCTGCGCCGCTGCCTACACCAAGGGCGGCGTCGACACGCTGAAGGCCGACATCGACGCCTGGGCGCCGAAGTTCGCGGCCACTCTGGACCGCGTCAACGAACTGGCCCCCAACGCGGACTTGTTCGTCATCGGATACGGCAACTACATCCGCCCCGGCGGCTGTTTCCCCACCCAGCCCATCTGGGACGTCGACGCCACCTACATCCAGAACACGGTCAACCACCTCGGTGCCACCCTGAAGAAGACGGCTCAGGACCACGGAGCGACCTTCGTCGACACCTACCCCCTCGGCATCGGCCACGACAGCTGCGCGGCACCCGCCGACCGGTACCTCGAAGGCCTGGTCCCGACCCACATCGCCGCCCCGCTGCATCCCAATGCCGCCGGCTCGAAGGCCATCGGCGGAGCCGTTGCCGCGGCGGTGGGTGGCTCCTCCTAGGTTCAGGTGGGCCGGCCGTGCCGCACCATGGTGCGGTCCCGCGGGAGGCCAGGGGCGCTAGCATCAGTGAGCCCGCTGAGGTCCGATCGAGAAGGCGATTCCGCGAGATGTCCGATGACGCATACCTGTTTCTTCTTCCGGACCGTCGGCCCCGGCTGGGGGCGCCGCTGGCTGTGGTCGGCGACCTGGAGTGCGCGGAGACACCTGCCGTACGCGGGTGGCTGAAGGCGCATGGCGTCTCGGTGACGTCGGATCAGGTCAGGATCCTTCCGGCCCAGGCGAAGGCCTTCCTGCCCGAGGGCGCGGAGCACTTGCCCGTTCCGCTGAGCGAGGAGGAAGCCCTGCGGGTCGAGCAGGAGTGTGCCCCGCAGTCGGTCACGGACATGGAGAGCGAACTGCTGGAGTTCCGGCAGACGACGCAGGGCTGGGAGGCGCTCGTGCACCGGGCCCTGGAGGCAGGAGTTCCGGGCGAACGGATCGCCCGGCTGACCGGTCTGGACCCTCAGGACATCGGCCGCCTCATGGCGTGAGCCGAGAGAGGTCGCTCAGAGCCAGTCCCGTCGCTTGAAGATGAAGTACAGACTGACGCAGACCGTGGCCATCAGGGCGATCGAGAGCGGGTATCCGAGCACCCAGTGCAACTCCGGCATGTGGTCGAAGTTCATGCCGTAGACGGTGCCGACGAGGGTGGGGGCGAAGAGGATCGCCGCCCAGCTGGAGATCTTTTTGATCTCCTCGTTCTGTTCGAAGCCGGCCTCCGCGAGTGCCCGCATCTCCGCGTTCTGCTGCTGGGTGACCAGGGTCGCGTTCACCGTGAGGATGTCGGCGAGGGCCTGGCGGAACGAGTCGACGCGTTCGCTGGTGTGGGTGACGTGGTCGGCCACGTCGCGGAGGTAGCGCTGGAGCTCCTCGTCCGTGCCGTACTTCGCGAAGCCAGCCATCAGGGCGTGCAGCATGCCGACCAGGGGGCGGGTCGCGCGCTGGAACTCGACCATTTCCCGGGAGAGTTCGTAGATGCGGCGTGAGACGGCGGGGGCGCCGGAGAAGACCTCCGTCTCGATCTCGTCGACGTCGTTCTGGACGCCGGACACCACCGGCGCGTAGCCGTCGACGACCGCGTCGAGGATGGCGTAGAGGACCGCCTCAGGGCCGAGCCGGAGCAGGTCGGGGGTGGCCTCCATGCGGCCGCGGACGGCCGAGAGGTCGGGGGCCGCGCCGTGCCGGACCGTGATGACGAAGTCGGGGCCCACGAACACGTGCAGCTCGCCGAAGTCGACCTCCTCCTGCGCGTCCAGATAGCGGGCCGCGCGCAGGACGACGAAGAGGGTCTCGCCGTAGCGCTCCAGCTTCGGGCGCTGATGTGCCTCCAGCGCGTCCTCGACCGCGAGGTCGTGCAGGTCGAACTCGGCGGCCAGCGACTTGAGTTCCGAGTCGGAGGGGCGGGCCAGGCCGATCCACGCCATCGTGCGCGGCTTCTCGCGCAGCTGCCGGTAGGTGTCCGTGAGGGTCTCCGGGGTCGCGACCCGCACCCCGTCCCGGTACAGCGCCGCGTTCACCACGGTGTCCTGGTCCTGCGGCGCCGGGGCGGTCGCGGGCGCGGTCGGCGGATCGGACGGTGGGGGTGCCTGGTCGGCCGACCGGCGCCAGGAGTAGCGGCGCGCCCCACCGTGCTCGTTCCGGCCGGCTCGTCCCTGCCGTCGTGTCATCGCCGCCTCCCTCCGTGGTTACGCTGCCGGGTCCCCGGCAGCGTAACCAGCGAAGGTGACATCACGGTGCAGCGCATCGCGGACCGCATCCGACCTAATTTCCCGTTACCTTCCCCGTATGACGACGAAGCCGATGACCGCCCGCGCCCTGGGGCGCGCCACCCTGGAGCGCCAACTCCTGCTCGAACGGCGCCCGTTGAGTGCCGAGGACACCATCGACCGGCTGGTCGGGCTCCAGGCGCAGGAGGTCAGGCCGCCGTATCTCGCGCTCGCCGCGCGCCTCGCCGACTTCACCCCCGCCGCGCTCTCCACCGCCCTGGAAGAGCGCCGCGTGGCCCGGCTCGTCACCATGCGCTCCACCATCCATATGCACACCGTCGACGACTGCATGACGCTGCGTCCCCTCGTGCAGCCCGCCCGCGACCGGGAGCTGCGGATGTTCCGCAAGGGCCTCGTCGGCGTCGACCTCGACCGGCTCACCGAGCTGACCCGCCGGTACGTCGAGGAGGAGCCGCGCACCCCGAAGGAGATCCGCGAGCTGCTCCTCGGGCACTGGCCCGATGCCGACCCACAGGCCCTCACCATCGCGGCCCGCGGCTGCCTCCCTCTCGTCCAGGTCACACCGCGCGGCCTGTGGCGGCGCAGCGGCGGGGTGCGGCTGACCACCGCCGAGCAGTGGTTCGGCCGGACCACCGAGCCGACGCCCGCCCCGGACGACACGATCCTCCGCTACCTCGGCGCCTTCGGGCCCGCCTCGGTGAAGGACTTCCAGCAGTGGGCCGGCATCACCCGGACCAAGGAGGCCTTCGAGCGGCTGCGGCCCCGGCTCGTGACCTTCCGCGACGAGCACGGCGTCGAACTGTTCGACCTGCCCGACGCTCCCCGCCCCGACGAGGACACGCCCGCGCCGCCGCGGCTGCTCGCCGAGTTCGACAACCTCCTCCTGTCGCACGCCGACCGCACCCGAGTGATCCACGAGGTCGACCGGGGCCGCAACTGGCAGGTGAACACCGCCTACTTGACGTTCCTCGTCGATGGGTTCCTGGCGGGTCTGTGGACCCTCAAGGAGGGCAAGGAGAGTAAGGAGGGGGCGTCCGGCAGCGTGCTCACCCTCGAACCCTTCCGGAAGCTCACGCGCGCCCAGCGGGACGAACTCGTCGCCGAAGCGGAGCGCACCGCCGCCGTCCTGGAAGCCCCGGGACCGGTCACCGTGGACTTCGGCACCGTCCGCACATGACCCACGGCCTGTACGCGCTCCTCAGTCCGCGCGGCCCGTCGCCGCCACCGTCACGCCGAGGCCTATCAGCGCGAAGCCGCCCGTCCCGCCGATCATCGAGAGCCGCCGGTCCGAGCGCGCGAACCAGGTGCGCGCCGCCGACGCGGTGAGCCCCCACAGCGTGTCGGTGACCAGGCCTATGGAGATCGGGATCAGGCCCAACAGGAGCATCTGCGTGGTGACATGACCCACGTCGTGGTTCACGAACTGCGGGAGCACCGCCGCGAAGAACACGATGCCCTTCGGGTTGGTGACGCCCACGAGCACTCCGTCGGCCACGGTGCGCAGATCGCCGCGCGGTGGTCCCGCCGGGCCCCTTATGTCCGAGGCCTTCAGGTCGCGCCGGTGCCGGAACGCCTGCACGCCCAGGTACACGAGGTACGCCGCGCCCGCGAACTTCACCGCCAGGAACAGCGACGCCGACCGCTCCACGAGCGCGCCGATACCGAGCGCCACCGCCACGACCAGCAGGTACGAGCCGACGACATTGCCGAGCGCCGTCGCCACCGCTGTACGCCGCCCGTGCGCGAGCGCCCGCCCGATCACGAACAGCACGCTCGGCCCCGGAACCACGATCACCAGCAGCGACATCGCCGCGAACGCCAGGTACCGGTCCATCGACACCATGTCCGCCATGGTCCTCCGCCCCCTCCCGCCTCGTCCCTCACCGCACGCGGAACCACACGCAGAACCGCACACAGACCATTGAAGCCCACGCCACTGACAATCGCCGGGCCCCACCATCAACCCGCCGTCACCCCTACGGCAATATCCCCGCCCGCCGAGCCGCCACCACGGCCTCTCCTCGCGTGTGCGTCCCCAACTTCCGCATGGCGGAGCGGAGATACCCCTTCACGGTCTCCGGGCGCAGGCCGAGCCGCTCGCCCGCCCGCGCGTTCGTCGCACCCGCCGCCACGCACGCGAGCACGTCCACCTCGCGCGGCGTGAGCCGCACCGGAGCCTCCGCGGGCCGCACCGGATCCGACGCCAGGGCCAACTTGCCGCACACCGCGAGCAGCTCGCCCCGCAGCCCGGGGTCGACGAGCTTCGGCGCGAGCGCCCGCAGCGCCCCGTGCGCCTCCCGGACCTCCTCCCACGACCCGCCGTCGTCGGCGGCCGGGGCCCGCGTCACGGCCAGCAGGGACTGGACCTCGTCGCGCACCACCAGCGCCTGCTCCACGTCCCGCGCGGCCGCCATCGCCGCGTCGAGCGCCCGGTCGCCGAGCGGCCGGGCCGCGCGCAGCGCCCCGTACAGGACGCCCCGCACCCGGCGCCGTACGACGACGGGCACCGCGAGGACCGAGTGCAGGCCCTCGGCCGCGACCGCGGCGTCGTACTCGTGGCTGATGTGCCGCGAGCCCTGGTAGTCGGTGACGGCGCACGCCCTGGCGAGGCTCAGGGCCTTGCCGCCCAGGCCGTTGCCCGCCGTGATGCCGAGGCCGCGCAGCGCGCCGGTCGACGCGCCGCTGAGTTCGGCGATCCGTACGTGCCCCGCTGCCCGGCCCGCGCTCGCGGTCAGCCCGCCGAACGCCACGGGAAGTCCCGTGCCCCGGCGCAGCCGCACCAGCGCAGCCCGCATCTCGACCGCCTCGGCCGTTCCTGCGCCCACCGTCCATCACCTCGCCGCGCACTGTTCACCCCCGTATGGGGGTGGTGAGACCTGCGTCACTCCCTACACGATGGCAGACACGTCCCGCGACGGTGCGGGACATGCGGTGGATCCCGGGCCACCCAAGGACATACGGAGCGCAGATGACGACGGCGAACGGACCGACGGCGAACGGATCCGCGGCGAACGGATCCACGGAACAGTTCCGCACAGCCCGTGACTTCCTGTTGCAGCACGCACGGGACTACGAGTCGGCGTACGAGGGCTTCGCCTGGCCCCGCCCCGAGCGCTTCAACTGGGCCCTCGACTGGTTCGACGTCATCGCCGAAGGCAACGACAAGACCGCCCTGCACATCGTCGAGGAGGACGACTCCGAGGCGCGGTTCTCCTTCGACACCATGCGCCGCCGCTCCAACCAGGTCGCCAACTGGCTGCGCGGGCACGGGGTCGGCGCGGGCGACCGGGTGCTGCTCATGCTCGGCAACCAGGTCGAGCTGTGGGAGGTGATGCTCGCCGCGATGAAGCTGCGGGCCGTCGTCATCCCCGCCACGCCGCTGCTCGGCCCCGCCGATCTGACCGACCGCGTGGAGCGCGGCCGTGCCCGGCACGTCGTCGCCCGCCCCGAGGACGTCGCCAAGTTCGGCGAGGTGCCGGGGGAGTACTCCCGGATCGTGGTCGGCGCGGCCGCGGCCGACGAGGGCTGGCTCGCCTACGAGGACGCCGCCGGCGCCGCCGACACCTTCGAGCCCGACGGGGTGACCGGCGCCGAGGACCCGCTGCTCCTGTACTTCACGTCCGGCACGACCGCCCGCCCCAAGCTGGTCGAGCACACCCATGTCTCGTACCCCATCGGGCATCTGGCGACGATGTACTGGATCGGCCTGCGCCCCGGCGACGTCCACCTCAACATCTCCTCGCCCGGCTGGGCCAAGCACGCCTGGTCGAACTTCTTCGCGCCGTGGAACGCCGAGGCGACCGTCTTCCTCTACAACTACACGCGCTTCGACGCGGGGCGCCTGATGGCCACGATGGACCGCGCGGGAGTGACGTCCTTCTGTGCGCCGCCCACCGTGTGGCGCATGCTCATCCAGGCCGACCTCACCGTCCTGCGTACGCCGCCCAGGGAGGTCGTCGCCGCGGGCGAACCGCTGAACCCCGAGGTCATCGAGCAGGTCGAGCGCGCCTGGGGCATCACCATCCGCGACGGCTTCGGGCAGACCGAGACCTCCGTCCAGGTCTCCAACAGCCCCGGCCAGCGCCTCAAGTCCGGCTCCATGGGCCGCCCGAGCCCCGGCTTCAAGGTCGAGCTGCTCGACCCGGTGACCGGCGCGCCCGGTGCGGACGAGGGTGAGATCAGCCTCGACCTCTCCGCCCGCCCCGTCGGCCTGATGGTCGGCTATCACGGCGACCCGGAGCGCACGGCGGAGTCGATGGCGGGCGGCTACTACCGCACCGGCGACATCGGCTCCCGCGACGCCGACGGCTACCTCACGTACGTGGGCCGCGCCGACGACGTCTTCAAGGCCAGCGACTACAAGATCAGCCCCTTCGAGCTGGAGAGCGCCCTGCTCGAACACGAGGCGGTTGCCGAGGCGGCCGTCGTGCCCGCCCCCGACGCACTGCGGCTCGCCGTCCCGAAGGCGTACGTCGTGCTCGCCGAGGGATTCGAACCGGGCCCGGACGCCGCCGAGTTGCTCTTCGAGCACTCCCGCGCGGTCCTCGCCCCGTACAAGCGCGTGCGCCGCATCGAGTTCGCCGAGCTGCCCAAGACGGTCTCCGGGAAGATCCGCCGCATCGAGCTGCGCGAGGCCACCGCCAAGGGCTCCGTCGCCGAGTACCGCGAGGAGGACTTCAAGTGAGCGCCGCATCAGGGGAGTTGTCGTACGAGTTGTCGTACACGCACGGGACCAGCGAGGCGCCGCTCCTCGGTGACACCGTCGGCCGCAACCTGCGGCGGGCCGTCGAGGCCTGGCCCGACAATGAGGCGCTGGTCGACATGGCCGACGGGCGCCGCTGGACGTACGCCCAATTCGGCGACGATGTAGGGCGGTTGGCGCGCGGGCTGATGGCCCGGGGGATCGCCAAGGGGGACCGTGTCGGCATCTGGGCGGTCAACTGCGCCGAGTGGGTGCTCGTGCAGTACGCGACCGCGCGGATCGGCGCGATCATGGTGAACATCAACCCCGCCTACCGGGCACACGAGTTGGCGTTCGTGCTCAAGCAGTCGGGTGTCTCGCTCCTTGTCTCGTCGACCGAGCACAAGGGCACGGACTATCGCGAACTGGTACGGCAAGTGGCGCCCGAATGCCCGCAGGTGCGCGAGCAGGTCTTCATCGGAACGGACAGCTGGGACGCCCTGGTGGCGGCAGCGGACGGCGTCACGGATGACCAACTGGCGGTGCGGGAAGCCGAGTTGTCCTGCGACGATCCGGTCAACCTCCAGTACACCTCCGGCACGACCGGCTTCCCGAAGGGCGCCACGCTCTCCCACCACAACATCCTCAACAACGGGTACTGGGTGGGGGAGACGGTCGGCTACACCGAGCAGGACCGGGTGTGTCTGCCCGTTCCCTTCTATCACTGCTTCGGCATGGTGATGGGGAACCTCGGCGCCACCTCGCACGGTGCGTGCATCGTCATCCCCGGCCCGTCCTTCGAGCCGACCGCCACCCTGCGCGCCGTGCAGCAGGAGCGGTGCACCTCGCTGTACGGCGTACCGACCATGTTCATCGCGGAGTTGAACCTGCCCGACTTCGCGACGTACGACCTGAGCAGTCTGCGTACGGGGATCATGGCGGGCTCCCCGTGCCCGGTCGAGGTGATGAAGCGGGTCGTCGCCGAGATGCACATGGCCGAGGTCTCCATCTGTTACGGCATGACCGAGACGTCCCCCGTCTCCTTGCAGACGCGCCGCGACGACGACCTGGAGCGCCGCACCGGCACCGTCGGCCGCGTCCTGCCGCACATCGAGGTCAAGGTGATCGACCCGGTCACCGGCGTCACGCTGCCGCGCGGCGAACCCGGTGAGCTGTGCACGCGCGGGTACAGCGTCATGCTCGGCTACTGGGACGAGCCGGAGAAGACCGCCGAGGTCATCGACGCCGGCCGGTGGATGCACACGGGCGACCTCGCGGTCATCCGCGAGGACGGCTACGGGCAGATCGTCGGGCGCATCAAGGACATGATCATCCGCGGCGGCGAGAACATCTCCCCGCGCGAGATCGAGGAGTTCCTCTACGGGCATCCGAAGATCGCCGACGTGCAGGTCGTGGGCGTGCCGCACGAGAAGTACGGCGAGGAGGTGCTCGCCTGTGTGATCCTGCGCGACCCCGTGGAGGCGCTGACCCTCGACGAAGTGCGCGCCTTCTGTCGCGACCGGCTCGCGCACTACAAAATCCCGAGCCGTCTGCGTCTTCTCGAACGGTTCCCGATGACCGTCAGCGGGAAGGTCCGGAAGGTGGAACTCCGAGAGGGGTACGGGGAGTTGTAGAACCGGCAACCGCAATAGGGGGGCTCACGGCTCCCTTCGCATGCACACCCTGGGCCACCGGTCCAGACCGTGCTCGGCCTCGGCCGCGCGGATCGCGCGCAGCCCCGGTGTGAGCTCGGCCCCGGAGAGCCGGCGGAAACCGAGGCGCTCGTAGTACGGGGCGTTCCACGGAACGTCGGCGAACGTGGTCAGGGTGAGGCCGGTCAGGCCCTGGTCGCGCGCGCAGTCGGCGGCGCACGCGATCAGGGTCTGACCCACGCCGCGGCGGGCGGCGTCCGGGTGCACGGTGACCTGCTCGATGTGGAAGGCGCCGTCGACGGCCTCGGCGACCAGGTAGGCGACCACGGTCCCGGTGTCCTCGGTCCCGGTGTCCTCGGCCGCGACCCAGGCGTGCCCCGCCCGCCGGAACCGCTCCAGTTCGGCAATCGTGGGTGGCGCGTCGTCGGCGATCGCGTCCA
Source organism: Streptomyces sp. NBC_00483 (assembly GCF_036013745.1). Lineage (NCBI taxonomy): Bacteria > Bacillati > Actinomycetota > Actinomycetes > Kitasatosporales > Streptomycetaceae > Streptomyces > Streptomyces sp. NBC_00483. The sequence goes on from NZ_CP107880.1 coordinate 7,418,109, forward strand.
TGCCGACCGTACGGAAGATCTCGCCCGCGGCCGTCTCGATCGCCTGGAGGCGGGGGAGGTCGGCGGGCTCGGCGCTACGAATGATCACCCGGAGAGTATGCCGAGGTGGGGGCGCCGGGTCACCGGAATTATGTGCCGGGTGCCTATGTGCGGCGCGCCTACGTGTCGTGCGTCTATGTATCGCGCGCCTACGTGCTTACGCCCCGCCCGCGATCAGCTCGTCCGCCGGGCTGTTCACCGGCTGCGGAACCCCGGCGAGGTCGAGGACGAACAGCGGGACGCCGAGGGCGTCGGCGCGGGTGCTGGCCTCGTCCGCGTAACCGGCCAGCGAGAAATAGGCGCAGGCCGCGGACTCCGTCATCGACTGCAGCCACAGGCACTCCACGTCGCGCAGCGTCGCGGGCCGCACCGACGGCTCGACCTGGACGACGACCCCGCGCGCCGCGAGCCCGATGCCGGAGGGCGGGCGCTGGTCGGCCCTGCGTACGTCGTCGTAGCCGAGCCAGCGCAGATACAGCGCCACGGCCGTCACGGCGTCGCGCGCGGTGCGGATGGCGACGGGCTGGAACGCGGGGCGCGGGGGCGCGGCCGTGCGCGGCAGCGGGATGTGGGCGGGCGCGGGCGCCTGGTCGTCGTGGACCGGGACGCGCAGCACCGAGCCGCAGGCGCAGCCCAGCTCCGGCCGGGGCCACCGGTCGTGCCGCCCGCACATGGGGCAGCGCAGCGTCACCCAGTCGTCGTCCCAGGTGCGCTCGGAGACGGGGACGGGAGCCGCGCCGCGCACCATCGGCGGCGCGACGGGCGCGCCACAGGCGCAGGGCAGGGCCTGGGGTGCGTACAGATGCTCGCGCCGGCAGGTGGGGCAGCGCAGGTGGGTGGGCTCGGCCATGGCAACTCCCCCTCGGTCCTGCCCCGGAAACGGATCGACGTCTGTCTCATCATCCACCTTGACGGCCTCCAAAGCGCCCCTCTACATTGCTTCCATATAGCAGAACCTAGTTTCCGCATCGTGAAAGTGATCGAGAGATCGATCGGGAAGCGAGCGCGGGACTAGGCGACGGAATTCAGAGCTCGCCGCGGGGCGCGACGGGAGCGCGAATCCGACAGCCACAGCCGTAGCCGTAGTTGTACAGCTGCACAGCCGTACACAGTCACAGCAGGAGTCGGGAGCACTCATGGCTCGAATGACCGCCGCCCGCGCGGCCGTTGAGATCCTCAAGCGCGAGGGCGTCAGCAATGCGTTCGGCGTGCCCGGTGCCGCCATCAACCCCTTCTACAAGGAGCTCAAGGAGAGCGGTGGCATCGACCACACGCTCGCCCGTCACGTCGAGGGCGCCTCGCACATGGCCGAGGGCTACACCCGGGCCAACCCGGGCAACATCGGTGTCTGCATCGGCACTTCGGGTCCCGCGGGGACCGACATGATCACCGGCCTGTACTCCGCCACGGGCGACTCGATCCCGATCCTGTGCATCACGGGTCAGGCGCCGAGTCACCTGCTGCACAAGGAGGACTTCCAGGCCGTCGACATCGCCTCGATCGCCAAGCCGGTCGCGAAGATGGCGGTGACGGTCCTGGAGGCCGCGCAGGTCCCGGGCATCTTCCAGCAGGCCTTCCACCTGATGCGTTCGGGCCGTCCGGGTCCGGTCCTCATCGACCTGCCGATCGACGTCCAGCAGACGGAGATCGAGTTCGACCCGGAGACGTACGAGCCGCTGCCGGTCTACAAGCCGGCCGCGAGCCGCGCGCAGATCGAGAAGGCGGTCAAGCTCCTCGTCGAGTCCGAGCGGCCGCTGATCGTCGCGGGCGGCGGCATCATCAACGCGGACGCGAGCGAGCTGCTCGTCGAGTTCGCCGAGGTCACCAACACGCCTGTCATTCCTACGCTGATGGGCTGGGGCACGATCCCCGACGACCACGAGCTGAACGCGGGCATGGTGGGCCAGCAGACCGGTCACCGGTACGGCAACGCCACGTTCCTGGAGTCGGACTTCGTCCTCGGTATCGGCAACCGGTGGGCCAACCGGCACACCGGGTACAAGCTCGACGTCTACCAGGGCGAGCGCAAGTTCGTGCACGTCGACATCGAGCCGACGCAGATCGGCAAGATCTTCGCGCCGGACTACGGGATCGCCTCCGACGCGAAGGTCGCGCTCGAGCTCTTCGTCGAGGTCGCGAAGGAGCTGAAGGCCGCGGGCAAGCTGCCGGACCGCTCCGCGTGGGTCGCCTCGCACCTGGAGCGCAAGTCCACGCTGCAGCGTCGTACGCACTTCGACGACATCCCCATGAAGCCGCAGCGCGTCTACGAGGAGATGAACAAGGCGTTCGGCAAGGACACGCGGTACGTGACGACCATCGGTCTGTCGCAGATCGCGGGCGCGCAGATGCTGCACGTCTACAAGCCGCGGCACTGGATCAACTGCGGCCAGGCGGGGCCGCTCGGCTGGACCATCCCGGCCGCGCTCGGCGTCTCCAAGGCCGACCCGGACACGCAGGTGGTCGCCCTCTCCGGCGACTACGACTTCCAGTTCATGATCGAGGAGCTGGCGGTCGGGGCGCAGCACCGCATCCCGTACGTCCATGTCCTGGTGAACAACGCCTACTTGGGCCTGATCCGCCAGGCTCAGATCGGCCTCGACATCAACTTCCAGGTCAACCTGGAGTTCGAGAACCAGAACAGCCCCGAGCTGGGTGTCTACGGTGTCGACCACGTCAAGGTGGCCGAGGGGCTCGGCTGCAAGGCGATCCGGGTGACGGACCCGAACGAGCTGGGTACGGCCTTCGAGCAGGCCAAGAAGATGGCCCAGGAGTTCCAGGTCCCGGTCGTCGTCGAGGCGATCCTGGAGCGGATCACGAACATCTCCATGAGCCCGACCGCGGACATCAGCGCGGTCAAGGAGTTCGAGGAGCTGGCCACGGAGCCGGGCCACGCACCGACGGCCATCCGGCCGCTGAAGGTCTGAGTCGTACGCCCCTGGGCGGGCCGCCGGTTCCACGCGAACCGGCGGCCCGCGCTTGGTTGTGCGGGTGGGTTTGTTGCGCGGGGCCGGGGGCTTCGCCGGGGTGGGCGCTTTACGTGATCGGTGTGCGGCACCGGGGCTTTGCCGGAGTGGACGCCTGCCGTCATCGATGCGCGGGGGCGGGGTTCTGGAGCCGTGCCGCGGTTGGCGTCTGTGGCGGTGGGTGCGTGACACCGGGGTTCTGGTCCTGTGCCGGGGTTGGCGTCTGCGTCGCCGGTGCGCTGCGCCGGCCCACGCTCCGGCTGCGCCGACACCCGCTCGTCTCCCACCCGCCCGCCCCCTCCGGGGAGGGCCGGATCCGTGTCGAGGTCGGCGGCGTTCCGTTGTGGTGCCCGGCACCGTGTGCGGCCTTGCCTAGCACCCTTCCACTCAAGGCGAAGCGCCGGCGCCACGCTTGACCTCAAGCAATCTTGAGGTTGGACGATCTCCTCAAGTGGTCCGCAAGAGGCGGAGCTTGGAGGGGAAGGGCAGGCCCATGGAGACGGCTACGGCTACGGCGATGGCGACGGCCGGCGAGTGGATCGAGAGGTACTCGCACTCGCTCACGTCCAGGAAGCCCGACGAACCGTTGGACGAACTGCGGCCGCTCGCCCCGCTGGTGCGCGACGCCAAGATCGTGGCGCTGGGAGCCGCCGCCCGGCAGACGCGCGAACTGGCCGACGTGGCACACCGCATCGTGCGGCTGCTGGTGGAGGAGGAGGGGTTCCGGAGTCTGGCCCTGGAGGGCGACGACCCCGGCCGGCTGGGCCTGGACGCCTACGTCGCCACCGGTGAAGGGGACCCGCGTGTTCTGCTGGCCGAGGCGCGGTCGTTCTTGCGGACCGCCGGGATCCTCGAACTCGTCCGCTGGATGCGGTCCTACAACGAGCGTCACCCGGGTGACCCGGTACGTTTCGCGCGGCCCCTCGTGGAACCGGTGCGCCACCCCACGCGACTCGACGGCCTGGCCGGACTGGAACGCGAACTCGCCGACGGTGCGGCCTGGTGGCAGCGGCACAGTGGCGACAAGGTCGTCTACTGGGGCGGCATGGCCCACACGGCCGTCGGCGACCCGCGCACCGTGTCCCCCTCCGAGCCCCCGCAGACGCACCGGAACATGGGTGGATACCTGCGTGAATTGCTGGGTGAGGACTACCGGTCCGTCGGGCTGACCATGGCGCAGGGGTCGCTTGCGCACGGTTCTCTTGCGCAGGCCCTGCCTGCTCCGAGCGCGGATTTCGTGGACAGTCTGCTTGGCAGCGCCGCCGGGAACCGGGCCGGGTACCTCCTGGATCTGGGCCTCCCGCGCCCCGCGCAGGTCCGCCGCTTCCTGGATGCCCCGACCCGTACGCGGTTGATCGGACCGTTCTACGACCCCCGTAATGATGAGGACCATCACCTGTCGGGTGGGTCGCTCGCGAGCTGGTTCGACGTCGTCGTTCATACGCAGGAGGTGACGCCTGCCCGGCTCCTGCCGTAAGTCCCTGCCGTAAGTCCCTGCCGTACGCAGGCGAAGAGCCCCGGATACGGACCGTCGTATCCGGGGCTCTGGTTCGGGATGCCGTGGGAGGGGGAGTTGTTGCCGTCCGACGGCGCGCGACTGGCGGAACATGCATGCGCGCCACCGGACGGAGATCGGGGAAACCGAAACCCCAACGGGCTTGCCCCGTAAGGGAATTGGCTGGGACCGCGGCGGCTGTCGTACGACGGTTCGCCCGTTCCCCTCCCTCAGGTCGAAAGGGGAGCGGAGGAACCATTACCACCGCACTGGCTCGTACGCTGCACAAGCCGCCGCGGTCCTCGTCCTCCCGTAGCCGTTCCCGTGGCCACCCCTCATCCGGGTCACGCGAACGCCACGGGCCATTGCGTACGGGGGAAGACCTCCCGCCAACCCTCGTACGCAGTCTGGGGGCCCAGCCCGAAGAGGTCAGTCCTCGCGCAGGGCGCGGACCGCCTCCTCCACGCGCTTGCCGTAGTCGGCGTCGGCGGCGTGGAAGTGGGCCAGGTTCTTCTCGACGATGTCGTCGCGCGAGACCTGGGAGAGGCCGCCCGCGATGTTCGCGACCAGGCGTCCCTTCTCGTCCTCCGACATCAGGCGGTACAGCTCGCCCGCCTGGAAGAAGTCGTCGTCCTTCGTGTGGGCCGGCGCCTCGTGCGTGCCCGTGTGGCCGTTGATCGCGAGCGGCGCGGCCAGCGGGCGGCCGGTCTCGGCGGGGCCGTCGAAGGAGTTCGGCTCGTAGTTCTTGTGGGCGCGGGCGTAGGCGTTCGTGGCCATGGCGCCGTCGCGGCCGTAGTTGTTCGCGGCCGTGGCCTTGGGGGAGTTGACCGCGAGCTGGGTGTGGTTGACGCCCAGGCGGTAGCGGTGCGCGTCCGCGTACGCGAACAGGCGGCCCTGCAGCATCTTGTCGGGGGAGGGGCCGATGCCCGGAACGAAGTTGTTCGGGGAGAAGGCGGCCTGCTCGACCTCGGCGAAGACGTTGTCGGGGTTGCGGTCCAGGACCAGGCGGCCCACGCGCTGCAGCGGGTAGTCCTTGTGCGGCCACACCTTGGTGAGGTCGAACGGGTTGAAGCGGTAGTCCGCCGCGTCGGCCGCCGGCATGAGCTGGACGTGCACGGTCCAGGACGGGTTGATGCCGCGCTCGATGGCCTGGAGCAGGTCCGTCTGGTGCGAGTTCGGGTCCTTGCCCGCGAGCTCGGCGCCCTGCTCGGCCGACAGGCTGCGGATGCCCTGGTTCGTCTTGAAGTGGTACTTGACGAAGAAGGCCTCGCCCTTGTCGTTCGTCCACTGGTAGGTGTGCGAACCGTAGCCGTTCATGTGGCGGTAGGACGCCGGGATGCCGCGGTCGCCCATCAGCCAGGTGATCTGGTGCGTGGCCTCGGGGGCGTGCGCCCAGAAGTCCCAGACGTTCTCCGGCTCCTGCTTGCCCGTGAACGGGTCGCGCTTCTGGGAGTGGATGAAGTCGGGGAACTTCAGCGGGTCCTTGATGAAGAAGACCGGGGTGTTGTTGCCGACGAGGTCGTAATTGCCCTCTTCGGTGTAGAACTTGAGCGCGAAGCCGCGCGGGTCACGGACGGCGTCCGCGCCACCGAGGTTGTCCGCCACGGTCGAGAAGCGCAGGAAGACCTCGGTGCGCTTGCCGACCGAGTTCAGGAAGTCGGCGTACGTGTAGTCGGTGACGTCGTCCGTCACCTCGAAGTAGCCATAGGCGCCGGAGCCACGGGCGTGCACCACGCGCTCCGGGATGCGCTCGCGGTTGAAGCGGGCGAGCTTCTCCAGGAGGTGCTGGTCCTGGAGCAGGAGCGGGCCACCGACGCCGGCGGTGGCGGAGTTCTGGTTGTCGGCGACGGGGGCGCCGGACTCGGTCGTAAGCACGCGCTTCGACATCGTGACCTTCCGTGCTGTGACTGCTGAGGTGTTCGGAGCGTAAGGACCTCTGAACAGCTACGTCAACAGTTTGTTGAAGTTATGGGTACGCGAATGTGGTTCCGGGCCGCGGCGGCGCCTGGGCGCGACAGGACAGGTGTCAGCGCCGCCACGGCCCGGAAGTCTTGGGCGTTACGCCACGTCGTTGCCCGACAGGCGCTCCACCGCGCGCAGCAGCGCCGAGTGGTCGAGGCCGCCGTCGCCCTGGGTGCGCAGCGAGGCGACCAGCTGGGCGACCGTGGCGCCGACGGGCAGCGCGGCACCGACATTGCGGGCGGCGTCGGTGACGATGCCCATGTCCTTGTGGTGCAGGTCGATGCGGAAGCCCGGCTTGAAGTCCCGGTTCAGGAAGTTGTCCTTCTTGCGGGTCAGCACGGTGGAGCCGGCGAGGCCGCCGTTCAGGACGTCCAGGGCCGCCTTCAGGTCGACGCCGGACTTCTCCAGGAAGACCACGGCCTCGGCGCACGCCTGGATGTTCACGGCGACGATCAGCTGGTTGGCGGCCTTCACGGTCTGGCCCGAGCCGTGCGGACCGCACAGCACGATGGTCTTGCCGAGCGCGTCGAGCAGCGGCTTGGCCTCGTCGAACTCGGCCTGCTCACCGCCGACCATGATGGACAGGACGGCCTCGATCGCGCCGGCCTCGCCACCGGAGACGGGGGCGTCCAGGACGCGAATTCCCTTGTCCTTGGCGGCCTTTGCGAGGTCGACCGAAGTCTGCGGGGTGATCGAGGACATGTCGACGAGCAGCGCGCCGCTCTTCGCGTTCTCCAGGATCCCGTCGGGACCGTAGGCGATCGCCTCGACCTGCGGGGAGGCCGGAACCATCGTCACGACGACATCGGCGTCCTTGACGGCCTCGGCGATCGACTTGGCGGCGGTGCCGCCCGCGGTCGTGAGACGGTCCAGCTTGTCCTGCTCCAGGGTGAAGCCCGTGACGTCGTAACCGGCCTTGATCAGGTTCTCCGACATGGGGGAGCCCATGATGCCGAGACCGATCCACGCGACCTTGGGGAGGTTGTTGCTCATGAGGGTTGCTCCTAAGGCTCTAGCTGCAACGCTGTAGCCGTAACAGCGTTGATACGTCTATGAGTTGGCGTCCGCCGCGCGTCCGCCGGAGGCTCGGCTCAGGCCGCGCGGTGTTCGCGCGGCAGCCAGTCGAAGGCCTCGGCGCTCGGGGCGTCGCCCGGCTTGTACTCCAGGCCCACGTAGCCCTCGTAGCCGGCCTTCTTCAGCTGGTCGAGCAGGTCTTCCAGCGGCAGCGAGCCGGTGCCCGGAGCGCCGCGGCCCGGGTTGTCGGCGATCTGCACGTGCGCCGTCTTGTCGGTGTAGGAGCTGATGATCGCCGTCAGGTCCTCGCCGTTCATGGACAGGTGGTACAGGTCCATCAGGAACTTGGCGTTGCCGAGGCCGGTCGCCGCGTTCACCTTGTCCACGATCTCGATCGCCTTCGGGGCGCTGACGATCGGGCACTTCGGCGACTCGGGCGCGTTGAGCGCCTCGATCAGCAGCACGGCGCCGACGCGGTCGGCCGCGCGGGCCGCCAACACCAGGTTCTCCAGGGCGAGTTCGTCCTGCTCCTGCTCCGAGGTGCCGTCGACGCGGTTGCCGTACAGCGCGTTGAGCGCCGTGCAGCCGAGGGACTGCGCGAAGTCGGCCGCGACGTCGATGTTCGCGCGGAACTTCTCGCTCTCCTCGCCGGGGATCGACAGGGCGCCCCGGTCCGGGCCCGGCAGCTGACCCGCGTAGAAGTTCAGGCCGGTGAGCTGGACGCCCGCGTCGTTGATCGCGGCGCGCAGCGCGTCGAGCTCGGACTGCTCGGGGGTGGGGGCGTCGACCCAGGGCCACCAGAGCTCGACCGCGGTGAAGCCCGCCGCGGCGGCGGCCGCGGGGCGCTCCAGGAGCGGGAGCTCGGTGAAGAGGATCGACAGGTTGACGTTGAAGCGCTGGTCAGCGAAGCCCATCAGGGTCGGCGCTCCCTTCCGGTCGGTGTCCGGTACGGGGCCGGGTGCGAGCCACCCGGTGATTCCGTATTGCGGAAGTTCGTTTCTACTTGATGGAAGATTGCCTGCAAGGGCTCGCGGCTGTCAAGGGGGGGTCGTCGATTTTCGCCCCGCCCTCGCGTTCGTCCGGGCCTCAAGAAACCGGTGCGTGACACGTGTTTGGCCGTGAAGTTCGGGGAAGGTGAACGCCCGTTGCCGGTCACGGGAGTTGGGGGAGATGGGCGGACCCCGGCCGTCAGCGCCGCGCTGAGCGCCACCGACATGGAGAACCCGTACCTGTTCAAGGTGCCGCCCTCCAACGCCCAGCTGCGCAAGGGCAGCCCGCAGGACGCGCAACGCCGCTCTACCGGACCTACGAGAGCGCGAGCAGCACATGCCCCGCACCTTGATCCCCGACCTGACCTCCGCTCTGATCCCCACGGTGGCTCCCGGTGACCGCCCCGCGCACGTTAGGTTGAACGCGTGCGATTGAGAGTGGAGTTCACGACGGAGCCCTTCGACCTGGAGGAGGCCCCCGAGCACGCGCTCGCGGCGCGCCGGGTCATCGAGGCGGCCGATCTCGACGAGGTCGACGTGGGGCCGTTCGGCAACACGGCGGAGGGCGGTGCGGACGAGGTCCTGACCGCGGTCGACGCCCTGCTGCGCAGCAGCCTCGAAAGCGGGGCGACGCGCATCTCGCTGCAGGTCAACGTGGTGGGGGACCCCCAGGGGAAGGGTGACGACGCGTGAACGACACCGGGGACGCCTTCATCACGGCGGTGAAGCCACTGGTCGACGCCATGGGCGGGGAGATGGTGCCGCCGGACGGCGCGGGCCCCGACGACGTCGTGCTGGCGTGGCAGGGGGCCGATGTCGTGGCCGTGCGCCTGCCCCAGCTGGCGGACTCGCTCGACCACATCCTGGCCGCCATGGAGCGCACCAAGGGGATGCCGCTGTCCGCGCTCGACCGCAAGCAGAAGCAGGAGGCGGTACGGCTCCTGGAAGCGCGCGGAGCGTTCTCCGTGCGGCACGGTGTGGAGACCGTGGCCGGCGCCCTCGGCGTTTCCCGCTTCACCGTCTACAACTATCTCAACCGGGACAAGACCCCCTGACCTGGGACGATACCGAGCCAGGCGCCCGCCTCCACGCCGCCGTCCGATATCCGGACGGCGGTTTTTTGTAACTCCGAGTTTTCAACAAAGTGTTGACGTGATGTTTCCGGGGGCGTTAGCTATCTGCAGCCCGTCCAGCACAAGGCCACGGAGGCACCCCGTGACTTCAGGTTCCACGCCGGGTCTGACCCGGTTCAACACCTCGGACGAGAGCGCGGCCCAGGCCGAGCTCCACGAGGTGTGTGCTTCATCGGCGTGGGGGAGCAAGCTTCTCGCCCAGCGCCCCTTCGCTTCCGCAGAGACCCTCTTCACCGCCAGTGACGCCGCGATGGCCGAGCTGACCGCGGACGACCTCGACGAGGCGATGGCGGGGCACCCGCCGATCGGCCGCCCGAAGCCCGGCGACCCGACGTCCTCGCGTGAGCAGCGCGGCATGGCGGGGGCCTCCGAGGAGCTCAAGAAGGAGATGCTCGAGCTCAACCTGGCGTACCAGGACAGGTTCGGTCATGTCTTCCTCATCTGCGCCACCGGCGCGACCGCGGAGCAGATGCTCGATGCGCTCAAGGACCGGATCGGCCACACGGCCGAGGAGGAGCGGGAGATCGTCCGCACCGAACTGGGGAAGATCAACCGCATCCGCCTGACCCGCATCGTAGAAGCACCGTAAGAACAGGAAGCGAACGCCTGATGAGCACCGAGACCACGGCATCGGTGTCCACGCACATTCTGGACACCAGCATCGGACGCCCCGCCGAGGGCGTCGCCATCTCCCTTGCCGCGCGCGCCGGTTCGGGCGCCGAGTGGCAGGCGCTCGGCGGCAGTGCCACCGACGCGGACGGGCGCTGCAAGGACCTGCCGGCGCTGCCGGAGGGCACCACCCACGTACGCCTCGACTTCGAGACCGAGGCGTACTTCGACAAGAAGTCCGCCAACCAGCAAGCCGATGCGACGCAGGACGCCCCCGCGAATCGGGACAGCGACACGACCGGAGCGTTCTTCCCGGAGGTGGCGATCACGTTCGCCGTCAAGCCGGGCGAGCACTACCACGTGCCGCTGCTGCTCAACCCGTTCGGCTACTCCGTTTACCGAGGGAGCTAGCAGACATGCCCACGATCCTGGGTCACAACCAGTACGGCAAGGCCGAGAACCGAGTCGTAAAGATCACGCGGGACGGCGACACCCACCACATCAAGGACCTGAACGTCTCGGTCGCCCTCAGCGGTGACCTCGACGACGTGCACCTCACCGGGTCGAACGCCAACTGCCTGCCGACGGACACCACCAAGAACACCTGCTTCGCCTTCGCCAAGGAACACGGCATCGAGTCGGCGGAGCAGTACGGGATCGAGCTCGCCCGGCACTTCGTCGAGAGCCAGCCGTCCATCCACCGGGCGCGCATCCGCATCGAGGAGTACTCGTGGGAGCGCATCGCCGGCTCCGACGCGGGCTCCAAGTTCATCGGCGCCGACGAGGTCAAGCACTCCTTCGTCCGCAAGGGCCAGGAGACGCGGCTCGTTCAGGTCACGTACGACGGCGAGAAGTTCGAAGTCCTGTCCGGGCTCAAGGACTTGACCGTGATGAACACCACGAACTCCGAGTTCTGGGGCTACATCAAGGACAAGTACACGACGCTCAAGGAGGACTACGACCGCATCCTCGCGACGTCGCTGTCGACCTGGTGGCGGCACAACTGGACGGGCGTCGACGACGAGCGCACGCCCAACTGGAACAAGTCGTACGAGCAGTCGAAGAAGCACATCCTCCAGGCCTTCGTCGAGACGTACTCGCTGTCGCTGCAGCAGACCCTCTTCCAGATGGGTTCGCGCGTCATCAACAACCGCAGCGAGATCGACGAGATCCGCTTCTCCGCGCCGAACAAGCACCACTTCCGGCAGGACCTCTCGGCCTTCGGCCTGGAGAACGAGGCGAAGGACGGCGCCGTGTACTGGGCCGCCGACCGCCCCTACGGCCTGATCGAGGCCACCATCCTCAGGGACGGCGCGGACCAGCGCATCCCGGTCGACATGACCAACCTCTGACGCTCTGTGCGTAGTTGACGCGGCAGCGCGCCCCTTCCCACCCGCAGTAGGCAGGGGCGCGCAGCACCCGGAGGGAACATAAAGCAATGGCAGTGCCAGCAAAGGGGCCGGCTGAAGCCGAGGGCCCGTGTTCCACCCCATCGGAGAGCACCGCATCGCAGGTGCACCCGGTGGACGAAAAGCTCCACCCGTCGCGGCTCGCGCCCGCCGCACTCCAGCACATCGCCGCCATGTACGCCGGCGTCGTCACCCCGCCGCTCATCATCGGCCAGGCCGTCCGCCTCGACACCGCGGGCCAGACCCGGCTGATCGCCGCCTCGCTGCTCATCGCGGGTGTGGCCACCCTGCTCCAGACGCTCGGCGTCAAGGGCTTCGTCGGCAACCGGCTGCCCTTCGTCAACGCCGCGTCCTCCGCGGGCATCGCACCGATGCTCGCCATCGCCGAGACGAACGCCAAAGGCGACCAACTCCCCGCCATTTACGGGGCAGTTATGGTCGCGGGCGTCTTCTGTCTCGCGATCGGCCCGTTCTTCGGCCGGCTGCTGAGGTTCTTCCCGCCGCTCGTCACCGGCGTCGTCATCACCCTCATCGGTGTGACCCTGATGCCCGTGCCCGTCGGCTGGGCCCAGGGCGGCGACAAGACCGCCGCCGACTACGGCGACATGCGCTACCTCGCCCTCGCCGCCTTCACGCTCGTCGTCATCCTGCTGATCCAGCGCTTCGCCACGGGCTTCGTCAAGCAAGTCGCCCTGCTCTTCGGCATGTTGATCGGAACACTCGCCGCGATCCCGTTCGGCATGGCGGACTTCTCTTCGTTGAAGTCGGCGCCCGTGGCCGCGCTCCCGACGCCGTTCGCCTTCGGCGCCCCCGAGTTCCAGCCCGCCGCGATCATCTCGCTCTGCCTCGTCATGCTCGTCCTGATGACCGAGTCGAGCGCCGGCATGCTGGCCATCGGTGAGATCTGCGAGCGCGAGTGCGACGGGAAGACCATCACCCGGGGGCTGCGCACCGACGGCATCGCCACCTTCCTCGGACCGATCTTCGGCGGCCTGCCGACCTCGGCGTTCGCCCAGAACGTCGGCGTCGTCTCGCTGACCAAGGTGCGCAGCCGCTACGTCGTCGCCGTCGCGGGCGGCACCCTCCTGATCCTCGGCATCTTCCCGATGCTCGGCGCGGTCGTCTCCCTGGTCCCCATGCCGGTCCTGGGCGGCGCGGGCATCGTGCTGTTCGGCTCGATCGCCGTCAGCGGCATCCGTACGCTCTCCGAAGCGGGCCTCGACGACAGCTCCAACATCATCCTGGTGGCGGTCTCGCTCGGCGCGGGCATCATCCCGCTCGCCGCACCGAGCTTCTACGCGGACTTCCCGGCCTGGGCGCAGACCGTGCTCGGCTCCGGAATCAGCGCCGGCGCGCTCGTCGCCGTCTCGCTGAACCTTTTCTTCCACCATCTCGGCACCCGTGGCGCACCTGCCGCGGCACTCAAATCTTCCTAGGGTCCTGCCGTGCCCACACGTCACACCGACTGAAGGAAGCAGCACCATGGCTCCTGCCACGGCAAACCGCATCGTCATCGAGAACGTCGCCATCGCGACGGTCGACGCGCACGACACCGAGCACGCCTCGGGCCACATCGTCGTGGCGGACAACAAGATCGAGTCCATCGGCGCGGGCCCCGCGCCCGAGGGCCTCGAGAACGTGGTCCGACGCATCGACGGCACCGGCCACCTGGCCACGCCCGGCCTCGTCAACACGCACCACCACTTCTACCAGTGGATCACCCGTGGCCTGGCGACGGACCACAACCTGTTCAACTGGCTGGTGGCGCTGTATCCGACGTGGGCGCGCATCGACGAGCAGATGACATACGCGGCGGCGCAGGGCTCACTCGCGATGATGGCCCGCGGCGGTGTCACCACCGCCATGGACCATCACTACGTGTTCCCGCAGGGCTCGGGCGACCTCTCCGGATCGATCATCCGGGCCGCCTCCGAGACAGGCGTGCGCTTCACCCTGGCGCGCGGCTCCATGGACCGCAGCGAGAAGGACGGCGGCCTTCCGCCCGACTTCGCCGTCGAGACCCTCGACGGCGCGCTCGCCGCGACCGAGGAGACCGTCAAGAAGCACCACGACGACTCCTTCGACGCGATGACGCAGGTGGCCGTGGCCCCCTGCTCGCCGTTCTCCGTCTCCACCGAACTCCTCAAGCAGGGCGCCGAGTTGGCGCGCCGCCTCGGGGTGCGGCTGCACACCCACGGCAGCGAGACGGTCGAGGAGGAGAAGTTCTGCCACGAGCTGTTCGGCATGGGCCCGACCGACTACTTCGAGTCGACGGGCTGGCTCGGCGAGGACGTGTGGATGGCGCACAGCGTCCACATGAACGACTCCGACATCGCCGCGTTCGGGCGTACGAAGACGGGTGTGGCGCACTGCCCGTCGTCAAATGCCCGGCTGGCGGCGGGAATTGCCCGCGTACCCGACATGCTGGCGGCCGGCGTGCCGGTCGGCCTCGGCGTCGACGGCACCGCCTCCAACGAGTCGGGCGAACTGCACACGGAACTGCGCAACGCCCTCCTCATCAACCGCCTCGGCGCGCACCGCGAGGCGGCCCTGAACGCCCGTCAGGCGCTGCGCCTCGGGACGTACGGAGGCGCCCAAGTCCTCGGCAGGGCAACCCAGATCGGGTCGCTCGAAGCCGGCAAGCTGGCCGACCTGGTGCTGTGGAAGATGGACACCCTCGCCCACGCATCGATCGCCGACCCGGTGACCGCGCTCGTCTTCGGCGCGGCCGCACCGGTCACCCTCTCCCTCGTGAACGGCAAGCCGGTGGTCGAGGACAGCCGCCTGCTGCACGTCGACGAGGACGCCATCGCACGCTCCACGCGTGCGGAGGCGCAGCGGCTCGCGCGGATCACCGCCGAGAGCTGAGTTGTTGAGACTCCGGTCAGGGGGGACGGCCCCTGACCGGGGGCTCGAGCTGCCGAGCGGGCTGCTCGAGTGCCGCCCCGGGAACGTGGCCCAAAGCTTCACGTTCCCGGGGCGGCAGTAGTACCTGGGCGCACAACAACTGAATACCGCAGCACCACCAGTACGACCTTGCACCTTGCACCACCTCCCAGAAGCGAAAAGCGCCGGCGGCCTGCCGGGGCTGGAAAACAACCGGAGGAGCCGCAGTGGCGACGAAGCCCAGGTTCACCAAGCAAGGCACCACCCCCGACGAGCCCGAAGAGGCGCGTGCGGGGCATACCAAACATCCGGTCGACGAGAAGTTGCCACCGCTGAAGATGGCGACGACCGGCCTCCAGCACGTGGCGGCGATGTACGCGGGCGTGGTCGCGCCCCCGCTCATCGTCGGCGCGGCGATCGGCCTCAGCCCGAAGGAACTGACGTTCTTGACGGGCGCCTGCCTGTTCACGGCGGGACTCGCGACCTTCCTTCAGACGCTCGGCATCTGGAAGATCGGCGCCCGGCTGCCGTTCGTGAACGGCGTGACCTTCGCGGGCGTCGCCCCGATGCTCGCCGTCGTCGGCTCGACGAAGGACAAGGACGACGCGCTGCCGATCATCTTCGGCGCGGTGATCGTCGCGGGTGTGCTCGGCTTCATAGCCGCACCCTTCTTCTCCAAGCTGGTCCGCTTCTTCCCACCGGTCGTCACCGGCACGGTCATCACGCTCATCGGTGTCTCGCTGATGCCGGTCGCGTTCGGCTGGGCACAGGGGCCCGACGCCAAGGCGCCGGACTACGGCTCGATGAAGAACCTGGCGCTCGCGGGCATCACGCTCGTGATCGTGCTGATCATCCGCCGCTTCACGGCGGGCTTCGTCAAGCAGATCGCGGTCCTGCTCGGCCTGGTGATCGGCACGGTGATCGCGATCCCGTTCGGCGTCACGGACTTCTCGCCGGTCGGCGAGGCGGACATCGTCGGCTTCCCGACCCCGTTCCACTTCGGCGCCCCGCAGTTCGCGGGCGCGGCCATCGTCTCGATGATCGTCGTCATGGTCGTCTCGATGACCGAGTCGACCGCCGACATGCTCGCCCTCGGTGAGATCGTCGAGCGCCCGGCCGACGAGAAGACGATCGCGGCCGGTCTGCGCGCCGACACCCTCGGCACCGCCATCAGCCCGCTGTTCAACGGCTTCATGTGCAGTGCGTTCGCCCAGAACATCGGTCTCGTCGCGATGACGAAGATCCGCAGCCGGTTCGTGGTCGCGGTCGGCGGTGGCTTCCTCGTCCTGATGGGCCTGTGCCCGATGGCGGCCTCGCTGATCGCCGTCGTGCCGCGCCCGGTGCTCGGCGGCGCCGGCGTCGTGCTGTTCGGCTCGGTCGCGGCCAGCGGTATCCAGACCCTGGTCAAGGCCAACCTGGACAAGGACAACAACGTCCTCATCGTCGCCGTCTCGCTCGCCGTGGGCCTGATCCCGATCGCGGTGCCGGAGTTCTACCACGCGTTCCCGGAGAACGCGAAGATCATCCTGGACTCGGGCATCTCGACGGGTTGTGTCGCGGCGGTCGTCCTGAACCTGCTGTTCAACCACATCGGCAAGGGGCGCGACGCCGACGACGTTACGCATCCGATGGAGTCGGGCGGCGACATCGCGAGCCAGCGCACCGAGCCGACGGCGGCAGGGGCGCACTGAGCTACGCGGCGGGGGTGGCGCGGCCGACGGCGCCACCCCCGCCCGCGTCTCAACCGCCGCACACCGGTGCCGACTTCAGGTATCCGCCCAGATTCTCGTCGTCCGTACCGAGCAGCGCCCGGCCGCCCGCGCCCGGCAGGCACTCCACCGCCTCGATCTTGCGGCCGTCGAACCTGTCCGGCGCGCTCCGCGGCGCGGCGATCCGCAGCGCCGCCGAGCTGCCCGAGGCGTTCAGCGACACCCGTCCCGCCTCGCTCACCGCCGAGGCGAACGGCCCGTCGTCCCCGGCGTCCGAGGCCGAACTCACCATGACCCGGCCGGACTTGGCGATGGATATGTCGGAGACGTGCCGCACATCCCCCTTCGGATAGGCCGCGCGGAACGCCGCCTTGCGTACGCTCCCGAACTCCGCCTCCCCGTACTCGTTGAAGGAGAACGGGGAGGCGAACACCGTCGCCGGGCGGTCTGCGCCCGCGCCCCGGTCCGCCCACACCGCGACCGTCTTCCCGTGCGCCGTGCCGAGTGCGAAGCCTTCGAAGTCCGCGCCCTCGGGGATCGCGGGCAGCGGCGTCAGGTCGAGCACCCGCGCGGTGTTCCCGTCGACGTGCAGCCGGTACACCAGGCCCCTGCTGGCCAGCGCCATGAACTCGCCGTCCGTGCCCGGCACCGCCTCGATCGCCTCCAGGTCCTTGGGCTCCATGCCGTCCCACGCGGCCGGGGTGACCTTCGTGTCCTTCGGCGCCGACGGGTGGAAGGTGACGCGGCTGATCCGCGACTGTCCGGGCTTCTTGTTGTCGTGGACGACGAGGGCGTCCACGGCGCCATCCGCCGCGGCCTTGCCGGAGAGCGCGAGCCCGCTGACCCCGGAGGTGGCGTCGTCGCCGACCTGCTGCCAACCGCCGGTCTGCGGCGCGGTGTCCGCCGGGGCGTCCGCGCGGGCCGGCGCGGCGAGGGCCAGGGTCACCAAGGCGGCGGAGAGCAGGGACTTGTGGCGCAACTGCATGGGCGGGGCCTCTCGCGTAGGGGACGTTCGGCCGGTGCTGAGCACGAGGTTGACGCGCGTAGAAAACCGGGTCGACGGGGACCGTAGCGATCTTCGGGATACGGGGCAAGGGGGTGACGCCGCCCCCACTGCCGGGCCAGGCCGCCTCAACGTCCGGGCAGCGCGAGCGACTTGGCGTAGAAGCGGCTGTCGTCGTAGGCGCGGAACGGGCCGAACGGCGGTGTCGGACGGTAGCCGTCGGCCTCGTAGCGCCGGTCAGAGGCCGAGGACGGCCGGGGCGGAGGCCAGCTCCTTGAAGATCTTCCCCGGGTTCTTCACCAGCTTGCGTTCGGTGAGGTCCATGACGCCGCTCACCGCGGACACCTCGGCCGCCACCGTGCCGTCCGCCTTGCGGATCTTCTGGTGGACGTGGAACACCTTGCCGTCGCCGAACTCGAAGGCGCAGCTCACGTCGACGACCTCGCCCGCGCGCAGCTCCCGCAGATAGCGGATGTTCGTCTCCAGGACGACCGGACCGACGCCGCGGCCGAGCAGCGCCTTGTCGTCGAGTCCTGCGTGCTGCAGGAACGACCAGCGCGCGTGCTCCGCGTACTGCAGATAGACGGCCTGGTTGAGGTGTCCGTTGACGTCGATCTCGTACCCGCGCACCTCGACCGGCACGGAAAACTGCTCTGCCACGACGTTCCTCTCGATGGGGGGCGTTGCGCCGATCATGCCAACAGTCGGGCGGGGGAGGGGATTCCGGCCGCCGTGAGGTGCGTTACGCACGTCTGGGCGACGCCAGGAGGTAGCGGGCCCCGCCGCGCGGCTGCGCGTGCTCGCTCACCTGCCAGCCCGCTTCCCGCAGCGCCTCCGCGCACGCCGCAAGCCCGTCCGGCTCCGGATCCTGTACGGCGACGGCCTCCGGCTGCGGGGTGTCGCGCACGCGGTAACCGGGCGAGGTCCCGCCGGCCGGAGCGCAGCCCGCCGCTTCCAGGGCGAGCGCTGCGGAGGATGCGAGGCGGCCCCGCTCCCAGGCGCACGGCCGGTCCGTCGCGCCGTCCGGGTTGGTCATCCGGCGTATCTCCAACAGGCCCTGCCACGCCGTCCGTACTTCGCGCGCCCGCGCGGGGCCCGTGTCGGCCTCCTGCTCGCCGCCGAGCCGAGCGGCGAACGGGCCACCTGGCGCGGACGGTTCACCGGGTGGCTCGGCGGCCGGTGGCTCGTCCCCGGCCTCGCGCACCCGGTGCCCCGCGGGTGTCAGGAAGTGGTCGTGCGGGGGACGCGGGTGCCGGAACGCCAGCTTCAGCACGACGAGCCGGGCCAGCTGGGCCGGGCTGCCGGAGACCCGGCCGGTCTCCGGATCGGCGGCCTCGATGATGCGGCGCTGCGCGGCAGTCGGCGGTCTGGTCACGGCGTGCCTCCCGTCCGGTGCTCCCTCGACCTGTCCACCGGCCGGGCTCCCCGGCCGGTGGTTCTCCATCTCCAGTCGATGGTGCACGACGGGTATGACAACGGGCCGGGGCGAGCGGGCGGCTGGGCTCAGGGCCGCAGGTTCCAGCCGGAGATCACCGGTCTGCCGTGCTCGAAGGTGAGGCGGCTGACCGTGCCCGTCGACAGCAGGAAGTGCGAGCCGCCCGACGGCGGCAGGCCGAGGCGCCGCGCGGTCAGGACGCGCAGGAAGTGGCTGTGCGACACGAGGACGACGCTGCCTTCGTAGTTGGAGAGCGCCGCGTCGACCTTGGAGAGCATCCGGTCGGCCCGCTCGCCCACCTCCTCCGGCGTCTCACCGGGATGCTCGGGCGGCCCCGGCGGCACCCCGTCGTCGAAGAGGTACCAGTCGGGCCGGGTGCGCTGGATCTCCCGTGTGGTGACGCCCTCGTACGCGCCGTAGTCCCACTCGTGCAGGTCCGAATCGACGGTGTAGCGCGTGAGGCCGGCGAGCTCGGCGGTCTCGCGGGTGCGCTGGAGGGGGCTCACGAAGACCGCCCCCACGTGGTAACTGCCGACGAGGGGCGCGACGCGGCGCGCCTCCTCCCGGCCGTTTTCGGTCAGCGGGATGTCCGTGAGGCCGGTGTGCTGCCCGGTCAGGGCCCATTCGGTCTCGCCGTGCCGGACGAGAAGCAGATCACCCAAGGTTCGCGCCTGTTCGCTTGGAGGTGGGCAGAGGCATGTCCATTGTCTCCGGGCGGGGGCGTACGGGCCCGGCGGGAGGGTCGGACCGGGCCGGTCCGGGCAGTCCGCATGGGCCGCCGGGCACCGGGGAGCGGGCAACAGGGACCGGACGCTGCGCACTGGGCATGGGATCAAGGATTGTCAGACCCGCCCCGTAAGGTCTTAGGGGTCATCGAGGCCTGAGCGGAGAGATGGAAGGGAGGTGGCGTGAGCGTGCCGGAGCTGTCGGGTGTCCCGCTGAGCGCCGCCGCCGTCTTCCTGCCCGATCCGCTGCCCCGCGCGGGGCGGATCGCCTTCTGGTCCCCGGACGCGCCGGACACTCCGAACGGGCAGGGCGGATCGGACTGGGCGGGCTGGTCGGGCCTTGCGGGGGCCGACGGCGAGCTGACCCTCGTGCGGTCGCACGGCTCCACTGTGCGCAGCCACAAGGTTCCCGCCCTCGTGCTGCCGGTCCTCGACGCGCTGCCGCTGCTGCTGCGGGCCCGCCGCACCCGGGGCGCCCACCCGGCGGCGGCCGCCTGGGGTGCGGCCGCGGCGCACGCCCTGCACCTGGTGGCGCGGGGCCGCCTGCTGCCGGGCCTCACCGCCTCCGACCACGACGCGTGGCGCGCGGGCCCGCTCGACGAGGACGACGTGGCGCAGGTGCGGGGCATCGCCGCCGCCCTGCCGCCCGAGGGGTACGCGACGCCGGTGCCGGGGAGCAAACCGCTGCGGGTCCCGCAGCCGGAGGCACTGGTGCGGGCGCTGCTCGACGCGGTGGCGGACGCGCTGCCGCGTACCCCGGCCGCGGCGCACGCGGCGGGCGCGCCGTTCGCTGCCGCGGCCGCCCAGCACATTCCGCGGGCCCGTCCCTGGGCAGTCGAGGCGGCGGCCGGTCTCGACGCGGGCGTGAAGGTGTCGCTGCGGCTCGACCTGTCGCAGGCCGCATTGTTCGACGGGGACGAATTCGACGGGGAGGAAGAGCCGGAGTCGGGGTCCGAGGAAGGCGTGGGCGCACGCCGCGCGGGCGCCGCCATCGTCCAGGTGCACAGCCTCGCCGACCCCACGCGCGTGGTCGACGCCGCCGGACTGTGGGCCGGGGAGGCCGGTGAGCACTTCGGGCCGCGCGCCCGGATCGACGCGGTCCTCGCGGTGCGCCGGGCCGCGCTCGCCTGGCCGCCGCTCGGCCGCCTCCTGGAGCAGGACGTGCCGGACGTGCTCGCCCTGTCCGACGGTGAGCTGACGGATCTGCTCGGGCCCGGCGCGGCGCGCCTCGCCAAGGCTGGCGTCACCCTGCACTGGCCGCGCGACATCGCCCGCTCCCTCACCGCGACCGCCGTGGTGCGCGCGCAGGCCGCGCCCGGCTCGGCGACCGACGGGACGCCGTTCTTCGACAGCGACGAACTGCTGAAGTTCAACTGGCAGGTGGCGCTCGACGGGGACCCGTTGACCGAGCGCGAGATGGACCTGCTCGCCGAGTCGCACCGCGCGGTGGTGCGGCTGCGCGACCAGTGGGTGGTCGTCGACCCCGATCTCGTACGCAAGGCCCGCAAGCGGGAGTTGGGCCTACTCGAGCCCGTCGACGCGTTGGCGGTCGCGCTGACCGGCGAGGCCGAGATCGACGGGGAGCGGGTCGCGGCCGTGCCCGCGGGCCGCCTCGCCGAGCTGCGCGACCGGCTCACCCGGGGCATCGACACGGTCGAGCCGCCCGAGGGCCTGCATGCGACGCTGCGCGACTACCAACTGCGCGGCCTGGCCTGGCTCGACCTCATGACCTCGCTCGGCCTCGGCGGCTGCCTCGCCGACGACATGGGCCTCGGCAAGACCGTCACGCTCATCGCGCTGCACCTGCGCCGTGCCCGGCCCGCGCCCACGCTCGTCGTCTGCCCGGCGTCGCTGCTCGGCAACTGGCAGCGGGAGATCGAGCGGTTCGCCCCCGGCGTCCCGGTGCGCCGTTTCCACGGCGTGGACCGCCAGCTGACCGGCGTCGAGGGCGGCTTCGTCCTCACCACGTACGGCACCCTGCGCACCCGCGCTGGCGAACTCGCGGGACACACCTGGGGCATGGTCGTGGCCGACGAGGCGCAGCACGTGAAGAACCCCAACTCGGCGACGGCGAAGGCGTTGCGCACGATCGGGACGCCCGCGCGCGTGGCGCTCACCGGCACTCCGGTGGAGAACGACCTGTCCGAGCTGTGGGCCCTGCTCGACTGGACGACACCCGGGCTGCTCGGTCCGCTCAAGGCGTTCCGCGCCCGGCACGCGCGCGTGGTCGAGGGCGAGGTCCCGCTGCAGGGCCAGGGCGGGACGAACCCGGAGGCGATCGAGCGCCTCGCCCGGCTGGTGCGCCCGTTCATCCTGCGCCGCAGGAAGTCCGACCCCGGCATCGTCCCGGAACTGCCCCCGAAGACCGAGTCCGACCACCCCGCGCCGCTCACCCGCGAGCAGGTGTCGCTCTACGAGGCCGTGGTGCGCGAGTCGATGGCGCAGATCGAGGAGGCCGAGGGCATCGGCCGGCGCGGCCTGATCATGAAGCTGCTGACGTCGCTGAAGCAGATCTGCAACCACCCGGCGCAGTACCTCAAGGAGGGCCAGGGCGACGGTTCCCGGCCGCGCCTGGCGGGCCGCTCCGGAAAACTCGCCCTCCTGGACGAGCTGTTGGACACGATCGTGGCCGAGGACCGCTCGGTGCTCGTCTTCACCCAGTACGTGGCCATGGCCAAGCTGCTCGCCACGCACCTGACCACCCGCGGCATTCCCAGCCAGCTTCTGCACGGCGGTAGCACGATCGTCGAGCGGGAGCGCATGGTCGACCGTTTCCAGTCCGGCGAGGTGCCCGTCTTCCTGCTCTCCCTGAAGGCGGCCGGCACCGGACTCAACCTCACGCGCGCGGGGCACGTGATCCACTTCGACCGCTGGTGGAACCCGGCCGTGGAGGAGCAGGCCACGGACCGTGCGTACCGCATCGGGCAGACCCAGCCGGTGCAGGTCCACCGGCTCATCACCGAGGGCACGGTGGAGGACCGGATCGCCGAACTGCTCGCCACCAAGCGGGCGTTGGCGGACGCGGTGCTCGGCACCGGCGAGGCGGCGCTCACCGAGCTGACCGACCGGGAGCTCACGGACCTCGTGACGCTGCGCAGGGAGGCGACGCGATGAGCCCGACGCGCAGGCCCACCAGGACGCACCGGCCGCACGTGCCGGGGCGCGCGGGCGCCGACGAGCAGGCGCGGGCCCGGCACCTCGACGCGCGCCGCACGTTCCCGCCGCTGCCGCCGCGCGCAGAGCCGGGCGGCAGCTTCGCCCTGACGTGGTGGGGCAACGCCTGGGTGGACGCCCTGGAGGACTCGGCCCTCGACCAGGGCCGCCTCGCCCGCGGTCGCGCCTACGCGGACCGTGGCCACGTCGACGCGATCACGGTCACCCCGGGCCGCGTCGTCGCCTACGTGCACGGCTCGCGCCCCCGCCCCTACCGGGCCGAACTGCGCCTGCGCACCCTGCCGGAGGAGGCGTGGGACCGCTTCCTGGGCACGGCCGCGGCCCGCCCCGAGCACCTGGCGTCGCTCCTGGACAAGGACGTGCCGCACGCGCTGGCGGCGGCCGCCGATCTGCTGCCCACGGTCGACGACATCACCCCCGAGTGCACCTGCCCGGACCGCGGCCACCCCTGCAAGCACGCGGCGGCGCTCTGCTACCAGACGGCCCGGATCCTCGACGAGGACCCGTTTGTCCTGTTCCTGTTGCGCGGTCGCGGCGAGCAGGAGCTGCTGCGGGAGCTGACCCGGCGCAGCTCGGTGCACGAGGCGGAGGAGCGGTCCAAGGCGCGGGCCCCCGAGCTCGACTCGCTCCCGGCGAAGGACGCGTACGCGGGCGTGCGGGGCGGTCAACTGCCGCCACTTCCACCGGAGTTCCCGGCCCCGCGGTATCCCGAGCGCCCGCCCTCCTACCCGCAGGCGCCGGACGCCCCCGACCCGCTCGCGCTCGACCTGCTCGCCACGGAGGCGGGTGTCCGCGCCCACGCGCTGCTCACCACCGGTGCCGATCCGATCGCCCCGCTCTCCCCGTGGCAGGACGCGGTCCGGCTCGCCGCGGCCCACCCCGGTTCGGGCCTCACGGCGGCGACCCGCGCGCTGTACGCGTCGCTGTCCCGCGGCACCGGGCGTACGCCCACCGACCTGGCGCGTGCGGTCGCCGCCTGGCGCCAGGGCGGTCTTGAGGGCCTCTCGGTCCTGGAGGAGGAGTGGGACCCGCCGGCGGGCCCCTTCGACCGCGCCCGCCCCGCCCTCCTTGCCGTGGGCCACCCGGACTTCCGCCCCCACCGCAACCATCTGTCGACGGCGTCCGTCCAGCTCCGGCTGGGCCGCGACGGCTGGTGGTACGGGTACGAGTCCGATCCCGGGCGGGGCGAGTGGTGGCCCCGCGGGGAGCCGGGCCGTGACCCGGTGTCGGCGCTGGAGTCCCTACTGGGCGGCGGCTGACCCGTTCCCCGGCCGCGGGGCTCCGCCCCGGACCCCGCGCCTCAAACGCCGGCGGGGCTGAAAGGATCGGGGCTCCGCCCCGGACCCCGCGAGTCTCGTCCCAGAGCGGGGCTTGATTGGCCCCGGCGCCCGCAAGCCACTCCGCTCCTCCCGTAGGTGTTAGAGGTTTGATAGGTGGAGGGCCGCCGTCACCGCCCCGCCCCCACAATCGCGGCCAGCGACATGCCGCGCCCGGCGAAGAACTCCTCGAAGCGTTCCACCGGGAGGTCGGCCGTGCGCGTCGCCGCGTCCGTGCCCGAGGGGTTGTGGAAGTGGTAGCCGGAGCCGTCCGGTGTGCGGGCCGTGACGAGGACCAGATGGCCGCCGCGGCCGGGAGCCGGCTCGTGCGGGCGGCGGATCGCGTAGTGCACGGAGGCGATGACCAGGCGTCCCGCGTCGAGCAGTTCGCCGATCTCGTCCGCGCGCAGGGTGCGGTGCACCGCCGCGTCGACGCCGTGCACCTCCCGTACGTACTCCACCGCGGGCGCGTAGATCATGCCGCGGATCTCGCCCTCGGCGTCCACCCGGTACGCACCGAACTTCAGCGCCCCGTCGCGCAGCTCGAAGAGGGAAGGGGCGCCGGGGCCGAGCGCCATGCGCAGGCACGTCGCCCCGCACAGGTGCCCGCACCAGCGCGCGTAGTCCTCGACCGTCGCCGCGCCCGACTGCCGCCACGCGGGATCCCGCGCCCGGTCGAAGCGTCCGGACACGATGGGCCCGACCAGGTCGGGGGAGGCGAACTGGGTGTGGCTGGCGTGCCCACAGGTGCTGCACGAGGTCGTAGAGATCACGTCACTGACGGTATCCGCTCAGGAAGCGACCGATCCGGCTGATCGCGGCATCGAGATCATCGGCGTACGGGAGTGTGAGGATGCGGAAGTGGTCCGGGCTCGGCCAGTTGAAGCCGGTGCCCTGGACGACCTGGATCTTCTCGCGGAGCAGCAGGTCGAGGACGAACTTCTCGTCGTCCACGATCTTGTGCACCTTGGGGTCGATGCGCGGGAAGGCGTACAGCGCGCCCTTGGGCTTCACGCAGCTGACGCCGGGGATCTCGTTCAGCTTCTCCCAAGCCTTGTCGCGCTGCTCCAGCAACCGCCCGCCGGGCGCGGTGAGTTCGTGGATCGACTGGCGGCCGCCGAGCGCGGCCTGGATGGCGTACTGGGCGGGCGCGTTCGGGCACAGGCGCATGGAGGCCAGCATGTTCAGGCCCTCCAGGTAGTTGCGCGCGTGCTGCTGCGGGCCCGTGACCACCATCCAGCCGGAGCGGAACCCGGCCACGCGGTACGTCTTCGAGAGGCCGGAGAAGGTGAGGACGACGAGGTCCGGGGCGAGGGTCGCGGCGGTGTGGTGCACCGCGTCGTCGTAGAGGATCTGGTCGTAGATCTCGTCGGCGAAGACCATGAGGCCGTGGCGGCGGGCCAGGTCGAGGATGCCCTCGATGATTTCCTTCGGATACACCGCGCCCGTCGGGTTGTTCGGGTTGATGATGACGACCGCCTTCGTGCGGTCGGTGATCTTCGACTCCATGTCGGCGAGGTCCGGGTACCAGTCGGACTGCTCGTCGCAGAGATAGTGGACGGCCTTGCCGCCGGAGAGCGTGGTGACGGCGGTCCAGAGCGGGAAGTCCGGGGCGGGGATGAGGACTTCGTCGCCGTCCTCCAGGAGCGCCTGGATCGCCATCGAGACCAGTTCGGACACGCCGTTGCCGAGGAAGACGTCGTCCACGCCGACGTCCAGGCCGAGCGCCTGGTAGCGCTGGGCGACGGCGCGGCGCGCGGAGAGGATCCCGCGCGAGTCCGTGTAGCCGTGCGCCTGCGGGAGCATCCGGATCATGTCCTGGACGATCTCCTCCGGCGCCTCGAAGCCGAACAGCGCCGGGTTGCCGGTGTTCAGGCGCAGCACGCTGTGGCCCGCCTCTTCCAGCGCGTTGGCGTGCTCGATCACCGGGCCGCGGATCTCGTAACAGACCTCGCTCAGCTTGCTCGACTGCCGGAACTCCATGCGCTTGCCCTCCAGGCGGACCAGGTGCCACTGTGCTGAACCGTTGCTGCTTGGTTTTACCAAGTGGGTGCTTGGAAAGTCCAACAAGTTGCATAGACTGCGCGTCATGCCACGCCGAAGTTACGACCAGTACTGCGCCGCAGCCCGCGCCCTCGACGCCGTCGGGGACCGCTGGACCCTCCTGATCGTGCGCGAACTCCTCGCCGGGGCGCGCCGCTACACGGACCTGCACGCCGATCTGCCGGGTGTGAGTACGGACATGCTGGCCACGCGTCTGAAGGGCATGGAGCGGGACGGCATCGCCGTGCGCCGGCGACTGCCCCCGCCCGCTTCCGTGTACGTGTACGAACTCACCCCGCGAGGCCGGGAGTTGCTGCCCGTGTTGCAGGCGCTGGGGGAGTGGGGCGCGCCGGGCCTCGCCGAGCGGCGGCCCACCGACGCGGTGCGGGCGCACTGGCTGGCGCTGCCGTTGTCCCGGCAGTTGGAGGCGTTGGGGGAGTCGGGCGCGGTGGAGGTCCGGGTCGACGAGGGGGTGTTCCATGTCCGGCTGGGCGGGGAGCCCGTGTACGGGGAGGGGGCGTACCCGGACGGGGAGCCGGACGTGCGGCTGACCCTGGAGGCCGAGGTGTGCGGCGAGGTCGCCCGCGGCGCGGTCGGTCTGGTCGAGGCGGTGCGCGGCGGGCGCGTCGCCGTGGTGGGCGAGGGCGCGCTGGCGAAGGCGCTTCGTGACGGGACTTCGTGACGGGACTTCGTGGCGGGGCTCCGTGACGAGGCTTCGTGGCGGGACTTCGTGACGGGGCTTCGTGACGAGGCTTCGTGACGTGCCCCTCCCGGAGAGGCGGCACCTCCCCGGCGCGGCGGCACCTCCTGAAACCTCTCCTCATAGGCGTCCCGCGAGGAACGGCGGCAATGTCCGGACCGTCCCGAGGCGCGGCGTGACAAGAGTCGCAACATCATCCGCGGTCACAGGACGCGCCACTTTGTGAAGATCCCATGAACTCGGGCTCTACCAGTCGGTAACCCCTCTCATTCAGGCCAATTACCGCTCCGATCAAGCCGTGACATGCGTGTTAGCGTCCCGGTCGACCGGGGGGCCGATGTGAAGAGTGAGAGGGACCCGTAGCGAATATGGGGCACATGCACCACATGGCAGGAGGCTGGATCACTCCGGTCCTGTCGTACGTGATGGCGGTCGTGGGATCCGCGCTCGGCCTGCGCTGCACCGCGCGCGCCCAGGACGCCGGACAGCGGTCCAAGCGGAACTGGCTGCTCACCGCGTCCGTCGCGATCGGCGCCGGAATCTGGACGATGCACTTCATCGCGATGCTCGGCTACGCCGTCGACGGCACCGCGATCCGCTACGACATCCCCCTCACCCTGCTGAGCCTTCTCGTGGCGATCCTGGTGGTCGGCGCGGGCATGTTCGTCGCCGGGTACGGCAGGTCGCGCGCCCTCTCCGTCGTGCTCGGCGGTCTCGGCACCGGTCTTGGCGTCGCCGCGATGCACTACATCGGCATGTCGGCGGTGCGGCTCAACGGGTCCCTCTCCTACGACCCCGTGCTCGTGGCCGTCTCCGTGGTGATCGCCGTCGTCGCCGCGTCCGCCGCGCTGTGGGCCGCGCTGTCCGTGCGCGGACCCGTGGTCGCCGCCGTCGCCGCGCTCGTGATGGGCCTCGCGGTGAGCAGCATGCACTACACCGGAATGGCCGCCGTGAAGGTCGGCGTGCACGCGGGAACCGCGCCGCTGTCCGGCGCCACCGCGACCGCGTTCATCCTGCCGCTGGCCGTCGTGCTCGGCTCGTTCCTCTTCCTCACCTGTGCCTTCGTCGCGCTGTCGCCGACGGCCGACGAGCGCGCGCGGAGCGAGGCCGCGGCCCGTCCGCTGCACGAGGTCGAACTGCCCGCCACGTAGGCGCGCGTTCCCCACCCCCCCCACCACACCACTCAGGTCCGGCCGAGGAGCTGTCCCCCCATGTCCGCGCGCTTTCCGCTGCCCGAACGGCTGCGCTCCAAATCGATCAGAGCCAAGGTCGTCACCCTGCTCACGGTCCCCGTCGTCTCCGTGATGGCGCTGTGGGGTCATGCCGCGGTGACCACGGCGTCCCAGATATCCGACAAGGAACAGCTGAAAGAGGTGAACTCGGCGCTCGTCACGCCGATTTCACGGTTCACCGGCGCTGTGCAGGACGAGCGCGCGGCCGCGATGAAGTACCGCGTGGCGCACGACGCCGCCACGCGGCAGGACTTCACCGAGTCAACGGCCCGTACGGACAAGGCTGTTGATGCCCTCAATGCGGGCCTGCGCTCCATCAGCACCGACCTCGCCGACCTCGACGCGTCGCTGCCCGACCGCATCCAGAAGCTGAAGTTCAGCGCCGACTCGCTGTCCGGGCCGCGCCAGAAGGCGCAGGCGCCGGGCGGTACGGAGGGTATCGGCGGATACGACACCGCGGTCCAGCGGGCCATGTCCGTACGGGCCGGACTCGCCGCGGCCGACAGCGACACCGCCCGTACGCTGCTCCAACTCGCCCGCGCGCGCGATGCGTTGAGCCGCCAGGACGCGCTGCTCGGTGCCGCGCACGCGGCCGACGGGGAGATGACGCCCGGCCAGTACCGCGAATTCGTGGGCGACGTGGCGGTGCAGCGCAGCCTCACCGAGGCCGCTCTGCCCGATCTGTCGGGCCGTGACGCCACCGCGTTCCGTGCCGCGCTCGGCACCGCGGGCGCCAAGGACCTGAGCCATGTGCAGGACATGGTCCTCGCCGCGGGCGCGCGGAACGCCGTCGACGCGGTGCCCGCCGGGCGCTGGCAGTCGGATGCGCGGTCCACCCTGACCGCCCTGGACAAGGCCGGGTCGCGCGCGATCGATGAGGCCGCGGGCGCGGAGCCGTACTCCCTTTCCTCCCTGGGCAGTTCGGGCATCGCCGTGATCCTCGGTCTGCTCGGTGTGATCGTGTCGCTGCTGCTCTCCGTACGCATCGGGCGCGGCCTCGTCGCCGACCTCACGGGGCTGCGCAACGCGGCGCTCGACATGGCGGCGACCCGGCTGCCCGCCTCCATGCGGCGCATCCACAACGGCGAGGACGTCGACCTCGACAAGGAGGCGCCGCTCGACGAGACGCCGCACAGCGACGAGGTCGGGCAGGTCGGCGCGGCCCTCACCACCGTGCAGCGCGCGGCGCTGCGCGCGGTCGCGGACCGGGCCGCGGTCCTCACGGGTGTCTCCGGTGTGTACGTGTCGCTGGCCCGGCGCAGCCAGGTGCTGCTGCACCGTCAGCTCGACCTCCTCGACGCGATGGAGCGTCGCACGGAGGACCCCACGGACCTCGAAGACCTGTTCCGCATCGACCACTTGACGACGCGCATGCGGCGGCACGCCGAGTCCCTGCTCATCCTCTCCGGCTCGGCTCCTGGGCGTGCCTGGCGCAACCCGGTGCCGCTGATCGACGCGATCCGGGCGGGGCTCGCGGAGACGCCCGACTTCGACCGGGTCCAGCTCCAGGACATCCCCGACCTTCTCCTCGCGGGCTCGGCCGTCGCCGACGTGGTCCATCTCGTCGCCGAACTCGCCGAGAACGCCTCGGCGTTCTCGCCGCCGCACACTCCCGTGGTGGTGCGCGGTGAGCCGGTCGGCGCGGGCGCCTGCCTGGAGATCGAGGATCGTGGGCTCGGCATGAGTGACGAGGCCCTCGCCGACGCCAACGCGCGTATCAACGCCAGCGACATCGACCTGCTCGACTCCCGCAAGCTCGGGCTCTTCGTGGTCAACCGGCTCTCGGAGCGGCAGCGTCTGGACGTCACACTGCGGCGCTCCATCTACGGGGGCATCACCGCGGTCGTCTTCATCCCGCAGAACCTTCTGGAGGCGTCGCATCCGGGGCTGCGCCCGGTCCCGACGCCGCCAGCGGCCCCCCTCCCACAACGCACCGCGACCCCACCGGCCGACCGCCCCACGCCCCGGGGCTCCGCCCCGGACCCCGCGGGCTCTCGTCCTCAGAGCGGGCTGGATGTGCCCACCCGCCGTCGGCAAACGGAGGGGCTTGAAATGCGGAACCCCGCTGGGCCTGAAGCGCAGCCGCAGGCCCCCCGCCTTGGGCAATCTGCCGCCTTGGGCGGCAGGGTGGGCAAGGCGGCACCCCGGCGCGGCGCGCCCCTCACGGGAGGCGTCGACCCCGGTACGGCGGAGACCCCGGTGCAGCGCACCTACAGTCAGGACGTCGACCCCGGCCCGGCGGAGCCCCCGGTGCAGCGCACCCACAGCCAGGACGCCGACCCCGGCCCGGCCGAGACCCCGGTGCCGCACGCGCACACCCAGGACACCGGCCCGGACGGGCTTCCGCGGCGCGTCCGACAGGCCAGCATCAGCCCCGAGCTGCGGGACAGCGCGCCCGCGCAGGGGGACGGGACCGCCCGTTCGCCGGAGGCCGCCCGCGCCACCATGACGTCGCTGAGCTCGGGTCGCAGACGCGCCCGCGCCGCACGCGAGGAAGGCGGCCCGGCCGCCCCGAACGACGGAGGTCCCCGATGAACACGACGCCCCCGACGTACAACGTCACAGGCCTGGGGGACACCGGCGGCGCCATGGCCATCGACTGGCTCCTCGACGAGCTGGCCGCCCGCGTCTCCGAGGTCCGCTACGTGGTCATGCTCTCCGGCGACGGCCTGTGCGTCGGCGCCTCCACCGGTCTCGGCCGCGACGAGTCCGAACGCTTCTGCGCGATCGCCTCCGGCTTCCACTCCCTCGCCAAGGGCGCGGGCCGCCACTTCGACGCGGGCGGCGTCGTCCAGACGATGGTCGAACTCGAGGGCGGCTTCCTGTTCGTGGTCGCCGCGGGCGAGGGCTCCTGCCTCGCCGTGTTCACCGACGGACACGCCGACATCGGCCTCGTCGCGTACGAGATGGCGCTGCTCGTGGACCGGGTGCGCGAACACCTCGGCGTACCGACCCGCTCGGACGGCGATGCCCCGTGACGACGCCGCCCCCACCACCCGGCCGCCGCCCCGACCGCACGGACGACGCCTGGTCCGACCGCTACGACGAGGACGCGGGGCCCCTGGTCCGGCTCTACGCCATGACCTCGGGCCGCGCCCGCACCGGCAACGGGGCGGAACGCATGGACCTCATGGCCATCGTCCGCCCCACCCACACCAGGCCGAACGGTCCGCTGCCGCCCGAACAGCGCGAGCTGCTCGCCCTGTGCCTGCGCGGCCCGCGCCCCCTCGTCGACCTGGCCTCCGACTCCGGCCTCCCGCTGGGCGTCGTACGCGTCCTGCTCGGCGACCTGACGGCGAAATCCCTCGTCACCGTCGCGCCGCCACAGGCCCCGGCGACCGACTCCGCCACGGGTGAACCCGCCGGCTACGCCCGCCCCGACGCCCACCTCCTCCGAGAAGTGATCAATGGCCTTCGCGCACTCTGACCCGATGACCACACCCGCCCGCACCGACTTCACGGCCCTGAAGGTGCTGATCGCGGGTGGCTTCGGCGTCGGCAAGACCACGATGGTGGAGTCGGTCAGCGAGATCCGCCCGCTGCGCACCGAGGAGGAGCTCACGGTCGCCTCGCGCGGCGTGGACCACCTCGACGGCGTCACCACCAAGTCGACGACGACCGTGGCCATGGACTTCGGCCGCATCACGCTGCGCGAGGACCTCGCGCTGTATCTGTTCGGCACGCCCGGCCAGGACCGGTTCTGGTTCCTGTGGGACGAGTTGGCGACGGGGTGCCTGGGCGCGGTCGTCCTCGCGGACACCCGTCGGCTCGCCGACTGCTTCCCGGCGGTCGACTACTTCGAGAGCCGCGGCATCCCGTTCATCGTCGCGGTGAACTGCTTCGACGGCGTACGTTCCCACTCCTCGGAAGCGGTCTCCCGCGCGCTCGACCTCGGCCCGGAGACCCCGGTGATGCTGTGCGACGCCCGGGACCGGGAGTCCGGCAAGGAGACGCTGATCTCGCTCCTCGAGCAGGTGCTGCGCCGGGACGCGTGACCGCCCGTATGAGCCTGACCTGGTGCCCAGGCTCAGAGAAATCACCGCGACCCGTTGTGTGAACCCGCGGTCGTCCGGGCCGGCGGGCGGGGCGAGGTCACGCAGGGACGTGGAGCGGGGGGTGTTCGAGGACGCGGGGCTTGTACTCGACCAGCTGGATGCGGCCGTCGAAGGTGCGGTGGTCGAGCATGTCGAGGGCGACGTCCGGATAGCCGTCGTAGATGCGTTCTTCACCCGTGGCCCCGGTGATCACCGGGAACATCACGACCCGGAAGCGGTCGACGAGTCCGGCTCGTAGCAGGGAACGGCACAGGCTGAGGCTGCCGATCGTGCTGAGGAGCCCCGTGCCACTCGACTTCATGGCGCGGACCGCCTCGACGGCATCGTCACGCACGAGCGTGGAGTTGGCCCACTCCAGTGGATCCTTGAGTGAGGAGGAGAACACCACCTTGGACGCTTGCGTGAGCTCGTCGACGGACTCCTCTTCCTCGGGCCTGAACTCGTCCTGGCCACTCGGGACCTCGCCTGCGGCGAAGCCCGACATCAGGCGGTAGGTGTTCGCTCCCATCAGGTAGGTGACCTCGGGCTGCTTACCCAGCCAAGCGAGGTACTCCGGGCCCTCGAGGCCCCAGAACCCGGGCCACCCCTCTCCCGATGCATAGCCGTCGAGGGAGGTGATGAAGTCGACGAGAAGCTCTGACATGACGGTTCCCTTCCTGAGGTGTCATGAGTTTGGACCGGCCGCGAGCCACAAACTCATCGTGTTGGCGGTTGATCGTGAGGCACGCCTTGAAGCCGGCGAAGAAGTCGCCCCCAGGGCCGCTCCCGCAGTCGGTCGGCTCGCGGGCGGGACGGGCGGGCGACGGCCGCTCCGAGAACGGGGGCCGGCACGGGGACCTGCCACCGTCAGGGCGTCTGGTCAAGCCGCAGCGCGGGGCAGGGCCGGCAGCGGGACGCCTGGATCTCCCAGCCGGCCGGTGTCCGTCGGCCGGGCGGCGGCGACCAGGGCCCGCAGGTGTTCTGCCGCGCCCCAGTTGTCCAGCGTCATCGCGGCGACCGGGGTCTCGCCGTCCAGCCAGAAGGCCGTAAAGCCCGGGGCGTCCGGGTCCCCGCGGGTGATGACGCGGTCCCAGTGGAGGGGGTGGCCGACGTATTCGAGGGTCGAGTCGTACTGGGTGGAGAAGAAGTACGGCACCATGTCGACGATCTTCGGTACGCCGGTGAGGGTGGCCGCGGCGGCGGTGCCGTGGACGATGGCGTTGTCCCAGTGGTCGACCCGGATCGGGTTGAGGTGGCGTGGGTGCCGCTGGCGAGCGACGTCGCCGGTGGCCAGCGCGGCGGGGTGCGAGGTGCGCAGGTCTGGGCCGACCAGGATGCCCGCGTCCGTCTTCAGGCCTGCCCGCTCGGCGAGTTCGGTGTTGGGGATCGCGCCGATGCCGACGATGACGAGGTCGGCGGGGATGATCTTGCCTGTGGTGGTGCGGACGGCCTCCACCCTGCCGGTGCCGAGGAACTTCTCCACGCCGTCCCCGGTGCGCAGGTTCACGCCGTGGTCGCGGTGGCGCTGCGCGAAGAAGCCGCTTCGCGCAGCCGGTCGCTGTCGTCGCGGTTGCGCAGATAGTGGATGCCGGCCAGGCCGCGGCCTGCCACGTCCAGCCGGCGCGCCCGCGCCCCGGTGGCGAGGACGACCTGGTCGAAGGCGACCTCGGTGCCGGCGTCGGTGCGAACGCGACGGGCCGCGAGGTCGAGGTCGGTGGCGCGTTCGCGCCTGAGCAGGCTGATGTCGTTCGCGGCGTAGAAGTCGGCCGGGTGGACATCGAGACCGGCCGCATCGACGGTGCCGAGGAGATAGCCCTTGGACAGTCCCGGGCGCTCGTACGGCAGGTGGGGCTCGTCGCCGATCAATGTCAGCGGGCCCTCGTAGCCGTGGGTCAGGCGCAGCGCCTCGACGGTCTTGGCGGCGGCGAGGCCGGCGCCGACGATGGCGATTCCATTGTTGGTGGGCATGCGTGGTGATCCGTTCGTCGTCGGTTCGGACGGGGGGAAGCGGAAGGGAGGTCAGGCGATTTCGAGGTTCGCCATCATTCCCATGTCCTCGTGTTCGGCGTTGTGGCAGTGGAAGAGATAGCGCCCCCGGTAGCCGTCGAAGCGGGTGATGATCTCCGCTGACTCGCCGGGCCGCAGCGAGATCGTGTCCTTCAGCCCGGCGTCCTGGGGCAGCGGTGGGCCGCCGCCACGTGAGAGCACCCGGAAGCCCACCAGGTGCAGGTGGATGGGGTGGTGGACGTCGGCGACCAGCCGCCACACCTCGACACTGCCGAGCCGGGTGGACACGTCCGTACGCACCGGATCGAAGGCTCGGCCGCCGATCAGCCAGCCGCGGCCGTGCTGCATGTGCCCGGCGCGGAAGGCGAATTCGCGGACCGCGGTCGCTTGCGAGCGGTGCCAGCCCGGCAGGTCGTCCGCGAGCCGGTCGGGTACCCGGCCGCCGTTCCGCTCGCCGCCCCTGGCCTTCCGTGCGATGCGGAAGGCCATCACCTCGCGGGTGCGCCCGCTGCCCAGCCGGTTGCGCAGCCGCACCCTGCTGCCGGGCTTCAGGCCGCGGAAGTCGACGACGACGTCGTATCGTTCCGCCGGTGCCATCGGCACCCGGGTGTGGGTGACGGGGGCGGCCAGCAGGCCCTGGTCGGAGCCGATCTGCACCAGGTCGAGGCGGCTGCCGTCGTCGGTGACGGCCTCGAGGTCGTAGTGGCGGGCGTTGGAGCCGTTGAGCAGCCGCAGCCGGTAGCGGGCGGCGTCCGCTTCGTGCACCGGCCAGGGGGCACCGTTGACCAGGATGACGTCCCCGAGCACCCCGGCCGCGTACGGGCCCTGCACGCCGGGGCGTTCGCGCAGGGCCGGGTCGAGGGCCGGGTAGCGCAGCGATCCGTCCGCCTCGAAGGAGCGGTCGCAGATCAGCAGTGGCAGTTCGTACTCACCGCGCGGGAGGTCCAGGGCGTCCTCGACGTCGTCGCGGATGATGTGAAGCCCGGCGAGACCGCGCCAGATCGCCGGGGCGGTGAAGTCCATGCGGTGGTCGTGGTACCAGAGCATCGCGGCACGCTGGTCGTTGGGAAAGGTGTAGTCACGGGTGACGCGGCTGGTGACGGCGCGAGGATCGGCCATCTGGTGGCTGCCCGCGCCGTGGCCCCCGCCGTGATGATGCTCCGGGTCCGGCCAGCCGTCCGGGAGGATCAGGTCGGTGGGATAGCCGTCGGAGTCCGCCGGTGTGCGGCCGCCGTGCAAGTGCACCGCGGTCGGCACCGGCAACTCGTTGCGGTGCCGCACCCGGACCGTACGGCGGCGGCGGGACTCGATCGTCGGGCCGGGAAAGGTCCCGTTGTATGTCCACAGCCCGGTCCGGGTCCCGGGCAGGATCTCCGCGGTCGTCTCGCGCTGGGTGATCTCGTACCGGTCGGCGCCCTTCCCGGTCGCCGCCGGGGTCAGCACCTTCGGGATCGGCAGCGGCACGGTGTACGGCTCGGGCAGCGGCGCCGCGCTGCGCAGCATTCCGCCGGTCAGTGCCGGGCGGTTGGCGAGCGCGCCCGAGAGGCCGAGTCCGCCGCCTGCCAGCAGCCCCAGGGCCCCGCCGACCGCGAGGATCCGGCGGCGCGAGGGCGCGGCTCGTACGCCCGTCGGCCTACGCATCGGAGCCACCCCGCCCCCTGCCGCGCAGCGGCCGCGTCCACGCCACGGTGAAGAGCACCGCCAGTCCGGCGATCAACGACACCCCGAGCGGAAGGTGCAGCCACAGCGCCCCGTCCATGCCCGCGACGTACTGCACCGACTCGGCCGCCACCAGCAGCAGCGACGTCAGCGCCGGCCACCACACGCGCTGCCGCACGGAGTAGGTGACGCCCACGATGGCCTGGGCGAGACCCAGGAAAGATGCCGCATCGGCACCGAGGGCATGGAGGCCGAGCCCGCCGATGTCCCCGGAGAGATACACGCCGGCGAACACCGGCTGGCCGAAGACCACGACGGTGTGCAGTGTCACCGCCGCCCGGAACATCCCGCCGGTGACGCCGGTGACGCCGGTGCTCGGGGCCTCGCGCCCCGCTGTGGCCGACGGAGCTTCATCAGTGCTGGTCATGCCTCCACGGTCATGCTCGCAGGGATATGCCGTCAAAGATCAATATTGCTAATCTGTTATGCCCTGGGTGCTATGGGCCCAGGTGGGAAGGGGACGTCATGGACCTGCACGCACTGCGCCAATTCCTGGTGATCGCCCGCCTGGAGCACCTCAGCCGGGCCGCGGAACAACTCCGCGTCGCCCAGCCGTCGTTGAGCCGCACCATCGCCCGCCTCGAAGCGGAGCTCGGCGCCCCGCTCTTCGACCGTGGAGGGCGGCTGCGCCTCAACGAGTCCGGCCGCCTCTTCCGCGACCACGTCGAACGGGCCCTCGGTGAGCTGGAGGAGGGGCGGCGCGCGGTGGCCGAGGCCGCCCGCGAGGGGATCGGCGGGGTGCGGTTGGCCTCGGAGACGTTCCTGACCGTGACCGGTCCGCTGGGGGCGTACAAGCAGGCCCACCCGGGCATCGATGTGCAGCTGCACCAGATGGCGGCCGCGGAGATGCACCGCGCGCTGCACGCCCGAGAGATCGATCTGTGCGTGGCCTCGCAGCCGATCTCCGGTGACGGCCTGGACAGCGTCCGCCTGCACGACGAGCCGGTGTGGCTGGCCGCCCCGCCCGACCACCCCCTCGCTGCCCGCTCCTCGGTCGCGGTCGAGGAACTGCGCGACGAGCCCTTCGTCATCGCCCGACCGGGCCACTGGCAACGCCACCTGCTCGACCACCTCTTCGCCGCGGCCAACCTCACCCCGCGCATCGTCTGCGAAGGCGATGAGCCGGCCGCCACGGCGGCCCTGGTCGGCGCCGGGGTGGGCCTCACCCTGATCCCTGCCATGGCCCGTACCGCCGACACGGTCAGCCCGGTCGCCTGGATTGCAGTCGACGCCCCGTCCTGCCGCCGCACCCTCACCCTGCACAGCAGGTCGGGAAGCCGCCTGTCCACGGCGGCGCGACTGATGCACACCACCCTCGGGAGGTGGCCGTGGAGCACCACGGCCGAGCGTCAGCCGCTTTGAGGCCGGGGCGCGGGGCTCGGGCGCTCCTCGCCGGCGATCACCCTCGGTTTATGCTCGCTTCATGCCGGAGGCCGGAAGCAAGGGGCGAACGGCCATGGACGGACTGCTGGGGAAGAACCTTGGACTGCAAGGCCGGCGGAGGGGTGAGGTGAGGAAATGCTGAGAGAAATCACCGCGACCCGTTATGTGAACCCGCTGCGCACCGGCGGCTCCGTACCCGGTGTCGTCGAGGCGGACGACCTGGGCACCTACGTGGTCAAGTTCACCGGGTCCGCGCAGGGCGTGAAGGCGCTCGTCGCGGAGATCGTCGTGGGCGAGCTTGCGCGCGCGTTCGGGCTGCGTTTCCCGGAGTTGGTGCTCGCGCACTTCGACCCGGCGCTCGGCGCGGACGAGCCGCACCAGGAGGTCAAGGAGCTGCTCGACGCCAGCGCGGGGCTCAATCTCGGCATGGACTTCCTGCCGGGTGCGGTGGACTTCACGCCGGAGATCGCGGAGACGTTTCCCGTCGACCCGCTGGAGGCGGGCCGCATCGTCTGGCTCGACGCGCTCACCGTCAACGTGGACCGTACGGTGCACAGTTCGAACCTCATGGTCTGGCCCGCCCTCGGCATCGCCGAACCGAAGCTGTGGCTCATCGACCACGGCGCGGCGCTCGTCTTCCACCACCGCTGGGACGGCGCGGACCCGGCGAAGGCGTACGACTTCCGGCATCACGCGCTCGGTGGATACGGGCCGGACACGCGCGGCGCCGACGCGGAACTGGCGCCGAAGGTGACGGAGGAGCTGCTGCGCGAGATCCTCTCCCTCGTCCCGGATGCCTGGCTCACGGACTTCGCCACACCGGACGAGGCACGCGACGCCTACGTCACCTACCTCCTCGCCCGCGCCCGCTCCTCCGCCTCCTGGCTGCCCACGGACTTCCCGTCCCGCGACGAACTGGCGGCGGCCGACGCGAAGCGCGCGGCGGCGACGGAGCGCGGCCGCCCCGCGTGGCTGAAGCGCGTCCCGGACCTCCACGGCAAGCCCCCGGCGGAACAGGACTGGTCCCGCCACGTGGGCTGACGCCCGTACTGCGAAATCGCGAAGCGCAGCCCCCGACGGGCCCCACTTGCAACCGAGGGGTTGCAGCACGGCTCGGCAGGTGCAACCCTTGGGTTGCAGGCAACGTAGCTAGGAGGACCCCATGTCCGACGCACACGCCACCCACACCGCCGACGACCTCGCGGAGCTCGACCGCATCGCCCGCCGGATCGACATCGACGCCCCCGCCGAGCGGGTCTGGGAACTCGTCGTACGCCCCGGCTGGTACGTCAACGACGGCACCGTGGAGGCCGAGCCCGACATCCGGTACGAGGGGGATGTGGCCGTCGTGCGGCACGCCTCGCTGGGTGAGTTCCGGTTCAGGACCGTCGAGCTCGACAAACCGCGCTACGCCGCGTTCCGCTGGATCGGCACCCCGCACCGCGGTGAGACGACGGGCTCGACCCTCGTCGAGTTCTGGATCGACGAACGCACGGAGGGCGGGGTGACGCTGCGCGTCGTCGAAAGCGGATTCTCCGGTCTCGCCGACGACCCGGCCGTATGGCTGAAGGAGCGCGAGGGCAACGACAAGGGCTGGCTCGCCGAGCTCGCCGCGGCGAAGGAGTTCGTCGAGGCCGGGGCGTGACCGCCGCGCCGCCCGCCGTGTGTGCCGCGCTCGGCGACGCGACCCGCTGGGAGATCCTCACCCGGCTCGGGCAGGGGCCGATGTCGGCGTCCGCGCTGGCCCGCGAGCTGCCGGTGAGCCGGCAGGCGATCGTCAAGCACCTGGAGGTGCTGCGCGAGGTCGGGCTCGTCGAGTCCGAGCAGCGCGGCCGCGAGGTGGTCCACATCGCCGTCGGCGCCCGGCTCGGCGCGCTCGCCCGGGAGCTCGACCGAATAGGCCGTTCCTGGGAGACCCGCCTGCTGCGCATCAAGGAACTGGCCGAAGGGCCGGACGGACGAGGGGAGAAGGAGTCATGACCGACCACGCCCCGGCGCTGCCGCCGGTGACCGACCGGGCCGCATTCGAGGCCGGGATCGACAAGCTGCGGCTGCGCGAGAAGGCCCACACCCGCGAGGGCGACGCGATCGCCGCCGCCCGGCGACGCCTTCCCATGGTCGAGGTGGACGGCGGCCTCGAACTGACCGGGCCCGACGGGCCGATCACGCTGCTCGACGCCTTCGAGGGCCGACGACAGCTCCTCGCGTACTACTTCATGTGGCACGACGGCCACCCGGCCGCCGAGCAGTGCGAGGGCTGCACCTGGTGCGCGAGCCAGGTCAGGGAGCTGTCGTATCTGCACTCGCGCGACATCACGTACGCGGTCCTGTGCCAGGGGCCGTACGAGGAGAGCAGGCGCTACCGGGACTTCATGGGCTGGGACATGCCCTGGTACTCGGCGGTCCCGTCCCTGGATCAGCTGCTGGTCGGCCGGCACGTCGGCATGATGCACCTGGTGAGCTATCTGCGGGACGGCGACCGCGTCTTCGAGACCTGGTGGACCACGCTGCGCGGCGTGGAGCAGGTGGACAACAGCTACCGGCTGATGGACCTCACGGCCTACGGCCGCCAGGAGCTGTGGGAGGACTCCCCGGAGGGCTGGCCGCAGGGCCAGGGCGAACCGGCCGAGGACATCCGGCTGCGCGCCGACGGGCGGCCGATCCCGCACTGGCCGCGCCTCGCGGCGGGCCACAGCGACGACCTCGGCTGACGACCTGGGCCGATGACGCGAAGGGGCCCGGCGCCATCCCGGCGCCGGGCCCCACACGCACCGCGAAACGTCAGCCGAGCTGCTCGTACGCAGGCAGCGTCAGGAAGTCCGCGTAGTCCGCGTCCAGGGAGACCTGGAGGAGGAGGTCGTGGGCCTGCTGCCACTTGCCGGCCGTGAAGGCCTCCTCGCCGACCTCGGCCTTGATGTTCGCCAGCTCCTCCGAGGCGACCTTGCGGGCCAGCTCGGCGGTGACGGTCTCACCGTTGTCGAGGACGACGCCCGCGTTGATCCACTGCCAGATCTGGGAGCGGGAGATCTCCGCCGTCGCCGCGTCCTCCATGAGGTTGAAGATCGCGACGGCGCCGAGGCCGCGCAGCCACGCCTCGATGTAACGGATGCCGACCTGGACGGCGTTGACGAGGCCGTCGTAGGTGGGCTTCGCGTCGAGGGAGTCGATGGCGATCAGGTCGCCGGCGGCCACCGAGACGTCCTCGCGCAGGCGGTCCTTCTGGTTCGGCTTCTCGCCGAGGACCTTGTCGAAGGACTCCATGGCGATCGGGACGAGGTCCGGGTGCGCGACCCAGGAGCCGTCGAAGCCGTCGCCGGCCTCGCGGTCCTTGTCGTCGCGGACCTTCGCGAAGGCCACCTTGTTGACCTCGGCGTCCTTGCGGGACGGGATGAAGGCCGCCATGCCGCCGATCGCGTGCGCGCCGCGCTTGTGGCAGGTGCGGACGAGGAGTTCGGTGTACGCCCGCATGAACGGGGCGGTCATCGTCACCAGGTTGCGGTCCGGCAGGACGAACTTCGAGCCGCCGTCACGGAAGTTCTTGACGATCGAGAAGAGGTAGTCCCAACGGCCGGCGTTCAGGCCGGAGGCGTGGTCGCGGAGCTCGTAGAGGATCTCCTCCATCTCGTACGCGGCCGTGATCGTCTCGATCAGGACGGTGGCGCGCACGGTGCCCTGCGGGATGCCGACGTAGTCCTGCGCGAAGACGAAGATCTCGTTCCAGAGGCGGGCCTCCAGGTGCGACTCCGTCTTCGGGAGGTAGAAGTACGGGCCCTTGCCGAGCTCGATCAGCTTCTTCGCGTTGTGGAAGAAGTAGAGGCCGAAGTCGACGAGCGCGCCGGGGACGGCCTTGCCGTTCCCGTCCACGAGGTGGCGCTCGTTCAGGTGCCAGCCGCGCGGGCGCATGACGACCGTGGCGAGCTCGTCGGCGGACTTCAGCGCGTACGACTTGCCGGAGCGCTCGTCCGTGAAGTCGATGGAGCGGTTGTAGGCGTTGGTGAGGTTCAGCTGGCCGCCGATGACGTTCTCCCACGTCGGGGCGGAGGCGTCCTCGAAGTCGGCGAGCCAGATCTTCGCGCCGGAGTTGAGCGCGTTGATCGTCATCTTGCGGTCGGTCGGCCCGGTGATCTCGACGCGGCGGTCGTTCAGGGCGGCCGGGGCCTCGGCGACCTTCCAGGTGTCGTCCGCGCGGATGGCGGCGGTCTCCGGGAGGAAGTCGAGCGTGGAGGTGCGGGCGATCTCGGCGCGGCGCTCGGTGCGACGGGCGAGGAGCTCGTCACGCCGGGGCGTGAAAAGGCGGTGCAGCTCGGCCACGAAGGCGAGGGCCGCTTCGG
Source organism: Streptomyces sp. NBC_00483 (assembly GCF_036013745.1). Lineage (NCBI taxonomy): Bacteria > Bacillati > Actinomycetota > Actinomycetes > Kitasatosporales > Streptomycetaceae > Streptomyces > Streptomyces sp. NBC_00483. Next base: position 7,459,419 of record NZ_CP107880.1, read on the forward strand.
TGAGCACCTCGCCCTGTCCGGGCAGGGTCTCGGCGTCGACGATGGCCAGCGGGGACGGCGCTGGTGCGGACATGTGGCTGTCACTTCCTTCAGCGAGCGAACGGCGCCTGCGGCACTGGGTGCCGGGGCCGCGTGGGTATGGCTGCTGGCCCCGCTTTGGGGGACCGGCCCTTCTCAACAGTGGATATTAGTTTCCTCATTGTGGAAGTTCAATGGTTTGTTGACGTCGAGATTCTCAGAGTCGACAGAACGTGGCTCTGCGTGCCACGCCCCGTTACTCAAGGTGCTCGAGATCCGCTTCCGTGTCGATGTCGTACGCCTCGGCGATGTCCCCGCACTCCACGAGCTCCAGCACCCCCGCGCGCTCCTTGAGGTACGCGCGCGCCCCGCGGTCGCCGCTCGCGCTCGCCGCGATGCCCGCCCAGTGGTCCCGGCCGAACAGCACCGGATGCCCGCGCTCCCCGCCGTACGCGGCCGCCGCGAGCGAGGCGGGGGAGTCGTAGGTCTCGAGCACCCGCGCCACCGCCGCCGCGCCGATTCCCGGCTGGTCCACCAGGAGTACGAGCGCGGCGTCCGCCTCCGTGTCCGCAAGCGCTTCGAGTCCTGCCCGCAGCGAGGACCCCATGCCGTCCTCCCAGTCCGGGTTCTCCGTCACCTGGCATCCCTCCAGCACGGCCCGCTCCCGTACGTCGCCGGCCGCCGCGCCGAGTACCACGTGCACGGGATCGCATCCCCCCGCGCGCAAGATGCGTACCGCGTGTTCCACGAGTGGCTGCCCGTGGTGCTGGAGGAGTGCTTTGGGGCGGCCGCCGAGCCGCCGGCCGCCACCCGCGGCGAGCAGCAGTCCAGCAACCGCGCCAGTGCTCTTTGTCGTCATGCCCCCTGCATATCGCACGCAAGTCGCGATCGAAGTCGTTCGGATTTTCACAGTTGCCTTGCGCAACGGACTGGCGAAACGCTTGCGCGTGGCGTTAACTGGGCCGCCACAAACCCGAGTTGGACGCCCGATCGACGCTCCGGCCGGGTTACGCGGTAGTAGCGGCAGTAGCAGTCGAGAAGTACCTGAGCAGGACAACACACGCACAAGGACGTGCAAGGGGGAGAGCTGTGTTGCGGAGCGTGGAGCAGAGGCTTGTGACCGGGAACGACGTGGACCCGCGGGTGGACGAGCTGCGTACCGCCGTGTCCCGGTTACGTCGTGAACTCGCCGCGCATCCGGTCGAGTTTCCCGACCGGGGGATCGCGGAGGACGAGCTCGCGGCACTGGACGCGATGGCCGGCGGGGGCCGGCCCGAGGTACCGAGGCTGCGGCGTTCGCTGCTGCTCGTGGCGGGGGCGATCGGCTCGGTGAGCGCGCTGTCCGCGGCGCTGACCCAGGTCAGGGGCGCTGTGGAACTGTTCGGAGGGCCGCCTTCGCAGGGCTGACGTCCGCGCCGGAGCGGCTACGCCACCCAGTGCGGCCGCCCCGGCTCGTCGCCCGCCCCGCCGAGCCCGCCGTCGAGCGCCGCCGCGATCCGCCGCACCGCCTCCTCGGCGACCTCGACCGGCTGGACGTACGGGACGCGCAGCCGGTGCTCGAACGTGCCGGGGTCCGCGCCGAACCGTGACCCGCCCTCGATCCGCACCCCGTGGCGCAGCGCGGCCCGCCCGAGCGCGGAGGCGATCGGCCGCCCCAGGTCCACCCAGAAGGAGAGCCCGCCGGGCGGCACCTGCCAGCGCCAGTCCGGGAATTCGCGGCCGAGCGCCTCGGCGAGCCGGTCGCGGCGCTCGCGCAGCACCGGGATCCGGCCGCGCAGAATACTGTCCTCCCGGTCGAGCAGCCGCCCCGCCACCAACTGGTCGAGGACCGAGCCCGACATGTCTGCGGTGACCCGCAGCGCCGTCAGCTCGGTGATCAGGCGGGTGCCCGCGCGCACCCAGCCGACCCGCAGCCCGCTCCAGTGCCCCTTGCTCAACGAGCCGACGGTGACGATCTGTTCGCCCCCGCCGGACGGGGCGAGGGAGGCGAACGGCGGCTCGCTCCGCCCGTCGAGCGCGATGTCCGCGATCGTCTCGTCGATGACCAGCCAGGTGCCGGTCGCCCGCGCCGCGGCGATGATCTGCCTCCGCTGCTCGCTCGGCATGAGCCGGCCCGTCGGGTTCTGGAAGTCGGGGATCAGATAGGCGAGCCGGGGCGCCGACTGCCGCAGCGTCGCGCCGATCAGCTCCACGTCCCAGCCGTCCTCGGTGACCGGCACCGGCGCGGTGCGCAGCCCCAACTGCCGGATCACCGAAAGGGCGTTGGCGTACGAGGGGTTCTCCACCACGATCCGGTCGCCGGGCCTGCCGAGCAGCGTGAGCGTGAGCGACACGGCCTGCTGGGCGCCCGTCGTGACCAGGATCTGCTCGGGCAGCGTGGGCAGACCGCGCCGCGTGTACCGTTCGGCGATCTGCGCGCGCAGCTCCGTCAGACCGTACGGGTGGTAGCCGTTGGTCACCGCGTGCCGGGCGACGTCCGGGGCCGCGGCGGCGTACGCGGCCGACAGCTCGTCCTCCAGGAACCCGGGCGCGGCGACCGCCAGATCGATCACGTCGTCCCCCGCCGCGGGGGTGGCCACGACGGTCGGCCGCGCGCCGTCCGGCAGCTCGGTCCACGTCCCGGCGCCGCGCCTGCTGCGCGCGTACCCGCTCTCGCGGAGCAGGTCGTACGCGGCCGTGACGGTGGCCCTGCTGACCCCGAGCGAAGCCGCGAACTCGCGCTCCGCGGGCAGCCGCGTGTGCAGCGCGATCCGCCCGTCGAGCAGCAGCGTCCGCACGCCCTGCGCGAGCGCGCGGTAGCCGGGGCGCTCCCCGGCCACACCGGTCACGAGCGCGCCGAGCCGCCTGCCGCCGAGCCCGCGCCCACCGCCGTCCACGCTGCGGACCACCGCCTTGTCACCCATGCCACAACTCCGTGATTGGCCCTGCTGTCCAGGCCAATCAGCGTACAGAGTGGGGCTAGATCGGTGCGGAGTGGCCTGGAGGCGGCCGCGGTGCGCGTACGAGGAGGAGTGTCATGGACGGCGAGCGTGTCGGTGGTCGCGTGGTGGTCGGGATCAGCGGTTCCCCGGCGAGCCTGGCCGCGTTGCGCTCCGCGGTCGCCGAGGCCCGGCGGTCCGACCGGCCCCTCGTGGCGGTGCTCGCGTGGGAGCCGCCGGAGGGCGAGGCCATGTACCGGCGGTGGCCGGACGCCGCGTGGGCCCGGCACTGGTACGAGGAGGCCCGTGCCCGGCTGGCGGCGGCCTTCGAGGAGGCGCTCGGCGGACTGCCGCCCGACCTCGACGTGACGCTCCGCGCGGTGCGCTCCCGCCCGGGCCCTGCCCTGGTCGAACTCGCGGCGCGCCCCGACGACCTGCTGGTCGTCGGCGTCCGTCCACGGAGCCTGCGCCGCGCCGCCCACCGCCACGTACGACGGCACGCGGTGTGCCCGGTGCTCACGGTGCCGGTGCGGCCGCTCCAGCGCGCGGAACTGCGGGCGCTGCGACGGGTGCGGGCGGCGGACTTCGAGGCGATCCGCTAGCGGGTTTCGGTTTCGGTGTGCGGTGTCAGCGCCGCCGCAGCAGCCCGTCCCGCGTCGCGCGTGCCACCGCCGACGTACGCGAGTCGACGCCCAACTTCGCGTAGATGTGCACCAGGTGGGACTTGACCGTGGCCTGGCTCAGGAACAGCTCGCGGGCGATCTCGGCGTTGGAGAGGCCGTCCCGCACGTGCCGCAACACCTCCAGCTCGCGCCGGCTCAGCGCCTCCGCAGGAGCCCGCATCCGGTCCATGAGCCGGTCCGCGACGGCGGGCGCGAGTGCGGAGCGCCCGGAGGCCGCCGTGCGCACTGCCGCCGCGAGCTCTTCCGGCGGGGCGTCCTTCAGCAGGTAGCCGGAAGCCCCCGCCTCCACCGCGGCGAGGATGTCCGCCTCGGTGTCGTACGTGGTGAGGACGAGGACGCGCGGCCCGCCGTCCAGGGCCGCGATCCGTGCGGTGGCCTCGGCGCCGTGCATCGTCCCCGCGCCGAACTGCAGGTCCATGAGGACGACGTCCACGTCACCTGCCAGCTCCACGGCCCGCTCGGCCGTCGCGGCCTCGGCGACGATCGCGAAGTCCGGCTCCGCGTCGAGCACGGCCCGCAGCCCGGCGCGTACGACGGGGTGGTCGTCGGCGAGCAGCAGCCGGATCACGCGGCACCTCCGGTCGGCAGCGGCAGCAGCATCGGAATGGTCACGCCACACCCCCGGCGGGCATCGGCATCGGAATGGTCACGCCACACCCCCGGCGGGCAGCGGCAGCGGCAGCGGCAGCGTCACCGCGACCGCCGTGCCGCGGCCCGGCTCCGACTCGACGGTGAACGTGCCGCCGAGCTCGCTCACCCGCGAGCGCATCGCGACGAGCCCGAACCCGCCCTCGCCGCCGCCCGGCGCCCGCTCGGGGTCGAAGCCCGCGCCGTCGTCCACCACGTCCAGGGCCACCGAGGTCTCCATGAAGCTGAGGGTGATCTCCGCGCGGTTCGCCCGCGCGTGCCGCACCGTGTTGGCGAGCGCCGACTGGGCGATGCGCAACAGCGCCACCTCGTACGGCGTGGGGAGTTCGAGCGGGGTGCCGCTCACCGAGAAGCGGGCGGTGAGGCCAGGCGCCGTGGCGCACAGCCGGTCCAGCGCCCCGGCCAGGGAGCCGACGTCGAGGTCGGGCGGGGCCAGGGCGCGCACAAAGCGGCGGGCCTCCGCGAGATTGTCCTGTGCCGTGGCCCTGGCCTGCTCGACGTGCCCGGCGGCGGGGGAGTCGGCGGGCAGTTCGCGCCCGGCCGCGACCAGCAGCAACTGGATCGAGGACAAGCCCTGCGCGAGCGTGTCGTGGATCTCCCGGGCCAGCCGCTCGCGTTCGGCGAGGGTGCCGCCCGCGCGCTCCGCCGCCGCGAGTTCGGCGCGGGTCGCGACCAGCTCCTCGATCAGCTGCTGCCTGCGCTCGCTCTCCCGGTACAGCGCCTGGTAGCCGAGCACGGTCGCCACGGCGACGGCCGCGCCGAGCAGCGGCCCTATGAACGCCCCCGGATTCACCGCCCCGTCATGACCGACGTACGAGCAGATGGCCGCGCCCGCAGCGATGCCCACCGCGGGAACGCCCCAGCGCGCGGGCAGCAGATGCAACAGCAGGAAGTACAGCGGGAACGCCAGCCACAGGGCGTCGGGCGAGAGCACGAGCAGCAGCGCCCACACGGCGCCAAGGACGGCCAGCCACCACGCGGCGCCCGCACGCGTTGACCGTACGACGGGCAACGCGGCGCCCACCCCGTAGACGAGGCCCATCGCCCCGGCCACCGTCACCACCGCCGCGACCGGCTCGTCGGAGCGACCAGTCAGGGCCCGTACGACGACGAGCGCGAGCAGGCCCGCCGTCAGCAGATGCAGACAGAGGCGCAGCGCGCGCAGGGCGGGGGTGAGCGAACGTGGATCCATACTGCTCACCAGCGTACGAAGCCGGGACACCGAACCGGTCAACCGAAAGTTTGAAAGGCGCGTCCCCCTTTCGATTCGGGTGAAGCGTGCTGTGGCGCGATGCCCGGGCGGGCCCCGGAGCCGCAGTCTTGACCGCATGTTCGTCGCATGGAGAGATCTACGGTTCGCCAGGGGAAGGTTCGCCCTGATGGGAACCGTGATCGTACTGATCACGCTGCTTGTGGGACTGCTGTCGGGACTGACGGCGGGGCTCGCGCGGGACAACACGTCGGCGCTCACCGGGCTGCCCGCCGACCACCTCGCCTTCGCCCGGCCGGCCGACGGCCAGTCGGTGTCGTTCACGGCGTCCACGGTCCGCCCCGAGCAGTGGCGCGACCTCGCGGCGCGGCCGGGCGTCGAGAGCGCGGAGCCGATCGGCATCGGCACGGTGAACGCAGAGGCGGGCCGCCAGACCGCGGCCGTCTCCGCGTTCGGTGTGCGCCAGGGCTCGGGCCTCGCACCCGACGCGACGGAGCCCGGCACGGCGGTCCTGTCCACCAAGGCGGCGAAGGAACTGGGGGCGGCCACGGGCGACAAGCTCACCCTCGGCGGCACGCGTCTCACGGTCGCGGCGGTCTCCGGCGACGCCTCGTACAGCCACACACCGGTCGTCTGGACGCACCTCGACGACTGGCAGCACATCGCGCCCACGGGCGGGGACGGCGAACGCGCGACGGTGATCGCCCTGCGCACCGGGTCGGGAGCCGACCTACAGGCGGCCGACAAGATCGCCGGCACGGACACGACCACCATCGACGGCGCGCTGTCCGCCATAGGGTCCTACCAGGCCGAGAACGGCTCGCTTCAGCTGATGCGCGGCTTCCTCTTCGTCATCTCGGCGCTCGTCGTCGGCGCGTTCTTCACGGTGTGGACGATCCAGCGCAGCGCCGACATCGCGGTCCTGAAGGCCCTCGGCTCCTCGACCCGCTACCTCCTGCGGGACGCGCTGGGCCAGGCGGTCCTGATGCTGGTTGCGGGTACTGCGATCGGCACCGGCCTCGCCACCCTCATCGGCGCCTTCGTCCCCGACACCGTGCCCTTCGTCCTCGATCCGCTGACCGCGCTCGGCCCGGCCGCCGTCATGACGGTCCTCGGCCTCGCGGGCGCCGCCCTCTCCATCCGGCGGATCACCGCCGTCGACCCCCTCACCGCACTCGGGAGCGCCCGATGACCCTGCTGCTCGACGACATCACCCTGACCTACGCCGACGGGGACGGCCGCCTCACGGCCCTCGACCGGGTCGGCCTCCGGGTCCCGGCCGGCGGCCTCACGGCGGTGGTGGGCCCCTCCGGCTCCGGCAAGTCCAGCCTCCTGGCGGTGGCGGCGACGCTCGTCACCCCCGACAGCGGCCGCGTGACCGTCGACGGGACCGAGGCCACGGGCCTGACCCGCTCCGACGCCGCGGAGCTGCGCCGCCGCGCGATCGGCATCGTCTTCCAGCAGCCGAACCTGCTGCCGTCGCTGACCGCGCTTGAACAACTCCAGGTGATGGCCCACCTGGAGGGCCGCAAACCGCGCGAAGTACGGGACAGGGCAAGCGAGTTGCTCGAAGCGGTCGGCCTCTCCGCCCAGTCCCACCGCCGCCCCCACCAACTCTCGGGCGGCCAACGCCAACGCGTGAACATCGCGAGGGCCCTGATCAACGAGCCACGGGTACTGCTCGTGGACGAGCCGACGAGCGCGTTGGACCACGAACGCGGCGCGGCAATCCTGGACCTGCTGCGCACCCTGACGCGAGAACGGGAAACGGCAACCGTGCTCGTGACACACGACCGCGACCACCTGACGGTGGCGGACGAGGTCCACGAGATGCGCGACGGCGCACTCGTCACTTCAGGGGCCGGTAAATCAAGCCCCGCCGGCGTTTGAGGCGCGGGGTCCGGGGCAGAGCCCCGAGTCGTCAACCACTGTGGCCAGAGCTGGCCAAGGCCACCGACAACTCCTGCGCCACCTGCTGAAGGACCGGCACGATCTTCTCCGTCGCCGCCTCCGTCACCCGCCCCGCAGGCCCCGAAATCGAGATCGCCGCAGCGGTGGGCGAGTCCGGCACGGACACCGCGAGGCACCGCACCCCGATCTCCTGCTCGTTGTCATCGACGGCATACCCGGCCTGCCGCACGTCCTCGAGCGCGTCGAGGAAACCCTCAGGCGTGGTGAGCGTCTTCTCCGTGGCCGCCGGCATCCCGGTCCGCCCAAGAAGCGCCCGCACCTCATCCGCGGGCGTGTACGCGAGCAGCGCCTTTCCCACGCCAGTGGAGTGCGGCAGCACCCGCCGCCCGACCTCGGTGAACATCCGCATGGAGTGCTTGGACGGCACCTGGGCGACGTACACGACCTCGTCGCCGTCGAGGAGCGCCATGTTCGCGGTCTCGCCGGTCTCCTCGACGAGGCGCGCCAGGTACGGGCGCGCCCACGTGCCGAGCAGCCGGGACGCGGACTCGCCGAGCCGGATGAGCCGCGGGCCGAGCGCGTAACGCCGGTTGGGCTGCTGGCGTACGTAGCCGCAGGCGACCAGCGTGCGCATCAGCCGGTGGATCGTCGGCAGCGGCAGTCCGCTGCTGGCGGAGAGCTCGCTCAGGCCGACCTCACCACCGGCGTCGGCCATCCGCTCGAGCAGATCGAAGGCGCGCTCGAGGGACTGGACGCCGCCGGTGGGTGCGGACTTGGCGGCATCAGTGGTGCTGGCGTCGGGCGTCGGCACAGCGCGTTCCTTTCGGGGGGTGGGCAGATTTGCAGCCTACCGGCGGGTCCCCGGCCAGTGATCCCTTGACCTGGAAGTTCGTGGGTAGCTACGTTCTGCGTGTCGGAATATTAATTCCACTTTGTGGAAACGTCCAGGGTCCGGGTGGGTCTTGACGGTTCCCGAAGTCTGAGTGAGAGTCCTTCAACAGAACGTTGAAGCTTGAGGAGGCCCAGGTGTCGGACGCCGAAGTCCAGATCGAACTCGTGCTGCGCTCGACGCGCGTCGTCACTCCCGAAGGTACGCGCCCCGCCTCGGTCGCCGTCGCCCAGGGGAAGATCGTCGCGGTGCTCGCGCACGACGCCGAGGTCCCGGCCGGGGCCCGCCTCGAGGACTTCGGCGACGACGCGCTGCTGCCCGGCATCGTCGACACGCACGTGCACGTCAACGACCCGGGGCGTACGGAGTGGGAGGGCTTCTGGACCGCCACCCGCGCGGCCGCGGCCGGTGGCATCACGACCCTCGTCGACATGCCGCTCAACTCCCTGCCGCCGACCACGACCGTTGACAACCTTCGTACGAAGAAGGACGTCGCCGCCTCCAAGGCGCACATCGACGTCGGCTTCTGGGGCGGCGCGCTGCCGGACAACGTCAAGGACCTGCGCCCGCTGCACGACGCCGGTGTCTTCGGCTTCAAGTGCTTTCTTTCGCCCTCCGGTGTCGACGAGTTCCCGCACCTGGACGCCGACCGGCTCACCGCCTCCATGGCCGAGATCGCCGGCTTCGGCGGCCTGCTCATCGTGCACGCCGAGGACCCGCACGAGCTGGACGTGGCGCCCCACAACTCCGGCCCCAAGTACGGCGACTACCTCGCCACCCGCCCCCGGGTCTCCGAGGACGTCGCCATCAAGGGCCTCATCGACACCGCGAAGCGGATCGGCGCCAGGATCCACATCCTGCACCTCTCCTCCTCCGACGCGCTGCCGCTGATCGCCGCCGCGAAGGCCGAGGGCGTCGAGCTGACCGTCGAGACCTGCCCGCACTACCTCACGCTCACCGCGGAGGAAGTCCCGGACGGGGCAAGCGAGTTCAAGTGCTGCCCGCCGATCCGCGAGGCCGCCAACCAGGACCTGCTGTGGCAGGCGCTCGCCGACGGCACCATCGACTGCATCGTCACCGACCACTCGCCGTCCACGGCCGACCTGAAGACCGACGACTTCGCGACCGCCTGGGGCGGCATCTCCGGCCTCCAGCTGAGCCTCTCGGCGATCTGGACCGCCGCCCGTAGCCGTGGCTACTCCCTTGAGGACGTGGTCCGTTGGATGTCCGAGCGCACGTCGAAGCTCGTGGGCCTCGACGACCGCAAGGGCGCCATCGCCGTCGACCGCGACGCCGACTTCGCCGTCCTCGCGCCCGAGGACACCTTCAGCGTCGACCCGGCCGCCCTCCAGCACCGCAACCGCGTCACCGCGTACGCGGGCAAGACGCTGCACGGCGTCGTCAGGTCGACCTGGCTGCGCGGCGAACGCATCGTCGCCGACGGCGAGTTCACCGCCCCGCAGGGGCAGCTGCTCGAAAGGAACAAGTAACACCATGTCCGCGACTTCCGGGTCCTCCGCGATACCCCACTTCACCGGCGACGCCAGCCCCTACGGCGGCGGCGACCCGTACGCCGACTACCGCACCGCGGACTTCCCGTTCACGCAGGACGCGAACCTCGCCGCGCGCCAGCTCGGCGCCGGCGTGATCGCCGCGAACGACGAGTTCTTCGCGCAGCGCGAGAACCTGCTCGTGCCCGAGCGCGCCGAGTTCGACCCGGAGCACTTCGGCCACAAGGGCAAGATCATGGACGGCTGGGAGACCCGCCGTCGCCGCGGCGCGTCGGCCGACCACCCGTGGCCGACGCAGGAGGACCACGACTGGGCCCTCGTCCGGCTCGGCGCGCCCGGCGTGATCACCGGCATCGTCGTCGACACTGCCCACTTCCGCGGCAACTACCCGCAGGCCGTCTCGGTCGAGGGCACGTTCGTCGAGGGCGCGCCCACGCCCGAGGAGCTGCTCGCCGACGACGTGAAGTGGACAACGCTCGTACCCCGTACGGCCGTTGGCGGCCACGCGGCGAACGGCTTCGTCGTCGACTCCCCGCAGCGCTTCACGCACCTGCGCGTCAACCAGCACCCCGACGGCGGCATCGCCCGCCTGCGGGTCCACGGAGAGGTCCTCCCGGACCCGAAGTGGCTCGCCACGCTCGGCACCTTCGACGTCGTCGCCCTGGAGAACGGCGGCCGCGCCGAGGACGCCTCGAACCTCTTCTACTCGCCGGCCTCGAACACCATCCAGCCGGGCCGCTCCCGCAAGATGGACGACGGCTGGGAGACCCGGCGTCGCCGCGACACCGGCAACGACTGGATCCGCTACCAGCTCGTCGCCCAGTCGCAGATCCGCGCCATCGAGATCGACACGGCGTACCTGAAGGGCAACAGCGCCGGCTGGGCGTCCGTCTCCGTCAAGGACGGCGAGGGTGGCGACTGGGTCGAGGTCCTGCCCCGCACCCGCCTCCAGCCCGACACGAACCACCGGTTCGTGCTCGACACCCCGGCGGTCGGCACGCACGCCCGCGTCGACATCTACCCGGACGGTGGCATCTCGCGGCTGCGCCTGTTCGGCTCCCTGACGGACCAGGGAGAGTCCCAACTGGCGGCCCGCCACGCGGAGTTGGGCGCGTAACCGCTACTCTGCTCGACTTGCGGGGCACACCGGCCTGACAGCACCGGTGTGCCCCGCATTTTTTCGCCTCAGGCGGCGTGCCCGCCATCCACCGCGAACTCGGCGCCCGTCACGTACGAGGCCCCGTCGCCCGCCAGATACGCGACCGTCGACGCCACCTCGTCCGCGGTGCCGTAGCGACCGAGCGCCGTCGCCGCGGCCTGGCCCTGCGCGTACGGCCCGTCGGCCGGGTTCATGTCGGTGTCCGTCGGGCCCGGGTGCACGATGTTCGCCGTGATGCCGCGCCCGCCCAACTCACGGGCGAGCGCCTTCGTCAGCCCGATCAGGGCCGCCTTGCTCGTGGCGTAGAGCGTGCCGCCCGGCCCCGGTACGTGCTGCGCCATGCAGGAGCCGACGGTGACGATCCGGCCGCCCTCCGGCAGCCGGGCCGCCGCGGCCTGCGAGGTGAGGAAGACGCCGCGCACGTTCACGTCGAGCGCCCGGTCGACGTCCGCGAGGGAGAAGCCGTCCAGCGGGCCGAGCGCGCCCACGCCGACGTTGTTCACCAGCACGTCGATCCGGCCGAGCCCCGTCACCGTGTGCTCGACCGCCTCCGCCGCCTCACCCGCGTCCGCCGAGTCGGCCCGCACCGCGAGCCCCCGCCGCCCCAACGCCTCGATCCGCCGCACCACTTCGTCGGCGGCCTCCTTGCCCTGTACGTAGGTGAGCGCCACGTCGAAGCCGTCGCGGGCGAGCCGCAGCGCCGTCGCCGCGCCGATTCCGCGCGAGCCGCCGGTCACCAGAGCCACCTTGCTGTTCATGTCGCCTCCTATAGGGAGCGGATGTTGTGTCTTCAAGTACAGCGACCTACGGAGGCGAGTACTGGCGGCAAATGGACGTCGATGTCGGGACACACTGGTACCAACGGAACCTTTTCCTCCGGTTCCCTCGGTGGGCCCTGGTGGCGGTGCGGCGGGCATGCTGCGCCAGGCCATGGGTACCGCCATGCAGGTCGGCCGGCGCGCCCTCGCGGGTGAATCGCTCGCGTTCCAGTACTTCACGTCGCAGGGCGGCGAGGGCACGGTCGGCTTCGCCGGAGTGCTGCCGGGGGAGATGCGCGCGCTCGAACTCGACGGTACGCGCGCGTGGTTCGCCGAGAAGGACGCCTTCGTGGCCGCCGAGTCGAGCGTCGACTTCGGCATCGCCTGGCAGGGCGGCAGGACAGGCCGCGGCGGCGAGGGTCTGAGCCTCGCGACCCTTGAGGGCAACGGCCGGGTGATCCTCCAGTCCATGACCATCGAGGGCCTGGCCAACGCCCTGAAGAAGGCCCAGGGCGGCGACAAGGAGGGCGTGACGGGAGGCCTGTTCTCGACACGCCAGGGTTGGCGACCCAAGGTCAGGGACCTGGCCCCCGGCATGTGACGCATGTGAACTGACGGAAAACAGACGTGAGTTGGTGTTGACATGCCCACCTCTACGCGCGTCACACTGTGGGGCATGAAGACTCCCCCACGCTTCATCAGTGCCATCGCCGTTGCCGCCGCCCTCCTCCTGGGCGGCGTGGGCGGCTCCACCGCGATCGCCGCACCGGCCGCGCAGGCCCCGGCCGTCGCCTCCCACACCGTCTCGGCCGCCGATGTCGGCGACATCTGCTACTCCGCGCTGCCCGCCGAGGCGCACGACACCCTGGACCTCATCGAGCAGGGCGGACCGTACCCGTACGAGCAGGACGGGACGGTCTTCTCGAACCGGGAGGGCATCCTCCCCGGCCAGTCGTCCGGCTACTACCACGAGTACACGGTGATCACGCCGGGCTCGGACGACCGCGGTGCCCGCCGCATCGTCACCGGGGACTCCGACAAGGAGGACTACTACACGGCGGACCACTACGCGTCCTTCGACCTGGTCGACCACGCCTGCTGAGCCCTCCTCGGCTCCGTACCTGCTGAGCCCTCCCCGGCTCAGCACCTGCCGAGTCCTCCCCGGCTCCGCAGGACGCAGGGCGCAGGAGTCAGCTCTTGCGCTGGGCCTCGACGGCCGCGAACACGGCGAACGCGAACACGATCAGCGCGATGCTGCCGTACACCTCGTGGCCGTCGAGGAACCCGATCCGCTCGATCAGGCCCCAGCCCAGCCAGCCGGTGAACTCGTGCAGGATGCCGACCGCGCCCTGGAGCAGGGCGAAGCCGCCGATGACCTCGATGATCTGCAGCCACTCCTTTTTGTTCATGCACAGGACTCTCGCCCCGCGGACCCCCCACCCACATCGGCCGCGGGGCGAGCCCCGCAGGACTCCGGTAGCGGAGCGCGGGCGCCGGCCGCGACCAAAGTCGACGGGGGTACGACTTTGGTCGCGGAAGCGGCGCTCGGGGCGGTGCGGGGCGCCCGGGGTGCGTAGATTTGTCGACCATGGAAGCAGTGCGGCAGACCGGGACCCCGCAGGCGGCGGACACGCCCGCCGAGCGATGGCGCCGACGGCTGCTGCCCTCGGCCGTCGCCGACGAGCTCGACCTGGACCCCGAGGGTCAGCCGGGCCGCAGGCGGCGCACCGCCCGTGACTGGATCGTCGACTTCAGCTGCTTCGGGATCGCGGTCTTCCTCGGCCTGATCTTCGCCGAGCAGGTCTGGGACGACCCGAACACCCCGCCCGCCGTCGCCGTGCTCGACCAGGTGCTCGGCGCCGCCGCCTGCGCCGGGATCTGGCTGCGCAGACGCTGGCCGCTGGGTCTCGCCCTGGCGATGATCCCGGTCGGCTTCCTGTCCAACACCGCGGGCGGCGCGTCCATGATCGCGGTGTTCACGCTCGCCGTGCACCGCCCGTTCCGCTTCGTCGGCTGGGTGGCGGGCGCCTCCATCGCGCTCATCCCGCTGTTCTTCTGGTTGCGGCCCGACCCCGACTCCTCGTACCTGCTGTCGGTCTCGTTCACCGTCATCATCACGATCACGGTCGTCGGCTGGGGCATGTTCGTCCGCTCCCGGCGCCAGCTCCTGATGTCCCTGCGGGACCGGGCGCGGCGCGCCGAGACCGAGGCTCAGCTCCGCGCCGAGCAGGCGCAGCGGCTCGCCCGCGAGGACATCGCGCGCGAGATGCACGACGTGCTCGCCCACCGCCTCACCCTGCTGAGCGTGCACGCGGGCGCCCTGGAGTTCCGGCCCGACGCACCCCAGGGCGAGATCGCCCGGGCCGCGGGCGTGATCCGGGAGAGCGCGCACGAGGCGCTGCAGGACCTGCGCGAGATTATCGGAGTGCTGCGCGCGGCGGACCACGGCGACGAGTCGGGGCGGCCGCAGCCCACCCTCGCCGCGCTCGGCACCCTGGTCGACGAGTCCCGCGAGGCCGGCATGAAGGTCGACCTCGACAACCGGGTCCCCGAAGCGGGGGCCGTGCCCGCCTCCACCGGACGCACCGCCTACCGCATCGCCCAGGAGGGCCTGACCAACGCCCGTAAGCACGCCCCTGGCGCCGAGGTCGCGGTCACGGTCGAGGGCGCCGCGGGGGACGGCCTCACGGTCACCGTGCGCAACCCACCACCGCCCGGCAAGGTGCCGCACGTCCCCGGCTCGGGCCAGGGCCTGATCGGCCTCACCGAACGCGCCACGCTCGCGGGCGGCCGCCTCGCCCACGGGGCCGAACCTGACGGCGGTTTCGCGGTGCGCGCGTGGCTTCCGTGGCCGGAATGACGTCGGGGCGGCCCGGATGGAGATCCAATACCGCTGGTAACGAAATTGGGGGTGTCGGAGCCCTGTACCCAAGGAATCACGCGGCGTAGGCTCCGGGCCTCATCGGGGCGGCGCCACAGGGGTGCCGGGGTGTGCCGAGGGTTCGGGAGTGACGACGTATGTCACCACAGGGGGATCGCCCGTTGGCTGCTGTGCGCGGTGAAAGACCGCACGGCGGAGGGCATCGCAGGAGAAGACAGGGGCGGGCGCGCGGCATCCGCAGGGAGATCGTCGCCCTGGTGCTGCTTCCGCTCGTCGGCATGGTCGCGCTGTGGGGCACCTCGACGGCGGTGACCGGCAGCGAGGCGGTGAAGGTGCTCGACGCCTCCGACGTGCTCGACGACTTCATCCCGGTGGTGGTCGACGCCCTGAGCACTGTGCAGAGCGAGCGCGCCGCCGCCCTCGACTACCTCGCGGACCGACAGGACGCGCGAGCGCACGACACACTGCGACGCAAGGCCGACGCCACCGACGCCAAGATCGCCGACCTGGGACGGCTCGCGGAGGACGCGGAGTTGCGCGGCAAGATCCACGGCTGGGACGTGGCGGGCCAGGCGCAGCAGGTCGCGAAGCTGAAGCCGCTGCGCAGCGCCGTCGAGGCGGGCACCATCAGCGGTCGCGAGGCGTACCGGCGGTACAACGCACAGGCGGACGGCTGGTACCGGCTCTATCTGCAGGGCTCCAAGGCGATCTCCCAAGGCGGCGGAATCAGCGGCCAGTTGGCCGGACTCGCCGTGATCACGCAGAGCCGCGAGGCGGTGCTCAGGGAGGGCGCGCTGCTCGGCTGGGCCGTCGAAGGCAGCCGGGTCACGGCGGCCGACCAGCGCGAGGTGGCGGGCCTGGTGGCGCAACGCGCGTTGAGCGTACGGACGTCGGGCGGTCTGCTGGAGGACGCGGACCGGGAGCGGCTCAAGGCCTTCTGGAGCGGTCCGCCGACGGCGTCGCTGCGGTCCGCCGAGCGGAAGGTGTTGGCCGCGACGCCGGGGACCGGCGCCGCGCAGGACCCGGAACTCGCCGCCGCCGCACGGAGTGTGGCTGCCGCGTCGCCCCGCCTCGACAAGAAGATCACCGATCTCAACTTCAAGTCCGTCGACGACCTCGTGGCCCGCGCCAAGCCCGTCTCCGTCCGCACCCTGGTGATCGCCGGAGTCACCGGCGTCGTCGGGCTCATCGCAGTGATCGCCTCCCTGGTCATCTCCGTGCGGGTCGCCCGCCGCATCATCCGTCAGCTCGGCCAACTCCGTTCACAGGCGCGGGAGTCGGCGGATGTCCGGCTGCCCGATGTGGTACGGCGCCTCGGCAAGGGGCAGCAGGTCGACGTCGACGCCGAGTCGCCGCGGCGCGACCATCCACGCAGCGAGATCGGCCACGTCGGCGAGGCGCTGCAGACCCTGGAGCGGGCCGCGATGCGGGGTGCCGTCGTACAGGCGGACCTGCGGCGCGGCATCTCCGAGGTGTTCGTGAACCTGGCGCGGCGTCACCAAGCGCTTCTGCACCGCCAGTTGACGCTCCTCGACATCATGGAACGCCGCACCGACAACGACGACGAGCTGGCCGACCTGTTCCGCCTCGACCACATGACCACCCGCATGCGGCGGCACGCCGACGGCCTGGTCATCCTCTCCGGCGCGGGCGCGCCGAGGCACGGCGGCCGGCCGGTGCCGCTGCTCTCGGTGATCCGCGGGGCGATCGGCGAGGTGGAGGACTTCGAGCGGATCGACGTGCCCCGGCTGCCCGAGCTCTGGGTGCGGGGCCCGGCCGTGGCCGACCTGACGCACCTCATCGCCGAACTCCTGGAGAACGCCACGATCTTCTCGCCGCCCGGCTCCACCGTGCAGCTGGCCTGTGAGGGGGCGGCGAGGGGGCTCACCCTGGAGATCCACGACCGGGGACTCGGCGTCCCGTCCGACGAACGCGAGCGGATCAACCAACGCCTCGCCGCCGCCGATGAGATCGACCCGGCGCGCACCGACCGCCTCGGCCTCCTCGTCGTCTCCCGGCTCGCCCACCGCCAGGGCGTCACGGTGTCCCTGCGGGCCTCGCCGTACGGCGGGACCACCGCGGTCGTCCTCGTTCCGAGGTCCGTCCTCACCGCGCCAGAGGAAGGAGCGGGCGAGACCCGCGAGGGCCTCGACAACGTGTTCGCGGTGCCGGCCAGGGAGCCGGCCCCGGCGGGGAGGCTCGCCCCGCCACCACCCGCCGTGCCGCCCACGGCGGTCGGAATCCCCGCCCCGCCCACGGCGCCGCCCACGGTCCACGACCCCGCGGCGGCCGGCACCGGCGCCGTGCGGCCCGCGCCCCAGGGCGTACCGCTGGGCAGCGCGGGCATCCCGCACCAGCCGGGGCGCCGCAACACCCCGTCCGCGCGGCCGGAGCGCGGTCACGCGCGGGGCGCCGCGCCCGCGCCCCTGATCAGCCCGGACGAGACCGTCGACGGTCTGCCGCGCCGGGTCCGCCAGGCCAGCCTGGCCCCGCAACTGCGGCGCCGCGCCGCCGAGTCGGCCACGGCCTCGGAGCGGCCCGCCGAACGAGACGCCGACGAGGTCCGCGAGCGCATGCAGTCGATGCAGTCGGGCTGGCAGCGGGCCCGCGACACCGACGACTGACACCAGAACGACGACCGACACCGGCACGACGACCGACACCGGCACTCCGACGCGGCAGCGTCGCTCAGCACGAGGTGCGTCCCCACACCGCCCACAAGGCGCGTCACCGCACCACATCACACCAAGCACCACCGAACAAGGGGAGCTCAACCGTGTCCGCACCGTCACCCTCACCCCGCTCGGCCACTCCGGACGCCACCGTCCGCGGCGGCGAACTCGACTGGCTTCTCGACGATCTCGTCGCGCGCGTCGGCAGCGTCCGCAAGGCGCTCGTGCTGTCCCGCGACGGACTCGCCAAGGGCGCATCGCAGGACCTCGACCGCGAGGACAGCGAGCATCTCGCCGCCGTCTCCTCCGGCTTCCACAGCCTGGCCCGCGGCGTCGGGGAGCAGTTCGCCGCGGGCGGGGTCCGCCAGACCATCGTCGAACTGGACGAGGCCTTCCTGCTCGTCGCGGCCGCCGGCGAGGGCAGCTGCCTCGCCGTGCTCACCACTGGTGACGCGGACATCGGCCGGGTGACGTACGAGATGACCCTCCTGGTCAAGCGCGTCGGCGCGCATCTCGTGACCCAGCCGAGGGCCGAGGCGACCGATCCCTCGTCATGAGCGGCGGCGGGGAACCAGGGGCCGGGTTCGAGGCCGATGCGAGCTCCCTCGTCCGCGCCTACACGCTCACCCGCGGGCGCACCGCGCGTACGGCGCACCGCAAGAAGCTGGACCTGGCCGCCATGGTGACCGTGGTCGACCCGCGCATCGAAGGGGTCGGCGGGCTCGGCGAGCGCGAGGTCGACGACCTGGCCGACGAGTTCGGCCTCGGCCCCGAGCACCACAGGATCGTCGCGCTGTGCCGGCGCCACGCCCAGTCCGTCGCGGAGCTCTCCGGGGTCCTCGACCTGCCCGCGGGAGTCGTCCGGGTCCTCCTCGGAGACCTGGTCGACGACGGCATCGCCCGCATCACCCGTCCCGTCCGCCCGGCCGAACTGCCGGACGAACAACTCCTCAGAGAGGTGATCAATGGCCTCCGTTCGCTCTGACGCGACGAGCGGCGCGGCCCGGGGCGGCGCCCCGCGCGATGCCGAGTGGGCGGGCTCCCCGCAAGGTGCGCACGCGCCGCTGCCGCCCGTCTCGATGAAGATCCTGGTGGCCGGCGGCTTCGGCGTCGGCAAGACGACGTTCGTCGGTGCGGTCAGCGAGATCAGACCGCTGCGTACCGAAGAACTGCTCTCCGACGCGGGCGCCGACGTGGACGACACGACGGGCGTGGACGCCAAGGTGAGCACCACCGTGGCGATGGACTTCGGGCGGATCTCCATCAGCGAGCAGGTGGTGATCTACCTCTTCGGTACGCCGGGCCAGGAACGCTTCTGGTTCCTGTGGGACGACCTGGCCGAGGGCGCGCTCGGCGCCGTCGTGCTCGCCGACACCCGGCGGCTCTCCGACTGCTTCGCCGCGATCGACTACTTCGAACGCGCGGGACTGCCCTTCCTCATCGCCGTCAACTGCTTCGATGGCAGCCGCCACTACCCGATCTCGACGGTCCGCACCGCGCTCGACCTCGACGAGGACGTACCCGTGGTGCTGTGCGACGCGCGCGGCCGGGAGTCGGCGCGGGACGCCCTCGTGGCGTTGGCCGAGCACGCGATGAACGTGGGGGCGGTGAACCGGGCGGAGTACGAACACGGGTGATCACCAGAACATGAGGGATCGTTTGAACGCGAGTGATCGTCCCTCGCTACGGTGGCCCCATGACCTCGATCCGCCTGCTCATCGTCGACGACGACCCCCTCGTGCGCGCGGGGCTCACCTTCATGTTCGGTGCCGCCGAGGACATCGAGATCGTCGGCGAGGCCGCCGACGGCAGCGAGGTGGACGCGCAGGTGGCCCGGCTGCACCCGGACGTCGTCCTCATGGACCTGCGCATGCCGACTCTGGACGGCCTGTCCGCCACGGAGGCGCTGCGGGCCCGCGAGGGTGCCCCCGAGGTGATCGTCCTGACCACGTTCCACGCGGACGAGCAGGTGCTGCGGGCGCTGCGCGCGGGAGCTGCGGGGTTCGTCCTCAAGGACACCGCGCCGGGCGAGATCGTCGAGTCGGTGCGCCGGGTGGCGGCCGGCACCCCGGTCCTCTCGCCGACCGTGACCCGGCAGCTCATCTCCAAGGTCTCGGGCGACGACCCCGCCCTGGACCGGCGGGCACGCGCGCGTACGCGCATGGCTGAACTGGCCGAGCGTGAGCGGGAGGTGGCCGTCGAGGTGGGCCGCGGCCGGTCCAACGCGGAGATCGCCGCGACGCTCTACATGAGCGTCCCCACGGTCAAGGCCCACGTCTCCCGCATCATGGCCCGGCTCGACCTCAACAACCGCGTACAGATCGCGCTGCTCGCCCACGACGCGGGGCTGCTGGACGACGCCTGACCCGGTGCGGGCTTCGGGCTCGGCCTTCGGCACGGCCTGAGGAGTGTCGGTCCCGCAGGGTAAATTCACATCGTTCAACGATGCGAGCGGTTGAAGTTGAAGGGGTGGGGATGACGGCACCACGCCGGCGGACGGTGCGTGATCTGCGGCGCGGCAACCGCGCCGTCGTCCTGAGCAAGCTGTACTTCGACGGGCCGCTCAGCAGGCAGGAGTTGGGGCCGCTCACGGCGCTCAGTTCGGGCTCCATCAGCAATGTGGTGGCGGAACTCGTCGCCGACGGTCTCCTGGAGGAGGCGGGCTCGGTCGACTCCGACGGCGGCCGCCCCCGCACCCTGCTGCGTGTCGCCCCGGGCAGCGGCCACCTCGTGGGCGTGGACGTCGGGGAGACCCGCGTGCGCGTGGAGCTGTTCGACCTCGCGCTCGGTGAACTCGCGCGCGTGGACGAGCCGTTGCCGGAGGCGGCGCGCGACGGCAGCTGGGACGCCAAGGACGTCGTACGCCTCATCACCGTCGCCCTGACACGGGTGCTGGCCGACGCGGAGGTGGCCCCCGAATCCCTCCTCGGTGTCGGCATCGGGGTGCCCGGCATCGTCGACGCCTCGGGCGGGGGCGGCGCGGTGGTGCACGGCCAGACCATCGGCTGGGACGCGGTCCCCCTGGAGGCCATGCTCCGCGCCCCCGACGGCCTGCCGCCCGAACTCCCCCCGCAGCTCCCGCTGTTCCTCGACAACGGCGCCAAGACCCTCGGCCGCGCCGAGATGTGGTTCGGCGCGGGCCGCGGCGCCCGCAACGCCGTGATCGCGCTCATCGGCTCCGGCGTCGGCGCCTGCGTCATCGCCGACGGACTGCCCTACCAGGGCGCATCGAGCAGCGCGGGGGAGTGGGGCCACACCGTGCTGCAGGTCGGCGGCAGGGCCTGCCGGTGCGGGGCGCGCGGCTGCCTGGAGGCGTACGTCGGGGCGGAGGCGCTGCTCGCGCGGTGGCGGGAGGCGGGCGGCAGCTGGACCTCGGCGGACGAGGAGGGCGCGCTGGCCGAACTCCTCGAAGACCCCTCCACGGCAGGCCTGTTGGACGAGACGGCGGAGTTCCTCGGCGCGGGCATCGCCGACCTGGTCAACCTGTTCAACCCGGAGCGGATCGTCGTGGGCGGCTGGGCGGGCCTCATGCTCGGCCCCCGCCTGCTCGCCCCCGTACGCCGCGCGGCCGCGTCCTACGCCCTGCACCACCCCTTCGCCCAAACCACGGTGGAACTGGGCCGCTTGGGCCCCGACGCGGTGACGGTGGGCGCGGCGACGCTGCCCCTGGCCAGATTCCTGGAGACGGGCGGCCAGCCCTCCGGCGATTGAGCATTTCCAGCCCTCTCGGGGGACGGGAACGTACGGGGAGTGCCGAGAGTTGAGCACGATGAAGGCCAGATCCGGGCAACGGGAGGCGGCACGACATGACCGACAGCGGTGAGATCGTCGATCTGGGGGAACTGGCCGGGGGCGCGCCCCAATTCCACGCCGACCCCTACCCGGTCTACGAGCGCCTGCGCACCCAAGGCCCCGTCCACCACGTCCGCACGCCGGGCCCAGGCCCGACCGAGGACCTCTACCTGATCGTCGGCCACGAGGCCGCCCGCGCCGCATTCACCGACCCCCGCCTGGTCAAGTCCCCACCGTGGGGACTCGAGGACGACATGATGGGTCTGCACCTGCTCTTCGCGGACCCGCCGGAGCACGGCCGCCTGCGCTCCCTGGTCACGCGGGAGTTCACCCCGCGCCGGGTCGCGGCACTCGCCCCGCGCATCCAGAAGCTCACGGACGAGCTGCTCGACGACATGGTGCCGCGCGGCAGCGCCGACCTGATCGGCTCCCTCGCCTTCCCGCTGCCCTTCGCGGTGATCTGCGAGCTGCTCGGCGTCCCCGACATCGACCGCGACCGGTTCCGCCGTATGTCGACGCAGGTCGTGGCGCCGACCAGCGAGGAGGAGGCCTACGCGGCACACGTCGAAATGGTCGGGTTCCTGGACGAGTTGATCGCGGCCAAACGCGACGCGACCCCCGCGGACGACCTGCTGAGCGCGCTGATCCGGACCACGGCGGAGGACGGCGACCGCCTCTCGCCCAGCGAACTGCGCGCCATGGCCTTCCTCCTGCTCATCGCCGGCCACGAAACGACGGTCAACCTGATCGGCAACGGCGTCCGTGCCCTGCTCCAGCACCCGGAGCAACTCGCGGCCCTGCGCGCCGACATGACACTCCTGGACGGCGCCGTGGAGGAGATGCTGCGCTACGACGGCCCGGTCGAGACGGCCACGCACCGCTTCGCGGCGGAGCCCGTGGACATCGACGGCACGGTGATCCCGGCGGGCGCGCCGGTGCTCATCGGCATCGCCACGGCGAGCCGCGACCCGCACCGCTTCGCGGAACCCGACCGCTTCGACATCCGCCGCGACGCCCGCGGCCATGTCGCCTTCGGCCACGGCATCCACTTCTGCCTGGGCGCTCCGCTCGCCCGCCTGGAAGGTCGTATCGCCGTCCGTAGCCTCCTGGAACGGTGTCCCGACCTGACGCTCGCCGAGCAGCCGGACGCGTGGCTGCCCGGCATGCTCATCCGGGGGACGCGGAGCCTGCCGGTGAGTTGGTGAACGCCTCGGGGCTCCGCCCCGGACCCCGCGGGCTCTCGTTCGAAAGGCGGGGCTTGATTGGGCTTGATCAGCCCGCGATCTCCTCCATCCGCACCACCCGCCGCTCCGCCCGCGACACCTCGCACGCCTCCGCCACGCGGAGTGCCCGCAGGGCCTCGCGGCCGTCGCACGGGTTGGGGCGTTCGCCGCGGACGACGTCGACGAAGGCCTTCAGTTCGGCCTCGTACGCGGGGGCGAAGCGTTCCAGGAAGCCGGGCCACGGCTTCGTGGCGGCGGGCGGGCCCTCCGGTTCCGTGGAGGCGACCGGGGTCCGGTCGTCGAGGCCGACGACGAGGGTGTCCCGTTCCCCGGAGAGCTCCATGCGCACGTCGTAGCCGGCGCCGTTGCACCGCGTCGAGGTGGCGGTGGCCAGGGTGCCGTCGTCGAGGGTCAGGAGCGCCGCCGCGGTGTCCACGTCCCCCGCCTCCCGGAACATCGCGGGCCCGGCGTCGGACCCGGTCGCGTACACCTCGACGACCTCGCGCCCTGTCACCCACCGCAGCATGTCGAAGTCGTGGATCAGGCAGTCCCGGTAGAGCCCGCCGGAGAGCGGGAGGTACGCGGCCGGTGGCGGCGCCGGGTCGGAGGTCAGCGCCCGTACCGTGTGCACCCGGCCGAGTCTCCCCTCCTGAACGGCGGTCCGCGCCGCCGTGTATCCGGCGTCGAAGCGGCGCTGGAAGCCGAGTTGAAGCACCGTGCCCGCCGCCTCGACCTCCGCGAGTGCGGCCAGCGTGCCGGGCAGGTCGAGCGCGATCGGTTTCTCGCAGAAGACCGGGAGCCCGGCCCGCGCCGCCCGCCCGATCAGCTCGGCGTGTGCCGAGGTAGCCGCGGTGATCACGAGCGCGTCCACGCCCCACGTGAAGATCTCGTCGACGCTCGGCGCGGCCGTCGCCCCTATCCGGTCGGCGAGCGCGACCGCCCGCGCGGGCTCCGCGTCGGTCATGACCAGCGAGCCGACCTCCCGGTACCGCTCCAGTACGCCCGCGTGAAAGGTGCCGATGCGGCCCGTTCCGATGAGTCCGATGCGCATGGCACCCAACGGTGACGCTCCCCCGGGTGGGTGTCAATCGTTTGTCCTGACAAACACCCGTCCGCAGTCAGGGGCCTCGCCGGAAGCACTTGTCCTGACAACCGAACCTTCGGACTTCCCGTCAAGAACTCCCACCGATAGCCTCGCCCCGTGGCCAAACCCCTAGCCGACCCGACCGTCGACCTCGGTCTCAGCGTCGACCGCAGCAGCCCGGTGCCGCTGTACTTCCAGCTGTCCCAGCAGCTGGAGGCGGCGATCGAGCGCGGCGCCCTGACCCCCGGCAGCCTGCTCGGCAACGAGATCGAGCTGGCGGGGCGCCTCGGCCTGTCCCGGCCCACCGTCCGCCAGGCCATCCAGTCCCTCGTCGACAAGGGGCTGCTCGTGCGCCGCCGCGGCGTCGGCACCCAGGTCGTGCACAGCCAGGTCAAGCGCCCCCTCGAACTGTCCAGCCTGTACGACGACCTGGAGGCGGCGGGCCAGCGCCCCGAGACCCGGGTCATCGCCAACACCCTCGTGCCCGCCCCTGCCGAGGCCGCCGCGGCGCTCGGCGTCTCGGAGGGCGAGGAGGTGCACCGCGTCGAGCGGCTGCGGCTCGCGCACGGCGAACCGGTCGCGTACCTCTGCAACCACCTGCCCACAGGGCTGCTCGCGCTCGACGACGAGCGGCTCGTGGCGACCGGCCTCTACCGCCTGATGCGGGCCGCCGGCATCACCCTGCACAGCGCCCGCCAGTCCGTCGGCGCCCGCGCCGCCACCGCCGTCGAGGCCGAGCGGCTCGGCGAGCAGGAGGGCGCTCCGCTGCTGACCATGCAGCGCACGACGTACGACGACACGGGCCGCGCGGTCGAGTTCGGCTCGCACACGTACCGGGCCTCGCGCTACTCCTTCGAGTTCCAACTCCTCGTACGTTCCTGAGAGTTGCGCGCCCTGTGGGCGGAGCGCAGGCCGTCAGAATGTTCTGACAAATTCATTGACGCTGCGGTGGGACCCCGCTACAAACACCTCCAGCCGCACCGGGCGGCCGGAGGAGAGGTGGTTCCACCATGCTCACGACCCGCAAAGCCCGCACGGCCGCAGGCAGCGTCGTTGTCGTAGCCGTGCTCGCGCTCACCGCAGGATGCAGTGGCTCGGGCGGCAAGGACTCGGAGGACAAGGCCGACGGC
This sequence comes from Streptomyces sp. NBC_00483, assembly GCF_036013745.1. Taxonomy (NCBI): domain Bacteria; kingdom Bacillati; phylum Actinomycetota; class Actinomycetes; order Kitasatosporales; family Streptomycetaceae; genus Streptomyces; species Streptomyces sp. NBC_00483. The sequence continues at coordinate 7,483,906 of NZ_CP107880.1, forward strand.
AAAGGCGGCGGCAAGGCCGTCAGCACGCCCCGTATGAAGATCGCGATGGTCACGCACTCCGGCGAGGGCGACACCTTCTGGGACATCGTCCGCAAGGGCGCCCAGCAGGCCGCCGACAAGGACAACGTCCAGTTCCTCTACTCCAACGACAAGGAGGCCAAGGGGCAGGCCGAGCTGGTGCAGGCCGCGATCGACAAGAAGGTCGACGGGATCGTCGTGACGCTGGCCAAGCCGGAGGCGATGGAGTCCGTGCTCGCGAAGGCGAAGACCGCGGGCATCCCGGTCGTCTCGATCAACTCGGGGTCGCAGTTCTCGGAGAAGTACGGCGCGCTCAGCCACATCGGCCAGGAGGAGGGCGTGGCCGGCGAGGCGGTCGGCACCGAGCTGACGAAGCAGGGCAAGAAGAACGTCCTGTGCGTCATCCACGAACAGGGCAACGTCTCCCTGGAGCAGCGCTGCGACGGCGTCCGCAAGACCTTCAAGGGCGACGTGGAGAACCTCAACGTGGAGGGCACGAACGCCCCCTCCGCCCAGTCGTCCATCGAGGCGAAGCTCCAGGCGGACAAGAACATCGACGCGGTCGTCGCGCTCGGCGCCCCCATCGCGGCGCTCGCCGTGAAGGCCAAGGACGACGCGGGCAGCAAGGCGGAGATCTCCACGTTCGACCTGAACGCCGAGGTCGTGCGCCGGCTGAAGGCGAAGGAGGTCACCTTCGCCGTCGACCAGCAGCCCTATCTGCAGGGCTATCTGGCGGTGGACGAACTGTGGCTCTACAAGAGCAACGCGAACGTGCTCGGCGGCGGCGAGCCGGTCTTCACAGGCCCCGCGATCGTCACCGAGAAGGACGTGCCGCGCCTCGAGAAGTACACCGCGCGCGGTACCCGGTGAATGGATGCATGATCCCCGTGACCCATACTTGTGCGTTTGGGACCGTAATGGGGTCCTCATGGACCGGCGTACGGTCCGCCGGGGTCGGCCCGCCGATCCCGGTCGATGACGCAGCAGACCAAGAAGGGCACGGCCTCGTGGCACGGTTTCGGACCTGGGTGAGCATCGCGGTTGCGGGGGCCCTCGGCCTCTCGCTCGCAGGGTGCAGCAGCACCGGCGGCAAGCGGGCGGAGGACGCCAGGAAGTCCCAGGCCGCACAGGGCAGGGCGGCGGTGGACACGCCCCGCTGGACGTTCGCGATGATCACCCATTCGGGCGATGGCGACACCTTCTGGGACATCGTCCAGAACGGCGCCAAGCAGGCGGCCACCAAGGACAACATCAACTTCCTCTACTCGCACAACGAGGAGGCGAACCAGCAGGCGCAGCTCGTCGACGCGGCCGTCGACAAGAAGGTCGACGGAATCATCGTCACGCTCGCCAAGCCGGACGCGATGAAGTCCGCCCTGGCCCGCGCCGAGAAGGCCGGCATCCCCGTCATCACGGTGAACTCGGGCTCCGAGATCTACAAGAAGTACGGCGCGATCACGCACATCGGCCAGGACGAGACCATCGCGGGCGAGGCCGTCGGCAAGGAGCTCAACAAGCGCGGCAAGAAGAAGGCGCTGTGCGTCCTGCACGAGCAGGGCAACGTCGGCCACGAGCAGCGCTGCGAGGGTGCCAAGAAGGCCTTCGACGGCAAGATGACGAACCTGTACGTCGAGGGCACCAACATGCCCGACGTGCAGTCCTCCATCGAGGCCAAGCTGCAGTCCGACACGTCGATCGACTCGGTCGTCACGCTGGGCGCCCCGTTCGCCGCCACCGCGGTGAAGGCCAAGGAGGACGCGAGCAGCAAGGCCGAGGTCGACACTTTCGACCTGAACGACAAGGTCGCCCAGGGCCTCAAGGACGGCGACCTCGGCTTCGCCGTCGACCAGCAGCCCTACCTCCAGGGCTACGAGGCCGTGGACCTGCTGTGGCTCTACCGGTACAACGCCAATGTGCTCGGCGGCGGCCTGCCGGTCCTGACCGGCCCCGAGATCGTCACCAAGGACCAGGCAGCCAAGCTTCAGGAGTTCACGAAGCGGGGGACGCGATGAGTACGACGACTCCAGCGAGCACGGAAAAGGTCGACGAGCGGCTGGTCAAGGCCTCGCCGTGGAAGAAGCTCCTCGGCCGGCCCGAACTGGGCTCGGTCATCGGCGCCGTCGCCGTCTTCATCTTCTTCATGATCTTCGCGGACAGCTTCCTGCGGGCGACCAGCCTCGCGACGGTCCTGTACGCGTCCTCGACCCTCGGCATCATGGCCGTGCCCGTGGCGCTGCTGATGATCGGCGGCGAGTTCGACCTGTCGGCGGGCGTCATGGTCACGTCCTCGGCGCTGATCTCGTCGATGTTCAGCTACCAGATGACGGCGAACACCTGGGTGGGCGTCGGCGTCTCGCTCCTCGTGACGCTCGCCATCGGCGTCTTCAACGGCGTCATGCTGACCCGCACCAAACTCCCCAGTTTCATCATCACGCTCGGCACGTTCCTGATGCTGACGGGCATGAACCTGGGCTTCACGAAGCTGATCAGCGGCACCGTCTCGACGAAGTCGATCGCGGACATGCAGGGCTTCGATTCGGCCAAGTCCGTCTTCGCCTCCACGTTCAGCATCGGCGGCGTCGACTTCAAGATCACGATCATCTGGTGGCTCGCTCTCGTCCTGGTGGCCACCTGGATCCTGCTCCGCACCCGCATCGGAAACTGGATCTTCGCGGTCGGCGGTGACCTCGACTCGGCCCGCGCGGTGGGTGTCCCGGTCAACAAGACGAAGATCGGCCTCTACATGGGCGTCGCGTTCGGCGCCTGGATCTCCGGCCAGCACCTGCTCTTCTCCTACGACGTCGTGCAGTCCGGCGAGGGCGTCGGCAACGAGCTGATCTACATCGTCGCGGCCGTCATCGGCGGCTGTCTGATCACCGGCGGCTACGGCTCGGCGGTCGGCGCGGCGATCGGCGCGCTGATCTTCGGCATGACCAGCAAGGGCATCGTGTTCGCCGAGTGGAACTCGGACTGGTTCAAGTTCTTCCTCGGGGCGATGCTGCTCCTCGCGACCCTGCTCAACGCGTGGGTCCGCAAGCGCGCGGAGGCGAGCAAATGACGACCGATGAGCAGATGACGACCAAGGACACGGCGCCCGCGCCGCTCGTCGAACTGGACGGCGTCAGCAAGTTCTACGGCAACATCCGCGCCCTCGACGACGTCTCGCTCGTCGTCAACGCGGGCGAGATCTCCTGTGTCCTCGGCGACAACGGCGCAGGCAAGTCGACCCTCATCAAGATCATCGCGGGTCTGCATCAGCACGACGGCGGCCGGTTCGCGATCGATGGCGAGGAGACCCGCCTCAGCAACCCGCGCGACGCCCTGAACCGGGGCATCGCCACGGTCTACCAGGACCTCGCCGTGGTCCCGCTGATGCCGGTGTGGCGCAACTTCTTCCTCGGCTCCGAACCCACGAAGGGGAAGGGCCCCTTCAAGCGCCTGGACGTCGAGCTCATGCGGCGGACGACGCACGAGGAACTGGCCCGGATGGGCATCGACCTGCGCGACGTCGACCAGCCGATCGGCACGCTGTCCGGCGGTGAGCGCCAGTGCGTCGCCATCGCCCGCGCCGTCTACTTCGGCGCGAAGGTCCTCGTCCTCGACGAGCCGACGGCGGCGCTCGGCGTCAAGCAGTCCGGTGTGGTGCTGAAGTACGTGGCGGCGGCACGTGACGCGGGCCTCGGCGTGGTTCTGATCACGCACAACCCGCACCACGCGTACCTCGTGGGTGACCGGTTCGTGCTGCTCAAGCGGGGTGGGATGTTCGGCAGCCACTCGCGCGACGAGATCACGCTGGACGAGCTGACGCGGCAGATGGCGGGCGGCAGCGAGCTGGACGACCTTCAGCATGAGCTGGAGCGGGCGCCGGTGCCGACGCATTTGGGCGGGCATACGGCTGACGGGGCCGAGAAGTAGGGGCCTCCGTTACGCGCGTGCGTGTGTGCGTTTCCGGGTTCCCCGGGCGGCTGCGCGTCGCGTCGTTGGTTGCGTTCGCGCAGTTCCCCGCACCCCTTCAGGGGCGCGGGGAACTGCGCGCGTCAACGCCGGGTGGCTGGAGGGTGGACGTTCCGGCCCACCCCGACGCGGCGTAAAACCCGGTATGCGGCGGAGCCGTTGCGTGAGGCAGAATCGCCGCAATGAGCACCTACCGCGACCTCGCACACCGTGGCAGCGCACGGGCCACCGTTCTCAGGACGGTCGGCACCCGCGAGCGCCGCTCGCACACGACGGCCCCGCGCGTACCCACCGTCGGCATCGACATCGGCGGCACGAAGGTGATGGCCGGCGTGGTCGACGCGGACGGCACCATCCTGGAGACGCTCCGCACGGAGACCCCGGACAAGTCCAAGAGCCCCAAGGTCGTCGAGGACACGATCACGGAGCTGGTGCTCGACCTCTCCGACCGGCACGACGTGCACGCCGTCGGCATCGGCGCGGCCGGCTGGGTGGACGCGGACCGCAACCGCGTCCTGTTCGCCCCCCACCTGTCGTGGCGCAACGAACCCCTCCGCGACCGGCTCGCAGGTCGCCTCGCGGTCCCCGTACTCGTCGACAACGACGCCAACACCGCCGCCTGGGCGGAGTGGCGCTTCGGCGCCGGGCGCGGCGAGGACCACCTGGTCATGATCACGCTCGGGACGGGGATCGGCGGCGCGATCCTGGAGGACGGGCAGGTCAAGCGCGGCAAGTTCGGTGTCGCCGGCGAGTTCGGCCATATGCAGGTCGTCCCCGGCGGGCACCGCTGCCCGTGCGGCAACCGCGGCTGCTGGGAGCAGTACAGCTCCGGCAACGCCCTGGTCCGCGAGGCCCGCGAGCTCGCCGCGGCCGACTCCCCGGTCGCGTACAACATCATCGAGCGGGTCCAGGGGCACATCCCCGACATCACCGGGCCGCTCATCACGCAGCTGGCCCGCGAGGGCGACGCCATGTGCGTCGAGCTGCTGCAGGACATCGGCCAGTGGCTGGGCGTCGGTATAGCGAACCTGGCGGCGGCTCTCGATCCGTCGTGCTTCGTCATCGGTGGCGGTGTGTCGGCTGCCGACGACCTGCTGATCGTTCCTGCCCGGGACGCCTTCAAGCGGCAGCTCACCGGTCGTGGCTACCGGCCCGAGGCCCGTATCGCCCGTGCCCAGCTCGGCCCCGAGGCCGGCATGGTCGGCGCCGCGGACCTGGCCCGGCTCGTCGCCCGCCGCTTCCGCCGCGCCAAGCGCCGCCGCGTGGAGCGCCACGAGCGGTACGAGCGGTACGCCCGCACCCGCAGCACGACCGGCTCGCCCGTGGACGGAGCGGAGCAGGGCTAGCCGCCGTGCCAGCGCCTCAGACGCCGCGGACGACGCCCGAGACAGTGACAGGAAAACCAGCCATGACCGTGCCCCGCCAGCCCCCGTCCGCGGACGAAGAGCCGCGACCGGCCGAGGACCGCGGCCATGTGATCCGACGCCGCGTCCTCACGCTCCTGACCATCGTGCTGCTCATCGGCATCCCCGCCGGCTACCTGGTGATCTCCGCGGGCCAGAGCAGGGACAGCGGCAAGGACAAGGAAGCGAAGTACTCGATCACCGGGCTCACCGTCGGCTGGCCGTCCAAGGTGCAGCGCCGCCTCTACCAGATCCCGGTCCCGCCGCACTCGCGCAACGTCGCCTACTACGAGACGAACAACTACAAGGTGAGCCGCCTGTACGCGCAGTTCCTCACCAGCAACAAGGGCCTCGACGAGTTCCTGGAGAACGTCGACGCCGGCTACACGGTCGGTGACCTGGCGACCGACGACATCGCGATCAGCGAGCGCGACCAGAAGATCGCGGGCTGGGACTTCACGGGCCCGGGCCCCTGGTACGGCCTCACCCACTCCCAGGAGGACCCGTCGCCGACCCAGACCATCGTGGTGAACCGCTCCAACCCCGACCACCCCATGGTGTACGTGGTCTCGATGACGCACCCCTGAGCGCACCCCCGACCGGCGCCCGGGGCGTCCGCCCTTCACGGCGCCCCCACGCCTGGTTCACACCCCGAACCCGGAGTGAACACGTCACGTCCATTGTGGGGACCCGCCACTAGATCGCTCAGGTGCACTGGCTAGCGTGGCCCGTGTGAGTGACACGAAGACCCCGCGCCTGCAGTACCGATTCGACGGCCGTGACGACGACTCCGCCCCGGTGCTCATCCTCGGCCCGTCGCTCGGCACGACGTGGCACATGTGGGACCGCCAGGTGCCCGAGCTGGCCCAGCACTGGCGGGTGTTCCGCTTCGACCTGCCCGGCCACGGCGGTTCCCCCGCGCACCCGGCGGGCTCCGTCGAGGCGCTCGCGGAGCGGCTGCTCGCCACGCTCGACGAGCTGGGCATCCAGCGCTTCGGCTACGCGGGCTGCTCGCTGGGCGGCGCGATCGGCGCGGAGCTCGCGCTGCGCCACCCGGAGCGCGTCGCGTCGCTCGCCCTGATCGCGGCCTCGCCGCGGTTCGGCACCGCCGACGAGTTCCGCCAGCGCGGCGTCATCGTGCGCAGCAACGGCCTCGACCCCATCGCCCGTACGGCCCCCGAGCGCTGGTTCACGCACGGCTTCGCCTCCGCGCAGCCCGCGATCACGGACTGGGCGGTGCAGATGGTCCGCACGACGGACCCGGGCTGCTACATCGCCTCGTGCGAGGCACTCGCCGCCTTCGACGTCCGCGAGGACCTTGCCGACATCGGCGTGCCGGCGCTCGTCCTCGTCGGCTCGGAGGACCAGGTCACGGGGCCCGCCGAGGCCCGCACGCTGGTCGCCGGCATACCGGACGCCCGCCTCGCGGTCGTGCCCGGCGCCTCCCACCTGGCCCCGGTCGAACAGCCGGCCGCCGTCACCGACCTCCTCGTACGGCACTTCACCTCGGCCTGGCCCGCCGTCCACGAGACCGGGCAGACCGCCATCCAGGCCGCCCCGGTCAAGCCGGTCCTCGCGCCGCCGCCCCCGTCGGCCCCGCCGCGCGCGGAGATCGCGGCCGCGCAGCAGCCGGAGGCCGCGACCCGGCCCGACCCGCACGACGCGGGCCTCAAGACGCGCCGCGAGGTCCTCGGCGACGCCCACGTGGACCGGGCGCTGTCCACGGCCGACGACTTCTCCGGTGACTTCCAGGAGTTCCTCACCCGCTATGCGTGGGGCGAGATCTGGTCCCGTCCGGGGCTCGACCGCCGCACGCGCTCCTCGGTGACCCTGGCGACCCTGGTCGCGGGCGGCCACCTCGACGAGCTGGTGTTCCACACGCGCGCGGCCCTGCGCAACGGCCTCACGGCCGCGGAGATCAAGGAAATCCTGCTGCAGACCGCCGTCTACTGCGGCGTCCCGGCCGCGAACGCGGCCTTCAAGGTGGCGCAGCAGGTGATCCGCGAGGAGACCACGCCCCAGGAGTGACCCGGGGCGTGAAACAGGGCGCGGGCGGGCGCAGGATGGGACGTATGAAGCTGACGAAGAAGACCCACGCCTGCGTCCGGCTCCAGAAGGACGGGCAGACGCTCGTCATCGACCCGGGCGGATTCTCCGAGGAGGACGCGGCCGTCGGCGCCGACGCGATCCTCGTGACGCACGAGCACCCCGACCACTTCGACGAGGACCGGCTGCGCGCCGGGATGGAGGCCAACCCCGGCGCGCACATCTGGACCCTGAAGTCGGTCGCGGAGCAGCTCTCGGCGGCGTTCCCCGGCCGCGTCCACACGGTGGGCCACGGCGACACGTTCACGGCCGCCGGGTTCGACGTCCAGGCGCACGGCGAGCTGCACGCCGTGATCCACCCGGACATCCCGCGCATCACGAACGTCGGCTATCTCGTCGACGGCGGCACGGTCTTCCACCCCGGCGACGCCCTCACCGTCCCCGACCACCCGGTCGAGACGCTGATGCTGCCCGTCATGGCGCCCTGGAACAAGATCGCCGAAGTGATCGACTACGTACGGGAGGTCAAGCCGTGCCGCGCGTACGACATCCACGACGCGCTGCTCACGGACCTCGCCAGGCCGATCTACGACAGCCAGATCGGCGGGCTCGGCGGCACGGAGCACCTGCGCCTCACCCCTGGGGGCTCGGCGCAGGTCTGAGGTGTCTGCGAGCTACTTCTTAAGAAGGGTGTCCGCGGGCCACTTCTTAAGGAGGGTGTCTGCGGGCTACTTCTTAAGAAGCTCGACGACCTCGTCCGTGGAGCCGATCTCCGCGATGCGCGGGAAGATCTTGCCGAAGCTGTGCTCGTGGGACGCGGCGTCCGTGTCGGTCGTCGCGTCGTCGACCAGCACCAGGTTGTAGCTCAGCTCCCACGCGGAGCGGGCGGACGACTCGACGCCGATGGACGTCGAGATGCCGCAGAGCACGATCTGCGTGACGCCGCGGCGGCGCAGCTGGAGGTCCAGCTCGGTGCCGGTGAAGGCGCCCCAGTGCCGCTTGGTGATGACGATGTCGTCGCCGAGCGGGCCGAGCTCGTCGGGGAACTCGGAGAACGCGGGCGGCGGCGCCTGCGTCATGGCGCCCGCGGCGGCGCGGCCCGTGGGGAGGTCGCCGCCGTCCTGCGACCAGGCGACCTTCACGCGCACGACCGGCAGGCCCTTGGCGCGGAAGGCCTCGGCGAGCTTGGCCCCGTTCTTGAGGACGTCGGCGGAGGGGTGCACGGTCGGCAGGCCGAGGATGCCGTTCTGGAGGTCGATGAGGACGAGGGCGGGGCGCTCGTCGAGAGGCGTGTTGATCGTCATGTTCGGCAGGCTAACTGTCTAACAGAAAAACTTGCAAGATTGCCTGTCTATCGCGAGTGTGGTGTGCGGGTGTGATGTCACGCCGCGGCACGGGATCGGCCGCTGTCAGACCTGCCGGGTAGGTTGTGGAACATGCGCATTGCTACCTGGAACGTGAACTCGATCACCGCGCGGCTCCCGCGCCTCCTTGCCTGGCTGGAGAGCAGTGGCACGGACGTGCTGTGCATCCAGGAGACCAAGTGCTCGGCGGAGCAGTTCCCCGCGGACGAGCTGCGGGAGCTGGGCTACGAGTCGGCGGTGAACGCGAACGGCAGGTGGAACGGGGTGGCGCTGCTCTCCCGCGTGGGCCTGGAGGACGTGGTCAAGGGCCTGCCCGGCGACCCCGGTTATGACGGGGCCGAGGAGCCCCGCGCCGTCTCCGCGACCTGCGGCCCGGTCCGCGTCTGGTCGGTCTACGTGCCGAACGGGCGGGAAGTGGACCACGCGCACTACGCGTACAAGCTCCAGTGGTTCGAGGCCCTGAAGGCGGCGGTCGCGGGCGACGCGGCGGGCTCGCGCCCCTTCGCGGTGATGGGCGACTACAACGTGGCGCCGACGGACGACGATGTCTGGGACATCTCCCTCTTCGACGGTGCGACGCATGTGACCCCCGCCGAGCGGGCGGCGCTCACGGCGCTGCGCGAGACGGGCCTGAGCGACGTCGTGCCGCGCCCCCTCAAGTACGACCACCCCTTCACGTACTGGGACTACCGCGCCCTCGGCTTCCCGAAGAACAAGGGCATGCGCATCGACCTGGTCTACGGGAACGAGCCGTTCGCCAAGGCCGTCTCCGACGCCTACGTGGACCGCGAGGAGCGCAAGGGCAAGGGCGCGTCGGACCATGCGCCGGTCGTGGTGGACCTCGACGTCTGAGATCGTCTGAGATCGGCCGAGATCGGCCGGGTCCGGCCCCGTTCTCAGTGCCCCGTTGTCAGTGGCGGGCGCTAGCGTCTGCGCCCGTGACGGATCTGACGACGTACCTGAACTCGACCCAACTGGCCTACGACACCGCAGCCGGCGCCTACGCCGAGATCGTTCCCCCGCTCTTCCCGCAGGACCTGTACGCGCACGCGGTGTTCGGCGTCTTCGCCGAGCGCGTCAAGCAGGCGGACGCCGGGCCCGTGGCCGACCTCGGCTGCGGGCCCGGACATGTGACGGCCCATCTGAACTCCCTCGGGCTCTCCGCGTTCGGCATCGACCTCTCGCCGAAGACGGTCGCGGAGGCCCGCCGTGCCCACCCCGGACTGCGGTTCGAGGAGGGCACGATGACCGGCCTCGACCTGGCCGACGGCTCGCTGGGCGGCGTCGTCGCCTGGTACTCGACGGTGCACACGCCGCCGGAGCTGCTGCCGACGGTGTTCGCCGAGTTCCACCGCGTCCTCGCCCCCGGCGGCTACCTGCTGCTCGGCTTCAAGGTGGGCGACCTGCTGCGCCACCTGGACCACGCCTACGGCCACGATCTCTCGCTGGACGTCTACTGGCTGGACCCGGAGCAGGTCGCCGGGCTCGTGGAGCAATCGGGCCTCCCGGTGGAGGCCCAACTGATCCGCGAGCCCGAGGACTACGAGCGGGCGACCCAGGCCAAGCAGGGAATCCTGATCGCCCGAAAGCCGGCCGCTACGGCCTAATCGCTACCGCCTGATCGCTACGGCCTGAGCACGTTCAGGTCGATCGAGTCGGCCAGCGCCTTCAGACCCGGGTCACCCGGATGCAGATGGTCCCCGCTGTCGTACGCGGGGAGCATCCGCGCCGGGTGGGCCGGGTCCCGCACGACGGCATCGAAGTCGAGGAAGCCGTCGAAGCCCGAACCGGCGCTGCGGACAAAGGAGTTGATGGCCTCCCGCTGCACGTCGGCGGCCGGCGTGCACAGGGTCTCGCCCTCGCACGGCGTGATGGTCGCCCCGATCACCTTGAGGCCCCGCGCGTGCGCCCGCGCCACGATCTCCCGCAGGCCCGCCTCGACTTGCTCGGCGCTCGCGCCCCAGCGCACGTCGTTCACGCCCTGGAAGACGACGACCGTCCTGGCCGAGGTCTGCGCGAACACATCGCGGTCGAGCCGGTGCAGCGCGCTGACACCGCCCGTATCCGTGGAGAGTCCGTCGCCGGGATAGCGGTCGGCGATGACCCGGTTCGCGGAGATGCCCTCGTTGAGGACGCCGTAGTGCGGCACCTTCGACTGGGCGAGGAGTCGCGTGGCGAGCACGTTGGGCCAGCGGTGGTTCGCGTCCAGTGTCGACTTCACGCCATCCGTGATGGAGTCGCCGAGCAGCACGACGGAGCCGGGGCCACCGCCCACGTCGACCCCGGTGAGCAGCGGCCAGTACGAGATCGTCGAGCTGTACGAGGAGCCGTCCGCCTCCGTGGCGTGATCGCCCATCGTGCTGACGTAGCTGCGCTGGATGGCCTGGCTGTGCACGGGTGCCGCGGTGACGGGCTCCGGCAGATGGAAGCTCACGAGCAGGTTGGCGTTCTCCGGCACGTCGAAGTCCACCGGATCACTGAACGCCTGCCCGCCCGCTGGGAGTTGAGTGCCGGAGGTACCCTGGAACGTCAGCGGCACCGGCTTCCCGAGCGCCGCGGCCCCCGCTCCCTGCACCGCCACCGACGCGCTCCCGACGCGTACCGGGGTCGCGGCGAAGGTGTTCTCCAGGCGGATGCGGACCTTCGGCCCGCCGGTGCTCGTGTGTACGACGAGCCGGATGGTGCGGTCCGCCCACGGCCCCACCGCGGTGTACCCGGCGGGCGAGGCCGACCAGCTGCCCGTCCACCCGGACGTCGCCGCACGCACGGACAGGTCGAAGACGTGCAGCGCCCCGCCGCTCGCCTTCGGCGCCCTCGGCAGGTCGACGGAGGTGATCCGGTGGCCCTTGCGCACCGGGACGGTCACCGCGTACAGCCGTGTCTTCTCCGGGACTTGGCCGTACGTAGTGTTCCGGTGCGGCAGTGCCACCGACTTCGTGGCGAGCGGCCCGGAGCGCCAGTCCGGCGCGGTGAGCCGGTACGTCGAGCGGGAGCCGTCCGCGTACCGGACGACGCCGGTCCCGGACGCGTCGCCTCCGGTCCCGGCGACCAGGAAGGCGAGCGCGTCCCCGCGCCCGTTCACCCGCACGGACTGCCCGTTCGCCCGTACGTTGTCGGGTCCGGACCCCGCGGTCCGCGGCCAGGTGAGCCGGGCCCGGTCGATCTCCATGCTGCGGCCGGGCGTCCAGTCGGCCGCGGTGAGGTCCTGCGCGGACAGGGAGCTGCCCGCGCCGTCGAAGTCCGCTTCGCCGGGCTCCGTGTCGTCGCTGACGGCGCGGTTGTCGAAGAGCCGCTCCAGGGGGAGCGGCCCGGGTCTGGCGGGTGCCGCGTGGGCCGCGGTGACAGGGGTGACCCCCGCACATACGGCCAGTATGAACGCGGCTCCCCAAATGTGTCGGCGCAAGACCGACTCCCTCCGCTTGTGTGTCCGCCGTGGTGGTTGCGCCATGAAGCTAAGGACGAGGTGATGGCCCGTCAATGTGCCGCGAGGTAAACGGGGGAGAAAGGCCGGTGTCCGGTTCCTGAACTCCGCGCGGCGCCACCTCCGCGCGCCTGTGGTGCGGGCTGGTGCTCGGATGCCAATCTGGGCGATATGAAGATCCCTTTCGCGGCTAATTGGCGCAAGAAGCACGGTCCGGCGCACGGCGTCGCCGTGTTCCCGACCGGCGACGAAGGTGGCGAGGGCGAGAGCGGACTTGTCGAACTCCTCTCCGAGTGCGAGCTGTTGCGTTCCCAGGCCGATGACGCGGGGGTCGAACTGGACGAGTCGGTGCGGTCGTTGGAGGCCCTCGATCAACTCGTGCCGCGCTGGCGGGAGGACGAGGACACGCTGCACTGGCTGGGTAACGACGCGGGCCTCTATCTGGGTTCGGTCATGGTGCGGCACGTCTCGGGCGCCACTTGGGTGATCTGGGACAACGGGCAGCCGGTGGTGCGGCTCGAGTCGGGCCGCGAGATCGACGTCGTGGAGGCCGGGCACGAGTGGGCGGCGAGCGGGGCGCCCGAGCTCTCCCAGTTCTACGCGGAGGCCGCCGAGTCGTAGACCGTGCCCGGAGCGCCGCGTAGTTGAGCGTCAAAGCCGCAAATACGGTTAATGACCATAAGTGCGTGTCGTCTGTTAAGTCCCATGTAAGCGTGGATAGTTTGCGCGGACCGACACAGCTGAAAGTGGGCAGGGACTGCCGATGGCCGTCGATCCGTTGATCGAGCTGCGAGACGTGAACAAGTACTACGGGGAGCTGCATGTCCTCCAGGACATCGACCTCACCGTCGGCAAGGGGGAGGTGGTGGTGGTCATCGGCCCTTCGGGGTCGGGCAAGTCGACGCTCTGCCGGACGATCAACCGTCTGGAGACCATCGAGTCCGGAGAGATCCGACTCGACGGACAGCCGCTCCCCGAGGAGGGGAAGGCGCTCGCACAACTGCGGGCCGAAGTGGGCATGGTCTTCCAGTCGTTCAACCTCTTCGCGCACAAGACGGTCCTCCAGAACGTCTCGCTGGCCCAGCTGAAGGTCAGGAAGCGCAAGAAGGACGAGGCCGACAAGCGCTCCCGCGAACTCCTCGACCGGGTCGGACTCGCCGCCCACGCCGACAAGTTCCCCGCGCAGATGTCCGGCGGACAGCAGCAGCGCGTGGCCATCGCCCGCGCACTCGCCATGGACCCCAAGGCCCTTCTCTTCGACGAGCCGACCTCGGCACTCGACCCGGAGATGATCAACGAGGTGCTCGAGGTCATGCAGCAACTCGCGCACGAGGGCATGACGATGGTCGTCGTCACCCACGAGATGGGCTTCGCGCGCACCGCCGCCGACCGCGTCGTCTTCATGGCGGACGGGAAGATCGTGGAGGACCGCAACCCCGAGGAGTTCTTCACCCATCCGGAGAGCGAGCGCGCCCGTGACTTCCTCTCCAAGATCCTGAAGCACTGACCGGGGGAGCGCACCAGCACATGATCGCCAAGTCGCTACGGCTGCTCGCCGCCATGGCGGCGGTGGCCCTCGCCGCCACCGCCTGCGGCAAGGAGGGCGCCCCGCCGGTCAAGGGACCGTCGGCCGCGGAGCTCCCCAAGTACCAGATCGCGCAAGGGTTCTCGCTGCCCGACTCCCCGACGTGGAAGAAGGCGGAGAAGCGCGGCCACTTCATCGTCGGGGCCAAGGAGGACCAGCCCTACCTCGGTGAGAAGAACCCCGCGAACGGCACGTACACGGGCTTCGACATCGAGATCGCCAAGATGGTCTCGGCCTCCCTCGGCCTCGACCCGAAGAAGATCCGCTTCAAGACCATCGCGTCGGCGAACCGCGAGACGGCCCTGCAGAACGGGCAGATCGACTACTACGTCGGCACGTACACCATCAACGATCTCCGCAAGAAGATCGTCGGCTTCGCGGGCCCGTACTACATGGCGGGACAGTCGCTGCTCGTGCGCACCGACGAGAAGGACATCAAGGGTCCGGGCGACCTCGCGGGCAAGAGGGTCTGCTCGGCAGCCGGTTCCACGCCGTATCAGCGCATCAAGGCCGACTACCCGAAGGCCGAGCTCGTCGCGTACGACACGTACTCGATCTGCGTCGACAATCTGCTGACCTACCAGGTCGACGCGGTCACCACCGACGACGCGATCCTGCTCGGCTACGCGGCCAAGGTGCCGGAGGAGATGAAGCTCGTCGGCAAGCCGTTCTCCGAGGAGCCGTACGGCATCGGGGTCCCGAAGAAGGACAACGCGCTGCGGTTCGCCATCGACGACGCCATCGAGGCCCGCCAGAAGAACGGCGACTGGAAGAAGGCGTACGAGGCGACGCTCGGCCTGTCCGGTGAGCCGGCCCCGAAACCGCCCGCCATCGACCGCTACCCGGCGAACTGAGGAGGCGTCCCATGAATGTCCTGACCGACAACTTTTCGCTGTACTGGAAGGGCTTCCTCGGCACCGTCGAACTCACCGTCTTCGCGTCGGTCCTGGCCCTGGTGCTCGGATTCCTCATGGCCTCGTTCCGGGTCGCGCCCGTCGGATCCTTCCGGGCCTTCGGCACCGCGTGGGTCACTGTGCTGCGCAACACCCCGCTGACGCTGCTGTTCTTCGCGGTGCTGCTCGGCCTGCCGCGCTTCGGTCTGGTCCTGCCCTTCACCGTCTTCGCGATCCTCGCGCTCGGCTGCTACACCTCGGCGTTCATCTGCGAGGCGGTGCGCTCCGGCATCAACACGGTGCCCAAGGGGCAGGGCGAAGCGGCCCGCAGCCTCGGCATGACGTTCGGCCAGACCCTGACCCATGTGATCCTGCCGCAGGCCTTCCGGTCCGTGATCCCGCCGATCGGCTCCACGCTCATCGCGCTCGCCAAGAACTCCGCGATCGCGGGCGCCTTCAGCGTCGTCGAGCTGCTCGGCACCTACAAAACGCTCAGCGAGCTCGGCTACAACATCATCTGGACCTTCGTCTGGATCGCGATCGGATACCTGATCATCACGCTCGCCATCAGCGCCCTGTTCAACTTCCTCGAGAAGCGCTGGGGGTTCGCCCGATGAAGGCCCTGCGGCACGACGCCACCGCCCTCTACGACATCCCGGGCCCGAAGACCGAACGCCGGCACAAGATGTACGGCGCCGTCTCGACGCTCATCGTGCTCGCCCTGGTCGGCTGGATCCTGTACCTGCTCTTCGACACCGACCAGTTCACGTACACGAAGTGGATGCCCTTCGAGTACACGGGCATCCAGGAGCTGCTCCTGCGCGGGCTCGGCAACACGCTCAAGGCATTCGCCATGGCGGCCGTCCTCTCGCTCGTGCTCGGCACGCTCCTGGCCGTGGGACGGCTCTCCGACCACAAACCGGTGCGCTGGATCGCGACGCTGTTCGTCGAGTTCTTCCGCGCCATGCCGGTCCTGGTGATGATCTTCTTCATCTACGTGGCCCTGAAGATGGAGCCGCTGGCCGCGCTCGTCGCCGGCCTGACGCTCTACAACGGCTCCGTGCTCGCCGAGGTGTTCCGTTCGGGCATCAACGCGGTGGAGCGCGGGCAGCGCGAGGCGGCGTACGCGCTGGGCATGCGCAAGACGCAGGTCATGACGCATGTGCTCGTCCCTCAGGCGGTGCGGGCCATGCTGCCCGCCATCATCAGCCAGTTGGTGGTGGCCCTGAAGGACACGTCGCTCGGGTATCTCATCACCTATGAGGAGTTCCTCCACGCCGGAAAACTGATCGCTTCCAACCTCGACTACGATTTGCCCTTCATCCCTGTGGTGATGGTGATCTCACCTATCTACATCGGGATGTGCATGGTGTTGTCCTGGTTCGCCCAGTGGGTGGCCAAGCGCCAGCGGCGCAACCCCAAGACGGAGGCGGCCGATGTCGCCCCGGCCGAGCCAGGGACGCTGCTGCCAGGTACGCAGTAGCCGAAACGAAAGCATCGGCCCGTCCCCGCCCAGCGGCAGCCGGAGATCACTGCTTCACGGAGTTCGTGTGTCCGTGTGGGAGAAGGTCAGCTGCAGCGTGCCGGTCGGGACGTGCCTGCTTGCCGAGGATGAGCGGGCCCTTGTCGCATTCGTACGCGACGGGGGTGCCGCTCTCCTTGGTTTCGGGCGCCCTTCGGCGCGGCCTATTTGGCGCGGTGCGCGGCGCGGCCGCCATTGGCTGGCGCGGCGGGCAGCGGGGCCTCGGCCGCCTTGGTGACGTCGTCGACCAGCTCGACGACGTCGGGCCCGTACGCCCCGGAGTTCACGACCTTCAGCAGCAGGACGAAGGAGTTGTTGCCGTGCTTGCGGGCGAGTCGCTCGTGGTGGCGGGCGAGATAGCGCGTGGCGGCCTGGTTGGTGATCGGCAGCTGCCCGCAGAACAGGAACACCGGCCTCGCCTCGGGTGTGGCGGGACCGGCGGTCAGACGGGCCAGGAGTACGTATTCGGTTCTGCTCGGCTCCAGGCGGTAGCGCTCGGAGCCGATCTGGAAGGCGCCGCGGTCCGGACCCGGCTCGGGGTCGGTGTTGACCCGGACGCCGGGCAGCAGGCTGACCATGTGCGCGGCCATGCGTCTGTTGGACGCCGGACCCCCGACACAGAATTCCGTACGCTCCCCGAAGCCCTGCTGCGCGGTGTCGTGGGCGACGACCTGGGCGTGCGCGTTGCAGTCCTTGATGAGCGCGGAGAGTTCGAGAAGGGCGAAGACGTCGTGGCGCTTCACCGTCAGCTCGGGGCCGCCCGCGTCGCGGTTCACGACGAGCAGCGACTCGGAGTTGTCGGGCAGCCCGAAGAAGGCCTGCTTGCGGCGGAGCTTGCGCCGCCACAGGTAGGTACGGGCGAGCCAGCCCAGCGAGGCGCTGATGCCCGCCGCGATCAGGCCGAGGACGATGTTGCGCACGTCTTCAGTCATGGGGGCGCACTCTAGCGGGATGTTCGACCGGGGTTCGAGGGGGTCCTGACGGCGCGGTCCGATCAAGTTACGCTGCGCTGACGCCTGTTGACCGGAGGTACTGATGAGACGTTCAGTTGTGCGGAATCTGTCGGTCTTCGCCGCGCTGGGCAGCATGGTGGCGGTTGGTGCCGCGGCTCCGCCTTCGTCCGGTTCGAGTACGTCCGGTTCGCGTACGCCTGTGAAGGAACCGGTGGCCGTCGGCTCCGGCGGCGCGGTGGCGAGCGTCGACAAGGACGCCTCCGCGGCCGGCATCGAGGTACTCAAGCGCGGGGGCAACGCGGTGGACGCCGCCGTCGCCACCGCGGCCGCCCTCGGCGTGACCGAGCCGTACTCGTCCGGGGTCGGTGGCGGCGGCTACTTCGTCTATTACGACGCCAAGTCCCGCAAGGTCCACACGATCGACGGCCGCGAGACGGCGCCGCTGACGGCCGGCTCCGACCTCTTCCTGGAGAACGGCAAGCCGCTCGCCTTCAACGACGCGGTCACCAGCGGGCTGAGCGTCGGTACGCCGGGGACGCCGGCCACGTGGCAGTCGGCGCTCGACGCGTGGGGGAGCAGGGGCCTCGGCTCGGTGCTGAAGCCGGCCACGAAGCTGGCGAGCGACGGCTTCACGGTCGACGACACGTTCCGCTCGCAGACCGCGTCCAACGAGGCCCGGTTCCGCAACTTCCCCGACACGGCGAAGCTGTTCCTGCCGGGCGGGAAGCTCCCGGCGGTCGGCTCGACGTTCAAGAACCCCGATCTGGCGCGCACGTACGAGCAGTTGGGCCGGGACGGGGCCGGGGCGCTGTACCGCGGCGGCATCGGCAAGGACGTCGTGAAGACGGTCAACAAGCCGCCGGTGGACCCGGGTTCGGACTACGTGGCGCGTCCCGGGAAGCTGTCGGCGAAGGATCTCACCGCCTACGGCGCCAAGTTCCAGGCGCCGACCCGGACTTCGTACCGCGGGCTCGGCGTCTACTCCATGGCGCCGTCCTCGTCCGGTGGCACGAGTGTCGGTGAAGCGCTCAACATCCTTGAGAACACCGACCTGTCGAAGGCGTCGGACGTCCAGTACCTGCACCGCTTCATCGGGGCGAGCCGTGTGGCCTTCGCCGACCGGGGGCGCTGGGTGGGCGACCCGGCGTTCGAGGACGTGCCGACGAAGGGGCTGCTTTCGCAGAAGTTCGCGGACTCGCGCGAGTGCCTCATCAAGGACGACGCGGTGCTCAAGAGCCCGCTCGCTCCGGGTGACCCGAGGCACCCCGGAAAGTGCGGCGAGGCCGGGGACAAGGCGGCGCCGACGACGTACGAGGGTGAGAACACCACGCACCTCACGGCGGCGGACAAGTGGGGCAACGTCGTCTCCTACACGCTCACCATCGAGTCGACCGGCGGCAGCGGCATCACCGTGCCGGGGCGCGGCTTCCTGCTCAACAACGAGCTGACGGACTTCTCCTTCGCGCCCGCGAGCGCCGACGTCCACGACCCGAACCTGCCGGGTCCCGGCAAGCGTCCGCGCTCGTCGATCGCGCCGACGATCGTGCTCGACAAGACGGGCAAGCCGGTGGTCGCGGTCGGGTCGCCGGGCGGGGCCACCATCATCACCACGGTGCTGCAGACGTTGACGGGGTTCCTCGACCGGGAC
The DNA here is from genome assembly GCF_036013745.1 of Streptomyces sp. NBC_00483. Taxonomy (NCBI): domain Bacteria; kingdom Bacillati; phylum Actinomycetota; class Actinomycetes; order Kitasatosporales; family Streptomycetaceae; genus Streptomyces; species Streptomyces sp. NBC_00483. The sequence continues at coordinate 7,502,713 of NZ_CP107880.1, forward strand.
CTGCCGCTGGTCGACGCGATTGCGGCGCCGCGGGCGAGTCAGCGGAACGCGGCGCAGACGGAGCTTGAGCCGGGGCTGTACGACAGCGGGGTGCGGGGTGAGCTCGAGGCCATCGGGCACTCCTTCAAGGAGAACCCGGAGATCGGGGCGGCGACCGGTGTGCAGCGGTTGCCCGGCGGTAAGTGGCTCGCCGCGGCGGAGAAGGTACGCAGGGGTGGCGGTTCGGCGATGGTGGTGACACCCACGAAGTAGCGCACGGGCGGCCCCCGTGGCCTGGCGGTCACCCGCCCTCACGCCACGGGGCGCCGCCCCGGACCCCGCGCCTCAAACGCCGGCGGGGCTGAATTTTGCTCACCCGCCGCCGCGCTCGGCCGTCAGCCGCCTTGGGCAGTCTGCCGCCTGGGGCGGCAGGGTGGGCAAGGCGGCGCCCCGGTGCCGCGCACCCCTTGCGGTGGCTCCAGCCCCGGGGCCCGGTTCAGCGAGCCGTGAGGATGCGGGGGCCCGCCTCCGTGATCGCCACGGAGTGTTCCGCGTGGGCGGCGCGGGAGCCGTCGTTCGTGCGGAGGGTCCAGCCGTCGGACGCCTCGTGGTAGCCGTCCCCACCACCCCCGATGACCATGGGCTCGATGGCCAGCGCCATGCCGTGCCGCAGCACCATGCCGCGCCCGGCCCGCCCCTCGTTCGGCACCCCGGGATCCTCGTGCATCCGCCGACCGATCCCGTGCCCGCCGAAGTCCTCCGGAATCCCGTATCCGGCCTCCCGGCACACGGTCCCGATCGCGTGCGCGATGTCCCCGATCCGGTTCCCGACGACCGCCGCCGCGATCCCGGCCGCGAGCGCCCGCTCGGCCGTCTCCACGAGTCGTACGTCCTCGGGCCGTGCCCTGCCCACCGTGAAGCTGATCGCGGAGTCGCCCGCCCACCCGTCCAGCTCCGCCCCGAAGTCGGCCGAGACCAGGTCCCCGTCCCGCAACCGGTACTTGGTCGGGATCCCGTGCACGATCGCGTCGTTCACGGACACGCAGAGCACGGCGGGAAACGGTGTGGGCGCGAAGCTCGGCCGGTAGCCGAGGAAGGGTGAGCCCGCGCCCGCCTTGCGCAGCACGTCGTGTGCCACCTCGTCGAGCTCCAGCAGGCTCACGCCCACGGCAGCGTGCTCGCGTACCGCGGCGAGGGCGTCGGCCACGACCCGGCCCGCCTCCCGCATCGCGTCGATCTGTGTATCCGTCTTGAGTTCCACCATGCCAATAACTATACCGGTATTTAAATCCGGTACAAAAATGGGGTCTCGGGTAGAGTGGGGGCATGGTCCGAACCCCCTTGACCCCCGAAGAGCGCGAACGTGGCGAGCACCTCGGCCGGCTGCTGCGCGAGGCGCGGCTCGGGCGCAGCATGACGGAGGTGGCCGCGGGCGCGGGCATCTCCGTCGAGACGCTGCGCAAGATCGAGACGGGTCGAGCGCCGACCCCGGCCTTCTTCACCGTCGCCGTGCTCGCCCGTGAGCTGGGCCTTTCCATGGACGAGCTGATGACGCGCTGCGCCTTGGCGCCGGCCTGACGGACGCCCTGGCGCCCGCTTGACCGGTGCCGGTGTCCGTGTCGAAAAGTGCGCGTAGCACCCCCGTAACACGGGAGGTGTTTGCTTCCGGAGCGTAAGGCTCCAGGAGTGCGACGATCGGCGGGGCGCGTGGCGGAAGTGGGACAACTCCCGGACCGGGTACGGGACTTCGCGACATATCTGCAGGGCCTCAACGCCCGGCTCGACCAACGCGCCGGCTGGTGCGGCGTCTTCTGGCAGCGGGATCCCGAGGGCATGCGGGCCTGTCTCGACGGCAGCGAGGTGCCGCCGTGGGACGTGGTGGAGGCGCTCCTGAAGGACCTCGCGTCGGCGACGGGTACCGAGCACGCCGAGCGTGAGGCGGCCCGGGCCCGCGCCCTGCATCGAGCGTCCGTGCGCGCCCACGACGCGGGGCCCGGCGCACGCGCGCTGCTCGCCGACCGGATGGACGTGATGGTGCGCGAGCGGCGGTACGCGGAGCGGCGCCTCCGCGAACTCGGCGCCCGCCTCGAATCCGCCGTCGACGAGGAGGCGGCCGACGCCGTCCGTTTCGACCTGGCCTGGGTGCGCGACGACCACGAGCGGGCGACGGCACGGATCGCCGAACTCGGGGCGAGGCTCGCGGAGTTGGGGCCAACCCCTGCGGGTGCGGCTGCGGGTGCGACTGCGGGGCCGGAAGGGTCCGTACCCGGTGCTCGCCCGGCCCCGTCGGCGCCCCGCCCGGCGCCCGCCAAGGAGCGCAAGCGCCGACCCCGGGGCAGCGCGCGCTTCGCCGGGATGCCGGTGGACGAACCGGAGCCGGGGGCCGTCCCGGCACCCGTTCCCGCCGCCGCCACTCCCAAGGGCGCCCGGTTCGCCGGCGCCGCGGCCGAGCAGGAGGCGGCGGCCCCCGCCCCGCCGCCGGCCGACGCCACCGCCCACGTCGACGTGTCCGCGACGGTCACCCTCCTCGCCCGCCACCGCGCCGAGGGCCGCAGCGGCGAGGCGCACATGGTCCTCGTGGACGCCGCCTCCGGGCCCGCCGCCCATTTCCCGCTGCTCGCCGCGGAGTTGACGCGGTCCGGGCTCGGCGCCGACTGGGCCACCCTGCTGTGGGAGGCCGCGTCGTTGCCGCTGGACCGTCTTGTCGCCGCCGCCGACGCGCTGGTCGCGGCCGGCCGCACCGGCGACGGTCGGCAGCTGCTGCGTCAGGGCATGGGCAGCCCGCCCGCCGAGTTCGGCGCCGCGGTGCACCGGCTCGACGAGGAGGGCCGGCACCACGAGGTCCGCACCCTCCTCGACGCGTACGTCCGCGGCCGCACCCCCGAAGAGGCCGCCCACACCGCGCGCGGCGCCCCCGACCGGCTCGTACCCCTGCTCCTGGACGCGGCGCGGCGGGTCTCCGAGGAGCGGTACTGGGACGTGGTGCACGCGCTGCGCGTCGCGGGCCTCGCACACTGAACCGTCACCCGCACGGGTGCCGGGGCCGCCCCGATCCAGCGGGTTGCCGACGATGCCCTTGGCAAGCCCTCCGTTGAGGCTTACGTTCGTCCCTCTACCGCCGTTCTACGTGCGTAGAGGCTTAGGCGCAGACGTATCTGCGTAGAGGCATACGCGCAGACGTACCTGCGCAGAGAAGTAGAGACGTAAGGAAGAAGGAGTGCTGCCGATGACCACCCCCTCCCGAGCCTCTCTGCACGACCGCCACCGCGAAGTCCTGCCGGACTGGCTGGCCCTGTACTACGACGAGCCGATCGAGCTCACGCACGGCGAGGGCCGGCACGTCTGGGACGCCGAGGGCAACAAGTACCTGGACTTCTTCGGCGGCATCCTCACGACGATGACGGCGCACGCGCTGCCCGAGGTCACGAAGGCGGTGAGCGAACAGGCCTCCCGGATCGTCCACTCCTCGACGCTCTATCTGAACCGGCCGATGGTCGAACTCGCCGAGCGCGTCGCCCAGTTGTCCGGAATCCCGGATGCCCGCGTCTTCTTCACCACGTCCGGCACCGAGGCCAACGACACGGCGCTGATGCTCGCCACCGCGTACCGCCGCTCGAACCAGATCCTGGCGATGCGCAACAGCTACCACGGCCGCTCGTTCTCCACGGTCGGCATCACCGGCAACAAGGGCTGGTCGCCGACGAGCCTGTCCCCGCTCCAGACGCTGTACGTGCACGGGGGCGTACGTGGCCGTGGCCCCTACGCCCACCTGGCCGACGCCGAGTTCATCGACGCCTGCGTAGCCGACCTGCGGGACATGCTCGGCCAGACCCGTGGCAACGTGGCGGCGCTCATCGCCGAACCCATCCAGGGCGTCGGCGGCTTCACCTCCCCGCCCGACGGCCTGTACGCCGCCTTCCGCGACGTCCTGCGCGAGCACGGCATCCTGTGGATCTCGGACGAGGTGCAGACCGGCTGGGGCCGCACCGGCGAGCACTTCTGGGGCTGGCAGGCGCACGCGGAGTCGGGGCCGCCGGACATCCTGACCTTCGCCAAGGGCATCGGCAACGGCATGTCGATCGGCGGCGTCGTCGCCCGTGGTGACGTCATGAACTGCCTTGACGCCAACTCCATTTCGACGTTCGGCGGCTCCCCGATCACCATGGCGGCGGGCCTCGCCAACCTCTCGTACCTGCTCGAACACGACCTCCAGGGCAACGCCCGGCGGGTCGGTGGACTCCTCATCGAGCGACTGCGGGCGATCGCCGCGAGCGCGCCCGGCGTCCGGGAGGTGCGGGGGCGTGGCCTGATGATCGGCATCGAGCTGGAGAGCCCCGGCCCCGGCCCCGACGCGGCGCAGGTCATCGAGTCCTGCCGGGCGCAGGGGCTTCTGATCGGCAAGGGCGGGGGCCACGATTCGAGCGTGCTGCGGATTGCTCCGCCGATGACCTTGACGGTGGCGGAGGCGGAGGAGGGGGCGGGGATTTTGGAACGGGCGCTCCATTGAAGCCCCGCCGGCGATTGAGGCGCGGGGTCCGGGGCGGAGCCCCGCGACCGCTCGCCGGGTAACCGTGCAACACGAGGGAGACCCTCAGCACATGTCCGCCCACACCCTCTCCGTCCGCCAAATACTCGCCCTGGACCGCATCGCCGCCGGCCAACCGGAGGTGGTCGCCGCGGCCGAGCACCTCGACCGCCCCGTCCGCTGGGTGCACGTGGCCGAGGCCGCGGACGTGGGTGTGATGCTGAGCGGCGGCGAGATGATCCTCACCACGGGCGTCCTGCTCGCGGACGACGAGCGGCTACAGGCCGAGTACATCGACTCCCTGCACCGCGCGGAGGCCGCCGCGCTCGTCCTGGGTCTCGGCCGCGCCTTCCCGTCCTCCCCGGAGGGAATGCGGCGCGCCGCCGAACGGCACGGGCTGCCCATGGTGGTGCTGCACCGTCCGTTCCCCTTCGCCGAGTTGACGGAGGAGGTGCAATCCCGGCTCGTACGAAGGAAGTTCGCCGCCGTCAGCCTCTCCGAGGGCATCCGTACCTCGCTCACCGGCCTCATCACGGCGGGCGCCCCGCTGCAGGGACTGCTCGACGAGATCGCCGCGCACAGCGGTTGCCCGGTCGTCCTCACCAACCTCGCCCACCGCGTCCTCGCCACGGCGGGCGAACACCCGTCCGTAGACGACGTGTTGCGCGACTGGGACCGCATCGCCCGGCAGCCCGGCGGGGTCGACGGGGAGGGCTGGATCCGCGCGGACCTCGGCGGACGCGGCGAACGCTGGGGCTCCGTCGTGCTGTGCGGGCACCGCGGTGACGGCGCGTCCGGGCGGCTGCTCGCGGACCGTGCGGCGGAGGCCCTGGTGCTGCACCACCTGCTGTCGGGCTCCGGGCCGAGCTGGGAGGAGCAGTCGGCCCGCTGTCTCCTCGCGGACCTGCTCGCGGGCGGCGCGCCGGCCCGCGGCCTGCTGCCCCGCGCACGCGCGGCGGGCCTCCCGGTGAACCGCCGCACGTTCCTTCCCCTCGTCGTACGCGACACTTCACCGGCCCAACTCGACCGTCTGCTGCGCCTGTTGGGGCTGTCGGGCCTCGTGGCGGAACTCGCCGAGCACTCCACCGCCGTCCTCCTCAGCCTCGCCCGCGACCAGGCGCCGGAGGCCCTCGCCGCACACTTCGCCGACCGTCTGCGCGCGGAGACCGGTGACGCGCGGGCCCTCGTCGCGGCCGGCCCCGCCAGTACCGCCTGGGAGGACGTGCCGGAGGCGCTGCGCGAGGCCCTGCACGTGGCCGACGCCGTCACCGGCGCGCCGCCCGGCCTCCCTCCGGTGGTCCGTATCGGCGACGTACGACTGCGCGGTCTCGTACGGCAGTTGCGCGACGACCCTCGCGTACAGGCCTTCTCGGAACGGGAGTTGGACGCCATCCTGGCCTCCGAGGACGCCGCGGAACTCCTCCCGGTCCTGCGCGGCTACCTCACCACCGGCCGCAACAAGTCCCGCACCGCCCAGCTCACCCACATGAGCCGCCCCGCCCTCTACCGCCGCCTCCAGTCCATCCAGACACTGCTCGGCATCGACCTCGACGACTTCGAGCAGGCCGCGTCCGTCCATCTGGCCCTGCTCGCGCACGACGCGCAGTCGGGACCGTGACACCGTGCAACGCCCGCGGCCCCGCGCGTGACACGCTGCGACTCGGCGGTGCCGCTCCCCGCTCCCTATCGTCGACACCACACAGTGCAACCCCCTCTCAGGGAGGTCCGATGAGCCCCGTGATCCGCGCCGCCATCTTCCAGACCGCATGGACCGGCGACAAAGAGTCCATGATCAAGGTGCACGAGCAGGCGGTCCGCGACGCCGCCGCCCAGGGCGCCCAAGTCCTCTGCTTCCAGGAGCTGTTCTACGGCCCGTACTTCTGCCAGGTGCAGGACGCGAAGTTCTACGAGTACGCGGAGTCGGTGCCGGACGGACCGGTCGTCCAGCGCTTCCAGGCCCTGGCCCGCGAACACGGCATCGTCCTCGTCCTCCCCGTCTACGAGGAGGAGCAGCCGGGCGTCCTCTACAACACGGCCGCCGTGATCGACGCCGACGGCAGCTATCTCGGCAAGTACCGCAAGACGCACATCCCGCAGGTCAAGGGCTTCTGGGAGAAGTTCTACTTCCGCCCGGGCAACAGCGGCTGGCCGGTCTTCGACACGGCGGTGGGCAAGATCGGTGTGTACATCTGCTACGACCGGCACTTCCCGGAGGGCTGGCGCGCGCTCGGCCTGGAGGGCGCCCAGATCGTCTTCAACCCCTCGGCCACCTCGCGCGGCCTGTCCCGCTACCTCTGGCAGCTGGAGCAGCCGGCGGCCGCGGTCGCCAACGAGTACTTCGTCGGTGCGATCAACCGTGTGGGCGTCGAGGAGTACGGCGACAACGACTTCTACGGCACGTCGTACTTCGTCGACCCCGAGGGCCGGTTCGTGGGCGAGGTCGCCGACGACAAGGCGCCCGAACTCGTCGTCCGCGAGCTCGACATGGCGAAGCTGCGCGAGGTCCGCGACCGCTGGCAGTTCTACCGCGACCGCAACCCGCAAGCGTACGAGCCCCTGACCCGCCCGTAACCGCAGCAGCCCTCAGGAGGAGCACATGAGCGCCGTCCGTACGGTCATCCGCGGCGGTCTCGTCGTCACAGCCGCCGACGAGATGCACGCCGACGTCCTCATCGAGGACGGCCGCGTCGCGGCCCTCGCGGCCACCGGCAGCAGCGCCGCCGCGTCCTGGACGGACGCGCGCACGATCGACGCGTCGCAGAAGTACGTCATCCCCGGCGGCGTCGACGGGCACACCCACATGGAGATGCCGTTCGGCGGCACCTACGCCGCCGACACCTTCGAGACGGGTACGCGGGCCGCGGCCTGGGGCGGCACGACCACGATCGTCGACTTCGCGATCCAGTCGAAGGGCGGGTCGCTGCGCGAGGGCCTCGACGCCTGGCACGCCAAGGCGGACGGCCAGTGCGCCATCGACTACGGCTTCCACATGATCGTCTCCGATGTGCACGACGACACGCTGAAGGAGATGGATCTGCTGGTGGGGGAGGGGGTGACCTCCTTCAAACAGTTCATGGCGTACCCGGGCGTCTTCTACTCGGACGACGGGCAGATCCTGCGGGCGATGCAGCGGGCCGGTGAGAACGGCGGCCTGATCATGATGCACGCGGAGAACGGCATCGCGATCGACGTCCTGGTCGAGCAGGCGCTGGCCCGCGGCGAGACCGACCCGCGCTTCCACGGCGAGGTCCGCAGGTCCCTCCTGGAATCGGAGGCGACGCACCGCGCGATCAAGCTGGCGCAGGTGGCGGGCGCGCCGCTGTACGTGGTGCACGTGTCGGCGCAGGAGGCGCTCGCGGAGCTGGCGCGGGCCCGCGACGAGGGCCTCCCGGTCTTCGGCGAGACCTGCCCGCAGTATCTGTTCCTGTCGACGGACAACCTGGCGGAGCCGGAGTTCGAGGGCGCGAAGTACGTGTGCAGCACGCCCCTTCGCCCGAAGGAGCACCAGGCGGCACTCTGGCGCGGCCTGCGCACGAACGACCTCCAGGTCGTCTCCACCGACCACTGCCCCTTCTGTTTCAGCGGGCAGAAGGAGCTGGGCCGCGGCGACTTCTCGAAGATCCCGAACGGGATGCCGGGCGTGGAGAACCGTATGGACCTCCTCCACCAGGCCGTCGTCGACGGACACATCACGCGCCGCCGCTGGATCGAGATCGCCTGCGCAAGCCCGGCGAGGATGTTCGGCCTGTACGGCAAGAAGGGGACGATCGCGCCGGGCGCGGATGCGGACATCGTGATCTACGACCCGGTCGCCGAGCAGACGATCTCGGCGGAGACGCACCACATGAACGTCGACTACTCGGCGTACGAGGGGAAGAGGCTCACGGGGAGGGTCGAGACGGTGCTGTCCCGTGGTGAACTCGTGGTCACGGAGCGGGAGTTCACGGGGCGGGCGGGGCACGGGGTTTACATGCCGCGGGGGACGTGTCAGTACCTTGGATAGTGCCCTGACCTACTCCCTTCCGGATCATGCACGGCGTACGCGGGGGGCTTCGCTTACGATGACGCGGTGAAGTTCGTGATGGTGCCGGGTGGTTGGCAGGGCGGGTGGGCGTTCGACGCGGTGGCGGCCGAGTTGCGCCGCGCCGGTCACCTGGTCGAGGCGGTGACCCTGGCAGGGCTGGAGCCGGACGGCCCCGCCGACGTCGACCGGCCGCCGAATCTCGACAGCCACATCGACCAGGTGGCCGAGATCATCGAGGACGGCGGTGAAGGACCCCTCGCGCTGTGCGGACACAGCTACGGCGGGATGGTGATCGCCGGTGTCGCCGACCGGCTCGGCGACCGTCTCGATCAACTCGTCTTCATCGACGCCTACGTCCCGGAGGACGGCGATTCGTGCTGGTCGCTGACCAGCGACCAGTTCCGGCACCAGTTCATGGCCGGTGTCCGCGACGACGGTCGCTGGGTCGCGGCCCCCGGCGGGGCCGACCCTCGTGCGCGACCGCACCCGCTGGCGAGCTTCCTCCAGGCGCTCAGGCTGCGAAGCGGCCCCGGACGCGCGGTCGGCCGCACGTTCATCAGTGGTGGCACCTGGCCGGGCAGCCCGTTCACAGCGGTGACCGAACGGCTGCGCCACCACTCGGACTGGCGGGTGCACGAGATTCCTGTGGGCCACAACATCGCGCGTCGCGATCCGGGAGGTCTCGCCGCGGTCCTCGGAGCGCTCCCGCCGGCTGACGGGAGCGGGTGACGTGGCTACGCGGCCCCGACCGGGGCCGGTACTCGGCAGGTCACCGTCGATGACCACGGGTCATTCTCGGGCCGCCGCCGTGCTGCTCATGTCGGCGTAGCGGGCGCCCGCCACCTGTGCCGCCAGCGGTTCGAGCGAAGCGAGTTCGGCCGCGGACAGGGTGAGCGTCGCTGCCGCGGCGTTCTCCCGCAGCCGGGACGATCTGCGGGAGCCGGGTATGGGGAGGACGGTGAGGCCGTGGCGGCGGGACTGGTGGTGCAGCCATGCCAGCGCCGTCTGTGCGGGGGTCGCGGCGTGCTCCGCGGCGATCGCGCGGACAGCCCGGAGGAGCGTGTCATTGGTGCGTGCCTGCTCGCCGTTGAAGCGGGGCATCGTCAACCGGGCGTCGCCCGCGCCCAGTTCGCTGCTGTCGGGGAGTGCGCCGGTGAGCAGGCCGCGGCCGAGGGGGGAGTACGCGACGAACGCCACGCCGAGCTCCGCGGCCGTGGGTACCGCCGACGTCTCGACATCGCGGCTGAAGAGCGACCACTCGGACTGGAGCGCGGTGATCGGGTGGACGGCGTGGGCGGCACGCAGTTCGGGGCCGGTCACCTCGCTGAGCCCGAGGTGGCGGACCTTGCCTTCCTGGACGAGTTCCGCCATCGCGCCGACGGTCTCCTCCAGCGGGACCGAGGGGTCGCGGCGGTGCGCGTAGTACAGGTCGATGGTGTCGATGCCGAGGCGCTTGAGGCTCGCGTCGGCGCATCGGCGGACATAGGCGCGGTCACCGACTCCTGGTGGCCGCTCGCGCGCTCCAGGGTGTGGGCGGTGCGCTGCTGACGCCGGCGACGCTGATGCTCGTCTTCACGACGTTCGCCCCGGGCCCGGAGCGTAACCGGGCCACGTCCGTGTGGGGCGCCGTCGGCAGCGCGGGCCTGGCGGCGGGCTCGCTGCTCGGCGGTGTGCTGACCAGCGCCTTCGGCTGGAGCTGGGTCTTCTTCGTCAACGTCCCGCTCGCGCTGATCGCGGCGTTCGCCGCCACCCGGATCCTGCCGGCCGACCGCCCGCTCGACACCGGCCGCAGCTTCGACGCCTTCGGTGCCGCGGTCGCCACCATCGGTTCGACGCTGCTGGTCTTCGGCCTGGTCAGCGGTCCGGCCAAGGGCTGGGGCTCGGTGGAGGGCGCCGGTGCTCTGGCGGTCGGCGCGCTGCTGCTGGCTGTCTTCACGCTGATCGAGAAGCGCTCCGCCGACCCCCTGGTGCCACTGAAGCTGTTCCGCCTGCGGGGCCTGAACATCCCCATGCTGGCGTTGATCGTCTTCCAGGCATCTCTGGGCGGCACGTACTACCTGTTCACCACCTACCTGCAGTCCGTGCTGAACTACAGCCCGTTCGAGGCCGGTATCGCCTTCCTGCCGCCGACCGTCATCTGCATGGCGGTGGCGTCCTCGGGGGCCGAACCGGCCCAGCAGGGGGTCGCCTCGGCGCTCGCCTCCACGTGCCGTCAGATCGGCGGCGCCCTCGGCCTCGCGGCCCTGGTCGCGGTGGCGAACGCGCACACCGGCCACAACCCCGACCCGCACGAGCTGCTCGGCGGGCTGCGGACGGCAGGGTGGGTCGCGGCTGTGGGGACGCTCGGCGGTGCGTTCATCGGACTCGGCCTGAAGAAGCAGCCCCGGCCGGCCGCCACGCCTGCCGCCACACCGGCGTCGAGGCCGGAAGTCACCGATGCTGCGACGCAGTCCGGCTGACGCCGCCTCGACGGAATGAGTGACCGGGCTCCCGCGCCCCACCGGTACGGGCGCCCGGAACAGGCGCGCCGCGGCGTCACCCGACGCTCGGCGGCGAAGATCCTGTGTGTGTCAGGCCCGCAGGTACGCCAGGACCGCGAGCACCCGTCGGTGCCCTTCCGTGGCCACCGGAAGGTCCAGCTTGGTGAAGATGTTGCCGATGTGCTTGTTCACGGCCGCCTCGCTGATGAACAGCTGCTTGGCCAGGTTCGCGTTGGTGCGGCCCTCCGCGATCAGCGAGAGCACCTCGCGCTCCCGGGCGCTGAGCCGCTCCAGCGGGTCCTGGCGCAGCTGGACCAGCTGGTGGATGACCTCGGGGTCCACCACCGTCCCGCCTGCGGCGACCCGCTCGATCGCGGCCGTGAAGTCCGCCACCGCGCTCACCCGCTCCTTGAGCAGATAGCCGACCCCGGCACCGCCGCCCGAGTCCAACAGGCGCAGGGCGTACGAGCGTTCCACGTACTGGCTGAGCACGAGCACGGGCAGCCCGGGAAACTCCTTGCGCAGTTCGACCGACGCCCGCAGCCCGTCGTCGCCGAGCGTCGGCGGCATCCGTACGTCGGTGACGATCAGGTCCGGACGGTCGGCGCGGACCGCGGCGAGCAGCGCGTCGGCGTCGCCGACCGCCGCCACCACCTCGTGCCCGACCCGTTCGAGCAGCCCGATCAGGCCTTCGCGCAACAGAACGGCGTCCTCGGCCACGATCAGGCGAAGCGACACGGAACCTCCACGTGCAACAGGGTGGGACCACCGGACGGACTCGACACCCGCATCCGGCCGTCAAGAACGGTGACCCGGTCCGCGAGCCCCGTCACACCGCTGCCCGTCGGGTCGAGGCCGCCCCGGCCGTCGTCCTTGATGTCGAGGATCAACAGATCGGAATGGTAGCGACCGTGCACCTCGGCGGTCGCGGCGCCGCTGTGTTTGGCGATGTTCGTCATGGCCTCGTTGATGAGGTAGTACATCGTCGTCTCGAGCTTCCTGGGCAGCCGCTCGGGCAGCTTCAGATCCACCGTCACCGGGATCGGGAACCGGCCCGCGTAGTCCTGGATCGCCGCGACGAGCCCGTGGTCGGCGAGCACCGGCGGGTTCAGTCCCCGGATCAGGGCCCGCAACTCCTTGTGCGCCGTGGACAGTTGACGCTCGGCCTGGGTGAGCAGCTCGTCCTGGGAGGAGCCCGGCTCGGCGTCCAGACGCATCAGGCCCAGCGTCATGCCCAGCGACACGAGGTGCTGCTGGGCTCCGTCGTGGAGGTCCCGCTCGATGCGGATCAGCTCGGCGTCGAAGGAGTCGAGCAGCCGCGACTGCGAGGCGCGCACCTCGCGCAGCTCCTCGCCCAGCTCCCGGTCGCGCGGGGCGAGGAAGGAACGGGCCATGGCGGCGCGCGCCCCCGCCCACGAAGTCACCGTGTACGGCGTGGAGAGCAGCACGAGCACGCCGAACACCGTCCACGGCCAGGTGTCGCCGTCGGTCGAGGCGATGGTCGTGGCCGGCAGTCCGAAGGAGAAGCCGAGCACCAACAGGTCGAGCCACCACAGGGCGACGGCCGACAGCAGCGTGAACATCAACTCCCGCCACGTCGCTGGCTCCTTGAGCCGGGTGGCGGCCCAGCCGCGCAGCCCCGGGACCTCCGGGGCGCGGTGCGGGTCGCCGACGTGGTCGAGGTCGACCAGGCGCAGCCTGCGGCGCTCCACCGTGGCGACCACGGTCGAGGCGAAGACCAGGCCGACCAGGGGCGCGACCCCGATCAGTACGACCAGGAGGATCAGGCCCGCGGCCAGGCCGAGGGTGAAGACGAGCACCGCCGCGGCCCCGACCAGGACACCACCGCTCAGATACGCCAGGGACCGCCAGGGCCAGCTGGAGGTCAGGAAGCTCAGCGGCCGCTGAGCCATGGCCTGCCAGGCCGTTGTGGGTTGCATACGGCCAACGTACCCAGCCGGTCTCTCGTGGATCTCCGGGAAGCCCGGGAGGTAGAGCTACCTCTACCTCAGGAGTAGAGAGCGGGTCAGTGCCCCGACCACCCCCCGTGCAATGGAATCAGGGCATGACGACGACAAGCCACACCACCCCCACGCAGGACGCGGTCGAGCTCCACGCCGTGCGCAAGGTCCACGGCACCGGCGGACGACAGGTCACCGCCCTGGACGGCGTCTCGCTCTCCTTCCGCCGCGGCACCTTCACCGCGATCATGGGGCCCTCCGGTTCCGGCAAGTCGACCCTGCTGCAGTGCGCGGCCGGTCTCGAGCAGCCCTCCGACGGACAGATCGTCCTGGCCGGTGTGGACATCGGCGCGCAGAACGAGATGCAGCGCACCGAACTGCGCCGCAAGCACGTCGGCTTCGTGTTCCAGGCCTTCAACCTGGTGGAGTCCCTGACGGCGGCGCAGAACGTGGAGCTGCCCTCCCGGTTCGCCGGCCGCAAGGTCAGCCGCGAGCAGGTCGCCACGGCGCTCGCCTCCGTGGGGCTCGCCGACCGCGCCGGGCACCGCCCCAGTGAGATGTCCGGCGGCCAGCAGCAGCGCGTCGCCCTCGCCCGTGCACTCATCACCCGGCCCGACGTCCTCTTCGCGGACGAGCCGACCGGCGCCCTGGACACCGTCACCTCCCGCGAGGTGCTGCGGATGATGCGGATGCTGGTCGACCGGGAGGGCCAGACCACCCTGATGGTCACCCACGACCCGGTCGCCGCGGCCCACGCCGACGTCGTCGTCTTCCTCAAGGACGGCCGGATCGCCGACCGCATCCCCCTCGACCAACGGGCCGGCGCCGACAACGCCGCCGCGATCGCCACGCACATGGCCCGGCTGGAGGCCTGACCGACATGCTGATCCTCGCGAACGTACGTGAACGCTGGTCGGGTTTCCTCGGTGCCTTCGTCGCCGTCCTGGTCGGCGTGGCCCTGATCACCACCACCCTGGTCATCCACGACTCGGCCCGCGCCAAGGTCCAGCCCCGCTACGAGGGCACCGCGGCCCTCGCCCTGCCGAAGCAGGCCGTCGACGCCGACGGCAGCCCCGAGGACCGGATGCCGTGGAGCAGGTCCGAGGCGGAGCCGCTCGTCTCCGGCCTTGCGAAGGTCCCCGGCGTCGCCCACGCCGTGGTCGACCGCTCCTTCTACGCCCAGGCCGTCAAGGGCGGCAGGCCCGTCACCGACGAGGGTGCCGAGGAGGCCGGGCACGGCTTCGCCAGTGCGCGGATGGCGCCGTACCGGCTGGTCTCGGGCCATGCTCCCGCCGCCGCGGACGAGGTCGTGGTCGACCGTGACCTCGGCGCCGCCGTGGGCAGCGAACTGACCGTCAACATCACCAAGGGCCGCGAGCAGTTCCGGGTCGTCGGCACGGTGGACGGCCCCGGCTACTACTTCAGCGAGAAGTTCGCGGCCGGGCAGCAGCCGGGCGTGAGCAACATCGCCCTGATCCCCGCCAAGGGCGCCGACACCGCGGCGATCGCCTCCGGTGCGAAGAAGATCATCGGCGACAACGGCAGCGTGGTCTCCGGCGACGGCCGCTCCGAACTGCAGCCCGAGTACATCGAGCACAAGCGTTTCCTGGGCGTCCAGCTGATCAGCGCCATGGCCCTCCTGGGCCTGTTCACCACGGTGTTCGTGGTCGCCTCCATGCTGGTCCTGTCCACCGGGATGCGCCGCCGGGAGATCGGCCTGCTGCGCACCATCGGCGCCTCGCCCAAGCAGATCCGCCGCATGATCCTCGGCGAGGCCGCCGTGGTCGGGCTCGCGGGTTCGATCGCCGGCTGCCTGGCGGGCGTGGCCGCCACGCCGATGCTGCTCTCCCTCCTCAAGGGCCTGGACGTGACGCCGCCCGACATGGAGATCACCGTCGCCGCATGGCCGCTGCTGACGGGCTCCCTGGTCGGGATCGGGGTCAGCGTCATCGGTGCCTGGAGCGCGGGCCGCAAGGCCGCCAAGGTCGCCCCCATCGAGGCGCTGCTCGACAGCCGCTCGGCCAACAAGGGCATGGGGCGCGGTCGTTGGATCGCCGGTCTGTCCGTCCTGGGCCTGGGTGTTGTGCTCGCCATCGGGACCGCCACGTCGACCGCCGACAACCGCATCAACATGGCGATCTTCGCCACGATGACGCTGATCGTCGCGGCGGCCCTGCTCACCCCGGCGTTCGTCGGTCCGGTCGGCCGGTTCCTGACCGCGCCGTTCCAGCGCGGCGGCAAGGCCGCTCCGGTCCTCATCCGGGCCGAGCTGGTCGCCAACCCGCGCCGCGCCGCCTCGCTGGTGGCCCCGGTGATCGCCGCCGTCGGCTTCGCGGTCCTGCTCAGCGGCATGGTGTCGACCATGCGGGTCGCCTACCCGGCCGGTGAGGCGCTGAAGGTCGCGGGCCAGACGATCGTCACGCCGGACGGCACCCCCGGCAACACCGACGAGGTCGTCGCCGACAACCCCGTGGGCAAGGCCGCCCTGCCGACCCGCGCCTTCGTCGAGACGAAGCACGGCAAGAACGCTGAGAACGCCGAGAACAGCGAGAACGCCGGGAAGTCCACCGTCCTGGACGTCCTGGGCAGCCGGGACGCGAAGTGGAACAAGCAGGGCGAGGCGGTCCTCGGCGAGAAGATGGCCGCCGACCTGGGTCTGAAGCAGGGCCAGGAGGTCCCGGTCCGGTTCGCTGACGGCGCCACGGTCACCCTGCGCGTCTCCCAGGTGCTGCCCGACGACCCGGCCCGCGGTGACTTCGTGGTCGCCCGCGACCTGGTCCGCGCCCACGACCCGGCCGCGCTCACCGACGACATCTTCGTCCCGGGCGGCGCCAAGGCCTCTGCCGCGGCCCCCGGAGTCGCTCTGCACGACGCCGCCCAGTACGCGCTGGCCGACTACAACACCGACGCCAAGCTCACCGAGTCCCTCGCCATGATGCTGATCGTGATCGCCGTCGGCTACAGCGTGATCGCCGTCGCCAACTCCATGGCCATGGCGGCGCACGGCAGGCGCCGCGACTTCGGGGTGATGAAGTCCGCCGGTGGCACCGTCCGCCAGCTGCTGTTCACCTCGGCGGGCGAGACGGCCCTGGTCATCGTCATCGGCGCGGCCCTGGGTGTGCTGGTGACGCTGCCCCCGCTGGCCGGCATGGCGGCCGGTCTCTCCGAGGCCACCTCCTCGGACGTGGGCCTGCACCTGAACGCGGGCGTCGTGGTCGCCGCGATCATCGGCACCCTGGTGGCGGCGCTGCTCGCCGGAGCCGCGGTCACGTCGAAGACGCTGAAGCGGCAGGCGGTTTGAGCCCGAGTCGCCGTCAGGGCTTCGTCAGCGTGACCTGGTCGGCCTGCTCCGAGGAATCGGCCCCGGACGAAGCGACCACGTCGGACCGGCGAGTGCCGCGGTCCATGGCGCCGCCCGCGAAGGCCAGTGCGAGGCCGGCGAGGGCGAGGGCCGCGCCCACGAGGGTGGGGGAGGTCCAGCCCCAGCCCGCCGAGATGGACAGGCCGCCGAGCCAGGCGCCGCCCGCGTTGGCGAGGTTGAAGGCGGAGTGGTTGGAGGCGGCCGCCATCGTCGGGGCCGCCTCCGCCTTGGCCATGAGGAGCATCTGTACGGGCGTCGTGATGAGGGAGCCCAGCGCTCCGACGAGGGTGATGACGATGAGCGCGGGCACCGTGCTGTGGACCGCGAAGTAGAACGCCACGAGCGCCGCGGCGAGCAGGGCGAGACCCGCGTACAGGGTCGGGCGCAGGGCGCGGTCCGTGAGCGGGCCCGCGATCAGCGTGCCCAGCGTCATGCCGACGCCGTAGAGCGCGAGGACCAGGGTGGTCGAGGAGTCGGAGATGCCCGTGACGTTCGTCAGCATGGGCACCAGGTAGCTGTAGACGGCGAAGAAGCCGCCGAATCCGACCACGGCCGTGGCCAGGCCGATCAGCACCTGCCGGTTGCCCATCGCCCGCAGCTCGTGCCGGATCCCGCTCTGCCCGCCGCGCGGCTGGTGCGGGACGAAGAGGGCGAGCGCCGCGAGGGCGGCACCGCCGATGACGGCGACCGCCCAGTAGGCGGAGCGCCACCCCAGGTGCTGGCCGAGGGCCGTGCTCGCCGGGACGCCGATGATGTTCGCGACGGTGAGCCCGAGGAACATCTTCGAGACGGCGCGCGCGGCCCGGTCGGGTGTGACGAGCCGGGACGCGACGACCGCGCCCACACCGAACAGCGCTCCGTGCGGCAGCCCCGCGAGGAAACGCGCGGCGAAGAGCAGGCCGAAGTTCGGGGCGAGCGCGGACGCGACGTTGCCGATCACGAACAGGCCGGACAGGAGCAGCAGTAGCCGCTTGTGGGGGATGCGCGCGCCGATGCCGGTCAGTACGGGGGCGCCGACGACGACACCGAGCGCGTACGCGGAGACGAGATTGCCGGCGTGCGGCACCGACACGTCGATGCCGTCGGCGATCTGGGGCAGCAGCCCCATCGTGGCGAACTCGGTGGTGCCGATGCCGAACGCGACAACAGCCAGGGCCAGGAGGGCCAGCGGCATGGTGCAGGAAGCCTTTCGAAGAACGGGGAGGCCGGTCCCTGGGACAGAGATCGGCCGACAACTCGTGCAGCAGCAGGACGGACCCGCGCATTCCGCGATCGCCCCGCGCGTCCCCGTGACCTCGGTCACCCCGCGCCCCGTGACCGGGCGTCGTCGGTCTTGATCCTTGAAGGCAGCCGTACGAAGGTGGGGCGGCGGGCACGTCGGGGACACGGCCCTGTCGTGCGTCAAGGCCCAGGGAGGACCAGCGTGCGGCGCGACCACTGGATCCGACAGATCAGCCGGCTCGATCCCGACACCGACTACCACGAGATCTACGGCATCAGCTCGTCGTACGAGTTCCCCTGGGACACCATGCAGGCCCTCGGGTTCGCCCTCTACCGGACGTACGCGGTGCCGAGCATCGGTCAACTCCTCGGCCGGACCGGCGAGTTCACCGAGCGCGCGCAGAAGCGGTACGACGACACCGTGCTCATCCTCGACGCGGTCGGCGAGCACGGTCCCGACGTGGGGGAGGGGCGCGAGGCGGTGCGCCGGATGAACCGGATGCACGGCGCCTACGACATCTCCAACGACGACTACCGCTACGTCCTTTCGACCTTCGTCGTCGTGCCCAAACGCTGGATGGACGCCTACGCGTGGCGGCCGTACTCGCCGCGCGAGGTGCGCGCCGCGACCAACTACTACCGGGACCTCGGCCGGCGGATGAACATCAAGGACATCCCGGAGACGTACGAGGAGTTCGAGCGCCTCATGGACGACTACGAGCGCCGCCACTTCGCGTACGACCCGGGCGGGCACGCGGTCTCCGAGGCGACGCTCGACCTGATGGCGTCCTGGTACCCGGGCCCGCTCGGCACCGCCGCGCGCCGGGCCTCCGTCTGTCTGATGGACCCTCCGCTGCGCGCCGCGTTCGGCTACAAGGACCCGAACCCGACCGTCGAGCGGGTGGTGCGCGGCGGGCTCAGGATGCGCGGCCGGTTCGTCCGCCTCCTTCCGGCGCGCGGCACACCGCAGCACGGCCGGGACAGCAGCACGGTGCGCGGCTATCCGAACGGGTACCGGATCGCCGACCTCGGCACGTTCCCCGGCCGTGAGCCCGCGGAGGAGGCCCGACACTCGCACGGGTGACGGATGCGGGTGACGGACGCGGGGACAGATGCTGGACGCGCGTAGAACTCATCGGGCGGGCCTCTTGCCAAGCCTCCGTGGGAAGTCCAGGATTGTGGCTTTCAATGGCGGCTCGGCACCCGGAACTCGGCACTCGAACACGAGGGGCTCCCCATGGACTTCGGACTCGTCCTGCAGACCGACCCGCCCGCCTCCGCGGTCGTGGATCTGATGAAACGCGCGGAGCGCTCCGGCTTCACGTACGGGTGGACGTTCGACTCGGCCGTGCTGTGGCAGGAGCCGTTCGTCATCTACAGCCGGATCCTCGCGGAGACCGAGCGGCTGACCGTGGGCCCGATGGTCACCAACCCGGGCACGCGCACGTGGGAGGTCACCGCCTCGACCTTCGCGACGCTCAACGACATGTACGGCAACCGCACGGTGTGCGGCATCGGGCGCGGCGACTCCGCGATGCGGGTCGCCGGACGCAAGCCGAACACCCTCGCCCGGATCAGCGACGCGATGAAGGTCATCCGCGCGCTCGGCCGCGGTGACGAGGCGGACCTCGGCGGCGGCTCGGTCGTCCGGTTCCCCTGGGTGCGCGAAGGCGCCGAACTCCCCGTCTGGATGGCCGCGTACGGGCCCAAGGCGCTCAAGATGGCCGGCGAGGAGGCCGACGGGTTCATCCTCCAACTCGCCGACCCGTTCCTCACCGAGTGGATGATCAAGGCGGTGCGGGACGCGGCGAAGGAGGCGGGCCGCGACCCCGCCTCGGTCAAGATCTGCGTCGCCGCGCCCGCGTACGTCACGGAGGTCGACACACCGGCCGCGCTCGACCACGCGCGCGAGCAGTGCCGCTGGTTCGGCGGCATGGTCGGCAACCACGTGGCCGACCTGGTGGCCAGGTACGGCGCGCACTCCGGGATGGTGCCGGACGCGCTGACGGAGTACATCAAGGCGCGCGAGGGGTACGACTACGCGCACCACGGCCGCTCCGGGAACCCGGACACGGCGTTCGTGCCCGACGAGATCGTGGACCGCTTCTGTCTGCTCGGCCCGCCCGCCGCACACCTCGAACGGCTGGAAGCGCTCCGGGAGTTGGGCGTCGACCAGTTCGCCGTGTACGCCATGCACGACGCGAAGGAGGCGGTGATCGAGGCGTACGGCAGGGACGTGATCCCCGCGCTGAACGGATAACGCTGAACGGATGACACGGCCCGCGATCGAGCGTGCGCAACCCCCGTACCAGGCAAGGCAGTTGACGGCATCCGTACCCGCACGGCCGCTGTTCCCGTCTCCCCGAGCAGAACGGACTGCCCATGACCGACACCGCCCCGAGAGCGCCCCTGCCCGCGGTGGAGCTCGCCGCCGACGCCTATCCGGCCGACAGCCCCTACGCCAATGAGGACCTGCGCCCGGTCCCGCTCGCCGACCGCCGCTGGACCACGTACAACTTCGTGGCCCTGTGGATCGGGATGGCGCACTGCATCCCGTCGTGGACGCTTGCGTCCGGGCTCGTCGCGCTGGGCATGGACTGGAAGCAGGCGGTCCTCACCATCGCCCTGGCGAACGTCATCGTTCTGGCCCCCATGCTGCTGACCGGGCACGCCGGGCCCAAGTACGGCATCCCCTTCCCGGTCCTGGCGCGGGCCGGCTTCGGTGTGCGCGGCGCCAATCTGCCCGCGATGGTGCGGGCCGCGGTGGCCTGTTGCTGGTTCGGCATCCAGACGTGGATCGGCGGCCAGGGGATCTTCGTGCTCCTCGGGAAGATCTTCGGAGGGTGGACGGGGGCGGCCGAGGTCGGCGGCTATCCGTGGACCCTCTGGCTCTGCTTCTTCGTCTTCTGGGTCCTCGAACTCGCCATCATCTACCGGGGGATGGAGACGCTGCGCCGCTTCGAGAACTGGGCGGCGCCGTTCGTGCTCGTCGGCGCGGTGGTGCTGCTGGTGTGGATCGCCAACAAGGCGGGCGGCTTCGGTCCGTTGCTGCACGAACCGTCGAAGGTCGGCTGGGGCCCGGACTTCTGGAAGGTCTTCTTCCCCGGCCTGATGGGCATGATCGGCTTCTGGTCCACGCTGTCGTTGAACATCCCGGACTTCACGCGCTTCGGTAAGGGGCAGCGGGCGCAGGTCTGGGGGCAGACCCTTGGCCTGCCGACGACGATGACCCTGTTCGCGCTGATGTCGGTCCTGGTGACGGCGGGCTCGGAGAAGGTCTACGGGGTGCCCATCTGGGACCCGGTGGCGCTGGCGGGCAAGACGGACAACGTGTTCGGGCTGCTCTTCGCGCTGATCACGGTCTTCGTGGCGACGATCTCGGTGAACGTCGCGGCCAACGTGGTGTCACCCGCGTACGACTTGGCGAACCTGGCCCCGAAGCTCATCAGCTTCCGCGCCGGCGCGATCATCACGGGCGTGCTGGGTGTCCTCGTCATGCCGTGGAAGCTCACGTCCACGCCCGAGTTGTACATCTTCACGTGGCTCGGCCTGGTCGGCGGGCTGCTCGGCACGGTCGCGGGCATCCTGATCGCCGACTACTGGATCGTGCGGCGGACGGTGCTGCACCTCGCCGATCTGTATGTACGGGACGGGCGTTACTGGTACCGCGGCGGCTGGAACTGGCGCGCCGTCCTCGCCTTCGCGGTCGGGGGCGTGCTGGCCGTCGGCGGCTCGTACTCGACGGTGAACGC
The DNA here is from genome assembly GCF_036013745.1 of Streptomyces sp. NBC_00483. Lineage (NCBI taxonomy): Bacteria > Bacillati > Actinomycetota > Actinomycetes > Kitasatosporales > Streptomycetaceae > Streptomyces > Streptomyces sp. NBC_00483. Next base: position 7,524,016 of record NZ_CP107880.1, read on the forward strand.
CAAGGGCGAGAAGGCGGGGCCGTTCCCCGTGGACGGACTGATCCCCTTCCTCAAACCGCTGGCCGACTACGGCTGGGCCGTGGGCCTCACGGCATCGCTCGTGCTGTACACGGTGCTGATGGCGGGGCAGCGGCGGGACTGAGCGGCCCCGCACCACCCTCTGCACCTCCCCGTGCGTCCTTTTCCGATCCAGATTCTGTGACCTGGCTCATTGACGGACCCGCACTTCATCAGGTTTGGTATACCAAACCGGGAGTGCGGGTCCGCCGCGTGTGCGGATCGCCAAATGCCCGAATTGGGCGGTCAGTTCACCCGTGAGGAATCGGTGTTTTCTTCGCGTACACCTCTTGATTACCGCAAAACTGGCCCGTAGCGTCTTCCCGCCAAGAGGAAACCAAGTTCCTCATCGCGGAAAATGTGGACATCCAGGAGCGCGTCATGGCTGCCGTGCACGAACAGACCCCCACCGCCGGTGTCGACGGGCCCGCCCGCACCAGTCCAGGTCTCTACAGTCCCGATCTGGCCCCCACCAAGAAGGAGGGGCGCCGCTGGGGCGCGTACAACGTCTTCACGCTATGGGGCAACGACGTGCACAGCCTGGGCAACTACGCCTTCGCCGTGGGCCTGTTCGCGCTCGGGCTCAGCGTCTGGCAGATCCTGATCGCCTTCGCGGTCGCCTCCGCCCTGCTCTTCGGACTCCTCACGCTCTCCGGCTACATGGGCCAGAAGACCGGCGTCCCCTTCCCGGTGATGAGCCGGATCGCCTTCGGTACCCGCGGGGCGCAGATCCCCGCGGCCGTGCGCGGCGCCGTCGCCATCGCCTGGTTCGGCATCCAGACGTATCTCGCCGCCGTCGTGCTCGGCGCCGTGATCAAGAAGCTGGCGCCCGGCGCCGCCTCGCTCGACCACAACTCGATCCTGGGCCTGTCCACCCTCGGCTGGATCACCTTCCTGACCCTCTGGGTCATCCAGGTCGTGATCGTCAGCTACGGCATGGAACTCATCCGCAAGTACATGGCGTTCGCCGCGCCCACCATCCTCATCACGATGTGCGCGCTCGCCGCCTGGATCTTCGTCAAGGCGGACATGTCCATCGCGGTCTCCACCGGCTCCGCGCCCACCGGGCTCGACGCCTGGCGGCAGATCCTGGAATCCGCCGCGCTCTGGGTCGTCATCTACGGCACCTTCGTCCTGAACTTCTGCGACTTCACCCGCTCCGCGAAGAGCCGCCGCGCCATCGTCGCGGGCAACCTGGTCGGCATCCCGCTCAACATGCTCTTCTTCGCCGGCATCGTCGTCGTGCTCTCCGGCGGCCAGTTCAAGATCAACGGTGCGGTCATCTCCGGCCCCGAGGACATCGTCGCGACCATCCCGAGCACCCCGCTGATGGTCCTCGCCTCCTTGGCCTTCATCGTCCTGACCATCGCGGTGAACCTGCTCGCGAACTTCGTCGCGCCGGTCTACACGCTGGTCAACCTGTTCCCGCGCAAGCTGAACTTCCGCAAGGCCGGCATCGTCAGCGCCGTCATCGGGCTCGTCATCCTGCCCTGGAACCTCTACAACAGCCCGACCGTCGTGAACTACTTCCTCGGTGGACTCGGCGCCCTGCTCGGCCCCGCCTTCGGTGTCGTCATGGCCGACTACTGGCTGGTGCGCAAGACGCGGGTCAACGTGCCCGACCTCTACACCGATGCCGTCGACGGCGACTACCACTACCGTTCCGGGTTCCACCTGCGGGCCGTCGGCGCGTTCGCCCCGTCCGCCGCCATCGCGGTCGTCATCGCCCTCGTACCCGCGTTCAAGTCGCTCTCCGGGTTCTCCTGGTTCATCGGCGCCGGTCTCGCCGCGCTGCTCTACGTCGCCGTCGCGGACCGCAGCCGCACCGCGAACGACGTGGACGGCGAGGAGATCGCCGTTCCCGCCGCCTGACCTCGCTCCCACAACTCAGCACAACTAGAAGCACAACAAGAAGAAAGCTGTAGCCCGCCATGCGCATTCTCGTCTGCAACGTCAACACCACCGAGGACATGACCGAGAGCATCGGTGCGCAGGCCAGGGCCGTGGCCTCGCCGGGCACCGAGATCGTGCCGCTCACCCCGGCGTTCGGCCCCGACTCCTGCGAGGGCAACTACGAGAGCTACCTGGCCGCGATCGCCGTCATGGAGACGGTCCGCGCCTACCCGGAGCCCTTCGACGCCGTCGTGCAGGCGGGCTACGGCGAGCACGGCCGCGAGGGGCTCCAGGAGCTCCTCGACGTCCCGGTCGTCGACATCACGGAGGCCGCCGCGAGCACCGCCCAGTACCTCGGCCACAAGTACTCCGTGGTGACCACGCTCGACCGGGCCGTGCCGCTCATCGAGGACCGCCTCAAGCTGGCCGGGCTCACCGACCGCCTCGCCTCCGTACGCGCCAGTGGCCTCGCCGTGCTGGACCTCGAACGCGATCCGGACGCCGCCGTGAAGGCCATCGTCGAGCAGTCCGCGCGGGCCGTGGAGGACGACCGGGCCGAGGTCATCTGCCTGGGCTGCGGCGGCATGGCGGGCCTCGCGGACGAGGTCAAGGCGCGTACGGGCGTGCCCGTCGTCGACGGTGTCGCCGCAGCCGTGACCGTGGCCGAGTCACTCGTCCGGATGGGCCTGACCACGTCGAAGGTGCGCACGTACGCGCCGCCGCGCCCCAAGACGTTCAAGAACTGGCCGCCGCGCCAGGGCTGACTCAGGAGCCCTTGCCGAGCGAGGCCGCCGCGTCCCCGGCGGCCTTGCGGGCGCCTCTGATCACGGTGTCGTTCGACGGCGCGCCCTTCGACTCGAAGTCGCTGCCGTTGTAGGTGACGGTCAGCAGCATGTTCCCCGTGCGGACCGTCACGACGGACTCGCGGGTGTCCTGCTTGTTCTTCGTCGTGAGCGAGCTCGTCACACGCGCCTCGTCCCCGAGGCCCTTGAGCGGGCTGGTCCGCTTCTCGCCGTCCCCGGCCGCGAACGCCTTCTTCGCCAGGTCGTCGGAGTCCTTCACCTCGAAGGAGACGTCGAGCCAGCGGTAGTCGTACCCCTTCAGGGCGCTCCACGAGCAGCCGCGGCGGACCGACTCGTCGGTGGCCGACAGCTCCTTGCCCGCCGTCTTGGCGTCCGGCACGAGGGACTTGACCGTCGAGGTGGGCAGCGCCTCACAGGGGGCCGGGGGCTGCTGATAAGTCTTCGAGGCCACGGACTCACCGGGCTCGTCGGGCGCCGAGGACGACTGCGGCGCCGACTCGGATGCGTCCTTGCTCGCGGACTGCTCCGCCATGGGGCCCGAATAGGCCCAGCCCGCGCAGGCGAGCACGGCGACGGGCAGCAGGCGGGCGGTCAGGGTGACCGGCAGCGGGAGAGACCGCACGGCGTACGTCCCTTACGTCAGGGTGGACGGGGGGACGGTCAGTCTCACATGAGTTGCTGTGTGCGGATACCGCCACTTCCGTCACCGTGACATCACGCTGGGGCGTCGCTGCGGCAGGTCCGCGGGAACACGGGGGCGGACCGGTAGGATCCGCAAACGTTGTTGGAGGCTGCGGGCACTGGGCCCGCCGAGGTGGTTGGGGGTCGGCGTGGCTGCTGGTCGTGTGGTGCGCTTCGACGGAGCGCGTGGTTATGGGTTCATCGCGCCGGACGACGGCGGCGAGGACGTCTTCCTGCATGTGAACGACCTCCTGATCCCCGAGTCGTACATCCGCACGGGTCTCAAGGTCTCCTTCGACATCGAGGAGGGCGACCGCGGGCCCAAGGCCTCGTCGGTGCAGCTCGCCGAGGGGGCCTCGGCTCCCACGCCCGGCCGGCACGCGGCCGAGGGCGACGACGTGCTCTGCGATGTGCTGCGCGTCGACGAGTTCACGAACGAGGTCACGGAGCTGCTGCTGCGCTCGGCGCCCTCGCTGACGGGTGAGCAGATCCTGGCGATCCGCCGGGAGTTGGTGCAGAGCGGCCGCAAGCACGGGTGGGTCGACAGCTGATCGCCACTGGACAGGTGATCACCACTGGACAGCCGATCACCACGGGGTGTCCGACACCTCGGCGGTGAGCACCGCCACCCCCGCGTCGACGAGGTCGGCCGCGAGCAGGCGCTGCTCGCCGAGGTCGGCTCCGGCCTGCAGCACCCGCTCCCGCTGGGCGAGCGTGTGCAGCAGCAGGCCGATGAAGAACTCCCACCGGTTCTCCCTTACGCGATCCGGGAGTTCGGGCATGCAGTGCGTGATCCGGGAGTGCAGCTTCAGCAGACCGCGCGTCCACGGATGCGCCCCGAGGTCGTTCGGCGCGATGCCCTCGACGTACATGGCGTTGACGACGAACCGCAGGAACCAGCTGGGCCGCCCGGGATCCTCCAGGCGCTCGACCATCGGGCGCACCAACACCCCGGTGAGCGCCCGCAGTTCCTTGCCCCGGCCCTGCGCGTCGATCGCGTCCAGCAGCTCCAGCTGACGCGCCGTGGTGGCGGTCAGTCGGTCCTCGTAGATCGCTTCGATCAGCTTGTGCTTCGTGCCGAAGTGATAGGCGACCGCGGACGTGTTGCGCTGGTCCGCCGCCGCGGCGATCTCCCGGAGTGACGTGGCGTGTATGCCCTGTTCGGCGAAGAGGCGCTCCGCCACGTCGAGGAGGCGGCGCCTTGTTCCGTTCGCGGGGTCCGTCGCGGGGTCCATGGCCAAGAGTGTCGGTTGTCTTGCTTGTTTAACGCAAGCGCGTTAAGACGTCACCGTGACCGACACGTCCAGGCTCGAAGGCCGCAGCACCGCCGCGTACGTCCTGCGGCTGGTCCCGCTGATCCTGCTCACCGAGGTCGTCGCGCTCGAACTCGCCCTCGTCTACCCGGCGTTGCAGCACATGGCGGCCGAGTTCCGCACCCCGTCGATCGGCTGGACGCTCACCGTCGTGAGCCTCGTCGGGGTGGTGGCGCAGCCGCTGCTCGGCAAGGTCGCCGACGGGCACGGCAAGAAGCGGGTGATCGTGTGCGCGGCGGGTGCCTTCGCGGTCGGCTCGCTGGTGTGCGCGCTCGCGCCGAACTTCCCCGTACTGCTCGTCGGGCGGGCCGTGCAGGGCGTCGCCATGGTGATCGCTCCGGCCGCGTACGGGCTGATCCGTGATGTGTTCCCGGTGCGCCTCGTGCCGGTGGCGATGGGCGCGATCACCACCGGCATCGGGCTCAGCGTCATCGTGGGACCGGTCGTCGGCGGGGTGCTCACGCAGGCCTTCGGCTTCCGGGCGATCTTCTGGTTCTGCCTGCTGTACGCGGTGGTGCTCACGCCGCTCGTCGTCGCCACGTTCCCGGAGTCGGGGGTGCGCCTTCGGCGGCGCGTGGACGTGGCCGGGGGACTGCTCTTCGGCTGCGGCGCCGCGGGAGTGCTGCTCGCGGTGGGGCAGGGCGGCCGCTGGGGGTGGGGCTCGGCCCGGCTGATCGCGGTGGCCGTCGGCGCGTGCCTGCTGCTCGCCCTGTTCGTGGTGTGCGAGCTGCGCGCCGCGTATCCGCTGATCGACCTGCGGCTGCTCGCGGGGCCCGGGCTGCGCTGGACGCTGCTCGCCGCGTTCGGCGGGTCCGTGGCGATCGGCGGGCAGGCGCTCACGCTGCCGCAGCTCGTGCAGACGCCGAAGGACACCGGGTTCGGACTCGGCATGGCGCCGCTCGGTGTCGCCATCTTCCTTGTGCCGCAAGGGTTGTTGAGCGCCGTGAGCGGTCCGATCGGCGGGCTGCTCGCGCGCCGGCACGCGCCGCGCACGGGTCTCGTGATCGCGCTCGGCTGCCTCGCCGCGGGCGCGGCGCTCCTGTCCGTACTGCACACCGAGGTGTGGCACATCCTGCTCGCGGCCCTGTTCGCGGGCGTCGGGTTCGGCTTCTTCTTCGTGTCCGTGTCGAACCTCGTCGTCGAGGCCGTGCCCGCGACACACACCGGCGTCGGCGCCGGAATGATGGGCGTCGCCAACAACCTCGGCAACGCCACGGGTGTCACGGTGCTCGGCGCCGTACTCGCCCAGCACGTCCTCGACGGATCAGTGGCGGGCGACAAGATCCTCTACGCCGAGTCGGGGTACGTCTCCGCGTTCCTGGTGGCGGCGGGCGCCGCCGCCCTGGCCCTGCTCGTCGCCGTCTTCATGCGGCACGGGCGGACCCCGGCGACCGGCGGCGTGGGCCCCGCCTCGCGCGAGACCGGCACCGTCGAAGCCGCACCATGACCAACTCCCTTGCGTACAAGGAAGGTTGACATGCAGCAACCCGAAGGTGGAAAGCGCCCCAACATCCTCCTCGTCGTCTCCGACCAGGAGCGCCAACGCGACTGGCTCCCCGCCACGGTCGAACTCCCGTGGCGCGAGCGGCTGCTCGCCGAAGGCATGGAGTTCACGAACTACTGGACGCACTCCTCGCCCTGCTCACCCTCGCGGGCCACGATGATGACGGGCCGGTACGTCACCCAGCACCAGGTCGCCGAGAACGTCATCTTCCCCTGGCAGCCCGAGCTCGACCCGTCCGTCACCACGATCGGCGGCGCGCTGCGGCAGGCCGGGTACCGGTCCTCGTACATCGGCAAATGGCATCTGTCCCGCTCCGCGCGGCCCGACATGGAGGCGTACGGCTACGGGGACTGGGACGGCAACGACCACCACTTCATGGGCCTCGCCGGTACCGGAGTGCACTTCGACCCGGTCATCGCGAACAACGCCGCGCACTGGCTGCGCCGCAATGCCCAGGCCGACGAGCCCTGGTTCCTCACCGTCGCGCTCGTCAACCCGCACGACGTGATGTGGTACCCGGTCGACCAGCCCGAGTACCAGCGCGCGCACCCTCGGACCATGGAGTTCATCCGTCAGTTCCTCGACGGCGACTGGGGCGGCGGGCAGGCGATTCCGCCGTACGAGCAGCCCTACGACGAGGTGTTCAGCGAGCTTCCCGCGAACTTCGACGACGATCTGCACACCAAGCCGGACACCCAGCGGCAGTGGCGCCACGACCAGCAGCACAGCCTCTACGGCCGCATCGACCCGGCCGACAAGGGCGCGTGGCTGCGCCAGCTCGACTACTACGCCCAGCTGCACCGCCTCGCCGACGAGTCCCTGGGGAAGGTCCTCGGCGCCCTGGAGGAGTCCGGTGGCTGGGACGACACGATCGTCATCTTCACGTCCGACCACGGCGACATGTGCGGCGGCCACGGCCTGCGCTCCAAGGGGCCCTTCGTCTACGACGAGATCATGCGCGTGCCCTGCTACGTGAAGGCGCCGGGGACGACCCGGCCCGGCACGGTCAGCGACTCCCTCGCCTCGCACGTCGACCTCGCCTCGACGATCTGCGCGCTCGCGGGGGTGCCCGCGCCCGACTCGTTCCGCGGAGTGGACCTCACGCCCGTGTTCCGGGACCCGCGGGCATCCGTGCGCGACTACGTGCTGTTCGCGCACGAGGCCACGCACACCCGCCGCATCCAGCGGACGCGGTACGCGGTACGCGGCATGTTCGACGGCCGGTTCAAGTACGCCCGCTACTTCGGCGTCGGCGGCGGACTCCCCGCCGACCTGGGCGAGAAGCCGGAGCCTTCGACGATGCTCTACGGCCCGGACGCCGACTTCGACGACAACGACCACGAGCTGTACGACCTCCAGGAGGATCCGGGCGAGTTGGTGAATCTCGCCATGGACCGGGCACGCCGGGCGGAGCTCAGGGAGCGGTTCGGGAAGCTGCGCGAGGTGGAAGGGGAGGACTTCGCTCCGCTGAACTGACCTGCGCGGCCGTGGGCGGTCCGGCAGCTGTGGGCAATCTGTGGGTCGGCGCCCCATTTGCCGCTCGTGTTTATCCAATCTTCACCAAGGGTTGTCCGGATCCCGGACAACCCTCTTGTGTGCGGACTGTATGCGAAATACGTTCTGCCGTATTCCTTGATCGCTCACCGATCGCCCACCCCTCATCTCTTGGCGGAGGTAAGCCCTCGTGCGCCGAAAAGCGGTTGCCCTGACGGCAATTGTCCTGGCGATGTCCACTTTGTCGGCCTGCGGCTCCCTGCAGTCCTCGGCCACGGAGGTGGGCGGGGAGCGGATGACCGACAACCGTCCGGTCCGTGACGGCGGAACGCTGACCGTGGCCCTCAACGCCGACCCCGACAAGCTCGACCCGACCCTCGCCCAGACCCTCGTGGGCCGCACCGTCTTCGCGGGCATGTGCGAGAAGCTCTACGACGTCAACGAGCAGGGGAAGGTCGTGCCGCAGCTCGCGACCCACGAGCCCGAGGTCTCCAAGGACGGCCGCACCGTCACCTTCGACGTACGCAAGGACGCCAGGTTCAGCGACGGCACCAGGCTGAACGCCGACGCCGTCGTCACCTCCCTGCTGCGCCACCGCGACCTGGCCGGCTCCGCCCGCGCCACCGAGCTCGGCCCGCTGAAGTCGGCGAAGGCCACGGGCCCGTACAGCGTGAAGCTCACCCTGAAGCAGCCGTACGTGCCGCTGACCGCGGTGCTCGCCGACCGCTCCGGCATGGTGATGTCGCCGACCGCGCTCAAGAAGTACGGCAAGAACTTCACCAACCACCCGTCCTGCGTGGGTCCCTACCGGTTCGTCGAGCGTGTCGGCGGTGACCGCATCGTGGTCGCCAAGGACCCGAACTACTACGACGCCAAGGACGTCCACCTGGACAAGGTGATCTACAAGCCGATCCCCGACGGCAGCGTCCGCCTCGCCAACCTGCGCTCCGGCGACGTCCAGATCGGCGACCAGATGGTCCCGGTCGACGTGAAGAGCGCGCTCACCGACAACAAGCTGCGGCTCTTCAACTCGCCCTCGCTCGGCTACCAGGGCATCGGCATCAACGTCGGCAACGTCAAGGGCCTCGGCCAGGCGCCCGGCAAGGTCGACACGGTGATGGCGAAGGACGTTCGCGTCCGTGAGGCCTTCGAGCTGGCCATCGACCGCGACCTCATCAACAAGGTCGCGTTCCAGGGCATGTACGAGCCCGCCTGCGGCCCGATGTCCCCGGCGTCCGCGATCGCGCCCGGCGTCAAGGCCTCGCAGTGCCCGAAGCGCGATGTCCCCAAGGCGAAGCGGCTGTTGAAGGCGGCGGGCGTCAAGGGTGCCGTGCACGTGGAGCTGAAGATCCCCACGACGCCCGAGTGGAGTCGCATCGGCCAGGTGATCCAGGCCATGGTCAAGGACGCCGGGTTCGCCCTCACGCTGCGCCCCACCGAGTACGCCACCATGCTCGAGGAGACCGACAACGGGCAGTACCAGGCCTTCCAGAGCGGCTGGTCCGGACGCCTCGACCCGGACGGCAACATCGCGAGCTTCCTCCAGACCAAGGGCGCGATGAACGCCTACGGTCTTGGCAACCCCGAGATCGACGAGCTGATCAAGCGCGGCCGCACCGAGTCCGACCCCGCCGAGCGCGACAAGATCTACGCCGAGCTGATCCGCAAGGTGAACGCCGAGCACACCCTGATCTACCTCTACCGCCAGAAGAACTACGTCGTCACCGGGAAGGACGTCGCGGGTCTGCACGTCTACGGCGACGGCCTCGTCCGAGTCAAGGATGCGGGGTACGTCAAGTGACGACCGCTCAAGTGGCCGCAAAGAAGGCCACGTTGAAGAAGTCCGGGCTGCTCGCCGGGCATCCGATGGCCAAGTACGTCCTCACCCGCATCCGGCAGTCCGTCATCACGATGTTCCTCGTGTCGATCGTCGTGTTCGCCGGCATCCGCGCGCTGCCCGGCGACCCGGCGCTCGCGCTCGCCGGTGAGGAGCGCAGTCCGAAGGCGCTGGCCGCGATCCGCTCCTCGTACGGGCTCGACGACAACATCGTGGTCCAGTACGGCCGGTTCATCGGGCATGCGCTCCAGGGCGACCTGGGCAACTCCTCCCGCACCGGGCTCCCGGTCTCCGACGCCATCGCGCAGGCGCTGCCCGTCACCCTCGAACTCGCCGCGCTCTCCCTGCTGTTGGCGATCGTCCTGGGTGTCGGCGCCGGTGTCGTCGCCGCCGTGCGCCGCGGCAAGACCGCCGAGTGGATCGCCAACGCCCTTGCGCTGCTCGGTCTTTCGGTGCCGACGTTCTGGCTCGGTATCGTCCTGGTCCTCGCCTTCGCGATCGCCGTGCCGGTCTTCGCGGCCTCCGGCTTCGTCCCGTTCGGCACCGACCCGATCGACAACCTGCGCCGCATGGTGCTGCCCGCGATCGTCCTCGGCTCGGGGCTCGCCGCCGTCGTCATGCGGCAGACCCGCGCCGCGATGCTCGACTCGCTCTCCGCGGACTACGTGCGCACCGCCCGCGCCAAGGGCCTCTCGCGCCGCGAGGTGGTCGGCGGGCACGCCCTGCGCAACTCGCTCGTCACCGTCGTCACCGTGCTCGGCCTGCAGCTCGGTCACCTGATCTCCGGCGCGGTCGTCACCGAGCAGATCTTCGTGCTCCCCGGCTTCGGCAAGCTCACCATCGACGCCGTCTTCACGCGTGACTACGCGACGCTGCAAGGCGTGGTGCTGTGCACGTCGTTCGCGTACATCTTCATCAACCTGCTGGTCGACGTGGCGTACTCGGTCATCGACCCGCGCATCCGGCTCGGAGGTGCCCGGTGACCACCATCGCCCTGACGGGAATACGGGCCCGCGCCGCCAAGAGCGGCAAGCTGCGCGCCCTGCGCAAGAACAAGCTCGCCATGACCGGCGCCGTCATCGCCGCGATCTTCGTGCTCGCCGCGCTGTTCGCGCCGCTCGTCGCGCCGTACGACCCCGCGCGCGCCAACTTCGAGGACGTGCTCGCCGCGCCGAGCTGGGCGCACTGGCTGGGCACCGACGACCTCGGGCGCGACCAGCTGTCCCGCGTCGTGTTCGGGGCCCGCGCCTCGATGCAGGTCGGCGTGCTCGCCGTCGTGCTCGCCTTCGTCGTCGGCGTCCCGCTCGGCCTGCTCGCCGGGTACTACGGCAAGCTCGCCGACAGCGTCGTGTCCCGCGTCACCGACACGATGCTCGCCTTCCCCTTCCTGGTCCTGGCCGTCGGCCTCGCCGCCGTCCTCGGCCCCTCGCTCACCAACGCGACCATCGCCATCGGCATCTCGCAGATCCCGGCCGTCATCCGGATCTCCCGCGCCGAGACGCTCCGCCTCAAGCACGTGGACTACGTGGCCGCGGCCGTCGCCAACGGAGGCGGCGACGGCACCATCCTGTTCCGGCACATCCTGCCCAACGCCACCTCGGCGCTGATCGTGCAGGCCACCGTGGGCATCCCCACCGCCATCATCGGCGAGGCCCTGCTCAGCTTCCTCGGCCTCGGCGTGCAGCCGCCCGAGCCGTCCCTCGGCGTGATGCTGTCGTCCGCCCAGTCCTTCCTCGCGCCCGCGCCCTGGATGGCGGTGTTCCCCGGCCTCGCGGTCGTCGCCGCGACGCTGGCGTTCAACCTGCTCGGCGACGGCCTGCGCGACGTCCTCGACCCCCGTGGAGCGACCCGATGACCTCTGAGACCTCCGAACCAGTCCTCAGCGTCCGGGACCTGTCGGTGTCCTTCCGCTCCGACACCCGCACCGTGCACGCCGTCGACCAGGTCTCCTTCGACCTGCGCGCCGGTGAAGTGCTCGCCGTGGTGGGGGAGTCGGGCTGCGGCAAGTCCGTCACCTCCATGGCCGTCATGGGACTCCTCCCGCCCACCGCGCACATCACCGGCTCCGTCCGGATCGGGGACAAGGAGCTCGCGGGCGCGGACGACAGGGCGTACGGGAAGATCCGCGGCAACGAGATCGCGATGATCTTCCAGGAGCCGATGACGTCCCTGAACCCGGTGCTCACCATCGGGCGGCAGATCGGCGAAGTGCTCCGCCGCCACCAGGGGCTGAACAAGAAGCAGGCACGCGCGCGTGCCGTCGAACTCCTCGACCTCGTGGGCATCCCCGCGCCGGCCGAGCGCGTCGACGAGTACCCGCACCAGCTGTCCGGCGGCATGCGCCAGCGCGTCATGATCGCCATCGCGGTGGCCTGCGACCCGGCGGTACTCATCGCCGACGAGCCGACGACCGCGCTCGACGTGACCGTGCAGGCGGGCATCCTGGAGGTGCTCCAGGCGCTGCGCGAGCGGCTCGGCACCGCCATCGTCCTCATCACGCACGACCTCGGCGTGGTGGCCGACACCGCCGACCGGGTGCTCGTCATGTACGCGGGCCGGCCGGTCGAACAGGCGCCGGTGCACGAGCTGTTCGCCGACCCCAAGCACCCGTACACGCGCGGGCTGCTCTCCGCCGTGCTGCGGCCCGGCGGCGAGGGCAAGCGGCGGCTCCCCGAGATCCCCGGACTCGTGCCGAGCCTCGACTCCCAGCCCGAGGCCTGCACGTTCGCGCCGCGCTGCGCCCGCGCCGACGACACCTGTACGTCGAGCCGTCCCGGCCTCAAGGCCGTCGCCGCGGACGCCGGGGCCGACGCCCCGCACCGCGCCGCCTGCTGGCACCCGCACACCCTCCAGGAGACCGCTTCATGAGCCCCGACAAGCCCGGTCAGAGCACACCGGTCCTCGAACTCACCGACCTGGAACGTCACTTCGCGGGATCCACCGGCACCGTGCGCGCCGCCGACGGCGTCTCCTTGACCGTCGGGCGCGGCGAGGTCGTCGGCCTCGTCGGCGAGTCCGGCAGCGGCAAGTCGACCGTCGGACGCTGCGCCGTCCGCCTCGACGATCCGACCGGCGGCACCGTGCGCATCAACGGCACCGACGTGACCACCATGTCCCGGCGCGCCCTGCGGCCGCTGCGCAAGGACTTCCACCTGGTCTTCCAGGACCCCTCGTCCTCGCTCGACCCGCGGATGACCGTCGGCCAGATCGTCGCCGAGCCGCTCAAGCTGCACGGCATCGCGAAGGGCGAGGCGGCACGCGCGCGTGTGGCCGAACTCCTCGACCAGGTGGGGCTGCGCCCCGAGCACGCCGACCGGCACCCGCACGAACTCTCCGGCGGCCAGCGCCAGCGCATCTCCATCGCCCGCGCGCTGTCCGTCGAGCCGGATCTGCTGATCGCCGACGAGCCGACCTCCGCGCTCGACGTGTCCGTGCAGGCCTCGGTCCTCAACCTCCTCGCCGACCTGCAGCGCGACCGCGGCTTCGGTTGCCTGTTCATCACGCACGACCTCGCGGCCGTCGAGTACCTCGCCGACCGGATCGCCGTCATGTACCTGGGCCAGATCGTCGAACAGGCGCCCACGAAGGAGCTGTTCGCGGACCCGAAGCACCCCTACACGCAGGCGCTGCTCTCGGCCGCACCGGTCCCCGACCCGACCACGCAGCGCAGCCGCCAACGCATCGTCCTCAGCGGCGAGTTGCCCAGCCCCCTGGCCCCGCCCGCCGGCTGCCGCTTCCACACGCGCTGCCCGCTCGCCGTCGACCGCTGCCGCACCGAAATCCCGGCGCTGCGCACGCTGGAGGGCGGCCGGGAAGTCTCCTGCCACCTCGTCGGCGACGACGGCACGGCCCCGGACGCGGCCGCACCGCCGGACGAACTGTCGACAGCGTCTCGTACGATCCCCAGCACCCGCACCGCCTCCCGCTAGGAGCTTCCTTGTTCACGACCCGCCCGACCCTGCAGGGCACCTTCGGCATGGTGTCCTCCACGCACTACCTCGCCTCCCAGTCCGCGATGGCGGTCCTCGAGGACGGCGGCAACGCCTACGACGCCGCCGTCGCCGCGGGCTTCGTGCTGCACGTCGTGGAGCCGCACCTGAACGGGCCCGCCGGCGAGGTGCCGATCATCCTGGCGCCGACCGGGGGAGAGGTGCAGGTGCTGTGCGGGCAGGGCGGGGCACCGGCGGGAGCCACCGTCGCGCACTACAAGTCCCTCGGCCTGGACCTCGTCCCCGGTACGGGACCCCTCGCGGCCGCCGTCCCCGGCGCGTTCGACGCCTGGATGCTCCTCCTGAAGGACCACGGCACCAAGACCCTCGCCGACGTCCTCAAGTACGCCATCGGGTACGCCGAGGACGGGCACGCGCCCGTGGAGCGCGTCGGCGAGACCGTCGAGACCGTACGCGAGCTCTTCGAGACCGAGTGGCCCTCGTCCGCCGAGGTCTACCTGGCCGACGGCAAGTCCCCCAAGCCCGGTGAGCTGCTGCGCAACCAGAAGCTCGCCGCCACCTGGAAGCGCGTCATAGCCGAGTCCGAGGAGGCCGGCGGCGCCGGCAGTGCCAACCGGGTCGCCCAGATCGAGGCCGCCCGCAAGGTGTGGCGCGAGGGCTTCATCGCCGAGGCGCTGGTCCGCCAGTCGCAGCGGCCCACGAAGGACACCAGCGGCGAGCGGCACGTCGGCACGCTGACCGCCGAGGACCTCGCCGGCTGGTCGGCGTCCTACGAGGCCCCGGCGACGTACGAGTGGAACGGCTGGACGCTGTGCAAGGCCGGCGGCTGGAGCCAGGGCCCCGCCTTCCTCCAGCAGCTCGCCCTGCTCCCGCCCGAGCTGCCCGCCTACGGGTCCGCCGACTACGTCCACCTGCTCGTCGAGGGCTGCAAGCTCGCGATGGCGGACCGCGAGGCCTGGTACGGCGACGCGGCCGACGTCCCCGTGTACGCGCTGCTGTCCGACGAGTACAACGCCGCGCGCCGCGCCCTCATCGACCCGGAGAAGGCCTCCCACGAGCTGCGTCCGGGCAGCCCGCTGGGCGCCGAGCCGCGCCTGAGCGCGCACGCCGACGCGGTCGCCGCGGGCGAGGAGGGCTTCGACGCCATGGGCGTCGCGGGCGCGGGCGAGCCCACCGTGCAGAAGTCCACCTCGGACGAGGAGGTGTCCGCGAACGGCGCCACCCGCGGTGACACCTGCCACATCGACATCGTCGACCGCTGGGGCAACATGGTCGCCGCCACGCCCTCCGGCGGCTGGCTCCAGGCCAACCCGGTCGTCCCCGAGCTGGGCTTCCCGCTCGGCACCCGCCTCCAGATGGCCTGGCTGGACGAGGGCCTGCCGAACTCGCTCACGCCCGGGAAGCGCCCCCGCACCACGCTCACCCCGTCCCTCGCCCTGAAGGACGGCGTCCCGGTCATGGCCTTCGGCACGCCCGGCGGCGACCAGCAGGACCAGTGGCAGGTGCACTTCTTCCTGGCGGTGGCGCTGCGTGGGACGGTGCGCGGCGGGCTCGACCTCCAGGGCGCCATCGACGCCCCGAACTGGCACAACGACTCGTTCCCCGGCTCCTTCTTCCCCCGCGGCATGCGGCCGGGATCGGTCACCGTCGAGTCGCGGATCGGCGAGGACGTCGTCGCCGAGCTGCGCCGCCGCGGCCACGACGTGACCGTCGGCGACGCCTGGTCCGAGGGCCGCCTGTGCGCCGTCGCCCGCGACCCGCGCACCGGCGTCCTGTCGGCGGCGGCGAACCCGCGCGGCATGCAGGGCTACGCGGTCGGTCGCTGACCCGTCACGGACGGTGGGCGGCACCCGGATGTCTTCGAGGTGTCGCCCGCCGTTCACCTGCCGTGAGGGCGTTGTCAGTGGGCTGTGTTCTCATGGAGACATGATCGAAACGAAGACGGAAAGCATCGAAGACTTTCCGACCACAGAGGACTTTCTGAACACGCACATCAACCACAAGCTCGTGACCGGCGTCGAGGACATCGTCCGGGCCGCCGCGGCAGCCGAGATCACCCCGCGCTTCCGGCAGCTCGCCGCCGACGAGATCGAAGAGAAGAGCGCACCGCACGACCTCGTGACGGTCGCCGACAAGCGCGCCGAGGAGTACCTCACCCTCGAGCTCGCCGCTCTGCTGCCCGGCTCCGTCGTCGTCGGCGAGGAAGCGGTCGCCGCGGACCCGGGCTCCTACGAGGCGCTCCAGGGCACCGCCCCGGTCTGGATCGTCGACCCGGTCGACGGGACCCGCCAGTTCGTGCACGGCGACCCCGGCTTCTGCACCCTCGTCGCCCTCGCGCTCGACGGCGTGGTGCTCGCCTCCTGGACGTACGCGCCCGCGCTCGACGAAATGGCCGTGGCGGTCCGCGGCCGGGGCGCGCGGCTCAACGGAGAGGTGCTGCACGCCGGACCCCCGGCACCCGGCACCGACCTGCGGGTCGCGACCTCGCACCCCGACTTCACGACCGACGAGCAGAAGCGCTCCTTGCTGGGCCTGCACACGGACGGCGTCGCGCCGCGCCCGTGCGGTTCGGCGGGCCTGGAGTACCTGGGCATCGCCCGCGGCACCGTCGACGCGATCGCGTTCGGCTGGGAGCTGGCCTGGGACCACGCGGCCGGGATCCTCCTGGTCGAGGAGGCCGGCGGCGCACACCTCACGCGCGACGGAATCCCGTTCTCGATCCGCGGCGGAAACGCGCTGCCGTTCACGGCGGCGCGGGACGCGGACACCACCCGGCGCGTGGCGGGATTGCTGGCAGGCTGACCCGCACTGCGGAGTCGTCGGGTGGCCCGGCATATCCTGTCCTGGGAGTGGCCATCGGCTGACAAAGGAGTCCGAAGGTGCCGTCGATGCTCGATGCCGTCGTCGTGGGTGCGGGGCCGAACGGGCTGACCGCAGCCGTTGAACTGGCCAGGCGCGGCTTCTCCGTTGCCGTGTTCGAGGCCGAGGGCACGGTGGGCGGCGGCGCCCGCACGGAGGAGCTGACGCTCCCCGGGTTCCGCCACGACCCGTGCTCGGCCGCGCACCCCCTGGGCATCAACTCCCCGGCGTTCAGGGACCTGCCCCTGGACCGGTACGGCCTCGACTGGGTCCAGCACGAACTGCCGATGGCGCACCCGTTCCCCGACGGCAGCGCGGCCATACTGTCCCGGTCCGTCGCCGAGACCGCGGCATCGTTCGGCCCGCGCGACGCGGGCACGTACCGGCGCCTGATCGAACCCCTGCTCCCGCACTGGGACACCCTGGTCAGGGACTTCATGTCGCTGCCGCTCAGCGCGCTGCCCCGCGACCCGGTCACCCTCGCCCGGTTCGGACTCGTCGGCCTGCCGCCGTCGACGTGGCTGATGCGCCGCTTCCGCGACGAGAAGGCCCCCGCCCTGCTCTCGGGCCTCGTCGCCCACGTCATCGCGCCGCTCGGCGGCTTCGCGACCTCCGCGATCGGCCTGGTCTTCGCCCTCGCTGCCCACGCGCGCGGGTGGCCCGTCGCGCGCGGCGGCTCCCAGGCGATCTCCGACGCGCTCGCCGGGTACCTGAGGGACCTCGGCGGCGCCATCCACACCGACTACGAGGTGAAGCGGCTCGACGACCTGCCGCCCGCCCGCGCCTACATCTTCGACACGTCGCCGACGGCCGTCGCCAGGATCGCCGGGCTCGGCCGCTATTACGACCGTTTCCGGTACGGGGCGAGCGTCTTCAAGGTCGACTACGCGCTCGACGGGCCGGTGCCGTGGACCGCGAAGGAGGCCAGGACCGCGGGGACGGTGCAGGTCGGCCCGTACCGCTCGGACATCGGCAGGGCGCTGAACGCGGCGTCGCGCGAGGGCCGCGGCCCCGAGGCGCCGTTCCTGATCACGGTGCAGCCGACCGTCGCCGACCCCACGCGCGCACCCGCGGGCAAGCACACCTTCTGGGCGTACGGGCACGTGCCGAACGGCTGGGACGGTGACCTCACGGACGCCATCGAGCGCCAACTGGAGCGCTTCGCACCGGGGTTCAGGGACCTGGTCCTCGCGCGCGCGACGGCGGGCCCACCCGAACTCGCGGTCCGCAACGCCAACTACGTAGGCGGCGACATCGCCTCCGGCGCGGCCAGCGGCCTCCAGCTCCTCCTGCGCCCGAAGCTCTCCCTGTCCCCGTACACCACCCCGCACCCCGCCGTGTACATCTGCTCGTCGGCGTCCCCACCGGGGCCGGGAGTCCACGGGATGTCGGGGCACAATGCCGCGAAGGCGGTGTGGAGGAGGCTGCGCGCGTCATGACCGCTCGTCACAACCCTCAACTGGTGCTGGTCCAGGGCGACATCACCGAGCAGGAGGTGGACGCGATCGTCAACGCGGCCAACTCCTCGCTGCTCGGCGGCGGGGGAGTGGACGGTGCCATCCACCGGGCCGGCGGCCCCGAGATCCTCGCCGAATGCCGCGCCCTGCGCGCCTCGCAGTACGGCAAGGGCCTGCCGACGGGCCAGGCGGTCGCGACGACGGCGGGCCGCCTCCCGGCCCGCTACGTCATCCACACGGTGGGCCCCCGCTGGTCGACAACGGAGGACCGCTCCGACCTCCTCGCGTCCTGCTACCGCGAATCGCTCCGCGTGGCGGACGAGCTCCACGCACGCGTGGTGGCGTTCCCGGCGATCTCCACTGGCATCTACGGATGGCCCCTGGAGGACGGAGCACGGATCGCGGTGGAGACGGTCCGGGACGCCTGTCCGGCGGGCGTGGAGGAGATCAGGTTCGTGGTCTTCGACGATCGAGCGCGTGAGGCGTTCGATCGTGCCCTATCAAGCGACGGTGGCCATTCGAGCGGCTCGGGCAAATCAAGCCCCGCTCTGGGACGAGACTCGCGGGGTCCGGGGCGGAGCCCCGAGACGTAGGGACGTCCGACGTCGATGTCGCATTCTCGCCAGCCAACCCGCCCACCATGCCCGACGCTAGACGCATGCACACCGACACGGACCGCTGCGTACGCGCAGTACAGGCCAAGGACACCCGTTTCGACGGCGTCTTCTTCACCGCCGTCGTCACCACCCGCATCTACTGCCGCCCCGGCTGCCCGGTCGTGCCGCCCAAGCCCCGCAACATGCGGTTCTACCCGAGCGCCGCCGCCTGCCAGCAGGCCGGATTCCGGGCCTGCAAGCGGTGCCGCCCCGACAGCACCCCCGGCTCCCCGGAGTGGAACGCCCGCGCCGACCTCACCGCCCGCGCCATGCGCCTCATCGGCGACGGCGTGGTGGACCGCGACGGCGTCCCCGGACTCGCCCGCCGCCTCGGCTACAGCGCCCGCCAGATCGAGCGGCAGCTCCTCGCCGAGCTGGGCGCCGGCCCGCTCGCCCTGGCCCGCGCCCAGCGGGCCCAGACGGCTCGCCTGCTGATCGAGACCACCCAACTCCCGCTCTCCGAGGTCGCGTTCGCATCCGGCTTCGCCTCGATCCGGACCTTCAACGACACGGTCCGCGAGGTCTACGCCCTCTCCCCGAGCGAACTGCGCGCCCGCAGGCCGCAGCGGGAGGCGGACACCGTGGCCGGCGCGATCACGCTCCGGCTCCCCTTCCGCGCACCCCTCAACCCCGACAACCTCTTCGGCCACCTCGCCGCGACGGCCGTACCCGGCGTCGAGGAGTGGCGCGACGGCTCCTACCGCCGCACCCTCCGCCTGCCGCACGGCCACGGCATCGCGACGCTCACCCCGCCGACCGTGTCCACGGCCACGTACGTCGCCTGCCGCCTGATCCTCACCGACCAGCGCGACCTCACCGTGGCCATCAGCCGCTGCCGCCGCATGCTGGACCTGGACGCGGACCCGGTCGCCGTGGACGAGCAGCTGCGCACCGACCCGCTGCTCGCCCCGCTCGTCGACAAGGCGCCCGGCCGCAGGGTGCCGCGCACCGTCGACGAGGCCGAGTTCGCGGTCCGCGCGGTCCTCGGCCAGCAGGTCTCGACGGCCGCCGCCCGCACCCACGCCGCCCGCCTGGTCCTCGCCCACGGCGAACCCGTCGACGACCCCGAGGGCGGCCTCACCCACCTCTTCCCGTCCCCGAAGGACCTCGCCTCCCTCGACCCGGAGTCGCTCGCGCTGCCCCGCAGCCGCCGCACGACCCTCACCACCCTCGTACGCCAACTGGCCGACGGCGACCTGAAGTTGGGCCCAGAGTCCGACTGGGAAGAGGCTCGCGCCCGGCTCTCCGAGCTGCCCGGATTCGGCCCCTGGACCATCGAGGCGATCGCCATGCGCGCCCTCGGCGACCCGGACGCGTTCCTGCCCACCGACCTCGGAATGCGCCGCGCCGCCCAGGAGTTGGGCCTGCCCCACACCCCGGCGGCGCTGACCGCCCGGGCGGCGGCCTGGCGGCCCTGGCGCGCGTACGCGACCCAGTACCTGTGGGCCACGGACAGCCACCCGATCAACTTCCTTCCCACGTAAGGGATGCACGCCATGCACACGCACAAGCAGCACACGGTCATCGACAGCCCCTACGGCCCGCTCACCCTCGTCGCCACCGACGCGACCCTCTCCGGCCTCTATATGACCGACCAGCGCCACCGCCCCGCCGACGAGACCTTCGGCGTCCGCGACGAGCGTTCCTTCGGCCCGGTCATCGACCAGCTCAACGCCTATTTCCAGGGCGAGTTGACGGAGTTCGACCTGCCACTGGACCTGCACGGCACCCCGTTCCAGCGCTCCGTCTGGGCAGAGCTCCAGCGGATCCCGTACGGCGGGACCCGTACGTACGGGGAGCTGGCCGAGGCGCTCGGAAAGCCGAAGGCCTCGCGCGCCGTGGGCCTCGCCAACGGCAAGAACCCCATCGGCGTCATCGTCCCCTGCCACCGCGTCATCGGCGCGAACGGCGACCTCACCGGCTACGGCGGCGGCCTCGACCGCAAGCGCCGGCTGCTGGACTTCGAGCGCTCCTCCGCCACGGCCGACGCCCTGTTCTAGCCTCCGTACACCCCGTACGCCGGCATCCCCGCCGTCTCGAAGACGTGCACGGAGAGGCCGCCCGCCGTGGAGCGCTGGCTGATCGGGTGCAGGCCCGCCGGGGTGCCGCCGTCCGGGAACAGGCGGCGGCCCCGGCCCACCACGACCGGGGCGATCGCGAGCCGCAGCTCGTCGACGAGGCCTGCCGCGAGGAGCGACTGGGCGAGCCGTGCGCTGCCGTGGATCTGCAGCTCACGACCGGGTTGCTGCTTCAGCGCGTCGACCTCGGCGGCGATGTTGCCCGCCAGGATCGTGGTCGGGCTCCAGTCGGCCTCGGCCAGGCTCTGGGCGGCGACGTACTTCGGCAGGCCGTTCATGATCGGGGCGAAGGGGTGGTCGGTCATCGTCGGCCAGTCCCGCGCGAAGTTCTCGTACGTCCGGCGCCCGAACAGCAGCCCGTCCGCCCGGCCGAGCCAGCCTTCGGCGATCCCCATGAACTCCTCGTCCACGTACGGCACGAACCAGCCGCCGCGCGTGAACCCGTCACTGGTGTCCTCGTCGGGGGAGCCCGGACCCTGCGACACACCGTCCAGCGTCAGGAACTCCTGCACCACCAGCTTCATCGGGTACCGCCTCTCGTAGGTCGCTGCCCTCAGCCTGCCGGACGCAGAGGGCGTGCGCAGCGAGACCTACGCATCGGCGAGTTCACGGAGCAGCCGCGGCACCGCGGTCCCGATCGGCTCCCGTACGACCTCGTCGGCCACGTCGTCGTACGGGGTCGGTTCGGCGTTGACCGCCACCAGGCGGGCGCCGTGCTCGGCGGCGAGGCCCGCGAGTCCGGCCGCCGGATGGACCTGGAGAGAGGATCCGACGGCGAAGAAGACCTCGGACGCCTTGGTGACCTCGACGGCCTCGCCGAGCACCAGCGGGTCGAGGTTCTCGCCGAACATCACGGTCGTCGACTTGAGGATGCCGCCGCACACGAGGCACGGCGGGTCGTCCTCGCCCGCGTCCAGACGCGCGAGGGCCTCCGCCATGGGGCCGCGCGTGTCGCACTCCGTGCACATGAACTGCCTTGCAGAGCCGTGCAGTTCGAGCACCTTGCGGGTGGGCGTGCCGGCGAGCTGGTGCAGCCCGTCGACGTTCTGCGTGATGACCCGGACCGAGGCGCCGGACCTGTCGAGCTCCGCGATCGCCCGGTGCGCCGCGTTCGGCTCGGCGGTCAGCGTGACGGCCCGGCGCCGCACCTGCCAGGCGCGGCGCCGGATCTCCGGGTCGTTCATGTAATACCCGTACGTGACGAGCTTCTCGGCGTCGGGATCCTTCCGCCACACACCGTTCGGGCCGCGGTAGTCCGGGATCCCGGAGTCGGTGCTGATGCCGGCGCCGGTGAGGAACGAAACCAGGGTCATGACCTCAACGGTAGGTCAGTCCGTCGCCTCCGCGTGCACCGGCTTCGGGATCAGCAGCGACGTGAACAGGGCCGCCACGATGAGCACGAGACCCGCCACGACACCGGCGCTGTAGCCGCCGACCGAGGTGCCGCCCGAGGGGGCGACCGAGTCCATCGCCGCGTACAGGACCACGAAGCTGAGGCCCGCGCCGAGGTTGAAGCAGCCCGCGTTGAGGCCCGGCAGGAAGCCGGGGTTCTCGGGCGGGGAGAGCACGATGCCGAGGCCGTTCAGCATGATGTTGGCCATGCCCGCGTACGTGACGCCCAGCAGGATCGAGACCGCCAGGACGAGGCCCGACGAGTCCGTCTGGAGGGTCAGCAGAGCCAGGACCGTCGAGACCGCCGTGGCGATCAGTCCGGTGCGCAGGATGCGGCCGTAGCCGAACGTCGCCGCGAGGCGTCCCGAGATCGGGCCCATGGCCAGGCCCGCGAGCGCGTACGGGGTCAGCGTCCACCAGGTCGCGCCCTCGGCGCCGAGGCCGAGCCCCACCGAGGTGTCCTGCGCGAAGCCGGGCAGCAGACCGTTCATGATCGCGAAGACGCCGGTCATGGTCAGCATGGTGGACAGGAGCAGCGACCAGGTCGCGCGGCGCCTCAGCAGGTGCGTGGTGACCAGCGGGTGCGAGGAGCGGTTCTCCATGCGCCAGAACGCCCAGAAGGCGAGCACGGCGACGACCAGCAGGCCGACCGCCAGCGGCCAGTTCGCCGCGGCCAGCTTGCCCGCCTCGTTGAAGGCGATCAGGAGCGCGCCGACGGAGATCACCAGGAGCAGCACGCCCGGCCAGTCCATCGGCGGCCGCTCGGCCGCGCGGGACTCCGGGGCGAAGAGGCGTACGAGCAGGGCCGAGAGGGCCGCGAAGGCGGTCATGACCCAGAAGATCGACGCGTAGCCGTAGTGCTCGGCGAGCGAGCCGCCCGCGAACGAGTCGACGCCCGCGATGCCGCCGTTGACGGCGGTGACGACGCCCATGAGGGTGCCGTACCGCTTCGGGTCCGGGATCTCGACGCGCAGCATGATCAGGGCGAGCGGGATCGTCGGGCCCGAGGCGCCCTGGATGACACGGCCCACGGCGAGCATCCCGACGGAGGTCGCGAGCGCGGAGATCACACACCCGACGGCCATCAGGACCATCATCCCGGTGAGCACCTTGCGGCGGCCGATCAGATCGCCGAGGCGCGGCAGGAAGAGCGAGAACAGCGCGGCGGCCGTGAAGAACGCGGTCTGCGTGACACCGATCGCGGACGCGGTGGTGTCCAGCTCGTCCGCCATCGTCGCGAGCGCGGGGCTGAGCATCGAGGCGTTGAGCTGGAAGGCGAAGCTGGCCGCGAGCAGCGCGACCATGAGGGCGCCGATCCTGACCGGTCGTCCCGCATCGGGGCCGCCGGCCGAGGAGTGGGGGGAGGCGGCGACGTTCATGCTGCGGGCGCCCCGTTCCCTTCGGGCTCACCGATGCGCTCCAGCGCGTCCACGACGAGGTTCCAGAACCGCTCGTGGTCCAGGTCGACGGCGACCTGGGTGTGGCAGTCGTCGGGCGCGGGCGCGCGCAGGTCGGTGACGGTCATGCCGAGCGTGAGGGAGCCGCGCAGCTCGATGTCGACGGGCGCCTTGCGGACGGTCATGACGCTCGGGTCGATGACGTACGCGACGGCGCAGGGGTCGTGCACGGGCGGGTGCTCGAAGCCCTGGTTCTCGCGGTAGGCCTCGCGGAAGAACTCGAGCAGTTCGAGCACGAACTGCGCGGGCTTCGTGCCGACGGCCTTGATCTTCTGCTCGACGGCCGGGGTGGCGAGCGCCTGGTGGGTGAGGTCGAGCCCGACCATCGTGACCGGCCACTTCTCGTTGAAGACGATGTGGGCGGCCTCGGGGTCGATCACGATGTTGAACTCGGCGACCGGGCTCCAGTTGCCCTCGTGGTAGCCGCCGCCCATCAGGACGACCTCGCGGACGCGCTCGACGATGCGCGGCTCCTTGCGGGCGGCGAGCGCGATGTTCGTGAGGCCCGCGGTCGGCACGATGGTGATCTCACCGGGCTCGTGCGCCATCACCGTGTCGATGATCAGGTCCACCGCGTGCCGCTCGTCGAGCTCGAAGGCGGCGTCCGGGAGATCGGGTCCGTCGAGGCCCGTGTCGCCGTGGATCTCGGGCGCGGTCTCGATCGTACGGATCAGCGGCCGCGGGCAGCCCGCGGCGAACGGCACCCCGGTGATGCCGGCGATCGCCGCCACGGAGAGGGCGTTGCGCGTCACCTTCTCCAGGGTCTGGTTCCCGACGACGGTGGTCACGGCGACCAGGTCGATGTCGGGATTGCCGTGCGCGAGCAGCATCGCGACCGCGTCGTCGTGCCCCGGGTCGCAGTCGAGAATGATCTTCCTGGTCAACGGATTGAGCCCCTTTGCTCTGGTGCGAGCCCGCGTCCTGCCCCCGGTCGGATCGGCACGTGCTCTAAAAAACTGTCCACGGAAACATGACCCGGCGCCACACGAGTTGTCAACGCGCGTAGACGGCGGGTGGCCTGCGCGCCGGGCTCAGCCGGTGACCGGCTCGCCGTTCTCCAGCTCGACCGTGCCCGATCCGCTGTCCAGCACGTCGAGGGCGGCGCTCACCCGCCGGCCCAGCGACCCGAGCAGGTACGCGCCGAGCTCGGCGCGCTCCACGAACCGCCACGACAGCAGCTCCTCCTCCTGCAGCCGGATGGCCTTCTGCTGCGCCTCGGTCAGGACCCCGCCGTCGTAGAGGTACGCCACGAGCGGCGGCCGCCCCGTCCCCGGCACCCAGTCCACGGCAAGGAGTCGCCCCACGGGTACGTCGAGCCCGATCTCCTCCAGCGTCTCGCGGCGCGCGCCCTGCCGCGGCGACTCCCCGTCGTCCGACTCCACGGTGCCGCCGGGCAGCGCCCAGCCCTCCCGGTAATTGGGCTCGACGAGCAGCACCCGCCCCTCCGCGTCCCGGAACAGTGCGGCGGCGCCGACCAGGACGCGGGGGAGGCCTGCGATGTACGTGGCGTAGTCAAGGGTGGTCATCGGGCCACCCTAATAGCGCCATCTGTGCGGGTTCGGGGGCGGGTTTCGGTGCGGGTTTCGGTGCGGGGCCAGGCGTGGGATTCGGTGCGGTTTCAGGTCGTGGCGGGCCAGGTGTCCGGCCATGCCACGTCGTCGATCGCGAGCCACGGTGCGCGGGCCACGACGGTGGGGGTGAGGCCGGTGAACTCCCGTACGTCGCGGTGCAGATGGGGCTGGTCGACGTAGCCGCAGGCGGTGGCGACGTCGGCGGCCGGGCGCCCCGCAGCCAGCAGATGGGCGGCGTGGTCGAACCGTACGAGGCGGGCGGCGCGCTTGGGGGTGATGCCCAGTTGGGACCGGAAGCGGGCGCACAGCCTGCCCCGGCTCCAGCCGACCTCGTCCGCAAGGCCTTCGACCCGCACCCGCCCCCGGCGGGCCAGCGTCCGCCGCCAGATGTGGGCGACCTCGGGATCGACCCGTGGGGAGGTGTCGAGGCGGCGGCCGATGACCTCTGTCGCGATCGCGAACCGCTCGTGCCAGGAACCGGCGGCGCGCAGTCTGCCCTCGAACCCGTCCGCAGAGTGCCCCCAGGTATCGGCGAGGGACACCACGGTCCCGCTGAGGTCGGCCGACGCGCCGAACACCGCGGTCGCCAGGGCCGGTTGGAGACGTATCTGGAGACATGTGCCCACCCGTCCCGAGGTCCGGAGCTCGCCGGGGAGCAGCCCGATGACGGCGCTGCCGCGTCCGGTCCTGCCCTGGCTGTCGTAGACGATGTCGTCCTCGTCGCTCAGGTCGATGAGCAGGGTGACGGACGGGTGCGCGACCATGCTGATGTTCATGGGGGCGGGGGTGCCGGGGACGCGCTGACTGAACCCGGCCATGCTGATCCCCGGCAGCCGGAGCGCCGGGGGCGGGACCGAGATGTCCATCGCGTCCCAGTCGGGTGGGGCCCCGATGGCTGCCCCGATGGTTGTCCCGATTGTCTCGATCGGCGGCATGTGGCCAGTCTAGGACCGTGGTTGGCGTGCCGTCGCGACGAAGTCCAGCAACAGTTCGCCGGTCGCCTCCGGGGCTTCGAGGAGGGGGAGGTGCCCGACGCCGGGCAGCATCTCCACGCGCGCGTTCGGCACCGTCGCGTAGCTCTGCGCCGACGCCGGGTCCCAACGGGGGTCGGCGGCACCGAAGATGACCAACACCGGGATGCCGAGCGGGGCGAGCCGCTCGGGCACCGTGCGCTCGGTGATGTACGCGCCGTTCTCGCGCAGGACCGCCCGGAACGCGCCGTACGGGATGCCCTGCACGCCTGCGATCAGCTCCTCCGGAACGTCCACGGGGCGGGCGGCCGTCGACCTGATGCCCGCGCGGACCCAGGCGTCCGAGCGCATCGACCAGATGAGCCGGCCGAGCGGCGGGCCCGTCAGGAAGCGCAGGATGAACGGCTGCGGGAGGAGCGCGTCCATGCGCGGGCCCGAGCTGATCAGCGTGAGCGAGCGCACCAGGTCGGGGCGCTGTTCGGCGAGTGCGGTGGCGATGTAGCCCCCGCTGGAGTGCCCGGCCACGGCGACGTCCCGCAGCCCGAGATCGTCGAGCAGCTCGGCCAACGCGGCGGCCTGCGCCGGTACTTCGTAGGTCGGGGCGGGCGGGGAGTGGCCGCAGCCGGGCAGGTCGACCCGGATGACGTGATGGTGTTCCGCGAGGGCCGGGACCATCGGGATCCAGCAGCCGCCCGCGGCCCCCGATCCGTGGATGAGCAGGAGGGGCGGCGCCTGTGGCGGGCCGTCGTGGACCACGTGCATCCCGTGCGAGAGTTCAACGTCGTACGTAGTCATACGGCGAGGGTGCACGGGCGGCGGGCTCCCGGTCTTGTAAAAATGTCGCGCCCGGGGGGCACGGCTTACGACGGGTCCTGGGCCCCGGCCAACAACTCCACGGTACGCGCCGCCAGTTCACTGATACGTACGCCGTCGAAGCCGAACACCGCGCTGCGGACCCGGTCCTCCAGGGGCTCGGTCCACTGCGCGGGGATCGCGGCGGCGCCGCACAGCACGCCCGCGAACGAGCCGGCCGTCGCACCGTTGGAGTCCGTGTCGAGGCCGCCGCGGACCGTCAGGGCCACGGTGCGGGTGAAGTCCCCGTCGCCGTACAGCAGCCCGGCGGTGAGCACCGCGGCGTTCGGGACCGTGTGGATCCAGCCGAGGCCCGCCGTCTCCTCGGCGACCGTGGCGAGCGTCTCCTCCCATGTCAGCCGCGAGTCGTGCAGGGAGGCCGTGCGGCGTACGACGCGGGCCAGGCGGCTGCTCGCGGGGATCACGCAGAGCGCGGCGTCGAGGGCGGCGCGCGGGGTCGGCGCGGTGAAGGCGGCGGAGATCAGGGCGGCGGCCCACATCGCTCCGTAGACGCCGTTGCCGGTGTGCGAGAGGACCGCGTCGCGGCGGGCCAGGGAGGCGGCGCGGCGCGGGGCGCCCGGGTTGGTCCAGGCGAAGACGTCCGCGCGGATCAGGGCGCCGATCCACTCCTGGTGGGGGTTGTCGAACGTCGCCGTGAGCGGGGGCTTCAGCCCGTTCGCGAGATTCCGGTACGCCGCGCGCTCCGCCGTGAACGTCTGGAGGTAGGGGAGGCGAAGCAGCCACAGCTCGCCGACCTGCTCCGTCGTGAACGCGAAACCGTGGGTCTCCAGGAGGTGCAGGCCGAGCACCGCGTAGTCCACGTCGTCGTCGCGGCAGCTGCCGTGGATGCGGCCGCGCACGCACTGGCGCCACTCGGGGCGCAGCGCCAGCGCCACCTCGTCCGACGGGGGCTCCGGCAGATAGTCGGTCAGGGGCAGGGCCTCGGCCTGCCGCAGATAGCGGTCGATGCGCTCGCGCGTCCACACCTCGCCCTGCTCGACCGGCTTGCCGAGCATGTTGCCGGCGATCCGGCCGAGCCAGCCGCCGAGCACACGGTCGGCGAGGGCGCGTTCGGTGAGGTCGGTGAGCCGGGGGCTCGTTGGCGTCATGAGTCCGGTGTACCCGCTTTTGAAGATCAACGGTCGCGTTGGTTTGCGGCTCTTTGTACGCGTATTCCGGCGGCGATCGCCGGTCCGCGGACCGGACGACCATGGGCAGCGGACCCCTCCTGCGGTTAAGGTCGCAGCGGCGCGACTGCCTTGCCTCGAGCAAGGCGCAACAGCAAGGGGAGAGCAAGGTGGCGGACGCTGCAGGGGCTGCGCGGCACGTGTTGATCGCGGCGGACAAGTTCAAGGGCTCGCTCACCGCGGTGCAGGTCGCACAGCGTGTGACGGCGGGTCTGCACCGGGTCGCGCCCGAGGTCACGGTGGAGTCCGTGCCGGTCGCGGACGGTGGCGACGGGACGGTGGCGGCCGCGGTCGCGGCCGGGTTCGAGCGCCGCGAGGTCCGGGTGACCGGGCCCCTCGGCGAGCCGGTCGTCGCCGCGTACGCGCTGCGCGAGGGCACGGCCGTCGTGGAGATGGCGGAGGCGTCAGGCCTCCAGCTGCTGCCCGAGGGCGAGTTCGCGCCGCTCACGGCGACGACGTACGGGTCCGGTGAGGTGATCACCGCGGCGCTCGACGCCGGGGCACGCTCGATCGTGTTCGGTGTGGGCGGCAGCGCCACGACGGACGGCGGCGCGGGCATGCTCGTGGCGCTCGGCGCGCGGCTGCTGGACGCGGAGGGCGCGCCGGTCGGGCCGGGCGGTGGCGCGCTCGCGGGCCTGGCCTCGGCCGATCTGTCCGGGCTCGACGCGCGGCTTGCCGATGTCGAACTCGTCCTGGCGAGCGACGTCGACAATCCGCTGACCGGGCCGAAGGGCGCGCCCGCGATCTACGGCCCGCAGAAGGGCGCCACTCCGCAGGACGTCGCCGAGCTGGACGCGGCGCTGGCCCACTACGCGAAGGTGCTCTCCGAGTCGGTGGGGCCGAAGGCGCTCGAGTACGCGGAGTCGCCGGGGGCCGGTGCCGCGGGTGGCATCGGGTTCGGGGCGCTGGTCGGGCTCGGGGCGAGCTTCCGGCCCGGTATCGAGGTCATGCTCGACGTTCTCGGATTCGCGCCCGCGCTGGAGCGGGCCGAGCTCGTGATCACCGGCGAGGGCTCGCTGGACGAGCAGACGCTGCACGGGAAGGCGCCGGCGGGTGTCGCGTCGGCGGCGCGCGCGGCGGGCGTCGAGGTCGTCGCCGTGTGCGGGCGGCTTGCGCTGGCGCCGGAGGTATTGGGGCGGGCCGGGATCCGCCGGGCGTACGCACTCACGGACGTGGAGCCGGATGTGGCCCGCTGCATCGCCGAGGCGGGGCCGATCCTGGAGGACGTCGCCGCGTCCATCGCGGAGGACTTCTTGCGCTGAGGCGGGGCGGGGGCCGTGGCGGCGGCTTCGTCGGTGTTGCGCTGCGGCGGGGTGCCGTGGGCGGGCCCTGCGTTTCCGTCGCGCGGCACCGTGACGGTTGCCCAACCGTGGCCGGGGCCCCTGGTCCTGGTTGCGCGGTACCGGGGGCCGCCTTGCCCACCCTGCCGCCCTTGGCGGCAGATTGCCCAAGGCGGGGCGGCCACATCCTGCATGTTGCCCAAGGCGGGGCGGCCACATCCTGCCCGTGCCGATAGCCTGCGTCACCATGATGCGCGCATGGATCCTGCCGATGGTGTTTGTGCTCAGTGGCTCGGCCCTCGCGACCGGGCAGTTCCTCAACGGCAGTCCCGCCATGGCCACGGCACTCCTGCTGGCGTTTCTCGTGCTCGCCGCCGTGAACTCGCCCGTGATCTTCCCGAGGTCGATCGGCGCGCAGGAGGCGCAGCGTCGCAGCGCGGCCGACGGCCGGCCGGTTGTCTTCTGGCGTCCGGGCTGCAAGTTCTGCATACGGCTGCGCCTCCGGCTCGGCCGCAGCGCCCGCCGGCTGCACTGGGTCAACATCTGGCACGACCCGGCAGGAGCCGCCGCGGTGAGGGTCGCCAACGGCGGCAACGAGACCGTGCCGACCGTCGTCGTGGCGGGCCGGCCCCACACCAACCCGGACCCCGAGTGGGTGCGCGAACAGCTCTCCGCTTCCGGGTGACCGCAGAATTGCCCCCTCGTGCTCCCGCCGGAATCGCCCCGCCCCGACCCTCGGTGCCCCCGTGCAGGCCGGTTCCGGCAGGTCGTGGGTGGCAGGGCCGCCGCCGGGGCCGCACAAGGTCTCGTGCCCGTTCCGGGCCGCGCGCGACACCGCCTCCCAAGCCGCTCACCTGCCAGAATGCGGGCCCCCGGGTAGCCTGGGGCGTGTCAACTCGCCGGTGAGGGAGACTTGTTGAAGCGATACATGCGCACCACGGATGACGTCCTGGAGATGCTCGACCGGGCCTTCCCGAGTACCGGCGGAGCCGACTGGTGGGATCGGTTCTATGGCGACCGGGAGCGGGACGTTCCGTTCTTCGTCGAGAAGGCCGACGAGAATCTCGTCGCCCACCTCGACAAGGGGCCGATCCGCCCGGAGGGCCGCGCGCTGGACCTCGGGTGCGGGCCAGGCCGCAACACCCTGCACTTCGCCGCCCGCGGCTTCGACGTGGACGCCGTCGACCTGTCGGCCACCGCTGTGGCCTGGGGCAAGGAGCGGGCCGCGGCCGCAGACGCGGACGTACGGTTCCACCAGGGGGACATCTTCGACGTCCAACTCCCGTACGACACGTACGACGTGGTGTACGACTCCGGGTGTCTGCACCACCTCCCGCCGCACCGCCGCATCAGCTATCTCGCCCTGCTCGACCGCGTACTCGCGCCCGGCGGCTACTTCGGACTCGTCTGTTTCGCCGCGGGAGCGATGGGCTCCGAAGCGTCCGACGAGGAGCTGTACCGGAGCGGCGACCTTGAAGGCGGTATCGCCTTCGCCACCGATGAACTGCGCCACATCTTCGGCGAGTTGGAGGAGGTCGAGATCCGGCCCATGGCCGCGCAGGGCGAGGGATCGGCGACGTACGGAGTGCCCTTCCTTCTCACCGCGCTGTTCCGGCGTCCCGAACCCGATCCCCGCTCACCCCGGTGACAACCGGTACGCGTCCAGCGCCAACGTCATCTCCATCAGATCCCGTGGCCGCGACAGCGAACGCGACGTCAACTGCTCCAGCCTGCGCAGCCGGTTGAAGACCGTGTTGCGGTGGCAGTACAGGCGGCCCGCCGCCCGTCCCGCCGACCCCTCGCACGCCAGCCACGCGTCCAGCGTCTCCAACAGGACCGCCCGGTCGGCCGGTTCGAGCGCGAGGAGCTCGCCGAAGACGCCCGACACCAGGCGCTGCGCCAGGTCCGGCTGGCTCACCACCAGTGCCGTCGGCATCCGCTCGTCCAGGCGGACCACCCCCGTGGTGTCCGGCGGGCAGGTGCGCAACGCGAGTTCGGCGAGGCGGCGGGCGTGGCCGAGCTCGGCGAGCCCCTTGACGACGGGGCTGACCCCGCCGGGGCCCGGGCAGCGGCCGTCGAGCAGCGCCGCCAGGTCGTCCAGCGTGCGGCCCGCCCCGAGCGCCGCCACCCCCACCTCGCAGTCCGCCCGCATCCGCCATACGAACCGGAACCGCGGGTCCTGGATCCGCCGGTGGAACGCCTCGCGCCCGCCCTGCCGCTCCACCCGGAGCACGACGACCGCGTACGGGCCGTGCTCGGGCAGGTCGAGGCCCGCTGCCGCGCGCGCCGCGAGGCCCGGCGCGGGGCGGCCGTCCAGGAGCGCGTCGAGCAGCGCCTGGGTCTGCTCGTCGGTACGGCGGCGCAGCTCCAACTCCGTTGCCCGGTACGCCTCTGAGGCCGCCTCGGCCTGCGCGTCCACCGCCGCCCACACCATCGTCGCGGAACGCATCAGCGCCTTCAGCCGGGCCGGTTCGCCGCCCGCGCTCTCCATCAGGGCGTCCCAGACGAGATAGCCCGCGTTGCGGTAGGCGTGGATCAGGAGGTCGAGCGGCAGCCCCTGACCCGCCCGGCGCCGGCCCGCGTCCTCCGCGTACTCCAGGTCCTTGCGCGGCGAGTCGCGTGGCGCCGAGATCGTCTCGACGCCGATGCGCATCGCCTGCTCGGCCTCCCGCCACTGGGCGTCGTACGGCAGCACGCGCGCGTAGACGTCCGAGTGCGCGAAGAGCTGCCGCAGATGCTCGTCGACGAGTTCCGGCACCCGGTCGAGGAGCGTGCCGCAGGCCTCCTTCAGCAGCTGCCAGTCCTGGCCCGTGCGGTGTTTGCGTGTTCCCATCGCCCCTCCCCAACGAGCCGTACGAGTCGTTAAAGCGACGGCAAAGGACTCACCCGCTTGTGCGGAGGATGCCACCCGCCGCCCGTCCCCGGCAGGCCCCTGACACGCGGTCTTGTGCGCGGGCACAACCGGGGCGGTCAGGGGCTGGTCCCGCGCAGCGATTCGCGGGTCGCCCGTGGACGGGCCGTCCGCACGGTGCTGTCGTGAGCGCCACCGGTCCAGGGAGGGACGCACACAGTGACCGATGTGAGCGATGCAAGAGAACCAGGGCTCCTCGTCGACGACGTATCCGTCGGCTACGGGCCCGTACGCGCCCTGCGCGGAGTGACGTTGGAGGTACCTTCGGGGTCCGTCGTCGCCGTGCTCGGCGGCAACGGAGCGGGCAAGACGACGCTGCTGCGCGCCGTCTCGCGCACCCTCGGCTTCCACGGCGGGGCGGTGACGTCCGGCACGGTGGACTTCGGCGGCCGGCGGATCGGTGGCATGTCCGCCGACCGTGTGGTGGCCGCCGGGGTCTGCCAAGTCCCTGAGGGGCGGCGGGTGTTCGCGCGGATGACCGTCGCGGACAATCTGCGGGCCGGGGCGCTCGGATCGCACGGTTCGCGGGCCGCCAAGGCGGCGGCGCTGCGGCGCGTGCACGAACTCTTCCCCGTACTCGCCGACCGGGCGCAGCAGCGGGCGGGGCTGCTGTCCGGCGGCGAGCAGCAGATGCTGGCCGTGGGCCGCGCCCTGATGGCCGCGCCGAAGCTGCTGCTCCTGGACGAACCGTCGCTGGGGCTCGCCCCGTTGATGGCCGCCCGGATCGCCGAGACGATCCGCGAGATCAACGCCCAGGGCGACCGCCAGGTCTCCGTACTCCTCGTCGAACAGAACGCGGCGCTCGCGCTGCGGCTCGCCTCGCACGCGTACGTCCTGGAGGTCGGCGAGATCACCCTGCACGGCCGCGCCGACGAACTCGCAGGATCCGACGAGGTGCGCCGCCGCTATCTGGGCGTGGTCGACGAGACGGCCGCGTCGGACGCCGCGGCCGCGACCGGCGGGTCCGCGCACACGCCGACGCTCAGCCGTTGGGGAGGCGCGCGATGACGAACGTGGCGACCTCGCACGTGGACGTACCGCCGCCGCACGCGGACGTACCGCCGCTGTACGTAAGGGACTTGACCGTGCGCTTCGCGGGTCTCACCGCCCTCGACGCCATCGGCATGACCGTCGATCCGGGCACGGTGCACGCCGTCATCGGCCCGAACGGAGCGGGCAAGTCCACCACCTTCAACGTCCTCTCCGGCGTCTACCGGGCCACCTCCGGCACCGTCCACCTCGGCGAGCGCGAACTGACCGGCCTGCCCCCGCACCGCATCGCCGAACTCGGCGTCGCCCGCACCTTCCAGAACCTCGCCCTGCCGCCGCACACCACCGTCGCCGACAGCCTGCTGCTCGGCCGGCACAGGCTGACCCGCGCGGGCTTCGTCGCGGCCGGCCTGCGGCTGCCTTCGGCGGTCCGCGAGGAGCGCCTCCACCGCGAACGGGTCGCGGAGATCGCCGAGTTCGTCGGCATCGCCGACCAACTCACCACACCCACCGGCTCGTTGCCGTACGGCGCGCAGAAGCTCGCCGAACTCGCCCGAGCCCTGTGCATGGAGCCCAGGATCCTTCTCCTCGACGAACCCGTCGCCGGCATGACCGCCGACGAACGCCGCCGCACCGCAGCCGTCATCGCGGGCGTCCGCGACAGCCTCGGCATCTCGATCGTCCTGGTCGAACACGACATGGGTGTCGTCATGCGGCTCGCCGACGAGGTGACGGTCCTCGATTTCGGCCGCCGCATCGCGGGCGGCCCCCCGGAACGGGTGCAGAACGACCCGGCGGTGGTCCAGGCGTACCTGGGCACCCCCGAAGAGCCGGAGGCCTCCGCATGACTGATTTCACGACGTTTCTCGAACTCCTCATCAACGGCATCTCGATGGGCTCCGTCTACGCGCTGATCGCCCTCGGCTTCGTCGTCATCTTCCGGGCCACCGAGGTGGTCAACTTCGCCCACGCGTCGCTGCTGCTCGCGGGCGGCTACGTCATCGCGTCGCTCCACGACGACATCGGGTTCTGGCCCGCGGTCGGTGTCGGCATCGCGGCCGCGGCCGTCGTCGGCGCCTCCGTCGAGTTCTTCGTGATGCGGCGCTACCGGGGGCGCGACCACAGCGTCCTCGCCATCGTCACCATCGGCGTCGACATCCTCCTGACCACCGAACTCACCCGCCGCCTCGGCACGGACGTGCTCGCCATGGGAGACCCGTGGGGCGATGCCGTGCTCACCGTCGGCGGGGTCTCCATCGCGCACACCCGGATCGCGGCGCTCGCCGCGGCGGCCCTGCTCATCACCACCTTCCTGCTCACGTTCCGCTACACCTCGTGGGGCGTCGCGATGCGCGCCGCCGCCGAGAGCAGCGAGACCGCCGCGCTGATGGGCGTACGGCTCGGGCGGGTGTCGCTCGGCGCGTGGGCGGTGGCGGGCGGGCTCGCCGCCGTCGCCGCGCTGTTCCTGACCGTGTTCCCGACGCCGGGCCTCGAACGGGCCACGTCACTCGCCGCGTTGAAGGCCTTCCCCGCCGCGATCCTCGGCGGACTCGACTCCACCACCGGCGCGCTCGTCGGCGGGCTCATCGTCGGCGTCACCGAGTCCCTCGCCGCCGGCTACCAGAGCGAACTCGCCTTCATGGGCCGCGGCCTCGGCGACGTCGCGCCCTATCTCGTGATGACCGTGATCCTGCTGCTGCGGCCCTCGGGGCTCTTCGGGACGAAGGAGCTGGCCCGTGTCTGACGTACTCGCCTCGGATGCCCCACCGGCCAAGCCCCGCACCACGTACGGCAGTTCACTGCGGGGGCGCCTCTCGCGCCGCCGTACGTACGTCATCGCGGCCTGCGCCCTGCTGCTGCTCGCCCTGCCGTTCTACGTGGAGCGCTTCTGGCTTCAGGCGGGCCTGTTCGCCATGGCCGCCGCCATCGGCGCCATCGGCCTCAACCTGCTGACCGGCGCGACCGGGCAACTCTCCATGGGGCACGCCTTCTTCCTCGCCGTCGGCGCCTACGGGTACTGCGTGTTCGCGGGGGAGCGGGGCCAGACGCTGGACGGGCTCGGCCTTCCGCCGTGGCTCGCCGCCGTGCTCGCGGTGCTCGTCGCGGGCGTCGCGGGCGGCCTGTTCAGCCCCATCGCGGGCCGCCTCAAGGGCGCGTACCTCGGCATCGCGACCCTCGCGCTGATCTTCATCGGACAGCACGTCCTGTTCAACGCCGAGGACCTGACCGGCGGCGCGAATGGGCGCGACGTGCCCGCCATGAGCCTGTTCGGCCTCACCTTCGACGAGAGCGAACTCGCCGTCGCAGGCGTGCCGTTCGGTGCATCCGAGAAGCTCTGGTACCTGGGGCTGCTGCTCACGCTCGGCTGCGGGCTCTTCGCCCGCGGCGTGCTGCGTGGACGGCCGGGACGGGCACTGAACGCGATCCGCGACCACCGCATCGCGGCCGGGGTGCTCGGCGTGCCGGTCGCCCGCTACCGCGGCTTCGTCTTCGTGCTCTCGTCGATGTACGCGGGGCTCGCGGGCGTACTGCTCGCCCTGATCTTCCAGCGCACCGTGCCCGACTACTTCGGCATCACGCTCTCCCTCGAATACCTCGCCATGATCGTCATCGGCGGCCTCGGATCCGTGGCGGGCGCCGTCATCGGCGCGGCCTTCGTCTCGCTCCTGCCGCAACTGCTCACCCGGTACAGCGACGCCCTGCCCCTGGTCTCCGCCCCCGGCACCGGCGGCGTGGCACCGGGCGAGGCGTCCCGCTATCTGTACGGCGCCGCCGTCGTGGCGGTGGTCCTTTTCCTACCCGGCGGACTTGTGCGGCTGACCGCCCCGCGCGCCAGGAAACACCCTCAGGAGGACGCATGAACCCAAGGAACGGCCGCACCCGCATGGTCACGGTGACCGCCGTGGCCACCCTGCTCGCACTGACCGCCGCGTGCAGCTCCAAGGCCAAGGACGACGGGGACGGCGACAAGCAGAGCGCGGGCGGCGTCAAGACCGGCAAGGGCATCACCGGCAAGACGATCAACCTCGGCGTCCTCACCGACATGACCGGCGTCTACGCGACGCTCGGCAAGAGCGTCACCCAGGCGCAGCAGCTGTACGTGAAGCAGTTCAACGCCGCGGGCGGCGCCTGCGGCTACAAGGCCAAGCTGACCGTGCGCGACCACGGCTACGACCCGCAGAAGGCCGTCGCCGGCTACACGGAGCTGGCACCCGACGTGCTCGGCTTCCCGCAGTTCCTCGGCTCGCCGTTCGTGGCCGCCGTCAAGAAGCGCATCGACGGCCAGGACAAGGCCCTCGTCCTGCCGCAGGCCTGGTCGGCGCATCTGCTCGGCAGCCCGTACGTGCGCGTCATCGGGTCGACGTACGACATCGAGACGATCAACGCGATCGACTTCCTGATGAAGGAGAAGGGCCTCAAGAAGGGCGACAAGCTCGGCCACGTCTACTTCGAGGGCGACTACGGCGAGAACGCGCTGCAAGGCTCCGAGTACATGGCGAAGAAGGAGGGGCTGACCCTCGTCAAGCAGAAGATCAAGCCGACCGACAACGATATGACCGCCCAGGTCACCGCCCTGAAGAAGGCCGGCGTCAAGGGCGTCGTGATCAGCGCGGGCCCGCGCCAGGCGGCCTCCCTCGTCGGCGTCGCGGCGGCGGCGAAGCTGAACGCGCCGATCATCGGCAACAACTCGGCGTACTCGCCGCAGCTGCTCGGCACGCAGGCCGCCCCGGCGCTGCTGAAGAACTACTGGGTCGCCTCGCCCTCGCTGCCCATCGGCGCGGACACCCCGGAGGCGAAGAAGCTCGTCGCCGACTACAAGAAGGCGTATCCGAAGGACTCGCTCGACAACGGCGTCGTCGCGGGCTGGACCGCCGCGGCCGTGTTCGGCGAGGCCCTGAAGAAGGCCTGCGAGGACAAGGACCTCACACGTGAGGGCGTCGACAAGGCACTGCTGTCCCTCAGTGACTTCGACAACGGCTTCGGCGTCGCCCAGGACTTCAGCGACCCCAAGGCCCCGTCCTCCCACGAATCGGTGATCCTGCAGCCCGACAAGTCGGCGGTCGGCGGCATGAAGGTCGTGCGTGAGCCGTCCGAGTCCGCAGAGGCCAAGGGCTATACGCCGACGGTGAGTTGACGTCCGCGTGTGTCGGCCGCGCCGGGGCATCCGAACGCGCCCGGCCTGGCCGACACACCCCTCCTCGCCCCGAAAACACGTGGACCGCCCGCACCCCGTCACGGGACACTCCGATGTTCGGCCCCACCATCGGCCGAGAACCCACACCCCTCCAACACCCAAGGGACGGGATCGGATTGACCTCATTACGCGAAGTGCCACCGAGTCGCGGCTCGGTACTGCTCGCACTCCGCTTCTACGGACGGGAACTGGCCAGGGCACGCCGGTTCGCGGTCCCCGCGATGCTGCTGCCCGCACTCGGCAATATCGGCCTCTTCTACCTCGCGCCGCTCGTCGTCGCCAAGCTCGTCGGCCACCTCGCCGACGGTGGTGAGCGCACCGTCGACGCGATGCTGCCGTACGTCCTCTGCTTCGCCGGTGTGCTGCTCGCCGCCGAAGTGATGTGGCGCATCGGATACCACTGCATCAACCGGCTCGAGGCGGGCGCCATCTCGCGCCTGTACGTGATCGGCATGGACGAGCTGTACGCGAAGGACGTCACGTTCTTCCACGACAACTTCGCCGGCTCGCTCACCAAGCGCGTCCTGAGCTTCGCCTCGCGGTTCGAGGAGTTCGCGGACGTACTGATCTTCAACGTGATGGCCAGCTTCGTACCGATCGTGTTCGGATCGGTCGTGCTGTGGCGGTACGAGCCGTGGCTCGTCGTCGTGCTCCTGGCGATGATCGTGGTCACCGGCCTGTGCGTGCGGCCGCTGATCCGTCGCCGCCAGAAGCTGGTCAACGCGCGCGAGGCGGCGTTCACCCACATGTCGGGGCACGTCGCCGACAGCCTGATGAACATGGAGACGGTCCGCGCCTTCGCCGCCGAGGAGCGCGAGGCCGCCGAGCACCGGGAGCGGGTCGCGGACGCGCGCGGCCACATCCTGCGGGCCTGGGACTACGGCAATCTGCGCGTGGACACCCTCGTCGCCCCGCTCTCCGTGCTGACCAACGCCCTCGGACTGCTGCTTGCCGTCGCCCTCGCGGGCAGCGGCCAGGGCGTCGAGGCGATCGTCGTCGCGTTCACGTACTTCACCAACGCGACCCGGATCATGTTCGAGTTCAACCAGATCTACCGGCGTCTGGAACGCGCCATGACAGAGGCGGCCCAGTTCACTGAGCTGCTGCGGGACAAGCCGAAGGTGCTCGACCCGGCCGAGCCCGAGGAGCCGCAGGAGACCTCGGCCGCCGCCGTCCGCTTCGAGCGGGTCGCGTACGCGCACGCCGGCGCGGAGCCGCTGTTCACCGGGCTCGACCTGACCGTGCCCGGTGGCACGCGGCTCGGCCTGGTCGGCCGCTCGGGCGGCGGCAAGACGACGCTGACCAGGCTGCTGCTGCGGATGATGGACATCGACGGCGGCCGGATCCTGATCGACGGCCAGGACATCTCCAAGCTGCGCCAGGCCGACCTGCGGTCCCGGATCGCGTACGTCCCCCAGGAGCCGGCCATGTTCCACCGCAGCCTGCGCGAGAACATCGCCTTCGCCCGGCCGGGGGCGAGCGCGGCGGAGGTCCGTCGGGCGGCGGAGGCGGCACACGTCACCGAGTTCGCCGACGCGCTGCCCGAAGGCTTCGACACGATGGTCGGGGAGCGCGGCATCAAGCTCTCCGGCGGCCAGCGCCAGCGGGTGGCCCTGGCCCGGGCGATCCTGCGCGACGCCCCCATCCTGCTCCTGGACGAGGCGACCAGCGCCCTCGACTCGGAGAGCGAGCTCCTCGTCCAGGAGGCCCTCTGGCGCCTCATGGAGGGCCGCACGGCCCTGGTGGTGGCCCACCGCCTGAGCACGGTGGCCGGCATGGACCACCTGGTCGTCCTGGACCACGGCCGCATCGTGGAACAGGGCACCCACACCGCCCTCCTCTCAGCCCACGGCACCTACGCCAAGCTCTGGCAGCACCAGTCGGGAGGTTTCCTGGAGGAGGTGGCCTGACCATTTCAAGCCCCGCCGGCGATTGAGGCGCGGGGTCCGGGGCAGAGCCCCGAGGCCGCAACCACGGTGCCGGTGACACAAAAAGGCGGTGGGCCCCAGCCAAAGGCTCGGGCCCACCGCCCACACGTACCGCCGGGCTACGGCAACTGCGCCGCACGCGCCTCACGCCGATTCCCACGGAAATTATTCACACGCCGAGCCGTCGCGAAGAGCGGGATCACGGCGCCGAGCACGACCTGCAACGTGCAGCCCGTCGCCAGCAGCAGCTGCCCACCGGGCGCGTCGAACGCCCAGGCCGCGAGGAGCCCCATGCTCGCCACGATCCACCCCAGCATCGCCACCGCGAGCCGCCCCCGCGGCTTCGGGTACTCGACACGGCTGACCATGAGCCACGCCGTACCGATGATCGCGAGGAGCGTCGCCACGAAGGGCAGCTCGAGCAGCACGATCGAGACGACGGTCAGCGCACCGAACGGCGACGGCATCCCCTGGAACGTGCCGTCCTTCACGGTCACGCACGAGAACCGCGCAAGCCGCAGCACCACCGCCAGCAACACCACGATGGCGCCCACCGCCGCGACTCTCTGGTGCGCATCATCGGCGACCATGCCGTAAACCAGCACAAAGTAAGCAGGCGCCAGACCGAAGCTGATCAGGTCCGACAGGTTGTCCAGCTCCGCGCCCATCGGCGAGGACCGCAGCTTGCGCGCCACCAGACCGTCGAACAGGTCGAAGATCGCGGCGGCGAGCATCAGGATCACGGCGGTCGCGGCGGAGTGCCGCGCCATGCCGGAGTCCGAGCTGCCCTGGATGTGCGGGATCAGGATCCCGGTCGTCGTGAAGTAGACGGCCATGAAGCCGCACGTGGCGTTGCCCAGCGTCAGGGTGTCCGCTATCGACAGGCGAAGCGACAGCGGCATCTCTTCCGCGTCGTCCGCCATGTCGTCGTCCGCCCAGGCCGGAGTCTCGTGGTCAGTCACGGTCAATTCGGGTCACCCCAGCCACCGTCTTCTGGCCGACCTCGACGTCGGCCTCGACGCCCTCGGGAAGGTAGATGTCGACACGCGAACCGAAGCGGATCAGGCCGATCCGCTCGCCCTGCTCGACCTTCGTGCCCTGGGGGATGTAGGGCACGATGCGGCGGGCGACGGCGCCGGCGATCTGGATCATCTCGATGTCACCGATCTCGGTGTCGAAGTGCCAGACGACGCGCTCGTTGTTCTCGCTCTCCTTGTTGAACGCCGGGACGAAGCCGCCGGGGATGTGCTCGACGGAGGTCACGGTGCCCGCGAGGGGAGCGCGGTTCACGTGCACGTTCAGAGGGCTCATGAAGATCGCGACGCGGGTGCGCCCGTCCTTCCACGGCATGATGCTCTGCACCACACCGTCGGCCGGGGAGATGACCCGGCCCTCGGTGATCTCGCGCTCGGGGTCGCGGAAGAACCACAGCATGCCGGCCGCCAGAGCGGTGGTCGGTACGGCGAGTGCGGCTGCCTTCTTGGAGCGACGCGAGCGCGCCAGGCTGAGGGCAGCCGTGGCGACGGTCGGGAGAAGCCACGGCGAGGCTCCGCGCGCAAGACGTCCCTTGAGGACGCCGTCGCGTGGTGCAGAGATTTGGCTGTGGGGCATGGATGACCTTCGTAGCGGATGAGGCCGCGCAGTTTACGGGGGGACGGCGGCTTTTCCGGGGATGCTATCGGTTGCGAGCCACAACTGGGCAAGCCAGGAAGCCACATCGGACGGTAGGCATCCCCCGGAGCGCGCCTACGGGGTGTGATCTTCTTCGCGAAGAAACACCCCGTAAACGGACATTTTGCCCAGGATCAGCCTTGGGATCGATACTCCTCGAGGAGTCGACGACCAATGATCATTTTCTGGATCTCGGCGGTACCTTCGCCGATCAGCAACATCGGTGCCTCGCGGTAGAGACGCTCGATCTCGTACTCCTTGGAGAAGCCGTAGCCGCCGTGGATCCGGAACGCGTCCTCCACGACTTCCTTGCAGTATTCGGAGGCCAGGTACTTGGCCATCCCTGCTTCGAGGTCGTTACGTTCCCCGGAGTCCTTTTTGCGTGCTGCATTGACCATCATCGCATGGGCGGCCTCGACCTTGGTGGCCATCTCGGCCAACTTGAACTGGATCGCCTGGTGCTGCGCGATGGGCTTTCCGAAAGTGTGCCTTTGCTGCGCGTAATCGACACCCAGTTCAAATGCACGCTGTGCGACGCCACAGCCACGCGCGGCGACATTCACGCGCCCGACTTCCACGCCGTCCATCATTTGATAGAAGCCCCGGCCGGTCTCCCCGCCCAATACGCGATTGGCCGGAATGCGCAGGTCATCCATGATGAGTTCGGTCGTGTCGACGCCCTTGTACCCCATCTTGTCGATCTTTCCGGGGATGGTCAGGCCCGGACGGACCTCACCGAAACCGGGTTCCTTCTCCACGAGGAACGTCGTCATCGACTTGTGCGGCGCGGAGCCCTCCGGGTGACCTTCATCACTTCGCGTGAGAACCGCCACAAGCGTTGACGAACCACCGTTCGTCAGCCACATCTTCTGGCCGTTCAGAAGGTAACTGTCGCCGTCCTTAACCGCCTTTGACGTGATGGCCGACACGTCGGAGCCAAGTCCCGGTTCGGACATGGAGAATGCGCCGCGCACCTCGCCGAGTGCCATGCGGGGCAGGAAGTGGTCCTTCTGCTCCTGCGTCCCGTGCTGCTTGAGCATGTAGGCGACGATGAAGTGGGTGTTGATGATGCCGGAGACCGACATCCAGCCGCGCGCTATCTCCTCCACGCACAGCGCATATGTGAGCAGTGACTCGCCCAGACCCCCGTACTCCTCGGGGATCATGAGCCCGAACAGGCCCAACTCCTTGAGCCCGTCGACGATCTGCTGCGGGTACTCGTCGCGGTGCTCGAGTTCGGTCGCGACCGGGAGGATCTCTTTGTCGACGAAGTCCCTGACGGTGGACAGAATTTCCTGCTGTACGTCGGTGAGACCGGCGGTCTGGGCGAGTCGTGCCATGGCTACTTCTCCTGCTCCTTGAGCTCGGGGCGGCCCGGCTGTTCGCCGCCGCGTTCCTTGATGTACGTCTCGGTGGGCACCATCACCTTGCGGCGGAAGATGCAGACGAGCGTGCCGTCCTGCTTGTAGCCCTTGGTCTCCACGTAGACGATGCCGCGGTCCGATTTCGACTTGGACGGAGTCTTGTCCAGGACCGTGGTCTCGCCGTAGATGGTGTCGCCGTGGAAGGTCGGCGCCACGTGCTTGAGCGACTCGATCTCCAGGTTGGCGATCGCCTTGCCCGACACATCGGGCACGGACATCCCGAGGAGGAGCGAGTAGATGTAGTTCCCGACGACGACGTTCTTGCCGAAGTCCGTCGTCTTCTCCGCATAGTTCGAGTCCATGTGGAGCGGGTGATGGTTCATCGTCAGGAGACAGAAGAGATGGTCGTCGTACTCGGTGACCGTTTTTCCGGGCCAGTGCTTGTAGACGTCCCCGACGGTGAACTCTTCGTAAGTGCGGCCGAACTGCATTCTCGCTACGCCTCCGGGATCTCGAACTTCGACGTGCGCTGCATGCCGGCCGCACGTCCCTTCCCGGAGATGACGAGCGCCATCTTCCGGCTGGCCTCGTCGATCATCTCGTCGCCGAGCATCGCGGAGCCCTTCTTGCCGCCGGCCTCGGACGTGCAGTAGTCGTACGCGTCCAGGATCAGCTCGGCGTGGTCGTAGTCCTCCTGGGAGGGCGAGAAGACCTCGTTGGCGGCCTCGACCTGGCCGGGGTGCAGGACCCACTTGCCGTCGAAGCCGAGCGCGGCGGCGCGGCCCGCGACCTCGCGGAAGCCGTCGACGTTCTTGATCTGCAGGTAGGGGCCGTCGATCGCCTGGAGGTCGTTCGCGCGGGCCGCCATCAGGATCTTCATCAGGATGTAGTGGTACGCGTCGGCGCCGTAGCCGGGCGGCTGCTCGCCGACGACCAGGGACTTCATGTTGATGGAGGCCATGAAGTCGGCCGGGCCGAAGATGATGGTCTCGGTGCGCGGCGAGGCCTCGGCGATCGCGTTGACGTTGTTGAGGCCCTGCGCGTTCTCGATCTGCGCCTCGATGCCGATCTTGCCGACCTCGAAGCCCATCGTCTTCTCGATCTGGGTGAGGAGGAGATCGAGGGCGACGACCTGCTCGGCGTTCTGCACCTTCGGCAGCATGATGCAGTCGAGGTTCTGCCCCGCGCCCTCGACGACGGTCACGACGTCGCGGTATGTCCACTCGGTCGTCCAGTCGTTGACCCGCACGACGCGCGTCTTGCCCGTCCAGTCGCCCTCGTTGAGGAACTTGACGATGGTGTGCCGCGCCTCCGGCTTGGCGAGCGGGGCGCAGGCGTCCTCCAGGTCGAGGAAGACCTGGTCGGCGTCGAGGCCCTGGGCCTTCTCCAGGAAGCGCGGGTTCGAGCCCGGTACAGCGAGGCAAGAACGGCGCGGGCGAAGGCGGTTGACCTGGGTCATGCGGGGACCTCCAGTGGGTCGAGGTGGTTCGCTGTGCGGATCTCGTCGACGATACGGCCGATGATCTCCGTGATGCCGAAGTCCTTGGGGGTGAAGACGGCGGCCACACCCGCCCGCTTCAGGTCTGCGGCATCGGCATTCGGGATGATGCCCCCGACGATCACGGGGATGTCGGTGGCGCCCGCCTCACGCAGGCGGGCGAGCACGTCGGGCACCAGCTCGGCGTGCGAACCGGACAGGATCGACAGGCCGACGCAGTGCACGTCCTCGGCGAGCGCGGCGGACACGATCTGTTCGGGCGTGAGCCGGATGCCCTGGTAGACCACCTCGAACCCGGCGTCGCGGGCCCGTACGGCGATCTGCTCGGCGCCGTTGGAGTGTCCGTCGAGGCCCGGCTTGCCGACCAGGAGGCGGAGCTTGCCGCCCATTTCGTCACCGGTGCGGCGGACCTTCTCGCGGACCTCGGCCATCGGCGTGCCCTCCTCGGCGGTGACCGCGACCGGCGCCGACGAGACGCCCGTGGGGGCGCGGAACTCGCCGAACACCTCGCGCAGGGCCGCGGCCCACTCGCCGGTCGTGACCCCGGCGCGGGCGCATTCGAGGGTGGCCTCCATGAGGTTCTCCGTACCGGCCGCGGCCTCCTTGAGGCGGTCGAGCGCCTGCCCGGTGGTCGGGTAGTGGAACGGATCGCCCATGCCCTGCCGGTCGGAGGACTCCTCACGCGTCGTACGCCAGTCACCGATGGCCCGGACGACCCGCGCCTCGACGTCGTGGTCCACCGTCATGATCGCGGTGTCCAGGTCGGCGGTGAGCGGGTTCGGCTCGGTCGACTCGTACACGTTCACGCCGACGATCTTCTCCTCGCCGGCCTCGATCCGCGCGCGG
Source organism: Streptomyces sp. NBC_00483 (assembly GCF_036013745.1). Taxonomy (NCBI): domain Bacteria; kingdom Bacillati; phylum Actinomycetota; class Actinomycetes; order Kitasatosporales; family Streptomycetaceae; genus Streptomyces; species Streptomyces sp. NBC_00483. The sequence continues at coordinate 7,568,711 of NZ_CP107880.1, forward strand.
CGCTCCGCGTGCGAGGAGACGAGCTGCGACTTGAGGTAGCCGGACTCGACGGCGGCCATGGCGCCGCCCATCTCCTGGATCCGGTCGATCTCGGCGAAGGACTCGGCGACCAGCTCGTCGACCTTCTTCTCGATGACGTGCGAGCCCGCGAAGATGTCCTCGTACTCCAACAGGTCGCTCTCGTGGGCGAGTACCTGCTGGATGCGCAGGGACCACTGCTGGTCCCAGGGTCGGGGGAGGCCCAACGCCTCGTTCCAGGCGGGGAGTTGGACGGCGCGGGCGCGGGCGTCCTTGGAGAGCGTCACGGCCAGCATCTCGAGCACGATCCGCTGGACGTTGTTCTCCGGCTGGGCCTCGGTCAGGCCGAGGGAGTTGACCTGCACCCCGTACCGGAAGCGGCGCTGCTTCGCGTTCTCGATGCCGTACCGCTCGCGCGTGATCTGGTCCCAGATCCGCCCGAACGCCCGCATCTTGCACATCTCCTCGATGAAGCGGACTCCCGCGTTCACGAAGAAGGAGATGCGGGCCACGACGTCCCCGAACTTCTCCTCGGGGACCTGCCCTGAGTCGCGTACGGCATCGAGAACCGCGATGGCGGTGGACATCGCGTAGGCGATCTCCTGGACCGGAGTGGCCCCCGCCTCCTGGAGGTGGTAGCTGCAGATGTTGATCGGGTTCCACTTCGGCATGTTGGCGACCGTGTACGTGATCATGTCGGTCGTGAGCCGGAGCGAGGGGCCCGGAGGGAACACGTGCGTGCCCCGCGACAGGTACTCCTTGACGATGTCGTTCTGCGTCGTTCCCTGGAGCGCCGCGATGTCCGCGCCCTGCTCCTCCGCGACGACCTGATAGAGCGCCAGGGTCCACATGGCGGTGGCGTTGATGGTCATCGAGGTGTTCATCTGCTCCAGCGGGATGTCCTGGAACAGCCGCCGCATGTCACCGAGATGGGACACCGGGACGCCGACCCGGCCGACCTCGCCGCGGGCGAGGATGTGGTCGGGGTCGTAGCCGGTCTGGGTCGGCAGGTCGAAGGCGACCGACAGGCCCGTCTGCCCCTTGGCGAGGTTGTTCCGGTACAGCTCGTTGGACGCCTCGGCCGTGGAGTGACCGGCGTACGTGCGCATCAGCCACGGCCGGTCCTTCTGACGCTCAGTCATCTGCAGGCTCTCCTACGGAAGTTCAGACGTTCCGGCTGTGCTTGTTGTTTCGCTCCGCTGGCGCGTCGCGAAAGAGGTTGATGGCGTCGATGTGCTGCGCCCGCTTCTCGTGGTCGCGCACGCCGAGGCCCTCCTCGGGGGCGAGCGCGAGGACGCCGACCTTGCCCTGGTGGAGGTTGCGGTGCACGTCGTACGCGGCCTGGCCGGTGTCCTCCAGCGAGTAGACCTTCGACAGCGTCGGGTGGATCTTCCCCTTGGCGATCAGGCGGTTGGCCTCCCACGCCTCGCGGTAGTTGGCGAAGTGCGAGCCGATGATCCGCTTCAGGGACATCCACAGGTAGCGGTTGTCGTACTCGTGGTTGTAGCCGGAGGTCGAGGCGCAGGTGACGATGGTGCCGCCCTTGCGCGTGACGTAGACGGAGGCGCCGAAGGTCTCGCGGCCGGGGTGCTCGAAGACGATGTCGACGTCCTCGCCGCCGGTGAGTTCGCGGATCCGCTTGCCGAACCGCTTCCACTCGCGCGGGTCCTGGTTGTGCTCGTCCTTCCAGAACTTGTAGCCCTCGGCGTTCCGGTCGATGATCGCGTCGGCGCCCATGGCCCGGCAGATGTCGGCCTTCTGCTCGCTGCTGACGACACAGATGGGGTTGGCGCCGCCGGCGAGCGCGAACTGCGTGGCGTAACTGCCGAGTCCACCCGAGGCGCCCCAGATGAGGACGTTGTCGCCCTGCTTCATGCCGGCGCCGTTGCGGGACACCAGCTGGCGGTACGCGGTGGAGTTCACGAGGCCGGGAGCGGCGGCCTCCTCCCAGCTGAGGTGGTCCGGCTTCGGCATCAGCTGGTTGGACTTCACGAGCGCGATCTCGGCGAGGCCGCCGAAGTTGGTCTCGAAGCCCCAGATGCGCTGCTCGGGGTCGAGCATCGTGTCGTTGTGCCCGTCGCTCGACTCCAGCTCGACGCTGAGGCAGTGCGCGACGACCTCGTCGCCCGGGTGCCAGGCGTTCACGCCGGGGCCGGTGCGCAGCACGACGCCGGCGAGGTCGGAGCCGATGATGTGGTACGGCAGGTCGTGACGCTTCGTCAGTTCGCTCAACTTGCCGTAGCGCTCCAGGAATCCGAAGGTCGCCATCGGCTCGAAGATCGAGGTCCAGACGGAGTTGTAGTTCACGGAGGAGGCCATGACGGCGACGAGCGCCTCGCCGGGGCCGAGCTCGGGAACCGGCACGTCGTCCAGGTGGATCGACTTGCGCGGGTCCTTCTCGCGGGTCTCGAGCCCGGCGAACATCTCCGTCTCGTCCTTGTGCACGGTGATCGCGCGGTACGAGTCGGGGATCGGCATGGCGGCGAAGTCGGCAGACGTGGCGGTCTGCGACTGAATCGCGTCCAGGATGTCCTTCACGGTGGTGCCTCCGGCGGTGAGCGTCTGAGGGGAACGCTGAGTCGGGTGTGGCTGATGGCTGCGGTGGTGCGGTGAGGGTGTGTGCCGTCGGTTCGGCGGGGTGGTGCTGTGGCAGCGCTTGGTGTGGCGCGGAAGGTTGCCTGTGACGCAGGCGTCCGGGCGCGCGAATCACGGTCGTACGTGCCTCGCGGGGACAGCCCTCGCACGGAAGTTTTCCATGCGCCGGCCGCCCGGACACCTTCAACGTATGGCACGCCGTGACAACGCACAAGGCACTGCGTGCCATTAATTTCGCTCAGGTGAATTTTTTGTTGTTCAAGTGAGCGATGATCGATCAGGCGAGGTCAGGGGCGGGTTTCCGGGCGTGGAAAGGATCGATGATCGATCGCCGCGGCCGGTGGCGGTGTGGAAGGGGAACGCAAAAGGCGCCTCACCTGGCACTGCGTGCCAGGTGAGGCGCCTTGGAAGCGGCGGCCCCGCTACCGGTTCCTGAGGGCCTCTTCGATCGTGCGCATGACCTCCGGCAGCGGCGCGTCCGTGCGTGCCACCGTCACCAGGACCTCGCCGTTCTGCGAGACCTGCGCGGGGGCCGAGGGCGCGGCCGGGGTGCGGCCCGCGCCGATGCCGGTGCCGAACGTGCGGCGCACGATGGCGAAGGCGTGGTCGAGCTGGGTCTCGACGTCGCCCTGGCCGCCGGCCCGCAGCCAGCGGCGCAGCACGTGGTTGTGGGCCGTGACGACGGCGGATGCGGCCACCTCGGCGAGCAACGGGTCGTCGTTGCCGTCGTGGTGGGCCTGCTCGTCGAAGTGGCCCAGGAGATAGCGGGTGAACAGGCGCTCGTAGCGGGCCACCGAGGCGATCTCGGCCTCGCGCAGCGTCGGCACCTCGCGGGTCAGCTGGTAGCGGGCCACCGCCACCGTCGGCGACGCCGCGTACATCTTCATGACTTCCTTGATGCCCCGGCAGACCGTGTCCAGCGGGTGCTCCAGGGGCGGCGCCGCGTTCAGGACGGCCTCCGCGCGCACCAGGGTGTCGTCGTGGTCCGGGAAGATCGCCTCTTCCTTGGAGCGGAAGTGGCGGAAGAACGTGCGCCGGGCGACCCCGGCCGTCGCGGCGATCTCGTCGACCGTCGTCGCCTCGTACCCCTTCGTGGCGAAGAGCTCCATCGCCGCGGCCGCCAGCTCACGGCGCATCTTGAGCCGCTGGGCGGCGGCCCGATTGCCCGCGGCGCTCTCCGGGGCGTCGGGCGTGGCGGAGGTACGAGTGGACTGGTCGGCCTTGGGCATGACCCGAACGTACTGCATGTACGTGCCCGGTGGTGCCCCGGTCAGCGGGCCGCCCGACTCCCCGAGCAGCCCACCCCAACCGCTTTCGGCCTCCCCGAACGAATCAGCGCTTGGCATATTCGCGGAAACCACGGCCCGTCTTGCGGCCGAGGCAGCCCGCGGCCACCAGGTGCTCCAGGAGCGGTGCGGGGGCGAGGCCCGGGTCGCGGAACTCGCGGTGCAGGACGCGCTCGATGGCGAGCGAGACGTCCAGGCCGACCACGTCGAGGAGTTCGAACGGGCCCATCGGGTAGCCGCCGCCGAGCTTCATCGCGGCGTCGATGTCGTCGAGCGAGGCGTAGTGCTCCTCGACCATCTTGATCGCGTTGTTCAGGTACGGGAAGAGCAGCGCGTTCACGATGAACCCGGCCCGGTCACCGCAGTCCACGGGGTGCTTGCGGACCTTGCGGGTCAGCTCGCGGACGGTGGCGTGCACCTCGTCGGACGTGAGCACCGTGCGCACGACCTCGACCAGCTTCATGGCCGGCGCCGGATTGAAGAAGTGCATGCCGATGACGTCCTGCGGGCGCGAGGTGGCGCGGGCGCAGGCGACGACGGGCAGCGAGGACGTCGTGGTCGCGAGGATCGCGCCGGGCTTGCAGACCTTGTCGAACGTCGCGAACAGTTGCCGCTTGACGTCCAGGTCCTCGGCGACGGCCTCCAGGGCCAGATCGACATCGGCGAACGCGTCGTAGGAACCGGCGGGGGAGATGCGCCCGAGCGTGTCCTCGGCGTTCTCCGCGGTCATCCGGCCCTTGTCGACGGAGCGCCGGAGCGACTTGGCGATACGGCCCTTGGCCGCCTCCGCCTTCTCCTCGCTGCGGGCCGCGAGCACCACGTCGTACCCGGCCTTCGCGAACACCTCGGCGATCCCGGAGGCCATCGTCCCCGAGCCCGCGACGCCGACGGAGCGGACGGTGCGGGAGGGCCCCGTGAGGGAGTCGCTCAGCGGCGTCAGCGCGTCGCGCACCACGACGGAGCTGCCCGGTGCCTCGTACGTGTAGAAACCACGGCCCGCCTTGCGCCCGGTCAGACCCGCCTCGCTGAGCTGCTTGAGGATCGGGGCGGGGGCGTGCAGCCGGTCGTGCGACTCCGAGTACATGGCGTCGAGCACCGTACGCGCGGTGTCGACGCCGATCAGGTCGAGCAGCGCGAGCGGGCCCATCGGCAGCCCGCAGCCCAGCTTCATCGCGGAGTCGATGTCCTCGCGCGAGGCGTACTTGGCCTCGTACATGGCGGCGGCCTGGTTGAGGTAGCCGAAAAGCAGCCCGTCGGCGACGAAGCCGGGCCGGTCGCCCACCGCCACCGGGTCCTTGCCCAGCTCGATGGCGAGATCGGTGACGGTGGCGACGGCGGCCGGCGCGGTGAGCACGCTGGAGACCACCTCGACGAGCTTCATCGCCGGCGCCGGATTGAAGAAGTGCAGGCCGATGACGCGCTCGGGCCGCGCCGAATCGGCGGCGAGCCGAGTCACCGAGAGCGCGTTGGTGCCGGTCGCGAGGATGGTGTCGGGCCGCACGACGCCGTCGAGTTCGCGGAAGACCTGCTGCTTGATCTCGTACGACTCCGGGACGACCTCGATCACCAGGTCGGCCTCGGCCGCGGCCTGCAGATCGGTGAACGTACGGAAGCGGGCGAGCAGGTCCGCCCGCTGCTGCTCGGTGAGGTGCTCGCGGCGCACCGCACGCGCCGTCGAGGCCTCCACGGACGCCACGGCCTGCGCGGTGGCGGACTCGCTGATGTCGATGCCGACGACCTCGCGCCCGGCACGGGCCAGGACCTCGGCGATGCCGGTGCCCATCGTGCCGAGGCCGACGACGGCCACAGTTGAGATACGGGACAGGGGAGCGTCCATCTGGGGACTCCAGAAAATGAGGGTGAGGACTGCTGCGACTGATCCGCCGCACGCACGCGAACCGGGCAGGAATGAACTGCGCGAGCTGTGTGAGCTGCGCGTGCTGCCAACGGGTGTGGGCGGTGCGGGAGTTGAATCGAACCGGCGGCCCTGTCCCGGGGCCGAGCCGTACTGCGGTACACACGGGTACCGAACCGACTGACACTCACGACGGCTGCGTCACCAGGCCGCCGCGAGCGGTGCTGCGGGAAGTATGCCCCGCTCACCTGAGCTTAACCAGCGAGTAACGAGCGCGCCAGCCCTCGCCGTTGAAAGGTCGCTGTGATCTACGTCGCCGCAGGCCGTGCGCGTCTACCCTCGACGTCATGGACGAAGAGTCGCGAACGGTAACGGAACGCATCCGGAAGGAATCCGGCGGAACGCCCGCGTTCGAGCAGCTGGCCGCCTCCCACGACCGGGATGAGCTGGCGGCGGTGCTGACCGCGCCGCAGCAGCCGCTGTGGGCGCGGGAACTGGCGGCGTACCGGCTCGGCATGGCGGGCGACGGCCGCGCCTTCGAATCCCTCGTCCTGCTGCTCAACCACCGTGACCCGCAGCGCTGCGCCGCGGCGGCGCAGGCGCTGGCCGCGCTCGACGACCCGCGTACGGCGCGGGCGGCCGCCGCTCTGGCGACGAACGAGCTGCGCGTCGCCTACGCCCTGCACCCCATCCGCCTCCTCACCCAGCTCCGCGCCCCGGAGTCGGCCCCGGCCCTGATCGCCACGCTCCGTCGCCGCCTCGTCCCGCACGACCCGTACCGGAAGGTGGCCCTCGCCTGCGTGGAGGGCCTGGGCAGCCTCGCCGACCCGCGGGCCCGCGAGGTACTGAAAGAGGCGGCCACGCACCAGCGCCTCGCGATGGCCGCGGAGGCGGCGCTGGCGAGGCTGCCGCAGGGGTGAGGCGGGGCTGCCGCAGGGGCGGGCGGGGCGGCTGGGGCCTGTCGTTCGGGTCGGGCCCTACTCCGGCGTGACGGCCAGGGCCTCGATCTCCATCAGGAAGTCCGGCGACACCAGCGACGCGACCTGCACCGCGGAGGCGGCGGGCAGCCGCGCCGGGTCCAGGAACTCGTCGCGGGCCTGCCGCACGGCCGGCATATGGGCCACGTCCGTCACGAAGTACGTCACCTTCACCACGTCGTCGAAGGACGCCCCCGCCGCCGCCAGGCACCGGCGCAGATTCTCGAACACCTGCCGCGCCTGCGCCAACGGGTCGCCCGCGCCGACCAGTTCGCCCTTCTCGTCGAGGGCGAGCTGGCCGGACACGGCGATGAAGCGACCACTGCCCATGACCACGTGGCTGTAGGCGGCGGCCGGCGCGACGCCGTCGGGGGTGGGGATGTGGGTGAGGTGTGTCATGGGTTCATGTGTCATGGGTTCCATCCTCACAGCAGTGTGAGCTGGGTCGGCGCCGGCTCGGGGGCCGGCTCCTCCTCGCGGGCGGGGATGCGTCGGGGTGCGGCCGCCCGGGACGGGCCGATGCCGAACTCCTCGGCCAGTTCGTGGACTTGGCGGGTCACGCGGCGCTGGTACCACTTCGGGGCGTAGGCGCCCTCCGCGTACAGCCGCTCGTAGCGGCGCACCAGGTGCGGGTGGTGCTGCGCCAGCCACCCCATGAACCACTCGCGGGCGCCGGGGCGCAGATGCAGCACCAGCGGGGTCACGGACGTCGCGCCCGCCTGGGCGATGGCGCGGACCGTCGCCCGCAGCTGATCGGGGTGGTCGCCGAGGAAGGGGATCACCGGGGCCATCAGGACCCCGCAGCCGATCCCCGCGTCGGTGAGAGCGCGTACGACACCGAGGCGGCGCTCGGGCGCGGGCGTGCCCGGCTCGACGGTGCGCCACAGCTCGCGGTCCACGAAGCCGACCGAGACCGATATCCCGACGTCCGTCACCTCCGCCGCCTGGCGAAGGACCGGCAGGTCGCGCAGGATCAGCGTGCCCTTCGTCAGGATCGAGAACGGGTTCGCGAAGTCGCGCAGCGCCTCGATGATGCCGGGCATCAACTGGTAGCGGCCCTCGGCCCGTTGATAGCAGTCGACGTTCGTGCCCATCGCGATGTGCTCGCCGTGCCAGCGGCGCGAGGCGAGGTGGTGGCGCAGCAGCTGCGGCGCGTTCATCTTCACCACGATCTGACTGTCGAAGCCGAGCCCGGTGTCGAGGTCCAGATAGCGGTGGGTGTTGCGGGCGAAGCAGTAGACGCACGCGTGAGTGCAGCCGCGGTACGGGTTGACGGTCCACTCGAACGGCATCCGGGACGCCCCCGGCACCCGGTTCACGATCGACCGGGCCCGGATCTCGTGGAACGTCACGCCTGCGAATTCAGGGGTGTCGAATGTGCGGCTCACGACCGCGTCCGCGCCGAACAGCGCGGCATCCCGGGCTCGCCCATGGTCGGCGGGTTCGTCCGTGAGGTTCTCCCAGCGCATGACGCCTCCTCGGTAGCACTGACCACAGAATAGAACACATGTTCCCTTGATCGTGCGAACCCGGTGCGATCCCCGTACGACCCCCGTACGACCCCCGTACGACCCCCGTGCGAACGCCCTACGTAGCAGGTGTGGCCGGGGTCCGGCCCCGATTTGGGCGGCCGGTACGGAGGGTGGTTGGCTTGACACCGCCCATGGGCCGGTCGTCACGCTCCCGTCTGCCCGGCGGCCCGGGCGGTCCCTGAAGAACCAATTGCTGGAGGAAGTGTCATGGCGCAGGTCGAGGCCACCACGGAACGTGTCGTCGCCGCGAAGCCGGACGACGTCTTCGACGCCCTCGCCGACTACAGCGGCACGCGCGCGAAGATGCTGCCCGAGCACTTCAGTGAGTACGAGGTGCGCGAGGGCGGCGACGGCGAGGGCACGCTCGTGCACTGGAAGCTCCAGGCCACCAGCAAGCGCGTGCGCGACTGCCTGCTCGACGTGACCGAGCCGACCGACGGCGAGCTCGTCGAGACGGACCGCAACTCCTCCATGGTCACGACGTGGCGCGTCACGCCGGCCGGTGAAGGCCAGTCGCGCGTCACCGTCACGACCGTGTGGAACGGTGCGGGCGGCATCGGCGGCTTCTTCGAGAAGACCTTCGCCCCCAAGGGGCTCGGCCGCATCTACGACGCCGTGCTCGAGGGGCTGGCCGCCCAGGTCGAGAAGTAACCCGCGTGGGCGGCCAGTTGTGAGGCTCGCGTCGTGACCCTCGCGCACTGATTCGCCGCTCACCGTTTCGAGTGGTTCTCGTTCTGCCGCCGTTGTACGCCGTAGGGCTCCTACCGGCGGATACGTCGATCCGGCCCACCTGAACAGCGACTCGTCGCGCTTGCTCCCAGTTGTCGCGTAATGCGAGAAATGGCCGCGCAAGGGCGACGAGGGGAGCTTCAGGTGGGCACGGTGACGCTGGTGACCGATCCGGTCGGGGATCCGGTGGCCCCACCCGACCACCCGCAGGTGCCGCAACGGCCCGCGGAGCCCGCCGAGTTGCCCGGCCACGGGCTCAGCCCGCGCCGCGTCCGCATGGTCTTCGTCGGCCTGATGCTGGCGCTGCTGCTCGCCGCCCTCGAGCAGATGATCGTCGCCACGGCGCTGCCCCGGATCGTCGGCGAACTGCACGGCCTGGACAAGATGTCCTGGGCGATCACCGCCTACCTGCTGACCTCCACCATCGGCCTGCCGATCTACGGAAAGCTCGGCGACCTCTTCGGCCGCAAGGGCGTCTTCCAGTTCGCGATCGTCGTCTTCATCGTCGGCTCCGCGCTCGCGGGCCGCGCGCAGACGATGGACCAACTCATCGCGTTCCGCGCCCTCCAGGGCGTCGGCGCGGGCGGACTCATGATCGGCGTACAGGCGATCATCGGCGACATCGTGCCGCCGCGCGAACGCGGTCGCTACATGGGCCTGATCGGCGCCGCGTTCGGCCTCGCCTCGGTCGCGGGCCCGCTGCTCGGCGGCTACTTCACCGACCATCTGTCCTGGCGCTGGTGCTTCTACATCAACGTCCCGTTCGGCCTGCTCACCCTCGCGGTGACGGCGGTCGTCCTCAAGCTCCCCAAGCCGACGAAGAAGGCTCGACTCGACGTCATGGGCGCGCTGTTGCTGGCCGCGGCCTCCACCTGCCTTGTGCTGCTGACCAGTTGGGGAGGGACCGAGTACGAGTGGGGCGACCGCGTCATCATCGGGCTCGGCGCGGGCGCCCTCGCCTCGACGCTCCTCTTCCTCCTCGCCGAGAAGTTCGCCGCCGAACCCCTCATCCCGCTGCGGCTGTTCCGCGACTCGGTGTTCAACGTCAGCGGGCTCGTCGGCATGGTCGTGGGCGTCGCGCTGTTCGGCGCGGCGAGCTATCTGCCGACGTTCCTCCAGATGGTCGACGGGGCGTCGGCCACCGAGTCGGGCCTGCTGATGCTGCCCATGATGGGCGGGGTGGTCATCGCCTCCATCGTCTCCGGCCAACTCATCAGCCACACGGGCCGCTACAAGCTCTACCCGATCCTCGGCGGCGCGCTGTCCACGGCGGGCATGTATCTGCTCTCCCGCCTCGAAGTGGACACCCCGCGCCTCGAATACAGCGTCTACATGGCCGTGTTGGGCGCAGGCATCGGCCTGATCATGCCGGTCCTCGTGCTCGCCGTGCAGAACTCCGTACGCGCCTCGGACCTCGGCACCGCCACCAGCGCCAACAACTACTTCCGGCAGATCGGCGGCAGCGTGGGCGCCGCGATCTTCGGCACGCTCTTCGCGGACCGGCTCGCCGATTCCCTCGCCGACCGCGTCCCCAGCGGCGGGCGGCTGCCCGACGCCGAGTCCATCACCCCGCAGCTCGTGCACGCGATGCCCGCGGCGCTGCGCACCCCGTACATCGAGGCATACGCCGACGCGATGCCCCGGATCTTCCTCTACCTGGTGCCGGTCCTCGTCCTTGGCCTGCTCCTCGCCTTCTTCCTCAAGGAGACACCGCTGTTGTCCAGTTCCGCCGGCTCCGTCGGCTCCGAGGCCCATGTCATTCCCGCGCAGGAGCGCACCTCCGGATACGCCGCCGGGCTCCCGGTCTGCGGGACCGTACGGCACTCCGACGGCACGCCGGTGCCGCGCGCCGCGCTCACCCTCATCGACGTGGGCGGCTCACAGATCGGCCGCGGCGCGAGCGGCGACGACGGTCGCTACGCGCTCGCGACGCCGGGTACGGGGTCCTATGTCCTGATCGCGGCGGCCGGTGGCCACCAGCCGCAGGCCGTGACGGTCACGGTCGGCGAGCGCCCCGTCGACCTCGACGTGGTCCTCGGCGGCGCGGGTCGCCTGGCCGGATCGGTGCTCACGGCGGACGGAACTCCCGTACGCGAAGCGATCGTTACGTTGACGAACGTGCACGGTGAAGTGGTGTCGACGACGCGCTCCGGCCGCGAAGGCGGCTACGTCATCACGGAGTTGGTGGCCGGCGAGTACACCCTGGCCGCCAGCGCCCCCGCGTTCAGGCCGGCCGCGCTGCCGGTGACGGTGATGGCCTCCCGCGAGACCCGCCAGGACGTGGAGCTCGCGGGCGGAGCGATGCTGAGGGGGACGGTGCGGGCGGGTGGTGGCCGTCCGGTGGAGGATGCGCGGGTGACGCTGCTCGATGTCGCGGGCAACGTGGTGGACACGCTGACGACGGGCCCGGACGGCACGTTCCGCTTCGTGGACCTGGCGTCCGGCGAGTACACGGTGATCGCGGCGGGTTACCCGCCGGTGGCGACGGTCCTTCAGGTGGCGGGTGGGGGGCGCACGGAGCGTGACCTTCAGCTGGGGCACGAGGACTGACGTCGGGCCGGGCGCGGGGCTGCGCGGCACGGTCCCGTTCGGCCTGCGCCGCGGCCCCATCTCCCACGCGGGGCGTCGGCCGCCGTGTTCCGGGCGTGCCAGATGCGCGGCACCGGGCCCTTGCCGTGGTGGGCCCGCCCGTCCCCGCTGAACGTCCCCGTCCCCTCTCCGGCTGCGCCGGTGCCCGGCCATCTCCCACCCACCCGCCCCCTCCGGGGGCTTCGGCCTCCGTTGCCCTGGCGTAGGCAGGTGCGCGGCATCGGGCCCTTGCCGTGGTGGGCCCTGCCGTCCCGGCTGTACGGCCCCGTGCCCTCTCCGGCTGTGCCGGTACCCGGTCATCTCCCACCCGCCCGCCCCCTCCGGGGGCTTCAGCCCCCGTGTCCCTGGCGAGTCAGGTGCGCGGCACCGGGAGCGTGCCGTGCTCGGCCCTCTCGGCCTCGTCGCGCGGCACCGCCCCGTTCAGGCTGCGCCGCATGCCCATCCCCCCGGGGCTTCGGCGCCTGCGCAGCACTGGGGCCTTGCTGTGGTCGGCCCTCTGGCGCCGTTGGGCGGCACCGTTGCGTTGGGGCTGCGCGGCTGGCTCATCTCCCACCCGCCCGTCTCCTCCGGGGGCTTTGGCCCCCGTGTCCCTGGCGTGACAGGTGCGCGGCACCGGGGCCTTGCCGTGGTCGACCTCCCCGGTTCCGCTGCGCGACACCGCCCTGTCCAGGCGGCGCGGCTGGCTCATCTCCCTCCCGCCCGCCTCCTCCGGGGGCTTCGGCCCGTCCGGGGTCCGGTTGCTGCGCCGGGGCGGGGCCTTCCGTGAGGGGTGTGCTGCACCGGGGTGCCGCCTTGCCCACCCTGCCGCCCCAGGCGGCAGATTGCCCGAGGCGGCGACGGCCGACGGCCTGGGGTGGGGAGCCGTGTTCGCGGCGGGTTGCCCGAGGCGGTGGTGGCCGACCGTCTCGGGTGGGGAGCCGTGCTTGCGGCGGGTTGCCCGAGGCGGTGGTGGCGTCGACCGCAACGGGTGGTGAGCCGTGTTCGCGGCAGATTGCCCGAGGCGGCGACGGCCGACGGCCTGGGGTGGGGAGCCGTGTTCGCGGCGGGTTGCCCGAGGCGGTGGTGGCCGACCGTCTCGGGTGGGGAGCCGTGCTTGCGGCGGGTTGCCCGAGGCGGTGGTGGCGTCGACCGCAACGGGTGGTGAGCCGTGTTCGCGGCAGATTGCCCGAGGCGGCGACGGCCGACCGCCTGGGGTGGGGAGCCGTGCTCGCGGCGGGTTGCCCGAGGCGGGGGTGGCGTCGACCGCAACGGGTGGGGAGCCGTGGCTGCCAGCGGGTTGCTCAAGGCGGCGACGGTCGACCGTCTCGGGTGGGGAGCCGTGCCTGCGGTGGATTGCCCAAGGCGGGGGTGGCGTCGACCCCAACGGGTGGGGAGCCGCGGCCGCCGCCGGATCGCCCAAGGCGGTGGTGGCCGACCGTCTCGGGTGGGGAGCCGTGCCTGCGCCGGATCGCCCAGGGCGGGGGCGCCCCTCGCCGTCACGGGTGGGGGCCGTGGCTGCTGGCGGTTCGCCCAAGGCGTGGCGCGGCCTCCGTCGGGCCGACGCCCCCGGAGGGGGCGGGTGGGTGGGAGATGGGCGCGCCAACGGCGGGCATTTCAAGCGTAACGGCGAGGGCGGCCCCTCAAGCCTCACGGCGGTCGCGGCCCCTCAAGCGCCACGACGGTGTCGGCCCCCAAGCGCCAGGGTGAGGGCGGCTCCTCAAGCCCCACGGCGGTGTCGGCCCTCAAGCGCCAGGGTGAGGGCGGCTCCTCAAGCCCCACGGCGGTCGCGGCCTCTCAAGCGCCACGATGGTGGAGGCCGCTCAAGCGCCACGATGGTGGAGGCTCCTCAAGCGCCACGATGGTGGAGGCTCCTCAAGCGCCACGACGGTCGCGGTCCTCAAGTCCGTAGGCGGCGACGGCACTCTCGAGCCCCGTGTCGGGTGGGCCCCCAAACCCCTGCGGCGGGTGGGCATTTCAAGCCCCCCCTCTGGGACGAGACTCGCGGGGTTCGGGGCAGAGCCCCGTGGCGTGGGACACAGCAGGCCGTGAGTCACGTGGGGCCGCGCACAACAAGCCCCGTCGGCGATTGAGGCGCGGGGTCCGGGGCGGAGCCCCGTGTCCGTAACGCCGGTTCGGCGAAATCAGCCCCGCCGGCGATTGAGGCGCGGGGGCCGGGGCAGAGCCCCGAGGCCGTAACCCCGGTTCGGCACGATCAGCTCCGCCGCCGATTGACCCCCGAGGCCGTGGACCCGCGGGGCCGCAGGGGCCCGTGGCGTCAAGGCCCATGACGTAATTACCGGCAAGAAGCCACCCGCCAACCGGCGGAGCCGTACCGTGGAAAGAGGCGGCGCGCACCCCCGGCGCGCCGGAGGGAAGGAACGCGGCGATGGACGGCACCGGTCAAGCCCCGCAGGGCCGCGTCCCGCTCGCCGTCGTGGTGATCGACCACGCGGGCCGCGTCTCGCACTGGAGCAGCGGCGCCCGCCGCCTCTTCGGCCCGCCGAAGGAGGACGCGGTGGGTCGCCCCGCCGCCGACCTCCTGCCGGTCTCCGGCGCACTCCCGCAAGAGAGCCCCGCGCCGCACGACTTGGAGGAGTCGCTCGGCGGCCAGCTGTCCTACCCGGCCGCGGGACGCGCCCGCCTCGACACCAGCGCGGAGCCCCGCGACCGTATCGACGTCCTGTGGTGGGCGTACCCCCTGGTGGGCCCGGGCCCCGAGCGGCTGCTCGTGCTGGCCGCCGACGCCCAGAAGTTGGGCGGCGACGAGGGGCCGGGGGTCGAGCGGATAGCCCCCGCGTTCGCGCTGCACACGGACTTCCCCGCGGCCGACGAACTCGCCCGCAAGCTGCCCGAGATCCTGCCGAGCATGAGCGTCGCCGAGAGCGCCCGGATCGTGTCGCAGGTGCTCGAACTCGGTTATCCGGTACTCGAGTTCAGTCAGCATGAACAGGTTCCTGTTACCGCGGACTGGGGCGTCTCCCGGCGTACCGAACGCAAGGCGCGCCGCGCGCAGGCCGCCCGCGCCACCGCGCTGGGCGTGCCCTCCCCCCGCGCACCGCTCGACGACGCAGACACCGCGGAGGACCTCGAATACGCGGCCGTGCGCGACCGCCTCGAATTCCTCAATGAGGTGAGCGGGCGCATAGGTTCGTCCCTCGACCTGTCCCGCACCATCGTCGAGGTCAGCCGCGCGGTCGTGCCCCGCTTCACCGATGTGGCGGGCACGTATCTGCGTGAGCAGGTCGTCGCGGGCGAGGGCTTTCCCGAGGGCGCGCCCGACGCCACCACGATGTGGCACCGCGTCGCCCTGGAGCACACCGACGAGCCGGGCCGCTGGGACGATGTCGTACCGGTCGGCGAGTCCATGCCGTTCCCGGTGCACACCCCGTTCTTCCAGTGCATGACCAGCGGTGACCCGGTCCTCGTGCCGTACATCTCGGAGGAGATGGGCAACGCGATCGCGTCGCAGTTCGAGAAGCGCGACATCCGGCCACTGATCAACCACCGGTCGATGCTGGTGGTGCCGCTGAAGGCGCGCAATGTGGTGCTCGGTTTCATGATTCTGCTGCGGCACCAGGAGCGGCCCGTCTTCAACGACATGGACCGCGTGACCGGCGCCGAACTCGCCGCGCGGGCCGGCCTCGTACTCGACAACGCGCGCATGTACACCTACCAGGAGGCCGTCGCCGAAACGCTCCAGGACAGCATGCTGCCGCAGATCGAGCCGCACATGCCGGGCTGCGACATCGCCACCCGCTATCTGCCGGGCACGCTGCTCGGGCGGGTCGGCGGCGACTGGTTCGACTCCATCAAGCTGCCGGGCGCGCGCACCGCGCTCGTCGTCGGTGACGTGATGGGGCACGGGCTCAACTCCGCGGCGATGATGGGGCAGTTGAGGACCGCCGTGCAGACCATGGCGGCGCTCGACCTGCCACCCGCTCAACTCCTGCGCAATCTGGACGACTTGGCTCAGCGGCTCGGCGACAACTATCTGGCGACGTGCCTGTACGCCGTCTACGACCCCATCGTCGGTGAGCTGCACCTCGCCAACGCCGGGCACATCCCGCCCGTTCTGGTGCGCGCTGCCGACGGTGGCAGTGAACTGCTCGAACTGCCCACGGGCGCCCCGATCGGCGTCGGCGGCGTGCCGTTCGAATCCGTACGGGTCCCGGTCGCGCCCGGCGACCGCCTGGTGATGTGCACGGACGGCCTGGTCGAGGTGCGCGGCGAGGACATCGGCGTGGGGCTCGCGACGCTCTGCGAGTCCGCCGCCCACCCGGCCGCCTCCATGGACGACGCCTGCGACACCATCATCCGCTCGCTGGCCACGAGGGGCGGCCGCAAGGACGACGTGGCCCTGCTGCTCGCGCGGCTCAACGGGTTCGAGGCGGACGACGTCGCCCACTGGACCTTCGCCCCGGAGCCCGCCGAGGTGCCACGCGCGCGTGGTCTCGTACGCGAGCGGCTCGCGCGGTGGCGCCTGTCGGGGATCTCGGACTCCGCGGAACTGATCGTGAGCGAACTCGTCAGCAATGCCGTACGTCATGCGCGCGGCGGCCCTGTGCAGTTGCGCCTGGTGCGCTCGAGGACGCTGCTGTGCGAGGTCGAGGACACCGAGCACGCGCTGCCGACGTTGCTCAGCGTGGAGCCCGGCGACGAGTTCGGGAGGGGGCTTCGCGTGGTGGCGCGGCTCTCGCGCGCGTGGGGCACGAGTCGCACGGCGACGGGAAAGACCGTGTGGTTCGAACTTTCCGCGTCGTCTCGGTGAAGGTGCGTACGGCGTTCTTGTGGGGCGTGTCCCGGAGCGGTAGACCGAGCTGACACTTCGGCTGCCGCACCCTGGGGAGGGCTCCATGAGCGTGAGCGAGCGCTACAAGGAAGCGTGGGAGAGCTTCTGGGAGGACGCCTCGCCCGAGCCGGGAGGTGTCTTCTGGGACTCCGAGCCCGCTGTCACGGCGGGGCTTCATCTAGCCCTTTTCGAGCCGGAGTTGGCGGCGCCGGACCTGCCGATGCTTGACCTCGGCTGCGGGAACGGCACGCAGACCCGCTTCCTCGCCGACCGCTATCCGAGAGTCGTCGGCGCCGACCTGTCGGCGGCCGCCCTCGGCCGGGCCCGCGAGGCCGATCCTGCGGGACAGGCCGACTACCGGGAGCTCGACGCCACCGACAACGACCAAATGGGCTCCCTGCACGCCGAGTTGGGCGACGTCAACGTCTATATGCGGGGCGTGCTGCATCAGAGCGAGCCCACCGACCGGCAGTTGCTCGTCGACGCGATCGCGGCGCTCGTCGGCGAGCGCGGGCGCGGCTTCGTGGTCGAGCTGTCGGAGCGGGCGCGGCCGATCCTGGAGGAGCTCGCGACGGGACCGGCAGGGCCGCCGCCCAAGCTGGGCGAGGTGTTCTCGCACGGCATCGCGCCCGGCGAGGTCTCCGACGAGGTGGTGCCGGAGTACGTGGCGGCGGCGGGCCTCTCGGTGCTCGCCGCGGGGGAGCTGCCGCTCGTGACGACGGATTTCTCGGCCGACGGCGGTCGCATCGAGCTGCCCTCGACATGGCTGGTGGTGGGCCGGTCAGACTAATTCCGGGTGCCGCCGCAACGCGCTGACGAGCGAGAACTCCTCTCAACGGGTGGGAAATTGGTATACACCAGTGAGAGTTATCCACAGGTCTGGTGCGTGCTGGCCGGATCCGCGTACCGTTCTGGCCATGAAGATCCTCATCAGCGCCGACATGGAGGGTGCCACGGGCGTGACGTGGCCCGCGGACGTCCTCCCCGGCACACCGCAGTGGGAGCGCTGCCGTTCCATGTTCACGTCGGATGTGAACGCGGCGGCGCTCGGTTTCTTCGACGGCGGCGCCGACGAGGTGCTGATCAACGAGGCGCACTGGACGATGCGCAATCTGCTGCTCGAACAGCTCGACGAGCGGGTGCAGATGCTCACCGGGCGGCACAAGTCACTGTCCATGGTGGAGGGCGTCCAGCACGGCGACGTCGACGCCATCGCGTTCATCGGCTACCACGCGGGCGCCGGCATGGAGGGTGTGCTCGCGCACACCTACCTGGCGAACCAGATCACGGGCGTCTGGGTCAACGATGTGCGCGCGAGCGAAGGCCTGCTGAACGCGCATGTGGTGGCCGAGTACGGGGTGCCCGTCGTCCTCGTCACCGGCGACGACCACGCGTGCGACGACGCGCTCGGGTACGCGCCCGAGGCCCGCAAGGTCGCCGTCAAGGACCACGTCTCCCGGTACGCGGCCGTCTGCCGCACCCCCGCGCGGACCGCCGGCGACATCCGGGCCGCCGCGAAGGACGCCGCGTCGATAGCGGTGCGCCACGAGCCGGTGCGGGGCGGGCCGTTCACGATCCAGGTGGAGTTCGACGCCGAGCACCTCGCCATGGCGTCGACCGTCGTGCCGGGCGTCCAGCAGATCGGCGAGCGCAGGATCGCGTACACCCACGAGACCATGTACGAGGGCATCCGCACCTTCAAGGCGGTCACCACGATCGCCTCGGCCGCGGTGGAGGAACAGTATGGCTGAGCAGACCGTGCCAACCCTGGGGGGCGTGGACCGGCAGGCGCTGGACGAGGTCGTCGCGTTCACCTCCGAGTTGATCCGCATCGACACCACGAACCGCGGCGGGGGCGACTGCCAGGAGCGGCCCGCCGCCGAGTACGCGGCAGAGAAGCTGTCCGAGGCGAACCTGAAGCCGACGATCCTGGAGCGCACCGCGGGCCGCGGCAATGTCGTCGCCCGCATCGAGGGCACCGACCCCACCGCCGACGCCCTGCTCGTCCACGGCCACCTGGACGTCGTGCCCGCCGAGGCGGCCGACTGGAGCGTGGATCCGTTCTCCGGCGAGGTGCGCGACGGCGTCGTGTGGGGCCGCGGCGCGGTCGACATGAAGAACATGGACGCGATGATCCTGGCGACCGTACGCCAGTGGGCTCGCGTCGGATTCCGGCCCCGGCGCGACATCGTCATCGCCTTCACCGCCGACGAGGAGGCCAGCGCCGAGGACGGTTCCGGCTTCCTCGCCGACCAGCACCCCGGTCTCTTCGAGGGCTGTACGGAAGGGATCAGCGAGTCCGGCGCCTTCACCTTCCACGACGGCAGCGGCAAGCAGCTGTACCCGATCGCGGCGGGGGAGCGCGGCACCGGCTGGCTGAAGCTCACCGCGCGCGGCAAGGCGGGCCACGGCTCCAAGGTCAACAAGGCGAACGCGGTGGGCCGGCTCGCCGCCGCGGTCGCCCGTATCGACGAGCACGAGTGGCCGGTGCGGCTCACGCCGACGGTGCGCGCCGCGCTGACCGAGATGGCCGCGCTGTACGGCATCCGGGCCGACGTGGACGCGCCGGACTTCGACGTGGACGCGCTGCTCGCGGCGCTGGGCCCGGCCGCCGACCTGGTGGAGCCGACCGTCCGCAACAGCGCCAACCCGACGATGCTGTCCGCCGGTTACAAGATCAACGTGATTCCGGGGGAGGCCGCGGCGTACGTCGACGGGCGCTATCTGGCGGGCGGCGAGGACGAGTTCAAGGCCACCCTCGACCGGCTCACCGGGCCCGACGTCGACTGGGAGTACCACCACCGCGAGGTCGCGCTGCAGGCGCCGGTCGGCTCGCCCACGTACGCGCGGATGCGCGCGGCCGTCGAGGAGTTCGCGCCCGAGGGCCACGTCGTCCCGTACTGCATGTCGGGCGGCACGGACGCCAAGCAGTTCTCCCGGCTCGGCATCACCGGCTACGGCTTCGCCCCGCTCAAGCTGCCCGAGGGCTTCGACTACCAGGCGCTGTTCCACGGCGTGGACGAGCGGGTTCCGGTGGAGGCGCTGCACTTCGGGGTACGCGTGCTCGACAGATTCCTGCGCACGGCCTGAAGCGCCCGCACACGTATCAGTAGAAACACCCGCAGGGACACGGACTAGGAAAAGATGGCGGACGCGAAGAACATGGGGGCCACCGGACAAATGCGGGGCGGGGACGACATGCTGCACACCCGAGAGTACGGATCCTGGCCGTCGCCGATCGACGCCGCGCTGGCGGCGGCGCACGACGGGCAGCCCGAGTACGTCGGCTTCGTGGGCGCCGAGGCCTGGTGGACCGAACCCCGGCCCACCGAGGCCGGCCGCCGCGCCCTGGTGCGCCGTCTCGCCGACGGCACGGAGCGGTCGGTGCTCCCCGCGCCGTGGAACGTGCGCAGCCGCGTCATCGAGTACGGCGGCCGCCCCTGGACCGGGGCCGAGCGCCCCGCGGGCGGCCCCCTCGTGGTCTTCGTGAACTTCACCGACCAGCGCCTGTACGCGTACGAACCCGACGCCCCCGGCGCCGAGCCGCGCCCGCTCACCCCCGTCTCGGATCTCGGCGGCGGACTGCGCTGGGTCGACCCGCAGCTGCACGTCGAGCGCGGCGAAGTGTGGTGCGTTCTGGAGGAGTTCACCGGTGAGGGCCCCGGCGACCTGCGACGCCTGGTCGCGGCCGTCCCGCTCGACGGTTCGGCGGCCGAGGACCGGGCCGCCGTGCGTGAACTCACCGGCGACGCCCACCGGTTCGTCACGACCGCCCGGCTCTCGCCCGACGGGCGGCGCGCCGCGTGGATCGCATGGGACCACCCGCGGATGCCGTGGGACGGCACGGAACTGCTGCTCGCGGAGGTCACCGACGACGGCTCCTTCGGCCCGGCGCGGACCGTGGCGGGCGGCGTCGACGAGTCCGTCTGCCAGGTCGAGTGGGCGCTCGACGGTGGGCTCCTGTACTCGGGCGACCGCAGCGGCTGGTGGAACCTGTACCGGCTCGACGTGCAGTCGGCGCCCGCGCCGGGTGGGCCGCAGGAGCCCGGAGCCCTGCCGGGCCTGCTCACCAGGGAACGGCCCTTGTGCGCCCGCGACGAGGAGTTCGGCGGGCCGATGTGGAAGCTCGGCCTGAGCTGGTTCAAGCCGCTTGAGGCCGGGCTCATCGCCGTCGTGCACGGCGTCGGCGCCACCGCGCTCGGCATCCTCGACCCGGAGACCGGCGAGGTCGTCGACACGGCCGGGCCCTGGACGGCGTGGTCGGCCACGCTCGCGGTGCACGGCAGCCGCGTCGTCGGCGTCGCCGCGAGCCCGCGCACCGCGCCCGAGGTCGTCGAGCTCGACACCGGCACCGGGCACACGCGCGTGATCGGCGCGGCGCACGACGACCCGGTCGACCCCGCGTACTACCCGGAACCCCAGATCCGCACCTTCGGCGGCCCCGACGGGCGGGACGTCCACGCCCACATCTACCCGCCGCACAGCCCCACCCACGTGGCCCCCGACGACGAGCTCCCGCCGTACGTCGTGTGGGCGCACGGCGGCCCCACCAGCCACGCACCCCTCGTACTCGACCTGGAGATCGCCTACTTCACCTCGCGCGGCATCGGCGTCGCGGAGGTCAACTACGGCGGCTCGACCGGATACGGGCGGGAGTACCGGAACCGGCTGCGCGAGCAGTGGGGCGTGGTCGACGTCGAGGACTGCGCGGCCGTCGCGCTCGCCCTCGCCGAGGAGGGCACCGCCGACCGCGAGCGGCTCGCCATCCGTGGCGGCAGCGCCGGGGGCTGGACCAGCGCGGCATCCCTGACCAGCACGGACGTCTACGCCTGCGGCACGATCATCTACCCCATCCTCGACCTCACCGGCTGGGCCGAGGGGGAGACCCACGACTTCGAGTCCCAGTACCTGGAGTCGCTCGTCGGCCCGCTCGCCGAGGTGCCCGCGCGCTACGCGGAGCGCTCGCCGGCCGAGCACGCCGACCGCCTCTCGGCCCCGTTCCTGCTCCTCCAGGGCCTCGACGACGTGATCTGCCCGCCCGTCCAGTGCGAGCGGTTCCTGGAGCGGGTGGAGAGCGAGGGGCGGCGGGTGCCGCACGCGTACATCGCCTTCGAGGGCGAGGGCCACGGGTTCCGCCGGGCGGACACGATGGTCCGCGCCCTGGAGGCGGAATTCTCCCTGTACGCCCAGGCGTTCGGGCTCCACGCGACCGGCGTCCCCACCCTTGAGCTGACCAAGTGAGGCCACTGCGCCGCCCGGAGCGGCTGGCTCCGGGCGCGCGGGTCGCCGTCGTCGCGCCCAGCGGACCGGTCCCCGAGGAGGCGCTCCAGACCGGCCTCGACATCCTGCGCGGCTGGGACCTGGAGCCGATCGTGGCGCCTCATGTCCTGGACGCCCACGAGGAGTTCGACTACCTCGCCGGCACGGACGCCGACCGAGCGGCCGACCTCCAGCGGGCCTGGTGCGACCCGGACGTGGACGCCGTCCTCTGCGCCCGCGGCGGCTACGGTGCGCAGCGGATGGTCGACCTCCTCGACTGGGACGCGATGCGGGCGGCGCCGCCCAAGGTGTTCGTCGGCTACAGCGACATCACTGCGCTGCACGAGGCGTTCGCGGTGCGGCTGGGTGTGAGCACGTTGCACGGGCCGATGGTCGCCACGGCCGACTTCCTCAAGAACCCGCGGGCCCAGGAGCATCTGCGGGCGACGCTGTTCGAGCCGGAGACGGTGCGGGTGATCTCCGCCGGTGAGGGCCGCGGCGTCCTTGTGCCCGGTACGGCGCGGGGTGTCACCCTGGGCGGCTGTCTGTCGTTGCTCGCGGCGGATCTCGGTGCGGCGGGGGCGAGGGTCTCGGCGCGGGGTGGGCTGTTGTGCCTGGAGGACGTGGGCGAGGAGGCGTACCGGATCGACCGCTACCTGACCCAACTCCTACGTGGGGGCCTGCTGGACGGCGTGACCGGGATCCTCCTCGGCTCCTGGTCGGACTGCGACCCGCTGCGCGCGCTGTTCGCGGACCGGTTGGGCGGGCTCGGGGTGCCGGTGGCGGAGGACTTCGGATTCGGCCACTGCGAGGGGTCGTTGACGTTGCCCTTGGGTGTGGCGGGTCAACTGGACGCCGAAGCCGGGACATTGACGCTGGACGTGCCCGCACTGACCTGACCCGTGGCCCGGGCCCCCGGACCTGTTACGCGGCACCGGGGGCCGCCTTGCCCACCCTGCCGCCCAAGGCGGCAGATTGCCCAAGGCGGTGGCGGCCACCCGATGTGCCCCAGGTGGCGAGCGGGCAAAATTAAGCCCCTGCGGCGTTTGAGCAGCGGGGTCCGGGGCGGAGCCCCGTGGGGTGCAACCCATTCCACCCCACGGCGATCACCCACTTCACGGAATCTCCGCCCAAACACGCAGATTCACCCGGCACGGTCATTGCTCCTTGATGACACGTGCCACACGATGGCCCCGCGCTCACCGCTACCCGCCGGTAAGGCACCCGCACCGTGGAGGTCGCCGTGCTCAGATCCCGCATCACGCTCGCCGCCGCCCTGTCCGTCATCGCCGCGGCCACCCTGGCCACACCCGCCACCGCCGCCCCCGCGGCCCCCGCCCCCGAAGTCACGGTCACACCCCTGAAGCTCACCGTCGACGCCGGCGGCCGCAGCTGCACGGTCGACGCCGACCTCTACCGCCCCGCCGGCGTCGACGCCGCGCACCCCGCCCCCGCCGTGCTCACCACGAACGGCTTCGGCGGCAGCAAGTCGGACGGCTCCACCGACGCGAGCGCCAAGGCCTTCGCCCAGCGCGGCTACGTCTCGCTCGCCTACTCCGGCCTCGGCTTCGGCAAGTCCGGCTGCCTGGTCTCGCTCGACGACCCCCGCATCGACGGCAAGGCCGCCTCCGCCCTCATCGACCTCCTCGCAGGCACCCGCGCCGCCGACGGCGGCACGAAGATCGACTACGTGACCGCCGACAAGAAGGGCGACCCGCGCGTCGGCATGATCGGCGGCTCGTACGGCGGCGCCGTCCAGATGGCCACCGCCGCCGTCGACCACCGCGTCGACGCGCTCGTCCCGCTGATCACCTGGAACGACCTCGCGTACTCCCTCGACCCGCAGAACGCGCAGGGCCCCGAGGCCGCCGACGTGCCCGGCGCCTTCAAATGGCAGTGGACGAACGGGTTCTACCTCATCGGCGAGGGCCAGCCGCTGCTCTCCCCGTCCCTCGACCCCTCCCGGATCAACAAGCTCAGCTGTCTGCACTTCGTCGACGACGCCTGCGCCACGATCCGCACGCTCAACTCCGGCCGCTACCCGGCCGCCGAGACCCAGCGGCTCCTCTCCTACGCCCGCAGCGTGTCCCCGGTGTCGTATCTGAAGCAGGTGAAGGCGCCGACACTGCTCGTGCAGGGGCAGGCGGACTCGCTGTTCAACCTGAACGAGGCCCGCTCGACGTACGACACACTCGCCGCCCAGGGCACCCCCGCCAAGATGATCTGGCAGTCCTGGGGCCACAGCGGCGGTCTCACCGACCCGGCCGCCGGTGAACTCAACCTCTCCAAGGGGAACCTGGAGACCAGCTACGTCGGGCGGCGGGTGCTCTCCTGGTTCGACCGGTATCTGCAGAAGAAGGACGGCACCGACACCGGGCCCGCGTTCGCCTACTACCGCGACTGGATCACCGACCCGAACGGGACGTACGCGACCGCGCCGAGCGTCCCCGCGCTGAACCGCACGCTGTACCTCTCCGGCGACGGAAAGCTCGTCGACAACCGGAAGAAGGTGGCCCGCGGCAGCCGCGAGTACCGCAACTGGCTCGTCCCGACCAGCCACTCCGAATCCTCGCTCGCCGGCCTCATCGGTCTGCCCGACCCCGCCCCGTACGACACAAAGGGCACCCACCTCGACTGGACCACCGAGCCGCTGACCGCCGCCACCGACGTCGTCGGCGCCCCGAAGGCGACGCTCAAGGTGATCTCGCCCAAGGCGGAGAGCACCCAGAACTCCGGCGACGCGGCCGACAAGCTGGTGCTCTTCGCGAAGCTGTACGACGTGGCGCCCGACGGCTCGAAGACGCTGGTGCACCGGCTCGTCGCCCCGGTTCGCGTGCCCGACGTCACGCGCCCCTTCACGGTCTCCCTGCCCGGCATCGTGCACCGCTACGAGAAGGGGCACCGGATCCGGTTCGTGATCGCCGCGAGCGACGACGCGTACGGCGGCAACAAGGGGGTCAAGCCGGTCACCGTCACCAGCTCTCCGGACGACACGGGGACGGTGCAGCTGCCCGTGGTGCCCCAGTAACCTCGGGGGCCGTCACCCGTACGGGCCCCTGACCTGTGCGTTCGCGCCGCTTCCCCGGACATCCTTGGCAGGGGAGGCGGCGACCGGCCTCCGGGGGAACGACGGAAGGGTCCACCGATGAGCCCCAAGGGCGCTTCGAACTCCTCGAGTGGCGGCGGCTCCAGCGCGTTCACCCCGGCCAGGATCGGCGTGATCGTCCTGGCCGTGCTCGGCCTGGTCTTCATCTTCGAGAACACCCGGCACGTGAAGATCCGGCTGCTGATCCCCGAGGTCACCGTGCCGCTGTACCTGGCGCTGCTGATCACGGCGGTCATCGGTGCGATCTGCGGTGGCTACTTCGTGTCGCGCAGACGCAAGTGAGGCAGACGGAAGTGAGCAGGGTGGTGTGATCGCGGACCCCGGCGTCGGGGCCGGTCAACCGCTTCTTAAGCTGGCCCGATGGCCGACCTTCCCACTCCCGACCTCCCCGCTCCGGGCTTTCTCGCCACGGGTGACCGCGTGGGTATCCGCCCCTACTCCCTCGACGCGGCCGACGTCGCCGAGTTCACGTCCCGCGCGCGCGAGAGCGTCGAACTGCACCGGCCCTGGCTGTTCCCGCCGACCGGAGACACGGCCTACACGGAGTACGCGGGGCGGCTCATCGAGGATCCGACCCGGCACGGGTTCCTGGTGTACGAGCGGGACGGCGACGAGAACGGCGCCCTCGCCGGGTTCATCAACATCAACAACGTGGTGCACGGCGCCTTCCGCTGCGGCGCCCTCGGTTACGGCGCCTTCGCGCACGCGGCCGGGCGCGGGCTGATGTCCGAGGGCCTCGACCTCGTCGTCCGGCAGGCGTTCGGCCCGCTCGGGCTGCACCGTCTGGAGATCAATGTGCAGCCCGGCAACACGGCGTCGATCGCGCTGGCCCGCCGGGCCGGTTTCCGCCTGGAGGGGCTCTCGCCGGACTTCCTCTTCATCGACGGCGCCTGGCGCGACCATGAACGCTGGGCGCTCACGGCCGAGATGACGCGACAGCCCTAGAGACGGGTGTCAGCGGCGCGACTTCCGGTTGACCTTCATGGTGTCCATGTCGGTCACCGTCGAGCGCAGCGCCCCGTGCCCGTATCCGCGCTCCTTCAGGTAGGCCTCCGCCTTCTCCTCGGCGAGCGCCGCCGCCATCTCCTCGCCGTCGTCCGGGTCGGACTCGACGACGTAGCGCATGGAGAAGTGCTTGAGCGTGCGGTCGTACGCGAGCGAGCCCTCGGGGCCGAACTTCATGCCGGCGATGCCCTCGTGCTCGGCGACCTCGGAGAGCAGTCGCTCCCGCGCCGCGTCGGTGAGGGCCTCGAAGGTGGCGCGGACGATGACGCGGTAGGTGTGGCTCTCGGCCATGGTGGTGCGTTCTCCTCGGGCGTACGTACTGCCTGCCGGTCTGTCGGCCTGCCGGCCCGTCGCGGCGAAGGCAGGAAAGAGCCAGCGTACGTCGATGCGGACGGGACGCCCACGGAATATTGCGGTGCCCGACGCGGCCGCCTTCCCGGCTTTGCGTAATCCTGACCGGAGGACACCCTGGTCAGCTCCCGCAGGACCCTGTTCGATGGTGATCGGGGCGGGCGGCGTCCCCTGGCGACAGGAGGCACACGTGACCGAGATCCGCCGTGCGGTACTGACCCTGCCGGGCGTGCCCCTGGGCCCGGACAATCCGTTGCCGCCGCTGCGGCCACTCGACGAGATGCACGAGGTCGACGAGCGCGCCAAGGACGACATGCCGCTCGACATGGCACGGCAGGTCGGCTACCGGCCGCTGCGCAGCGTGCTGCCCGAGCGGATCCGCGACGGGTACGGGCGCGACCGGGAGCCGGTCGACCTCGACACGATCGTGATCGAGAACGACCGGCTGCGGGTGACGGTGCTGCCGGGCCTCGGCGGTCGCATCGCATCCCTGTTCCACAAGCCGACCGAACGCGAACTCCTCTACCGCAACCCGGTGTTCCAGCCCGCCGACTTCGCGCTCAACGGCGCCTGGTTCTCCGGCGGCATCGAGTGGAACATCGGCGCGACCGGCCACACCGCCCTGTCCTGCGCGCCATTGCACGCCGCGCGCGTGCCGGCCCCCGACGGTGGCGACATGCTGCGCCTGTGGGAGTGGGAACGGCTGCGCGACCTCCCCTTCCAGGTCGACCTGTGGCTCCCGGACGGCTCCGACTTCCTGTACGTAGGGGTACGCGTCCGCAATCCGCACGAGAAGCCCGCGCCCACCTACTGGTGGTCCAACATCGCGGTGCCCGAGGAGCACCGGGTGCTCGCGCCGGCCGACGAGGCCTGGTACTTCGCGTACGAGCAGACGCTGAGCCGGGTGCCCGTGCCGGAGCACGGGGGAGTGGACCGCACGTACCCGCTCAACAGCGAGTTCCCCGCCGACTACTTCTACGAGGTCGAGGACGGGCGGCGCCGCTGGATCGCCGCGCTCGACGACGCCGGGCGGGGCCTGGTGCAGACGTCGACCGATCTGCTGCGGGGCCGGAAGCTGTTCGTGTGGGGCGCGGGGACGGGCGGGCGGCGCTGGCAGGAGTGGCTGACCGAGCCCGGCACGGGTGGCTACTCGGAGATCCAGGCCGGTCTCGCGCGTACGCAGTTGGAGCACGTACGCCTGGAACCGGACGGGGAGTTCAGCTGGCTGGAGGCGTACGGGCCGCTGTCGGCGGACGCCGAAACCGTGCACTCGACCGGGAGTTGGGCTCGTGCGGTCGACGAGGTGGAGCGGCGCCTCGAGGACGCGCTTCCGCGTGCCGACGTCGACGCCGCGTACGAGGCGTGGCGGGCCTGCGCGGACACGGAGCCGGGGGAGCGGCTCGCCGTCGGCTCCGGGTGGGGTGCGCTCGAAGTGCTGCGTGCGGGGCTGAAGTTGACGGGGACGCCGTTCGACGAGTCGACGCTCGGTGAGGCGCAGGCGCCGTGGCGCGAGCTGCTCGAGTCCGGTGACCTGCCGGAGCAGCGCCGGGTGGGGCCGCCCGGGCCCACCCTGGTTGCTCCGCCCTGGCGGGACATGCTGGAGACGGCGCCGGCCCGGCCGCAGTCCGAGTACCACCTGGGCATCGCGCAGTGGCATGCGGGCGATCGGGCGCAGGCCGTACGCAGTTGGGAGCGCGGGCTCGAACTGGCGCCCTCGCAATGGCCGTTCCTGCGCTGCCTCGCCGTGGCCGACGCGGCGGACGGCAACGTGGAGCGCGCCGCGGACCGCTACGCCGAGGCCTTCGACGACCTGTGCGCGGAGCGGCGCGACGAGGGGGAGCGGTGGCTTGCGGCGTGCGGGGCCCTCGGGCGGGAGGCGATCGGGGCGTTGCTTGCGGTGGGGCGGGTGAGGGTGGCCCGGGGTGTGTGGGACCGGCTGCATCCGGCTACGCGGGAGCGGGGGCGCTTCCGCTTGATCGAGGCGCAACTCCTGTGTGCGGAGGGTGACTTGGGCGCGGCCCGTGCGATCTTCGACGAAGGCTTCGAGGTGGCGGACCTCCGTGAGGGGGCGGAGACGCTCGGCGAGGTATGGGCGGCGGTGGCTCCGGCGGGGGAGCCGTTGTCGCGGCGCTACGAGTTCCGGATGCGGCCGGATTCGACGCCGTCGTAATCGCCGCGCGGCACCGGGGGCCGGGGCGGAGACCCGTGGCGTGGGGGCGAGGGGCCGCCACGCCACGGGGTGGCTAGACCAGTTCCCCGTTGCGTGCCACCACGTGGCCCCCGTGCACGACCACGTCCCGCTGCGGCATGTCCACCACGACCTGAGGCACGCACTCGCCCCGCAACAGCGCAAAGTCCGCCGGATCCCCCGGCTTGAACTCCACCCGGGGCAGCCCCATGACATCCGCACCGCCATGCGCCCCCGCCGTAAAGCACGCGGCAAGCTCATCGTCGAGGCGTACATCGGTGACCCAGCCGAGGAGGTGCGCCCGGTGCAACATGTCCGCGTTGCCGAACGGGCTCCAGGAGTCCCGCACCCCGTCCGACCCGAGCCCGACCCGCACCCCGTGCTCCTTCAGCTTGGCGATGGGCAGCACCAGCTCCGCACTCGGCGCGACCGTGGTGAGGGCGATGTCCAGGTCCGACAAGTCCTCTGCCATTGCCGCCAGTTCGGCATCCTTCAAGAGCGGCAGGCAGAAGACGTGGCTCACCGTCACCTTGCCCCGCAGCGACAGCGACCTCGTGCGCTCGATGATGCCGCGCAGCACCTTCGTGCCCTTCTCGTCGCGGTCGTGGAGGTGGATGTCGACGCCGACGCCGTAGCGGTCCGCGAGGTCGAAGACCAGGTCGAGCTGTTCGTCCATGGCGTTGTCGAAGCTGATCGGGTCGATGCCGCCGATCATGTCGACGAGCCCGTTCCGCGCCGCCGTCCTCAACAGCTCCGCGGTGCCCGGCGTGCGCACCACCCCGTGCTGCGGGAACGCCACGATCTGCACGTCGAGCGCGTCCGCGAGCCGGTCCCGCGCCTGCGCGATGCCCTCGACCCCGGCCAGGCCGTACGCGGGCGCCACGTCCGCGTGCGCCCGCATCGCGCGGGTACCGCGGGTCACCGCGTGTGCCATCAGGCCGTACGCCCGCTCGCCGACCGGGCGCTTCTGCGTACGGAACACCTCGACGTCCTGCTCGCAGTAGTCGGCGATGCCGTCCGCCGGCTTGCGCGAGATCCAGTCGCTGCCCCAGGTCGTCTTGTCGGGATGGATGTGCGCGTCCACCAGGGAGGGCAGGGCGATCCGGCCGCCACCGTCGACGATCTTCGCGTGGGCTGGGGCGGGCCCGTCCGTGAACTTCCCGTCTACCACGGTCAGATCCACTGACTCCCGGGCACCGAAGGGCCGGACGTCACGGAAGACCACGGCCCTGCCGGGACGACGGGCCTCCGCGGCCTGCGCCTGCGCCTGCTTCTGAGACTGTGCCTGCGCCTGTGTTGCCGTCGCTCCAAGGGCCGCTCCGCCGATCGATGCCGCACCCGCGAGGACGCCGCGCCGGGACAGGGGAGGAGTCATGCCGTTCTCCTTCGTTCGAGGGGGAATGCGAGGGGAAGGTGACTGTGCGAGTGAAAGTGACTGGATCGGTGATGGGGAAGGTGGCCAGGTAGGTGACCGAGCAGGTGACCGCGTCCTCCGCTCAGACCGCGATGCCCGAACGCACCACACCCACCGGCTTCTTGAGCACCGACACATCGGCCAGCGGGTCGCCGTCGACCAGCAGCACGTCACCCGCGCT
This sequence comes from Streptomyces sp. NBC_00483, assembly GCF_036013745.1. Classification (NCBI taxonomy): domain Bacteria; kingdom Bacillati; phylum Actinomycetota; class Actinomycetes; order Kitasatosporales; family Streptomycetaceae; genus Streptomyces; species Streptomyces sp. NBC_00483. Next base: position 7,598,564 of record NZ_CP107880.1, read on the forward strand.
GCCGCGCGCGAGGCGGCCCACGGTGCCTTCGAGGCCGAGCAGCTTCGCCGCGCCCGTGGTGGCCGTACGGATCGCGTCGAGCGCGCTCAGCCCCGCCGAGTGCATCAGCTCGACCTCGCCGCCGATCGGGTCCACGGTGCCGCCGGAGGAGTCCGTGCCGGCGGCCAGCGGCACACCCATCTCGTGCGCGGCCAGCGCCGCCTTCTTGAGCAGCGGCAGATAGGTGCGGCCGCGCTCGTCCAGGACCGGGTCGTCGGAGCCGATCATGCCCGCGATGGCGCTGAGGGTCGGGGTGAAGAACGTGCCGCGGCGGCGCATCTCGGCCAGCGTGCGCTCACTGACGAACGCGCCGTGCTCCAGGGAGTGGATGCCCGCGACCACCGCGTCGTGGCAGCCCTTTTCGCTGTAGCTGTGGCAGAGCACGCCCTTGCCGCCGCGCTTGGCGGCCGCGACGATCTCGGACAGCTGCTCGCGCGAGTAGACCTGCTCCAGCGGGTCCTGCTCGGCAAGGCCCGCACGCTCGTTGACCCGCGTCTTGATGACGTCGGCGCCGCGCTTGAGGTTCACCTCGACGACGCGGCGCAGCGCCTCGGCGGACCGCACGCCGTCCTTGAGGCGGGCCAGCGGGGTGAGGTCCGGGTCGCCGAGGACCGTGTCGCCGAGGTCGGGCGTGACGAAGATGCCGGCGGCCTTCAGGCGGGGCGCCAGTTCGGGGGCCTGGCGGGCCAACTCCCGTACGGCGATGTCCTGGTAGAAGTTCGTGGAGCCGCTGCGCGCGCTGGTGGCGCCCTTGCGGACCGCGTCGAGGGCCTCGGTCGCGGTGTTGAGGTGGATGTGCGCGTCGACGAGTCCGGGCAGCACCCAGCGGCCGTGCGCGGCGAGGCGCGGCACGTCCTTGGGCACGTCGACGCGGCCACGGGCGCCGGCCGCGCGCACCACGCCGTCGCGGATCACGACGACCGCGTCCTCGGTCACCTCGCCGGTGGCCGGGTCGAGCAGGGTGCCGCCGTCGACGACCAGGTCACCGGCGCGGGGTGCGGCGGCCGGGCGGCGGGGTGCGGCGGATGCCGTGGCCGCGCCGGAGCCGAGGGCGGTCGCGGTGCCCGCGAGCACGGCGGACGCGGCGAGGACGCCGCGGCGGGTCAGTCGGCTGGACGGCGGCTCGGCGGGCTCGACGCACATGGGGGCTCCTGGCGGGGATCTACGAGATGAGCTGGCCCGCCTTTTTGTATACCAAGCCCGAGCGCGCGACAAGGCTGCCCCCGCCTATGCGGCTAAAGGTCCTGTTTGTGCAGCGAGCGCCCCGCAAGTGCCCGAGGGTTCACTGGTCCCCGGTATACAAAGTGGTGTCGCCGAACAGCGACCGCAGTGCGACCGCCCGACTGTCCCTGACATGCAGCAGCGAGCTCGCCGCCGCCAACTCCTCGTCGCCCGCCGCGATGTGCCGGAAGATGTCCGCGTGCTGCGCCCGCATGTGCGCGGGCTCCTCGCGCAGCCCGAACAGCAGCTGCAGCTGCCAGCTCAACTGCTCCATCGTGCGGGCGAGCAGCGGGTTTCCGCCGAGCGCCACGATCTCCTCGTGGAACTCGGTGTGCGCGGCCACCTCGCGGGGGCCTTCGTCGGCCGCGGCCGCCCGCTCGGCCCGGTCGAGGCAGGCGCGCAGCGGCTCCAGGGAAGGCGGGTCCTGCGCCGTGAGCGCCCGCGCCGCGAGCCGCGAGGCCTGCACGGCGAGCGGCTCCCACACCTCGTACAGATGACGCACATCGGTCCGCTCCAGGCGGCGCACCCGCACGCCACTGCGCGGCAGCAGTTCCAGCAGGCCCTCGGCGACGAGCGCGCGCAGCGCCTCCCGCACCGGGACCCGCGACATCCGCAGCTCCTCGGCGACCTCCCGCTCCACGAGCCGCGCGCCCATCGGGTAGCGGCGGTCCACGATGCGCTGCCGCACCGCCTCCCGCGCCTGTGCGCTCAGGGACGTACGCCCCTCGTCCGACCCCGCCGTGCTGCCCGCCACGTGCACCGTCCTTCGCCCGTCGTGCCCCGGGCGAGGATACGTGCCGCGCCGCCGGTCAGGCCTGTGCGGCGGATCCTTCGGGCTGTACCTGACGGTCCACGTACTCGAAGACCGAGCCGTCGGGGTGCATCGCGATCAGATTGCGGCCCGCCGGGCTCGGCACCGGGCCCGCGATGACCTTGGCGCCGGAGGCGGCGAGCAGCGTGCCGGCCTGTTCGACATCGGCGACCGCGATCGTCGCCGCGACCTTGCGCAGCACGTCGATCTCCGCCTTGGGGCCGCTCATGAGCAGGAAGCAGCCGACCGCGGCCACCGAGACCCCGCCGCGCTCGAACCGCAGCGCTTCGCTGCCAGTGAGGTTCTCGTAGAACGTGACCGAGGACTCCAGGTCCTCGACGCAGATGCGCAGCGTGGTTCCCAGGATTTCCATGGGGAGAAGCCTAGTCGGACGGGCCCGGGGCGCGTGATCGTTTCACGGAAGCGGGCGCGACGGCCGTCGTTACGCGGCGCGGGGCACGGGTACCCGGCGCGCATGGAACGCATGGGCGAACACATCAACGAGCAGTTGGCCGACGAGCTGGCCGGACGGGTCACGCACGCCGTGCGCGAGTCGCTGCGCGAGGAGTTCACCGCGAGCATGCGGGCGCAGCGCCGCAGGGCCATCCTGTACGCGGGAGCCGGCGCCGCCGCGCTGTACGCGGGGGCGGCCGTGGCGCTCGCGATCGGGCTCGTCCTTGCCCTCGGCATGCCGGACTGGGGTGCGGCCCTGGTGGTCGCCGTGGTGCTTGGCATCGCGGCGTACGTGCTGCGGGGCGCGGCGCGGCCCGGACGGCCCCCGGCGCCCGACGCGCCGCCGATGCCGACCGCACCGCCGACGCCGGGAGCATGAGCACCGTGAGCCGATCCCGAGTCGTCGTTGTCGGTGCCGGGTTCGCCGGATACCGGGCCGCCCGCATGCTGACGCGGGTGGCCCGCGACAGGGCCGACGTCACCCTGCTCAACCCCACCGACTACTTTCTCTACCTCCCTCTGTTGCCGCAGGTGGCCGCGGGCGCGCTCGAGCCGCGACGGGTGACCGTGTCGCTGTCCGGGACGCTGCCGCACGTGCGGCGTGTGCTCGGTGAGGCCGACGGCGTGGACCTCGACGGGCACGTCGTCTCGTACACGGACCCGGAGGGCGGGCGCGGCACCCTGGAGTACGACCGCCTCGTGCTGGCCGTCGGCAGCGTGAACAAGCTGTTGCCGGTGCCGGGCGTCGCCGAGCACGCGCACGGCTTCCGCGGCATGCCGGAGGCGCTGTACCTGCGGGACCACGTGACCCGCCAGATCGAGCTCGCCGCGGCCGCGGACAGCCCGGAGGAGTGTCGGGCCCGCTGCACCTTCGTCGTGGTCGGCGCCGGCTACACCGGCACCGAAGTCGCCGCGCAGGGGCAGCTGTTGACCGACGCGCTGGTGAAGAAACAGCCGCTGCCCCACGGGATCCGCCCGCGCTGGATGCTGCTCGACATCGCGCCGCGCGTCCTGCCGGAACTCGACCAGCACCTCTCCCGGACCGCCGACAGCGTGCTGCGCCGGCGCGGCGTCGAGATACGGAACAGGACCTCCGTGAAGGAGGCCACGAAGGCCGGAGTCCTGCTGGACGACGGCGAGTTCGTCGACACCCGTACGCTCGTGTGGTGCGTCGGCGTCCGCCCCGATCCGCTCGTCGCCGAACTCGGGCCGCCCCTCGAACGGGGGCGGCTGCTCGTCGACCCGTATCTGAACGTGCCCGGCCACCCCGAGGTGTTCGCGTGCGGCGACGCGGCCGCGGTGCCCGATCTGGAGAAGCCGGGCGAGTACACGCCGATGACCGCGCAGCACGCCTGGCGGCAGGGGCGCGTCGCGGGTCTGAACGTCGCGGCGTCCCTCGGCAAGGGTGAGCGCCGCGAGTACCGGCACAAGGACCTCGGCTTCACCGTCGACCTCGGTGGCGTGCAGGCCGCCGCGAACCCGCTCGGTATCCCGCTGTCGGGTCCGATCGCGGGCGCCGTCACCCGCGGCTACCACCTGGCCGCGATGCCCGGGAACCGGGTGCGGGTCGCCGCGGACTGGCTGCTCGACTCCGTACTGCCGCGCCAGGCCGTCCAGTTGGGCCTCGTCCGCTCCTGGTCCGTGCCGCTCGACACGGCCTCGCCGGAGCTGGCCCGCGTACCCGACGACAGCCGCGACGACCACAGTCGCGACGACCACAGCCGCGACGAAGGCAGTCGCGACAAGCAAAAGGCAGAACAGCACGACCAAGGAGGTGCCTCGTGACCACCACGTACAGCGACGCCGAACTTCAGGCACTCGGGCAGCAGTTGAGGGTCGACTCGGTCCGCGCGGCCGACGCCGCGGGCTCCGGGCACCCCACCTCGTCGATGTCCGCCGCCGACCTGATGGCCGTCCTCCTCGGTCGCCACTTCCGCTACGACTTCGACCGCCCCGCCCACCCCGGCAACGACCGCTTCGTCCTCTCCAAGGGGCACGCCTCGCCGCTCCTGTACTCGGCGTACAAGGCGGTCGGCGCGATCAACGACACCGAGCTGCTCACCTTCCGCAAGCAGGGCAGCCGGCTCGAGGGGCATCCGACGCCGCGGCGCCTGCCGTGGGTCGAGACGGCCACCGGATCGCTCGGCCAGGGGCTCCCCGTCGCGGCCGGCATCGCCTGGTCGGGCAAGCGGCTCGACCGGGTCGGCTACCAGGTGTATGTCCTGTGCGGGGACAGCGAGTTGGCGGAGGGCTCGGTGTGGGAGGCCGCCGAGTACGCCGGGTACGAGCAGCTCGACAACCTCACCGCGATCGTCGACGTCAACCGGCTCGGCCAGCGCGGACCCACCCGGCACGGCCACGACCTCGACGCCTACGCCCGCCGCTTCAAGGCCTTCGACTGGCACACCATCGTCATCGACGGGCACGACGTGGCGGAGATCGACCGCGCGTACGCGGAGGCCGCATCGACCGTCGGCCGGCCCACGGCGATCCTCGCCCGCACCCTCAAGGGCAAGGGTGTCGCGGCGGTGGAGGACCGCGAGGGCGCGCACGGCAAGCCGCTGCCGGACGCCGCGGAGGCCATCGAGGAGCTCGGCGGCGACCGCGGCGTACGCGTGTCGGTGCAGGAGCCGCCGGCCGCGCGCATCCTGCACGCGGTGCGCAGCGGGCGCCTCGACCTGCCGCGCTTCGACGTCGGCGACGAGGTCGCCACCCGCGACGCCTACGGACAGGCGCTCACCGCCCTCGGTTCCGCGCGCGGCGACGTCGTCGCGCTCGACGGCGAGGTCGGTGACTCCACGCGCACGGAGATGTTCGCGAAGGAGCACCCCGAGCGGTACGGCGAGCTCTACATCGCCGAGCAGCAACTCATCGCCACGAGCGTGGGGTTGAGCGCCCGTGGGTGGCTTCCGTACGCGGGGACCTTCGCGGCGTTCCTCACCCGCGCGCACGACTTCATCCGCATGGCGTCCATCAGCGGGGCGGACATCAACCTCGTCGGTTCGCACGCGGGCGTCGCGATCGGGCAGGACGGCCCGTCCCAAATGGGTCTCGAGGACCTGGCGATGTTCCGTGCGATCCACGACACCACCGTCCTCTACCCCTGCGACGCGAACCAGACTGCCCAACTCATCGCGAACATGGCCGACTTGACCGGAATCCGCTACCTGCGTACGTCGCGCGGGGCGGCGCCGGTGATCTACCCGCCGCACGAGGAGTTCCCGGTGGGCGGCAGCAAGGTGCTGCGCTCCGGGGACGGTGACCGGGTGACGGTCGTCGCGGCGGGTGTCACGGTCCATGAGGCGCTGAAGGCGGCGGACGAGCTGGCCGCGGCGGGCATTCCGGTCCGCGTGATCGACCTGTACTCGGTGAAGCCGGTCGACCGGCGCACTTTGCGGGAGGCGGCGCGGGCCACCGGGTGTCTGCTGACGGTGGAGGACCACCGGGAGCAGGGTGGCATCGGGGACGCGGTCGCGGAGGCCTTCTCCGACGGGGAGCCGGCTCCGAGGTTCGTGCGGTTGGGGGTCCGTACGATGCCGGGGTCTGCGACGCCGGGGGAGGAGTTGGCGGCGGCGGGTATCGATGCGGCGGGGATCGTGGCGGCGGTCGGCTTGCTGGTCGAGCACGCGGTGACGTCATGACCCCGTGGTTACGCCCCTGGGGCTCCGCCCCAGACCCCGCGCCTCAATCGCCGGCGGGGCTTAAAAGATCGGGGCTCTGCCCCGGACCCCGCGAGTCTCGTCCCAGAGCGGGGCTTGAAATATCAAGCCCCGCCGGCGATTGAGGCGCGGGGGCCGGGGCAGAGCCCCGCAGCCGTAACGCCGGTGCAGCGGATCAGGAAGGAGGCCCCCCAAGACGGACCACCGTGACGTGGAAGTTCAGCGGCCCGTGCGACGACACCGCCACCCTGATCTTCCTCGTCGACCAGGCCGCCCTCACCCTGCACCGCTGGCTGTCCCGCGTCGACGACATCGACCACCCCGACCGGCTGGTCTTCGACCTTGACCCGTACGAGGACGGGAACGGGGACGACTTCGAGGCGGTGCGCGAGGCCGCCCGCCAACTGCACGCGCTGCTGTACGAACTGGGCCTGCCCAGCGCCCCGATGGCCACCGGCTCCCGCGGCGTCCACGTCGTCGGCAGGGGCCGCTCGCTCGGCCCGGCCTGGAGCAAACTCCGGTCACGGTAGGGGAGTTGAGGTTTGCTTCGGGGGGTTGTGGAGACTCGGTGACCGAGGCTGCCATGACATACACAAAGAAGACGCAAGCGTCGTCGGAGCGAGAGCCCGACGACGAAGAGACCACCGAGGCGGGCGGCGCACCAGGCCCGATGGAAGTGCTGCGCGAGGCGCGCACCCAGCTGGCGGAGCTCACCGGGATGGCGGCCGAGACGGTGTCGTCCTTCGAACGCACCGAGGACGGCTGGGAGTTGGAGATCGAGGTGCTCGAAATGGCCCGGGTCCCCGACACCATGAGCCTGCTGGCGAGCTACCAGGTGAGCCTGGACCCGCACGGCGTCCTGACCGGCTACCGGCGCATCCGCCGCTACGAGCGGGGACGCTCCGAGTCGGCACACGGCCAATAGGCCCCCGCGCCCCGCCTCGAACGACCGCGCATCGAACGCTGCGCACTACACAGACCTACACAGACAGGGAGGGCCGGCCTTCATGACCGTTGTCCCCGCACAACAGTCAGGCGGCGGTGGTGGCACCAGCGGCCTGTACGACGTACTCGAACTCGTCCTGGACCGCGGGATCGTCATCGACGCGTTCGTCCGTGTCTCGCTGGTCGGCATCGAGATCCTGAAGATCGACGTCAGGGTCGTCATCGCCAGCGTCGACACCTATCTCCGCTTCGCCGAGGCCTGCAACAGGCTCGACCTGGAGGCCGGGCCGAAGCGCAGTCCCGGACTGCCCGACCTCGTCGGTGAGATCACCGAATCCGGCGCGCGCGGCAAGTCCAAGGGCGCGCTCTCCGGTGCCGCGCAGACCGTCTCCGACGCCTTCAACCAGGCGCGCGAGGAGGGGCAGGCGGAGCCGAGGCGGTCCGGTTCCGGCGGTCGCAGGCCGTCGACGAGCCGTCGGAAGGAGGAGCAGGAGTGAGCGGCACATACATCTACGGCATCGCGAGCACCGAACACCCCTCGCTGCCCGCCGGAATGGGCGGCATCGGTGAACCGGCCCGCGAAGTGCGCGTCGTGAAGGAGGGGCCGCTCGCCGCGATCGTCAGCGAGTCCCCGGAGAATCTGCGGCCCAAGCGCCGCGACCTGCTCGCCCACCAGAGCGTGCTCTCCGAGGCGGGCGCCGGGGGACCGGTGCTGCCGATGCGGTTCGGCTCCCTCGCCCCCGACGACGAGTCGGTGACGGCGGTCCTCGCCGAGCGCGCCGACCACTACCTGGAGCGGCTGCAGGCACTCGACGGCAAGTCCGAGTACAACGTCAAGGCGCAGCACGACGAGGAAGCAGTGCTGCACCAGGTGATGGTCGACAACCCCGAGCTCCGCTCCCTGACCGAGGCCAACAGGAAGTCGGGCGGCGGCAGTTACGAGGACCGGCTGCGGCTGGGCGAACTGGTCGTGTCCGCCGTGCAGACCCGCGAGTCCGAGGACGCCGTCGAGCTCCAGCAGCTGCTGGAACCCACGGCCGCCGCGGTGTCGACGGGGCCCGAGAGCACGGGCTGGCTGGCCAACATCTCGTTCCTCGTCGACAAGAAGGCGGCCGAGCACTTCCTCGCCGCCGTCGAGGAAGTGCGACAGAGCCACTCCCACCTCGACATCACCGTCCACGGGCCGCTGCCCCCGTACAGCTTCGTCGATCCGGGCCCTTCGGAGCCCGCGGCCACGGAGTGAGCCCATGGGCCTGATCTCGGAGGTACTGCTGCTGCCGCTCGCTCCGGTGCGCGGATCCCTGTGGGCCATGGAGCAGGTGCTCGCCGAGGCCGAGCGGCAGTACTACGACCCGGCGGCCGTACGGGCCGAACTCTCCCGCCTGGAAGAGAAGTTGGTGGCCGGTGAGATCGACCAGGAAACGTTCGACCGCGTCGAGGACGAGCTCCTCGACCGTCTGGAGGGACCGTGAACCGAACAGCGCTCGGCCTCGCGATAGGGGCCGGTTACGTCTTGGGACGTACGAAGAAGATGAAGCTGGCGATCGCCGTCGGCACGATGGTCGCGGGCAAGCGGCTGAACCTGAGCCCGCGTGCGCTCGGCGAGATGGTGACCACGCAGTTGCAGAACAACCCGCAGTTCAAGGAGATCGGCGACCAGCTCCGTGAGGATCTGCGCGGAGTAGGAAAGGCGGCCTCGGGCGCGCTCGTCGAGCGCCAGATCGAGGGCCTCGCGGGACGGCTGCACAGCCGTACGCAGGGCGTGCGCGACCAGATCTCGGGCGTCGCCCCTGACGTGGACGACGTGCGCGACGCCGGGCGGAAGGTCACCGGGGTCGTTCCTGGCTCCCGCGGCGCGGACGACGAGCGGGCCGAGGACGAGCCGTACGACGACGCGTACCCGGAAGAGGCCTCGTACGACGAGGACAAGGACCGCGACGACGCCTCGTACGACGAGACCGAGGACAGGAGCGAGGCCGCGGACGAGGGCGAGGCCGAGAACCGGAGCGACGAAGGTGACGGCCGCCGTCGGCGGAGTCCCGCCCGGGCGAGCGGCTCCGGCGGGGAGAAGCGGGCCGCCACGGAGCGGGCCTCCGGCAAGGCGCCCGCCAAGAAGAAGAGCGCCGCCGCGAAGGCGACGGGCGGCGCGCGTGGCACCGTCAAGACCGGGCGCGCCGCGTCCGGCGCCGCGAAGGGAGGCCGGAGCCGTGGCTGACAACAACAAGGCCGGCACGGGGGCGATCGGCGGCCTCGCCCAGAGCGCCGCCGCGGATCACCTCAAGTCCGAACTCCAGGAGTACCTCGCCGCGCAGGCCCAGCGGCTGCTGATGGGCGCGGGTCGCCAGCTCGGCGGGGCGACGGTCAAGCTCAATGACATCGCCCAGGGCAACAGCCCCGGCTTCGCGAAGCTGGCGCTCGACGGCGGCCGCAAGCTCGCCGAGGGCAAGGGCCCGGTGCGCAGCGCCGTGGAACTCGGCGCCGGACGCCTGAAGGACAACGTGAAGAACGCCTTCAAGGGGCTCGCGGGCGGCAAGGGGAAGAGCAAGGGCGGCGCGGGCAAGAAGCCCACCGTCATCATGGAGTTCATCGACGTGGGCGTCGATCTGCGGACCGCCTACGACCAGTGGACGCAGTACCAGGAGTTCAGCACGTTCGCGAAGGGCGTCAAGAGCGCGAACCGGGCCGACGACACCACGTCGGACTGGCAGCTCAAGATCTTCTGGTCCAACCGGAGTTGGAAGGCCACCACCACCGAGCAGGTGCCGGACGACCGGATCCAGTGGACGTCGGAGGGGGCCAAGGGTACGTCGAAGGGTGTCATCTCCTTCCACCCGATGGCCGACCGGCTCACCCGGGTGCTACTGATCATCGAGTACTACCCGAAGGGCCTGTTCGAGAAGACAGGAAACATCTGGCGCGCCCAGGGCCGCCGGGCCCGCCTCGACCTCAAGCACTTCGCGCGGTTCGTGACACTGCGCGGCGAGGCGAGCGACGGATGGCGCGGCGAGATCCAGGACGGCGAGGTCGTCCTCACCCACGAGGACGCGCTCGCCCAGGAGGAGGAGGCCGGAAAGCCCTCGGACGAGTACGACGCCGAGCACTCCGACTCCGAGGACGCCGAAGGGGCCGAGGGCTCCGAAGAGACCGGAGAGTACGGCTCCCAGGAGTACGAGGACGAGGACTCCGAGCGCGGGCCCGAGGACTCCGAACCCTTGCCCGAGGAGGACGAGGGCGAGCTCGAGGACGAGGTCGAGGAGTACGAATCCGATGAGGAGCCCGATGACGAGCCCGAGCCGCCGGCCCGGCAGCGTCAGCGGGCCGGTGCCGGGGCCCGTCGATGACGACGGCGAGCCGACATCCGGAGCCGTTCGGGGGTGGCGGCGGGGCCAACCTCGCCGACATCCTGGAACGGGTCCTGGACAAGGGCATCGTGATCGCGGGTGACATCCGCATCAACCTGCTCGACATCGAACTGCTCACCATCAAACTGCGTCTCATCGTCGCCTCGGTCGACAAGGCCAAGGAGATGGGCATCGACTGGTGGGAGGACGACCCCGCCCTCTCCTCGGGTGCCCGCCGCAAGGAACTCGCAAAGGAGAACGCCGAGTTGAAGCAGCGGCTGGCCGAGCTCGAGGAGGGGAGCGGGAGCCGGCAGATCGAGGCGCGCGACGACGCGCGCGGCGAGAGGCGCGAAGAGAGGCGTGACGAGAGGCGCGGCGAGAGGCGCAGGGAGACCCGAGGAGAGAGCCGCGGAGACAGCCGAGCAGAGAGCCGCGGAGACACTCGTGGAGAGAGCCGCGGGGACAGTCGCGGGGACAGTCGCGGAGAGGGCCGCGGCGAGAGGCGTACTGAGAGGCGCAACGAGAGGGGGACGGCGTGACCACCGACGAGCCGTACGAGCCGCGCGAGCTGCGCTACGTGTACGCCGTGTGCCACCCGCTCGATGCCCCGCTCCAGGCCGAACTCACCGGCGTGGCGGGCGCCCCGCCCCGGCAGCTCGAGCACCAGGGCCTCGTCGCGGTCGTCGGCTCCGTGCCCGAACGGGACTTCGCCGAGGCGCCGCTCCACGCCCACCTGGAGGACCTGGACTGGCTCACCGAGACGGCCCGCGCCCACCAGAACGTGATCGCCGCGCTCACCACGGTCACCAGCCCGCTCCCGCTGCGCCTCGCCACGGTCTTTCGTGACGACGCGGGCGTACGGCTCATGATGGAGCAGGAGGAGCGGCGCTTCCGCGCGGGCCTCGACCGCCTCGCGGGGCGCGTGGAGTGGGGTGTGAAGGTGTACGTCGAGGAGCCTGAGGCCCCCGCGCCCGCCGCTGGGCCGGCCACCTCCGGCCGTGACTATCTGCGCCGCCGCCGCGCCGAGCGCACCGCGCGCGACGACACCTGGCGGCGCGCCGAAGGCTTCGCACAGGAGCTGCACGACGAGCTGTCCCTGCACGCCGCGCACACCCGCGTGCACCCGCCGCAGAACCCGGAACTCTCCCGCGTCAGCGGCCTGAACGTGCTCAACGCGGCGTATCTCGTGGAACGTTCGGACGCCGAGGAGTTCGTGGAGCGGGTCGACGCGACGAAGGACCGCGAGCCGGATCTGCGGGTCGAGCTGACCGGGCCGTGGGCGGGCTACTCGTTCACGGCCGACGACGATGAAGAGGGGCAGACGTGACGGTCGTCGAACGGCGCGAGATCGCCCTGGTGGACCTCCTCGACCGGCTGCTCGCGGGCGGCGTCGTCCTCGCAGGGGACGTCACCCTGCGCATCGCCGATGTCGACCTGGTGCGCATCGATCTCAACGCCCTGATCAGCTCGGTGAACGAGCAAGTGCCCTCGCCCTGGCCGGAGGTGATGAACGATGAGTGAACGCCGCCGCATCGAACTGGAACCCGACACGGTCGAGCGCGACCTGATGAAGCTCGTCCTCACCCTCGTCGAGCTGCTGCGCCAGCTCATGGAGCGGCAGGCGGTCCGCCGCTTCGACCTCGGTGATCTGACGGAGGACCAGGAGGAGCGGGTCGGTCTCACCCTGATGCTCCTGGAGGACCGCATGGAGCAGCTGCGGGAGCGCTACGGGCTGCGGCCCGAGGACCTGAACATCGACCTCGGACCGCTGGGCCCGCTGCTGCCCCGCAGCTGAACCACCTTGTCGGCTGCGGGACTTACGGCATCAGCGGGACTTGTGGCGTCAGCGGGGCTTGCGGCAGAGGATCTCCCCGTGCAGCACGCCGAACCACGCGTCCTCGTGCGTGCCCCACTCGCGCCACGCCTGCGACACGGCCGTCAGCTGCTCCGGCGTCGCGTGGCCGCCGCCCGTCGCCCGCTCGGCGTACGCGGAGGCCAGCGTGCGGTCCGCCCACAGCCCGCTCCACCAGGAGATCTCCTCGGGCGTCGAGTAGCACCAGTTGCCGGCGGAGCACGTGATGTCCTCCTGCGCGAAACCGGCCTTCAGGGCCCATGACTTGAGGAAGCGCCCGGCGTCCGGCTCGCCGCCGTTGGCGCGGGTGACCCGCTCGTACAGGTCCAGCCAGTCGTCCATGGCGGGCAGCCGCGGGAACCAGGAGAACGCCGCGTAGTCGGACTCCCGCACGGCGATGTACCCGCCCGGCTTCGTCACCCGGCGCATCTCGCGCAGCGCCTGCACCGGGTCGCCCACGTGCTGGAGCACCTGGTGCGCGTGCACGACGCAGAACGTGTCGTCCGGCCAGTCGAGCGCGTGCACGTCGGCCGTCGTGAAGTCGACGTTGGTCAGGCCCCGTTCGGCGGCAGTGGCGCGCGCCTGGTCCAGGATGCCCTCGGCGTGATCGGCGCCGGTGACATGCCCGTCGGGGACCAGTTCGGCCAGATCCGCGGTGATGGTGCCGGGGCCGCAGCCGATGTCCAGGATCTTCATGTGCGGCTTGAGCGAGTCGAGCAGGTAGGCCGCCGAGTTGGCGGCGGTGCGCCAGGTGTGCGAGCGGAGCACGGACTCGTGGTGTCCGTGGGTGTATACGGCGGTCTCCTGAGGCATGACTCGGTCCCTTCGCGTACGGCGGACTGCCGGGAACGCCTGCCCCCGACGGTTCGATCACCGTACGCCCGCGAGCCGCATTGTGAGATACCCGTCTTGAATAGTGGACCGATGAAGGTTGCTGGAGGATCGCGGGATCGGGTCAGAGCACCGAGTGCGGCCGGTACACGCGCAGCCCCTCGTGCTCCTTGTCCACCCACAACTCCCCACCGCACTCGGTGACTTCACCGTCGAACGCGAGGGGGGTGCCGGGTGCCACGCCGTCCACCCGCAGTCGCGTCAGGCGGGTCGCCGTGTGGAACGGCGAGCGGGACAGCGGCCCCGAGAGGGCCGCCGCGAGCAGCCGCACACCGGGCAGCCGGCCGCCGTCCACCGTGCGCACGTCGAGCAGGCCGTCGGCCAGGTTCGCGCGCCGGCCCGCGGTGAGGCCCATCCGCCGGTACGTGCAGTTCCCGGCGAACAGCAGCCACAACGGCCGCTTCCTGCCCTGCAGTTCGACGCTCAGCGGATGGTCGCGGCGCAGCACGTACATGGCCCCCACGACATCCGCGAGCCGTCCGCCGACCCGCCCCGACCAGCGCTCACGCTCCCGCACCAGCTCCGGATAGGCGCCCAGGCTCAGGGTGTTGAGGAAGATCCCGGAGCCGTGCCCGGACGAGAAGCGGCCCACGTCCACGGCGACCGCGTGACCGCCCTCGACGGCGCCCACCAGATCGCCGGTGTCCTCGATGCCGAGGTCGTACGCGAAGTGGTTGAGGGTGCCGCCGGGCAGCACCGCGAGCGGCAGATCGTGCCGGAGCGCCACGCGCGCGGCCGTGTTCACGGACCCGTCGCCGCCCGAGATGCCGAGCGCGCGGGCGCGCGGCGCCGCCTTCTCCAGCTGCTGCTCGAGGTCGCCGCCGGTGCACTCGATGTATTCGGCGAGGGGCAGCGCGTCCCGCAGGGCCCGCACACGCTCCGGGGTGCCCGCCCCGGTGTTCACGACCATCACGAGGCCCTCGCCGCCCGGCAGCGCCGGCACGTCGTCCACCAGGGGACGGCCCGGCGCCGGCAGCTGGTCGCGGGTAGGCACCAGGCCGCGTACGGCGAACGCCGCACCCGCGCCGAGGGCCGCGCCCGCGAGGACGTCGGCGGGGAAGTGGGCGCCGGTGTAGACGCGGGAGGCCGCCACGGAGAAGGCCACGGGGGCGACGAGCGCGCCCAGACCACGGGACTCCAGGGCCACGCCCGTCGCGAAGGCCGCGGCGGAGGCCGAGTGCCCGGACGGGAACGAGGTCGTGAACGGCTGCCGCTTCAGCCGGCGGACCAGCGGCACCGGGTCGAGATCCGGCCGCGCCCGGCGCACCGAGCGCTTCCCGAGGGTGTTGATGGTGGCCGAGGCGAGCGCGAGAGAGGCCACTCCGCGCACGGCGGCCCGGCGGGCGCGCGGCGATCCGGACACCGCGAGGGCCCCGCCCACCGCGAACCACAGCACACCGTGGTTCGCGGATTTGCTCAGGCGCGGCAGGATCCGCTCGGCGCCCGGCCAGTTCGCTCCCGCGGCGAACTCGAAGACGCGCAGATCGAGTGCGGCGAGCCGGGCGCGCAACGTCGGGGGCGCGGGTGGCGTCGAATCAAGGAGGGGACCCGAGGTGAACGGCTTCAGCGAATTCATGGACTTCAAATTCAGTGACTTCAGGGGCGACATGCGTGACTGGTACCCCGGCGAGGGGTCCGCATCCGGTGCGCTCAGGCCAATTCGTTTGCCCGTCACCCGCACGGGCGTCCAGAATGCGGGATCATGGGACATCTGGAAGCGGCACATCTTGAGTACTACCTCCCCGACGGGAGGGCGCTGCTCGGCGATGTCTCGTTCCGGGTCGGCGAGGGCGCGGTCGTCGCGCTCGTCGGGCCGAACGGAGCGGGCAAGACGACCCTCCTGCGACTGATCTCCGGCGAGCTGCGGCCGCACGGAGGCTCGGTCACCGTCGGCGGCGGCCTCGGCGTGATGCGCCAGTTCGTGGGGTCTGTCCGTGACGAGACGACCGTCCGTGACCTCCTCGTATCGGTGTCCACGCCGCGCATCCGGGAGGCGGCGAAGGCGGTCGACGAGGCCGAGCACCTGATCATGACCGTCGACGACGAGGCCGCGCAGATGAGCTACGCGCAGGCCCTCTCCGACTGGGCCGAGGCACAGGGCTACGAGGCGGAGACCCTCTGGGACATGTGCACGACGGCGGCGCTGGGCATGCCGTACGACAAGGCGCAGTTCCGCGAGGTGAGCACCCTCTCGGGCGGCGAACAGAAGCGCCTCGTCCTGGAGGCGCTGCTGCGCGGCACGGACGAGGTCCTCCTCCTCGACGAGCCGGACAACTATCTGGACGTCCCCGGCAAGCGCTGGCTGGAGGAGAAGCTCCGCGAGACCCGCAAGACGGTCCTGTTCGTCTCCCACGACCGGGAGCTCCTCGCCCGCTCCGCGGAGAAGATCGTCAGCGTCGAGCCGAGCCCCGGCGGGGCCGACGCGTGGGTGCACGGCGGCGGCTTCGCCACGTACCACGAGGCGCGCCGCGAGCGTTTCGCGCGCTTCGAGGAGCTGCGCCGCCGCTGGGACGAGAAGCACGCGCAGCTGAAGAAGCTCGTGGTCAACCTGCGGCAGGCGGCTTCCGTCAGCCACGAAATGGCGTCCCGTTACGCGGCGGCGCAGACGCGGCTGCGCAAGTTCGAGGAGGCGGGCCCGCCGCCGGAGCCGCCGCGCGAGCAGGACATCACGATGCGCCTGAAGGGCGGCCGCACCGGTATCCGGGCGGTGACCTGCGAGAACCTTGAGCTGACCGGCCTGATGAAGCCCTTCTCGCTGGAGGTCTTCTACGGCGAGCGGGTCGCGGTCCTCGGTTCGAACGGCTCGGGAAAGTCGCACTTCCTGCGGCTGCTCGCGGGCGACGACTCCGTGGGGCACACCGGCGCGTGGAAGCTCGGTGCGCGCGTGGTGCCGGGGCACTTCGCCCAGACCCACGCCCACCCCGAGCTCCAGGGCCGGCCGCTCCTCGACATCCTGTGGCGCGACCACGCGAAGGACAAGGGGGCGGCGATGTCCCTGCTCCGTCGCTACGAGCTGACGGCGCAGGCGGAGCAGAAGTTCGAGCGGCTGTCGGGTGGCCAGCAGGCCCGCTTCCAGATCCTGCTGCTCGAGCTCGAGGGGGCGACCGCGCTGCTGCTGGACGAGCCCACGGACAACCTCGACCTGGAGTCGGCGGAGGCGCTTCAGGAGGGCCTGGAGTCCTTCGACGGCACGGTCCTCGCGGTCACCCACGACCGCTGGTTCGCCCGCGCCTTCGACCGCTACCTGGTCTTCGGCTCGGACGGCCAGGTCCGCGAGACGCAGGACCCGGTCTGGGACGAACGCCGGGTGGACCGCGCCAGGTAACGGGGCTCCGCCCCGGACCCCGCTGCTCAATCGCCGCAGGGGCTTGATCCATCAAGCCCCTGCGGCGATTGATGGATCAAGCCCGATCGCCGGTGGGCATTTCCAGCCCCGCCGGCGATTGAGGCGCGGGGTCCGGGGCAGAGCCCCGCGGCCGTAACCGCTAGTGGGTCCAACGCAGCAGCGCACCCAGGCCACCCGCCGGCCCCGCAGAGGGATCCGCTCCGGCCACGGACAACGCCCCCGCCCCACTCGCGGCAGCACACCGCATGAGGGCGTCGTCGGCCCGCGCCGACACCACCTCACCGGCACCGAGCGCCTCCGCGTCCGTGCGCCGCACGCCCAGCTGGTCCGGGCTCTCGCCCACCCACACCTCACGGTGCGCGTCGGGCCCGTCCGAACGGATCAGCAGCTCCGCGATCCGGTGCTCACGCGCCGCGTCCACCAACGCCGGCACGCCCTCGGCCGCCGCTTCGCCCTGACCGCGCGCCTCGGCGAACAGCGCCAGGTCGTGCGCGGCGCGCTGTGCCACCTGCTGGGCCCTGGCCTGTTCCAGCTCGCTGTCGAGGAGCCGGCTCTCCGCCCCGTGCCGGGCGCGGACGACCGAGCCGTGCAGGTCGGCGGGGAGCCGGTCCCGTACGGCGGCGCACTCCCGGTCCTCGCCGACCAGGACGACGAGATCGGCCCGGGTATCGGCCTGGCAGCGCGCCAACGCCCCGGCGATCTCACCGTCGTTGTGCTCCCAGGTGTGCTCGCCGCGCGCGGAGCGCAGTTCGAAGTCGGCGCCGGCCCGGTCGACGTACGCGACGAGGCACAGCGGGTCCTCGCCCGCGAGGTCGAGCAGCGGCGTCGTGTGCGGCAGCGCCGCCCAGCGCGCCGATGTCCGCCCCGGCGGGGTGCTCAGCGGCGGGTCGAGGACGACCTCGCCGTCGCGTGCGAAGAAGGCCCGGCCGACCGGTTCGCGCGAGTGCCGCAGGTCCTCGACCGCGGCCCGCATCGCGTGGCACGTCGCCTCGTCCGCGCCGGCCGCGGCGAGCGCGCGCTGCACCCCGAGCGCTTCCAACGACCGCTCGTCGGGGGTGGATTCGTTGTGCCGTGACGTGTCGACGTACACGGAGGCCCAGGGGCCGGGTTGATTGCACAGGGGGTTGAGAAACGCCAGGTCCATGGCTGCCTCCCGAAAGTCGTGGGTGCGGTAGTCGTGGGTCCGGTGCGCCTCAGACTCCGCTGACCTGCTTCAGCAGCGCCGCGTCGAAGGCCTTGAGGTCGTCCGGGCGGCGGCTGGTGACCAGCACGTTCGGCCCGGCCGTGCAGACCTTCACCTGCTCGTCGACCCAGGTGCCGCCCGCGTTGCGGATGTCGGTGGCCAGGCTCGGGTACGAGGTCAGCGTGCGGTCGCGCACCACGTCGGCCTCGACCAGCGTCCACGCCGCGTGGCAGATCGCCGCGACCGGCAGGCCCCGGTCGAAGAAGTCCCGTACGAACGCGACCGCTTCGGGGTCCGTGCGCAGCTGGTCCGGGTTGGCCACGCCGCCCGGCAGGACCAGCGCGTCGAAGCCGTCCGCCGACGACCCGAGGGACGCCACCGTCTTGTCGACGGGAAACTTGTCCGCCTTGTCGAGGTGGTCGAAGGCCTGGATCTCACCCTGCTTGGTCGATACGAGCACGGGTTCGCCGTCCGCGTCCCGCACCGCCTGCCAGGGGTCGGTCAGCTCAATCTGCTCGGCCCCTTCGGGTGCCACCAGGAACGCGATCCGCATCGTCGGTCAACTCCTTTGCTACGTAGTGCTGTTCGGTGCTCTCGGGATGCTCTGGTCGGGGTCGGGGTCGGGGTCGGGGTCGGGGTCGGGCCGGGGTCAGGTCGGCGTGCCGCGCGCCCAGCCGTCCGGGTCGGCGCCGCTGATGTCGGCGAGCGCGGACGCCGGGTCCTGGGTCAGCGCCAGATCGCCCAGGCTGACCATCCCGACGGCCTGCCCGTCCTGCACCACCGGCAGGCGACGCACGGCGTACTCGCGCATCAGCGCCACCGCAGCGGAGACGTCGTCGTCCGGGCCGATCGCCACCGGATGCGGAGTGCACACCGCCTCGGCGCTCACCGTGAGCGGATCGGCCCCGTCGGCGACGGCCCGCAGCGCGATGTCCCGGTCCGTGAGCACGCCCACGACCTGCATCTCGTCCGCCACCAGTACATCCCCGATGTCCTGCGCCCGCATCAGCTGGGCGGCCTCGACCAGCGAGGCGTCGGGGCGTACCGCGACCACGCCGGGCGTCATGACTTCCCTCACTACATCGGCCATCGCATTAGGCCTTCCTGCATCTTCGGGTGCACCGGGATCCCGGCCAGGTACCCGACCGACCCGGAGCCAATCCCGCTCATTTATAAGGGCTTCCTCTCCTCCAATGGCTCGGCGGTGCACGACGCGTACCCGACCGCTTCGCGGTGACACCTGGTGGTTTGCCCGCGCGGGGAGGCGGACCCGCGTGAACATGCGGGCCCGGACCGTTGAGGGAACGCTGGAGGGGTCGCGGTGTTTGCGGCCATGCCCCAGGGGCAGGCGAATGACAGTGCTTCGGACAGGAGGCACGTCCGTGGGAGGGATACGACCGCGTCGTATCCGGTCGATCCGCAGGATCGCCCCGGGTGTGTCCGACAGTCTGTGCGGGCGCTACTCCCACGGTGACCACTGAACCCAAGGCACCCTTCAGGGAGTTGCGACCAGATGCGCACGCGTACCAGCTCACCCCAGAACTCGGTGAAGCCCGGTGGACGCCACCCGCACGATGACGCCCCCGACACCGCCGAGGCCTTCGCCCAGATGTCCGACATGCCCGACGGTCCGGAGCGCGATGAACTGCGCCAGGAGGTCGTCGAGGCCTGGCTGCCGATGGCCGACCGGCTCGCAGGGCGTTTCCGCAACCGCGGCGAGGCGTACGAGGATCTGCGGCAGGTTGCCGCTCTCGGCCTGGTCAAGGCCGTGGACCGATACGACCCGGAACTCGGCAACGCCTTCGAGAGCTACGCCGTGCCCACCGTGACCGGCGAGATAAAGCGGCACTTCCGCGACCACATGTGGACGCTGCACGTGCCGCGCCGCGTCCAGGACCTGCGCAACAGGGTCCGGTTCGCACAGCAGGAACTCTCCGCGACCATCTCGGGGCGCGCCCCGACCCTCGCGGAGATCGCCGAGCACGCCAACATGACCGAGGACGAGGCCCGTAGCGGCCTGGAAGCGCTGGAGAGCTTCACCGCGCTCTCCCTCGACGCGGAGCTGCCCGGCAGCGAGGACGGTTACTCGCTGTCGGACGCGCTCGGCGTCGCGGACCCGGCGCTCGACATCGTCGTCGACCGCGAGGCCGTCAAGCCGCGGATCGCGGCGCTGCCGGAGCGCGAGCGGGAGATCCTGTACATGCGGTTCTTCGGCGACATGACACAGAGCCGGATCGCCGAGCAGCTCGGCATCTCGCAGATGCACGTGTCCCGGCTGATCAGTCGCTGCTGCGACCGCCTGCGGGACCAGGTTCTGGCGGACGCCGCATAGGCCGGTGCATCGGCCGACGGCCCTACTTCCGCATCGCCAACGCGATGTGACGGGCCATCATGTCCAGCGTCTTCGCCTCCGCCATCGAGAAGGCGAGGCGGCCCGCGGACCGGAACAGGGTGAGCACGCCCTGGACCGGTTCGCCGGGCGCGGGAATCAGCGGGACACACAGCAGGGAGGTGACATCGGCACGGACGAGAACCGGCGCCCCCGACGCGTCGTCGCCCAGGGCCCGCAGGTCCTCCGGGCGCACGAGCAGCGCCGGGGCGCCGCCGCGCGCCGCCTCGGCGACGAGCGGGGCGGCGGCCGGATCCTGCGCGGCGATGTCCCGAACGGCGTCGTCGTCCGGGCCGAGCACCTCTATTCGCTCCAGGTGCGCGGCCCCCTTGTCGGCCACCACCCAGTCGGCGAACCGGCCGTGCAGCACGTGGGCGGCGTGCCGCAGGAGTTCGGCCGGGTCGCCCAAGGGGCCGCCGAGCAGTTCGCGCGCCATCGCGTCGAGCAGGTCGGTGAGCGCGGCGTGCCGGGTCGTCTCCGCGAGGTCGGGGACCGGCGCGGCGGGCCGGGCCGACGTGGGCCCGAGACCGGCGGCGTCCGCGGGCTGCAGGATCGCGAGGACCGTGGTGCGCCGCTCGTTGCCCGGGCGCAGGCCCGTGAGAATCGTGCGGACGGGGGCCTGCGGGTTCTGCTGCAGATGCACGGTCAGCCCGCGGTCCCCCTCGCCCCGGGCCACCGCCGCGACCTGCGAGCGGAACGCGGCCCGGTCGGCGTGCGCCAGGAACCCGGTCATCGGGCGGCCCGTCGCGTATCCGGCGCGTACGCCGGTGAAGGTCGTCGCCGCGAAGTTGAGGCGGCGCACCACCGCTTCGCGGTCCACGAGGGCAACCGGCAGCGGAAGGCGCTGGAAGACGGCGCGCAGCAGCTGCTGTTCGTGCCGCTCGGCAGCCGCGTTGCGGCTCGTACCCGTGCCCGTGGCCCCACCTTGCTGGGGGTGCGGCCACAACTTCGCTGCTACATGGTCGAGTTCGAAGAGTGCTGCGTCGAGGACGGCGGGCAGTTCCGCCGTCGACACCGAGCGCGCTGTTTTCAACTCCGCCACACGGCGCACGAAGTCCGCAAGCTCTTCATCGAATTCCTCCATCTGCGCCATGCTGAGAACGTATCCCGTCCCGCGTTTTCGGGAGCCCGGTACGGGAAGCCGACCGACGAGGAGGCGTGAACCCGATGCGACAGTACGTGCGGGCCGATCAGGACGACGAAGCGGATCACGTCGGAAGGTATCCGGTGGCGCTGGGCCAACGCGCCACGGGGACACCGGAGTCGGGGCTTCCCGCCCGGCGGCTCTCCGAGCTCGCCGAGGGGGCGCTCCGGTGCACCGCGGAGTGCTGCGGCGCCGTCGCCACCGCGAGCGACGGCACCGACGAGCGGCCGACCGCGGTGACCCACCCCGACCTCGCCGCGCTCGTCTCCGTGCAGGACCGCTTCGGCGACGGGCCCATACCGGCGGCCGAGGAGGGCGGCGACCCGGTCGACGCCGGCGACCTGCTGAACGACCGGCGCTGGCCCGACTACCGTGCGCTCGCCCTGGATTCCGGGGTGCGCTCCAGCATCACCATTCCCTTCCGCAGCGGCGACCTCACGGTCACGCTCAGCCTGTACAGCTTCCGGGCCGGCTCCCTTGAGGCCGCGTCGCACGGGCCGATCCGCGCCCTCGGCGATCTGGCCGCCAGTTGCCTGGTGCGCGACCGCTCCTACCAGGAGGCGCTCACCGAGGTCGACCAGCTGGGCTCGGCGCTGCGCACACGGCCCGTCGTGGACCAGGCCTGCGGCATCGTCATGCATGTGCTGGGGTGCACACCGGACGAAGCGTTCACCGTGCTGCGCCGAATCTCGCAGACGACCAACCGGAAACTGGCGGATGTCGCCTCCGCCGTCGTCGAGCGGCGCGGACGCGGCCTGGAGCGCGAGTTCAGCGCCGTGGCGGACTGACCGCCCGCCCCACTTCCGGCAGCCGCGGTCACCCGACCGGCAGCCGCGGTCACCCGACCGGCCCAGCCGCCCCTTCCCGCCCCGCCTGCCCTGGGGCCTGTCTTCAAACTCCCGTCTGCCCGGCGACGTCTGGCACGCACGCTCGCGGCGTTGCCGAAAAGCCCTAGTAGCTCCGCTACGAGGACTTCCCGGCGCCTTGCGATCGCACGCCCCAGACGCCGCCGGGCCGCCCTCCGGGCGACGACGGGAGTTTGAAGACAGGCCCCATTGCCCGCACGGGTACGTACAGGGGCAGGAGGCCGACACCAGGGCCACGCCGCGCGCGGACACCCGGTCAGGTGTGACGCTGGAGGCAGGACCTGGCGCCGGTCTCCCGGCTGCCCGGACCCGGTGGCCCGCCTGCCCACGGCGGCCGCCCCCGTACAGCGACCCCCACCCGCACAGCGAGCGGACGGCACGGAGGCAGCATGCGGCCATCGGAACCCACGGCCAGGACCTCAGGACCCGGCGCCGCGCGGGCCCGGGCCCCCGAAGGCCGTGGGCCCGTGCGATACGGCCCGCCGCTGCCCGAGCCCGGCCTCCCGGTGCTGCCCGAACTGGCCGCCGTCACCGCGAGCGCCGCGGGGCGCCCGGACTCGGAGCCGCCGGGCGGGCCGCCCGCCCTCCTAGAAGCGGCCTGCGGCTACTGGCAGCGCCGCGGCCTCGACACCGAACGCGAGCAGCTCGGCGCGGCGCCCGGCGCGGCCCCGCTGCTGCTCGCCCTCACCGCCGCGCTCGGCGGCGACATGCTGGTGCCGCGCCCCTGTCCGGCCTGGTGGGTGCCGCAGGCCAGGCTCCTGGGCCGCGCCGTCTACCACGTGCCGACGCCCGCCGAGTGCGGCGGCGTCCCCGACTCCTCGGCCTTCCTGGAGACGGTCCGCCGGGTCAGAGCCGAGGGCGGCGACCCGCGGCTGCTCGTGCTGTCCGTGGCCGACGACCCGACGGCGACCGTGCCGCCGCCCGAGGTGCTGCACGAGGCCGTGGAGGCGGCCGCGTCCGAGGGGCTGCACGTGGTCAGCGACGAGACGTGGCGGGACACCCTGCATCCGGGCGCCGACTCCGTCCTGTTCAGCCCCGCCGAGATGTACCCGCTCGACGTCACCGTCCTCAGCGACCTCACCGGCGCGTTCCTGCCGCCCTCGCTGCCCGCGGCCTGCGCCCGGTTCCCCGCCACCGAGCGCGGCGCCAGGCTGCGCGCCCGCGTCCTCGACTTCCTCACCGCCACGGGGGCGCTGCTCGCGGCGCCGGTCGCCGCCGCGGCCACGTATGTCCTGAACGAGACCGAGGAGATCACCGAGCGCCGCCGCGTCGGTGCCGCGCTGCACGCGCAGGTCGCCGGTGCCCTGCACCGCGCCGTGCTCGGCGCGGGCGGCCTCGCGAGGCCCCCGCGGGCCGGCCGGCACCTCTACATGGACCTGGAGGAGCTGCGGCCCCGGCTCGCCGCGCTCGGCGTCAGCGACTCCCAGGACCTGGAGGACTTCCTCGGCGAACGGCTCGGCATGCCGGTCCCCGGCGGCCACCGCTTCGGCGACGAGCAGGGCGCGCTGCGGGCACGCCTGTCGACGGGACCGCTGCTCGGGTCAACCCCCGAGGAACGCAGGGCGTCCCTCACCTCACCGGAGCCCTTGGAATTGCCGCACGTCGCAAGGCTGTTGACCATGGTGGAGTCGACGCTCCGCGCCATCGGCGGGGAACCGGCAGGCGAAGGATGGGAGACCGAGCGATGACGCAGGCGTCCGAAGCACCGTCGGCCGTGCAGCGAGCCGATGCCACCGCGGCCCCTCCGCCCCTCGTCGAGCCGCGACCGCTCGGCGGGGGCGACGCAGGAGCGCAGGACGTACCGCGCCGCTGGCCCAAATCCTTCGCCCACCGGCTGACCGCACCGCTGCCGGGCCTGCGGGCCTTCGCCAGATTCGCCCGCGAGGGAGCGCTCCGGCCGCCCGCCGAGAGCCTCGCCGACATCCCGAACCTGCCCTTCGCACCGGGCCCGCTGCCGCAGGTCGACGCCCGTACGGCGGCCGTCACCTGGGTCGGGCACGCCAGCTGGATCGTCCGCATCGGCGGCCTCACGGTCCTCACCGACCCCGTCTGGTCCCGCAAGATCCTCGGCACCCCGGCCAGGGTCACCCCCGCGGGCGTCGCCTGGAGCGCGCTGCCCCGCGTCGACGCCGTCGTCATCAGCCACAACCACTACGACCACCTGGACTGGCCGACCGTCAAAAGACTCCCGCGCGACACCCCGGTCCTCGTCCCCGCGGGCCTCGCCCGCTGGTTCACGCGGCGCGGCTTCACGCAGGTCACGGAGCTGGACTGGTGGGAGGCGGTGGAGATGAAGGGAGTCCGCTTCGACTTCGTGCCGGCCCACCACTGGTCCAAGCGCAGCCTCGTCGACACCTGCCGCACCCTGTGGGGCGGCTGGGTGCTCACCGACTCCGAGGGGCAGCGGATCTACTTCGCGGGCGACACCGGCTACGGCCACTGGTTCTCGCAGATCGGCCGCCGCTACCCGGGCATCGACCTCGCGCTGCTCCCCATCGGCGCGTACGACCCGCGCTGGTGGCTCAAGGACGTGCACTGCGACCCGGAGGACGCGGTGCGGGCGGTGCAGGACGTGGGCGCGCGCCGGATGGCGCCGATGCACTGGGCGACGTTCCTGCTGTCGGCGGAACCGGTCCTCGAACCGCTGCACCGGCTGCGCGCCGCCTGGGACAAGGCGGGCCTCCCGCGCACGGCCCTGTGGGACGTGCCGGTGGGCGGCTCACGCGTGCTGACTGCCTGACTCCCGCCCCCGCACCTTGCGCCACACACTCGGCACCGTGCTGACCAGCACCGTCAGCGCGACCGCCGCGACGACGCCCTGCCACGGCTCCGGGAAGAGGGAGCCGCCGAGGATGCCGATGACCTGGTACGTCGCCGCCCACGCGAGGCAGGCGGGGACGTCGCCGCGGGCGAACTGCCGCAGCGGCATCTTCGCCATCAGGCAGGCCAGCATCACGGGGATCCGCCCCGCGGGCACGAGCCGCGACAGCACGAGCACCATCACCCCGTGGTCGGCGAGCTTGTCCTGAGCCTGCGCGAGCCGCTCCTCAGGGGCCCGAGAACGGATCGCCTCAAGCCACTTCGACCCGTTTTTCGAGTGCATGCCGCGCCGCCCCAGCCAGTACAGGACGATGTCGCCGAGGAACGCGGCGAGCGCCGCCACCGCGAAGACGAACAGCAGCGAGAGCGGCGAGCTGTGGTGGAACGCGACGACCGCCGCGGAACTCACGAGCGCGCCGGTCGGAATGACCGGGACGAGCGCCCCGAGGAAGACGAGCAGGAACAACGAGGGGTAGCCGACGGCCTGTTGGGTCGTCTCGGGCGGCACCTGGGTGGCGGCGGAGAGCATCACCGGCGCGCTCCCGACCGAGGGGTTCCGGAGCGAAGGGATCTGAGGGGAAGGGACCCGGGCCGAAGGGTTCCGGGGCGAAGGGATCTGGGTCGACGGGACCCGGGGCGAAGGTTCGCGGGCCGTCTCATCCGGCCACCTCGGGACGTACGCTCTCGCCCTGGTCGAGCCGGTGCACCGCCACGCCCGGCGCGCGCAGCGCCGCCTGCCGGACGAACTCGTCGCCCGGCGCGTGGAACTCGTGCGGCCGCACCGCGTCCATGCCGATCGGCCAGTACGTCCCGTAGTGCACGGGCACCGCGCTGCGCGGGGCGATCCGGGCGAGCGCCTCGGCGGCCCGCCCCGCGTCGAGATGCCCAGAGCCGAGGTACGGACCCCAGCCGCCCACCGGCAGCAGCGCCACATCGACCTCGCCCACGGTCTCCGCCATGCCGTCGAAGAGCCCGGTGTCGCCCGCGAAGTACGTACGGGCCTCGCCGTTCACGACGTAGCCGAGCGCGGGGGCCATGTGCGGACCGACCGGGATCCTGCGCCCGTCGTGCTCGGCGCGGACCACCTCTATCGCCACGTGCCCGATCTCGACGCGCGCGCCCGCCTCCACCTCGATGATCTTCAGCGTGCGGAGCTTGCGCAGCGCGGGCACGGCGCGCGGGGCGCCCTTCGGCACGAGCACCCGCGTACCGGGCGCGAGTCGGGCGAGCGAGGGCACGTGCAGGTGGTCGGCGTGCAGGTGGGAGACCAGGACGACGTCCGCCTCCGCCGCGCGCGGTGGCGGGGGCGCGCCGCGCCGACGGCGCAGATGTGCGAGGCGCCGCGCGAAGAGCGGATCCGTGAGGACGCGCGTGCCCGCGTCCTCGACGGTGCAGGTGGCATGACCCCACCAGGTGATCTCCACCGGCACGCGCTCCTCCTTGTGCTCCTTCGGGCGACTCCCTTGAGCCTACGTGCAGGAGTAGGGTCGGGGCCGAAAGCTGTGGTGAGGGGGGACGCATGGGGGCATCCGACGGGAGCGGCGAAGCGGTGCGGGTCGCGGCGATCGCCAGCCTGATCCCGCTGGAGGAGCTGGACGCCGACCCCTTCCTGGTGGACTCGCGCAGCCAGCACGCCATGTGCGCGCGCTGGGCCGCCGAACGTGGGTATGTGGTCACCCGCGAACTCCTGGTGCACGGGGTCCGTCCCGACCACGAGGTGCTGTGGGCGGACGTCGACGCGGGCCTCGTCGATGTGTTCGTCGCGCCCTGCGAGCGGGTTCTGCGGGCGGCGCTGCGGTCGGTCGACGCGTTCTCGGCGGAGTGCGAGCGGCGCGGTGTCCGCCTGGAGACGGCGGGGTTGGCGGAGCCGGCCTACGACGCGGAAATGAAGGCGCGGGTCCACCGCCGCTTGTCGATGCCGACGGCGGGTTACGACGGCTGCTAGCCGCTGCCGCGTTTCGGCCCCACGTGCTCGACGCCTCGGGGCTCCGCCCCGGACCCCGCTGCTCAATCGCCGCAGGGGCTTGATAGATCAACCCCCGCCGGCGTTTGAGGCGCGGGGTCCGGGGCGGAGCCCCGAGGCCGTAACGCCGGGTGGGCGCAAAAGGTGTGAAACCCTGACCCCACGTGACCAAATGAGGGGAGCCGCAACGTGGCCGGAGGCCGTTGGTGGAGGCGGGCCGGAAGCACCGCCTGGCGATCGGTCGCCGTCTGGGCGGCCTGCACGGTCACCATGATGGTCCTCGCAGGCCTGCTGCCCGACTTCAAGCTGACGTCCGACGACGGCGACAGCATGACCCGTATCGCCGTGACCGCCGCCCTCGGCGCCGCCGCCTTCGCCGTCCTCTCGGCCCTGGTGTGGCCGATCCTCGTACGCGCCCTGCTGCTCGTCCCCGCACTCGTCCTCGGCCTCGTCGTGTTCTTCCTCAACGGCGCCCTGCTGCTCATCGCGCTGCACCTCATCCCCGACGGCAGGGGAGAGGCAGGACCCGAGACCGCGGTCGTCGTGGCCGCGGTGATGTCGGCCGTGGCGTCGGCGGCCGGTGGTGCGCTGGCCGTCCGGGACGACGACGCGTACCGCAGGCGCCTGTACCGGCTCGCCGACCGCAGGCGCCGCAGGGGCTCCGACGCCGACGCCACCTGCCCGCCCACCCCCGGCACCGTCTTCATCCAGCTCGACGGCGTCGGCCACGAGGTGCTGCGCCGCGCCGCACGCGACGACGTCATGCCGACGATCAACGGATGGCTGCGCGACGGCGGCCACCGCCTCACCCCGTGGCGCACCGACTGGTCGAGCCAGACCGGCGCCAGCCAGCTCGGCATCCTGCACGGATCCAATGACGACGTCCCGGCCTTCCGCTGGTACGAGAAGGACACCGGCGAGACCCAGGTGTCCAACCGGCCCACCAGCGCCGCCGAGCTCCAGCGCCGCGCCGTCGCGCACACCGGCGACGGCGGCCTGCTCACCGTCGACGGCGCCAGCCGCGGCAACCTCTTCAGCGGCGGCGCCGAACAGGTCGCGCTCGTACTGTCCGTCGCCGCCCGGCGCGGCAAGGAGAACCGCTCGCGGGCCGGCTACTTCGCCTACTTCTCCGACCCGGCGAACGCCGTCCGTACCGCGCTGTCGTTCTTCGCCGAGGTCGGCCGCGAGATCGGGCAGTCCACGCGGGCCCGCATGTGCAAGGTGCGGCCGCGGATCGGGCGCGGTGGCCTGTACCCGTTCATCCGCGCCTTCGCGACCGTCGTCGAGCGGGACGTCGTCGTCGCGGCCGTCATCGGCGACATGCTCGCGGGCCGCAGCGCCGTCTACGCCGACCTCGTGGCCTACGACGAGGTGGCGCACCACTCGGGCCCGTTCGGCCGCGACGCGCAGAAGGTGCTCGAACGCCTCGACCGCTCGCTCGCGCTGCTCGTCAAGGTCGCCGACCACGCGCCGCGCCCGTACCGCATCGTCGTCCTCTCCGACCACGGGCAGAGCCCCGGCGAGACCTTCCGCGGCCGCTACGGGCTCACCCTTCAGGACCTCGTCCGCGCGGGCTGTGGGCTGCCCGTGCCGCGCAAGGCGGGGCGCACCCGCAGCGGCGCCGAGGCCCGCGCCGCCGTGCGGGCCGCGCTGCACCGGCCCGTCGAGGAGGGCGCGGGCAAGGGAAAGCGCAGCGAACCGATCGTGCTGGCCTCCGGCAACCTCGGCCTCGTCTCGTTCCCCGACGTCCCGCACCGCATGACCCGCGAGGAGATCGACGCCCGCAACCCCGCCCTGCTGCCGACCCTCGCCAACCACCCCGGCATCGGCTTCCTCCTCGTACGCAGCGAAGAGCACGGCGCGGTCGTGCTCGGGGCGCGGGGCGCGGAGGTGCCGCTGGCCGAGCTGGCCGACGGCGAGGGGCCGCTCGCCGACTTCGGTCCCGGCGCCGCCGACGCCGTGCGCCGCACCGACTCCTTCCCGCACACCGCCGACATCATGGTCAACTCCATGTACGACCCGGTGGAGGGCGAGGTCCTCGCCTTCGAGGAGCAGATCGGCTCGCACGGCGGGCTCGGCGGCGCCCAGAGCCGGCCGTTCCTGCTCTCGCCCGCGGAGCTGTCGGAGCCGGTGCCGGAGGTCGAGGCCCTGGTCGGCGCCGAGCAGGTGCACCAGGTGCTGCGCCGCTGGCTGACCGAGGGACACGGACCGCAGATCCCGATGCGGGTCGTGCCGCTGTCCCTGGACCCACCTGCGACGAAGCGGCTGGAACGGCCCGTGGAGAATTCCCTACGGCGCGAGCCCGGCGGTGCATCATTTGCGGCCACGCCCCCCGAGCCGCAGGACAATTCCGCCTGATTTGGAGCGCGGCGGGAGCCCACCGGACCATGGGCCCCGCCATCCGGCGATCCCGCGGTGGCCCAGCACAATCGAGAGGCACTTCCCCCCATGCTCGACACCGGGACTGCCCCCGCTCCCGAGACGGCTCCGGCAGCGGACGAGGACCAGAACCAGGACGGCAAGCACGCCCGCAGGTTCGGTCTTCCCATCGCGACGGCCCTCGTCATGGGCAACATCATCGGCGGCGGCATCTTCCTGCTGCCCGCGTCCGTGGCCCCGTACGGCACGATCTCGCTGGTCGCCTTCGGCGTCCTGACGGTCGGCGCCATCGCCCTCGCGCTCGTCTTCGGGCGGCTCGCGAAGCGGCATCCGCAGACCGGCGGCCCCTATGTGTACGCCCGTGAGGCCTTCGGCGACTTCGCCGGGTTCCTCGCCGCGTGGAGCTACTGGATCACCTCGTGGGTGTCGAACGCGGCGCTCGCCGTCGCGGCCGTCGGCTACCTCAATGTGCTCCTGCCGATCCACGGATCGACGTTCTGGACGATCGTCGCGGCGCTCGCCTGCCAGTGGCTGCCCGCGCTCGCCAACCTCGCCGGCACCCGCTACGTCGGCGCCGTCCAGCTGGTCTCCACCGTGCTGAAGTTCGCGCCGCTGGTGCTCGTCGCGGTCGGCGGCCTGTTCTTCTTCGACGCCGACAACCTCGGCCCGTTCCAGACGGGCGGGGAATCCCCGGTCGGCGCGATCTCGGCGTCCGCAGCGATCCTGCTCTTCAGCTACCTGGGCGTCGAGTCCGCCTCCATGAGCGCGGGCGAGGTCCGCGACCCGGAGCGCAACGTCGGCCGCGCCACCGTCCTCGGCACGGGCCTCGCCGCCCTCGTCTACCTGCTGTGCACGGTCTCCGTCTTCGGCACCGTCGCCCACGACAAGCTGGTGGACTCCACCGCGCCGATGACCGACTCCGTCAACGTGATGTTCGGCGGTACGTGGGGCGGCACGGCGGTCGCGATCGCCGCGGTCGTCTCGATCCTCGGCGCGCTCAACGGCTGGACGCTGCTCTCCGCGCAGGCGCCGTACGCCCCTGCGAAGGACGGCCTGTTCCCGGCCGCGTTCGCGCGCAAGAAGCGCGGCGTCCCGACGTTCGGCGTGCTCGTCGGCGTCGCGCTCGCCTCGCTCCTGACCATCTACAACTACACGGCGGGGTCCGAAGGCGTCTTCGAGAGCCTCGTGCTCATCACGACGTTCACGGCGACGGTCCCTTACCTCCTCGCCACCGCCGCTCAGATCTACTTCCTGCTGTCGGGCCAGGGCCACCGGGTGAGCAAGGGCCGGCTCGCGCGCGACATGACGCTCGCGCTCGCCGCGTTCGGCTTCTCGATGTGGCTGGTCGGCGGCGCCGGCTACGCGGCCGTCTACCAGGGCGTCATCTTCCTGTTCGTGGGCGTCCTCGTCTACGCGTGGATGGCGGCCCGCAAGAAGCGGACCGCCACCACCTGACGCGTCTGTCACCTGGCGATAGGTGCCACCACCCACCGCTGTGTCTTGAACATGCTGTCCCGTGAGCCGATCTCGATCAGCTTCCGCGCAGCGGGATACGCCTCGTTGCCCTCGATCTCGTAGCCGACCTCGAGGGACCCGGGTACGTCCCTGATCTCCAGCTGCGCCTCGATGTCGGCCGCCGACCGTTCACCGTCGGCGGCCATCGCGGTCAGATGGGCGATGCGCCGCTGCTGCGCCTCCTCCAGCGCCTGCCGCGGGTCGCGCGACCCGGGCGAGGCGAGCGCCTGCTGGCCCTTCCCCGACGGGGGCGCGACCGCGGAGGCGGGCGTGCGGGTGTCGCCGGTGGGCGTGCGCGTCGACAGGGTGGCCTGGACGACCGTGCCGTCGTTGTCGAGCGCGACCCGGAACTCGCCGCGGCCCGGCGTGATCACCGGTACGCCGTCGAAGACCTGCCGGAACGTGACGTGCGTCTGCAGCGACACCGGCTCACCGATCTCCGAGCCGTCCTTCTTGCCGCTGTTCTGCATCAGGTCGTGCACGCTGTCCACGACCAGCTCGACGCCCTCCGCGTTCTCCTGCGCGAACCGTTGCGCGATCTCGACCGCGCGCTCGGTCGGCAGCTGGTGCGTGTTGCGGTGGTTGGCCTCGGCGAGCTTCACCCAGCGCACGGCCTGCGGCGCCGTCGACACGAACCGGTCGCCCGAGCTCGCGCTGAGCACGCCCTGCCGCTCGACCTGCACCTCTTGCAGCGCCGCAGCCGGGAAGTGTGCGAGACGGCCCATCGTGGCGAGTTCCTCGCTCGGGTCGCGCGGCGCGAGCTGCACGATCTGCGGGGTCGCCGGCGCCTGCGTCAGCGGGTCGCGCAGGCCCTGGCGCGCGTAGTACCAGCGCCACACGTACCAGTTGTCCGGAACGTGCTCCCGGTAGAAGTTGCGCTCCGAGTTCAGCCGGTTCTGCGCCTCCGCCTGGGTCGCACCGGTGGCGCACACCGAGGGCGCCTGACCGTGGTAGATGTCCCAGCTGGCGTTGAGCCACGCGTCGCAGTACGTCTGGCCGGCCCGCCACTTCTCCCAGAACTTCTTGCCGTAGTCGCCGCTGTCGATGCTCGTCGTCTCGAAGCCGAAGATCATCCGGGAGCCGAGGTTGGGCCCGGCCCACGTGCGGATGGGGGAGTGCCCGTCGAGGACGCGCAGCGAGCTGCACGTCGACCAGAACACGTAGTTGGCCTTCTCGTTGCCGAACGCCATCCGGTTGGAGACCGCGTCCGAGCGGTTGTCCCACTTGGCGCCGAGCGGCGCGAAGAACACTCCGTTGCCGTCCATGCCGCCGTGCCCCGAGTGGTACACCGCGACGACGGCGTCCACTCCGTACCGGTCCTGCCAGTTGTCGTACGTCTCCTCGTACGCCCACACCTGGGCGCCCGCGTCGGCGAACCAGAAGTTGCGGTCGTAGAACTGCTGCAGATACGCGAGCCAGCCGGTCGCGTCCTCGTGCGTGTGGGAGAGCGGGTTCTGGTTGACGAACTTCTGGATGCTGAACGCACCCCACCAGCCGAACGTCGAATCCCGGTCGGTCGCGCCCGGCTTCCCGGTCTCCAGTGGTGACGGACCTTGGTCCGCGTAGATCATGCGCATGGTCTGCCCCCCTGCGAAGCCCCCTGAAACCCCCCCTGGGCGGGAGGCCCCAAACTGTCACCATCGTGCCGACTTGCCCAGTTCGCTTTCCGGCCATGGTGGCGTGCCACGGGCGCGTCGGATGTGGTCGGATAGGAGTCCGAAGCATCCGGAAACGGAAAGGAACCACCGTGGCAACCACGCGCTCCGCACACACCGTGTGGGAAGGCAACCTGTTCGAGGGCAACGGCACCGTCACCTTCGACTCGTCGGGCATCGGGCAGCAGCCGGTGTCCTGGCCGTCCCGCGCAGAGGAGGCGAACGGCAAGACCAGCCCGGAGGAGCTGATCGCGGCCGCGCACTCCTCCTGCTTCTCCATGGCGCTGTCCAACGGTCTGACCGGCGCGGGCACCCCGCCCACCAAGCTGGTCACGTCCGCGGACGTGACGTTCCAGCCGGGCGAGGGCATCACCGGCATCCACCTCACGGTCGAGGGCACCGTCTCCGGCCTCGACGAGCAGGGCTTCCAGGCGGCCGCGGAGGACGCCAAGAAGAACTGCCCCGTGAGCCAGGCGCTCACCGGCACGACGATCACCCTGACCGCCAAGCTGGGTTGACCAGGGAGAACACCGTTCACGGGGTGGGTTGACCAACTCCACACAGGGAGCTAGGCAAGCTGCTCGACAGACAGGGGCTTGCCTAGCGACCGGACTGGGATACCCCGTGAACGAGCTGAGAAGCCCTCTGCGGACCGCAACGAACCGTGCCCCTGTAAGGCCCTTGGCGCTGCGCCCCGAGACGGCACAAAGCGACCCATGGAATCAGGCCAGAGCAGCCCAAGTAGATGAGCTGGTCGTGTACTTGAGTACGACGGTCAACTCGAAGGGGCGACCGTACGCCCCTCGTACCATCACGGCGTACCGGGATGCTGCCGTGTCGTTCAACACCTGGCTGACGCTGGAGGAACGGCACGAAGGTGACTTCACGACCATCACCACAGACCTGTTGAACAGGTACTTCCTGTGGTATCTGAAGACTCACTCAGGACCGGCAGCAACGAACACCAGGCAACGCAACCTCCACCCGCTGTTCTTGTACCTCGTTGAGGACTACGGGCACCCGGACCCCTACTCAGGGCCGTTCCGCTGGTATTCCGGAGAGAGCAGCACCCCGAAGACTCTCAGCCCGGAGTTCATATCCGCGATGCTGGCTGTCACAGGCGGTGGGTCCGCCAAGATCAGGGACTTTCAGACCGTGCGGGATCACGCCATTGTCCGTGTTCTCACAGAGGGGCTACGGGCTGAAGAACTGCTCTCGCTGACTGTGAACTCAGTGGACCTTCCCCGAGGGGTTGTCACCGTGGTGCCGCTCAAGGAAGCCAGGGCAACCGGTACAGGGCGCATCGTGCCAATCCAACCCCCAACCGTGCAGGCGGTTCGCCGTTACCTCCGTGTCCGTCAAAGCCACAAGTATTCGGAGGTTGATTGGTTGTGGCTGGGCACCCGAAACCGAGGACACCTGAAGTACAACGGCCTGTGGCGTCTGATCAAGCGTCTCGCAGAGCAGTGCGGGTATGACCCCTCGTTGTGCTCTCCACACGGGTTTCGGCATTCTTGGGCATCCGATTTGATGGAAGCCGGTATCTCGGACGGAGACATAATGCAGGCGGCCGGTTGGAAGTCGAGCGACATGCTCAGGACTTACGGCCGGGACGTGGCCGGAGATCGCGCCGTAACGGCCATTCACCGGTTGGGTAGCCGCTACTAGCACCGGACAGCAAAAAGCCCCTAGACCGGCGTCTGGGGGCTTTGTTGTGGCGTCTATCGCTGCTGTCGTTGCCGTGCTCCGCGACGGGCGTCAGAGTCTCTTTTGCATGTGCGGCAGTAGCGGTGACCCGCATCGTTTCGACGGGTGTTCTCATTGTCGTAGGCGTGACCCTGGGGACAGTGCGTTATCGTCCTACTGTGATGGGTGCCGTGCCGTAGACAGTCGGCCATGTTCTCCGACTTTGAACCCCACCGCAGATTCCACAGGTGGTTGTTCAGCTGATTTCCGTCACCGTGTAGTACGCACGGCTTGCCGTCCGGAGCGGGCCCGAGGAACGCAAGGGCTACCAAACGATGGACCCTGAGCGTGTATTCCTTGCCGTCCACACAAAGCTTCACACGGGGGTACCCCTCGCTAGGTGGTGTCTTCAGCCACCGGCCCGACTTCTCGGACCACACTCGACCGTCATTTGTGATCTTGTATCCGGGCGCCCAAGGGATCTTTTGCATTCTGAGAATGGTCTCCATGCCAGGGATGAACCCTCGGAACGCAACCGAAATGCGACTTCCCTGAAACGCATCCTAAGAACGGCATGATCACGACCCACGCAAGACCCACAGCACGTCGAATCCAGGCGAAAAGCCGCAATTAGTGAGCGGGTAACTACGTTGAGAGAGGGCGCAAGGTTTTCCCAGGTGGTCTAGACCACTCATTCCGAGCAAGCAAGATCATTCTCACCTGCATTGACCTGGGAAAACGTACTCCATACAGTGTCAACCCGAGGTTGACGACTCCAGGCTGCTTCGAATACCGCACCTATACCGGAAATGACCCCTGAAAGAGCCCTGGAGGGGCTAGGACCCTTCGACCGGTGGGGAAAACCATTTTCCCCGGACCCCAAGTCTCTGACCTGCGCTTTCCTCTCGTTTTTGGCCTCTGGAAGCAAAAAATGCCATTTTTCAAAAACTTCTCTCCACGACATACCCTCTTCTACATATATAGTTTTCTAAATCTTTTTCCCATTTTCCCCTAAGTAGTATTTTTAAGGTTGTTTGTGCAGGTCAGAGGGTGTTTCGAGGTCGGGGAAAATGGCGGGGAAATGGCGGTGAAATGGGGAAAACGGACGTAGAGGGACGCCACGACAGCGTTAAATGTAACGAAACGTGACGGAACGGACGCGCTTCGAGGTCGCCGGCTGGGGGAGCGCTTTCCAATCACGTACCGGGCGTTGACCCAAGCATGAACACATACAAGAGCACGCTTTTTCAGACCAAGCGCATACCTGGATTCCCCAGCTACATCGTCACCGATTCGGGAATCGTATTCGGCCCCAGGAACGGCTTCGACGAGCCCCTGAGTTCCACCCTGCGACCCGACGGGCGCCTGTGGGTCCAACTAGTCGCCCCGAACGGGACGGGCCGCCACAAGGGCATAGACAGGCTTGTCTGCATGACGTTCAACGGGCCATCGCCTACCCCGCGCACGCGGGTACGGCATATTGACGGAGACCCGAGGAACAACCGGGCCGAGAATCTCGTATGGGCCGCGTAGCCGCCATGGCAAAGCCCCGCTACCGGGTTCGAGGCAGTAGCGGGGCTTGACCGCGCGGCCGGGGGAGTTGTTGTGCACCGCATCCCGCGTCCATCGCCATGACTTCCGGCCGCGCAGTCTGATCAACGCACCAGGGCCGGATTGGTTCCGCACGTGCCCGAAGATCACCCTTGGGTATGAACGGGTATCAGGTGTTGACGCATTCCACCCGCGTACCGGGCGTATTACGCAATCGAGAGACCTTCCGGACGCTCCTGTTCCCTCAGCCGCCCGGAAGTATCTCCACCTCGGGGGTTGCGGATAGGGCTCCGAGGCCTTTCTGTCCGTTTATCGAACATTCCCGTATGTCCGTTTCGCGTGGTATCATATAACCACGGGCTAACTCTAGCCAACAAACCCCTTCTAAACCTCAAGGGATACCCCTATGCCTGAACAGCGATCGAATCCAGCAAACACCAAACGAACTGTAATGCGATTCCACTGTCCCGCATGGCTACAGGAAGCCATCGTGGAGGCGTGCAACGAATATGAAATGTCCGCTAGCGAATACGTCCGCATGGTTCTCACCAAGGACCTGTCCGCCCGAGGGTTCTTCGAGAACAAGTGATCCTGAGATGCCAGAGGAGGCACAAGGAATGAGTAAGACCATCATCACAGTTGGTAAGAATCACGAGTATGACCTGGTCGGGCCGCCGTTGGGTGAAGGTGTACCCGGTGCACTGAACGACCAGGACGTTACTCCAGAGCAGTTTGAGAAATACCAAAGGATGTTCCCCAACGTCCGCGTCAGGCGCTGGTCTGACAGTGGCCTTGCGGAAAGGGTGATTGATCTTTACGGAGACCGCATCCGCTACAACCCCGCCTTCAAGACCCACTACGTGTGGAACGAGGAGACGCGGCTTTGGCAAGAGACCGACCACGGGGCGTTCGTACACCTTGTGGGGAAGGTCATTACGGAGCACCTCCCTTGTGAGGATCTGTTCTACAGCGAAGCCAAGGTGGAGCGTGGGGGGAAGCTCGTAAGTGAGCGGGACGACTTCCGCAGATGGCGTCGAAGCGTGGACACGGAAGCCCGCTTCAACGCAGTGGCGCGGTTCCTAACCAGCTTCCCGGAGCTACGCATAACGTTGGACGATTTCGACAAGGACCCTTGGACTCTCAACACCCCGAACGGCGTGATCGATATGCGTGAACGCAGCCGGTCACCGCGCCCCGCCGAGCCCGGAGACATGCTTACCCGTGTGACGGGCGTGGGTATCGACGAGGTAGGGACGGAGCCATTCGAGTTTGAGAAGTTCTTGCACCTGGTGCAGCCCAACCCGGAGCACCGCAAGTACCTACAGGTACTGCTCGGTATGGCCGCGTATGGCGACCCCGGTGAGCACATGTTCGTGTTCCACCAGGGAGAGGGCGGAAACGGCAAGGGTGTGCTTCTGAGGCTCTTGAATATGGTCCTGGGGGACTACTACCGGACGGCCTCACGAACGGGCCTCACAGTGGCAGGTAACACCTTTGAAGAGTCGACGTGGCCCGGTGTTCGTCTACTCGTCGGGGACGAGATGGGTAACGCGGACCTTGACCAGAACAAGCTCAAGGACCTTACGGGTGGTGGCCAGATCATGGCGAACGCCAAACACAAGCCACACGCTCCGTTCACGCCCAGGTTCTCTCTGCACCTCTGTGGGAACGAGTGGCCCACGCTGGCCAACACGGATTCAATCGAGCGCCGCTATCGCCCTGTGGCCTGGACGGTAAAGCCGTCGAGCGACGAATGGGCGCAGTTCCAGCGGAACGGCCAGAAGGACCCTGCCGACTACCTGTTTGAGGAGGAGGGGGAACAGATCCTCTCTTGGATTCTGGCCGGATACCTGACGTACAGGGTCCACGGCCTCAACGTGCCTCAAGATCTTCAGGACATGGCCGCCGAACAGTTGCTAGCCAATGACTCGGTGACCCTTTTCGCGACATCATGCCTTGTGGCCGATGACGGGTGGGACGACGACAGCGCAGACGGTTGCTTCAAAATCTCGCAGAAGGAGATGTACTCGCAGTACAAGAGGTGGTGTCGACAGGCTGGACACACTGCGCAGGGGGTTAAGCAGTTCAACCGGGATCTGAGAAAGTGCGCATCCGGGCTTGGTTTCGCTCACAACGCTTCACGCGGGCGCCCGGCATGGGTCGGCGTGCGGTATGAGGAGTCCGACGACTGACACCGCCACCACAACTCCCGTACAGAATCCGGGAGTTGAGGGCACCGGCTGCTCGCCGGCCTCGGGACGCGTCGGTCCTAGATCGGCGCTCCCCAAACCCGGCCACGTTTCCTAGGACTGCTGTCCGTCTGTGTCGCTCACCGGTGCGGGAGGGTCGTTGTTCAGTTGGTCCATAAATGTCTCTTATGTCCACCAGGGCGTCAAGGGTTTCCGAGGGCATTTCTTTACGTGCCGGTAACATCACGCAAAGTTTTTCAGGGAATTCCGACAAGTGGGCGTAATCTTAACCATATCAACCAAATTCAATAGAGTAAGGAAGGTGAACGTCATGTTCAATAAGCAGAACAAGGAAGACAGGAAAGCCGCAAAGGAGACCGTGAAGGACCAGAAGGGGTCGGTAGAAGATCTCTCAATCACGATCATTCGCACCACCCGGCTGGACGCCGGTTTCGCAGACTGCAAGTGGGGGATAACCAACGGCTACGGCTATCTCGTCAAGGCCGGAGTTTTCCCCGGTTATAACCGGACCCTGACGCACGCTAGGAAGGCGGCTGACAAGCTCCGGGCCAAGGCGGGACTAGAGCCCCTGGAGTATGCCGTGAAGACCGTGAACGCGGTTCGTACGGTCTCGTGATGGACCCGAACCTGAACGCCCGCCTGCGGCACTCAGACGCTTGCCCGAGCTGCGGGCAGCCCCGGCCTGCCAACAAGCCCCCAGGGCCCACAGGGAAGCTGCTTTACAACTGCTCAGGCTGTCAGCGCCGATGGGCGCGATGGCTTCCCTGAGATACGAGCGAAAAGAATCCCTGTAGGCCTCCGAATTTCTCTCCGGAGGCCTTCTTTGTGGGAATTCGCAGGTCAAATGCAATTACGCCCTACATACCATCGAGTATGCGAAATGTCAAGCTGGACCTGCTATAATTAATACATGAGTCACACTGAATCATGAGAAGGGAGTGAGAATGCAGCGCAAAGAGCTGAAGAAGTACCCCGAGCACCTCAATGGGTATTTCCCAAAAGACCAGGCTGACAGCATCCACGCACTCGCCGAGGCGAGAGATGTACCGGCCGCCCACATACTTCGCGAAGCCGTGAAGTTCTATCTCCGAGTACTTGCTGAATAGTTCCTAGAAAGGAATTTGAAAATGTCGAATGTTGAAGTAACCCCGAACTATCTGACCGTGGACACGTCCACCCCCGAGCCAGCAGGGCAAGCCGTCGGTACCGGTGACACCGCCGTACTCACTCCCGACGAGCACAAGCCTTTCAAGGGCCGGTATCTGCTCATCCGCATGAAGGAAAGTGGCTCTGTGGCCACCTCTACCGCCACCGTCAAGGCAGGCGACCGCGCTTCACAGCACGTTCGCGGTGACCGTACCGCCGAGACGTTCACGTCAGGTCAAGTCAAGTATGTACAGGTCGACTTGAACCGGTACCTCCAGGCCGATGGAAGCGTCCACATCGACGTGGGCGGCGTCAGCGGATCGGTGACCTTCACGGTCATCCAACTGAGCAACCGCACCTGAGCAACACCCCTTTTTTTTTTGCAGCACAAGCGTTGACACGAGTCAACGAGGCTAGAAGCCACAGCAACACCAAACCCCGGCCAGGTGCCGGAGATTGAGGGCAAGACCATGACCAATGACTTCTTAAAAGTGAGGCATCACAATGCAGTTCATCAAAAATCACGAGACCCCGCCCATCTGGCCGGATGAGGTCGCCGCAGCGATCTGCGATCCCAACGAGGACTTTGGCGACGGGCCTGCCCCCGCCGACTATGACCCGTACGAGAACTACTTCCTGAACGACGCTTGGGCCAACAAGATCGGATCGTTCGACTCGCTCTATCTTCAGCAGTTCCGACCGTCCGAACCTTGTGGGTGTGGCCAGGAGTTCGACACAGCGGCCGTGTTCGTGATCCACGCCGAGGACTGTCTCCAGGCGCCGGAGTACCGCTACGAGCCCGCCTACCGGGCGATCTTCACTCGCAGGTCTTTCCTAGCCTCACAGCGCGCGCTCAGCGCCAAGGTCGGTGAGTGACCGTGGATTTCATCGTGATCAACCGTGACGCGGTGCTCGACGAGTCGCTGTCCGATATCGAGCTTGCCCACCACTTCAAACCCGCTCGCCCCTGTGACGACTGTGGCCAGGCGTTTGAAACGGCGGCCTTGTACATCGCCCATCACGCCGACTGCCCTGGGCTGGCTTTCAGTTCAACACCGTTCGAGTTCCACAGCGCCACCGAAATTGAGGCCTCCCGCCGCTGGCGAGATGGCGTCGTACGCGCTCTCACAGCACCTGCCACTTTTTGGGGAGGCAACACCAAATGAAGAACACAGAAAACCACCGCAAGCACCCCGTACATGACCTGTCTGTAGACATCACCACTGGTGACATGACGACCGGCTTCTACTACGCCTTTTACAACGTCGACACCAAGCGGAAGTACGTGACGATCGACTTCGTCCAGCACGAGCTTTCTCGACTTGTCGTCGAGTGCTTCCTGGACCGGGAGTTGACTGCCGACGAGCACGTCCACCACCTCAACGGACAGACCGCCCAGGACAGCATCGCGAACCTGGAAGTCCGCGACTACGCCGAGGAACTTCCTCCCGTCGGCACTGTGCCGACGCCGACGTTCAACTTCAACAAGTCACCCAAGAAGCTGGGGGTTTGGTCATGACCGACGTTTTCGATTCTCTACGAAAGGCCGACCCCGAGCGCGAGGCGACCGAAGCGGCAAGGGCAGCCGGTCGACAGAGCAAGCTCGCAAAGGCCGGAGCGCTCGCCCAGGGTGATCTGGAAGCCGCCGCGATAATCGAAGTCGACCGTATCGAGGCGCAGTTGAAGGCCGCGGAGGAGGCGGAAGGTGAGATGCTGTTCCGGCTCACATCGGGGACCGGCGCCCCTGTGAAGCGGGAGGCTCTTGAACAAGCCCGGCGTGACGTCGACTTCTTCGCGAAGCAACTCGTCGGCGCGGGTGCCAAGCTCGACCGTGCCAGGGACGAGATGCGTCGCCGCGAACTGGCGCAACTGGCCAAGGAAGTCGCGGAGTTCGCCGACAGCCCCAGCTCGCCGGCTCGCCGCGCAAGCAAGGCGTACAGGGCCGCTGACGAAGCCCTCCGAGAAGCCCTTGCTGCTGTGGAGGAGCACAACAGTGCAGTAGCAGCCTTCAAGCTCCGTGCACGCGAGCTGGACGCCAAGGAGAGCCGAGGGCCCGCCTATCCGGCTGAGCCTGTGGCGTTCGACTTCAGCAAGCTGGTCAGTGGTCCATACGTCCTTGACCGGGTCGATGGGCGCCAAATGGCCGCGTACGTGGTGAACATCGTGAACCCGGACATCGACACTCGCCCCCACGGACGGGCCGTCACGCACCCGTACAAGGACGTTGGCGCTCTGGCGTCCGTTGTCTCGGGGGTCTGCAACCGGAAGATGCCTGACGCCGAGCGCCTCTACTACCGCGACGCAGACGGCTATAGCTTCGCGTTCGACCAGGCGCCCGGCCTAGTCGAGGTCGCTAACAAGGGCCTGTCGAAGATCTCCCACGATGACGTCTGGGACTGGAACCGGAAGGCTCGCCGATGAGTGAGATCAACGTCTACAACGTCGGCGACGACGACACGGGCTATCAACCGCCAAAAATTCCCGATGTGGTCACACAGGAATGGATCAACGAGGCCAGTCCGGCCGAGATGATGCTAGCGGCGAGTCAGGGCAAGCTCCGAGGGTCCGGCGCCTACGCGGTGCCGGTCGACCCCAACGAGAAGCCCCAGAAGCCGTTCCGGCCGTTCGCTCCCGAGCCTACGGGCCCGACGATTACGCGAGATGACCTCAAGCGCATGAGCACCGAGGACATCAACCGCGCGTACGCCGAGGGCCTACTCGACGATCTCCTCTACTGATACCAGCCTCCGCCTCTTACGACCTTTCGAAGCGGAGGCTTCAAGACCCAACTCCCTGTGGATACACCACATTTCGCGCCACAGGGGGTTGCACCACCCGATAACTCCCGCTGATCGCACCACACACACACAGCTCTGGCCAGCGCTTCCTGTGATCAGCAACCAAGGGCAATCGACGATGTGTCGATTGCCCTTTGTCGTATCCGAAATCAATTTGCTTACTACACCGAAAGGACTTCACATGAGCGAAGTAGCCAGGCTCTCGATAACCGTAAATGCCAATACCCGAAGGGCCGTCACTGAACTCGCCTCACTGGACGCCGTTGTCAGGCGAACCGGTGACTCGATGTCCCGTCACTCGGCCGTCATGGACCGTCAGCGCGACACCATCAACCGGCTTTCACAGAGCCACAGTCGACTGTCCGGGGTTACCCGTCGGAATTCCGGCGACATGGACCGCCTCGGGAACGCCACAGACAACAGCTCTGGCCACATGGGGCGATTCGCCAAGATAGTTGTGGCTACGTCCGTAGCCGCTACTGCACTGTTCCCTGTGATGCAGGGTGGTCTCGCCGTCATAGGTGGTCTGACCAGCGCCTTTACCCTCGCCGGCTCGGCGGCAACAGTGTTCGGCATAGCCGTTACGTCCTACCTGAAGAACACGAAACAGGGACAGGCCGAACTCACCCGGTTGAGCCAGGCATTCGACAAGTTCGGGAAGTCGACTGCCGGGTTCGTATCCCAGCCGGTTCACACGTTCTTCTCGGGCCTGGTTCGATCTCTCCGTAACCTTGTACCCCTTGTGGCCGCAGTAGCCCCGGTAGCCAACAAGGTTGCTGAGGCCTTCCACAAGTGGTCCGGTACGCGACTTCAGCAATGGGTCTCGTTCATTGCATCCAAGGGCGTCCCTATCCTCGCGCACTTCGTGTCTATAGGTAGGTCCCTGGGCAAGACGTTCGGCGCGGCTGTAATTCAGTTCCAGCCGTTCGGTACAACGATCCTGAGCGTCCTGGACAAGGGCGCTGCTGCAATGGCCCGTTGGGCCCAAGGCGGCGGTTTCTCGGCCTTCATGCAGACTGTCCATGCGAACGGTCCCATGGTCGCCAACTTCTTCAAGACCCTGTGGCAGGCCCTTAGCAACATCACACAGGCAATGAGCATTCTCGGCCCGCTCGGGC
This sequence comes from Streptomyces sp. NBC_00483, assembly GCF_036013745.1. NCBI lineage: Bacteria > Bacillati > Actinomycetota > Actinomycetes > Kitasatosporales > Streptomycetaceae > Streptomyces > Streptomyces sp. NBC_00483. Next base: position 7,641,545 of record NZ_CP107880.1, read on the forward strand.
TCGGCCTTACGACGATGTTCCTGAAGCTGATCGCGGTTCTGCCTCCGCAAGTCCTCGCCCTGATGGCTGTGGGAATCAGCGCTATTGCTATCGCCACAAAGCTTTGGAAGATCCAACAGCAGGGTCTGAACCTGACGATGCTGGCTTCCCCGTTCTTCTGGGTCGTTGCAGCAATCGTCGGACTGGTAGCGGCAATTGTGTGGGTGGCTACCAAAACGACTTGGTTCCAGACGGCATGGAAGTACACGTGGAATGCCATCAAGGCCGCTACTAGCGCCACGCTGAACTTCCTGAAATCCATATTCCACACAGTGATCAACTTCCTCACTGGTAAGTGGGGTTGGCTGATTGCAGTGATCGGCCCTGTGGGTTGGCTGATTGCCCTCGGGGCTCACTGGCGTCAAGTCTGGGGCTTTGTAAAGGCCGTTGGCCAGGCAATCTGGAATTTCCTTAAGCGTGCCTGGTCCGGAACGGTCAACTTCTTCCGCAATGCAGCGAACGCGCTGAGCGGAGCCGTCCACCGTATTTGGTCCTCTCTGTGGAACTGGGCCAAATCAAAAGCCTCTGCTGTTTGGAACTGGCTAAAGGGTGCGTGGTCTCGGACCACAGGCGCTCTCCGTAATTCAGCCCGCTGGGTTAGCGGCGCCGTGACCGGAATTTGGCGCGGCCTGTGGAACTGGGTCGGAGATAAGGCCAAGGCGGTCTGGAACTGGGTTCTGGACAGGGCCAAGAGTTTCGGCAAATCCATCATCAGCCGGTTCAAGGACATCAAAGACAAGATCGGCGATGCCTGGAACAAGCTGAAGTCTATCTTCAAGGCGCCGGTCAAATTCCTGATCGATGTTGTCATCAACAAGGGAATTATCGGCTCGGCTAACTGGCTGATCGATAAGCTTGGTGGCGGTAAGAACACCATTAAGCCGGTCAAGTCCCCCAAGGGGTTCGCCACTGGTGGTTACACCGGTAATGGCGGGAAGTACACCCCCGCCGGTGTTGTTCACCGTGGCGAGTACGTTCTGAACAAGGAATCTACTGCCAAGATCGGTGTTAACCGACTTCACCACATGAACCGTACCGGTCAGGTGCCTGGCTACGCCAAGGGCGGATTTGCCGGAATGGAGCAGAGTTTCCCGAAGATTGCGTCTCTAAAGAGCACCATCTCTGCAAACAAGAAGAGCGAAGGCAACGTCGAGAAGTTTCTCGACTTCGGGGCCAGCGCTCTAGGCTTCGGTGCAGCCGTCGATATCAAGGACGTTCTTAAGGGGGCCGGTAAGTGGATCGGCAACGTCAAGGGCGCGGCGGGTAGTCTCGGCGGCATCATGGGTCCGATCTTCAAAGGACTTGTCGGCAAGCTGTGGCCGCTTCTGAAGGAAGTGTTCAAGTCCGTCTTTGAAGCTAACCAGGCGACCGGTAACGGCTATGTTGCGGGTCCGGACTGGAAGGGGGGAGACGGAAACCGGGTTTCGTACCATGGCGCCACCATGGACGCGTACACGATGCGTCTGCTCAAAAAGGCCGAGAGCATTTACGGTGCGCTGTTCAGTATCTCGCAGGGCTCGTTCCACGCGGGCGTGGGCGCCTCTGCGGGTACCCACGATGGTGGTGGTGTCGTTGACATCGCGCAGCATTCCAACAAGGTTGTTGGCGCTCTGCGCGCGTCAGGCTTCGCGGCCTGGGCACGTACACCGTCTGAAGGTTTCTCACCCCACACGCACGCTGTAGCTGTGAAGGACAAGCTTCTTTCTCCGCAGGCGCGTAACCAGGTATCGGACTTCTTCAAGGGTCGCAACGGCTTGGCGGACAACGGTCCTGACACCTACACCCCTCCGGGTGGTGGCAAGGGTTCGTCCAAGGGTTCCAACCGTTCCATCGTGTCCCGAGTTCTGGCCGAGCTTCACCAAAGTCAGAGCAACATCGACAACGTGATGCGGGCCATCAACAAGGAGTCTGGCGGCAACCCTCGGGTTGTCAACAACTGGGACAGCAACGCCCGACGGGGAACCCCCTCAAAGGGCCTCCTACAGGTCATTGACCCGACGTTCAAGGCTTACGCAGGTAAGTACAAGAACCGTTCGATCTTTGACCCGTACGCCAATATCTACGCAGCTATCAACTACGCCATGCACACATATGGCTCAGGTTGGTCCGCTCGTATGGCCCGGCCGGGAGGCTATGCAACCGGCGTTCGCAACGCCCCTCGCGGGCTCGCGTGGGTCGGCGAGAATGGTCCGGAGCTGATGAACTTCCGAGGCGGGGAGAGCGTTACTCCGAACCGGCAGTCACTGGCTATCGCAGGGTCCGGTGGAGGAGACATCATCGTGAACATCAGTCTCAACGGTGCGAACCTCGCTAGCTCACGACAGATAGAAGACGCTGTGGTTGCCGCTATTGAGTCAGCTAAGCGAAAGGGTCGGAGGATCTAAAAAGCGCGAAAAACCCGTCTCTCCTGTGGAAGCCATCCACAGTGGGGCGCGGGTTTTGCCGTTTAAAGGGGCCTGTACGGCCGCCTGAGCGCCTTTAAGGGGTCGGTGCGTGTAGTTGGTCGCGCGGCGCGTACGCGGCCTGCTAGCGGGCTCACAGAGGACAAGGGGTATCCCTCTGTGAACCCGCCGCTTGTGATCCGGACGCCCGAGGCTTCGCCGTCGTCACCCGGGCGCCCGGAATCCTTGGGCCGTGGCGGCAAGCTAGTGCCTTGTGGACTGATCGGGCCGAGCGTCAAGCCGCCTTGCCGGGGCATTCGCCGTAGTGGCGGTATGGCCCTGGTGCCGGTGGCCCCGAGGGGCGGTCGACAGCCAGTCGCCACACGCGGTCGAGAGCCTTGATCTCCTGTCGACAGAAGGCGCATTTCTCGCCCGCTGGCGCGAACGTCACGTACTCGCCCTGCCTGGCGTCTGTGGTGTCTGTGGTTGCAGCCATGTCCCCGACTCCTCTTGCTCCCTGGGGGTCCAGGGTGTGGCCGGTCGCTGGGACGGGGGTACCTCGTACGTTTCCCACTTGGGGACGTCCCAAGGGTGCTAGAACGTCCCTATGGCTGCTAACGAACGCCTCCGGGCATCCATGACCGGTGGGGGGTGGACCCATGCCACGCTCGCCGAGCAAGTCGGCATAGATCCCAAGAGCGTTGAGCGTTGAGCGTTGGGTGAATCTGGGCCGGGTACCGCGACGGACCACAGCCCACAGAGCCTCGGAGATCCTGGGCGAGGACGTACACGCCCTCTGGCCCTCACTCCGTCAGGCGCGTAACGCTAGGGCCGTGAGTCCAGAACTGGTCGCCCTGTACGAGCGTCGCGCCGATCTGCCCGTGTCGGCGTTCATTGACCTCATCTCGGCCGCTCGCTCGCGGGTGGACATCCTCGTCTACGCGGGGGTGTTCTTGCATGAGGCGTATCCGGGCCTGAACGATCTTCTGGCGCGGGTCGCCGGCTCGGGTGGCCAGGTGCGCATCGCGGTGGGGGACGCCGACTCAACGAACGTCCGAGCGCGTGGACTTGAAGAAAAGTTCGGGCATGGCATCGAGTCGCGTTGCCGACTGGCCCTCATGCACTACATGCCGCTTGTCGGGACTCCGGGGGTCGAGGTCCGGACGCATTCGACCACCCTCTACAACTCGCTCTATCGCGTCGATGACCAGATGTTCGTCAATGCCCACGTGTGGGGCGTGAACGCCTACGGTGCCCCCGTCTGGCACCTGCGGCGAGCCGAGGGCGGGACCATGTTCGCCACGTACTCCGATTCATTCGATGCCGTCTGGGCAACCGGAACCCCCACCCCTGTGGCTACGACTACGGAGGTCAGCTAATGGCGCGCACGGAGTACTACGACGACCCGGACGCCCCGAAGCCGAACAGCATGGTTGTGGCGGCCTCTGCGGTCGTGCTCGACGAGCAAGGCCGGGTGCTGCTCCAGAGGCGCGCAGACAGCGGCCTGTGGGCCTTGCCGGGCGGCGGGATGGAACTGGGGGAGTCCCTGCCGGGGTGTGCCGTCCGGGAGGTCAAGGAAGAGACCGGGCTCGACGTCGAGATCACAGGGCTTGTCGGCACCTACACCGATCCGCGACACATCATCGCTTACACCGATGGCGAGGTGCGGCGGCAGTTCAACATCTGTTTTACGGCCCAGATCGTCGGCGGGTCCCTTGCGATTTCCGATGAATCCACAGAGCTGCGGTTCGTCGCTGTGGGCTCGATTCCCTCGCTCGACATGCACCACACACAGCGTCTACGCCTTGAGCACTACGCCGCCCGCCGTTCCGGGCCGTATCTCGGGTGATTTTCGGAATGTGGACTTCCCCGCGCGGTGAGGTCACCTAGACTTCAGCTTCTGTGAGGCCGTGGACCCACCGGAGTGGCGGGTACCTAGTCGCAGAGTTCAGGCCCCGGACCTTGTGGCCGTCCTGATGAACGAGCGGCGGTCTAACGGTGCCGAGGGAACTTCTTCAGGGCGAATTACCCTTGGCACCCCTACTCGTGAACGCAAAAATACCCGCCTTCCACAGAGAGAGTATGGGCTCTCCGTGAATTGCGGGTATTTCTGTTTAGGGCGAGGCATCGTCCTAGAAAGGGTTCCCAACGGCCAGCCGTGAAGTGAGCCATTGTGAACTAGTTCCCATTCTATCAGCCGCTAAGCCATTTCCTTCAAGATCATTTAGGAATTGGTCTCTGGGATTTTATTCGACCTCGCCTTTGTGTGATCTGTGTCACATTCACCTTTTGAGGCTTGGGTTTAACGAGGTGTCACCGCGCAATATACCCAGGGGGGCCATTTAGGACTTATTAACTATCGACCTGGGGTCTCGATAACCACATGAGCGACTCAATCTGTGGAATGTCGACGTAATCGAGACGAGATCTCTGATCTCTCATCGACCGACAGTCGCGCTCGTCGAGTCGCGAATCAATCATGTCGTGACCAGGAAGAACGTCCGAACGGTGCGCTTCAGGATTCCTACGTTTCAAAGACGAGACATCCGAAACACCTTGGAATCGTATGACCTAAGCTCGCGTTTCCGCAGTAAACGTTCCGCGCTGCCTGTGAGACAGGTACGTGAACTGATCACATAGATGATGTGAACTCAATCGAGAATCGATCAACGACATGACATGACGAACACAACACGATGAACATGATGATGACGAACATGAATGATTGAACGCGATGATGAATGAATGAGATCACGAACAACTCAACACGAATGAACCAAAGAGAACTGTGAACGAACTGAACGAATGAACTAACTCAACGAACCTGAATCAACACAACGAGTAAGAACAACTGAGACAACAACAACGCGTAACTGTGTGGATACACAGAACCAACAGCGCCATTGCGTGTCAGACCACAGTGAGCCTGAGCAACATGAGGGTCACCAAAGGTAGGGGTGTCTGTACGTGGGTATGTCCGAGTAATGTGGGGGTTGCACGCAACCTGCCCCGTGAGCCAGGCGCTCACCGGCACGACGATCACGCTGACCGCCAAGCTGGGTGGCTAGACCTAGGGTCTGTCGTTTGGATCAGGCCGGATCAGGGAGCGGGGTAGTGGGGCCTCCCCTGCTCGAGCGAAGCCGAGAGCTTGGGGAAGCGTGCGATCGCAAGGCGGAGGGGGGAGTCGACGCGGAGCGTCGGCGACCGACGACAACGCCGCGAGCGTGCGTGCCGGGCCCCGCGAGCCCGGACTGATCCAAACGACAGGCCCTAGGCGTCCGCGCTCTTGACGTAGGCCCGCTCACGCCCTGTGCTGGATCCGGACGTGGGCGGGCCTTCGCATGGAATGGGGACGTGTCATGGGGCGTGCGGTAGGTATCGATCTCGGTACGACGAACTCGGTGGTTGCCGTGCTCGAGGGCGGTGAGCCCACCGTCATCGCCAACGCGGAGGGCGCGCGCACCACGCCCTCGATCGTCGCCTTCGCCAGGTCGTCGAGCGCCGAGGTGCTCGTCGGCGAGGTCGCCAAGCGGCAGGCCGTGACGAACGTCGAGCGCACCGCGCGCTCCGTCAAACGGCATATGGGGGACGGGAGTTGGCGCTTCCCCGACTCCGGTGACATCGACGGTCACCGCTACAGCGCGCAGGAGCTCGCCGCCCGCGTCCTGCAGAAACTCAAGCGCGACGCCGAGTCGTACCTCGGCGAGGACGTCACCGACGCCGTCGTCACCGTGCCCGCCTACTTCGACGACGCGCAGCGCCAGGCCACGAAGGAGGCCGGCGAGATCGCGGGCCTGAAGGTCCTGCGCATCGTCAACGAGCCGACCGCCGCCGCGCTCGCGTACGGGCTCGACAAGGGCGACGAGCAGACGGTCCTCGTCTTCGACCTGGGCGGTGGCACCTTCGACGTGTCGCTCCTGGAGATGGGCGAGGGCGTCATCGAGGTCAAGGCCACCAATGGCGACACCCAACTCGGCGGCGACGACTGGGACCAGCGGATCGTCGACCATCTCGCGCGGCAGTTCAAGAACGCCCACGGCATCGACCTCGCCGAAGACAAGATGGCCGTGCAGCGGCTGCGCGAGGGCGCCGAGAAGGCCAAGATCGAGCTGTCCTCGTCCAGCGAGACGACCATCAACCTGCCCTACGTCACGGCCTCCGCCGCGGGCCCCCTGCACCTCGACGAGAAGCTGACGCGCGCTCAACTCCAGGAACTCACCGGGGACTTGCTCGACCGCTGCAAGAAACCCTTCCACCAGGCCGTCAAGGACGCGGGCGTCGAGCTGAAGGACATCGACCACGTGATCCTGGTCGGCGGGTCCACGCGCATGCCCGCCGTCACCGACCTCGTGAAGGAACTCACCGGGAAGGACCCGCACAAGGGCGTCAACCCGGACGAGGTCGTCGCTGTCGGCGCCACGTACCAGGCCGGTGTGATCCGCGGCGATGTGAAGGACGTGCTGCTGCTCGACGTCACCCCGCTGTCGCTCGGCATCGAGACCAAGGGCGGGGTGATGACCAAGCTCATCGAGCGCAACACGACCATTCCCACCCGCCGTTCGGAGAGCTTCACGACCGCCGCCGACAACCAGCCCTCCGTCGGCATCCAGGTCTTCCAGGGTGAGCGGGAGATCGCCGCCTACAACAAGAAGCTGGGCGTCTTCGACCTCACAGGACTCCCGCCCGCGCCGCGCGGCGTGCCGCAGATCGAGGTCACCTTCGACATCGACGCCAACGGGATCATGCACGTCGGCGCCAAGGACCTCGCCACGGGGCGCGAGCAGAAGATGACGGTGACCGGCGGCTCGGCGCTGCCCAAGGACGAGATCGACCGGATGATGAGGGAGGCCGAGGCGCACGCCGAGGAGGACCGCACGCGCCGCGAGGCGGCCGAGGTCCGCAACGAGGCGGAGCAGCTCGTCTACCAGACGGAGCGCTTCCTGCGGGAGAACGACGAGGACACGGGGCGCATCCCCGCCGCGACGCGGGCCGAAGTGGAGGATTCCGTACGGGAGTTGAAGACCGTACTGGAGTCCAAGGAGCCGTCCACGCAGGAGTTGCGCGAGGGCGTGCGCAAGCTGGCCGAGGTCAGCCAGCGGATGGGTCAGGCGATGTACCAGGCGGCCTCGTCGGCCCAGGGAGACGCGCCGCCGTCGGGCGAGCGGCCGCCTCAGGACCGGGAAAAGGACGCCCCCGAGGACGTGGTCGACGCCGAGATCGTGGACGACGACAAGCCCTAGGTGGACGACGACAGGCCCGAGTCGGTCACTGCCGGCCGGTCATCCGAGGGCTGCCCGCTCCCGCTCCAGGATCTCCACCGTCCGCTCGGCCCCGGCCGCCTGTGCCACCAGGTGGTCGAGCACCTCCAGGTGCATGCCGACCTCGTCCCGGGCGTCCAGGTACAGGGCCCCGGTCACGTACTCGCTGTAGACCATGTCCGGCAGCTCCCTGACCGGGAACCGGAACAGCGTGAACGGGCCGAACGTGCCGGGGTGCGGCCCCGACGCGAACTCGGCTATCTGGAGCGTCACGTTGGGGCGCCGCGTCACTTCGATGAGCCGGTCCAGCTGGCCGCGCAGCACCTCGGGGCCGCCGGGCGGGCGCCGCAGCACCGTCTCGTCCATGACGACCCACAGGTGCGGCGAGTCCTCCCGGTCGAGCAGCGACTGGCGGGCCATGCGCAGGTCGATGTGCCGGTCGACCTCCTCGGGCCGGGAGCGGCCCACCGTGCCGGCGTCGAAGACGGCCCGCGCGTACGCCTCCGTCTGCAACAGGCCTGGCACGAAGTGCGGTTCGTAGGCGCGGATCATCGAGGCCGCGCCCTCAAGGCTGACGTACAGGCTGAACCAGTCGGGGAGCACATCGTGGAACCGCTGCCACCAACCCGGCAGATTCGCGTCCTCGGCGAGCGCCACGAAGGCCTCGATCTCCCGCTCCGGCACCTCGTACAGCTCCAACAGCATCTGCACGTAGGGGATCTTGAGCGCGACCTCCGCGGTCTCCATCCTGCGGATCGTCGCGCTCGCCACGCGCAGCGGCCTGGCCGCCTCCTCGCGCTTGAGTCCGCGGGCCTCGCGCAGATCACGCAGGCGGCGACCGAGGACGACCTGGCCCACGGTGGGCGCGGGCCGACGTTCACTCACCTTGGTACGTCTCCCCAGGAGTTAGGAGCCGGTGCGCTCCCACCCCCGACGCTCCGGCCGCGCGCCGAGACGCCGCGGATCGCGGCTGCGGTAAACGACGTACGGGCGGAACAGGTACTGCACCGGCGCGCTGAACATATGCACGAGCCGGGTGAACGGTACCAGCGCAATCAGTAGCATGCCCACTACTGCGTGGATCTGATAGAGCGTAGGCACCCCGTCCATGAGCACCACATCGGGGCTCAGCGTGAACAGGCTGCGCGACCAAGGGGCGATGGTCTGCCGGTAGTCGTAGCCGTTGCCGCCCGAGTGCGTGAGCTTGGCCGTCATGCCGAGGACGATCGCGCCGAGCAGGAACACGTACATGGTCTTGTCGTTGCGCGTCGTGGCCAGCAGCACCGGGGCCTTGGTGCGGCGCCGGTAGACCAGCATCGCGATCCCGACCACCGCGAGCACGCCCGCGAAGGTGCCGCCGATCAGCGAGAACATGTGGTACGTGTGCTCGCTGACGCCGACCTTCTCGGTCCACGACTCCGGGATGAACAGGCCGACGATGTGGCCCACGAGCACGAAGAGGATGCCGTAGTGGAACATCGGCGACGCGATGTTGAGCAGCTTCGACTCGTAGACCTGCGACGAGCGCGTCGTCCAGCCGAACTTGTCGTAGCGGTAGCGCCAGATGGTGCCGGCGATCAGCAGGACGAACGCCACGTAGGGCAGGACACCGAAGAGCGCTGTGTTCACCGCGCGTGCTCCTTCTCGAGGAGGGGAAGTGCGAAGGGTTCGAGACCGACGTCCTCTTGGGGCGGTCCCGACCGGGCGAGCGCCTGTGCCTCTGCACGGTCCTTGGGGGAGGGCCCCGGCAGGGCGGCGCACACCGCGTTGAGGACGGTCGCGTACGGGGTGCCGTGGTCGGTGAGGGCGAACCGCAGCAGTTCGAGGCCCGCGCGGTTGTCCTCCAGCAGGAACGTGCCCTCCTGCGCGGAGAATTCGAGGACGGCGGGCAGGAAGTCCGGGAGTTCCTCGCCGGTGAACTCCATGCCGTGCTCCCGGTAGACCTCCTTCATCCGCACCAGGGACATGCCGCGCCTGCGGGTGTCGCCGTCGCGCCACCACGTCAGATACAGGCTGTGCCGGTTCTTGAAGTCGAAGACCTGGACGTAGTGGGCCGCCAGATCCTGCATCGGCGTGGCCTCGGCGTGCTCGACGAAGGGGGCGAGCGGCGGCGCGGCCGCGCGGATCAGCGGAAGCCGCTGGTAGAACTCCTCGTCCGGGTACGTGAGACAGAGCGCGGAAGCCTGAAGGAGCAGGGAGGTCCGGTCGGTCATCAGCTGTCCTCCTTGTCGGTGCTGTCTGCTGTCTGCCGTTCCTTGCTGAGCTGGAAGTTCTCGACGGAGACGACGGGCAGCAGCTTGCGGCCGTCGGCGACGGTCGTCCCGGAGTCGCCGCCGAAGGGGCCCTCGCCGCCCATGCCGGGGCCGCCCTCGTGGTCGAGCGAGCAGGTGTCCGACGGCAGTGCGGACTCCTCCAGGCGCTGCGCGTCGCCGACCGCCGCGGTCGGGATCACGTAGCGGTCCTCGTACTTGGCGATGGCGAGCAGCCGGTACATCTCCTCGATCTCGTGCGGTGACATGCCGATGGACTCGGCGATCGAACTGTCGGGCAGGTCACCGAGGTTGATGGCCCGCATGTGCGAGCGCATCGCGGCCAGCTTCTCCAGCGAGGCACGTACGGGCTTGGTGTCGCCCGCCGTGAAGATCTCCGCCAGGTATTCGAGGGGGATGCGCAGTGTGTCGATCGCGCCGAACAGGTTCGAGTGGTCCTCGCCGTCGTGCCCGGTCTCGGTGAGCGCGTCGACGACGGGGGAGAGCGGCGGGATGTACCAGACCATCGGCATCGTCCGGTACTCCGGGTGCAGCGGCAGCGCCACCTTGTACTTGCTGATGAGCGCGTGCACGGGGGAGCGCCGCGCGGCCTCCATCCAGTCGTACGGGATGCCCGCCTCCTCGGCGGCCCGCTGCACCGCGGGGTCCTCGGGGTCGAGGAAGATGCCCAACTGCTCCTCGTACAAGTCGTGTTCGTTCTTCGAGGAGGCGGCCTCCGTCACCTTGTCGGCGTCGTAGAGCATCACGCCGAGATAGCGGAGCCGGCCCACGCAGGTCTCCGAGCAGACCGTCGGCAGACCCACCTCCAGGCGCGGATAGCAGAGCGTGCACTTCTCGGCCTTGCCGGTGCGGTGGTTGAAGTACACCTTCTTGTACGGGCAGCCGGTGACACACATCCGCCAGCCGCGGCAGGAGTCCTGGTCGACGAGGACGATGCCGTCCTCGACGCGCTTGTACATCGCGCCCGAGGGGCAGGACGAGACGCACGACGGGTTGAGGCAGTGCTCGCAGATCCGCGGCAGATAGAACATGAAGGTCTGCTCGAACTGGAACTTGACCTTCTCCGCGGCCTGTTCGCGGGTCTTCTCCACCATCGGGTCGAGATCGCCGTACTGGGCGGAGCCGCCGAGGTTGTCGTCCCAGTTGGAGGACCACTCGATCTTCATCGGCTTGCCGCTGATCAGGGAGCGGGGCTCCGCGACGGGATAGTCGTCGCCGAGCGGGGCGTTGGTGAGGTTCTTGTAGTCGTACGTCCAGGGCTCGTAGTAGTCCTTGATCTCCGGCAGCTTCGGGTTGGAGAAGATGCCGAGGAGCTTCTTGAACCGGCCGCCGCCCTTCAGCTTCAGGGCGCCCTTCTTGTTGAGCTCCCAGCCGCCGCGCCACTTCTCCTGGTCCTCGTAGCGGCGCGGATAGCCCTGCCCGGGGCGGGTCTCGACGTTGTTGAACCAGACGTACTCCATGCCGTTGCGGTTGGTCCACGCCTGCTTGCAGGTGACCGAGCAGGTGTGGCAGCCGATGCACTTGTCGAGGTTCATGACCATCGCGACCTGAGCCATGATGCGCATCAGTACTGGACCTCCTGGGAGCGGCGGCGGATGACCGTGACCTCGTCGCGCTGGTTGCCCGTCGGGCCGAGGTAGTTGAACGCCCAGCTCAACTGGGCGTAGCCGCCGATGAGATGGGACGGCTTGAGGATGAGTCGGGTGAGCGAGTTGTGGATGCCGCCGCGCTTTCCGGTCGTCTCCGCCTTGGGCACGTTGACGGTGCGTTCCTGCGCGTGGTGCATGTAGACCGTGCCGGCCGGCATGCGGTGGGAGACGATCGCGCGGGCGACGACGACGCCGTTGCGGTTCACGGCCTCGATCCAGTCGTTGTCCTTGACGCCGATCGAGTCGGCGTCCTGCGGGGACATCCAGATGGACTGGCCGCCGCGGGACAGCGCCAGCATGAACAGGTTGTCCTGGTACTCGGAGTGGATGGACCACTTGTTGTGCGGGGTGAGGTAACGGACCGTCACTTCCTTCTCGCCGTCCGGCCCGAGCCGTGGCTCACCGAACAGCCGGTTCATGTCGAGTGGTGGCCGGTAGACGGGCATCGCCTCGCCCAGCTCGTGCATCCAGTCGTGGTCGATGAAGAAGTGCTGGCGACCGGTGAGGGTGTGCCACGGCTTGAGGTGCTCGGTGTTGAGGGTGAACGCCGTGTAGCGGCGCCCGCCGGACTCGCTGCCCGACCACTCGGGCGAGGTGATGACCGGTACGGGCGCGGCCTGCGTGTCCGCGTACGTGATGCGCTTGCCCTCGTGCTCGGCGGAGAGGTGCGCCATCTCCTGGCCCGTACGGGCTTCAAGGGTGTGGAAGCCCTGCGTGGCGAGGCGGCCGTTGGTGGTGCCGGACAGGGCGAGGATGGTGTTCGCCGCCTTGACCGCCGTGTCGAGCGACGGCCGGCCGTCGGCGGGGCCGCCGCGCACGGCGCCGTTGCGCTCGCGCAGCTCCGTGACCTCCTGGTCGGGCTTGAGGGCGATTCCCTTGGCGGGCAGGCCGAGTTGCTCGACGAGCGGGCCGAGCGCGGTGAACTTGGCGCCGATCGCCGTGTAGTCCCGCTCGACGACCGTGAGGTTCGGCATGGTCTTGCCCGGCACCGGCTCGCACTCGCCCTTGTGCCAGTCCAGGACGATGCCGCCGGGCTGCGCGATCTCACCGGGAGTGTCGTGCTGGAGCGGCGTCGCCACCAAGTCCTTGCGTACGCCCAGGTGTTGGGCGGACAGCTCGCTGAGCTTGTGGGCGAGCGCCTTGAACGTGTCGAAGTCGCTGCGCGCCTGCCACGGCGGGTCCACGGCGGGCGTGAACGAGTGCACGTAGGGGTGCATGTCCGTGGAGGCGATGTCGTGCTTCTCGTACCAGGTCGCGGCGGGCAGCACGACGTCGGACAGGAGCGTGGAGGACGTCTGCCGGAAGTCGAGGGACGTCAGCAGGTCGATCTTGCCCTCGGGTGCCTCGTCGTGCCAGGTCACCGTCGAGGGGCGCTCCTCGGGGGAGGCCTCCTCGGCGCGCAGCGAGGAGTGCGTGCCCAGCAGGTGCTTGGTGAAGTACTCGGCGCCCTTCGCGGACGAGCCGAGCAGGTTCGCCCGCCACAGGGTCATCACGCGCGGCCAGTTCTCGGGCGCGTCCGGGTCCTCGCACGCGAACTTCAGCGAGCCCGCCTTGAGTTCGGAGACCGTGTCCTCCACGGACTGCTCACCGAGCGCGAGCGAGCTCCGGTCGAACGTCGGATACGACGGCATCCAGCCCGAACGGGCCGACAGGGACAGCACATCGGCGCCCGTCATGCCCTCGAAGGCGCCCTTGCCGAGCGGGGACGCGAGCACGTCGGCGCTGAACCTGTCGTAGCGCCACTGGTCGGTGTTGAGGAAGAAGAACCCGGTACCGATCATCTGCCGCGGCGGCCGCGACCAGTCGTTGGCGGAGGCGAGCGAGGCCCAGCCGGTGACCGGGCGGCACTTCTCCTGGCCGACGTAGTGGGCCCAGCCGCCGCCGTTCCTGCCCTGGCAGCCGGTGAGCTGAAGGAGGGACAGGAAGCCACGGTAGGTGGTCTCGGAGTGGAACCAGTGGTTCGTGCCGGCGCCCATCAGGATCATGCAGCGCCCGCGCGACTTCTCGGCGGTCTGCGCGAACTCCCGTGCAATCTTTACGCACTTGGCGGCCGGTACGGAGGTGTGCATCTCTTGCCAGGCCGGTGTGCCGGGCGTCTCCGCGTCGTCGTACGAGGCGGGCCACTGGCCCGGGAGGCCGTCGCGCCCGACGCCGTACTGCGCGAGCAGCAGGTCGAACACGGTCGTCACCAGCGGGCCGCCCTGCCCGCCGAGCCGGGTCGCCGGCACACCGCGCCGCACGACCTCGCCGCGGCCCTGCCCGTGCGTGCCGCCGTCGGTGTCGAAGCGGGGGAGCAGCACCTCCACGCCACCGGCGATGTCCGAGTCGTGCAGGCTCAACTTCGGCTGGATATTGCCCAGTTCGAGGTTCCACTTGCCCTTGCCGGACTCGGTCCAGCGAAAGCCGAGGGAGCCGTTCGGAACGACCGGCTGGCCCGTCGCCTCGTCGAGCACGGCGGTCTTCCACTCGGCGCCCTCGCCGCCCTGACCGAGATCGGTGGCGCGCAGGAACTTCGACGGCACGTACGCCCCGTCGCGCTCCTCAAGTGTCACCAGGAACGGCAGGTCGGTGAACTTCTTGACGTAGTCCGTGAAGAACGGCGTCTGCCGGTCGACGAAGAACTCCTTGAGGATCACATGCCCCATGGAGAGCGCGAGCGCGCCGTCGGTCCCGGGGTGCGGGTGCAGCCACTCGTCGGCGAACTTCGCGTTGTCCGCGTAGTCGGGCGCGACGACGACGACCTTCTGGCCGCGATAGCGCGCCTCCGCCATCCAGTGCGCGTCGGGCGTCCTGGTGACCGGGACGTTCGAGCCCCACATCATCAGGTACGCGGCGTCCCACCAGTCACCCGACTCGGGGACGTCGGTCTGGTCGCCGAACACCTGCGGCGAGGCCACCGGCAGGTCCGCGTACCAGTCGTAGAACGACAGCATCGGGGCGCCGATCAGCGAGTGGAACCGGGCCCCCGCCGCGTGCGACACCATCGACATCGCGGGAATGGGGGAGAAGCCGGCGATCCGGTCGGGCCCGTACGTCTTGATGGTGTGCACGTGCGCCGCGGCGATGATCTCCACGGCCTCGTCCCAGGTGGCACGCACCAGGCCGCCCTTGCCGCGGGCCTGCTGGTACCTGCGGCGCCGCTCGGGGTCGGCCTGGATGTCGGCCCACGCGAGCACCGGATCGTGCAGCCGCGCCTTCGCCTCCCGGTACATCTCCACGAGGACGCCCCGGATGTACGGGTAGCGCACCCGGGTCGGCGAGTACGTGTACCAGGAGAACGCGGCGCCGCGTGGGCAGCCACGTGGCTCGTACTCCGGCCGGTCGGGGCCCACGCTCGGATAGTCCGTCTGCTGGGTCTCCCAGGTGATGATGCCGTCCTTGACGTACACCTTCCACCGGCACGAGCCGGTGCAGTTCACGCCGTGCGTGGAGTTCACGACCTTGTCGTGGCTCCAGCGGTCCCGATAGAAGACGTCCCCGTCCCGGCCGCCCTTGATCTGCACGCTGTGCAGGTCCTCGGAGGCCGTCCCCCTCCGGAAGAACCGCCCCGCGCGCAGCAGCGCGGCGTCCGGCTCGGTCGGGGTGCGTGTCGTATCCGTCACCGTTTGCTCCCTCGATGTCCCGTTCTGGGCACGCTAAGGGTCGTGCGGCGGGGGCACACGTCGGCCGGGGCCGTACGAGTCGGGCGCGGGGCCGGCGGCCGGGCATTACCCCGGACGTAATCGACCCGCCATCCGGGCACGGGCAGGGTGGTGTCACCGACCCGATGACGGAGGGTGATCCCCATGTCCGCCACCACGCTCACCAGCACCCCGGTCCAGGCCCGTCGCACCTGGCTGCGCCGCCTGCTCGGTGCCGACGCGCTGGGCACCGGCCTCAACGGCCTCGCCTACGTCGCCGCCTCCGGGCCGATCGGCCGCTTCCTCGGCATCGATCCGGGGCTGCTGCTCGGACTGGGCGCCGGACTGATCGTCTACGCCGCCGCGGTCGCGGCGCTCGCCGCGCGCAGCAGCCCGCCCGCGCTCGGCGTGCGCACCGTGGTCGAGGTCAACCTCGCCTGGACGGTGCTCAGCTTCGTCGCGCTGTTCGCCTGGCTGGAGCCGAGCACGGCCGGGATGGTGTACGGGTCGCTGCAGGCCGTGGTGGTGGCGGCGTTCGCGGGGCTCCAGTACGCCGCGCTGCGGGGTCAGCCCAGCGCGGAGTGAAGGTATTTCGCCGTCGCCGGGTCGGCCGGGAGCAGCGTCTCCACGGCCAGCTCGGCGACCGTCACGTCCATCGGCGTATTGAACGTCGAGATCGACGACACGAACGACAACAGGTGCCCCTCGTGCTCGATCACCATCGGCAGCGCGAAGTACGGCAGCAGGGGCGCGACCGGCTCGTTCCCGGCCGGGCGGCCAGGCGGCAGCGGATACGCGGACACCTCCTCGTACAGCTCCCGCAGCGGCTGCGACCCGGTCAGCGCGATCTGCTGCTCCATCTGTGCCAGCAGATGCCCCCGCCACTCGCGCAGATTCCTGATCCGCGGCGCGAGGCCCTCCGGGTGCAGGGTGAGCCGCATCGCGTTCAGCGGCTCGGTGAGCAGGTGCGCGGGCGCCGAGGACATCAGCAGGGCGATGCCGCCGTTCGCCGCGATCACGTTGAACGTCGCGTCGACGATGAACGCCGGGTACGGCTCGTAGCCGCGCAGCAGCGTTTCGAGCCCTTCCCGCAGCACGCCGAGCGAGGGATCGTCGAGCGGGGTCTCCTTGAACCGCGGCGCGTAACCCGCCGCAAGGAGAAGGGCGTTGCGCTCCCTCATCGGTACGTCGAGATGCTCGGCGAGCCGCAGCACGAGGTCCTGGCTCGGCCGCGAACGCCCCGTCTCCACGAAACTGATGTGCCGCGCCGAGGAGCCCGCCCGCAGCGCGAGCTCCAGCTGGCTGACCCGCCGCCGCTCGCGCCAGCCGCGCAGCAGGGCGCCCACTTCTGACGTGTTCTTGCGCGCTGCGGCAGTCATGGGAAGACCGTAGCCGGATCCGGTGGCACGCTGGAGGCATGCCTACTGAACCGCTCTCCCAGAAGGACATCGAGGACCGCCTCACCGAACTGCCGGGCTGGTCCGTGGAAGACGGCGCGCTCACGCGCACGTACCGCCTGGACTCGCACTTCGCGGCGGCGGCACTCGTCATGCACATCGCGCAGACCCAGGAGGCCCTGAACCACCACTCGAACCTGACGCTCGGCTATAACACGGTGACCCTCGCGGTGAACACGCACGACGCGGGCGGCGCCCTCACGGCGAAGGACTTCGCGCTGGCGGAGCGGGTCGAGAAGCTGGCTGGGGGACATCTTTAAGCCCCGCCCTGGGACGAGAGCCAGCGGGGTCCGGGGCGGAGCCCCGGTTTCGGGAAGGGGCGGGGTGGGGGAGATCCGCCCACCGCAACCACCCCACCCGACGGACCGCGCAGCTTAAGGTGTCGGTCATGTTCAAGTCAGGGGTGGGGTTCCTCGCACTGTTCGGGCTCGGTTGGTGGTTACTGGCCACGAGCACATTCGAGAGTTCGGCGCGGCTGATCGCGATGGTGGTCGGCTGCGCCGCCGCGATCGGGCTGATGCTCGCCGCGCGGCGTCTTCTTCCCGCGTCGGCCAGCGAACCGTTCCCCGCCGACCTGCGTCGGCGGTTCCTCCAGGTCAACGGCATCCAGTGGCTGCTGATCCTGGTCGTCTCCCAGGTGTGCGTCAGGACCGGTACGGCCGTGCTCATTCCGCCGCTGGTCGCGGTCGTCGTGGGGTTGCACTTCCTGCCGCTCGCGGCGATGTTCGAGCAGCCCCGACTGCGCGTGCCTGCCGCCCTGTTGACCGCGGCCGGAGTCGCGGGCGTGGCGGTGTGGTTCCTGAACGGCCCGGACCCGGTCGTCCGTCTCGTCGTGGGCCTCGTCTCGGCGCTCTCCCTGTGGGGCATGGCCGTCTGGACGGTCACGGAGGCGGCGTCGTCCGCCGCCGTTCAAGTCGTGCCGGAGTAAGTCGTGTGGGAGTAAGGGGCAACCTCGACCGGCCCGGCGGCGACAGATGTACGCACACATCTCACCCGCACGCCTTCACCGAGGAGACCCCCGATGCCCCGCCGCCCCCGCCCCCACCGAAGACGCCGTCGTCTGTTCCTCGCCGCCGCCACGGCCGCCGCCTTGGCCGGAACGGGGCTGACGCTCCTGCCCGGCGACGACGCGTCCGCCGCCACCGCCCGGCAGGCCGAGAAGCTGGACCGCGGACTGGTCAGCGTGCACACCGACGCCGGCAACCTGGTCAGCTGGCGGTGGCTCGGCACCGACCCGGACGACGTGGCGTTCAACGTCTACCGCGCCGGTACGAAGGTCAACTCCGCCCCGATCACCGGCTCCACGAACTTCTTTATCGACGGCGCGCCCAGCTCCGCCGACTACACGGTCCGCTCCGTCGTGAACGGCACGGAACAGCCCGATTCGGCGCACGCGATCCAGCTCCGCAGCGGCTACGCGGACGTACCGATCACACCACCGGCAGGGGGCACGACCCCCGACGGCGTCGCCTACACCTATGAGGCCAACGACGCCTCTGTCGGTGACCTCGACGGCGACGGCGTCCTCGAGTTCATCCTCAAGTGGCAGCCCACCAACGCCAAGGACAACTCCCAGTCCGGCTACACGGGCAACACCGTCGTCGACGCGGTGAAGCTCGACGGCACGCGGCTGTGGCGCGTCGACCTCGGCAAGAACATCCGTTCCGGCGCGCACTACACCCAGTTCCAGGTGTACGACTACGACGGCGACGGCAAGGCCGAGGTCGCCATGAAGACGTCGGACGGGACGAAGGACGGCAAGGGCACGGTGATAGGAAGCTCGTCGGCCGACCACCGCAACTCCAGCGGTTACGTGCTCTCCGGGCCCGAGTACCTGACCATGTTCAACGGGCAGACCGGCGCCGCCATGGGCTCCGTCGACTACGTTCCCGCGCGCGGCACGGTGTCGTCGTGGGGCGACTCGTACGGGAACAGGGTGGACCGCTTCCTGGCCGGGACCGCCTACCTCGACGGCACCCGGCCATCGCTCATCATGGCGCGCGGGTACTACACGCGGAGCGTCATCGCGGCGTGGGACTGGCGCGACGGAAAGTTCACGCGCCGCTGGACCTTCGACACCAACGCCTCCACCAACTCCGGTAAGGGGTACGACGGTCAGGGAAATCACCAGCTGTCCGTCGCGGACGTCGACGGCGACGGCAAGGACGAGATCATCTACGGCGCGATGGCCGTCGACGACAACGGCTCCGGGCTGTGGACGACGAAGAACGGGCACGGAGACGCCATGCACGTCGGCGACCTCGACCCGTCGCGGTCCGGACTCGAAGAGTTCAAGGTCGACGAGGACAGCTCCAAGCCGTCGTCCTGGATGGCCGACGCGAAGACCGGCAGTGTCATCTGGAAGACGGGCACCAATGGTGACAACGGCCGTGGTGTCTCCGCCGACATCTGGTCCGGCAGCGCGGGCGCCGAGTCCTGGTCCTCGGCGGAGTCGGGCGTCCGCGACCCCAAGGGCACGGTCGTGAACTCGCACAAGCCGTCGTCCACCAACTTCTTGTCCTGGTGGGACGGTGACACCACCCGCGAACTCCTCGACGGCACCCACATCGACAAGTACGGCACATCCGCCGACACCCGCCTTCTGACGGGCTCCGGCGTCCACTCCAACAACGGCACGAAGTCCACCCCGGCGCTCTCCGGTGACATCCTCGGCGACTGGCGCGAGGAGGTCGTCTGGCCGACCACGAACAACACGGCGCTGCGGATCTACTCGACGCCGGTCCAGACGTCGACCCGCATCACGACGCTCCTCCAGGACACGCAGTACCGCACGGCCCTGGCCTGGCAGAACACCGCGTACAACCAGCCGCCGCACCCGAGCTTCTTCATCGGCGACGGCATGGCGAAGGCGCCGCGACCGACGATCACGACGCCGTAACCGGCTTGCACCGACCACGGCGCCCCACGACCCGTCCGGGCCGTGGGGCGCCACGCTCTCTCAGTGCCGGAACAGCCAGACCACCCGGTCCCACGACAGGGCGTGGAAGACGACGAGCACACCCACCAGCGTCGTGGCGACGGCATGCGAGCCGGCCGCGTACAACGCCGCCGCGCCCCCGAAGAAGACGCCCAGCTCCAGCAGGAACCGCAGCGGTCCGGGCGTCGCGATCACCGTGTCGCCCGACCGCGACTCGTCACCCGGCGTGGCGAACACCCCCCACAGCACGGCCACCGCCAACGGCACCGCCACCACCAGGACGTAGCGCAGCGCGCCGTTCGCGGTGGCCCACGCCCACACGCCGAAACACACGAGAGCCGTCAGCTCCAGCGCGAACCGCACGCCGAGAACCAATGGGTGAAAGCCGAATCCGTACGCGGACGACGACATGACTGAGTTCCCCTCCCCAGTACCCCTCCGCGGGCGAACGCCGCGCGGCGGGGTCAGTGTGTCAGTCCCCGTGCGTCCGCCGTGCCTTCGCGGTGTCGCCGTAGATGACACCGCGCCCGTTCGTCGACACGTACACGCGGCCGTACACCCGCGGGTCGCCCGTGATTGCCGCGCCCGTCCAACCCCACTGGTGGGCAGCGTCGTTGATGCGGGTCCACGAGGCCCCCGCGTCGGTCGAGCGGAAGATGCCGCGTACGCCGGCGATCTTCGCGCTCGCGTACAGGGTCTGGTACGTCGCGCCCGGTGCCGCCTTGCCGAAGCCGATGGTGTCCGCCTGCTCGACGCCCGACACCTTGGTGAACGTGGCGCCGCCGTCCTTCGAGTGCCACAGGCCGTACGCGCCCTTCGTCGAGCCGCCCGCGAGCCAGATGTCACCCTTGGCACCCGGCACCGCCTTGAAGCGGACAGGCCCGTCCGCGGGGAGGCCGGTCGACGCCTTCGCCGTGAAGGTCGCTCCGGCGTCCGAACTGGCGTAGAACGTACCGGACTTGAAGGCGTAGAAGGTTGACGGGTCCGTGCGGTCCGACTCGACCGTCGCGCCCGCGGGGACCCCGCTCGACGCCGTCCACGACGAACCCGTTCCCGTCTGCACGCCCGCGCCGTCCGGGCTCCACACATACCGGGACCCGTCCGCGGACACCGCCACCGTGCCGCCGCCCGTGACACCCGACGGATCGGCGCCCGCCGCATACCAGTTGGCGCCGTTGTCGTTCGAGAGTGCGACGTGTGCGCCCGAGTCGACGTTGCCGGCGCGCACCACCACGTCCGGCTTGGACTCGGCGAAGTCCAGGCTCGTCGACGACGTGAAGTTGGGGGAGGTGAACATCATCGACGGGACCTTCGTCAGGTCCGTGTGCCGAAAGCCGTCGATGTCACCGAGGGCGCTCAGGAGCGGGGCGCCGGAGGGTGGGGATGCGATGTCGTTGACTGCCGTCTCCTCAAGTCCCTTCACCATGGGGGTGATTGAGAACTTGCCGCCCGTGTCCCATTTCCCGAGGTCCTCGGTTCCGTAGATCGTCGCGCTCGTCCCGTACATCATCCGGTCCGAGTCGAACGGGTCGATCTCCAGCGCCTCCGTCATCCAACCCAGCTTCGGCGACTGCTCGGGCGGGGTGGGGTTCGCGCCCCAGGACAGCCATGGCACGGACGACACGTCCATGGTGTACCGGTTCTCCCGGGTGGGGTACGAGGAGTAGTCCCACGCCTTCGTCCATGTGCCGCCGCTGTCCGTGGAGCGGAAGATCAGTGTGTCGGGCCACCAGGAGCTGTAGCCGGACACCATGACCGTGCCGGGGTGCTGCCGGTCGAGCGTCAGGCCGCTGTAGCCGTAGTACGTGTCCGCGTCGGCCGCCGGGCTGATGTTCTTCCACTCGCCGGTCTTCGTCGCGTACCGCCACACCTGGCCCTTACCGCCGTCGTACGGGCCGCCGGTGTCGCTGTACGCCACGTACAGGTAGCCGTTCTCGGCGTCGAGGACGCTCTTGTGCGGGAGGTAGCCGGTGGGCTGGCCGGCCACCCGCTCCCAGGTCGCGCCCGCGTCCGTCGACCGGTAGACCGAATTCTCCTTGTCGGCGACCCCGGCGTAGAGCGTCTTCGTACGGCCGGTCCCGGTGCTCGTCGACTCGTCGAACGTCACCCACGCCACGCCCTGGTTGTCGGACGAGTAGCCGGAGGTGTCGGACGGGTCCGCCGCGTAGTTGCCGGGGTTCGGGAAGGCCGTGACCTGCGACCACGTAGCGCCCGCGTCCGTCGAGCGCCACAGGCCCTTGCCGCTGGGCGCGCCCAGGTAGAGCACCTTGTTGTCGTGCGGGTCGATCGCGAGGCGCTCACCCATGCCGCGGCCCGGCATGTTGCCGCCGAGCTTGAAGGGGAGGTCGGCCTTCTTCCACGTCGCGCCCCGGTCCGCGGAGCGCAGGATCGCGCCGTTCCCGGGGTCCCAGTCGTTCGTGTACGTGCCGACGGCCGCGTACACCTTGTCCGGGTCGACGGAGTCGGTGGCGAGCGAGGCCACGCCTGTGTGACCCCAGTCGTCCCAGCCGACCGAATCGAGCAGCGGAGTCCAGGACTTGGTGCCTTGCTCCCAGCGGTAGGCGCCGCCGATGTCGGTGCGGGCGTAGGCGAGGTTCTTCTCGCTGCGGTTGAAGACGATGCCGGGGACGAAGCCGCCGCCGTCGATCCGGGCGTTCTTCCAGGTGTAGGTGTCGGCGGCGACTCGCGTCCGCTCGGGCGGATCCGCCTGCGCCGCCTGAGAGTGTGTCAACAGGCTTGCGGTCAGGGCGAGTACGGCTGCCGTGAGCAGCCGGGTGCGTGGTCTTCGCATAGGGGGATCCCAGGGGTGGGTCGTCGGAAACAGGGGTGCGGGCCGGGCGGCCCTCGGGGAGGAGGAAGCCACCCGGCCCGGTGGTGACACGGAGCCGCCTTCAGCGGGTCGCTATTCGAGCAACTCCGCATACGAACCCATGGCGAGCGCGATGTCCGCCTGGGCCCAGAACCGGTGGTACGTGAACGTGGGCGCCTCGCCGCCGGCCAGGTACGCCTCGACCTTCGCCCAGTCGGGGTCGTCCCGGTAGAAGGAGCGGATCGAGGAGAAGGTGGACGTCGAGTCGATCGTGTCGCCGTTCGGCATGGTTCCCGTCCAGCCGCTCGGCACGTACACGGCGTCGTCGAACCGGTTGTAGTCGGCGCGCTTCTCCGGCAGTGCGATGCCCAGGTCGTCCTGGTGGTCGTTCCACATCCCGTCGAGGAGGGCCTTCGCGGTCGTCTTCGACTCGGCGTGGCCGGACTTGGCGGCGTAGTACGTGAGGGTCTTGGCGTACGCCGCGGCCACCCCCACGTCGTTGGTGCGATCGACCACGGATACGTGAAGTCCCGCGTTGGCACCGGGACTTGAGGCATCCCAGCTGTCCGGGGCGCCCGACCAGCTCAGCGTCGAAGGGAACGTGAACGAACCGTCCGCGGCGATCTCCGTCTCGGACAGCGCCCATGCCACCCACTTGTCGAGCACGGCCTTCGCGTCCGCGTCGCCCGTCTCGTGGTAGTACTCGGCGACGCGCTCCATGGACCATGCCTGGAAGCCGAACCACTGGTTCGACGGCGGGTCGTGGTAGACCGGCGCCTCGTCGTAGTACATGCCGTAGAAGGTCGGGGTGCCGGCCGGCGGTTCGGCGTACCGGCCCTTCCAGCTGTTGGTCGCGCCGCCCGCGATGGCACCCTCGTCCGACTGGAGCCAGCGGTAGAACTCCACCTGCCGCTTCAGGCTCGTCGCCCAGTCCGCCTTGCCCGTAGCCGACTTGGGGGCCAGCGCGGCGTACGAGGACAGGGCGTGCGCGGCGAGCGGGTTCTGGTAGCCGCCGTGCGTGTGGCTGCACCCGATGCGCCAGGCCCAGCCCGCCGAGGTGTCGGTGGCGCCGCCCCAGGCGTAGTACCAGGACACCAGGTAGTGCGCGCTGTCCTTGCCGCCACCCGGCGCGCAGCCCGACGGCGAGGTGCACTCGCCGACCTTCTTAAAGTACTTGTCGAACAGGGCGTAGCGCAGGTAGTCGCCCATCTTCGCGGCCTTCGCGACGGTCGCCGCGACATCGGCCTCCTTGCCCTGCGCCGACGCCCACACATGAGCCCAGTACGCGGCCTGCACGGCGCGGGCGTCGGCGTCCGGGGCGTTGGTGTACTTCCACTGTTTCGTGTACGACGCGTCACCGGTGAACAGGTCGAGGTACCCGTTCTTGCCGCCGTATGCGAACTCGTCGCGGCACGGCTGCGGGACGGTCTCCCAGACGGACTCCTGGGCGCCGCGCTGGAAGGTGTTGATGTACGTCGGGGTGGTGCCGTCGCCGCCGTAGCCGTACGTGTTGTCGACGTCCTGGAGCCAGTGCATGCCGTACAGGTCGTCGGTGCCGTACGCGCTCTTCAGCTCGGCCGCGATCGGGTCGGCGCCCGCCGTGATCGACGGGTCCAACTGCGCGGGATACTGCGAGGGTTCGTCCCATTCCGGCGCGTAGGTCGCCGGTTTGGCCGCGGAATAGAAGCTGTTCGTGGGCTGATCGTCATGGGTGGGAATCATGAATTTCTCCATGGTTTCCCAGGCCGCGTTGAACGGCCCCCAATCGCCGTTGACCTTGCCGTACATGGCCTGTAGCCAAATCAGATAGCTATAGGCCTCCGAGGTCGTCTCGTGTCCGTGGTCCGGGGCTTCGCAGATGAGGGTCTCGACCGAGTGGTACGGGATCCCCTCGGGGGAGAGATAGCCGTTCGCCGTGGCGGTGATCTTCGCGTAGAGGTCGAGGAAGCGCTGTTCGTACTCGGTGGCGGCGGCCGCCGCGGGGGCCGCGAACCCCTTCTGAGCTGCGGTGGTGAGCGTGATGCCGGCGGGTGCCGCCACGGTGGCGACCGCTATGGCGAGCAGTTTGCGACGGCTGAGCCCGTCGCGGGCGTGCTGGGGATGGGCTCTGGAGGACATGCGGGTGTCCCTCCTGTCGGTTCGGTTGGGGGAGCTCCGTGCGGAGGGCCGGAACCTGTGGGAGCGCTCCCAAGAAACAGGCGGGGCGGAATGATGTCAAGGGGGCCGACGGGTATTCGGCTGTCGAATCAATTCGACTGAGAATTTCTGGGACGGGCGGCAACCTCCCTTACGGCAGTGGCGACTTGTAGGCGGCATCCACCCGTACAGGGCGCCCATTCATGGGGCGTCGAGACCGGTTAGGACTTGCTCATGCGTCACCCTTCCCACAGCAGAAAACGCAGGAAGAGACGGTTCGCCGTCCTCGCGGGCGCCCTGCTCGCGGCCGTCGGACTGGCGGTCTCCGTACCCTCCCTCCTCCCGGCGGCGGACGCCGCGCCGGCCGCCGCTGCCGCCCCACCCGCCCTGCACGTCGAGGGCAACAAGCTCGTCGACGCGGACGGCGCGAACCATCGCCTCCTCGGAGTCAACCGCTCGGGCGGCGAGTACATGTGCGTCCAGGGCCACGGCATCTTCGACGGCCCCGTCGACGACGCCTCCGTCCAGGCCATCGCGGACTGGAAGGCCAACACGGTCCGCATCCCCCTCAACGAGGAGTGCTGGCTCGGCACCGACAACATCGAACCGGAGTACGCGGGCGCCAACTACCGTTCCGCGGTCGAAGAGTTGGTGCAGCGCGTACTGGACCACGGGATGACCCCGGTCGTGGAAATGCACTGGTCCTACGGCCAGTACACCGGCAACAGCTCCGGCTGCTCCGACGTCCACGCCAGCTGCCAGAAACCGATGCCGGACGCCCGGTACGCGCCGGACTTCTGGTCGTCGGTCGCGAGCACCTTCAAGGGCCGACCGGAGGTCGCCCTCGACCTCTTCAACGAGCCGTATCCGGACCGTGCGACCTCCAACACGGCCGACGCGTGGGCCTGTTGGAAGGACGGCGGGACCTGCCCCGGCATCGACTACGAAGTTGCCGGCATGCAGGACCTCGTCGACGCGGTGCGCGACACCGGCGCCGAGAACCTGATCCTGGCGGGCGGCATCGCGTACTCCAACGACGTCAGCCAGTGGCTCACGTACAAGCCCGATGACCCGACCGGCAATCTCGCCGCAGCCTGGCACGTCTACAACTTCAACACCTGTGCCAGTGAAGCGTGTTGGGACTCCCAGCTCGCGCCCGTCGCGGCCGAGGTGCCGCTCGTCGCGGGCGAGATCGGCGAGAACGACTGCTCCCACGGCTTCATCGACACCGTCATGGCGTGGCTCGACGAGCACGACGCCTCCTACCTCGGCTGGACCTGGAACACCTGGGACTGCTCCTCGGGTCCGGCCCTGATCTCCGACTACACCGGCACCCCCACGGGCTTCGGCGCGGGCCTGCGCGACCACTTGGGCGCGCTCGCCACCGCCCGACCCACCGCCACCACCGACTGAAGGGCACCCCCACCATGAGCCGCAACACCCACCGCAAGCGCCGCAGCCTGCTCCTCGCCCTGTCCACCCTCGTGGCGGCGGGCACCGCGACGGCCGGCCTCGCCCTGGCCGGAAGCGGCAGCGCCCAGGCCGCCGAGCGCGTCGACAATCCGTACGAGGGCGCCAAGGTCTACGTCAATCCGGAGTGGTCGGCGAAGGCCGCCGCCGAGCCGGGCGGCGACAAGATCGCCGACCAGCCCACCGCCGTCTGGCTGGACCGCACCGCCGCCATCGAGGGCGTCGGCGACGGCATGGGCCTGCGCGACCACCTCGACGCCGCCCTCGAACAGGGCGCGGACGTCGTGCAGTTGGTCATCTACAACCTGCCGGGCCGTGACTGCTCCGCGCTCGCCTCCAACGGCGAACTCGGCCCGACGGACATCGACAAGTACAAGACCGACTACATCGACCCGATCGCCGCGATCCTCGCCGACGCGAAGTACGCGGACCTGCGGATCGTGAACACGGTGGAGATCGACTCGCTGCCCAACCTGGTCACCAACACCGGAAGCCGCCCCACCGCCACTCCCGAGTGCGACACGATGAAGGCCAACGGGAACTACGTGAAGGGCGTCGGCTACGCCCTGAACAAGCTCGGCGACGCCCCGAACGTCTACAACTACGTGGACGCGGGCCACCACGGCTGGATCGGCTGGGACGACAACTTCGCCTCGACCGCGCAGGTACTGCACGAGGCGGCCACCGCCGAGGGCGCCACGGTCGACGACGTCGCGGGCTTCATCACCAACACCGCCAACTACAGCGCCCTGAAGGAGGAGAACTTCAAGATCGGCGACACCGTCGCGGGCAAGTCGGTGCGCGAGTCGAAGTGGGTCGACTGGAACCGCTACACGGACGAACTCTCCTTCGCCCAGGGGTTCCGCGAGCAGCTCGTCACGGCCGGCTTCGACTCCGGCGTCGGCATGCTGATCGACACCTCCCGCAACGGCTGGGGCGGCTCGGAGCGGCCCACGGGTCCGGGCGCGAGTACAGATGTCGACACGTACGTGGACGGCGGGCGCTACGACCGTCGGATCCACCTCGGCAACTGGTGCAACCAGAGCGGGGCGGGTCTCGGCGAGCGGCCGCAGGCCTCTCCGGAAGCGGGGATCGACGCGTACGTGTGGGTCAAGCCGCCGGGTGAGTCGGACGGGTCGAGCGAGGCCATCGACAACGACGAGGGCAAGGGCTTCGACCGCATGTGCGACCCGACGTACACCGGTAACCCGCGGAACAACAACAACCTGTCCGGTGCGCTGCCGAACGCCCCAGTGTCCGGGCACTGGTTCTCCGCCCAGTTCCAGGAGCTCATGAAGAACGCCCACCCGGCGCTGTAGCCCGGCTGCCGCAGCCGGAAATTGCCGACTCGGCAACGTGGCTTGCCTGCCCGTATGCCGTCCGCGCACCCTGAGGGCGACGGACGACATACGGGCACGAAGGGCGGCGACACCCGACATGGCACACGGCCACCACCAGCACGAAGAGCACGGTCAGCACCAGCACGGTCAGCACGGCGGGCACGGTCAGCACGACCACACGGACATCGACTGGGCCGACATGATCCCCATGCTGGAGCGCAACGCCTCCGTGTACGAGCCGCTCTACACGCAGGCCCTCGACTGGCTGCGCGCCTCCCGCCCCGTCGGCACCGACACCGGCCTGATCGTCGACGCGGGCGCGGGCCCCGGGGCCGTCTCGCTGCACCTCGCCGAGGCCTTCCCCGAGGCCCGCGTCATCGCGGCCGACCCGGAGGAGAAGCTGCTCGCCCGCGCCACGGAACGGTTCG
Source organism: Streptomyces sp. NBC_00483 (assembly GCF_036013745.1). Classification (NCBI taxonomy): domain Bacteria; kingdom Bacillati; phylum Actinomycetota; class Actinomycetes; order Kitasatosporales; family Streptomycetaceae; genus Streptomyces; species Streptomyces sp. NBC_00483. The sequence goes on from NZ_CP107880.1 coordinate 7,669,340, forward strand.
CGCAGCAGGGGATCGCCGACCGTACGAGCACGCTGCGCGTCGAACTCCCGGACGCCATCGACGAGTTGCCGCACGCCGACCTCATCTGGGCCGCCCGCTCCCTGCACCACGTGGGCGACCAGCGGGCCGCGGTCTCCGCGCTCGCGGGGCGGCTCGCGCCCGGCGGCACCCTCGCGCTCGTCGAGGGCGGACTGCCGCAGCGCTGCCTGCCGCGCGACTTCGGCCTCGGCAAGCCCGGCCTGCAGGCGCGGGCCGACGCCATCGAGGAGGAGTGGTTCGGCGACATGCGCGCGAAGCTCCCCGGCGCCAAGCAGGACACGGAGAATTGGACGGAGCTGCTGACCGACGCGGGACTGACGAACGCCGTCAGCCGCACCTTCCTGCTCGACCTGCCCGCGCCGCTGTCGGGCGAGGCCCGCGAGACCGTCATCGACCTGTGGAAGCGCCGTCTGGATGTCTTCGCCGAGGCGCTCCCGGCCGAGGACATCGCCACGATGGAGCGGCTGATGGACCCGAAGGACCCGCAGGGCCTGTACCGCCGCGACGACCTCTTCCTGCTGACCGCGCACACCGTGCACACGGCGGTCAAGGAGGCCTGAGCCAGTCCTGGCATGGGAAAGGGGGCCCCCGGTCGGGGCCCCCTTTCACGTACGAGTACGCCTACGCGTCACGCCACGTCGAACGTCGCCGGGTCCGGGCCGAGCCGCCGGTCCTCGTTGAGCGCGGAGATCGCGCCGAGGTCCTCGGTGTCGAGCTCGAAGCTGAACACGTCGATGTTCTCCTTGATCCGCGACGGCGTCACGGACTTCGGGATCACCACGTTGCCCAGCTGGACGTGCCAGCGCAGCACGACCTGCGCGGGCGTACGGCCGTGCTTCTGCGCGATCGCGACGATGGCCGGGACCTCCAGGAGGCCCTTGCCCTGGCCGAGCGGCGACCAGGCCTCGGTCGCGATGCCCAGCTCCGCGTGCTTCTCGCGGGAGGCGCGCTGCTGCAGCTGCGGGTGCAGCTCGATCTGGTTGACGGCCGGGATCACGGAGGTCTCGGCGGTCAGCTGGTCCAGGTGCTCCGGCAGGAAGTTGGAGACGCCGATGGACTTGGCGCGCCCGTCGGCGTGGATCTTCTCGAAGGCCTTGTACGTGTCCACGGCCAGGCCCTTGGACGGCAGCGGCCAGTGGATCAGGTACAGGTCGACGTAGTCGAGACCCAGCTTCTCCAGGGAGGTGTCGAAGGCGCGCAGCGTGGAGTCGTAGCCCTGGTCGGCGTTCCACAGCTTCGTCGTGACGAACAGCTCCTCGCGGGGGACGCCGGACTTGGCGATGGCCTTGCCGGTGCCCTCCTCGTTGCCGTAGATCGCGGCGGTGTCGATGCTGCGGTACCCGGCCTCCAGCGCCGTCGTGACGGCCGTCTGGGCCTCGTCGTCCGGCACCTGCCACACGCCGAAGCCGAGCTGGGGCATCTCGACGCCGTTGTTCAGGATGATCGGGGGAACCTTGCTCACGAGGTGTCGATCCTTTTTCGTCCGGTGATGGGTGGCACTGCACAATGCGGTACCCCCATGGTCAACGATCACGGGCGTACGCGCATTCCTGTGGGTGACACCAGCATGACAGTCAGGTATGAGAGCTTTGCGCCGGGGGCTGTGACCCCAGGTACGCCTCGCGTACCCGTGTGTCCGCCCGAATCACCTCAGGAGTCCCCTCGGCGAGCACGGATCCCAGGTCGAGCACCACGACCCGGGAGCACAGCTCCATCACGAAGGCCACGTTGTGCTCGACGAGCAGCACCGCGCAGCCGTCCCCGGCGAGGCGTCGCACCGTCGCCGCGAGCAGCTCGCGCTCCTGGGCCGTCATGCCGGACGCGGGCTCGTCGAGCAGCAGCACGCGCGGCCGGTCGGCGGCCGCCCGCGCCAGCTCCAGCATCCGGGCCCGGCCGACCGGCAGCGTTCCCGCGTACGTACCGGAGAGGCCGTCGAGGCCGCAGTCGCGCAGCAGGCCGTGGGAGCGGTCCGGATCGGCGCCGCCGCGCCGCCACTCCTGCGCGACCAGCAGGTTGTCGGCGACCGTGAGCTGCCCGAACAGCTGCTGGCGCTGGAACGTGCGGCGCATTCCGTGGCGTGCCCGCCAGACGGGGGAGCGGCGGGTGATGTCCGCGCCGTCGAGCAGCACCCGGCCCGCGTCGGGCCGTCGGATCCCGGAGACGACGTCGAAGAGCGTCGTCTTGCCCGCGCCGTTCGGCCCGATGAGCCCGCACACCTCGCCGGCCGTGAGGCGCAGGTCCACCCCGCCGAGGGCCCGTACGCCGCCGAAGCGCACGCCGACGTCCTCGGCCTCCAGTACGTAGGTGTCGCTCATGACCGGGCCTCCTCGGTGCTGGTCGCCGCGATGCCGAGGTAGGCCTCCGTGAGCCGTTCGGCCTCCACCTTCTCGCGCGGCCCGCACCACGTGACGCGGCCCTGCGCGAGGTACGCCACGGTGTCCGCGACGCCGAGGATCTCGGATGCCTTCTCCTCGACGAGCAGCAGCCCGGTTCCCGCGTCGCGGAGTTCGGCGAGCAGCCGGTACACCTCGTCGGCGACGCGCGGCGCGAGGCCGAGCGAGGGCTCGTCGGCGATGAGGACGCGGGGCGGGCGATGCAGCAGCGCGGCCAGCGCCAGGAGCTGCTGTTCGCCGCCGGAGAGCGAACCCGCGGTGACGTCGCGCCGTGCGGCGAGCCCGGTGAACCGCTCGTACACCGCCAACCGGTCTTTGGCGTCCGGGAGTTGGAGCGCAAGGTTCTCGTCGACCGTGAGGGACGGGAAGATGCCGCGCCCCTCCGGCGCGAGCACCACCCCGGCCCGCGCCCGGCGGACCGCGCCTTGCCGGCCCGCCGGGTCCCCGGCGACGTACACCTCGCCCTGGAGCGGTGTCATGAGGCCGGCCGCGACCTTGCAGGTCGTCGACTTTCCGGCGCCGTTGGGGCCGAGGAGCGCCACGATCTCGCCGGGGCGGACGGTGAGATCGACGCCCTGGAGGACGCGGGCGCCGTCGTATCCGGCCTGTACGCCCGCGAGTTGGAGCGTGGCATCGGGGTCGGGCGCCGAAGCCGGTGCGTCGTCGACGACCTGCGTCGTGGCGGTCTTCCGGCGGTGGCGGCGGGCCGGGATCGCCGCGCAGTAGCCGTCCGGATCGTTGGCGAGCGCGAGGCCCGCGAGGCCGAAGAGGATCACCGGGAGCTGCACCGACTCGGTCAGGTAGTCGCTGATGAGATGCGGGACGACAGCGAACGTCAGCCCCGCGATCACCGCGAACTGCGGCCGCCGCACACCCGCCGCGACCACCACCGCGAGCCAGATCAGCCCGGTCATCGCCGTGAAGTCGGTCGCGGTGATACGGGTGTTGTACGACGCGTACATCACGCCGCCGAACCCGGCGAGCCCCGCCGAGATCGTGAACAGCAGCAGCTTCGTACGGATCACGGAGACCCCGGACGCCATCGCCGCGGCCGGCGCCGAGCGCACGGCGAGCATGGCCCGCCCGGCCCGCGAGTTCCGTAGCGCGCTCAGTCCGGCCACGGCCGCCGTGCACAGGACGACCATGGCCACGCCCATCGCCCGGTCGTCGCCGAGGTCGACGGGGCCCGCGACGGCGCGCGGGATCTCCCAGCCGGTGTCGCCGTTCCTCAACCAGCCGAGCTGGAACAGGACTTGGTCCGCGAGGAAGGCGAGCGCGAGCGTGGCGAGGGCCAGCGAGCGGCCGCCGAGCCGCAGCGCGGGCAGCGCCACGAGCGCGCCGAGCATCGCGGCCGCGCACGTCCCGGCCAGCGCCGCCCAGATGAACGGCACACCGTGGCTCATCAGCAGTCCCGTGACGAGCGCCGCGCCCGTCACGAACGCGGCCTGCGCGAGCGACACCATCGCGCCGAGCCCGGTGACGACGGTGAAGGACAGGAACACGAGGGAGATCGCGAGCCCTTGGGCGAGGATCCCGCTCCAGAACGGCGTCGTCACCGTGTAGAAGGCGACCGCCATCAGCACGGCGGCTGTTGCCCACGGTCCCCAACGCCGCGCCCACGACCGCCCCGCCAGATAGTCCACCGGTGGCGCGTCGCTCGCCACCGTGCCCGCCGTGCGCTGCCGCCGCGTGAGCAGCAGAAGCCCGGCGAACAGGATCAGGAACGGGACCGCCGTACGGAACCCGGTGATCTTCTCGGCGAACGTGGCGTACCCCGCGACCAGGTTCTGGAGCACCCCGAGCCCGAGCCCGCCCGCGAAGGCCAGCGGGATCGACATGAAGCGGCCGAGCACGGCGGCCGTCGCCGACACGAACAGGAACAGCGTGAAGTCGTGCGAGGAGAGCCCGAGCAGGGGAGTGGCCAGCACACCGGCCAGGCCCGCGAGTACCGAGGACAGCATCCACGCCACCGACGAGAGCCGGTCCGCGCTGATCCCGCGCAGCTCGACGAGCGAACGGTTGTCGACGGCCGCCCGCAGCTTGAGCCCAAGTGCCGTGTGGCGCAGCAGAATCCACAGCCCGAGCGCGACGACAGCGGTCGTCACCCACGTGATCAGCTGATCGGAGTCGATGCCGACGCCGTCCATCAACTGCCAGTTCTTCGCCGGACTCGGCCCGACCCCGGGAAGACCGAACTGGTTCTCCGCAGGCTTGACCGGAGCCCCCGCGTCCTCCAACAGCTCGACGATCCACAGCCCCAGCGCGGGCAGCGCGACGAGCAGCCCGATCGTCGCCACGATCTGCGCGGTCTCGCCGACCCGCGCCAGTTTTCGGAACATCATGCGGTCAAGTCCCCAGCCCAGCAGGGGAGCCACGACGAGGACGAGCAGCAGCGCCGTCGGCACGGCGGGCCAGCCGAAGCCGGAGTGCAGCTCGTAGAAGGCGAGCGCGCAGAGGTAAGCGGTCGCGCCGTGCGCGAAGTTGAAGAGACCGGAGGCCGAGTAGGAGAGCACGAGCCCCGTGGCGAGCAGCGCGTACAGCGCACCCGACACGAGCCCGCTCAGCACGAAGGCAAGAAGATCCGTCACGTGAACAGCCCTTCTCTCAGGCCTACTTGAAGGGGATCGGCGGATAGCACTTGAACGCGGACGACACCCGGTACGCCCCGTCCTTGAGCTGCGCGAGCGCCCCGCAGCCGAACGACTCGGTGCGCCCGCGCGGCAGCGCCCGGTCGCCGACGAGCGTGCCGGTGTCGGAGAAGCCGTTCGCCGCCTTCTGGAACGACGCGACCGTCAGGTCCTTGCCCGCCTTCTTCGCGATGGAGAGGAACAGGTCGGCGCTCATGTAGCCCGTCATCATGTGCATGTTGAGGGGGATCTCCTTGCCCCCGGACGCCTTCTTGATGTCGGCCTTGAACTGCTTCATCTCGGGCGTGTGAGCCTCGAACGGCTCGAAGGACAGCAGCACGTGCACCCCGTCGAGCGCCTGCTTCGTCGCCTTCTTGGCGAGAAGCCCGGGGTCGTAGTCCGTCGGGTCGGTGAGCACGCCCTTGTACCCGGTGCGCTTGACCGCCGTGAACAGGCCGATGTTGTACGGCGTCTGCATCACGGAGACGACCACGTCCGGCGCCTTCCCGCCGTCGCTGCGCAGCAGTTCCTTCGTGTAGGCCGACCAGTCGCTCGGCACCGCGGTCGCCGGCACGGTCGCCTTCGCGTACGAGACCTTGTAGCCGGCCGACTTGAAGGACTGCTTGTACGTGCGGATGGCGAAGGTACCCGCGTCGTTGTCGTTGGCGAGGATCGCGACGGTCTTCCCCTGCGCCCCGCCCGTGACCTTCTTCAGACCCTCCGGCCAGGTCTGCGAGATGGTGCCGCCCGGCATCGGCACCATGCAGCCGCCGTAGCCGTAGATGTACGTCGGTCCGCAGAACGAGGGGAGCGTGCCCCAGCCGAACGTCGGCACCTTCTGCTTCTGCAGGAAGTCCGCGCCGGAGAACGTCACCGAACTCATCGGCGAGATCGCGAACACCTTGTCCTGCTGCACGAGTTTGCGGGCCGCCGCGAGGTTCTTCGCCGGGTCCTGGCCGTCGTCCTCCGCGCCCAGGTAGTCGATCGTGCGGCCGCTCACGCCGCCCTCGGCGTTGGCCCGGTCGAAGCGGGCCTTCGCGCCGAGGTCGGTGTCCTTCTTGCTGTAGCCGCTCGACGTCGTCATGGAGACGATGCCGCCCACCTTGATGCTGTCGTCGGTCACACCTCGGACCGAACTCCCCTGCCCACCGGCGGAGTTGTTCCCGCTGTTGGCCGTGGAGTTGCAGGCGGTGGCGAGCAGGAGTGCCGCCACGGTGGCGGTGATGGCGCGGATCGGTCGCGACACGGTCGGTCCCCCTCCGTCGGAGTGAGGGTGATTCTGTGTCCGACCTGATGAACCGTCAATAACTGACGCGTCAGTAATTGATGACCCGTCAGTTACCGGCGGCCGCTCGATCGCCGCGGGAGCTTAAGTGGGCTACAGCGTCCCGTACAGCGCGTCGACCTCCGCCGAGTACGCCTGCTCGATCGCCTTGCGCTTCAGCTTCAGGGACGGCGTGAGCAGCCCGTGCTCCTCGGTGAACTGGTGCGCGAGGATCCGGAACGTACGGATCGACTCGGCCTGCGAGACCAGCGTGTTGGCGGCCACCACCGCGCGCCGCACCTCCGTCTCCAGGTCCGGATCGCGCACCAGGTCCGCCGGGGACATCGACTGCTTGCCGCGCATGCCGAGCCAGTGGTCGACGGCCTCCGTGTCGAGGGTGACGAGCGCCGCGATGTACGGGCGGTCGTTGCCGACGACCAGGCACTGCGCGATCAGCGGGTGGTCGCGCACCCGCTCCTCCAGCTGCTGCGGCGAGACGCTCTTGCCGCCGGAGGTCACGAGGATCTCCTTCTTGCGGCCCGTGATGGTGAGGTAGCCGTCCTCGTCGAGGGAGCCAAGGTCACCCGTGGCGAGCCAGCCGTCGTACAGGGAGGAGTCGGTGGCCTTCGGGTCGTTGAGGTAACCCTGGAAGATGTTGCCGCCGTAGACCCACACCTCGCCGTCGTCGGCTATGTGCACGCTGGAGCCGGGTATCGCCTGGCCGACCGTGCCGTAGCGGGTCTGCTCCGGCGGGTTCGCGGTCGCGGCGGCCGTCGACTCGGTGAGGCCGTAGCCCTCGTAGATCGTGACGCCCGCACCCGCGAAGAACAGGCCGAGCCGCCGGTCCATGCCACTGCCACCGGACATCGCGTGCCGGACCCGGCCGCCCAGCGCCGCGCGCACCTTGGAGTAGACGAGCTTCTCGAAGACCGAGTGCTGCATGCGCAGCGAGGCGGAGGGTCCTGGACCCGTGCCGAATGCTTTCGCCTCCTGCGCGTCCGCGTACTTCACGGCGCACTCGATGGCCTTTTCGAACGGTCCCGACTTGCCCTCGTTCTCGGCCTTCCTGCGGGCCGCGTTGAACACCTTCTCGAAGATGTACGGCACGGCGAGGATGAACGTCGGCTGGAACGACTGAAGGTCGGGCATGAGCGCGGACGCGCGCAGCTCCGGCTGGTGGGCCAGCTTCACGCCGCCGCGGATCGTCGCGATCTCCACCATCCGCCCGAAGACATGGGCGAGCGGCAGGAAGAGCAGCGTCGACGGGGTGCGGTCGCGCTTGGAGGAGAACACCGGCTCCCAGCGCGTGATCATCGTGTCGGCCTCGTACATGAAGTTGCCGTGCGAGATCACGCAGCCCTTGGGCCGGCCCGTGGTGCCGGAGGTGTAGATGATCGTGGCCGTCGACTCGGGGGTGATCGCGCGGCGGTGCCTGTGCACCGTCTCGTCGTCGATGTGGGTGCCGGACGCGGTGATCTCGTCGGCGGCACCGCCGTCGAGCTGCCACAGGCGGTGCAGATGGGGCAGCCGCCCGATGACCGTGGCGACGGTCATCGCGTGGTCCTCGTGCTCCACGATCGCCGCCGACACCTCGGCGTCGTACAGCATCCAGAAGACCTGCTCGGCCGAGGACGTCGGGTAGATGGGGACGACCTGGGCGCCGATGGTCCACAGCGCGAAGTCGAACAGCGTCCACTCGTAACGGGTGCGCGACATGATCGCGACCCGGTCGCCGAACCGGATGCCCTGCGCGAGCAGCCCCTTGGCAAGGGCCATCACCTCGTCGCAGAACTGGGCAGACGTGACGTCCTGCCACTTGTCGTGCCGGTCCTTACGGGCCAGGGCTATATGCCCCGGTGTGTCCAGGGCATGGTCGAACACGGCGTCGGCCAGGCCGCCGACGAGCGGCGCCGACGCCACAGGGGGGTTGGTGAACTCACGCAAAGTTGCTCCTTGTGGCGCTCCGCACAGCGTCGGTGACGGTACCCGACCTCGGGCCCTGGCGGGAGTGCCTGCAACGAGCAGAAGGTGCGCGGAATTTGCACAGGTCAGACGTTTATAACGGGCCACATCGGGTGGAGCTGGGCAGAATACTTACGCCACAGTAAGTTTCGGGAGCGTAATCTCCCGGCCCTCTTCACGGGCCTCCATTGGATCTATGCAAAGAGGTCACCGTCGACCGGCGTCCGAGTTTTTAGACGGAGTAGTCGGTTCCGGGGACGGTACCACTGCGACCAGCACGCACTCCGATGCGCCTAACGCGCACTCCGATGCAGCCGGTCCCCGCCCGCCAGGACCGCCTGCGCGAGCGCCCGCGCGGGCTCGCTCTCGTCCCGGGCCGCGCTGCGCACCACGAAGTCGACCTCGCCCAGCTCCGGAAGGCCCACCCGGTCCGGCACCCGCACGAGGCCCGGCGGAATGAGGCCGCGCGAGTGGGCCATCACGCCGAGCCCGGCCCGCGCCGCCGCGACGAGACCGTTCAGCGAGCCGCTCGTGCAGGCGATCCGCCACGCCCGCCCGTGCCGCTCCAGCGCCTCAAGGGCCAGGGCGCGCGAGATCCCCGGCGGCGGGTAGACGATCAGCGGAACGGGCCGGTCCTGGTCGATGCGGAGCCGCTCCGAGCCGATCCACACCAGCCGGTCGTGCCACACCGACTCGCCGCGCGGATCCTCGGGGCGCCGCTTCGCGAGCACCAGATCCAGCTTCCCCGCGTCCAGCTGGGCGTGCAGCGTCCCCGACAGCTCGACCGTCAACTCCAGGTCCACCTCGGGGTGTTCGGCCCGGAACGACTCCAGGATCTCGGGCAGCCGGGTCACCACGAAGTCCTCCGACGCGCCGAACCTGAGCCGGCCGCGCAGCCGCGTCCCCGTGAAGAACGACGCCGCCTGCTCGTGCACCTCCAGAATTCGCCGGGCGAATCCGAGCATCGCCTCCCCGTCCTCCGTCAGCTCCACGGAGTGCGTATCGCGCGTGAACAACGTGCGCCCGGTCGCGTCCTCCAGGCGCCGCACATGCTGGCTCACCGTCGATTGCCGCAGGCCGAGGCGGCGCGCGGCCTGCGTGAAGCTCAGCGTCTGCGCGACGGCGAGCAGGGTCCTGAGCTGTCCGGGGTCGTACATGCCACGAACCGTACCCCCGCTCATCACGCGACGCGATCACAGTCAGAGCGGTATGCAGGATTCCCGATCACGGCCCGGAGGTGGACGATGGAGAGGGCACGACCTGAACCGAGAGCAAGGATCCAATGAAACGCCTGACCTGGCCGAGCTGGATGCCGATCGACCCGTACATCCTGGCGTTGATCGCAACAGTGGGCCTCGCCGCACTGCTCCCGGCCCGAGGGGCCGCCGCCGATGTCGCATCCGGCGCCTCCACAGCAGCCGTCGCCTTCCTCTTCTTCCTCTACGGGGCGCGCCTGTCGACCCGTGAGGCGATGGACGGACTGCGCCACTGGCGGCTCCACGTCACCGTTCTCGCCTGTACGTTCATCGTGTTCCCGCTGCTCGGCCTCGCGGCCCGCGGCCTGGTCCCCGTACTGCTGCCGCAGAACCTCTTCGAGGGCCTGCTCTTCCTCACCCTCGTCCCGTCGACGATCCAGTCGTCGATCGCGTTCACCTCGATCGCGCGTGGCAACGTACCGGCGGCGATCTGCGCGGGCTCCTTCTCGTCGCTCGCCGGCATCGTCCTCACGCCGCTGCTCGCGGCGGGGCTGCTCGGCAACAGCGGCGGCGGCTTCTCCGCCGACTCGCTCGTCAAGATCGTGCTGCAGCTCCTGGTGCCGTTCCTCGCGGGCCAGTTGCTGCGCCGCTGGGTCGGCGGCTTCATCACCCGCCACAAGAAGATCCTCGGCTACGTCGACCGCGGCTCGATCCTGCTCGTCGTCTACACCGCGTTCAGCGAGGGCATGGTGCAGGGCATCTGGCACCAGGTCAGCGCGGTCCGCCTCGCCGGACTCCTGGTCGTGGAGGCGGTGCTGCTCGCGATCATGCTGGCGGTCACCTGGTACGGCGCGAAGGCCCTCGGCTTCAACCGCGCCGACCGCGTCGCCATCCAGTTCGCGGGCTCGAAGAAGTCCCTCGCCTCGGGACTCCCCATGGCGAGCGTGCTGTTCGGCGCGCACGCCTCGCTCGCCGTGCTGCCGCTGATGCTCTTCCACCAGATGCAGCTGATGGTGTGCGCGGTCATCGCCAAGCGCCGCTCGAGGGACGCCGACGACACGGTGGAACCCGAGCTCACCGCTCCCGCAGAGGGCCGAGTCGAAGAGACACGAACCGCGGTCGGTACAGCGACACGTTCCGGCTGAGCTCGGCCTGCGCGGCGGCGGGCGCGGCGTCCAGCCAGTTGACGTCATAGCTCAGGACGAGCCGGCCGCCGCCGCTCAGCGCCGGGTGCGCCTGCGGGTTGTACGCCGCCGTGCGCGAGGGCGTCGCACCGTCGCGGGCGTCGCGGGGGAGCGGCGGCGTGAAGGCCTTCGCGGGGCCGTGCCAGGGCCCGGACGGCGAACAGGCCCAGTACGAAGTGACCTTCGTCAGCCCCTCCGCGCCCGCCGCCGTCGTGAACAGGACGTACGTGCCCGCGTCCCGCACCACCGTGAAGGCGGTGCCCACGCCGCGCTGTTTGCCGTCGCCCAGGACCGGCGCGGCGCGCGTGCCCCACCGCTCGCCGTCCCAGTACCGCCACGCCTCGGGGGAGCTGAACCGGCCGACCGGGACTCGCGCCACGTACGCGCGATGCACGGCCTTCTCCCCGTCGTCGGCCCCGAAGACGTACGTCCAGCCCTGGTGATCCACGGCCGTCGTCCCGTACAGCACGCGCCGCGCCGGATCCCCGACCTGCCGCTGGTCGAGGACCTGGGTGATGCCTTCGAGGCGCAGGTCCGGCAGCGACAGGGTGGCCACCTCGGTCGCGTTCGGCACCCCGTAGACGTACGGCCCCGCGCCCTTGGCCCGCGTCCACAGCAGCACCCGTACGACCTTCTCGCCGCCGCTCTCCTCGACGCGCGCCGCGACCGGCCAGCGCCACTCGCCCGCGGCGGTGTCCGGGAACAGCGGCGCCGCGAGCGTCAGGTCGAGGCGCCCCGAACGGTCCGTCACCACCGCGGAGTTACGGACGAAGGGCGCGTCGGCGGTCCGCCAGGGATGCGACTGCCCTGCCGGGTTCGGGGGCCGGTTCACGGCGCCCAGATACGTGTCGGAGAACAGCCACAGCAGTCGCCCGTCCGGCAGCCGCACGGAGTGCGTGCCGTCGCCGCCGGTCCAGTCGTCGACCCGCTCGGAGTCGTCGCCGTAGCGGGCGAACTCGCCGGTGAGCCGGGTGTCCGCGGACCACGAGGTGACACCACGGGGCCCGCAACGCTCGTCGCCCTCCCGGTCGGGGAGGGCGACGAGCGTGATCAGTATGAGGACGAGCGCGGCGAGCAGGGCGATCCACGGCCCCCGTCGGCTGCGCCGCGTCGACTCCCGCTCATGACCCCGCATGCGAGGCGACGTTAATGTGCGCGGTGCGGTTGGTCCACAATCAAGCCCGCCCTTCGAACGAGAGCCTGCGGAGTCCGGAGTGGAGCCCCGTCATGTGAACCTCGTGGTGCCGGCTCACGAACCGTCCGCGACGCCGGATCCGATCCGGTCCAGCGGCAGCCACAGCACGTCGTCCCCGCCGGAGGTGACCCGGACGTCGTCGATGGATCCGGTGAAGTACGCCCGGCTGTCCATGCGTTGGCCGATGTGGGCGCCGAACGGCGAGTTCCGGCTCACCGATCCGGGGACGTCGGCGGCTTCGGCGACCTGTGCGTCGTCGACGGAGAGGGTCAATCGGCCGTCTGCGCGCCGGAGTTGGATCCGGTGCCAGTTGCCGTCGTTGTACGCGGACGCGGACTGCACCGTCACCGTGCTGGGGGCCGCGGCCCCGTCCCGGGCGGTGATCAGGCCGGTGATCCGGTCGGCGGCGGGCTCGGCGCGCAGGGTCACCTGGGGCTGCGAGGCCCCGGTGCCGCCCAGTGAGAGCAGTGGCTGCTCACCGCTCGTCGCGCTGTAGCGGAACCACAGGGAGACGCTGAACTCCCTTGTGCCCAGGCGTAGTCGGTCGCTGTAGAGGCGGACCGCGTCGTCCGTGCCGTCGAAGGAGAGTGCCCGCCCGGTAGGCCCGTCGGTTGCGGTGGGGCCGCCGAGCACGGCCGCGTCGCGCGCCCCCGGCGCCCGGTCGTCCGTCGTCGGGTCGGGGCCGCGCCGGTCCTTCAGCCAGTCGAGCGTGAACCGGGCGAAGCGGATCTCGTCGCGGGCGTCCACGGCCCCGCCCTCGTACAGCAGCCCCACGTGCCCGCGGTCGGCCTGCACCAGGTCCGAGTAGCCCGACCAGTCCGTGGTCACGACGGTGCCCCGGTCGAAGCTCTCCCAGGTGCGTCCGCCGTCGTACGAGGAGCGGATCATCATGGTCCGCCGCCGGTCGGGGTCGCCGGGGCAGGCGAGCAGCAGCCGGTCGCCGTCCTTGCCCACGGGCAGGGTCGAGCCCTGGACCTGCGGCGCGTAGAGGTCCGGGAGCGCCGCGAACGGGCGGGCGAAGGAGTCGCCGCCGTCCCGGCTGACGGCCTGCGTGCGGTGCCCGAGGTCGCTGCCGTCCTGCTCGTGCCCGCTGACGTGGACCGTGCCGTCGGGCAGCTCGGCGAGCGCCATCTCGGAGGGCTTCTGCCGGAACGTGCCGTCGTCGGCGACCGGCCAGGAGTCCTTCGCCCCGGCCCGCCAGTGGTCGCCGCCGTCGTCGCTGACCATGAGGGCGGCGTGGTTCGCCGAAACTCGACTGCCGTTCCATGTCTCGGCGTTGACGGCGAAGACGAGGCGGCCGCGGTGGTGTCCCCGCGTCAGCTGGATGCCGTGCGAGGGGCCGGTCGCGTACCAGGAGTTGAAGTCGTCGGGCAGCAGCTCGTCGCTCAGGTCGCGCGGCGTCGACCACGTGCGGCCGTCGTCGTCGCTGTGCTGCATGTGCGGGGTCCGGTCGCACGGCACGTCGCAGTTCTTGCCGTCCGTGCGGCCCGTGTTGTACGTCTCCGCCAGCAGGACGCGGCCCGTCCTGCGGTCCACGACCGGCGAGGGGTTGCCGTGGGTGTCGCCCGCGCCCTCGTTGACGACCTGGAGCGGCGACCAGGTGCGGCCGCCGTCCTCCGACCGCTTGACGACGATGTCGATGTCGCCCGCGTCGGAGCAGTCGTTCCTGCGCCCCTCGGCGAAGGCGAGGAGGGTGCCGCGCACCGTCTTCACGACGGACGGGATCCGGTAACAGGCGTACCCGGGATCCTGTCCGGGCTTGAACAACACCTGCTGTTCAAAAGGAGGTTGAGGCTTCGGTGCCGCCTGCGCGGAGGCCTGTACGGGGAGCGCGGCGGCGACCGCGAGCGCCGCCACCATCAGGGATCGAGTCCCTGTCGACCTCGGACCGGTACGGACGGATCTTCTGTGCATGGCGCGGCCCACCCTTCGGGTCGTCCGGAGAACCGGACATCCGACGTCCAATGTCCAACGTCCAACATGTGCGGCACAGACGCTACTTGGGCGTCCCGGGCCCCACAAGGACCGCGACAGTGCGCGACAGCGACCGCACGTCAGGGGACGAGTACGACCTTCCCGAGGTTGGCCCGACCCTCGATCACGGCATGGGCCCGCGCCGCGTCCTCCAGCGCGAACTCCCCGTGAACCACCGGCTTCAGAGCGCCCGTCAGAAACAGCTCCCACAGCTCCGTACGCCACCGCTCGTACGTCTGCGGCCGTCCCCGCGCGATGAGCGCCATCTGGAAGCCGATCACCGACTTCGCGCCCACCAGCAGGTCGTACGCCTCCACGGTGCCGCCGCCCGAGCTGTACGCCACGAGCCGGCCGTGCGGCGCGAGCGCGGCCACGGCCGGCTTCAGCAGTGCGCCGCCGACCGCGTCGAGCGCATAGTCGACGGGCTCGCCCCAGGACCCGGCGTCGTACGTCACCACGTCGTCGGCCCCGAGCGTGCGCACGAAGTCGGCCTTGCCGGCGTCGGAGACCGCGGCCACGACCCGCCGCGCGCCCCTCAACCCGGCCAGCTGCAGGGCGAGATGACCCACCCCGCTCGCCGCCGCGGTCACCAGCGCGGACTCGCCCGGCTCGGGACGCGCCGCGTGCAGCGCCCCGTACGCGACGAGCCCGCTGCGCACGAGCGCCACCGCGTCGACCGCGCTCGCGCCGTCCGGCACCGGCGAGGCCATCGCGGTGTGCAGCAGCGCGTAGTCGGCGTAGCCGTGGCCGAAGACGAGACCGGTGACCCGGTCCCCGGTCGCGTATCCGGTCACGCCCTCGCCGAGCGCGACCACCTCGCCCGCGATCTCGCCGCCGAGCGCGATCGGCTCGGGCGCCTCGCGGACCTTGCGGACGACGGGTAGCGTGACCCCGACCGCCTCGGCGCGCACGAGGAGTTCGCCGGGGCCCGGCGCGGGGACGGGCGCCTCCTCCAGGAACAGGACCTCGGGCCCGCCGCTGTGCTCGTACCGGACGCGACGCATGGACGTGACCACCTCCGCGTACTGTCGGACGTTGCTGGATTCGTTGGGATTCCCAACGGATCCCAACAGGATCGACGATACGCAGGTTTCATTGGGGAGGCCAACGTTTTTCGGTACGGTGACCGCATGAGTGCACCGAGCCCGCCACCCACCGCCCCCGGCACCATCCGTGATCTGCCCAGCTGGCTGCTCGGTCGGGCCGCCGCGCGCGGGCGTGCGCTCGTCGCCGACGCGCTCGCCGAGCAGGGGCTGAAGATGTGGCACCACGTGGTGCTCAGCGCGGTGTCCGACTGGGGGCCGGTCGCTCAGGCCGACCTCGTGCGCGGCGTGGGGCTCGACCCCAAGGGCATGGTCGGCGTCCTCAACGACCTGGAGGCCGCGGGCCTCGTCGAGCGCGCGCCCGACCGCAGGGACCGGCGCAAGAACGCGGTCACGATCACGGCCGAGGGTGTGCGCCTCGTCGGCACCTGCGAGGCGGCGGCGCGCGCCGCGAACGCCGAGCTTCTCGCCCCGCTTTCGGCACGGGAGCGGGATCGGTTCATGGACATGCTGCGGAGAGTGTCGGGCGTGCCCGCCGCAGAGGACGGAAAAGCGGAGGACCACCGAAACGCGGAGGACTGAAAGGGGTCGCCGGGTCAGCCGTGTGCGACCGCGGTCTCCAGGGCGATCCGCTCCTCACCCGCGTACACGTTCATGGAACTGCCCCGCAGGAAGCCGACCAGCGTCAGGCCCGTCTCGGCCGCGAGGTCCACCGCGAGGGACGAGGGCGCCGACACCGCCGCGAGCATGGGGATGCCCGCCATCACGGCCTTCTGCGCCAGCTCGAACGAGGCGCGGCCCGAGACCATCAGGATCGAGCGGGACAGCGGCAGCTCCCCGTTCTGCAGGGCCCGGCCGACGAGCTTGTCGACCGCGTTGTGCCGCCCCACGTCCTCCCGGATGTCGACGAGTCGACCTTCCTCGTCGAAGAGCGCCGCCGCGTGCAGCCCCCCGGTCCGGTCGAAGACGCGCTGGGCCTCACGCAGCCGGTCGGGGAGCGAGGCGAGCAGTTCGGGTGTGATCCGGACGGGGGGAGTGTCGGCGATCGGGAACCGGGCCGTGGTGCGCACCGCGTCGAGGCTCGCCTTGCCGCACAGTCCGCACGACGAGGTCGTGTAGACGTTGCGCTCCAGGGTGATGTCGGGCAGCTCGACGCCCGGCGTGGTCCGCACGTCGACCACGTTGTAGGTATTGCTGCCGTCCTCCGTGGCGCCCGCGCAGTACACGATGTTCTGCAGGTCGTCGGCGGTGCCCAGGACGCCCTCGCTGACCAGGAAGCCGGCCGCGAGCGGGAAGTCGTCGCCGGGGGTGCGCATGGTGATGGCGAGCGGCTTGCCGTTCAGCCGGATCTCCAGCGGTTCCTCGGCGACCAGGGTGTCGGGTCGCGTGGAGACGTGCCCGTCCCGTATCCGGATCACCTTGCGTCGTTCCGTGACTCGTCCCATGGCACCCATTCTCCTGCACCGGTGGCACGCGGTCGTCGCCGACCTCCGTCCCCGGCGCGACGGGATATTGCCTACAGTATGGAAGCGGTCGGGTTCGTCGACAAGGGGGAGGCCGAAAGGGCTTCCCAACTCCCTTGTCACTCCCTTACGTTCGGGATCATGAGGCCCCCCGTCGCGCCGGCCGGCTGGAGCCGCTGGCTCGTTCCCCCCGCCGCGCTCTCCGTCCATCTCTCCATCGGCCAGGCCTACGCCTGGAGCGTCTTCAAACCGCCCCTGGAGTCGGCGCTGGGGCTGAGCGGCACGCAAAGCGCGCTGCCGTTCCAACTCGCCATCGTGATGCTCGGCCTGTCGGCCGCCTTCGGCGGCACGCTCGTCGAGCGCAACGGGCCGCGCTGGGCGATGACCGTCGCGCTCGTCTGCTTCTCCTCCGGCTTCCTGATCTCCTCGCTGGGCGCCGCCACCGAGCAGTACTGGCTGATCGTGTTCGGCTACGGCTTCGTCGGCGGCATCGGCCTCGGCATCGGCTACATCTCGCCGGTCTCCACGCTGATCAAGTGGTTCCCCGACCGGCCCGGCATGGCCACCGGCATCGCGATCATGGGCTTCGGCGGCGGCGCGCTCATCGCGTCCCCGTGGAGCGCCCAGATGCTGGAGTCCTTCGGCGCGGACAACGACGGCATCGCGTTCGCGTTCCTCGTCCACGGGCTCGCGTACGCGGTGTTCATGACGCTCGGCGTGCTGCTCATCCGGGTGCCTCGGCCGCAAGTCCAGCAGGGTGAGCGCAGCGAAGAGGCCGTCGTGAGCGGCCCGCAGGTCTCCGCGAAACAGGCGATCCGCACGCCCCAGTTCTGGTGCCTGTGGGTCGTCCTGACCATGAACGTGACCGCGGGCATCGGCATCCTGGAGAAGGCCGCGCCGATGATCACGGACTTCTTCTCCGACACCAGCACCCCGGTGTCCGTCTCCGCGGCCGCGGGCTTCGTGGCGCTGCTCTCCGCGGCGAACATGGCGGGCCGCATCGGCTGGTCCTCCACCTCCGACCTCATCGGCCGCAAGAACATCTACCGCGTCTACCTCGGCGTGGGCGCGCTGATGTACCTGTTCATCGTCCTGTGGGGCGACTCGTCGAAGCCCCTCTTCGTGCTGTGCGCCCTCGTGATCCTCTCCTTCTACGGAGGCGGCTTCGCGACGATCCCCGCGTATCTGAAGGACCTCTTCGGGACGTACCAGGTCGGCGCCATCCACGGCCGGCTGCTCACCGCCTGGTCCACGGCGGGCGTCCTCGGCCCGCTCATCGTCAACCGGGTCGCCGACAGCCAGGAGAGCGCGGGCAAGGACGGCGCCAGTCTGTACGGCCTCTCGCTCATGATCATGATCGGCCTGCTGGTCGTCGGCTTCGTCGCCAATGAACTGGTACGTCCCGTGCACGCCCGCCACCACGTAGTCCCCGCCCCCAGGGAGCCCGCAGATGACATCGACACCGCCGCCGGAGACCGCAAGGAGCGCGCCTGAGCGGCGCGGACTGATCGCCTTTGCCTGGCTGTGGGTCGGGCTGCCGCTCGCGTACGGAGTGTACGAACTGGTGCAAAAGGCCACACAACTGTTCACCGGGTGAATCTCCGTGACCGGCCCGGCGGCTCCATCGGAACTCTCCGCGACTCCAGCAGAACTCTCCAAGTGAAACGGCACTTTCCTGTCACTGGCCGCATCCGGTTACTCGTGAGTCGCTGACCAGACTGGAGGATCCGCAGCTCACGAGGGGGC
The DNA here is from genome assembly GCF_036013745.1 of Streptomyces sp. NBC_00483. Classification (NCBI taxonomy): domain Bacteria; kingdom Bacillati; phylum Actinomycetota; class Actinomycetes; order Kitasatosporales; family Streptomycetaceae; genus Streptomyces; species Streptomyces sp. NBC_00483. The sequence goes on from NZ_CP107880.1 coordinate 7,687,426, forward strand.
CTCCATGGTCGGTTCGCGCATTGTCGGCATCGGGCACCACCAGCCCGCCAAAATCCTCACCAACGAGGAACTGGCGGGCATGGTCGACACCAATGACGAGTGGATCCGCAGTCGCGTCGGCATCCGCACTCGCCACATCGCGGGCCCCGACGAACCGGTCGACGAGCTCGCCGCGCACGCCGCCGCCAAGGCGCTGGCCGCGGCGGGCCTGGCCGCGGACGAGATCGACCTGGTCGTCGTCGCGACCTCCACGGCCGTGGACCGCTCGCCGAACACGGCGGCCCGCGTCGCCCACCGCCTGGGCGTCCCGTCACCGGCCGCGCTCGACCTGAACGTGGTGTGCGCGGGCTTCACGCACGCCCTCGCCACCGCCGACCACACGCTGCGCGCCGGGGCCGCGACGCGCGCCCTGGTCATCGGCGCCGACAAGATGTCCGCCGTCACCGACTGGACGGACCGCTCGACGTGCGTCCTGGTCGGCGACGGGGCGGGCGCCGTGGTCGTCGAGCCCTGCGCCGAGGGCGAGGAGCCGGGGATCGGCCCGGTCCTGTGGGGCTCGGTCCCCGAGATGGGCGACGCCGTACGCATCGAGGGCGAGCCGGCCCGCTTCGCCCAGGAGGGCCAGTCCGTCTACCGCTGGGCCACCCGCTCGCTGCCGCCACTGGCCCGCGAGGCCTGCGCGAAGGCGGGACTCGCCCCGGCGGACCTCGCCGCGGTCGTCCTCCACCAGGCCAACCTGCGCATCATCGAGCCCCTCGCGGAGAAGATCGGCGCCGTGAACGCGGTCATCGCCCGGGACGTCGTCGACTCCGGCAACACCTCGGCCGCGAGCGTGCCGATCGCCCTCTCGAAGCTCGTCGAGCGCGGCGAACTGGTCAGCGGGGCGCCCGCGTTGCTCTTCGGCTTCGGAGGCAACCTCTCGTACGCGGGCCAGGTGATCCGCTGCCCGTGACCCGCTCGCGTACATCCGGCACACAGAGTGTGACGAGGCCAACTCGCCCTAGCCGTGGCGATTGCGCTCGGTAAACTGTATTCCAAAGCCAATCCGGCAATCGTCGGAGCCGGCCTGCCGGATGTTCGAAGCCCAGGAGGGGGACCGCGATGTTGTCCACAGGACTGCCGCAGGGGGCGGTGCCCAAGCTGGAGCGCCCCGGACCGCTGCGCGAGCGGGTCTACGAGGCGCTGCTCGAACTGATCACGACGCGGGCCCTGCAGCCCGGCCAGCACCTGGTCGAGAGCGAACTCGCCGGTCACCTCGGGGTCTCCCGCCAGCCGGTGCGCGAGGCGCTGCAGCGGCTGAACACCGAGGGCTGGGTGGACCTGCGCCCCGCGCAGGGCGCGTTCGTGCACGAGCCGACCGAGGAGGAGGCCGACCAACTCCTCAGTGTCCGTACGCTGTTGGAGGCCGAGGCCGCCCGGCTCGCGGCGGCCAACGCGGGCAAGACCGGCATCGGCGAGCTCGAGGCGCTCTGCGCCAAGGGCGAGCAGGCCGTCGCCGACGGGGACGTGGATCTGGTCGTCGCCACCAACGCGGAGTTCCACGCCAAGGTCATGGAACTCGCGGGCAATGTGGTCCTCGGCGAACTCGCGGGCCAGGTCGACCGCCGCGTCCGCTGGTACTACCAGCCCGTCGCCCGGCAGCGCGGCGAGCAGTCCTGGATCGAGCACCGCCAGCTGATCGCCGCGATCTCCGCGCGCGACGAGGCGAAGGCCACGGCGGTGATGCGGACGCACACCGAGCACACCCGCGAGACGTACCACCACCGCGACGAGGCCTGACTCCCCGGAGACGTACCACCACCGCGACGAGGCCTGACACCGGCGGCAGTTCGCCGTTCCCGGTGATCCGGTCCCAACCCACCTGCGTCTAGGCTGCTCGCGGGGACCGACGGTCAGGGGGCCGGCGGCATGGGGTGAAGGCGTGGGGGCCAGTACCGGTGGACGGCGTGCACGAAGTGTTCCAGCCGCTGCGGGCGGACGATCCGAGGACGGTGGGCGGATACCGCCTGGCGGCCCGGCTCGGCGCGGGCGGCATGGGCCGGGTCTATCTGTCGCACACCAGGGGAGGCCGGCCGGTCGCCCTGAAGGTGGTGCGACCCGAACTGGCCGACGACCCCGCGTTCCGGCGGCGGTTCGCCCGGGAGATCAAGGCGGCCCGGCGGGTACGGGGCGCCTACACCGCCGAGCTGATCGACGCCGACGCCGAGGCGGCACCGCCCTGGCTGGCCACGCTCTACGTGCCCGGCCCGTCCCTCGCGGCGGCGGTGGCCCGGCACGGACCGCTCCCGGTGCCCGCGGTGCTGTGGCTGATGGCCGCGGTGGCCGAGGCGTTGCAGGCCATCCACGGCGTGGGCATCGTGCACCGGGACCTCAAGCCGTCGAACGTCCTGCTCGCCGCGGACGGGCCGCGGGTCATCGACTTCGGCATCTCCGTCGCCGCCGACCTGACGTCGAGCACGGTCACCGGATCCGCCGTCGGCACGCCCCAGTTCATGGCGCCGGAGCAGGCCGTGGCGGGACAAGTGGGCCCGGCGACCGATGTGTTCGCGCTGGGGCAGACCGCGGCGTTCGCGGCTCTCGGCGCGCCGCTGTACGGGGAGGGCCAGTCGGTCGGCGTGCTCTACCGGATCGTGCACGAGAGACCCGATCTCTCCGTGCTGCCCGAGGAGTTGCGGCCGATCCTCGACCGCTGCCTCCAGGCACGGCCCGAGCACCGGGCCACGCCGGAGGAGCTCGTCGCGTGGTGCCGGCGGAGCCTGGGCGGCGGCGCGAGCCCCGCGGTGTGGCGGGAGTTCGCCGGGTCGAACGCCCCGGTCCCGGCGCTGCCGCTGGCCACCGTGCCGGACCCGGCGGCCGACGCCGCCACTGTCCGGGCGGTTGACGCCGTCACCGTCCCGGCGACCGTGGCGGAGCCGGGCGCCCTTACGTTGCCGCACCCCGCGCAGGTGTTCGCCCCGCCGCCCGAGCGGCCCGTGACGCCACAAGAGCGGCGCGCCCGGCGGCGCAGGACCGCGCTCGTCACCGCCGCGGTGACCGCGGGCGTGGCCCTGGCGGCAGGCCTCGCATGGGTCGTCACCGACGGCATGGGTGGGACCCGGGACCGGGGCGCCGCTGGGGCGGGAGTGACCGCCTCGGGCACTGCGGACACGTCGGGTACATCGGGCGGGGAATCGGCCGAGGGGGCAGGCCGCCCGTCCGCGTCGGCCGCGGCGGAGTCCGCGCAGGGCGTCGGCGCCGATGAGCAGAAGGCGGCGGGGGACGGGACCGCGGGGCCTTCGGGGGACGCCGATGGGACGCCGCGGGCCGAGACCTACGCCCAACGTTGGCTGGACGAGAAGTACTCGCTCAGCACCCGGGACCCGGACGCGCGCAAGACCGGCGGCAAGGGCGACATCCGCTTCGTCTGCAAACAGGTCGGCTGCGCACTGGAGAGCGACACCAGCGTCTTCACCCTCCTCTACGACAAGCCGGGCGCCGACCACGACACCTGCAGCCTCGCCGTCACCGGCCAGAAGAGCCACCGACTGCCGCTGGCCGCAGCCGCGGGCGGCAGCGAGATCTGCGTCAGGAACTCCGCCGGGGACATCGCTCTGCTCGTCGTGCAGACGAAGTCGACCGCCCTGTGGGACAAGCCGGGCATCAGCTTCCTCACCGCCGACATGACGCTGTGGCGGGCGCCGAAGGCGTGACCGGGCGGCGAGAGCGTGACCGGGCGCCGAGGGTGTGATCGGACGCCGAGGGCGTGATCGGGCACCGAGGGCATAACCGGGCGGCGCAGCGGGCTTTGTCCTGCGGCCGGAGAAAGTCAGGGGCAATTCCCGCGCAACTTCTTCCCGCGCCGGGTGGGCGCTGCTACGTTCCCCATCGAAAGACGAACGCGAGCGCACGGCACCACCACCCGAAGAGGCCCGAAGCGGCGGGGAGGGGCACGTGAGACGCATGACGGCTCGACCCGCCAACGCGCACCAGGCGCGACTGCTGCGACTGCTGCGCGACGAAGGTCCCAACTCCCGCGCCCAGCTGGGCGATCAGGTGGAACTGTCGCGGTCGCGGCTCGCCGTGGAGGTGGACCGGCTCCTGGAGACCGGACTCGTGGTCGCCGACGGACTCGCCGCCTCGCGCGGCGGCCGCCGCTCCCACAACGTCCGGCTCGCCCCCTCGCTCCGCTTCCTCGGCGTGGACATCGGCGCGACCTCGGTCGACGTCGCCGTCACCAACGCCGAGCTGGAGATCCTCGGACACATCGCCCAGCCCATGGACGTACGCGAGGGCCCGGTCGCGGTCTTCGAACAAGTCCTCGCCATGGCAGCCAAGTTGAAGGCGTCCGGGCTCGCCGAGGGCTTCGATGGCGCGGGCATCGGCGTGCCGGGTCCCGTGCGGTTCCCTGAGGGTGTCCCCGTCGCACCGCCGATCATGCCCGGCTGGGACGGCTTCCCGGTCCGCGAGGCGCTCAGTCAGGAACTGGGCTGCCCCGTCATGGTCGACAACGACGTGAACCTGATGGCGATGGGGGAGCAGCACGCGGGCGTCGCCCGGCAGGCCCGCGACTTCCTCTGCGTCAAGATCGGCACCGGCATCGGCTGCGGCATCGTCGTCGGCGGCGAGGTCCACCGAGGCACCACCGGGTCGGCCGGCGACATCGGGCACATCCGCGTCGAGCAGGACGGCCGGCAGTGCGCCTGCGGCAACAAGGGCTGCCTGGAAGCACACTTCAGCGGCGCCGCGCTCGCGCGTGACGCGGAGGCCGCCGCCCGCGAGGGGCGCTCCCCGGAGCTCGCCGCACGTCTGGAGAGCGCGGGCCGGCTCGATGCCGCCGATGTCGCCGCGGCCGCCGCGGCGGGCGACGCCACCTGCCTCGATCTGATCCGTGAGGGCGGCAACCGCACCGGGCAGGTCATCGCGTCCCTCGTCAGCTTCTTCAACCCGGGGCTCGTCGTCATCGGCGGCGGTGTCACCGGGCTCGGCCACACCTTGCTGGCCGCCCTGCGCACCCAGGTCTACCGTCAGTCGCTCCCCCTGGCGACCGGCAACCTCCCCATTGTGCTGGGGGAGTTGGGGCCCACCGCCGGAGTGACCGGCGGCGCCCGACTGATCAGCGATCACCTGTTCTCACCCGCGTAAGCCCAGCTCTTCCACGCTGCTCCACGCACACCCTGTTCCACGCACACCCTGTACGGCGCTCAGCCCCGCCCTGCCCTTTTTGCCCTGAAACCGGTCCGCACCCGCCCCGAGGGGAACCGTCATGGGACCCGATACGGCCTCCGCACCACCGCTGCTCACCATGTCCGGCATCACCAAGTCGTTCCCCGGCGTGCGCGCCCTGGACGGCGTCGACCTGGAGGTCCAGGCCGGGGAGGTGCACTGTCTGCTCGGCCAGAACGGCGCCGGGAAATCGACGCTGATCAAGGTCCTCGCCGGGGCGCACCAGCCCGACGACGGCGTCATCACCTGGCACGGCGACCAGGTCGCGCTGCGCTCGCCGATCGCCGCGATGCGCCTCGGCATCGCCACCATCTACCAGGAACTCGACCTGGTGGAGGCCCTGTCCGTGGCCGAGAACGTGCTCCTCGGGCACGAGCCGACCGCCGGCGGATTCGTCGTGCGCGGACGCGCGGCCCGCACCGAGACGGCCGCGCTGCTCCGGCGGCTCGGCCACCCGGAGATCGACCCCGAACGCCTCGTCGGCGACCTGTCCGCCGCCCACCAGCAGATCGTCTCCATGGCCCGCGCGCTCTCCCACGACGTACGGCTCATGGTCATGGACGAGCCGTCCGCGGCGCTCGACCCCGACGAGGTCGAGAACCTCTTCCGGATCGTCGGCGACCTGACCGCCGAGGGCGTCGCCGTCGTCTACATCTCCCACCGCCTGGAGGAGATCCGCCGCATCGGCGACCGCGTCACCGTCCTCAAGGACGGCCGCGCCGTGGCCGTAGGGCTGCCCGCCGAGCAGACCCCGACCCGCGACATCATCTCCCTGATGACGGGTCGCAACGTCGAGTACGTCTTCCCGGACCGGCCCAACGCCGGGCCGCACACGGACCCCGTCCTGAAGGTCCAAGGCCTCACCCGTGAAGGGGAGTTCGCGCCGTTCGACCTCGGCATCCGACCCGGCGAGATTGTCGGCCTCGCCGGACTCGTGGGCTCGGGACGCTCCGAGATCCTGGAGACGATCTACGGAGCCCGTAAACCGACGGCCGGTCAGATCCACGTGGGCGGGCGCCCGTTGCGTACCGGAAGTGTCCGTGCCGCCGTCCGGGCGGGGCTCGGTCTCGCCCCCGAGGAACGCAAGGCGCAGGCCCTGCTGATGCTCGAATCGGTCACCCGCAACGTCTCCGTCTCCTCCATGTCCCGCTTCTCGTACGGGGGTTGGATGGACCGCGGCCGGGAGCGCGAGGCCGCCCGCGGCGCCACCCGCGAACTGTCCCTGAGCCCCGCGGACCCCTCCGTGCTGGTGCGCACGCTCTCCGGTGGCAACCAGCAGAAGGCCGTGCTCGCCCGCTGGCTGCTGCGCGGCTGCCGGGTGCTGCTGCTCGACGAGCCGACCCGCGGCGTCGACGTCGGAGCCCGCGCCGAGCTGTACGCCGTGATCCGCCGCCTCGCCGACGAGGGGCTCGCCGTGCTCCTCGTCTCCAGCGAGGTCCCCGAGGTGCTCGGTCTCGCCGACCGGGTCCTGGTCCTCAGGGAGGGCCGGGTGATCCACGAGTCCCCGGCCACCGACCTGGACGAACACGCGGTCCTCGACCTGGTCATCGAGGGCGCGCGATGAGCCCCGCCGAGCCCACGCCGCCCACCCCGCCCGCACTGCCGGCACTGTCGAAGGGAGAGGGCGCCGTGTCACAGCCCGCATCCACCACAAGTCCAGCGGCCCCCAAGTCGGACCCCGCCGCGAAACACCCCCGTGTCCTGCGCCTGGACGTCCGTACGCTCTCGCTCCTCGGCGTCCTCGCCGCCCTGGTCGTGATCGGCGGCATCACCCAGCCGGACTCCTTCCTGGACACGGACAACCTCCAACTCGTCCTCACCCAGGCCTCCGTGATCGGTGTCGTCACCGTCGGCATGACCTTTGTGATCATCTCCGGCGGGATCGACCTCTCCGTCGGCGCGATCGTCGCTCTCGCCGGTGTCTGGTCCACCACCGTGGCCACCCAGGAGTACGGCTTCGCGGGTGTCCTGTTCACGGCGATCCTCGTCGGTGTCGGCTGCGGCCTCGTCAACGGGGTGCTGATCGCGTACGGCGGCATGGTCCCGTTCATCGCCACGCTCGCGATGCTCGCCTCGGGCCGCGGCCTCGCCCTGCAGATCACCGACGGCAAGACCCAAATGGTCACCGTACCGGGGGTGTTGAAGCTCGGCGAGCGCGACTCGTACGTCCTCGGGATCCCGCCGCTCGTGATGGTGTTCGTCGCGGTCACCGTGATCGGCTGGCTGGTCCTCAACCGGACCACCTTCGGCCGCCGCACCGTCGCCGTCGGCGGCAACGCGGAGGCGGCCCGCCTCGCCGGTATCGACGTACGCCGCCAGCGCCTCTATCTGTATCTGCTCTCCGGCCTGTGCTGCGGCATCGCGGCCTTCCTGCTGATCGTGCTCTCCGGCTCCGGCCAGAACACCAACGGCAACCTCTACGAACTCGACGCCATCGCCGCCGCCATCATCGGCGGCACCCTGCTCACCGGCGGACGAGGCACCATCGTCGGCTCCGTCCTCGGCGTCCTGATCTTCACCACGATCCAGAACATCTTCGCGCTGAACAACCTGCAGAGCGACGTCCAGCAGATCGCCAAGGGCGCCATCATCGTCGTGGCGGTCCTGGTGCAGCGGCGCACGGCCAGCACTTCCCATTGAAACGCGGAAAGGGACACGCCATGCCAGAGACAACGAGCCGCCGGGGACTGATCTTCGGCGCGGCCGCGGCCGTCACCGCGGGCGGACTGCTCACCGCCTGCACCAGCAACGAGCCAAGTGACAAGAGCGACGACAAGAAGACCGACGACCAGCCGGTCGCCGACGACAAGAAGGGCAAGCAGGTCACCATCGGCTTCGCGGGGCCGCAGGCCGACCACGGCTGGCTCAACGCCATCAACGACAACGCCAAGGAACGCGCCAAGAAGTACGCGGACGTCACCCTGGAGACCACCGAGGGCTCCAATGACACGGCCGCGCAGATCGGCCAGGTCGAGACCCTCATCAACAAGAAGGTCGACGTCCTCGTCGTGCTGCCCGCCGACGGCAAGGCGCTGACCCAGGTGGGCCTGAAGGCGATGCGCGCCGGCATCCCCGTCGTGAACCTGGACCGCATCTTCAACACCCCGCAGGCATACCGGTGTTGGATCGGCGGCGACAACTACGGCATGGGCCTGAGCGCCGGTCACTACATCGGCGAGCAGCTCAAGGACAAGAAGAACGCGAAGGTCGTCGAGCTCGCCGGGCTCGACAACCTCGAACTCACCAAACAGCGCACCGAGGGCTTCGACGCCGCCCTGAAGAACTACCCCAACATCAAGAAGGTGGCCCGGCAGGCCGCCGAGTTCACGGTCGAGTCGGGGCAGGCCAAGATGGCCCAACTCCTGCAGGCGCAGAAGAACTTCGACGCCCTGTGGAACCACGACGACGACCAGGGTGTCGGCGCCCTGCGCGCCATCAAGCAGGCAGGGCGCGACGACTTCCTGATGGTCGGCGGCGCGGGCGCGCTCTCCGCGTTCGAGGAGATCAAGCAGGACCGGGGCGTGCTGAAGGCGACGGTCCTGTACCCGCCGACCATGGCCGCCTCCGCGATCGACCTGGCCCGCGCGCTCGGCCAGGGCAAGGGCATCAGTGGCATGGCCGAGTTCGAGATTCCCGCCCACCTGACCCTGTACTCGGCCGTCGTCGACAAGAAGAACGTCGACCAGTACATGCCCACCGGCTTCAAGTGAGCCCCGCCCGTACGACCGGAGTGGCAGGGAACACCGCGCGGACGAGGAGGACTTCTGCATGGCAAGCACGGGCAGCACGGGCAGCACGGGCGGCACGGACGCGAACGGGGAGCCGGGCGACGGGAACGACGGACGGCCCGTCCTGGGTGTCGGCATGGTCGGGTACGCGTTCATGGGCGCCGCCCACTCACAGGGCTGGCGCACCGTGGGCCACGTCTTCGACCTGCCGCTCACGCCCCGACTCGCCGCGATCTGCGGCCGCGACGCCTCGGGGGTGCGCGCCGCGGCCGCCCGGCTCGGCTGGGCCGCCGCCGAGACCGACTGGCGGGCGCTGATCGCCCGGGACGACGTCGACCTGGTCGACATCTGCACCCCCGGCGACAGCCACGCCGAGATCGCCGTCGCCGCCCTGGAGGCCGGCAAGCACGTGCTGTGCGAGAAGCCGCTCGCCAACTCGGTTGAGGAGGCGGAGGTGATGACGGAAGCCGCCGAACGGGCCGCTGCCAACGGCCAGTTGGCGATGGTCGGCTTCAATTATCGACGCGTCCCGGCCATCGCGCTCGCCCGCCGCATGGTCGCCGACGGGCGCATCGGCACCCTGCGCCACGTCCGCGCCCACTACCTCCAGGACTGGCTCGCCGACCCGGCCTTCCCGCTCACCTGGCGGCTGCAGAAACCGCACGCGGGCTCCGGCGCGCTCGGCGACCTCGGCGCGCACGCCGTGGACCTCGCCCAGTACCTCGCGGGCGAGCTCGTGACCGGCGTCTCCGCGCTCACCGAGACCTTCGTCCGCGAACGCCCGCTCCTGGACGGGGCGTCCTCCGGCCTCTCCGGGGCCGGGGGCGGCGACACCGGCACCGGTCCCGTCACCGTCGACGACGCGGCCCTGTTCACCGGCCGGTTCGCCTCCGGCGCCCTCGCCTCCTTCGAGGCCACCCGGTTCGCGACCGGCCGCAAGAACGCGCTGACCATCGAACTCAACGGCTCCCACGGCTCGTTGGCCTTCGACCTGGAACGCCTCAACGAACTGTCCTTCCACGACCACACCGAACCCGCCGAACGCGCCGGCTTCCGGCGGATCCTCGCCACCGAGCCGGGACACCCCTATCTGGAGGCCTGGTGGCCGCCGGGACACGGCCTCGGCTACGAGCACACATTCACCCACCAGGCCCGCGATCTCGTCACCGCCCTCGCCGAAGGGGCCCAGCCCCGGCCGTCGTTCGCCGACGGGCTCCAGGTGCAGCGCATCCTCGCCGCGGTCGAGGAGAGCGCGGCCAAGAACTCCGTCTACACCCCGATCCCGGCCTGAGAGCCCCCGACCCGAGAGGAGCACATCCATGCCCCGCCCGTTCACCCTCTTCACCGGTCAGTGGGCCGACCTGCCGCTCGAAGACGTGTGCCGCATCGCCCGCGACGCCGGCTACAACGGACTCGAACTCGCCTGCTGGGGCGACCACTTCGAGGTCGACAAGGCCCTCGACGACCCCGATTACGTCAAGGGACGCCACGCCCTGCTCGACAAGTACGGCCTCAAGTGCTGGGCCATCTCCAACCACCTGGTCGGCCAGGCCGTCTGCGACGCCATCATCGACGAGCGCCACGAGGCGATCCTGCCCGCCCGCATCTGGGGGCACGGCGAGGCCGAGGGCGTCCGCCAGCGGGCCGCCGCCGAGATCAAGGACACCGCCCGCGCGGCCGCAGCCTTCGGCGTCGACACCGTCATCGGCTTCACCGGATCGGCCATCTGGCATCTCGTCGCCATGTTCCCGCCCGCGCCCGAGTCGATGATCGAGCGCGGCTACGAGGACTTCGCCGAACGCTGGAACCCCATCCTCGACGTGTTCGACGCCGAGGGCGTCCGCTTCGCCCACGAGGTCCACCCGAGCGAGATCGCGTACGACTACTGGACAACGCACCGCGCCCTGGAGGCAGTCGACCACCGCCGGGCCTTCGGCCTGAACTTCGACCCCTCCCACTTCGTGTGGCAGGACCTCGACCCGGTCGGCTTCCTCTACGACTTCCGCGACCGCATTCTCCACGTCGACTGCAAGGAGGCCCGCAAGCGCCTCGACGGCCGCAACGGCCGCCTCGGCTCCCACCTCCCGTGGGGAGACCCCCGTCGCGGCTGGGACTTCGTGTCCGCCGGGCACGGGGACGTCCCCTGGGAGGACGTGTTCCGCATGCTCCGCTCCATCGACTACTCCGGGCCGATCTCGGTGGAGTGGGAGGACGCGGGCATGGACCGCCTCCAGGGCGCCCCCGAGGCGCTGACCCGCCTGAAGGCGTTCGACTACGAGCCGCCCACGGCGTCCTTCGACGCCGCGTTCAACAGCTGAGGCGGAGGCCGCGGCCGCGCGACCCGATCCGATGGTCGCGCGGCCGGTCCGGCACGCCCGAAACCGGCTTTGTCCTGAAGTAGGAAAAAGCTCAACTCTTAGCCGTACAAGGTCTGTTCGAGCCGGACAAACGCAGCTAGCGTCCTCCCTCGAACGTACGCACGGCACACACAAGGCACTCACGGCACAGATCCCTCCGGGGCGACGGCGCGCCCCGGCGTATCGCACGACCCGCCCCTCTGTCCGGAGGAACCCGTGCACAGGAAACGCCTGAGAACCCGCAACGCACTCGCCCTGCTCACCGGCACCCTGCTCGCCGCGGCCTCGCTCACCTTCTCGGCGGCCGCGGCACCCGCGCCCGCCGACGAGAAGATCGCGGCCGAGGACTTCCAGCAGGTCACCCTCGCCAAGGGCGCGGAAGAGGTCGGCGAGCCGATGTCGCTGGCCGTCCTGCCGGACCGCAAGGTCCTGCACACCTCGCGCGACGGCGTGCTGCGCCTGACCGACGAGAACGGCACCACCAAGGTCGCCGGCAAACTCGACGTCTACACCCACGACGAAGAGGGCCTCCAGGGCGTCGGCGTCGACCCGAACTTCAGCGAGAACCGCGCGATCTATCTCTACTACGCGCCCCCGCTGAACACCCCGGCGGGCGACGCCCCCAACGACGGCACCGCCGCCGACTTCGCCCCCTTCGACGGCTACAACCGGCTCTCGCGGTTCACGCTCGACACCGACGGCACGCTGAACAAGGACTCGGAGAAGAAGGTCCTCGACGTCGCGACCTCGCGCGGCATCTGTTGCCACGTCGGCGGCGACATCGACTTCGACAAGGACGGCAACCTGTACCTGTCGACGGGCGACGACTCCAACCCGTTCGCCTCCGACGGCTACTCGCCCATCGACGAGCGCGGCACCCGCAACCCGGCCTACGACGCCCAGCGTTCGGCAGGCAACACCAACGACCTGCGCGGCAAGATCCTCCGCGTCAAGGTCGCGGCCGACGGCTCGTACACCGTCCCCGACGGCAACCTGTTCGCGCCCGGCACCGACAAGACGCGCCCCGAGATCTACGCGATGGGCTTCCGCAATCCGTTCCGGATGAGCGTCGACAAGCCCACCGGCACCGTCTACGTCGGCGACTACGGGCCCGACGCGGGCACCGCAGACCCGGGCCGCGGCCCCGCGGGCCAGGTCGAGTTCGCCCGCGTGACGAAGGCGGCGAACTTCGGCTGGCCGTACTGCACCGGCAACAACGACGCCTACGTGGACTACGACTTCGCGACGAGCACCTCCGGTGCGAAGTTCGACTGCGCGGCGCCCAAGAACACTTCGCCGCACAACACCGGCCTCACCGACCTGCCGCCCGCGCAGACCGCGTGGATCCCGTACGACGGCGGCTCCCTCCCGGAGTTCGGCTCCGGCTCCGAGTCCCCGATGGCCGGCCCCGTCTACCGCTACGACGCCGCCAACACCTCCCCGGTGAAGTTCCCCGAGGCGTACGACGGCGACTTCTTCGCCGGCGAGTTCGGCCGGCAGTGGATCAAGCGGATCGAGCAGGACGGCGACGGCAAGGTCACCTCGATCAACCCGTTCCCCTGGACCGGCACCCAGGTGATGGACATGGCCTTCGGCCCCGACGGCGCGCTGTACGTCCTCGACTACGGCCTCTCCTGGTTCGGCGGCGACGAGAACTCCGCCCTGTACCGCATCGAGAACGCCACCGAAGGACACTCGCCGACCATCGACGCCAAGGCCGACAAGACCTCCGGCCAGGCGCCCCTGAAGGCCCGGTTCACCTCCACGGCCTCGGACGCCGACGGTGACGCGCTCACGTACTCCTGGAACTTCGGCGACGGCACCACCGGCACCGGCGCCTCGCCCAGTCACACCTACAAGAAGAACGGCACGTACACCGCGACCGTGACCGCCAAGGACTCCACCGGCCGCACCGGCAGCGCCGACGTGCACCTCGTCGTCGGCAACACCGCGCCCAAGGTGACCCTGCAACTGCCCGCCGACGGCCAGCTGTTCACCTTCGGCGACAAGGTCCCCTTCAAGGTGAAGGTCACCGACCCCGAGGACGGGGCCATCGACTGCGCCAAGGTCAAGGTCACCCACATCCTCGGCCACGACAGCCACGGTCACCCGATCACCTCGGCCACCGGCTGCTCCGGCACCATCCAGACCAGCGCCGACAGCGAGCACGACCCGAACGCCAACGTCTTCGGAGTCTTCGACGCCGAGTACACCGACAAGGGCGCCAACGGCCAGCCGGCGCTGACCACGCACGATCAGCACGTCACCCAGCAGAAGCACCGCCAGGCCGAGCACTACGGCGACTCCAAGGGTGTGTCGGTCGTCAGCCACGACACGGCCAACGGCGGCAAGGCCGTCGGCACCATCGACAACGGCGACTGGATCTCCTTCAAGCCGTACGCGATCGGGAACGCCAAGTCCCTGAAGGCGCGCGTCGCCTCGGCCGGGGCCGGCGGCACCCTCGAGATCCGCACCGGCTCGGCGACCGGCAAGGTCATCGGCAAGGCCAAGGTCGCACCGACCGGGTCGTGGGAGACGTACACCGACGTCACCACGGCCATCAGCTATCCGCCCACCAAGAGCACCACGCTCTACCTGGTCTTCAAGGGCTCGGGCAGCTCCCTGTTCGAGATCGACGACTTCACCTTCACCACGAGCTGAGAGGAGCAGGACAGCATGCGCACCTCCGTACGCATCGGCCTCGCGACGGCCGCTGCCGCCCTGCTCATCGGCGGCCTCACCGCCCCGGCCACCTCGGCGCCCCAGGGCGCCGAGGTGGCCGGGGCCCGGGACCGGGTCCTGGTGTTCTCCAAGACCGCCGGGTTCCGGCACGACTCCATCCCCGAAGGCATCGCGGCCCTGAAGGAACTCGGCGCCGCCGACCGCCTCACCGTCGACACCACCGAGGACGCGACCGCCTTCACCCCGGGCAACCTCGCCCGGTACAAGGCCGTCGTCTTCCTCTCCACCACCGGCGACGTGCTCGACGCCACCCAACAGAAGGCGTTCGAGGGCTACGTCGCCAAGGGCGGCGGCTACCTGGGCGTGCACGCCGCCGCCGACACCGAGTACGACTGGAGCTACTACGGCGGCCTCGTCGGCGCCTGGTTCCAGGGGCATCCGGCGATCCAGCCGGCCACCGTCCGCGTCGAGGACCACCACCATCCGGCGACCCGCGGCCTGCCGGACGCCTGGCAGCGCACCGACGAGTGGTACAACTACCGCTCCAACCCGCGCGACAAGGACCGGCCTGTTCATGTACTCGCCTCGCTCGACGAGACGACCTACACAGGGGGCACCATGAACGGCGATCACCCGATCGCCTGGTGCCAGAACTACGGCGGCGGCCGCGCCTTCTACACCGGCCTCGGACACACCAAGGAGTCCTACGCCGACCCCGCGTTCCGCGGCCATCTGCGCGGCGGCCTGCAGTACGCCACCGGGAAGGTCGCGGCCAACTGCCGCCCGAACACCGGCTACCGGAACATCTTCAACGGCGAGACGCTCGACGGCTGGAAACAGGCGGGGCCCGGCGGCTTCACCGTGGATTCCACGAACGGGACTCTCAAATCCCAAGGCGGCATGGGCCTGCTCTGGTACCAGGCCAAGCAGCTGAAGTCGTACTCCCTGAAGCTCGACTGGAAGATGACCGGCGACGACAACTCCGGTGTCTTCGTGGGCTTCCCGGCCTCCGACGACCCCTGGTCGGCCGTGGACAAGGGCTACGAGATTCAGATCGACGCCACCGACGCACCCGACCGCACCACCGGCGCGATCTACTCCTTCCAGTCCGCCGACCTCGCGGCCCGCGACAAGGCCCTGAAGCCGCCGGGGGAGTGGAACTCGTACGAGATCAAGGTGCGGGGAGAGCGCCTCCAGGTGTTCCTCAACGGAGTCGAGGTCAACGACTTCACCAACAAGGACCCCGAGCGGAGCCTGACCGACGGCTACATCGGTCTGCAGAACCACGGCGACTCCGACCAGGTGTCCTTCCGCAAGGTCCGCCTGAAGGAACTCAACCCCACGTCCGACGCGGGCGCACTGCCCGGCGCGGGCGACTAGGACGGCGGCGGGCGGGGGACGCCGGACCCCCGCCCGCCGCCTTGCCCTGCCGGGAGCGGCGGGGTGTGCGTCGGGGCCGTGCCCGACACCGGGCGCGGCCCCGGGCTCGGCCCCGGGCCCGCCGGTTCTGCGCACGAGGCCGTGATCGACGCCGGACACGGCTTCGGCTTTGCACGTGACGTCACGTTCGACCAGGAGGTTTCCCATGTCCGCCGGATCCTTCCCCGCTCCGTCCTCCCCGTCCTCTCCGTCCTCCTCGAACCGACGGTTCGGTGTGTGGCTGATCGGGGCCCGCGGCTCCGTCGCCACCACGGCGGTCGCGGGCTGCGCCGCCGTCGGCGCCGGGCTGCATCCGCCCTCCGGGATGGTCACGGAGACCGAGCCATTCACCGCGGCGGGCCTGCCGTCCCTGACATCGCTCGTCTTCGGCGGCCATGACACCCTCGACTGCCCGCTGCCCAAACGCGCCGAACAGCTCGCTGCCGGGGGAGTACTGCCGCACGGCCTGCCGGGCGCGGTGCACGGCGAACTCGCCGCCGCCGAACGGGAGATCAGGCCCGGCGGGCCACTTCCCGGCGACGGCCGCACCCAGGACGAGCTGATCGCCGCCTTCACCGCCGACATCCAGTCCTTCGTACGGCGCCACGCCCTGGCAGGGGCCGTCGTCGTGAACGTCGCCTCCACCGAGGCACCACCACGCGGCGACGAGCTTCCGGCCAGCTCCCTGTACGCGGCGGCGGCCCTGCGCGCCGGCTGCCCGTACATCAACTTCACCCCCTCCACGGGACTCCACCACCCCTCTCTTCAGCACGCGGCCCACGCCGCGGGCGTCCCCTTCGCGGGCCGCGACGGCAAGACCGGGCAGACCCTGCTGCGGTCCGTGCTCGGCCCGATGTTCCGCAGGCGCGCGCTCGACGTGCGCGCCTGGTCCGGCACCAACCTCCTCGGCGGCGGTGACGGCGCGGCCCTGGCCGACCCGGCCGCGGCCGCCGCGAAGAACGCCGGCAAGGAACGCGTCCTCGCCGATACCCTCGGCGCCGTCCCGCAGGGCGAGGTCCACATCGACGACGTCCCGGCGCTCGGTGACTGGAAGACGGCCTGGGACCACATCGCCTTCGACGGCTTCCTCGGCGCGCGGATGACCCTGCAGACCACGTGGCAGGGCTGCGACTCGGCCCTCGCCGCGCCCCTCGTCCTCGACCTCGCGCGCCTGCTGTTGCGCTCCGCGCAGTCCGGACTGACCGGCCCCCGCCCGGAGTTGGGCTTCTACTTCAAGGATCCCGACCCCGGCGCATCCTCCGACCTGGACCACCAGTACGCCTCCCTGCTCGCCTTCGCGGACCGCCTGCGGCGCGGCGGTGCGGCATGAGCGGGGCGGCTGCCGGCGGGGCAGGGGAGCGGGGTCGGGGCCGGGCGCCGGTTGTGCGGGGGCCGGGTCGGGACGCGGGCTCCGGGTTGCGGCGGCGGGGCCGGGCGTGGGTCGAACTCCTCCGCCTTCCGGCCCTGTTGACCGTCCCGGGCGACGCCTTGGACGGGGCCGCGGCGACGGGATCCCGCCCGACCCGTGGCACGTTCCTGGCCGTCGGCGCCTCCGTCAGCCTGTACGCGGCGGGCATGGCGCTCAACGACTGGGCCGACCGGGACGAGGACGCCCGCGACCGCCCCCACCGCCCGCTGCCCTCCGGCCGCATCCGACCGGCCCACGCCCTGGCGGCGGCGGGCGCGTTGACGGGCGCGGGCCTCGCCCTGGCCTGCCGGGCGGGCCGGACGACCGGCGCGGTGGCCACGGCACTCGCGGCCACGGTGTGGGCGTACGACCTGCGCCTGAAGGGCACCGCGGCGGGCCCGCCGGCGATGGGCACGGCCCGCGCCCTGGACCTGCTGATGGGGGCGGCGGCGACGCGCCCGGCGGGCGCGCCCGGGCCCCTGCCCCAGGCCCTCACGGCGGCCGCCACCTTGGCCGCCCACACGACCGCGGTCACCACCGTCTCCCGCAACGAAACCCAGGGAGGCTCCGTCACCGGCCCCTTGACGGCCCTGGCCACGGGCACCGCGATCGCCGCCGCGCTCCTGGCCCCGCGGGCGAGAGACGTCCGCTGGGCGCGGGGCGAGGGTCGGGGCGCGTCCGGGGGCGTGAACCCGCGTGCAGCAGGGGACGGGCTCCCGAGCCCGTATGCCGAAGCCGGCATGGGAGTGGGCGCCGCCCTCAGCACCAAGGCCGCCCCCAGGCTGCTGCGCGGCCGCCGGGACAACCCCGCAGGCCCTCTCGCCCAACGCCCCCAGGCCACAAGCCCCGCCCCGATCACCCTCACCCTCCCCGTCACCGCATACGCCACCACCGCCCTGCGCCCCCTCTTCCACGCCGCCCTCAACCCCTCACCCCCGCTCACCCAACGCGCCGTCGGCGCCGGCATCCGAGCGCTCGTCCCCCTCCAGTCCGCGCTGGCCGCCCGCTCCGGCGCCCCGGTGACGGCCCTCGCCACCCTCGCCCTGGCCCCGCTCGCCCGCCACTTCGCGAAGAAGGTGAGCGTCACATGACCGCGAGCGGCACGGAACCGGCCCCGCCCCGCTGGGGATACGGCACCAACGGCCTCACCGACCTGCGCCTCGACGACGCCCTCGGGCTGCTCGCCGACCTCGGCTACGACGGCGTCGGGCTCACCCTCGACCACATGCACCTCGATCCCCTCGCCCCGGACCTGGCGGCCCGCACCGGCGAGGTGGCCCGGACCCTCGACCGGCACCGGCTCACGGCCACCGTGGAGACCGGCGCCCGCTACGTTCTCGACCCACGCCGCAAACACGGCCCCTCCCTCCTCGACCCGGACCCCGACGCCCGGGACGCCCGTATCCGCCTGCTCATCCGTGCCGTCCGGGTCGCCGCCGACCTGGGTGCCCACGCGGTGCACTGCTTCAGCGGCGTCACCCCCGACGGCACCGACCCGGACGCCGCCTGGAAGCGACTCACCGCGGCGCTCACCCCCGTACTGGAGGCCGCCGATGCCGCCGGTGTCCCGCTCGCGATCGAGCCCGAACCCGGTCAACTCCTCGCCACGCTCGCCGACTTCCACCGGCTGCGCCGCGACCTGGGCAGTCCCGAAGGGCTCGGCCTGACCCTCGACATCGGCCACTGTCAGTGCCTGGAACCGCTGCCTCCCGCCGACTGCGTCCGCGCGGCGGCGCCCTGGCTGCGGCATGTGCAGATCGAGGACATGCGCCGAGGCGTCCACGAGCATCTGCCGTTCGGGGAAGGGGAGATCGATTTCCCGCCAGTGCTCGACGCCCTCGCCACCACCGGCTACCGGGGCCTGGCCGTCGTCGAACTGCCCCGCCACTCCCACGCCGGCCCCCAACTGGCCGCCCGGTCCCTCGACTTCCTGCGCTCCGTAACCCGGCCGGCACCGCGAGGAGGCACACCATGACCACGCACGGCACAGGTATAGGTAAAGCAGGCGCCGGTACCCTTCCCGTCCTCGGCGCCGTCCGCGACCGCCTCGACGCCGCACTGGACGCCACCGCCCGCGCCTGGCTGCACGCGGCGCTCGCCGGTGCAGCCGCACACCCCGTCTCCGCCCCGCCCCAAGATGCCCTCCCTCCATGGCAGTTGCGGTTCGCCGAAGCCGGTCGCCGTACCGGCGACGAGCACGCGGACGCCGTCCGGCTCCTCCTGCTGCACGCCGCCCGCGCCGACACCGCCACCCTCACCGCCCTGTACGCGCAGGGCACCGCCGCCGAGCGCCGCGCCGTACTGCTCGCCCTGCCCCACCTGGTGGAAGGCCCGGACGCCCTCCCTCTGATCGAGGACGCCCTGCGCGCCAACGACACCCGCCTGGTGGCGGCCGCCGTCGGGCCGTACGCCGCCGCCCACCTGACCGACCATGCGTGGCGGCACGCCGTTCTCAAGTGCCTGTTCACCGGGGTGCCGGTGGACGCCGTGGCGGGCCTGGCCGACCGCTCCCGTGGCGACGGCGAACTCGCCCGCATGCTCGGCGACTTCGCCGACGAGCGCACCGCCGCGGGCCGCCCTGTCCCCGACGACCTGCACCGCGTCCTGGCCCTCACCGCGCCCGAGTCCCTGACGAACGGCCGGGCCGATCCCCACGGCAAGGAGTCCTGATGCGCATCTTCGACCCCCACATCCACATGACCTCGCGCACCACCGACGACTACAAGGCGATGCACGCCGCCGGGGTGCGGGCCCTGGTGGAGCCGGCCTTCTGGCTCGGCCAGCCCCGCACCTCGCCCGCCTCCTTCTACGACTACTTCGACTCCCTCCTGGGATGGGAGCCCTTCCGCGCCGCCCAGTACGGGATCGCGCACCACTGCACGATCGCCCTCAACCCCAAAGAGGCGAACGACCCACGCTGTACCCCCGTCCTCGACGCGCTGCCCCGCTACCTCGTGAAGGACAACGTCGTCGCCGTCGGTGAGATCGGCTACGACTCCATGACCGCCGCCGAGGACACCGCGCTCGCCGCCCAGCTGCAACTGGCCGCCGACCACGGCCTGCCCGCCCTCGTGCACACCCCGCACCGCGACAAGCTCGCCGGGCTGCGCCGCACCCTCGACGTCGTCCGCGAGTCCGCGCTGCCCGTCGAGCGGGTCCTGATCGACCACCTCAACGAGACCACCGTCAAGGAGGCCAAGGACTCCGGCGCCTGGCTCGGCTTCTCCGTCTACCCGGACACCAAGATGGACGAGGAGCGGATGGTGGAGATCCTGCGCGGCCACGGTCCGGAGAAGGTCCTCGTCAACTCCGCGGCCGACTGGGGCAACAGCGACCCGCTCAAGACCCGCAAGGTCGCCGACGCCATGCTCGCCGCCGGCTTCACCGACGACGACGTCGACCATGTGCTGTGGCGCAACCCGGTCGCCTTCTACGGACTCAGTGACCGTCTGCGGCTCGACGTCCCCGCGACGGAACCCGCCACCCACGAAGGCAACTCGATCCTGCGCGGCGGTGAGTGACCCATGCGCTTCCGGCACCCCGACGGCTCCACCGTCCACCTCGCCTACTGCACCAACGTGCACCCCGCCGAAACCCTCGACGGCGTCCTCGCCCAACTCCGCGACCACTGCGAACCCGTACGCAAACGCCTCGGCAGGGACCGCCTCGGCATCGGCCTGTGGCTCGCGAAGGACGCCGCCCGCGCCCTGATCACCGACCCCGTCGCGCTGCGCGGGCTGCGCACCGAACTCGACCGGCGCGGCCTCGAGGTCGTCACCCTCAACGGCTTCCCCTACGAGGGCTTCGGCGCCGCGGAGGTCAAGTACCGCGTCTACAAGCCGGACTGGGTCGACGAGGAGCGCCTCACCCACACCGTCGACCTGGCCCGGCTGCTCGGCGTCCTGCTGCCCGCCGACGCCACCGAGGGCACCGTCTCCACCCTGCCGCTGGCCTGGCGCACCGCCCACGACCCGCAGCGCGCCGAACGGGCCCGCGCCGCCCTGCGCACCCTCGCCGAACGCCTCGACACCATCGAGGAACTGACCGGCCGCTCCATCCGCATCGGCCTGGAACCCGAACCCGGGTGCATCGTCGAGACCACCGGCGACGCCATCGGCCCCCTCACCGACGTCGCCCGCACCGACCGCATCGGCCTGTGTCTGGACACCTGCCACCTCGCCACCTCCTTTGAACCACCCGACGCCGCGCTCGACGCCCTCTCCGCCGCCCGTATCCCCGTCGTGAAGGCGCAGCTCTCCGCCGCCCTCCATGCCGAACACCCCCATCTGCCCGAAGTCCGGGCCGCGCTCGCCGCGTTCGACGAACCCCGATTCCTGCACCAGACCCGCGCCCGCGCCGACGGCGCCCTGCACGGCGTCGACGACCTCGGCGAAGCGCTGGCGGCCGACGGGCAGGGGCTGCCGCAGGGTGTGCCCTGGCGCGCCCACTTCCACGTCCCGCTGCACGCGGCCCCCGCCGCGCCTCTCACCTCCACGCTCGATGTCCTCAAGGACACGCTGACCCGCCTCGTCGGTGGTGCGCGTCCGCTCACCCGCCACCTGGAGGTCGAGACCTACACCTGGCAGGCCCTCCCTCCGGCCCTGCGACCGCGCGGGCGCCAGCAGCTCGCCGACGGCATCGCCGCGGAACTCGCCCTGGCCCGCGACCTGTTGACCGACCTCGGCCTCAAGGAGCTGCCATGACCTCCGGTCGACCGGCGAGTGCCCGGCGCGGCGACGCCCCCACGCCACGGGGCTCCGCCCCGGACCCCGCTGCCTCTCGTCCGACGGCGGGGCTTGAAAGACCTGCTCAATCGCCGCAGGGGCTGAAGACGCCCACCCCGCTCCTCGTCCTCGACATCGTCGGCCTCACCCCCCGTCTGCTCGAGCACATGCCGCACCTCGAACGCCTCGGCCGGGCCGGATCCCGCGCCCCGCTCGGCACCGTGCTGCCCGCCGTCACCTGCGCCGCCCAGTCCACCTTCCTGACCGGCACGATGCCCGCCGAGCACGGCATCGTCGGCAACGGCTGGTACTTCCGCGAGCTCGGCGACGTACTGCTGTGGCGCCAGCACAACGGTCTCGTCGCGGGCGACAAGCTCTGGGACGCCGCCCGCCGCGCCCACCCCGGCTACACGGTCGCCAATATCTGCTGGTGGTACGCCATGGGCGCCGACACCGACATCACCATCACTCCCCGTCCCGTCTACTACGCCGACGGCCGCAAGGAACCCGACTGCTACACCCGGCCCCCGGCCCTGCACGACGAACTCACCGAGAAACTCGGCACGTTCCCCCTGTTCCACTTCTGGGGCCCGGGCGCCGACCTCGTCTCCAGCCGGTGGATCATCGACGCCACCCGCCATGTCCTGGCCACCAGCCACCCCGACCTGATCCTGAGCTACCTCCCGCATCTCGATTACGACCTGCAGCGCTACGGCCCCGACGACCCGCGCTCCCACCAGGCGGCCGCCGACCTCGACGCCGCCCTCGCCCCGCTCCTGGACGACGCCCGCGCCGAAGGCCGCACCGTCGTCGCCCTGTCCGAGTACGGCATCACCCGCGCCGACCGCCCCGTCCACATCAACCGGGCGCTGCGCCGCGCGGGACTGCTCGAGGTGCACACGCAGGACGGCATGGAGTACCTCGACCCGATGGCATCGCGCGCCTTCGCCGTCGCCGACCATCAGATCGCGCACATCTACGTACGCCGCCCCGAGGACCTCGACGCCACCAGAGCGGCACTCGCCGAACTGCCCGGCATCGAGCAACTCCTCGACGACGAGGGCAAGAAGGCGCACCAGCTCGACCACCCGCGCTCCGGCGAGCTCGTCGCCATCGCCGAGGCCGACGCCTGGTTCACGTACTACTACTGGCTCGACGACGCCCGCGCGCCCGACTTCGCGCAGCTCGTCGAGATCCACCGCAAACCCGGCTACGACCCGGTCGAACTCTTCATGGACCCCCTCGACCCCTATGTGAAGGTCAAGGCGGCCACCGCCCTCGCCCGCAAGAAGCTCGGCATGCGCTACCGCATGGCGGTCGTCCCGCTGGACGCCTCGCCTATTCGCGGCAGCCACGGCCGGCTCCCGGCGAGCGAGGAAGAAGGTCCGCTCATCCTGTGCTCCACCCCCCACGTCCTCTCCGGCCGCGTCGCGGCCACCGAAGTGAAAGCCCTCCTCCTCGCCCTGGCAGGAGGAGCAGTTACAGAGAGTGAAGCACGCGCCACTGACAACGTCCTGACTGAGAGAAGGCACCCGTGACAGAAATCCGCATCACCGCAGGTCCCGACGAGGGATCAAGTCCCGACGAGGCCCTCAGATCCCGCCTCGGCATCAACCGCCGCCGCTTCCTCAGTACCTGCACCGCCGTCGCCGGCGCCGCCATCGCCGCGCCCGTGTTCGGCGCCGCACCCGCACTCGCCCAGCAGGCGGCCGGCCCCTCCGGCGGCGGCCGCGGCACCAAACTGATCCCCGCCGACAAACGCGGCATCATCCTCTACACCGTGCGCGACGCCACCGGCCGCGACCCGCTGAGCAGCAACCTGCCCTCCGGCTTCCGCGAGGTGTTCAAGGAGCTGGCCCGCTACGGCTACAAGCAGGTCGAGTTCGCCGGCTACGGCCAGCACGCCAACGCGCCCGGAGGGGCGAACCTGGAGTCCGTCGCGGGCGCGAAACTGCTGCGCTCGTGGCTCGACGAGTACGGGCTGCGCGCCCAGGGCAACCACGGCTTCATCCCCTCGTCCTGGCCGCTCACCGAGGCCGACAAGGACCAGTTCAAGAAGCATCTGGAGATCGCGAACATCCTCGGCATGGACCACATGGGCACCGGCGGCGACCCCACCGGCAGCTCGTACAAGGCGGACTGGGACGTCGCCGCCGACAAGTGGAACGCGCTGGGGCGGCTCGCGGACCGCGCGGGGCTCAAGCTCTATACGCACAACCACGACGCGGCGTACGGGTTCCTCATCGACGGCGGGCCGCTCGACGACCAGGGCAGGCCCACCCGCAGCTCCGGCATCCGCAAGCTCGAGTACTTCCTGCGGGCCAGCGACCCGAAGACGGTGTGGCTGGAGATGGACATCTTCTGGGCGCACGTGGCCCAGTACAAGTTCCACACCTACACCGCACACGACGGCTCCACGCGCGAGAAGGTCTTCGACCCGGCGGCCCTCGTCGTCGCCCACAACGCCCGCTACCCGCTCTTCCACGCGAAGGACGGCACCCGCAACGACACCAACGGCATGGGCTACGACATGGTCCCGTTCGGTGAAGGTGTCATCGACTACCGGACGTTCTTCAAGCGGGTCGGCGCCCGCAACTACCACCACCCCATGGTCGAGCAGGACAACGCGCCCAGCGCCACCGACCCCGCCCAGTCCCTGACCCACGCGCGCATCGGCTACGACAACCTCGCGGCACTCCGGAAGTAGCTCCGGCGCACGAGCGCACATGAGTGGGGCCCGGCCATCAGGCCGGGCCCCACTCAACTCTTACCGATGCGCTTTACGTGACCAGCGCGGATCAGTCCTTTAGGTGATCATGTCAAGGACACCGCCTTTTCGTTCCGCCCCGGCTGCCGCAGCAGCAGCGCCACGAGCGCCGACAGCATGGATATCCCGCCGGCCATGGCGTACGCGCCGTTGTATCCCCAGGCGCCGACCACCATGGAGCCGAGACCGCCGCCGAACAGGCCGCTGATGAGCTTCCCGCTGTACACCAGGCCGTAGTTGGTGGCGTTGTAGTTCTCCCCGAAGTAGTCCGGGGTCAGCGCCGCGAACATCGGGTAGAACGCGCCGCCACCGAAGCCGGACAGGAACGCGAAGACCAGGAACAGCCACTCGCTGCGGACGTCGCCCGCCCAGATGATGCCGAACTGGGCCAGGCCGAGGACGACGATCACGAGGATCAGGCTCGCCTTGCGGCCCCACAGGTCCGACATCCAGCCGACCACCGCGCGGCCGACGCCGTTGATGACCGCCATGACACCCATCGAGGACGCGGCGACCAGTGGACCGAAGCCGACCTCCTTGGCGAAGTCGACCTGGAAGGAGATGCCGAAGATCGACACACCTGCCGTCAGGACCAGGCTCAGCCACATCAGCGGCAGCTGGCCCGTCTTGATGGCCTCCATGGGGGTGTACTGCTTGACGGCCGGCGGGTTCTTGGCCAGCGCCGCCTGGCTCTTGCTGTCGCCCGACTTCGCCAGCGGGTCGATGTCCGATGGCCACCAGTTCTTCGGCGGGTCCCGGAAGAAGAACGCACACACCAGCACCACGATCAGCACGTAGACGCCGATCATGTCGAGCACCCGGTGGTAGTTCGACGTGTCGAAGGCGTAGTTGAAGATGAAGATGAACGGAAGCGAGCCGTAGGCGAAGCCTCCGTTGACGAAACCTGTCTTGCCGCCTTTGCGTTCGGGGTACCACTTGCCGACCATGTTGATGCAGGTCGCGTACACGAACCCGGAGCCGAGCCCGCCGATCATGCCGAATCCGATGATGGCCAGCCACACGTTGTGCAGGTGCGACAGGGCCAGGAATCCGAACAGGCACATGAAGGCGCCCACGTACATGGCGCGCCGGGCCGGCATGATGCCCTTCTCCCGCAGCCAGCCGGCCGGGAACGCCACACCTGCCTGGAAGAACACCCAGACACTCAGGATCCAGAAGGTGTTGGACTGCGTCCAGCCGTGCGCGGAGGACAACGTGTCCTCCGCTGACCCGTAGGCGTACTCGAAGACACTGATGGCCATCATCGCGGCCCATGGCAGATACACCATGAACTTGCGGGAGTGGCCGAGGATGTCGCGGTCGGTCTCGCCGACGCGATAGATCCGGCCGTGCTCGTCGGTGATTTCTCGGTACCGGCTCCCGGTAGCCGGTGCCGTGTTACTAGCGGAGACAGGTTCCGCCGTCATATCAAGCCATCTCCTCACCAAGGGGGTGTGGGTTGGGGTGGACCCCACGCTTCTTGGGCCTACCGGGCGGGGACAGGAAGATAGCCACGAAGCCGGCGAAGAACGAGATGCAGCCGGCCAGGATGAAGGCTCCGGAGTGTCCCCAGGCGCCGACGACGACGGACCCCATGCCCGCGCCGAGCCCTGAGACGAGCTTTGAGCTGTAGACCATGCCGTAGTTGGTTGCGTTGTTGTTCTCACCGAAGTAGTCCGCGGTCAGGGCCGCGAACATCGGGAAGATCGCGCCACCGCCGAATCCGGAGATCGCGGAGAAGACCAGGAACATCGCGAGCATCTGCTCCGAGGCCGACCAGATGATGCCGAATTGGGCGAGGCCCAGGATGAAGCAGACCGCCAGCAGACACTGCTTGCGGCCGTACCGGTCGGAGAGCCAGCCGATGACACCGCGACCGGTGCCGTTGACGACCGCCTTGAGTGACATCGCGGTGGCCACGATTCCGCCCGCGAAGCCCGCTTCCTTGCCGATGTCGACCTGGAAGGCGATGCCGAAGATGTTCACACCCGACGTACAGGCCAGGCAGAACCACATCAGCGCGACCCGACCGGTCCTCCATGCCTCCATGGGGGTGTACTGCTTGACGGCCGGCGGGTTCTTCTCCAGCGACCGGCGGGCCCGCGGGTCCTCCGGAGGGTTGAGCGGGTCGATGTTCGCCGGCCACCAGTTCTTCGGCGGGTCCTTGAAGAAGGAGCCCGCGACGGCGACCATCGCGGCGAGCAGCACACCCACCGAGACCAGCACCCAGCGGAAGTTGGTCAGATCCATGAACCCGGTGAACAGGAACACGAACGGGACCGAGCCGTAGGCGAAACCGCCGTTGACGAAGCCCGTCTTGCCGCCCCTGCGCTCCGGGTACCACTTGCCGACCATGTTGACGCAGGTCGCGTACACCATTCCGGCGCCCATACCGCTGAAGACACTGAAGCCGATGTAGGCGACGATGACGTGCGGTGCGAAGGCCAGCGACAGATAGCCGAGGAAGGTACCCACGGCGCCGAGCATCATGGCCCAGCGGGCCGGCAGTTTGCCGCTCTCCCGGAGCCTGCCCGCGGGCATGGCCACGGCCGCCTGGAAGAACACCCAGACGGTCATCATCCAGAAGATGTGTCCGCTGTTCCAATGGTGCGCGGTGTGCAGTGTGTCCTCGGCGGACGCGAACGCGTACTCCGCGGACGAGATGCCCATCATGCCCACCCAGGGCAGGATGACCATCCACTTGCGACCGCGACCCATGATGTCGATGTCGCTCTCGCCAACCCGGTACATCCGGCCGTTGGCGTCCGTCACCTCCCTGTAGGGGACGGGACTCGGCAGATCGGTTGTTGTCATGTCGATCGTTTCCCTTGCGTCGAAAGATCTGGGCAGCGCCCCCTGTCCAAATTTCTTTCGTGTGCGCACGGGGCCTGGATCCGGTCGGCGCACACCGCCGACCGGATCCGTCGGTCGCCTACGTCATCGACCGCCCCCCAACTTCCCTGCCGCGCGGGCCCACTTGTACTTGGCGCCGAGCACCGCGACGGGCTTCTCGGTCGTGTACGGGTACGCGACGACACCCCGGTCGAAGAGGTACTGGCACGCCTCCTCGACCTCGACGTCGCCGGCCAGTGAGGCCACCACGGGCTTCTCGATGCCGCGCTCCCTGAACTCCTGGACGACGCGCGCCGTCACCTCCGCGAACACCATGGGCGGGGTGACGATGGTGTGCCAGTAGCCGAGCACCAGCGAGTGGATCCGCGGATCCTCCAGACCGAGCCGGATCGTCGCCTCGTACGTCGACGGGGGCTCGCCGCCCGTGATGTCGACGGGGTTGCCCGCGGCGCCGAACGGCGGGATGAACTTCCGGAAGGCCGCGTCCAAGTCGGCCGGGATCTCCATCAGTTCGAGCCCGTTGTCCATCACGGCGTCCGAGAGCAGCACACCCGAGCCGCCGGCCCCCGTGATGATCACGATGTTGTCGCCCTTGGGCGTCGGAAGCACCGGCAGCGCCCGCGCGTACTCCAGCATGTCGTTGAGGCCGGGCGCCCGGATGACACCGGCCTGCTTGAGGATGTCGTCGTACACGGCGTCGTCGCCCGCGAGCGCGCCCGTGTGGGAACCGGCCGCCTTGGCGCCCGCCGCCGTACGCCCCGCCTTCAGGACCACGACCGGCTTCTTCGGCACGGTCTCGCGCGCGGCTGCCACGAAGGCGCGCCCGTCCTTGAGGTCCTCCAAGTGCATCGCGATGCAGTCGGTGTTGGGGTCTTCGCCGAACCACGTGAGCAGGTCGTCCTCGTCCAGGTCCGACTTGTTGCCGAGTCCGACGATCGCCGAGACACCTGTCTTCGTGGTGCGCGCGAAGCCCAGGATGGCCATGCCGATGCCACCGGACTGCGAGGTCAGCGCGACGCCGCCCTTCACGTCGTACGGCGTGCAGAACGTGGCGCACAGGTCCTGCCACGTCGAGTAGTAGCCGTAGATGTTCGGGCCGAGGAGGCGGGTGCCGTAGCGCTCGGCGATGGCCACGATCTCGTCCTGGAGCTCGTGCTCGCCGGTCTCGGCGAACCCGGAGGGGATGAGGACCGCGTTCGGAATGCCCTTGCGGCCCACCTCTTCGAGGGCCGCTGCCACGAACTTGGCGGGGATCGCGAAGATCGCCACGTCCACGTCGCCGGGCACGTCCGTGACACTCTTGTACGCCTTGCGGCCCAGGATGTCATCGGCCTTCGGGTTCACCGGGTGGATCTCGCCGGAGAAGCCGCCGTCGATGAGGTTGCGCATCACCGAATTGCCGATCTTGCCCTGCTCGTTGGAGGCGCCGATCACGGTGACGGAGCGCGGCTCCATCAGCCGCCGCATCGAGGTCAGGATCTCCTCGCGCGTGTAGGTGCGCCGCCGCTTCGGCTCGCCCTCGGCGAGGATGACGCGGATGTCGGCGGCGAGCGCGCCGTTCGGGGTCGCGATCACCGGGTTGAGGTCGACCTCGGCTATCTCCGGGAACTCCGTGACCAGTTGGGACACGCGGCGGATCTGCTCGGCCAGTGCCTCCCGGTCGACGCCCTTGGCGCCGCGCACGCCGCGCAGTACCTCCGCGGCCTTGATGGAGTCGAGCATGTCGAGGGACTCGTCCTCCGTCACCGGCGCGAGCCGGAAGGTGACGTCCTTGAGCACCTCGACCAGGACGCCGCCGAGCCCGAAGGCGACGACCTTGCCGAAGGTCGGGTCGGTGACGGACCCGACGATGACCTCCTGGGTGTCGGGTCCGGTGGGCAGCAGTTCCTGCACCTGGATGCCGGTGATGTGGGCATCGGCCGCGTACGCGTGCGCGTTGTCGACGATCCGCTGGTACGCCTCCCGTACGGCGCTCTCGCCCTCCACGCCCACGATCACGCCGCCGGCGTCGGTCTTGTGCAGGATGTCGGGCGACACGATCTTCAGCACCACGGGTCCGCCGAAGCGGGCCGCGGCCGCCACCGCCTGGTCGGCATCGGTCGCGAGCTCCTCGCCGGGGACGGCGATCCCGTACGCGTCGGCGATCACCTTTCCCTCGGGCGCGGTGAGCGCTGTACGTCCCTCGGCCCGTACGGTGTCGAGCAGCGCCCGTACCTTGAGCTCACGTTCCTCGGCCATCAATCAGATCACTCCGTTCGACTTGAGCAGGTGCAACTCTTCGTCCCCGAGGCCGAGTTCACCGATGAAGACCTCCGCGTTGTGCTCGCCGAGCAGCGGGGAGGAGGTGACGTCGACGGGGGAGTCGGAGAGCTTGAGAGGGGAACCGACGGTCTTGAAGGAGCCGCGTCCGGAGTGCGGCACCTCGACGACCATCTCGTTGGCCACCAGCGACTCGTCCTCGATGATCTCCTTGGTGGAGAGGATCGGGCCGCAGGGGATGTTGTGGGCGTTGAGCTGGTCGAGGACCTCCCACTTGGGGAGGGTGGACGACCACTCCTCGATCAGCTGGAACATCTTGTTGAGCTTCGGCAGGCGCGCCTCGGGCGTGGCCCAGTCGGCGTCCTCGGCCAGTTCGGGCCGCCCGATCAGCTCGGTGAGCGGCTTCCAGCCCACCGGCTGGACGATGACGTACACGTAGTCGTTGGGTCCGCCGGGCGCGCACTTGACGGCCCAGCCGGGCTGTCCGCCGCCCGACGCGTTGCCGGAACGGGGGACCTCGTCGCCGAAGTCCTCGTTCGGATACTCCGCCAACGGGCCGTGCGTGAGGCGCTGTTGGTCGCGCAGCTTCACGCGGCACAGGTTGAGCACCGCGTGCTGCATGGCTACGTTCACACGCTGCCCGCGCCCGGTGTTCTCGCGCTGGAACAGGGCGGCGAGGATGCCGGCGACGGTGTGGATGCCGGTGCCGGAGTCGCCGATCTGCGCGCCCGTCGCGAGGGGTGGTCCGTCCTCGAAGCCGGTGGTCGACATGGAGCCGCCCATGGCCTGGGCGACGACCTCGTAGGCCTTGAAGTTGGTGTACGGACCCTCGCCGAAGCCCTTGATGGAGGCGTAGATGATGCGGGGGTTGATCTCCTGGATGCGGTCCCAGGTGAACCCCATCCGGTCGACGGCTCCGGGGCCGAAGTTCTCCACCAGCACGTCGGACCGGCGGATCAGTTCGGTCAGCAGCTCCTTGCCGCGCTCTGTCTTGGTGTTCAGGGTGATGCTCCGCTTGTTGCAGTTGAGCATCGTGAAGTAGAGGGAGTCGACGTCCGGGATGTCACGCAGTTGCTTGCGTGTGATGTCACCGGTCGGCGCCTCCAGTTTGACGACGTCCGCACCCAGCCACGCCAGCATCTGCGTGGCGGATGGGCCTGACTGGACATGGGTCATGTCCAGGACGCGCACACCCTCGAGTGCCTTGGTCACGAACGACTCACCTCGCTACTGGTCCACGGTCGGTCCACCGTCGGCTCGTACATTGCATACAGTCGCCGAATACTGTATGAAAACTGGTATCCCGCATTGAGTGGGTGGTGTCCAGGGGGCGTGCAGCACTTTTCCTTTCCTTAGCCGAATCAGCGGCTGAAGCAGGAACCGAGACAGGAGCCGCAAATGGACCTGTACGAACACCAAGCGAGGGACCTGTTCGCGGAGCACGGCATCCCCGTCCCGCGGGCCGAAGTCACCGAATCCGCCAAGGAGGCGCGGGAGTTCGCTCGCCGTCTCGGCGGCCGCGTCGTCGTCAAGGCGCAGGTCAAGACGGGCGGGCGCGGCAAGGCGGGCGGCGTCAGGCTCGCCGCCGACCCGGCCGCCGCCGAACTGACCGCGCGCCAGATCCTCGGCATGGACATCAAGGGCCACATCGTGCGCAAGGTGATGCTGGCCCAACCCGTAGAGATCGACAGCGAGTTCTACGTCTCCTACGTCCTCGACCGCGCGGCCGGCACCTTCCTCGCCATCGCCTCGGCCGAGGGCGGCATGGAGATCGAGGAGGTCGCCGCCACCCGGCCCGAGGCCGTGGCCCGGATCCCCATCGACCCGGCCGTCGGCGTCACCTCGGCCGTCGGGGCGCGCATCGCCGAGGCGGCAGGGCTGCCGTCGCAGACCGTCGACGTCCTCGTCCGCCTGTGGGAGGTCCTCACCCGCGAGGACGCGGTGCTCGTCGAGGTGAACCCGCTCGTGCGCACCGCGCAGGGGCAGATCCTCGCGCTCGACGGCAAGGTGACACTCGACGACAACGCCCGCTTTCGCAATGCCCGTTGGGGCGAGCAGGAGGCGGCGCACGAGGAACCGCTTGAGGCCCGGGCGGCGGCCAAGGGGCTCAACTACGTGAAGCTCGACGGCGAGGTCGGCATCATCGGCAACGGCGCCGGGCTCGTCATGTCCACCCTCGACGTGGTCGCGGGCTGCGGTGCGAAGCCCGCCAACTTCCTCGACATCGGCGGCGGTGCCTCCGCGCAGATCATGGCGGACGGGCTCGACGTCATCCTCTCCGACCCGTCCGTGAAGTCCGTCTTCGTCAACGTCTTCGGCGGCATCACCGCCTGCGACGCGGTCGCCGACGGCATCGTCCAGGCCCTGGAACGCGTCCAGTTGACCAAACCGCTCGTCGTCCGCCTCGACGGGAACAACGCGGCACGCGGCCGGACCATCCTCGAGGAGCGTGCCCACCCCCTGGTCGCCCAGGCCACCACCATGGACGGCGCCGCACGCCAGGCCGCCGACCTCGCCCTCGCCCCCAACCCCCTTTAAGGAGCCGGGACATGGCCATCTACCTGACCCAGGAGAGCAAGGTCCTCGTCCAGGGCATGACCGGCGCCGAGGGCATGAAGCACACCCGCCGCATGCTCCAGGCGGGCACCGGCGTCGTCGGCGGCGTCAACCCCCGCAAGGCCGGGCGCAGCGTCGACCTCGACGGCCGCGACGTCCCCGTCTTCGGCAGCGTCGCCGAGGGCATGGCCGCCACCGGAGCCGATGTCACCGTCGTCTTCGTGCCGCCGGCCTTCGCCAAGGGCGCCGTCATCGAAGCGGCCGACGCGGGCATCCCGCTCGCCGTCGTCATCACGGAGGGCATCCCGGTGCACGACGCCGTCGCCTTCCACGCGTACGCGAAGCAGAAGGGCACCCGCATCATCGGGCCCAACTGCCCGGGCCTCATCTCGCCCGGCGCCTCGAACGCGGGCATCATCCCGGCCGACATCACAAAGCCGGGCCGCATCGGACTCGTCTCCAAGTCCGGCACCCTCACCTACCAACTCATGTACGAGCTGCGCGACATCGGCTTCTCGACGTGTGTGGGCATCGGCGGCGACCCCGTCATCGGCACCACCCACATCGACTGCCTCGAAGCCTTCGAGGCCGACCCCGAGACCGAACTCATCGTGCTCATCGGGGAGATCGGCGGCGACGCCGAGGAACGGGCAGCTGCCCACATCCGCGAGCACGTCACCAAGCCCGTCGTCGGCTACATCGCCGGATTCACCGCGCCCGAGGGCAAGACGATGGGCCACGCCGGCGCCATCGTCTCCGGCTCCTCGGGTACGGCAGCGGCCAAGAAGGAGGCGCTCGAAGCGGTCGGCGTCCGCGTCGGCTCGACACCGACGGAGACGGCACGGCTCGTCCTGGACCGCCTCGCCGACGGGCAGTGACGCTTCTCATAGGCCTCAACTGGCCATCTCAGTAATGACTTTGGCATACGGGAGGTGTCCTTTGGGCACCTCCCGTCCACAGCGCCATCAGCCATGGAACCACCGCCCCGACTGTGCACCGTGAGCGGAGACCGAACAATGGCAACCACCCTCAAGGCGAACACCTCCTGGTCCGACGCCTGGCAACGCTGCCTCGCCGTCGCACCCGAGGCCTTCCAGGACGACCGCGTCCTGAACCTGTGGAACGGCGCATGGCAGGCCGACGGCCGCGCCCTGCCCGCCACCAGCCCCGTCGACGGCAGCCCCATCGCGGGCCCGCCCCGCCTCGACGCCGACACCGCCCACCAGGCCGTGCGCGCCTCCCTCGACCAGCACCGCGCCTGGCGGCACGTCCCGCTGTCCGAGCGGCGCGCCCGCGTCGCCGCGACCCTCGACGCCCTCACCCAGCACCGCGAACTCCTCGCCCTGCTCCTCGTATGGGAGATCGGCAAGCCGTGGCGCCTCGCGCAGGCCGACGTCGACCGCGCCATCGACGGCGTGCGCTGGTACGTCGACGGCATCGACGAGATCCTCGGCGAGCGCACCCCGCTGGCCGGGCCCGTGTCGAACATCGCCAGCTGGAACTACCCGATGAGCGTGCTCGTGCACGCCATGCTGGTCCAGGCCCTGGCCGGCAACGCGGTCATCGCCAAGACGCCGACCGACGGCGGCGCCTCGTGTCTCACCCTGGCCTGCGCCCTGGCCGCCCGCGAGGGCATCCCGGTCACCCTGGTCAGCGGCAGCGGCGGGCAGCTCTCCGAGGCGCTCGTGCGGGCGCCGGAGATCGGCTGCGTGTCCTTCGTCGGCGGCCGGGACACGGGCGCGGCGGTCGCCACGGACGTCGCCGACCTCGGCAAGCGCCACATCCTGGAACAGGAGGGACTCAACACCTGGGGCATCTGGAACTTCACCGACTGGGACAAGCTGACGGCCGCCATACCCAAGCTCTTCGACTACGGGAAGCAGCGCTGCACCGCCTACCCGCGGTTCGTCGTGCAGCGGGAGGCCTTCGACGAGTTCCTCGCCGCCTACCTGCCCGCCGTACGCACCCTGCGCGTCGGCCACCCGCTGGCCGTCGAGCACGCCGACGACCCGTACCCGGCGCTCGACTTCGGGCCGCTGATCAACGCGGCGAAGGCGAAGGAGCTGCACGACCAGGTCGCGGAGGCGGTCGACCGCGGCGCCGTCCCGCTGCACCGCTCCACGGCGGACCCGGCGCTGTTCCTGCCGGGCCAGGACACCAGCGCGTATGTGCATCCGGTGACGCTGCTCGGCCCGCCGCCGTCCTCGCCGCTGCACCACGCCGAGCCGTTCGGCCCGGTCGACACCATCGTGCTCGTCGACACGGAAGCGGAACTCCTCGCGGCGATGAACGCCTCCAACGGCGCCCTGGTCGCCACCCTGTCCACCGACGACGAGGCGACGTACGAGCGGCTCGCGCCGCAGATCCGGGCGTTCAAGGTCGGCCACGGCAAGCCGCGTTCGCGCGGGGACCGTGACGAGCTGTTCGGCGGGTTCGGGGCGTCGTGGCGCGGCGCGTTCGTGGGCGGCGAACTCCTGGTCCGCGCGGTCACCGAAGGGCCGTCGGGGGAGCGGCTGCCGGGCAACTTCCCGGAGTACCACCTGATGCCCTGACGCAGCTGCGGCGGGGTCCCGCGCGACGCAGGGGGCGCTCCCCGTCGCACGTGAACCCCGCCGCCGTGCCGCGGGGCGAGTTCTCGCCCGCCCCGCGCACACGATGTGTCGACGGGATATTGTGTACAGGCTGGGATTGCCCTCGGCAAGAACTACGACAATCCCCATGCGAGAAGCGTGGGTTGAGACACCGTGGACGCAGGACGGAAGGGGCCCCCGATGTTGCCGACCGCAGGACTGCCGCAAGGTGCGGTGCCCAGGCTGGACCGGCCGGGACCGCTGCGCGAGCGGGTCTACGGCGCACTCCTCGAACTCATCATCAACCGCACCCTGCCGCCCGGCGCGCATCTCGTCGAGACGGAACTCGCGGCGCAGCTCGGGGTGTCGAGACAGCCCGTACGGGAGGCGTTGCAGCGGCTCAGCACCGAGGGGTGGGTCGATCTGCGGCCCGCGCAGGGCGCGTTCGTGCACGAGCCGACCGAGGACGAGGCGGACCAGCTCCTGAAGGTCCGCCAGCTCCTGGAGACCGAGGCGGTCCGGCTCGCCGCGGGGAAGGCCGATGCCGCCGCTGTCGCCGCGCTGGAGGAGCTGTGCGAGGCGGGGGAGCGGGCGGTCGCTGCGGACGACGTGGAGGCGGCGGTCGCGCTCAACGCGCAACTGCACGGCGCCGTCATGGAGTTGGCGGCCAACGAGGTCCTCGCTGAGCTGGCCGCACAGGTCGACCGCCGGGTGCGCTGGTACTACACGCCGGTGGCGCGGCAGCGCGGCCACCAGTCCTGGGCGGAGCACCGCGAGCTGATCGCGGCGCTCGCGGACCGGGACGAGGGCCGGGCGGCGCAGGTCATGCGCGCGCACACCGAGCACACGCGCACGTCGTACCACCAGCGCGCGAGGTAGCGGACCGAGCGGCCGACGGCAGGGGAATACTGTCGCCGAGGATTGCATACAGTCGACGGATACTGTATGAACATTGGTATGTGCCGGTCCTCTAACTCCGAACGCGTAAGCGAGAGGTGGGGTGTCGATCATGACCAAGGCTCTTGAGGGCGTGCGTGTCCTCGATATGACACACGTTCAGTCGGGCCCGTCCGCAACGCAGTTGCTGGCGTGGCTGGGTGCGGACGTCGTCAAACTGGAGGCGCCGACCGGTGACATCACGCGCAAGCAGCTGCGTGACGTCCCGGACGTCGACTCCCTCTACTTCACGATGCTCAACTCCAACAAGCGGAGCATCACCCTGAACACCAAGAGCGACCGCGGCAAGGAGATCCTCACGGAGCTGATCCGCCGCTCGGACGTCATGGTGGAGAACTTCGGCCCGGGCGCGGTGGACCGGATGGGCTTCACCTGGGACCGCATCCAGGAGATCAACCCCCGCATCATCTACGCCTCCATCAAGGGCTTCGGCGAGGGTCCGTACACCAACTTCAAGGCCTACGAGGTCGTCGCGCAGGCCATGGGCGGCTCCATGGCCACCACGGGCTTCGAGGACGGACCGCCGACGGCCACGGGTGCGCAGATCGGTGACTCGGGGACGGGTATCCACACGGTCGCCGGCATCCTCGCGGCACTGTTCCAGCGCGAGAGCACCGGGCGCGGTCAACGGGTGAACGTAGCCATGCAGCACGCGGTGCTCAACCTGTGCCGCGTGAAGCTGCGCGACCAACAGCGCCTCGCGCACGGCCCGTTGGCGGAGTACCCGAACGAGGACTTCGGCGACGAGGTCCCCCGTTCCGGCAACGCGTCGGGCGGCGGGCAGCCCGGCTGGGCCGTCAAGTGCGCACCCGGCGGCCCCAACGACTACGTGTACGTCATCGTCCAGCCCGTCGGCTGGAAGCCGATGGCCGAGCTGATAGGCAGGCCGGAGATGGCGGACGACCCGGAGTGGTCGACCCCGGAGGCGCGCCTGCCGAAGCTCAACAAGATGTTCCAGCTGATCGAGGAGTGGTCCTCGACGCTTCCCAAGTGGGAGGTCCTGGACCGGCTCAACGCCCACAACATCCCCTGCGGCCCGATCCTCTCCACCAAGGAGATCATCGAGGACGAGTCGCTGGTCTCCAACGAGATGGTCGTCGAGGTCGAGCACCCCCAGCGCGGCTCGTACACGACGGTCGGCAACCCGCTCAAGCTCTCCGACTCGCCGACCACCATCTCCGGCTCCCCGCTCCTGGGCGAGCACAACAGTGACATCTACGCCGACGAACTCGGCCTGGAGCCTGCGGAGTTGGCGCAACTCGCCGAACAGGGCGTCATCTGAGATGGACGGCACCGTGGTCGACCGCCTCGTCGAGGCGAACGAACGGTACGCCGCCGCGTTCACCGATCCCGGCATGGACGCCCGCCCGGTCCTGGAGGTGGCCGTCGTCGCCTGCATGGACGCCAGGATCGACCTGCACGCCGCGCTCGGCCTGGGACTCGGCGACTGCCACACCGTCCGCAACGCGGGCGGTGTGGTCACCGACGACACCATCCGCTCGCTGGCCATCAGCCAGCGGGCGCTCGGCACCCGCAGTGTGGTGCTGATTCACCACACCGGCTGCGGACTCCAGTCCCTGACCGAGGAGTTCCGGCACGAGCTGGAACGCGAGGTCGGTCAGCGGCCGACGTGGGCGGTGGAGGGCTTCACCGACGTCGACCAGGATGTGCGGCAATCCCTGCGGAAGGTGCGCACGTCGCCGTTCCTGCCGCACACCGGCGACGTCCGCGGGTTCGTCTTCGACGTGGCGACGGGGCTGTTGCGGGAGATCACCGCGTAGCCCCAACTCGCCGTTCTTGCAAGGTGGTTGAAACTCGGCCGCGCACACCTCTGGCCCCGCCGGACCGCATCGGAATACTGTATGCAATTACTGCGCCGCATCGCGGCAGCTCACAAATCTGACGAGGGGGTCGCCCCGTGTCGTACCGCACCGCACTCGCTCACGTCCTGACAGGCGCCGTCGCATCCGGCGGCGAACCGGCCCGCATGCACGGCAGATTCCCCCGGTCCGGCGTCACCGCGCTCGGCCGCGCCGGACTGCTCGGCCTCACCGTCGCCCCCGAACTCGGCGGTGGCGGGCGGGGGTTGGCAGAGGCCGCCGATGTCGTGGCCCGCGTCGCACACGTCTGCCCGGCCGCCGCGACCGTGCTCCGCTCGCACTACGCGGCGGTGGCCGTCGTCGAGGCGTGCGGCGGAGCCTGGGTGCGCGCCGAGATCGCCGCCGGGCGTCATCTCTGCTCGCTGGCCCTGGAGGAGGACGGGCCGGAGACGACGGCGCGCCGCACCGGCGAGGTCGTCACCCTGCAAGGCCGCAAGCGCCATGTGGTCGCCGCGGGCGAGGCCGACAGCTACCTCTGGTCGAGCGGACCGGCCGGGGTCGGGATGGGAGGGCGGAGCCTGTGGCTGGTCCCGGCCCACGCCCCCGATCTGTACGTGCCGGCCCGGGCGGCTGGCCCTGGCCCGAGCGGCAGCGCGACTTCGACGGTCTGCGCCGACCCCGTGCGGGTACCCGCGTCGGCCCTGCTCGGGGAGGACGGGGGTGGCGAGCGCCTTGTGCGGGACCTCGTCCTGCCGTGGCTGGCCGAACTGGCCGCCGTGACGGACCGAACGGACCAGGAGCCCGTGCTCGTGGCCTCGTGAACACCGGCCCGGTGTACGGAAGTCGGTCGATCGACTCCGCTCGATTTCGTCCCGCTTCTTTACACCGGGCTTCTGTATACAGAAGTCTGTATGGGGTAGTGCTGGGGTCCCCTGCACCCGCGCCGGAGGCCCGCATGACGGAAGGCGGATCGATCATGACGACCAGCGGGACGGACGTGTCGGTCGAGAGCGTGGTGAGGAGAGCGGCGGCCGCGCACCGTGGCGAGCGCGGCGCGCTGCTGCCCGTACTCCACGCCGTACAGGCCGAGTTGGGGTGCGTACCGCAGGAGGCGATCCCCGTCCTCGCCGACGAGTTCAACCTCTCGCGGGCCGACATCCACGGAGTGGTGACCTTCTACCACGACTTCCGCCGTGAGCCCGCGGGTCGCTCCACCGTCCGCATCTGCCGCGCCGAAGCCTGCCAGGCCCTGGGCGCCGACCGCCTGCTGAGCCACGTACGGGAGTCGGGCCTGACGCTCGGCGAGACGAGCACCGACGGCGGTGTCACCGTCGAGCAGGTCTTCTGTCTCGGCAACTGCGCGCTCGGCCCCTCGGTGGAGGCGAACGGGCGGCTGCACGGGCGCGTGACCCCGGCCCGGCTCGGCGCGATCCTCAACGGGACGGTGTGACAAGTGACTTCGGAGAACACCACGAGAAACACGGCCACCGTGTACGTTCCGCGCGACGCGGCGGCCCGTTCCGTCGGCGCCGACGAGGTGGCGCAACAGCTCGAACTCGCCCCGATCGAGGGCGGGTTCGGTGTCGACGTCGTCCGCAACGGCTCGCGCGGACTGCTCTGGCTCGAACCCCTCGTCGAGGTCGTGACCCCCGAGGGCCGCATCGGATACGGCCCGGTCACTCCCGAAGACGTCCCCGGCCTCCTCGCCGCCGGAATGCTCGACGGCGCCGACCACCCGCTGCGGCTCGGCCCGGTCGACCAACTCCCTTGGCTGGCACGGCAGAACCGCGTCACCTTCGCCCGCGTCGGCGTCACCGACCCGCTCTCGCCCGAGGACTACGAAGCCCACGGCGGACTGCAAGGACTGCGCGCGGCCCTGGAGATGGAGCCCGCCGACGTCGTCACCGAGGTCACCGACTCCGGGCTTCGCGGTCGCGGCGGCGCCGGCTTCCCGGCGGGCATCAAGTGGAAGACGGTGCTCGACTGCGCCGACGAGCTCAAGTTCATCTGCTGCAACGCCGACGAGGGCGACAGCGGCACCTTCGCCGACCGCATGGTCATGGAAGGCGACCCCTTCCTTCTCATCGAGGGCATGACGATCGCCGCCCACGCCGTCGGCGCGCGCGAGGGCTATCTCTACATCCGCTCCGAATACCCCGACGCCATCGCCACCATGAACACCGCGATCGACATCGCCCGCGGGCGCGGCTGGCTCGGCGCGGGCATCCTCGGCTCCTCGCTCGACTTCGACCTGCACATCCGCGTCGGCGCCGGCGCGTACATCTGCGGCGAGGAGACCTCCATGCTGGAGAGCCTGGAGGGCAAGCGCGGCATGGTCCGCGCGAAACCCCCGATCCCCGCGATCGAGGGCCTGTTCGGCAGGCCGACCGTGGTGAACAACGTCCTCACCCTCACCACCGTCCCCGTCGTCCTCGCCGACGGCGCCAAGGCCTACCAGGACCTCGGCGTCGGCCGCTCCCGCGGCACCCAGGTCTTCCAGCTCGCCGGCAACATCAAGCGCGGCGGCATCGTCGAGACCGCCTTCGGCATCACCCTGCGTGAGCTGATCGAGGACTACGGCGGGGGGACCTTGAGCGGCCGACCCGCGCGGGCCGTGCAGGTGGGCGGGCCGCTCGGCGCGTATCTGCCGGAGGCGCGGTTCGACCTGCCGATGGACTACGAGGCCCTCGCGGAGGCCGGGGCGATGCTCGGGCACGGCGGCGTGGTCGTCTTCGACGACACCGTCGACATGGCGGCGCAGGCCCGCTTCGCGATGGAGTTCTGCGCCGAGGAGTCCTGCGGCAAGTGCACGCCCTGCAGGGTCGGTTCGGTGCGCGGCGTCGAGGTCATCGACCGGATCGTGGCCGGTGAGCAGCAGGACGAGAATCTCGCGCTGCTGGAGGACCTGTGCGAGCTGATGACCGATGGTTCACTGTGTGCCATGGGCGGTCTTACACCGATGCCCGTACGCAGCGCGCTCGCGCACTTCGCCGACGACTTCGTCGGCCGCGGCGACCGTCGGCTCCTGGAGATCCACCCCGTACAGCGGGGCAACACTCGAACGGAGGGCCAGGCATGACGCTTCTGAAGGAACCCGACTTCGGCACTCCGGAACGCCCCGGAGCGCCCACGGTCTCGGTGGAGATCGACGGACAACAGGTGATGGTCCCGGAGGGCACGTCCGTGATGCGGGCGGCCGCCGAGGCCGGCATCGAGGTACCGAAACTGTGCGCCACCGACAGCCTGGAGGCGTTCGGCTCCTGCCGGCTGTGCGTGGTCGAGATCGACGGCCGGCGCGGCACACCGGCGTCCTGTACGACACCGTGCACGGACGGCATGTCGGTGAAGACGCAGACCCCGAAGGTGGAGAAGCTCCGCCAGGGCGTCATGGAGCTGTACATCTCCGACCACCCGCTCGACTGCCTCACCTGCCCCGCCAACGGAGACTGCGAACTCCAGGACATGGCAGGCGTGGTGGGCCTGCGCCAGGTCCGCTACGGCTACGAGGGTGCCAACCACCTCGACGCCGAGAAGGACACCTCCAACCCGTACTTCGACTTCGACCCGTCGAAGTGCATCGCCTGCTCGCGGTGTGTGCGTGCCTGTGACGAGACACAGGGCACGTTCGCGCTGACCATCGAGGGGCGCGGCTTCGAGTCGAAGGTGTCGGCGGGCGCGGGGGAGTTGTTCATGGACTCCGAGTGCGTGTCCTGCGGCTCCTGCGTCCAGGCCTGCCCGACGTCAACTCTCCAGGAGAAATCGGTAGTTGACCTCGGCATGCCGACGCGGTCCGTCGTCACCACATGCGCGTACTGCGGTGTCGGCTGCTCGTTCAAGGCCGAGCTGCGCGGCGACGAACTCGTCCGCATGGTCCCCCACAAGGACGGCGGCGCCAACGAGGGACACTCCTGCGTCAAGGGCCGCTTCGCCTTCGGCTACGCCACCCACCCCGACCGCAAGCTCAAGCCCATGGTCCGCGACCGCATCACCGACCCGTGGCGCGAGGTCGAGTGGGACGAGGCGATCGGCACGGTGGCCCGCCGCTTCAGCGAGATCCAGGGCCGGTACGGCTCCGGCTCCATCGGCGCCATCTCCTCCTCCCGCTGCACCAACGAAGAGGTGTACGTCGTCCAGAAGATGGTGCGCGCCGCCTTCGGCAACAACAACATCGACACCTGCGCCCGCGTCTGCCACTCGCCGACCGGCTACGGGCTCAAGCAGACCTTCGGCGAATCGGCCGGCACCCAGGACTTCCGGTCCGTCGCCGAGGCCGACGTCATCATGGTCATCGGCGCCAACCCCACCGACGGCCACCCGGTGTTCGCCTCCCGGATGAAGCGCCGCCTGCGCGAGGGCGCCAAGCTGATCGTCGTCGACCCGCGCCGCATCGACCTGGTGCGCTCCCCGCACATCGAGGCACAGCACCACCTCCAGTTGCGCCCCAGCACGAACGTCGCCGTCGTCAACGCGATGGCGCACGTCGTCGTCACCGAGGGCCTCGTCAACGAGAACTTCGTCGCGGAGCGCTGCGAAGGTTACGAGGACTGGGCCGAGTTCGTGTCCCGCCCGGAGAACAGCCCCGAGGCGACGGAGGAGATCAGCGGCGTCCCGGCCGCCGAACTGCGCGCGGCAGCACGCCTCTACGCGTCCGCGGGCAACGGCGCCATCTACTACGGCCTCGGTGTCACCGAGCACAGCCAGGGCTCGACGATGGTCATGGGAATGGCCAACCTCGCGATGGCCTGCGGCAACATCGGCCGCGACGGCGTCGGCGTCAACCCGCTGCGCGGGCAGAACAACGTGCAGGGCTCCTGCGACATGGGCTCCTTCCCGCACGAGCTGCCCGGCTACCGGCACATCTCCGACGACGCGGTGCGCGGTGTCTTCGAGAACCTGTGGGGCCGGGAGCTGCTGTCGGATCCGGGCCTGCGCATCCCCAACATGTTCGACGCGGCGATCGAAGGCGACTTCCGCGGACTGTTCGTGCACGGCGAGGACATCGCCCAGTCGGACCCGAACCTCCAGCACGTCACGGCGGCCCTCGCAGCCATGGAACTCGTCGTGGTCCAGGACCTGTTCCTCAACGAGACGGCGAAGTTCGCCCATGTCTTCCTGCCCGGCGCCTCCTTCCTGGAGAAGGACGGCACGTTCACCAACGCCGAGCGGCGCGTCAACCGCGTGCGGTCGGTGATGCCGCCGAAGTCCGGCAAGCACGAGTGGCAGATCGTGTGCGAGATCGCCACCGCCATGGGCTACGCCATGGACTATGACCACCCGTCGCAGATCATGGACGAGATCGCCTCGGTGACCCCGACGTTCGCGGGTGTCTCCTTCGACCTCATCGACAAGCTCGGCAGCATCCAGTGGCCGTGCAACGCGGAGGCCCCCGAGGGCACACCGACCATGCACGTGGACTCCTTCACCCGCGGCAAGGGCAAGTTCGCGGTCACCTCCTACGTACCGACCAACGAACGCAGCACCCGCCGCTTCCCGCTGGTCCTCACCACGGGACGCATCCTCAGCCAGTACAACGTCGGCGCGCAGACCCGCCGCACCGGCAACGTCGCCTGGCACCCCGAGGACATCCTGGAGGTGCATCCGCACGACGCGGAGGAGCGCGGCATCACCGACGGCGACCTCGTCACGATGTCCAGCCGCGTCGGTGCGACGACGCTGCACGCGCAGATCTCCGACCGGATGCCACCGGGTGTCGTCTACACCACGTTCCACCACCCGGTGACGGGCGCGAACGTGGTGACGACCGAGAACTCGGACTGGGCGACCAACTGCCCGGAGTACAAGGTCACGGCCGTGCAGGTCGGTCTCGCGCCGAAGGCCCGGGCCGCCCG
This sequence comes from Streptomyces sp. NBC_00483, assembly GCF_036013745.1. NCBI lineage: Bacteria > Bacillati > Actinomycetota > Actinomycetes > Kitasatosporales > Streptomycetaceae > Streptomyces > Streptomyces sp. NBC_00483. The sequence goes on from NZ_CP107880.1 coordinate 7,730,577, forward strand.
CGAGGCGACGGACGAACTCGTCACGGTGGTGGAGTGACATGGCAGGCACCGTCCCGGCGGAACGCCGGATGGCGAACGACATCGCCGCGAACCAGGGCCATCTGTCGGATGCGGCGGCGGCCGAGGCGATCGCCGGACACGTCACGAAGTTCTGGGACCCGAGGATGCGGCAGCGGCTCTACGCGCTCGTGGACGACGGGGCGGACGGCTTCGACCCGCTCGTCGTCGCGGCCGTGAAGCTCATGCGCTGAGGCCCTCCCGGGCCACCTTCCCAGCGGCCGCCGCGCGACAGGGCACGCGCGGCGGCCGCGCCCATTTCTGCATCTCCGTACGTCATGTCATCGGGCACCCCCGTGCTGTGCGGCGCGCGGGTGCGACAGCCGACGGCATGCGTGCACGTACCTCCACACCCTCGAACCCAGGAGGCACCACGATGAAGATCGCAGTTGTCGGCGCCGGAGCCATCGGCGCGTACGTCGGCGCGGCCCTGCACCGCGGCGGCGCGGACGTGCACCTCGTCGCGCGCAAGGACCATCTGCGCGCCATCCAGGCGGAAGGCGTCCGCGTGCTCAGCCCGCGCGGCGACTTCACCGCCCACCCGCACGCCACCGACGACCCGAACGAGATCGGCCCCGTGGACTACGTGTTCCTCGGCCTCAAGGCCCACTCGTACCCGTCGTGCGGCTCGCTCGTCGCCCCGCTGCTCGGCGAACACACCGCGCTGGTGGCCGGGCAGAACGGCGTCCCGTGGTGGTACTTCCACAAGCTGACGGGCCCGTACGAGGGCCGGCGCATCGAGGCGGTCGACCCGGGCGGCGCGACCAGCAAGGTGCTGCCGCCCGAGCGCGCGATCGGCTGCGTGGTCTACCCGGCCACGGTCATCGAATCCCCGGGCGTCATACGGCACTTGGAAGGCACCCGCTTCTCCATCGGCGAGCCGGACGGGAGTCTCTCGCAGCGCTGCACGGACCTCAGCGAGGCCATGGTCGCGGGCGGGCTCAAGTGTCCCGTCGAGCAGAATCTGCGCGACGACATCTGGATCAAGCTCATGGGCAACGCGGCCTTCAACCCGATCAGCGCGCTGACCCGGGCCACCATGACCGACATGTGCCGGCACCCACCGACCCGCACCATGGTCGCCCGCGTCATGGAGGAGATCCTCGACATCGCCGCCCGCGTCGGCTCGACCCCGGAGATCTCCATCGAGAAACGCCTGCGCGGCGCCGAGGGCGTAGGAGCCCACAAGACCTCCATGCTCCAGGACCTGGAAGCGGGAAAACAGCTGGAACTGGACGCCATCGTGACAGCGGTCGTCGAAATGGCCGACATCACCGGCGCCGAGGCACCCACGCTGCGTGCGATCCACGCGGCGACCGACCTATTGGCACGCACCGTGCTGCCGTAGCACGCTACGGATGAAGATCACGTGGCAGAGGAGACGTACATGCTGTTCCGGCAGTTGGAGTACTTCGTGGCGGTGGCGCGCGAGCGGCACTTCGCACGCGCCGCCGAATCCTGCTACGTCTCCCAGCCCGCGCTCTCCGCGGCGATAGCCAAGCTGGAGCGCGAGCTGAACGTCACGCTGATCAACCGCGGCCACAACTACCAGGGCCTCACCCCGGAGGGCGAGCGCCTGGTGGTGTGGGCGAAACGCATCCTCGCGGAGCAGGACGCGTTCAAGGCCGAGGTCGCCGCGGTCCAGTCGGGCATCACGGGCACGCTGCGCCTGGGCACGGACCCCACGGCGTCGACGACACTGGCACTCCCGGTGGGCGCCTTCTGCTCGGCCCACCCTTTGGCAAAGGTCCAGGTCCGCTCGCGCCTCTCCACGAAGGAACTCCACCGCCAACTCCGCGACTTCGAACTCGACGTGGCCATCGCCCACTTCGACCCGGACGACCAGGAGGGCCTGCAAGTGGTCCCCCTCTACCAGGAGCGGTACATGCTCCTGGTCTCGGACGACCAGTTCAAGTCCCGTACGAACAGCCTCACTTGGGCGGACGCGGCGCAACTCCCCCTGGCACTGCTGACACCCGACATGCGCATCCGCCAGATCATCGACAAGGTCTTCGCGAACAAGGGCCTGGAGGTCACCCCCCAGGTCGAGACCGACTCCATCGCCTCCCTGTACGCACATGTGGGCGGCGGCGAATGGGCCAGCGTCGTGCCCCACACCTGGCTGCGCGCGATGCCGGTGGACGGCCGCACGCGAGCGCTGCCGCTGATCGACCCGGAGGCCGGCGCCCAGGTCTCGGTGGCCATCCACGCGGGAACCCCGGGCTCGGTGGCGGCACGGGCGTTCGTGAGCGCGGCGACGGCACTGAACCTGGACGAGGTGTTCGAGCAGAGGGTCCCGGCAAATTAAGCCCCGCTTCGGGACGAGAGCCCGCGGGGTCCGGGGCAGCGCCCCGAGGCGTCCACTCACTCGTACCGCTCCCGCACGGCCAACCGATCCAACCCTCCCTGCGCCGTCCTCGGCAGGGCGGACACGAAAACGATCCGGTCCGGCACCGCCGCCGCGGCCAACCGCTCCCGCGAGTACCGCAACACGTCCTCCGCCCCCACACACTCCTCCCCACGCACCACCACCGCGGCCCCGATCCGCTCCCCACCCACCGCGAACACCGCCGCCTCCGCCACCGACGGACACCCGGCCAGCACGTCCTCCACGTACTCGGGCGAGATCGTCCGCCCACCCCGGACGATGAGGCTCTCGATCCGCCCGGTCAACGACAGGTACCCGTCCTCGTCGAGCCACCCCAGGTCCCCCGTGCGCAACCACCCACCACCCCCACCGGTCACGGAGGGCCCCCGCACCCACACCTCACCCCGCACCCCTGCCGGACACACCTTCCCGTCCTGGTCGACGACGCGCAGCCGCACCCCGGTCGCCCGCCCCACCGTGCCGTGCTTGAGCGGCCCGCGCTCCGGCAGCGGCTCGCTGGAGATCTGGTGCGCGGCCTCGGTCATCCCGTACGCGGACAGCAGTGGCGCGCCGAACATCCGCTCAAGGGCCCGCTGGGACGCGGCGTTGAGCGGCGCGCCACAACTGCGTACGAACCGCAGCGGCGGCGGCGCCCCCACGTCGGCTGCCTCCGACGAGCGGTCGAGCAGCGCCTCGTGGATCGTCGGCACCGCCGTGAACCAACTCGCCCCCGCCGCCCGCAGATCCGCCCAGAACGTCTCGGCCGAGAACCGCCCGCCTGCCGGCAGCAGCACACACCCCCCGCTGGCCAGCGTGGACAGGAGCGAGGCGAAGAGCCCGTGCCCGTGGAAGAACGGCATGACCGCGACGGTCGCGTCGTCGGGCCCCAACGCGTAGGTGGCACAGATGTTGTTGACGGACGCCGCCACATTGGCGTGCGTGAGCGGCACCATGCGGGCGCGGCCCGTGGCCCCCGCGGTGAACAGGACGAGCGCGTCCTCCTTCCCCGCACGGCGCCCGGCGCCGGCATCAACGCCGACGCCGATGGCCCCGTCGTGGCCGAGCACGGCGCTCGCCCCCAAATCACCGACCCGCAAACGCAGTTCGGCATCGGACAGACCCGGATCCAGAGGAGCGGCGACCACCCCCGCGCGAGCCGCACCGAGCAGCGCGACCACGAACTCGACGGTGTTGCCCGCGACGAGCCCAAGCACATCACCCGCCCCCAGACCTGCGGCGGCGAGCCGCTCCGCCTCCTGGTCCGCGAGGGCGTCCAACGCCTCGTACGACAGGGGAACCCGCTCGTCACCGTGTCGGCCGGTGGTGACGAGCGCGGGAGCGTGGGGCCGCGCACGAGCCTGCCGGTCGAGGAGATCGGCGAGCCCCGTGACGGTCAGGGCCGACGTGGCCATGCCTTCCACCTCCCATCCTCAGCGAGCGTGCGGTCAGCGGCCGCGCACGTCCAATACGCACTCACGAACACCCGATAGCAACGGCTTATCAAGACCGAACGACCGCCCACAGCAGGGGATTTGACACCCGCTTGACTCTCGATAGACGCCATTTATCGCCTGGAAGCCGATGGGTCTTGGACGGGGCGCCGCAGCCTGTCGAAGGTGAGAACAGGAGCCGCACCGGCCGTGCGCGCATGAGGCGCACCGGCAGGGACCCGTCCAAGGAGGAACCCGGATCATGACCGCTGACTCGACCGCTGAACAGACCGCCGAGGCCGCGGCAGGAGCCGACGCGCCGGGCGAGCTCACCGACGGCTACCACCTCGTCGTCGACGCCCTGAAGAAGAACGACGTCGACACGATCTACGGCCTCGTAGGCATCCCGGTGACGGACCTGGCCCGCCTCGCGCAGGCCGAGGGCATCCGCTACATCGGCTTCCGCCACGAGTCCAACGCCGGCCACGCCGCCGCGATCGCCGGCTACCTCACCAAGACGCCCGGCATCTGTCTGACCGTCTCGGCCCCCGGCTTCCTCAACGGCCTGGTCGCCCTCGCCAACGCCACCACCAACTGCTTCCCGATGGTGCAGATATCCGGCTCCAGCGAGCGCCACCTCGTCGACCTCAAGCAGGGCGACTACGAGGAGATGGACCAGCTCGCCGCGGCCCAGCCCTTCGTGAAGGCCGCCTACCGTGTCAGCCGCGTCGAGGACATCGGCCGCGGCATCGCCCGCGCCCTGCGCACCGCGGTCTCCGGCCGCCCCGGCGGCGTCTATCTCGACATCCCGGCGGCGGTCCTCGGCGCGGTCATGGACAAGGGGGAGGGGGAGCGGACCCTCTCCCGCCTGGTCGACCCGGCGCCGCGCCAGCTGCCCGCCCCCGAGGCGGTGGACCGCGCGATCGACCTCCTGGAGAACGCGGAGCGCCCGCTGATCGTCCTCGGCAAGGGCGCGGCCTACGCACAGGCCGACGACAAGATCCGTCACCTCATCGAGTCGACGGGCATCCCGTACGTACCGATGTCCATGGCGAAGGGCCTGCTCCGCGACGACCACCCGCAGTCGGCGGCGACGGCCCGGTCCCTCGCCCTGAAGAAGGCCGACGTCGTCATGCTGGTCGGCGCCCGCCTGAACTGGCTGCTCAACCACGGCGAGCGCGGCTGGAACCCGGACGCGAAATTCATCCAGGTCGACATCGAGGCGAGGGAGATGGACTCCAACCAGCCCATCGCGGCGCCCCTCGTCGGCGACATCGAATCCGTCCTCGACCAGCTCGCCGACCGCACCAAGCCCGGCCAGGTCAGCGCGCCCGCCGCCTGGCGCGAGGAGCTCGCGGCCCGCTCGGAGCAGAACGTCGCCAAGATGGCCAAGCGCCTGGAGGCCGACCCGCACCCCATGCAGTTCATGGGCGCGCTCAAGGCGGTCCGCGACGTCGTCCACCAGCACCCGGAGACGTACATCGTCAACGAGGGCGCCAACACCCTCGACATCGCCCGCAACGTCATCGACATGCACCATCCGCGCCGCCGCCTCGACTCCGGCACGTGGGGCGTCATGGGCATCGGCATGGGCTACGCGATCGCGGCCGCGGTCGAGAGCGGCGGAGCGCCCGTCGTCGCCATCGAGGGCGACAGCGCCTTCGGCTTCAGCGGCATGGAGCTGGAGACGATCTGCCGCTACAACCTGCCGGTCGTCACCGTGATCATGAACAACGGCGGCGTCTACCGGGGCGACGAGGTGATCGGTGACGCCCCCGCCCCCACGACCCTGATGAGCGCGGCCCGCCACGACCAGATGATCGAGTCCTTCGGCGGCAAGGGGTACCGGGCCACCACACCCGCCGAGGTCACGGCCGCACTCACCGAGGCGATCGCCTCCGGCGGCCCCGCGCTCATCGACTGCGTGATCGACCCGTCGGCCGGCACGGAGAGCGGCCACATCGCCCACCTGAACCCGAAGGGCATCGGCATCAAGAAGTAGCCGGTCCGCCCGCGTCCGGGGCGCCCCGATACGCAGGTGAAAGCCACTCCGAAACCTTGGTATTGTTGAGGTGTCGCCGCGGGGAACGCCCCGCGCAGCGACGCACACCTTGTCCGGGTGGCGGAATGGCAGACGCGCTAGCTTGAGGTGCTAGTGCCCTTTATCGGGCGTGGGGGTTCAAGTCCCCCCTCGGACACTTACGGAGTGCCGGTCGAGATTCTTCTCGACCGGCACTTTTTTGTGTTTGCGCTGGTCCGACGGGGGCAGGCGCGACCTCGAGCCACGTATATCGCTTTTCAACCTTTCACAGGTCAAAGAGTAAAGAGAATAGAGGTCGGTGTGTCCTCCAGACTGGTGGCCGAACACCTGTACATGGTGTTCGGCGGGAGACAACAGGAGGCTGTGGACAAGCTCCGCGGCGGCGCGGACCGTGAGGAGCTGCGCGCCGAGGGAACCACGGCCGCCGTGATCGACGCGTCGTTCACCGTCGAGCCCGGCCAGATCTTCGTCGTCATGGGCCTGTCGGGATCGGGCAAGTCGACGTTGCTCCGGATGCTCAACGGCCTCCTGGAGCCGACGTCGGGACATGTGAAGTTCGACGGCGAGGACCTGACCGCTCTCGCTCCGCGCGAACTGCGCGAGGTCCGCGCCCGCAAGATCAGCATGGTGTTCCAGCACTTCGCGCTGTTCCCGCACCGCTCCGTGATGGAGAACGCGGGCTATGGCCTCGAGGTGCAGGGCGTTCCGCGTGCGGAGCGCGAGGAGCGGGCGATCGAGGCGCTGCGGTTGGCCGGTCTTGAGGGGTGGGAGAAGTCCTTCCCCGACGAGCTGTCCGGCGGTATGCAGCAGCGTGTGGGCCTGGCCCGCGCGCTCGCGACCGACGCCGATCTGCTGCTGATGGACGAGTCGTTCAGTGCGCTCGACCCGCTGATCCGGCGCGACATGCAGGACCAGTTGCTTGAGCTGCAGAAGACGCTGAAGAAGACGATCGTCTTCATCACGCACGATCTGAACGAGGCCATGCGTCTGGGCGACAACATCGCGGTCATGCGCGATGGTCGTATCGTCCAGATCGGTTCGGCCGAGGACATTCTCGTCACGCCGGCCAACGATTACGTGGCCTCCTTCACGCAGGACGTCGACCGTTCCCGTGTGCTGAGCGCGCGGGCGATCATGGCCGAGCCGGCGGAGGGCTACGCGATGGCGGACGCCCCGGCGAGGGTCCACGAGGACACGCCCATCGTCGAGCTCTTTACGCCGTGCTCGACGAGCGAGATACCCGTGGCCGTCGTGAACGACGCGGGTGACCTTGTCGGTGTGGTGCCGCGCGAGCGGCTGCTGGCCGTGCTCGGTGAGCCGACGAAGACCGTGGAAGCCAATGGAGCGGCCTCCGACCTCATCGAGGACGAGCCGGCGAAGAAGGTGATCGCTGGTGCCTAGGATTCCCTTTGGTGACTGGGTCAATGACGTCGTCCAGTGGATGCTCGTCCACCTGGACTGGCTGTTCGGCTTCTTCGAGAGCATCTTCAACGGTGTCTACAACGGCCTGACCGAACTCCTCCAGGCCCCCGAACCGCTGCTGCTCGCGGGCATCTTCGCCGTGATCGCCTTCTGGCTGCGCGGCACGCTGGCGGCGGTTCTCACGTTCATCGGGCTCTGGTTCATCCAGAACCTGGAGCTGTGGGACAAGGCGATGGAGACCCTGTCGCTCGTCCTCGTGTCGACACTGATCGCGTTGATCATCGGTGTGCCGCTGGGTATCTGGGCGGCGCGTTCGAGCCGGGTCAGCAATCTGTTCCGTCCGGTCCTCGACCTGATGCAGACGCTGCCGGCGATGGTCTACCTGATCCCGGCGATCCTGTTCTTCGGCTCGGGTGCTCCGGCCGGTATCGTCGCGACGCTGATCTTCGCGGTGCCGCCGGGCGTGCGCATGACCGAGCTGGGCATCCGGCAGGTCGACAAGGAGTTGGTGGAGGCCGCCGACGCGTTCGGTACGACGCCGCGCAACACCTTGTTCCGCGTGCAGCTTCCACTGGCTCTCCCGACGATCATGGCGGGTGTCAACCAGGTCATCATGCTGGGCCTGTCGATGGCCGCCATCGCGGGCATGGTCGGCACCGGCGGTCTCGGTGGCGCCGTCAACGAGGCCATCGGCCAGCTGAACGTCGGCCTGGGCGCCGAGTCCGGCGTCTCGATCGTCATCCTGGCGATCTACTTGGACCGGATGACCAGCTCGCTCGGCCAGCAGGTCTCCCCGCTCGGCCGCCGGGCGCTCAACAAGCTGCGGTCCGCGCAGGGCCTGAAGATCTGGTCGTACCGTCCTCGCCCGGCCGTCGCCGTGGTCGGTGTCGTCGTCCTCGCGCTCGTCGCGGGCGGCATGGGCATGTTCGGCCAGAACAGCGGTGGGGCCGCCCCGGCCGCCTCGTCCACGAACGTGGGCCAGGGCAAGAAGATCTCCATCGGCTACATCCCGTGGGACGAGGGCGTCGCCTCCACGTTCCTGTGGAAGGAGATCTTGGAGCAGCGCGGTTTCGAGGTCGAGACCAAGCAGTTCGACGCCGGACCGCTCTACACGTCGCTCGCGGGTGGCACGGTCGACTTCCAGACCGACTCCTGGCTGCCGGTCACGCACGCCGAGTACTGGAAGAAGTACGGCAAGGACCTGGAAGACCTCGGTTCCTGGTACGGCCCCACGTCCCTTGAACTGGCCGTGCCGTCCTACATGAAGGACATCAAGTCCATGGAGGACTTGAAGGGCCAGGCGTCGAAGTTCGACGGCAAGATCACCGGCATCGAGGCGAGCGCCGGTGAGACGGCGCTGCTCAAGAGCAAGGTGCTCAAGGCCTACGGCCTCGACAAGGAGTACAAGGTCGTCGACAGCTCGACGCCGGCGATGCTGGCCGAGCTGAAGCGCGCGTACGCCAAGAAGAAGCCGATCGTCGTCCCGCTGTGGTCGCCGCACTGGGCGTACAACGACTACAAGCTCACCAAGCTCAAGGACCCGAAGGGCGCCTGGGGCAAGGGCGACGGCATCCACTCGCTGGCCCGCAAGGGCTTCGGCAAGGACTTCCCCGAGGTCAACAAGTGGGTCAAGGACTTCAAGCTGAGCGAGAAGCAGCTCACCAGCCTTGAGGCCGAGATCAACAAGTCGGGCAAGGGCAAGCAGCAGGACGCCGTCAAGGCGTGGCTGAAGAAGAACCCGGGCGTCGTCGACAAGCTGGCCCCGGTCAAGAAGCAGTCGACCCCCGCCGAGGCCAAGCGCCCCGTCAACGTCGCCTGGTTCCCCTGGGACGAGGACATCGCGGTCACCTTCCTCTGGAAGCACGTTCTGGAGAGCCGCGGCTACAAGCTCAACCTGAAGCAGATGGACGTCGGCCCGGTCTACACGGGTCTCTCCACCGGTGACCTCGACGTCAACTTCGACGCCTGGCTGCCGTATACGCAGAAGAGCTACTGGGACAAGTACAAGAACAAGGTCGCGACCCTCGGCTCCTGGTACGGGCCCACCTCGCTCGAGATCGCCGTTCCGTCCTACGTGAAGGGCATCAAGTCGGTCGAGGACCTCAAGGGCAGGGCCAAGGAGTTCAACGGCAAGATCGTCGGCATCGAGGGCGGCACCGGAACGATGGACATCCTCACGAAGGATGTCGTGCCGGGCTACGGCCTCGACAAGGAGTACAAGGTCGTCAACGGCTCCACGCCGGCGATGCTCGCCGAGCTGAAGCGCGCGTACGCCAAGAAGGAGCCGATCGCGGTGCTCCTGTGGACGCCGCACTGGGCCTACAGCAAGTACGACCTGACCAAGCTGAAGGACCCCAAGGGCCTCTTCGGCAAGGGCGACACCATCCGCACGGTCACCAGCAAGGCGTTCACCAAGCAGTACCCGCAGCTCACGAAGTGGTTCAAGAACTTCAAGATGACCGAGGACGAGCTCGGCACCCTGGAGATCGAGATCAACAAGCGGGGCCAGGGCCACCAGGCGGAGGCGGTCACGGCGTGGCTGAAGAAGCACCCGGAGGTGGAGCGGCGGATGACGGCGCCGTAGTCGCATAGGTGCTGGTGAAGGCCGCTCCGAGACCTTGATAAGGTTCTCTTCGTCGCCACGGGGCCAGCCCCCGGAGCGGCCGACACCTTGTCCGGGTGGCGGAATGGCAGACGCGCTAGCTTGAGGTGCTAGTGCCCTTTATCGGGCGTGGGGGTTCAAGTCCCCCCTCGGACACAAAAAGATCCCCACGGTCTCCCGGAGACCGTGGGGATCTGTCGTTGCGGAGCCGGACCGGGGCTCAGGCCCCCGTGTCCAGGTCGAGGTCCACGTCCACGTCCAGGGCCTCCGCCTCGTCCCAGAATTCCGGGTCTGCCTTCTGGAGGCGGGTGGCGGCGTGTTTCATGTGGCGGCGGGCTGCCGTGCGGGCCGCCTTGGGGTCGGCGGATTCGATGGCCGTGAGGATCGCCTGGTGTTCGTGGCGGACCGCCTCGAAGAAGTCGTCGCGGCGGGCCTCGTTGGCGCGGGTGACGCGGATGCCGCCGCGGGAGACCTCGCCGAGGTAGTGGACCGTCGAGACCAGGACCGGGTTGCCCGTCGACTCCGCGATCGAGCGATGGAAGGCGAGGTCCTCGTCCGTGCCGTCGCCGCCCGCCGCGACCGCCGTGTCGATCGCCGCCAGCGCCGCACGCATCCGCACGATGTCGGCGGGGCGCGCGCGGGTCGCCGCGAGATGGGCGGCCTCGGCCTCCATCGCGCGGCGGACCTCGACGATCTGGAGGACCTTCGCCTGCGTGCCCGGCGACTCGGTGCCGCCCTCCAGGTCCAGGGGACGGGTGCGGCGGGGCAGCACGAAGACGCCCCTGCCCTGGCGGGGTTCCACCAGTCCCGCGTTGCGCAGGCGGGAGACCGCCTCGCGGATCACCGTGCGGCTGACGCCGAGCTGCTTGACGAGCTCCACCTCGGTCGGCAGCTTGTCGCCCGCCGTGAGCCGCCCCGACTCGATCTCCTCGGTGAGCATCGCGGCGACGCGATCGGCGAGCCGCACGGGCCCGTCCACCTTGTTGAACATGGCGTCAGTCTATCGACGTGGCCGCGGACACCTCGGCGGTGACCGCGTCCGGGTGGTCGGCGACGTACTGGCGGATCACCGATGCGAAGTCCGGGTCGGGAGAGAGGCCCAGCGCTGCCGCGCGGGTGTTGTCGAAGGAGGCCGGCCAGGAGCCGACGATCGACTCGATGGAGGAGTCCGGTGTCACCGTTACCAGGTCGGCGACCGCGTTGCCTGCCACCTCGCGGAGTGTGTGCAGGATTTCGGAGACCGTGACCGTCAGGGCGGGTAGGTTCACCGGGATGTTGCCGGTCAACTGGCCGTCCTGTGTGCCGCGTTCGGCCTGTGCCACCCGCAGGATGCCCTCCACCGTGCGGCGGGGGGAGGCCAGGGCCACCTGTGTGTCCGGGCTCACCGGGCACGTTGCCGGGAGGCCCGCGAGGGGTTCGCGGACCACGCCCGAGAGGAAGCCGGAGGCCGCCGCGTTCGGCTTGCCGGGGCGCACCGACACCGTCATCAGGCGCGTCACGCGGCCGTCCACGTATCCGCGGCGCGTGTACTCGGCGACCAGCTGCTCGCAGATCCGCTTCTGCACGCCGTAGCTGGACTGCGGCGTGGGCAGCGTGGACTCGTCCACCACGGGTGGGAGGGGGAGTGCGGCGTCCGAGCCGTAGACCGCCACGCTGCTGGCGAGCACGAGGCGTACGGTCGGGCCGCCCGCCTCCGACTGGGCGCGGGCCGCCTGAAGGAGAGCCCGGGTCGTGTCCAGGTTGGCGGTCATGCCGAGGTCGAAGTCCGCCTCGCACTCCGCCGACACCGCCGCCGCGAGGTGGATGACCACGTCGACCGGCCGAGCGAACAACTCCGCGAGCCGGTCCGTGAGGTCGCCCTGCACCACCTCCACCAGCGGGTCCGCCGTGAGCGGCGACTCGTCCGGGACGAACTTGTCCGCGAGGATGAGGCGGTCGATGGGCAGGCCGTCGAACGTGCGCCGCTCCAGCAGGGCCTCGGCGACCTGGCGGCCCAGAAAGCCGAAACCGCCCGTGATGACGATCCTCATGCGTGCTGCTCTCCTTGGATGTTCTTCAGCCAGCCGAGACCCTCGCTCGTGCCGGCCTTGGGGATGTACTCGCAGCCGATCCAGCCGTCGAAGTCCAACTCGTCCACGCAGGACATGAGATGACGGATGTCCAGTTCGCCGGCGTCCGGCTCGTGGCGGTCGGGGACGCCCGCGATCTGCAGGTGGCCCACGCGACCCGTCGGCAGGTCGCGGCGGAGGGTGGCGGTGAGGTCGCCCTCGACGATCTGGCAGTGGTACAGGTCGAGTTGGACCTTCAGGTTGGACGCGCCGATCTCCCGTACGACCGCGTGGGCGTCCGCCTGGTGGTTCAGGAAGTAGCCCGGCATGTCACGGGTGTTGATCGGCTCGATCAGGATGTCGACCCCGGCCGGCGCCGCCTGTTCGGCCGCGTACGCCAGGTTGGTCAGGTACGTGTCCCGGCACTCGGCGCGCGAGACACCTTCGGGCACGAGGCCCGCCATCATGTGCACGCGTGGGCTGCCGAGTGCGGCCGCGTAGTGCAGGGCCTTCTCGATGCCCTCGCGGACCTCGGCCTCGCGGCCCGGCAGCGCCGCGATGCCGCGCTCGCCGCCGTCCCAGTCGCCGGGCGGGGCGTTGAACAGGACCTGGCTCAGGCCGTGTTCGTCGAGCCGGGCGCGGAGCTCCCCGGTCCCGTACGCGTACGGGAAGAGGTACTCGACGGCCTCGAAGCCGTCTGCCGAGGCCGCGGCGAAGCGGTCCAGGAAGTCGTACTCGGGATACAGCATGGAAAGGTTCGCCGCGAACCTCGGCATGGTGACTCCTATAGAGAGAGGTGTGTGCGTCAGCGGTTGACGATGTCCTTTTTCGTGGTCAGGACGGCTGCCGCCCCGATGACGAGCGACAGCGCCAGAACGTACATCGGGATCGCCGTGGAACCGGTCGCATCCTTCAGCGAGCCGATCATGTACGGGCTGACGAAGCCGGCGAGGTTGCCGACCGAGTTGATCGCCGCGAGGCCCGCCGCGGCCGCCGTGCCGCCGAGGAACGCGGTCGGCAGCGACCAGAACAGTGGGGCGCAGGTCAGGACGCCGGCCGCCGCGATCGACAGGGAGACGAGGGCCAGCGGGGTCGAACCGGCGAAGCTCGCCGCCATCGAGAAGCCGACGGCGCCCATCAGGGACGGGATCACCAGGTGCCAGCGGCGCTCGCGGCGCTTGTCGGCGGAGAACCCGAAGAGGTTCATGGCGATCAGCGCGGCCAGGTACGGGACCGCGCTCAGGGCGCCGATCGCGAGGCCGCCCTTGACGCCGGTGGACTCCACGAACGTCGGCATCCAGAACGTCAGCGCGTACTGGCCCATCACGAAGCAGAAGTAGATGAGGCACATCAGCCACACCTTGCCGTTGCGGAAGGCGTCGAGGGCGCGGCCGTGCACGGTCTGGTGGGTGGCGTCGGCGGCGAGGGCCCTCTCGATGACCGACTTCTCGTCGTCGGTCAGCCACTTGGCGTCGCGCACGCTGTTGTCGAGCCAGAACAGGCAGACCACGCCGATGACGAGGGCGGGGATCGCCTCCACGACGAACAGCCACTGCCAGCCGCTCCAGCCGGCCGCGTCGTCGAAGACGTCCATGATCCAGCCGGAGAGCGGGTTGCCGAAGATGCCGGCGACGGGGATCGCCGACATGAACATCGCGATGACGCGGGCCCGGCGCTGGGACGGGAACCAGTACGTGCAGTAGAGGATCACGCCGGGGTAGAAGCCGGCCTCGGCGGCGCCGAGCAAGAAGCGGAGTACGTAGAACGTCGTCTCGCTGTTGACGAAGGCGAACGCCGCGGACACCAGACCCCAGCTGATCATGATGCGGGCGATCCAGGTGCGGGCACCGACCTTCTGCATCAGCAGGTTCGAGGGGACCTCGAAGAAGAAGTAGCCGATGAAGAAGAGGCCGGCTCCGAGGCCGTAGGCCGCCTCGCTGAAGCCGAGGTTCGAGGACATCTGCAACTTGGCGAAGCCCACGTTCACGCGGTCCAGGTAGGAGACCATGTAGCAGAGGATCAGGAAGGGGACGATGCGGCGGATCACCTTGCGGAACACCGCGTTCTCACGCGCGAGTTCGGGGGTGTCGGCCGTGGGGACGGTCGTGGACATGAGGCACTTCCTTGTGCGGCTCAGGCGGGGAGGGGAGTGACGAGCGGGTGTTACCAGGCCGCGCCGAACGTGGCTCTCAGCTCGGCGATGGCGTCTTCGGGGAGCGGTGCGGGCTTGCGGTCGGTCGTCAGCCAGAGGCGGGCCGTCTCCTCGAGTTCTTCGAGGACGGCGAGCGCGGAGGCGGCGTCCGGGCCCCAGACGACGGGGCCGAGGCGGTCGAGCAGGACCGCGCGGATCGGAGTGCCTTGCGCGGCACGGGAGTTGATCCGCTCGGTCACCAGATCGGCGACGCGCGGGTCGCCGGGCCGGTGGTACGGGATGTGCGGGACGTGACCCACCTTCATCACGTAGTACGGGGTGATGGGTGGCAGCACATCGTCCTGGTGCCACACGCCGGCGAGGGTGAGCGCGACCAGGTGCGTGGAGTGGGTGTGGATCACGAAGCGGGCCGTGGGGTCGGCCGCGTAGATCCGGCGGTGCAGGGTGAGGGTCTTGCTGGCGCGGTCGCCCGCCACCTGGGCACCCTCGCCGTCGACGAGCGCGAGCCGCTCGGGGGAGAGGAAGCCGAGGGCCGCGTCGGTCGGGGTGATGAGGTGGCCGAGGCCGTCGTCGAGCTTGGCGCTGATGTTGCCGGCGCTCGCGTGGACGTAGCCGCGGGCGAAGAGGCTGGTGCCGACGCGGACGATCTCCGAACGGGCGGACTCCGCGGCCAAGTTGAGGTCCTGGGTCACTGGGACTCCCCGTTGCCGAGCAGGTCGAACGATGCGGTGAAGAAGGACGGGCCGCCGAAGTTGCCCGACTTGAGGGTGATGTGGAGGGTGTCACCGTCGGCGAGCGGCGCCGCACACCACGGCACACCCGGATCGATCTGCGGGCCGATCCGAAGCCCGTCCAGACCGAGGGCCTGCACCACGGCGCCGGAGGTCTCGCCACCGGCGACGACGAGCCGTCGCACGCCGCGCTCGACGAGCCCCTGGGCGACGCGCGCGAGTGTCCGCTCCACCAACTCCCCGGCCTCGGCGGCCCCGAGCTGCCCCTGCACGTCGCGTACGGCGTCGGGGGACTCGGTCGAGTAGATGAGAACCGGGCCGTCGGACGACAGGTGGGCGTCGGCGAAGGCGAGCGCCTCGGCGGCCACGTCCTCGCCCGCCGCGATCCGCAGCGGATCCACGCTGAAGGCCGGCCGACCGGTGTCCAGGAACGCGCGCACTTGGCCGTTCGTGGCGGCGGACACCGAACCCGCGACGACCGCCAAGTGGCCGGAGGCGGCGGGGAGTTCGGCGGCCTCCGGGGACGGCTCGATGCCCCAGTTCGCGGGGAGCCCGATGGCGAGGCCCGAACCGGCGGTGACCAGCGGCAGGCCGGCGACCGCGGCACCCAGGCGTACGAGGTCGTCGTTCGACACGGCGTCGACGATCGCGGCGCCGATGCCGTCCTTGCGCAGCGCGGCGATCAGCTCCGTGATGGCCTCGGGGCCCGCCGCGACCGCCTTGTGGTCGATGAGTCCGACCGGGCGCTCGGTCTGGGCGGCAAGCACGGACACCAGGTTGGAGTCGGTCATCGGGGTGAGCGGGTGGTGGCGCATGCCGCTCTCGCCGAGCAGCACGTCACCGACGAAGAGGTGGCCCTTGAAAACGGTGCGCCCGTTGTCGGGGAAGGCAGGTGTCGCGACGGTGAAGTCGGTGCCGAGCGCGTCCATCAGGGCCTCGGTGACCGGGCCGATGTTGCCGGCCGGCGTCGAGTCGAAGGTGGAGCAGTACTTGAAGTAGATCTGCTCGGCGCCCGCGGAGCGCAGCCATTCCAGGGCGCGCAGCGAGGAGTCGACGGCCTCGGCCGCCGGGACGGTCCGCGACTTGAGCGCGATGACGACCGCGTCGGCGTCCCGCGGCGTCGCCGCGTCCGGAGCCGGTACGTCGATCAGCTGGACGACGCGCATGCCCGCGCGCACCAGGTTGTTGGCGAGGTCGGTGGCGCCGGTGAAGTCGTCGGCGATGCATCCGAGGCGGATGGCCATGTCAGGCCCCCTTCTCGTCGTTGTCGTGGGTGTTCGGCCGGTGGTGGGGCGGTTCGATGCCCGGTTCTGGCAGTTCGATGCCCGGGAAGATCTTGATGACCGCGCTGTCGTCCTCGCCGCCGAGGCCGGACGCGGAGGCCTGAAGGAACATCTGGTGGGCGGTCGCGGACAGCGGCAGCGGGAACTTCTCCGGCCGCGCGGAGTCGAGGACGAGGCCGAGGTCCTTGACGAAGATGTCGACGGCGGAGAGCGGCGTGTAGTCCCCGGCCAGCACGTGGGCCATGCGGTTCTCGAACATCCACGAGTTGCCCGCGCTGTGGGTGATCACCTCGTACAGCGACTCGGCCGGCACGCCCGCCTTGATACCGAGGGCCATGGCCTCCGCGGCGGCGGCGATGTGCACGCCCGCGAGCAGCTGGTTCACGATCTTGACCTTGGAGCCGAGGCCCGCGGTGTCGCCGAGTCGGTAGACCGTGGCGCTCATCGCGTCGAGCACCGGGTCGGCGAGTGCGTACGCCTCCGGGGAGCCGGAGGTCATCATCGTCAGCTCGCCGGTCGCGGCGCGGGCGGCGCCGCCGGAGATGGGGGCGTCGAGGAAGCCGACGCCCAACTGCCCGAGCCTACCCTCCAGTTGGGCGGAGAAGGTCGGGTCGACGGTGGAGCACATGACGTAGACGGAACCGGGGCGCAGGCGGTGGGCCGCGCCGCCGTCGCCGAAGAGGACCGACTCGACCTGCGCCGAGTTGACCACGACACCGACGAGGACGTCGACGTCGGCCGCCAGGTCACCGGCCGTGTCGTACGCGGCGCCGCCCTCGCGTGCGAAGTCGGCGGCCACGTCGGCGCGCAGGTCGTGGACCGCCACGTGGAACCCGGCGGCGCGCAGGCTGCGCGCCATGCCGAGCCCCATGGCCCCGAGGCCGACGACGCCGACGCGGGTCGTGGGGGCGGTCGGGGCCGGCTGATCCTGGTCGTGCATGGGTGTCTGTCCCTGTCTCTCGCCGTGGGCCGAGGGCCGTGGGTCGAGGCCCGTGGGGCCGTCGAACGCAGGTCATATGATGACCTGACGTCCACGCGGAGTACAGGGTGATGCCGATCACATGGGCAGGAGTGGGGGCGGGAGCGGGGTAGGTGTGCTGTCCCCGGCGGTCAGGCGTGCGGTGTGAGCTGGATGTGGCGGATTCCCTTGCGGTGGTGGGTGTACGCGATGTGCAGCGCGCCATCGGCGGACTGGGTCACGGACGGGTAGGACAGCTCGCGGTTGAGGCCGTCGCGGGAGTTGTTGGTCATGCAGTGGCCGTCGCCCGTGACCAGGTCCGCGGCGCGCTGCCAGGTGCGGCCGCCGTCGGGGGAGAGGGCGAGGCTCAGCGGGGCGCGCGGGGCGCCCCAGAAGGCGGAGCCGACAGTGTCGTCGTCGGCTGTCCCGGCCTGCGTCGCCAGGTCGCCCGACTCGTCGATCTCGTCGTACAGGGACACGCGGCGGTCGGTGGCGTCGGCCGCGCTGCTGTGGTTGTAGACGAGCGCGAGGCGGCCGTCCGTCAGGGGCACGTACTGGACGGAGGAGTTGTTGTTGGGCAGGTCGAGCGGTTCGGGTTCTGTCCAGGTGGTGCCCTCGTCGTACGAGACCGAGCGGTGGACGTGGTCGGCGCGGCGGCTGCGGTAGAGGGCGAGCAGGGAGCCGTCCGGCAGGGCGTGGACGTTCATGTGCACCAGGCCGGTCGACGCCGGGACGGTGTGCTCGCGCCACGTCGTACCGCCGTCGTCGGACACCATCACCGCGCTGGTGTCGTGCTCGCCGGTCCACGCCACTCCCTCGGGGGTCGTGCAGCGGAACACCGGCAGCAGGATCCGGCCGGTCGGCAGCACCACCGGAGGCTGCCGCACGAATACGCCGCCGGACTCGGCGCTGAACAAGGTGCGCGGTGCCGCCCAACTCCCGCCCCGGTCACGGCTGATGCGCAGCCGCACCTGTGCGGTGTCCTGGCGTCCGCCCTGCTGGGCGGTGTGCAGCAGCCACCACTCGCCGCTCGGCAGGACGGTCAGGATCGGGTTCTGCTCCGAGCGGTCGGGGTCGTCGGAGAGGCGCTGCGGCTCGGACCACTCGGCGGCCCCCGCCGGGAGCCGGGAGAACCAGACGCAGATGTCGGCCATGCCCTCCTGCGTGCCGCCGAACCACACGCAGCCGAGTTCGCCGTCCGGCAGCACGGTCAGGTTGGCGGCGTGGCTCTGGACGGTGGGGGTGGGGAGGGCGCGGTCGGTGCGGGTGTGGCCGGGCAGGGTGGGTGTCTCGGTAGTCCGGGGTGTAGGCGTCGTGGGTGTCATGGGCGGCATGGGTCCTCTCCAGTGGGGTGGTGTGTCACGCCGGGGTGTGGGCCCGGCCGCGCGCGTGCAGCAGTTCGCGGGGCTTGCGGCCGCGGATCGCCGCCGGGTCGAGGGCCGCGCGGCGCAGATCGCGGGTGTACGGCTCGGTGGGCGAGGCCAACACGTCGGCGGTGCGGCCCTGTTCGACGACCCGGCCCGAGCGCAGCACGACCACGTCGGTGCTGATCTCCCGTACGAGGCCCAGGTTGTGGGCGATGACGAGGTACGTGATGCCGGTCTCGGCCTGGAGTTCGCGCAGCAGCTCCAGGACGCGGGCCTGGACGGAGACGTCGAGTGCGGAGGTCGCCTCGTCGCACACCAGCAGGTCGGGTGAGGAGGCGAGGGCGCGGGCGATACCGATGCGCTGGCGCTGGCCGCCGGAGAACTCGGAAGGGCGGCGGTCGCGGGCCGAGGCGGGCAGGCCCACCCGGTCCAGGAGCTCGGCCGCGCGGCGTGTGCGGGCCGTTCTGTCGCGGGTGCCGGAGAGGGGGCCTGAGAGGCGGAGGGGTTCCGCCACGATGTCCTGGGCGGTGAGGTGGGGGTCCAGTGAGCCGTACGGGTCCTGGAAGATCATTTGGAAGCGGGGGCGCAGGGGGCGGAGGCGGCGTTCGGGGAGGGCGGCGAGGTCGGTGCCGTCGAAGAGGATGCGGCCTGCGGTGGGTTTCAGGAGGCGGACCACCGCGTGGGCGATGGTGGATTTGCCGCTGCCGGATTCTCCTACCAGGGCGAGGGCGCTGCCGCGCGGGATCGTGAAGGTGACTCGGTCGACCGCGGTTGTGGCTCCGCCGGGGGCGGGGTAGGTGACGACGAGGTCCTCGACGTGGAGGAGAGGATCGGGAGTGGTCATGGGCTGGCTCCTTGCCGGGGTTGCGGACTCGGGGCGCTGCCCCGGACCCCGCTGCTCAATCGCCGCAGGGGCTTACAAATGGGCCGAGCCGTGGCACCGCGGCCAGCAGTGAACGGGTGTAGTCCTCCGTCGGTGACTCGACGATTTGTTCTGCCTCGCCGGACTCGATGAAGCGGCCGTCGCGCATGACGTGGATGCGGTCCGAGATCAGGCGGGCCACGCCCAGGTCGTGGGTGATCATCAACAGGCCGACGCCATCCGTCTCCTGGAGGGCCATGAGGAGGTCGAGGACCTCGGCCTGGACCGTTGCGTCGAGGGCCGATGTCGGTTCGTCCGCCACCAGGAGGCGTGGTTCGGCGGCGAGGGCGATGGCGATCAGGACGCGTTGCAGCATGCCGCCGGAGAATTCCTGCGGGTAGGCCTTCCAGCGGCGTGCGGGATCGCTGATGCGGACCCGTTCCATCAGGGCCGTGCCCCGGTCGCGTATCTCCGCGCGGCCGATGCCGGGGTGGCGCAGGCGGAGGGCGTCGCCGAGTTGGCGGCCGATGGTGTGCACCGGGCTGAGCGCCGTCATCGGGTCCTGGGGGATCAGGGAGACGGTGCGGCCGCGGGCCCGACGGGCGGCCGCGGGGTCGGCGATCACGTCCTCGCCGGCGATCCGCGCGCTGCCGGAGAGGACGGCGAGGCCCTCGGGGAGGAGGCGCAGTACGCCCATGGCCGTGGTCGACTTGCCGGAGCCGGACTCGCCGATGAGGGTGACCGTCTCGCCCTCGTGGACCGTGAAGCTCACGCCGTCCACGGCGCGTACGATGCCGCGGCCCGTGACCAGTTCGATCTGGAGGTTCGTCACGTCCAGGAGTGGTTGCTGAGTGGGTGTCATGTCTGGGCTCCCTTCGTCGACTTGAGGGCGGGGACGCGGTCGCGCAGGCCGTCGCCGACGAGGTTGACGCCGACCACCAGCAGCGCGATGACCAGGCCGGGCAGTGTCACCAGCCACCACGACGTGGTGAGGTAGGCCTGGCCGTCGGAGATGATGCGGCCCCATGTCGCGAACGGGCGTTGGGGGCCGGCGCCGAGGAAGCTGAGCGAGCTCTCCAGGAGGACGGCCTGGGCCAGGAGCAGCAGGATCACCAACGCCGCCGGGCGCACGATGTTCGGGATCACGTGGCGGCCGAGGACCGACCATCCGCGCAGGCCCAGGAGGCGGGCGGCAGCCACGTACGGCTTCTCGCGTTCCACGAGGACGAGGGAACGGGTCAGGCGGGCCACCTCCGGCCACTGTGCGACCGCGATCACCGCCGTGATGACGGGGATCGACGGGCCGAACAGGGCGACGACCAGAAGGAGCATCATCAGGAGGGGCAGGGCGAGTTGGGCTTCCAGGAGGCGGGAGACGACCGTGTCGACCCAGCCGCCGAAGTAGCCTGCGGCCGAACCCGCGGCGATGCCGATCAGGCCGGACACGATCACGGCCAGCACACCCACCGTCAGTGACACCTGGCCGCCCAGCAGGATCCGGGCGAGCAGATCGCGGCCCAGCTGGTCCGTGCCGAACAGGTGGCCCTCGGTGAGCGGCGGGAGCCTGCGGGCCGCCAGGTTCTGCGCGTTGGCGTCCGGCAGGGGGAGTACGCGGGCGAGTGCGACGGGCAGCACGACCATCGCCGCGCACACCGCGCCCACCCAGAGTTTGAAGCGGGCGCTGCGCCGCTGGCGGGTCGCCGTGGCCCGCCTGAGGTCGCGGGCGGTGACGGCGCTGGGTGCGGGGGAAAGCGTGGCGGACATGGCTCAGGCCGCCTTTCCGAGTCGTACCCGCGGGTCGAGCAGCGGGTAGCAGAGGTCGACGACGAGTTGGACCAGCAGTGCGAGTGCGGCCGTGACCAGGACCGTTGCCTGGATCAGGGGGTAGTCGCGGGTGTCGAGGGCGCGGACGACGAGCGAGCCGACGCCCGGCCAGCCGAAGACGACCTCGACGACCACGACACCGTTGAGCAGCGCCGCGAACCGGGTGCCGACGGCGGTGACCAGCGGCACCGCCGAGTTGGCGAGTGCGTAGCGCCAGGTCAGGGCGCGCTCGCTGACACCGCGCGAGCGGGCCACGGTTACGTACGAGGAGGCGAGCGCGGTGGACATCTCGCGGCGTACGAGCCGGGAGACCAGGGCGAGTTGGAGGAGCGCGACGGTGATCGTCGGCAGGACCAGTCCGCCCCAGGAGGTGAAGCCCGAGGCCGGCAGGACGGGGAACAGGACCGCGAAGACGGTGAGGAGCATGACGCCGGTCCAGAAGTCGGGCATGGACTGCCCGGTGATCGTGAAGATGTTGGCGCCCAACTCGCGTGCGCTGTCCGCGTGATGGGCCATCCACACGCCGAGCGGCACCGCCACGACGACCGTCACGGCGATCGCCGAGACCGCGAGCGTGAGGGTGTACGGAAGGCGGTCCATGACCACGTCGAAGGCCGGGGCGTGGAACGAGTAGCTGGTGCCGAAGTTTCCGCTGACCAGGTCCCGTAGATAGATTCCGTACTGCTCGAAAAGTGGTCTGTCGAGGCCGAACTGGGCTCGGATGCGCGCGAGTTCGGAGGTCGATGCCGTCGGGCCCGCGTACGCGGACGCCGGGTCGCCCGGTGCCATCCGGATCAGCAGGAACACGACGGTCAGAGTGAGGAAGACGGTCAGGACGCTCTGGCCGAGACGCCGAGCGAGGTACGTGGCCGTGGCCATGGGTCAGCCCTCCAGCCGTACGGTCGACAGGTCGTAGCAGTTGAGCGGGGCCAGTTCGAGGTCGGTGACGCGGTCGCGGCGGGCCTGCACCGTCTTCGGCACGAAGGACCACAGGCACGGCCAGGTGTCCCAGACCGCACGCTGCGCCGCGTTCAGCTTTTGGGTGCGCGTCTTCGCGTCCGTCTCCTCGGCGGCGTCGGACAGTTGACGTTCGATGTGCGGCTTCACGTAGCCCATGAAGGCGTCACCCGTCTTGTCGTCCTCGGCGGTGCCCGCGTACATGGCCTGGAGGCTGGTGAGGGCCTGTCCCGTGGTGCCGGGGAAGCCGTTGCCGATCACGTCCCAGTCGCCGCCGCGGCCCTGCCGCCAGGCGAGGATGTCGCCGCCCGGCTGGAACTGCTTGAGCTGCGCGCGCACGCCGGCGTCCCGCAACATCTCCACCAGCGCCTCCATTACGGAGGCGTCGCCCGCGAACTCGCCGCTCTCCCAGATGATGGTGAGCCGCATCCCGTCGGCGCCCAGCGCCCTCAACTGCTTCCGGGCGGCGGCCGGATCGTGGTGGTACGACCCGGTGCGCACGGCCCCTTCGAGGGCCAGTGGCAGCACACCCTGCGCCTCCACCGCGGACTTGGTGAGGACGTCCTTGATGAGCGCGTCCCCGTCGACGGCGTGGGTGAGGGCCTTGCGGACGCGCGCGTCGGACAGCGGATACGACCTGGGCTTGCGGAAGTTGTAGAACAGCTGGCAGATCCGCACGCCGGGGACGCGGTCCAGGCGTACCCCGGGGAGCCCGTCGAGCTGGTCGGCGGAGTCCGGGGTGAGGGTGTCGACGACGTCGAGTTCGCCGCTGCGGATCCCGACGACCCGGCTGGACTCCTCGGGCACGAACCGGACTTGCACCCGGTCGACGCCCGGCGGTGTGCCCCAGTAGTTCGGGTTGCGGGCGAGCGTGTACTCGCCGGTGCCGCTGTTCGCGGCGACCACCCGGTACGGTCCCGTGCCCACACCGGACCGCAGTTCCTCGGCGCGGTTGTCCGCGGCCGGGGTGATGAGGATGTTCGCCATCAGGCGGTCGAGCACGGGCACCGGGCGGCGTGTGTGCAGGAGGAACGTACGCTCGTCGACCCGTTCCACGGTGGGGAGTTCGGGGAAGAGGCCGCGGATGAACGAGCCGTCGACCTTCCCGTACAGGCGCAGCGCGGTCGCCACGTCCTCGACGCGCACGGGGCGCTTGTCGGAGTAGTGGATGCCGTCGCGCAGTCGCACCGTCCAGGTCGTCGGCGACGTCATCTCGAAGCGGTCGGCGAGGACTTGGGCGACCGACAGGTCCGGGCGGATCGCGGTGAGCGCCTGCCGCACGCCGCGCTGCACGGTGACGGCGGCGTCGAACTGGTTGAGCTTGTTGTCCAGGCTGACCAGGGAGCGGTTCAGGCCGAGCGAGAGCGTCCGCGGTCCTGGCGCACCCGTCGGTCCCGCGCAGGCGGTGAGCGGGCCGAGGGCCAGGCCGGCGCCACCGGCCGCGAGAGTGCGCAGCAGCGTGCGGCGGGAGGGATGGAGGTGAGGTGGGGAGGGCATCGTCGACCTCTCGGGGGAGGGGCTCATCGGAAGCGGGGCGAGGCTCAGGCGCCGGGTGTCAGGCCCAGCGTGTCCAGGACCGCGTACACCCCGAGGCAGACGATCGCCGCGCTGCTGATCACGAGGGCGGCGGTCAGCCAGGGGTTGGCGCGGAAGCGGGGCGGGACGCCGGTGTAGCGCAGGCGCCACACCGCGATCACGACGGCGAGCAGGAAGACGCCGCCGCCGATGCCACCGATCTGGACCATCAGGACGGGGGACTGCACCCACAGGAAGAAGCACATCCACACCGGGGGCAGACACCAGGTCAGGACCCGGATGGTGCGTGTGCGGGAGCGCACGTCGTGCCAGTCGATGACACCGAGCAGACCGAGGGTGTTGGCCCACAGGCGTGGCACGCTCGCCGACGACGCGACCGTCACGGAGAAGAGGACCGCGATCGCGCCGGCCAGGAAGAGGTACTGCGCCCACGGGCCGAGCACGTCGGTGTACATGTGCGAGAGCGTGGTGATCATGTCGTTGCCCTCGGGGACCAGGCCCTGCGGGTGCAGTACCGAGGCGCCGATCGTGTAGAAGGACAGCGTGCACAGGGTGCAGATGAGCCAGGAGACACCCACGTCGAGGCGCATGACCTTGAGCCACCCCTCGGCCCGTCGCGCCCGCTCCTCGGTGCCGTCGTCGGGGCCCGTCCAGCGGGCGTAGCCCTTCTCCAGACACCAGTACGTGTACGTCGTCATCTCGTCGGCGCCGACACCGGTGATGCCGAACATGGCGAGGGCGATGCCCACCGTGCCCGCCGGGATCTGGAAGCTCAGGCCCTCGGCGAGGTCGGCGGAGCCGTAGCCGAACGCGGTGAGGGGGAGGGCCAGGGCGAGGCCGACGGTGATGACCGTCTTGAGCGTGATGCCGATGACTTCGACCCGCTCGACGACGTGGTACTTGCCGGTCTGGAGGATGAGTACGGCGCCGGCCGTGACGATGACCGCCCAGATGGTGAGCGACGTGACGCTGAGCGAGCCGCCGTGGATCGGGAGCAGGATCGAACAGGCGGCGGCCGTACCGCCGATGATGCCGCCGCGCTGGAACATCTTGGCGAAGTCCATGCCGATCCAGAGCCAGTTGATCCAGCTCAGGCGGCCGATCCGGGGGCCGATGTCACGGAAGCCGTCCAGGGCGGGGCGGCCGGTGAGGATGGTCCAGCGGGCCAGCTCCATCTGCACCCACACCTTGACCGCGGTGGAGATGATCACGAGCCAGAGCAGCGCGAAGCCGGCCCTGGCGCCGAGCGAGGTGGTGGTGATCAGCTCACCGGAGCCGACGACGGCCGCGGAGAGGATGAGCCCGGGACCGAGCCGGCGCAGTCGGCCGCGGAAGGTCTCGGGGGCCGGGCGGGCGTCTTCGGCGCGCAGGGCGTACGGGTCGGCCTGCGCGGGCGCCGGGGGGACGGCGCCGGTCGTGGTGGTGGACATGTGTCAGGTCCTCGGGGGTCTTCCGGCGTCTTCGCCGGAATCCGGACAGGGAGGTGTGGGAGGTGGCGCGGGTGGGGCTCGGTGTCTCGCTGGGGTCGGTCGATCAGGCGGTTCAGGTGGCCTGTCGGCTCAGGTGGCTTCGTGGTGTGCCGGCTCGCCCGCGAGGACGCGCACCACGTCCTCCGCGACCATCGCGCCCATCGTCCGGTTCGCCTCGGGGGTGCAGGCCGCCATGTGCGAGGTCAGCAGCGTGCGGGGCGCCCCGCGCAAGGGGTGATCGGCGGGGAGCGGTTCCGTGGTGAACGCGTCGAGGGCGGCCGCGCCGAGGTGGTCGGTGCCCAACAGCTCGGCGAGTGCCGTCTCGTCGATCAGGCCGCCGCGCGCGGCGTTGACCAGGATGGCGCCGCGCTTCATGGACTCCAGGCGGGCCCGGTCGAGGAGCGGGGCGCCGGACGGGTCCGGTGGGGTGTGCAGGCTGATGGCGTCGGCGCGCGCCAACAGGGCGTCCAGGCGCGCCGGTTCGGCGTCGAGTGCTCGGATGGTGTCGTCCGGTACGTAGGGGTCGTGGGCCAAGACCGACATGCCGAAGGCCCGCGCGTAACCGGCGAGCAGCCGACCGATCCGGCCGAATCCGACGATGCCCAGCGTCCTGCCGTGCAGCTCGGGGCCGAACAGCTTCGGCCAGTCGCCGAGTGACACCGCGACATGGGAGGCGGTGAGCGAGCGGGCCGCGGACAGCAGCAGGCCGAAGGTGTACTCGGCGACGGCACGGGAGTTGCTGCCGGGCGCGCACACCACGGGGATGCCTCGGTCGCGGGCGGCGTCCAGGTCGATGGTGTCGACGCCCACGCCGTGCTTGGCGATCACCTTCAACCGCGGTGCGGCGTCCATGACTTCGGCGGTGATCGGGTCCATGCCGACGATCAGGGCGTCCGCCTCGGCGGCGAATTTCAGCAGCTCGGCTCCCGGCAGCGCCGCGTCCTCGCGCGGGCGCAGCGGACCCGCGCCCGCCGACTCCAGGATCTGCCACGGGCGGGCGGAGTGCCGGGCGAAGGTGGGTGTGGTGATGAGCGTCGTCGGCATCAGTGCGCGCCGCCGCGGGCCGCGTCCAGGTGGGACGTGGCGATCTGCTGGAGGTGGACGACGTCGGCGGCCACCGTGGCGAACGTGAAGCCCTCCGCGAGGCGGCGGGCCGCGCTCGCGCCGTCGGCGTTGTGGATGCCGGCGGCGATGCCCGCGTCCTCCGCCGCCTTCCGTACGCGGATCAGGGCCTGCTCGAACTCGTCCTGCACGGACGGGTCGGACGACGTCGCGCCGCCGATGGCGAGGCGCAGGTCGGAGGGGCCGACGTAGATGCCGTCGAGTCCGGGCGTCGAGCAGATCTCCTCGACGTTGGCGAGCCCGTCGGCCGTCTCGATCATCGCGAGAACGGCGGTCGCGTCGTGCGTGTCGGCCGGGTTCGGGCCGACGCGGAGCTGGGCGCGCATCGGCCCGTAGCTGCGGCGGCCGAGCGGCGGGTAGCGCACGGCGGCCACGGCGTCGGCGGCGTCCTGCGCGGTGTCGATCAGCGGCACGATGACGGCGGTCGCGCCCGCGTCGAGGGCCTTGCCGATGTACGTGAGGTCGTTGGCCTCGACGCGCACCATCCCGACGGCCGTGGAGCCCTTGGTGTCGGTGGCGAGGAGGTTGTTCAGCATGCCCTGGTAGCCGAAGAGGCCGTGCTGGGCGTCGAAGGCGAGGTAGTCGTAGCCGACGCGGGCGAGGCGCTCGGCGGCGACGGGGGAGTCGAGCAACGACCAGTAGCCGATGAGCTGTTCGCGGTTGCGCAGCGCGGCGGTGAACTCGGCGGAGGTGCGACCGGGGGCCATGGGTGTCTCCAGTAAGAGAGGTACGAGGGGGGAGGTGCGAGGGGGTGGGGGTCAGCGGTTGTAGGCGGGCATCGGGCCGCGCAGTCGGGCGCCGACCTCGTCGCAGGCGGTCAACACGTCCTCCGGCAGCCGGCCCTGGGCCGCGGCCGCGATATTGGCCCTGAGGTGGTCGACCTTGGAGCCGCCGAGCAGCAGGGCATCGGTGGAAGGGCGGGAGAGTAGCCAACGCAGGGACAGGTCGGTGAGCGGCAGTCCCGCGTCGGACGCGATCCGGGTCAGATCGCCCACCGCGCGGAACAGGTCCTCGTTCCAGTACCGCTGCCGGTACATCGCCGCGACCTTGGAGTCACCGAACCGGCCCTCCTCCGGGGCCTGTTCGAAGGTGTGTCGGCCGGTGAGGAGGCCGCCGCCGAGCGGGTTGTAGACCATGGTGTGCAGCCCGGTCTCCGCGGCGAACTCGACGTACTCCTCCTCGATGCGGCGCGCGAGCAGGTTGTGCAGCTGCTGCGCGACAACGGGGCGCGGGGCGCTCACCTCGTCGGCCACCCGGTTCAGTTCGGCGATCTGCCAGGCCGCGTAGTTGGAGACGCCGAGCGCGCGCACCTTGCCGGCCTTCACGAACTCGGCGACGGTGTCGAGGGTTTCGGAGAGCGGCGTCGCACGGTCCGGCTGGTGCAGGTAGAAGAGGTCCACGTGGTCCGTGCCCAGGCGGCGGAGGCTGCCGTCGAGCGCGGCGCGCAGGCCCTCGGCGGACAGTGGCGCGTGCTCGCCCTGGTCGGGGTGCGGGATGCCGGCCTTCGTCGCGAGCACGACCTTGTCGCGGCGTCCTGGCAGCAGTTCGGCGAGGATGCGCTCGCTGTCGCTGCCCGCGTAGCCGTTGGCGGTGTCCACGCCCGTGATGCCCGCGTCGAGTGCGGCGTCCAGCATCGCGGCGGCCGTCGCGCGGTCCGCGGTGTCGCCGAAGGTCATGGTGCCGAGGACGAGGCGGGACAACGGGACGGGGGCGTGCGGGAGT
Organism: Streptomyces sp. NBC_00483; assembly: GCF_036013745.1. Classification (NCBI taxonomy): domain Bacteria; kingdom Bacillati; phylum Actinomycetota; class Actinomycetes; order Kitasatosporales; family Streptomycetaceae; genus Streptomyces; species Streptomyces sp. NBC_00483. The sequence continues at coordinate 7,758,528 of NZ_CP107880.1, forward strand.
TGGATGCCGGGGGTCACGGTGGGGGTCCTTCCGGGGGAGCGGGTGGCGCGGTGCGGTGCGTTGCGGGTGGGTGGTGGCTGGCTGCGGTGGATGTCGGGTGGGTGGTGCCGGGGCGGGGGTCGGAGCGGGGTGCTGCCCGCACCGGGGGCCGCCCCTGTGCCCACCCGTACCGCCCCTCTGGGGCGGCCCGATTGCCCACAGGGGCGGCGGTCCGATGCCCGCAGGGGGCGGCGGTTCGATGCCCGCAGGGGCGGCGGCGGCGCGGTTGTTCACAGGGGTGGCGCTGCGGTCATCGGAACGCTCGCATGGCTGCGTGATCCGCGCAAGAGGTCTCGCGCAGATCGCGCAACCTGTGCCATGATCCGGGCGGGCCGCCCAACGCCGGGCGTTCCCAAGGAGGTTCGATCCTGTGGCTTCGTCGCCCCCGCTCCCCGCTGTGCTCGCGCTCGCGGACGACCTGTCCGGCGCGGCCGAGGTCGCCCGTGCGCTCGGCGGCCCGGTGCGCCTGTGCCTCACCACTCCGACCGGCGGTGCCGCGGCCGGGGCGCACGACCTCGTCGTGGACCTGAACACACGGCATCTGCCACCTGCCGATGCGGCGGATGCCGTGCGTTCGGCCCTGGGCTCCGGGCGTTCCGGCGCTCCGGGCGCTGCGGGCCCCGGCGCTCTGGTCTTCGGGGGTCCTGACGCGTACGGGCTGCTCTACAAGAAGATCGATTCGCAGCTGCGCGGCAACGTCGCCGCAGAGGCCGTGGCGTACGCCGAGGGTGCCGAGGCCCTCGTCGTCGCGCCCGCGCTGCCCGCCGCCCGGCGCACCGTGACGGGTGGTGTCGTGCACGTGGACGGGGTGCCGCTGCACGAAACGAACGGCTGGCGCGCGGAACGCGCAACGCCGCCGCGATCGGTGGCGGAGGCGTTCTCGGGGCTGCCGGTGCGGACGATCCCGTTGGAGGTCGTACGCTCCGGACTCCCGCACCTCGAAGCTGAGTTGAAGAGTGTGGTGGCCTCCGGTGCCCACCCGGCCCCGGACGCCGAGACCGACGCCGACCTCGACGCCATCGTGGCGGCCGCCCTGCGTCTGGGTCCCGGGCTCCGGCTGCTCGGCAGCGGAGGCTTGGCGGGTGCACTCGGCCGGGCGCTCGCGCGGCCCGCCGTGCCCGCGCCCGCACCGCAGCCCGCGCGTGCCGCCACCCCGCTGCTCGTGGTGGCGGGAACGGCGGAACCGGGGGTGGTGCGGCAGATCGCGCACCTCACGGCGCTCGGCATGCGCCATCTTCCCATCGCCCCGGCGGAGTTGATGGCCGGAGCGGTGGAGGTGCGGGCGGGTGCGGTGGAGGTGCGGGCCGGTGCGGTGGAGGTGCGCGCGGGCGACGCGCCGGTGGACACCGTCCTGTCCATCGACGGCTCGGCGGGACTCCACCCCGGCGGCGGACGCGCGCTCAGCGCGGCCCTCGCCGCGCTCACCACCGCCTGGCCCGGCCGCCCCGACCTCGTCCTCACCGGCGGCGAGACCGCACGAGCCACACTGGACGCCCTGGGCGTACGAGAGTTGGAGCCGGTCGACGAGATCCACCACGGCGCCGTCCACTCCCGCACCCCCGACGGCCGCAGCGTCGTGACCCGCCCCGGCAGTTACGGCGCCGAGGACTCGCTCCTCCGCATCGCGACGGCCCTGCGCCCGCACCTGGCAGCCACCCCGGCGGCGGGCTGAACCCGCCGCCGCGTGCCCGACCCACCTTCCCCCTAGGAGTCACCATGAGCCCCGACCTGCCCCAACTCCCGCTCATCGCCGTCACGATGGGCGACGGCGCCGGCGTCGGCCCCGAGGTCGTCGTCGCCGCACTGCTCGATGAGGCGGTCCTCGGACGCTGCCGCCCCGTCGTCATCGGCGACGCGGCGCGGCTGCGCGAGGCGGCCCGCATCCTGAACCTGGAGTGCGAGGTGGCCGCGGTCGACCACCCCCGCGACGCGGTCTTCACGCCCGGCCGCGTGAACGTCGTCGACCTCGCCCTGCTCCCCGCCGACCTGCCCTGGGGCAAGCTCTCCGAGGTCGCGGGCGACGCGGCGTACGAGTTCGTGAAGCGCGCCGCCGAACTCGCGCTCGCGGGAGACGTCCAGGGCATCTGCACGGCCCCGCTCAACAAGGAGGCCCTGCACGCCGCCGGACACATCTACCCCGGACACACCGAACTCCTGGCACACCTCACCGGCACCGAAGAGGTGTCGATGATGCTGTCCACGGAGAAAGTCAAGGTCATCCACGTGACCACGCACATCGGCCTCATCGACGCGGTCAACCGCATCGAGCCGGGCCTCGTCGAGCGCACCGTGCGCCGCGGCCACGAGGCGATGGTCCGCGCCGGAACCCCGAATCCCGTCATCGGCGTCTGCGGCATCAACCCGCACGCGGGCGAGAACGGCCTGTTCGGCTACGGCGAGGAGGCGGAGAAGATCGAACCGGCCCTGGAGAAGCTGAAGGCCGCGGGCGTGGACGCACGGGGCCCGCTCCCCGCCGACACCGCCTTCTTCCTCGCCTCGCGCGGCGATTACGACCTCATCGTGGCGATGTACCACGACCAGGGACACGGCCCCGTGAAGGTCCTCGGCATCGAGGCGGGCGTGAACCTGACGGTCGGCCTGCCCGTGATCCGCACGTCCGTCGACCACGGCACCGCGTTCGACATCGCGGGAACCGGCAAGGCCGAGGCCGGTAGCATGGTCGAGGCCCTTCGCCAGGCGGCCGAGATGGCCACAGCGTCGTAGCAGACGGGCCTTCCGCCCCGGCGGTCGAACCGCCATCCGCCCCGGCGGACTGAACCGCCATCCGCCCCGGCGGTCCGAGCCGCCTTCGGCCCAGGCGGCCCGAACCGCCCTCCGACCCGGCGGCCCGAACCGCCTTCCCCTGCACCGCCGTTGACCGCCGCCGCACCGTAGAGGACCGACCAGATGTCGTCACCGAGCTCCCAGCCGCCCGGCTCTCCGCCGCCCACCTCCCAGGCGCAGGGCTCCCGGGCCCGCCGGGACCGCATCGTCGACCTGGCCACCACCACAGGACTCGCCAACGTCGAGGAACTCTCCCAGCTCTTCGAGGTCACCCCGTCCACCATCCGCCGCGACCTCGCACGCCTCACAGCGGAGGGCCGGCTCGCCCGTACCTACGGCGGCGCGATGGCCCTGTCCGCGCACCCCGAGGCCTCGCTGCGGCAGCGCACGGGGGAGGCGTACGACGAGAAGCGTGCCATCGCGCAGTGGGCGGCGCGCGCGGTGGAGCCGGGCGAGACGCTGCTCCTCGACGCCGGTACGACGGTCGGCGCGCTCGCCCATGAGCTGCGCGCCATCAAGGAGTTGACCATCGCGACGACGGGCCTGACCGCGCTGCACGCGCTCGCCGACGCGGAGGGCGTGCACGTCGAATGCCTCGGCGGCACGCTGCGCCCGCTCAGCCAGGGGTTCGTGGGTCCGCTCACCGAGGCCGCCCTGGAGCGGATGTCGTTCGACCGCGTCTTCCTCGGTGCCGACGGCGTCACGGTCGACCGCGGCATCTGCGAGGCGGACCTGCGCCAGACCCGCCTCAAGGAGCTCATGGCCCGCAGGGCCGACCACGTCTACGTCCTCGCCCACGGCAGCAAGCTGGGCCGCGCCCCGTTCCACGCGTGGGCGACGCTGAAGGAGGGCTGGACCCTGGTGACCGACGCGTCGGCGCCGGCGGAGCAGGTCAGAGCGTTCGAGGCGCGCGGGGTGCGGGTGGAGGTCGCGGGAAGCGGGTGACCGTACCGGCCCGCCAAGTGTCGTTGGGGCTGGGGTAGTTGAGTCACAAGGGGTGCGCGGGGCCTTGCCACCGGATCCGGCGGCACTCTATTGTCCCGCGCAGAAAGCGCTTTCCCCCTCTCGTTGCCGGTCGTCACACCGGTTGCACCGGCATGCCCAGAGCACACCTGAATCAGTGCACTGCACCGCGCTGCGCTGCACCTGCACTGCACCGGAAGGGAACCACGACGATGAAGTTACCCAGATCCGTCTCGCTCCGCCTCACCGCCGGGATCGGCGCGCTCGCCCTCGCGGGAGCCGCCGCGATGACGCTGTCGACGTCCGAGGCCTCGGCGGCCGTGACCGGCACCGCCACCGGCTACGCCACGCAGAACGGCGGGACCACCGGAGGCGCGGGCGGAACGACCGTACGGGCCACCACCGGGACCCAGATCCACGCGGCGCTGTGCAACCGCGCGAGCGACAGCACCCCGATCACCATCGAGGTCGAGGGCACGATCAACCACGGCAACACCAGCAAGGTGTCGGGCGACAGCTGCAACACGGCCGCCGGTGTGATCGAGCTCAAGCAGATCAGCAACGTCACGCTCGTGGGTGTCGGCAACGGCGCGGTCTTCGACCAACTCGGCATCCACATCCGCGAGTCCAGCAACATCATCATCCAGAACGTGACGGTCCAGAACGTCAAGAAGTCCGGCTCGCCCACCTCCAACGGCGGCGACGCCATCGGCATGGAGAGCGATGTCCGCAACGTCTGGGTGGACCATGTGAACCTGCGTGCCTCGGGCGGCGAGTCGGAGGGCTACGACGGCCTCTTCGACATGAAGGACGACACCAGGTACGTCACCCTCTCGTACAGCACGCTGCGCAACTCGGGCCGTGGTGGCCTCATCGGCTCCAGCGAGACGGAGCTGTCCAACGGCTTCATCACGTTCCACCACAACCTGTACGAGAACATCGACTCCCGCGCACCTCTGCTGCGCGGTGGCACGGCGCACATGTACAACAACTACTACGTGAGCCTCAACGAGTCGGGCATCAACTCCCGCGCGGGCGCCAAGGCCAAGGTCGACAACAACTACTTCAAGAACTCGAAGGACGTCCTCGGCACGTTCTACACGACCGCCGCCGGGTCCTGGCAGGTCAGTGGCAACACCTTCGACAACGTGACCTGGTCGGCCGCCGAGAGCGACTACAAGCCGGCCGGACCGAACCCGGTGTCGAACACCACGGTCTCGATCCCGTACTCCTTCAAGCTCGACTCCGCGTCCTGCGTGCCGAGTGTCGTGGGCGAGACGGCGGGCGCCAACAAGGGCATGAAGGTGTCGGACGGCAGCTGCTAGCTCGCGGTGGCCGACCTCAACCGACCCGAGGTCTCACGCGACATCGGGCCCGTCCACCGGTGCCTCACCGGTGGCCGGGCCCTGCGCTACGGGTGGCGGGCCGTGGCCCGGTCAGCCGTGGTACGCGATGTACCCGTTGCGGTCCCGGTCGTTCGTCGACGCCTTGTACGAGTGGACGTCGGAGCGGGGGCCCGACGGCTTGTACAGGTAGATGGTGTCCTTGTCGTTGTTCCACATGAAGTTGCAGTTGTCGCGGTAGACGACGTTCTTCGCGTCGGAGTCGCTGCCGTTGCCGCCGCGCAGCTTGACGTAGTCACCGGGCTGCAGGGAGTGGCTCGCGGTGAACTTGAAGCGGTTCCCCGTGGCGTCCTTCACGAGGTACCCCTTGAGGTTCACCGTCGCGGTCCGCGAGTAGTTCTTGATGGTCAGGTACTCGTTCTTGGTGTTGCCGCCCGAGCAGCGGTTGGAGTCCGGGCCCGGGGCGTTGTACTGAACGCCCCGGATCTTCAGGGCCGATGAGTACTCGGCGGCCTGCGCGGGCGTCACGGCCGCGGCGAGCGCGGCGGCGGCGAAGACGGCGGGCAGGGCGTAGCGGTAGCGCATGAGGTTCCCCCCTCAGTTGTTCTGGTGAAGCTCCGAGAGCATATGACACGTGAATGCCTAGTGGAGTACATGTGTAGAAAATGTACGCATGCTGGTATGGAGGGGGGATGGCTCGACGTCAGGGCGTGCTGATCGACGCCCCCGGCCCCAGCGGTATGTCGAAGCCGTAGAAGATGCCGAGCACGGCCAGCCACGCCACCAGGAACGGCACCACGAAAACCGACAACCGCGAGAGCAGGGAGCCCAGTTGGGCCTCCGGCTCGTAGCGTTTGAGGACCGTCAGGAGCAGGAAGACGTAGGGGTTCAGCGGCGTGATCATCTGGGTGGCCGAGTCACCGATGCGGAACGCCGCCTGGGTGACCGCCGGTTCCATGTGGAGCAGCATGAAGGCCGGGACGAAGACCGGGGCCACCAAGGACCACAGCGCCGAGCCCGACGTGATGAACAGGTTCAGTACGCACACCAGCAGGACGAAGGCCACCAGGCCCAAGTAGCCCGTCAGGCCCACCGATTCGAGCAGCGCCGCGCCCTTCACGGCCAGCAGCGTGCCCAGGTTCGTCCAGTCGAAGACGCCGATGACCTGCGCGATGACCAGGATCAGCACGATGTACGCGGACATGCCCGTGATCGCGTCGGCCATCATGCGCGGCACGTCCTCGAAGCGCGTCACCGCCTTGACCGTACGGCCGTAGACCGCGCCGGCCAGGAGGAACGCCAGGAAGAGGAGCGGGACGATGCCGTCCAGGACCGGGGAGGGGACCAGCGCCCCGCCTTCGCCGCGCAGCGGGGAGCCGGGCAGCAGCCAGCAGGTGATGACCACGGCGGCGTAGGCGAGGACCGCGAGTCCGGCGCGGAGCATGCCGCGGCGTTGGAGGTCGGTGACCTCTGTAGTCACCGCGTTCCCCGCGCCGTCGGTGTCATCGGCCGCGGTCGGCTGCGGCAGTCGCGGCTCCAGGACCCGCGAGATGAGGAAGCCGCCGATGAGGGCGAGGACGACGCTCGCGGACGCCGTGTAGAAGTAGTTGATCAGGATGTGTGTCGGGGCGTCCGCGCCCTGCGGGAGTACCTGCGCGGCCTGATGGGTGATGCCCGTGTAGAGGGCGTCGAGGGCGCCGATCGTGAAGCCCGCCGCGTACCCCGCGCACACGCAGGCGAAGCCGCCGATCAGGCCCGCGACCGGGTTGCGGCCCGCGTTCTTGAACACCAGCGCGGCCAGCGGCGGGATCACCAGGATCGCCACGTCGCTCATCAAGTGGGCCTGCGCCGCCACGAAGGCGACCAGGTAGGGGAGGAGCCACCCGGGGGCGCGGGAGATCGAGGCACGGACCACCGTCTCCAGGAGGCCGGTGCGTTCGGCCACGCCCACCGCCGCCATCATCAGCAGCACCGTGCCGAGCGACGGGAAGCCCGTGAAGTTGGGGATGAAGTTCTCCAGGAGCCAGACCACGCCGTCCCCGGTGAACACCCCCTGCACCGCGACCGTCTTGTCCTCGCCGGGTATGCGCACCGTCGCGCCCGCCGCCGCGAGCGCCGTGGAGACGGCGCCCACGAGGACGAACAGACCGAGGAAGAGGAGGACCGGGTGGGGCAGCTTGTTGCCCACCCGCTCGATGCCGGACATGGCCTTGTCGATGAACCCCCGTCTGGTGGGGGCCTTCTCGGGTGCCGGCGCCTGTGTCGTCATGTCCCGAGTCCGTTCTTGCGCAGTGTGCCGCCCTGCGCGACGAGGACGACGTTCGCCGGGTCGGCGAGCAGCGCGATGTCCGCGAGCGGGTCGCCCTCGCACAGCACCAGGTCGGCCCGCTTGCCCGCCTCCAGCGTGCCGATCTCGGCTTCCAGGCCCAGGAGTTCGGCGGCGGAGCGGGTGCCGGTGGTGATCGCCTGCAGCGGTGTCATGCCGAGGGCCACGAGGTGGGTGAGCTCGCGCAGGTTGCGGCCGTGCGGCACCATCGCCGCGTCCGTGCCCATGGCGATCTTCACGCCCTCGGCGATCGCCGCGGAGATGTTCTCCTTGGTGATCCCGGACCAGCGGATCTTCTTCTCGTAGTGGTACGGCTCCATCGTGGCCTTGTCGATGCCGTCGAAGACCGTGGAGAGCGTCGGGACGACGAACGTGCCCCGCTCGCCCGCGAGTTCGCGGGCCTGCGCCGACATGCCGTAGCCGTGCTCGACGCTGGTGACACCGCCGCGGATCGCGTTGAGGATGCCCGCCGTGCCCTGCGCGTGCGCGGCGACCGGGCGGCCGCCGTGTCGGGCCAACTCCTCGACGACGGTACGGATCTCGTCCTCGGTCAGGCCCTCGTCGTCGGGGTGGTCGTAGGGGCTCGACATGCCGCCCGTGGCACACACCTTGATGACATCGGCGCCCGCGCGCAGCAGCTTGCGCACGGCGAGCCGCACCTCGTCCGGGGTGTCGGCGATCTCGCCCATCCCGGAGCTCGGGTCGAAGCCGCACTCGGTGGCGAAGTCGGCGTGGCCGCCGGTGTGACTGAGGATGCGGACCGCCGTGTGGATGCGCGGTCCCGTGGTGAGTCCCTGGGCCACGGCCGTGCGGTAGCCGGCGGGCAGGCCGCCCAGGTCGCGGACCGTGGTGACACCCGCGTCGAGGGTGGCGCGCAGCCGCTGCGCGGTGCGGAACACCTCGACCGTGGTGTCCTGCTCGTAACGGCGCACCATCTGGCGGGCGGACTCGACACCGAGGTGGACGTGGGTGTCGATGAAGCCGGGGAGCAGGGTGCGGCCTGCGGCGTCGATGGTGACTACGCCGGGCAGGGCGTCCGGCGCCGTCGCGGCGGGCCCCGCGTAGGCGATGAGGCCCTCGGCGTCGACGACGAGCGTGGCGTTCTCGACGGGCGCGGCGCCGGTGCCGTCGATCAGGCGGGCGTTGGTGATACGGAGCGAGGAAAGCTGTTGGGAACTCATGAGCGAACACTGTCGGATTCGGCGATGACGAACACGTAAAATCGCAGGAACCCGACCTGGTCCACCTATCTGTGCAGGATTTCGGCCACCGTGAGCACGCAGCATTCGGAACCTTCCGCGGCGGAGCGCGCCCGGATCGACGAGCTCGATCTCGCGCTCGTGCACGCCCTTCAGGTCAACACCCGCGCCCCGTGGACGCTCATCGGCGAGGCACTCGACATCGACCCCGTCACCGCCGCCCGGCGCTGGGAGCGGCTCGCGCGCAGCGGGGCCGCCTGGGTCGACGGGTATCTCGCGCTCGACCGCGACGAGGGGTCGGTGTACGCGCAGGTCGAGATCGACACCGGTGGGCATCTGCCGGAGGACGTGCTGACGTCGCTCGCCGCGGACTCCCGGATGCTCAGCCTCAAGCAGACGTCCGGCGGGCGCGACCTGCTGGCCATCGTGGGCGCCTCGTCGTTCGACGACCTCGCCCGGTACACCGGGGAGCGGATCTCCCGGCTGCCCGGTGTGCGCGGCACCCGGATCCATGTCATCACGGCGGTGCCCTTCGAGGGCGCGCAGTGGCGGCTGCGGAGCCTCACGCCGAGCCAGCGCGCGGTGCTGCGGCCCGAGCACGCGGACGCCGAGAGCCCGGTACCCGACGAGCCGATACGCCCCATCGACCGGCGCATCGCGCACGCGCTCGGCACGGACGGGCGGATGCCGCTGTCAGGGTTGGCCCGGGCGACCGGGGCGAGCACCGTCACGGTCCGGCGCAGGCTGCGGGTGCTGACGGCGGGCGGGCGGCTCTCGCTGCGGTGCACGCTGGCCCGGCCGCTCACGGAATTCCCCGTGTCCGCCGTCTACTTCGGGTCCGTGCCCGCCGAGAACCTGGACCCCGCCGTGCAGGCCCTGCGCACCCTCCCGGGCCTGCGCATGTGCAGCATCACCGCGGGCACCCACAACCTCATCCTGGACATCTGGCTGCGCACACTGGCCGAGGTGCACACCACGGAGGCACTCCTCAACCGCCGCCTCGCCGACCTCGGCCTGCGCATCACGGAGCGCGCGGTGGTGCTGCGCACGCTGAAGCACGCCGGCCGACTGCTCGACCGGCGCGGCCACAGCGTGGGCGCGGTACCCCTCAGGTCGACCGGAGACTGAGCTCCCGCTCCTCCGCGTCCGCGTCGAAGCCCACCGGCTCCCAGCGCTTCACGAGCAGCGCGATCAGGCCGAGGACGGGCGCGCCGAGAATCACCCAGTACACGCCGGTCCCGAGGCCGGTGCTGAGGATCGGGAAGAAGAACAGCGTGAGCGTCGAACCGAGGCGGAGCACCGCCTGGTTGAAGCCGATGCTGACGCCGCGCATGGAGGTGGGGAAGCCCAGCGAGGCGTAGCTCATGATGTGTGCGCCGGGGCCGAATCCCTGGGCGAACATAAAGGCGCCCAGCATGAGGATGCCCGCCGTCACGACGGCCGTGCCCGACGGCTGTCCGATGAGCGCGAGGACCGTGATCGCCACCAGCTGGATCGCGAAGCCCAGCGACATCATCGGCCAGGCACCCTTCGTCGACGCCCAGCGGATGCCGAGCAGTCCGCCGGTCAGGGCGAAGACGAGGTTCAGGGTGAAGGAGGACGCGATGGTGGTCAGCGGGCCCTGCGTCATGAGCGTGGCGATGATGATCGGCAGACCGAACGCGACCGCGTTGTAGCCGAAGGTCTCCGCGAGGCCGACCGCCACCGACTGGATGGTGCGGGTGCGGTACGGGCCCTTGAACAGGCGCGCGTAGGAGGCGAGCCCGGGGCGCTGCGGGCGCTCCGTCTTCCCCTCGACGTCATCGGGGACGTACGCCTCGACACCGTACGACTGCCGCAGGATGCCCGCCGCGCCCTCCAGGTCGCCCTGGTCGGCGGCCCAGGTCGGGGACTCGTTCATGTAGCGGCGGCGCAGCAGCAGGACCACGAGCGCCGGGATCGCGCCGAAGCCGACGGTGAAGCGCCACAGCCAGCCCAGGTGGGCGTCGGGCAGCAGGAAGTACAGCGCCATGATCACCAGGTAGCAGCCGCTGGTCGCCGCGTACCAGGCGGGGGACCAGGCGGCCGTGCGGGAGCCCTTGCTGCCCTTGCCGCGAAGCCGGGAGAACTCGGCGAGGAACGCGATGGCGACCGGGATGTCCATGCCGACGCCGATGCCCATCACGAAGCGGGCGCCGATCAGCGTCCACACGTCCTGCGCCACCGAGCACACCAGCGCCGTGATGACGAAGAACAGCATGTTGGCCATGAAGACCCGGTAGCGGCCTATTCGGTCCACGAGCCAGCCGCCGACGAGCGCGCCGATCAGCGAGCCGACGCTGATCGACGCGGTGACGACGCCGGCCATCGTGGAGCTGAGGCCGAACTGCTTCGTGATGTCCGGCAGCCCGTACGCGAGCGAGCTGAGGTCGTACGCGTCGAGGAAGATGCCGCCGAGCGCGATGATCACGATCATCCGGGCGTGCTTGCCGCGCGCCGTGCCGGAGTTGACCAGGTCGGAGACGTCGGCCGCGGACCGGATCGGCACGGGGCCGGACGCCGCCTCCGCCGGCGTGGGTGAGGGCAGGGAGGAAGTGGTGCTCACGGGGGCCTTCCGGGGTGCTGGTGTGCTGCGGGTGACGGGTGTGTCACGGATGCGGGTGACAGGTGTGTCGCAGAATCGTATGCAGCCACCGGAAGGGATTCGTCCACTTGTCCGCATGCTGGTCACAGGGGTTGTTCGCATGCTGGTCACAGCGGTGAGCGGTCCCCGGCCTTCGACCGGGGCCCGCTCGGTGCGTGCGCTCGTCGCTCAGTGCTCGTGTTCCCCGGTGTCGCGCTTCGCGCCCGGAGTCCACTTCTGCGCGGACTCTCCGTTGAGGTCCCACACCACCTTGCCGTCGCGGACGGTCAGTTGAGTGGTGAGCTTGCGGCTGCCGTCGATCCGGTAGCCGAAGCTGTCGACGTAGCCGAACCTCCCCTTGTCGAGGGAGAACAGGGCCAGGTCGGCCGGCGCGCCGACCGAGAGATTGCCCAGGTCGGAGCGGCCGACGGCCTTCGCGGGCTTCCAGGTGGAGGCCGCGACCACGTCCTTCAGCGGCATGCCGAGCGTGAGGAACTTGCCCATGATGTTCGGCATGTCCTTCATGCCCGCGTTCATGCTGGTGATGTGCAGATCGGTGGAGATGGTGTCGGGCGCGAAGCCCTCTTTCATCGCCTCGACGGCCACGTCCCAGCTGAAGCTGCCGCCGCCGTGCCCGACGTCGAACAGCACACCGCGGTCCCGGCCCTTGTGCAGGCCCGAATTGAGCTTGCCGCTGTCGAGCAGCTCGTTGCGCAGGCCCGAGTACACATGCGAGTAGATGTCGCCGGGGCGCAGCTTCTCGCCGAGGAGCTGCTCGATCGGCCGCTCGGGGTGGTTGGCGCCGAAGTCGACCATGACGGGGAGGTCCGCCTTGTCGCCCGCCTCCACCGCGTTGTCGACGGCGGCCCAGTCCTTGCCCTCGTAGTGCGCGGTCTTGATGCCGACGACGGTGTCCGGGTACTCGGCCGCCTTCTCGGCCGCGGGCCCCGGCTTCATGTCGCTGACGTCCTGCTCGACCTTGGCGCCGCCCATGCCCTTGCCGACGATGTTGAGGAACGCGAGGACACGGGTCTGCGACCGGTCGATGATGTTCTTCTTGAACAGTTCGAAGTTCGCCGCTCCCGAGGAGCCCGCGTCCACCGCCGTGGTGACACCGGTGCGGAACGTGAAGCCGTCGGGCGACACCCCGTTCTTGCCGTTCGCGTAGTCGTCCTCGGGGCCCGGGAACAGGTGGGCGTGCAGATCGATGAGGCCGGGAGTGAGGTACTGGCCCGCCGCGTCGACCTTCTGTTTCGCGGCGGAGGCGTCGATGTCCCTCGCCACCTTCGCGATCTTCCCGCCCTTGACCGCGACGTCGCGGACCGCGTCCACGTGGTTCTTCGGGTCGATGACATGGCCGCGCTCGATCACCAGGTCGTAGGCCTCGGCCTTCTCGGCGGAAGGGGCCGAAGGTGTCGAGGCGCCCGCCGTCGCCGCGCCGAGCACCAGCGTCAGCGCCGCCGGGAGCACCAGCCAGTGGGCCCGCTGTCTTATGTCCTGTCCTACGTTCATGAAGCCTCCCTCGTCGTTCGGTGCGGTGAGCCGACTCAGATGACGGCGATGCAGTCGATCTCGACCAGCGAGTCGCCCGGGATGCCGGCCGCCGCGGCGATCGTGGTGCGCACGCCCGGTTCGGGGCCCCAGCGGCCGAGGAAGACCTCGTTCATCCCGTCGTAGTCGTCGAGGGTGTTCAGATAGACGTTGATCTTGAGGACCTTCGCCATCGAGGAGCCGACGGACTCCAGATAGCGCTCCACCTCGTTCAGCACGTGGTCGGTGTGCGCGCGGATGTCGCCCTCGAAGTGGGCGCCGATACCGGAGATGAAGACCATCGAGCCGTACGTGACGATGGGGCTGAACAGGGGGTTCTCCGGCGGCTCCGCACCGTCCGGGTAGTGCACCTCCTTGCGCGGCTTGCCCGGCCGGCCGTGCTGGGCGTCGGCCGCCGAGGCCGTGCCCGCTCCCGCCACGGCCGGTACGGCGGCGACGGCCGCCACTGCGGGGGCCCTGCGGATGAAGTCCCGTCGGTTCGAGGTCACGCGTCCTCCGATGAAGGGTTGATCGGGTGGGGTGGTGCCCTTCAGGTGCTCAAGTGCTCAAGTGCTCAAGTGCTCAAGTGCTCAGGTCTTACGGGTCGCCTTCCAACTGCCCTTGAGGTACTCGCCCAGATCGACGCTCCCGCTCATCGCGTCGCCGGTGAGCTTCCCGGTGAAGGTGTAGGAGAGGGAGTCGCCGTGCTCCTCCCCGTACGAGCTGCTCACCGTCACCTCGTCGGCGCTTACGGAACCCGTGGCGGAACGAGACACGAAGTCGCCGCGGTGGGTGCCGGTGAGTTTCGCGCCGTCCTGCTTCAGCGTCAGCTGGTGCGCGCTGGAGGCACCGGCCGCGTAGGTGATCTCCAGGGACCAGGTGCCGCTCGCGTCGACGGAGGGCGGCTTCGGCTTCGCGGGGGCCGGGGGCGGGTTCTTGAGCCGCTTGACGATGTGGTCGGCGATGATCTTCTCGTCGCCGGGTTCCAGCATGTACGGGGTGACGGCCAGGCCAGAGAGCGCCGGATCCTTGCTGCTCGCCGGGTTGATGGCGATGCGCGGCTCGCCCTCCCACAGGGCGTCCACGATCGTCTGCCCGACGACGCCGCGCTTCTTCGCGTCCCAGAACAGGTTGAGCGTCGGTGTGCGGTTGGACAGGCCCTCCGGCTGGACGAGCTCGGAGGTGACACCGGGGACCGCGGTGGAGACCCGCTTGGCGATGGTCCTCAGCCATGAGGTCCACTTCGCGTACTCGGCCTTGTGGTCGCGGCGCACCCACATCTCGACGGCCGCGAGCATGCCCATGGCCTCTTCCTTGCCGACCTTGAAACCGCGCGCGTAGCCGTGGTGCGGCGCGCTGTGCACCCACGCGGCGCGCACCAGGTCCTTCCGGCCGAGCAGGATGCCCGCCGACTGCGGTCCGCGCAGCGCCTTGCCGCCGCTGTACGCGACGAGGTCGGCGCCGCGCTCCAGATGGACGTTGGGAATGGTGAGGACCTCGGCGGCGGCGTCGACCAGGACCGGCACGTCCTTCGCGTGCGCGAGCTCGGCGATGGTCTTCAGGTCCAGCTCGCTCTCGTCGACCCGCGGCATCGCGAAGACGTACACGAGCGCGGTCTGCGGGCCGAGCGCCGCCTTCATCTCCTCGCGCGTCGCCACCTCGACGACCTTCAGGCCGACGGCGCTGATGGCGGCCTCGTACACGTTCCGGGAGTGCTTGGGGATGACGGCCTCGGTCTTGGTGAAGCCGCTCAAGTTGGGGATCTGGATGTGCAGGTCCGGGTTGCCGCCCGCCGTGCAGGCCGCGGACGCGTGGGTCAGGGCGGCCGAGCAGCCGGAGCTGACCATGCCGAACTCGGCGCCTGTCAGCTCGCCGAGCCGTCTGCCGACGCCGTCGGCCAGCTCGTCCAGCTGCACGTACTGCCGGGACGCCGCGTCGATGGCCTCGCGCACCTCCGGCAGGATCAGCGAACCGCTCAGGACGGTGTAGGTGCCACGGCCGTTGATGAGGGGGCGTACGCCGATGCGCTCGTAGCCGCCCTTCTTCGGTGCGGCGCTGCTCTTCGGTGTGGCCCCGTCGGCCGCCACCGCCTCTCCCGCGAACAGCGGGCCGAGCGCGAGCGCCCCGCCGGCCGCTGCGCTGCGCCCGAGCATCGCCCGACGTGTGACTGGGTCAGTACGCATCCGAACCCTCAACTTCCGCCTCGTTGACCGGTGTTGGACACACGCTAGGAACGCCGCCGTCCGGCGTTAAGCGCGTCGTGCTGATGCGGGTATTCGCAACTTGGATGAACCGGGGGATGAACCGTGGGGTGAACCTTGCGGGGTGTCTCCCGTCAGGTCCCGCGTGCCGGGCGGCGCCTCCGAAGCCTCGATCTCGCGCAACAACGTGCGCGCGGGCGGGGTGAGCGGCCGGGTGGTGGACCAGTGCACCGCGACCCTGCGCCCGCAGGGCACGTCGAGTCTGCGGGCCACGACGCCGGAGGTGTCCGCGGTGGCGACGGCGAGGAGGTTGGTGACACCGATGCCGAGACCGCTGCGGACCAGCGAGATGAGGGTCTGCGGCTGGTTGGTGGCCTGTACGGCGTTGGGTTCGAGGCCGCGTTCGCTGAAGGCGCGGTACGTCTCGAAGCCCATGGCCTCGGACGAGCCGAGCCGGCCGATGGTGATCAAGGGGTGCGCTGCCACCGCGGCGAGCGGCAGCGGCTCCGGCAGCTCGGCCAGCAGATGGTCGGGCGGATGGACCGCGATCAGGCCCTCCCACCACAGCGGCCGCGACTCCACCGAAGGGCCCGGCGGAGGTGCCATCGGGCGCAGGCAGATGTCCACCTCGCCGCTGGCCAGCGCCGCGTCGAGCTCCAGGGTGGACCGCTCGACCAGAACCACCTTGATGGCGGGACGCGTACGGGCCATGCGCTCAAGGAGCTGCGGCACGAACGCCACGCTCGCGCTCGGGTAGCTGCCCAGCGTCACCACGCCGCGCGCGGCGCCGCGGTACCCGGCCATCGCGGCCTCGGCCCCGGCGAGCCGGCGCAGGATGGCGCGCGCGTGGTCGGCGAGGACCGCGCCCGCGTCGGTGGGTGTCACCGGACGCCGGTCGCGGTCGAACAGCGGCACCCCCGCCTCCCGTTCGAGGGCGGCGACATGCATGCTCACGCGCGGCTGGGAGCGGTGGGTCAGCTCGGCCGCCGCACTGAAGCTGCCGGTGTCCACGACGCCGAGGAAGGAGACGAGCCATTCGAGACGCAGATCGGAACGGAGCATGCCTCTCGTCTACCGTCGCCCGTGTGCCACGGACCAGACAGGACCGCCTTTCAGAGGAGGGCCGATACGGTTTCCGAATAGCGTGCGGAACCCTGAATCCACCCGTCTGGCAACGGAGTTCAGCGCGGCACCCCCGCCGGTGCCTCGATGTGCTCGATCCAGTACTCGCGGGTCAGCGCGTCCACCCCGGCCGGTGCCACCCCGCGCAGATGCACCACGTCGCCGTCCGTGCCGGCGATGCGGCCGTGCTTCTGCAGCTGCAGGATGTGGTAGCGCTCGGGCTTGAAGCCGAGTTCGACGTCGACGGCGAACCGGCCCCGGGGATCGCGGAGTTCGCCGACTCCGGGGGCGACCTTTCCGGTGGCCTGCACGCTCAGCCACGCCTGGTAGACGATCACAAGGAGAACGACGATCGCGATCTTGCGCAGCGTGGGACTCTTCGCGGTTCTACGGAGAAGTGACGACGTCGGTGGCACCGTCCTCAGCTCCTTCCCCTGTCAGCAGCGCGTTGACCCGGTTGACCGTGGCCCGGAACTCCGGCAGGGCCACCGCGGTGTCCCAGCGCCGTGGCCGGGGCAGTTCCACGTCGACGATCTCCCTGACCCGGCTGGGGCGCCGGGAGAGCACCACGATGCGGTCGGAGAGGAACACCGCCTCGTCGACGTCGTGGGTGACGAAGAAGACCGTCGGGCGGCGGGACTCGAAGATGCCGGTGAGGTCTTCTTGCAGCTTGCGCCGGGTCTGCGCGTCGATGGAGGCGAACGGCTCGTCCATGAGCATCACCGCCGGTTCGTTGGCGAGCACGCGGGCCACGCCGAGCCGCTGCTGCATGCCGCCGGACAGCTCGTGCGGATAGCGGTGCTCGAAGCCGCCGAGGCCGACCAGGTCGAGGAACTCCCGTGCACGGGCGGCCCGTTCGGCCTTCGGGACCCCGCGCATGCGCGGACCGAAGGACACGTTGCCGAGCACCGTCTTCCACGGGAAGAGCGCATGGCTCTGGAACACCACGCCCCGGTCGGGTCCCGGTCCGTGCACGGGCGCGCCGTCCACGGACACTGTGCCGCCGCTCGCCTCGACGAAGCCGGCGACGATGTTCAGGACCGTCGTCTTGCCGCAGCCGCTGGGGCCGAGGACCGACACGAACTCGCCCTGTTGGACGCCGAAGGAGACGTCGTCGATGGCCGTGACCTCCTCGCCGCTGTAGTCGTCGGCGTAGGCCTTGCGCAGTTTGCTGATCTCCAGAGCGGTCATGAGTCGTTCTCCCACCAGCTCATCCGTCGGCCGCCGATCACCCGTCGGCCTCCAACCTGCGTACCATTCCCCAGCGTTCGACGGTCGCCCGCTCGAACGGGGCCAGAATCAGCGCGTCCAGCGCGTACCAGAGCGCGCCGAGCACGACCATGCCGAGGAACACCTGACTGATGTCACCCACCCGGCGCGCGTCGAACATCATGTAGCCGATCCCGCTGGTGCCGACGATGATCTCGGCGGCCACCAGGGCTCGCCAGCCGTAGCCGAGCCCGGTGCGGATGCCGCCCGCCACCGATGGCAGCGACCCCGGCACGATCACCTCGACGAACACCCGCCACCGCCCGGCCCCCAGGCTGCGCGCCGCCCGCACCAGCTCGCGGGGCACCTGCTCGACACCCGCGACGACGCTCAGCATCAGCGGGAAGACGATGGTGTAGACGATCACGAAGGTGACGGCGGTCAGGCTGAAGCCGAACCACACGATGACGATCGGCAGCCACGCGATGTCCGCGATCGCCTGGAAGAACAGCAGGATCGGCCAGAAGAACCGGCGCAGCCGCCCGATCATCGCCACCGCGAAGCCCAGCGGCAGGCCGATGAGCAGCCCGAACCCGACGCCGTACGCGAGGCGGGTCAGGGAGTCGGAGAGATAGCCCGGCAGGATGCCCTTCTCCAGGAGGCCGCCGAGCGTCGCGAGCACGGTGCCGGGTCCCGCGAAGAACGACCGGGGGAACACCTCGAACTCGGCGAGCAGCCACCACAGCGCGACGACCGGCACGAACGGGCCGAGCGTGCGGACCGTGCCGCTGCGCGACAGGCGCCGCCACACGGGCATGGTGGGCGCCGTGGACAGTGCGGCCATCAGCGGTTCACCCCCGTCATGCCCCAGCGCTCCACGGTCCGCCGTTCGAGCGGCGCGAGCAGCAGCCGGTCCATCAGCAGCCACAGCACCCCGATGATCACCATCGAGGCGATGATGACGTCGGTGCGGAAGTACTTCTGCGCCTGGAACAGCGCGTAGCCGAGGCCCGCGCTGCCCGCGATGATCTCGGCGGCGACCAGCCCGCGCCAGCCGTAACCGAGCCCCACGCGCAGCCCGGTGACGATGCTCGGCAGGGCGCCCGGCAGCAGGATCTCCCAGAACATCCGCAGCCGGCTCGTCCCCAACGACCGCGCCGCGCGCAGCAGTTGGACCGGGATCTGACGCACGCCCAGCATCGCGTTGTACGTCAGCGCGAAGAACATCGCGTTCCACACGATGAAGATCACCGCGCGGTCGCCGTAGCCGAACCACAGCGTCGCCACCGGGATCCACGCGATGCCCGCGAGCGCCACAGAGAACCGCAGCAGCGGAGCGAAGAACGCGGACAGCGCACGGCTCGACCCGAGGGCGATACCGAAGGGGAGCGCGGTGACCAGCGCGAGCACGATCCCGAGGCCCATCCGTCGCAGGCTCGCGCCCAGGTGCCGGGCCAGATCGCCGCTCGCCGCCATGTCACCGAGCGCCCGGGCCACGTCGGTCACCTGGGGGAACACCCGCAGCGGTGTCCCCGTGACGGCCACCGCCACGGCCCATGCGAGTGCGAGCGCGGCGAGCGGCCCGAGGAACCAGAGCGCGCGGCCGAGGCGGGATCCGCGCCGCTTGCGGGGCTTTCGCGCGTGGCGCGGCAGGGCGGCCGCCGGGCGCGCGGGAGCCACCTTCGTCGTCGGCGGGGTCACGACGGGCAGGCCTTCGAGGCGCTCGCCCGGTCGAAGCGGTAACCGCCGTCGACGGCCGCCGCCTTCGGTACGTCGGGCAGATCACGGAAGAGCTTCGGCTCGGCCGCCATCACCTTCAGGATCGGCTTGGGGTCGAAGTACTTGTCGACGTCGAAGCCGCCCTTGACGGCGCCCTGCCCGGCGAGCAGCCGCGCCTGGGTGTCGAGGGCGAGGTAGTTGCAGGCGGAGAAGCGCGGGTCGAGCTGCTTCACGTTGTGCTTCATCGCTTCCTCTGCCACGGCCTTCTTTGTGCCGGGCAGCCACCGGGTCGCGGAGTCGGCCGCGTCCCCGGGGTTCTCGCGCATCCACTGGTCGGTGCGTGCCCGCGCCGTCAGGAAGCGCTCGACGACCTCCGGGTGCTTCTTCGCGTACGAGGGTGTGGTGACGATGTAGCCGATGAACGGGATGTGGCCGCCGCCCCGCAGCACCTCCTTGGCGCCGTCGACCTGGTCGACGACCGTGATGGGGAACGGGTCCCAGACGATGGCGGCGTCGATGCCTCCCGTCTTGAGGGCGACCGCCATGTCCGGCGGCTCGGTGTTCACGATCTTGACGTCGCTCGACTTCAGGCCCGCCTCGTCCAACAGGCCGAGCAGATAGAGGTGGTTGATGGAGCCCTCGGAGACACCGATCTTCTTGCCGCGCAGTGTCTTGAGGTCCTTGCCGTCCACGCCGGACTTGGCCGCGGCGACCACGGCCATCGTCTCGTCGATGCTCTTCCGGCTGGACGAGCCGGTGTAGTTGCCGACCAGGGACAGGTCGATGCCCTTCTGCGCGGCGGCGATCGCGGGCGTGCCGACCTGGATGAAGTCGACCTCGCCCGCTTGCAGCGCGTTGAGCGCGTCGACACCCGTCGGGTACGGCTGGGCCAGCTTCACGTTGAGGTTCTGTTCGTCGAAGTACCCGGCCTCCACGCCGGACGGCAGGCCTATCTGGTCGATGGCGGACACATATCCGGCTCTGACGCGGGTCGGCGCCGCCGCGCCCGCGCCGGATGCACCCTCCACGGCATCGTCCACGGTGGAACCGTCGGAGCACCCCGCGAGCAGCAGGATTCCCGAGCATGCCGCCACGGCGATGTGGCGTTTGGCGCGAACCATTGGCTTCTCAACTCCTCATCGGACCGGTGTGCTTGCTGACGGTGGTGGCCGGTCGGCGCCCTGGCTCCGGCGTGCGGCGTCGACGTCCTCGCGGCGCGGGATCGGCGTGACGGCGCCCGGCCCGGTCGTGGTCAGCGCCGCCGCGACCGCCGCGTACTGGGCGGCCTCCGGTGGCGTGGCCCCGGCCAGGAGGCGTGCCGCGAACGCGCCGTCGAAGGTGTCACCGGCGCCGGTGGTGTCCACTGGGTCGACCGGGTGCGGCGCGATGCGGGTGACCGCCCCGTCGTGCGCGAGGAGCGCTCCCCGGTCACCCATCTTCAGGACCACGACGGAAGGCCCGCGGCGTACGAACTCCGCGAGGACCTCGTCCGGATCGTGCAGCCCGGTGAGCAGCCGCCCCTCGTCGAGGTTCGGCAGCGCGATGTCGCACAGCTCGACGCTGCGCCAGGCCACCGCGCGGGCCCGTTCGGCGGGCCACAGGGCGGGCCGGATGTTGGGGTCGTAGCTGACCAGGGTGCCGTTGTCCCGGGCCAGTCGCATCGCGTGGAAGGCCGCGTCGCAGGCGGACGTGGAGATCGCCTGGGTGATGCCGCTCAGGTGCAGGAGGCGGGCCCGCGCGATCGCCCCGGCCGGGATGTCGGCGGGCGCGAGGCGGCTGGCGGGGGACCGCGCCCGGTAGTACGTGAAGGAACTCTCGGTCGGGGTGCGGGCGATGAAGTAGATCCCGGTCCGCCCGCCCGGTTCGCGGACGACGTGCTCGGTCGCGATGCCCTCCCGCTCCCACAGCCGGAGGAAGGAGGCGCCGAAGTCGTCGTCGCCGATGCGCGTGATGTACCCGGTGTCGGCGCCGGAACGGCGGGCGGCCACACAGAAGTTGGAGGTGTCACCGCCGTGCCCGACGGTGAAGGAGGTGCCCGCGCCGACAGGGCCCGGCGCGTCCGTGGACGTGTTGAACTCGAGCAGCGGCTCACCGGCCGCGAGGATGTCCACGCCGGCCTCAGATCCGGTGGTACTTCTCGAGCCCGCCCCGCAGCGAGCCCGATTCCAGGATCAGGACGGTCTGTTCGCGCTCCCGCCGCTCGATCTCCTGTGCCGCTACGAGGACTTGGGGCACGCGGTCGGCGGGCACGCACACCACGCCGTCGCTGTCCGCGACGATCAGGTCGCCGGGGTACACCCGCGTACCGCCCATCTCCACCGGCTCGTTGAGGCTGACCGTGCGGTAGCGGCCGACGGTGGTGGCCGGCACGCCGCCGCGGGCGTAGACGGGGAACTGCGGGTAGTCGCGGCGGATCTCCTCGATGTCGCGCACCCCCGCGTCGAGGACCGCGCCCGCGACGCCGTTGGCGACGGCTCCCGCGCTCATCAGGCCGCCCCACACCGCGACGTCTGCG
Source organism: Streptomyces sp. NBC_00483 (assembly GCF_036013745.1). NCBI lineage: Bacteria > Bacillati > Actinomycetota > Actinomycetes > Kitasatosporales > Streptomycetaceae > Streptomyces > Streptomyces sp. NBC_00483. The sequence goes on from NZ_CP107880.1 coordinate 7,780,080, forward strand.
CCGCCCGCCGCGATGCAGACGACGTCGCCCGGCGCCGACTCGTCGATGGCCCGCAGCGCGTGCTCCGGCGGGACGGGCTCGGGCGAGGGAACCTCCAGGACGGTGACGGCCGGGCCGACGAGCTTGCCGGGCAGGACCTGGCGGATGGTGCCGGAGAGATAGCCGCGCGCTGCGAACTGCTCGACCGCGTCGGCGACGGACGCCGTGGCGATCGAGCGGAACGCCTCGATGGTCTCGGGGGAGAAGGAGTTGGCCATGCGGGATGTGCTCCTGTCCAGGTCGGCGAATCGACTGGGGCAACCGTAGGAGCGCACTGATGGGCCGTCAGTGTTCGGTCGCGAATGCGGCTATTCGACTAGCGGATGGCGCGGGCCCGGCCGGCGCGTCCCACGGCCAGGTGGGCCCCGGCAGCCGGTCGAGACACTCCCGTACCGCCGCGACCGCGGGCGACTCCTCGCCTGTCCGCCACCACGTGGCGACGGCCCGCTCGCAGCCGGCGTCGCGGACCGGCACGAGGGCCACGCCCTCGGTGTCGGCGGTGGTCATGGCGAGCGCGTTGGTGACACCGACGCCGAGCCCGTGCCGGACCAGAGAGATCAACGTCTGCGGCTGGTTGGTGCGTTCGCGGATCACCGGTTGCAGGCCGAGGTTGGCGAAGGCGAGATTGGTCTCGTACTGGCGGCTGTGCCCGTCGTCGCTCTCCCCGATGCTGATCACCGGCTGGGTCACCGTCTGCGCGAGCGCCACCTCGTGCGCGCCGGCCAGCGGGTGGTCGGCGCGGAAGACCGCGACGAGCGGCTCGCGCCACAGCACCCGGTTGGCCACCCGGTCGGAGCTGACCAGCGGATGCAGCGGTCTGACGGCCAGATCGACGCCCCCGTCGACGAGTTGCTCGCCCAGCTCCAGGCTCGGCCCCTCGTGCAGGACGAGCCGCACCCGCGGATACGCGGCGCGCAGGGCCCGCACCGCCCGCGGGTACAGGTAGGCGGCGGCGCTCGGATAGCAGCCGAGCCGGACCGTCCCGCACACCGCCCCCTCGGTGCTCTCCGCCATCAGGTCGAGCCGCCGCAGGATCTCCTCGGCGTGCGGAAGCAGACCCCGCCCCTCCGGGGTGAGCGTCGCGGGCTGAACGGAACGGTCCACGAGCCGCCGCCCCACGAGCCGCTCCAGCGCGGCGATGTGGCTGCTCACCCGCGGCTGGGAGCGGTAGAGCGTCTTGGCGGCGGCGGAGAAGCTGCCGTGCCGGGCGACCGCCACGAAGCTGGCGATCCAGTCGATGCGGTAGTGGTGCACGCTTGTGAGGTCCATGACGCCTCCAGTCACCGAGATCGACCGGAACGCTACCCTCGGTGAGCCGTCAAAAGAATGGTGCGTGATCACCTCATCCGCCGCCCTTCCCGGACATCAGCGGATGAACTGGTCCACGTACTCGGCTCCGAGCCCGACCTTGTCGTAGTGCTCCCGGCACATCTCGATCTTCGTGAAGGTGTCCTCGTAGCCGATCTGGACACCGTCCTCGTCGACGTACGCCATCGCGCCGGTGATGTTGAAGAACGTGATCATCTCGGCGCAGTCCTCGGGCACGGCGAGCGTGTGGATCTCGCCGGGCGGCTCGTAGACGAAGTGGCCCGCCTCGGCGACCCACTCGTGCTCGTAGTAGTGCCACTTGCCCTTGATGACATAGCCGAAGACGACTCCGGGGTGCCGGTGCCGGGACACGATGCCGGCGGCGGTCACCTTCAGCAGGTTGCACCACTGCCCGGTCACCGTGTTGAACATCAGCGGCCGGAACCACACGTTCGGCGCCTGCGGCACCCACACCCGTTCGTCCTCGGGCAGGGCCGCGACGGCGATCTCCGGCGGGACGACGGAGGAGACGGGAATGACCGGGCCTCGACTCTGTGACATGGCGTTACGTTCCTTTCCTCGTAAGGGGGTTGGAGGCGGACGGGTCACGCGGCGAGATAGCCGCCGTCCACCGCGAGCACGGCCCCCGTGATGAACCCGGCGTCCGGGCCCGCGAGGAACGCGACGGCCCCCGCGATCTCGGCGGGTGTGCCCCAACGCCCCATCGGGGTGCGGTCGATGATGCGTCGGCTGTTCTCCGGGTCCTCCTGAAGGTCACGGGTGAGCGGGGTGCGGATCCAGCCGGGCGCCACCGCGTTGACCCGGATCCCCTGGTCGGCCCAGGCGACGGCGAGGGACTTCGTCAGTTGCATCACCCCGCCCTTGCTGGAGCTGTACGCGGGCACCTTGGGGCCGCCGAAGTAGCTCAGCATGGAGGCGACGTTGACGATGCAGCCGCCGGTGTCGGCGAGCGCCTTGCGGGCCGCGACGCAACTGCGCATCGTCCCGGTGAGGTTGACGCCGACGACTTCGGCGAAGACCTCCGGTTTGTACTCCCGGCCGCGGGCGATCACCCCGGCCGCGTTGACCAGCACGTCGAGCCCGTCGAGCCCGTCCAGGAAGGCGCTCAGCGCCTCCGCCCGTGTGACGTCGAGTTCCACGGCCCGTACGGCTGTGGGGAGTTCACCGGCGCACCGGTCCGCGTCGAGACCCGCGACGACGACCTCGTCCCCGTCGGCGGCGAAGCGCCGAGCGATCGCGGCACCGATGCCGCTGGTGCCACCGGTGACCACCACGGTCCGCCCGCCGGGCCCCGCCACCTCGTCCTGGTGCACATGTGCCCCCTTCTGTGTCCGGCTCGGAAGCGATCGCGAGCGCGATCGTTCCGAGTCGACCACGGGGGGTGTTCAGGCGTCAGTTCTCATACGCGGGCAGAATGAGGGCCATTCGGATGCGGGCCCGCTCCGGTACCGAAGTGTCACCACTCCGCGAACGACCCGTCCCGGTGCCGCCACACCGGGTTGTGCCAGCTCGTCGCCGAGTCGTCCGCCGCGCGGACCGCCTTCTCGTCGATCCGTACGCCGAGGCCCGGCAGGGTGGGGCGGGCGAAGTGGCCCTCGTGGAAGCGGAAGACCTCGGGGTCCGCGACGTAGTCGAGGAGTTCGGAGCCGTTGTTGTAGTGGATGCCGATGGACTGTTCCTGGATGAGGAAGTTGGGTGTGCTGAAGGCGAGTTGGAGGCTGGCCGCCAGGGCGATCGGACCCAATGGGCAGTGCGGGGCGACCAGCGCGTCGAAGGTCTCGGCGAGCGAGGCGATGCGCCGCGACTCCGAGATGCCGCCCGCGTGCGAGAGGTCCGGCTGGACGACCGCCACCCCCGACTGGAGCGCCGGGAGCACCTCCGTACGGGAGTACAGCCGCTCGCCCGTCGCGACCGGCGTCGTCGTCGACTCCACCACACGCCCGATGCGGTGCGTGTACTCGGGCAGGACCGGCTCCTCGACGAACATCGGGCCGTACGGTTCGAGGGCCGCCGCCGCGCGGACCGCGCCCGCCACCGTGAACCGGCCGTGGAAGTCGACCGCGAAGTCCCCATCAGAGCCCAGGACTTCGCGGGCCACCGAGGCGCGGGTCGCCATCGCTTCGAGGTCGGCGACCGTCGGCAGGCGGTCGGTGCGGCCCGAACCGTTCATCTTGACCGCCGTGAAACCGGCCGCCGCCTGCTCGGCGATCTGGTCGCGCAGCTCGGCCGGTTCGTCGCCGCCCACCCAGCAGTAGGCGCGCACCCGTTCACGTACAGGACCGCCCAGGAGCTGGTGCACGGGCGCGTCGTACGCCTGGCCCGCGATGTCCCACAGCGCCTGATCGAGGCCCGCGACGGCGCTGGAGAGGACCGGGCCGCCCCGGTAGAACGAGCCCTTGGTCATCAGCTGCCAGTGGTCCTCGACGCGCAGCGGGTCCGCGCCGACGAGGAACTGGTCGGCGAGTTCGTGGACGGCCGCGCGGACGGTGTCGGCGCGGCCCTCCACCACGGGCTCGCCCCAGCCGACGAGACCGTCGTCCGTCTCGATCCGGCACATCAGCCAGCGCGGCGGGACGGCGAAGGTCTCGACTCGGTTGATTTTCAAGCCAGTTGCTCCCTTGCGGTGTGGCGCCGGGTCACTCCTTGACGCTTCCCTCGGTCAGACCCGTCCGCCAGAAGCGCTGGAGGACGAGCATCGCGAAGGCCAGCGGGATGACGGAGACGAAGGCACCGCCGATGGTGTACTGCGTCAGCTCCGGGACCCGGTCGGCGGCCTGCTGCCAGGTGACGAGGCCGAGCGTGATCGGGTACTTCCGGTCGTCGGAGAGCATCACCAACGGCAGGAAGTAGTTGTTCCAGATGTGCACGAACTGGAAGAGGAAGACCGTGACGAGCGCCGGCGTCATGATGCGAAGCACCAGCGTCGCGAAGATCCGCTCCTCGCCCGCGCCGTCCACCCGCGCCGCCTCCAGGAGCGAGTCGGGGATGGACGCCTCCGCGTAGATCCGGCAGAGGTAGACGCCGAAGGGCGAGACGATGCTGGGGATCAGGACGGCCCAGTACGTGTCCGTCAGGTGCAGCTTGCTGAAGAGCAGGTACAGGGGGAGCGCCAGGGCCGTCGACGGGAGCAGCACGCCCGCCAGGACGAACTTGAACACCGCCTCGCGGCCCCGGAATTGGTACTTCGCGAGGGCGAAGCCGGCCGCCGCGGAGAACAGCGTCGCGAGCACCGCGCCCACCCCCGCGTACAGCAGGGAGTTCAGCGCCCACTGGAGATAGATGTGGCGGTCGTACGCGAAGACGTTGCCCAGGTTGTGCAGCAGCTGCGGGTTGTCGAACCAGAAGCCGAAGGAGCCGTAGAGGCTGTCGTTGTTCTTCGTCGTGGCGACGATCAGCCAATACACGGGGACGAGGAAGTAGATCGCGGCGATCGTGAGGACCGCGACCAGCACGATCCGGCCCGGCGTGAGGCGCCGTGGCCTGCGCGCCGGTGCCACGGGTGTGGCGGGGGGAGTCTTGACGTCGACAGCGGTCACCGCTCGCTCCTTTGCTTGCGGGTGACGAGGCTCAGGAAGCCGAAGGACAGGACCATCGCGACCACCGCGAGGATCACGGACTTGGCCGCCGCCACATAGATGTTGGCGTTGGAGAAGGCGTCGAAGTACGCGCTGAGGTTCGGCGTGTAGTCGGGGATGACGGCCGGCGCGATCTTCTTCAGGACCAGCGGCTCCGCGAACAGCTGCATCGTGCCGATGATGGAGAACACGCAGGTGAGGATGAGGGCCGGGCGGACGAGCGGGATCTTGAGGCGCAGCGCGATCTGCCAGGGGCCCGCCCCGTCGATCCTCGCCGCCTCGTACAGCTCCTGCGGGACGGACTTCAGCTGGGCGACGATGATCAGCATGTTGTAGCCGGCGAACTCCCAGATCACGATGTTCGCGATGGACCACAGCACGGTGTCGGGGCCGAGGAAGTCCGGCTGGAAGCCCAGGTCGCCGAGCATTTCGGTGATCGGGCTGATGCCGGGGACGTACAGGAAGCCCCACAGGATCGTCGCGATGACGCCGGGGATGCCGTACGGGAGGAAGTACGTCGCCCGCATCAGGCCGGCCCAGCGGTCGGATATCTGGTCGAGCAGCAGCGCGAGGACGAGCGAGAGCAGCAGCATCACCGGGACCTGCACGATGCCGAAGAGCAGCACCCGGCCGAAGCCCTCCAGGAAGGCGTCCTGCTGGAGAGCGATGGCGTAATTGTCGAGGCCGCCGAAGACGACCTTGGGGGCGCCGAGCCCGAGCGGTCCCGAACGCTCGACCTTCAGCAGGCTCTGGTAGATCGCGTAGAACACCGGGATGATCATCGCGAACAGATAGACCGCGAGGAACGGGCCGAGGAACAGCCACGCCTTGCGGTCGGGCCTGGCGCGGCGGGTGCGCCGGCGGCCGGTGGCCTTCGGGGGCGCGGTCGGGCGCGCGGAGTCGCCGGCGCCGGGCTGCGCGGACTTCACGGACGATGTCGTCATCGTGCGCTCCTCATCGTGCGCTCCTCGCCTTGAGTCCCTTGGCCTTGAGGTCGTCGACGAACTTGGTCTGCGCGTCCTTCAGCGCGTCCACGAACGAGCCCTTGCCCACGAGGGCGAGCGCCAGGTTGTCCTGGATGTGCGTGAAGGACTGCGTGGTGGTCGGCGCGTACCGCCAGGACGTGTCGACGTTGCGGTCGGAGACCTGGAAGACCTCGTTGTAGCGCTGGCCGCTGAAGAACGGGTCGGGCTTACCCAGCGGCGATTTCGGCAGGTCGATCTTGGCGGCGGGCCAGCCGTACCCGGCCTCGATCAGCAGCTTCATGCTGTCCGGGTTCGTGTTCAGCCAGTGCGCCACCTTCAGCGCCTCGACCGGGTGCTGGGAGCCCTGGAGGACCGCGGTGGAGGAGCCGCCCCAGTTGGAGGAGGCGTGCGCGCCCGCCTCCCACTGCGGCAGTTCGGACACCGCCCACTTGCCCTTGGTGCGCGGGGCGTTGCCGCGGATCAGCGCGTCGTACCACTGCGCGCCCGGCCAGGTCACCAGCTCCCCGGTCTGCAGCGCCTTGTAGAAGGCGCTCTGCGCGTCCTGCGTCTGGAGCACGAAGCGGTCGCGCACCATGCCGTCCCAGTAGTCGGCGACCTCGAGGGACTCCGGGGAAGTCAGGTCGACGATCCAGGTGTCACCTTCGGTGCGCACCCAGTGGGCGCCGCGCTGCCAGGGGAAGCTGGCGAACCACTGGGCGTTGGAGGGCGGGAAGGCCGTGATGTACGAGCCCCGCTTCTTGGCCTTCTTCGCGGCGGCGCGGTACTCGTCCCAGGTTTTGGGGGCCTCGATGTCCCACTTCTCCAGGACGTCCTTGCGGTAGAAGAGACCCATGGGGCCCGAGGCCTGCGGGATCGCGTACGTGCCGCCCGAGAAGACGCCCTGCTTCCACTGCCAGTCGACGTAACTGTCCTTGAGCTTGTCCGCGCCGTACTCGCTCAGGTTCGTCAGGCCGCCCTCGAGCATGAACTCGGGCAGCGCGTAGTACTCGACCTGGGCGAGGTCCGGCGGGTTGCCGGCCTTCACGGCGGCGTGCATCTTCTGGTAGCCGCCGGAGGTGTTGGCGGGCACCATCTGGGCGACGACCTGGATGTCCGGGTTGCGCTTGTTCCACAGCGCGACCGCCTTCTGCAGCGGGACCCAGGTCCAGAGCCTGAGGGTGACCTTCTGGCCCGGCTTGCGGCCGTGGTCCTTCGTCATGCGGGCGGCGCCGGCGGATTCACCGCAGGCCGCGAGGGCGGGGGCCGCGGCTGCGGCGGTGGCCCACGTGAGGACCTTTCGGCGGGTGGTTGGTTGGGGCATCTGACCTCCTTGTCAGTGCAACGTCTGGGCCTGGAGCACGGCGACGCCGTACGCCGGTAGAGACACGCTGGTGGTGGGCTCCGGCTCGGCGGTGAGGCGGTCCCGCATGGGGGTCGGAAGAGAGACCTCTGCCTCGTTTTCACCGTGGTTGAGCAGGAACAGGAAGTGGCCGGCCGCGCCTTCGCGGACGGTGGCCTGTACCTGCTCGGGCAGGTCCGGCAGGACGGGGGTGACTCCGGCCTCCGTGCGCACCCGGTCCAACAGGGCCCGCAGCGCGGACGGTTCGAGGCGGGTGCCGAGGTACCAGGCGGTGCCGTCGCCATACGTGTGGCGGGTGACGGCGGGGCGGCCCGTGAGCTCGCCGTCCTCGAAGACGGCGACGGCTTCGGCGCCCTCCAGGTCGATGGCCTCGGACCACAGATCGGCGCGTCCGGTCAACTCACCGCTCACCGTGAGGTGTTGGCCCTCGTCGAGCGGCCAGAACTCCTCCGTGCGGATGCCGAGCAGTCGCCGCAAGTGGGCGGGGTACCCGCCGAGTTCGACCCGGTCGCAGTCGTCGACGATGCCGGAAAAGAACGACACGACGAGATGTCCGCCGCCCTCGACGTACTCCGCGAGCCGCTCGGCGTTCTCCTGGCTGAGCAGATACAGGTTCGGCACGACGACGAGCTTGTACGAGGAGAGGTCGCGGTCCGGCGGGACGACGTCGCACGGCACACCCGCGTCGAACAGGGCGCGGTGGTGCGCGAGGTTGATCTCGGTCTGGTTCAGGGCCGTGGAGGGATGCGAGTCCAGCTCGAGGGCCCACCAGCTGTTCCAGTCGGTGAGGAGCGCGGCGTCGGCGGTCGAACGGGTCCCCGCGATCTCGGGTACCGACGCCAACTCGCGGCCCAGGTCCGACACTTCGCGGAAGATCCGGGTGTCGGTCCCGGCGTGCGGCACCATCGCCGAGTGGTACTTCTCGGCGCCGCCGCGCGACTGGCGCCACTGGAAGTAGAGGACCGCGTCGGCTCCCTGCGCGACGGCCTGCCAGCTCCACAGGCGCATCCGGCCGGGCTGCTTCGGGCTGTTGCGCGGCCGCCAGTTGACCGCGCTGGGCGCCTGCTCCAGGAGCAACCAGGGCTGCCCGCCGCGCGCCGAGCGCATCAGGTCGAAGTTGTACGCGGCGGTGAGATGGGGATCCGGCTCGTACGGATCCTGGTAGTGGTCGAGCGCCATCACGTCCATGTGCTCGGACCAGGCGAAGGCGTCGACCGGCTTGTGGTTCGGCATCAGGTTCGTGGTGATCGGCACGCCCGGTGTGACGCGACGCAGCACGGCCTCCTCGGCGAGGTAGCACTGGCGCAGCGCGTCGTCGCTGAAGCGCCAATAGTCCAGCTGCTGGGCCGGGTTGGCGAAGGTGGGGGCGAGGCGTGGCGGCAGGACCTCGTCGAAGTCGTCGTAGCGCTGCGACCAGAAGGCCGTGGACCAGGCCTCGTTGAGCGCGTCCACGGATCCGTAGCGCTCGCGAAGCCAGCGGCGGAAGTCGGCGGCGGACACGTCGCAGTAGCACTGGCGGGTGTGGCAGCCGTACTCGTTGCCGATGTGCCACGTGTCCAGGGCCGGATGCCCGGCGTAGCGGGTCGCGAGCCGTTCGACGAGGCGGGTGGCGTGCTCGCGGTAGACGGGGCTGGAGGGGCAGTAGTGCTGGCGGCCGCCGGGCCACTTGCGCCGGCCGTCCTCGGTCTCCGGGAGCATCTCCGGGTGCAGCCGCGAGAGCCACGGGGGCGGAGAGGCGGTCATGGTGGCCAGGCAGACCCGGATCCCCGCGTCGGCGAGGTTGTCCATGACGCGGTCGAACCAGTCGAAGTCGTAGGCGCCGGACCGGGGTTCGACCTTGGCCCAGGAGAAGATCCCGGCTGTGACCATGGTGACCCCGGCCTCCTTCATCAGCCGGGTGTCCTCGGCCCAGACCTCCTCGGACCACTGCTCGGGGTTGTAGTCGGCGCCGAAGTGGAGCATCGCACCTCACTCGATCGTCGGGCTGCACGGCTCTGTTCAATCCATTAATTAGGAATTAACGTGGCGGAATATATGAGCGAGGGTGGAGGGGGTCAACCCCCTTGACCAGCCGGACAGTTGACGATCACGTCCCCGATTCACCGGACCCCGGAGGCAGCCAATGACAGCCCCGCGCGCCACCGACCGCTTCGCCGGGCGCACCGCCATCGTGACCGGAGCCGCCGCGGGCATCGGCGCGGCGACCGCGCGGCGGCTCGCCGCGGAGGGCGCCGCCGTCGTGCTCGCCGACATCGACGAGCGGCACGGGGTCGAGGTTGCCAAGGAGATCGAGCGGGACGGTGGTCGCGCCGCGTTCGTGCCCGCCGACGTCGCGCGCGAGGAGGCCTGGCGGGAGGCGCTGACCGCCGCGCACGCCTTCGGGCCCGTCGGGGTCCTGGTCAGTAACGCCGTGAAGATCGAGGTCGCCCCGGCGCACGAGACCTCACCCGAGTCCTGGAACCGCCAGCTGACCATCGGGCTCACGGCGGCGTTCCTCGGCGTGCGGACCTGCCTCGACGACCTGCGCGAGCAGGCGGGCGCGGTCGTCCTGGTCTCGTCCGTGCACGCCCGGCACGGCATCCCGGGCCACCCGGCGTACGCGGCGGCCAAGGGCGGACTGCTCTCGCTCAGCAGCCAACTCGCCGTGGAATACGGCCCGTCGGTGCGGGTCAACACGGTCCTGCCGGGGCCGATCCTGACCGGGGTGTGGGACCGGGTGCCCGAGGAAGAGCGGGCGGCCAGCGTCGCGGAGACCGCGGCCCGCCGCTTCGGCAGCCCCGACGAGGTGGCGTCGGCGATCGCATTCCTCGCATCGCCCGAGGCCTCGTACGTGACCGGGACCAGCCTGGTGGTCGACGGCGGGTGGAGCGTGATGAAGTCCTCGGCGTGAACGGGCGCCGAACACGGGGTGAACTCCCGCTGCCCCGGCGATACTTGGCGGGCCGGGACGTCGAGAGAACAGCAGGTAGGACATGGCGGGGTACGCGCGCCGCGGAGTGCACGGGCAGACCGTGGAGACCATCGCGCACCGGGTGCTGAGCGGCCGGATCGGGGAGGGTGCGACCCTCGACCTCGGCGCGCTCCAGGACGAACTCGGCGTCAGCCTCACCGCGTTGCGGGAGTCCCTGAAGGTGCTCGCCGCGAAGGGCATGGTCGACGCCCGGCAGAAGCGCGGCACCTTCGTGCGGCCCCGCGCGGACTGGCATCTGCTCGACGCGGACGTGCTGCGCTGGCAGTTCGAGACGCTGGACGGCGGCCTCGCGGCGGGCGCGGGCAACCCGCTGCTCGGCGACCTGGACGAGGTGCGCGGCATCGTCGAGCCGGCCGCCGTCCGGCTCGCGGCGCGCCGCCGCACGGAGGCCGATCTGGCCGCGCTCGACGCGGCGTTGGAGGCGATGGGGAAGTCGGGTGGTGAGGGCGGCGCGGCCCACGCGGTCGAGGCGGACCTCGCCTTCCACGGCGCCCTGCTCCGGGCCTCCCACAACGAACTGCTGGAGCGCATGGACCTGGTGATCGCCGCGGGCCTCGCCTACCGCGACCGCCTCGTCCACGGCACGGGCCGCCACCCCAAGGACCCTGTCCCCAGCCACCGCGCCGTCCTCGACGCGGTCCGCGCGCAGGACCCGGACGCGGCGGAGTCGGCGATGCGTACGCTCCTGGACCAGGCGGCGCGGGACCTGGGGCGGATCCGCAAGGGGCAGTGAGCGATTCGGGGCTTCCTTCTCCCCGGCCGCGTCATGTTGTCAGTACAAAGTCCCTGCAGAACCCTTGACGCTAGCAAGCGCTTGCCCTGATCTTTGACCCCGTTGCCGGAGGCTCCACTTCCGGGCGTCCGGGCGGCAGTTGGTCACGTGCGGGACCGGGCGGGCGGAGAAGGGCGGGGAGCCATGCGGGCGGGTCGCAGAAGGACGATGGCCGTGGCCGGGGCGAGCGCGATGGTGCTGCTGCTCAGCAGTTGTGCCTTCGCCGAGAACACCGGGGTGGCGGGCGGCGATCCGAACAAGCTGACCTTCTGGCTGTCCGGCGACACCGCTCAGGGCGGCGGCTTCGCCAAGATGGCCGCCGAGTACACCAAGGAGACCGGCGTCGAGGTCGAGGTCGTCGACATCCCGTACGACGACCTGGTCACCAAGATGCGCAACGCGGCGATGGCGGGCGAACTGCCGGCGCTCGCCCGTGTGCCGGGCATCGACCCGATCTGGTCCGGTGCGCTGATGGACCTCGGGGGCGTGGCGAAGGACCACCACATCAAGAAGGACCTGCTCGCCGCCAACGAGAAGGGCGTGGTGAACGCCCTGCCCACCGACCTCACCGCGGTCGGCCTCTTCGTCAACAAGTCGCTGTTCAAGAAGGCGCACGTCGACTACCCGCGCGACAGCGGCGGTTGGACCTGGGACCAGTTCGTCGCCGCCGTGAAGAAGGTACAGAAGCGCACCGACGCGAAGTACGGCATGGTGATGGACGCCTCCAGCCACCGGCTGCGCTCCTTCATGTACCAGTTCGGGGGCAATGGCTTCCGCGAGGGCAAGGACGGCGAATTCAAGGGCGATGCCGACTCCGTCAAGGCGCTCAAGCGGTTCAAGGAACTCAACGACGGCTCCTTCAGCCCCAAGTCCGTGTGGCTCTCGAACGACGACCCCAACGCCATGTTCAAGTCGGGCCGCGTCGTCGCGTACTACTCCGGGGTCTGGCAGATCGCCGACTTCGCCAAGAACATCAAGAACTTCGACTGGGACTCGGCGCTCATGCCGCACCAGCCCGTGCGGACCACCAACCTCGGCACCAACTACCTCGTCGGCTTCGACGGCCCGGCCGCCAAGAAGTCCGAGCGGTTCGTGAACTGGCTCTACAGCAAGAAGAACTACCGCAAGCTGTGCGAGACCTCAGGCTTCCTGCCGGTCGAGGACGGCGTGCAGGTCCGCTACGCCGCGCGCCAGCGCGACTTCGACCTCTACAACAGGATCATCGATGAGGCCGGTCCCCTCGGGCCCGCCCAGATCAAGGACTCGCTGCGGCAGGCCTACGCGGGCCATGTCACCGAGGGCGATCCGCTGCACGACGAGACGGTCAAGTATCTGGGCGGTTCCCAGAGCCTGGACGCGACGGTCGGTGCCATCGAGAAGCAGCTGAACGAACAGCTCGGCGACGGCTGACCCGCCACCCACCACCGAAGCCCTGGCCATTCCCGAAGACCGAGGTCGACGACGATGACGATCACCGCGGCCACCCGCCGCACCTCCACGCAGCCCGCCGCCGCGGCCCCACCCGGCCGACGCCCACGGCGCCGCCACCGCTGGGCCCCCGTGGCCTTCGCGTCGGTGAACATCGTGATGTTCCTGCTCTTCTTCCTGTGGCCCGGCGCACTCGGCCTGCTCTACTCGTTCACCGACTACCGGGGCCTCGGCAAACCCGACTTCGTCGGCCTGGACAACTACACGACCCTGTTCGCCGACTCCAACTTCTACTCCGCGCTGACCAGGACCGGGCTGTACGTGGTCCTCTCCGTGCCACTCGTCTACGTACTGTCGCTCGCGGTGGCGGTACTCCTGGTCAACCGGTACGCGCGCGGGGCCACGCTCGCCAAGACCATCTTCTTCCTGCCGTGGCTGATCTCCCCGATCGTCACCGGCGTGGTGTGGCGCTGGCTGTTCGGCGAGGACTTCGGGTTCATCAACTTCGTCCTCGGACAGCTCGGCCTCGGCGGCGCCAAGTGGTCCTCCGACCCGAACCTCGCGCTCATGGTCATGGTGGTCGCCACCGCCTGGGGCGGCACCGCCTTCAACATGCTGCTGTTCATCGCCGCGCTGCGGAACGTGCCGAAGTCGTACTACGAGGCCGCCGCCCTGGACGGCGCGAACGCCTGGCAGCGCTTCCGGCACATCACCCTGCCGTCGATCGCCCCGACCTCCTTCATGGTCGTCCTGCTCGCCACGCTGAACTCGGTGAAGGAGTTCGGGATGGTCCAGGCCCTCAACGGCGGCGGCCCCGGCATCGACAACCGGCTGATCGTCCAGTACGTCTACGAGACCGGGTTCAAGTACGCCAAGGTCGGCTACGCCAGCGCCGTCTCCATGGTCCTGATGGCGATCCTCATGGCCATCGCCCTCATCCAGCTCCGCGTCGGAAAGGGGCGTGGCGCCTCGTGAAGCTCCAGGAATCCCAGGAGATCCGGGAAGCCCGGGACATTCGGGAAGGCGCCGAGCCCCGCCGCCAGGCGGCGGCCCGTTCGGTCCTGCCGACGCTCGCCCTCTGGATCCTCGCCCTGCTGTTCGCGTTCCCGGTGCTGTGGTTCGTGCTCAGCGCGTTCAAGCCGGGCAGCGAGCTGTTCAGCACACCGCTGAGCATCCTGCCCGAGCACTGGACCGTGCAGGGCTTCGTCGACGCCTGGAACCGTATCGACTTCAGCCGGTACTTCGGCAACACGCTCGTGGTGGCCACGCTCTCCACGGCGCTCACCGTCGTGGCGAGCGCGGGTACCGGCTACGCCCTCGCGAAGTACCCGGCGCGCTGGCTGAAGGTGTTCTTCGTCTGCGTCCTCGCCACCACGATGCTGCCGACCGAGGTCATCCTCACCCCGTCGTTCACGGTGATCCGCAACCTCGGCCTCTACAACACGCTGACCGGCGTCATCGTCCCGTCGATCATGACGGCGACCGGCATCTTCATGTTCCGCCAGTTCTTCCTGACCGTCCCCGACGAACTCCTGGAGGCAGCCCGCATCGACGGAGCGGGCGAGGCCAGGATCTTCCTCACGATCATGATGCCGCTGGCCCGGCCCATCGCGATCACGCTGGCGATCTTCTCCTTCCAGTGGCGCTGGAACGACTACATCTGGCCGCTGATCGTGCTCGGCGACCCCAAACAGTTCACGCTGCAGGTCGCGCTGCGCGGCCTGGTGGGCGCCGAGAACATCGACTGGCCGACGCTGCTCGCCGCGTCCGTCATCTCCATCGTGCCGCTCCTCGTGATGTTCCTGGTGTTCCAGCGGTACGTGATGAGCGCCGACCTCGACGCCGGCCTGAAGGACTGACACATGGACAGGGGCATGGACCACGACTTCCTCGCGGCACTCACGGGGCCGCTCGCCGACCGCACAGCCCGACTCGCCTCGCCCGAAGGGCCGCCGCACACGACCCGGCACCGGGCGCTCGCCTCGGACGCCAAGGCGCTCGTGGCGGCGTGGGTGTGGGAGCGGCCCGAAGCGTCCGGCCACGTGACAGTCGCTCTGCAACGTGCCCTGAATCTACGGGAGTTGCAGGGCAAGGACGGGCTCTTCGGCGGCGACAACCTCGCCTCGCCGCCCGACTCCTCGTTCACCATGAACGACGTCTGTCTGCTCACCCAGCTGATCGACACGGTCGCCCGGGAGCGGCAGCCCAGTGAACTCGCCGACCTGCGGGCCGTGTTGACCGACATCCGCGAGGCCGCGACCCCCGCCCTCCTCGTCGGCGGAGTGCACACCCCCAACCACCGCTGGGAGTTGTGCGCGGCCCTGGCCCGGCTGCACCGGCTCGCCCCCGACCCGCGGATCCCCGAACGCATCGACGACTGGCTTGCCGAGGGCATCGATCTGCAGCCGGACGGCATGTACAGCGAACGCAGCCCGCTGTACGCCGCCCACGTCACCAACCCGTCGCTGCTCGCGATCGCCGACGTCCTCGACCGCGACGAACTGCGCGAGCCGGTGCGCCGCAACCTGGCCGCGTTCGCCGCCCTGTACGACGCCGACGGCTGCCTGGAGTCCGTGCACTCGCGGCGCCAGGACCAGCGGGCCCGCTTCTTCGGCGACCGGTTCCTCATGCCGTACCGCGCACTCGCCCTGCGCGCGGACGAGCCGGAGCGCGCCCTGTTCGCCCGGATGGCGCGGACGGTGCAGGAGCACGGCGTGGACGGGGAGACGGCGGCAGACGCGCTTACCGCCGTGCTGATCGACCCGGCGCTCGCGGAACCGCTGCCGTCGCCGTCCAGGCCTGCGGAGCGCACGGAGAGCGTGTTCGCCACCTCGGGGCTCGCCCAACTGCACGATGGTGCACGGACTTTGACCGTCTACGGTGGCGGCGACATCGCCACCACACCCCGCATCGGCTCGGGGATCGCCACCAACCCGACGTTCCTGCGGCTGCGGCAGGGTGCGGCCGTGCTCGAATCGGTGCGGCTGTACGTCGACTTCTTCTCGCTCGGGCCGTTCCGCGCCGAAGGCCTGGAACGCCTCGGCCCCGGCAAGTACCGCCTGGCGAGCGACCGTTCGGCTTCCTTCTACCAGCCGCTGCCGCCGTCGGCCCGCCGCGCGGACGGCGCCTACCCGCTCGGCGACGAGGGCCGGTTCCACGCCGCGATGGACTTCGCGGCCAGGCCCGCCGACACCCATCACCTCACGGTCACGGCCGAGGTGACGGCCACGGCCACGGGTGTCCGTGTCGATTTCGACCTGGACTCGACCCCGACGACGTACGCCCTGGAACTGGCCTTCCGCCCCGGCGGCACGCTCACCGGGACGACGGTGACGGCCGGGCCCGACCGCTGTGTCATCGGCGGGCCCGAGGCGACGTACACGGTCGGCTCCGACATCCTGCGCGTCACCCACACCGCGCCCGCCTGCGACCGCGAGCCGTCCACCGACCCCGGCGAACAGTTCGGCTACCTCGGGGCGAGCGACACCGCGCCGGGCGTGAAGGCGTACATCACGGGCACGACACCAGCGCGGTTCACGCTCACCGTCGATGGGACGGTGTGAGGCGGCGCCGCCTCACACTCGCTTGATCAGCGCCTTCAGCTCGGCGAGTTCGGCCTCGGTCAGGTCCGTGAGTGGCGGGCGGACCGGGCCCGACGGGTGGCCCGTCGCGGTCATGCCCGCCTTGACGATGCTGACCGCGTAGCCGGCCTTGCGGTTGCGGAGTTCCGTGTACGGGAGCACGAAGTCGCGCAGGTGCTTGAGGACGGTGGCGTGGTCCCGGCCGCGGACGGCGGCGTAGAAGTCGAGGGCGAACTCCGGCAGGAAGTTGAAGATGGCCGACGAGTAGGTGGTGACGCCGAGTTCGAGGTACGGGAGGGCGTACATCTCCGCGGTGGGCAGTCCGCCGACGTACGTGAAGCGGTCGCCGAGGCGGGTGTAGATGCGGGTCATGGCGTCGATGTCGCCGACGCCGTCCTTGTAGCCGATCAGGTTCGGGCAGGACTCGGCGACGCGGGCCAGGGTGTCCGCGCTGTACTTGGCGTTGGCCCGGCCGTAGGCGATGACTCCGAGGTTCGTGGCCTTGCA
The DNA here is from genome assembly GCF_036013745.1 of Streptomyces sp. NBC_00483. Taxonomy (NCBI): domain Bacteria; kingdom Bacillati; phylum Actinomycetota; class Actinomycetes; order Kitasatosporales; family Streptomycetaceae; genus Streptomyces; species Streptomyces sp. NBC_00483. Next base: position 7,796,607 of record NZ_CP107880.1, read on the forward strand.
GACCGCCTCGACGTGCTCGGCCAGGCCGTCCTGCGAGGCCTCCGTCAGGTACGGCGGGAAGAGCAACAGGCCGTCGGCGCCCGCTCGTTCGGCCGCCTGCGCGTACTCGATCGCGGTGCGCGTGCCGTACCCGGCCGGGGCGAGGATCGGGGTGCCCTCGGGCGCCGCCTGCACGGCCGCGGTCACCACCTGCTCCGTCTCCGCGGCGGTCAGCGAGAAGAACTCGCCGGTGCCGCCCGCGGCGAAGAGACCGCCGACCTCGTGCTCGGCCAGGCGCTCGATGTTGGCGCGGTAGGCCTGCTCGTCGAACGCGAGGTCCGCGGCCTTGAAGTGGGTGACCGGGAAGGAGAGCAGGCCCGAGCCGATGCGGGCGCCGAGCTCTGACGGGGTGAAGGACGACATGGGTGGTCTGCTCCTGCTGAACGCTGGTGGACGGTGAAGGGGTGGTGTGAGTACGACATTACGAGGCGTCACTCATGCCCGTCCAACACTGTTTTTGCATTCAGTGATACCTGGTCAGCATCAGTGGGTGTTCCGGACATGGCTCTGGCGCGGGTCCCGCGCTGTCCGTCAGCGGGCCCGCGCCAGAGGGTGGGGGAGAGGTGGATTACGGGCGCGCGCCCACCTCGTGCGTGGCGATGGTCCAGGCGCGGGCCTGCTCGCTCAGGGTGATGCCGAGGCCCGGGCGGGACGACAGGTGCATGCGGCCGTCGCTGATCGCCAGGCGCTCGTTGAACAGCGGCTCCAGCCAGTCGAAGTGCTCCACCCACGGCTCGATCGGGTAGGCCGCGGCGAGGTGGAGGTGGATCTCCATCGCGAAGTGCGGGGCCAGCTGCAGGTTGTTGTGCTCGGCGAGGGTGGCCAGCTTGAGGAACTGGGTGATGCCGCCGATGCGCGGGGCGTCGGGCTGGATGATGTCGCAGGCGTTCGCCTTGATCAGCTCGACGTGCTCGGCGACCGACGCGAGCATCTCGCCGGTGGCGACGGACGTGTCGAGCGAGGCGGCGAGCGCGGCGTGGCCCTGCGCGTCGTAGGCGTCGAGCGGCTCCTCGATCCAGACGAGGTTGAACTCCTCCATGGCCCGGCCCATGCGCTGGGCGGTGGGCCGGTCCCACTGCTGGTTGGCGTCGACCATCAGCGGGACGTCGTCGCCGATGTGCTCGCGTACGGCGGTCAGCCGGGCGAGGTCGGCCTTGCGGTCCGGGTTGCCGACCTTGATCTTGATGCCGCCGATGCCGCTGGCCAGGGAGGCGGTGGCGTTGTCGAGGACCTGGTCGGTCGGCGTGTGCAGGAAGCCGCCGGAGGTGTTGTAGCACTGCACCGAGTCGCGGTGGGCGCCGAGCAGCTTGGCGAGCGGCAGGCCGGCCCGCTTGGCCTTGAGGTCCCACAGGGCGATGTCGATCGCGGCGATGGCCTGCGTGGCGACGCCGCTGCGGCCGACGGAGGCGCCGGCCCACACCAGCTTCGTCCACAGGCGGCCGATGTCGCTGGGGTCCTCGCCGATCAGGTTGTCGGCGATCTCCTTGGCGTGTGCGAACTGGGCGGGGCCGCCGGCGCGCTTGGAGTAGCCGAAGCCGATGCCGGAGTGGCCCTCGGTGGTCTCGATCTCCGCGAACAGGAAGGCGACCTCGGTCATCGGCTTCTGCCGGCCGGTGAGCACCTTGGCGTCGCTGATCGGCGTCGCGAGGGGCAGCGTGACGGACGAGAGCTTGATCCAGGCGATGGTGTCGATGGTCGCCTCGCCCTGACGGGAGGCGGCTGAACTGGCTGTGGACGTGCTGGTCACCACTGCGAATCCCTGGGGGTGTGAGCCGTTGGTTCCTGTTGACGCTAAGGTCGGCGATTGATCCACGTCAAACATAGTTTTTGGATGATTCAATACCTGGAGGGCATCGTTGTTCACGCTTGCGCAGCTGGCGAGCTTCGTGGCCGTCGCGGAGGAACTGCACTTCACGCGGGCCGCCGAACGGCTGCGGATGACACAGCCCCCACTCAGCCGGCAGATCCAGCTCCTTGAGCACGAGCTGGACGTGCAGCTCCTCGACCGCACCAACCGCACCGTCCGGCTCACCCCGGCGGGCCGCGCCTTCCTCAACGAGGCACGCACCATCCTGCGGCAGGCCGAGGCGGCCACGCTCGCCGCGCGGCAGGTGTCCACGGGTGAGGCGGGCGCCATCGCCGTCGGCTTCACCGCGGCGAGCGCCTACTCCGCGCTCGGCCCGCTGCTCGACGTGGCCCGGACCTCCATGCCCGGTACGGAGATCGTGCTCCGCGAGAAGGTGACCCGCGACCAGCTGGAGGCCCTCACCGAGGGCTCCCTCGACCTCGGCATGATCCGCCCCTCCAGCACCGGCCCCGACCTGGAGACCCGCTCGACCACCCGCGAGGGGCTGCTCGCCGCGGTGCCGAGCGCGCATCCGCTCGCCGAGGGTGAAGGGCCGCTGCCGATGGGGGAGTTCGACGGGCAGGACGTGCTCATGTACTCGCCGATCGAGGCCCGCTACTTCCACGAACTGCTGGTCAGCATCTTCCGTGAGGCGCGGGTGCGGCCGCGCTTCACGCAGTACCTCAGTCAGGTGCACAGTCTGCTTGCCATGGTGCACGCCGGGTGGGGCATCGCCTTCGTGCCCGAGTCGGCGGCGCAGATGCGGTTCCCGGGTATCGCGTTCCGGCCGTTGGAGCTGTCCGATGCGGCGCCGGTCGAGTTGCATCTGGTGTGGCGGAAGGCGAATGACAATCCGGCGTTGCATGCGCTTCTGCGGTTGCTTTAGGCCGGGATTGTTGCGGTCGGCCGGTCCTACGTCACGGGGCTCTGCCCCGGACCCCGCTGCTCAATCGCCGCAGGGGCTTGATGTGACTAGGGTCGACCGTGTACCCCTCGACGTATGACGTAACAGGAGGAACCGTGTCCAAGCCCCCACTGTCCGCAGAAGCCGTCGCCATGCTCGAGCAAGCGAACCCGGCCACCGTCGCCACGCTCCGTTCGGACGGGGCGCCCGTGTCCGCGGCGACCTGGTACCTCTGGGAGGACGGCCGGGTGCTGCTCAACATGGACGAGGGGCGGGTCCGCCTCGGGCACCTGCGCCGTGACCCGCGGCTCACCCTCACCGTCCTCGACAAGGACAGCTGGTACACGCACATCACCCTCATCGGCCGAGCCGTCGACATCCGCGAGGACAAGGGCCTCGCCGACATCGACCGGATCTCCACCCATTACGCGGGCGGCCCCTACCCGGAGCGCGAGCGGGCCCGGTTCACGGCGGTCATGGAGATCGAGCGCTGGCACGGCTGGGGCGAGTTCCGCGACAGCAGCCAGGCGACGGTGTAGCCCCGGGGTCGCCCGGCTGAGGACTACGGGACCCGCGCCGTCCACTCGTCCGTGCCGAACTTGGTGCGTACGAGGTCCTGGGCGCGGGCCAGTTCCTCGTCGGTCACCTTGCCCTCGGTCAGGCCGTACCGGCTGCGGAACGAGTCGATCATGCGGGAGATGACCTCCTCGCGGGGCAGGCCGGTCTGGCGGCGGAGCGGATCGACGCGCTTCTTGGCGCTCTTCGTGCCCTTGTCGGACAGCTTCTCCTTGCCGATGCGCAGCACGTCGACCATCTTGTCGGCGTCGATGTCGTACGACATCGTCACGTGGTGCAGCACCGCGCCCTGCCCGGCCGCGACCCGCTTCTGCGCGGCGCCCGCGACCTTGCCGACGTCCGTGGCGATGTCGTTGAGCGGCTGGTACCAGGCCTTGATGCCCATGTCGGCGAGGGCGCCGAGCACCCAGTCGTCCAGGTAGGCGTAGGAGTCCTGGAAGGAGAGGCCGGAGACCAGGGACTCGGGGACCGCGAGCGAGTACGTGATGGTGGACTTCGGCTCCGCGAACATGGCGCCGCCGCCGGAGACACGGCGGACGACGGTCACCCCGTGCCGCTCGACGCCCTCCGGGTCGACCTCGTTGCGCAGCGACTGGAAGCTGCCGATGATCACCGCGGGCCGGTCCCACTCCCACACGCGCAGCGTCGGCGGCCGCTGCCCGAGCGCGACCTGCTCCACCATCACCTCGTCGAGCGCCATGTGCAGGACGGGGGACTGGGGCGCGTCGTGGACGAGCTGCCAGTCGTAGTCCCGCCAGTCCGTGGCCTGGGCGAGCGCGCGGCGCACGGCGGTGGCGACGCCCTCGGTCGTCAGGCCGAGCATCACCGTGCCGGCCGGCAGTCCCGCGTCGATCCGGGCGGCGAGGGTGGCGGTGTCGGCGTCGGCCGGGGCGCCTTCGAGCGCGGCGTTGATCGCGAGGAGCGCGTCGTCCGGTTCGAGGAAGAAGTCGCCCGCCACCCGGACCTGGCGCAGCACGCCGTCCGCCACGTCCACGTCGACGACGACGAGCTTGCCGCCGGGGATCTTGTACTCGCCGTGCACGGTGTGCCGCCTTCCACCAGGTTGTCTGTGTATTTGTCTGTGTATTTGTCGGTGCTTTTTCTGTGCTTTGTCTTGCTCGCGGACAACGCTAACCGGAGTCCGGACATTCCCGGGCACGGGCGGGCCCGCGTCGGCCCCCGTCGGTATTGACACTTCGTCAGATCTCCCGCATCGTCGGCCCGCGCCCGCCCACCGGACCGGCTACCGGAGGAGCTCGTCCATGGACCTCGACGACACCCCAGTGCCCGACTACGGCGCCCTGCACCGGGTCGACGGCCGCACCTTCGTCCTGCTCGGTGCGGGCAACGGCATCGGGCGGCAGACCGCCCACGCGCTCACCTCGGCGGGCGCGTGCGTCTTGTGCGTGGACGTCGACAAGGAGCGGGTGGACGCGGTCGCGGCCCAGACCGGTGGCGTCCCGTACGTGGCGGACGTGACGCGGCGACAGGACATGCGGGAGCTCTTCGCGTACGCGCAACGGGAGTTGGGGCCGGTCGGCGGCGTCGTCGACATCGTCGGCATGGCCCGTTACGAGGCCCTGGACGGGCTCGACGACGACGCGTGGCAGTGGCACTTCGACCTGGTCCTGCGGCACGCCTGGCTCGCCGTTCAGTACGGGGGAGCGGCGGTGGCGGCGGCGGGCGGCGGGCCGCTGGTGTTCGTGGCGTCCGTGTCGGGGCTCACGGCGGCTCCGCTGCACGGCGCGTACGGAGCCGCCAAGGCGGGGCTGATGTCCCTGGTGCGGACGGCTGCCGTCGAGTACGGGCCGCGCGGGGTGCGGGTCAATGCGGTGGCGCCCGGTGTGGTGTGGACGCCGCGGGTCGCGGGGCTGCTCGGGGAGGAGGGGCGTGCTGTCAATGCGGCGAACGCACCGCTCGGCCGTGTCGCCCAGCCCGCCGACATCGCCGCGGCCCTCCTCTTCCTGGCCTCGCCGCTCTCCTCGTACGTGACCGGGCAGACGCTCGTCGTGGATGGCGGCACCGGGGTCAAGTTCCCGTACCCGACGATCGGCGACACGTAAGGGCTTCGGCCCGCCGCCCGTCCCTCCCTGCTGAGGAGTGGCCTGAAGTCTCAGGTGTCACGGGCTCCTCACGCACCTTATTCGGTAAGGCTATTGACTAATCCCCACGCGAAGCCACAAGAATCTGTTGGCTCACGTTTGCTTATGGCGAGTCCTGTTGGCTTCGAGGGGATTTCCGCATGTCTGCTAGTCGTAGATCCGTCAGTCGTAGATCCGTGCTGGCTGCGAGCGCGGCCGCCCCCGTCGTGGGGGCGCTCGCAGCGCCCGCCGCCGGCGCCGCCGAGGGTCGCGCGGGGAACGTCGGGCGCCGCACCGTCGAGCTCGCCGACGGCTGGCGCTTCGCGCTGGTCAGCCCGGACGGCATCACCGATCCGACCGGCGCGTACGCCGACGCCGAGCGGCCCGACTACGACGACGCGAAGTGGCGGAAGGTCGCCGTCCCGCACGACTGGTCCATCGAGCAGACCCCCACCACCGAGCACAACACCACGAGCGGCACGGGCTTCCTCCCCGGCGGACTCGGCTGGTACCGCAAGACGTTCACGGTGCCGAAGGCGTACGCGGGCAAGCGGATCTCCGTCGAGTTCGACGGCGTCTACATGGACGCCAACGTCTACGTGAACGGCGAGCTCGTCACCCACCACCCCTACGGCTACACCGGGTTCGCCCACGACATCACCGACCTGCTGCACGTCGACGGCGCCACCTCCAACCTCCTCGCCGTCGAGGTCCGCAATCGCCTGCCCAGCAGCCGCTGGTACTCCGGCAGCGGCATCTACCGCAGGGCCCGCCTCGTCGTCACCGAACCGGTGCACGTCGAGCGCTGGGGCACGTTCGTCACGACGCCCGACCTCGCCGAGACCCTCAAGAAGGGCTACGCCACCGTCGACGTAAGCACGACCGTCGCCAATGCCTCGGGCGCCGCACGCGACGTGACGGTCCTCTCCACGGTCCGCGACGCGAAGGGCCGCCGCGTGGCGCGCGCCGAGTCGACCCTCGCGGGAGTCGGCAAGGACGGCAAGACGGATCACCTTCAACTACGGATCAACAAGCCGGAGTTGTGGTCCATCGGGACTCCGGGGAACCGCTACACGCTCGTCACCGACCTGCGCGTCGACGGCCGCACCGTCGACACCTACCGCACCCGCTTCGGCCTCCGGCACGCCACCTTCGACCCCGACGAGGGCCTCTCGCTCAACGGCACCCACACGAAGATCAAGGGCGTCGACCTGCACCACGACCTCGGTGCGCTCGGCGCCGCCGTGCAACCCGACGCCGTACGCCGCCAGTTGACCATCATGAAGTCCATGGGCGTCAACGCGCTGCGCACCTCGCACAACCCGCCCGCGCCCGAGGTCATCGAGGCCTGCGAGGACCTCGGCCTGATCATGCTCGTCGAGGCCTTCGACTGCTGGCGCACCGGCAAGAACACCTACGACTACGGCCGCTTCTTCGACGAGCACTCCGACGCCGACATCGCCGAGATGGTGCGCGCCGCCCGCAACTCCCCGGCCGTCCTGATGTGGTCCATCGGCAACGAGATCCCCGACTCCACTCAGACGCAGGGCATCGCCATGGCGGAGCGTCTCATCGCCGACGTCAAGGAACTCGACGGCACCCGCCCGGTCGTCATCGGCTCCGACAAGTACCGCTCGCTGCCCGCCGTGGGCTCGCCCGCCGACAAGATCGTCGCCGGGCTGGACGGCCTCGGCCTCAACTACAACACTGCCGCCTCCGTCGACGCGCTGCACAAGCGCTACCCGCACCTGTTCCTCTTCGAGTCCGAGTCCTCGTCCGAGACATCGAGCCGGGGTACGTACCAGGAGCCGGAACACCTCAACACGGGCGAGAACCACACCCCCGGCAAGCGTGCCACCTCCTCCTACGACAACAACCTCGCCTCCTGGACCATGAGCGGCGAGTACGGCCTGAAGAAGGACCGTGACCGGCGCTTCTTCGCCGGTGAGTTCCTGTGGTCGGGCATCGACTACATCGGCGAACCCACCCCGTACGACGTGTTCCCGGTGAAGGCCTCGTTCTTCGGCGCGGTCGACACGGCCGGCTTCCCGAAGGACATGTACCACCTCTTCCGCAGCCAGTGGGTCGACGAGCCGATGGTGCATCTGCTGCCGATGGACTGGACGACGTACGAGGACGGTCAGGAGGTGGAGGTGTGGGCGTACGCGAACGTCGCCGAGGTCGAGCTTTACCTCAACGGCCGTTCCCTGGGCACCCGTTCCTTCGACGAGAAGAAGACCGTCGACGGCCGCCCGTACCTGGAGACCACGGAGGCCACGCACGACGACAAGACCGTCACGTCCGGCGCCTACCCCGGCAGCTACACCTCGCCGAACGGCAGCGCGGGCAAGCTGCACCTGACATGGAAGGTGCCCTTCGCGGCCGGTGAGCTGAAGGCGGTCGCGCGGCGCGGCGGCAAGACGGTGGCGACGGACGTGCTGCGTACGGCCGGAGCCCCGCATGCCGTGCGTCTGACGGCGGACCGGAAGTCGGTCGCGGCGGACGGGCGGGCCCTCGCCTTCGTCACCGCGGAGGTAGTCGACGCGAAGGGAACCGTCGTCCCCGACGCCGCGCAGCTCCTCGAATTCAGCGTGAAGGGCGGCCACTTGGCGGGCGTCGACAACGGGCAGCAGGAGTCCGCCGAGCGCTACCAGGCCAGCACCCGCACCACGTTCCACGGGCTCGCGCTCGCGATCGTGCGCGCCGGCACCGAGCCGGGTTCCCTCACCGTCACGGCGCGCGCGGACGGACTGCGGCAGGGCAGGGCGACGCTACGCGTCACGGGCCCGGCGGGAGAACCCGTCACCCCGGCCGAGCCCTTCGCCCCCGACCCGGGCCCGGGCGCCACCAAGTACCCGCACGCCGACGCCAGTTACTCGGGTGCCACGAAGACACTCCCCGCCGCGATGCTCGACGGCGACCCGGCCACCCAGTGGTCCAACGCGTTCAGCAAGGACGCCACCGCCCTGCTGCCCGCCTTCAAGGGCGCGCGGCCGGAGGACTGGGTCTCGGTGACCTGGGCCGAGGAACGGCAAGTGGGCCGCATCGAGGCCTCCTTCACGGTCGATGCCACCCACTCCCTGCCCGCCGCGATCGAGGTGGCGGTCGGCGACGGCGACACGTACACCGTCGTGGACGACGCCGACATCGCCTGGGCCAAGGCCTCCGGCGAGCCCACCGTCATCACCTTCGACGCGGTACGAGGACGATCGCTCCGCCTGAAGCTGACCAGCAGCAAGCCCGGGGACGTCACGGGCGCCGTGGGGATCAGCGCGCTGGACGTGGCGCAGTCGTGACACCCCCGCACGGCGTCGATACACCCCCGCACAGCGTCGCTGCACCCCTGCACGGCGTCGATCCCGCGTGGCTGCCCGACGGGGCGCTGCGCGGGGTCGGCGCGCGGCGCGTCCTCGTGCGGGGCGAGGGCGTACTGGTGGACACCGTCCGGACCGAAGTGACCGACGCCTGCGCGAAGTTCGGCGGAAAGGTGGTCGGAGAGGGCGAGGCGTACGAGCTGCTGCTCCAGGTCACTGGTGCCGGCGACCAAGGGGCCGAAGGGTTCCTCCTGGAGCGGGGCGCCGGCCGCGCCACCGTCACCGCCGCCACCCCGGCCGGCCTGCTCCACGGCTACTTCCACGTCGTCCGCCTAGGCGGGGCCGCCTTCGCCGACGCGCCGCCCGAAACGCACCGGCCCGCCCTCGACCTGCGCATGCTCGACCACTGGGACAACGTCGACGTGCACCCCGTGATGGGGCAGGTGGAGCGCGGGTACGCGGGCGGATCGCTGTTCTGGCGGGACGGGAAGGCCCGCGCGGAGCCGGAACGGGTGCGGGCGTATGCGCGGCTGCTCGCGGCCAGTGGCGTCAACGCGCTCGGCGTCAACAACGTCAACGTGCACGCGACGGAAGCCCGGCTGCTCACCGACCGGATCGGTGAAGTCGCCGCCATCGCCGCCGAGTTGCGCCACTACGGCATCCGTACCCACCTCTCCGTCAGCTTCGCCGCGCCCCTGCTCCTCGGCGGCCTCGACACCGCCGATCCGCTCGACGAAGGCGTACGGGCGTGGTGGCGGGCGGCCGTGGACCGGGTGTACGACGTCATCCCCGACTTCGGCGGCTTCATCGTCAAGGCCGACTCCGAGGGGCAGCCGGGGCCTTTCGCCTACGGCCGCTCGCACGCCGACGGGGCGAACCTGCTCGCCGACGCGCTCGCCCCGCACGGCGGCACGGTCCACTGGCGGGCGTTCGTGTACGACCACCGCCAGGACTGGCGCGACCGGAGCACGGACCGGGCGCGCGCCGCGTACGACCATTTCGCCCCGCTGGACGGGCAGTTCAGGGACAACGCCGTCCTCCAGGTGAAGCACGGGCCGATGGACTTCCAGGTCCGTGAACCCGTGTCGCCGGTCATCGGTGCGCTGCCCGCCACGCGCGTCGCCGTCGAGCTCCAGGTCACCCAGGAGTACACCGGGCAGCAGTGGCACGTGTGCGCGCTCGCACCGATGTGGAGCGAGGTGCTGCGGTTCCGAACCCATGGCGGCGACGGTCCCACGGTTGGGCAACTAGCCGCGGGCGGCGGTCTGGTGGCCGTCTCCAATGCGGGCGACGACCCGTTCTGGACCGGCCACCCACTCGCCCAGTTCAACCTGTACGCCTTCGGCCGGCTGGCCTGGAACCCGGATGCCGAACCCGGACAACTCCTGGACGAGTGGATCGAGTTGACGTTCACGCCGGAGTCGACCGGTGATCCCGCCCTGCTGCGGTCCGGGCTGCACGACGTGCTCGCCGGGTCCTGGGTGACGTACGAGAAGTACACCGCGCCCCTCGGCGTCGGCTTCATGGTGCAGCCCGGTCACCACTACGGGCCGAGTGTCGACGGATACGAGTACAGCCCCTGGGGCACCTACCACTTCGCCGATCGCGACGGCGTCGGCGTGGACCGCAGCCGCGCCACCGGCACCGGATACGCGGGCCAGTACGCGCCGCCCTGGTCGGACACGTACGAGACCCCGGACACCTGCCCCGACGAACTGCTCCTGTTCTTCCACCACGTGCCCTACGAGCACGTGCTGCACAGCGGCAGGACCGTCATCCAGCACATCTACGACACCCACTTCGAGGGCGTCGAGGAAGTGGTGGCCGCGCAGGAGGTGTGGGCGTCGCTCGCCGGGCTGATGACACCCGCACGGCACGCCCGCGTGAGCGAGCTGTACGAGGAGCAGTTGCGCTGCGCCCGCGAGTGGCGGGACCAGGTCAACAGCTACTTCCTGCGCAAGTCGGGGGTGCCGGACGGGGCGGGGCGGCTCATCCACTGAGCCGCCCCGCCCCGGCGGCGTCACTCGACGCGGAGCACCGCCACGCCCAGCGGGCCGAGCGTGAGCGGCCCACCCTTCTCGTGGCGTTCGCCGGTGAGGAGATCGGTCGCAGTGGTGTGAGCCGTCAACTCGACTGCCACAGCACCATGGTTGAGCAGGAACAGCACCCGCGTGCCGTCCGGCGCGACGCGGGTCGCCGACTCGACATCGCGGTGGTCCGCGTACGGGCCGATCAGATCGTGGCGGGCGAGCACGGCACGCACCACCCGGTCCGTGCCCGCCTCGTCCAGGTGTGTCGCCACGTACCAGCCCTCACCGCCGCTCTCGCCGAAGCGGTTGCGGGTCACGGCCGGGGTGCCCGCGTAGAAGTCGGACGTGTAGCGGGCCACCGGCTCGGCGCCCTGCGGGATCACGATCTCGAAGACCAGGCTCCCCTCGCCGCCGCCCCCGTCCAGCGGGTTCGTGACCCCGGCCGGGCGCGCGTCCCACTCGTCGACGCGCACCCCCATCAGCGGCGCCAACGGGCCCGGCACATCGGCGAGGAACGCGCGGTCGTGCTCGTCGCAGCGCCCCGAGAGGAACGTCGTCAGCACCGTCCCGCCGCGCTCCGCCACGGCCTCCAGGCGCCCGGCCAGATCCCCCTTCACCAGGTGCAGCGCGGGCGCGAGCACCACGTCGTAGCCCGACAGGTCCGCCGTCACCGGGACGACGTCCACGTCCGCGCCCGCCGCCCGCGCCGCGCCGTAGTAGGCGTGCACGACGTCGAGGTACTTCACGAGCCGAGACGGGCCGTCCGAGATCTCCAGCGCCCACCAGCTGTCCCAGTCGAAGAGCAGCGCGGTGCGGGCCGGGGTGCGCGCGCCGACGGTGCTCGACCCCAGTGATGCCAACTCGCCGCCCAATGCGGCAACTTCACCGAAGACGCGAGTGTCCTCCCGGCCCGCATGTCCGATCACCGCGCCGAAGAACTTCTCGCTCGCCCCGCGCGAGGCCCGCATCTGGAAGTACAGGGCCGCGTCCGCGCCGTGCGCCACCGCCTGCCATGTCGCCAGTCGCAACTCGCCCGGTCTGCGCAGTGGATTGACGTCGCGGCACGCCGTCGTCGACGGGGCCTGCTCCATCAGCCAGAACGGGGCGCCGTCCTTCAGGCCGCGCATCAGGTCGTGGGCGAGCGCCGGCCACGACGGCGGCTTGTCGAGCGGCGGATAGCTGTCCCACGACGCGAAGTCGAGGTGCGGCGCCCACCGGTGGTAGTCCAACGGGCGGTACATGCCCATGAAGTTGGTCGTCACCGGGGTGGCCGGGTCGTGCGCGCGGATCGCCTCCTTCTCCGCCACGAAGCAGCCGAGCAGCGCGTCCGTCGTGAAGCGCAGGTAGTCGAGCGTGATGCCCTGGAAGGCGGTGTGGTCCGGGCCGCGCCAGTGCTCGGTGAGCGCGTTCGGCGGCTCGATCTGCGACCAGTCCGTGAAGCGGTGCGACCAGAACGTCGTGCACCAGGCGTCGTTGAGGGCGTCGAGACTGCCGTGCCGCTCGCGCAGCCAGTCGCGGAACGCCTCCGCGCACCGTTCGCAGTAACAGGCCCCGCCGTACTCGTTGTTGACGTGCCAGGCCAGCAGCGCCGGGTGGTGCGCGTACCGCTCGGCCAGGCGGGAGGCGAGCGCGGTCGACAGACGCCGGTACGTCCGTGAGCTCGGGCAGAAGTTGTGGCGCTGGCCGTACGCGTGCCGGCGGCCCTCGAAGTCGGTGCGGTTGACCTCCGGGTGCGCCTTCGCCAGCCAGGGCGGGAGTGCGGCCGTACCGGTGGCGAGGACGACGCGACGGCCCTCGGCGGACGCGCGGTCCAGGATGTCGTCGACCACCGTGAAGTCGTAGCTGTCCGGGGCGGGTTGGGTCAGCGACCAGATGAAGACGCCGACGGTCAGGGTGTCGATCCCGGCCTTCGTGAAGAGCCGGTGGTCGGCGTCCCACACCTCCTTCGGCCACTGCTCGGGGTTGTAGTCACCGCCGTAGAGGATCTTGTCGATGTGCGGGCGACTCATGCCGTGAAGTCCTCCTGGGCCTCGGTGATCTCCGAGCGGAAGGCGTGCAGCAGGGAAAGGAGCAGGGGTGCGGCGAGCAGGACCGGCAGGGCCTCGGTGCCGAGCGCCGTCAGGCCCCCGGCGAGGACGAGCAGCGAGGCGGTGGCGAGCGACGCCGTCGGCCTGTGCAGCAGGAAGTACGCGGCGAGCCGGGCGGTGTCGCCGGAGCGGAACGCGAACAGCGAGCCGAGCACGAGGGCATGCCCGCCCCACAGCAGCGACACCACGCCGACCACCACGAGCAGCCCCGCCCACCAGCCGGGCACCCCGGCGTCCGGGAAGTGCGTCAGCGAGAAGCCGATCACCGTCAGCCAGGCGAGCAGCGGCACCCAAAGGCGCAGCACCGGAACCGCGTTCAGCCGCCAGCCGTACCAGAACGTCCGCGCGGGCCGCAGCTCCGTGAGCTCCCGCCCGCGCCGGTGCAGCGCGTACAGGGCGGCGGACAGCGCGGGTCCGAGCGGCACCAGGCACAGGGCGATCAGCGGCAGGTTCGACGGATCGGTGCCGAGCAGGAACACGCCGGCCAGGCCGGGCGATGCCGCCGCGAGGAGCATCGCCTCCACGGTGAGCAGGGTGTGGACGAGCGCCGCGGCGCGGGACAGCGGCCCGGTGCCGAAGCCACCGCGCGCCACGGCGGTTGGAGCCCGTCCGGTCACCGCCGTCACCCGTTCTCCTTCGCGAAGCGGTCGGCCGCCTTGTTGTGCAGGTCGACCAGCTGCTGCGAGTTCTTCGCCTTCAACTCCGTGAGGAAGTCGCCCCATTGGGACATCGGCCGCTTGCCCAGCACGAACTTCAGCGTGTTCTGGATCGTGTAGTCCTTCAGCGGGGTGTCCCAGAGCGTGGCCTGCTCCTGTTCGGCGGACTGCAGTGGGTGCGCGGGGCCGATCGGCAGCTCCTTGCGCTTCGACATCCCGTCCTGGAACTTCTGCTCGTCGGCGCTGAAGTTGGAGGAGACGAGTTCCCAGCTGCCGCCGTAGGTGAAGACGCCGTTGAAGAAGCCGAAGTCCTTCTGGAGGTCCTTCGGGGCGTCCGGGTCGGAGCCCATGAGTGTGATGCCGTCCTTGAGCTTGTACGTGCCTCCGGACTTCGTGTACGTGACGCCCTCGACGCCCCACTTGCAGAACTCCTGGCCTTCGTCCGAGTAGAAGAGCCAGTCGACGAACTGCATCATCGCGACGAACGTGTCCTCCTTGAGTGCCTTGCTGGAGATCATCACGCCGTTCTCCAGGCGGGAGCCGCCGTTCACCACCGCACCCGCCGGGCCGAGCGGCACCGGGATCATCTCGATCTTCGCGCCCTTGACCTGCTTCTTCAGGTTGTAGCGGTAGTTCTGCACCAGCTCCTGCGGGTTGGCGCTGATGACGTACGACTTCTCGGCGAGCAGCTTCTGCACGGCCTGGTCGTCCTGCTGGGTGAAGGACTCGGGGTCGAGCAGCTTCTCCGCGACCAGCTTGCGCAGGTACTCGACCATCGACCGGTAGCCGTCCTGCGTCGGCGTGAAGACGAACTTCTTCGCCTTGCCGTCGTAGCTGATGTTGTCGTACGACCAGCCGGCCCGCACCCCGTGCGCCTGGCCGAGGTACTGGAACAACGCGCCGCAGGGGAACGGGGTGTTGGTGCTCCAGCGGTCGGTCATCGGGTACTTGCCGGGGTACTCCTCCTTGAGCGCCTTCAGGACGTCGTACACCTCGTCCCAGGTGGTCGGCAGGGCGAGTCCGTGCTTGTCGAGGATGTCCGTGCGCAGCGACATCGAGTAACCGGACTTCACCTTCTCGTGCAGGCCGGGCAGCAGGTAGTACTTGCCGTCGGACTGCCGGATGGAGTCGATCTCCGGCTCGAGCTTCCACTGCTTCACCTTGGCGCGGAAGTTGGGCATCAGCTGGACGTAGTCGCTGACCGGGAGGATCGCGCCGGACGAGACGAACGCGACCTCGGAGGGGTGGTACGTCTTCGGGATCAGGAACGGCGCGTCGCCCGAGCCGATCAGCACGCCGCGCTTCTTCTCGTAGTCCGCGAGCGGTACGTCGACGGGCTTGAGGGTGACTCTCGTGCGCTTGGCGAGCTCCTTCCAGAACAACCAGCCGTCCTTGGTCGGATAGACCGGGTTGTTGTTGTGCAGCGTGGAGAAGGACAGCGCCTTGGTGGCCTTGAACTGTTGGCCCGCCTTGAACTCCTTCATGGCGCCGTCCTGCTTCTTCGCCAGATCCTTGCCGTCGGCGTCGTCGTCACCGCTGCCGCAGGACGTGAGCGTCGCGAGGCCGATGAAGCCTGCGGCGGCGAGTATCTGGCGCCGTGAGAGCTGACCGCTGTTCTTCACTAGAACTCCCGTGAGAGAAGGGTGAGTTGCTGCCGTCAGCCCTTGACCGCGCCGAGCATGACGCCCTTGACGAAGTAGCGCTGGACGAACGGGTACACGCAGAGGATCGGCAGCGCCGTGAGCACGATGGTCACCGACTGGATGTTGGCGCCGACCTGGCTGAGCTGGTCGGTGGCGGCGCCGGCGTTGGCGCCTCCGGTCGCACCCATGATCATGTTGCGCAGATACACGGTGACCGGCATCAGGTCCGCCCGGTCGAGGTACAGGAACGCGCTGAACCAGGAATTCCAGAACGACACGGAGTAGAAGAGCGCCATCGTCGCCACCACCGCCTTCGACAGCGGCAGCACGATGCGCAGCAGAATGCCGTACGTGCTCAGTCCGTCGATCTGCGCGGCCTCTTCCAGGTCCGTCGGCAGACTCTCGAAGAAGGCCTTCATCACGAGCAGGTTGAAGACACTGATCGCGTTGGGCAGGGCGATCGCCCAGATGCTGTTCTTCAGGCCGAGACTGGTGACCAGGACGTAGTTCGGGATCAGGCCGCCGGTGAAGAACATGGTGAACACGGCGATGCCGATGAGCGCGGTGCGGCCGCGCAGCTGCCTCTTGGAGAGGACATAGGCGTAACAGGTCGTGAGCACCATCGCGACGACCGTCGACACCACCGTGTACAGAACGGTGTTGCCGTAGTTGCGCCAGAACATCGAGTCCTGGAAGACCAGTCGGTACGTCGTGAGGTTGAACCCCTTGGGCCACAAGGTCACTTCGCCCGCGCGGATCTGCCGCTCGCCGCTGAAGGAGCGGGCGATGATGTTGACGAAGGGGTACAGGGTCACGGCCACGACGAGCGAGAGGATCACGGCGTTGGCGCCCCGGAAAGCGCGGTAGCCCTTCGTGGGCCGGTAGGTCTTCGCGGGGCGGTGGCCCGTCGCGGGGTGGTCGACACTCACCACAGGCTGGTCCCCACTGTGCGGCGCGAGAGCTGGTTCGATGTGGTGATCAGGACGAGCCCGATGACCGCCTCGAACAGGCCGATCGCGGCGGCGTAGCTGAAGCTGCTGGACTCGACACCGGTCCGGTAGACATAGGTGGAGATGACGTCGGAGGTCTGGTACGTCAGCGGGTTGTACAGGAGCAGCACCTTCTCGAAGCCGACCGCGAGGAACGTGCCGACGTTGAGAATGAGCAGCGTGATCATGGTGGGGCGGATGCCGGGCAGGGTGACGTGCCAGGTCTGCCGCCAGCGGCCCGCGCCGTCGATCCGGGCCGCCTCGTACAGGTCCTCGTCGATCGTGGTGAGCGCGGCGAGATAGAGGATCGTGCCCCAGCCGGCCGTCTGCCAGATCTCCGAGCCGACATAGACCGTGCGGAACCACTCGGGCTCCTGGATGAAGCGGATCGGGTCGTGGCCCAGCAGGCCGAGCACATGGTTGATCGGGCCGTCGGTCGCGAGCATCTGCACGGTGATGCCGGCGACGATCACGATCGACAGGAAGTGCGGCAGATACGACACCGACTGCACGAACCGCTTCAGCGAGCTGCGCCGCACCTCGTTGAGGAGCAGCGCGAGCACGATCGGGATCGGAAAGCAGAAGACGAGCGTCAGACCGCCCAGCCACAGCGTGTTCCGGAAGACCTGCCAGAACGTCGGATCGCTGAGGAACATCTCGACGTAGCGAAGCCCCACCCACTCCTCGCCGAGGATCGACCCGCCCGGCTCGAACCGGCGGAACGCGATCACGTTGCCGATCATCGGGAGATAGCGGAACACCAGGAAGAACGCGATCGGCAGCACGGCCAGTGAGTACAACTGCCAGTCACGGCGCAGCGATTGGCGCCACGTGCGGCGGCCCGACGGGGGTTTTCCGCTGGGGGCCCGACCGGGCGGATCGGAGGCGGCTCCGGTGTCGGGCGGGTCGCCCGTGATGGTGGAGGAACTCATACGGGGCCTTTCGGCGCGCGGCGCAACGAGGACAGAGGGCAACGAGGGCGGAGGGCAACGAGGGCAGGGGCAGGGGGCGGCTAGGGCAAGGGAGAGGCGTAACCGAGAACTTCCGAGAATCTTCCGGTAACGTCGCCGCAACCTAAAGCCGCTCCCCACCCCTGTCAATGGGTGCCGCTGCCACGGGAGTTGGCCCCACCACACCCTGTGAGGTGCCTGTGCCCGCCTTCGACCTGCCTCTCGACACATTGCGGAGACACCGCCCCGCGCTCGACGAACCCGCCGACTTCGACGCCTTCTGGCAGGCGACCCTCACGTCCGCCCGGCACGCCCGGCCGTTGCTCGACTCCCGGCCCGTCGACAACGGCCTGAAGCTCGTCGAGACCTGGGACGTCGCCTTCCGCGGCTTCGCCGGCGACCCGGTGCGCGCCTGGTACACGCGGCCCGCCGGCGCGTCCGAACTCCTGCCGGGCATCGTGGAGTTCGCCGGATACGGCCGTGGCCGCGGCCTCCCGCACGAGCGCCTCACCTGGGCGAACGCCGGGTACGCGCACCTGCTCATGGACAACCGCGGCCAGGGCGACCAGTACGGCAGCGGCGGCGCGACCCCCGACCCGCACGCGAGCGCGCCGGGCGGTCCAGGACCCGCCGTGCGCGGCCTGCTCGACCCGCACGAGTACCACTACCGGCGGCTGATCACCGACGCCGTCTGCGCGGTCGACGCGCTGCGCGCACTGCCCGGCGTCGACCCCGGGCGGATCGCCGCCGTCGGGAACAGTCAGGGCGGGGGAGTGGCCCTCGCGGTCGCCGGACTCGTCCCGGATCTCGCGGCGGCCGTGGTCACGGCGCCGCTGCTGTGCGGCATCCGGCGCGCCCTCGACCTCAGCGACGCCGGACCGTACGGCGAGATCGCCGCCTACCTCTCCGTGCACCGGGGCGCGGAAGAGGCCGCGTACCGCACCTTGTCGTACGTCGAGGGGATCTCGTTCGCCCGCCGCGCCCACGCCCCGGCCCACTTCGGTGTGGGGCTTCGCGACACCGTCTGCCCGCCGAGCGGCGCCCACGCGGCCTGCAACCGCTACGGCGAACTGGCCCCGCACGACCCCGTCCGCGAGATCCACTCCTACCCGTACAACGGCCACGAGGGCGGCGACGCCACCCACGTACGGCGCCAACTCGCCTGGCTGGGCGCGGTGCTGGATGCCCCGAAGACGTAGATTCAATACCGGGTGTTCGGCGGGCCGCACGGAAAGACGACTTGACCGACACCGGGTCGACGGCGTGTCCTACGGTTTCCGGAAGGCATCCGGAGATCTCTCGGAAGCGTGTGTCGACGGAGGTGGGGAACGTGGCCGGGGAAGGCGCCCAGCGCAAGGCAGCCACGCGGAGTCCTGAGGGGCCGGCCAAGGTGACGATCACCGAGATCGCGCGGGAGGCAGGAGTGTCCGTGCCGACCGTCTCGCGGGTCGTCAACGGTCGCTCCGACGTCTCGCCCGGCACCCGGGCCCGCGTCGAGGACCTGCTGCACCGCCACGGGTACCGGCGGCGGACGCCCGCGTCCGGAGACCGGGCGGCCCTGCTCGACCTGGTCTTCAACGACCTGGACAGCCCGTGGGCCGTGGAGATCATCCGGGGGGTCGAGGAGGCCGCCCACGAGGCCGGGGTGGGCACGGTCGTCTCCGCCATCCACGACCGGGCGGGCGACGCGAGGAAGTGGATGACCAACCTGCGGGCCCGTGCATCGGACGGCGTGATCCTCGTGACCTCGGTGCTCGAACCGGGGCTTCGGGACGAACTTCGGCGGCTGCGCGTGCCGTTGGTGGTGATCGACCCGGCGGGCGCCCCCGTGACGGACGCGCCGACCATCGGCGCCACCAACTGGGCGGGCGGGATGGCCGCCACCGAGCATCTGCTGGAACTCGGGCACCGGCGCATCGGGTTCATCCAGGGGCCGCCGCGACTGCTGTGTTCCCGGGCCCGGCTCGACGGCTACCGCGCCGCGCTCGACGTCGCGGGCGTGCCGGTCGAGGACGAGCTGATCGTGGCCGGCGACTTCTACCACGCGTCCGGGTTCGACGGCTGCCATCGGCTGCTCGACCTCGACGAGCCACCCACGGCGATCTTCGCGTCCAGCGATCAGATGGCGCTCGGCGCGATCGAGGCGCTGCGGCGGCGCGGGCTGCGCGTGCCCGAGGACCTGAGCGTGGTCGGTTTCGACGACCTTCCGGAAGTCCGCTGGTCGGCGCCGCCGCTCACCACGGTGCGCCAACCGCTGTCCGATATGGGCAAGTTGGCCGCCCGGACCGCGCTCGACCTGGCCCGTTCCGTGGAGCCCGCGGCTCCGCGCGTCGACCTCGCCACGGAGCTCGTGGTGCGGGCCAGCACGGCCGCGCCACGGACCGCGTAACTCCGCTACAGCACCTCTGAGGGGTGTCAACGGCCTTTTCTGTCAAGGGCGTTGACACCCCTCCGTTGTGTCCGTAACTTCCGAGGCCATCCACCGATAGTTTTCGGGTCTCTTCCGGAAGGTGCGCCATGTCAGCCTCCGATTTCTCCCGCCGTCGATTCATGGGCGCCGCAACGGCGGCCGGTCTCGGCGCCGCCGCGCTCACTGCCTGCGGCGGCTCCGACACCGGAGGCGGACAGGACAGTTCGGGCCGGACCGTCATCGAATGGTGGAACATCCAGACCACCGAGCCGTCGAAGACCATCTGGCCCCAGCGGGCGAAGGCGTTCGAGGCCGAGCACCCGAAGGTGCGCATCAAGCTCGTCACGCTGGAGAACGACGCCTACAAGTCGAAGATGACCGCGCTGACCAGCTCCGGAAAACTTCCGGACATCTACCACACCTGGGGCGGCGGCGTTCTGCAGCAGCAGATCGACGCGGGGATGGTCGAGGACCTGACCGAGCCCATGAAGCCCTGGGCCGACACCCTGGTGCCCGCCTCCGTCAAGCCCTACCGGTTCGACGGCAAGACCTACGCGGTGCCCTTCGACATCGGCGCCGTCGGCTTCTGGTACAACAAGGCGCTCTTCAAGAAGGCCGGCATCAGCGAACCGCCCACCACCTGGGACGACTACCTCGACACGATCAAGAAGCTGAAGTCCGCGGGCATCACCCCGATCGCCCTCGCGGGCAAGGAGAAGTGGCCCGGCATGTACTTCTGGTCGTACCTGTCGATGCGGATCGCCGGGGTCGACGGCATGCAGAAGGCCGCCGACGCCAAGGACTTCACCGGCGACGACTTCGTCAAGGCGGGCGAACACCTCAAGGAACTCGTCGCCCTCAAACCGTTCCAGAAGGGCTTCCTCGGCGCCGCGTACTCCACGCCGAACGGCGAGGCCGCGACCATGGGCAACGGCAAGGCGGCCATGGAACTCATGGGCCAGTGGGCACCCGTCGTGCAGGCCGACGCCGGCAAGGGCATCGGCAAGGACCTCGGCTTCTTCCCGTTCCCCTCGGTCGCGGGCGGCAAGGGCGCGGGCACCGACGTGTTCGGCGGAGGCGGTGGCTACGCGCTCCGCAAGGGCGCGCCGAAGGAGGCCATGGACTTCATGAAGTTCTTCATGACCGCCGAGTCCGACCGCATCCTCGTCTCCAAGGCCAACCTGATCCCGGTCGTCAAGGACGCGGAGAGCGCGCTCAAGGACCCCAACCTGACCGCCGTCTCCGACATGCTCCGCAAGTCGACCGGCTTCCAGCTCTACCTCGACCAGGCCTACCCGCCGGCCGTCGGCCAGGAGATCAACGACTCCGTCGCCGCGCTCATCGCGGGCTCCAAGTCCCCCGACCAGGTGGCCCGTTCGGTGACCCAGGTCGCCAAGAGTCAGTAAGAGAACATGACTTCGACCTACGTCAAGGACGCCGCCGAGCCCGTCGCCAAGGAGCCGGAGCCCGGCCCCGGCAACCGGCGTCCGCTCGCCCGGCGCGTCAAGGACTGGCTGACCGCTTTCGCCTTCACCCTGCCCGCGCTGATCCTCTTCGGCGCGCTCGTCCTCGCGCCGATCCTGTACGCGCTGTACGTCAGCCTCTTCGACTGGGGCGGATTCGGATCGCCTTCGGACTACACGGGACTGTCCAACTACAGCCGCCTCATCAAGGACCCGGTGTTCCTCGGCGACCTGTGGCGCGGACTGCTCCTGGTCGGCTTCTCCGTCCTCGTCCAACTGCCGTTCGCGCTCGCCATGGCCGTGCTGCTCAACCAGAAGCTGCGCGGCCGGGCGATCTACCGGATGCTGTTCTTCGCCCCGTACGTGCTGTCCGAGGTGATCACCGGTGTCCTGTTCTCCATGATCTTCGCGCCGGACGACGGGCTCGCCGACGGCGTGCTCGGCGCCGTCGGTCTCGACGGGCTCGGCGGCCTGTGGTTCGCCGACCAGTCGACCGTCATGCCGACCCTGTTCCTCGTGATGACCTGGAAGTTCTTCGGCTTCCACATGATGCTGTACCTGGCGGGCCTCCAAGGCATCCCGGCCGAACTGCACGAGGCTGCCCGGATCGACGGGGCCGGCGCCTGGCAGCGCTTCCGGCACGTCACCCTGCCTCTGCTCGGACCCACCATCCGGATCAGCGTGTTCCTGTCGATCATCGGCGCCATCCAGCTGTTCGACCTGGTGTGGGTGACCTCCCAGGGCGGCCCGGACCACGCCTCCGAGACGATGGCCATCACCCTGTTCCAGTTCGGGTTCAAGCGCTACCAGATCGGCTACGCCAGCGCGATCAGCATCGCCCTCTTCCTCATCAGCCTCGTCTTCGCCCTCGCCTACCAGCGCCTCGTGCTGCGCCGCGACACCGAAGGAGCCCTCACCAACATGCGAGCCACCCGATGACCGCCCCCGACACGGTGGGCCGCCGCCGCTTCGGCAAGGTGCCCCTGTACGTGATCGTCTGGCTGGTCGGCATCGTCATGGTGACACCGCTGCTGTACGCGCTCGTGTCCGGGTTCAAGTCCACCGACCAGCTCTCCAGCAACCCCTTCGGCCTGCCCTCGCCCTGGGTGACGTCCAACTACACCGACATCCTCGCCTCCGGATCGTTCTGGCGGATGCTCGGCTCGTCCACCTTCGTCGCCGTCGGGACGACCGTCCTGACCGTGGGGACGGCCGCCCTCGCCGCGTTCTCCCTCGCCCGATTCGCCTACCGGGGAAGGGAGTTGATGTTCACGCTCTTCACCATCGGGCTGATGTTCCCGTTCGCCGTGGCGATCCTGCCGCTGTTCGTCCTGCTGCGCACCTTCGGTCTTCTCGACAACCCGTGGGGCGTGATCCTGCCGCAGGCCGCGTTCGGGCTCCCCATCACCATCGTCATCCTGCGCGGCTTCTTCCGGCAGATCCCCGGCGAACTGGAGGAGGCGGCCACCCTCGACGGCTGCTCGCCCTTCGGCTTCTTCTGGCGCATTCTGCTGCCGATGGCGCGGCCCGCGCTCGGCACCGTCTCCGTCCTCGCCATCGTCAGCAGCTGGAACAACTTCCTGCTGCCCCTGCTGGTGTTCAGCAACGAGACCTGGTGGACGATCCCCGTCGGCGTCCAGCAGTTCCAGGGGCAGTACGCCGCCGACATCGCCCGCGTCTTCGCCTACCTGGTCCTCGCCATGGTGCCGGCGCTCGCCTTCTACGCGGTCGCCGAACGGCAGCTGATCGGCGGCATCACCATGGGCGCGACCAAGGGCTGACGTCCCGAACCCCCTTCACCATCTGCACCGCACTTGAGGAGATTCATGGCCCAGCCCTGGCAGGACACCACCCTTCCCGCCCACGTCCGGGCGGCGGACCTGCTCGCCCGGATGACCGCCGAGGAGAAGGCGGCGCAGTTGTCCAGCGTGTGGCTGGGCGCGGCCATCGGCTCCGACTCCGAGGCCGCCGTGGCGCCCGGACAGCACGCGTACGCCGCCGAGAGCGCGGACCTCGACGCCCTCCTCCCGTACGGCCTCGGCCAGCTCACCCGCCCCTTCGGTACCGTCCCCGTCGACCCCACCGAAGGGGCCGCCCGCCTCGCCGCGTTGCAGCGCCGCATCCGCGCGGGCAACCGCTTCGGGCTGCCCGCGCTCGCCCACGAGGAGTGCCTGACCGGCTTCGGGGCCTGGCAGGCCACCGTGTTCCCGACCCCGCTCGCCTGGGGCGCCACCTTCGACCCCGCCCTGATCACGGAGATGGCGCGGGCGATCGGCGCCTCCATGGCCACGGTCGGCATCCACCAGGGCCTCGCCCCGGTCCTCGACGTCGTACGCGATCCGCGCTGGGGTCGCACCGAGGAGTCGATCGGCGAGGACCCCTACCTCGTCGGCACCATCGGCACCGCCTACGTACGCGGCCTCGAAGCGGCGGGGATCGTCGCCACGCTCAAGCACTTGGCCGGCTACTCGGCCTCGCGCGCCGCCCGCAACCACGCGCCCGCGCCGCTCGGGCCGCGTGAGCTGGCGGATGTGATCCTGCCGCCGTTCGAGATGGCGCTGCGCGAGGGCGGCGCCCGCTCCGTGATGGCCGCGTACAACGACGTCGACGGCCTGCCCGCCCACGCGCACGCCGGACTCCTCACTCAACTCCTGCGCGACGACTGGCAGTTCGGTGGGACCGTCGTCTCCGACTACTTCGGCATCGCGTTCCTGGAGTCCGCCCACCGGGTCGCCGCGTCCGGAGCGGCGGCGGGCGCGCTCGCGCTCGCGGCCGGCGTGGACGTCGAACTCCCGGCCGCCCACTGCTTCTCGACCGGCGAGGGCCTCCCGGAGGAACTGCTCGACCGGGCGGCGCTGCGCGTGCTCACGCAGAAGTGCGAACTGGGGCTGCTCGACCCGGAGAACGAGCCGGAGTCCTCGGCCGAACCGGTCGACCTGAACCCGTCCCACATGCGGGAGTTGGCGGCCAAGGTCGCGCAGGAGTCCGTGGTTGTCCTCGCCAACGACTCGGGCCTGCTGCCGCTCCCGGAGACGGGCGGCCTCCGCGTCGCCCTCGTCGGCCCGCTCGCCGACGAGGAGGCCGCGATGCTCGGCTGCTACACGTTCCCGCGCCACGTCGGCGTCAACCACCCCGAACTGCCCACCGGCGTCGACATCCCGACCTTCGCGGAGGCGCTGCGCGCGGAGCTGCCGGGAGCGGAGTTCGTGGCCGACCCCGCGCGCGCCGACATCTGCCTGGCCGTGGTGGGGGACCGCTCGGGCCTGTTCGGGCGCGGCTCGTCCGGCGAGGGCTGCGACGTGGAAGATCTGGAACTCCCTTTCGGTCAAAGCGAGTTGCTCGACGAGGCGTTCGCCTCCGGGGTGCCGACCGTCATCGTCGTCCTCAGCGGACGCCCCTACGCACTCGGCCGCTGGGCGGACCGGGCGGCCGCCGTCCTCCAGGCCTTCTTCCCCGGGCAGGAGGGCGGCGCGGCGGTCGCGGGCGTGCTGTCCGGCCGCGTCGAACCGTCCGGCCGCCTCCCCATCGGAGTGCCGCGCACCCGCGGCGGCCAGCCCGCCCCCTACCTCGCCCCGCCGCTCGGGCGGCACGGCGGGCCCAGCAATGTCGACCCCACCGCGCTCTACCCGTTCGGCCACGGCCTCTCGTACACCACGTTCGCCTGGGACGCCCCGCAGTGCGAGGACCCCGAGTTCGGCACCGACGGCGAGGTGTCGCTGAAGCTCACCGTGCGCAACACGGGCGAGCGGCCCGGCACCGAGGTCGTCCAGCTCTACCTCCACGACCCGGTCGGCACCGTCGCCCGCCCCGAGGCCCGACTCGTCGGCTACGCCCGCGTCCCCCTCGACCCCGGCGCCTCGGCCGAGGTCCACGCCACGTTCCCGGCCGACCTCGCCGCGTACACCGGCGCCGACGGCCGCCGCGTCGTCGAGCCCGGCGCCCTCGAACTGCGCGTCGCCGCGTCCAGCGAACACGTCCACCACACGGTGCCGCTCACCCTGACGGGCCCGGTGCGCGAGGTGGGGCACGACCGCCGGATGCGCTGCGAGCTACGCGTGAAGTGACGCGCTCGACCACCCGTGAAGCGACGTACTCAACCACCCGTGAAACACGCACAGTTGAGGAGATCCGCCATGCGCACGACCCGTATCAGATCCGCCGCCCTCGCCGCCGCGACGGCCGCCCTGCTCATCGGAGGCCTCGCCACCGTCCCGGCCGCCGCCGCCCCCGACAGCGGCAAGAAACCCGGCGCCTCCGCCACCCTTCACGACCTCGCCCGCGCCCAGGGCCGCTACTTCGGCTCCGCCGTCGACAACCCCGAGCTGGACGACACCCCGTACGCCCACCTCCTCGGCACCGAGTTCGGCCAGACCACACCCGGCAACGGCATGAAGTGGTACGCCACCGAACCCCAGCGCGGCGTCTTCGACTTCACCGCCGGCGACGAGATCGTCGACTACGCCCGCGCCAACGGACTCAAGGTCCGCGGCCACACACTCCTGTGGCACAGCCAGCTGCCCGACTGGCTGACCTCCGGCACCTGGAGCGCCGACGAACTCCGCTCGATCCTCAGGAACCACATCACCAAGGTGGTCAAGCACTACCGCGGCAAGGTCTTCGCCTGGGACGTCGCCAACGAGATCATGAACGAGGACGGCACATACCGCGAGAACATCTTCTACAAGACCCTCGGCCCCGGCTACATTGCCGACGCCCTGCGCTGGGCCCGCGCGGCGGACCCCAAGGTCAAGCTGTACCTCAACGACTACAACGTCGAGGGCACGGGCGCGAAGTCCGACGCGTACTACGCGCTGATCAAGCAGCTCAAGGCCGACCGCGTGCCCATGGACGGCTTCGGCATGCAGGCCCACCTCGCGCTCCAGTACGGCTTCCCGTCCCAGATGCGGCAGAACATCCAGCGCTTCGCCGGCCTCGGCGTCGACGTCGCCATCACCGAGCTCGACATCCGCATGCTCCTCCCCGCCGACCAGACCAAGCTCGCCCAACAGGCCGACTGGTACGGGCAGGTGACCGACGCCTGCCTCGCCGTGAAGCGCTGCGTCGGCATCACGCTGTGGGGCTACTCGGACCGGCACTCGTGGATCCCCGGGGTCTTCGACGGCGAGGGGGCCGCCCTGCCCTGGGACGATAACCTCCGCCACAAGCCGGCGTACGACGCGATCCGCAAGGCCCTGAAGGACTGACGCGTCAGCCCTCTTCCTCCACGCCGAGGCGTGCCTGCTCCTCCTCGACGATCCGGCGCGCGATGTCCGCGTCGGAGACGTCGACGGCGTCGGGCGTCGCCTCGGCCATGGAGCTGCGCCGGGCGTACGCGTCGAACAGCCGGGACTTGTTGGCGAGTATCTTCACCAGGCGTTCGTCGACGCCGCCGGTGGCGAGGAGGCGGTGCACCCGCACCGATCGGACCTGGCCCATGCGGTGCGCCCGCGCCACGGCCTGGTGCTCCAAGGTCGGCTTGATCTGCGGCTCGCACAGGATCACCACCGAGGCGGCCTGGATGTTGAGCCCGACGCCACCGGCCTGGATCTGGGACACGAGGACGGCCGGCCCGGCCGTGTCCGCGAACTCGTCGACGAGCAGTTGTCTGCGCGCGGGCGGAACGCTGCCGGTGAGCGGCCCGAACACCGGGCCCCCGACCGGCGGTTCGGTGTCGAGGGCGCCCTTGACCGCGCGGAGCACGTCGCGGAAGTTGGAGAACACGACGACCTTGAGTCCGGCCTCCGCGGCGTCCCGGACGAGCTCGCGCAGCCGCTCCAGCTTGGCGGACTCCGCCGGGTGCGCGTACGCCGCCCGGCGCATGGCCATGAAGTTGCCGGACGCGACGGCCTCCCGGTAGGCGGCCTGGTCCTGGGAACTCAACTCCTCCCACTCGTCGGTGTGCTGGAGGCTGGGCAGCTCGGCCAGTACGTCGTCCTGGTTGCGCCGCAGATAGACGGGGGCGACCGCCGTGCGGAAGGCGACGGACCCGGCGAGGCCGTCCTCCTCGTCGAGCCGGTCCGCGAGCGAGGGATCCAGTACGCGTACGAGGTTGCGGAACTCGCCGACGCGGTTCTCCATCGGGGTGCCGGTCATGAACAGCACCCGCTCGCAGTGCTCGGCCCACTCGGCCACCGCCTGCGAGCGCAGCGTCTCCGGGTTCTTCACCGCGTGCGCCTCGTCGACGACGAGCATCCCCACCTCGCCGCCGCCGGGCGCCGGAAGGCCGCGCAGCGCGTCGTACGTCGTGACGGCGACACCGCCCCGGCCCTTCCAGTCCGCGAAGGCCTCGCCCCGGTCGGAGCCGTGCACCGGCAGGACACGCAGCGCGCTGCGGGCCTCGATCTCCCGCGTCCAGTTCACGAGGACGCTCGCCGGGCAGACGACCATGAAGTGGCTCTGTCCCTCGGTCGCCAGGTGGGTCAGTGCGGCGATGGCCTGGACCGTCTTGCCGAGCCCCATCTCGTCTCCGAGCAGCGCGCGGCGCCGCGCGAGCGCGAAGCGGGCCCCGAACGCCTGATAGCCGCGCAGCGACACCCGCAGCCGCGACTCGTCGAGCTGCTGGGTCCGCACCTGTTCGGCGATGTCGGCGGGCAGGAAGCCCTCGGCGGCGTCCTTGTCCGGCGTCAGACCGGAGATCTCGCCGAGCACGCTGTAGTACTCGGCGGAGCGCACCTCGAAGTCGACCCACGCCGCCACGTCCGTCGCGGGCCCGCGCAGCAGGTCGACCGAGGCCTGCGCGAACAGCGGCCCCGTGCCCGCCCGCTCGGCCTCCGCGACGACGGCCCGCACCTGCTCGGCGGCGTCGAGGGCGCGGGTCCGCCGGGCCCGTCCGGTGAACAGCAGCCGCAGCCGCCCAGCCGCGGGCCGCGCCTCGTCGAGCAGCGGTCCGAGCCGGCGGGCGATGCCGGTCGCGGTGTCGACGGCGTGCCGCGCGTCGGGGCCCGCCTCCACCAGCACGTGCAGCGCCGTGACCAGCGCGGTCGTCCGGGGCTCCGGCTCGTCCACGTCGAGCGGCACGGCGGCCGTCTGCCGTACGCGCTCGGCGAGGCGGCCCGCGGCGGCCAGCAGTTGCGTGGCGGTCTGCGGGCCCACGCCGTGGATCTGGTTGAGGCGGGCGGGGCCGGCGTCGAGGACCTGGCGGACCGTGCGCAGCCCGTCCCGCTCCACGAGCCCGACGCGGACGCGGCCGTCCGTGGCCTCCTGGAGCCGGGCCACGGGCATGGTGTCGAGGACGCGGGCGACCGACTCGTCGAGGAGCGGCGTGAGGGCGTCCCGGACCGCGCCCACGGCCCGCGCGTGGTCGTCGAGCAGGCCGCGTACGGCGGCGTAGAGGCGCGAACCGTCGGCGACGGCCTCCCGCTCCGTGCGTCCCATTGGGCCCTGCCCTCCTCGTAGCGCGTACGACTGCGCCAGTTGCGTCATCTTCCCATCGAGGTGTGACAGCGGGCCTGGCGGTCACACGGCGTTGCGGCCACGGGGCTCTGCCCCAGACCCCGCTGCTCAATCGCCGCAGGGGCTTGAAAGATCGGGGCTCTGCCCCGGACCCCGCGGGCTCTCGTCCAAAGAGCGGGGCTTGAAGTGCCGAACCGGAACCGCCCCGGCAACCTTTCCCGCCACCCGCGGCGACAGCACACCGGCACGTGCCACCCGGCACGCGTTCCCCCACCACGTACGGAGTGCATGAGCTGATGAGTGACACCCGCAGCAAGCCCCGGCACCGCAGACGCCGCACCGTCCTCCTCGCAGGCGCCCCGCTCGCCGTCGCCGCCGCGGCCGCCCTCGCCTACGGCGGCGGGTTCCTCGGCGCGGACGGAGCGGATTCGGCGAGCGCCGCCACCGCCGCCGACGCCGCGACCGCCGCCGCGTGGGCCGACGACACCGCCGACGGATTCGCGTCCGTCGACGCGCAGGGTCAGGACGGCACGTACGGCGGGCGCGGCGGCGAGACGGTCACCGTGAAGACCCTGGCCGACCTGGAGAAGTACGCGACCGCGAGCAAGCCCTACGTCATCGTGGTCGCGGGCGAGATCAAGATGGACCCCGTCGGCAAGGAGATCAAGGTCGCCTCCGACAAGACCATCGTGGGCGCCGGCACCGCCGGGCACATCGTCGGCGGCGGCTTCTTCCTCGGCACCGGCGTGCACAACGTCATCATCCGCAACCTGACGATCCGCGACTCCTACCAGGGGACCTGGAACGACAAGGACCACGACTTCGACGCCATCCAGATGGACGGCGCGCACCACGTGTGGATCGACCACAACGACCTGCGCAGGATGGCCGACGGGCTGATCGACGTCCGCAAGGACTCGACCGACATCACCGTCTCCTGGAACAAGCTCAGCAACGACAACAAGGCCTTCGGCATCGGCTGGACCGAGAACGTCGTCACCGACATCACCATCCACCACAACTGGATCCGCGAGACCGAACAGCGCAACCCCTCCACGGACAACGCCGCGCACGCGCACCTCTACAACAACTACCTGCAGGACGACGCGGGCACCGACATCACGTCCTCGTACGGGAACTACTCGCGCGGCAAGACGAAGATGGTCCTGGAGAACAGCTACTTCCAGGGCGTCAACAACCCCGTCATCAAGGACGACACCGCCACCCTCGTGCAGCGCGGCAGCGTCTTCTCCGGCACCAGCGGGCGCAACGAGAGCGGGGGCACCGCCTTCACCCCGTCCGACTTCTACGCGTACACGCTGGACAAGGCGGCGGACGTGCCGGGGCTGCTCAAGTCCGGTGTGGGGCCCAGGAGTTCGATCGGAACCGCGAGTGCGACCGCCGAGACGAAGGCCGCCGCGAGCACCCTCACCGTCGCGGCCGACGGCAGCGCCCAGTACAAGACGGTGCAGGCCGCCGTCGACGCCGTGCCCGCGAACAACACCGCGCGCGTGGACATCAAGGTCGCGCCCGGCACGTACCGCGGCACCGTGACCGTCCCGGCGAACAAGCCGCACGTGACGATCGTCGGCACCGGTTCGAGCCGCAAGTCCACCGTCCTCGTCGAGGGGCACGCCGCCGGTACGAAGAAGCCGGACGGATCGACGTACGGCACCTCGGGCAGCGCCACCGTCACCGTCCTCGCCGCCGACACCCAACTGCGCAACCTGAGCGTCAGCAACGACTACGACGAGAGCAAGGACACCTCCATCGCCGCGCAGGCGGTCGCGCTGCGCACCAGCGCCGACAAGGTGTTCCTCGACTCGGTCATCACCAGCGGCGACCAGGACACGCTGCTGCTCGACGGCGCGGGCAAGCGCGTCTACATGAAGGACTCGTACGTCGTCGGCAACGTCGACTTCATCTTCGGCGGCGCCACCGCCGTGATCGACCAGTCCGTGATCACCCTGAAGAAGCGGTGGGACGGCACATCGGCCGGCTACGTCATGGCGCCGAGCACCGCGGCGGGCAAGAAGGGCCTGCTCGTCAACCGGACCACCATCAGCGGCGACGTCTCCGCCGACAGCTTCCACCTCGGCCGCAACTGGCACGCGGGCGGCGACGCCTCCCTCGACCCGCAGGCCACCGTCCGCAACTCCACGCTCGGCGCCGCGATCAAGGCGAAGCCGTGGACGGACATGGGCGGCTTCTCGTGGAAGGACGACCGGTTCGCCGAGTACAAGAACACCGGTGACGGGGCCGGTTCGGCGAGCGCCGACCGGCCGCAGCTGAGCGACGCGCAGGCCGCGCAGCAGGAGGTCGCGGACTGGCTGGGGGACTGGACGCCCACGGCCTCCTGACCGGTGGGAGGTGTACGCGGCGGCGCTCACCGCGCCGCGTACAGCTCCTCGACCTCCCGCGCGTACGTCTCCATGATCGCGGCCCTGCGCAGCTTCAGCGAGGGAGTGAGCAGGCCCTGGGTGGCGCCGAACTCGTGCGGGAGGATGCGGAACGCGCGGATCGACTCGGCGCGCGAGACACGGGAGTTGGCCCGCCGCACCGCGCGCTGGATGTGGCCGCGCAGCTCCTCGTCGGTGACCGCCTCCTCGGGGGAGGCCAGGGCGCGGCCCTTGAGGCCCTGCCAGCTGGCGAGGGCCTCCGGGTCGAGGGTGACCAGGGCCGTGACGTAGGGCCTGTTGTCGCCGATCACGACGCACTCCGAGATCAGGGGATGGGCGCACAGCTCCTGTTCCAGGGTCTGCGGCGAGAGGCTCTTGCCCGCGCTCGTGATGATGATGTCCTTCTTGCGGCCGGTGATGACCAGATAGCCGTCGGGGTCGAGGTGCCCCAGGTCGCCGGTGGCGAGCCAACCGTCGCGCAGCGCCGACTCGTTGGCCTTCGGATTGTTGTGGTAGCCGGCGAAGACGACATCGCCGGCCACCCAGATCTCCTCGTCGTCGGCTATGAACACGGCGTTGCCGGGCAGCGGCTTGCCGACCGTGCCGGGCCGCGGCGCGCCGGGCGGCTGGGCGGTGACCGCCGAGCTCGTCTCGGTGAGGCCGTAGCCGTTGTAGACCGGGAGGCCGCACGCCTCGAAGAACAGGGCGAGGTCGCGGGAGAGCGGCGACCCGCCCGACACCACGCTTCGCAGCCGGCCGCCGAACACCGCCCGCACCTTCGAGTACACCAGGCGGTCGTAGACCTTGTGCGTCAGACGCAGCCGGGGGCCCGGCCCCGCGCCCACACCCGCGGCGTGCCGCTCCATCGCCGCCGCGTACCGGATCGCGGACCGCACGGCCCGCTCGAACAGGGCGGTGTGGCCGCTCTCTTGGGCGTTGACACGTGCCTTGGCGAAGACCCGCTCGAAGATGTACGGGACCGCGTACAGGAACGTGGGCCGGAACGCGGCGAGCGCGGGGAGCAGCGCGCCGGGCGAGGCGTCCGGCTGGTGGGCGACGTTGCCGCCGCCGCGTACCGCGGTGACCACCTGGACCAGGCCGTAGCAGTGCGAGAGTGGCAGGAAGGCCAGCGTGGACGGCTGTTCACCGGCCGGGCCGAACAGTTCGCCCCAGCCCGCCAGGATGGTGTCCACCTCGGCGGCGATATTGCGGTGGGTGGTGATGCAGCCCTTGGGGGGCCCGGTCGTGCCGGACGTGTAGCAGATCACGGCGGCGTCCTGCGGGAGCACGGCGGCCCGCAACTGGTGCACCGCGTCGGGGTGCACCGCGGCGCCCGCCTCGATCAGCGCCTGGACCCCGCCCGACTCCAGCTCCCACAGCCGGGTCAGGTCGGTACGGGCGCCGTATGCGGCGGCGACCGTGATCGCGTTGTGCTCGTTCTCGACGACGACCCCAATCGCCTCCGTGTCCTGGAGGATCCACCGCACCTGCTCGGTGGACGACGTGGGGTACACCGGCACCACCGTGGCGCCCAGGCTCCACAGCGCGTACGCGATCAGCGTCCACTCGTAGCGGGTGCGCGACATCAGGATCACCCGGTCGCCCATGCCGATCCCGCAGGCGAGGAAGCCGCGGGCCACGGCCGTCACCTCGTCACGGAACCGCGAGGTGCTGACCTCCTGCGTCGGGCGGCCGTCCCGGAGCAGCGAGAACTGAAGGCGCTGCGGGTCCTCCAGCGCGGCGCTGAAGACCGAGTCGGCGAGTCCACCCGACTCCAACGGAGGCGCCAGGCGGGGCACTGCGAGTTGCCGCATGTGACTGCTCATCGCTCCCTCTGGTAGGCAAACCGAGTTGACGATTCAACCTGAATGCGTCGGAACGGAAGCTACATCCAAGGAGACCTTTTCGCCCCGGTGTTGGATAACGAATCGGCAGTCACCTGCGGCGCTTCGGATAGGCTTCTGGCTCCCAATGGCATGTACACCTAGAGGAGCGATCTCCGTGAAGCGGCGCCCGACCCTGGCCGGACTGACGATGATGCTGGTGGTCGCGCTCGCGGCGTGCGGGGGTGGTCCGCAGCAGGACACCTCGGGGCACGGCGGCGGCAAGGACACCGGGAGTTACACCGTGCGGCAGGACGACACCGACAAGGTGACCGGGGTGCGCGACGGGGTGCGGCACGTGACCCGCCGCACGACCCGCGCGACCCGGCCGCACCTGGTGAGGAAGTGCGGGACCGAGAGCCGCAAGGTCAAGCACACCAAGCGCAGCCACGGCCGCAAGCGGACCTACTACACGACGAAGAAGGTCCGTGACTGCCACAAGGTGCGCAGGGGCACCGAGAAGTACACCCGGGTCCTGCGGGCCGAGCACTGGTGCGTCCGCCTCGACGACGTCAACGGCAAGCGCACCGTGGACGACCAGTGGTTCCGGGTGAACTCCACGGTCTACGGCAGGGTGCAGGGCGAGGACGACCGGGCGAAGGTCACCATCGAGCCGCTCCGCAAGGGCTGCTGAGCCCGGACCGGGTCACGTGGCGGCGACCTCCGGGATGCGCTCCTTCACCAGCGCGTAGAGGACGACCGCCACGGCCATCACCCCGGCCGCGGTGAACACGCCCGCGGCCCAACTGCCGGTCGCGTCGCGCAGCACACCGCTGACGACGGGGCTGGCCACCGCGCCGATCTCCGCGACCAGGTTGAACAGGCCGAACAGCGAACCGCGGTCCTTCTCCTCGGCCAGGTCGCCGAGCAGACTGTGCACGATCGGCTGGAGCGCGTTGAAGAACAGGCCCGAGCAGAATAGGATCAGGCCGAGCAGCAGCAGCGAGGGGTCGCCGTTCAGGACGCTCACGCCGAACGCCACCGCGAGCACCGTGTGCACCGCCGCGCAGATCACCGCGAGCGGCTTGCGGCCCTTGCCGGCGCGCACCCGCCGGTCCGCGATCCAGCCGCCGACCGGGAAGCCGATGATGCCCGCGCCCGCGTTGAACGCCGCGGTGAGGGCCGCCGCGCCCAGGCTGCTGTGCGCGGCCTCCGCGACGATCTGCACCGACCAGAACGAGAAGAACCACAGGTTCCACATCACGGCGATGAAGCCGATGTAGATCAACCAGACGTTCCGGTTGAGGAGTTGGGTGCTGCGTCCCGTGCGCACGATGCCGCGGATCACGATGGTCACCATGATCAGGAACAGCACGCCGGAGCCGACCGCCGTGAGCCAGTCCGGCCAGCTGAACTCGTCGGCGAGCAGGAACAGGGCGAGGATCGCGACCGCCGCGGGGATCGAGTAGCCGATGAGCCGCAGCGCGGGCGGGCCGAGCCGCAGCGGCCTGTCGCCACGCCCCCGGAAGAACGTCCACGTCGCCGCCGCCACCAGCAGCGACACCACCCCGAACACGTACAGCGGCAGACTCCACGCCCGGCCGCCCATGCCCAGCGTGCCGCCCCAGTCGATCAGGTGCGGGGTGGCGACGATGCCGACGGTCAGGCCGATGGACAGACCGGACAGGACGACGCCGAGGCCGATGGTGCGGCGGGCCGCGGGCGTGTGATTGATGACCAGGACACGGTCGTTGGAGTAGAAGACGCCCTCGCCGAGCCCGGTGAGCACGCGCGCCACGACAAAGCCGATGAGCCCGCCGGTCAGCCCGGAGACCAGGGTCAGCAGGCCCGCCCACAACAGGGAGACGACGAGCATCTCGCGGTGGCCGTAGCGGTCGCCGAGCCGGCCGCCCGCGTACTGCGTGAGCATGTAGCCGGTGAAGAACATCGAGCCGATGAGCCCGCCGAGCGTCGCCGGGTTCGAGGCGTCACCGATGAACCCGGCCTTGTTCTCGATCATCCAGGCGACGACGGGCCCGGTGACGGTGCGGTCGGCGTAGCTGATGAGCCAGCCCGCGAGCAGGAAGCCCCACAAGTGGGTGTGGTGCCCCGAGAAGAGCGCGCGGCTCTTGGCCTCGGTGGCGGTACGTGGTGGAGCGCCGGTTTCCGACATGGGTCCCCCTGGACAATGGGCAGCGGGAAAGCGCTTGCTAAGATCCCAGAGGCATGACGGCAGGTCAACGGGTTGACGGCACCCAGTTGTGTTCATCGGTGAGCGGCTCGGTCGTCAGCGATGAGTGGCTCGGTCATCAGCGATGAACGTTTCGGTGTTCACCGATGGGCGGCCAGCACCGCCGCGAGTCCCTCTCGCAGGTCCTTGACGAAATACTCGGGAACCTCAAGTGCCGGGAAATGTCCGCCCTGTTCGGGCTCGCTCCAACGCACGATCTGCCGGTACCGCTCCTGCGCCCAGGGCCGCGGACACTTCTCGACGTCACGGGGATACGCGGTGATGGCCGCCGGGACGTCGACCCGAAGTTCGGGGTCCAGCGCGTTGTGGCTTTCGTAGTAGATGCGGGCCGCCGACGCTCCGGTCCGCGTCAGCCAGTAGAGGGTGACGTCGTCAAGAATTCTGTCCATGGGAATCGTCTCGAACGGGCTGTCCTCGGTGTCCGTCCATTCGGCGAATTTGTCGAGGATCCAGGCGAGAAGACCGACCGGTGAATCGACGAGCGAGTAGCCGATGGTCTGCGGCCGGGTCGCCTGCTGCTTCGCGTACGCCGCGCGGTGGCGCGTCGCGGTGCCCAGCCAGAAGTCCCGTGTCTCCTCGGCCCATTGGCGCTCGACCGGCGTCAGCCCCTCCATGGTCGCCCCGGGCAGTCCGTCCGCGAACGTGGTGTGGATGCCGAGAACGTGCGCCGGGAACCTGCCGGCGAGGACCGTGGTGATGTTGCCGCCCCAGTCGCCGCCGTGGGCCAGGAACGTGCCGTAACCGAGCCTTCCCATCAGCTCCACCCAGGCGGCCGCGATCTTCTCGGTTCCCCACCCGGTGGTGGCCGGCCTGTCGCTGTAACCGAAGCCCGGCAGCGAAGGAACCATGACGTGGAACGCGGGCGCGTCCGCGTCCTTCGGGTCCGCCAGCTCCTCCACGACGTCGGTGAAGCGGGCGACGCTGTCAGGCCAGCCGTGCGTCAGGATCAGGGGAGTGGCGTCCGCGCGCGCGGACCGGCGGTGCAGGAAGTGGATGCCCAGACCGTCGATGGTCGTGCGGAACTGGCCGATCGCGTTGAGGCGCTCCTCGAACGCCCGCCAGTCGTACCCGGTACGCCAGTGGTGCACGACGTCGACGAGGTCGGCGAGCGGGACGCCCTGCTCCCACCGGCCCCGGCCGGGCCCGGTGTGCTGGACCGTCTCGGCCTCCGGCAGCCGCGCCGCGGCCAGCCGCGCGCGTAGATCCTCGAGGTCGGCGTCGGTCGCGTGGGCTTCAAATGCTTGTACGTCGCTGGTGGGGCGGGGCATGAGGGACCTCCTGGCCATCGCGGAACCGGCTAAGACGGTTCTAGCAGGAGTCCGGACCACCCGGCAACCGCCTAAGGTGGTTCCATGCGTGCTGGATTTCCTGACTTCCGCCTCGGCAACGTGCTCGCGACCAGCTTCACGGGGACCCTCTCGGAGCGGCAGGGCAGCGCCGTGGAGCGGATTCCCGTGCCGCAACGGCTCATCGACTGGCTGGCGGTGTACGGCCTCGCCGTCGACTCCTGCTCCCTCGCCGAGCTCGACCTCGCCCGGGAGCTGCGGGAGGCGGTCCACGCCGCCGCGACGGCGGCCGCGGTCCAGGACCCGCTCCCCGCATCCGCCGTCCAGGTCATCAACGACCGCAGCGCTCAGGGCCGGGCGGCGGCCGTCCTGACGCCCGAGGGCGAGCGGCGCTGGCAGCTCGGCCCGGAGTCCCGCGTGGAAGACGCCCTCAGCGTGATCGCCGCCGACGCGATCGGCGTCATCGCGGGCGAACGGGACGGAAAGCTGGCCCTGTGCGCGTCGCCCACCTGCCAGGCCGCCTTCTTCGACACCAGCCAGAGCCGGACCCGCAAATGGTGCGACATGAACACGTGCGGGAACCGCCAGAAGAAGGCGCGCTTCCACGCCAACCAGCGCAAGGACGCCGGCTCGGCGGAGTGATCGGAGCCCCGGCCGGCGGGGCGCCGATCATTCTGCCGAGCACTCCGCCGACCACCTTGCCGACGGGCAGTTCACGCCTCCAGCTGGCGGGCCCGCCCCGCGCCCACGCCCGCGAGCCCCATCGGCACGCACAGCACCGCGAGCATCACCAGCGGCACCGTCCAGCCACCCGTCGCGTCGTGCAGCGCGCCGAGGAGGAACGGGCCCGCGGCGGCGAGCAGATAGCCCACGCTCTGCGCCATGCCGGACATCTCCGCGGCGCGCGCCGCGTCGGGGGAGCGCAGCACGATCACGGCGAGCGCCGTGCTGATCAGCAGTCCGCAGCCGAAGCCCTGCATCAGCATCCACGCGTACGCCCCGCCGACCGGCGCCACCAGCAGGCCCAGCACGGAGCCGAGGACGAGCAGCGTGCCGGTGAGGGCGAGGGCGACCTGGTTCGAGGCCCGGCCGACGAGCGCCGTGAAGGCGAGCGAACCCGCGATGCCCGCGAGGCTCATCACGGACAGCATCCACCCCGCCTGCGTACCGTCCATGCCCTCGCTGGTGAGCATCGCCGGGATCCACGCGGCACACGCGTAGTACTGCAACGACTGGAGGCCCATGAGGAGCGTGATCTTCCAGGCGAGCGGTGAACGGCGCAGTGGCGTACGGGAGTCGGCGGCACCGGGGGCCATCGCGGGCGGCGCGTCCGAGCGGCGCAGCTGGGGCAGCCACAGGGCGAACGCGAGCGCGGAGAGCACGGCCCAGACGCCGATCGCGCCGCGCCAGCCGAGCCCGAGCGCGTCCCCGAGCGGCACGGTCACCCCGGCCGCGAGCGCGGCGCCGCAGAACAGGGCCACCGAGTACAGGCCCATCATCAGGCCGGTGCGGCGCTCGAAGTTGCGCTTGATGACGCTCGGCACGAGGACGTTCGAGAGGGATATCGCCGCGCCGATGAGGACGGTCCCCGCGAACAGTGCGGGCAGACCGGGCGCGAGGCGGAGCGCGATGCCCGCCGTGAGCAGCGCCATCATCGCGCCGAGCGCCCGCGTCATACCGATGCGCCGCGAGAGCTTCGCCGCGAACGGGGCGAGGAGGCCGAAGCAGAGGATCGGCAGCGTGGTGAGCAGCCCCGCGAGCGAGCCGCTCAGCCCGGTGGAGTGGCGGATCGTGTCGAGCTCGGGCGAGACGGACACGACGCCGGGCCGCAGGTTCATGGCGATGAGGAGGATGCCGGCGGCGAGGAGGGGGCCTGCCGCCGTCGCGGCGGTGGAGGTCGCCTTCGCGGCGGCGGTGGGGGTGGATGTGGGGGCACTGTGCGGCATGCGAGCCAACGTAACATCCCATGTTTCGCACTGGAGAGTGCACGTAAAGCGTAGATATCTGGACGAAAGTAGGTGAAGCGGGCTAGCCAGGTACCTGATACATGGGATATTTTTGCCCGCGTACCCCGAGCAGCGAGAAAGGTCACCCCGTGCCCGCACCAGCCAAGCCCGGCGCCACTCTGGTCCAGCGCACCATCGGCCGGATCGAGCGGAGCATCGAAAGCGGCGAGTGGGCCGTCGGTGATCGGATCCCGGCCGAGGGGCAGCTGGTGGAGGAGTTCGGCGTGGGCCGCAACACCGTGCGCGAGGCCGTCCGCGCCCTGTGTCACACCGGGCTACTAGAGGCGCGGCGCGGCGACGGCACGTATGTGCGCGCCGCGAGCGACCTCAACGCGGCCCTCCAACGCCGCCTGCGCCGCGCCGAGTTGAAGCACATTCTCCAGGTCCGCCTCGCCATCGAACGGGAGGCGGCGCCCGCCGCCGCGGCCCACCGCGGCGAGGCCGACCTCGCCCGCATCCTGTCCGCCCTGCTCGCCCGGCACCGCGCCGAGGAGAGCGGCGACCCGGCCGCGTACGTCGAGAAGGACGTCGAGTTCCACCGGGCCGTCGTCGCCGCGAGCGGCAATCCGCTGATGACCGAGCTGTACGAGAGCATCGTCGAGTCGGTGCGCGACAGCATCGCCTCGCTGCGCCCGAGCTGGACGCCGGAGCTGCCCGGCGCGAGCGCCCACGACGACCTGGCCGACGCGATCGCGCGCAGCGACCCGGAGGCGGCGGCGAAGGCGGCCTGGGCGCACACGCTGACCGTGGAGGCGGCGATGGAGCGGATGGCGGCCGACGGGCGGCCGGAAGTGGCCGGCGGGCAGTCGGAGATGGCCGACGGGCAGTGAACCGCCTTGATCCTGGCGGGAATTGACTGCTCGTCGCCCCTGTCGGTGCCACCTCCGCGCGCTCTACCCTGACGAGAGCCTCAACGGCCTTGTAGGGGAGTCGTATGAGCGATGACAGCGAACGCACACGAGGCGACGCGCGCCGCCCAGACCCCCCGGGTTCCGGTGAACGCCTCGCCGACTGGGCGGACGGCCGGCTCGGGATCTATCAACTCGCCAAGTCCCAGATGCGCAAGGTCTTCCCTGACCACTGGTCCTTCATGCTCGGCGAGATCTGCCTCTACAGCTTCATCATCCTCATTCTCACCGGCACCTATCTGACCTTCTTCTTCGACCCGAGCACCCAGGAAGTCATCTACGACGGCGCGTACGTCCCGCTCAAGGGCATCCGGATGACCCAGGCGTACGAGTCGACGGTGCGCATCAGCTTCGAGGTGCGCGGCGGGCTGCTGATCCGTCAGATCCACCACTGGGCGGCGCTCGTCTTCGTCGCCGGCATGACGGTGCACATGATGCGCGTCTTCTTCACCGGCGCGTTCCGCAAGCCGCGCGAGCTCAACTGGGTGTTCGGCTGGACCCTGTTGTTCCTCGGCATCATCACCGGCCTGACCGGCTACTCGCTCCCCGACGACCTGCTGTCCGGCACCGGCCTGAAGTTCGCGCAGGGCGCCGTGCTCTCGGTGCCGATCGTGGGCACGTACCTGGCGATGTTCCTGTTCGGCGGCGAGTTCCCCGGCGACGACTTCATCTCCCGGCTCTATCCGATCCACATCCTGCTGCTGCCGGGCATCATGCTGGGCCTGGTGGCGCTCCATCTGATCCTGGTCTTCTACCACAAGCACACCCAGTTCGCGGGCCCCGGCCGCAGCGAGAAGAAGGTCATCGGAGCCCCCTTCTTCCCCATCTACGTGGCGAAGGCCGGTGGCTTCTTCTTCCTCGTCTTCGGGGTGCTCGCGGTCCTCGGCGCGGTGGCGACCATCAACCCGGTGTGGGCCTTCGGGCCGTACAGAACGGATCTCGTCACGACGGGCGCGCAGCCCGACTGGTACCTCGGCTTCTCCGAGGGGCTCATCCGCGTGATGCCCGCGTGGGAGATCAACGCCTGGGGCCACACGCTGCAGTTGGGCGTCTTCCTCCCGTTCACGCTGTTCCCGCTGATCCTGTCCTTCATGGCGGTGTATCCGTTCCTGGAATCCTGGATCACGGGCGACAAGCGCGAGCACCACGTGGCGGACCGCCCGCGCGACAAGCCGGTCAGGACCGGCATCGGCGTGGCCTGGCTGGCGCTGTACGCGGTGCTGCTGATCGGCGGTGGCAACGACATCGTCGCGACACAACTGCACCTGTCGATCAACGCCATCACCTGGTTCGTGCGCATCAGCTGCTTCGTGGCACCCGTCCTCGCGTTCGTCGTCACCAAACGGATCTGTCTGGGCCTGCAGCACCGCGACCGTGACAAGGCGCTGCACGGCCGCGAGTCCGGGCAGATCAGGCGGTTGCCGCACGGCGAGTTCATCGAGGTCCACGAGCCGCTCACGCGCGCCGAGCTGTACACCCTCAACCAGCACGAGCAGCCCAGGGCCTACGAGTTGGGTCCACGGGTCGATGCGAACGGGGTGCAGCGGAAGTTCAGCATCCGGCAGCGGATACGGGCCCGGCTCGCCAAGGCGATGTTCGGCCCCGGCACGTACGTACC
This sequence comes from Streptomyces sp. NBC_00483, assembly GCF_036013745.1. NCBI lineage: Bacteria > Bacillati > Actinomycetota > Actinomycetes > Kitasatosporales > Streptomycetaceae > Streptomyces > Streptomyces sp. NBC_00483. Next base: position 7,837,278 of record NZ_CP107880.1, read on the forward strand.
GAAGGCGACGCCCGAGGAGTACCAGGCGCTGCACTCGGGGTGGCACGAGTCGGAGCGGGTGGACTGAGGGGCGAACCGAGCGGGAGGGGCCGGTCCACGCGTGGACCGGCCCCCTTGCTGTCAGGTACTTACGTGCACCGTAAACGCCTTGCCCGTCGGCAGCTGCGCCGTGCGGACCGTCGTCACATGCGTCTTCTCGTCGTACGACCATGAACTCCCGGACAGAGGGCGTCCGTTCACGGTCACCCGGTCGGGCGCCCCGCCACCGTGCACCGTGAAGGTGTAGGCGCGCTCGCTCACCTTGCCCGCGTAACTGCCCTTACTGGCACCGACGTTGATGACCGAGCCGCCCCGCTTGCCGGTGTCGACGGTCACGCGCTGCGTGGCCGACGCGCCTTCCTTGAACTTGCGGGTCACGCCGTCGTCCTCGTACAGGGTGTACGTGCTGTGGCCAGGCTCCGACGCGTAGACGTCATAGCCCAGTTGGCCCTTGTCGCGGTTCTTCCACGACGTCGTCCCCTTCGGCCACATCGGCACGATCGCCCCGGACTTCACGAAGAGCGGGAGCGTGTCGATCGGGGCGTGGTAGCCGTCGACGGTGGTCGGGCCCTTGTACTGCTTGCCCGTCCAGTAGTCCGTCCACGTGCCCTTCGGCAGATAGATGCCGTCGCGGGTGTCGGAGTCCTTGTAGACCGGAGCGACGAGGAAGTCGTCGCCCGCCAGGTACTCGTACTTGGCTTGCCCGCCAAGGGTGTTGGCGTCGCCCGGGTACTCCAGCCACAGCGGTCGTACGCCGCCGACGCCCGTGTCCGAGGCCTGCTTGGCGAGCGTGTAGAGATACGGCATCAGGCGCTCGCGCAGCTGCAGATACTTGCGGTTGATGGAGGTGTACGGCTCGCCGTCCACCCACGGCTGCTGGTTGATCTTCTCGCCGGTGGTCATGTCACGGGCCCAGCCGTCCATCGTCATGACGGCCGGCAGGAACGTCTTGGCCTGTAGATCACGCGCGTACATCTTGGCGTCGTGGGAGTAAATGGAGCCGATGTCGCCGGTGTTGTAGGCGATGCCGGACATCGTCGCTCCCGCGTACGTCGGGATCTGCCAGCGCACGAAGTCCCACGACAGCTTCTGGTCGCCGGACCACAGGACGCCGCATCGCTGGGCGCCCGCCCACGACACCGGCATCCAGACGAACCCGCGGGCGTCGCTGTTGTCCTCGATTCCGGCCTTCGCCTTGTCGCAGGCGTCGAGGGCCATCCCGTAGCCGTTGCCGACCCAGGCGACGTCGAGTTTGGCGACGCGCTGGCCCGCCTTCACCTGGTCGGCGAGCTTGTCGATGCCGTCCTGCGTCCACAGCCCGAGCTCGGCATTGTGGTCCTGGAGGCCCTTGGCGGTCTCGGCGAGGTTCTCGTACCCGCAGCCGTACCCGTCGTTGACCAGCATCCAGCCGAGTGGCATCTGGTGGTTCACATACCCGTCGGCGACCTTCAGGGAGTCGAGGGTGTGGCGCTCGCCCTGGTTGGCGTTGTGCAGATAGCAGTCGGCGTCGCCGGGTTCGAGGCCGTAGACCGGCGGCATGAACGGCTTGCCGACCAACGACGTGTACTTGCCGATGACCTTCTTGGCGTCACCGAGGAAGTAGTAGGCGTCCAGGCGTCGTTCCTGCTGGCCCGTGTGGACCGAGGGGCCGAAGTCGTAGACACCAGGGGCGAAGGTGTTCCGGTAGGCGCCGTAACCGGCCGAAGAGAGGTAGAACGGCTGGGAGTTGGGATAGCCGCCCTCGTCCCAGTCGGTGTTGTTGGCGACGTGGACGGTCTTGTCGCGGTGGGAGAAGCTGCCGTTCTGCTCACCGCCGCCGAAGAACTGCTCGTCCTTCGCACGCTCCAGACTCTGCCGCATCCCGCCGGTGGACCAGCGCAGCGGCCTGTCCTCCTGCCAGATCCGCGTCCTGTTGTCGGCCTTGTAGAGCCCGAAGCGGAGCGGCTTCTTGTAGACGCGCAGAACGGCGTCGGCGGAGCGGATGCCGTAGTAGGCGCCCGCGTCGAAGGACGTCGTGTGCGTGTCGGGGGCGGGCTGCTTGTGCACGATCTGGTCGCCTGCCGGATCACTGAAGTCGCCCGACGGGTCGGCCTGCAACCGCAGTTGACCACCCTTCAGGAAGTCGGCCTTCGCCTTCAGGTCCCCGGCGGCGATCGTGTAGCTGCCGTCGTCCCCCTTGAAGGAGGTGAGGTTCCCGGCGTCCGTCGTCTCGGGCAAGTAGGCCTTGCCGACGAAGGAGTTGTCGTGCACGTCGTACGGGACGACCACCACGTGGTACGTGCCGTCCGCCTTCGGGATGACCGTCGCCTCGGGGTCGGCGGTGCCCGCGCTCGACGCCACCTGCTTGCCGGCGTCGTCGTAGACGTACATGTCGAAGTCGTCCTTGGGCTGCTTCGCCCACTCGACCGAGACCGGCACGCCGCCCTCGGGGTTGTCGTCCCAATACCCGTCGGGGACCGCCACCTTGAGGTCGAAGCGGTCGCAGGTCTTCCCGTCCGGATCCTCGGCCGCCGACGGACACTTCTTGGGGTCGTCGACCGTTCCGGACGCGTAGGTGGGGCTCTGCCAGGTGACGCTCTTGTGCTCGGCATCGAGCACACCACTGCTCGGCGTGGCCGCGCCCGCTTCGTGCGCGGGGGCGGCGAGAAGCGCCGCCGCGAGCGCCGCGGTGGTCCATGCGGCCAGGGCGCGGGCTCTTCGGTGGGCTCTGGGATACGGCTGTTCTCGGTGCAGTCTTCGCATGAGGTGCGTCTCCGCTCAGAACGACCAGCTGCTGTTTACTTGTGCTTGAAACTCCTTGCGCGCGTGCACGATTACGCACAGAGTCAGGGTTGAAGATCCCGCTCACACAGGTTCATGTCAACAGGAAGTGCCGCCTCGTGACCGCCCATCAGCCCGCACGCCGCCCCGCCCGCGCCGCCCTCGCCGCCCTCCTGCTCATCGGTGGAGCCGGTCTTGCCGCCCCGCCCGCGGCAGCCGCGCCGCGACCCTCGCCCGACTACGCCGACGTTCTCGACCTGCACGGCACCCCGAAGGCAGCGCTGCCGGGGGATGCCGAGGACAACAACGCCATCAGCACCTTCTCGGACCGAGGGGCCTGGCACTCCTACGCTCTGCCGAAGGCCGGGGACCGTGCCGCGTACGGCGGGTTCAGCGGGCCGCTCTACATCGCGCAGGAGTATCCGTGGTGGCTGAGCAAGTCGTTCAGCCGGATGCGGCTCAGCGAGGGCGGTCGCACGCTCGATCTCGCCGGCGGTGGCACGCCTCGCTTCACCTCGAAGCCGGGGCGTCTGCTCCAGTCGTACGACCTCGGGCGCGGGCTCACCCTCACCCTCGAGCTGCGGTTCGCCACCAACCGGACGGCCCTGGTGCGTGCGGAGGTGCGCAACAGAGGCTCAAAGGCCCGCACGCTCGGCGCCGACTGGAGCGGCAGTCTGCTGCGGCCGAAGAAGGCGCCCATGCACGACGCGCCCGCCCTGAAGTCCACCGGGCACGGCGTCGGCGTCGACTTCGCCAAGGTGCGGGAGAAGTGGGACTACCTCACCGACGGCACCGAGCGCTTCGAGGTCACGCACAAGGACCCTGTGCGGACGACCGTCGACGGTGACAAGTACCGGACCGAGGCCGCCTCCCCGGTCGCCCTCGCCCCCGGCGCCGCGCACCGCTTCGACTGGACGGAGTCGTACACGTTCACCGATGCCGAGCGCACCCGCGAGGCGCGGCGGGCGCGCGCCGTGCTGGCCGCCCCGCAGGCGTACGCCACCGCCGGTGATGCCCGCTGGCGCGGCTACGTCGCCGGGGTCACGCGCGGGGTGCCCGCCGAGCGGCGCCGTACCGCCGTGAAGTCCCTGGAGACCCTCGTCACCAACTGGCGTTCCGCGGCAGGGCAGATCAAGCACGACGGCGTGACGCCCTCCATCTCGTACAAGTGGTTCACCGGCGGTCTGTGGGCCTGGGACAGCTGGAAGCAGGCCGTGGGAACCGCCCGCTTCGCCCCGGAGCTCGCCGAGTCGCAGATCCGGTCCATGTTCGACTGGCAGATCACCGAAGGGTCGAAGACCCGGCCGCAGGACACAGGGATGGTCCCCGACGCCGTCTTCTACAACGACCCCGCGCGCGGTGGCGGGAACTGGAACGAGCGCAACTCCAAGCCCCCGATGGCCAGTTGGTCCGTGTGGGAGGTGTACCGGAAGAGCGGAGACCGGTCCTTCCTGCGGGAGCTGTATCCGAAGCTCGCCGCCTACCAGGCCTGGTGGTACCGCAACCGGGACCACGACCACGACGGCCTCGCCGAGTACGGCGCCACCGTCGACCCCGCCAATGACTCGACCGAGGAGCGCCGCCTCGCCGCGGCCTGGGAGAGCGGCCTGGACAACGCGCCGCGCTTCGACGCGAAGCTCGGCACCTCCGTCGTCGCCAACCACGCAGCCGACGGCACCCTGCTCGGCTACTCGCTCGACCAGGAGTCCGTCGACCTCAACGCCTATCTCGCCCAGGACCAGGCCTACTTGGCACGCATCGCAGACGCGATCGGCCGCCCCGGCGAGGCCGCGAAGTGGCGGAAGAAGGCGGACGCCACGAACGCCGCCGTGCGGGCCAAGTTCTACGACCCGGCCGACGGCTGGTTCCACGACATCGCTCTGAAGGGCGGCGCGCCGCTCACCGACCGCGGTCGCGGCATCGAGGGCGCCGTCCCGCTGTGGACCGGCGCTGCCACCAAGGAACAGGCCGCGCGCGTGCGCCAACGCCTCACGGACCCAGGCGAGTTCGCCACCCACGTGCCGTTCCCGACGGTGTCGAAGGCGTCCCCGTACTTCGACTCGACGGCCTACTGGCGCGGACCCGTCTGGTTCGACCACGCGTACATCGCGCTGAGCGGACTGCGCCGGTACGGCTACACCAAGGACGCCGACGACCTCACCGGCAAGCTCCTCGCCAACAGCAAGGGGCTCACCGGGGACCGCCCGATCCAGGAGAACTACGACCCGCTGACCGGCGCCCCGCTCAACTCGCCGAACTTCAGCTGGTCGGCATCGCTGCTGCTGCCGATCCTGTCCGGCGAGCAGTGATCCGGAAGGCGCTCAGGACGCCGCGTACGTCCAGAAGTCCCGCATGATCTGCGGCGGCGTCGGCCCGCTCATCGCGAGCTGGGTCATCAGCACCGACACCGTCCCGGTCGTCGGTGTGAGGTGGGCGGCGGTGCCGGTGCCGCCCACCCAGCCGTAGCGGCCCGGCACGTTGTAGGGGTGGGTGCGGGTGACGTCGACGGAGCCGCCGAAGCCCCAGCCCTCGCCCTCCGTGAACAGGCCGCTCGCGGCGCGCTGTTCGGCGGTCAGATGGTCTGTGGTCATCAGCCGCACCGAGTCCGCGGAGAGCACGGAGCTGCCGTCGGCGAGCAGCATCCGGGCGAACGCCAGCCAGTCGTCGGCCGTGGAGACGAGCCCGCCCGCGCCGGAGGGGAACGCGGGCAGACTGCTCCACTGGCCGTCCGGGGCGTCGACGAGCTCGGCGCCGCCGTCGGCCGTGGGTACGTAGGCGCTGGTGAAGCGGTCGCGCTTGGCGGCGGGTACCTCGAAGCCGGTGTCGACCATGCCGAGCGGCTCGAAGATCCGCTCGGCGAGGAAGTCAGGGAGCGAGCTGCCCGTCATGCGGGAGATCAGTACGCCCTGGATGTCCGAGCCGACGTTGTAGAGCCAGACGTCGCCGGGCTGGTGCAGCAGCGGCACTCCGGCGAGCGAGGCCAGCCAGGTGTCCGGCTCGGGGACCCGCTGCGGGTGGTGCGGGTCCATCAGCGCGAACAGCGGCTGCACGGCCGGGAGGGAGAAGTCGGAGGGGAAGCCCCAGCCCGCCCGGAAGGTGAGTAGGTCCTCCACGGTGATCGGGCGGGCCGCCGGGACCACGTCCTCGATCGGGCCGGCCGGATCGCGCACCACGTTCGGCGCGGCGAGCTCGGGAAGCCAGTGCGAGAGCGGCGAGTCCAGGGCGATGCGGCCCTCCTCGACGAGCGTCATGAGGGCCGCCGCCACGATCGGCTTGGTGATCGACGCGATCCGGAAGATCGAGTCGCGGGCCATCGGCGTCCCGCCCTCGGTGTCGGTGTGGCCGACGGCCGCCACCTCGACCCGGTCGCCGCGGGCCACGAGCCCGACGGCCCCCGGCACGGGACCCTTCGACACGTGTGGGGCCAGGACCTCGGTCAGGCCGGTGCTCTCGGTCATCGGGCGATCCTCCAATGCGTACGGGTGCCGTGGCGTGTTCGCGTGAGCGTACAGAGGAAGACCGCCTGGACCGGCTCAACTCATCGGCTCCCCGTCCCAGAGCGTGTCGTGCGCGCGGTGCGCGTCGGTGAGCCCGTTCGTGAAGAAGCGCTCGTAGTACTCGCCCTCCACGTGGTGCGCCTGCAGCCAGACCCCCGGTACATGGATGGCGTCCGTGTGCGCGGGGAAGCGGCGGTGCGTGGCCAGGATGTACGTACAGATGTCGCGGGCGCAGTCGATGACGCGCTCGTCGTACTCGCTGGCCTCGGCGAGATAGCGCTGGCCGTAGTCCTCCTTGTAGATGCGGGAGAAGACGTCCTTGTCGCCGTACGTGCCACCGGTGCCGAACTTGGCGTCGACGATCGCGTCGACCGCGTCCGACATCGAGGCGTGCGTGGGCGGGCAGGCGGCGGCGATCAGCGGTTCGCCGGTCGCCGGGTCGGCCAGGCCCACCGGGTGCGAGCGCAGGTTCGCGTACTTGGGCAGCGGGACGTGCCAGCGCCACAGGTCGGCGAGGCGCCAGCGCGGCGTGACGAAGGTGAAGCCGAGCATCCTCCCGTACGTCTTCGTGAACTTGGGGTCTCCCATGGCGATCGCCGGGTTGATGGAGGCGTGGATCCAGGCGCCGAGGCCCATCGCCTCCGCCGTCAGCATCACCGTCTGGAGGAGCAGGTCCGCCTCGATCTGGGTGCGCATCGGGCCGAGCGCGCCGAGCGGCAGCTTCAGGTCCTTGTTGAGGAACCCGTTGTCGACCCACTTCTTGACGCCCGCCGCCCGGTACAGATTGCGGTCGTCGACGAGCGTCGGGCGCGCTCCGTCCGGCTGCGTGAGCAGGTACATCAGGGCGTTGATGTACTGGTGCGAGAGGTCGACGACCGGGAACAGGACGGTCGTCCCCGGCAGGTTGGACAGGAAGCGGTTGGAGTCCAGATAGGCCGGAAAGTCGCGCAGGCCCTCGGCGACGTCCAGGCGGTGGTCGAGGACCTTCACCTTCGACTGCGCGGCCCGCTCCACCAGGGCCTTTGCGGTGAACGGCTCGTGCGGCGCCGCCGGCAGCTTGCGCAGGAAGTACGTACCGCTGTCGTTGATCAGGAAGAAGTACGTGCCCTGCGCGTTGTCGGGGCTGCCTGCCGTGCGGCCCGTCATGGTCAGGTTCGGCTTGGACATGATGGGCTTGCCGTCGCGCGGGTCCTCGAAGGGGCGGTCCGGCATCGTCAGGCCCGTCGAGCCGGTGACGGCGATCAGCAGCGCCTCCTCCAGCTCGCTCAGCGGCTGCGGCTCGTGCTTCGAGCTGTAGCTCATGGATCCGGCCGGCACCGACGCGCCGCGGGAGACCCGGTGGGTGCGGCGGCGCCAGATCGTCTTCAGGAGCGGGCGCGCGAGCAGGTCGTCGAGACCCTGGTGACCCGAGGACGCCTCAGCCATGCCCGCCACCGTTCTCGGCCGGCGACACCGGACGCCACGGCGCGAACGCGCTCGCGTCGCGCGGCAGCAGGCTCGCGAGGTCCGGGCAGTGCCGCAGGATCACGGACTTCATGCCGCCCTTCTCCACCCAGTCCATGCCGAGCGGCGTGTAGATCTCCGGGCGGTAGTCGACGGTGAGGAAGCGGTCGCTCTGCAGCCGCCGCGTCGCCATCAGGATGAAGATGCGGAACGCGGTGTCGGAGAAGCCGAAGCCGGTGGGCGGGTTCTCCGCGAACAGGCCGACGACCGTGTCGATCTCGTCGACGTCCCGGTACACCTCCTTGAGGCGTGCGAGGGTCTCCGGCTCCCGCGTGAGGTCCTCGAAGCGGCGGATGCGCTCCTTGTGCAGGCCCGCGCGGAAGTCGTTGTAGCGGGGCACGCCGCGCCTGCGGGTGCGCACCAGGTCGACCACCGACAGGTCGATGATCTCGCCCTCGCGATGGAACTGCGTCAGCGACTTCGGGTAGTTGTGGAGCGTGATCGCGCCGGGGTGTGCGATGCCGAACGAGTAGAGGGTGTCCGCCAGGCCCGTCTTGCGGATCTGGCTCTCGGCGGCCGCGCCCTGGATGTCGTTGAAGCCGAGCGTTTCGAGGCGCTGCCCGAAGCGGTGCTCGCGCAGCTCGTAGTCGTCGGGGATCAGCGGGTGCATGCGGTAGACCGTGACGAAGTCCTCGGTCAGCGAGTACGGGGCGCCGTGGTGGTCCGGCATCGTCTTCGGGATGCCGGTCAGGGAGTGCGATTCGAGCAGCCACAGGCCCAGCTGGTTCAGCCAACTCTTCGGCGGACCCTCCCAGTTGGTGCGCAGGCCGATGTCGATGGCCTTCGTCGCGAGGATCGCCGGTGTCCACTCCACCGTATGGATCTTCGCGATCAGCGCGGAGACCACGAGCCGCGCCGTGTGGTAGATCCGGTCCTCGCTCATCGACGGGTACTCGGAGCGCAGCGCGTCGCACACCGCGTTGTGCTCGCGCGCGAACAGGGTGTGCATCGAGCTGAGCCCCATCCACCAGTTGTCCTTGAACCCGGTGATCGGGATGCCGGCCCGGTTCGTCGGGATGTGCCCGCCGTCCAGCAACAGGCGTGCCCCGCCCTCGGGTTCGCGCAGCTGCTTCGCGGTCCGCTCGTCGCCGCCGTACACCTCGGAGCCGTCCCACCAGTGCGAGGCGGTGTTCCCGAAGAGGATCGGCGGCTTGTCGCCGGGCAGCTCGATGCCCTCGTTCTCGGCGAACCGCATCATGCTTTCCTCGGGCCCGTCGGGCGTGTTGACCCATGTCCCGCCGCCCGGCGGCAGCGGCACCTCGACCGTCTTGCCGCCCTCCTTGTAGCGGCGGTGGTTCACCCAGTCGTGCACCTGGAACTGGATCCAGGCCGCCGCCAGGATGTTCAGCGAGGTCGCGGGGACGAAGCTGTCACGCGCCAGCAGGCTGCGGCTGACCGTCACCGGGTTCGGGGTGTCGAAGAGGTCGGGCCGGTGCACCGGCTTGAGGTTGCGGCCGAACGCGGCGCCCACCGCGCCCATCTTCGGCTCCGACAGATCGTTGTACGTGCCGTCGTAGGACCGCTCCGTACGCAGCCGCTCGTCGACAGGGACCGGTACCGGCTCGGCCTTCGGCGGCGCCTCCTGCACATCGGTGTCGATCAGGTTCAGCTTGCGCAGCACCTTCCGTAGGAACACCAGGTTGAGCAGGCTCAGGTCCACCGGCAGCCGGTGCCACGGCACATACCGGTTCAGGATGCGGAAGACGAAGCCGATGGGGGCGCCGAGGATCCGGTTCCTGAGCGGCTCGTGCGGGGTGAAGCGGGTGCCGTGCCGCTGCGCGCTGCTCGCCCGGTACGCGGCCTTGCGGGCCCGGTTGAGATTGCCGAGCGGGCGGAATCCTTCCGTGGTGTACCAGGGGTTGAAGGAGAGTTCCTCGATCCGCCGGGCCGCCGAGTGGGCCTCGGCCGTCGTGATGTCCTGGCTCGGTATGGTCAGCCGGGCCACGGGGATCGGCGGGGTGATCGCTTCCTTCCACTCCACGGAGCCGTCCTCGACGGGGGTGCGCCGCTCGTCGACGTAGCGCTGCACGCACAGGTCGAAGGCGACGTCGCCGCGGCCGAGCCGGCGCGCGAGCTCCCGGTGCAGGAAGTTCGGGTCGCGGCGGTCGGGGCGCGGCTCGGGGCCGCCGCCCACGGCGGGCCGCAGCAGGAAGCGGACCGGTCCCGCCTCGCTCCACAGCATCGCGCCGCGGCTCCAATACGTCTCGCGGGCGAGACTGTTGACGGTGTGTCGGGTGGCGGCCTGGACGTTGCGGCGCATCCGGTTCGCGGTGCCGAGGCCGACGGCGATCGGCAGCTTCACGAAGAGCCCGAACGCCTTCTGCAGCGGATTGCGGGCCCCGGCCATCGCCTTGGCGAAGGCCACGAACTCGCGGGCGTCGCGGGCGTGCGACACCGGGAAACCGGTCGCGAGCAGATCGTGGCTCTGTTCGGCCGACACGTTCACGCGCACGGCGATCCCGTGCAGGTCGGGCGCCCCGTCGGGGCCGCGCATGCCGCTCGCGCTGGAGAGCCGTACGGTCGCCGGATACTCGGCGCCGGGCTGGGCGAAGCCGCCGCGCAGCGCGGCCGGAAGGTCGTCGTTGAACCGCAGGCGGGCGTTCTCCACGCCGAGCGCGGCCTTCGCGTGGAAGGCACGCTCGTAGCCGGGGGCGCCACTGGCCCGCCGGTTCGCGACCTGAACCTTCATGATCTCGCGCGCGAGGCGTTCGAACACGAGGCGCTCGGCCTCGGGACTGCCGCCCTCGTACCGCTCGTACTGCGCAGGCTTGTAAGAGGCCTGACGTTCGTTCTCGGCCATCGGTTGCCGTCCCTGTCGAAGGTACGTGGAGAAGGTTCCTGGAGCGGGGGCGTAGCGGGGCACAGAGGGGAGGGCAGCGACCGTATCGGCGCCGTCGGACCTGCCGCAGCGACCGTTCCCGCCATGTACGCGCGCGCGAACTCGACGGCGCCCAAGGGGGTTTGCGCGGGTCAGGGCCCAGCCCATGCCGGATGGGCCCGCACCGCGCGTCGCCCGCCCCTCTCCCGCCCCACCCGCGGGCCCCGCGCATGGCCGATCGACGACGCCTTGACGCTGCCGTGCGCCGATGGTGTGCTGCACAGCCCCGCTTCGGGAGGTGCCATGCGCCAGACGATCGTGCACGGACCCGCCTTCGCCGACCTGCGCCCCCTCAAGGAGGCCACGTTCGTCGAGCCGGGCAGGACCACCTTCCCCGTCCACCCCGAACTGCCGAGCCTGCTTCGGGAGGACAAGGAACATCCGGATCCGGCGGGTGTGCTTCCGCACACGATGGCGACCCTGGCCGCGTACGCGTACGCCGGTCACGCGCAGAGCGGTGACGCGGAGACCGTCGCGATGATGGCGACACGGCTCGGCCTGGAACGCAACCGGTGCCGCGTCTTCGAACAGCGCGTCGACGCGCTCTACATCGCCTCCGCGGCCTATCTGATCCAGGACGAGGACCGCCGGATCGCGATCCTCTGCTACCGGGGCACCCAGCCCGAGGACATCATCAGCATCCTCACGGACGCCGACGTCCGCCCGGAGACCCTCGCCGTCGACCTGGACGGCGCCGAGTACGCGGTGCACGCGGGCTTCTACCGCAACATGCGCTCCACCCGCTATCTGATCCTCCAGGCCCTGGAGCGCGCCGTGCGCGGCGAGTCCATCGACCCCGACGAGAAGGGCACCCGCGGCCCCGGCCTCGAAGCGCTCTACATCACCGGTCACAGCCTGGGCGCGGCCATGGCGGCCCTGATGGCGGTCACCCTCGTCCACGAACCGCGCTACGCCCACATCGCCCGCTGCCTGCGCGCCGTCTACACGTTCGGCCAGCCCATGATCGGCGGCCCCGACCTGGCGCAAGCCTGCGCGGACACGGTCGACAGCAACGGCACCCACCTGCTGCGCGACCGCCTCCTGCGCTACATCTACGACCGCGACGTGGTGCCCGCGCTGCCGCCGCGCCCCGTCGGCCCGTACGCCCCGTTCGGCCGCGAGTTCCACTTCCGTAGGCCACGCCGGGCCGTGGACGCGGTGTTCACGGCGGTGGCCGACGCGGCGGCCGATGCGGTCGCACTCCCCGGCGACCTCCTCACCGGGGCGAACCCCCTGCGGCGGCTGCGCCGCATGACCGCGATCCCGGCCCGCGCCCGCGAGGACGGCTGGGTCGAACGGCTCGAACCCGCCCTGCCCTACCCCCAGATGGACAGCCTCGCGGGCCTGGCGGTCGTGGCCCCCCTCGCCTTCTTCGCGGCCCGCCTTGCGCTGACGCGGACGCTCCCGTTCAAGTACTCCTTCGACGATCACGGGCCGGCGCATTACGTCAACGCGCTTGCGCCTGAAGGGGTGTTGAGCGAGTACGGGGATGTGCGGTAGGCGTCGTCGTCACACGGTCGTGCCGTCACACAGCTGCCGTCACACCGCCGTCGGCCACGCGTCCCGCCACGGTGCCGCCTCCTCGTAGGCCGCGCACACGTCGAGGAGCGCGCCGTCCGCGAGGTGTCGGCCGATCAGCTGTACGCCGACCGGGAGCCCGCCCCGCGTGCGGCCCGCCGGGAGTGAGGCCGCCGGCTGGCCCGTGAGGTTGGCGAGCGGGGTGAACGACGTCCAGTGGTCCGTCGGCACCATCCGCCCGTCGATCAGCTCCGGGCCCTGCACCCCGACGGGGAACGCCGCGACGGAGGTGGTCGGGGTGAGGATCAGGTCGTACGTCGACATCAGCCGGGCCACCCGGTTCACGACCGCCTTGCGCACCAGGTTGGCGTCGGTGAACTGCTCGGCTGTCCACGGTGTGCGTACGAGCGCCGCGAGGTGCGGGGACATCGCGGGCCCGAGCCGGTCGGCCATGGCCCGCATGCCCGTCAGGTCGGTCTCGGCGGCGACGATCGCCCCGAACGCCGTGCTGTAGTCGGGGAGTTGGAGGTCGATCCGGTCGACCTCGGCGCCCAGGTCCTTCTCGAAGACCCGCGCCGCCTCGTCCGCCACCCGGCGCACCTCGGGGTCGACGGCGACCCGGCCCAGGTCCTGGCTGTAGGCGATGCGCAGCGGGCCGGTCGGGCGGCGCCGGGTCCAGTCCACGTCCGCGCAGGGGATCGAGTGCCGGTCGCGCGGGTCGGGGCCGGTGAGCACCGAGAGCATCAGGGCGGCGTCGGCGACGGTGCGTGTCAGCGGGCCGATGTGCTCGACCGACTCCCAGCCGGAGACCCCGGGGTAGCGCTCGTCGCGGCACCCCGGATACACCGGCACCCGCCCCATCGACGCCTTGAACCCGAAGATTCCGCACAGCGCCGCCGGTACGCGGACCGAGCCGCCGCCGTCGCTGCCGAGCGCCACCGGACCGAGCCCCGCCGCGACGGCCGCCGCCGAACCCGCGCTGGAGCCGCCCGGCGTGCGGTCGAGGTCCCACGGATTGCGGGTCACCGGGAACAGCGGGTTGTGCCCGGTCGCGCTGTAGCCGAACTCGGTGGCATTGGTCTTGCCGAGGACGACGGCGCCCGCCGCCACCGACCGCTCCACCACGATGTCGTCCTCGTCCGGCACGAAGTCCGCGTACGCGTGCGAGCCCGAGGTCGTACGGATGCCCTTGGTGGAGATCAGGTCCTTGACGCCGAGCGGGACACCGGCCAGCGGGCCCGTGTCACGGCCCGCGGCGATGTCGTCCGCGACCCGCCGGGCGGCGGCCCGGGCCAGGTCGGGCGTGGGCGTGCAGAACGCGCCGAGCTCCCCGTCCACGGCGTCGATCCGGTCGAGCACCGCGTCCGTGACCTCGACGGGGGACAGCTCCCGCGAGCGGATCAGCGCAGCGGTCTCGGTGGCGGACAGGCGGCAGATCTCGGCGGCGTCGGTGGGGTTCACGTGGGGGCCTTTCCGTTGTTCCGGTTCAGACGGTGGTGGTGCCGGCCACGTCGACGGCGGGCTCGGCAGGGGTGGGCCGCGGCGCCGTACGACGCTCGACCAGGACGTGGACGACCGCCGCGACCACTATGCCGAACAGTGGATCGACGGAGCCGGGCAGGAGGTAGTGCGCGAGCCCCGCGGCCAGGGCCCCGGCCGCCCACGCGCCGAGCGCGCCCCACCGGTAGTCCCGGACGACGGCCGCCCGGCCCTTGCGGCGCAGGTACTGGTCGGTGATGAGCACCGCGCCGATCGGCGGCACGAACACGCCCAGGAGGTTCAGCCAGTCCACGAAGTGGCCCCACGCCCCGCTCAGTGCGAACAGCAGGCCCAGGAGACCGAGGCCGAGCGCGAGCGGGCGCATCTTGGCGGGGGTGAGCGCGGCCCAGCCGACGGCGCCGTTGTAGAGGCAGTGCGAGGCGACGGAGCCGAGGTTGACGAAGACGAACAGCACCGCGAGCGCCGTGAGCAGCGGGCCGTGACCGGTGAGCAGGGGCAGGAAGCCGCCGCCGTCGGCCGCGGGATCGGCGGACCCGCCGATCGCGACGACGACGCCCCCGAGCGCGTAGGCGACGAAGTTGGCGAAGGGGAAGGCGAAGGCGGTGGCGGCGACCGCGCTGCGCCCGCTCCTGGACCAGCGGGTGAAGTCGGCCGTCATGGTGCCGGAGTCGGCGAACCCGGCGATGACGATGGCGACGGCCCCGCCGAACCCGAGGGTGCCGCCCACGCCCTGATAGGTGAGGGCGTCGGAGGCGGAGGTGTGGCCCGCGCCGTAGCCGACGGCGATCGCGCCGAGGACGACGAACAGGGGCGTCGCGACGGCGCCGACGAGCGCGAGGGCGCGGATCCCGGCGACGGTGAGCAGCGTGTAGATCGCGCAGCCGAGCAGTGCGCCCCACAGCGGGGTCCAGCCGAGCGTGTCCTGAAGGGTCGTGCCGGTGAGGCCGACCTGGAAGCTGAACCAGCCGATCACGACGGTGGCGAGGAACCCGGCCGCGGCGAGTCTGCCGCGGCGCCCGAAGGTGTCGGCGGCCTGGAGGGCGAAGTTCTTGCCGGTGCGGCCCGCGTAGTGGCTGAGGGCGCCGACGTAGCCGAACAGGACGAGGTTGCCGACGAGGATCGCGAGCAGGCCGTGGACGAGGCCGAGGTTGTAGACGATCACGCCGCCGAAGACGGCGTTGCCGAGGTTCATCGGGAAGCCGAACCAGACGGCGGCCACCGACGGGAGGCTCTTGCGGGCGGTGGGCGGAACTGGTGCGTGTTCGTACTCTTCTGCGCTGGTCATGTGCCCCTCCGTGAGGGTGAGGACCGGTTGGTATACCGCAAACGCGAGTGAAGGTAGAAGCCGCTTGTTATACGGGAGGGCGCACCGCGTTTCCGCTGGAGCACCCCCCGTTGCCACCGTGTAAAGGATCAGCGCATGTCGGCCGGGCGCTCCGTGCCCCCGAACGGGAAGCGGCGCCGGAAGGTGTCGGCCGCGTCCTCCAGGGTCACGAACGACACGCCCTCGTGGCCGGAGACGTACTCGATGAAGCGCTCCAGCATCAGCAGGACGTTGGGGCGGCCCGAGACGTCCGGGTGGAGCGTGATCGGCAGGACGGCGTAGTCCAACTCCCGGTGCACCCAGTCGAATTGGTCGCGCCAGTCCTGCTCCAGGGCGCGCGGCGAGACGTAGCCGTGGCTGTTGTGGGCGTGCTTGTTGAACATCATGGGCGGCAGGTCGTCGACGTACCAGTTGCCGCAGAACTCGACGAGGTCCACCTCGTGGCCGTGCACGAGCGGCTTCATCCAGTCCTTGGCGTCGCCCGTGTAGTCGATCTTCGTCCAGGAGTCGCCGACGCGGGCGTAGAACGGGGTGAAGTCCCGGTAGTTCTGCGAATGGTCGTAGGAGAAGCCGTACTTGTGGAGCAGGGCCGCCGTCGACTCCGACATCTCCCACCAGGGTGCGACATAGCCCTTGGGGCCGCGCCCCGTGAACTGCTCGATCAGCTCGACCGACTTGGCGAGGACGTCCTCCTCCTGCTGCGGCGACATCTCGATCGGGTTCTCGTGCGAGTAGCCGTGCGCGCCGACCTCGTGGCCCGCGTCCACGACCATCCGGGTCTGTTCGGGGAACGTCTCGATGGAGTGGCCGGGGATGAACCACGACGTACGGATGCCGTAGCGCTCGAAGAGCTTGAGCAGGCGCGGGGTGCCGATCTCGCCGGCGAAGACACCGCGCTGGATGTCGTTGGGGGAGTCCTGGCCTCCGTAGGAGCCGAGCCAGCCGGCGACCGCGTCGACGTCGACCCCGAGGGCTATCTGGATGTCCTTGGGCATGGGTGAACTGCTCCTCAAGTTACTGGAGTTGGGCGGTGAGTTCGGTGGTGGCCGCGGCGAGGGCCTGTCGGTCGGTGTCCGTCCAGTCGCGCTCGCGGGTGCTGTGGACGGAGATCCAGCCGGTGAGCGGGGTGCGGGACTGTGCGGTGCCGGTCTGTGCGATGTCGGTCCGCGCGATGTCGGTCTGTTCGGTGTCGGTCTGTACGGGCGAGAGCATCTGCGCGCGTACGCCGTATACGTCGATCAGTGCCTCGGGCGGGTGCGGGGCCTCGCGGAAGTGCGGCTGCACCAGCGCCCGGCGCTCGGCCTCCAGCCACTCGACCGTGTTCAGGCGGCGCTGGTCGAGCGAGGCGTCGCGGCGGATGGAGCGCACGCCGGGGCCAAGCGCCTCGCCCGCGGTGAGGTCGACGTGCAGCCCGTGTTCGGGCAGGTCGACGCGGAACGTCGTGCGGTCGGCGCCGGTCGCCGCCAGCAGCGACTCCAAAGTGCTCTGAACCTGTGCGCGCAGACTGCCGTCGCGCAGCAACTGCCCGTGCCCGGACCACGACGGACGCGCCCCGGCAAGGTCGAGCGCCCGCCACAGCGTCGCACTCACCGAGTCGAACACCGGGAGATCCAGGGCCCGTTCGAGCCGGTCCGCCTCGAAGGCGCCGTACACGTTCGTGCAGACGACGGCGACGGCCTGCGCTCCGTCGGTGGCCGCCGCCTCGATCTGGCGGGCCACGTCGGCGGGCGGGATCCGGGCGAAGGCCTCGTTGTCGTGCTCGCCGAAGGGCTCCGCGAGCACGCACTCCAGGCCCTCCTTCGCGTACGTCGACACGATCGCGTCGGCCACGTCGCGGGTGTAGGGCAGGGCGAGGCCGAGCCTGCTCACCCCGTAGGCGGCGCAGGCGTCGAGCAGCGCGAGCGTCGAGGTCGTCGCCGGGATGCCGGTCTCCGCGGTGAGCGCGGCGGCGAGGGCGCGGTCCCGCTCGATACCGAGCCAGGACCCCGACGTCCCGTTCCACACCAGGACATCGACCTTGGCGTCGGCCAGCTGCCGGGCCGCCGCGAGCATCGGCTCGGGGGCGAACTGGGCGTCGCTGCCCGTGTCGAGGGCGATCCGGGTGACCGGCACCCGCGCGAAGTGCGCGGTGGCGATCCCCGGCGCGCCCTGCAACAGCCCGTACGTCACGGGTTCGAGGCAGGTGTTGGAGGACGGCGTGAGCATGCCTACGCGCAACGGGCGACGGTTCTCGCTCAACGAATGATTCACCGGATGATTCATCGGACGACGAGCCTCCTCGAGTAGTCGATGACCAGGGACGCGGCGGTGAACAGCAGCGCCGCGCCGACGAAGTACAGCAGCGCCCACGTGTAGGAGCCGGTGCCGCCGACGATGAAGCCGACGGCGATGGGCGTGACGATCCCCGCGATGTTGCCGGACAGGTTCATGGCGGCGCCGACCACGCCCGCGTTGGCGCGACCGCCGAGCGTGGAGGGAAGCGCCCAGTACAGGCCCGCCCAGCGCAGGAAGAACAGCACGACGGAGAGCAGCGCGACCGCCGTCATCGCGTCCGGAACGAGTACGACGCCGAGCAGGCCCGCCGTCACGGCCGCGCCCGCGATCCCCATCAGCGTGCGCAGCACGGTGTTGGCCGCGGTGCCGCGCGAGCGCCAGTGGTCGGCGAGCCAGCCGCCGATCAGCTCGCCGACGAACCCGGCGCCGAAGATGACGAGCGTGGACCAGCCGATGGACTTGATGTCGAAGCCCTTGGTCTCCGACAGGTACAGCGGGCCCCAGGTGAGCAGCCCGTAGAAGACGCCGTTGAAGCCCATCCAGCCCAGGCACATGCCCCAGAACGAGCGGTACTTGACGTAGTCGCGCAGCTTCGCCGGCCGGTCCTCGCCGGGCGCGGCGGCGTCCTCGGCGGCGTGCGCCCGCTCGATGTACGTCGCCTCTGCCTCGTTCACGCCCGCGTGCTCGCGCGGGGTGTCGCGCAGGTAGCGCAGGGCGAGGAAGCCGACCGCCACGGTCACCGCGCCCGCGACGACGAAGCTGATCCGCCAGCTGCCCGTCCAGGCGATGAGCCCGGAGATGGCGATGCCGCCGAGCGCGGAGCCGAGCGGGGCGCCGCCGTCCATGAGGACCGCGCCGCGCCCGCGTTCCTTCGCGGGCAGCCAGTGCGCGCTCAGCTTGCCGCCGGCCGGCATCACCGGGGCCTCGACCGCGCCGAGCGCGAGCCGGGCCGCGAGCAGCGAGCCGACGCCGGTGGCGGCCGCCGTGGCGCCGGTCGCGACACCCCAGCCGATGGTGGCGCCGCCGGCCATCCGGCGCGGCCCGAACCGGTCGATCAGCCGTCCGCCGGGGATCTGCATCAGCGCGTACGTCCAGAAGAACGCGCTCAGGACGAAGCCGGTGACCTCCTTCGACAGATGCAGATCCTTGGTGATCAGCGGCAGCGCCACGGACACGGAGCCGCGGTCGATGTAGTTCAGCGTGACGATGCCGAGGAGGAGCAGAAACACCTTCCAACGCGTGCGGCTGGGCGGGGACTTGGTGGTTCTCGTGTCCGGTGCGGCCGCGTCGGCGACCTGCGGCGGATTGGCTGACTGCATGGCAAACCCTCTGTTGACGGGACCCCGAAGGTCCACGGTCCGGACAGGTGGGCACGCTTGTGACGTGCAGTGCACGAGCTATGGCATACCAAAGAAAGCGGATCGGACCGTCGTCCGTCAAGGCGTTGGTATACCGTGAGCATCAATTCACGGGGAGGAAACGGGGGGAGGGCGCATGGCACAGGCGGGGTCCGGCGAGCCGGGCTGGCTGCGCGATCAGGTCTGCGAGGGCATCAGGGACCGGATCATCTCCGGCCAACTGCGGCCGGGGGACCGGCTGTTGGAGCGGGACGTCGCCGAGGAGTTCGGGGTGTCCCGGATCCCGGTGCGCGAGGCGATCAGGGTGCTGCTCAGCGAGGGCTTCCTGGAGGCGGTCTCCGCCCGCAAGATCGTCGTCAAGCAGCTCGCGTTCCAGGACGTGCTCGACCTCTTCGACCTGCGCGAGGCCCTGGAGGTGCTCGCCGTGCGGCGCGCCACGGAGCGGGCCCAGAAGCCGCAGATCGCCGCGCTGGGACGGCTGTTGACCAGCGCGGAGCGGGCCACCCGCACCGGGAAGCCCGCCCGCATCTCCCGCGCGAACACGGACTTCCACCACCACATCGTGGAGATTGCGGGCAACACGCTGCTCGCCAGCACCCTGCAACCTCTGGAAGGCCGGATGCGCTGGCTGTTCCAACAGGTCGACGACCCGCACGCGGTGTGGGAGGAACATCAGGCCCTGTACGAGGCGATCAGGACGGGAGACGTGGACCTCGCGGCCGACCGCGCCCTCCACCACGTACGCCACTACCGTGAGGTGGCGATGCGGGTGCTGTTCGGCGCGGAGGCCCTGGACGGCCGGGAAGAAGCCACCGGCGCCGCCCGGGAACCCTGACAAATGTCATGGGCGGGTCGTGGACGGGCTCACTGCCGCCGCGACCGGCTCCGCGCCGACCATGAACCCATGGACACTCCGGTACCCACCCATCAGGCCCTTCGCCCCGTCAAGCGGCTCGTCGCCGCGTATCTCGCGCTCAGCGTCGCGACCCTCGTGGCCGTGGTCCTGCTGCGCGACGACTCCTCGGTCGTCGACGACGCGGTGTGGACCCGCACGGTCCTCGTCGTCGCCAGCGCCGTGTTCACCTACGCCTTCGCCGCCCACGCGGCCCGCGGCTCGCGCCGCGCCTACCTCCGGCTGCGGCTGGTGACGGCCGTGATGCTCGTGGCCGTCGTGGTGATCGTCGCGCTGCCCGGTCTCTTCCCGGTGTGGCTGCGTGTCGAGCAGAGCGTGTGCGGGCTGCTGCTGCTCGGTGTCGTGATCATCGCCAACGGCCGGGGCGTCCGCGCCCACTTCCCCTCCCGGTGACGATGCCGCAGGTCGTCGGCGGTGTTAGCGTGCCCGCCATGGAGGAGCAGGGGACCGGGGCCGCGGACCGTGATCCGCAGCGCTGGTCCCAGGGCTGGCGGCGGGCGGGACTCGCCGCCGGAATGCTCGCCTATCCGATCGTGACGGCGGTCGGCGTCGCCCAGTACGCCACGGGCGGGGCGGCCGTCGCCGGTTACGCCCTCCTGGTCGCGTTCTGCTGCTGCTACGCAGCCGCCATGGCGATGCTGGGCCGGGGCGCCGAGCGGCGGATCACGGCGGTGCTCGGCTGCGTGATGACCGCCCTCTTCCTCGCGACGCTGCCCTTCGCCCACGAGTACGCCTTCTTCCTGTGCGCGGTGCTCGTTTCGTTCACCGCGGCGCTCCTGCCGCGGCACGGACTCGTGGTCATCGCGGCCGCGGCCCTCGCCGCGCTCGTCGTGCCGTGGGCTGTGCGGCCCTGGCACAGCGGACTCGGCTGGCTGGAGGCCATCGCCATCGTCTTCACCGCGCTCACCGTGTACGCGTTCCGGGAGATCACCCTGTCGAACCGGGCGCTCGTCGCGGCCCGCGCCGAGGTCGCCGACCTCGCGTCCCAGGCCGAACGGGACCGGATCGCCCGCGATCTGCACGACCTGCTCGGCCACTCGCTCACCGTCATCACCGTGAAGAGCGGACTCGCCCGCAGGCTCGCGGCGCAGGGGTCGCCGCGCGCCATCGACGAGATCACCGAGGTCGAGCAGCTCTCCCGGCAGGCCCTGAGAGACGTGCGGGCCGCGGTCACGGGCTACCGGGAGGTGACTCTCGCCGGTGAACTGGCCCGCGGGCGCGAACTGTTGCGGGCCGCCGGGATCGAGGCGGAGCTGCCCTCGGCGACCGACGCGCCTGCCGGGGACCGCAGGGAACTGTTCGGGTGGGCCGTACGGGAGGGCCTGACCAACGTCGTCCGGCACGCGCGGGCGACCCGCTGCACCGTCGAGCTGACCCCGGCGTCCGTGGAGATCCGCGACGACGGCGTGGGCGGCACGGCCGCCGCGGGCAACGGGCTGACCGGGCTGCGGGAGCGGGCGGCGGCCGCCGGCGGAGCGGTACGGGCGGGGCCGGGACCGGAGGGCGGCTGGGTGTTGCGGGTGTCCGTGCCCACGTCGCCGCGCGACCCCGCCCTCGCCCCCGCGTACGAAGGCAGCCCGCACGACCGCGCTTCCGCGTACGAAGGATCCCCGCGCGACCCCGCCCCCGCGCACGAAGGAAACGAGTCCGCATGATCCGGCTGCTGCTCGCCGACGACCAGGACCTCATCCGCAGCGCCCTTTCCGCGCTGCTGGATCTCGAGGACGACTTCGAGGTCGTCGCCGCCGTCGACCGCGGCGACAAGGTCGTCGCCGCCGCGCGGGCGCACCGTCCCGACGTCGCGCTCCTCGACATCGAGATGCCGGGGCGCGACGGGCTCGAGGCGGCGGCGGACCTGGCCGAACAGGTGCCGGAGTGCCGCGTCGTCGTGCTCACCACGTTCGGGCGGGCGGGGTATCTGCGGCGGGCCATGGCGGCAGGCGCGCTGGGGTTCGTGGTGAAGGACGCGCCGCCCGAGGTCCTCGCCGATGCCGTCCGCCGGGTGGCCCGCGGCCAGCGGGTCGTCGACCCGGACCTCGCCGCGGCCACGCTGGCGGCCGGCGAGTCCCCGCTGACCCGGCGGGAACGGGACGTGCTGCACGCGGCGCGGGCGGGCGGCACGGTGGCGGACATCGCGGCGGCCCTGTTCCTCTCGGAGGGGACCGTGCGCAACTACCTGTCGTCCGTCATCGCCAAGACCGGCACGCGCAACCGGATGGAGGCGGTGCGGGTGGCGGACGAACGGGGCTGGCTGTAGGGGCGGCGCCCCCGGCGTCACGCCATCTGCCGCCGCACCAACTCGTGCAACCGCCCACCCGTATCCGCCAACAGCTCCTCGGGCGACCCCTGTTGGACCACCCGCCCCGCCGACATCACAACAACCCGGTCCGCATCCATGACCGTCGACAACCGGTGCGCGATGACCACCCGCGACGCCCGGAGGGCCTTCGTGCTGTCGATCACGATCCGCTGCGTCTCATTGTCGAGCGCACTCGTCGCCTCGTCGAAGAAGAGGATCCGCGGTCGCCGGATCAGCGCCTGCGCGATCATCAGCCGCTGACGCTGCCCGCCGGAGACCGCGCCGCCGCCCGAGATCATCGTGTGCAGCCCCATCGGCATCCGCTTGATGTCCTCCGCGAGGCCCGCCATCTCGGCCGCCGCCATCGCCTCCTCCTGCGTGAAGGACTCGGCGCCGCAGATGCAGTCGAGGATCGACCCGCTCAGCGGCTGGGCGTTCTGAAGGACGACGCCGCACTGGCGCCGCACCGCCGCCTGGTCGAGCGCCGAGAGGTCCTGACCGTCGTACAGGACGCTGCCGTACGCCGGGGCGTCGAAGCCGATCAGCAGGCGCAGCAGCGTGGACTTGCCGCAGCCGCTCTCGCCGACCACCGCCACGAACTCGCCGGGCTGGATGGACACGTTCACGTCGTCGAGGACCAGCGGCCCGTCGTCGGTGTAGCGGAAGGAGACGCCCCGCGCCTCCAGGGCGCCGGTCAGCTCGCCCGGCTGCGTGGCCGCCTCGCGGACCTCGGGCTTCTCGTCGAGCACCGGCTTGATCTGCTCGAACATGGGCAGGACCGCGGCCGCCGAGATCAGCGCGCCGGTCAGCTGGGTCACCGACGTCAGGAGCATCGTCACCGACGTGTTGAAGGTGAGGAAGGACGCCGCCGACATGGAGCCGCGGGCCGGCCCCGCGAGCAGCATGAACATCACGAGCGAGCACAGCGGGAGATAGACCGAGTTGAGGACCGTCGTCGCGTTCTTGATGCGTCCTGCCCTGCGCTGCAACTCCCGGGTGCGCGCGAACTCCTTCGCCCACGCCGCGTACGCGAAGCTCTCCGCGCCCGCGACCCGCAGCTTCGGCAGCCCGCGCAGCGTCTGGAACGCCTGGTTGTTGAGCTTGTTGCCGAGCTTCACCAGGCGGCGCTGCCAGCGCAGTTCGAGCAGGCCGAGCGTGAGGAAGACGGCCGCGACCAGGACCAGCATGCCGAGCGCCGCCATCGCCAGCGGGACGCTGTAAAGGAGGAGCATGACGAGGTTCATCGCGCCGACCGTCGTCGACTGGACGACGATCGGGCCCACGCCGGACAGCAGCCGTCTGATCGAGCTGATGCCCATCGCCGCGCTCGCCAGCTCACCCGTCGAGCGGGACGCGAAGAAGCGCGTCGGGAGCCTCAACAACCGGTCCCAGACCGCCGGTTGGAGGACGCTCTCCACTCTGCCCTCGATGCGCAGCACCGTGAGGTTCTGCAGCAGCATGAACGCCGCCGTCACCACACTGGTGACCACGACCGCGAGGGAGACCTGCGTGATGAGGCTGGTCTGTGCGTTGGGGACGTACGTGCCGAGGACCTGGCCGGTCGCGATGGGCACGAGCGCGCCGAGGCCCACCGTGACCAGGCCCGCAAGGAGCAGCCTGCGGATGTCCTTCGTCATCGACTGCACGCTGAAGCGCATCAGCCGCAGCGGGGTCAGATCGCCGTCGGGGAGCGGGCGGTAGAGCATGATCGCCCGCTCTTCGAAGTCCTCCGCGTTGTCCTCGTCGACGCGGGTGCGCCGGTCGCCTGCCGGGTTCACCGTCTCGTATCCGCCGCGCCGGTACAGCAGCGCGACCGGGGCCCCGGACGAGGCCCGGTAGCCGACCAGCGGGCCCGCGTCGCGGCGCCACCAGTCCCCGGCGAGCCGTACGGGGCGGGTGCGGAGCCGGGAGGCCGTGGCGAGTTGCTCGACCGGGTCGAGGCGGTCGCTGACCGCGCCCACGTGGTCGGGGTCGACGAGCCGGATGCCCGCCGCGTCCGCGACGACCTTGCAGGCCGCGTACGTGGCGTCGGCGCCCGCGTCGGAGGAGTTCCGGCGCCCGCGCTTGGTGCCCATGGACGCCAGCAGGGTGCGGTCGGCCTGCTCGCGGACGGCCTCGCCCGCGCGGATGCCGGCGGCGGCGCGGTCCTCGTGGGCGCTCTCCAGGCGCTCGATCCAGCGGTCGAGCGTGGAGAGCAGCCGCCACTGCTGGTTGACCATGCGCTGCCACAGGCCCGTGTCGACCAGCAGATCGGCCGCCGCGTCCGCCGCGTAGGCGGACCCGTACTGCACGCTGCCGGGCGCCAGTTGGGGCCACAGCACGTCGTCGTCGCCGAGGAAGGAGTCCCCCTGCACGTCGTGTGCGCCGACGGCGCGTCCGTCGAGCGGCGCCTCGAACAGGACCTGCTGCCCGCGGCCGACCCCGAGCGCGAAGGCCTCCTCCAGCAGGCTCCAGCCGTACGAACCGGCCGCGTCATAGGAGGCCGGCGGCGCGTACGGCAGCTCGCGCAGCGGGATGCGGCGCACCGCGCAGCCGCTCAACGGCCGCCCCACGAGCGTGTGCTGGGTGCCCTCGACCGGGCCGAGCAGCAGCGTGCCCGGCTCCAGGCGGCCCAGGAAGTGCCAGTGCCCCTGGCTCTGCGCGTCCACCGCGAACAGGTCGAGCGCGCCGCCCGCGACGAGCCACAGCACGTGCGGGCCCTCCAGCGGCAGGCTGCGCAGGTCCGTGCAGTCGACGGGGGCGCCCAGGCCGCCGAAGGCCGCCACCACTTGGTCGGAGGAGGTGAACTCCTGGTGCAGGTCGGTCATGTCAGTGCTCCTTGACCAGCTCGGCGTACGGCCCGCCGGCCCGCACCAGGTGTTCGTGGCGGCCGCGCTCGACGACCTGGCCGTGGTCGAGGACCACGATCTCGTCGCTGTCGCGGACCGTGCTGAGGCGGTGCGCGATCACGACGCAGGCGCAGCCGCGCCGCCGGATGTTGTCCATGACCGTCTGCTCGGTCTCCGCGTCGAGCGCGCTGGTCACCTCGTCGAGCACGAGGATGCTGGGACGGCGCACGAGGGCCCGCGCGATCTCCAGACGCTGGCGCTGCCCGCCGGAGAAGTTCCGGCCGTCCTGCTCGACCCGGCCGCGCACACCGCCGGGGCGGCGCGCCACCACGTCGTACAGGCACGCGTCGCGCAGCGCCTCCTCGACGGCCTCGTCGGAGATCGACGGGTCCCACAGCGCGACGTTGTCGCGGACCGTGCCCTCGAAGAGGAAGACGTCCTGGTCGACGAAGGACACCGAGGCCGCGAGCGCGCCGCGCGGGATGTCGTCCAGGCGCCGGTCGTCGATCCGGATGACGCCCTCCCACGGCGCGTACAGGCCGGAGATCAGGCGGGAGACCGTGGACTTTCCGCTGCCGGAGCCGCCGACGAGCGCCACCTGCTGGCCGGGCCCCACCGTCAGCGAGAAGCCGGACAGGAGCGGCTTGTCGAGCGGGCTGTAGCCGAACGTGATGCCGTCCAGCTCGATGTGGCCGCGCAGCCGGCGCGTGCTCTGCACCTGCTCGGGGCGCGCGTACAGCTGGTCGACGGGGAAGTTCTCCACGTCCTTGAGGCGGGCCACGTCGGCGGCGAAGTCCTGGATGCGGCCCGCGACGCCGTTCAACCGGGTCAGCGGCGCCGTGAAGCGGGTCACGAGCGCCTGAAAGGCGACAAGGAGACCCACCGACAAATGGCCCTCGACGGCCCGCATGCCGCCGATCCACAGGATCAGCGCGCTGTTCAGCGTCGCGAGGGTCGGCGCGACGATGCCGAGCCACGCGCTCGGCACCCCGAGCTTCTGCTGCTCCTCAAGGGTCGTCGCGTGCTGGCCCGCCCACCGCCGGAAGTAGCCGTTCTCGCCGCCGGTCGCCTTCATCGTCTCGATGAGCTGGAGGCCCGTGTACGAGGTGTTGGTGAGCCGCGCCGTGTCCGCGCGCAGCTTCTGTGTGCCCGTCGCCCGCAGCCGCACGACGATCCGCATCGCCACCACGTTCAGCAGCGCGATCCCCACGCCGACGGCCGTGAGCTGCGGGTCGTACGAGTACAGCAGCGCCGCGTACAGCAGCACCACGATCCCGTCGACGCCCGCCGCCGTCAGGTCGCGGGCCAGGGTCTCGGCGACCGCGTCGTTGGACTGGAGGCGCTGCACCAGGTCGGCCGGGCTGCGCTGCGAGAAGAACGTGACGGGCAGGCGCAGCAGATGCCCGAAGAAGCGGGCGCTGCTCAGCGTCGAGGAGATGATGCGGCCGCGCAGCAGATTCATCTGTTGCAGCCACGTGAGGACGGCGGTCAGCGCCACCATCGCGCCCATCGACGCGAACAGCGCGCCGAGCAGCGAGGTCTGGTCGCCGATGAGGAACAGGTCGATGTACGTCTTGCTGAGCGCGGGCACCGCCGCGCCCACGCCGACGAGCAGCAGGCTCGCGAGCAGCGCGACGAGCATCGTGCCGGTGGTGCCGCGAAGCCGTGCGGGCAGCGCCGTCATGATGCCCGGCTTGCGCCCGCCCGTACGGAAGTCGTCGCCCGGCTCCAGGACGAGAACGACACCCGTGAAGCTCGTGTCGAAGTCCTCCATCGGCACGAAGCGGCGGCCCTTGTCGGGGTCGTTGATGTGCACGCCGCGCCGCCCGAAGCGGCGGCCCATGCCGTCGTAGACGACGTAGTGGTTGAACTCCCAGAACAGGATCGCCGGGCCCTGCACCTCGGCGAGCGCG
Source organism: Streptomyces sp. NBC_00483 (assembly GCF_036013745.1). Taxonomy (NCBI): domain Bacteria; kingdom Bacillati; phylum Actinomycetota; class Actinomycetes; order Kitasatosporales; family Streptomycetaceae; genus Streptomyces; species Streptomyces sp. NBC_00483. The sequence continues at coordinate 7,863,882 of NZ_CP107880.1, forward strand.
GCCGGCTCCATCTGCATGCCCTTGGCGGTCATGCCGTAACTGCGGGCCGCCTTCAGGAGGTTGGAGGCGCGCGAGCCGTCCCGCGAGACGCCGCACGCGATGCGCAGCTCCTCCAGCGGGATGTGCCTGCCGTGGTGCGCGAGGATCATCGCGAGCGCCGCGGCGCCGCACTCGACGGCCTCCATCTGGAGCACCGTTGGTGTGCGCACCTTGCGGCGGCGCTTGGCCGGCGGGGGAGCGGGGCGCGCGCGGCGGCGGTCCGGGCGGTGACCGGCGGGCGGGAGGGAGGTCGTGGTCACGGCTTCAGCCAATCCATCGGGCGCTGATCGGCGAGGTGTACGGAGCCGGAGGCGAGGGTCATGGAGGCGAGCGGATAGGGCGGCCCACCGTCGGAGGACCAGGCGTACCCGGACTTGGTGTCCGCCTTGGTGAGCTCGACGAGGACCGGGACGCGGGCCCCGCCCTTCGTGAACTCGCCCGCCAGCGAGCTGTCCCCGACGAAATCGGTGACCTGCCGCTTCGTCTCGGCGGCGCGGCCGACGGCCTTGACCGTCCCGCGCAGCACGCCGTACTGCTGCGCCTGCGGCACGTTGAGGTCGACGTCGGAGCCCTTGTCCACGTTCCCCGCGCCGGTGGCGGGCACGTACAGCATCGCGAGCAGCGGATCACGCGTCGAGCCGGTCTTCTCCACCGTCGCCACGTCGGAGCCGGTCGTGACGACCGAGCCGATCCGCGCGACGAGCGCCGTGACCCGCCCGGCGTCGATGGCCCGCACGGCCCGGTTGCCCTGCGCGGTCTGCACCTTGAGGATCGGCGCGCCCGCCCGCACCCGCTGGCCCTCCTTCACGTACAGGCCGGTGACCTGCCCGGTGACGGGGGTCTGCAGGACGTAGCTGCCCTGCGCGTACGTGAGGATGCCGTTGGCCTTGAGCGTCGAGGACACCGAACCGGTGACGGCCCAGACGCAGGCGGCGACCATCACGACGACGGTGACGGCGAGTACGAGCAGTCCCTGCGGCCGCGCGAGGCGCACCGGCAGATCGAGCTCCTCCGGCGACTGCAGCTTGGACAGGGCCTGTTGGCGGAACTGCACGGAGTCTTTCCTTACCTAGCTTCCATACCGGGCCGGACCTGAAGGCCCCGTACCCGGACACCCCGAAAGCCCCGGGACACGGGGTCCCGAGGCTTGGGGTGCGCCACCCGTCAGGAGGTGGCGCGGTGATCCCGAGGGATCGAATCCGACTCAGAGGCCGGCCGTCACGCCGCCGACGAGGCCCGTCACGGCGCCGGTGTTCAGGCCGGTGAGGCCCTCGACCGTGTTGGTGACGGAGGAGACGGTGCCCGAAACCGGGGCGATGCCGTCAACGGTGCCCTGAACCTGGCCGACGAGGCCGCCGACGAGACCGCCGGAGACGTTGTCGAGGTCGGCGTCCGAGATCTCAACGGTCTCGATGTGCTTGCTCATGATGAGCCGCCCTTCTTGGGTATGTCCGGGTATTTCAAAATTCGCGGGGCGCGCTGGAAATCGGTGGCTGCGAATCCCTGCGGCCGTCATGCGATGCGGAGGATCAAAGCATGTTGACGCGTCGCTCAGCTAATCCGACCGGGTCCATTCATAGGGGATCCGGGAGGCCAATTGCCTTCGTGTGCCTGGGTGTTCACAGCTGGGTGGCACGTCCTTCACATTCTTCACGGAGAGGAATGTGAACTCCCTGTGTCGCAGGACAGCAAAGGGGGACAGGCGTGCATCAATGGCGTGCGGTGCTTGTATGGGGCAATGTTTTTTTGCGAAGCTCCGTGACTGCCCTGCGCATTCGGTGTGCAGGTTTCTGGCACGCGACCGCGGCGGCGGTCAGGACGGCCGGCGGCACGAATCCCCACGGCGCTGCGGCCTCCCGCACCGCTACGGCGCAGGCCGCGCCGCCGATCACGGCCAACAACCGGCCGATCACCCACAGTTGTTCCCGGTCGCGTCCGGACCCGTCGACCGCCCCGGTCACGAGTGTCGTCAGCGTCCCCGTGAAATACGTGGTGGGCGCGGCACCCGACCCCGCGACCACCATCGCCGCGGACTGCGCGCCCATCGCCACGGCGGCGACCACGAGCAGCACGGTCCGCCAGGCCCCGACCGGATCCCCGTGGAGCAGGCCGCCCGCCACGGCGACGAAGCCGAGCAGCAGGCACTGCGCGGTGAGGCAGGCGACGACCCGGCCCGGCCACTCCGTCGTCCGCGCCTCCCGAATGCCCCGGCACACGAAGGCGGTTGTGGCCGCCCCCACCGCGTACCCGCCGAGCGCGTACAGCGGCCCGGTGACGTCGTGGCCCGAGCCGTGGCCCGCCGAGATGCCGAGCAGTACGAGATTCCCGGTCATCACGCCGGCGAACACGTGTCCGAGGGCCGTGAACGCGAGCGCGTCCACGGCCCCGGAGGCCCCGGCGAGCAGCACGAGGGACACTTGCGCGCGTTTCTTCATGCCAGAGACGGTAGGCGCGGAACCGCCTTCGAATCGCTCAGCCCTCGGCGCGTCGCTCCGGCGCGGTCACGCCGGGCTCCAGGTCCAGCGGCGCGAAGTCGAAGCCCTCCCACAGCAGCCGCGAGGCCTCCTCCGGGTACGGGCCCGTGTGCGAGGGGGCGTCGAAGACACGGGTCGAGCGCTCGCCGGCGGTGAACGGCGCCCACCCCGGGTCCCCGTCCTTCGCGAACGCGGCCCACGCGGCGCCCATCTCCTGCGACAACGCCACGGCCTCGGCCGGGAGTCCACCACCCAGGAAGAGGCCGCCGAAGTCCGATTCGAGCGCACCGAAGACGAGCGGCACGTCCAACGCGTGGGCGGCGCCCATCGTGCCGCCCGCGCCGGGCGCCGCCCAGCACAGCTCGTACGCGTACGCGGTCCCGCCGCCCGCGTCCTGTGCCTCGGCCAGGCGCAGCGACGGCATCCGGAACAGCCAGTCGGACATGACGAGTTCGTGCAGCAGCGTCGGGTCCGCGGCCGGATACGCGGCCCGGTAGTCGGCCTCGGCGGTAGGCCCGGGACCGAACCGGAGCAGTGCCGCTGCCGCCTCTTCCTCGGTCGTCTTCCCGTACCGGCCCGCCATGATGGAGAACAGCCGGTACTCGTCCCGGTTGTGCCCGACGAGCAGCTCGACGTCGCGCGCGGCGCCGCCCGCGAGCGCCTCCCACGGGGTGACGGGCAGCACCTCGCCGTCGACCACCGGCGAGAACGGGGTGGCCGTGTGGGCGACGCGGCCCCAGCGGTCCGCGTACGAGGGCAGCGCGCGGACCAGGTCGTCGGTGGCGTCGCGCAACGTCTTCGGCGCGACCGCGGCGAGCTCGGCGGCCCCCGCGCCCGGCACCCCGAGCCGCTCCGCGATCGCCGCGCCGATGTCCCGCGCGAGGTCGAGCGTGAAGAACGTGCCCGGAACGCTCTGCGCCACCGCGCGGCGCAGCAGACCCTTCGCCGACGGCATCGCGAGCAGCGACGCCACCGAGCCCGCGCCCGCGGACTCCCCGAACACGGTGACCTGCTCCGGGTCGCCACCGAACGCCGCGATGTTCTCGCGCACCCAGCGCAGCGCCGCCACCTGGTCGAGCAGTCCCCGGTTGGCGGGCGCTCCGTCGAAGACGCCGAAGCCCTCGGCGCCGACGCGGTAGTTGAGGGTCACGACGACCGCGCCGCGGGCGGCGAGCGCGGAGCCGTCGTAGTGCGGCCCGTCCGAGGACCCGCTGACGTACGCCCCTCCGTACACGTAGACCATCACCGGCAGGCCCGCGGCGCCGAGGTCCGGGGACCACACGTTGACCGTCAGCCAGTCCTCGCCCTCCGGGACCGGGCGGCCCGTCAGCCCACCCACGAGGGACTGCGGGGGCGGCGGCCCGAAGTCGAACGCGTCCCGCACCCCGTCCCACGGCAACGCCGGCTCCGGCGCCGCCAAGTGCAGCGCCCCGACCGGGGGTTGGGCAAAGGGAATGCCGCGGAAAACGCTCAGCGCTCCCTGCGTGAGCCCGCGGACCCGGCCCGATGCGGTGCGTATGGGGGCGGTGGGGGTGGCGTCGGTCATACGTGTCCTCCCTGGTGGCTCGCCTGGTGCCCACCAGGGCGTCGAAGCGCTTCGACGGACTTCTGGACAGGCACCCTGCGCAAATCATAGGGTCGGCATGCCGAACGACGGGCGGCACCCGCCGGCGCCGGCGCGCTCCCGCCCACCCCCCGGACTCGGCTTCAGGAGAACCCCATGGTCACGCTCGCAGAGGTCGCCAGGCACGCCGGAGTCTCCGCGAGCACCGTGAGTTACGTCCTCAGCGGCAAGCGGTCCATCTCGGCGGCCACCCGCGAGCGCGTCGAGACGAGCGTGCGCCGGCTCGGCTACCACCCCAACGCCGGGGCCCGCGCCCTTGCCAGCAGCAAGTCCAACATCATCGCCCTGATGGTGCCGCTGCGCACCGACATGTACGTACCGGTGATCATGGAGATCGCGACGGCGGTCGCCACCGCCGCCCGCACCCACGGCTACGACATCCTGCTGCTCACCGGCGAGGAGGGCGCCCAGGCCGTGCGCCGCATCGAGGGCAGCGCGTTGGCGGACGCCGTGATCGTCATGGACGTCGAGCTGGACGACGAGCGGCTGCCGCTGCTGCGCACCGCGAGCCGCCCCGCCGTCCTCATCGGCCTGCCGGCCGACACCAACGGACTCAACTGCGTGGACCTGGACTTCGCCGCCGCGGGCGCGCTGTGCGCCGACCACCTCGCGGGTCTCGGGCACCGCGAGATCGCCGTCATCGGCGAGGCCGCCGCCGTCTACGAGCGCCGCACCGGCTTCGCCGAGCGCACGCTGACGGGCCTGCGCGAGCGCAGCGCCGAACTCGGCCTGCGGCTCCTGCACCGCCCCTGCGAGGGCAGTTACGCCTCGGTGTCGGCGACACTGTCACGGATCTACGACGAGCGCCCCGGCACCAGCGCGTTCATCGTGCAGAACGAGGCCGCCACCGACCCGCTGCTCGCGCTGCTGCGCCAGTCCGGGCGGGCGGTCCCCGAGGACGTGTCGGTCGTCGCGGTCTGCCCCGAGCAGGTCGCGCGGCACGCGTCGGTGCCGCTCACCTCGGTCGCCGTGCCCGCGCAGGAGATGGGGCGGCGCGCGGTGGAACAGATCGTCGCGCAGATCGAGGGCCGCGGCTCGGCCGAGGAAGTCGTGCTGCTGACCCCGGAGTTGACCATCAGGGAGAGCGCGGCACAGGCGCCGCCCGCCGCATAAAAGAGCGCGGCACGGGCCCCGCCCGCCGCATAGGATCGACGCATCCGGTCCATAAGACCGCCACATGCGGTCCTGGAAGTGTCAGAAAGCGAGCGTGCCTGTGCACCCGACGTACGTCCTCGTCCATGGAGCGTTCGCCAACTCCTTCTCCTTCGCGCCGCTCCAGGCGGAACTCGGTCTGCTCGGGCACCGCTCGGCCGCCGTCGACCTGCCGGGACACGGCTTCGCGGCGACCTACCCGGCCGCGTACCAGGCCCCGCAGGACGCGGCGGGCCTCGCCTCGACGCCGGGCGTCATCAAGGGAGTCACCCTCGCCGACAACGCCGCGCACCTGATCGGCGTCCTGGAACGGGCCAAGGAGAACGGCCCGGTCGTCCTCGTCTCGCACAGCCGCGGCGGCGCCACCGCCACGGCGGCGGCCAACCAGCGGCCCGACCTGATCGACCACATCGTCTACGTGGCGTCCTGGTGCCCGGTCGACCTCACCGTGGGCGCCTACTACGCCGAACCGGAGATGGCCTCGGTCGACGCCGCCTCCCTGGGCCTTGCGATGGCGGGCGACCCGGCCGAACTCGGGCTGCTGCGCGTCAACTTCCGCACCGCGGACGAGAAGGCGCTCGACGCGTTCAGGGAGGCCTTCATCGCCGACGGCACCGACGACGAGTTCCGCACCTTCCTCAACACCTTCCAGCCGGACGAGAACCTCGACGTCGGCACCGAGGACGACCGCGCGCAGGCCGCGACGTGGGGCCGCATCCCGAAGACGTACGTACGCCTCTCGCGCGACACGAGCCTGCCGCCCGCCCTCCAGGACCGGCTGATCCGCGAGGGCGACGCGCTGACCCCGGACAACCCCTTCCGGGTCCGCACCCTCGACAGCTCGCACCTGAAGTGGCTGGTCGACCCGGCGCCGGCGGCGCGGGTGCTGGCGGAGGTGGCGGAACTCCTGTAGCCACCGGTTGCGGGAGTGGTAACTAGCGGCTGCGGAAGTGGAGTTCGTGCTCCACTCCCGCGTCCAGGCGCAACCGTCCCGCGTCGTCCTCGGGTGTCTTGAGCTCCACGTCCGCGTCCCGGTCGGGACGGACGAGCGCCTTGCATCTGCCGTTGCCCCACCGCAGATCCACGTGCGCCCCGAACCGCGTGCGCAGGCCCCGCACCGCTCCCCGCCGCCAGTCGGCGGGGAGCGCGGGCAGCAGGACCAGGCGCTCGGGCGTGGACTGCAGGAGCGCCTCCGTGACCAGCGCGGGCAGGGTGTGCGCGGCGTCCGCGTTGTAGACGTCGCGGCGCGGGTAGTGCGCGCTCATCAGCGAGGTGTGGAAGTAGTCCCCGGTCAGGACGTGCCGCAGGCAGTCTGCGACGCGTGGCGCGTCGCGCAGCCGGGCCGCGATCAGGGCGTGGTGCAGATGCCCGTGCGCGGAGTCGTTCTCGGCGCCGCGCAGCTCGAGCGCCCGCCGCGCCGCCTTCGCCAGATCCGGGGCGTCGTACGGCGTGATGTCGTGGTGCGGCCACACCGGGTACAGATGGCTGAGGTGCCGGTGGTCGTAGCTGTCGTCGAGGCCCGGCCACGCCCACTCGGCGAGCGCCCCGTCGTCGTTGACCCGGTAGTCGGGGAGCCGGTCGGCCAGCGCCGTCCAGCGGTCGCCGTCGGGGCCCCGGTGCCAGGCGGCGGCGGTGCGCAGCGCGTGCCGGGCCGCCGCGACGTCCATGGTGGCGTTGACGGTGCCCCAGCTCGCGTTCGCGGGCCGGTTCTCCGGGGAGTAGGAGGGCACGATCGCGATCCGCCCGTCGGGCCCTGTTCGCGTAAGGAAGTCCTCGTAGAACAGGGCGAGTTGGGTGACGGCGGCCGCGAGCCAGGTGGGTCGCTCGCCGGTGGCCTCGGCCTGTTCGAGGAGCGGTGTGAGCAGCCAGTCGGCGCCCGCCGTCCACAGATGCATCGGGTACGCGCGCTGATAGTGGTACGCGTGTCCCGACTCGCCGTCGGTGTGCGCGGGCGCGACGATGCCACGGGCGCCGAAGACGAGTCGCGCGTTGTCCCGCCAGTGCGCCAACTGGCCCTGAATGAGCGCACCTTGGGCTTCGACCGTCTCGGGGAGGGCGCAGGCGACCGCCGACGCCGTCTGGAGGTTCAGGTTCGCGTCCGTGGTGAACGCGCCCGACCATGCCGTGTCCCACTCGCCGGTCCACAGCCCGGTCAGCCGGGGCGGCAGGGCGCCCGAGGAGCTGAGCAGGTGGTAGCGGCCTGCCGCGAACAGCCGCTCAAGGAGGGCCGGGCTCTGCGTGCGCTCCAGCAACTCGGTGCCGGGCAGGCCGCGTTGGTGGCGCGGGGCGTCGAGGTCGAAGGTGGCGCGTTCGTAGGCGGTCCTGTGCAGGGCCTCGTGCCGGGCGAGGAGAGCGTCGTACGTCGCGTCGGTGGAGCCGCTCGGGTCGATCAGGTCCGTGAGCGCGCCCGCCTCGCTCTCCGCGTCCAGCTCCCCGACGTGTCTGCGCACCCGCGTCAGGAGCAGCAGCCCGCTCGCGCCCTCGACGCGCAGGCCCGATCCGCCGACCGTCGTGCGCCCGCCCCGCACCAGCGCGAGTGTCACCCCGGTGAAGCCGAGGTCGCTGTCCGGGTAGCGGCAGCGCAGGGTGAGCCGGGCGCCGTACGGGGTCGGGCCGTGCAGGGTCGGGCCGTGCGGGGCCAGGACGACGCCGCGGCCGATGCGGAGCCCGGCGGGGACGCCGCTCAGGCGCGGGTCGAGCGCCACCTCGCCGTCGAGCCCGGCGCCGGTCACGTACTGCACCACCACGTCGTCCGCCCGCGACACGAACACCCGCGAACACCATCCGCCGCAGCGCGCCTCGGCCACTCCCGTCGCGAAGTCGACCGCGCGCCGGTAGCCGCGCCCCGCGGCGTCGTCCCGCACGAAGCGCACCTGGAAGGCGGGATGGAACGCGCGCACCCACCGCAGCGGCCGCCCGTCCGTGAACCGCTCGGCCGCCGTCACGTCACCGGCGAGCAACTGGTCTTGTAGAAGCGGGAGTTGATCAGCGAGCGAGGGCGGCCCCGGCTGCGGGCCGCCGTCCGGGCGGACCAGACTGTGATGGGTGACGATGACCCGGTCGTCGTGCGGATCGCCGAAGGCGAGGGCGCCGTGCCGGCCGTTGCCGCTGAGATAGGCGTCCTCCCAGCGGTCGGCGGGCGCGGTCTCCCACGTGCCATGGGGATGCTCGGGGATCACCGGGAACCCGCGCTCTCCACTGCCGATACCGATGCCGCTGCCGCGCCCGCTTCGGCCTCCAGTACGACGACACCGAACCGCCCGAGCGTCACGGACCCCTCGACCCGCGCCCCGGTCAACAGGTCCCGCCCGCCCTCCGCGAGCGCGACCGTCACCTCGTCCCGCCCGTGGTTCAGCAGAAACAGCAGTTCCCCGCGACGTACGGCCTCCACCCCTGCGGGGAGGCCGGCCAGTGGAGGCCGTACGCCCGCTTCGAGGGAGGCCTCCGCGAGCAGCGCGCGCAGGGCCTCCGGTTGCGGGAGCGTGGACAGATAGCGGACCCGGCCGCGGCGCAGGGCGGCCGGCAGGCCGTCGAGCTCGCCGCCGCGGTACGCCGCCGTGACCTCGGCGTCGGCGGCCACCGTCAGCTCCTCCGACCACAGCGTGCCGGTGAACCCGCCGCAGTCGATGGTCTCCGCGGACTCCAGCGGCCACCACTCGTGCAGGGTGCGGATGCCGAACAGCTCGCGCAGCCGGGCGTCGATGCCGCCGGGCCGCACCCGGTCGTCCGCGTCGGCGATCCCCGTGAAGAACCCGCACACGAGCGTCCCGCCCCCGCGCACGTACGCCACCAGGTTGTCGATCGCCGCGTCCGTCAGCAGATACAGCTGCGGGACGACCACCAACTTGTAGGTGGAAAGGTCGTGTTCGGGGTGTGCGAAGTCGGACGTGAGGTGCGCCTCCCATAGCGCCCGGTGCCAGGCCCGCACCACCTCTTCGTACGTGATGTGTGCCGACGGTCTGCCGTCCTGGCCGCCCGCCCACCAGGAGTGCCAGTCGTGCAGGACGGCGACCTCGGCCGTGAGGCGTGTGCCGGCGACCGCGGGGCCCATCCTGGCGAGGTCCGCCCCGATCTGCTTGACCTCCGCGAACGAGCGACCCTCCTCGCCCGCGTGGCCGAGCATCGCCGAGTGGAACTTCTCCGCGCCCTGCCGGGACTGGCGCCACTGGAAGTAGCAGACGGCGTCGGCGCCGCGCGCCACGGACTGGAGCGACAGGAGGCGGTTGAGGCCGCGCGGCTTGGGAGAGTTGACCGGGCGGAAGTTCACCGCGCCCGCCGCCTGCTCCATCAGCATCCACGGACGGCCACCCGCCTGACCGCGCGTCATGTCGGCGAGCATCGCGTTGTACTGCCCGGCCAGCGGATCGCGCGGATCCGGGTACACGTCGACGGACACGACATCCTCGTGCCGCGCCCACTCCCACGCGTCCTGCCCGGTCCACAGCGGCATGAAGTTGGTCGTCACCGGGATGTGGGCGGGCGTGTGGCGGCGGACGAGATCGCGCTCGGCGACGTAGCAGGCGAGGAGCGCGTCCGAGGTGAAGCGGCGGAAGTCGAGGAGCTGCGTCGGGCCGCGCAGGTACTGGGCGCGGCGCGGCGGGATCACATCGCCCCACGTCTCGATGTGCTGACCCCAAAAGGCGGTTCCCCAGGCCGTGTTGAGCGCGTCGAGGGTCCCGTACTTCGCGCGCAGCCAGTCACGGAAGGCGCGCGCGGACTCGTCGCCGTAGTCGAAGGTGCAGTACTCGTTGTTGATGTGCCACATGCGCAGGGCCGGGTGGTGGCCGTAGCGCCGGGCGAGGTCCTCGGTGATGGCGGCGGCGTGCCGGCGGTACGTGGTGGAGGAGTGCGCGAAGTGCTGGCGCGAGCCCCACCACACGGTCTGCCCGTGCTCGTCGCGCGGCAGCGTCCGCGGGTACAGGCGGCCGAGCCAGGGCGGCGGGGACGCGGTCGGGGTGGCGAGCACGACGCCGATCCCGTGCGTGTGCAGCAGGTCCATCAGCCGGTCGAGCCAGCCGAAGTCCCTTACACCCGGCCGGGGTTCGAGCCTCGCCCACGCGAACACGCCCACCGTGACCGAGTTGACCCCGGCCTCCTTCATCAGCCGGACGTCCTCGGCCCACACCTCCTCGGGCCACTGCTCGGGGTTGTAGTCCCCGCCGAACAGCAGGCGGCCGCCCTGGGACAAGCTCCTGCCCTCGGTCAAGCTCCTGCCCTCGGTCAAGGTCCCGACCTCGGACAAACTCCGGCCCTCGGCCATGGCCTGCGCGCCCCTCACCCCTTCACCGCCCCGATCAGCATGCCCTTCTTGAAGTGCCGCTGGACGAACGGGGACGCGACCGCGACCGGCGCGAGGGCGAGCACCATCATCGCCATCTGGAGCCCGAGCGCGGAGAGTTCACCCGCGTTGACCGCCTGGCTCAGCCCCGTCGGCAGTGCCGTGTTCTTCTGCACGAGCTGCATCAGCACGTTCTGCAGCGGCAGTTTCGTCGGGTCGTCGATGTAGATCATCGCGTTGAACCAGGCGCTCCAGTACGCCACCGCGTAGAACAGCGAGATGACGGCGATCACCGCGCGGGACAGTGGCAGCACGATCGTCCACAGGATCCTGAGGTCGCCGGCCCCGTCGATGCGGGCGCTGTCCGTCAGCTCCTGCGAGATGTTCATGAAGAACCCGCGCAGCACCAGGATGTTGAACACGCTCACCGCGCTCGGCAGGATCAGCGCCAGATAGCTGTCGGTCAGGCCGAGCGTCTGCACCAGCAGATACGTCGGGATGAGCCCGGCGCTGAAGAACATCGTCGTCAGCAGCGCCATCAGCAGCGCGCGGTGCGCGAACGAGCCCGGCCGGGACAGGCCGTACGCGGCGAGGACCGACACCCCCATCGAGAACACCGTGCCGACGCCCGTCACCCCGACCGAGACCAGCATGGCCCGGCTGACCTGGCCGCCGCCGAGCAACTCCTGGTAGTTGACGAAGGTGATGGCCTCGGGCCACAGCACCAGGCCGCCCGCCGAGTCGATGACGTGCCGGGGCGACAGGCTCGTGACGATCACGACCCACAGCGGTCCGAGCACGGCGACGCAGCACACGGCGAGGATCAGGCCCTTGGCGCCGAGGCCCGCCCTGGTCGGCGGCTCCTCCCACACCGGGCGCTCGGGCGGCTGCCACTGCGGGCGCGGACGCGGGCTCCGACGCGGGCTCGGGCCGGAGCGCGGACGTTCGGCGGTGGCGCTCATGTCTCGTACACCTTCACTTCTTGTAGACCCCCTGCTCGCCGAGGAGATGGGCGAACTTGTTGGCCGCCAGGACCAGACAGATCCCGACCACGCCCTTCACCAGGCCGACCGCCGCCGCGTAGCTGAAGTCGCCGTGCTGGATGCCGGTGCTCCACACGTACGTGTCGAGCACTTCGGAGGCACCCGCGCCCACCGCCCTGCGTTGCAGCAGGATCTGTTCGAAGCCCACGGTCAGCGCGTCGCCGACGCGCAGGACGAGCAGCAGCGCGATCACCGGGCGCAGCGCGGGCAGCGTGACGTGCCACATGCGGCGCCACCGGTTCGCGCCGTCCATCGCCGCCGCCTCGTACAGCTCCGGGCTGACGGAGGCGAGCGCCGCGAGGAAGACGATGATGCCCCAGCCGGCGTCCTTCCAGACCATCTGCGCGGTGAGCAGGTACTTGAAGATCCCGGCGTCCGTCATCAGGTCGAAGCCGTCGACTCCGTGGTCCTGGAGCAGCTGCGCGATCAGTCCCGCGCCGCCGAACATCTGCTGGAAGACGGTGACGACGAGCACCCATGAGAAGAAGTGCGGCAGGTAGAGGATCGCCTGCGACAGGGCCCGCACCCGCGGCCTGATCACGCTGTTGATGAGCAGCGCGAGCGCGATCGGCACCGGGAAGAAGAGCAGCAGCTGGATGACGAAGAGGACGAGGGTGTTCTGGAGCGCGTTCCAGAAGTCGGAGTCGCCGACCATCTTCTGGAACTGTTCGAGACCCACCATCGGTGAGTGCAGGATCGCCGTGACGCCGTTGGTGGAGACGTACGGGTTGTAGTCCTGGAACGCGACGACGTTGCCGAGCAGCGGCAGGTAGTTGAAGACGAGCAGCAGGACGATGACGGGCACGGTCATCAGGATGAGTGCCCGGTCGCGGCGCAGCCGGATCCGCCAGGTGACGCCGGCGCCCCTGCCCGCCTTCTTCCCGGTACGGCGCCGCTCCCGGCCCCCGGCCGCCTTGCCGGACCCGGCGGTGTCGGTGGTGTCGGCGGTGGCGGTGGCCCGGGGCGGGCGCTGGGTCCCCAGCGCCATCAGGAGGCGCCGCCGTTCTGGCCGTTCTCGTCGAGGAGCTTCTTGTACCAGTCGCGCAGCTTGTCGCCGCCGCGCGACTTCCAGTCGCTGACCGCCTGTTGGACGTCGCCGAGCGACTTGTTGCCGCGGACGTAGTCGTCCTCCAGCTGCTCGAACTTGTCCTCGAGCGTGGCGTAGCGCGAGGGCTCGACGATCGTCATGCCGTAGAAAGGCGACTTGGTGACGAACGCGCCCATCCGCTGCTGCCACTCGCACATCGCCTTGGTGATCTCGGGCAGATCGGGATAGGCGAAGAAGGGGGCGGGGCCCGACAGCATCTGCCAGGCGCTGACGACCTGCGCGTTGCCCGTCTTGGTCTTGGTCGGAACGCCGTCCTTGACCGTGAAGTGGGTGCCCTCCTGGCCGTAGTACGTGAGCATGTGCTCCTTGGTGCCGACGGGCGCGGCGGCGTAGTTGGCGGCGGCGAGCGCGTTCTTCACGGTCTCCTTGGACGCGTTCTTGCGGACGAACGCCCACACGTTGGCCGGCGTGCCCGCGTACAGCTTCGGGTCGCCGCCGTCGTGCCCGAAGATGTCCATCGCGGCCATCTCGAAGTCGGGGAACGCCTTGCTGCCCTGCATCTCCGCGCTCTTGCCGTACCAGTAGGCGATGTCGGCGTTGCACATCATGACCTTGCCGCTGGTGAAGCGGAGCAGTCCGTCACCGGTCTGCGCCTTCGCCTCGGGGTGCACGACCCCGGCCGCGTACAGCTTGCGGGTCCACTCCAGGGCCTCGAGGTACTCGTCCGTCTCCAGGCGCTTGACGAGCTTCTTGCCCTCCAGCTTCCAGCCGAGCGCCTTCTCGCTGCCGCCGAGCGAACCGAAGAAGTTGAAGGCCGACCACTTCATGTCGTCGCAGCCGTACACCCCCGCCTTCTTGCTGGTCATCTCCTTGGCGAGGTCGAAGAACTCCTGCGCCGACTTCGGCGGCTCCCAGCCCTTCTTGTCGAAGAGGTCCTTGCGGTAGAAGGGCGCGATGTTCGGGAGGTACGAGTACGGGTACGGGATGCCGCGCAGCTTGCCGCCGAAGATGCCGCGCCGCCAGGCGTCCGCCGGGACCGCCGCCAGGTTCGGGTAGTCGCGCACCTTGCTGCCGGCCACGTACGGGCCGAGGTCCATCATCTTCGCGACGAGCGCGGCGGGTATCTTCCCGGACAGCTCCCAGCCGGGGACGATCAGCACGTCGGGCAGCGAGCTGGAGGCGAGCACCGCGCCGATCTTCTCGCCGTAGGTGTTGCCGTCCTGGTTCTGCCAGCTGACCTGCACACCGGAGGCCTCGTTGAGCGCGGTGTAGTACTCGCAGTCGGCCTTCGGCGGCGGCCCCCAGAACGGGGCCATGATCTTCACCTTGGCCCCGGTGCCGAGCTTCTTCGGCACGGACGTCTCCAGCTTCGACAGCTCGACCTTGCTGGTGAAGCCGGAGCAGGAGCCGTTCTTCGACGCGATGTCGGGCGTGACGATGTTGCGCGCCGCGTACGTCGGCAGCAGCTTCTTCGCCGATTTCCCGGAGGTCGTCCCCTCGCCCGTCTCGGCGGTGCTCCCGCACGCGGTGAGCAGGGGCACGCCGCCGGCCACGGCCGCGGCGGCGACCGCGGTGGAGGCGAGGAAGCTTCTCCGACCGGGGCCGGTGGAGGGGGAGTTCGGCGTCATGGGAGCAACCCTTCGGGGATTACGCGGGGGACTACGCGTCGCGCAGATGTCGAAGCGCTTCGATGTTGCCGTGACATTAAGGGAGCGCTCCCACGGTCACAAGACGCCTGCGTCAATTTCCCGAACGCGCTTTTCTTACTTCGCACTTGACACCTGGTCACCGCAGTACTCAGCATCGAAGCGCTTCGAAGCGGCTCCGCTCTCTCCGACTTCTTCTCCGGCCAAGGGACGCGCACGTGACCGAAAGATCTGCACTCCACCCCGGCTCCGCCGCCCCCGACGGCAAGCGCGTCGACGAGCTGCTCGCCCGGCTCTCGCTCGACGAACGCATCGCGCTCCTGCACCAGTTCGCGCCCGCGGTCCCGCGCCTCGACCTCGCCGCGTTCCGCACCGGACAGGAGGCGCTGCACGGCGTCGCGTGGATGGGAGAGGCCACCGTCTTCCCGCAGGCCGTCGGCCTCGGAGCCACCTGGAACGACGAGCTGCTGCACCGGATCGGTACGGCCGTCTCCGCGGAGGCCCGCGCGATGCGGCAGCACGACGACCGGGTCGGTCTCAACGTCTGGGCACCCGTGGTGAATCTGCTGCGCAACCCGCTGTGGGGCAGGAACGAAGAGGGCTACGCCGAGGACCCCCACCTCACCGCCGCGATCGCCACGGCGTACACCCGCGGCCTGCGCGGCGACCACCCCGAGTACTGGCGCACGGCCCCCGTCCTCAAGCACTGGCTCGCCCACAACAACGAGACGGACCGGGACACCTCCAACGCCTCCGTGCGCCCACGGGTGCTGCACGAGTACGACCTCCGGGCGTTCAAGCGGCCCGTCGAGGCGGGCGCGGTGGCCGGAGTCATGCCCGCCTACAACCTCGTCAACGGCCGCCCCAACCACGTATCGCCGTATCTGCGCGAGCAGTTGAGAACCTGGACCGACGACGAGCTCCTCGTCTGCTCCGACGCGGGCGCGCCCAGCAACCTCGTCGACTCCGAGCACTACTTCGCCACGCACGAGGAGGCCGTCGCCGCCGCCCTGCGCGCGGGAGTCGACAGCTTCACCGACCACGGCACCGACTCCTCGACGATCGTCGGGCGGCTGCGACGCGCGTACGACCAGGGGCTGATCTCCGAGGCCGACATCGACGCGGCCGTGCGCAGACAGCTCGAAGTACGGGCCCGTCTTGGCGAGTTCGCGGACACCGACCCCTTCGACCAGGACTGGGGCTTCGACACCGACGCCCATCGCGCGCTCGCCCAGGAGGCCGCCGAGCAGGCGATCGTGCTGCTCAAGAACGACGGCCTGCTGCCGCTCGCCGAGCACACCCGGATCGCGGCCGTCGGCCTGCTCGCCGACGAGTGCAAGACGGACTGGTACAGCGGCACCCTCATCCGCCGCTCGACACCCCTCGACGGGCTGCGGGAACGCTTCGGCGCGGAGCGCGTCACGTACGCGGAGGGCGCGGACCGGGTGCGGCTGCGGTGCGCCGAGGGGTGGGTGTGCGTTCCCGAGGTACGGGACGAGGTGGCCTCCAAGGTCTCCGGTGCCGAGGCCGAGTCCGATGTCTCCGGTGCGGCCCTCGACCCCGCGCTGATCGCCGGTCGGACCGACCTGCCGCCGCTCCACGTCTCGCCGTCCGCCGAGGGCGCCGAACTCGCCCTGGTCGACTGGGGATCCGGCGTCCGCACGCTCCGCGCACCCGACGGCCACTACCTCTCGGTCGCCGACGACGGCTACGTCCGGGCCTCCGCGGAGCGGCCGGGCGGCTGGGTCGTCCAGGAGACGTACACGTTCGAACCGCACGGGAACGGTCACCTCCTCAGGCACGCAGGGACGGGTCGGTACGTGTCGGTCGCCGCCGACGGCCTGAAGGTTGCCGACCAGGGCACGGTTTTCGAGGTCGACGTCGTGGAGCGCGGCGCCGACGCCGTGGCGAGGGTGGCCGCCGACGCGGACGTGGTGCTCGTCTTCGCGGGTAACGACCCGCACATCAACGGCCGCGAGACCGAGGACCGCACGACCCTCGAACTCCCGCCACAGCAGGTGGAGTTGTGGCGCACGGCCCGCGCCGCCAACCCGCGCACGGCCCTCGCCCTCGTCTCCTCGTACCCGTACGCCGTCCCCGACGCGGACACCGAACTGCCCGCCCTGCTGTGGACCGCGCACGGCGGCCAGGCCGCGGGCCGCGCGCTCGCCCGCGTCCTCGCAGGCGACGTGAGCCCGGCGGGCCGGCTCCCGCAGACCTGGTACGCGGCCGACACCGACCTGCCCGGCCTCCTTGACTACGACATCATCGGCTCGCGCCAGACGTACCTCTACTTCGAGGGCGCACCGCTCTACCCGTTCGGACACGGCCTGTCCTACGCGCGGTTCACCTACGACGCGCTGTTCGTGTCCTGCCCGGACGACCTGACGGTGGAGGTCACCTTCACCGTCACGAACACCGGCTCGCGCACGGCCGGCGAGGTGCCACAGCTGTATCTGCGCGCGGTGGACGCCGCTGTCCCACGCCCGCGCCGCCAACTCGTGGGGTACCGCCGCGTCACCCTCGGCGCCGGGGCGTCGGAGCGCGTCACCTTCCGCGTTCCGGTCGCCGAGTTCGGCCACTGGGACGTCGCGCCCGGCCGCTGGAGCGTCACCGAGGGGGCGTACGAACTGCTCGTCGGCGCCTCCAGCGCGGACATCCGCCTCGCCGAGACCCTGCGCATGGACGGCGACGCGCCCGCTCCTCGCCCCGCCCTCACCGAGGGCCTTGCCGCGGCGACGTACGACGAGCGGCGCGGCGACATCGAGATCGTCGACCGCACGAAGACACACGGCGACGCCGTGACCGGAACGGGCGAACTCCTCTACAGGGAATGTGACTTCGGGACAGATGGTGTCTCGGCGGTGCGCCTCGACGTCGCGGGCGAGGGGGCCGTGGATGTGGTCGACGGCCCTCGCGTCGAGGTGCCCGCGACCGGCGGACCGTACGACTACGTCACCGTCGACGCGCCCTTCGTCGCCACCGGAGTGCGCGATCTGCGCGTCCGGCTGGACGGTGGCGTCCGCCTGGCGCGCATCAACTTCGCCCAGCGGGGGACCGGTGCATGAGGGCACGGGGGCGGGGGTGACACCACATCCCTGACGTGAGTAAGGTGAGCCTTACCTAAGTTTGGAGTGGAGATGGTCAACCCAGTGGCGCACCAGGAGCTCACCCCCGCCGAGCGGGCGCGGACGATCCTCGCCGCGGCCGACACCTTGACCCTGACCCTGACCACCACGACCGAGGCCCGGATTCGGCTGGACTGCGTGGGGCTCTACGCCGTGGACGCCGCGTCCCGGCTCATCCTGCTCGACCCCGCGGACCCCCGGCTGACCGCGGCGCTCGCCACGGCGCCGCACTCGGGCCTCGCCGCGTACGCCGAGTTCACGGACGTGGCCCCCGTCGTCGTACGCGACCGGGTGCGGGCCCGCCTCGCCTTCAGCGGGCGCCTCGGGGGTGCGGGTCCCGACACCCTGGTGTTCCGTCCCGCGCGGGCCGCCTTCGCCGAGGACGACTCCGTGCGCGTCCTGGACGTGACGGAACTCGCCGCGGCGGCGCCCGACCCGCTGGCCGGGGTCGAGGCGGAACTGCTCTCGCACCTGGACACGGGCCACGCGGACCTGCTCGTCCAACTCGCGGAAATGGCCGGGGATCTGGACCTGTCCGAGGTGGCGGACATCCGGCCCGTACGCCTCGACCGCAGGGGTCTCGTCCTGCGCCTCGAACGCGCCGCCGAGGAGTACGAGGACGTCCGCATCACCTTCCACACCCCCGCGATCGGCCCCCACGAAGTGGGCCACCGCATCCAGGAACTCCTCGACGTCGCGGCCGCCCGCGCGCACCGCTGAACGGAGGCGCCATGCAGCGCGGCAACATCACCGCCACCCGCGTCAAGCCCGAGTCGGCGCGGCCCCTGCGCCTGCACGTCCTGCGCAGCGAACGCCTCTCGCCGCACTTCGTCCGGGTCACCCTCGGGGGCGGTGACATCGCGCACTTCCGGCCGATGGGCTACGACCAGTGGTTCCGCCTCTTCCTCCCGGCGGGGCCCGACGTGGACGCCTCGCTCGGGCGGGTCCCTGACCGGCTGAGTGCGGTCAGCTACCTGAAACTCCTCGGCGGCCCCAAGGAATCCCGGCCCGTCCTGCGCAACTACACGGTCCGCGCGCATCGTGCCGAAGGCCCCCAAGGCCCGGAACTGGACGTCGACTTCGTGCTCCACGGTCACGACGACGAGGCCGCGGCCGGTCCCGCCGCGACCTGGGCGAGCAGCTGTGGACCCGGCGACGCGGTCGTCCTCGTCGACGAGGGCACCGGCTTCAACATGCCCGAGGAGATCGGCCAAGTCGCCCTCGCCGCCGACGAGTCGGGTGTGCCCGCGCTCGCCGGTGTGCTCGCCTCGCTGCCCGCCGACACCACGGGCTGGGCTGTCGCGGAAGTGCCGACCGCCGAGGACCGCCAGAAACTCACGGCGCCGCCCGGCGTCGAGGTCATGTGGGTCGACCGGGGCGACGACACGACCCCGCCGGTGCCCGGTGCGACGGCCCTGGACTGCATCCGTCAACTTCCGCTTCCCGAGGGTCCGTTGTACGGATGGGCGGTCGGGGAGTCGGGGCTCGCCACCGGGGTGCGTCGGCACTGGGTGGCTCAGGGGGTACCGAAGGACCGCATCATGTTCTGCGGGTACTGGAAACACTGAGCGCCTGCGTCTGCGCCAGGGGGGGGCGGGCTCGGCCGTTCGGACGAACAGTGCCCCATGCACGTCGAGTGGAACACCATGAACTCGCTGCTTTCCCCGAGCGACTACGGGAACGCGGCGTACAAGCGGTCCGGTGCCGGGGGCGTGAGCACGCGGCAGCCGCCGGACGGGGCCCCGGCGGCTGAACCGCTCTCAGCGATCGAGCTCCCGGTGCGCGCTCTCCGGGAGCCGCAGATACACGACCGAGGACACGAGGCACAGCACGGCGACGTACCAGGGGAAGAGCCCGCTGTGCCCGAGGTCCTTGAACAGCGTGCCCATGTACGGCGCCGTGCCGCCGAACAGCGCCACCGTCAGCGAGTACGGGAAGCCGATGCCCGCCGCCCGCACCCGCGCCGGGAACACCTCCGCGTTGACCGCGGCCGAGATCGATGTGAAGCCGGTCAGCAGCACCATGCCGGCGCACTGCGTGAACAGCAGCGAGGCGAAGGAACCCGTCAGCGAGTGCAGCAACGGCACGCTCAGCAGCGCGAACCCGAGCCCGAAGAACAGCAGCAGCGGCTTGCGGCCGAAGCGGTCGGAGAGCATCCCGCCGATCGGCTGCAGCAGCGCGAAGAACGCCAGCGAGATCGTCCCCACGGTCAGCGCCTGCGACTTGTCGATGTCCGTGTTCAGCTCCGCGTACGTCGGCAGGTACGAGGTCCACGTGTAGTACGCGAGCGTGCCACCGGCCGTGATGCCGCAGATGAGCAGCGACTGGCGCGGGTACTGGCGCAGCGCGTCGAACAGCCCCGGCCGCTCGTGCACCTCGCTCCGCGTCTCCTGCGCGCCCTGCCGGATCCAGAACCCGACAAGGCTGAGCACGGCCCCCGCGAGGAACGGCACTCGCCACCCCCAGCCGTCCATCTGCCCCTCGGCGAGCGTGGCCACGAGCACCGCGGCGACGCCGGACGCGATCAACTGCCCGATGGACGTGGACACATACTGGAACGACGAGAACAGCCCGCGCCGTCCGGGCCCCGCGGACTCCACGAGAAACGTCGTCGACGCCGCGAACTCCCCGCCCACGGACAGCCCTTGAAGCAGCCTGGCAAGCACCAGCACGATCGGCGCGAGCACCCCGACCGACGCGTACGTCGGCGTGATCCCGACCAGCAGACTGCTGCCACCCATCAGCAGAATGGTCACCGTCAACGCGGCCCGCCGCCCACGCCGGTCGGCGACGGCCCCCATCAACAACCCACCCACCGGCCGCATGAAGAACCCGACCGCGAACACCGCGAAGGTGGCGAGCAACGGAACGAGCGAGTTCTCGGCACCCTTCGGAAACACCTGATCGGCGATGTACGTCGCCAGAAAGGTGTACGCATACCAGTCGTACCACTCGACGGCGTTGCCGACGGAGGCGGCGAGCAGTTGCCGGACCGGGTGGGTCGGCGGGGCGGCGGTCTTGATCGTCTCTGTCATGATCTCGACGCTATCCCCGGAAAAACCCAGCTCACACATGGTTTGACGGAGTCGAAACATTCCCGTCAACCAGGACGTGCCGGCGCGGCCGACCGGCTGCGCCGTTTGGTGCGGCCGGAGATCGCGAACACAATCACGGGCGCTGAGTCAGCAAAAGGTCAGCGAGAGCCCGAGGTCAGTACATTGCCATCCATCCCCAAGCAGCTCGCCCGCGGCATGGGCACCTTCGCCAAGCCGTGCAGCTGCAGCCAGCCCACCCGTTGCCCGCACCCTTACTTCATCCGCTACCGCGACGCGGCCGGCAAGCAGCGGGAGGAGTCAGGCTTCCGAACCCAGGACGCCGCCAAGGAGCGGCTCGTCGAGCTGTACGCGCGGAAGTCCAGCACTCCCGCGTCCAAGGCCGAGCTCATCCGCCACTACGGGCAGATGCGGTTCGAGGAGTTCATCGGCGACTACATGGGCCGACAGCGACGCCTGGCGTACGGCACGGCGTACGAGTACGAGCACCTCGCGAGGAACCACCTGATCCCGGAACTCGGATCACGGCGTGTGGAGACCTTCAGCCCGATGGTGGTCGAGAACTTCCTCACGACGATGGACCGCCTCGGGACACCCGACCCCACGCAGTTCAAGGTCTACGTCCTCCTCAAGACGCTCCTGCTCGACGCCCACCGCAAGGGCGCGATCGGCGAGCACCCTCTGCAGGATGTAGACGCGCCGCAGTACGAGGCCGAGCGGGCCATCGTGCCCACCAAGGAACAGATCGCGGGGATCAAGACGGCTGCGAACCACGACCGCTTCTCGATGTTCGTGGACATGATGGTCGGCTGCGGTCTGCGCAATGGAGAGGCGTTGGCCCTGAACGTGAACAACATCGTGGCTGACGACGTCTACCGCGTATCGGAGCAGGTCCACTACCGGACGAAGCAGATAGAGAAGCTCAAGCACAGGAAACCGGGGGAGTTTCGCGAGGTCCCGCTACCTCGGAGCATCCGTGAAGCGATTGAGCGCTTCGTCGACAAGCACGGAACCACCGCAGACGGCTACGTGCTGCAAGGGACCCGTGCCAAGCACATGAACCACAGCACGATCAATTACATCTGGTACCGGAAGCTGCCCGGCAAGGACGTGGACATGCCGGAGGGCATGTCCATCTACGGGTACCGGCACTTCTTCGCGGCGAACTGCCTGGCGAACAACATCCCCATCACGGATGTCGCCGAGTGGATGGGGCACAAGAGCATCGAGGTCACGTTCCGGATCTACCGGCATCTCATGCCGGCTTCGATCGGTCGGGCGGCGAGGCTCCTCGATCGAGGGCTTCACGACCTCGCTGCCTGAGGGTGGCTCGGTAACCGACGCGCGGAACAGCGGTGGCTCCGGTAGCGCGAAGTTTCGGAGTCAGCGCTGCATCAGCCCAGACGTTGCTGCCGGGCCCATGCGTCTACATCGGAGACCTTGTACTGCAACTTCGCGTTCCGTCCGGTACCGAACTTGTAGGCGGCCAGGCCAAGCCGAGGAGCGTCCCGGTAGACCCACGTGACGGACATGTTGAGGTACTCGGAGGTCTGCTTGGCATCCATGAACTGCGGGGGCATCGGACCTCCAGATCGGGCGTGGGAGATCAGTGTGGGAGCAAAGCGCGACTTGGCTGTGCCGGAAGCGATCTGATACCCGAGCTAGGAGTCACCCACGCAACCCGGAGCGAGATAATGATGCTCTTCGTCGACCCAAACCGTACGGGTTCGAAAGTGGCAGTTACTGACCTTTCCGGGGTGTTGTCGGGTGGTGGGTGAGGGGTTCGGATGTCCCGTACTCCGTCATTGCAGTGCAGGACCTCGTTGGTAGTAGCTCGGACTGGCCTGACGGCCCTCCGGGAGGGCGCCGCTGGCCGAGGTATACCGTCTGCCGCAGATATGAAGCCGGGGGGCATGAATGCAACATCGTTTGGCAGCCACGATCCTCCTCTGCCTCGCTACTGCCCTTGCCGCCGCATGCTCCCCGGAGCCCGAAGCAGAAGACGTCAACCGCTCCGACCTCGTGGGCCACTGGCATGCCGGCGGGGCCTGCGGCTCCTCTCTCGTGTTGGAGAAGAGCGGTTCGGCCCGATGGAAACACTGGGCGACGGGCTACAGCGTGAGTGAATCCCGCATCACCGGCAGAGAGGACGGCCAGGGGAGCTGGACGCTGGAGACAGTGCACGGCGAGGAGTATTTCGAGGTGGAGACGGACAAAGCCCGTGAATCGTTGACCATGGTGCAGGGGGATGACCGGTTGATCCTCCTACAGACCCCAGGAGGCGACCCGGACAACAGCATCGGGTGCCGTTTCAAGCAAGTCGATGACCGGAAGCACGACTGACACACCCTCACCCACCCCGCGCTGCCTGGCTCGGTCTCTTCCCCGGACCGCTGTCATCCTTCTGCCCCTGTTGCCGCTCGAGCCGTGAGGCCTGCGGTTATTGACTTTTCGGGGTGTTGTTGGGTGGTGGGTAAGGCTGAAGCCGGTGCCGGCGAGGCAGTCATCGATAAGTTCAGGGTGACGTTGGATGCGACGTGGTCCGCTGCGCAGGACAGGAGGGCAGTTGCACGATGGTGAACCAGTCATGGTCCGCGGCGGACTGGCGCATTCCGGCGGCCCGATGAGTGTTGAGGTGCGCAGCTGTGAGCTGACGCTCGTCACATGCTGACCGATTGCCGACGCTACTGGCAGGGCGTCAGCCGAGGTGTGTCGGCGGGTGCGACGCTGTGTCGTCGTCCAAGCTCGGTGGCCTCGTCAGCGGGACGTCACAAGACCACGACGGACCTCAAGACGTCCCCTGTGTGCATCTTTTCGAAAGCCTTCTCGATGTCGTTGAGACCGATTTCCTCGGTGACGAACCGCTCCAGCGGAAGCCGTCCTTGTAGGTGCAGGTCCACCAGCACGGGGAAGTCCCGGGAGGGGAGGCAGTCGCCGTACCAGGACGATTTCAGGGCGCCGCCGCGGCCGAAGTACTCCACCAGCGGGATGTCGGGGGCCATCATCGTGGGTGTCGGTACCCCGACCAGGACGACCGTACCGGCCAGGTCGCGTGCGAAGAACGCCTGTTTCCAGGTCTCCGGACGTCCGACGGCGTCGATGACCACGTCGGCGCCGAAGCCGTTGGTGATCTCGCGGATCCTCTCGACCGGGTCGGTTTCGCGCGCGTCGACGGTATGGGTGGCGCCCAACTCGGTAGCGGTCAGGAGCTTTTGTGGGTCGCGGTCGACGGCGATGACGGTGGTGGCGCCGGCCAGCCGCGCTCCGGCCACGGCCGCGCTGCCAACTCCTCCGCATCCGATGACGGCGACACTGTCGCCACGACCGACGCCGCCGGTGTTGACGGCGGCACCGATGCCGGCCATCACGCCGCAGCCGAGCAGCCCGGCGACCTGCGGGCTGACGGCGGGGTCAACTTTTGTGCACTGGCCGGCAGCGACGAGAGTCTTTTCGGCGAAGGCCCCGATTCCCAGGGCGGGGGTGAGTTCCCTGCCGTCGGACAGAATCATCCGCTGGACGGCGTTGTGCGTGTCGAAGCAGTACTGCGGCTTGCCCTTGCGGCAGGCTCGGCAGGTTCCGCACACGGCACGCCAGTTGAGGATCACAAAGTCCCCAGCTGCGATGCCGGTGACGCCGTCGCCGACCGTTTCCACGAAGCCGGCGGCTTCGTGTCCCAGCAGGAAGGGGAAGTCGTCATTGATGCCCCCGTCCCGGTAGTGCAGGTCGGTGTGGCAGACACCGCATGCCTGCACCTTCACCACGGCTTCACCCGGTCCCGGCTCGGGGATCGTGATGGTTTCCAGTGAGACTGGACGGCCTGCGCCGAGCGCGACGACGCCGAGAACGTTCTGAGACATGCGGGCCTTTCTGGGGCGGAGTGCCGTCACGCGGGATGGGCCGCTGCGGTGCCCGCGGTGAGGGGCGTAGTCAGTTGACGGTGGCGGCCAGTGCGCGCTGGCGCATGTACTCCCCGGCTGTCACAGCGGGTTCGGCGGTGTCTCGGCCGATGGGCTCGATGAGGGTGCCGACGTTCGCGTCGCAGAACTGGATGAGGGAGATCAGCTCCTCCTGCGGCATGTCGGGCTGCGGGGGCAGCACGCGGTGGCGTGTGGAGCGCCAGCGGTCACCGGTCCAGCGGGCCATGAGGTCACCGATGTTGATGACGAGTGCTCCCTCGACGAAGGGAGCGTCGAACCAGGCTCCGTCGCTCTCGATCTGCAGCCCGCCGTAGCCGGGCTGCCGGTCCAGGAGGGTGAAGATGCCCCAGTCGGTGTGCGGGCCGACCCGGAACTGGCCCTCCTGCGCTGCGCCGGACTCCTGGAGGGACGGGTAGCGGTTGATGTTGAGAGTGCGGGTGCCCTGAGAGGTGCGCTCGATGAACCACTGCGCGTCCAGGCCGAGCGCGAGGGCGCAGATCTGTAGGAGGTCGTCGTACACGTGGCACATCGCATCCATGAAGCGGAGGGCGTTGTGTTGGAGGTCCGGCACTTCCTTGGGCCACACGTTGGGGCGGAACCAGGTCGCGTCGACCTTGGCGTCGCCCGTGAGGTGGTCACGGCCGACGGTGTAGGTCTCCTTCATGTCCGGCCGGGAGACGTCCGCGTCCACGCCGAGGAAGGAGTTGGCCTCCTTTCCGGTGGGAATCCACCCGCGCCCGCCGACGGTCGTCGCGTAGCCGTTCTTTGCTTCGGTGGGCAGCGAGAAGAACTGCTTGGCGCTGCGCCGCAGTTCAGTGAACATCTCCGCGGGCACCTGGTGACCGCTCAGGAGGAGGAATCCCGACGTGCGCAGCGCGTGGTCCAGTTCCAGGGCGAGTTCCTTGCGGATGGCGTCGTCCCCGGTGCGCCACACACTGAGGTCGAGAAGGGGGATGTGGGGCTCGTTCAAGACATGCTCCTTGTCAGTGGTGTGCGGCCGACGGACGTGCGGGGGCGCGGCTGTTGCCGCTCGTGTGAGGGGCGCGGCGGCAAGTGGTCCCTCGGCGGCTCAGGTTGTCCGCGTCGCGCCGGACACAACGGTGCAGAAGGAGGCGAGAGCCTCGGCGAGCGGGCCCGCCGCCGACAGTTGCGGGGCGTGGTCGCAGTCGAGGGAGACCACCGCCGTGTTCGGCGTCAGGTACTGCATGTGACGCTGAGCGGCGAGCGGGATGGAGCGGTCCTGCCGCGCCTCGACGTAGAGGCGGGGTAGTCGTCCGTAGCGTTCGGGGGTCCACGTGGGAGTGATGAGACGGGCCGTCTCCATCTGTGGAACCATCCGCCGTGCCGCCGCGATCGCGGCGGCGGGTGGCGCCTGAGGGAAGAAGACCGCCGCAGCCGCCTCCGGGGAAACGATGCTGTGCCGGCCGTCGGGTGTCAGCGTCAGATGGGTGCCAATGCCGACGTCGGAGGGAAGGCCTGCTTCGGCGCAGACTTCGGTGAAGGGCCGGTCGGACGGGAGCATGATCCCGGCGACGTGCACGACACCGACGACCCGGTGGGATATCTCCTCCGCGACCTGGGTGGCGACGACGCTGCCTCCCGAATGGCCGACCAGGATCAACGGCTTTTCCAGGTGGTCCACTTGGCTGATCACGGCCCGGGTGAGGGTGTCCAGCGTGACGTTCTCCGGCTGCCCGAGGCCGGTGCCGGGCAGGGCCACGGCGTGGGGGGTGTGGCCGGCGGCTGCCAGAGGTTCGGTGATCGTGTCCCATACCCAGGGGCCTGCCCACGCTCCATGGATGAGTACGACATGGGCGCCGCTCACGCCGTGGCGCTTTCCGCGGCCGCCAGCACGCGAGCCGCTTCGCGGACGGCCGTGGTGTTGGCCTTGCCCTGCCGGGAACCGGCGAGCTTGGCCTTGATGTGGTCCCGGATGATGACGGGCTCGTAGGCCAGGCCGTTGTCGGCGTCGAGGTGGCTGGGCAGCGTGGAGATGACGGCGTCGACGTTGCCGTCGTGGAAGAACGCGACCGAGCGGCGGCGCTTGATGGTGCCGTCGATGACCGGCGGCTTGACGCGGTGCAGAGTGGACATCCAGCGGTCGTTGGTCAGACGGGCTGTCAGATCACCGAGGTTGACCAGCAGGGCTCCGTCGGTGGGCTGTACGTCGTGCCATGCGCCGTCGCTGCCCAGAACCTGCAGACCGGGGACCTGGTCGGCCCACAGGACGGTGAGGATGCCGAAGTCGGTGTGCTCGCCCATGCCGGTCAGGTCGCCGTCGAGGGTGACGGTGCCTTCCGGCAGTGCGTAGTTGTTCATGCGCAGGACGTCGACCGAGTGATCGGTGAGGTACTCGAAGAAGTCGCCGGGCAGGTCCAGTGCGTCGGCGAGGACGGTGGTGAGTGTGCGGGCCACTCGGCCCGCCTCGCCGTAATAGGACTCGACCTGGTCCCGGAAGGCTTCGATGCTGGGCCAGACGTTGGTGCCGTAGTCCTCCTCGGAGAGGTCGAGGAGCGGGAACGACCGGGCTTCCGTACCGACGTTGAACGCTTCGAAGAAGTCGTTCATGCGACTGGCCGACTCCACCCCCAGGCTCAGGCTCAGCGACTCGCTCTTGGGTGGGCTGTACCCGCGGTTGGCGCCCTCCACCCGGTATTCCTTCTTGGCGGCCAGGGACAGGGAGAAGAAGGAATCGACCGCGTCGGTCAGGCCGTCGAGAGTGTCCTCGGGAATGCCGTGGCCGAGGACCTGCACGAATCCGACTGTGGCACAGGCGGCGTCTATCTGCCGGCTGACCTCGGCCTTCTCCTCTGGGGTACCGCCGAGGACGTAGGCGCTGATGTCGACGACCGGCACGGTGAAGGCACCAGCGTTGTCAGCGGTGTGCTGCGACATGGGGTCTCCTGTCGAAAGGGGGCGGGAGGAAATCCGAGGGCGATCGGAGTCGAGTCCGATGGCTGTCAGAGGGGAGTGGGTTCCGGAGAGGCTGCGGTGCTGAAGGCGCGGCGGGCGTTGGCGCCGAGGCGCGTGTGGTTGAGCAGCAGGTTGAGTGCGAAGGCCACGATGGCGGTGAGCGTGATACCGCTTCCGAGGATGATCTGCGCGGAGTCCGGGAACCTGGCGAACATCCCCGGTACCAGGGTCGGCAGCAGACCCACGCCGACCGATGCGGCGGCGATGGTCATGTTGATTGAGTCGGACAGATCGACCTTGCGCAGGGTGTCGATGCCGACGACCGCTACGACGGAGAACATGATCAGCCCCACACCCCCGACGACGGGCTGGGGAAGGCCCGAGACGAGGGCTCCCAGTTTGGGCATGAGGCCGAGCACGATGAGGATGCCGCCGCTGACGGCGGTGACGTACCGGCTGTGGACCCGAGTGGTGGCGACGGCGCCGACGTTGTTGGTGTAGACGGTGTCGACAAAGGAGTTGAAGACGGCGCCGACGATTCCGGAGAGGCTGTCGCCGGTCAGACCGCGGGCGAGATTGGCCCGGTTGACGGGCTTGCCCGTGATCTCGCCGAGCGCGAGCATGCTGGCGGTCGATTCGGCGAACACCACGATCATGACGATGCTCATCGCGACAACTGCCGTCAGGGGAAACTGCGGTGCGCCGAAATGGAAGGGCTCGGGGACACCGAACCAGGCGGTGCGTGCGAGGGATCCCAGGTCGTACAGGCCGAGCGGCAATGAGATCACCGTGCCCACCAACAAGGCGATGAGCACGCCCAGTTGACGCCAAAGGTTCCTGCCCAGGCACAGCAGGGCTATGGCCACGAGCATGACCACGGCGGCGAGTCCCAGGTTGGCGGGCGCGCCGAAGCTGTCGGATGTGGGGTCCTGGCCCACGATGAGCCCGCCTGCCACCCCGATCAGGGACAGGCCCACGACGGTGAGCACGGAACCGGTGACCAGTGCCGGGAAGAAGCGCAGCAGTCGGGCGAAGGCCCAGGCCAGGGGGATGCCGATCAAGCCGCCGACCAGCATTGATCCGTAGACGGCGGGCATGCCGTATTGTCCGGCGATCAGGATCATCGGTGAAAGTGCCGCGAAGGAGCCGCCGCAGACGACCGGCAGTCGTACTCCGACGGCCTTGCCGAGGCCGAGGCTCTGGACCAGCGTGATGAGGCCGGAGATCAAGAGGTCGGCGCAGATGAGCATTGCGGTCGTGTCGGCGTCGAGGCCTACGGCGGCGCCGAAGACCAGCGGCACGCTGACACATCCGGTGTACATGATGAGGACGTGCTGGAGGCCGAAGGCCAGGAGCCGCGGCGCGGGAAGGTGGCTGTCGACGGCCGAAGGCGGGATGCGGGGCTCCACTGGGGAGCGGGGCTCTGGCATGCCGATATTCTTGGAAGTAATTATTTCTTTCTGTGGGTAATGTTGTGACGATGGTGTTACGGGCGTTCCCCAGGCAGTGACATCGCCTTGATAGCGTCCGGCCATGGAGGACGAAGAACACCAGGACCTCGCGCGATCCATCGGAGCGTCCATTCGTGCGGCCAGGCGGGAAGCCCAGCTCACGCTGACGCAGCTGGCCAAGGAAGCGGGCGTGTCCCAGCCCTTCCTGAGCCAGGCCGAGAACGGCAAACTGATGCCGAGTGTCATCAACCTCCACCGGATCGCGCAGGCTCTCAACACGACGGCCCACGAGATCCTCGAGCGCGGTGCTCGCCCGGCCGTCAGGGTTGTGCGGGCGACGGAAGGGCGCTCCTACCCGCTCGGGCCGGATGCCACTGTCCGTTTCTGCGTCGGACGCAACCGCCTCATGGACTGCAACGAGGTGATGGCCGGCCCCCACAGTGCCGCGGAATCGGCTACCACTCACCAGGGCGAGGAATTCGTCTACGTGATCGACGGAAGCATCCGCATGGTCATCGGGGAGAGCGAACACCTGCTGGGCGCAGGCGACACGGTCTACTACGCCGCCACCGTGCCCCACCAATGGTTCAACGACTCCGACACCCCGGCCAGGTTCTTGTTCACCAGCTCCCCGCCCGGTTTCTGACGACTGCGGGGACGCTCACGACCGCGGCCGAGGGCAGCGGAGCTGGATTCGGTGGCTCTCCGCCCGTTGCCGGCACCGGCAACGGGCGGAGAGCCACCGAAGGTTGCACAGCAGGATCAGCCGACCTCGAATGCACCGAGGTCGGGTGCTTCGCCCTTGTACGGCAGTCCGACGTCGCTGCCCTGGTCGATCAGGTCGCTCGTCGCCGCAGGGCGCAGGTTCGGCAGAGACGGGAGGCTGCCGTCCGACTGCCGGGGGGCGTCCCACCCGGTGCTCGACGTGCTCTGGAACTGTCCGTCGGACAGCGGTGTACCGAGGTCCCAAGTGTTGTGGGCCGAGTCGGTGCCGGTCAGGTTCGAGGTCAGGGTGCCGCCGTAGGCGATGTTGTTGCGGAGTTTGCCCAGACCGGTGGACTCGCCGCTGGGCGAGACGCCGAGCATGTTGAAGTCGGGGTGGTTGTTGAATCCGGTGTTGTTGAAGAAGTCGTTCGCCACGGTGTGGTGGTTCGCGTAGAAGCCCGCTGCCCCGTTGTTGAAGGCGACGGACTGACGCACGGTGTGCTTGACCCCGTAGTCGACGTAGTCGCCGCCGTAGCCGCCAGCCTTGAAGCCGTTGCCGTCCCCGGCCCGTGTGTTGGTTCCCGGGACGTATCCGCTGGACCATGCCCACGACGACTCGATGGTCACCGAGGAGCGGGCGTTGATGAGGTCGAAACCGTCGTCGGAGTTGTTCCAGGCCCGGTTTCCCCGGAAGACGTTGCCGGGATTGTCCGCGGGGATGTGTGCGCCGAAGCCGTCGGCGTTGGTGCCTGCGCCGCTGGAGCTCTTCGCGTCGTAGTTGTCGTGCGAGTCCGTGTTGAGGACGAGGTTGTGGCCGCCGTCCTGCAGGAACAGGCCCGGTCCCGTGATGTCGTGGATGTCGAGGTTCTCGTAGGTGTTGTTGCTTCCGGAGCTCCAGACGCCCCAGGACTCGTGGTTGAGGATGTTGTTCTGCGGAACCCCGGCTATTTCCAGGCCCTTGAGGTGGATCCAGCTGCCGGTGACGTCGAAGCCCTTGATACGGCAGTCGTCGGTCATGTCAGAGAAGTCGAAGACCGGCTTCTCTCCTGGGTAGGCCCAGTAGCGGATCGGGCTCCCCGAGGCGCCGCTCTTGTTCAGCGTGACGGCATCGACCCGGGCTGTCTGGCTCGAACAAGTCGTGTTCGCGTGGGTGTACTTGTACGTGCCGCTGCGGAAGTAGACGGTGTCGCCCGGTTCGGCGACTTCCTGGGCATGCGCGAGCGAGGCCCAGGGGGCGTCCTTCGTGCCGGTTGCGCTGTCGCTGCCGCTTGGTGCGACGTAGTACACGCCGCCGGCCAGCGCATGCGGGTCGCCAGTGGTTGTCTCGCTCGCGGCTGCCGAGTTGGTGACGACAGCGAGGACGCTCATGATTGCGACCGAGCCCAACAGAGCTTTCGTCGTGCGCTTTGACGTTGTCATTCGCTTACTCCGAATTGTCTGGTTGTACAGGTGAGTTGGGGGTTGATGACTCAGGACATGTCAGGGGCCGCCCTGGGTCACCGCTCGTCTGTCTTCTGTGGTGCGTTGAGGGATCGCGCCGCCGGCAGGTGCGCCCGGGCGATCTCACGTGCCACGAGACCGGCCACGGTGGTGGCGCCCGAGGTGTTGAAGTGGGTCTGGCTGCGACCTGCGGGAAGTTCGGCGTACAACTGCCAGGAGGCGTCCGGGCCGAGCTGTTCCATGAGTGCCGTGCTGTCGGCCGTCAGGTCCAGCAGCGGTACGTCCTGCTGCTGCGCGACATCGCGCATGACCGCAGGTAGATCCACACCGAGGCTGTTGACGATCCGCCCGGTGTCAGTGATCTTCCCGTTGGCGTCGTACAGATGCCGCACCGGCGGGGTGACCAGGACGGGTCGGCCGCCCCTGGAGCGGACACCATCGAGGAGGCTGAGGAGATTGGCACGGTAGGTGTCTTCGGCGGTGGTCTTGTCGTTGTGCGCGAGCTGGATGAGCACCGTGTCGCCCCGATGGATCCGGGGCTTGAGTGCCTCGAACAGCGCGGGGTTCTGCAGCCACGAGACGGTACTGGATCCGGCGGCAGCCCAGTTGGCGACAGCGAGGCCCGGGCCGAAGTACTGCGGCAGCTCCTGTGCCCAACCCCGCTGGACAGTGTTCAGCCAGTCACTAGCCGTCGAGTCGCTGACCACGAAGAGCCGTGGTGCGTGCGGCCGGGGAGTCACCCGCAGGTCGGTGAGTGCGGGCGCCGAACCGGTGAGCTTGAGCTGCAGGCCCGCGGTGCCATCGCCCTCCTGCCCGTCGGGCATGCTTTCGGGGGTGCGTACGTCGACGGTGACGGACCGTGCGGCAGTGTGGCCGGCCCGCGTGGTCACCGGGGCGAGCACGGTCCGGTTCGCTTCGACCTCTAGCCCGGTGTTCGCGGCGGCGGTGCGACTGCCCAACGTGACGCGCACGTCGTAGGCCCCCGGAGGGACGTCGAACGAGCAGGTCAGACCAGTGCTTTCGGTGCTTTGTGTGCAGTTCCGGCGTATCTGGTCACTGAGTAGTGGGGCACCGGCGGTCGCGACAGCGGTACCTGGCACCGTGACTGCGGCGACCGTGGTGACGGTCAGCGCGCCCAGCAGGCGGCTGAATCTCTTCATGAGCACTCCTGTTGAAGGGATGGGGCGAGAGACAGGTGGCGTGGAGATGGGCCGATGGGCGGTCACGGGGCCTGGTCCGGGGCGACGGCGAGGAGCGCGATGATCGCCAGGTTGTTCTGGGCGACATCGTTGGTGCTGAAGCTGGTCCGGGGCATCTCGTCGACCTTGCTGAACACCGCGGACCCGTCGACGTGCACAGGTTCGGGCCAGCTCTCGTCCCCGCCGTTCTTGAGGAAGGCATCCCAACCGCGCTGCTGCACGGCCGGTTCCTTGGTCTGCTCGCCGGCCCACGCCGTCATCCGGGAGTAGAAGACTCCGGGGGCACTGGTACTGAACTTGAAGCCGAAATGGTCGGTGATCTCGGAGGTCGGTGCCTGCACGTAGCGGCAGAACTCGACCAGCTTCGCCCGGAATTCGGGTACGTCGATCAGGTCGGTGGTCTCCCACATGATCTGCTCGCCGCAGAAGACCATCGACAGGTTCACCTTGCCCCAGTCGCCGCCGAGCTTGA
Organism: Streptomyces sp. NBC_00483; assembly: GCF_036013745.1. Taxonomy (NCBI): domain Bacteria; kingdom Bacillati; phylum Actinomycetota; class Actinomycetes; order Kitasatosporales; family Streptomycetaceae; genus Streptomyces; species Streptomyces sp. NBC_00483. Next base: position 7,896,464 of record NZ_CP107880.1, read on the forward strand.
GGTCGCTGATGTGGCCGGTGGCCGGGTCGTAGCCGACGGCGCCCCCTTGCTGCCCGGTGAAGAGTCCGGCCGGGAGCTTGGCGATGTCCCGCATGCCGGTGACGATGCGGTCGCGCCACTTGCTGTCGCCGGTGCGCTCCCATTCGGTGAGCCAGTTGCTCACGAGCGCGTACCAGTCGGGGCCGAGCCGAATCACGGTCGGGACACCTGCGGGGGCGTCGAGGTAGTCGCGCAGCGGCGGGTACTTCAGCAGGGTCGAGTCCAGCTGCAGCGGTACGCGCATGGCGTCGCCGATGAACTCGTCCGCGGTCAGGTAGTACATGAAGCGCTTGGTGTAGGCCTCGGAGACGCGGGGTTCCTTGCCGCCGTCGGCGTAGTGCTGCACGTCGTGGCGCGAACCGAGCCCGGCGAACGGCCCGGCGTGGATGGTGTCCGTCTCGGTCACGTGCCGGGTCATCGCCCGGGCGAGGTGGAACGTCTGCGGGTCTCCTGTGCGCAGGAACTGGTACCAGAGCGCCGCGTCCGAACCGAGTTCCGCGTTGTCCCAGGCGTAGCCGCCGACGTCGTAGCGCCAGGTGTGCCGGTCACTGTCGTAGGTGTGCATGATGTCGCCGTAGTCCCAGAACCCGTACCAGTGGCGCTGCTTGACCTGCTCGGTGTAGAAGTCGACGCTGCCGGCGATCGAGTCCTCGAGCTGCTTGCGGGCCGGGGTGCTGCGGTCGGGAAGGCTCCACCGGCCGAACACCTTGACGCCGTGGTAGGTCTTCGGGTCGGCGACCAACTGGGGGCGGGCGAGGGTGGAAGCGAGGGTGGCCACATCGCCCCGGGAGGGCGTGGCGTCCAGCGCCCACAGCTGCATGTCCGTGGAACGGGCCATGCCGGTGGACACTCCGAAGCCGTAACGCTCGTCCTCGTAGGCCAGGTCGAGGCCGTGGCTGGACGCGTCGTAGGAACGCAGGTCCATCGCCTCGGCGTGCGGCGACCAGGACCACAGGGTGACCGTCGCCGTGTCCTTGGTGGCGTCACGGACGTCCAGGGCGCGCGGAAACTGCTGCCAGAAGTCCCGCAGACCGACCCCAAGACCGCCGCTGACCCCGCCGACGTACCCGATCCCGGGTGCACGGTCGGCGAAGCCGGCGTGCTTGAGCCAGGCAGCCTTGTGCGAGGTGCGCTTCCACACCGCGCACTGCGTGGCTGAGTGCTGGATCAGGCTGAAGTCCCCCCACTGCGGAAGGTCCTTCCAACCGCCCTGAACGGTGGACTCCCATTCCGACACCGGCGGTGTCGCGGTGCCGGCGATCTGGGCCGACCGCACTGCTTCACCTGGGTCGCGGCGCAGCCCCGTCAGTCCGACGACCGCCTCGCCCCACACACCCTTGTCGGGGCCGGCGAAGCGGATGTGCCGGTTGTAGGGCTGGTCACTCATCGGTACGGACAGTTGCAGGCCCAGCCCTCGGATGAAGTCGCTCGACGCCTTGCCGTCCCAGACGAACTGGTGCATCACCCGCAGCGACTCGTCCCCGGCACCCAGGTACACGCGCATCGTCCAGGGGAGGATCGCCCGGTTGCCCTTCCCGTGACGCGAGGACGAGTCCTGCCGGTACCTGCCGGTCAGCTTTACCACGGCACGCACCGGTCCGGACTGCTCGATCTCGGCCTTCTCGACGACGCCGCTCCACGCGGTGTGTCGGGGGCTCGCCGTGTCCTCGGGCTCGTCCTGCAGCATCAGTATCAAGCGGCCGTCGTGCGCGATGGTCCTGCTGCCGCGGGCTATCGAGCGGATCGCCACGGGGCCGCTGCGCGCGATGCGGATGTCCACGACGCCGTTGGCCAGCCGGATCTCGTCCCCACTGCGCTTCGCCGTCACCGGCTGCTTCGGGGCTGATGGCTTTCCCGGGGCCAGGTGGAAACCGTCGGCGAGGGCGGAGGAAGCCACGGCGTGGCCGGTCCACTTCAGCGTCCCGTCCGGCCAGTACGCCAGGGGCCAGGACTGCACCGGCACCTGGTCGTTGTCGTGGTCCTGCAGCGCGAACGTCGTGTCGGCTGCGACCTTGCCCTCGGGCCAGGGGACGCCCCAGGCGGTGCCGGTGGTGGCGGCGGGCCGGCCGTCCAGCCAGTGCAGGTCCACCCCCTGAGCCGTATCGCTCGACGATGCGGCCGTTGCGGCACGGGGGCCACCGGCAGCGGCTGCCCGGCCACCGGGGCCGAGGGCGAGGGCGGCCGCGGCGATCGATGCGCCGCTGAGGAACGTGCGTCGGTTGAGGGGGGATCCCTCGGACATGGGGTGCCTCCGGTCGGAACAGATCTACGTAGGTGAAGGGGGGGGTGTGGGGGAGCCGGGGTGCGCGAGCGCCGACAAGTGGCTCCGGGGGAGATGCCGGAGCCGGCCATGTGCCGGACGACCCGTGGTCGGTGAGCTGTTGTCAGGGCGCTCCGCCTATGAGGGCGGCGCGTCACCGCTGACGGAGCGGGCCAACAGCTCTGCTGAGACACGGCGTTGGGCGCCGTCGGGGAACGTCAGTACCAGTTCCTGACCTGTCCCGAACGTGGCGCGTGCGCCACGGTGAAGCGTCTGTGTGTCGTGCCGGACGGCGGGATCACGGGTGAGTACGACCAGCGTGACCAGTACTTGCACGCCGGCTGCGGTCGTGGTGAGCAGCGGGACCGCCGAATGCCGGCCGAAGGCGTTGAGCCCCTCGTCGCGAACGATGTCGGCCGTGTCCGGCCGTCGCTGTCCTTCGCGCGCCCAGCCCAGCAGCCCGGCGACGACGCTGGTCAGTCCGTCCGGGCGGCGGGCCAGCGCCCATCCGTCGCCGGTTTCGCCGGCCACCATGGGACGGTCGTCGGCCACCGCCCACCCGCTCTCGCGGATCGTGACAGCGTGCTCGGTCTCGACGCGGTGCAGACGCATTTCCCAGGGGCCATGAACCACGCTGACTGTGCTGATGACCACGTCGGGGTGGTCAGAGAGCGTGGAGGCGCTGTGCCACGATGCGGCGCGATCGTCCTGGCAGTGCAGCGGGTGGATCCGGCCGCGGCGCGTTGCGGGCCCCGTCTGCGCCTCAGCCCAGATGTGGTTGTCCGCGACCATGGGCACATCGTCGGGCGGAGTCTGAGGGGCGGTGGCGCTGGAGTAGGCGAACCGTGTGTAGTGCGGGCTTTCGGGGAGTGCAGAGGGCGCGGGCGGCTGTCGGTCGCTGCCGTGGTTGACCAGGCGGACGATTCCGTCGCCGGCAGTGGAATGCAGCAGCCAGCCGGGCGCGGGCAGTGACACCACCTGGTCGTTGCTGTCGACCGGTCCCGGTTCCTCGGTCGCTGTCCACACCGGATGGTCGGCATCCAGCAGCAGCCCCAGGAACGCCTTGCTCGCCCAATACGGGGATGCTGGGCCGGAATAGGCCTGGGTGGCGGGAAGGTAGGGCCGGTACCAGCCCAACGTGAGCAGGCCGTCCTCGCCCGGGACCCCGCGGTCGGCGAAGTGCTTGAGTGCCCCGGACGCCAGACGTCGGGTACGGCCGGGAGACAGAGGATTGGCATCGGCCAGGGCCGCCACCCACAAGGGCGCCGCGGCGGCGTAGCGGTACGTCAGGGATCTGCCCTGGTGGATCGGCGCACCGTCGGAGCCGAAGAAGTGCTGGTGTGCAGAGACGAATGCGCGCAGGCGTTCCTGGTGCACGGCCACGAGCCCGGCATCCGCGCGCGGTCCGGCGATGCGAGCCCACAGAGCCGGATACAGGTGCAGGGCCAGCGCGTTGTAGTAGTCGAACTTCTGGCCGTCGCCGTCCGTGTACCAGCCGTCTCCCCGGTACCAGTCGTCCAGCCGCGCCAGCCCGGCGTCGATCTCGGCTCGACTGTGCGGGGCATCGATCGAGGCGAGGAACTCCTCCACGACAACCTGGAAGAGGCGCCAGTTGGAGTCATTGGTCGTGGCGCCGACGAAGCCGCCCAGCCATACCGCGGTGTTGTGCCGTACCCGTTCGTCGAGGTGTTCCCACAACCACTGCCGGGTCTCGTGCAGCGCGACGGCGATGGACGCTGCCTCGACCATGGACTGCGAGCGGTCGGTGATCGGTGGCCAGTGCTCCGGGTGCGCCGGATCTGTTCCGGCGGCCAGTCCGGCCGCGTACCGCTCGATCAACTGCGAGATCACGTTGCTGCCGACGGCGTCCTGTCCCTTGGCTCCCGCGATGCGGAATGCCGCGAGCATGAAGGACCGTGCGTAACCTTCCAGGCCGTCGGACCACGCCCCGGCATACCCGGTCCGCCCGGGAAGGCTGTACTGGGCCCGTGCCGGCGAGGCGTGAGGGAGAAGCCCCGCGAGGAGACGGTCGGCCGCCGACTCCCAGTGCCCGCGCGTGTAGCCGGTGTACGGGGACAGGCCTCGGTGCAGAGTGGGCGAGGCAGAGGTGACGTTGATGCTGTGTTGCGGCGCGGTCATGCTGGTGTGGCCTCTTCGCTGGTGAGTAGCGCGCTGGGCGGGCGTCGCTGCTGGTCGTCCGCTGCCCGGCCGGGGTGAACGCGGCGCGGGGCCACGCTGTCGCGCAGGACCACGCTGGTGGGAAGCACGAGAGCGGGGGCAGCGGGATCGACCGCGAGCTGTACTGCGGCGCGTCCGAGTTCTTCGGTGGGAGTGTGGACCGTGGTCAGGGCGGGGCTGAGGTCCTGGGCGAGCGGGAGGTCGTTGAATCCGACCACGGAGATGTCGTGGGGAACCCGCAGCCCGTGTTCTCTGACGGCTCGGATGGCACCGGCGGCGCCCAGGTCGTCTCCCGCGACCACCGCAGTGAAGTCCGGCTGTCGAGCCAGACGTTCACTGATCGCCAGATACCCCTGCGTACGGCCTCCGCCACAGTTGATGACCGAGGCCGCATCCGGAGGCAGCCCATGAGCTGCGAGCGCGGCACGGTACCCGGCCACCCGGGCATCGAGCACCGTGTTCCCGGGGGTTCCACCGCAGAAGACGATGCGTTCGTGACCGGCGGAGAGCAGGTGGCCGGTGATGGCACGGGTGCCTCCGGCGTTGTCGTACTCGACCACGGAGACAGGCAATTCCGGCCCGGGGGAGGGACGACCGCACAACACCAGCCGGGATCCGATGGACTGCAGCGCGTCAGCGTAATGGGCGATGCGTCTTCGATACATGTGATCTTCCGTGGCATCTCCGACCAGGATCACGGCTTGCGCGCCCTCTTCTCGCATCAGCCGTATGAAGTCGGCCTCCCGGCGAGGGCTGCCGTCCGTGCTGGAGATCAGGCACAGCCAGCCGTGGCGGGCCGCCTCGGCTTCCACCGCCTCGGCCACCTGCGCACTGAAGGCGTGCGTGACGTGGCGCAGGACCACTCCGACACTTGCCCGGCCCGCGCCGACCAGGGCGCGGGCATGGGTGCTGGACACATACTCCAAGGCGTGAGCCGCTTCGAGTACGCGTGCACGGGTGGTGGGCGGCACAGGGTGGTTGCCACTGAGTACCCGTGAGACCGTGGCCGGAGACACCTGTGCTCGCGCTGCCACGTCACGGATGGTGATCCGGCCGCTGGCCGTCATCTCCACGATCCTTTCTCGCGTCGGTGTGTGTGGTCTGCCGCATCACGCGTTGGCGGCGTGCTCCTTCGCGAGCTCTTGGGCGATCTTGTCGCCGCCGCGCGAACGCCACTTCTTCACTGCAGCGTCCAGGTCGGAAATGGAGGAGCGGCCCGCGATCACGGCCGTGATGGTGTCGTCCATCAGCGCACGCAAGGTAGCTCCCTGTGCGACGTCGGTACGCGAGACGAGACCGAACGCGGCGTTACGGATGGTCACCGGCACGACCTTCTCCTGCCAGGCGTGCAGGGTGCGCACCGCTTCAGGGCGCCCCGGCACGAACAACACCTGTGGGCCTTCGGCCAGGTATCGGAACGGCAGGTTGGTGATGTTCTCCACCTCGCCCAGCTTGGTGCGCTCCGGGGTACCGTCCTTGGCACGGTCGAAGTGCACGCCCTCGACACCGAACTGAAGCAGCTCCCACTCCTTCGTGCCGAAGGGGGACGCCAGGTAGTCGAGGACGCGGAGCAGCATCTGGATGCGCTCCTTCTTGGCCTTCTTGAGGATGGTGTAGCCGAACGAGCGGCGCGCGGCGACCTGGCCGCCGGGCGTGCCGTCCACGGCGTACGGCAGCGCGGGGGTCGGCGTCAGAAGCCCCTTCGAGTCCGGGTACAGCGTGGTGTACGCGCCGAAGCCGTTCTGCATGGAGGCCACGGTGCCGTTCAGGAACAGCGTGTTGAGGTCGGGCGAAGAGAGCGAGGTCGCGTCGGGGTGGTACAGGCCCGCCTTGCGCAGCTGCGCCTGGTACGCGATGGACTTCCGGAACCGCTCGTCGGCGTAGTTGGACTGGAAGTCACCGCTCTTGTCGACGGCCCAACCCTGCGGGGCGTTGTGCGCGGCGGAATGGACCGCGTTGCAGAAGTTCGAGCCGATCGCGGCGCCCAGCGCGTACTTCTTGCCGTGGGTGGCCTTCTTGGCGACGGCGGCGAAGTCGTCGGACGTCCAGCCCGCCTTCATTCCGGCGTCGGTGAAGACGCCCTGGTTGACCCAGAGAGTCGAGCCGGTCAGTGGGCGCTCCAGCGGGACGCCGTAGATCTTGCCGCCGATCAGGCCCATGTCGCGCCAGGCGTGGGTGGGGATGCCGGCCAGGTTGGGGTAGTCGTGAATCGCGTCGCCGGACAGGTAGGGGGTGAGGTCCTGGGCCCGGCTCTGCACGAACTGGGCCTCGCGGGGCAGGGTGTAGCCGGAGAACATGTTGATGATGTCCGGCAGCGCGTCGGGCTCGCCGGCCATGACCGTGGCCATCTTCTTCTGGTAGTCGGCCTGCGGAATGACCGTGTACTCGATCTTCACGCCGAGAGCCTTCTCGACGGCTTTCCAGTACTGGTTCTGGGCGGCCGCCTTCGGCGGGGTGCCGAAGGTGACGGACATGACCTTGATGGTGCTGCCGTCACCGGGTGTGCGCTTGACCGCTGTGGCCAGGTCGGACGGGTAGTGGGTGTAGCCGGACTGGACACCCGCCTCCGTCGGAGCGAGGTCGGGCTTGGCGCCGGTGGGTGCCTTGTAGGCGGGCCAAGTGGCCTGCTTCTTGCCCGCGTTGGTGACGTCACCGCCGCCGGAGGAGTCGGAGCAGGCGGTGAGCAGGGGCGAGGCGGCAGCGGCGGCTCCCGCGACGGCCGCGGTGCGCAGGACGGTTCTCCGCGATATTCCGGGCATGGCTGATCGACCTTTCGGGTGCGGCTCGTACGGAGGAAGGAGAGGTTCAGCTCTTGATGGCGCCGGTGAGCACGCCCTTGGTGAAGTACTTCTGCAGGAACGGGTACACGACGAGGATCGGCACGGTCGCGATCACCAGCACCGCCATCTGAACGGTCTGCGGGGCGTTGACCTTGCCCTCGCCGGTGGTGGTGTCGGTGAGGCCCTCGCCCGCCACCACGTAGGTGCGCAGCACCTGTTGGAGCGGCCAGTGCCCGCTCTCCATGTACAGCGACGCGTAGAACCAGGAGTTCCAGTACGCCACCGCGTAGAACAGTCCGACGACGGCGAGCGCGGCCTTCGACAGCGGCAGCACGATCGACCACAGGATGCGCAGGTCGCTTGCTCCGTCGAGGCGGGCCGCCTCGTACATCTCCTCGGGAATGCCCTGGAAGAAGCCGCGCAGAACGACCAGGTTGAACACGTTGACCAGCACCGGAAGGATCAACGACGTGTAGGAGTCGAGCATCCCGAGTTCCTTGACGACCAGGAACGCGGGGATCATGCCGGGCGGGAAGAGGAAGGTGAACAGGACCAGGAGCAGGATCGGCTTGCTGCCGTAGACGTTCGGCCGTGACAGCGCGTAGGCCAGGATCACCGTGCAGGCGAGGCTGAGCGCCGTGCCGATGACGGTGACGCCGATGCTCACCCACAGGGCGTGCGTGACGATGCCGCCGTCGAGGATGTTGCGGTACGCCTCCAACGTCGGGTGCTGCGGCCACAGGACCCAGCCGCCGTTGTCGACGACCTCGGCCTGCGAGGCGAGCGAGGTGGACAGGATGGTCAGGAACGGTACGCACACGAGGGCGACGACGACGACCAGTGCGATCGCCTTGCCGGCCTGCGTGAGCGGCTTCGGCTTTTCCATCCAGCCGGGGCGTGCCGATGTCGTACTCATCTGTAGACCCCCTGCTCGCCGAGGCGATGTGCCACCTTGTTCGCGGCGTACACGAGTGCGGCTCCGATGAGGCCCTTGAACAGGCCCGCCGCAGCCGCGTATCCGTAGTCGCCGCCGACGATGCCCTGGTAGTAGACGAACGTGTCGATGATCTCGGCGGCCTGAGGGCCGACAGCGTCGCGCTGCAGCAGCATCTGCTCGAAGCCGACGGAGAGGATGTCCCCGAGTCGCATGATCAGCAGGAGCACCACGACGGGACGGATGGCGGGCAGCGTGACGTGCCAGAAGCGGCGCCAGGGCCCCGCGCCGTCGATGGCGGAGGCTTCGTACTGCTGCTCGTCGACCTGGGAGAGGGCGGCGAGGAAGATGATCGTGCCCCAGCCCGCGTCCTTCCAGATCACCTCGGCCACGACGAGCGGCTTGAACGCGTCCGGGTTGCCGATGATGTCGACGGTGTGCAGTCCGGCGTCCCCGAGGAGGCCGTTGACCATCCCGGTGTCGCCGAGTACCTGCTGGAACAGCGCGACCACGATCACCCACGACACGAAGTGCGGGAGGTAGGCGATCGACTGGACGAAGCGGCGCACCGTGCTCGAGGTGAGGCTGTGCAGCAGCAGGGCCAGGGCGAGCGGGACGGGGAAGTAGAAGACGAGCTGGAGCACGGCGATCACCATGGTGTTGGTGACCGCGTGCCAGAACTCCCCGTCCTCCAACATGCGTTGGAAGTTGTCGGTGCCGACCCAGGGGCTGCCCCAGATGCCGTCGAAGGGCGCGTAGTCCTTGAAGGCGATGACGTTGCCGACGAGTGCTCCGTAGTGGAAGACCACGAAGTAGGAGAAGCCTGCGAGCATGAGCAGGGACAGCGCGAGCGTGCGCCTGTTGTGAAGGCCCGATCGCTTGAGTTTTCGTTTGTTCCGAGCGCCGGACGGACGGTGGGAAGGGCGGCGGGGTGCCGTTTTCCCGGGGCGCTCGCGCAGCAGTGCTGCCACGGAGCCTCCTCGGTTGTGAAGGGATGTTGGACGGGGCTGGAGCGTTCTCAGGGAACTGATGACGCGTGGTGTGGAGAGGGCCGGACCGGTCAGGCGCGGAGAAGCAGGGCGCGTGAAGAGACGGAATGCTGAGGATCGGATCCCGCGCTGATGCGGCGCAGTTCAGCGATCACCAGCTGTCCCATGCCGCGCCGCTCGTCGCCGACGGTTCCGGCGACGTGTCCGGTGAGCATCACGTTGGGAAGTGCGTACAGATACGAGGAGGCAGGCAGCGGCTCGCACGTGGTCACGTCGAGCACGGCGTACAGGTCGGGCCGCTCCTGCAGCACGCGAGTGAGACCGTCCTCGTCGACGACTGCCCCGCGAGCGGTGTTGATCAGCGTGGCGTTGCGTGGCAGCAGGCGCAGCAGGTCCTCGCTGATCAGGTTCTCGGTCTGCCCGGGGATCAGCGGAGTGTGGACGCTCAGGACCTGGGACCGGGCGAACAGTTCGTCGATACTGGCCACCCGTTCCACCTGCAGGTGGTCGAAGGTCTCCTCGGGGACGAAGGGGTCCCAGGCGATGACGTTCGCCTCCAGTCGGCGCAGCAGAGCGGCTGCCTTGCGCGCGACGGACCCGAAGGAGATCAGCCCCACGGTCTGTCGATAGATGCCCGGGATGTGTTCCAGGGACGGCAGCCCGGTCTCGGACTTGATGCGATGCGCCCGCCGGTGCACGTCTTTGAGAGCGAGAACGGTCTGGGCGTAGACGTACTCGGCCACCGGTTCGTTGTTGGCCTCGGCTGCCGATATGACGACGATTCCGCGCCCCCACACGGCATCGCTGACGATCTTGCGGACGGAACCCGCGGCATGCACGACCACGCGCAGCGAGGGCAGTTCACGCAGGAAGTCCTCGGTGAGCCGGGGCATCCCCCAGGACGTGATGAGTACGTCCACCTCACCGCGCCGCGGGTGCAGGGCCAGAGCCGGGCTGTCCTCGCAGTCGGCCACGATGTCGACCAGACCGGCCAACTCTTCCCACTGAACCGGGCCGAACACTTCGCTCCTGAGCGCGGAACTCAGGACTACAGCGGCCCGAAGACGCGAGGACAACCGGTGCTCCTTCGAATGATGGGGGGCACCCTCGCCCGATGCCACGGGCCGAGGGAGGCCGGCGAGTTCCGGCGAACGGTGCTGTGCCAAGGACGGCTTCATGACACGCCGGCCAGCTTCAACCAGGCTTCGGCGAGAACGTCGTGACCCGTATCCGTGAGGTGGACGCCGTCACCGGTGAGCGCCGACGGGTCCCCATGGTCCCGGGCGGCCTGATTGAGAATCCCGTCGGCGGCGAGCAGCGGTGCGTCGAACTCCCAGGCCAATCGCCGTACCACGGCGATGCGCTGGTCGAGATCCTCGCGCCAGGCCCACTGTTCGGCCCGTACGGGAATCAGGAACGGCTCGACCAGGACCAGCGCGCTGCCCTGCTCGGCCGATCGGATCAGGATGTCGCGGTACGACCGTTCGTAAGTCCCGGCCGAGGTGGGGTCGTTGCGGTCGAAGCGGCGCCAGGTGTCGTTCACCCCGACCATGATCGACACCAGGTCCGGTTGAAGCGCGAGGCTGTCGTCCTGCCAGCGCCGGACCAGATCCGCGGCGCGATTGCCGCTGACGCCTCGATTGGTGACGCGCAGGTTCGGATGGGTGCCGGCCAAGGTCTGGGCAATGCGGACGACGAAGCCGTGCCCCAGGTCGGAGCTGTCGTCAAGGTCGCGTTTGGCGGCGGTGATGCTGTCGCCCTGGAACAACAGGCAGCCGGTCGTGGGCAGTTGGAGGGCCATCGCCTCTCCTCTCATCGCGCAGGTTCTTGCCCCGGACGGCACGCCTGCGGTTCTGCCGGGAGGCACTGGAAAAACGATTCAAGAGCCGCTGACGCCGCGGCGATACGCATTGTGCACGTGACGTGGAGCTTGGACAATATTCTTCACAGAGAATCATGTTGATTCATGGCGGGTGGGTGTGGAGGCGACTGCCGTCACCGGGTCGCTGGGACGACTGGCCGGTCAGAGAAGGGCGTTGTTGAGGCAGGCCGCGCCAAGTCCCTCTGTGGTGTGGTGACGTGCCGCAACGGCCGAGTCCACGTGAATGCACATAACGCACCTTGCGTCAGATCTGGTCCAACTGATGCGTTTGGTGTAAGCATGTGCGTCGGCAGCGAGTCATCGCCCGGACCTCAAACGCCCCTCGCGTCACGTCACTTCATGCTGCTCGGCGTTGCCATTCCTCGCGCGCCGGTCAACCGGGTGTCTCCGGGGAACTCCTCACGATCACCGCATCCACCGGCGGGGCGGTGGTGTCGGCACGGCCGGCCCTGAACGGGGCGCGTCGTGGCTGCCTTCTCAGCGCTTCCTCGCCTCATCCCATGGCGCCATCGTGCCGCCATCACAAGGGAGTTGAACACTGTGGTTCAGATCAGCCGACGCTCAGTACTCGCCACTGCCGCAGCAGGCGGAGCAGCTGCCCTCCTTGTCCCGTCCGCAACGGCGCGCGCCGATCAGATGCGCACTCAGTCCGCGAGCGCCCCACTCAGAGCGGAAGGCCACGACCCCGTCACGCTGCACTGGCTGGAGAAGGAGGCACCCGCCGAACTAACCGGGGGAGCTACCTGGGGAGTTCCGTGGCCGGCCGGTTCGTTCAAGCCGGACCAGGATTTCTCCCTCACCACGGCGTCCGGCAAGCAGGTCCCGGTACAGAGCTGGCCGACGGGCTGGTGGCCGGACGGTTCGGTCAAGTGGACAGCCCATGCCATCAGTTCCACGGCCGAGCGCAGTGACACCTACACGCTGGCCGCGGGAGAGTCGGCCCAGCAGACCAGTGCGGTCACGGTGCACACCGGCCGCGACCAGTACACCGTGAGCACAGGCGTGATCGATGTGGTGTTCCCGCGCAAGGGCGACCGCCTGATTTCGTCGATCCGGCGTGGTGACACGGTGATCGCCAAGGACGGGCGCCTGGTCGCCTCCCGCCAGGACCGACCCGATACCGACGGGGCGACGGTGATCAAAACGGAGCCCTTCACCGGCTTCGTCAGCTCGGTCAAGGTGGAGCAGGAAGGCCCCGTCCGCGCGGTGGTCAAGGTGGAAGGCAAGCACCAGAAGGGACGTCGCGCCTGGTTGCCCTTCACGGTGCGGTTCTACCTCTATGCCGGCTCCGACGCGATCCGCACCGTGCACACCTTCGTTTTCGACGGCAACGAGAACAAGGACTTCCTCAACGGGCTCGGCATCCGGTTCACCGTACCGATGCGCGGCGAACTGCACGACCGGCACATCCGGTTCGCCGGCCAGGACAAGGGCGTGCTCTCCGAAGCTGTGCGCGGCATCACCGGCCTGCGACGCGACCCCGGAGCGTCGGTCCGCACCGCGCAGCACGAGGGCAAGGCGACGCCGGCGACCAGCACCTGGGACAGCCGGGTCACCTCCCGCCTGCAGTACATTCCCGCATTCGGCGACTACAGCCTCAGCCAGCTCAACGCCCATGGCTTCGAACTGCGCAAGCGCACCAAGCTGGGGCGCTCCTGGATCCGGGTCGACGGCGGCAAGCGCGCCGAGGGCCTGGCCTATGTGGGCTCCCCGAGCGGCGGGTTCGCCTTCGGTATGCGCAACTTCTGGCAACTGCACCCCACCGAGCTGCAGATCGAGGGCGCTGCCAGTGAAGAGGCACAGACGACCGTGTGGATGTGGTCGCCGCGGGCCGGCGCGATGGACCTGCGTTTCTACCACGACGGTATGGGCCAGGACACCTACCCTGAGCAGCTGGAGGGACTGGAGATCACCTACGAGGACTACGAGCCCGGCTTCGGTACCCCTTACGGCGTGGCCCGCACCACCGAAATGACCTTCTGGGCCCTGGGCGCGACGCCGACCGCCGAGCGCTTCTCGCAGCTCGCGGCGGCCAACGCCACACCGCCGCAGCTGGTCGGCAGTCCCGAACATCACCACTCGGCCAAGGTGTTCGGCTCCTGGAGTCCGGTCGACCGGTCCGTGCCGGCCAAAGCGAAGTTCGAGGACAGGCTTCAGGCAATGCACGACTACCACCGCGGCCAGGTGGACCAGCGCTCCTGGTACGGGTTCTGGGACTACGGCGACATCATGCACAGCTACGACGGGGACCGGCACACGTGGTCGTACGACGTCGGCGGCTACGCCTGGGACAACTCCGAGCTCTCCACGGACCTGTGGCTCTGGTACCACTACCTGCGCACCGGCGACGCCGAGGCCTTCCGCTTCGTCGAAGCCATGTGCCGCCACACCAGCGAGGTGGACATGTACCACATCGGCAAGTACCAGGGTCTGGGCACGCGGCACGGTGTCATGCACTGGGGAGACAGCGCCAAGCAGGTCCGCATCAGCAACGCCGGGTACAAGCGGTTCTACTACTTCCTCACCGGCGACGAACGCGTCGGCGACATCCTGCACGAACTCGTGGACGCCGACCGCAGCTTCCTCGTCCTCGACCCCGGTCGCAAACTCCGGGAGGGCGATCCGTTCGAGCCCGACCCCAAGGCGATGCCGGTCGGCACCACGACCGACTGGGGATCGCTGGCCATGGCCTGGCTCGCCGAGTGGGAGCGCAATGGCAACCCCATCGCCAAGAAGAAGCTCCTCAACGGCGCCCAGAGCATCGCCGCCCTGCCCAACGGCTGGGTGCAGAGCGGCGACATCACCTACAACCTCGCCGACGGGAAGTTCACCGGACCCAGCGAGCCGAGCGTGTACGTGGGCTCGCTCAGCTCGGTCTTCGGACTCGTCGAGGTCATGACCGAAGTCGTCGCCCTCACCGACGACGAGACGGTGAAGAAGCAATGGGTGACCTTCTGCCGCCTCTACAACGCGACCAAGGCCGAGCAGAAGGAGGTCACAGGATCGGACTGGGGCAATCTCAACCTCCGTCAGGCCTACGCGCGGGCCACCGCCTACGCCGCCAGCCAGCTCGACGACACCACCCTTGCCAAGCGCGCCTGGCAGGAACTGCGAACGGGCCACGCCGGCTACCCGGATGACCACGACTTCTCCGCCCACCGCATCGAGGGACCCGACGCACTCAACCCGGTCGACGAGGCGAGCCTTTCCGCCAACGCCAGCGCCCAGTTCGGCCTCGCCACGATCCAGTGCCTGGCCCTTGTCGGCGACGAAATCTGACATCGGAGACAAGCTGTCGCCGGAGCGCCCAGCTCGGAGCATGATCGAGCAGCTTCCTCTACGATCGTTAAGAACTGTTCACCAGAGGGGGCCCAATGACTGACATGCTCGTCGCCCAGCGGCGTGAGCAACTGCTCAACGAGCTGCAGGCGTCCGGCGGCCTCAAGGTCATCGATCTCGCAGCGCGCCTGGGTGTCTCCCGGGCGACCGTCCGGCGTGACCTTCTCGACCTGGAAAACGAAGGAAAGCTGAGCCGTGTACGGGGTGGCGCCATGCTGGCCACCAGGCACGACAGCGCAGCGCCCGCGCAGGCCGTGGTGCCCGCACCCCGCTCGGCGCCGCCGCAGGACGGGCCGACCGTGGGCCTGATCGTGCCGTCGGCGACCTACTACTATCCGCGGGTCGTCGCCGGGGTGCAGGCCGTTGCGGCCGAGCGGGGGGCACGGGTGGTCATCACGCTCTCCGACTACAGCGGGGACGGTGACGCGCAACGCATCGAGGAGCTTGCCGGCTCCGGGGCCTCCGGACTGCTCGTCGCTTCGCCGGGCGGCCACGAACTGCCCGAGAAGAACCTGCACCAGCTCGAGGACCTGGGTCTGCCCTTCGTCCTGTTGGAGCGGCAGCCTCATGACCCCTTCACCACCTGCGAGTTCGTCGCCTCCGACCACCGTCAGGGCGCATACGCGGCCGTGCGTCACCTGGCGCGACTCGGCCACCAGAAGGTGGCCTTGTTCACCAACGGGAGTCCCACCGCGGCGCTTCTTCACGACGGGCACAAGGCGGCGCTGCGACGCCTGGAACTTGACGGCGATGTCCCCGTCGTGGACAGCGGCCGCCCGACCCTGGGCTCCGATGAGGCCACCCAGTGCTACGACCGCTTCATCAGTGCTTGTCAGGAGAGCCAGGTCCGGGCGGCGCTCGTCCACTCCGACCACGACGCCATTGAACTGATGCGCAGAATGCGACTCCAGGGCCTTCAGGCCCCCAAGGACCTCGCACTCATCGCGTACGACGACGAGATCGCCTCGCTCGCCGATGTACCGCTCACTGCTGTGGCCCCGCCGAAGCGCACCATCGGGGAGTACGCGGCACGCCTGCTCCTGGACCGGCTGGCCGCCCCGGACCCGGACACCATCCCTGTCCGCCAGATGCTCCTGCAGCCCCGTCTGACGATCAGAGCCTCCTGCGGTACGGCCTGACCCGCCTTTGTCTGGGGCCCGCTCGTCATGACGAGCGGGCCCCAGACATGTTCATGGCGAAGAAAACTGCCGCAACTTGGCTGTAGGCATTGACGGTTGAGTCAGGTGTGGCCACTATGCGCGGAAGCGAAGCAATTCGACGCATCAGAATGCGGCTGCATACATGACGCTTCATCAGCGTCCACTTCGCGACGAAGGTGGCAGCCCTCCGGAAGCAAGCCCGGAACCAAGCAACGAAGCCAGGGAGGCTTTCGTGCGCCATAATCATCAACGGAGAACAACCCGCTGGCTGGCGTTAGCCGTAGCCGCGGCTGTTTCCGTAGCCGCAGCTCTCATCGCCGGCCTGAGCCCCATCGAGGCGGCGCAGGCAGAGCCCGTGGAGGGCCAGAAGACGTCCGCTGCCGCTCCAGCACGCGCCATGGAGAACCTCGACCGCGCAGTGGTCGCGGTCAGAAGCAGCAGCACCGACGTCCTGGTCTCCTGGCGGCTGCTCGGCCTGGATCCGGATGGCATCGGCTTCAACCTCTACCGCTCCACCGGTGGTGCCTCATCCACCAAGCTCAACAGCGAAGTGCTGACCGGCAGGACGAACTTCGTCGACACCACCGCCGATCTGACCAAGTCCAACAGCTACCGGGTCCGGCCCGTCGTCGACGGCAAGGAACAGTCCTCCAGTAAAACCTTCACCCTCAGCGCCGACCACGCCCAGGAACCTGCGGTGCGCATTCCGCTGCAAGCCGGGGGCCCCATCAAGTTCACCTGGGTCGGAGACCTGGACGGCGACGGCACGTACGACTACGTCGTGGACCGGCAGACCTCACCGCAGAGCATCGAGGCCTACCGCAGCGACGGCACCCTCCTGTGGAAGATGGACCTGGGAGCCAACAGCACCAATCAGACCAACATCGAGCCGGGCTCGTCGACCATCGACGTCGGCAACTGGGACGGCGTCACCGTCCACGACCTCGACGGCGACGGCCGAGCCGAGGTCGCGATCCGTATCGCCAACGGTGTCACCTTCGGCGACGGCAAGAAGTTCACCTACAGCGACGACACACACCAGTTCATCGCCATCCTCGACGGCCGGACCGGTGCCGCCCGCGCCACCGCCCCAGTCCCCGACGACTACATCGCGGACGGCCCCATGGGCGCACGCTTCGGCGTCGGCTACCTGAACGGCTCCACACCGAGTCTCGTCGCTTTCATGAAGAACCGCGTCGGCAGCGGTGACTTCAACCTGATGTACACGGCGTGGCAGTTCGACGGCAGCACCGTCAAGCAGCAGTGGAAGTGGCTGCGCGGCGACCAGGATGCCCCCGACGGGCACAACACCCGCATCGTGGACGTGGACGGCGACGGCAAGGACGAGATCGCCGAGATCGGCTTCGTCCTGAACGGCGACGGTACGCTGCGCTACTCGCTCGCCTCCAAGGGCGTCGTCCACGGCGACCGCTTCTACATCGGCAAGATGGACCCGGACCGCCCAGGCCTGCAGGGGTACGGCATCCAGCAGAACAACGCCAGCGGCCTGCGCGAGTACTACTACGACGCCACCGACGGCAAGATGATCTGGCAACACAGCGCTGACGGTGTCACCGACGTCGGCCGCGGCCTGGTCGGCGACATCGACCCTCGGTACAAGGGCATGGAGGCCTGGTCGTTCTCAGGCATCTACAACGCCCCCACCAACAAGCTGACCGAGTCGGACACGTCACTGAGCCCGTGGCCGTCGCTCGGCATCTGGTGGGACGGCGACCTGGGCATGGAACTCCTCAACAACCAGCGGATCGAGAAGTGGGACCCGGACAACCCCGCGTCGAGCAGTTCGCTTCCCCGCCTGGAGAGCCTCTACAAGTACGGTGCCGTCGGAGTGGGAAGTCCGGGCAACCCGACCCTCGTTGGCGACCTCATGGGTGACTGGCGCGAAGAAGCGGTGTACCCCAACGCTGACAACGACGGGCTCGTCGTCTTCACCACCGACCAGCCGACCGACACCGGCCTCTACACGCTCGCCCACAACCCGGCCTACCGGAACGCCATGACGGTCAAGGGATACCTGCAGTCCCACGAACTCGACTACTACCTGGGCAACGGCATGAGCACCCCGCCGCGGCCCAATATCACCTATACGTCCAGCGGCTCCTGACGCCGCATCGAACCCCTGCCTGCTGTGCGCCGCCGTCTCGCTCAACCGGACCGGCCCACGGCGGGCAGGGGCCACTTGTACGCAGGCTGCCCGGCGCGCGGAGTCGGGCGACGGCCCCTCCCTCGGGGAGTGCGCGAGAACAGGCACACCCCGAGGGGGAGGGCCAGCCGGTTTCCGGCGCCTGGCCGAGGTGGCTGACCGTCCGAGGCCGGCGGTGGTTCGGTCAGAACCCTGTGGCGACGACGGGCGTTGGCGCTGCCCAGCGTGCGGAGGGCTGCGTCCGCATGAGGTGGTGAGGGCGAAGACCACGGTCCTGCCAGTGCGAACGACCGCTGATCACCGGATGACCCGAGCGGGGATGAGACGCTGCGCCTTGAGATCCTCAAGCACGAGATCGGCGAACGTGGTGGCCCCGTACACCGACGTGTGGGTGTTGTCGCCGTTGATATTGGTCAGGTAGAGGTCACCGGAGCCGGCCGGACCCAGGCTCTCCACAAGCTTCTGCGTCATGGCCGTCAGGTCGACGAGCGGGACGTCCAGTTCCTTGGCCAGGGAACGCATCTCCACGGGCAGGTTGGCGGCCATGACGTGCAGGGCGACGTCGTTGAGGGTGCCGTCGCTGTTGAAGCGGCGACGCACGATGGGTGTGACGAAGACAGGCTCGCCGCCCTTGGCCCTGACCCGCTCCGCCATGCTCGTGAGGTTCCTGCGGTAGTCGGCCGCCGTGGTGGTCTTGTCGTTGTGGGCGAGCTGGATGAGTACCAGATCTCCCTTTCGGATCCGGGCCTCGAGGGTGTCGAACAGGGCCGGGTTGTCCAGGAAGCTCTGCGATGACTCGCCGGAATCCGCGTAGTTGGCAACCGAGATGCCGTGCCCCAGGAACTGGGTTATCTCCTGCCCCCACCCGGTGTATGGCTCGGCGGCCTGGTCGCACACGGTGGAGTCGCCTGCGAGCAGGAGCTTGGGCACGTGATGAGCCGGAGCGACGTTCAGGGAGGCGAGTTGGGGCGCGGAGCCCTCGAAGCGCAGATCCAGCCCAGGGCTTCCCGACGGGCCGGTCGGCTCGCCTTCGGGTTCGCGGACGTTCACGGTGAAGCTGCGTCGCGTCAGATGGCCGGCCGCGGTCGACGTCTCCGGCAGCATCGCGCGGCGTGTCTCCGCCGAGACGCTGGTGCTGCCGGCGTTCCGTCCGCCGAGCAGGGCGCTGACGTTGTAGTCGCCGGGCGGGACGTCGAAGTGGCAGACGATCGGCCCACTGCCGGTGCACTCCTTGGGCAGGTGAGCTCCGGCGGCGCTGTGTGCTTGTGCCGGACCGCTCAGCAGTGTCGAGATGCCGACGACCGCGCCAATCAGCGCGGTACAACTGGCGGTTTTGCGCCTGGAGATGGAGAGAGGCATGACGGTAACCCTTCGCTGTGGTGGTGTCTCAGGTGCTTTCGACCATGGAGGTCTCGAGGAGAAGAGAAGACGGCCCCTGCACGGGGCAGCACGGAGCTATGCGATAGCCGGGGGAGCGGCTTCGGGCTCAGGAGGACGCGGGCAACGGTGCCGGGCCGCATGCAATCCGGCGAATGGCACTTTGATTCAGAACTGAGCACCCGTCAATGTCTACGTACAGATTGATTCAGCTGGGATCGCACCTGAACGTTGAGATCCGCTGCTCTGAGTGGTCAACAGGTCTGTTGGAAAGGCAAGTTGATGTCCAGCGGCTTCCCTGTGAGTACGGTCAGACCCGTTGACACGGTCCATGACGGTTCATAGCGTTCACATCAGTTCAAAGACCTGTAACGTTTCAAGATCGGCTCGTGGGCCGAAGGGGGAGACCGTGGGATCCCATCCCGAACACTCCACACACAGCTTCGTGTTCGGCGCCGGGGCGGTGGACCTCTCCGCGGAGACCGGTGCTCCCACGCGGTTCACCGATCCCGACGCCCCAGAGCGCAACTATCTGCTGGACCCGCGTACGACGCCCTGGCACTCGATCGAGCACCAGTGGGGGTCGGGGCACCTGGTGAGCGACCAGGGAAGTGCCCGGTGGTGCCTTCCCGATCAGCTCCAGTTCGACGGGGCAGGATCGCGATCAGTCCACCGACTGCTCCCGTCTCTACAGCTCCACGTGGAGCGCTCAGCGGCTGCCGAGACGTTCACCGAGCAGTACACCCTGCGCAACACCGGGCCGGAGCCCGTCACGATCAACGCGTGGGGGATCCAGACCCCTTTCGGTGACCTGTACGACGGTGCCGAGCATGCGCTCCAACAGGCAGTCCACGCACATGTCTTCACCGGCGGAACCTGGGCCTGGGCGCTGGCCCAGCCGATGGACGCCCGCGGTCGCCATCTCGGCCTGGTCCTGCGGGAGGGCGCGCTGCACGCCTACGCTGTGGAGTCCAGGAACAAGAACTCCTTGTCCAACGCACGAGGGCACCTGGTCCTCCTGGCCACCGACCGCGCCCGCAACCCCCAGGCGTTCGGTGGTCAGCCCCGCCTCGTCCTCGCGCCGAACCAGGAGACGACGGTGCGCTGGGAGATCGGCTGGTACGACTCGCCCGCTGATTTCCTCCACACGGTCCGTCCACCGGCGCGCCTGTCCCACTACGCGATGCAGATCGGTGATCCCCTCACGGTCGAAGCGGCGGAGGTGTCCAGCCCGTCCAACGAGCTGCACGTGGCGGAGGACAGCCCGGGCCGATATCGCATCACCGCCGCGCACCCCGGCATGTACGACCTGCACTTCGGCACCGCTCGGACCCAGGTGCTCTTTCACCCGCCCCTGCGGCACGTGGTGGAGCGTCGAGCCGACTACATGCTGCGGCATCAGCGCGCTGACACGCGGCCGGGACTCCTCGCTCATGCCTTCGTGCCGCTCGACACGCGCACTCTCCTCACACAGGCCACCAACGGCTGGTCCGACTGGAGCGACGGATCCGAGCGGATCGCCATGCCGCTCCTGCTGCAGCTGGCCACCGCGCGCGGCTGGCTCGATCGCACACGGACCGAGCCTGCGCTGAGGAAATGGGCGCTGTTCGCACGCGCCCACCTGCTGGACGAGACGGCCGCACCACGGCGCGGCTCCCAGGACAGGCACACCGGGGTGCGACTGTACGACTCACCCTGGCTCGCCCAGTTCTTCCACGACCACTACCGCCTTCTCGGCGACGCCGATGACCTCGACGTCGCCGCCCGCATCATGGAACGCAACTTCGAGCTCGGCGGACGCGAGTTTCTGGCCCTGACCCTCTCCACGACCACCCGAGCCATTGCCGACTCCCTGGACACCGCAGGCATGCCGCGCCGCGCCCAGGCGCTGCGTGCCCAAGTGGTCGACAGCGCAAGGCACTTCGTCAAGGCCGGCATCCACCTGCCGCACCATGAAGTCGCCTACGAACAGTCCATGGTCGCCCCGCTCCTGGACCTGTTCACCGACGCCTACGCCCTGACCCAGGACCCGCAGTTCTACGACGCTCTGGCAGACCGACTGCCCTGGCTGCTCGCCTTCAGCGGACCGCAACCGCACGCCCGCCTCCACGGGATCGCGATCCGGCACTGGGACGGCTACTGGTTCGGCGCCAACCGTCTGTGGGGCGATGTCTTCCCCCACCACTGGAGCACGCTCACCGCCAACACCCTGCTGCGCCTGCCCGAAGGGCTGCGGACCGAGCACACCGCCCGTCTCGCTGAGGCAATCCTGCATGCCA
The DNA here is from genome assembly GCF_036013745.1 of Streptomyces sp. NBC_00483. NCBI lineage: Bacteria > Bacillati > Actinomycetota > Actinomycetes > Kitasatosporales > Streptomycetaceae > Streptomyces > Streptomyces sp. NBC_00483. The sequence continues at coordinate 7,917,845 of NZ_CP107880.1, forward strand.
ACATGGCCAATTACTACGAAGACGGCTCTGCGACCTGCGCCTTCGTGATGCCGTCCACTGTCGACGGACGCCCGGCGCACACCGCAGATCCGTTGGCCAACGATCAGGACTGGCATCTGGTGTTGTGGTTGCGTCTTCTCGACGAACTACCTGAGGGCGTCTGCTCCGACGCTGCGGAGTGTGCCGCCGGTACCCCTGAGGGGACGACGGCCGCCTCCTTGTGAACGTTCCCGGCTCCGGGCCGAGGGGAAGGCCAGGGCGATTCGTTCGGAGATCGGCGCCTGAGCCGGGGCGGGCCGGGGGCGGCGGTTCTGTCGCTCACCACTTCCAGCTGCCGCGCCGGCTGATCCAGAGGCCGCGCTGCGCGGGACACGGCACATGCCGATCGCGACCTCGACGGCCTCCACGGTGAGCTGAGACCCCATGAGCCTTCCCGGCGTCGGTGCCGTGAGTGCGGAGCGACTGCGTGAGCAGCCCCTCCCAGTCCTCGAATGTCTCGGCGGCGGCGAGCGCTGACGGGACCCAGTACCCTGCGTTCGCCGCGCGGATCGGCGAGTGCGGTCGTGGGTTCGTCCGGTACCGGGTTGGCGATCTCCACGGCGGACGGCCCGATCGCGCGGCCGATGCCGCCGCCCTCCATGACCCTGGGGCCGTAGGTCGTACTCATGTCCGGCCCCTTCCAGAGAGTTGGGGTCAGGCCGACCGCGGGAGCTGGTACGGGGCACTGCTCTCCTTCGCGGGCCCCATACGCGAAACCGCAGCCCTGGCCGGCATGCAACTCGGGATCCAGGCGCTGGGCACCAATGCGCGCAGGAGCGCGAAGACAGGAGCCGGTGGGTGGGGCGAAAGGCGTTAGCCATAGGCCCCGCAGCGGCATGTCGCGGCGTGCTGGGCCGAGACTCTGCCGGACGTTGTCGACGACGGTCGAAAAGTGAACCGGGATCGACGCGCGGAACCTATGGAGCCCTGCGCCCTTTATGCCGTACTCGAACAAGAAGGTGCTGGCTGCGGCTACCGCTGGGGTGCCCGGCTGATGCGCACTGGGAGACATGCGCTCCGGCCTCACTGCGATGTGGTTGCCTTGTCCATGCTCTTCAGCGCGTCATCGATGGTGGCGTCGCCGGCGAACAGCTTCTGGATGGCGGTGAAGTGGGCCTGCTGGATTTTGGGGTTCGGCCAGCGCTGGTCCATGAAGGGAACGGTCTTGCCGTTCTTCTGCATCGCTATGAGTGAGGCGAGCGCAGGATCGGCCTTGAAGGAGTCGTTGGGCAGCGCGGGAAGCGTGCCGCCCTTCTCCGCATAGATCTCCTGGCCCTGTGGCGAGCCGAGGAACTCGGCGAACTTCTTGGCGTCGGCCATGTGCTTGCTCTGTGCGTTGACGCCGTAGGCTGCCGACACCGCGCCGGGGATGCGGGTGTCGGCAGCGGCGTTCGAGGCGGGCAGCGCGAACAGTCCCAGCTCGGCGTCCGCCCCGGCTTCCTTCTGGACCTGCGGGATGCTGGTGGTGACCTGGACGACGCCGACGGCCTTGCCCTGGGCGACGTCGGTGATGGAGGTCTCGTAACTGGTGCCCAACGCGTTCTTGGTGAAGCAGCCCTCCTTGTTGAGCTTCAGGTACTGCTTCAAGGTGTCACGCCATGCCGAATCGCTGAACGTGGCCTTGCCCGCGCTGAGCTGTTCGTCGAAGTCCGGTGTCTTGGTGTAGACGGTGGTCGCGGCCAGGGAGTAGTCGACGAGCTGGGTGATCCATGGGGTCTGATTGCCGAGGGCGAACAGGACCTTGCCCTTCCTCTTGGCCTTGCCGCAGAGGCCGATGAGGTCATCCCAGGTTCTGGGTTCGCTGCCGCCGATCTCCTGCAGTGTCTCCTTGTCGTAGATGGCTCCGATGCCGTTGAACGTCACGGGGACGATGTAGGTCTTGCCGTCGACCTGGGTGACGCTCTTGTCGCCGTCGGCGATCTTGGCGGCAAATGGTGCCTTGCTCAGATCTGCGAGGTATCCAGCTTTTTGGAGGATCTGCAGGGCGGCCGGGTTGCCGTTGCCGGGCCACACGGTGAAGACGTCGGGCGCGGTGCCTGAGGACAGCTGGGTGCGCAAGGTGGACTGAAGCTGGTCCGTGTCGGCGTAGGTGATCTCCACCTTGGTGTCCGGGTTCTTCTTGCGGAAGGCCGCGACAACGGCGTCCATGGGAATCCGGTCGGTGGAACTGGCAGCCACGCGCAGCCCGCCACTGCCCCCGCTACCGGCTACGTCGGAGCTGCAGCCCGTGCCGAAGACGGCCATGCACAGCGCGGCAGATGTGGTCGCGAGCAGACGGTTTGTTCTCATGACGGCTCCTGAAAGTACGTGTGGGTGGAGAGTGGTCTGATGGTGTAGGTGGGAGAACGTTCAGCCCTTCAAGCCCCCCGCGAAGCCCTGGATGATGCGCTTCTGCATGGCGAAGTAGGCGATGAGTACGGGAATCACGCCGATGATCAGGCCGGCGAAGACCATCGGCCACTGCGAGACGTACTGGCCGATGAACCCGAACAAGGCCACGGGGATGGTCTGGCGGCCCGATCCGCTGAGGTAGAGCAGCGGGGTGAGGAAGTCGTTCCACACGAAGATGACATTGAGGATGACCACGGTGCCGGTGATGGGGCGCATCAGCGGGAAGACCACGCTGAAGAAGGCACGAACCGGGCCGGCGCCGTCCATGCGGGCCGCTTCCTCGTAGCCGGGGTCCAGCGAGCGCAGGAAGCCGGTGTACATGAAGACGGAGAACGGCAGTTGGAGACCCGTGTAGAAGACGATCAGGGCCAGCGGATTGCCGAGGATGCCGAGGTCGCGCATGGTCTGGTAGAGCGGAATGAGGGCGAGCTGGAAAGGCAGCAGCAGACCTAGCATGAACACCGCGAACACTGACTTCGACCAGCGCCGAGTGGAGCGGGCGAGCGGATACGCCGCCATGGCCGCGAGCGCGACGATCAGGACGACACTCCCCGCGGTGACCATCAGGCTGTTGCCGATTGCCGGGCCCAGGCCCGCTCGCTGCCAGGCGTCTCCGAAGTTGGCAAAGGTGGGGCTGTTGGGCAGGGCGATGGGTGAGGAGTCGTCCCCTTCGGCGCGCAGGGCCATGGAGACGAGGACGTAGACCGGGAAGGCGAAGACCAACGCGACGGCGATCATGACCGCTTCGAGGCCGGCAGTGCGCCATGTATAGCGGTTCATGCGCTGTTCCTCTCCTGACGGCTGAGGTAGCGGTACTGCACCGAGCTGATGACGATCACGAAGACGGTGAGGATCACGGCGATAGCGGTGCTGTACGCGTATTGGTTGAACTGGAATGCCTGCTTGTAGATGACGGTGGACAGCGTGTCCGTAGCCCCGCCGGGTCCGCCCTGCGTCATCACCCAGACCTGGTCGAACAGCTTCAGGCCGCCGATGACCGACAGCATCAGATTGATGGTGATCGCCGGTGCGAGCATCGGGCGGACGACGTACCAGAAGCGGCGCACAGGACCGGCGCCGTCGATGGCGGCGGCCTCGTAGATCTCGCCGGGAATGCTCTGCAGGCCGGCCAGGAAGATCACCATCGAGTATCCGGAGAACTGCCAGATCACGACAGCGACCACCGACCACAGGGCGAGGTCGGGGTCGCCGAGCCAGTCCTGCTTCCAACCGTCCAGACCCACGGCACCCAGCAGGGAGTTGAGGGCGCCGTCGGGGGCGTAGAGGTACTTCCACAGGTAGGCGGTGACCACCGGCGTGATCACCGCGGGAGCGAAGAAGAACACTCGCAGGACGTTGCGCGATTTGATGCGGGAGTTCACGCCGAGCGCCAGCAGGAGACCGATCGTGTTCTGCACGATGGTGATCGCCACCGCGGCCAGCAGCGTGGTGACGACGGCGTCCCTGGCCGCGGTGTCGTCCAGCAGCTTGCGGAACTGGTCCAGGCCGACGAAGTGCTTGACCGGGCTGATGCCGTCCCAGTCGGTGAAGGCGAACCAGCCACCCTGCACGCTCGGCACGAGCACGGTGAAAGCGAAGAAGGCCAATGCAGGCAGCACGAACCACCAGGGCGCTCCTGACCGTGCGCGCGGGCCGCGGCCGCGTGGCGGCGGCTGCGGTGGCCGGTCGTGTTTCTGAGGGGAAGGTGTGGTCGCCACTGTGGCCATCTCGGCTCTCCATCAACTGGTCTCGCGGTCTGAACCGCCCGCAGCGCCGGAAGTTAACTCGTCTGAAACGCTTCAACGCTCGGCGAAAAAATAGGTTCGCCACCAGGGTGTGTCAAGGGGTGGAGAGCCTCTGGCCATGTCGGGCAGGGGGGAGCTGGCCCTTGGTGTGTGTACGGGTGGGCCCAGGGAGTTGGGGCCTGACCTGCTCGGTCGGCTCTTTCTTCGATGTGCCGGGTTCAATGAATTGAACCGTTTTATTGCAGCATTGAAACGCTGTTCCGCTTCATCGCGGCTCGAAGTACCGCTCAGGAGAGGCATCCTGGCCTGGGCCACGCGTTCGGTCCAGGGAGTCGCGCCCACGAGGGGCGCGGTCCGCGTCAGCTGGAATTGCGCTCGATCAGGCTCGGCGGGAAGACCAGGCGGCGGTGTTCGTGATCGGGCCGGTCCTCGTCGAGCAGCAAACGCGCCGCGGAGCTGCCCAGTTCGTAACCTCCGACGTGCACCGAGGTGAGAGGGATCCCAGAGGTGGCGGCCGAGTGGATGTCGTCGTAGCCCACGACGGCGAGCTCGTCCGGGACCCCGAGTTTGGCGCGGAAGGCGGTCTGCATGACACCGAGCGCGAGGAGGTCGTTGGCGCAGAAGACGGCGGAGACCTGCTTTCCCGCCGCGAGCAACTGCTCGCCCGCCCGGCGTCCGTTGTCGACGGTGAACGCGGCTGTCTCCACGACCTGCAGGGTGTCGGCGGGGCGGTCCGCGCGGGCCAGGGCCTGCCGGGATCCGGCGAGCCGGTCCTGTGACTGGCGCATGTGCAGTGGCCCGGTGACGAAGGCGATGCGTTCATGCCCACGGGCCAGGAGATGGGTGACGGCCGAGTCGGCTCCCGCGACGTCGTCGACGGCGACCGAGCACACATCGGGGTAGTTGTCCGAGCTGTCCAGAAGAACCACCCGGAGCCCACGGGCCCGCAGTTGGTCGACCCATTCCCGGCTGAGATCGGCAGGGGTGACCAGGACGCCCACCGCGTTGTTCTGGGCCAGGAGATTGAGGTAGCGCTCCTCCTTGTCGGGCAGGACGTCCGTGTTGCACAGGGTGACCGTGAGCCCCGCGGCGTGCAGGAAGTCCTCGGCGCCGCGGGCGATGTCGGTCAGGAACGGGTTGCGAACGTCGAACAGGACCAGTCCTACAGTGGTGCCCCGGGTGCCGGACAGCTGCCGGGCAGCCGCGTTCGGCACGTAGCCGAGGAGGGTGATCGCCTCCTCGACCCGTGTACGCGTAGGTGGGCTGACCTTCTCGGGTCGGTTGAGGACGTTGGAGACCGTGGCGATCGAGACGCCCGCCCGCAGCGCTACGTCCTTGATGCCGATGGTCGTCATGTCCTCTGCCCTTTCGTGTCGCCACCTGTCTGGGGCCTAAGAATTGTAACGCTTCAATTCAGTGCTGCAGAAGGCCGACCCCGGTGGCGTGGACCGGCTTGGCGAGTGGTTGCCCGGGTTGCCAGGTGCAGGTGAAACGGTGGCTGCCACTGCCGACCACCTGGAGCGGCAGTCCGGGTATGTCCACATGGGCTGTGGTGTTGGCGGGCACGAGGGCGTCGACGGTGAGGACATTGTCGGTCAGTTGCCAGGCGACCTCCGCCTCTCCGCAGGGCGTCAGGTGACGGGCCCGGGCGTGCGTCAGACCGCCGCCGGGACGCGGGGCGATGCGCAGTTCCCGGTAACCGGGGGCAGCAGGAGCGAGTCCCGCGACGGTGCGGTGCAGGAAGTCGGCGACGGCACCGAGCGCGTAGTGGTTGAAGGAGGTCATTTCCCCGGGGTTGACGCGGCCATCCGGGAGCATGCTGTCCCATCGTTCCCAGATGGTTGTCGCGCCTTGGGTGACCGGGTAGAGCCAGGAAGGGCAGGCCTGTTGCAACAGCAACGCGAAGGCGGTGTCGTGGTGTCCCGTATCGGCCAGCGCGTCGCACACCTCCGGGGTGCCGGCGAACCCGGTGGCGATTCGATACCCCTCCTCCGCCACGAGTTCGGCCAGCCGGTGACCGGCCGCGGTCGCCTCGTCCGCGTCGGGCAGCAGAGCGAACCGCAGGGCGAGAGCGTAGGCCGTCTGTGTGTCGGACGACAGCCGACCGCCAGGCTTCCCATAGGTGCGCCGGAAAGCGGCGCGGGCCCGGTCGGCGATACCCACGTAGTGCTCGTGATCGCCGCTCTCTCCCAACTCCGCCGCCATGTAGGCCAGTACACGCGCGGAGTGCGCGAAGTATGCCTGGGCGACGAGGTGTGGATCGGTGCGCGCCTGCCAGGGGCCCTCCGGCGGCGTGGCCGGATCGAGCCAGTCGCCGAGCTGCCGGCCCTGTCGCCACACCCCCTCTGCATCGCACTGCGAGGCCACCAGGTCGACCCAGGCGCGCGCGCTGGCGTACTGGGCGCGCAGCACGCCCCGGTCGCGGTACCGCTGGAAGAGGGTCCAGGGCACCAGCACGGCGGCGTCGCCCCATACGGCGGCCGCCCATGCCGGGGTCCAGAAGGGGGCCGGGATGGCTGGCACGATGAACGGGACGGTTCCGTCCTCGTACTGGTCGGCGGCCAGGTCGGCGAGCCAGGAGGTGAGCATGCCCGCGCAGTCGTACAGGAAGGACGCGGTAGGAGCGAAGACCTGGATGTCGCCGGTCCAGCCGAGCCGTTCGTCGCGCTGCGGGCAGTCGGTGGGCACGTCCACGAAGTTGCCGCGCATGCTCCACAGCACATTGTCGTGCAACCGGTCGAGCAGGGCGTCGCTGGAATTGAACCAACCGGTGCGGCGCATGTCGGTGTGCAGTACCTGGGCGGTGAGGTCCGCTTTGGTCAACTCGCCTGGCCACCCGGTGACTTCGACATAGCGGAAGCCATGGATGGTGAAGCGTGGCTCCCACTCCTCGACGCCGTCCCCCTTCAGGATGTAGGTGTCCGTGGCCTCCGCGTAACGCAGTGGGCGTGTGTAGAGCTCACCGTCCTGGACCACTTCGGCGTGGCGCAGGGTGACGACGGTCCCGGTGGCCCCGCTGACGCGGATGCGGACCCGGCCCGCGATGTTCTGTCCGAAGTCCACGATGGTGCGTCCGGACGGCGACGTGACGATGCTCTCCGGTGCGAGCGACTCCACTCGACGCACGGGCGGGCCGGGGGGAGCGACCAGGACGGCGGGGTCGAAGGGGACCGCGGTCACCGACTGCCAGGCCGAGTCGTCGAACCCGGGCTGCGACCAGCCGTGCCATTCGGCGCGGGCGTCGTAGCGTTCGCCGTCGTACAGGCTGGAGGACAGGATCGGGCCGTGGGCGCAGAGCCACGTCTCGTCGGTGCCAACAGTGAGCCGACTGCCGTCGGCGCACTCGATCTCGAGCTGAAGAACGAGCCCGGTGGCATCGCCGTAGATGTTCGTGCGGCCGCCGTGGATCCCGAAGCGACCGGCGAACCATCCCTCGCCCAGCCAGGCGCCGAGCGCGTTGGCGCCTATGGTCAGCAGGTGCGTGACGTCGTGCGTGGCGTAGCGCAGACGGTGGTGGTAACTGCTCCAGCCCGGCGCGAGCACCTCGTCGCCCACCCGCTCGCCGTTCACCTCCACCTCGTACAGGCCGTGGGCCGTGACATACAGGCGAGCCCGGACAGCCGCCGCGGGCAGGACGAACGACGTGCGCACTGCCGCAGGGCGCTGCAATTCGGGCGTCATCGGCCCGACCATGCGGGCCGTGACATCGGCAGGCGACAACAGGCCTGCCTCCACGGTCAGTTCGGGGCTCCACTCGGAGCTGCTTCCGTCCTCGCCCCAGACTCGAACCCGCACCGAACAGCGCTCGCGGGATGCCAATGGGGGCGCTTCGTCGGGCCAGGGCACGAGCACCGACTCGGCGCCGAGAGTACGGCCCGTGGTCCAGGTGGTCCCCAATTCCGGTTGCACCTGAATCTCGTAGGCGGCCTGGATCCAGTTTCCGGGGGCGGCGCTCACTGTCCAGGACAGCCGTGGTCTCGACGTTCCGATCCCCAGAGCCGGCGTTCGATGCTCACAGGTGGGAACGGCCAAGGTCACGGTGGAAGCGGCCGGGGACACGTCGAGCATGGGGCGACTCCTGTTGTCTGTTCACGATGGGCTGGGCGGCGACACGGCAGTGACCCGGTATGTGGCGCTGAACGGAAACCGCCCACATCTGCGGGGGGTAAAACGCTTCAATTCTTGGCGGAGTCACCGTAGGAACCTGCCTGTTGCTCCGTCAAGCGACGGCCTGGCCCGATCGTGATCGATGTGGCCTGTATGCCTGCACACCAAGCGCGCTCCCCATCTGCGCAGTTGTGTCTCTGTTGCGGTGCTCGCCATGCCGGTGCTCACGCCGATGGCGCTGCGGCTCCGGTGCGATCCTCGCGATGCCGTGTGCGAGAACTCTTGACACGGCTCGTATTGGTACCTAGCTTCTGCGATGCGCTTGAAGCGTTTCATTTCTGTTAACCGTCATACGGGCCTTGCAAGGCGCTGGGGCGTGCAGTCGGGGAGACCTGGGCTTGGCGTCCGACGAGCGGCGCGCTTGAGCCCTCCACGGCGGCGGCCTCACCCGCCACCGACGACGTCCACGCCCTCGATCCCGCCAGGGACCGGGCGGGCACGAGGACACCGCATACGCACCTCGGATCCAGCGGAAGGACAGCACATGGTTGCGCGCAGGTGGCTTGGGCCGACCCGCAGTTCGACACGGAGACTGAAGGGGATCGGAGCCTTGGCGGGTGGGCTGCTGCTCGTGGCAGCGCACCCGCAGCCCGCTCAGGTCCAGATTGCCAGGGATGCCGGGCCGACCGCGGCCGTGCAGATTGACACGGCGGTCACCGAGGCGGGCAAGAAGCCGCTGATGGGGTGGAGCAGCTGGAGCCTGGAGGCCTACGGCCCCTACAACCCTGACGGCGTGGCCAGTTGGCTGACGGAGAGCAACCTGCTCGCCCAGGCTGACGCCATGGCCGACAAGCTCAAGCCATACGGCTACGAATACGTCAACATGGACGGCGGCTGGTACACCTCGTTCGACGAACACGGCCGCCCGGTCCCCGACTCAGCGAAGTTCCCGCACGGGCTGAAGTACGTTGCTGACCACATCCACGCCAAGGGCCTGAAGTTCGGCATCTACTCCGAGATCGGCCTGCTCAAGGCGGCCTACGGAGACGGCACCGCGACCGTGGCCGGCGCTCCCGACTGTCACCTGAGCGACGTCGCCTATCCCGACTTGCGGCCCACGAGTGGGTTCACCGGACATGCCTACAAGATCAACTTTGGTACGCCGTGCGGTCAGGCCTACATCGACTCGATCGTGGCCCAGTACGCCGAGTGGGGTGTGGACTTCCTCAAGCTGGATGCCGTGGGCCCTGGTAGCTACAGGAGCGGTGACAACTACGACAACCGGCAGGACGTCGCCGCATGGTCGAAGGCTCTGACGGAGTCCGGACGGTCCATCCGGTTCGTGGTGTCCTGGTCGCTGAGCCCCCGCCACGTGGAGACGTGGCAGAAGTACACCAACGGCTGGCGCATCGACAACGATGTGGAATGTCACTGCAGCACGTTGGTGAAGTGGAACACGCGGCTGAAGGACCGGTGGAACGACGTCGTGCAGTGGATTCCGCACGCGGGTCCCGGGCACTGGAACGACCTGGATTCCATGAACGTGGGCAACGGCGCCATGGACGGTCTCAATGACGCGGAACGCCAGAGCGTGGCCACTCTATGGGCGATCGAGTCGGCGAACTTCTATATGGGCGACGACCTGACCAAGCTGGACGACCTCGGGTTGAAGCTGCTGACCAACAAGGAGGTCATCGCGGTCAACCAGGCGGGCAACCCTGCCAAACCGCTCAGCCAGACCACCCCGCAGCAGGTGTGGTACGCGCGCAACGCGGATGGCAGTTACACCGTGGCCCTGTTCAACCTCGGCGACAGCAGCGCTCCGGTCACCGCTCACTGGGACGACCTAGGCGTCTCCGGTGCCGCCTCGGTCCGCGATCTGTGGAGCCGCAAGGACATCGGCAAGTCCGCCGACAGCTTCAGTGCCACCCTGCCCGCCCATGGGTCGCGGCTGCTGCGCGTCACCCCTGATCTCCCGAAGGGCGTCACGCCCACCATGCCGGGCCATCTGCGCGCCACCGCCGCGAGTGACACGAGTGTCTCCCTGGCCTGGGATCCGTCCTGGCGGCGCGGCCATGGCGCAACGCCCCGCTACAGCGTCTATGTTGACGGTGCCAAGGCCGCCACTGTCACCGAGCCCGCTGCCACGGTCAAGGACCTCCGGCCCGGCGCCGCCCACCGCTTCACCGTGGTCGCCGAGGGGCCCGGACACGGACCCCGTTCGGCGCCGAGCAAGACTCTGACGCTCGTCACCCCGGGCGCGGGCGGCCCGACGACGTACGAGGCCGAGTCCCCCGGCAACACCCTCGCCGGGGGTGCGGCCGCCGTCTCCTGCGCGGGTTGCTCGGGTGGCAAGCGGGTCGGCAAGCTCGGCACCGGCGGAACGGTGACCTTCACCGGTGTCACCGCGCCGCGCGACGGCACGTACCTGATGAAGGTCGCCTTCCTCGACGGTGACTCCGGCCGGAAGGCCCTCGTCAAGGTCAACGGCTCCTCCTTCGAACTCCCCGTCGGCGGCAACAACGAGAGCGACTGGAACACCCCGAACACCATCACGGTCCCGGTCGAACTGCAGGCCGGCCAGAACACCGTCGAGTTCGGCAACCCCGGCGCGGCCGCCTACGACATCGACAACATCACCCTGTGAGCCCCGAGCTGCGGCGGGCGGTCCGCGCCCCGCGCCAGGGAGCCCGTCTGCGGCCGTGGTCCTGTGTCGAACGACGAACCGTCGGCCTGCGCCCTCGATTGCCCGCAACAGAAGAGCCCCCGCCACCATGCCTTGCCACTGCTCGTGGCAGCCAGTTCACTCGAAGTCGTGGCCAAGGTCTGGGCGACGGCCTCGCAGTGGCAGATCCCGTGCCTGGTCATCCACGGAACCGCCGACACCTCGACCCACCTCAGGTGCAGCCGCCGACTGGCGGAGCTCTTGCGCAGCGAAGGCAGCACCCATCTGCCGATCAAGGACGGACGGCACGAACTCCTTCACGACGACGATGCCGCCCTCGTCCTCCGGCACGTATTCACCTTTGTGGACCGGTGCCTGGACACCTGAAGTCGTCGCGAGCTGTGCAGTGATCAGCCGGCGGGCGTGGGCCCAAGGCCAGGTAGCTGCTTGGCTACCCGGCCTTGAGCCCACGCCCGCCGGTATCTGTACGGGCCTGTTCGTCGGCTACGCAGACACCTTGGTGGCGGTGGTCGGGTCGGCCGGGTCGGTGAGGTCGCGGTCGACCGTCTCGGGAGAAAGGCGTACGGCGATCAGGCTGATCAGACCCATGACCATCATGTAGACGGCGACCGGGACCCAGGAGCCGGAGAACGCGGAGATGAGTCCCGTGCAGATGAGGGGTGCGACGCCGCCGCCGAGGACGGAGGAGAATTCGCGGCCCAGGGTGACCCCGGCGTAGCGGTAGCGGGCGCCGAACATTTCGGGGAAGTAGCTCATCTGGACGCCGACGGCTCCGTGTGCGGCGAACACGAACCCGAGGATGATCACGACGGTGATGGCGACGGTGGAGCCGGTGTTGAGGGCGATGAAGCTGGGCGCGGGCAGGACGACCAGGGCGCTCATGATGGCGGTGCTGACCGGTCGGCGGCCGAACCGGTCGGAGAGCCGGCCCGTGCAGAGGGCGGCGACGCCACCGCACAGTGCGCCGATGAGTAGTACTTGCGGTACGAGTTCGGAGTCCACGCCGACGGCGGTGATCAGGTAGGAGGCCATGAACACCTGGTAGGTGTACGACTGGGCGCTGACGCCGAGGCTCATGAACATCACCAGGAGCAGTGGACGGCGGCCGCCCCGCAGTACCTCGCCAACGGGGGAGACGGGCTTGGCCTGCTGCGCCTTGAGTTCCTGGAAGACGGGGCTCTCGTTCAGCCCGCGGCGGATGAGGAGCGCGCCGACGGTGACGAAGATGCTGCTCGCGAAGACCAGCCGCCAGCCCCATGTCATGAGGTCGTCGTGGGGCAGGAGTTGGACCAGGGCCCAGGCCCCTGCTCCGAGCGCGGTGCCGAGGGCGGCGCCGGTCATCACCATGGCGGCGAGGGTGCCGCGTCGGCCCGTGCGTGCTGTTTCGGTGAGCAGGGTGGAGCCGCCGGACTGTTCCGCGCCGGCGCCGAAGCCCTGGGCCATCCTGCACAGCACCAGCAGGGCGGGCGCGAGGATGCCGGCCTGGGAGTAGGTGGGCAGCAGGCCGATGGCGAGGGTGGATCCGCCCATCAGCAACAGGGTGGCGACCAGGACCCACTTGCGGCCGAGGCGGTCGCCGTAGCGGGAGAAGAACAGGCCGCCGAGCGGGCGGGCCGCGAAGCCGACGGCGTAGGTGCCGAAGCTCGCGAGGATGCCGACGGCCGGGGACGCTCCGGCGAAGAACAGGTCGCTGAAGACCAGCGCCGAGGCGGTGCCGTAGATGACGAAGTCGTACTGTTCCAGGGCCGTTCCGACCAGGCCGGCGAGGGCGGCCCGGCGCACGGTGCGGGGGTCCGCGGGCGGCTGCCCGGTCGTGGGCACGGCGGTTGCGGTGGACTCCATCGTCCATGCCTCCTTGGATGGGTCGGGCTTCGGTGGAGTTACGCGGTACGGGGTGGGCCTGCGGTCAGTGAGCAGCCGCCGTGTCGCCGGGGCGGATGACGACCTTCAGGTGGGTGGGGTCGGTGGCCGGTGCGCGCAGCGCGTCGGCGGCGCGGTCCAGGGGGAAGCGGCCGGTGAGGACGGCGGCCAGGTCGACGCGGCCCTCTGCGGCGAGTGCGATCGCGGCCGGGAAGGCGTGTGCGTAGCGGAAGGCGCAGCTCAGGTCGATCTCGTTGCGCTGGAGCTGGGCGAGGGGGAGTCCGTCGACCGTGGGGGCTGCCTGGCCGACGACGGTGGCGCGGGCCCCGGGGCGCAGGGTGTGCAGGCCCTGCCAGAGCGCGGCCGGGTGGGCCGAGCACTCCAACAGTCGGTCCACGTCCGTGAGTTCGAGCTTCTCGCGGGCGGTGTTGACGGTGTGGGTGGCGCCCAGTTTGCGAGCCTGGGCGAGGCGGGCGTCGTTGACGTCGGTGACGGTGATCTCGACGGCGCCGGCGGCGCGGGCGACCTGGGCGCACAGGATGCCGATGGGGCCCGCCCCGGTGATCAGGACCCGGTCGCCGAAGGTCACCTCGGCGCGGCGTACGGCGTGCACGGCGACGGCCAACGGCTCGATGAGCGCGCCGAGTTCGAGTGGGATCGTGTCGGGGAGCGGGTGTACGGCGCGGCTCGGAGTCACCAGGTGGGTGGAGATGGTGCCGTGGGTGGGTGGTGAGCCGAAGCAGGTGCCGGTCGGGCAGAGGTTGTAGCGCCCCGAGCGGCAGGTGGCGCAGGTGCCGCAGCCGATGGCGGGTTCGACGGCGACCCGGGTGCCGGGGGCGACGGTGGCCGCATCGCCGGTGGCGAGGACGGTGCCCGAGGCTTCGTGGCCGAGGGCGGTGGGCTGTCGCAGCACGTTGCTGCCGTTGCGGCCGGAGGCGAAGTAGTGCATGTCGGAGCCGCAGACGCCGACCGCGTCGACCGCGATCAGGACGTCGTCCGGGCCGAGCGGACGCAGCGGCAGCTCCTCGATCCGCAGGTCCTCGGCGGCGTGCAGTACGGCGGCACGGGCCGTCGTGGGCAGAGCTGTGCCAGGTGTATTGGCTGTCATGGATTCACGTCCCGACGAGAAGGGGGGGCGAACGCCCTTGGGGATGAGGGAAGTTCAGGCGGACTCTGCGGCTTCGGCCGCCGCCGCGCGCGGCCCGCGGGTCTGCAGAAGGTCGACGAACTCGCCGACCCGGGCTGCGAACGCGGGGTACTGCGGAAGCTCGTCACCGAGCAGCCCGTCGTCGAGGACGGCGGTGGCGAACGATGTGCCGTCGGCGGTCTTGGCCCGCAGCGCGGCCAGCCGTTCGCGGGCCGGGTCCACCATGGCGGCCGCGTGCTCGCCCGGGTCGAAGCCCGCGGACGGGGCCAGGCAGCACAGGTAGGCGGCGACGGTGAGGGCGAGATGGTGCGGCATCCGGCCGGAGCGCAGGTGGAGCAGTGCCGGGTCCGGGATGCGCTGGCGCAGCTTCACCGATCCGTCCGAGCCAACCTGCCGGGTGCGGTGTCCGAGCGCCGAGTTGGCCCAGCGGGTGAACAGCTGTTTCACGTACGCGTCCAGGTCGACGCCGTCGGGAACGGTCAGGCTCGGCAGGTACTCGTCCCACAGCACCGCACGCGCCGCCTCCGTCACGAAGGGCTGTGCGCTCGATTCCGGGATGGTGTCGCGGCCGTCGAGGGCCCCCAGGTAGGCGATGAGCGAGTGGGTGCCGTTGAGCAGCCGGACCTTGAGCAGCTCGTACGGGGTCACGTCGTCGGTGAACAGCGCCCCGCCCGCCTCCCACGCGGGACGCGCCGCGGCGAAGTGGTCCTGCAGCACCCACATGCTGAACGGCTCGGCGGGCACCGGGACTTCGTCGTGCAGGCCGAGCGCCCCGGCGACGGCGGTGCGCTCCGCGTCCGTGGTGGCGGGCACGATGCGGTCGACCATGGTGTCGGGGAAGGTGACGTTCCCGGCGGCGAGCCAGGCAGCCACCTCCTCGCCCTCCCCGGCGGGCAGTTGGGCGATGAACTCCTCGACGAGACGGCGGGTGTGGTGGCCGTTGCCGACGAGGTTGTCGCAGCTGAGGACGGTGACCGGGGCACCGTGCCCGGCGGCCCGCTCCTGCAGAGCGCGCACGATACGCCCCAGGGTGGTCACCGGTGCGGTGCGGTTGCCGCTCAGGTCGGCCCGGACACCTGGGTGGTCCAGGTCGAGGCCGCCGGTGCGGGGCGAGAAGGTGTAGCCGTGCTCGGTCACCGTCAGGGAGATCACGCGGGTGCCGGGCGCGGCGAGTGCCTGCTGTACGTGCTCGGGCTCGCGCGCGGCGACCAGAACGCCGGTGTGCACGGCGGGGACCGTGCAGCGCAGACCGTCGGGGGAGACCTCGGCGACGGTGTAGCGCAGGTCCTGGGCGCGCAGCGCGTCGGCGACGCCGGTGGAGCGGCCGGCCACCCCGACGATGCCCCAGGGGCCCGCCTCCTGGGCGAGCGCGGCGGCGGTGTAGACGGCCTGGTGGGCGCGGTGGAAGTTGCCGAGTCCGAGGTGCACGATGCCGGTGTCGGCCGCGGTCAGGGTGCGGCTGTGCAGCAGCGCGCTGGACGGCGCGGCGGCCGCGGACAGGCGGGGTGTGCGGGCGGGGGCGGTGGTCATGAGGGGGTGTGTCCTTGCGCAGGGGTGCGGCCGGCGGCGTATGTCTGGCGTGTCCGGGCCATCGGGGCGGGCCGGGTCACCAGTCGGTCATGGAGCCGTCGCGCCGGCGGGCGACGGGCAGGTATGCCGCCTGGTACGGGTGACGGGCGGCGAGTTCCTCGTCCACCTCGATGCCGAGTCCGGGGGCTTCGCCGGGGTGCAGGTGACCGTCCGCGTACGACCAGGAGTGCTGGAACACCTCGTGCACCAGCGGGTCGTAGCCCATGTACTCCTGGATGGCGAAGTTGGGTGTGGCCAGGCCGACATGGAGCGAGGCGGCGAGCGCGACGGGGGAGACGTCCGAGGGGCCGTGCGGGCCGAGCTTGATCTGCCAGACGTCGGCGAGCGCGGCGATGCGGCGCAGGTGGCTGATGCCTCCGGCGTGGGTGACACAGCAGCGTACGAAGTCGATGAGCTGCTCGGTGATCAGGCCCTGGCACTCCCAGAGTGTGTTGAACACCTCGCCGATGGCCAGTGGAACGGTGGTCTTCGCCCGGATCGGGCGCAGCACTTCCTGGTTCTCGGCGGGGGTGACGTCCTCCAGCCAGAACAGGTCGACGTCCTCCAGCGAACGGCCAAGGCGTGCCGCCTGGTTGGGCGTGAGGCGGTGGTGGGCGTCGTGCAGCAGCTTGATGTCGTCGCCGACGTGCGAGCGGGCCGCCGCGAGCGCCTTGGGGGCGTGGCGCAGATAGGCGTCGGTGTCCCAGGTCTCCTCGAACGGGGCGAGGCCGCGTCCGGCGGGCTCGTACCCGGCGCCGTCCTTGCTGACGCCGTAGACGACGTCCAGGCCGGGGACCCCGGTCTGTGCCCGGACGGCCTGGAAGCCCTCGGCCAGCCGGGCGTCGATGGAGTCGAGGAGCTGGGGGACGTCCCAGCCGGTGGCATGGGTGTAGGACAGGATCCGGTCGCGGACGGCACCACCGAGGAGCTGGTAGACCGGCAGGCCGACGGACTTGCCCTTGATATCCCACAGCGCCAGGTCGACCGCGCCGATGGAGGTCATGGTGACCGGGCCGCGCCGCCAGTACACGCCCCGGTACAGGTACTGCCACATGTCCTCGATACGGGCCGGGTCGCGCCCGATGAGCAGCGGCGCCACGTGGTCGCGGAGGTAGGCAGCGACGGCCAGTTCACGGCCGTTGAGGGTGGCGTCGCCCCAGCCGACGAGCCCCTGCTCGGTGGTTATCTTGAGGGTGACGAAGTTGCGGGTCGGGCTGGTGACCAGGACGTCGGCGGCGACGATGCGGTCGGGCTTGCTCATCAGGGGTGCTCCACGATGTTGGTGAGTTCCCCGCCCGTGGCCAACTGCCGGATGTTGGCGGCGATTTCGGCTGCGCGGGCGGCGAAGGTGTGACGTGTCAGTCCGCTGGAGTGCGGCGTCATCAGGACGTTGGACAGGGTGTGGAAGGGGTGGCGGCTGGGCTGCTGCCGTGCGCCGGGAGCGGCCGGGTAGGAGTACCAGACGTCCAGCGCGGCCCCACCCAGGCGGCCGGAGCGCAGCGCCTCGTACAGCGCGTCCTCGTCGACGACCGGCCCGCGTCCGACATTGATCAGGACCGACTCGGGGTGCAGCCGGGCGAGTTCGGCCGCGCCGAGCATCCCCCGGGTGGCGTCGCTGAGCGGTGCGGCGACGACCACGACGTCACTGCGGTCGAGCAGATGCGGCAGATCGTCGACGGAGCCGGACCACTCCAGACCCTGGGCGATCGCGTCCACCTCGCCGCGCCGGGTGACGGCGATCCCGCGCGCCCCGAAGGCCCGCAGCACCTGCCAGGCACGGGCGCCGATGTGTCCGAACCCGACGAAGCCGACGGTCGCTCCGGCGAGGGTGGGCTGCCATCCGGCCTCCTGCGGGGCGTACACGGGGCTGAGCCAGTGGCCCTCGCGCAGGGCGGCGTCCTGACGGAGCAGGCCGCGCCGCAGCAGGACGGCGGAGGCGGCCACGTACTCCGCCATGGAGTCCTCGTGGTGGTACGTGCACGCCACCCGGGTGCCGGGCGACAGCGCGGAACGGTCGATGCCGTCCGTGCCCGCGCCCGGGGCGTGCACCAGCCGCAGGCGTTGCCCGGCGCGGGCGATGGCAGCCGTGCACGCACCGGACACCAGGACGTCGGCCTCGACGACTGCCTTCTCGACCGCCTCCGGGTCGCTCGGCTCGCACCACACCACCGTGCTGTCCGCCGGGAGTTGGCGTTCGAACTCGGTGCGCAGCATCTGCAGATTGGCGTCGGCCACGACGACGCGTATGCCGTGCCCGCTCATGCGCGGGCCGCCGTGAGCGCGGGGGCGGTGGCCGGTACGGGACCGGTGGAGCCGCGGACGTGGAGCTGGGTGGCGAGGCGCAGCGTGCTCGGCCGTGCGGGCCCGGTGTCGGACAGTGCGGCGGAGATCCGCTCCACGGCGCTCGCCCCGGCGCGCGCCATGGGAACCGAGACGCTGGTCAGCGCCGGGTGGGAGACCTCGGCGAAGGGAATGTCGTCGAAGCCGACGACGCTGAGGTCCTCGGGAACCCGGACGCCGAGCGTGCGGGCGCCGGTGAGGATGCCGAGCGCCACCAGGTCGTTGTGGGCGAGCACGGCGCTGGCGCCGGAGGCGAGCACACTGGCCGCGGCAGCGGTGCCGCCGGCGACGGTTTCCGACTGGCGCCCCAGCACGTCGAGTTCGAGGCCGGCTTCGGACGCCAACTCACGGGCCAGCGCTACTCGATGCGTGTTCGACCAGGACCGCTCCGACCCCTGAACGTAGGCGATCTTGCGGTGACCGAGGGCCGCCAGGTACTCCACGGTCTGGCGCAGCCCCTCACTCGCGTCGGCCAACACGCAATCGGCCTCCTCCGCCTCCCGGTTGACCAGAACCAGCGGCGTGTCACCGCACAGCCCGATCACCTCGTCGGCCTCGAGACGTGGCGAGCAGACGACAAGCCCGGCGGCGCGCCGGCGCAGCGTCCCGATCAGCTCGCGCTCGCGTTCGGGCTCGAAGTCCGTGTCGGCCAGGACGATGGTCAGCCGGCGGTGCCAGCCCTCGCGCTGCGCACTCTTGACGAAGGAACCAAAGACAGGGTTCGCCACGTCAGGCACGATCACGGCGATCGTGTCCTCCGTCTCGGCCCGGCCCCCGGCACCGCCCACGCGGCCGGGCGGTGTCTCGTACCCGAGCTCCCGAGCGGCTTCGACAACTTTGCGCAAGGTTTCCGGCCCCAGCCGGTCCGGGTCGTTGAACGCGCGGGACGCCGTGGACAGCGCGACACCAGCGCGCTTGGCCACGTCCGTCAGTGTGGGGGCCACCTTGCCTCCTGACGAGAAACGTGTTGCCGCAGGGCCTCCGGCGACAGGCGCGAAGGGCGGCATGCCTCATGTTCGGCAAGGTTGCGCAATGTTGTCAATGGTTTGCCGCGAGGTTTCGGTGGCTCGACGCGTGTGTAGCGCAATGGGGCTGGGCTCGCGGGTCCGGCATCGCGACGCCGCATTCCATCCGTGCGGTCCTGGTGGCCCGGGGAGTGCTATGGGTCCTCGTCGGATGCGCCTTGGAATCGCACAATGTCCGAGCATGCGTCGTGGCGTCCCCTCCTTGTTCACAAGCGCAGCAGCACGACAAGACGTTGATCCTGTTTGCTCATCGGGACCAGGGCTGTGATGCGCACTCGGATTTCCTTGCCTCCGTGGAAGGGCAGACAGAATCGGCGTTCGTCACCGTCGGGGTGGGCCTGTGCCTGATGTGTGGCCCAGAGGTCTCGCGCTTCGTCGTTTCCTTCCAGGATCTCGTCGCGGAGTCGGAGCAGTTCCGGCGTGTCGGGATGCATGGCAATGGCGAACCGGATCTGCGCCAGGAAGGGAATCGCCCAATCTTCTCGCCAGTTGACGAGCTGGTCGCGCGCTTCCGGGTAGAGAAAGGCGAAGCGCATCAGGTTTCGCTCGTAGGGCAGCCAAGGGAACCAGTCCTCTTGGGGCTGGTTGTGGGCGATGATGTCCCACCAGAGGTTCGATACGTAGGCAGGGTGGGGGAGCAGTGAGTCCAGCACTGCCTGCAGATGTACGTCGGCCTGCTGGCCGAGGTGGGCGTCCGATGGCGGAGGGGTGTGTCCCAGTGCCAGTTGATACAGCACGACTCGCTCGGCTTCCTCGAGCCTGAGCGTCATGGCCAGGCGCTGAACGAACTGCTCGGACACCGGGCGCGGACTGCCACCCTCCAGCTGGCGGTACCAAGAACTGGCGACACCCGTGAGAGAGGCCACCTCATCCTGGGTCAAGCCGTCCTTCAATCGTCTGCGTGTGGAATCGATGCCTGGAATGCGGCGGTAGTCGAGCCGCTTTCTCCAATGGCGGAGCAGTGGCCCCAGCTCGGGAGTCACTGCGTGCTTCCCTGTATGGGCTGCATCACTCACGTGTACACCGCACCCGCCTTCCAAACGAGTAAGTTAGTGGCATATGTCCATTATCTTCAGGGGTTGGCATATGCAGGCCGTGACATTCCGGTAGCGGGTCACGTATCGCCGGAATGGGTGGCGGTAGAGGCGCTACTGCTGGTGGCGGAAGTTCCTGTGCAGCATTGCTTGTGCAAAAGCAGTGTGAGTAAAGGGAGCTGACCGGCCATGTCCATGTTGTGGCGAACAGCCAGAAACGATTCGCTGCGCGGCCGGCCTGAGGGACCGGACTCGGACACTCGCACCGGGAGGACGCTCTCCGACCGGCGGCAGCGTGATGAGGGTCGTGCCGGAGTCCGTGACCTGGAACGTCGGATTCGTCAGCTGCTGCGATCACTCGATGTCCGCCCGCCGTTGAGCGTGCCCGACCTGTGTGCGGCGCTCACCCGCCGACGCGAGCGGCCAATCGAGCTGCGGGCGTTTCCGCTGCCGAGTGATGGTCCGCTTGGCGCCTGGCTCGAGATGGCGACGGCCGATGTGATCGTGTTCCAGCAGGGGACGACCTCGCATCACCAGGACCACATCGTGCTGCACGAACTCGGACACATCCTGGCTGACCACCCGGGGCCGCCCGGGACCGCCGTGTGGGAGTCGCTTCTTCCCGGACTCAAGGCTGACGCGATCCGGCGGGCGCTCCACCGATGCTCGTACGACACCAAAGAGGAGCAGGAGGCCGAACTCGTCGCGACGATCGTGGGGGAGTGGGCGACGATCCTCGACCGCGTCCCACCCGGCCAGCAGAGTGATGATCCCTCGGTGCGGCGTGTGCAGGCCGCCCTTGGGGACCATCAGGGATGGCTGTAGATGGCCGCCCTGTTTCTGGTCGGGCTCGCTGCCGCCGTCGGCTGGAAGTTCTACCAGCTGGCCAAAGCCCCGCAGGACAGATCTCTGCGCTCGGTAACCCTGTGTCTGGCGTGCGCTGCGATGTCGTACCCCTTCGCCATGCCGGGCGGTGCGACCGGATTCGACACAGTGGCTGGACACGGCGCAGCCAAAGTCGTGCAGAACGTGCTGCTCCTTGCCACTGTGTACTTCCTGATGTGCTTCTACCTGTACGCGTCCGCAGACGGAGACAGCGGTCGACGCCGAGCCCGCGTCGAGGGACTGGTCGTTGCCGTGGTGGCTGTGGCCGTCATCGTTGCCGCCGCGACCGTGCCGCACCAGGCACTGGCCGGCAGCTTCTCCACCACAGACATGACCATCGCGCAGGTCGCCTTCTTCTACCTGGTCACCGGCCTGTATTTGATGTACGCGCTGACCGCCGCCGCGCTCTGGACGCGCCGCTACGCCCGGCTGTCGACGAAGCCACACTCGACCGGCCTGTGGACGGCCGGGGTAGGCATGTTCGGCATGGCGGTCGCCTGCGCGATTCGGGCCGTCATCGTCGGGATCAGATGGCGTGGCGGGGGAGTCCCTGGCCCGGTGCTGGCTGCGGTCGCTCTGCTCCTCGTGGTTTCGACCCTGCTGTTCGTCTTCGGAATCACGTACCCCGGAGTGCGTGCACGGGTCTCCCTGTGCCGCCTTTGGGTGCGGCACCGACGCGAACATGCGCGTCTCGAACCGCTGTGGACGTTGATGGCGGAGGCTGCCCCGCACGCCGTACTCACCACTCAATCGTCTTCCAAGAGGGATCGGTGGCGCGCTCGTGGCGTCCACAGGCGGCACCACCGCCGCATCGTCGAATGCCGTGATGGGCTCGTCGAGATCAGCCCGTACCTCGAACCGGCTGTGGAGAGCGAAAGTCAATTGCTCGCGCACGATTCAGAACGCCTGACCGCACAACGGCTTCGAGGGGCCGTACATGCTCACTTGAATGGGGTGGTCAGGCCCGCGCCTGCTCCGCCCCTGACCGCCATGCCGAGACAACGCAGCCGCGAGGCCGACATCCAAGAGCTCCTCGCCTTGTCCGACGCCCTGCGCTCCGCCAGCTGAACTGCCCCCCACCAGCGAAAGGGAACTTCCGCATGCTCATCACCGCCGCCCACGTCCTGGCCGGAGCCGACCAACAGGTCATCCCCGACGGGGCAGTTCTCGTACGGGACGGCGTCATCGCCTGCGTCGGCCCGCGCGAAGAGGTCGAACGCCATGCCCGGCCCGACGAGCCCCGACTCGCCTACCCCGCCGGGACCGTCCTGCCCGGGCTGATCGACGCCCACGTCCATCTCTGTTTCGACGCGGGACCCGATCCGGTCGCCACGCTCCAGGAGCAGGACGACGAGGTGCTGTTCGCCGACATGAAGACTCACGCCGAGCAGCTGCTGAGCATCGGAGTCACGACTGCGCGCGACCTCGGCGACCGGAATGGCCTCGCCGTGCGCCTGGCGGAGGCGGTAAGTGAGGGCCAGGCCGTCGGCCCGCGTATCGTCTCGGCGGCCACGCCCGTCACACCGCCCGGAGGCCACTGTTGGTTCCTCGGCGGCGAAGTCTCCGGAACCGACGAAGTACGTGCCCTCGTGCAGCGCAACATCGACGCCGGTGCCAAGGTCATCAAGGTGATGGAGACCGGGGGAGGACTCACCAAGGGTGGCGCCAAGAGCTGGGAATCCCAGTTCTCCCACGAGGAGTTGGCGGCCCTCGTCGACGCCGCGCACACCGCCGGTCTTCCGGTCGCCGCGCACGCCCACGGTGTCGAAGGCATCACCGCCGCGGTCGAGGCCGGCGTCGACACCATCGAGCACTGCACCTGGATGACACCCGACGGCTTCGACGTCCGCGAGGACGTGCTCGCCCAGATCGTCGAGAAGAACATCTACGTGTGCCCGGCGGTCAGCCCGCACTGGCCGATGCTGCCCAAGTTCTTCGGTGCCGAGCGCGCTGAGGCCATGTTCGACGCCGTACGCCAGATGGCCAACGCCGGTGCACGTCTGATCGCGGGAACGGACGCGGGCGTGCAGCGAGCGGGCTTCGACGGGCTGTCCACCAGCCTCACCTTCTACGAGCACCTGGGCCTGCCCAAGGAGCGCATCCTCGCGATGGCCACCACGGAAGCCGCCCGCGCCCTGGGCGTCGGTGACGAGACCGGTCAGCTCACCACCGGCTACAGCGCGGATCTCCTCGTCGTTGACGGCAACCCGCTTGCGGACCTCGGCGCGCTGAAGTCCGTCGAGACCGTCATCGCGGCGGGAAGGCACTACGAGGTTGGCGCCAACGCCTGACCGAGAGAGTGCAGTTACTCAGTGCCCGGGGCCGTCGGTCCCGGGCACTTCTCGTTCGGCCATCTCCCCGACCATCTGGTTGAGGAAGGCCAGCAGCTCGTCCGACATGCCCTCAGGGCCGAGTCCTCGAGTGGCGACCCGTCCGACTGCACCCGTGCGTACAGCGGCCAGAAGCCGGAGGCCTTCGACAACCTGCCGGGCGACCCTGTCGTCGGTCTGGAAGTAGAGCGGGGACACACCAAACAGCTCGGCGAGCCCGTCGGCGACGATCGGGGGCAGTTCCTCGTCGTCCCCGGTTCTCAGGGCCAGGACGCCGCCTTCCGTGATGACCTGTGCGCCCGCGTGTTCGTTGACCGCCCGAGCGATCTCCGTATCCGACGGTGGGGCCTGGGTGCCGGGATACGAGTGCTCCAGCAGATACGTGATCTTCTCGGCCACGGTCCGAGGCATGGCCGAGGTGCTCTCCGGGGCCGGCGCCTCGTTGCCGAAGGACCGCTCCTGTGCCGCGAGGAGCTCGTCCACGGTCACGCCGTAGGCCTTCGCCAGGGGCTCGTGGAACTTCTCGTTCAGTCGGCGCTTGCCGCGCTCGGCGTTGGCGACCGGTCCGGAGCTCTTCGTCCCGATCAGCTCTCTGCTCTGGTACTGGCTGTAGCCGGCGTCGCAGCGAAGATCGGCGAGGTCGGGAAGGTCGCCCGCTCTTCGCGGGAAGAGCTCGTCGAGAGGCAGGCCGAAGAACTTCGCCAGGACGGGCAACTTCTCGCCGTCAGGTGTCGAGGAGCCCAGTTCCCAGCTGGCCACTGTGGAGTCGCCTACGCCGACCGCTTCGCCCAGCTCGCTCTGGGTGATGTTCCGGGCGCGGCGCAGGGCGCGCACCCGGTCACGGTCGAAGTGGCGAGGGGCCATCTGGAGGCTCTCCCGAAGCTGGTTCTCTAAATCACGGAAACTTCAGTATGTTGATTCGGCGTCCAAACCGGGATAGGTTCAGTTTGGCGAACCGAGGTGTTCAACCTACACCCTTCGCTGTCCTCCTGCCCAGGTCGAGCCGGGTCGCGCGCCGAGCGTGGCGTCCCGTTCCAGGGCGGGTGAGGGCTGGCTGCGGGATGGGCGCATCTTCCCGGATGGGGCGTAAGCGTCGAGTTGGCGTCGAAGTGGATGAGTGACAGCGATCCGCTGGAGCTTCCGAGGCGCCACGCATATGTTGCTGGTCCCTCGGCGGAGAGCGCTGAGACAGTCCAACGCGAAGGAGCTGAGCTGGAGTTACCCAGACGCCCACGACGGCGCCCCGGCCAGGGGAAATGAAACCGGCGCCCAGAAGTTCGCACCTTCCGGACGCCGAGGCCACCGCCCCACAGGGGCGACGGATTCATAACCAGAGCGGGTCGGCTGACCTTTTCGACGAGAACGGCCGCCCCACTCCACCTACGAGTGAGGAATTCTCGCATGCCCGAGCACCGCCCAGGAAGGGCACTCGCGGCCGACGCGCCCGAGCGCACACCCGTACCCACCACCGCCCGCAGGCTCCGTCTGTCCCGGCTCCTGGCGGAGATGATCCCCGGTGCCCGCACGCTCCGCGTCACTCTTCGCGAACCGGCCAGGGCCTGGCCGAGCCCGCACGCGAGCGCATACGACGAAATCGGTCGACGCCTCCCGCTGAACCCGCCCCAAGCACGTACCGCAGCGCGATGGATCATCCGCGCCTGCCCCGAGGTGGACTGGCGTCAGGAGCACGACCTCGACCTGAGTACCGGCAGGCTCCTGCGCGTCACGGAAGCACGGAACGCTGCGGTCGGTGGTCGCTGACCATGGCCCGCATCCGCACCATCAAGCCCGAGGCCTTCGCCTCCGAATCCCTGGCCTCCGTCTCCCTGAGCGCTGAACGCACCTTCTTCGGCCTCCTCACCCAGGTCGACGACCGCGGCCGCATCCGCGACCAGCCCGCCGTCATCGCCGGAGCGTTGTGGTCCCTGCGCCCGGACCACGGCCCCATGGGCGTCGAGGACGACCTCATCCAGCTGGCCTCCGCGAACCTGATCTGCCGGTACCCGGGGAATGACGGCAAGGCGTACCTGCACGTCGTCACCTGGTCCAAGCACCAGAGGATCAACCGCCCCAGCGGCATACGCACGCCTGACTGCCCAAGCCATGACGCGCCGCCCGCTGATCTGAACGACGCACGCGCGACTCAAGGAGTGCTCACGGAGAACTCGGTGAGCACGCACGACGCACACACCAACGACTCGCTACCCACGAGGAGTTGCGACACGTCCCGCGAAGGTGCAGGTCAACTGCCCACTGCTGAGGACTCAGTGAATCCTCACGGAGTAGTCGATGAGCCCCCGGTGAGCACTCACGCTCCGGATCTAGGACCTAGGAACCTGGATCTAGGAACTACTTCCCCCACGGGGGACGCCAGCGTCCCCGCACCAGCCACTGCCTCGGCCCGGCAACTCATCGCCGAGTACACCGCGGCGTGCGCCCACCGTCCGCCTCGCGACGTGCTCGGACACCTCGGCCGCGAAGCAGCCAAGCTCCTTGCCGAAGGCATCCACCCCGACCACATCCGGGCTGGACTCACCCGCCACCGCGCCAAGGGCCTGCACCCCAGCACCCTGCCGAGCCTGGTGCACGAGGCCATGAACGCCCCGAACGTGGGCTTGGCCCGGCCGGAATCCAGGCCTACCGTCCCGGCCCATCGGCCCTGGGCCAACCCGACCGACCCTGCCGCCGCCTACGCCGAGGAGCTGTGATGCGCGACCACGACGCCCAGCCCGTCGGCGGCCTCGCACGACGCCTCACCAACATCCTCACCGCCAAGGGCATCGACCCGGCCGCCGTCCCCGACGAACGCCCGGAGCCGATTCCAGCCCTCCAAGCAGCCGACTCCCGCATCCCGCCCCGCTACCGCAACGCCCTCGCCGACCACCCCGCCGTCACCTCCTGGGTACGGGAAGTCGCACACACCGGCCGCCCGGGGCCCGGCGGCGCCCCGGGTATCGCCCAGGGCCGCTCCCTCCTGATCGCAGGAACCACCGGAACGGGCAAGACCCACCAGGCGTACGGCGCGATCCGCTCGCTGCTCATCGCCGGGGTCCGGCTCCGCTGGAAGGCGGTCACCGCCGCCGACCTGTACGCGGAGATCCGCCCGCGCCCCGGCCACGACGGCGAACGCGAATTCATGGACCTCGCCCGCTGCCCACTCCTGTTCGTCGACGACCTCGGCGCCGCCAAGAACAGCGAATGGACCGAGGAAATCACGATGCGGCTGATCAACCGCCGCTACAACGAGATGCTCCCCACCCTCATCACCACCAACCTCGGCATGGCCGACCTGCGCGCCCACATCGGCGACCGCGTCGCGTCCCGCCTCACCGAGATGACCGACAAGGTCATCCTCGACGGCCCCGACCGCAGACGGGCCCTGGCCGCCGAGCGCCTGAGCGCCGCAGCCGGCCGCTGAATTCACCCGCGAACACTGCCGGTTCGCCTCCCACACGCACCAACCCCGGGGCCCTCGCCTGCCCACGTCTGCCTCGGGGCCGAACGGAGCCCCCCCCATGCACACCACCGAGCCCCGCACCCTCCGCCTCCTCGGTGACCAGTCCTGGCACGAACACGCCGCCTGCCACCCGACGAGCCACCACGAGGTCGACCTCGACCTGTTCTTTCCCGAGCCCGACGAGATGGATCGCATCTACGAGGCCAAGTCCCTGTGCGCCCAGTGCCCGGTACGCCGCACCTGCCTCGACGCCGCGCTCGAGAACGGCGACCGCGAAGGCATCCGTGGCGGCATGACTGAAGAGGAACGCGAACCCCTGCACAGCAAGTTGGAACACCGCCTCGACTACGAACGCGTCAACGCCACCCTGGCCGGCCGCGACATCCATCTCACCAAGAGCGAACGCCGAGCCGTCGTACGCGCCGCCTACCAGTCCGGCGTCACACCCGAACGCCTCGCCTGGCTCCTCAAGATCACCGAGGAGCACGCGGACAAGCTGTACCGCCGCACACGCCGGGAAATCCGAAACCGGACAGTGGAAGAGACCCAACTCGGCGACCCGGCAGAGGCCGAGGGCGAGACACACCGGGCGGCCGTGATCCACCTGGCGAATCGCCACGACGACCTCGGGGCGGCAGCGTGACCGACACCGATTCCATCCACGCGCGCATCACGAGCTGGGACCGCGCCGCGATCGTCGCCCTCGGCGCCGCCGGATGCGCCCTCTCGTACGACGCCCTGCAGCAGATGGCCACGGCCATCCACATCCGCGGAATCCTGACGTTCGTCTTCCCTCTCGTCATCGACGGATTCATCGCCTACGGAGTCCGGGCCCTGCTGGTCCTCCGCGCGGCCCCGCTCGCCGCCCGCTGCTACGTGTGGTTCCTCTTCGGCACCGCAACGGCCGCCAGTATCTGGGCCAACGCCCTGCACGCTGTACGCCTCAACCAGCAGGCTTCCGAAGGCGCAGGTCTCCGGCTCGGTGACGTCACCGTCGGCGTCCTGTCCACCCTGGCCCCGCTCGCCCTGGCCGGAGCCGTGCACCTCTACATCCTCATCGCGCGCCGAGTCGCCGAGGCAGAGGTGTCCGGGCCCCCGGACGGCTTGAGTGTCCGGACACGGTGGGCGGCTGCTATCCGCGAGGACGCAGCATCCGCCACCCCGGCCCCGATCGCTGTCGAACGGTCACCCGCGGACACCGGCCGCCCGTCGGTCCCCCGCGGCCCGGACACCAAGGAGCCTGCGACGACGGACAAGCCGTCCGGACACCTGCAGGACAAGCAGACCGAACCAGAGCCGGAACACGGCGGTCGCACGGCCGACCTGGCCGGACAGCCGGCCATCAGATCTCGCCCGGTCACGCCCACACCCCCGGAAACGTCGCCGGTGACCGCCCCGGAGGCCGGACACACCAACCAGCCCAACCGCCATGACCGGAAGGGCACGGCGGTCACCGACGAACACCTGCTGTCCATCGCCCGCCCCGCGGTCACCAAGGCCGGACGCCTCACCCGCAAGGTCGTCGGGGACGCCATCCGCAGCCACGACCTCGGGCTCGGAAATGACCGCCTGACCGAACTGATGCGGCTCCTACGCCAGGAAGCCGAACTGCGGGACACCACCCCGACCGCCTAACCGAACTTCCTTGCCTCCGGTGCGTTTTGGACACGCCATCGCACCGCAACCCCGACACACTTCGCCCCATTCCCCGAACCGGGAGACACCCATGCGCACCACGCCGGCCACCCACGCCGAAGCCAACGCGTGGATCACCGTGCTCACCAAATACGGGCACCTCCACCGCGCCGAACCTGGCCCCGACGGCGCCTGGACAGTGCAACGCACGCCCACCAGCAGGCCCCATACGCTCCACCACCCCGTCCTCGTAATCGACTTCATAGCCGACGTCCTGCACGACGTACGCCGCACCGCCTCTGGACTGCCTCGATGACACCTGGCGAGAGCCCCTGCGCACTACCTGACCCGAGCGGAGCACGCTGCCCGGAACGAAGCCGAGCAAGCTGTACCTTCCGAAACTCCTCCGCAGCCACGGGCCGCGGAGGAGTTTCGGAAGGGCTTGCCCCCGCCCCAGGGGAGGCGGGGGAGGTTCGGCACCAGGGGGTGCCGGCCACGGAGGCTGCGACCGAGGGCGGATCGCAGCCGGGTGGAGAAGATGACGAACGCGCCACCGTGCGTACACGCCCACGCCTGCGTCAGAGCGTGCACCGCGACCAAGTCCGCAGCGTCCGCCTGACGCGCGACGAACTCGACATCGTCCACCGCGCAGCCGACGAGGCCGGCCTGAAGGTCGCAGGATTCATCGCCGACGCCGCGGTCGCGGTCGCACGAGCCCAAGGAGGCCCGAAAACCTGGCTGTTGGACCAGCGCGGCCGAGTCGAGGAGCTGATGACGGCCAGCGCTCAGCTCGCCCGCGTCGGCAACAACCTCAACCAAGTGGCCCGTGTCCTGAACTCCGGCGGTCACGCCGAGTACGCGGACGACGCAGTCGCCCGAGTCCTGCGCGCGGCGGCCCGAGTCGAGGCCGCGGCAATCGAACTGGCCCGGCGGTAGCCAGCCGTGGTCCCCGACATCTCCACCGGAGGCCGTACGCACGGCCTCCTCGCCTACCTCTACGGCCCTGGCCGTCGCGACGAACACATCGATCCGCACCTCGTGACGGCTTGGATGCCGGAACTCGCGCCCGACCCGGGACGGGACCGGGCGGCCACGCTGAAGCAACTAGCCGACGCGCTGGACCTTCCGGTCCTAGCGGTTCGCGAGGACCGTCGCCCGGCCCGGCACGTCTGGCACTGCCCCGTCCGCACGGCCCCCGGGGACCGATACCTCACCGACTCCGAGTGGTCCGAAGTCGCCCGCCGCATCGTCCACGCGACCGGAATCGCCGAGTACGGCGACGACAAGTCCTGCCGATGGGTGGCCGTACGGCACGCCGACGACCACATCCACATCGTCGCCACCCTCAAACGCGAAGACGGCCGCAGCCCACGACGGCACCAGGACGGGATCCGCGCCCAGGCCGAATGCCGCAAGATCGAAAGGGAATGGGGTCTGCAGATCCTCA
Organism: Streptomyces sp. NBC_00483; assembly: GCF_036013745.1. Classification (NCBI taxonomy): domain Bacteria; kingdom Bacillati; phylum Actinomycetota; class Actinomycetes; order Kitasatosporales; family Streptomycetaceae; genus Streptomyces; species Streptomyces sp. NBC_00483. Next base: position 7,947,542 of record NZ_CP107880.1, read on the forward strand.
ATGAGGGCGATGGCACCGCGGCCCAACGACCCACCAGCGCCGAACGCGCGAAGGCCGAACGCACTGGCCGCCCCGAACCAGCCCGTGAAACCCTTCGTGAACGCGTCCGCCAGGCCCTGGCCGGCGCGGCTGACGAAGGGGAGTTCTTCCACCGCCTCACCGAGGCCGGCCTCCGCCTCGAAGTCCGACGCGCTCCCTCTGGCGATGCCCTCGGGTACAAGGTGGCGTTGCCGGGCGACCGCAACCGTGCGGGACAGCCGATCTGGTTCCCCGGCTCCCGCCTCGCGCCCGACCTCTCGTTGCCGCAGATCCGCCGACGGCTTCAGGGCAGTGCGCCCGAAGACAATTTGTCTTCGACGAAGGACCTCGCCGACCGACCAGCACACGCCCGCCGTGCTGCCATGAGTGCCGTTGAGCAGGCGGTTACCCAGATCGCCGGTCAAGATGACGCCAGCGGCGCGGCACAGTTGGTCGGAGTCGGTACCGTCCTGGACGCCGTCGCCCAGACGGCCTCCACTTCATCGCGCGAGGAACTCGCCAAAGCCGCCCGTGCCTTCGAACGAGTAACCCGCTCCCACGTCCGCGCCGAACATGCGGACCATCGAGCTCTGCGTGTAGCCGCACGTGGCATCACCCAGGCGGGCAATGCCCTAGGAAAGGGCGAAGACGGTGGCGCCACCGCGATGCTCCTGTCCACCCTGGTCCTTGCCACCATCGCCGCGATCCGTTGGCACTCGGCCCGAGGCCACGCTCAGCAGGCAGCCGCCGCCCGTCAGGCCGTCGAACACGTCCGCGCTGCCTACCGAACCGCCGCCGCCACCCCCATGGCTGCGATGCACGCACATGAGCGTCGGCTCTCCATGCCTCAACGAGACCGCTATGCACACGCCATCGCGGACGCCCTACCCGAGCGCGCTGGCTCCGACCACGGCGAGCCCGGCTGGGACGCCCTCGTCGCCACTCTGGGCGAGGCCGAGGAAGCCGGATATCACGCGGAGGCCCTTCTCCGACAAGCCGTCGAATGGCGCGAGTTGGTCACGGCGGACAGTGTCCCCGATGTACTCGTCTGGCGCCTGCGCCGCATCGCCCACTTGCCCGCCACGCCAGGCCTGCCCCCTACACCGGCGACGCACATGACACCACCGGGGCCGCCCCAATTCACCGAAGCTCAGACACAGGCCACCACCACGCAGCACCCCAAAACGGACCATGCACGCCGTCCCCGGGCTCGGCACTGACACCACTGCAAAGGGCTGGACTGCGCCGACCGAAAGCTGTTACGGCTGGTCAACAAGAGAACGAGGAGAACAAGGCCCATGGTTAGCGAAGATGTCCAGATACCCAGACCGCTTGCGTCGACCGCTGATGGATATGAGGACCCGCTGCTGCGCCTGCAGCAGGAGACGCAGCTCGGTGACGGCGTCATCCGACTGCGTGCCACCACCCACCCGGAGGGAATCCGTGTCACGGGCATTCCGGTGATGTGCCCGAACTGCGGCGCACGCCGTGACTGGATGGTCATCTGTGACCGCAGCATCATCCGGATTCGCTGCCGTTGTGCCCACGAGTGGGTCGAGCCCGAACTGAACCGTGCGGACTACGAATCCATGATCGACGCTGGAGGTCGTGACCACCCGAGCCTTGAGGCCGCCGCCCAGTCCATGGGCTACGACGGTGCCCTCGCCGGCACGTATTTCAGTACGCCCCGCTCGGAGTAGTACCTGGAGGGCCGTGAGGGAACCGACGTTCGTGCCGCACGCATAAGCTGACTCTCCACGGCTCCAGCGATCACATCAGGCGTGCACCGGCGCCCAGCCGGGAGTGCGCACGTCGCGAGGATCTGTCCACACCAGGGCACCGTCCACGAGCCCGGGGGCATTGGGTCGACCGATGAACGGCCCGGTGCCCGCCCTCAGCGCTTCGACGACCTACTCCAAGAGTCCTGGCAAGGTCAGCCCGTTGCAGGACTCGCCATGCATGCCCGGCTCCTCATCCATGCACCAGTGGCCGGTCAGGCCGGTGCCGCAGTCGATGAAGTCTCCGCTCCACGGCTCGCCGACCTCGTCGGCAGTGAACGGCACGCACAACGAGCCCCATTCAGGAACCTCTTCGGTGAGGAGAGGGCGACGTCCATCGGCAGCAGCCCCAGCCCGTTGAGGAACGCGCCCGCGTCGCTGTCGCTGACACCGTCGTTCAGCGACCACAGCCCGCGCAGCGCGGCTTGCAAGGAGAAACCCAGTTGCTGTTCGGCCTGCGCCATTTGCTCGACGGAGGCACCCGGGCGCAGCGACGCATGCGACCTCGGCGCACGGTCACGCAGCCAGTCCCCGACCCATGCCCTGGTAGCCGCGCAGGACGGTGTGGACGGACGTCGAGGAAGCGTCACCTCCCGGGCGGCGGGCAGCCGGTCGCCGGGGGTTCAGGGCGCCGTCGGCCAGTGCCCGTCGCACGGCGGTGGCGATCTGCTCCGAAAGTGGGAGGGCGGAGCTGGCGTCGATACGGATCAGCATCTCAGTGGTCCCGACGAACGTCCCGGGCCAGCAGGTCGCCGAGCAGCCCGGCCGCCGTCGCGGCGTCGTCAACGGCCACGACGAACTGCTTGCCGTCGTCCAGCTCCAGCCACACCGCCTGCCCGGATCGCAGCGCAAGTCCGCGCCTGCCGTTGGCGATCCTGTATTCCCGGCCTCCGAGATCCGGCAACGGCCGGACTTTGTCGGCCCACGCTTTGTCGATCCGCTGAAGCGGGAGGTGGGTCCGGGGCCTGCGAAGCAGCGGCGGCCGGATGGCAGCCCGCCCTCTCGGACACTCACTTGGGCGCCAGCCATCACCGCGACCCTCGCCGACGGCCCATGGAGCCAGAGGCTGTGGGCCGATCTGTGCCATCGGGGTGCTCCCGACGCGTCAGCACGTGCGCCCCGAAAATAGCGGCGGCGGTCAATCCCGCGGCGACGGGCAGGTGCCACAACGGCATCCGCGCCTCGTCAGCGGTGGAGGCGTCGGCGTTCACCAGCGCCAGCATCGTGAACAGGTACCCCAGGGAGACGGCCGCAGCCGCAGAAGTGGCATAGAGCGTTCGTAGGGCGAGCGATCCTCGTACCGCGCTCCGGGACACCCCCAGGCCGAGTCCGAGCAAGGTCATTTCGGAGATCAGTAGCAGCTCCGCTGGGGAGGAGGACCGGTTGACGTTCCCCGCCTCGTCGAAGTGGACGGCCATGGGGTCTGGCAGGTTCGGCCACGACACGATGAACACCACAGCCACCACCAATGCGGCTACCAGGCAGGGGAGTCCGGCGTACCACCGCAGCGGGTCCGGCTGCTGAGTGCGGGAAGTCCGGTCGGGATGATCCATTCCGCCCCTCGGTGTGCATTGTTCGCATAGCACTCGAGCAATTGAACGATAGTGCAGGCGCCTGGGTAGGGAGTGCCCCAGGACGACAGCAGATGCGGCTGGCTGATCTACACCTGCCGCCTCTGCTGAAACTACGCGGCTGAGTCGCCTTCGCAACCGACGAACCCCGCCTCCCGAGGGGAGGATCGTCGCGACGCTGCTGAACTCACCGCGCTCGCCGATCACCTCACTGCCCACGGCATGGTTCTGGAAATGTTCGCCGGCCGCCTTCCCGGCATCTACGCCACCGACGGCATGCTCCACACCGTGCTGCGGCGTCGCGCGGGCGGCGAGGCCGTCGAGCAGGTTCAGCCCGACTTGATCACCACCGCTGGTCAGCGCAATCGTCGACGTTGAGCCCCGCCGGGCCGTCGCAGTCGGCCGGCCACCACCGGGCATCCGCAGCGATTGCAAGGCGTGGAAGCAATCCGGCGCCGAAGCCACCGTTGGGACGTGGCGCGTGCTGGGTGGCGCCCGCATATCACGCAATCTCCGGTCACCGGAAGCTGCGGATCCTCTGGACTCTTGAGCTCGGCCGCACGGAATCCGACTGCGGCTGCTTCCTCATTCCCTCAGCCCATCACAGAGGTCATTTCCGCATGCACACTGCCCGACTCGCTGCTTCCGTCGCTATTCTCGGCGCACTGGCGGCCCCTGTCGTCTCGGCTACGAGCGCGACAGCGGCACCGTCCCACGCCTCGGTCTCGCCTTCTCCTGGCGGCGATTGCGACCGCCGTGGTCCGTGGACGGTCCTCACGAAGGCTGTGACGATCCGTTCTCACGCGACCAGCAAGTCCACCGCACGCGGTGTGCTCTACAAGGGGCACAAGTTCAGCGTCCACAAGACCCACGGCAACTGGCACTACATAACGGACAAGTCCACCGGCGTCACGGGTTGGGTGTCCGGGGCGTACGTTTACCGAGAGGTCTACATGTGCCTGCACTAACAAATGCGCTGCTGTTCACGGTTCTCGCCGTGGGGTTCCCGACTGGTCCGTGGCATCCCGCCCATCCGCTCCCGTCGTGGCCCACGGCGTAGGCGCCCCGGGTAGCTGCACGGTGACAAGGGCTATGACTACCGCCACCTGCGCCGATGGCTCGCTTCCCGTGGCATTCGGCATCGCCTGGCCCGCAAAGGCATCGAGTCATCTCGGCACCTGGGCCGACACCGCTGGGTCGTGGAGCTGGCTTTGTAGGTGAGTTTGGAGGCCAGCAGTGGGTGGGTTCTGACTCCAGTGCCGTCAGCGGCGGGGTGGTGTCGGTGAGTTTTGACTCCGCCGGAGGGCTTGCGGTGGGAGTATCGGGGTGCATCAGCTAGCGCTGGGTGGTTCAAGTGCCCTTTTCGAAGGTCGAGTTGTACGCGGCGATACGCCATGACTCTCGGGTCGAAGGGCTGTCCAGCAGGGCTTTGTCGGCGAAGTACGGGGTGGGGCGCCGGACAGTCGCGATGGCCCTGGAGTCGGTGTGGCCGGCGCCGCGCAAACAGCTTCCGGCCCGGGTCTCGCGCCTGGATGCGTTCAAGGCGACGATCGACCAGATCCTGCGCGATGACCTGGATGCGCCGCGCAAACAGCGGCACACGATCAAGCGGGTCTTCGACCGGCTGATCGACGAGTACGACGCCCGGGGCGTGACCTACTCGATGGTCCGCGACTACATCGCACAGCGGAAGCCTGAGATCCGCATCGAGGAGGGCCGGGGGCCGCCGCAGGCGTTCGTGCCGCAGACCCATCGCCCCGGTGACGAGGCGGAGGTCGACTTCGGGGACGTCTGGATCCAGTTGAACGGCGTGCCGACCAAGGTGTTCCTGTTCTCGCTGCGTCTTTCGTTCAGCGGGAAGGCCGTGCACGAGATCTTCGCTTCGTGTGGACAGGAAGCGTTCCTGGAAGGCCACGTCCACGCGCTGCACGTGCTGGGAGGGGTGCCGCGCGGCAAGGTCCGCTACGACAATCTGCGCGCCGCGGTCAGCCAGGTGCTGGGACACACCCGGGGCAGGGTGGAAAGCGACCGGTGGACGGCCTTCCGCTCGCACTTCTCGATCAACAGTTTCTACTGCAACCCGGCATCGAGGGTGCCCACGAGAAGGGCGGCGTCGAGGGGCAGATCGGCTGGTTCCGGAGGAACCACCTGGTCCCCGTCCCGAAGGTCGCCTCGCTCGCCGAACTGAACGCGATGGTCGAGCACTGGGACCAGCAGGACGACGCCCGCCGGATCATGCAGCGGGCGCTGACCATCGGTGAGATGTTCGCCGTCGAGCGACCGCTGCTGGTCCCGCTGCCGGAGGAGGACTTCGAGACCGGACTGGTCTCCTCGCTGCGGGTGAACCGCTACGGACAGGTCAGCGTCAGGACGAACCACTACTCGGTGCCGGTGCGGCTGATCGGCCGGATGGTGCGGGTCGTGCTGCACGCCTCGGAGCTCGTGGTCTACGACGCGCACAAGGAAGTCGCCCGCCACGAGCGGCTGATCGCGAAGGGCGGCTCCCGCCTGGATCTGGACCACTACCTGGAGGCCCTGGTCCGCAAACCGGGTGTACTGCCCGGCGCGACCGCGCTGGATCAGGCCAGGTCGGCGGGCAAATTCACCCCGGTCCACGACGCCTGGTGGCAGGCGGCCTGCAAGGCCCACGGCGACGCCGAGGGCACCCGCGCCTTGATCGCGGTCCTGTTGCTGCACCGGCACATGGTCCACGAGCACGTGGTGGCCGGCATCGCGACCGCGCTGCGGGCCGGCGCGCTGACCGCCGACGCGGTCGCCCTGGAGGCCCGCAAGTGGGGCGAGGCCGACCAAGGCGCCGAACAGCCCACCGGCCAGGACAGCGCGCCGCGTCACCGGGTGGATGGCGGGGCGACGGTGACCTCGCTGACCGAGCGGCGCCTGGCCGCGCTGCCGCCCGATCCCAGGCCGCTGCCGTCGGTGGCCGCCTACGACCAGCTGCTGCGATTCCGCCAGCGCCCCGCCGACGGCCAGGCATGACCGAAGGAAGAGGCACCGTGACCGCCAAGCGCAACCGCGGACTGACCGAACAGGCCGCCGACACCGCAGTTGACCAGGCATGCCGGATGCTCCGGCTGCCCACCATCCGAAACCAGTACCCCGACCTGGCCGAAGCCGCGGTCCGGGACCAGATGACCTATCGCGGGTTCCTGGCCGAGCTGCTGCTGGCCGAGCGTGACGACAGGGCCCGCCGGCGCTCGGAGCGCCGGATCAAGGCGGCCGGCTTCCCACGCGAGAAGTCGATCCGGCAGTTCGACTTCGACGCCAACCCCGCCATCGACCCGGCAACGATCCACACCCTCGCCCAGTGCGACTGGGTCAAGAGGGGCCTGCCGCTCTGCTTGATCGGCGACAGCGGAACCGGCAAGTCCCACCTGCTCATCGCGCTGGGCACCAAGGCCGCGATGCACGAGTACCGGGTGAAATACGTCCTGGCCACCAAGCTCGTCAACGAGCTCGTGGAGGCCGCAGACGAGAAACTGCTGGCAAGACCATCGCCCGCTACGGCCGCGTCGACCTTCTCTGCATCGACGAGCTGGGCTACATGGAACTCGACCGGCGAGGCGCGGAACTGCTGTTCCAGGTTCTGACGGAGCGGGAGGAGAAGAACAGCGTGGCCATCGCCTCGAACGAATCCTTCGGAGGCTGGACCAAGACGTTCACCGACCCGAGGCTCTGCGCGGCCATCGTGGACCGGCTGACGTTCGGCGGGAACATCATCGAGACCGGCACCGACTCCTACCGGCTGGCAGCCACCCGGGCCCGCGCGGAGCAACAGGCCGCAGCACTGTCGGCTGCCAGCTGACACCCGCACCCTGCATCTCTCCGGCCCCGCGACCTCTCACGGTCACGGGGCCGATGCGTTGGCCGGCGCCGCACAAGGTGGAGTCACTTCTCACCTACCGAACGAGATCCTCCGGCCGCCAGGTGGAGTCAGAACTCGCCTACAAACGGAGTCAACGAACACCTGTCGGCGTACACGTCGAAGTGCGCAGGCGGGTACACGCGAACATGCTCACCGCATCGCACACGATCACAGCCCCCGAGGCCCCGTTGGCGAGCGGCCGGGCCGCCGTACTACGGCTCCGGCGGTATGGCTGGCCTGGGAAGATCGAGAACGCGGGCGAGGGCGACTATGACGGGAGCGCAGTGGGCTGGCAGGTGTTCGGAGGCCCAGTCGGCTGCCAGTGCGAGGAAGTCGGTCAGGTCGCGCTCGGCGCCAGCGAGCAGGTGGCGGAGCTCGGTGTCGGACAGTTCGATCAGCGGGCTGTCGCTCTGTTCGGCGTTGACGGTGAGCCGGATTCTGTCGCCCACGCGCTCCGCAACCGGTGAAACGGGCTCGTGACCGAAGCCGAGCAGGGTGCCGTCGTCAACGAACTGGTGCCAGTCGCGCCAGTCCTCCAAGCCGTCGCAGCAGCCGGGTGCGAAGGTGACGCCTGTGGAACTGTCGGTGACCCGCAGGCCGCCGGCTGCGAAGAGGCACTCCAAGGTCAGCAGTCCGTCAAGGAACGAGCTGAGCGCGTCGGCCGGACGAGGCGGGCGGTCGCCATCGGGTGCGATGTCATTGCAGCCCGCGATGCGCATCACCGCCGTCCCGACCTCGGCGGGTGAGAGATCACCGCTGAGAGGCAGGAAGCTGAACGGCTCGATCTCGGCGATGGGCCAGAGGTCAAAGCCGTCAGGGGTGTAGATCTCCAGGACGGGCTGCACGACGATCACCCGGCGAAGTGTTCCGCATCCCCCGCCCGAAGCGCCTCCCCACTTCGCCGGGCCCCTCGTCGCGGCCAAGCTGAGCACCTTCGGTTGTACCATCCTGAGCAGATACGGGTGTACGCCGACAACACCTACAAAGCCACCGCATCAAGTCCGAACAAGCCGGCCATCTCCTGGCAGGTCAACGGCCCTTGATGGGGACGACGCCGGTCCGCGAGGACCTGCAGGATGCGCTGATAGTCCACCGACAGCACCGACCAGCTCAGTCCCTCGCGCCAGACCGGCACCTGCGACTTCGGCTTCGCCGCCGCCGACGCAACAACCTCCGTCTGCTCGGCCTGCCCGGGAGCTTCCCGTTCGTCGGCCGGGGCCAGTACCTCGCCCACCTGCGAGCGGGCGATGGCCCACTCCTTCCAGTCCCGCTCGGCCACGGCCAACTCGGCCTGCACGCGGTCGACTTCCTCGCGCAGTTCATCCACCCGACGGCGGGCAGCGAGCTCACGCTGTTCCAGCAGCCCCGCAAGCGACGGCATCTACGGCCTCCCCAGAAGCGATGACCCGGCAGGCCACCACTCCCACGACACCGCCGCCCCTATGCCTGACCAGCTAAAACACCGCCATCAGGTTCGGAACGACAACAGCCACTTAGCCGCTCTAGGGGCTCAGCGCCTTCTCCGACCAGGAGGTCCCGGTAGACCGAAGGCCGGGACAGCATCCGCGATGCGCTGCGACGCTCCCAGACATGCACCGGTACCGTTGCAGGTCCACAGCTGGATCGCGGTTCGGTCCGTCCTGCGGGAAGACGCCACGTCGTTCACTTGCCTGCGGTGCCGGTCATCAGACCGGTAGGGCTGGGCTACTGGCTGCTGTTGGTAGTGACCTGCCACTTTTGGCCCTGGGAGCCGTCGCACTTCATGGTCAGGGCTGCGCCGCCACTGCCGTCAAGACACTGGTGCGACGTGATGTAGAGAGCGCTGCGGATGGTAACGGTGCCGTCACCGTTGTCCCCCAGGTACCACCGCTGCCACGACTCCCCATTGGCGCCGCACTTTCCACGCAGCACCTTGCCGGGCAAGCCTCGACCTTCCCTTTCCCTGTCTGTTTCGAGTTTCAGGCACTTGCCGGTCGCGCCGCCCATGATCTCCACGGACCCATATTGCGATTGACGGAGTGTCCAGCGCTGGCTCGGGTCGCCGGTGTTGGTTGTGATCACGGCACCCCTGGAATAGGAGTCCTCGGTGAGGACCTGGTTGCGGCTGTTCTGTCTGCTGATTGTCACCACTGAGTCGGCTGCGGCAGAGGATTCCGCATGGGCAACGGCAACGTCGGCGACGCTAAGTCCGCCCCCACTCATGGCGATCGCCACCAAGGACGTGATGAGTCGGTTCATGCTTGTTCTTCTCTCTGTTGTGGAACGAACGGATGAGGTCTACATGCGACCGTCCCACCGTGGCCGGTGCCCCATTCTCCCCGGAGCCGCCAATTCACCCTCCAGCGCGCCAAAACCCCCTGTATGGATGCCCCCCACGGTGTCCGGGAGGTGCTGATCAGGTCACCCGTGCGGCAGAACATTCCCGCCATCACGCTCCAGACGGGTTGGTCCCGCTCACCTGCAACGGAATCCAGCGGCTGTTCACGGGAGTGTAAATCTAACGGCGGATCCGATGATCAAGGAGACGCCTGATGAGCGAGACCATCGTCGAGAACGAGGCCGGCCAGGAGCCGGCCGACGCGTTGGTCGGCGCCGCACAAAGTGGAGTCACTTCTCACCTACCAAACGAGATCCTCCGGCCGCCAAGTGGAGTCAGAACCCACCTACAAACGGAGTCAACGAACACCTACAAAGCCATGGAGCGGACCGTGTCCTGGCTGTCCGGCTGCCGACGCCTGCACCGCCGCTACGAACGCAAGCCGGAACACTTCCTCGCCTTCACCGCCATCGCCGCAACCCTCATATGTCACCGCAGACTGGCCAAGTGAAATGGCATCTCAACCGATCAACTCATCCGATGCGTAGACCCGTTCAAAACGGGCCGAGCACGCGGGCGGACGAGAACAGCAAGTCAATTCGTGTGTAGGACTTGGAGCGCGAGCCGCTTCGCTCGCGCTTGGCTGGCGTGCCGGTGCGGTAGAGGCTGGTTCTCTTCAGCGGCGCCCGCGACTCCGGCGAGAACGCTGTTTGGCGAGACGCTGAGCGCCGAGAGAGACCGTGATGGTGAACACGGCAATGCCGAGCATCCAGACAGCTGCCTGCCCACGTGACCATCCCGCCTGCCACGGGTACATCATCGCAACGACTATGGCTGTCATGGAGAGCCCCCACAAAAGCACGCGGGTCAGACGGTTCACGAATTCAGCTCCTCTCCACCGAGGGCGTGCCCAGCTTGGCCCCGGGCACGCCCTCGACAAGTCAGCGGAAAGCCGGGATGAACGGTGAAAGAAGGCCGCCCCCGACTCCGGACATCACGGCCGACTCGGGGTCAACGCCGAGTGCAGCGGCAGTTCCGCCAGCGGCTGCCCCGCCCCACAGACCTGCTGTGACCGCTCCGGCTGCGGCACAGGCAAGGCCCGCTGTCGCTCCGCAAGCCGCGCCGACGGTAACAGCTGCTGCACCGATTGCGGCTGTGGTGACAACTCCCACTGTGAAGGATTTCCAGTCGAGCAATCCGGTGGGGTCGATGCGGTTGACGGGGTCGCCTTCGGCGTAGAGGTAGGGGTTCTTTTCCTGGCCGGAAGGGTCGGGTTGGGTGAAACGGCCGATGTTGGGGTCGTAATAGCGGGCGCCCAAGTGGTAGAGGCCGGTGGGGTCTTGGTGGCCGCCGGCGAACTGGTAGGGCTGCGTGATCTGTTCGGTGGTGGAGCGGGTGACGCCGCGGGGGCTGTAGGCGTAGGTGTTCACCTTGGTGCCGGTCTCGTCGGCGAGCGCTACCACGGAGCCGAGGGCGTCGGTGAGGTAGTAATACGCCTTCCCGTTGCGGGTCATGGAATTCAAAGTGCCCTCCGGTTCGCGGACAAATCCCGTGTCCACACCGGCAGTTGTCTCCGCGGCCAGGCCAATGGGGCCGGGGTGGTAGTAGGTGTTGCCGAGACGGTGGCGTTCGCTGGAGTCGGTGGAACCGTAGTCGGCCGGGTAGGTGGTGCCGCCGACGGTGAGCGAGGTCAGCTGGGAGAAGTCCGACCACTTCTCGGCGCTGCGGGTGCCTTCAGTGGTGGAGGCGCCGGCGAGTTCGTTACCGGCCTTGTCGTAGTCCCAGTTGGTGGTCGAGCCGTTCTTCGAGGTGAGCTGGGAGGCGTCGTTGTACGTGTAGGTGGTGCCACGCGGACAGCCCTGCTCGACACCCTGAGAAGTGAGGTTCCCGGCGCCGTCGTAGCAGTACTGCCAGGAGGAGTTCGGCGTGGTGCCCTTATCCTCCTTGGCGTAGGAGAAGCGGCCGGCGCCGTCGTAGCTGTAGGTCGTCTTCATCCCCGACACCGCGTCGGTGGAGGTGCGGATCTTTGCGCCGTCCTTCGCCGTGGAGCCGGAGACGTAGGAGTAGGTGTAGGCGAGGGAGGTCAGGGTGCCCTTGGGGCTGGTGGTCTTGATGGTCTTGGGGCGGCTGGAGTTGTCCGGGGTGACGGTCTGGACGGTGCCGCCGGGGTAGGTGGTCTTGGTGCGGACGTCGTTGTTGTTGTAGTCGTACGACGTCAAGCGGCCCGCGGGGTCCTTGAGGGATTTGAGATTGTTGGCCGCGTCCCAGGTGTAGTCGATGGTGCCGCCGGGGTCGGTGTATGTGTCGACGTTTCCGGCCGGGGTGTAGGCGAGGACGGTCTGGGAGCCGTCTTGCAGCGTGCGCACCGTCTCGCGGGACAGCGGGTCGAAGTCGTACTTGATCGTGCCGATGTCGTCGGTGCGCGTCTTGAGGTTGCCGTCGCCGTCGTAGGTGTAGTGCACGGTGGTGTTGGTGGTGGATACCTCGGTGATCCGGTCGCGGTGGTCGTAGGTGTAGACCGTCTCGATGCCGCGCCCGTCGAGGGCTGTCTCGGGCCGGCCGAGGCTGTCGTAGGTGTACGTGGTCGCGCCGAGCGGGGCGGGCGGGGTGACCTTGTCGAGGTTGCCCTTGGTGTCGTAGTGGAACGAAGTGACCTTGCTGCGGGCGTCCTTGACCGTGCACCGCTGGCCCTCGAAGCCGCCGCAGGTGGGGGTGGCCTTGTTGTGGGTGAAGGTCGTCGTGCCGCCTCCGGTCCCGGTGACGGCCACCGTCGCGGTGTTGCCGGCGGTGTCGTAGGTGTAGTCGGTCTTCTCGCCGTCCGGGGTGGTCATGCTGCCCGGCAGGTCGGCTCCCGCGATGGTCTGATAGCCGCTTACCGCGCTGGTGGCGCCCGTGGGCAGCTTCGCCGAGGTCGGGTTGTTGCGGCCGTCCCAGCCATACGTGGTCACGTTGCCGGGAGTGGTCCCCACCCCCATGGCATCGGTAGCCGTCTTGAGGTTGTTGTTCGCGTCGTAGCTGCGCGAACGGGAGTGGTCCAGGGGGTCGGTGACCTTGGAGACCTTGCCCTGCCCATCGTGTTCATAGGTGGTGGCGTGCTCTTCGGGGTCGGTCACCGTGGTGGTGCCCGCCGTGTTCGGATCACTCGCCGAGTAGCCGTACCGATAAGTGGGGCCGGTGTGGGCGGAACCGTTGAAGTCGGTGGCCCGCAGCATCGAGGTGACCCGGTTCTGCGCGTCGTAGGTGAACGCGGTGACCCGCCCCTCCGGCGTCGTGATCTTTGTCAGGCGGTGGGAGGAGTCGTAGTCGAAGACGGTCGACTTGCCCTCGGTGTCCGTGGTCTTCGCCAGGTCACCGGCCGGGTTGAGGTCGAAGACTGCGGTGCGACCGGTGTGGTCCTTGGCCTGCCACTGTGAGGCGTCCGTCTTGACAAGGTCGATCGAGCGATCGGTGCGGGTCTCGGTGAGCTTGAAGCCCTTGTGTTCGGCCGTCTCGTCGTGCTGGGTGACCGTGACGGTGCTGCCGCTGCGGTCGGAGACCTTGGTCAGCGTGCCCGAGGCGTTATAGGTGTCCTTCACCCCGGACTTGCGGTCGCTGAGCGTGTAGGTGCCGTCCGTGTTCTTCTTCAGGTCCTTGGAGTAGCCCGTCGGCGTCTTGTACGTGCTGTCGGTGTTCTGCGTGAAGGCCAGTGAATCGCCGGTGGCGTCGTAGACGACCACCCGTCCGGCGCCGATCTGGGCGTAGCGCTCGTACTCCTGCCACCACCGCTGGGACACCTTTCCCCAGGGCGCGTCCAGGGTGTTGTAGGTGCGGGCCAGCCGCAGCGGGCGGCCCAGGCCGGCGACCTCGAAAGTCGGTGGCGGCGAGCATCAGGTTCCCGGTGGAGTAGTCGATCCGGGCCACCAGTGAGTCGGTGATGCGAAAGTCGGAGATCTCGTGCCAGGGCACATCTCCCTGGCCCTCGGGCACGTAGTCCTCTGCCTCGGCCGCCGCTGCTTTCGCCTCGGCGGCCGTTGGGGCCGGCTCGGTGGCGCGCTTCTTCTGCGCGGCCCGCCAGGCGCGGCGCTCGGCCGACAGGTCCGCTTCCGCAACTGGCTTCGCCGGCCGGGTGGAGCCCACCCTGACCGACGGGACCTTCGCCTTCGGCTCGTCCTTGCCCCATACCGACTGAGAGGAGCCGGTCGGCTCGGGAGCAGCGAGGGCCGGGAGCGCACCGGCCCCCAGGGCGAGGGTGGCCAGCACGGCCACCACAGTGGGTCTGACACGTCTCCGGGCGCGCGAAAGTGACATCTTCCCCCCACGGGCAGACAGCATCAGTGACCCCGATGGTCACCGGAAGGGAACAGAATCCACATGGAACCCGCAAGGATGAAAGCTGGTGACCCGAAATTTCGATCGCATGCCGATCGAAATCGGACAATGATTGCGAGCTCCACTGCGGTGCAAAGCCCAGGCAGTGAAGGCCTGTTCGGGTATTTGTGCCGAACGTGCAGGTGGCGGCATGACGAGAAACGGTGGCCGGAACAGAGCCTTCCGTGCCTGCCGAAATCGTGTGAGTGATCGCCTAGTGCTCCTGGGGTCGAAGGCGTGTTGCCTGCCGGGCACTAGATAGGGGCGTTGGCTGCTCGAATCGCCGGTTCCCTTTCCCTGCCGACGGTCTGTCATGGCAATTTCCCAACAACCTATATCGACTGTGGCGGGTCGAAGACAGCGGTGCGAGCGGCGAGGGCCAAGGCACTTTGAACTCCGTCGGATAGGCCCAGACGGTTCCAGTGGAAGATCACGTTATACGCGAGCGTTCTGCGAATGCTGCGCTCCAAGGTGTTGCAGGCATGTGCCGTCTGGAGGGCGCGACCCGCGGCTTCGAACGCGGCCGCCCAATCCGCGATTGGGTGGAGGGGCTTCCCCGGACCGAAGAGGGGGCCGTCGCTGGAGAGGCCGCTGAGGAGTAGTGGTCGCACCGTTTCGGCGAGCGCGGTGACCTGGTCCGAAAGGTCCGCGACGTTGCGGTACTCCTCGTTGATGACGAGGTCCCAGACGTCGCCCTGCTCGCCCCACTCCAACCCCGCGGCACTCATCATGACTGTGGGCAAGAGGACGGAGAGCTCGCGGCGGCCGAGCGGTAGTTCGGGGAGCGTGGATAGGGAGAGAACGTGGCGGCTGTCGGCGGCGAAGAGTAGATGGGCGTTCATCATGCCGATGGGGCCACCGAATGCGGCGGTCTCCGGCTCGTATGTGCCTGAGTGCCAACCGCGCAGATGTCCTGCGCTGGTCAAGTCATCGAGTCTCGCGCCGAGTTCGTCACGAGTGTGATTCTCGGCGCTGGTTTGCATGCGCAGCCGCCAGTACGGGTGTTTGCGGATGAACCACCACCGGGAGCATGTTCCTCCGTTCTCCGTGTCGAGTAGCAGCGGCACGAGGTGTTCAGCGGCGGTGTGGTCGGCGTCGTGCCAGTTGGGGAACTCTACGTACACCTGGAGCCAGTTGGGGTGGTACTGATGGCGGAAGGTGGCGTCCGTCCCGGCGGCCACGAAGGTGTCCACCGCGTCGGAGAGGCTTACGGGGTGCATGTTGATCCGGCGGGCGACGTCGTCCGTTGGCTGGCCGGCGAGCACCTCCAGGACGGCCTTGGCGACCTCGCCGGTGATGCGGGGGTAGGTGGTGGGGATCAGTCGATGAGGAGGCATGCGTCCCATCCGGTGGTCAGCGCCGTGGCGGTGCTGAGGGTGGTGAGGGCGAGGGCACACCCCGCGTCGCCTTCGAGAAACCCAGTGCCAGCCTGCGTGCCTGGGCGGGCGCTGGCTAGCAGGAGCTTCCCGAGAGCGGGCAGGAGCCGGTGGAGGCGTGGGGTCAGACTGTCGTGCGCGGCCCGGAACGTGGTCTGGTAGAGGCCCGCCGAGCCGTGGCACAGGCTTGTGTCGGTGATCGTGTCGAGCTGGACGGGATCGCTGAGGCAGTGGAACAGGGCGTCTTCGTAGGCGGATTGCAATGCGCTGTCGTGCAGGGCGATCCCGGCCAGTTGACCGGCGCGGGCGATGCTGGGGGTGCCGTAGCACCAGCTGGGTCGGCCGGGGCCGCGCTGATGGGGGCGGCCTGCCTCGACGTCGGCGAGCGTGATGTGTTCGGGCCACCATGGGCCCGCCTCGTTGTCCTGCCGCCAGGTGTCGAGGTGGTCGCAGATGGTGCGGATGGCCTGTTCGTGCCCGGGTACCGCGTGCCCTCGGCGTAGTGCCTGGGCGAGTAGCAGGAGAGGTCCTGTGATGCCGTGGGCCGCACCGAAGTTGCCGTGGCCGCCGGGCAGCGCGTGCTCGCGCCACGGGTCGTGGTCGACCCACCAGCCGGGGGTGTGTTCGTCGAGCGGCTTGGTCAGCGCGACGAGGTAGTCGAGAACGCGCTCCATGGCGTTGCTCTTCGGGTCGGTGCGCAGGAGGTAGGCGCCGATCCCGGTGAGGCCGATGAAGGTGTCGTACTCGGCGAATGTGGCCGGTCGGCGTCGGGCGATGCGTGCGGCGGCGGTATCGGCTCGTCGATGGGTCAGGGCGAGGACGTGACAGTGCAGCGTGTCACGGGCCCCTTGGTAAAGGGGTGTTCTGTCCTGCGGGACGTTTTGGAGGGCGAACGCGACGGCGGTCGCGCCGAGGTACAAGCCGGTGGTGTCCTCGGCGCTGAGGTCGTCAGCTGTGGCCTGTTGAAGCCACTGGTGTGCGTTCCCCCACCTGGCCAGGCCCCGGGCGGCGTACTCGCTGTGGAACAGTGCGGTCCCGGCCGCTCCCGACGCGAGAGACTGCCCAGCCCAACGCGAGTCGATGGCCGGTGCTGAAGGCTGTTCGAGATGACCCGCGAACTCCGCAAGCACATCATGGACGCGGGCGAGCGGGGCACTCACCGCACGGCCTCCAGAGGCAGGTAGCGAAGCGCCACGGTGCGGGCCAGGTGCAGCACGGCCTCTTCCTCCGTCGGGTCTGCGCCGAGTGCGCGGACGTGGTGTTGGTGCAGGAGTGTCCGCAGGATCGAGCCGGGGGCGCGCCCCTCGTCCAGGAGAGCGTGTCGGTAGGCGGCGATGGCTTTGGCGCGCGTCTCCCAGGCCTCGGTGAGTCGTTCGCTGTCGGGGAGCGGATGTCCGTCGTAGAGCCGGATTGCTTGGCGGCGCAGTTCGCGGTCGGGTCGGCCGTGGGCGGGGGCGTGGTCGATGAGCCAGGCGAGGCCTGCTTCTCGGAATCCGTGCAGGCGGGTGGCGAGGTCGACCAGGCTGACCGTGGTGAGCATCGTGAGGTCGACGTCGTGCTGGTCGGCGTACCGGATCTGTTCGATGGCCAGGTGGGAGTCGGTGGCGAAGAGTTGGTGCACGGACTCGGTGGCGGCCGGCGAGGACCCGTAGCGCCCGTGGTGCGGCTGGTACGTCTCCAGAGTGAGGCGGGAGAGAAGGCCGGTGTCGTGCAGCTCGTTCGCCCACTTGTTCACCGTGAGTGCTGTCGCTGCCCAGCCGTCGGGGGACGTGGGAAGCATCAGATCCAGGAACTGGCCGTCTTCGGGCCTGGTCAGGTCACGATGCCGTGTGAACCATCCCGCATGCGCATGGTGGTCGAGCCGGTCCCAGAGTAGGGGAAGCCAGGTCGTGAGGATCTCATCGAACCGGCGGGGGTGTCCGTACAGGTTGGCGCGCAGTATGTCGCCCGCGCCGGGGAGTTGGAGCCGGGCAGGGCCCGCCAAGTGTGCGGGCGGCATCGGGTCCGTGGGCGGTGCCGGTGTCTCACGGTGAAAGGCGACCACTATCTCGTGGGCGCGCCCGATCCAGCCGTATGCGTCGATGCCCGGGCTTTCACGGAGCTCCAGTTCGCCCAGCTTGTTGAGGGCAGAGCGCAGTAGACACCGGTGGGCGGTCTGATCGAGGCACAGGGAGAGGCGTTGGTCGTACTCGCTCATGGACACCCTGTCGGGAACGCGCAGCGCTCGGCGCCACTGGGCGAACCGATCGTCCCACTGCTCCTGCGTGGCGCCGTGTCCTGGCAGTTCGCTGCTGGCCAGGCGCCAGCGAGCAGGGCTGAGGATCGTACGGCCATAGCGCACCCGGGGCAGATACGGCAGATGGGCCGCTGCCCCGAAGTCGAACTCGCCGTAGGCGGCGCGGCGAGCGCCGCCGATCTCGGCGAGGAAGCGCGCCAGGGGCGGCGTCTGAATGCCGGCCTCCAGGGCGTGCGGCACTCGGACGTCGACAGGACGGCCGGTAGGGCGGTGCACGAGGAACAGATGTCGTGCGCTCGCGGTCACCACGAGATCTTCTAGGCGGATCGTCGCGCCTGTGTCGGGTGGGTGCTCGCCGAGCGGGATCACGCGGGGGAGGAGTTGCCCGGTTCGGGCGACGTTCTCGTTGCGGCGGCGTCGGGGCCCGAACGACAGCTGGGCCGTGATGGCGTGTGGGCGCGTCGTGAACGAGTCGGCGATCTGCTCCTGCACATCAGCCGGCAGCGTGTGGATCGAGCGGCCCAACATGCTGCTGGCGGGCCGGGGGACACCCACGACTGCGAGGCGGAAATCACCGTCGGCCAAGGCCCGAGACGAAGGGGCGTGGACCTCGATGGCCAGTTCACTGCGGTCGCTGTAGGCCTTGTCATCAGTTGCTGCGGCTTGGGCGAGTTCGGTGACCTTGGAGTCGTCCAGTACGAGTTCGGTGTGGCCGTCCAGCTCGGCACGCTGAAGCAGACGCAGCAGCAGCCGGTCCCGGTCGGTGACTTTGGCCGGCGCCTTGCGCCGCTCGGACCCGATGTACTGCGCGGGCCAGCCCAGTCCGCTGTCTTTGACCAGGTCGAGTACGGGTACTGCGGCGCCGGGCCCGTATCGCTCGCGAAAGCGCCAGTGCCAGTCTCGCCAGTGGTCATGGCCGTGGGGCAGCGGACTGACCTGGTGCAGCACGGCAACGGCCTTCTTGGCCTCCGTGATGACGTCGCCGGGTATCTGCACGTCACAGTCCAGGGCGGTGTCAACGACCAAGGGCAGCGGAGAGACGTCGGAATGTTGGTGCATGCGGTGGGTGAGTGTGCCCAGGTCTGTGTCGGCGGCCGAGGCGGTGTGACCAACGAGCGCGCCACGTAGCTCGTCCAAGTCCGTTGCCTGGTCTGTGAGGTTGGATCCTGCGAGTTCTCGGCACACGTGGTCGAGCGGATCGTGAACGGTCATCGGTGGGCCCAGGTTGGTGATCAGCAGGTTGTGCGCGACGAGGTCACGCAGTAGCGCGTCGAGCTTTCCTCCTGCTCCGGACGGGAACATCGCGGCCAGGTGCTGTCGCAGAGCGCGGTATGTGATCGGCGTGGCTGCCGCCTGCAGGGCGGCTTCCACGGGGCGCGTCAGGCGCAGGGACATTTCCTCGGGCGCCATGAGCCGGTCGTGGCCGTCCGCGGGTACGCCGGGTGCTGCGAGGCGCTTCCCGCGTGGGTGTGCGCCGTTGTTGGCGACCAGGGACAACTTCTCCAGGACGGCCGGATTCTCCTCCAGCGTCCGGACGACGTGGCTGATCCACTCTCCGTCGGCGCGCAAGAAGACGGAGTGGGCGTCGCCCCATCGCACGATGGGCCTCGAGCCGACCGTCACGGGTGCCGTCCCGGCGAACAGAGCGAAGGGCGTGGGGCGGTGCTGCCACCGCAGCAGGTAGGAGGTGACGGAGAGGGCGGCGCGGCGGATCTGCCGGGGCCGGACCTGAGCGCCCTGGACCATGGAGTCGATGGTGCAGGTGAGCACAGGGCTGGCGGCGAACAACGCGTTGCGCACGTCCTGGTGAGCGAAGAGCTGAGCGAGCCACCGTCGTGTGCTGGCCGGGTCGTCCAGGTCGAAGGCCTGGGCAGGGGCGGCGAGGGTGGGTGCGGTGGTGGAGCGGAGCACTGCGGCCCCTGTCCACTGGTAGGTGACGTCGAAGGTCATGGTTCCTTCCTGTCGCTCACAGGGGGAGGGGCACGAGCGGACGCGGGGGCGCCGAGGAATTGCGGCGCCCCCGCTGGGCAAGCCGGTTTTGTTGTCGACTACGTCACTCGGGGTCGCGGAGCAGGGAGTTGCACGAGCTGGCGCCGTTCGTGCAGGTGTTGCCGCAGCCGTCGCTGGTGGTGCACATCAGCCGGCCGATCGGGTGGGTGGCAAGGACGACCTGCACGTTCAAGGGCGCGAAGTCGTCCTCCTCCTCGACCAGCGAGGGCATCGGCTTGGCGAGTACGGCCGTGGTGCTCATGTTGATCACTCTCTTCCGTGAGTGGAGTCGTGCAGAACGACCTGGCGGCGCGGAGTCAGGCCGCGGGCCAGGAGAGGGAGATCCGGCTGTGCGTCTTGTCGATGACCCGGTCGCCGGCGATCTGGTCATCGGTGGCGTCTGCCGGATAGACCCGGATGATCGGGTCGGGACCGCCGCGACGGAGGGTGGCCCAGTCACGCAGACTCGCGGTGAGTTCGTCGGCGAGTTGCTGTGCATGTTGGCCAAGTGCGTGGACGCCGTATTCGACGTCCGAGTCCCCGGCCGGGCGGACGACGAGGTAGGCGAAGGAGTCGTCGGAGACGGCGGCGAGTGAGAAGCGGGGGTTGGTGGGAGCTACGACGCCAGTGCTCTTCTCTTCGTCGAGGCTCATGGTGCAGAAGCCGGGCATCGTGATCGCGAGGTGCATCTGGAGCGTGGCGATCGGCTCGCTGCGGCCGATCGTCACTCCCGTCCAGGTCTCGATACGTGGTGTGGTTACGGCGTTGTCGAGTTGTCCCGGTTCGATCGGCAGTCCGTCGTCGAAGCGCAGGGCGACCTCCTCGGTACCGGCCACGAGCAGGAGCTGCTCCTGGTGCTCGGTGGCACCCTGCATCGGGACGAAGCCACAGAGCTTGG
Source organism: Streptomyces sp. NBC_00483 (assembly GCF_036013745.1). Lineage (NCBI taxonomy): Bacteria > Bacillati > Actinomycetota > Actinomycetes > Kitasatosporales > Streptomycetaceae > Streptomyces > Streptomyces sp. NBC_00483. Next base: position 7,967,955 of record NZ_CP107880.1, read on the forward strand.
CCGACTCGGACTCCAGGTGACCGTCGTTCAGAACGAAGGACACCGAGCGGGTCAGGCCCCGCATGCGCAGCGGGACGACGAGTCGGCCCTTCGGGTTGAGTTGGTGTGTCCAGGCCGGCGGGATGTCCCAAGCTCCGACGGTGACGAGGATGACGTCGGCGATGCCTAGGCCCGGGATGGGCTCGGCCGCATCCGCGGTGACCACACGCACCCGGTCGTATCCGTTCTCGGAGAGGAGACGTTCGGCACGCGCGGTGACGTCCGGATCGATGTCGACGGTAGTTACCGACCCCTCAGGGCCGACGAGTTCGGCGAGGTAGGCCGCATTCATGCCGCCCGAGCCGATCTCCAGGACGGTCATTCCCGGCTTGACCTGAGCCTGCTCCAGCATGAAGTCCTGAACCTGCGGGGCGGACACGCTGCTGGTCTGCACGCCGTGTTCGGACGTCTTGGTGACCACGGCGCTCCACGGGTCGTAGACCTCGGCCAGCGGGGTGCCGGCCGGGGTGAAGCGTTCTCGCGGCACCTTGCGCATTACGGCCTCGACCTCGGGTGACGTGATCCAGCCCTCGTCACGCAACTGGTCGATCATCTTGTTGCGCTGGCGGGTGGCTTCGCCGGTGTCGCTCGTCGCGTCTGTCATGGGAGGAAGCAGTCCTTCGTCAGTGGAACGTGTGAGTGGGGGCGTCGTGGCCTCTGGGAGGCCCGGCGCGTATTCGGAACGCCGCACCAGGTAAACGGCTGCGGCCGGTCTGGGCGTCTTGTCGGGTGGCAGCGAACTGGCCTGCGGGGCGGGCGACCGCAGAGCGGGTGCCGTACGGCGGCCTCCCGGGGCTTGGCTGCCAGCGCCGAGAATTGGACGAGTGAGTGCGCATCACGTGTCATCTCCCATCTCGTCGAGGAGCGCGCTGATCGCGACGGCGAAGCGCCTGACGTACGACAGGGCATGCTCGAGTGCAGGTTGCTCGTCATGAAGAGTTCGCAGGCCCGCGATCTGAGCGGTGGGGCAGAACACCGTCCGGTACGGAGCAATGTGGATCAGCTGGCGGCCTGCACTGCGCAAGGTGTTGGAGATCTGGAGCAACTGGTCCGGAGTGAAGTCCGTGGCTGCGTCCAGGACTTCGTTGAGGGCGTCGTAGATCGCATCGCTGATGACCTCGTCCGCGAGCGAACGGGCGAGTGCGTTGATGATCCGGTGTAAATCCGGCTCGCGGGGCGGCAGTGGAGGGCGGCTCGGCCAGCAGGTCCTGGAGGCGGAGGGCATCACGATTCCCCTTCGAGGAGGATCGTGCACCAGGTCGTTGTGCCGCCGTCGCTGGTACCCCAGCGGTCGGTCAGGAGAGCGACGAGGTAGAGGCCGCGCCCGGACTCTTCGTCGTCAGCGGGCGTGTGCAGAACAGCTGGTCGCGGGTTGCCGTCCGTGACCTCGATACGCAGTTCGGTCTCCGACAGCCGGACGCGTAGAGCCGTCTCTCGGCCGCCGTGTTCGATGGCGTTGGTGACCAGTTCGGAGACGATGAGGACGGCGTTCTCGGCGACTGACTCGGGGACATCCCACAGACGCAGAGTGGCAGTAGCGATCCGTCGGCAACGGCCGACGAAGACAGGCTCAGGTGCGAACGCCAGCTCAATGGCACGGTGGGCGTACGGGGGAGTGGTCACGGGGGCGATGGCTGTTGCAGCGATCATTGGCTGCCTCCCCGGCTGGTATGGCAAGAGAGGCTGCGGCATCTGCTGACGCTGCGCCGCGTCGTGTACCCCGCCACGCTGATCACTGTGTGCGTTGGCGCGACGGCCGGCGAACACCATGCGGCGAGGACTCGGACATGACGCTCAGGATGCGGCACCTCATCAGACGCCATGTGCTGGGTGCGGCACTGACACCCCTTGCTGACATGCTGGGTGTCATGGTGACTCTCGATGGAAAGCCCGTGTCTGTAACGGACTTGCTTCCTCTGGCCCTGACGAACGTCGGTCACTTCACGTCCATGCGCGTCGACACCGACGGCATCCGCGGCCTGAGCCTGCACATGGAGCGCCTGGCTCGGGACTGCAAGGTCGTGTGGGATGCCGAGTTGGACACGGGCCGCGTCCTCAACTACGTCCGCCAGGTCCTTGAGGGCGAGGCGCGTCCCTGCACCATCCGTGTCACCATCTACGACCCCAAGGTCGACCTGGGGCACCCCCTGGCCGCTCAGGAGCCGCACATCCTGGTGACGGTGCGCGGTGCCGGCACGTCGCCCCCGGAGCCACTGTGCGCCAAGAGTGTCGTCTACGAGCGCGACTTGCCCGAGGTCAAGCATGTCGGCCTCTTCGGTGCCCTGTACGCGCGAGGCGCCGCGCAGCGTACGGACTTCGACGACGCTCTGTTCGTCGGGCGGGACGGGCGAGTCTCCGAGGGCGGTACCTGGAACGTCGGATTCGTCGATCACCAGGGCGCCGTGGTGTGGCCGCAGGCGCCTGTACTGCCAGGCGTGACCATGGCGCTGCTGCAGCGGCACACCGAGCACCGCATTGACGTCGTGACGCTCAATCAGGCGACGGGCATGGCAGCGGCGTTCGCGACGAACACGTCGATCGGCGTACGGCCTTTGGTGGCGATCGACGACACCACATTCCCTGTCGACCACCCGGTGCTGCGTCACCTGCAGCTCACGTACCGGGCGATCCCCGGCGAGAGCCTGTAGCAGCCGGCGATGACGAGAAGCGGCTTCGGGTCCTGCTTCGCCGTGCGGGCGTGAGCTGCGCACCATGGCGACGTTGGCGGGTCGGCCATGGGAGGAGTTCATGTGGGGGCTCCTGCTCGTCGAGGTGCTGCGCGGACGGCGGCGAGGTCGCGTCCTGCGCCTTACCTCATAGCCAACTAGGCGACGCGCAGCTTGAGTTAGGGGATGCGGCACGGCATTCTGGTGCGCCCCCTAGGGGCTTTTGACTCCCCGTTTACCTGACGGTGCGTACGCGACGGAGCTACGGTGCGGTCATGGACGCCACGCGCAACATCGTCCTTGAGGCGTGGATGGACGAGCACGGCTTCAGCTCCAACAGCCTTGCCAACGCGGTGAATCTGGCCCTGGAACGCCTCACCGGGCGGCTTGGAAAGTGTGACGGACGCCAGGTCAGGGACTGGCGGTCCGGGCGAGTCAGGTGGCCCAACACCGCTACGCGTAAGGCTCTGGAGGACGTGACGGGCCGGCACGCGATGGAACTAGGGTTCATGCCACGGGGTCGGCCTTCGTCCACGGTGACCCCACGGCAGGAGGACGAGGACCCCATGCACCGTCGCACCCTGGTCGCCGGCACGCTCTCGGCGGCCGTGGCCGCCGCCGCGCCAGGCCCCAGCTCTACCCGCAGGATCGGCATGAGCGACGTCGAGAGCCTGCAGGAGAAGTTCTCGGCTGTGATCGCCAGTGACCACAACCGAGGCGGGCAACGCGACATCGAACAGCGCGCGGCGCGTCTGGCCGACGAGGCCCTGAACCTCCAGAACTCCGGCTCGGCCACCCAGCGCGTGCGCTCGACCCTCTACGCCGCTGCCGCGTCGTTCCGTTCCTCGGCGATGTGGGCGGCGATTGACGGTCGACGCTTCCAGGACGCGATTGCGCACATGCGTGAGGCGCAGACGCTCGCGGAGCTGTCGGGGGATCAGGCGATCAAGTTCCGTATCTGGTCGCACGCGGGCAGCCTGTACCGGCACCTGGGCCGACCTGCCGACGCACGCGCCGCCAACGACGTCGCGCGCAGCCTCCACATCACCCGCCGTGACCCAATGTTCGCCTCGCTGGGCATAGCCCGGCAGATGGCCATTCAGGGGGTGGCCCACGAACACGGAAATCTGCGCCGTACATTCGCCCAGGCCCAAGAAGCCATGGCGCGCGCATCCGAGGACCGCCGTCCTGTCTGGCTCACGGCCTTCTATGACGATGCAGAGCTGCACTCGCTCGCGCTGAGCGCCTACCTCGCTGCCGGAGACTGGCCCACGGCCGAGTTCCATGCGCACCGCTGCCTGGCTGCCCTTCGACCGCACATGCGCCGGTCCCGCGCCATCGCAACGAGCCGCCTGGCACACGCCCAACTCGCCCAGGGTGATGTCGACGCTGCTACGCACACCGCGATGAGCGTGCCGGCCGAAGCCGCTACCCAACACGCCCGGGTTTCCCGCATGCTTCAAGAGTTCAGTGCTGCCTTGCGTGCCACCGCGCCGGGCAGTGCCAGCGCCGACAACTGGACAGAGCACACCGCTGCATGGAGGCCTTCAGCATGACTTCGGCACCCGCCATCGAACTCCGTACGTTCACCGATCTGGACGCCGCACGTGGCGACCTGCTCGACGTGTACGCAGAGGTACGTGCCCCGCTGTTGCACCTGCCGAACTATGCGGTCACGTCCTTCGGGGAACGTCTGGACCGCCACGGCTCCGAGCCGGGCTTCAAGGCCGTGCTGGCCTACGAGGACGCGCAGCCTGTGGGCTACGCCTACGGCAACCAGATCGAAGACGGAGACCGCTATTGGCAGCGCACTAGCCCGCCTCCCAGCGAGAAGTACACGGCTCAGGCCGCGATCGCGCTGAAGGAGATCGGCGTTAGTCCGGGATGGCGCGGGACGGGGGTAGCACGCCGCATCCACGATGCGCTCCTCGCCGGCCGGGACGAGCCGTACGTCACGCTCATGGTCAACGAGGCGGCGGGGGACGGGAAGGTGCATGCCCTGTACCGGGCGTGGGGGTACGAGGACATCGGCCACAGCCAGCCTTCACCAGCATCACCGAGGCTCACGGTCATGATCCGTCCCACCCGATAGGCGAGGCGCAACGCCCCTGGCGGTCAGACGCACGGTGATCTACACGTCGACGTGCGCGTCGCACGGGCCCAAGTCGTCACGTCGCTCCCCATGCCGGTAACTGAGCGTTTCAGCTGGCCCGTGTGCGTCGTCGAGCTGCTCACTCTGGGTCTGGATCAGCACGGCCGGCTGGCCGGGCGACGTCGGCGCGCGCGGTCTGTACGGCGCACCATGCACTGGCTTTGTCGAGGTCGAGCTCGGAGGCGCTCTGCATGAACGTGTGTCCCTGCGCGCGGAGTTCAGTGTCGCGGGCGACGGTGTCCATGCTGCGCTCGCGTTCATGGGCAAGCCAAGCTCGAACTCGACGCCAACCGCTACCGCGAAGCCGAGGCCGCGTTCGACGGGGCGCGTACCGGCCTCCAGGTCGAAGCAGTCAAGTTCCTCCGCGAGACCGACGAGCGCGGCGCACAGGCCGAGGCGGCGCGCATCACCGGATGGACCCGCGAACACCTGCGCAGGCTCGCCAAAAGTGGCGGGGAGTAGTGCGTGAGCGCTGAAGAGGAGACCCGACTGCTACGCCAGCGACAGCTCCAGGCGCTCTTCCACCTGTGTGGGCCCGAACGTGTCGGCGTACCAGGCTTCCTGCGCGGGAAGGTCGGCAACGGAGAGGCTGACGTGGTGAAAACGGGCAGCGGACATGACGACTCCCATGGTTAATGCCGTTTACCTGGTAAGCGATGTTAACCTATCGGCATGGCTCCTCCCGTTACCCGACGCCCCGTCGGCCACCACCATGGCGACCTCCGCAACTCCCTCCTGCGGGCGTCCTTGGAGCTGGTCGGTGAGCGAGGTCCGCACGGCTTTACCCTGGCCGAGGCGAGCCGCCGGGCCGGAGTGAGCGTCGCGGCGCCGTACAAGCACTTCGCCGACCGGGACGCGCTGCTGGCGGAACTCGCCACGCAGGGCTACCGCGAGCAGCGCAGTCGCTTCGCCGCGGCCGTGGAGGGCATCGAGGGCCCCGTCGAACAACTGGCGTCCTTCGCTGCGGCATACGTCAGATTCGCCTCCGAGGAACCTGCCCTGTTCGACGTGACCTTCAATGCGGGACTCGACAAGTCCAGGTTCACCGAACTCGCCACGGCGGGCGACAAGGTGGCCCGCCTCCTGTTGCCGGTGGCCCGACAGCTCGCCTCAGACCCGGACGCCGCGTTCGACCTGCTGCTCAGGATCGCCGCTGCCGCGCACGGCCTGGCAGTTTTCCTGCGACAGGGCCTGTTCGGTGTGGGAACCGCGGTCCTCTCGGACGCCGAGGAGAAGGCAGCCCGCTCGGCGCGGGCAATTGCGCAACAGGCGCCCCCTGGCGCGCAGCTACAGGACGAAGAAGGGCCACGTTCGTGAGACTGGCCCACCGGGACACAGAGCAAGACACAAGCTGACGTCACAGGTCAGAGCATCGCAATGGGACACGGCCAGTGAGATCCCACAGGCGTTCATACGAGGAATCCGGATGCCGGTGGGGATGACTTGGATGCCGACGGCGGCCAGGATCTTGTCGAGGAGAGCGGGCCTGGGAGCGCAGACCGCAGGTACGGTCTACCGGCGAGGCCGCGCACGCGGCCTGCGCGTCGTCACCCGCTATTTCCCGCCGACCTTTTTGAGGTCGACCGTCGGGTCGGCGAGTTCGGCGAGTCCGATCCGGGCGCCGCGCACGATGAGGCGTTTCGCGGCCCTGAGTGTTTTCCCGCCGTCGATCGCCGCGCAACCGACGAGGGCGCCGTCTCCGTCCACCCTGAATGCGACCAGCTGTCGTTCGGACTGGCGGAGCACGGTCGAGCCGGGTGCCGACATGGAGCCCACCGCCTCGACGTGTACGCCGTAGCGGTCGGTCCAGAACCAGGACGGGGGGCGCTCGGGGGTCTCCTGGCCGAGGATCGAGCATGCGGCCGCGGTGCCGCTGAGTACGGCGGCTTCCCAGTGTTCGCTGCAGCGGCGCAGGGTCCCGTCGGCCGACCGGATCCGCACGCCGTCGCCCGCCGCCCATACGCCGGGGTTCGAGGTGCGGCTGGCCGCGTCGATCTCGATTCCCGCATCCACCGCGAGCCCTGCCGAGCCCGCCAGTGAAGTGTCGGGGACGATACCGATGGCGGTCAGGACCAGGTCTGCGGCCACTCGTTCGAGACGGCCCTGACGCTCGACGTCCACGAGCAGTGCGCCCGCGTCGGCGACGATCCGTTGGGGCACGCCCCGGAGCGTCTCGACGCCGTGCGCGGCGTGCATCCCGTGCAGCTTCTCGGCCAACTCCTCGCCGACAGCGGGCACCAGCGGTATGGGCACCGGGTCCACGAGTGTCACCTGCGCGCCCGCCTTCGTCGCGGTGGAGGCGACCTCCGCGCCGATCAGCCCGGCGCCGACGATGAGCAGGCGGACGCCGGGGCGCAGGTACTCCCGCAGCGTGTCCGCGTCCGCGAGGTCCCGCAGCGACACGACGCCGGGCAGGTCGCCGCCGGGCACCGGAAGCCTTCGGGCCCGCCCACCGGTGGCGAGGACGACGGCGTCCGTCTCCAACCCGGAACCGCTCGCCAGCATGACGGAGCCGGAGCCGACGGCGATCTTCGCGGCGCTGTCCTCGATGACCTCGACGTCGTTGTCGGCGTACCACTCCGGCGGCGCGAGGTGCAGGGAAGCGGCCTCGGCCGCCCCGGATAGGTACGACTTGGAGAGCGGCGGACGGTCGTACGGCAGGCCTTGCGGGTCGACGATCCGCAGGGTGCCTTCGAATCCCCGGGAGCGCAGCTCGCGGGCGGCGGTGAACCCGGCGAGCCCGCCCCCGACGACGGTGACCGAGCGGACCGGATCGGCGGTGGACACGAAACCTCCTGGCTGGAAAGGGAGTTGGTTGCGCGGCGAGGGCTCACAGCATGGAGCTGCCGCCGTTGACACTGATCGTCTGTCCGGTGATGTACGACGCCTCCTCCGAGGCCACGAAGGCGACGGCGGCGGCGACCTCGGCGACCGTGCCCGGCCGCTTCATCGGGATGGTGGCGCGCATCTGGTCCATGAACACGGCCCAGTCCGCGCGCTCCGCCTCCGGAGAGGCGGCGATGCGCGCGTCGGCCTCAGGGGTGGTGATCCACGCGGGCGCGACGACGTTCACGGTGATGCCCTGCTCGGCGTACTCACGGGCGAGCCCGGTGGCTACGGCGTGGACGCCGCCCTTCGCGGCGTTGTAGATCGCGTGCCGGAACAGGCCGTTGCGGACGGACTCGGCGCCGACGTTCACGATCCGGCCGTACCCGGCGGCGGACATCGCGGGGAGCGCCTCGAGCGTGCAGTACAGCGTGGTCCAGAGATTGCGGTCGACGGTCGCCCGCAGGGTCTCCTCGGTGTGGTCGGGAGTGGGCCGGATGACCCCGCCGCCCGCACAGTTGACCAGCACATCGAGCCGTCCGAAGCGCTCCGTCGCGGCGCCCATGAGAGCCGCGGCGTCCTCGCGCCTGCTGAGGTCGCCGAGCATCGTGTGCACCCGGCCCGGCGCCTCGGCGGCCAGCTCGGCCCCGAGGCACTCGAGCCGCTCACGGTCGAAGTCGCCCAGTACCACCGCCGCGCCGTCGGCCGCGAGCCTGGACGCGATCCCGAACCCGATGGGACTGGCGCCGCCGGTGACGACGGCGACCCGGCCGGCGAAACGCTCCGCGCTCATGCGGACACCTCGGCGGGGGCGACGTACACGCGGCCGTCCTCGACGATCGTCGAGTACCGCTTGAGGTCCACCGTTGCCGGGAAGCACAGGGCCTTCCCGTCACGCACGTCGAACCGGGCATTGTGCAGGGTGCAGGTGATCTCGAACCCGTCGAGGTCACCTTCCTCACCCAGCGACCACTTCTCGTGGGTGCACGTGTCGGCGGTGGCGTAGAACTCGTCCCCGACCCGGTAGAGCGCGACGGGCAGGCCACCCAACTCCACCGTCATCGTGTCGCCGTCGTCGAGATCGTCGACCTCGCACGCGAAGCTCCGTTCCGCCATGGTCGCCTCCTGGCCCATCGTGTCTGCTCCTGTGGTGGTGACCGTCCTCAAAGGACGAACGAGATCTTGCCTTGGGGGTCGAGCCGGTCATGCGCGAGAACGCTCTTCTTGCGGCGGATGAGGAAGCCCTCCGCGGCGGGCACCAGCTCGTAGTAGTGCCGGCCGGCGTACTGGTCGAACTTGCCCGCCTTCATGCGCGAAACGAGGAAGTTGGCCTCGACGAGCAGCGACTGCTCGAGCCGGTCGGTGAGCCGGACGTTGCCGATGATCCGGCTGGTCTGCGAGTGCGGGAACTCGGCGTGGGCCTCGGGCTTCTTCAGCCGGATGATCCGTTGCTCCAGCATGGTGCGCCGGTCGTGGATCAGCGACCAGGTCAGTCCGGGGTCCGAGTCCGGGACATCAGTCGCCGGGATCTCGTAGGTGCAGTCGAGGGTGAACAGCTCCACCCACTCCTCGAGGCGCCAGTCGTCGAGCAACGCCGCCTCGGCGTACAGGAACTGCTCGACCTCGGCCAGGGTGACACCGGAGACGGGTCGGGCGGCCGCCGGCGCCTGCGATTCTGTGGTACTCATCGGATCAGGCCTCCTGAGGCTTGCGGCTCGGTTCGCGGGTCGTGAACGGGGTGAACGCCTCGACCTCGGCCGGGAGTTGCTCGCCGGTCATGACGTAGTTCCACTGGCGCCACCAGGCGCGCATCTGCAGCTCGTCGTTGGCAGCGGGCCGTGGCTTGCCGATGCCCTTCGAGATGTCGGACAGCGGTACTTCACGGCGGGCACTGAAGCCGCGCTGGGCCTGCTCGAGCGCCTCGACGTCGTCGGGTGTGGCGAGGCCCGCCGGGCCCCAGAAGGTCAGCGCGTTGTCGATCCGGTACTGCAACGACTCCTGGGAGAGGCCGCGAGGTGCGACGTGCCAGCTGGTCGCCTGGGTGCGGTCCGGGCCGAGCGGCATGATCGTACGGATGATCATCCCGAAGTTCAGGTCGATGAGGAAGAAGTTCGGGAAGAAGACCGAGTTGCGGGCGAGGTTGAACACGGCGGAGGCGTACTCCTCACCGTGCCGTTCGACCGCCTTCCCCCGGAGCTCGGCCAGATTGTGCGCCACTTGCTCGGTGGCCAGCGGCAAGCCGTTCCCTGGATAGATCAGCGTCACGTTCCCGTTGCCGAACTCGGTGCCGAGCCCGACCGGCGGGACACCGTTGACGGTGCCTTCCCCGAGCATCGGCGGGGTCTGCCCGAGCTCCATCATCATCTCGAAGTAGGTGTGGTGCACCGACTTCGCGTGGTAGCCGTCGATGCTGTTCTCGACGAGCAGCTTCCAGTTCGCGTTGAGGGTGTAGTTGTGTGTGCCCTCCAGGACTTCGACGCCGTCCTCGGACTGGTCGGTCGCGAGGTCGAACAGGTACGCCGAGGGGCCCAGCCAGGTGCGCAGGTCGGGCGCGCTGTCGGAGAAGTTACAGAAGTAGAAGCCGCGGTAGTTCTCCACGCGCGGCGAGCGGAGCCCTCCGTAGACGTCGGCGGGAGCGTTCGCGTAGTCCTCACCGGCGGGCACGTTGACGAGCTCGCCGGAGTTCCGGTAGGCCCAGCCGTGGTAGAAGCATGTGAAGATCTTCTGATTGCCCTTGGGGTGTCTGCAGACGGAAGCGCCGCGGTGCAGACAGGTGTTGAGCAGCACGCGCACGTCGCCGTGGCGGTCCCGGTTGAAGATGATGGACCGGCCGCCGACGTCCCGGGTCCGGAAGTCGTTCTTCTTCGGCAGTTCCGACTCGTGGCCCACGTAGAGCCAGGCGTCGGCGAAGATCAGCTCGCGTTCCTTCTCGAAGATCTCCTGTGAGGTGAACACCTCGCGGTCGACCTGGAACAGGGATTCCTCGCGTTTGTCGATCACGTATGGCTGGGGCACGGATGGCTCCGTTCTCTGCGGTGGTGCCGGGAGTGCGTCGAACCTAGGCACGGCGGCGGCCACCGTGGGCCGCGGTTCCAGCCGCTGGAACCGCGGCAACTCGCAGGCACACAAGGGGTTCCAGGCACTGGAACCCGGCCGTCCCGCACCGCGCGGGAGCGTTAGCGTCGAGCCTCGTTTTCCTTACGACACCCAATTCCCCAGCATGCGAATCGGGTCGGTTCGGCCGGTCTCGACAACCCAACGCCCTGGAGTGCTGATGCGCATCGTCGACCATCTGACGCCCGACGGTCCGGACAAGATCCTGCATGTCCGCTCGGTCGGCTGCGACGTCAACATCATCGTCGGGACCCACGACCCCAACGGCGTCCCATTCACGACCGTCGAGGTCCTGCCGCACGTACCTGACGACGAGGGCACGCGCTGGATGCACCTCGGGACATCGAACGTGGTGGTCATGCCGGTCTCGCACGACGAGTTCCCGACCGCGCCGCCGGCCGACCCCGTATCCACACCCCTTCAAGGAGAGGCACAACGGTGAGCCGGTTCCTCGGTATCGGAATGACCCACTACCCGCTGCTCGCGGGCACGGACGAGCACATGGCCGGCCTGCTGCGCTGGACCCTGACCGACCCGGACATCCCGGAAAAGGAGAAGGACCCGGCGCATTGGCCGACAGCCATGCGTGAGGAGTGGGGGGACGACCAGGGGCGCACCTCAGCGGCCGGGCATCGCACCCGACTGGTCGACGGACTGCGACGCTGCCGCGCGGCGCTCGACGCGTTCGCACCCGACGTCGTCGTGGTGTGGGGGGACGACCAGTACGAGAACTTCCGCGAAGAGGTCGTCCCGCCCTTCTGCGTGCTGGCCTACGACGACCTGGAGGTCCCGGCCTTCGAGGTGATGAATGAGCGGGGGAGCCCCAACGCATGGGGCCTGCCCAACGACTTCGAGATCACGCTGCGCGGTGACGCCGCGCAGGCCCGCGCCCTCACAGACGGATTGATCAACGATGGCGTCGACATGGCCTACTCCTACCGCAAGCGGGCCGGGGCTCACTTCCCGCACGCCATCCTGAACACTCAGCTGTTCCTGGACTACGAGCACGCGGGCGCGGAGTTTCCGTACAGGCTGCTCCCGATCACGGTGAACTGCTATGGGCAGCACGCGATCGCCCGCAAGGGCGGCCTGGCCCGCTTCGCCGACATCGAGAAGGAGACCCTGGACCCGTCGGGCCCGAGCCCCGCCCGCTGCGTCGATGTCGGGCGGGCGATCGCCCGGTACTTCCGGGACACGGACCTCAAGGTCGCGTTCGTGGCGTCGTCGAGCTGGTCCCACGCGTTCCTGGCCGACTCGCTGTGGCACATCCGGCCCGACACCGACGCGGACAGGCGGCTCTACGAACTACTCGTGGACGAACGCTACGAGGAGCTGGCCGGCACGACGAGCCGTGCAGTGGTCGAGGCCGGTCAGCACGAGATCCTCAACTGGTTCTGCCTGGTCGGAGCGATCCAGGAGCTTGGGTTGACCCGGGAGTGGTCGACGCTGGTCACCACGGACGTGTTCAACTCCAACAAACCCTTCGCGATCTACAACGGCTGAGGAAATCCACCGGTCGGCGTCGCGACGCGGCGCCGACCGCTCGTGGGTCAGTCAATGCCCGGGAACCAGCTGTCGTTGCCCTCGGCAAGCACACGTTCGTTGTCCCGCGCGATGCGGTGGGCGGCCGTGCACACCGCTTCGACGAGCGCGCGGTCGATGGCGGTGTCCCTGGCCGTTGTGGACACGGAGATCGCGCTCACGGCGCGTCCTCTGACGATGATCGGGGCCGCCACGCACGTGACGTCGGGATGCGACTCGCCGCGGGCGAACGCCACCCGCCGCTGCCGTACCTGGCGCAGCTCGGCGAGGAGGTCCTCCGGATCGGTCACGGTGTTGGGCGCGAGCGCCTCCATCGGCTCGGCGAGCACGTCCGCCAGTTCCTCGGGGGTGAGGAACGCCAGCATCGCCTTGCCCAGCGCCGTGGCGTATGCGGCGATGTCCGTCCCGGGGCTCGCGGAAGGCAGCTCGCGCCCGGGGAGCAGAAATCTCTCGACGAACACCACGCGGCTCCCGCGCAGCCCACCGAGATGCACATGGCGCCCGGACCAGCGGTGCAGTTGCCCGAGGTGCGGGAGCGCCGACTGGCGCAGGCTCTCGATCGGCATGGCCGAGGACAGTCGGCGCATCGGCAGGCCGACCTTGAATCCGCTGCCGTGCGGCTCGATGACACCGAGCGGGATGAGCCGGTGGAGGAGTCGATGCACCGTGGACTTCGGCAGGCCGCTCGCGCGCGCGATCTCGGTCAAGGTGAGTACGCGCTGATCGGGGCCGAACGCCCCGAGGACATCGAACGCCTTCGACAGGATCGAGGCAGGCTGCCCTTCTGCCTCCGGGGAGCGCTTCTCCACAGTGGCCACCAGCACCTCCATTGCTGCTCGGTGGTGAACAGAGGCCCGCACGGGGCCACTTGAGTCACGATAACGCGTTCCGCAGGGCGGGACGAGGAGCCGGGCGGCCCGGTTCCGGCCACTAGAACGACACCCACGACAGTCCTTGTCGATCGCTAGCGTCCCTCAAGAACGGCGTACAGCCCACGCCCTTCGACACCTGCTTGGTTCGACACACCTAGAAGGAACACTCATGCCCGCAGCCACGGCCGTCGACGTCCACGCGCATTACCTGGGGACCGACCTCTCTGTGTCCGCCGGGCACGAAGTCGATTCCCCGCGCCTCGTGGTCGAAGGGGAGCGCAGGGGGCGGATCCTGTGTGGCCAGTCTACGTTCCGGGAGGTCACCGCGCCCCTGTGGGACGTGCCCCTTCGGCTGCGGGAGATGGACGAGTCCGGGGTGTCCCACCAGGTGATCTCCCCTGTTCCCGTGACGATGGAGTACGCATGGCGACCGGACGCCGACCCTGCGTACGCAGGGTCGATGAACGACTCCGTCGCGGAGGCCTGCACACGGTCCGGGGGACGACTGATCGGGCTCGGGTGTCTCCCGCTCGCGGACGTCGGCGCCTCGGTCCGCGAGCTCGGCAGGTGCATGGAGCTGGGGCTGCGGGGCATCGAGGTCGGGACCCGTATCGGTTCCCTGGACCTGGACGACCCGGTCCTCGATCCGCTCTGGGCGGCGTGCGAGCGGGCAGGCGCCGCGGTATTCGTGCACCCGGTCCTCGGCGGCCAGGGCGTGGTCCGACGAGCGGGGCAGCCGTTCGACCTCGGGCTCGGCATGCTCACGGACACCGCCATCGCGGCGTCCTCGCTGATCTTCGGCGGCGTCCTGGCGAAGTACCCGAACCTGCGGGTCGCCCTCGCGCACGGGTGCGGCGCCTTCCCTTGGGCGTACCCACGGCTCAAGGTGGCTGCCGGGCTCCGGAGCGGGCCTGAGCCGGAACTCTGGGACGCGCTGACCCGCAGGCTCTACGCCGACACGCTGGTGTTCGACGACGAGCACCTGCGCCTGCTGGTGCACCGGTTCGGCGTCGAGCGGCTGCTGCTCGGCACCGACACACCGTTCTTCCCGGACCAGCTGCGGCTGTCGATGCAGTCCATCGACGACGCGCACACCTCAGGGGTCCTGCCTGCCGAGGCAGGGCCCGAACTCCTCGCCCGCAATGCGCTCGAATTTCTCGGCCTCACAGGCGAACTCTGAACGACCGAACCACTGAACAACGCGACCGAAGGATGACACTCATGCCTCTCACGGACGAGAACCTGGTCGAGGTCCCCGGAATGGCGAGCCGCTGGGTGCGGCTGGCCGACGGGGCCAGGGCCCACTACATGACCGCCGGTGACAGCGGCCCGGCCGTTGTCCTGCTGCACGGTGGGCTGCCCGGTTCCTCGGGGCTTGCCGGATGGCGTTTCATGGCCCCCTACCTCGCGGAGCAGGGCTTCCGTGTCTACTGCCCGGACATGCCGGCCTTCGGCCTCTCGGACCCCCGCGAGGAGTACTGGCCGAAGGGCATGGAGAGCTTCGTCGACTTCATCGGGCAGTTCGCCGATGCACTGTGCCTGGACCGGTTCCACCTCGCGGGCAACTCCATGGGCTGCATGAACACGGTGAACTACCTGGTGTCCCGGCCGGACCGAGTGATCAGCTTCGCGCTCATCGCCGGTGACATCGGGGACGTGGTGCCCGAGGACGTGGCGCCGCCGAAGGGCCAGTTCCACATGACCGCCTACGACGGCACCCGCGAGGGCATGCGCACGATGATGACGGCCATCATCCACCGCAAGGAGGCCGTCAGCGACGACCTCGTGGAGATGCGCTACTTGTCCGCGAGCGAACGGCTCGACGCCCATGCTCAGTTCTGGCCGACCCTGCTGCAGTACCGGCACATCGTGCCGTGGACCGACCAGAACCGCGCCGCCCGCCTCGCCACCAAGGGGCGTCTGGGCCGGCTCGACGTTCCCGGCATCTACCTGTACGGGCGCCAGGACATCCTGACCCCGGTCGAGTGGGGACACGTACAGGAGGACCACCTCCCCAACGTCCAGTTCTTCTACCCGGACGACTGCGGCCACCAGGGCCAGACCGACCGCCCGGACCTGTTCAACCCGGTCTTCGCCGAATTCTTCGCCACCGGCACCGTCTCCGGTGAACTCGCTGACAAGGCGGGGGTGTCGGACCGGCGCCCCGAGCTGCCATTGGTCAAGCGGGGCTGAGCGGTTCCGGATGACGGAGAGTCCTGCCGGTCGGTGGGACTGGGACACCTGATAAACGGTCTGCGTCGGCCGAAGGCTGTGTGGGAGCGAAGGCCGTGATGGGTGGTGGCTTTACCGCTGTGCTGTGCGGAGATTGAGAGCGGGCTGCTTGCGCGCGACGCAGGTGTGTTGGAGCCGCTGAGTGTTCGCGCTCCAGACGGTGGGTGGCCAGGCGGTACGCGGCGTGGTCCTGGCGTTCACCGACGGCTACGAGGTAGATCTCGCGGCGGTGTTGGGAGGTGGCGGGGGCGTCTCGGAACTGGATGACCATCCGCCAGCGGGTTTCCGGGTAGACGTAGACCTTGTGGCAGCCCGCCAGTTCGCGGGTGAGGGGTGCGCCGCGCTCGTTGCCGTGGACGAGGTGCTGCAGTTCCAGCAGGGCCAGGTCGCGGATGTGGTCCGGGATGTTGCGCAGGTCGGCGAGCGCTTCGGGGTGCGCGGCGAATGCGTATCGAGCTGTCCTCACCGCATGCCTCCGCGCGGGTGCCGTGTGGGGGACGGCGGAGTTCGGGGCACTGTTCCGGCGGCTGGTGGCCCGGCCAGGTGATTGGCGCTCGTGCCGGCGGATCGAGCCCGAGCGGTCTGAGCTCGCGGTGTGGTGCTGCTGCTCGGCGCAGGAGCGAGGGGTAGCGGGGTGTCGCGAGTCATGACCCACTCGTCGGCAGCCTCTGCGGAGGGAAAGGCGCCTTCGCGGACTGTGTACGTCTGGAAGTTCTTGTCGGTCTCTTCCAGGAACAGCCGGTACGGGGCGGATGCCGAGTGGGGATGATGGTCGTAGACCAGTGTGTGCACTTCGGTGCCGAAGTCGAAGGTTCCCGGGTTGTCGGTGAAGTGGGCGAGGACCTCGTAGCGGTTCTCCGGGTTGGTTCGCAGCAGGTCTTCGAGTCGGGTGGTGAGTGGGTCGGCGGGCTGGGGGCCGTGGTTGCGCGTCGGCAGGGTGGCTTCGGTCGGGCAGCCGCGCTGGATGAGCCAGCTCTGGGCAAGTGGCACTACTGGAGCGCGCTGGATTGCGAAGTCGAACGTGGATTGCTCGGGGTCCCGGGTGATGTGTAGGGCGACGAACTCGGCCTGCCCGGGAACGTCCCAGATGGCCGCCCGGTCGTAGAACAGCAGGTAGCTGTTGCGGCCGTCGGCGCTGTGGTGGTCGGCTGCCGTCACGAACATGTCGTCCGAGAGCGTGGCCTGGATGAAGTCGTCCTCGACGCTCTTGGCGCGGGCCTGGAAGCCGGCCACCCGGTAGTCGTGCTCCAGGCCCGCGTAGAAGTCGTCGTCCATGTCAGGCCACCACGTCTACGTCGGGCGCGGCCAGCAGTCGGTGGTTGGGGCGGGCGGTGCTGGTGGTGCATGCGCCGAACGGGCCGTCCGGGGCGCGGAGTTGCATGAGTGTGGGGTCGAGGTGGTCGCGGTGCCACGTCTGCGGGCCGGTCAGGCTGGACTCGATGTCGGTGAGCTGCTGCCAGGCCAGCCACAGCGCGTGGAGGCGGGCGACGGCCTCGGGGTGCTCCTGCCACTGTCGACACCACGGGCGCGAGGTACTGATCTCTCGTCCGTACACGGGTATCAGCAGGTGATGCACCCAGCGGGTGAGGGCGGCGAGTTCTTCGTCGTAGGCCTTGCCTTCGAGGGCCAGGATGAAGATTGACGTCGGGCCTTCGTGCAGGGTGTCCGGTCCGGCAGACATGTTCGCGTCTGCCGGCCCGGACACACCACGTGAGTCGGCGTTCTCAGTTGCGCCGTGCTCGGAGGCGGCCTCGTTGGAGAGCCGGGCGAGTGTGTCACTCTGCTTGCGGCTCTCCGCGGCCAGCCGCGTCACCGTGGCGACCAGATCGTCCAGGTCGTGGTCGGGTACGCGTACCGGCTCGTGTTCCTGAGCTGGACCAGCCATCACTACCCCTCAGCAAGATCGAGTGTTCGGGGTCGTGATGGTCCGTGGAAAGCGGGGTTTGGTCCGGCCGGAATGATGGTGTACGAGCCGGACTTCACGAGGGCCGCTGGTGCCGACATGCGGTGGGTGCAGGTACCAAGTTGCGTAGGGCGTATGCGGCTTGCTGTGGCACCACTCCGTTACCGAGGGCGGCGAGTTGGGCCGGTCGTCCCAACCCTGGGGTGCCAGTCACCCAGCCAGCCTCAAGTCCTTGCATCCACTCCACGAACAGCGGGCTGAGCCGACCGGCTGTGTCGGTGGGGCGAGGCGCCGGCCGCGTGATGCGCTCCCAGCGGGCGATGGCTGGTGCGTACGAGCCCCAGCTCTGGGGCCCTCCGGCCCGAACAAGGTGGGTGTCCCTGCTGACGACCCGGAACTGCCCGTCGGGCGGCGCTTCGGCGCACGTGCGGAGAGGGTGGGAGGCGTGGTGGCTCGCAAGGAGGCTGCCGCCGACGGCAAGGTCAAGTCCCCATTTCCGTGCCGCTGGTTCGGCGAGCCCTTCGATCCGTCGGATGCCTTCGGCGTGGGCAGCAGCCACTCCACCTCGTCCGCCAGATTCGGTCCGTGGCCACCCTGCTTGCGTACCGTCGGGTGTTGGCTGCCGCCGATCGTCGACAGGTTGCTCGTCGGTGTCTTCAGCAGCGGAGTCTCGTTCGGCGGGCCAGGCGGTGAGGAAGACCCGTTCGCGGCGGTGCGGGGCGCCGACGTCGGAGGCGCGAAGCACGCACCAGCGCGCATCGAACCCGATGTCGGCCAGGGAGCCGAGTACGGCACCGAGTGCGCGCACAGCAGGCTGACTTGTGGTGTCTCCCAGACACCACGGGCAGGGTTCCACGTCGCCAGGGGAACCGGCGGGGGAGGTGAGGAGTCCCCGGACATTCTCGATGACCACCAGACAGGGTTTGAGGGCTTCGATGGCGCGGACAACGTGCAGCCACAAACCGGACCGGGTGCCGTCAACCAGTCCGGCGCGACGGCCGGCGACCGAGACATCTTTGACACGGGAAGCCGGCCGTCAAGACACACACCTCCGGGACTTCCGCCCAGTTCACTGCCGTGATGTCACCGAGGTTCGGGACAGTGGGCCAGTGTCGCGACAGGATTCGGGCCGGCCCCGGTTCGATCTCGGCATGCCAGGCGAGCGCACCGCCGAGGACGGCCTGGACGCCGAGGTCCAGGCCGCCATAGCCGGAGCACAGGCTGCCGATCAGCGGGCCCGAACGGCCAACGGGGCACCCGATCATGAGGGACTCCGATGGCTGGGGCGGGCGACGTGCTGCGATCCGGCGGGTGTGGGGGAGGCAGACTCTTTGGGGCCGGGATGGTGAGAGCGGCTGCGGGCGCGGGCGGCTTTGCTCCGAGCCGGTGGTGGAGGGATCTGCGGACTGGAGCGGGGCGGGCCCGGATCGATGCCGTTCGCGATGCGCTGACGGCGGCGTACGTCATCGAGAGGGCTGAGGGCGTACAGCGCGTAGTTGATCAACTGGCCGGGTGCCAGGGCATCTTGGTCGGCGAGTGCACGTACCTGTTGGGCCGCGGTCGTGGCGGTGCGGGCGAGCGAGGCCGTGAGTACCTGTTCACCGTAGTGCTCGGCGGCGCCGCCACCGGCGAGAGGCCCGCAGATGCGTCGAATCCGTTCGGTGGTGAGCGTGCCGTTGGTCAGCGATCCACGACGTTGGGTCTCCCATAGGACGGTCAGTTGGTCGATGGGCTCGCCACGATGGTGCAGCGCGCCGAGCGCGCGGTAGATCTGCTGATGTCCTTGATCGGCGAAGTCGTCGGGGTGAAGCCAGTGCACGAGGCCGAGGAGCTGTTCGGGACGGGTGGCGAGACACCCCAGGAGGTGCTCCTCTTCCACAAGGATCTGATTGGCCACCGGTGGCGGGGGACAGCCTCGGGGCACCTGGGCGGTGGGCGGTTGGAGTGGACGGGGCTCGGTCCCCCAGGCGTGGGCCAGGTCGGCGAGGACGTCGGAGAGGATCTCGGCGTGGTGCACGGTCTCGTCGGCGGTGCCGGTGCGCAGGTCGGCGAGCGCGGCCTGATGCAGTTGGTCCGCGTGCCGGGTGACGCTGCGGTGGATGGCGCCCTCCAGCACCATTCGGCCGTACATCGGGGCGTGTTCGGAGCGCGGGCATGCAGATACCAGCAGGTGCGGATAGACCGCGGTCAGTCCTCGGGTGTGGTGGCTCGCCTCCTGAAGGGTGTCCGTGATCCAGGACAGTGGCACGGGCCCGGTGGCGTCCTCGGTGGTCGCGGGGTGCCTAGCTGTGTGGAGCTTGAGCATCGCGGCGTACAGCGCGGTGTGTGCAGGGCGGTCGAAATGCTCAGGGCGGAGCCAGCCACGGAGCCGGTCAAGTTGTCCGGGGGCCAAGAACAGCGCACCCAGGACGGCCTGTTCGGCGTGCTCGAGCGGGGTCACGGCCGTGCCTTACGCGCGGTCTTCCGCTCGGTGGCAAGCGCTGCGACAGCCTGGTCCGCTGCTGCCAAGTCAGCGGCGAGGCAGTCGAGTTCGCCGGTGAAGTTCGGATCCGAGGCGTGGATGGCGCCGGACGATCCGACCAGCCACCAGTGGGTGCCGTGCCGAACGGCAGGCGTTCCGGCGAGACCTGCGGAGCGACGGTGTGACTCGCCGGACGGTGTGGGGTGAGACATGCGGTACCTACAAACGAAGTGGGGCCGGAGGGGGCGGGCGACGGAACACTGGGTCTGGCTCGCCCAGATCGAAGGACCAGCGCCGTCATGCGGCCGGGCCGAAGGCGTCGCGGTGCAGCGACTTGGCCAGTGCGCGCTCGGTGATGGCCGCGGTCTCCATGGCGGATGCGGCGCCGAGCCGGTCGGCCTCCGGTTCGCGGTACCAGGGCTTGAGGTCAAGGAGCGCAGGGCGGATGCCGGTGGCCATCAGGAGAGCGGAGCCCTTTGGCAGGGCGCGGATCGCATCGGCCGGCAGCACGCGCTCCTGGCGCATGGACACCGATGTCGACTTGCCCGACTCATTGGTGGACACCGACACAGTGCGTACGTCGTGGTCGCCGACCAGGCGGGAGAGCTTGTCGGCGAAGTCGGCGTCGTCGATGCCGGACCCGACGAGCTTGATGGTGGCGGCGGACCAGAGGGCGTCCATGCCGGCCTCGCCCCACACCCGTACGCCCTGGCGGTAGGACTGAAGGATCGTGATGGGGATGACCCCGCGGCTGCCGAGGTGCGAGTACAGGTCCGGGAGGTCGGAGATCTTGCAGACGTTGGCGGCCTCGTCGAGGATCGCCAGCATCGGGGCATCGAGCCGTCCGCCGTCGCGCTCGGCCTGGATGACCGCGGTGCGCATCACCGCGTCGGCGGCAGCGGCGATGATCGCCGAGGCAGATCCGCCGCCGTCCTTGGACAGCAGGAACAGCGTGTCCTTGCTGGTGGCGAAGGCATCCGGCTTGAACTCCCGAACCTTCGCCAGGTTGTTGGGTGGGGTGACCCACGCGGCGATAGATGGGTTGAGGAGGCAACTGGCGAACTGGCGGGCGGTTTCGAAGATGCCGTCGCGGGTCTCGACCGCGCCGGCGACGGTGCCATGGAGCTGTGCGGCGACCGCGTCGAGACCGGCGTCCTGCAACAGGTCGATCGGAGTGCGGTCGGCGGGGGAGGCGAGCCAGGCCAGGACGTCGGTGATGGGGCGATGGCCGCGGGCGGCGGCGAGGAAGAGTGCGGTAAGGGTGTTCGCGGCGGCGGCTGACCAGAAGTCGCCGGCGCTGGATTCGTTCACGGATGCGGTGACGAAGTGCCCGGCCAGGCGCCGGGCTCCGGTCAGATCGTGGGCGGCGGCGAGGATGTCCCACCACACTTCTTGCGGTGCGTGGGCGATCTGTTGTGGGTCGAACGTCCACACCATGCCGACCTCGGCGCGGGCGGTGGCCGTCGCGGTGAACGCGTCGCGGGCGGCTTTGTTGCTGGTCAGCAGGACCGGGCCGGGCGCACGCAGGATGGCGGGGATGGCCAGACCCGAGGTCTTCCCGGACCGGGGTGCCATGATCGCGACGATCACGTCCTCCCAGGAGGAGCGGACCTCCTGTGCGCCTGCGGGGAGAGTCCCGAGCAGGACACCACGGTCGTCCGGCGCGACGTTCTTCGGCTTGGTGCCGTTCAGGCTCGGGCGGAGGCCTATCGCCTTGTCGGCGATCTTCTTGGGCAGCAGAT
Organism: Streptomyces sp. NBC_00483; assembly: GCF_036013745.1. Lineage (NCBI taxonomy): Bacteria > Bacillati > Actinomycetota > Actinomycetes > Kitasatosporales > Streptomycetaceae > Streptomyces > Streptomyces sp. NBC_00483. Next base: position 7,989,504 of record NZ_CP107880.1, read on the forward strand.
CGGCGAGAGCTCGCTGGTCGGCCAGGCCGTTCGGGCGGCCGTGCAGTCGCAGCCACGCCTTCGCGCCGAGCAGGGCGGCAGCCAGGAGCATCAGTGTGGGCAGGACGTAGCAGCCGACGATCATGGCGGGGTGGGGGAGGTGCGGCCAGACCTGATCGGGGTGAAGCAGCGATTCGGCGGGGGCGTAGGAGGCCCAAGGATCGGTGCCGATCGCGACGTTGGTGGCGTTGCCGAAGAACCAGGCCAGGCTTCCTCCGCCGAAGCCGAGCGCCGCGACAGCGATCAGCAGGTACAGAAGAGCGTCGGTGCCGGTGGTGGTCGAGGGCGTGCTGGGGGTGCGTGAAGGAGGCAATGCGCGGTCCCATGACGTGGTGCGAAGCGGAGCGGGAGTTGGGGCCGGCGGAGACTTCTAGCGGTCACGAGAGCTACCTCCTGGGGTCGTGGCGGGTGATCAGAGCTGGGTCGTCACCGTGTCCGACCCGGCTTGGGCGCGGAGGGCGGAGCGGCTACGGGCGCTTCACTCGGCGACGCCACGTTGGGATGGTGCGTGGCAGGGGCGGAGGCGTAGTAGTCCACGACTCGGGCCTGCCAACTGGGTCGAGGCGGAAGGTCGAGAGCCCTGAACCGGTCGGTCGCGACGTGCAGGTCCTCGCCGAGCGAGGTGAGCGTGGCTGCCGCCTCGGTGAAGTCGTCCGTAAGGTCCCAGCCCTCTTCGTTCCCGGTCTCCTTTGCCTTCTCGGCGGCGGCCTCGAAGAATTCGCCGAGGCGCACGAGGACTCCGTCGTGCGGATCCAGGACGTGCTCCGTGATTCCGGCTGCCGCTGCGGAGGAGTTGGCGCCGTTGAGTTGGTCGGTCAGAGCGAGGATCTGGTGGCCGTATACGCGATTGCCTTGTGGGTCGGGCGGCGTAGTCACCGCGCCGATGACAAGGTCGGGGCTGATCTCGACGTCGTAGCCGACGGCGGTGAGCATCCGGGCGGCGTGGCTGGCCCTCTGGTTCTCGCTCTGCTTGCCCGTATCCCAGTGCAGGCGGTACCAGAAGGTGCGGATGGACTTCTCGTAGATGAAGCCGGCGCGGGTGAGCAGGGTGTTGGCGAGGGTGTCTCCACCCTTGGCGATGACATTGCCGTCGTCTTCGCGGGTGATCGTGACGGTCGAGCTGGTTGGCATGGGAGGCCTCCGGGGGACGGGCGTCAGAAGTGCGGGTTCTCGGTCGGCCGGTCGGCGCCGGAGGCTGCCTCCAGCAGTTCGGGCAGGTCGGCGGGGTCGGCGTCACGCTGGTCGAGCCACCAACCGGCGTTTGACACTTGCCGTATGAGGTCCTCGACCGCCTCCCACTCCGCTTCGCTGGCCGTGCCCTCGACGACGAGCGCGGTGTAAGCGGCGGTCACGAGTTGGTGGCGACAGCGGACGGCCCACTCGGCGGCCCGCTCGGTGCCCTCCAGCGGTGCCATCCGGTACTGCTCGGACCACTCCTCGGAGGCGAGCTGCTCCTCCGCCCGCTTCTGCGCGAGCCAGCCGGCCCGGGGGACACCGTCTCGGTTGCGGGATCCGCGCCAGCAATCGGTGCAGTCACGTCCGGCGAGCCAGCGGGCGTAGCCGGCCCTGCGGTCCGCGGGACGGTCCGAGAGGTCGGCCTCGCTGGTGTGGCCACAGGTGTGATCGATGGTCCACAGCTTCTTGACGGTCATGAGCAGGACTCCTTGCAGGCAGAGAGACGGGTGGTTCAGCGGGTGCGGCGCGGCGTGGTGGGGTGGATGGCGGAGGGTGTCGCTGAGGTATCGGTGGCCGGGACGTCCTGGGCGCGGTGTGGTGAGGGCACGATGGCGGCTTGCGCGCGCGTGGACGGCGAGGGTGCCGGGCCTTCGCGGCGTTCCCACACGGGGTCTTCCTTCAAGGTGGGGACGCCTTCAGGGAAGCCGTCCGGCATCGCCGCCAAATCGGCTTGGATGTCGGCGAGTTGCTGGCCGATGAAGGCCACGTTGTTCCGCATGGAGCGAAGATGCACGCTCAGTTCGTGGCCGCTCGAATTGCCGAGCCGCTCGCACCAGACGCTCGCGGCCTGGAACAACTCATCCAGCCGAACGAAGGTGCCACGCCGGCCGTCGAGGACCTCGCCCAGGACGTCGGCGACGTCCATCGCCTGCCGTGCATCGTGAAGTTGGCTGGTCAGGACATGAACGGAAGGCTCAGGAACCCTCGACCGGAGCGCTTCTGTGGCTGTCGGGGAAAGCGACAGCAGGATTTTGGGGTCAGCGGCGACGGAGAACCCGTTGTCCTGGAACTCCTGGGTCGCGCTGGCCACCGTGCGTACGGCGGTGGTGTGCGGTGTGTCGCCCGGCAACAGATAGACGTCGTCGGGCGGTGAATAGCGGAAGTGGTGTTTGCGCAGCGCCTCGTCGAGGGCCGGGCGATCGTCCGCGACGGCAGCAGCTACGCCGAGCTCCGGGATCAGACCGAAAGCGACATCGGGCTCCGGATGCGGGTTCATGACGAGACTCCTCGATGAAGTGGGGGATCAGCGCGCATGAATTCGCTGCGCGGAAGCTGAGATAGGGCGGTGCTCGACAGGGCGTGCAGGTCGATGGGGCGTGGCGGAACCTCGAGCCGGAGATACGGCAGTGGCCACTTGTGCCCGCCGCCGCTGGGTAACCCAGCTCGGGTCGAGGTGACCGTGGTCGGCGACTTGGGAGAAGGCTTCGAAGGACTCGTTCGAAGCCGACGGCAGGCGGGTCACGGGCTGAAGGTCGTAGGCCACATCAGAGGCGACGCTGTAGTGCGCCGCCCGCAGCGACTGCACCGCTTGTCCGCCTCGCCGGACCGGATCCCGGCGGGGGTCGGCCAGGGCGTACATGCCGCTGCCAGGCAGGCGCTCGAAGTCGACGCGCCCCAGCATGTGCTCGACAACGTGGTTGTCGTGGGAGGTTGCGGCGACGACGCCATACCGGACGTGATGGCCGATGGTGATGTGTGGGTGGGTGTCCGCCACGAAGGTGCACCTCGCGAAGGTCGGCGTGTGGGGAGAAGAGGGTGCGACTTCCGGGCGGATTTGGTGGTACCGGTGATCTGCGCTATCGGCGGCTCGGGTTCGGAGCGGGCTGCGGAGGCTCTGGGCTCTGCCGCCACGCAGGTTTGGGGAAGGGCCGGTTGCGGTGGACGTTGAGAGGGTCTTCGAGTTCCTTGGCCGCGTCACGGAGGGACTCCGACGCCCTTCGCAGAAAGGCGCGAGCAGAGGAATGGTCCACGAGCATGCGGGTCTCCAGGTAGCGGCGAACGGCGGGGTTCGAGGGACGGGGCAGGCTGAGGGCGTGCTCGGCGGACTCCGCGAAGTGCGCTGCGGCCAGGCTCGACATGCTGGTCGCCGTCGCGAGGTGGGTAAGGACGGTGGGTCCGGCGTGGGTAGTGCTGTGCGGGCTTCCGGTGAAGTCGGCGGTCAGCTGGATGACGCCGTGTGCGAGGTGCTGTGCGTCCGCGGCATGTTGGAGCAGGTCGGAGTAGGCGGGCGCACCTCCCTGCAGCTGGGCACTCCTGTCGAGCAGTTGACACGTCTGGGCGGTATCGAGCAGTTGGGATTTCAGCGCAGTGAGCGCGTTGACCAGGCTGTGGGATTCGTCGCGGGGTATCGGTTCGCGCTGGATGTCGGGGGTCATGGGCCTCGCTGATCCGATGTATGCGGGAGCTGGTGTCGAAGGGCTCTCGCGCGTGCGGGTGTTGCACACGCGGGACCGTCAGAGTGTGGCCCCATGGCCGTTTTGGTGTTGCCGGCGTTCTGCGATATCCCGCGCGAGCGGGGTGGTGGTTGGCGAGGGGCTGCTGAATGGCGGAGGGGATTGGCCTCTCGCTCGACCCTCGATTCAAGGGCGATGGCATCCATCACGTCGTGCTCAACCTCGCCCGTATACGCAAGTTCCCCCTCGCGGCATACGCGCCATCTCGCCGACCAGCAGACTGCGGCCCTCGACTCGAAGAGCAGTCGTTACTGAACTCGTTTTAGTTCAGGAGGAGTTGCCGCATGTTGTTTCGACTGCGTTCGCCATCTGGCAACCCCGTCAGCGGAATATGACTTAGGTGCGTTGGCCGCTGATCAACACCTAGCATCCAAAGGGGAGTTCAACGCCTCACGCGGTTACGGACCGCGAGAATCGCGAGACCGAGAAGGATCGTGCCCAGGGCTCGCGAGGTGAAGGCGATGACTTTCCCCAGGCCGGTCAGCTCCGTCTCATCGGCGTTGAACAGCGAGACAGCCGAGACGACTTCCAGGGACTTTCCTGCTCGTTCGCCCGTGAATCGATCAGGCAGTGGGCCGGTCGGAACAGTGGGATCGACTGGCTCAGTCGCCGTCACCACGAACCGGCAGACCGGTTCGCCCCTGCCTCGCCTGCCAGCCTCGTCGCCCCTACAAGAATCTGGTAGCTCCATATCGGCCTTCCGTGGAGCTGGTGCTTCGACACTGACGTAGCCGACGGTGGAAGTCCCGGGCTCCTTCCCGGGGATGCCGAACATGATAAGTAGGGCGAATGCGGCGACCATGACGAGTGCCAAGGCGCTCATCGCGCGCGAGGCACGCAGGCCGTATCCGGATATCGCCCAGTAAAGCGTGAGCAGCACCCTTTCAGCCCACGGCCGAGTGGCGTCATGGCGGCGCATTTCCATTTCGCCGTAGTAGAAGTCTGCCGCGCCCGGCTCGTCTTTGGTGTCCTCAAGTGACTTGCGTAGATACCGGTATACAGGGCTCAGAGACTCAGGACGGGTTATGGGCCCGTGCCCCGGACCAAGGGCTCCGGACCGAGAGCGACGCCAGATGTCTTCGGCTTCAATGATGCTGCGTGGTGTATGGCGCAGGAACCGAGACCGTCGCCCCCAATCCGGGCACGGAGTACGTAGGTAACGGCACCGGCCTTCCAGCCGGATCAAGTCGAGATTCATGGCATCGACGAAACGGGTTCGCGACACGTCAACGTTCGTGAGCACCATGCGGGTTGTGTCCGTTCCTGAAAGCTCCTCCACCGCGACAGCTCGCCCCTCGGATCCAGCCTCTGGCGAACCGAAGAACTCATCGGGCGCCAACACGAGAAACGGGTAGTCAACGTTGCGAACCATGTTCCCGAGCTTGAGCCGAGTCGCACCACGGCGACCAGCCACGAGCTCCGCCAAGTTGACTACGTACTCGCCGTTCAGGCGCAGTGTGACGCTGTGTTCCCAGCGCGCGCCTGAGCAGTCGACACGGCCCGCTTCGACATGTACATCCACCGGACCATCGAACCGGGCACCCTTCAGCGACAGGAGACGGTGACAGCTGAACTTCGACGTGTGCCACCTTTCCTGGAAGTTGGCCCTGTCGAACGAGGCCACCCCCGAGAACGTCGCTCCCTCGAACTCGGCATCCCCCAAGAACCTCGCACCGCCGAACCAGGCCCCTTTCGGGAACGTCGCTCCCTCGAACCAGGCACCCCCTGAGAACGTGGCCTTGCTGAACCAGGGAGTCTCCGGGAACGTCGCCCCTTCGAACCAGGCATCCGCCGAGAACATCGCCTTGCTGAACCAGGGAGTCCCCGAGAACGTCGCCTCCTTGAACCAGGCATCCCCCGAGAACGTCGCCCCGCCGAACCCTGCCTCCCCTGAGAACGTCGCCCCCTCGAACCAGGCATCCCCCGAGAACGTCGCCCCGTTGAACCCCGCATCCCCTGAGAACGTCGCCTCCTCGAACCCGACTGACCCGTAGCGGCCTTCAAGGCATTCCGATATAGCTTCCAGAACTTCTGTACCAAGAATGGTGCGACGCAGGTCAAGCGGTACACCCGGGGCGAGGCTACCTAGGTACGACGCCCGCTCCTCGGGCCCAGCATGCTGAAGGCACGCCGTGACATCGGCTCCACCAACTCGAACGGATTGCCAGGTTCTTGAGGCAGCATCCCAGACCACCAACGAGCGACCCGAACATCCCTCAACAACGCCGCACGCTAGCTCGTCGCGCCAAGGGATGACGTCGACCACGCCGAGATACGGGTCGTGTCCTCCCGCGGGAGGCGGAACAGGCTGTGTCATGCCTCCCATCCAAGAACAGCCGCCGAGGGAAGATCCAGAGAACCTCAGAACTTCACGGCACACCCGTGACACCGGTACGAGCTGCTCCCTCCTCCAGGCAGATTTCAGCGATGGAACTCTCTACTCCCGGTGAATGCGCGGTGACATGACTCCCCGGCAGCTCCTTCGCCCGCAAAACCTGCAGCTCAGAGCAGCCATGACCTCACAGTCCCCCAAGATCTTCTAGGCGCTTGGCCGCAGGTTCGAGTCCTGCCTGGAGCGTTGACGATGACCTTCCCGGTTTCCGCCCCGCAGGGCAGCGGTGCCGCTTTCGCTACGCCGCAATAGTTCCGTGATGATTGCAAGGCGTGAGCGTGGTCAGTGAGCCATGTGGTAGTCGGTGTCGAAGAGTTCCCGCTCGCGGAGATGAAGTAGGTGCTGAGTGATGAACGATCGGCCCGCCACCTTCCATAGCCCGCGCCCTTTGGTGAGTGCGGAAACGGCCTGGGTCTCGATACCGGTCAGCCCCAGGAGAGCCGCTGAGGCGGCCAGTTGGTCAGCTTCTTGGCGGTAGATGATGCGGGTGGAGCAGTCGGTTAGCAGGCCCTCAGCGAGTGCACGGCCGCGGGACCCGGCGTCGCCTGCGGTCAGGAGGTCGGACAGCCGGTGGATGATCATCATGTTGGCGATGCCCAGGCCGCGGGAGAGTTTCCACTGGCTCTGCATGCGTTCCAGTAGCGCGACGTGTCGCATGACTCGCCATGCCTCGTCGTAGATGACCCAGCGGCGCCCTGCGGTGGGGTCGGCGAGTGCGGATTCCATCCAGGCGGAGGCGCAGGTCATTGCGAGGACGAGGGCGGTGTCGTCGCCTGCGCCGCCGAGCCGGGACAGGTCGATGGAGAGCATCGCTGCGCTTGGGTCGAAGACCACGGAGGACGGGGCGTCGAACATGCCGGCCAAGTCGCCGTGGACGAGGCGGCGCAGTGCGTGGGCGAGGTCTTCGGCGGCTTGGCCGAGGCGGCCGGAGAGTTCGCCGAGCGCGCCGTCGAGGCGTTCGGGAGAGCCGAGGACGTGGGCGATTTGGCCGAGCAGGGGAGTGGTGCCGGTGGCTTGGGCGCGGGTGACGACCTGGTCGAGGGCGACGTCGAGGGCGGTGTGTTCCATCGGGTGCAGGTCGCGGCGCAGGACAGTTTTCGCGAGCGAGCCGAGCAAAAGGAGGCGGCGCTTGCGAACCTCGCTTGCCCAGTCCTCTTCGTTGACGCCGGAGGGCTTGGCCGGTGCGTCGAGCGGGTTGAGGCGGCCGGGAAGGCCGGGGCCGAGTGCGATGGTCTGACCGCTCAACTCGCGAGCCACGGCCGTCCATTCGCCCTTGGGATCGCAGGGCACGTAGATGCGGTAGCCGAAGGCGACGGCGCGCAGGGCAAGGGACTTGGCGAGGGCGGACTTGCCCATGCCGATGACGCCGGCGAGCAGGATGTTGGGATTGGTGAAGCCGTCGAGCTTGCCGTAGAGGGCGAATGGGTCGTAGGTGAATGCGGCCTCGGCGTGTACGTCGCGGCCGACGTAGATGCCCTGGGCGCCCAAGCCGCCTTCGGCGAGAAAGGGATAGGCGCCGGCGGCGACTGCGGTGGTCATCCGGTGGGCGGGCAATTTGAGTTTGCCGCCGCGTGTGGAGGCGGGGCCGGGGCGACCGGCGGGTGGGTAGGTGGCGCGCAGGTCGGGGTCGAGGCCGGGCGCGGTGGCGAGGGAGGTGGGCCGGGTGGCGTGGCGGGCCTTGTCGCGGGCGGCGGCGAACTGCTCCCGGGCGGCTCGGGCGGTACGCCGGTCGGGCTTGCGGGGGACGAACAGCGGGCTGGCGCTGGCGCGACTGGTGCGAGAAGGCATGGCGGCAGAGCTCCGGTAATCAGTGGCGGGTGAGGCCGGTGAAGGGGTCGCGCAGGTCTGCCGGAGTGTGGTCCCGGCGGACGCGGGCGGAAGTTGCCAGGTGGCGCTGGCAGACGGTCAGTTCGGGTGCGCCTTCGGGAAGCCGGGCCCGGCAGGCCTCCCGGGAGGGGAGGGCGCCGGTGCCGGGGCGCGGCGCCGCGTGGAAGGCGGCGTGCAGGTGGTCGGCTGCCTGCCACAGCCGGATCCGGCAGGCCCGCAAGTGGTCGCCCTCGGCGCCGGCGACCGGCGCGGTGCGTACTGCGTGTGCGTCGAGCAGGTCGTACAGGGCGATCAGGTGGGCATGCAGCGCGTCCAGTTCGGTACGTGTGGCGGCGACTTGGGTGACGGGCATGTTGATGGCCCGGTGGAAGTCGAGTGCGGCGGTGGCGAACGGCACGAAGTCCGGAGCCAGTTCGGGCAGGGGCTCGGTCGGCATGACGGGGGTGCCCTTCGGTAGAGCGCGGGAAACGATGGTGCGGGTGAGCTACGGGCGGGCGAGCGGCAGAGCGGCGCTGGTGAAGGCTTCGGCCTGCTGCCAGGTCAGCGGGCGCAGGTCGATCAACGCGGTTACGGCAGCGGTCTCGATGGCTGCGCAGGCGGCGTTGAGCTGCTCGTCGCTGTCCGCGCTGACGGTGAGCAGGCCGGTCAGGGCGACATCGGCGTGCCCGGCGATCAGCTGGCGTTCGCGCTGCTTGATGTCGGCGTACTCGACCGAGTCCTCCTCGGAGTCGACCTGGCCCTTGCGGGCCCGCTCGGCCGCGTCCGCGATGACGGTGGCCTTCTTGCGCTGCACGTCCTTGAGCGCGGCATCCAGGCCCTGGGGCGCGTAGGTGAGGGAGAGGCTGCGCCGGACGCCGGTGGTGAACAGGAGCTGGTGCAGGAAGCCCGGGTTGGTCTCGATGCGCGGCCAGTTCTCGATCCAGAAGGTGGCGTGGTGGGCCGAGTCGGTCTGGATTCGGTCGGCCTTCTCGACCAGGACGACCGGGCCCGTAGCGGCAGGGTCAGCCTGCGGGCGGCCCGAGGAGGACCAGCGGTCGAGGGCGGCCGAAGCCTTCGGGTCGTACGCGGTGCGGATCACGGCGGCGATTTCGGTCGCGGGAAGCCAACCCGATAGTGCGAGGCCGGAGTTGCGGGTGGCCTGGTCGAAGGTGGCGGTGAGCTGGGCGAGGACGGCGAAGGCGCCGGTCAGTCCGCCACCGGCCTGATTGATCAGGCGGCGAGCCGCCTTGAGGTCCAGAGCGAGGGCGACGTACGCCTCGTGCGGGGCGGCGGCGGGTCCCGCGGCGGCCAGCAGCTCGGAGTAGATCGGCCCGGCCAGCGGGGTCGCCGCGTCGCCGTGCTCACTCCAGTACCGGTTGAGCGCGTCGCCGGAGTCGGGGACGGTGCGCTCCAGGACCTGGACGCGGGCGATGTGGCCGGTGCGGGCGAGCGCGGCCAGGGTGCGGCCCCAGCCGGAGACGTTGCTCGACTGGGTGGCCGGGTCGAGGAGGGCGTACGCACGGGAGGAGACCTTGACCACGGCGGTCAGCGTGCCCTCGTGCGGGTCGTGCACGGCGCCGAGGCGTCCGCCCGGGGCGGTCACCACGCGCAACGAGGCGGCGGTGCCTGGCAGATGCAGCAGGCCCTCGCGCTGGGGCCGGGTGGAGGGACGGGCGAGCCAGACGAGCTGGCCCCGCAGGCGGCGGCGTACGTAACGGATCACGATCGGCGCCCAGTCGGCGAGCGCGCGTCCGCGGTGCCGGACGAAGACCCCGGCCAGTGCCAGTGCCCACAGCGGGAGCAGCTTGAGTGCGCCGGTCACGCTGGCGGAGAGCAGCACTGTGAGCAGGAGCAGGCCGGTGGCCGCGACCACGGTCAACTGGGGAGCGGTGAGGCCGAGGAGTACGCCACGGCGGGAGCGGTGTGGGAACTTCACGGTGGTCGGACCGTCGGGGTGGGAAGCGTCAGAGAGCATGGCGAAGCCGTTCTTGGAACATGAACAGGAGAAGGGGAAAGGGGGAGACGGGGCGGCCGGGCCGGGTTGGCCGCCCCGCCCTAGGCAGGCTCCGAGCCCGATCCGCCCACAGGGGGCGGGGGAGACGGGCTCAGCGCTACGGGGTGTCACCACCCTGCGGCGGAGGCCCGCTGCGCCGCGGCGCCGGCGGATCCTCGTGCAGGACCTGCGGCGGCGCGACGGACGCGCCCTGCGGGGTCGGGCCGGTGGCCACAGGGGCCGCGTCCTCTCCGCCCTGGCCGGGACGCCGGATGAGCGGGACGCCGCGGTCGCCGTCAGTGGGAGGTCGACGGATCAGGGCCCGGCCCTTGTCCCCGCTGCTGTTCGGGTCCTCGCCGAAGCGGAAGTGGGTCTGCTTCGGCGCGCTGTCGCCACCCGAGCCGCCGGTCGGGTCGATCCCGGAGGCCACCCCGCCCGAGCCCTGGCCCGGCACCTTGGACGGTCCCTGGGGCGCAGGCGTGCCGGTGCCGGCCTGCATGGCGAGTTGGCCCGCGGTCTTCGCCGCACCCGCCGCGACTCCGATGCCCGCGACGCCGGTGCGGTGCAGGTCGTCGTGGCCGCCACCGTCGGCCGCCCAGTGCACGAACTTGTACGTCGCGTACGGGCACAGCAGCACGAGCACCATGACGACCATGCCGGCGAGCGCATCGGACAGCGCACCGAGCCCGCCGTTGGCATCCGTCTTTCCCATGGCGGACACACCGAGCAGGAAAACGATGGTCATCAGCAGCTTCGACACGATCAGGGTGCCGGTTGCCTCGATCCAGCCGCGCCGCCAGCGCCGCGCGACCTCCCAACCGCCGCCCGCCCCGGCGAACACCGCGAGCGAGACGAGGATCAAGATGCCGACCTTGCGGGCGACCATCACCGCCCAGTACAAGAACGCCCCGATAGCGCAGCCGAGCGCGATGAGCGCGGGGGTTCCCCAGCCCAGCCCGTACATCGCCCCCAGCTCGTTGACCTTGATAATGCGGCGCACCGCATCGTCCGCCGAAGTGTTGGCCGCCTGGAACAGGCCCGCGCTGAGCGCGTCGACCACAGTGATCGCCACCGTGGAGCAGGCGATGGCAGCGAACGCGAACAGGACGCCGGCCACCGTGCCGCAGACGGCCTGGGCGAGCGCACGCTCGTCGCGGCGCCATGCGGCCCGGGTGAGCTGCAGGCAGAACGTGCCCACGGTCAGCACGAGCCCGATGGGCAACAGCAACTCGTAGTTGTGCCGAAACCAGTCGGCATTCAGATCAATGGCCGTGGTCTTGTCGACGGCCTTGGTCGCCAGGTCCGCCGCGGCCTGGGCCATTTCGCCCATCGACTTGGCGATCCAGGCGCCGATGCCGTCGGTGACAGCTTCACCAGTCGTGCTGGCGACACCGCCGACGGCGTCGCACACGGTGTTCATCAGAGGAAGGTCACACGCCCCCATGAGGGCACCTCCTTACGGGAGTTGAGGGCCGTGCTCACGGCGAGACGTTCGGCAGCACACCGACCAGCGCACAGTTGTGGTGCGGGCGGCACTGGACGGCGAGGGTCGTGGAGCGGGACTCGGCTCCGGCGCCGGAGCCCTTCCAGGCGATGGACTGCTTGCCGGAGACCGTGACGGCGTAGACGTACGTCTCGGTGATCGCGCCGGGGTCCTTGGACAGGGCGCTCTTGAACGCCTGCGGGAAATGGCCCTCGCCGACCGTGGCGCTGGCGTGCTGATGGTTGTCGTGCATCCGCGACCACAGCACCGGACTGGGTACCTGCTCGGTGACCGACTTCCAGTCGGCGACCTTCGACTCGTCGGTCATCCACCGCTTCAGCCCGGCGAGTTGCTCGGGCTGCGAGGAGAAGCGGGTGTCGTAGCTCCACAGGGCCTTGGTGGCGGCCTTGGCGAAGGTGACCGGATCGCGCGTCTTCGGTGGCACGGCCACCGCCGAACCGGCCTTCGGCGCGGGGGACGGGGAGGTGTCCGGTGCGGGTGAGGACGACGGCCGCGGCGTCGGCCTCGACGTGGATGGTGATTCCGTGCGCGTCAGGTAGGCGGTCAGGCCGGCGACGGCCAGCAGCACCGCGAGCACGAGACCACCGATGGCCGCGCGGCGAGCCACCGACGACGAGCCTCGATGAAGGCGCTCACCGGAGGACGGACGAAGCTTCTTCGTCATCAGTGAACCTGCGTCCCCATCGCCGAGAAGAACGCCACGATGCCGTTCGCGGCCCCCAGCAGCAGGGCGCACCCGGCAGCCACGACCGTGCCCTTCTTGCCGGTGGCCTCGGCCTGATGGCCGCCACTGTGGTGTCCCCAGGCCCACACGATCGCGGAGATTGCGAGCGCGCCGACTACGGCGATGATGCCGAACAGATTGATGCTGCCGATGACCTTCTTCAGGACATCGAGACCGGGAAGACCGCCCTCGCTCGGCGTGACGCCGGGGTTGTACGCCAGGATCTGGGCGTGCTGCATGAGCTTCACTGGGACTCCAGGTTGGATCGTGGGCGCGCAACGGCCCGGAAAGTAGAGAGAAGAGGAAGAGTCGGGGGACCGGTCAGACGATCCGGCGAGCGGCCAGCACGTTCGGCCGCCAGTCGGCGAGGGGCGAAATCTTGACCACGTCGCCGGTGTGCGGGGCCTGCAGGATCAGACCGTTGCCGATGAACATCCCGACGTGCTCTGGGACTTCGGCCGTGCCCTCGGTGAAGAGGAGGTCACCCGGCTCCAGGGCATCGACACTGACCGCCTTGCCCTCCTTGACCTGCGTGTACGTGGTCCGGGAGAGGGAGAGGCCACCCGTCTTGTACGACGCCTGCATCAAGGACGAGCAGTCGCAGCGGCCCATCGGATCCTGGCCGCGCGGATCGCTGCACTCGCCGCCCCACTGATACGGGGTACCGAGCTGGCCAAGCCCCCAACGGATCGCGGTACGTACCGGCTTCGGGGAGCCGGCCGGGATCTTGTAGCCCTTGGGGAGGGCACCGGCTGGGATGGTGCCGAAGCCGGTGCCGTCCTCCTCGTTGCCACATTCGGGGAACGTAGTGTCCGTGGCATCGCTCGCAGCATCCGGGTCGGAGTTCCCTCCGGAACCGGAGTCCGACTGCGCCGGCAGAGACGAGGCGATGCCCTTTTGCAAGGCCGCTGCGAGCGGCTCCCACTTGGCGTACGCATCAGGGAAGCCACTCTTCTGCACCGTCTGCGCAGCCTGTGCGACGGTCATGGACTGCCACCCGGGAACCCTGAGCAGCGCCTCGTAGAACTTCGTCGATGCGTGCACCGGATCACGGACTTGCGCCGTCGTCCCCCAGCCCTTGCTGGGCCGCTGCTGGAACAGCCCGAGCGAATCCCGGTCGCCGTAGTCGAGATTGCGAAGCCCCGACTCCTGGAGGGAAGTAGCCAGGGCGACCACCTGGCCACGAGCCGGAACCTTCATCACACGCCCCGCGGCCACGATGTCCCTGGCGTTCGGGATCTGCTCGGCAGGGGCTTCGAGCCCCGAGACCGAGACTGAGCTTTCGCCGTGTCCGTTGAGGGCTGAAGCCACCTGCTTGGCCACAGCCGCAGAGTCCACCGCCTGTGTGCCACCGGGTGCACAAGAACCTGCCTGGGCTGAGTCCGCGCCGGAAAGCGCGATCCCCAGCGGGGCGATCAGGAGGAATGGTGCGAGTGCCACGGTACCGATGACGGCCAAGGCCACCTTCATGCCCAGTGCCCCGCCGTCGGGCAGCGGGCCGAAACAGAGAACGTGGGAGGCGCCTGCGCCAGGGCATGCCGCATGAGCAGCTCCTTACAAGTAGGCGGCGCAGCGCGGGCGTTCTCGTCGAAAAGGCCACCCGGACCGGGCCGGTTCAAAATACGCAATCGAGAGATTCGGGAGGGTGAATGAGGGCGGCCGGGGTCGGATACATCCCGGCCGGCCCCACTGCTATTCATGAAGAGCGGCAGCCAGCCGCCCTCGTAATCTCAGACGCCACACGGAAGTCAACTCCCGACCGATTCACAGACACATCCCGAGGTGCTGCAGCGGTGCCCACTCAGCGGGCAGCACACATCAGCACAGTTCAACCGGGGAGCAACGGAGCACCTTCCGTCGAACATGGCGAGACTGTATGAACGCAATCCGGCCACACCAAACGAGCCTCAGCTGCATTAGCCGGGTTCCGTAGCTGCTGTCAGGAGGAAGTTAGGGTCGGCCGGAACGGACGGTTAACCTTCCGCTCATTCCCCACCGGGCACCCGCATTCGTACTTCCTGATGCGAGATGAATCAGCCCGCGCAGCACTCGACGAATAGTCGGCTGCGCACGGCCCAGCGAAAGAGAACCGCGCAATGCCATACACCCTCCACCGAGGCGACGCCCTCACCGCCCTGGCAGACATCCCCGACAACAGCGTCGACGCTGTCATCACCGACCCGCCCTACAACAGCGGTGGACGTACCAGCGGGGAACGCACCGGCCGAAGCGCCCGCGCAAAGTACACCTCCGGCGATGCCGAACACGACCTCGCCAACTTCCCCGGCGAGAACCGCGACCAGCGCTCGTACGGCTTCTGGCTGACCCTCCTGCTCACCGAGTCCTACCGGGCCACCGCCGAATCCGGCTCCGCCCTCGTCTTCACCGACTGGCGGCAACTGCCCACCACCACCGACGCGTTGTAGGCCGCAGGCTGGACCTGGCGCGGCATCGCCGCGTGGCACAAGCCCGTGTCCCGCCCGCAGAAGGGACGCCTCAAGCAGTCCTGCGAATACATCATCTGGGGCACCAAGGGCCCGGTCGACGCCAACCGCAACCCCGTCTACCTGCCGGGCCTCTACACCGCGAGCCAGCCCCGCAAGGACCGCGTCCACATCACCCAGAAGCCAGTCGAGGTCATGCAGGAACTGGTGAAGATCTGCCCGCCCGGAGGCACCGTCCTCGACCCGTTTGCCGGCTCCGGAACCACTGGCGTCGCCGCCTTGCTCGAGGGCCGACAGTTCATCGGCGTCGAACTGTCCGACCACTACGCCGACATCGCCGAGCAGCGACTGCGCGGCGCGCTCACTCAGGAGGACTTTGATCTGGTCGGGCCCGAGAAGTGAGAGTGAGAGCAGGGCCGCAGGTCCGAAACGTAAAGAGGGGCTGTTGCTCCACCATCAGGGTGGAGCAATAGCCCTTTTTTGTAACCCAGTTACCCGGCCTCGACGCTGCGCCGGATCAGGTCGGCCGCACGGTCGAGATCCTCGCGGGAGGCGATGCGCACCTCGACAACGTCGCCCTGCAGGCCCAGACTGCCAAGTCCCCGCATGTCCCGGGTGAACCCGTCGCACATGTTCACGGCGTCAGGGTCGAGGCGCAGATTCACAACGAGCAGCTTGTTCCTGGGCTGGACGCGCACCGTGGCGACATTCTTGATTCGCCGGTACGCGAAGTAGTGCACCTGCGGCT
The DNA here is from genome assembly GCF_036013745.1 of Streptomyces sp. NBC_00483. Classification (NCBI taxonomy): domain Bacteria; kingdom Bacillati; phylum Actinomycetota; class Actinomycetes; order Kitasatosporales; family Streptomycetaceae; genus Streptomyces; species Streptomyces sp. NBC_00483. Next base: position 8,004,843 of record NZ_CP107880.1, read on the forward strand.
CCCGCTGCACATCACTGTGCGACAGCAGAAGCTCGTCGAGATCGGCGTACAGCTCGCGCAGCTCCTTGGGCGACGCGTCGAGATACTGCTGGACCGACTTCGGCGCCGCGGTACCCGAGCGGGCCGGCGACAAGGTCTTGCCGCGCGCAGTGGTCCGGGTACCGCCTGTTGCGCTGACGAGCTGCAACGTGACGGAGTCGTCGAAGACGCGGTATGCCATGAGGTCGATCCGGTGCGGGATCATCTCCACTGCCACCGTCTCGTGATACGTGAAGGCGCCGGCGATGCACACGATCCGTGGGGCACTCCAGTCGACCGATCCGGCCGCTGCCTCGCCGAGTTTGTCCCGGGCCAGGTTCTCGAACTCATGGTGATGGTCCTGGAGCCAGCACATGTACGAGAGCCCCTGGACGACGACTGCCTCGTCCCGGGTCCGCTTGTACTCGACGATGACCGGCGTGCCGTCCTCATCGAGGCCCAGCGAATCGATCCTGCCCCCGTGCCGCCCAGTGCGGTACTCCGTCGCCAGGAACCGGATGCCCAACATCGTCTCCATGTTGGCCTCGATCAACCTCTGCAGGTTGACCTCGACACTGACGGCCTGGCCGGGGACCTCCGCGACGTCCCTGCCTCTGACCTTGAAGACCTTCAGGTTGCTCATGGAGCCTCCCCCGCACTGCGATTGTTGCGAAGGAACAATCTCGACGTGGAGCTGCTTATTCCGCAGCACGTGATTAGGCCGTGCCGTGGGTAGCAAGGACTGTGCCGACCGAAGGTCTTCCGTGGCCGTGGCCATCCCAGGGAACCTCGGCGAGCAGGGCGCATTGCGGCTCGTTTGTCTGTTACGGGTGGGAGCATCCCCGCGTGCACGGGGAGCAGAACTTCGGCACCAACTTCATGGGATGCATCCTGGGACCATCCCCGCGTATACGGGGAGCAGCAGGAGATCGAGACGCCCGACATGGCGTCCACGGGGCCATCCCCGCGTACACGGGGAGCAGAGCACGAACTTCTGGAAGCGGACGTGACGCCCGGGACCATCCCCGCGTGCACGGGGAGCAGTTGAAGTGAACGCAGACCTTGTCCCCGCCGTAAGGGCCATCCCCGCGTGCACGGGGAGCAGAGCGTCGGCCTCACCACGGAGGACAGCCTCAAGGGAGCATCCCCGCGTGCACGAGGAGTAGAGAGCGGTGAAGCCGTAGGCGACGATGACGTCGGGGCCATCCCCGCGTACACGGGGAGCAGTTGAGGACATCGAGGTTGACGAGTCCTGCGTGGGGACCATCCCCGCGGGCGCGGGGAGCAGCTCACCTACGGATTCAACGAGGACTCCAAGGAGGGGTCGCCCCCGCCTGCACGGGGAGCAGAGTTCTTGAACTGGGCTTTTTGCGGTGGGCGCGCTTGTTTTCTGACACCATCAGCGGAACCGATATGAGTGACCAAGGGCCCAAACGGCTCTTCGTTGTTGGTGGTGTGGGCGCGGAAGTGCGCCCTGGTCTGCGCACTGCCGGACTTTGTCCCAGAGGGAGTGGCGGGTGCGGCTGCTGGGATTGCTGATGAAGACACCTGGTGAAATCTCGAGGAGGCACCGGGGGAGAAAACCCGGAGGACTGGTGGGCAGTTGGTGAGCATAGGAAGGTCACCAGGTGGCTCCGTAGGGGGCGTGGTTGTGGTCGGAGGGGAAGTGGACGCCGCCGTCGGACTGGACGGTGACCGCGTCGTAAGGCGGATGGTGGTGGGGTTGCCAGGCGGAGGTGCTTGGTTTCGGTGGCGCGCCCGTCATGCCAGCCTGGCCTGGTGGGTAATCGCCGTCCGAGCGATGTTGCGCGCGCGATGGGACATCTTCTCCAGAGGGTCGTCGGGTAGTGCATAGCCGTACGCTGGACCGTCGATTGGGAAGCGGGCGATTCTGCTGGAAAAGCACCGAAGTCCTACAAGGGGCCCTCCCTCTTCACTAGGCTGGATCAGGTCCGGCACCCGCTCCGGCTTCAGTCCAACGTGACGGGCGACCTCGCCCACCAGAGATCTCCTGATGGCTGGCCACGGTCCGCGCCCGCCGGCCCGCGCGGCCACCGCGACCGTATCGGTGGGCAGGTCATTCCCGTCCTCCAGGAATATCGAGTACACCATGAGAAAGAGCCCGTCATGTGCTGGCTTCGTGCACCGCTCGCCATCCTCTAATTCCGGGCAATCGCAGCCGAGCAGACGGGGCAGCACCGCAGCCCCGATCCTTTCCACCGGCTCAGGAGGGAAACGCGACCGCAGCACGGAGGCGGTGAGGCCTACCTGCTCCGCACCCCGTTGCCAGGACGGCCGGGTGATCTCCAGGGCGGGGGAATGGACGGTGGTGCCGAGCCCGTTCATCCATGCAGGGCTCGCCTCACCCACACGCCTCGCCCCGGCAAGCAGCGCGAGAACCTGCCGCGCGACATCCTCCCTGCCGCAGCCCAACTCGCTGGCCAGCTCGGAACGCTGGGCGGGCGACAGCACCCTGTCCCACACCTCCTGCGCCACCGAGGCATGGCACAGCATGTCAGCGACGAGCGGATTCCAGGCCGGCCCGCCCTGCCTGAGTAGAACTCCGTCGAAATCCACAGAACCCCAGCACCATCGGTGAGTCATGTGCCCGGAGCGGTCCATCGGTTCCCCCACGCGTCCTTTACCTCTTCCTGTGCCGTGATGTCCCGTGATCCTGTCACCTGTCAATCAGGGAATGGGTAGGCGATTATGTAACGCGAGTCGAAAATGCCGGTTTCTGGCAAAGTGGAGAGAAGCGGCAGCCCGGTGTGGCAACATCCCTGCTCAGCAAGCCTGCTTCCCGTGCGCATAGGGATGGACCCATCGCGTCGTCGTACTTCTGCCGTTCGGGCAGCTGCTTCCCGCGCACGTGGGGATGGACCCCCCAGCTCAGGCGCCTAGGGCATTCCCCAAGCCTGCTTCCCGCACACGTGGGGATGGATCCTTCACGAACGCGTCGACGTCACCCATGACGAACTGCTGCCCGTGCATGCGGGGATGGACCCACCAACTCCCTTCGCTGACATGCGGGGGACTGCTGCTTCCCGCGCGCGGGGATGGCCCCGGGGACCTGATGGCCTGGTACCCGGACTACTACTGCGTCCCGCGCACGCGGGGATGGGCCCCACAACGAGTACAAGGTCGAGGTGCACGAGGCCTGCTTCCCGCGCACGCGGGGATGGACCCGCCATGGCGACCTGTGCCGTCTGGCGCTGCATCTGCTGCCCGTGCACGCGGGGCTGGGCTCTACGCCGCGGAACTTCCGGGCGAGCTGCTCCCCGCAGGTACGAGGGCGGCCTCCCGGTCGCATGGCACCCAGATGATGCCCGTCTCAACGTTCCGCCTGCGCACCGTAGTTGCCGCATTCCTCCCTGAACCGTCCCCGCCCCGTGCTAGGTTCCTGCTCCGGTGCGGGGCCGACTGCTCGTGGTATCGGGTGTCAGTGTGGAGTATGGGGGAAGCGCCGTGGAATCGGGTGCCGGAAAGAGTGAGGGGCCGTTACGCACCCTCCCTGCCTCTCGGATCAGTTGGGACCCGCGGAAGCGCGAGTGCATACCCATCGTCCGGATAGACGGTTCGTACGGGAAGGTCACGCTCGTTGCGGCGTTCCGCGAGGCGGACGATCTGATCGAGGTCGCTGGCAGTACGCCCGGTGAGACAGTTGCTCTGCTGGAGTACCTTCTGGCGATCTGTTATGCCTTCAAGGCTCAGCCGGAGAGTTCCAGTCGGTGGGCTGAGGAAATGGATTCGGGACGTTCCTTCGCTGAGCTCGCGGACGGGCTGGAGCAGTGCTGCGAGACGGAGGGCGGTGGCGACTGCGAGCACTGGGACCTCTTCCACCCCACCGCCCCCCTCGGTCAGAACGCTCTCCTGGCCCCTTACCTCGACGAATACGGTGCCGGCCCGGCGCAGCTCGTGATCGAGCAAGTCGGTGACTACCACCAGTTCTTCGATCACCACCATCTGGAACATAGCACTCCGCTGCCCGCTGATGCCGCGTTCCGCGCGATGCTCACCCAGCACGCCTATGGGCCCGGCGGGCGGGCCCGTATCGCCGGCGAGGCCACCCTCGGCCCCACGCTGAACAACCTCGCCCGCGGCCGACTCGCCGGACGTATCCGCGTCATCGCTCTCGGCCAAACGCTCAGCGACACGCTGCGACTCAATCTGATCCCGTACGCCAAGGATGGACTCGACGGCGACCACTTCAATCGGACCTGGACCGTGGCTCCGCAGCCTCGCCGGACCTTCAAGGCCAAGCCGCCCGGCCGTGCCCCCGCGGGGCCTGCCGACCTGCACTCCGTGCTGGGCCGGTCCGTCCTGCTGCGCCCCGCGGTGACCGAGGGTGGGGACATCGTGGTGGACAGGGTGCTACTTGCCGCGGGAGAGCTGCTCGAAGAGCTGGACCCGCATCAGATTCCCGATGCGGTGTACACCTCGGCCGGCAAGAGCGGAGCGGCCCGCCCATTGCAGCCCGCGGAGTCCAAGGCGTTCTGGCGGGAGGCGCATGCCCTGTACGCGGCCGTCGCGGACCGCCAGGTGAGGCCCGGTGGCGGGTCGGGCGGTGTGGCGGGTCTCTACGACCGGATCGCACGGCTGCCCCGGCGTCGTCTGGAGCTGATGGCGGTGGGGCTGATCGCCCGCCAGACCACCGTGGTCAGCTGGGTCTGCGACACCTTCCCCTTCGTACCCGGCCGTGAGCAGGATCTGCGCTATGCCGCCGAGCGAGGCTCCGCGCTCGCCGAATATGTGGCCGACGCGTTGTCCAAGGCCGCGTCCACCGCCTGGACGATGGCCTACCCCAACCCGAAGCCGGCCGACAAGAAGGACCAGATCGCCCGGTTCGACGCAGGCCCGGAACACTGGGCCCACACCGCTGAGCACTTCCACACGCTCCTTGAAGAGACGATCGCCGCCGCAGACGACGAGGCGCGACTTGACGCGGCACTCATCACGTACGCCGCGGAACTGGCCACCGCAGCACGCCGCTTCCTGCTCCACCGCCTCGACTCCTTGCCCTCAAACACCCAGGGCCACCGCGCCAGAGCTCGCGCACTGCACCGGCTCAAGCAACTCCTCTACGAGGACAAGAAGACCCCGACGGAACTGACGAAAGGGGAGGGATCATGACCGCTTCACCGGACACGACGCTCGCCACGACCACTCCGGGCGAGCAGCTCACCGCCTGGCTTGCCTCCCTGGTCCGTTCACGCGAATACGGGAAGCTGGCCGATCTGCGCCGCCCGGGCGCGGAGACCGAGGCAAGGATCATGGCCGGCTGGATGGATCCCGAGCACCGGGAGGTGCTGGAGCTCGTCGCGTTCCTTTTTGCCGTCTACCACCGCGGCAGCTCCCGGCCCTCGTACGGCAGCGGCAGCTTCGGCACCGCGCTGCGCAGGATCGGCAGCGGGGGTCACAGGGGGCCCACCGACCCCGGGGCCGCCCGGCTGATGGAGCGCATCACCGCCAGCCGTCGGCCTCCGGCCCGTCATCTCCAGCACGCCGTGGCCCGGCTGCGCTCCGGTGAGCAGCACCCGCCGGCCTGGGCGCAGCTCACCGACGACCTGATCCGCTGGAACGACCGCCGCAGCAGGGTCCGTTACGGCTGGGCTGTCGACTTCTACGAGCCGCCCCGTCGGCCTTCCCGCCGCGGCTCCACCGCACCGACCCAACCGGAGGACGACGCGCAGTGACCAGCCCCCTCACCCTGCCCGGGCCGCAGTACCTCTCCCTGCATCTGCTGGAGACGCTCGCCGCCGTCCTGCCGGTCCGCGACGAGAACGGGATGCCGAAGACGATCGTCTACGGCGGCGTCGAACGCCACATGATCACCAGTCAGGCCCGGCGCCGCGCTGAACGCGTCCACTCCCGCAACCGTGCCAACCGGGGCGAGGGCGCCCTGGCCGGCCGCACCATGGGCGTACGCACCCGGGAATGGGCCTTGTTCACCGCCAGGGCCTTGCAGGCCACGCACGGTTGGGAGTACGACGAGGCAGTGGTCATGGCTCGGGCCGTCCTGGAAGGAGTCGGGCTGAAGTTCGGTGACCGGGCCAAGAAGACCGTCGCCCACCTGACCAAGGTCCTGGTCTTCGCCCCGCGTGATGCGGGCGACCGGATCGCCGCGCACGTCCATTCCGTACGCGGTGAACTCGAGGTCTGGCTGGGTAAGTTCCTGGCCGCGCAGGAAGCCGCAGCGCAGAAGGCCAAGTCCAAGCGCTCGAAAGCCGCAGTCGACGACACGGCAGAGGAGGGCGGGAGCAAGTTGCTGGCCCTGCCGCGTACCAGTCGCGCCACCGTCCTGGCCGCGCTCGCGCCCCGCGACGCCATCGACATCGCGCTGTACGGCCGTTTCCTCGCCGAGATCCCCGACTCGCCCAACGTCGACGGGGCGATCCAGTCCGCCCACGCCTTTACGGTCCACGAGGCGGAGCAGACCGACGACTTCTACGCGGCGGCCGACGACGCCAAGCTCGACCGCAAGGCGAACGCCCTGGACTTTCTGGACGCCGCCGAGACTGCCGAGCACGGCGGCGCCGGCATGACCGGTTACCAGTCGCTGATCTCCGGCACGTTCTACCGCCATGCCGTCCTCGACCGGCTGCGGCTGCGCACCAACCTCGTGGCCGGAGGATTCGCCGAGGACGAGGTGGAGGTTGTCGCTGCCGCAGCCGAGGGCGAGTTCGTCACCGCCTTCGTCGACGCGTTTCCCGAGGCGAAGAGGAACTCCACCGCGTCCACCGGCTCGCTGCCGGTCCTCGTCCTCGCCTTCGACGGCGATCGCGCCTTCAACTATGCCTCCGCTTTCCAGAAGCCCATCGATGAAGCGGCCGAGAAGGCACCGGCAGGCGAGGTCGCGGCCCGCCGCCTGCTCGCCCACCACGACTTCGTCCGGGCCCGCCGCACGGACCTTTCCGCCGTACGTGCGCTCACCTACGATCTGGCCGTCCACGGCGTGCTCCAGGAACTGGGCATCAAGGACGTAACCTCCGTTGAAGGACTCACTGCGTGAGCACCTCGCATGTGCTGCTCATACGGCTCGCAGGCCCCCTGCAGTCCTGGGGGACGAGTTCCCACTTCGGGCCCCGCCGGGACACCCACAGCCGCCCGACCAAGTCCGGTGTGATCGGGCTGTGTGCCGCAGCCCTTGGCCGCGACCGCAGCGAAGAACTCGGCGAACTGGCCCGCATCTGCTTCGGCGTACGAGCCGACCACCCCGGTACACCCGTCCGCGACTACCACACCGTCGGCCACGGTACCTACCCGCTGCGCCCCCGCGACCTCATCACCGACCACCGCCGGGCCAAGGCACTCGCCGCCTCCCTCGAAACGGCCATCGGACCGGCCTTCGGCCATCACGACCTGCCCGATTGGTACGGCGCACCCAAGTACATCGAGAGCGACCCCGCCTCCGGTGCCCTGGTCTCCAAACAACTCGCCCGCAAGGCCATGGTCACCGAACGCTGGTACTTGGCCGACGCCGCCTTCGTCGCCGCCCTCCAACACCCCGACCCGGACTGGCTCACCGAGATCGCCACCGCGCTCGAGGCCCCGCGACAACTCCTCTGGCTCGGACGCAAGTCCTGCCCACCCACCGGCACCCTGGCTGGCCCCCTGCTGGAGGGCACCATCGAAGAAGCCTTCGCCCGCACTGCGCTGCTGCCTACCGAGGGAATGGACACGCAGGAGCCCGCCCCTGATGGCGTCCCGCGCCCCTGGGCCTGGATCGAGGCACCGCCTGGTACACCGGGTGCCACGCGCGTGAACGACCAACCCGTCAGCTTCGACAGCGAAGCCCGCACCCACGCGCCACGCTACGAGAAGCGCACCCGCATCAACCTCGCCGAGGCCGACACCCCATGGGAAGGAGTCCTTCCGTGAGCTCCGCACCCGCCGCCGTGACCAGCGCCCGCTTCGTCGCCACCCATAGCATCCTCACCCTGAACGCGGCTCACCCCTATGTCGCCAAATCCCTCGCCGACGCCCACGAGATGCACCGCACCGTGATGAGCGGCTTCCGCGGCTGGGTCCCCGACGGCGAGCGCGACGCCCGATCCCAGGCGGGTGTCCTGTCCACCTGGACCGTCGACCTCAAGAACGCCCGTCTCGTCCTGGTCGTCCAATCCCGCGTCCCCGCAGACTGGTCCCATATACCGAGTGCCGCACTCGCGGACAAACCCCACACCCTCACCGTCGACCGCACCCTGCGAACCGGCGATACCGTCGGCTTCAGAACCGTGATCAACCCCGTCTACACCCGGCCCCGGCGCGACCCCGAAACGGGTCGGACACTCGAACGGGGACGCCGCATCGCCCACACCCGCCCCGAGCACGTCAAAGGGTGGTTCACCCGCCGCCTCCAAGCTCCGGGCGACCCCCGCAATGCACCCGACGGCCTGCCCCGCATCGGTGCCACCGCCGACCCCACCACCCTCGGCATTCGCATGCTGCCCACCGTGACAAGCGCCACGGCCCGCAAGGGACTTCGCGTGGTGCGGGCGGAGATCCGCGGCAGCCTGACGGTCACGGATCCGTCGGCGCTGGTCGAGGTACTGACCCAGGGGCTGGGGCATGCGCGTGCGTACAGCTGCGGGCTGCTGCTGACACGGGAGTAAGAAGGAGTGGCAGGGATGCTGGAACGGCGGGCGCTGAATCAACTCGCGCAGAAGGCAACTGTCGCGGTAACCGCAGGAACGGGCCGGGACCGCAGATTCCTGGGCACGGGCTTCTACGTGGCTCCGCGTACGGTACTGACGGCCGCTCAAGTGGTACGCGGGCAGCCGCGCGACGTTGCCGTGAGCAGCGCAGCGCGCGAGGAGACCGGCCCCTGGATGGCGCGGGTGCGCAACATGCGCCACACCGAACAACAGCCGGGCGGAAACACGTCCGTGGAACAGGATCTAGCTCTGCTCGAACTCCTCGACGACCCCGGCGACCACGAATGCGTCTGGCTGACCGACCGGGCTGCCTGGAATGGTCGCCAACTGGCCGGATACGCGCACCGGCACGACTCCGCCACCGGGCAACCCATGGCGTGGAGCGCAGTGCTGGAGATGCACGCCCGCACCGGCCCGTACGGCCTGCGCCTGGCTCCCTCCGTCGAGATCCCCGCGGGCAGTAGCGGCGGACTCCTCGTGGAGTCCAGGACCGGCGACGCCGTCGGCATTCTCACCGCCGGCCGCCATGACGGCGGAGGGCTAGGAGTACTCCTGTCCGCCCTCCGCGGCCTCGGCCTCGAGTACCAGCGCGTGATCACCGAGCACGACCGCTGGCACGGCTCCCGCCCGCTGCAGGTCCGCACGACAACCTGGACCCGCGAACAGCAGCTCATGCTCCCCAGCGCCGACGGCCGATTCAGCGCCGACCGGTGGACCCCGCAGGACCGGCGGACCGCACTGCACCTGCTGGCCTCGCTCCCGCACCCCGAAAGCCCTGCCACCGTCGGCGAATTGGCCCTCAGAGCCCTGGAGGGACATCCACTCCTCCCCGGCCCCGCGGGCAACGCCCCTGCGCTGCTGACATGGCGCGACGGCCACGGACTGCTTCGCGAGAGCACCGTGCCCCGACCTGCCGCGCTCCACCTGCGCTACCTCTGGCTCGTCGCCCAGCACCTGAGCCCCCACAACGGTGCCGAAGCCCTGCTCGACTGGGTCGACCAGCGTGCCCAGTCCCTCGACGACCTCGGACTCCTGCGCCGCCTGCAGAACCGCACCGCCCGGCCCCGCCTCGCTCCCGCCCCGCAACCGTGCTGGACCTCCGGCGCCGCGCTGCTCGTCGGCGTCTCCTCGTACACCCACCTCCCCGGAGTCCCCTCCATCGGCAACAACCTCGACGATCTCCATGCGCTTCTCACCTCCCCCGAGTTCGGCATCCCCGAGGACCGGGTGGAGGTGATCCGCAACCCCGACAACGAGAAGAAGATCCACAAGGTCATCGACGACCTCATCGAGAAGGTCGACCCGTCTCAGGGCGCCTTCATGCTCTACTACGCCGGCCACGGCCGCTCTGATCCCGAGGACGGCAAGCTCCAGCTCTCCCTGGTCGACTCCCGCCAGGACAGGTCCCACTCCTACTGGGACTTCGACGCGATCCGCAGACACATCGCCGAGTGCGGACTGCCCATCCGCCTGGTCCTGCTCGACAGTTGCTACAGCGGCGCCGCCCTCGACACACTCACCGGCAACAGCTCCCCCTCTGTCGCTATCCGTGGCACCTACGTGATGACCTCTTCCAGCGCTACCGAGGAATCGCTCGTGACCGCCGGCCGGAACACCGCCTTCACCGCAGGCCTCCTCGCCGTCCTGCGTGAGGGAGTCCCCGCAATGGGGCCGGTCCTGGACGCCGCGACCGTGTACGAAGCGGTCCGCAAGTACTGCGCGGACCGGGAACTACCCGAACCTGACCACCAAGGCACCCACCACGGATCCAGCATTCCCCTCATGCCCAACACAGCCCACTTCCAGGAGTCACGGTGACCAATCGCCCGGCCCTCACCCTCACCACCGCCGACGGCGCCCCAGCCCCCGACGGGCTGCGCCGCTTCCTCACCCGCGACCCGGGCCTCCAACGCGTCGCCCGTGCCGCCTGGCAGCCCGCCGCTCCACCTGATCCCGGACACCTCGGCACTGGCCTCGACATACTCACCCTTGTGATCACCGGCGCCTTGGCGCTGCCCTCCGCCATCGACACCGTCCGCCGCTGGTGCGCGGCGACGGGGGGTGACGGCAATGCGATCTCCGTCAGCGGAGGGGGCGTCTCGGTCACTGTCAGCGGGGCCACAACGCCGGAACAAGCTGCTGCCCTGGCCGCAACGTTGACCGCGGCTCTGCAGCCGGTGCCGGATGCGGCCGAGGTAGCAGCGCCGGAACCCGGCGGTTCCTCAGGAGCGTGACGTGCCGCTGTTCGCCCGTCGGAAGATGGAGACGCCGTGTCTGGCCGCATCGGAAGGCGCACTGTTCCAAGCGCCCGACGCAAATGGGACCAGCTATGGCCCAACTCCGGGGTAGGCAGCCGCTGATGCTTCGACACGGGAACGTTTCCTACTGGGTGTGATGTCATCCAGGTCTCGGTCAATGAAACTGTCGCGGAACTGCGTTGGGCAGTTAGGAATGTTCAGATCGTGAGTGCTCCCCGCACCCGCAGGGATGGCCCCGGGCCCGACTGCATCGCCTTCACGCCCCGCTCGTGCTCCCCGGACCCGCGGGGATGGTCCCTCCGCTCGGGGTGGGTGGCCATCCACAGCCAGTGCTCCCCGCATCCGCGGGGACGGTCCCGGTTGCCCTGCTTCCGGCCGCTGAGCCACTGATGAGCGACGAGCTCGGCGAGTGCGAACGGATCCTGACCACCGCGCGGCGCGACCGTTCCCTCGCCGTCCAGGTCCACCGCAGAGACCGGCTTCGAGACGGCCATCAGCCCGGCGAAGTGCTCGTTCAGCGCGGCTTTGGAGTGGGCCAGCCGCACCGACCACGACGTACCGTCCTCGCCCGGAGGCAACCGCCGCAGCCAGTCCAGCAGGCGCGGGAACATCGCGTTGCTCGTCGCCATCGTCGGAAGAGCGAAGAAGTATCCTCCTGCCCCGCTGCGGGCAGCGAAGATTTCGGCAACCGCCAGCGCGGCCTCAGTCTTTCCCTCGCCCATCGGCGCCTCAATCAACATCAGCCCAGGGCAAGGCAGTTCGCGGGCGAGCCGCACCGCCGCCTCTTGCACCGGTCGGGGCTTCGCCCCCAACGGGAGATCGAAGCGCGCGGCGAACAACTCGACCGCTGTCCCCTTGGGTTCCTTCGGCCGCCATGGCTCGGGCAGATCGAGCCTCTGCCATGCCGACGTAACCCGCTCCTCGCCACTACGCGGAGCGTCCTCGGGAAAGTACGGAAACAGATCCGCATTGCTGGCGATCCAGTCAGCAACAATCACCAGCGCGGACAGTGCAGCCTGCACGGTCTGTGGCATCTTCACCCGCTGCCACGCACCCAACCGTTCCGCTACTCCGAACTCCGCCGCGCAGGCATCCAGTAACTCTCGCTGCACCCGCTGCCACAGCACCTCGGAAGCCCCCGGCGTACGCAGCAGTTCAGGATGATCGTCCAGATCCTTCACCTGGACCGCCTCCGGCGGCGACCCATGATGACCGCCGATCACCACCGCGAACTGCCTACAGCTACGCGGCGACCACCCGTACCGCTCCTCCAGCCACTCGGTGAGCAACACCTGTCCTGCCAACCCATGCGGAGCCATCCGCCGATCGGCCATATACCGCTGCCCCGCCATCGCCAGCCCGGCACTGCGCATCCCGTCCGCCAGCGAGTCCACCTGGCAGGCAAAAGCCGGCGTTGCCTTCCCGATGTGGTGCACCCCTGCCAACCACACCGCCAGTAACCGCGCATCTGATTCCCCGCCAGGCAGCGCCTGCGCCACCAATTCCCGCACGGCCCGAGGTATCCACTGGTCCCACAAGAGCCCTGCCGCCGCCCCGCTATCGGCAAGATGCCGCCACAACGGCAGCCACCCGCCCCCGGCGAAGTCGTACTTCGCCCATACCGTCCGCGCCGCTGGCGACAGCCCTCCACCAAGACCACCCATGGCCGTCCACTCCTCCAGCCCGCCGCATACATGCTTGGCTAGCAAACACACGGTTGCCAGCTTCTCCGCACCCACGGAGACCCGGAATGAAAGCAGACACCACTGACAACTGACTCGGGGTCACAACTTCACCGCTGGCCTCGTGAGTCAAACACAGAGTGCTTGTTTAACGGCTTAGTCGCCCTTGATATTGGATAAGTCCGTAATGGGGGATTCTGGTGAAGTTGGTAAAACGCCCTCCGTTCTCTGAAGAACCACCAGGTCGGAGAGCCTGCTCCCCGCGCACGCGGGGATGACCCCCGGTCAACGGTCGGCAGCAACCCGCACCTGATCTGCTCCCCGCGCACGCGGGGATGACCCCTGCGTCGACCTCGAGCCCAGCGACGACTTGATCTGCTCCCCGCGCACGCGGGGATGACCCAGAGACTGCCACGCAACACCTACTCGACACAGACTGCTCCCCGCGCACGCGGGGATGACCCCGACGCTCAGACGGCCACACAGCCAACCGCCGGCTGCTCCCCGCGCATGCGGGGATGACCCCCAGCTGACGCCAGGGATCACGGCCAGCACGGTCTGCTCCCCGCGCATGCGGGGATGACCCCACGTCAGCGACGACAGCGAAGAGGCTCCAGTTCTGCTCCCCCGCGCATGCGGGGATGCTCCCCCCACGCTTTTCGGGGTTGCACCCCGTGGGCCCTGCTCCCCGTGCACGCGGGGATGACCCCACGTCGAGCGGCGAGACAACCCCTGTCCCCAACTGCTCCCCGTGCACGCAGGGATGACCCCACCGTGACGGCGGCCTGCCGCCTGTGCAGCTACTGCTCCCCGCGCATGCGGGGATGACCCCCAGGGGTACAGCGGAGTGTAGATGGAGTGGCCTGCTCCCCGTGTGCGCGGGGATGATCCCGAGCAGTACAAGCTGACCGGGCGCGGCGGGTTCTGCTCCCCGCGCAGGCATGATGGTCCAGAAGCTGCCTCGCCTCTCGGGTGGCTTCTGGCGGGTGCTCTGCTTACTACTCCTGTTCTCGGGAACGCCTCGCCGGCTGGGGCCACTTGGCTTCCTCGCTGAGCGCACGCTGAACCCACTCCACCGTGACTCTCCTGGGGCTTTTCAGGGACCTTCACGGTCTGTCCAAGGGACTTCCGAGGGACTTTTCTTCGCGTAAGAAGAGAAGGCCACGCCCAACGCATGGGCTGACGCCCCGTCATAAAGGTCAGCAATTACTCAGCATCGAGACTGCCAGAGCTGATCAAACCCTGCGACACCTGCAACTGAGAAGCGGCACGAGAATGTGTCCTCACCTGCAAAGTTGCTGCTACAGGGCGCCGTCGTATGGTGTCCGTGCGCCCGTATAAGAGAACCAGTCGTACCACTCGACGGCGTTGCCGACGGAGGCGGCGAGCAGTTGCCTGACCGGGTGGGTCGGCGGGGCGGCGGTCTTGATCGTCTCTGTCATGATCCCGACGCTAACCGCGAGAAGTGCCTGTTCACGATCGGTTTGACGGAGTCGACACATCGCCGTCACCCGGGACGTTCCGCCGCCGGACCGATGACAACCGACCATGCGGTGCCCATCATTGGCCGAGCGCATCGAGAAGTGTCGAGAAATGAGGGGACATCATGAGCACAACCGTGACCGACGAACAGATTCAGGCTCTGGCCGCGACCGCGAAGCCCTACAGCCTGGCGATCCTTCAGTGGGGCCCGGAGCGGACCATGGACGGCGCGGGCGCGATCGAGCTCGAACACCAGCGGCGCATGGTGTCGCTGCGTGCTGAAGGGGTGATCGCGATCCTGTGTCCGGTCGGCTCGGACACCGTGGCCGGCGTCGCGATCATGACCGTGTCGGCCGAGGAGGCCGAGAAGATCATGGCCGGGGACCCCTGCGTGCAGGCCGGGATGATGCGCTGCGAGGTTCACCCGTGCCACGGCTTTCCCGGAGACGTGCTCCCCGGGTGAACGGTCGAGGCCAGGGGTGTCGGTATCCCGACGAGGAACCACCACGGGACCTCGGACGTGGTGGTGGTGCGCCACATCACGCCGGGCCGCAGCAGTCCCGCAGGCTCCCCGCTGCCTGCCGGGCCGTGATCGACGAACGCGATCAGCGGTTGGTGTCCACGATGACCTGCCCGCCGTTGTTCGAGGCTGAACGCCCCGTGGGTCAGGAGACGGCGGTTTCGGGGCGGGCGGGCAGGCGGATGCGGCGTCCGGCGGGGTCGAGGGCCGTCATGGCGGCGCCCAGGGCGGCTCCGACGAGCAGGCCCACGCCGTGGTTGTTGGCCATCACGCAGAGCACGAGTCCCGCGGCCGGCACGAGCAGCGCAAGGCGGCGGAGTCCGGGATTCGGGCCGCGCAGGGCGCAGACGGTGGCGAGCGCGCCGACCAGGCCGCAGATGGCGACCGAGTTGCCACCGCCGTGCGGGTTCCAGGCCTCCATGCTCACCGCCTGCGCCGCCACGCCGGGGAGCAGGTAGAGCGTGAGGGTGCTGACGGAGCCGAAGACGCGCTGGGCGACGGGGGCGACCGCGATCAGCGCCGCCAGATTGAACAGGAGTTGCAGCCGGCCGCTGGACTGGATCAGCAGCGCCGTACCGGCGCGCCACCACGCACCGTCGGGCCGTCTTTCCAGGTGGCCGGTCAAGCTTGGCCAGATGGTCTGCGCGACGTTGAAGGCCGCCATCACCCCGACCATGGCGGCCGCGGTCACGGGTATCGGCGGGCGCCAGGCGCGCAGGACGGACGGCACCCGGCTCCGCGGCCCGGCCGGTGCGGCGAGGGAGGAGTCGAGCACCTTGAGGCCCGGGCCGACCACGGCGGCGGCGCAGGCGTACAGGGTCAGGTCGTGCACGTTCATCCCGGCTCTGCTCTCTCGTGGGACCGCGGCCGCGGGAGGTCGTGGTCGGCGGGTCGTGCGGTGTCGTGAGAGCCACCGTAGCCACAAGCGGGGTCCCTGGGGCCGTTCTGCTGTCAGGGCCGCTTCAGCCGTGTACGTGCGGATGCCATGGCTTCCCCGGAGACGCCCTCCCCGCGTGAACGGCTCCGGCCCGGGGTGGCCGTTGTTGGACGGCCTTAGCGGTTGCCGCGCTCGGAACCGGCGGCGGCGTGGAGTTTGTTGCCCTGTCGGCGGTCCTGTAGGCCCACGGCGAGTGTGAGGGCCGCGCCGATCGCGATCGGTGTCAGGATCCCGACGAGGAACCACCACGGGACCTCGGGCGTGGTGGTGGTGCGCCACATCACGATGTTGGCGATGACAAAGGACAGCCCGATTCCGATGTTGGTGACGAGCAGTGCCACGGCCATCCGGCGGGCTCCGGTGCGTGTCGCGGGGCGTTGGCTGCCGCCGATCGCGAACCGGGGTTCGCCGTCGGGCAGTTCGGCGGCCGGCGTGGCCCGGAGCAGGAGCGCGGCGGTGACGGGCAGCAGCACGGTCACACCCGCGTAGACGAGGACGAGGGTGAACGCGGCGCCCACGCTCTTGTCCGTCCAGGCGTCCACGCCACCGCCGCCGATGTGCTGCGGGATGCGGTCGGGAAGGTGCGGATACACGGCGACGCCCCAGGCGACCATCCCGGCCAGCAGCAACACGCCGGCCGCCAGCCAGGCCCAGGGGAAGCGCGGCGGGGTGTACGTGGCTTCCGGCATGTTCCCATTGTGTGGGATCTCGGGCCGCATGAACCTTTCCCGGGACCGGCAGTGATCCACGGCCGCCGGTTGCCGGGAACAGTCCGTCCGGCCCCGTCCCCTGCGCCCGGCAGCGCGGCTACCCCCGCTTGTAGGCGATCACGGCCGTCGTCACCAGGCACGGAGCCGGTGGCACCATCTCGACGCGCAGGGTGCCCCGCGTCGCGTCGTAGTCGATGCCCTCGGACTCGAACGTTCCCTTGCAGACGCTGCGTTGGGGGATCGCGAAGGCGGACGTCACGTGGCCGGTGACCGGTTGGCCGTCGAGGGGGCGGTCCAGGGTGATGTCGAGGACCTCCTTGGTCGCGGCGTCGGACGAGCAGAGGAGATGGGTGGCGTCGGTGAAGTCGCAGCCCTGGATGTTCGTGACCGGCTTGTCGAGGGATATCTGGCCGGCCTGCGGGAGGTTGGTGCCCGGCTGGGGCGCGGAGGGGTTGAGGACGGGGGCCGGGAAGACCTGGAGGCGGTCGCGCGTGCCCCACTCGCCGGACACCAGCCACTGGTCATCGGGTGACACGGATGCGAACGAGTTGTTGAGCATCTCGCCCGGGTCCAGGGCGTGTTCGTACGTGGTGCGCTTCCCGTCCGCCGTGGTCACCGCGAACATCTTCTTCGTCGCGCTGTCGCCTCCCTGATACGCGTCGAAGGTGAGGCCGCGCGCCACGTCCGGGTCGCCCACGTGGCTCCAGCCCGCGACGCGCAGGGGCAGCGGCACCGAGCCGAGGCCGCGGTACACGAGCGTCCCGTCCGCGCGGGAGGCCAGGCCCTGGCTGCCCGTCAGCGAATTCACGTGCGAGGTGCCGGTCTCGGTCCAGGTGGGCGCGGCGGACGCCGTGGTCGCGCCGAGCGTCAGGGCGCCCAGGGCGGTGGCCAGGGTCAGCGCGGAGCGTCTTTTGTGCCACTTCTTGTGCCGGGTCATGAAAGTCACCCTGCCCCATGATCGGTGCGCGCAGGGGACGTTCGGGCAGGGTGGCGGATTGCCGCCGTACGCCTGCGCCCAGAGATGTAAAGGGTTGTAAAGGCGCCGTATAGGGGGAGTGACCGCAAAGCCCCCAGCTATGGCCTGGCATTGCCTGGCTGACGTTGTGTCATCACGCAGCGTGGCGGAATGAACTCCTCCCGGGTGTGACGCGTCTTACTCAAAACGAGACCGAGAAATCCGCTCGAGGTGTGACGCCGGAGAGTCACCATGCGCTTGACTTGGCGAACCCCCAACTAGGAGAGCTCATGCGACCGTTCGCACTGAACTATGCCCGCCCCACGCGAGAGGCAGAGGTCAGGGCGCCGTATATGTACGACGCAACACTGCAGTTGAACGTGCTCGCCGACGGCGCAGTGGCGGCGCGCGACTACGCAGTGTTGCGGGAGTTCGCGGCCACCACCTCCACCGCGGGTTCGAAAACCCATTTCGACGACTGAACGGCCCTGCGCAAATGACCGTGCTGATCCTGACGAGTGAACAGGATGTGACGGCAGACATGGCTGTCGTCGAAATGAATGCCAATGGAATCCCTGTCCTACGGCTCGACCCCGCCGAACTGCCGGGCGGCGTAGGCCTCTCGGGCGAGTTCGCGCACGGGACGTTCCACGGCCACCTGTCGGTCGGTGGCCGGGTCGTCAGCATGAGCGGCCTGCGCTCCATCTGGGTGCGCCGCCCCGGCGTGCCCGCCGCCCACGCGGAAGCCGCTTCGCCCTGGCTCACCGAGGAGGCCTCGCAGTCCCTGTACGGGATGCTGCGGTGCACCGAGGCGCGCTGGATGAACCACCCCGACTCCGCCCGCCAGGCCCGCCACAAGCCCTGGCAGTTATGGCTGGCACGCGCCTGCGGACTGCCCGTGCCCCCCACGCTGATCACCACATTCCCGCGCGCCGCCCGTGAGTTCGCCGCGCGCTACCCCGACCTGATCGTGAAGCCGGTCTCCGGCAAGCACCCGGACGACGTCGGGCTCGCCGTGCCGACCACACGCGTGCGCCCGGGCGAGGACTACCAGGACGTCGCGAACGGACCGACGTTGCTGCAGCGACGGGTGCGCAGGGCCGCGGACATCCGTCTGACCTGTGTGGGCGACCAACTGTTCGCGGCGCGCGCGGCGGGTTCGCCGGACGCCGAGGACGCGCGGCAGAGCGACGAGGCAACCGTGGACGACGTGCGGTTCGACGCTGCCGCGGGCCCTTGGCGCCCGATACCCGTGCCCCGCCGCGTCGCCGACGCGGCGCGCGCCTATCTGACCCGCGCCCAACTGGCGTACGGGGCGTTCGACTTCGCCGAGGACGCCGACGGCATCTGGTGGTTCCTGGAGTGCAACCAGTCCGGCCAGTTCGGCTTCATCGAGATCGAGACGGGGCAGCCCATCGGCCGCGCCGTCGCCCAGTGGCTGGCGGGCGAGCCATTCGGGCCCGTATCGGCCGCGGGCGAGGGCGGCGAGCGCGCCCTCGGCGGCGCGGGGTGTGGCTGACACGACTCGCCGGTGATCTTTACGGACGGTGGACGGCGGGGTACGAGAGGAGTGGCCGACCGGCCGCCCGCCCCGTCGCTGAGGGAGCACCACCGTATGACCGACGCCACCGCAGTCACCAGGCAGGGAACCCTGCGCGGCCGCACCGAGGACGGGATCGCCGCCTTCCTCGGAGTGCCGTACGCCGCCGCCCCGTTCGGCCCCCGCCGCTTCGCCGCGCCCGGGCCCGCCGAGCCGTGGACCGGGGAGCGCGACGCCACGGAGTACGGGCAGAGCGCGCCCAAGGCCCCGTACGCCCCGCCGTTCGACGCGCTGATCCCGGAGACCAGTCAGGACGGGCCCGACTGCCTCAACCTGAACGTCTGGACGCCGGAGCCGGGCCCCGGCGCCCGCCTTCCCGTCATGGTGTGGCTGCACGGCGGGTCCTTCTCCAACGGCTCCGCGAACTCCTCCGGTTACCGCGGCGACACCTTCGCCCGCGACGGCGTCGTCTTCGTCGGCGTCAACTACCGCCTGGGCGTGGACGGATTCCTGCACCTGCCGGGGGCGCCCGACAACCGGGGCCTGCTCGACATGATCGCCGCGCTTGAGTGGGTGCGCGACAACATCGAGGCGTTCGGCGGGGACCCGGACCGGGTGACCGTGTTCGGTGAGTCGGCGGGCGGGGTGGCGATCGGCCGGCTGCTCGTCGAGCCGCGCGCCCGCGGCCTGTTCCGGCGTGCCGTCCTGCAGAGCGGGGCCTGCCACCACTTCGTGCGGCCCGACACCGCGCGCCGCATCGGGGAGCGGATGGCCGAGCGGCTCGGCGTGCCGCACACCGCGGAGGCGTTCGCGGAGGTGCCGCTGCCGGAACTGATCGCGGCACAGGGCGCGTTGACGGACGAGTTCAAGCGGCGGCCCGACCCGGCGGTGTGGGGCGACGCGGCGCTGAACGGGATGGTCTTCGAGCCGGTCGCCGACGAGCGCACGCTGCCGGGGCCGGACGCGGGCGTGGACATCCTCGTCGGCAGCAACCGCGAGGAGAACCGGCTCTACATGGTGCCGACCGGGCGCTTCGCCACCATCAGCGAGGGGCGGGTGAAGCGCGGCGCCGAGGCCTTCGGCGCCGACCTGGACGGGTACCGGGCGAGCCGGCCGGACGCGAGTCCCGGCGAACTCCTCGACGCCATCGTCACCGACTGGTTCTGGCGGATCCCCGCGCTGCGCCTCGCCGAGTCCGTGCCGGGCTCGTACGTCTACGAGTTCGCCTGGCGGTCCCCGCAGTTCGGCGGGGAGCTCGGCGCCTGCCACGCCCTGGAGCTCGGCTTCGTCTTCGACCGCGTCGACGACCCGGACTACGCGGCGCTCGCCGGCAAGGACGCCCCGGCGGACCTCGCCCGCGCGATGCACGGCGCGTGGGTCGCGTTCGCCACGTCCGGGGACCCCGGCTGGGCGGCGTACGACCCGGCGGGGGAGCGGTCGACCATGGTGTTCGACGCGGGCGCCTGCCGGGTCGAGGCGGACCCGCGGGCGGCCGAGAGGGAGCTGTGGGAGGGCGCCCGCTGAGGGCTGGATCCATGTCCGGTATGGCGCGATAGTGTGCCCCGGTGACGACGCATTCGAACACTCCTGCAGGTTGGTATCCGGACCCCCAGGGGGCGCCCCAGGCGCTGCGGTGGTGGGACGGCGCCCAGTGGACCGGGCACACGCACGCCGGTCAGGCGCAGGCCGTGGCCCCCGCCCAGGCTGCGGGCCAGGTGCCGCAGCAGCAGGCGCAGGCGCAGGCCGCCGGGGTGCAGCGTCAGGTGCAGCAGCAGGCGGGCGTCGCGGGGGCCGGGCAGGGCGGCGGCACGCTGTTCACCGAGCCGGTCCTCGTGGTGAACCAGAAGGCCAAGCTGATCGAGCTGACGAACGAGTACAGCGTCATGGATCAGCACGGCAACCAGCTGGGCTCCGTCGTCCAGGTCGGCCAGAGCGCCATGAAGAAGGCGCTGCGCTTCGTCGCCAGCGTCGACCAGTTCATGACGCACAGGCTGGAGATCCGGGACGCGTACGGGCAGCCGCACTTGGTGCTCACGCGGCCCGCGAAGTTCATCAAGTCGCGGGTCGTCGTCGAGCGCCCGGACGGGGCGCCGGTCGGCGAGATCGTTCAGCAGAACGCCATTGGGAAGATCAACTTCGCGATGATGGCGAACGGTCAGCAGATCGGCGCGATCAAGGCGGAGAACTGGCGGGCCTGGAACTTCGCGATCGTCGACCATGCGGACAACGAGGTCGCGCGGATCACGAAGACGTGGGAGGGGCTCGCCAAGACGATGTTCACGACTGCGGACAACTATGTGTTGCAGGTGCGCTATCAGTTGCCGGAGCCGTTGTTGAGCCTGGTCGTTGCGACTGCGCTCACGGTGGATACGGCGTTGAAGCAGGACTCCCGCGGGTTCGGGTGACCTTGGCATGTTGCGCTTCTACGGGGTTGCGGTCACGGGGCTCTGCCCCGGACCCCGCTGCTCAATCGCCGCAGGGGCTCAAATGGCCGGAGCCGTTCAACTGGCCAGAGCTGCTTGGTCGGCCACAGTGGCTTGCTCGGGGAGCGTGGCTTGGTCGGTCTGGGCGTGATGCGTGTGTGTCAGTAGGACCACGCCGCCAGTCGCGAGGATCGCTCCCGCTGCTGCGAGGGCCAGGCCCCCAGCTCCGCCCTGGAGGTGCTCGCCCAGGAGGGCCAGGCCGATGATCGATGCGGCCAGCGGGTTGGCGAGGGTCACCATCGCGAGCGGAGCGCCGAGGCCGCCGCGGTAGGCGGTCTGGGAGAGCAGGAGGCCGCCTGCCGCGAAGGCTGCCACCAGTAGCGCGACCGCGATCACTCGTACGTCGAGCAGCGGGCCCGTGCGGTCGGTGACCGCCACCGTCACGGTCTGCGTGAGGGCGGAGGCCACGCCGGACGCGACGCCGGACGCGGTGGCGTGGCGCAGGCCCGGCTTCGCGCCGCGGCGGGAGAGTGCGCCGATGAGCGCCGCCGTCACCGCGGCCACGCCGAGCGCCTCGGGCAGTGAGAGCGTGTCGTCGGGGGCGGGTCCTGACGCCGTCACGAGCAGCGCGCCGAGGCCCACGAGCGTGAGCGCCGTGCCCCGCCACTCGCCGGGCGTGACGTGCCGCCCCGCGACCCGCGCCCCCAGCGGCACCGCCGCGACGAGGGTGAGCGCGCCGAGCGGCTGGACGAGGGTGAGCGGCCCGTACTTGAGCGCGGCGACGTGCAGCAGCGCGGCCAGGGCGTTGAGCCCGACCGACCACCACCAGGCACCCGTCCCGAGCAGCCGCAGCACGCCCGCCCCGGACTTGGCGGCGAGCCGCTCCTGGGCCACGGCCGCGGCGGCGTAGGCGACGGCGGAGACGAGGGAGAGGGCGACGGCGAGCAGTGTGGCGGTCATCGTGCCGCTCCGGTCGCGAGGCTCGCGGTCGGCTGGGACGCGTTAGAGGCAGAGGCAGAGGCAGAGGCAGAGGCAGAGGCAGAGGCGGAGGCAGAGGCGGAGCCCGGCGCGGTGATCACCTGGACCGGTATGTGCGTCGGAGTCGCCGCGGCGAGCACATCGGCGGCCGTGAGCGCGTCGGGCGGCGTACGGAACGCGGCCGGAGCCGGCGTCCACGGCGTCGGCGTGTGTCGGACCTCCATGATGTGCGGCGTGGCCGCGGTCGTGGGGGCCGGCACCGGGAACAGGTGGCGCCAGAAGCCGGTCGCTTCGACCGCGCGCGGCAGCCGGATCACCGCGAGCGCGGCGCCGAGCAGCAGCGTCGCCACGATCGTGTCGAGCCAGTAGTGGTTGGCGGTACCCACGATCACGAGCAGCGTGAACAGCGGGTGCAGCAGCCACAGCCAGCGCCACCGCGAGCGGGTCGCGGCGACCAGGCCGATCGCGACCATCAGGGCCCAGCCGAAGTGCAGTGAGGGCATCGCGGCGAACTGGTTGGCCATGGTGTCCGTGGCGGGCTTCGCGGCGTACACCGAGGGGCCGTAGACCTGCGCCGTGTCGACGAGGTGCGCGGCGCCCAGCATCCGCGGCGGGGCCAGCGGGAACGTCAGGTGCAGCACGAGCGCCGCCGCGGTCAGTACCGCGAGCACGCGCCGCGTCCACAGGTAGTGGCGCGGGCGGCGCAGGTAGAGGAAGACGAGCAGCGCGATCGTGGCCGGGAAGTGCACGGACGCGTAATAGATGTTCGCGGCGTGCACGAGGGTGTCGCTGCTCAGCAGCGCGTCCTGCACCGCGCCCTCGCCGGGCAGGTGCACGGCACGCTCGAAGCTCCACACGTGGTCGGCGTTGTGGAACGCCTCGGCGGTGTGGCCGTTGGCCAGCTGCCGCCCGAGCTTGTAGACGAGGAAAAGTCCCACGACCAGCAAGAGCTCACGTATCAGGGGTGGCCGGACGGCGTGCTGCTCCGGTTCCCTCATGTTCCCGTTCATCGATACGCCAGTGTACCGATACGGTGGCGTACCGGTACACTGGCGTATCGATAGTCCGGTGTGATCTCATCGACACTGCCGCCGACCGAGGAGTGAGTGAGGGCCATGACGACGCGAGACCAGGCCACCGAAGCCGCGCCCGCCGCCTCGCGCCGCTCCAAGATCACCCCTGAGCGGGCGCAGGAGTTCTACGACGTCGTCCTCGACCAGCTGCGGGAGTCCGGGTACGGGTCGCTCACCATGGAGGGCGTCGCCGCGCAGGCCTGTTGCAGCAAGTCCACGCTGTACCGGCAGTGGAAGACGAAGCCGCAGCTCGTGGCCGCCGCGCTGCGGGCCGGACGCTGTGGCAAGTTCTTCACAGCCGACACGGGTACGCTCGCGGGGGACCTCTGCGCAGCCGCGCGCAACGCGGCGTCGCAGGCCAAGCCGGACACCGTACTGTTGCAGGCCCTCGGCCACGCCGCCCTCCAGGACGACGAGCTGAAGGGCGCGCTGCGCGAGGCGCTGATCGAGCCGGAACTCGCGTCGATCGACTCGATGGTGAAGCGGGCGGTGGCGCGCGGCGAGATCGCCGCGGACCATCCCGCGCTGCCTTACGTGGCCGCGCAGCTCTTCGGAGTCATGCGCAGCCGACCGATCCTGGAAGGGCGCGACGCCGACGGGGACTATCTGGTCCGCTTCGTCGAGAGCGCGCTGGTTCCGGGGCTGGGGCTTGCGAGCAAGCCCTCGGGTCCGACCCTGGAGGGTCGGGCCACCTGAACGGGAGGCCGCCGGTCGCAGGGATGACCGACCGGCGGTCTGCCCGCGCCGCACCGTGGGGACGGGGGCGGCGCGCACCCCCGGCCGGGCGGGTTCCTCCTTGAGCGGAGGGGGACCCGCCCGGCCGAATTCGTGCGGGGGTCGGAGCGGTGCCGGCGGCGCTCATACCGTTTTCGCCGCGGTACTCAGACGTTTTCGCCGGCGTCGCCGTTGCCGGTGACCGTGGCCTTCTTGATGCCCTTGAGGATCTTGTCGATCGACTCGGCCTTCGGCCCTGTCGACTTGTCGGCGGCGGTGTGCGGCATGTCCACGCCGACGCGCAGCACGACGAGCTTGTCGGGGTTGGCGGGCGAGGGGAAGGCGGCCGACTCCACCCACGCGTCGACGCCCGACTTCGTCTCGACGCTCCAGCGGACCCGGTAGCCCTTCTGCCCGGCGACCGTGACCGCCTTCGCGAACACCTGCTTGTGGCCCGTGATCCCCTGGTAGGTCTTGCCGCCGTAGGACGACTTCGCGTTCTTGGCGATGTCCTCCTTCGCGGCCGCCTTCGCCGACTTCGCGTCGAGCTTGAGGCGCTTCGCCGACGAGGTGGACGCGCCGCCCTTCACGCAGACGTCGTCCTTCGTGTTGGGGCAGGGGTACGGGCCGACCGTGATGCCGGCGACGCCCGCGCCGTCGGTGCCGGTCCAGTTCTTGATGACCGGGATCGCCACCCCGTTGCTGACGTCGGTGGCGAAGCCCTTGTCGAGCGGTGCCTGCGGCGAGGCCCCCGGAGCGTCGGGCGTCGGGCTCTCGCCGCCTCCGCCGCCCCCGCTGTCGCCGGGGGCGCCGGGCCCCTCGGGGTTCGCCTCCTTCGGGCTCTGCGACCGGGAGTCCGCCTTGTCGCTCTTGTTGTCGCCGTCATCGCCCGACGTGAGGGCGTAGACGCCGGTGCCGATCCCCGCGAGCACTACGACCGCGATCCCCGCGGCGATGGCTATTCGCCCCTTGCCGCGCGACTTCTGCGGCAACTGGCCCGGATATGCCGGGTAGTTGGGGTATGCCGGATTCGCTCCGGGTGGGGTCGGCTGCTGCGTGAACGGCGCCGGGGCCTGCTGCTGTGCCGGGGCCTGCTGCTGCGGCGGGGTGGTGGCGGGCCGGGTCTGGTCGGTCCAGCGGGCGCCGTCCCACCAGCGTTCGGTGCGCGGGCCGCCTGGAACCTGCCCCGGATCGGAGTACCAGCCTGCGGGAGTCTGCGACGTCATGGACGGAACAGTATGAGGCCCGCCTGAAAAGGGGATGAGAGGGTTCGCCGATGCGGTCGGGATCGTTATCGGGGGCGGCCGGGCCCCCGGGCTGGGCCTCCGGCCCGACTCCGGCTCGGCTCCCGGCCCGACCCCGGCCCGAGTTGGCGGACCGGGGTCCCATCTCGGGCCAAATGTCACCGGCTGCCGAGACGCCCCACGAAGTCAGGGCCTCGCGGACTAGTCTCGTGACCAGTACGTCGATCGCTCCATGTGATCGGCTGCGACCGGACACCGGGACGACACCGGGAACGACAACGGGAGGCTGCGGGATGACCCAGGGACGGCATGCCGACGCCGCGCCCTCCGGCTCTCCTTCGCGGGACGGCGCGCGTCTGTGGGAGCGGGAGTCCGAACTCGACGTCGCGGCGCGTGCCCTGGACGAGCTGTACGGCGACTCCGCGGCCTCGGGCAGCCTCGTCGTCTACAAGGGAGAGGCGGGCATCGGTAAGACCGCCCTGCTCTCCGGCGTGCGCGAGATGGCGGCGGGCCGGGCCACCGTGTGGTCGGCGCGGGGCGGCGAGACGGTCACCTCCGTCCCCTTCAACGTCGTACGCCAACTCCTGCAGCCCGCCCTCGCGGTGCTCTCCGAGGAAGAGGCCCGCGAATACTTCGGTGACTGGTACGACATCGCGGGCCCCGCCCTCGGAATCGCGGAGCCCACCGGGCGCCAGGCCGACCCGCAGGGCGTGCGCGACGGACTCGTCGCCGCCGCGTCCCGACTGGCCCGCCTGCACTGGCCGTTGGTGCTGCTCATCGACGACGCGCACTGGGCCGACGTGGAGACCCTGGAGTGGCTCGCCGCGTTCGCCGAGCGCCTCGACGACCTACCGGTGTTCGTCGTCGTGGCGCAGCGCGAGGCCGAGGACGGGCGCGCCGCCGCCTGCCTGGACGCGGTGGCCGCCGCCGCCCGCCCCGGCGTCTCCCGGCTGAGCGCCCTCACCCCGGACGCCACCGCGGGCCTGACCCGCGCCACGCTCGGCGCCCACGCCGACGACCCGTTCTGCCGCGAGGTGTGGGCCGTCACGGGCGGAAACCCGTACGAGACCGTCGAGTTGCTCGCCAAGGTCCAGGACAGTGAGCTCGAGCCCGACGAGCGGGCCGCCGTCGAACTGCGGGCGCTCAACCGGTCCGCCCGCGGCCGCGGCCTGGTCACCCGCCTCGAAGGGCTCGGCACCGACGCGACCCGGTTCGCCTGGGCCGCCGCCATCCTCGGCACCCACATCGAGCCGGGCCTCGCCGCGCTGCTCGCCGGCATGAACCCCGAGCAGGCCGGACGCTGCGCCGAGCAGCTGCGCACCGCCCGCATCCTGACCGACACCGGGTCCCCCGGATCGGGGTACGGCGCCACCGACACCCTGGAGTTCGTCCACCCGTTGATCGCGTCCGCCGTGTACGACGCGATCCCGCCGGCCACCCGTACCGCCATGCACGGCCAGGCCGCGTGGGCGGTCACCGCGTCCGGGCACGGCCCCGCCGCGGCCTCCCGGCACCTCCTCGAGGTGCATCCGGACGACGACCCCGAGCTCGTCGAGCAACTGCGTGCCGCCTCCCGCGAGCACCTCGCCGTCGGTGCGCCCACCGCGGCCCGGCGCTGCCTGGAGCGCGCCCTCCAGGAACCGCCGCTGCCCGAGGTCCGGCCGCACGTGCTGTACGAGCTGGGCTGCGCCACGCTGCTCACCTCGCCGTCCACCACCGTCGCGCACCTGCGCGCCGCCCTCGACTCCGCCCCCGGGCTCTTCGGCGAGGACCGCGTCGACGCGGTGTGCCGGCTCGCTCAGGCCCTCGTCCACACCAACCAGTTGGACGACGCGCTCACCGCCCTCGACGCCGAGACCGCTCAGCAGAAGGAGGGGAACCAGCGGCTGCGCCTGCGGGCCACCCGCCTCTTCTGGGAGTGCATCTACGCCGGCGAGCACGATCCGCAGGACCGCTCCCGCAGCCTTGCCGAACTCGCCGGGCGCGTCACCGGGCGCGACAACCCCGAGCGCGTCCTGCTGATCCTGCGCGCCTTCGACATGATGAACCGCGGGGAGAACGCCGAGGAGGTCGCGGAGTACTGCGACCGCTCCCTGGTCAACGGACGCCTCGCGCCGGGCCTCGGCTGGACCGACCCCGAGTGGGGCTTCGAGATCCTCATCGCGCTCGGCCTCTCCTACCTCTTCTCCGACCGACTCGACCGCGCCGAGAGCCTGTTCACGGAGAGCATGCGGGCCTACGAGACCGCCGGCTGGAGCGGCGGCCACCTCTCCCTCGCGCACGCCTTCGTCGGGTACGTCCACCGCAGGCGCGGCCGGCTCAACGATGCGGAAGCGTTCCTGCGTGAGGGGCTGCGCCTGGCCGACCGGGTGGGCCGCGGGCTGCCCATGCACTGGTCCGCGGCGGCCATGCTCATCGACACGCTGCTCGCCCGCGGCAAGCCCGACGAGGCGCTCCGGATCGCCGACCGGTACGGATTCGCCGCGCCCTACCCGTCGATGATCCTGCTGCCCGACGCCCACTCGGTGCGCGGCCGGCTGTTGCTCGCCGTCGGCCGCACCGAAGAGGGCATCAGCGAACTGGAGACCGGCGGCAAGGTCGCCCTGGCCCGCGGCGGCCACAACACCGTCGTCGCGTCGTGGGCCGGCGACCTGGCCCTCGCCCTCGCCGACACCGACCCGCGGCGCGCCGCCGAACTCGCCGCCCAGTCCCGCGTCCAGGCCGAGCGGTTCGGCACGGACACCGCGATCGGCGAGGCGTTGCGGGTCGCTGCCGCGCTGGCCACGGGACGGGAACAGCTCACCCTGTACGCGAAGGCGGTCACGTACCTCGAAGCGTCCCCCTGCGCGTACGAACACGCTCGGGCACGGGTCGAGTACGGGATCGCCGCGCGGTCACTGTCCGAGCTCAACCGCGGTCTGCAGCTGGCCCGTTCGTGCGGGGCGGACGCGTTGACGGCGCGGGCGCGGGAGGTTTTGGAGACGGGACGGGGGCTGCGCTAGCCGCGCCCCGTCTCCGGGCGACGACGGGAGTTTGACGACAGGACCTAGGGCTTGAACGGCCCCAGGATGCGGTCGAGTTCGATGTCGAGGCGGTCCTGGACCTCGCGGTCGTACGTCTCCGCCTGCGCGAGCGTCGGCTGCTCGCCGTCGAAGAAGCCCGCGGTGGCCTCGCCGCCCAACTCGCCGACGGCCAGGGCCAGTACGCCGGCCGCGCCGTCCTCGACAGTGTTCAGTGGGCCGACGCCGGCCTCGCGGACCATCGCCGTGTCCATGTACGTCGCCGGGTGGATGACGTTGACGTGAATGCCCGTGCCGGACAGTTCGCGGGCGAGGGCGAAGGTGTGCGCGGCGAGGGCGAACTTGGAGCGGCAGTACGCCTCGGTGCCGCTGTAGTTGTTGTCGAATTCCAGGTCGTCGAAGTCGAGCGGCGACTGCCCGAGCGAGCCGCAATTCACCACGCGGGAAGGCGAGTTGGCCTGGAGGGTGGGCAGCAGGGTGCGGGTGAGGGCGACCGGGGCGAGCACGTTGACGGCGAACCGCAGCTCGTGCCCGTCGGCGCTCGGCTCGCGGCCGGAGCCGGGGGCCCCGGTGCCGACGCCGGCGTTGTTGACGAGGACGTCGAGTTCCGGGTGGGCGGCGGCGACGCGGGCGCCGAGGTCGCGGACCTGCTCCAGGGAGGCGAGGTCCGCGACGAAGCCCTCGGCGCGCCCGCCGGTGGCGCGTAGCTCCTCGACGAGCGCGTCCGTACGTTTCTCGTCCCGGCCGTGGGCGAGCACGACATGCCCGCCGCGAACGAGCTCGAAGGCGAGGTACCGGCCGAGGCCGGAGGTGGCACCGGTGATCAGGAGTGTGGCCATGCGTCCAGGCTAGGGGGGAGGCCCCGGGTCGGGCATGACCCCCCTGTACGTACGCCTGTCGGGGTTATGCCACGCGTTACGCCAGGCCCTCCTCGGCGAGCACCCGCTGGGCGACGCCGAACGCGGAGTTGGCGGCGGGCACGCCCACGTACACGGCGCACTGCTGCACCACGGCGCCGATCTCGTCCGGGGTGAGGCCGTTGCGCAGGGCGGCGCGGACGTGCATGCCGAACTCGTCGAGGTGGCCGTGGGCGACGAGCGCGGTCATCGTGATCATGCTGCGCTCGCGGCGGCTGAGCGTCGGGTCGGTCCAGATCTCGCCCCACGCGTAGCGCGAGATGAAGTCCTGGAACCGGGCCGTGAACGGCGTCTGCCGCGACTGCGCCCGGTCGACGTGCGCGTCTCCGAGCACCTCGCGGCGCACCTCCATGCCGCGCTTCGCGGCCTGCCCGAGGTGGGTGCGCAGCAGCCCGACGACCGCCTCCGGCCGTTCGGCGGGGGCGAGGTGCGAGGCGCCCGCCAGCTCGACGAGTTCGCTGTCCGGTACGGCGTCGGCGATCTCGCGCAGGTGCGCCGGCGGTGTGGCGGGGTCCTCGCGGCCGGCGATGAGGAGGGTGGGAACGGTGATGTCGGGGAGCCGGTCCCGCAGGTCGAACGCGGCGAGGGCGTCGCAGCAGGCCGCGTAGCCCGCGGGGTCGGCGTCGCGGTTGTCCTGCACGAGGCGTTCCACGCGGAAGCCGGGGGTGAACCAGCGGGAGGGCGCGGTCTCGGCCACGCCTCCCGTGCCCTCCTTGCGGACGAGGGCGGCCCGCTCCTCCCAGTTCTTGGCGCCGCCGAAGTGGGAGGAGGAGCAGATGACGGCGAGGCTGGTGAGGCGTTCCGGGTGGTGCACGGCGAGGTGCAGGCCGACGGCGCCGCCGAGGGATACGCCGGCGTAGGCGAAGCGGTCGATGCCGAGGTCGTCGGCGAGGGCGAGGACGAGGTCGGCGAGGTCTCCGACGGTGGCGCCCGCCGTGACCAGGTCGGCGGGCGACCCGCCGTGGCCGGGGAGGTCCCACCGTACGACGCGGTGGGCGCTGGACAGTTCGGGTGCGACCCCGTCCCACAGGGCGAGGCTCGTCCCGAGGGAGGGGCCGAGGATCAGCGGCGGGGCGGTGGGCGAGCCCTCGATGTGGTGGTTCAGACGGGTTACGTTCATGGGTGGGCTCCCGGTGGGTCGGATTACGACTTGGGCGGTCGAAGTCTTCGGTCGTCGTCGGCTACGGGTCGTACGTGGCTGGGCTGCGCCCCGTGGCGGAGCCACTGACGGATACGGTCCCGCGCCCCTCTAAGGGGCGCGGGGAACTGCGCACGCCAACCCCGTCCCACCGGAAACCGGCGACGACCTGCGCCCGGCGCGGTCCGCACGCCCCGCACGCGCCCGCAGGGATTTCGGGAAGGGGCGGGGTGGGGGACATGTCACCGGCGCGCCAGCGCCCGATCCACCAACGCCCCCGCCGCCCCCGTGTACCGCGCCGGATCGGTCAGTTCGGCCACGTCCACGCCGGAGTCCTTGAGCGCGGGCTCGACAGAGAGTACGTCGGCGAGGGCGCGCCCCGACTCCCGAGCCCGCCGCGAGGCGGACGCCAGAAGTTCCTTCGCCGCACCACGCCCGAGCACCCCCGCCAACTCCGCAGAGAGCCGCTCCGACACGATCGCCCCGCCCGTCAGCGACAGGTGCGCGTGCATCACATCCACCCGCACCACCAACCCGCCGACCAACTCCGAGGCATCCCGTGCCGCGCCACCGACCACCCGCAACAACTCCCGCAACGTGGCCCATTCCGCGTGCCACGCACCCGCGGGCCGTTCATCCTCCGCGGCCACGGAGGCATAAAGCGTTGCAGCGAGCGCAGGAGCGCGGCGCGCCGTCGCCGCGATGAGCGTGGAACGCACCGGGTTCGCCTTGTGCGGCATCGCGGAGGACCCGCCCCCCGCCCCCTCGGCCAACTCGCCGATCTCCGTACGGGACAGGACCAGCACATCCGCCGCGATCTTGCCGAGCGCCCCCGCCGTGAAGGCCAGCGCCCCCGCCAGATCCGCCACCGGCGTCCGCAGCACATGCCACGGCAACTCCGGCTCGGAAAGCCCGAGTTCACGCGCGTACGCCGCCACGAGAGCGAGCGGGTCCTCAGCCCCGTACGCCCCGAACGCCGCCAACGTCCCCGCCGCACCGCCCAGTTGAACCGGCAACGCCCCCCGCACACTCCGCAGACGGTCGCGCGCGTCGAGCACCAGCGAGCGCCAGCCGGCCGCCTTGAGGCCGAACGTCGTCGGCACGGCGTGCTGCGTGAGCGTACGACCGGGCATCACGGTGTCCCGGTGCTCGCGCGCGAGGCCCGCCAACGCACCCTCCGTGTCGGAGAGCTCGTCGAGCAGCACGTCCAGCGTGCGCGCCGCGACCAGCATCAGCGCCGAGTCCAGGATGTCCTGGCTCGTCGCACCCCGATGCACGTACGCGGCGTGCTCCGCGGACACGTCCGACACCGCCGCCGTAAGGTCCGCGACCAGCGGGATCACCGGGTTGCCGCCACCGCGCGAACGGCGCGCGAGGTCCCGGGCGTCGAACCGCTCGGCGACGGCCGCCGCCGTGACGGCGTCACCCGCGGCGGCGGGCGCGAGATCGAGCGAGGACTGCGCCCGCGTGAGGCCCGCCTCCGCGTCCAACAGAGCCTGAAGGAAGGCCTCTTCGGACGTGGTGCGCTCGGTGGGCGCACCCTCGCTGCCGGGGTCGAACAACGTCACGTGAACTCCAGGAAGACCGTCTCGCCCTCTCCCTGAAGGCGGATGTCGAAACGGTACGTGCCATCCGCCTGCCGCTGCGCGATCAGCGTGTCGCGCCGCTCGGCGTCGACCTGCCGGAGCACGGGGTCCGTGGCGAGCGCCTCGTCACCGGCGAAGTAGATCCGCGTGTACAGGTGGTGGAGCAGACCGCGGGAGAAGATCACCACGGCGAGGTACGGCGCCGACTCGCCACGCGCCCCCGGGCGG
Organism: Streptomyces sp. NBC_00483; assembly: GCF_036013745.1. Classification (NCBI taxonomy): domain Bacteria; kingdom Bacillati; phylum Actinomycetota; class Actinomycetes; order Kitasatosporales; family Streptomycetaceae; genus Streptomyces; species Streptomyces sp. NBC_00483. Next base: position 8,036,920 of record NZ_CP107880.1, read on the forward strand.
AGGGTGCGGACGGCCCAGTGCCCGTTCGCGTCCGTCTCGATGCGGCCCCAGCCGGTGAACTCCACGCCGTTGCGGCCCAGGTACCCGCCCGTGAAGGGCTGGCGGCGCATGGAGCCGTCGATGGTGGAGGCGTTGCCCTCGGGGTCCGCGCCCCAGACCTCGACGAACGCGTCGGGGACGGGGGCACCGTTGCCGTCGTAGACGTAGCCGTGCACGGCGATCGTCTCCGGGTGGCCGACCGGGGCGATGTCACCACCGCCCTCGAAGGGCAGCGCGTAGCCGTACCAGGGCCCGACCGTGTGCGACGGGGTGGGCAGCACGGACTCGGGGTTGTTGATGTCGATCGTCGTCATGGCTGGTCAGCGCCCTTCTTCCATCCAGGTGGCGTTCGGGCCGTCGAGGACGATGTCCCACTGATAGCCCATCGAGAACTCCGGAACCGACTTCTCGTGCACGTACGTCGCGACGAGGCGCTGGCGCGCCGCGTCGTCGGTCACCGAATGGAGGATCGGGTCGTACGCGAACAGCGGGTCGCTCGGGAAGTACATCTGCGTCACCAGGCGCTGGGTGAACGCCGAGCCGAAGACGGAGAAGTGGATGTGCGCCGGGCGCCAGGCGTTGGTGTGCTGGGCCCACGGGTAAGGGCCCGGCTGGATGGTCGTGAACTTGTACCAGCCGTCGTCGTCGGTCAGCGCCCGGCCGACGCCCGTGAAGTTCGGGTCGAGCGGCGCGTCGTGCACCTCGATCTTGTGCGCGTAACGGCCTGCCGAGTTGGCCTGCCACAGCTCGATCAGCTGACCGCGCAGCGGCCGCCCGTCGCGGTCGACGAGGCGGCCCTCGACGGTGATGCGCTCACCGATCGGCTTGCCCGCGTGCTGGATCGTCAGATCGTTGTCGATCTTCGTGATGTCGCGCTCGCCGAAGGCGGGAGCGGTGAGCTCGATCAGCTCCGGGTCCTTGGAGACGTCGATGTTGATCGGCGGCTGCTTGGGGTGCCGGAAGGTGGAGGAGCGGTACGGGGCGTAGTCGCGCCGCGGGTGGTTCTCGACGGGTGCGCCGTCGGCGAGGCCCTTGTAGTAGGCGTCGCGCTTGGCGGTGATCTCACGGTCGATGTCGGCCTGGGTGAGTGACATGGGGGTGGGGACCTTCCTACCTAGCGTTCCAGGACGAGGGCGAGACCCTGGCCCACGCCGATACAGAGCGTGGCGACGCCGACGCCGGAGCCCTTGCGGGCGAGCTGGTGGGCGACCGTGCCGGCGAGCCGGGCGCCGGACGCGCCGAGCGGGTGGCCGAGCGCGATGGCGCCGCCCTGCGGATTCAGGATCGCGGGATCGAACTCGGGCCATTCGGCGACACAGCCGAGCACCTGCGCGGCGAACGCCTCGTTCAGCTCCAGTGTCGACAGATCGGCAAATCCCTTGCCTGCCTTGGCGAGCGCCCGGTTCGTCGCCTCGACGGGCGCGAGCCCGAAGTAGTGCGGGTCGATCGCGGAGACACCGGTGGTGGAGATCCGGGCGAGCGGCTCGCGCCCGGTGGCCTTCAGCCCTTCCTCGTCGACGAGGAGCAGCGCGGCGGCGCCGTCGTTGAGCGGCGAGGCGTTGCCCGCCGTGACCGTGCCGCCGTCCTTGCGGAAGGACGGCTTGAGCTTCGCCATCGCCTCCAGGGAGCTGTTCGCGCGCACGGACTCGTCGGCGGAGACGACGGTCGGGTCGCCCTTGCGCTGCGGGATGGTGACCGACGCGAGCTCGGCGTCGAACAGGCCGTTCTTCTGCGCGGCGGCGGCCTTCTGGTGGCTGGCGAGCGCGAACTCGTCCTGCTGCTCGCGCGTGATGTGGTGCTTGTCGGCGATGAGTTCGGCCGACTCGCCCAGCGGCACCGTCCACTGCGGCTCCATCTTCGGGTTGACCATGCGCCAGCCCAGCGTGGTGGAGAACAGTTCGGTGCTCGCGGCCGGGAACGGCTTGTCGTTCTTCGGCAGCACGTAGGGCGCGCGGGTCATCGACTCGACGCCACCGGCCACGGCGATGGACGCGTCGCCGACCGCGATGGCGCGGGCCGCCTGGATCACGGCCTCCAGGCCGGAGGCGCACAGCCGGTTCACGGTGACACCCGGCACGGAGGTGGGCAGCCCGGCGAGCAGCCCCGCCATGCGGGCCACGTTGCGGTTCTCCTCGCCCGCGCCGTTGGCGTTGCCGAAGTACACGTCCTCGATCCGGGACGGGTCCAACTCCGGCGTACGGGCGACCAGTTCACGGATCGCGTGCGCGGCGAGGTCGTCCGGGCGGACGGCCGCGAGGGCGCCGTTGTAGCGCCCGATGGGGCTGCGTACGGCATCGACGATGTAGACGTCCTTGACGTTCCTGCTCACTTGGCTGCCTCCTGCTGCGGGACGCGTACCTTCGCGGCGGTCTTCTCGACGACCTCCTCGGCGGTGACGCCGGGCGCCAACTCCACCAGTTCCAGGCCGTCTTCGGTCACATCGAGCACGGCGAGGTCGGTGATGATCCGGTCGACGCAGCCCTTGCCGGTCAGCGGCAGCGAGCACTCCTCGACGATCTTCGGGGAGCCGTCCTTCGCGGTGTGCGTCATGGTGACCAGGACGGTGCGGGCGCCGTGCACCAGGTCCATGGCGCCGCCGATGCCGGTGATCATCTTGCCGGGGACGGCCCAGTTGGCGAGGTCGCCGGTGGCCGACACCTGCATGGCGCCGAGCACGGCGACGTCGATGTGGCCGCCGCGGATCATCCCGAAGGAGAGCGCCGAGTCGAAGAACGAGGCGCCGGGCAGGACGGTGACCGTCTCCTTGCCCGCGTTGATCAGGTCCGGGTCGACCGCGTCGTCGGTGGGGTACGGGCCGGTGCCCAGGATCCCGTTCTCGGACTCCAGGATCACCTCCACGTCGCCGCCGAGGTAGTTGGGGATCAGCGTCGGCAGACCGATGCCGAGGTTCACGTACTGACCGTCGCGCAGCTCGTGTGCGGCGCGTGCGGCCATGTCCTCACGGGTCCAGGGCATCAGTTGCTCACCGTCCGCTTCTCGATTCCCTTGTCGGCGGCCTGCTCGGGGGTCAGGGCGATCACCCGCTGCACGAAGATGCCGGGCAGGTGCACGGCGTCGGGCTCGATCTCGCCCGGTTCCACCAGCTCCTCCACCTCGGCGATGGTGATCTTTCCGGCCTGCGCGGCGAGGGGGTTGAAGTTCTGCGTGGACTTGTTGAAGACCAGGTTGCCGTGCCGGTCGCCCTTGGCGGCCCGGACGAGCGCGAAGTCGGTGCGGATGCCGCGCTCCATCACGTACTCGACGCCGTCGAACTCCCGCACCTCCTTGGGCGGCGAGGCCTTCGCGACCCCGCCGTTGCCGTCGTAGCGCCAGGGGAGTCCGCCGTCCGCGACCTGGGTGCCGACGCCGGCCGGGGTGTAGAAGGCGGGGATGCCGGCGCCGCCCGAGCGGAGCCGCTCGGCGAGCGTGCCCTGCGGGATCATCTCGACCTCGATCTCACCGGCCAGGTACTGCCGGGCGAACTCCTTGTTCCCGCCGATGTACGAGCCCGTGACGCGGTCGATCCGACCGGCGCTCAGCAGGACGGCGAGGCCGGAGTCCATGGCGCCGCAGTTGTTCGACACCACCGACAGGTTCCCCGTGCCCTGCTCGTACAGCGCCTTGATCAACACGTTCGGTACGCCGCTCAAGCCGAACCCGCCGACCGCGAGGGACGAACCGTCCCCCACATCGGCGACGGCCTGAGCGGCCGTGGCGACAACCTTGTCCATCCCTGCCAGCCCTCATCTCCGCGAAGTGCTCAGCGCACTGAGTAGTTTATGGGTGCGGCTCACGTTGCCACTGGGTGTGTGAACCGTCAAGAGTTCCAAGGAAAAGGCATGGATGGACTCGACAAGCAGGCGTCGATTACCGGATCCTTGCTCAGTGCACGGCCGTGTTCAGCGGCGCAACGACTGCAGACGGAGGACCGCCATGGCCGCGGTGGATCTGACCACCCATCCCGGGCACCTCGCCCGGCGGCTCCAGCAGGCGCACTATCTGCTGTGGAACACGATGGTCTCCGAGGAGATCACGTCGCCGCAGTTCGCGGTCCTCAACGCGCTGGTGGCCGAGCCGGGTCTGGATCAGCGCACGGTGGGGGAGCGGGTCGGTCTTGACCGCTCCACGATCGCCGAGGTGATCACCCGGCTCACGCGGCGCGAGCTGGTCGACAAGGTCCGTGACCCGCAGGACGGCCGCCGCTGGTTGCTCCGCCTCACGCCCGGGGGGTTGCGCACGCACAAGAAGCTGGCGGTGCGCACGGCCCGGATGAACCAGATCTTCCTGGCGCCGCTCGACGCCGATGAGCGCGGGGCGTTCTTCGACCTGATCCAACGGGTGTGCGATGCGGCGGAGGGCCTTCGGTATCCGGGTGAGGTGGAGGCGGTGGCGAGTTCCTGACCCGGTGGGTGTCAGCGTTTCGTCAGGACCACCCACACCGCTCCCGGCGCAAACGGTAGGGCCGCGGCGCCGTCCGCCGCCGAGTACGTCGTGCCGCTCGTCGGAGACGGTCGCCGCCACTGCGCGTCGTAGGCCCGCCCGTCCCGCAGTACCACCGCGTCACCGCCGCCGACCGTGTGCGACAGCGGCGACGTGTTGCCGGAACGGTCGTGGAAGCGGGAGGGCGCCATGTCGACGTACTGGACGACCACCGTCGGCGCGCCGAGCCGCTTGCCGGTCGCCGTCGTCGCGGCGCGCCCGTCCATGCCCACCAGCCAACGCCCTTCCTCCGCCGACCAGTTGAAGGTGAACCGGGCGGCAGGGAAACGCACCGTGTGCTCCGTCTCGGCCCGCCCACCCTTCGGCGCCCGCTCGGCGAACTCGAACCCGGCCGCCTCCCCGGCGTGCACCCCCGCCGCGGGGTCGCCCAGCTTCGCGGGCCGCAGATACAAGTTGTGCGGCGCGGGCTTGTCGTTGCCACGGAAGTACGCGCTCCCGGCCTCACCCGGCGGCGCCGCCCGCAGCGGCGCCGACTCGATGGAGGGCCGCAGCGCGCTCTGCGCCCCCGAGTACGCGAGCGTCGGCCGGTCGAACTGGCGGAGCAGCTCAAGATCGGTCTCGCGGGCGCTGCGCACCGGCCCGACCACCTTGGGCAGCCGCGAGCCGAACACCGCCATCAGCCGGCTGAGCCCCGCCTCGACCTGCTCCACGTACACGAGGTCCGCCTCGTCGAGCCCGGTCTGCGGCCGCGCGGGCCCCACGTTGTCGATCTTCACGGCGAGCAGCGGCGCACGCGCCGACGCCGAACTCCCGCCCCCGGGGAGTCGACTCGCCGTACACGCCGAGGCGAACACCCCGAGAGCCCCGACCATGACCGCACGCCTGCGCATATCGTCCACGCCTCTTGGATACCCACGGGCACACCCCGCTCACTCCGGGGGAACGTGACCGGCGGACCGGCGGACCGGCGGACCGGAGCGAGCGGCGAGCTCGGCGTTCCCGTCACACGCTCAGCGCAGCACATCCGCCAGGTCGAACTTCACCGGCTCCTCCAGCTGCGCGTACGTACAGCTCTCGGGTGCCCGGTCCGGGCGCCAGCGGCGGAAGCGGGCCGTGTGCCGGAAGCGGGCGCCGTTCTCCATGTGCTCGTAGGCGACCTCGGCCACGAGTTCCGGGCGCAGCGGGATCCAGGAGAGGTCCTTCTTGCCGGTCCAGCGGCTGGTCGCGCCCGGCATCCGCCGGCCCTCGTGCGCCGCCTCGTCGGTCCACGCCGCCCACGGGTGGCCCTCGGCGTCCTCCATGCGCAGGGGCTCCAGCTCGGCGACCAGTTCGGTGCGGCGCTTCATCGTGAAGGCCGCGCACACCCCGACGTGCTGGAGGGCGCCCTCGTCGTCGTACAGGCCGAGGAGCAGGGAGCCGACGACCGGGCCGCTCTTGTGGAAGCGGTAGCCGGCGACCACGCAGTCCGCGGTCCGCTCGTGCTTGATCTTGAGCATGACGCGTTCGTCCTGCCGGTAGCGCAGGGTGAGCGGCTTGGCGACGACGCCGTCCAGGCCCGCGCCCTCGTACTGCTCGAACCAGGTCTGCGCGAGCTCCGCGTCGGTGGTGGCCGGTGCCAGGTGCAGCGGTGCGGAGGCGTCCGCGAGGGCCTGTTCCAGGAGCGGTCTGCGGTCGGAGAGAGGCAGCTCGACCGTGGACTCGGAGCCGAGCGCCAGGACGTCGAAGGCCACGAAGGAGGCGGGCGTGCGCTCGGCCAGGGTCTTCACCCGCGAGGCCGCCGGGTGGATCCGCTCGGTGAGCGCGTCGAAGTCGAGCCGCCCGTCCCGCGCGATCACGATCTCCCCGTCGAGCACACAGCGCTCCGGGAGCCGCTCGGCGAGCGCCGCGACGAGCTCGGGAAAGTACCTGGTCAACGACTTGGTCGTACGGCTCGTGAGCTCGATCTCCGGACCGTCACGGAACACGATCGCCCGGAAGCCGTCCCACTTCGCCTCGTAGTGCATCCCCTCGGGGATCCTGGCGGCGGACTTGGCGAGCATCGGCTTGACCGGCGGCATCACGGGGAGGTCCATGCCCCGATTCTGTCCTCTACGGTGCCGTATCGCCCGGTATGCGCATTACGTCCTTTCGGCCTAGCGTGAGCGCATGGGCGGCAAGGGTGCGGCAGTGGAACTGGAAGCGGGCGGTCGGACGGTGCGTCTGTCCAGCCCCGACAAGGTGTTCTTCCCCGACGGCGGGAAGGTGACCTACACCAAGCTCGACCTCGCGCACTACTTCCTCGCGGTCGGCGACGGCATCCTGCGCGCCCTGCGCGACCGGCCCACCACCCTGGAGCGCTACCCCGAGGGAGTGACCGGCGAGTCCTTCTACCAGAAGCGCGCGCCGAAGAACCTGCCCGACTGGATCCCCACCGCCACGATCACCTTCCCCTCGGGGCGGACGGCCGACGAGATGTGCCCGACGGAGGTCGCCGCGGTGATCTGGGCCGCCCAGTACGGCACCCTCACCTTCCACCCCTGGCCGGTGCGCAGGGACGACCCCGACCACCCGGACGAGCTGCGCATCGACCTCGACCCGCAGCCAGGCACCGACTACGCCGACGCCGTGCACGCGGCGAACGAACTCCGCTACGTGCTCCACGAGTTCGGCGGCCTGCGCGGCTGGCCCAAGACCTCCGGCGGCCGCGGACTGCACGTCTTCGTCCCCATCGAACCGCGCTGGACGTTCACCGAGGTGCGCCGCGCCGCGATCGCCTGCGGCCGCGAACTGGAGCGCCGCATGCCGGAGTTCGTCACCACGGCGTGGTGGAAGGAGGAGCGGGGCGAGCGCATCTTCGTCGACTACAACCAGACGGCCCGCGACCGCACCATCGCCTCCGCGTACTCGGTGCGCGCCCGCCCGCACGCCCCCGTCTCCGCCCCGCTCACCTGGGACGAGCTGGGCGACGCGCTGCCCCGCGACTTCGACATCGTCACCATGCCGAAGCGGTACGCCGAACTCGGCGACGTACACGCCGACATGGACAAGGAGAGGTTCTCCCTCGACGCCCTCCTGGAGCTGGCCGATCGCGACGAGAAGGACCGCGGCCTCGGCGACCTGCCGTACCCGCCCGAGTACCCGAAGATGCCGGGGGAGCCCAAGCGGGTGCAGCCGAGCCGGGCCCGGCACGAGGACGGACCCGGCTCGACTCACTGACGTGCAGGCAGGCTCAGAGCTCCTTCACGCGGATGTCCCGGTACGAGATGACGTCCGTGGTGCTGTGCACCTGGAGCCCGACGTACCCCTCGGAGTAACGTCGGCCGTCCGTGCCCGGGTCGTCGTCCCGCGGGGGTTCGAAGACCTGGCCACCGGTGTTGTCGAACTCGTTGATCAGCACACCGTTGCGGTAGATCGAGAAGCGCTGGTCCACCACCTTGATCTCGTAGTCGTTCCACGTGCCCTTCTGGGTGACGCCCGCGCCCGCGAGGCCGACCCGGTCGAAGCCGTAGATCGAACCGGTCTTGTACATGTCCCCATCGGGCTTGTCGAGCACCTGGATCTCGTGCCCGTACTTGATGGCGACCCACTCCGGGTTCGGCTCCTCCGGGTTGTCGTGCACCCACGGGAAGCGCACGAACACACCGCCGTTGGCGTTGCCCGTGCCCGGCGCGTCGTCACGCCACTGGAGCTTCAGCGAGAAGTTGCCGTACTTGCGCTGCGGGAACCACAACATGCCCATGCCGTCGACGGATGTGCTGCTGGTGATCGACCCGTCGGCGTTCAGCGCGAACTTGCCGCCGCCGACCTGCTCCCACTTCGCGAACTGCTCCTGCGTGCCGTCCAGGATCTTCTTGTAGCCGTCGGTCTGACCGGGCGTGCCGATCGGGGACTGCCGCGCCGCCTTGTTGATCTTGTTGTACTCGCGCTGATCGACGACGCCTTCCTTGAGAAGCTTGTCGGTGACCGTCTTCACGTGCTTGACGAACAGCGCGTGCGACGTCCACTCCTTCTCGTCCTCGATCAACTCGCCGATGCGGCACCGGTTGTTGGTGACCCGGTTCGGGATGCCGGTGTCCGTCGTGCCGACGAAGACGGTGGAACGCTCGTCCAGCTCCGGGCAGTTGGGTGCTGGAACGCCGCCGCCCGAGGCCACCGCGAACACGAACGCCTGTGCCGCGGCGGTGTTGCCCGCCTTGTCGCTCGCCCGGTACGCCACCGAGTGGGCGCCGACCCGGTCCACCACCACGGGGGCGGTGTACGCGAGATAGGGCCCGCCGTCGAGCGAGTACTCGACCTTGTCGACGCCCGACATGTCATCGGTCGCCGTCACCGTCAGCTTCGCGTTGTTGATGTACGCGCCGTCGGAGTTCTTGTCCCCGCCGACCGCCAGCGACACCGTCGGAGGCGTCGTGTCCTGGACGGGCGGCGCCACGACCGTGAAGTCGACGGACTTCTCGGCGGCGGCGTTGCCCGCCTTGTCCGAGGCTCGGTAGCGCACCTTGTACGTGCCCGGGTCGTGGAACATGACCGGCGCGGTGTACGGCTGCCAGGCGCCGTCGGCGCCGACCGCGTACTCGATGGTGTTGACCCCGGAGCCGGCGTCCGACGCGGAGACCGTCACCGTGGCCATGCCGACGTAACCACCGGCGTCGTCCTTGTCGCCGGTCACCGTCGCCGAGGTCTCCGGCGCCGTCGTGTCGTCCGTCGGCGGCGCGACCACGGTGAAGTCGAGCGACTTCTCCGCGGCGGCGTTGCCCGCCTTGTCGGTCGCCTTGTACTTCACGGTGTGCGCGCCGACCTGGTCGACGACCACCGGCGCCGTGTACGGCGTGTACGCGCCGCCGTCGAGGGCGTACTCGATCTTGTCGACGCCCGAACCCGCGTCGGTCGCGGTGACCGAGACGGACGCGGACCCGACGAACGCGCCGTCGGCGTTGGTCTGCCCCTCGGCCTTCGCCGAGGTCTCCGGAGCGGTCGTGTCGTCACCGCCGCCCCCGTCCGTCACCGTCAGGACCCCCGTCATGCTGGTGTGCCCGGGGATCGTGCAGTGATAGCGGTACTTGCCGGGGGAGAGGGTGACCTCGGCCGTGTGCTTGCCGCCCATGTCGTCGTTCGGGTTGGCAAGGATGTTCAGCGGTACGTCGTTGTTGTACTCGGGGTCCGACACGTCGAACGTCAACGTGTGCGGCATTCCCGTGGTGTTGCCGGTCGCCGTGCTGTTCTCGAAGACGATCGTCGCCTTGCCGGCGATGGCCGTCGTGGGCGCCGACGCGTACTTCGTGATGTCGTCGCCGGCCGTCCAGGTCAGCACCTGGTCGGCCGCCGCCTCGGGCGCGGGCGCCGCGGTCGCGGCCGGCAGCGAGCCGAGACCGAGACACATCAGCATCGCGGCGAGCAGAGCGGTCAGGAGTCTGTGTCTGCGCACGGGGCGCATCAGTCGCGTGGATCGCATGTGATCAGCCCTTCCTGGCCAGCTGATCGGCGGCCGGGGTCGCCTCGCCACCGGTGTAAGTGACCTTCCACAGCGCCGACTTGGAGTCGGAGGTGAAGAAGCCGCGCCCGTAGTCGAGGACGTACAGCGCACCGTCGGGACCGAACTTCCAGTCCATGAGGTTCTTGATGCCGTCGTTGCCGATCGGAATGATCTTCTTCAACGACTCCGAGTGGACCGGGATCGATCCGTCGCCGTGCGTCTTCGGGTCGGTGAGGACCGCGTTGCGCGGCTGGTCGGCATCGTAGAAGTCACCGACGAACCACTTGCCGTCCCAGTAGCTCGGCCACTTGCCCGCGTTCGGGATCGACGCGTCGTAACGGTAGACGGGCCCGTCCATCGCGGCCTGGCCGCCGCCCTTGAGCCACGGCAGCAGGTACTTGGCCTCCTCCTTCTTGTACGAAGGAACGCCGTTCGCGTCGCGCGGGTAGTCCGGCGCCCCGCCCTGCGGCGAGTACCAGATGTTGTTGCCGGTGACCGGTGGCAGGTTGACGAGGCCGTTGTTGTTCGGCGACTCGTTCTTCGGGTGGTCGCAGTCGTACCAGCCCAGCGGCTTCGTCGGGTCCGGCAGGTTGCGGTCGCGGTAGGGCTGCTTGTTGCCCATGCAGTAGGGCCAACCGCGGTTGCTCGCCTTGGTGATGACGGCGAACTGGTCGTACTTGGCCGGGCCCCACGTCGTGGACGGCTCGCCCGCGTCGGGTCCGACCCAGCCCGCGTACAGCGTGTCGGTCTTCGGGTCGATCGAGATGCGCGCCGGGTTCCTGACACCCATCACATAGATCTCGCCGCGCGTCTTGCCGCCGCCCTCGGCCGTCTCCTTGCCGGTGAAGAGGTTGCCCTCCGGCAGGGTGTACGTCCCGTCGGCCTCCGGGTGGATGCGCAGGATCTTGCCGTTGAGGTTGTTCGTGTTGCCCGCGGTGCGGCGCGCGTCGGCGAACGAGACGCCCTTGTAGTTCGGCTCCGGGTTGTTGCCCGAGTAACCGTCGCTGAACTGCGAGGAGTTGTTGTCACCGGTCGCGATGTACAGGTTCCCCTTGGAGTCCCAGGCCATCCCGCCACCCGCGTGGCAGCAACTGTGCACCTGCACCGGCCACTTGAGCAGCACCTTCTCGCTGCTCGGGTCCAGCTTGTTCGTGCTCAGGTCGAGCGTGAAGCGGGAGACCTGCCGCTCGGCCATCTGCTTGTCGCGGTCGAGCCCCGAGTGCGGCGTGTAGTGCAGGTACACGTACCCGTTCTGCTCGAACTTCGGGTCCAGCGCGATACCGAGCAGACCCTCCTCGACCTTGACCAGCTCGTCCCCGCCGCCCTTGTTGCCGAAGATGGTCAGCGCCCCCGCGAGGGTCACCTTCTTCGTCTTCGGGTCGTAGACGTGGATCTGGCCGATGCCCTTGCCGACGTCGGGGTTGTTCCAGTCGGTGATCACCGGCTGGGACGAGTCCGCGCCGCCGCGCCCGATGTAGAGCACGCGCCCGTCGGGAGCGGTGACGAGCCCGTGCGGCTCGCCGATCTGGTCGTTCTGACCCGCCTGATTGGCCTGGGTCAGGCGCTCCGCCTTGTAGTTGGCGTCGATCGCGGCCTTGCAGTCGGCGCGCGCGATGCGCGTCGTCCACAGCAGCGCCCCGCGCAGATGGTCGCGGAAGTCCACCTCGTCGTACGAGGAGACCGTGCCGCCCATCCCGGTGTAGAAGGACCGGCCGCCGTCGTAGTCACGGCACCAACTCATCGGGTGGTCGGCGCCGTTCGCGCCCTCGCCCGGCTTGTACGTGGTCCCGTTGACCCGCGCGACCGTGTGCACGTCGCCGGACGGGTTCGCCGACCAGTTCAGCCACTTGTCGGCGCGCTTCCACTGCACCGGCAGATCCTTCGTCGCCGGGTTCTGCCGGTCACCGACCTCAACCGTCGCGCGCTGCGCGGCAGTTGGTGACGACGCGGCGGGCCGGGCCCCGATCAGGCCGGTGAACCAGTCCGAGTACGGCTCGGCGCGGGCCGCGTCATGGACGCCGACGAAACCGCCGCCCGCCTCCATGTACGACTCCAGGCCGGCCTCCTGGTCGGGGTCGAGGACGTCGCCCCCGCCGGTCAGGAAGACGACCGAGTTGAAACGTCCCAGCTTCGTGGCGTTCGTGAACACGGAGGCGTCGTCCGTCGCCGTGATCGTGAACTGCTGGGCCTCGGGTCCCGACCGGCCGATCTTCTCGATCGCCTCGATGCCCGCGTTGACCGTGGGCGACTCGTCGCCGCCGGCCGCGGACCCGTAGAACACCAGGACCCGCACATTCGCGCCGCCGGGTGGCGACTTGACGGACATCGTTGTCGGGGACGGTTCCGGTGCCGGGCGCGCGCTGGCGGCCGGCCCGCCCAGCAGCCCGGCGGTCACGGTTCCCGCGGCGACCCCGACCGCCCAGACGCGTGCACGTCTGCTTCGGCTCGCTCTGAACTCTCGTACGGGCAACGGCTTTTGATGCGTCGACCGACGCATGTGTTCACCCACCCCTCGTCGGACACAGCAACGGCGCGGTGGAAGCTAGACCTCTTTTCGTGGTCCGCCAAGGGGTATGACCGATATGACGCAAACTTTGTCCTGGGTGTGGATAAACGAAGATCATGTGGTTACGGTGCCCTGCGCGACGTGAAAGTCCGTACGAGACTGGGGAGTTGGCCGTGACCGAGCACGACAGACCTCGCGACGCGTCGACGCAGGCGAGTGAACAGGACGGACGTGCACTGAGCCGGCGCATGATGATCGGCGGTGCCGTGGCCGCAACGGCCGGGGTGACATCGTTGTCCATCGGGGCGTCGGCCGGACCGGCGGCCGGGGCGGACACCCCGCCGCGCACTGCGCCCGCGGGCGGCGAGGTCAAGCGCCTGACGCTGTACGCGGAGAATCTCGCGGACGGCCGGCTCGGCTACGGCTTCGAGAAGGGGAAGGCGTCGATCCCCGGCCCGCTGATCGAGCTCAACGAGGGCGACGCGGCGCACATCGAGTTCCACAACCTCACGGACGTCGACGCGAGCCTGCACGTGCACGGCATGGACTACGAGATCTCCAGTGACGGTACGCGGATGAATCGCAGCCACGTCGAACCCGGCGGTACCCGCACCTACACCTGGCGCACACACGCCCCGGGGCGCAGGAAGGACGGCACCTGGCGGGCAGGGACCGCGGGCTACTGGCACTACCACGATCACGTCGTCGGCACGGACCACGGCACGGGCGGGATCAGAAAAGGCCTGTACGGCCCGGTGGTCGTGCGCCGCAAGGGTGACGTCCTGCCCGACCCGGGCAGGACTTTCACGATCGTCTTCAACGACATGACGATCAACAACAAGGCGGCCCACGAGGTGCCCGACTTCGAGGTCACGGTGGGCGATCGCGTCGAGATCGTGATGATCACGCACGGTGAGTACTATCACACGTTCCACCTGCACGGTCACCGCTGGGCGGACAACCGCACGGGCATGCTCACGGGGCCCGACGACCCGACTCAGGTCCTCGACAACAAGATCTGCGGCCCGGCGGACTCGTTCGGGTTCCAGATCGTCGCGGGGGAGGGGGTCGGGGCCGGGGCGTGGATGTACCACTGCCATGTCCAGAGTCACTCGGACATGGGGATGGCGGGCCTGTTCCTGGTGAAGAAGGCGGACGGAACGATCCCGCCGTACGAGGCGCCGCACCACTGAGCGAGCCGGGGCGGAGCGGGGCAGTGGTGCGACGCGCGGCCCACCCCCCCGTCGGTGTCGGACGCGTCGATGTCGAAGGTGACGGGGTGTCAGGCATCGATGGTGAAGCCCGCCCCGCCCGCCCCTCGCCGCTCTCCGTCGTCGACTGTTCACGGACTGCGAAGCGCGTGACTGCGGGACGTGACCGCCCCGTGACGCGATCCTCGCTCATCCCGCACAACGGGCTCTGGACAGCGCTTACCGGGGAGTAGAGCATCGGTGCCACCTGTACATGGCACTGATCATCGAGGGAGCCGCGTTGAGCAAGGACCGTACGTACGACTACGTGATCGTGGGGGCCGGGTCCGCCGGTTGTGTGCTGGCCGGGCGGCTCTCCGAGGACCCTTCCGTCAAGGTTGCCCTCGTCGAGTCGGGGCCGCGCGACCGCAAGACGGAGATCAGGATCCCGGCCGCGTTCCCGAAGCTGTTCAAGACGCCGTACGACTGGGACTACTCGACGACCAAGCAAGCGGCCCTGGACGACCGGGAGTTGTACTGGCCGCGCGGGCACACGCTCGGCGGCTCCTCCTCCATCAACGCCATGATGTGGGTGCGCGGCCACCGCGCCGACTACGACGCCTGGGGCGAGGCCGCCGGATCCCCGTGGTCGTACGACGAGTTCGCGCGCTACTTCCAGCGCGCCGAGCGCTGGCAGGGCGCTGCGCAGGAGGGCTCCGTGTACGGCACGGCGGGACCGCTGCACATCTCGCCGCCGCGCCACCCGAACCCGACCACGGCCGCGTTCCTCGACGCCTGCCGCGCCCAAGGACTGCGCGAGCTCGACGAGTTGAACCAGGCCGACCACTCCGGCTTCGCCCTGACCCCGCTCAACCAGCACAAGGGCCGCCGCTGGAGCGCCGCCGACGGCTACCTCAAGCCCGCCGCGCGCCGACCCAACCTCGACATCTACACCGACGCCCGCGTCACCCGCATCGACTTCGACGGCACCCGCGCCGCCGGCGTCGTCGCCTCCGGGGTCTCCGTCGGCACCCTGCGCGCCACCCGCGAGGTCATCCTCTCCGCGGGCGCCATCAACTCGCCGCAGCTGCTGCAACAGGCGGGCATCGGTGACCCGGAGACCCTCGCCGAGGCGGGCATCGACACCTTCGTCGCCTCGCCGGACGTCGGCCGCCACCTCCAGGACCACCTGATGTACGCGCTGAACGTCCGCGCCGCGAAGCCCATCTCGCTCACCGGCGCCGACTCGCCCGCCAACATCGCCCGGTTCCTGCTCGGCGGGCGCGGACCGCTCACCTCGAACGTCGGCGAGGCCGTCGCCTTCCTCGCCACCAGGCCCGAACTCACCGCGCCCGACATCGAGTTGGTCTACGCACCGGTGCCGTTCGTGAACCACGGCCTGGAGGAGCCCACCGAGCACGGCCTCACTCTCGGCGTGATCCTGCTCCAGCCCAAGAGCGAGGGCCGGATCACCCCGACGGGCCGTGACGCGCAGCCCCGCATCGACCCGGACTACCTGGCCCACGACGAGGACGTGCGCACGATCGTCGCCGGTGTGCGCCGAGCCGAGGAGCTGCTCGCCCAGAGCGCCCTGGCCGCGCACCACACCGGGCCGATGGGCGGCTACCCCGGCGTCGTCGACGACGAGGAGCTCACCCGCTCGGTCCGCGCCACCGCCGAGACCCTCTACCACCCGGTCGGCACCTGCCGGATGGGCTCCGACGAGGGCTCGGTCACCGACCCCCGCCTGCGTGTGCGCGGCACCGAGGGCCTGCGCGTCGTGGACGCCTCCGTGATGCCGCGCATCACCCGCGGACACACGCACGCGCCCACGGTCGCCCTCGCGGAACGGGCGGCGGACCTGATCCGCGAGGACGCCACGAAGTAGCGCTGTTCTTCAGGGGAGTTGCGAACTCACGCCAGGGGAGCTACGACCCCACACTCACCGTGAACCGGCGCGGATTGCCGTCGTGCGCCGCGCCGGACACGTCCGGCTGTCCCTCGGCCTGCACGTCGTCGTACGGGAAGGCGTAGCCGATGGGCGAGTTGGCATGCACGATGCGCGACCAGTGGTTGGTCGTGGCGTCCTGGTAGTAGTCCGCGGACGTGAGGCCGTTGGGCTGCTCGGCGTGCGTGAGCATGACGCTGCGGTTGAACCCGGCGGCGAGGCGGGACAGGATGCCCTTCTTGTCGTCGGAGTCGTCCGGGTTGTTGGCGAACGGCCCGTGGTTGCAGGTGAAGATGTCCTTCGAGGCGGGCTTGGTGAAGGTGTGGCCGCCGTTGAAGGTGAGGGTGTCGCCGCTGACCCGGCCCGTGAAGACGCCGCGCCCGCCCTGGAGGTCGATCTTCAGGTCGGTCGAGGCGTACTTCTCCCACACCTTGTCGATGTAGGCGCCCCACACGTCGCGGAACGGCATCTCGTCGGGCTTGTCGAAGTACGGCGCCATGAGGTTCTGCGGCGATATCACGCGCAGCACCTTGCCGTCCTCGCCCTTGATGGCGAGCTTGTCCCAGGGCTGCCCGTCCTTGGCGGCCTGCGCGGCGAGATCCGAGGCGATCTTGTCGATGGCGCCGTCGGGGAACGGGGCGACGGTGTGCGTGGCGTCGCCCTCCAGCTTGATCCCGATGGGCAGGGCCGTGATCAGGTCGACGTAGCTGATGTTGGAGTACAACTGCTCGGAGTTGAAGGTGAACTCGGCGAACGCCCAGGTCTTGCCGTAGTTCGCGTCCTCCTTCGTGGCAAAGGCAGGCTCGACCAGGGAGGGGCCCGGGTTGAGGAAGAACTCGAGCTTGTCGTCGCGGACGAAGTAGACGCGGGCGCCGTACATCTGAGGCAGCGTCACGACCTTCGGGGCGGACCCGGCGGCGCCGAGCGGGATGGCGCAGTCGACGGGCAGCGGGGTCTGCGGGGCGCTCGGCGACTCGGGGTGGTAGACGCTGCCGTCGGCGCGCAGCAGCACCCAGTTGCCGGTGCCGTTCTCGTGGCCGGTGACGTACGCGTGCACCGTTCCGCTCAACGACTTGTTCTCCAGGGCCAGTTCACAAGTGGCGGGTGCGGCGCCCGCGGTCCAGGAGGGAAGGGTGAGTGCTGCGGCCGTCGTGGCGAGACCCGCTCCGGCGCTGGCGAGAAATATTCTGCGCGAGATCACGATGGACACTCCTCGAATGTGGGGGGTGTGTGGGGGAGCCCTACTGTGGCGAGAGGGGACGGAGGCGTCAAGAGTTCGCGCAGGGAGCGCTCCCATGATTTGTTTGTGTTCAACCGTTGAAGGCGGAGCGTTCGGTTCCTCTGGTCTGAACCAGCCCAGGTCAGCGTGGTGCGAGGGCGGTTGTCAGTGCCCGGTGGAAGACTCGGCAGTCCGGAAAAGAAACCCTCGACGAGGAGGGCAAGACCCATGATCACTACCGAGTTCGTGGACGGCGCGCCGAACTGGCTGGACCTCAGTACCCCCGACATGGACGGCGCGATCTCCTTTTACGGCGGCCTCTTCGGCTGGACCTTCCTGTCGGCAGGCCCCGAGGCCGGCGGATACGGAATGTTCCAGCTCGAAGGCAGGACGGTGAGTGGCGCCATGACCGTCACCGCGGAGCAGGGCGAGCCCGGCTGGACCGTGTACTTCCAGAGTTCGGACGCGGACGCCACGGCGAAGGCGGTCGAGCAGGCCGGCGGCAGCGCCCTGCTCCAGCCGATGGACGTCTTCGACCTGGGCCGCATGGCCGTCTTCAACGACCCGGCGGGCGCCCCCTTCGGTATCTGGCAGCCGGGGAAGAACAAGGGTCTCGAGTACACCAGGGACGACGGTGGGCTGAACTGGGTGGAGTTGTACGCCCCCGATGTGGCCGCCGCGAAGCAGTTCTACGGCTCGGTCTTCAACTGGGGCGCGTTCGACGTCGAGTTCCCCGGCGGGAGCTACACGACGATCAACCCGCAGGGCACGGACGAGAACGCGATGTTCGGCGGCCTCGCCAAGCTGGACAGCGACCCCTCGGAGGCCGCGGCGGGCCCGCACTGGGCGACGTACATCCACGTCCCGGACGTGGACGCGACGGCGGACCGGACGCAGGAGCTGGGTGGCACGGTGCGCTCCGAGCCGGTCAGTATCGCCGGCGTCGGGCGGATCGCGAAGCTGACGGATCCGTTCGGCGCGACGTTCGCGGTGCTCAAGGGGGACCCCGAGCAGAAGTGACCGTCCGGGCATCCGAAGCGCCCACGGTGCCCGATTGCCGCCCGTTGAACGAGCGTTGATCAAACGTTTTTCGGCGGGCGGCAGACTGGCCGCCATGTACGCGAACACGACCCTTACGCCTGCCGGCCCCACCTGGCAGGACCAGGCGCTGTGCGCCCAGACCGGTGCCGAATTCTTCTTCCCCGAACCGGGCAGCTCCGTCCGCGAGGCCAAGACGATCTGCGGCCTGTGCCCGATCCGGCAGAGCTGCCTCGAGTACGCCCTCACCCACGACGAGCGGTTCGGGGTGTGGGGCGGACTCTCGGAGAAGGAGCGACAGCGGCTCAGGCGCGGCTGACGCTACCGGGCGCGATGCGGGCGCCCCGGACCGGGGCACCCGGGCGGGGAGCGGTCAGGCGCCGGCCGCCCGCGCCGCCATCCGTGCCTTGCGGGCCGCCAGCTTCTCGTCGAACTTCGAGGCCTCGGTGTCCAGACCGTTCATGAACAGGCCCAGCTCCTCCTGCGCCTTGATGCCCTCGGGGCCGAGACCGTCGATCTCCATGACCTTCAGGAAGCGCAGCACGGGCTGGATCACGTCGTCGTGGTGGATGCGCATGTTGTAGACCTCGCCGATGGCCATCTGCGCCGCCGCGCGCTCGAAGCCGGGGATGCCGTGGCCCGGCATCCGGAAGTTCACGACGACGTCGCGCACGGCCTGCATGGTGAGGTCGGGCGCGATCTCGAACGCGGCCTTGAGCAGGTTCCGGTAGAAGACCATGTGCAGGTTCTCGTCCGTGGCGATGCGGGCGAGCATGCGGTCGCAGACCGGGTCGCCGGACTGGTGGCCGGTGTTGCGGTGCGAGACGCGGGTGGCCAGCTCCTGGAAGGAGACGTACGCGACCGAGTGCAGCATCGAGTGGCTGTTGTCCGACTGGTAGCCCTCGCTCATGTGCGACATCCGGAAGGATTCCAGCTGGTCCGGGTCAACGGCGCGCGAGGCGAGCAGGTAGTCGCGCATCACGATGCCGTGCCGGCCCTCCTCGGCCGTCCAGCGGTGCACCCACGTGCCCCACGCGCCGTCGCGGCCGAACAGCGAGGCGATCTCGTGGTGGTAGCTGGGGAGGTTGTCCTCGGTGAGCAGATTGACGATGAGGGCGACGCGGCCGACCTCGGTGACCTTGGACTGGTCCTTGGACCAGGCCTCGCCGTCCTCGAAGAACTCGGGGAAGTTGCGGGCGTCGGACCACGGCACGTAGTCGTGCGGCATCCAGTCCTTGGCGACCTTGAGGTGCCGGTTGAGCTCCTGCTCGACGACTTCTTCCAGCGCGTGGAGCAGGCGGGCGTCGGTCCATGTGGTCGACGAGCCGAGGCGGGGGGAGATGACGGTCACGGAGGCTCCTGGGGGACGGAGGTAATACGAGCGGAGATACCTACGGTGTCGTAGGTTACGTTGCCGTAGGTTAAGTGGCCCATAAAGACAGTGGTTACGTGTGGAGCTCTCGAAGGCGAACTGAGAGGCAGGTCACACAGCCTTCCAGCTTTTCGAACTCGGAAATGTCCACCAGAACCGGCTCGTATCCGAGGTCGGCGAGCCGCTCCGCCGACTTCGGCGCGCTCTCCGCCATGAGCAGCCGGTCCTCGCCGAGCAGCACCACATGCGCCCCGGACTCCTCGGGCACCGGCAGGAAGCGCGGGAACAGCGAGGCGTGCTCGACCAGCGGCGGATGGCCGATGACGGTGCCGTCGGGCAGCGCGGTCACCGCGGTCTTCAGGTGCAGCACCTTGGAGAGGGGAACGGCGACCACGCGCGCGCCGAGCGGCTCGAAGACGGCGCGCAACTGCTGGACACCCGCTGCGTTGGTGCGCCCGCCGCGCCCTACGTAGATCGTGTCACCGACCTTCAGTACGTCGCCGCCGTCCAGGGTGCCCGGCTCCCACACCCAGTTCACGGAGCAGCCGAGGCGCGCCACGGCCTCCTCGACCCCCGGTGTCTCCGGGCGCCGCGACTCGGCGCCGGAGCGGGTGATCAGTGCCACGTTCCGGAAGACCACCACCGCGTCCTCCACGAACACCGCGTCCGGGCACAGGTCGACCGGCTCCACGAGGAACGTCTCCCAGCCGTGCGCCTCAAGCGCGGCCACGTACCCCTTCCACTGTTCCTGCGCCTTCGCGGCGTCGACAGGGGTCCGCTCGATGTGGGTGACGAGCCCGTCCGCGATGCGCGGTCCCGGGCGGCGGACGAGGGCCTTCTTGCTGGGCACGGCGGACTCCATGGCGACGGGCGAGGGTGACGGTGCCCACATCATGCACAGGGCGACACGTGTCGCGGAATCCCCTGTCACGCGGCCGTCACTTCCCCCTCACCGGGCCTGTCCGCGCCCGCGACGGCCCGCCGCAGGTGCTCCGCCGTGAACGAGCCCTCCGCGTCGAGCAGTTGGGCGGGTGTGCCCTCGAAAAGCAGCTCCCCGCCGTGCCGGCCGCCTTCCGGGCCCAGATCGATGATCCAGTCCGCCCGCCGGATCACATCGAGGTTGTGCTCGACGACGACCACGGTGTTGCCCGTGTCGACGAGCCGGTCGAGCAGCGCCACGAGCCCGTCGACGTCCGCCATGTGCAGCCCGGTGGTCGGCTCGTCCAGGACGTACGTCGCCGCGGTGCGGTGCAGTTGCGTCGCCAGCTTGATGCGCTGGCGCTCGCCGCCGGAGAGGGTGCTCAGCGGCTGGCCGAGCGTGAGATAGGTGAGGCCGACGTCGTGCAGGGCTTGCAGGCGGCGGCGTACGCCCTTCTCGTCGAGGTCGGCGAAGTAGTCGAGGGCCTGCGCGGCCGTCATGTCGAGTACGTCCGCGACACTGCGGCCGCGCACGGTGAGGCCGAGCACCTCGTCCTTGAAGCGCCGCCCGCCGCACGCCTCGCACACGGTGGTCACCGGGTCCATGAACGCCAGATCGCTGTGGATCACGCCGCGCCCCTCGCAGTGCTCGCAGGCGCCGCCGGAGTTGAAGCTGAACAGGCCCGGCTCCGTACCCGTCTCGCGCGCGAACACCTTCCGTACGGTGTCCATGATCCCGAGATACGTCGCCGGGGTGGAGCGCCCGGAGATCCCGATCGACGACTGGTCGACGACCACGGCCTCCGGGTGCGCGGCGCAGAACGCCCCCGACACGAGGGAGCTCTTTCCGGACCCGGCGACCCCGGTGACGGCGGTGAGCACGCCGGTCGGCACCCGCACGGTGACGTCCTTGAGGTTGTGGACCCGGGCGCCCTCGACCCGTACGTGGCCGGTCGCCGCGCGCGGGTCCTCCTTCACCCCGCCCGTGCGGCGCAGACACCGGCCGGTGAGCGTGTCCGCGCGCCGCAGCGCGCCCGGCGTGCCCTCGAACACCACGCGCCCGCCGTCGGCGCCGCCCGCCGGGCCCATGTCGACGACGTGATCGGCGACGGCGATGACATCGGGGTCGTGCTCGACGACGAGCACGGTGTTCCCCTTGTCGCGCAGTCGCAGCAGCAGATCGTTGAGCCGTCCCACGTCGCGCGGGTGCAGGCCCACGCTCGGCTCGTCGAAGATGTACGTCATCCCGGTCAGGCTGGAGCCCAGGTGCCGCACGGTCTTCAGGCGCTGGCCCTCGCCGCCGGACAGCGTCGACGTCTCCCGGTCCAGGCTGAGATAGCCGAGGCCGATCGCCTCGATGCGCTCCAGCGCGGTGACGGCCGCCCCGGCGATCGGCCCGGCCACCGCGCCCTTGATACGGCGCAGCACCGGGATCAGCTCGCCGACCTCCATGCGCGTGCACTCGGCGATGCCGAGGCCCTCGACGCGGGTGGCGAGCGCGGCGGCGTTCAGGCGCGCCCCGTCGCAGACCGGGCAGGTGCCCTCGGTCAGAAACCGGCCGACCAGGTCGCGCGTGCGCCGGCTCAGCGTCGACAGGTCCCGGTTGAGGTACAGCCGCTCGAAGCGGTCGGCGAGCCCCTCGAAGTCGATGTCGCGGCGGCCGCCGGTATTGGCGACGTTCACGGTCCGCCCGTGCCCGCGCATCAGGAACTCCCGCTCGGCGGCGGTGAATTCGCGTACGGGCCTGCTGGTGTCGAGGTCGGTGGTGTTCGTGTACGTCTGCCCCTGCCAGGTGCCGACGGCGAACGGCGGGAACAGCACGGCGCCGCCCGCGAGGGACTTCGACGGGTCGAGGATGCGCTCGTAGTCGGGGCGCACGGTGCGGCCGAGCCCGTCGCACTCCGGGCACATCCCGCTCGGGTCGTTGAACGAGTACGCGGTCGCGCCGCCCGCGCTCGGCGTCCCGTGCCGCGAGAACAGCACGCGGATCACCGAGTACACGTCGGTCATCGTGCCGACCGTGGACCGGGAGTGCCCGCCGATCGCCTTCTGGTCGACGACGATCGCGGGCGTCAGCTCCTCGAGCGCGTCCGCGTGCGGCTTCTCGTACTTGGGCAGCCGGTTGCGGACGAACCAGGTGTACGTCTCGTTCAGCTGCCGCTGCGACTCCACGGCGATGGTGTCGAAGACGACGGACGACTTGCCCGAGCCCGACACCCCGGTGAAGACGGTGAGCCGCTCCTTGGGGATGCGCAGGGTGACGTCCTGGAGGTTGTTCTCGCGGGCGCCGACGATGTGCAGGTAGTTCATGCCGACGACGCTAGGTGGGATACCCGACACCTTTTGTCGGGTATCCCACCGTTTCTGCGTTACGAGGCCCGCACCTCCTCCAGCGTCGTGTCCCGCAGCGTCCCGTCCATCAGCAGCCACCGCGTCACACCGATCGACTCCAGGAACGGCAGATCGTGGCTGGCCACGATGAGCGCTCCCTCGTACGACTCCAGGGCCGACGTCAGCTGGCGCACGGATCCGATGTCCAGGTTGTTCGTCGGCTCGTCCAGCATCAGCAGCTGCGGCGCGGGCTCGGCGAGCATCAGCGCGGCGAGCGCCGCACGGAAGCGTTCGCCGCCCGACAGGGTCGCCGCCGGCTGGTCGGCCTTGGCCCCTTTGAACAGGAAGCGGGCGAGCCGCGCCCGGACCCGGTTGTTGGTGGCGTCCGGCGCGAACCGGGCCACGTTCCCGGCGACGCTCAGCTCCTCGTCGAGCACATCGAGTCGCTGCGGCAGGAACCGCAGCGGCACGTGCGCGAGGGTCTCGCCCGCGACCGGTTCGAGCTCGCCCGCGATGGTGCGCAGGAGTGTCGTCTTGCCCGCGCCGTTGCGCCCGACGAGCGCGATGCGTTCGGGACCGCGCAGCTCCCACTCGCCGTCCACCCGTGCCCCGTAAGGGAGTTGGAGCTCGCGCAGGGTGAGTACGGAGCGGCCCGGTGGTACGGCCGTGTACGGCAGGTCGACGCGGATCTCGTCGTCGTCGCGCACCGCCTCCACGGCCTCGTCGAGCCGCTCCTTCGCCTCGGCGAGCTTCTCCTCGTGCAGGATGCGGTGCTTGCCCGCGGAGACCTGGGCCGACCGTTTGCGCAGCTTCATCACCGCCCTCGGTTCGCGCTTGATGTCGTACATCTTCTGGCCGTACCGCTTGCGCCGTGCCAGCTTGACGTGGGCCTCGGTCAGTTCGTGCTTCTGCTTCTTCAGGTCCGACTCGGCGACCCGCACCATCCGCTCCGCCGCCTCCTGCTCGGCCGCGAGCACCTCCTCGTACGCGGAGAAGTTCCCGCCGTACCAGGCGACCTCGCCGTCGCGCAGATCGGCGATCTGGTCGACGCGGTCGAGGAGTTCACGGTCGTGGCTGACCACGATCATGACCCCGGACCAGGCCTCCACGGTGGCGTAAAGACGCTGCCTGGCGCGCAGGTCGAGGTTGTTGGTGGGCTCGTCGAGCAGCAGCACGTCCGGGCGGCGCAGGAGCAGCGCGGCGAGCCGCAGCAGCACGGACTCGCCGCCGGAGACCTCGCCGATCGTGCGGTCCAGGTCGATGTGGCCGAGACCGAGCTCGCCG
This sequence comes from Streptomyces sp. NBC_00483, assembly GCF_036013745.1. NCBI lineage: Bacteria > Bacillati > Actinomycetota > Actinomycetes > Kitasatosporales > Streptomycetaceae > Streptomyces > Streptomyces sp. NBC_00483. Next base: position 8,060,657 of record NZ_CP107880.1, read on the forward strand.
AGCATGGCCTGTGCCCGCTCCTCGACGTCCCAGTCGTCGCCGACCGCGGTGAAGTGCTCCTCCCGTACGTCGCCGGCCTCGATGGCGTGCAGGGCGGCGCGGGTGCCGGCGATGCCGAGCGCCTGGTCGACGCGGAGCGCCGTGTCGAGGGCGACGTTCTGCGGCAGGTAACCGACCTCGCCGGACACCCGCACGGTGCCTTCGACCGGGGTCAGCTCACCGGCGATCAGCTTCAACAGGGTTGATTTCCCCGACCCGTTGAGTCCGATGAGTCCGGTGCGGCCGGGGCCGAAGGCGACCTGGAGGTCGTCGAAGACGCCGGTGCCGTCGGGCCAGGCGAAGTCGAGGGCGGTGCAGGCGACGGAGGCGGGAGCGGCGCCCGAAAAGCTGTGGGGATGTGACATGAGGTGGCCTCGCGGTTGCTCGGTGTGAACGGTGGGATGCAACGCGTTCGAGACACCGCGGGGGCGAGGGCCACAAAAAAGGCCTGTTCCGGCGGGGAGGACGGCTCGGGATACCGAGGTCGCACACGCACGACGACATGACGCGACTGCGTCACTTGCGCGGTGTCTCAGGACCTCAGTGGAGCAACGTCCTTCTCCTATCGACGGCAACAGAACCGTCAACCACGATAGGAGCCCCTCCAGGGGACGTCAAAGGATTTGATTCAGCAGGCGTCCCGCAGCAGCTCCTCCAGGTCGGCGTCCACGTCCACGTGCGACGCCTCCTCGCCGACCGGCACCAGCTCCGTCGTCTCCGCCAGGAAGCGGCGCAGCTCTCCGGTGCGGATGTGCACGATCGCCGTCCCCTCCGTCGCGTGGAACTCCAGGACCGTGCGGTCGTACCCGTACGGCTTCACCCGCACGTCGCCCGCGCCCGCCGGGCTGCTCACCCCACTGGCGAGCAGCTCACGGGCGAAGGTCCAGCTCACGGCGACGCCTTCGAGTGTGGCCGGGGCCGGGAAGGACATGCGCACGGCGAACGGGTCGCGCACGTCGTAACGCAGAGTCGCCGGAATGTGCGCCATGCGCGGCGCGGCGGCGACGAGACGGGCCTCGACGGCTTGCTCGATGACGGACAACGCCTGCTCCCTTGTGACGGCTGGACGGTGGGACCACTGCACGGCCTCATATGAATAGACGGCGGAATGAGGGAATCCGTGCGCCTGAAGCCGGACGAAATTCGAGTGACCTCTGTCACCGGGTTCAACCGTGGTGCTGGTGTGACCATCGGCACCCTCTGGGGTGGGGGAGTGCTCGCCGAGCCGGGTGGCATGCGCCCGAACCCTTGTGGCTGTCATTGAAGTGTGCATGATCTACGACTATGGCCACCGCCAAGGAGGGCGCAGCGATCGGGCTGCGGGAGCTGCGCAAGTCGTTCGGCGAGGTGCGGGCCGTCGACGGCATCGAACTCGACGTCGCCGAGGGCGAGTTCTTCTCGCTGCTCGGGCCCTCCGGGTCCGGCAAGACGACCGTGCTGCGGCTCGTGGCCGGTTTCGAGGCCCCCTCCGGCGGCTCGATCCACCTCGCGGGCGAGGATGTGACCCGGCGCGCCCCCTTCGAGCGCGACGTCACCACCGTCTTCCAGGACTACGCCCTGTTCCCGCACATGAACGTCGAGCAGAACGTCGCCTACGGCCTGAAGGTGCGCGGCGTCCCGCGCCGGGAGCAGGCCGAGCGGGTCCGCGCCGCCCTCGCGTCCGTGCGGCTCGAGGACTTCGGCGGGCGCAGACCGGGACAGCTCTCCGGCGGCCAGCGTCAACGCGTCGCCCTGGCACGGGCGTTGGTGGTGCGCCCCCGCGTCCTGCTGCTCGACGAACCCCTCGGCGCGCTCGATCTCAAGCTGCGCGAACAGATGCAGATCGAGCTGAAGGAGCTCCAGCGCGAGGTCGGCATCACCTTCGTCCTCGTCACCCACGACCAGGCCGAGGCCCTCGCCCTCAGCGACCGCGTCGCCGTCATGAACGCGGGACGCGTCGAACAGGTCGGCACACCAAGGGAGTTGTACGAGGGCCCGGCCTCCGCCTTCGTCGCGTCCTTCGTCGGCACCTCCAACACGCTCACCGGATCCGCCGCCGAACTGCTCGTGGGGAAACCCGGGACGTTCGGCGTCAGACCCGAGAAGATCCGGGTCCTCGACGCCGGGGCCGAGCACGATCGCGCCGACCACAGCGAGGTGCGTGGCACCGTGACCGACGCCGTGTACCTGGGGGACAGCACCCGCGTCGTCGTCGACACCGACGCGGGCGTGCGCTTCGTCGTCGTACGCCAGAACACCGGAACCGCAGCCGACGCGGCCGACACGGCGGACGCTCCCGCGACGCCCGGCGCCCGCGTCCTGCTGCGCTGGCACCGGCGGCACAACGTCCCTCTGCACCAGCCAAGTTGAGTCACCCCGACGACCTGGGAGTGTTCACGTGCGCGCAACCCGGACCCTGATGGCCGCCACCGCGCTCGGCGGGCTGTTGCTCGCCACCGCCTGTGGCTCCTCCGACGACGGCGGCGGTGGCAAGAGCGCGCCCGGCGGGCAGGGCTTCACCCCGCCGAAGATGTCCGCCCCGAAGTCCCTCGGCAAGACCGAGGGCAAGGTCAACCTGATCGCCTGGGCCGGCTACGCCGAGGACGGCTCCAACGACCCCGAGGTCGACTGGGTGCACCCCTTCGAGAAGCAGACGGGCTGTCAGGTCTCCACGAAGGTCGCCGGGACCTCCGACGAGATGGTCAACCTGATGAAGACGGGCCAGTACGACGCCGTCTCCGCGTCCGGCGACGCCTCGCTGCGCCTGATCGCGTCCGGTGACGCGGCCCCGGTCAACACCGAGCTCGTGCCCAACTACCGGGATGTGTTCCCGGGGTTGAAGATGCAGCCCTGGAACTCGGTGAAGAAGGTCGCGTACGGCATCCCGCACGGCCGCGGCGCCAACCTCCTCATGTACCGCACGGACAAGGTGAAGCCCGCGCCGGACTCCTGGAAGGCCGTCTTCGACGACGCCGGGCAGCACAAGGGCCGCGTCACCGCGTACGACTCGCCGATCTACATCGCCGACGCCGCCCTGTACCTGATGAAGACCCGGCCGGACCTCGGCATCAAGGACCCGTATGCGCTCGACCAGAAGCAGTTCGACGCGGCGGTGGCCCTGCTGAAGAAGCAGAACGCGAACATCGGCGAGTACTGGAGCGACTACCTCAAGGAGGTCTCCGCGTTCAAGAGCGGCGACTCCGTCGTCGGCACCAGCTGGCAGGTCATCCTGAACACCGCGCAGGGCGAGAAGGCCCCCGTGAAGGCCGTCCTCCCGAAGGAGGGCTCCACCGGCTGGTCCGACACCTGGATGGTGTCCGCCAAGGCCGAACACCCCAACTGCGCCTACAAATGGCTCGACTGGATCGTCTCGCCGAAGGTGAACGCCCAGGTCGCCGAGTACTTCGGCGAGGCCCCCGCCAACGCGAAGGCCTGCGAGGAGACCAGCGACCCGAAGCACTGCGCGACCTATCACGCCGACGACGCCGCGTACTGGAAGAAGGTCCATTTCTGGACCACGCCCATCCCGCAGTGCCTCGACGGCCGCACCGACACCAAGTGCGTGCCGTACGCGAAGTGGGTGCAGGCGTGGACGGAGATCAAGGGGTGACGTGCCACTGACCACGAAGCGGGCCGCCGGGGCGCTGCACCGCAGCCCCCGGCTCCGCCTGTCCCTGCTGCTCGCCGCGCCCCTCACCTGGCTGGTCGTGGCCTACCTCGGCTCGCTCGCGGTCCTGTTCCTCTCCGCCCTGTGGACCACGGACCCGTTCACGTCGGACATCGTGCGGACGTGGACGCTGGACAACTTCAAGGCGCTGTTCACGACCGCCGTGTACCGCCAAGTGGCCCTGCGCAGCGTGGGTGTCGCGCTCGGCGTGACGGCGTTGTGCATCGTGATCGCGTTCCCCATCGCCTTCTACACGGCGCGCGTCGCGAAGCCCCGATGGCGCCCGCTGCTGGTGGTCGCGATCCTCACGCCGCTGTGGGCGAGCTATCTGGTCAAGGCGTACGCGTGGCGCGTCATGCTGGCCCAAGGCGGCCTGCTGGACTGGCTGTTGAAGCCGTTCGGCCTCAATGCCCCCGGCTACGGGCTTGTCGCGACGGTCCTCGTCCTGACCTACCTCTGGCTGCCGTACATGATCCTGCCGATCCACGCAGGACTCGAACGCGTCCCCGACAGCGTGCTCGACGCCTCCGCCGACCTAGGCGCCCGCGCCTGGCGCACCTTCCGTACGGTGCTGTTCCCGCTCGTCCTGCCGTCGGTCGCGGCGGGCTCCGTCTTCACGTTCTCGCTCAGCCTCGGCGACTACATCGCGGTCCAAATCGTGGGCGGGAAGACGCAGTTGATCGGCAACCTCGTCTACGCGAACATCACGCTCGACCTGCCGCTGGCGGCGGCGCTCGGCACCGTGCCGGTCGTGGTCATCGTCCTGTACCTGCTGGCGGTGCGCCGCACGGGCGCGCTCAGCAGCCTCTGAAGGGGGCCAGGCATGCATCTCTCCCGCCCCGCACGCATCGCGCTCCGCGTCGGCGCCGTCCTCGGCTTCGCCGTGATCTACGTCCCGCTGCTCCTGGTCGTCATCAACTCGCTCAACCCCGACCGGAGTTCGGGCTGGCCCCCGCCCGGCCTCACCTTCGACTGGTGGCGCGACGCCTGGCACAGCGCGGGCGCGCGGGACGCGCTGTGGACCTCGCTGAAGGCGGGCATCGGCGCGACCGCGATCGCCCTCGTCCTCGGCACGCTCGTCGCGTTCGCGGTGGCCCGCTACCGCTTCTTCGGCCGCGAGGCGATCTCCTTCGCGGTGGTCCTGCCGATCGCGCTGCCCGGCATCGTCACCGGTGTCGCCCTCAACACGGCCTTCCGCACGGTCCTCGAACCGATCGGCATCGGCCTCGGCCTGTTCACGGTGATCGTCGGCCACGCCACGTTCTGCGTCGTGGTCGTCTTCAACAACGTGGCGGCCCGACTGCGCCGCCTGGCCGGCTCGTACGAGGAGGCGGCGATGGACCTCGGCGCGGGCACCTTCCGTACGTTCCGCGACATCACGTTCCCGCTGATGCGCTCCGCGCTCGCGGCGGGCGGACTGCTCGCGTTCGCGCTGTCCTTCGACGAGATCGTGGTGACGACGTTCACGGCGGGCGCGGGCGTCCAGACCCTCCCCATCTGGATCTTCTCCAACATGTCCAGGCCCCAGCAGGCCCCCGTGGTCAACGTGGTGGCCGTCGTCCTCGTGCTGCTGTCGGTGATCCCCGTGTACGTGGCGCAGCGGCTGTCGTCGGACACGGCGGCGGGGAGCAGGGTGTGACCGGGGGCTGTGACGTGAGGCTTGTTAGGTGACCCTAACTTAACGTCGTATAAGGTGCGGGAATCAACCACCCCGGACCCAGGAGTCGGCTTGTCGCACGTCCCGCATGTCACGGACACCTACGAGGAGTTGCGCTCCCCGGAGCAGCTGCGCGAGATCCTCGGCGAGCCGTGGCCCGTCGTGATCGAGAAGGTGCACGGGAAACTCACCGAGAAGGACCGGGGGTTGCTGGCCCGCTCGCCGTTCTGTCTGGTCTCCACGTCCGACGCGGACGGCAACTGCGACACGTCACCGCGCGGCGACGGCCCCGGCTTCGCGCACGTCGTCGACGACCGCACGATCGCCCTGCCGGACCGCCCCGGCAACCGCAGGGGCGACAGCTTCCACAACATCCTCCAGAACCCGCACGCGGGCCTGCTCTTCCTGATACCCGGCGCCAAGGACGTCCTGCGCATCAACGGCAGGGCCCGCATCCTCACCGACGCCCCCTTCTTCACGGACATGGCGCTGAAGGGCGAGCCCCCGAGCCTGGCCCTCCTCCTGCACATCGACGAGATCTACCTCCACTGCCCGCAGTCCCTGAACCGCGCAGGGCTCTGGCGACCGGAGACGTGGGAGGGCGGGGCCTGAGCAGGGCCACCGCGAACCGGCGACGGTGCACGCACGCCTAGACTTGCCCCGTACGCATACACAGGAGCGCGGGACAGGAGTGGGCCAGTGACGGCAAGGGCAAGTCGGTTCGAGGATCCGTCCGCCGACGTGCTCGCCGAAGCGGCCGAGGCGTTCGCGCTGCTCGCGTCGCCGGTGCGGCTGCACATGGTGTGGGCGCTCGCGCAGGGCGAGAGCGACGTGAGCGGGCTCGCCGAGCGGGTGGGCGGCGCGCTGCCCGCCGTCAGCCAGCACCTGACCAAGCTGAAGCTCGCGGGCCTCGTACGGTCCCGGCGCGAGGGCCGGCGGCAGGTGTACTACGTCGACGATCCCGAGGTCGTGAGCGTGGTCCACCTCATGATCGGCCAGCTCGCCGAGCGCGCCGAGCAGGCGAAGGCGCCGGTGCGCCGCCTGCGTGGCGCGGGGGCCTGAAGGCCGGCCCGTGGCCGTTCCCGAACCGGCCGAGCGGACCGACGCCCTCGGATCGCTCCCGCAGCCGCGTACCGCCCCCGAAGGACCGACCGCGCTCCAGACGCTGCGCGCCCTGGACACCAGCCCGCGCGGGCTGACCACGGACGAGGCCGAACAGCGCCTGGCCCGGTACGGCGGCAACACCCTGCCCACCGCCCGGCAGCCCTCCTGGCCGCTGCGGCTGTGGCGCAGCCTGCGCGACCCCTTCACCACCGTGCTGTTCTGCCTCGGGCTCGTCTCCGCGCTCGTCGCCTCCTGGGGCACAGCCTGCGTCATCCTCGCCCTGGTGATCGTCAGCAGCGTGCTGCGCACCCACGGCGAGTACCGCGCCGACCGGGCCGGCGCCGGACTGCGCGAACTGGTCGCGGGCACCGCGAGCGTGCAGCGCAGGGAGGGCCCCGGCGACGAGCCGCGGGTGCGCGAGACACCGGTCGACGACCTCGTGCCCGGCGACGTGGTGCGCCTCGCGCCCGGCGCCCTGGTGCCCGCCGACGTACGCCTGTTGAAGGCCCGCGGCCTCACCGTGCACCAGGCCGCCCTGACCGGCGAGTCCGCGCCCGTGCCGAAGGAGCCGGCCGACCTGCCGGACGGGGACGGCGAGGGGCACCTGGTCTTCCAGGGCAGCAGCGTCGCCTCCGGCAGCGGCACCGCGGTCGTCGTCGCCACCGGCGCCGACACCCGGTTCGCCGCCGTGCACAATGCGCGGCGCGACCGGCCCGCGAGCGCCTTCGACCGCAGCGTGCACGGCATCTCCTGGGTCCTGATCCGCTTCATGCTGCTGACCCCGCCGCTGGTCCTGATGGCGAACGCGGCGGTACGCGGCCGGGGCCTGGAGACCCTGCCGTTCGCGGTGGCCGTCGCGGTCGGCCTCACCCCCGAGATGCTGCCGGTCATCGTCACCATCTGCCTGGCCCGCGGCGCCTCCCTCCTCGCCCGCTCGCACGGCGTCATCGTGCGCCGCCTCCCGGCCCTGCACGACCTCGGCGCCGTCGACGTGCTGTGCGTCGACAAGACCGGCACCCTCACCCGCGACCAGCCCGCCGTCGACCTCGAGCGCACCGACCCCGAGGCCCTGCACTGGGCGGGCGCCTCCGCCTGGTGGACCCTGCAGACCGCCGAACTCACCGACCCCGACCCGCTCGACGAGGCGCTGCTCGCGGCCACCGGGCCCGAGGACTGGGACGCGTACGACGGGGTCGACGCGCTGCCCTTCGACCCCGTACGTCGCCTGGCGACGGCCGTCGTCAAGGAACCCGGCACCCTTGGCGTGCACGTCCTCGCCGTGAAGGGCGCAGTGGCGGAGGTCCTGGAGCGCTGCGCCGTAGAGGAGGACGAGCGGGCCGTACTGCGGAAGCGGGCCGGGGAACTCGCGGCCGACGGCGTGCGCCTGCTGGCCGTGGCCACCGCACACCGCACCGCCCGCACCCGCGGCTACACCCCGGCCGACGAACGCGGACTGACCTTCCAAGGCTTCGTCGCCTTCCACGACGCCCCGGCCGACACCGCGCACGACGCCGTACGCGCCCTCGGCGAGCGCGGCGTCACCGTCAAGGTGCTCACCGGCGACCACCCGGCCACCGCCACGCGCGTCTGCCGCGACGTGGGCATCGAGCCCGGCGAGGTCGTCGTCGGAGCCGACATCGAGCACCTCGACGACGACCGGCTCGGGGAGCTCGCCGCCCGCACCACCGTGTTCGCCCGCTGCACCCCCGACCACAAGGCCCGCGTCATCGCCGCCCTGCGCGGCCGCGGCCACACCGCCGGATTCCTCGGCGACGGCGTCAACGACCTGCCCGCCCTGCGCGCCGCCGACGTCGGCGTCTGCCCCGCCGGAGGCGTCGACGTGGCCCGCGAGAGCGCGCACGTGGTGCTCGCCGACAAGGACCTCACCGCGCTCGAACACGCCGTCGTGGCGGGCCGGCACTCCAGCGCCAACATCGCCTCGTACCTGCGGATCACGCTCTCCTCCAACCTGGGCAACGTGATCGCGATGCTCGCGGCGGGCCTGCTGCTGCCGTTCCTGCCGATGCTTCCGCCGCAGGTCCTCGTCCAGAACCTGTGCTTCGACGCGGCCCAGCTCGCGCTCGCCTTCGACCGGCCCCGGACGGCCGCGCTGCGCCGCCCCACCGTGCTGCGGCCCCGGCCCTTCCTGCGCTTCATCACCGGATTCGGGGCGCTTGGCGCGCTCGCCGACCTCGCGACCTTCGGCGCGCTCGCCCTGTGCCTGCCCGGCTCCCTCGACCTCGGCGATCAACAGGGCTTCCACGCCGGGTGGTTCACCGAGAACCTGCTGACCCAGGCCCTCGTGATGCTGTTGCTGCGCACCGGCCGCCGCACCGCAGAGGGCCGGGCGCCGGGCCCCGTGCGCTGGGCGGCGACGGGGCTCGCGGCCGTCGGCATCCTGCTGCCGCTGACCCCGCTCGGCCCCTGGCTCGGCGTCTCGGGCCTGCCGCCGCTCTACTATCCGCTGCTCGCTGCGGTCCTCGTGGCGTACGCGCTCGCGCTGGTCCTGCTGCGGCGGCGGGGGAGCTGGGCGGACCTCCCGTAAAGGCGGGCCCCGGGCGGCCGGACCCGTCACCCGTAGGCCACAGCCAGGCCCGTCACCCGTACGACAGGTGGGAGCAGATGTCCTGGTCGGCCGAGCGCGCGGTGTCGGCCACGCCGGACGGCACCGTCGTCGGGGTCGGCGTCGGCGAGGCCGCGCTGCCCGGCCGGTAGTCCGCGCCGAGCACCACACCGATGCCCGGCGCCGTGCCCGCGGTCAGTTCGGCGTCGGGGAAGAGCCGGGCGACGGCGGAGGCGTGGGCCTTCTCGCCGGGGCCGTAGGTGATGGTCGTGGTGGACCGGGCCCGGTCCGCGGCGTTGCCCGTCGCCGGCACGGTGAAGCCGCGGCCGGTGAGCGCCGCGGCGGCGTCGGCGGCGAGGCCGGGGGTGGCGGTGCCGTTGTAGACGCTGACGGAGACGCCCTCGCCGGAGACCTCCCCGGAGGCGCCCTTGCCGGAGACCTCATCGGTGGCGCTCGCGCTGGGGGAGGCGCCGGCCTTGGCGCCGCCCTTCTTCCCGCTCGCGTCCTTGCCGTCGAGCGTGCGGTCCTCCTTGAGCGCCGCCCACAGCGCGTCGGCGTCCGGGTGCACGACGGCGACGCGATCACCCTCGTACTTCCAGGGGACGGTGACGAACTTGGTGTTGTGCAGGTCGACGTTCTTCAGGGACATCGCGAACGCGAGCAGCTTGTCCGCGGATCCGAGCCCGGGGTCGACGGTCATCGACTTCGTGGCGGCGTCGGCGAGCGGCAGCAGCCTGGTCGGGGTGAAGCCGTCGGACTTGATCTTCTTGATGAGGCTGGAGACGAAGGACTGCTGGCGCTGGATGCGGCCGATGTCGGAGCCGTCGCCGATGCCGTGCCGGATGCGGACGTAGTCGAGCGCCCGCTGCCCGGAGACGGTCTGCTCGCCCTTCTTGAAGAGGCGCTTGCCCTGCGTGGGCCGGTTCGGGTTGAGGTCGTTCTGGTAGACGTCGTTCGGCAGGCAGACCCTGACGCCGCCGACCACGTCGGTGAGCTGCGAGAAGCCCTTGAAGTCGACGACGACGGTGTGGTCCACGCGCAGCCCCGTGAGCTGCTCGACGGTGTTCTGGGTGCAGGCCGGATTTCCCTCGGCGGTCTGGCCCGTCGTATAGGCCGCGTTGAACATCACGTCGGTGCGTGTGCTGCTCCACGTACCGTCGGGCAGCTTGCACGGCGGGATCGTGACCAGGGTGTCGCGGGGGACGGAGACGCCGACGGCGTGCCGGTGGTCGGCGTAGACGTGCAGCAGGAACGCGGTGTCCGAGCGGCCGATGTCGTGTCTGTCGCCGCCGCCGAGATCGCTGTTCCCGCCGGTGCGCGCGTCGGTGCCGATCACCAGGACGTTCTCGCCCTTGGACGTGTCGGCGGGGCGGTTCCTGGACAGGCCGTCCGAGCCGAACGTGTCGATGTTGCCGTTCAGCTTCAGGTACAGCCACCCGGCCCCGCCGGTGATCAGGACGAGCATCGCAAGGCCCGTCACGAGTGTGATCCGCAGTCGGCTGCGCTTACGCCGTCGCCCCATACCCATGCCCTTGCTGTCGGTCCACTCATTGGTTGTACAGTTGCGCAATGTAGCAAGCGCGGCTGTGGGGGTGGCACGTCCACCCCGGCCGCGGTCCGACCACGACAAGAGGTGAACGCCATGTTCCGAAACGCACTGGAGCCCTGGCACCTGTTGGTCCTGGGCGTCGTGATCATCGTGCTCTTCGGGTCCAAGAAGCTGCCGGACACCGCACGCTCCCTGGGCAAGTCTTTGCGCATCCTCAAGAGCGAGACGAAGGCCATGAAGGAGAGCGACGAGACCGCGGCACCACTGTAAGCGGGCCACTTTAAGTATTGCGCAAGTGTTGGAAATGATGTGGAGGTAGCAGCTGTGGGAGTTTCCCTGGGCAAGGGCGGCAATGTCTCGCTCAGCAAGGAGGCGCCGGGCCTGACCGCGGTGACGGTCGGCCTGGGCTGGGACGTGCGCACGACGACGGGCACCGATTACGACCTCGACGCGAGCGCCCTGCTGTGCGACGCGTCCGGGAAGGTGCTCTCGGACAAGCACTTCGTCTTCTACAACAACCTCACCAGCCCGGACGGCTCCGTCGAGCACACCGGGGACAACCTCACCGGTGAGGGCGAGGGCGACGACGAGAGCATCAAGGTGAATCTCGCCGGGGTGCCCGCCGAGATCGACAAGGTCGTCTTTCCCGTGTCGATCCATGACGCCGAGCCGCGCGGCCAGAGCTTCGGCCAGGTCCGCAACGCGTTCATCCGCGTCGTGAACCAGGCGGGCGGCGCCGAGATCGCCCGCTACGACCTCTCCGAGGACGCCTCCACCGAGACCGCGATGGTCTTCGGCGAGCTGTACCGGCACGGGGCGGAGTGGAAGTTCCGCGCCGTGGGCCAGGGCTACGCCTCGGGCCTCGCCGGCATCGCGCAGGACTTCGGCGTCAACGTCTGAGGCACGCGCCGCTCCGGCGCCGCCCGCCCCATGAGCGGGGCGGGCGGCGCCTGGTACGACACCATCCGACCGCCCGACCAGAAGGCACCGCATGTCCGTGAACCTGGCCAAGGGCCAGCAGATCAGCCTCAGCAAGGACTCCGGCGACGCCCTGACCGTCGTACGGATGGGACTCGGCTGGCAGGCCGCGCCCCGCAAGGGCTTCCTCGCCAAGCTGACCGGCACCCGTGAGATCGACCTCGACGCCTCGGCCGTGCTCTTCGCCGGGCAGAGCTATGTCGACGTCGTCTTCTTCCGTCACCTCGTCAGCGAGGACGGCTCGGTGCGGCACAGCGGCGACAACCTCGTGGGCGGCACCGGGCAGGCCGACGACGAGTCCATCACCGTCGAACTCCCGCGCGTCCCGCGCGAGGTGGACCAGATCGTCTTCACCGTGAACTCGTTCACCGGCCAGACCTTCGCCGAGGTGGGCAGCGCGCACTGCCGCCTCGTCGACGAGACCACCGGGCAGGAACTCGCCCGCTACACCCTCGCGGGCGGCGGCGGCCACACCGCGCAGATCATGGCCAAGGTCCAGCGCGAGGGCGCCGGCTGGAAGCTGAGAGCGATCGGGGAGCCGGCGGCGGGCCGGACCTTCCAGGACCTGATGCCCGCGATCACCCGCCACCTGTGAGCCTGACGACCGCCCCGGCCCGTACGGAGGTGAGGGCGGCCAAGGGCCGGGACGCGTTCCACGACAACGCCAAGTACCTGGCGATCGTGCTCGTCGCGATGGGGCACGCGTGGGAGCCGCTGCGCGACGACAGCCGCGCGGCGGCCGCGCTCTACACCACGGTCTACGCCTTCCACATGCCGGCGTTCATCGTGATCTCCGGCTACTTCTCGCGCTCCTTCGACGCGAGCCCCGGCCGGCTCAGGCGGCTGATCACGGGCGTGGCCGTGCCGTACGTCGTCTTCGAGGTCGCCTACACCCTCTTCAAGCGGACGGCGGGCGACGACCCGGACTATCCGATCAGCCTGCTCGACCCCTGGTACCTGACCTGGTTCCTGATCGCGCTCTTCGTCTGGCGGCTGACCACTCCGCTGTGGAAGGTGATCCGGTGGCCGCTGCCGGTGGCGCTCTCCATCGCGGCGCTCGCCTCCGTCTCGCCCAGCATCGGCGACGACCTGGACCTGCAACGCGTCCTGCAGTTCCTGCCGTTCTTCGTCCTCGGACTGTGCCTGAAGCCGGAGCACTTCCAGCTGGTGCGCCGCAAGGAGACGCGGATCCTCGCGGTGCCGGTCTTCGCTGCGGCGCTGCTGTTCGCGTACTGGGCGGTGCCGCGGATGAACGCGGCCTGGTTCTACCGCCGCGACAGCGCCCAGGAGTTGGGCGCTCCCGGCTGGACCGGTGTGGCCATGACGCTGGCCATGTTCGGCTGCTCGGCGATCCTGGTCGCGTGCTTCTTCGCGTGGGTGCCGGGGCGCAGGCTCTGGTTCACGGCGCTCGGCGCGGGCACGCTCTACGGCTATCTCCTGCACGGCTTCCTCGCCAAGGGCTCCCGCTTCTGGGACTGGTACGAGGTCGACTGGGTGCACACCCCGTGGGGCGAGATCGTGGTGACACTCATCGCGGCGACCGTGATCACCGCGCTGTGCACACCACCGGTGCAGCGGACGTTCCGGTTCGTGATGGAGCCGAAGATGGAGTGGGCGTTCAAGCGGGACGCGGCCGAGGTGGCGCGCAGCGGCTGACAGCCCGTCAACTCATAGCCGCAGTGACTGACAGCCCGTCAACTCACAGCCCTGTCTGTCCCTTTGCGGCCGCTCGCTGTGCCTGCGGCGAGCAGCCGAACCAGCGGCGGCAGGAGCGGCTGAAGCTGCTCTGCTCGCTGTACCCGAGCACGTCGGCGAGTTGGGCGAGCGGCATCGCCGTCGTGCGCAGATACCGGTCGGCGAGTTCGTGGCGCACGTCGTCGACGATCTCCTGGAACGTCGTCCCGTGCGCCGCCAACTGCCGTTGCAGAGTGCGGGGGTGGAGGGCGAAGCTGTCCGCCACGTCCTCCAGGCTGAACCGCCGGGTGGGCAGCGCGCGCTTGACCGTGCTGCGCACCTCGGCGGGCAGTCCGTTGCCGAGGGCGCCGCCGACCATGCCGCTCAGATACTCCAGGGCGAGCCTGCGCACCGCCGGATCGCTGCCCTCGACCGGGCGGTTCAGCACGCCGGAGGAGAAGCGGAACCCCCAGTGGTCCTGCTCGACCGCCACCGGGCAGCCGAAGTAGTCCTCGTACGTGGCCGTGGGCGCCGCGGGCCGGTGCAGGAGGGACGCGGAGAACGGCGTGAACTCCGGCCCGATCAGGATGCGGAAGATCTGCAGGCTGGTGCCCAGGGACAGTTCGCCGATCTGTGCCACGTCGATCAGCGTGCGCAGCACGCGCGGGCGGATGCGGAAGTGGTACTCGGTCTCCGCCCCCGCCGTCTCCACGGCGATCTCGATCGCCGGACTGTACTGGTAGAGGAACCGGGCGATGCCGTCCAGCGCGTCGCCCACCGACGTGGCGTGCCGCGCGATGACGCCGACCGGGCCGAGGATGTCCAGGCCCTGGTGCGCGGAGAGCCGCAGCCCGAGGTCGGGGCAGTCGTGCCGCCTGGCCGCGAGGTCGAGGACCGTGACCAGCGCGCGGTACGAGATGTAGTCGTCCGGGTCGCTGATCGCCTCGGGCCGGATGCCGGCCTGCCGCAGCAGCGGTTCGGCCTGCCCGCCGAGCGAGCCCACCAGCGCGGGAAAGCCGGTGAGGGAACTGGAACGGATCAGCGAACTCATGTCGCCAAGTGTCAAATTCTTGTCGTCCGACGTCAAGACGTGACGGGCAATGAGTCGCAAGCTGGGGGCCATTCACTTTTCCGGATCCGGAGCAAGGGAGCCCTCGGATGCCCGTCGACTTCGACGTGTCAGGCAAGACTGTTCTCATCACCGGTGGCCGTGGGGGCATCGGCGGCGCGATCGCCGCGGCGTTCGTGGAGGCCGGCGCACAGGTGATCGCCACGGATGTCTCACCGGTTCCGGCCGAGCCCCGCAAGGGCATCGACGACCGCGTCCTCGACGTGCGCGACGCCGACGCCGTCACCGCTCTCGCCGAGGGCCTCGACCGGCTCGACGTGCTGGTGCAGTGCGCGGGCCGCGCCGTGCCCATGGAGGAGTACGAGCTGGCGACCTTCGAGGAGGTCATCGGCATCCACCTCACCGGTTCGTTCTCGATGGCGACCGCGCTGCGCCCGCTGCTCGCGGCCTCCGGCGGCAGCGTCCTCAACGTCGGCTCCATGTACAGCTACTTCGGCTCCCCGCTGGTGCCCGCCTACGGCGCCGCGAAGGCCGCCGTCGTGCAGCTGACGAAGACCCTCGCGCTCGCCTGGGCCGCCGACGGCATCCGCGTCAACGGCATCGCGCCGGGCTGGATCCGCACCGCCATGACGCAGTCGCTCGACGCCCTGCCCGAGGCGGCGCAGGCGATCGTCAGCCGCATCCCGAGCGGGCAGCTCAGCGAACCGGAGGAACTGGCCGGCACCGCCCTGTTCCTGGCCTCGCCCGCCGCCCGCCTGATCAACGGCGTGACCATCCCGGTCGACGGCGGATACAGCGCGAGCTGACCCGCGTCCCGCTGCGGTCCACGTCCTGCCGTCCCGTCGAATGAGGAACCCCATGACGATGCAAGCGGTCATCCTGAAGGACAACGCGCTCGAACTCGCCGAGGTGCCCGTCCCCGAACCCGGCCCCGGCGAAGTCCTGGTCAAGACGCTCGCCAACGGCATCTGCGGTTCGGACCTGCACTGCGTGACGCACAGCCACGCGCTCGCCGCCGGTGTGAAGGCCGTGACCGGCGCCGACCTGCTCGACCCGGCCAAGCCGGTCGTGATGGGCCACGAGTTCTGCGCCGAGGTCGTGCGGAACGGTCCGGGCACGCAGGGCACGCACCAGCCCGGCGCGCGGGTCGTGTCGCCGCCCATGCTCGCCCGCCCCGCCCCGGTCAACCTCGGCTTCGGCGGCGTCGAGGCGCCCGGCGGCTACGCCGAGTACATGGTGCTCACCGAGGCGCTGATGATGCCGGTGCCCGACCACCTGTCCAGCGAAGTGGCCTCGCTCACCGAGCCGTTGGCCGTCGCGCTGCACGCCGTGAACCGTGGCGCGCTCGGCGCGGACGACGTCCCCGTCGTCATCGGCTGCGGCCCGATCGGCCTCGCCGTCATCGCCGTACTGAAGATGCGCGGCGTAGGACCGATCATCGCCGCCGACTTCTCCCCTGCGCGGCGCGTGCTCGCCGCCGAGATGGGCGCCGACATCGTCGTCGACCCGCGCGAGACCTCGCCGTACGACTCGTGGCACGAGGTCGCGGCCGTCGACGACCAGGCCCGCTACGGGCGGCAGACCGCGCTCTTCCCCGAGCTGCCGTTCCGCCCGTCGGTGGTCTTCGAGTGCGTCGGCGTACCGGGCGTCATCCAGCAGGTGCTCGCCGGCGCCCCGGCCTGCTCGCGGGTCGTCGTCGCAGGCCTCTGCATGGCCGAGGACACGTTCCTGCCGACCTTCGGAGTGCTCAAGGAGATCGACCTGGTCTTCTCGCTCTACTACTCGGTCGAGGAGTTCGCGCAGACCCTCGGCCACCTCGCCGCCGGGGAGCTGCGCGCCGAGCCGCTCATCACCGGCCGGGTCGGTCTCGCCGGTGTCCCGGCCGCCTGCGCGGGCCTCGCCGACCCGGAGAAGGACGCCAAGGTCGTCATCGTCCCTGGACTCTGACCGACCCCAACCGACCAACCCCAACACCCGTACACACCACACGAATTGAGGAGACAGCAGATGGCCGACCAGCCTTCCGCCGCCAAGCTTCCCGTCATGTCGCTCCCGCAGGGCGAGCTGCTGACGCTGAACGTCAACGACATCCCCGTCATCAAGGACTCGCTCGGCCCGGGCATCCACTACCAGCCGCTCTTCCTCGACCCCGAGGTCGGCGTCTGGGTCGTGCTCGCCCACTTCGCCCCCGGCGCCGAGCTGCCGATCCACCTGCACACCGGCGCCGTGCACGCCTACACCCTCAAGGGCTCCTGGGCCTACCGCGAGTACCCGGACCAGCCGCAGACCGAGGGCTCGTACCTGTACGAGCCCGGCGCCTCGGTCCACAAGCTGTACGCGTCGGAGGACAACACCGAGGACACCGTCGTCCTGTACGTCGTCTACGGCGCCAACATCAACTTCACGGACGAGGGCCAGTTCCACTCCGTCCTGGACGCCGTGACCATCCAGGGCCTGACCCAGCAGCTCGCCGCCGCGCAGGGCCTCGACGTCAACTACCTGACGGGCGGCGCCGCCCGCTACGCCACCCCCAAGGAGGCCTGAGCCGCATGGGTGCCACCGGAGCCGCCCGCGAGGCGGGAGGGGTGCCGCCGGGCACGGTGATGACACCGGAGTTCGCGCGGCTGCTCGCGCGGGACATCTATGTGTGGGGCTGGCCGATCGTCAACGCCTTCCACCGCCGCGCCTCCTTCGCCGCGGCTCCGGAACCCGGCCTCGTGGACGGCGTCCTGCCGGCCGCCCCCATCGGCCATGTGGCGATGCTGACCGGGTACGTCGACCCGTCGCAGCGCTGGGTGGCCCACCCCAACCAGGACGTCGTCTACGGCTTCGGCTACGGCGCGGTGGACGACGACCCGGTCGTCATCCAGGTGCCGGACTTCGGCGACCGCTACTGGGTCTGCGCCCTCTACGACGCCCGCAGCGAGGAGTTCTCCCGGCTCGGCCTCCAGTACGGCACCGGGCCGGGCAACTACCTGGTCGTCGGCCCGCGTTGGGACGGCGAGGTGCCCGGCGGCATCACCGAAGTGCTGCGCTCTCCCACCGAGCTGGTGGCCATGGGCCCCCGGGTGTTCCTGGACGACACCCCCGAGGACCTGGAAGCCGTCCAGCCGCTCCTCAACCAGATGGTCATCCATCCGCTCAGCGCCCACGCCGGCAGCCCGCGGACCGTGGACTGGCGCAAGGTCCCGCACTTTCCCGGCGGGGACACCTCGGCGGGGGAGCGCCAGTGGGTCGACCCGGAGACGTTCTTCGACGAGCTGCCCGGCGTCCTCGACCGGGTGCCGCCGCTGCCGGGTGAGGAGTCCCGGTACGCGATGATGCGGGCGCTGCTCGCCGCGGCCGACTCCGACCCCGACGTCGCGGCGGCGGCGCGGGAGGCCGCCGTCGAGACGGAGGCCGCGGTCATCGCGCCGCTCTTCCACTTCCGTACCAACGGCACACGCCTGGACGGGGGTTGGAACACGCCGCTCAACGTGGCGCGCTGGGGCTTCGACTACCTGACGCGCACGGCGACGGCGAAATCCAACATGTACGTCAACCAGCCCGAGGAGACCCGCTACTTCTTCCTGGAGTACGACAGCCAGGACCGGCGCCTCGACGGCGACAAGCGCTACACGATCACGTTCCCGCCCGGGCAGGTGCCGCCGGTGGACGGCTTCTGGTCGCTGACGCTCTACAACCCGGAGCACTTCTTCGCCCCGAACGAGCTCGGCCGCTACTCGCTCGGAACGAAGAGCGGGTCCATGACGTACGGGGCCGACGGCTCGCTCACGCTCCACATCCAGCACGAGCCGCCCGCCGAGGGGCAGCGGGCCAACTGGCTGCCGGCTCCCCGCGGCGCGTTCGAGCTGACTCTGCGTGCCTATTGGCCCAAGTCCGTTATTGCCGACGGGAGTTGGACGCCGCCGCCGGTGCGTCAGGTGTGAGGCGGCAGAAGGCCCCGGGTGCGAATTCCGCGCCCGGGGCCTTCTGCCGTTGCCGCTCTACTGGAGCGAGGCCTTGGCCTTCGCCTCGCCCACCGGGTCCCGGTGCGCGTCGTCGCCGCTGTCCAGGACGGCCTTGTGGATGCGGCCGCCGGTGAACACGCCGCGGTCCGTGCCGTAGTCGCCGGTGACCGGGTTGCCGTTGTCCTCGCCGATGTCGAGGCCGTCCGTCATGTGGTAGATGAACGGCACCGTGTGCTCCAGGCGGGTCGAACCGGCCGGCTTGCCGTCGACGAACAGCTCACCGAGGCCGCCCTTGCCGACGCCCCCGCCGTCGTACGTGAAGCGGTAGCGCAGCTCGTGCCGGCCCGGGGCCAGCCGCTCCGGCGCGGCGATCTCGTACCGCTCGACGTCCACCCAGCTGTAGTGGAACACCGGCACGCCCTCGCGCAGATACAGCGCCCAGCCAGCGAACCGGCTGCCCTGCGCCACGATCACGCCGCGCGCCGGTTCCTCGGCCACCTCGATGTCCGCGGTCAGCGTCCAGGAGCGGTTGCGGGTGGAGGGCAGCACCGACTCGTGCAGGGCGCGCATGCCCGGGTAGAGGGAGACCGACGTCGTGCTGCCGACCGTGGGCCGGCCCACCTCCTCGCTGAAGACCCGGGTCGCCTTGCGGTCGTCGAGCGGGAAGACGTTGTACTTGCCGCCCTCGATGAGGAACAGCTCCTTGAGCCGCTCCAGCTTGTCCGGCATCTCGCCGGCGAGGTCGCGCGCCTGGGCGTGGTCGCCGGGCGCATACAGCTCCCAGGTGTCCTCGCTGAACGGCCGCTGCTCGCCAGCGAGTTCCCACGGCACCTCGTGCTTGGTGCAGGCGGACCAGCCGTCGTGGTAGATGCCGCGGTTGCCGAAGATCTCGAAGTACTGGGTGGTGTGCCGCTCGGGAGCGTCCGCGTCGTTCAGCGCGTACGCGAACGAGACGCCCTCCATGGGCTTCTGTGCCACGCCGTTGACCGACGTCGGCTCGGGGATGCCCGCCAGGTCGAGGAGGGTCGGCGCCATGTCGTTGACGTGCGTGAACTGCTCGCGGATACCGCCGGGTCGGGTGATCCCGGCCGGCCAGTGCACGATCGTGCCGACGCGCGTGCCGCCCCAGTGGGAGGCCATCTGCTTCGTCCACTGGTACGGGGTGTTCATGGCGTGCGCCCAGCCCACCGGGTAGTGGTTGTAGAGGCTCGGGCCGCCGAGCTCGTCGACGCGCTCCAGCATCGACTCCACGCTCGCGGGGACGACGTTGTACGTCGCGTACTCGTTGACGCAGCCGTCGGGACCCGCCTCGGCGCTGGCGCCGTTGTCGCCCATCACGTACAGGATCAGGGTGTCGTCGAGCAGGCCCATCTCCTCCAGGGCGTCCACGACCCGGCCGACCTGCGCGTCGGTGTGCGTCGCCATGCCGGCGTACGCCTCCATCATCCGCGTGTAGAGCCGCTTCGCGTCCTCGGACTGGTCGGCCCAGGCCTGGATCTCGTCGGGCCGCGCGCTCAGGTCGCAGTCCTCGGGGACGATGCCGAGGTCCTTCATCTTCGCGAGCGTCCGCTCGCGCTGCTCGTCCCAGCCGTGGTCGAAGGCGCCGCGGTAGGCGTCGATGTACTCCTGCGGCGCCTGGAGCGGTGAGTGGCAGGCGCCGAACGCGAGATAGCCGAAGAACGGCTGGTCGGGGGTGACGGCCTGCTGTTCGCGGATGTCGGCGATGGCCCGGTCGGCGAGGTCCTCGCTGAGGTGGTAGCCGGGCTCGGTGGGGGTGGCGATCGGGGTGGTGCCCTCGTACAGGTTCGGATACCACTGGTCGGTCTCTGCGCCCATGAAGCCGTAGAAGCGCTCGAAGCCCTCGCCGGTCGGCCAGCGGTCGTAAGGGCCCGAGCGGGAGGTCTCCCAGACCGGAGTCTGGTGCCACTTGCCGAACGCGAAGGTGTTGTAGCCGTTGCGGCGCAGGATCTCAGGGATCGGGGCGCAGGAGTCGGGCCGGGAGGACGTGTATCCGTCGTGGCTGGTGGCGAGTTCGGTGATGCCGGCGGCACCGACGGTGTGATGGTTGCGGCCGGTCAGCAGCGAGGCCCGGGTGGGCGAGCAGATCGCCGTGGTGTGGAACCGGTTGAGGCGCAGGCCACCCTCCGCGAGCCGCTCGGCGGTGGGCATGGAGCACGGGCCGCCGTACGAGGACGAGGCGCCGAAGCCCATGTCGTCGACGAGGATCATCAGCACGTTGGGGGCGCCCTTCGGCGGGCGGATCCGATCCAGCGGCGCGGGCTGCGCCGCGTCCCGCACGTCCATCGGTGTGGCGTGCGGACGCTTCGGCTGCTGGATCGGGAGGGTGGCACGGTAGGCCGGGTTCACCACGGGGGTGGTCCTTTCGGGATGTGCGGGTGGTGCGGGTGGTGCGGTGGGACTCGCGGGTCAGGCGTCGGCGGGGCGTACGTCTGGAGCCTTCGCCAGACCCGCGACGGCGCGGCGGTAACGCAGCACCAGCGGAACGGTGGTCAACAGGAGCAGGCCGGGCAGGACGGAGAAGCCGAGCCGCAGGCCTTCGAGGGCGGTCGCCGACTGGGTCACCGGATGGTCGAGGGTGGCGGACGCGTAGCCGGTCAACGAGAGGACGACCGTGTAGCAGAGCGGGCCGAGCGCGTGCCCGGCCGTGTCGACCGCGGTCCACACGCCGGACAGCACGCCCGCGCTGTCCTGTCCCGTGCGCTCGGCCTGGTAGCCCATGCAGTCGGTGAGCAGCGCGTACATCGCGACGAGGCCGGCGGACTGGCCGAGCGCGGGCAGCACGCTCGCCACGACGACGGCCGTCGTGCTCGCGCCCACGGCGACGTACAGGGCGAGGCCGCCGGCGATCCACAGCGTGAGACCGGCGAACAGCACCGGCACATTGCCCCAGCGGCGCGCGAGGGCACCCGCGACGGGCACGCCGAGCGTGGAGCTGAGCGCGAACACCAGGAAGACGGTGGCCTGTTGGTCTTTGCCGCCGAGGAAGTACGTGGCGACGTAGGGCAGGCCCGTCAGCATCATGACGGTGAACACGAAGTACAGGAACAGCACGCCGGCCAGGAGCACGAACGGCTTGTTGTCCCTGGCCGTACGGAAGGCCTCGCGCAGGGACCGTACGTCGACGGAGGGACGCGAGCGCACGTCACGCGTGGTGGCGACCGGCAGGAGCAGCACGATGAGCAGCACCACCCCGATGATCACGGCCATGGTCCGGTACGCGGCCGGGGTGCCGTCCTTCGTGAGCAGCGGTCCGGCGACCCCGCCCACCAGCATGCCGAGCGTGAAGAAGAACGTCCGCCAGGTCATCAGCCGGGTCCGTGCCTCACCGGACTCGGCCATCTCGGCGGGCAGCGCGGTGAACGGCACCTGGAAGCACAGGTAGGCGGCGGACGCGGCGAGGAACGCGGCGAACACCCACAGGGCGGCGGCATCGCCGCGTACCGGGGAGCTGAAGGTGGCGACGAACGCGAACGGCAGGATCACCGCACCCGAGGCCATCAGCCTGCGGCGGCGCCCGGTGCGGGCCGCCTCACGGTCGCTGACCGCGCCGAACCAGGGGCTCGCCACCAGGTCGAACAGCTTCGGCACGGCGACGACGAGCCCGGCGAGCGTCGGCGGAACCCCGAGCGCGTCCGTCATGTAGATGAGCAGCAGCAGGCCGGGCAGCGTGTTGAAGGCGTTCGACGCGAGGGCGCCGACGCCCCAGCCGGCCATCCGGCGGGCGGTCAGGGGCCGCGAGTTGACCATGTCGTGCACCGTTCTTCGCGGGGGCCGTGAGGCCCTGGGAGCAGGCGTGTGCCACACGATCGCTCCGATGACACCCCCGCGCCTTGTCACGTGACGTCAAGCACCTGTCGTCCTGGGACAAGTTGTCGGCGCCAGTGACGCGTCTCACCAGGACTTTGTCGCGCGTCGTCAAGACGCGGCAGGAAGTGCCCGGCAACGTACGCCCTGCCAAGTACGGAACACCCCGCAGGAAAGAGGCCGACGGTGACCAATCTCGCCCGCCACCTGGTGCGCACCGCCGAGGCACATCCCGAGCGTCCCGCGCTCCGCCTCGACGAGCAGGTGCTCGACTACCGCACGCTGGACGAGCGGAGCGCGCGGGTGGCCGCATGGCTCGCCGACCGGGGCGTCGGACCGGGCGACCGCGTCGCGGTCGTGCTGCCCAACGTCCCGCACTTCGCGGTGGCCTACTACGGGGCGCTGCGCGCGGGCGCCGTCGTCGTCCCGATGAACCCGCTGCTGAAGTCGGGGGAGATCGGCTACAGCGCCGGTGACTGCGCGGCCCGGACCATTCTCACCGGCGGCCCGTCGCTGCCCCAGGCGGCCGCCGCGGCGCAGGAGTTGGGCATCACGTGCACCGACGTGACCGGTGAGGACTTCGCGGCCGCCCTCGACGCCATGCACGGGGACTCCGCGGTCGTGGACCGGGCGGACGACGACGCCGCGGTGATCCTCTACACCTCGGGCACCACCGGCCGTCCCAAGGGCGCCGTCCTCACCCACGGCAATCTGCGCAGCAACACCGCGACCGTCGCCCGGCTGCTCGGCATCACCGGCGACGACACCGTCTTCGGCGGTCTGCCGTTCTTCCACGTCTTCGGCCAGACCTGCGGCCTGAACGCCGCCGTCCTGACCGGCGCCTGTGTGACGCTGCTGCCCCGCTTCGACGCAGCGAAGGCGCTGCGGATCCTGACCCGCGACCGGGTCACCGTCATGGAGGGCGTGCCGACCATGTTCGTGGCGCTGCTCGCGGCGGCGGACGCGGCCGGCGGGGCGTCCGTCGACACGGTCCGGGTCTCGGCGACGGGCGGCTCGGCGATGCCGGTCGAGGTGCTGCACCGCTTCGAAGCGGCGTTCGGCTGCCCGGTGGTCGAGGGGTACGGACTCTCCGAGACCTCGCCCGTCGTCACGCTCGGCGCGGTCGACGGCGTCCGCAAGCCCGGCTCGATCGGCGTCCCCGTCGACGGTGTCGAGGTCCGTCTGCTCGACGACGAGGGCAAGGAGGTCACCGAGGGCGAGGTCGGCGAGATCGCGGTCCTCGGCCCCAACGTCATGCGCGGTTACTGGAACCGGCCCGAGGCCGACGCCGCGGCCTTCACCGACGGCTGGTTCCGCACCGGCGACCTCGCCCGCCGCGACGAGGACGGCCACTACTTCATCGTCGACCGCAAGAAGGACCTGATCATCAGGGGCGGCTACAACGTCTACCCGCGCGAGATCGAAGAGGTCCTCTACACGCACCCGGCCGTCGCCGAGGCCGCCGTCATCGGCCTCCCGCACGAGCTGCACGGCGAGGAGATCTGCGCCGTCCTGACCCTCAAGCCGGGGACGGCGGCCACCGCGGAGGAACTGCGGGACTACGCCAAGGAGCGGGTGGCCGCGTACAAGTACCCGCGCACCGTGCGCCTCGTGGAGGCTCTGCCCAAGGGCCCCACCGGCAAGATCCTCAAGCGGGAGCTGCCCGCGGTGCTGTAGGGCGTCGACGGCCGTGAAGGTTCGGCCGGCGCCCTGTTCTAGGCTCGACGCATGGTGACGATCACGGGGGTCCCCGACGGCTGGCCGGCGGACGAGGTCGCGGCGCGCGGCATGCAGGACGCGCTGCGCGACCGCGTCGTACGGGACGAGGCCGGGCCGCCGCCCGGCGCCGGGACGGTCACCGGGATCGACGTCGCCTACGACGACGAGCGGGGCGTCGTCGCCGCGGCCGCCGTCGTCCTGGACGGGGCGACGCTCGCCGTGGTCGAGGAGGCGACGGCCGTCGGGGAGGTCGCCTTCCCTTACGTTCCGGGCCTGTTGGCGTTCCGCGAGATCCCGGCGGTCGTGGGCGCGCTGGAGGCGCTGACCACCGACCCCGGCCTCGTGGTCTGCGACGGCTACGGGCTCGCGCACCCGCGCCGCTTCGGCCTCGCGAGCCACCTCGGCGTGCTCACCGGGCTGCCCACCATGGGGGTCGCGAAGAACCCGTTCGTCTTCTCCCACGGCGAGTTGGGCGAGGAGCGGGGGAGCGCGGCGGCGCTGCTCGACGGCGACGAGGAGGTCGGCCGCGCGCTGCGCACCCAGGGCGGTGTGAAACCGGTGTACGTGTCCGTGGGTCACCGGGTCTCGCTCGACAACGCGTGTGCGCACGCGTTGTCGCTCACGCCGAAGTACCGCGTCCCGGAGACGACACGGCGGGCGGACCGTCTGTGCCGGGACGCGCTCGCCGAGGTCAGCGCTCGGCCGCGACCCGGAACGTGATCCCGGCCTTCGTCAGCCGCTCGATGAGGGCGTCGCCCATCGCCTCCACGGTGGTCACCTGCCCCGCGGTGTCCGGGAGTTCGTCGCGCACGAGGCAGATCGCGGACTCGGCGAGCATCTTCGCGGTCTCCGCGTAACCGGGGTCGCCGCCGGACACCTCCGTGTAGACGCGGCGCCCGCCGCCCTCGCCCACGAACCGCACCGAGAACCAGCTCTTGGCCCGGCGCGCCTCGTCGGGACCGTCACCCGGCTTCAGCCGCCCGCTCAACCACCGCCGCACCGGAGGCACTTGGGCCGCGGCGAACAGCGTGCTCATGCCGACCACGCCACCCACCGCGAACGGCAGCGTCTTCACGGCCGCGTAGTGCCGGTAGCGGAAGTCGGGGCCGTAGCGCGCGACGGCCCGCGCGGAGCGCTGCACCACCTGCGGGTCGATCGTCGGCAGCGGCAGGGCCCACGCGCCGATCTCCTTGGCGTAGTGCGGGGTGCCGGTCGGCGCGTATGCCGTGCGGTCGATCGGGCGGGGCTCGTGGCGGCGCCGCTCCGCTTGCGCGGAGAGCATCTGCCGGGCCCGCGAGAACTGGTTCAGGGCGGACGCGAACGTGCCGCCGGAGAGCGTCGCGTTCGACCGCACGAAGCCGTCGACGCGCAGCGGGACGCCCTCCGGCAGCTGCTTGACCGTGTAGTACGCGCCCAGGTCGTGCGGAATGGAATCGAACCCGCAGGCGTGCACGATGCGGGCGCCGGTGTCGCGTGCGAGGGCGTCGTGCCGGACGTACATGAGGTCCACGAACTCCGGCTCGCCAGTGAGGTCCACGTAGTCGGTGCCCGCGCTCGCGCACGCGGCGACGAGCCCCTCGCCGTACTCCAGGTACGGGCCCACGGTCGTCGCCACCACCCGTGTGTTGACGGCCAGTTCACGCACCGACGCCCGCTCGGCGACGTCCACGCGCATCAGCGGGAGCACCGCGCACTCCGGATTGATCTCGGTCAGCCGCTCGCGCAGCCGCTCCAGCTTCGTGGTGTCACGCCCGGCGATCGCCCACCGCAGTCCCTCGGGTGCGTTGGCCGCGAGGTACTCGGCAGTGAGCACCCCCACGAACCCCGTCGCCCCGAACAGCACCACGTCGTACGTCCTGCTTGACTCGTTCATGCCACCCATCACCTGCGTCGCGTGCCGTTGTCGGTGGCCGAGGCTAGCGTGGACGGTGGAGCGAGGTCGGTGGGGGCCCCATGTTGCCGGGGCGACGGAGCCGGGTCAGGCGCGCTGGGCCGCGCCGGCGAGCTGCTTGAGATCGACGGTCTCGTCGGACGAGGGCTCCTGCGGGCGCACCGCCTTGTCGTAGTCGCTGAAGGTGGCGCTGTTCGGGTTCTTGCCGCCGGTCGACGTGGTGCGCAGGATGTACGGCTTGCCCTCGGCGGCGACGTAGAGCGACAGGGTCTCGCCCCCGGAGGTCTTCTTCGTGAGCCGGACCGCCTTCGTGCCGTCGACGCTCGTGGTCCCGCTCTTCTTCATCCCCTGGCGCTCGGACTTGTCCTCGTCCATCGACGCGACAAGACCCTGCTTGTCGCACAGGCCCTGGGTCATCGCGTCGTCGGCCGGGGTCTTCACCCACTTGTCCTTGAGCTTCGGCACCATCTTCGTGGCCCCGGGCTGCTCCTTCAGCGTCGTCTGCCAGTACTTCTCGTCGCCCCGTAGGTAGAGCGTGCCGTCGAGATGGCGCACGTCGGCCGTCGTCCCGGACATCTTGACGGTGCCTTCGCAGTTCTTGCGCTGGTCCACGGTGAGGTCGACGGTGACCTGCCCGCCGGCCTTCTGCTGCGTGGTGCCCTTGATGTGCATCGATTCGGCCTGCCGTGTGGCCTTCACCGCGTCGGCCGCTATCCGGTCCGCGCTCTTGCCGGCGAAGGGTTCGTCCGACGACTCCTTGTCCCCTCCGCAGCCCAGGAGTCCCAGAGCCGTGATCCCGGTGACCAGTGTCAGTGCCATCATTCGCCTGCTGTGCACTGTTTTGTCTCCCTCCACAGATCGGACAACTTCCGTCAGAAATCACCGAATACCCCTGCCGTCCGGGTGGTCACCGGAAGGGACGTAGCCACTTGTGGCGCCCGGGGCGGAACGGCCGGTACCGGGTGCCCGCGCGTGGCGGAAATTGGCTAAGCGCTTGCTTGTCGGGGGCTTGTGCTGAGCGGAACGGGTTCATAGCATCAATGGTGTTACATCAGTTGTGTCACAAGCTGGGGGCGTTGCGGGATGGCAGTGGCAGGCACGGAAACCGGCGGTCGCAGCGGCGGCCCGCTCGCCGGGGTGCGCGTGGTGGAACTGGCCGGGATCGGTCCCGGACCCTTCGCCGCGATGCTCCTCGCCGACCTCGGGGCCGACGTCGTACGCGTCGACCGGCCCGGCGGGCAGGCGCTCGGGGTCCCCCCGGAGTACGACGTCACGAACCGCAACAAGCGCTCCGTGGTCGTCGACCTGAAGGCCGAGGACGGCGCCGAGCGGGTGTTGCAACTCGCCGCGCGCGCCGACGTGTTGATCGAGGGATACCGGCCGGGCGTCGCCGAGCGGCTCGGCGTCGGGCCCGAGGACTGCCGTGCCCGCAACCCGAAGCTGGTCTACGGCCGGATGACCGGCTGGGGCCAGGAAGGCCCCCTTGCTCAGCGCGCGGGCCACGACATCGGCTACATCGCGCTGACCGGCGCCCTCGGCCTGACCGGCGACCCCGACCGGCCGCCGGTGGCCCCCGCGAACCTGCTCGGCGACTACGCGGGCGGCTCGCTCTACCTGGTCGTCGGCGTCCTCGCCGCCCTGCACCACGCCCGCGACACCGGCACCGGCCAGGTCGTCGATGCCGCCATCGTCGACGGCACCGCGCACCTCAGCACGATGATCCACGGGATGCTCGCGGCCGGCGGCTGGCAGGACCGGCGCGCCGCCAACCTCCTCGACGGCGGCGCCCCGTTCTACGGCACGTACGAGACGGCCGACGGCAAATACATGGCGGTCGGCGCCCTTGAGCAGCAGTTCTACGCCGAGTTCGCCGAACTGCTCGGGCTCGGCGAGGTCGCCGCGGCCCGGGGCGACCTGGGGCGCTGGGACGAGCTGCGCGCGGCCGTCGCCGCCCGCTTCAAGGAACGTACGCGGGACGAATGGGCGGCCGTCTTCGAGGGCTCGGACGCCTGCGTCGCACCCGTGCTCTCCCTCGGCGAGGCCCCGCACCACCCGCACCTCGCCGCCCGCGGCACCTTCGTCGACCACGGCGGCCTCACCCAGCCGGCGCCCGCGCCCCGCTTCTCCGGCACCCCCACAAGCGTCCACTCGGGCCCCGCCCTGCCCGGCGCCGACACCACCGACGTCGCCCGCGACTGGGACGTACCGGCCCTGAACGATCCCACTACGAAAGGCAGTTGATCGCGAGCATGGAACGACGCCTGTTCAGCGCCGAGCACGAGGCGTTCCGCGAGACCGTGCGCACCTTCCTCGCCAAGGAGGTGACGCCGCACTACGAGCAGTGGGAGAAGGACGGCATCGTCTCCCGCGAGGCCTGGCTCGCCGCCGGGCGCCAGGGCCTGCTCGGGCTCGCCGTGCCCGAGGAGTTCGGGGGCGGCGGCAACGCCGACTTCCGCTACCCCGCCGTGCTCGCCGAGGAGTTCACGCGCGCGGGCGCCTCCGGTCTCGCCGTCGGCCTGCACAACGACATCATCGGCCCGTACCTGACCTCGCTCGGCACCGAGGAGCAGAAGCGGCGCTGGCTGCCCGGTTTCTGCGAGGGCTCGATCATCAGCGCCATCGCCATGACCGAACCCGGCGCCGGATCCGACCTCCAGGGCATCCGCACCACCGCCGAGGACAAGGGCGACCACTGGCTGCTCAACGGGTCGAAGACCTTCATCTCCAACGGGATACTCGCCGACCTGGTGATCGTCGTCGCCAAGACGACGCCCGAGGGCGGCGCGCACGGTCTTTCGCTGCTCGTCGTCGAGCGCGGCATGGAGGGCTTCGAGCGCGGCCGCAACCTCGACAAGATCGGCCAGAAGGCCCAGGACACCGCCGAGCTGTTCTTCAACGACGTCCGCGTCCCGAAGGAGAACCTGCTCGGCGAGCTCAACGGCGCTTTCATCCACCTGATGACGAACCTCGCGCAGGAGCGCATGGGCATCGCCGTCGCCGCGATCGCCGCCTCCGAGCACCTCCTGGAGATCACCACCCAGTACGTGAAGGAGCGCGAGGCCTTCGGGCGCCCGCTCGCCGCGAAGCAGCACATCCGCTTCGAGATCGCGGAGATGGCCACCGAGTGCGCCGTCACCCGCACGTTCCTGGACCGCTGCATCGAGGACCACTCGGACGGCACGCTCGATGCCGTGCACGCCTCGATGGCGAAGTGGTGGGCGACCGAGCTGCAGAAGCGGGTCGCCGACCGCTGCCTCCAACTGCACGGCGGGTACGGGTACATGACCGAGTACCGCGTCGCGAAGGCGTTCACCGACGGGCGCATCCAGACCATCTACGGCGGCACGACCGAGATCATGAAGGAGATCATCGGGCGCTCGCTGCTGACCTGACCGACCCCTCTTGCCCTGACGCAACCCCTCTCGTCCTGACGCAACCCTTCTCCGTACGGCCCCTCTTCGAAAGGCACCTCCCGTGACCACAGACGCGTACGTATACGACGCGATCCGCACCCCGCGCGGCCGCGGCAAGGCCAACGGCTCCCTGCACGGCACCAAGCCGATCGACCTCGTCGTCGGCCTGATCCACGAGCTGCGGACCCGCTTCCCCGACCTCGACCCGGCCGCCATCGACGACATCGTGCTCGGCGTCGTAGGACCGATCGGCGACCAGGGGTCCGACATCGCGCGCATCGCCGCCATCGCGGCCGGACTGCCCGACACGGTGGCCGGTGTGCAGGAGAACCGCTTCTGTGCCTCGGGCCTGGAAGCCGTCAACCTGGCGGCGATGAAGGTCCGTTCGGGCTGGGAGGACCTCGTCCTCGCCGGCGGCGTCGAGTCGATGTCGCGCGTGCCGATGGGCTCGGACGGCGGGGCCTGGGCGATGGACCCGATGACCTCCTACGAGACCGGGTTCGTGCCGCAGGGCATCGGCGCCGACCTCATCGCGACCATCGAGGGCTTCTCGCGGCGCGACGTCGACGAGTACGCCGCCATGTCGCAGGAGCGGGCGGCCGCCGCCGTGAAGGACGGCCGGTTCACGCGCTCGATCGTCCCGGTCAAGGACCGCAGCGGGCTCACCGTGCTCGACCACGACGAGCACCTGCGTCCGGGCACGACGGCCGATTCGCTCGGCAAGCTGAAGCCCTCGTTCAAGGACATCGGCGACCTGGGCGGCTTCGACGCGGTGGCGCTGCAGAAGTACCACTGGGTCGAGCAGATCGACCACGTGCACCACGCGGGCAACTCCTCCGGCATCGTCGACGGCGCGTCGCTCGTCGCCATCGGCTCCCGTGAGGTCGGCGAGCGCTACGACCTCACCCCGCGCGCCCGCATCGTCTCCGTCGCGGTCTCAGGCTCCGAGCCGACCATCATGCTCACCGGGCCCGCGCCCGCGTCGCGCAAGGCGCTCGCCAAGGCGGGCCTGACCATCGACGACATCGACCTCGTCGAGATCAACGAGGCGTTCGCGGCGGTCGTGCTGCGCTTCGTGAAGGACATGGGCCTGTCCCTGGACAAGGTCAACGTCAACGGCGGCGCCATCGCGCTCGGCCACCCGCTGGGGGCGACCGGCGCGATGATCCTCGGCACCCTCGTCGACGAACTGGAGCGCCAGGACAAGCGGTACGGCCTGGCCACGCTGTGCGTGGGCGGCGGCATGGGCATCGCCACCATCGTGGAGCGCGTCTCCGCGTAGTCGCCCAGCAGGGCGCCCCACCCAACAGCCAACCGCCGCACCAGACTTCACGGAGACGGAACAGCCATGACGCAGAGCACGACCATCCGCTGGGAACAGGACGACACCGGCGTCGTCACGCTCGTCCTGGACGACCCCAACCAGTCCGCGAACACCATGAACCAGGCGTTCAAGGACTCCATCGCCGCGATCGCCGACCGCGCCGAGGCCGAGCTGGCCGCGAACCCCGAGTCCATCCGCGGGTTCATCTACACCTCCGCCAAGAAGACCTTCTTCGCGGGCGGTGACCTCAAGGACATGATGAAGGCCGGGCCGGACGACGCCCGGTCCGTCTTCGAGACCGGCATCGGCATCAAGAACTCGCTGCGCCGCATCGAGACCCTCGGCAAGCCCGTCGTCGCCGCCATCAACGGCGCGGCCCTGGGCGGCGGTTACGAGATCGCGCTCGCCAGCCACCACCGCGTCGCCCTCGACGCGCCGGGCTCGAAGATCGGCCTCCCCGAGGTCACGCTCGGCCTGCTCCCCGCGGGCGGCGGCGTCACCCGCACCGTCCGCCTCATGGGCATCGCCGACGCGCTCCTCAAGGTGCTGCTCCAGGGCACCCAGTACGCCCCGCAGCGCGCCCTGGAGAACGGCCTGATCCACGAAGTGGCCGCCACCCGCGAGGAGATGATCGAGAAGGCCCGCGCCTTCATCGACGCCAACCCCGAGTCGCAGCAGCCCTGGGACAAGCCCGGCTACCGCATCCCCGGCGGCACCCCGGCCAGCCCCAAGCTCGCCGCGAACCTCCCCGCCTTCCCGGCCAACCTGAAGAAGCAGCTGAACGGCGCCCCGTACCCCGCGCCCCGCAACATCCTGGCGGCGGCCGTCGAGGGCTCTCAGGTCGACTTCGAGAACGCCCTCGCCATCGAGGCCCGCTACTTCACCGAGCTGGTCACCGGGCAGACCGCGAAGAACATGATCCAGGCGTTCTTCTTCGATCTCCAGGCCGTGAACTCGGGCGCCAACCGCCCCAAGGGCATCGAGCCCCGCAAGGTCCGGAAGGTCGCCGTCCTCGGCGCCGGCATGATGGGCGCCGGCATCGCCTACTCCTGCGCCCGCGCGGGCATCGAGGTGGTCCTGAAGGACGTGTCCGCCGAGTCCGCCGCCAAGGGCAAGGCCTACTCCGAGAAGCTGTGCGCCAAGGCCGTCAAGCGCGGCCGCACGACCCAGGAGAAGGCGGACGCGCTGCTCGCACGCATCACCCCGGCCTCCGACCCGCAGGCCGTGGCCGGCTGCGACGCCGTCATCGAGGCCGTCTTCGAGGACCCGTCGCTCAAGCACAAGGTGTTCCAGGAGATCCAGGACATCGTCGCCCCCGACGCCCTGCTCTGCTCCAACACCTCGACGCTGCCCATCACCGCCCTCGCCGAGGGCGTCGAGCGGCAGGCCGACTTCATCGGTCTGCACTTCTTCTCGCCCGTCGACAAGATGCCGCTCGTCGAGATCATCAAGGGCGGCGCCACCGGCGACGAGGCCCTCGCCCGCGCCTTCGACCTCGTACGGCAGATCAACAAGACGCCCATCGTGGTCAACGACTCGCGCGGCTTCTTCACCTCGCGCGTCATCGGGCACTTCATCAACGAGGGCGTGGCCATGGTCGGCGAGGGCGTCGAGCCCGCGTCGGTCGAGCAGGCGGCGGGCCAGGCCGGCTATCCGGCCAAGGTGCTCTCCCTCATGGACGAGCTGACCCTCACCCTGCCCCGCAAGATCCGCGAGGAGACGAAGGCGGCGATCGTCGAGGCCGGTGGCACCTGGGACGAGCACCCGGCCGAGGCGGTCATCGACCGGATGGTCGACGAGTTCGGGCGGCCGGGCCGCAGCGGGGGAGCGGGCTTCTACGAGTACGGCGAGGACGGCAAGCGCGCCGGTCTGTGGCCGGGTCTGCGCGAGCACTTCAGCAAGCCCGGCACCGAGATCCCCTTCGAAGACATGAAGGAGCGGATGCTCTTCTCGGAGTCCCTCGACACGGTCCGCCTGATCGAAGAGGGCGTCCTCACGTCCGTCGCCGACGCCAACATCGGCTCCATCTTCGGCATCGGCTTCCCCGGCTGGACCGGCGGCGTACTCCAGTACATCAACGGCTACGAGGGCGGCCTGCCCGGATTCGTCGCCCGCTCGCGCGAGCTGGCCGAGCGCTACGGCGACCGGTTCCTGCCGCCCGCGCTGCTCGTGGAGAAGGCCGAGAAGGGCGAGACGTTCAAGGACTGACGCCGGGTCCCGGTGGCTACGGGAGGCGCTCCGTCGTACGGAACGCCTCCCGGAGCTCCTCCTTCAGCGAGCGCTGGAACGCCGTCAACAGCGCCTGAACGACCAGCGGTTGCATATGGGCCGACAGCGACTTCACGTCCTGCTCGGCCCTTTGCGACACCTCGGAAGTGAAGAGCCGGGCCAGCTCCTGCGCCGCGCCCCGCGAGTGCTCCACCAGCACCTCGCGCGAGGCCAGGATCGCGTCCAACGACAGCGGTACGTCGAGGAGTTGGACGCCGAGCCGCAGCTGCCCCGTGTCGCAGCGGTAGGTGTCGTCGCCCTCCCGCGTCAGCACGTCCATCGCCGCAAGCCGCGCGAGGTTCTCCTCGGTCAGCTCCCGCCCTGCGCGCCGGTCGAGCTCGTCACGGGTCAGCGTCTCGACCGTGTCGGGAGCCCAACTCGCCACCACCGCACGGTGGATCGCCAGATCCTG
Organism: Streptomyces sp. NBC_00483; assembly: GCF_036013745.1. NCBI lineage: Bacteria > Bacillati > Actinomycetota > Actinomycetes > Kitasatosporales > Streptomycetaceae > Streptomyces > Streptomyces sp. NBC_00483. The sequence continues at coordinate 8,093,738 of NZ_CP107880.1, forward strand.
TGCACTCAGGTCGGCCGGCAGCTGCTCCAGATAGCGTTCGATCGCGGCCAGCGTCATGCCCTGGTGCTGCAACTCCTCGATCAGTGCGAGCCGCGCGACGTGGTCGGGCCCGTAGTGCCCCACCCGGCGCGGCCCGATCACCGGCGGCGGCAGCAGGCCCCGCGTGCTGTAGAAGCGGATCGTGCGGACCGTGACGCCGGCGTGGGCCGCGAGCTCGTCGACGGTCAGCGTGGGGGCCTCGGTGTCCGTCGTCATCTTCGCCTCTCGCCGCGATCCGGGTACAACAGTATTGCTGACACACCGACGTTGTGAAACCCAAGGGGAGTGGAAAGAGGGGTGGTCGACGCCCCTTACGCCTCCTCCGGTTCCACGTCCAGAGGCGTCCCGGCATGTGAGAAGCGCCGCTATGTGATCTCCGTCACCGCATCGGGGGCGATCTTTGGGGGAAGGTGCCCCTCGGTCCGCACGCCGACAGGGGTGATGCGGACCGAAGCACGTTCCGGACCCCGGCGGCCCCCACGTCGCCGGGCACCACAGAGTGGACACCCCCTCGTGAGCAAGGACGCCCTCAACACGGCCACGGACGCATCCCGCACAGATGCCTCCCAGGCGCCCGCCGACGCGGGCGACGCCGGCTACAGCAAGGCCCTCAAGAGCCGCCACATCAACATGATCGCCATCGGCGGCGCGATCGGCACCGGACTCTTCCTCGGCGCCGGCGGCCGGCTCCACGACGCGGGCCCAGCCCTCGTCTTCGCCTATCTGATCTGCGGGATCTTCGCGTACTTGGTGGTGCGCGCCCTCGGCGAAATGGTCGTCTACCGGCCCTCGTCCGGTTCCTTCGTGTCGTACGCGCGCGAGTTCCTCGGCGAGAAGGGCGCCTACGTCGCCGGCTGGATGTACTTCCTGAACTGGTCGATGACGGGCATCGCCGACATCACCGCCGTCGCGCTGTACACGCAGTACTGGAGCGCCTTCACGAGCATCCCGCAGTGGGTGCTCGCACTGATCGCGCTCGCCGTGGTGCTCTCCGTGAACCTCGTCTCGGTGAAGTACTTCGGCGAGATGGAGTTCTGGTTCTCGATCGTCAAGGTGGCCACCCTGGTGGCGTTCCTGTTCGTGGGCATCTTCCTGGTGGCCACGCAGCACCCGGTCGACGGCCACACACCGGGCCTGCACATGGTCACGGACAACGGCGGCTGGATGCCCAGCGGCACCATGGCCGTGGTCCTCGTGATGCAAGGTGTCGTCTTCGCGTACGCGGCCCTCGAACTGGTCGGCGTCGCGGCGGGCGAGACCGCCGAGCCGCAGAAGGTCGTCCCGCGCGCGGTGAACTCGATCATGTGGCGCGTCGGCCTGTTCTACTGCGGCTCCGTGCTGCTGCTCGCTCTGCTGCTGCCGTCCACGTCGTACACCTCGGGCGAGAGCCCGTTCGTGACGCTGTTCTCCAAGCTGGGCGTCGGCGGCGTCGGCGACATCATGAACCTGGTCGTGCTCACCGCGGCCATGTCCTCGCTGAACTCGGGCCTCTACTCCACGGGCCGCATCCTGCGCTCCATGGCCATGTCGGGCTCCGCCCCGAAGTTCACCGCGAAGATGAACAAGAGCCAGGTCCCCTTCGGCGGCATCCTGCTCACCGCGGGCGTCGGCGTGCTGGGCGTCGGCCTGAACTACCTGCTGCCCGCCGAGGCGTTCGAGATCGTCATCGAGGTCTCCTCGATCGGCATCATCGGCACCTGGGTCATGATCATGGTCGCCCACCTGGCGTTCGTCCGCCGGGCCAAGCAGGGCCTGGTCGAGCGCCCGAAGTTCCGGCTGCCGTTCTCCCCGGTCACGGAGATCGTCACGATCGTCTTCCTGCTCTCCGTGCTCGGCCTCATGTGGAACGACGAGGAGACCGGCCGCAAGACGCTCATGCTGATCCCGATCGTCGCGGTGCTGCTCTTCATCGGCTGGTTCCGGGTGCGGCGCAACGTCGACCGCATCGCGTCGGAGGAGCTGACGAAGGTGGCCGACGGCAACTGAGCCCGCCTGCCTTCCTTCACGGGGCCCCGACGCACTCGATGCGTTGGGGCCCCGTGCCATGGGGGTAGGACACAGGCATGTCGCTGGTTCCGTGGGACGCGCACGTCAAGATCGGGCAGCTGGCCGCATTCTTCGCGGCCCTGGCGACGGCATGGATCACCTCCGCCCGCCGGCGCCGCCCCCGCGCCGCGCCGGACCCACCGGAGCCGCCCCCGCCACCGACCCCGGCCCCGCTCCCGGCCCACGTCGTCCCCTGCCGCCCGGCGCCCGCCACGGAGGCCGTCACGGACCTGTGCACCTGCGTCTCGGAGCTGGCCTCCGACCTGGCGAAGCGCTACGCGGACGACGGCCGCCGGCCACCGGACCCGGACGCGCATACTTGATCAGAGACGAGACCCGCAGGCTCCATACGCACCACAAGGAGCAGCACCCCCATGAAGCAGCACGACCCGGACCCGCCCCCGCCCCCGCCCGGCGGCATCCTCTGGGAGACGGCAGGGGACATCCGCGCCCTGCTCGCGCTGCCCGCCGCGTTCGTGCTCCAGGTCGCGCACCCGGCCGTCGGCGCGGGCGTCGACGACCACTCGGTGTTCCGCACCGACCCCTGGGGCCGCGGCGAACGCTCGCTGACCTCGGTGATGCTCTGGGTCTACGGGGGAGAGGCGGCAGCCGAAGAAGGTCGCAGGCTCCGCCGCCTCCACCGCACCATCCAGGGCACCGACCCCCACGGCCGCCGCTACCACGCCCTCACCCCGGCCTACTACGCCTGGGTGCACGCCACCGGCTTCCCCGTCTCCCGCTACGCGCGCCGCTACTTCGCCACGCCGTTCACGCCCGAGGAGGACGAGCGGTTCTACGCGGAGTGGCTGATGGTCGGCCGCATCCTCGGCATCCACGACCGGGACATGCCGCAGACGGTCGAGGAGTTCTGGCCGTACTACCGCAAGACGCTCGCGCAGGAGATCGAGCGAAACCCGGTGGTGGACGAACTGACGGCCCGCACCCGCCCCCTCCCACCCCCACCGGGCCACCACCCGCTCCTCAGGTTCCTGTGGCCGCTGCTGCGCCCTCTCCTGACCCGAGCAATGAGCTTCCTCGCGACGGGCTTGCTTCCCCCGGAGGCGAGGCAGGCGATCGGCCTGCCTTGGACTCCTAGGCAGGAACGCCGCCTGCGCCACTTCGCGGCGGTGGTGAGGTTGGTGGCACCCCGCCTCCCGGAACGCTTCCGCTACTTGCCGATGGCACGAAGGGCGCGCAATTCAGGCCTCGACGGAGATTGAGCAGCCATTCAAGCCCCTGCGGCGATTGAGCAGCGGGGCCCGGGGCAGAGCCCCGATCTTTTCAGCCCGCTCTTTGGACGAGAGCCCGCGGGGCCCGGGGCAGAGCCCCGCGACCGCAACCCCGCCGCAGCGAATCAACGCTCCGAGTGCACCCCATTCGTCGCAGCAATCCGCTTCCACGACTTGGGCTGCGCCGCCCGGGACCCGTCCGAAACCGCGGACGCGGCCGGCTTCGACGGCTGGTACAGCCACGTGTCGAACAACCCACCCAACCGCTCTCCGGAGACCCGCTCCGCATACCCGATGAAGTCGGAGACACTCGCGTTGCCGTACGCGTGCTGCTTCGGCCACCCCTTCAGAATCGCGAAGAAGTCCTTCTCGCCAACGGCATTCCGCAACGCCTGAATCGCAAGCGCCCCCCGGTCATAGACCGCCGCGTCGAACTGGTTCTCCGCCCCCGGATCCCCCGGCTTCACCGTCCAGAACGCATCGTCCGCCGGATGCTGCGCGTACGTGTAGTCGGCGAGCTCCTGGGCCGTGCCCTCGCCCTCCTTCTCCGACCACAGCCACTGCGCGTACCGGGCGAACCCCTCGTTGATCCAGATGTCCTTCCACCCACGTACGGAGACACTGTCGCCGTACCACTGGTGCGCCAACTCATGAACGACAACGGACACGTTGGACCCATTGGCGAACTGCTTCGGCGAATAGAACGGCCGCGTCTGCGTCTCGAGCGCAAAGCTCGACGGCACGTTGGGCACATACCCGCCCAGCGCCTCGAACGGATACTTCCCGTAGACCGACTCCAGCCACTCGGCGACCTCGGTCGTCCGCTCCACGCTCGCCTTCGCCGCGCCCTCGTTCGCGCCGAGGTCCTTGCTGTACGCGTTGACGACGGGCAGCCCGTCCGCGGTCTTGTCCGTCGTGATGTCGAACTTGCCGACCGCCAGGGTGGACAGATACGTGGCCTGCGGATGGGCCGACCGCCAGTTGAACCGCGTCCACCCGAGCTTCGAACTCTGCGACTGCAACGTCCCGTTGGAGATCGCCTGCGTACCGTCGGGAACCGCGACCGACACGTCGTACGTGGCCTTGTCGAGCGGATGGTCGTTGGAGGGGAACCACCAGGCCGCCGCCTCCGGCTCGTTGGCCGCGACGCCGCCGTCCGGGGTGCGCTGCCACGACGTGAAGCCCCAGAGCTTCACGTCGGACGGCTTGCCCGCGTACTTGACCACGACCGTGAAGGGCGTGCCCTTCGGCAGCCCGGCCGCCGGGGTCACCTCCAGCTCCTGCACGTCGGACTTCGCGAACTTCGCCTTCTTGCCGTTCACCCGGACCTCGCTCGCCGTGAGCCCGAAGTCGAGGTTGAAGCGCGACAGGTCCTGCGTGGAGGAGGCGAGAATCGTCGCCGTTCCCTCCAACTGGTCCGTCTTCGGCTGGTACTTGAGACGCAGGTCGTAGTGGGAGACGTCGTAGCCGCCGTTCCCGTACGTCGGGTAGTAGGGATCACCGATGCCCGACGCCCCCGGTTCGAAGTCCGCGGCCGATGCCGGGATCGCCAGCAGCAGAGAGGCCGCGAGTGCGCCGGGGGCGATGAGTCTGCGGTACACGGAAACTCCAAGTCGTCGGGGACGTCAGGCGGTTGCCGGCCCCGTACGGATCACGTCCGTGGCCGACACAGCGACCCTATTCAGCACCCCGTGCCCCGGTCATGTCCATGGCCGCACCAGCCACACGATCGTCATCTGGCCGACATGTGCCTTTGCACCCCACGGGCCTGTCTTCCACACCTACGGCCCTCTGTCGCAAGGCAGTTGACCCGTGTAACTTCCGCGCCATGCCGATACCTGCCAGACGCAGCCACCGCGGACCGCACCGCTGGAGAATCCTCGTGGTCGCGGTCGTCACCGCACTGCTGTCCGCACTCGTCGGGGCAGGCGCCACCGCGTCGGCCGCCCCCGCCAAGCCGACGGAGTCCAAGCCCGTCTACTCCTACGCCGACGCCGTCCGCGAGTCCGTCTGGGTCGACACCCGGCTCGACGGGGACGACAACGGGAAGACCGACCGGGTCGCCGTCGACATCGTCCGGCCCCGCGAACCCGCCGCCCAGGGCCGCAAGATCCCCGTGATCATGGACGCCAGCCCGTACTACTCCTGCTGCGGGCGCGGCAACGAGAGCCAGAAGAAGACGTACGACGCGGACGGCAACGTCGTACAGATGCCGCTCTTCTACGACAACTACTTCGTGCCCCGCGGCTACGCGTTCGTCGGCGTCGACCTGCTCGGCACCAACCGCTCCGACGGCTGCGCCGACGTCGGCGGGGCCTACGACATCGGCTCCGCGAAGGCCGTCGTCGACTGGCTGAACGGCCGCGCCAAGGGCTACACCACCCGCACCGGCGGCGAACGCGCCAAGGCGGACTGGACCAACGGCCGCACCGGCATGATCGGCAAGAGCTACGACGGCACCGTCGCCAACGGCGTCGCCGCGACCGGCGTCGAGGGCCTGGAGACCATCGTGCCGATCGGCGGGATCTCCTCCTGGTACGACTACTACTTCCAACAGGGCGCCCCGCTCTACGACTCGGGCCCCGAATGGCTGTCCGACTACGTCGAGAGCCCGGACGCGAAGGCGCGCTGCGCCGCCGTACAGAAACGGCTGGTCGACGAAGCGCCCCGGACCGGCGACTGGACCGGCCTCTGGCAGGACCGCGACTACGTCAAGGACGCCGACAACGTGCGCGCCAGCGTCTTCGTCGTGCACGGCATGCAGGACCTGAACGTGCGCGCCAAGCACTTCGGCCAGTGGTGGGACGCCCTCGCCAAGAACGGTGTCGACCGCAAGATCTGGCTCGCGCAGACCGGCCACGTCGACCCCTTCGACTCCCGCCGCGGCGCCTGGGTCGACACCCTGCACCGCTGGTTCGACCACGAACTCCTCGGCTATGCCAACGGAATCGACCGCGAGCCGATGGCCGACATCGAGCGCGCCCCCGACCACTGGAGCACCGACAAGGTGTGGCCGCCGCGCGCCACCGGAACCGCCGCGCTGCGTCCCGCCAAGGGCGACAAGGCCGGCGTCGGGACGCTGGGCCTGAAGGCCGGCTCCGGCACCGAGACCTTCACCGACAACCCGGCGCTCGGCGAACTCGACTGGGCCGAGAAGATCCAGCAACCGACCGCCGAGAAGGCCGGGTTCCTCAGCCGCCCGCTGGCCAAGGACCTGCGCCTGTCCGGCTCCTCGAAGGTGACGGTCACCGCGACCCCGACGACGTCCAGCGCCCACCTGAGCGCCGTCCTCGTCGACGTCGGGCCCGCCACGATCCGCGACTACGCGGGCGCCGGCGAGGGCATCACGACCGGCAGCGACCGCAGCTGCTGGGGGCCGAGCACCCCCGGCGACAGCTCCTGCTACCTGACCACCGCGACCGCGACCACCGACGTCAACTCGACGGTGTTCAGCAGAGGTTGGGCCGACCTCGGCACTTCCACGAACCCGAAGCACGGCACCGCGCTCACACCCGGCAAGCCCTATACCCTCACGATCGACCTCGCCGCGAGCGACCACGTCGTACCGAAGGGGCACCGGCTCGCCCTCGTCGTGGCCGGCACCGACAAGGACCTGATCGACCCTCCGTCCACCAAGCCGACCCTCTCCCTCGACCTCGCCCGCACCGCGGCCCGCGTCCCCGTCGTCGGCGGCGCCTCGGCCTTCGCGGCCGCCACGTCCGGCTCCACCACCGCCACCCCCCAAAAGTCCGCGGCCGACGGCGTGAGCCCGTACCGCCTCGACCGCCCCGTACCGGGAGGCAGCACCCGATGAGAGCACGTCCCCGCACCCTCGCCCTGGCCACCGCCGTCGTCGCGCTCACCGCGCCCCTCGTGGTGGCGGCCCCGGCCGGCGCGAGCGGCACCAACGCCCCGCCCCGCACCGGATTCGAGGAGACCGACGGCGCCCGCTGGACCACCCAGCCCGAGGAGAAGCAGCTCCTCGCCACCGTCGACAAGGCCTCCGACCGGGTCTCCGTCTCCCGGATCGGCGAGACGAAACAGGGCCGCCCGCTGAACCTCGTCCGCATCGGAGCCCACCGGGCGCCCAACACCGTGCTGCTGATCTGCTCCCAGCACGGCGACGAGCCGTCGGGCCGCGAGGCCTGCCTGACGAAGATCCGCGACCTCGCCTACACCAAGGACAGGGCGACCCAGCGCTTCCTGTCCCGTACGACCCTCCTCGTCGTGCCGACCGCCAACCCCGACGGCAACGCCGCCGACACCCGCGGCAATTCCGACGGCATCGACATCAACCGCGACCACATCGCCCTCAAGACGGCAGAGGCGCGGGCGATGGCCGCCGTCATCCGCGACCGGCAGCCCGACGTCATCTACGACCTGCACGAGTACGGGGCCACCCCCAAGTACTACGACAAGGACCTGTTCGACCTCTGGCCGCGCAACCTCAACACCGACCCCGCCGTGCACGATCAGGCCGAGTCGCTGTCCCTCGACCATGTGCGCCCCGCCGCGGGCGACGCCGGGTACTCCACGGGCACGTACGGCATCTGGACCGACCCGGAGACCGGCGAGCCGATCAAGCAGACCGCGGGGGACGGGCAGGAGCGGATCCTGCGCAACGTCTCCGGCGTCAAGCACTCCGTCGGGCTGCTCATCGAGAGCCGCGTAGACCCCGGAACCCCCGCGGAGGAGAACGACCCGGCGCTGGTCAACCAGCGGCGCCGCGACTCCCAACTCGCGGCGCTCGGCGGCCTGTTCACGTACACGTCGGAGAACCGGGGTGCGATCGAGGCCGCTACCACGGCCGCCCGCGCCAAGGGCTTCACCGACCGGGGGCCGATCTATCTCGGTGGTGCGGACAACGACCCCGCCGAAGCCGCGGAGGTCATCAAGGATCCGCCGTGCGGCTACCGGCTGAGCGGGACGCAATACGCCGAATTCAAAGACGAATTGGCGCTGCACGGCATCACCGTCAAGAAGTCGGGCAGCGGCGCCTTCGTCCCCCTGCGTCAGTCCGAACGGGCCCTGGTCGCACTGCTCCTCGATGCGCGCGCGGCCTACCACTTGACGGAAGGGGAGCCCGACACACACTGCTGATCGGGTTACCGGCGTGTCAGGTGTGGTAGGTCGTAGTGGGTGACAAGCCCTCAGAAACCCCCCAGCGATACGCCCGTCCCCGAGGAGGGAGCGACCGCCGCGCAGAGCCCCGCCACGGACCGGATCGTGTTCGGCGTCACCGCCGTGCTCACTCTGGCCTTCGTGGTCTGGGGCGCCGTGGCCACGGACAACCTCGAGAGCGTGTCCACCACGCTGCTCGGCGGCCTGATGCACAACGGCGGCTGGGCGTTCGTCCTTGCCGCGACCGGCTTCGTGGTCTTCGCCCTGTGGCTCGCCATGAGCCGCTACGGCAAGATCCCCCTCGGCAAGGAGGGCGAGGAGCCGGAGTTCCGCACGGTCTCCTGGATCGCGATGATGTTCAGCGCGGGCATGGGCATCGGGCTCATGTTCTACGGAGTGAGCGAACCGCTCGCGCACTTCACGACGCCGCCGCCGGGCACCGACCCGGCCGACGACGCCGAGGCCATGGAGACCGCCATGGCCACCACCCTGTTCCACTGGACGCTGCACCCGTGGGCGATCTACGCGGTCGTCGGACTCGCCATCGCCTACAGCACGTTCAGGCGCCGCAGGCGGCAGACCATCTCGTCCGTCTTCGTGCCCCTCATCGGCGAGAAGCACGCGCACGGCACGTGGGGCCGGGTCATCGACATCCTCGCGATCTTCGCGACGCTGTTCGGCTCGGCCGCCTCCCTCGGACTCGGCGCCCTGCAGATCGGGGCCGGGTTCAAGGCGGCCGACTGGATGGACGACGTCAGCACGGGGCTGCTCGTCTCGATCATCGCGGTGCTGACCGTCGCGTTCGTCTTCTCCGCCATTTCCGGTGTGGAGAAGGGCGTCCAGTGGCTGTCGAACATCAACATGGTGCTCGCCCTGGTCCTGGTGGTCTTCGTGTTCATCGCGGGCCCGACGATCATGAACCTGGACCTGCTGCCGACCTCGCTCGGCGCGTACCTCGACAACTTCCCGCAACTCATCGGGCGCACCGAGGCGTCCAGCGGTAAGGGCGTCGCCGACTGGCTCAGCAGCTGGACGGTCTTCTACTGGGCCTGGTGGATCTCCTGGTCGCCGTTCGTCGGCATGTTCATCGCGCGCATCAGCAAGGGCCGGACGATCCGTCAGTTCGTCGGCGGCGTCATCCTCGTGCCCTCGACCGTCAGCCTGATCTGGTTCGCGGTCTTCGGCGGTTCCGCGATCAACCTCAAGGAGCAGGGCGCCCTCAAGGGTGCCGACACCCCGGAGACCCAGCTCTTCGGCGTGCTTCAGGAGTACCCGATCGCTTCCGCGACGAGCCTGCTCGTGATGATCCTGGTCGGCATCTTCTTCGTGTCCGGCGCGGACGCCGCGTCGATCGTCATGGGCACCCTGTCGCAGAAGGGTGCGCTCGAACCCGGAAAGTTCGTCGTCGTCTTCTGGGGCGTCGTGACCGGTGCGGTCGGCGCGATCATGCTGATGATCGGCAACGGCTCCGGGGACGCGCTCACCGGCCTGCAGAACCTGACGATCCTCGTGGCGGCACCGTTCGTCCTCGTCATGATCGGCATGTGCTGGTCGCTCCTGAAGGACCTGCGCCAGGACCCGCTCATGGTCCGTGGCGAGATGGGCATCGAGGTCGTCGAGCAGGCGGTCGTCGCAGGCCACGAGAAGTACGGCGGCGAGTTCGAGATCCGCATCGGTCCCGGCAGCAGCCTGGAGACCGAGGGCGACCCGATCGGCAAACACCACGACGACTGAGGACGTAGGTACGGGTGGGGGCGTGGTCCGACACGGGCCACGCCCCCACCCGTTTGCCTGTTCGTCCGACCCGGCCATCCGACCTCGTCGGCTATCCGGCCTCGACCAGCTCGGCCGCCTCCTCGGCGCAGCCCCACGCCACGGTCACCCCGGCGCCGCCGTGCCCGTAGTTGTGCACCAGCACCCGCCCGGCGCCCCTGACCTCACGCTCGATGCGCACCGCAGGACGTGCCGGGCGCAGGCCCACGCGGTGGTCGAGGATCCGCGCGCCCGCGATCTCGGGGCGCACCTCGGCGCAGCGCTTCACGATCCCCTCGGCGGTGGCCGGGTCGGGATCGAGCGACCACGCGTCCTCCTCGGCGGTGCCGCCGAGCAGCAGGCGCCCCGGCTGCGGCAGGAAGTACGTCGTCCCGTCGGACGAGGGGTCGACGGTGGTGAACCACGTGTCGACGCCCGGGTTCTCCACGATCACCAGTTGCCCGCGGACCGGGCGCACGGAGTCGTCCGGCACCAGTTCGCGGGCCGTGAGCCCCGTGCAGTTCACGACGGTCGGCGCGGTGTCGAGCGCCTCGTCGAGCGAGGACACGGCGCGCGCCTCGACGATGACGCCGGCCCGGCCCAACTGCTCGCGCAGCCACGCCAGATGGGCCGGCATGTCGATCAGCGGGAGGCGTGCAGCGAGCCCCCGCGGGGTGTCGCGCAGGCCCGCCACCTCCGAGGCCCACGCGCCGAGCCCGTCCAGACGCGAGTCCCCGTGTACGCCGTCGACCAGGCGCACGCCGGTCTCCTCGGGGCGCGCGGCCCACTCCTCGTACCGCCTGAGCGAGCGCAGCGACCACGCGCCCACCTTCGCTATCGGGTCGATCCGGTACGGCCACCACAGCCCGCCCGCGACCGCCGAGGTCGTCCGCTCGGCGACGTCCCGCGACCACACGCGTACCGGGCGCCCGCGGCGCGCGAGTTCCAGGGCGGTGGTCATGCCGATGACCCCGCCGCCGACCACGATCACTTCACTGCCGCTGCTGTCACTGATCATCCATGGACGCTACATGGATGCCAACGGAAGCAGGCGGAATGTGGCATGCCGCGCTCACGGCGGGTGCGGACGGGAATACTCGCACCATGGCTGCTGCCGACGACTACGCGACCTTCGGCCTGGCACCGGCGATGCGCGCCGGGGGAGTCCTCGCGGACGGGGACTACCAAGTGCACCGGGACTTCGTCGACTTCATCGTCGACGGCCGCCCGCTGCTCTTCCAACTATCCGACCTGGACGCCGTTTCCCCGCTCGCCGCCGACATCCCGCCCGCGATCTTCGCGCACCACGTGAAGCGCCTGCTCCTGGAGGCGGAGGCGCCACTGCCCGGCGGACGCTGCGTGATCTACGGGTGCCCGGAGTGCGAGGGGATCGAGTGCGGGGCGGTGACGGCACTGATCGAGCGGAACGGGGAGGGGGTGGGGGCCTACGTGTGGCGGGACTTCGCCTGGCAGACCGACGAGCGGGTCGACCTGGAGCTGAACGGCTACCACGGCATCGGCCCGTTCCGCTTCCGCGCAACCGAGTACCGGACTGTGCTCGGCCAACTGCTTCACGGGGAGGGCCTGTTCATACCGCCGCGCCGCAAGGTGCTGCTGATCGGCGCCCGCGTCTCCGTGCTCGCCCGGCTCGCGGCGGCGCTGCGCACCATCGGCGTCGGCGCGGACATCACGCAGGACGCGTCCGGCGTACCGCCCGAGGAGCTGCGCACGTACGGGGTGGTGGCCTTCGGCCGCGCGGTGGAGGAGCCCCAACGGGCGGCGATACGCAGGGAGTTCGAACGAGCCGGAGTCGACGTCTCCTACGTCGACGGCTACGCGCCGATCATCCCGCTCCTCGTCGCCCAGATCGAGAGCGCCCTGGACCGCGTCCCGCCGGCGCAGCGCCGGCTGACGCGGCTCGTCGCCGCCGACGGCGAGGCGGGCGTGGAGGTCACCTCCACGTGCCGCGTCCACATCACGGCCTACCGCCTCGACCGCCTCTACCGCACCCACACCCACGACGTCTTCGACGCGGTCCTGCCCCCCGGCCGCCACCGCATCTCCCTCGACCCCAAGGCAACCAGGGCCCCATCCTTCCTGGTGGCCCGCACGACGGGGAGCGTGTTGGTGGCGCGTATGGAGCGGTAGGGGGTGCGGGCGCGGTCCCCGCGGCGTCGGACGGGGCGGGGCGGGGCGCGGCGCGGCGCGGCGGGTCGGGGCGGGCGTGGGCCGTGGCGGATCGGCGTGGTGCGGTGCGGCCCGTGGCGTGCCCGGGCCCACCGTCCCCGTGACGACACGTGTCGACCCCGGCCCAGCCGAGCGCCCCCGGTCCAGCCCACCCGTGACGACAGGCGTCGACCCCGGCCCAGCCAGGCACCCCGCCCCCCCGCCCCCGTCACGACACACGCCAACCCCGTCCCCCGCCACACCACCCGCCGCCGCGCAACCTCACCCCCGACTAGGATCACCCCCCTGATGACTGCAACGCTCGTAGCCAAGAACCTCGCCGCGGGGCACGGTGACCGCACCCTCTTCTCCGGTCTCGACCTCGTCGTCGCCCCCGGCGACGTAATCGGACTCGTCGGCGCCAACGGAGCCGGAAAGTCCACGCTCCTGCGCCTCCTCGCCGGCCTCGCCACCCCCGAGGAGGGAGACGCACGGCTCTCCCCGCCGACCGCCACCGTCGGCCACCTCCCGCAGGAGCCGGACCGCCGCCCCGGCGAGACGATCCGCGAGTTCCTGGCCCGCCGCACCGGCGTGAGCGAGGCGCAGCGCACCATGGACGAGGCCACGCAGGGCCTCGTCGACGGCGCGCCCGGCGCCGACGACGCGTACGCCACGAGCCTGGAGCGCTGGCTGAACCTGGGCGGCGCCGACCTGGACGAGCGCGCCGAGGAGGTCGCGGAACAACTCGGCCTGGACGTCGGCCTCGACCAGGCGATGACGTCCCTGTCCGGCGGCCAGGCGGCCCGCGCGGGACTCGCCTCCCTCCTCCTGTCCCGCTACGACGTCTTCCTCCTCGACGAGCCGACCAACGACCTCGACCTGGACGGCCTGGACCGCCTGGAGACGTTCGTGCGCGGCCTGCGCGCCGGCACCGTCGTCGTCAGCCACGACCGCGAGTTCCTCACCCGCACCGTCACCAAGGTCCTCGAACTCGACCTCGCCCAGCAGGAGATCAACCTCTACGGAGGCGGTTACGCCGCCTACTTGGAGGAGCGCGAGGTCGCGCGCCGCCACGCACGCGAGGAGTTCGAGGAGTACGCCGACAAGAAGTCGGCCCTGGAGGGCCGCGCCCAGATGCAGCGCACCTGGATGGACAAGGGCGTCAAGAACGCGCGGCGCAAGGCGACCGACAGCGACAAGCTGGGCCGCAAGTTCCGCAGTGAGGCGAGCGAGAAGCAGGCCGCGAAGGCCCGCCAGACGCAGAAGATGATCGAGCGCCTCGACGTCGTGGACGAGCCCCGCAAGGAGTGGGAGCTGCGCATGGAGATCGCGGCGGCACCCCGCTCGGGCGCGGTCGTGGCGTCACTGCGGGACGCTGAACTACAGCGCGGGGACTTCGACTTCGGGCCGGTGACGCTCCAGATCGACTGGGCGGACCGCGTCGCGATCACCGGCGCGAACGGCTCCGGCAAGTCCACTCTGCTCGCCGCGCTGCTCGGCCGCGTCCCCCTGAACTCCGGTCACGCGACGCTGGGTTCGGGCGTGGTCGTCGGCGAGGTGGACCAGGCCCGCGCCCTGTTCCACGGCCCCGAGAAGCTGCTCGAAGCCTTCGGCGCGGCCGTCCCCGACATGGAGCCGGCCGAAGTCCGTACGCTGCTCGCCAAGTTCGGCCTGAAGGCGGACCATGTGCTGCGCCCCGCGGCCACCCTCTCCCCGGGCGAACGCACCCGCGCGGCCCTCGCCCTCCTCCAGGGCAGAGGCGTCAACCTCCTGGTCCTGGACGAGCCGACGAACCACCTCGACCTCCCGGCGATCGAGCAACTGGAGTCCGCCCTGTCGACCTACGAGGGCACCCTCCTCCTGGTCACCCACGACCGCAGAATGCTGGAGGCGGTCCAGACGACCCGCCGCCTCGAGGTGGCGTCAGGCAAGGTGACCGAGCTTTAAGGGGCGCGGGGCTGTGTTGATTGTGCGGCTCCGCCGCACGGGCGCGCCCAGCTACGGTCGACCCGTTTGGGGGCGCGGGGCTGTGTTGATTGTGCGGCTCCGCCGCGCGGGCGCGCCCAGCTACGGTCGACCCGTTTGGGGGCGCGGGGCTGTGGTGTTTGTGCGGCTCCGCCGCGCGGGCGCGCCCAGCTACGGTCGACCCGTTTGGGGGCGCGGGGAACTGCGCGCCCAGCCACGAAGAGGCGCGCAGTTCCCGCTGACATCAACCCCGGGTGCCTACGCCAGCCCCGCCTTACGCAACGCGTCCGCCATCGCCGAGTTGGCCGGCGGCACCGCGGGACGGCCCTTGCCGCCCCCCTTGCCGCCACTCTTGCCACCGGTCTGGCCGCCGCCGGATCCACCCTGCCGGGTCTGCCGCGGCGGCTTGCGGTCACCACCACGGTTACCGCGATCGCCGCGCTCCCCACGCCCCCCATTCCCGCCGGAGGCCTTCGCCTTCTCGTCGTCAAGACGCAGCGTCAGCGAAATCCGCTTGCGCGGCACGTCGACGTCGAGGACCTTCACCTTGACGATGTCGCCGGGCTTGACCACATCGCGCGGGTCCTTGACGAACGTACGGGACAACGCCGAGACGTGCGCGAGCCCGTCCTGGTGCACACCGATGTCGATGAACGCCCCGAAGGCGGCGACATTCGTCACGACACCCTC
Source organism: Streptomyces sp. NBC_00483 (assembly GCF_036013745.1). NCBI lineage: Bacteria > Bacillati > Actinomycetota > Actinomycetes > Kitasatosporales > Streptomycetaceae > Streptomyces > Streptomyces sp. NBC_00483. The sequence goes on from NZ_CP107880.1 coordinate 8,108,746, forward strand.
GAGCACCATCCCCGACTCCAGGTCGCCGATCTTCTCGACGCCCTCCTTGAAGGTGGCCGTCTTGAAGGCGGGCCGCGGGTCGCGTCCCGGCTTCTCCAGCTCCTTCAGGATGTCCGTGACGGTCGGCAGACCGAACGTGTCGTCCACGTAGTCGGCCGGCTTGAGCGAGCGCAGCGACCCCGCGTCACCGACGAGGGAGGCGACCTCGCCGCCCGTCGACTTCGCCATCCGGCGCACCACCGGGTACGCCTCCGGGTGCACGGACGACGCGTCCAGCGGGTCGTCGCCGCCACGGATCCGCAGGAAGCCCGCGCACTGCTCGTACGCCTTCGGGCCGAGCCGTGCCACGTCCTTGAGGCCCTTGCGGTTGGTGAACGGGCCGTTGGAGTCGCGGTGCGTCACGATGTTCTCCGCGAGCCCCGCGCCGATGCCGGACACGCGCGCGAGGAGCGGCGCGGAGGCGGTGTTCACGTCCACCCCGACACCGTTCACACAGTCCTCGACGACCGCGTCGAGCGAACGGGACAGCTTCACTTCGCTCAGGTCGTGCTGGTACTGGCCGACACCGATCGACTTCGGGTCGATCTTGACGAGTTCGGCGAGCGGGTCCTGAAGGCGACGCGCGATGGAGACGGCCCCGCGCAGCGAGACGTCCATGTCGGGCAGCTCCTGCGAGGCGAACGCCGACGCCGAGTACACCGAGGCGCCCGCCTCGCTCACCATCACCTTGGTGAGGTTCAACTCCGGGTGCTTGGTGATGAGTTCACCGGCGAGCTTGTCGGTCTCGCGGGACGCCGTGCCGTTGCCGATCGCGATCAGGTCGACCGCGTGCTCCTTGGAGAGCTTCGCCAGCTTGGCGATCGCCTCGTCCCAGCGGTTGGCCGGGACGTGCGGGTGGATGACGTCGGTGGCGACGACCTTGCCCGTGTCGTCGACGACCGCGACCTTCACGCCCGTACGGAAACCGGGGTCGAGCCCCAGCGTCGAGCGCGTGCCCGCGGGGGCGGCGAGCAGCAGGTCGCGCAGGTTCGACGCGAACACCTTGACCGCCTCGTCCTCCGCGGCCGTACGCAGCCGGGTGCGCAGGTCGAGGCCGAGGTGCACCAGGATGCGCGTGCGCCAGGCCCAACGGACCGTGTCCTGAAGCCACTTGTCGCCCGGACGGCCCTGGTTCCTGACCCCGAACCGGTCGGCAATGATCGGCTCGTACGAGGACGGGGACGCAGTCGAGGACGTCGAAGCCCCGGCCTCGCCGTCCGCGCCCGGCTCCTCCGGCTCCAGGACGAGCTCCAGCACGTCCTCCTTCTCGCCGCGCAGCATCGCGAGGACGCGGTGCGAGGGCAGCTCGGTGAAGGGCTCCGCGAAGTCGAAGTAGTCGGCGAACTTGGCGCCCGCCTCCTCCTTGCCGGACTTCACCTTCGCCGCGAGTCGGCCGCGCCCCCACATGCGCTCGCGCAGCTCGCCGATCAGGTCGGCGTCCTCGGAGAAGCGCTCGGTGAGGATCGCGCGGGCCCCGTCGAGCGCGGCCTGCGCGTCGGCGACGCCCTTCTCGGCGTCCACGAACGCGGCAGCGGCGGCCTGGGGCTCCACCGACGGGTCGCCGACCAGCCCCTCCGCCAGCGGCTCGAGCCCCGCCTCGCGCGCGATCTGCGCCTTCGTACGGCGCTTGGGCTTGAAGGGCAGGTAGATGTCCTCCAGGCGCGCCTTGGTGTCGGCGGCGCGGATCTGCGCCTCCAACTCCGCGGTCAACTTGTCCTGCTCGCGGACCGAGTCGAGGACGGCGGTGCGCCGCTCCTCCAGCTCGCGCAGATACCGCAGCCGCTCTTCCAGGGTGCGCAGCTGGGCATCGTCGAGGGACTCCGTCGCCTCCTTGCGGTAGCGGGCGATGAAGGGCACGGTCGAGCCGCCGTCGAGCAGCTCGACCGCGGCCTTCACCTGCCGCTCCCGTACGCCTAGTTCCTCGGCAATCCTGCTCTCGATGGATCCGAACCCGGATCCAGCAGTGGTGCCAACTGTGGGTGTCGCCACGATCCCGTACCGCCTATGTCGACTGAGGTTGCGCGGCAATTGTGGCAGGTGGCACCGACACTCGGGGATCAGGGAGGTCAGACGCGGTGCGCACGGCCGGACCGGGAGGCGCCGCCGAACAGGCGCGCGAGCGCCCGGAAGGGCAAGGTCACGACGGTGGCGATGGCGCCCGCGATCTGACGCAGAATGTCGGCGATGGCACGGAACATGCAGGTTCTCCTCTCGTGTGTCCCGGCCACGTAAGCGGCCGGAACACACGAGTACCTCGCCTGCGCGGGATGAGTCCTCAGGCGGCCTTGCCGATCAGATCCGCCGGGAAGGCGCCGTTGCCGAGGGCCGCGCCGATGAAGGTTGTCGCCAGCTCGGTCAGCCGGGCGACGCCCGCCTCGCCGAGGTGCTCGTAGGGGGCGCGGTCGAGCGCGTCGGTACGGTGCTCGATCTCGGCGCGGAGCGTCACGCCCTGCTCGGTGAGCGTCAACTCCTCGTCGGCGGTGAGCAGTCCACGCGCGCGAAGCCGCTCGGCGGCCGCGTCGTACTCGGACCTGTCCCAGCCGCGGGTGGCGAGCAGCCACTTCGGGGCCATGCCCTTGCCGGTCGCGACGTGGCTCACGAGGGCTTCCACGGGGTCGAGTTCGGCGCCGAGCAGCGCCGCGATGTGCCCGTCGCCGCGGTGCTCGCGCAGCAGCGTCGTGGCGTGCCAGTACGCCATGTGCTGCTCCTCCGGCACGTCCAGGTCGGCGTGGGCGGCGTACAGCGGGCGGGCGTGCCGGGTGCACGCCTCAGCGGCGCGCAGGGCGAGCTCGGCGGCCTCGGCCATCTCCTGGGAGGCGAGCGTCTCCGCGCCGAGCAGGCGGCGCAGCGTCGAGTCGACGGCACGCGCGCGTGCGGCGAGCACCGCCTCCGGGGACGCGGTCTCCCACACGGCCGGCACGTGCCGGGCCACCAGGTCGTGCTTGAAGTTGTAGAACGTGGCGGTCACGGTCCCGGCGCCGACGGCCCCCATGGGCGCGGAACGCGCCGCGAGGTAGGCGGCACCGGAGTCGCTCACGCCGATGGCGGCCAGCTCCTTGCCGAGGTCGGGCGAGAAGTAGTGCGTCGAGTGGAACGGGTTGAGCACGTTGTGGCAGTGGCGGGCGGCGCGCAGGCAGGTGTCCGAAGTCATGCGTCTACGTTACCGACCGGTCGGTACGGGTGGCAGTACCGGGCGCCGGGCCATGGCAGGAAAGGTGGGGGATTCGTCATTGCGGCCATGCGGCGGGCGCCGAAGAATGAGCCGCATGCCGCCGCGTACCGTCCTGGTCCTCCTCTTCGACCACGTGCAGAGCCTCGACGTCACGGGCCCCGTGGAGGTCTTCTCCGGCGCGGGCGACGCCTACCGCGTGCGCACCGCCTCGGCCGACGGCGCCCCGGTCCGCACGTCGAGCGGACTGACCCTGACGCCGGACCACACCCTTGCCGACGCGCCGGCCGCGGACACGCTCCTGGTCCCCGGCGGCAACGGCACGCGCGAGCCGGACCCGCGCCTGATCGACTGGCTGCGCGAGCGCGCCCCACTCACCCGCCGCACCGTCTCGGTGTGCACCGGCGCGTTCCTCCTGGCGCGGGCGGGTCTCCTGGACGGCCGCCGGGCCACGACCCACTGGGCGTTCTGCGACACCCTCGCCCGCCGGTACCCCGAGGTGGCCGTGGACCCCGACCCCGTCTACGTACGCGACGGCCCTGTGTCGACGTCGGCGGGGGTGACCGCGGGCATCGACCTCGCGCTCGCCCTGGTCGAGGAGGACCACGGCAGGGACGCGGCGCTGCGGATCGCCCGTGCCCTGGTCGTGTTCCTCCGACGCCCGGGAAACCAGGCCCAGTTCAGCACGCAGCTCGCCGCCCAGACGGCCACCAGGGAACCGCTCGGCGAGGTGCAACGGTGGATCGCCGAGCACCCCGGAGCCGACCTCTGCGTCGAGGCTCTCGCCGCCCGCGCCCGGCTCTCCCCGCGCCACTTCGCCCGTGCCTTCCGTACGGAGACGGGCCTGACGCCCGGCCGATACGTCGAGCGCGTCCGCGTGGAGCACGCCCGCCGCCTCCTGGAGGACACCAAGGGCGGCGTCGAGGAGATCTCCCGGTCGAGCGGCTACGGCACCCCGGAGGCGATGCGCCGCGCCTTCCTCAAGACCCTCGGCACCTCACCGGCCGAGTACCGGCGCCGGTTCCACGCACCTGTGGGCCCCTGACCAGCCCAGCAGCACGGCACCCGACCCGAAAGGCATGCCATGCAGATCGCCATCGCTCTCTACGAGCGGTTCACCGCCCTCGACGCCATCGGCCCGTACCAGACGCTCGGCGGCATTCCGGGCGCCGACGTCGTCTTCGTGGCCGAACGGACCGGTCCCGTGCGGGACGACTCGGGACGGCTCGCGCTCGTCGCCGACAAGACCTTCGACGAGGTGGGCTCCCCGGACGTGGTCGTCGTGCCCGGCGGCCCCCAGCAGAGCGACCAGACGGAGAACGGGCCGCTCCTGGAGTGGCTGCGCTCCGTCGACGCCACCAGCACCTGGACGACGTCCGTGTGCACGGGCTCCCTCGCGCTCGCCGCCGCGGGCCTGCTCAAGGGGCGCGAGGCCACCTCGCACTGGCTCGCCCTCGAGGAGTTGAACCGGCTCGGCTCCCGGACGACCGGGCGGCGGGTGGTCTTCGACGGCAAGTACGTCACCGCGGCCGGCGTCTCGTCCGGCATCGACATGGGCCTCGCCCTCGCGGGCCGGATCGCGGGGGACGAGACCGCCCAGGCCATCCAGCTGATGACCGAGTACGACCCGCAGCCGCCCTACGACGCCGGCTCCCCGGACAAGGCCCCGGCACACATCGTGGCGAGGTTCCGCCCGGCCGGCTGAGCGACGGGGGTTCGACGACAGGCTCCAGAGACTGTCGTCGAACCCCCGTGTGCCCGGCGGCCCTCAGGCCTCCACCGTCCACCCGAACCGCGGCGCGCGCCGCTCCAGGAACGCGGCGACGCCCTCCGCGCTCTCGCCGCCGGCGCGCGCCTGCTCGGCCCAGTGCGCGTCCCGGTCCGTGCGGCCCGTCACGAACTCCTTCGCCGCGGCCTGCGTCAGCTGCGAGCGGGCGGCGAGGGTGCGGGTGAACTCGGCGACCCGCTTGTCCAGTGCGTCCCCGGGCAGCACCTCGTCCACGAGCCCGGTGCGCAGCGCCCGCTCGGCCTCGATCAACTCGCCCGAGAACAGCAGGTACTTGGCGGTCGCCGGGCCCACGAGCGCGGCGAGGCGGCGCGTGGAGGAGGCCGGGTAGACGATCCCGAGCTTGGCCGGGGTCACCCCGAACCGCGCGCCGTCGGCGGCGAAGCGCAGATCGCAGGCCGCCGCCAACTGGCTGCCGCCGCCCACGCAGAACCCGCGCACCACGGCGAGCGTCGGCTTAGGGAACGCGGCGAGCGAGTCCTCCGCCGCGACCGCGAGCCCCTGCGCCGACCCCTCGCCGAGAGTCGATATGTCGGCCCCGGCGCAGAACGTGTCGCCGGCCCCGGTGAGCACGAGAACCCGTACCTCCGGATCGGCCGCGAGCCGTTCGAGGAGCGGCGGCAGGGACGCCCACATGGCGTCGGTCATGGCGTTGCGCTTGGCCGGATGGTCGATCACGACGGTGGCGACACCCTCGGCGACGCTGTGCGTGAGCTGCGGCGGGGACACGGGAGACATGGGGCGGATGCTAACCGGGCGGTCGACACGGTCGGCGTGTCGGGCAGCTCGTAGAACAAGCTGAAGAAGGTGCAAGTCGGGCGTAATAAGGGCGGGATCGATCGCTTTTCTGGCTCGGTCGACCAGCAACGATCAAATGCCGTCGATACACGCTGACTTCTGGTCAGTCCCACGGCCTGGAGCAGGTGATTCCCAACACTCGAAGCGTGGTGACAATCGAGCGCAAGGGCGGCGACCTGACAATGAGCGACCACGGGTGGGGATCCCGCCCACGTCCTCAGGGCACCGGGGGAGCGCCCCCCGACCGCCCCGCGGACGGGCCGCTCCCGTACGAGGGAGTGTGGCGGTTCACGACGCAGGCGGTCGACGCCTCCGTGCCGCAGGCCCGGCGCGCGGTGCGGGAGTTGCTCACCCGGCAGGGCGTGCCCGCCCCTGACGACCTGGTGCACGGGCTGCTCGTGATCGTCTCCGAACTCGTCACGAACGCGGTGAAGCACGCCGCCGTGGTCTCACCCATGCTCGCCGTGGAGGTCGCCGTGGGGCCCGAGTGGGTGCGGGTGTCCGTAGAGGACGACCACCCCTACAAGCCCACGGCGCTCGAGGCCACCAGCGGTCAGACCGGCGGCCGCGGCCTGCTGCTCGTCCGCGAGATCACCGCGGAGGCGGGTGGCGTCTGCGACGTCGCCAACACCGCGAGCGGGGGCAAGGTGATCTGGGCCGCCCTGCCCCTCAAGCCCGAGACGGCTACCAGCCCGCCGACTGGCCTGTCAGCTCTCTGACCGCGGGCCGCGCCGCGTCGAGGACCGTCATGAACCACGCCGAGAACGGGTCCTTGGCGTGCCGCTCGGCCAGCTCGTCCGCCGTCACGAACGCCGTCGCCCCGACCTCTTCCGGGTCGGGGTTCAGCGATGCCTGCACGAGGCCCACGAACAGGTGGTTGAACTCCTGCTCCACCAGGCCCGATTCCGGGTCCGGGTGGTTGTAGCGCACCGTGCCGGCCTCGGCCATCAGGGACGGCGAGACGCCGAGCTCCTCGAAGGTGCGCCGCGCGGCCGCCGCGAACGGGGCCTCGCCGGGGTACGGGTGGCCGCAGCAGGTGTTCGACCAGACGCCGGGGGAGTGGTACTTGCCGAGCGCCCGCTGCTGCAGCAGCAGCCGGCCCTGCTCGTCGAAGAGGAACACGGAGAACGCTCTGTGCAGCTGCCCGGGCGGCTGGTGCGCCGCGAGCTTCTCCGCCGTGCCGATCGTCCTGCCGTCCTCGTCGACGAGTTCCAGCAAGATCGCTTCCGCGGTGCCGTTCGACGAGCTGTTCGTCGTGGGGGCAGGTGTGATCGGCATACCTATCCTTCGTTTCGTTCCTCGAACCAAGTCTGCCGTACGGGACGGACAGCCCCCGCGCAGTCGGCGTCCCGCAAGCCCCGTCCGGCCGGGAGGCCGGGCGGGACCACCGTAGGCGCCGGTCAGACGCCGAACGCGGCCGGGTAGGTGATCGTGCCCCGCGGGAGCTGCCCGGAATCGTCCCGTTCATCCAGAACGAGGGCCATCATCGCCTCGTCCGGCACGTCGAAACCGGGCCGGATGCCGTACCCGGAGGCGGGCGTGAAGCCGAACCTCGGGTAGTACTCCGGATGCCCGAGGACCAGCACAAGTCGCTCGCCACGCGCGCGTGCCGCCTCCAGCACCGCACGTACGACGGCCGAACCGGCCCCCGTGCGCTGGTACTCCGGAAGCACCGCACAGGGCGCGAGCGCCGCGGCGGGCGCGCCGTCCACGGTGCAGCGGGTGATCAGGGCGTGCGCGGCGACGGCGCCGTCCGGGGCCTCGGCCACGTACGACAGCCCCTCGAGCCACGCGTCCTTGTCGGCGCGCAGGGCGTCGACGAGGTCGGCCTCGGCCTCGGTGGGGAACGCGGCGGCGTTGACGGCGTGCACGGCCGCCCGGTCGTCCCCGGTCTCGGGGCGCGGACGCCATGCGGGCTTCGTGTTGTCGGTCAACCTAAGAACCTTTGAGTGAAGGGATGTCGTTCAGTGGCACAGCCGCGCCTCGTGCTCGGCGTGCCCGGTGGGCTCCAGCTGGAACGTGCAGTGCTCCACGTCGAAGTGGTCGCCGAGGCAGCCCTGCAGTTCGTGGAGCATCTTCTCGTGGCCGATCGAGCCGAGCATTTCCGTGCTGACGACCACGTGCGCCGAGAGCACCGGCATCCCCGAGGTGATCGTCCAGGCGTGCAGGTCGTGCACGTCCTCGACGCCGGGCAGCGCCAGTATGTGGGCCCTGACCTCCGCCATGTCGACGCCCTTGGGGGCCGATTCGAGCAGCACGTTCAGCGTCTCGCGCAGCAGCTTCACCGTGCGCGGGACGATCATGAGGCCGATGACGAGCGAGGCGATCGGGTCGGCGAGCTGCCAGCCCGTCGTCAGGATGATCACGGCGGAGATCAGTACCGCGAGGGAACCGAGCGCGTCGGCGGCCACCTCCAGGAAGGCACCGCGCACGTTCAGGCTCTCCTGCTGGCCCTTCACCAGGAGGGACAGCGAAATCATGTTCGCCACCAGGCCGATCAGACCGAAGACGATCGTCTGCCCGCCCGCCGTCTCGGCCGGCTCGATGAACCGCTGGATCGCCTCGTACAGGACGTAGCCGCCGACGCCGAGCAGCAGCAGACAGTTGGCGAGCGCGGCGAGGATCTCGGCGCGCGCATAGCCGAAGGTGCGCTGGTCGCTCGCGGGGCGGTTGGCGAAGTGGATCGCGATCAGGGCCATCGCGAGGCCGAGCGCGTCCGTCGCCATGTGGGCGGCGTCGGCGATCAGGGCGAGCGAGTCGGCGACGATGCCGCCGATGATCTCCACCACCATCACGGTCAGCGTGATCGACAGGGCGACGCGCAGCCGTCCGCGGTGTGCGGCGGCGGCCGTCCCGGTCGTCGGTCCGTGACTGTGCCCGTGGTCGTGATCGTGCCCGAGGCCCATCGAAAACCCCCTACGTATCGATCCGGCGCGTTGCCCTGGTCGGGGGCAACGATCACAGTGAACTACGGGTAGGGGGTATCCGCAAACATGGCGGTGAACACCGTTGTCATGTGCCCTGACCTGCGCAAACGATACGAGGCGTGTACGCAGGTCAGGGCGCCGACGTGATCACTTCCCGGTCGCCTCCGGGCGCCGCAGACACCAGCCGGCCCAGGCCGACTCGACCATCTCGCGCACCCCGCGCTGCGCCTTCCAGCCGAGCTCCTCCTCGGCGAGCGCCGAGGAGCCGACCGCGCGCGGGGCGTCGCCGGGACGGCGCGGCTCGACGATCGCGGGGGTGCCGTTCCCGGACACGTCCGCGATCAGATCGATCAGCTCGCGCACGGAGGCGCCCTGCCCGGTGCCGATGTTGAGCGTCAGGTCACCGCTCGCGTCGGGTCCGGACAGCCGGCGGGCCGCCGCCAGGTGCGCCTCGGCGAGGTCGGCGACGTGAATGTAGTCACGCACGCAGGTGCCGTCCGGGGTCGGGTAGTCGTCGCCGAAGATCCGCGGGGCCTCGCCGCGCGACAGCCGGTCGAAGACCATCGGGATCACGTTGTAGACGCCGATGTCCGCGAGCTCCGGGGCCGCGGCGCCCGCCACGTTGAAGTAGCGCAGACAGGCCGTCGCCATGCCGTGCGCGTGCCCGGCCGCCCGCACCAGCCACTCGCCCGCGAGCTTCGTCTCGCCGTACGGGTTCACGGGCACGGTGGCCGTGGACTCGGTGATGAGGCCCACATCCGGGTTGCCGTAGACGGCCGCCGACGAGGAGAACACGAAGCGGCGCACCCCGGCCGCCGCGACCGTCTCCAGGAGCACGGCGAGCCCGCCCACGTTGTCCCGGTAGTACAGCTCCGGCTTCTCCACGGACTCGCCGACCTGCTTGTGCGCGGCGAGATGGAGGACGCCGGTCACCTCGTGCTCCGCGCACACCCGGGCCACCAACTCGGTGTCCTGCGTCGAGCCGCGCACCAGCGTGATCGCCTCGGGCAGCCGCGAGGGCACCCCCGAGGTCACGTTGTCCAGGACGACGACCCGCTCGCCCGCTTCCGTCATAGCCCGCGCCACATGGGCCCCGATGTATCCGGCTCCGCCGGTGATCAGCCACGTCATGGCGCACCACCCTAAGACCGAACCGCGTCATCCCGGTCGCCCCGCGCGGCTACCGCCGGTTACGGACCCCGGTCACCCCTGGTTTGTGGCTCGAGTACTTGATCGTCAATGATGAGCGCGCGGTCGGCCCTGCGCGGACCGCATGAGACAGGGGCCAATCGGTCGGTAAACGGGCAGCGAACGCCCGGTAGCGCCATCCGATAGCCTCTGCCGACATGCCGCCCGGCCGCGTATCCGCGCCGGGTGCTCCACCATGCATGAGCCCGGCGCACTCTCGCGTCGGCACCCAAGGAGTGAGTTCGTCTGTCGACCGCCATCGTCACCGGTCAGCCGGTTCCCGGATCGTCCCTGGAGGGAGATCTGCGGGCGCTGGGCTTCGACGTGCGGCTCGCCCAGGACCCCGCGGACGCCGAAGAGGCGCTCGCGGCCGTCCCCGGCGAGCAGCGGGTCGCGGTCGTCGACGCGGGCTTCGTGGGCCATGTCCACGCCCTGCGCCTCGGCCTGACCGACCCGCGCTTTCCCGCGTCGGCGATCCCCGGCGCGGTCACCGCGCAGCCCGCCGCCCGCCAGGCGCTGACCCGCGCGGTCGCGCGGACCGGCGTCGACCCGGACGTCGTGGCCAAGAGCCTGGAGGCGGACGGCACCGACGTGCACCACCCCGAGCTCGGTGAGCTCGTCGCCGCGGTGCCCGCCGACCCGCAGGCCCGCAACGAGGCGCGGCAGGCCCTCGCCTCCGTCGACGACGAGGCGATCCGGCTGCGTACGGCGGTCAAGGCGCGCGACGGCTTCTTCACGACCTACTGCATCAGCCCGTACTCCCGCTACATCGCCCGCTGGTGCGCACGCCGGGGCCTGACCCCGAACCAGGTCACCACCGCGTCGCTGCTCGTCGCGGTGATCGCGGCGGGCTGCGCGGCCACCGGAACGCGCGGCGGGTTCGTCGCGGCGGGCGTCCTGCTGCTCGCCTCCTTCGTCCTGGACTGCACCGACGGGCAGCTCGCCCGCTACTCGCTGCAGTACTCGACGATGGGCGCCTGGCTGGACGCGACGTTCGACCGGGCCAAGGAGTACGCCTACTACGCGGGCCTCGCGCTCGGTGCCGCCAACGCGAGCGGCGACGACGTATGGGCGCTGGCGCTGGGCGCGATGGTGCTGCAGACCGGCCGGCACGTGATCGACTTCTCGTTCAACGAGGCGAACCACGACGCCGAGGCGCTGGGTAAATTGGCGGGGGCCAGCCCCACCGCGTCCCTTTCGGGCAAGCTCGACTCCGTCGGCTGGACCGTCTGGGCCCGCCGCATGGTCGTGCTGCCGATCGGTGAACGCTGGGCGCTGATCGCGCTGTTCACCGCGCTGACCACGCCGCGCATCACCTTCTACATGCTGCTCATCGGCTGTGCGCTCGCCGCCTGCTACACGACCGCGGGCCGCGTCCTGCGCTCGCTGACCCGCAGGGCGCGCCGTACGGACCGGGCCGCCGCGGCGCTCGGTGACCTCGCCGACTCCGGACCGATCGCCGAGGTGGTCGCGAAGGCCGTCAAGGCGAAGGCCGCTCCCGTGGTCGCCGCCGTCGGAGCCGTCGCGGTCGTCGCGGTGAGTGCGCTCACGGACTTCGGCAGCGTCTGGCCGATCGTGGCCGCGGCCGTGTACTGCGTCACGTCGGGCCTCGCCGTCTCCCGCCCCCTCAAGGGCTCCCTCGACTGGCTCGTGCCCCCGATATTCCGGGCCGGGGAGTACCTCACGATTCTCGTCCTCGCCGCCCGCGCGGACGTACAGGGCGCCCTGCCCGCGGCTTTCGGGCTCGTGGCGGCGGTCGCCTACCATCATTACGACACGGTGTACCGCATTCGCGGCAACGCCGGGGCACCCCCGCACTGGCTGGTGCGGACGATCGGCGGGCACGAAGGCCGGACCCTGGTGGTCACGGTCCTCGCCGCGCTGCTCACCCCCACAGATTTCGCCACTGCACTCACGGTGTTCGCCGTGGCCGTGGCACTCGTGGTGCTCGCAGAGAGCATCCGCTTCTGGGTCGCCTCCGCTCAGCGCGGAGAGCCCGCCGTACACGATGAAGGAGAACCCGCATGATCGGCCTCGTCCTGGCCGCCGGCGCCGGCAGCCGGCTCCGTCCCTACACCGAGACGCTTCCCAAGGCGCTCGTGCCCGTCGTGGGCGAGGGGACCGAGAACGAGCTCTCCGTACTCGACCTCACGCTGAAGAACTTCGCGGAGATCGGCCTCACCGAGGTCGGCATCATCGTCGGCTACCGCAAGGAGGTCGTCTACGAGCGCAAGGCCGCGCTCGAGGCGAAGTACGGCCTGAAGCTCACGCTGATCGAGAACGACGTGGCCGAGAAGTGGAACAACGCCTACTCCCTGTGGTGCGGCCGTGACGCCATGAAGCACACGGTGATCCTCGCCAACGGCGACACCGTGCACCCGGTCTCCGTCGAGAAGACGCTGCTCGCCGCCCGCGGCGAAGGCAAGAAGATCATCCTCGCGCTCGACACGGTCAAGGACCTGGGCGAAGAGGAGATGAAGGTCGTCGTGGACCCCGACAAGGGCGTCCAGAAGATCACGAAGCTGATGGACCCGTCCGAGGCCACCGGCGAGTACATCGGCGTCACCCTCATCGAGGGCGAGGCCGCCGACGAGCTGGCCGACGCCCTGAAGGCCACGTACGAGCGTGACCCGCAGCTGTACTACGAGGACGGCTACCAGGAGCTCGTGAACCGCGGCTTCAAGATCGATGTCGCGCCCATCGGCGACGTCCCGTGGGTCGAGATCGACAACCACGACGACCTGGCCAAGGGGCGGGAGATCGCGTGCCAGTACTGACGAGACTCATCCCCTCGCCGGTCGTCGTCGACATTCGGTCCGGGGCGCTCGACGACCTGGCCAAGGTCCTCGCCGACGGGAGGATCTCGTCGTCCACGGGGCGCCTGGCCATCGCGATCAGCGGTGGTTCGGGCGCCGCCCTGCGGGCCCGACTCGAGCCCTCGCTGCCCCGCGCCGAGTGGTTCGAGGTCGGCGGCGGCACCATCGACGACGCGATCAAGCTCGCCGACGACGTCAAGAAGGCCGGGCGCTACGACGCCCTGGTCGGGCTCGGCGGCGGCAAGATCATCGACTGTGCCAAGTTCGCGGCCGCGCGCGTCGGCGTGCCGCTGGTCGCCGTCGCGACGAACCTGTCGCACGACGGCCTGTGCTCGCCCGTCGCGACCCTCGACAACGACGCGGGCCGCGGCTCGTACGGTGTGCCGAACCCGATCGGCGTCGTCATCGACCTCGACATCATCCGCGAGGCCCCGGTGCGTTTCGTGCGCTCCGGCATCGGTGACGCCCTCTCCAACATCTCCGCGGTCGCGGACTGGGAGTTGGGCGCCCGTGAGCGCGGCGAGGACATCGACGGCCTGGCCGCCGCCATGGCCCGCCAGGCGGGCGAGGCGGTCCTGCGGCACCCCGGCGGCGTCGGCGACGACGACTTCCTTCAGGTGCTCGCGGAGGGCCTGGTCCTCACCGGTATCGCCATGTCGGTCTCCGGTGACTCGCGGCCCGCCTCCGGCGCCTGCCACGAGATCAACCACGCCTTCGATCTCCTGTACCCCAAGCGCGCCGCCAGCCACGGCGAGCAGTGCGGCCTGGGCGCGGCGTTCGCGATGCACCTGCGCGGTGCCCACGAGCAGTCCAAGTACATGGCCTCGGTGCTGCGCCGGCACGGCCTGCCGGTGCTGCCGGAGGAGATCGGCTTCAGCGTGGACGAGTTCGTGAAGGTCGTGGAGTTCGCTCCGCAGACCCGTCCGGGCCGCTACACGATCCTCGAGCACCTCGACCTCTCCACCGATCAGATCAGGGACGCCTACGCCGACTATGCAAAAGCCATCGGTAGCTGAACTCCGCCCGGTCGTTCACCCCGCCGGGGTGAAGGACCGCAGGAGCGGTGAGCACTGGATGGGCCGGCTCTACATGCGCGAGCTCTCGCTGCGTGTGGACCGCCACCTGGTGAACACCAAGGTCTCGCCCAACCAGCTGACCTACCTGATGACCGTCTGCGGTGTCCTCGCGGCCCCGGCGCTCCTGGTGCCGGGCATCTGGGGCGCGGTCCTCGGCGTCGTCGCGGTGCAGCTGTACCTGCTGCTCGACTGCGTCGACGGCGAGATCGCGCGCTGGCGCAAGCAGTACTCGCTGGCCGGCGTGTGGATGGACCGGGTCGGCGCGTACCTCACCGACGCCGCCGTCCTCGTCGGCTTCGGGCTGCGCGCCGCCGACCTGTTCGGCACGGGACGCATCGACTGGCTGTGGGCCTTCCTCGGCACGCTCGCCGCGCTCGGCGCCATCCTGATCAAGGCCGAGACGGACCTGGTCGGGCTCGCCCGCGCGGCGACCGGCAAGGAGCAGGTCAAGGAGTCCGCGTCCGAGATGCGCTCCTCCGGCATGGCCCTGGCCCGCAGGGCCGCGGCCATGCTGAAGTTCCACCGGCTCATCCTGGGCATCGAGGCGACGCTCCTCATCCTGGTCCTCGCGGTCGTGGACCAGATCCGGGGCGACCTGTTCTTCTCGCGCCTGGGTGTGGCCGTCCTGGCGGGCATCGCGCTCCTCCAGACCCTGCTCCACCTCGTGTCCATCCTCGCTTCGAGCAGGCTCAAGTGAGCGGCGGGACACAGCAGTTGAAGGTCGGCGCGGTTGTCATCACCATGGGCAACCGGCCGGCCGAGCTGCGCGCCCTCCTCGACTCGGTCGCCAAGCAGAACGGCGACCCGGTCGAGGTGGTCGTGGTCGGCAACGGCTCCCCGGTCCCGGACGTCCCCGAGGGCGTACGGACCATCGAGCTGCCCGAGAACCTCGGCATCCCCGGCGGCCGCAACGTCGGCATCGAGGCCTTCGGGCCGTCCGGCTCCGACGTCGACATCCTGATGTTCCTGGACGACGACGGGCTGCTTCCGCTGACGGACACGGCCGAGAAGTGCCGCGAGGCCTTCACCGGCGACCCGAAGCTCGGCATCGTCAGCTTCCGCATCGCGGACCCGGACACCGGCGAGACGCAGCGCCGGCACGTGCCGCGCCTTCGCGCCGCCGACCCGATGCGCTCCTCGCGCGTGACGACGTTCCTGGGCGGCGCCAACGCCGTGCGTACGCGGGTCATCGCCGAGGCAGGACCGCTGCCCGCCGAGTTCTTCTACGCCCACGAGGAGACCGACCTCGCCTGGCGTGCCCTCGACGCGGGCTGGATGATCGACTACCGCGCCGACATGGTGCTGCACCACCCCACCACGGCCCCGTCCCGGCACGCGGTCTACCACCGCATGGTGGCCCGCAACCGGGTCTGGCTGGCCCGCCGCAATCTGCCCGCGCTCCTGGTGCCCGTGTACCTCGGCGTCTGGCTGCTCCTCACCCTGGCCCGCCGGCCCTCGGGCCCGGCACTGAAGGCCTGGCTGGGCGGCTTCAAGGAAGGCTGGACGACCCCCTGCGGGCCCAGGCGTCCCATGAAGTGGCGTACCGTGTGGCGGCTGACCCGACTGGGCCGACCCCCTGTCATCTGACAAGCTCGTGCCTGACGGCAGGCCGTGCATTTGAAGACGAAAGTTCCTCTTGTGAGTGAGACAACGCATGACGCCGGTGTCGCGGTGAGCGCGACGCCGTCGCCGGACGACGGGCTCTCCCGGCGGGAGCTCGCCGCGAAGTACGGCTTGACCGTGAGCGGGGCCCGCCCCGGACTGTTCGAGTACGCACGGCAGCTGTGGGGCCGGCGCCACTTCATCCTCGCCTTCTCGCGGGCGAAGCTGACCGCCCAGTACAGCCAGGCCAAGCTCGGCCAGGTGTGGCAGGTGGCGACACCGCTGCTGAACGCGGCGGTCTACTACTTCATCTTCGGCAAGCTGCTCGGCACCGACCGGGGCATGGGGCAGGACGTCTTCATCCCGTTCCTGGTGACGGGCGTCTTCGTCTTCACGTTCACGCAGTCCTCGGTGATGTCGGGCGTGCGGGCGATCTCCGGGAACCTGGGCCTGGTGCGCGCGCTGCACTTCCCGCGCGCCTCGCTCCCCATCTCCTTCGCGCTGCAGCAGCTCCAGCAGCTGCTGTTCTCGATGATCGTGCTGGTCGTCATCACGTGCGCGTTCGGTAGCTACCCGTCGCTGTCCTGGCTGCTGATCGTGCCGATCCTGGCCCTGCAGTTCCTGTTCAACATGGGACTCGCGCTCATCATGGCCAGGGCGGGCTCGAAGACCCCGGACCTCGCCCAGCTGATGCCGTTCGTCATGCGTACGTGGATGTACGCGTCCGGCGTCATGTTCAGCATCCCCACGATGCTCGCGGACAAGAACGTCGCGCCCTGGGTCACGGACGTCCTGCAATGGAACCCGGCTGCGGTCTACATGGACCTGATGCGCTTCGCGCTCATCGACGGGTACGACCGGGGCAACCTGCCGCACCACGTGTGGTTCATCGCGCTCGGCTGGGCCCTGGTCGTCGCGGTCGGCGGCTTCATCTACTTCTGGAAGGCAGAGGAGCGGTACGGCCGTGGCTGATCTCGACAACCCCACCGACGCGCACGTCCCCACGGTCATCGCCGACGAGCTGCACATCGTGTACCGCGTCAACGGCGCCAAGACCGGCAAGGGCAGCGCCACCTCGGCACTGAGCCGGATCGTCAAGCGCGGCGACGAGCGCGGCGTGCGCAAGGTGCACGCCGTCAAGGGCGTCTCCTTCACCTCCTACCGCGGCGAGGCCATCGGCCTCATCGGGTCGAACGGCTCCGGCAAGTCGACCCTGCTGCGCGCCATCGCGGGCCTGCTGCCCGCCGAGAAGGGCAAGGTCTACACGAACGGCCAGCCCTCGCTGCTCGGCGTGAACGCGGCCCTGATGAACGACCTGACGGGCGAGCGCAACGTCATCCTCGGCGGTCTCGCCATGGGCATGTCCCGCGAGGAGATCAGGTCGCGCTACCAGGACATCGTCGACTTCTCCGGCATCAACGAGAAGGGCGACTTCATCACGCTGCCGATGCGGACGTACTCGTCCGGCATGGCCGCGCGTCTGCGCTTCTCCATCGCGGCCGCCAAGGACCACGACGTGCTGATGATCGACGAGGCGCTGGCCACCGGTGACCGCAAGTTCCAGAAGCGCTCCGAGGCCCGCATCCGTGAACTGCGCAAGGAGGCCGGAACGGTCTTCCTGGTGAGTCACAACAACAAGTCCATCCGCGACACCTGTGAACGCGTCCTTTGGCTGGAGCGCGGGGAACTGCGTATGGATGGTCCGACGGCCGAGGTACTCAAGGAGTACGAGAAGTTCACGGGCAAGTAACCGCCCGCCTCTGGACCACGTCATATGAGGCCCTACCGGCTTCCGTCCGGTGGGGCCTCTGATATGCCTGTAGGTACCAAGCAATTGACGATCACGGTCAAGGGCGGGTCAACTTCCTTGCCCTGAAGGAATCTTGGCGTCAATCGGTGTGTTGTTGTGATGTGCAGAACACCCCGACGCGAGGGCGGGCGTTGTACAACGTAAGCTGTACCGGCCTCAATCGCGGCATGTGGGGCGATAAGGCGCGACATCCCGACCCCTGCGGGGCCGGGTCGCCGCGCGGGCGACCGGGCGGCGTGTCCGAAATGAGATGCATTGGGTCCGCAGTGTAGAACGGGAGTTGTGACGGCAATGGCTATGGAAACTCTCCAGCTCCACGGGGCTTTCGCCGTCCTCGGGGAAGCGGGCCGCACCCGGTGAGCGCGCACCCCCGAGTGCGCCCCGAGAGCCCTGTCGACACAGCGAGCCCGGTGAGCGCCACCCTCGACAAGGCCGCCGAGGAGAACTTCCCGGTGGCCCCCTTCTTCCTGCCCCGCGCCTGGCGCGACGACCTGATGGCCGTATACGGGTTCGCTCGCCTCGTCGACGACATCGGTGACGGCGACCTCGCCCCCGGCGGCGCGGACGCCCGCTTCCTGGGCGTGTCACCCGATCAGGCGCACGACCGCCTCGCGATGCTGGACGCCTTCGAGGCCGACCTGTGCCGGGTCTTCGGCGACTCCGACGGCCCGCCCCGCCACCCGCTCCTGAAGGCGCTGCAGCCCACCGTCCGCCGCCGCTCGCTGACCCCCGAGCCGTTCCTCGGCCTCATCGCCGCGAACCGCCAGGACCAGCTGGTCACGCGCTACGAGACGTACGACGACCTGCTCGCCTACTGCGAGCTGTCCGCCAACCCCGTGGGCCGCCTCGTCCTTGCCATCACCGGCACCGCGACCCCCGAGCGCATCCGCCTCTCGGACGCGGTCTGCACCGGGCTCCAGATCGTCGAGCACCTCCAGGACGTGGCCGAGGACCTGGACCGCGACCGGATCTACCTGCCGGCCGAAGACCTGAAGAAGTTCCACGTCGACGAGACGGATCTCGCCGCCCCGAGCGCGGGCGCATCGGTGCGCGCGCTGGTCGCGTACGAGGCCGAACGCGCCCTGAAGCTGCTGAATGAAGGCACCCCGCTGGTGGGTAGCGTCCACGGCAGGCTGAAGCTGCTGCTGGCAGGGTTCGTCGCAGGAGGGAAAGCGGCGGTCCACGCGATCACCGCCGTTTCGTACGACGTGCTTCCGGGACCACCCAAACCCACCAAGGCGCGGTTGCTGCGCGAGGTGGGAGCGACTCTGCGAGGAGAGGGGTGAGCAACACCGTGGAGTCTGACCAGACCGTGTCGGCGCCGGTGCTCGCCGCATACAGCTACTGCGAGACCGTCACCGGGCAGCAGGCCCGCAACTTCGCCTACGGGATCCGGCTGCTGCCGACCTCGAAGCGGCGCGCCATGTCGGCGCTCTACGCGTTCTCGCGCCGCGTCGACGACATCGGCGACGGCGGCCTGGAGCCCGACATCAAGGCGCACCGGCTCGACGAGACCAGGGCGCTGCTCGGCCGCGTCCAGGACGGCAAGGTCGAGGAGGACGACACCGACCCGGTGGCCGTCGCCCTCGCCGATGCCGCGAGCCGCTTCCCGATCCCGCTGGACGCGCTCGACGAGCTGATCGACGGCGTCCTGATGGACCTGCGCGGCGAGACCTACGAGACCTGGGACGACCTGAAGGTCTACTGCCGGTGCGTCGCGGGCGCCATCGGGCGGGTCTCGCTGGGTGTGTTCGGTACGGAACCGGGGGCGCGCGGCGTCGAGCGCGCGCCGGAGCTCGCCGACACGCTCGGCCTCGCGCTCCAACTCACCAACATCCTCCGCGACGTGCGCGAGGACGCCGCCGACGGGCGCACCTATCTGCCCGCCGACGACCTCGCCAAGTTCGGCTGCTCGGCGGGGTTCCAGAGTTCCGTGCCGCCCGCCGGCTCGGACTTCGCCGGGCTCGTGCACTTCGAAGTGCGGCGCGCCCGCGCCCTGTTCGCCGAGGGCTACCGGCTGCTGCCCATGCTCGACCGGCGCTCCGGCGCCTGCGTCGCCGCCATGGCCGGCATCTACCGCCGGCTGCTCGACCGCATCGAGCGCGACCCCGAGGCCGTGCTGCGCGGCCGGGTCTCCCTGCCCGGGCACGAGAAGGCGTACGTCGCCGTGCGCGGCCTGTCAGGCCTGGACACCCGCACCGTCGTGCGCGGCGCCACCCGCGGCACCACCAGGAGGCGCGCCTGATGGCAAGCGCGGGGCAGAGCGGCGTAGCCGGGCCGAAGCGGCGGGCAACCCTCCGCAGCGGCGAGGCGTCCCTGCATGCAACGGTCGGTCGCGTGTTCGCCACATCCGTCGAACCCGGCCCCACAGGGGCCGTACGCACCACCGAGAGCACCACCCAGGGGGAGGGCGCATGAGCGAGGGGAGCACGTCCGGCGACGTGCGCCAGGCGGACGCCGCGGGGGACCGCGGGCGCCCCACCGCGGTGGTCGTCGGCGGTGGGCTCGCGGGGATCACGTCCGCGCTCGCGCTCGCCGACGGAGGCATGGACGTCACCCTCCTCGAAGGGCGCCCCCGGCTGGGCGGCCTCGCGTTCTCCTTCAAGCGCGGCGACCTCACCGTCGACAACGGCCAGCACGTGTACCTGCGCTGCTGCACCGCCTACCGCTGGTTCCTCGACCGCGTCGACGCCGCCGCGCTCGCGCCCCTGCAGGAACGACTCGACGTGCCCGTACTCGACGCCGAGAGGAACCGGCTCGGCCGGCTGCGGCGCACGGCGCTGCCCGTGCCGCTGCACCTGGCCAAGAGCCTCGCCACGTACCCGCACCTGTCGCTCGCCGAGCGGGCCAACGTCGGCCGCGCCGCGCTCGCCCTCAAGGGCCTCGACCCCACCGATCCGGCGCTCGACAAACGGGACTTCGGCTCCTGGCTGGCCGAACACGGTCAGACGCAGCGGGCCATCGACGCGCTGTGGGACCTCGTCGGCGTCGCGACCCTGAACGCGGTGGCGGGGGACTCCTCGCTGGGCCTGGCCGCCATGGTCTTCAAGACCGGGCTGCTGTCCGAGCCCGGCGCCGCCGACATCGGGTGGGCCAAGGTGCCCCTCGGTGAACTCCACGACACTCTCGCCCGCAAGGCGCTCGACTCCGCGGGCGTACGCACCGAACTCCGTACACGCGTCACCTCCATCTCCCGTACGGACAACGGGCGTTGGGCCGTCGAGGTTCCCGAAGGGCCGGACAGTTCCGGCCAGATCCTCGCCGCCGACACCGTCGTGCTCGCCGTGCCGCAGCGCGAGGCGCACGACCTGCTGCCCGCCGGAGCCCTCGACGACGCCGGCCGGCTGCTCGACATCGGCACCGCGCCGATCCTCAACCTGCACGTCGTCTACGGCCGCAAGGTCCTCAAGCAGCCCTTCTTCACCGCGCTCGGCTCGCCGGTCCAGTGGGTCTTCGACCGCACCGACGCCTCGGGACTCGCCCGTACGCTGCCGGAAGCCCAGTACCTCGCCGTCTCCCAGTCGGCCGCGCAGGACGAGATCGACGCGCCGGTCGCCGAGCTGCGCAAGCGGTACCTGCCGGAGCTGGAGCGGCTGCTGCCCGCCGCGCGCGGCGCCACGATCCACGACTTCTTCGTCACCCGGGAGCGGACGGCGACCTTCGCGCCGACCCCCGGCGTCGGCGCGCTGCGGCCCACGGCCCGCACCAATGCCCCCGGCCTGTACCTGGCCGGCGCGTGGACCGCCACCGGGTGGCCCGCGACCATGGAAAGCGCTGTCCGCAGCGGCACCAGTGCCGCCGACGCGGCGCTCGCCGCGCTCGGCCGCCCCCGCGGCCATCTGTACCGGGAGGCGGCGTGACCAGCGAACTTCCCACGGTGGACGTGACCAGCGACCTACCCCCGGTGGACGTGACCAACGCCCTGCCCCAGGTCGACAAGCCGACAACGCTGTATCCGGTTACACAAGGAGAGACTGTGCCACCTGTGCCCTCGGCCCCAGAGGCTGCCGACGCGGTGGACGTGACCGCGCTTTTGGAGCGCGGCCGAACCCTGGCCACCCCCGTGCTGAAGGCGGCGGTGGACCGCCTGGCGTCACCGATGGACACCGTCGCCGCGTACCACTTCGGCTGGATCGACGCCGAGGGCAACCCGGCCGACGGTGACGGCGGCAAGGCCGTGCGCCCCGCCCTGGCCGTGCTGTCCGCACAGGCCGCGGGCGCCGACCCGGAGGTCGGCGTGCCGGGCGCCGTCGCGGTCGAGCTCGTCCACAACTTCTCGCTGCTGCACGACGACCTGATGGACGGCGACGAGCAGCGCCGCCACCGCGACACGGTGTGGAAGGTGCACGGCCCCGCCCAGGCGATCCTCGTCGGCGACGCCCTCTTCGCGCTGGCCAACGAGGTCATCCTGGAGCTGGAGACCGTCGACGCGGGCCGCGCCACGCGCCGCCTGACCACCGCGACCCGCGCCCTCATCGACGGGCAGGCGCAGGACATCGGGTTCGAGCACCGCGAGCGCGTCAGCGTCGTGGAGTGCCTGGAGATGGAGGGCAACAAGACGGGCGCGCTGCTCGCCTGCGCCTCCTCCATCGGCGCGGTCCTCGGCGGCGCCGACGACGCGACCGCCGACGCCCTGGAGAAGTACGGCTACCACCTGGGCCTCGCCTTCCAGGCCGTCGACGACCTGCTCGGCATCTGGGGCGACCCCGAGTCGACCGGCAAGCAGACCTGGAGCGACCTGCGCCAGCGCAAGAAGTCCCTGCCGGTCGTCGCCGCGCTCGGCGCCGGCGGACCGGCCTCCGAGCAACTCGGCGAGCTCTTGGCCGCCGACGCCAAGGACGTCGACTTCGACACCTTCACCGAGGCGGACTTCGCCGCCCGCGCCGCCCTCATCGAGGAGGCCGGCGGGCGCGAGTGGACCGCCGAAGAAGCGCGGCGCCAGTACGCCGTCGCCCTCGAAGCCCTGGACTCCGTCCAGATGTCAGCCACGGTGCGCGCCCAGTTCGTGGCGCTCGCCGACTTCGTCGTCGTACGAAAGAGATGATCACTATCGGCCGTATATGACTCGCAGTCGCCGGCCGGTGTCCCGCCAGGGCTCCGGCCGACGGTTACCCAGCAGAGAAGAAGCACTGCATGAAGGGATAGCCATGACAGCGACGACCGACGGAAGCTCCGGCGCCACGGCGCCGCAGACGACCTCGGCCACCACTGCCCAACTGACCGACACGACCCCCGGGGCCAGCGGGCCCCAAACCGCCGCCGGCCGAGCCATACAGCGCGCCACGGACTTCCTGCTCGCGCGGCAGGACGACCGGGGCTGGTGGAAGGGCGACCTCGACACGAACGTGACGATGGACGCCGAAGACCTGCTGCTGCGCCAGTTCCTCGGCATCAGGGACAAGGCCACCACCGACGCCGCCGCGCTGTTCATCCGCGGCGAGCAGCGCGAGGACGGCACCTGGGCCACCTTCTACGGCGGCCCCGGCGAACTGTCCACCACCATCGAGGCGTACGTCGCGCTGCGCCTGGCCGGTGACTCCCCGGACGACGCGCACATGGCCAAGGCCTCCGCGTGGATCCGCGAGCGCGGCGGAATCGCCGCCAGCCGCGTGTTCACCCGGATCTGGCTGGCCCTGTTCGGCTGGTGGAAGTGGGACGACCTCCCCGAACTCCCGCCGGAGCTCATCTACTTCCCCAAGTGGATGCCGCTCAACATCTACGACTTCGGATGCTGGGCGCGGCAGACGATCGTGCCGCTCACCGTGGTCTCCGCGAAGCGCCCGGTGCGCCCCGCGCCGTTCCCGCTGGACGAGCTGCACACCGACGCCCGCGATCCGAACCCCGCCAAGCCCCTTGCCCCGGTGGCGAGTTGGGACGGCGCGTTCCAGCGGCTCGACAAGATCATGCACGGCTATCAAAAGGTGGCCCTCAAGCGGCTGCGCAAGTCGGCGATGAACTCCGCGGCCCGCTGGATCGTCGAGCGCCAGGAGAACGACGGCTGCTGGGGCGGCATCCAGCCGCCCGCCGTCTACTCCGTCATCGCGCTCCACCTGCTCGGCTACGACCTCGAACACCCGGTCCTCAAGGCCGGGTTGGCGTCCCTCGACCGGTTCGCCGTGTGGCGCGAGGACGGGGCCCGGATGATCGAGGCCTGCCAGTCGCCGGTGTGGGACACGTGCCTTGCGATCATCGCGCTCGCCGACGCGGGCCTGCCCGCCGACCACCCGGCGCTCGTCAAGGCCGCCGAGTGGATGATCACCGAGCAGATCGACCGGCCGGGCGACTGGTCCGTGCGCAGGCCCGCGCTCGAACCCGGGGGCTGGGCCTTCGAGTTCGACAACGACAACTACCCCGACATCGACGACACCGCCGAGGTCGTGCTCGCGCTGCGCCGCGTCGCCCACCCCGACAAGGCGCGCGTCGAGAGGGCCATCGAGCGCGGCGTGCGCTGGAACCTCGGGATGCAGTCGAAGAACGGCGCGTGGGGCGCCTTCGACGTCGACAACACCAGCCCGTTCCCCAACCGGCTGCCGTTCTGCGACTTCGGCGAGGTCATCGACCCGCCGTCCGCCGACGTCACCGGGCACGTCGTCGAGATGCTCGCCATCGAGGGCCACACGCGCGACCCGCGCACCCGGCGCGGCATCGAGTGGCTGCTCGCCGAACAGGAGGACAGCGGCGCCTGGTTCGGCCGCTGGGGCGTCAACTACGTCTACGGCACAGGGTCCGTGGTGCCCGCCCTGATCGCGGCCGGCCTGCCCGCCTCGCACCCCGCGATCAGACGGGCCGTCAGCTGGCTGGAGTCCGTCCAGAACGAGGACGGCGGCTGGGGTGAGGACCTGCGCTCGTACCGCTACGAGGACTGGAAGGGGCACGGCGCCTCGACCGCCTCGCAGACCGGGTGGGCGCTGCTCGCGCTGCTCGCGGCGGGGGAGCGGGAGACGAAGGCCGTCGAACGAGGTGTCACGTACCTCGCCGACACCCAGACCGAGGACGGCACCTGGGACGAGCCGTACTTCACCGGGACCGGCTTCCCCTGGGACTTCTCGATCAACTACCACCTGTACAGGCAGGTGTTCCCGCTGACCGCACTCGGTCGGTATGTCAACGGCGAGCCCTTCAGTGACAAGGGCGCCGCCCCCAAGGGGAGCTGATGACCGCATCGCCGGTGGCCCGCCCACCGGAGACCGCGCCGCTGCTGGTCGCCTGCGCGCTCGGCATCGAGCACCTCGCGCTGCGCAGCGGCAGCCGGGCCGGGGCCACGAGCCCCGTGACCGTGCTGCGTACGGGCATGGGGCCGAAGGCCGCCGAGCAAGCGGTGACCCGCGCCCTCGGTGACGCCGTGCTGCGCGACGCCGCCGTCGTGGCCACCGGGTTCTGCGCCGGGCTCGCGCCCGGCATGCACCCCGGCGACCTGGTGGTGGCCGAAGAGACCCGTGACACGTACGGCGCCACGCCGTGCGCGGGCACGGAGCTCCTGGTCAAGGAGCTGGTCAAGGCCGTGCCGGGCAGGACCGTGCACACCGGGCCGCTGACCGGCTCGGACCACGTGGTGCGCGGTCACGAGCGTGCCGACCTGCTCGCGACCGGCGCGATCGCCGTCGACATGGAGTCGGCCGCGACCCTGCGGGCGGCCGGTGGCACCGGGAAGCGTCCGGTTGCCGCCGTCCGGGTGGTCGTGGACGCTCCAGAACATGAACTCGTCAGGATCGGCACGGTTCGCGGTGGACTATCGGCTTTCCGTGTCCTTCGTGCCGTCCTTCCCGCTTTTTTTGAATGGCACCGTTCTTTGCTGCTCCCTCGGAGGTGAGCCCAGATGGCCATGCCGCTTCGTCAATCCATCAAGGTCGCGACCTATCTCGTTGAACAGAAGATCCGCCGGCGGGACAAGTTTCCGCTCATCGTCGAATTGGAGCCGCTCTTCGCCTGCAACCTGGCGTGCGAGGGCTGCGGAAAGATCCAGCACCCGGCCGGGGTGCTCAAGCAGCGCATGCCGGTCGCCCAGGCCGTCGGCGCCGTCCTCGAGTCGGGCGCGCCGATGGTGTCCATCGCCGGCGGTGAGCCGCTGATGCACCCTCAGATCCACGAGATCGTGCGGCAGTTGGTGGCCAAGAAGAAGTACGTCTTCCTGTGCACCAATGCGATGCTGCTGCGCAAGAAGATGGAGAAGTTCACGCCCTCGCCGTACTTCGCCTTCACGGTGCACATCGACGGCATGCGCGAGCGGCACGACGAGTCCGTCGCCAAGGAAGGTGTCTTCGACGAGGCGGTCGAGGCGATCAAGGAGGCCAAGAAGCGCGGCTTCCGGGTCACCACGAACTCGACCTTCTTCAACACGGACACCCCGCAGAACATCATCGAGGTGCTCAACTACCTCAACGACGACCTCCAGGTCGACGAGATGATGATCTCGCCCGCGTACGCCTACGAGAAGGCGCCCGACCAGGACCACTTCCTGGGCGTCACGCAGACCCGTGAACTGTTCAAGAAGGCGTTCACGGGTGGCAACAGGCGGCGCTGGCGGCTCAATCACTCGCCCCTGTTCCTCGACTTCCTCGAGGGCAAGGTCGACTTCCCGTGCACCGCGTGGGCCATCCCCAACTACTCGCTCTTCGGCTGGCAGAAGCCCTGCTATCTGATGGCGGACGGGTACGTGCCCACGTACAAGGAGCTCATCGAGAAGACCGACTGGGACGCCTACGGCCGCGGCAAGGACCCGCGCTGCGACAACTGCATGGCGCACTGCGGCTACGAGCCGACGGCCGTGCTCGCCACCATGGGGTCGCTGAAGGAGTCCATCCGCGCCGTGTCCGAGACCGTCGCCGGGAATCGTGGGTGACGACGCCATGAATCCCGGAGAGCCCGTCCCACTGGGCCTCCCCGAGGTACCGGTCCGACCTATCGCTGAACGGCGGGTCAGCCGTCAGATCCAGGTCGGACCGGTGGCCGTGGGAGGCGGGGCACCCGTTTCCGTACAGTCGATGACCACGACGCGCACGTCCGACATCGGGGCGACGCTGCAGCAGATCGCCGAACTGACCGCCTCCGGCTGCCAGATCGTGCGAGTGGCGTGCCCCACGCAGGACGACGCGGACGCGCTCGCGACCATCGCGCGCAAGTCGCAGATCCCCGTGATCGCGGACATTCACTTCCAGCCGAAGTACGTGTTCGCCGCCATCGACGCGGGGTGCGCGGCGGTGCGCGTGAACCCGGGCAACATCAAGCAGTTCGACGACAAGGTGAAGCAGATCGCGCGGGCGGCATCGGACGCCGGCACACCGATCCGCATCGGGGTCAACGCCGGCTCGCTGGACAAGCGCCTGCTCCAGAAGTACGGGAAGGCGACCCCGGAGGCCCTCGTCGAGTCGGCGCTGTGGGAGGCCTCGCTCTTCGAGGAGCACGGCTTCCGGGACATCAAGATCTCGGTGAAGCACAACGACCCCGTGGTGATGGTCAACGCGTACCGGCAGCTCGCCGCCGCGTGCGACTACCCGCTGCACCTCGGGGTCACCGAGGCAGGACCCGCCTTCCAGGGCACCATCAAGTCCGCCGTGGCCTTCGGAGCGCTGCTCTCCGAGGGCATCGGTGACACCATCCGGGTCTCGCTGTCCGCGCCGCCCGCCGAGGAGTGCAAGGTCGGCATCCAGATCCTGGAGTCGCTGGGCCTGCGGCAGCGGCGCCTGGAGATCGTGTCGTGCCCGTCGTGCGGGCGCGCGCAGGTCGACGTCTACAAGCTCGCCGACGAGGTGACCGCCGGGCTCGAAGGCATGGAGGTGCCGCTGCGCGTGGCCGTCATGGGGTGCGTGGTCAACGGTCCGGGGGAGGCCCGCGAGGCGGACCTCGGTGTCGCGTCCGGCAACGGCAAGGGCCAGATCTTCGTCAAGGGCGAGGTCGTCAAGACCGTCCCCGAGTCGAAGATCGTCGAGACGCTCATTGAAGAGGCGATGCGGATCGCCGAACAGATGGAGAAGGACGGCGTCGCGTCGGGAGCTCCCGACGTCACCGTGAGCTGAGTTCTGAAGTGCTGAGTTCTTAAGTACGGATGGGAAGGGGGCTCGAGCGTGACGATTCTGGAGAGCATCCGGGGGCCGCGCGACCTGAAGGCGCTGAGCGAGGAGGAGATCGGTGAACTGGCCCATGAGGTCAGAGAGTTCCTGATTCACGCGGTCGCGAGGACGGGGGGACACCTCGGGCCGAACCTGGGCGTGGTGGAACTGTCCATCGCGCTGCACCGGGTCTTCGAATCGCCGGTCGACCGCCTCGTGTGGGACACCGGCCACCAGAGCTATGTGCACAAGCTTCTGACGGGCAGCCAGGACTTCTCCAAGCTGCGCGGCAAGGGCGGCCTGTCCGGCTACCCCTCGCGCGAGGAGTCCGAGCACGACATCGTGGAGAACTCGCACGCCTCCACGGCCCTCGGCTGGGCCGACGGCCTCGCCAAGGCACGCCAGGTGCAGGGCGAGCGCGGGCACGTCGTCGCCGTCATCGGGGACGGCGCGCTGACCGGGGGCATGGCCTGGGAGGCCCTGAACAACATCGCGGCCGCCAAGGACCGGCCGCTGATCATCGTCGTCAACGACAACGAGCGCTCGTACGCGCCCACGATCGGCGGCCTCGCCAACCATCTGGCGACGCTGCGCACCACGGACTCGTACGAGAAGGTGCTGGCCTGGGGCAAGGACGTGCTGCTGAAGACCCCCGTGGTCGGGCACACGGTCTACGAGTCGCTGCACGGCGCGAAGAAGGGCTTCAAGGACGCGTTCGCGCCGCAGGGCATGTTCGAGGACCTCGGCCTGAAGTACGTCGGTCCCATCGACGGCCATGACGTGGGCGCCGTCGAATCCGCCCTGCGACGTGCAAAACGCTTCCATGGCCCGGTACTTGTGCACTGCCTGACCGAGAAGGGGCGCGGCTACGAGCCCGCGCTCGCCGACGAGGCCGACCGCTTCCACACCGTCGGCGTGATGGACCCGCTCACCTGCGAGCCGCTCGCGCCGTCCAACGGGCCCTCCTGGACCTCGGTGTTCGGCGACGAGATCGCGGCGATCGGGCGCGAGCGCGAGGACGTCGTCGCGATCACCGCGGCGATGCTGCACCCGGTGGGGCTCACCAAGTTCGCGGAGGAGTTCCCCGAGCGGGTGTGGGACGTCGGGATCGCCGAACAGCACGCCGCCGTGTCGGCCGCCGGACTTGCAACGGGCGGACTGCACCCGGTCGTTGCCGTGTACGCGACCTTCCTCAACCGGGCCTTCGACCAGCTCCTCATGGACGTCGCTCTGCACAAATGCGGAGTCACCTTCGTACTCGACCGGGCCGGCGTCACCGGCGCCGACGGGGCATCCCACAACGGCATGTGGGACATGTCCGTGCTCCAGGTCGTGCCCGGCCTGCGGATCGCCGCGCCACGCGACGCCGACCAACTCCGCTCGCAGCTACGGGAAGCGGTCGCCGTCGACGACGCACCGACCATGCTGCGGTTCCCCAAGGAGTCGGTGGGTGAGCCGATCGCGGCCGTCGACCGGGTCGGTGGCGTCGACGTGCTGCACCGGGCCGGGGAGCCGCGGGTGCTGCTCGTCTCGGTCGGCGTGATGGCGCCGGTGTGCCTCCAGACCGCGGATCTGCTGGAGGCGCGCGGCATCAACTGCACTGTGGTGGACCCGCGTTGGGTCAAGCCCGTCGACCCCGACCTCGCGCCGCTCGCCGCCGCGCACGAGCTGGTCGCCGTCGTCGAGGACAACAGCAAGGCGGCGGGTGTCGGCTCGGCCGTCGCGCTCGCCCTCGGCGAGGCCGAAGTCGACGTCCCCGTACGGCGGTTCGGCATCCCGGAGCAGTTTCTGGCGCACGGCAAGCGGGGCGAGGTGCTCGCCGACATCGGTCTGACGCCTGTGGAGATCGCGGGGCGGATCAGCGCCAGCATGAGCCGCACAGCGGATAGTCGATCTGCGGGTAGTCGAACAGCGGGCAGTTCCACAACGGGCAGTCCCACAGCGGGCAAGGAGATCAACGCATGAGCAAGGAGTTCGACCTCGGCACGCTGCTCGCCGAGCGCGGCGCCGAACGGTACGAGCTGCACACCAAGTACCTCAACCACCAGCTGCCGAAAATGCTCCACACCATCGGCTTCGACAAGGTCTACGAGCGGGCCGAGGGCGCGCACTTCTGGGACGCGGACGGCAACGACTACCTGGACATGCTCGCCGGGTTCGGTGTCATGGGCCTCGGCCGGCACCACCCCGTCGTACGCAAGGCGCTGCACGACGTCCTCGACGCCTCTCTCGCCGACCTGACCCGCTTCGACTGCCAGCCGCTGCCGGGCCTGCTCGCCGAGAAACTGGTGGCGCACAGCCCGCACCTGGACCGGGTGTTCTTCGGCAACAGCGGTACGGAGGCGGTGGAGACGGCGCTGAAGTTCGCGCGGTACGCGACCGGCAAGCCGCGGATCCTGTACTGCGCGCACGCCTTCCACGGCCTGACGACCGGTGCGTTGTCGGTGAACGGGGAGGACGGCTTCCGCGACGGCTTCGCCCCGCTGCTGCCCGACACCCCGATCCCGCTCGGCGATCTCGACGCGCTGGCAAGGGAATTGAAGAAGGGCGACGTCGCCGGGCTCATCGTCGAACCGATCCAGGGCAAGGGCGTGTACGAGTCGCCGCCCGGCTATCTGAGGGCCGCGCAGGAGCTGCTGCGGGGGCACAAGGCGCTGCTGATCGCGGACGAGGTGCAGACGGGTCTCGGTCGCACCGGCGACTTCTACGCCTACCAGCACGAGGAGGGCGTAGAACCGGACCTGGTGTGCGTCGCCAAGGCGCTGTCGGGCGGGTATGTGCCGGTCGGCGCGACGCTCGGCAAGGACTGGATCTTCAAGAAGGTCTACTCGTCCATGGACCGGGTCCTCGTCCACTCGGCGAGCTTCGGCTCCAACGCGCAGGCGATGGCGGCGGGCCTCGCGGTCCTGTCCGTCATGGAGGACGAGGAGACGGTCGCGAACGCGCGGGCGATGGGCGAGCTGCTGAAGTCCCGGCTCGCCGAACTCATCGACCGCTACGAGCTGTTGAGTGACGTGCGCGGGCGCGGGCTCATGATCGGCATCGAGTTCGGGCGGCCCAAGTCCCTGAAACTGCGCAGCCGTTGGACGATGCTGCAGGCCGCGCGCAAGGGCCTGTTCGCGCAGATGGTCGTGGTGCCGCTGCTCCAGAAGCACCGGATCCTGACCCAGGTCTCCGGCGACCACCTCGAAGTCATCAAACTGATCCCGCCGCTCGTGGTGAACGAGGCCGACGTCGAGCGCTTCGTCGAGGCGTTCACGGCGGTCATGGACGACGCGCACAGTGGGGGCGGGCTGATGTGGGACTTCAGCAAGACGCTGATCAAACAGGCGGTGGCGAACCGCTGAGGGTGTCCCTCCCGGCTTCGGGCGGTGGCGCTTCGGGCGGTGGCTTCGGCTTTTGCCTCTGAGGCAAGAAAGTTGCCGGAGGGGCACGGCTCTGGCTGAATCGACAGCATGAGCCCTGCCCTCTCGCCGGACCAGCCGGATCAGCCGGACGAGGTCGACGGTGCGGAGGTCCCGGAACCCCCGGAACTTCCCGCCGTCGCACCCCAGCTCCGCGAACTGCGCCGCCGCGCGGCCCTCACCCTGGAGGCCGCCGCCGGAACCGCCGGCCTGTCCCCGGCGCACCTCTCCCGCCTGGAGACCGGACAGCGTCAGCCTTCGCTCCCGATGCTGCTCTCACTCGCCCGTATCTACGGTACGACCGTATCCGAACTGCTCGGCGAGACCCCCGCCGACCGGGACGCGGTCGTGCGCGGCGGCACGATGGAGCCCACCGAGGCCGGGGGCTGGACGTACCGGCAGGCCGGGTCGCCCGGCCGCGGCATGCAGGCGTTGCAGGTCCACGCGCCGTACGGGTCCCAGGGCGATGTCGTACGAGTGCATCCGGGGGAGGAGTGGCTGTACGTCCTGTCGGGGCGCCTGCGGCTGCGGCTCGGGGACACGTCCTACCTGCTCGACCCGGGCGACAGTTCCCACTTCGACTCGCTCACCCCGCACCGCATCGCCGCCGTCGACGAGGGCGGCGTCGACTTCCTCTTCGTCCACACCCTGCTGCAGAGCCCGACGGCCGCGCTGTGCCTCGGCCCGTCGGCGGGACCGGTAAAGGAGACCCGTCATGGCTGACACGTCCGATGCGGCTCACACGGCTGACACGACCGGGTCGACCCCGGGGCCGGCCCGCCG
The DNA here is from genome assembly GCF_036013745.1 of Streptomyces sp. NBC_00483. Lineage (NCBI taxonomy): Bacteria > Bacillati > Actinomycetota > Actinomycetes > Kitasatosporales > Streptomycetaceae > Streptomyces > Streptomyces sp. NBC_00483. The sequence continues at coordinate 8,140,190 of NZ_CP107880.1, forward strand.
CGACATAGAGGACAAGCTCCCGCGCGGCATTCTCGTTCGGGTCCTCGTGTACGTCTTCGCGGGGCATGCGCTGGCCGGGTTCATCTATTTGCTGTTCACGCTGGGCGGGAATCAGTGAGGCGGTACTCGGCGTGAGGCGGGACCCCCTACTGCAGTAGCACCTCCATATTGGCTCCTGGGTATGACGCCAGGCGCCCGACCGTTCTCGCACACTCCTCTCCGTCAGAGCGAGGAAGAGTACGAGAGGGCGGGACAGGGCCATGAGGCTACGCAGGGGCAAGCAGCGGACGATCGAGGACAACCGGCCGGAGGCGCGGGCCGGCACGCCGGGTCTCGCTGTCGAACTGCGCGGTGTGCGGCGGCAGTACGGGCGCGGTGCCGGTGCGGTGCACGCCCTTGCGGGCGTCGATCTCGCTCTGCCGCGCGGCACGTTCACGGCCGTGATGGGGCCGTCCGGTTCCGGCAAGTCCACCTTCCTGCAGTGCGCCGCCGGGCTCGACCGGCCGTCGGCGGGATCCGTGCATCTTGGTGGCACGGAGATCACCGGCATGAGCGAGAACCGGCTCACCGAGCTGCGCCGCAGCCGCCTCGGCTTCGTTTTCCAGGCGTTCAACCTGCTGCCGTCGCTGACCGTGGAGCAGAACGTGCTGCTGCCCTTGCGTCTCGCCGGGCGCCGCCAGGACCGCCGCCGGGCGGCCGCGATGCTCGCGCAGGTCGGACTCGCGGACAAGGCGCGGCGCCGGCCCGGCGAACTCTCCGGTGGCCAGCAGCAGCGGGTGGCCATCGCCCGCGCCCTGGTCACGAACCCCGACGTGGTGTTCGCCGACGAGCCCACCGGCGCCCTCGACACAGGCACCGCCGCCGAGGTCCTGGGCCTGCTCCGCAACGCCGTCGACCACCTCGGTGCCACCGTCGTCATGGTCACGCACGACCCGGCCGCGGCCGCCTGGGCCGACCGCGTGCTGTTCCTCGCCGACGGCGCCTTCGCCGACAGCCTGGAGCGCGGTTCGGCGGAGCAGATCGCGGCGCGGATGGCGACGCTCGCCGCCCGCACCTCCCGCGCGGGCGCGATGGCGGGGGCGGCGGCATGAGGAGCCTTGGCCCCAACGGCCTCGCGCGGGCGGCCGTACGCTTCAAACCCGCCTCGTTCGCAGGCACATTCGTCGCGCTGCTGATGTCGGCTCTGATCGTCGCGGCCTGCGGCACCCTGCTGGAGACGGGTGTACGTGCTTCGGTTCCGGCGGAGCGGTACGCGAGGGCGCAGGTCGTGGCGGCGGCCGACCAGTCCGCGCGGGTCGTCGCCGACACCGTCGACGGTCCCGAGGAATCCGCGTACCCGCTGCCGGACACCGCGCGCGTGGACGCGGGGCTCGCGGCGAAGGCGGCCCGGGCGCCGGGTGCCGAGGCGGCGGTGGCGGACTTCACCTTCCCGGTGCGGCAGGGCTCCTCCTCGCCCAGCACGCTCACCGGCCACGGCTGGGGCTCGCACGCCTTCACCGGGACCGCGCTGTCGGCGGGCGCCGCGCCGCGCACGGGAGAGGTGGCGCTCGACGCCGCCGCGGCCCGAAGCGCGAAGGTCGGCGTCGGCGACACTGTGACGCTCGAAACGGCGGCGGGACGCGCGGAGTTCAGGGTGTCCGGTCTTGCCGAGGCCGGGGCCGGGGACACCACGGCGGCAGGCACGGCGGCCAGCGGCGGAGCCACGGCCTGGTTCGCCGATGCGGAGGCCCCGGCGCTGTCCGGGCACCCCGGCAAGGCCGACGCCATCGCCGTACTGGCCAAGGACGGCGCGGACACCGGCGCCCTCGCCACCGCCGTCGAGAAGGCCCTGACCGGCTCCGGCGCACAGGTGCTCACCGGTGACGACCGCGGCGAGGTCGAGGACCACGGCCTCGCGTACGCCAAGGAGACGCTCACCGCACTTGGCGGTTCCTTCGGCGGGATCGCCACGCTGGTCGCCGTCTTCACCGCGGCCGGCACGGTCGCCCTCTCCGTCGGCCAGCGCACCCGCGAGTTCGCGCTGCTGCGTGCTGTCGGCGCCACCCCACGGCAGATCCGCCGGGCGGTCGCCTCCGAGGCGCTGCTCGTCGCGCCGCTCGCCGGGGTGCTCGGGTGCCTGCCGGGCATCGGGCTCGCGCACTGGTGGTTCGGGCAGCTGAAGGACCGCGGGGCCGTCCCGCAGGCGGTCGAGCTGCACGTCTCGTGGATCCCGCTGGTCGCGGCCGTCGGGACCGGGCTGCTCACGGCGCTCGGTGCCGGGTGGATCGCCGGGCGCAGGCCCGCGAAGATCAAGCCGGGTCAGGCGCTCGCCGAGGCCTCGGTGGAGCGGCTGCGCCCGGGCGTCATCCGTACGGTGCTCGGGGTCGCGGCCCTCGGCGGCGGATCGGCGCTCGCCGGCGTCGCGGCCTCCACCGCCGGAGCCGACGCGGCGAACGCCTCGCTCGGCGTCGTCATGCTCTTCATGCTCGCCGTCTCGCTGCTCGGCCCGCTGGTGGCCCGGCTGTGCGCGGCGCTCTTCGGCCTACTGCTGCGCGGGGGAGGGGCCTCGGCCTCGCTGGCGGCCGCCAATTCCCGGTCGAATTCCCGGCGGTTGGCCTCCGCGATCACGCCGATCGTGCTGGCGATGGCCTTCGCCTCGACGCTGGTCTTCATGCACACGAGCGAGAGCAAGGTCTCCGCGGACCAGTTGCGCGAGGGCATCACGGCGGACCACGTCGTCACCAACCCGGCGGGCCTGCCCGCGGGCGCCGCCGACCGGGCCGCCCACGCTCCCGGCGTGGACGCGGCCGTGAGCCTGCTCGACACGCAGGTGCTCGTACCGGTCGACTCGGGCGGCGAGACGTCGTTGCAGGCAACGGCGACCCAGGGCATCTCGGGCTCCGGCGCCGAGCTGGCCAAGGTGCAGGACCTGGATGTGCGCGGCGGCAGCCTGGACCGCGTGGGCGCGGGCCGCATCGCCATCGACAAGACCCTTGCCACGGCGGCGAAGGTGAAGGTCGGCGACAAGCTGCCGCTCTACCTCCCCGACGGCACGAAGGCCCGCCCGGAAGTCGCCGCGGTCTACGGCCGGGGCCTCGGCCTGGCGGCGGTGACCATGGACCGCGCGTCCCTGGCCGGCCACGTCACCTCGGGCTTCGACGGCACGCTACTGGTGCGCGGCGGCGATGCCGAGCCGCTCACCGCACTGGGCAGGGTCACCGATGCCTCGGGCTATGCCGTCGCGCAGAGCGTGGACAGCGAACTGGGGGCCTGGTCCAACTACATGATGGCCGCGGTCCTGGGCGGCTTCGCCGCCGTCGCGGCGGTCAACACCCTGGTGATGACGGTCCTGGACCGCCGTCGCGAACTCACCGTGCTCCGCCTTGTCGGCTCCACGCGCCGCCAGGTGCTGCGGATGCTCCACTGGGAGAGCCTGCTGGTGTCGGCGGCGGGGGTGGCGCTCGGCACCACCATCGCGCTGATCACGCTGACCCCGATGATGCGCGGCATGACGGGGGAGTCCCCGTACATACCACCGCTGCTGTACGGCACGTTCGCCGCGAGCGCGGTGTGCCTCGGTCTGCTCGCCGTAACCCTCCCTGCCCGCGCGGCACTTCGCGACAGGGAGGGGTGACGTCGGGTCCGCGGCTCGGGCCCGGGGCCACGGCTCAGGCCCGGGCTTCGGTCGAGAGGGCGGTGGCGGGCCTCAGGTGCCGGGCCTCAGGTGCCGGGCCTCAGTCGAGAAGGCGCTCGCGCAGCCGCTCGCGCGTCGCCGAGGTGAGCTTCAGGCCCTCTTCGAGGTAGCGGTCCGTGCTGCCCCACAGTTCGTCGATCGTTTCGAGGCCCGCGTTGAGGTATTCGATGCGGGCGTCGAAGAGCGGGCTGAGCAGCTCCATGATCTCGGCGGAGTAGGCGTCCTTCGCGGTGGCGCTGCGGCGCACGTCGTAGCGGCGGTGCTTCTCGTTGGACTTGAGGTAGTCCGCCTCGATGGCGTCGCGCTCCACGCCCACCGCGAGCAGCGTCACCGCGATCGACAGGCCCGCGCGGTCCTTGCCCGCCGCGCAGTGCATCAGCGCGGGGAGGCCGTCCTCGGCGAGGGAGTGCAGCACGCGGCTGTGCTCGGCGGTGCGCTCCTTGATCATGGTGCGGTAGGAGTCCACGAGCCGGTTCGCCGCGCGGCCCTCGGAGAGGATCTGGCGGAGCTGGTCGATGTTGCCGTCGCGGACCATGGTCCAGAATTCGGCGCCGTCGGCCGGGTCGTTGAGCGGCAGGTTCAGATTGCGCACGCCGGGCAGTTCGACATCCGCGCCTTCCAGCTTCTGGTCCGCTGCGTTGCGGAAGTCGAAGACCGTGTGCAGACCGAGGGAGGAGAGGAAGGTCGAGTCCTCGGCCGTGGCGTGGGCGAGGTGACCGCTGCGGAACAGTACGCCCTGGCGCACGCGCCGGCCGTCCACGGTGGGCAGGCCGCCCACATCTCGGAAGTTGCGCACTCCGGTCAGCTCGGGCTCGGTGGACGGTGCGTGCTGCGTCACAGGGGCTCCTCCCAATCGGTGCACCGGCGTTGGGTCGCCGGCGGGCGCGCTCATGACGATACGACATCGGTTCCACAGGCAACCATCTGTCCGATTCGCCCCGTTCTGTATCAACTGTGCATGGATCGAAGGGGCTTGTGGGCGTGTGCGTGACCGGCTTCATGTTCGTGACGCTGCGTGCCGGGCGGCCCGGATTGCCTCCCCAGTGATCCCCGAAGGTATGGCGTTGGTAAAGCGAGAAATGTCGACGCAGGGTTACACAGGGAAGCCTCAGAAACCCAAGGAATTGCCGTCGCAGGTGAATTCGGGGTTTGTCGTCGCCATTGCCGTTCGCCTACGGTCACCAATCAATCCGGTCGGAACGCCTAGTCCTGCCGCCGCCCGGATTCCTTTCGACTACCCGTCACGGCAGGAGCGGGGGACCCACACGCACGACGCCGCGTAGGGATTTCCCGAAGCGGCTTGGGGTGAAGCCGTGCCCGTACCCCGGGCGCGGCCGGGCATCTCCAGCCCGAACCCGACAGCTCACCTCGTAGGCGACGGAGAGGAAATTCAGCATGCCCGCAAAGGGAAAGCACCGCCTTTCGACCTCCCAGCGCATCGCCCGTGTCGCCGCCGTCGCCTCCGCCGGTGGAGCCGCGCTCGCCCTGCCGCTGATGGGCGCCACCGGCGCGCAGGCCGCGACGTCCGGCGGTACCGCCGACGCCACGACGTACACCGTCAAGGCCGGTGACACGCTCTCGAAGATCGCCAAGGCGCAGGACGTCGACGGCGGCTGGAAGAAGCTCTACGAGGACAACAAGGACGCCGTCGGCTCCGACGCGGACCACCTCAAGATCGGCGTCAAGCTCGCCGTCGGCGGCGCGGCCGACAGCGACTCCGGCTCCGAGGGTGCGGCCACCGCCACGCAGGCGAGTGCCAAGACCACCGCCTCCGGCGACTACGCGGCGCCGGTCGACGGTGCCAAGGGCACGGGCTACGGCAGCTCCGGCTCCATGTGGTCCAGCGGCAGCCACACCGGCGCCGACTTCTCGGTGCCGACCGGCACCTCCGTGAAGGCGATCGCCGACGGCACCGTCGTCTCGACCGGCTCGGGCGGCGCGTACGGCAACGAGGTCGTCGTCGAGCACGCCGACGGCCACTTCTCCCAGTACGGCCACCTGTCCTCGATCGGCGTCGCCCAGGGCGACACCGTGACGGCCGGCCAGGAGATCGCCAAGTCCGGCGCGACGGGCAACGTCACGGGACCGCACCTGCACTTCGAGGTCCGCACCACCGCGGACTACGGCTCGGACATCGACCCGATCGCGTACCTGAGCGAGCACGGCGTGAACGCCTGAGGCATCTCGTAGCGGTCGCGACCGCTCGCTCACTTCGGCGCCCGGGGCTGTCCCCCGGGCGCCGAAGTGCGTTCCCGCGCTTATTCCCCAGGTGGCGAGTGGGTTATCTCACCACGCGTCAACCCCTGGCTACGGTCGCGTAGGTCACAGTCGAGGGTGAAAGATGTGTGGTCGTGGCAAACGAATCGAGAGCACTCACGGAGACACTCAACGGCACGATCCGGTCCTACGCGGCCGTGGGCGACAGCTTCACCGAAGGAGTCGGTGACCCCGGGCCCGACGGGAAGTTCGCGGGCTGGGCCGACCGGCTCGCCGTCCTCCTGGACGACCGCGTCCCCGAGGACACCTTCAAGTACGCGAACCTGGCCGTGCGCGGCAAGCTCCTCGACCAGGTCGTCGCGGACCAGGTCCCGAAGGCGGTCGAGCTCGCCCCCGACCTGGTGACCCTGGTCGCCGGCGGCAACGACATCATCCGCCCCGGCACCGACCCGGACGACGTGGCCGAACGCTTCGAGAAGGCCGTCGCCCGGCTCTCCGACGCCGTGGGCACCGTCATGGTGGCCACCGGCTTCGACACCCGTGACGTGGCCGTGCTCAAGCACCTGCGCGGCAAGATCGCCACGTACAACATGCATGTGCGGGCGATCGCCGACCGGCACGGCTGTCTGATGCTCGACCTGTGGTCCCTGAAGTCCATCCAGGACCGCAGGGCCTGGGACGACGACCGCCTCCACCTGTCGCCCGAGGGGCACACGCGGGTGGCGCTGCGCGCCGGTCAGGCGCTGGGCATCGACGTGCCGGCCGACCCCGAGCAGGCGTGGCCGCTGCTCCCGCCCCGCGGCACGTTCGAGGTGCGGCGCGACGACATGCACTGGGCGCGCGAGTTCCTGGTGCCGTGGATCGGGCGCCGGCTGCGAGGCGAGTCCTCCGGCGACCGGGTACAGGCGAAGGGCTTCGTGGACCCGCACGCGGTGAAGGCGCACCTGGAGGCGGCGTCCTGACGCGTTGAACCTCGGCGGTGCGGTGGCGCTGACGGCCTCCCGTCAGCGCCCCGCCCCGGTCAACTCCGCGCGCTCGAGCCCCAGTTCGCGGGCGAGCGCCTCATCCACCCACTCCTGCATACGGGCCCGCGAAACCGCGGCCGGCCTGGCGCGCCCGTCGTCGTATGCCGTCAGCTGCACGGCGAGCCCGTCGAGCAGCGCCGTGAGCCGCAGCGCCGCCGCCATCGGGTCGGGGCAGACGAACTCGCCCGCCACCACGCCCTCGGCGACCACCTCGGCGAGCGCCGCCTTCCACTGCCGGTCGAGGTCCCGCGTGACCTCCCGCAGCGCGGGCTCGCGCAGCGCCGCCGCCCAGCCCTCGATCCACAGCCGCCACCCCTTGGCCTGACCCGTCGGCGCGTACCAGCGCACCGCGGCGCGCAGCCGCTTCAGGGCCGTCGTGCGGCGACCGAGCAGCTTGCGCAGATGGGCCAGGTCGCTCTCGGCGGCGTGCGCGAACGCGGCCGCGACGAGCTTCTCCTTCGTCGAGAAGTGGTACAGCACCAGCGCGTTGCTCACGCCGAGCGCCGATGCCACGTCGGCGATGCGCACGGCGGCCACCCCGCGCACCTCGATCTGCTCGATGGCGGCCTTCAACAGCTCTTCGCGCCGCTCGGCCACGCTCAACCGGACTCTGGTCACGCCGCAAGCCTAGTTGTTCTCGGGTGTCGACTCGTTCACGTGCAGGACTCTTGACGCCTCGCAGTCGTACAGGTCACAGTCGCATCACGTTCCACTACTGACTGTCCGTTCAGTCAATAAGTCGGTCGGTCGGGGGTAAGCGCGGCCTGAGCAAAACCCGAAGTGCTGTCAGTGCCGTCCTCGTTCGTTCTCGCTGTTCTCGCCAGGAGCAATCGTGACCCAAGCGCCATCCCTCTCGCCGACCCCGCCCGCCGGGGACGAGCCCGACCTCTCCGAAGGCTGGGGCGAGCAGCGCTCACGGCTGCGCAAGGATCTGCGCCGGCTGGACGTGCTGTTCTTCCTCATCTGCACGCTCGTCGGCCTGGACACCATCGGATCCGTCGCCGCACAGGGCCCGCAGGGCCTGACCTGGATGGTCATCCTGGCGGTCCTCTTCTTCCTCCCCTACGGGCTACTCGTCGCCGAACTCGGCTCGGCCTTCCCCGTGCAGGGCGGCCCGTACGTGTGGACGCGCCTGGCCTTCGGCCGGCTCGTCGCGGGCGTCAACCAGCTCCTCTACTGGATCTCCAACCCGGTCTGGGTGGGCGGCAGCCTGTGCATCATCGCGCTGACCACCTGGGAGGAGTTCTTCACGCCGCTGCCGGGCTTCTGGAAGTACGTCGCCGGGTTCGTGTTCATCTGGGGCGGTGCGCTCGCCGTGGTGCAGTCCGTACGCATCGGCAAGTGGGTGCCCATCGCGGGCGCCGTCGCGCGCGTCGTGCTGCTCGGCTTCTTCCTCGTGTCCGTCGTCGTCTACGCCGCCGAACATGGCGTGCACGCCCTACCCGCGGGCGAATTCACGCCTACGTATGCGGGCTTCGTGGCGCTCGTCCCGGTGCTCATCTTCAACTACGTAGGCTTCGAACTGCCCAGCTCGGCCGCCGAGGAGATGAAGAACCCGCGCCGTGACATCCCCCTGTCGATCCTGCGCTCCGGGCTCGCCGCCGTGCTCCTCTACGGAGGCCCCATCCTCGGCATCCTGTTCGTCCTGCCCAGCCAGGAGATCGGCAGCCTGGGCGGCTTCATCGACGCCTGCAAGGCCGTCTTCACCGTCTACGGCGGCTCCATCGCGGCCGACGGCACGGTGACGCTGACCGGGCTCGGCGCCGTATTCGGCGGCGTCGCCGCGGCGGGCCTCATCATCGGCCTGCTCACCTCCGGTGTCACCTGGGCCATGGGCGCCCACCGCGCGCAGGCCGTGGCGTGCGCGGACGGCGCGGGTCCGGCCTGGCTGGGCCGCATCTCCGAGAAGCACGGCACCCCGGTACGGGTCAACATCCTGTCCGCCGTGCTCGGTTCGATCCTGTTCGTCGTCGCCCTCAACCTCACCGGCGGCGACGGAGAGAAGTACTTCGCGGCGGGCCTCGGCCTGACCATCAGCACGACGTTCATCTCCTACGTCATCACGTTCCCGAGCCTCGCCGTGCTGCGCCGCAAGTACCCCGACCAGGAGCGCCCCTACGCCGTGCCCGGCGGCCGGGTGGGCGCCTGGATCGTGACCGCGCTCGCCACCGGCTTCGTGGCGTTCACCGTGGTCGTGCTCGTCTGGCCCGGTTTCGGGGTCGGTTGGTTCGGCACCTCGGGCAACCCGGCGGACTCGCTGCCCGAGTCGTTCGCGGGCCAGCGGCTGCCGTACACGCTCAGCCAGGTGCTGCCGCTGCTGCTGTTCGTCGTGATCGGGTTGGTGTTCTACGCGGCCGGAACCAGGGCCCGGCGGAAGGCCTCTGGCGGTTCCGGCCACAGTGGTTGAGGTCGCGGGGCGCTGCCCCGGACCCCGCTGGCTCTCGTCCTAGAGTGGGCTTCCAGCGGCCACCACCGCATGTGCGTCCAGGGCGATGGCGCCGCCGGGATGCACAAGCAGCGGGTTGACCTCCAGATCGGTCAGTTCCGGGTGGTCCGCCGCGGCCTGGGCCACCGCGCACACCGCCGCCGCGGCCGCCTCCAGGTGGACGGCCGGTGCGCCGCGCCACCCGGTCAACAGCGGTGCGTGCCGCAGTTCCAGCAGCAGGGCACGCGCGCGTGCCGGGGTGAGCGGGGCCAGAGCCAGCGCCGTGTCGGCGTGCAGCTCGGCGGTGACGCCCCCGGCGCCGACCATGACGACCGGACCGAACGCCGCGTCCTTCCGTACGCCGACGATGAGTTCGCGCGCGTACGGAGGTGTGGCCATCGCCTCGACCGCGTACCGAACCGCACCCGTGGCCTCCCGCATCCGCGCGAACGCGGTCCGCAGGGCGGCCTCGTCCGCGATGTACAGCGCCACACCACCGGCCTCGGTCTTGTGCGCGAGCCCCATCGCCTTGAGCACCAAGGGGTAGCCCGTGCGGTAGGCGGCCTCGACCGCCGCGTCCGCGTCCGTCACGAACTCGGCCGTGGGGAACGCGACTCCGTAGGACGCCAGCAGCTCGCGCACCCGCTCGTAGCCGCCGTCCTCGACCTCGTACGCCGCCGGGGGAGTGGTTCGCTCCTGCGGCAGGTGCGGCGTTGTGGCGGCCAGACGCACGGCGCCCGCGAGTGCCGTCGCCGCCTGCTCGACCCGCTCGTGCACCGGCACACCGCGCTCCCTGAGGACGGCGAGGGCCGGTGTGTCGCGGGCCATCGTGTGCACGATAAGGGCCCGCCCCGCGGCGCCGGCGGCGTCGGCGAGGGCGTGTGCGATCTCGCACTCGCGCCCCGCCTGGGCGGGGTTCGCGGTCGCGTAGTCCCCGAAGTAGCCGGTGAGTACGACCGTTTCCGCGTCGCCGCTGTGCAGCAAGGTGGCCGCCACGCGCGCGTAGGCGGCCAGATCCTGCTCGCCCGCCCCAGCAAGGTCGACCGGATTGGCCCGCCCCGCGCCCGGCGGCAGCTGCGCACCCAGGGCGTCGACGGTGGCCGGGGAGAGCGCGGGCACATCGAAGCCGCACGCGGCGAACGAGTCGGCGGCCAGCGCGCCCTGTCCGCCGCTGTCCCCGATCACGGCGATCCGGTGCGGTGGGGGTGGATCGGCGCCGGGTTGGGCGGGGGTGGGGGTCGGGGTCGTGTCGTGGCGTGAGGGCTGGGGGCGGGAACGTATGAGAGGGAGGGTGGGGGACATCAAGTGGAGGGCGGTGTCGACGAGTTCGCCCGCGGAGTTCAGGAGGAGGGCGCCGGCGTCGCGGCAGACCGCCGCGACCGTGGCGTGCGGGCTGACGAGGGCGCCCGTGTGGGAGGCGGCCGCGCGGCCCGATGCCGAGCTGCGGCCCACCGTGAGGAGCAGGACCGGCTTTCCCCCGGCGTGAGCGGCCGCCAGGACGTCCGCGAGGCGGCGGCCGTCCCGGAAGTCCTCCACGTACGCCGCGATCGCTCTCGTTGGCTCGTGGGCGATCAGGGATTCCAGGGCGTCGGCGGCGTCGATGTCGCGCTGGTTGCCGAGCGAGACGAAGCGCGAGAAGCCCGCGCCCGCGCGTTCCAGGTGGCGGCCGATCTCCAGGGCCAGGTTGCCGCTCTGCGAAACGAGACCGAGGCCGCCGGTCGGGAAGTCGCCCCAGCTGAGCCGGAGTTGGCTCGTCGTGTCGACGATGCCCATGCAGTTGGGGCCGAGCAGGCGGGCGCCGTGCGAGGTGACCAGGTCCGCGAGGGAGTCCTCCTCGGTGGTGCCCGACGTGATCACCGTGAAGCAGCGGGCGCCCGTGTCGAGGCCCTCCTGCACCACCGGGCGCACCTGGTGGGGCGGGACCGCGACCACCACGTGCTCGGGCGGCGCGTCCAGGGTGGACAGGGCGGGGCGGAACGGCTCGCCCTGGAGATGGCCGCCCCTGCGGTTGACCAGGTGGACGGCCCGGCGGGCGCGGCCGGTCAGGGCACCCGCCGCGAGCCAGTAGCCCCACTTCTCCGGGTTGTCGGACGCGCCGACGACCGCGACGGACGCCGGGTCGTACAGCGCGTCCAGGCCTGTTGTCGTCGTCACCTGTACCACCCGAACCTCTCCGCGAGGATCGGCAGGCGGTCGGCGACGATGGCGTGCGCCGCGGCCCTCGGGGTCGTTCCGTCGCCCTCCGCGCGCGCGAGCATCTGGTCGATCAGGGAGCGCATGGAGCGCCGCGTGTAGGCGAAGGCCTCGTCCGCGTCCGCGCCGATGTCGCCGAACAGGGTCCACCACCACCAGGCGTTCGTCCCGGAGTTGACGACCACGTCCGGCAGGACCGTGATGCCGCGCCCGGTCAGCAGCTCCTCGGCGTCCGCGAGGACCGGCATGTTCGCCGCCTCGACGACCCAGCAGGCCGTGATCCGCTCCTGGTTCGCCGCGTCGATCGCGTACGAGACCGCGGCCGGGATCAGTACGTCCGCGTCCGCCGAAAGCCAGGCGTCGCCCGGCAGTTCACGATCCTCCGGCCGCAGCCGCTCGCGGTTCACCGTGCCGTAGGCGTCGCGCGCCGCGAGCAGCGCGTCCACATCGAGGCCCGCGTCGTTGGCGATGGTGCCCTCCAGGTCGGCCACCGCCACGATCGTGAGCCCCGCGCGCGCGAGGAAGCGGGCCGTGGCGCCGCCCATGGTGCCCAGGCCCTGGAGGGAGACACGGGTGCCTTCGTAGGAGCGGCCGGCGCGGTCGAGCGCCACCAGGACCGCCTCGGCGACGCCGCAGCCGCCCACCAGCTCGTCGAGACCGATGCCGTCGACGTCCACCGCGAACGCGTCCGCCAGCCGCTGACGGGCCGTCTCCTCGTCGTCCAGGAGCGGGTACACGGCCTGGATGGACGACACGAGACCCGCCTCGGCCGCCGCCTTGTCGACCAGGTCCTGCGTGAGACCCAGGTCCTCGCCCGTTGTCCAGAAGGACTCGATGTACGGACGCATCGCCTTCAGGTAGCGCACCAGAATGCCGTACGCCTCCGGGTCCTGCGGGTCGCAGTCGATGCCGCCCTTGGCGCCGCCCAGCGGGATGTAGCGGCCCTCCGGGTTGTAGTGCAGCGCCTCCTTCATCGACATGCCGCGCGCGAGCCCCGCGACCTCCTCCAGGGTGCAGCCCTTGCGCATCCGCAGGCCGCCGCTGGAGACGCCGCGCACCAGGCGGTCGATCACCAAGTAGCCGTTGCGGCCGGTGACATGGTCGGTCCAGGTGAGCTCGGTGAGGGGAGCCGTCGGCTGCGTCGGGGGCGTGGCGGTGCCTGCGGGCGCGGGCGCGGCGGGCGTGGGGGCGGTGGTCATGCGGACTCCTCAGGAACGACGATCAGGGTGGGGGCGGGAGTGGTCAGGGCGGTGCTCAGCAGCTTCGCGAGCTCCTCGGGGGAGTGGGCCGTCGCGCCGTGTCCTCCGTAGGCGCGGGCGAGGGCGGGCAGGTCCACGCGCGCGTGGTCGACCGCGAGCGGTGCGTCGCCGCGGGCGTTCATCTCGTCGCGGATCTCGCCGTAGCCGGAGTTGTCGAACACCACGACGGCGAGCGGTTGTTGGAGCGCGGCGGCCGTGGCCAGTTCCTGGATCGAGAACTGCAGGCCCCCGTCGCCGCTGAGCGCCACCACCTGGCGGTCCGGGCAGGCGGCCTTCGCACCGACCGCCGCGGGCAGGGCGTAGCCGAGCGTGCCGAACCCGGTGGGGTGCAGATAGCGGGCGCGCGGCCCCAGGGTGAGGTGCGGCAGGGCCCCGTAATAGCAGCACTGGGCGCTGTCCGAGGTGACGACGGCGTCCGGGGCGAGGACGCCGCGGATCGCCTCCAGGTAGGGCAGCCAGTGGGCGTCGCGGGGGCGGGATTCGCTGTCGCGGGCCGCCTTGAGGGTGGCGGTTTCGGTGTGGGCGGCGGTTTCGGTTGGGGTGCCGGTGGTGCGCGGTGTGGTGGCCGCGGTTCCTGTGACGAGCGCATCCAGCGTGGCGGCCGCGTCGCCGACCAGGGGGACGTCCGCCGGGACACCCGCGTACATCTGCGCCGGGTCGAAATCCACACGGATCAACTGCCCCTGGAAGGGCAGGGGTTCGGCGGTCCAGATGTCGGACTCGGCCAGCTCCGTGCCGACGGCCAGGACCACGTCACGGGTCGTGAGCCACTCCTGGACCGCCGTGCTGTGCAGGGACACGCCGAGGGAGAGCGGATGCTCCTCGTCGACGATCGCCTTGCCGTTCGCCGTGGTGGCCACCGGCGCCGCCAACTGCTCGGCCAGGGCAAGGCATTGGGTCGCCGCGCCGCGGGCTCCGCCCCCGAGGACGAGGGCCGGGCGCTCCGCGTGGGCAAGGAGCGCGGCGGCCTCCTCGACGCGTGCGGCGTCGGGGACGCGCGGCGCGGCCGGGGGAGCGGTGCGGGCCGGGCCCGCGGGCTCCGTCGCCTCCAGGAGGTCGAGCGGGATCTCGATGTGCGCCGGGCGCGGCCGCTCCGAGCGGAACAGCGTGAACGCCCGCGCCACCGCCGCACCGATCTCCGCCACCGACGAGACCCGGTGGCTGAAGGCGGCCACATTCCGCAACGCCTCGCTCTGGCTGCGCATTTCGTGCAGCAGGCCCGTCGACTGGCGCGGGTGGCGCAGCGGCATGCCCGGCGAGATCACCAGCAGCGGCACACTGTCCGAGTAGGCCTGACCGACGGCCGCCGCGATGTTCAGGAGCGCGGGCCCCGTGGTGGTGATCGCCACACCGGGCGTGCCCGTCACGCGCGCGTATGCGTCCGCCGCGTATCCCGCGCCCTGTTCGTGGCGCGGCGCGACGTGTGCGACACCGTAGGCCGTCAAGTGGCGGTAGATCTCCAGGTTGTGGGTGCCCGGGATGCCGAAGGCCTGGGTGACGCCGTGGGTGGCCAGGGCGCGGACGAGCGCTTCGCCGCCGGTGAGGTGGGTGCGGTCTGGGGGCGGCGGCTCGGGACTGTGACGCGTAACTGCGGCGGATTCGTGGACAGACGTCACAGTGACCTCGCAATGATCAGGCGCATGATGTCGGAGGTGCCCTCTTCGATCTCCTCCAACTTGGCGTCGCGCATCCACTGTTCGACCGGGAACTCGCGCGAGTAGCCCCAGCCGCCCAGCGTCTGCACGGCCGCCCAGGTGCAGTACGCGGCCGTCTCCGACGCGGTGAGCTTGGCCATGGCCGCCTCCGTGGTGGCGGACAGGCCCGCGTCCAGGCGGCGGGCCGCGCGCCACGTCATCAGGCGCGATTGCTCGATGCGGGTGCGCATGTCGGCGAGGCGGAACGCGACCGCCTGGTGCTCGATGACGGGCTTGCCGAACTGTTCGCGCGTGCGCGCGTAGTCGCGTGCGTACTCGTAGGCGGCGCGGGCGACACCGGTGGCGGCGGCGCCCAGGACGGCGCGTGAGATGTCGAAGGTGCGCATCAGGCCGATGAAGCCCTGGCCCTCGTCGCCGAGCCGGTTCTCCTCGGGGACGAACGCGTCGGAGAGGAAGATCTCCCTGCAGACGATGGCGCGTTGACCCATCTTGCGCATCGGCTCGCCGAAGGTGACACCTTCGGTGTCCTTGTGCAGCAGGAAGGCGGTCACGCCGCGCGAGCGCTGCATCGGGTCCGTCTTGGCGAACACCACGTAGCGGTCGGCCTCGCCCGCGTTCGAGATCCAGGCCTTCTGGCCGTTGAGCAGGTAGCCGCCCTCGGTGCGGCGGGCTGTTGTGGTGATCGACGCGGCGTCCGAGCCTGCGCCCGGTTCGGTGGTCGCCAGCGACGTCATCGGGGTGTCGGGTCCTGCGAGCGGCGTGAGCCAGGTGCGCTGCTGCTCCTCGGTGCCGAGGGCGAGCACAGGATCGGCGAAGAAGCCGTTGGAGCAGAGCAGGTTGCCGATGCCCAGGTCGCCGACGCACAGCTCCTCCTGTACGAGGACCTGTGTGAACACGTCGGTGAAGCCGCCTCCGCCGAACTCCTCGGGGAGCATGAACCCGGTGATGCCGACCTTGGCCGCCTTGCGCCACAGGTCCCAGGGCGTCTCGACGTCGGCCTCGTCGACGGCACGCGCGCGTGGCCGGATCTCCTCGGCCGCGAACGTCCGGGCGAGCTCGACGACGGCGTGCTGTTCGGGGGTGAGCGGGACCAGTTCGGTGGGGAGTTCCGACACGGTGCCTCCAGACGGTCCATGTGGCTTACTGAGCGGCTTTACTGAACGGCTTCACTGAACAGATTTACTGAATCGTCGGTCAGTATCTGGAGTCTACGAGAGTGCTGTCAATCGAACTGGTACTGAATGAAGGATCAGTTTGTGGGAGGGCAGGTGGGGACGGTGGGCGAGGGGCGTCGGTCACATGTCCCGGGGGCGGGCACACAGGAGGCGCTCAGCGCGTTGTCAGTGGTGCCGCACATAATGGGAAACCTGATCGATCAATGGGAGGCGCCGTGTCACGTTCGCTGACGTCACGTTCTCTGACTTCCGGGCTGCGCTCGCTCCAGCCCGATGCCTTTGGCGCCGAACCCACAGGGGCGCGGCTGGACCGGATCCGCCGGTCCCCGAACTTCGCGGACGGGTCCTTCCAGAACCCGGAGGGCGCGCGCATCCGGCCCGACGGCTCGATGCTCGAGTTCGCGAAGAATTACTTCCGTAAGGAGGAGCGCGCCCGCCGGGCCCCCACGGGCACCGTGCCGGTGCACGCCACCACCGTCGCCGACCTGGCGAAGCCGCCGGTGAGCGGGCTGCGGATCACATGGATGGGCCACTCCAGCGTCCTCGCCGAGATAGATGGGGTGCGGGTGCTGTTCGACCCGGTGTGGGGCGAGCGCTGTTCACCGTTCGCCTTCGCGGGGCCCAAGCGGCTGCACCCGGCGCCGCTGCCGCTCGCCGCGCTGGGGCCGGTCGACGTGGTGGTGATCTCCCACGATCACTACGACCACCTGGACATGTCCACCATCAAGGCGCTCGCCCACACGGACACCGTGTTCGCGGTGCCGCTCGGCGTCGGCGCGCACCTGGAGCACTGGGGCGTGCCCGCGGACCGGCTGCGCGAGCTGGACTGGCACGAGTCGACGAAGGTCGCCGGGGTGACGCTGACCGCCACCCCCGCCCGCCACTTCTGCGGCCGCGGCCTGCGCAACACGCAGCACACCCTGTGGGCGTCCTGGGTGGTCGCCGGGTCCGAGCACAGCGTCTTCCACAGTGGCGACACCGGTTATTTCGCGGGCTTCAAGGACATCGGTGCCGAGCACGGACCGTTCGACGTGACGATGATCCAGATCGGCGCGTACTCGGAGTACTGGCCCGACATCCACATGACCCCGGAGGAGGGCATGCGCGCCCACCTCGACCTGCAGGGCGGGCCCGCGGCCGGGCCGATGCTGCCGATCCACTGGGGGACGTTCAACCTCGCGCCGCACGCCTGGACCGAGCCCGGTGAGGGGACCGTCACCGCGGCTCGCCGGTCCGCCGCCCGTATCGTGCTGCCGCGCCCCGGCGAGCCCTTCGAGCCGGGCGCCGAGGCGCTGCCCACGGAGCAGTGGTGGCGTCCGGTCGCGGCGGTGCCGCAGGGCGGGTGGCCGGTGGCCGGGCCCGTGGCGGGGGCGGACGACACGGAGATCGTGGTCGCCGGGTAGGCGGTAGGTAGTAGGCGGTGGGCGGCTGGGGTCGGTCGGGCGCCGGGTGAGTCGGCTGCGGGTTGCGATTCCGCGCGCCGTTGCGGCTTACGCCGTGCGCCGGGCCCGCAGGACCGTGTCCCGGTGGTGGTGTGTGCCGGGCGGGGCCGGGGCGGTGCGCGGGCGGGTCTCGTTGACCTGGATCTTCCAGGTGCGGTCGCCCTCGGCGTCGAGGAGTACGGCGATGTCGTCGGCCCAGTAGTAGTCGGCGGGGTCGAATTCGGCGGTCGCCTCAGTGTGCTCCGTCAGGTCCGCCAGGGCGTGCGTGGTGAAGAGCAGCGTTCCGCCGGGTGCGACGGCGTCGACGAGCCCGCGCAGCGCCGGCAGCCCCGCGCTGCGCAACAGCGGGAAGTACTGGAGGGTCACCAGGTCGAAGGCGCCCGCGGGCGGCGGCGTGACGGCCAGATCGGCCTGCGCCCAGGAGACCCGGCCCGCCACGTCGGCGCCGGCCGCGGCCGCGCGGCGCAGGGCGACCTCGGAGACGTCGACCGCCGTGACCTGCCAGCCGCGCCGGGCCAGCCAGAGCGCGTCGCCGCCCTCGCCGCAGCCGACGTCGAGCGCCTGGCCGGGCGGCAGATCGGCGGCCTCGTCCACGAGCACACCGTTCGGGTTGCCGCTGAAGAGCTGGCCGCGGCTGCGGTACCGCTCGTCCCACTCCTGAGCGGTGTCCGACTGGAGGGTGTCCGATTGAGCGGTGTCGAACTGGGCGGTGTCCGACTGGGGGATGTCCGGCTGAGGGGTGTCGGCCTGGGCGGTGTTCGACTGAGGTGTGTCGTACTGGGCGATGTCGTTGTCCATGGCGTCCGGTCCTGTCTCTCGTCCGTTCGACGGTGACCCCGTCGACGCCAAGGTCGCGCCACGCGTGCGTACGGGCAAACTTCTTTGCGGAAAACGCAAAACGCGGGCACGGTGGACGGATGAGCGACGACGTCGACGGGGTGCTGGCCGGGGTCGGCCCGAGGCTGCGTGAGCTGCGCAAGCGCCGCGGCGCCACCCTGACAGCCCTGTCGGAGGCCACCGGAATCCCGATCAGCACCCTGTCCCGCCTCGAATCCGGGCACCGCAAGCCGGGGCTCGAACTGCTGCTGCCGCTGGCCAGGGCCCACCAGGTGTCGATCGACGAACTGGTCGGCGCCCCGGCCGACCTCGACCCGCGCGTGCACCCGCAGCCGATCACGCGTAATGGCGTGACGATCGTGCCGCTGACCCGCAAGCCCGGCGGCCTTCAGGCGTTCAAGCAGATCCTGCCCGCGGGCCTCACCGACGGCCGGGAGCCCTAGGGCGTTTCTGATGGCTCTTGGACGGTGTCGCGGAGCCAGATGACGACTGCTGCGACGGCCAGGGTGCCGTTGAAGATGTAGTCGCGCTTGTCGTAACGGCTGGCGACCGCACGGAACTGCTTCCACTTGCTGACGCACCGTTCGGCGGCACTGCGGCGGCGGTACTGGCCTGTGTCGAAGGCCGGAGGCCGGCCGCCGGCCCGGCCCCGCCGCAGACGGTTGCTGCGTTGGTCCTCGGGTTGGGCGATGGTCACCTTGATGTGCCGTCCGCGCAGGTAGGCGCGGGTGTCGCGGCTGGAGTAGGCCTTGTCTCCGCGGAGCCGGTCCGGGCGGGTGCGGGGCCGCCCCGGCCCGCGCCGGGCGATCCGCAGGCACTCCAGTACCGGGACGAGCATGGGGTTGTCGCCCCGCTGGCCGGGCGAGGTCTGCCAGACCAGCGGGCGGGCCCGGTCATCGGCCAGGAAATGGACCTTGCTGGTCAGTCCGCCCCGGGAACGTCCCAGTGCCTCGCGTCCATCGGCCTCCACACGCGCCCCGCCCCCTTTTGCGGGAAGTCACCCGGCGGCCGGTGCCGGGCCCCGGCCGCATGCTGATGAGCCCGGCAGGACGTGGAGTCGATGTTCACCGCCCACTCGGCCTCCTTCGCCGCCGTGCGGGCCAGGGCACCGTCCGGGTCGCTCGCGGCGGCCTCGATCTGCAGCTCTGTCAGGATCCGCTGCCAGGTTCCGTCGGCCGACCAGCGGCGATGGCGCTCATAGACGGTCTGCCACGGCCCGTACCGCTCGGGCAGATCCGGCCACGGCACCCCGGTACGGGCCCGGAACAGTACGCCGTTGATGACTCGGCGGTGATCCGCCCACTGCCCACCCGGGGCACCGTTTCCCGGCAACAGCGACTCGATCTTCTGCCACTGCGCGTCCGTCAGTTCATGGCGTCGCACCATACGACCCGCATGCCCAGCACCCGCACTGATCCACCCACCCAGCAAGAGCCATCAGAAACGACCTAGGGCCCTTCTGACGGATCTTGCTGGAGTCGCGGGGTCTGGCACGCGCATCTGCGGCGTTGTCGTCGGTTGCCAACGCTCCGCGTTGTCGCCCTCCTCCGCCTTGCAGCTGCACGCACCAGACCCCGCTCGCGGAGCCGGATGATATGCGGCCGCCCGCATCCAGCCTGATCCGTCAGAAGGACCCTAGCCGCGTTCGCACGAGGGCTATCACTGGCTGTACGTCCTCAAGGGCCGGCTGCGTCTCCTGCTCGGTGACCAGGACGTCGTCCTCACGGAGGGCGAGGCCGCCGAGTTCGACACCCACCTCCCGCACTGGTTCGGCAACGCCGACGAACGCGCCGTGGAATTCCTCAGCATCCTGGGCCCCCAGGGCGAGCGCATGCACATCAAGGCCCGCTTCCGGCCGGACGAGAGTTAGGTCCGACCGAAACGGCCCATCAAATGGCGCCGGCGAACGGGTGTGCGGGCGCAGCGCGCTCAGGTATTCGGTCGCAGGTACGAACGCTCATACCAGAGCGGGACCTCGGCCGTCGGAGTTTGTCAACTGCCCCGCGCGTATATGCCGTTGGCGACTACCGTGTGTGCTCGCCGTGCGACGCCCGGTCGCACTGCCTGCTGTCTCTCCAGCTGCCGAGCCACCCCCTGAACTCACAGAACCGAGGACGAGGTCGCCGTATGTCCCAGCTCCGCCAGCCGGCCGCCCGCGCAGACCGCCGCGAAGGCGGTCGGCACGGCAGGCCGGCCGGGCGGGCCGCGCCACAGCCGACCGAGACCCACATACGTTCCCAACTCCTGCGCATCGCCATCCTTCCGCCGCTCGCGGTGGCCCTCGGCGCGAGCGCGGCCGTGTTGTTCGTCCTCCAGCACACGGGGGTGCGGCCCAGCGCGACGCTGTGGGCGGTGCTCGGCGGGGCCTGCCTGGTGACGGTCGCGGGCATCGTGATCGCCGCCATCGCCGCGCGGCGCACCGCGGCCGTCGTACGCGACCGGGTGCTCGCACTGCGTCAGGGCACCGCGCACCGGCAGTCCGAACTGCGCGCTCTGGTCGAGCAGTTGCGCAAGGGCGAGGCCCCGCCGCCGCGCCGCGCACCCGCCGTCGGCGCGCCCGGAGGCGACGACTTCGACCGGCTCGGCGTCGACCTCGCGCGCGGCCACGACATCGCGGTGACCGCCGTCGTCCAGGCCACCCAGCTGTCCAGCCAGGCGGGCAGCCGGCAGAAGGTCGAGGTGTTCGTGAACCTCGCCAGGCGCCTGCAGTCGCTCGTGCACCGGGAGATCAGCCTGCTCGACGAGCTGGAGAACCAGGTCGAGGACCCCGACCTGCTCAAGGGCCTCTTCCACGTCGACCACATGGCCACGCGCACCCGTCGGCACGCCGAGAACCTCGCCGTGCTCGGCGGCGCCGTCTCGCGCCGCCAGTGGAGCCACCCCGTGTCCATGACCGAGGTGATGCGCTCCGCGATCGCCGAGGTCGAGCAGTACTCGCGGGTCAAACTCGTGCCGCCGATCGACGGCACGCTGCGCGGGCACGCCGTCGCCGACTGCATCCACCTGCTGGCCGAACTCGTCGAGAACGCCACGGTGTTCTCCGCCCCGCACACCCAGGTCCTGCTCCGCGCCAACCAGGTGACGTCCGGACTCGCCATCGAGGTGGAGGACCGCGGCCTCGGCATGCCGGTCACCGAGCAGAACAAGATGAACACGCTGCTCACCGACCCCGACCAGGTCAACGTGGCCAGCCTCCTCGCGGACGGCCGCATCGGCCTGTTCGTGGTCTCGCAGCTCGCGCGGCGGCACGGCATCACGGTGCGGCTCCAGACCAATATCTACGGGGGAGTCCAGGCGGTCCTCGTGCTGCCCCAGGACCTGCTCGGCGGCGACGGCGACACGGACGGCGCGGGCGTGCGCATCCCGCACGTGCGCAAGGCCGCCGCGGCGGCGACCGCGAACAGCGTCCTCGGCGCCGAGCCGACGCCGTCGGCGAACGGCCACCGGGCGGGGCCGCCGCCGCAGTCCGCCCCGGACACCAACGGCACCCGGCCCGCACCCGCCAACGCGCCCGCCCCGGCGCCCCCTTCACCCGCACCGCTCCACGGAGCCGTCTCCGTGGTCCCGCGACAGCCGCCCACGGGAACGTCCCCTGCAGGCGCGCCGACGGGAACGCCCCTTGCGGGCGCGCCGACGGGAACTCCTCCTGCGGGCGCGCCGACGGGAACGCCCCCTACGGGCACGCCCACAGGAACGCCCCCTGCGGGAACGCCGATTGGCGCGCCTCCCTCCGCCCCGCCCACCGACACCCCCGCCACGGGCACGCCTCCCGCCGGCACCCCAACGGGCCTGCCGACCAGGGGCGCACCCCTCAACGGCACCGGCATCGGCACCGGCACCGGCACGCCCACAGGAACGCCTCCCAACGGCACACCACCCGCAACACCACCCGCCCCCTCCCGCCCCGGAACCCACGCCGCTCCCCTCCCACAGCGCATCGCCGGCGACTCCCGCCCCACCCCCGCCGACGCCGTCCCCGGCATCCGCCCCGAGACCCGCGAGGCCGCGGCCCACGCCGAGCCCCCGGTCGCCCGTCCTGAAGGAGCCGTGCGAGGCGCCATGGGCCGGCCCCAACTGCCGCGCCGCAGGGCCCAGGAGCACATCGCCCCGCAACTGCGCGGCGGCCCCGCACCGCGCCACGAGGACGCGACCCCGTCCGTGCACGACCCCGGCCTCATGGCCGCCTTCCAGCGCGGCATCACGCTCGCCGAGTCGGCCGAACCACGCGCCCCCGGCGACGAGGGGCCGGACGCTCAGCGGTGGGAGCCGGGCCCCGACGACCGAGGCGGCGCCCCTGCATGACGACCGTGACGCCGCACATGCGCCCGCCCCCGCCCTCGTACACGTACGCGCACGCCACCACGCACGCGTGCCCACCCGAAAGCCCGTACCGCACCCGCACCCGCCCCAGCCGATCCCCCACCTTTTTGCACCACACCCAGCAGTCCACCAAGGAGTCGATCCCCCATGGCGAGCGATGTGCCGACGGGTCATGTGTCCGATCTCGACTGGCTGATGAGCGGCCTCGTCCAGCGCGTTCCCCACACCAACAGCGCCGTGCTGCTGTCCTCCGACGGGCTCGTCAAGTCCGTGCACGGGCTCGACGCCGACAGCGCCGACCATATGGCGGCCCTCGCTTCGGGCCTCTACTCGCTCGGCCGCAGCGCGGGCATCCGGTTCGCCGACGGAGGCGACGTACGGCAGGTGGTGGTGGAGCTCGACTCGGCGCTGCTGTTCGTGTCGACCGCGGGCTCCGGCACCTGCCTCGCGGTCCTCGCCGGGCGCGACGCGGACGCGGCCGTGCTCGGCTATGAGATGGCCATGCTCGTCAAGAGCGTGCGCCCCTACCTGGTGACCGCACCCCGGCAGCCCTCCGCCGAGCCCACGGCGATGAGGAATTGACGGTGGCGGCCCCGCAGGACGGGCCATGGCTGGACGGCGCCGCGGGCCGGCTCGTGCGTCCGTACGCGATCAGCAACGGACGTACTCGGCCGAGTACGTCGATGGATCTGCTCACCCATGTGATGGCCACAGGGGCGACCCCCCTCGGCTATCTGGGTCCGGAACACAGCCAGGCGCTCGACCTGTGTGCGCAGCCCACATCGGTCGCGGAGATCGCCGGTCATCTGAAGCTCCCCGCAGGCGTGACCAAGGTGCTCCTCTCCGACCTCGTCGACTGCCAAGCCATCACCACCAAGCCCCCCACGTTCCACGACAACCCCACTGACCGGTCCCTACTGGAGGCAGTGCTCGATGGACTACGACGCCAGCTCTGACCCTTTCCCCACCGCACTGAAGATCTTGGTCGCGGGCGGGTTCGGGGTCGGCAAGACGACCTTCGTAGGGGCCGTCAGCGAGATCGCTCCGCTCAGCACGGAAGAACTGCTCACCACGGTCAGCGCGGATACCGACAACCTCGACGGCATCGAGAACAAGGTCGAGACGACCGTCGCGATGGACTTCGGGCGGATCACCCTGGACCCCGAGCATGTCCTCTATCTGTTCGGCACGCCGGGCCAGGAGCGCTTCTGGTTCATGTGGGACGAGCTGTCCGAGGGCGCCCTCGGAGCGGTCATCCTCGCGGACACACGCCGCCTGGAGGACTGCTTCGCCGCCGTCGACTTCTTCGAGGAGCGCGGCATGGGCTTCATCGTGGCGGTCAACGAGTTCGACGGCGGCTACCGCTACGAGGCCGAGGAGGTCCGCGCCGCCATCGACCTGGACCCGGCGGTGCCCGTCGTGCGCTGCGACGCGCGCATCTCGAGCTCCGGCATCCAGACGCTGCTCACCCTCGTACGACACCTGCTGGCGCACGCACCCGCGACCGCCACGGGGTTCGGAGCCCACACGTGACGTACGACGCGACCAGGAGGCTGCTGCTGACCCCGCAGGATCAGGAGGGCGTCGAGCGGGCCCGCCGGTTGCGAAGGCTCGACCTGGGGCAGCGCGCCGAGCCGGTGTTCGACCGCTTCGCGGACCGGCTCGCCGAGGTGACGGGCGCGCCGTACGCCATGGTCAACTTCATTGACGAGAACCGGCAGTTCTTCGCCGGGCTGCACACCCCCGACGGGGACCACCGCGGCGGCGAACTCGGCGCGGTGGCCGCCGCGGCTGCCAAATCGACGTCTACGGAAGGTGAAGTGGCGCGCTACATGGCGCGCGATCACGGTTACTGCCCACATGTAGTCGTGCGGCGCAAAGCACTCGTCCTTGAAGACGTGTGCGACTATCCGCGCTTCGCGGGCAACCCTGTAGTCGACGAAATCGGCATCCGCTCCTACTTGGGCGCGCCTTTGATCGACGAGCGCACGGGGCTCGCGCTCGGCACCGTGTGCGCGGTCGCGACCGAGCCCCGCCCGTGGGGACAGGCGGGGCTCGCGACCATCAAGTCGATGGCGGGTGAACTGATGCAACTGGTGCGGGGGCGGGGCGACCTGCTCGGTTAGGTTCTGTCGTTCGGATCAGGTCAGGCCCGCACCGCACGGGCGTCCCGGCGCTGCTTGACGTAACCGCCCGCGGCCAGCGCGACCACCAGGATCGCCGAGACGAACAGCTGGTTGCGGCCGTCGGCGGTGCTGGCCATGACCACGAAGACGCCCGCGATCGCCGCCAGGGCGAGCCACGTCAGATACGGGAAGCCCCACATCTTCACGGTGAGCAGCTCGGGCGACTCGCGCTCCAGGCGGCGGCGCATCTTCAGCTGCGCGAGGCAGATGAAGACCCAGCCGACGAGGATGGCGACACCGGTCGTGTTCATCAGCCAGGTGAACACGGTGTCGGGCCACCAGACGCCGGCGAACACCGCGAAGAAGCCGAACAGGCAGGACGCGAGCACCGCGGCCACCGGCACGCGGCGGTGCACCCGGCCCAGGAAGCGCGGGCCGAGGCCGCGCGAGACGAGCGAGTAGGCCATGCGGGACGAGCCGTAGATGTTGGCGTTCATCGCCGACAGCAGGGCGACGAGGATGACGACCTGCATGATGGTGCCGGCGGCCGGGATACCGAACTCGTTGAGGACCGTGACGTACGGGCCGTCGGTGGCGACGTTCGGGTCGTTCCACGGCACCAGGGCGACGACGAGCGCCATGGACCCTACGTAGAAGAGCGCGATGCGCCACACGGCGGTGCGCACGGCGCGTGCCACGTTCTCGCGCGGCTTGTCGGACTCGGCGGCGGCGATGGACACCGTCTCCAGGCCGCCGTACGCGAAGACGGCGGTGAGCAGTCCGGCGATCAGGCCGGAGCTGCCGGTGGGGAAGAAGCCGCC
Source organism: Streptomyces sp. NBC_00483 (assembly GCF_036013745.1). Taxonomy (NCBI): domain Bacteria; kingdom Bacillati; phylum Actinomycetota; class Actinomycetes; order Kitasatosporales; family Streptomycetaceae; genus Streptomyces; species Streptomyces sp. NBC_00483. The sequence goes on from NZ_CP107880.1 coordinate 8,165,358, forward strand.
CCGGCCGGTGAGGTTCGAGGCGCCGGGGGCGTCACCGAAGACGCCGAAGATGCCCAGGATGCCGAGGACCAGGAACGCGCAGATCGCGGTGACCTTCAGGGCCGAGAAGAAGAACTCGAACTCGCCGAAGTTGCGCACGGCGGCCAGGTTGCTCAGGCAGAAGAACACCATGAAGACGGCGACCCACCCGTAGGCGGGCAGGAACGGCACCCAGCCGTGCATGATCTGCCCGGCCGCCGTCGCCTCCGCGGCCACACCGCAGGTCAGCATGACCCAGTACATCCAGCCGGAGGTCGCCCCCGCCCAGGCGCCGAGTTCGCGTTCGGCGTGCACGGAGAACGAGCCGGTGGCCGGCCGTGCGGCGGACATCTCGCCGAGCATCCGCATCAGCAGCATGACCACGAACCCGGCGCCTGCGAAGAGCAGTACGACCGCGGGCCCCGCGGCGGCGATCCCGGCACCCGACCCTACGAAGAGGCCCGCGCCGATGACACCGCCGAGGGCGATCATCGAAAGGTGCCGCTGCTTGAGGCCGTGGCCGAGTTCTGTGCCGGTGGAGGCGTCCCCGACGTCGCCCGGCGTGGCGCCGACGTCGGATCCGGCTCCTGGCCGGTCCGTGACGGAGGTCCGTGTCATGGTCGTGCCTGTTCGCTATCTGAGACGGGTTGAAGTGCGGCGACAGTATGCGACCAAGTGGGATGCGATGCGTCGAGCGTCCGTTATTCGGACACTCCGTTCGTTGAGCGGATCAACCGGCCTTCAGTACGTCTTCGGTGTGCCCTCTGAAATGCCCTCAACAGGCCTTTGAACAGGGGGTTCTTCAGCGCGGCCGCTTGAACCACTGGCGCGCCGACGCCTGCGACAGCAGCACGATCAGGGTGATGGTCCCCGCGAGCGGCAGGAGGCCGCTCACGCTTTGACTCCTGCCCATGGCGGCGAGGAACAGCAGGATCTGCATGCTCGCCAGAACGACCACTGTGACGCGCACGCCGTTGCCCGCCGACCGGAAGCTCAGGGCGAAGCCGCCGATCACCAGGACCAGCACGCTGCTGCCCAGCACCTGCCCGGCGGCCTCCGCGCCCAGCAGCGCACCCATGGCGATCGAACCGATGATGCTCAGCCCCACAAGGACGAAGGCGAACACGCGCGCGACGCGCACGCTGGACGGCATCTCCGGTATCGGCGGCATTCCGAGGCCCGGCCCGTAGCCGTATCCGTGCCCGTATCCGGGTGCCTGTGCGTACCCCGGGCCTTGCCCGTAGCCGGGCGCCTGGCCGTAGGCCTGTGGCTGACCGTGAGCCTGCGGCTGTCCTGGCGGGCCGAACTGCCCGTACTGGCCTTGCTGCTGGCCCTGCTGTCCGTACGGGGGCTGCTGGCCCTGTTGTCCGTACGGGCCCTGTTGTCCGTACGGGTCGGGGTTCTGGGGCGGCGGTGCGGTCATCGAAACTCCGTGGATGTCCGTGGATGGTGGATGTGTGGGCGCCGTGAAGCTGCAGAGCATAGCGAAAGCGTGTGCGAGGGCAGGGCGTTGGCCGCCTCCTGCGGGGCGGCAGGCAGGCCTGTAGGAAACCTGGGGCGCCGCTTAAGAAAACCTCGATGGACCGAACGCGCCGCGTACGGAAGAGTCTGCGGTGTCGGCGGACCGCATACGGGACGTATCCGGATGACTGCCGCAGCACACCCCACCACCCACTCTCCCTCGCACGGGGGCCGGTTCGCCCTGCCCGCGTGCGCGACGACAGGAGTCGAACCCTTGAAGGCACTGGTCAAGGAGAAGGCCGAACCGGGTCTGTGGCTGACGGACGTCCCCGAGCCCGGCGTCGGCCCCGGGGACGTACTGATCAAGGTCCTGCGCACCGGAATCTGCGGCACCGATCTGCACATCCGCAGCTGGGACGGCTGGGCGCAGTCGACCATCAGCGCGCCGCTGGTCGTGGGCCACGAGTTCGTCGGCGAGGTCGTCGGGACCGGTCGCGACGTGAGCGACATCGCCGTGGGCGACACGGTCAGCGGCGAGGGCCACCTGGTGTGCGGAAAGTGCCGCAACTGCCTTGCCGGGCGCCGCCACTTGTGCCGGGCGACGGTCGGCCTCGGCGTCGGCCGCGACGGCGCGTTCGCCGAGTACGTGGCGCTGCCCGCGTCGAACGTGTGGGTGCACCGCGTCCCCGTGGACCTCGATGTCGCCGCGATCTTCGACCCGTTCGGCAACGCCGTGCACACCGCGCTGTCCTTCCCGCTCGTCGGCGAGGACGTACTGATCACGGGAGCGGGACCCATCGGCCTGATGGCGGCGGCCGTCGCCAAGCACGCCGGTGCCCGCAACGTCGTCGTGACCGACGTCAGCGAGGAGCGTCTGGCCCTTGCGCGGAAGGTGGGCGTGAGCCTCGCCCTGAACGTGGCGTCCTCGACCATCGCCGAAGGACAGCGCCAACTCGGCCTGCGCGAGGGCTTCGACGTGGGCCTGGAGATGTCCGGCAACCCCGTCGCCATGCGCGACATGCTCGCGAACATGACCCACGGCGGCAGGATCGCCATGCTCGGCCTGCCGTCCGAGGAGTTCGCCGTCGACTGGGCGCGGATCGTCACCTCGATGATCACCATCAAGGGCATCTACGGCCGCGAGATGTTCGAGACCTGGTACGCGATGTCGGTGCTCCTGGAGGGCGGCCTCGACCTGTCCCCGGTGATCACGGGCCGCTACGCGTACACCGACTTCGACGCGGCGTTCGAGGACGCGGCGAGCGGCAAGGGCGGCAAGGTCATCCTGGACTGGGCTGCCTGATTTCCGGGCTCGCTCGCCTCCGGGGCGGCAAAGCCGGTGTCGAGACGCCGGCCGTGCTCGACCCTCCTTCGTCGGGCCTCCGCGCGCCCGGCGTCTCGACACCGGCGCGCCCCTTCGGCTCGCTCGCCGTCGCCGCACCGTGCAACGTCGCCACCGCCACCCGCATCCGTAAGGAAGACCCCATGTTCGACAACGTACGCGCCGACATCCAGGCCACCCTCGACGAGATCGCCGCCGCGGGACTGCACAAGCCCGAGCGGGTCATCGGCACCCCGCAGTCCGCCACCGTCGACGTCACGGCGGGCGGCCGCCCCGGCGAGGTGCTCAACTTCTGCGCGAACAACTACCTGGGCCTCGCCGACCACCCCGACGTGATCGCGGCGGGCCACGAGGCCCTCGACCGCTGGGGCTACGGCATGGCGTCCGTTCGCTTCATCTGCGGCACGCAGGAGGTCCACAAGGAGCTGGAGGCCCGCCTCTCGGCCTTCCTCGGCCAGGAGGACACGATCCTGTACTCCTCCTGCTTCGACGCCAACGGCGGCGTCTTCGAGACCGTGCTCGGCCCGGAGGACGCGGTCATCTCCGACGCCCTCAACCACGCGTCGATCATCGACGGCATCCGCCTGTCCAAGGCGAAGCGCTTCCGCTACGCCAACCGCGACATGGCCGACCTGGAAGCCCAGTTGAAGGCGGCGTCCGGGTCCCGCAGGAAGCTGATCGTCACGGACGGCGTCTTCTCCATGGACGGCTACGTGGCGCCGCTCGCCGACATCTGCGACCTCGCCGAGCGCTACGACGCCATGGTCATGGTCGACGACTCGCACGCGGTCGGCTTCGTCGGCCCCGGCGGCCGCGGCACCCCCGAGCTGCACGGCGTCATGGACCGCGTCGACATCATCACCGGCACTCTCGGCAAGGCCCTGGGCGGGGCGTCCGGCGGCTACGTCGCGGCGCGCGCGGAGATCGTCGCCTTGCTGCGCCAGCGCTCGCGCCCGTACCTGTTCTCCAACAGCCTCGCCCCGGTCATCGCGGCCGCCTCCCTGAAGGTCCTCGACCTCCTCGAATCGGCCGGTGACCTGCGCGAGCGCCTCGCGGCGAACACCAAGCTGTTCCGTACGCGGATGGCCGAGGAGGGCTTCGACATCCTCCCCGGCGACCACGCGATCGCCCCGGTGATGATCGGCGACGCCTCCGTCGCGGGGCGCATGGCCGAGCTCCTCCTGGAGCGCGGCGTCTACGTGATCGGCTTCTCGTACCCGGTGGTGCCGCAGGGCCAGGCGCGCATCCGCGTCCAGCTTTCGGCGGCGCACTCCACGGAGGACGTGAACCGGGCGGTGGACGCGTTCGTGGCGGCGCGCGCCGAGCTGGGCTGACGCCGCCCGTGCGGGGCGTGTCAGTCCTGTTTGGGAGAATCACCGCATGATCGAAGCGCGGCGGCTGCACATCCTCCGTGCGGTGGCCGACCACCGCACCGTCACGGCTGCGGCCGCCGCGCTGTACCTGACGCCCTCGGCGGTCTCGCAGCAGCTCACGGCCCTTGAGCAGGAGACGGGCCACAAGCTGGTCGAGCGCGGCGCGCGCGGGGTCCGGCTGACGTCGGTGGGCGAGATCCTCCTCACCCACGCCAACGCGGTCCTCGCCCAGCTGGAGAAGGCCGAGGCCGAGCTGGCCGCGTACAGCAACGGCGAGGCGGGCACGGTGACGCTCGCCTCCTTCGCGACGGGCATCGGCCTCGTCGTGGGTCCCGCGCTCGCCCTTCTGGCGAAGACCGCGCCCGGCATCCGCGTCCGCGTCCAGGACGCCGAGGGCGACGCCAGCCTGCCGATGCTGCTCGACCGGCAGATCGATGTGGCGGTCGCCGTCGACTACCGGGGCGCGCCGGGCGCCGACGACGACCGGATCACGCGCGTGCCGCTGTACGCGGAGCCGTTCGACGCGGTCCTGCCGGTCACGCACCGCCTCGCGGCCGCGGAGTGGGTGCCGGTCGCCGACCTCGCCAAGGACACGTGGATCGGCCCGTACCCCGGCAACCCCTGCCACGACGTGGTGGTCCTCGCCTGCGAACACGCCGGTTTCTCCCCGCAGTTCGAGCACTCCTCGGACGACTTCCGCGCCGTCGTCGCCCTCGCCTCCGCGGGCGCGGGCGTGGCGCTGGTCCCGCGCTCGGCCCTGCACGGCGTGGACCTGACCCAGGTGGTGGTCCGGCCGATCGACGGTGCGGCGCCGGCCCGAAAGGTCTTCGCGGCGGTACGGCACGGGGCGGAGACGCATCCGCTGATCAGGCCGGTGCTTGAGGCGCTGGGGGAGGCGGCGGAGGGCTGAGGCGGGGAGGTCGAGTTGGGGGAGCTGGGGGAGTCCGCTCGCGTAACACCGCTGTTTCATATCTGGGATACCGTGCCGAATATGAGATGCGATAGTGGCGCGCCCCCGAGCGGCGCCGGCGACCCGACGCCGGACCCCGTGGACGCCCGACTCGGCGCCCGGCTCGCCGAGCTGCGGGCCGAACACGGCTGGTCCCTGGGCGAGTTGGCGGACCGCAGCGGCGTGAGCCGGTCCACCCTGTCGCGGGCCGAGCGTGCCGAGATCAGCCCGACCGCCGCCCTCCTCAACCGCCTCTGCGCGGTCTACGGGCGGACCATGTCGCAGCTCCTGAGTGAGGTCGAGTCGGCCCCCGCCCAGGTCGTGCGCGCCGCGGACCAGCCCGTCTGGCGCGACGGCTCGACCGGCTTCGCGCGCCGCTCCGTCTCCCCGCCACAGGCCGGACTGCGCGGCGAGGTGGTGGAGGGCACCCTCGAGCCGTACGCCGACATCGCCTACGACCGTCCGCCCGTCCCCGGCCTCGAACAGCACATCTGGGTGCTCGACGGCCTCCTCGACCTGACCGTCCAGGGCACGACACACCACCTGGAGGCGGGCGACTGCCTGCGCTTCCGCCTCTGGGGCCCGACCCACTTCCACTGCCCGGGCCCCGAACCCGTGCGCTACGCACTGGTGGTGGTGCTCCCATGACACTCACCTGCACCCGCCTCGCACCTTCGGAATTCCCTTCCTACGTAGATGAGTTGGGGGACCTCCTTGCCGACGTCGTACATGGAGGCAGCTCACTCGGCTTCCTCCACGGACTCACGCCCTACGAAGCGGCGACCTGGTGGCGCGACTACGTAGGGCCGTCCGTGCAGCGCGGGAGTACGGCCGTCTGGGTGGCGACCGACACGGAGGGAGCGGCCCCGGACCGCTGCGTCGGAACGATCTCGCTCGCCTTCACCGAGAAGCCCAACGGCCGCCACCGCGCCGAAGTGGTCAAGCTGATGGTGCACGGCAGCACCCGCGGAACCGGCCTCGGCCGCACCCTGCTGGCGACCGCGGAGCGCGCCGCGGCGGAGGCGGGCGTGACACTCCTGGTCCTCGACACGGAGACCGGCAGCCCGGCCGAGAACTTCTACCGCAAGGCCGGCTGGGACGAGGTCGGCGTCATCCCGGACTACGCGGCCGACCCGGCGGGGGTACTGCGGCCCACCACCCTGTTCTGCAAGCGCCTCGAACCGCTCGTGCCGCTCGTGCCGGTCGGTGATTGCCAGGAATGAGGGCCTACGGTGCGGGGGAGGTGCAGGCCAGCACACACCCCCGTCCGCACTTGCACCCGCATCGCCCCGCCCCGTCCACAGGGCCGTACGGACTGTCCGAGAGGAAGCCGCCAGATGACCGCCACAGACCCGACGTACACGACGAGCGCGCTCAGCACCGGCGACGGCGCCGCCGTGGCCACGTACACCTGGCTGCCCGAGGGCGGCAGGCCCCGCGCCTTCGTGCAGATCGCCCACGGCGCGGCCGAACACGGCCAGCGCTACGACCGCTTCGCCCGCCACCTGACCTCCCACGGCTACGGGGTCATCGCCTCAGACCACCGCGGCCACGGCGCCACCGCCCAGTCCACGGGCGGCTACGGAGTCACCGACGACGCCGATCCCGAGGCCGTTGACGCGTGGGTGTCGATCGTCGAGGACCTCAAGGCGATCGGCGACCAGGCGCGGGCCCTCTACCCGAACGTCCCGTTCGTACTGCTGGGCCACAGCCTCGGCTCGCTGCTCGCGCGCGACTACGCGCAGCGGTACGCGGACGACCTGGTGGCCCTGATCCTCTCCGGCACCTTCCGTTCGCTTCCGGGCGCGGACAACGAGGGCGACATCGCGGCCCTGGAGGCCGAGGTCGCGGCGGGCGGCCGAGCCGCCATCTCGCCCTATGTGGGCAACCTCTTCTCCTCCTTCAACGACCCGTACGAGCACCGCACCGGCTTCGAATGGCTCTCGCGGGACGAGGCGGAGGTCGACAAGTACGTCGCTGACGAACGCTGCGGCTTCGACTTCTCGGCGGGCCTGTCCCTGGACTGGGTCCGCGCGGTGCGCCGCATCAACGACCCCGCGAACCTCGCCCGCATCCCGGCCGACCTGCCGATCCATGTCGCGGTCGGCACGGAGGACCCGTGCAACCAGCGCATGACGCTGGTCCACGAACTCCTGGAGGACTTCCGCTACGTGGGCGTCACCGACCTCACCTGGAAGGGCTACGAGGGCGCCCGCCACGAGATCCTCAACGAGACGAACCGGGACGAGGTGCAGGAGGACCTGGTGGCGTGGCTGGACAAGCGGGTGCCGTAACGGGCTGTCGCGCACGGAACCGGCTGTTTCGGGCGATTGTCAGTGGCGTTGGCTACGGTTCGTTGCATGCTGGACGCCGAGGATGTACGCACCGTAGCCCTGTCCCTGCCGGACACGACCGAGAAGGTCGCCTGGAGCATGCCCACGTTCCGGGTCGCTGGGAAGATGTTCGCCACTGTGCCCGAGGACGAGACATCGATAGCGGTGCGCTGCCCGAAGGAGGAGCGCGACGAGCTCGTCCTGGCCGAGCCGGACAAGTTCTGGATCGCGGACCACGAGGCGTCCTTCGCATGGGTCCGGGTCCGCCTCGCGGTCCTGGAGGACACGGCCGAGCTGCGCGACATCCTCGCCGACTCCTGGCGCCAGGCGGCCCCGCCCCGACTCCTGGACGCACACCCGGAGTTGGGCCTTCCGCGCGCGGGATAAAACCACGTGAGGCGCCGGCCATCCGCATGGCATGATCCGCTCGCGAGGGGCGGGCCGTGCGCGTGCGGTGTGCCACGGGGACGGCGGACGGGGGATGCGGATGGCCGGCCGGGCGGTCGATGACGAGGACGCCGAGGTCGCCGAGGTCGACGGGGGCGCATCCCGGCGCGGCATCTGGACCCGCGACTTCGGCCTCTTCTTCACCGCGAGGGGCGTCGCCAAGCTCGGCGACAGCATGCTTCCGGTGGCGCTCGCGGCGGGCCTCCTGCAGTACGGCTACGGTGCGGGCGCGGTGGGCCTCGCCATGGCCTCCTCGGTGGCCTGCTTCGCCGGCCTGGTCATCTTCGGCGGGGTACTGGCGGACCGTTTCAACACGCGCCTGCTGATGACGGGCGCCGACCTCGCACGCCTGGTCACGCAGTCCCTGGCCGCCGTCATGTTCTTCACCGGCCACGTCGTGCTCTGGCAGATCTGCGCCATCGGCGCGATCAACGGTTTGGCCGCGGCGGTCTTCCAACCCGGCGTCGCCGGCACGGTGCCCCGCCTGGCATCCGACGTGCAGGCGGCGAACGGCGCGATACGCGTGGCGGAGTCCGGCGCACAACTGGCGGGCCCGGCGGTGGCGGGCATGCTGGTCGCGCTGGCCTCACCGGGCCTGGTCTTCGCGGCCCACGCGGGGACGTACGGGGTGAGCGCCCTGTGCCTGCTCCTGCTCCGCCTGCCACCGGTGCCACGGGACAGAGCAAAGACACACACCCGAGGCGCCCTTCGATCCCTCCACTCCTTCCGCTCCGAACTGGTGGAGGGCTGGCGGGAGTTCAGGTCACGAAGATGGCTCTGGGGAGTGATCCTGGTCTGGTGCGTGCTGATGATCGGAGCGTCGGGCCCGGCCGTCCCCCTGGTCGCCGTACAGGTCACCCAGGAGCACGGCTCGACCGCGTACGGCCTGGTGAACTCGGCGCTCGGCGCGGGCACGGTCATCGGCGGCGTACTGGCCCTGCGCGTACGCCCACGCCGGATGCTGCGCGCGGGCGGCCTGGCCCTGTTCGGCTTCGCCCTGTTCCCCGCGACGGTGGGCGCGGGCCTGGGGGTGCCGTGGATGATGGCGGGCTGCGCGGTGGCCGGGGCCGGCAGTTCGTTCTGGGGCGTGATGTGGGCGACGAGCGTCCAGACCCAGGTCCCGCGCGAGATCCTCAACCGCATCCACGCCTACGAGGTGGCCGGCTCCATCGCCATGCAGCCGGTCGGCCAGGCCCTGGCGGGCCCGGCGGCGGCTGCGTTCGGTACGCAACAGGTCCTGTTGGCGGGCGGAGTGGTCACGCTGATGGTGGCGGCGACGCTGATCTCGGTCCCGGCGATCAGCGGCCTGGTGAGAGCGGACGCGCAGCCCTCTCGCCTCTCCTTCCCTACGCCGGAGCAGCGGCAGAGGAGAGAGGGGCAGCGGCAGAGGAGCCAGGAGTAGCGACGGAGGGGCCAGGAACAGTGGCAGAAGAACCAGGAGTAGCGGCAGAAGAGCCAGGTGCAGCGGCAGAGGAGTCACGGGAGAGAAGAAACCCACTGATCCGCTCCCGCAGCGCCCCCGCGTCGAGCCCGTGCCCGGCGACATGCTCCTCTACGCTCCCGTACCGCCGCAGCTCCCGCCGCCCGACACCGAGCCCGAGCACTCGGTGCGGCACATCGGCGAGCGCGTCATTGGCGGCGCGGGTGGAGGTCCCGGCGAGGTAGGGCTCGACGATCACGACATCAGCGCTGCCACTCGCATCCACCGCCCGCCGCAGCCCAGCGTCATCAAAAGGCCGAATGGTGGTCGCGTAGAGAACACTGACATCAAGCCCTTCGGTCGCGGCAAGCACGTTGTCCAACATGGGCCCGACGGCAACGACGACTCCCCGCCGCCCTTCCCGCACGGACAAGAACCGCTCCCCATCCACAGGCAGCGCCTCCCGGTTGCTCTGCACCGACAGCCGCACGTACTCCCGCGAGTCACTCACGACATCGCCACCGGCCCCCACGGCCCGCCGCAGCAGTACCTCGGCCTCATCGGGGTGCCCCGGCACATGCACACGCCACCCGTCGAGGGTGTCGAGCAGCGCCACATCACCGGGAGCCATGTGCGTAAAGCCGCCGGAAGACACGTCGTACGACGCGCCCGCACTCACGAGCACACCCCCGACCCCTTGATGCCCGAAGTCCAACTTCACCTGCTCAAAAGGCCGTTCAACGAGAAAACTCGCGAAGGTGTGCATCACGGGCCGCATCCCGGCGAGCGCAAGCCCCGCCCCGGCCCCGACGAGCAACTGCTCCCGGATCCCGACATTGATCACCCGCTCCGGATGCCGCCGAGCGGCCCCGGCAAAGGGCGCGGCCCCGATCTCGGCGAGCACGACGGCGACGCGGGGGTCTTCGTCGAGGATCTGGGTGAGGACGGGGGCGAAGCGATCACGCATGGTGTCCACGAGAGTCTTCCTTCCAGGAGAGGGAGTAGCGAGGAGAGAGGGGAAGAGGGGGTTTTGGGGAGGGGCCTCACCCAAACTTCGGCTCGACGCGGGCGACGACGAGGTGCGGCCGCCCCGGATGCGGCGCGCTGAAGGCCTGGTGCAGCGCCTCGTGATCCCGCCCATCGACGGTCACGGTCGACCACCCGGCGGCCTCGAACCGGGCGGCGATGCCGCCGGCCCTGCCGTAGGTGGCGGACAGGTTGTCGACGACGACGGTGTGCAGTCGCTCGAGCCCGATGGCTCCGGCGTAGGCGATGGCCTCGTGATTGCTGCCCTCGTCGAGCTCGGCGTCTCCGACGAGGGTCCAGACGGCCGGCTCGCTCAGCCCCTGGGCCCGCAGCCCGAGCGCGGTCCCGACGGCGATCGGCAGCCCGTGCCCCAAGGACCCGCTCCCGATCTCCACGCCCGGCACGAGCACCCGATCGGGATGATGCCCGAGCCGCGACTCGTACGCCCCGAACCCACTCAGCCACGCCTCGGGCACGAACCCTTTGGCGACGAGCACGGCGTAGTACGCCATGGGCCCGTGCCCCTTGGACAGCAGAAACCGATCACGCCCGGCCTCCTCGATGCTCTCCGGCCCGACCCGCAGAACACGGTCGTACAGCACCCACAACACGTCGAGGGTGGAGGTGGCGGCGGGCCCGTGCTTCTCGTCCCCGGTCATGCGACTCATGAGCCGGGACAGATCCTCGTAGCGATAGCCGTGGCGCCCGACGGCTTCGGGGGCTCCGAGAGCTCCGACGGCTCCGGTGCCACTGCTGGCGATGTCATCCGCTGTGGTCGTCATGCAGGCAGCCTGCAACCTCAACTTTGCTTGAGGTCAACACCTCGGTTTGGCGGCGTGCCGGATCCCGCCCGCCCACCGGAAGGGATGCGCGACCACGGCTCCGAGTGCGGTATGGTTTCTCTGCGCGTTCGGCCAGGGGGAAACCCCAGGTCAACGAGCATCGGGACGTGGCGCAGCTTGGTAGCGCACTTGACTGGGGGTCAAGGGGTCGCAGGTTCAAATCCTGTCGTCCCGACAAGTTCGAACGATCGAACGTCGCAGGTGAAGGGCCGTTTTCGAACGGCCCTTTTTCTGTTGCTCCCACGCTCCCGGTGGGAGCGTGGCGAGTGGGAGCGGGCTCCCACTGTCCCCTTACCCGGTTACTCCCACTCTGGCCGATGCGCACATATTCGATTCCTTGCGCGCGTGTTCACATCCGAGCCCGGTTTGTGACCGGCGGCTCCCCGTCCTATGGGTGGCTTTCTGGGTATGTGCTTGCGCTCTTCGTGCTGGTGGGGGTCGCTCCCAGTGGGAGTGGGGTCGGGAGCGGCGACACCATGGCTGGAATCCGGGTTATGGGGCCATGCGAACTTTTGACCCCAGTTCCGATTTTGGGCGGGCGGTATGCGGCTTTTCGGTGGTGGCTGGTGGGGGCTGCATCGAGAGGTTGAACGCGGGTGGGAGCGGGTCGGTGAGGTTCGCGCATGTTGTGGGCTCTTGGGAGTGTGTTGTCGCTGCCGCGTCCGCTCCCATTGCGGGGTCTTCTCGCACCTGGATCTGATGGTCGACTTCATCGCCGTGGCCCACATGACGAAAACGCCTCCCGGGGCAGGGGGGCGCGCTCGTCCGCGTTTGCGAGCCGTGACACGGCGGCCGCCATCAACGCCGGCTCCGCCGTGCCCACCGGCACGCTGGTCGTTGTCGTGTCCGGCTCCCGTATCGGTGCTGGCCGCATCATCGGTCAGTGAAAGCCCCTCGTTCCCTCCGCCGGGTGTGAGTTCAAACTTGCCGACGGGCAGCGTGGACGTTATCGACATTGCTCCGCAGTTCGCCGCGGCTGGATTGTTCGGCGACGCCACTGGCGACAACGCCGCCGTCTGCGAGTACCTCGGGTTTTTCCGGTGGTTGCCGTAGAGGCCGGGCCCGTGCGCTTGCTGCCGATTCCCGCATCCATGGCAGGGGCTTCATGAAGCAGTACTCGGACCTGAAGAACCTCTTCTACGAACGTGTCTGGAACGAGTCCACCCACGGTCGCCCCGGGAAGGGCGTCGTTGTCACCGCGACCGGGATGACGGCTTCCGCCTGCAAGCCGCCTGGCAGCGGTCCCAGGTTCACTGCTTGTCCGGTAGCAGGAATGCGCGGCGCTCCTCGGGACTGAGCTCCCGGAAGGCCTTTTTGCGGGCGCGGCGGAGCAGGCTGTCGATGTCGTGCTCGGCCAAGGTCCAGATGCGTACGGTTCGGTCGCGGGAGGCGGTCGCGAGGCGTGTGCCGTCAGGGTGCCAGGCGAGGCCATTGGCCCAGTCGGCGTGGATGCCGAGTACGGCGAGCTGGGTGGCGCTGTCGGGGTCCCAGAGCCGGATGGTGCGGTCCCGGGACACGGACGCGATGGAGGTGCCGTCAGGGGACCAGGCGAGGTCCTGTACCGGTCCCTCGTGGCCGGCCATGACGGCGAGTTCGGCGCCTTGGTACGGGTCCCACAGGCGGATCGTGCGGTCGCGGGAGCCGGTGGCCAAGCGGCGGCCGTCGGGTGACCAGTGGATCTTCCAGACGTAGTCCAGGTGGCCGGGCAGGGTGGTGACGGCGGAGCCGTCGGTGGTGTCCCAGACGATGGCGGTGCGGTCCGTGCTGGACGTGGCGAGGTAGCGGCTGTCCGGTGACCAGGCCGTACCGCCGATCCAGTCCTGGTGGCCGCGCAGGATGTGGACGGTCGCTCCGGTGACGGCGTCCCAGATGCGGGCCGTGCCGTCGCGGCCGGCGGTGGTTATGCGTGTGCCATCGGGTGACCAGGTGACGTTGGACAGTTCCTCGGTGTGCCCGTTCAGGGTGATGTCATCGTCGCGGGCGTCTGCCGTCCGCACAATGGCGGCACCATCGCGCAGGGCAGTGACCAGACGGGTGCTGTCGGGGGACCAGGCCACATCGGACACTTCGCCGTCGTGTTGGTCGCGGGTCTGTCGGCCGGTGACGATGTCGTGGATGGTGAGGGAGCCGTCCTGGCAGGCAGAGGCGATGCGCGTTCCATCGGGCGACCAGGCGACGCGGAGGACCCCGTCGGCGTGGCCGCCGAGAATGCTGGTGGGTTCGGTGACGTCCCAAACAGCGGCGGTCCGGTCGCGGGAAGCGGTCGCCAACCGTTTCCCGTCGGGGGACCAGGAGATGCCGTAGATGGTGTCGGCGTGGTCGGTGAGCCGGACTTCGCCGTCGGCACCGTCGAGGCTCCATACATAGGCCGTACGGCTTGCGTCACCACCGGCGAGGCGGGTGCCGTCCGGAGACCAGGCAAGGGAGTTGATGACCTCCGGGCATTCCAGTGTTCGCTGCGTCTCCCAGGTGGTGCTGTCCCAGATCCGTACGGTCCGGTCGCCTGAGGCCGAAGCGAGCCGTCGGCCGTCCGGAGACCACCGGACCGACTCGATGTTGTTCTGGTGGTCGGTGAGCACGGTGACGATGCCTGGCGTAGTTGCGGCCCAGACCCGTACCGTGCCGTCCTCTCCGCCGCTGGCGAGGTGTCTTCCGTCGGGTGACCAGGTCACGCTCCAGATCATGTGCTGGTGTCCGCGCAGCACCGCGGATTCGCTGTACGTGTCGGCGTCCCAGATCCGCACCGCGCAGTCGCTGCCGACCGACGCGAGGCGGTTTCCGACGGGCGACCAGACGACGCCACCGACCCCCTCCTCCCGCTCACCGACCGCCCCCGTGTGGCGGAGGACGGCCTGCTCGGCCCAGGTGCTCGTGGACCAGATGAGGACGGTGGAGTCCCTGCAGCCGACAGCGAGCCTGAGCCCGTCGGGGGACCAGGCCACCGCTTGCGTCCCGGCGCCGGTGCCCTCAGGCACGATCGGTTGGTCATCACTCTCCGGGCGCCACACTCGGACGGTACCGTCGTCGCTCGCCACGGCCAGCCGTTGCGCGTCCGGTGACCAGGCCACTCCGGATGCGCCGCGTTCGAAACCGCGCAGTACCGCGAGCAGCCGTGAGGCGCCCAGAGTTGTGTGCAGTGCTTGGACCGCAGCCGGTGTGGCCGCGCATTCCTCCACTGCCGCAAGCGCGGCGAGCACAGCGAGCTCCGGGGCTGTGTCAGCGCTTTCGAGCGCCCGGACGGCTACCGCGTCCGCCGCGCGTTCCATCGTTTCTCGGTGAGCGCGCAGCGACCGCTCTACGAGTTCCTCGACCAGCGGCGTCGCGCCGAGTGTCCGCGCAGATTCGGCCATCCAGTACCGGGCGGAAGACAGCCGCTCCCCGGTGAGGAGGTAGTCGTCCTTGCACTGGGTTCGGTCCCAATCCTGCGCCCAGCGCTCCAACTCGGTGCGGCGGCGCAGGTCCTCACTGCGGGCATCGACTGCCCGGCGCAGTGGCGCCCACTGGCGGAACAGCGCCTCGTGCGCCACGTCCAGTACGCCGCCGTCGCTGGTGAGTAGGCGCCCTGCGACGAAGGCATCGGTGACTTCCTGCTCCCGAGGGGCGAGATCGTCGCGGCGGTTCCGCCGACGGGTGGCCTCATTGCCATCGACGGTGACGAATTGCAGCAGGGTGGGGATCACGGGCGCATCCGCCAGCTCGGCGGCTATCGCGTCGGCCCTCTCCGACAGGGCTCCGGCAACACCGCCGAGAGCTCGATAGGTCTCTTCGGTCACCGTCCCACCGGACCCTCCGGCGCGCAGATACAGCTCTTGGAGGGTGTAAGCGAGCAGCGGCAGAGCGTCGCCGCCTCCGCAGTCGTCGACCATGCGCGCCACGACGCCAGGAGCGAAGGTCAACCCGGCCTGCTCGGCCGGCTTCTCGATGACCTCGTGCAGCGCGTCCCGGGCGAGCGTGCCGACGATCATCGACTCACGCGCCAACTCGGGGAAGCCGGCCTCCAGGAACCCGGTGAGGAAGTCCGATCGCAAGGTGGCCACCACCCACAACCGTGGGTCGCGGCGCAGCGCGTCTCGCACGGCGGTCAGGAACGCGTCACGCGCCTCGGGCCCGGACAGGGTGAGCAACTCTTCCAGTTGATCGATTACCAGCAACGCGGGGCGCTCAGCCGGCAGTTGAGTCAATCGCTGTCGTAAGGTGCCGACCGGGTCCGCCCCGGGCGAGAACGGTGCTGCGACCACCCAGCGTCCCCGCCGCCGGGCCAGCGCCGGCAGCAGCCCAGCCCGCACCAGGGACGACTTGCCACTGCCAGAGGGTCCAACCACGGCAACGAACCGCTGTGCCCGTCTCGGCGTCACTGGGTGCAGGCGCCCGACCAGTTCGGCGATCTCCCGGTCCCGTCCGAAGAAGACCGCCGCGTCATCCTCCATGAAGGCTTCCAGTCCCGGGTACGGCGGCTGATCCCTGTCCCAGGTGCGGCGCACCGGCGACGGCCGCTCGAGGAAGTGCAGCGTGATCTGACCCCCGATGAGTACCAGCAGCGCAACGCCGATCAACGGCACCGACCAGTCCCGCAACAGCCTTAAAACCAGCGGCACATGACCCGTCTCGCCTGTCGCATAGTTCGTGGCCATACCCAGCAAGGCCCCGACCAGCATGAGCAGGACATCGAGCATGAGCTTGAGGGGACGTCGATCCATGGATCGACAAACTATCTGGCCCAGAAGGCCAGATGGCCACGTCCTCACAGCACGTGCAGGGAGCCCGCGACCCAGACGGTGGAGGCGGCGGTCTTGATGCCGAGGGTGGTGAGTTCGCCGTGGATTCGGCGGTAGCCCCAGGGCGGGTTTTCGCTGGCCAGGCGCAGGGTCAGTAGGCGGATGGAGCGCACGTGCGGGGTCGGCCTGGGCGGTGAGGTCGAGAGGCGTTCGCGTGGCGCTGTTTGAGCAGGTTGCGGTGCCATCGCAGGACGGTGTCGGGACGTACGAGCAGCCGCAGGCGGCATAGTGCCTCACGGGAGAGAGGGTGGAGGAGCGCGGCGAGGAATGCTCGGTCTGCAGGTGCGAACTCGGTTCGTTCCGGATCGAGTTGCGGTTGCAGGACGGTGATCTGGTGGCGCAGGGCGAGGATCTCGATGTTCTTGTCGCGGTCACTTGCCGGGAGCAGTCGCAGCGTGGCGAAGGCGTTGGTTACGGTCGGATAGGTCGATCGAAGCAGCACGGTCGTTCATCATGCCGGGCTGCCACGGTGCGATGACGGCTTGAGCGGCCTGCGCGGATGGGGTTCTCGGCACGCACAAGGCCAGGCGTAGGAGCATGGGCATTGATCCTTACCGACCGCTGTCGTCGGCGCGATAGCAGGGCTGAACTGCACCGACGTAATATTCGGCACTCACAGGGTCTCGTAGTCACGTGCGAGGCGGCGGTGGAGCATCAGCGAGCCGTAGGTCCGCTCGACGGTCCAGCGTTTCGGGATCGGTGTGAACCCCTGGGTCCCGGGCTTGCGTTGGACGATTTCGAGGTCGATGCCGGGGGGGGGTGTGCTCGATGAAGTGTTTGCGGTAGCCGCCGTCGACCCAGACCTTGCGGAGGCCGGGGTGGTCGGCGGCGGCTTGCGCCAGCAAGGTGCGGCCGGCGGTCGAGTCCTGCACGCTCGCCGCGGTGACCAGGACCGCCAGCAGCGTACTCACCTGCGTCTTCCTCCGGTACGTTCACTCTGAGTGCACCCGGGCCGACGCGGCGTTGGTCGGGGTTGGATCGGAACACGGGGGAGCCGCTGTGGACTTCGGGGTACTGGGCCCGCTGAGCGTGCGCTGTGCAGGGGCGCCGCTGGAACTCGGGACGCCGAAGGCGAGGGTGCTGCTGGCGGTTCTGCTGGGCAGGCCGGGCCGGCCGGTCGCGAGTGACACGCTCGCGGAGGCGCTCTGGGGCGAGACGCCACCGAAGAGTGCCGCCAAGAACGTGCAGACCTATGTGTCCCGGCTGCGGCGGTGCCTGGGGGAGCCGGAGCGCATCACCAGACAAGGGTCGGGGTATTTGCTGCGGACCGGCCGCGACGAGTTGGACGCGGCGCGCTTCGAGGATCTGGTCGGGGCGGCCCGCGCGGCGGCGGACGGTGATCCTGACCGTGCGCACCAGCTCTTCGACGAGGCGCTGGGGCTGTGGCGGGGGCCCGCGTTCGCCGGGTTCGCCGACGTCCTGGGGCTGGCCCCGGAGGCCGCCCGCCTCGATGAGCTGCGGCTGGGCGTGCTGGAGGAGCGGATCGACGTCGGGATGCGGCTCGGCCGACACCGTGAACTGCTGGGCGAGTTGACCGCCCTGACCATGAGGCATCCCCTGCGCGAGCGCCTGTGGGGGCAGCTCATGCTGGCGCTGCACCGCTGCGGGCGGCGGGCGGACGCGCTCGAGACCTATCTTCAGGTCCGCTCCGTGCTGTCCGAGGAGGCCGGTCTTGAGCCGGGTCGGTCGCTGCAGGACCTGCATCGGACCATCCTCGGCAACGAGCAGATGCCGACGTCGGAGTCGGGCCCCGCCCCGGTATCACCGGAGGCACAGCTCCTGGCCGCCGTGCGGGAACGCCGCACCACGGACAGCGCCAGGATGCTGCCGCCGGCGCTCGCGGATTTCAGCGGCCAACACGCAGAGCTGGAACAGATCGAAAGGGTGCTCCGCGACGACCGGGCCGCCCACGCGTCAGCCGCCGTGGTGGCCGTGTCGGGGCCGGGTGGTATCGGCAAGACGGCCCTCGCGGTGCAGGCCGCGCACCGCCTCAGATCCGCCTACCCAGATGGGCAGTTGTTCGCGGTACTGGACGGTGTGCGCAGCCAGCCGGCCGACCCGGCGGCAATCCTCGGCCGTTTCCTGCGCGCACTGGGGGTTCCCGCCACCGCGGTGCCGGACGACGCGGACGAGCGTACGAGCCTGTACCGGGGCATTCTCGCGGAACGCCGGGTCCTGGTGGTCGTGGACGACGCCCTCGACGAGGCACAGCTTGCCCCTCTGATGCCGGCCGGCGGCACCTGCGGGGTGATCGTTACCGGCCGGGTGCGACTGGGCGGGCTCGGTGGCGCCCACCGCATCGAACTCCGAGTGATGTCCGAAGGCGACAGTCTGGCCATGCTGCGCGCCGGCACCGCGGACCGGCTGGACTCGGCGAGCCGGGAGGAACTGTCCGATCTGGTCCGGCTGTGCGCGCGGTTGCCGCTCGCCCTTCGGATCGTCGGCGCGCTGCTGTTGTCCCGGCCGCACTGGGGCCCGGCGGATCTGGTGTCACGGCTGGCCGACGCACAGCGTCGGCTCGACATGCTCCGCTACCGCGATCTCGAGGTGCGGACCAGTTTCGGGCTGAGCTACGAAGGGCTCCGGCCGGAGGCGCGGAGACTGTTCCGGCTCCTCGGCCTCCTGGAGGCGCCCGATTTTCCGCTTTGGGCGGCGGCCGCGGCGGTCGACGGCGAACTGCTTCCCACTCAAGACCTCCTGGACGAGCTGATCGACGTCCACCTGCTCGAGGTCACCGGAACACCGAACGGCCAGGCACGGTACGGATTCCACGACCTGATCCGCGTCTACGCGAGGGAATGTGCCGAGGCCGAGGAGGAGGCGACGGCACGCGACGAGTCCGTCGTCCGTGTCCTCGGCGCCCTGCTGGCCTTCACGGACTTCACGGACCGTGAACACATGGGACAGAACATGTTCCGGCGGGAGGCGCCTCGCTGGCGGCCGGAGCGGGTCGAGGCCGCCCTGCCCCGCGCGGTGGTGCCGATGCGGCTGTTGGACCTCGAGCGCGTCTCTCTGGTGACAGGTGTCCGGCAGGCCGCGGCCCTGGGCAGGGACGAGCTCTGCTGGGAGTTGGCCGTGGGCGGACACGCATTGTTCGAGGTGGAGCGCTATTTCGACGAGTGGCAGGAATGCTACGACACGGCCATGCGGCAGGCGGACATCGCCGGAAACGTGCGGGGCCGAGCACGCCTGCTCGTCTCCATGGCCGGGCTGCTCTACACCCGACGCTGGTACGGCCCGGCGGAGAAGTCCAACTCCGAGGCCATGGCCCTGTTCGAGCAGATCGGGGACCATCAGGGGTATCTGGAGGCGCTGAGCAACGCGCCGTTCTTCCTCGTGCCCAACGGGCGTCTGGCCGAGGCCATCGCGACGGGCAGAGAGGCCTACGAGCGACTCACGGCCGGCGGCCAGGCCGCAGCGGCGCTGCACGCGTACTCGCAGGTCGGCCTCGCACACCTCCAGGCGGGCCGACCCCAGGCCGCGGCGGAGGTGCTCGCAGAGATCATCGACGAGGCGCGCAAGCACCGCATCCTGACCTTGGTCGCACGGGACACCTATTGGCTCTGCCAGACCCAGCTCGCGCTCGGCCGACTGGCGGAAGCGGCAGCCGCGGTCAGCGAACTGAGCAGACACATGCGGGACTTCGGCGCATCCGGCCCCTTCTACCTGGCTCACGCCCGGGGCTGCGTCCAGCTGGCCTGTGGTGAGTACGCCGACGCGCGCCGCCACCTCGCCGAGGCCGTCGAGGTGGCGCGCGCGCTCGATGACCCGATGTTCGAGACCCGGAGCCTCATCGACCTGCTCGACCCGCGCCTGTATGACGGCCATGAGGCGCGGGCCGCGATCGGCCAGGGAGAGCACGCGGTGGAGGTGGCCCGCCGTATCGACTACCCATATCTGCTCGCCGGCGCGCTGGAACAGCTCGCCGGGCTGCACGCCTTGGCGGGCGACGGCACTGGTGCGGCGAACCTGGCCGCGGAGGCAGCCACCGTACGGGCGGACATCCGCTGAGCGAACGTGTGAGCTGTCGGTCGCGTCGTATTCCTCGCGTGTGCCGGGCGTATTCCGCGGTGCGCGAGGATCCGGCACGCACTTGAGAAGTCATCGCACGTTCGGGCTGCCGTAGACGGGCAGCTCTCGTCACCAGTGAGGTATTTGCCGTGCAAAAGCGACGTACCGTGCTCGCGGCCACTCTGATCACCATGGGGCTCGCGGTCTCGGCCTGCAACAGTGACGACGACTCGTCAGCTGCGCAGGAATCTCCGGCGGCTTCGGCGTCCGAGTCGGCTCCGGCTCCGGCCTCGTCCGAGCCTTCCAGCGCCGCCCCGGCGGCCGAGAGCGCCGACGCCGTCGCGGGTGACGCGACCGCCCCGGGCACGAAGTTGAAGGTCGGCGACAAGGCCGTTCTCCCGTTCAGGTACACGGCCGAGAAGAAGGGCACCGTCGCTGTCACCGTCACCGCGATCGATAAGGGCACCGAGGCCGACATGTCCGCCTTCGGCGCGAAGGCGAAGGGCATGACCCCGTACTTCATCAAGATGAAGGTGGAGAACGTGGGTGGCACCGATCTGTCGTACGCGTCCTTGAAGCTCGACGGAGTGCTGGAAGGCGGCGGGCCCACGGGCGTTCTGCTGATCGGTGAGGTGCCGGGCAAGTGCGACCGCGAGACGGCACCCGCCGAGTTCACCACCAAGGGTGCTTCCTACGAGACCTGCTCGCTCAGTGCCACCAAGACCGGTCCCGTCACCGGAGCCTCGTTCGACGAGGGCGACGCGTACCGCACGAGCCCGGTCGTCTGGGCCCGCTGACGAGGCGCAGCGGGCGCCGAGGCGGTAGGTCTTGTGCCCCCCCCTCGGCGTTGACGCCGCTCTCTGCCTTGCAGCTGCACCGAACCGGCCATTCCCGGGTGTGAACCGCCGGCGGCGACCGGCCGCCTGGAACGAAAGACCGCCTCGCGATCCTGGCCCGGGGCGTGCAGGCGTCGGAAGCCG
The DNA here is from genome assembly GCF_036013745.1 of Streptomyces sp. NBC_00483. Lineage (NCBI taxonomy): Bacteria > Bacillati > Actinomycetota > Actinomycetes > Kitasatosporales > Streptomycetaceae > Streptomyces > Streptomyces sp. NBC_00483. The sequence goes on from NZ_CP107880.1 coordinate 8,186,335, forward strand.
TCGCGCGGCTCCCCACCGGTCCCTCGCGCGCTCGCCGTCCGTGCTGCCTGCGCAGCAGGCCCGTCCTCGGTTCACGCGCCGACCCGATCGTCGTCCGATCGGGCCGGGGTGCCCGGTCGAGGGGTGTGCAGGGTTGTGGTGAGGTGCTGGAATTCGCGCTTCTCGGCCTGCAACAGGAGCAGCAGAGCCTCGTCCCGGATGCCGTCCACGCTGGCGTGGGCGTGCTGTTCGAGGTCGGCCGCGAGGGCGTCGAGCAGAGCGGTCGCTCCGTGGCCCGCGTATGAGCGAGCTCGCTCGAGCAGCGGGAACGGGGCGCCGGCTACGTCCCGTACGCCTTCGACACCATCGGTGTGGATGAGGAGCCGTTGCGTGGACCCCACCGCGAAGGAGGTGGTGTAGACGGGGCAGCCCTGCGGCACAAGGTCGAACAGGCCCAGGGGAGGCAAGGGCGCGAGGACATCGAGGGGCCGTGCGCCCTCGTGGTCGGAGAGCAGGAGAGGCAGCGGATGTCCGCAGCACACCAACTCCCCTCGACCGCCCTTGAAGGTGAGGAGGAGTGTCTTGGCGAACCGGTCGGTGCGGTCGGCCAGCGCGTTGTCGAGGTGGCGGGCGATTTCTGCGAGGCTCGGTTCGGAGGCCGACAAGTGCCGCCACCGATCCAGCAGTTCGACGCCTGCGGCAACCGTGGCGTCGTCCTTGCCCATCAGGTCCGCGACCAGGACGCGCGTGCCGTACGGCGTCTCGCGGATGTCGCACAGGTCGGCTGCCATTGTCGTGCGGTCCGGCTGCGGCAGGCTGCGCAGCGCCACTTGCAATTCGCCCAGGCGATGTGCCTGCGTCGTCGGTGCGTCGGCCTTTTGCCGGGCAGGCGGGGGAGCGGGGAGAGCGGGGGAAGCCGGTTCGTGGGCCTGCCACCTGCGCTGCAGATAGTGGCTGATCGCCGTGAGGAGGACGATGTTGGCCAGGGTGACCATGACGACGACGGGGCGACTGTGCCAGTCGACTGCGCCCCCCACCGCGGTCCCGGCCAGTGCGAGAGCGCCGGAGATGAGTGGCTGGCGCGGTGATTGAGCCCCCGGCATGATCAACGACAAGGCGGGAATCGCGGTCAACGCCACGATGATTCCCTGTCGTTGCTGGTGGTACGTCAGGTCCAGTGCGCCCACCAGTACAACAAGCAGCACGGGGAGCAGGCGGAGCCACGTCACTTGTCGCATGGCGAGACAGTTTCGCATTGTCTGCTCCCTCCTGCGTGTGTTTGGGGCACATCGTAGAGGTGCTCTGTACAGAAAGGAGCGGGAGTCGATTAGTGCTCGAACCTGATCGCCCTGAATCCGCGACGTTCGCGCCGGCGGCACGCCGGGGAGCGCCCGTACGTGCCACGTGTCACGGACTCGCCACGGCGCTGGGAGTCAAGGCCGGGTGGCGCCCGACTCCTCCAGCATGACGCCCGCAGGGCGTTCTCCCGGGAGAGGAGGCTCCTCCTGGTCGCGCCCCACCACGACCAGGAACACGACGAGCGCGACCAGGGAGCCGAGCAATCGTGCGCCACGACGGGAACGTTCCCCCGTGCTCAACTCGCGCCAGGGGCGCACCGGATCATGGCCCTTCTGCGTCCACACCTCGCCGACCGCCTGGTCCTGGCCCGGCGTCGCGCCCGCCCGTTCCCGGGCGGAGGGTTCCCGCGGGGCGGTGTGGCGGATGGCGCGCTCGTTGTCGGCGAGGAACTTGCGCCACTCCTCGTCGGGTATGGGCGGCTCGTGCCCCGTCACGCCGGCCGCCCCTCGACCGAGCCCTCCAGGCGCACGAACGGGATCTGATGGCCCGCCCGTACGTAGGAGTCCTCGCCGCCGTCGACATCGAGCCCCATGAAAGAGCACAGCCGACGGGCGGTGCGCGGGTGGTCGAGGGCGTAGCGGGACATGATCTCGCCACCCTTGTCCGTGCTGAGGAAGCGCGCGGTGACGGCGTGGTGGCGGTTTCCCACCTGGATCGTGGTCCTGGGGGCGGCACGCAGGTTCTGGTACCAGGTGGCCCTCGGCCCGAAGCCGGAGGCCAGGATCCAGGAGTTGTGCAATGGGTCGTGGGCGACGACCTCCAGGACTACGCGAAGGTCGAGGCCGCTCGACCTTCCGGTGTGGTGCAGCAGCAGGAGCCGCTTGCCCAAGAGGGGGCCCAGGCCCACCCGGTACAGGCCGATCGGCAGGCGCGCGAGCCGTCGCCGCCAGCCCCGCGGAAGTGGTGGGCGGCGCGGTGCGGGGTGCTGATGTGCCGTCATCGCAGAGCCCTTTCTGAGGCCGATGTCCGACTCGATTGGGTAACGAGACGCACGGAAGCTTCACTTAGGCGATGCAATCTTTGCATAGTCTAAAGACGGGGGGTGGTCGCCCTGTGAAGGTGACCAGGACCAGTGACGAGACATGTGGGAGCACCATGGCCGCTACGGCACGCCAGGGCAGAAAGAACTGGGTGTTGTCCTGGCTGCCCGCCGTGGTGATGGCGGTGGTCACCGTCGTGGACCTCACCGCCGGTCCTGGGGTGGGGTTCCTCCCGCTGGTGTCGCTCGGGCCCGCCTTCGCCGGGCTGATCGGCACGTGGCGGCGCACCGCGCTGATCGGCCTCGTGGCGTTGCTGCTGTGCGGGGGACTCGGGTCCTACGACGGGCTGTTCGAGACGCGGCGCGGCTACACGGCGATGGCGTCGGTCGCGGGCGTGACCCTGGCGGGGGTGATAGCGGCGAGCATGCGCGGGCGGCGCGAGGCGGAACTGGCCAGTGTGCGCTCGATCGCCGAGGTGGCACAGCGGGTGCTGCTGCGCCCTGTCCCGCGCAGCGCGGGACCGTTGCAGGTCGCCGTCTCCTACACGTCCGCGGTCGCGGAAGCGCGGATCGGCAGCGACCTGTACGAGGTCGTGGCCTCGCCGCACGGCGTGCGGGTGATCGTCGGTGACGTGCAGGGCAAGGGTCTTGCCGCCGTCGAGACGGCCGCCCTGGTCCTGGGGACCTTCCGCGAGACGGCACACGACGAGCCGGACCTCGCCGCGCTCGCCGCCCGGCTGGAACGCAGTGTGGCCAGGGAAGTGAACGGAGAGAAGTTCGTGACCGCGGTCCTCGTCGAGGTACGGGCCGAGGAACGGGCCGCCCTGGTACTGAACTGCGGGCACCCGGCCCCGATGCGCGTACGCGCCGACGGCTCCGTCGACTTCCCGCGCCCGCCCGTCTACTCGCTCCCCCTCGGCCTCGGCATACACGGGGGCGAGCCCCCTCGCGCCTACCGGATCGACTTCGCCCCCGGCGACCAACTCCTGCTCTACACCGACGGCGTCACCGAGGCCCGCGACGGGGCCGGCGCCTTTTTCCCGCTGGAGGACCGGGCCGACCTGCTCAAGGCCCCGGAGGCCGAGGATGCCCTGGAGGCGCTGCGCGAGGACGTGGTGCGGCACGCCAACGGCCCGTTGCACGACGACGCCGCCATGTTGTTGCTGCGCTACTGGGAACGGTGAGGCATGAGCACCGAGAGGCGGAAGGCCCGCCGCGATGCGAGCGGGGTAGAAATGTGGCATGACCGGGAACGCGGCTCCGAGGGAGCGCATGGACGATGTGGACGCGGTGACCCGTGCGGTGCTGACCGCGTCCCGGGTGTTGGTGGCGGTGTCCGCGCGCTCCCTCGCCGAGGTCGAGGACCGCGTGACGCTGCCACAGTTCCGCATGCTGGTGGTGCTCTCTTCGCGCGGCGCGACCAAACTCGTCGTCCTGGCGGAGCAGTTGGGGGTGGCTCCTTCCACGGCGATGCGCATGGTGGACCGGCTGATCGCAGCCGGTCTCGCGGACCGGCAGACCAACCCCGACGACCGACGCGAGAACCTGCTGAGGCTCACCGACGAAGGCCGGCGCACGGTGGAGAACGTCACCGCCCGGCGCCGTGGGGAGATCGCCTCGATCGTCGAACGGCTCGCTCCGCAGCAGCGGACGGCGCTCGTCGACGCGCTGACCGATTTCAATCACGTGGGTGGCGAACCACTGGCTCCGTCCCTCCCCGAGGATTCGGATCTGCATCCGCTCGGCTGGGGCGGAGCACCGGCGGCAGGCTGACCGGCAGTGTCCCGGGGCGCCTGTCGGCATCATCGACGGATGGGAGGTCTCTGGTCGCATGAACGGATGGTCCCTACGACACCACCAGTACACACGTTCACGGGCGTCCACCGGCCCGGTATGGTCGTTGCCCCCTGCCGATGACAGGACCGGGCCGCGTCCTGTCGTGGTGCATGCCGTGCGCGGCAGCGCCGGCCGACGGGTCACGCTCCGTGGCAAGCAGGCTGGTGTCGCCCACTGCGTAGCCGACGTGGTCGAACTGGTGCTCCTGGCCGGCGTAGCCCTGAACGTTGAGGAAGCGGCGGCCTCGTCCCTGATCGAATGGCGTGGGGGCGGCCCCGGCACATGGCGGTCGCCTTGAGATCCCGCACGTCCGCGCCCGGCTTCGCCGAGCACCTGCGGGGCCGTCTGTGGGGTCCCGCCGAGTTCATCGGGATTCCCGGGCGGCTCTTCGTCACGGGAGTGGTCGCCGGGAGCGCCGCGGCGGCGCTCGTCGTCGGGACGGCTCTTGCCGGAATGTGGGGCGGGCCCCGGGAGCTGATCACCGGCGAAGCCGGTCTGGCGGCGGTCGCGGCCCTGGCTGCGTACCTGGTGGTGCTGCGGGCCGGACGCGTACTGATCGGACTGGTCGCCGTGCTGGGGACATGCCTGGCCTTCATGGCGCCCGGCGTCGCGGCCGGTGTCGCCCTGCAGCAGCGCGGTCTTGTCGCGACGGCAGCCGTGTCCTCGGTGCAGACGGCGGCACGACACGGGCGCACCATCTGCTCGGTCACCGACACGGACGCCGCTCCCACCGGTGCCGATGTCTGGCGTGGTTGCGCGGCATCCACCGCGCCTGGGGACACCCTGCCCGTCGTGTACGACCCGCGGGGCCGGGCGCCCACCCGGGGCGTCTCCACGCCCGGGGAACTGCGCCGGTCGAGCCTTCGCCTCACCGGGCTCTCGGCCGCTTTCGTAGCAGCGTGCACGGTCGCGGTGGTCCGCTCGTTCCGGATGACGGCGGCGCCGCGCGGGACGTGAGTGGACGGGCGGCGCGTGCGGCGGACGGCGGTTCCTTGACATGGCGGACCGTCCGTACCCGTGTACCGAGGGAGACGTTCGTGGACGCCGTGCTACATGCGCTCTCGCGTGCCGACGTCATGGCCGGGAGGATCCTCTGGGTCCTGGTGCTCGGCCATGCACGGTCGCCCGTCGTGCAGGCCCAGGTGCGCCGTCCGTCGCACGGCGCTCGGCGACGACCGGCCGCGTAGCCGCGCGGTCGCGACCCTGAATCGGGGCGTCGTCGTCCTGCTCGTACGCGGCGGTACCCCTGGCGTGCGGTCGCTGTTCGGAAGGGCGCGGGCTCAACCGCGGTGATGGTCCTCGAGGTCGCCTCGATGAACCTGGTCGCCGAACTCGCGTCGAGAGTCGCCCTATTGACGGGCTGCCGGCTCAGCGCAGCCGAGTCGCTCGCCATCTGTGCGGACATCGGCGACCCGCCCTTGCGGCCCGTGGCGCCACGGTGACCTCAACCTCGGCCCCTGGAGGCCTCGTTGAGTGCCCGCCCTCCGTTCCCGCCGTCGTGCAGGTGCGTGTCGACCGGCATCAACGCGTCGTAAAGACTGCCGGGTTCCGGCAATGCGCCAGGTGTCAAGGAAGCGTCAGGATGGCGAAGGGAAGGAACGGGGGCCACACCCGGTGGCGCGGCGAGTGAGGAGGACGGGGGATGGGGGAACTCCTCGCTGTCGCCGCCGGGTTCCCGGCCGTGGTGTTCAGTGCGGCACTCGGTGTGGCGGCGGGATTCTGGCTGCTGGTCCTGCTGGGACGGGCCGAGCCGTCCGCGTTCGACGGGGACATGGACCTGCGGGCCGTGGGTCTTGGGGGAGTGTCCGTAGCCGTCGCGGTGTCGCTGGTGACCGTCGTCGCGTGGGTTGCCAGCATGGTCGGCTCAGTGGCCCTGGGGCGGCTCGGTCTTGCCGTAACCGCGCAGATCCCGCTTGAAGCCGTGCTGCCGGTGGGCTCGCTGGGTGCCGGTTGGTGGGTGGCGCGTCGCGTCATCCGCGCGGCGGACGGTCGTGCGCCGGACGAACCCGGGAACGGGCCGTGCCCGACCGACGGTCCCGGCGCGGCCGACCGCTAGCACCGCCCCCTGGACCCCTGTCGGCCCGCTGCGCGTACTCAACAAGCTGAGGCCTCAACAGGCTCTCGATCCAAAGGACTTCTTCTATGGATGCCACCACCGTGGGCATCGGCGTGTCCGTCGTCGCTGTCCTGCTGCTCGCCGCCGTACTGCTGCTGGTCTTCACCCGGTTGTTCCGGAAGGTGGAGCAGGGCAAGGCGCTGATCGTCTCCAAGATGCGCAAGGTGGACGTGACGTTCACCGGGCAGGTCGTGCTGCCGGTGCTGCACAAGGCCGAGGTGATGGACATCTCGGTGAAGGCCATCGAGATCACACGGACCGGCCGGGACGGGCTGATCTGCCGGGACAACATCCGCGCCGACATCCGGATCTCGTTCTTCGTGAAGGTCAACAAGACCGTCGAGGACGTCATCCGCGTTGCCCAGGCCGTCGGCACCGTGCGGGCCAGCGACCGGGACACCCTGCAGGAACTGTTCCACGCGAAGTTCTCCGAGGCCCTCAAGACGGTCGGCAAGCAGCTGGACTTCACCGACCTGTACACCAAGCGCGAGGAACTGCGGTTCCGGATCATCGAGGTCATCGGAGTCGACCTGAGCGGCTACCACCTCGAGGACGCGGCGATCGACTACCTGGAGCAGACGCCGCTGAACCAGCTCGACCCGCACAACGTCCTCGACGCGCAGGGCATCCGGAAGATCACCGAGTTGACCGCGATCGAGCACGTGCGCACCAACGAGTTCCAGCGCACGGAGGAGAAGGAGATCACCCGGCAGGACGTCGACGCCCGCGAGACCATCCTGGAGCTCGAACGCCGACGGGCCGACGCCGAGATCAAGCAGAAGCGCGAGATCGACACGGTTCGGGCCCGCGAGGAGGCGGAGACCGCGCGGGTGGTGGAGGAGGAGCGGCTGCGTTCCCAGGGCGCGTTCCTGGCCACCGAGGAGAAGCTCGGGGTGCAGCGCGAGAACCAGACCCGTGAGGTGGCCGTCGCGCAGAAGAACCGTGAGCGCGTCATCGCCGTCGAGAGCGAGCGGATCGAGAAGGACCGACTCCTGGAGGTCATCGCGCGGGAGCGGGAGACGCAGCTGTCGAAGATCGCCGCCGACAAGGAGGTCGAGGCGGAGAAGCGGGAGATCGCCGAGGTGGTGCGCGAGCGTGTGGCCGTGGACCGGACGGTCGCCGAGCAGGAGGAGTCCATCAAGAAGCTGCGGGCCGTCGAGGAGGCCGAGCGCGGCCGGCAGGCCGTCATCATCGCGGCGGAGGCCGAGGCGCAGGAGCGGCTGGTCAAGGACATCAAGGCCGCGGAGGCCGCCGAGCAGGCGGCCACGCACCGCGCGGCGGAGCAACTGACTTTGGCCCAAGCTGAGTTGAAGTCTGCTGACCTGCAGGCGCAGGCCAAGCGGAAGCTGGCCGACGGCTTCCAGGCGGAGGCCGCGGCCCCGGGCCTCGCCGATGTGCAGGTGCGCGACAAGGAGGCCGAGGTCATCGAGAAGGCAGGTCGTGCGGAGGCGGAGGCCACCGAGGCGCGGATGCGTGCGGAGGCGGAGGGTGCCCGCGCCAAGGCGCTGGCCGAGGCGACCGCGATCGGCGAGAAGCTCAAGGCGGAGGCCGAGGGTATCAACCAGAAGGCCGTCGCGATGGCCGCCCTGGACGAGGCCTCGCGCGGGCACGAGGAGTACCGGCTGCGGCTGCAGGCCGAGAAGGAGATCCGGCTCGCCGGTATCGACGTGCAGCGGCAGGTCGCCGAGGCGCAGGCCACGGTGCTTGCGACCGGCCTGGAGAACGCCGACATCAACATCGTCGGCGGGGAGTCCGTCTTCTTCGACCGGCTCGTGAACTCCATCGCGCTCGGTAAGGGTATCGACGGGTTCGTTCAACATTCGGACGTGGCGCAGCAGTTGGCGAAGCCGTGGCTGGACGGCACGGCGAGCTTCACCGAGGACCTGACGGCCGTCCTCGGCTCGGTCTCCTCGGCCGACGTGCAGCACCTCACCGTCTCCGCGCTGCTGATGAAGCTCATGAAGGGCGGAGGCGGCGAGCAGGCCGGTCCGCTGCGTGAACTCCTCGACAAGGCGGGACAGTTGGGCATTGCGGATCTTCCGTTGACACAGTTGAACGGCAGCGCGCACACCTGACCGCCGCCCCGAGATCGGCCGGGGCCCCGCACGGGGGTCGGAGGCCCCGGCCGCTTCACTGACCACAGTCCACCGGTACGAGAGGGATTCCGCCCATGGAAACGGGTCTGGACGCAGGCACGTACGACGTCCTGCGCGACCGGCTCGCCGGACAGGCCCGGCAGCTGTCCGAGCGTGCCGCCGAGCTGAACGAGCGGCGCACGGCGGCCTTCGGCGCCACCGGCTTCGCCCTCACCGGCACGGAGCACCTGCGCACCGAGCGGCCCGCCGTGGCCGGCGACATCGTCGCGGTCGGCGACGTCCTGCTGTTCGGCCGTACGACACCGCTCGGCGACGGCGAGCCGAGCGCCGTGGCCGACGTGTTCACACTGCACGACCGGCGCAGCCTGGCGGCGCTGCCGGAGCCGGCGGTGCCCGGCCTGCTCGACGACCCCGGCTTCGTACGAGAATTCGCGGCCCTGCACCGCTACTACCGCGCCGCCACCCTGCTGCAACTGCGCTTCCTGGACGGCAAGTTGCTGGCCGTCTTCCAGACCGGCGAGAAGGCCGACGACATCCGGGTGCTGCGCTGGACGCTCGACGTCGACGGCCGAGCCACGTTCCTCGACGCGCGCGGCGACCGCGACCACGTCCTGCCGCCCGCGTACGACATCGCGTGGACCGCGGCCACCCGCGACGACCACGTTCCCGGCCGTCACCCGCACATCGCCGTGCCCGGCGGCGAGATCTACGTCGACACGCTCGGCGGCACCCTCACCGTCAAGACCGAGAACGACACCGAGACCGGCGAGGGTGTCTACAGCGAACCGGTCGACGAGCCGCTGCAGTCGCTGGCCGAAGCCGACCTCGCGCACGCCCGCGTCGGCCCCCTGATCCTGCTGCGCGTGCGCCCCTACAAGGAGAGCGACGACCGCTACCTCGTCTTCAACACCCTCACTGGACGCACCGTCCGCCTCGACGGCATCGGCCAGGCCTGCCGCACCCTGCCCGAGGACCAGGGCATCGTCTTCCCCGGCGGATACTGCCTGGCCACAGGCGAGGCCAGGACCTTCGACGCGCTCGACGTGGGCGGACTGGCCTACGAGCGCACCGTCCGCTCACCCAACGGCGAGGACGTCCTCCACGTCTTCCACGCGCCAGGCGCCCGCCGCGGCCTGCTGCTCGCGTACAACGTCATCCGCAAGGAGTTCGCCACGCCGATTCCCTGCCAGGGGTTCGCGTTGTTCGACGACGGCGCCCTCTTCGTGCTGCGCTCCGCCGCCGGGGCGGGCGCCGCCGTGGAACCGGCCCGCGTGCACCCGCTGCAACGCTGGGACTCCCCGTACGTCTCCGATTCCCACGCCGCCGCGCGCCCGGCCGGCGAGGGGCCGCTGGCGCGCGTGGGCAACGCCGACCTGGTGCGGGGCATCTCCGACTGCCTGGCCGTGGCCCGCACCGTCGCCGCCACCGTCGAAGAGCCGACGGCTGCCGCCTACCGGGAGCTCGCCGCGGGGTGCGCCCGTGCCGCCGACCGCCACCACTGGCTTGGCGACACCGAACTCGGCGCTCTGGGAAGCCCGTTGGCCGCCGTGCGCGCGACGGCCGAGCAGATGCTCACCGAGTTCGAGGCCGTACGCGACCTCACCCGGCAGGCGAACGACACGCTCGCCGAGTCCGCCGAACACATCGCCGGGCTCGTCCGGCGCATCCGCGGCGAAGTGCCGCGCTCCGCACCCGAGTGGGTCGAGCGCATCACCGAACTGCGGCACTCCCAGGGCCGGTTGGTGTCACTGAAGGAATCGCGGTACATCGACGCCGCACGCCTCGACACGCTCGTCGAGGGCCTGGCCGGTGACATCGCCGCCGCGGGCCGGCGCGCCGTCACCTTCCTCGCCCGCCCGGACGCCTTCGCTACCCACCACCACACCATCGAGGAACTGGCCGGACAGGCCGAAACCCTGGCCACCGTCGCCGAGTTCACCGCACCACAGGAGCGCCTGTACGCGCTGGACGAGCAGCTGCGGACGGTCACCGAGGTCGTCGCCGGCCTCGACGTTGCCGACGCCACCGTCCGCGCCGCCGTCCTGGAGCACATCGCCGAGGCGCTGGCCGGCGTCAACAGGGCCCGAGCCGTCCTCGACACGCGCCGCCGTGCACTGGCCGAACGCGAGGGCCGCGCCGAGTTCGCCGCAGAGTTCGCGCTGCTCGGCCAGTCCGTCACCGGAGCCCTCGCCGCGGCCACCACCCCTGGAGCCTGCGACGACCAGCTGGCCCGCCTGCTGCTCCAACTGGAGGACCTCCAGGGCCGGTTCGCCGAGTCCGACGCCTTCCTCGACGACCTCGACACCCGGCGCACCGAGATCCACGAAGCGTTCACCGCCCGCAAACAGAGCCTCACCGACGAACGCGCCCACCGCACCGACCGCCTCGCCGAGTCGGCCGGACGTGTCCTCGACTCCGTCACCCGCCGCGCCGCGACGCTCACGACGGCCGAGGACATCCACACCTACTTCGCCGCCGACCCGCTGGTCGCCAAGGTCGACCGCGTCATCGCCGAACTGCGCGAGCTCGGCGACCAGGTGCGGGCCGACGAACTCACCGGCCGGCTCACCGGCGCACGCCAGGAGGCCGCCCGCACCCTGCGCGACCGTACCGAGCTGTACGCGGACGGCGGTGACACGCTGCGCCTCGGCCGGCACCGCTTCGCCGTCAACACCCAGCCCCTCGACCTGACCCTCGTCCCTCACGGCGACGGCATGGCCTTCGCGGTCACCGGCACCGACTTCCGCGCCCCGGTCACCGACCCGGACTTCGCCGCCACCCGCCCCTACTGGGACCAGCACCTCGCCTCCGAGAACCGTGCCGTCTACCGGGCCGAGCACCTCGCCGCCCGCCTGCTCGCCGACCGCGGCGCCGAAGCCCTGCTCGCCGCGGACGACCTGCCCGCACTCGTGCGCACCGCGGCCGAGGACGCGTACGACGAGGGGTACGAGCGCGGCGTCCACGACCACGACGCCACACTCCTCCTCACCGCGCTGCTCCGGCTGCACACGACCGCCGGACTGCTGCGACACACCCCGGCGGCCCGCGCCACGGCCCAGCTCTTCTGGTGTCACCACGTGCCGGATGAGGAGCGGGAGCTGCTGACCCGCCGCGCCACCTCGCTGGCCCGTGCCCGCGACACCTTCGGACTCGCCCCCGCCATCGACGACTTCCGAGCCGAGCTCGCCGCCCGCATGGACGGCGACCCGGCCGCCGCCGCGTACCTCTTCGACGAACTCAGCAGCGCACCCGCCGGGTTCGTCCTCTCCTCGCGCACCTGGGTCTTCCTCGAAAAGTTCCGCCACACCGTGGACAGTTCGGCCTACGAGGACGATCTGGCCGCCATCACGGACGTCCCGGCCCGCCGCCAGCTCGTCGAGGCGTGGCTGACCGCGTACGCCGCCTCGGCGGGAGAGGGTGCCGACGACCTGCCCGAGGCCGTGGCCGCGGAGCTCTGCCCGGGGCTCGAACGGCACGAGAACCCGGCCGGCCTCACCGCCACCGTCGAGGGCCTGCTCGGTACCCACCCGCGCATCGACGCGGGCCGCCTCACCTTCCGGCTCGACGAACTCCTCGCCCGCACCGCCGAGTTCCGCACGCACACCGTGCCCGGCTTCCGCGCCCACCAGCGGCTGCGGACCGAGCTGGCAGCCACCGAACGCGAGCGGCTGCGCCTGGACGAGCACTGCCCGCGCGTCCTGCCCACGTTCGTCCGCAGCCGCCTCGTCGACGAGGTGTACCTGCCGCTCATCGGCGACAACCTCAGCAAACAACTCGGCACGGCGGGCGGCCTGTTGCTGCTCGTCTCGCCGCCCGGCTACGGCAAGACGACCCTGATGGAGTACGTCGCCGACCGGCTCGGCATGATCCTCGTCAAGGCCGACGGACCGGCCCTCGGCCACACCGTCACCTCCCTCGACCCCGCCGACGCCCCGAACGCCACCGCGCGCCAGGAGATCGACAAGGTCAACTTCGCCCTCGAAGCGGGCAACAACGTGCTGCTGTACCTCGACGACATCCAGCACACCTCGCCCGAACTCCTGCAGAAGTTCATCGCCCTGTGCGACGCGCAACGCCGCATGGACGGCGTGTGGAACGGCACCCCGCGCACATACGACCTGCGCGGCAAGCGCTTCGCCGTGTGCATGGCCGGCAACCCGTACACCGAGTCCGGCGCCCGCTTCCGCATCCCCGACATGCTCGCCAACCGCGCCGACGTATGGAACCTCGGCGACGTCCTCACCGGCAAGGAGGACGCCTTCGCCGCCTCCTTCGTCGAAAACGCGCTCACCGCCAACCCCCACCTCGCACCGCTCGCCGCCCGCGAACGCACCGACCTCGACCTGTTGCTCCGCCTCGCCCAGCACGACCCCACGGCACGCCCCGAACAGCTCACCCACCCCTACGCACCCGCCGAATGCGACCGCGTCGTTACCGTCCTGCGCCACCTGCTGGCGGCCCGCGCCACCGTCCTCGCGGTCAACGTCGCCTACATCGCCTCCGCCGCCCAGGACCCGGCCACCCGCACCGAACCGCCCTTCCGGCTCCAGGGCTCCTACCGCGACATGAACAAGATCGCCGCCCGGATCGACCCCGCCATGAACTACACCGAACTCGCCGCCCTCGTCGACGACCACTACCTCAACGAAGCCCAGACCCTCACCACCGGAGCCGAGGCCAACCTCCTCAAACTCGCCGCACTGCGCGGCACCATCACCCCCGGCCAGGCCGCCCGCTGGGACGAGATCAAGGCGGCACATGTGCGCACCCGCACCCTCGGCGGCCCCGAGGGCGACCCGGCGGCCCGCGCCGTGGCCGCCCTCGGCCTGCTCGCCGACCGGGTGGCGGCCGTGGAATCCGCCATCACCCGCGCCACCGACCCACGACACGCCTCCGTCCACCCGGCCGCCCGCCACGCCCAGCGACCGTGACCAGCCGCCCACTGCCGGAACCCGGCAACCGGGAACAGTCCCAGTGGGATGCGCGGGCCACCCGTGCGCTAAGAATGCGTCAAGCGCACATCACCATCACGGGGGCGAGCATGACGACGACAGCCCGGGACATACCCGAGGAGTACCTGACCGGGCACGCCGCCATCGTCGCCGAGGCCTCCGCGACCGGCCGGCGGCTGACCCGCGACGAGCTCGAGTCACGTCGCCTCCTCGGCGAGCGCGCCGCGGACGCCGGCCTCGGACTGCGCGCGCTCATCGGAGCCCAGCTGACGACGCTGTGCACGGGCGAACTGGACCGCGGCGCCGGGGCCCAGGCCGTCCTCGCTGCGAGCGCCCAGGCCGTGGACGCGTTCATCGAGGGCTACGAGCGCGCCCAGCGCGACACCCTGCGCCAGGAGGAGGCGGCCCGCCGCGAGTTCATCGACGACCTGCTCTACGGGCGCAGCGACCTCGGTCAACTCGCCGAGCGCGCCGAACGGTTCGGGTTGCGGCTCTCCCTCGCGCACGCGGTCGCCGTGGCCGTCGGCCGGGAAGCGTACGAGGAGGGGGACCCGGTGCCGCGCGCCGTGGAACGCGCCATGATCGGCCGGTTCGGCGATCGCGACGTCCTGCTCACGACGAAGGACGGCCGCCTGATCTGCGTGGCGCCCGGCGACCTGGGCGAGGTCCTCACCTACTTCGCCAAGCAGGCGCACGCGGCCACCGACGGCGGGCAGGTGGCCATCGGCCGCGCCCAGGCGGGTCCGGGCGGTGTCGCCCACTCCTACGAAGAGGCGCTGAACGTCCTCGACCTGGCCGAGCGCCTCGAACTCGACGAACCGGTGCTGCGCGCCGCTGACCTGCTCGTCTTCCCGGTTCTCACTCGTGACCGGCAGGCGATGGCCGACCTCGTCGTCAGCGCGCTCGGCCCGCTGCGCCGGGCCCGCGGCGGGGCCCGGCCCCTCCTGGACACCCTCACCGCCTACTTCGACTCCGGCTGCGTCGCCGCCGAGGCCGCCCGCCGGCTGTCACTGAGCGTGCGCGCGTTCACATACCGGCTCCAACGCATCCACGACCTCACCGGCGCGGACCCCGCCGACCCCGTGCACCGCTACACGCTCCAGACCGCCGTCATCGGCGCCCGTCTCCTGGACTGGCCGAACCAGGAACTGTGACGCATCCGGGGCTGCGGTACACGGGCGGCATGCGGAGATCCGGCTGTGTGCCATCGTGCTGAGCCGCGCCGCGTCGACCGGGCGCCGCGCCAGGAGTTCGATTGGGTTCGACATGATGCCGGCCCTGCCCCTGCGTCGGACCCGGCAGGCCCTGACGACCACGGGCAGGTGCCTGGATGATTGAGCCCAAGGGCTCGTAGCTGAAGGCCGCCTGCGAGTTCGTATGGACCGCGGGGGACAGACCGTCATTCCGCTGAGCTGTAATGGAGTCATGGGCGATCAGACTGAGTTGATAGGCGGCCAGGAGAAGCGCGAGATCCGGGTTGTCGCCTACGACCCGGCATGGCCGGCCGCGTTCGAGCGGGAACGGCGACGCATCGTAGACGCGGTGGGCCCGGTGGCCCGGCGGGTCGACCACGTCGGTTCGACGGCCGTGCCCGGACTGGTCGCCAAGCCCATCATCGACATCGACCTGAGCGTGCCGGACGCCGATGGCGAGGACGCCTATCTTCCGGCCTTGGAGAGGGTCGGATACGTCCTGCGCGTGCGCCAGCCCGGGCACCGCATGGTGCGCACCCCTGACCTGGGCGTCCAGGTGCACATCTGCACGGCCGGAAGCGAGTGGGAGCGCCGTCACCTGCTGTTCCGCGACTGGCTGCGGAGGGACGCGGCCGACCGTGCGGCCTACGCCCGGCACAAGCAGCACCTGGCCGAGCAGGACTGGCCCGACATGAACGCCTATGCGGCGGCCAAGGGCTCGCTGATCGCCGAGATCAGCGAGCGGGCCGAAGCCTGGGCGAGAGCCACAGGCTGGACGCCAGGCGCTTGAGCCCGGGAACCGAACTTGCCTTGCTGAAGCCCCCTCGGTGGCGTCGCATGCCGCTGCCATCGCCCGCCCGGCACATGCAAGACGTGCCCGTTTCATCTTGGAGGCCAGCGGGGAGCACGCGACGCATGCTTCAGCGACTCGGTAGACGTCTCGGGCGGGGCCCGGTTGGGGAATGGCCTTGAGTCTCCAGCGACTGGATACAGCAGAGTGGGTGATACGGACGTTACGCGTGCTGCGGGTGCTGAGCTCGTCCCCGGGCTATCTGCCTTGGTGCCATCGTGTCGAAGACCTCGGCCACGCCTTCGTCGGCCAGGCCTCCCGAACCACTGCAGAAACTCATCGGGATCACATGGGGTCGAGGTGGCCTCGTGCTTGCCGTGCTGTTCGGTGACTGCGGCCGCCGGTCACAGATTTGAGCTGCCCAGGTGCTCGGCCAAGTCGCGGAGCGTCCACTCGCCGCCAGGTTCTCTTCACGGCCGGGGATGAAGGGGCGAGTCGCTGGCGTCCGCAGCAATGACGGCTTCGATGAGGCCGGGAAATCTGCGGTCCAGGTCTTCCCTGCGCAGGCGCATGTACAGGCCGTTTCCTGCACTGCGCTGGTACACCAGGCCCGCTTCGCGCAGCACCCGCCAGTGCCGGGTGCGGCTGGACTTGCCCACGGGCAGGTCGAAGGATGCGCACAGCCGCTCCTGCTCCGGCTGCTTCGCAAGTTCAGCGATGACCCGGCGCCGGTTGTCGTCGGCGAGCGCCAGCAGAATCGGCCCCACCTCCAGGCCCTCGGTGCGCGGGTGCGCCAACTCGTCTGCCATAGCTCCACCCCTCGACAAGGTACGCCTCTGTGCGTACCTTCACGGAGGTACGCCACTCTGCGTACCTTACCCCTGGGGGAGTTGTGCCCGCATCAACGTCACCACCCCGCCGGTCTCTGTCACGCCTGCGCGAATGCATTCGCAGACTCCTGCTCGTCGAGCACTCGCCCTTCATGACCCTCTGACCTGAGTGACGCCTGACATCGTGGCCGAGCACACGCGAACGGCCACTGCCGGGCTGAGGACACACGTACCGTGGGCCTGACGTTTCCTCTCCAGAACCGTGTCCGGCCTTGAGCCTGTCGCCACGGTGCGTACCCGCCGTGAGAGCCGCAAGAGGGTGTTCCTCGCCGTTCCCCCTGAGGCGCTGCTCCCCACGGGGCGGCAGGGCGACGATGCACGGCTCACAGAGCGGGAGCGAAAGGTGCTCGACCTGACCGCCTGCGCAGCATCTTCGGTAAACTCGGCGCCGTCTCGCGGAGCGATGCGGTCAACAAGGGCCGCGCCGCGTCACTGCTCTCCGGGAGACGACCCGAGCACTTCTTCCAGTCCGCTTCCTTCTGGTTCGCTTCCGGCCGGCCCGGCTGTCTCTCTTGGTCGGGCCGGCCGTCAGTCAGGCGGACTTTTGAGCGGGGCGGCCGATGTAGGCGGCCACCACACCGGCTCCGGCAAGCAGTACGACGCCGGCCACCACGAGTGCGATCCGGGTACCGGAACTGACCGACGTCCCGCCACCGATCACCGCGCCGAGCACGGCGACACCCAGCACGGCGCCGGTCTGACGCGCCGAGTTCAGCGCGCCGGAGGCGATACCGGACTGCTCCTTGGCGACCGAGCCCACGATCGCGGTCATCAGTGGCGGGATCGCGAAGGAGACGCCGAAGCCCAGAACCAGCAGGCCGATGCACATCGTGATGAGCCCGAGAGTGGAGTCCGCGGTGGAGGCGGACTGGATCAGTACGCCGACACCCATGAGCAGGAAGCCGGCGATGGCGGGCTTGCGGGCGCCGATCCGGCCCACGAGCCGGCCCGTGAAGATCGGGTTGAACGCGGTCGGCAGGGTGAGCGGCAGGAAGGCGAGGCCGGTGGTGAAGGCCGAGTAGCCGTGCGCCTCTTGGAAGAAGAGGGAGAGGACGAAGAGCACGCCCGAGAGCCCGAAGTTCACCAGGAGTCCGGCAAAGAGCCCCGCGGACAGGGTCCGGTTGCGGAACATGGCCAGCGGCAGCATCGGGGCGCTGGTCTCGGTCTCCTTGCGCCGCTCGGCGAGCAGGAAGAGCGCACCGGCGACCACGAACACCGCGAATCCGCCGAGCACCTGGGGCGAGCCCCAGCCCTCGGGTTCGCTCTCGATGAGGCCGTACGTCAGACCGGCGAGCGCCAGGACGGCGCTGACCTGGCCGGGCAGGTCGATGCCCTTGGACGCCTTGGGGACGCTGACCGGGGCGTACTTCATCGTGAGGACGATGCTGATGAGCGCGACCGGGACGTTGAGCAGGAAGATGGCCTGCCAGCCGAGCGTGTCGGTGAAGACTCCGCCGACCAGCGGCCCGGCCGCCAGCGCGGTGCCGCTGATCGCGGCCCAGGCGCCCATGGCCCGAGCGCGGGCCGCCGGGTCGGTGTAGGCGTGCGCGATGATCGCGAGCGACGTCGGCAGGAGCAGGGCCCCGGCCACACCGAGCAGGGCGCGCAGGGCGATCAGGGCTTCCATGGAGCCGACCGCGGCCGATGCTCCGGAGAGGATCGCGAACAGCCACAGGCCGGTGAGGAAAACCTTGCGGCCGCCGTAGCGGTCGGACAGCGCGCCGGCGGTGAGCAGCAGGGCTGCGAAGGTGAGCGTGTATCCGTTGGAGACCCACTGCAGTCCGCTGAGCGAACCGGACAGGTCTTCACCGATGGCCGGCAGTGCCACCGTGACCACGGTGGTGTCCAGCATGACCATGAAGTAGCCGAGCGAGAGTCCAAGAAGCAGGAGCCCCTTCGACTTCGATGCGGCGGAGGCTGTGCCGGGCGGGGCCCCGGGAGACGGCCGGGAGGTGTCGATCGGGCGGGTTGACTGGCTTGACATGGCTGTCCTCCCAGGAAGGTACGGGGAGATACCGGGATGAATGCCGCTGCAGGCGGCACGACATATCGCCGGGACCGGTTGTGAGCAGGGGGCGATAGTTGGAATCCTGGCAGTGCGCGGTCAGTTGCAGAAGCGGGCGCTTCCGATGGCGAGCATCGGCGGAGCCGATCGACCCTCGACGGAGCGGATCGGAAAGGCAGGGCCTGTGGAACTGCGTCACCTGCGGACGTTCCGGACTGTGGCGCGCACGCTCAACTTCACCCGCGCAGCGGCAGAGCTGAACTACGCGCAGTCGAGTGTTACCGAGCAGATCCAGGCCCTGGAGTCCGAGCTCTCGGTCAAGCTCTTCGACCGCACGAGCCGCAAGCTGACGCTGACCCCGGCCGGCGAACGGCTCGTCGACTACGCGGACCAGATGCTGCTCCTCGTGCAGGAGGCGCGCACCGCTGTCGAGGACGAGGGTCAGGAACCCGGTGGCCAGCTGATGGTCGGCGGCCTGGAGACACTCTGCGCGCACCGGCTGCCGGCGATCCTCGCCCGCTACCGCCAGAACCACCCGCGCGTTCAAGTGACGCTGCGCGAGGGTGGCCGCGGTGAGCTCTACGAATGGGTCCGGCGCGGCGAGATCGATGTCGCGCTCACCTTCGGCCAGGCACCCGACGACAAGCCCTTCGTGAGCGAGAGCCTTGCCACGGACCGGCTGATGGTGGTCATGCCCATTGGCCACCGACTCGCCTCGTACGCCCAGGTCGGTGGCGGTGACCTGCGCGGAGAGTCATTCCTCGCCACTCCACAGGGCTGTGGATTCCGGGAGATGCTCGACAGCTTGATCCACACACTCGGCGTGGATGCACCGGTCATCGACACCCAAGTCGCGAGCATGGCCGCGCTCGGCCAGTGCGCAGCTGCGGGCATGGGCAGCGCCCTGCTGCCCGAGATCGCCGCGGCCGGACCCGCCGCTCGGGGCGAGGTGGCCGCGATCCCGCTGACGGGAAGCGCCTCGCAGACCGCAGTCACGATGACCTGGCTTCGCCGAGCTGAACTACGACCCAGCGTCGCGGCGTTCCTCGATACCGCGTGCTCGGCCTTCAGGGAAATGGCCTCCGAGCGAGCCTGACCGGGGAGTGTCAAGTTAACGGCCCTGTCCCGCGGCGGGCTTCAAGAGTGGGGCGAAGTCCCTGACACAAGTGGCCAGTTCGGTCATCTCGATGCAGAAGGCGATGAGTTTGGCCAAGAGGTCGTGTTGCCCGGCCTTGAGGTTGGCGGGCCCGGTGAGCAGCATCCGGGCGAGCCGGCGGGCGGAGATGTGGCTGCGGTCGGCGTCCGCGCGGCCTTGGTGGATGTACTTGTGCAGGAGATTGAGGCAGCCCGTGAAGCCGAGTGCCTTGATCTCTTCGAAGAGATGCAGGACGGGGATGGCGGGGGCCTCGGCCCGGCGTTTGCACAGGTGCTCACGGTAGGGATCGGCCAAGCTGGGCACGGTACTTGGGGACGCGGAGTATCCGCTCGGGCCGATCGGCGCGCGTAGCGTCTGACGGTGTTCAGGGCCAGTTGCAGACGGCGGGCACATTCGAGCAGGCCCACGCCCTGGTCGAGCAGGGTGTCGGCCGTGCGGTCGGGCAGCACGTCGATCCGCTCGTGGGTCTCGGCGTCGATCACGACGGTGGCATAACGGTGCCGCCGGCGCAGCGCGAAGTCGTCGACGCCGATCACACGGGGTATTCGTCCGGTGGGCAGGGGATGCGCAACAGGGTGCGCAGAGCGAGCGGTGCGGCGCTGGAATCGCTCCAGTACCCCGGGCGCCTGCGGTCGGCGCGCTGTAGTCCGCGTTCGGGTGCGACGGCTGCTGTGTCCCACCCGCGGCTGCCGCCACACCTTCCGCGAAGGATCCGCTCGCCCTACTCGATCACATCCTCGATGGTCAGCGGCGATAGTCCCGAAAACATCACATCCACAAGCTCGTTGACATCCAGCACGTGACTGTCCACGACCCTGCCAACTCTGCGTCACCGCCGAAGGTGAGACAGGGCCGTTCATTGGACACTCACCTTCAGCAGCCGCTTTCGCGTCCACCAGACGCCCAGCACACCGAGTCCGACGGCGAGGCCGAGGAAGACGCCGATCTCTGCCCACTGCAGGGGCCAGAAGTTGTCGGCGGCCTGGTAGGTGACGCGTTGGTGGTAGCCGGCCTTGGCCAGGGCGTCGATGCATGACTTGATCGATTCGCAGTGGGTGTATGCGGGTGGCATGGCGTGGGCCGGGTGGCCGGTGGCGTCGAGGGTCTGCTCGGCGGTGACCCAGACGTCGGGCTTGCCGGTGTCGATGTGGGAGACGGAGTCGAGGAGGTAGTTCGCCATGCGGTCGTGGGTGAAGGGGACGGTGATGGTGGTGGCGGGGGCCAGGTGCTCGCGGATCCACATCGGCATGGACAACAGGGCCGCGGTGTATGTCGCCAGCGTGGCGGCCATGGCGGGGAGTGTGCGGCGGATGACGATGCCGAAGAGGACGCCGAGGGCGAAGGCGAAGGCGGCGTAGCCGAGCGGGACGATGCCGCGGGCGCTGAAGATCGCCGGGTCGATGCGGGGGACGAAGTTGTCCGTGTTGTCGGATCCGCCCGCGGCGACCGCCTGGTCGACGGGGCTGCTCCACCAGGTGACCGCGAGGCTGATCAGCGCGGTGGCGGCGACCGCGGTCAGACCGGTGAGGGTGAGTTTGGTGACCAGCCAGCGGGTGCGGGTGACGCCCTGGTTCCAGGCGAGGCGGTGGGTGCCCGTCTCCAGTTCGCGGGAGACGAGCGGGGCGCCCCAGAACATGCCGATGAGGGCGGGCACGAGGAGGACGGTCACGCCGCCGACGAAGTAGAGGGTGGTGTCGGTGGGGGAGAGCTGCTGGACGAGGCCGCGGCCGGCGGTGGTGTGCAGGCCGGCCAGGTGGGGGCCGGTCGCGGCGAGGAGGGCGGCGAGGGCGGCCAGCGCGGCGATGACCGCCGTTGCCTGCGTGCGCAGTTGGCGCCAGGTCAGCCAGATCATCGGTGGGTCTCCAGGTCGGCGGCGGGGCGGGAGCCCGGTTCGGTGGTGGGGGGCGTCCGACTGCCGATGTAGGCCAGGACGATGTCTTCGAGGGGGAGCGGGCCGGCTGTCCAGGAGTCATCGCCGGCGGGCGGCGTCGTGGCGCGTACGACGAGGGTGGTCCGTGCGTCGGTGCGGGATGTCGAGACGACGTGGTGTCCGGCCGGTAGGTCGGCCGCGGTGTCGGCCGGGCCGGTGAGCCGGTGGTGACCGGCCAGCAAGTCGTCGATGTCGGCGCTGACTTGGACCCGTGAGTCCACGAGCACGATCACGTGGTCGCAGACCCGCTCCACGTCGGAGACGAGGTGGGAGGAGAGTAGGACGGTCATCTCCTGTCCGGCGATCGCGTCCGTGAGGTCGTCGAGGAACTCGCGGCGGGCCAGCGGGTCCAGGGCGGCGACGGGCTCGTCGAGGACGAGGAGTTCGGGGCGTTTGGCGAGGCCGAGAGTGAGGGCGAGCTGGGCGCGCTGCCCGCCGGACAGGCGTCCGGCCCGCCGGCCGGGGTCGAGGCCGATGCGGCGGATCCGGTCGCGGGCCAGGGTGGCGTCCCAGCTGGGGTTGAGGCGGGCGCCGACCTCGAGGTGGTCGGCGACGGTCAGGCCCGCGTACGTGGGGGTGTCCTGGGCGACGAAACCGACCTTGGCGAGTTGCGCCGGGCCGGTGGCCGGGCGGCCGCCGCAGACCTCGATGGTGCCTGTGGTCGGGGCGAGCATGCCGGAGGCGAGGTTCAACAGGGTTGATTTTCCAGCCCCGTTGGGGCCTACCAGGCCGACGATGCGGCCCGCGGGGACATCCAGGCTGCAGTCCGACAGTGCCCATTGCTGTCGGTATTTCTTGCCCAGGCCCCGGGCTCTCAGCGCGACAGGTGCGGCAGGCGGGTCGGTCGTGGGGGTCATGCGGCAGCCTCCTCGGCGGGCCGATCCGTGTGACCGGCACCGCTGGACGCTATGAGCGGACGGCGGATGAGCGCGTCCGGCGCTCGGACCCTTTCCGCTCCTGCGCGCGGAGGACCCCGGCCGGCGTCCTCCGTCAGATGTAGACGAGCGAAGTACGCGAGCGCGCGACCACGGTCTGAAGGGAGGACGCCGCCGGCCTGTGCTGCCTGTGACAATCGGTGGGTGACGAACGCATCGGCGGCGGACCGCCTGCGGGACGGGTTCGCGGCGCTGCGGCGGCCGACGGGTCCCTTGCCCCGGCCCACCAGACGTGACCTGATCCTCGACGGGGCCTTCGCCCTGTTCGCCGTGATCGCCGCGGTCAACTCCGGCCTGAGCGTCGGCATGGACCGCACGTACAAGATCGTCGATGGCACGGTGCGCCTGGTCGAGGGGTCCGGGAACTACGTCGGCGCGCTGGCGCCGATGCTTCTGTGCTCCCTGCCGCTGGCCCTGCGCCGCCGTTACCCGCTGGCCGTGCTCTGGGTGGTGATCGCCGCGGTGCTGATGGCGCCGGGCAGCGAAGCGCGGATGATCCTCTACGCCACGCTGGTCGCGACGTACTCCGCCGTCATGCACAGCCCGTACCGGATCCTGACCCTGGCGAGCGTCGCCGTGGCGCTGCTCGTCCTGAACGGCGCCAGGACGCCGGACGTGCCCACCATCCAGAATGAGTACGTGCCGCTGCTCATCCTGCTGCCGCTCACCATCGTCGCGGACGGCATGCGGCAGTGGCGGCTGCGTGCCGACGCGCGCCAGGAACGCATGGCGGCGCTGGAGCGCGAGCGGGCCGAGGAGTTGCGCCGCGCCGCCGAGCGCGAGCGGGCCCGGATCGCCCGCGAACTGCACGACGTGGTCACCCACAACGTCTCCATGATGGTCATCCAGGCCGGCGCCGCGCGGAAGGTCATGGACGCCGAGCCCGAGATGGCCCGCGAGGCACTCCTGGCCGTGGAAGCGGGCGGCCGCTCGGCCATGGCCGAGCTGCGGCACACCATGGGACTGCTCACCATGAACGCCGCCGACGATCCCTCCGATCCCGCTGTTCCTGCGGGCCGCACGGCGCCCGCCGAGGGGCTTGCCCCGCAACCCGGCCTGGACCAACTCGACGCGCTCGTCGGGCGGGTGCGCGAGGCGGGCCTGAGCGTCGAGATGACGGCGACCGGCACCCGCCGCCCGGTCTCCTCCGGCATCGGCCTCGCCGTCTACCGCGTGGTCCAGGAGGCGCTGACCAACACCACGAAGCACGCACGGGGCGCGACGGCGACCGTGACGCTCGCCTACGAGCCCGACGCCCTGCGCATAGACGTCACCGACACCGGCGGCACACCGGGTGCGGACGCTGCCGGCGGGGGTCATGGGCTGATGGGACTGCGGGAGAGAATCTCGGTCTACGGCGGAACACTCGACGCCGGACCGAGACCTGACGGCGGCTTCCGGATCGCCGCCACGATCCCCCTGGAGGCATTGTGACGCACCACCCGCTGCGTGTCGTGGTCGCCGACGACCAGGCGCTCGTCCGCACCGGCTTCCGCATGATCCTCAAGGCCGACGGCATCGACGTGGTCGCCGAGGCGGCTCACGGCGCCGAGGCGGTGGACGCCGTGCTCCGCACTCGCCCTGACGTGGTCCTCATGGACATCCGGATGCCCGAACTCGACGGTCTGGAGGCCACCCGCCGCATCCTGCGCGAGTTCCCTGACGCGGCCACGGCACCCCGTGTGATCATGCTGACCACCTTCGACCTCGACGACCTCGTCTACGAGGCGCTGTCGGCCGGCGCCAGCGGTTTCCTCCTCAAGGACGTCACCCCGGAACACCTCGTCGCCGCCGTCCGCCTCGTCCGCACCGGCGACGCACTCCTCGCCCCGGCCATCACCCGCCGCCTCGTCGAACGCCATGCCCGCCAGGCACCCGAGGCGGAGCCCACCGCGCCGCATCCCGGCCTGTCCGCCCTGACCCCGCGCGAACTCGACGTCCTGCGCCTGCTCGCCCAGGGCCTGAGCAACTCCGAACTCGCCGCCCGCCTCCACCTGTCCGAGACCACCGTCAAGACGCACGTCTCCCGCATCCTCGCCAAGCTCCAGCTCCGCGACCGTGTGCAGGCGGTGGTGACGGCCTACGAGACGGGACTGGTCTCGGCCGGACCGAGTCCTACGGGCGAGGCGCGCCAGGGCTGACAGGAGGGCGGTGTCACTGACGCGGTGTCCCCTGATCGTCCCGTGGCGGGATCGTCTCCCCCGGGACGACGCGGGGTGCCGGAGCATCGGTGCTCTGTCCGTCCTGCTCCTTCAAGGCCCTGGCCTCCGCCTTGAGGATGCGGGCCGACTTGCCCGCGCTGCGGGTGAGTTCGGGCAGTTTCTTCACGCCGACCACGATGGCGATCACGATCAGGATGACGGCTATCTCGCTGAGTCCGAACATGGTCAGTCCTCGCCGCCCTCGTCCTCGTCGTCCCCTTCGAAGAAGTCCCCGACCTCGTCGACGACCTCGGCGGCCACCATGCCCCCGACGACGCCGACCGCGAGTCCTGCCGCGCCCGCCGCGACGGTCGTGCCCATGCCGGGGCCGGAGCGGTGGCCGCTGTCGTGGTGGTGGTGATCGTCGTGGTGGCCGTAGCCGTGCCCGTGGCCGTAGTCCTGTCCGTATCCGGCGTGCGTGCCGTACGCCGAGCGGTGCTCGACGAGTTGGCGGACCCAGCCGTCGACGAGCGCGTTCCAGTCCTGGTGGTGGATGGCGTCGTGGCCGACGGTGAAGCGGGTGACCGCGTCGTGTCCGTCGGAGAAGAGGCCGCCGCGCTTGTCGGCCTCCAGGACCACCTCCATGCCGGCGGGGGTGGCGAGGAAGGTCAGTTCGATCTCATTGACCGCGTGGGCATACTGCGGGGCAGGTGCCAGCTCGATCTCTTGGTAGAAGGGGAGCTGCTGGCCGGTGCCGCCGATGTGGCCGTATTCGAGGTCGGCGGACTTGAAGCCGAAGCCGAGCTGCCCAAAGGCTTCGAGGATCGCCTCCTGTGCCGGCAGCGGGCCGACGGCCAGCTGGTCCAGGTCGCCCTTGTCCTTGGCGCCGGCCACCGACAGCTCGGTGCGCACGCCCAGGACGATGCCGAGCCCCTGCCCGTACAGCTCGGTGATCGGTGTCTCCCACGGCAGCGTCACCGTGAACGGCACGCTGTGCTCGGCGCCCGCCACCAGACGGAAGCCGCCGCCGACCACGAACCGGTCGAAGGTGACGGCGCCGTGGCTCTCGCCGTCCTCGTGCTCGGCCTCGACGCGTGCGACGAGTTCCAGCGTGATGTGCTCGATGTCGAAGTCGCCGGTTCCGCCCTTGAGGTGGACCTGGCCGGAGAGGGATCCGCCGGGCGCGCAGGCCCCGGGGGTGAGGACAGTGTCGACGGTCGGGCCGCCCACGCCGAGTGAGCCGAGCAGTCGCTTGAACACCATCGAGGCGTTCACTCCCTTTGTACGTACGAGGGTCATGAGGGTTACGCGGGTGGTGCCGGTGCCGGGAACATCCGTGCCGGCTTCCACGTTCTACAGTCGCGTAGAAGCATAAGGGTGGCGAGGTCGCCGCGGGTGCCGTCGCCGGTCCGGCGACGGGAACGTCCGAAAAGGATCGCTCCCGAGGTCTCGACACTCGCTTGACGAGCTTGTTTTGCTGTGCTTTTACCGTGGTGGTACGGGGTCCGTCCCCGCCGATAAACATCAGGATCACTCGATCCTCCGAACGAGAAGGAGCCACAGCCCGCGATGGGTGAGCCTCCCAGTAGCCGGCCTCGTGCCGCTGCACCCAGACCGCTCGACGTGACCGATCAGAGGGCGGAGGTGGAGTGGTGACCGAGGTCCTGCTGCTCGTTCTCGCGCTGCTTCTCACGCTCGCCTGTGCCCTGTTCGTGGCGGCCGAGTTCTCGCTGACCACCGTGGAACGTGCCGACCTGGAGCGTGCGGCGCAGGCGGGGGAGCGGGGTGCGGACGGCGCCCTGAAGGCGGTCCGCACTCTGACGTTCCAGCTGTCCGGGGCCCAGTTGGGCATCACCGTCACCTCTCTGGTGATCGGCATGCTTGCCGAGCCGTCGCTGGCCGCGCTGCTGCGCGGACCGCTGGAGGCGATCGGTCTCGGCGGCGCCGCCTCGTCGGTGGCGAGTGTGCTCGGTGTCGTCCTGTCCACGGTGATCCTCATGGTGGTCGGCGAGCTGGTGCCGAAGAACTGGGCGATCTCCCGCCCGGTGGCCGTGGCCAAGGTGGTGGCCGGTCCGCAGCGCGGGTTCACTGCCGCGTTCGGGCCGTTCATCCGGCACCTGAACAACACGGCGAACCGCTTCGTGCGCCGCTTCGGCCTGGAGCCCGCCGAGGAGCTGGCGTCCGCGCGCAGCCCGGAGGAGCTCGTTGCGCTCGCCCGGCACTCCGCCGCCGAAGGGGCGCTGGAGGCCGACTCGGCCGAATTGTTCGTGCGCACCCTGCACTTGAGCGAGCTGACCGCGGAGAACGTCATGACGCCCCGCGTCGATGTCCAGGCCCTGGAGGCGCACGCGACGGCCGTCGATGCCGCCAACCTCACCTATGTCACCGGGCTTTCGCGCTTCCCTGTTTACCGGGACAGCCTCGATGAGGTCGTCGGCACCGTCCACATTCGCGACGTCCTCGCGCTGCCCCCGGAGAGGCGACAGCTCACCCAGGTCACCGAGCTGGCCACCGCGCCCCTGCTGGTCCCCGACAGCCTTCCCGCCGACCGGCTCTTGGAGCGGCTGCGCGAGACCCGCACCATGGCCGTCGTCATCGACGAGTACGGCGGGACAGCGGGCGTGGCGACCGTCGAGGACATCGTGGAGGAGGTCGTCGGCGAGGTGCGTGACGAGCACGACCCGGTCGAGACGCCCGACCTGCAGCCCGCCCCGGCGGGCCCGGACGGGCGCGCCGCGTGGGAGGCCGACGGCGGTGTCCGCATCGACCAGCTCACCGCGATAGGGCTGACGGCGCCCGAAGGCCCGTACGAGACCGTGGCGGGACTCATCGCCACGTACCTGACACGCATCCCGATCCAGGGTGACAGCGTCGATCTGGATGGCTGGGAGCTGACCGTCCTGGACATCGAGCACCACCGCGCCGACCGCGTCCGCATCACCGAACCGGCGCCCGCCGCCGAGCCGGCCGAGTTGATGGAGGAGGCCCGATGACCGCCCTGCAACTCGCCATCGGCGTACTGACGCTGCTCACCAACGCCTTCTTCGTCGGCGCGGAGTTCTCCCTGATCTCTGTGCGCCGCAGCCAGATCGAACCGCGTGCCCAGGAGGGCAGCAAGCGGGCCCGCTCCACGCTGTGGGCCCTGGAACACATCAGCGCCATGCTGGCCACCGCCCAACTGGGCATCACGGTCTCGTCGTTGGTGCTCGGCGCCGTCGCCGAACCCGCCATCGCCCATCTGCTGGAGCCTGGCTTCGAGGCGGCACACGTGCCGCACGCCCTGGTCCACCCGATCTCCTTCGTGATCGCCCTGACCGCGGCGACGTACGCCCACATGCTGCTCGGCGAGATGGTGCCCAAGAACATCGCGCTCGCCGCGCCCGTGCGCACCGCCCTGCTGCTCGGCCCGCTCTTGGTCGCCCTCACCCGCGCCCTCAAGCCGGTGATCTTCGGCATCAACGCCTTCGCCAACACACTGCTGAGGTCGCTGCGCGTCGAGCCGAAGGACGAGGTCGAGTCCGTCTTCACTGATGACCAACTCGCCCGCATGGTGCTCGACTCCAGCGAGGCGGGCCTCCTCTCGCCCGCCGACGGTGAACGGCTGCGAGACGCCCTGGAGCTGGGCACCCGCCCGGTCGGCGAGATCGTGGTGCCCGCGCAGAAGATGCGTACGGTCACGGACGCCACCACCCCCGCCGAACTGGAACGGGCCGCCGCCGACGCCGGGTTCTCCCGCTTCCCGGTCACCGGCGCGGACGGGGAGCTGCTCGGCTATCTCCACATCAAGGACACCCTCGGCATCGCCGACCGTGACCTGCCCTTCCCCCGCACGGGCCTGCACCCGCTCACCCGGGTCCGCCTCGACACCCCGCTCGACGACACCCTCACCGCGCTACGCGCGCAGGGCAGTCACCTCGCCGCGGTCACCGGCGACAAGGGGACGGTGATCGGATTCGTGACGATGGAGGACGTGTTGACCGAACTCGTGGGGCCCGCCGCACCGGCCACGATCGGGTGAGCGGTAAGTGGGGCGGAACTCTGGGCGTCTGCCGTAAATTTCTACATTGCTGTAGAAGTTGAAGCTCGGTAGGACACCTCAACCGTAGGAGTACGCGTGGCCCTGTGGGACCGCATCAAGGAATCCGCGTCGACGATGCAGACGCAGCTCGTGGCGAAGAAGAACGACCTCAAGTCCGGTGCGTTCCGCGATGCTTCGATGGCGATGTGCGCGCTGGTCGCCGCGGCCGACGGCACGATCGATCCGTCCGAGCGGCGTCGCGTGGCGGAGCTCATCACGAGCAACGAGGTACTGCAGAACTTCGACGCCGCCGACCTCCAGCGGCGCTTCGACGACAACCTGAACAAGCTCACCGCCGACTTCGACTTCGGCAAGGTCAGCGTGTTGCAGGAGGTCGCCAAGGCGAAGAAGAAGGAGGCCGAGGCGCGCGCCGTGATCCAGATCGGCATCGTCATCGGTGGCGCGGACGGCGACTTCGACAAGACGGAGCAGGGCGTCGTGCGCGAGGCGTGCCAGATGCTGGGGCTGCCGCCGCAGGAGTTCGACCTGTAGTCCTCCGGGCCGGCCGGGCCCAGGGCGGCGGGCGCTGCCGCCTTGGGCCTGGTCACATCGGCGTCGCCGCGTGGAGGACGGTCGCCAGGGTCAGCGCGGAGTTCGCCGAGGCCATGGCGGAGGCCGCCGTTCCGGCTCCGGCCGTCCACGTGGCGAGTCCCACGGTGGTGAACACCCTCGGTCGTACGGATGCACGTGGCGGCCCCGCGAGCAGCGCCGCCACCCGGCGGGGTACGGGGCCCGGCGCGGCGAGGGAGGCGAAGACCGGCTCGCGCACCGCGCCACCGGACAGCGCCACCGTGCCGATGGCCCGTGCGACCGTCCTGCGGTCTCCCACCCGCGTAGCGGCCTCCTCGTCGGCCCACCGCTCCGCCGTATAGGCCACGGCCGAACTCAGCGGACGCAGAAACGGGTTGGCGCGAGCGGCGAGACGCACCGCGAGCAGATGGCGGTGGTGTCGGGCCGTCAGGTGACTGCGCTCGTGCGCGAACACCGCCCGCCGCTCGGCGGAGCGTAGCCGGTCGAGCAGCGCGGTGCTGACGACGACCCGTCCGCGTGTCGACCGGCTACCGGGCAGGGCATACGCGTACGGCTGGGCGTCGGGCAGCACCACGACCTCGGTGTCCGGCAGGCCGGCGAGTGCCTCGTGAGCGCGGCGGCGCAGTGCGAAG
The DNA here is from genome assembly GCF_036013745.1 of Streptomyces sp. NBC_00483. Classification (NCBI taxonomy): domain Bacteria; kingdom Bacillati; phylum Actinomycetota; class Actinomycetes; order Kitasatosporales; family Streptomycetaceae; genus Streptomyces; species Streptomyces sp. NBC_00483. The sequence goes on from NZ_CP107880.1 coordinate 8,215,933, forward strand.
TGCCGCCACAGCGTGCGCCCGCACGCGGCGACGACGGCGGCCAGCGCCGGGATGGCCGCCTTGCCGGCGATCTGGTCCTGCGGCACGGCGGCCCGCACCTCGGGGTCCGACCAGCCGTCCGGCAGGGGATTGCCCGGCAGTTGAGCCGTGCCGACCACCATCAGGAGTGTCAGGCACAGCGTGCTGCAGACCGCCATCACGGCGGCCACGCAGGTCAGGAGCCGGGTCGCGGTGCGAGGAGGGAGCCGGTGGGTGGCGAGCCGGGCCACCGGCCACGCCGTTAACGGCAGGACGAGCGGCAGGAAGACGAAGACGCCCACGGGCTCAGACCGCGCCTTCCCCGTCGGCCTTGTCGGCGTGGTCCTCTTCGTCGACGCGACGCAGCAGGTCGCGCAGCACCTGCTCGTCGCCCTCGGGCAGGGACGTGAGGAAGCTGGCCAGCACCGCTTCCCGGTCCGGCTCGGCGTCCAGCACCTTGCGCATCTTCAGGGCGGCGAGCCCGGCCTCGTCGGACGTGGGTGTCCACAAGAACGACCGGCCCTCCCGTCGGCGGGCGACCGCATCCTTGGCGTGCAGCCGGGCCAGGATCGTCATCACCGTGGTGTACGCGAGATCGCCGCCGACCCGGTCGCGCACCCACCCCGCGGTCGCCGGGGCATCGGCCGCGTGCAACGCGGCCAGGACTTGTGTCTCCAGCTCGCCTTGGGCGCGTCGCTGGGGCCGACGGTCTGAGTCCGGCACGCTGCTCCTCCTGGTCGCCGCGGTGGCTGGGTGTGCTCATCATCGTGGCTCATGAGCCTGGATTTCCCCAGCGCCGCCAATCTTCTACATCAATGTAGATTCAAGGGTGGGGAGCCGACAGGCCTACGCACGTCGACTGCGGTTGCCCCTCTTCTCTGTTTCGACTTGCGGCTGGGGGCGGGAGTGCGGGGACGTCAAGGTGGATTCATGCGGGCGGAGCGGGTGTCGGTCTTCGGCGAGTTGCTGGAACAGGCGCTGGCCGCGCCGGAGTTCGCAGCCGTGTCGGGGGAGCGCCGGGAGCGTCTGCACGAAGACGCCCTGAGGGAGCGCGAGTTGATTGCCTCGCGGGCCGCAGCCGAGTACGCCGAATACATCCGTGCCCGTGGTCCGGTCCGTGGTCCGGTCCGTGGTCCGGCCGGTGGGTCGGCCTCCTCTCGTGCGCGGGACGCATCGTGTGCGTCGTCGCCGAGGCGGCCCGGCATCGCGCGGCCCCGGGTGCGGCAGATGTTCCGGCCCGGGGCGGTGCCCGGGGTTCGAGAGGCGATGTGGCGCGGGCCCGCGAGGTGTGGCGTGCGGCGCTGATGGACCGTGGGGTCCTGCCCTTTCTGCGGGCCCGTCTGTGGGAACGCGGTTGTCAGTCCCGCGAGTTGCCGAACAGGAGTCGGTAGCCGATGAGCAGGACGAGCGAGCCGCCGATCGCCGCGCCCCACGTGGGGAGGTCGAAGAAGTCCTTCTTGATGGGTCGGTCGAGAAAGCGGGCCGACAGCCAGCCGCCCACGAACGCGCCCGCGACGCCTATCAAGGTGGTGCCGATCAGTCCACCCGGATCACGGCCGGGCAGCAGGACCTTGGCGATGACTCCGGCGATGAGGCCCAGGATGATCCAGCTGACGATTCCCATGTCGTACGTCTCTCCGCTCGTGCTCATGTGTTGCTTGGTTGCGCAACTCTATAGTTGTGAGGGGCGACGGCTTTGAGGCGCGGGCGTCGGTTGCATGAAGAGCCCGGCGCAGGCTGTGTGCCTACTGCCGACTTGTCGACGAGACCACCGGGCAGGGGCTCGCCCGCTGCACGCTCACGGGCGGCGGCAGCCAAACGGGCCAGTTCATGGCGAAGGTTCAACGTGCCGACGAAGGCCGGGAGTTGGCGGCGGTCGGTGAGCCCGCCGTCGGGCGCACGGTCCAGGACCTGGTGCCCGACGGCGGCCGCCACCTGTGAGTGGCCCTTACACCTGTGACCCGCGTCATGCTAGGACGTGTTCGGTTTACGGGCTGTCCATGAGGTGGATACGGTGCGGAGAATGTTCGGCAGCTACTCCACTCCCGTAAACACTGTGAGACGAGAATTTCGACTTGCGGGTTCCATCGCGTTGAAGCGAACGGAGGGGTGGGTGTGAGCGAGTCATCGTCGGCATCGATGGCACATCAGACGGCTGCCCCGTCCGTCCAGCGCCCTGCGGCAGCCGAACGGCAGGCGCCTTCGGGCAAGCCCGGCAAGGCGCGGGACGCGTTCTTCGACAACGCCAAGTATCTGGCGATCGTCCTGGTCGCGATGGGCCACTCTTGGGAGCCGCTGCGCGGCGACAGTCGAGCGGCCTCCGCCCTCTACGTCACGGTGTACGCCTTCCACATGCCGGCGTTCATCGTGATCTCCGGCTACTTCTCGCGCTCGTTCGACGCGAGCCCCGGCCGACTGAAGCGGCTGATCACGGGTGTGGCGGTGCCGTATGTGGTGTTCGAGGTCGTCTACACGCTCTTCAAGCGTTACGCCGGTGACGATCCGGGCTACGACTTCAGCCTCCTCGATCCCTGGTACCTGACCTGGTTCCTGATCGCCCTCTTCATCTGGCGGCTTACCACACCGCTGTGGAAGGTGATTCGCTGGCCACTGCCGTTGGCGCTCGCCATCGCGGCACTGGCCGCGGTCTCTCCGGACATCGGCGACGACCTGGACCTGCAGCGCGTTCTGCAGTTCCTGCCGTTCTTCGTGCTGGGCCTGTGCCTGAAGCCGGAACACTTCCACCTGGTGCGCCGTAAGAATGCGCGGATCCTGGCGGTGCCGGTGTTCGCGAGCGCGCTGCTGTTCGCGTACTGGGCGGCACCGCGGATGAACGCCGCCTGGTTCTACCGGCGCGACAGCGCCCAGGAGCTGGGTGCGCCCGGCTGGAGCGGCGCCGTGATGACGCTCGCCATGTTCGGCTGCTCGGTGATCCTCGTCGCGTGCTTCTTCGCGTGGGTGCCGGGCCGCAAGCTGTGGTTCACGGCGCTCGGCGCCGGCACGCTGTACGGCTACCTCTTGCACGGCTTCCTCGCCAAGGGTTCCCGCTTCTGGGACTGGTACGAGGTGGACTGGGTGCACACACCGTGGGGTGAGGTCGCGGTGACACTGATCGCGATGTCCGTCATCACCGTGCTCTGTACGCCACCAGTGCAGCGCGCCTTCCGGTTCGTGATGGAACCGAAAATGGAGTGGGCGTTCAAGCCCTCTCCGAGGGGCGACGTCGGAAAGCAGCGTAGAGCGGGATGAAGTCCCGGACCGGACGTCCTGTCGTCCTCGAGTGCACTCCCGCCGACGCCGGCGCGGACCGTCGACTCATCCAAGCCCTGGACGCCGACGGGCACAGTGTGGGGCGACTGGACTTTCAGGTCTGCCGTCCCTGCGGCCGCGGGCACATAACGAACATCGCCGTCGAGCGGCAGGGCGAGGGGATAGGGCGGGAGGTCGTGCACCTGGCGCTTGCCTCGTATCCGGATGCATATGAATACGGTTGGTCGACCTCGCGCCAGTCACGCCAGGGACGCGCCTTCTTCCTGGCCATGGCGGAGGAGACTGGAGTCGCCTTCCTGCCGAGAGCGGGCCGCTGTACGCACATGGGGCGCACTCGATCGCGCGTGGGCCTGCTGCGTCTGGTGTCTCCCGGAGCCGAGTGGCGCGTGGTATGCCCGCAACGGACTGATCAGGAACACCGGGGCGAGAGTGGCCGTTGTTCCGGTTAAGGTAAAGGGAAAGTAAAGCGCGAAGGAGCTGCCAGGTGTCCGCCAGATCGACGGACTCTGCGGGGCACAGGCCCCGGCCATCCCGCCGAGCACAGCGCTTCGTGAGCGTGAGCACGGCAGCGAGTGAGCGGGGTGGTGCGGCGTGCTGAGTGCCGTGCTCGGCTTGCTCGCGGTCCTCGTGCTGACCGCCGGCACCGGATATTTCGTCGCCCAGGAGTTCGCCTACGTTGCCGCCGACCGGCTCGCCCTCGCACGCGAGGCGGAGGCGGGCGACAAGAAGGCCGCCAAGGCGCTGACGGTCCTGGAGCGACTCTCCTTCATGCTGTCGGGTGCCCAGCTCGGCATCACGGTGACCGGCCTGGTCGTCGGCTTCCTCGCCGAACCCTCCGTTTCCGCCCTCCTCAAGCCCGCCCTGTCCGGCCTCGGTATCCCGGACGCCGCGGTCACCGGCATCTCGGTGGTCCTGGCCTTCGTGGTCGCCACGGTCGTACAGATGGTCCTGGGCGAGCTGGCACCGAAGAACCTCGCGCTCGCCGTCCCGGAGCGCCTCGCGAAGTCGCTGGCCGGCTCCACCGTCGTGTATCTGAAGATCGTCGGCCCCGTCGTCCACCTCTTCGACAGCGCCGCGAACAAGCTGCTGCGCAAGGTCGGCATCGAGCCGGTCGAGGAGCTGCACCACGGCGCCACCCTGGAGGAACTCAGCCACCTCATCGGCGAATCCCATGAGCAGGGCGAACTGCCCCGCGAGGCCGCCGAACTCCTTGACCACGCACTCGCCTTCAACGAGCGCACGCTCGGCGAGGTCATGGTCCCGCGCGCGGACGCCGTCTTCGTCCGCAAGGACGCGACCGCCACCGAGGCCGTCGACCTGATCGCCAAGCACGGTCACTCCACCTACCCGGTCATGGGCGACCACCCCGACGACGTCGCCGGCGTCCTCGGCGTACGCGAACTGACCCGATTGCCGCAGGCCGCGTACGAGACGACCACCGCCGCCACGCTCGCCCGCCGGCCTCTCCTCCTGCCCGACACCCTCCAGCTCCCCGCCGCGGTCGACCGGATGCGCGCGGCCGACGACGAGTTCGCCGTCGTCCTCGACGAGCACGGTGGGCTCGCGGGCATCGTCACGTACGAGGACATCGCCGAAGAGCTCGTCGGCGACATCGCCGACGAGACCGACCAGGAACTCCGGCTCGCCGCCCCGGACGCGGACGGCGCGGGCTGGCTCGTGGACGCCGGTCGCCGCCTGGACGAGATCGCCGAGGCCACCGGCATCGACCTGCCTGGGGAAGCCGACTACGACACCGCGGCCGGCCTCATCGTGGACCGCCTCGGCCGCTTCCCCGCGATCGGCGACCACCTCACGGTCTACCTGGCCGACGGCGACCGCGCCGTCATCGAGGTGCGCACCCTCGACCGCCACGTCCCCGAACTGATCCACCTGGCCCGCAGACCCGCCGCCACCGACCGGGAGCCGCAGTCATGAGCCTCCCCATGGCCCTGTTCATCACGGTCCTGCTCCTCATCGGCAGCGGCTTCTTCGTCGCCGCCGAGTTCGCCCTCGTAGCCGCCAAACGGCATCGGATGGAAAAGGCCGTCGAGGCCGGACAGCGCGGCGCCAAGGCGGCCCTCGCCGGCATGCGGGAACTCTCGCTCATGCTCGCCGGCGCCCAACTCGGCATCACCCTGTGCACCTTGGGGCTCGGCGCCATCTCCAAGCCCGCCATCTCGCACGAACTGGACCCGCTGCTGCACGGCTGGGGGCTGCCCTCCGGCCTCAGCTACGGCATCTCGTTCGCCTTCGCGATGATCGTGGTGGTGTTCCTGCACATGGTCGTCGGCGAGATGGCCCCCAAGTCGTGGGCGATCGCGCACCCGGAGCGCTCGGCGATGCTCCTGGCGCCGCCGTTCCGCGCGGTGGTCAAGGCGGTGCGCCCGCTGATCTGGCTGCTGAACAAAGTCAGCAACGCGCTGGTGCGCATGTGCAAGGTCACCCCGCGCGACGAACTCACCGAGGTCCACAACCGCGAGCAACTCACCCACCTGGTAACCGAATCCGAGCGCCTCGGCCTGATCAGCAAGGACGACTCCGAGCTGATCACCAGCTCCCTCGTGGAGCCATTGATGCCCGTCGGCGAGCTACAGATCCCAGTGCACCGGATCATCTCGGTGTCGGCCGACGCGGACACGGACACGATCCTGGCCGCGGCCGCCGCCCGCGACCGCAACCGCCTCCTGGTGCGCGACGACGCCCTGGTCGTCGGCTCGGTCCACGCCCGCGACGCGCTGATCTCCCGGGCCCGAGGCCGAACGGCAACCGCCCGGGAACTCGCCCGTCCTGTACCGGAGTTGAGCGAAACAGACACGGTCGGCCACACCATCGAGGAACTGCGCCGGCGCCGCGCCTCGCTGGCCGTCGTCTGCGACGACACCGGCCGCCTGACGGGCCTCGTCGTCCTGGACGACCTGCTGGCCCGACTGACCCACCCGCGGACAGCGTAGGCGGGGGAGTCTCGGACGGCTGCGAGGCTCCTGACCGGCCCGTTCGCTCGCTACGTGCCCCGGCCACCCGTCGGGGCACGTAAGATCCAATTCCCGTGAGCAGCAACACGATTCACTTACCCGGGCCGCCCCGACGCGAGGCACTGGCCGCCCGCTGTCGTGCCGTCACCGACGCCCGCTGGTTCGCCGTCACCGTCTTCGCCCTGATCCTCGCCAACGCCGCCGTGCTCGGTGTCGAGACGTACAACGGCGTCCTCGACCGCTTCGACGACGAACTGAAACTGGTCGAGCACGCCTTCCTGGCGATCTTCACCGGGGAGATTCTGCTGCGCATGGGCGCGCACGCGGACCGCCCACGCGACTTCTGGCGCGACCCGTGGAACCTGTTCGACCTGGCCGTCGTGGCCTGCGCCTTCCTGCCCGTCGTACGCGAGAACGCCACGGTGTTGCGACTGCTGCGGCTCGCCCGAGTCCTGCGCGCGGCCCGCTTCCTGCCCCAACTGCGCATCGTGCTCGTCGCCGTGGGACGCAGCCTGCCCGGCACCGTCAGCTTCCTGCTCGTGGGCGGACTGCTGCTGTACGTGTACGCGATGGTGGGCTGGGTCTTCTTCGCCGAGGCCGACCCCGAGCACTTCGGCTCCATCGGCCGCGCGGTCCTCACCCTGTTCCTGCTGATGACCCTCGACGGGCTCGGCGACGCGCTCCGGGCGGGCCTGGAGATCTCCCGCTGGAGCATCGTCTACTACGCCTCCTACGTTCTCATCGCCTCCTTCGTCCTGGTGAACGTCCTCATCGGCGTGGTCATCACGTCCCTCGACGAGGCGCGCGCCATGGAGGAGCCCGAGGAGTCGAACGCCCCGGAAACAGAACCGCTGTCCTCGTCCGAGGCAGACGTACGCACCCGCATCGCCACTGCGCGCAGGGCTCTGGACGACCTGGAAGCGAGCCTGACGAGCCTCCCGTCGCCTCGTTCAACCGAAACGACCAGGACTGCGTCCGCCCCGCCGGGAAACCCGTAATCCGACATGTGCGTCGAGGAACCAATCCAACGGGAGACATAACGACATGGAGATCTCCGGCATCTTCACCGCGATCGTGATCGGCATCGCCATCGGCATTCTGGGCCGCCTGGCCATCCCCGGCCGCCAGCGGATCGGCGTCCTGTGGACGATCCTGGTCGGTATCGCCGCCGCTCTCGTCGGCACGGCAATCGCCGGTGCCTTCGACGTCGCCGACACCAAGGGCATCGACTGGATCGAACTGGTCATCCAGATCGGTCTGGCCGTTGTGGGGGTCGTGGGCATGGAGCGGCTCAAGGGGCGTCGCTGAGCAGGCGGCGTGGGCCCGTGCCGTGGCGGCAGCGGCCGGCCTGTCCCCGGCTCTGGTGACCCGACACTTCGGCTCCAAGCAGGGGCTGCGGGAAGCCCGTCCTGCATGGGCTTCCTCGTACCGCGCCGCGCGAGCGCATGTCCGCACCCAGCAACACCGCCACCGAGGCCCCGAGCAAATGGCAAGCAAAATGTGACGGCTCCGACCTCAAATCTCCCTCAAAAATCCATGTGCATCACACAAGTGTTTTTAGAGTGGCCTGTGAGGCGCCTGTACGGGATTGACCGTTCGGTAGGTGCGCGGCATAAACGGGGAGCAGCATGACGAGTCGTATCGCTATTGCCGGAAAGTGTCTTCTCGCGGTGGAGCTGATGGCTGAATCACTTAGCTGCGAAGAGGGACTTGAGGTAGTGACCGTCGCCAGTAACTACCAACAGCTGATGCAAGAGGTCGAGCGTAAGAACGCTGACGTCGTCTTGATCGACCCGGACAGGGACTATGGGGACTGCGTCGCTGCGGTGGGGAGAATACGTAAGACGCGTCCCGCCTGCGGAGTGGCCCTCGTGGTGGACGCTCCGACGCGGACATTCGTCAACCAGGCACTGAGGGCCGGGGCGTTGAGCGTCGTTCCCAAGGGCGCCGGGCTGCGAAGACTTGTCGAGTCGGTGAGAGGCGTCGCCTCGGGGCAGCTCGTCATGGACCCGCAACTGCTGCTCGCCATGGGCCGGCCGGGCGGCCCGTTGAGTGACCGAGAGGCTGATGTGCTGCGCATGACAGCAGCGGGGGCGTCCGTGAAGGAGATGGCTGGTGAGCTCTATCTTTCCGCAGGAACGATTCGTAATCTCGCCTCCGCCGCCATCAAGAAGCTGGAAGCCAGAAATCGCTACGACGCCGTACGCATAGCGAACGAACGATGCTTGATCTGACCGCCTGGCAGATCACCTGGACTTGCGCCGAGTTCCCGGGGCGGACAACATCGCCTCCGGAAACTCGGCTTCTCACTGAGTATTTTCAGCGTGTCCACTGATCGGGTAGAGGCGCTGGAGGGCGCAGGCCGTCCTCACGCTCGAGCGGCAACCCTGCAAGAGCTCACTGTTCGCGGCAGAACTCGTCTATCGGATAGCCGACATGCCGGTCGGCCGTCGGCAGATGCCCCAGGATCGTGTCCCCGGGCCGCAGTTCAGTGCTGTTGAGTACCGCGCCACCGGGGCCGAGGACTCTGACATGCCAGTCGTCCTGGAGGATGAGGTTCACCATCTGCCCGTTGGGAGCGACAGCGTCCACGGAGATCAGGGGTCGGGTCTCGATCTTTACGCGGCCCACGCTCACCACGCGGGTGCGCCCCTCTGTGTCCACCGCCAACACCTTGCTGCCCGCGACGAGTTCACTCAGGTAGTGCGTTCGGCCGTGGTCCGACACCGTGTAGGAGTGGATCGCCCCCGCGTTGACCCGGAAGGGGCGTGTCGGCATGTACGGGAGCGGGTGGGTCTCACTGACGCAGAGGACCATGCCCTTCGAGTGCGAGCCGACGAGGATGCCCTCGTCCTTCCCGAGGTAGCTGCAGGTGTCGACGCAGGCTCGCTCACCCATGCCGATGTGGGCGGTCGCCGTGACCTCCAGTTCGACGAGCGAGATCTCACCGGACGTCGTACCGGCGGCCCGCCGCAGAGCGGTCGCGTCACCTACGGCGCGCGCGGGCATCAGCACGCCGTCCGAACCCAGTTCGAGTACGCCGTAGATGATCTCGGCCTCCGTCACGTCGGCGGCCATGGTCACGATGGTGCCGTCGCAGCCGGCCGCCGCCGCGATCACGATCTCCAGCGGAATCTTCGTGGGATCGCGGAAGTCGAGCAGGCTCCACTGCTCGGTCCTGGCCGACTGGCAGGCCAGCTCCAGGCTGTCCGCGTCGACGATCTCCACGTACCGGCCGAACTCGATCGCGGGGTACGCCTGCGCCAGCTTCGCCCGGTCGTCGGTGCCGCCGGCCACGAGGACCAGGTCGGCGCCCTCGAAGCCGTCGGTCGGCTCGCCCGCGTCGTGGACGAGGACGCGGCGGACCGTGGGCGGCAGATCCGCCAGTGCCGTCATGTCGGAGGAGACGACGGCGTCGATGCGTTGGTGGACGGCCTCTTCGAGAACGGCCGGCGTGAGATCGCCCGCCTTGCGTACGTCAAGCCAGCACAGTTTGCTGTCCGTCACGCTGGTGCCCCCTCGTCATGTGGTCGAAATGTTCGGTGGATACGGCGGGTTCGCCGGCCGGCATGCCCGCCAGGACGGGGCGCCCGTGCACGAGCCGCGCCACCCGGCCGGCCATCCTCTGCGGGTCCGCGGACTGGAAGACGCTGCGCCCCATGGCGACGCCCAGTGCACCGCCCGCGACGACCTCCCCGACGAAGTCGAGGACTCCCTCCTCCGTGGCCCGCGGCGGACCGCCGGCGATGAGGACCGGGACGGGGCAGGCGGCAGTCAGTGCCATCAGGTCGGGCAGTGAACCCGGGAAGGTCGTCTTGATCAGGTCGGCGCCCAGGTCCGCGGCGATCGTGACCGCGTGGGCCACGAGCTCCGGGTCGTGCGGATCCGGGATCCGGGGACCGCGGGGATACACCATGGCCATGAGTGGCAGATTCCAGCGGTCGCAGGCATCGGAGACCCGGCCGAGATCCGCGATCTGGCGGCGCTCATCGTCGGAGCCCAGGTTGACGTGCACGCTCACCGCGTCCGCCCCCAGGCGCAGCGCCTCTTCCACCTCCGTGACCAGGTACTTGGCGTCCGGGTCCGGAGCCTGCCCGGTGCTCGCGTTCAGATGGATGATCAGCGACATCTCGGCGAAGCGCTCCGGACGGATGTGCCGCAGGCTGCCCTTGTGCAGGACGATCGCGTCGACTCCGCCCGCGGCGAGCTGCTGCGCGAGCAGATCGAGGGAGCTGTTCCTCGGCACCACCGGGCCGTCGCTGATGGAGTGGTCCAGAGGCGTGATCATCAATCCGGTCGTGGTGTGGTGATGCAGCCGTCGCAAGCGCAACGACCGCGCGAAGTGCCCTTGAGGGATCATTGCGCTTCCTTTTGGCCTCTGAGGTGTGCGTAGTCAGGTTTCCCGGAGGGGGTGAGCGGTATTTCCGCCCACCGGTGAAATGCGTCCGGGACGTGCGCCGCCGTGAGTTCGGCGGCAATGTGGGAGCGCAGTTCGTCGTCAGAGAATCGGGCGCTCCCGCGCAATTCAACTGCTGCTTCAAGGCGTTCGATGAACTCCGCGCCGCGCGTTCCGTACACGACGGCGTTCGCCACGTCCGGGTGATTCAGCAGAACCTCCTGAACCGCCGCCGGATGGACCTTTATGCCGTGGACCTTGACGACGTCGCCGATCCGGCCCACCAGGTGCAGATACCCGTACTTGTCCCAGTGGCCGAGGTCTCCGGTACGCAGCCAGTCGCCCGCCGCGGTGAGGGCGGCACGGTCTCCTTCGCCGAGATATCCGTCCATGAGTGTGGGCGAGCGGACGCAGATCTCTCCGGTCGCGCCTCGTTCGACCGGCTCCTGGGAGTCGGGGCGCCAGATCTCCATCTCCACCCAGGGGAACGGACGGCCGACACTCGGCAGCAACTCAGGCTCATAGTGGTCGAGCGGGATGAGCGTGCACATCCCGCCGGCCTCGGTGCTGCCGTACAGCTGGACGAGTGTGTCGCCAAAGACCTGTGAGGCCTTGGCCGTTCGAGAGGGCGCGGCGGCTGTGCCGCTGTAGAGGACCTGGCGAAGGAACGGGAAGGAAGCCCGGTCGATCCCCGGGCTGTCGATGAGCTGGTACAGGTGTGGCACCGCGAGGTACGTGTCCGTCACCCGGTGCTCGGCGAGTGCGTGCAGCACGTCGTGCACATCGAAGCCGTTGTGCAGAACGATCGAGCCACCTGCGGCCAGCGCCGCGTCGGCCATCGTCGCTGTGGCGTGGCTGATCGGCGTCACCAGCAGCAGCGTGGGCCGGTGCTCGGGCGGCAGCGATCCGAACGACAGGTTGACGAGGCGCCCCCGCACGCCGAACGACCGGCGTACGAGCTTGGGGCTTCCGGTGGTGCCACTGGTGAGGTCGACGACGGCCGGGTTCTCCGGGACGAAGGGCGCGGCCGTCGGCAGATCCGTGCCGCCGCTCGTCGTGGCCGCGTGGTCGAGGATGAGCAGGACGGTGCCTGCCCGGCCGTTGCACAACACCTGGCCACGCGGGGAGTTGGGCTCGTCGGCCAGTACCACGCGCGCGCCGGTCGTTTGCAGCAGCCGGGCCTGCTCGGCTGCGGGCAGCTCGTCCTCGTCGCTGCGCGCATTCATCGACCGGATGTGGATGACGGCGGCGCCCAGCAGATGGGCGGCGTACCGTGCGGCAAGCATGGCGGGGGAGTTGGGTTCGGTGAGAACGGCCACCGTGTCGGTGGGGCCGACCCCGGCACCGGCGAGGGATACCGCGGCATCGGTGATGAGCCGGTGGAATTCCGCGGCGGTGAGATCGCCGTCCCAGGAGTACACGGCGGTCTTCGCCGGATCGGCTTCGAGGTGCCCCAGGATCCGCAGAACATAGTTCGGCGTCTGTTGGCTGCTTTCGCTCAGCACCTGTCCCACAGACATCCCCGCCCCATCCTTCTTGTTTCTTCCTGGATTCCCTCCAGTGGGGTGATCAGAGATAATGCTGGGAGCTTCGTGGGTGGTCCGCAAGCGTCGGACGGTCGAGGATGACAAACATCATCGCCCCCGAAACAAAGGTAATTCGCGGGGCGCGTGGAGAAGTCCCGGAAGTCTGATGACCAATGTCATCGAGTCTCTGATCTGCATCATCAACTCCTTGCGGGCGGACCGCGGAAGGGCAGGACCATGGCGGATCGGTCACTGTGATGCGGAGGTTGGTATGCGGCCTGGTACCCCATGGCCCGAAGTCGAGTGCGTCGAGTACTCCGTGGGCTTCCGGGACGACGTCCGGGTTGAATTCGATGCCGCGTCGGTCAGCCTCGCCACGCCGGCGAGCACCTTCGCCGTGCGTCTCCCCGCGGGGGGCACGCGTGACGCGCTCGCCGCGCTTGCCGGAGGGCTGGTCCCGCTGGGGGAGACCCTCGACGGGTTCGAGCCCGCCGAACGCGAGCGCTTCCAGCGCCTGTTGGCCCGTCTCGGCCGGCTGGTCGAGTTCGGTGTGGCCGTCGGCGGCCGCGAACTGATCCGGTTCCAGCAGACCGGGCAGGACACTGATCCGGCCACCACGGTGGTGGGGCCGGACGACGTCGTGCGGCTGTCCCGGTTCGCCCTGTGCCGCAGCAGGTCCGGAACGTTGGTGCTGGAGTCGCCGCTGGCGTCGGCGCGGGCGTTGCTGGTCCACCGGACGGCCCGGACCCTTGTCTCCTCGCTGGCCGCCGGCCGACGCGTTGGTGATCTTGCTGAGCAGGATGGCGGCGATCTCGCACTGCCAGAAGTGTGCGCGCTGTTGGGCGTGCTGGTCGGCGCCGGACTCGTCGAATGCCGTTCCGCAGGAGAGGAGTTTGAGACCGAGGAGAACTCGACCTTGCGGCAGTGGGACTTCCACGACCTGCTCTTCCACTCGCGCATCCGCAGCGGCCGCCACGACGCCCCGTTGGGCGGCACGTTCCCGCACCGGGGGGAGATCGCTCCCCGGCCCGCGGTCAAAGCCGTGCCCGACGGCCCCTCCATCGAGCTGTACCGTCCAGCCCTGGAAGAGATCACGGGGCGAGACCCCGGGCTGACGGCGGCGCTCGAAGGGCGCAGGTCGTTCCGCAGCTACGGAGAACAGCCGCTCACCGCCGAGCAGATCGGCGAGTTCCTCTACCGGGTCGGCAGGGTCAGGACGCGGTTCGTCCCCGCGCCCGACGATGAACCAGGTGGTGAGATCGTCTCGCGGCCCTACCCCACCGGAGGGTCGTCCTTCGAGCTGGAGCTGTACCTGACCGTTCAGCGCTGTGACGGCATCGACCCGGGCATCTACTACTACGACCCCGTCGCGCACCGGCTCGTGCTGGTGAACGACGCCCACCAGGACCGCCGGGCCATGCTGGAAGTGGCGTCCGTCTCGACGGCCAGAGAGGCCGACCCCGACCTCCTGATCACGATGACGTCCCGCTTCCAGCGCCTGTCCTGGAAGTACAGCGGCATGGCGTACGCGACGACCCTGCGGCACACCGGCGTGCTGTACCAGACCATGTATCTCGTGGCGACTGCCATGGGCCTGGCGCCCTGCGGGCTGGGCATCGGGAACTCGGACATGTCGGCGCGCGTCCTGGGCCTGGACTATCTCCAGGAATCGTCCGTGGGCGATTTCATCCTGGGTAGCCGGCCGCCGGGCGACCCCGGGATCTGGGACCGGGAGCAGGGCTGGGAGTGGGTCAACGACCCGGAGTGGGCTGCCTGGGCGGGTTCGAAGCTGAGGCGTGCCTGACGGCTTGCCGCTTGCGTGAATGATGCCTCCACCGAATCGGTGGAGGCATTTTTCTGTCGAGTGCGCAAAATTGACACCGATGGAATCTGTCATTCCCTTTCGGTTGCGTGATATCGGTAATTGTGGATGTGACAAGTGTCAATTGAAGCGCTTTTAGGGTGGCCTTGGCGCTGGAAAATCGAAATAGTTTCCCTATGTGGTCAACCGGCCGCATCCGAAAGATACTGAGGAGTTCTCTATGAACACCGTCGTCAACTCTGCCGACATCGAGCAGGTCTTCGACTCCTTCGACGTGACCGAGCTGGAGGTCCTCGAGGTGTCGCAGGGCGTCGCCCTTCCCGAGATGGGCGCCTCCGGCGGCACCAGCGGCACCTCGTCCTCCTCGTCGACCTGCTCCTCGTCGACCTGCTGACGAAGGTCGGCCGGCTGATCCAGTAGGACGGACGGCGGTGCCCGCTCCCGCGAAGGGGGCGGTCACCGCCGTCGTCGGGGCAACGATTGCCCGCGGTTCAGCCCTTGCGGGCGACGTGCAACGCGGTCGTCCACAGGACAAGGGCGGCGCCGAAACCCAGCAGGACGCGGCCGCGCTCGGCGTCACCACCGCCGAGCGCCACCGCACCGACCAGCGCGAGTGCCATCAGCAGCCCGCCGGTCCACCAGTACTGCGGCTGGGCGAAGGTCCGCGCGAGCGGCAGGAAATGTGCCCCGACGACGAGGCACACGGCCGCGGGAATGTACACCCACTGGCCGAAGTGGCCCAGGATGAACACGGCGGCGACGATCGCCACGGTCTGCCCGATGTTGACCCTGCCGAACACCCGGAAGCTGTTGGCGGCCACCCGGCGGCTGCGTCGTGGTCCTGGCGACATCCCGAACCGGATCGTGAGCACCACCGCTGCGACAGCCAGAACTACGGCCACGGCTGCTATGCCGACCAATGCCGACCCCGGCACCCGCGGTGCGATACCGGAGACTCCCAGGATTTCCCATATCGACGCGAAAACGGACATGATAACCGCGCCCTGCAAAGGTCGGTTCTCGCTCAATTTTCGCCTGTCGGGTTCGTTGATCACCTGGGCATTCTATCCACCGCTCGCTCGCGAAACGCGGCACAGGTGTCACGAAGTGCGTGACGGATGTCAGTAGTTGAGTGGCCGTCTCTTTCTGGCCGCATTCGATTCTTGAAAGATGAGTGCCATGAGAGCCCATGCGCCAACAGACCGTAGCGACGCCCCCGTGACAGGCCGGCCCACCGGGGTCCGGCTGTTCACCCGGGCACCCGTGACACTGGCGTGGCTCTCCGCGTCGGTGGTGCCCGTCGCCCGTTCCGTACAGGAGAGCGGCGGCGCCGTCGTACGGCTGCGGCGAGGTTGGCTGCACGGCCCGCACGTGGATGTCATCGGGCGCGGGGCGCTCGGGCAGGAGCTCCCCTGGTCGTCCGTGGCGCAGCGGATGGACGCCGGCCCGCTGCCCGCGGACCGGGCGCTGAACGAGGCGAAGTACCTGGAGCAGGCTCGGGAGTTCGGCCGGCTGGAAGCGGTCGCGCCGCCGTACCTCCCGATGCGCGAGCACGGTGACGTCGAATTCCTCGGCCCCGACGAAGGGGTCGTGCGCGATCCCCTGCTGCGGGACCTGCGCGAGGCGGAGATCGTGCACGGCGTGCTGTGCCCGCCGCTTATGAACACCATCGACGAGGTGGCGAAGGACCGCTCCCTGGCCACCCCGCGGCTTGCGGAGGCATTCCTCGCGCTCGGCGACTCCTACTTCCTGGGCCTCGCCCACGGTGCCTTCTCGTTCCGCTCGCATGCCGAGGCCTTCTTTGCCTGGGCAGCCCCCAGCAAGGACATGCGCCCCGTGTTCGCCGCACGGCTGGCCAAGGAGGCTCCCGTGCTGCGCGCGCTGGTGGAGCAGCGCCTCGCCGGGCGCGTCGGCCCCGCGGCCGCCGAGTGGCGTACCGCGTTCGCCTACTCCACGGGCACGCTGGACAGCGCGGTGATGGACGGCCGGCTGACTCCGGCGATGCTGGACGCGGTCAACTCGGCCGTCGACAACACCGGCACGGGACCGCCCACCGCGCCGGAGGTCGTACCGCAGGGAACCCACCCCGATACCGCGTTCCACCGCGCCGCGGTGGAATCCGGGGTGATCGACGATCCGACGCCGTGGTTCGCCGCGTACCGCCTGCTGATCAACCTCTTCTACCAGCAACTGCCGCTGCTCGCCGTCTCCCCGATCCAGCGCTATTACATGTGCTACGCGCTCGCCGAGACCATCGACGAGGTGCTCGGCGAGACCTGGCAGGAGCGCCTGGACAAGGGCCGGGTGCGGTGGGAACAGACCCAGGGGGCGGCCCGATGACCACGCTGGAGACACCACCCCTCAGGGCACCGGAGCCGACGAACAGCAGCCCGCAGAAGGAACCCCTGTGGCTTCTGCGCATCAACCCACTCAGCCGCGTCCGCCTCGCCGACCACGAACTCCGCGGCCTGTTGGCCCGGCTCGAACAGGCGGAGCGGGACGTACGGTTCGCTGCCGACCGGTGCTCCGAGGAGCTGTACGCCCTCATCGGGGAGACCACCGAAGACACCGTGCGCGGACAGCTCATCGCCGCGCGCCGGGCGATCCACAACGACCGCCCCCTCAGGAACACCCTGCCGGGCATCCCTTCCGTGGCCGAGTGGTGCCGCGCGACGGAGGATCGGCGGCAAGTCCGCGAGGAGGCGGCCCGCCAGTACGAGCCGGCGGCCGACCGGGAGCGTCAGCGGATCGCCGACGTGTTGGGCGACGAACACCTGCGCAGCTCGCTGGCCCTCGTCTCTCCCGAGGTGTACCAGGAGTCCGAGCGCTACCGCGCAGCCGTCGCCGGCCCCGGGCGGCTCTCCGCCCGCAGCCGCAAGTCGGAGCGCGGCCTGCTCCAGTACGTCACGCGGGCCATGGTGCGCACCAGCCCCCTGGCCCGCTTCACCGCAGTAGGTATCGCCGTACCGGGGCCCGGCGGTGTCGACCCTGGGTCGGTGGAGTTCGGGGCGGCGGAGGCCTTCCCCAGCCTGGACCGAGTCATGGTCAACTACGTGCTCGGCGGGCTGCCCGCAGCCACCGGGTCCGAACTCCTGGGCGCCTGGGTGTCGCTGGCGCCGACCTCGGCACTCGATGAGGGCCGGGAAACGCTGTACTTCCTGCGCCCCGCCGAGTCCGGCTTCCAACGCCTGTCAGCCCCGGTCAAGGGCATCGTCAGCGCCCTCGTGGACGCCACGGTCATGGGACCCCGACCCGTGCGCTCCGTGGTGGCACACCTCGTTGAACAGACCGGGTGCACGGCGCAGGCCGCGGCCAAGGCCGTGCTCCAGGGCGTTCACCAAGGCATCCTGTGCACGTACAACGAACCGGAGGACGGCGCCGCGGACCTGGAACGGCTGCTGTCCCGGCCCGGGGCGCCGGGAGCCGAGCTGCTCGACGACGTACGGTCGCGGCTGCCCCGTCTGAGCAGTGGACCCGTCGAGGAGCGACGGCGCGAACTCGACGCGATCGAGGCCGACTTCGCGCAGCTCGGCCAGCTGGCGCGCCGCCCGGCCCGGGTCACGATCGAGGAGGATTTCGTCCTTCCGCCCACGACCGTCGACTCCAGCCGTTGGCGCCGCCCGCTCGCCGACCTCGGGCCGACGGTGGAACTGCTGTCCGTCTTCGACTGGCTGCACGACGTGCGCATCCTGACGACGGCCGCCTTCGTGCAGCGTTTCGGCCCCGGGGCTAGCGTCCCCCTCGCCGAGCACGCCGCATCCATGGTCCAGGAGATCTCCCGGCGCGCGGCCTTGATGGCGCAGTCGTACGCGAGCGGTGACAACGGCGTGCTCGACGGCCTCGGCACCGCCGACGGCAGCCTCCAGCAGCTGTTCGCTCTGCGCCGCAGGATCATCGAGGAGACT
Organism: Streptomyces sp. NBC_00483; assembly: GCF_036013745.1. Classification (NCBI taxonomy): domain Bacteria; kingdom Bacillati; phylum Actinomycetota; class Actinomycetes; order Kitasatosporales; family Streptomycetaceae; genus Streptomyces; species Streptomyces sp. NBC_00483. The sequence continues at coordinate 8,233,842 of NZ_CP107880.1, forward strand.
CAGTCCCGCATCACGCAGGCGGTCGACTCGGGCGCGTCCGACGTCTGCCTGACCGCGCTGGAGGCGGCCGAACTCACCGCAGGCCTGCCCGAGCGGATCCGCCGGGACCCCATGAGCTACGGGGTGCTGGTGCAGGCCGCGGGCGACCGGCTTGTCTTCAACGACGGCCTGCCCGGGCACGGAATGCTGTACTCCCGGTTCCTCGACGCCGACCGCAGCCTGTCCGGCGAGGCGATCCCGTACCTGGCCGACCGGCTGACCGAGCGGTACGCGTGGGACGGTGCGCGGGTGGTGGAGGAGCGCGGGCTGCACCGTCTCAACGTGAACGCGCACCCGCACATCCTGCCGGAGGGCATGGAACCCGACGACTGGTTCGCGCTCCGTCTGGTGCACGACACCGCGTCGGACACGCTCCGCATCGAGGATGCGGAGGGCCGCAGGACCCGTGTCCTGCCCCTCGGCACGGGCCACCCCGGACTGTTCCCGCCGCCGCTGTCACTGGCGACGTCGTTGACCACCGGGGGACGCCTCAACAACGACCTCCTCAACGGCTGGTTCGAGGCCCGGTCCCATGACCGGCAGCACACGCTGGTGTGCCCGCGGCTCTCCGTCGGCGACGTGCTGTTGTCCCGGCGCCGCTGGTACGGCGGCGCGGACCTGACCGCGGCCCTGGGAACCGGACCCGCCGAACACGACCGGCTGCTGGCCCTGACTGCGTGGCGTGCTCGGCACGGCGTCCCCGAAGAGGTCGTGCTCAAGACGACGTTCGGAGTCGACTCGCCCCGAACCCTCGACCCGGCCGACGTCCTGCCGCGCAGGCTCCAGCACAAGCCGCAGTACGTGGACCTCGCGAGCGCCCTGAGCACCAGGGTCCTGCCGAAGATGCTGGACCGACGTGCGACGACGGACGAGTCGGTCGACTACCTCGAGGAGGCGCTCCCCTCGGTCGTCGAAGGCACCCACGCGCACGAGTGGGTCGTGGAGATCGGACGCCGGCCGGGCGGCCCGTTCCACTACGAGGGAGAGAACCGATGAGGATGAGGGCAAGACCGTATCTGCACTGCGCGCCGGTGCCGGGCGGGGTCTACTTCAGCGGGGCACGGACCCAGTTCGTCCTCAAGGGCTGGGACCACCTGTTCAAGCTGGCGGACATTTGCGTGCCCCTCCTTGAACGAGGCACGACCGAGGACGACCTGGTGGCCGCCCTCGGAACTGAGCGGGCCAGGCCCGTCGTGCGCCATCTGACCGGGGGGCTGCGCGACCACGGAATGCTGCTCGACGAGGACGTCCTGCGCGGCGACCGTACGAGCACGGCCGACCGGGACCGGTATGCGGGCACGCTCGCCTACGTGGAGTCCGTGTGCGCGGACCCGTACACCGCGTTCGCCGCGATCCGCGCGGCCCATGTGGTCCTCATCGGCCCCGCCACCGCGGTACGTCCCGCGGCCCGTGGACTGGACCGCGCCGGCGTCGGCCAGGTGCTCGCCCCGGACGGTACCGGCCTCGCGGCGTGCGAGGGCGCGGACGTCGTAATGTGGTGCGGCTCCGGTGAATCCGCTCCCGGGTGGGTATCCGAGGGCGTACCCATCGTGCCGGTTCTCCTCGACGACCACGTGCTGCAGGTAGGCCCCGTCATCCGGCATGCCGCCCAGGCCCCGCTGCTCGGCGCCTTTCATCGCAGGGTGCTCGACTGGGCACAGGGGGAGGAACTCGGCCCCGCCGCGCGGCCGGTGGCCGACGCGATGGCCGGGGCGATCGCGGGACAGCTGGTGCTCGACGTCCTCGCGGGGCTCGACGAGGGCGGTGCCGCCCACGTGGTGCACGGCACCGAACTCGTCGCGGAGCGCGTCCTGCTGCACAGCGCCGACCCGGTGGACGGGCTCCGGACCCTGGACGCCGTACATGCCGACCCACTTCCCGACCCCGATGAGGCCATCGAGTGGGTCAACACGCTCACTGCCCGCTGGAAAGGCCTGTTCGCCGCGACTCCGGCAGAACAGACACTCCCTCAAATGCCTCTTGCCGTAAGGGACATGGCACTGCGCACCGGTAGCGTCGGCCGGACCACTGTCTGGGCCTTCGACCAGCGCTCCGCGACGGTGGGCGCCGCCCTGGAAGTCCTGCGGAACATGCCCACCGTGACGCAGGGAGCGACAGGCGCCGCCGGTGCGACCGAGGAGCGCTGGCTCCTCGACGGAGTCCTCCGGCTGCTCGCCGGTGAAGCGGAGTCCGTGCACACGGACATCGAGGAGAGCGAGGAGACGGCCCGGATCCGCCGCATCCTCAAGGAGTGGCAACCGGCTCCGCTGACCACCAGCCTGCTCCACGTGCCCGGCCTCGACTGGCGCCTCGCCCGCGTCGAAATCACCGACAGCGGCGAGCCGTTGGGAGCATCCTGGGCCCCTGACGCGGACACCGCCACCCGCGAGGCCCTGAGTACGGCACTTGCCCGTGCGCAGGTGGAGGCCGCCCGCGGAAGCGGAGCCGATGTGCCCCAGCTGGTCACGGATTCGGTCAGCGCCGCGGACGAGGAGCAGATCGGCTCGCTCCGCGAGCAAGCCCTCAGGCTCGGCGCCGAGCGGGGCGTCTCCTACGAGGGCCGGCGGGCGCGGACCGACCCGGTCCTCGGCGAGATCCCCTTCTGGTCCGGCCCCGTCCGTGCCCGACAGCTCACGCAGGAGCCCCGCCATGCAGGATGAACAGCAGTACGGACCCGGGTTCCAAGGGGCTGCCCGACCCTGGGGAGAGGCCCTGCGACGGCTCGGCAGCTCGGCAGACGCGAAGGTGGTCGCCAACCGCGGCTGGGATCTGGCCTGGGAGCGACTCCACTGGGAGAAGGCCGCCGCCAACGGCGAGGAACTCGTGTCGGTACGGGTGTACGACGACGAGGTCATCATTGGGCCCCGATGGGTGCCGGGCACCGACTCCGGCTGCGCGAGCTGCGCCGAGGTACGCGAACGCAACACCGCTGAGCACCCCCTGGCGACCACGCTGGACGCACCCCGCGCGGTCCCCCGCGCGGTCCAGCCCATGCTGCCCCTCCTGCTCGACGCGGCCGTGGACAATCTCGCCGAACACCCTTTGTCGCCGGGCGAGTTGTACGCCGTGGGCGCTCGGTACGTGCGCCGGCACCGCATCCCGCGCAGCTTCTTCTGCCCGGCCTGCGCCGACCACGGGTCAGTCCTGGAGGACAGTCGGCGCCCTGAGCCCCTGAAGCTGCCGGCCGAACCCCTCTCGTCCACGGACCCCACTCGCGGGGCCGGCGGCGCGCACCTCATCGAGCCCGGCACCCTCCGCGGACGCCTCCTGGACGCCAGGTTCGGGCCCGTCCAGGCCATCATGCGCGAGTCGAACGTGCCCTTCGCCATGAGCATGTGCCTGGCACCGGACGCCGCCGCCCCGGGCCACGGCCGGGCCGGGACGTTCGCCGAGGCCGACCCCGTCGGCATCATCGAGACCTACGAACGGCTCGGCAGCTTCCCCTTCGACACCCCGCTGCTCCTCGAGCGCTCCCACCGCGAGGTGGCCGACCGCGCCCTCGACCCGACCACGCTCGGGCAGCACACCGAGAAGCAACTGGCCCACCCCAGCTGCCAGGTGCTCCCGTACACGCCGGACACCCCCATGGACTGGGTGTGGGGACACGACCTCGCCTCCGGCGATCCGCTGCTCGTGCCCGCCGAGGCGGGCTTCTACCAGTACGAACAGCGCTTCAAACTGTCCCGGCACGCGGCCCGCGCGGCCCGCGTCGAGGCAAGGAGGGCTCGCGCCGCGGGACACCCGCCCCAACCCGGCACGCTGCGCAAGTACTTCCACGACTCGTCGAGCGGTTGCGCGGCCGGGTCGAGCCTCGCGGAGGCCGCGCTGCACTCCCTGCTCGAACTCGCCGAACGGGACGCCTTCCTGCTCTCCTGGCACCGCCGGCAGCCGCTGCCCCGGATCGCGAACGACTCGATCTCGGACCCGGAGAACCGGAGTCTGATCGACCTGATCCAGACGCGCGGCTTCGACGTCCACATCCTGGTGGCCCGGCAGGACATCGACCTGCCGATCGTGTGGGTGCTCGTGGTGAACCGGAAGAACCCCTTTCCGGCCTCGTACTCCTCCGGCGGCTCGGGCGCCAACCCGGACACCGCGATCCGTGGGGCCCTGCGCGAGGTCGCCCAGCTCGTCACCAACAAGGTTCAGTGGAACCGGGGCGAGGCCGAGGAGACGCTCGACGACCCCTGGAAACTGGTGGAGCTCGAACAGCATCCGCAGCTGTACACACTGCCGGAGAAGCTGTCCCGCGTCACCGAAGTGCTCGGCGGACCGCGGACCACGACGCAGGACGCGTTCCCCGGCTGGCCCGACACGCTGCGCCGGGCCTCCGGCGGCACCGTGCGCGGAGCCCTCGACCACGTCCGCGCGCTGTACGCCGCCGCGGGCCTGGACCGGATCGTCCTCGTGAACCAGACCACGCGCGAACACACCGACACCGGCGTGTCCGTCGCCAAGGCCGTCGTGCCGGGCATCCTGCCGATGTGCTTCGGGCACGCGCAGCAGCGTCTGATGAATCTTCCCCGCCTGGCGGCAGCGCTCGCCGGCACATCGCAGGAGAACCGGGAAATCCCTTATGACCCGCACCCGTTCCCATGAGCCGACGCAGGTCAGGCGGGCGCCCGTCGACCTGCCGGCCCCGTTCGGCGACAACAACATCGAACGCGAGCCGCTCTGGTACGCATTCGGCGCGGGCGATGACGAACCGGCCGTGCCGCCCTGGACCTGGGTGGACCAGCCGCCGATGACCGCGCACACGCACCCGCCGGACCCGTCGTGCGTTCGCGGCGGGGCGCGCGCCGAACTGCCCGGGGAAACCCATGAGTTCCTCGACCGTGCGGCCTTCCCACACGGTCGGGTGGCCGTCGCGGACCCCGACGAAGCGCTGATGCGGGCGCTCGTCGCGACCTTCGGCGTGCAATGGGCCGACCCCGACAACGTCTACAACCCGCACCGCGGTTACGCCTCCCCCCGCTGCCTCTACCCCGTCCAGGTCTTCGTGGACGACGGGGAACGCTGGAGCCTGCTCGAACCCGAGCGGCACACCCTGACCGCGCTCACCTCGGGCAGCCACCGCGGACGGCAGCGCCGGATCGCACTGACCGGCCGATACACCCGCATCCCTCGCGGCTACAAGTGGTTCCGTGGCTCCCTGGTGAATCTGGAACTTGGGATCGTGCTGCGTTCACTGGCGTTGTCCCTCGAACTGTTCGGGCTTTCCGCCAGGATGGTGCTGCCGCACGAGGGCTCCGCCGCGCTTCTGGAAGAACTCGGTCTGACGCCGAGCTGGGAATGGTCCCTGCCGGCGGTCATCGAGATCGGTCCCCGATCCACGGCCCCTGCCCCGTCATGCCACGTCTCGAAGCCGGAGGAGCAGCCCGAGGAGCCCGCGCTCCGTGACCTGGTGCGCGTCAACCGCACCCAAGCCTTCGGCGACGCCCCAAGTCCTGTGCCCTCCGCGATTCCGACACATGCGCTGCCCCCTCCTGGCACGCCGTCATGGGCCGAGCTGATGTGGCGGCGCAACTCGGGCCGGATGCCTCGCGGGCTGCTCGGAATGAGCGGACGGCGCACCCGCACGACCGCGGGATCCGTCGAGGACGCCATCGGGTGGCTCGGCGTCCCGCCGCCGGGGCGGGCCCTCGCGGCCGTGTCGGATCTGATCGCTCTCACGGTCGTCACCCAGGATGTGTCCGGCTACGAGGACGGCATCCACCGGGTGCGCTCGGGCAAGGCCGTCACGCTGTCCGCCGACCGGACTGCGGCGGCCCGCCTGGAGGCGGAGTACGGATACGGGCTGAGCACGGACGCGGGCTGCGACATCCGCAATGCCTCGGCGATCTGGTTCATGTCCGTGAAGCCGCGCGAGCTCTTCGCGCGCCTCGGTGCCAACGGCTGGAGCGCGGCCCAGTACTGGTGCGGCTGGGCCCTGCACGGACTGTGCCTGTCCACCACGGCGTACGGCATGTTCGCGCGTCCGGTCCGGGCGTTCAACGAGATACCCGCGCAGCGGATCCTCCAGCTGGATCCCGACGAGATGATCGCGCTCGCCGCGGTGGTCGGCGCGCCCCGGTACGCGACCCATGCGCTGCTGGACATCAGAGTCTGACAGAGGAGAACGCCTTGCCACAGCAGACAGCGGCCGAGCAGGTGACCACGGGGACCGGTACGGCCTGGTCCGCCTGGCACCTGCACCTGGCCTCGAACGCACAGTCATTGCTCGACCGTGTGGTGCAGCATGTGATCGCCCCGGTGGTGCAGACCCTCGACGGCGCGCCCTGGTTCTTCATCCGGTACTGGGAGGCGGGCCCCCACCTCCGGCTCCGCATCGGCGACCTGAGCCCCGCGGAGCACGACCGGGTGGAGGCGCTGCTGCGTGAACTGCTCGCCACCGCGGGCCGGCCGGCGGAGGGCGAGGTAGTCCTCAAAGAGGAGGCGTACCGAGCCGAGGCCGGACTGCTCGCTCGCGGGGAGTACGGCAGCGACCACGCCGTTGTCGCGCTCCGGCCGCCGGGCGTGCACCGTGCCGTCTACGAGCCGGAGACCGAACGGTACGGCGGCCCCACCCTGATGCCCGCAGCCGAGCGGTTGTTCCAGCGGTCGAGCGAGCTGGTGGTCGCGCTGCTGCCCCACGTGTCGACGCCACAGACCCGCTCCGCGCTCGCACTGCGTGCCACCGTCTCCGCGGCCGCCGCCCTCGGCGACGGAGCCGAACAGGCCCTGTTCTACGCCCACAGCCTGACGGCCTGGCGGGCCTGGGCGGCCGGCCTCGGCAGCACTCCCGCCGAACTCGACCGGCTGTGCCACATCCCCGAGGGAACCGCCAAGCCCGTCGACCCGGACCAGCACGGGCCCTTCGTCAACTGGCATGCGGCCCTGACCGACTTGGTCCGGGAAATCCGCGTCACAACAGAACACGTGCCCGGGCAGATCGTCGTCTCGCACGTGCACATGCTCCACAACCGTCTCGGCCGCACACTCTTCGACGAGCTGCGCACCTACGCGTGGCTGGAGCGCGCCTTCCCCGTCCACCAGGAAGTGCGGACATGACCGGCCGCCCGCGTATCGCCGTGGTGGGATCCGGCATCGGCGGCCTGACGCTGGCAGCGGCCCTCGCCGAGTCCGGTACACCCTGCGAGGTATTCGAGCAGACCCGCGCGATGGCCGAGATCGGCGCCGGGGTGCAGCTGGCTCCCAACGCCGCCTGTCACCTCCAGCGTCTCGGCATCGGAGCGGCACTCACCCAACACGCCGTCCCCATCGAAGAGATGCACATGTACGGCCGCCGGGGCGACCTGATCACGAGCACACCGTTCGGCGCCGCGTGCGAAAGGCTGTACGGGGCGCCCTACTACGCCGTGCACCGCGCCGACCTTCAAGGGGCGCTGCTCCGGCTGGTCGGCCCCGAACCGCTGCGACTCGGGCACCGGTTGACGAGTGTCGCCGCCGACGGCGACGAGCAGGTCCTCACCTTCGAGAACGGCTCCACGCACCGCGCCGACCTCGTGGTGGGTGCGGACGGCATCCACTCCGTGATCCGAGAAGAACTCGTCCGGGACGCACCCGTCTTCTCCGGCCTCGGCGTCTTCCGCGGACTGATTCCGGTCGACCGGCTGCCCGACGCGGCACGGGAACCGCTGATCAGGATGTGGCTCGGTCCCGGCCGGCACCTCGTCTGCTACCCGGTGTCCGGTGGCCGCCTGTTGAGCTTCGCGGCGATCGCCCCGCTCGCCGCGGCGACGGCGGAGTCCTGGTCCGCGCAGGGCGACCCCGCCGCGCTCATCGACGCCTTCGACGGGTGGAGCGGCCTCGTGCCCGACATCACCCGCGCTGCGGACACCGTCCGCCGGTGGGCGCTGTACGACAGGCCGGTCCTGCACACCTGGTCGGCGGGCCGCCTCACCGTGCTCGGCGACGCCGCCCACCCCATGCTCCCGTTCATGGCGCAGGGCGCGAACCAGGCCGTCGAGGATGCGGTGGAACTGGCCTCGCTGCTCGCAGGCGCCGGCACCGACGAGATTCCGCAGCGGCTGCGCACCTACGAGCAGGCCCGGGCCCCGCGCGCGGCGGCGATCCAACAGGGATCACGCGGCCACTCGGAGACGATGCACCTGCCCGACGGACCGCGGCAGCGTGAACGGGACCAGGCGCTGCGGCACGCCGCGGGCATTACCGGCCTGCGCGAGCGAGCCTGGCTATACGGCCACGAGGCCGGCGCTCGGCCCTCGCAGCGCGCGGCAACAGCAGAGGAAAGGGAATCAGCGTCATGACGGACACCAGCCTGCGGGTCGCCGTGGTCGGGGCGGGAGTGTCGGGACTCGCGCTCGCCATCCTGCTCCGCCGCCGCGGCGTGCGCTGCGACGTCTACGAGAAGTCAGCAGCGCTCGGCGCGGCGGGCGCGGGGATCCAACTGTCCCCGAACGGGGCCCGCATACTCCACGAGCTCGGTGCCGAAGCGGCGCTGCGCCGCAAGGGCATCACGGCGCAGGCCATCGAGACGCGCCGCTGGAGCGACGGCACGCTGCTGTCGCGTGCCCCGTACGGAGACGCCTGTGTCGAACGGTTCGGGGCGCCGTACCACCTCGTGCACCGAGCCGACCTGCAGGCCTGCCTCATGGAGCTGCTGCCACATGGCGGCTTGTCCCTGGGGCGGGCGGTGGACAGCGTCGTGGACCACGAGAGCCACGCCGAACTGCGTTTCACGGACGGCGGATCAGTGACGGCCGACGTGGTGGTCGGCGCCGATGGAGTGCACTCCGCGGTACGCTCCGCCGTGCTGGACGACCGGCCGGTCCACGCGGGTTACTCGGTGTACAGGGGACTCGTATCAGCCTCCTCCGTACCCTCTTTCACGACCGACCCGCGGGTCATGTTCTGGTTCGGGCCGGGTCGCCACGTCACCTACTACCCTGTCTCGTCCGGACGGACGGTTCACTTCAGCGCGGTGTGCGCCGACCCGCACTCAGGCACAGGCCCAGGCAGGGCTCCCGCCGACACCGAAGGGCTCATGGCCGAGTTCGAGGGGTGGCACGAGGATGTCCGGCGGGTGCTGAGCACCGCGGACTCGGTGACGCGTTGGGACCTCTTCGACCGGGACCTGTCCCACCGGTACGTCACCGGACGGGTCGCCCTGTCCGGCGACGCGGCGCACCCCATGCTGCCCTTTCTCTCCCAGGGCGCGAGTCAGGCCCTGGAGGACGCCGTCGTCCTGGCGGACGTCCTCACCCGGCACGGTGACGACGTGCCGGGCGCCCTGCGCGCGTACGAAGCCGTTCGGATGCCCCGTACCGCCGAGGTGCACCGGCAGTCACGCCTGCGGGCCGATTCCTTCCACCTCCCGGACGGTCCTCAACAGGCGGCCCGCGACGCCGAGTTGACACACCACCAGGACCTCTCTCACCTCGACTGGCTCTACCGGGCCGACCTTCGTCCGGCACCGGCCCTCGCCGGGCGCTGACAGGTCCGCTGATCAGGCACGAACGACAGGGCGGGGCCACCCGGAGGCGGCCCCGCCGTCCGTGCGTCCGCGGCTCACTCTGGCCGCGGATCCCAGCGGAACCGCCGTACGGCCACGACCGCGCCCAGCACGCCCCACGCCGCCAGCACCGCAAGCTGCTTCCAGCCGTAACCGCCGGACGCCCCGGTCATCGCTGCCAGCAGGGCCTCGTTGAAGGGCCTGACCGGTAGCAGCCCGGCGACGGTGTTCAGCGTGCCGGCGTGGATGGGGAAGTAGCTTCCCGAGATGAACACCAGTGGGAACTGGATGAACTGCACCAGGGCGGGCGCCGATTCGGCACTCCTTACCAGTGAGGCGACGCCGGCCCCGAGGGCGCAGAAGCTCGCGGCGCCCAGCACCAGGATGAGGGCGAGCTCCGCCCAGTGGGCGGGCAGCGGGACACCGTAGAGCCTGCCCACCCCGATGACCAGCACGATATCGATGACGCTGACCAGCACACAGTGAGCCAGCAGTCCGACGAAGTAGATCCAGGCCGGAAGCGGGGTCGTGCGCAGCCGCTTGAGCATCCCGGTCTGCCGCCGGGTCGACAGCACGATGGCCAACTGGCCGTAGCAGGCTCCTAGTACGGAGACCGCTGCGATCGTCGGTGTGTAGTACTCCATCCCGGACAGGCCGAAGTAGAAGTCGGACTTCTCGGTGCCGCCGAACACCGCGCCGAAGATGGTGACGACGAGCACCGGCAGCAAGAACGTGAAGACCGTGGCCTGCGGATTGCGCCAGAAGGAAAGCTGCTCGTAACGGATCTGATGCATCACGAGGCGTGCGCGCCCGCGGCCCGCTGGGCCCGCAGGAAGGGAGGTGGCGGCCGCGGGAGCCGACGTCGAGACGGTCATGTGCGGCTCCGGTTCCGTCGGCGCCGACGCGCGCCGGACTGCTGAGGCTCTCCGACTCCACCGACCTTGTCGGCTTCGCTGTTCTCGAAGGAGCGGGTGATGTCGAGGTAGACGTCCTCCAGCGAAGGCCGCTCGACGGACAGTCGCTCGAGCGTCGTGCCTTGGCTCAGTGCCCATCCGGTCAAGGAGTGCAACAGGGCGGTAGGTTCTGGCACTTCGATGTGCACCAGGCCGTCCTTCACCGTCAGGCCCCTCGACACCGGCAGGTCCGCAAGTTCCGTGGCTTCCGGCAGTTCGAAACGAATCCTGGCGAGCGCACGGTCCCTCCCGCCGAGTTTGGCCGGCGTGCCCGACTCGACGATCCGGCCGTCCGCGATCACGGCCACGGAGTCGGCGAGCGCCTGCACCTCGTCCATGTAGTGCGTCGTCAGCACGATGGTGGTGCCGGAGTCCCGCAGTTCCCGTACCAGCTCCCAGGCGCTGCGCCGCGCACTCGGGTCGAAGCCCGTGGTGGGCTCGTCGAGAAACAGCAGCCGCGGGTCTCCGACCACGCCGAGTGCCAGGTCCAGACGCCGCTTCTGCCCGCCGGACAGGTCTTTGACCCTGGCACCCCGCCTCTCCTGCAGACCGACCAGTTCGATGACCTGGTCGACGTCCCGGGGCGCCCGGTAATACCCGGCATCTCGCGCGATTGTCTCGCGCACGGAGAGATACGGTTCGACGGGGTTGTCCTGCAGGACCACCCCGACCCGCTCCCGCAACTCACCACTGGCCTCGGGGGCCTGGGGGTCCACGCCGAGCACCTCCACCCGGCCCGTGTCCCGGCCGCGGAAACCCTCCAGAATCTCCAGGGTGGTCGTCTTGCCCGCGCCGTTGGGACCCAACAGTGCGAAGATCTCGCCCTCAGCCACGGCGAAGTCGATGCCGCGCAGTACATCGCTACTTCCGTAGGCCTTCCGCAGGCCTTCCACCACGACCGCCGTCACCGTGGCTGCTCTCGTTCGTCCATGTCGTTGCTCCTCCGTACCTGCTCCGAACGCCTCCGCGTGGGCCGCGGGCGGCTTCCGACGCTAGGGCGACGACGCGGCCGGAAAGGGGCCGTCTGGAACGGTCGGTGACGTGCGTCATGAAAAGGAGGACAGTTGTCAATCGCGAAGTCGGGTTGGGGGAGAGGCGCTGAGAGGACTCAGGTCCGATCCTCCTCGGTTCGTGATGACTCGATCGTGGTTCTGATCGTTGAGCGGGACACCCGCTACGCCTCAAGCGCTGTGCCGATAAGGCGTATCAAGGCGCGGCCTGCAACGTCCGAATCCCGTTCAAGCGACGGCAACGTCGCCACAACACCACCCACGCCAAGATCCGATGCGTCGGCGAGCAGCCATGGCCACGCTCAAGTGCTGGCGCCTCCTGCGCAAACTGCGCTGCAGCACCAAGCGCATCACCGTGAGCGTCAAGGCCGTCATCTCGCAGCCGCGGCAGGATGAAAACTCCTCACCTCAGCTGGTGCGCCTCACCGTGAGGAGGAGTGTGAGGGGGCCGGCTGGTAGCAGGAAGCGTCCGTGTTCGGCTGCGTCGAGGGCGGAGTTGAGCGGCCACCAGTCGAGTTTGAAGTCCTGCTCGGTGTCGGTGAGTTGCTGTGGTCCGAGGTGCAGGTTCTGGGCGAGGAAGAGGTGGATGCGGGCGGTTGAGGCCAGTGTCATGGCGTAGTTGCCCAGGGCGGTCCAGGACGATGCGGTGACGCCGGCCTCTTCTTTGAGTTCACGCTTTGCGCAGGTGAGTGCGTCTTCGCCGTCTTCGCGTCGTCCTCCGGGGAGGAACAGGAAGTCGCCGCCGTGGCCGGGGAAGGGGGCGCTGAGGATGGCGACTTTGCCGGTGTTGTCGAGGGCTGCGACGACGGATGCGTCGCGGGCGGGTGCATCGCTCATGGGCGGTGAGCGTAGCGGTCACGCTGTGAGCCAGGCGGCGAACGGCACGGTGGTGACGGTGGGGTGGGCGATGCCGCGGCCGTGGAAGCCGTCCTCGCCGTATGCGTCCCCGTGGTCGGCGCACAGGATGATCAGCCAGGGGCGGGTGGCGGTGAGGCGGTCGATGAGGCGTCCGAGGTGTGCGTCGGCGTAGGCCAGGGCGGCCTGTTGCGAGGCCGCTGTGTCGGCCTGTTCGTCGAGGTAGTGGCCGTGTGGGACGTGGGTTGCCGAGATGTTCACGAACAAGTAGAGCGGGTGCTCGGCGTATTGGGCGGCGAGGTCGAGGGCCGTGTCGACTTGGTGGCGGGTGGAGTCGGGCTCGGGCGAGCCGAACTCGGGGCGCCAGTGGTCTTCGTCGAACAGGTCGGGCAGCACGTTGCCGAGCGGGGTCTCGCGTGAGAAGTAGGTGACGCCGCCGACGCATACGGTGCGGTATCCGTGGGCGTTGAGGCCGCACAGGAGGTTGGGGGCGTCGAAGACGAAGGTTTGCTTGTCGACTTCTTTGAAGGCGGGCGGTCGGCATTCCCACAGCCGGGGTGGCTGCTGTGGGGAGGGCAGCTTGGGCAGGAATCCGGAGAAGAAGGCGATGTGCGCGGGGAGGGTGAAGGTGCCGGGTGTCCAGCGCCGTTCCCAGGTCCCGTTCGGCAGGAGGCGGGCCAGGTGCGGCGTCCGGCCCTGCGTGAGTGCCGTGGTAGCGACGTCGTAGCGCAGTGAGTCGAGGGTGACGAAGAGGATCGGCGTGCCGGTGCCGATGATTTCGGCGGCGTTGATGTGCACGCAGATCAGGCCTTTCCCCGATACTCGATCGTTCCGCGGGCGGCGTCGTTGACGGGGATCGGGACGCGGTCCTGTGCGATGAGGTCTCGGATGGCGGCGAGTCCGGATTCCTCGGTGAGTGGCTTGCCGTCGGCGTCGAACAGCGCGACGGTGACCTCGGCGGAGGGGGTCGTGCTGATGTGTGCGCTCGGAACGGAACCCAAGTCAGCTGTCACCAGGCCGAGTTCGTCGGGCTCGGTTGGTTCCTGCAGGGCGGTGACGAGGCACTTGTAGTGCAGTGCGTTGATGGCGCCGCGGGCGAAGCGCGTCGCGTACTGGGTACTGATCGCCTCTCCGTCGTGGGCGACGACGACGTGGGAGGCCTTCTGGGTGACTACGAGGCAGGCGCCGAGCCACCAGGCGACGCCGGCATGGATCTGGCTGGGGTGGTGGCCCGTGGCACCGCCGTCGCGGATGACGGCTTCGGCGTCGATCGGGTTAAGCACGGGTGCGCTCCAGGGTGTGCATGATCTCGTGGGTGACTTGGTCGGGCGTCTTGCCGTCGGTGTCGATCCAGATGGCGCTCGGGTCCTGGGAGGCGACAGCTTCGAAGTTGAAGAGGACCTGGTCGAGGCGGCCGGGCACGTTGAGCAGGTCGGTGTCGTCTTGTTTGAGGTCGCTTTTGGTGCGCATGCGGGCCTGCAGGGTCTCTGTGCGGCAGCGCAGGTAGAAGGTGTGGGTGGGCTGAACGATGTAGGGCAGGAACGGGGCGGCGAGTTGGCGGACCTGCTCGACGGCGATGCCGTGGACGGCTGCATGGCAGGCGAGGACCGAGGACTGGTAGCGGTCGGCAATGACCGGGGTGGCGCTGCGGGAGGTGCGCACGCAGTCGGAGGAGTGCAGCAGGCCGGAGAGGTAGAAGCACAGCTGGGGCAGCGGTGCGAGGTGGCTGTTGGCGGCCTTTGACCAGTCGTTGTGGGGCCGGGGGAGAGTGTGCAGGCTCATGGCCTGGAGCCGGTGGGTGAGGAGCTTTTCCAGCGTGGACTTCCCCATGCCTGAGGGGCCTTCCAGCGCGATGAACGGATGCTCGGTGTCGCCGTAGGTGCGTGGCGTATACGCGAGAGGCAGGCTCACAGCGTTCCTTCCGTGAAGGCGGTGACGTGTTGGGCGACGGCGGTTGCCAGAGCATGCGGATCGTCGAGGTGCTCGCGTAGATCCATGCGCAGGTCGTCGCGGAGCAGGCAGGGCTGGAGGCCGCCACCGTGGTCGACGCGCAGAGCCCAGAACCCCTCGATGCACTGCGAGCGCACAGGGCAGGTGCCGCACTGGCCGACGTGATGCCGGCCGAGATCGCGGTGGATGACGTCGATCTCGATCCCGTCGACGCGGAAGACACGCCGTCCTTGCCCGACGCCGGCGATTTCCGTGTGCTCGTCGCTGGTGAGGGTGCGCAGGTAGCGGATCGCGTCGTCCGCGGAGACGGCGGCGTCGGCGTGCTGGCTGTTGAAGCCGGTATCGACGAGTTCAATGAGCTGCACCGGCATCCGCCGTTCCAGCGCATAGTCGAGGATCGCTGCGATTTCGTGCTGGTTCTGGCGTTGCAGCAGGGTGTTCAGCTCGACGCGGGGCATGACCTCGCGGGCCGCCTCGATGCCGTCGAGGATTGCGCCGATGCCGTGCGGAACCCGCGCGATCTCCATCAGCGACTCGTCGGAGAAGTAGTGCAGCGACACCTTCACCTTGTCGAGTGGTGCGCCTGCCAGCCATGCCTGGTTGCGGCGTACCAGCAGACCGTTGGTGATCAGCGTGTATGAGGAGTCCGGTGCGGACCGGGGGAGCTGTTCCAGGACGGGGCGTGCCCAGCGGGAGAGGAGGGGCTCGCCACCGGTGAAGTAGACGCGCTTGAGGCCGGCGTCCATGAGACCGGTGATGGTCTTCACGTACGAGGACGCGTCGAACTTCCGCTCGCGCGGCTTGTTGCTGCGATCGCGGTGAGCCTCGGGGGGCGGGACATCCCCTTCGTTGTGGCAGAACCAGCACAGGGCATTGCAGTGCGGCGTGAAGGAGACCCGCAGTTGACCTCGGAGCGCGGCGAAGTTGCGCAGCGCGGTGAAGTCGGCCTCACCGACGGGATGCCCGGGCGAGGAGAGACGCAAGGGAATGGACATGGACGAGACCTCCGGGGGAATGGTGAATCGGGCTTGGTCGTCAACGAGTTGGATGCGGGCAGGGCTGGGCCACGCCCTCGTATATGGGGCGGGCGCAGGTGAGCAGGCTGATTCTCGATAGACGCGACAACAGGGGAGGAACCGACGGGGAGCGATCACATGTGCTGACTCGTCCCGAAGGCAGGGATGTCCTCGACGGAGACGAGACACCAGGCCACGGAACCGTCCGGACTGAATCCCCACGTGCCGTCCAACTCACCGATCAACGCGTCGACGAGAAACAAGCCCCGGCCCGACTCGGCGTATTCGCGGGCGGCTTGGGGAGACGGGACGGTCGCCGGCGTGGCGTCGTCCACCTCGATGCGGACGACCCCGGGCTCAGGGCTGCAGCTGCGGTACGTGACCGGTCTGTCGGCCCTGCTGTGCAGGAGCGCATTGGTCATCAGCTCCGACACGATCACCGCAAGAAGCTCGACGCGGTGCCTCGGCATGCGGCACGAGCCCGTAAGCCACTGCGTGCTCTCGAGACGTATGGCGCGCACCTCTTCAGGGGCAGGGCTGACGGTCCGCTCGACCGAGGTCGGCCACGGCAGTTCTGCCGATGCGGCCTTGGGTGCCGTGCTGGTCTGTGCAGGCATGCTGGTGCCTCCCCAAACATGGGTCGAACGGGAACACCCGCGCGAGCACCGCGCGCCGAGATCCCTATACGGGCACATGGACGCGGACCGTTTTGCCGCCCCCATCGCGCAGGAACCAGGACAGCGCGCCGCCCAGGGCGTGGATGACGTCGAGCCCTCTTCCGCATTCGCTCTCGTCGTCGGCGCCCCCGCGTTCGCGGAAGCGGGAGAGGCCCGGGACGGGATCCGACACTTCGATGAGGAGCGCGCAGTCCTCCAGGACAGCGAGACGGACGTTCATCATGTGGCCGGCCATGCGGCCGTGGCTGATGGCGTTGGTGGCGAGTTCAGATGCTATGAGCGTTGCGTCCTGCTGATCCCCGGACCACCGCCACATCACCAGCTGGCGCCGGGCGTGGAGCCGCACCAGCGGCACCACCTGGTCCACCATCGTGTAGTCCATGGACCACTCGGCCACCACGGGGGCCGTGGCGACTGGTTCACCAGTAGACACGATCACGGTGTCTCCCTCATCGGGTGTGGCCCGGCCACTGTCGACGAGGAAGTCCCCAGCGTCCACAGCGAATCCACTAGATCGTCTGGCCGGTTCACAACACCATGCCGACAGGAGCGGCTTCTGGCTTCCCGCTGGGAGGTACCCCCATCATGGGTAGGCTTCTCGATCACTTCCTCGAAAGACTGAGACTCACCAGCAGGCGCGACGGGGCACCTCATGAGCGAGTACCAACCAGCAACGGCCTTACCCGAAGAGACCTTGCAGCTCCCGGAGCTGCGGGCAGCGATCAAGGCACACAACTTCGGCGAGGTGTTCCGCCTGGCCAAGGCCCACGCCGGGATCAGCTACTCCAAGTTGGCGGCCGAGTGCGACATCAAGCCGGAACGCGTGGGGTCCCTCGCAAGGGGAATCGGCAGCGTCACCACCTTCGACAAGATTGCCGCCATCGCGGATGCTCTGCGCATTCCAGGGCATCTGCTGGGACTCGCCGACCGGTCGTGGGAGGCGAAGAACACAGCCCGAGATGGAGCAACGGCATTGCGACGCAGGGAGTTTGTAAAAAAGGCATCCGGGTCGATAGCGGCAGCGAGCCTCATCGCCCTGACTCCGCTGGAAACCGGGGGACGGCTCGGGGCGAGCGATGTCGAGCAACTACGGCGTCGGACGGCCCGGCTGCGCCGACTCGACGACGTGCTCGGTGGAGGCGACACCTTCAAGCTCTACCTAGGCGAGTTCCACGCGACCCGGGGGCTCCTGCGCGATTCCAGCTACAGCGAAGCCACCGGGCGGGCTCTACGCTCCGTACTCGCCGAACAGGCACAGCAGGCTGGCTGGGCTGCCTTCGACGCCGGACGCCACCCGGAGGCGCAGGGACTCTACGAGGCCAGCCATAGCGCGGCACAGGCCGCCGGCGACGTCGCACTCGAAGGTAACGCGCTCGCCTTCCTCGCCTACCAGCACTCGTCGACCGACCGGGCCAAGGCAGTCGCCACAGCGATCGAGTCGTGCCGGACAGCGGGGCCGGGCTCACCGGCCGGAGTCCGCGCCCTGCTCCACGAGCGCCTGGCGTGGGCACACGCAGTCGCAGGGAACCCACGCGAGACAGAGGCGGCCCTGCACACCGCCGAAGCCGCCCTGCGGGAACCGGACGGGAGCCCAGTCCCCGACTGGGCTGCCTGGGTCGACACTGATGAGGTAGAGATCATGAAGGGCCGATGCTGGACGGAACTCCGCCGCCCGCTGCGTTCGGTCCCTGTCCTCGAAGCCGTCTTGGCGCGCTTCAACGACACCCACGCCCGAGACAAAGCCCTCTACACGTCGTGGCTTGCCGAGTCCTACCTGTCCGCGAGCGAGGTCGAGGCCGCCGCCGTGACCGCAAGCCGCGTGCTCGACTTGTCCGCCGGTGTCGCATCGGTACGCCCCCGGCAGCGGCTCGCACCCACGCTGTCGGCGTTGGCGCAGCACCGAGGCTCACCGGAAGTCGATGACCTACTGGAGCGGGTACGGGCCTAACCGAGGTTCTTGTCGACCCAGCCCCGAAAGTCCTCCGACGATTCGGCGAAGACAACCGCGTTCAACTCGGGCCGCTCCCACGGGTGATGCGCAAGCACGAACTCCTCCAGTTCGGAGTACCGATCAGCGCGCGTCTTGAAGAGGACTCGGTACTCCTCGCCGGTGCCGAACTCCCCGTTGTGCCAGAACGCGGAGACGACCGGGCCGATAACCTGCGCGCCCGCGGCAAGCCGACTGCTGACGACGGCCTTGACGAGGACAACTGCCTCATCCTGGGTAGCCGTTGCGGTGGCGACCTGAAGATAGTTCATCATGCGCCAAGCCTAGGCACGACACGGGCCAGCGGGTAGAGCGCACCCGGTCACTCGGGGCGCGCGGACAGCTCTCGCACGACGATGAAGTGCCTCGGTGGCACGTTCGGCCTGTGGGGCCCGTCCAAGGCCTGGCAGTACGTCGCCCCTTCCCGATCGTGTAGCACACCGGCCTTCCAGCCCAGACCGATGCCGCAGGCCGTGCAGGCACCTCCAAATCCGATGGGTGCGGCTCCTGGCTCATACAAGATTTTCGTGAGCGTTGATCGACTTGTTGGGCCGTGACACGTCGCTGATGCGGCGGGATGCTGCCTGTGTGCGATGACGTGTTGAAGATGTTGCCGCAGCTGGCTGCTGTGGATATTGGTTCGGTCCTGGAGTGCGGGGACACAGTGGTGATCTGCGCACGGTCCCGGGCGGAACCGGCCGCGTGCACGGGCTGCGGCCAGTCCTCCGGCTGGGAACACAGCCGGTACGTGCGGCACGTCGAGGATGAGGCCGTCGGTGGCCGCCCGGTGCGGATCGATCTTTCGGTCCGGCGTCTGTACTGCGAGAACGCGGCCTGCCGAAGACCACCTTCGCGGAGCAGATCGAAGGGCTGACCCTGCGCTATCAACGCCGTACTCCGGGACTTCAGTTGATCGTCGCGGCCGTGGCGACAGCGCTGGCGGGCAAGGCCGGCTCGCGGCTGCTGCTCCACCTGCACCACGCCCTGAGCTGGGCGTCCCTGCTCGCCCGTCTGATGAAGTGCCCTGACCCGCCGACTTCGACGTTGCGGGTGGTCGCCGTGGACGACTTCGCGCTACGGCGCGGTCGCCGCTACGCCACCCTCGTGATCGACGCGGAATCCCGTCTACCCGTCGACGCCTTCAACACCAGCGATGCCGAACCCACCGCCGACTGGCTGCGCGCCCAGCCAGGCATCGAGGTGGCCTGCCGCGACGGCTCGGCCTCCTACCGCACCGCGATGACGGCCGGTGCACCGCAGGCTGTCCAGGCCA
The DNA here is from genome assembly GCF_036013745.1 of Streptomyces sp. NBC_00483. Classification (NCBI taxonomy): domain Bacteria; kingdom Bacillati; phylum Actinomycetota; class Actinomycetes; order Kitasatosporales; family Streptomycetaceae; genus Streptomyces; species Streptomyces sp. NBC_00483. The sequence continues at coordinate 8,253,077 of NZ_CP107880.1, forward strand.
GCGACCGATTCCACCTGTGGCAGAACCTCGGGCGCAAGATCTACGAGGTGGTCACCATCCACCGTGACTGCCTGCCCGAACCCGACGACGAGACCACCGCACCGCGGACCCCCGGCGGCCTCATGGCCAAGCGCACCCGCCGAAATCACACCACCGTCCACGCCCTGCTCACCGAAGGGATGGCGCTACGCGCGATCGCTCGGCACATGGACTTGGACCGCAACGTCGTACGACGCCATGCCCGCGCCGCCACCTGGCAGGAGGTCGTCCCTGTCTGGCCTCGCCGTGTCGGCATTATCGGCCCCTACCAGGGGCACCTGCACCGCAGGTGGGCCGAGGGAGAACACAACATCGCGGCTCTCGCCCGCGAGATCACCGCACGTGGCTTCCACGGCAGCGAAGGAACCGTCCGCCTCTACCTCACGTCCCACCGCGAGGCCTTGGACGCAGGCCTGCCTCCACCCGCCCCCGCCCGCAGCGCGTTCGAGGTGACCCGGCTGCTGACCACACGCCCCGAGCGCCTGGGCGAGGACCAGCAGGTCTTCGTCAAGCACCTGCTGGAACGCTGCCCCGAACTGCGCGTCCTCCACGGCCTCATCGGTGCCTTCCGTGAGGTCTTCGACAAGAAGCGCGCCGCGCTCATGGACCGCTGGATTACCAGCGCCCGCCAGAGCGGCCTCGCCCCGCTCGTCCGCTTCACCGTCAGTCTGCAGGACGACTTCGACGCGGTGCACGCCGCCGTGACTCTTCCCTACAACTCGGGCGTCGCGGAGGGCAGAATCACGGACCTGAAAATGATCAAGCGTCAGATGGCAGGACGCGCGGGCATCCCGTTGCTCCGCAAGCGCGTGATCCTCGTCGCCCACTCACGACGCACCCCGCACCGCACCACTCCGGACGACCCCTGGGCGATCAACGGCTACGAAAATCTTGTATGAGCCGAGAGCCACACCCATCCCCTTTTCCATATAGCGGATGTCCTCCTGTCTTCCCTAAAGCACGGGCGTGGTGCGTGTAGAGGCCAATAGGATCACCTGGACTCGCACGCCGGTTCGAGTCGCGGGGGTCCGGGGCGCCGGCGTGTAGAAGGGGGAGGACTCTTGAGACGCATAGCAACCGTCTTACTGGCATTGCTGGTTCCTGTCGCCGGGCTCTCTGCCGCGCCAGTGGCTGCGGCCGCGCCTGACCCGGTGAAGTACGAGATGACGGCAGTTCCCTACGCCTCGGTGCCGGAGCCCGAGACCGGGGAGTCCCGGAGGTCTGTCGCCGCGCCGAACGCCGCGAATCTGGAGGGGCCGACCGCGGCCGACTTCGCCGAGTGCCGCGCAGACGCTCACTTGGCCAATGGTGTGGGTCTGGACCGGTTCCGGGGGTGCATCGGCTACGCCTTCCAGATCTCGAAGTACAAGATCATCGATGGGGTGCCCGTTCCGGTTGGGAACGTCAAGTTTCGACAGGTCCTGCTCGTCGTAGGCGACGCGAAGGCACGGTCGGCCATGGTGTACAGCGACTTGGCCGACTTCGTGGTCACCGGCGACATCGAACCAGAGCTTCCCGTCACCTCGGGTGTGAACTCTCCCGGAGGCGCACCCGGATGCAGCGTGACCACGCCGGCCACGACCAGGACCCTGGCGCAGTGGGAGCTGTCCACGACGCCTGCAGCCCAGTGGGCAGTGACATCTGCGACCGGTAGCGGGCAGACGCGAGACGACATCACCTACTGTGGATACACCGCCAACTGGAGCTCCCCGGGCGATTCCGCAAGTGGCGGCGCCACGCTGAACGTCCGCTATGACTCCGCCGACTACTTCCAAGGCGCCCCGGGCGGAGCCACGTTCCCGATCTATACCGTCCCCTGCCTGGAATACAGCTCTGCGACCGGGAGCCCCGTCAAGGGCGTGGCCGACCACATCAACCTCGCCTTCGCCTCCCCGGGGTCGACACTCCCGGCCAAGACAGGCAAGACGATCCCCGGTAAGTGCGGATCTACCAGCTACCTTCACCGGCTGTACTCGAAGTGGGACGCCACGGCGGACGGCCAGTACAAGAACAACCGCAACACCACGGCCCGTGAATGCAAGAAGCTGCCACCGCCCAACGCGGACGAACAGTGCGACGAATTCCCCTTCGCCGCAACCTGGGAAGGAAGCGGTGCGGGAAACGGCAACTACTCCTTGAAGTACGTGCCGGGTACTGACAACTCCAAGGCCGGAGCAGCCCTGGCAGCGTTCTACAAGGCGCAGAGAGTCCTGCACACCGACGCGTTCCAGGTTCGCATCACCTGAGAGCGCACGGTGGGTGGCGCGATCGCAGATCGCGCCACCCACCCGCCGGCTCACCACAGTTGGATGAGGAATGCGTCGTTCTGCTCTTCCATCTGGACTTGGCGCCGCAACAGCCGAACCGAGTACGTGCGCTCCTGGAGCTCGAGTCCGGTCGACTCGAAGCCCTGTGTGAGAGAACAGACAGCCAGATCAGTACCGGTGCTGTGGTAGACGGCCCTACCGGCCGTCGCCCACCCTGCCTGCTCACGAGCGTCGGGCGCGCCGCTCAGTACCTGAACCGTGACGTCAGCGTCGTGATCAATCGAGGGGCTGACGATGAGCAAAGCGCCGCGACCGGCAACCAGAGGGCCTGAGTCCAGGTCAAGTTCCGTCCAGGGCTCCTCGCCGACGGTGGCGTCCTCCTGCGCCCCGAACAGAGAATTCTCTACGCACACGGTGCCCGACCACGTCCCCACGATTTCCATCCCGTCAGTCTGCCTGCTCAAGGCCACGGATGGCTCTCTCCCTGCGCTGCTCCCGCCGACAGCTGCGGCAGCAGGTCCGTCACATTGACATCACACGTCATCAGCGTGCCGTGCCGATCCAGCCGGCCGAGCGGAAACCGGGCAGTCGATCAACGCCTACGAAAATCTTGGAAGAGCCAGGAGCCACACCCAAATCCGATGGGGACCTTGAGTTCGTCATCAGATGTCTTCTATGGCGCGGACCGTGGATCTCCCGGCCCGTTACGGTCTCGCGCTGCTTTGGGGCGGGCCACCGGATTACGCCGACGGTGGGAGGCGGACGGCACCCCGCAGGCAGCATCAGCGGCAGCAGCGAATCAGAGTCAGATACTGCACTCATGATGCACAGTGCCCATGAAGAAAAGGTCCCTTTCAGCTGTCCCAACTGGTGCGCGTCCCACAATGACGAGGAGAGGCGTACCGGCGAGGAGATCGACGACATCCTCCACATGGCGAAGACCGCCGATGTGCTGCCCGACCCGGACGATGCCCGCGGCACTCCGTCGTGGGACGGCTTCACGGTCACCCTCTGCGCCGAGACCAACGAGGACGGTTCTCCGCGCCCAGGCCGGCTTGAGATCGTCATCGACCAGGCTCACTACTACGTCAAAACACCTCACGCTGCCCGTAGGCTCGAAGACGACCTGGAGTCCGTGCTGCATGCCGTGCGGGACTGGCGCGGAATCATGGAAGTCGAGCAGTCACTGGCGCACTGACGAGCCTCTGCTTACGTCGAGCCCTACGTCCGATCTTGGCCCAAACCCGCGACGGCATCGCGGATGCGAGATCGGACACGACGCCGGCCCCTCCACCGTCCCAGCGTTCCTGTCGCCTTGTCGGGGTCGGTGTGGGCGGTCCATCCGCAGTCCAGCCCGTCGAAGACCTCGACCCAGCCGACTTCGGCCTCACGGCTCCGGTTGAGGGTGCCCGCGTTCTAGACGAACGCGCTGTTGGCGAGCGTGGCCGCCTCCGCCCGCGCCCGTACGCGCGCACCGTTCCAGTAGGCCAACCGGAGTTCGGGGGTGCGCGCGAGTCGGCGCCCCTTGTCCGCTGCTCGGAGGGCGTGGGTGCTCGTCCGGGTTCGGAGGCTGGCTGGCGTGCACTGCCGCAGTCGTACCGTGGCGCAGTCTCATCGGCTGTGACGCGGGTTCGGAGATGGGTCGGCGCCGCCCAGAGTGAGCCACGGGGTGGCTGGTGAACGGCAACGCGGAAGGGACCGGATAGCCGCCGGTCGTGGCCCAACAGCCCATGTACTCAAAGCTCTTGTACGAGGGCGGTTCCGCTCTTGTTCGGCCCGACGGTGTGGTGGTCGCGTTCCATTCGCGATCAGTCAGAGGGGCCTGCTCATGGCGCCACTTGTACTCACCACACTCATGCTCTGCACCGCGTTCGCCAAGGCCGGACCGTATGCCCTGGCCGATGTGCGGCTGTGCTTCACAGCGGGCAACGGACGCCATCGCCGGGGTGGCGCCCGGCACGCCGCGCGGGGAGGCCGTCGATGAACGGCAAGCCACCGCTGCCGCGCCGCGTGGGACGCCGACCGGTGACCGTATGCCAGTGGACCGACCACACTCCCAACGTCACTGCCCTGGCCCGGACTGCCCTTCGACAAGTTCTGTTGCCGCTGAAGTTCGGCGAGGAGCAGGTTGACGATGTCGTGCTCGCCGTCTCCGAACTCGTCGCCAATGCCACCGAACACGCGCCGGGGCCCTACGCCCTCCGGCTGCGCCGTACGAGCGGCGAGTACGTCTGTGAGGTCGAGGACACGGACCTGCACATGCCCCAGTTGCCTGTCTTCCCTGCTGCCGCGCCCTTCGGGCCCGTTCCCGACGCGCGGGGCGGCGGCATCGATGCGCTGCTGGCGGTGCTCGGCGAACGCGGGCGGGGGCTACACATCGTCGATGAACTGACCCGTGGGGCCTGGGGCTTCACCGCGCGGGGAGCGGTGAAGGTGGCGTGGGCGGCCTTTCCCTGTCCAGTGCCGCGCATTTGGTCGCGGTGTCCGTAGGAGACAGTCGCAGTGAGCGGGGATGCTGCATACGGCTGTGTTCGTCCAGCGGGACTCCGAGGGGCGACTGCAGTGGGCTTTCGGCTGCGGGGCGGGTTCCGTTTGTTGCCCCTCCGCAACCTCGCCCCCAGGTATGGAGTTGGCGGAGTGACACGGTCGAGGCCCGATGAAGACGGGGCGCTGAGGAAGTGCAGTGCGCCCTGGCGCTTGCGTCACCCGTTGGGGTGAACGGACTCCACTGATAGGCGTGTTGACCTGGACTTACGCGGCAACCCGGAACCGGCGCCGCCGGATCCGGGTTTGCGGCCGATCGCCGGGGGGATGAAGCGGGTCACGCCAGAGAAAGCGAAGAGTAACCGTCCATAGCAATGGGTGACTTCGTGCTGGTGAGATCGGGGGGCCTCGGCATGGGGAATGCACTGCGGGCTGGGCTACTTGGGGCGAGCGCGGCCGCCATAACGCTGTTGGTGAGCGGGTGCGGGGGCGGTGTCGATCACGCGCCGAAGGGCCCGAAGGGTGGGACGGCGAAGCCTTCGGTATCGGTACCGGCCACCGCCACCGACGGTGGAGCGAACGCCGAGGAACGGGGAGCGCTACGTGCGTACGAAGCGATGTGGAAGGACGCGGCGGCGGCGTCGAGGACTGCGGACGAGCATCACCCACGGCTGAATGATCACGCGCAGGGTGGAGCGCTCGGGTTGCTGCGACTGACACAGCGAGAGACTCGCAAGGCAGGGAAAGTTGCGACTGGTGGGGCCGAGGTCGCTCCCAAGGTTGTCGACAGCCGCGATGGAGTCGTCGAAATCAATGACTGTGTGGACAGCACGTCCTGGGCCACGCAACGCAAGGGCAAGAGTTCCGAGGGTGCAGAGCCGGGAGGGCACCACTTCACCGAGGCCACTGTGAAGATGACCAAGCGCGGCTGGAAAGTCTCGGAACTTACGTGGCGGGGCGTGGGCACGTGTTGATCTGGAACGCGGCATCAAAATCGACGCGAACTCTACGGGTCTGTGTGGTGGGCGTACTCATCGTCGTCGGCTGTGCAGGGGTCTCTTGGGCGGGTGGAGATGGCAGCACAGACTTCCTCGCACCGACGGTAGGGATGGAGTGCGCGTCGCCGCGGTGCGACATGGCCGCGAAGACGGAGGGAAGGCGGGGCGCTCCTCCATCGCGCAACCAACGGGGCAGCAGTCGCGGTAGTGGCGCGGCTCGGCATGCGGGAGACGGCGGCAACGCGGGCACGGGTGGGAATTCGCCTGGTGGCGGTGGAAGTGCGATGGCGCCCGATGGGCCGCCGACGGTCGATTCCACGGGTTGTGAGTACTTGGTGGAAGGAGGGCTGTGCGTGTTGCCGCTGTTCGGGGCCGAGGACGCGGACGCCGAGCTGGCGGGCAAGGGTGGCGGAGAGAAGGGCGGCGGGGAGAAGATTCCCGTGGAGGTGGTTGCGCGGCAGGCGGTCGGCGAGTTGGTGATGCCGGAGCCGGTGATCCGGACGAGTCCGGATGAGAAGCGGGCGCAGCTGGTGCGGGTGCCGACGTGGTTGTGGATCGACAAGGGTGTGTGGGAGCCGGTCTCGAAGACGGTGAAGGTGCCGGGGGTTTCGGTGACGGCGACCGCGACACCTGTCGAGACGATATGGGAGACGGGGGACGGGGCGTCCGTGGTGTGCGAGGGGCCGGGGACGCCGTACGCGAAGAAGTTCGCGGCCGATGCGTCGTCGCCGGACTGTGGTCACACCTATCGAAGGTCGTCGGCGGGCCAGCCGGACGACGCCTACACGCTGACGGCCACGATCGTGTGGGACGTGCACTGGCACGGCGGCGGTCAGCAGGGTGCGGTGCCCGGGCTGCAGACGCAGGCTGAGGTGCCGTTGCGGGTAGCCGAGGCCCAGGCGCTGGTCACGGACGGGGCCTGAGCGGGGCGGGACGCGGCGACAGCCGCCGGTTCGTGCGCCGGGCGTGGCCCGGGCGGCGAGAAGCAGGGCCCGTTCTGAGGGCCTGAGAGCCAGTCAATTCTTGATCATGTGGGGTGCGTTGTGGGTACTTCCTTGTCTTCTTCCGGGTCGGTGAACGGGGCCGGAGATGTGTGGGCTCGGCTTCGGTCGCAGTCGCGCGGTGGGCGGGCGGCGCCGCCGGGTGGGGATCCGGTTCGGGTGCGTTCGCGGGTGAGGCCGGGGCTGGTGGCGGTCGCGGTGGCCGGGATGCTGGCGTGCGGGGCGGTGTTTGCGTGGATTCTCTCCACGTCGGGCGAGCGGGCTGCGGTGTTGTCTGTGGTGCGGCCGGTGGCGGCGGGTGAGGTGATTCGGGCGGACGATCTGGGGGTGGTCCGGCTGGGGTTCGATGACGCCTCGCAGGTGGTTCCGGCAGGACAGCGGGGCGCGGTGGTGGGGCGGCGGGCGGTGCTTCCGCTGGCGGCCGGGACGTTGCTGGGGCCGGGGCAGGCGGGGCGTGCGGCGGCGTTTCCGCCGAGTGGCAAGGCGCAGATCGTGGTGGCGGTGGAGGCGGAGATGCTTCCCGACGGGTTGAGTGCCGGGCAGCGGGTCGCGCTGGTACCGGGAGTGCCGCCTGGTGGCCGCGTCGCGGAAGAGGAGGAGAAGCAGGCGGCGGACCCGCTGGTGGGGGTGGTGAACGCGGTCAGTCGCCCGCAGGCGGCCTCGGACAAGGGGGCGGTCACGGTGCTGGTGGATTCGGCGGCGGTGCGGGACGCGGCGCGGATCACCGATCCGCGGATCGCGGTGCTCGGTCCTGCCGTGACGGAGGTGCCGTGATGCGCAGACTCGTCGCGGTGGGGTCACTGAGCGGGGCGCCGGGGGTGACGGCATTGACACTGTCGCTGGCCGCCGCGTGGCCGACAGCGCAGGGAGGGGCGCAGCCGGTGGTGGTCGAGGCCGACGTGTCGGGTGGTGATCTCGCGACACGGTTCGGACTTCCTGAGAATGAGGGCTTGTTGATGCTCGCGGCCGGGGCGCGGCGGGACTCGGTCGGCAAGGAGTTGGAGGCCTGCGTGCTTCAGGCGCCCGGCGGGCTGCGGGTGGTGGTGGCGCCGTCGGGTGCGGAGCAGGCCGCGTCGTGTGTCGCGGAGATCGCCTCGTGCCTGCATGCGCTGCGGGGCGGTGAGACGGACGAAGGCGTGGTGCTGCTCGATCTGGGGCGGCTGACGGAGGGGCCCTCGCGTCACCTGGCGCGGGCCGCGGACCGGCTGGTGATCGTGTGCCGGGGGCGGGCCGAACCGCTGGTGCATGTCGCGGTGCGCGGGGAGTGGCTGGCCGAAGTCCCTGCGGAGCTGGTCGTGATGGGCCCCTGTTCGTACCCCCAGGTGGAGATCGCCGAGGCGTTGAAGGTGCGTCGTGAGCGGGTGCATCTGCTGGGCTGGGACGCGCGGGTGGCAGCTGCCCTGGACGGACGGGGGCGGGTGGGGCGCAGACGGTGGCGGCGCTCGCCGCTGACCGCCGGGGCGCGCGCACTGGCGGCGCGCCTGGTGGGCGCGGACGAGGGCGTGGCGGGGAAGGTCGGGGGTGAGCTGGCGCAGCTCGCCGGCCGTGCCTGGCCCAGCACTGCGTCGGCTGTGAGGGAGGAGCGGTGAGGCGGCAGGAGGCGTTGAGCGTGGTGGATGAGCAGGTCGCCGTCGAGGCGATGCGGGAGTCGGTGGGTCGCTCCCTGGCCGGGTTCGCGCATACGCGCACGGAGTCCGGGCTGCCCGTGCAGAACACCGCCGAACGGCGCTCGCTGGCCCGGCGGCTCCTGGGCGACGAGCTGACCGCCTACAACCAGACCCGCCTCACCTCGGGGCGCACCGTACTGGATGACGGTGCGCGCGAGCGGATCGAACGCGCGGTGATGGAGGCGCTGTTCGGGCTGGGTCCGCTGGAGGAGCTGCTGGCCGACGAGCAGGTGGAGAACATTCAGATCAACGGCGCGGACCAGGTCTTCGTCCGCTACGCGGATGGCCGTGAGGAGCGGCGGGGCGCGGTGGCCGCCTCCGATGCGGAACTCGTCGACCTGGTGCGCCAGATCGCGGCCCGGGCGGGGCTGGAGGAGCGCCGTTTCGACCGGGGCTCCCCGGCGCTGAACGTGGCGCTGCCGGACGGCTCCCGCATGTTCGCGGTGATGGGTGTCTCGCACCGGGTGGGGCTGACGATCCGCAAGCACCGCTACAAGCAGGTCACCATGAAGGATCTGGTCGCCCGCCTTGAGGTGTGTGACGAGGCGATGGCCGACTTCCTGACGGCCGCCGTGCGGGACCGGAAGAACATCATGATCGGCGGTGGCACGAACGTCGGCAAGACCACCGTCGCCCGGGCGTTGATCTCCGCGATCCCGCCGGGGGAGCGTCTGGTCACCATCGAGGACACCTTCGAGCTCGGCCTGCACGAGAACCTGGAGGCTCACCCGAATGTGATGGCGCTGCAGGCCCGAGAGGCGAACCTGGAAGGTCAAGGCGCCATCGACCAGGCGGACTTGGTGCGCTGTGGGCTGCGCATGTCGCCGGACCGGGTCATCGTCGGCGAGGTCCGTGGCTCCGAGATGGTCCCGATGTGCAACGCGATGTCGCAGGGCAACGACGGATCTCTGTCCACCATCCACGCCTCCACCTCGGCGGGGGTGTTCACCAAGCTCGCCGCGTACGCGGCGCAGTCGCCCGAGCGGCTGTCGCTGGAGGCCACCAACCTGCTGATCGCCTCCGCGCTGCACTTCGTGGTGCACCTGGGCTGGGACCGCGCCGGCCGTCGCACGATCGACTCGGTGCGCGAGGTCGTCGGAGCAGATGGCGGCCAGGTCATCTCCAACGAGATCTACCGGCCGGGCCCCGACGGCCGCGCCGTGGCCGGCGCGCCGCTGCGTACCGAAACCCTGGACGGCCTGGTCAACGCGGGACTCGATGTCGCGCTGCTGCGCAGTGAGAGGTGGAGGAGCGCCGGATGATGACGACACGAATGCTGTGGGGCCTGGCTCTGGGCATCGGATTCGCCTGCTCCATGGGCCTGTTCGCCTACGGACTGCGCGCACCGGCCGCGCGGAGCACCGCATCATGGCGCGGGCGGCTTCCGGCCTCGCTGAGCGGGCGCCGGCTGCTGTTCGCCGGCGCGGGCGCACTCGCCGTCGCCCTGCTCACCGGCTGGCCGGTCGGCGGACTGCTCGCCCTGGTCGGGGCGTTGACGCTGCCGCGGCTGCTGGGCGGGGACAGGCAGGCAGGAGCCCGCACCGAGGTACTGGAGGCCCTGGCCACCTGGGCGGAGATGCTGCGCGACACCCTGTCGGCCGCGGCCGGCCTGGAGCAGGCGATCCTCGCCACCGTGCCCGTCGCCCCACCCGCACTGAAGGAACCGGCCGAGGCGATGGCAGCGCGGATCAACGACGGGCAGTCGCTCGGGGACGCGCTGCGCGCCTTCGCCGACGACATCGATGACCCGGTCGCCGACATGGTCGTCGCGGCCCTGGCCATGGCCGCCGAACGCCAGGCACGCCAACTCGCGCCGCTGCTCGGTACGTTGGCACTCGCGACACGGGAACAGGTGACCATGCGGCTGCGGACCGAAGCCGGCCGGACCCGGGTACGTACCTCGGTACGCGTCATCACCGTCACCACCCTCGGCATGGCGGGCGGCCTGGTCGTCTTCAACCGGCCCTACCTGCAGCCGTACGGAACGACCGTGGGGCAGCTGGTGCTCGCCGTGATCGGGACGCTGTTCGGCCTGGGCCTGTGGTGGCTGGCGAAGACCGCGGCACTGCCGCAGGAACCGCGAGTCCTCAAAGCCGCCACCGCGGCCGGAACGGGCGGGGAGGTGAACGGCCGGTGACCGGCATCCTGCTCGGCATCGGCTTCGGCGCCTTCATGGCCCTGGCCGTCTACGGCCTGCATCCACCGCGGCCGTCCCTGGCACAGCGAGTGGCCGCGCTTCGCCAACCGCTGCCCGTACCCCTGCCGTCCATGGCCAGGGCGGGAGGACGGGGTGGCTGGGCGGCGCGCGCCGGACGCGGTGCCGTCCCCGCACTCACAGCGATCGGCCTGCCCGGCAGCTCCCTTGGACGGGATCTGCGGCTCGCGGAGGTGGAGGCGGAGCACTTCCTGGCGGAGAAGGCCGCGGCCGGACTCGTCGGCGTGATCGCGCCCGGAGCGGCGATGGCGGCCTTGTGGGCACTCACCGGGACGGGTCCCGGCTGGCAGGCTTCCGCCGCGGGATCTCTGGCGGTCGGCGCCGTGCTGTTCTTCACCCCGGACCTGGGCGTACGCGCGACCGCGCGGCGGCGCCGCGACGAACTGCGGCACACGCTGTCGGTCTTCCTCAACCTCACCGTCGTCGCCCTGGCCGGCGGCGCCGGAGTGCACCAGGCCCTGGGGGATGCCGGCGCCTCCGTGCACGGCTGGGCCGCCGCCCAACTGCGGCGCGCACTGACCGCCGCCGAGGTCTCCCGCACCAACGTCTGGCACGAGATCGGCGAACTCGGCCGCCACAGCGACGTACGCGAACTCACCGAACTCGCCGCGACGGTCTCCCTCGCGGGCAGTGAAGGAGCCAAGATCCGGGCCTCGTTGGAGGCGAAGGCGAGCGCGATGCGCACCCGCCGCCTCACCGAGAACGACGGCGCCGCACAGGCCGCGACGGAACGGATGTCACTGCCGGTCGTCGTCCTGTTCACCGCGTTTCTGATCTTCATCGGGTTCCCGGCGATGCACAAAGTCCTCGCCGGCTTCTGACACCCGTACGACCCGCAACACTCCCCGGGCCCTCACGGCCCACGGGGACACATCAGGAGGTTCGTCATGCAGATGCACACCATCCCCGCCACGGCCCGGCGCTGGGGCCACTGGATCAAAGAGAAGAACAAGAAGGGCGGAGACGCCGGGATGACCACCGAAGCCGTCATCGTCATCGCCCTGATGGCCATCCTGGCCATGACCGTCGTCGGGATCATCGCGGCGAAGGTCACCGCCAAGGCCAACGGAATCGACCTTGGATAGCTGGCCACGAGCCCGAACCCGAAGCTGGGCCCGGGCATCGGCTCGGATTCGGGGCCGGTTCCGGTCGCTGTCCGGCGGGGCGGCGGCCGACCGGGGCTCGGTGACCACCGAACTGGTGGTGGCCATGCCGCTGTTGGCGACGCTGCTGTTGCTGATCGTGCAGTTCGCGCTGGCCGCGCACGCCCAGCACATCGCTCAGACGGCCGCCTCGCGCGCCCTGGCAGCCGCCCGCGCCGAGGACTCGACCGCCGCCGCGGGCAGCGCGCGGGCCTCGTCCACCCTCGAACTGCTGGGCGGAAGGGTGCTGCAGCATCCGGCCGTGGACGTGCGGCGCGGCGCCGCACAGGTCACCGTGAGCGTGCACGGCGGCGTGGCCGCCGTCGTACCGGGCCTCGATCTGCAGGTGACAGGGCATGCGGCCGGGCCGGTCGAACGCTGGTCGTCACCGGCGGGGGAGTGAGCGAATGCGTCGACGCCGACTGTCCGCCGTAGCGGCGCGGGCACGCGACGAGCGGGGCTCGGTCTCCACCGAACTCGTCCTGCTCACACCGCTGTTGATTCTCATCCTGCTCATCGCCGTCGACTTCGGACGGCTCGCCGGAGCCCGCCTCGATGCAGACGAAGCCGCCCACCAGGCCGCCCGCGCCGCCTCCCTGGCCCGATCCGGACCGCAAGGGAACACCGAGGCGCAGTCGGCCGCAACGGCCAGCCTCAACGGAGCCGGCTCGTCCTGCCGCAACCCGCACATCGCCGCGATCACCGGCGGCTTCCAGCCCGGCAGCGTGGTGACGGTACGCGTCACCTGCCACGTCGACCCGGACACCCCCGGTCTGCCGGACCACACCATCGCCGCACGGGCCACCTCCGTCGTCGATCTCTACCGAGGAGTACGCGGATGAGGCGGCACCACAAGCGGCAGGTACGGATGCCAGCGGCGATGCGGGCTGATGACGGACAGATCACCGCGATGGTGGTGGTCATGGCCGCGGCACTGATCCTGTTCGCCGGGCTCGTCATCGACGGCGGACTTGCCCTCGCGGGCAAGGTGCGGGCCGCCGACACCGCACAGGAAGCGGCCCGCTCCGCCTGCCAGATGGTCGACCTCGACCACCTGCGCGCCACCCAGGAAATGCGTCTGGACACGGGCCCGGCACGCACCGCCGCACTGGCCCGGGCCACGGCGGCCGGGGACAGCGCCCGGGTCCGCGTCACCGGCGACCAGGCCACCGTCTCCGTCACACACCACCAGCCCACCCAAGTCCTCTCCCTGGTCGGCATCGGCACCCTCACCACACACGCCCAGGCCACCGCCCGCATCGAACGCGGCACCACCACACCCTGGGACGAGGCCGACGGAGGGACACCGTGACCCGCACGTCCCGCGAGATCACAACACCCCACGGACGGCGGACACTTCGGGGCGCGGCTGTCGTCATCGTGCGGCTGCTGGTGAGCGCCGCCGCCCTGACGATTGCCGTGGCCGGCATCCCGTACGCGCTGCTCCTGAGCGTCGGCGCACCCTGGCCCGAACAAGTCCACTCGCTGGACGACCTCGCCGGTCACCTGGGCCAGCCCGTCAGCGACACCTTCATCCTGCACCTGCTGGCCTACACCGCCTGGACGTTCTGGGCCTACGCCATGGCCATCCTGGCCCGCGAGACACTTGGTGTGGTGCGCCACTTCCCAGAGCTCGTACGGGAAACGGGTGCGCTGCGCCTTCACGCAGCAGCCCTGCCGGCCCACCGGGCCGCCGCCGCGCTGCTGGTCGGCACTCTGCTGCTGGCGCTCGTCGGACTGTGGCGCCTGCCCACCGCCCACGCGGCCACCACCACTGGCGGCCCGCTCCCACTGCAACGAGTCGTGGCCACGGCGCCACAGCACCCAGCGGCACCATCCGCCCAGGAGGGCGAGCGCCACCGCGGCGAGCCGAAAGTACCCGCGTACGTGCAATACACCGTGGAACCCGGAGACACCCTGTGGGACATCGCGGCCGCGCACCTGGGCGACCCGGTCAAGTGGCCACGGATCTACCAACTCAGCTGCACCATCCGCCAGTCGAACGGGGAACTACTCTCCGACCCCGACCTCATCAGACCAGGCTGGGAGCTACGCATCCCAGCCGCCCACGACCGCACACCACCGCACGAACCGGACGGCCCGAAGCCCGACAGGCCCGCGCCGAAGCCGGAACCGGCTCCAACCCCTTCAACGCCCCCGTCACCGGAGACGGCCACACCGCACCAACAGGCAGCACCACCGACGAAACCTGCACGACACCCTGAGCAGCGGCCGGAATCCGACACACGTGCCAGTGCGCAGCGGCCAGTGACCATCGGCGTCGGCGGCGCCTCCTTCATCGGCATCACCACCGCGGCCGGCATCACCGCAGCCCTCGCCTTCGCACGCCGCCGCGCGGCCCGACACCGCGAACCCACCCTCGGCCACGACGAAGTGACGAGCGAACCGGCCCTCGACACTGCCGTCCAACGCGCCCACCACGGCACCCTGTCCGCGCGATCCGCTCGCCACGACACGGATGACGATCTGCCCCGCATGCCGCAGCCCGCTGAGCCCCTGCCTGCGGGCACGGTCTCCATCGCCGAATGTGCTGGCCGCGAGGTGTTGGTCGACGCCCTGTCCGTCCCCGGCGGAGTGCACCTCACCGGCCCGGGCGCCGAGGACGCCACCCGGGCTCTGACGATCGCCATCGCCACCGCCGCTCAACGCCTACGGCCCGGGCTGGCCGCCGTACGACTCCTCATCCCTGCCGCGACACTTGCCCGGCTCCTGCCTGCCGGCCCGCGAGGCTTCGCCGCGGGGTGGAGCGTCACCGACGACTTCGGCACCGCGGTCGATGCCGCCGAACACGCTCTCCTGGAACACGCGCGCCACGAACAGGGCGTATCGGGAAGTGAGTTGGTCCATGACGAGGCCACCGCCTCGGCTATGTCCGTCTTCCTGGCCGACGTCACAGCCCTCGGCAACGAGCAGGGTCCACGACTGGCAGCGCTCGCGGCGCGCGCCGCCCCGGGGCGCCTGGCGGTCCTCACCCTCGGCAGCGCTTCTCGCACATCCACGGCGGTACATGTCCAGGAAGACGGATCCGCCCACGGAGACATTCCGGCACTGTCCAGCGCGACCCTGTTCACCCTCGCACCCACCCCGGCTGCCGAACTGCTCACCACACTGCTCGCCGCCCACGGACAACAGGTCCAGGCAGCCGACACCGATCCGCCGGCCCCCGCCCAGAACGCGCCGCCCGCTACGACGAAGGCGCCCAGGCCATCGGCCGCACCCACAGTGCAGGACAACACCCTCCAAGGCCGACAAGAGCCAGACACTACGAGCCGCCCCGTTCACCTGCGCCTCTTCGGAGGATTCGCCCTCACGATCCGCGGTGAAGAATGCGTCCTGGCCGACGCGCGAAAAGAAGGAACCCGCGAATACCTCTCCCTGCTCGCCGCCCACCCGGGCGGACTGCACGCCGAGGAAATCGCCGACAAGATGAACCTCAGCGGCAGCCCGGAGGAGAGAAACCCGCGGATCGCCAACCTGCGCCGCGCCGCCCGCCGCCTCCTGCGGGACGCCACCGGCACCAAAAGCCCGGCCTTTGTTGTCCTGAGCGGGGATCGTCAGCGTCTTGACCCGCAGTTGGTCGCCACGGACACCTCGGCCTTCATCGACGCGCTGCGGCAAGCGGCAGCCGAGACGACGACGTACGCACGCGCCGACGCCCTGCGCCGCGCGGCCGAGACCTACCGCGGTCCGCTGTGCGACGGCGCCGATTACCTGTGGGTCGAGGGCCCACGCCTGGCTTTGCACCGGCAGGCCGTGGACGCGCTGATGCTCCTCGCCGACCACATGGCGCAGCACTCCGCCGACCCCGAACCGGCGCTCGCCCTCCTCAACCAGGCCGCCGACTTCGACCCCACCAACGAGCGCGTCTACCGGCGCATCATCAAACTTCAGCGCGCCGTCGGCCGCGACGACGCGGCCCACCGCACGCTCGCGCTCCTCACCCACCGCCTCGCAGACATCGACGAGCACCCCGAGCCAGCCACCACCGCACTACTGCACGACGCCCCACAGGCGACGGTCGCCCGATAGGTGTGGCCTCCCTAACGGGTACGCTTCGGGACCCTGACCCACCACGCCACCAGTTGACCCATACCGAGGGCAAGACCGACCTACGTTGGTGTTCCCGGTGCTGGATTTTCGCTGGTTGTGGTGTTCTTCAGGTGGGTCTGTCGGACGCTGATTGGTCTTGAGCCCGTTCGTCGGCGCGTCCGGACCGGACATGCGGGTAGTCGTCGAGGGCCTGATGCCAGGCGGATGTCCGCGGCACTGACGATCTGGATTTTCGGATCTGTAGGGCGGTACGGGCCCTGGCATCGGCGCCCGGCTTGCCTCGTCGGACGCTACGGGTGGACTTGGACGTAGCGGCTGTTCGCCGCGGCAAGTTCAGCGCTTCGAGCCGCGCGTCGCTGCACGGAGCCGGGCCGCGCTCGATCGGCTGAGTCGTGTCGGCGGTAGCCTGCTCGACGTGCCGCAGAAGTATGTCGAGTTCCGCCTTGCTTCGGAGGACATCTCCACCGTCCGATTCGGCATGTCGCCAGGGCATGAGATCGTCCACGCGGTGCGGACCCTCAGCCGACCGCAGGAGCAGCCGCTGCAGTGGGGATGGCTGCGCGCCGTTCGCGACGATGTCCCGCGGGAGTCCCTCGAGTTGCTGCGCCTCGTCGTGGGCGAAACCGGGTACGCACCCGATCTGTTCACGTCGGCCGCGTCGTGGGATCTCACGCCTGCGGACGAGATCGAGCGGCTGCGACAGGCGCCGCTCGAGCCGATCTCGGTCGACCTGCGCAAGCGCGCGGTCCGCAGCGCCGGCGTCGCGCGGGCCGCGCTCGAGAGGATGGCGGCCGATCCCGCGAGGATCCGCGCCATGATCGTGCGCCACGTCGAGGCGCTCTGGGAGGCCGCACTCGCGCCCTACTGGGCGCAGATCGAACGCATCCTTCACGCGGACATCGGCTCTCGGGTGCGACGGATGACCGCGGACGGTCTGGCCGGGATGGCGGCCGATCTCGGCGAAGCCGTCGAGTGGAGCGCCGACACCGGCTTCGACACCGTGCGCGTGCGGATGGAACGACACGAGGAGATCGTCGACTGCCAGGGGCGGGGCCTCGTGCTCGTGCCGTCGTTCTTCGGGCGCCACTGCGCGGTGCTCACGGAGCCGCCCGCGCAGCCGACGCTGTTCTACCCCGCGCTCGGTGTGTCCGAGGTGTGGCATCGTGCCGATTCGACGGACGCGCTGGCGGGCCTGCTCGGGGAGAGCCGCGCCGCGGTGCTCGTCGCGCTCGGCGCGCCGCTGTCCACGACGGAGACAGCAGGAGAGGCCGGCATCGCGGCTTCCACCGCATCCCACCACCTCGATGCCCTGCGCGCCGCCGGGCTCATCGCGTCCCGGCGTGCCGGGCGGCGCGTGCTGCACGCGCGCACGCCGCTCGGCGATGCGCTCGTCCACCGCGTCTGACGCGGCGGACGAGCGCATCCGGGGCCGGCGCCGGGTCACCGACCGGGAACGAGGTCCGGTCCCGCGCCGTGCTCGGCGACGTACGCCTCCGGACCCTGCTCGCTGGCCTGGGGCTCCATGTAGAGGAACTCGATGACGTTGCCGTCCGGGTCCTCGAGGGAGCGCCCGTACATGAACCCGTGGTCCTGCGCGGCGCGCGGCTCACGGCCGCCCGCGGTGACACCGGCGTCGACGGTCCTGTCGACGTGGTCCCGCGAGTCGCGCGAGAACGACAGCAGCACCTGGGCGACCGTGTGCGGGTCGGCGATCTGCTTGTCGGTGAACTGCGAGAAGTGCCCGTGGGTGAGCACCATGAAGCTCGTGTTCTCGTCCCAGACGACACACGCGGCGTTCTCGTCGGTGAACATCGGGTTGATGGCGCACCCGAGCGCCGTGTAGAAGGCCTTGCTGCGCTCGAGGTCGGTTGTGGTGATGTTGACGAAGATCATGAGGTCTCCTCATATCGCATGGACGGGTCCTGCGGTTGCTGAGCTCAGCCTGGCGCCAGGGTCGTGGGCATCCAATCGATTCGACGTGGGTCGAAAGGTCATGGTGCCGGGTGTGTTAATCGCGAGCGTCGACCGGGATTGCTGGCCGCCGCGAAGGCGGGCGGCAGGTCGGCCGGCAGAACCGACCGCCTCAGTGGAGGGCGCCCGCCGCCATCGCATGAAACGGTCGCCCGGCCGAGCCGCGAAGCTGCCGGTGGGCGGCACGCCGGCTGCTGGTTCGATGACCGCCGACCGGGGCGTTTCCACTGCTGTGTGGGCCGCGCCGCCGTTCCGCTTCAACATGTAGCGGGTTGGTTACGGCAAGCCTGAACGTCCACAAAGCCGCCGACCTGCGAAAGTTCGCCCGAGGCCGGGAGTGGCTGACCATCTACGACCTCCCGCCCTACGCACCCGACCTCAACCCCGTTGAAGGGATCTGGTCACTGCTGCGACCAGACTGGCTCTCCAGCGTCGCCTTCAGCACAACCGAACACCTCATCCAGCGCATCCGACGCGGCTTACGGCACATCCAGTACCGCAGCGACCTCATAGACGGCTGCCTTGCCGAGACCGGTCTGACCACCCGATCCAGCGGATTCGGTACCGACACCGCCGTGGTCATGCCGTGGTGGTTGTGGGCCCTCGTGGGGGCTGTCTTCGGCGTGCTGCTTGTGGCCATCGTCAAGAACATCCGTGACGCGGGCCGGCTGGCGAAGGCGAACCGATGAAGCTGCGCCTGAAGTACCGGCTGAAGTTGATGGGGCGCATCCGGACCCGCCGAAGCAGCTCAAGGTCCGAGAGATTGTGGTCTACCTCGCCCTCGCCGTCGTCATCTACGGCGCCATGGGGCTCATCATTGGCGACTGGCAGATGGCGATCGTCCTGGGGATCAGTGTCACCGGGTCTCAGGTCATCTACCAGTGGTGGTGGTGCCGCACCGGCCAGCCCGAGTACGAAGACGTGGACGGTGAAGATGAGTAGGTACCTGCGCCGCCTCGTGCGAATAGTCCTCGCTGTGGTCGGCCTCTTCGCCGTCTGCTGGGTCGGCCGCGCCCTGGGGGACGGGGATACCGGCATCCAAGCGGTGATCACCGCCCTCGCCCTCCAAGCCGTTCACCACTTCCGTGCCTGGCGCGCCGAACGGCCGGAAGGTCGAAGACGATGATCAATACGGTGCTCGTCCGGAGCATGTACGCGCTGTTCTTCGGCGGCATGTTCGCCTACGTCGCTCAGGGCCTCTTCCATGACGGTTGGGTGTCGGCGGCTTTCGGTGCCGTCACCGTCGCCGTCTGCGCTGTCTGGAACCTGCGCCGTGCCACGGTGCAGCGCGACCGGCGCCTCGGCCGCACCGGCACATGTATCAGTCGGTTCCTGCTCACCCGTACCGGCCTGGTGGTCGTCCTCGTCGTACTGGCGCTGTGTGCGGCGCTCGTCATCGCGGTCGGCGACGACGACTGCCCCTCGATGGACTCCGCTGGTAAGTGCCGCATGCCCCGGCACATGAACTGGTAGCCGCACAGGCAAGAGCCGTGGGCGGGGTACATGGGACGGCGTCACTGAGCCCACGGCGCAGACCCCAAGTGGCGCAGGGTGGCGTGGCTTCCAGGCTCCGTCAAACTGCGGTGGGGGCAGCGAGCGTCGGGTCTTGGCCGGAGTGGCGCAGCGCCTTGGAGACGAAACCGGACGCCACCAGCTCGGTCACGAGCTCGTTGAGGAACCGTGTGGTCTTCGGGCTTCGCCCCCTTGTGGTGCCCACGGCCTGCCGGATCGTCATGAACGCGGGCTCCAGCAGACGCAGTTCGGCCGTCTGGGAAACGTGCACGGTCAGTGGTTGGCGGATGCCGGCCGCTACGTCCAGGTCCTCGGCATGGAAGATGTCGACCCCCTCGTCACCGCGTACCACGGTGGCGTGGTGCAGGGTGCGACTCAGGTAGAGGTCGTACGCGGACCCCTTCTTGACGCCGATGCGTACTCCGTCGCGGTCGACGTCGGCGGCAGAGGTGAATGCTGCGTCCACTGGTGCCGCGTACACCCCCTCGATGTGCACGTACGGCGTGCTGAATGCGACGTCCTTCTCGCGGTCTGGATCGACGGCCAGGAAGCACAGGTCGGCGTGACCCTCGGACATCGCGGCGTATGACTTGCGGGCCGCATCGAAGCAGTTGAACTGCACGGGCAGTTCCAGACGTGCGGCAACCTCGCGGGCGAGCTCGACAGTGACTCCGGACGGCTCGTCTGGAGTGCCCTGGGCGAGGACTGGATTGCCGAGGTTGATGGAGGCGCGCAGCACCCCGGTGGGGGCGAGGTCGCGGGCAATCTCTGCATCTGTGGGCGTCATGCTCCGAGCCTAGGCGGCAGTTGCTCGATCGTTCGAGGTCGAAGGTTCAAGGGTCGGTAAGGAAGATCGCGTCTGCGTTCCGCATGAGTGCGCCTTGTTGAAGCCCTTGAGGGCCCGGCTCAGCCCACCGCTCAATCCGGGTTCCCGTCCCTTCCGCCGTCGACCTACACGTATGTGGAGCGGGCGTGGTTCATGGCGTCCAGCCAATAGGCGGGTGGGACGCCGCCGGTGCCCGCCGGGCTCCAGGGTCAGATGTCGTGGCAAACACCGGTGAAGGGCTCGTCTTCGCGCCGGCCCGACGCCGGGGTGCTGGGTGCTCCTGGCTTGATTGAGTTCGGATCAGTGGACCTTGCAGGCCCGTCGAGAGTCGAAGTCCTGCAGTACGTCGAGTCCCTCGTCCTTCCATGGGGCTCGAACCCGGCGTCCTGCTTGCACAGGAGCACCCTGCGGGGCACGTACCGGCTGGTCACGGCCCGGTCTGCCATGGCGGGCCGGGCCAGCCTGCATATCGGTGGATGAACCTGTCCCGATCTACTCCCCACACCCCTCCGCCTCTCGCTTCGTGTCTCACTTTCCGCTCACTTCCCCTGCAGCTTCCGCTCCACCTCCTCTCCCTTCCTCTTCCCCCTTCCCCTTCTCCTCTCTTCCTCCTCCTTCCTCTTCTCCTCCTGTACCGGCCGGCCCCCAGGAGGTCTGGGAGGCCTGGAGGCGGCACGAGGCGGAGCCGCAGGTGCCGCCGTGCCGGGCCGCCGTGCCGGGCCGCCGTGCCGGGCCGCCGTGCCGGGCCGCCGTGCCGGGCCGCCGTGCCGGGCCGCCGTGCCGGGCCGCCGTGCCGGGCCGGTTGGTTCGGACGTGTGCTCGAATTGCGGGTTTGCCGGCGCCCGCAGGCCGCCTGGCAATCGGTCGCCCCGCGTGCCGCGCACGACGCAAAGCGTCGCCGCTTCCCGAATTCCCCGGAATTCCGGTCGTGAATTCACGAGAATTCCAGCATTATCAAGCCGGAATCCCGCTTCAGGTCGGCCCCGAGTCGAGCTATATTTAAATTGTTCCCGAAAAGGCGGGAACGGGAAATGCGAAAGCGGCCCGGCGGGGGAATTTCCGAACGGGTGGCCGAATTCAGAAAAAGGGGTGATTCGGTTGGACGGGCGGAAAGTGAACGCGGTCGAGCTGCGGCAGGCGGACGCGTTGCACTGGATCGAGTTCGAAACGCTGGTGTGCCAGGACGCCTGGGAGGAGCTCGGGTTCGGCAGGTTCGGTGAACCGGTCACGTTCGCCGGGACGTTGATGGAGGTCGAGAACGGCCACACGATGGGGCGGGCCTGGTCCCGGATCCGGGTGAGCGTCACCGCCCCCAACACCCGCCGCAAGACCGACATCGAGTCGGTGCTCGGCGCGCACGTCACGGTCACGCTGACCGACCTCGACGGCTGACATTTAGGCCCGGCACGGGCCCGCCGCACACCCGGCGGGCCCACCCGGCCCCAGCCGTTCGACCGCCGCCCGAGCGCGGCACCCCCCTGAGTCAGACCCTGCACCGAGACCGCATCAGGCCGGTGCCACGGCACCCCCATGCCCGAACCGGCCGCCACCGCGACGGTGCGGCGGGTGGCAGGACCCCCCACCGAATTTCTCCTTTACCCAGTGAGAGGAAGGCTTCGCCATGGCCACACCCACCCCGCCGCCGTCGCCTCAACCCGCCCCGCCCGCCGCCCTGTTGCCCGCCGCTCCGGGTAAGGCCCGCCCCGGTGAACTACGGGCCCGGGTGGCCGCGATCCTGGCCGTGAGCCCGCAGGGCCGTTACACGGTCACCGAGCTGGCCAAGCAGTTGGGGCATTCCGGGGGAGCGGTCGGCAACGCCTGCGAGACGCTGGTCACCCGGGGCGAGGCCGAACGGGTCGGCCACAAACCCCGTACCTACCAGGCCACTTCGACCACCGGGGCCGCCGCCCAGCCGACCTCCAGCACCACCCCACCCTCGGCGGCGGTGCCCCGCCCGCGCCCCGCACCCGCCACCGCACCTGCGTCGGGCGGGCGCCCGGCCCCGATCACCCGCCCGAACGGGCAGACGTATCACCCCCGGGCGCTGGAGAACCTGCCCGATGTCGAGGCCCTGCAGCGTCTGCGCGAGGCGAGCGTCCCGGTGTTGTTGTACGGGCCGCCGGGCACGGGCAAGACCTCCCTGATCGAGGCGGCCTTCCCCGACCTGATCACGGTGGCGGGCGATGGGGACACCACGGTCGGTGACCTGGTCGGCGAGTACACCCAAACCGAGGCGGGCGGCTACGAGTTCATCTACGGCCCCCTGGTGACCGCGATGACCGAGGGCCGCGCCCTCCTCCTGGACGACGCCACCCTCATCTCCCCGAAGGTCCTGGCCGCCCTCTACCCGGCCCTGGACGGGCGCCGCCAGATCCAGGTCAAGGCGCACAAGGGCGAGACGATCGAGGCGGCCGACGGCTTCTACGTGATCGCCGGACACAACCCCGGCGTGCACGGCGCGGTCCTCACCGAGGCGCTCGCCTCACGGTTCAGCATGCAGATCCAGGTGGCCTCCGACTACGACCTCGCCAAAGCCCTGAAGATCAACCCGGTGGCGGTGCGGATCGCCCGCAACATCGCCACCCGGCAGGCGGGCGGCGAACTCGGCTGGGCCCCGCAACTACGCGAACTGATCGCCTTCCAGAAGATCGCCGACGTACTCGGCGCGGATGTCGCCTTCGCCAACCTGGTCGGCATCGCACCCCCGGAGGACCGGGACACGGTCGCCGAGATCGTCACCAAGGCCATCGGCCGCCCCATCACCGCCCTCGCCCTAGGCCGCCAACTCTGATCGCCCCCGGCCGGGCCGGGCACCCCTCACACCGCCCGGCCCCTGCGCACCCCGAACTCGCCTCCCCTGGAAGGGAATGACACACCATGACTGGATCGACGACGCTTCTGAACAGTCACCTCCAGCACACCCCGCCCGCCGTGACCGCCGACGAACTGGCTAGCGCCTGCTGGGAGGACGACGGCGGCCCCGCCGCCCTGCCCCGGCGCGGCCCGCAGGCCGGGCACTGGCTGCGGATCTCGGCCGCGCTGACCGAGCGGCTGCCCGAACTCGCCGACCGCGACGACGTGATCGTCACCTGCGAACCGGGCACCCGCTCCGGCGCCCCGGCCGCCTTCATGCCCACCCTGGCCGCCCTGGAGATCGACGCCGCCCTCTTCGCCCCGCACCCCGCACACACCATCGACCCCCTCGAACCCGGCGACGAGGAGAACTACCCGGCCGCCTGGGGTGCCTTCGTCCACGAGGCCGCCCACGCCGCCCACTCCCACTGGTCCACCCCACCCGAACTGCGCGGCACCGCCCTGGACGCTGCCTCCGCCCTGCTGGAGGAATCCCGCGCCGAGGCCGCCCACCTCAGGCGCCGCCCGCATGACCGACGCTGGCTGCGCGCCGCCGTCCACGCCCTGATCCTGGATGAGTTCACCACCCAGGCCCCGGCCGCAGGTGATGTGTGGCAGGCCGCGCACGCCGCTGGTCTCCTCCTCGCCCGCCGCGACGCAGGCATCCTCGATGAGGCGGAGACCGACCCGGTCGCCCACCTCCTCACCGCCCGCCTCGGCCGCGACCTCCTGGCCACCCTCGCCGACATCTGGAGTGCCGCACACACTACGGCCGACGACGACGAACAGGCGATGCTCGCCCACGGCCGCGCCTGGTGTGATGCCCTCACCGCCGACCCCGACCGGCCCGCCCCCACCCCACCATTGCAAGCTGCCCCGGACACCGAACTCGCCGAAGCGATCAGCCAGTCCGTCGACGCCGTACACGCCACCGAACACGCCGCCACCCAGGCCCGTGAGCAGGCGAGCGCCGCCCAGCGCGCCCGCACCCAAGCCCGCACGTCCCAGGCCGAACACGCCCGCACCTCGGCCGCGTTGGCCAAGAAGATCTTCGCCCCCGGCGCCCGCCCCTTCGACCCGCACGACCCCGACGGGCCCGCCTGGTCCCCGCTGCGCGGCACCCGCACCCCCACCACCCAAGAGAAGGCGGCAGCAGGGCGTCTGGCCCGGGGCCTGCGGGCCGCTTCCTACCGTGAACGCACCCAGACGACGGTGGCCTCGCAGGCCCCGCCGGGACGGCTGAACATGCGTCAGGCCCTGGCCCGCGATGCCCAGCGGGCGGCCGGGGCCACCCCGACCGCGACCCCGTTCACCCGCACCGTGCACCACCACACCCCCACCCCGCCGCTGCGGGTCGGCATCGCGGTCGACGTCTCCGGCTCCATGGGCGAGGCCGAAGGACCGATCGCCTCGGCCGCCTGGATCGTGGCCCGCGCCACCTCCCTGAGCGACCCCGACTCACGCGCCGCGACCATCGCCTACGACTGCTGCCTGACCGCGATCACCGCACCCGGCCGCAACCCCGCCCAGGTGCCCCGCTTCCACGCGAACGGCTTCGGCCACAACCTCGCCGAAGCCCTCGACGCCCTGGACGCCGCCCTCGGCCTCAGCCGCCCCGGCGCCGGACGCCTGGTGGTCATCGCCTCCGACGGCGCCTACGCCGAAGACGAACACACCGCCGCCACCACCCGCATCCAGGCCCTGCGCGCCAGCGGCTGCGCGGCCCTGTGGCTCGCCTTCGAACCCGACCCCACCCCCTGCCCCGGCACCACCCTCCTCCAACTCACCGACCCCGCCCAAGCCGCCGCCCAGATCAGTGCTGCCGCCCAGGCCGCCCTCGCCACCACCCACACCTGATCCACCCCGCCGCCCGGCGGGACACACCCCGCGCCCCGCCGGGCCCGATCCCCCGTTATGTTTTCCGCGGTCCTGCAAGAGGGCCGCTGGCCTCCGGGCCCGGCATGGCTGTTCCCCCCTGTCGAAGTCGATGACCTGGGGGGTGGTGCCACCGGGCCCGAGAGGCGCCGTTGGAGACGCTGATGAGAGGCCCGACCACCGCCCCGCCGAGCGCAACGCCCGGCCATACACGGGTGGCAGGTCTGCATAACGTGGATGCGCGCACGACGCCAACGCCCAGGCCAGCACACACGAGATCCGTTCGGGAGGACGGCTTGATGGACCACGACGAGATAGGTGTCTTCCTGGGCCTGGACGTCGGCAAGAGCCACCACCACGGCCACGGACTTACCCCGGCCGGCAAGAAGGTCTTCGACAAGCAACTGCCCAACACCGAACCGAAATTGCGGGACGTCTTTGACAAGCTGAAGACCAAGTTCGGCACCGTCCTGGTCATCGTGGACCAGCCCGCCTCGATCGGCGCCCTGCCCCTGACGGTGGCCCGGGACACCGGCTGCAAGGTCGCCTACCTGCCCGGCCTGTCGATGCGGCGGATCGCCGACCTCTACCCCGGTGAGGCCAAGACCGACGCCCGCGACGCCGCGGTCATCGCGGACGCTGCCCGCACCATGCCGCACACCCTGCGCTCGCTAGAGCTGACCGACGAGATCACCGCCGAACTGACGGTGCTGGTCGGCTTCGACCAGGACCTCGCCGCCGAGGCCACCCGCACCAGCAACCGGATCCGCGGCCTGCTCACCCAGTTCCACCCGTCCTTGGAACGAGTCCTCGGCCCTCGCCTCGACCACCAGGCGGTCACCTGGCTGCTGGAACGCTACGGATCGCCTGCCGCGCTGCGGAAAGCCGGACGCCGCAAGCTCGTTGAGGTGATCCGGCCCAAGGCCCCGCGCATGGCGACGCGGCTGATCGACGACGTCTTCGACGCCCTCGATGAACAGACCGTCGTCGTTCCGGGCACCGGCACCCTGGACATCGTGATCCCGTCGCTGGCCCGCTCGCTCGGCGCCGTTCACGAACAACGCCGGGCCACGGAAGCCCAGATCAGCGCCCTGCTGGAGGCCCACCCTCTTTCGAAGGTCCTGACGTCGCTGCCCGGCGTCGGCGTCAGGACCGCCGCCACCTTGCTGGTCACCGTCGGCGACGGCACCGGCTTTCCCACCTCCGCCCACCTCGCCTCCTACGCCGGCCTCGCGCCGACCACGAAGGCATCGGGCACCTCGATCCACGGCGAACACGCGCCCAGGGGCGGCAACCGCGTCCTCAAACGCGCGATGTTCCTCTCCGCGTTCGCCGCCCTGCACGACCCCGCCTCCCGCGCCTACTACGACAAATGCCGGGCCCGAGGAAAGACCCACACCCAAGCCCTCCTCCGCCTCGCCAGACAACGCATCAACGTGCTCTTCGCAATGCTCCGCGACGGCACCTTCTACGAACCCCGAACGCCTCGCCTCGCTTGACGAAGGACATAGAGGCACCCCCCCCACTTCACAACCGCACCGCACCGAACGGAGAGCCCGACATGACCAGCATCGCCGAACGCGCCCAGGCCGCCGCCGTCTACATCCGCCACCACACCGCCCTCAGCCCGCACGGCCAGTACCAGGGCCGCGAGCATGCCCGCACCGCCGTCCGCCTCGCCGCCGCCCTCGGCCTGCCCCTCGACCAGATCACCACCACCCCCGACCACCTGCGCCGCCGCACAACGATCGGCGAGCCGGTCCTCGCGACCGCCGCCTGCCCCGAGTCCGGCGACACGTACACCTTCCTGGCCCGCTTCCCCCTGTACGACGAGGACGCCTTCGAACTCCTCGGCCCCTGCCCCGAATGCGCCGCCCCGGTACCCCTCGCCGAGATCCGCCACCTCGCCGACCTCGGCACCCACCTCACCCGCACCCTCACCCGCGAAGACTGCGACCGCCAGAACGCCCTGCCACCCACTTTCGACGACGACCCCGCACACACCGACACCTGCCGCTTCGGCGCCTGCACCTGACACACCCCCACGGCGGGCGCGGCACCCACACACCGCGCCCGCCACCGGGACCCGCGAACACACCACACCAACTTCGACCACCCACACATCGCCCCGCCAGAAAACAAGGAGAGACACCACCATGCGCATCACCGACCGCGACATCCTCACCATGATCCTCAACACCACGGCCACCGACTCCGCAACGGACTGGCACCTCATCGGCGACACCCTCTACGCCCCGGGTTCCCCGACGAATCCCCAACTCGTCATCAGCGCCGCGATCCTGCGGACCGACCGCACCAACACCGCCTTCGCCCTCACGCTCCACGTCCTGCACCACGAACACGGCGAACTGGACCGCACCCGCCTCGACTTCGACCAGGACGGCGACCCCTTCGAGATCGTCATCCTCAACCACACCAACGGCACCGCCCGACCAGGGTCGAGGCTGGCCACCTGGTGGCAGCAGGCTGAGGCATACGTACACCTGTGGCAGCACACCCCAGGAACGCCGCCCAGCCCGGCTAGCGGCCCCGCGAGTGAGTTCGCGCGCTGAACGTTCCGTGCAGGGCTGGTCGTGCCCACCCAGCCCTGGGCCACCGCACCAATGACCGCCAGCCCGCCCTCACCCCACGCACACGCCCGCACGCGCAACTCGTCACGGCCGAAGGGAGGGGCCCGGCAGTCGCCTACCTCAACGCTCCGTCCCCAGGGCCTGCCCGCCGAGGGGCCCTGCGGGCTGCGCGGCGAAGGCCGACGCCACGTCGCGGTTCGCCTCGTGATGTCGCGGCCATAAGACCGTCAACCGCGAGGCCTTCGGCTGAAGTCGGGAGCCTCCCGCTGGAGCCGTTGGGATCACCCGATGTGGTGGTCGTGCTGACGGCTGCGGTCGGCGGCCGGGTGACGTGGACACAATCGCAGTGAGTCCTCCCTCCGCGGTGTTCTCGTCCCGCCGGGGCCGCACATGAAGGACAGGAAGGAGCAGACAACTGAACCTGCGTACCACCCCGCCAGCGCATCCAGGAAGCGAACCTGCGTCGGCGTCCGCGCCTTCGCCGACGCCGAGCGTGCCGACTCCCTGGCCATGCCACGCCGACATCACTGCTGCGCACGGAGGCCGGGATGACGCGCTCCGCCGTTCACCGACCGTACCGACGCGACGTTCATCGACTGCTCCTCGCGGCCCGCGACCGTCTCCGGGCAGGGGAAGACGATGACCGCGTAAGCCTCGCCGCTGTCCTGGTGCAAGCTGCTGACAGTTTCGATGACGCCGACCCACTGCAGGCGCCGGCGTCGTGGATCGTCCGTGAGGCGGCGGCCCTCCTGTTGCGGCATGCGGATCCCGACGGGCCGACGCGGCTGACGGACCCGGACCTGCTGTGCCATCTCTCAGTCTTGGACGGCCTCGCTGTAAAGGCGCTCGTGCCGCTGCTCGACGACGTGACCACCACGCTTTCAGTGCGCCCGGTCATCGAACTGGCCCTGCCGGAACCATCTCAGAGAGACGCGACGGAACAGGGCTACGTGGAGCGCGGCGAGTCCGACCCTGACCGGTCGGGGGTGCAGCGTGGACGAGCAGGGTGAAGCGTCGGTAATCGGCCTGCGGTGCACCTCGCCGGTGACTGGGAAGCGGAGGTCGGCATGCTCGTGATCCTGGCAGGCGTGTACAGCCTCATCGCCGGGCTAGCGGTGCCCAGGGCGGTGGACTTCGCCACCGGCGGATCCAGCTCTGCGCAGTCGCCTGCACGGCGGGGGCCGGGCTATGGCCTGGGGAGCGGCGCGGTGTTGTGCGGGGTGTGTGCCAGTACGGCGTACACGGTCGGCTGGCGCCCGGAGTTGGTGCTCTGGCTGGTGGTCGCTTGGCTACTCGTCGTGCTGGCGTGCGTCGATCTGGCGGTGCGCAGGCTGCCCGACGTGATCACGTTGCCGTTGGCGGCCCTGGTCGTTGCCGGCCTCGCGCTGGCCTCCCAACTCCCGCGGACTGGTGGCTCGTTCGGTGCCGCCATACTGGGCGGTGCCCTGTTGGTGGGCAGCTACTTCCTGCTGTTTCTGGCCGTGCCGGACGGGATCGGGTTCGGTGATGTGAAGACCGCGCTGACGACCGGCGCCATCGCGGGCTGGTATGGCTGGCACCCCTTCGTGGTCGGGGCGTTGACGGCGCCACTGCTGGGTGTGGGGTACGTGCTGGTGGTGCGGATGCGCCGTGCCGCCCAGGGCGCGGTGGCGTTCGCGTATGGCCCGTTCCTGGCCCTCGGGGCGTGGGTCGCGGTGCTGGTCGGGGCGGTCAGATAGTCGGTGATTGTCACGCGCACTACGCGGTAGCGCCGGTTCGTGGGCTTTGCCCCGCATGTCTCACCTGGCAAGCGGCCGCCACAATGCCCGCTCATCAGGATCAGTGGGTGTACCCCACGTCAGCGCTCCGTCGATCAACCCTGGCTTCGCGCCGGTGGCCAAGGACGGCACTTCGAAGATGTCGGCCATCTCCTCCAAGTAGCACGACAGTGACTCGAACTCCACAGCCCGCTCGGCGTACTTGCTCCACGACCACAGCTTCCCGGTTTCCGCATCCAGACAGAGGCCGAAGAGGCGATCTGTGTCTGAGCAGAACGGGACCCACGAAGCGCGCCACAGCAGAAACTCCTCACCTGGCTCACTGCGACGGTTATTCAACTCGTCCTCATGCTGCTGCATCTCCAGCATGCTCCGGTACTTTCGGATCACCGAATCGAACTTCATCGGCGCCCAGTTACCCAACAAGAACCGCACCCACGGGCCGGGCAGCACTCCCGGACAGTGGCGCCACAAGGCCCTGAGCCCCGCCGGGATACGCACGCCCAGTTCCTGCTGCAGGGCATCGATCTCTGCATCGGACGCTCCGGGAAGGAGCTTGTCCGTGGTCGCCGGAGCGTGCTGATGCAGCCACGACTGACTGGATACGGCGCCAGGCGTCAGCGACCTGGCGTTCCTCCATGGCTTGCGCATGCTGTATGTCATCACTCACGACCGACACGCTACCCAGCCATTAGCAGCGACACCGATCAATCAGGACGTGTGCACCCAGGAGTTCGTTGGTCGGGTGCGTGGAGTTCCCGGCCGGTGCGGGTTCGAGATCGATGCTCTCGTTGTGGGGCGCGGGGCCCTCAACTGTCGATTCGTGGGTCGTGACCCGGGCAGTGTCCTTGTCGGCCGCCACGAGTTGGGTGATCACCAGCACCCGGATCCGTCGACTGTGACCAGTAGCAACATCGTGGCTTGAAGAGGTGCGGGCATTCTTGCGTCTCAGGGCAGGGGCAGAAACGGCCGACTCCGGGGCCACTTGGAGTGGCCTCGCTGTGTGCTGTTGCTGCGGCGCCGGCTCACTTGGCTGCCTCGATCCGCTTGGTGACGTGCGCCTGTCGGTCGATTCCTGGGAGGTGCGGAAGGGGCCGGCGGTACGCTCGATGCCCGCGTTCCCGACCTGGTCGGCGGCGCGGACGGGGGACGGCCGGCGAGCACTCAGGGAGCGGTGCGGTGGATGTACTGACGTTGGTGTCCGCGTTCGTGGCGCTGGTCGGCGCTGCCACGACGGCGGTGCTCGGCTACTGGACGCAGCGACGCCTGCGTCTTGTCGAACAGCGGAACCTGATGGACTCCTATGGGGCCTCGCTGGCCTGGGCCGCATACGATCTGCAGTCCAGGTTGTACAACATCCTGCGCGGCCATGAGACCGATCGCTCGCAGGGCCCGCATCACGGATTCGTGAGCTCCTTTCATGTGCAAGGCACGCCGAAGCAGCGGGAGTTTGTGCGCCGGAGCACTGTGTTCGTGCTCGCCGAGTACCTGGGGTGGGTGGAGATTCTCCGGCAGGACATCCAGTTCCTCGACCTCGGACAGTCACGGGCCAATCGGAACGCCGTAGAGATCATCTCGTCCATCAGCACAGCTCTGAACCGAACTGTTTCTGCGGGCGACGACATACTGCGTCTCTGGCGCGCCGAGCAACGGGCCATCGGAGAACTGATGGTGCATTCGCATGGAGAGCCAGGCCGTCGCAAGTGCCTGGGCTACGCCGAGTTCTGCGAGAAGCTCGAGGGTGATGACGTGTTCCGCCGGTGGTTCACTCCGCTCCTCGAGGACATCGACCGGCTCGCTGAGGACACCGCGCAGGCTGCACCCCGTCTCGCGGAGCTCCAGCAGAAACTCATCAACCTCATCGACGTGCTGGATCCGAAGGCAGAGCGATTCCCGCAGTTTCGTCAGCGGACCAGCGCGGACCTGAGTGCCGGAAGGGGCGCCTGAAATGCTTGCTCCAGGAGCCCGGTGCGGCCCCGGCCTGCCGGAGCTTCTGTTTGTCCTAGTCGGTCACTTTGTGTGAGCGGGCTCGGTCGCAACGCATCCGAGGTGTCACTGCACTCCTGAGTACATGACGAGGGCGAGGCAGACCCGTTGGAGGTGTTCCGCCGGTGCGTTGCTGCGCTGAGCGCGGCGTCCCGTCCCGGAAAATAGTAGCCATAGACATAGTAGCTGTGTACTCTATTTTGTATGAGCAAGGGTTCATCGCCGGGCCCCACGCCCGGCTACCTGGTATGGCGGCTCGCCAACAAGTGGCGTGTCGCGGTCGATCGCGCGGTGGCTCCGCTGGGTCTCACCCACGCGCAGTACGTACTGGTTGCGTCACTGCACGGCATGCAGCGCACCGGCGGGCGGCCCAGTCAGCGCCAACTCGCCGACCACACCGGCCTGGAGGCGTTGTACGTCTCGAAGCTGGCGCGCGCCCTGGAGTCGGCCGACCTGATCGAGCGCACCCGCGATCCGCGCGACCCACGCGCCGTGCAGCTCGCGCTCACCGGGCAAGGGCAGGCTGTCACGCGGCAGGCCATCACGGTGGTCCAGGAACTGCTTCAGCAGCTACTGGAGCCGCTCGGCGGCCTCGACGCCCCGCGCACGCGCGCGTTCACCGACGAGCTGACGACCCTGCTCGACGCACCTCTCGCTCCAGCCGTACCGAACGACCAGAGCACTCAGAGGAGAACACCATGACCACCACCACATCCATCGCCACCGCGCCCGCTGTCGACGCCCGCGGCCTCGCCCTGGCGCACTATGCCGCCCGCGGCGTACTGGAGCATGTCCTGGCCCGGCACGGCGCCACGTTCCAGCAGCAGGTCACCCTGCGCACCGCCATCACCGCCGCGACCCCGCAGACGCCGGACGACCTCATCACCCAGGTCCAGGGCTCCCTCAAGGCCGATCCGGCCGACATCCGCGCCACCCTCGACGAACTGCTGGCCAAGCAACTGCTCGTCGCCGACGGAGCGCACCTGCGCCCCACGGACGCGGGGCGCGAGCTGCTCGCCGCCACCGGCGCGGAGACCGCCCCCATCTCCGCCCGCATCTGGGGCGGGATCCCCACCGAGGACCTGGCCGCCGCCGGCCGCGTTCTCGCCCGGGTCACAGAGCGCGCCAACGCGGAGCTTGCGGCGCTGACCGCCTGACCTCCCGATCAGCCCTGTAACTGGGCCTGATTACAGGGTGGTTCGATTACGGTCCTTGATCCGGATCATGTAGGCGTGGAGATTCCGGCACGGCATGCGAAGCCGTCGCATCCGCCATGAGCGCGCAGCAATCCGAGGTCAACGCTCGCCAGTCCGCTCGTAAGGAAGGCTGAGACGCCGCAGCGGCGGAGCCGGCCGCCGGCGAAGCGTGCCGGATCGCGTATCAGGCATCCCGCGAGCAGCAGATCAAGGCGGCACAACCGCCACGCAAGCATCCCTGAAGAAAGAACAGCACAACATCAACCCCGCGAATACCCGGTGGTCAAAACGCTAGATTTGCTGTTGGGTGCCCTCATCGATCGGGCATTCAGCAGTGTTGATCGGTGAGGAAATTCTGGTGGCCTTTCGTGACATCCCTTCGGTCGTACTGTTCCTCGTGGCGGCCGCTTCTGCGGCTGTCTATCTGATCCTCATGGTCAGGTGGATGCCGACCCGATCCTTCAAAATCAAAGCAGCCACCACTCCCGCGGTCATGGCGGTGATGTCTGTCCTCACCTACCTGGGCGGGGGATACAGGGTTAATGATGTGCTGATCCTCTGCACGCTCGTCCTGTTGACGATCCCGCTCGGATTTCTGGGGCACCAACAGGAAGTTGCCGCATGGGCACTCCGCGAGGAGAACGGAGAGGGTGAAACCAACGACTTCCCTCAGAGCGCGTTGGTGCAAACGGCAATCGCGGGCTTCGCGGCCATCGTCGTGTTTGTCTGGATCAGGCAGTCGGTTTAGAACGGCCTCACACTGAGGGTCTTCCAACCTGGCTGTCGGGTTGGGTTGTTGAGCTGACACACCGGCGAAGCCCCTGGTAGACGGGTTCACGACCTAGATTTCCCGACCCACCAGAGACTTCCTGTGCTTGTCTACCCGTGCGGGCTGGATGTCTCCAGCTGTTCCCTGCGGTTCCTCGCCGCCAAGTTGCGCGAGCACCGTCGCCAGATCGGGAGCCGCCGGCGTCGACTGAGTGCCAACAGGCAGGCCCTGCTCGCGCTGGCGCATCTGCGGAACGGGACGACCTACGCCCAACTCGCGGCAGGTTTCCAGGTCGGGTCGAGCGCGGTCTACCGATACGTGACCGAAGCAGTCAACCTGCTCGCGACGCTCGCGCCGACCCTGACCGAGGCCGTCCGAGCGGCATCTGCCAAGGCGTACGTCCTGTTGGATGGGACGCTCCTACCCATCGACCGGGTGGCTGCCGGCCGGCCGTTCTACTCCGGCAAGCACCGCCGGCACGGGATGAACGTGAAGGTCCTCGCGGACCCGTTCGGCCGACTGCTGTGGGCATCGCCCGCATTGCCCGGCTCGGTCCACGAGGTTCGGGCGGCTCGGCAGCACGGCATCATCGACGCCCTCAACCAAGCGCAGATCGCCTGCTGGGCGGACAAGGGCTATCGCGGCGCCGACGGCACGGTCCGTGTCCCACACTGGGGCCGATAGGAGACGCTCTCCGCAGGCCAACAACCGGTGAACCGGTCCCACGCGAAGATCCGGGCTCCGTCGAGCAGGCCATGGCCACCCTGAAGACCTGGCGGCTTCTGCGCAAGATCCGCAGTCCCACGACCCGCATCAGCAGCCTGGTTCGGGCCGTCCTCGCCCAACACTGCACCGCCTCGATCGCAGGTTGAAGACGCAGCCAATGGAGCTGACCGCCGTGGAAGACTGAGAACTATGCGAAGACGGATGGCACGAGGAGCAGCATCCTGGGTGGGCCCGTTGGTGTTGCTGGCCGTCGGCTGCTCGACGTCCACGTCATCCCAGCCGGATTCTCCATCCTCCTCGGCTAGCCGGCCGGACGCTCCTAGCAGTCCGCATGCAACCTGCACTGACACGGCGCCAGTCTCTTCCGGCTCTGTGCCGACCGCCGTGCATGACTTCGACAAGAAGCGCAGATGGTACGGCGCTGACGACCTGTGGGTGGCCAAACCCGACCTTCTGAATCATGCGGATGAACGCGACGAGAGGTACCGCACGAAATACCCTTCGATAACGCTGGACGCCCAGGGGCACGTGACTGCCCAGAAAGGCGCCCCGCACGTCGATGTCGCACGACTGGACCAACCCGGCTCCGCGCGCGGTAGTACTGGTGGATTTGCCACCACCAACGGTGATCGGCAGTGGTGGCCGACGGTCATCAGCTTCCCCGGGCCCGGCTGTTGGAAGGTGACCGAAACCCTCGGCTCCACCAAAGTCCGCTTCACCATGCACATCGCACCACGCTGAGCGAGTCCAGGCTCAGGCCGGGTCGGCAGGCCACCCGGACGCCACCTCACCTCGGTTGCAGGCGCTGCCGAAGCCCGCATTCGCGTCCCGACCCGCTCAATCTGAGGCACTGTGAACGGAGTTGACGGCGGGGTGAGACCTTGGGGCCCCTCCCCGCCGTGTGCCGTGTGGACTGTTACGCGCCGGAGTCGGTGGCTGATGTGGACGGTCGGGCGAGGCGGTAGGTGCGCGGCCTGTCGCTGATCTGTTCAGCGATGTGCTGCTTGGTCAGTGTGACCAGGGCGTTGGCGATGGCGCCCGAGGACTTCTCGATGATGCGGCTGATCCGGGTGGCGGTGAACGCCTCTTCCGGGTGGGTCCGCAGGTGCTCGATCACCATCTGGCGCAGTCCGCCGGGCGCCAGCCGTCGCTTGCCGTCCGCTGCGGCGGGCGGGGCCGGGGCGTGATCGGGCACCGTCCGCCCCGGCGTTTCCGTGGCAGAGGTCTCCTTGCCGGGTTGTGGTGCGCTGCCTTCGTGGGAGTCGCCGTTCACCGGCCTGTTCTCGTGGGTGTCGAGCTCCGCTTCCGAGCTCGAAAGCGCCACGGCACCCTGGGTGTTGGCCGGGTGAGTGGGGCCCTCGGCCGGTACGGGGTCCAGTCCGGGGCTCTGGTCCTGGGGTGCGGGATCCTCGGCCGCTGATTCGTCGGGCGCTGCGGGGGTGGAGTGCCAGCGGTCGGGTGTGCGGCCGGTGCCGGAGTGGCCGCCCCGCTTGCGGGCCGCCAGTCCGGCTTCTTCCAGGAGGGTCAGGGCTTTGCCGGTGGTGGAGCGGCCGAGTCCGGCGGCGAGGGAGAGTTCGGCGGTGGTGGCTCCGTGGGGGCGGGTGGCGAGTTCGGCGTGGACGGCGGCGGGTGCGCCGGTCAGCGCGGGCAGCGGTTGGGGTGCGGGTGTCGGGGTCGGGTGCAGTACGTGCACCGAGGCGGTGGTTTGGGTTTGGGTGTCGGACATGGTGGGGCCCTCAACTTCCGGCAATTCGATATTGGTTGGGTGAGGTCCCCGGCCGGGGTGCGGTGCGTGTGGCATCGCGGTGTCCGATGGGGCGCGTGCGCTGCGCGGAGATCCCGATCGGAGCCGGTCCGATGCCGGAGGGTTCACCGATCGTGAACCGCTCGGCAGCGGGCCGGTTCGACCATGGACGCTCCATAGGGTGTTGGCTGTCAAGCACAGTCGGGAAAGACTCTGTGCTGGTCAACGAGGCCGGGTGTGGCTCATGGACGCGTGTCGTGCGTGGCTCGTGCAGAGTGGCCGCCCGGCCTCGGTGGGGGTCCTGGTCTGCTGATTGAGATGTGCGTTCCGGTCGCTGTCTATGGAGCTGACGACGGGATTCCCGAACAGCGGCACGAGTCCTGGCGCAAAGAGGAGTCGGGCATGACGCAACGGCACGACGTGATCTGGGTCGGCATCGACATCGGGAAGAAGCACCACTGGATGGCCGCCGTCACCGGCGAGGGCACCCTCGCCTGGTCCCGGCAGGTCCGCAACGACGAGGGCGCCCTGCTGGATGCCATCGACCGGGCCCTCGGCCTCGCGGACGAGGTCCGCTGGGCCGTGGACATGCGGAACACAATGGCGGCACTGCTGCTGGCGTTGCTGGCCGTTCGCGGGCAGCGGGCCAGCTACGTCGCCGGCCGCACCGTCCACCACATGGCCGCGACCTACCGCGGGGAGGCCAAGACCGATGCCCGCGACGCGTTCGTGATCGCGGAGACGGCACGGCTGCGCCGGGACCTGGGCACCATAGCCGTCCCGGAACAACTGGTCAGCTGCCTCTCGCTGCTGACCGCGCATCGCGGCGATCTCATCGCCGACCGGGTGCGCATGCTCAACCGCATGCGCTGCGTGCTGTCCGGATACTTCCCCGTGCTGGAGGCGGCGTTCGACTACGCCAACCGCCGGGGCGCCCTGGTGCTCCTCACCGGCTATCAGACCCCGCAGGCCCTGCGCCGCTGCGGCGCCCGGCGGCTGGCCGCATGGCTGGCCCGGCGGAAGGTACGGGGCGCGCAGGCCGTCGCGGAGCAGGCCCTGGACGCAGCGGGCCGCCAGCACATCATGCTCACAGAGCAGGAGGTCGCCGCTCAGATCGTGGCCGACATCGCCACCCAGATCCTGCAGCTGGACGAGCGGCTGAAACAGCTCAATGCGCAGATCCGGGAGGTCTTCCATCGGCATCCGCAGGCCAAGGTGATCGAATCCATGCCGGGGATGGGCCCGTTGCTGGGGGCCGAGCTGATCGCCGCGACCGGGGATCTCACCGCCTACCCGGACGCGGGCCACCTCGCGTCCGCGGCCGGCCTGGTACCGGTGCCGCGCGACTCGGGTCAGCGCACGGGAAATCTGCACCGGCCGGTGCGTTACAGCCGCCGTCTGCGCAGAGTCTTCTACCTCTCCGCGCAGACCAGCATGGTGCGAGCAGGCCCGAACCAGCAGTACTACCGAAAGAAGCGAGCCGAGGGCCGCAACCACGTCCAGGCCGTCATGGCTCTCGCCAGACGACGCACCGACGTGCTGTGGGCCCTGCTGCGCGACAACCGACTCTTCACCCCGGAGCCGCCGATCCGCCTCCACGGCAGTTGACTTCGCCATTGAGACTCTGCTCGTGCCGGGAGTCGAGCGACGTAGCTGATCGGCCCGGTTGCTGGCTGGATCTGGATCGGTGCCGGCTGCGAGAGCGGTGGTGTGGGGCGCAAGCGCCATGGGTTGCAGTGGCCGAACTGACCCTGCGTGGCCCCTTGTTGTCGGCTCCGGCGTATCCTCCGGCGCATACGGCCCATGAGGCACAGGGGAATCGTCCGAAGTAGCGGGAGACGACGCGCTGATGGCAACCACCGCACCTGCTCCATCACACGACAGGACGCAGGATCGTATAGCGGCGACGCTCACGTCCCTGCAGAGCGATCTGGCCCGCGCCGAGGGCAAGGCGAGCTTGCTGCTGGCCCTGTCCGGAGCTGTCCTTGTTGCGCTGGTCTCGACGGTCAAGGACCTGCATCTGCCGGCGCCGGCCGTCGTGATCGGGGCCGTCGGCGGCGCAGCGCTATTGGCCTCGACGGTGCTGCTCCTGCTTGCGGTGCGGCCGGATCTCGGTGGGCCGGGCTGGCCGAGTTGGTCCCGGCTGACCCGCGAGGAGCTCAACGACTGTCTGGCGATGGGCTATCGCGTGGAGCACCTGCGCTACATGGCCGCACTCGCCCGACGGAAGTTCCTGCTGCTCCGGGTGGCGGTCGACTGCCTGCTGGGTGGGCTGGGCCTGTTGGCGGCAGCGGTCGTGCTCTCCCGGGCATTGTGAGCTCGGCGGAGGGCGGCGCTGCCCGGTAAGTCCGGCAGGCGTGCGTGTGGCGGCAGGGAGTCTCAAGCGGATCGTGCCTGCGGGCCGATGGTGCACAGATTGTCCATATGTGGCATCTGGTCGGTTGCGATGGCGCAGGCCTGGCTCGCGCTGGGGACCGAGCGGCCTCGAGCGGGAGATCCGATCGATGCGTGAACCGGGTTGGTGATGGTCATGCGGGCGGTGGTGGCGTCTCTGGTTGGCGGGTCGCGAGGTGGGCGTGGATCTGTCGGGCCCGGTCTGGGCCGATGTGCAGTTCGGTGCGCAGTCTCCACACGCTTGCCGGCCGTCCGGTTGTGGTGCGGGCGGTGGTGTCCAACGCTGCGGCGCGGGCCCACAGATCGGCGTCTGTCGTGCCGTCCGAGCTGGGGTGGGCCGGCGGTACTGGAGGCGGTGGCACGGGCGTGTCGACGGTGCTGTTGTCCGTAACGGCGGTTGCTCCGGTATTGGTGTGTGGCGAGAGAGCGCGGGGGAGCGCCGCTTCGGCTATCGAGGATGGCGGGGGCGTGTTCGGTTCGGGACGCGGGGCCGCTGTGGTGTCGGTCGGGGTGGGCAGGTTGGCGATGATGCGGCGGTAGGCCGCGATCGTTTCGGTGAGGAGGATCAGGAGCAACGCCGGGGTGAGGTGCAGAAGCACTGCTGCCGGATCTGCCCGACGGGGCCAGCCGATCTGTCCGTCGGGCCAGAGGGATTCCCAGCTGTTCATCAGTGCCGC
Organism: Streptomyces sp. NBC_00483; assembly: GCF_036013745.1. Lineage (NCBI taxonomy): Bacteria > Bacillati > Actinomycetota > Actinomycetes > Kitasatosporales > Streptomycetaceae > Streptomyces > Streptomyces sp. NBC_00483. The sequence goes on from NZ_CP107880.1 coordinate 8,291,838, forward strand.
GGCCGATCCTGCCGACCAGCGCAGGGCTGTTGACCATCCGGGTGGGCGGATGCCCCAGGCGGCGAGGCGGGCGTCGGCGTACAGGACGACGGCGAGTGCGGCGCCGAGCATGGGGTCGAGGAGGATCGCGATCGGGAGCGGGACGCCTCGGGAGCGGGCGAAGAGGGTGACGTTGACGGTGGTGAAGACCAGCGCGAGGGCTCCGACCGCGCACAGCGTTCGGGTCATGGTGCGCAGCAGGCGGATGGCCTCGTGTTGGTCGGGTGGGTTCACCGGCCGCCTCCCGTACCGGTGTTGGTGGCGGAGGGGCGGGTGGCGCCCTGGAAGGTGGGGGAGTTGGTGTTGGCGCTGGTTTCGCGGACGACGGCGCCGGGGTGTGGGGCGTCGATGGCGCGGTTGTTGCCGGTGTAGATGGCGACGTGGGTGATGTTGTTGCGGTGGGGGCCGTAGAAGAGGAGGTCGCCGGGGGCGAGTGGGGGTGGGTTGGGCAGGGGTGGGCCTGCGGTGTGCTGGGCCTGGGCGACGCGGGGGAGTTGGATGCCGGCGGCGCGGTAGGCGGCTTGGGTGAGGCCGGAGCAGTCGAAGCCGCCTTCGGCGGGGCCGTCGCCGCCCCAGACGTAGGGCTGGCCGAGTTGGGCGCGGGCGTAGGTGACGGCCTTGGCGGCAGAGCTGTTGGGGGCGGGGGTGGCGGCTGCGTATTGTGCGGCGGTCTTGAGGACTTTGTCGACGTACCAGTCGGCGTGGTTGTAGTGCCAGATCGCGCGGCGGAGGTTTTTGCCGTTCTTCGCGCCGTTGGCGCACAGGAGGCGGGCGGCGGCGTAGACGGCGTCGACCGGGTCCCACGGTGTTGGTGGCTTCTTCCCGCCGGGTGGGACCGGGTACGCGTAGGCCGGAAACGTGGTCGGCATGAACTGCATTGGGCCCTGGGCTCCTGCGGAGGAGCGCATGGTGGGGTGGCGGCCGTGGTTGGTTTCGACCTTGCCGATGGCCGCGAGGATCGTCCAGGACAGGCCGGGGCATTCCGGTGCCGCGCGCTGGTAGAGGGCGAGGTAGGCGGGTGGGATGTCGGCGAGGGCCTGTTTGCTCGGGGAGGCCGATGCACCGTTGCCGGGCAGCATCGAGGTGAGGGCTGCGGCGGCGGTGAGGGCGGCGAGCAGGGTCAGGGTGAGGAGGGCGCAGCTGATTCCGGCGGCGGCTTTGCCGGTGCCGCTGGTCATGGTGTGTCGGTGGGTGGGCGGGGTGGTGTGGGGCGCCAGGGCAGGGTGGTGTGGCGGCCGGGGGCCGGGAGGGTGGTTTCGGGGGTGCCTGCGGGGCTCAGGTCGGGCCAGTGGGTGGCGAGTTGGGGGAGTGTGAGGCGGTCGGTGGGTGCGGTTGTGGTGGTGAGGGGGAGCCAGGCGGGGGCGGTGGGGGTGAAGAGTCCGGTGTTGGTGGTGGCGAGGGGCAGTTCGAGGCGGTCGGTGGTGTCGGCGAGTCGTTGGCGGAGGGCGGTTTCGCGGCGGGTGGTGGAGGTGTGGATGAGGAGGGGTGTGCGGGTGCCGGTGGTGGCGGCGAGGGCGGCGTAGCCGGGGAGTTTGGCTTCGACGCGGGCGAGGTTGTAGCTGCCGGTGTCGTATTCGAGGAAGAACGGCAACAGCCACCCGGGGCCGGTGGCTCCGGTGTTGTTGGTGTGGTGGGCGTAGGCGTCGGGGTGGATCCAGTCGCCCCACAGGCGGGTGGCGGAACGTTCGGACAGCCAGAGCTGCAAGAAGCCTTCTGTGGTGGCCAGTTGGGTGAGGAGGGTGTTGACGCCGAGGGTGTGTTCGAGGGTGGGGGAGAAGGCGATGCGGGCGGTGTGGTCTTTGCGCCAGCCGGTGGCGGGGAGGTCGACGCCGGCGCGGGCGGCGAGGAGTTCGGCTCCGGCTTTGCCGAGGGTGTAGTGCTCGGGGGCGGAGCCGTGGGTGCGCAGGGGGCGGAAGGAGTCGACGACGTTCAGGTGGTAGAGCTCGCGCAGGCGGCGGTTGGTGGTGCGGGAGCTGGTGAAGGCGAGGGCGTGGATGTGGTGGGTGGTGAGGACCTTGTGTTCGTGGAGCATTTCGATGAGCCACAGGTCGCGGGCGGTGAGGCGGGTGGCGAGGTGGGCGAGGTCGGTGCGGGCGCGTGCGGGTGGGGTGGGTCGTCTGCGGCGTATGACGGCGCGGGGGACGTAGCCGGGGTTGGGGGTGGATGCGGGCATGGCGGTGAACTCCTCGGCCGGGGTGGGTGGTTAGAGGGGGAGGTGGGTGGAGTGGGAGGGGGTGGCGCCGACGCGGGCGGAGGCGGCGGCGCGCAGGGTGTCGGAGCGGCCGTCGGCCGGGGCGGGGAGGGGGCGGGTGGTGAGGGTGAAGGCGGCTGTTTCGGCGCCGTGGGACAGGAGGTGGGCGGCGGCTTGGTAGGGGCCGAGGTGGGCGAGGTCGTGGGCCGCCAACGTGGGGAGGGTGTGGCGTTCGAGGAGGCCGGCGTCTTCGGGGGAGGCGTTGAAGAAGACTTTGTTGCGGGCGTTGGCGGAGATGCCTTCGCGCAGATCGCGGGGGAGCTGGGCGAGGTTTTGGTGGGCGAGGGTCATGGCGAGGCGGTAGCCGCGGGCCTCGGCGAGCATGTCTTCGAGGGGGTAGGGGAGGTTGAGGAAGTTGTGGGCCTCGTCGACGTACAGTCCGGCGTCGATGCGGGTGTGCTCGGCTTGGCGGGCGCGGGCGGAGGCGGCCTGCCAGGTCTTGGCGACGATGAAGGAGCCGAGCAGGCGGGAGGTTTCCTCGCCGAGGGCTCCTTTGGGGAGGCGGGCGAGGAGGATGCCGCCGTCGAGGATGTCGGGGAGGTGGAAGGTGGATTCTCCGGAGGCGATGGCGGCGCGGGCGAAGGGGCGCAGCAGGAAGGCGCGGAGTTTGTTCATGACGGGGCCGATGACGGCGGCGCGGGAGGGTTCGGACAGGGACTCGTACCAGGTCCAGAACCCTTTGAGGACGGGGTCCTTGATGGTGGGGATCATGCGGAGCCGGTAGGCGGGCTCGCCGAGGAGGCGGGGGACGTCGGCGAGGGTGACGAGGCGGTGGGTGAGTTGGGCGTGGCGGAGCAGGGTGAGGCAGGCGGCGCGCATGACGTCGTCGGTGCGGGGTCCCCAGAACGCGGTGAAGATGCGGCGGAAGATGCCGGTGATGTTGTCGACGACGACGTCGATGTCGGCGCCGTCCAGGACGTTGAGGCAGGGCGGGGTGTGGGGGTCGTCGGGGTCGATGACGACCAATTTGTCGGCGCAGGCGGCGGGCAGGCGGTGCAGGAGGTCGGTGACGAGGTCGCCCTTGGGGTCGATGACGATCGCGCCGCGCCCGGCGTGGACGTCGTCGAGGACGAGGTGGGTGATGAGGGTGGACTTGCCGGAGCCGGTGGCGCCCATGAGGTGCAGGTGCTGGCGTGCGTCGGTGACGGCGAGGCCGACGCCGCGGCGGGTGCCGGTATCTGAGGCGCCCAGCGGTTTGATGCCGGGTCCAGGTTGGGGGATGGCCGGGGGTGGGGCGATGGAGCGGGCTCCGGCGCGGGCCAGGCCGGGGGCGTCCGGGTCGGTGGGCAGGTGGGCGAGGGCGGCGAGTTCGGGCACGGACAGCAGGTCCGCGCGGTGGGGGAAGGTGCGGGCGGCCAGGGTGGGGTGGGGGTGGTGCAGGCGGTGGCGGTTGAGCCAGTTGCGGGCGCTGTAGAGGGCGAAGGCGGAGGCGAGCGCGTGCGCGCGGCCGCGTAGTCGCGGCTCGGGGTTGGTGGTTTTCGCCGGGAGGGTGCAGGCGTAGCGCAGGGTGACTTCCCATTGGGGGCCGGTGAGTTTGGAGACGGTGTCGCGGACCTCGACGCCGTGCGCGGGGTCCGGTTTGGCGGCGGTGGTGGGCTGCGGGGCGTGGGTGAACAGTCGGAGCAGGGCGGGCAGTCGTGAGGGGGTGTGTCCGGCCTTGAGGCGGCGGGCCGCGCGGCGGGCGCGGCGTAAGCGGGCGCCGGTGGCGGGGCGGGCCAGGACCTGGACGAGCGCCGTCTCGTTTTCGCTCAGGCCGGTGGCGGCCTGGAGCAGGGCGCGCAGCGGGTCGCTCTTGTGGTCGGTGCGCAGGGGCAGGACCTCGGGGCGGGCCAGCCGCAGCACCCCCGCCGTGCACAAGTCGCCGTCGGGGAGGGGTGGTTGGGTGTCGTCGATGAGGGTGGTGTGGGCGCCGGGCCAGGCGGCTTCCACCGCGCGGCGCACCAGGGTGGTGGGCAGGCTGCCGGGCAGCCACACCCGTACGGTCAGGCCGTCGCTGGTCCAGGCGTATTCGAAGGCGAGGTGCGGCTGGCCGTGCAGCAGGCGCTGGTACCAGGGGCGTAGCAGCCCGGACAGCTGCGCCCACAGCACCTGGCCGCCGCGCTCGGGGACGGTGGGCGGGGCGAGGATCGTCACCAGGTGTGCGATCTGGGCGAGGGCGCGTTGGCGGCGCCGGTGCACGATCCGGCGCAGGCCCAGCACCCCGCCCGCCCCGAAGACGGCTGTCGGGGCGAGCCAGGGCCAGGCGGTGGTGAGGAAGGCGGTCCCCGCGTGGAGGGCTGGGGTCCAGAGGGCGGCGGGGTCGGTGAGGAATGTGCGGAGCAGTCCGCCCGTGCTGTCGGTGGTGGTTGGGTTCACAGCGTGAGTCCGCTCAGGTCGGGCAGCCCGTACGGATCCCCGCTGTCGCTGTCGACGGGTGTGGTGTCCTCGCCGGTCTGGAGTTCTGCCGGGTCGGTGGTGATGAGGGTGTGTTCGTGCTCGGAGGCCAGGGGGCTGAAGGAGACCTTGGTGCGGCCGGCCAGCAGCAGGGCGCAGCCGCGCGGGGCGGCGAGAAGGTGGTGGCGTTCGCCCTGGGAGAGGTGGAAGGCTCCTGCGATCTGGCCGATCGCCTGCGGGGCCTGGCGCATGAGGAGTTGGGTGGCGGCGTTGGAGACGATGGCGCGTCCGAGGTCACAGGCGAGGACGTCGTCGGCGTCCTGGGTGACCAGCGCCAGGCCGGTCCAGTGTTTGCGGGCGGCCTTGGCCATCCGGAACAGGAAGCGGGCCCCTGAACCCTCGCGCATCAGCGTCCACGCCTCGTCGACCACGACGAGGCGGCGGCGCAGGGTGCGGGTGTGGGCGACCTGGCGCCAGATCACGTCCAGGGCGAGCAGCATGCCCGCCGCCTTCAGCTCTTCGGGAATGTCACGCAGGGCGAAGACGACGAGGTGTCCGGTGGGGCGGGTGGTGGTGGCGCCGCAGAACAGCTGGCGGTGCGAGCCGGTCACGTACGGGGCCAGGCGCATCGCGAGGTCGGCGGCGGCCGGCTCGGAAAGGGCGGTCAGTTGGGCGGCGAGGTCGGCGAGCAGCGGGGCGGGCCGGGTCCAGGTGTGCGGATCGCTGGTGATGCCGGCCTGCTGGTAGGTGGCCAGGACGGCCCGGTCCAGGACGGCGCGTTCGCCGGCGGCCAGGTCGCCGCCGAGCAGCACGCTGAGGAAGGTGTGCAGGAACAGCACCCGCCGGGTCAGTAGGTCGTCGCCCTCCGCGGAGGCGGTGGCGGTGGTGGGGAGGTCGAAGGGGTTGAGGCGGACGGTCGGGTCGCCGAGGCGGATGACGGTGCCGCCGACCGATTCGGCGAGGCGCAGGTATTCGTCCTCCGGGTCGACGACCATCGCCTCGACGCCGGTGAACAGCAGCCGCAGCAGCTCCAGTTTGGTCAGGTACGACTTGCCGGCGCCGGAGCGGGCCAGGGTGATGGAGTTGTAGTTGTCCTGCGCGAAGCGGTCCCACATCACCAGCGACCCGGACGTGGTGTTGATCCCGTACAGGACGCCGCCGGGCGCCATCGCCGACTCGCAGGGCAGGTCGGCGGAGGCGAACGGGAAACAGGCCGCCAGCGCTTCGGTGTCGAAGGTGCGCCGCACCTTCAGGGTGTCCAGGCCGAGCGGCAGCGTGGCCAGCCAGCCCGGCAGCGCCCGGTAGGTGGCCGGAGCGGTGGAAACGAGCAACGACTCGGCGATCGCCCGGACTTGCGCGGCCTCGTCGGCCAGCTGGCCCTCGCTGGTGCCGTAGACGGTCATGTACAGGCCGAGGCGGAAGAGTTTCCCCTCGCCGCGGGCGATCCGGTAGGCGAGGTGGGCGGCGTCCTGGGCGGCGTCCTGGGCGGCGGCCTCGGTGTCCGGGTCGTCGAGGCGACCGTGATCCAGGGTGTGGCGGCGGGAGGACTCCAGGCGGGCCCGCTGCTTCTTCAGCTGGACGGCGGCCCGGGCGGAGGGGACCGGCTCGATGTGCAGGGCGACATCCAGGCGGCCGGGGTAGGTGAGCAGCGGGTCGAGCCAGCCGGGCAGCACCTCGGCCGGATAGCCGGTGACCACCAGGGTGGTGGCCAGCAGGTCCCCGACCGCGAGCGTGCGGGCGTGCACCTCGATCGCGTCCGGGCCCAGCTGTGCGAACTCCTGTCGTACGGAGACGAGTTCGCCGGGCGGCGGCGGGGTGGTGGTGCGGCGGAAGGGGAATGGCATTTCAGGCACCTGCCAGGGGATATGTGTCGGGGGCGGCGGCCAGGCGCAGGGTGTGCGCGGCCTGGTCGGCATCGAGCGGGGTGAGGGTGAGGTCGGCGGCCTCCAGGGCGCGGGCCGCCTCGGTCAGCCGGTGGCCGGCCCGGCCCGCCTGGGCGGGCGAGGCCTCCCGGGCGATGATCAGGACCTGCCGGGTGAGCAGGTCCCGGTCGGCCGCGAGCTGGTCGAGGAAGGCGGCGTGGGCGCGGGCCGCCTGCTCCAGAGCCGGGTGCGGCAGCTGCGGGGCGCAGGTGGTCAACTCGTCGACGAGCGGGCCCACATCGAGGCGGTGGGCGCGCACCAGCAGCTGGGTGGGGCCGGTCAGCGAGTTCAGCCAGCGGGCGAACGCCTCGGTCAGCGCCTGCTGCTCGCCGCCGGTGCGCAGATGGAAGTTGACCGTGGAACAGGCGGCCACGGCCGCGCGGCCGTCCGCGCCGAGATCCAGCACACCGGACTCACCGATGGCCCGGCAGGGGAGGTTCAGCGGTACGGGGGCCGGTGTGTGCTGGGCGCGCCAGGCGGCCGGTGCGGCGGCGGGCAGGGAGGGGATGCCTTCGGGGGCGGGGACGCGGCGTTTGGGTGCGCGGTGGAAGCGGAGGGCGGCCAGCAGCATCCGGTCCATGCCGATGCCGTCCCTGCGGCCGACGGCGACCACCGTGACCGTGAGGGCGATCGGCGTGATCAGGGCGAGGTAGGCGAGCGGGGCCATCACGGGGCGGGCGGCCCAGTAGCCGCCGTACAGGACGAGCGCGGTGACGGCCAGGATCAGGGTCTGGCGGGCCGTCAGGGGGCCGAGAATCTGATCGCTCTTGGCGACGTCGGCGGGAATCTTGGCGGGGGAGACGTACTCCTCGTCGGGCGAGGCCATCGAGGTCACCTCCGAGGTGAGGGGGCGGCGGGCGGTTCCAGGGGGAGCCGCAACTGCATCGGCTGGATGGGGCGTTGGCGTACGCGGGCGGCCGGGACCGGCAGGGCCAGTTGCCGGGCACGGACCGGGGCGGACCCGGCACGCGATCGGCCCGGCGACGGTGCGGGCGTGGCTGTGGCCGTGGGTGCGTGTGCGGGCGTCGCGGTCGGTGGTGCTGGGCGGGGGACGCGGTCGGCGCGGACGGGAAGCCAGGTCTGGGTCGCCCTGCCGGGATGGGCCGGAACCCGGGAGGCAGGGACGGGCAGGACCAGTTGGCGGGAGCGGGTGGCCTGGGCGGGGTGGGGCACGTGGGGCACGGGGTGGGGCGAGCGTGGGGCTGCGGCGAGGGTGCGGGAAGGTGGCGCGGCGGGGGCCGATGTGGCGGCGCCGCTACTGCTGCCCGGCGTACCCACAGGAGTCGCCGGGGGCGTGGGGCTCGGGCCCGGTGCGTGGGGCGCACCGCCCGGGCCAGCGCCTCCTCCAGGCCCGCGCGGTGGCCCGCCAACTCCCGGCCCAGGGCTGGGGTTTCCTGGTGCGGCAGGCCGGTTGCCGCCTCGCCGGGGGCCGCGCCCTCCCGGCCCACCGCGCGGCGGCCTGCCACCCGGGCCACCGGCACCGCCCGGTCGGCCACGGGGCCCGGGCGGGCGCCTGCCGCCCCGACCGCCGGCCCCGGGGCGGCCCTGACCGCCGCCGCGCATGAGTGCACTCCCGGCGCCGGGGGCCACGGAGTTGAGCAGCTGCAATAGGGCGACGTTCTTGAAGAGCCGCAGCACGCCCCCGCCCTGCGGCGCGGTGATCGGCGTACCGCGCAGAATGACCTGCGTGCACCAGCCGGGAATCTTGAACAGCACCCAGAACAGGGCCAGTCCGGCCAGCCGGGTGCCCAGCTCGCTCGGCTTCGTGATGCCCAGCACCAACGTGTCGGGGGCGAACAACAGCTTCAGGGACAGGATGAACGCGATGGACTGCGCGACCTGGATGATCAGACACCCGGACAGTCCCCGCCACCACAGCCGGGCGATGCCGTCGGTGAGCGGGTGCGCGTGGCAGGACAGCGCGAGGGGAGCGGCCACGGCGAGGATCGCGATGACCGCGACCCGCACGATGTAGCCGAACAGCACGGCGAGGGCCATCACCAGCAACAGCAGGGCGAACAGCACGAGATAGAGCTGGCCGCGGGCGATGAACAACGGGTAGATCATCTTCGCCAGGCCCTTGCCGACGTCACTGGTGTCGGAGCCCATCACCGCGCGGGCCAGCGCATTGGCCAGCGCGATCGCCTTGCTCATCACCAGCAGCGAGGACGACGCCGCGACCATGCCCAGCAGCAGCCGCGGGGCGATCTGTTTGAGCGCGTAGCGGCTCTGCACGGTCTCGTAGCCCATCACCGTGACACCGCCGGCCAGGAAGAACAGCACGTACATGGTGATCGCGGCGGCCAGCGAGCCCTGCCACAGCCGCTTCACCGACGCCTGTTTGGTGACGTCCGGGGTGGACAGCAGGGTGTTGCCCAGCAGTTCACGGACGGGCTTCATCATCGCCTCGACCACGGAGCCCAGCAGCGCGGTGACGGCATCGATGACCATGCCGGGCACGTCGAAGAAGCTGGAGAAGCCGGTGCCCTTGTCGCAGTCGCTCGCATCGCCGTCCGCCTCACAGGCAGACGGAGCGGGACCCGGGGCCGGCTCGCGTGGCGACGGTTCGTGCGGCCTGGGGGAGTGATGCCCCGGGGCTGGAGCAGGCCCCGGCGACGGACTGGGACGCGGCGGGCTCGAATCGGCACCTGGGGGCGCCGGGGGAGCGGGCCCTGGAGCGGGCGCGGGGCCCGGTTCGGGTGGCGCCATCGGCGCGGCGGCCGCACCTGCGACGACTGCGGCCGCTGCGACGGGTGAACCGGCTGTCAGGGTGAGAGCGACGATGATGAGCGTGGCCACGAGGAGTCGGCCGGTACGGCGGCGTGTGTGACGGCGGGTGAGGGACATGGTCAGGCCCCCACGATCTCTTTGAGGACCGTGACCAGGACGGGCGCGAGGATGGCCAGCCCGTAGCCGATCGCGGCGGCCTTCAACGCCCGCTTGGACGACTCGACTTCCCCCGGATCCCCGCCGGCCATCAGGTAGCGCAGCCCGCCGAAAGTGAGGAAGAGGGTGGCGAGCCCGGCGAGGATACCGATGATCCAATTCCGCAGATTGTTGATGACCGTCGGCACATCCGCGACGGCCCACGTGGCCGGGGGACTCGACAGCAGCGCCAACACGGTGACGGCGGCCACGAACAGGACCCGGGCCATGCCCCGGACGACCCGCCGGGAGACCGGCCGACGTACCCAGACCCGCAGCGTCTGCGGCACAGATGCGAGCACGGACACACACCTCCAACAAGGCGACGACGGCCAAGACCGCAGTGAGAGACGAACCAAGGAGCCAGGCGATGAAGCAGCCCGGGGTGGTGCACAACAGCGGCTCGTCGCCGGGGCCGGGCAGGCCCGCATCAGCGCTTCACCTCCTTCACGAGGAAAGGTGAGCCGCGAAACGCGGGGAGGGGCGGGATCGGGTGTCAGCACGAGACGCCGTGCCCGAACCCCGGCAACGAGCGGGGTGGCGAGTGCATCCGCGGCGCCGACGGTGCGACGGATGCGCTCACCTATCAAGGAGAAAACCGCGACCGGACCGTGCCACCGGCGCGCTTCAGTCCCCCTGGGTTCGCAGTGCCGCGGCGAGCCGCTCCTCGGCCGCCGCGCGGTGTCGGAACGCCGAGCGCACACTTACGCCCACCGCACTCGCCGCCTTCGCCATCGGCCGCTTCTCCAGGCGTGTCTGCGTGACGAGTTCGCCCTCCAGCTCGCTCAACACCCCGGCGGCGACGGCCCGTTCCACGACCGCGATCACCTCGGCCATGCCGCCGGTACCGTAGAGCGGGGCGCCCACGGTGTTCTCCTCCAGCGACACCACCGGTGCGCGGCGGGAGCGCTGCGCGGCGTACAGGAGGCGGTGGGCGGCCCGGTCCCCGGCCCGCACCAACCGCAACCCCACCTGCGCCTCCCGCCCCGACAGGCCCACGAGCTCGAGGGCCACCGCGGCCAGCGCCTCCTGCTCGACCTCGCAGACCTCCAGCTCCGCCAGGCGCGGCAGCCGGCCCACCGCGCGCCGCAGCCCCGGCAGCGCGAAGGCCACCGCGACGGTGTCCCACGGCGCCCCCTGCCGCGCCCGGCGCCGCAACACCTCCGCCCACACCCGAGCGCGGACCGACTCGGTGCAACTGGGGTGCACCAGCCGGGAACGGACCGCGGCCAACGGCCACATCCCACCCGCCGACGCACCGGCGAACAGCGCGGCCGGCAGCACCAGCGGCAGCGGCTCACAGGACAGCCGCTGGAAGACGGCCTCCACCTCCTCCAGCGGCGACAGGCGACGGACCGCTCGCACGGACGGAACGACAGAACGAGTACGGGTGCGGGTGGAGTGCACGGCGGGCTCCTAGCCTCGATGCGCGGCGAAACCGGACACCGCTCATCGCGCCAGCCACCCCCGCCACGCCCGCACCAACAGAGCGCCACACCCCCGCAGTTGTCCTGCCGCAGGCCTGCCAGGGTCCCGTCCACGCCGTGGCAGATCAGCCGTTGACCAGTACCTTTACTCGCGTATCGACGTCACAGGAAACCGCCGAAAATACTTCTGACACCGCGACGCCCGGCTGCGCTCCGCCTCGCGGCGTGGTGTCAGCCCGGACGCGGTATCCGCATGGCAGATCACACGCTGACCTGCGTTTTCCTCGACCGGCCCGCGGTCCCGCGTCCGAGAGACAGGGGCGGGGTCTACTCATGTCACAGGGACTCGTTGTGCCAGGACAGGAGTTGATCCAACTCGGCCACAGCCAAGACGCTTTCCCAGTCTGTTGCACAGATCAGGGAGATGTCCGGGCCCGTTCACGTGCGTTGGCGTTCGCCTGGTCTTCGGTTGGGGTTCGGGACACGGCTTCCTCTGAACGGGGCCGGACGCGGGATGAGACGGAAGCTGAGACGGCGGCCAGTGGCTGTCTGAGGTCGTCCCGCTGGTCAGGCAGGTGCGACAGAAACGTACGGTGGCGTGTGTTTGCCCATGATCTCGAGTCGAGGAGCGCTGTGCCGAACCCCGCTGCCGCAGAGCCTGTTGTTCTCCACCACCTTGCGCAGGGCCAGGGGGAGGGGGTGGTGCTGGTCCACGGTGTGGGCGGCTCCCTCGCCACGAGTTGGGGCAGTCTGCCGGAACACCTCGCTGAGCATCATCACGTCGTTACCGTCGACAATCCCGGCTCAGGTCTCAGCCCTCTGCCCAACAGTCCACTCAACCTGGACTACCTCGCTGACAACATCGCCATGACGGCCGAGCATGCTGGTCTTGAACGCTACGGCGTCGTGGGCTACTCGATGGGCAGCTCGATCGCGGTGCGGCACGCCATCCGTCACCCCGAGCGCACCGCCACGCTGGCGCTGGTCGCCGGGTTCGCCAGGCCGGACGACCGACTGCGTCTGGCACTGCGCAATTGGCGCGCTCTGATGAACGGGGATCCGCAGGTACTCGGGCGCTATCTCATGCAGCTTTCCTGTGGACCATCCAGCCTGTCCGGGCTGAACGATGACGACATCGACCGGATCGCCAGGGAAACCGGCAGCGGACTCCAGCCGGGTACCCGCCGACACATCGACCTTGCTCTGGGAATCGACGTCCGCGCCGACCTTCCGAACCTTGACCTGCCCACTCTGGTCGTCGCCGCATCCCAGGACATACTCGTCGCGCCCAGCCACTCGGACGAACTCGCCGATGGAATCCAGGGAAGCCGCCTGGTCCATGTACAGGCCGGTCATGACGCTCCGTCTGAACAGCCGGCAGCCATCGCCGCCCACATCCGTGCCCTTGTCAGTGGGAACTCTTGAGTCAGGGCGCAGTTGGACCCGCTGCCTGACCTCTACATCGAGGAGGTGGCACCGGGGGCGGTGTAGTTGACGGGACCGTCGAACTGGGCCGAGGGGCCCCTGACGGTGGCCGGCCGGCGACAATCGCCCCATGCGTGCACTCCTGACCGCCGGCACACCACTCGCGTGGACCGTGACCGAGATCGCGTGGCCCGCCGTCGCCCCGGACCAGGTGCTGGTGGAGGTCGCCACCGCAGGGCTGAGAACCTGCTCCTGAAGGTGGTATGGCTGCTCGCCGAGCGTCCAAGCGGACGGTCAACCTGGGGGCGGGCTTGCCACTCGGGGGATACCCCTGGGTGGGCCGATCAGAGGCTCGGCTGCTGTCACAAACCATTCCGGGAGCCGGACCGCCTCACCTTCTGAATGACAGCGGATTGTGACAACGAATCGGCGATCCGGGCAGCTCCCGGTGGCCGTTTCCGATCTTGCTCCGGGGGAGGAACGTTTATGAGAAGCCTTTTGGTCCTGCGGGAGCGGTATGCCGCCCAGGCCGTGTTGTTCCGCGATCTCGTCGAGCCCCCGGTGCACGCATCTACTTGTCTTTCACGGTGAGGCCGAGGACCTGTGCCAGTGCTGGTGCCATGTCCAGGAGTTGATAGGTGCTGATCGTTGCGCCCTTCAAGGCTTCGAGCCCGGAAGCGATACTCAGCCCGGCTGCCTCTCGCAGGTCGACCTTCGTCATCTTGGCGTTGTCGAAGTGCGCTCGGTCCAGGGTTGAGCCGGGGAAGGTGACGTTGGTGAGCACGGCTCCGCCGAAGTCGACGTCGCGCAGGAGGCAGTCCACGAACGCGACGTTCTTCAGCTTGGCCAGGCGGGCGTTCACCGAGTCGAACTTGCAGTTGTAGAAAGTGACGCGGTTCATGTGGGAGCCGGGGAGTTCCGTGCCGGCTAGGACCACCTCGTTACACTCGCTGTCCATCCAGGTGGTCTCTGCGAGGTCGGTCCCCACCATGCGCACGGTATGGAGCCAGATGTCATCGAACTGGGAGCGCCGGTAGCGGCCACGCGTCAAAGTCACCGCGGAGAACGCGGACTCGGTGAATCCAGAGCCGCCGCCATCCACGTCCTCGAAACCGCAGTCCTCGAAATGGAGCCACTCGTAGGTGCCCTCTCTTTCCATTACCCCGGTGAACGGCGTAAGGCGGTGCGCGTACGGAAGCTTGGCGAGTTCGCGGGGAGATCTGGCTCGCATCAGGTTCTCCAGGAGGTACGGGCCGATCAACGGCCCGGGGCAGGGGGGACTCGCCCAGGCGTCATCAGCATGGTTGAGGGCAAGAAGGGAGCTCCCTGTCTATCGCGGCTCGCGGGACTTTACCCAATCGCCGAGATCCGAAAATCTGCTGCCTGAATAGCTGGCGTCACGCGGAAGATGGGCAGGCGTAAGGGAAATATGCCGCATAGCGCATCCGGACTGGGCGCCGGGACCTGAGAGCAGGGAGCACCGTGTGTGTCCGCGGAACCCTAACGGTAGCCAACTACCCTTGCTCAGGTGGATGTTGGGGCCATCCCTGAGGGAGTGGTGGGCGTCACTCGTCCCGCGCGGCGAGTTCCGTGACATTCATTTTGCGCTCGGCATACTCATCGCCCGTTCTCGCGGATTGGCTGACGTCCGTTCTGGACGAACCTCGCGCTGGGCTCGCCCCCCAAGAGTGATTACACAGGGCTACACGTTCGTCCGCCGTAGCTAGTGCTGTGACCGCGTAGGTTCACCGGTTCTGGTCCGCGTCCAGGCCGGGGCCGATTGGATGGGGCGGACATCACATACCGTGTGTGGAGACGTGATGGCGGAGCCGGTCAAAGTTCGCCGACTGACGGATCAAGAGGGGCAGCGCCTGCAGCAGATCGTGCGGCGAGGCAGTACCAGTTCCGTGCGCTACCGGCGCGCGATGATGCTGCTGGCTTCGGCCGGCGGGAATCGGGTCCCGGTCATCGCACAGCTGGTCGCGGCCGATGAGGACACAGTCCGGGACGTCATTCACCGCTTCAACGAGATCGGCCTGGCATGCCTGGACCCTCGGTGGGCGGGAGGTCGTCCCCGCCTGCTGAACACTGACGACGAGGACTTCGTCGTCGCGACGGCCACCACACGCCCGGCCAAGCTCGGCCAGCCGTTCACCCGCTGGTCGAGCCGCAAACTCTGCACCTACCTGCGAAGGGTTCACGGCCGGGTGATCCGTATAGGCCGCGAGGCCCTGCGCTGCCTACTGGTCCGACGCGGCATCACCTTCCAGCGCACCAAGACGTGGAAGGAGTCCACCGACCCCGAGCGCGACACCAAACTGGACCGCATCGAGTACGTCCTGGATCACCTAACCGATCGTGTTTTCGCGTTCGACGAGTTCGGGCCGCTCGGTATCCGCCCCACCGCAGGCTCCTGCTGGGCACGACAGAGTCGGCCCGACCGGATTCCGGCGACCTATCACCGCACTCATGGAGTGACCTACTTTCACGGCTGCTACTCGGTCGGCGACGACACGCTGTGGGGCGTGAACCGTCGCCACAAGGGCGCCGCTCAGTCCCTGGCCGCGCTGAAGTCGATCCGTGCCGCCCGGCCCGACGGCGCCCCCATCTACGTGATCATGGACAACCTGTCCGCGCACAAGGGCACCAAGATCCGCGCTTGGGCGAAGAAGCACCGGGTGGAGCTGTGCTTCACCCCTACCAATGCCTCGTGGGCCAACCCGATCGAGGCGCACTTCGGACCCTTGCGGCAGTTCATCCTGGCGAACTCCAACCATCCCAACCACGCTGTGCAGACCTGGGCCCTGCACCGCTACCTGCGCTGGCGCAACACCGACGCCCGCCACCCGGACATCCTGGCGGCCCAGCGCAGGGAACGCGCCCGCATCCGCAGTGAGAAGGGCATCCGGTGGGGCCGCCCCGCCGCGCGAGCGGCGTGATCAATCCAGGTGCAACCCGTGAGCCCTGCCTCATAGCCTCGGCCCCATGACTGACCATGCTTTCGTCCCCGACGACTTCGTCGTCCCCACGGACCTCATCACCCCACAGTTCCGTCTGGAGCCTCTGGGACCCCAGCACAACGCCGCCGACCACGCCGCCTGGACCAGCAGCATCGAGCACATCCGTGCGACCCCTGGCTTCCAGGACCGAGGATGGCCTCCTGCCGACGGGATGGCCCTGGACGCGAACCTCGCCGACCTGCAGAGTCACGCGGACGACTTCGCTCAGCGCCGCGGATTCACCTACACCGTCATCGAGACCGCCAGCGGCGAGGTGATCGGTTGCGTCTACATCTATCCCTCCCGCAGCGACGACCACGACACCGACGTCCGCTCCTGGGTCCGTGCCGACAGAGCCGAGTTGGACGCGCCCTTGCATGCGGCCATCACGACCTGGCTGTCCACGAACTGGCCCCTCGGAACTCTCAACTATCAGCCCCGCTGACCAACATGTGGTCCCGCAGCGACCACCCATACCGACCGCTGCGGGACACCTGGCCTTCGAATGGCCCGACTGCGGGATGGAATGCCTTCCCGGTCACAGCACTAGGTCGTTTCTGATGGCTCTTGCTGGGTGGGTGGATCAGTGCGGGTGCTGGGCATGCGGGTCGTATGGTGCGACGCCATGAACTGACGGACGCGCAGTGGCAGAAGATCGAGTCGCTGTTGCCGGGAAACGGTGCCCCGGGTGGGCAGTGGGCGGATCACCGCCGAGTCATCAACGGCGTACTGTTCCGGGCCCGTACCGGGGTGCCGTGGCCGGATCTGCCCGAGCGGTACGGGCCGTGGCAGACCGTCTATGAGCGCCATCGCCGCTGGTCGGCCGACGGAACCTGGCAGCGGATCCTGACAGAGCTGCAGATCGAGGCCGCCGCGAGCGACCCGGACGGTGCCCTGGCCCGCACGGCGGCGAAGGAGGCCGAGTGGGCGGTGAACATCGACTCCACGTCCTGCCGGGCTCATCAGCATGCGGCCGGGGCCCGGCACCGGCCGCCGGGTGACTTCCCGCAAAGGGGGCGGGGCGCGTGTGGAGGCCGATGGACGCGAGGCACTGGGACGTTCCCGGGGCGGACTGACCAGCAAGGTCCATTTCCTGGCCGATGACCGGGCCCGCCCGCTGGTCTGGCAGACCTCGCCCGGCCAGCGGGGCGACAACCCCATGCTCGTCCCGGTACTGGAGTGCCTGCGGATCGCCCGGCGCGGGCCGGGGCGGCCCCGCACCCGCCCGGACCGGCTCCGCGGAGACAAGGCCTACTCCAGCCGCGACACCCGCGCCTACCTGCGCGGACGGCACATCAAGGTGACCATCGCCCAACCCGAGGACCAACGCAGCAACCGTCTGCGGCGGGGCCGGGCCGGCGGCCGGCCTCCGGCCTTCGACACAGGCCAGTACCGCCGCCGCAGTGCCGCCGAACGGTGCGTCAGCAAGTGGAAGCAGTTCCGTGCGGTCGCCAGCCGTTACGACAAGCGCGACTACATCTTCAACGGCACCCTGGCCGTCGCAGCAGTCGTCATCTGGCTCCGCGACACCGTCCAAGAGCCATCAGAAACGCCCTAGACGAGAGCAGGGCCGAGTATGGGCTCCGCGTGGCGGACGCGTCGGGGCGGACTGGCTTCCGGGCCAGTCGGCGGTGGCAGGGGCGCGGCCGGTGTGCCGATCACGACCGAACAGCACGTCGACGACGTCCTGGCTCTGCCCGTCAATTCTGTTTCACTTGCCGTGTCTTGTCGGTGCCCCGCCGGGAGTGGTTGAACACCAGCCGACTGTTACAGACGGCAGGCGGCGTGCAGGCGTGCGCTTGCTATCTACCGCTGCCTATGGACAAAGTCATGCCCGGAAAGGGAGTTGTGGGTGTGGCCGGAGGCGTAGTGGGCGGATGCCACTTGGTGACATGGGTTGGCACGATCACCCCTGCTTTTTCTCCTTGATGGGTGTCAGCACGTTTCGGCGCCCGGCCCGTTCAGCGCGCCTGTCATGACCGACTCCCGCCCACGTACGTCCCCCAAGACGTCGCTGCCCATCACCCTCTGGCTCCCCACCCCCGACGACCTGGCCGCCCTGCCCATTCCGACGGCCGTTCTGCCGACCTGGGCGATCGAGAAGATCCACGCCGAGTTCACCCGCCGCCCTGGCCGCCCGTCCACCGGACTCCTGCGCCTGGCCATCAACGACAGCGCCCCCGGCATGGACGCCCGCATCCCCTGCACCACCCACGCTGGCGCATGCGACGGTGATACCGCGCCTGGCGAACCTGACCTCGCTCCGGTGATCCTCGCTGAACTCCACCCGGACTCCCTGCCCGCCCCCGACGCCCCGCTCACCGGCAGCGCCATGCCCGGGTCGCTGGACGACGGCTGGCCCGGCTTCTTCCACCGCGCCCACCGCCTGCTGAACGGCGATGGCCTCCTCCTGGTCGCCGCCCGCCAGCACCGCGACCACGACCAACTCCACGACCCGCTTGGTCTGTTGATCGCCACGGCCCGCACCGCCGGATTCCGCTACCTGCAGCACATCGTCGTCATCCACGCCCACGCCGACGGCGACCACCTCACCCCCATCCCGCCCGACCCCGACATCCCCGATGTCGTCCACTCCGACCTCCTGGTCCTCGACACCGCCCGGAGCCGACCGTGACCCACACCCCCACGCCCCGCTCCTCGGTGTGGGCCACCGCCCCCACCTCCGCGCCCGCCCAGCGCAAGGGCCGCTACGTCCCCGGCTCCGCCGCCCACCCCGCCAAGATGCTGCCCGCCCTCGCCGCCCACGCCATCGCCACCTACACCAAGCCCGGCGACCTGGTGCTGGATCCGATGTGCGGGATCGGCACCACCCTCGTCGAGGCCGTCCACCTCGGCCGCCACGCCCTCGGCGTCGAGTACGAACCCCGCTGGGCTCACCTCGCGGCCGAAAATCTCCGCCACGCCGACACCCACGGCGCGACCGGCAGTGGTGAGGTCTACTGCGCGGACGCCCGCCAGCTCACCACTCACATCCCCGCCTGCTTCCAGGGATTGGTCGACCTGGTGGTCACCTCACCCCCGTACGGGGCGAGCGTGCACGGCCAGGTCCGCTCCACCCGCGAGTCCGGCGAGCGTGGTGTCACCAAGACGGACTGGCACTACAGCCACGACCCCGACAACCTTGCCCACGTCGGCCTCGAAACCCTCCTGACCGCGTTCACCGACATCCTCATCCAGTGCCGCCACATGCTCCGTCCCGGCGGCCACGCGGTCATCACCACCAGGCCCTGGCGCGAACGCGGCGAACTCATCGACCTGCCCTCGGCCGTCCTCGCCGCCGCCGAACACGCCGGCCTGACACCGGTCGAACGCAACGTCGCCCTCCTCGCCGGCATCCGCGACGGCCACCTCATCGCCCGCCCCTCCTTCTTCCAGATGAAGAACATCGGCGACGCCCGCCGCACCGGCCTGCCCCTCGCCCTCATTGCCCACGAGGACGCCCTCGTCGTCCGCCGCCCCGCAGCACCCGCCCCCGCCACGGGACGTGACACCCCGCCCGCACCGCCGCCCGACGGTCCCTGTCCGCGGCGCAAGCCGGCCACCCCCGCGAACGTCCGTACCCGCACCTGTGTCCCGACGGCCCGCCGTGCCCACCCCTGACCCGGCCCTGCCCGCGCCTTCGATCGGTGCCCTGTGTGCGGGTGTGCGGCCCGCGCTGCCGGACCGGCCATCGCATCGAGCACGCCAGAAGGCGATCATGACCGACCAGGACACTCCCACACCGGCCGACACGTCCACCGGCCACAGCCAACCGCCCCCACCTGCCCCGGAGCTGGAGCAACTCCTCTCCCTCACCCCCGACGCAGTCACACCCACCATCCCGCCCCCGACCCGCGCACGTCCATCCCCGCCCTCCGGCCCGCACCACGCCACCCGCGCGGCCGGCACCCCACCCACCGAACCGGCCACCACCCACACCCCGGACCACACCTCCACCCGCGAACATCGCGACGAACGAAGCGTGCCCGCCCGGGACGTGCGGCTGTTCACCGCGGACCAGGCAGCCGACCTGCTGCAGATCCCGGCGTCCTGGCTGCGCAAGAAGGCCGCCGCCGGACAGATCGCACACACCCGCATCGGCCGCCATCTGCGTTTCTGCCGGGCCGACTTGGAACAGCTGATCAACAACGGGCGGCGCAGCGCGGGCCGCCGCCCGTTGCGGTGACCGTTCGCACACACGACCCGCCCCCGACCCGCTACCGCTCTGCCGGGCGGCCGAGCCTGGATGGTCGCCCGGCCGGTGGTCGCCCATACCGCGGTGCCCACCGCCGGGAGCCCTCCCCGCCCGCGCGGGTGCCGTGGCGCACGCACCGCATGCACCATGGCACCCGCCACACCCGCATAGGAGCCCCGCTCATGGCCTGGGTCGAACGACGCGGCAGCCGCTACCGCGTCCGCTACTGGACTCCCGAGGGACACGCCGCCACCGCTGGTGTCTTCGCCACCCGCGACGCTGCCAAGGACCACGCCGCCACCCTCACCACCCCACCCGTGCCCCCAACTCCCCACCCGGCAACCCACGAACCGACCACGCCACACCTCCTCGGCACACCGACACCCCCACACGAGCATCAGGTCCCGCCGCTCCACGCGGTCCCGCCGGGCACACCGGCGCCCTCACCCCTGCCAGGACAGCAACCTCCCACCGGATCAGAGCCCGGCACACCGCCCTGGCACACCGGCCTGGCACCGCACCCCACACCTGCACCGCTGCTGCTCCCGACACAGCCACCGCCGCTGGCGACACCCCCATCACCGGCCGCACGCCGCGATCCCGCCCCGCAGCCGCCCGCACATCCGGCGCAGCCTCCGCGTGGCCTGTCCACCCCCATGACCAACCGCCACCCCACTCCAACAGGAACTTCATCCGCCCACCTTGAGCCGACCGTCCTGACTCCCACGCGCGTCATCACCACCCCCCACCCGGACGCCTACGCGTCACCCGAACCCGAGAGCGGGGTCGGTACCCCCGGACCGCTCACCACCGTGCCCACACCCCACAACCACCCCACCCACCACGGCCCCGTCCACGAGGTCCTGCTCACCGACTGGGTCCAACTCTGGTGGCTCACCCTCGAGATCGGACCCAACACCACCAGCCACTACCGCAGCCTGCTGAAGAACCACATCCTGCCCCGCTGGGGCGCCATGCCCATGCACCTCATCGCCCCCAGCGACGTCACTCTCTGGCTCAAAGCCCTCAACGAGCGCTACGCCCGCGCCACCGTCACCTCCATCGGCAAACTCCTCGCCCTCGTCCTCGCGGCCGCCGTCACCGAACGCCACCTCGCCGCCAACCCGGTCCACCTTCCACGCCGCCGCGGCCGCGAACGCGACCACCAGCAGGAGGACCAGATGTGGGCCACCGAACACGAAGTCATCACCCTCGCCCGCCGCATCACCCACCTCGCCGGCCCCACCCAAGGCCTCCTCATCATCACCGCCGCCTACACCGGAATGCGCTGGGGCGAACTCGCCGCCCTCACTCGCGCCGCCCACAACCACAGCGCAGCCACCCTCACCGTCCACCGCGACACAGGCAATCTCCTCGAAGTCGACGGCCGACACTCCTACGGCCCGCCCAAAACTGCCGCCTCCGTCCGAACCGTCACCCTTCCCCCCTTCCTGAACGCCCTGCTCCAGCAAGACCAGGCCCGCCACACCCACCAGATCCTCTTCACCAGCCTGCGCGGCAACAACCTGCGCCGCTCCACCTTCTCCCGCCGCCTATGGGCCCCCGCCACCCGCGGCACCACCCTCCCCGACGGCACCGTCTGGCCCCCGCTCAAACCCGGCCTGACCTTCCACAACCTCCGCCACACCCACAAGACCTGGCTCATCGAGGACCACATCCCTGACGTCGCCCAGGCCCGACGCCTTGGCCACACCCTCAAAGGCATCGATGACGTCTACGCCCACGTCGCCGACAGCGTCGATGCCCGCCTCCTCACCGCCCTTGAAACCCGCTGGCACCGCTCCCTCACCCAACACGCCCTCCCCGACAGCCCTCTCGGCCAGAGCACCTCATGACCCACCCCACTGCCGACCCAATCCCGCTGGGCCGCAATGCCTTGAAGGTGCCGTGCCGCATCGTCAATCCGCCTGGGGCACTGCCGACGATGCCCACCAATGCGCGAAGTCGAGCACACGGCGGCCTGGTCGATGAGGTCATTCGGAACACCATGATGAGACCGCGCTCACGCCTTGGAAGCCAGTTCGACGACCGTGATGTCGGACGGTGCGCCCACGCGGACCGGTGGGCCCCAGGCGCCCGCGCCCCGGCTGACGTAGAGCTGGGTGTCGCCGTAGCGTTCGAGGCCCGCGACGGTCGGGTTGGCCAGTTCCGCGACGTAGTTGACGGGCCACAGCTGGCCGCCGTGGGTGTGGCCGGAGAGCTGGAGGTCCACGCCGTGGCGGACGGCGTCGTCGATGACGATGGGCTGGTGGGCGAGGAGGACGGAGGCGCGGGAGCGGTCGCGGTCGCCGAGTGCCCTGGCGAAGTCGGGGCCGTCGCCGCGGTCGGTGCCGGCCACGTCGTTGACGCCGGCGAGGTCGAAGGCGGGCAGTTCCGTGCGGGCGTTCTCCAAGGGGCGCAGGCCCAGGTCCCGGACCTTGTCGACCCACTGATCGGCGCCGACGAAGTACTCATGGTTGCCGGTGACGAAGAACGAGCCGTGGCGTGCGCGCAGTTGGGCGAGCGGTTCCACGGCGGTGCCGAGGTCGGCGACGCTGCCGTCGACCAGGTCGCCGACGACGGCGATGAGGTCGGGCTGCGTACGGTTGATCGTGTCGACGACGTGCTGGGCGAAGTCGCGGCCCAGGATCGGGCCGAGGTGCATGTCGCTGACGACGGCGATCCGGTAACCATGCGCGGCGCGCGGCAGATTGGCCAGCGGGACCGTCAACCGCTTGACCTTGGGGCCCGTGAGCGCGCTGTGAGTGCCGTAGCCGACGGTGCCGAGGGCTGCGGCCGCTGCGGTGCCGCCGATGACCCGGGAGACGAAGAGGCGGCGGGAGGGGCTGGCCGGTTCGGGAGGTGCGGGCGCTTCGGGCTCCGGCACGTTCGACGCGCGGGGGGCTGCGAGGGCTGTCGAGCCTGCGGGCTCGGGCCCGGGCGGAACGGGGGCAGCCCCTCCGGACGCCCTGGCCGACACCGCTTGCGGTTCGTCGACGTGGACCTCCTCGGCGCCGACCTTCACGGCCGCGTCGGCCTCCGTCGCGGCCGAGGGCTTCCGGCGTAGCAGCAGACGGACGATCTCGCCCAGGAGAAGTGCCAAGAGCAGGTACAGAAACAGGACCAGCCACAGGTAGCCGGGCCAGGCCATGATCTGGCGCACACGAAATGGCGCGATCGCGCCCACGGTTTGGGCGCCCGCAGTCAGCAGTGGACCGGCGATCAGAAGGCAGGTGCCCACACGACGCAGGACAGACCCAGGACGTGTCGTGTCCCGTACGAGACGCAGCCACACGTAGACGTGGAGTGCGCTGAACACTATGAGGAAGATGACGGCGAACACGGCTCTGCGTGGTCCTTTCTCCGGGGGTGTCCAATGGTTGGCGGACACGACCCAGCGGTGGCTTGGCCGGTGTGGGCCGGGAGCCGTGGTCTTTCTATGTCGCCGGCGGCAACCGGGCCGGTGCTGGGTCAACGGGCCGATGGATGGGACCAGTTCCCTGTGAAAGTGGAAGCCCCGTGGAGCCGTTGGTGTGGGCGATGATCTCGGCTGTGATGGAGATCGCCGTTTCCTCCGGCGTGCGTGCGCCGAGATCGAGGCCGATCGGCGAGTGCAGGGCGGCGAGTTGTGCGTCCGTGACGCCCGCCTCGCGCAGGAGTTCCAGGCGTTGGGTGTGGGTGCGTCGAGAGCCCATCGCGCCCACGTAAGCGAGGGGGAGTTCGAGGGCGCGCGTCAGCAGCGGGATGTCGAACTTCGCGTCGTGGGTGAGGACACAGACTGCCGTGCGGGAGTCGACGACGGTCCGTTCCAGGTAACGGTGGGGCCAGTCGACGACTACCTCGGTCGCGTCGGGGAAGCGGGCGTTCGTGGCAAAGACGGCTCGCGCGTCGCAGACCGTGACGTCATAGCCGAGGAAGACGCCGGCCCGACTGAGAGCCGCGGCGAAGTCGACGGCGCCGAAGATCAGCATGCGCGGGCGGGGAGCCCGTACATGGACGAGGACGGACAGCCCCTCGGGGCAGGTGTCCGCGTCGCCGCCGACCGAGGCCGCCGCGGTTCGCCCCGACCGCAGGAGAGCCTCGGCATGCGCGCTCACGGCCCGGTCCACCGGGCCGCCCCCGTCAAGGGCTTCGCGGAGCGTCCGGTCGCCGTCGACAACAGACAGCGTGCACCCGAGCAGCGCCTCGGGCCCGTCGATGACCTGCGCTGTCGCCACCGGTCGACCGCGCACGGCCTCCTCCAGGGCATGGGCGAGATGGGGTTCGGCAGCGGGGTCGACACGTCGGATCACTACGTCCAGTTCGCCGCCGCAGGTCAGCCCGACCGCGAAGGCGTCGTCGTCGGAGTAGCCAAAGCGGACCCGTCGCGCACGGCCCTGATCCTCGAGGACCTGCAGGCACATCTCGTGAACCGCGCCCTCGACACAGCCGCCGGAGATGCTGCCGACCGCCTTGCCGTCCGCGTCCACCGCGACCGAGGTGCCGACGGGTAGAGGCGCGCTTCCCGTGACGCCGACGACGGTGGCGAGGGCGAAGGGGCGATTCTCGCGGCACCAATGGTGCAGTGTGTCCGCGATGTTCATCATGTGCGGTGGATCTTCCGTGTGCGAGAAGGCGAAGGGGGTCGGCCTGGGTGCCCCGGACAAGCGGCCCGAGGTACCCGTGGTGTCACAGCAATGCTTCTGCCGTGATGGGGAGTTGGCGAACCCGGCGACCAGTGGCGTTGAACACCGCGTTGGCGATGGCGGGGGCCACGCCCACCATGACGACCTCGCCGAGCCCCTTGACACCGAGCGGATCCGCCTCGCGGTCCTCGCCGTCCAGATAGATGGCCTTGAGGTCGGGGACGTCGGCGTGCACCGGCACCAGATAGTCCGCCAGGTTGGCGTTCGCGATGCGGCCGTCGCGGTGGTCGGTGGCAGTGTGCTCCAGCAGGGCCTGCCCGATGCCGCCCACCATGCCGCCGAAGGCCTGGCTCTCGGCGAGCTTGGGGCTGATGATGCGTCCCGCGTCGTACACGCCGAGCACTCGGCGCACCCGCACCAGGCCCAGGGTGGCGTCGACGGCCACCTCGGCGAACGTCGCGTTGTAGGCATGCATGGAGTGCCGTTCCGTGCCCGGCGCCCCGGCGTACGAGCCGTCGGCTTCGAGATGCCCGAGGTCGTTGCGCGAGAGCAGCTGCCGGTACGTCTCGCCGCGGGCCGGGTCACCCTTCACGTGCAGGCGCCCACTGCGCACCACGACGTCCTCGGCGTTCACGCCGTGGAGAGGCGAGTCCTCGTCCTCGATCGCGAGCTCGACGGCCCGTCGGCGGACCTTGTCGCAGCCGTCGAGGACGGCGGAGCCGACGCTGGCCATGGTTTGCGAGCCACCGTGCGGTGGGGTCGGCGGGAAGAGGGAGTCGCCGATACGGACGGTCACGTTGCGGACGGTCAGACCGAGTGCATCGGCGGCGACCTGTGTCTGGGATGTATAGGTCCCCGGGCCCATGTCACTGGCCGCGGTCTCGACGATCGCCGTGCCGTCGGCGGCCAGGCGGACATGGGCCTCGGCGGCGCCGCGCGCGGTGTGATAGACGCCCGCGGCCATGCCCATGCCGATCAGCCAGTCGCCCTCGCGCCGTGCGCGCGGCTTGGCCGAGCGTCGCTCCCAGCCGAACTCGCGGGCGCCCACCGTGTAGCACTCGCGCAGTCGGCGCGTCGACCAGGGCAGCCCGGACGACTCGTCCTCGTCGGGCTCGTTGCGCTGACGCAGTTCGATTGGATCGATGCCGAGCCGGTCGGCGAGTTCGTCGACCGCCGACTCGATCACGTACGACGCCGTCGCGGGACCTGGGCCACGCATCCAGATCGGCGTGTTCACATCCAACGGAACGGTCCGGTAGGCCTGACTCACGTTGCTCGTGCTGTACAGCATCCGGCCGGGGTCCAGGACCCCCTCGGTGAACGTCTCGTACGACGACGTCTCGTGTTCCAACTCGTGGGCCATCGCGGTGAGCCGACCTCGGCGGTCGGCGCCGAGACGCAGGCGGTACTCGTACTCGGGCCGGAAGCCCGTACCGAAGAACTGCTGCTTGCGGGTCAGGACCAGCTTGACGGGACGCTTCACGACCCGTGCCGCGAGCGCGGCGGCCACCGTGTGCGGCCAGCAGCGCAGGCCACTGCCGAACCCGCCGCCGACGAACGGGGAGATGACCCGCACCGACTTGAACGGCACGTCGAACACCGTGGACAGCTCGGTCTGGGTACCGACCACCCATTGGGTCTTGTCCCAGACGGTGAGCTTGTCGCCCTTCCAGCGGGCGATGGTGGCGTGCAGCTCCATCGCGTTGTGGTGGTTGCGAGCCAGGCGGTACGTCAGGTCGAGACGCACATCCGCCTTGCGGAGACCCGAGTCCACATCACCGCGCGAGTACTCCGTGGGCTTGTCCGGCTCGCCCTTGCTCAGCTCGGTCGTGGGATGTTCGGCGTCGTAGCGGACCTTGACGAGGCTCGCGGCGTGCTGGGCCACCTCCAGGGAGGTGGCCACGACGACGGCCACGGGCTGCCCGTGGAAGCGGACCTTGTCGTCCTGGAAGACCCGCAAGCGGGCGCCCGGCGGGTTGTTGGAGGCCTTGTTGTCCTTGTACGGGAGCTTGGGCGCGTTCCCGTGGTGGATCACGGCGAGGACGCCACGCTGGGCCTCGGCATCACTTGTGTCGATCGACGTGATCCGGCCCCGACCGATCGAGGCATCCACCATGACGGCGTGCACGACTCCGGCCACCTCGTGCTCGGCGGAATACTTCGCCCGGCCGGTGACCTTCAACCGGCCGTCCACACGCGAGAGCGGTGCTCCGACGGCTGCCTGCGGCTGGGGGCTCATGCCATGTCTCCTACGGTGCGCAGCTGGCGTTCGACGGTCCGCCGGAGCAGGTCGACCTTGAAGCGGTTGTGCTTCAACGGCCGGGCGCCCTCGGCGGAGCCGGCGGCGGCCTCGGACCACAGCCGGTCCGAAGGGCGCTCACCGGTCAGGGCGCGCTCGACGGCGCGTAGCCGCCAAGGAACGGTGCCGACGCCGCCGGCCGCGACCCTGGCCTCGCGGATGACTCCGTCGCTGACGTGCAGGGCGACGGCCGCCGAGGTGAGGGCGAACTCGTACGACTGCCGGTCGCGGACCTTGAGGTATCCGGACTTGAGCGGGCGGGGGAGCGCGGGAAGCTCGACCGCGGTGATCAGCTCGCCGTGCCTGAGCGCATGCTCACGGTTCGGCGTGTTGCCCGGACGGAGCAGGAAGTCGAGGAACGGGACGGTGCGTTCGCCGTCGGGACCGAGCAGATGGACCTGAGCGTCCAGGGCCGCGAAGGCGACGGCCACGTCCGAGGGATGGGTGGCGACGCAGCTCTCGGACGTGCCGAGAATCGCGTGCGCGCGGTTCACGCCCCCGCGCGCCGCACACCCCGAGCCCGGCTCCCGCTTGTTGCAGTCGGCGGTGACATCGCGGAAGTACGTGCAGCGGGTGCGCTGCATGATGTTGCCGCCGATGGTGGCCATGTTGCGCAGCTGGGCCGACGCGCTCAGCTCCAGCGCCTCGGACACGACCGGGAAGAGGCTGCGCACCTTCGAGTGCGCGGCGGCCTCGCTCATCGTCACCAGGGCACCGATGCGGAGGCCTCCGCGCTTGGTGACGTTGAACTCGCGCAGCGGCAGCCTGCTGATGTCGACGAGTGTGTCGGGCCGTTCGACGGTCTCGCGCATGAGGTCGACGAGTGTGGTGCCACCGGCGATGTAGCGGCCGCCACGACGCCCGGCGCCGACAGCCTCACGGGCGTCGTTCGCCTGTGTGTAGGTGAAGGGATGCATAGGGGTCGTGTCTCACTTCCGGCCGGCGGTCTGCTCGACCGCGCGCACGATCTTCGGGTAACAGCCGCAGCGGCAGATGTTGCCGCTCATCCACTCGCGGATCTCGTCAGGGGAGCCCGTGTGGCCCTCCTCGATGCAGCCGACGCCGGACATGATCTGGCCGGGTGTGCAGTAGCCGCACTGGAAGGCGTCCTCGTCGATGAAGGCCTGCTGCAGCGGGTGGAGCTTGTCCTCGGTGCTGATGCCTTCGATGGTGGTGACCTCGGCGCCGTCGAGGCGA
This sequence comes from Streptomyces sp. NBC_00483, assembly GCF_036013745.1. Lineage (NCBI taxonomy): Bacteria > Bacillati > Actinomycetota > Actinomycetes > Kitasatosporales > Streptomycetaceae > Streptomyces > Streptomyces sp. NBC_00483. The sequence goes on from NZ_CP107880.1 coordinate 8,319,515, forward strand.
ACGGCCAGCGTGAGACAGGAGTTGACGCGCCGTCCGTCGACGAGGACCGTGCAGGCCCCGCAAGCGCCCGCGTTGCAGCCCTTCTTCGAACCGGTGAGCTCCAAGTGCTCGCGCAGCAGGTCGAGCAGCGACGTGCGGTTGTCGACGGTGAACGTGTGTCGGCGGCCGTTGACGCTCAGGGCGACTCGGCTCGTGGGGGCGGCCGTCGCGGCCGCCGCTTCGGGTTCGGAGAGGATGCTCCCTCCGATGACGCCCCCCGCGATCGCGACACCGCCCACGGCCGTGGTCGTGGCGATGAACGTACGTCGCGTCGGCGCCGGGCTTGCTTCGTTCGGCGGGGGTGGGGCGGAGTCGGAAAGCTCGGTAGACATAGGAAGTCTTTCGCTCGCGATGGGAGACGGGGAAGCTGCCGGTGATTCCGCGACGCTTTCCGAACCGACCGTTACCGACGAAGGATCTCGTGGATTCCTGCTACTTGATGTTCATCGGCCGGGGGAGGCGAATTGCGGGCCTCCTCGACGTCTTCGCGTTTCAGGTCGCACCGCACTCGCGGAGATCACTTGCGGATATCCACGCTGCGATCGTACGACGGTCGGCGGAGGATTCGAGGATTTCAAGGGTGCCCTGTCAGTACACCTCTCGGCGGAACTCCGGGAGCTCGGAGGCGGCCCAAGAGGCGAGCAGCCGCAGGTTTTCCCTTGTTGGAGAGCCGGGCTCGGCGCTGTAGACGGTGAGGTTGAGACCGGGGTCGGCGGCCAGGTCAAGTCCTTCGTACGCCAAGGCCAGTTCGCCGACGACAGGGTGGCGGAAGTGCTTCACGCCCGTGCCGTGGTGGCGCACATCGTGCGCGCCCCATCGCCTGCGGAACTCGTCGCTGCACGTGGACAGTTCACCCACCAGATCGTGCAGCTCCTTGTCGTACGGGTTGCGTCCCGCCTCGGTCCGCAGAATGGCGACGGTGATGTCGGCCATCAGCTCCCAGTCCACGTAGAAATTGTGGGCCCTTTCGTCGAGGAACCCGAAACGGGCGAAGTTCGACGGGCATCGCGAGTTGTCGTACATGTCGCAGAGAAAGGCCCGCGCGAGATGATTCGAGGCGAGTAGATCCATTCGGCCGTTGCGGATGAATGCGGGGCCCTCGGTGATCGAGTCGAGCATCCATTGCAGTCCAGGGCGTGGCGTCCAGCGCTTGGTGGCGCGTCGTCTGGGCCGTGTCAGAGCGGTCATGCCCCCGGCCGCCTGCGCCAAATTGAACAGGTGGGCTCGCTCCGCGTCGTCCAGCTGCAACGCGCGGGCGACGCCTGCGAGCACAGCGGCGGACGCCCCGGCCAGGTTCCCCCGCTCCAGCCGTGAGTAGTACTCCGTGCTCACATCGGCCAGTGCGGCGACCTCGCTGCGGCGCAGTCCCGGCACCCGGCGGTTGGGCCCTGCGGGCAGTCCGGCTTGTTCAGGAGTGATCTTGGCTCGCCGCGAGACGAGGAACTCGCGGACTTCCGTTCGATTGTCCACGTGACGACCGTAAGTGCGTGATGCTCGCCGTGGGGTGCCCTGTGAGTACCCCTCCCAGCAGGGTCCCCCAGCTGTCCCACTGGGGAGACAGGGGCCCTGGAGTACACCCCTCAGGAGGGACTCCCGCACGCGCGCCTACCGAGGTTTGCTGGTCGTGCAAGAAGTCGTCTGGACCTCACGGATCAACCGTGACGTCACCCCCCGGAAGGAAGCGCGTGAGCGCCACCCCTGACCGGCCCGCCACACGCACACGTGCCGTGGGCCGGCCCCTGGCAATCGTTCTGTGTCTGCTGACGGTCTTCGGACCGATCTCCATGGATCTGTACCTGCCTGTCCTGCCTGCTCTCACCGACGAGTTGGGGGCGGCCACCTCCACGGCGCAACTCACCGTCACCGCTTGCCTGTTCGGCCTCGCGCTCGGTCAGACCATCGCCGGCCCGTTGTCGGACCGGTTCGGTCGTCGGCGGCCGCTGCTCATCGGCGTGGTGGCGTACGTGCTCACATCCGTGCTGTGCGCGGTCAGCCCGACCGTCGAGACACTGGTCGCCGCGCGGTTCGTTCAGGGGCTTGCCGGAGCGGTGGGCATCGTCATCGCTCAGGCGGCCGGGCGGGACCTCTACGCGGGCAAGCAACTCGTGCGGTACTACGGCCGGCTGACCGTGATCGCGGGTCTCGCGGCCATCATCGGCCCGGTGTTCGGTGGGCAGCTGGCCGCCGTCACCGACTGGCGCGGCATTTTCCTGTTCCTGTCGGCGGTCGGCGCTGCGATCCTGGTCGCGGTTCTGGTCGTCCTCCGTGAAACCCTGCCGCGGCACAACCGCGTCGCGGGCGGGTTCGCGCAGACCGGTCGCGCCTACCGGAAGCTGCTCGCCGACCGGGCGTTCCTCGGCGCGGTGCTCGTCATCGGCTTTCTGAACGCTGCCATCTTCGCGTACCTCAGTGGCGCGACGTATGTGCTCCAGGGCTTTTACGGACTCTCCCCGCAGGGCTACTCCCTCGCGTTCGGTCTGAACTCGCTCGGGTTCATGGTGTGCGGCTTCGTCGCCGGACGGACGGCGGAACGGTGGTCGGAACGAGGCACGCTGGTCACTGGTCTGACGGTGTGCCTGCTCGGTGCGGGAGGACTACTCCTCACCGCCCTCCTGCACCTTCCTCTTCCCGCCGTGGTGGTCTCGCTGTTGCTGATGGTGAGCGGCGTGGCCACCGCGACTCCGCCCGCGACGGCCCTCGCCCTGGCCGGTTACCCGGACGTCGCGGGCACGGCCTCGTCGCTCTTGGGACTCGCCCAGTTCGCCCTCGGAGGCCTCGTGGCACCGCTCGCAGGGGCCGGGGGGCCGGACACCGCCGTACCGCTCGGGTGTGTCACCGTCACCTCCACCGCACTCGCCGCGACGGCCTACGCCACGATGATCCGCCGCTCCACTGCGGCGTCCTCGGCCGGCCCGGACACACCAACGAATGACGCCAGGAAGCAGCCGGCGCAGACGGCTTCCTGACACCTTCATGCGCACACCCGACGAGGCGGCACCGTGAATCGACATCCAGAACCCGACTCCGTATCCCGGGCGGAGAGTGCGTCCCGACGGCCGCGGCCACTGCTCCTGGCGGTGGCCGCACTGGCCGCCGCCGTCGGCATCACCACGGCCGCGGTCACCGCCGGCGATCCTCCGGGCAGCGCCCCCAGCGGTGTGGAGAGGGACAACCGGCCCGGTGCGGTGGACGCGGCATCGGCTCAGTGGCTCGCCGCCTCACCGGCCAACTATCGGGTCGCCGACCGCCCGGACGACTACCGCGTCGACCGCATCGTCGTCCATGTGACGCAGTCCCGCTTCGCGGACGCCGTTCACGCCTTCCGTGACCCCGCACATCAGGCCGCCGCCCACTATGTGGTGCGAGCATCCGACGGCCACATCGCCCAGACCGTCCGCGAGGCGGATGTGGCTTACCACGCGGGCAACAGGGAGTGGAACGAGCGCAGCGTCGGCGTCGAACACGAAGGGTATGTCGACGACCCGCAGCGCTGGTTCACCGACGCCGCCTACGAAGCCTCCGCGGAGCTCGTCGCCGGGATCGCCGAGCGGCACGGCATCCCGGTCGACCGCGAGCACATCGTCGGCCACAGCGAGGTCCCCGGCGCGACCCACACGGATCCGGGCCGCTACTGGGACTGGGACCGGTATTTGCGACTGGTCCGGGATGCGCAGGAACGGCTCACCGCCTGAACCCCTCGTCGGTGTGCCGCTACCAAGCCTGGCCTGGTCAGGGCACCCGGTGCCCGGCTGCGCTGATCAGGCCGTACCACTCGGCACGGGTGAGTGGGATGTCAGAGCCCGCTGCGGCCTCGGCGACACGTTCCGGGGTGGTCGTGCCGAGGACGACCTGCATGGCTGCCGGGTGCCGGGTGATCCACGCCGTGGCGATCGCGATCGGGGTCGCGCCGTACTTCGCGGTGAGTCGGTCCAACAGCTCATTGAGCTCCGGGTAGTCCTCGGAGCCGAAGAAGACGCCGTCCTGGAAGCCCTTCTGGAACGGAGACCAAGCCTGCAGCGTGATTCCGCTGATGCGGCAGTAGTCGACGATGCCGCCGCCGTCGCGGGTGAGGGAGTCGGGCTCGCCGACCATGTTCGAGGCCAGCCCCTGAGCCACGATCGTGGAGTGTGTCACCGAGAGCTGGACCTGGTTGGCCACCAACGGCTGCCGCACGGCGGTCTTGAGCAGGTCGATCTGGCGCGGGGTGTGGTTGGAGACACCGAACGCCCGGACCTTGCCGGAGGATTCGAGGTCGTCGAAGGCCCGTGCCACCTCTTCGGGTTCGACGAGGGCGTCGGGCCGGTGCAGGAGCAGCACGTCGATGTAGTCCGTGTTGAGCGCGCGCAGCGAGTCCTCGACGGAGGAGACGATGTGTGTGTAGGACGAGTCGTAGTGCCACTCCGCGTCCACGATCCCGGTCTTCGTCTGCAGCGTGATCTGCTCACGCTCCGCCGCGGAGAGCCCGAGCGCCTCGCCGAAGCGGCGCTCGCACCAGTGCGTGCCGCCGCCGGGGTGCTTGAACCCGTACAGATCGGCGTGGTCGAAGAAGTCGATCCCCGCCTCGCGCGCGGTGGTGTAGAGGTCGCGGATCTGGTCGTCGGTCTTGTCGGAGATCCGCATCATCCCGCTGATGACGTTCGGGGCGCGGCCGTCGTTCGTGCCGAAGGGCACGGTCCTCATGGTGTTCTCTCTCTGTTGCTTGTTTCGATACGGGGTGGGGTGTCGCCTACTGCGCGGTGAAGCCGCCGTCGACGGGCAGCGCCACTCCGGTGACGTAGCCAGCGCCATCGCTGCACAGTCACAGCACTGCGCCGGCGATCTCCTCGGGCCCGCCGACGCGGGCCATCGGGGTCACGGCGAGCGTGGCGTCCACGTCGAGTTCGCCCGCGGTGCTCATGCGCTCGACCATCGGGGTAGCGATCGTGCCGGGGCACACGGCGTTGACGCGGATGCCGAGCGGCGCGTACTCGAGGCCCAGACACCGCGCAGGTTGACCGCGACGACCGAGTCGAAGGACGTGGCGGGTTCGTCGGCCGCTCCGGAGGGAGGGAGCATGATGCCGGCGTTGTTGAAGGCCATGTCGAGGCGGCCGAACGCCTCGACGGTCGCGGCGACGGCATCGGCGACCTGCTGCTCATCGGACACATCGCATTCCAGGGCGAGCATGCGGTAGCCGTCGCGGGTTAACTCCTCGCCGAGGCGCTCCACGGCGTCACGGTTGATGTCCGCCAGCGCGACCGCGGCACCTGCCTCGGCGAAGGCACGAGCCGTGGCCGCACCCATGCCGGCGCTGGCGCCGGTGACGAACGCGACCTGCCCACTGAAGTCGTATTGCACCATCGTCACAGGCCGACGGTCTGACCGCCGTCGACGACCATCGCGTGGCCCGTGGCGAAGGCCCCCAGGTCGGAGCAGAGCCACAGCACGGCGGAGGCGATCTCCTCGGGGCGCCCCATGCGTCCGACCGGCTCCTGGGCGATCACACGGGCCCGGCCCTCCGGAGTGCCGCCCGAGAACCGGTCCATCATCGGGGTCTCGATGATGCCCGGACAGACCGCGTTGACCCGGATCCCGTCGGCGGCGTAGTCCAGCGCCGTCGACTTCGTCAGTCCGATGACGGCGTGCTTCACCGCGGCGTAGGCGGCCTGCCCGCGGATACCGATCACGCCCGCGCCCGAGGAGGTGTTCACGATCGACCCGCCGCCGGTCTGCAGCATCAGCGGAATCTGCGCCTTCATGCACAGGAACACACCCCGCAGGTCGACGTCGAGAAGGCGGTCGAACTCTGCTTCCGTGATGTCCGCGAGCGGCGCGGGCGGCTGCTCGATGCCGGCGTTGTTGAAGGCGATGTCGAGGCGGCCGAACTCCTCCATTGTCTGCTGCAGCGCCGCGGCGATGTCCGCGGAGTTCGTGGCGTCGCACTTGACGGACAGGACGCGTCCGCCATGCGTGGCGACCTGGCGTGCCGTCTCGGCGTTGCCCTCCTCGTCGATGCCGGTGACGACCACGTGGGCGCCTTCCTCGGCGAACGCGACTGCCGTGGCGCGGCCGATGCCACTGCCGGCGCCGGAGATGAAGGCGACCTTGTCCTTGAAGCGCTGTGCGGTCACGATCTGTCACTTGCCTTTCTCGGCGGAGAGAGGAGGGCCATGCCGGGCGGCATGACCCTGGTGCGGTGGCCGCTCAGGGGGTGAGGAGGGTCTTGACGGCGCGCCGCTCATCCATGGCCCGGTAGCCCTCGGCGACCTCCTCCAGCGGCAGGGTGAGGTCGAAGACCTTGCCTGGGTCGATCCGTCCGGTCAGGACGCGGTCGATGAGGTCGGGCAGGTAGCGGCGTACGGGGGCGGGACCGCCGCGCAGGCCGACGTGGGAGAAGAACAGTTCCTGGCCGTCGACGGCGACCTCGTGCGGCACGCCGACGAAGCCGACGTTGCCGCCGGGCCGGGCCGCGCGCAGAGCCTGCTGCATGGACTGTTCGGTGCCCACGCACTCGAGCACGGAGTCGGCGCCGATGCCGTCGGTGAGGTCCTTGATGCGGGCGACGCCCTCGTCGCCGCGTTCGGTGACGATGTCGGTGGCGCCGAATTCCAAAGCCAGCTTCTGCCTGCTCTCGTGTCGGCTCATGGCGATGATCCGCTCGGCGCCCATTTCCTTGGCGGCGATGACACCACACAGGCCGACAGCCCCGTCGCCGACGACGACGGCCGTGGAGCCGGACTCGACCTCGGCGGCGTCGGCGGCCCACCAGCCGGTGCCCATGACGTCGGAGACGGCGAGCAGGCCGGCCCAGTGCTTCTCGTCCGGCACCTCGTCGGTGGCGACGAGGGTGCCGTGGGCGTTGGGGATGCGTACGTAGTCGGCCTGGCAGGTGGACATGAACTCGCGGTGCAGGCAGCTCGACTGGAAGCCGTTGCGGCAGTTCGCGCAGGTGTTGTCGGAGGTGGCGAAGGAGCCGACCACGAACTGTCCGGGCCGTACGTGGGTGACCTCGCTGCCGACCTCTTCCACGAAGCCGACGTACTCGTGCCCCATCGGGTGCGGGTCGCCGATGGGCTCCGCGCCGCGGTAGGGCCACAGGTCCGACCCGCATACGCACGTCACGGCGGTACGGATGATGGCGTCGGTGGGGTGGAGGAGCTTCGGGTCGTCGAGCGTCTCGAAGCGGACGTCGCCGGGGGCGTGGATCACTGCTCCGCGCATGAGGTGGGTCCTTACGTGCTGAGAGCGGGCCGCGCGTATCGGCTCCGCCGCTGTGTTCGTCGTCCTGAGGTGACACATCAATTTCCGCGGGGCCCTTGTACCGGCCCCTTGAGATGTCACGTCTTCCAGGTAACCGCGATTTCGGGCGGGCTGCGAGTCACTGTTGAGGGGGGTACTGGCAGGGCACCCTTCAGAGTGGCGCTGGGGGATTCGGAGAGGCGTCGCTGCGAATGGGGGTACTCCGAGGGCCTCCTTCGACGACGTTTGCTCGGGCTACCGTGGAAAGCGTGGATAACCGTGCAGAGGTCCGTGAATTCCTCACTTCCAGACGTGCCCAGGTCACCCCCAAAGACGTCGGCCTGCCGGCCGGAACGAACCGGCGGGTGAGCGGACTGCGGCGCAGCGAGGTGGCCACGCTCGCCGGGGTGAGCGTGGAGTACTACACCCGCCTGGAACGCGGAGGGATCAGCGGAGCATCACCGGAGGTGCTCGACGCGATCGCCAGGGCCCTGCGTCTGGATGACGCCGAGCGGGCCCACTTGTTCGACCTCGCGCACGCCGCCAGCCCGGTCGCCAGGCCGCCGCGGCGGCGCAGCGCAAAGGGCTGGACGCCGCACGAGAGCCTCCAATGGGCATTGGACGCCGTGATCGCCGGGCCGGCGTTCGTCCGTAACGGGCGCATGGACCTCCTCGCGGCAAACCAGCTCGCGCGGGCGTTCTACATGGAGGTCTACGACATGCCCGTCCAGCCGCCCAACATCGCGCGGCACGTCTTCCTGGACGAGCGGGCCAGTGAGTTCTACCCGGACTGGGACGCCTTCGCGGAAGTCACCATCTCCATCCTGCGCACCGAGGCGGGCCGAGACCCTCACAACAAGGAGCTCCACGATCTGATCGGCGAACTCTGCACTCGCAGCGAGGAGTTCCGCCGTCGATGGGGTGCTCACAACGTCCGCCACCACGGTGCCGGCTTCAAGACCTTCCGGCATCCTGTCGTCGGCGAGGTGACGCTGGCGTTCGAGGGCCTGGAAATGGCCGCCGAGCCGGGTCTGACCCTGACCATCTACACCGCGGAGCCGGGCTCCGCCTCCGAGGAGCGGCTGCGTCTGCTCTCCTCCTGGTCTGCGGACGAGTGCCGGACGGAGACGCAGGAGGAACAGCATCGCTCCTGACGCTGATGATGTGGTGGAGGGCGGGACCGCAGTCGCGGTCCCGCCCTCCACCACATCATCAGGGGCGCTCAGCGACGGTCGCGGGCGGCGAGGATCGTGAGCGGGAGGAAGTAGAGAGCGGAGATGGCCGTGCCGACCACGACGGGGCCCGTCGCACCGAGCGCCGACTCAAGGGCGAACCCCGCGACCCACGAGCCCACCGCAGTACCGAAGTTGAACGCGGAGGTGCTCAGCGCGGACGCGAGTGTTGGCGCCTGACCCGCATAACCGACGGCCTTGCCGATCAGGACGGGGTTCGTGGACATGCCGAACAGTCCGAGCAGCGCCACCAGCACCACGGTCACGACCAGGTGGTGTGAGAAGAGCGCGAGCGCGCCGAGCACGAGGAACGTCATGCCCGCGGAGGTGAACAGCAGCTGGTAGGGGCGGTGCGAGCCGACGCGCCCACCCAGATAGGAGCCGATCAGCGCGCCGACCCCGTAGGCGACGAGCACGAGCGGCACCGCGGTCGTCGCCAGCCCCGTGTTGGTGACAAGGAGCGGCGAGATGAAGCTGTACGCGGCCAGGGAGGAGCCACACACGATGGCGCAGCAAGCCAGCGTGAGCCAGACACGACCTTCCCGCAGACTGCTCAGCTCAGCGCGCACGGAGGGCAGCGGGCCGGACGTCGGGTCTGGTGCCACTTGCCGGTAGACCACGAGCGCGCCGAGCGCGGCGAGGAGGGCGAGCGCCCAGAAGGGGCCGCGCCAGCCGACGGTCTGTCCCGCGAAGGCGCCCAGCGGAACCCCCAGCACGTTGGCGAGCATTCCGCCGCCCAGGACGATGCCCAGGGCGCGTGAACTGGCCGCAGGCCCGGCCGCCTTGGCCGCGACGACGGCCGCGACAGCCCAGAAGGCGCCGGTGGCGAGGGCCGTGAGGAACCGCGCGCCGAGCACCACAGCGTAGTTCGAGGTCAACGCGACGATGACGTGCCCGACGGCGAAGACGAGCAGCGCAAGGCTCAGTGTCAGGCGCCGGGGAAGCTTGAGCGTGAGGACGGCCATCAACGGGGTGCCGACGATCATGCCGATCGCGAACACGGTGATCATCAAGCCCGCGCCGGCGACGGTGATGTCCAGATCGCGGGCGATCTCGGGAAGAAGGCCCGCGACGACGAACTCTGTCGTCCCCATGAGAAAGGTGCCTGCGGCCAGCAGGTAGATCACCAGCGGCAGGCGTGTTCGGGAAGGTGTGGGCGCGGGAGCGGGCGTGGGCGGACTCGTGACGGTCGTCATGGTGGTGGAGCAGAACTTTCTGATCAGTGCGGTGGAAGAAGCGGCGGACACGGCGGCCGCGACGGCAGTCGGGTGTGTCCTTGTACAGGACACCAGTCCTGCCGCAACTGAGGGAGTCCCGGTCGGAGGGGGTACTGAGAGGGACTCCCCAGGCGCAAGATCGCTGCTTAGCGTGGAAGACCTGAGTGGACGGTGGCCACGCCCCGGCCGCGCACCAGGAACACACCAGGAGAGATGTCATGACGACCATCGCCATCATCGGCGCCGGCCCCGGGCTCGGTGCTGCCGTGGCCCGCCGCTTCGGCCGCGAGGGATTCTCCGTCGCGCTGATCTCACGTACGAAGGAGAACGTCGAGGCCCTTGCCTCCGGCCTGTCCGCCGAGGGCATCGAGGCCCGTGGATACACCGCCGACGTGCAGGACCGCTCCGCTCTTGCCGGCGCGCTCGCGGCGGCCGCCGAAGACCTCGGCCCGATCGACGTGCTCCAGTACAGCCCGGTCCCGCGCCGGGACTTCCTGCGTCCCGTTCTGGAGACGACGGCCGACGACCTCGGCGCCGCCGCCGAGTTCTCGATCCTCGGCCCGGCCGTCGCGGTGGGGCAGGTGCTGCCTGCCATGACGGAGCAGGGGCGAGGCACGATCCTGCTGGTGAACGGAGGGAGCGCGGCCCGCCCCAACGGCAACGTGGCCGGAACCTCGGTCGCCTTCGCCGGTGAATCCGCGTACGGCCAGCTGCTCCATGAAGCCCTCGCGGAGCGGAACATCCACGTCGGACAGCTGATCATCCCCGGAGCCATCGGCGGCGGCGACCCCCTGTACGCCCCCGAGGCGCTGGCGGACCGGCTGTGGACGATCCACGTCGAGCGCGGCCCGTTCCGTACGACCGTCGGCACCGGTTCGGTCTGACACCGTGCGCATACCTGAGAAGCGGCCATCAGTGGGTGGTCGATGGCGGGGCGTGTCCCTGGCGATGTCAGCGGCCCTGTGCTTCACCCTCGCGTCGTGCACGAACGACACGAACGGGCAAGCAGCAGAACCGAGTTCACGGACAACCACGTCCTCCACGAGCGCCGTGCAGGGGCACGCCACGCCCATCCACATCAAGATCGGCGATCGAACGGTGTCGGCGACGGTCCGGGACACCCCGACTGGAGCGGCCCTCCTCAAGCAACTGCCACGCACGCTGAAGTTCGAGGACCTCAACGGCGCGGAGAAGGTCGCAAAGCTCCCGAAGGAGCTGCCGATGAAGGGCATGCCGGAAGGTGACAACCCGAAAGTCGGCGACCTCGGCTACTACGCGCCGTGGGGAAACCTCGTCCTCTACTACGGGGACGTGGACTACTGGGACGGCATCGCCCGCATCGGACGCATCGATTCCTCGGATCTGGCCGCGATCTCCGGCCAGTCGGGCGACTTCACCGCAACAGTCGCGCGTTGACGTCCGGCGGCGGAGTGCTGCGCGAGCGGGCGTTGGCCCTCCCGCGCGCCGGATGCATCAGCTGTCCTGACTCTCCATCAGGCGCTCCGAGATGGTCGTCGCCGCCTGCTTGATGGCCTTGACGGCGTGCTCGACGTCCACGTCCCGCCGTTCCTTCTCGTCCCAGGCCGTGCCCACACTGCCCAGCGCCGTCTTCTGGTCGGTGAGGATCGGTGCCGCGACGCCGTAGACGCCGGGGTTGAACTCCCCGACGGTCAAGGAGTATCCGTCCTTCTTGATCTTGCCAAGGTTGGCCCGGAAGGTGCTCCAGTCGCTCCCCAGGCCGGCGTTCTCGATCTCGTCGCGCTGGCGTGGGTAGATGGCCTTCAGGCGGTGATGGGGGAGATGCGCCAGGATGACCTTCGAGATGGCGCCTTGGAACAGTGGGCGCCGCTGTCCGCGGCTGAACCGGTTCTCCGGGCTGTCCGGGGCGCGGCACTCGCCGACGCAGAGCACCGAATCCCGGTACACGGTGCAGAGGAGGGCCGAGTGTCCGATCGTGTCCACCAGGTCCTCGAGGACGCCGTGACTGGCGAGTAGCAGCGGGTCCGTCTGGCGCATCTGCAGATCCATCTCGATGATCCGCGGGCCGAGGGTGTACAGGCCGCTGGTGACGGCGTTGAGCAGCCCTGCCTCGTGCAGGGTCTTGATGTAGCGATACCCCGTCGACCTCGAGGTCTCAAGAGCCTCGAGGATCTCGGCTGTCGACCACACCGGCTGTTTCTCGCTGAACAGCTCCAGGATGTGGAGCATCTTGGCCAGGCTCGCGCTGCCCTGAGTCGCTGTCTCTGTCACCACTGGACAATATCCCGCGATGTGGGATAGCGTCAAAGTTTCGGTCCGGGCCCGCACCGTACAGGGTGCCGGTTCAGGCCCGGGGCGTTCTCGTCATGGACCGCCACGTCACACCCGCGGGACCGCCAGGTACTTGTATTCGAGGAACTCCTCGATGCCTACACGGCCGCCCTCGCGGCCGAGCCCCGAGGCCTTGATGCCGCCGAAGGGTGCAGCGGGGTTGGACACGATGCCGGTGTTCAGGCCGACCATGCCGACCTCCAGGGCCTCGCTCACCCTGAAGCCGCGGTCCACGTCCTGCGTGAACAGGTAGCCGGCCAGGCCCCACGGGGTGTCATTGGCCATGCGGATGACCTCCTCTTCCGTGTCGAACGGAATGACGGGAGCCACCGGGCCGAAGATCTCCGTGGTCAGGAGGTCCGACTGCACCGAAACGTCCGAAAGGACGGTGGGGGAGTAGAAGTAGCCCGCACGGTCCGGCCGGTTGCCGCCGCAGACGACCTTCGCGCCCTTGTCGACGGCGTCGTCGACGAGTTCCTGCACCTTCCGCAGGGCCTTCTCCTCCACGAGGGGCCCGACTTCGGTGCCCGGCTCCAGGCCGTCGCTCACTGCCAGCGAGTCCAGTCGGGCTGCGAGGCGGCGGGCGAACTCCTCGGCGACGGGCCGCTGGGCGAAGATCCGGTTTGCGGCGGTGCAGGCCTCGCCCATGTTGCGCATCTTGGCTGCGAACGCCCCTTCGACGGCGCGGTCGAGGTCTGCGTCCTCGAAGACGATGAGGGGTGCGTTGCCGCCGAGTTCCATCGACGAGCGCATGACGTGCTGGGACGCCTGCTCGAGGAGGCGTACTCCAACCTCGGTGGATCCGGTGAAGCTGATCTTGCGGGCGATGCCGCTCGACATCCACGGGGAGACCACCGAGGACGCCTTGGTCGTACACACGATGTTGAGGACACCTGCGGGCAGTCCGGCCTCGATCAGGATGTCCGCGAGCGCCAGGGACGACAGCGGGGTGAGTGCGGCGGGCTTGAACACGATCGTGCAGCCCGCCGCGATGGCCGGCCCGATCTTGCGGGTGCCCATGGCGAGCGGAAAGTTCCACGGCGTCACGAGCACACAGGGGCCGACGGGTTCGCGCGAGACGAGGATGCGGTTCTTTCCGTCGCCAGTCGTCGTTGCGTCGCCGCCGATGCGGACGGCTTCCTCGGAGAACCAGCGGAAGAACTCGGCGGCGTACGCGACTTCGCCCTTGGCCTCGGCGAGCGGCTTGCCCATCTCCGTCGTCATGATGAGGGCGAGCTGGTCCTGTCGCGCCATCAGGAGGTCGTATGCGCGGCGCAGGATCTCACCGCGCTCACGGGGGGCCGTCCTGGCCCAGTCGTTCTGTACCCGGCCCGCGGTTTCGATCGCACGCAGGGCGTCATCGGGACCGCCATCGGCCACGGTCGCGATGACTTCCTCGGTGGCCGGGTTGACGACGTCGAAGCGGGCGCCGGACGCGGCGTCGCCCCACTGGCCGTCGATGAAGACGCCGGTGTTGACCTTGGCGATTGCCTCACGTGCCTGCTCGGAGCTGCCGGGGGCGCTGACGTTGCTGGGCATGACAGTCCTTCAGTTCCCTTGGTGTGTCGGTCTCTGGACGGTGGAAGCCGGGGCGCTGGCCGTGGTCGTGCTCGGGCGGCCGTTGTCCCGGACGGACAAGCGGGAGCCGATACGCCGCAGCACAGGGCCATGTGAGCCCTGTGCTGCGGTACGGACAGGTTCAGGCCGTCTGCTTCTCCAGCACACGCACCGCGTCCTCTGCCCCACTGCGCGGGCTGCAGAGCACCGGCTTGCCGACTGCCTCGGCGATCACGGGGGCCAGCCGCGCCATGGACGCCTGGGCCAGCACGATCGCGTCGACCTCCGCGGCGAGCTTTCGGGCCCCGTCGAGCACCATCGCGTCGTGGCGGTCGCGGTCACCGGACATGAGTACGGAGAAGGCTCCCTCGGAAAGAGCCTCCTTCACGGTGATGTCGCGACCGGCCGCCTGGGCCTTCTCCTTGACGAGGGCGCAGGTCGGCGGCAGCGTCGTGGGGACCGTCGCCAGGACGCCGATGGTGTCCGCGGTCTCGACCGCCGACGCGGTCATCGCGTCGTCGATCTTGACGATCGGGACGGAGACCAGGCGTCGGGCCACGTCGATGGCCGGGCCGAGGGAGGAGCAGGCGGAGAAGATGACATCGGCTCCCGCGTTCTCCGCGGCCTGCGCCAGGTGCACCATGCGCTGGGTGCTGGCGGGCGAGACCTCACCGTCGTGCATGACGGTCGCGAGCACGTCGCTGTCGACGAAGTGCATGACCTTGGCATTCGGTGCGAGTTCGGCGAGGTAGTCGTTGATGACCGGCTCGACGTTGACGAACACGAGGCTCGTGTGCAGGACGGCGATCTTGGGGGTGGTGGACATGGTGGCTCCTTATGACGGGGTGTGGTGCATCGGCCCGGGTACCGAGAGCGGCACGAGGGCGCGGTACAGGTGGGTGCTGAGGTCGGGGGTTTCCCTCAACGGCGCGGGCTCAGACGGCCGATGACCTCCAGGGCGGCGTCCCGGACCGCATCGCGGCCCGCCGCCCACACGGACACGACGTCGGAACCGGGCAGCGCCGACGGGAGGGTCGTGTGGACGGCCTCCAGGTAGGCGCGGCGCAGTTCGGCGTTGACGTTGACCTTGGCGACGCCGCGGGCGAGGGCGCCCTGTAGCTCCTCGACGGGCAGACCGCTGGCGCCGTGCAGGACGAGCGGGACCGGTACGGCCTCGTGGAGGGCGGCGAGCCGCTCCAGGTCCAGGTGGACGCGGTCCTTGGTGAAGCCGTGGACGTTGCCGACGGCGACGGCGAGTGCGTCCACGCCCGTCGCGGCCACGAATTCGGCCGCCTGTCGCGGATCGGTCATCGTCGCGGACTGCGCGACGGCGTCGGTGGAGACGTCCTCGTCGCCCGGCAGGGCTCCGAGTTCGGCCTCCACCCAGGCTCCGTGGTCGCGAGCCCGCCGGGCCGCTTCCTTCGTCAATGCGATGTTCTCAGTGAACGGCAGGTGGGAACCGTCGACCATGACCGAGGTGTAGCCCGCCTCCAGGCAGGCGGTGATCTCGTCCAGGTCCCGGCTGTGATCGAGGTGCACACCGAGGTGGGCGTCGGAGCGGCCGGCCGCGTCCAGCGCCAGCCGCATCAGGGCGTCGCGCCCCGCATGCTTGAAGGGGCTGGAACCCGCCTGGATCAGGACCGGCCGGTCCGCGGTCTCGGCGGCGGCCGTGATGCCCTGGACCGTCTCCAGGTTGTAGGCGACGAACCCGGGCAGGGCGTGACCGGCGGCCGCGGCCTCCTTCAGGGCATCGGTTCCGTGCAGCAGCATCAGGTGCTCCTCAGCAGGTCGAGGGCGTCGGCGAGGGCGTCGGTGCCCCCGACGTTGCCGGCGAAGACGATGTAGGGGATGCCGGCGGCGGGGCCGTCCACCGGTTCCCAGAGCGAGACGATGCCGGGCAGCAGGGTGCCCCGGGCCCAGGCGCGGCGGATCTCCAGGCCCTGGGTGGCGGTGTCGCTGGAGGTGATCCCGCCCTTCGCGATGACGAAGGCGGGCCGCCGGGCGGCGTTGACCTGGCGCACGGCCTCCACGAGTGCGGCGGAGACCCGGCGGGAGATCGACAGACTGTCCTCCGCGTCGGCACCGGTCACCAGCGTGCGGGAGGTGCTGATCACGGCGTCGGCCGAATCCAGCGCGCCGGCGGCCGCGGCCGCGACCTCGGCGATGTGGGAGTCCCGGCGTTCCTCGTCGAGCAGGAGGGCCACGTCCAGCTCGTACTCGGCGATTCCGCCGCGCTCGCGCAGCCGGTCCAGCTGCTGTGTGGTGAGCGTGACATGGGACCCGACGACGATGAGACCGTGCGGCGCGTCCCCGTGCAGCGGGTGCAGCTGCGCCGGGGTGAGCGGTGCCCGAGCCGCCTGTCCCGAGCGGGCCCTGACGAAGGATGGGCCGACCCGGTACACCAGTCTTGTGCCGCTCTCCTCCGCCTGGACGAGGGCCAGGGCGAGCACCCGAAGGTCGTCGTCGCACACCGCGTCGACCACGGCCGGGCGTCCGTCGCGCAGCGAGGACAGCAGCCGCGCCGTGTGCTCCGGTCCTCCACGGCGCAGGTCGTCGAGGGTGACGCGCAGGACCTGGTCCGCGGGCACGCGTCCGCCGGTCTTCTCCTCGACCCACTCCGGCAGCTTCGAGCTGCGGTAGCCGAAGGTGGCGTCGCGGGCGAACTCGCTCTCGCCTACGGGGAGCAGCCCGTCGGCCGTCCGCATCCAGTGGCCGGAGTCGACCGTCAGTCGTCCCGCCTCGATGTAGGCGGGAACCAGTACCACTCCATCCGGAGTACCGGCGCCCAGATGTGTCAGCGTCTCGGCGAGGACATCGGTCTCCAGCGGGAAGTGGCCGCGCAGTGTCGAGTCACTGCGGCTGGCCAGGACATACGTCGTGCCCTCGGCCGCCGCCGCCACGTGCAGGGCGCGGACCACCTCGCGGTTGCGGGCGGCGGCGTCCTCGGGGGAGAGGCTGCGGGTGTTGGTGAGGACGAAGAAGGCGGCGCTGTCCTGGCGCAACGCCCAGCGCAGGTCGTCCACCGTCCAGGACGTCAGGACGGGTACATCGGCGACCGTCTGGGTGCCGGTCGGATCGTCGTCGAGGACGATGAGTCGCGAGCCGCCGGAGATGCGGGCGGCCACTTCCGCGGCGCTCACCTCGCGGACCGGCGGGAGCGCGTCAAGCACGTCGGCCTCGGGAACGGGCCGCGTCTGGGCATGGAGGGGTGGGGGCATGGTGAATCCCTGACCTGCTGCGAGTGGTTGAGGTGATGTCAGTGGGCGTCACGAATTGACGGAACCCCGGCGTGGCAGGCGTCGCGGGGTCCGGCCCAGTGGGT
The DNA here is from genome assembly GCF_036013745.1 of Streptomyces sp. NBC_00483. Lineage (NCBI taxonomy): Bacteria > Bacillati > Actinomycetota > Actinomycetes > Kitasatosporales > Streptomycetaceae > Streptomyces > Streptomyces sp. NBC_00483. Next base: position 8,336,410 of record NZ_CP107880.1, read on the forward strand.
GACTCCCGCGGGGCAACGCGGAGCCGTGGCTGCGTGTTGCCCCGCGATGGGTTCAGAACGTGTGCAGCACCATGCGCAGGAACTCGGCCGGCTCCGTGGCCTCGACCGCCACCGGGCCTTCGTTGGCCAGGAATTCGTACCCGGTCTCCGGCCCGTACTCGCTGCCCCCGGCGGTCACCCTGCCCTTGGTCTGGAACAGGATCTCGATGGAGTCGAACCGGCCCGCCCGGTAGACCGCGCCGGCGTCGAGGCGTACGAACCCGATGCGCAGGTCGCGTTCCGTGAAGCGGCCCAGCCACTTCTCCTCGACGCCCGCGTCGTCGCTCTTCTGCCAGTCGTAGGCCTCCGGGTCCATCGCGATGACATCGGTGTAGCGCGGAGCCGCGAACCGGAGCGCGCCGCCCGTGGCGTGCTCGAAGATCGCTTCGGAGCCGTCCTTGCTCTGGGCCACGCCGTTGTCGTCGGTGTAGTGGTACAGGCCCTTCTTGAACTCGCCGAGCTTGTTCAGTTCGGCGTTCACCGCTTCGCGCCGCGCGACGCTCAGGTAGCCCTGGCCGCTCGCGCCGCCGCACTGCAGCACCATGGTGCGCAGGCCTTCGGCGCGCTCCTGAGGGCCGTAGTGGATGCTCTCAGGGAAGTATCCGACCCAGCCTTCCTTGAGCACCTCGGTCTCGGTGTAGGGCAGGTCGCCCTGGATGACGTAGCGGATCTGGTCGAAGTTGTGCCGGTGGCGCGGGGTCCGCCAGCCGCCGCCGCCCGTGAGGCCCATGTTGAGGTCGAAGTTGTTCGGCGAGTCGTCCTCGCCGAACAGCAGGTGCTTCTGGTCGAGCTTCCCCTCACGCATGGTTCCGACCTGCTCGGTGTCGGTGTCGGATGCCTTGCCTACACGCATCTGAAGCTCCTTCGAAGAATCCATCACTGAGTCAATGTCGCCCGGCGGCGAGAGCCGATGAGTCGGGGCGCTGGGCCGGCCCGGTGTCGTCCTGCGGTGGAGCAGGGAGGGTCGCCGTTTCCATTGACGATATCCCACATGGCGGGATACTGTCCATGGGTCATCAGGGGTTACTACCCCGGTGCTCACGGGTGAGGCTCACGCGAATACGCGGCGCCACCCGCTTATCAGCCCTGCATTCGCAGCCACTTTCCCCGCCGCATTCCGATCGCGAAGCGCGACGCCAGGAGGACTGACCATGACGACAACACCCTTGACCCACGCCCCACATGACTCCGGAGTGCCGGCGTCGGCGCGGGACTTCAGCGTGGCGGAGCGGGTGGTGATCGTGACCGGCGCCGCCCAGGGCATCGGCCGGGAGCTGGCGCGCCAGTTCGCCGCGGCCGGAGCCTTCGCCGTGGTGGCCGACCTCGACCTCGGCAAGGCGGAGACCGTCGTCAAGGAGATTCACGAGGCCGGCGGGACCGGCCTGGCCGTCCAGGTCGACGTGGCTGACGAGTCATCGGTGACAGCCATGGTCGACACCGTCATGGACCGGTGGGGCCGGATCGACGTACTGATCAACAACGCGTCGGTCTTCGCGACCATCGAGAAGGGCCCGTTCGACGAGATCCCCCTCGCGCAGTGGGAGCAGGTGCTGAAGGTCAACGTCACCGGGACCTACTTGTGCGTGCGGGCGGTGGCTGCACACATGCGTACGGCCGGCTTCGGCCGCATCGTCAACGTCTCGTCCGACGCGGTGACCCGAGGCACCGTCAACTACCTGCACTACGTCACGTCCAAGTCGGCGATCATCGGCATGACCAACTCGCTGGCGCGTGAACTGGGCAGCCACGGGGTCACCGTCAACTGCGTGCGCCCGGGCTCCGTCGCCACGGAAGTCGAGCGCACCGTGAACCCCACCGTCGAGGTCCGCCAACGCGCGGCGTCACTGCAGTGCATCCCGCGCGGGATGGTGCCCACCGACCTCGTCGGCGTCATGTTCTTCCTGGCCACACCGGCGTCCGCGTTCATCACCGGACAGACGATCGCCTGCGACGGCGGCTACACCCACAGCAGCTGAGCCGAATGGTCGGCCCGTAACCGGGCCCCGGCCACACACCAACAGACAAGCAACACACAGGTCGAGGAGGCCCCTCTCATGAGGCAGTACCCGCACCTCTACATCGACGGTCAGTGGACCGAACCGATCGAGCCCCGCGAAGTCGAGCTCATCGATCCGACCCGCGAGGAGGCCTTCGCCCGAGTGGCTCTGGGCAGCGCCGCGGACGCGGAGCGGGCCGTCGCCGCGGCGCGCCGCGCGTTCGACAGCTTCTCCGCCACGTCGGTGGACGAGCGGATCGCACTGATCGACCGCGTCGTCGACGCCTACGAGTCGCGCATCGACGAGTTCTCCGAGCTGATCGCCCGCGAAGTCGGCATTCCCGTGGCCAATCGAGCTCAGGTCACCGGCCCGGCCCAGCACATGCGCGTGGCCCGCGACCTCCTGCGCGAGTACCCCTTCGAGTCGCGGATCGGCGGTGCCGTCGTCCGCCGCGAACCGATCGGCGTGTGCGCGCTGATCTCACCGTGGAACTGGCCGGTCCAGACCGGCGTCATCAAGCTGATCTACGCGCTGGCCGCCGGATGCACGGTCGTGGCCAAGCCCAGCATCAACTCCGCAGCCAGCGGCGCGCTTTTGGCCCAGGTCCTGCACGAGGCGGGCGTACCCGCGGGCGTCGTCAACCTGGTCAACGGCAGGGGCCGCGACGTGGGCGACACCTTCTCCCGTCACCCGGACGTCGACATGGTCTCCTTCACCGGATCCACCGGGGCCGGCCGACAGGTCGGGGCCGCCGCCGCGGACACGGTGAAGCGCCTCTGCCTCGAACTCGGCGGCAAGTCCGCCAACATCGTGCTGCCCGACGCAGACCTGGAGCAGGCCGCGCGCTGGAACATCCAGCGCTGCTTCTTCAACGCCGGCCAGTCCTGCCACGCCCCCAGCCGCATGCTGGTGCACGAGAGTCAGATCGAGCAGGTGGTGCCCTTCCTGGTCGACGAGGCCCGCCGCTTCCGCCTGGGCGATCCGCTGGAGAGTTCGACGACCATGGGTCCGGTCGTCAGCGCCGGTCAGTTCAAGTCGATCAGGGACCACATCCAGAGTGGCCTCGACGAGGGCGCCCGGCTCGTCACCGGCGGCCTGGAGCGCCCCGACGGCCTCGACCGCGGGTACTTCGTGCAGCCCACGGTGTTCACCGGAGTCACCCCGGACATGACGATCGCCCGGGAAGAGGTCTTCGGACCCGTCCTGGCCGTCCTGCCCTACGGCACCGAGGCCGAGGCCCTGAGCATCGCCAACGACTCGGTCTACGGGCTCGGCGGCTTCGTCTTCGGCGGCGACCGCACGCGCGCCCGCCGCGTGGCGAACGGACTGCGCGCCGGACGCGTCAGCTACAACGGCGCGGCAACGGACTCGTACACGCCTATGGGCGGCTACAAGCAGTCCGGCATCGGCCGCTCCATGGGCCGCTTCGGGCTCGAGGAGTATCTCGAGGTCAAGTCCGTGTACGGGTTCGAGGACGAGGCGCAGGAACTGCCGCCGCTCTTCGGCTGAGACATCCACTGCCACCGCCCGGGCCTCCGCGCCGGCCGAGGCACCCCCAGTCAGTCAGGAACCTTCCGAACATGAGCAACGAAGCCAGCCCTCTTCTGCGCAATCCCGCCAAGGAAAAGCTGTTGCGTGGCGAGACGGTGTACTCGATGACCGCACGCCTCGTGCGCACCGTCGACATCGCCGCGATCGCCCACTCCGCGGGGTTCGACTCCATCTACATCGACATGGAGCACAGTCCTTTCCCCCTGGATGCCGCGAGCCAGATCTGCATGGCCTGCAACCACTTGGGTGTCACCCCGCTCGTCCGCGTCCCGGGCCTGGACCCGTCCTTCATCGGCCGGGTCATGGACTCCGGGGCCATGGGCATCATCGTGCCCGGGGTGAACTCAGCCGACGAGGTGCGTGCCGCAGTCCGGGCCGTCAAGCACGCACCTCTGGGCGAGCGCTCCCTCGCGGGTTCCCCGCCCCAACTGCACTTCCGCTCGTACCCCGCCGACCAGACCATCCGCGCGCTCGACGAGACCTCCATGGTGGTGGCCCAGATCGAGACACGCGCAGGCCTGGACGCGGTGGAGGCGATTGCCGCCGTCGAGGGCGTGGACGTCCTCCTCGTCGGCGCGAACGACCTCAGTCTCGAGCTGGGCATCCCGGGGCAGATGGACCACCCCGAGCTGCACAAGGCGTACCTGCGCATCATCGAAGCCTGCCGCGTGTACGGAAAGACCGCTGGCGTCGGCGGCCTCGGCGGACGCCCGGACCTGATCCGCCAGTACCTGGACCTCGGTGCCGGCTATGTCTCCACCGGCAACGACATCTCCTTCCTCAGCGCTGCCGCGGCCCAAAAGCGCCGGCAGTTCGACTGACCGGCCCACCCATCACGTAAGCAGAGAGCGAGAGCACACATGAAGATCTGCGTATACGGCGCGGGAGCCGTGGGCGGACACATCGCCGGACGACTCGGCGCGGCCGGGGCCGATGTCTCGGTCATCGCCCGTGGCCGACACCTGGCGGCGATCCAACAGGACGGGCTGCGGGTGGAGACCCGCGACGGCGAACTTGTCTCGCACCCGGTGGCCACCGACCGGCCCGGCGATCTGGAGCCGCAGGACATCGTCATCGTCACCGTCAAGGCGCCCGCCCTTCCGGCCATCGCCGAGCACGTCGGTGCGCTGCTGAAGAAGGACGGCCTCGCGCTGTTCGTCATGAACGGCGTGCCCTGGTGGTACTTCCACGCACACGGCGGGCCCCTGGACGGCACCCGCCTTCAGCGCCTCGACCCCGAGCGGGCGCTGTGGGACCACGTCGGCCCCGAGCGGGCCGTGGGCGCTGTGGCCTACACGGCGTGCAGCGTGCCCGCACCGGGAGTGATCCGGGCCGAGAACGCACGCAACCGCCTGCTCGTCGGACGCCCCGACGGCGGATCCGACTCCAGGCTCGACGCGCTCGCGTCGCTGCTGACCCCCACCGGCCTGGAAACCTCCGTCACGCCGAAGATCCGCGACGCGATCTGGGCCAAGCTGACCATGAACCTGATCGGAGGCTCGCTGGCCGTCCTCAGCGCCTCACCCATGAAGGACGTGCTCGACAAGCCCGCCGTCGCGGGCACCGCCAAGGCCATGGCGGCCGAGGCCGCCGCCGTCGCCCGCGCCCTGGGGTGCGAGCCGGGAGACCCGGAGGAGGGGCTGGCCAAGCTGGCGAAGTCCGGCCACCTCCAGAGCATCGCGCAGGACCTGCTGGCCGGACGGCCCATGGAGATCGACGCCATGTTCCGGGTCCCCCTCGACCTGGCGGAACGGGCGCAGGTACCGACACCCAACCTCGACCTGGTGATCGACCTGGCCACCCAGCGTGCCCGCGCCGCAGGCCTGTATCACGACACCAACAGCTGACAGATCCGACCTCGTACGAGCATCGCCCCGAGCGCCCCGTAACCGGATGGCAACCCTCTCGAACCATTGACGAAGTCCCACAATGCTGGATACCGTCAATTTGTCGCCGCGGGGAGTCGTGCGCCGTCGCCGCTGAGTCGCTGACACGTCGCGTCGATGTGTCACAGCAAAACTGGCAGGTCATCCGGGTAGAGACGGTCCACTCGTACGAAGAGGCGTCGTCCCACAAACACACCGTCGTGTTCGCGTTGTTGTGCACCGAGCACCGAGCCAAAGGCAAGACGCATGATCGGACAATGTCGATCGAACCCATGCGGGCATAGCGATACCCTCCTGTTCGCCCTTCCTGCCGGTTCCTGTGATGTCACCACCCGCCCGGTACGGCCGGGAGGTGTCGGCTGATGGATACGCGCATCAATGCGGGCCGCCGACTCGACAGTCTTCCGATAGGGAAGTTCCACAGGCGCCTGGCGCTGCTGGTCGGCCTGGGCCTGTTCTGCGACTCCTTCGACAACACACTCTCGGCCGGTGTGCTGGCATCGATGCTGGACTCCGGCTTCTCGACGCTCGGCCTCAACTCGCTCTTCCTGTCGGTCACGTTCGCCGGCCTCGCGATCGGAGCGGCCTTCGCGGGCTGGCTCGGAGACCGGATCGGACGTGCCTTCGCCTTCCAGTTCAGCCTGGCGCTCTTCGGAATCCTCGCGCTGTGCGCGGCGCTGTCGCCCTCCATGGAGGTGCTCATCGTTCTGCGGGGCCTGATGAGCATCGGCCTCGGTGCCGAGTACGTCATCTGCTACGGAATGATCACCGAGTTCATTCCGCCGGGCCGCCGCGGGCGCTACCTGGGCCTGCTCGGCATTTTCGGCGGAGTCGGTGTCTCCATGTCGTCGATCCTCGGCTGGGTGGTCATTCCCGCGCTGATCTGGCGCGGCATGTTCGTCATCGGTGGCCTGTTCGCACTGGGCGCCTGGTGGCTGCGCCGAGGGCTGCCGGAGTCCCCGCAATGGCTGGAGTCGCGCGGCCGGCACGAGGAAGCCGAGGCCGTGATCCGGCGGATCGAAAGGGAGTCCGGCATCCCGAGCCGGGAGACCGCCCCGACTCCGGTCACGCACGGCGCGGTTGGCTCGGTGGAGGAGAAGGCCGAGTGGGTGCCGATCACGGTGCTGTTCTCGCGGCCTGTCATCCGGCGCACCCTGATGGCTCTGATCCTCACCGTCACCTGCCTGTTCGGCTCCTACGTCGTCACCGGCTGGATGCCCACGTTCTTCGTGGAGCAGGGGATGACCGTGTCGAAGTCCCTGGGATTCAACGCGGCCATCATGTCCGGCTACGTGGCGGGCCCGCTGGTGTGCATGTTCATCGTGGACCGCCTCGGTCGGCGCACCAGCATCATGCTGTTCGGAGTGCTCTCGGCGGTCTTCGCCGGCCTCTACCCGTTCATGACGGCTCCTGCGCTGGTCATCGCCGTCGGCTTCGTCCTGGTTGCCACGGTGGCGTCGTTCCTGACACTGGGCCTCGGCACGACCCCCGAGTTCTTCCCGACCGCCTTCCGTTTCCGCGGCGGCGGCTTCTCCCAGACCGTCGGCCGCATCGGCCTGATCTTCTCCCCCTTCGTCGTCCTGTGGCTGTTCAACAGCTCCGGGGTCCTCGGGGTGATCCTGGCCGTCTGCGGCATGTACGTCGTCGTGACCGTGCTCAACGGCGTGGCCGGTGTGGACACGTCCCGTGACGCGCTGGAGCAGATCGCCCCCGGCGGTGATGACACCGATGATGTGTCGCCGGCCGTCATTCCCGCGGCGCCCCAGACCACGCCGCCCACCTCCTGACCATCAAGGAACGTAGACATGCAAGCAGTTGTATTCCTGGGCGAGGGCAAGCTCGACCTCCGTGAGGTTCCCGACCCGGTGCCGGGACCGGACGAAGTCGTCCTTCGTATCAAGGCGTCCGGCATGTGCGGCAGCGACCTCCACCACCTCCACGGCCCGCACCGCACCGGAGTGGAGCTGGTGATCGAGGGCCACGAGCCGTGCGGAGTCGTCGAGTCGGTCGGCGACGCCGTACGCCCCAGCGAGGCCAAGGTGGGCGACCGGGTCATGGTCCACCACTACGACGGGTGCCGCACCTGTCGCTACTGCCGCTCCGGCTGGACGCAGTACTGTCCGAACGCCCGCACGGTGTACGGCGGTCTCGACGGTGACGGCGGCCACGCGGACTTCATGAAGGTGCCGGCGCACACGCTCATCCGGCTGCCCGACGAGCTGTCGTTCAAGACCGGCGCGGCCATCTCGTGCGGCACCGGGACGGCCTTCGGAGCCATCAAGCGGGTCGGCCTGTCAGCAGACGAGACCGTCGCCGTCTTCGGACAGGGGCCGGTGGGTCTGAGCGTCACCATGCTGGCCAAGGCCTTCGGTGCCCGGGTCATCGCCGTCGACGTCGAGCCCTCGCGCCTGGAGATGGCGAAGAAGTTCGGCGCCGACCATGTCATCGACGCGACGCAGCAGGACTCCGTGGCCGCTGTCCGCGCCCTGACCCGGGACGGCGCGGGCGCGGACAAGTCCATCGAGTGCAGCGCCAATTCCGCCGTGCGGCGTCAGTCGGTCCAGGCGCTGCGTCAGTGGGGCACCGCCTGCATGGTGGGTGTCTTCGGCACCATCGAGCTGGACAGCCAGGAACTCATCCAGCTGCAGAAGACGGTCGTGGGCTCGCTGACCTTCAGCAAGAATCTCCAGGAGGAGTGCGCCCAGTTCGTGGCCGAGCGAGGCCTGGACGTGGAGTCGCTGTTCACCGACGAGTTCCGCCTCGACGAGGCAGAGCGGGCTTACGAGTTGTTCGACCGACGCGAGATCGGCAAGGGCGTCTTCGTCTTCGACTGACGTCGGACGTCGGACGTCGAAGTCCAACGACGCAGCATCGAAGGCCATGTGAGAGGTAAGCAGTGACCACATTCCAGCAGAGCGCCGCCCCGGGCGAGCAGGCCCAGGCCTTCGTGGCCCGCGCCGCGCACCAGCACTTCATCGACGGCGAAAGCGTCCCGGCCGAGTCCGGACAGACACTGACCACCATCAACCCCTCGACGGGTGAGGACCTGGCGCGGCTCGCCGCCGGCGGCCAGGCGGACGTCGATCGCGCGGTCCTCGCAGCACGCCGTGCGTTCAACGGCCAGTGGAGTACCTGGACTCCCTACGGGCGCCAGGCGCTCCTGACCCGGATCGGCCAGATCCTCGACGAGCGGTTCGAGGAACTGATCCAGATCGAGGCCCTGGACATGGGCGCCCCGGTCTCCAGGCTGCGGGGCAGCAAGCCGGCCTTGCTGAAGATGGTGTCGTTCTTCGCCGCCCAGGCGGCCAACATCAGCGGTGAGACGCTGATGAACGGCATCCCCGGCAACGTCACCACGATGACGTTGAAGGCCCCGGTCGGGGTCGTCGGCGGCATCATCCCCTGGAACGGCCCCCTCAACGGCCAGTTCTGGATCATCGGTGCCGTCCTGGCCAGCGGATGCACCGCAGTGCTGAAGCCCTCCGAGGAAGCCTCTCTGTCGGTGCTGCGGGTGGCGGAGATCCTGCACGAAGCCGGTGTCCCGGCAGGAGTCATCAACGTCGTCACCGGCCTGGGCAAGGAAGCCGGCCACGCCCTCGCGGCCCACCCGGACGTCGACCGCATCGCCTTCACGGGGTCGACCCAGACCGGCCGCAGCATCATCGAGGCGTCCACCGCGAACATCAAGAAGTTGCAACTCGAACTCGGCGGCAAGTCGGCGGACATCGTGTGTGCGGACGCCGACCTGGACAAGGCGGTACCGGGCGCCGCCATGGGTGTGTTCGCCAACTCCGGCCAGATCTGCTTCGCCGGCACGCGAGTACTCGTCCAGCGCTCCATCGTCGACGAGTTCACCGAACGACTGCTGGCGTTCACCGACACGCTGCGCATCGGGTCCAGTCTGGACGACACCGCCACCCTGGGCCCGCTGGTCTCCCAGGCGCAGCTGGACAAGGTGCTGTCCTACATCGATGTCGGCCGAACGGATGGAGCCCAACTGCTCCGCGGGGGAGAGCGGTTGGCAGGCGAGCTGAAGAACGGCTACTTCGTGCAGCCGACCATCTTTGGTGATGTCACCAACGACATGCGCATCGCCCGTGAAGAGATCTTCGGCCCCGTCCTGTCGATCCTGCCGTTCGACGACGTGGACGAGGCCATCGCCATCGCCAACGACAGCGAGTACGGCCTCGGGGGAGCGGTGTGGTCGCAGAGCCTGTCTACCGCCCTCAGCGTGGTCCGCGGCGTACACACCGGAACGATGTGGGTGAACTGCTACGGCCACATCGACCCACTGGTCGGATTCGGCGGCACCAAGATGAGCGGCTACGGCTCCAAGGGGAGCGCCGCACACATGGACAACTACCTCTACACCAAGAGTGTCTACATCGAGCTGTAACGGCTGCCTCGGACAGGAACGGCTCATGGACGCACGGCAACTCGAATACTTCCTGGCCGTGGTCGACCACGGCAGCTTCAATCGCGCGGCGGCCTCCCTGCATCTGGCGCAGCCGTCGCTCTCCCAGGCGATCCGCAACCTGGAACGTGAACTGGACACCCTGCTGTTCCATCGCATTGGCCGACGCATCGAACTGACAGAGTCCGGACGGGCGATGATCGCGCCCGCCCGGCAGGTTCTGCGGGACATGGAGACCGCACGGGCTACGGTGGAATCGGTGAAAGGGCTGCGCACCGGACGGCTGGAGATCGCGAGCATGCCCTCGCCCGCGGTCCAGCCGCTGTCCGCGATGATCGGCGCCTATCAGCGTCACCATCCCGCCATGCAGGTCGACGTCCGCGCCGTACCCACCGCCGATGCGGTGGTCGAGCACGTACGCACGGGAGCGGTGGAGATCGGCCTTGCGGGCACGGCCACGGAGTTGCACTCGCCGGACGTGGAGGTACATGCCGTCGCCCGACAGCGGTTCGTCGTGCTGGCCCCGCCCGACGGGCCATTGCCACCGGGCCGGGCGGTGGCCCTGGAGGATCTGGCCGGCCTGACGGCGATCGTCGCCCCGCGGGGCACCAGGGCCCGGCAACTCTTTGACGAACTGCAAGAACGTGGTGTGCCCGTGCGCTACGGGGTGGAGGCCGGGCACCGTGAGGCCATCCTGTCGCTGGTGCTCCAGGGCACCGGGATCGCCGTATTGACCGAGGCTTGGGCGGACCTGGCACGCAAGGCAGGCGCGCTCGTCCTGGACCTGGAGCCGCCGGAGTACCTGCATGTCTCTCTGGTGTGCAGGAGCGCACCGCTCACCCCGGGGGCCCAGTCGTTCCTGGACTGCGTACTGAAGTAGAACTCCCGACGAAACGGGCCATCACCACCCTCCGGGCACATCGACAAGCGGGAGCAGTGAGATGAAGGTCGGAAACCTCGAGATCGTGCCGATCGTCGACGGCACTTCCCACGAGCCCATCGAGAACGCGGTGTCGCACCCGGACGGCAAGATCTGGGACTGCGTGGACCACCCCACCGATGAGAACGGGCGCATCCGTCTGGACATCGGCTCCTTCCTCGTCCGGATCAAGAACCGGACCGTCCTGATCGACGCGGGTGGCGGTGTGTTCGCGGACGAGGGAACACGGACCGGTGCGCTGCTCGACAACCTCCGTCGTGCCGGAGTTGATCCGACGGATGTCACGGACGTCTGCTTCACTCACATGCACTGGGACCACGTCGGCTGGTCGACGACCGATGGTGACATCACTTTCCCGAACGCGACGTACCGGATGCACGAGAGCGACTGGGCCTACTTCATGACCGGCCCGACCGCTGTGCCGAAGATCCGCGACCTGCTCATGCCGATCGAGTCACGAGTCGAGCCCATCGATGCCGAGGCCGAGCTGCTTCCCGGCCTCATCGCGCGCCCCGCACCCGGTCACACACCCGGCACGACCATCTACGTGATCCACGACCAGGGCGAGCGAGCCCTTCTGCTCGGCGACACTCTCCACACCGTGGGTGAGCTGACCGAGCCCGAGTGGATGGGCATGTGGGACGTCGACCCTGTCGCGGCCGGCATCATGCGTCAGCGCATCGCCGATGAGCTGGCTGACTCCGGCGATCCCTTTGCGCCGGCCCACTTCCCGGAGCTGGCCTTCGGCCGGCTGGTCACCCTCGATGGGCTCCGCAAATTCTCCTGGGCGTCGTAGTCTTCGTTGCCCGTCTGAACAGCAACTCGCCTCTGGGCAAGGGCCGGTAGGGTAGTGCTCTTCGGGCTGCTCGGCTCCGGAGTCCCAGAGGCGACTGCCCATGAATCTCCGCCCCTTGACGGCTGGTTCCGATGACGCGATACACGCTGTGTGGCGGCTTCCCGCCGCTGATGCGATGCGCGGCCACCGAGCCCTTTGGTGGACCATCGGCCCCGCCGGTGAGCTTGCTGTCCTACTGGTCCACCGGCGATATCTGAACCGCTCCCGCTATATCAAGGGGTGGGTCGGGTGGAGGCCGCAGCTCCCGTTCACGGGGGAGCTGGTCACCATCATCGGACAGGAGCAGCGGCGCATCCTGGTGAAGGACATTCGGATGTGGCCCAGCCACTTGGCCCTGCTCTCGGATCGCCGATTACTGCTGGTGAAGGGGCGTACGTCCCGCAGCGAGCCCGAGGGAGCCTGGGCCTCCAACGCGGTGGTGTTCTCGCCGTCCGGAACGCCTGAGGCCGAGTTCTGTGTCGGTGACGACATTCCAGCCCTGGTCACCGACGCCCACGGAGGTATCTGGACGGCTTACGGGGACGAGGGCATCTACGGCGGCCACCCCGAGTCGGGAGCGGGCCTCGCAGGATGGGACACCCAGGGCCGGGCCTCCTGGGCTCCTCAGCGCAGACTGCCCGACCACCCACTGGAAGGCTGCACCGCGGCGACCGAGAACGAACACGTATGGCTCGTCTGGTACTCCGGCAACGGCAAAGTCGGCACCTACCTGACGCGGATCACTCCGTCCACCGGTGATGTCGCCAGCTACCGCAGCCCCGTTTCCGACCCCGACGGGCTCGCGATCCGCGGCAACAGGGCAGTTCTTACCAGCCGTCACCACAACAAGCGGTCCGTCGACCTCATACGTGCCGAACTCGACGGCGCCACCTGGACCGTCACCAGCCGCCGTCGGCTACGTGTGCCCGGCCGGGTCGTCATGAAGTGCGGGCAAGGCCGTGACGGTTCCCTTTGGCTCCGCACGGGTGACACCTGGCTGCGCATCGAAGTGTGAAGAACGTCAGCGCTCCTACCCGCTCTTGGTGAGGGGAAAGGAGGTGTACACGAACGTTGCCGGCCGGGGGCGCAGGTTTCGCAGGTCGTGCATGCTGTCCCGCAGGACGACCGAGTCTCCGACGCCGAGTGTCACTTCGCCGTCCTCCAGCAGCACGACCAGCTCACCGCTGAGCATCGTGATCACATGCAGAGAGGGGTCCGTGTGCAGGTCCGGTGCCGCGGGCCCGTCGCCGTTTGCGGCCGGCACCGTGAGGATTCGGACCACGGCTCCTTCTGCTGGGGCGTCTGGGCCCAACGTCCACTCGGGCTCCGGGTGATCGTCCGGCCCGGCGGGAATGTCCCGCTGCTGCCACACCTCCTGGAGCAGGATCCCGTTGGGGAGCCGGGTGCGGGGCACGGCTTGCTCGTCGGCGACGACCGTGGAGGCGCCGGTGGCGTTGAGACCCACGATCACGCGACGCGCAGAGGTGGGCAGGTCGGGGTCCTCGCGCTGCATGGTGTCTTCCCTTTCTGGTCGCGCGGTCAGCGGATCACGCTGATGTGAACTGCCGAGACCACGACGGGCTCGTCGGTCCGATTCCGCCAGGCGTGCTTGGTGCCGCGCTGAACGATGGTGTCTCCCTGCCGCATGGTCGTCTCGCCCGCGTCGAGCAGCACGCACGCCTCCCCGGAGATGACCGTGACGATGTCGATGGTGTCCGTGGTGTGCATGCCGGGTGCGTCCGTCGGATCCACCGCGTCGGCGGCGCCCGACTCTGCCAGGATGCGCGCGTAGCCCCCTTCGTAGTCCCATTCACTGTCAGGGGCGAAGGCTGTGATGACGTAGTTGTAGCCGGCGGGCGGCGGCGGGATGACCGCGGCGTCGCCGGGGCCGTTCGTAGCCATCACCGGAGTGGGCACCTGGGTGGCCTGCCACAGGTGGTTCCGGGTGTAGCCATCCGCGACAAGGCGGTCGGTCGTCGGACCGTCGCTGACGAAGGTCGATCTGCCGTCGTCATCAAGTCCGGTGACGATCAGACGCGACTGAAATTCACGGTGCTCTCCAGCCATGCTGGTGTTCCTTCCAAGTGGTGATGTGCTCGGCCGTGGGATGTGTGCGTTGGTGAGATGTGCGTTGGGGTGTCAGATGCCGACTGTCTGACCACCATCGATGACCATCGCGTGGCCGGTCGCGAACCCGCCGAGGTCGGACGAGAGCCAGAGCACGGCGGAAGCGATCTCCTCGGGGCTGCCCATCCTGCCGACGGGCTCCTGGCCGATCACTCGGGCGCGGCCCTCGGGGGTGCCGCCGGAAAACCTGTTCATCATGGGCGTTTCGATGATGCCCGGGCAGATCGCGTTGACCCTGACGCCCTGTGCGGCGTAGTCCAGCGCCGCCGACTTCGTCAGGCCGATCAGCCCGTGCTTGGCGGCGACGTACGCGGCCTGCCCTCGGATCCCGACCACGCCGGCGCCGGACGACGTGTTGACGATGGAGCCGCCGCCGTTGTCGAGCATGGCGGGGATCTCGTACTTCATGCACAAGAACGCGCTGCGCAGGTCGATGTCGAGCAGCTGCGACCACTCTTCCTCCGCGATGTCGACGAGAGGCGCCGGGGGCTGCTCGATCCCGGCGTTGTTGAACGCGATGTCGAGGCGGCCGAATTCGCGGACCGTCTGCTCGACAGCAGCCCGGATCTCGCTGGAAGACGTGACGTCGCACTTGACGGTGAGCACCCGGCCGCCGTGCTCGGCGGCGAGTCGGGCGGTCTCTTCGTTGCCGGCCGAGTCGATGTCGGCCACGACCACATCAGCACCCTCGGCGGCGAAGGCCCTCGCCGTGGCACGGCCGATGCCGCTACCGGCGCCGGTCACGAAGGCGACCTTGCCGGCGAACCTCTGTGCAGTCATTCTCTCTCTCGCTTTCTGTCATGAACCAGGGGTGTGGAAGGTGTCGAGGTCAGAGCAGGGGGCGTTCGGTGACCGTGCCGCTGTAGCGGTCGCGCAGTTCACCCTCGAGCTCCTCCAAGGTGCGTCCCTTGGTCTCCGGGACACAGCGATACGCGAAGAGCGTCGCCAGCATGTTGAGCACCATGAACCCGGAGAACACCGCCACCGAGCCGTACCGCTCGGCGAGGATCGGGAACAGGAAGGAGATGAGCGAGTTGGCGACCCACAGTCCGCCGAGCGAAGCGCCCATGGCGAACCCGCGGATCGGCAGCGGGAACAGCTCAGAGAGCACCAGGAAGCCCGTGGTGGCCAGGAAGGTCAGCATGAACGCCGTGACCAGCAGCATGAAAAGCAGGATCAGGTACGAGCGCAGGCTCGAGTCCGGCAGCAGATAGGTGATGAGGAGCCCCAGATGGGAGGCGGCCACACCGCCGAATCCGAGCAGCATCATCCTGCGGCGCCCCATCACACCGAGAACCCACATGCCCACAACCGTGAAGACGATCATCGAGATTCCGACGGTGACGGAGGCGAGCAGCGATGCGGACCGGGTGAGGCCGGAACTCTGCAGCACGGTCGGCGCGTAGTACATGACCACGTTGATGCCAGTAGTCTGTTGGGCCATCGCCAAGACGATGCCGACCAGGATCAACCGCTTCATCCACGGTTCACGGCGAAGGGCGGCGAGGACGGAGGCCTTGCCCTTGGCCGCGTCCGCTGTGACGACCGCCGTGATCTGCTCGTACTCGGCCTCGACCCGGTCGGCGAGGTGTGCCCGCTGCAGCGTGTGGCGCGCCTTCGACCACATCTGCTTGCTCGCGTACCAGCGAGGTGTGTCCGGCAGCGGCGACATGCCGAGGAGAAGTGCGACGGCCGGAATGAGAGCGACGCCCACCATGTAGCGCCACACGACAGGGTCGTTGATCAGATTGGCGAGTACCGCGTTGGCGACGAATGCCAGGAACAGGCCGATCGTCAGCATGAGTTGGTTCATCGTGACGATGCGGCCCCGCTGTGAAGCCGGCGCCATCTCGGCGAGATACAGCGGTACGACGACGGAGGCGACACCGACGGCGTAGCCGAGCGCGATGCGGGCCCCGATCAGGATGGCGACGCTGGGAGCCAACGCGCATGCGATCGTGCTGACGACGAAGATCACGCTGGCGATCACCAGTGACTTCTTGCGTCCCACCCGGTCGGCGACGGGTCCGCCCAGAAGCGCGCCTGCCGTCGCGCCGGGGAAGAGCAGCGAAGTGACCACCAGCCCCTCGGTGACCGCGGTCAGCTGAAAGTCCTCGCGGAGATACACGAGTGCGCCCGAGATCACCCCGGTGTCGAACCCGAAGAGAAGGCCGCCCAGGCTGGCGATCGCCGTCAGCCGGAACAAGAAGGTCCTCGGGTCCTCACGACCGCTTGGGCGGGGCAGGACGCGCGTGGACGGTGGATTGTCAGACATGCAGTCTCCCTGGAGGTCGTCCCGTAACCGCAGGTGATGGCTGGTGTGTGTGCCGACGGGCGGGCGCCGCAGCGCGTGGTGCCGCAGTCGGCGATACGAGGGGGCGTCGAGCACGTGGTGCCCGAGCGTCGCTGAAATCCGCACCATCTGGTGTTTCACGCCGGCGGCTCTAGTGTGACGGCGCACACACTTCTCGGATGCGTCCTGGACAATATCCTGCAATGTGAGATTCAGTCAATGAAACCCGGGTGGCCTTGTTGAATCACCGGCAGCCCGGCCACGTTCCCGAGGCAAGGGTCTGAATCACCATGCACGCAAGCACTGAGACACTCAGGCTGCTCACCGAGTACTACGCCGCGATGGAGGCGAACCGCCCCCATGAGTTCGGCTCGTACTACGCGGAGGACATGACGCTCACGTTCGGGAACAGCCCCGAGGTCAAGGGGCGAGAAAACGTCGTCTCGGCCTTCCGTGACGCCCTTGACGATGTCGCATCGCTCGGACACGACCTCGTGAACGTGTGGGAGGAAGAGGGCGGGGTGGTCTTCTTCGAGTCCATCGGCCGTTGGACACTCCACAGCGGGGTCGTGATCGAGATCAAGGCGGCCTCCAAGATCACCATCGTTGACGGCAAGTTCGTCGACCAGCGCATTTACGTGGACAACGCTCCCGTATCCGAGGCGCTTGAGCGAGAGCGCGCTTAGCTGTCCCACCTGCTGCGCCCCAAGGGCCATCGCATCCATCGATAGGCGCTGCCTCCAAGCCGGGAAGCGAACCGGTCTTGGACACACTCGCGACGTCAGCCGTTCAATCACCTGTAACACGACCTGGCTGAAACGCCGGGCTACTGGTTCGACTGGACGGAGCCATCTCGTGACCACTCTCCGCACCTTCCGCATCGCGGCGATTCCCGCGGACGGCATCGGCAAGGAGGTCGTGGCCGCCGGACGCCAGGTGCTCGATGCGCTCGCCGCGGACAGCGCCGGAGCGTTTGCCTTCGACTGGCAGGAGTTCGACTGGGGCTGCGAGTACTACGCCCGTACGGGCAAGATGATGGCCGACGACGGCCTCGACCAGCTCAAGGACTTCGACGCCATCTACTTCGGCGCGGTCGGCTGGCCTAGCGTCCCCGACGACATCAGCCTGTGGGGCCTGCGCCTGAAGATCTGCCAGAACTTCGACCAGTGGGCCAACGTCCGCCCGGTGCACTTCCTGCCCGGTGTGGTCAGCCCGCTGCGCAAGGCCGACGACACCGAACTCGACTGGGTCGTCGTCCGCGAGAACAGCGAGGGCGAGTACGCGGGTCTCGGCGGCCGCAACCTCTCCGGGCGCGGTCCCGGCGGTGAAGTGGCCGTCCAGTCCTCGCTGTTCACCGAGGTGGGCTGCGAGCGCATCATCCGCTTCGCCTTCGACCTGGCCCGCACTCGCAGCCGCCGCAAGGTCTCCTCGGTGACCAAGTCCAATGCCCAGCAGTACGGGATGGTGCTGTGGGACGACGTGTTCAAGCGGGTGGCCGCCGAGTACCCGGACGTGGAGACGGAGAGTGTGCTGGTCGATGCCATGTCGGCGAAGTTCGTGCTCAAGCCCGAGGACCTGTCGGTCGTCGTCGCCTCGAACCTCAACGCCGACATCCTCTCCGACCTCGGCAGCGCCCTTGCCGGCAGTCTCGGCCTCGCGGCCAGTGCCAACCTCAATCCCGAGCGGCGTTTCCCGAGCATGTTCGAGCCGGTGCACGGCTCGGCCCCCGACATCGCGGGGCAGGGCCTGGCCAACCCGATCGGCGCGGTGGGCAGTGCGGCGTTGATGCTGGAGCACTTCGGCCTGCCCGACCAGGCGGCCCGCCTGAACAAGGCGATCGAGACCGTCACGGGCGCTGGAACCCTCACCCGCGACGTCGGCGGCACCGCCACCACCGACGAAGTCACCAAAAACCTGATCGACGCCCTCAGCCCCTAAACCACCCCCAACTCCCGGCACGGGACCCCGACTAGGAGCAGCCGATGACGTCCGCCTCCGCACCACCAGAGCCGCACAGCACCACCGTCGGCAAGAAGCCCCTGAAGTCGATGGAAGTCCGCACGGTCGCCAGCGGCACCCTCGGTTCCGCCCTGGAGTACTTCGACTTCGCTACCTACGGGATCCTGTCCGCGACGGTCTTCCCGCAGCTGTTCTTCCACCAGCTGGGGTCGACCGGCGGCCTGCTCGCCTCGTTCGCCACCTTCGGAGTGGGGGTCGCGACACGACCGCTCGGAGCGGTTCTCTTCGGGCACCTCGGTGACCGGATCGGCCGCAAGCCGATCCTCTTCGTCACCCTCGCGCTGATGGGCGCCTCGTCCATCCTGATCGGCTTCCTGCCGACAGGCAGGGGAGTCGGCATCGCCGTCCTTCTCGTCGCGCTCCGCTTCGTGCAGGGGGTGTCGCTCGGGGGCGAGGCGACCGGCGGCCAGATCCTGTCGGTGGAGAGCTGCGACAGAAGCCGCCGCGGCCTCATGGGCAGTTTCGTGGTGATCGGGTCTCCGCTGAGCCAGGTGCTGGGCAACGTCGTCATCGCTGTGCTGAGCGCGTCATTGACCGAGGAACAGTTCCTGGCCTGGGGGTGGCGGGTCCCGTTCATCGGGAGCATCGTGATCGTCGCGACCGCGGTGTTCATCCGTCTCAAGCTGGAAGAGACGCCGGCTTTCGCGGACAATAAGGACGCTGAGATCGCGACGCCCGCCGAGGGCAGCTCCCGCGGCGCCGGCATCCGCGTGCTCAAGACGCATCCACGCCAGGTGATCGGACTGATGCTCGCCTGGGCAGGTACGACGCTGAGCTTCTATCTGATCGCGGTTTACGGGCTCAGCTATCTGCCCTCCGCGACCGGCATGTCTGCCCAGACGGCGACGGTCATCATGGTGGTCGCGAACGGCCTCTCCGCCGGCTTCGCGATCGCCGGAGGGTACGTATGTGACCGCATCGGGCGGCGCCGCGTCTGGCACATCGGCCTCGGCGGATGCTTCGTCGGCATCGTTCTTTTCTTCACCGCCGCGACCCCCAACCCGGTCGTCACCGGAGCCATCGTCGCCCTCGTGATGTGCTCCATCCAGTTCCTCAGCGGCGCCCAACCCGCCCTGTTCGCCGAGCAGTTCCCCACGCAGGTCCGATTCACCGGCATGGCGCTCGCCTACACCGGAGCCAACGTGTTGTTCGCGGCCCCGGCACCGTTCGTCGCCGCCGGCCTGACGGCCCTCGGCGGCAGCAAGCTCGTCATGACCGTGAACCTTCTCGTGCTGGTGGTGTCCGCCGTCGCCGTCTCGACGTGCCGCGAGGGCGGACACCGCGACCTGGGTTCGGACACGGAAGCTGTGCGACCGTCCGGCCGGCGCGAGACCTCACCCGCAATGACCGCCAGCAACACCCCGCAGTAGTGAACCGCCAGTAAGGACACGCAACATGAAGCAGTACCTGCACTACATCGACGGCGCCTGGGTGCAGCCGGACAGCGGCGCCTGGATCGACTCGACGGACCCCTACCGCGGCGAGACCTGGGCCCGCATCGCCCGCGGCAACGCAACCGACGCGGAGCGCGCGGTCACCGCGGCCCACCGCGCCATGACGCAGGGGCCGTGGTCCACCGTGACCGCCTCCGAACGAGGCAGGGTGCTGCGCCGTATCGGAGACGCCATCACCGAGCACGCCCAGACCCTGATCGAGACCGAGGTGCGCGACAACGGCAAGTTGCTCGCGGAGGTCACCGGCCAGATGAAGGCCGTGGCCGACTGCTGGTACTACTACGCGGGTCTCGCCGACAAGATCGAAGGCTCTTCGATCCCGCTGGAGAAGGCCGACTCGGTCGCCTTCACACGCCGTGAACCGGTCGGTGTCGTCGCCGCGCTCACCGCGTGGAACTCCCCGCTGTGGTTCGCCACCGTGAAGGCCGCGCCGGCCATGGCCGCCGGCTGTGCCGTCGTCGTCAAGCCTTCGGAGTACGCCTCCGCCAGCACACTGGAACTCGCCGGCCTGTTCGCCGAAGCGGGCGTGCCCGACGGGGTGTTCAACGTCGTCACCGGCCTGGGCCCGGACGTGGGCGCGCCCCTCGTGGAGCACCCCGATGTAGCCAAGATCGCCTTCACGGGCTCCGACACCACCGGCGCGAAGCTCTACGAGACGGCCGCGCGCAACGTCAAGCGGGTCTCGCTGGAACTGGGCGGCAAGTCCCCGAACATCGTCTTCGAGGACGCCGACCTCGACCTGGCCGCGGTCGGCGTCGTCTCGGGGATCTTCGGCGCGGGCGGACAGATGTGTGCCGCGGGCTCCCGTCTCCTCGTCCACTCCTCCATCAAGGAGAAGTTCCTCGCCAAGATCGTCGAACTGGCCAAGGGAATCCGGCTCGGCGACCCCATGGACCCGGCCACGAACGTGGGCCCGATCTCCACCCCCGCCCAGTACGAGAAGGTCCTCCACTACATCGACGTGGCCAAGCAGGACGGCGCCCGCCGCATCCTCGGCGGCAGTCCCGCCACCGGACCCGGCCTGACCGGGGGCCAGTTCGTCGAGCCCACGATCTTCACGGATGTCACCAACGACATGCGGATCGCCCAGGAAGAGGTCTTCGGGCCGATCCTGGCCGTCCTCGACTTCGACGACGAGGGAGAAGCGGTCCGCATCGCCAACGACATCCCGTACGGCCTGGTCGCCGGGGTATGGACGCGCGGCATCGGCCGGGCCATGCGCATGTCCAAGGCGCTCAAGGCGGGCAGCGTGTGGGTCAACACCTACCGGACGTACAGCTACATGGTGCCCTTCGGCGGCATGAAGCGTTCCGGACTCGGGCGTGAACACGGCATCGAGGCCGTGGACGCGTACCTGGAGACCAAGAGCATCGTCCTGTCCACGAACGACGACGCCCCGGCCAACGCGTTCGTCATGCGCTGACCTCACCGCCGTGCCCCTGCCCACGACCGGCAGGCCGCCCCCTCTCACACATCTACTGGATGGAGCAGAAGCATGAGCAGCGCACCGATACCGGACGATGCCGCGCGCGGCCGACTGCGCGGACGCCGCATCGCGGTGACCGGCGCGGCATCCGGCATCGGCCGGGCCACCGCCCTCCTCTTCGCGCAAGAAGGCGCCTCCCTCGCCCTCCTGGACCGGGACCCGGGCGGCCTGAAGGAGACCGCCCAGGAGACCGGTGGGTCCGCCTTCGAGGTGGACATCACCGCGGAGGACGAGGTGGCGGCCGCCGCCGAGCGCGCGGCCGTGGAGCTGGGAGGTATCGACGGCGTGGTGAACGCCGCCGGCATCATGTTCCGCGGCCTGGCCGCCGACGTACCGGCGGCCGACTGGCGCCGCGTCCTGGAAGTGAACCTGACCGGCACGTACGTCGTGACCCGCAGCTTCCTGCCCTGGCTGACCCGGGAGGCCGCCGCCAGCGTCGTGAACATCGCCTCGGGGCAGGGCCTGCTGCCCAACTCCCCGGGCTACACGGCGTACGCCGCGTCCAAGGGCGGGATCGTGGCCCTGACCAAGGCGCTGGCGGCCGAACTGGCCCCGCGGATCCGGGTGAACTGCATCGCCCCGGGCATGGTGGACACGGCCATGGCCGACGGCCACCGGGACGCCGCCGCGTCCACCTACGCGCTGCAGCGCATCGCCGACCCGACCGAGATCGCGGCCTCTCTCCTCTTCCTCACGAGCACCGATGCCTCCTACGTCACCGGCTCGGTGTTGGGCGTCGACGGAGGCCGCGCGTTCCACTGAGAACCTGGCCTGCCGCCGCTCGGCGGCGGCAGGCTCCCGCCGCCGTACACACCCGGCGGCAAGGCGACAACCAGATGCCGCGTCACCGACACATCTACGTGTGACGTCATTGGGGCCCCGAAGTCGGCGTACGACTCCGCCCCGCCGCAGCACACCCTCACCCCACCCAGGACCGCGGCACCCAGATGGGCCGGCCTGTTGTCCTGCCGTGTGGCCCAAGTTCGCTTTCCCACACCTAAGTTGAGGAGTACACCCATGTCTGGACGGCTCGACGGCAAGGTCGCGATCATCACCGGAGCGGCGCGCGGCCAGGGCCTCGCCGCGACCCGCATCTTCCAGGCGGAGGGCGCCAAGGTCGCCATGCTGGACCTCGACGGCGAGAAGGCCGCCGCGGCGGCAGGGGAGCTCGGCGTGCCCGGGCTGCTTCCGCTGGCCTGCGACGTCGCCGACGCGGCGAGTGTCCGCACGGCGGTGGCGCGCGTCATGGAGGAGTTCGGCCGGATCGACGTCCTCTACAACAACGCCGGCGCGAACTTCCGCAAGCCCGGACCGCGCGACGACTCCCAGGACGGTCCCACGATCGACCTCACCGAGGAGCTGTTCGACAAGTCCATCGCAGTCAACCTCAAGAGCGTCTTCCTGATGGGGAAGTACGCGCTGCCGCACATGATCCAGGGTGGCGGCGGATCGGTCATCAACATTGCTTCCCTGGCCGGGCACTGGATCGGCGCTCCCAACCACGCCTACACCGCCGCCAAGGCGGGCGTGATCGGCATGACCCGGGCCGTGGCCCAGACCTACGGCGTCAACGGAATTCGCGCCAACGTCATCACGCCCGGCCTGGTCCAGACCGAACTCGTGGCGAACATCCTCGCCGATGAGGCCTGGCGGGAGAGCTACGAGCAGGGCACCCCGCTGCGCAAGCTGGGCGAGCCCGAGGACATCGCGCGCGTCGCCCTCTTCCTCGCCTCGGAGGACTCGGCGTTCATGACCGGCTCGGTGCTGACCGCCGACGCGGGCTACATGGTCCGGTAGTCCGCCAATCGGCCCCCTCACGGTGTGTCGGCCCGGGTGCGGCCGGGTCGGCACACCCCCGTACACATCGAACCGGAGGAGACACATGACGCACTCCACGAGCGTCTCGGACCACCCCGCCGAACTGTCCGGCGTTCTGGCCGAGTTCGCAGCAGAAGCCGCGTACGAGAAGCTGCCGCAGCCCGCCGTCGACGGTGCCAAGAAGTCGCTCCTCGACACGCTCGGCGTGATCCTTGCCGCCAGTGGGACCGAGCCCGCGGCGCGCGCCGCCGTCGGCGTCGTCAGGGATGCCGGTGGGCAGCCGCAGGCGACCGTCCTCGGCCACGGCTTCCGGACGTCGGCGGTCATGGCGGCCTTCGCCAACGGCGCTATGGCGCACTGCCTCAACTTCGACGACCAGACACCGTGGGGCCAGCACTCCGCCACCTCCATCATCCCCGCCGCCCTCGCCGTCGTTGAACGGCAGGGCGGGATCTCCGGCAAGGACCTGATCGCGGCCGTCGCGGTCGGCCAGGACCTCTTCACCCGGCTTCGGCGACACGTCGGCTGGCGTCAGGACTGGAACCTGTCGTCCGTCATCGGTGTCCTCGCCGCCACCGCCACGGCCGGACGGCTACTGAACCTCCCACCCGACCGGCTCGCCCACGCCTTCAGCTTCGGTGCCATCCAGTCAGGCGGCTTCATGGACATGGTGAGCGGCCCCGGCAGCGAACTCGGCGGCATGTACGCCGGGTTCTCCGCCAAGGGCGGTGTACTCGCCGCCCTCCTCGCGCAGCGGGGAGCCAAGGGCACCGACACCCTCTTCGAGGGGAAGAACGGCTTCTTCGCCACCTACTTCGGCGGCAGCTACGACCGGGAGAAGATCCTCGACAACCTCGGTGGCGAGTACTACGGAGCCGCCACGCTCTACAAGCCATGGGCGGCCGTCGGCACCGCGCACAGCCACATCCACGCGACGCTGGAGGCCATGGCCCGCCACGGTCTGAACAGCGACGACATCCAGGAACTTCGCGTCTACGCCGGCGACTGCCATGAGGGACTGTGCGCACCGTTGGACGCGCGGCGGGCGCCTGCGACGCTCATGGACGCCCGGTTCAGCCTGCCGTTCCTGGTGGCCATGGCAGCCGTGCACGGCGACCTCAAGGCCGGCGATCTCACGCAAGCGGCGCTGAAGGACGACCGAGTCCTCAAGCTCGCACGCAAGGTCGTGACTGTGTCCGATCCGGCCCTCGACTGGAAGGACGAACTCCCCAGCGGACGCGTCGAGATCGTCACCAGGGACGGCCGCCGCGTCGAGCAGAGCGGTGAGGACACACCTGGCTCCGCCACCAGGCCCTTGGCCTGGACCGACATCAACGCGAAGTTCGCGGACTGCGCCGCCTTGGCCGCCGTACCGCCGTCGCCTGAGCAGATCGTCGCGACCCAGCGGGCAGCGGCAGACCTCGAATCGGCCGACGACGCGGCACACCTGATCCGGTCTCTCACCGATACCCCGAACGGGCACTGAGCCTTCCCGGTAGCCCTTCGCCCCTCGTGAATGTCCTCGACAACAACGAAGTTGGACGGATCTCATGACCACAGGCGACACAACACCCACCCCTCCAGGTGTCGATGGCCCAGGCGTCATCCGCAGGGTGAAGCGATCCGTTCTGCCGATCGCGTTCCTGCTCTACATGTTCAGCTACATGGACCGCTCCACCATCAGCTACGCGGAGCTGACGATGTCGAAGGACCTCGGCATCGGGCTTGCCACCTACGCGGCGGCAGCTTCCGTGTTCTTCATCGTGTACGTGCTCCTGGAAGTACCGAGCAACATCATCATGGCGAAGGTCGGAGCCCGCGCCTGGCTCTCGCGCATCGCCGTCACCTGGGGACTCGTCACCCTGCTCACCGGCTTCATCGCCAACACGACCCACCTGTACATCGCCCGGGTCGCCCTGGGCATCGCGGAGGCGGGACTCTTCCCGGGCCTCGTCCTCTATCTCACCTACTGGTTCCTCAGCCAGGACCGCAGCCGCGCACTGGCCGGCATGGTGTTCGCCATGCCCGTCGGACTCATCGTCGGCAGTGTGAGCGCCGGCCTGATCCTGGACCACGTCGACTGGTTCGGGCTCGCCTCGTGGCGGTGGCTGTTCGTCCTGCAGGGCCTGCCGCCGATCCTCCTGGGGCTGTGGACCTTCTTCCGCATGGCCGACCGCCCGGCCAAGGCCCGCTGGCTGAGCAGCGCCGAATCCACCTGGCTCGACAACGAGATCAACGCCGACTACCAGGCCAGGGACGGCGCCAACGCGGAAGGAGCCGGCCATCCCGAACTGCGCGCCATCAAGAACCCTCGGGTCCTCCACCTGGCCGTCGTGTCCTTCCTCGGTGGTGTCGGCACCTACGGCATGACCTTCTTCCTCCCGCAGATCGTCGCGCAGCTGGATTCCGGATACTCACCCACCAACATCGGCTTCATCGGGGCCCTGCCCTACGTGTGCGCGGCGCTGGCCATGCTGTTCGTCGCACGCTTCTCCGACCGCACCGGCCAACGCAAGGCCGCGGTCATCGGCTGCCTGCTCACCGCCGTCGCGGGACTCGTCCTGACCATGGTCTTCCGCAACGTTCCCGTGCCGGGACTCATCGGCCTGTGCCTGTTCGCCATCGGCATCGTCTCGTACATCCCGCCCTTCTTCGCCCTGGCCACTGAAGTGCTCAGCCGCGCTCAGAGCGCTGTCGGGTTCGCAGTCATCAACTCGGTGGCCTCCCTCGGCGGGTTCGTCGGGCCGCTGCTCATCGGAAAGGTGGCCAAGGAGGGCAACACCGCGTTCGGCCTCATCGTGCCGGCAGTGAGCCTGGCCGTCGCCATCGTGCTGATGGTGTGTCTGCGGCGGGGCGGCGCCTCTGTGCATGAGGCTCCCCAGATCTCGACGGTGACCGGCTGAGAGGGCGTTAAGAGGTGCTAACAAAGGCGTTGGACGTGCCGATGAGTGATCAGGCAGGCGGCCAGCCCGAGGAAGGCTTCATGGATGTCGTCACGCCGCTCCCAGCGGATGCGGAGACGACGGAAGCCGTGCAGCCACGCGATGGTGCGCTCGACCACGTACCGGAAGGTGCCCAGTCCGGTGCCGTGCGGCTGACCGCGTTCGGCAATGACCGGGCGGATGCCGCGCTGTCGTACCTGGCGCCGGTAGATGTCGTGGTCGTAGCCGCGGTCAGCGAACAACAGGTCCGGCCGCTTGCGTGGCCGTCCGACCGTGCCTGCCACGGCGGGGACCTTGTCGAGCAGGGGCAGGAGTTGAGTGACGTCGTTGCGGTTGCCGCCGGTCAGCGATACGGCGAGCGGGATGCCCTGGCCGTCGGTGAGCACGTGGTGCTTGCTGCCCGGCCGCGCGCGGTCGACCGGGCTCGGCCCGCTTTTGGGCCCCGCCGAGCGGCCCGCACGTGCGAGGAATCGATCACCGCCCGGGACCAGTCCAGCTTGCCCGCCGACCGTAGCTTCTTCAGCAGCACCAGGTGCAGTCCGTCCCACACCCCCGCCTCGTTCCAGGCGGCCAGCCGGCGCCAGCAGGTCATGCCCGAGCCGAAGCCCAACTCCTGCGGCAGGTACTCCCATTGGATGCCGGTGTGCAGCACAAAGAGGATCCCGCACAGTGCCTGCCGGTCCGGGACCCGTGGTCTGCCCTCGACCTTCTTCGGGCCCGGCTTCGGCAGCAACGGCTCGATCATCGACCACAGTTCGTCCGACACGATCCATGGCCGCGACTGACGCTCTCCCATGACCAGACCTACGGACAGACAGACCGAAACACTCATGATCAGCAGCTTTTGTTAGAGCCTTTAAGCCCGCTTTTGATAGCGGCCTCGTCCGGATTGGGTGAGGAACCCCGCGGGGGGAGGCTTCCGCGTCCGGCCGGGGATCTTCGGATCCACCCAGAAAATTGTTGCCACGATGAAGGAGAGCATTCGTGCCGTTCGCAATCAGATTCACCGACCGTGACGGGGTTCGCGAAATGAAGAAAGCGCTCCGTGCGGAACATCTCGAATACGTCGAATCGAACAGGTCGCGCATTATCGTGAGTGGAGGCACGTTCCCTGACGGTGATGACTTTCCTGTCGGCGGGATCATCATCCTCGACGTCGACACCAGGGCGGAAGCCGTCGAATACATCGAGAACGATCCGTTCTTCGTGCACGGCATTTTCTCCGAGTATCTCGTCGAGCGTTTCGTCAAGTTCATATTCGACGGCAAGAGGGCTGCTGGCTAAGCACGGTTCCACCGGCTTCGCCGACTGGCGATTCCGTCCATCCCAACAACCCTACGGAGTAACAATGAAGGGCGCAGTTTTCCTGGGCGACCGCATCGTTGAGCTCAGGGACTTCCCCGACCCGCAGCCCGGCCCCGGTGAGGTCGTCGTCGCCATCAAGGCGTCCGGCATGTGTGGCAGCGACCTGCACGTGTACCGAGAACAGGCAGGTCGGGCCACCACGTCCGGGGAACACATCAACGGACACGAGCCGGCCGGAGTTGTCCACGCCGTGGGCCCTGGTGTGCCACCGGACGCCGCCCGCGTCGGTGACCGTGTCATGGTCCACCACTACATCGGCTGTACGCGGTGCGACCACTGCCGCTCCGGCTGGCCTCAGATGTGCACCGGGCAGCCGTTCCGTGCCTTCGGCACCCAAGAACACGGCGGACACGCGCCGTTCATGCGGGTGCCCGCCGCGACCCTGGTCCCGCTCGATGACACGCTGAGCTTCGAGGCGGGAGCCGCCATCGGCTGCGGCACCGGCACCGCCTGGGGAGGCCTGGAGCGCCTCGGCCACATCGGGGGCAGGAACCTCGCGGTGTTCGGCCAGGGCCCGGTCGGACTCTCCGCGACCATGCTCGCCACGGCACGCGGCGCCCGGGTCGTCGCGATCGACCCGGAGCCGGCGCGGCGCGCCCACGCCCAACGCTTCGGAGCGGTTGCCGCGATAGACCCGACGGCCGACCAAGCCCCGAAGGCGCTACGGGAGTTGACCGGGGGAGACGGCGTACCGCTTGTCCTGGAGACCTCGGGCGCCTCATCGGCGATCAGGGACGGAATCGCGGCCCTCGCCCCGTGGGGGAAGGTCTGCCTGGTCGGACTCGGCGGTGAGGCGCGCTTCGGCACGGTCGACGTGCACCGCAGCCAGATGACTCTCATGACCTCCTGGACGATGTCCATCGTGCAGCAGCGCCAGTGCGCCGCTTTCATCGCCCGCAACAAGCTCCCGGTCGACGACCTCTTCACCCACCGCTGGCGCCTCGATCAAGTCGTCGAGGCCTACCAGGAGTTCGACCGGCAGGCAGCCGGAAAGGCAGCCATCGTCTTCGACGACGCCGCGTAGCAGACACCCGTCTATAGGGCCTCAACGAGGAGAGTCCGCATGACAGACGCAAGCGCCCGACGAAGGATCATCGGTGGGTCCTTCGGCAACTTCGTGGAGCTGTACGACTTCTTCGTCTACGGCTTCTCGGTGCCCATCCTGGCCTCGCACTTCTTCCCGGCAGGTGACTCCACGGCAGGACTGCTCAGTACGTTCGCGGTCTACGCCGCCGCTTTCCTGATGCGCCCCGTCGGCGGCATCCTCTTCGGCCGGCTCGGCGACCGCCTCGGCCGGGTCAGGATGATGGTGGTCACCGTGGTGACCATGGGTGCCTGCACCATGGTCATCGGTCTGGTGCCGACCTACGAACACATCGGCATCGCAGCCACCGTGCTCCTGGTCGCCGCGCGCCTCGGCCAAGGCCTGTCCATGGGCGGAGAGACCAGCGGCGCCTACAGCTTCCTGCTCGAATCAGCGCC
This sequence comes from Streptomyces sp. NBC_00483, assembly GCF_036013745.1. Classification (NCBI taxonomy): domain Bacteria; kingdom Bacillati; phylum Actinomycetota; class Actinomycetes; order Kitasatosporales; family Streptomycetaceae; genus Streptomyces; species Streptomyces sp. NBC_00483. The sequence continues at coordinate 8,365,058 of NZ_CP107880.1, forward strand.
AGAGGGCCGACGTGCCAGGTGGCTCGGATACGGCGCCGCCATGGCCTTCGCGCCCGCCGCGATCGTCGGCCTGTTCATCGTGGGCCTGCGCAGTGCCATGGGCGACGACGTGTTCCAAGACTGGGGCTGGCGCATCCCCTTCATCCTCGGCGGTCTGCTCGGACTGATCGGAGTCCTGCTCCGCGCCCGCCTCAGCGACCCCGAGGAGTTCGTCGAGGCGCGGAAGACGGAACACGTCAAGGACCCGCTGCGGGCCGTCTTCAGGACCCAGCGGCGCACCATGCTCAACGCCGGACTGCTCTCCTCGGTCAACGGCCTTGTCACCTACGCACTCAACGGCTACCTGTACACGTATCTGCTCACCGTCGTCGGCCTGGACGAGATCCCCGCGCTGCTCGTCACCTCAGCGGGGATCGCGGGCGGCGCGATCCTGTATCCCGTGACCGGCGCCATGGCCGACCGCTACGGTCGCAAACCGCTGCTCATCGCTGGCACCCTCTGGACAGTGGCAGGCATCTACCCCGCCTTCGCGCTCGCTTCCAGCGGCTCCGTCGCGGCCGCCTGCGGCGCCGCCGCCATCCTGATGATCGGCACGGCGCTCACCACCACACCACAATTCGCCGTCCAGACAGAGCTGTTCCCGACGTCGATGCGCTACTCCGGGCATGCGATTGCCACCAACCTCGGCAACGCACTCTTCGGTGGCACCGTCGCACTCATCTCGGGAGTACTGGTGAGTGCGACCGGATCCTCCGTGGCGCCCGCCTTCTACATCATGGGCGTGAGCGTGTTCGCCTTCGTCGTCGTGCTGTTCACACCAGAGACGAAGGACTTCGACCTCCGGCACTCGCGCGTCAGGGCCCCCGGTGCGTGCCACGAGGACCGCTCGGCAAAGGAGCCGACTCAAGCTGGCTGACACCACACTCGGCCCCAACTGGTCAGGAACCAAACCCCACACCGCACCATGGAGGAACTCGATGCACCGGCACACCCGCTACGACCGTCTCTTCATCGGAGGTGAGTGGGTCGAGCCCGCGACCGCAGAGCGGATCGATGTGATCTCCCCGGTCACGGAGGAGCCGGTCGCTTCCATTCCGTCAGGCTCGCCGGCCGACATGGATCGCGCGGTGGCGGCAGCCCGCGCCGCGTTCGACGGCGGCTGGGCGACCAGCCCGATCGAGGAACGTATCGGCGTCCTGCAGCGGTTGCGCAACGGGATCGAGGCGAACAGTGAGGAATTGGCGCAGCTGATCACCCAGGAGATGGGCTGCCCGATCACGCAGTCACGCACCATCCAGGTGGTCGCGCCGCTCGGCGTCCTCGACACCTACTTGAGCCTCGCGCGCGACTTCCGCTTCGACGAGGTGCGGCGATCCCTCAACGGTGCGGCCGCGCTGGTCACTCGGGAACCGGTGGGCGTGGTCGCCGCCGTCATTCCGTGGAACATGCCGTTGTCCATCGCTGTCCAGAAGATCGCGCCCGCGCTCCTGGCCGGTTGCACGGTGGTGCTGAAGCCCTCGCCCGAGGCGCCGCTCAGCTCCTACCGTCTCGTCGAGCTGCTCACCGAGGCCGGCCTACCGCCCGGTGTGGTGAACATGGTGCCCGCCGACCGCGAGGCCAGTGAGTACCTCGTCACCCACCTCGACGTGGACAAGGTGTCGTTCACCGGATCCTCTGTGGCCGGCCGCCGCATCGCCGCCCTGTGCGGCCAGGACCTGCGGCGCGTCAGCCTCGAACTGGGCGGCAAGTCAGCCGCGTTGATCCTCGACGACGCCGACTTGGACCAGGCCGTCGAAGCGCTGCGCCTCGGCTCCTTCCGCAACAGCGGGCAGATCTGCACCCTGAAGACACGCATCCTCGTCTCGCCGCGCCGCCACCAGGAACTGCTGGACCGACTGGTGGCCCTCGTCGAGTCCATGCCGCTCGGCGATCCTGGACGCCCCGAGACCCATATCGGCCCGCTGGTCAGCGCGCGCCAACGAGGGGTGGTCGAGAAGTACCTGGCCATCGCCCGCGACGAGGGCACTAAGAGGTGCTAACAAAGGCGTTGGACGTGCCGATGAGTGATCAGGCAGGCGGCCAGCCCGAGGAAGGCTTCATGGATGTCGTCACGCCGCTCCCAGCGGATGCGGAGACGACGGAAGCCGTGCAGCCACGCGATGGTGCGCTCGACCACGTACCGGAAGGTGCCCAGTCCGGTGCCGTGCGGCTGACCGCGTTCGGCAATGACCGGGCGGATGCCGCGCTGTCGTACCTGGCGCCGGTAGATGTCGTGGTCGTAGCCGCGGTCAGCGAACAACAGGTCCGGCCGCTTGCGTGGCCGTCCGACCGTGCCTGCCACGGCGGGGACCTTGTCGAGCAGGGGCAGGAGTTGAGTGACGTCGTTGCGGTTGCCGCCGGTCAGCGATACGGCGAGCGGGATGCCCTGGCCGTCGGTGAGCACGTGGTGCTTGCTGCCCGGCCGCGCGCGGTCGACCGGGCTCGGCCCGCTTTTGGGCCCCGCCGAGCGGCCCGCACGTGCGAGGAATCGATCACCGCCCGGGACCAGTCCAGCTTGCCCGCCGACCGTAGCTTCTTCAGCAGCACCAGGTGCAGTCCGTCCCACACCCCCGCCTCGTTCCAGGCGGCCAGCCGGCGCCAGCAGGTCATGCCCGAGCCGAAGCCCAACTCCTGCGGCAGGTACTCCCATTGGATGCCGGTGTGCAGCACAAAGAGGATCCCGCACAGTGCCTGCCGGTCCGGGACCCGTGGTCTGCCCTCGACCTTCTTCGGGCCCGGCTTCGGCAGCAACGGCTCGATCATCGACCACAGTTCGTCCGACACGATCCATGGCCGCGACTGACGCTCTCCCATGACCAGACCTACGGACAGACAGACCGAAACACTCATGATCAGCAGCTTTTGTTAGAGCCTTTAAGGCGGTGGTCGGTGGCGGCCGTCCCCAGGACCTTTCGCGGGGCTGGTACGTCGAACCGACGGTGCTCACCGGGGTCGAGCCGGGCATGCGCATTGCGCAGGAAGAGATCTTTGGCCCGGTCGCCTCGGTCCTCACCTACGCCGACGAGGACGACGCTGTCGCGATCGCCAACCACTCCACGTACGGCCTGAGCGGCGCCGTCTTCACCTCCGACGTCGATCACGGCCTGGACATCGCGCGTCGGATCAGGACCGGCATGGTCGAGCTCAACGGCAACCCGTCCGGACCCGGAGCCCCGATGGGCGGCTTCAAGGGGAGCGGCCTCGGCCGGGAGAACGGACCCGAAGGCCTGGCAACGTACACCGAGTTGAAGTCGATCGGCCTGCCACAGGAAGTGGCGGACCGACTCGCGTAAGCCAGCGACGGTCGCCCGCATCAACAGCCCCTGAGCAACGAACCACCCCCACCGAGGTACCTACATGGCCTTCCCGACCAACGACATCGTCCACCACCTGGCGGCGTGCGCCGCCGAGACCCGGTACGAGGACCTTCCGCCCGAGGCCGCCGAAGCGGCCAAGAAGAGCATCCTGGACACACTCGGAGTGATCCTCGCGGCCAGCGGCACTGAGCCGGCCGTGCGCGGTGTCATCGACCTGGTCCGGGAGGGCGGCGGCCGCCCGGAGGCATCCGTCCTCGCCTTCGGCGGGAAGGTCCCGGCCATGGCGGCGGCGTTCGCCAACGGCGCCATGGCGCACTGCCTCGACTACGACGACCAGACCCCGTGGGGCCAGCACTGCTCCAGCTCGATCGTCCCGGCCGCGTTCGCGGTCGCGGAACGGCAGGGCGGTGTCCGTGGCGCCGACCTCATTGCCGCGGTCGCGGCCGGGCAGGACCTGTTCGCCCGTTTGCGCCGCAACGTCGGCTGGCGCAAGGACTGGAACCTGTCGACCGTGCTGGGAGTATTCGCCGCGACTGCGGCGGCAGGCCGCGTACTCGGCCTGTCCGGTGAGCGTCTGGCGGACGCCCTGGGCACCGCGAGCATGCAGTCCAGCGGCGTCATGGAGGTGGTCGCGGGAACAGGCAGCGACCTACGAGCCATGTACGCGGGTTTCTCCGCCAGGGGAGCGGTCACCGCAGCCCTCCTCGCCCAGAAGGGCATCACAGGTGTCCCGGATCTCTTCGAAGGCGAACACGGCGTTTTCCGCACGTACTTCGGGGGCGTCTACGACCGCGAAGCGATCCTCGCCGACCTGGGAACGGACTACCAGGGCGGCGGAACGCTCTACAAGCCCTGGCCGGCGGTCGGCACCGCCCACAGCCACATCCACGCCACCATCGGCCTCATGACCGACCACGGCCTGGCCACGGACGACATCGACGAGATCCGCGTCCACGTCGGTGACTACCACGACCTGATGTGCCGTCCCCTCGACGCCCGTAGAGCCCCGTCCACGCTCGTCGACGCAAAGTTCAGCCTCCCGTTCCTGGTGGCCGTTGCCGCCGTCCGCGGCACCGTCCGGGTGTCGGACTTCCTGCCTGAGGCGCTGCGGGACACCGAGGTACTGGACGTGGCTCGCAGGGTCGTCCCCGTACCCGACAAGAGCCTTGACTGGACGATGGAACTCCCGCCGGGGCGTGTGGAGTTGGTGCTGAGTGACGGCCGGCGTGTCAGCCGCACCGGCACCGGTGTTCCGGGTAGTACCGAGGCGCCGATGATGTGGGGCGACATCACCCGCAAGTTCGAGGACTGCGCGTCGGCGGCTGTGACTGCTCCGGGCTCGGACAAGGTCCGCAGCGCGGTGCGGCTGGTCCGTGACCTCGACGCGGTGGACGACGTCACGGAGGTGGTCCGGGCTCTCGCCGCGAACTGAGGCGAGGGCACGTCTCGACGCTGAACTCGTCCTGTGTATACGTTCGCCACGCTTCATGGCCCTGTGGGGGGCGAAACTTGTTGCTGCCGGTCAGGCTGTGTATCTGTACTCGCTGATGTCGCCGCCGAGGACTCGACTGTGCAGGAGTCGGCATTCTCCGCGAGGAACTCGGATTTGATGGCATTGCTGCAGCCGGATGCGTCCGGAGCGGTTTGTAGGAGCGCTTTCGGGGATCGCAGGTGGCTGGTACTGAGCTTGCAGCGCGGGTTGCCAGAGTTCTTGGAGGCGAGCGCCCACCGGCTGCCGTCGGGATAACGGCTCCCCTTGACATACGGATGCCAGCACCGACTGACATGACTCGATTGGGAGATCAACTCCGCTCGTGTTCCCCGCTGTCCGGTTCGCTTTCTCCGGTCAGGGTGTCCATCGCGTAGGGGTGGACGTAGCGGCCGTCGTTGAAGGGCTTGAACCAGTCGGCGAGCCCCATGGGTGCGATCCGCAGCATCTCGCCGACGGGGCTGTCCTCGATGCCGTCGGCGGCGTCGTCGTACAGCCATTCATGGTCCATGTCCTCGTACACGAGGTCGGCGAAGCAGTCGAGAGCCTGCTCGACACCGTCGTCGAGCAGGCCGAAGGTCTCCAGGCAGACCTTCGCCTCGTTCAGCAGGAGCCGCAGTGCCAGTTCCTCTGTGACACAGCTCAGCTGGGTGAAGGTGCCCTGCGTGAACCGGGTGGTCATGGCGATCATGGTGACCAGGAAGCGGCGGGCGAACTGTTCGTCGTAGCGCAGGGCGTAGCGGCGGGGCAGGTCCTCCAGGTGCCACAGCACGTCCTCGCACTCGGCGACGTTGGTGTCCGCTTCGGTGAGGGTGTGGACGTCCATGAACAGCTGGTCGATCATCACGTCTGTGGCCCAGATCAGGGCGCCGGCGGCCAGTTGAGCGTCTTCATCCGCGGTGCCCTCGTAGTCGCCGAATTCCTCATCTTCTTTGTCCTCTTCGGTGATCACGCCGAACATCTGCGGTCCGAAGGCTTTGAGCTGGGGTGCGAGGGCCAGCATCTGGCGGCGGGTCTTCTCGGAATCCGCCGCGATCTCCGCCTCACTCGGTGCGGATGTGTGGGTGGTCTGGGCCAGGTGGGCGCGTCGCGACGCTGGGTCAGGGGCGGGGGTTTCCGGGCCCGTTGCGGCGTCCAGGCTTTCCTGGGCAAGCTCCGGGTGGAGCTGAACTTCGCACTTCTCGACGGTCCACTCGGCAAGCAACTCCGTGCGTTCCAGGAGCTCTTGGACGAGGGCGCGGACTGCTTCCTCGGCGATCTCCAGCGTGGGGGCGTGCGCGAAGACCTTCAGTAGTGCGCCGCCGGGGTGGACGGCGACGAGGCTGTCGACGACCTCCACCTCCATGCCGTCCCGGCCCTCGATGCCTTCGACGGCGTCGAATCCTTGCTCCAGCAGCGCGATGGCCCCGACGCGCTGCAACTCGTCCATCTCCGGGGCGCCTTCGGAGGTCTGGGTGTCTACGGTCACGACATACATCACTCCGTCAGCTTTGCAGCACCGGGCAAGGCGGAGGGGCAGTTGTTCGGAACAGCGTGACTGATTCTCGGCGAGAGCCCGGTCCGGAACGAGCACCTGGGCGGGCCTCTTCTCCACCCGCCTCCGGATCCCGCCGCTCTGGAGGTTGGAACTGGTTTCTACCCCAGCCGAGGGCCGGGCTGTGGATCATCAACTCCAGGCCCTGGTTGAGCTTCTCGCGGTCAATGCCGGGCGACAGTTGGCGAACGGCCGCAGCCAGCCCTGCATCGTCTCGAGTTCCGGCCGCCCGTAGGTGTTCTTTCTGGTGCTCTCTCAACTTCAGAGGCCACGATGCCTTGAGTCATCTGGGATGTCGTACCCCTCAACGTCGCGGAGCCAGTAACGGGTCACGGCAGCCCTCCGCCCGATCTCCTGGGATTCAGCTACGTCCATCACTTCCCCGGAGTGCATCGCAAGCGTATGAGCGTCCTCCATGGGCTGCAGAACGGCGCGGGCCACGGCCTGTGCCGTGTCGACATCCAAAAGGCTCTCGGCCTGCCATCGTCGCAGCCGGACCTTGGCCTGCCGTGCAGCACTGCTTAGGGCTTGAGCCTCCAGCGTGCCGACTGCGTTCATTGCCTGCTCGTCCGCCGCGTTGACCTCCTGCGTGAGGTGCTTGGTGATGACTTCCTGGGCGAGGCGGGCACGCTCCTCTTCCGCATGCTGATAGTCAACCGCCACCTGTAGGGCCCGCAGGAGTTGGGCAACGCTGGGCGCCCCAGCTGGGCCGTTGGCAGAACGGTAGGTCCGGCAGGCGAGAGAGGGCACGGCACCGCTTTCGGCTAACGGATCACGGCCGTCGATCAGGACCGTTGGGGAGCCTTTGAACCAAGCTCTACGGGCCTCGGCCAGGTCGGTGATCACTCTCGTGGTGAAGTCCGTGGTGTTCAGCCCGCAGTCGTCAAGCGCCTGTCGCAGTCGCTCCTCGGTGAGCTGGCGGTGAGGACAAGCTGGCGCTACGAGGACCTCAATCTTCATGTTTCCAGGATCGCGCACCTCGGTGCCGTACGAGCCGACGGAAGTGAGGGTTTCCTGGACGTGGAGGCGGCGACCTTGGTGTCGAGGGTGGCGAGTTCGCCGTGCACCCTGCGGTAGCACCGCTACTGGTTCTCCCGCATCAGATGCAGGACCAGCGCGTGGGGCGAGCGGAGTTTGTGTGATCGGCCCGGTCCCGTCGGTCTGCAGGTGCGGGCATGGCGCCGTTTGATCAAGTCGAGACGCCGCCGCAACACGGTGTCGGGCCGGACGGACCAGTATCTGGAGCCGGTGCAGGACTTCACGGGGACACGGGCACCAGTAGAGCGGCAATGAAGGCCCAATCTTCCGGGGCGAACTTGAGCCGGCTCGCCCCGGGCTGTCCCTGAAGGACGGTGAACTGGTGGGGCAGGGCGAGGATCTCCGCGTCCTCGTCGCGGTCGCTCATCGGCAGCAACCGCAGCGCGGCGAACATGGTGGGGACGGCTAGGCAGGCGAGACAGAGTGGCACGAGTGCTCATCCTGCCGCAGCGTCGAAGCCCCTTCTGAGCCGTGCGGATGACATTTCCGGCAGCCGCACGGTCAGCAGGAGGCGGGTACTTTCTGCCAACTCCGCCCGGGCGACGCTACTATCGGTGAATCATGCAACGCCTGACACATTGGCCGCAGGAGGAGTCTTGTTGCACGAGCAGGTTCGCTCCTCGAATGTCCGGTCGGTGGGCTACAGCCCGCAGGATCAGGCGCTCGAAGTCGCCTTTCACAGCGGGGCGGTCTATCGCTACGACGGCGTGCCGACAGGCGTGCACGCGGCCTTGATGGCGGCTGCCAGCAAGGGCGGATTCCTGGCCCAGTTCGTCAAGGGCCGCTACGCCTACCGCCGCGTCTCGGGCTGACGCATACATCATTCCATCCAGGACCCGTCCACTGTCGTCGAGTTGAGGCACGCGTGCAGATCTGTTCCGTCTCCGTTGAGGGCTTTCGTTGCCTTGCGGACGTCGCCGAAGTTCCGGTTCTTTCCCAGACGGTTCTGACCGGTCAAAACGAGGGCGGGAAGACTGCTCTTCTTGACGCGCTGAACTTCTTGCTGCACGGCACAGTACTGAGCGAGAACGATCTCACCTACGTGGGCGACGGCGAGCTTCAGGAGTCAGCGGAGGATGCAGCTGCCCCGCACGCGCGCGTTCCTCAGACGGTCGTGACAGGCAGCTTCAGCCTCAGCGCCGATGAGCAGATCCGTCTCAAACTGCCCGAGCAGGTACGAGTCCGGCGACGTTACCGGCCAGAAGCGGGCATGTTCTTGGAGATCCATCGCCGTGTCTGCCAAGACCCCCAACTGCGTGACTTGGCGGAGGTGAAGCTTCCGCGGTTGAAGGAACTTGCGGCCGCACACGGGATCGATCCAGTCGGGCAGGCGAACGCCAGGGCCAGCTGGGAGCAGCCGCTTGGAGCGCTGGCCCAGCAGATGAAGCAGGTGGACGCGTGGGTGCTGGCACACTCCGAAGTGGCCGCGGCTCTGCCGACGATGGTGTACTTCAAGGGTGACTCCGTCCAGGCGCCCGAGGCCGTGATCCAGAGTCTGCTCAACTCCCGGCTGCGGGAGTACACGCGGGCCGATGAGGTATCCAAGCGAGTATCGGATCTTGAGGACTATCTCGCCGAGTCGCTGAAAGAAGACATCGACAGCATCCGCCGTCACATCGCGCAGCGCTGCACCCTGCCCTCGGTAGAGCTGGCTCCCCAAGTGCAGGTGCGCCCGGCGCTTGTAGGCGTCGAGTTGAACGTCATGGACTCCCATGGCCGCCGTTTTCCTTTGTCGTCCGCCGGCACCGGCCGCTCGCGCCGGATCTCGCTGGCCTTGTGGGAGAGCAGCAACGAACTCCTGGGGCAGCACGACGTCACGCAGGCACCCGAGTCGGATGTCCTGTTCGTCTACGACGAGCCCGACACCCATCTCGACTACGCCCATCAGCGGCGCATCATGGCGCTGCTTCAGCTACAGGCTTCGCGGCCCAACGCGCGCGTCATCGTGGCGACGCACTCGCTCAACCTGATCGACGGAGTCGACATCTCCTCCGTGGTGCACCTGCGTACCCAGGAAGGCCGGGTTCGGGCGGAGGTCCTGAACGATGACAGCGCGGACGAGGACGTGCGCCGACACCTGTCGACGATCGCGACAACGCTGGGCTTCCGCAACAGCGTCCTCCTGCACGAGCGGTTCTTCGTCGCTGTGGAGGGAGTATCGGAGACATCCGCGTTCCCCATCCTCTTTCGCAAGCACGCCAGCTTCCCGATCCAGTCTGCCGGGATCTGCCTGTGGGCCGGCGGCAGCAACGAAGGAGCGCTGCGATTCGCCCGTTTCCTCAAAGATCACGGCCGCGACGTCGCCTTTGTCGTCGACAAAGACAGCCGCACCAACCAGAGGCGCGCCTTCCGCGACGACAAGCTCAAGGAACACGGCTTCGACCTCGAGAAGGAGTGCTTCTACCTCGGCGCCCCCAATGAGCTTGAGGACCTGTTCACCGACGACGATTGGGCCGAGACGGCGAACGCACTGTGGAAGCCGAATCCCGAACGTGGCCCCTGGCAGCCCCAAGAGATCGTAGAGCTTCGGGCCGGCAAGTTCAGCTCGCAGCTGCTCGCCCTGCTCAAGGGCGGCTCTCCCGAAGGACCGCAGAACAAGGAAGACCTCATGGTCGGCATCGCAGCACACCTCGCTGCGGACCGCATCCCCGCCGCCCTGTCGACGATCTTCGACTCTCTCGTCAGTCGCGCGCAGAACGCGGGGCCGCATCTCTGGTAGCTGCGGTGGCCTGGCGCGCCGCGCGCCGTGCCTTCATGCGCATCAGTCGCTGCTGCGGCGTGGGTGCCTCCCACGTGTGTAGTCCGACCGACGCCACCCATTGGGAACCGTGGTGCCCCGGTTGGTCACCACACCAGCGGCAGCCGTCAGGGGACGGCAGCGCAGCGCTGTGCACGCGTATCACCCGACCACCCATGGAACACCGCCCGTGTACGTCGGAATACCCTCGATAAGAACACTTTCCCCGGAAAGTCATGCTCAAAGAGTGCCACCTGCCACTGACAATCGGACCAAGCCATTCCGTTTCTTGTGTCGACTGAGACTGTCGCCCGCATGACGGTTCGCTCCAGGCGCGCACGCCCCTCCCCATCTTCCAGTCATATCCATTTTTCGGTTGAAATGACCACTTAGGGTGACAGTGGATCCTCAATGCGGCATCGTAGGTCTGCAGTCCCCTCCCGATAGCATCCCCCGTGCCCGCCTGAGACAAGTGAGCGCCGCCGGTCGGTGGCGAGCAAGGAGTGCAGGATGGCTTCGGACTGGCCCGCGGAGGAAATCCGTCTCGGCGCGCTTGTCAGTCGGCGCAGTGAACGTCCCCTCACCCCGCCCCTCTCTGCCCCTGATGCACTGCCCTTCGGCGAGCTTTCCCCGCCCGTGTTCGAGCGCTTGGTTAGCGAGGTCATGTGGCTTGTCGATGGGATGAACGACATCCGCGGCTACGGGCGATCCGGACAAGATCAGGGCGGACTCGACCTCATTGGCAGGAAAAAGGGCAAGACGCACGTCTATCAAGTGCGCAGGATCGTCTCCTTGTCCGCGCCCGCGCTCCGTGCAGCCGTTACAGACTTCGCCGGCCCACCCCGCACGACTACCCCCGAAGAGAAGTGGTCCGAGCGACGGTTCGACTCGGTGCGCTTTGTCCTGGCAGCCGGTTGTATCGTCGACGACACGCCGGTGGAGGACGAACTCGTCTCTCTAAAGGAGCGCTACCAGGGCGACATCGACATCGACCTGTACGATGCACGCGCCCTATCTGGGGCCTTGAGAGATCGTCCGTCCCTTGTCGCTGGCGTGTTCGGCCCGGAGTGGGCCAAGGCGTTCTGCGGGATAGAAGCGACACCAGTTTCGTCCCTACCGCATGGCTACGCGCTGTTGAATGACCCGCTCGAGCATTTGGACCTGGCCGACGCCCTGCACCGCGCTCAGCAGCTCGCGGAGACGGAAGAGCCTGGGCCGGCCGCCGAGCTCTTCGGAGAGCTGGCGGATGCACTTGAACAGGCCTCGTTTACCGGGCATGCCGCCCAGTTGCGCACTCGCCAGCGTGATCTGCTGGCGGCCGCTGGGCAGGCCGACACGGCATTCACCGTCGCGGTTCAGTTGCTGCTGGATCGGTATGACTCCGGCGACCGTATGTTTGTCGATGAGCGCTTGGAGCGGCTGGCTTCCAAAGCCGGTGGCACGGCTGCCGACATCTACAGCGTCTTGAAGGCTCTGGCCGACTGGTTCGAGCACGGCTATGCCCTACCGCCGGTGACCGCCGCACTTGAGGCTGTGGTGCGGGCCAGCGATCCACTAGCAGCCCGCTTGGTGCTGGCAGTCATCGAGCAGATCGTTGTCGACGAACATCCCGACGATCATCCGGCGAAGCTGTCGGACCTGGTTTCCCAGGTCGCCCCCGCACAGAAGGGGCTCTTGCGGTTGCGGCTGGAGTGTTGTCTGGCAGACCTGGCCGTCCGCGCCGGACAGGGCCCGGAAGACTCTTACGCCGACCTCAATCGGCGCGCTCTGGGCGGCCGCTTACAGGAACGGTTCGCAGTCTTGGTGCATATGCGCCGCGGACGAGCCCTGGCCCTGGCAGACCTCGGAGAAGAGGCCATCGAGGCCTACCGGCGCGCAGTACTGGTCGCTACCCGAGAGGGCCTGGGAGGCGATGCCCGGCACGCCCTTCGCGCCATTTCCTTTCTGTCCGACCAGTACAACCTTGGACTCAGGGAATCGTCCCAAGCCATGCTCTCGGCCCGTACGGTCGGCGCCAAAGGCGCGCGGCTCCTCGAACTCTCCTTCAGTCCAGCCGTCAGCGCGTTGGAAGGGCTGGTCGACAACAATCTTCCGGACGCCTCGCGAGCCGCGCATCAATGGTTGTGGCAAGACCGGCTCTCCGGTGCCCTGACCGACGAGAACCTCGCACACCAGCGATACGGGGAAGTCTTCAAACGCGCAGGAGAAGTGAAGCACGCCGTGCGTCAGTTCGTCCTTGCGGGCCGCAGGAAGGACGCTTGCTCCGCCGCCGAACCAGCATCCGAGTTCCTCGATGTAAGCACCCTCCTGCAGATGAGGGCTCGGTGGGTACGCAGCGCTGCCGCAGCGGTGACCGGCCAGCAAGCGGATCTCATTCCTGATGACGCTGTCGCAGGTATCGCCGCCCGCCTGACGGACATCGTCATCACGGGCTCGCAGTCGGCAGAAGGAGACATACGCACGGTCATACAGGCACTCGGAGCGCTTGCAGCGCTCGATGAGCGACTGCCGGAGGCATCAGGGCAACAGGTCCTTCCGCTGTTGGTCGGATGGATACCCAGAGAGCCGACCACTTCCCGGTTCGTAGACAAGCAGATGCTGGCTTTCCTCGGCGCCTGCATCAAGGCCGACCTGCCCTTGGCGGGCCAAGCCGCACAAGCCCTGCTGGATGCATGGAAGCTCGATATGAACGGAGCCGACGTGCTGTTGGCCGACCTTCATTCCCACCTGTCGTCAGTTGTACCAGTGGTCCGAGAGCGGGCGCAGCAGGGACACCGAGGGGCCGCAGCTCTCCTCGCACACTGGCGGGTAGACGACCCGTCGGTCGCCGAGACCGCACGGGAACTGGCCGACAGCGTGCTGGCCGAACCAGTGGGAACGGATCGCCCCTTGTATTCCGTGGGCACCACCGCGCGACAGTGCGCGGCGTTCCTCACGGTGTACTCCAACGATGAGGTCTCCGTGGGCACAGGCGAGGCGGCCGGCATCCTGCGTGAACGCGTCACAGCACACCTCCTGTTGTGGGCCGAAGACCGCACGGACACAGCTGACCGACGATCCGACGCTGTTCATGCACTGTCCATCCTCGCCGAAACCCTGCCTGCGGCCATGCGAGACACCATGTTCGAACGGATCATGTGCCTCTACGACGATCCTGGAGAGCACCCGTCCGACGCATTTGACCGACGCACCCAGCACCCCCTGAGCCGCCACAAGATCAATGAGGGAAGGGAGGGACGCCTTCCCTTAGAGGTCTTGCAGGCATCCGCCGCTCTCGCTACCACAGGCGCTCAGGCCGCCCGCGTCGAACAGCGCCTGCTGCCCCTACTGACCCGCCCCGCACAAGTGCGAGGCAATAGCCAGCTGCAGGCACAGGCCATGCTCGCACTCGACCGTTTGACGCCCGCCCCGGTGTCCCTGATGGCCACTCATGCCTCAGAGTCCATTCGGCACTCTGCCGTGGTTTGTTGGGGCCGCGCCGATCACCGAGACCCGTCCCTGGCGCGCGTGTTCGCCCAGGACGCCAACCCTGGAGTACGCCGCGCCCTGGCTCACTCCCTTGCCGACTTCTCCCCGGATGAACAGCGCAAGTACGAGGCCATTACCGAACAGCTCCGCATCGACACCAGTGCACGTGTCCGCCAAGCCGCAGCCCGTATCCCATGAGCATGGCCCTGGTAAGCGCTTGGGCTGATGCAGGGGCGAGTGGGAGAGGCGGAACGAAGCTTGCGTTGAGGGCCGGACGGGGCTGAAGAGCCTCCCACTGCTGGCAGCGTCAGGCGACAGAGCCGGGCGATACGTCCGGTGGCGTGGTGAGAGCGCGTGGTGACCACTTCCCTGCGCGTGGTGTGACGCCTGTGTCTTCAGGATGTTCCTGTCGCGCCTGAAGTTCCAGGCGAACGGCCACGCCACGACCACATCACGCTTTCGATGCCCAGTGAACTGCAGCGATCCCTTGACGAGGCGCACGGTGCGGCTGTGCGCGTTGGCTCAGTCTGGGGCGCAGCTGGTGCTCGCTGGGATGCCGTGCAGGATGCTCTTCGACCGTACGCCGGCCTGGATTACAGAGGTCCTCTGAGGGTCGGTTCGCCTGTTGCACGCAGCGGCGAGAGCCGTGAATAGCTTTGGGTGTAGCTCTTGGCTCATACAAGATTTTCGTAGCCGTTGATCGCCCAGGGGTCGTCCGGAGTGGTGCGGTGCGGGGTGCGTCGTGAGTGGGCGACGAGGATCACGCGCTTGCGGAGCAACGGGATGCCCGCGCGTCCTGCCATCTGACGCTTGATCATTTTCAGGTCCGTGATTCTGCCCTCCGCGACGCCCGAGTTGTAGGGAAGAGTCACGGCGGCGTGCACCGCGTCGAAGTCGTCCTGCAGACTGACGGTGAAGCGGACGAGCGGGGCGAGGCCGCTCTGGCGGGCGCTGGTAATCCAGCGGTCCATGAGCGCGGCGCGCTTCTTGTCGAAGACCTCACGGAAGGCACCGATGAGGCCGTGGAGGACGCGCAGTTCGGGGCAGCGTTCCAGCAGGTGCTTGACGAAGACCTGCTGGTCCTCGCCCAGGCGCTCGGGGCGTGTGGTCAGCAGCCGGGTCACCTCGAACGCGCTGCGGGCGGGGGCGGGTGGAGGCAGGCCTGCGTCCAAGGCCTCGCGGTGGGACGTGAGGTAGAGGCGGACGGTTCCTTCGCTGCCGTGGAAGCCACGTGCGGTGATCTCGCGGGCGAGAGCCGCGATGTTGTGTTCTCCCTCGGCCCACCTGCGGTGCAGGTGCCCCTGGTAGGGGCCGATAATGCCGACACGGCGAGGCCAGACAGGGACGACCTCCTGCCAGGTGGCGGCGCGGGCATGGCGTCGTACGACGTTGCGGTCCAAGTCCATGTGCCGAGCGATCGCGCGTAGCGCCATCCCTTCGGTGAGCAGGGCGTGGACGGTGGTGTGATTTCGGCGGGTGCGCTTGGCCATGAGGCCGCCGGGGGTCCGCGGTGCGGTGGTCTCGTCGTCGGGTTCGGGCAGGCAGTCACGGTGGATGGTGACCACCTCGTAGATCTTGCGCCCGAGGTTCTGCCACAGGTGGAATCGGTCGCTGGCCTGGACAGCCTGCGGTGCACCGGCCGTCATCGCGGTGCGGTAGGAGGCCGAGCCGTCGCGGCAGGCCACCTCGATGCCTGGCTGGGCGCGCAGCCAGTCGGCGGTGGGTTCGGCATCGCTGGTGTTGAAGGCGTCGACGGGTAGACGGGATTCCGCGTCGATCACGAGGGTGGCGTAGCGGCGACCGCGCCGTAGCGCGAAGTCGTCCACGGCGACCACCCGCAACGTCGAAGTCGGCGGGTCAGGGCACTTCATCAGACGGGCGAGCAGGGACGCCCAGCTCAGGGCGTGGTGCAGGTGGAGCAGCAGCCGCGAGCCGGCCTTGCCCGCCAGCGCTGTCGCCACGGCCGCGACGATCAACTGAAGTCCCGGAGTACGGCGTTGATAGCGCAGGGTCAGCCCTTCGATCTGCTCCGCGAAGGTGGTCTTCGGCAGGCCGCGTTCTCGCAGTACAGACGCCGGACCGAAAGATCGATCCGCACCGGGCGGCCACCGACGGCCTCATCCTCGACGTGCCGCACGTACCGGCTGTGTTCCCAGCCGGAGGACTGGCCGCAGCCCGTGCACGCGGCCGGTTCCGCCCGGGACCGTGCGCAGATCACCACTGTGTCCCCGCACTCCAGGACCGAACCAATATCCACAGCAGCCAGCTGCGGCAACATCTTCAACACGTCATCGCACACAGGCAGCATCCCGCCGCATCAGCGACGTGTCACGGCCCAACAAGTCGATCAACGCTCACGAAAATCTTGTATGAGCCTAGCTCTTCCGCGGTGAGATCGTTCATGCCGTGAGGTCGTAGATCCGCGAGAGTATTCGCTCCCCCGGAAACCGGCCCTTTCCTCCAACGGCTTGACCTCAACCTCACTTGTGGTTTTAGCGTTCAAGGTGTTCAGCAAGCAGCACCTTCGACGCGAACTGTGAGACCCCGCGATGGAATTCACCGATGCCGAACTCCTCACCCAGCCCATGGGCTACTGGGCCGGAGCCGCCCAGCAGGCCATCGTCGGGCACATGAACGACTCCCTCGGACAGCTCGGCATCCGGCAGCCGCACGCCTGGTCCCTATTCCGGGTGGGCGAGAGCGAGGGTGAGTTCACCCGGGACGAGGTAGCCACGAAGATCGCCGAGACGCGGCCATACGTCGACGTGTCCGTCATCGAAGCAGCGATCGGGGACCTCGTCGAATGGGACTGGCTCACGGAGGACCAGCAGGGCCTGCTCATACGAACCGAAGCGGGGACCACGGCCTGGGAGCAGGTCACCGGCGAGGTCATCCCGGGCGCGCAAACGCGGCTGCGCGCGGGGGTCGGCGACGAGGAGTACGTCGCCGCGATCAAGGTGCTGCGGCGGATGATCACCAACGTTGGTGGCGATGCAGGGTTCGTCGCCTAGTCCCAGGCCGACCGGGGCCGGGATCGGGTCTGTACGGTGAGCGGTGTAACTCCCGTGTAGAGAGCGACAGTTGATGACTGACGTGACGAGTGGCGTCGAGGCCGACAAGGCGGCCACGGTTGTTTCGGAGGCCGTGGACGATGCCCTGCTGAACGAGCTGATGGATCGGCCCCGGTGTGCGTGCCGATAATTGCGTCCATGCAGGTCAGGAAGCATGTTGGTACTCGTGGAGTACGCCGCCGAGACGATCGTGTCGGCGAACGCGAAGCGGCTTGAGCTGTGGTGGATTGAGCGGTTCCGGCACGACTCGGAGGGGTGCGGCAGCCTGCAGTGTGCGGTGGGTGCGGTGATGGTTGTAATGCTGTTCGTACTCGCGGAGCGCTCGCCGCAGGTGGGCTTCGTTCCAGAGCAGGGTGCGGTCGAGGACTTCACGGCGCAGGCTGCGAACCCAGCGTTCCATGATTGAGTTCATGCGTGGCGTGCGGACGGCGGTGAGCACGGTGCGGATCCCTGCCTGAGAAAGGATCTCGTCGATGACGACGGGGTATTTTGCGTCGCGGTCGCGGATCATGAACTTGATGGCGGTGAGCTGTCCGGCGTCTTCGAGGTCCATGACCAGGTTCTTGATCGCCTGGGTGACCCAGGCGTGGGTGGGATGCGCGGTGGTGCCGAGCACACGGACGTTTCGGTGGGCGTGGTGGATGGCGGCGAGGATGTACTGACGTTGTCCGGTGAGGGTGACGGTCTCGATGAAGTCCATCGCGAGGATTGCCTCGGCCTGGGAGTGCAGGAATGTGGCCCAGGTGACGTTCGAGCGATGGGTTGAAGGATCGATGCCTTCGGCCTTGAGGATTTCCCAGACGGTGGAGGGTGCCAGTTTGATGCCGAGGAGTGTGAGTTCGCCGTGGATACGCCGGTAGCCCCAGGTGGGGTTTTCCTCGGCGAGGCGGAGTATGAGGCGGCGGACGGAAGTGACTGTGCGGGGGCGGCCGGGACGCGGGTTGCGGCTGAGATGGACGTGACGGCTATTCATGAAGTCGCGGTGCCGGCGCAGGACAGTGTCCGGGGAGACGATGAGCCGTAGCCGGCGCAGGGCGGTTCGTGGCAGCGGGGCGAGGAGAGCGGCCAGGAACGCGCGGTCGGCCTCCTGAAAGCCGGGGCGTTGGCTGCCGAGCCGGCGTTGCAGGACGGCGAGCTGGTGCCGCAGCGCGAGGATCTCGACGTCCTTGTCGTGGTCGCTCATAGGGATCAGCCGCAGGGCGGTGAAGGCGTGGGGGACGGCGATGCAGGCCAGGCGTACGAGCATGGACAGTGATCATTGCCGACCGCTGTCGTCGGCGCGACAACAGGGCTGAACTGTACCGCCGTAATATTCGGCACCCACAGGGCCGGCGTCGTAGGGGTCGAAGCCGGTGTCGTCCACGAGCTGCATGGCCACGCGCCGCGCCTCCTCGGAGTCGCCGGCGACGGGGATGGCGATGCGGCCCGGAGTGCCTGCCGGGACACGCTTGCGAAAGTCGAGGGGGCCGAATCGAGCCCGGCAACTCAGCCGGACTCAGGCCCGTTTGACTGATTCGAGACGCTGCGCAGGACCTCCATCACCCCCGCGTGGACCGAGGAGACGTCCGCTCCGCTCGCGTACTGCTCGGTGTATTCGTCCGGGCCGAGGGCGGCGCGGACCGCGTTCTCGCAGGTGCGCCGGTGCTCGGTCATCTCGGGGGAACCCAGGTGCGGGGTGCCGAGGATGTCCCAGGCCCGGTCGACGAGGCCGAAGAGGCGGGCCGCCAGATCGGGGTGCTGGTCGCCGGTGGCCGCGACGGCCAGGGAGTCGAGAGTGATCGCCATCCCGTAGAGGTCGTCCAGGCGCCACTTGGCCTCCAGCGACGACAGGAGCGAGGCGATCGCCTCGGCCGGACTGCCCTGGGCGATGCAGTGGTTGCCCCAGACGTAGTCCGCGTACGAGCGGATCCAGATCTCGCCGAGGGGATCGGTCAGTTCCCGCAGTCGGTCCACCCGGGCCCGGACCCCGTCGGCTTCGCCGAGCATCATGTGTGCGTAGCCCCAGGTGGGCAGGGCGGACAGCTCGATCATGGGAGGGCCGGTGCGGGAGGCCAGTTCGTGTGCGGCCGCGTACAGCGGCAGGGACTCGGCGGGCGAGCCACGCAGGGTCATCGCGGCGGCCTGGACCCACATCGCCCCGGCCAGGGCGGGCTTGTCGTCGTACTTCTCGGCGAGGATCCGGGCCTCCGCCGCCCGGCGGGCCGTGGTGTCCAAGTCGCCCTGGCCCAGCGCGACATAACCGCACGACCACAGGGTCCGCGCCGCGGCGCGCGGACGGTCGGGCGCGAGGGCGAGTGCCGCCTCGCTGTAGTACCGTCCCTCGCGCAGATGGCCGCAGCCGAACCAGAAGTAGAGCAGGTCGCTCGCCATCTCCAGGGCCGCGTCCCGGTCCGTGCGCAGACAGGTGTCGAGGGCGGCGCGCAGATTGGGCAGTTCGGTGCGGGTGTCGGCGTGCCACCGCGCCTGGTCGGGCCCGATCCACGCCTGGTCGCCGCGTTGAGCGAAGTCGCGGTAGTAGTCGCGGTGGCGCAGCCGCACCGGGTCCGAATCGCCGACCCGTTCGAGCCATTCGGCGCCGTACTCGCGCACGGTGTCGAGCAGCCGGTAGCGGGGCTCCGCCTCGCTGTCCTCGGCCAGGACGACGGACTTGGCGAGCAGCCCGTCCAGGACCTCGGTGAGATCGCAGTCGGCGAGGGGTTCCGAGCTGCACACGAAGTCGACGGCCTTGCGGTCGAAGCTGCTGGGGAAGACGGAGAGCCGGGCCCACAGCAGCCGCTCCCGCGGGGTGCACCACTCGTGGCTCCAGCCGACGGTGGTGCGCAGCGCGCTGTGCCGTGCGGGCCGCCGCAGCGGTGTGGCGCCCGGCAGTCCGTCTTCGGCGTCCAACTCGGCTGCCGGGTCCGGCGGTTCGGACCCCGCGTTCGCCGACAGGACGGCCATCCGCCGGCCAAGGCGGTGCACGAGATAGTTGACGGACGTGGCGCGCAGCAGTCCCGAGGCGAGCTCGATGGCGAGTGGCACCCCGTCCAACAGGGTGCACAGCCGGGCGAGTTCCTCCGGGGTCACCTGACCGGGCGGCTCCTCGTCGGGCCAGGCACGGGCGCGCAGTAGATCGAGAGCCTCGCCCTCGGGCCCGGTGTCCATGGGGCCGACGTCGACACGACGCTCGTACGGGATGTCGAGGGCCTGCCTGCTGGTGGCCAGGATGCACAGTCCCGGCGCCTCGGCGAGCAGGGTTCTGGCGAGCCGGGCGCACGCCTCGACCAGGTGCTCGCAGGTGTCCAGAACGAGCAGCAGCTCGCGGTCGCGCAGATACTCCGTGAGGACGTCGATCAGTGGCTGATTCGTCTGGTCGGCGACGCCCAGGACGCCCGCGAGCGTGTGCTCGAGGAGGTCGGGGGAGAGGACGGGGGACAGTTCGACGAGCCAGACGCCGTGGCCGAAACGGGGAGCGGTCCTGGCGGCGGCCCGCAGGGCGATGCGGGTCTTGCCGATGCCTCCGGGCCCG
Organism: Streptomyces sp. NBC_00483; assembly: GCF_036013745.1. NCBI lineage: Bacteria > Bacillati > Actinomycetota > Actinomycetes > Kitasatosporales > Streptomycetaceae > Streptomyces > Streptomyces sp. NBC_00483. Next base: position 8,385,259 of record NZ_CP107880.1, read on the forward strand.
GTCAGGGTGACGAGCCGTGAGCTGCCGAGCGCGTCGAGCACTTCACCCAACTGCCTTGCCCTGCCGATGAACTGGGTGGTCTCGATCGGCAGATTGCCGTACTTCGGCCTGTCGCTGTGCGTGGCCATCATGCGAACCCACCCCTCCCAGCGGGACATCAAAGGAACCACTGGTGCACCGTTTTCCAGACACGGAGCGTTGCACACCCGGCCACCCCCTGCCACCCGAACGGAGGACAGAGGGTAATGGCCCAGGTCCGGCGCGGCCGTGTTCCCGCCCCCGCGGCGCGAGCCGGATCCGTATGGCGCGCAGGCGCGTTGACGCCGGACGGGCTCGGCGTGTGCCGTCCGGTACGGCATCCGCAGAGTCCCAGGCGCTGCGCATCGCGCTGACCATGCCCGCCGACGCCCCGGCCTGGTACTACGAAGGCATCGTCACGCCGACCCCGGCCGCCGACGCCCAGGGGTAGCGGCTGCGGGTGCCGGTCGGGCTGCGGGTCGAGGGGGGCCGGCGTTCCACCGCCCTGCGGTCGCACTCTCGACGGCGGAATCAACGGCTTCGCGATCTCCCACAGACCATCAGGAACGTTCCAACTCCACGTATCCTCGCTCGTGTTGAGGTACTACTCCGCCTCACCACATACAGCGGGTGGTGCCGCCGGCGCCGGTTCGCCCGCAGGGTGGAGGCCACCGTCGACGAGGTGACCGAGAGGTGCTGGCCGCGATCCTGCCCAGAATGCGGACCATTCTGTCGGCGTGCTGGATGGCGGCGAGGACGTACTGGCGTTGGCCGGTGAGGGTGACGGTCTCGATGAAGTCCATCGCGAGGATGGCCTGGGCTTGGGAGCTTAGGAAGCTGGCCCAAGTGACGGTGGTTCGCTGCGGTGTTGGGGCGATGCCCGCGGTCTTGAGGATTTCCCAGACGGTGGACGGTGCGACCTGGACGCCGAGGAGGGCGAGTTCGCCGTGGATGCGGCGATATCCCCAGGTGGGGTTCTCGGCGGCGAAGCGGAGTACCAGGCGGCGGATCGAGGCATGGGTGCGGGGGCGGCCGGGGCGTCGTTTGGCACTCGCACGGGCGTGGTGGTTCTTGAGCAGGTCGCGGTGCCAGCGCAGGATGGTGTCCGGGCTGACCAGTAGCCGGAGTCGGCGCAGTGCCGCGCGTGGGAGCGGAGCGAGCAGGGCGGCAAGGAACGCGCGGTCCGCGGCGTGGAGGCGGATGCGCTTGCCTTCGAGTTGTCGCTGCAGGAGGCCGAGTTGGTGGCAGAGGGCCAAGATCTCGGCGTCCTTCTCGCGGTCGGTCATAGGCAACAAACGGAGGGCTGCAAACGTCTGGGTCATGGCGAGATAGGCCAGGCGAAGAAGCATGAGTAGTGATCATGTCGGATCGCAGACGCTCCCGTCCTCGCTACGATGGCCTGCGCGGAAGTATTTTCCGGCACGCACAGGTCGCCACCACGACCATCCGCGACCTGTACACCTACGTACGCTCCACGCTGGCCGATGTCGAAGGCGTGCTGCACATCGAAACCAGCCTGACGGGCCCGTATCTCAAGCACGCCCGCACCATCAGGACCTCCGAAGGCGTCAACAAGGTCCTGCCCCGCAACAACTAGCCGGTTTGCGTGAGGGTCCCGGCTGCCGTCTTGGGCGTCCGGCCTGACGACGAGCAGGACGCCGTGCTCCGCGACGCCCTCCACCTCGCCGGCATTGAACTCGGCGCCTGCGGCGTACGCGTTGCCGTCTGGCTCGCCGACTGGCCATGGTCGACCGCCGCCTTCGCCCGCCGTCAACGCGTCGTGGATCAACCGTGCCCGGCAGGCGTGGAGCTGGCTTCACCGCAACCATCCGGCCCTTCCAGCCGTCAACCACCTACGACCACGCAAGGAGCACACCCGTATGCCGATCGACTACGTGAAGATGCCCACCGGACTCGTCAGCCTCACGAAGGCTGCCGCCGTCTCCCTGCGGAAGCAGGGCCTCACTGGGCAACGAGCCGCCGTCTACCTCGTCCTCGACCGGTCCGGAAGCATGCGCCGTTACTACAAGGACGGCAGCATGCAGCACCTCGCCGAACAGGCCCTCGCCCTGTCCGCGAACCTGGACGACGACGGAGTCGTGCCCCTCGTCTTCTTCGACACCGAGGCCCACGACGCCGTCGACATCAGCCTCGACAACTACGTCGGCCGGATCGCGAAACTCCACGAAGCGCTCGGCCACATGGGGACCACCAACTACGCCGCTGCCATGGACGCCGTCATCAACCACTACCTCGACAGTGATGCCAAGGCGCCCGCGTTCGTCATCTTCCAGACCGACGGCTCCCCCGACTCCCGCCGCGCTGCCGAACAGACCCTGTGCAAAGCAGCCAAGCTGCCGATCTTCTGGCAGTTCATCGGCTACGGCGACGATGAGTTCAGGTTCTTGCGCAAGCTCGACGAGCTGGCCGTGCCGAAGAAGCGGATCGTCGACAACGCCGGCTTTTTCCCGGCAGGCAAAGACCCCAAGCTCATCCCCGACGGGGTCCTCTACGACCAGCTCATGGGCGAGTATCCGGACTGGCTGCGGGCCGCCTCCACCGCCGGAATCACGGCACACGCCGACTGCACATTGCGGGAGTGACCGCCCATGCCACCGAACCTTGGACGGCGCAACAGGCAAGCTTTGCCGTTGAGTTGGGATTGCGGGCGCACTCGCTGGGTTCCCTGCTCCGAGACCGGGATGTGCGGTACACCGAATGCTTCGATGCGGGCTTGTGGACGCGCAGTGCCTGGCGCACCAGTTCGCCGACGGTCAAATGGGCGCCGTCTCCTCCTCGTGTCATCCGCGGGAGTCGTGTCCCGGGTCGCCGACATGGTGTTTGGTCGCCCGGTGGTGTGTCGTGGCCGAATGTGTTCGGCGACGACACACCACGGGTTCATTCCCAGGTCAGGGCGGGGCCAGTGGGTGTGAGAGTGAAGGGTGTGGCGGCGATGTACCACGTACGGCCGTGGTCGTTATTGCCCTGGAAGAGCAGATGGCGCCGACCGTCGTGATGGAGCACGCCCGGGTGGCCGCTCTCGGAGGAATTCCAGGTGCCGGGGGCGCCGACGGGGAGTACGGGTTCGGTGCTGCCGCGTTCCCACCGGACACCGTCCGGACTCGTGGCCCAACCGATCTGCTGGGGCGCGTTGTTGTAGGCACCGGCGTAGAACATGCCGAAGCGTACGCCGTCCCAGGTCAGGGCGGGTGCCTCGATGCAGTCCTGTTCCCAGTCGAGTTCGGGCCGCAGGGCCGGGGCGTGCGGGGTCAGATGGGTCCAGGCGTCGGCTCCGAAATCGCTGTCGGCGGCGGCGGTCGCGGTGCCGATCATCTGGACCTTCATGTCCGGGTCGCGGGTCGCGTAGGCCAGCAGGACGCGGTCGCCGTAGAGCACCGCATCGGCGTCGATGGCCCGGCCGCACGACCAGGCGAGCGGCGCGCGTAGCACGGGGTTGTCCCCATGTCCGCTGAACGATAGGCCGTCGGTGCTGCTCGCGTGGCAGATCGCGTCGTTGCGGCCGGTGCCGTAGGACTGGAAGAACAGGTGGACGCGGTCGCCGATGACGACCGCTCCCGGTGCCGCCGCGCCGCGGGCGTCGTACTCGCCGAACGGGGCGAGTACGCGGCTGAGCGTCCAGTTCGCCAGGTCGTCGCTTTCGGCCACGCCGATGCTCCAGCGGTCGCCTTCGCCCGCCGGGCGGCCCGGCGGCAGGGTGAGGTACATCAGGTAGCGGCCTTGGAACCACACCGCTGAGGGGTCCTTGGCGAAGGAACGACCGTCTGGGCCTGGTGCGCCCCAGGGCCTGCCGAGGATATGGATCTGCTGTCGTGTCTTCACGGTGGTCAGCTCTTCCTCGTGGCGAGTGCTTGTTCGTACTCCGCGCGCATGGCGTCGCCGCCGCGACGGCGCCACTGTCGTATGGTCTCGGGCCAGCTGGAGACCTTGGCGCGGCCGAGCAGGATGTTGTTGACCGAGTCGTCGAGGAGCTTCGTGAGGAGCTGGCCCTTGGTGGTGGACGTGGGCGAGTACAGGCCGTATGTGGGGCTGAGCTTCATGTGCGGCGCGGCGGTCCGCAGATTGCGGTACGCGGACTCGGTGGCCTCGGGGAAGCCGGGGAAGAACAGCGCCTTGGGCGAGTCGGCCAGGTACTGGATCGGGAAGTCGCCGAGCCCGGTCTCGCTGTTGCCGCGGTCGGTCAGGACGGGGTCGCCCTTCTCGAAGTTGAAGTCGTAGCCCTCGATCCCGTACTTGCGGAAGGTGTATTCCTGTGTGCCGATCGGCGCCGCACACCAGTTGAGGTACTCCAGGATCGCCTCGATCCGCCCGGGTTCGGCGCGGCTGAGGGCGGTGATGGAGTTGTTCGGACTGGTCAGCCACATCCTGCCCGGCTTTCCGTCGGGTCCCGGGATGACCGGCAGGGCGACCTCGAAGCCGCCTCGGCCCTGCTGGTAGAGGCCGGGGAGGGCGGAGTAGGTGTCCTGGAGCATGGCCACCGTCCCCTGGCGGAACCAGACCTTGCCGTTGAAGGCGGTGACTCCGTCGGGGTGGACCATCTTCTGTGTGGTCATGCGCCGGGCGATGTCCAGCGCCTCGTGGTACTCCTCCGTCTCCCGGAAGAACGTGAACCTTCCGCCGCGCTCGCTCCACTCGCCGGACAGGCCGAGCATCGTCGCCAGGGTCTGGATGGGGGCGGAGGCGAAGGCCCAGTGGTTGCGGCGGTCATCCGTCATCTCCTTGCCCATGGAAAGGAGTTCGCTGACGTCGTGGAATTCGGGGTCCACGTCCCGTTTACGGAACAGGTCTGCCCTCGACAGGAGCGTGACCACCGCGAACGCGCCGCGGGTGATGGGGACAGCGAAGATGCGGCCCGAGAACACACAGCCCTGCCAGTTCTGAGTCGGCAGGTTCGCGAGGAACGGGTACTTGTGGATCGCGCTGCCCGACAGGTGCGGGGTGAGGTCGTGTGCCTTGGCCTCCAGGAGCTGCGGCAGATAGGCCGGGTTGTTCACGATGTTCCACACGTCACCGAGCGCGTCACCGGCGACCGACGTCTGGAACTTGTTGTCGTAGTCCCCTCCGGGCGTGATGGCCAGATTGAGGCGGACGCCGGTGCGCTTGTTGAGCTCCAGCCAGTACCGGTTGCGCTCGAGCGAGGGCGGGACCGGCGAGTTGGTGGGCACATGGCCCTGGACGGAGAGGCCGCGCCCGGGAGGTCGGTCGAAGGCGCGCATGGCGTTCGACGGGTAGTGCAGGTACGTCTCGGGCATCAGCGGATGGGTCGTGGGCAGGTCCGGCTTCACACCCTGCCAGCGCCGGTGTTCGGGCAGTTCGACGGGCTTGTTGATGGCGGTGACGTCCGTGGACCGGGTGACGGTGGAGCAGCCGGTCAGGGCGCCCGCCCCGGCCAGTGCCGCGCCCATGAAGGTGCGGCGGCGCAACGCGTTGGGCACGGTCATCCCTTCACCGCCCCGGTCAGCATGCCCTTGTTGAAGTGCCGCTGCAGGAACGGATAGGCGATAAGGATCGGTACGGTCGAGATGACGAGGATCGCCATTTGGATGGACTCCTGCGGGGGCAGTGCCTCGCCGGTCCCGCCGAGTTGGGAGCTGCCGAGCTGGGTGTCGTTGATCACGAAGGTGCGCAGGACCAGCTGTAGCGGCCACTTGGCGCTGTCATTGAGGTAGATCATCGCGTTGAAGAAGGCGTTCCAGTACGCCACTGCGTAGAAGAGGCCGATCACCGCGAGCACGGCGCGCGACAGTGGAAGTACGACGCGCCAGAAGATGCCGAACTCGCCTGCGCCGTCGATGCGGGCGCTGTCCGTCAGCTCGCCCGGGATGTTCATGAAGAAGGCGCGCAGGACGATGACGTTGAAGCCGTTGACGGCCGTGGGGAGGATCAGCGCCCACAGCGAGTCGAGCAGCCCGAACTCCTTGACCGTCAGATAGCTCGGTATGAGCCCCGGCGTGAAGAGAAGAGTGAGGAGCACCAGCATGAGGATCAGCTTGTGGCCGACCATGGCGGAGCGGCTGAGCGCGTAGGCGAGCATCGTCGAGAGGGTGAGGCTGACGAGCGTGCCCCCGACGGTGACGACGCCGCTGATGAACAGTGACTGGGTGACCACGCCGCCCGCGAACAGCGCGCGGTAGGTGGACAGGTCGACGGATGTGGGCCACAGGACGAAACCGCCTGCCTGCGACACCTCTTGGGGGCCCGCGATGCTCGTCGAGACGATGCCGACGAACGGCACGATGACAAGAGTGCACAGGACCACGAGTACCAGGCCCTTGAGGGCGCGTACCGGCAACGAGGGTGCGTCCAGGGGGCGTTCGCCCCGTGAGGCGGACCGCAGGGACGTGAGCGGCGTGCGGTTGCGCACGCGGGGTTCGATGGTCGTCATCGCTTTTCGTACACCCCAGACTCGCCGAAGACATGGGCCGTCCGGTTCGCGCCGTACACCAGCGCGACGCCCACGATGCCCTTCACCAGACCGACCGCCGCGGCCATGCCCCACTGCCCGCCGACGATGCCGTTGTTGTAGACGTACGTGTCGAGCACCTCGCTCGCCTGTCGGCCGAAGGCCCCCTGCTGCAGCAGGATCTGCTCGAACCCGACCGTCAGTGAGTCACCGAGCCGCAGGATCAGGAGCATGATGATGATCCCGCGCATGCCCGGCAGCGTGACGTGCCACAGCTGCCGTGTCTTCGACGCGCCGTCCACGCTGGCCGCCTCGTACAGGGACGGGCTTATCTGGGCCAGGACCGCGAGGAAGAGGATGGTGGCCCACCCGGTGTCCTTCCACATCACCTGACTGGTGACCACGGCGATGAACGCGTCCGGGTTGCCGAGGATGTTCACCGTACCGTGGCCGGCCGCCCGCAGCGCGTTGTTGAGCAGGCCGCCGCCGCCCAGCATCTGCTGGAAGACGGCCACGACGATCACCCACGACAGGAAGTGCGGCAGGTAGAGGATCGACTGCACGATCCGCTTGAGGCGCTCCGGCAGCAGGGAGTTGAGCAGCAGAGCGAGCAGGATGGGCGCCGGGAAGACGAACACCACCTGGATGACGGTGATTGTCAGGGTGTTGCCCAGGGCGTTCAGGAACTCCTTGTCGCCGTTGAACAGGATCGCGAAGTTGTCGAGTCCGACCCAGGCACTGCGCCCCAGCTGCACGAACGGCAGGTACTCCTGGAAGGCGATGAAATTGCCGAGCAGTGGCAGGTAGGCGAAGGCGAGGAGCAGGCCGAGTCCGGGGAGTGCCATCAGGAGCAGGACCCTGTCGCGGCGGACGCGCTGCCACAGGCTCTGCTTCATGCCGCTCGGCGCACCCGGTCCGGCCTGTTCGGCGGCGGCCATCGATGTGGCGTCCGGGGCCGGTGGCGCGGTACGGAGGCTCACCACTGGAGCCCCTTCAGGTACGCGGCGGCCCGCTCGTGGTCCCATGCTCCGTCGGCGACGACCACGCGGTAGCGGTAGGCGAAGGACTCGCCGTGCGGCAGCTCGAACTCCTCGAAGAACGCCCAGGAGAAGGCCGCCGTGGGGATAGGCCTGGAGCGTACGAACCAGTGCGAGGCGTGTACGGCGTCCGGGCCGAGGTTCTCCGGGGCGTGGGCGAACAGGAGGGTGGAGCGGGCGTCGGTGTCGTCGTGCTCGGCGGTGAAGCCTATCCACTCGGCGTCCGCGGCCGAGGTGCCCATGGTGTCCTCGTCGCCGGCCGGACCACTGGGCGTGAGCACCTGCCCTCCGGTGAAGTCGCGCGGGCCGCGCCACTGCAGTCCGGTGTAGCCGGCCATGTCGCGCCCGGCGGTGGTCGGCGATCCGAAGCGCAACGGCTCGCCGTCGGCGCGGACATTGCTCAGGTGGATCGACCAGTCCATCGCGTACGCGCCGGCCTCCGTATCGACGGAGTGCACCGCGACACCGCGCCGCTCGCTCGCCCACTCGGCGCCACTGTGCGCGATCCAGGTCAGGTTCGACGAGAGCCCGACGCGCTCGTCGTCGGCGGTCACGGCGCTGAAGCCGTCGTGCCGCATGGAGCCGACCCGCTCGGGGACGTGCTGGTATTCCTCCTCTGGCCCGAGGTAGGAGACGCCTCCCCAGAAGTTCTGCCCTGACAGATGGCTCGCGGTCATCTGCAGGCCCTTGTGCCAGCGGTGGTCGTGGGGGCGGTAGCCGGAGACCGGGTTGCCGGTCAGGGTGCGCAGCGGGTGGATGTACGGCTTGGGGGCCTCGAAGGGTTCGGGGTCCGGACGGTAGACGTAGGAGAGCAGCTCGGTGCCGTCGGCGCTGACGGTGACGCGGTCGCCGAGGGCGTGGACGGTGGACAGGCGCGCGGTCACTGCTGCTCCTTCGCTGCGGACGTGGGGGCCCAGTCGGGGTGGTCGCCGTGCATGGACGTGTAGTACGGGTCGCCCGCCGCGATCTCGCCGGCCTGCACAGGGCGGCCGGTGAACGCGGACTTGTACAGGGCGGCGGCGAACTCCACGGTGCGGCGGGCGTCATCGCCGCTGCCGGGCGGCCTGGCGCCGGCTTCGTACGCGTCGAGGACCGCACCGAGCTGTGCGGCGTGCGAGCTGGGTACGTCCGCGGCAGGGGTGCGCCATCGTGCGACACGGGCATCGGCGTCGAGGCCGCGGCGCGGGGTGTAGGTCCAGCTGTCGTTTTGGTGGCCGTAGAGGTGGATGAGCTCGACGGTGGCGTCGGCACAGTCGATCCGGATGCGGCTCTCCTCGTCGGGCGACAGCACGCTGTTGACGACGGTGGCCATCGCCCCGCCCCGGAAGCGGACCAGCGCGGTGGAGAGGTCCTCGCTCTCCACGTCGTGGACGAGGCGTCCCGCCATGGCGCGGATCTCGCTCCAGTCGCCGAGCAGGTGCAGCAGCAGGTCGTACTGGTGGATGCCGTGGCCCATCGTCGGCCCGCCGCCCTCGGTCTCCCAACGGCCGCGCCAGGGAACGGAGTAGTAGGCCGTGTCGCGGTGCCAGGTGGTCTGGCAATGCGCGACCAGCGGGTCGCCGACCGCGCCGCTGCCGATCAGCTCGCGGGCGTGGACGGCGCCCGAGCCGTAACGGTGCTGGAAGAACACGGAGGCGAAGCCGGGGGCGGCGTCCTCCGCGGCGGCTATCTCGTCGTACTCGGCCAGCGAGAGACACAGTGGCTTTTCGCACAGAACCCAGGCGCCCGCCTTGAGGGCGGCGATGGTCTGCTCGCGGTGCAGCCAGGGCGGGGTGCCGATGAGGACGAGGTCGGGGCGGACTTCGCCCAGCATTGCGGCCAGGTCGGTGTAGCCCGAAACGCCTTCTCCGGCCGCCTCCTGGAAGGCGGCGAGGCGTCCGGGGTCGACGTCCACCGCGGCCACGAGCTCGACACGGTCGGAGTGGGCGCGCAGGGCGGAGAGATGGGCACCGGTGGCGATGCCACCGGTGCCGACGACGGCAACGCGCAGGCGGCTGGCGGTGGGTGGGGACGACGGCGTCATGCGGCGGCTCCTTGGGGTCGCGCGGCGGGCAGAGAGCGCTTTCCCTGCGTTCGGCCGCGTGGCCAAGTGATCGTTCACTCAAGAGAATTGCGAGTACGCCGAAGAACTCGGCTACCCGGCCCACCCATGCACGGACGGGCCGATTGTCGGTGACCCTAGGATTCAAGTGAACGATCACACAAGAGTCGTGAAGCGATTGATTCCAACGTTGGAAGCGGGAGTCTCCGGCGCACTGTCGAAGGTCTGGGCCGCTGCGGCCCGCCGACGTTCGGGCTTTCGATCAGCCGATGCGCGTCGGAGCCGGCCCGGTGGACTCCCGGAGGATGATCCGGTTGACCTCCGCCACCGGCACAGGCCCGACCGGAGGCGCACCGTTCAGCCGCGCGAGAAGTCTGCGCACGGCCTGCCGTCCCTGCCGCTCACGGTCGACACTGACGGTGGTCAGCGTGGGCCGGAAGTAGCTGCCGATCTCCCAGTCGTCCCAGCCACAGACGCTCATGTCCCGCGGCACATCGACGCCCATGCTCTGCAGGCCGGTGATCACACCGAGCGCGAGCTGGTCCGAGGCGGCGAACACGGCCGTGGCACCGCAGCCCGCCATGACATCCTTCGCGGCGTCCCAGCCGGCCCGCATGCTCCACTCCGCCTCCACAACGGCGCACGACTCGAGCCCGAGCTCGGCTACCGTCGCCTCGTACACAGCCCGTCGTCCCTGCGCCGACGGCCACGCAATGGGACCCGCGACATGTGCGAAGCGGCGGTGACCCAGATCCGCCAGGTGCCGTATCAGGCCGGCCGCGAGCGAGGCGTCGGCGAAGGTGCCGCGCGAGCGCATCTCGTCGTCGTAGACCCCGTCGATCACGAGGGGAACACCGGGGCGTCGCCCCTCGCCCAGGCCCGGGCCTTCGGCCTCATAGAGGGAGGTGAACGACAGCACCCCGTCCGTGCCCTCGGCCTCGAGCAGCGACTCCAACCGGGCGGCCCGCGCCTCGGCGCCCCCCTCCAGACTCACTACATCCAGCAGGTAATCGGCCTCGTGAGCCTCCGCCGCGGCGCCACGCAGCAGCTCGTGGGAGATGCGCTCGGTGGCACCCGGCAGGAGGACAGTGAGCCGGTTCGAACGGCGCGTGCGCATGGTCCGCGCCGCCTGATTGGGCCGGTACCCCAGCTCCTCGATTGCGGCCGCGACCTTACGCGCCACCTCCGTCCGCACCGTCGGATCCTTGCGCAGAAAGCGCGAGACCGTCTGGTGCGAAACACCGGCCAACTGCGCGACTTCAAGGATCGTCGGCCGCTTCTTCTCCCGACCCGCACGCGACGCCGGCACCCCCTCCGCCATGCCTGCCACCTTTTCACGCCGGCGGGCAGGCCGGAACCCCGTACGTACACGTCCCGGGGCCGGAGCCGAGACAGGCGCCGTCGGCACGCAAGCAGGCACACTGCAATTGGTGACCGCAGCCCTCGATATGTCCGACGCTTGTCGAGACATCCTTCGAGGCGTGGCTCACACCCTGACGTTCACAGACCCTGTTTCTACGCGTGCTCAGGCGCCTATTGTCGGCGGGACTGCTGAGAGGCCACTCGAAACCTCTCCGCCTGGTCACGGAGTTGTCGAACTCGCCTCACGCGCCCCAGTCCACGTCGCACCCACAGGGCTCTCCCCTCCGTGGCACGGCAGCGGGCCAACGACACCGCACCCCCGTGCTGCACCGCCGCGGCCGCGATCACTGGCTCGGTCATCCGGAACCTCAACCCTCCTTCTGGGGCGGGCCGTTCGGGACCCCTGCGAGGCGAAGTCGGCGGTGGTGTGGTGGCCGAGCACAGCGCGAGCCTCTACACGTGGCGAAAGGCTGTGCGGCGACCGACCCTTGTTCGTGGATACGTATGCACGCTACGCTGCCTCGCGCCCGATGGATACGCATCCATCCCTCCGCGACGAGCATGTGCTCGGGGAACGGATCCACTGATGACCACCACTCCAAGCCGGTCGGCAGAGGCGGGAGCCGCGGCGCGACGCCCCGCCGGCAAGAACGTCCGCTGGGGAATCGCCGTCCTGATCGGGATCGGAGTCCTGATCAACTATTTCGACCGGAGCAACCTTTCCGTCGCTCAGGGCACACTCTCGGACGACGTCGGGCTCTCCGCGAGCCAGGTGGGCATCCTGCTGTCGTCGTTCGGCTGGTCCTACCTGCTGTTTCAGATTCCGATGGGACTCCTGGTCGACCGGATCGGCGTCAAGTGGATGCAGCGCCTCGCCGCCGGCGTCTGGTTCGTCGCCACCGGGCTGACCGCGCTCGCGAGCGGGATGGGCCTGATCCTGGTCGCCCGGCTGATGCTCGGGGCGGCCGAGGCACCCTCGTTGGTCGCCGCGTCGAAGGCGGTCGGGTACTGGTTCCCGGTCCGTGAGCGAGGCACCGCTTCCGCGACCTACGAGGTGGCGGCCAAGCTCTCGAACGTCATCGCCATCCCTCTCGTCGCCGTCGTCGTCGCGCACTGGGGCTGGCGGGCGGCCTTCATCGTCACTGCCGTGCTGAGTCTCCTTTTCGCGATCGTGTTCTGGATCTGGTACCGGGACCCGCAGGAGAAGGCTTCGCTGTCGACGGCGGAGTACGACTACATCAGGGCCGGCGGCGCCCAACAGCCCAGTGGGGAACAGCCATTGGGCGTCCCGGAGCTGCGACAGTTCCTCACGGAGCGGAAGATATGGGGGCTGTCGATCGGATTCGCCGCCTACAACTACTCCTTCTATCTGTTCCTGACCTGGATCCCCGGCTACCTGGAGAAGGAGATGGGCATGGGGGTCCTCGAAAGCGGTGCCTACGCGGTCGTCCCGTGGATCGTCGCCACCATCACCGATCTGCTCATCGCGGGCTGGCTCGTCGACCACCTGATCAAGAAGGGCCGCGACGCGACCAAGGTGCGCAAGACCGTCCTGGTGGTCAGCATGGTGTTCGGCCTGGCCGTCGTCGGGGCCGCCTTCTCGCACACACCGGGTGTCGCCGTCCTGTGGATCACGATCGCGCTCGGCGGCCTCGCGGCGGTCTCCCCCGTGTGCTGGAGCATCCCCTCCCTGATCGCCCCGACCGGGGCCGTGGGAACGGTGAGCTCGATCATGAACTGCATCGGACAGGTGGGAGCGATCGTCGCGCCGATGGTCACTGGCTTCACCGTCGACGCGACCGGCTCCTTCGCCCCCGCGTTCATCGCGGCAGGGGTCGTCCTCGTGGTCGGCATCATCAGCTTCGCCTACGTCCTGGGCTCCCTCGACCAGATCAAGCTGCCATCGCAGCCGACCCCGGCGACGGAACCGGTCCCCGACGGCCGGGGCTAGCAGTGTGCGCGGTAAAAGCCTGCGCATACGTATGAACAACCGGTAGCCAAGGAAGCTGTTTCAGCCCTGTCCGCCCTGCGCATCCATCGACTTCTTTGAAGGGCTCTTCTCTGATGTCATTCATACGCCGTCACGCGCCCCGCCTGCCGGATGGGCAGAGTTCCGGGCGCGCGGTTGTCGCCGGCTGTGTCGGTAACCTCATCGAGCACATCGACCTCGGGCTCTACGGGTATCTTGCGCCCTTCATGGCGAGCACTTTCTTTCCTGGTCAAGGCCGGACCGAGGCCCTGATCGCCACCTATGGTGCCTTCGCGCTCGGCTTCCTCGCCCAGCCCCTCGGGGGTGTCGTCTTCGGTCGCATGGGGGACCGCCTCGGACGCCGTGTCGTGCTCATCGTGACGATCGTCCTCGTCGGCGTTCTCACCACGTGCATCGGCATCCTCCCCGGGTACGCGCAGATCGGCGTCGCCGCCCCCGTGCTGCTCTTCCTCATCCGGCTGCTGCAAGGAGTGGCCCACGGTGGGGAGTACGGCGGTGCGCTGACCTTCCTCATTGAGCACGCCGGGCCCCGGAACCGGGGGCTCTACAGCAGCTTCGCCTCCATGGGCGTCTTCGGTGGACTCCTGGCCGGGGCGGGCATGGCCTCACTGGTCTCCGCCCTGCTCACCGATCAGCAGATGACGGCCTGGGGCTGGCGGCTGCCGTTCCTCGCCGCGCTCCCGCTCACGGTGGCAGGCCTGCTGCTACGGATGGGCGTCGCGGACACACCCGCGTTCATCGCCTCACGCGACGCAGGGGAGAAGCCCTCCGCGTCCCCCGTCAGGGAAACGCTGCGCACCCAGTGGCGCGCGCTGCTGGTGTTCTCGGCGGGTGCGATGACCAACGCGGTGCTCTCCTTCGTCTGGGTCACCTACCTTCAGCAGTGGCTGGAGAGCGACGGGGGCCTCAGCGGCGCCGCCGCCTTCGGCTCACACGCCATCGCACTCACGGTCCTCCTGCCGCTGCTCGCCGTCGCCGGCCGACTCAGTGACCGGATCGGCCGTCGGCCCATGCTGCTCGCCGGATTCGTCTGCGCGATCGTGCTGGTGCCCTTGAGCTTCTGGGTTGCCCACGGCCGCACCTTCGGTTCCGCAGTTGTCGCCCAACTCATCTACCTGATACCCGAGTTGTGCATCGCCGTGCCGCTTGCGGCATGGCTGCCCGAGATGGTGCCCACACGGCTGCGTGTCACGGCGACGGCACTCGGCTTCAATGTGCCCTTCTCCCTCTTCTCCGGCACCGCTCCCATAGTCGCCACCGCCCTGGTCGGCTGGACCGGGTCGCTGTACTCCGTCTCCGTCTACCTCGGTGCTCTCGCCGCGATTTCCTTCGTCGTGGTCCTGCGTGGCCTGCGCGAGACCGCACAGGCCGGAACTCTCATGTCCGCGTCACCGGCGCCGGCGGCCGGGGAGGCCGTCGCCCCCGTCTCTTCACAGCAGCCCCTCTAGGAAGGACGACCCATGTCGATTCCCGCGATCCCCGACCCCGCGGCCCACGCCCCTTACGCGACGGTCGAGGAATACGTCAACAGGTGGACGGACCGCATCTGGCAGGAACGGGGGGTGGGACTGATCCGGGAGTGCTACGCCCCCGATGTCATCGTCCACGGGGCGTCGGGCACCGTCACCGGCGTCGAACCGGTCGTCCACGGAACGCTTCAGCGCATCACCTCCTTTCCCGACCGCATCGGCGGGGCCGAGGACATCATCTGGGAATCACGCGGCAGCGGTTCCTTCATCAGCTCCCACCGCTCTCTGCACACGGGCAGCCACCAGGGTCACAGCGTCTACGGCGCTCCCACCGGCCATTCCTTCGCCTTCCGCGGCATCGCCCACTGCCTGGTGCGTGAGGGCTGGTTCGTCGAGGAGTGGCTGGTACGTGACGAATACGAGCTGGTGCGCTCTCTCGGTCTCGACCCGAGGGAAGTCGCCGCCGAACTCGCCGCCCGTGGCGGTGCGGAGCGCCCCACGGACGCGGACCCCGGCGACGACCTGCTGGCCACGGGTGTCTCCGGCAGGCGCCCGGGCGACCACAAGGCGGAGTGCGAGCTGATCCTCAAGCAGTTCCACGAGCTGTGGAACCAGTGCCTGCTCGACCGCGCCGAGCGTTTCGTCGCGCCGGACGTCCGCTGCCACACCACCCGCTCCCGGACACTCCAAGGGCGCGATCAGTACCGCGACGACGTCGTCTCGCTGCTCGGTTGCGTTCCCGACGCGCAGGTCACCGTTCTCGATCTGGCCGCCCACACCGCACCGGACCGAGGTACCAGGGTCGCAGCCGTATGGCGGCTGGATGGGCACTACACCGGCGTTCCCGCCTACGGTCCGGCCACGGGCGAGCCCGTGAGCATCCTCGGCGTCAGCCACTACACCGTGCGCGAGGGGAAGATCGCGGAGGAATGGCGCATCTTCGATGAACTGGCGCTCCTCACGCAGATCGAACGGCACCGCCGGGCGGGCTGAACGCTGTGGGGCCCGAAAGTCATCGCCGCAGGTCAAGCCACACGTTTCGAGATGTTCCGCGTCGGCACACAAGACTGTAGTGATGTCTGCTGCCGACGGCGGTCAGGGACCAGCGGACGGAAGACTCGGCCGGCGGGCCGGAAGCGGACGCGCTGCTCGCCGAGTTGGCGGTGCAGAAAGGTGAGTTGGTGTCGCAATGCGAGGATCTCGATGTGCTTGTTCCGTCGCTCATCGCCAGCTTGCGTAGGGCGGTGAAGACGTGAGTGACGACGATGCAGGCCAGGCGTACGAGTGTGAGCAGTGATCATTGCCGACGGCTGTCGTTGCGCCCCGCCGCGATCCCCGCCGCGTCCGAGCCTCGGACGGTATGACCGCTCAGGAGACGGTACGACCGCTCAGCCGGACACCCGAGACACCAGGCTCATCTCGAGCACCTCGGTGCGCGCGGCCGCGCCGCCGATCATGTCGAGGGCGAGACGGGCCGCGACGTGCCCCTCCTCCACGAGGGGCTGCGCGACCGTGGTCAGCGGCGGCGCCGAGGTTTCGGCGATGGCGTGGCCGTCGAAACCGACCACGGCGACGTCCCCGGGGATCTGCCGCCCGGCGGCGTGCAGGGCGGCGAGCGAGCCGACGGCGATGCGGTCGGAGCCCGCGAGGATCGCGTCGATGTCGGGGTGTGTCTCCAGGAGGCGGGCCGTTGCGGCGAGGCCAGCCGCGGTGTCCCAGCCGGTGTGCACGACGCGCGCCTCGTCGAGGCGGGACCCGAGCACCTCCGCGTAGCCGCGCCGGCGGTCGACGGTCGCCGGGTTGTCCGCAGGGCCGAGGACGACGGCCACCCGCTCGCGCCCGTCGGCGAGCACCCGCTCCGCGGCAAGGCGGGCCCCGCGCACGTCGTCGGAGTAGACCGTCGAGAAGATCCCGTCGTACGGCGAGTGGTCGAGCTGCCCGCACAGGACCACGGGCAGCCCGGTGCCCGCGAGGGATTCCAGCAGGTCACTGCCCCGGTACGGGGTGAGGTGGACGACCGCGTCGACCGAGCGGCGGCCGAAGCTGCGCAGCGCGAGCGCGCGCTCCGACTCGCTGGACGCCTGGATGATCACCGGCAGGAAGCCGCTGCCCGTCAGGCCCTCCGCGACGCCGCGCAGCACCCTGCCGTACGTCGGGTCGTCGAAGAGCTCGTCCAGCGGCTCGGTGACCAGGACACCCACGGTCTCCGCGCGGCCGGTGGCCAGGGCGCGGCCGCGCGCGTTCATCACGAAGCCGGTGCGCTCCACCGCCTCGTGCACGGCGCGCTTCGTCTCGGGCGTGACGAGGTCCGAGTCGTTGAGCGCGCGGGAGGCGGTCGCGCGGGAGACACCTGCCTCGCGGGCGACATCGCCGATCGTCACGGAGCGCGGGGCGCCGGGCCTGCCTCGGGGCATCGGTGACCTTTCCGCACGGGCCAGGAGCCCGTGACCAGGACGAACGGAGAAGTGCGGTGTTCAGTATCGCCCAGATGACTCGCTGTCAGGACGCCGCGAGCGGACGCTCGAGGTGAGATCCAGGTCACATTCGACGGCTGTTGTGGCACGCCAATGTAACCGGTTACATTCCGGATCATGACTCTCCACCTCACGGACCCGGCCGACCGGGACCGAGCCGACCGGGACCCGGCGGACTGGGAGAACCCCGCCCTCACCGGCCGAGGCCGGCTGCCCGCGCGGGCGTACTTCTTCGGCTACGAATCGGCCGAGCTCGCCCGCACCATGGACCGCCGCCGTTCGCGCGGATTCGTCGACCTCACCGGCGACTGGCGGTTCCGGCTCTTCGACCACCCGGCGCGCGTCCCGGCCACCGCGCTCGCCGAGGAGTCCGAGGACTGGGACACCGTGCGCGTGCCGCACCTGTGGCAGGTCGACGGGTACGGGCAACTTCAGTACACCGACGAGGGCTACCCGTTCCCGGTCGACCCGCCGCGGGTGCCCGCCGACGACCCGACCGGCGTGTACCAGCGCACCATCGTTCTGCCCGAGGCACCGGTCGGTGAGCGCACCGTGCTCCGGTTCGACGGAGTCGAGAGCTACGCCGAGATCTACTGGGACGGCGCCTACGTCGGCATGACCAAGGGCTCGCGCCTCAGCGCCGAGTTCGACGTCACCGACGTGACACACCCCGGCACCAACCACCTCGTCGTCAAGGTGCTCCAGTACTCGGACGGCACGTACCTCGAAGACCAGGACATGTGGTGGGCGTCCGGGATCTTCCGCGACTGCTACCTGCTGAGCAGGCCCGCCGCCCACCTCGCCGACTTCTTCGTGCGCACCCACCGCCTCGCGGACGACCGCGCCGAGGTCACCCTGACCGCCGGCGTCGTCGGGCGGCCGGATGTCACCTGGGAGGTGTACGACGGCGAGCGCCTCGTCGCCTCGCGCGCCGTCACGCCGGGCACCGACGCCACGCTGGTCGTCGAGGGCGCGCGGTTCTGGAATCCCGAGGACCCGCACCTGTACGACATGCGCCTGACCGTGCGCGGCGCCGACGGGACCGTCCAGTACGTGCCGCACCGCCTCGGCCTGGCGGAGGTGACCATCGTCGAAGGACGCCTCCTGCTCAACGGCACGCCGTTCAAGATGCACGGCGTCAACCGGCACGACCACGACGACCGGCACGGGCGCGCCGTGGGCATGGCCCGCGTCGAGCGGGACCTGCACCTGATGAAGCAGCACAACATCAACGCCGTGCGCACCGCGCACTACCCGAACGACCCCCGCTTCTACGAACTGTGCGACCGCATCGGCCTGTTCGTCCTCGCGGAGACGGACCTGGAGACGCACGGCTTCGCGAACGTCGGCGACCTGCCCCGGATCACGGACGACGAGGCGTGGCAGACCGCGTACGTCGACCGGATCGAGCGGCACGTGCTCGCGCAGCGCAACCACGCCTCGATCGTCATGTGGTCCCTGGGCAACGAGTCCGGGTACGGCTGCAACATCCCTGCCATGTACCGGCGTTGCAAGGAACTCGACCCCACCCGCCCGGTGCACTACGAGGAGGACCGGGACGCCGAGGTCGTCGATGTCATCTCCACGATGTACTCGCGTGTCTCACAGATGAACGACATGGGGGAGCACCCGCACCCCAAGCCGCGCATCATCTGCGAGTACGGGCACGCCATGGGCAACGGACCCGGCGGGCTCGCTGAGTACCAGCGGGTGTTCGAGGCCTGGGACAGCATCCAGGGGCACTTCCTGTGGGAGTGGTGCGACCACGGACTCGTCGCCACCACGGATGAAGGACGCGAGTACCACGCCTACGGCGGCGACCACGGGGACTTCCCGCACAACGGCAGCTTCTGCATCGACGGCCTGGTCTTCCCGTGGCAGGAGCCGAGCCCCGGCCTCGTCGAGTACAAGCACGTCATCTGCCCCGTGCGCGTCGACTACGCGGACGGTTTGTGCACCGTGACGAACGGGCGCTGGTTCACCGACCTGTCCGACGTGCTGGTCGTCCTCGAAACGCTGCACGACGGCCGCGTCGTCGGCTCCCGCACGCTCACCCCGGGCCCCGTACCGCCCGGCAAGGCATGGAGCGAGGCCGTGCACCCGGACGTCGCGGCGCACGGCGAGACACATGTCACCGCCCGCGTCCTGTCCACCGCCGCGCACGAATGGGCGGAGCCCCTGCGCGAGTTGGGCCGGTACCAGACGCTCGTCGCCGACCGTCCGCGCCGGACCGAGGGGGCCGCGACCCGCGCGGCCGTCGCCGCCGAGGCCGACGGCACCTCGCTCGTCGTCACCACCCGGGCCGCCGACCGGTACATGGTCGACCTGCTCACCGGCGACCTGTCGTGGCGCAGCCGCGGGCGCGAACTCCTCCAGGAACCGCCCCGCGTCGGATTCTGGAAGCCCCTCGTCGACAACCACCAGCAGGAGAACGACGAGCTGTGGGCGCCCCGGTTCCTCTCGCTCATGCAGACCTCGACGCGTGATGTCTCGTGGCGGGAGCAGGACGGCGCGGTCGTCGTGGAGGTGTCCTCGCGCATCGCGCCGCCCACCCTCGACATCGCCATGCGGGTCACGCTGACATGGACCCTCGCCGACGACGGTGTACACCTCGCCGTCGAGGGCGAACCCGTCGGCGACTACCACGACATCGTGCCCCGTATCGGCCTGTCCTTCGCGGTCCCGCGCGAGCTGCGTTCCGTCGACTGGTACGGACTCGGGCCCGGCGAGAACTACCCGGACTCCCGCGCGGCCGCCACTCTCGGCCGCTGGCACAGCACCGTCGACGACATGTTCACCCCGTACGTCGTGCCCCAGGACTGCGCCAACCGCGGCGACGTGCGCTGGGCGGCCCTCACCGACCCGCACGGCGACGGCCTCGCCGTGCGTGCGGCGGAGTCGGGCCCCTTCGCGTTCTCGGCGTGGCCGCACTCCACAGCGGCGATCGACGCGGCGCGGCACCGCACCGACCTCGTGCCGGAGGACCGCGTGACCGTCAACGTCAACCACCGGGTGCTCGGCCTCGGGTCCAACTCGTGGGGCAGCGAGGTCCTTGACACCTACCGGGTCCGCTTCGAGCCGTTCCGCTTCGCGCTCGACCTGCGCTCCGTGTCCGCGGCCGCGCCCCACCACGACGAAGGGATCGCCTCGTGAGGATCTTCCGCGACCACGCCCACCTCGAAGAGGTCCTCGGCGGCGTCACCAAGTGGGAGCGGACGCTCCAGGCGCTGCGCGCCGAGGGACGGCCCCTCGGCATCATGTACTCGGTCGGTGACTCGCTCACGACGATGCGCGAGCACACCAGCGCGCTCGCCACAGACACCTTCGTCGCTCGACGCCGGTACCTGTACGTGCTGTCCCCCGTGGACGGGGACGCCGAGATCGAGTCGGCGCCCGTGGCCACGCTCGAAGTGGCCGCACAGTACAGCAATCTGACTGACCGTCAGTACCTGTACGGGGAGGGGAAGCGGTACACCGTCCCGCGCGGTGCCGTCCTCGTGGCCGGACCCGACGAGGCGGTCCGTGTCCTGCCCGCACCCGGGACGACAGCGGTCGTCGCCCACGTGACCGTGGAGGGCGCCACCTTCCACAACAAGTAGCCGCACCTGCCCCACCCCTCGACATCAACGGAGCATTCAATGACGAATCGCCGGTCGATCGGTGCGGTGATCCTGTTCAGCATGGTCATCGCGGCGGTCTTCAACTTCCGCAACGTGGTCAACAATTACGTCGCCATCGGGACGCTCGCCGCCCCGATCTTCCTGATCGCCACGATCCTCTACTTCGTGCCCTTCACCCTCGTCATCGCCGAGATGGTGAGTCTCAACCGCAGCTCGGAGTCCGGCGTCTACCAGTGGGTGAAGTCCTCGCTCGGCGGTCGCTGGGCGTTCTTCACGGCGTTCTGCTACTGGTTCGTGAACCTCTTCTACTTCATCTCGCTGCTGCCGATCGTGCTCGTGTACGCGGGCTACATGATCCTGGGCCACGAGTGGGCCATCCAGCCGTGGCTCATCGCCGTACTGTCCGTGGTGATCTTCTTCATCGCCACCTACGTGTCGACGAAGGGCGCCCGCTGGATCGGCAGCGTCACCTCGTTCGGGTCCACCCTGATGATGGTCATGGCGCTGCTGTTCGTCGTCGCGGGGGTGGGCGCGCTGCTCGGCGGCATCACTCCGGCCAATGACATGTCGCCCGGCGGGATGCGCCTCGACCCGGGCTCCGGGATCACCGCGTGGGCGTTCCTCGGCACCCTGGCGTGGATCATCCAGGGCGTCGGCGGCGCCGAGTCGATCGGCGTGTACCTGAACGACCTCAAGGGCGGCGTGCGCGCCTTCGTGCGCACCATCGTCGTGTCCGGCATCGCGATCGGCCTGCTCTACTCGGCCGGTACGTGGTTGATGGGCGTCTTCGTGAAGAAGAGCAGCGTCTCGTACAGCAACGGCATCTTCGTGACCATGCAGTCGGCGGCCGGACACTTCGGCCTGTCGGGCGACCTGGTGGTGCGCGGCGTCGGCCTCATCATGCTCGTCGCCACCCTGGGCGGCCTGCTGATCTGGACCTCCGCGCCGGTGAAGATCTTCTTCTCCGAGATCCCCGACAAGATCTTCGGCAAGCGTGTCGTGGCGCTCAACGACCAGGGAGTGCCCGTCGTCGGTGCCTGGATCCAGTTCGCGGTCGTCGTGCCGCTGCTGTTCATCCCGACGCTGGGCGCGGGCAGTTCGATCGACGACCTGCTGAAGATCGTCACCAATATGACGGCCGCCACGGCGCTGCTTCCGCCGGCCCTCATCCTGGTCGCCTACCTGGTGCTGCGGGCCCGCTTCGAGGGCGCGGTGCGAGAGTTCCGGTTCGGCTCCAGGGCCGTGGGCCTCGGTATGTCGGTCTTCCTCCTCGTGGTGTTCGCGGTCGCCTTCGTGGCCTCCACGTTCCCCGAGGGCCAGGCGCTGTGGCTGACGCTGGCCTACAACGTCGGCGGCGTCGTCGTCTTCCTCGGCGCCTCGCTCCTCTGGTACGAGCGCTACGTGCGCCGGTTGCGCGCGATGTCCCCGGAGGAGGCCGCGGCCGAACTCGCGCCGTCGGCCCCGGTCCGTTCCGAGGAGAACGCGCAGGCGCTGCGCGAGGGGGAACCGGAGGGCTTGGCGACCTCGGCGTAGGGCGCCGCTACGGACCGGTGCGCGCCGCCGGGAGGCCGGATGTCAGCTTCCCAACGGCGTACCTCGTCGAGGAGCGGCAGCGCTTCGTCGTGCAGCGCTTCGTCGTGCAGCGGCTTCGGCAGCGGCAGCGTGTTACCGATGGGGGATGGTGTCTGCGTCAGGACCATCAACTCCCCGTCCCGATTGCGGGAGTTGTAGTGGATGACTGTCATCTCGGGGTACGGGAACGTGGCGAGGCGTCCGCCGCCCCTCTGGACAATGGCGCAACGGTCGTCGAAGGCGGCCATGAGCCCCGGCCTGAGTTGAGGACGAACCACGGTGCTTCGCTGGGGGAGCAGTGCTGCGCCAGGGTGGTGTGCTCCTTCTGGCTGGGCGGGTTGCCCACGAGCCGGGCCTTGCTCCATGTGTCGGAGGCATCCTGCCGTCGCACGGTTTCGTCGGGGCCGATCGCGCAGTGTGATGGTGATGTCCCTGGCTCCCTACGCGGTGGAGCTCTTGACGTCGGCTGCGTCGGCCAGATCGACCTGGACTCGGATGCCCTTGGACGTGACATTGGCGGAGGCGAAGCCGATCACCCGGAAGTTGGTCACGGCCATGACGTTGATCATCGGCCGCAGTCGGGCTGTCCTGCTGAGCATCAGGACGTGCTCGCCCGGCTCAAGGCAAGAGGTGAGGAGTGAGAGCCACCTCTCGGCGTCCTTCTCCAAACGGCCTGATCGCGTGAACCGTTGGTCCCGTCTCTTGGTACTGCGGGACCAAGGTCACGCGGTGACGGGACTTCTGCCTCCGGCCGGGCCGCACCCGTGTCCCGCACCCTTGCGGAGGCCGCCGCCCGACCTGTGCCGGCCCTTGCCCCTCACTTCGCTCAGGAGACAGCCGTGCCCCGCGACCCCGAGCACCGCCAGTGGCAGACCTGGGGATCGACCCAGTCACCGGAAACGGCGGGCAGCCCCTACAGCCACCGCCCGCAACGACGTCTGAGCAGGAAGACCAAGGCCGTCGCGGGCCTCGGCGCAGGGATCGTGGCGCTGGGCGTCATCGGATCGTTGGGTGACTCGTCGAAGGGCGACGATGCCGACCCTGCCGCGGCCCCCGTTGCAGCCGAGTCGTCCACACCGGCCCCCACCCGCACGGCCGACAAGCCGACCCCTGCCGCCACCCACAGGTCCAAGGTGACGCCGAAGCCCAGCTGGGCGCCGGTACCGAGCGACGACTGGGCCGGAACAGACTACCAGACCGCGACATCGATCGACGTCCTCGAAAACGACGATGTCGCGGCAGCCCACCACGATGCGGATGGGCCCGCTCCCGACGCCGTTCTGAAGTCGGTCGCACAGCCGCGAAACGGAACGACGACGATCAAGGACGGCCGGGTCCGCTACACACCCGACCACGGCTTCAGCGGCGCCGACACCTTCACGTACCGGGTGAAGGTCGACGGCCGTACGGCGAGCGGCACCGTGCATGTCTCGGTCCACGCCAAACCCACGCCGACGCCGACCGCCACCCCCACACCGAAGGCCCCGCCGAAGCGGACGCCCACCCCGACTCCGGCTGCCCCCACGCACAGTTCGGACTCCGCCGACGCACCGCAGGCCGGTATCAATCCCGGCGGCTTCTGCGGGAACACCGGAGCCATCGGCACGTACAAGGGCAAGATCTACACCTGCGCCGGAGGGCACTGGCGCAAGTAGGTGGGGCCAAGCCGGGGGAGCTTGGGCTTGGAGTGGCTATTCGACGTCGACCCCGTGGGCACGGGCGAGACCGTCGAGGCCATTCGCCCAGCCCTGGCCCACGGCTCGTAGTTTCCAGGTGGTGCGACCATCGACGGGGTGCTGGTACAGCTCGGCGACGACCATGGCGCGGATGCCGGGGTCGGCGGGTGGCTGGAACGACCAGGCCATCCCGGTGATGTCCTCGATGCGCAGGGTCGTGTGCGTGAGGGAGCCGCAGGTCAGTCCGGTGTCGACGTCCATATTGATGGCCACGGCGACGCGCCGTACCCGGGGCGGCAGCGCGGCCAGGTGCAGGGTGGCCCGTTCCACGGTCCGGGGTCCGTCCTGCTGCTTGCCTAGCAGTCGCGCGGCGCCATCGGCCCCGGCGGGTTGGTGGTAGAAGACGAAGTCGTCGTCCGTGGCAACCCGTCCCTCGGCGCCGGTCAGGAACAGGGTCAGATCTGCGTCCGCGCCGGCGAAACCGAACGTGATGTTCAGCCCCTGCCAGGCATCTTCGGGCAGCGGCACGGTCTGGCCGGGGACGAGTACGGTCGCGGCCGGCTCGGGTGCCGGTTCCGGCAGTGGTGCGGACGACGCCGCGCGTTTCCACTCGGTGAACGACCTGATGCGGAACGGGTCGGTGGCCGGAACCTGATCGCTGGTCGGGTCGACGGAACCAAGGGTGATGTCGAGGTCTGCGAGAGGGCTTTCGCCGGTGTCGGATTCTTCCTGGGCGTGGTCCAGCAGTTCCTGGAGTCCGGCGACGCGGGTCGTGTCCAGGGGCTTGATGGTGCTGGAGAGATTGCCCGACGCGGTTGTGGCCACGGCGCAAGAGACGTCCTGACCGATATCGAGGAAACGCAGCGCGTCCTCCGGTTCACGCCAGGGCGTGGACTCGACCGCCTGCCGGGTCCAGCGACCGTAGGCGACAAAACCGAGTCGCTGGGTGTCGGGCAGGCGGGTCAGCACGGCGAGGTCGATGGCCGTGATGCCCGGCGCTGTGGCGAAGCCCTCCTTGAGGGTGGCGACGATGTTGGAGCCCATGGCGGTCAGCCACCACAGGACACGGTCCCGTTTGGTGAGCTTCTTCAAGGTGGGGCGCCCGGCGGGAGTCATCGCCGGAGTCTGGGTCGGCATCGCATCGAGATCTTGCTGCCGCATGACGACCGACATGACCGTGCTGTCCACGCCGACGGCGCAGCCAGCGGCCGGGTTGTCCGAGAAAGCAGTGTTCACCGCCTCGCAGACGGTGTCCTCCTCGTTGGCGACAAGAGCCCGCCACCACTGCACCGCTTCGGCTTCCAACTGCCGCTGAATCCCGTGCAGTCGAGCGATCTCTGCGGACAGGTAGACGGGCGCGTCCTGCTCCGCCTGTTGCCGGGCGGCAGCCCGCTGCGTGCGGGCCAGCCGGCCGACACCTTGGAGGTGGAAGGTGCGGGCCTCTGCCATCGCCCACGGAAGACCCAGCTGAGGCGGTTCCGGGAGGACGGGCGGATGGGCCTCGGGGAACGACTGCAGATGCACGCTGGTCGTCTGCTGCCGCAGCTCGCGCAACTGCGCGATCGCCGCGTCGCGTTCCGCTTCCTGCTGGGCTCGCTCCGCCTGCCGACGCGCCCGGTCCAGCGCGGTCGCCGATGGCGCGGTGGTCCGCGAACGCGGGGAGCGGCGCGTGCTGGACCGCCGTCGGCCGTTGCTGAGTGAGCTCGACGCGTATAGAGGGCCGAGCCCGGACGAGATCCGGGAACCACCGCTTCCGACGCTGACCCGCGCGATCCGCGGCCCGACCGAGGTCCTCACACCGCGCGTCGAAACCCGCACGCTCATCCCAGGCACACCGACACGAAACCCGAACCCCATGATTTACCTCATTTCTCCTCAGCCAGTGTGCATTACGGGCACGGGTGGAAGCTCAGGTTCAGGTTCCTGCGTGAGGGCACTGGGGTGTGTGGCGGGCGCCCGGCGGCATGGCCGCGCCCGCCCAGAACCCAACCTGAGCAGTTCAGGAGGCATGTCGGCGCTGCTCCCGGCCTTACCCCTCCTGTTCCGCCACCCTCCGCACCTGACGGTAGAGCGAGGGGAGGACGGCCAGGCAGCAGGCGGAGCCGATGATGACCCAGATCGTGGGGGCGTAGACCGTCAGGTCGGCGGTGGCCCAGGTCATCAGGAGCGGGGTGGTGCCGGCGAAGCAGACCGCGGCGATGTTGTAGCTGAGGGACAGGCCGGTGGAGCGCACCCGTACCGGGAACGCCCGGGGCAGTACGGACGAGACCACGCCGGCGAACCCCGCCACGGTGGCGCAGAGCACCATGTGGACGGCCAACAGCACCGGCAGGTACGGCTGCGCGTGCAGCCACATCAGGCACGGTGTGGGCAGGATGATCATCGAGACCGCACTGCCCACCAGCAGCGGTCGGGTTCCCACCCGGTCGGCCAAGCGGCCGGCCGCCAGGCAGCCGACGAGGACGACGACGTTGCCGACGAGTGAGGCGAGGAACGTCTGTTGGTCGGTGAAGCCGAGACCGGCCTCCGGCAGCTTGTAGTACGTCGGGAGGTAGATGAGGAAGGCGTAGACGCTGATGGTCCACAGCATGGAGACGAGGAGAGCGGTGCCCAGCGCGTCCCTGTGCTCGGTCAGGAGAATGCGCAGCGGCCCGGGTTGATCGCCATCGTCACCGGCCGCCGAGTCCTGCTCGGTGAACGCCTCGGTCTCCGGCAGCTGCCGGCGGATGTACACACCGACCGGAATGATCAGCAGGCCGAGCACGAAGGGGATCCGCCAGGCCCAGTCCTGCAGCGCCGACTCCGGGAAGACCGAGGTGATGATGAAACCCACCAGAGCGGAGAGCAGGTTGGAGATGCCCATCGACGCCTGCAGCCACGACGCGTACAGCGAACGGCGGTCCGCGGGCGCGCTCTCGATCAGGAACGACGCGGCTCCACCGATCTCGCTGCCGGTGGAGAAGCCCTGGAAGAGCCGTCCGATCAGCAGCAGGATCGGGGCCCCTACGCCGATCGTCGCGACCGGCGGCGCCACCGCGATGACGAGCGTGCCGATGCCCATCGCCCCGATGGACATCATCAGGGCGGCCTTCCGGCCGATCCGGTCCGCGTAGACACCGCCGACCAGCGCCCCGAGGGGCCGGGCCACGAACCCGGCGCCGAAGACCACGAAGGTGCTCATCAGCGCGGAGGTCGCGTTGCCGCTGCGGAAGAAGTTGTGGGCGATGTAGCCGGCGAAGAAGGCGTAGACGGAGAAGTCGTACCACTCCATCGCGTTGCCGAAGGCGGCCGCGGCCACCGATCTCCGGGCGATCGTGTGCGGGACGCCCTCGTGCTGCACCGGGGGCGCATCGGCCCCGGTCGTTCGACCCGTTGTCACCATCGTGGGCCTCCTTCTTCGAGCGTGGTGGTGTGGGGGATGGCGGCTACTGGATCGAGACCGGCTTGTCGCGGTGGTCGAGGTCGACGAGGGTGGCCGCGAGGACATGCGCGCCGCGTGCGATGTCCGCCACCTCGGTCAGCTCCTCGGGGCAGTGGCTTCGGCCGCCGACGGAGGGGATGAACACCATGCCCATCGGGCCCAGTCGAGCCAGGTGGGCAGCGTCGTGGCCGGCACCGGAGGGCACCGCCTTCCAGTCGAGGCCGAGCCCGTCGGCCGCGCCGGCGATCATGTCCTGCACCAATGCGTCGGTGGGTACCGGGTCCTGGTCGGTCAGCCACTCGAAGTCCACGCCCACACCGCGCTGCCCGGCCTCCGCCGCGATCTCGTCGACGATCTGCTTCTGCGCGCCGCGCAGCCAGTTCCCGTCCACACTGCGGATCTCCGCCCACAGCCTGGCCTCGTCGGTGATCACCCCCATCGAGCGGGGTGCGGAGTCGATGCTGCCGAGAGTGGCGACGCCGTGCACCGGCGCGCCACAGCCGACCCGCTCGACGGTGAGGACCGCGGCCGCCGCCGACACCAGGGCGTCGTGCCTGTCTGGCATCGGCGTGGTGCCCGCGTGCCCGGTCTGCCCGGCGAAGTGCACAAGGAGGCGGTCGATCCCGGCGATCGCGGTGACCACGCCGATGCCGTGCCCACTGCGCTCCAGCAACGGCCCCTGCTCCACATGGAGTTCGACGTATCCGTGGACGTCCCGGGCCCGCCAGCCGGAGCCGAGTGCGGCACCCGGGGAGAGTCCGAAGCCCTCCATGGCGTCGCCGAGCCGGAGGCCGGTTCCGTCGGTGCGCTCCAGGTGTTCCGGGGCGAGGATGCCGGCGATGGAGCGGGAGCCGAGGCAGGAGATGCCGAACTCGTTGGCCTCCTCTCCGAGGAAGTCGACGACGAGCAGGTCCCGTTCGAGACGGGTGCCGGTCTCTCGCAGGCGCTGGGCGACCTCGATCCCGCCGATGACTCCGACGATGCCGTCGAAGCGGCCGCCCTGCCGCACGGTGTCCGTGTGTGAACCGGTCACCAGCGCCGGGGCGGAGGTGTCCTTGCCCGGGAGCCGGCCGATGATGTTCCCCGCCGGGTCGACCGTCGTTTCGAGGCCGGCCTCGATCATCTGGGCGCGCACCCACTCCCGGGAGGCGCGATAGGGGTCGGAGAAGACCTCCCGGCTCCAGCCTGCGTGGTCGGGGTCGTGAAAGGCAGCGAGCTCGTCGAGTCGCCTGCTCAGGCGCTCCGGCTCCGGCGCGAGACGGTCCAGGTCGATGCGGACGGTCATGGTGGTCCTCGGTTCTCCGGTACGGGGGTGGGCCATGGGTGTGCGGGATGAGGGACGAAAAGGGGGCGTGGCGTGCGGGGTTCGGGCGGAGACGGAGACCTGCCCGGTGTTTCCCGCAGGTCGGCGCTCCGCACGGGCGACGGTGGCGCGGGCGATGTGCGTGGCTACTCGGCGTGCGGTGCTCGGCGAGCGTCGCCTTCGGGCACGGGGCCGGGCGGGATCCAGGCGGCGGGGAGATCACGCGGCACCCGGGCCGCCAGTTCTACCGCAGCGCTGCGCAGCGCCTTCAACGCGACCGCGGGATCGGCGAGGCGGTTCTCCGCGGCGACCACCGACAGGGCGCACAGGCACCGACCGCCGACCACCACCGGTACCCCGACCGCCGACATGCCGGGAGTGAGCCAGCCGCGGGTGACGTGGTATCCCTGACGCCGGATCAGCCCCAGTTCGTGCCGCAGCCCGGAGACGTCGGGGGTCGTCGCGGTGTACCGGTGCAGCCGGCCTTCGAGTACCTGCCGGCGCACGGCCGCCGGGGCCAGCGCAAGCAGCGGAGTGGCGCTCGCTCCCGAATACAGCGTGTGCACCTCGCCGGGGTGGAAGGCCACGCTGCCGGGGCCGCTGCGCCGAGAGTCCAGGCACAGCGCCGCCGAGTGCACCCGTACCGACAGCGCGCTGGTCAGTCCGGTCGCCTCGCGGAGCCGGAGGAGAAAGGGCCGGGCGACGTCCACCAGGTGATCGGGGTGGTCCGAGGCCCGGTCGGTGAGCCGTTCGCCCGGCAGCAGCCGGTCGCCGACCTGGACCAGGAACCCGGAGTGCTTGAGGCGTTGGACGTACCGGTAGACGGTCGACAGCGGCATATCGAGTCCCGCGGAGATCTCCGCGGCGTCGACCTGACCCCGGTCCTGTACGAAGGTCAGCATCCGCAGCCCCCGGTCGAGCGAGCTGAGCCCGCCCGGCATCCGCCCGGCACCCCGGTCTGTGGCCAACGCACTCAGTCCCGGCGTACCTGGGCGCCTCGACCGGCCGCGCCGACCAGTCCCTTGCCCGCGTCCCAGACGACGTCGCCGCGGCTGAGTGTCAGGGTGACCCGGGCCCCCGGTACATGCCCGTCGTACGGGCTCCACCCCGCGTTGGAGTGCAGCGACGGCGTCTCGATGCGCCAGTCGGGAGACGGAGTGAGGACCATGACGTCCGCATCGTAACCAGGTGCGAGGCGCCCCTTGCGGCCGCCCATCCCATAGCGGTCCGCCGGGTTCTCGGTGAGCGCCGCCACGGTGCGGGAGAACTCCTTGCCCGCCCCGTAGCGGCGCAGGCAGGCCCCGAGGGTGGTGGAGACCAGCGTCTCGGTGCCCGGCGTTCCGGAGCTGTTGTCGAGGATCCGCTCGTGGTCCTTGAGGGCGGCCGGCCAGGGAGCGTGGTCGGAGGAGATGACCGAGGCCGTGCCGGCGATCACCGACTGCCACATGGCCTCGCGGTCGTCGGAGCCGCGCAGCGGCGGGTTGATCTTCAGTCGGCCGCGCTGGCGCACCATGTCCTCCTCCGTGAGGAGCAGGTAGTGCGGGCAGGTCTCGAAGGTGACGTCGACTCCCTGGCCCTGGTACCAGGCCACCAGGTCGGAGGAGCGCCCGGTGGAGAGGTGGCACAGGTGCAGCGCGTTGCCGCGGTCGGCGGCGATCTCCATCGCGGTGAGCACCCCGAGCGACTCCGAGACCGGCGGGCGGGTACGCCCGTGCACCCGCGGATCGGTGGAGGCCCGATTCGACTCGTCGGCCAGCAGCGCCTTGATGATCTCGTTGTTCTCGGCGTGCGTGCACAGCGTCGACCCGGCCTCGCCCACCGCCGACGCCACATCGAGCAGCTCGGCGTCGTCGATCCGGGGAAAACGGAACGGGTCGGTGTCGAAGAGCGACACCTTGAAGCCCACCACGCCGCCCTCGACCAGCTCGCCCGCCCGCCGCCAACCGCCACCGGGCTCCAGCGTCCCGAGCAGGGCCACGTCGATGACGGCCTCGTCGGCGAGCTTCTCCTGCTTCGCCTCGAGCCGCTCCCGGCGGTTCACCGGACCCGTACCGTCGAACGGCATCTCGACGATCGTGGTCACACCCCCGGCCGCCGCCGCGGAGGTGGCGGCCAGCAACCCTTCCCCGGAGTGGGAGTAGGAGTGCACATGGGCGTCGACCGCGCCGGGCAGGACGAAGGACTCACCGACATCGATCACGGACGCACGGTCCGGGACGACCGCACCGCCCGGCGTCGCATCGTCGGGAACGACGGCGCCGATCCGGCCGTCCTTGATGAAGACCCGTCCTCGCTCGAAGGAGCCCGCCGCCGTCTGTACGAGGCCGACGACCACCGTGTCGGCAGTCCGGCATGCCTGTTCGGAATCGCTCATGCGGCGCACGCTACGAAACGGATTTCGGGGCGGGGGAGCGGATTCCCGCGGAATGGGAATGCCGGCCGGGGCGGCCGGCCACCTTGTGCGCCGTCTTCCGTTACTCGTACAAAACAGGACGTCCCTGCGTTCCTTGCTGGCTGTTCCTGCTGGAAGGAGTCCGGTGTCTGTGACGAGTGAACGCGTTCCCTGTCAGGGGGACGCGATACGGCGCAACAAGTCGGCGGACCTTCGTCAGTGGACGGAAGTGATGGAGCGCGAACACGCCGGAATGTCCTTCCGCGCGATGGGCGGTGACTTCGCAGGGGAGCTGCGGGCGGTGGGGGAGAGGCACCTCCATATGCTCAGCATCGACGGGAAGTTGCTTGCCTGCCACCGCAGTTCGAAAGATGTGGTGCGGGATGCCACGGAGCGCATCGACATTTTCTTCATGATCGACGGCGCTCGGCGCCCAGGTCGTCGAGATCGAACTGCCCCACTACGCCGAGATGACCACGGCCGACGAAGTCATCATGTTCTCCGAGGCCTTCAGCTACCACCTGCCGGACCTGCGTACCCGATGGCTCGGCTACGGAGCCGCCACACGGCAGACCGTCGGCGCCGCCCTCTACTACAGCTCCGCCGACTACCTCCAGGCCCAACGGGCCCGCCGCGTCGGCCAGAAGGCGATCCAGCGGACCTTCGAGAACGTCGACCTCATCCTCACCCCCACCGTCGGCGGCGGCGCCGCCTCCCTGGAACGCGTCAAGGACGGATTCTTCCAGCCCGGCGGCATCGGACCCGTGTACACGGGCTACTGGGACACCACCGGAAACCCGGTGATGAGCGTCCCCTTCGGCTTCACGGACGACGGCATGCCCCTGGGGCTGCAGATCGCGGGACGCTGGTTCGACGAACAACTCGTGCTGCGCGCCGGTGACGCGTTCCAGGGACGCACCGACTGGCACCTTCACGCCCCCGATCCCCTGAACTCCCCAGTCCCGCAGCCGAACATGACGGTCGACCGCGCTGTGAGGACGTGAAGATGCCGCCCGCCGTCTGGCGTGCCGCCTCCGGAATGCGGGGGCATGGCGGACGAGGACAAGGACGGAGTGGAGGCCGCGGTCGCGGAGTGGTGGCTGCACCGGCGCCGGGAGTAGAAAGAGGGGGTGTCCGAACGGCACATGAGTGTCGGCAGATTGCCGCAACCATCCGTGAACGGCGGGGTACGGAGCTCGGTGTCCCAGAGAAGGCATACGCCTGGCGGGTGACTTGTAAGAGGATCCGCGCAGCGGCTGGTTCGAGTTCGCCCAGCAGGCCGGCAGCGGCGTGGGCCGCACGCTGCGGGGTGGTCTCGGTGATCTCGGCCAGGATGCGCAGGACGCGGTGGGATTGGGGCCAGTCCAGGAACGGCTGTGCCGTGCCAGTACCGGAGTAGATGCCGGCCTCGATACCGACCCCCCGCTCCAGCAGGGCCGCGGCCACATCAGTGGCACCGTCCTCATGCCAGTTGACGGACGCGTGGTCGGGCAGCACGGTCCAGGCCCGGACCTGCGCGGCGCGGGCCCGAGGATCCGCCGTGGCCCACGCGCCGGTGGTGACCCCGACGGGGACGCCCGGGACCGCGGCCCGGACCGAGTCGACCGTGGCGGCGACGGCGGCGGCGTCCAGCGTGTCCCGGCCGTCACGGTCCTTGGGGTGCAGATGGATGTCCTCGGCGCCGGCGGCGACAGCCTCGCGGGCCGCTGTCGCCAATTCGTCCGGGGTCACCGGGAGATGGGAACACTCGGCGCGGCTTCGAGCGCCGTTGAGACATGCTTGCAGCATGGTGACATCTTCGCAGCTCGCGACCGGGAGGCTGGTGGGCGGACGGCAGCGCGATGAGACCGGGATCGACTCCCACGGATTGATCGCGACTCGATACGCGCCGTCGGTCGGGACTCATGGGCAACGTGCCCTGCGGGCCGGTTCGCCGTCATGGTTGTGCCGGTCGTGAGCGGTGGGTGCCCTGGGCGCGCTGATCGAGGAGCTGGGCCAGGTGCAGGCCGGGCCGCGAGGGATCGAGCTGGTTCACTTGCCGGGCGCAGGAGAAACCGTCGGTGAGTACGGCGGCGTGGCGGTCGGTGGCGCGCAGCGCGGGGGCGAGCGCGTTCTCCGCGACCTGCATGCTCACGTCGTAGTGCTGCGCCTCGAAGCCGAAGTTGCCCGCCACGCCGCAGCAGCCATCGGCGTCGACGACGTCGCGTACGCCGGCCGCTGCGAGCACCGTGCGTTGGGCGGCGGCGCCGAAGACCGAGTACTCGTGGCAGTGTGCTTGGAGCACGACCTGATCCGGCAACGGCCTTGCCGGGGACGGCTTCCACCCTGCTTCCACACGGTTGGCGAGGTACGCGGCGAAGCTGCGCACGCGGGCCGCCACGCGCTTGGCCTGCTCCGTGTGGACCAGTTCGGGCAGGTCCTTGCGCAGCGCGGCCGCACAGCTCGGCTCGATGACGACGATCGGCCGGTCGGTGCCGTCGTCGAGTGCTTCCGCGGTCTTGGAGAGCAGCCGCTTCGCGGTACCGAGCTGGCCCGTCGAGATCCACGTCAGACCGCAGCAGGCATCCGCGGAACACTCGACGGCGTTGCCGGAATCCGTGAGTACGCGAGCCGACGCACCGGCGACCTCGGGTCGGAAGCCGCGGGTGAAGGTGTCCACGAACAGGACCACTGAGTCCTGGTCGGCGGCCCCGTCAGGAGGATGGATACCGGCGTCGGAGATCTCGCGCCGCCACTCGTCCGCGCCGGCGAACCGCGGAAGCGCGCGCCGCGTGGTGAGCCCGCCCGCCGCCGCGGCGACCTTGGCCAACGGGGTGGCGAGAACCGCGTTGACGAGCCTGGAGAGGCGCCCCGTCAGCTTGAGCCATCGAGGGAGCCAGCCGAGCGAGAAGTGTGCGAGGGGCCGCCGACGGCCACGGTAGTAGTGGTCGAAGAACTCCGCCTTGTACGTGGCCATGTCCACACCGGCCGGGCAGTCGGTCGAGCAGGCCTTGCACGCGAGGCACAGGTCCAGTGCCTCGCGGACCTCTTCGGACCGCCAGCCCTCCTCGACCGTGCGGGCGCCACGGACCATGTCCTGAAGGACGCGGGCGCGGCCTCGCGTCGAGTCCTTCTCGTCGCGTGTGGCGCGGTAGCTCGGGCACATCACGCCGCCGCTGTCCGCGCGGCACCGGCCCACGCCGATGCAGCCCTGAGTGGCGTGCACCCAAGGGTCCGTCCCGGCGGATGCCGCCGGGCTCAGGTCGAAGCTCGTGCGCCATTCGCGCTCCGGCACTCCCGCGAGGGCGAGGTGGGCGTCCATCGGGTCGGGATCCGTCATGGAGCCGGGGTTCAGGATGCCGTCGGGGTCCCACAGTCGTCGGCACTCGGCGAACGCGGCCATCACCGCCGGCGAGTACATGAGGGGCAGCAGCTCGGATCGGGCCCGGCCGTCGCCGTGCTCGCCGGACAGCGATCCGCCGTGCCGGACCACGAGTTCCGCCGCTTGCCGAGTGAACCGGCGGAAGACGCCGCGGCCCTCCTCGCTGCGCAGGTCGTAGGTGATGCGGATGTGCATGCAGCCCGCGCCGAAGTGTCCGTACATGACCCCGGTGAGTTGGTGTGCGGCGAGGAGTTCGCGGAGGTCGGCGAGGTAGTCGGCGAGCCGCTCGGGTGCGACGGCCGAGTCCTCCCAGCCGGGCCACGACTCACCCCCGGACGCCAGACGTGAGGACAGTCCTGCCCCGTCCTCCCGGACACGCCAGAGGGAAGCCCGTTCCGCCGGGTCCGCGGCCGCTCGGCCCTGGACGAGCCGCCCGTTCCGCGCGAGCCGTGCGAGAAGCCGGTCCGCCTGGGCGGCGACGGACGCCGGGTCGTCGCCGTCGAGGTCCACAAAGAGCCATGCGCGGCCCTCGGGCAGCCCCAGGACGGCATCCGCCCCTCGACGATGCCGCATCGTGGCCACGATGGCCTCGTCGGTGCCCTCGACGGCGGCCGGCGAGAACCCGAGGATCGTGGGGATGTCGCGGGCGGCGTCGACGACGTCCTCGTATCCGAGGCACACGAGCAGTGCGCTCGCCGGCTTCGGTACGAGTTTCATGCGGGCGCCGACGACGATGGCCCACGTGCCCTCGGAACCGACCACCGCGCGGGCGATGTTGAACTTCTTCTCCGGCAGGAGGTTCTCGAGGTGATAGCCGGACACCTGCCGGGGGATGCGGCCGAGTTCGAGGCGGAAGACGCTCAGATTCTCCTGCGCGAGCCGGGCCAGTGACTCCGTGAGGGACTTCGCCCGGGCGGCGGAGAAGGCGTCGGTGGGACGGGTGGCCGACAGCCCGGTCTCGGTTGCCGTGAGCCGTGCGCCGTCGGCGGTGACGAGGTCGATCTCCGTCACGTGGTCGGAGGTGCGGCCGTAGCGGACGGAGTGGTTGCCGCACGCGTCGTTGCCGATCGCTCCACCGACGGTGGCGCGATTCTTGGACGAGGGGTCGGGCGCGAACGTACGGCGACCACCGGTGACGCGTTCCACCTCGCGGGACAGCGTCGCGAGGACGACACCGGGCTCGACGTCGACCGTCCCGGCCTCCTCGTCGATGCCGAGGACGCGGTCCATGTGCCGGGAGAGGTCCAGGACAAGTCCGGGGCCAACCGCGTTGCCTGCCATGGACGTTCCGCCGCCTCGGGCGATGACGGCGGTGCCGATCGCCCGGCACGCCGCGACAGCGGCCACGACGTCCTCGACGGTGCGCGGGAAGGCGACGGCGAGCGGTTCGACGCGGTAGTTGGAGGCGTCGTACGCGTACTCGGCACGCCGCCGCGACGACGCGTCCGCCGGGACCCCTGCCTCCGCGAGGCGCCGGAGCAGCTCGGTCGCCGGGGCGCTGACGGAATCGGTCGTGGGCATGAGCTCTCTTTCGGAATGACGGGTGGCAGCGGCGACCGCGGCGCCGGGCAGGCGCTCGTGGCCGGTGTCGGATCGTGCTTCTCGCCGCCGACGGTTCCTTCACGGGCGATCCGGAACTACGTCGACGGATGGCGCGGACCGACCCCGATCACATCGAGGTCATGGCCGATGACCAGGCGCCCGTCGAACCCGTCGGCGGCGCGCTGGAACTGCGCGTCCTTGCCGTTGCCGGGGACGATGTGGGAGAGCACCAAGGTTTTCGCGTTGGCCTCCTGGGCGACCTTGCCGACGTCCTCCACCAGGGTGTGCGCCTTGAGGAGGTGGTTGTACATGGATTCCTCGTCGGGGTCCCGTGGTGCGGGGTAGAGCGAGGCGACCCATGTCTTGTCGATGACTTCATGGACGAGCACGTCGGCGTCGCGTGCGAGCGCGACCAGGTTGGGGTTCTTCCCGGTGTCTCCGGAGAACACCACCGAGCCGTCGTCGGTGTCGAACCGGTAGGCGAGCGCGGGGAACACCGGCGCGTGGTTCACCAGCGTCGCGGACACCCGCACGCGATCGTCCTCGTAGAAGGTGAAGGGTTCCATCGCGGGACAGGGGGCGCCGTTGGGGTCGGCCGTGTACTGCGGCGGGACCGGGACGTCCCTGGCCTCCCACAGCTGTCGCGGATGCGGTTTCGCGTTGTCGAACATGCGGTCGTTGATGTCGGTCGCGTAGGCGCGTACGAGGAGGTCTACCATCTGCCGGGTGCCCGGGGTGGGGGTTTCTCCGCCCACGGGTTCCGGTGCTTCGCGATGGCCGAACACCGGGGGCAGCTGCCCCCGGTTGCCGGGGCCCCAGATCGGGAAGCGGTCGGCGTGCTGGAGGCCGTTGTAGAGGCCTTCGGTCAGGATGTTCGGCAGATCCACGGTGTGGTCGGAGTGCAGGTGTGTCAGGAAGACCCCGGCCAGGACGTCGAGCGGACCGTCGAAGACGGTGTCGAAGTTGGGGCCGAGGCGGGCCTTTCGCAGCTGCCGAACGACTCCGTGGCCCGCGTCGATCAGGTAGTACCGGTCACCCACCACGAGCGCCGAGGCGATGCCCTCCCTGGTGCCGCCCGGCCAGTACGGCGGTCCGCCGGAGGTTCCCAGCAGGACCAGCCGGGTGCGTCGGCCGTCGTGGGGCACGGGGCCGAATTCCCTTGCTGTGTACGGGATTTGCGCCGCGCCGGCCTCGGTCGGGTACATCACCCCCGCCGCGGTCATTGCGGCGCCGCCGGCCAGGCCGGTGAGGACGTTGCGCCGCGGGACGCTTCCGGGCCGGGTTCGGGCGAGAAACTCACACATCGATGTCTCCTTGAGCTGGAGAGGCTGGGGAGTGGTGCGGTTCTGCTGGCGTCCGGGACCGTACGAGGGGCGGACGCGAGTCTGGCCGGGGCCCTACGAGGGGCGGACGCCGCCGTGTTCGGGGTCCAGCGTTCCCGGCGTGGCCTCGTGCCGGAGCAGTTCGAAGGCGGCTGCGGCCGCAACCGGCCAGGCGGGCCCGCCTGGGTCGACGACATCGAAGTGGTTCGCCCCTTCGAGAGGGGAGAGGTCGACCGTGTCACCGAGCCCTGTCGCACGCTCGGTGAAGCGACGGGCGTCCGAGATCAGATGGCGCCTGCTGTCCGCGTTGCCGACGATGACCTTGAGCGGGACGCCGAGCGGGAGCATCTGCGTCGGGGAAGCCGCCCCGAGGCGTGTCTCGGCCTCCTCGACGCCGTCGGTGTCCGCACCCAACAGCGTGCGGATCGTGGGTTCTTCGAGCCGGTAGGAGAGGTCGAGGGCACCGGCGAGCGAGACCGCTCCGCACACCGGCAGCGGATCGGGTACGTACAGGGGGCTGTCCTCGGGGACCCGGTGCCGGCCGGCGGCCCACACGCCCAGATGCCCGCCGGAGGAGTGGCCGACCACCACGACGCGATCGAGGTCCAGTTGGTGAGGGCCGGCCAGCGCACGGAGGTGGTCGAGGCCCGCGCCGACGTCGAGGAACGTTCCCGGCCAGCCGCCGCCCTCGTGGCCCACGCGCCGGAACTCCAGGTTCCAGGTCGCCACTCCGGCCTCGGTGAGCGTGGCCGCCAGCGGATCGCCGTAGCTCATGTTCCAGTTGGCGGACCAGCCTCCTCCGTGGACGAAGACGACCACCGGGTGGCCGCCCGGGGCGGTCCGGTCGGGCAGCCGCAGGTCGCCGAACTGCAGCGGGTCGTCGCCGTAACGGATGCGGCGATCCGCTGGTGTGGGAGGCAGCCACTCCACGATGTCCTGCTCGGTGGGGTTGGCGTACTCGACCGCGCTGCGGTGCATGGACTTCTCCTCGTGCAGGTCGACTCGTGCAGGTCGACGTGGGGTGGATGGATCACGCGATTCAGGTCCCCGAGTTGCGGCCATGGGCCGGGAGCGGGGCGGCCGAAGAGAAGGACAGAGCTGCGCAGCAGGCCCACGCCGAGGAACGGTAGGCAGCATACGTCTCATGTTGCCTCTGTCAACGTCCTCGTATCACGCCGTTCAGCTGTGGTTTTGCTTCACATCGGGGTCTTGACGCTTGGAATGTACGACGTATGCTGCCTATATGTTTCGGTCCTCAGCCGGGGCGGAACCTGGGTGCCCCCGTCCCGGATCCGCCACCATGCATCCGGCGCACACGGCAAGCTGGGAACGATGAACTCCAACGACACTTCCGGATCGGACGAACAGGCCGGCGATCGGCTCCTCGACGAGTTCGATCTCACGCAGAACATCTCCCACCTGCTGCGCCGGGCGCACTTCCGCGCGGAGGCGATCTTCAAGCAGGAGATGGCCGGCCATGAGCTCACCCCCCGACAGAAGGCGCTGCTCCTCGCCGCTCGCCAGCGGCCCGGGGCGACCGTCAACGAGCTGGCCAAACAGATCGCGCTCGATCGCAACTCGACGGCCGAGATGCTGGGCCGCCTTGTTCAGCAGGGCTTACTGGAGAAGACACCGGCCCCGACGGACAAGCGGGCATCGGCCGTCCACATCACTGAGGACGGTTCCGATCTCCTGCGTACGGTCATGAGGGACGACCAGCACGTCGAGGACCGGATCGTCGAGCCGCTTCCCGAGGAGTACCGGCCGCTGTTCCGTAAGTGCCTGCGCATCATGAACGGCCTCGAAGAATGACGTTGAACGGCCTCGGATAATGACGGCCGGTCCGTCGCCGGAGTACCGGTCGAGGTAGAGGTTCTCAATCGCGCACCCCGAATCCGTGGCACTGATGAGTGAGCACTATCGCGGTGAGGCGATACACCATGCACAACGACACCTACGACCGCACCAAAGTCCTGGACAAAGCAGTCCTGGTCCTCTTCAGCTTCACCGCCGAGGACCAGGCGGTCTCCTTCAGCGAACTGATGGAGCGCACCGGATTTCCCCGGGCGACGCTGCACAGAACTCTCGCCGATCTCGTCGCGGTGAATCTGGTCGAACGGACGCCGGAACGCGGATATCGGCTCGGCCGTGATCTATTCCAGCTCGGCATGAGGGCTTTCAACGAGCGGAATCTACTCGAAGTGGCCACGCCGTTCATGGAGGACGTGTACGAACGCACCCACCAGACCGTGCACCTCGGCATCATCGACCGCACGGAAGTGGTGTACATCGCCAAGATCGGCGGTCATCGCCAGGCCGTCACGCCCTCCCGCGTGGGCGGCCGCATGCCCCTGCACTGCACCGCGGTCGGAAAGGCGCTGCTGGCCCACGCGCCCGACGAACTCCTGGGCCGTGTCCTGCGACAAGGCCTGAAGCCGAGGACCGGCCGCACCATCGTCTCGGCCCACGTGCTGCGGCAGCAGCTGGCGACGGTTGCCGCCGCCGGTGTCGCCTACGAGTACGAGGAATCGGCCCAGGGCATCGCCTGCGTAGCCGCTCCCGTGCTCGATCACAGCAATACTCCGATTGCCGCAGTCAGTGTCACCGGGCCCCTTCCAGGATTCCGTCCCGAGCGGCACAGCAGAGCAATCTGTGTCGCCGCCACCGGAATTGCGAAGGTGCTGCGGAGTTCGGAAAGCCGTCAGCGGGAAATCAAGGCCTCCAGTTCCAGTGGCCGGAACTCCGGGCTGGATTGACGCGGAAATCTCCGCACATACTGGCCTTCACCCCGTGGTGAAGGTGCTGTTCAAAGAAGACCTTCGCCGTTTCATCTGGTTGCCGCGCGGCTCCGAAACCTCCCGGCAGCGACAGGGTGAGCAATACATGGGCGGTCCCGCGGGACGCCGTCCCATTCTCGGAAACGAAAGGGATTCACCTTGCCTGCGCATGAACCGGCCTTCAATGGGCCAGGCGACACCTCGGCCGCCTGGATCAGTAACTTCGTCGACGGGGAATTCGTCGAGCCCGACCCCGGACGCTTCTTTGACGCCGTCGACCCCGCGACCGGGAAGGTGTTCGCGCAGGTTCACGAGGCCGACGGCCCCCTGGTGGACCGTGCCGTCAACGCGGCGCGGCGCGCCCTCGACCAGGGATGGGCCGACACCGCGGTCCAGGAGCGGGTGGCCCTTCTGCGCCGGGTCGCGGACGGCATCGAGTGCCGCTTCGAGGACTTCGTCACGGCCGAGGTACGCGACACCGGTAAGCCCGTCACCCAGGCACGCACCCTCGACGTCGCCCGCGCCGTGCAGAACTTCCGGGCCTTCGCGGACATCGTGGCCGCAGCAGGCGAAGAGTCGTACCTCAGTGAACTGACCGGTGGCCGACGGGCGTTGAACTACACCGTGCGCAAGCCGCTCGGCGTGGTGGCGGTCATCGTGCCCTGGAACCTCCCGCTGCTGCTCCTCACATGGAAGGTCGCGCCCGCGCTCGCCTGCGGGAACGCGGTCGTCGTCAAGCCCAGCGAGGAGACGCCCGGCACCG
Source organism: Streptomyces sp. NBC_00483 (assembly GCF_036013745.1). NCBI lineage: Bacteria > Bacillati > Actinomycetota > Actinomycetes > Kitasatosporales > Streptomycetaceae > Streptomyces > Streptomyces sp. NBC_00483. Next base: position 8,425,820 of record NZ_CP107880.1, read on the forward strand.
CGACCCTGCTCGCCGAGGTGATGCGGGAGGCCGGAGCCCCGCGCGGTGTCTACAACGTCGTGCACGGCTTCGGTGGTGGTTCGGCGGGGCAGTTCCTGACCGAGCACGAGGGCATCGACGGTGTCACCTTCACCGGCTCGTCCGCGACCGGGGCCTCCGTCATGCGGGCCGTGGCGCCGCGGGTCCGCCCGGTGTCCTTCGAACTCGGAGGCAAGAACGCGGCGATCGTCTTCGACGACGTCGATGTCGACGAGGCCGTCGACGGGCTGGCCCGATCGGTGTTCACCAACACGGGCCAGGTCTGCCTGTGCACGGAACGGGTGTACGTCCAGCGGCGGGTCTTCGACGAGATCGCCGACGGCCTGGTCCGCCGCGCCCAGGGACTGCGGATGGCCGACCCCTGGTCCGAGACCACCACCACCGGACCGCTGATCTCGCAGAACCACCGCTCCAAGGTCTTCGACTACATGGCGTCCGCGGAGCAGGCCGGCGCGACGGTGCTGACCGGCGGAGGCGTCCCGGCGATGGGTGAGCTGTCCGGCGGCTCGTGGATCGAACCGACCCTGTGGACCGGCCTGACGAACAAGGACCGGGCCGTCCGCGAGGAGATCTTCGGCCCCGTGGCGGCGCTCATCCCCTTCGACACCACCGAAGAGGCCGTCACGCTCGCCAACGACACCGACTACGGACTCGCCGCCGCCGTGTGGACCAACGACCTGCGGCGCGGTCACGACGTCGCGCAGCGCATGCGGACCGGCATCTCCTGGGTCAACACCTGGTTCACCCGCGAACTGCGCTCGCCCTTCGGCGGGGCCGGCCTCTCCGGCATCGGCCGGGAGGGCGGCGAGCACTCCCTGCACTTCTACACCGAGCCCACGAACGTGTGCGTGCAGCTGTGACCGCGACCCCGTCCCCGTACGCCGCCACCCCTGCCAGTAAGGAGCTCCGATGAGCCTGCCGGAGACCACCCTCGACGCCCTCGCGCAGCGCCTCGACGAGGCGGCCGTGAAGCGCGCCGACACCCCCAGCCTCGCCGACGACGTCGAGTTGTCCGTGGCGGACGCCTACGCGGTCCAACAGCGGCTGCTGGCCCGCCGGTTGGAGCGCGGAGAGTCGTTCGTCGGCGTGAAGCTCGGCTTCACCAGCCGCGCCAAGATGATCCAGATGGGGGTGTCCGACGTGATCGTCGGACGCCTCACGGACGTGATGGGGTATACCGACGGTGACTCGGTGGGCCTGTCCACCTTCATCCACCCGAAGGTCGAGCCGGAAGTCGCCTTCCGTCTCGCCGCCGACGTCGACCTCGACGGTCCCAGCGCCGCCATCGAGTCCGCGGTCGACGCCGTCGCGCCCGCCATGGAGATCATCGACTCCCGCTACCGCGACTTCCGGTTCACCTACGAGGACGTCATCGCCGACAACACCTCCGCGGCGGCCTACGTCATCGGCGCCTGGCAGCCCCTCCAGGACGTCGACGACCTGGAGGTGCGCCTCGAAACCCCGGAGACCACCGCGACCGGTTCCACCGCGGCGATCCTCGGCGCCCCTACCCAGGCCCTGCACGCGCTCGTCGACATGTGCCGTCGCCACCGCATCCCCCTGCGTGCCGGGGACGTCGTCCTGGCGGGCGCGGCGACCGCGGCCGTCCCCTTCACCGAGGGGGTCACGCAGTGCGACGTGGCCGGACTCGGACGAGTAACTGTGCGAGGTACCAAGTGAGTTCAGCACGTGTGGTGGAGACGCTCGCCGTCCCGCGCGGCCGCTTCCCCCATGTCAAGAAGGCCGGAGACTTCGTCTACATCTCGGGCACCAGCTCACGCCGCCCGGACAACACCATCGAGGGCGCCGACGCCGACGGGTTCGGCACGACATCGCTCGACATCCGCGTCCAGACGCGCGCCGTCATCGAGACGATCCGGAAGATCCTCGCCGAGTTCGGCGGCGACCTGCACGACCTGGTGCAGGTGACGACCTATCTCGTCTCGATGAACGACTTCGGTGGCTACAACGAGGTCTACGCGGAGCTCTTCGACGAGTCGGGCCCCACGCGCACCACGGTCGCGGTGCACCAACTCCCGCACCCCCACCTGCTCCTGGAAATGCAGGCGGTCGCCCACCTGCCGGGCGCCGCCAACCGATGAGCGCCCTGCGGCGCAGCGAAGCGGAAAGGCAACACCATGTCATCAGGAAAGATCGTCGCGGGGTACCTCGCCCCGCATCCGCCCCACCAGGTCTACGGTGAGAACCCGCCGCAGAACGAGCCGCGCTCCACGGGCGGCTGGGAGCAGCTGCGCTGGGCCTACGACCGGGCGCGCGCCACGCTGGAGGCGCACCGTCCCGACGTACTCCTCGTGCACTCGCCGCACTGGGAGACCCAGGTCGGTCACCATGTCCTCGGTGTGCCCAACCTCAAGGGCAAGTCCGTGGACCCCATCTTCCCGCACCTGTTCCGCTACAACTTCGACCTGAACGTCGACGTGGAGCTGGCCGAGGCCTGTTACGAGGAGGCGCGGTCGATCGGCCTCACCTCGAAGCTGATGACCAATCCGGACTTCCGGGTGGACTACGGGACCATCACCACGCTGCACATGATGCGTCCGCAGTGGGACATCCCGATCGTCGGGTTCAGCGCCAACAACTCGCCGTACTACCTCAAGACCGAGGAAGGTCTGGAGGAGATGGACCTCCTGGGCCGGGCGACGGCCAAGGCGATCGAGCGCACCGGACGGCGTGCCGTGGTCCTCGCGTCCAACACGCTCTCGCACTTCCACTTCAGCACCGAGCCCGAGCTGCCGGAGGACATGAGCCGCGAGTATCCCAAGACCGCCGAGGGATACCGCTGGGACATGCGGATGATCGACCTCCTGCGGCGCGGCGAGACCAAGGAAGCCGTGGCCCTGCTGCCGCGGTTCATCGAGGAGGCGGCCGCCGAGGTCAAGTCCGGGGGCTTCACCTGGATGCTCGCGGCCCTCGGATACCCGCAGATCCCCGCCGAGTTCCACGGCTACGGGACCGTCATCGGCACCGGCAACGCGATCATGGAATGGGACGTGGAGAACGCCTCCACCGCACTGGCAGGAGCGGCACGGTCATGAGCGTCGAAATCAAGTCCGCCTACCTCATCCCCGGCAGCCCGCTTCCGCTGCTCCAGCCGGACGCCGCGGGCCTGCGGCCGATCGTCGAGGGCCTGCAGAAGGCCCGCCGTTCGCTGGAGCAGCACGCACCGGACACCCTCATCGTCTACTCGGCCGGCTGGATGGCCGTCGTGGACCAGATGTGGCTGACCCGTCCCCACATGACGGGACGCTTTGTCGATCACACCTGGCACGAGTTTGGACACATCGACTGGAACCTCGACGTCGACGTACCTGTGGCCGAGACCGCGCTCGCCGCCACCGGTGAGTTCGGCGTCCGCTCCCGGGGCTGCGACTACGACGAGTTCCCCATCGACGCCGGCACCATCGTGCTCTCCCAGACCCTCAACGCCGAGGCCTCTGTGCCGACGGTGGTTACCACGAACAACCTGTACCACGACTGGGAGACCACCAAGCGGCTCGGTGCCGCGGCCGTCGCGGCGGCGGGCCGGCACGGACGCTCCGTGTCGGTGGTCGGCATCGGAGGCCTGTCGGGCTCGATCCACCGCCACGGCGTCGACCTCGACGAGGATCACATCGCCTCGCCCGAGGAGGACCAGGCGAACCGCCGCCTGCTCGACCTCATCACGAAGGCCGACACGGGCGCGCTGGAGCAGTACGTGCCCGAGTACGCGACCACCGCCCGCGCCGACATGGGCATGAAGCACCTCGCCTTCGTCCTCGGCGCCCTGGAAGACACGTACAGCAGCGCCGAAGTGCACGGCTACGGCCCGCTGTGCGGGGCCGGCGGCGCGGTCGTGGAGTTCACCCGGTAACTCCGGGCCCGGTAGTCCAGACCACAGAGAAGGGTTCGTCGCTCCGGTGACGAACCCTTCCGTGTCATGCCTCAGTCCCGCCCCGCCTCGTCCCGCCCTGCCTCGTCCGAACGAAGGAACAAGATGACCGCCATCGACACGGCCGGCAGCCTGCCCGCGACCGTCACCGCGAAAGAAGTGCGCCGGGTGGTCCTGTCGAGCTATCTCGGCAGCGTCCTGGAGTACTACGACTTCCTCCTGTACGGCATGGCCGCCGCGCTCGTCTTCGGCCCGGTGTTCTTCTCCGATCTCTCCCCTTCCGCGGCGACGATCGCCTCCCTCGGCACCTTCGCGGCCGGATACGTGGCCCGCCCGCTCGGCGGCGTGGTGTTCGGACACTTCGGCGACCGCATCGGGCGCAAGTCCATGCTCGTGCTCTCGATGACGGTGATGGGTGTCGCCTCCTTCCTCATCGGGCTGATACCGCCCGCGTCGGCGATCGGTTCGTGGGGCGCGGTCATCCTCGTCACGCTCCGGGTCCTGCAAGGCATCGCGGTGGGCGGTGAGTGGGGCGGCGCCACGCTGATGGCGCTCGAGCACGCCGAGCCCAAGAAGCGGGGCCTCATGGCGGCGTTCACCAACGCCGGCGCACCCAGCGGCGGTGTCCTGGGCACCCTGATACTCATGGCGTTCTCGACCCTGCCCGAGGACCAATTCCTGGCGTGGGGCTGGCGGGTGCCGTTCCTGCTGTCGGCCGTGATGCTGGCCATCGGCCTGTTCGTGCGATCCCGGGTCTCGGAGAGCCCGCTGTTCCAGGCCGCTCTCGACCAGGACGAGAAGCGCGACACCGCCCCGCCGCTCCTGGCAGTCCTGAAGAAGCCCAAGGTCGTCCTGCTGACCGCATTCGCCTGTCTGACGAGCTTCGCCCTGCAGTCGGCCATCACCGCCTTCGGCGTGACCTACGCGGTCGACCAGGGCACGCCCCGGTCCCAGGTGCTGCTCGGCTTCGCCGTCGGAAACTTCTGCGCCATCTTCGGTGTCCTCGCCTACGCACGGCTGTCCGACCGCGTCGGCCGACGCCCCGTCATGCTCTTCGGCTACCTCGCCGCGATCGCGCTCGTCTACCCCATGTTCCAACTCCTCGCCTGGGGTGGCTTCGTAGGCGCGATGCTGGCCTTCCTCCTCTTCAACCTCTTCCAGAACGCCGTCTTCGGCCCGATGGCGGCGTTCATCTCGGAGCAGTTCGGCACCGGCAGCCGCTACACGGGGGCGTCGCTGGGCTTCCAGCTGGCCACCCTGCTCGGCGGCGGCTTCACCCCGATGATCCTCGCCTCGCTGTCCGCTTCATCCGCCGGGTCGATCACCTCGGCGTGCGTGTTCCTCGCGGCCCTCGCGGCGATCAGCATCTGCTGCCTGCTTGCCGTCGGAGAGACGAAGGACAACGATCTCGCCGCGGGCTGAGGTCGGCTCTGCCGGTCACCGGCTCTGGAACTCGGCCCGGACAACGTGTGGGTCAACTGCGTGTGCCCCGGCCCGGTCGACACGGCCCTGCGGGCGCCGCGGCTGGGGATGGGCAGCTGAGGCACGGGCATGCCGAGCGGCTTCTACGTCGGGGGTGCGCACTGTCGGCCCCGACGACACGTCACGCGTGTCCCAGGTTGGTTCCCGGGCACAGAACTGACCCCCGGTTCCGGTGCCTGCTGCCAGGCGGCCGTCAGGCGGACTGAAGTTCGCCGATGAGCTGCGCGGCTTGCTTCCGCGCCGACTCCAAACGCGGGTCGGCCTCGTGGGCATACGGCCCCACGACCTTCGCGCAGAGGAACAGAGCCATCAGGCGCCCGGACCTGCTCTCCAGATCCGGCCGCCGCTCAAGCCAGACGCGCTCCGCGAGGGCCGGGACCGCGAGCGCGTTGCTCCACAGCGTGGCCGCGTCCAGCCCGCGCGGCGCCATCCCCCAGTCCTCCCAGTCGATGATGCAGAAGTCCGGCCCGGTGACGTTGGACCACGTCAAGTCGGCGTGTGCTGGGGCCCATTCGGGGATGGTGAGGTCGACCGCCTCCGTAAAGACCTGCCGGATAGTCGCCTCCACGAGGCCCTGAGCGATCGACTGGGTGTCCGGCGTCGCGATACGAGGGGTGAACTGCGCGGCAAGCGCATCCAACGACGTGTTCAGCCCGGCCCACCACGCGTCAGGCAACCCGGGGTCCTCGATCACCAGCGCCGCCTGCCCGACCGGTGGCGCGGTGACCAGTTCCGTCTCATCGGCCCGCCACATGACCGGCTCATCCTCGTCCAGCCAGGTCAATCCCGTGTGCCACCGCGGCATCGATACCCCGCACAAGGCAGCTGCCATCTCTGGTCCGTTGCCTCCCTGGGCCGCGATCCTGTGGAGAGACCGTCGCTCCACCCGCACCCAGGTGCCGCGGTCCGTGCGGCCACCGACCGACCGCCGCTTACGGATCACCGAGTCGCGTTCGAAACGGACCCGCAGGGACCGCTCCACCCGGTCGAGCACGTCATCGACCGGTTGAACGCGCAGATCAACCGGACGCGCAGGAGGCACCGACAGCGTCATGTCGGGACCGTAGCAAGCAGCAGGCCGGCGAGCTGGTCGATTCGGCGTCGGCCGCGCCCTGCCTGGCCACGGGCTATCCAACACTCGAACAGCGCCTCCGCCCGATCCTGTTCGTGAGCTGAGCTTGATCTTTAACCTCGGGTGACACCCGAGGTTAAAGATCAAGCTCAGGTCTGTCTCACTCGTGGGTCGGTCTGATTCTGTCTCGTGATCTTGGCCCATGAGCTGAGAACCCGTTGTCAGCCGCTCTGCCGTGGCGCCTCTCGAGCGGCACGGCAGCGATCGTCCGGCATCAGCCACGCCTCCGCATCCCGCCGGATCCGCGCCGCCTCGAAGCTCTCGTACTCCCGGATCACCGACCTGATCGTGCCTCGCTCGCGGTACTCGTCCATGATCGCGACATGCTCCGGCAAGCGTACGAACTCCGCCAGAGCCTGCCGCCCGGTCCACACCGAGACCGATCCGCAGCGCCGGGCCAAGGGCACGACCCACAACCACATGCCGATCGCTCCGTCGAGATGCGGCCAGCAGCGCCGCAGCGCGAAGCCGCGACGCGCGATGCCGGGCAAGTCTCGGTATGCGTCGCTGGTGAAGTCGGTGACGCTGACGATGAGCGGGCCGCTCCGGCGACCGGGGATGCCACGGTCGACGCCCTTCGCCTCGGCGCGGTCACCGAAGGAGTCTCCGGCCGGCCCCTGGCACCAGCGGCTCCTCAGCATGGCCCGGGCGTCCAGGACGGATCGCGGCCAAGCAGGGCCAGCAACCGGTCGCCCGGCGGGGCGTCGTCGGGGACGGCGATCCGTCGGCGGAATGCGGCACCGGCCCCGCGGCCCTCGTCCGGGACCAGGGCGGCGACGCGCATTGCGGCGGTAGTGAGTTCGGCGGAAGGTTCCCACGGGGCGTCGATCGTCACCGCGACGTCCCAGGCGTGCGCCACGTAGTCGAGCAGGTGGAAGCCGATCGCCATCCGTCCGGGGACAGCAAAGCCCTCGCCCACCTCCGGCAGCGCGAACCGCCGCTCCAGCACGTCGTCTTCCGCGAACGCCGCGGTGACCTCGCCCACCGACGCCTCATACGCTCCGGCCGGGTCTTCACCGAGGTCGCCGTCGTGCCATACGGCCCACGGCTCACCCGCGCCGCGGGCGGAGGCGGCGAACCCCTCGTTCTGGCTGACCAGATGGCGAACCAGCCCGTACAGGGTCCAGTCCGCGCACGGCGTCGCCAACCTCAAGTGGTCGGTCTTCACCCGGGAGACCACCTCCCCGGTCAGCAACAGCGCCTGGCGGTCCAGTCGTCGTATGTCCATGACCGGAGCGTAAGATCCCTCAGCGATTCAGTTCCAGAGCCAATATCCTGCCAAACGGTTGAGCCAATCCCCGGGCCGAAAGCCAACAACAGCTGAGCCGAAAGCGAAAAGCCGAGATGGACGTACACGTCAGGCTCGACGGGAAACGAGACCTGTCCGGCCAGATCTATCGCCAGTTGCGCACCGCGATCCACGACGGACTGCTACGGCCCGGCGATCCGCTTCCCCCGACCCGGGAGTTGAGCCGCCGCCTCGCGGTGGCCCGCAACACCGTCGGCGTCGCCTACGAACGGCTCGTCGCCGAGGGCTATGCGGACAGCAGGGTCGGCTCCGGGACCTATGTGCGTACGACGGGCCTGCCCACGCGCGAGGCCGCGACCGCCACCGACACCACAGGCTCGGGACTGCGTCCCCGCGCCCTGTGGGCGGGCCTGTCCCCATGGGCAGCCCCAGAGATCACAGGACCGACCACGGCGACCCACGACTTCCGGGTCGGCCTGCCGGACGCCCGGCTCTTCCCGTACGACGCCTGGCGTCCCCTGATCTCCCGGGAACTGCGCCTCTCGGCAACCGGGGCGGTCGGATACGGCGATCCATCCGGCCACGCCGGGCTGCGGACCGCACTCGCCCGGCACATCGGACTCTCCCGCGGCGTGCGGACCGGCCCGGACGACGTACTGGTGACCACCAGCACGCAGCAGGCCCTGGACCTCATCGGGCGGGTACTGCTCGAACCGGGCGACCGCGTAGCCGTAGAAGAGCCCGGCTACCCACCGGCCCGACTGCCGTTCCTGGCGCAGGGCGCCGAGGTCACGGGCATACCGGTGGACGCCGAGGGCCTGCTCGTGGACGCCCTCCCACCTGACACCCGCGCCGTGTACGTCACCCCCTCCCACCAGTTCCCGCTCGGCATGCCGATGTCCCTGCGGCGCAGAACGGCACTGCTGCGATGGGCGCGGCAGCACGGCGCCGCAGTGATCGAGGACGACTACGACAGCGAATTCCGGTTCGGCGGCCGGCCGGTCGAGACGCTGCACAGTCTGGACCGGGACGGACACGTCATCTACGTGGGGTCGTTCTCCAAGGTGATGCTGCCCTCCGTGCGCGTCGGCTTCCTGGTGGCGCCCGCCCCGTTGCGCACAGCACTGCGCACCGCCAAGTACACCGCCGACTGGCACACAGCGGTCCCCACACAGGCGGCGCTCGCCCGCTTCGTCGACGACGGGTTGCTCGCCCGGCACATCCGCCGGATGCAGCACACGTACGCGACCCGGCACCAAGCCATCACCCGCGCGCTCACCGATCACTTCGCGGACTTGGCCGAGCTGGTGCCGTCCGCCGCGGGCCTGCACGTGACGACGTTCACCCAAGGCCACCTCGCCGACCCTGACGCCCTCGCGGACCGAGCCGCCCGGGCCCGGGCATCCGGCGTAGCGGTCTACACCTTGGCGGAGGTCGCCGCGAACCGCTCCGCGCGCCCGGGCTTCGTCTTCGGCTACGGCTCGATCAGCGCGTCGGACATCAAGCCGGGCCTTCACTCCGTACTCGGCCCGCCCAAGGACTACTGAACGCGGAAGGAAACGCCTGCACACGGTTCAGCAGTGACGTAAGAACTCATCGGTGTCGATCACGCGAACCCTGCCTGTGTGACTCCCGAATTCGGATCCTTCATCTCTCGGGCACGGGGGAGACCTCTGGCCAGCAGTGCATCGCCTGGTCGATGACGGTGTTCAGCGCGGTGAGCGAGGCTCCGTCGCGGGCCTGGAAGGAGAGCCCGTTGAGGACGGTGGCGTAGAAGGCGGCCAGTCGTGCCGCGTCGGTGCCGACGGGGAGGTCGCCGTCTGCGATGCCGCGCTCGATGCGGCCCTGGATGGCTTCGCGGGTCTGCGTGCGCAGGCGGGCGAGCGTGTCGGCGACGTCCGCGCTGTCGGGAGTGGCGAGGGGGGCGGCCAGGATGACGAGGCAGCCGCGCGGGGTGGCCGGGTCGGTGTACGCGGCGGCGTTGTCGCGGAGCGCGGCCTCGACGGACGCGCGCGCCGTGGGCTGTTCGTCCAGGGCGCACCGGGTGTAGGAGCCCTCGGTGGCCGCGTACAGGGCGAGGGCCTCGCGGAAGAGTTCCTCCTTGGAACCGTACGCGGCGTACAGGCTGGGGGACTTGATGCCCATGGCGGAGGTCAGCGCGGCCATCGAGGCGCCCTGGTAGCCGTGTTCCCAGAAGACACGCAGCGCCTGCTCCAGGGCCCGGTCGCGGTCGAAGCCGCGGGGGCGTCCTCTGCTCGCCATCGCTTCACTCCCTGCCGCCGTCGGGGCGCCGGAGGGGGCCGGCGCCAATTTCTGTAACGCTCGGCAAATATAACCCTTGACCGGCCGGATCCTGGTGCGCACTATTACTGTGTCGATCGACACAGAATGTGGATCGGTGCCTGCCGACAACTTCAAGGGGTCCCGCATGTCCACTTCCAGCAGCCCGCGCTTCGACGGCAAGGTCGTCCTGGTCACCGGGGCGGGCTCCGGCATCGGCCGGGCCAGTGCACTCGCCTTCGCCGCACGCGGTGCCACCGTCGTGACCGCCGGCCGCGACACCGGCGCGCTCGCCGAGACCGTCCGGCTCATCGAGAAGGACGGAGGGACGGCGGACGCGATCCGCGCGGACGTGACCGACTCCGCCTCGGTCCAGGACCTGGTGTCGACCGTCGTCGCCCGGCACGGAGGCCTGCACATCGCCCACAACAACGCCGGCGTCCTCACCGCGCTCGGCCCGGTCGCCGAGGTCGACGAGGCTGAGTGGGACACGCAGTTGGCCGTGAACCTCACCGGCGTACTGCTGAGCATGAAGCACGAGATCCGGCACATGCGCGCGCACGGCGGCGGCGCCATCGTCAACACGTCCGCGAACATCGGTGCCCACCTGCGCTATCCGGGAATGGGTGCGTACGCGGCCTCCAAGGCCGCCGTCTCCGCGCTGACCCGGGCCGCCGCCCTGGACCACATCAAGGACGGCGTCCGCATCAACGCCGTCAGCCCGGGCGCCTCCCGGACACACATGTCGATGCGGCCCGGCGAGACCGAGACAGACCGTGATGAGCGCCTGGGCGCCACCATCCCGTTGGGGCGCCCGGCGGATCTCGACGAGATCACTGCCGCCGTCCTGTGGCTGGCCTCCGATGCGGCGAGCTTCGTCGTCGGCCATGATCTGGTCGCCGATGGCGGCGCCAGCGCCTGACACCGAACCCGCTGGGCAGGGGCAGGCCGCCTATTGGGACCTCAGCGCAACTCGCGCGGGCAACGCCACTGCCACGAGGGACGATCTCCGCAGCCCTCACGCACGCCCCGATCAAGCGCACCTGTGAACGCCCCGTGTAGCGAACGGGAGACGGCCAGCCGCACATGAGGGCGGTCGACCGTCGAAGCAGGCGGGGGCCCAAAGGCAGGCTCTGATCCCTACCCGCCGTTCAGGGTGCGCTCCAGCAGGGGCAGCAGCCGCTCCCAGTGCACCTTCAGTCCGGCCGCGCTGAAGGTCTCGGTGTCGGCCATGGTGAACCCGTGGACGGTGCCGGGATAGATCTCGGAGGTGTACGCGACCCCCGCGGCATCCAGCCCACGGTTGAGCTCGCCCAGCGCATCGGGCGTCAAGTCGCCCTCGGCGTGCCCGAGGTGGACCTGCGCGGTGACGGTCTCGAAGAGCCCGGGGCCGTCGACGCTGACAGGCGCGTGGAACGCGGCGAGGGCGCCGACCCGACCCGGATGGGCCGCGGCGGTACGCACGGCGTACAGCCCGCCGATGCAGTACCCGGTCACCCCGAGGGGCCCGGCGGCGACCTCGGCCTGGGCGCCGAGAAACCCGAGGTAGCCCTCGGCATCGCGCAGGACACGCTCGAGGGTGTGCGCCTGGATCAAGGGCATCACCGCGCCCATGACCCGCTCCCGGTCCCGCGCCCCGACGAACTCGGGAAGCTCGGCCACCGGCGCGGGCCCGTTTCGGTAGAAGACATTCGGCACGAGCACGTAGTACCCGTGCCCCGCCAACTCCGCGGCCATCTCCCGCAGTACGGGCCGAATCCCGAACCCGTCCGGGTACATCAGTACGCCTGGGTGCTTCCCGCCGCCCTCGGGGAAGGCGGCGAACCCGTCGGCCACGCCGTCCGCGGTCGGAATCTCCAGTGTCTTGACTGTCATGAACTCTCTCTTCGTCGTTGCCAGTTGAACCTGTGGTCAACACGACAAAGGTGGAGCTCGTGCAACGGGGCCCGCGTCGGCCCGTACGGCGCTCAGCGGAGCACCGGGTCACCGATCCGTGCGTGGCGCGAAGCCGTCCCGGTAGTCATGGTCGTGGAGCCTAGCCCACAGGATCAGCCTGACGCTACGGCTTCCACGGGCGGGCTACGTGGCCAAGGCCCGTTGGCTCACCAGGGGCTCAAAGACAGTCTCTGGCGGAGCGCGGCCGTCCTTCGGGTCGCCCCGGGCCCGCGGCGGCCACTGCCGCGACTTAAAGGCTCTAACAAAAGCTGCTGATCATGAGTGTTTCGGTCTGTCTGTCCGTAGGTCTGGTCATGGGAGAGCGTCAGTCGCGGCCATGGATCGTGTCGGACGAACTGTGGTCGATGATCGAGCCGTTGCTGCCGAAGCCGGGCCCGAAGAAGGTCGAGGGCAGACCACGGGTCCCGGACCGGCAGGCACTGTGCGGGATCCTCTTTGTGCTGCACACCGGCATCCAATGGGAGTACCTGCCGCAGGAGTTGGGCTTCGGCTCGGGCATGACCTGCTGGCGCCGGCTGGCCGCCTGGAACGAGGCGGGGGTGTGGGACGGACTGCACCTGGTGCTGCTGAAGAAGCTACGGTCGGCGGGCAAGCTGGACTGGTCCCGGGCGGTGATCGATTCCTCGCACGTGCGGGCCGCTCGGCGGGGCCCAAAAGCGGGCCGAGCCCGGTCGACCGCGCGCGGCCGGGCAGCAAGCACCACGTGCTCACCGACGGCCAGGGCATCCCGCTCGCCGTATCGCTGACCGGCGGCAACCGCAACGACGTCACTCAACTCCTGCCCCTGCTCGACAAGGTCCCCGCCGTGGCAGGCACGGTCGGACGGCCACGCAAGCGGCCGGACCTGTTGTTCGCTGACCGCGGCTACGACCACGACATCTACCGGCGCCAGGTACGACAGCGCGGCATCCGCCCGGTCATTGCCGAACGCGGTCAGCCGCACGGCACCGGACTGGGCACCTTCCGGTACGTGGTCGAGCGCACCATCGCGTGGCTGCACGGCTTCCGTCGTCTCCGCATCCGCTGGGAGCGGCGTGACGACATCCATGAAGCCTTCCTCGGGCTGGCCGCCTGCCTGATCACTCATCGGCACGTCCAACGCCTTTGTTAGCACCTCTTAATGGCAGGTATCTGTGGCGGTGGCCGGGTGCATCGGCAACCAGTGAGCATTCGGGCGCAGTTGGAGACTCCGTGGTGGCGCGGTGGAGGTCACTCGATTCGGTGGTCGCCCACGCATCGACGTTCAGTGAGCGGGTGGCGGGGACAAGGTGGCAGTGAGCCGCCTCCGGGGCTCTCGGGCTGGCGGTGCCGGGTGCGAAGGAGTGGGCAATTGAATCCGCGGGCCGCCGTCCGCGCATGCGACGACGGCGTGCGCCCCGCCGTCGCTGGGACGGGCCACTTCGACACCACTGCCGCGCACGGAGGCCGGGATGACGCGCTCCGCGGTTCACCGACCGTATCGACGCGACGTTCATCGACTGCTCCTCGCGGCCCGCGATCGTCTCCGGGCAGGGGAAGGTGATGATCGCGCAGGCCTCGCTGCAGTCTTGGCTCAGGCTGCGGATGGTTTCGATGACGCCGATCCACTGCAGGCGCCAGCGTCGTGGATCGTCCGTGAGGCAGCGGCTCTCCTGCTGCGGCATGCGGATCCCGACGGTCCTACGCGGCTGACGGACCCGGACCTGCTGCGCCATCTCGCCGTCCTGGACGGCCGTGCTGTAAAGGGGCTCGTGCGGCTGCTCGACGACGTGACCACCACGCTTTCAGTGCGCCCCGTTATCGAACTGGCCCTGCCGGAACCACCTCAGACAGACGGGACGGAACAGGACTACGACCGGCACGGTGAGCCCGGCCCCGGACGGTCGGGGGTGCAGCGTGGATGAGCAGGGTGAAGCGTCGGGAATCGGCCTGCAGTGCACCTCGCCGGCGACTGGGAAGCGGAGGCCGGCATGCTCGTGATCCTGGCAGGCGTGTACGGCCTCATCGCCGGGCTAGCGGGCCTGCGCGCTTCTCTGCGCTTCACCCGGAGGGGAGGCTGCGGACAGGTGCGAAGGCTGGGGGCCGAGCGAAAAGAAGGCGCACCGTCGTGAGTGACCGGCGCCCGGTCTCCCTTCGGCGATCGTGTCGGGCGACGCCTTGAGGTCCCCGTTGAAGTCACCGTTGAGGTCCCCGTTTTGGTCTTCTCCCGTCATGATCCATAAGATCCGCCGATGATCATCAGACAACGGCTGGCGGTGGGCCTGTGTGCTCTGTTCGCCGCCTTCGCCGTCGGCGGCCTGCCGCCCACCCAGGCGTATGCCGATGGAGCCGACGAAAGACCGGTGCCTCAGGTCGAACTCGTCCTGGACGCAAGCGGATCCATGCGCGCCCGCGACATCGACGGCGGCTCCAGGATGGCCGCGGCGAAGCAGGCGTTCAACGAGGTGCTCGACGCGACGCCCGACGAGGTGGAGCTCGGGATCAGGACGCTCGGGGCCAACTACCCTGGAGACGACCGGAAGACGGGCTGCAAGGACACCGAGCGGCTCTACCCGGTTGGCCCGTTGGACCGTACCGAGGCCAAGACGGCCGTGGCCACGCTTCAGCCCACCGGTTGGACGCCGATCGGTCCCGCCCTGCTCAAGTCCGCCGACGACTTCACGTCCGGCGCCGGCGCCAAGCGCATCGTCCTCATCAGCGACGGCGAGGACACCTGTCAGCCGCTCGACCCGTGCGAGGTGGCCCGCGAGATCGCCGCCAAGGGCATCGGTCTGACCATCGACACTCTCGGGCTTGTCGCCGACGTGAAGACGCGTGAGCAGCTGTCCTGCATTGCGGACGCGACCGGCGGCACCTACACCGCCGTGCACCACAAGAATCAACTTTCCGACAAGGTGGGACAGTTGGTCGACCGGGCGGCCGATCCGGTGACCACACCCGTGGCTGTCGACGGCGCCGCGCAGTGCGCCGACGCGCCGCAGCTCAAGGCCGGCCTCTACACCGACCGTGAGAAGTTCGGCGAGCATCGCTTCTACCGCGTCGACGTCGAACCGGGACAGGAGTTGCGCGCCTCGGTGAGCGTTGCGGCCGACCGTGCGGTCAACCAGGACTACGGTGTGCTGCTGCGCGCACTCACCACGAACGGCCGGGAGATCGTGCGCGGGCAGGAGGCGGGTGACGGGCGCACCGACGTCCTCTCGACAGGCTTGCGTTACCCGAAGCCCGAGCGCGACGACGACACGGACGAGACACGGGCGGAGTCGGTCTGCCTCCAGGTCTCGCACTCCTTCTCCGCGCCCGCCTCGGTGAAGACGACACCCGGCCTGCCGGTCGAGCTGACGGTCGACCTGGTGGACGGCCCGGACCAGGCGTCCGACGTGGCCGCGTTCGGGCTCGGCAACGGCTGGTGGCTACTGGCCGCCCTGGTCGTGGTCGGCTTCCTCGCAGGTGTGATCTGGGGCTGGCTCTCGCGCTGGCGTGTCGCTGTTTGGAGGACGAACTGATGCGGTTCGCAACGTTGTTGGGGCGTAGGAGACGGCTGGCCGGAGGTCTCCTGGGCGCCGCCACCGCACTGCTGGCGCTGGCCGGACCTGCCGCCGCGGACGAGAGTGACGGCACCGCCCAGAAGGCCCCGACGGAGGCAGGCACGTCGTTCCGTACGGCGGCGCAGACGCAGCAGGACCAGAAGGCCACGGCGAGTGCGTCGACGGGCGACTACCTGTACTGGTCGTTCCCGGCCGACGCCGGTCAGCGCCCGACGGTGAAGGCGACCGTCGAGCTGCCCGAGCCGCAGGCCCGGCACGGCGCGCAGACCTGGCGCATCGACGTCTACGACGGGCTGCGGCGCCGCCAGCCCTGCCAGTACGGCATGCAGGCACGTGCCGTTGAGGCCGGGGCTGACCGCGTGGAGCTCGCCTGCACGCTGCGTACGGTGCGGGCCTTGGCGGATGCCTGGAGCAACGCCCCGCTGCCCGGCACCTACTACGTCCGCCTCACGACGGCCTCGCTCGCCGACGCCGACCTGGGCCGGCCGGTGACGGCGTCGATGGAGGCCCACTCGAAGGACATCGGCGGCGCGGCGGCGGTCGACGGCAGCCTGTCCACCCCGCTGGTCCCGGGCACGACCGCCTCCGCCGAGCAGGCCGCACCGGCGGACGGTTGGGCCTCGGCCTGGTGGACGACCCGCTGGCTGTGGACGGCGGCGGGCGCGGTGCTCGCGGCGCTGGCGGGCATCGGAGGCTACGCGCTGACCCGAGGAGGAGGCCGCCCGGCGGGGGTCTGACAGGCCTCGGAAGCGACGCGCGACGGGAGGGCGGCGCCCTCGGTGCGGTCGGCGTTGATCTTTGGCGCGCGGCGTCAGGGGCATGGGCCCCTGACGCCGGGACGGTTA
The DNA here is from genome assembly GCF_036013745.1 of Streptomyces sp. NBC_00483. NCBI lineage: Bacteria > Bacillati > Actinomycetota > Actinomycetes > Kitasatosporales > Streptomycetaceae > Streptomyces > Streptomyces sp. NBC_00483. The sequence continues at coordinate 8,442,216 of NZ_CP107880.1, forward strand.
CGCCTTGCGCAGTCGCAGCGTCACGATCTCGAAGGGACGGAGCGTGAGCTCGATCGGCTCGTCCTGCTCCCACCAACGTACCTGTACCGCACCGTTGTCGAGGCTCGCAGAGTCGCGCTCCAGGAGGTCGGTCGTCCAGGCGCGTGCGACGGCCTCCGACACGTCGACACGGGTGGTCGCCCGTCCGCCTCGTGCTTCGTAGAGACGCACGACGAGGTCGCCGGATCGGTCCTCGGCCAGCTTGACGGCCTCGACGACGACCGCGGGCGAGGTCACCGATACCAGAGGCGCCACCGCGCCCGCGCCGGTCACCGTGCGTACCGGGAGGTTCATCCGGTAGCCGGTGTCGAGGGCTTCGAGGACGGTGGGGGCCGGCCGCACTGCGGTGCGCAGCACATGGGTGCCCTGGTCGGCCTGCGGGTCAGGGAAGCGGGGTGCGCGCAGCAGCGACTGCCGTACGAGGGTGACGGTCGAGCCATCGGCGGCCCAGCGGCGGGTGATGTCGTGCCCGTACGTCGAGTCGTTGGCGACGGCCACGCCGAAGTCGGGTTCGCCGACGTGCACCCAGCGGTGGGCAGATGTCTCGAAGCGGGCCGCGTCCCAGGAGGTGTTGGAGTGCGTGGGGCGCTGCACGTGCCCGAACTGCACCTCGGACGAGGCGCGGTCGGCGTGCACGGCGAACGGGAAGGCCAGCTTGAGGAGCTTTTCCTGCTCCTTCCAGTCGACACGGGTTTCCAGTTCCAACTCGCGTGCGTGCGCCGCCAGTTGGAAGATCTGGGTGAACGTCGAGTTCTGGAAGGAGCGCCGTACGACGAGGCCTTCGGCGGTCGGCTCGACGGCGTCGGCCTCGCGCAGATCGGTGATGTTGTGGCGGTAGTGGACGTCGACGTCCCAGGCGTCCCACTGGTTGGGGGTGTCGCGGCAGACCTGGAGCAGCGCGGCGGCCTCCCCCTCGGCGATCAGTTCACGTCCGCAGGAGAGGTCGACGAGGGAGACGAGCAGGCCTGCCGTGTCGAAGGCGGCTCGGACGATGCCGTTGTCGAGGACCCAGCCGTCTTCCCCGACCGTGGGTGCGGTCCAGGCCGGGGCGCCGCCGGGAGCGGCGCCGAGCGCGGGGGCTCCGGCGGCGGCGACCGGCGCACCGTTGAAGACGACGGGGGTCTCGCCCGGGCCGGCGAGCGTCCGCTGCGCCTGTTCGATGACACCGTCCAGCGTCCGTGCCAGGGCCGCGTAGTCGCGTTCCGCCTCCTGGTACACCCAGGCGATCGAGGAGCCGGGCAGGATGTCGTGGAACTGCAGGAGCAGGACGGTCCGCCAGATCTCGTCGAGCGACTCGTAGGGGTAGTCGGCGAGGCCGCGCCACGCGGCGGTGGCGCTCCACAGTTCGGCCTCGCGCAGCAGGTGCTCGCTGCGGCGGTTTCCCTGCTTCGTCCTCGCCTGCGAGGTGTACGTGCCGCGGTGCAGTTCGAGGTACATCTCGCCGGACCAGGTGGCGGGCGCGGGATGGGTCTTCTTGGCGAGTTCGAAGAAGTGGCGGGGGGTGTCGACCTCGACGCGCGGCGAGCCCTCCAGGGACCGGGTGCGGGCGGCGGCCTCCATCATCTCGCGGGTGGGGCCGCCGCCTCCGTCGCCGAAGCCGAACGGGACGAGCGAGACGTTGGACAGCCCCTTCTCGGCGTACTGCCGCTCGGCGCGCGCCAGTTCGGCGCCGGAGAGCTCGGAGTTGTAGGTGTCGGCGGGCGGGAAGTGCGTGAAGATGCGGGTGCCGTCGATGCCCTCCCACCAGAACGTGTGGTGGGGCATCCTGTTGGTGTCGTTCCAGGAGATCTTCTGCGTGAGGAACGCGTCGGCGCCCGCCGCTCGGGCGATCTGCGGCAGCGCCGCGCTGTAGCCGAAGGAGTCGGGCAGCCACACGTCCTGGGGCTCGAAGCCGAACTCGCGCTGGAAGAAGCCCTTGCCCTGGACGAACTGGCGGGCGAGCGCCTCGCCGCCGGGCAGGTTGGTGTCGGACTCGACCCACATGCCGCCCACGGGGACGAAGCGGCCCTCGGCGACCCGCGCGCGGGTCCGTTCGAACAGCTCCGGGTAGTGCTCCTTGACCCACGCGTACTGCTGGGCGCTGGAGCAGGCGAACACGAACTCCGGATTCTCGTCCATGAGGGCGAGCACGTTGGAGAAGGTGCGGGCGCACTTGCGGATGGTCTCGCGGGTCGGCCACAGCCAGGCCGAGTCGATGTGCGCGTGGCCGACGGCGACGACCCGGTGGGCGCTCGCGCTCGCAGGTGCGGCGAGAACCGCGGCGAGCGTCTCGCATCCGGCGGTCGCGGTCTCGGCGACGCGGTCGGGATCCACGACGTCGCACATCCGCTCCAGAGCGCGCAGGATCTCCGCGCGGCGCGGCAGCGACGCCTCCAGCTCGCTCATCAGGCCGACCAGGGTCCACACGTCGCGCAGCAGGGCGTCGACGGTGAGGTCCCGTTCGACGAGGTCGACCCGGCGCAGCGTGTAGATCGGGTCGTTGCCGGCGGTCTTCTTGTCGCCCAGCGGAGTCGGCAGGTAGAAGTGGTGGCCGCCGACATCGGGGTTGGAGGCGCCCTCGATGTACAGGTCGACAGGTCCCGGGCCGACGGGGATCGCGTTGTTGAGCGGTTCGAGGCCCTTGGCGATGGTGCCGTCCGGGCGGTAGACGAGGCCCTCGGCCTGGAAGCCCGGCTGGCGGTCCGAGAAGCCGAGGTCGACGACGAGCTCCAGAGCGAGGCCGGGCCCGCCCCAGTCGGCGGGGATGTCGCCGGTGACGTGGAACCAGGTGGTGCCCCACGGCCTGCTCCACGGTGTACCGGGTGTGATCGGCGCGTACTCCTGCTTGACGGCCTCGGCGAAGGGGACGGGCTCGTCGGGCACGTCCCACGCCGTCACGTCGAGAGCGAGGTGTCGGCGTTCCAGGGCCGGGGCGATGCGCTCACGGACGAAGCGCTCGACGCGCGACTCGATCTGCGCGGTGCTGTCGTGCATCAACTCTCCATAAGAAGAAGGCTGTTGGACGCGTGCGGGAGGGTGGCTACACCGTGGCGGCGGCCGCGCGGCTCCAGTCGGCGCAGCGCTTGCCCCACCGCTCGACCTCCGCGCGCATCTCCTCGAAGCGTTCGGGGTGGGTGGGCGCCAGGTTGTGCTCCTCAGCGGGGTCGGCGTCGAGGTCATAGAGGCCTTCGGCCACGGCGACGGCCTCCTCCATGCTTTCGCAGCCGTTCAGGACGGCCTTCCAACGCCCCAGGCGACCGGAGAGCTGACCCTCGTACTTCCAGAAGTGCCAGCGGTCGGGTCCGGCCTCGCCCGCCGCCAGTTCGGCGAGCACCGAGCGGCCGTCGAGGTTCTCGTCGATCGGCTGTGTGCCGTCGACGGCTTCGAGGACGGTGGGCAGCACGTCGGACATGCAGCCGACGACGGCGCCGTCGCCGCCCGACGGGAGGCCGGCGGGCCAGGAGATGATCGTGGGTACGCGGACGCCGCCCTCGAACAGCGAGCCCTTGTGGCCGCGCAGACCGCCGGCCGAACCGCCGTCGTAGGAGATCTCCTCGCCGTCGAGCCAGTTGCGCTCCTCGATGGAGGGGCCGTTGTCGGAGGAGAAGAGAACGAGTGTGTTCTCGCGCAGCCCCAGGCGGTCCAGGGTGGCGAGGATTCCGGCGATCGCGTCGTCCATGGCCTTCACCATGGCGGCCATCATCTGCCGCCCGGCCGGCAGGTGCGCGAACTGGGCCACGTACTCCGCGGGGGCGTGCATCGGATAGTGCGGTGCGTTGAACGGGACGTAGCAGAGGAAGGGGTTCTCCGCGTTGCGCTCGATGAAGTCGGCGGCGCGGTGACCGATCACCGTGGTGAGGTACTCGCCGTTGTACCAGACCTCGTCCTCGCCCTCCCACAGGTCGTGCAGGGGGTTGTGATCGCCCCAGTAATAGATGTGGGAGTAGTAGTCGACGCAGCCGGCGAGGAATCCGAAGTGTTCGTCGAATCCCCGCTTGAGGGGCCCGTACTCGGGGTCGACGCCGAGGTGCCACTTGCCGAATATCCCGGTCGCGTAGCCGCGCCCTCGCAACTCGCTCGCGAGGGTGGGCTGGTCGGGCAGGCCGACGGTGCGCCGGGTGCCGCCGAGGATCGCCTCGACTCCGGCGTGCGCGGGGTGGCGCCCGGTGAGCAGGGAGGCCCGGGACGGAGAGCAGACAGGGGAGTTCACGTACCACTGCGGCAGGCGCACGCCGGAGGCGGCGAGACCGTCGAGGGCGGGTGTGTCGAAGTCGTCGGCGCCGAAGCAGCCGAGGTCTCCCCAGCCAAGGTCGTCGGCGTAGATGACGACGACGTTCGGGCGGTCGGTCGGTGTTGTCATTCCTTGACGCTCCCAGCAGCCATTCCGGCGACGAGTCGTTTCTGTGCGAAGGAAAAGAGCACGATGGTCGGGACCGTGGCCACTGTGGCGGCAGCCATGATCATTCCCCAGTCGCTGGCGTACTCCCCGAAGAACGAGGAGAGCCCGACCTGGACGGTCTTGTGGTCGTTGCTTGTCATCAGCACGCTGGAGAAGAAGTACTCCTCCCATGTCGCGATGAACGTGGTGATGACCACGGTGGAAATGCCGGGCAGCGCGACCGGCACGATGACCCGGAAGATGACGCCGACTGTCGAGCAGCCGTCGATGCGTGCCGCCTCGTCCAGGGCGAGCGGGATGGTGTTGAAGTAGCTCAGCGTCAGATAGATCGCGAGCGGCAGTGTCATCGCGACGTAGACGAGGGTCAGACCCACGTACGAGTCCAGTAGGCCGAGCTCGCCGAGCGCGATGTACATCGGCGTGATCAGCACGACGAAGGGCAGGAGCTGCGTCGCGAGGACCACCATCAGGATCGAGCCGCGCAGCCGGAAGCGGTAGCGGGACAGCCCGTACGCGGCGAGGCAGGCGAGCACCACGGTGCAGGCGGTGCTCGCGACGGAGACCAGGAGGCTGTTCGCGAGGTAGCGGCCGAAGTCGGAGTCGGCGAACAACCGCTGGTAGGCGCCGAAGCCCAGGCCGTGCAGGTACTCGCCGATCGGCACCTTCGCGGCGAGCGCCGTCGAGGGCCGCAGGGAGGTGAACACCATCCACAGCACCGGAAAGACGATCACCAGCAGGATCGCGAGGGTCGGAACGACCACCAGCAGGTCGCGGGCCCGGCGGCCCGAGGCGCGGGGGCGGACGGCCGCTCGGCCGGAGGCGCCGGCCGTCGTGGTCGGCCGTGTCGTGACGTCGGTGGTCATGCGGACCGCCCCTCTCGTTCTCCGGTCATCCGCAGGTACACCATCGCGAACAGAGCCATCACCAAGGTCATGACGATGCCGATCGCGGCACCCTCCCCGAGATGATTGGAGACGAACGCCGCCGAATACAGGCGGGTGGCGAGGACCTGGGTGTACGTACCGGGGCCTCCGGCGGTGGAGAGCCACACGTAGACGAAGTTGTTGAACGTCTGGATCACGGTCATCAGGACGACGATCACCATGACGGGGCGCAGGCCGGGCAGGGTGATGTACCGGAAGGACTGGAAGCGGCCCGCCGAGTCGAGGGCGGCGGCCTCGTACCGCTCTTTGGGTATGGACTGCAGGCCCGCCATCAACACGACGATGACAAAGGGCAGTTCGCGCCAGATGATGATGGTGGCCACGGCCCACCACGCCGTGCTCGTCTGCGCGAGGAACGCCTCGCCGTGCGGCAGGATGTGCAGGGCGACCAGGAACTGGTTGAGGACCCCGGTGTCCGCGTCGAAGATCCACTTCCAGCAGGCCACCGCCACCACGGGCGGCACCATCCAGGGGACCAGGACGAGGGTGCGGCTCAGGCCCCGCATTCGCCAGCGCTCCAGGACCGGGCTCTGCAACAGCAGGGCGAGTCCCAGGCCGATCGCGAGCCGGGCCACCACGGTGACGACGGTCAACCAGACGACCGTGTTGAACGTGGCGGAACCGGTCTCCGGATCCTGGAAGAGCTTCACGAAGTTGTGGAAGCCCACCCACTTGGCATCGCTCGGCAGGTCGTAGGGGGTCAGTTTCTGGAAGGCCAGCACCACGTTGTAGATGCCGGGGAAGAGGAAGAGGACGCCGATGACAATGAGCGCCGGGAGCGTCAGCGCGTAGGGGAGGCGGTTGGCCGAACGGGGAGCGTCGGTCTTACGGGAAGCCATCGGGCGCTCAGTCCTCCAGTGCCTGGTCGAGGCCGTCGAGGATCGTGCCCGCCGCGTCCTCGCTGGATCGCTGGCCGGAGTAGACGGCCGAGAAGTTCTGGTCCACCACCTCCTGGAACGAGGTGATCGTCGCGCCCGACCCCAGATAGCGTCCGAACGAGCGGGCGTGCGGCAGCTGGTCGGTGTAGGCCTTCTGCGACGCCGGTACGTCCACGGTCTCGAGCGTCGTCTTCGACGCCGGGAGCTGGTCGTAGGTCTTGAACGTCGTGGCGCTCATCAGGTACTTGACCACCTTCCACGCCGCGCCGGGGTGCGCGGTGTTGCGGTTGATCCCGAGCGCGCGGCCGCCGAGGTGCGTGGCGCCGGTCTTCAGCCCCTCGGGCATCACGGCGGCCCTCAGCTCCGTGCCCGATTTCTTGGCCTGCTGCCGCAGGGGTGCGAACGTGGACGGCGGCAGATAGCTCATCGCGCAGCTGCCGCGGGCGAGGCCGTTGACGATGGTGGGGTCGCTGTAGTCCTGCACCGCCTTGTTGCCGGCGGGGGTGGCGCCGGAGCGGAACAGGCCGGCGAAGTAGTCGATCGTGCGCGTCAGTTGGCGACGCGAGACGCCGGTTGTCCAGTTGCCGTCCGCGTCCTTCTTCACGAGCGTGCTGCCGTGCGACCAGAGGAAGTAGTTGATGGCGAACCACTGGGCGCTCGTGACGGACCCCGAGCCGGGGAAGCAGAACCCCTTGGTCGCGCCGGAGCCGTGTGCGCTGATCCGTTTGGCGTCGGCGGCCAACTCCTCCCACGTCGTGGGCGGGTGGGTGATGCCGGCGTCGGCGAGCGCCTTCGGGTTATGGACCAGGGCCATGGTGTCCGCGGTCCAGGGCATGGCCCAGGTCTTGCCCTCGAATCGGGTCGCGTCCGTGGCGAGGAGGCCGCTCGCGCCGGCCGGCGGATCCTTGTCGAGGTAGGAGTCCAGCGGCAGCAGGATCCTCGGCCTGGCCAGGAACTGGACGTCGCTGTAGCCGATCTGGTCGATGTCGGGGCCCGAGCCCGAGTTGGCCTCGCGTGCGAACTGCTGCACGTTGTTCGGGCTGAGCGTCTCCAACTCGACCTGGATGTGCGGGTGGCGCTCGTTCCAGGTGTGGATCGCGGCGGCGAGTCCCTTGGTCTCGCTCTCCGGGTCGAACTGCCGCAGCACCAGTTTCACCGGGCCGGAACCCGAGTCCGACCCGGAGCCCGAGCAGGCAGTGAGCGGGGCGACGAGGCAGAGCGCCAGGGCGGCCAGCGTCGGTTTCGGCAGTTTCATGATGCCTCTCCCTTGAAGATCATCACTGCGCGGCGGATGCTGGAAGCTAACACAATCAATTTGATTTGTACGAGCCCCAGTTGGTGCTTCCCGCCCCGACCTGCTGGTTTCTCATCTAGGATCTGGCGCACCCCGCGCACCGTTGCGGATCAAGGATGTTCGGCCCCCGTGGAGGTGCAGATCAGGATGGAACGACGTGGCTCCAACCTTCCGCGCGTCGGCGACTACAACCAGCTGCTCGTGCTGGACCTGGTGCGGCGCGGCGCGTGCATCAGTCGCGTCGAACTCACGCGGCGCACCGGCCTGTCGGGGCAGACCGTCTCCAACATCTGTGCGCGGCTCGTCGGCGCCGGACTCATCGAGCCCGCGGGGCGCACGGAGGTCGAGACCGGGGCGCGCAGGACGATGTTCAGGGTGGTGCCCGGCGGCCGGTACTCCGTCGGCCTGCACATCGACCCGGCCCGGATGACGGCGGTCCTGCTGAACCTTGCCGGAGAGGTGGTGGACCGGGCCTCCATCGCCACCCCGACCACGGACGGCCCCGAGGATGCGCTGGACGCGATCGTCGACGCCGTCGACGACCTCGCGCGCCGCAACCGGGTCCCACGCCAGCGCCTTTCGGGCCTCGGTGTCTCAACCCCCGGTCCAGTCCTGGCCGATGCTGTCGTCGGGCCGCCCAACCTGCGGGGCTGGGGCGTGGTGCGCCTGCGCGAGGAACTGGAGCGACGCACCGGCCTCCCCGTCGTGTTGGAGAAGGACACCATCGCCGCGGCCACGGGTGAACTCTGGGCGGGCGGCGGCGCGTTCACTGACTTCGCCTTCGTCTACCTGGGCACCGGAATCGGCGCGGGCGTCGTTCTGGACGGCGAGGTGAAACGCGGCTCCTCCAACAACCTCGGCGAGATCGGCCACCTCAGCGGCGACCCCGACGGCCCGCGATGTTCCTGCGGCGGCCGCGGCTGCATCGCGCTCACTTGCGCGCCGGCCCATTTGGTCGCGGCCGCCGTCGATCTCGGCGCACTCGCCCCTGTCGATCTCCAGGACCATCTCGGCGTAGAGACCGCACTCACTCGACTCTGCGCGCTCGCCGACGCCGGTGACGCGAATTGCACAGCCATCGTCGAACGGTCGGCGCGAGCCATCGGCCGCGCGGCGGGCCAGCTCGCGAACGTCCTGGATCTCGCCACGGTCGTGCTCGGCGGACCCAACTGGTCTGCCCTGTCCGCCATTTACCTCAGGGTGGTCCCTCCCATCGCCGCGTCCTTGCTGACGGTCGGCAACGTCCACGGTGTCCAGGTGTGCGGCACGACGCTGGGCGAGGACGGCGGGGCGATCGGGGCGGCGTCTCTGGTGATGTCGTCGATGGCCTCCGCACGGTCGGAGCGGTTGTTTCTTCCTGGGTGATCGGCGGTGCGGTCGGAGGCGAGTGGACCGGGGGAGCCCTGCCGGCTCCCCGCCGACGCATTCCGGCGCGACGCCGAGGGACGTGTCCGGCACATGCAAATCGTGTGCCGCTCGAGAACTCATCGCTGCTGGTCAAGCGGAACTCTGCGCCTGCCGAGAACTCCCCGCGACGGATTTCTCAAGTTTGTCCCTGTGCGTGCCGAAACCCCGTCCAGCCAGGTCGGGCCGCTGAGCGGTGGTACTCGTGGAGGATGCCTCCGAGGCGGTCGCGGTGGCGGATGTCGAGGTGGGTGTGCGGGATCGGGTCCGTGCTTGATGCCGAGGGTGGTGAGCTCGCCGTGGATGCGGCGGTAGCCCCAGGACGGGTTTTCGCCGGCCAGGCGCAGGCCGGCTCATCTGCCGGACGCCCTGACGATCCTCCGCGCGCCTGGTGTCATGTCCGCCACCCACACCCCATCCGGCTGTGCATCGACGTGACGAGCGGGGTGCGGCGCGTACCGCGGCAGACCCCGCTCGGGGGCGGGCGATCGCTAGGCGATCACCAGGGAAGTGGGCTCGTTGCTCAAGCCCAGGGGTGTGGTTGCCGAGACCGTGTTGGTCGTCGTGTCCACGCGGATGATCGTGCTGGACGTGTTGTTGGCGACCCATATGTCGGTGCCGTCGCCGATGATGCCGGTGGGTATGTGGCCGACCGTGAGGGTGCCGGTCACGGTCGGGCGGGACGTGTCGATGATCGACAGGGTGTCGTCGTTGGCGTTGGTGACGTACGCGTGCGAGCCGTCGCCGGTGAAGGCCACGTTCCACGGGGCGAGGCCGGTGGTGATGCGTTTGGTGACCCTGCCGGTGGCGGTGTCCACCACGGCTACCCGGTTGTCCATCGGCAGGGTGACGTAGCAGAACCTGCCGTCGGGGCTCAGCGTGGCGCCGCGGGCGCGGGACAGCTCGCGCAGGACGGTCAGCCGATGGCCGTCCGCCGCGTCCAGCACGTACAGGCCGTTGCTGCAGGGAACGTACAGACGGGAGCCGTCGGGTGACACCGCGACCGTGTACGGGGCCTCACCGGCCTGGTACGTGGCGGTCACCGTGTCGGTCGCGACGTCGATCACCGAGATGTCCCGCGAGCCGCCGGAGCCGGTGTCCGGGCCGGTGTCGGCCACGTATACGCGGGTGCCGTCCGGCGAGGCGGCGAGACCGTGCGGGTACACACCCACGGTGATCTTCTTCGTGATCTTGTTCGTGGACCGGTCGACCACCGCGACCGTGTTCGTGCCGGAGTTCGCCACGTACACCTTGCCCGCGGCGGCCGTGATGCCGTACGGGTTGGTGAACCCCTTGACCGCGGCGATCAGGGTGCCGGACGACCGGTCGAGGATCGCGAGTCCGCCGCCGAGCGACGCGACATACACGGCGGGCGTGGTCGTGTCCGCCGCGGCGTCCAGGTGGCTTTGGCTGGACACCGCCTCCATGATGCCGGGGAAGTTGGTGCCCTTGCCGCGGTCGGGATAGTCGTCGCGGGCGCTGGTGCGCACCTCGTCCAGGCGGCTGGGCGAGTCGCGCAGGGCGCCGCCCCGGCGCCTGCCCGGGTTCTTCTGGGACGGCATGGGGGACGGTGACTGCTGCTGGTGCGGCGGCGTCTGGCCGGTGCCGGGAAGGGTCGGCGCGGGCAGGTTCCCGGCCTCGTACTCCGCCAGCCAGAACGACGGCAGCGTAGGCGGCATGGGCGGGAACCGCTTGTTCACCTTCATGCCGAGCGCGGACGTCAGGTCGCCGAAGGTCTCGCGCCGCCAGTCCGTGATGTTGGCCGCGCGCACGCCGGTGACCTGTTCCAGGAACTGCAGGACGGACGTGTGGTCGAACGCCTCGCTCGCCACGTGCCCGCCGCGCGTCCACGGTGAAACGATCGTGCAGGGCACCCGGAAGCCGCCGCCGATGGGCAGCCCACCCACGAACTCGTGCGGCGTGCCGGCCGGCGGCGTGGGCGGCGGCACATGGTCGAACAGCCCGTCGTTCTCGTCGTAGTTGATGATGAAGACGGTCTTGGAGAACAGGTTCGGGTCGGACGCGACGGCCTCGAGCTTGCGCGCCACGAAGTCCGCCGCGGCGGCCGGGAGATACGCCGGGTGGGAGGACTGTTCCGACGTCGGGATGATCCACGAGACGGCGGGCAGCCGGCCGCGCTTGACGTCGTACTCGAACTGATCCGCCGGGCCGATCCGCATGCCCCGCGTGTGCAGCGGCGAGCCGGGTCTGGCGTCCTGGAACGTCTGGAAGAACTCCAGCGGGTTGCAGCCGTAGTCGTCCTCGTCCTGGTAGACGCGCCAGCTCACCCCCGCCTCCTCCAACTGCTCGGGGTAGGACTTCCAGCGGTACGGCTGCGGCACGGTGTTGTTGATGATCGGGCCGCCCGCCGTGCCGTCCGGATCGATGGTGCCGGACATGAGGTAGAGGCGGTTGGGCCAGGTGGGGCCCATGAGCGAGCAGAAGTAGCCGTCGCACAAGGTGAACGCGTGGGCCAGTGCGTAGTCGAAGGGTATGTCCTGCCATTCGTAGTAGCCCATGGTGTACGGCCCGACCGCGTCGCCATCGGCTCGCCGGTGAGCGGGCAGCCAGTTGTCCATCTTGCCGTTGTTCCAGGCCTCGTGCTGCACGGACCAGGCGTGGCTGGTGGAGGGGATGGCCTGGGCGCTCGTACGGTGCGTGTCCAGGTGCCAGGGCAGCAGGTAACCATCCGGATTCTTCGGATCCGGTTGATAGAAAACGGACTTGCCGTCAGGGAGTCTCAGCGCCTGCGGGTCGTCGAATCCGCGGACCCCGGCCAGCGAGCCGAAGTAGTGGTCGAACGAGCGGTTCTCCAGCGTCAGGATGACCACGTGCTCGATGTCGCCCAGGGAACCGGGCTTGCCGGTCGCGGCTGCCGCCGCTTGCAGATTGGGCGGCAGGTACGAGGCGATGAGCGTGCCGGCGGCGGTGCCTGCCAGGGACCCGAGCAGTCGACGGCGTGTGATCTCGGGCATGGGTGAGACCTTTCTGGCACGACAGTCGGGACGCGTTTCCCCGAGCGGACAGCAGGACTTTCGATTACTCGGCCGCATGCGGATGCCTGACCTGCTCCGGTCCGCGGCTGCGGTGACGTGGGGAACGAGAGATGACTTCGATGACCATTACACGGATGTGCCGCGAGGGGCAGTTGCGTGATCGGACTTTGCGGGCTTTTTGCGCACAGGCTGAGGGCCTGTCACCTCGTGTTGTATGCGGGTCGCGGGAGTGGCCGTAACGTGCCGTTCCGGTAGGGGACTTGACGGGGCGCTCCTCTGCGGCGGCGTCGCGGCCGCTCGCGTTCTGCGACCGCTGCGGCGTCGATCGGAGTCATCCACTCCGGGCTCCGGCCCCCTTTACTCGGGTGTACGGGTTCTAGCTGATCCGGGGGTTTGCTCCGGCACCGGGATGGTGCCTGCATAGATGAACGGCCCCGGGCGTGAGCGTCACGTCGACGTGAAGGAAGAATCCTGAGGCGCGTGCGACTGAACTTGCCTCACGGTGAGGGAAGTTGCCAGGATCGGGGCCAGGGTTCGGGCATCGGGGGAGGGGCGGCGATCGTGCGTGCGTGCGTGGGTGGTCAGGGCAGGGCGGCAGGGCGGCAGGGCGAGCGCGAGGCGGAGGCTCTGGAGCAGGGGTTGGCGATCGCCGGCTGGCAGGGAGTGCCGGATCTTTCCTCGTGTGCCGGACGCGGTGACGTCCGTCGTCTTGTGCAGCGTTGCGCCTGCCGAAAACCTCATCCGTCGAGGTCAGGCAGCATGTCGGTATTCGTGGAGTATGCCTGCGAGGTGGTCGTCGGCGTATGTTCAGGTGCGCGATTCGGTCGGGGTCGGTAATCGGTTCTGGTAATGCCCGCAGCGGGGTTGCCTGATTCATCGCCTGGTGGGGCGGTGCTTGTTGTGATGGGCCTCGAACTCGCGTAGAGCGTGGCGCAGGTGGTTCTCGTTCCAGATGAGCGTGCGGTCGAGGAGTTCGTGGCGGCAGGTCTGTATCCAGCGTTCCATGATCGAGTTCATGCGCGGGACGCGGATGCCGCTGAGGACGATCGCGATGCCGGCCTGGTTGAGGATCTGGTCGAACAGGGCGGGGAACTTCGCGTCGCGGTCGCGGATCAGGTACTTGACCTTGGTGCTTGCTTGTTCGAGGTCCATGGCGAGGTTCCTCGCGGCTTGGGTGACCCAGTCAGCGGTGGGGTGGGCGGTGGTGCCGAGTATGCGGATGCGGCGGGTCGCGTGTTCGATGACGGCGAGCATGTACTGGCGCTTGCCGGTCAGGGTGACGGTCTCAATGAAATCCGCCGCCAGGAGGGTGCCGGCCTGGGAGCGGAGGAAGGCGGCCCAGGTCGTGGTGGTCCGGTCTGGGGTCGGGTCGATGCCCTCGGCTTTCAGGATTTCCCGGACGGTGGAGGCGGCGATCTTGATGCCGAGGGTGACGAGCTCACCGTGGATACGGCGGTAGCCCCAGGACGGGTTCTCGCGGACCAGGCGCAGGATGAGCAGGCGGATGGAGCGCACGGTGCGCGGCCGACCCGGCCGATGCGGCAGGGAGGCATTCGCGTGGTGTTGTTTGATCGGGTCGCGGTGCCATCGCAGCACGGTGTCGGGTCGCACGAGCAACCGCAGGCTGCGCAGGAGCCGGCGCGGGAGGGGGTGGAGAAGCGCGGCGAGGAAGGCCCGGTCTGCTGGTCTGAGCTTCACCCGGGTGTCCCCGAGTTGACGTTGCAGGACGGTGATCTGGTGGCGCAGGGTGAGGATCTCGGCGTTTTTGGCTCGGCCGCTCATGGGGAGCAGTCGTAGCAGGGCGAAGACGTTGGCCATGGTCAGGTAGGCGAGCCGGAGCCGCACGTCGATCGTCATGCTCTGATGGTCGGCGATGTCAGCGGGCTGGGTGGCCTGCGCGGACAGGGATTTCGCCAGGCGCAAGGTCAGTCGGCGATGTCGACTCCGTAGCCGCGCGCGAGGGCGTCGAGTCCGTGGTCGTAGCCCTGTCCGACGGCGCGGAAACGCCAGAGTGGACCGCGGCGGTAGAGCTCGGCCAGGACCAGTGTGCGCTCGCTGGTGGCGGCGTCCAGTGTCGCGCGTGTCAGTGGGGCGGCGCTGTCGCCGGGTGCCGTGGCGACTTGGACGGCGCCGACGTCGCCGAAGGACAGACCGTCGTCGATGGCCGCGGCGATCACCACCCGGTGTGAGGACGGGGGCAGGGAAGCGACGTCGACGGTGATGGTCTGTTCGGCCGGGCCGTTGGTGAGCAGGTGGACGGTGCCGCCGGGGTTCTCCGGGGCGCCGTAGAACACAAAGTCTTCGTCGAAGGTGACCTGTTCGTCCTCGTCGAGTACGAAGGCGACGACATCGACCTCGCCGTGTTCCCAAGGTGCCCAGGACGCGGTGACATGCCACGGCGAGGTGGGGGTGGGCAGGTCGATGACGCCGCCGCGGGGGAGGGCATGGGGTGTAGTGGCGCCGACAGGCGTCTCCGATGTCCTGCCTGCGGCCACCTCGGAATCGGCGCCGGGGAGGGGGACGGTGGCGGGCATGGCCGGATCGACGAGCCAGCGCTCGTCGTGCACCGAAAGCCCCAGTTCCGTGATGCGGGGCATACGGCGGTCGTTGTCCCCGCCGGGGAGGAAGACGACGTCCGTGACGCTGCGCGAGAGATTGACCGCGGCGGAGCCGCCGAGTTCGACGACGAGGCTGCGCGCGCCGGCTGCCTCGGTGTGTGCGGCGCCCAGGACGAGGACGCGGCGCCCTGACAGTGGCCTTGCACCTGACCCGATGGGGGCGGGCTCGGCCTGGCGGGGGGCAGGGATGACCGGTGCCGGTCCGGGCGCCTGATGCCCCGCTCCGGCTTCTACGTCGCTGAGCAGCTGGAGGAAGGTGTCCTCGTCGATGACGGGTACCCCTTCGGTGGCGGCCCGTCGTGCCTTCGCCGATTCGGTCGTGGGCTCGTTGCTGACCAGGACGCTGGTGTGGTGGCTGACCGAGCCCATCATGTTGAGTCCGGCGGCAACGCCTCGGCCGATCAACTCGGCCCGCGCACAAACGGTTTCCCCGGTGATCGCGACTTTCATGCCCTGCCTCAGCGGTGAGCCCGGAGCCAGCCGGCCGGGATTGCGGTAGGCGCAGGGTGTCTTGGGCGGCGTGGGTGTGAACTGGGACTCGGCACGGGGCGGGCAGTTCACGAGGGGCAACTGCAGTGCGAGCCGGGCCGCCTCTTGCAGCGATGCTCGCAGGATTCCGGCCAGGACTCGCGTGTCGTCCAGCGCGTCGTGCGCGTGCCGCTGCGGTACGCCGTAGTGGGCGGCCAGGGTGCCCAGCTTCATGTCGGCTGTCGGTGGGTCCACTTGCCGGTTCAGGGCGAGGGTGCACAGCCGCTGCGAGACCGGCAGCCACGTGCGGGCCCGGGCGAACTCGTAGGCCAGGAAGTCGTAGTCGAACTGTGCGTTGTGGGCGACCAGAACACGGTTCTGCAGCATTGCGCCGATGCGCTCGGCCACCTGGTCGAAGGTGGGCGCGCCGCGCAGCCGCTCGGTGGTCAGCCCGTGCACATCGACCGGCCCCGGATCACACCCCGGATCGAGAAGTGTGGAGAACTCCCCGGTCTGTTCGCCGTCCCGGCCGATGGTGACCACGGCGACCGACAGCACCCGGTCGCGCCGGGGTATCAGCCCGGAGGTCTCCACGTCGACGAGGGCCCAGTCGTGGGCGTAGCCGTCCATGGGGGTGAGGTCGAAGGAGGGCGAGGCGAGACTCATGAGGCAAGGATGAGCGGGCATACACGGCACCTTCAACCTTCATGCACTTTTGTCTTCATATTGCAATTGTGTTCGTGGCGCTGCCAGATCAGGTGGTGGTGCCGGCGCAGTACGGTGTCGGGTCGGACCAGTAACCAGAGTCGACGCAGGGCCTGGCGTGGCAGGCGGGGGTCAGCAGGGCGGCGAGGAACGCCCGGTCCGCGGGTGTGAACTTGGTTCGGTCCGTGCCGAGTTGTCGTTCCGGGACGGTGGTCTGGCGGCGTAAGGCGAGGATCTCCGTGTCCTTGTCGCGATCGTTTATTGGTAGCAATCGCAGTGCGGAGAACAGGTTGGTGAGGGTCAGGTAGGCGGGACGGAGCGACACGAAATCATCCTGTCGCACCGTCGATGACGTTCCTGATCTGCATGGATGACATTTTCGGCAGGCGCAGGCGCAGGCGCAGGGCGAGGATTTCGATGTTCTTGTCGCGGTTGTTCGCCGGGAGCATCTGCAGCATGGCGAAGGCGTTGGTCGCGGTCAGATAGGTCGATCGAAGCAGCGCGGTCGTTCATCATGCCGGGCTGTCACGGCGCGATGACGGGGTGAGTGGCCTGCGCGGATGGGGTTCTTGGCACGCACACCGCCGGATGACAGAGGAACACCTGGCTATGGCCGTCCCGGACCAGAAAGCGCGGGCTCATGTCACCATCACCGTCACGGGGCTGATCTGACCGGTCGCGGTGTTGAAGGGCCGGCCGGTCCTTGGACCGGTCCGCTCGACCAAGCCGTTGCAGGGCGGGCGCCGAATGATCAGTAGCGAGCATTCCACGGTCATGCCGTGGAGTAGGGAGGGTGACGCATGGCTGATTTCGGACAGCCCGCCACTGTGGCGAGTGCTAGCGGTGCGTTGGTGCGGTGTCGAACCCCGCCCAAGGCGCGGGCCGCGGTGCTGTTCCTGCACGGCGGCCGTGCCGATGGCCGGTCTCCGTCACGGTCCTGGCACCTCGCGGCGCTGCGCATGCGGCCCTTCGTGCGCGCGGCCGCGGCGGCCCTCGCGGATGCCCCCGTCCTCTTGGCGCGGGTGCAGTACCGGGTGCGTGGCTGGAACGGATCCGACGCCGATGCCCTGCACGATGCGAATCGGGCACTGGACGAGCTGACCCGGCTCGTCGGCGACGTGCCAGTGGTGCTCGTGGGTCACTCGATGGGCGGCCGCGCCGCTCTGCGCGCCGCACGAGCTCCCCAGGTCGGGGCCGTTGTGGCGTTGGCCCCCTGGTGCCCGGAGGACGAACCAGTCGCACACCTGAGGGACAAGGACGTCCTCGTGCTCCACGGTGACCACGACCGCGTCACCGATCCGCAGGCCTCGGCCGAGTACGTCCGACGTGCGCGAGCGTCAGGCGCGCGGGCGGACATGTCCCTTGTGCCCGGTGGCGACCACGCGATGCTGCGCAACAGCAGGTGGTGGCACCGCACCACCGCCTCGGCGGTCGTGGACTTCACCTCCCACGGGTAGTCGCGGTGGGGCACTTCGTGGGAGACGGACACCGTCCGGTGCAACGCCGTGGTGGCGCCGGGTGGGTTCGACGGTGGATGCGGTGGAGGGCCTGCTGGGGCTGCGGTGTCGGGGGGATGGTCCATTTGCCGGCGATGAGTTGGTGGTGCCGGCGCAGCACGGCGTTCTTGTGCCGCAACGCCAACATCTCCGCGTCCTAGGCCAGGCAGCTGCGCAGTACGGCAGCGGGCACCTTGATCAGATTCCGGACCACCGTGGTGACGATCGACAGCCACATCGAAGGATCATCCCAGGCGCCATTGAGGCTGTTGCCTCGCGTGGAGAAGCTGCAGGCCAGAGCAGGAATCGTATTTCCGAGCGGGACAGGCACCCTTCTGACGTCAGCGCCGGCAGCCCTGTAGAGAGTCTCTGGCGCCAATGTCATCGTGGCGCTCTGTGGGCGTCTGCGCACGTCGTCGCACGGATCGGGGCGCCGCGCACCGCGCGCCGTCGCCTTGAGGCCGAGGTCGGAAGGCATGGATTTCCCAGTGCCGGTCGCGCTCGCCCGAGCCTTCGTTCACTCGAGAAGGGCGGCCGCAACGGCCTTGGCGCGGCGGGCGGGCTGTGGAGTGCGTTCGCGCAATGCGGTCACCATCGCTCCGTCGAAGAGCAGCATGAACTGTCGTGCCAGTTCGGCGTGTTGGGGTTGCCCAGCCGCAGCCAGCAGGCCGTCGAGGTAGCGGATGACGTCCTCTTTGTGCTCGGCGGCGACACGATGGGCCGCACTGTCCGGGTCGGCGTACTCCACGATGGTGTTGATCGCGACGCAGCCGCGGAAGCCGGAATGGGTGAAACGCTCGGCCAGGGCCTCGAACACGGCCAGCGGCTCACCTCCGCGCGCCTTCACCTCGTTCGTCAGCCACCGCAGGACGCGTTCGCCGGCGCCGCGCACAACGGCCACCACGAGGTCGTCCTTGCCGGGGAAATGCCGGTAGAACGAGGCGCGTCCCACGCCGGAGGCGGCGAGCAGTCGCTCGAGCCCCACAGCGCGGATGCCTTCCGCGTAGAAGAGCTCCTCTGCGGCCTTGATCAGGCGGTCGCGTGCGTGGGTCGGCATGCCGCAAGCCTAATCGACCTTGACGCGAAACGGAACCGACCAGTACCGTCCTGCGTCAGCAAGACGGAACCAATCGGTACCACCTTGGGGGTCGCATGGCTCGTTCGCGAGGAAACGCGGGCAACGGCGAAGAGATCGCGGAGGCGGGCGAACGGGTCACGTCCTCAGCCGCCAGGGACGCTTCGGCGGCACCAGCTGCGGACGGCCCTGCGCAGCGGCCCCCTTGGCGGGCACGCACGGCGATCCTGGCGCTCGGGGCCTTCGCGGTCGGCACGGACGGGTTCATCATCGTCGGACTGCTGCCCGAGATCCGCGCCACGCTGCACGTCAGCGCGGGCGCAGTGGGCCAGATGGTGAGCCTGTTCTCCCTCGCCTATGCGCTACTGGGGCCGGTGCTCGCCGCGTTGACGGGGAAGTGGTCCCGGCGCCGGGTGCTGGTGGCCGGGGTGATGCTGCTCGCTGTGGGCAACGCCGTCACCGCCACGGCGGACAACTTCGCCCTGGTGCTGAGCTCGAGAGTGCTGGCGGGCGCGGGCGCCTCGCTGTTCATGGCGAGTGCCGTGGCGACGGCCGCGCACCTGGCCGGGGAGGTGCGACGGGGCCGGGCCATCGCCATGGTGACCGCCGGGGCGACCCTCGCGCTGGTGCTGGGCGCTCCGCTGGGCACCCTGATCGGCGGGGCCTGGGGCTGGCGGGCGGCGATCTGGTTCGTTGCCGCGCTCGCCGCCGTGGTTGCGGCTGTTCTCGCCGCGCTGCTGCCACAGGTGCACCTGAGCGTCGGCGCCTCGCTGCGGGAGCGGATCGCACCGCTGACCGACGGGCGGGTGCTGCGGGTATTGGTGGTCACCCTGCTGGCGTTCGTCGCGATCTTCCTGCCCTTCACCTACATGAGCGCGGTCTTCGAGCCGGCCGTCGGCGGAGAGCAGTCCCGCCTCGCGCTGCTCCTGCTGGTCTTCGGTGTCGCTGCCACCTGCGGCAACCTGGGCGCCGGAGCGCTTGCCGACCGGTACGACCCGCGGCGCGTCGTCATCGGCGCCACCCTCGGGATCGCCGCGGTGTTCCTGGTCATGCTGCCGATCCGGGAGAGTTTCGTCCCCGTGGTGATTGCCACGGCCTTCAGCGGCGTCGTCTCCTACTCCGTGATCGGCCCGCAGCAGCACCGCATCATCGCCTACGCCCCGCCCGGCGGTGCCCCGGTGGTGACCTCTCTCAACACCTCCGCCGCCTACCTGGGCAACTTCCTTTCCAGTGCGCTGGGTGCGGCGGTCCTCACTCGCTCCGCGGCCCTCATGCTGCCGATCGCCGCGGCCTTCGCCGCCATCGCGTCACTGCTCACCTGGTGGCTCTCGCGCGGCCACACCCCGACAGGACGGAACTCCACCGCACGATCAGCGTGACGCTGTACAGCGTTGATCGCCCGATCGTTCCCCACAACTTCTCTGTAGGTCTGTAGGATCTCGCGCTCTGCGTCATGGTGCATCGACCACAACGGGACTCTGCGGGTGCTGACTAATCATCCGGCCTGGTCAAGCAGTATGTCGGTACCCGTGGAAGGTTCCGCCGAGCCGGTCTCGTCGACGGACTTCCAGGTGTCTGGTGTGCGCTGGCACGTTGATCGGTTCGGGTGGTGGGCGAAGGGGCGCGGCTTGTCTCAGGGTTCGGTGCGGCCGGTGCGCGTTGTGGAACGTGGCGAACTCGCGCGGCGCGTGGAGGAGGTGGTGCTGGTTCCAGATCAGGGTGCGGTCCAGGAGCTTGCGCCGGCAGGTCTGTATCCACCGTTCCGTGATCGAGTTCATGCGGGGCAGGCGGATGTCACACTCGATGACCGCCGGTCCGGCATCGATCAGGGTCGCGTCGAAGGCTGCGGTGAAGTTGGAATCTCGGTCGCGGATAAGAGAGTTGGCCCTGCTGCCCTCATCCTCCAAGTCCATGGTGAGGTTGCGCCCTGGCTGTGTGACCCGGGCGGCGGTGCCCAAGATCCGGATGCGCCGGGTGGCGTGCTCGATGACTGCGAAGACGTACAGGCGCGCCCCGGTCAGAGTGCGGGTCTCGAAGAAGTCGCAGGCCGGCAGGGTATTGGTCTGACTGCGCAGAAAGTCGGCCCAGGTGGTGTGCTGACGCTGGGGAGAGGGGGCGATGCGGTGGTCTTTGAGTATCTCCCAGGCGGTGGAGGCGGTGACGTCTGCAGTGCTGAGGCGCAGGGCGGCGACCATTGATTCGCTGTCGGTTGAGGTGAAGGGGCATCAACTACAGGCTTCCGTCGTGGTGTTGGGTGTCGCCCGCGTGAGCTGAAGACGGGGGGAGGCGTTGCTTCGAGTGGTCGCCGCCGGGTGTGAGGCCAGTGACAGAGTCGTGACACAAGTCAGGGCAACGGGTATGTAATGCCACTGGTCGTACAGGGCAGTCAGACCAATCGGAACCAGCATGTATGACGGCATGCGCGAGATATGGAGAATGCGCCGATGACGAACACTGGAACCCGTAGAGGCCTGTTGGCACTGATCGTCGTGGCGGCCGCCACGACGGGCGTCGCCGTGACGGCGATGGGGACCGCCTCCGCGTCCGGCACGCCGAGGTTCCTGTCCCCGTCCCAACTGCCGCCGCACCCCTCGTCGCCCTGGTACGCGAGTCCGGTCACGGCCGGGCAGCCGGATCCGCTGCCGATGTGCGTGGGCGAGGCGCTTCCGTCGATCTCCGTGCACCGCGCGTACCACACGGACCTCGATGCCACCGCACTTCAGGTGACCGTGGTGGAGCGCAACGCGCAGCGGGCCAAGGACTTCGCGGCGTTGCTGCGCGAGGACCTGGCCGGGTGCGCCGGTTCGCTGATGAAGCAGGACCCCGAGGTGAGCGCGACGCAGAAGTACTACGGCCGGCTCCCCGTCGAGGAAGGCGCCGTCGTGTACGGCGTGCACACCACGACCACGTGGGGCGCCTCAGACATCAACCTGTTCTCGGTGGGCCGGGACGGCAACATCGTGACGGTGGTCCGCTGGGGCCAGATGGGCTCCTACCGCGACGCCAAGGTGGCCGACTTCAAGAAGACGACGGTGACGGCGGTGAACAAGCTGCGCTGAACCCTGTATTGCCGCGACGGGTGATTACTGATCTCTTCGGGGCGTTGTCGGAGGGGGCGACGGGTTGTGATCCGTGCGGTAGGCCGGTGGTATGCGGTACGCGCAGGGCGGTGGGTTGACCGCCGAGCGGCCACCTGCTCGACCGTCACACCCGGACCGCGGTTCCTCGCGACCCGCACGACGTCCTCGCGGAACTCTTCCGGATAAGGCTTGGCACTGCGACATCCTTCCCACCCGCCCCATAGGGCAAGCCAGTTCAAGATGTCACCCGATCGTGCGGCAGACCCGCTTGAAGTTCACCCCCTGTCTGGGCACTTACCTACGGCCACAAAAAGATCCACATGCTCCGGATTGTAGAAAGCGCGCCCCGCAGCTGGGAGCTGCTTGCAGACCTGCCCTTTTACCTTCTGGAGCTGTGAACGATCCGTCTCCGCGCTTCCCCCGTAGTAGACACGAACGTCCTGGGCGGGATAGCCCATGGCCAGGACGGCCTTGTAAGCCTTGGCGAAGTCGTCCCCCACCAGGGAGGGTGTGTGCGGGGCCGGCGCCCGCTCTCCCCACTTCTTCGGACAGGACTCACCGGTGAGGACCACTCCGAAGTCCACGGAGCCGGGGCCCTTTCCGGGCCTTTTGAAGCAGACCCTCCATAGCCGGGGGGCGGTTTGGTCGGTCGCGCGGTCGAGGCTGGTCGCGTCTTCGACGCTGTAGCCCTTGTTGTCCGCGACTGCGACGCGTATCTGCGAGACCAGGCTGTTCTTGGCTGCGCCCGTGGAGCTCGGAGCGGGGCGCGCCGACTTCGAACTGTCCTTGGGGGCTCCGGTTGTGCAACCGGTGACCGCCAGAGCGAGAGCTGCGACTCCGACGAGCGACCTGACCAGAGGCCTTTTCATGAATGCGTCTCCCTGGGCGGAGGCGGGGCCAGGGCCGGCCCCGCCTCCGCGATGGTAGGGGCTACGCGTACGCGCCCTGCCAGTAGCCGTAGTCCCAGACGTGGTAGCCGTTGTACTCGCCGTAGCAGTGCACCTGCCGAAAACTCCATCCGGGCAGTTCAAGCAACGTGCTGGTACTCGTGGAGGACTCCGCCCAGGCGGTCTCTCCGGCGCACCTTGAGTTGGGTGATTTCTGGGCGGGTGAGTGGTTCAGGGGTGGCGTGCAGGGGCCGCGCCTGATCGATTGCTTGGTGGGGCCGGTGGTGGTTGTAGTGCAGTTCGAACTGGCGAGGCGCGTAGCGTAGATGGCGTTCGTTCGAGATGAGCGTGCGGTCCAGCAGTTCGTGGCGGCAGGTCTGGACCCAGCGCTCCATGAGGGCGTTCATGCGCGGTATCCGGACGCCGGTTCGCACGGCCTGGACGCCGGCGTTGCTGAGGATCTCGTCGAAGAGGGCGGGGTGCTTCGTGTCCCGGTCGCGGATCAGGTACGTGATGGTGGCTTCGGTGTCCGCCAGGTCCATGGCCAGGTTTTGGGCGGCCTGGATTACCCAGTCTGCGGTGGGGTGGGCGGTGGTGCCGAGGATCCGGATGTGGCGGGTGGCGTGGTCGATGACCGCGAGGATGTATTGGCGCCTGCCGGTCAGGGTTACGGTCTCGATGAAGTCGCAGGCCAGGAGAGCGTCGGCTTGAGAGCGCAGGAAGTCGGCCCAGGTGACGGCAGCACGGTCGGGGGAGGGGGCGATGCCCTCCGACGTAAGGATCTCCCAGACAGTGGAGGCGGCAACTTTGATGCCGAGGGTGGCGAGTTCGCCATGCACCCTGCGATAGCCCCACGACGGGTTCTCTCGGGCCAGGCGCAGGACCAGCGCGTGGATTGAGCGGATGGTGCGTGGTCGGCCTGGTCTTTTCGGCCGGCAGGTACGGGCGTGACGCCGTTTCATCAGATCGCGATGCCGGCGCAGCACGGTGTCGGGTCGGACCAGTATCCGGAGCCGGCACAGAACTTCACGGGGCATGGGCGCAAGTAGGGCGGCAATGAGGGCCCGCTCCTCCGGAGCGAACTTGGGCCGGTCTGCTCCGAGCTGTCGCTGAAGGACGGCGAGTGGTGACGCAGGGCGAGGATCTCCGCGTCCTTGTCGCGGTTGCTCATCGGCAGCAACCGCAGTGCGGCGAACATATTGGTGACCGTTAGGGAGGCGAGACGAGGCAGCACGAGTGCTCATCCTGCCGCACCGTTGGAGACGCTTCTGAGCTGTGTGGACGACATATTCGGCAGCCGCAGAGTCATCGAGGGATGGCCCGCTGTGACCAATCCGGGCAGCGCTGCTGTCCGTTGGCCTCCTGCGGGCGACATGGACGGGCAGTGCGTGGACCCGTCCGCTCAGCGCGGCGGCCCCGTGGAGGCCCGGACGACGAGTTCCGTGGCGAGTTCGATGTGGTGGGACTCGACCCGCTCGCCGTTCGCCAGGCGCAGCGCGGTGCGCAGTGCGATGCCGCCCATCTCGCGCAGTGGTTGGCGCACGGTGGTCAGGGGCGGTGACACCATCCGGGCCAGGAGTGTGTCGTCGAAGCCGACCACGCTCAGGTCCTCGGGGACGCGCAGGCCGCGGGAGCGGGCGGCCTCGATGATGCCGAGGGCGATCTCGTCGTTGCCCGCGAAGAGCGCCGTCGGTGGTTCGTCCAGGTCGAGGAGCGCGGCGGCGCCGAGCAGGCCGGTGCGGTGGGTGAACTCGCCGTGCCGGACGTACGCGGCGGGCGTCGGGGCGCCCGCCGCCTCCAGGGCGGCGCGGTAGCCGTGCATACGGGCCTGGTTGCACACGGCCAAGGTCGGTCCGCCGAGATAGCCGACGCGGCGGTGGCCGAGGCGGAGCAGATGCTCGGTCGCGGCCAGGCCGCCGGCGAAGTTCGTCGCCCCGACGCTGTGCACACGGCTGTGCGGCAGGTGCAGCGGATCGAGGACGACCAGCGGAAGTCCGGCCCTGGTCAGCTCCTTGACATGCGCGGCCGTGTACATGCTGGTGACCGCGATCAGCGCGCGCCGTCCGGCCGACACCAGGTCACGCGCCCAGTGCGGGGCGGGCGCCGACTTGCTGATCACGACCGAGGCGCCCAGTTCGGCGGCGGCGTCGACGATGCCTTCCAGCGCCTCCGCCGAATACGTCTTCAGGTCGTTGTTGAACTGCACCTCGATCGTCGGGTTCTCGGCGGTCTCGGTGTGCCGGAACACGGGCGCCAGGTAGTCGTGTTCATGCAGCAGCTCCAGCACCCGGGCGCGGGTCCCCGGCGCCACATCGCTGCGGTCGTTGACCACTTTCGACACGGTCGCGACGGAGACCCCCGCCTCGCGGGCGATGGTTGCCAGGGTGGTGCGTCTAGCGTGCGGTGGCATCGGCCTCTTCCAGGGTCACATCCACCGGAGTGGTGAGTCGCCGGTCGTGGCCGACCTCCCGGGTGGGGCCCGTCAATCGTACGACAGCCAGGCAGGGCAGCTCCTGTGACGAGGCGCCGACCTGCACCTCGATCGCGCCTGGCTCGACGATCCGGGTGAGATCGCGGCCGGTGAACGCGGTCCGGTCGGCGTGCACCCGGAAGCTCACCTGTGCGCTCGCCCCGGGGGTCAGGTCCACCTGTGCGAAGCCGGTCAACTGCCGTACGGGGCGGCTGACTTGTGCGACGGGGTCGCGCAGGTACAGCTGGACGACCTCGCGTCCCGGCCTGGTGCCGGTGTTGCGCACCCGCGCCGACACCGTGAACTCGCCGTCGGTGGGGATGTCGCTCGCACTCACGCGCAGGTCACCGATCTCGAACGTGGTGTACGACGCCCCGTACCCGAAGGGGAACAGCGGCGTCGGGTCGACGCTGCTGATGCCCTGCGTGTGCGCGCCCAGCGGCGGCTGCAGATAGGTGCCGGGCTGGCCGCCCGGGCGGCGCGGGATCTGCACCGGCAGCCGGCCCGCCGGCTGGACGCGTCCGGACAGCACACCCGCGATCGCCGCCGCACCCTCCTGCCCCGGCATGAAGGCCTGGACGAGGCCGGCGGCCCGCGGGTGCACCTCGCCCAGGGCGTAGGGGCGGCCGGAGAGCACGACCACGACCACGGGCGTCCCGGTGGCGAACAGCTCCGCCAGCAACTCGTCTTGTACGCCCGGCAGTTGCAGGTCCTCGACGTCGCAACCTTCGCCCGACGTGCCGTTGCCGAACAGGCCCGCACGGTCGCCCACCACCGCGATGCACAGCTCCGCCTCGCGGGCCGCGGCCGCCGCCGCGGCGAAACCGGACCGGTCCCGCTCGCGCACGTCGCAGCCCGGCTCGAAGACGACCTCAGAGTCCGGGAGTTCGGCGCGCAGCGCCTCCACGACGGTCGGTGCCGAGATGCCGAGCGGCAGGTCGGGATGGCGCGGCAGGACGTGGTTCGGGAAGGCGTAACAGCCCATCAACGTACGCGAGTCGGCCGCGCACGGCCCCACCACGGCGACCCGGCCCGGCGCCGCGCGCCCCGCGTCCGCGTCGACGAGCGGCAGCGCGCTGCCCGCGTCGAGCAGGACGACCGATCGCTCGGCCAACTCTCTTGCCAGCTCTCGGTTTTCCGGGGAGTTCAGGTCCCTCGTCGCGGCGGAGGCGACCGAGCCCTCGGGCGTCCAGTCGGCGTCGAGAAGGCCCAACTCGACCTTCTGGGTGAGCAGTCGGCGCACCGCCCGGTCGAGCAGAGACTCCTCGAGTTCGCCCCGCGCAACCCGTTCCTCCAGGTGCCGGCCGAAGGTGAGTGTGTCCGGCAGCTCCACGTCGATGCCCGCGCCGAGTGCCATGACGCCCGCCTCGTCGAGGTCGGCCGCGACGCCGTGCAGGCCGGCGAGGAACGCGAGTGACCCGTAGTCGGAGACGACCGTCCCGGTGAACCCCCAGTCCTCGCGCAGCAGTTGGGTCAGCAGCCACGGGTCGGCGCCGGCCGGTACGCCGTCGATGTCGGAGTAGGAGTTCATGACGGAGCGGGCGCCGCCCACCGCGATCGCGGTCTCGAACGGCGGCAGGATGACATCCAGCAGTTCGCGGCGGCCCATCGGTACGGGGCCGTGGTTGCGGGCGCCGCGGGCCGCCGAGTATCCGGCGAAGTGCTTCAGGGTGGCGACGACACCCGCGCCCTCCACCCCGGCGACGTACGCGGCACCGAGCATCGACACCAGGTAGGGGTCCTCGCCCATGGTCTCCTCGACCCGGCCCCACCGGTAGTCCCGCACCACGTCCAGGACCGGTGCGAGTCCCTGGTGCACGCCGAGCGCCCGCAGGTCCCGCCCGATCGCCCCGCCGATGCGGCGCACCAGGTCGGGGTCGAAGGCCGCCGCCCAGGCGAGCGGCGCGGGGTAGACGGTGGCGCCGTACGTGTTGAACCCGGTGAGGCACTCCTCGTGGGCCAGGGCCGGGATGCCGAGCCGGCAGCCCTTGACGACGGTGTGCTGCTGCGCGACCAGGAGTGCCGCGCCCTCCTCCGCGCTCACGGGACGGCTTCCGTATACGCGCGTGAGGTGGCCCAGTCCGTCGCGCGCCGCCTCCTCGAGGGAAACGTGCCCCGCATCCTTGAACAGGTCCTCCAGGGGTGCCACTTGAGGCCGTTCGCCCTCACGGTCGTTGCTGTTGAGGCCGTCGCCATCGTCGCCCGCGTCATGCCCCATGAAGTTGCCGAGCCAGCGGCTGCCGAGCTGTGCGACCTTCTCCGCCACCGTCATCTCGGCGAGCAGCGCGTCGACCCGCTCGGAGGCGGGCAGCGCCGGGTCCTGCCAGCGCTGCGCGGCCTGCCCCGTCGTCGCATGTGAATCAGCCGTGGACATCCGCATCCTCCTGTGTTTTTGTCCGCGGCATCTCGAAATATTTTCGAAGTCTGCTGCGGTTCAATGAGGGTCCTGCTCGTCCGACGTTATGCGGAAGTCCCTTGTCCCACAACGTTGTTGCGCATGTCTTGACAGCCCTGTGGCTGCTACCTAATTTGCAGTCACAGGGCTGAAAGTCAGCCGGATTTCGAAAAGTTTTCACAGCGGCTCATGAGTGGCCGGTGGCTCTCGAGTGCGGAGAACAGACATGGAAATCCCCATCTCACGGCGTCCCGTCTCAAGACGGAGCGTCCTCGGCGTCGCCGCCGCCGTCCCGCTCTCTGCGGCGCTCACGGCCTGCGGATCGTCAGGGCCGACCAAGGACGGTGCGAACGGCAAGGCGGGAGCCACGTACTGGTACCTGAGCGGACAGCCCGACGAGGGCGTCAGGGCCGATGCGGTGAAGGCCTTCAACAAGGCCCACCCCAAGAGTCAGATCGCAGGCACCTCGTTCCAGAACGACGCGTTCAAGACGAAGATCAAGACCGCGATCGGTGCCGGGAAGGCGCCCACCATCATCAAGAGTTGGGGCGGCGGGACGCTGCGCAGCTACGTGGAGGCGGGCCAGGTCGAGGATCTGACGCCGTGGCTCGACAAGCACCCCGAGGTCAAGGAGAAGATCTTCCCCACGGCGTTCCCTGCGGCGACCGTGAAGGGCAAGATCTACGCGATGCCCGTCGAGCGCGTGCAGCCCATCTTCCTCTACTACAACAAAAAGGTCTTCGACAAGGTCGGTGTGAAGCCGCCGCAGTCGTGGGACGACATCATGGCGCTCGTGCCCAAGTTCAACGCCGAGGGCATCGCGCCGTTCTCCCTCGGCGGGCAGTCCCGGTGGACGAACATGATGTGGCTGGAGTTCCTCTTCGACCGCATCGGCGGCCCCGAGGTGTTCCAGGCCATCTTCGACGGAGAGAAGAACGCGTGGTCCGACCCCGCGGCCATCAAGGCACTCGGCATGGTGCAGGACCTCGTCAAGGCCAAGGGCTTCATCAAGGGCTTCTCGTCGATCACCGCGGACTCCAACGCCGACCAGGCCCTCCTGTACACCGGCAAGGCCGCGATGATGCTGCACGGCTCCTGGTCATACGGAATCCAGAAGAACGACGGCGGTGACTTCGTCTCCAGCGGCGGCCTGGGCTACATGAACTTCCCGCCGGTCAAGGGCGGCAAGGGCGATCCGAGCAACACCGTCGGCAACCCCGGCGAGTACCTGTCCATCTCCTCGAAGGCCGGCGCCAAGGAGAAGAAGATCGCCGAGGAGTTCTTCGCCAAGGGCATGCTGCAGGACGCCGAGGTGAAGGCGTGGATCGACGGCGGCGGCGTCCCGGTCAAGCTGGGCACGGAGAAGTTGCTCGCCGCCTCCAAGGACTCCGACTTCCTGCAGTTCACCTACGACATCGCCACCAAGGCCAAGTCGTTCAGCCAGTCCTGGGACCAGGCGCTCAGCCCGACGGCGGCCGAGACGCTGCTCGACAACATCGTCAAGCTGTTCCAACTGTCGATCTCGCCGCGGCAGTTCGCCGCCAACCTCAACGAGGTCATCGGGAAATGACCTCGCTCACCGCCCGCCCGGCCCGTCGCGGTCCGCGCAGCGTCCTGCCGTGGCTGACTGCGCCGGCGCTCGTGGTCTTCGTCGGGTTCGCCGTCGTCCCGCTCGTCGGTGTCTTCGTGCTGTCCTTCACCACCTGGGACGGAATCGGCGCCATCCATCCCTCGGGCCTTACCAGTTGGCGGTCGGTGCTCAGCAACCCGGGCCTTCCGCATGCGGTGTTGGTGACCTTCGGGGTCATGATCGCCTCCTGGGCGTTCCAGACCCCGGTGAGCATTCTGCTCGGCACCTTCATGGCAGGACGACAGCGCTACCGGGCGATCCTCGGCGTGGTGTACTTCGTCCCGCTGCTGCTCAGCTCCGCCGCGATCGCCGTCGCATACAAGGCACTGCTCAACCCCACCTTCGGACTGGGCGCGGGCCTGGGGATCGAATGGCTCAGCAAGGACTGGCTGGGACAGCCGGGGCTCGCGTTCGGCGTCGTCGTCTTCATCGTCTCCTGGCAGTTCGTGCCGTTCCACTCGCTGATCTACCAGGGCGGGGTGCAGCAGATCCCCAAGTCCCTCTACGAGGCAGCCCAGTTGGACGGCGCGGGGCGCATCCGGCAGTTCTTCAGCATCACGCTGCCCCAGCTGAAATACACCATCATCACCTCGTCGACACTGATGGTGGTCGGCTCGCTGACCTTCTTCGACCTGATCTACGTCCTGACCGAGGGCGGGCCCGGGGATGCCACCCGCGTCCTCGCGCTCGACATGTACAAGCGGGGATTCCAGGCCAACCTGATGGGCCCGGCCAGCGCCATCGCAGTCATCCTCGTCCTGCTCGGCCTCGTCCTCGCCCTGCTGCTGCGCCGGCTCGGCGGCCGGGACGCCAGTGAGAGCCAGCTTGAGGGGGCCTGACATGACCGCCACACTGACCAAGGCACAACCGCGGAAGGACGACCACCGCGAACGCCGACGCGGCCGCCCCCGGGCGACCGCCCAGCGGCGCAACTGGGCGGGCGGCCTGGCCGGATGGTGCTGGCTCGTCGTCGTCATCATCCCTCTGTACTGGACCCTGATCACCAGCCTCAAGGACCAGAGCACCTACTACAGCGGCAACGCGCTGCTGCCGTCGGGCGACTCCACCTTCGACAACTACCGGTTGGTCATCGAATCCGACTTCCTCCACTACTTCCTCAACAGCGTCGTGGTCGCCGTCGGAGCGGTGGTTCCGGCGATCACGTTCTCCTTCATGGCCGCCTACGCGATCGTGCGCGGCTGGCGGATGCGGTTCCTGCGGATGGTGAACGGCCTCTTCCTCATGGGCCTCGCCATCCCACTGCAGGCCACGATCATCCCGATCTACCTGATCATCATCAAGCTGCACCTCTACGACAGCCTTTTGGCACTCATCCTCCCCTCCATCGCCTTCGCCATCCCGCTCTCCGTGCTGGTGCTGTCCAACTTCATCCGCGACGTGCCCGAGGAGCTCTTCGACTCGATGCGGGTTGACGGAGCCACCGAGTGGTCCACGCTGTGGCGCCTCGCGGCGCCGCTCACCCGCCCCGCCCTCATCACCGTGACCATCTACAACGCCCTGACGATCTGGAACGGATTCCTGCTGCCGCTGATCCTCACCCAGAGCCCGTCCCAGCGGACCCTGCCGCTCGCCGTGTGGACCCTGCAGGGCCAGTTCCAGGTCAACGTCCCCGCGATCCTCGCCGCGGTCATCCTCACGACCCTGCCGATCCTGATCCTGTACGCGTTCGGCCGCCGGCAACTGCTCAGCGGGCTGACGGCCGGGATCGGCAAGTGACGTGATCCACCTGTTGTCCACCGTGACGTCCGCGGGCGGGGGCGGCCGGGACGGTCGAGGGGTATCCAGTGTCCCGATCTCGTGGTCGCGACCTCGCTCATCGGGAGCAGCCGCATGACGGCGAACTTGCTGGACACGGCGAGGCGGGTCGGTCGCAGAAATACGATTCGGCGCCCGCCCCGCCGTGTCCCGGTTACGGTGGGCGGGTGAACGGACCGGATCCCGCGCCCGATCGTGACGTACCCGCTCAGCCCGGGGTCCTGTTGCCTCTGTTGAGCGCCGACAGCGAGGCCGTCGCCTTCTTCGCGGGAGTCGCGGATCTCGACGCGACGGACCCGACGGCTCATGAGCTCGAGGAAGGTGTCCGGCTCGCGTCCGGGGCGCGGCTGGAGCAGTTTGCGCGGGCCGGCTCGGGTGACGCGTTCTGTTTCGTCGGCGAGGGTGGGGAGGAACGACCCGTCGTGTACATCAGCCTCGACGGGGAGGCGGAACTCATCGCTCTCGGGCTGCCGGAGCTGGTGAGGCTGTGCCTTGTGGTCCCGTGGTGGCGGGACGCTCCTGGACGCAGCACCGAAGAGCTGTGGGCGCTCATCGGTGAGTACCTGGACGACATGCCCGACCTCGATCGGCGACGGGACCGCGCGGCCCGGGCTCTCGGCCTCGACCCGGTCGCGCTCCCCAACCAGGCGGAAGTTCTGAACCGGCTTCTCTTGGACCTCCCCCGGGAACCGATCGCGGACAGCTGCCTCGTTGTTGATGACCAGGGCGTTCCGCTCGACCCCCTGTTCTGCCACGCTGGGGACCGCACCTGACGCCTGCACCGGTGCGGTGCAGGCGGCGCCCGCCTGCCGGGGGACTACTGTCGGCGCCATGACGACTGACAACGCACTGCGCAGCGTGTCCATCGAACGTTCCGGCCCGGGCCGGTTCAGCGCGACCAACGTCCGTGGGGGCACGCTGACCTTCCGTACCGGCGAGGGCACGGACTTCACCCCGGTCGAGCTCTTCCTCGCCGCGCTCGGTGGCTGCACCGCCGTCGACGTGGAGGTCGCCACGACGCGGCACACCGAGCCGGACGGGTTCGTCGTCACGGCGTCCGGGGACAAGGTCGAGGACGAGGGCGGCAACCGGATGGCGGACCTCTCCGTCACCTTCCACGTCACCTTTCCCGACGGCCCGGAAGGGGACCGGGCCCGCGCGATCCTGCCGCGGGCCGTGAAGAGCTCGCACGACCGCCTGTGCACGGTGAGCCGCACCGTCGAGGCGGGCACCTCGGTCACCGCCACCGTGTCGGACGCCTGAGCGCCACTGCATCAACGCAGCGCTTAGTTAAGGGAATTGTGTGCCGTGTCCGGCAGGTACAGCGAGCTCTCCGAAGGCCCGGGAGATGTCCTTACCGTCTGGGCCGAGAGCTCGCTCGTCCGTGCCGTGTGACCAGGTCGGTCGTCGCGCACGCCCAGCAGTACCGCCGCCCCGAGGAACGGACCGACGGCGAGGACGGCGAAGGCCGCGCGGAACGAGCCCGTCGCGCTGAACACCGGGCCGATGACCGCCGGGACGGTGACACTGCCGAGCTGCCAGACGGCGTTGCAGGCTCCCGCCGCCGAACCTGCCAGCCTCGTGCCCGACAGGACGGGGATCATCGCGGCGGTGAGCGTGGAGTAGGCGTAGGCGCCGATCCCCAGGAGGGGTGCGACGAGGAGGAACAATGCGTAGCTGTGCAGCGAGCCGAAGGCGAGCAGGGTGGCGCTGAAGAGCAGCAGGATCGCCATGGTCGGCAGGCGCATGCCATAGCCGAGCCGGTCGGTGATCCATCCCATGAGCGGCTTCACGACGACCGCGACCGACGAAAAGATCACGACCACGATCCCCGCGTCCACGGGGTCGATTCCGCTCCCCTTGATCATCAGCGTGTTGGACCAGGTGACGAAGCCGTACGTACCCCACAGGCCGCCGAATCCGGCGGCACCGAGCAGGAGCAGGTCCCGATTGCGGGCCAGCGGCCTGATGTCGGGCAACGCCCGTCTGCGGACGCTCTGTTCGGCCGACACGTCCGGCTCGGCGGTGACGGGTCCGTTGCGCAGGAACACCGCGCACAGGACGGCCAGCACCACGGTCACGGAGCCGAAGAAGTGGTACGACGCGCCCCAGCCGGCACTGCTGGACAGGGTGGGCACCACCGCGTTGGCGACGACGGTGCCCAGCGACGTCGCAGTCATGAAGATGCCGCTGGCGCGGCCGATCTCCTGGGCCGGCATCCAGGTCGTGATCAGCTTCATGCCGGCGGAGAACTCCACCCCGGCGAACAGTCCGATCGCCGCCTGCACCGCCAGCCCGACCGGGACGGAGGCGGTGGAGCCGAACGCCACCATGAGCGAGCCGGAGGCCAGCAGGCTGACGCCGAGCACGAGTCGGCTGCCGACCCAGTCGGTGAGGAAGCCGCCGATGGCGTTGGATATCGCGTAGCCGATGAAGTAGCAGGTGGCGAAGATCCCGAGGGCGGAAAGCGGAACTCCCCAGGACTCGCTGACGGCGGGTGAGGCAGGCCCCCAGGTCGAGCGGTCGACGGACGTCATGGTGAACCCGGCCCAGCACAGCAGGAGCACGACCCAGCGATAGCGGGATGGCGCGGTCGTATCAGGGCGGGGCGGGGCAGAAGAAGCGGAACTCATCGTCGAACTCCGATATCGGCAAGAGGGGCTACGGAAAGGGGGACTACGGAAGGAGAAGGCCAGGAGAGGTTACGGAGGACCCGGCACAGGCGGGTGGGCCAGGTCCGGGCGAGGTGAGGTGTGGCGGGCGGGCCGCCGGTGTCACGAGTGAGGTGGGCCGGTTCAGACGATCGCGCCTTGGCCGCGCAGTTCGGCGCGGATCGCGGGCAGGTCGTGCGGGCGGCCGGAGGCGTACTGGGCCGCGGCGACGCCCGCCGCATGCCCGGTGGCCAGGGCGGTTCCCATGACCCGCACCGAGGCGTACGCGTCGGCCTGGGCACTGGTCAGACGGCCCACCGCCCAGAGGTTGTCCGTATCGGACGAGCAGATCGCGCCGTACGGCACGTCGTACCAGCTCTGTTCGGCGAGTGGCGCGTAGCGGGTGACGCCGCGACCGGCGTGGTCCTCGACGGGCCAGCCGCAGCGGGCGATCGACTCGTCTGGCTGCTTGCGCGAGGTGAGAACGTCCTCGGCGGTCAGGCTCGTGCGGCCCACCAGGTGGCGGGTCTCGCGGATGCCCATCTGGGGCCCGGTCTCGATCAGGTAGGCGCCGGACCAGCCCGGAAGGTGCTTGCGCAGCGCCTCCAGGTAGCGCCTCGACTGGCGCCGTCCGGCGGCCTCGTCGCGGCTCAGGGCCTCCGCGTCCAGTGCGTCGACCTGTTCGTCCACCAGGATCGCCATGATCTCGCCGGTGAGCGGCAGCCGCACCATGATCCCGTAGTCGCGCGGGAGTTGGACGCCGCCGGATGTGGCGTACTCGGCGACCGCGGCCCGGGTGCCTTCGCGGGACAGGTCCGCGTCCTCGGTGACGCCGCCGAACCGGCACACCAGCGAACTGGTCTGGCGCCGTTCGACCGGCTCCACCCGGATCTCCGCACCCGCCTCGGCGAGCAGCGCGCCGTCCCCGCTGCCGTCGACGAACGCCGCGGCGCGAACCGTCTCGCGCCCGCCGCGGTGGTGGAGTTCGAGGGCGGTGACGCGGTCCCCGAGCCGCTCCGCTCCGATCAGAGTGGAGTGCAGGCGGACGTCCACCCCGGCGGCCGCCGTCACCTCGTCGTAGGCGAGCTTGGTCGTCTCGGCGTCCAGCAGGACGATGCGGTTGCCGGTCCAGCCCATGGTCTTCTCGCGGTAGGCGCCGTGTTCGCGCAGCCGGTCGAGGAGTTGGTCGGCCACGCCGGCCACGACCTTCTCGCCGCGTTGGTCGAAGATGCCGCACAGAGACAGCACGGAACTGATCGTGGCCGCCCCGCCCAGGAACGGGTACTGCTCGATCAGCAGCACCTTCGCCCCGCTCTGCGCCGCGCCCACCGCCGCCCCGACACCGCCCGCGCCACCGCCGACAACGACCACGTCGTAGTCGCTGCTGCCGTCCGCGTCGTTTTGGGAACGACCGGCACTCGGCGCCACCGGCCGGCCCATGTCCGTCGAACTCATCGTCCTCGTCCACCCTCTCCACTCGGCATTGGCGCCGTCCGCAACAGGAGGCGCCGCGACCAGTAGGCACCGCGCCCCGGCGAGAGCGCCAATATCAACTGGACACAGGGGATATACCTTGAAGGTATGGCGATGGATCTGCGGCAGCTGCACTACTTCACTGTGATCTTCGAGCAGCGCTCTGTTTCACGGGCGGCCGAGCACCTGTGCATCTCGCAGCCGGCGCTCACCCGCCAACTGCGCCAGCTCGAACGGTCCCTGGACGCCGTGCTGTTCGAGCGCCTCCCCCAAGGCGTCAGCCCGACCGCCGCCGGCCAGGCCCTCTACGGACATGCCCGGCTCCTGTTGCGCCTGGCCGACACCACCCGCGAGGTCGTCCACTCCGCCGGGCCGGTCCGCGAATCCGTCCGTACGGGACTGCCTCCCGGCACACCGACTCCATGGCTCACCCAGGTCCTCACCTCGCTCCGCGAGACGGTGCCCGAGGCCGAACTCGTCCTCACCGACGCCAACAGCACCGGTCAGCTGCGCATGCTGCGCGAGGGCCACCTCGACCTCGCCCTCGTCCACCAGCGTCCGCCAGCCCAGCTCACCGCCAGGCTTCTGTACGAGCAGCGGATCGGCCTTGCCGTCCGCCCCGGACACTCCCTCGCGGCACGTACCGTGTGCCGTCTCGAGGATCTGGACGACGTACGTGTCCTCGTCCACAGTCGCGAGCAGGTCACCGAGGAGCACGACCAGATCCTCGGTGCGGCAGCGGCCTGCGGAGTCCAACCCCAATGGATCTTCGCGTGGTTCACCGAGAACGCCCTGGCCTGCGCGACCGCCGGCGACGCGGCAGCGGCCCTGCTGACCCGCCCCAGCGCCCACCGCCTCCTGCCGGACTGGACCTGGCATCCCCTGGCCGAGCCGGCGTTCCGCCTCCCCACCTGGATCGCCCACCAGCCACAGACCCGCGCCATCATCGCTCGCGTCGCCGCGGCCTTCGCAGCCATACCTTTCCAGCATGACGACCCCGGCTCCGACAACTCATCCGGCCCGGTCCGGCAGCCGGTTCAGCAGCCGGTTCAGTCGGCGGCGATGCGGGCCGCGGCGGTTTTGAGTGCGGTCGACAAGGCGGGCAGGAGCGCTCGGGACCAACGGGCCGACGGCATGGACAGGGAGATCGCGGCGGGTGGGTAGCCGGCCGTGCCGGTGGGCAGGGCGACGCCCAGCGCCGTGAGGCCGGTCTCGGTGGCCTCCTGGTTGAGGGCGTGGCCCTCGCGGCGGGCGCGTTGGATGGCACGCCGGTGTACGCCGCGCTGATCCGGGGCGAGTCCGCAGCGCTCCAGGACCGCCTCCACGGCGGCGTCGTCGTACCGGGCGAGCAGTGCACGGCCGCCGGAGGCGGCGTAGGCGGGCAGGATGCGCCCGGTGCGGTCGCCGACGCGGAGCACCTGGTCGGCCTCCTCGGTGGCGAGGAAGCGGACCCCGGTGCCCTCTTCGTCCAGCAGGAGAAGGTTGGCGGTCTCGTGCCAGTGGTCGCGCAGCGCGCGCAGCTCCGGGCCGGCGGCCTCGCGCAGCCGGGCCACGGGTGCCCGGGAGGGGGCCTGACCCATCTGGGGGCCGGCGTCGTAGCGGCGGTCGGGCAGCTGCACGGCGAAGTCGCGGTGCACGAGCGTGGAGAGCAGCCGGTGTGCGGTCGAGACGGACACCCCGGCCCGCTGTGCGGCGTCGGTGACCCGCATCGGACCCTCCTGGCGCAGCACGATCGCCAGCAGCAGGGCGGAGTCGACGGAGCCGACGGCGTAGGCAGGTTTGTTCCGCATGGCAGAAAAGTCTATCCCTCATGGTGGGACGTGCGGAGAATCGTGGCGTCATCCTGCCTCGTCTGCCCAGGAGTTCGCATCGTGCAGTTTCATCTCGACGGATACCGTCCCGGCGACCCTTCGGTGAAGGAGGCACACCCCGCCGCCCAGGACCTGGAGGCCGGCCTGCCCGAGACCGCCGATGTGCTGATCGTCGGCTGTGGTCCGGCCGGCCTGGTCCTGGCGGCGCAGCTGGCCGCCTTCCCCGGGATCCGGACATTGGTAGTGGATCGCAAGGACGGGCCGCTGCAGGTGGGGCAGGCCGACGGGGTCGCCTGCCGCACCGTGGAGATGTTCGAGGCCTTCGGCCTGGCCGAGCAACTGAAGCAGGAGGCCTACCAGGTCAACGAGGTGACCTTCTGGCGCCCCGACCCCACCGACCGCTCCTCGATCGTCCGCACCGGGCGGATCCAGGACGTCGAGGAGGGCATCTCCGAGATGCCGCACCTGATCGTGAACCAGGCCCGCATGCTGGACTTTCTGCGCGAGCACATGGCCGGTTCGGCCGCCCGCATCGCCCCGCACTACGGGCTGCGGGTGAGTGCGGTGGAGATCACCGGTGGTGCGGGCGCAGCGGAGGGCCCGGACGGCCCGGGGGAGTATCCGGTCGCCGTGACCCTGGAGCACCCCGGCGGCACATCCGTGGTGCGCGCCAAGTACGTGGTGGGCTGCGACGGTGCGCGCAGCGCGGTGCGCACCGCGATCGGGCGCCGGCTCGAGGGCGACGCGCTGAACCAGACCTGGGGTGTCCTGGACGTCCTGGTGGACACCGACTTCCCCGACATCCGGCTGAAGTCCGTGGTCCAGTCCGAGGCCGGCGCGCTCCTGATCATTCCGCGCGAAGGCGGCTACTTGGTGCGGCTCTACATCGAGCTGGACGCGGAGCGGTACGGGGATCTGCTGCGGGAGCGTGCAGTCACCCCTGAAGTCCTGGCCGCGGCCGCGAACCGGATCCTGCGTCCCTATCGGGTCGAGGTGAAGGACGTCGGCTGGTGGGCCGTCTACGAGGTCGGCCAACGGCTGTGCGCGAAGTTCGACGACGTGCCGGACGGTGAGACGGCCGACCGGCTGCCCCGTGTCTTCATCGCGGGCGACGCCTGCCACACCCACAGCGCCAAGGCCGGGCAGGGCATGAACGTGTCGATGGCCGACGCCTTCAACCTCGGCTGGAAGCTCGCCGGTGTGCTGACCGGCACGGCCGCCCCCGAACTGCTGCACACCTACTCCGCCGAGCGGCAGCAGGTCGCCCAGGACCTCATCGACTTCGACCGCGACTTCGCTTCCAAAATGGCTGCGGGCTCGGGCACCCCCGCAGCCGCATCGGAGGACGGTGAGGAGCAGTTCGCCGACTACTTCCGCGCCCAGGGCCGCTACACCGCCGGCCTGTCCGTCCGCTACGAGCCCTCGATGATCACGGGCGGCGGCGAGCACCAGGACCTCGCGAAGGGCTTCCCGATCGGGATGCGGTTCCACTCCGCGCCGGTGGTGCGACTCGCCGATGCCCGGCCCGTACAGCTGGGGCACGCGGCCCGGGCCGACGGCGCCTGGCGGCTGTACCTCTTCGCCGACCGGGTGGGGCCCCAGGCCGCCGACGGCCCGTTCCGCCGACTCTGCGACCATCTCGCCTCTGCGGCCTCCCCGTTGGCTCGCTTCACCCCCGTAGGCGCCGAACCGGATGCGGTCCTCGACGTCCGCGCGATCCTGCAGCAGCCGCACCGCACCCTTGAGTCGACCGCGCTGCCTGCGGTGCTGCGCCCCCGCAAGGGCCGCTTCGCCCTGGTGGACCACGAGAAGGCCTTCTGCCCGGACCCACAGCACACGGACATCTTCGACCTGCGCGGAATCGACCGGGACCGCGGCTGCATGGTGCTGGTCCGCCCCGACCAATACGTCGCCCACGTCCTTCCGCTGGACGCCACCGCGCAGCTGAACGACTTCCTCGACGGTGTCCTGCGCGAAGCCGACTGAGGCTGACGGGCGGGGGAGGCGACACCACTTCCGGATCCTTCGGGGTGAGGCCCACGCCCGCGTCCGGGGCAGGGTGGGAGCCGTCAGGGATGCAACGAGGGCGACCCTCCGAAGAAGGTCGCCCTCTGAAAGAACTAGCTGTTGCGCCTCAGGTGGCCAAGGATGTTCATCCCGGCCGTGAAGTCTCCGACGATCCACGCTACGGGTGCGTCGAGGACGGCAGGAGCACGGCGAACGCGCCTGCACCCGGGGCGTCGTAGTACGTGACGGTGCCGCCCTTGCGCGGGATGTCGAGGATGACGGTCCCTGTCGCGGACTGTCCCGGCGCGTACTCCGTATCGAGGTCCGGACCGTCGACGATCTCGAGCGTGGTGCAGTCCTGAGGCGCGGTCTTCGCGTCTTGCCACATCATTGCGCCGTACGCTGCGAACCGACCGGGCGCCTTGCCGACGTTCTTCAACGTCAGCTTGAGGGCGACGTATTGACCGTGCTCCGGTTTTTTCGACGTGTCGAGTTCCGATGCCGTCACGTACTTCGCTGACTCCACCTTGACGTTCATCTGCGTCTTCACGGCGTTGCCTGAGTCGTCGTGGACGTCGAAGGGGCCGTTTGTTCCGGCGACAAGCACCGGCGCCTGGGTGGCCGGCGGTTCCTCGGCCGGCGTGGCGGCGTCCATCTCTGCGAAGGACGCAGACGCTTTCGTCGGCTTCGCCTCACCCTTGGCTGCGTCCCCGCTGGAGCATCCCGTCAGCACTGCGACGAGGACGGCCGGAACGGCCAGGAAAACGGCACGCCGAATGTAGGTGCTCATGGAATCCCCCATGGAACAGCGGCCTCCCCAGACCGCGTGAAGCGCAAGCGTATGGCGTGCACGGAGAGCAGGAGGCGCAATGGCTGCCTGATCGAGCCTGTGCGATGCGCCTGATGGGAGTTCAACCGCTGGGTGTCAGAACGATGCCGCCCGGTAGCTCGCACCGGGCGGCATCAGGCGCACTTTGATCGGGCGCTCGGCTGAGGCCTTGGTGATTACTGACTTTGTTGTCGTGGTGTCGCCAGGGTGAGTCCGGTTGCGGCGAGACACCCATCGACGAGGTCCGGCCGGTACTGGATGACGCGAAGGTGTGTACGCAGGGCGCGCATCAGGTGGTCGGGGTCGGTGAAGGAGGTGTTGCACTGCGCTGCACGGCGGAGCAACGACCAGACACCTTCCACCGGGTTCAAGTCAGGTGCATAGGACGGTAGTTGGAGGGAGGCGATCCAGTCGTGTGTGTCGATGAACCGGCGGAGCCGGGCATCCAGGTGCACGTTCAGATTGTCCCAGACGAGGACCAGCGGGACGCCGAGCTGCTGGTGTGCACAGGTGAGCAGGTCGCGGTACTCGGTCCAGGCGAAGCTGCGCCGGCCTCCGCTCTTGTGGCCGCCGCTTCCAGACGGATGTCCTCGCGAAACGTCCGCCGCTCGGCCGTCAGGTCACCGCCTTGCGGATACCGCATACACCGGGCATACCGCCATCGCCACCATCTGTCAGCCCCCACGGCAACACGCCAACAAAGTCAGTAGCGCCGGGTCGGGCAACAGGCCTACGCCTGCGGCGTCGGAGGAATCTTCGTCTTCGCTGGTGCTGCGTGGTCGATGATGCCGTCCAGCAGGGAACGGGAGCGCTGCAAATCCTCGATCATCTTGTCGATGCGGGCGCGCTCCACCGTCAGCTCACTCACCAGGAAATCGTCCGCTGTCGCGGCCGGGCCGCCGTCACTGTCGCGCATGCAGGGCAGTAGCTTTGCGATCTTCGAGCTGCACAGACCCGCGGCGTAGAGTTCCTGAATTCGCTGCACCCGGGCCACCGCCGCCTCCGCGTAATCCCGGTGCCCGCCAGGGGTCCGCTCGGCCGACAGCAGGCCCTCCTGCTCGTAATAGCGCAGCGAGCGCTCACTGACACCCGTGCGCCGGGCCAGCCCACCGATTCGCATGACGCAGATCACATCGCTTCAGCTTGATTCTCACATTGGTGTCAGATTCTACGGTAACCGCATGACCAACGAAACGACGACTTCCCCGCTCCTGACCCCCGCCCGGCTCGGCTCCCGCGAATTGGCGAACCGCCTGGTTATTGCCCCTATGACCCGCAACCGCGCCGAGAGTGACGGCACCCCCACTCCGCTGATGGCCGAGTACTACGCCCAGCGCGCCACCGCCGGAGCGATCATCGCGGAGGCCTCCACCCCGAACGCGGTCGGCCAGACGTACCCGAACATCACCGCCCTGCACACGGACGCCCACACCGCCGGGTGGCGCCAGGTCACGAAGGCCGTCGAGGCGGCCGGCGGTGGCCCGATGTTTCTGCAGATCCAGCACGGTGGACGTGTCGGCCACCCTGACAACAGCAGCCTCACACCGATCGCTCCTTCTCCGATTCCGCTGCCCGAGCCGATCTACACCCCGTCCGGCTTCCAGGAAGCGGTCACCCCGCGCGAGATGACCAACGACGACATCCGGCAGGCCATCAGCGACTTCGCCGACGCTGCCCGCCGCGCCGTCGACGCCGGCTTCGCCGGAGTCGAGGTCCACAGCGCCAACGGCTACCTGCTCCACCAGTTCCTCGCCCCCAACACCAATCACCGCACCGACGCCTACGGCGGCAGCATCGAGAATCGCATCCGCTTCACCACCGAGGTCGTCGACGCCGTCATCGACGCCATCGGCGCGGAACGCACCGGCCTGCGCATCTCTCCCGGAAACACCGTCAACGGCATCACGGACACCGACGCCGACACCCTCTACCCGGCCCTGATCGAGGCCAACGCGGGCAAGAGCCTGGCCTACCTGCACATCGCGTTCGCCGACCCCGCGCAACCGCTCTTCGCCCGGCTGCGCGAACTCTGGACCGGCACACTCATCGCCAACCCCGTCCTGCCCGCCGACCAGATCCCCGCCGACGGCGGACGGGAAGCCGCCGAACGTCTCCTCGCGACCGGCGCCGACCTCATCGCGCTCGGCCGCCCGTTCCTCGCCAACCCCGACCTCGTCCACCGGATCCGCACCGGCGCACCGATCAACGCCGTCCGCGCCAAGTACGCGATGTACACCGGCGGCCCCACCGGATACACCGATTACCCCACCCTCGCTCTCCGGGACTGATCTCAACAGCCAAGGTCAGTCATCAACTTCGGTGATCGGCATGAGCAGAAGGAGAAGATCCTGCTCGCGCTGGGCGCGCTGTCGGCCGCCAACCGTCCCGTCGTGACCGACAGGGATGACATCCACCCCGGTCTGGTCCTGCGCACCCCGGCCTGAACCAGAGGGAGCGGCCTGTCATGTCCCTTGGGGGCAGTGCTGGGGTCATGCTGACAGGCGGGTGCCGCGACGCCAGATGGCGCGGGTGTTGAGGGTGTCGCTGATGTTGCTCGTCGGGTCGCCGTCGACCATCAGGAGGTCGGCGCGGAGTCCCTCGGCGATGCGGCCCCGGTCGCTGAGGCGGAAGCGCCGGGCCGTGGTCGCTGTGGCTGAGCGCAGGGCGCGTGCGGGCGTGAGGCCGGCCGCCACGAGGCACTGCAGTTCGTGGTGCAGGCTCGCTCCGTGTGCCAGGCCTCCGAAGAACGTCTCGGGACGGTGTCCGGGTCGTTCACCAGACTTCGCTATGTCTCATGAGACAGATCAGAGCCTGTGAACAAGCATGAGGGCGCTCGGGACCTGTTGTTCTTTGGTGCATGGCGCGCATCGGCCGAGCTCCGACGACGTCAACTGTCGCGTTCCAGTTTCTTCTTCGCTTTGGGTACACGGCCCAGCGTCGGCTTCAGGACCGGTGCATGGCGGGCCAAGAAGTCCCACAACTGGTCGGCGACCGGTCCGTGTGGCCGGTCGCGTCGGCGCGCTGCCGAGAGTTCCTCGACCACACCGGGAAAGTGCTGTCCGGCGATGGAAAGCAGGCTTCCGTTGCGCAGCTCGGTATCGATCATGAATCGCGGTACGTGCCCCCACGCCATGCCGTGCAAGATCAGCTCCTTCTTCATGAGGTGGTCCGGGACCGAGGTCTGGGGCGCGCCCTCGACCAGGAAATGGCCTTGCTCGGACGGATGTCGCGCCGAGTCCCGGACCACGCATTGGGTGAGGGCCTGCATCCGCTGCGGTGTGATGTCGGTGTCCGGGGGGAAGGGCAGGAAGCCGGGCGCCACGACGGGCACCAGCGCGATGCGACCGAGATCGATGCACTCCATCCGCATGTCGCTCTTGGGGACGCGGTGCACGATGAGGTCGGCTTCGTCCTCCAACAGCCGCTCCCAGGGGCCGGTGACGGTCTCGAACTGCAGGTGGAGTCGTGTCTGCGGGCGCCGCGCGAAGAAGCTGCTGAGTATCTCCAGCACCGGTGGAAGCGGACACAGGTCCCCGAGCACCACGCGCAGCTCGGCCTCTTCGCCCATCGCCAACTGCGCGGCGTAGGTCTGCAGTTCCTCGGCCTCATGCAGCAGGACGCGCACCTTGCGGTGGAAGGCGTGCCCGGCCTCGGTGAGCTGAACCCGATAACCCGAGCGATCCAGCAGGTCCACACCCAGCTGGCGCTCCAGCTTGGCGACCGCTGCGAACACGGAAGGGTGCGAGCGGTGCAGTAGATCGGCGGCGGCCTGGAAGCCGCCGCCGCACACAACGGCGTTGAAGCACTGCAATTCGTGGAGCGTGAAGTTCGACATTGTCCAGAGAACCTACGTTGTGAGTTCGATCTTTGTAATAGATCTCTGCAGATGGCGTCCATAGGCTGAGCTCATAGCCGCTGGATCACTGGAGCTGACATGACTTCTCAAACCCGTACCGCCATCACCACCGGAGATGGTGTCCGCATCGCCTACCAATTCGACGGCGATGAGAACAAGCCCGTGCTGCTGCTCTCGAACTCCATAGGAACCGACCTCCACATGTGGGATGGCCAGGTGCCGGTGCTGGCCGAGCACTTCCGGCTGCTGCGCTACGACGCGCGCGGCCACGGCGCCTCCGATGTCCCGAGCGGCCCGTATTCCATCGACCGGCTGGGGCGCGACGTGGTGGAGCTGTTGGATGCCCTGGGCCTGCAGCGGGTGCACGTGTTGGGGCTGTCTCTGGGTGGAATGGTCGCGCAGTGGTTGGGGATCCATGTTCCGGAGCGCGTCGACCGTCTGGTGCTCTCCAACACTGCCGCGTACCTCGGCCCGGCAAGTCAGTGGGATCAGCCGATCGCCGAACTGCTGGAGGCCCCCGACATGCAGGTCACCGCGGAGAGGTTCCTGCACAACTGGTTCCCGGCCCACATGCTGCGGGGCGACAACGAGGTTGTCGAGGGTTTCCGTCGCACACTGCTCGCCACGCGGCGCGAGGGCGTGGCCGGCAGCTGGGCTGCGGTGCGCGACTACGACCTGCGCCGCACGGCCACACTCATCCACAACCCGACCTTGGTCATCGCAGGCGAGCACGACACCGTCACGTCGGCCGACCACGGCAAGGAGCTCGCCGCGACCGTCCCCGGGGCGCGGTTCACTGTCCTGCCCACGGTGCACATGGCGAACGTCGAAGGGCAGGCGGAGTTCCTGGACGCTGTGGTGGCCTTCCTTGCAGAAGGGTCTTGACGTGTAGCGAGAAGCGGAGGGTGGCGTGGGCGTGGAGAATCTTCGTCCCGGGGCGTGGCGGTCTTGGTTTCTTCGAGATCCTGCCTGTCGGAGTCGCCTACGGGGGACGTGGCCCGGAAGGGGTCGGGGAGCGTGAGCGAGGGCCAGGGCGGCGACGGCCGGGAAAATGAAGGCGACGGGTCTGCTGCACGATCAGGGGATCGCGACGTACCCGTTTCAAAGAGTGCAAGGGGCCGGTGGAAGAGGCAAGAGGGTATCCAGTTCGGGTAGTTGGGGTGCGGAAGAGTCGTATCGGAGTTGAGGACAACTACCGCGAGCAGCAGGGGGAACCATGACAGGCCAGCCGCCCCACCCAGACGAGGACGACCTCGTCCGCTTCCACAACGGCGACACTCTCAGCAACATCCCGATCGTCCAGTTGCCGCAGAGCGACGAACCGCCGAGTTGGCGTCGCGTGCCTCTCATCGC
Organism: Streptomyces sp. NBC_00483; assembly: GCF_036013745.1. Taxonomy (NCBI): domain Bacteria; kingdom Bacillati; phylum Actinomycetota; class Actinomycetes; order Kitasatosporales; family Streptomycetaceae; genus Streptomyces; species Streptomyces sp. NBC_00483. The sequence goes on from NZ_CP107880.1 coordinate 8,486,729, forward strand.
CGTCGCGGTACTCGGCGCTGCCGTGATCGGCGGCCTCGCCGCGGTCGGTGTCCTCACCCTGGTCGACGGAGGGTTCGTCGACTCCGGCAGTCGAACCGGAGGCTGCCGCGTTGGAGCAGGTTCGGGTTGTTCAAGCGCCGTCTACGGGCGGTGATGCGGGGGCTTCGTTCTGCCTGGTCTACACGGGCTCGTCTTCCGGAGCTGAACGTGACGCGATCATGTTGTTGGAGCCGCCGGCCTATCAGTGTCAGGACATGTTGCCGGTCGACCGGACGGGCCAGAGGGCGCCGTTGGCGACGGAGGCTCCGGTTTGTGAACCCCCGTCGAGGGCCGCGGTGTTGAGCTTCGCTGAGACGGGTGGGTGGGAGGGCGAGGTGATGTGCACGTGTCTCACTGAGCATCGTGGTGCGTAGTGGTGGTGAGGTCGTCTAGGGGGTTCCGGTCGGTCATCCGGTGCTGCCCCTGCTCGTGTGGGTGGGGCACTGGGGGCTGTGCAGGCTGCCGCTGGTGATGAGCCACATTGAGCAGCACGCCCCGTCGAGGGCGGGGCCGGGCGGGCGCAGGCAGTCGGCGCCGTGGGTGTAGCCGGCGGAGCGCTCGGCGAGTCGGCAGCACGGCACGGCGGCGGGGTCCTTGCGGTGAGCAGCGCGGCGGGCCTGCTCTTGCTCGGCGAGGCGCCGGCGGTGATGCGCTCGCTCGCAGGCCGCGCACCACAGGAGGACCGCGGCGACGTACAGGCAGGCGAGGGTCAGCCACCAGTGGACGGTGATGCCGAGGTAGATGCCGCCGGCGGTGAGGAGGGTGGCGGTGGTGGTGAGGTAGCGGGCGGTGCGTTGTTCGGGGGTCATGGGTAGCTCCCGGCGAGGGGGAGGTCGTGGATGTCGTCGGGGTGGGTGCCGGGTGGGATGTGCTGGTGGCAGAAGTCGGGGGTGGTTCGGGTTCGTCTTCGTTCTCCTCATCGTCCCAGTCGGGTTCGCAGTTGGGGGCGAGTTGAGCGGTCACGGGGTCTCCTGGCGCGAGTGGTTGAGGAGGGTGCACGCTGCTCGGTGGCGTGCGAGCACGGAGGCGAACGGCCGGACGAGAACGAAGCGTCTTGGCCCACTGCTGTCCAGGGGAGGGACACAGGGGTGGGTGCTGTGGATGGGAGCGGAGCTGCTCAGGCCGCCGATGAGCTGCGGGCGACTTTGCGCGTGGCGGCAGGGCCGCATGCGAGGGGGACCTGAATTGGGGCCCGGACACCCAGTCCGGGTGACCGGACCGAGTGCCTTTTCGCGACTACGGAGTCCTTGCCGATCGCTCCAGACCTTCAGCTGTGCCGGTCGTATCTTCGAGACTGAGTTCCGGTGTGGGGCGACGGAACCCGCGTGTGAGCCAGGTCAGATAGGCGCATCCGGCTGTGAGCCACACCAGTCCTATGGTGAGCGCGTCTGTACTGAGTTGGGTGATCAGGTAGGTGGTGACGCAGGCTCCGAGTGTCGGCACGACGACATGTCCGAGGAACCCATGGCTCGAGTTGCGGTGGCGGACGTAGAAGACCACGACGCTTGCGTTGACCGCGGTGAATGCTGTGAAAGCGCCGAAGTTGATGAACGACGTGGCGGTCTGCAGATCGATGTTCAGGCCGGTTAGGCACATGGCCCCGGTGAGGAGGAGGCTGAGTACGGGGGTTTGCGTCCGCGGGTGCAACTTGCCGAAGATCCGCCGGGGCAGGACGCCGTCGCGGCCCATGCTGTACAGCAGGCGACTGGAACTGAGCTGCACTGCTAGGCCAGAGGCGAAGCCACCGATGATGGTTGCCATGTTCGTCCAGTCGGCGAAGGCCTGCCCGCCTACTTCGATGGACATGGTGTATCCGGCGACGTCTGGGTTCGTGAACTGTCCGCCGGGGTGCACGAGTTGCATGATGTAGGCGACGGCGGCAAACAGCAGGCCTCCGATCGCGACCACGAGGACTACGGCGCGCGGGATGGTGCGGTGAGCGTCACGCGTCTCCTCGGAGAGCGTCGTGACGGCGTCGAAGCCGAGGTAGGAATAGGCGGCGACGGCAGCGGCGGCCGACACTCCTGCCAGTCCGCTGTCCGAGTTCCACAGCGGGGCCGTGTACGAATGCGGTTCATGGCCTGCCAGGTGGATCAGGCAGTAGGCGACGAACAGCAGCACCAAGAACACCGCGAGTGCTGTCAGGAGTTTGTTGACACGGTCGGCGAGTGACACACCGATGATGTTGACCAGCGTGGTCAGTCCGGCGTTCAGAAGCATCCATGCCCAGACCGGGATGCTGGGGATCTGGACGTTGAGATACACGGATTGGACGAGCCAGGCGACCATCGGCAGGAACAGGTAGTCCAGCAGGACGAGCCAGCCGACGAGGAACCCGGCTCGGCCTCCCAAGACCTTGCGCACGTATCCGTACGCGGAGCCGGAGACGGGGAAGTGCCGGGCCATCTTGGCGTAGCTGAGAGCGGTGAGACACATGGCTGCTGTGGCAACAAGGAATGCGGTGGGGGCGGTGCCCCCGCTCGTGGAGGCGACGACGCCGAACAGCACCATCACCAGGCTGGGCGCCATGTAAGCGAGGCCGAAAGTCACCACGGAGGCCAACGACAATTTGCGGGAGGGCCCTGCGTGGTCACTGCTCATGGCTGCCGCCGTCCTTTGCTCCGGTTTCGGCGACGCCGCTGCCGGCGGTCGGACGCAGCACGGTGGAGGTCAGGGGCGGGGTCGTCGGGCGCCAGGTGGATGGATCGATGTAGCCGTTGTACAGGGGGAGTTCGAGGAGGCTGTCTCCCTCTCGGAAGTGGTCCCACGGCCAGGAGTCTCCGCTCGTGCCGTAGGTTCGGGCTGCTCCGACCCGGTCGAAGTCGACGATGCCGACGAGAGTGGCGTCCTCCATACCGGCGGCCGGGATCTGGAAGTGTCCTTCCGGATCGACGAGCAGGCTCCCGCCATGGGCGGTCGGGGAGGCGCCGTTGACGCTGGCGACCCAGACCTGATTGACGATGGCATTTGCTTGGTTGAGCGGGATCTCTTGTGTCCGGCCGGTGGTCGGGGTCTGGACCAGGTTGATCACCAACTCCGCGCCCATCCAGGCCAGATGCCGGGTGACTTCTGGATACCAGCTGTCGTAGCAGATCGACAGGCCGACCCGTCCGTGTCCAGGCATGTCGAACACGACGAACTCGCGTCCCGGGCAGAACGGCTCGTAGGGACGCCATGTGAAGACTTTCCGGTATTGGGCCGCCCGTTCCCCGTCCGGGTTGTAGACCACGGCGGTGTTGTAGACGGACCCGTCCTCCGCGCGTTCCAGGACTGTCCCGGGCACAAGCCATATGCCCAGCTCGCGAGCGAGCGATCGTAGAGCGCGGTCGCGTGGGCCGTCGAGCGGCTCCGCGTACGCATCGACGGCTTCCTGCTCGGACATCGACTCCACGCCCAGCGAGCACAGGTGCAGCTCTGGATAGATGACGAGCTGGGCGGCGTTGGGGGACTTCATGCGTTTGCGCAGTCCATCGGAAAAGTCCCGGAGGGACTGCGCGGGCGTCTGGACCAGGGCGACGCGTAGGTGGCGGCTCATGAGCACTCCTGAGGTGACGGACGGGCCCTGTCGGAAGCAATAACGCCAGGGGGAGGACGCCAGCGGCCGTCTGCCGGACGGGCCGCAGCGTGACCTGCGCTACAGAACCCGATTCAACTTCACGTTGTCAACGGTGTTGGCAACAGTGGTTGTGCATCGTTGGTAGGGTCGTTCCTCGACCGAGAGGACCGAACTCCATGGCGAAGCACCCCGCACCACCCACCGTGGGCACTGCCGGCAATACCGGCTCGCGTCAGCGCAGGAGCGTGCGCCGGGAAGCCGCCGTGAACGCCGCGTTCCGGCTCGCAGAACGGGAAGGAGTCGCCGGCTTGACCATGCGCCGGCTGGCGCACGAGCTCGAAGTGGATGTGTCCATCCTCTACCGGCTCTTCCGCGACAAGGACGCCCTTGTTCTCGCGCTGTGCGAGCGGACGATCGAGATCGAGCTCGATGAGATCGGTGACGTCCCCACCTCAGAAACCTGGCAGGACACTCTGCGGCGCATCGCCGACATCACCTGGGCTTACCAGAACCGGTTCCCGGCCATCACTCTGCTCAGCTTCGCCCGCACAACCGGCGGACCTGCCGAGTACCGCATGGTGGAGCTCCTGCTCTCCACTTTTGAACGCGCCGGCCTCCCTGCTGCCCAGGCGGTCCTCTTCTACCGCACGTTCATTGACACGGCCCTCGGCCTCTGCGCCCACTCCGCCTCGCTCAGCACGCTTGCCCCCGAGGACCGCGAAAAGGACGACTCCGCCTGGGCCCGCGTCTATTCGCACCTGCCCGAGCGCCAGTTCCCGGTGACCGCACGGCACATCAATGACCTCACCAGTGTGAGCCAGAAGCAGATCTATACCGCTGCTGTTGAAGCCGTCCTCGCTGCTGCTGAGCGCGCTGCAAGCGAGCACGCAAGGGCCGCTCACTGAGCAGCCAACAGTCGGAACCGACGGATGTCAGCTGCCCTTGGCGGTTCGCCTGCTTTCGCCCGTGTGGTTACCGAGGCGATAGGAGTCGGCGCCAAACGCCCAGCGAGTCCAGCCTGCAAGCGCGCGGACGCGACGCCGAATTGCCTATGCCGCTCGAAAACACGATTCGTGACCTGACCTGGTAGTTCCCAGACTAGAAGACCGGCCTGCACGGCATCTGCGACGATCCTTCGATGTCGTTGTCCACCGTCACCGCGCTCTCGCGGTTGGTCTCGCGCGAGCGCTGGGGCCAGGCCTTCGCGGTCACCCCCACCACACTGCTGGCCTGGCACCGCCAACTCGTCGCCCGGAAGGCGCACCACCGCCGGATCCTCACTGCGAAGCACTGAACCTGGCGGTCGAGGTGGGCAGTACGAGGCTGATGGGGCCGCTGCACTCATGGCTCGGCAAGTACGGGCGGCCGATCGAGGAGGTCGGCTTCGCCGCGCCCGTGCGCGAAGCGGGCGAGCGGCTCGGCTACGTCCACATCGGAGAGAGCCATCGGGGCCTTCCCGGCACCGGGACGATCGACTTCCCCGCGTTCTTCGGTGCCCTCGCCGGTATCGGCTACACCGGGCCGCTGACGTTCGAGAGCTTCGCGCCGGAGGTGGTCGGGGCGCAGCGGTAGGCGCCGAGGGGTCGCGAAGCCTCGGCGGGCAAAGAGATCGCATGGTCTAGTCCAAAGCATTCCCTGGTCCAGTCCAATTCGTTGACGGGCTGCCCTGATCCTCACGAAGCTGTCCGCACTCGACTCCCCATCGAGCGCCTCGATCCCCCGTGCAGGAGGAACAGAGTGAGACGACTTCGCGCATGTCTGGGCGCTGCCACCGCCGTCACCACCGTCGCGCTGGCCGCGAGCGCGCTGGTGGCGACCAACGCCGAGGGTGCGTCCGCCGCCCTCAGCAACCGCTGGTACGCCGCCGCTCCCTATCTGATGCCGCTCGACAACGACCCGCCGGACGCGGGCGCCATCATGGACGCCAGTGGGCTCAAAGCCTTCCAGCTGGCGTTCATCCTGGCGCCCAGCGGCGGTGGCTGCTCGCCGACGTGGGACGGCACCGCGCCGGTGTCCTCCGACACGGCCGTCAAGGCGAAGATCGACGCGATCCGCGCCAAGGGCGGCGACGTGTCGGTCTCCATCGGCGGGTACGGCGGCACCAAGCTCGGCCAGGCCTGCTCCGACCCGGCGTCCACCGCGGCCGCGTACCAGCAGGTCATCACCAAGTACGGGCTGAAGGCCATCGACTTCGACCTGGAGGAGCCGGAGTACGAGAACACGGCGGCCGTCAAGAACGAGATCGGCGCCGCGAAGATCCTCCAGCAGAACAACCCCGGCCTCTACGTCTCCGTGACCACCGCCGGCACGGCCGACGGCACCGGCTGGTTCGGCAAGCAGATGCTGCTGGAGGCGAAGTCGCAGGGTTTCACGCCGAACAACTTCTCCATCATGCCGTTCGACGGCGGGTTCAACGGCGCGGCCTCGCAGACCTCCGCGCTGACCAACTTCAACTCGATCCTGCAGTCCACGTTCGGCTGGGACCAGGCCACCGCCTACGCCCACGAGGGCTTCTCCGGCATGAACGGCCGCAGCGACACAGGGGAGATCTTCACCCAGGCCGACTTCCAGACGGTCCTCGACTACGCGACCAGTCACGGCATGGACCGCTTCACCTTCTGGTCCCTCAACCGCGACCGCCAGTGCACCCCGGCCGACAACGGCGGGCGCACCTCGGGTACGTGCTCCAGCGTCGCGCAGAACTCCTGGGACTTCGCGAAGTACTCGGTGAAGTTCGCGGGCGCCACCCCGCCCACCACGACCCCGCCCACGTCCGGCGGCACCACGACCCCGCCGGCCACCGGCTGCAAGACGGCGTGGAGCGCGTCGTCCGTATACACCGCGGGCAACGAGGTGAGCTCCAACAGCCACAACTGGAAGGCCAAGTGGTGGACGCAGAACGAGAAGCCCGCCGCCACCGACGGGAACCCGTGGCAGGACGAGGGAGCCTGCTGACCCGGATCTGAAACCTGGCGGCGTCCCACGGGGGGACGCCGCCAGGTTCTCGGCGACGTATCCGGAGAAGTAGGCCGGGTCGTCGGAGTTGCCCGTCACCTTCACGTCCTGGTCGAGCAGGGCGCGGACCTCCTTGGCCTGCATGCCGTCCGTGACATACGCGTTCGAGATCGGGCACACCGTCAGGCCGGGCCCGCGCTCCTGGATCGCGGCGATCAGCGCCGGGTCCTCAAGCGCGTTGACACCGTGGTCGATGCGGTCGACGCCGATCTCTTCGATGACCTGCCGGATGTGCTCGGTGGAGTTCTTCTGGTCGATGTCGCAGCGCATCGTCAGCCGGAAGCCCTCGGCACGGGCCCGCGCGAAGACGTCACGTAGTGGTCGTCGCTCTGATCTCCGTCATCGTCGGGCTCACCTCCGGGATCGGCCTTGCCGCTCTCGGACAGTCCCCGCTCGCCGCTGTCGCTTCAGGTGGGGCGGTCGTGCCGGTCGTCTTCTCCGCCGGCATGACCGCAGTCACGTAAGTGAAGCGGCAGGCTTGGCAGGCGACTTCGTGGGGTGGCTCCTTCAGGCCATCCCGGTGGTCCGGAGCGTGACCAAGCCGGGACTCCGGGGTTGAGCAGGCGATGTCCCGTCATCGTCGAAACAGGGAGAACTCCCAGATGCACATCCGCTTCGCCACCGGCGCCCTCCTCCTGGCCCTGGCCGCCTCCGTCGCCTGCTCCACCCCGGCTCTGGCCGCCGACCCCGAGCCGGGCACCGGCACGGTCGTCCTGTCCGACGAGGCGTACGACAGCCTTGTCCGCGCCGATGAGGACGAGCAGGAGCTGATCCTGACGAACCCGTCCTACCGCGAGGCATGGCTCTTCTGCCTCGGCTCCACGGAACCCAGCCACGTGGAACGGAACGCATGGGGCCAGGGGTACGTGTGCATTCCGGACGGCGCGGTGCAGTAACCGCGCCGTCCGGCTGACGGACACCGTGGAGGTTCCACCTCCGGCCGACCGATGTCCACCCGGAGGTCCACCCATGGGTCCAGGTGGTCGAGGCCCTGCCGCAGCAGTCTTATGGGCATGACTACGACCGAGTGGATCACCGACATCGCTCTTCTCCTTGTCGTCTTCCGGCAGCTGCGGGAGGGCCGACTGGACTGGCGGACCTTCCTCATCCCGCTGGGGATCGTGGCCTTCGTGGCCCACCAGTACCTCGAATCCGTACCGACCGGAGGCAACGACCTGGTGCTGATCGGCACCCTGGTGGCCACGGGCGCCGCACTCGGCATCGCCGGCGGCGTCTACACCAGGGTCCGGGTCTCCGGGGAGCACGTCCTGATCAAGGCCGGCGCGGTCTCGGCGGCGCTCTGGGTGATCGGGATGGGCGCGCGCATGGGATTCCAGCTGTGGACCGAGCACGGCGGCGGCGACGACGTCGCCCGCTTCAGCATCACCCACCAGATCACCAGCGACCAGGCGTGGGTCGCCGCGTTCGTCCTCATGGCCCTCACCGAGGTCGTCACCCGGCTGGCCACCATCTTCGTACGTGGCCGCATGGTGGCCGGGCGGCCGACGCCGGAGACGCGTCCTGCCCTGAGCGCCGATCGCAGCGCCTGATCGTGGGTTATCGTCGCGCCGTGCCAGTACCTGAGAGCCGTCCGGACTCCGCGCCCGTCCCGGAGTCCGAGCACCCGGCGGTTCCCCGCAGAGATCCCAGGATGCACTGGGCCGTCACGCTCGTGGTCATCGCCAGCGGCTTCCTGACGGTCCGTCCCCTCGGCCTCAGCGGCCGGGGCCTCGCGGTCGCCGCGCTCCTCGTGCTGTGCTCGGTGGCGCTGCTGGTCCGTCATCTGCCCGAAGCCAGGTTCTCCCCGCGCGTCGTCCTCGTAGGGATGTCGTTGGGTGTCGTCGCGTCCGCCGCGTTGATCGGGGTCAGTCGCACCGGCTCCAGCTATCTGTTCGCCTACTTCCTCGTCGGCCACATCGGCTACCGCTTCCCGCTCAAGTGGTCCCTCCCGCTGGCCGCGTCCAGCAGTCTCCTGTGCGCCGCGGTGCTCTACTTCCACATCGGCCCGGGGCACCACCAGTTGGCGTGGGGCCTGGGACTCACCACGGGCCTTCCGGTGGTGGCGGGCATCCTCAGCCGGAGCAAGCAGCGCGCGCTGGAGGCGGTGATCGTCGCGGCCGAGTCCTCCGAGCGTGCCGCACAAGCCGAGGCCCGGACCGCCGTGCTGACCGAGCGCAGCCGGATCGCCCGAGACGTGCACGACGTGCTGGCGCACTCGCTGGCGGGGATCAACATGCAACTGGAGCTCGCCGACGCGCTGTTGGACACCGGCGACTTGGACAAGGTCCGCGAGGCGAACCACAAGGCGCACAGCATGGTCAAGGAGAGCCTCAAGCAGGCGCAGTGGACGGTGCACGCGCTGCGCGAGGACGCACTGCCGCTGGTCGAGACCCTGACCGCGATGCTGGAGTCGTCCGGCCACCGGGACGCGCTCACGGTCATCGGCCCCGTCCGGCCGCTCTCGGCACGCGGCACCCAGAATCTGCTGCGGATCGCGCAGGAGGCCCTGACCAACGCCGGGCGGCACGCCCCCGGCGGAACCGTCGCGGTGCGGCTGACGTTTGCGCAGGCGTCGACGACGCTGACGGTCCGCAACGGGGCGGCCACCCGTGAAGTGACCGCGGGACTCGGCAGCGGGATGGGACTGATCGGGATGCGCGAACGGGTCGCTCTGCTGGATGGCACCCTTACAGCGGGACCGGTGCCGGAAGGACCGGACGCAGGTGGCTGGCAGGTGGAGGCAGTGATCCCGGATGAGAGTGATCCCCGATGAGTGAACAGGCCGATCAGCAGGGCCGGTTGAGAGTGATCGTCGCCGACGACCAGGCCGCCGTCCGTGAGCCTCTGGCCGCGGTCCTCGCCCTGTCCGAGGACATCGACGTGATCTTGGCCGCGGCCAACGGCACCGAGGTGCTGGCCGCGGTGGCGGCCGGGCCGGTCGACGTGGTGCTGATGGATCTGCGGATGCCTCGGATGGACGGCATCGAGGCCACCCGCAGGCTGAGCGAGGAACACCCCGGTGTGGCGGTGGTCGTGCTGACCACCTTCGCCGACGACGACTCCATCCTGGCCGCCCTGAGCGCCGGAGCCCGCGGGTACCTGACCAAGAACGCCGGGCGACAGGACATCCTCCGGGCGATCCGCGCGGCCGCCGCCGGCCAGTCCGTCCTCGACCGCGAGGTCCAGGACCGGCTCCTGGCCACGGTACGCACCACCGCACCGGCCGCCACCCAGTCGCTGCCCGCGGACCTCACCCCGCGCGAGCGCGAGGTCCTGACGCTCATCGGCCAGGGCCTGCCCAATCGCGCCATCGCCGAGAAGCTGTTCATCAGCGAGGCCACGGTCAAGACCCACATCAACAACCTGTTCGCCAAGGCCGACATCCGCGACCGCGCCGACGCCGTCCGCCGCGCCATCGCCGCGGGCCTGGCCTGACACGCCCGCCTCGGCGCGGCCGTCGCCGCCCAGCGCGCGTGCCAGCAGGTGCCCTCGTGTGTGTCCGGCGGCTGACCCCTCCCAACCCGGCGGCTGACTATTGAGCGACGAGTCACCAAATATCTTGCTTTCCGGCCAAATTGACGACGCCCTCTCGTCGCCCATTGCCTTCCGTCACGGCGGGACTACTTTCACCCGTGGAAGCACCATCCACGGTGAACGGAAGGGATTCCACATGTCCGGATTCGCAGTCCACCCCCTCGGTGCGACGCAAGCCCCCACGGAACCACGCGGCGGAATCCGCGTACCCGAGGCGACGTGGCAGCTCGACGGAGGCTGGGGCTGGGTGTACTTCGCCCAGGGACACGACGCCATCCAGCAGCCGATCATCCTCTCGGACGGCTTCCACCCGGGTGAGTCCGACCGCAACGCGCTCTACCTGGGGTTCAACGACCCGAACGGCTACCCGCTGATCAACGAGCTGAACCAGCGGGGCTACGACGTCATCATCCTCGGCTACCAGGACTGCACCGCCTCGATCTACGACAACGCCAGGACGGCGACCACCGCGATCATGCGGGCGAACGCCGAGAACCTCACCGACACGCCGCTGGTCGTCGGGGGCTTCAGCATGGGAGGGTTGATCCTGCGCTACGCGCTGCTGCGCCTCGAATTGATGAGGATGGACCACCGGGTCTCGGTCTACTTCTCCTTCGACACCCCGCACTCGGGCGCCTGGATCCCGGTCAGCCTGCAGTCCTTCGCGTACTACATCCAGCCCCTGTACTCCGGGCTGGCCGACATGATCGACAGCCCCGCCGCCCGGCAGATGCTGTGGCGGCACAAGACGAGCCTGGCCGCGGACCCCGTCGAGCACCCGGACCGCACGGAATTCGTGGCGCAGTTGAAGCGGATGGGCGACTGGCCGATGCGCCCGATGAAGATCGGCCTGGCGAACGGCCGCGGCGACGGCCGGGGCAACGGCAACCCGGCCGGCAGCGCCGCGTTCAAAGTCACCGGCGGGCTGTACACCGGCACCGAGCTGTATCTGCAGCCCAGCGGAGATGCGGAAACCGTCGCCAAGCTCTGCAGGCTGCTCGGCTTCCCGGTCTACAAGCGCACTTCGGGCTACCCCGAGCTCGACAGCGCCGCGGGCGGCACCCTCGACTCGTTCGGTATCGCCGCCGAGACACTGAATGCCCTCGCCGGGCAGGCCGCCGAAGCGCCGTATCCGACCATCACCTTCGTGCCCAGTATCAGCGCCCTCGCCGTCGACGGCGCCGACATCGGCCAGCAGCAGGACCTCGATCTGAACATCGGCCAGCTCGACGCGGGCCGCTTCCCCTTCGACGTCTGCAAGACGTCGCCCGACAACACCGGCCACACCGAGATCACCCGCGATCTGTGCGCGTGGCTCGTCGACCAGCTCCCGGTCAAGTAGCCAGCGCACAGTCTCCTCCCTGGTGCGGGCCCGCCTGCAGCTCGGTGCCGCGCCCCTTCGCCGTCAGCTGAAGGCGGGCCCAACTCATCGCGAAGCCGCCCCTTCGGAAGGGCACTTGACTGCGCTGCGGCGGCCTCGCACCGACCGGCCCAGCCGGGTCCGCCCTGGTTCGACCGCTGTGCTGAGGCGACCGCGCCCCCGGACACCTGCCTGGCCGACGCCGAGGGGTGAGTCCCGACGGCGGTGCCCCGATCAGCGGAGGCGGCCTGCGCCGTGGTGGCCACCGGGAGCGCCATTCCTCGTGCTCAGCCAATCCCTGACGGAGCATTGACCATGCCGCGCTGTGCTGACAACGTTGTCCCGCCTGCTCGTCGGAGATCCAGTGCGGAGGTCCCACCGTGTCACTGCCCCACCCCGGTCGGCGCAAGATGCTCGGCCTGCTCGCCGCCTCCGGTGCGGGTGCCGCCCTCGCCGGGGCGATGCCCGGTACCGCGTTGGCCGCGGCTCCGCCGGCGGGCGGCCTGTGGTGGCCGCGCGAGCGGATACTGCCCGGCTTCGCCGAACCACGCGCACTGGACGTCGCGGACCTGACGACGGCGGACGCCGACGAACAACTGCTCTTCGCCACGCTGCAGGGCAACGTGAATCGCAGTCGGCCGCGGATCGCTCTGCTGCGCGAGTCCGACGAGGGGGCGACCACCTGGCTGAAGACCGCTGGCCTGTCCTTCCGCACGGCCGGCGATCCGTGGTCGCTGCTGTCGAAGTACCACTCGGAGATCAGCGGCGTCATCGTCACCGACCCGGCCCAGCCCGCGACCGTCAACCTCGCCACCACGCTGGCCGGCCTGCGCAACGCCGTGGCCGCCTCCCCCGACCAGTTGCCCAAGCTGACCGCCGCGCCGTACAACCTGAAGGTCCTGGACGACCTGCGCGACCGGTTCACCGACGAACTGTCCGCCTACCGCTGGGCGGTGGACAACCTCTGGCCGCACGCCAGCCACCGCCTGCTGGTCGGGCTCGACCCCAGCGTCGGGGCCTATCTGCGCGACTACGCGGTCGCCACCCGGGCGTTGGTGCTGTGGATCCACGCCGACCAGCCCGACTCCCGTGAGCTGGGCGCCCGGGTGATGTCCCAGATGCGGGCCGGCTCCCCCTACATGGGCTGGTTCCCCTCCGGTGTGGGCGGCGAGAGCGACGGCACCGAACTGACCTCGGAGCACGGCCTGGTGGTGCTGGCCAGCGACTGGTCACAGAACCTGACGGTCTTCGGCGGAGTGCGGGCGCCACTGGCGAGAACTCAGGTGACGCTGCCGACGCCGCGACTTGGCAACCGTATCTACGTCACCTTCACCATGACGGAGGGCGACAACCTCCAGTACAACCAGCACCGCATGCGGGTGCTGTGGGACGATCCGGCGCGCGGCGCGGTGCCGATCAACTGGTCCACCACCCCGGTGCTCGCCGACGCCGCGCCCACCTTCCTGTCCTACTACCAGCGCACCGCCACCCGGCATGACTACCTGATGGCCGGGCCTTCCGGCGCGGGCTACGCGTATCCGACGCCCTGGCCGGACGACACCTTCCGGGTCTTCACCAAGACCAGCGCCCGGTACATGCGCCGGACCGGGCTGGACAGCGCGGTGATCCTCAACCGCAAGTCCGGCTCGGACGTCCCGCTCACCGGTGCGAAGGCCCGCCAGTACCTCCACGACGTGCGTCCGCTCGGCCTGCTGGAGGAGTGGACCACCCGAACCGAGATCAGCGCCCTGGAGGGCAAAGTGCCGCTGTCCGTCAGCTACTTGACCGACTCCGTGGCGGACGCCCGGGACGCGATCGCGAAGGCATCCGCCGACTGGGACGGGACCAAGCCCCTGTTCCTGTCGATCGGCACCCTCGCCTGGAACCTGACCCCGGCGGACGTGGTCACGATCGCCGGCTCGCTCGACTCCCGCTACCAGGTGGTCCGCGGCGACCAGTACTTCCGGCTCGCCCGCAAGGCGCTGAACCTTCCTCCCGCCTGACCGGCGAGGCCGGACAGCCCACCCGAGGCCGGGGCGGGCATCGACCGTGGAGCGGCGCCGCGGCCACCCGCAGCGGCGCCTCCCCGCTGTCGGGGTGCTGCTCGTCGCTCGCGCGTCCGAAGGCCTGGCCGCGTCCGGGTGGTGTCAGCCGGTCGGCGCCACCGCGCGTCCGGTCTGCGGGGAGATCATGCCGGCGCACAGGCCCTTCGCCGCCAAGGTCTGCGCGATGCGCGGGATCGCGGCGCGCGTGTTGGCGGGCCAGTCGTGCATGAGGATGACCTGGCCATTCGTGAGCCGGGCCGCCGCCTGCACGATCGCATCGGCGCCGGCGCCGTTCCAGTCCTGCGAGTCGACATCCCAAATGATCTCGGTCAGGCCGTACTTGGCCTCGACGGTCCGCACCGTCGCGTTGGTCTCGCCGTACGGAGGGCGGAACAGCCGCGGCGTGCCACCGCCCGCGTCGGCGATGGCCTGCTGGGTCCGGGAGAGCTCGGAGTCGATCTGCGCCTGGCCCAGCTGGGTCAGGTGGGGGTGGGTGTAGCTGTGGTTGCCGACCCACATGCCGGCGGCGACCTGTGTGCGTACCAGGGACGGATTGGCGGCGGCGTACTGCCCCTCGTTGAACATCGTGGCGCGCAGCCCGTTCTGCCGGAGCGTGTCGAGCAGCGCCGGCGTGCTGCTCGACGGGCCGTCGTCGAAGGTCAGGCCGACGTATCCGGTGCAGGTGGCGGCCTGCGCCGAGGCGCCGGTGTCGACGGTGAGGGTGCATGCGCCAAGTGCCGCGACGACGGCCAGTTTCACCATGAGGGAGGGGGACGACCGGTGGGGTCGCGTGGTTCCTGGTCGGGTTCTCATGCGGGTGCTCCTGCGGCCTGAGAGGGGGACAGGGACGGGGCGTGCCGACGTCGACAGGTTGGTGCCGGGCTCGTGGACTGTCAACTGTTTCGGCATGAAGAGCGAAACTTTTGATCCACGATGTCTCTCCGCTGTGCATCAACGTCCCTGAATACAGGCTTGTTTGGCGTGCAGGTCAAGGGTGGTGCGGGGGAGTGGTCGGATTGAGACGGCATGGCGATGCGTTGCCCGGAAGCGGCGTCTGAAACTGTTTCGAACGCGGATTTTCCCGAGTCACGCCGACAACTCCCTTGCCCTGTGCATCAGTTGACGACTGTTGTGCGCGTCGTTACTGTCCACCTCCCGTCCTCCGATCCATCGATCACTACGCGGGACATCGCCCATTGGGAGCGCTCCCAGATCCGGCGTCGCGCCCGGCCACGACAAGCATCGCCTGAGCATCCCCGCCATCGGCGCGGACCCCTGGCCACCCGGCGTTCCCGCTTCCCCCTGCCCAACTCCCTCTCCTGATCAGCATCGACAGAGGAGCCGCTCATGCCCACCGTTGCTTCGTTACCCCGCCCCAGACGCCTCGCCGCCACGCTGCTGACGAGTTCCCTCCTCGTCGGCGGCCTCCTCACCACGCCCGCCGCGGCAACCGTCGTCTCCGGTGCGGCGGCGACCACGGCCGTACGCGTCAACCAGGTCGGCTATCTGCCGGACGGCCCCAAGCGCGCCACCGTGGTCACCACGGCGACGCAGCCGCTCACCTGGCAGTTGCGCGATGCGTCAGGGACGGCGGTCGCCTCCGGTGCGACCGTCCCGCGCGGGGCGGACACCCCCTCCGGGCAGTCCGTCCAAGTGGCCGACTTCTCCTCGTTCCAGGGGTCGGGATCGGGATACGTCCTGACGGTGGACGGCAGCAGCAGCGTGCCCTTCGACCTGCGCGCGAACCTGTACGACGGCCTGCGCTCCGACGCGATGGCGTTCTTCCACCACCAACGCAGCGGCATACCCATCGACGCCTCCCTGGTGGGTTCCGCCTATGCGCGCCCGGCCGGACACCTCGGTGTCGCGCCCAACAAGGGCGACACCTCCGTCCCGTGCCAGGCAGGCGTGTGCGACTACACCCAGGACGTCAGGGGCGGCTGGTACGACGCGGGCGACCACGGCAAGTACGTGGTGAACGGCGGCATTTCGACCTGGCTGATGGTCAACTCCTTCGAGCGGGCCAAGCGCGCGGGCAAGGACGCCGCGCTCGGCGACTCCTCCCTGAAGGTCCCCGAGCGCGGCAACGGCGTACCCGACGTACTGGACGAGGCGCGCTGGGAACTGGACTTCCTGATGCGGATGCAGGTGCCCGAGGGCAAGCCGTACGCGGGCATGGCGTTCCACAAGATCCACGACGCGGCCTGGACCGGCATGCCGCTGCGCCCCGACCAGGACCCCCAGCCCCGTGAGCTGCACCGTCCCTCGACGGCGGCGACCCTCAACCTCGCGGCGGCCGCGGCGCAGTGCGCCCGGGTCTACCGGGCCTACGACCCTGCGTTCGCCGACCGTTGTCTGTCAGCAGCGCGGAAGGCCTGGACGGCGGCCCGCGCCAACCCGGCGCTGTACGCGCCGGATTCGGACAGCACCGGCGGCGGCGCCTACGGTGACACCACGGTCAGCGACGAGTTCTACTGGGCGGCGGCCGAGCTGTACGCCACGACCGGCGAGAGCGGCTACCGGGACGCGGCCACCGACTCGTCCTGGCACACCTCCTCAACTGCCTTCTCCGCCTACGGATTCGGCTGGGCGGACACGGCCGCACTCGGTCGGCTCACCCTGGCCACCGTTCCCAATGGCCTGCCCGCAGCCGACCGGGACCGGATCCGGACCTCGGTCACGGCAGCCGCCGACGGTTACCTGTCGCGGATGGCCGCCCAGGGCTACGCGGTGCCCGTACCGGCGGACGGCTACTTCTGGGGCTCCAACGGCGAGGTCGCGAACGACGCGATCGTCCTCGCCGTCGCCGGAGAGTTGACCGGAAAGGAGCGCTACCGCACCGGCGCGCTGGAGACGATGGACTACCTCCTCGGCCGCAACGCCCTCGGCCAGTCCTACGTATCCGGCTACGGCGAGACGTCCTCGCAGAACCAGCATCACCGCTTCTGGGCCCACCAGTTGGACGCCTCGCTGCCCCATCCTCCGGCGGGGTCACTGGCGGGCGGGCCCAACAGCGGCCTCCAGGACCCGGTGGCGGAGGAGAAGCTGGCCGGCTGCGCGCCCGCCGCCTGCTACGTCGACGACATCGGCTCGTACTCCACCAACGAGGTGGCGGTCAACTGGAACGCCCCGCTGGCCTGGCTCGCCGCCTACGCCGCCGAGCGGACCTCCACCGGTGAACACCCACCGGTGCCTGCGCGGTGACGTACAAGACCGACAGCGTGTGGAGCACCGGCTTCACCGCGACGGTCACCGCCAAGAACCGGGGCGCGCACGGCCGTGCGGCCTGGCCCGGGGCTTCACATGTTGGCGGAATGCCGACGGCCGAAACGACCGGTCCGTCGATTTTCGCCAGTCCACCCGCAAGTTTCGACACACCTCTTGACAGGTGCACCCCACTACAGCACTTTGGGAGCGCTCCCACGACTTCAAGGCTTGCACCATCTCCCCACTAGAGTCGCGGGGGAGGGAACGGCGCGCCGTGACCGGCGGGACCCCGGTCACAGGGCTTCGGTGACGCCCCGAGCGTCCCCCCTCCCGCATTTCGGAGAGAGGAACCAGCATGACGCTGGCGCCCATACCCCCCGCCCGAAGACGGGCCTCTCGGAGCATCGCCGCCCTGTTCGCCACCCTCGCCCTCGCGGCGGCCACGATCGGGCTCACGCCTTCGACGGCGTCCGCGGCCGAGCCGCCGACGCTGCATCAGCTCGCCGACGCCAAGGGCAGGTACTTCGGCTCGGCGACCGACAACGGGGAGCTGTCCGACGCCCCGTACACCCAGACCCTGGGTTCCCAGTTCGGGCCGATCACCCCCGGCAACTCCATGAAGTGGGACAGCACCGAGCGCGCCCAGGGGCAGTTCAGCTTCACGGGCGGCGACCAGGTCGTGGACTTCGCCCGGGCGCACGGCCAGAGCGTGCGCGGTCACACCCTGGTGTGGCACAGCCAACTACCCGGCTGGGTAGGGCAGTTGCCCGCCGCGCAGGTGCGCCCCGCCATGGAGAACCACATCGCCAACGTCGCCGGCCACTACCGCGGCAAGGTGTTCGCCTGGGACGTCGTCAACGAGCCCTTCAACGAGGACGGCAGCTACCGCACCTCGCCGTTCTACAACGCCATGGGCAAGGACTTCATCGCCCACGCCCTGCGCGCCGCCCGGGCCGCCGACCCCGACGCCAAGCTGTACATCAACGACTACAACGTCGAGGGGCTCGGCGCGAAGAGCGACGCCCTCTACACCCTCGCCCGCGACCTGAAGGCGGCCGGCGTGCCGCTCGACGGCGTCGGGATGCAGGCGCACCTGGCGATCCAGTACGGCTTCCCGAACCAGATGCAGCAGAACATCCAGCGCTTCGCCGATCTCGGCCTCGACGTGGCCGTCACCGAGCTCGACGTGCGGATGCAGCTGCCGAAGGACACGGCGAAGGAGGCCACCCAGGCCGACTACTACCGCCGGGTCACCGAGGCCTGCCTGGCCGTCACCCGGTGCGTCGGGATCACGGTCTGGGACTACACCGACAAGTACTCCTGGATCCCCGGCGTCTTCGACGGCGAGGGCTCGGCCCTCCCGTGGGACGGGAACCTGCAGCCCAAACCCGTCGTCATGGATGCGATCCGCAAGGCCCTCGGCGACACCGGCGCGGTCGACACCCAGGCCCCTAGCGTGCCGTCGGGGCTGCGGGTGACCGGCACCACCTCGGCCTCCGCCTCCCTGGCGTGGAACGCCGCCACCGACGACACGGGCGTCACCGGGTACGACGTCTACCGCGGCGGCACGAAGGTGGGGACGGCCTCCGGTACGTCCTTCACCGACAGCGGGCTCGCCGCCTCCACCGCGTACGCCTACACGGTGCGGGCCCGCGACGCCGCCGGGAACGTCTCGGCGCAGTCCGCCGCCGTGAGCGCCACGACGCAGCCGGCGGGCACGGGCGGCGGCGCCCTGAAGGTCCAGTACAAGAACAACGACCAGTCCGCCGGCGACAACTCGATCAAGCCCGGGCTGCAGTTGGTCAACACCGGCGACTCGGCCGTCGCTCTCTCCAAGGTGACCGTCCGCTACTACTTCAGTGGCGAGTCCGGTGCCACGACGTACAGCACCTGGTGCGACTGGGCGGTGCCCGGCTGCGGGACGCTCACGCACCGGGTCGTCGCGATGAGCAGCCCGAAGGCCGGCGCCGACCACTACCTGGAGCTGGGCTTCGCCGCTACGGCGGGCAGCCTCGCCCCTGGGGCCTCGAGCGGCGAGGCACAACTGCGGTTCAACAAGAGCGACTGGTCGAACTTCAGCGAGGCCGACGACTACAGCCGCGGTACGAACACCTCCTTCGCGGATGCGCCGAGGATCACCGTCCACCTCGACGGCCAGACGGTCTACGGCACCACCCCCTGAACCGCGGTCCGGGCGGTCGGCTCCGCCCGCCCGGACCGTTCCAGCGTGCCGCCGTGCCGGGATGGGGAGCTGCCCCGGCACGGCACCACCACCACTCCCACCCGGACCCCCTCTTGGAGGACCTGTGTCCGCACACCCCGAGGTGCCCGAAAGATCCGAAAGATCCGCGTTACTCTCCCGGCGTTCCTTCGTCGGCGTGGCCGGCGGCGCGCTCGTAGCCCTCGGCGCCGGGCAGGCGTTCGCCCAGGCTGCCGGGGCCCCGGCCGGTTCCGCCGCACAGGCGGCGGCCGCCGCCGACGGCCCCTACACGGAGGCCTTCCTCACCCAGTACAACAAGATCAAGAGCCCGGACAGCGGCTACTTCAGCCCGGACGGCATCCCGTACCACTGCGCCGAGACCCTGATCGTCGAGGCTCCCGACCACGGCCACCAGACGACCTCCGAGGCGTTCAGCTTCTGGATCTGGCTGGAGGCGGCGTACGGCCGGGTCACCGGCGACTGGGCCCCGTTCAACAAGTCCTGGGAGGTCGCCGAGGCCTCGATCATCCCGCCGCACATCGACCAGCCCACCAACGACTCGTACACCCCCTCCAAGCCCGCCACCTACGCGCCCGAGCACCCGCAGGTCACCAGCTACCCGTCCGAGCTGACCTCCTCCGTCTCCGTCGGCTCCGACCCCATCGCCGCCGAACTCGCCTCCGCGTACGGGACGATGGACGTCTACGGCATGCACTGGCTGATGGACCTCGACAACGTCTACGGCTTCGGCAACAAGCCCGGCACCGGCGACGAGCTCGGCCCCGGCAAGATGGCGTCCTTCGTCAACAGCTACCAGCGCGGCGCGCAGGAGTCGGTCTGGGAGACCGTCCCGCAGCCCAGCACCGACCTCTTCAAGTACGGCGGCGCCAACGGCTACCTCGACCTCTTCGTCAAGGACGCCTCGTACGCGAAGCAGTGGAAGTACACCAACGCCCCCGACGCCGACGCGCGCGCCGTGCAGGCCGCGTACTGGGCGCTGACGTGGGCGACGGCGCAGGGCAAGGTGAGCCAGGTCTCCGCCTCCGTGGCCAAGGCCGCGAAGATGGGCGACTACCTGCGCTACTCGATGTTCGACAAGTACTTCAAGAAAATCGGCGACTGCACCAGCCCGACCGGCTGCCAGCCCGCCTCCGGCCGCGATGCCCAGCACTACCTGCTGTCCTGGTACTACGCGTGGGGCGGCTCCGCAGGCACCGGCGGCGGCTGGGCCTGGCGCATCGGCGACGGCATCGCCCACCAGGGCTACCAGAACCCCCTCGCCGCCTGGGCGCTGTCCACCATCCCCGCCCTCACCCCCAAGTCGCCGACGGCGAAGGGCGATTGGCAGAAGTCGCTCACCCGGCAGCTGGAGTTCCTGCGCTGGCTGCAGTCCTCCGAAGGCGGGCTCGCCGGCGGCTGCTCCAACAGCTGGGACGGCCAGTACGGCACCCCGCCGGCCGGCACACCGACCTTCTACGGCATGGCGTACGACTGGCAGCCCGTCTACCACGACCCGCCGAGCAACAACTGGTTCGGCTTCCAGGTGTGGTGCATGGAGCGCGTCGCCCAGTACTACTACGTCACCAACAACGCGACCGCGAAGGCCGTCCTCGACAAGTGGGTGGCGTGGGCCTCGAAGCAGACCACCGTCGGCTCCGACGGCAGTTACCGCTTCCCCTCCACGCTGGGCTGGACCGGCGCCCCCGACACCTGGAACGCCACGAGCCCCGGCGCCAACACCGGCCTGCACGTGTCCGTCGTCGACTACAGCGACGACGTCGGCGTGGGTGCGGCGCTGGCCATGACGCTGATCTACTACGCCGCGAAGTCCGGGGACGCCGACTCCGCCGGACTCGCCAAGTCCCTGCTCGACGCCATGGCCGAGCACGCCGACGCCAAGGGCATCGCCGTCCCCGAGACCCGCCGCGACTACGACCGCTTCGACGATCCGGTGTACTTCCCGGCGGGCTGGTCCGGCACCTCCCCGCAAGGCGTGAAGCTGGGCTCCGGCACGACCTTCATCGGGATGCGGCCGTGGCTCAAGCAGGAGCCGGGCTGGTCGAAGGTGCAGACGTATCTCGACGGTGGCGCCCCGCCGGTCTTCACCTACCACCGCTTCTGGGCGCAGGCCGCGCTGGCGCTCTCCTTCGCCTCGTACGCCGAGCTCCTCGGCGACGAGGGCGGCCCCGGCGGCGGTGGCGACACCACCGCGCCGACCGTCCCGACCGGCCTGACCGTGACGGCGACGACCGGCACCAGCGTGTCGCTGAGCTGGACGGCGTCCACCGACGACACGGGCGTCGCGGCGTACGACGTCTACCGCGACGGCACCCCGGTCGGCACCCCGACCGCGACCACCTACAGCGACACCGGGCTCTCCGCCGCCACCGCCTACCACTACCGGGTCGCCGCCCGCGACGCCGCGGGCAACGCCTCCGCACTGTCCGCCGAGGTCACCGGCACCACCAAGACGGGCGGCGGTACGGGCGGGGCCAAGGTCCAGTACAAGAGCACCGACTCCAACGCCACCGACAACGCCCTGCGCATGTCCCTGAAGGTCGGCAACACCGGCGGCGGCGCGCTCAGCCTCTCCACGGTGACCGTCCGCTACTACTTCACCGGCGACGGCGGCCCGTCCACATACAGCACCTGGTGCGACTGGGCGATGCTCGGCGCCGCCAACATCACCCATCGCGTGGTCGCCCTGAGCAGCCCGAAGACCGGCGCGGACCACTACCTGGAGGTCGGCTTCAGCGCCGGCGCGGGCAGCGTCGCCGCGGGCGGCGACTCCGGCGAGATACAGCTGCGTGTGCACAAGAGCGACTGGTCGAACTTCAACGAGGCCGACGACTACAGCCGCGGTACGAACGCGGCCTTCGCGGACGCCTCGAAGATCACCGCGTACGTCGGCGGCGAGCTCGTCTGGGGGACGGCGCCGTGACGGGACGACACCCGCGTCGCGCCCTCGCCGCCACCGCCGCGGGCATCCTGCTCGCCGGGCTCGCGCTGTTCACCGGCGCGGTCCCGGCGGCGGCCGCGTCGGTCACCGACTGCACCCAGTGGGGCACCACCGAGACGCAGGGCGGCACGTACACGTACCAGCAGAACGAGTGGAACTCCTCGGCCCGCCAGTGCGCGAGCGTGGACACCGCGACCGGCGCCTGGAAGCTGACCGAGGCGAACTTCTCGCTCACCACGGCGGGACCGCCCGCCACCTACCCGTCCAGCTACAAGGGCTGCCACTGGGGCGTGTGCACCGCGAACAGCGGCCTGCCGATCCGGGTCGGCGAACTGGGCAGCGCCCGCTCGACGTTCGACACCACGCAGGTCGCCTCCGGCGCCTGGAACGCCTCGTACGACCTGTGGTTCAACTCCACGCCCACCACCGACGACCAGCCGGACGGCACCGAGGTGATGATCTGGATCAACCACCGCGGCGGCGTCCAGCCCATCGGCTCCCGCACGGCCACGGTCACGGCGGACGGCAGGACCTGGGACGTGTGGACCGGGCCCGGCGCCTCCGGGTGGAAGGTCATCTCGTACGTGCTGCAGGGCGGCGCCACCGCGGTGACCGACCTCGACGTGAAGCGCCTCGTCGACGACGCCACCGCGCGCGGCCAGATCAACCCCGCGCACTACCTGATCGACGCGGAGGCCGGCTTCGAGATCTGGCAGGGCGGCCAGGGTCTCGGCGTGAACTCCTTCTCGTTCGAGGCCAGTAAGGGCTCGGGCGGCGGGGACACCACGCCGCCGACCGCGCCCCGCAACTTGCGGTCCACCGGGGCGAGTTCGTCGTCCGCCTCGCTGGCCTGGGACCCCGCCACGGACGACGTCGGCGTCACGTCGTACGACGTCTACCGCGGCGGCACCCGCGTCGGTTCCACCGGCGGCACGACGTACACCGACACCGGGCTGACGGCGTCCACCGCGTACAGCTACACCGTGCGCGCCCTGGAC
This sequence comes from Streptomyces sp. NBC_00483, assembly GCF_036013745.1. Lineage (NCBI taxonomy): Bacteria > Bacillati > Actinomycetota > Actinomycetes > Kitasatosporales > Streptomycetaceae > Streptomyces > Streptomyces sp. NBC_00483. Next base: position 8,509,642 of record NZ_CP107880.1, read on the forward strand.
GCGGCCGGGAACGCCTCGCCACCCACCGGTCCGGTGAGCGTCACCACTGAGCCCGGCGGCGGGACCGGCACCGGCAATCTGAAGGTGCAGTACAAGACGAGCGATACGGGCCTGACGGACAACGCCATCGGGATGAACCTGAAGGTGGTCAACACCGGTAGTGGTGCGCAGAGTCTGAAGGACGTCGAGATCCGCTACTGGTTCGACGACTCGGCCTCCTCGTACACGACGTGGTGCGATTGGGCGCAGATCGGCTGCTCGAACCTGACCCACTCGGTGTCGACGAACGGCACGGCGACCGGGGCCAATCGCTACCTGAAGGTCAACGTCACCGGCGGCACGCTCGCCGCGGGCGCCTCGACCGGCGACATCCAGTTGCGGCTGCACCGGGCCGACTGGTCGAACCTCAACGAGGCCGACGACTACAGCCACGGCACCGCGAGTTCGTACACGGACGCCCCGAAGATCGGCGTCTACTCCGGCGGCCAACTCCTGTGGGGCACCGCGCCCTGATCCACCCCCAGACACCCGGTGGCGGGAATCCTTCCCGCTGCCTCCCGCCACCGGGCCGTACCCCCGCACACCCTTATCCGAGAGGAACACCACACAACGATGAACACCACCACGCACCTCAGACGCAAGAGCCGCTTCAGGAGGCTCGCGGCGCTGCTGCCTGCGCTCGCCATGGGAGCCGCGCTCAGCGTCGCGCTGCCTACCGCACCGGCCTCGGCGGCCGCGGCGGCCCGGGTCGACAACCCGTACGTGGGCGCCAAGCCGTACGTCAACCCGGACTGGTCCGCCAAGGCGAAGGCCGAGCCCGGCGGCTCCGTCATCGCCGACGAGCCCAGCTTCGTCTGGATGGACCGGATCGCCGCGATCACCGGCACCTCCAACGGCCGTGGCCTGCGCGCCCACCTCGACCACGCGCTGACGCAGGGCGCCACGCTCTTCCAGGTCGTCATCTACGACCTGCCGGGCCGCGACTGCTCGGCGCTCGCCTCCAACGGCGAGCTGAAGGCGGAGGAGCTCGACCGGTACAAGTCGGAGTACATCGACCCGATCGCGGCGATCCTCGCCGACCCGAAGTACGCGGCACTGCGGATCTCCGCGCTGATCGAGCCGGACTCGCTGCCCAACATGGTCACCAACGCGGGCAGCGCGGCCGGCGCCACGGACGCCTGCCGGCACGTGAAGGAAGTGGGGTCGTACGAGAAGGGCGTCGGCTACGCGCTGAACAAGCTCGGCGACATCCCCAACGTCTACAACTACATCGACGCGGGCCACCACGGCTGGCTCGGCTGGGACACCAACTTCGACCCGGCAGTCGACGAGTTCAAGAAGGCCGCCACCTCCGAGGGCGCGACGGTCGACGACGTCGCCGGCTTCATCGTCAACACCGCCAACTACGGTGCGCTGCACGAGCCGAACTTCAAGGTCACCGACTCGGTGAACGGCACCACCGTGCGCCAGTCCAAGTGGGTCGACTGGAACTACTACGTCGACGAGCTGGGCTTCGCCCAGGCGCTGCGTGAGCGCCTGGTCAGCCGCGGCGGCTTCAACTCCGGCCTCGGCATGCTCATCGACACCGCCCGCAACGGCTGGGGCGGCACCGCACGGCCCACCGGCCCCGGCCCGCAGACCTCCGCCGACGCCTACGTCGACGGCGGCAGGGTGGACCGCCGCATCCACACCGGCAACTGGTGCAACCAGCAGGGAGCCGGAGTCGGCGAACGCCCGCAGACCGCGCCCGAGCCGGGCATCGACGCGTACGTGTGGGCCAAGCCCCCGGGCGAGTCGGACGGCAACAGCCAGCCCATCGACAACGACGAGGGCAAGGGCTTCGACCGGATGTGCGACCCGACCTACGAGGGCAACGCACGCAACGGCAACAATCCGACCGGCGCCATGGCCGACGCCCCGCTGGCCGGCCGCTGGTTCTCCGCACAGTTCCAGATGCTGCTGACCAACGCCTACCCGCCGCTGAACGGCGGCGGCGACCCGGGCCCCGACACCGAGGCGCCGAGCGTCCCGGCGGGGCTGAAGACGACGGGCGCCACCTCGTCGTCGGTGTCACTGTCCTGGACCGCTTCGACGGACAACGTGGGCGTCGCGTCGTACGACGTGTACCGCAACGGGACCCTCGTCGGCTCCACCGGCGGCACGACGTACACCGACAGCGCTCTGACCGCCTCCACCACCTACCAGTACAAGGTGCGGGCGCGGGACGCCGCCGGGAACGCCTCGGCCCAGTCCGCGCAGGTCGCCGGCACGACGACTTCGGGGGGTGGGTCGGGCACCGGCAATCTGAAGGTGCAGTACAAGACGAGCGATACGGGCCTGACGGACAACGCCATCGGGATGAACCTGAAGGTGGTCAACACCGGTAGTAGTGCGCAGAGTCTCAAGGACGTCGAGATCCGCTACTGGTTCGACGACTCGGCCTCCTCGTACACGACGTGGTGCGATTGGGCGCAGATCGGCTGCTCGAACCTGACCCACTCGGTGTCGACGAACGGCACGGCGACCGGGGCCAATCGCTACCTGAAGGTCAACGTCACCGGCGGCACGCTCGCCGCGGGTGCCTCGACCGGCGACATCCAGTTGCGGCTGCACCGGGCCGACTGGTCGAACCTCAACGAGGCCGACGACTACAGCCACGGCACCGCGAGTTCGTACACGGACGCCCCGAAGATCGGCGTCTACTCCGGCGGCCAACTCCTGTGGGGCACCGCCCCGTAACTGAGTGTTTGACGCTGATTCACGGCGATAGATTGCGGTTTGATGGCCCGGCCAGATCGAGGCTGAGGGGCCGGTGAGGTGAGGGGCTGCGATGTGGCGGGAGAGGGCTGTTCCATTCCAGCACCTCCCGTCTCGTCCCACCTCGCCTCGTGTCCCTGGCCTTTACCCCTGGTCGGGCCGTTCGCCGCGCGGTACACCGGAAACATGACCCCGCGCGACGGGTATCCCGGCGAACTGTCCGACGAATGCCGGATGTTGATCGAACCGGACCTCACCGCCTGGCGGACCCGGCGCCGCCGCGACGCCCTGGACATCGGCCGCCCACCCGAACACGACCTGCGGCAGATCATGAACGCCATCCTGTACGTGGACCGCACCGACATCAGGCTGGAGAGTGCGGCCGGCCAGAACCGGTCGGCGGGTTCGTAGTGGACCGGGCCGGTGATCTGACGCGGGAACACCGCATTCTCGTGGCGGAGGACAAGCAACTCGGCGTCCTTCGAGGTGTCGCGGCGTAGCAGCACCGCGGGGCGGACAGCAGCTTGCGGGCCACCTTGTACAGCATCGAGAGGATCACGGCGGACATGGTCCCAGCCGGGGCCGCTCTACCATTCCACCTGCGGCGATGACTTTGCGAGCCCCACAGGTGTGGAGTTCCGGGGCCGGAACCGGTGTCATGCCTTCCGAGCTACGTCAGCCACCTGGTCGAGCAGTCCTCGCAGCTGTGCCGCCTCCTTCCGGTCCAGCCCGTCGGTGATCTGCCGCTCGATGTCGGCGATCACCCTGTCTGCCGCGCGCAGCACGTCCCGCCCGGCATCGGTGAGGTGCAACTCCTGTACGTGGCGGTGGCGGGGGTGTTCGCGTCGCTCCAGCAATCCGCGGCCCTCCAAGCGGGTCACCAGTGAGGCGACGGCCTGGGGGGTGACGTTGAGCCGGCGGGCCAGCTCGGCGCCGGTCAGTCCGGGTTCGGAGTGCACCGATATCAGGAGCATGTAGTGCGAGGCAGCCAGGCCCAGCGGGCGCAACCGCTGTTCCTTGAGTGTCTGGACAGCCAGTTCCGCGCGGCGCAACGCCCAGGTAATCCGGTCGAGGGCGTTCGGCCCGACGGGGTCCTCATCGTGTCGTGTCACTCGACAAGGCTATGACACTTCATAGCCATCAAGCGTTTGACATTGGTTCAACGCTTGAGGATGGCGGCTTGCATGACTCGTACCCTTGCTCTGATCACTGGCGCTTCCTCCGGGATCGGTGCCGCTTACGCCCGGCTCCTGGCGGACGACCACGACCTCGTCCTGGTGGCGCGACGAGGGGACCGCCTCGCCGACCTCGCCGAGGAACTGCGCGCCTGTGGGGCGGCCGTCGAGGTGCTGCCCGCCGACCTTGCGTCCCACGACGGCATCGCCGTTGTCACCGACCGGCTGGCCACCGGGGACGTGGGCATGCTGATCAGCAATGCCGGCGCCGGCGGCTACGCACCGCTCACCGAAGTCGAGCCGGCCGACATCGAGGCGCTGCTCACCCTCAACGCCGTGGCCCCCATCCGGTTGGTCCGCGCCGCGCTTCCCGGAATGCTCGCGGCGGGCGAGGGCTCGATCATCACCGTCGCCTCGCTGCTCGCTTTCAGCGCGGGCCTCACGGACCCGCGGGCGCCCCGGCGCACCCTGTACGTCGCCGCGAAGGCCGCCACCTTGGGATTTACCCGCACCCTCGCCACCGAGATCGCAGACACCCCGGTCCGCGTCCAGGTTGTGTGTCCGGGTGTCGTGGCGACGGAATGGAACAGCGGCGCAGGCCACAACATCCCCTGGGCGATGACGCCTGAGGACGTCGCGTCGGCCAGCTTGACCGGCCTACGCCTGGGTGAGACCGTCTGCGCGCCTGGTCTGGAGGGGCAGGACTCCGCCCTGGCGGAGCTGCTCGCCGCGGAGGCCGCTTTCGTCACGGGCGGCAACCAGTCCGCTCTCGCCGCCCGCTACGCGCAAGCGGTCGCTGATCGCCTTTGACGGTCATTCCGAGGTCAGGTTAATAGGCGCTGACTGCAGACCGCGAACATCGTGAGCAGGTCCTTCGGGAGAGGGGTGTGGCGCGAGGTCTTGAGGATCTTGGCGCGCGCCAAGTCCGTGCGCAGTCACGCCGTGTCCACATTGATGCCCGCGGTCCATACCGAGCCGGACACGGCCGACCACGACGCGATGACCCGGCTCGACACGGCCGCTCAGCACTTTTCCTCCGGCCCGGGTGCCGCTGCCGAAGGCGCCTGAACGGGCTCGAACGCGGCCGGGTCGAGCAGCACCATCGCGTCGTGCTCGGGGGTGCCTGGCTCGGCGATCGGCGCTCTCCTGTACGTCCACGACCGGGCGGAGCAGCGCAACCGCGGCGGCGCGTACCTCTCCGTGGGCCTGGCCATGGTCGGCATGTTCGGCCAGTTCCTGTTCCTGACCTACTTCCTGCAACTGAACCTGGGCTACTCGCCGGTGGTCACCGGCATCGCCTTCCTGCCGCTGGTCGTCTGCCTGGTCATCGGCTCCACACAGTTCAGCACCCGTCTGGTCAACCGCGTCCCGGCACGGTGGCTGATGGGCCCCGGCTTCCTGCTCGCCGCCATCGGCATGCTGCTCCTGATCCGACCGATGGTCGACAGCTCCTACGCCGCCCACGTCCTGCCCGCCGAGATCCTGATCGGCATGGGCACGGCCACCATGCCCGGCATGAACCTGGCCACCGCCCGGATCCGCCCGCAGACCGCGGGTGTGGCCTGGCTCCGCCGACGGCGAGGTCACTGATGAGCAGACCGAGGGCCTCGTCACCGCGGGCTCCTGACACACCATGAAGTCGATGAGGTGGTGTCTCACTGCACCGAGGCGGCCGGGGACGGGGCCAGCAGGCTACGGCCGGCCGTCAGGGCGAGGTGGGCGGTGAAGGTGTCCTGGTCCACCGCCTCGGTGGCGAAGTCCGCGCCGTGGGCGGTGCGGACGACGCATGCGGAGAAGATCGTGGCGAAGCACTGGCGTGCGGCCGTCTCCGGATCGGGGTGGGTGATCTCGTCGCGGACGCCGAGCAGAAGCGCGGTGAAGGTATCGGCGAGGGTGTGGACGTGGGACCGGCCGCGGCGCAGTACTTCGGGGTGGGCGCCGGACAGCAGGAGAACGGGCTTGAGGAAGGCCGCGTGTCGCCTGAAGAGATCCGTCAGTTGAGCGACGGCAGCGGTGATCAACTCGTCCGCGGGCATGCCCCGCCAGCGGTCCGGGTTACGGAAGGGCTGCTGGTCGGCGACGATGCGGGCGATGCCGTGCTCGTAGACGGCGAGGAAGAGCGCGTCCTTGTTGGTGGTGCGGTCGTACAGCGCCCGGGGAGCGACCTGCGCCTTTTCGCAGAGGGCCGCGATGGTGAACGCCTCGTAGCCGCCCTCCTCGACGAGTGAGACACCTGCGTCCAGGATGCGGGCCCACGCGCGGCGGGTGCGCTCCTGGCGCGGCTCGCGGATCTCCAGGTCGTCGGTGCGCCGTTCGGTGGTGGACATGCGGGCCATTCTCGCTCCTGCTCCCGTACTGCCGAACTCACGGCCTCCTGGCGGAAAACCTGCCCGTACCCATTGACACATGGCCCGGTCCGGCCGATCTAATGTCCCCGGAACAGAAACCGTATCGCGCACTACGCTTTTGGTCATCGGGAGACGCTATATGCCGCACACCCCTTCCGCCGCAGGCCGACCGGGCCGGGTCGCCGTTGTCGGCGCCGGGCCCGCCGGTATGGCCGCCGCACTCTCCGCCCACCAGGCGGGCCATGAGGTCACGCTCTTCGAGCGGCACGCCCAGACCCGGCCGGCCGGCAACATCCTGAATCTGTGGCCCGCGCCCATCAAAGCCCTCGGCCTGCTCGGCGTGGACATCGAGGACCTCGGAGCCCCCTGTCAGAGCGAGTTCCGCAATGTGCGCGGCAAGCGGCGGGTACGGGTCCGGCTGCCCGAACATGTGGTGCGTGACTATGGGGGCGGCTTCATCGGTCTGCTCCGCCCCGACCTGTACGAGCGGCTGCTGGCCGCGCTCCCGCCGGGCGTGCTGCGCACCGGCCACACGGTGGAGAAAGTCGAGCAGGACGACCAAACGGCCCGGCTGTACATGGACGACGGAACCGTGCACGAGGCCGACGTCCTGATCGGTGCCGACGGGATCAACTCCCTTGTCCGCCGCACCCTTTGGGGCGACTCGCCCATCCGGCCGCACCATCTGCAGCTCTACGGGGGCTACACCCTCGCCGATACCGTCTCCGCGCCCAAGGGGCTGTGCGTGCTGACCCACAGCCCCACCGTTCAGGGCGCCTGGACCGCCATCCGCAGCAAGGGCCGTGACGGCTTCCAGTGGTGGGTGCTCAGCGCCCACGACATCGACCGCCCGGTGCCGGACGATCTGCACGGCGCCGCCGCCCGCCTCGCCCGCGGCTTCCCCGACCCGCTGCCGCAGCTCATCGCCGCCACCGACCCCGCCCATGTGCAGAGCTGGCCGCTGCGGGACCGTAAGCCGCTGAAGCAGTGGTCGAAGGGCCGGGTCACTCTGATCGGCGATGCCGCCCACCCCACCTCCCCGTACGCCGCCTACGGAGCCGGGATGGCGACCGAGGACGGCTACTTCCTCGGCCGGCGCCTCGCGGGTGTCGACCTCACCGATGGGGCGGCCGTACGCCGGGCTCTCGACGCCTTCGAGGCGCCGCGCAAGCCGCACACCGCCCGGCAGTCGCAGACGGCTTGGGCGCTCGGCAAGGTGTTCCACCACGCGCCGGCTCTGCTACGTCCGCTGCGCGACGCCGTCCTCGACCACACGCCGCTGCTCCAGAAGGTCGTCGGGGAGGGAACGCCGGGGGAGATCCTCAAGCAGTTGGAGGAGATCGAACGGACCGAGCGGGCCTTCACCGCCGCACGGGGTGACGCACGCTGAACTCCGCGCGGACAGCTCAGGTGAGTTCGGCCGAGAGCCGTTGAAGGGTGGTGGCGTGGCCGAGGGGGGTGCCGCTCTCCACCCAGTGGGTGAGCGGTCCCGTGGCGAAGAGCCCCGAAGCGGCGAGGAGGCCGGCGCCGGTGACACCTTCGAGATGGTCGAGGGACGCGGCGCGCACGGTCAGGCCGGCGGTGACGAGTCGGATGCACCGCGCGCGCACCGTCGACGAGACGAGGTCGACGAACCGGGGGCCGGTGCGCAGCACGCCGCCGCCCAGGACGAGGACTCCGGGGTTGCAGAAGTTGACCAGGTTGGCGATGACGTCGGCGACCAGATGGGACCGCTTGTCGATCATCTCCAGGGCCAGCGCGTCGCCGGTGACCGCGGCCGCGCCGATCTCGCCGAGGGTCAGCCGGCCTGTCCGCTCCAGCGTCTTGGTGAGGTAGGGGCTCTCCGTCACCCGGCGGTGGGACTCCTCGAGCATGGACCAGCCGCTCGCGACGGCTTCCAGGCAGCCGGTCTGCCCGCACCGGCAGACTGCTGACGGGTCGTCGGTGACGTGCGTGTGGCCGATGTCGCCGGCCGCTCCGCGGTCTCCTCGCAGCAGGCGGCCGCCGTTGACCAGGCCCGCTCCGATGCCCGTGCCGACCTTGATGAACAGCATGTCGCGGCCGTCGCGCGGGGTTCCGCACGTCCACTCGCCCAGGGCCATCAGGTTCACGTCGTTGTCGACCCAGACCGGCGCGTCGTAGTGCTCGCGCAACCAGGACCGGACACTGAAGCCGTCCCAGCCGGGCATGATCGGCGGCGCCACCAGGCGGCCGGTGGCGAACTCCACCGGTCCCGGCACCCCGATCCCGATGGCCCACGGCCTGCCGAGCCCGGTCTTGAGGGCCAGGGCGGAGAACGCCGACTGCACGCGCTCCATCGTGGGCCGGGGTCCGACCTCGACGTCCCAGTCCTCGTGGTGCGAGGCGATGACGGCGCCGGAGAGGTCCATGATCGCGACGGTGAACTCGGATGCGCCCATGACCGCGGCGTAGAGGTGTCCCGCTCCGGCCCGGAAGCGCAGGGTCCGTGCCTGCCGGCCACCGGACGACGCGGCCAGCTCACCGTCCTCGACGAGGCCCAGTGCGAGGGCCTGGTCGACGCGCTGGGTGACGACCTTGCGGCTGAGACCGGTGGCGGTGACCAGCTCGGGCCGGGTCGTCGCGCGGCCGGAGCGGACGAGGTTGACGACGATCGCGAGGGGCGCCGCTTCGAGCGGCGGCAGGGTGGCGGCAGGGGAGAACGGCATCGGCTGTCCCGGTGGCGGAGCGCTGCCGATCGGGACCGGGCGGTCCATGTCTTCCCCGTTCGTCGTTCCGCGTTCGCCGTCAGGGCGGTTGCCTTTGACGCGATGTTACGACAGCGCCGATGCGCCCCGAGGGCGGTGTCGCGGTGGCACCGCCGGCGGGGAGTCGACTGGTGTCAGTGCTCTCTGGCCTCGCGCTCCAGCTTCCGCAGCAGCGCGTGCTGGCGGCGGACCTGTTCGAGCGAGCGGTAGGGGATCCGGTCGCCTTCGTACTCGCTGGAGAGGTAGCCGGTGTAGCCGTGCTCGACGAGTGTCGTGACGATCTCCTGCCACGGGATGTGCGGATCGGTGAGGTCTTCGGTGATGTCGAAGAACTTCGCCTGGACGAAGGCGACATACGGCAGCACCGCCACCAGATCCGCCATCGGGACGGCCAAGGGGCGGCGCCATCCGGCCTCTTGGGCCTCCTCGTCGAGCCCGGCGTGATGTGCGTCGGTCGCGGCGCGCTGGAAGACGCCGGTGTCGATGAGCAGCCGGAAGTGGTCGGTCCCGGTGCGCTCGATGAACGCGAGGTAGTCGTCGACGACTTCGTGCTTGATGGGGGTGGGCGCGTGGATCTCGGGGCAGATGACGATGCCGAGTTCGGCCGCGCGGTCCAGTACGCGCTCGATGACCGCCTCCCAGATGGGGTGCGGCTTGAGGTCCATCGAGATCACGCCGATCTTGGGGCGCAGGGTGGTGAAGCCGAGGGCTGAGGCCAGTTCCAGATCCCGGCGGAGGATGGTGACACCCTCGTCGACCGTCAGGTCGCGGTGCTGCCACATGCGTGAGTCGATCCAGGACCCGTAGTTGGTGGGGGTGAGACTGTGGCGCTCCAGGCCGGTGTGCCAGTCGTCGATCCACCGGGTGCTCGGCGTGGGGTAGCCGCTGATGTTGCCCTCGCCGAGAATTTCGATGCCACTCGCGCCGAGGTCGGCGATCTCGGCCATGGCGTCGTCGAGGGTGAGCAGGGTGTTGATGTCTCCGGTGTAGCTGTAGAGGGAGACGCCGTACTTCAAGGTGTCGTGTCCGCTGTTGAGGGTGTCGTGTCCGCGCGTCACAGGAGCGTGACCTTTCGCTCGGCGTGGAAGACCGAGGGTTGGAACTCGGCCGGGATGTACGGGGCTTGGAGGGCGATGTCGACCTCGAGGAGGTGCACGCCCGCGGGCAGGCCGCCGAGGTGGGGGACGGTGATGGTGGCCGGCTCGTCGAGCTGCCAGCGGACATCGGTCGAGGTGCGCAGTTCGGCGCAGGTGAACTCGCGGCCCTGCAGCGTCCACCGTGGTGTCTCGCGGTCCCAGCGCAGGTCGCCGACCTGTACGGAGACACCTTCGATGAGGCTGCCCCACAGTCCTCGGTAGTTGGGCATCCGCAGGCGGAACTGGAAGCCGATGGTCTCCCCGTCGGCGTCGACGTTGCGTACGCCGCGGTTCTGGATGATGTCCCGGTCGAGCATGAAGCCTCCGGTGGTACGGATCGGGCAGGGGCGGTGAGGGCGGTGAGGTCAGCTTTCGGCGGCAGCGATGCTGCGCGCGCCACCGACGGCCAGGGCGACCGAGGTCAGGGTCGGGTTGCAGGCTGTGGCGGTGGGGATGACGCCGTTGCCGGCGACGAACAGGCCGCGTACGCACCAGACTTGGCTGCTCGGGTCGCAGACCGAGGTGCCGTCGTCGGTGGCGCCCATCCGGACGGTGCCCTGGTAGTGCAGGGAGGCGCCGGGCGGGAAGAGGAGGGGCGGGGTGTCGTCGAGGGGCTCGCCGAGGGCGGCGGCCGCGTGCAGGATCTCGGTCCGGGCACCGTCGATGGCCCCGTGGTCCGCCTCGGTGAGCCGGTAGTGGATGTCCATCGCCGGCATCCCGTAGCCGTCCAACTCGTCGTCCCGGAAGGCGATCCGGTCCTCGGCGTGCAGATCCTTGGCGCAGAACCAGCCGAGCCCGACGACGGAGCCGGGTGCCAGGTCGTCGTCGGCCAGGGGTACCGGTGAGGCGTCCAGCTGCATGACCTGGCCGTGGTACGGGTGGGTGTCGGTGAAGGGCACCCAGGCCACGCCGCTGCTGGCCGTGACACCCACGTCGTCGTCCGGGGTGGGAGGGAGATCCGGCAGGTCCCGCATGCGCACGGCGTACACGAGCTGCGGCTGGTCGTTGAGGTAGCGCCCGAGGGCGGTTGGGCGGATGCCGGACGCGTACAGCAGTTGCGGGGTGCGCAGGCTGTCGCCGGCCACCACGACGTAGCGGGCCGCGACCTGGTGTTCGGTGCCCGTACGCCGGTCACGGACCCGCACGCCGCGCACGGCTTGCCCGTCCTGCCCGTCCTTGGCCAGTAGCACCTGGGTCACCAGTGCTTCCGCGTGCAGCGAGAAGTTGGGGTTGGTCCGGGTGGCGTCACCGAACACCATGTCCGCGCCACACCAGAGGAGTTGGCCGTCCGGTGTGCGACGCACGGCCATCGGCATCGGCTGGATCTGCCGGTCCCCGGCGCGGTCGTGGTCGAGGGCCACCGAAAGGCGCTTGCGGACCTCGTCGGCGAACGGCGCGTCGGCCAGCACGTCGGCGGAGACAGCGAGCAGCCGCTCGGCCTCGCCCAGCCAGTCGGTCAACTCCGGTAGAAAATCGATGACTTCGCTGTCTCCGGGGCGCGGACACGCTCCGGTCCAGTGCGCGCCCATACCGCCGACGTTGCTCGACATCGCTGCGGCGGGCAGTCCGTCCGCGGAGGCACGCTGCCGTGACTTCTCCAGCAGGAAGGTCCCCGGACGCTGCAGTGTCGGCTGGTCACTGGCGTAGTCGTCCATGGTGTCGGTCGACACGGCCTCGGCGATCGGGCGGGGCCCCTCGGAGGCACGCTGGGCGCGGGCCCGCTGCTCGGGATCGGCGATGTTCTTCACGTGCGTACCCGGCGGGTCGCTGATCAGCGGACCGGCCTCGAAGACGGCGAGTCTCAGCTGCGGCGCGAGTTCGCTCAGGGCGCGGGCGTAGGCGGCTCCGGCCGGGCCACTGCCGACGATCGCGACATCGACCTCGTCGGGGAATCCACTGGCAGAACGGGGCATCCGGGCCTCCTCTGTCTGACGCATTCACAGGCGCTCAACTTAAGTGCCTATGGGACCTAAGGCAAGAGTGATCACGTGATGGCCCGCGAAGTGTCGGTTGAAGTGCTGCGCCCGAGCGGTTCTGTCCGAAGCGTTGACTTAGGTCCGCGAGGCACACAAGATGCGCTGCAAGCCATCCAGGCAATGACGCTGAGGTGAAGGACTCGATGATGAGCACCAGGCAGCCCAGAACGCCCGGCAGGGACTCCGTTCAACCGGACCCCGCCCGAGACGATGGCGTAGCCGGTGTGCCGCTCGGCGCGGCGGACGACCCGCGCGCGGTGCGCCGCAGTGAACGGGCAGCCTTCGCCCTCGGGGACGTGGCGTCCAACCTGACGTGGACCACGATCTCCAGCTACCTGCTCTTCTTCTACACCGACGTCGCCGGAATCGTGGCGGGGGCCGCCGGCACGCTGATGCTGATCGCGCGGCTGCTCGACGCCTTCTTCGATCCGGCGGTCGGCCTGGTCGTCGACCGTACGACCTCGCGGTGGGGGCGCGCCCGGCCCTACCTTCTGTTCGGTGCGCCGCTGCTCGGCGCGCTGACCCTGCTGACGTTCCTCACGCCGGGCGGCGGCGGTACAGCCGCGATCGTCTACGCGTACGTCACGTTCGTGCTCGTCGGGCTGGCGTACTCGCTGGTCAACGTCCCGTATGGGGCGCTCATGGCCATGGCCACGCGGGACTCCGGGACGCGGATGCAGCTGGCGGGGATGCGCTCGTTCGGTGTCGGCATCGGCCTGATCGTGGTCTCCACCGCGACGCAGCCGCTGATCGGTCTGTTCGGTGGCTCGTCGACCTCACGGTCAGGGTTCGCCTGGACCATGGCGCTGTACGCCGCGATCGGCATGATCCTCTTCTGGGCCGTGTTCGGCCTCGTCAAGGAGCGGGTCCCGGCCGCTCCGATCGCCGAGGAGGGGGCCGGAATCCGGGTCTCCATCAAGGCGCTGGCACGCAACCGGCCCTGGATGACGGTCTTTTCGTTCTCGATCCTGTCGTTCGCGCGGCTCGGCATCATCACCGGTGGCGCCGTCTACTTCGCTCTCCACGTCCTGCACAAGCCGTCGGCCGTCCCGGTCATCCTGCTCGCGTTCTCGCTGTCCGCGGTGCTCGGGTCCCTGGTCACCGCGAAAACCCTGCGGCTGCTGGGGCAGCGCCGGGGCATCCTGCTGGGCCTCATGGGGTGCATCGTCCTCAGCGGTCTGCTGTTCTTCCTGCGCGACAACCTCATCGCGTTCACCGTGGTGTTCTTCGTCGCCAACCTCGTCGGAGGCCTGGGTTTCGTCGCCGGCCCCGCGCTGGTGGCCGACACGGCGGAGTGGCACGAGTGGCGCAGCCGGCGCCGCGACGAGGGGCTGCTGTTCGCCGGCTACAGCATGAGCACGAAGATCGGCGCCGCCCTCGGGTCGGCCTGTCTCGCCTGGGGGCTGTCGGGCATCAACTACCGCCCCGGCGCTGTCACTTCCGACGTGAGCGACGGCATCGCCCTGCTGTTCATCGGCCTGCCCATCCTCGTCGCGGCGCTCCAGGCCGCGGTGATCGCCACGTACTCGCTGGAAGCGAAACTGCCCGGCGTCAAGGCGGACAACCTCCGCCTCCGCGAGGGGCGTTAGTCGGCGTGTGACATGTCGAACTCGCCGTGCCGCTAACGCAGTTGGTCAACGTAGAGATTGACGGCGTCCACACAGCTGTTCAACACCAACGTGCTCTGGTTGTTCAGTGGTCGGAATAGCTGAAGTCGCCCACGGTCCAGGCTTTGACGTCTTCAATCGCGACGCGGTACATGCCGCCGGTTTCCGGGATCCCCACCGTGCCCTGCAGGATCCGGGCGACGTGGAAGTGCAGATGCGTGGGCGGTCCGTTCTTCTCCGCGGCGGTATCGAAGATGACGGAGAACTCTCCCAGGTCGGTGGAGTCCGTCAGGACCTCCGCGACACGCTGGCGCCACACTTTTTCGGGGGCCAGCCGACCGGTGATGACAGCGCCACCGGTCACGACGGTCAGGGACATCTGATTGCTCTGCCCGGTCTCCACCAGGGCGGCCATGGCAACGAGCAGCTCATCATGCTTCGACATGGGCGAGATTGTATTCGCCGACGCTCGGGCTGCTGCAACGTTGGTGCTACCGGGCGAGACGCGCGCTCACGGTCTTGCCGCCTGAGGCCGGGCGGGTGACCGCGGTGGTTGCGGGCGAGGCGGTTGACCACCTTGCGCCCCGGAAGGCGGCCCGAAAACCAGGCGATGAACGCCTCGCTCCCACCCGCCGCCATCGGTCGAGGTCGATTGCCTCACTGGCGAACATCCAGAAATCTATGTCGGCCGGAGTAGACATTGGGTGGTGGTGTGGTTATGGTTTCTCTCGTAGCCGAGATCGAGCAAGCCCGGCAGGGATGAACTGCCGGGGAAGCAGTACCCGCAGTTGCAGTTCGCAGGACGGTGCGGTGGTGGAGTTTCGAAGCCAGGTTTGTTGCAGGACGGCGACGGGACTGACGACCGGACCGGGTGGCCCGCAGTGATCAGGGGCCACCGTGAGCAGTACCGCAGTAGCAGTACCGGCAAGTGCAGTACCCAGCAGTGCAGTTGAGTGAGCAGCACCTCGGTGAAGGCGTCGGCTGCGGACGCGCGCACTGGGAAGTTCGACAGTGGGGTTCTAAGCCGGAGCAGATGCAGGACGGGCGACGGGGCTGGCTGTCGAAGAGTGGCGCTACCGCAGGCCACTGAGCAGTACGCATCACCAGCAGTATCAGCAGTAAGCAGGAGAGCAGTACCGGCAGTTGGTAAGTGTTTGATCCCAGAGGGAAGAAACGGAGGAGCCGAGCGCCATCAGGATCGCCCGGGTGGATGTCTTGAGCCCGGGTACCGCAGGACATCGATAGTGAGGTGGTCTCCGGTCAAGCAACCGCGATCCCCGCATCCCCGACATCTTCCAGGTCGGGTCGGCGGACACAGAGGGCCGGTGCAGTATCAGGGCCGGCAGATGGTGTAGCAGTTCCTTCGGGGCCCGGGTGCCGTTCGGCACCCGGGCCCCTCGACGCGTTCCACACAGAGAACACAGAGAGGTGCAAGTGACAGCAGACGATTCGTTCGGCCGTCTCGACGACGACGACTACCCCGCCTACACCATGGGCCGGGCCACCGAGATACTCGGCACCACCCAGGGCTTCCTCCGCGCCATCGGCGAAGCCCGCCTCATCACCCCGCTGCGCTCCGAGGGCGGCCACCGCCGCTACTCCCGCTACCAGCTGCGCATCGCCGCCCGCGCCCGGGAACTCGTCGACCAGGGCACCCCCATCGAAGCCGCCTGCCGCATCATCATCCTCGAAGACCAACTCGAAGAGGCCCAGCGCATCAACGCCGAATACCGCGCCGCAGGATCAGGCGACCAGATGGCCGGGACTTGAGAGGACCGGAACCTGCAACTCTCTGCGGGAGCTTCGCGGTTACGGCCCCCGCATGTTGCTTGGACGCGCCGCCGGGGTGCGGTGTCCCAGGGACATCGCCTGTAGAGGCTGTCGTCCGCCGGGAGTGTCCGACGCTGTGCCAGTCCAGGCACATGACAGGCTCGCGCCTGCCCCGCCGATCAGGCGGGCGCGGGGGCGCCCAGCATGACGGAAGCCCGCTGGAGCGGACTGATGCCGGGCGCGGGCGCGGCCGCGGGCAGAGTCCGGCAGGTGAAGCCGAGCCGGGCCATGGCGCGGAGGACTTCGCCCGCGCTGAAGTCCCGGCGGTCCTGGCGGGTGATGACCTGGCCGACCTGTTTGGCGGGGTAGTGGCGGCGCCCGATGATCACGGACTCACCGGTGACCGGCTCGGGCTTGATGCCCTTCATCGTTTCCAGCACCCCGCTCTTGGTCAGGTCGAACGGGAAGCGGGCGATGACACAGCGCATGAGACCTCACAAGAAGAAGGGCAATCGTGGGGAGCTGGTTCAGCGGGCTAGAGCGAGGGCGAGGCCGCCGTCGCCGAGGTCGCGCAGGCGGATCCGATCCGTGTACGCGGAGCCGTCACGGACAGCCGTGAGCTTGGCCCGGGTGACCAGACCGGTGCGTCGGCCGTCCTGGTCGCAGACGAGCAGGTGCCCGACGCGGGCGCCGGCCATCACGGACAGGGCGACCTCGACCGTCATGTCGTCCCAGACCCGCGGCCCGGCTTCGTCAACGGTGTCGCCCAAGGTCGCGCGCACGGGGCCGCCGCTCATCGGGCGGGACTGCATCTGTACCAGCGTCAAAAGGTGCCTCCGGCAAAGGTTGGCCAGTGTTCTGATCACGAAGGTCTCTGGGCTCAGGCGGCCGCGTCGGCAGCAGCCCGCTGCGGCGCGGAGGTGCGTCGTGCCGCGGAAGCGGGGCGGCGACGGCCGCGGGAGGCGGTGCCGCGCTTGGGGCGTTCGGTGACCGGCGCGGTGATGACGACCGGGATGCCCGAGGGGGCCTGGGCTCCGGTGATGCGGTGCAGTTCCTGCTCGCCGGAGCGGACCTGGGTGATCTGGGGGCGGATCCCGGCGTCAGACATGAGGCGGATCATGCCGCGGCGCTGATTGGGGGTGACCAGGGTGACGACGCTGCCGGACTCACCGGCACGGGCGGTGCGGCCGCCGCGGTGCAGGTAGTCCTTGTGGTCGGTCGGCGGATCGACGTTGACGACGAGGTCGAGGTTGTCGACGTGGATGCCGCGGGCGGCGACGTTGGTGGCCACGAGCACGGTGACGTGCCCGGTCTTGAACTGCGTCAGGGTGCGGGTGCGCTGGGGCTGGGACTTGCCGCCGTGCAGCGCGGCGGCCCGTACACCGCTGTTGAGCAGGTCCTGGGTCAGCCGGTCGACGGCGTGCTTGGTGTCCAGGAACATGATCACGCGGCCGTCGCGGGCGGCGATCTCGGTGGTGGCCGTGTGCTTGTCGGCGCCGTGGACGTGCAGCACGTGGTGCTCCATCGTCGTGACCGCACCGGCCGAGGGGTCCACCGAGTGGACGACCGGGTCCGTCAGGTAGCGGCGCACCAGCAGGTCCACGTTGCGGTCCAGCGTCGCGGAGAACAGCATGCGCTGCCCCTCGGGGCGCACCTGGTCCAGGAGTGCGGTGACCTGCGGCATGAATCCCATGTCGGCCATCTGGTCTGCCTCGTCCAACACCGTGATGCCCACCTGGTTCAGGCGGCAGTCGCCACGGTCGATGAGGTCCTTGAGCCGGCCCGGGGTCGCCACGACGACCTCGGCCCCACCGCGCAGCGCGCTGGCCTGCCTGCCGATCGACATGCCGCCCACGACCGTGGTCAGGCGAAGCCTGACAGCGCGGGCGTACGGAGTGAGTGCGTCGGTCACCTGCTGGGCGAGCTCGCGGGTGGGGACCAGGATCAGCCCCAGCGGCTGGCGGGGCTCGGCGCGCTGCCCGGCGGTCCGGGAGAGCAGGGCGAGGCCGAAGGCGAGGGTCTTGCCGGAGCCGGTGCGCCCGCGGCCGAGGACGTCACGGCCCGCGAGGGAGTTCGGCAGCGTCGCGCCCTGGATCGGGAAGGGGGCGGCCACACCCTGCCTGCCGAGTTCGGCCAGCAGCGGCGCGGGCATGCCGAGTTCGGCGAAGCCGTCGACGGCGGGCAGAGCCGGGGTGATCGTCTTGGGGAGCGCGAACTCACCCTGCACGGCGGCGGGCCGACGGCCGTAGCCACCGGACCGGGCCGGCCCACCGGACCTGCTCCGGTTTCCGGCACCGGAATTGGCACCGCCACCGCCGTTACGGGTGCGGGCGAATCGGTCGTTTGTACGTGTGCGGTTCATGCGGAACCTTCCTTGATGCGGTGCATATCAAGGAATTCTTCCGGCGATGAACGGCGCGGAGAATCACGAGAAATGGACCGACGGTAAAAGCGAAAGCGGATCTGGCCGGCTGGTAATCCATGCGGGCGCAGGCGCTGAAAACGAGTGACGCGAAGAGAAAATCTCACCCGGAGCGTCGACTGCAGATATGGACGGATGTTATCCGAATCGCCCGCAGGTCGAATCACTGCGGGAAATGCCTGTAGCTGGGGCCCGCACCCCGAAGGATGCGGGCCCCAGCTACAAAGTACGCGTCAGCGTCAGGCGGGAACGATGTTCTCGGCCGTCGGGCCCTTCTGGCCCTGCGCGATGTCGAAGTTCACCTTCTGGCCTTCGAGCAGCTCGCGGAAGCCCTGGCCGGCGATGTTCGAGTAGTGGGCGAACACGTCAGCGCCGCCACCCTCCTGCTCGATGAAGCCGAAACCCTTTTCCGCGTTGAACCACTTCACGGTGCCAGTAGTCATGTCAATCTCCTTTGGGGCAGTACAACGGATATCCGCACTGCGCGGACACCGTGTCGCCGCGATGATTACCCCGCCCGGAAATGACCGGTAATACAAAAGTGCCCCCACCGCAGTATGCGGCCAGGAGCACTTGAAGTTTTCGGGAACCACAACTGCAACTGAGACGACAGTAGCACGCCATAGCGGCCCGCGGGTACGAACTAATCCCGCTCTACTCATTGCGCTAAAAACTCTCCCTGCCCGGATCGTTAAACCCTCACTTCGCGAACACAGACATTGGTTTGCCGAGCGCAGCGATTCGGAAGAGTGCCGGATGCCTGTTGCCGGGTTAACCGGTTTTGCCGCCACGCCAGGGTCAATGGCGTCTGGCGGCTACCGCCTCCACGCATCGACGCGGTCGTGCGCTCCCGGCGTGAGGACGGTCGGGTGTGCGTACGAGCCGGCCATGGCGCAGATCCGGGCCCCCGGCCGGTCGGCAGGCCGTGGACGGAGGCTCACTAGACGATGCGCGCCATCATGGTCGGGGTGGCGTGCGCCGCATCCGTGCCCGGTTTGTTACCGGCGGCTCCCCGTCCTATGGGGTGGCAAAAGGGGCGCCGACACCGGTCCGTCACCGGTCGACCGGCGGAAGACGGGTAGCAAGCACCACTTGATCTGTGACGGCCGCGGCACCCCGCTCAAAGTCATCAGCACCGCCGCGACCGTCAACGACATCACCCAGACCCTCGCGCTCGTCGACGGCATCCCGCCCGTCGCAGGACGTCCAGGCCGGCCAAGGAGACGCCCGGACGCCCTACTCGGTGACAAGGGCTACGAGTCGAACCCGAACCGGGCCGCACTTCGCAAGCGGAAGTTCCTGCCGGTCATCTCCCGAAAAGGCTGCCTGCAGTCTCATCTGCCGGCGCCGACTCAAGAAGACCCAACCATGACCGTATTGCGGGCCCGGACTCGACCCGTGGGATCTACGGGTCGGTGGCCTTGGCGAGCACCAGAGTCGGCGGCCCATCCGGATCGGGCTGGATCTCCACCTCCGGCTGGCTTCTCACGTAGAGCTGGAGGTCGCCGATCTTGCCGAGGCCACCGTTCTTGGTTTCCAGGTAGACGAAGTCGCTGGACTCCTCGTTGGCAACGAACTCCCATTCGCCACTGAAGTCGAGGGGGTCGGTACCTCCACTCCCCGTGGCTTCGTTTGCCGAGATGTCCGTGGCGGTGAACGTCTTGTCAGGGTTGAGGAGGACCTTGCCGCCAGTTTTGTCGTTGAGGTACACGCCGGGCAGCTCGTCGGGGTCGACCTGGGCCGCGCACCCTGAGATGAGTACCGCAGAGGCGGTCAACGCGGCGACGAGCCACCGCCCGCCCATCCCCCTGATGATCACGGACTCAGCATAACGGCATCACGAACAGCCGAACCGTCCCACTGGGCACACCGAACCAGGACACCTCAACAAGATCGTGTTCCGAGCTCCATGGGGCCATGCGAAATTTTGACCCCAGTTCCGAATTTGGGTGGGTGGTGTGCGGCCTTTTGGTGGTGGCCGTTGGGGGCTGCGGTGCCCCCGTTACCGAGCGGGGGCACCGGGACCCGGGGCTGACGCTTCGTCAAGCCCGTCGTCCGGTCAACATCCGTACGGGAGCCCACTCGTGATGCTCGATCGCGCCCAACTCGAGCGCCGGCGCCACTCCGTGCGCACCGCACCGCACCCCACTGACACCCTGCCGTCGGCAACGGTGACATCGCCATGACGGCCGACCTGTCGGGTTTGCAGACCTTCCTCGACCCCCGCCCGCCGCTACCCCGGCACGGCAGTCGTCCCGCTCAGTGCGGACCGCGGCGAGCCCCACTCCCGCAGTCGCGCCCCGACCCGGTCGTCCCGTTCATCGCGTACCGCCTCCTCGTAGGCCTTGGCCAGTACGTCGTCGATCAGGACACGCCGCCCCGCGCGGGCCGACTCGACCGCTGCCTCGACCATCGCGAGGCTGAGGATGTTCTCGTGGACCTCGCCCATCGGCACCGTGCCGGTGCGCAGGGCCGCCGTGAACACCTCGAGGGCGCCCGCGATGCCGTCAGGGGTGCGGACCGGGTCCAGAGGCGGGGCGGCCGGCGGGTCGGTCGTCGGGGGCGTCTCGCCGTCCCATAGGACTGTTCCCTTTTCGCCGGAGAGCCGCCAGCGGCCGTTCCAGGACGTCTCGTCGCCGCCCTGGCACCAGCTGCCGTGGTACGTGTAGCGCACGCCGCCGGCGAATTCGAAGACAGCGCTCGCCGCCGCGTCGCCCGCGTACCAGCTCCAGGGCGGGTTGTACGACTCGCAGTAGACCGCCACCGGTTCCGCGCCGATCAGGAAGCGGGCCGTGTCGAAGGGGTGGACCGCCATGTCCACCAGGAGCGGGTACGCCATGGCGTCGCGGAAACCGCCGAAGCGGGGCGCTCGGTAGAACTCCGTGGTCACGCCGCCGAGTTGGCCGAGGCGTTCCGTCACCTCCGACCGTAGTGCGAACACCTGTGGGTTCCAGCGCCGCGACTGGCTGACCATGAACAGCTCGCCGGTCACCTCCGCGGCCGCCGCGAGGGAGAGCGCGGACGCGACCGTGGGGGCCACCGGCTTCTCGCCGAGGACGGGAAGCCCGGCCGCGAGCGCGGCGGTCGTGACCGGGTGATGGGCCGCGGGGACGGTGACGTTCACGATCGCCTGCGCACCGGTCTCCACCGCGAGTCGCACCGCGTCCGCGCCGACCGGCAGGTCCCGGCGTCCCGTCTCGCGCGCCGCGTCCCGCGCCGCCTCCAGGTCGAGGTCGACGATGCCGACGAGCGCGGCCGTCGGCGAAGCGGCTAGCGCCCGGAGCCACGCGCGTCCCATCCCGCCGGCGCCGACCAGGAGCACGCGCAGCGGATCCTCGGGGCCGTTCGCGATGATCCGGTGGCTCATGTGGCTCATGACAGCGGCCCCTGGTACGAGCCGCCCTTGAAGAACTCGCCGGTGTCGTAGCGGAGCAGCTCCGGGTACGCCCGCTCCACCGGGCGGTCCGTGCGCGCCCATTGCACGCCGTTCGCGATGACCTTGCGGACGTGCTTGTGGTGGTACGTCGGGAAGTCCTGGTCGCCGGGGCGGAAGTAGAAGATCTTGCCGTGGCCGCGCCGGAAGGTGCAGCCGCTGCGGAAGACCTCGCCACCGCTGAACGACGACACGAAGACCAGCTCGTCGGGGGCCGGGATGTCGAAGTACTCGCCGTACATCTCGTCCTCGGGAATCTCGATGGGGTGCGGCACCCCTTGCGCGATCGGGTGCGTCGGGTCGACGGTCCAGATCAGCTCGCGGTCGTGCTCGCTGCGCCAGCGCAGGGTGCAGCTGGTGCCCATCAGCTTGGTGAAGATCTTCGACCAGTGCCCGGAGTGCAGCACGATCAGCCCCATGCCGGACAGAACGTGCCGGTGCACCCGCTCGACGACCGCGTCGCTGACGTCACCATGTGCGGCGTGCCCCCACCAGGTCAGCACGTCGGTGGCGGCGAGGACCTCCTCGGTGAGGCCGTGCTCGGGCTCGTCCAGGGTGGCGGTGCGCACGGTGCAGCCGTCGCCGAGGTTCTCGCGGATGCCGTCGGCGATGGTGGCGTGCATGCCGTCCGGGTAGATCTTCGCGACGTGCTCCTCGGTCTGCTCGTGGCGGTTCTCGCCCCAGACGGTCACACGGATCGGGGCGTTGTCCTGAGAAGAAGACTGGGATGGAGACATGTGGTGAATCACCTTTCTGGTGGGGGTGGTTGGAGCCCTGGCGCCGGGCTACTTGACCGATCCGCCGGCCACGCCCGCGGCCACGTACCGCTGCGCCGCGACCAGCAGCAGCACCGCAGGAATGCACGCGAGCGTCGCCGTCGCCATGACCGCGCTCCAGTCGTTCACGTGCGCGCCGAGGTACTGATAGAGGCCGAGCGTCACTGGGCGGACCGTCTTGGTGGTCGTCAGCGTGAGCGCGAACAGGAAGTCGCTCCAGGCGAACAGGAACGTGAACAGGCCTGCCGTGATCAGCGCGTTGCGGCTCATCGGGACGACGATCGAGAAGAAGGCACGCGTGTGCCCGGCCCCGTCCACTCGCGCCGCCTCGACGAGCGACGGTGGGATGGCGCGCATGAACGCCAGCATGATCAGGATCGCGAACGGCACGCCGTGCGAGGCGTCCGCGACGATCAGGCCGCCGACCGAGTTGAGAAGGCCGAGCTGGTTGTACGCGCTGTAGAGGGCGTTGGCGATGACGATGCCCGGGATCATCTGGCTGATGAGGATGCCGAGCAGGACCGGGCCCGCCCAGCGCAGCTTGAAGTGCGAGAGCACATACGCGGCCGGCGTCGCGATGAGCAGGCTGACCGCGACGCTGCCCAGGGCCACGGTCAGGCTGGTGATCAGGTTCTGGCCCTGGTCGCGGACGGCGGCCGCGTAGCCGCCGAAGTCGAAGGTGCTGGGGAACCAGTCGGTGGCGGTGGCCGCACTGCCGGGCTGGAAGGAGACATTCACCATCCAGTACACCGGGAACAGCATGAACACCATGAGCACGAGGCCGATCGCGGTGTTGCCCCAGGCCCGGCCGGCGTCGCCGCGGGCGGGGGAGTGTGTCGATGACGCCATGGCGGACCTCACTCGTCGACGGCACGCCGGTTGGCGCGCAGGTAGAGGACGGCGAAGACGAGGGACATCACGATGAGCACATTGCTCAGCGCGGCGCCCTGCCCGAAGTCGAAGGTCTGGAAGGAGAGTTGGTAGGACTGGGTGGCCAGCGTCTGGGTGGCGTTGGCAGGGCCGCCGCCGGTGAGACCGAGGATGATGTCGAGCACCTTGAGCGTGTAGACGATGCCGAGGACGAGGACGACGCTCACCACCGGGCGAAGCAGGGGCCATGTCACATGGCGGAAGGCGCGCCAACCGGTGGCTCCGTCGAGGGCCGCCGCTTCGTACAGCTCCTCGGGGATGTCCTGGAGCCCGCCGTACAGGATCGTCGCGTTGAAGGGGATGCCGATCCAGATGTTGACGCCGATGACGGCGACCAGGGCGAGGGATGTCGTGGACAGCCAGCCCGGGTGCCCTTCGGTGAGGTGGAGGGCGGCGAGGAATTGGTTGAGCGCGCCGTGGTCCTGGTCGAGGATCCAGCGCCACACCGCGCCGGAGACGATCAGCGGGATCAGCCACGGCAGCAGGAGCAGCGAGCGGAAGAGTCCGCTGAGCGGGAAGCGGCGCCGGAAGAAGACGGCGATGGCGAGGCCGATGACGAACTGCCCGAGCAGCGAACCCGCCGTGAACAGCAGCGTGTTGAGCAGCGCCTGGGTGAACACGGACGAGCCGAGCACGGCCGCGTAGTTGTCCAGGCCCACCCAGGGCGCCTCGCCGGTGTAGTACGTCTTCGTCGTGTAGTGCTGGAACCCCATGACGAGGTTGCGCACCACCGGATAGCCGAAGAACGCGAGCAGGTAGACGACGGCGGGGCCGAGGGCGAGGACCTGGAAGAGGCGGCTGCGGCCCGCCGACGTCTGCCACCAGCGGGGGCGCGGCGGGGCGCTGCCGGACCGCGCCGTGGATGCCGCGGGCCCTTCGGCGGTCAGCGTCGCGTCAGTCATTCTGGGCCTGCCTCACTGCCTGCGTCGGCGTGGCGCCGCCGGTGAGCGCGGTCTGCAGGGCGGTGTAGATACGGGTGGCGGCCTTCGGCCAGGCGGGGCCGAGCAGTGCGGTGCGGGCACGGGCGGCGCGCACCTGTTCCACGAAGGCACGGAGCCGGGGGTCGTCGGCGGCGAGCCGCTCGGCGAGGTCGGTGCGCGCGGGTACGAGATCGCGCAAGCGGCCCAGCTTCAGCTGCACACGCTCGGAGTTCATGCAGGCCACGAACCGGGCAGCCTTCTTCTGTGTGCGCCGGTCGCCGGTCTGCGGCAGCGTGAACGTCTCGCCGCCCAGCGGCGCCACGGACGTCTTCTTCCCCTCGGGCACGGGGATCTTGGCCAAGCCGAATTCGAGGCCCTTCTTCTTGTGCGCCTCGTCGAGCAACGGCAGCTGCCACGGGCCGTTGACCATCATCGCGAGGTTGCCGTTCTTGAACTGGTCGTTCACGTCTGCCTGCGACCAGTTCACGACCGATTTGGGCGCCGATCCGTCGGCGACGAGGTCGCGCCACAGACCCACGGCCTGCGCGGTGGCTGGGGTGGCGAGGTTGCGTTCGGTGCCGCCGTTGGACCACATGAACGGCAGGAACTGCCAGGCGCCCTCATAGGTGGCGACGGCGGAGAAGCCCACCCCGTACGTGTCCGATCCGGTCAACTCCTTTGCGGTGTGCTTGAGTTCGCTCCACGTTCCGGGCGGCTCGACTCCGGCCTCCTTCAGCAGCTTCTTGTTGTAGAAGAGCGCGAGGGTATTGGCCGCCGGCTGCAGCCCGTAGACCTTTCCGCGGTACGTCGACGACGCGACGACACCGCGCGCGTACCCCTTCGTACTCAGGCCGAAGTCGGCGATGGGCGCCAGCGCGCCGACGGAGGCGATCTGCTGCAGATCCGGGTTGTCGAGCATCAGGACGTCGGGCAGCGTGCGGGACGCGGCCTGCTGCAGTACACGCGGCATATAGCCCGCGCCGGCCACCGATTCGCGGTCGATACGGATCCCGAGGCGCCGGCCGCAGGCGGCGTACAGCCGCTGGTAGATCTTGGTGTCGGGTTGGTTGGTGTAGTAGTCGAGCACCCGCAGGCTGACGACGCGCCCCGAGGAGTCCACCCCGGGCTCGACGCCGTTGCCGCAGGCGGTGAGGGCGAGGGCGGCGGGCAGCAGGGTGCAGCCGATCAGCCGCCTTCGCCGCCTGCGTATCGTGCGCGCGGGTATATCTCGCCATTGAGACATGCGCTTCCTCCCGGTCGATGGTCCGGTCGATACGTATCGATGACGCGCTGCGTGGTGCGGGCGCCGGCCACGGGGCGGGCGTGGATCAGGGGGACGAGGACGTGACCGTGGGGCCTGGGGTGGGCGACGTGCCAGGGGTGTTGGTGTCGGGGACGGGCGACGTGACCGTGGTGTTGGTGTGCGGGACGGCCGTCGTGACGGTGGTGTCCGGGGCGGTCGACGTGACCGTCGTGACGGTGGTGTTGATGTCCGGGACGGTCGTCGTGGCCCGCCTGGTCAGCCGCGGTGCCACCAGCTCGACCGTGGACGAGGCCCCCGCACCCTCCTGGTCCAGGAGGCGGAACAGCAGGTCCATGGCACGGCGGGAGACCTCACGCGGCTCCGTGGAGACATTGCTCGGTTCCGAGGGCTCGGCGACGGCCCGCTCGTCGGTGCACAGCGCCACGACGGCGGCGTCCTCTCCGGGCACCCTGCCGAGCGCGCGCAGCGCCGCGAGCACGTGCGGCAGCGCGCGGTGCCCGGCGACGACGAACCCCACCGGCCCCTCCGCGTCCGCGAGTTGGCGTCGCACCTCCTCCGTCACCGGACCGTGCTCGGGCTCCAGCGGGCTGACCGAGCGGAAGCCGAGGCCCGCCACCGCGGCGGCCCGCTCGGCCCCGCGCGCGAACCGCGCCACATAGTTGAGGCCGCGTGCCACCTCCGACTCGGCGTGCCCGAGCAGGACGACCCTGCGCAGCCCGCAGGCGGCCAGCTCCTCCACGGCGAGCCGCCCCGCCATGCTGAAGTCCAGGTCCACGCAGTGCAGTTCGGACGGCACGTCGGGCACACCGATCGTCACCACGGGCACCGGGAGCGCGGCGGCGACCGGGATCCGCTCGTCGTCCGCCTCGATCCCCATCAGGACGACGGCGTCGCACAGCGCGCGCCCGGCGAGCCGGCGCAGCCCCTCGGCCCCCTCGTCGGCGGTGACCAGGAGCACATCGTGGTCCCGCTCACGGGCGCAGGTGGTGATCGTGTCGAGGAACGGGATCAGCCCCGCAGGATCGCCCGCGGTCCCGAAGGGCACCACCAGACCGATCACCCGCGTCCGCCTGCTCACCAGCGCCCGCGCCCCGGCATGCGGCTGGAAGCCCAGCTCCCGGATGGCGTCCTCGACCCGCCGCCGGGTGTCGGCGGAGACCGGGCGCCGGCTGTTGAGTACGTACGAGACGGTGCTCTGCGCGACTCCGGCGAGCCGCGCGACGTCCTTGCTGGTGGCCGACATCGTCCTGCCTCACCTGCCTCATCCGCGTCGCGGGCCGGAGGTACGCACGCCTCTCCTGCACGGTGCGCACGTCGCTACCCATCAATACGTACGTCGACACACGCGATGCATGCCGCGACACGTCGATGCGTATCGATGGCGTGTGTCCGGGACGCTAAAGGGGGCTTGCGACGGGCGTCAATCCCCTTGCAGCAAGCGGTGGTTGATGCCGACAGGGGCAGCACGGCGCTGCTGTTGCCGATAACGCCGTCCGCGCAGGTCATGTGGGACGGTGGTATTCGTGAGGGTGCGTCCAGAAGCTCGCGCCGGCAGGTCTGCATCGTCTCGAAGAAGTCGCAGGCCGGCAGGCCATTGGTCTGACTGCGCAGAAAGTCGGCCCAGGTGCTGGAGCAGCCCGGCGAACAGTAGTCGGTCGCCCGGCGTGAATGCCGGCGTGTCGACCTGGCGTTGCAAGACCGCGAGTTGGTGCCGCAGCACCAGGACCTCGATGTCCTTGTCGCGGTCGCCGTCCACCGCGTCCTGGAACAGCGCAGTCGTCGGCGACGTGACCTCCCATGACTGTGATCGACGATCAGGGTCTTCACCTGCGCGGATGATGTGTCGGGCACCCGCAGAGTTGGTGCGGTACTTCCATGCGATGGCATCGAGCGTGCCGCGGTGATCGGCCCAGCGCCGTCGCCGGACCGGATCGGCCGGCATGAGCGGCTCGTTCCGGTGATTTTCCCCATTTTTCAGGCGTAAGCGGTGGTGTTCGGGAATCCTGCCGAGGTACCTCTGAAAACCACCGTAAGGAGCCCCTCAGTGCGCCGCCCACCCCGGAAAGCCTTCGCTGCCCTCATCGCCGCAGCCGCCCTCGCCCTCCCCCTCCTCACCCCCGCACCCGCCTCGGCTGCCACCGCCACCAGCCGCTTCGCGAACTACCGCTACGGTGACTGCCTGCGCGAGACCGACGAAACCGGCCTCAAGGGCGACCGCTGCACCACCGGACGCGGCAGCCTCCTGTGGCAGTGGAACGGCCGCCTCAACACCAGCACGACTCTTAAGAACAACTACTGGGGCCGCTGCCTCGACAGCAATGACCGCGGTGACGTCTACCCCCTGCGCTGTAACGGCGGCTCGTACCAGAAGTGGCGCACCGTCCAGCCCGCCGCCCGCAGCGCCATCATGCTCCAAAGCGTCGGCACGGGCCGCTGCCTCTACCAGCAGGACAACGGCCTCTACCGCACTGCCCGCTGCGACCGGGGCGCCCAGAACCAGCGCTTCACCATCGGCTGAACGGATCTCTCGACCGCTTCAAGATGCCGCTGTGCGAGCGGGTGATGTCGGCGTGCCGGACCTGGACGGCGCGGAGTCGGGCGTGCACCGTGTGCGGCAAACCGACCACCGTGGGGAGACCCGTGAGCCGTGCCACCTCTGAAGCCTCGGACACGTTCGACTGGGCCGCACTCCGTGGCCGCCGGGTCGTCCTCGACGACGGCTGGATGAGCGAGGAGGACCGGCCCGGCCGCACTACTCGTCACCAGGGAGCAGTCAGCGACATCAAGACCAGTGACGCCGGCGCCGTGCTGTCCTCCGCAGCGTTCTCTTCCGGATGCCGGCCGGTTGGTAACCTGGCCGTCCCTGACCTTCACGTTCACGCAGTCGACGAAGACCATCGAGTAGACCGCGTCCAGGTCGACTTGGACACCTCGGTGCCGTACACCTCGGCCAGATGCGCGGAGATCTCGCCATGGCTGAGGCCCTTCGCGGACAGCGACAGCACCGTCTCGTCGACTCCACCGAACCGCTTCCGCCGCTTCTTGCCCACGGCCTCGGAAGCATCCGTGGCTGCCTTGCCGGCCTCGGTACCACTCCTCACATCAGTCATCAACTGTCGCTCTCTGCACGCGAGTTACACCACTCGCCGTACAGACCCTCCTCGCCGGCGTCGTCCCCACCACGCTGCCGATCCTGATGCTGTACGCGTTCGGCCGTCGGCAGTTGCTCGACGGCCTCACGGCAGGGTTCGGCAAGTAACCGGCTGGCGGTGGCCGGGAATTCCTATTCCTCGACCTGCTCCGGATCGATCGGAATCTCGCGTGCCGTGTTCTCGGCGCGCTCCTCGGCGCTCAACTCCCGCGCCATGGTCCCGCAGCAGCGGTTGAACTGGTTCTGCCAGTCCGTCTTGAACATGTCGTAGCTGGACTGGCCGACCAGCTTCAGGTCCGACTCGTCGTTGTGCCAGACGCCGTTGCTCGTCCAGTTCGAGGAGCCGACGAACACGAGTCTCGAGTTGGTCGCACCCGCGTAACCGCCGCTGACCATCATGTACTTGTCGTGCGTGTAGTGCAGAGCGTTGCCGTTCGCGTCGGTGCCGCGGCTGGTGTCGTGCACGGTGATATTGGGCCGGTCCTTCAGGTAGTTCTGCACGCTGCCGTCAACCTGGCCGGCGGTGAAGAGTATCTGTATCTTCACGCCGGTCTTTGCCAGGCTCACCAACTTCTTCGGCAGCTCCAGATAGTTCCGGTCGCCCGGCTGCCCGTGAGAGGTCCACTCGAACATGGCGATGTTGATCGTGGCCGGCGCCTTGATGTTGTTCAGGAAGTCGACCCAGGTGTCGCTTTTGGAGCGCGCCTTGGGCCACTGGTAGGAGGGCGGGGACAGTGTCGTCCTGGCGGCCTCACCGCTGGTGGAGTTGTAGTAGTCGGGCACCAACGGGCCCGGGCCGCCCAGCGCCCCCTTGGCCATGGCTGTGAAGTAGCGGACGTAGGAGTTGTACAGGTCGACGTTGCCCTTGACGGTGGCGCCACTGTTCCACGCGGTTCTGGCCTGGGCGGAGGTGGGGTTGGCGCTGCTGACGGTCACAGTCCTGTTCGCGTCGCTCCCGCCGCTGAGCATGTAGTACTTCGCGTGCAGGGCGGAGCCGGAGTAGTGGGTCAGGCAGCCGCCAGGGCACAGCGCGGCGAAGCTGGAGGCTTGCGGGTCGTTGCCCAGCTCGGTGACCATCGACTGCCAGATCGCATTGTCGCTGTGAGAGTCCATCAGCGCCTTGACGATGACGCCACGTTGGTGTGCAGCGATCAGGGCGTTGGCGAAGTCCGGGCCCGGCTGGGTGCTGCCGATCGAGTACATGGCGACGCGTATGGTCTGCCCGCAACTGGCGCTGTTGATCGATTCGATGATCGGGCCCATGACGTTCATCTGGGCGTCGGCGTCCTCCGGGTCGCTGAAGCTCGGGCCCGGTCTTGAGGTGAACGTCCGGGAGTCGCAACTGAGTGGCGGCTTGGCCTTCTTGACCGCCGCGTGCGCCGTTGTGGGCGTCAGCGCGGTGACGGCCAGCGCGGTGATCAACGTGAGCGTGCGCTTCATGGACGGGCCTTTCACTGGGGTTGTTGACGATGACGAGACGGGTGTTGCTGTGCTGATCGCCCCATGAGTGGTCGCCGAGGTGGGCCTGGTGGACGACGTCGCAGTACGGGCCTGTCCGGCAGTTCGGTGTGACGGGATCACCCGTCATCCGTCGGATGAACTACTCATGGCTTCGGATCAGTTGGCGGCGTTCGCCCCGAACATCGGGTAGCCGTGGCAGGTGATGTCGCTCGCGGCGAGGGCGGCGCCCCAGCGGTCGTGAGAGGAGGCCGCGGAGTCGGCGATGGCGGTGCCACCGGGCAGGCGGCAGGCCGAGCCCTGAAGGATCGCGACGGTGCCGCCGTCGAGGTCGGTACCGACCTTCTCGGTGTTCTGGCTGATGGAGGTGCGCTTGGCCGACGTGATGCGGTTCGCCGACTCGTACAGGGCGACGAAGTCCCCGGCGTTCTTCGGCCTGGACGCAGTGGTGTTGCCGGCGGAGAACGCGACGTCGCCGGTCAGGGGCGCCGCCGAGGCGTTCGCCGTGGCGACGCGGATGCGCGTCGGAGGCGGGGTGGTAGGGCGTATGTGCGTGGCCATGCGTTGAGCTCCTGCAGGGGACAGCGGCGTCCGGCGGACATCCCGCTTCGATGAGGTGTTGGACCGTTGGCGTTTGCCCGAATTTGTTCCAGGCGTGACCCACAGTTCGGCACACAGGAGACTCACGAAGGCGTCCGAGGGTTGCACGAGAAAGCAGGGAAGCGGCCGCGACGCTGCGCAAGTTGAGCCAGAGTGCGCGCCAGTGGGCCGGGGCGTTCGGTGGGCTGCTGGTGCGCGAACCAGTCGCGGGTGTCGGGTTGAGTGTCGTACTCGGACAGGTGGAGAGCTTGCCCGCGGAGGAGGAACTGGGGTTCGTGGCGGGGCGCGGTTGGTAGAGGGCGCTGTCGCGGAGCATCGCGAAGAGCACGTCGACGCGGCGGCGGGTGAGGCGGCGGCCACCACCAAGGTTCCTTCGCCGGGCTTCCACCTGTAGCGATGCCTCAACGCGCTTTACAGCATTGCCGTTGGAGTCCTCCATGCCTTACCTTCCTCTCAGATATAAGACATCAGAGAAGTTGGGGGAGTCGTGGAACGCATCGTCATGCGGAAGGTGATGTGGAGGATCGTGCCCCTCCTCGCCGTCTGCTACCTGGTCTCGTTCGTCGACAAGACCAACATCGGCGTCGCCCAGCTGGGCATGCAGGAGGGTCTCGGACTGTCGGACGCGGCGTTCGGGTTCGGCGCGGGCATCTTCTTCATCGGTTACTTCCTCTGTGAGGTACCCAGCAACCTGGCTCTCGTCCGCTTCGGTGCGCGGCGCTGGATCGCCCGCATCATGCTCACCTGGGGCGTCATCGTCGTGCTGACGGCGCTGGTGCAGGACGTGATGTCCTTCAACGCGCTGCGCTTCCTGCTCGGTGCCGCGGAGGCGGGGTTCTACCCGGGAGCGTTGTTCTATCTTTCGCAGTGGGTCCCGGCCGCACACCGCGGGAAGGTCATCGGCTTGTTCCTGCTGGCCAACCCGGTCTCGACCGTGGTCGGTGCGCCACTGATGGGCATCCTGCTGGACATGCACGGCTTCCTCGGTGTCGAGGGCTGGCAGTGGGTGTTCGTCATCACCGGACTGCCCGCCCTGGTGTTGGCCGTCGTGGTCTTTTTCGCACTGCCGGACTCGCCGCAGTCGGCGAAGTGGCTCACCGCGCAGGAACGCGCCTGGCTCGTGGGGGCATTGAACGCCGAGCGGGCGGCCGCGCCGGCCTCGCACGGCAGTGGCTGGCGGGCGCTGCTCGACCGGCGCGTGCTGTTCCTGTGCCTGTGGTTCGCGGCGTTCCCCACGGCGGCGTACGGACTCCGGCTGTGGCTGCCGACGCTGATCGCCGAGCTCGACGTCTCGGCCACCGTCAACGGACTCCTCAACGCCGTACCGTTCCTCTTCGCCGCGATCGCGCTGTACTTCTGGCCACGCATTGCCGCTCGTACGGGGCGCAGCTACCGGCAGATCGCCGGCTGCACACTCGTGGGCGCCGCCGGCCTCGCCGGTGCCGCGCTGAGCGAAAACGCCGTGGTGGAACTCGCGTTCATCAGTCTGGCGGCGGTCGGTATGTTCGCCGGGCAGCCGATCTTCTGGAGTCTTCCCTCCCGTCTGCTGGTGGGAGCGCAGGCCGCGGCAGGTCTCGCGCTGATCAACTCGGTCGGAAATCTCGGTGGTTTCGTCGGGCCGTACGCCGTCGGTGCCATCAAGGGCGCAACCGGTTCGCTCTCCGCGTCGATGCTCTTCCTGGCGGGGGTCATGGTGTTCGCCGCCGTCATGGCGGGCATCGCCCGCACCGTCTTCGGGTCCCCGCCGACCGTCCCGGCGCCCGCCCCCGACGTCTCCGCAACCCCTGCACGTAACGCCCAGGAGTCCTGAATGCCTGCCCGTCCCAACGTTCTGCTCATCACCGTCGACCACTGGTTCGGCCGGCTCCTGGGATGTGCCGGTCACCCCGTGATCCAGACGCCCACCCTCGACTCACTAGCCGCGGCCGGGACCCGCTACACCCGCGCCTACAGTGAATCCCCGGTGTGCGTGCCGGCCCGGCGCTCCATCATGACCGGAACCACGCCCCGCACCCACGGCGACCGGATCTTCCAGCAGGACCTTCCGATGCCCGAACTGCCCACGCTGGCGCAGACGTTCCGGGACAACGGCTATCAGGCGTACGCGGTGGGCAAGCTGCACGTCTTCCCGCAGCGCAGCCGCATCGGCTTCGACGATGTCTGGCTGAGCGAGGAGGGTCGCTCGCAGTGGGGTGTGGCCGACGACTACGAACGGTTCCTCGCCGCCAACGGACACGCCGGGCTGAGCTACGCCCACGGCATGAGCAACAACCAGTACACGTACCGTCCTTGGCACCTGCCCGAGACGATGCACGTCACCCACTGGGCCGCTCGGACGATGGCCGAGACCATCGTGCGCCGCGATCCCACCAAGCCGGCCTTCTGGTACCTGTCGTTCACCGCGCCGCACCCGCCGCTGACACCACCGGCGGCCTACCTGGACATGTACGCCGGACAGGAGATGGACGAACCGATCGTCGGCGACTGGGTCGTCCAGGGTGAGACGGCGCCGCCGCAGCTCCAGCGGCGCCGGCACGCCGACAGCCCGGTCGGAATGCGGGAGGCCGAGGAGCTGGCGGCCAAGCGTGCCTTCTACGCCCAGTGCACCTATGTCGACCACCAACTGCGGTTCGTCATCGGTACGTTGCGTGAGCAGGGGCTGCTCGACGACACCGTCATCATGTTCACCTCGGACCACGGCGACATG
Source organism: Streptomyces sp. NBC_00483 (assembly GCF_036013745.1). Classification (NCBI taxonomy): domain Bacteria; kingdom Bacillati; phylum Actinomycetota; class Actinomycetes; order Kitasatosporales; family Streptomycetaceae; genus Streptomyces; species Streptomyces sp. NBC_00483. Next base: position 8,542,798 of record NZ_CP107880.1, read on the forward strand.
CTCGGCGATCACGATCTGTGGGCCAAGCGCGTCTTCTACGAGAAGTCCGCGAACGTCCCCATGCTCCTCGTCGGCGACACCACCTCCGGGCGTGTGCCGACGGGTGAGGTCGACGACCGACTCGTGGGCCTCCAGGACGTCATGCCGACGCTGCTCGGCCTCGCCGGGATCGAGGTGCCGGACGAGGTCGAGGGTGTGTCGATGGTCGAGGACACCCGCACGTTCCTGCATGGCGAGTACGGGGAGGGGGCGGAGGCCACGCGCATGGCCCACGACGGCCGTCACAAGCTCGTCTACTACCCCATGGGCAACGTCGTACAGCTCTTCGACGTCCCCGCGGACCCCTGGGACGAGCACGACCTGGCGGGCGTACCGGAGTTGGCGCCGGTTCGCGAACGGCTGCTCCGGAAGATCGCGGACGAGGCATACGGCACGGACCTGGAATGGATCACCGACGGGCTTCCGGCAGGGCTCCAGGCCCAGGCGCAGCGCCTCCCGGTCGACCGCGGGCTGTCCCAGCAGCGCGGACTACACTGACCGTCATGGGGACCTCAATCACGATCGGCGCGCTGCCCGGCGAGAAGTCCGGCACGCTCACGAACCGTGTCGAGGAAATGCTGCTGTCCGCCGTCGTCTCCGGTCGCTTCGAGGCCGACACCCGGCTGCCCCAGGAGGGCGAGCTCGCCGAGGAGCTGGGTGTCAGCCGCCTGACCCTGCGCGAGGCGTTGCGGTCGCTGCAGCGGATGGGTGTGCTGCGTGTCGAGCGGGGGCGTGGGACGTTCGTCAACGCCCGCGCCCGCTGGTCCCATCTGGACCCGACCGTGCTCGCGGCGATGATCGACGCGGGGCAGGGTACTGAGCTGTATCGCAGCCTCACCGAACTGCGCCGGATGGTCGAGACGGGCCTCGTCGGCCTGGCTGCCGAGCGCCGTGACGATGAGCACCTCGTCGGCCTCGAAGCGGCCGTGGAGCGCATGCAGCAAGCCTGTGACACGCACGACGTGCAGGAGTTTGCCGCCGCCGACATGGACTTCCACGGCATACTGCTGGACGCCGCGGACAACCCTTTGGTCCTGGGTATCTACGAGTTGATGAACGGCGCGCTGCGACGGGTCAGGGAGCAGACGACCCGCCGTACCATCGGCGACGCGTCCGCGGTCGTCATGCACCGAGGCATCTTCGACGCCGTCGCGGCCGGTGACGCCGCCGCCGCCGTGGCGGCGATGAACCGTCACTTCGACAACACCGACCGGTACGTGTCGGAGGTCATCGAGCTGATGACCTCCGGGGCGCGGAAGGACGAGGACGCCACGTCGGCGTGACGGCGCGGGAGCCGGTCAGCTGATCGAAGCCGCGCGGCGGACACCGAGGTTGCCGGCCGAACTGTCCGGGGTGTTCGAGGTGCGAGCGGCGACCCGGTACCGGTTGCAGTACGAGTAGTGGCACAGGTAGGAGCCGCCGCACCGGTCCTCCGTGGTCGGCCGCCCGGCCAAGCTGCCCCACGCGCCCGCCGCCAAAGCGGTCGTTGCCGCCGACCTCTCCGAGGAGGCGATCGGCGGCAGGGCCGACGTGCTCATCGACACCGTCGGCGGCACGGTGCTGCGCGACGCGCTGGCCCTGGTGCGCCCGCGGGACCGGGCCGCGCTCGTCGGCTACATCGCAGGCCGCGAACTCGCCGTGGATCTCGCCGACTTCTTCCTCGCCGACGTGTCGCTGCTGCCGGTCAACATGATCAGCCGCGGTAGGAAGGCCGCCCCGGAGGTCCTGCGACTTCTCCCGGCCCTGTCGTACGGCGAGCTGTCGCTGTCCGGTTCCACCCCTCGTCATCGAGTGTCGTGGCTCGGCGACAGGATGTCGTGGGCCCGGTGTCCCAGTACGAAGTCGTCGTCGCGGTCGATCCATTGGCGGCGCAGGACGGACAGGGCGATCAAGGTGTTGAGGCCGTTGAGGCCGGGGAGCGCGCCGAGGTCGTCCGTGACGAACCTCGACAAGTGGTCCTCGTCGGCGAAGACCCCGTGGTGGAGGATCGAGGCCGGTCCGGCGGTCATGACCGTGAACCGCCCGCAGGAGTGCTCGCCGAGTGTGGTCAGCACGGTGGGGACGTGCCGCGGCTGGACGTCCAGGGTGAACAGCGCGGTGATCGGGAACCCGAGGACGGCCGGTTCGATCTCCACCCGAGGGCGGACGGCCCCCGATTCCAGGAGTGACTGGATCGTCCGGTAGGCGGTGGACCGGCTGACGTCGAGTTCGCGGGCGACCTGTGCCGCGGAGATCCGGCTGTCCTCGACCAACAGCTGGAGCGTGCGGAACTCGACCTCGTTGAGAGGTCCGACGCTGGTGGGGGCCGCATCGGGAAGGGCGTCGGCCTGTCCGCGCAGTTCCTCGGTCTGCCGGTCGGTGAGCCGGTCGAGCCGCCAGGTGAACGCCTCGCGGGCGGAGCGCAGTACGAGGTGCGACTGGATGGACGCGATGCCGGGGATCTCGGGCAGCGTCCGGGTCAGCAGGCGCCGCTGGTCCGTGCCCGGCAGCGGATAGAGGGTGCAGTAGATGTCCGAGTCGCCGGTGGTGGTGATGAGCGACTGGGCCTGCGGCACCTTCTGGATGGCGGCTGCGACGTCGCCCGTGGCGCCGGGCCGGCACTTGATCCACACCACATAGGGATTGCCGGTGGTGAGGAGCGACCAGTGCACGGTGCTGATGAAACGCAGGAGCCCCAGCTGCTGCAGCCGCTGGATGCGCCGCCCCGCCGTGCTGGCCGAGGTGCCCAGGATCTCGGCGACGGTGTTCAGCGGCGCCCGGGGCGCGATCTGCAGCGCTGCCACCAGATCAAGGTCGGCGTCGTCGAGGCCGTGCTCCATCTCTTGCATGCGAGAAGCGTACAGGGAGCGATTCTGTCATTCACTGGACAGTGATTGACACAAACACGCATCACGCTGTCTTATGGCGAGCCATAACGCCACGGAACAGCAGCGGGAGGGCCTCATGGCCGAAGTGAAGGAACAACGGCAGCCGCCGGCCTCGGTGGTCCTGCGTGCGCTGGACTTCGTGGACCGGGCAGGGAACAAACTGCCCCACCCGTTCTGGCTCTTCCTGATCCTGAGCGGTCTGATCGTCCTGGCGAGCTGGCTGCTCGCCGCGCTCGGCGTCTCGGTGGTCTCGCCCGCCGACGGCTCGGTCATCGCCGTCAAGAGCATCGTGTCCGACGCGGGCGTGAAGATGGTCCTCGGCGATGCGATCACGAACTTCGTCGACTTCCCGCCGCTGGGTCTGATCGTGGTGGTCATGCTCGGCGTCGCGATCGCGGACGGCACCGGCCTGCTCCCCGCACTGATGCGTGCCGCGCTCGCCCGGGTCCCGGCCAAGATGGTGACCTTCGCCGTGGCCTACACCAGCATGTTCTCCCACGTGGCCGGAGACGCCGCGTTCGTGGTGATGATCCCGCTCGGCATGATCGCGTTCCGCGCGGTGGGCCGCAGCCCGATCATCGGTGCCGTCGTCTCCTACGTCGCGGTGGGCGGCGCGAGCAGCGTCAGCCCGGTCATCGAGGGCTCGGACGCGATCTTCGCGGGTCTGACCACCTCGGCGGCGCACACCATCGACCCGTCCTACGCGGTCACTCCGGTCTCGAACTGGTTCTTCTCCGTGGCGTCCACGCTGCTGCTCGCGATCACCATCACGATCGTCACCGAAGCCGTCGTCGTGCGCCGGGTCGCCGCGATGAACGCCGTCGAGCTGGAGCTGACCGACGTCGAAGAGCTGCCCGACATGACCCTGTCCGCCGAGGAGCGCAAGGGCGTGCGCCGGGCGATCACCGCCGGAGCGCTGTACGTGGCCGCGGTGGTCCTCGCGATGCTGCCCGCGGGTTCCCCGCTGCGCGGGGAGGGCGGTTCCGTCGTGGCATCGCCGCTGTTCGACAACATAGCCGTGATCCTGATGGTGTTCTTCATGCTCATCGGCATCGTGTACGGACTGACGGTGCGCACCATCACCGCCGCGCAGGACATCCCGGAGCTGATGGGCCGAGGGTTGCGCGAACTGGTCCCGGTCCTGGTGCTCTTCTTCGTGGTCGCGCAGTTCCTCGGCTACTTCAAGTGGAGCAACATCGGCCAGGTCATCGCGATCTCCGGGGCCGATGTGCTCGACTCGCTCGGCGCGCAGCCCGTGGTGATCTTCATCGGCGCGGTGCTCCTGATCAGCCTGCTCAACCTGTTCCTCACCAGCGGTTCGGCGATGTGGTCGCTGGTCGCCCCGATCCTGGTGCCGATGCTGATGCTGCTGCACATCCGGCCGGAGACCAGCCAGGCGCTGTTCCGGATCGCGGACGCGCCCACCAACAGCCTCAGTCCGATGAGCCCGTACTTCGTCATCGCGCTCGGATTCATCCGCCGCTACCGGCCCTCCGCGGGCATCGGCACGCTGATGTCCCTGGTGCTGCCCCTCGCGGTGGTCAACCTCGTCGTATGGGTGGTGCTGTTCCTCGCCTGGTACACCCTGGGCATCCCGCTCGGCCCGGGCGTCCCCGTCCGCTAGTCCCGCCTCAACTCCCGTACTCCACCCACAGATTGGCGCACCCTCATGTCCGCGAAGCCGCTCTCCACCTGGTTCCGCACCCACCTCGACGACCTGCTCGCCGACCTGTCGATGCTCGTCGGCCTCGAGTCGCCCAGCACCGAAAAGGCGCTCCTCGACACCACCGCCGACGCGCTCACCGCCTGGCTGCACGAGCGGCTCGGCCCGCCGGCCGAATGGGTCCGCCGCGAGCAGCCGGAGCGCGGTGACATCCTGGAGGCGACCTACCCCGGCACCTCGGGGGAGCGGGTGCTCCTGGTCTGCCACTACGACACGGTGTGGCCGGCGGGCACTCTCGCCGAATGGCCCTTCAGCGTGGAGAACGGCGTCGCCAGGGGCCCGGGCATCTACGACATGAAGGCAGGGATCGTCACGGGCGTCTGGGCGCTGCGTGCCCTGCGTGCCCTGGACCTGCCCCACCCGACGGTGACCTTCCAGCTCACCGGCGACGAGGAGACGGGCAGCGTGGCCTCGCGCGAACACATCGAGAACGCGGCCCGCGCGAGCGCGGCGGCCCTCGTCCTCGAGCCCGGTATCGGCTGGGACGTCAAGGCCGGACGCAAGGGTTGCGGCATCTTCGACGTCACCACCACCGGCATCGAGTCGCATGCGGGCAACGACCCGGCCGGCGGCGCCAGCGCGATCCACGCCATGGCGGAGCTGGTCACCCAGCTCGCCGCGGCGCAGAACCCCGAGGCAGGCACCACGATCAACGTCGGCGCCATCCAGGGCGGCACCGTCCGTAACGTCGTCGCGGGCCGTGCGCACTGCCTCGTCGACGTCCGCATCACGCAGCAGGACGAGGCCGACCGCGTCGACGCGGTGTTCGCCGCGCTCCGCGCCACCGACCCGCGCGTCGACGTGAAGGTCGGCGGCGGGTGGAGCCGCCCGCCGATGCGTCCGACGCCGGCGAGCAAGGAGCTGTTCGACCTGGCCGACGAGGTCGCCGGTGAGCTGCGCGGTCCCCTGGAGCCGATCAGCGTCGGTGGCGGCAGCGACGCCAACTTCATCTCCGCGCTCGGCATCCCGGTCCTCGACGGGCTCGGCTGCAGCGGCGCCGGCCCGCACGCCCGGCACGAGCACGTGATCGTCGACGACATCCCCGACCGGGTCGCGCTCGTCGCCGGTCTCCTGCACCGGATGGCCACCAAGGCTGCCTGAACACCCCCTGGTTCAGGCGCCGGTCAGGTCCAGGAGGACCTTGGGGGCGACGGGCCGGTCGTGGGCGAGGTCGCGTCCGCCTGTACGGTGGCGGTGGCCCCGGAGGCGGCGGCGATGCGCAGGGGCGGGTCGAGTAGGTGGCTGACGACGATCTCCGCCGCGCCCTCGTGTGTGCAGTACGGCGGTGACCAGGCAGCCGATGGGGCCCGCTCCGGTGACCAGGACCCGCTTGCCCCTGACGTCGCCCGTGCGGTGCACGGCGTGCAGGGCGACTGGCAGTGGCTCACCCAACACCTCACTTGTCAGGGCGAGTTGGGGCGACAGGGGGCGGATCTGCGACGCTGGCACAGTGACGATCTGAGCGCAGCTGCTCTGGACGTGCGGGGTGTGGGCGGCTCTGGCGAGGTAGCGGGCGTGGGCGCAGATGTTGCGGCGCCCCGCCACGCAGCCCGGGCACCGGTCGCAGGGGGCGGGCTGGACGGCCCCCGGCGTCCCGACGGCAGGTCCGTCGCTCTCGGGGCCGGGGGCATGCACATGGCCGACGATCTCGTGCCCGAGCACCATCGGTTCCTGGAGGGCGAAGTCGCCGACCCGGCCACGGTGGTACTAGAGCAGATCCGATCCGCAGATCCCACCGAGGGCAACCGCGACGGTGACGTCGCCGGGCGTGGGGCCGGGGCCCGGGGGAGTGGTCCTCGACCCGGAGACCTCCGGTCGCGTGGACGACGCAGGCTTGCATGGTGCTGGAGGTTCCCTCCAGTGAATGGCCCGGCCCGCACAGGGTGTTGAGGTTCGAAATGCTGGGCCCGGTACGGGTGTTGGGTGCGGACGGGCAGGAGGTGCCGCTGGGCCCGCCGCAGCAGCGGGCCGTCCTGGCCGTCCTGCTCCTGCAGGAAGGGTGCTCGATCTCGTACGACGCTCTGGTCGACGCCGTCTGGGGCAGTCAACCGCCGCGCCACGTAGGAAATGTGGTGCAGAAGTACGTCTCCGGGTTGCGTCGCTTCCTCGGCGACGCGGTCGACCTGACCTGTGCGGGCGGCGGATTGCGACTGACCGCGTGATCCCCCTTGTCCGCGCGGCCGGTTACCGGCCCCGCCCAGCTCAACAGAGGGTGAATGGTGTGCGGATTCAAGGGGTTGTGGATGTTGCTGTGCGCCCGCAGTCAACCGATCGCGTTCTTCAGTATCTGTAGCCCCGTATCAATGAGGGTCATGACAGCGGTGATATCCGCACAGCGCCTGGCGATACGACGCAGGGACGTGCGGGCCTCCTCGCGCCCCTCTTCGTCGGAGACATCCGTGGCAGCAGCCTCGTCCAGTTCGTGCACGGCCGCGTCGTACTCGGGGATGCTGTCGCGATGTTCGGCCAGCCCAGCCCGGATTCCCGCTATCACGGCGCCCCACTGCTCCTGCGTCGGAGGACCGGCGGAACCGATGTTGGTGTTGGCCGGAGGCGGGAGCCGGCATGGTCTGCGACGTCTTCATCCGCACCCTGGAGGTGTCCGGTCGATGCCTGGCCTCGCGCAGGCGCTCGCGACGGTCGTTGCCGACTTGTGCAGCAGACTCCTCATCTGGGGCGAGCGCCATCCTCGCATTGCGCTCCGCCAGTCGGAGCTCCACTACGGCACCTGCTGTCGCCGCCAAGCGCTGCTACAAGCGGCACCCCAGCGCGGCGACCCCGAACCGCTTACCTGCACACAGGTCACCCCGCCCCGCGATGTCACTGTCATCGGTTCCGGTGGCGGCGGTCGGCAGGGCCGGCGAGAGTCGGTCCTGCCGTTGTGTGTCGCGGGTCGGGTCAGCGGGTGACCATGAGCTTGCGTACGCCGTAGTTGGTGCCGGTGAAGTCCATGGGGACCTCATCCAGCGGGGTGGCGAGCCGCAGGTTGGGGAAGCGGGCGAAGAGTTTGGGCAGGACGGTCCTGAGTTCGGCGCGGGCGACGTTCTGGCCGAGGCAGGCGTGGACGCCGTAGCCGAAGCCCATGTGGCGGGCCATCTTGCGGTTGATGTCGAGGGTGTCGGGGTCCTGGAAGGCGCGGGGGTCGCGGTTGGCGGCGTTCATCGCGACGACGACCAGATCGCCCTTCTTGATCTGGGCGCCGCCCAGTTCCAGGTCCTCCTTGGCCACTCGGCCGAGGCCGAACTGGACGATGGTGAGGTACCGCATGAGTTCCTCGATCGCGGTCCCGATCTTCTCCGGGTGTTCGACCAGTTCGGTGCGCTGCTGGTCGTGGGTGAGCAGGGTGAGTGCGGACAGGCCCATCATGGCGGACGTGGTGTCGTGGCCGGCGAACAGCAACAGGACGCCGAGGCCGATGAGTTGGCGCTCGGACAGGATCGCGTCCTCGCCCTCGGCCTTGTCGATCAGTTCGGCGAGGATGCCGTCGGTGGCGCCGGTGCGGCGCTTGTCGGCCACCAGGTCGGTGATGTAGCCGATGAGCCAGTGGGCGCCCTTGTCGCGTTCCTCCCGGCTCTTGGCCATGTCCATCATGTCCACGGTGGCCTCGTGGAAGCTGTCGCGGTCCGCGTAGGGGACACCGAGCAGCTCGCAGATGACCAGGCACGGGATGGGCAGGGCCATGGCCTCGACGAAGTCGAAGGTCTCGGGCCCTGCCTCGATGGCGTCCAGGTGCTCGTCGACGATCTTGTCGAGGTAGGGCTGGAGCTTGTTCTGCACGGACTTCGGGGTGAAGCGGCCGGTGAGCAGCCGCCGGTAGGCGCCGTGTTCGGGCTCGTCCATCATCACGAAGCCCGCGTCGAACGGCGCCTCGTCCTCAGGTGACTCGGCGGCCTCACCCTCGGGGGTGTCGTGGCGCGGGCGCCGTGCGCTCAGCCTCGGGTCGCTGAAGACCTGGCTGCCCTCCTCGAAGCGGGTGACCAGCCAGCCGTTCGTACCGTTGGGGAAGCGCACTTTGGTGATGGGCTGTTCCTCGCGCAGCCGGTCGTACTCGGCGGGCGGGTCGAGGGGGTTGTGGGGGTCGCGGGCGACGGGCTGGTTGGTGAGGCTCTCGGTCATGCGTGCTCCTGTGCGGTGTGCGCGTCGATGGCGGCGGTGATGCCGGTGTGTGTGGCGGTGGCCTTGCACCAGCCGGTGTAGGCGGCGAGGTGGAGGGCGGCCTCGCGCAGCTCGTCGGGCGTCAACTCGCCATTGATGAGGCCCCCGTTGGCGATGATCTGGATGAGCTGCGACTGGCCGACAGTGGCGGCGACACCGAGCGTGAGGAGCCGGCGATCGCGCACGGACAGGCCTTCGCGGGACCACACTTGGGCGAAGAGATAGTCGATGGTCTGGTCGGTGAACGGGTCGCTGAATCCGTCGACGGCCTTACTGAAGCCGGGGCCGTAGACCTGGTCCATCATCTGCAGGCCGCGCTGATGCAGAGCGTCGCCTTCCGGACCGGCAGTGGGCGAGGAGGACTCGTCCGCCAGGTCGAGGGTGTCCCTGGCCCGGGTGCGGATGACCTCGACGAGCGGGGTGGCCACGCCGAGGGTGTCTCCCAGCTCGCGGGCGGCGGCGAGGTCCTTGGACATGAGGGGTTCGACCTTGCGGCCGATGGCCTCGGGCAGCGTCCCGTCGGGGCCCTGCATGCGCAGCAGTTGCAGCAGGGTGTGTCCCTCGGGGTCGGCGGTGTCGATGACCTCGGCGAGCCGGGCGGGGTCCACGCCCGCGGCGCGGGCGAGTCCGGCGGCCTCGGCGACGGTGCGCCAGCTGCCGTAGGTGACGACATTGCGGGCGATCTTGGTGGCCATGCCGGCGCCGAGCGGCCCGCAGTGCACGACCTTCTTGGCCCAGTCGTCCAGGACGGGCAGCGCGGTGTCGACGGTGGCCTGATCGCCGCCGAGGATCGCCACCATGCCGTTCTCCGCGGCCTTGTCGCCGGGGGTGACCCCGCAGTCGAGGAAGGCCACGCCGTGTCGGGCGCAGAGGGTGCCCAGCTCATGGACCACCGGCAGCGCGACAGTGGCCAGCAGGACGATGGTCAGGCCCGGGTGCGCGGCCGACAGGAGACCCTCATCACCGGCGATCACCGCACGTGCCTGCTCGGCATCGACAACGGCCACCATCACCACGTCACTTGCCTTCGCCACCTCGGCAGGGGAGGCGAGTGGGTCGGGGACACCGGCCAGTTCGGCCGAGGCGTCGGGGCGGACGTCGTGGACCGCCGGTACGCGCCCCCTGCGGGCCATGCTGACGGCGACACCGCCACCGATCATGCCCAGGCCGACCACCCCGGCCCGCAGTTCCTGACTGTCCGTCATGCGGCGCTCCTCGCTGGGAATTCGGCGGCCTCGGCCACTTGGGGCCGGTAACCGCGCAGGGCCCGCATCATGTTGATGCCGACCGCGGCACAGACCCGGCCGCCCTTGCCGTAGAGCGCGACAAGCCTGCGCTCGTCGTGGCTGCCCTCGACGATCCGCACCTCGTCGGCGCCCCGGGTGCGGCCGTAGATCTGGATCTTGAGGTCGTACTGGTCCGACCAGACGTACGGGACCGTCTCGAACGGCTTCGCGTGCTCCGGCCCGGCCAGGATGTTGCGTGCCACGGCCAGGCCCTGCTCGGCGGCGTTCGTACGGTGCTCGATGCGCACGGGCTCGCCGGTGTGCGGGTGCGGCCAGGCGGCGACGTCCCCGGCGGCCCAGGCGTCGCTGCCGGCGTGGAGCGTGGCGTCGCACACCACGCCGTTGGAGACAGGGACACCGCTGTCGGCGAGCCACTCCGTGTTGGGCTGGGCGCCGATGCCGACCAGGACCGCGTCCGCGGCGACGGTACGGCCGTCGAGGAGACGGACACCCGTGGCGCGGCCGTCCGCGGTGAGGACCCCGTCGACCCGCACCCCCGACATGACGCGTACGCCGTGCTCGGTGTGGACCGCGCGGAGCATCGCACCGAGGCCGTCGCCGAGCGCGTCGCCCATGGGCTGGGCGGTGTCGGTGACCAGGGTGACCTCGCAGCCGAGACCGCGGGCCACTGCTGCGGCTTCGGCGCCGACGAACCCGCCGCCGACCACCAACAGGTGCGGTCTCGCGGCCAGTTGGTCGCGCAGGGTCAGCGCGTCCTCCAGGGTGCGCAGGACGTGGACGCCCTCGACGCCTTCCGTGCCGGGCAGGCGGCGGGCGCGTGTGCCGGTGGCCACCACGAGGGCGTCGTAGCCGACCCGGCCGCCGTCGGCGAGGGTGACCTCGCGGGTGTCGGTGTCCAGGCCCACGGCGGGCGAGCCCAGACGCAGATCCAGGTCGAGGGCCCCGATGGCGTCGGCGTCCCGCAGCCGAAGCCGGTCGGCCTCCCATGCGCCGGACAGCACCTGCTTGGACAACGGCGGTCGGTCGTACGGGAGATGCTCCTCCTCGCCGATGAGGGACAGGCGCCCGGTGTAGCCCTCGCGCCGCAGGCCTTCCACGACGCTCAGGCCGGCGGCCGAGGTGCCGACGACGGCGATCCGGGAGGGAAGGCTCATCGCTCGACCTGGATGACGGCCGCGGGGCAGGCCGCGGCGGCCTGCTGTACGTACTCGAACTGCTCGGCGGGCGGGTTGGCGTCGAGCAGGACCACGACGCCGTCCTCGTCGCGCTGGTCGAAGACTTCGGGGGCCGCGAGTACGCACTGGCCTGCGCCGCAGCACTTGTCGAAATCGATGGAGATCTGCATGGGTCCACCTCTGTCCGGCCCCGCGAGGGGGTGACGCGAGTCAGGCACCAAGGAATGGTTGCCCTAGTAACCTAACTAAGTTCAGCGCCGGACTGTACTCCGCGAAAATCGGCACGGCAACCTGCCCGTGCGGTGTGCCCGCCGTGCGGATTTGACGCGTGGTGAAGGGTGTTGGCGCACGCGGGACGAAGGTGTGGCGTGCATGACAATTACGTGGGGAGGGGCGCGTCGAGGCGAGGGGGCCGGGAGGGCTTCTGGTCTCCTACTGCCCGTCCTTGAGGGGCGAGCCCGACAAGATGCTCTGGATCCGGCGCGAGGCATCAGTTTCACCACTCACCGTGGCGAAGGGCGGATTGGCCCCAGGAGTGCTCGCCACGAGTGAGTCGACCAGGCCGTCTGACAGGAGCAGCGTCAAGCTCTCCGACGCCTCGTCGTGGAACAAGCTGTGGTGCAGGGCGACCGTCCCGTGCAGTCCGGCCCACAGGGTCTGCGCCGCCTGGGCGACCGGCATGGAGAGCGCGTAGCCGGCATCCTGGCACTGGGCGAAGCCGCCACGGAGGCTGGCCGAGACATGACGGGCAGGGTGGGCGCTGATCCTCGAAGCCTCCACCTTCGGCTGATGGACCTCGAACATCAACCGATAGTGGCCAGGGTTGCGCATCGCGAACCGGCAGTAGGCGCGACCCTGGGCGTGCAGCCGCCGGCGGGCATCCCCGTCGGTATCGGACTCGGCGGCCGCCATCTGCGCCACCAGCTCGCCGTACTTGTCGGCCAGGGCCGCCCACACCAGCTCGGTCTTGTCGGTGAAGTGCAGGTAGATGCTCGGGGCCGAGATCCCTACCTCTTTGGCGACCGCACGCATCGTCAGCTTGTCGGCGCCGCCCCACTCGGCGAGCAGGTGCTGGACCCCGGCCAGGATCTCCCGCCGCAGTTGCTCCCCCTGCCCGCGTCGACTGCGCACGCGCGTGGGTTCCGCCCCGCTACCTGTCGGCTCCGACGCCATGATCTGCCCCTTCTCTCCGTCCCAGCCTAACCGGGTGTTGGGGGCGGAGGAGCGGGTCAGGTCGGCGCCTGGTCGGGTGCGGCGGGTCCGCGGATGTGGCCCGGGTCGATCGGCGTGCGGTTTGCTGGTGTCGCGTACCACCAGCCTCGGGCGGACGACCTCCTGCGGAGGGGAACAGGGGCGTCTTGGGTCCCTGCCTCATTCTCGTTGTCTGGGGGAGTGTTCGCCGATTCTGCCTTGGGGGCGGGCGCCTGTGCGGTTGCGTGCGTAGGGCGGTCGTTCGTGAGGGACGTGTGCGATGTCGTCGAAGGTGGATCTTGACGTGGCTCATCGGGTGTGCGAAGTGGCGGCCGGTGGCTCACTGCCGGCGGGTTCATCGGTGGTTGAGGTCCGGGCACGGGGTGTGCGGGTGGTGCTGTCGGTCCGGTTGAACACGGCGCGCGGGTTCGGCGGCGCCTCCACCGTCCTTACGCCGTGTCCTTGAAGTAATGGCCGTCCTCGATGTCTGCGATCAGCCCGGGGTGCGCGGGAACCCAGCCGAAGCGTTCTCGGGTCAGCGCGCTGGACGTCGGGTTGTCGAGCGACACCAGTGGGGCGAGAGGGCCGAAGTGGCCGCTCGCTTCCTCGGCCGTCAGACTCACCGCCGGAAGCTTCAACTGGCGGCCGATGGACCCGGCGATGTCCCGGAACCGCACACCCTCCTCCGCGACCGCGTGCACCGGAGTGCCGGGCGGGGCGGATTCCACGGCCAGCCGGAACAGGACCGCGGCATCCCGCCGGTGCACCGACGACCAGCGGTTCGCGCCCTCGCCGACAAAGGCCGAGACACCCTTCGCGCGAGCGATACCGATCAGCATCGAGACGAACCCGCGCGCGTCCCCCCGACCGTGCACGGTCGGCGCCAGCCGTACCGACGACGAGCGCACCCCGCGCCCGCCCAGGGCTAGAACGTACGTCTCAACCGGGAGCCGCAGGCCGGTGACGGCATTGGGAACAGCCGGGGTCTCCTCGATCAGCACCTGTCCCGGCGTGCGGCCGATAACCCCCGAGGTGACCACGAAGGGCTTGCCGGTCTGCTCCAACTCCGAACCGATCGCCTCCACAGCATTCAGCTCGACCCGCGCACGAGCGGCAGAGTCGGTGGTCTCGGAGATGTGCTGGTTGGCGGCGAAGACCACACCGTCCGCCTTCGCCGCGCCGGCGCGCAAGCTGTCCAGGTCCCCGAGGTCACCACGGTGCACCGCGATGCCTGCCCTGGCCAGAGTCGCGGCTGAGGCATCGGAACGGGCGAGACCCACGACCTCGTGGCCGGCTTGCAGCAACTCACTCACGATGGCCGATCCGACGTACCCGGTTGCCCCTGCGACGAAAATACGCACGATGAGAATCCCCCGATGATTTCAAGTGGCCCGCCGCACGGCGCCGGGTTCGTACCTTGACGGTAGAAGCGGCAGGAGCACGGCGTCCAAGACCTGTTCCGCACCACGCGATACGGATCAGGTATCACGATTACGATGCAGGAGTGCCCACAGCCCACGTACCCCCGGTCGACTTCGACCTTCGCCTGGTGCGGTACTTCACAGTCGTGGCCGAGCACGGCAACTTCCGCCGCGCAGCGGCCGAACTGCGGCTGGCGCAACCGTCGTTGAGTCGCCAGATCCAGAGCCTCGAAAAGCGGTTGGGCGTCCGCCTGCTCGACCGCACCACCAGGGGCTGCCGCCTCACCGCGGCCGGACAGGAGTTCCTGCCCCAGGCGGAAGCACTTCTGCGCTCCGCGGAACTGGCCGCGACGACGACCCGCGCCGCAGCGGCATCCGGCGCCGTCACCATCGGGTACGTGGGCGGACTCATCATCACCCCCGCAGTACGCGAACTGCGCAGCCGCCACCCTCACGCCCAGGTCACCACGCTGCACCTGGACTGGAGCGATGTCCACACGGCCCTGCTCGACCACCGCGTGGACGCGGTCATCGCCCGAGAGCCGTTCCCGACCGACCGGCTGCGGGTGACGCCCCTGTATCAGGAGCCCCGGGTGCTCCTGATGCCGACAACGCACCGCCTCGCGGGCAGGGAGTCGGTCACCCTCGACGACTTCGCCGACGAACCCCTCATCCGCTACCCGGACCCCGCCTACGACGCCTTCTGGCGCCTCGACCCCCGACCGGACGGACGCCCGGCACCCGACGGCCCGCTGGTCGCGGCGCACGCGGACAAACTCGAATCCATCGCCGGCGGCCAGGCCATCGCCCTGGCACCGGCCGCCGACGGGAACAGCACGCCCAGGAACGATCTGACGACCGTTCCCGTCCAAGGAATCGAACCGTGCGACGTGGTGATCGCCACCCGCACCCGCGAGCGCAACCGCCTGGTGCCGGCCTTCCTCGAAACAGCCCGATCGCATCTCACCGGTCGCGACATACCCCGAAGGGCGTAGCTCCTTTCAAGGGGCGGCCCTACCTGCGTGAACTGCGGCTTGGCGCGTGACCGGGTGATCGAGCCGGGTCCCCAGGAGGGCATCGCCGCGATCCTTGGCTTCCAGGCAGTCGATCTTGGCCCGGCCCCCAGCGTGACTTGCCGGTTTCGAAACGATCTATGCGGTGCTCGGCCCGGCCGGTCAGGCAAATGCCCAGCTCAGCCTGTCCCTTGAAGGAGCTGCACCCATCGATGGTTGTCTCGCCGGCACCGGATTCAGCCTTACCCACCACCCGACAACACCCCGAAAAGGTCAATAACCGCGGGCCTCACGGCCCGAGCGGCAACAGGGACAGGGGATGACAAGGGACAGGGGATGACAGTGGTCCGGGGAGAGGACCGAGCCAGGCAGCAGGGTGGGTGAGGGTGTGTCAGTCGTGCTTCCGGTCATCGACTTGCTTGAAACGGCACCCGATGCTGTTGTCCGGGTCGTCTCCTGGGGTCTGCAGGAGGATCAACCGGTCATCCCCCTGCAACAGGGTCAACGATTCCCGGGCTTTGTCCGTCTCCACCTCGACATACTGCTTGCCGTCCACTGTCTCCAGCGTCCAGCTCCCCTGGCCGTCCTCTCTGCCGGTGATGCGGGATTCACTCACGCTGTAGCCCGTCGCCCAGTGTTTCCACCGGGCCGAACCGCTCTTCTCCAACACGAGAGAGGAATCGCACGACCCGTCGGCATGCCAATGGCCCACGAGGTCGGAGCGGTTGACGTCTTCTGCTTCGGGCTCCGGGGAGCATCCGGCGACAAGGCCAGCGGCGAGGCAGAGGAGGATCGTGGCTGCCAAACGATGTTGCATTCATGCCCCCCGGCTTCATGTCTGCGGCAGACGATATACCTCGGCCAGAGGCGCCCTGACCTGCCCCATGTCCTGGGTTCCAGTTCTGGTGGCCAACTGACGGCCCTTCACGGAAGGCCGACAGTCATGCCTCGTCCCTGTCCTCCGGAGTTCCGGGCACGTGCCATCTCGCACTGGTCCGCGCTGGCAAGCAGGCCAAGCTGGCCGACTTCCTGGTCGCCGAGGGGATGGTCGACGACATCAGCCACGAGGGCCTGCGGGTCCTGCTCCGAAGGAGGGCGTCTCCTTTCAACGCGTGAAGACCTGGAAGGCCTCCCGAGACCCTGAGTACGCGGCGAAGAAGGCCCGGGTCGAGCACATCTATGTGATCGTCGACGGCGAGGTCATACCCGAGCCAGATGAGGCCGGGGTCGCCTTCTGCCTGGACGAGTTCGGCCCGATCAACCTCCAGCCCGACCCAGTCCGGCGAGCCGCCGTAATTCACACGCCCCGTCCTGGCCCCCACTCCCCAGGTCACCGCGGTCACGGCCGTCGAAGATCTGGACGAGCTGATGGACAGTGCCAAGTGCTCGTGCAACGCGGGGGACGACAACCCGCACTGACCTGGTCAGCGCGTGAACCGGTCGTGAGCGAACAGGCCCTGACGGGAAGCTTGTTAGGGCCTGCGACACGTGTGCCCGCTGAGTAGCGTGCAGGCATGCATTTCGACTGGGGCCGGATTGACTCCGTGATGCCTGTCCCGTATGTGCCGACACTGGGCCCCGTACGACCGCAGGACCCGATCCCCGACCTCTTCGAGGCCGTCGTCGAGGCCGCCGGGACCGGCCGGTTCCTCCCCTATGACAAGGACCGCCGCTGGTCCGAGACCAAGGCCGAACGCCTCCTGGTCGACGACATCGAGCACACCGCGCACCACACCCTGATCCCCACGCTCCTGGAGCGCGGCACAGGCACGGTGAAGGTTCACGTCTACGGGACCGGGGACAGCAGCCTGTCCGCCGGCGCCGACCTCGCGGGCAGGCTCGCCCCCGTCCACGGTGCGGGCAAGGCCCGCGTGGTCTGGTTCCGCGGCCCCGACGAGCCCGAGAACCGCGCCCACAGTGGCGCCACTCGGGTGCAGCTCAAGGACTTCACCGGTGGCCCCGGTGCGGCACCCCAAGTGCCTGTGCGGGACTCCAAGGAGTTGATCGACGAGGCCGGATTCGACGTGTTCGCCGAGGAAATGGCGGCGGACGGCTTCGCGTTCCTCTACGAGCAGATGCGGGCCGGCGCGGTCGGCCCGGTCCTCACCGTGCTGCACGACGGCCGCGTGGCCGGGGCCATCGGTCCGATGGAGACCATGACCGACGCGACGGGCGCGCTGCGGCTACTGCCGCAGTACTTCGGTGTCCTGCCGCAGTACCGCGGCACTGGCTACGGCCGGGCCTTGTGGCGGGCCGCGATGCAGTGGGGGCACCAACAGGGCGCCGAATACCAGCTGTTGCAGACCGAGGTGGGCGGCGCGTCCGACCGGCTGTGCATCACCGAGGGCCTGCAGTCCCTCGGCTTCGTCTACCAGATGCCCGTGTGAGCTGTGCTGGTCCGGCAACGGGCCAGCGCAACGGACCTGCTGAGCGACGGCCGGTGCCGCCGAACGAACCGTGGGATCCCTGGTCGCGGCCCAACAACCCCGTCCTCAAAGCTCTTGTACGAGGGCGGTTCCGCTCTTGTCCGGCACGACGGTGTGGTGGTCGCGTTCCATTCGCGATCAGCCAGAGGGGCCTGCTCATGGCGCCACTTGCACTCAGCACACTCATGCTCTGTACCGCGTTCGCCGGGGCCGGACCGTATGCCCTGGCCGATGTGCGGCTGTGCTTCACGGCGGGCAGCGGCCGCCATCGCAGGGGCGGCGCCCGCCATGCCGCGCGGGGAGTCCGGCGATGAACGACAAGCCGCCGCTGCCGCGCCGCGTGGGGAGCCGACCGGTGACCGTATGCCAGTGGACCGACCGCACCGCCGACGCCGCCGCGCTTGCCCGGAGCGCGCTGCGGCAGATGCTGGTGCCGCTGCACTTCGGTGAGGAGCAGGTCGACGATGTCGTGCTCGCCGTCTCCGAACTCGTCGCCAACGCCACCGAACACGCGCCGGGCCCTTACGTGTTGCGGCTGCGCCGCACCGGAACCGAGTACGTCTGCGAGGTCGAGGACACCGACCCGCACGCCCCGAAGGTGCCGGGCTTTCCCGCTGCCGTGCCTTTCGAGCCCGGGGCCGACGCGCGGGGCGGTGGTCTCGATGCGCTGCTGGCGGTGCTCGGCGAACGCGGGCGAGGACTGCACATCGTCGATGAACTGACCTGCGGGGCCTGGGGCTTCACCGTGCGGGAAGGGGTGAAGGTGGCGTGGATGGCTTTCCCCTGCCCGGCGCCGCGCATCCGGTGGGGATGTCCGCGGGGCGAGGTGCGTGACGGGGGTTCGTTGCGGGGTGACGATCCGGCGTGACACTGGGGAAGGGCCAGGGGCGGGCTTCCGGTTATGGGCGGAATGTGTTGTCCCGCCTTCAATGATCTGGTCTCCGTCTCAGATGAGTTGGTCTGATTCGCCTGCGGGCGCAGGTGATCCGGTCGCTGATGGCAGCCGCTCGAAGCGCCGGAAAACCGGTGGAGGCGTCGGAGTATGAGTCCGTACCGTCCGTGGGATGACCTATCTGAGCCCCCTGGGATATCTGCTGGGCGTCGAGGGTGCTGCTCTGCTGCGTGGGATCAGGGAGGGGAGGGCAGACCGGGCGTTCGTCGAGGCCCGGATCGCCGAGATCCGCACGCTGCTGGAGGTGCCCGCCCTTGCGCAGGCCGAGGGAGTCACGGCGAGTGAGGGAACGATCAGCGCAGCCGACGTCTACCAGGAGTGGGCGCCGCACTATGACGCTCCCGGCAACCAGATGATCGACGTCGAGCAGCCCGTTGTCCGGCGCATCCTGGACGGCCTGCCCGTCGGCACGGCGTTGGACGCGGCCTGCGGGACCGGCCGCCACACCGTCTACCTGCATGAACTCGGCCACGACGTGATCGGTGTCGACGCCTCACCCGAAATGCTCGCCCAGGCCCGCAACAGCCTGCCAGATGTGGACTTTCACGAGGCCGAGCTGCACCAGCTGCCGCTTCCCGACAACGCGGTCGACACGGTCGTCTGCGCGCTCGCCCTGACTCACGTCCCCGATCTGGCCGCCGTGCTGGCCGAGTTCGCGCGCGTTCTGCGCCCTGGCGGGAACCTTGTGATCTCGGATGCCCACCTGCTGGTGTCCTACCTCCGGCCGACCCTGGCCCGCCGTCCCGGCCCGGACGGCCGCCCGTCCCTCCTCACCGAGTACCACCGCCCGCTCAGCACCTATCTCGCCGCAGCCCTCCCACTGGGCTTCCAGGTCCGGCACTGCGAGGAACCCCGCCGCCCGCGCCACTCCCTGGACTCCGACACCGCCCCGGACCCACTCCCGACCTACATGTCCTGGGACCTGTTGCACTGGTGCTCGGACGCGTCGGCCGCGGCCTTGGACGATTCCCCGATCGTGGTCATCTGGCACTTCCAACTCGACAACAACGGGAAGAGCTGAGCTCGTTCGAAACAGCAGAGGCGGACCAGCGAAACAGCAGAGCCGGACCAGCGAAACAGCAGAGCCGGACCAGATCAGCTGAGACAGCGTCCGCCACCATCCAGCCGGCACCAACATCATCCGAGATTGCTGGCATCCCCCTGAAAGCGCGGGTGTTGGGCAAAGTCCGCAGGTGCATCCCCGACTACCTGCTGCTGACGGGGGAGGGCCCGCTGCTTGTCGATGTGAAGCCGAGGCGTCGGACGGGGCCCCGGCTTTCGGGCACGCCGTTGTACGTGGGATCAGCTGAGCGGCTTCTCCAGTACTGCCTTGCGGTGGCTGAACGTCTCGATCGAGTAGCGGCCGTGGTAACTGCCCATGCCGCTCTCGCCGACCCCGCCGAACGGGAGGTCGGAGACGGTCAGATGGGCGAGCGGCAGACCGAAGCCCAGGCCGCCGGACGAGGTCTCGGCTGCGAGCCGCTGCCGAGTGGTGTCCGAGTCGGTGAAGACGTACAGGGCGAGCGGCTTGTCGCGGTCGTTGATGAAGTCGATGGCCGTGCCGAGGTCCGTCGTCGTGACGATCGGGAGGATCGGGCCGAAGATCTCCTCCGCCATGACGGGCGACTTGGGGTCGACGTCGGTCAGGACCGTCGGCGCGATGTACTTGACGGTGCGGTCGCTGTCGCCGCCGGTGACCGTACGGCCCGAGTCGAGCAGCGCGCTGAGCCGGTCGAAGTGCCGCTCGTTGATGATCCGTCCGAACTCGGTGGACGTCTTCGGATCGGCGCCGAAGACCGCCTCGACGGCCCGGGTGAGCGCGGGCTCCAGCGCGCGGGCGGTCTCGGGGTCGGTCAGGACGTAGTCGGGTGCGACGCAAGTCTGCCCGGCGTTGAGGAACTTGCCGCGGACCAGGCGGTCGGCGACGACGCCCAGGTCGGTGCCGCGGTCGACGAACGCCGGGGACTTGCCGCCCAGTTCGAGGGCTACGGGGGTGAGGTGTTCCGCGGCGGCGCGCATCACGATGCGGCCCACCGCGCCGTTGCCGGTGTAGAAGATGTGGTCGAAGCGCTCGGCCAGCAGGGCGGTGGTCTCGGGGATGGCGCCTTCGACGACGGCGACCGCGTCGGTGTCGAGGTACTGCGGCAGCAGCCTGGCAAGAACCGTGGACGTGGCGGGGGCCAGTTCGCTGGGCTTGGCGACCACCGCGTTGCCTGCGGCGAGTGCGCCGAGGAGCGGGGTGAGCAGGAGCTGCACCGGATAGTTCCAGGGGGCGATGACCAGGACGACGCCGAGAGGGTCGTACTGCGTCCAGGCCGTCGCGTCGTCGCCGAGGTGCTGCGGGACCGGGGCGGGTTCGGGGCGCAGCCAGGCGTCGAGGTGGTCGAGCGTGTGGTCGATCTCGCGCACGGTGAAGTCGATCTCCGTGCGGAAGGCCTCGGTGGAGCTTTTGCCGAGGTCCGCGTGGAGGGCGGCGGCGATGTCCTGGCCGTGCGTGGTGAGCAGCTCGCGCAGTCGGTGCAGCTGGGTCGTACGCCAGGCGACGGGCTTGGTGCGACCCGAGTGGAAGGTCGCTCGCAGCCGGGAGACGACGTCTGCGGGCTGTTCGGGGGTGGAGTGGTTCACGGTGCCTCGCTGGTCGGGCGCGGACGGGTGGGGCGGCCGCGCGACGTACTCGGTAGCTGGACGTACAGCCGCACGTGCGACTGGATGTATATGCCAACCTTTCAAGTGTCTCAATAAATTCCGGAAATTCCGGGCGAACAGAGGCACTCTCCGTGAGGTTGGGAGTGGGGTCCAAGCGCCACGCGAAGATCTACGAAGCCGAAGCCGAGTGATCCCTCTGAACCAACTGTGTGGCAGGCGGATCTGGGGCGCACCCGCGCGGGCTCGACGACTCGGGTCAACGGTTCCGTGCGGACGTTGATACGAGAGCCGGCGAGCCCGGGAACGCCGAGCCCTGCTGACCGATGCCGCCGGTCCACGATCCGGTCCAGCACGGCCGTCGGTGCTCAGCTGGGGCGAGGGAGCCAGACAGGAGCGCTGCTGCCGCGCGGAAGCAGGACGTCACGGAAGCGGCCGGGAGTCCTGGACATGACGACCTGGTCGGTGACGCCCTGGTAGTGGCCGCAGGGGGTCTGGGCGGTGAAGGTGTCCGGGTCGAGGTAGGCGTGCGGCGATTCGAGGTCGGGGCTGAGGGCGACCTCGTGGGCGTAGTCGCGGTCGAAGACGCCGAGGCTGAGGATCCAGCTGGCGATGCGGGTGAGGTTGAGGGTGACGCGGTAGCTACCGCCTTCGGTGGCACGGCGCATCAGTGCGGCGAGCGCGCCGGTGGTGGCCAGCCAGGAGAGCACGTAGTCGTTGACGACGTTGATGTACGGCAGCGCCGGAGTGCTGGTCGGCCCGGCCGCGATGCCGTCCGCGCCCTCCATCAGCATGATGCCGCTGAGCGCCCCGGCGGTCTGGTCGAAGCCCACGCGGTGGGCCCACGGGCCGGTCTCGCCGGCGAGCGAGATGCTCACGTGGATGATGCCGGGCCGGACGGCCGCGGCTTCCTCGGCGCTCAGGCCGATCTGCTCCAGGTAGCCGGGGCGGCGGTTGGCGTAGAAGAGATCGGCGTCGCGCAGCAGTTCGCGGATCTTCGCCCGTCCCTCAGGACCGTAGGGGTCGAGGGTGGTGGAGCGTACGCCGACGTTGGCGGTGTTGTACGTGGAGTCGTGCTCCAGCTCGTTGGGGCGCCAGATGTTCAGCACGTCGGCGCCGTGCTGGGCCAGGTCCCTGCCCACCCCCGCGCCCGCGATGACGTGGCCCATGCCCAGAGCGCGTACACCTGAGAGCGGCTGGTCGGCGGCGCTGGACAGGGGTTCGGGCGCGCTGTCGCCGATCTTCTCGATCTTGACCAGCGGATCCTGGGCGATGTGCTCGTACGCCGGTTCCTTGAGGAACTCCTCGGTGGTGAGCAGCATCGGCATGACCACGCCGGCCTCCTGTCCTGCCTGCGCCAGATCGGCGGCGTTCCACTGGGAGACGGCGTCCGCGACGGCCTCCTTCTCGGGCCAGGTGCGCAGCAGCTTGTAGACCGCGTTCTTGATCTTCGGGTAGGGGTTGAGCGGCATGACCCAGCGGCTGTCGCGTGCCTGGTAGAAGCCGAAGCCGAGAGGGTTGACCGGGTCCGACGGCGCGCCGCCGGGGTAACCGTTGAGCAGCTCCCACTTCTTGTCGTAGAAGGGGCACAGCCGGTGCGGGGCCTTGCGCAGGTCCATCGTGATGTCCTGGCCCTCGCCGCCGCGCCGGCGCCACAGTGCCGCCAGGGCAACGGACTTGGCGGTCATGCCCAGGGCGGGGACGGCTCCCAGGCGCATGATGCTCGGGACGATCGGGTCGCTGCCGATGAAGGTGATCTCTCCGCCGCTGTCCTCGGGGCGGAGGCCGGCCGGGGAGAGTACCTCGCGCAGGGCCTGGTGGATGTCGAAGTCGTCCTCGTGGGCGATCGGGTTGGCGATGGCCTTCTTGATGCGGCCGGTGAGTTCTTCAGCGCTCATGAGCGGGACAGCCTTTGCGGTGGGGCGGGGGTGTCTGCGGTGGGGTGGGAGGAGGGTGGGCCGGATCAGTCGTCGAAGCTGTCGCCGGGGGCGCGCATGAGGGCGATCTGCTTGAGCTTCGCTCGCCCGGTACGACCTCCACCAGCGGCACCAGGTGCGGCGGGTCGAAGGGGTGGCCGACGACGAGCCGCAGCGGCTCCGGCACGACCCGCTCCAGGACCTCGGGATCCGTCCGGTACGTGATGTTCAGGTACTCGCGGTCCGTGAACCGGTACGCGCCCGCCGGGAAGGCCGAGGCATCCAGTGGTGTCGTCGGTGCACGGACGACGTCCTCGGCTCGCACAGCTCTCGCCTGCCTTTCCTGCCACGTCGGGGTAGAGAGGTGTTCACTCACAAAATGCCGCACACGTCTGGGCCGGTCATCCCGAGCGGGCGATCGAGGCGGGGCAACCCTCTTCAGTTGTAAAATGCAACAGAAATACTGTAGGTCCCGGCATCTTGTGTTGCAAATTGCAACCCTGAGTGTGGGATGCGCATGTGATCATGCGAGGGGCCGGGAAACCGCCCGGCGTGGGCGGATCGGCGAACGGGCCCGAGACGTCCAGCAGTTCACGGCGCAGGGGCTGGTGTCGCCGCTCGGTCTTTCCCGTCGTGGTCGGTGAGTACGGTTTGATCTGCTTGGCGGTGACGCCGTTCTCGCGGTAGACGCGTTCGAAGAGCACCTCGGCGGGCCGGAGCCTGGTGAAGCGTCCGGTGAACTGCTTGCCGTTGTCGGTGAAGACCTCGGCCGGCGCCCCGTAGGCCGCATCGCGCGCACGAAGCCGTCGGCCAGGAAGATCCCGCCGACCAGGTCCAGTTGCCACAGATACGTAGGTGTCACCGCACCGCAGATGAGCCAAGGCGAGCAGGGCCTGGCGTGCAGCAGGAAGGCGCCGCCGCCGCGTCCCGACCTGCTGCCGCCTGACTGTCAGTTGTCCGGTCAGGAACCGCAGGTCTGTCCAACTCGCGGTCAGCAACACCAGCTTGGAAACGGCTCAATGTCAGGGGGATTTACGAACCGAGACAGTCGGCTCTGCCGTGAAGGTGTTCGTCTACGGAGCCCATGACTCTGTGGGCCGGGACGGCGCCCCTTGTTCGCCGTTCCACCGGGGCTTCGTCGTCGACGGGGACTTCCTCGTTGTGAGTGCGGTCCGGGTCGGCCGGGCCGAAGTGGGCGTATGCGTACGCGAAGGGGTCGTCCATATTCATAGACTTAAGGTCGGCGAGGGGGTGGTGGTGTGGAGCGCCGGGCGGTAGGGGCGAGGGTTAACTCGCACGATCGCTTCCTCGTGGTCCGGTTGCCAAAGCGATCTGTTGCCTCCTTCGTTCCACCAGGCGGCAGGCCGGGATGTTCTTCCCGGTTGAGCTCGTCCGGCATCCGGTGATCACCGCCCACGTACTTCGCCCGCTGGTCAAAGGATCTCCACGAGTTCCCTGTACGGCGTCAGCGTGGCGTCGTCCGGGGCGAGTTCGGTGACCAGTAGATCCACCTCGTCCAGCCCGAGGCACTTGGCGACGGCGTGCCGGTTGAGCTTGGTGGAGTCGACGGCGAGAACGGTCCGTTTGGACACTGTCACCATCGCTCGCTTCACCGTGGCCTCCTCCGCGGTGAACTCGGTCGACCCCAGTGCCGGGTCGAGGTAGGTCGCCGACAAGAAGCAGGTCTCCAGGGCGAACTGCTGGAGGGTGAGTTGGGCCAGCGGGCCGACCAGGCTGCCGGTGTCGACGTCGCTGCTCCCGCCCGTGCTGTAGGCCCGGACGCCGGGGATCCGGGAGAGGCGGTGGAACGTCTCGAGTCCGGTGGTGACCGCGGTGAGGTCGCGCGGGGTACGGCTCTGCAGGGCGAGCGCGAGGTGGTGGGCGGTCGATGATCCGTCCAGCCCGATGCCGCCTTGGTCGGGCACGAGGGGCAGGAGCTTCTCCGCGATCCGCCACTTCGCCTCGGCGCCGCGGCCCAGTCGGTGCTCGAAGGTCCAGGTGTCGACGGGTACGGCACCACCGCGAATCCGTCGTACGGCCCCCTGCTCCTCGAGGAACTGGAGGTCGCGGCGGATGGTCATCGGGCTGACCCCGCAGCAGTCGGCGAGTTCGTCGACGCGTCGGACGCCCTCACGGAGGGCGGTGATGATCGCGGCGCGACGCGCGTCACTGGCTTCGCCGGTGTTCGAATCCATGGGAAATGTGTACCACAACGAACACAGGCACCCACCGAGTCGGATAACTTCGAGGGGGCTTCTGGTGCCGTTTCAACCCGCTGGATCAGGCACTTGGCGACCCTGGTCACGAGATCTCTAATACGTTTCAACCCTTGCCTTCGGCGTGAACTCCGTGTTTCATTTTTCATCGAATGAACACAGTGGGCGATGCTGTCCACCGGTCGAAGGAGACCTCTCGTGAACACTGACCATCTCGTCCGGGGCGGCGCAGCTCTTGAGCGCATCACCCACCGGAAGACCCGCATCGGCCTCGTCGCCGGTGGGCTCGGCGCCTACTGGCCACAGTTCCCTGGTCTGCTGGACGAGCTGCAACGTTGCGCGAGTGTCGTTCGCGACCGCTTCTCCGGCTGGGACTGTGAGGTCATCGACGCCGGATTCGTCTCCGACCCGCAGGACGCGGCGGCCGCTGCGGAGAAGCTGCGCAAGGCGGACTGCGACCTCGTCGTGGTGTACCTGACCACTTACCTGACGTCGTCGATGGTGCTTCCCATCGCGCAGCGGGCGCACGCTCCCGTGCTGCTGATCGACATGCAGCCGACCGAGGCCATGGACCATGCCTCTTTCGACACCGGCAAGTGGCTCGCGTACTGCGGCCAGTGCCCGCTGCCGGAGGTCGCCAACGTCTTCCGGCGTTCCGGCGTGCCCTTCCGCTCGGTCTCCGGCCACTTGAACGACACCAATGCCTGGAACCGCATCGAGCGCTGGATCCGCGCCGCGGATGTGCGCGGCACGCTCAGGCACGCCCGGCACGGCCTCATGGGCCACCTGTACCCGGGCATGCTCGATGTCTCCACCGACCTGACACTCGTGTCGAGCCAGTTCGGTTCGCACGTCGAGGTGTTGGAAGTCGACGACCTGCGTGTGCGGGTCGCAGAGGTGGAGAAGGAGCAGGTCGACGAGCGGGTCGAACTCGCGCGGCAGGTGTTCACCTTCGCCGAGTCGGTCAACGAGGAGGACTTGCGCTGGGGTGCCCAGGTCTCGGTCGGCCTGGACCGTCTGGTCGAGGACTTCCAGCTGGACACCCTCGCCTACTACCACCGAGGCCTCGGCGGTGAGCTCCACGAGCGGCTGGGAGCCGGCATGATCCTGGGTGCCTCGCTCCTCACCGCGCGCGGAATCCCGGTGGCCGGCGAGTACGAGCTGCGTACGAGCCTCGCCATGCTGATCGCCGACCGGATCGGTGCGGGGGGCTCGTTCACCGAGCTGCAAGCCCTCAACTTCACTGACGGAGTCGTCGAGATGGGCCACGACGGTCCCGCACATCTGGCGATCAGCGCCGCCGATCCCCTGCTGCGCGGGCTCGGTGTCTACCACGGCAAGCGTGGCTGGGGTGTCAGCGTCGAGTTCGACGTCAAGCACGGAGCGGTCACCACGTTCGGCATCGGCCAGGAGGCCGACGGTACCTACACCGTGATCGTGTCCGAGGGCGAGGTCGTTCCCGGTCCGCTCCTCG
Source organism: Streptomyces sp. NBC_00483 (assembly GCF_036013745.1). Lineage (NCBI taxonomy): Bacteria > Bacillati > Actinomycetota > Actinomycetes > Kitasatosporales > Streptomycetaceae > Streptomyces > Streptomyces sp. NBC_00483. The sequence continues at coordinate 8,569,256 of NZ_CP107880.1, forward strand.
AGATCGGCAACACCACCTCACGCGTGGACTTCGGGTGCGACCCGGGCGAGTGGACCGATGCCTGGAGCGCCTCCGGGATCGGCCACCACTGGTCGCTCGCCGTCGGGCACCGCGCGCGTGACCTCAAGGCCGTCGCCGACCTGCTCGGCCTCCCGTTCACCCACGTTCGAGTCTGATTCTCCGCTCCCACGCCGCCGCTCCCACGCTGCTGTTCCCGACCCGGCGCCCGGGTCCGTCCCTCAGGAGAGCCATGTCCTTCACCGTGCAACGACGCGAGTTCCATCGGCCGCCGCATCCGCTCCAGCGGGTGGACGGCGTCACACCGAAGATCGGGTTCGTCTCCGGCGGACTGGGCGCCTACTGGCCCCAGTTCGACGGACTGCTCGATCAGCTCAAGGGCGTCTCCGACGTCATCCGGCAGCGCATCGAGGCGCTGGGGTCACGGGTGCAGGACTTCGGTTTCGTCTCCGACCCGGTCGAGGGCGACGCCGCCGCGTCGGCGATCCGCAGCGCCGACTGCGATCTTCTCGTCGTCTACGTCTCCACGTACATGACCTCCGGTCAGATCCTTCCTGTATTGCGGGACTGCGGGGCCCCCATCCTTCTGGTGCAACTGCAGCCGGGCCGGAAGATGGACCACGCCACGTTCGGAACGGGAGACTGGCTGGCCTACGCCGGGTCCGCCGGGCTGCCCGAGATCTGCGTGGGTCTCGAGCGGCTCGGGAAGCCCGTCCGGGTCGTCGCCGGGCATCTGGACGACGAGCGGGCCTGGCGCTCCATCGAGCGCTGGGTGGCCGCGACGGGCGTCATGGCCACACTCAAGCGAGCACGCCACGGGATGATGGGGCATCTGTACCCGGGCATGTTCGACATCGCCACCAGCATCACCTCCGTGCTGTCCACGTTCGGCGGGCACGCCGAGATCCTCGAACTCGACGATCTGCGCGTCCGGTACGAGGCGGTGACCGAGCCCGAAACCGAGCGCGCCCTCGAGACGATCCGGTCGTGCTTCGAGATCACACCGGGCATCGACTGGGACAACGTCCGCTTCCAGGCCAGGGTGTCGGCCGCGCTGGACACCCTGGTGCGGGACTACGACCTGTCGACCCTGGCCTACTTCCACTTCGGGCAGCCGAGCGACATCTACCAGAAGCTCGCCACCGGCTTCCCGATCGGCGCAACTCTGCTGACCTCACGCGGGATCCCTTCGGTCACCGAGTACGAGGTGCGCGCCGCGATCGCGATGTACGTGCTCAACCTGCTGGGCGGCGGTGGCACCCTCACCGAGGGACAGGCGCTGGACTTTGACGCCGGAGTCGCCGAGATCGGCCACAACGACGCCGCCGACATGGCGATCACCGCACGGAAGCCGGCCCTGCGTCAGCTGGACGTCTTCCACGGCAAGGGCGGCGGCGGCGCCTCCATCGAGGTCGACGTGGCACCCGGCCCCGTCACCCAGTTCTCCATCGGTGAACTGGGCAACGGGCGGCTGCGGTTCATCGCCTCGGAAGGCACCGTCGTCGACGGCCCGCACATCAAGATCGGAAACACGACCTCGCGGGTGGACTTCGGTTGCGACCCCGGAGTGTGGACAGAGGAATGGGCCAAGTCGGGCTCGACACACCACTGGGGCATGGGCGTCGGACATCTGGCCGACGACATCGAGGCACTCGCCGACCTGCTCGGCGCCGAGTTCCGCAGGGTGCAGCCGTGATGGGCGCCGCACAGTCGGCCCCGCCGAAGAAGCCGGTCGAGCGTGGTTCCGCCTTCTCCGTCTTCGTCGCGCTGGGCGCGAGTCTCGGTGGCCTGCTCTACGGGTACGACACCGGCATCATCGGTTCCGCCCTGCTGTTCCTGCGCGACGACTTCGGCATCGGGGACAACGCGTTCCTCCAGTCGGTCATCACTTCCATCACGCTGCTCGGCGCGATTGCGGGCGCGGTACTGACCGGGCCGCTCTCCGACCGGCTCGGCAGGCGCAAGACGGTCCTGGTCGTCTCTGCAGCGTTCATCGCGTTCGCGATCGGCTGTGCACTCGCACCGGACGTGGGCACCCTGATCGCTTTCCGATTCCTGCTCGGTGTGCCGGTCGGCGGCGCCTCGCAGATCATCCCGCTCTACATATCCGAGCTGGCACCACCCAAGAGCCGTGGCTCCCAGGCCGTGCTCTTCCAGGTGATGATCTGCGTCGGCACGCTGCTCGCCTACGCTTCCGGTCACGTGCTCGGGGCCGACGCGGCCTGGCGCGAGATGCTCGGCATCGCCGCGATACCGGCCGTACTGTTCCTGATCGCGATGACGCTGCTGCCGGAGAGCCCACGCTGGCTTGCCATACGCGGTCGTGAGGCGGAGGCCAGGGCAGTCCTGCGTCGTGTGCGCGCCGACGAAGCCTCGGTGGAGGCGGAGATCCACGACATCCGGCAGATCGACTCGAGTGACACCGGTACCTGGACGGACCTGCGCCGACGGTGGGTACGACCGGCGCTCGTCGCCGGGGTCGGGGTGGCGTTCTTCTCCCAGGCCACCGGGATCAGCGCGATCATCTATTACGCGCCCTCACTGCTCGAACTCGCCGGGTTCGGCACGGGGGCCGCGACACTCGCGTCCATCGGTGTCGGGGTGTCGCTGACCGTCTTCACGGTCCTCGGGATCTACCTGCTCGAACGCTGGGGCAGGCGCAGGCTCACGCTCATCGGACTGCCCGGTGCGGTCGTGGTGCTGGGCATCATGGCGGCGTTGCTGCCGTGGACGGCATCGGCATCGGCGTCGATCGGCTCAGGGGCACAGACCGTCGTCGTGGTGTGCCTGCTGGCCTACTTCGCGTTCAACGGCGGCAGCCTGTCCGTGGTCGCGTGGCTCTACTTCGCGGAGATCTTCCCGTTGACCGTGCGGGGGAAGGGCGTCAGCTTCTGCGCGTTCGTGCTGTGGGTGACCAACTTCCTGCTCACTCTCGTGCTGCTGTTCGCCGCCGACGGCTTGGGCGTCGGGATGGTGTTCGGTGCGCTCGCGGCACTGAACGCGTTGGCCTTCGTGTTCGTGTGGTTCTGGATGCCGGAGACCAAGGGACGAACCCTGGAAGAGATCGAAGCCAGCCTCCGCAACGGAACATTCACACCTCACCGCAACCGGCCCGTCGGCCGGTCCGCCTCTTCCGACCAGACACAGAAAGACCCGGTGTACGACCATGACTGACCACGGAGCACGGCCCGCGACCATGAAGTCGCTTGTGCTGCACGGCAAGCGGGACCTGAGGCTGGAGGAACGTCCGGTGCCCTCTCCGGGCCGCGGCGAGGTTCTGCTTGCCGTCGGCTCGGTCGGTGTGTGCGGCTCGGACAAGCACTTCTACACCGAGGGGCGCGCCAGCAGCGACGTCATGACGGAGCCCTTCGTCATGGGCCACGAATTCGGGGGCCGCATCACGGCCGTCGGAGAGGGCGTGGACGAGGGCAGGGTCGGAGAGCGCGTGGCGGTGGAGCCGCTGGTTCCGTGCGGCTCGTGCAGGCAGTGCACGCATGGCGAGTACAACATCTGCCCGACCCAGAAGTTCCACGGCGTCCCCGGAGCGGAAGGTGCGCTCCAGGAGTACGTCGTGGTACCGGCGGCCAACGCCTTCCCGATCCCGGACTCCGTGAGCGACGCCGCAGCGGCCATGGTGGAGACCATCTCCGTCTCTTTGTGGGCCGGCGAACGGGCCGGGATCACCATCGGGGAGAGCGTTCTCATCACCGGAGGAGGCCCGATCGGCCTGTTCGCCCTCCAGGTCGCGCGCAACAGGGGTGCCGCACACGTCGTCCTGGTCGAGCCGCAAGAGGCCCGCAGGGATCTCGCCAAGAGCCTCGGGGCCGAAACGGTCGCTTCGCTGGAGGAGGCCGAGGGAACCTTCGACGTGCTCATGGAATGCACAGGTGTACAGCAGGTCCGCCACGACGGATGCCTGTATGTCCGGCCCGGGGGCCGCGCAGTCTTCATCGGTGTCGGACACCAAGACGCCGGCGTGCCCATGCCGGCAGTCATCGAGCGTGAGGTGGAGATCCGCGGCGTCATGCGGTACCGCTTCACCTGGCCCACCGTCATCGCCGGTCTCCGCGACGGCCGCTTCCAGGCGGACGACCTCGTCACTCGCACACTTCCGTTGGAAGAAGCACACCTGGCATGGACGCAGGCCCCTCAGGGGCCGGACGTGAAGACCATCATCCGGGTGGGCACGCAGCCGTAGGCTCCGGCATCTGGTGCGGAGGGCGTCGGTGCCCTGAACGTCCTCAGGTGTGTTGATCGTCCTCCCGGCAGTGACGTGCGGGTTCGGAATGCGCTCGAGATGTTGGGGCACCACGCGGCGCGGGTACGAGCGTGATCAGGTGGCAGACTCGCTGAGGTACTCCCACACCGGCCCGTACACCTTGCAGCAGCGGAACACGCGGAAGAAGGGACACTCCCCGGCGCGCGTCCCGTCCGTCCGTACCGAAGCGGTTACCGTACGTGAGTACGAGTTTGGTCCACGCAGTGGGACGGGGCACTGATGTATCTGTACGGGGTGCTGGTCGCGTGCGGCGCGTTCGTGCTCGGCGCGACTGCGGCGTGGCTCTGGACTCGTCATGTCGACCGGCGGTGGCCCATCCAGAGCGGTCCGGTCGTAGCCGCTTCGTGCGGTGCCGTCGCGTCGCTGTATGTCCTCACGATCGCGTTCCTGATCGTCAACACCAGTGCGAGCCTGGGCAATGCCCGCGCGGGTGCTGTCGCCGAGTCCGGCGCGCTGCGTGACGCCTATCTGGTGGCCCAGCGCTACCCGGCTGCCGAGAGGCGCGAACTTCAGGCTTCCTTGCGTACGTACACCGACACGGTGATCGACGTGGAGTGGCCGCGCCTCGCCCGTGGTGAGGACTCGCCGGCCGCATGGAATCAGCTGGACGCTCTCCACAACCGCATCCTGGCGAGTCACGATGCCCCGGCCCTCGCTCAGGCGGATCTGCGCACCGCGCTGCACGAGGTCTACGTACAGCGGCGGCTCAGGGTCGCGGCAGCGGACGACGGCATCCCGCCCGTACTGCTCGGCTTCCTGATCTCCACCGCGGTCCTCGTCCCGCTGTACTTCCTGCTGATGGGGTGGCCCACCGGCGTGCGTGCCAGGGCAGGACTGGGGACGACCGCGGCGCTGTTCGCGGCGGGGATCTGGATCGTGCTGCAGCTCAACCACCCCTTCGCGAGCGGGATACGGGTCACCTCGGACAGCTTCAAGGACGCCTTGGCCCGCATGGAGCAGGTGGACAGCCGTGACGTTCCCGCGGCGTCGTTGCCCCGCTCATGACCCGAGCAGCCGGTCCAGGTAAGGGCTACGGAACACACGGTCCGGGTCGAACGCGTCGCGTGCGGCGCGGAAGTCGTGCCAGTGGCGGTAACGGTCGTGCAGAACCGAGGCGTCGAGGCTGTGCCGTTTCGCCCAGTGCGGGCGGCCCCCGGCCTCGACGAGGATCTCTTCGGCGGTTCGCAGCCAGCGGTCGCGGCCGGGCGTGCGCGGCGCCGCGAGGTTGATCCACGCGGTCGCGCGGCCCTGCGCCGGGCTCAGCCAGGCGGTTTCGGCCGGGCCCGGCCGAATCTCCAGCGGCAGGACGCTGGTGAAACCGGTACGCCGCAGCGCCACGCGCAGCCGCTCCACCGCTTCGGGCAGCCGCTCCAGAGGGATGCCGTACTCCAGGGCCGCGAACCGCAGGCGCTGCGGGAACACGCAGCAGGTGTGGGCCGGGCCCCGGTGCGGCGGGGCCGGAGCCGGGCGGCACAGTTCGGCCAGTCGTTGCGCGGCCGCCCGGGGGAGCGGGCTGCGGGCGACGGCGGCGCGCAGCGCCCAGCCGCGCAGCAGGTCGTCGCGGATCGTCACCACCGGCGAGACGGCGGCGGACGGCCGTGCGTCCGACGCAGGTTGCAGGGTGTGGTGGCGCACCCGGTCCTGCCAGGGGAACCAGAACGCCGACACGTGTTCGGCCGATGCCGCCCACCGCACCGGATCGGCCAGGAGGCCGCCCAACGCGCCGTCCGCCTCGCGGCGTTCCAGCAACTGCCCCGGCACGCAGCGAAGCACCAGCCGGGTCACCACGCCCAGCGCCCCCAGCGATACCCGGAACGCGGGCAACAGGTCACTCTCCAGGTCCACATCGCGCATGTCGCCCGTCCCCGTCACCACCCGGAACCCGACCACCTGCGCCGACAGCGACGCGTGCCGGCCGCCGCCGTGAGTGCCGGTGGCGACGGCGCCGGCGAGCGTGGGCGCGGTCGTCGTGGGCAGACCGTGGACCGTGAGTCCCCGCAGGTGCAGCGCCGCGGCCAACTCGCCCAGCGACGTACCGGCGCCCACGGTCACCGTGACCGCTCCGGTGGCCGCGTCGGCCCTGCCGATCGCCAGCACCCCGCGCAGTCGTCGTACGTCCACGAGCATCCCGGGCGTACAGGCCAGCGGTGCGAACGAGTGGCCCGCGCCGACCGCCCGCACCGGGACCCCGCGCTCCCGGGCGGCCCGGACCAGGGTGGCCACGTCCGCCTCGCTCCGCGCGATTGCGTACGTCTGCGGCGAACAGCGGGCTGTGCCGGCCCAGTTGGACCACGAGCGCGTCATGCTCCGAGCGTCGTGGAGGGCACCGGCGCCGCCGCGTCGACCTGTGCGGCGATCCACGCGTACGTCGGCCGCAGCCCCTCGGCCAGCGGGACGACCGGGGCCCAGCCGAGAGCGGCACGGATCAGCGTGTTGTCGCTGTTGCGGCCGTGCACACCCTGCGGGGCAGCTGTGTCGTAACGGTGGCGCAGGCGGACCCCTGCGGTCCGCGCGACCAGACGGGCCAGGTCGCCCACGGTGATCAGTTCAGAGGTGCCCAGATTCAACGGCTGTTCGACGTCACTGCGCATGATCCGGCGGATGCCCTCGATGCAGTCGTCGACGTACATGAAGCTTCGGGTACGGGTGCCGTCGCCCCACACCTCGATCTCCTCGCGCCCGTCCCGCACGGCCTCGGCCACCTTGCGGCAGAGCGCCGCCGGGGCCTTCTCGCGGCCGTCGTCCCACGATCCGTACGGGCCGTACACATTGTGGAACCGGGCGATGCGCACGGTCAGGCCGAAGTCCTCGGCGAAATGCCGGCCCATCCGCTCGGCGAACAGCTTCTCCCACCCGTACCCGTCCTCCGGCTCGGCCGGATACGCCATGTCCTCGCACAGCGCCTCGACCCGGGCGCTGCCCTGCCGGTACGCGGGGTACACGCACGCCGACGACGCATAGAAGTAGCGCCCCACCCCGCGGTCCCGCGCGGCCAACAGGAGGTGGGTGTTGATGAGCACGGACAGCATGCAGGCCGCTTTGTTGTTCTCGATGAACCCGATGCCGCCCATGTCGGCGGCGAGGTTGTAGATCTCGTCGACGCCGTCCGCCACCTCCTGGCACGCCTCGCGCAGCGCCAGGTCCGCACTCAAGTTCAGGGCCTTCGGGTGGAGTTGGTACCAGCGGTCGAGCGGTTTGACGTCGACGGCGGTGACCCGTTGCCCCTCGGCGAGCAGCCGGGCGACGAGGTGGCCGCCGATGAAGCCGCCCGAACCGGCGACGAGTGCATGCGGTTGGTCCGTGCCGAGAAGCGACGACATGGTGGTGCTCCGTTACGGTTCAGGCTGCGTGGCGGCGCCCGGAGGCGGGCCTCACAGCACACGGGTGAAGCGGTCGGCAATGTCGGTCAGACGGAAGGTGCGCCGGGCCCAGATGCGCCCCGCGGCACCGTGACGCGCACGGCGCCGCGGGTCGGTGAGCAACCGCACCGCGGCGGCGCAGAAGGCGGTGGCGTCCCGCGGGTCCGTCACCTCACCGCCCCCGGACTCCGCCACCACACGCGCCGTCTCGGTGCCGGGCGGGGCGGCCGTCAGCACGCAGCGGCCCGCGGCCAGGCAGGACAGCAGTTTCGACGGTGCCGAGACATCGGCCGCCTCGTGGGCCAGCGTCACCAGCAGGACGTCGGCGGCCGCCAGCATCGCCGGTACTTCGTCGTACGGGCGCAGGTCGAGCAGGGTCAGGCGCGTCAGGCGGCGTTCGGACCGCCACCGTTCGAGCAGTTCGCGTCCGGCGCCCTGGCTGACCACGACCACTTGCCCGAGGCCGGCCCGACCGCAGGCCGCGGCGAGGTGCGCGAGCAACCCGGGGGCGTGCCGCTCGTCCAGCGTGCCCGCGTACAACAGCACGGGATCGCCGGCCCGGCGGAAGGCGGCGACCGGCGGCCATGGTGCGGCGCCGGGCGGCACGTATTCCGCGGGCAGGGGAGCCCAGTTGGGCTCGACGGTGATCCGCTCGGGTGCCACTCCGAGCGCGCGGGCCGCCCGCGCGAAACCGTCCGTCACGGCGACGACGTGATCGCTGCCGCGCAGCGTGTGCGCCTCCCACGCGGCCTCGCACCGCCCGGACGAGGCGGCCGCGGAGTACACGTCCTGAAGCCAGTACACGTACCGCCATCCCTGCGCCCGGGCGACGCGCAGCAGTTCGCCCTGCACCCGGGGCGGCGCGTTTCCGGTGAGGAGCGTCGCGGGCGCCACGGCACCGGCTGCCCGCGCCTCGTGCACGGCGGCCAGAGCGGCCTGCCGCACCGCCCGGGCGTAGCGCACCGTCGTGTTCCCGGCCGGTCGTACGGCCCGACCGTTCCCGTGGCCCGTACTGTCCGCGCCTCCTGCGACAGCGCGCACGACGGCGTCCGCAGTGGTGCGGTGCAGATCGCCCCGGGGCCCGATCAGGTCCGCCCGGTAGAGGTGCGTCACCCGGCGCCCCCGCCGGGCCAGTTCGTTGCTCAGGCCGATCTGGAAGGGGTGTCCGAGGTAGTCGTGGACGATGAGCGTGCCTTCGTCCGCGCCTGTGTCATCGTGTGACTCAAACACATGGTCAGGCTATGTGCGCAGGTCAGGTACAGCGACTTGACCGCGGGCAGCTCGAACCGGCGTCCCCGTGCGGTGCGCTCACCCGCCGGACGCATCCACGAGGCGCAGATAGCCCGCCGCGACCAGCCAGGCCACCGTCAGGCGCTCGGGGGCATCGTTCAGCAGCTCCTGCTTCAGCTTGTACTGGATGCCGTAGCCGGATTGGGCGAACGCGGGGGCCGTCGGGCCGGCCAGTACGGAAAAGTCCCTCAACACCTCGTAGCGGTGGTAGTTCCAGGGGCGCTCGCCCTCGGCGTGGCGCAGAGTCTCCGGGGGGATCGCCCTGGCGGCGACAGGCGTGCCCACGGGGGCCAGGTAGGTGCCGTGCTCGCGGCCGTAGCGGTCGACCGTTTCGCGATGCAGCAGGACGGAGGGGAAGGCCACCGGCGCCCCGTCGGCCGTTCGCGCGAACCCGTCGGCCTCCGGGTACCGCCAGCCGCCGGACGGATTCCAGAAGGTCTGCAGGAACGACTGGACGGTGCCGGTCCCACAGGGCTGATAGCCGCTGAAGTCCGCCGCGGCGGCACCGCCGCTGGGCAGGGGCACCTCCACCAGTTCGGCGGGTCTCCGGGGGTGGGCGGGGACCGCGGGCGCTCCGTGTGCGTCCGCCGCCGTGGCGGGCTCCGCACCCCCGCCCGGTTGTACGCCGGTCTGCCCGGCCGATGAGTGCTCGTACGCCTCGTACTCGGCGAAGGTGATCTGGTTGTCGTCGTCGGTGTCCATGGCGGCCTGCATGGACCGCCACAGTGCGCGGAAACCGGTGCGCACCCGGAAGAGCCCCGCGCTGCCGATGCCCGGATCGGCTTGCGCGAGGGTGAGCAGCCGGTGTTCGAAGTCGTGCCAGGTGACAACCCCGTCGCCGTCCGCGTCCAGCAGCGCGAAACGAAGTGCGGTGTCCCTGTTGTCACGCGCCACGTCGCTGAAGTCCTCTCATCCGCCGATCGCGGCCCGAGGGCCGGGCGACACGTCGGTCACGGACAGTCGTTCACGAAAGCTTGTCCCACAAGGAGCCCGCAGGCGAGCCGCGGCCTCCGCGCCCGGAGCCCGACCCGGACGGCGCCGACCTCTACGACGTACGGGTACGCGACCCCGCCCTGCCCGGCGCCCGGATCCGCTGCCCCGGCGGCCGGGACCGGGTGCGGCTGCTGACAGGGCTGCACTCGGTGCGGTGCACGGCGACCGGGGCGGCACGGCCCGGCACCTGGATCGGGAAGGCCGACGCCACCGGCCGGCAGGCGTATTTGCGGGCCACGGCGCGGGCGTCGGCGCGGTCCGGGTACGCCGGGGTGGGCGCCGCGCTGGCGCTCGCCGAGACGGTGCGGGTGGCGGGGCCGGGCCGGGTGCTCGTCCGTTACGCCGTGACCAACACCGGCAACCGGCCCGTCCACGACGTCCGGCTCACCGACCCCGCGCTCACCGCGGCCACGGACCGGATCGACTGCGTGGCAGGGCGGCCCGTCGTGGCGCGGCTCGCTCCGCGCGAAAGTGCTTGGACACGCCAGGTCAGGAAGCGTGCGGGCGGCTCCGCGTCGTCCATTGCCTGTTGGCTGGCCGGGAGCCGACGTCACCGTCCCGCCGGGGCCCGGTCGTGTCGCCCGGCTGCCCCGGTCCGGTGGTGGGACATACCGCGCGCGGTGATGCTCGCGCTATGCCAGTTCGTTCCGGGTCGAGGGGGTCGCTCATGCCGCGGCTGGGCGCTGCCCTGGTGCACCACGCGTGGGCCTTCGCGGAGCGGTACGGGCGGGTGACGGCGCAGCGTCCGGGCCGCCACCGGTTCGCGCGGCTCGGCGACGGTGCATGCCTCGCCTTTCCGCCCGGGGCGGTCTTCGGCGAGCAGGTCATCGCCATCGGGGACGCCACTCTGGTGGGTCCGTACGTGAGCCTGTCGGCGGGCTACCCGTTCCAGCCCGTGCAGGCCCCGGGGCTCGTGGTGCGGATCGGCGCGCGCTGTCTGGTCGGCCGGGGCAGCCACATCGTCGGCCACCACCGGGTGGAGATCGGCGACGACGTGTACATCGCCCCGTACGCCTACATCACCGACCAGAACCACGGTTACGCCGACCCGGACCTGCCCATCGGCATCCAGCCGCCCGTGAACGCCCCGGTCGTCATCGGCGACGGCTGCTGGCTCGGCGCGGGCGTGACCGTGCTGCCCGGCACCCGTCTCGGCCGGGGCGTCACGGTCGCCGCGGGCGCCGTCGTGCGCGGCACCTTCCCCGACCGGTGCGTGATCGCGGGCGTCCCGGCGCGGATGGTGCGCATGCACGTACCGGGCGAGGGTTGGCAGAAGCCTCACCAGCAGCCATATAAGGAGGAACGCATGAAAAAGCCGCCCGAGGGTGACATCCCCATCATGGTCGTCGGTGATTCGATCAGTCACGGCAGCAGCGGCGACTGGACCTGGCGCTACTTCTTCTGGAAGCACCTGAAGAACGCGGGCCTGAGCATCGACCTGGTCGGCCCGAAGGACACCCTCGACAACATCCGCACGGAGGAGGTCGGCGACGACGACGCGACGTACGCGGACCCCGGCTTCGACCGCGACCACGACGCGCAGTGGGGCCGCCCGTACGTACAAGAGAAGGAGGTCATCGAGGAGAAGGTCGCCGAGCACGAACCGGAGTACCTGCTCGTACTCCTCGGCATCAATGATCTCTTCTGGTACGGGGTGACGCCCTCCCAATTCGCCGCGAATCTACGGGAGTTCCTGACCAATGCCCGGCGCGCGGCCCCTGACGTACGGATCGTGATCGGCACCGTACTGGAGACGCAGAAGGCCCTGGACGACACCGGGTTCGCGGAGCTCGTGGCGGAGACGAACGAGCAACTGCGTTCTGTGGCAGCCGAGATGGACGTGCCGGTCGCCGAGACGGCGGCCGAGTTCCGCGCCCTCGAGCACACCTGGGACGGCACGCATCCCAACCCCAACGGCGAGGTGCGCATCGCGGCCGCGTTCGCCGACCGGCTCGCCGAGTCGTACGGGCTGGGCGCGCCGTACCCGCGTCCCTATCCGGTCCTCGACGTGGTCGACCCGGTGGCGAAGGCCCCGATCGACGGCGCCGACTGAGTCACGGATGAGCCCGACACCTCCCGTTCGCCCTGGGCGGAGCGGGTACGGCCAGGGGGGGGGCACGGCCGTCGTGCGGGGCCTGATGCTGGATGGACGCCGGAGTCGGTCCAGGCGATGGCGTCGCGGCTGCCGGACGGCAGCGAGCAGAATCTGCAGCAGTCCGTGAACCGGTCCACCGGGCCCCGCTGCCGGTGCGGCGGCGTATCGCTGAGCGGATGACCGCGCGGATCAGCCCTGAGGCGTGGGACGACGGCGCCGAGCGGCATCGGGCACCGTGAGAAATGGCGGGCTCGCCCTGAGCATGCCGGGCGGGGAGTGCGCCCGGCGCGTGGAGCCGGACGCGTTCGGTTTCCCGTGAGGTGGGACGGCGATCCGCGGGGCGGAGGTGCGGCGGATGGGCGCTGGTCCGTATGGATGATCGTCAGGCCTGGTCGCCGGGCTGGTGCGGGCATTCCGGCAACACTCGTGATCATGGAACTCTGGCTGCTCAACCACCTGAACACCTTCGGTCTGGCCCTTCTCCTCGTCGGCGGTCTCGTCGCGTTCGCCCTCCTCGGCGCAGTCCATGTGCGTCGCAGATTCCCTCGGTCGGTGAACGGTGAGCAGAACGAGATGGTCGGTGTGCTGCTCGGGATGTACGGGGCGATCTACGGGATCTTCCTCGCGTTCGTGGTGGTCGCGGAGTGGGAGGGGCTCGGGGTGGCCGAGCAGGTCGTTGCCTCGGAGTCCGCCAACGCCGCCTCGATCGTCCGTGACGTGGCGGTCTTCCCCGAGAAGGACGAGCGGCACGTGGTGGACGCGGTCGGTCTCTACGTGCACGCGGTGGTGGACGACCAGTGGCCGAAGATGCGGCGCGGAGTTCCGGACAGCGCAGCCACCGAGCACGCGATGAGCTCCCTGTTCCACGCCCTGCAGTCGTACGAGCCGAAGACCGAGAGCCAGAAGGCTTACTACGAGACGGCTGCCGGGCATGTGAACGCCATGTCGGCCGACCGGCGCAGTCGACTGGCCATCGCGAGGTCCGGACTGCCGACGCTGCTGAAGATCCTCGTTTACGGCGGCGCGATCGTGATGATCCCGCTGACTCTTCTCCTCGGCATCCGTGACCGCAGGGCCCAACTGATGTTCGTGGGCTGCTCCACGGCGCTGATCGGATTGGCGCTGCTGCTCGCGGTGACCCTGGACCGGCCGTTCGCGGGCGAGCTGTCGGTGTCACCCGACCCGTACCAGACGGGGGTGCTCGCACAGTTTTGGGAGTAGGGCCGGCGCAGGGCGTGGTGACGCCTGCGCCGGCGTGATCACCGACGTCGATGGGTCGGTGGTCACACGCCCGTCTTGCTTCCCTCCTCGAAGTCCACCGGGATCTCCTTGCCGCGCATGTCGTCCAGGGTGAGCAGCTGGGCGGGCGGGGCCCGTGATCGACTCGACAACGTCGCCCAACGACTCCAGGTGCTGGATGTTGACCGTGGAGACGACATCGATGTGCGGCAGCTCGTCGACCATGGCGACGGCCGGGTGGCGGGCGATGACCGCGTCCACGTCCATCTCGGTGAACTGCGTTCCGCGGTACCCCAGTTGCTGCCGCTCGACCTGTTCGAGGCCGTGCAGCGTCACCTCGGTCCGCGGCCGGTCGTGGTGCTCGACGAAGGCCACCACGCAGTCGGTGCCGCGCTCGACGCGGCGGTGTGCCTCGGAGAGCATGGCGTACGTCTTGCCGACGCCCGGTGCGGAACCGAGGTGGATCCTGAGCTTGCCGCGCGCCATCAGCCTGTCAGTTCCCTGGATTCTCGAATCGGTAGCCCATGCCGGGCTCGGTGATCAGATAGCGCGGATGGGAGGGGTCCACTTCGAGCTTGCGCCGCAACTGGGCCATATAGACCCGGAGATAGTTCGTCTTGCTGCTCTGCGAGACTCCCCAGACCTCCTGGAGCAGCTGTTTCTGGGTGACCAGGCGGCCGGGGTTGCAGACGAGGATCTCCAGCAGATGCCATTCGGTGGGCGTCAGGCGTACGTCGTGGCCGTCCCGCTTCGTCTTCTTCGCGACGAGGTCGACCGTGAAGTCGGCCGTCTGCACGACGACGGTGTCGGGGGCTACGGGCGTGGTCTCGGTGCGGCGCACCGCGGCCCGCAGCCGGGCCAGCAACTCGTCCATGCTGAACGGCTTGGTGACGTAGTCGTCGGCGCCCGCGTCGAGGGCGGCGACCTTCTCCTCGGAGGCGCGGCGGGCCGAGAGCACCATGATCGGTACGCGGGTCCAGGCGCGCAGCCCCTTGATGACGTCGACGCCGTCCATGTCGGGCAGTCCAAGATCGAGGACGACCACGTCCGGCCGGCGGGCGGCGGCCACGCGGAGCGCGGTGGCTCCGTCGGGTGCCGCGTCGACGCCGAACTTGCGCGCCTGCAAATTGATCACGAGGGCCCGCACGAGCTGCGGATCGTCCTCGACCACCAGTATCCGCGTCAACGGCTCGTGCCTTCCTGTGCATGCAACTGTCACGGCGGCGGGAGTCGGCGGTCCGGGGGCGCTGCCCCGTCCGCCGACTCCCGCCGTGTCCGGTTGACCCCATCAGCTCTTCGACGTCAACTGCTTCAGTGCGACGTTGAGTTCGAGGACGTTGACCCGCGGCTCGCCCATGAAGCCGAGGGCCCGGCCGTCCTTGTGCGCGTCGACGAGCTTCTGGACCCGCGCGACGGAGAGGTGGTTTCGCTCCGCGATCCGGTGGACCTGGAGGTCGGCGTATTCGGGGGAGATGGCCGGGTCGAGGCCCGAGCCGGAGGAGGCGACGGCGTCGGCCGGGATGTCGGAGGCCTTCACCTTGTGCGTCGTCGTGGAGTTGTCCTTGATGACGGCGGCCTTGGCGGACTCGACCTGCTTGATCAGCTCCTTGTTGTCACCGGAGAGGTTGGTGGCGCCGGAGAGGATCAGCTTGTGCTGGGTGTTGACGCTGTTCTCGCCGAGACCGTTGGAGGGCCGCGGCTGGAACCACGCGAGGTCCGGCTTGCCGTCCTTGGTGAGGTAGGTCTGGCCTATGAGGGAGGAGCCGACGACCTTGCCCTCGGAGGTGATCTCGGATCCGTTGGCCTTGCCGTGGAAGGCCACCTGCGCGACGCCGGTGACCGCGAGCGGGTAGAGCACGCCGCACACCACGGTCAGGACGATCAGGGCGCGCAGCCCCGCCCACAGCAACCGGACCGTGTTTCCTAGGGAGTTGTTCATGACGATCGACACGCTTTCTGAAGGTCACAGCCCGGGGATGAGGGAGATGAGGAGGTCGATGATTTTGATGCCGATGAAGGGGGCGACGAGGCCGCCCAGGCCGTAGATCCCGAGGTTGCGGCGGAGCAGCCTGTCCGCGCTCACCGGCCGGTACTGGACGCCCTTGAGGGCGAGGGGGACCAGCGCGATGATGATGATCGCGTTGAAGATGACCGCGGAGAGGATCGCGGAGTCGGGGCTGGACAGGCCCATGATGTTGAGCTTGTCGAGGCCGGGGTAGACCGCCGCGAACAGCGCCGGGATGATCGCGAAGTACTTCGCGACGTCGTTGGCGATCGAGAAGGTCGTCAACGCGCCCCGGGTGATGAGGAGTTGCTTGCCGATCTCGACGATCTCGATGAGCTTGGTCGGGTTCGAGTCGAGGTCGACCATGTTGCCGGCCTCCTTCGCGGCCGATGTACCGGTGTTCATCGCGACACCCACATCCGCCTGCGCGAGGGCGGGCGCGTCGTTGGTGCCGTCGCCGGTCATCGCGACGAGCTTGCCGCCCGCCTGCTCCCGCTTGATGAGGGCCATCTTGTCCTCGGGCGTGGCCTCCGCGAGGAAGTCGTCGACGCCTGCCTCCTCGGCGATCGCCTTGGCGGTCAGCGGGTTGTCACCTGTGATCATCACGGTCTTGATGCCCATGCGGCGCAGCTCGGTGAACCGCTCGCGCATGCCGTCCTTGACGACGTCCTTGAGGCGGATGGCACCGAGGACGCGGGCACCCTCGGTGTCCTCGGCCGCGACGAGCAGCGGCGTGCCGCCCGCCTCGGAGATCCGGTCGGTCAACTCGCGCGCGTCCGGGGCCACTTCACCGCCCTGCTCCTTGACCCAGGTGATGACCGAACCGGCCGCCCCCTTGCGGATCTTGCGCCCGTCGACGTCCACACCCGACATGCGTGTCTGGGCGGTGAACTCGATCCACTCGGCGCCCGTCAGTTCGCCCTGGTGGCGCTCGCGCAGCCCGTACTTCTCCTTGGCGAGGACCACGATCGAGCGGCCCTCGGGTGTCTCGTCGGACAGTGACGAGAGCTGCGCGGCGTCGGCGAGCTCGGCCTCCGTGGTGCCGCGCACCGGCACGAACTCGGCGGCCTGGCGGTTGCCGAGGGTGATGGTGCCGGTCTTGTCGAGCAGCAGCGTGGACACGTCGCCCGCGGCCTCAACTGCCCTTCCGGACATGGCGAGTACGTTGCGCTGCACGAGCCGGTCCATGCCCGCGATGCCGATCGCGGAGAGCAGCGCGCCGATGGTGGTCGGGATCAGACACACCAACAGGGCCACCAGGACGACCATGCTGAGGTGTTTGCCCGCGTAGTTCGCGAACGGCGGCAGTGTGGCCACCGCGAGCAGGAAGACGATGGTGAGGGACGCGAGCAGGATGTTGAGGGCGATCTCGTTGGGCGTCTTCTGCCGGGCGGCGCCCTCGACCAGGTTGATCATGCGGTCGATGAACGTCTCGCCGGGCTTCGTCGTGATCTTTATGACGATGCGGTCGGAGAGCACCTTCGTACCGCCGGTGACCGCGCACCGGTCGCCGCCGGACTCGCGGATGACGGGGGCGGATTCGCCGGTGATGGCGGATTCGTCGACGGAGGCCACGCCCTCGACGACGTCACCGTCGCCGGGAATGATGTCACCGGCCTCGCAGACGACGAGGTCACCGATCGTCAGCTGGGTGCCGGCGACCTGCTCCTCGCGCTCCCCCACCAGACGCCGCGCCACGGTGTCGGTCTTCGCCTTGCGCAGTGTGTCGGCCTGCGCCTTGCCGCGGCCCTCGGCGACGGCCTCCGCCAGGTTCGCGAAGATCACCGTCAGCCACAGCCAGGCGCTGATCGCCCAGCCGAACCAGTCCGACGGGTCCTTGAAGGAGAACCCCGTCGTCAGGACCGAGCCGACCAGCACCACGAACATCACGGGCGACTTGACCATGACCCGCGGGTGGAGCTTGCGGCAGGCGTCGGGCAGCGACTTCAGCAGCTGCTTGGGGTCGAACAGGCCCCCGCCGACCTTGCCGCCGCCGGGCTTGTGCCCAGTGGGCACGTCCTGGTGGGGCGCCCTGGTGGGTGTGGCAGTGGACATCGTGTCCTCAAGATTCTCGGAACGTTCGGTACGTACGGTCGTCATGACGCGAGCCCTTCCGCGAGCGGGCCGAGCGCGAGCGCCGGGAAGTACGTCAGACCGGTGATGATCAGGAGCGTGCCCACCAACAGGCCGGTGAACAAAGGCTTGTTGGTACGCAGCGTGCCCGCCGTGGCCGGGATCGGCCGCTGCTCGGCCAGCGAGCCGGCGAGCGCGAGCACGAACACCATCGGCAGGAAGCGGCCGAGCAGCATCGCCAGACCGATCATGGTGTTGAACCAGTTCGTGTCGGCGCTCAGCCCCGCGAAGGCGGAGCCGTTGTTGTTGGCGCCGGACGTGAACGCGTACAGGATCTCGGAGAAGCCGTGCGCGCCGGGATTCAGCATGGAGTTCGGCGGGGTCGGCAGGGCCATCGACAGGGACGTGAAGACGAGGACGAGGGCCGGCGTGATGAGGATGTAGCAGGCCGCGAACTTGATCTCACGGGTGCCGATCTTCTTGCCGAGGTACTCGGGCGTGCGGCCCACCATCAGGCCGGCGATGAACACCGCGATGATCGCCATGATCAGCATGCCGTAGAGGCCGGATCCGGTGCCGCCGGGCGCGATCTCGCCGAGCTGCATGCCCAGCAGGTTGAGGCCGCCGCCGAGACCGGTGTTGGAGGAGTGGAAGGAGTTCACCGCGCCGGTCGAGGTGAGCGTCGTGGCGACCGAGAAGATCGCCGAGCCGCCGATGCCGAAGCGGGTCTCCTTGCCCTCCATCGCGCCGCCCGCCAGGTCGAACGCGGGGCCGTGGTGGGCGAACTCGGTCCACATCATCAGCGCGGTGAAGCCGACCCAGATCGTCGCCATCGTGGCGAGAATCGCGTAGCCCTGCTTGACCGAGCCGACCATCTTGCCGAACGTGCGGGTCAGCGCGAACGGGATGACGAGGATCAGGAAGACCTCGAAGAGGTTCGAGAAGCCGTTGGGGTTCTCGAAGGGGTGGGCCGAGTTGGCGTTGAAGTAGCCGCCACCGTTCGTGCCCAGCTCCTTGATGACCTCCTGGGAGGCGACCGCGCCGCCGTTCCACTGCTGCGAGCCGCCCATGAACTGGCCGACCGAGTGGATGCCGGAGAAGTTCTGGATGGCGCCGCAGGCGACGAGCGCGAGCGCGCCGACGACGGAGATCGGGATCAGGATGCGGACGGTGCCGCGGACCAGGTCGGACCAGAAGTTGCCCAGCTCACCGGTGTGGGAGCGGGCGAAGCCGCGCACGAGCGCGACCGCCACGGCGATCCCCACGGCCGCCGAGACGAAGTTCTGTACCGCGAGGCCGCCGGTCTGTACGACGTGGCCCATGGCCTGTTCGCCGTAGTACGACTGCCAGTTGGTGTTGGCGACGAAGGACGCGGCCGTGTTGAAGGCCTGGTCCGGGTCGATCGACGTGAAGCCGAGCGAGCCGGGCAGCGAGCCCTGGACCCGCTGAAGCAGGTAGAGGAACAGGACGCTCACCGCCGAGAAGGCGAGGACGCCGCGCAGGTAGGCGGTCCAGCGCATCTCGGCATCCGGGTTGGCGCCGATGCCCTTGTAGATCCACTTCTCCACCCGCAGGTGCTTCTCGGAGGAGTAGACCCGGGCCATGTAGTCGCCGAGGGGACGGTAGGCCAGCGCCAGCGCGACGCAGAGGGCGAGGAACTGAAGCACACCGGCAAGTACGGGGCTCATATCTGTACTCAGAACCTCTCCGGGTAGATGAGGGCGAGGACGAGATAGCCCAGCAGGGCGACGGCCACGACGAGGCCGACGATGTTCTCGGCGGTCACAGCTTGGTCACCCCCTTGGCGACGAGTGCCACCAGCGCGAAGACCGCGATCGTGATGACGACGAAGGCCACGTCGGCCATCGTGAGCTCCTGGATGAGGTTCGGAAGGGACAGGAAGTGCCCGGACGGTGGAACCACTGACCGGACGATTAGAGGAAACCCCTGGCAGTGGCCGGTTTCGAGCCCCGTTGACGGCTCCCATACGCCGCCGTGCACGCCCTTGACGCGTCTCATACGTGGACCAGGGCGCGCCGTGATTTACAAGGGATCTACGAGAGCCGGAACCGCAGCCGGCAGATGACGGCATCGGTGTCACGGCGCACCGCGTGCGCGACGACCGCGCCACGCTGGTTCTGCAGGATCCGCTGCCAGGCACGCCCCGGTTCGGCCTCCGGGATGAGGACGGTGACGCGCGTTCCGGGTTCGGCCGCCTCGCGTACGTAGGCGGCGACAGGCTTGCCGAGGGTGCGTCGCTCGGAGGGGATGTGGATCAGGTCGACGCCCGGGTTCCACAGCGCCCAGTCGCGGGTCAGGGCCTCGGTCTGCGCGCGGTCCTCCGGGTCGGTGTGGCAGACGGTGACGGCGCGGACCTCGTCGCCCAGCGAGTTCGCGGCGGTCAGCGCCTCGCTGGTGAGCCGGGAGATGCCGGAGACCGGCACGATGACGAGCGAGCGTGCGTGCGTGGGGCACTCCGGGATCCGGCCGAGGCCGAGGCGCTCGCCGATGCGGTCGTAGGCGCGGTGCACGGCCTGGAACGCGAGGACGAGCAGGGGCAGCGCGATCACGATGAGCCAGGCGCCGTCGTGGAACTTGGTGGCGGTGACGACGATCGCGGAGACCCCCGTGAGCAGCGCCCCGAGCCCGTTGAGGAGCTTCTTTCCGAGCGACCCGGGCACCCCGTGCCAGTGGATGACCATGCCGACCTGGGCGATGGTGAAGCCGACGAAGACACCGATGGCGAAGAGCGGCACGAGTGTGTTGGTGTCACCACCGGAGAAGACCAGCAGGGCGGCGGAGATCCCGGCGAGGGTGAGGACGCCGTGCCGGTGGACCTGGCGGTCGGCCTTGAGGGCGAACACGTGCGGCAGGTAGTTGTCGCGGGCCAGCAGTTTGAGCAGCACGGGGAGTCCACCGAACGACGTGTTCGCGGAGAGGGCCAGCAGGATCATCGTCGCGAACTGCACGACGTAGAAAGCCCAGTTGTGGCCGAGTGAGGCGTCCGCGAGCTGCGCGAGGACCGTGACGCCCTCGACCGGCTGGAGGTGGAAGCGGGAGATGAGCACGCTCAGCCCGATGAGCATCACACCGAGCACCGCGCCGAGCGCCACCTCGGCGTGCTGCGCCCGGCGGGCGCGCGGTGCACGGAACTGCGGCACCGCGTTCGCGATGGCCTCGACGCCGGTCAGTGCCGAGCAGCCGGACGCGAACGCCTTCAGCAGGAGCAGCGCGCCGACGGTGGTGGCGTTGTCGGCGAGGACCGAGGTGTGGCCGGTGGCGGCCGCCGTGGAGACGGGTGCGGAACGGAAGAGTCCCACCGCTATCAGGACGAGGATCGACACGACGAACACGGCTGTCGGCACGATGAACGCGCGGGCCGAGTCGACGATGCCGCGCAGGTTCACCGCGGTGATCAGGACGAGCACGGCCAGGCAGATCGCGAGCCGGTCGCCGTACAGCTCCGGGAACGCGGAGGTCAGGGCGGCCACCCCGGCGGTGACCGCGACGGCGACATTCAGCACGTAGTCAAGGACGAGGGACGCGGCGGCGACGAGGCTCGTCCGTGCCCCGAGGTGCTTCTTCGCCACGGCGTAGGAACCGCCACCATCCGGGAACGCGGCGATGACCTGCCGGTAGGAGGCGACCAGTACGGCAAGGAGCGCGGCGATCGCGAGAGTGACCGGCAGGGTGAAGCCCAGGCCGTGGGCGCCGGCGGCGGCCAGGACCAGGACGATCGCTTCCGGGCCGTACGCGACCGAGGCCATGGCGTCGAGCGAGAGCGCGGCGAGGCCGGTCACCGCGGTGAGCCGGTGCTTTTCGCCGGCGGCGTCGCGCGCGTCCGGCGGTTCCTCCTCGGACGGGGCCGCGCCGTACTCGGCGATCTGGGAAGCGGACATGAGGGTCTCCTTCGGACTGTGCTCGGCGCGGGCGGGGGCGGGCGGCCGCAGTGGGGCCGCGTGTCGCGCCGCGCCTTTCGAGGCCCGCTCAGGTTCTGTCCGGATCCGGCCGAGACCGACCGCTCCTTCCGCGTTCTTCGCGCATCGCAGGGCTTTCCTGACGCGACCTTGATGGGGTTCGTCCCGATGGATGGCTCGGCGTCAAAGGTGTGTCTCGGCGTCAAAGGTGTGTTCTGAGTTCCGTCTCGGGCGCGTCAAGATGCGAGGCACGGCGGGCGAAGGCGACCTACCGTCAGCGGCATGCGACACAGGACCCGGGCCGACCGCGACGACGCAGGTACTCACCCGACGCATTCCGAGCCCGTCTCCCGGGCCGCCGACGTGCACTGGGCGGGCGAGGCCCGCGGTGCGTTCGGATACGCACTCACCCTGTTCGGCCTGCCGCTCCTCATCGACACCTTCTCCGGTCAACTCGACCTGTGGCGCGGTCTGTTGTGGCTGTGCATCGGAACGCTGCTCGGTACCGTGCTGATGCCGCCGCGGGTCAGCGCCACCACCGATCGACTCGTCTCGCGCGGACTGCTGAGGGAGCACTCGGTGCGCACCGACCGCCTGGTGTCGGTGCGCTGCCTGGACGGAGTGGCCAGACGCCTGGTGTTGCGCGACGAGTTCGGTGGCCGTGTCGAGATCGACCCGCAGGTACTGACCGCCAATCCGCCGCTGTGGCGCCTGGTCGACGACGCGGCCCGGGTCTCGGTGGAACAGGGCCTGCTGCTGTGCGGCGAGACAGCGCTGCGCAAGCTGGCCCGACAGGTGGACGCCGAGCTGGCGCGGACGATATTCCGGGTGTCCGACTTCACGTGAGGTCGCTGTGCAGGACGTGAAGTGAGGCCATCGGCAGGCCTGTTGCTCTCATTCCTGGGCGGCCGCCCCTGATCTGCCGCTCGGTGGATGTCCGGATGCCGGCGACGTCGACGACGGTGAACTGCAGTGAGCCGTGCTCGGCGTGATGCCGGTCGAGCCGGCACTCGCGGTCACCACCGGCTTCCCACCGGAGAAGACCGTGATGCACGGCAACGCCAAGAGCCCGAGGACCTCGCCATGGCGCTACAGCTCGGGGTCGGCCGCATCGTCGTGGACAGCGCTTCCGAGATCACGCGACTCGCCGCCCTCGTGCCCGAGGGCTCCCGCCAGCAGGTCATGGTGCGGGTGGTGCCGGGCATCGAGGCGGACGGCCCAGGCCTTGGTGGGGGAGAGCCGCCGGCTACTTGCAACGAACTCTGAACTCCGTTGGGATCGCGCCCAGTTGATCCGGAGCAGTCAGGCATTCCGGGCTCCTGGGCAGGCCGGCCCGTCATCGGATGAAGTCCGATGACCGAGGAGTGTCAACGCGGCGCCGCAACTGGCCTGTCGGCTTCGGCGGCAGATTCGCGGCTCGGGCCCGCTCACGTGCGGGCAGTCGCTCGCCTCCTGGCGTAGTGGGCGCGCGCCGCCATGCCCAGCAGGGCCACGCCCGCGAGGCCGACCAGGAGTGTTGTCCACTCGGGCAGATGGGCCGCCCGCAGGAGGGCGGAGACACCAAAGGTCGTGTCCCATCCGGCCTCCGTGATGGCGGAACCGAAGCCCTGGACGACGAGGATGGCACCGAACAGCCACAGCAGGCCCTTGCTTGAGCTGCTGTTCGGCCTCTTGGGCTGCTTTGTCATGACGAGCTCCCCCTTCTGACGTCGACGCATCGATGTGATGCGTTCGCATCACATCGTGCAGTGCGGCCGGATATGATGCAAGTGCATCGCAACGAGGAAGGGGTGGACCGTGCCCAAGCAGGTCGACTACGAGGACCGGCGCCGACGCATCGCCGAGGCGGTCTGCGCCTTGATCGCATCCTCCGGAATGGAGGCCGTCAGCCTTCGCGACGTCGCCGCCCAGGCCCAGGTGTCCATGGGTGCTGTCCAGCGCTGCTTCCGCACCAAGCAGGACATGCTGCTGTTCGCCCTGGAACACATCACCGAACATGTCAGCGCACGCGCCAACCAGCGCATCGGCGCCACCTCCACGCCCGAGGCCGCTTCGACCCTGCTCTCCCACACCGTGGCCGAACTCGCCCTGCTGGATGAGGAATCGACGACCCTCGCGCACGTCTGGCTGGCCTTCGTCGCCCAGGCCCCAGCCAGCGAGAAACTGAGCGCGGTGCTCCACGAGACCTACGCCAAACTCCACGACCTCGTCGTGTGGCTCATCCGCTACGGCCAGGACACCCAGGAAGTCCGTCAGCACCTCGACCCGGACCTTGAGGCGCGAACGCTCCTCGCCCTGGCCGACGGCCTCACGGTCCACGTCGTGGCGGGCCATCACACCTCGGCTGCGGCGCTGGCCATCCTCCAACACCACATCGTCGGCTTGCTGGAAGCGCCACCCGCCCGCGGCTGACGCCACCACTGGCCAACGGTCCCGTCGGCATCGGACACCAGCTCCCGGGCAAGACGCCATGTGTCCTGATGAACCCAGGCATGACGGCCCTGCTGTTCGAACAGGCCGGCGTGCGCGGCGTCCTGAACGCCGACCCGCAGCAGCCCCGCCCCTGCCGAATATCTCGTCCGCCCTGGCGGGAGCGGGTGTGCCGGGGTTTGGTGGATGACGGCCGCGGCCACTGGAGTCGGCGCTCTCGCGCGGCTGTCGACCACGCGGCGGGATGATCGACGGTGCTGCTGCGACTGACCTGTCTGGGGGCGAACGCGCTCTACTGCGGGCGAGGTTCGCACCGCACTCGCAGAGCGGTCCGGGATGCTCCCGCTCGACTACCTCACGAGCCTGAGCCTGGCCACGCTCCCGGCCTGGCCGCTACCCGACGACGCAGAGGCTCACATCGTCGTCTACCGCCGTAACGGCACCGGCTTCGGACCCCTCTGGGCCGCGATCGGCAGCGGAGATGGCACCGAGGTCGACAGCGCCATCGCCAAGGTCGTCCGCGGGCCGAGCAGGTTCTGGGCCAGGGGTCTGGGCGACTGGGGCCCTTCTGATGGATCTTGCCGGAGTCGCGGGCCCTGGCACGTGCATCTGCGGCGTTGTCGTCGGTTGCCAACTTCCCCAAGCTCTCGGCTTCGCTCGAGCAGAGGAGGCCCCCATTACCCCGCTCGCGGAGCTGAATGGTGCGGCCTCCCGCATCCAGCCTGATCCGTCAGAAGGACCCTGGTGCCCTGTCGAAGTGCTGTCAGATTGCGGGCCGTTGACCCGCTGGGATGTCAGGTTGCTTGAGAGGACGGAGGCCCGGGGTTCTCAAATGACCTGGCTTTCGCGGAAGTCGCGATCTCGATAGAGGCAGAACCTCCGGCAGAAATGATCGGGTGAGGTATGGCGGGACGAGGGAGCAAGGACGGCTGTCACAAACCAAGCTGCCGTCCGGTCTTAGGGGATGACTGGACGGTGTGCCCATGGCGCCGTCGATGTCGTCGGTCCACGCGCTTCAATAGGAGAACACCATGAGCCAAGTGAACCTCGCACACTCCCATGCACCGGGGCATGACGACCTGGTTCCCTCGCGCTACGCGCTGAAGGTCGGTGACATCGACGTGATGGTGATCAGCGACGGCGTGCTGCCGATCACCACCACGACACTCGCCCACAACGCCGCCAAGGACGACCTGGCGGCCTGGCTCGGTGACATGTTCCTGCCGCTGGAGGTGTGCAACTGGCCGCTGAACGTCGCCGTGGTGCGCAGCGGCGACCGGACCATCCTCGTCGATTCCGGGCTGGGGACGGAGTTCCCGGGTTTCCCGCGAGCCGGACGGCTGGCCATGCGACTGGACGCCGCCGGGATCGATCCCGCGTCCGTGACCGACGTGGTGCTCACCCACCTGCACATGGACCACATCGGCGGGCTGCTCGTGGAGGGGCTGAGGGGCCGGCTGCGCCAGGACCTGCAAGTCCACCTGGCGGCGGCTGAGGCCGAGTTCTGGGACGCGCCCGACTTCTCCCACACCGTCATGCCGGGGCCGGTGCCGGACGTGCTGCGAAAGACCGCCTCGCAGTTCCTGGACGTGTACCGCAGCCAGTTGCGCCCGTTCGAGACGGAGTACGAGGTGGCGCCAGGAGTGGTGATGCAGCGCACGGGCGGGCACACCCCCGGCCACAGCATCATCCGCCTGGAGTCCGGCGGCGATCGGCTGACGTTCGCCGGCGACGCCGTGTTCCAGACCGGGTTCGACAAGCCCGACTGGCACAACGGCTTCGACCACGACCCCGAGGAAGCGGCCCGCGTCCGGTTCCGTCTCCTGACAGAGCTGGCGGCGAACGGCGGGCAACTGCTGGCCGCGCACCTGCCGTTCCCGGCTGCCTGCCACGTGGCGGTCGACGGCAGCGCCTTCCGTTTCGTACCGGCCGTCTGGGACTACTGAACCGCACTGCGGCTGGGGCCGACGCCTGAGCAGCGCCCGAGAGGCCGGCCCTGATATGTGGTCCTGGTTGTCAAGTGAGCAAGGTGGAGCGGTGCCCACGTGACATCACTGTGGGCACCGCCCCGACAACCCGGGACACCACCTCCGACGAGGACTTCCGCAGCCCGCGGCCCCCATCGTCAGCCCATTCGACATCGACCAGACCCGGATCCGTCGCGCCCCCCCGGCTTTGCGTACCTGCCGAAAACGGCCGTACAGATACAGCGAGAACCGGACGAGGAAGATGGGACCAAACCCCACCTACGGGGTATACGCCTTTACTCGGCGCGCTATGGAACGAGAATCCGACAGCACGAACGAGAAGCAGTGGGAATCCGACAGGCTCAGTGCGGCAGGACAACTAGCGCTATCGCGGGTCGGGCGGTGTGGCCAACTGAAGTGCTAAGTCACACTCGCCGACGTATAGGCCGGGGGCCTGTCCTGCCTTTCTCGGAGCGGCTGCGTCGCACAGAATGCCGTCATGACAACGATCTCGACTGGCGCGGAGCAGGTTGCCGCTGCGATCGATGCCCGAAGCCGCGAGGGGTTTGCCTTGGCCGCGCTCGACGGCATGGGAGGGTCCGGTAAATCAACCCTGGCGGCGGCCCTTGTCGAGTTGCGTGGCGCCGTGGTCGTGCACGGAGACGATTTCTACCGCGCGATGGACGCGGAGGAGCGTGCTCGGCTGGATCCTGTGCAGGGCTACCACCGCTACTTCGACTGGCAGCGGCTGCGCGAAGAGGTGCTGTCGCCGCTCGCCGGCGGTCGCGATGCCGGCTACCGGCGCTACGACTGGGGGACCGGGGCCCTGGCGCTGGACGAGGTCCACGCCGTCTCTCACTCCGGCATCGTCGTCGTTGAGGGTGTGTACACCGCCCGACCTGAACTCGCCCAGTTGTACGACCTGGTGGTCTACGTCGATACCCCGCGCGAGGAATCCCTGCGCCGGCTTCGCGAACGTGGCCACGACCACGGCCCGATCGACTGGGAGTCCCGCTGGCGCCTGGCCGAAGAGTACTCCCTGGCCGTGGAGCGCCCCCTTCTCCTCGACCGAGTACCAGTGTTCGCGGCCTCCGCCGAGCAGGGTGTCGACCGGCGCCCCCTTGTCGTAGCGGACGGTGCCATCGGGGCCGACGCCTGCGTTGTAGTAGGTGTGGGTGAAAGTGCAGGCGACCAGGGAGCTCCCGGTAGCGAGTTGGAAGACCGGCAGTGCGGTCCCGACCGTGCGGTGGCCCGCCTTTACCTGTGCTGGCCGTCCACCACCGACAGCACGACATCGACGAGCCGCTCGGCGGCATCGGGGCGGCCGTGCGCGCGAGCGCGTGCGGCCATCTCGCTGCGCTGCGTCTCATCGGCCAGCAGCGGGGTCACCGCCTCCTGCAACCGCTGCGGAGTCACGTCGCCCACCAGCGCGACCGCAGCACCAGCGTCCTCCAAGTGCCGGGCGTTGTGGGCCTGTTCGTTCCCGGCCGAGGTGGCGAGTGGCACGAGGACGGCGGCCTTGCCGAGTGCGGTGAGCTCCGCGATCGTTCCGGCTCCGCTGCGGGAGAGGACGACGTCGGCCAGGGCGAGTACATCTGGCAGCTCGGAGCCTACGTAAGCGGTCAGGTGGTGGCGTGCGGCCAGCTGCGCGGGCAGTCCGGTGGCCGCTTCGCGCAGGCCCTCGACATGATCGGGGCCGCACTGGTGGATGACGTTGGCCCGCTCCAACAGCCAGGGGAGCACGGACTTCACCAGCTCGTTGATCTGCTGTGAGCCCTGCGCCCCGCCGGTGACGTAGACGGTGGGCAGGCGGCGGTCGAAGCCGGTCAGGTTCAGTACGTCGATGGCCTTGTCCGGCTGCCCGGACAGGACTTCGGGGCGTACCGGGTTGCCGGTCACCACGGCCCGGTTGCGGACGGCTTCCGGCAGCAGCGGCAGCGTGGACTCCGAGGACACGGCAACCCTGCTTGCGGCGCCGGCCAACGTCTTGTTCGCCAGGCCGAGACGGACCGTCTGCTCGTGGACGACCAGCGGGACGCGGCACAACCGGGTCGCCGCGATACCCACGGGCACGGCCACGTATCCGCCGGTCGCCAGCACCACGTCCGGCCGGAAGGCGTTGATCGCCTTGCGGGCCTGCAGCACGCCGAGCGGAACCCGGCTCATATCGGCGACGTTCGCCGGCGATGCCAATTTGATCGGGTTCTTCGAGCGGCGGATCTTGCCCACGGCGACCGACGTGAACGCGATGCCCTCACCGGCCGCCACACGTGCCTCCAGGCTGTCCTCCTTGCCCACCCAGAGGACTTCCAGGCCGCGGCCCGCGGCAGCCAGGCGAGCCTGAAGGGTGCGCACAGCAGTCAGGGCCGGGTACGTATGCCCGCCGGTTCCGCCGCCTGTCACGATCAAGCGGAGTGGGGGGTGAACGCTGCTCACAGGGGTGGCTCCAGTCACTGTCGAACCTTGCTCGGAATCGTGCCGGATCCGCACCCGGCCAAGGCCGAGCCTCCCACAGCCGCATGACCGCCCGACGACCCAGCCGTCCGATCGGTGTGCATGTTCGAAGAATGTCACCGTCGATGCGCAGGCGTAACGTCGGCGGCCGTCCGTACAACGCCCGCCGGGGGATGGTCATTTGAGGCCGGGCGATGAGCGATCGATGAGCGGTCGAGGGGCGGTCGAGGGGCGCGTCCCCACGGACACCGTGGAGGTGTTCGTCCCCGGAGCGTTCGCCGCGGGTGACTGGGCGCAGCCTGACATCTTGCTGTTCGTCCGCCACCTCCATCTACTGGCAGGCTGCGGTCAGTTGGACTGAAGCTCGCCGATGAGCTGCGCGGCTTGCTTCCGCGCCGGCTCCGGCCTCGGGGAACATCGGTACAGCCGTTGGCGCCGAGAACGGTCACGGTCCGATCGGCGTGAGCGCGCTGACGCGGTTCTCGTACTCGCGACATCGGGGACATCAGCGACGCCCGCCCCGCGCAGTTCCCCATGCCCATGCACCAGATCGCGCTCGCACGACTCGGCCTTCCACCGGTCGACGCCGCCGATCTCGAGGCTCTCGCCCAGCGCTGCGAGGCGTCGAACCGCTGGAGTTTCGCGCTGGTCCTGGCACCGCCGCGCATCACCGGCACCACCGGACTCGTCGTCAATCCGATCGCCGTCTTCTGATCGGGCAGGCGACGTGCTCGGCACATCCGGTGCCGAGCGGTCGACTGTTGTTCGTCAGGTGTTGGTCCCGGCCACAGGTGCCCGGTGGCCGCGGCGGCCGGCCTCGTTCTCTTCTTCGGCGCCGACATCGTGACCCACCTGCGAGCTCGCGACCACTCCTTCGGTCTGCAGTACCCGTTCCTTCTGCTGGCCATACGGTGGAGCGATGCGGGACGACGCCGAGATGCGACAGGTTCTGGCCGGACAGACCGCGCTCGGCCGCGTCGGCGAACCTGAGGAGATCGGCGACGCCATCGCCACGCTGGCCTCCGAGGGCCTGCGCTGGGTCACCGCCCAGCGGATCGAGGTCTCCGGCGGCGCCCTCCTCTGAGCGACCGGGCGACGGCCTGTAGAGACGCAGGCAGCGACGGCCCCGACTCACTCCCAGCGGGTAACTGCATTCGCGGTGTGATGGAGTACCGCCACAAGATGTACGTCACCAAGTGGCGCTGCCCCTGAGCTCCCGGCATCGACCCAAGGAACCTCCGCCGTGTGGGAGATCGTCCTCCACCTGACCCCGCTGACCGTCGCGGGGTTCCTGCTACTGTGCGCCGTCCTGCCCTGGGCGGCGGTGGCGCTGCAAGCCCGTGCCCGGGATGTCGTCCCGGTGCTCTCCCGTGCTCTCCTGGTGCTCTGTCTCCTGGTGGTGCTGGCGGCGACCCTGATCCCCGACCAGTCGCTGGGCAGTGGCGGGCAGCGCTACGTCATCTGGCTGCCGGGCGAGGGGCTGTGGGGCGACCACATGAGCACGCTCGGAATGAGTGACACGGAACGTGGCATGATCGTGCGGCTGCAGTTGGCGAACGCATTGATGTTCGTCCCCCTCGGCCTCCTCCTCGTCCTCGCGAGCCGTCAACCACGCCTGGGCCGTGCGGCCTTGACCTGTCTGGCCCTGAGCCTTCTCATCGAGGCGGCGCAGTACGCGATGAACGCCGGCCGCACCGTCGACATCGACGACGTACTGTTCAACACGCTCGGCGGCATCCTCGGAGGTCTCCTCGCCTACCTGCCGCACCGGATGCTGAGCCCCGCATCGCAGCCGCGGCACGCCCAATGACCACACGGTGGTGGCTCAGGAGGTACGGGACATCACTGCCGACGGAGTCCGAGGAAGCCGTCTGGTCCATGTGCAGGCCGGTCATGACGCTCCGTCCGAACAGCCGGCAGCCATCGCCGCCCACATCCGTGCCCCTGACAGTGGCTGGTCGGCGACAATCGCCTCATGCGTGCACTCCTGACCACCGGCACACCACCCGCGTGGACCGTGACCGAGATCGCGCCGCCCGCCGTCGCCCCGGACCAGGTGCTGGTGGAGGTCGCCACCGCAGGGCTGAACCGTGCCGACCTGCTGATGCGCGAGGGTGCTTATGTCCCGTCCAGTGCCGACTGGAACGTGGGGCCGGACCGTGTCGTTTTCGAGATGGCCGGTCGCGTGCGGACGGTCGGTGACCGGGTCACCGGCATCGTGCCCGGTGACTGCGTCATGGCGCAGACGGGCGGCGCCTGCGCCGAGTTGGTCGCCGTGGACCACCGGCTCCTGCTGCCCGTGCCCGACCTCCAGGACCTCGTTGCCGCCGCCGGCCTGCCCAGCGCACTGCTCACCGAGTACGACGCCCTGACCGGGGCGGCCCGGTTCCGGCCCGGCGACCGTGTCCTGATCACCGGTGGCGCCGGCGGCGTCGGTCACATCGGTGTGCAGCTCGCCCGGGCCCTCGGCGCCGGCACGGTCATCGCTACCACCCGCTCCCGGGCCAAGGCGGGCCTGCTGCGCGAGTTGGGCGCCACCCGGGTCATCGACACGGCTTGCGAGGACATCGCGACGGCGCTGGGCCCCGACGCCTTTGACGTCTGCCTCGACCACCTGGGCGGCCCTGTCCTTGCAGGTCTCCTCGGCGCCGCCGCTCCTCGCGCCAGGATCGTGCAGATCGGGCGGCTCGCCGGGGCACATGTCCGTCTTGACCTCGAAACGCTCGCTGCCCGCCGGATACAGCTGATCGGCACCACCTTCCGCGGCCGCGAGGCCGACGAACTGCACGCCCTCACCGCCCGAGTGCGCGAAGCCCTGCCCGGTCTGCTGCGCACCCACGACGTGCGTCCTCTCGTCGACTCGGTCCTCGACCTCAGCGAGGCGGAACGCGCTGGGCAACTGCTCGACCGGCCCGGACTCACCGGCAAGGTGATCCTGCGCATCGGCGTCTGACGACAGCCCTGCGGTCTTCACGGCTTGGAGGCTGCACGAATGAGCCGCAGCTGCCCGATCTCAGCGACGTTCTTCATCAGCTCGGCGTTCAGCCAGGCGACCGGGGCTGCTGCCGCAGCATCACCGCTGTGCGGGAACCCTGGTTACCGAACACCACAGGAACTTCGGAGAAGAGGCGGTCCGGTCATCCGCAGGTAGAGCCACGCACCACGAGCCGGGGCGGGAAAACCCGGGTCTCGTGCACATGCTCGTCGCTCGCTTCGATCTCGTCGATGAGGAGATCTATGGCTGCGCGGCCCAGGTCTTCGACCGGCTGGTGGATGGTGGTCAGCGGCACGGCCGCCAACGTCGCGACGTCGAGGTCGCCGTAGCCGATCACGCGGATGTCGTCCGGGATGCTCAGGCCGCGCGCGGACAGTCCCTGGCACACGCCCACCGCGAGGAAGTCGTTCGTGCAGAACACCGCATCCGGTACGGAGTTCAGGCCTCGGGCGATGGCGGCTCCCGCCTCGATCGTCATCGTCTCGGCGACGACCTGCTCGAGTCGGGCGTCCGGAGAGCTGCGGATCGCCTTACGGGCTCCCTGGTAGCGGTCGGCGCACTGCCGGATCGTCCGGCTGCCGTTGACGACGAGGATGTGACGCGCTCCGTCGTTGAGCAGGTGGTCCACCGCCAGGCAGCCACCGCTGACGTCGTCGACGGCGACCGAGCAGCCGTCCTGTGCCGGCATCGTCCGGTCGGTCAGCACCAGGGGAATGCCGCGCTGACGCAGCCTGGTGAGCCGGTCCGGGTCGGCGCCGAGCGGCGCGACGACGACGCCGACCGCGCGTTGCTCGGCAAGCATGGTGAAGTAGCTGCGCTCGCGGTCGGGGTGGTCGCCGCTGTCGCACAGGACAAGGGAGAGACCGTGCCTGTATGCCGCGTCGGTGGCCCCCCTTGCGATGCGCGCATAGAAGGAGTTCGCGATATCGGGCAGGACCAGCCCCACCGACGAGGCACGACCGCTGCGCAGGCTGGCCGCCCCCGGGTGCGGCACATAGTCGAGGGCGGCGACCACGGTGCGTACCCGGGCGGCGGTGTCGGCGCTGACGCGCTCGGGACGGTTGAGGACGTTGGAAACCGTGGACGTGGAGACTCCGGCTGCCTCCGCGACATCCTGGATACGAGCGGGCGGCTTGCTGGACATCACGCCCCTTGTCCTCCGATCGCCCGGGTCTCACCAGATGGGGCAGCGCCTGTGCCGCACGGGCACGATGATTTCGGCTCCCGACCTTAACGAAAAAACTTTACATGGCCGCATCCGAAGCGCACAGGACCACCGGGCCCGGCACACGAAGGTGCTCCGACATCGCAGGGCATGCCCGTCCGGGCCGGGTGCAAGCCTTCTAAAAACGTTTTAGACGCGGCATCTCGCACCCGCCGTCAACCTCCATGTCCGCCTCAACCTTTGGTGGATCGTGGTGAATAGTGACGTTTGTTCATGGCCGATCACCTCGCCGAAGAAGTTGCTGCACGCGTCTTGTTTGAACGTTCCAAGCGTCCTACGGTCGTTCGCACCGAGCCCTCGACCGGGCTGTGCGGTTCACATCCCGGCAGGCACCGCTTTCCTCGCGCGACGCACCTTCATCCGTGCAGCTGTGCAGCCTCTTCGCCCTGGTATCTCCTGACTTCGAAGAAAGAGGGATCCAACCTTCATGACCTCGAACCAGATCGCCGACAAGCCGGACGTGGAGACCGCGAACGAGATGGGCGCGTTGCGACGGCTTCTGCCCCCGGTGTCGCGCAGGAAGACGCGTATCGGTCTGGTGGCAGGCGGGCTGGGGGCCTACTGGCCGCAATTCCCGCAGCTGCTGCCCCAGTTGAAGGAATCCGCCCGATACGTGACCGAGCGGTTCCAGGCCCTGGACGCCGAAGTCACCGATGTCGGCTTCGTGTCGGACGCCCGCGAGTCCGAAGTCGCCGCCGAGAAGCTGCGCATGGCCGACTGCGATCTCATCGTCGTGTTCCTCGCCACGTACCTGACGTCGTCCATGGTGCTTCCGATCGCGCAGCGTTCGGGTACTCCGGTGCTGGTGATCGATCTGCAACCGACGGAGAAGATGGATCACGCGTCCTTCGATACGGGCAGTTGGCTGGCGTATTGCGGGCAGTGTCCGGTGCCCGAGGTCGGGAATGTCTTCCGTCGCGCGGGCATACCGTTCCGCTCGGTATCAGGGTGGTTGCGCGATCCCAACGCCTGGCGGCGCATTGAGCGTTGGGTCGCCGCGTCGAAGGTCAGGGCGGCGCTCCGGCACGCGCGGCACGGTTTGATGGGGCATCTCTACCCCGGGATGCTCGATGTCTCCACGGACATGACGCTGCTGTCGGCCCAGTTCGGCTCCCACGTCGAAGTCCTGGAATTCGACGATCTCCGGGTCCGGGTCGCCGACGTCGGCGACGGACAGGCCAAGGAGCGGATGAACCTGGCCAGGGAGATCTTCTCCGTGGACGACTCCGTGGCCGACGAGGACTTCGAGTGGGCCGCCCGGGTCTCTGTCGGCCTCGACCGGCTGGTCGAGGACTTCGGGGTGACCACTCTCGCCTACTACCACCGTGGGCTCGACGGCGAGCAGCACGAACGGCTCGGCGCAGGAATGATCCTGGGGGCCTCACTGCTGACCGCGCGCGGCATCCCGGCGGCCGGCGAGTACGAACTGCGCACATCCGCCGCGCAGTTGGTGAGCGACAGTCTCGGCGCCGGAGGGTCGTTCACGGAGATCCAGGCTCTCAATTTCACAGACGGCGTCGTCGAGATGGGGCACGACGGACCGGCACACCTGGCCGTCAGCGCGCAGGAGCCCATGCTCCGAGGACTCGGCGTCTACCACGGCAAACGAGGCTGGGGCGTCAGCGTCGAGTTCGACGTCGAACACGGTCCCGTGACCGCTTTCGGTATCGGCCAGGACCGGGACGGAACGCTGGTGTTCGTCGCGTCCGAAGGGAAGACCGTCCCCGGACCCCTCCTGGCGATCGGCAATACCACCAGCCGTGTGGACTTCGGACGGGACCCCGGCGAGTGGGTGGACGCCTGGAGCGACACCGGCATCGGGCATCACTGGGCGCTGTCCACCGGCCATCGCGCCGCCGAGTACGAGGCCGCCGCCCACCTCATGGGTGTGCCGTTCCGGCAGGTGTGACGACCGTTCCCCGGACACATCTCCGTTGCCCTGAAAGACACCACACTTTCCCGACCGCGGGCTGGTCCCGCGAGGAGGCATGACGATGCGCATCGAACGACTGGTGGCCGAGTACGGCGCACCCGACCTCGGGATCGGCACGGCCCGCCCGCGGCTCTCCTGGACCCGTAGCGGTGGGGACGCGGAACAGAGCGCGTACGAAGTGCGGCTCCGGACCGCCGACGGCGGCACCGAGGTGGCGGGTGGAGCCGGGCCCGAACAGGTGCTTGTCGCCTGGCCGTTCCGGGAGTTGCGATCGAGGGAGCGCGTCGAGGTCCAGGTCCGGGCCGAGGCGGACGGCACATGGTCGGCGTGGAGCGACCCCCTCGTGATCGAGGCCGGGCTGCTGACACCCGAGGACATCGAGGCGCGGTTCATCGGCCCACGGGACATCGGCGGTCTCGACGGTGGCACGGTCGTGCTCGCCCGCGACCTCGAGCTGGACGGGGCGGTCGCCGACGCGCGGCTGTACATCACGGCACACGGCGTCTACGACGCGTGGATCGGCGACCGCCGGGTGGGCGACCACCAACTCGACCCGGGCTGGACGGCGTACGACACCCGCCTGCGCTACCAGACCTTCGACGTCACCGAGCACCTGCGGGCCCCGGGCGGGAACCGGATCGCGGTCGGCCTCGGCAACGGCTGGTACCGCGGACAGCTCACGTGGACGCTGCAACGCGACTCCTACGGTGACCGTCTCGGGCTCCTGGCCCAACTCGAGATCACCTACGCGGACGGCCGCCGGCAGACCGTCCTCACCGACGGCACCTGGTGCGCCGGGGAGACCGGGGTGCTCGCCGACGACCTCTACGACGGCCAGAGCACCGACCTGCGGGTGCCGCTCGCGCCCGAAGCCGTGGCGACCGGCCCGGTCGATGTCCTCGACGTCGACCTCGGCCGGCTCGTCGCGCCGATGGGCCCGCCGGTGCGCGAAGTCGCGACGGTGCCGGCGTGCGAACTGCTCACCTCGCCGACCGGAGCGCAGATCATCGACTTCGGAGAGAACGTGGTCGGCTGGGTACGTCTGCGTGTCACGGGGGAGCGCGGCGGCACCGTCACCGTGCGGCACGCGGAAGTACTCGAAGGCGGAGAGCTCGGCGTACGCCCGCTGCGCGAGGCCAAGGCGACCGACACCTACGTCCTCGCCGGCGGTCAGCAGGTGCTCGAACCGCGGTACACGTTCCACGGCTTCCGATACGCGGAGGTCACCGGCGCCGAGGTGCGCCCCGAGGACGCCGAGGCCGTGGTGGTCAGCTCCGACCTGCGCCGTACCGGATGGTTCGAGTGCTCCGAGCCGGACGTGAACCGACTGCACGAGAACGTGATCCGGGGCATGCGCGGCAACTTCGTCGACGTACCGACCGACTGCCCGCAGCGCGACGAGCGGCTCGGCTGGACCGGCGACATCCAGGTGTTCGCCCCCACCGCCGGCTTCCTCTTCGACGTGGGCGGGTTCCTCGGCTCGTGGCTGCGGGACCTCGCGGCGGAGCAACGACCCGACGGCGGCGTCCCGTTCGTGGTGCCGGACGTCGTGCGCGAGCACATCGGCGGCCCCCGGCCCGGTGACGCGCCGCACTCGCCGCCGGCCGGCTGGGCGGACGCGGCGGTCCACGTGCCGTGGACGCTGTACGAACGCTACGGCGACGTCGGCGTCCTCGAGAGGCAGTACGACTCCATGAAGGCATGGGTCGACAAGGCCCACGCCCTGGCGGGCGAGTCCCTTCTGTGGGACACGGGATTCCAGTTCGGCGACTGGCTGGACCCGGACGCGCCACCGCACGACGCGGCGGCCGCGAAGGCGGACCCCGCCGTCGTCGCCACCGCGTACCTGGCCCGCAGCGCCCATCTCATGGCCCGCACCGCCGAGATCCTCGGGCGCGACGCCGACGCCCGGCGGTACGCACAGCTGTCGGCCGACGTCGCGCAGGCCTTCCGCAAGGAGTACGTCGGACCGGACGGCACGGTGCGCAGCGACTGCCAGACGGTGTACGCGCTGGTGCTGGTCTGGGGCCTGCTCGACACGGACGCGCAGCGGCGTGGTGCGGGGGACCGGCTGGCGACGCTGGTCCGTGAGGCCGACTTTCACGTCAGTACCGGATTCCTGGGCACGCCGGTGATCCTGGACGCCCTGTGCGAGGCCGGGCACCCCGAGCTGGCGCACGCGATGCTCCTGACCCGTACCAACCCGTCGTGGCTGTACCCGGTCGGCATGGGCGCCACGACGATCTGGGAGCGCTGGGACTCGATGCTGCCGGACGGGTCGGTCAACCCCGGCGAGATGACGTCGTTCAACCACTACGCGTACGGGGCGGTCGCCGACTGGCTGCACCGGAGCGTGGCGGGACTCGCCCCGGCCGCGCCCGGCTACCGCGAGGTCACGGTGCGGCCTTTGGTGACCGGCCAGTTGGACAGTGCGTCGGCCCGGCTCGACAGCCCGTACGGCCCGGTCGGTGTCGCGTGGCGGCTGGCAGGCGAGCGGTTCGAGCTGGAGCTCGACGTGCCGCCCGGAGTCACGGCCCACCTCGACCTGCCGCTGGACGAGCCGGCCCGCAGCGTCGGGCCGGGCACGCACCACGTGGCCGGGGACTGGGTGCCGGTGGGGAATCCGCTGCCCGCCCGCTGAGGTGTCGGTCCGAACGTTCCATCCAGAGGGCGAGGCTCCCTCACCTCAGGTCGGTTTCTCAAAGGCGAGATCGGTTTCTCAAAGGCGAGAAGGGAGCGGCGATGAAGACGAAGTGGTTCGGAACGCTTCGTGGAGCAGGTTCCAGGTTGGCCGTCGCGGCGGTTGTCGCGTGTACCGCGCTGTCCGGGTGCGCGACCGGGCACCCTGCGGGAGGCTCCGCGGTCAAGGGCCAACGGACACTGACCCTTGGTGTGTCGGGAGAGCCGCAGTCGTTCGACCCCGCCCTGCAGCAGAGCGGCGGCGACCAGCGATGGCGATGGCAGGCGACCTTCGACACGCTGCTGCGCTGCGACGCCGATGGCAACGTTGTCCCCAACGCGGCCCAGAGCTACAAGCTCAGCAAGGACGCGAAGACCCTCACCATGAAGCTCCGCAAGGGGATGACCTTCTCGGACGGCACACCGGTGAACGCCGCCGCCGCGAAGGCGACCATCGAGCACATGAAGAAGGGCGGCGGTTCCGACGCCGGCCGCGTCGCCGAGGTCACCGTCAAGACGCCGGACGCCCACACCGTCGTACTCAAGGCACCGCGCCCCACCGGCCAGTTGCCCACGTTCATGTGCCTGGCGCCCGGCGCCATCGCGGAGCCGAAGCAGATATCCAGCGGCTCCGTCGCCTCGGTTCCCGTCAGCTCAGGGCCGTACAAGCTCGACCCGGGCGGATCGACCTCGGGGTCCGTCTACCGGTTCGTCAAGCGCGACGACTACTGGAACGCCGACGCCTACGCGTATGACACCGTCGAGTTCGTCACCATGTCGGACTCCACCGCTCGGCTCAACGCGCTCATGTCCGGTGAGATCGACGGCGCCGTCATCGACCAGGACCAGGCGGCCGAGGCACGCAACACCGGCCTCCACGTCCTGTCGAATCCCGGCACTTGGACCGGCATGTACATCAACGACCGGGCCGGCAAGAAGATCCCCGCACTCGGCGACGTACGGGTGCGCCGCGCGATGAACATGGTCTTCGACCGGAAGGCCATCGCCGACCACATGTTCGGCGGCGAGGCCGCGCCCACCACCCAGATCTTCAACCCGGGCTCCACCGCGTTCGAGGCGAAACTCGACAAGGCCTACCCGTACGACATCGCGCGGGCGCGCCGACTCATGAAGGAAGCGGGTCACGCGGACGGCTTCACGATCGAGGTGCCGAGCGAGGCCGACGGCAGCGCCGTCTACAACCCCCTGGTGATCCAGCAGCTCGGGCTGCTGAACATCCGCGTCAAGGAGGTCCCGCTCACGGGGCCGACCGCGATCTCCGACATCCTCGGCGGCCGGTTCCCCGTCATGTACGCACGGATGAGCACGTCGGCGTCGTCGCTGTTCAGCATCGTCGAGGCGCTCGAGCCCGGCTCCATCTGGAACGTCATGCGGACCAAGGACCCGAAGCTGCAGAAGCTCCTCGAAGAGGCTCAGGTCGCGCGCGGCAAGCGCGGCGACGAGGTCTACCGGGAGATCAACGAATACGTCGTGGACCAGGCCTGGTTCGTGCCCTGGGTCGCGGAGAACACGTTCTTCGCGACGCGGGACGCCTCGATGGTGCCCGAGATGACCGACCCGTTCCGCTTCAACCCGTACCTGAGCGACTTCAAGTAACCCCGGCCGCAAGGCTGTTGCCATCACGAGGAGGTGAGGCATCCCATGATCGGTTACACCCTGCGCCGGCTCGCCTCGGCGCTCCTGCTCACCGTCGCGGTCACGTTCGTGACGTTCGTTCTGATCTTCAGCGACAGCAACGCCATCGCCCGCGCCACGCTGGGCAAGGCCGCCACCCAGGCGGCCGTGGACCAGAAGGCCGCGCAACTCGGCCTCGACCGTCCCGTCCTGGTCCAGTACCTCGACTGGGTGGGCGACGTCCTGCACGGCTCGCTCGGCGTCAGCTTCTTCACCGGGGAGTCGGTGACGTCGATGCTGACGACCCGGCTGCCCGTGACGCTCTCGCTCACCGCCGTGGTCGTCGTCCTGACGGCACTCGTCAGCGTGCTCGTCGGCACCCTGGCCGCCGTGCGCGGCGGCTGGCTCGACCGGACCCTGCAGATGTTCGCCGTGTCCGGCGCGGCCGTGCCCGCGTTCATCGTCGCGATCTTCCTGGTGCTCCTGGTCGCGGTCGAATGGGGCTGGCTGCCCGCCACGGGGTACGTCCCCTTCGCCCGCGGCCCCGTGGAGTGGGCGAGGTCCCTCGCGCTGCCGGTGCTCGCCATCCTCGTCGGCTCGATCGGTGGCGCGGCACAGCAGTTCCGCGGCGCCGTCTCCGAGGTCCTCCAGCAGGACTTCGTCCGTACGCTGCGCTCGCGCGGCATCGGCGAGTTCGGCATCGTCTTCCGGCACGTGCTGCGCAGCGCGGCCGCCCCCGGCCTGACCATCCTCGGCCTGCAGACCATCGGCATGCTCGGCGGCGTCGTCCTCATCGAGCAGGTCTTCGCGCTGCCCGGCGTCGGCGACCTCGCGGTCGAGATGACGCTGCGCTCCGACATCCCCGTCGTCATGGGGTGCGTCGTGTTCACCGTCCTCGTCGTCGTGGTCGTCAACCTCGTCGCGGACATCGTCGGCGCCTGGCTCAACCCGAAGGTGAGGCTCGGATGAGCGCGGAACAGGTCGCCAGCCCCGTCGTCGACCGCGAGGCTCTCGCCGGCGGCACGGCTTCTGCCGGTGACGGCCGCGGCGGCGGGACCTCCATAGGGCGCCGCCTACTGCGCGACCCGCTGGCCGTCGCGGCCCTCGTGTACGTGACGCTCGTCGTGCTGGTCGGCATACTGGCGCCGCTGCTCGCCCCGAACGGGCCGAACCACGTCGACGTCAGCCAGGCCAACACCCCGCCGTTCGTAGGCGACTTCGTGCTCGGCGGCGACTCCTCGGGCCGCGACATCCTGTCCCGGCTGCTCTGGGCGACGCGCGGCACCCTGCTCTCCTGCGTCATCGTGCTGGCCGTCTCGACCGTCGTCGGCGTCGTCGGCGGCCTGCTCGCGGGCTACTTCCGGGGG
The DNA here is from genome assembly GCF_036013745.1 of Streptomyces sp. NBC_00483. NCBI lineage: Bacteria > Bacillati > Actinomycetota > Actinomycetes > Kitasatosporales > Streptomycetaceae > Streptomyces > Streptomyces sp. NBC_00483. The sequence goes on from NZ_CP107880.1 coordinate 8,609,209, forward strand.
CCCGCCGAGGCGATCGCCGGCTGGGTCGCCGACGCGGTCATGGCGCTGCCGGGCATCGTGCTGCTCATCGCCATGTACACCGTGATCGGCCCGTCAATCCCGATGGCCATGGCGGTGTTCGGCGTCCTCATCGCGCCCGCGAACTACCGGCTCGTACGGGCCGTCGTCGCCGAGGTGCGCGGCGAGCTCTACATCGACGCCGCGAAGGTCTCCGGCCTCTCCGACCTGCGGATCATCTTCCGGCACGTCCTGACCGCCGTACGGGCGCCGATCATCATCCAGTCCGGGTTCATCCTCGCGGCCGGTATCGGCATCCAGGCGGGACTGGAGTTCCTCGGCCTCGGCGACCCGCGCGACCCCTCGTGGGGCGGCGTCCTCCAACAGGCCTTCTCCACGGTGTACTTGAACCGCGGCGCGGTCGTCGCGCCGGCCCTCGTCGTCAGCCTCACCATCCTCGCGTTCGTCCTGCTCGGTAACGCGTTGCGCGACGCGCTCCAGGGCTCCGGACGGAATCGGCCCGCGACCACCGAACGCCTCGCGGCGGCCCGCGCCGCCCACCCCGCGTCGTCCCACACCCCGGAGGCCGACGCCCTCGTGAGCGTACGAGGCCTCGCGCTCGGCTACCCCGACGGCGAGGGCGGCGTAAGCGAAGTGGTCGAGAGCGTGGACCTGTGCGTACACCGTGGCGAGATCCACGGCCTGGTCGGCGAGTCCGGGTCGGGCAAGTCGCAGACGGCGTTCGCGATGCTCGGGCTGCTGCCCAAGGACGCGGTGGTGCTCGGCGGCGCGGTGTTGTTCGACGGCGCCGACCTGCTGGCCGACACCGCCGCGATGCGCCGGGCGCGCGGCACCCGCATCGCCTACGTGCCGCAGGAACCGATGAGCAACCTCGACCCGACGATCACCATCGGCCGCCAGCTCACACTCGGCCTGCGGGCAGTGAAGCGCATGCCGAAGGCGCAGGCGCGCACCCACCTCCTCGGCATCCTCGGCCGGGTCGGGATCGCCGACCCGGAGGCGGTCTTCGCCATGTACCCGCACCAGATCTCGGGCGGCATGGCGCAGCGCGTCCTCATCACCGGCGCGCTGGCGGGCGACCCGGACCTCATCGTCGCCGACGAGCCGACGACGGCCCTCGACGTCACCGTGCAGGCCGACGTGCTCGCACTCCTTCGCGAACTGCGGGACGAGCGCGGGCTCGGGATGCTCCTGGTCACCCACGACCTCGGGGTCGTGGCCGACATCTGCGACACCGTGAGCGTCATGCGCGGCGGCACGATCGTCGAGCAACAAGAGGTCAGGTCGTTGTTCGCCGACCCCGAACACCACTACACACGCGAGCTGTTGTCGTCCGCGCTCGACCCCGAGGAGGCGTGATGACGGACGCAACCCCGCTGCTGCGGGTGGAGAATCTCGTCGTCGAGTACCGGTCGGGGCGCCTGCGCTCGACGAAGCGGATCATCGACGACGTCAGCCTCGACATCGCACCGGGCGAAACGCTCGGCCTGGTCGGGGAATCCGGCTCGGGCAAGACGACGATCGGGCGCGCGGTCCTCGGGCTCGCCCCGGTCACGTCGGGCCGCATCCTGCTCGACGGCACGGACATCAGCGGCCTGCGCCGCCGCGAGCGGCGTGACCGTGCCCGCGACGTGCAGGCGATCTTCCAGGACCCGTACTCGTCGCTGAACCCGTCGATGTCGATCGCGGACATCCTCGCCGAGCCGATCCGCGAGGGGACCCCGGCCTCGCGACGGGGGCGGGTACGCGAACTCCTCGACGCCGTCGGTCTGCCCACGGACGCCGGGCGGCGGCGGGCGCGGGAGTTCTCCGGCGGCCAGCGCCAGCGCATCGCGATCGCGCGCGCCCTGGCACTGAGCCCGCGTCTCATCATCTGCGACGAACCGACCAGTGCCCTGGACATGAGCACCCAGACCCGCGTACTCGGCCTGCTCAAGGAGATCCAGCAACGCACCGACGTGTCCTACCTGTTCATCAGCCACGACCTGGGCGTCGTACGCGAGATGAGCGACCGCACCGCGGTGCTGCTCGGCGGCCGCATCGTGGAACAGGGCACGGCCGAGCAGATCGCCCGGGACCCCCAACACCCGTACAGCCGAAGGCTGCAGATGGCCACACCCGTCGCCGACCCCGTACTGCAGGCACGGCGCCGCGAGGAACGCCTGGCGATGCTGCGCGAGCAGGCGGCCGCGGGCTGACCACAACCGCCACACCCCTGACGGAAGGACCCCTGGTGGACCAGGACTTGACCGACCTCTTCGACAACCCGCCGGCACACAACGGCCCCGTCCCGCTGTGGTGGTGGAGCGGCGGCCCGGTCACGCGCGAGCGCGTGCGGTGGCAGCTGGAGCGCTTCGTCCAGGGTGCGATCCACGACGTCGTCCTCATGAACCTCGCGCCGAAGGGACCGACGTACGGGGCACAACCCGACGACCCGCCGTGGTTCAGCGAGCGGTGGTGGGACCTCGTCACCTACACATGCGACGTCGCCGACGAACTCGGCGTCCGCCTCTGGTTCTACGACCAGATCGGGTTCTCGGGGGCCAACGTCCAAGGCACCGTCGTGGCCACGCACCCGGAGGCGGCGGGGCGGGTGCTGCGCACCGCCGTGACCGAAGTCGGCGAGGACGGCACGCTGCCGCTCGCCGAACGCGACCACGTCGTGGGCGTGTACGGGGACCGCGCGGGGGACGGCTGGCAGCGGCTCGACGTGCGCGACAGCCGGGTGGACGCCGCCCCCGGCACCCGCATACGCGTCGTGACCTGGCGCGACACCGCCTTCGACTACCTCGACCCGCACGCCTGCTCCCTGCTGCTCGACGCCGTGCACGGCGAGTTCGAGCGCCGCCTCGGCGACCGCCTCGGCAACGTCATCACCGGCAGCTTCCAGGACGAGCTGCCCGCCATGCCCACGTGGTCGGCCCGGTTCGCGGCCGAGTTCCAGCGCCGCAGGGGTTACGACCTGCTCGATCACCTGCCGTCGTTGTGGGAACGAGGGGGTGACGCCGACGACGCCGTACGAGCCGACTACCACCTCGTGCGCACCGAACTGGCCGAGGAGGCGTTCTTCCGGCCGCTCGGTGAGTGGCACGAACGGTGGGGCATGCTCGTCGGCGCCGACCAGACCAACCCGGCCCGCGCCGGCTGGCCCACCCAGAGCTCGCAGCTCTACGGCGACTACTTCACGACCCACCGGTGGATCAACGCCGTCGGCAGCGACCACGAGGGCGACGCCCGCGTCCACTCCTCCATGGCCGACCTGTACGGGCATCCGCGCGTGTGGATCGAGTCGTTCCACTCCAGCGGCTGGGGCGGCACGCTCGAGGACACCTGGGACTGGCTGCTCCCGTTCTTCCGCAGCGGCGCCGACCTGTACAACCCGCACGCCGCCTACCTCGACACACGCGCCGGCTGGTTCGAATGGGCGCCGCCGGGAACCGACTTCAGGCAGCCGTACTACGCGGTCTACCCGAGCTTCGCCCGCGCGGTCGCGCGCACGTCGGCGCTGCTGACCTGGGGAGACCACGTCGTCGACGTCGGGGTGCTCTACCCCTCGACCACGGGGCACGCGGAACTGGCACCGGACGAGCCGATCGACTACTTCGGCGAGGGACCCATCGGCGGCCCGCACGAACGGGCCGACCGCGCGCACATCACGTACCAGGCACTCACCGGCACGAACAACTGGTTCCGCCACACCCCGAGCCTGCTCGACCGCGCCGGGATCGACTTCGACGTCGTCGACGAGGACTCCCTGCACCGCGCGACGGCAGGCGACGGGCAGTTGCGGGTCGGGGCGCTCGGGTTCCGCACCGTGCTTCTCCCGTCGGTCACCCACCTGCGACCCGGGACGGCGGAGCAACTCGTCGCACTGCTCGACGCCGGGGGACAGGTCGTGGTCGTGGGCGCCGACCCGGTGACGGTGACCGGCCGCGACTCTTCCCCGGCGCTCGCCGCCCTCGTCGAACACCCCAAGCTGGTCCACGCAGACACACCGGAGCAGGCGGTCCGGCTGACCGCGGACGCCGGCACCCCGGCATGGGCGCCGCACGGGCTGCGCGCCCGCCGCCGCGGCGATGTCACCGCCGCGTTCGTCCCGGCCGCCGAGCCGAACGCGACCGCGTACCCGCTGCGCCAGGACCCGGACTCACTGCACTGGGACGAGATCGACTTCGACCCCGGCCGGTACGCGGCACGCACCCACGTGGACGTGGCGGGTCCGGTGGCCGAGGCGGAGGTGTGGAACCCGGCGACGGGCGAACGCCGGCCGGCGCCGATCGCTCCCTCGTCGGCGGGCAGCCGTATCGAGGTCGACCTTGCCGGGGCGCCCGCCGTCTTCGTCGTCTGGCGCGCCGGCGAGCGTCGGCCCGAGCACCCGGCGCAGCCCGCCGCCGCGACACCCGCTCCTCCGGTCGTCGAAGAACCGCTCGACGACGGATGGACCCACGAACTCGTCCCCACCCTCGACAACACCTGGGGCGACATGGCGCTGCCCGCCGGCCCGGACGACGTACCACTCGAGGTGTGGCGGATGCGATGGCGCGACGGCGAGGCCGAACCGGTCGACGTCCGCGCCACGTTCGGCCAGCAGGTACTGGTGCACGGCCCGTCGGCCACGCCCCCCGGACCACTGGGCGAGCGAGACGCGGAGCGCGTACGCCAGGGTGCCGAACTCGCAGACCCTGACTGGCAGTTGCACCGTTTCTCGGCGTCCCGCGGACTCGACACCGACCACGGACACCGGTACGAGCCGAAGGGGTTCGTGCCCGAGGAATTCCTGGTGCTGCCCGCGCCCGGCGAGGGCGAACACCTCTCCGTCCGTACGGTGTTGAGGGTGGAAGAGCCCGGGCCGTACCTCCTCACCGTCGCCGCACCGGCGGCGAAGCAGGTGTGGTTCGACGGGGTGCCGTGCACGGCCGACGGCGACCGGTACGCCACGACGATGCCCGTACGGTTCTCCGGCCGAACCGCCGTACTGGAGTACCGGGTGGGCGCCGGTGAACTGCCGGCCACGGTGCACGGGAACCACCCCGAGACCCTCGGGTCGTGGTTCATGCTCGAACGCCCCCAACAGCACGTGGAGCGGCCCGAGTTCATCGCCCCCGGCCAGGTGGCAGGCGGCGAGGGCGACGTACGAACCCGGTTCCGCACACCGTCCGACGCCGACGGCGTCACCCTGGTCACCGGCTCCACTGCCGCGCTGCGCATCGAGCTCGACTCGGTGCCCGTCGCCCGCCAGGAGAAGGTGCAGTACTACGAGAACGACGCGGGCGACCGGCCCATGTTCTTCACCCACCACCTCGGCCCGCTGCCGGCCGGGGAACACGAGTTGCGGGTCGTCGCGGAGACCGCCGACCCCGAGCACGCGGTGTCCGTCGACGCCCTCGTGCACGGGAAGGGCCTCCGGCAGACCGTGGTCAGCGGCCCGGAGTGGACCAGCGGCGCGGATGGGCCGCCGGCCCGCGTGAAACGGGGCCTCGGCGCCGGACTCACCCACACGCACACGGCGCGCCGCCCGCACCCGCTGCCCGATGCCGCCTGGCTGACCGGGCGGCCGCAGGTCGGGGAGCCCGCGGTCCGCTTCTCGGCCGCCCGCTCCGCGGCCCCGCGCCTCCAGGAGTTCGAGGTCCTGCTGCCTGCGGGCGCGGTCGAGGCATCGCTCCCGGTGCCGGTCGAGAGCGCCGAGCTCGCCGGTGCCGCCGTGTCCGTCGAAGCCGGGCGCCTCACGCTGGACCGCCCCTTGGACCGCCCGGCCACGCTGATCGTGCGCACCGCCCCTCGCGCGTTCGACGTCGGCGGGGCGGCGTGGGACGGCCCGCTCGTGGTGCGCACGGAGTCCTTCGTGGGCCCGTTCGAGGACTGGCGGGACGCCGGACTCGGCGCCTGGAGCGGCGCCGTGCGCTCCACGCGGTCGATCCACGTGGCCGAGAGGGAGCGCGTCCGCCTCGACCTGGGCCGTGTCCGCGGTGCCGTCGTGATCGCGGTCGACGACAACGCGGTGGGCGAACTCTTCTGCAGCCCCTTCGCCCTGGATCTGGGTGAACTCGCCCCCGGAGAACACCGGTTGACGGTCACCGTGTACGGCACGCTCGCGCCACGCCTCGACTCGATCAGCCCGACCCACTTCCTGCGACCGTCTCAACTCCACACCGGTGTACGTGGCCCGGTCCGACTCACCCGCCGAAGCGTGGGCGGTGATGCCCACGTGACGTGATGCCGCGCACGGCGGCGGGGCGCGCCGCCGCGGGAGCGGTCGTCCGGAACGGTGTGAGCAACACTCGGTGAGGCTTCCCCAGCCGGTCTGTGGCGCTGTAGCGCCCAGGCCACAGACCCGGCACACCGTCCCGCGGTCCCCCATCACGGGAGAGCCACCGGGCGACATGTGCCCCGGAGCCTCGCCAAGGCCATGGGCGAGAACTGGCCACGCCTGAGGGCGGCCCGAATTCTCACTCCGGACGACTGGAAGAATGCCCGGCTGTGACGATTCGTGTGCTGATGGTGGATGACCAGGAGATGGTGCGCCGCGGAATGGGGCGGATCCTCGAGAGTCAACCGGACATCGAAGTGGTCGGTGAGGCCGCCGACGGAGTGGCCGCACTGGAACAGGCCCGCCTGCTGCGGCCCGATGTCGCTCTCATGGACGTGCGCATGCCCCGGATGGATGGACTCGAGGTCACCCGCAGGCTGCTCGAACCCGCCTCCGGGCTCACCACGAAGGTCGTCGTTGTGACGACCTTCGACCTGGACGAGTACGTGTATCCGGCGCTGCGCTACGGCGCTTCAGGCTTCCTGCTCAAGCGCTCGGGGCCCACGCTGCTCGTGGAGGCGGTCCGTGCGGCCATGGTGGGGGACAGCCTCATCAGTCCCTCGATCACGGTCCGGCTGCTGCGCCATGTCACAGGCAACGGAGCTTCCGCTGGGGCGGGTTCGGCGCGGCCGGCGATGGTCGAACCGCTCACCAAGCGGGAGATCGAGGTCGCTGGAAAGGTGGCCGAGGGCCTGACCAACGCCGACATCGCCGGCGAGATGTTCATCTCGCCGGGCACCGTCAAGACACATGTCGCGAGCATCCAGCGCAAGCTCGGTGTCCGCAACCGGGTCGGCATCGCCGTCCGGGCCTGGGAGATGGGGTACGCCCCTTCCTAGGCTGAGGCACATGATGCGAACCACACCCATCGGACTCGGGCGCCGGCGCGCCTTATGGTGCGGGCTGACGCTCGTCCTGCTGGGGCTGCCGGCGTTCCTCGGACCGCCCATGGCCCTGCTGCTCGCCCTGGTCGCGGTCGCCACCGTGCTGGCCGCCCTCGTGCCCTGGCCTCTGGGCCCGGTCACCCTGGTCCGGGCCGGATACGTGGTCGCCGTCCTCTCACTTGCCGTGGACCTCGGGTACCGGGGGCAGCAGGGGCTCACTCTGCTGTGGATGCCCTTCGAGTTCGCCGCACTGCTGGTGCTCACCGCACGCCTCGTACGCCGCGAACCCCGCCCGGTGCTCCCGGGTGCGACCCTCGCGATCGCCGCACTGGTGCTCCCACTGCGCTTCACCGTGCGCAACCCCGAGTCGGGCACCAACGGGTCCCTGCTCATGCTGGTGCTCACGCTGGTCCCCGTGCTCTGCGCGGTCGGCATCGGCATGCGGCTGCGTACCACGGACACCCGAAGCCGCCTGGCGGTTCTTGAGGCCCGCAGGGACCAGCGGCTGCACATGGCCCGCGTCCTGCACGACTTCGTCGCCCATGAACTGACCGGCATGGTCCTGGAGGTGCAGGCGGCACGCACCAGCGCCTACGACCCGGGCGAGTACGACGCCTTCCTCGCCCGGCTGGAGGAGTCGGGACTGCGGGCCCTCGATCAGATGGACCGCACCCTGGACACCCTGCGCCAGGCCGAGCAACTGCCCGCGCACGGCGGAGCCGCCGATGAGCCGGCCGAGGCTCCGACCCGGGTCCACGGACTCGTCGACCTGCCCGACCTCACGGAGCGCTTCTCGGCATCCACGTCCATTCCGACCGAACTCGACCTGGACGAGACGCTGGTGGGCACCCTGCGTCGGGAGAGCGACGAAACCGCGTACACCCTGGTCCTTGAGGCGCTGACGAACGTACGCCGTCATGCGGCGGGAGCGACCTCAGTGAGGGTCGGTGTACGCCGGGACGCCGAGGACCGGTTGTGCGTGAAGGTCATCGACAACGGTGGTCAGAGCAGCCCGCTGGTCGGGGACCGGGACGGCGGCGGCACCGGCCTCGCGGGTCTCGACGAGCGGTTCGCCCTGCTGGGCGGGGGACTTGAGGCCGGACCCGACGGCACGGGCTGGCAGGTCACCGGCATCCTGCCGCTCCTGTAGCGGCTCGACGACACCGGCTGAACCACGCCCGGGACGGGCCTCGCACAGACCCCGGCACCGGTCCCGAATCAGTCCCCGAATATCTGCCGAACGGCAGATGCCCAAAGGGGCGCGGCAGACGAGTCTTGGATCACTCACCGAGAGAGACAAGAACCCCGGAGGACACCGTGCTCCCTCGCAACTGGTCCCGCGCCCTGTTGGCCGCCCCCGCCGTAGCCGTTCTGGTCACAGCCACCGGATGCGCCAGCGCGAAGGACGCCGAACCCGAGAAGAAGACGTTCTCCTTCCAGGGGAACACCCTCGACGTCAGGTCTCACGGCATCCCCACCGATCTGGTCGCCTCGGGCCGCGACGACGTCCTTGTCACCCGGTGGTTCGACGTGGGCTTGGGCGCCGACGACGAGGCGAGCTGGGAACTGGCCAAGGGCACGCTCGATCTGCGGGCCATGTGCAGCAAGCTCGCCAACTGCGATGTGCGTTTCAAGGTCGAGGTGCCCAAGTCCGTGAAGGTGCTGCGCAACGGCCGCCCCACGGATCTCAAGGGGGCCAAGAGCCAGGCTGCGGGCAGCCCGTCGCAGGCCGCCACCGCCATCCGGACTCGGGTGTAAGGGAGCCACCGGCATGCTGGAACTCATCGACATCACGAAGGTCTACCGGGGCGGCAAGCGTGCCGTGGACGGGATGACCCTGCGCATGGAGAGCGGAATGGTCGGCCTGCTCGGCCCCAACGGCGCCGGCAAGTCCTCGCTCATGCGGATCGCCTCCACCGTCACCCGCCCCACCAGCGGGCAGGTCGTGTTCAACGGCACCGACGTGGTGGCCAAACCGGACGTGCTGCGTCAGGCCCTCGGCTACCTGCCGCAGGACTTCGGCGTCTACCCGAACCTGACCTCACGGGAGTTCCTCTCCTACCTGGCCGCGGCCAAGGGCCTGTCCGCCCGCTCCGCACGCGCACGTATCGACGAACTTCTCCAACTGGTCAACCTGACAGAGGCAGTCAAACGACCCCTGGGCAAGTACTCCGGGGGCATGATGCGCCGCGTCGGCATCGCCCAGGCATTGCTCGCCGACCCGCAAGTGATCATTGTCGACGAGCCCACCGCGGGCCTCGACCCCGAAGAACGCGTCCGCTTCCGCAACCTGCTCAGCGATCTGGCCGCGGACCGCGTGGTCATGCTCTCCACCCACATCGTCTCCGACGTCGAGTCGGTCGCCGCCGACATCGCGGTCGTCGCACAGGGGCGGCTACTGCGCCGTGGCTCCCCCGAGGACCTCCTCGCCGCGGTGGACGGCTGGGTGTGGGACGTCCTCGTGGACCCGGCCGATGTCGCCGCCGTACGGGAGCGTCACCTCGTCTCCCGGATGGTGCGCACCACCAGCGGTGTACGGGTGCGGCTGATCACTCATGTGCCGCCGTACGCCACGGCGCAGCCAGTCACTCCCGACCTTGAGGACGCCTATCTGGCGATCGTCAACCAAGTCGGCCCGAAGAGCAGCGAGTTCACCTCGCAGGACCGGACCGTGGACCTGAGGGGCGGCTGGTGATGGGTGCTCTCTTCCGGCTCGCGGCAGCCGACTTCTGGGACCGGGTGAGGCGCCCGGCGTACGCGGCGATCCTCTGCGCCGCGGTCGTTCTGGGCTACCTCGCAACGCCCGGCAAGGACGCCGGCTGGGTCGTGATGCAGATCGGCCGCTACCGAGGCGAGTACAACAGCGCCTACATCGGCATGGTCGTCGCCCTCGCGGGCGCGGTCTGGCTCTGTCTCGGTGGTTTCTATGTCGTACGCAATGCCATCTCCCGCGATGAGAGCACCGGTGTGGGACGGCTGCTCGCGGCCACCCCGATCAGCAACGCCACCTATCTCCTGGCGAAGTTCCTGAGCAGTGTGCTGGTCCTGGCCTCCATGCTGGGTGTGCTCGTGGTCACCGCGGTGGTCATGCAGCTGGCGCGTGGCGAGGTCCTGGCCATCGATCCCGTGGAACTGCTCAAGCCCTTCGTGCTGATCGCACTGCCCCTCATGGTGTTCACCGCGGCCGCGGCGCTCCTTTTCGAGACCATCCCGCTGCTGCGGGCGGGGCTCGGCAACATCCTCTGGTTCTTCATCTGGGCGTTCATCGCCATCGGCGGGCAGTCGCCCAACGCCCCGCTCGGCGGGATCGGTGTGCACGGCGTCGTGCAGTCGCTCGGCGGTGACATGAGGGCCCAGGGCATCGACCCCTCCAAGGTCGGCGAGTTCAGTCTCGGCCTGACCCTGGTGGACAAGCCGCTCGACACGTTCGTCTGGCACGGCTTCGGCCCCGATGCCGACTATCTGCTCTCGCGGTTCGCCCTGGTCCTGATCGCGGCAGCCCTTGTCCTCGTCCCGGCCTTGTGGTTCCCGCGCTTCGACCCGGCGCGCGGTCGTGAGGTGGCTGATCCGGCGCGGCAGAATCGTGCCGACGACTCCCGGACCTTCCCGGGCACCCCTGCCGTCGTCCTGTACGAGGAGCCCGGCGCCGCCGGCCCCGATGCCTTCGGTGGCGTCCCCAAGACGCCGGTCAAGCGCGGGAACGGGGCCCTGCGCCTGCTGTTCGGGGAGGTGCGCATCCTGATCCAGGGCGTTCCGCTCTGGTGGTGGGGCGGAGTCCTCGCACTCGCCGCGATCTCCCAGATGATCACCCCCGCGACGGGCGTCGCCAGGTTCCTGCTGCCGATGTGCTGGATCTGGCCCGTGCTGATCTGGTCCCGGCTCGGCACCCAGCGCCATGAATCCGGGGTCGAGGCGATCCTCGGCGCCTACCCCACAGCCCGTCGCCGCATCGCCTCCGAGTGGGCAGCAGGCTTCCTGCTCACCGCGGTCGCGGGCATCGGACCGGCCGTGCGGATGGCCACCGGATCGGACACCACGGGCCTCTTCCACTGGTTCCTCGGCGCGTTGTTCATTCCCTCCTTCGCTCTGGTCCTCGGCACGCTCAGCCGTACCCACCGCCTCTTCCAGGCCGCCTATCTGCCCCTCTGGTACGGCACGGTCAACGGCATCACGCCGCTCGACTTCATGGGCGCCCTCCGCGGGCCCGACGGAGTGCCGGTCGGCATGTCCCCGGGCCTGCTCATCGGCAGCACCGCGGTGATGCTCGCCATCGTCTTCGCCTCGAGCGCGGCCCGACGCGCGGCTTCGTGACGTCCGGAACTGCTCGGGCACCGCACAAAAGCCGGCCGGGGCCGCCCTTTTGCAGGGCGGCCCCGGCCGGTGCACCGGAGGCCCGATCGCTCTGTGGTGCACGTGCGGGGTACCACCCCTGCGCCCACGGCACTTTGCTGTCCCTAGGACTTGAGTGCGGCGCGCAGGCGCTCCGCGTAGGCGCGGCGGCGTTCGGCGGGGAGCGCGTCGGGCTGCGGAGCCGAAGCGTAGAGATCGTCGCCGGGGTAGCGAGGGAAGAGGTGTTGGTGGAAATGCCAGACGGTTTGGCCGCCGGCGGGCTCGTTCTGCTGGCGAGTGGAGACGCCCGCACAGTCGTATTCGGGCTCCAGGTTCGGTGACTGACCAGCAGCCAGGAGCAGCGCCAAGCCGCGCCCGTCGGAACACGCCTCGTCGACGCCAAGCCCGCAGCCCCAGCACACCGTCCCAAGCCACCCTTGTCCCCGCCCACCCATTCCGATACCGTATTTATTAAAGCCGGTTTCCATAAGGGGATGGGGGCGATGGACACCGCGATGGACACTGCACGGGAGGCCGTTCAGGCGGAGCGGGCGGCGAATCAGGTTGCGTGTCTGGGGGTGTTGGCCGAGGCCGATGGGGCGCGCACGATCGGTGTGATCAGTGAGGCCACCGGCCTGTCGCGGCCGACGGTGGGTGCCGTTCTCGACGACCTCGTCGACCTCGGAATGGTCGAGGGTGTCAGCGCTGCGACGGCAGGGCCCGGCCGGCCTGCCCGTGCTTTTCGGTTCGCGCGTGAGGGCGGCCTTGTCGCCGGGGTCGACCTGGGGCCCCGAGGGGCGCGCGCGGTCATCTGTGACCTGTCCGGTCGCCGGGCCGGTTACGCGGAAGTGCCGCCCCACAAGCACGCCGACCTCGCGTTGATTTCGCGCGCGCTCGACGCCGCGGCCGGTTCGTCCGACCTTGACCACGACCTCGGACGGCTGCGTGCGGTCGGTGTCGCGCTGCCCGGTGTCGTCGAGACGGACGGGCGGCTGCGTGCCAGTCTCGCGCTGCCGGACCTGGTCGGTCTGCCGGTCGCGGAGCTGCTGGCGAAGGACCTCGGCCGGCCCGTGGTCGTGGACAACGACATCAAGCTGGCCGGTCTCGCGGAGCAGCGCGCGGGCGCGGGCCGCGGATATTCCGATGTCGTCTATCTGCAGATCGGTCACCGGCTGTCCGTGTCGGTCGTGTTGGACGGTTCGATCCGGCAGGGCAGTCATCGCCTCGCGGGCGAACTCGGTGCGCAGCGCGGCATGCGCTGGACGCGGAACGCGCGGCGAGGGCAGTTGGTCTGGTCGTCGCGCCCGACGAGCGCGCAGGTGCTGAGCGCCGCCGCCGCGGGCGACGCCGACGCGCAGGCCGAAGTCGAGGACTTCTGCGCGCAGATCGCCGAGCGGGTCGCGACCGTGCTGCTGGTGGTCGACCCCGAGGTCGTGGTCGTGCGGGGCGGCGCGGCGAAGGACGTAGGAGCGCTGCTGCGGCCGCTCGAAGCCGCGATCGAGAAGGAGTTGGTCTTTCCCGAGCGTCCGTCGTTCGTCGCGTCCGGTCTGGGGCGCGAGGCAGTGGTGCTCGGTGCCGTCGGCAACGCGTTCGACCAGTGCGGTTCGGAGATCTACGGAGTCCACGGCTATCCCAGCCCATGGGCCCGCATCACACACGACGTGGAGGGGATCACCAAGTGAAGCTCGGAGTCAGTTCGTACTGCTTCCGCCAGCTCCTGAGCAGCGGCGAGATGGACCTGATCGGTGTTCTGGACTGGGTCGCGGCCTCGCGGGCCGGGCACATCGAGATCGCCGCGACGGACGGGGCGTACTACCTGGAGAACGAACGCGTCGTACGTGACACGGCGAAGCATGCCGAGGAAGTCGGCGTACCGATCGTCAATTACCTGGTGAGCGGCGATCTGAGGGAGGGCGACGGCAAGGAAGTCGACCTGCTGCGGCGGCAGTTGGACGTCGCGCAGCGCTTCGGCGCCGGGATCTTCCGGCACGACGTCGCACCGTGGGCATGGCGTGAGCGGGACCCGGGGGAGTTCGAGTCGACCTTCGAGAAGGTCGTCGAAGGCTGCCGCGCGGTCGCCGACCACGCGGCGGAGCTCGGCATGGTGTCGACCATCGAGAACCACGGCTTCTTCATGAACGGCAGCGACCGTCTCGCCCGGCTCGTGCACGCCGTGGACCGTCCGAACTTCCGCGTCACGCTCGACCTCGGCAACGGCCTGTGCGTCGGCGAGGTACCGGGGAAGACCGCCGCCGGCCTGATCGACGTGGCGGCGTCCATCGGCGTGAAGGACTTCCACATTCGCCGCTCCGCGGGGGAGGGCTGGCTGAAGACGCTCGCCGGCGACTACCTCCTCGGCACCGTCTCGGGCCACGGCGACGTCGATCTGCCCGGCCTCCTTGCCCTGGTCGCCACGAAGCCCGACGTGCCGGTGAGCCTGGAATTCGAGGGCATGGAAGCGCCACTGCCCGCCATCGAGCACTCCCTTGCGAACATTCTTCGACTGACGGAAGGCGTGGCCTGACATGACGACCCGTATCGCAGTGATCGGCCTCGGGGCCATCGCCACCGAGCACTTGAGTGCCTACCAGAAGAACGACCAGGCCGAGCTGGTCGCCGTGTGCGACATCGACCCGGAGCGGGCAAAGGCCCGGGCCGAGCAGTTCGACGTGGAGCGGGCCACGACCGACGTCGAGGAGATCCTCTCCGACCCGGACGTGGACGCCGTGAGTGTCTGCGTGCCGAACACCCTGCATGCCCCCATCGCCGAAGCGGCGCTGCGGGCCGGGAAGAACGTACTGATCGAGAAGCCGATGACGGTCACCGTCGCCGAGGCCGAGTCGCTGGTCCGGGCCGTCGAGGAGACCGGACAGGCACTACAGATCGGCTACGTACGCCGGTTCGCGCCGAACGCGCTGGTGACGAAGCGGTTCCTGGACGCGGGCGAGTTCGGTGACATCTACGCCGCACGCGCCACGCTGCTGCGCGCCGCCGGGAACCCGGGTGGGTGGTTCGGCGACGTGGAGCTGTCGGGCGGCGGTCCGCTGATCGACCTGGGCGTCCACATCATCGACCTGTGCTGGTACCTGATGGGCAGGCCGAAGGCGGTGTCCGCGTCCGGTGTCACGTTCGCGCCGCTGGGTGCGCGCGACAACATTCAGAACCTCAAGCGGTACCGCGCCGCATCGGCGGCCCGGCCCAACACCGTGGAGGACTACGTCACCGCGCAGCTCCGCTTCGAGGACGGTCAGGTGCTCGATGTGGACACGTCGTACTCGCTGCACGCGCGCAACGAGATCAGTGTGCGCATCCACGGTGACAAGGGTGGCGCGGAGATCGAGCCCGAACTGCTGATGCTCACCGAGCGGCACGACACACTCCTGCATGTGCGGCCGCAGATCGACTCGCTCGGCTTCGACTTCAAGGTCGGGTTCGCCAACCAGATCGACCACTTCCTGCGGATCTGCCGGGGCGAGATTCCGGCCGATGCCACCGCGGAACAGGGCCTGGAGATGGCCCGCATGCTGAGCGCGGTCTACGAGTCGGCGAAGAGCGGCGCCGAGGTGAAGATCGAGCGCTGACCTGGCCGATTCAGTTGCCCGGGATCGCCCCGTCCCGGGCAACTGGCATGCCTTCGCCGTTCCTTGGCGGCCGCCCGGAACCGACTGCACCACCTGCGTCGGCCGGTGCGCCAGATGCACGGTCTGCAACGCGGATCACAGTTCAGTCGCCACTTCCAAAGGGGTCTAGACCTCCTGGTGAGAACGTGGTGAGAATCTGCGTGCTCACGGGCAACAACACTTCCCTGCTGTACTGCTGCAAGAGGAGCCACCACCCATGAACCGACGCGTCATCGCAGCCACCAGCACCGCCCTGGCACTGGGGCTCACCGCTACCGCCTGTGGAGGGGGTGGCTCGGAGGCCGACGGCGGGACCGACGGCAAGGGCAGGACGCTCAGCGTGTGGGTCATGGAGGGGACCAACCCCGACGCGAAGCCCTTCTTCAAGGAGGCCTCCGCCGCTTTCGAGAAGAAGACCGGCGCCAAGGTCAAGGTCGAGTACCAGCAGTGGGCCAGCGCCCAGCGGAAGTTCACCACCGCGATCGAGGGCGGTGCCGATCAGGTGCCCGACGTCGCGGAGGTCGGCACCACCTGGGTTCCCGGCTTCGCGGACAAGGGGGCGCTCGTCGACGTCTCCAAGGAGGTCGAGAAGGCCGGCCTGTCCGACGACCTCGTCCCCGCCCTCAAGGACGCGGGCACCCTGGACGGCAAGCAGTACGGCATGCCCTGGTACGCGGGAGTCCGCTCGATCGTCTACCGCAAGGACATCTTCAAGAAGCACAACATCAAGCCCCCGACCAACTGGAAGGAGCTGCGCTCGGCCGCCAAGACCCTGAAGAAGGACGAGCCGAAGATGATCGCCTTCCCCGTCGCCAGCGGCGCGGAAATGTTCACAACTCCCTTCATCTGGGGCGCGGGTGGCGAACTCGCCGTGGAAAAGGGCGGTAAGTGGAAGTCGGCCATCAACTCGAAGAAGTCCGTCGAGGGCATCACCGCCTACACCGACCTCGCCCTCAAGGACAAGGTGTCCCCGGCCAAGGTCAACACCTGGACAGAGAAGGAGGTCGGCGACGCCTGGAACAAGGGCGAGGTCGCCATGTCCCTCTCCGGCAACTGGACCCCGAAGGCCTTTGCCGAGGCCAACCCCGACCTCAAGGGCAACCTCGGCGCCATTCCGATCCCCGGCCAGAACGGCGGCATGTCCCCGTCGTTCCTCGGCGGCTCCTACCTCTCCGCGTTCAAGACGGACAAGCAGGCGCTGTCGTGGGAGTTCATCAAGCTCCTCACCACCGGCAAGTTCGCCAAGAAGTGGGCCGAGCAGAGCAGCTACCTGCCGCCCACCAACAGCGACCTCGACAAGATGCCCGACAAGGACGACGCGCTGGTCAAGCCGTTCGTCAAGCAGTTCAAGGACGGCGGCGCGAGCGTGCCCAAGGCCAAGTCGTACACCGAGATCCAGGCCACCCAGGTCATCCCGAAGATGGTCCAGTCGATCCTCGCCGGCAAGGCCACGCCGCAGCAGGCGGCCGACAAGGCGGCCAAGGAAATGGACGCCATCTTCGCGCAGGGCGAGTGACACTCACGGTCGCACGGCCGAGCGGTGGGTAACTCCCACGCCGCACCCCTCAATCCCCCGTTATGTTTTCTGCGGTCCTGCAAGAGGGCCGCTGGCCTCCGGGCCCGGCATGACTGTGTCCCCCTGTCCAAGATGACCTGGGGGGTGGTGTTCACCGGGCCCGAGAGGTGCCGTCGGAGACGCTGATAAGAGGCCCGACCACCGTCCGGTCCGGCGCAATGCCGAGACAGTTCACGGACGGCAGGTCTGCATAACGTGGATGCGCGAGAACGACACCGACGCCAAGGCCAGCCGCACCAAAGGAGTTGAAGCACGATGTTCGACACCAGCGACGTCGGCGTGTTCCTCGGCCTGGACGTCGGCAAGAGCACTCACCACGGCCACGGGCTCACCCCGGCCGGCAAGAAGGTCTACGACAAGCCACTGCCCAACCGCGAGCCGAACCTGAGGGCCGTCTTCGACAAGCTGGCCGCCAAGTTCGGCACCGTGCTGGTGATCGTGGACCAGCCCGCCTCGATCGGCGCTCTACCGCTGACCGTCGCGAGAAACGCGGGCTGCAAGGTCGCCTACCTGCCGGGACTCGCGATGCGCCGAATCGCCGACCTCTACCCCGGCGAGGCGAAGACCGACGCAAAGGACGCCGCGGTCATCGCCGACGCGGCCCGCACCATGCCGCACACCCTGCGCTCGCTGGAGCTCACCGACGAGATCACCGCCGAGCTGACCGTGCTGGTCGGCTTCGACCAGGACCTCGCGGCCGAGGCCACCCGCACCAGCAACCGGATACGCGGCCTGCTCACCCAGTTCCACCCCAGCCTGGAACGCGTCCTCGGACCCCGGCTCGACCACCAGGCCATCCCCTGGCTCCTGGAACGCTACGGATCCCCGGCCACCCTGCGAAAAGCCGGACGCCGCAAGCTCGTTGAAGTGATCCGGCCCAAGGCCCCGCGGATGGCCGCCCGGCTGATCGACGACGTCTTCGACGCGCTCGACGAGCAGACCGTGGTGGTCCCCGGAACCGGCACGCTCGACATCGTCATCCCCTCCCTGGCCCGGCAACTCGCAACCGTCCACGACCAACGCCGCGCCCTGGAAGCCCAGATCAACACCCTGCTGGAACAACACCCTCTTTCCCAGGTCCTGACCTCGATGCCGGGGATCGCAGTCAGGACCGCCGCAGTCTTGCTGGTCACCGTCGGCGACGGCACCAGCTTCCCCACCGCCGCCCACCTCGCCTCCTACGCCGGCCTCGCACCGACCACGAAGTCGTCCGGGACCTCCATCCACGGCGAACACGCACCACGCGGCGGAAACCGCCAGCTCAAGAGAGCCATGTTCCTCTCCGCGTTCGCGGCCCTGCACGACTCCACCTCCCGCACCTACTACGACAAGTGCCGGGCCAGAGGAAAGACCCACACCCAGGCCCTCCTCCGCCTCGCCCGCCACCGCATCAGCGTGCTCTTCGCCATGCTCCGCGACGGCACCTTCTACGAACACCGAACCCCACGCCTCGCTTGACGAAAGACATAGAGGCACCCCCTCCGCACCCCTCAACCCTCCCCGCACATCCGACCATTGAGAGCTCCATGAACCGCTCGCTCGCCACCGGGACCGTGGATGCCCCGGAGCGCCAGGGCAGCCGGCCGTCCGTGCCCTCGCCCGAGTCCGAACGCCTGCTGAGGCGTAAGCGCCGGACCACCCTCACCCGGCCCTGGCTGCTGCTCGCCCCCTCCCTCGTCGTCCTCGCAGGACTGCTGCTCTGGCCGATGATCCAGGTCGGGATCCTGTCGCTGCAGGACTACGAGGTGAAGTTCGGCGGCGGCGTCGCCACCTTCACCGGCTTCGACCACTACGTCGAACTCCTCAGCGGCGATCTGCTCTGGAAGACGGTGCTGCCCAACACCGCGTTCTTCGCGGTGGCCTGTGTCGGCCTGACGGTGGTGCTCGGCACCGCGATCGCTCTGCTCCTGGCCAGGCTCGGCCCGGTCTGGCGGACCATCTGCTCCACCGCGATCATGGCTGCCTGGGCGATGCCCGCGGTGACCGGTACCTACGTGTGGATCTGGCTCTTCCAGCCGGGCGACGGCCTGTTCAGCGCTCTGGTGGGCGGCTCCGACTCCAGCAACTGGTTCACCGACCGCCTCTCCTTCTACGCCATCGGGACCCTCAACGTGGTCCACCACGGCTTCCCGTTCGTCGCGATCACCGTCTTCGCCGGACTCCTGACCATTCCCAAGGAGCTCTACGAAGCGGCGATGCTGGACGGCGCGAACGCCTGGCAGCGGTTCTGGAAGGTCACCGTGCCAGCCATCAAGCCGGTGTTCCTCGTGGTGACGATCCTGTCGACCATCTGGGACTTCAAGGTCTTCACGCAGATCTTCCTGATGCCCGGAGGCCAGGGCCAGAACGAGCAGGTCGAGAACCTCGGCGTCTACTCGTACCTCGAAGCCTTCGCCAAGGAAGACTATGGGACGGGCGCCGCAGCGGCGGTCCTGCTCACCCTCCTCCTTCTCGTGATCACCATCATCTACATCCGCACCCTGTTCAGGCAGGGGGAGGAGGACCTGTGAGCACCACCGACATGCCCGCCACGACGCGGTCCTCCCTCGGCTCCAAGGTCGGTCTGCCGGCAGCCGTCGCCGCACTCCTGATCTTCGCCCTCTTCCCGATCTACTGGATGGTCTCGACGGCTCTGGACCCGAGCGCCCAGAGCCGCGGAGCGAACCTCCTCCCCGGCGGCTTCACCTTCGACCACTTCAGTACGGTCTTCGAACGCGGCAACTTCGGTACGTACCTGGTGAATTCGGCGATCGTCGGCCTGGGTACGGTCGTGGTATCGGCGGCCCTCGCGCTGTTCGCGGCTGTCGCGGTCGCCCGCTTCAAGTTCAAGTTCCGCACATCCGTGCTGGTCATGGTCCTGATCGTGCAGATGGTGCCGCTCGAGGCGCTCGTCATCCCGCTGTTCATCCAGATGCGCGACTACGACATGCTCAACAGCCTCCTCGGCCTGACCATCGTCTACACCGCGCTCTCGCTGCCCTTCGCGATCTGGACCCTGCGCGGCTTCGTGCAGACCGTGCCCAAGGAGATCGAAGAGGCGGCGTACATCGACGGCTGCTCCTGGTGGCGGATGTTCCGCTCCGTACTGCTGCCGCTGGTCGCGCCCGGGCTCGTCGCCACGTCGATCTTCGCGTTCATCACCGCGTGGAACGAGTTCGTCTTCGCGTACACCTTCATGAAGAGCAGCGACAAGTACACGGCCGCGGTCGGCATCTTCCAGTTCTTCGGTGAGAACACCACCAGCTGGGGCCCGGTCATGGCCAGCTCCACGCTGGTCACGGTGCCGGTTCTGATCTTCTTCGTGGCGGTCCAGCACCGGCTCGCCTCCGGCCTTGCGGCAGGAGCGGTCAAGGGCTGACCCCCTACGCCCCAGCCTCACGGTCCGTTGTTGCCCGGTACTGTCCAGGGATGAGCGACGACATGGATCCCCTGCTGAAGCGCCTGACCGATCGAGTGGAGCGGGAGGGGCTCGCCCTGCCGATCACTCTGGTCGTGAACGGCACCACCATCACCGGAGAGGTCGTGCCGCACGCTGTGTGGGCCGGGCACATTGCGGAACAGCTTGCAGACTCGGAGAGCCGGGCGAGCATATTCGCCGACGACTTCACGTGGGAGCAGAAGCAGCCCGAGCGTGATGGTGACTATCTGCATCTGAACGGAGGGAAGGTTGCCAGCGCCGGGGCTGTATTCCCTGAGCGCGGTGGCCTGTTCCGTATCCGGTTGGCGCACGTGAACGGTTGGTTCCTGGGGGAGATCCAGTCCCACGGGTGAGGGTGAGAGCGGTGGCGTGCCCGCCACTGGGGCAAGGGTGAGTGGGAACTTCGTCCCCTCATGACACCGGGGCCGGCCGAAGAGCTCGGCCGGCCCCGGTGGTCGTGATGGTTCGGACGGTCAGATGCGGCCCTTGCCGTAGTAGGTGCTGATCTGGTCGTGGTACCCGGCGTCTCCGACGTGCTTGTCCTTGTCGAATTCGGGGGCGTCCTTGATCTGTGCCTTTGAGCGGTCGACGTGAATCGTCCTGTTGACCGTGTCGATCCGGGACACTGTGCCTGCGGGCAGCAGGACATGCTTGCCGAAGATCCACACGCCGGTGTCGACGACGAGGTAGGCGGAGCCGACCTCGTCCGAGTGCTTGTCGACCTTGCCGATGCTGCCGTCGGTGGCCTCCACCTTGAAGCCGATCAGATCGGCTCCCGTGGTGTGGTTGCTCGTCGGCGGATAGCCCCACATGTTCTCGTTCACGTTCGGCTCCTTCATCGACGATGTACGGCCCGGAGCGCCCTGTCCAACGGTTCCGGCGCTCCTCGGATCGGCGGGTGCCCCCGCCCCGGGAATGAACACAGATGACCAAGGAGCAACTGCGGCGCGGTTGCCGGGCGAACGTGAGGCCGCCGGATTCCCGGTCCGCCGAGTAGACGCTCCCCGCTGCGGTCCGACCTGCCGTGCCGCAGGCAGGGCGTGCCGGCTGTGAGGAACCTTCGGCGTGGGACTCTCACCGAGGTGCAGGCCGGGGGCCTGCCCTGCCTTTCTCGTTCTACCGCCCGAAGGACGCGCCCCCAGGAACGGGCTCACCAGCGCCGCCTGCTCGACCGGTGGTGCGGTGACCAGTTCGGTCTCATCGGCCCGCCACATGACCGGCTCATCCTCGTCGCGCCAGGTCAATCCCGTGTGCCACCGCGGCATGGCCACCCCGCACAAGGCAGCTGCCATCTCTGGTCCGTTGCCTCCCTGGGCCGCGATCCTGTCGATTCGGCCTCGCCCGCGCCTTGCCTGGCCACTGGACAGCTGACCCGCTCACGGGCCCTGTCCGTTCCCGTCCCTTCCGGATGCACGTGCGCAGGGGGTTGCCTTCGCGTGCACTTCAACTCCTAGCGTTCGCGGGCATGGAGACGACCAACGTGAAGAACGGGACGAGCACCACCGCGACGCACGCGCCGTACACCAGGGTCCTTGGACGCAGCGGGATCGAGGTCAGCGCGCTCGGTTTTGGCTGCTGGGCCATCGGCGGGCCCTGGCAGGGGCTTGGCGGGGAGCCGCTCGGCTGGGGCGAGGTCGATGATGCGGAGTCCGTGCGTGCCGTGCGCCGTGCGCTGGATCTCGGCGTGACCTTCTTCGACACCGCCGACGCGTACGGGACCGGGCACAGCGAGCGCGTGCTGGGGCGGGCGCTGGGCAAGCGACGGGCGGATGTCGTCGTGGCCACCAAGTGGGGCAACCTCTTCGACGAGGAGAGCAGGGTCCGCACGGGCGGCGACGACTCACCGGCGTACGTACGGCGCGCGTTGACCGCGTCGCTGGCCCGGCTGGGTACCGATTACGTGGACCTGTACCAGCTGCATCTGTCGGACGCTGATCCCGAGCGGGCCGCGCTGCTGCGGGACGCCTGCGAGGACCTCGTGGGGGAGGGGCTGATCCGGGCGTACGCGTGGAGCACCGATGACCCGGAGCGCGCGGCTGTCTTCGCCGCGGGCCCCCACTGCGCGGCCGTGCAGCACCGCTGCAACGTCTTGCAGGATGCGCCCGAAATGCTCGCCCTGTGCGAGGAGTTCGACCTCGCGAGCATCAACCGCAGCCCGCTCGCGATGGGCCTGCTGACGGGGAAGTTCGTGCCGGGCAACACGCTCGCGACCACGGACATCCGCAGCGCTCCGCCTGCCTGGCTGCCGGGGTTCGCGGTGGGTGGCGGCGTCGATCCGGAGTGGCTGTCGCGTGTGGAGGCGGTGCGGTCCGTCCTCACGAGCCGCGGCCGTACCCTCGCTCAGGGGGCGCTGGCTTGGTTGTGGGCGCGCAGTCCGCGCACGGTGCCGATCCCCGGATTCCGGACGGTTGCCCAGGCGGAGGAGAACGCCGGGGCGATGGAGTTCGGACCACTGTCGGCGGGCGAGCTCGCCGAGATCGATCGTGCCATGGTCTCGCGCAGCTCATGACGGGGCGGCCGGCCGAAGTCCAGAGCGCGAAGTCCAGAGCGCTGAACCGCTGTGTGTGAGGGAGCCAATTGGGGCCCTGAGACCTTGGGGCATAAGTTGACGGCATGGTTGAGGGGGCGAACTCCGCGGCGCAGACCATGCCGCAGGAGCAGCAGAACAGGGGACGGCATGCCGTCCGACCGAAGAAGGACAAGGGCGGGCTGGCTCGTTCGTCGTTGCTGATGGCTGTCGGCACGGTGGTGTCACGGGCAACGGGACTGATCCGTCAGGTACTTCAGGCCGCAGCGCTCGGCACGGGTCTGCTGGCCAGTACGTACAACACGGCGAACACCGTGCCGACGAGTCTGTACACGCTGCTGATCGGTGGCGCGCTCAACGCCGTGTTGGTGCCGCAGCTGGTTCGGGCCAGGGCAACGCAGCCTGATGGCGGACGCGCTTACGAGCAGCGTCTGGTCACGCTCGTGGTCTGTGTGCTGGGTGTGGGGACGGCGCTGGCGGTGTGGGCGGCGCCGCAGATCGTGGGCCTGTACATGCGGGACACCCCGGACAGTCACGAGGCGTTCGAGCTGACGGTGACGTTCGCGCGGTTCCTGTTGCCGCAGATCTTCTTCTATGGGCTCTTCAGCATCTACGGGCAGGTGTTGAACGCCCGCGAGAAGTTCGGCGCGATGATGTGGACGCCGGTGCTGAACAACGTCGTGCTGGTCGGCATGTTCGCCGCCTATCTGGGGCTGATGACGGTTCCCGACCGGGTGGAGGACATCACCGCCGACCAGGTGCTGTTGCTGGGGATCGGGACGACGGCAGGCATCGCCGTGCAGGCCTTGGCGCTGATCCCGTTCGCGCGGGCGGCCGGTTTCCGTTTCCGCCCGCGGTTCGACTGGCGCGGCACGGGCCTGGGCAAGAGCGTTCACGCGGCGAAGTGGACGCTGCTGTTCGTCCTGGCCAACCAGGTCGCCCTGACGGTGGTCACGAATTACGCCAACGCCGCCGACCAGGAGCTGCCGCAGGCCGGCGCGGGCTACTCGGCGTACACCTACGCGCAGACCATCTGGATGCTGCCGCAGTCGATCGTGACCGTGTCCCTGGTGACGGCCTTGCTGCCGCGCATGAGCCGCGCCGTCGCTGAGGGACGCATCCCGGATCTGCGCGCGGACCTGTCCCGGGCGCTGCGGATCAGCGGCGTGGTCATCGTGCCCGCCGCGTTCCTCTTCCTCGCTCTGGGGCCACAGATCTCCTCGCTGCTGTTCGCCCACGGCGCGGCGGACGCCGACTCGGCCCGCCCACTGGGGTACATGCTGCAGGCCTTCGGACTCGGCCTCATCCCCTTCTCCGCCCAGTACCTCCTGCTGCGCGGCTTCTACGCCAGCGAGGACACCCGCACCCCGTTCCTCATGGCCGCCTGGATCGCGGGCGTGAACATCGCCCTGGCCACCGCCTGTCATGTGCTCCTGCCCGCCCGCTGGGCGGTCGTCGGCATGGCCGGCGCCTACACCCTCTCCTACGTGGCCGGTCTCGCACTCACCGCGCATCTGCTGCGCAGGAGACTTGGGGACCGCATCGACGACGGCGACCTGCGCCGCACCTACGTGAAACTGTTCTGCGCCGCGGGACCGGCCGCAGGACTGGGCTGGGCCGCAGCGCGTGCGTGTGCGGGCCTGGGAAGCGGAACGTGGCCCACGGCCGTCGCACTGGCTACCGGGGCGCTGGCGACAGCCGTGGGGTACCTCCTCCTCGCCCGGCTGATGAAGGTCAACGAGCTGCGTCGCCTGCCCGGGATGCGCTGAGTCCAGGCGGGCCAGCGGTCGTCGTCGCGTGGGGCCGAGCCTGCCGGTCGTGCGCCGCTTCGTACGCGAAGATGGTCGCGTTTCCCGGTTCGACTCGGCGGAGGCCGCGTATGAGTACTCGTTTTCAGGAGATCGACTGGCGTCCCACGCCCCTGGGTGACATCAGCCTGCGCCGCAGAAGGGACCCGGCCACTGGTGAGGACGTGTACGAGGTGAAGCTGGGGGAGGAGTTCCTGATGTCGAGCCTCTTCACCGCGGCCGAGATCGAGCTTGCCCGGCTCGGCCTCGGCGTCCTTGCGGACACGGAGCTGGATGTCGCCGTGGGCGGTCTCGGCCTCGGATACACGGCTGGGGCCGCACTCGACGATCCGCGGGTGCGTTCGGTGACGGTGATCGAGGCGCTGGGAGAGGTGATCGATTGGCATCGGCGCGGGTACGTGCCACTGGGCAGTCGTCTCACGTCGGACGACCGGTGTCGGCTGGTCGAGGGCGACTTCTTCGCGAGGGTCGCCGAGGGCGGTGGCCTGGACCCGAGTGAACCGGACCGCCGCTTCCACGCCATCCTGCTCGACGTGGACCATTCTCCCCGGCACGTGCTGCATCCCCGGAACGCGGCCCTCTATCGGCCCGACGGGCTGCGCGCGCTTGCTCAACTGCTCGTTCCGGACGGTGTGTTCGCCCTCTGGTCGAACGACCCGCCGGACCGGGAGTTCGAAGCCGCGCTCGAGGAGGTCTTCTCGAGCGTGCGGAGCCACGTCGTGGAGTTTGCCAACCCCCTGCAAGGTGGGTCGTCCACCAACACGGTATACGTGGCGCGGTAGTTGGTGGAGCGAGAGGCGGAGCTGCTGTGCCGGGCGGGCAACAGCTCCGCCTCTCGCTCAGGGCGGCACCCCGGCCGATCAACACCGGGCGACCTTCGACCACTCACTGATCCCGCCGGTGGACGCTGGTGACGGCGATCGCACATGCGGCGCATGCCCACACCGCGTACACGGTCCAGGCTCCACCGATGGTCCAGGGGAAGAGCGTCGGGGAATCTCCGACCTCCACGAGCCGGAGCCACGCAGGGTAGGGCAAGGCGTGTTGGACGACCGCCGACCAGCGGCGGTCGTCGGTGAGGACGAGGGGCAGCACGAGGACGACCACCACCGAGGTGATCACGGTGGAGGCGGTGTACCGGATGGCGGCGCCGAACGCGAGGCCGGCGAGCGCGCACACCGGGGCCAGCAGCGCGGAGGCCAGGACGACACGGAAGGCTCCCGGAGCGCTGATGGAGACGCCCGCGTCCCGGCCGTCGAGGATCGCCTGCGTCACGGCGAACGAGACCCCTGCGACGAACGCGCCGAAGACGGTCGTGACCATGGTGACGACGACTGCCTTGGCTGCCATCACCGAGCGGCGGGCCGGGACGGCCGCGAACGTCGTCCGGATGGTGCCCGTGCTGCACTCGCCGATGATCGTGAGGGCGCCGATGACACTGAGGGCGAGGGCCATGAGCAGGGCCGCGTTCGCGCTGAAGGCCTGCTGCAGCGCGATCCCGTCGCCGGCGAAGGAGGCGCGGTCCTTGGACACCTGCAGTGTCCAGTGGCTGTACGTGTCGTAGGCGATGCCCGCGTTGAAGCCGACGACCGCCAGGGCGGTGGTCCCGTAGGCGATCCAGGTCGAGCGCAGCGACCGGTGTTTGATCCACTCGGCGGCGACCAAGTCCAGGAAGTGGGGGATGGGTTGGCGTTCGCGGGTGGCAAGTCCGCGACCGGGAACGTCCGTTGTCGTGATGGTCGCATTCATCGGGACTCTCCTCCGGGGAACTGGACACGGTCGGCGGTGAGTTCCATGAATGCCTCTTCCAGCGAGGCGGAGCGGGTAGCGAGTTCGTGCAGCGGGAGATCGTGCCGTCGGGCGATCTCGCCGGTCCGCACCGCGGTCAGGCCGGTCACGGTGAGCCGCTCTCCGTCCACGTGCACGGCCGCACCCTCGGCCGTCAGCAGGTCCCTCAGGGTGGTCGCGGCGGGTGTGGTCACGGTGACGTTCTGCCGGGTGCCGCGGGCCGAGAACTCGGCGAGGCTCTCTGCCGCGAGCAGCTCGCCACGGCCGATCACGACCAACTGGTCGGCGGTGTGCTCCATCTCCGACATCAGATGGCTGGAGACGAACACGGTACGACCCTCGGCGGCGAGCCGTCCGAACAGCTGACGCACCCACTTCACCCCTTCTGGGTCCAGGCCGTTGAGCGGCTCGTCGAAGAGCAGTACCGGTGGGTCTCCGAGCAGCGCGGACGCGATGCCGAGCCGTTGTTTCATGCCGAGCGAGAATCCGCCGATGCGGCGTCGGCCGACCTCGGCGAGACCTACCTCCTGCAGCACCTCGTCCACCCGGCCCCGCGGGATGCCGTTGCTGCGTGCCAGCGCAGACAGATGCGCCGCCGCGCTGCGCCCGCCGTGCACATCGTGCGCGTCGAGGAGGGAGCCGACATGACGCAGGCCGCGAGGGCGGTCACGGAAGGGCCGGCCCTCGATGGTGACTGTGCCGCTGGTGGGTTTGTCCAGGCCGAGGATCGCCCGGAGTGTGGTGCTCTTGCCGGAGCCGTTCGGCCCGAGAAATCCGGTCACCCGACCAGGGCGCACGGTGAAGGTCAGGTCTTTGACGGCTGTCGTGCCGCCGTATCGCTTCGTGAGTTCCTTGACTTCGATCACGGAGCCCACGGTGCCGTTCGGTGCCCCCGGTCGTCGTCGGACCAGTGCTGACAATCGTCGGGCGCGCGTGTCGACCCTGGTTGTACGACCACAGGCCGATGTTCCGTCGCGGGTACGCGCTTACGATCTCGGCATGTCCGCCTCCTCACCCTTACCGTCGCCGCTGTTCAAGCGCATTCCGCCAGGTCTGTGGACGGCGCTGGTGTGGGTCGTGGCAGCGGTACAGCCCATCGTCCAGTACGTCCTGGTGCCGCATCAGCATGCGTACTCCCGCAGCTATCCCCAGGACGGCCTTGACGCGCTCACGGCCCGGGCGCTGCTCGCTCTTGCTCTCCTGCTGGTCCTGTCGGGCAGCGCGCTGCTGCGTCGCCGGGCCGCGGTGGCGTACGGTCTGGTGCTCGTCGGTACGGTCGTCCTGTCGGTGGCCTGGCGGCAGGACGAAGCTCTGCCCCTGCAGTTTCTGGGCGTGGATGTCGCCCTCTGCTACGTCGCGGCCACCCGGCCTCGGCGCACCGCGATCACCGCGACCGCCGGAGCGCTGGGCGTGCTCACCGGATACCTCGCCCTGCGGTGGATCACGGGAGGGGAAGCCGGCACCGCCTCGGAACCGTTCATCGCCCTGACGGTCGTCATCGCCTGGCTCGTCGGCAACTCGATACACCAAGCCCGTACTCACACTGCGGAGTTGCACGCCCGGGTCGCGGCCCAGGCGGTCACCGCCGAACGGCTTCGTATCGCCCGCGAGATGCACGACACGGTCGCCCACAGCATCGGCATCATCGCCCTGCAGGCCGGAGCCGCGGCCCGAGTGGTGGAGACGCAGCCGGCCAGGGCCCGCGAGGCGATGATCACCGTGGAACACGTGGGGCGAGAGACGCTGGCGGGCCTGCGACGGATGCTGGGCGCACTGCGGCAGGCTGACCAGGGACAGGCCGACCAGGGACATGCACAGGCCCCTCTGCGGCCGGCCGTCGGTCTGGCGGATCTGGAACAACTCGCCGCGACGACCACGGCCGCCGGTGTCCGCGTGGAAGTGCGGTGGCAGGGCGAACGCCGACCGCTCCCCACGGACGTGGACCTCGCGGCGCTCCGGATCGTCCAGGAGGCGGTGACCAACGTCGTACGGCACGCGACTGTTGATCACTGTCAGGTGAAGGTCGAATACCGGGAGGACGAACTCCTCGTCGAGGTCGTCGACCGCGGGAAGGGCTGCGGCACAAACACGAAGAACATGACCACGAAGAACACGGACACGAACACGAAGAACACGGACACCGGATTCGGTCTGGTCGGCATGCGGGAGCGAGTCGCCCTACTGGACGGGCACTTCACCGCCGGGCCGCGTCCGGGAGGCGGCTTCCGGGTAGCCGCCCGGCTACCGGTACCGACAGCGGCAGGCACCGAACCCGCAGAGAAGGCTGGAGCCAGATGACCATCCGCGTGGTACTCGCCGACGACCAGCCCTTGGTCCGCGCCGCCCTGCAGATGGTCATCACCGACACCACGGACGTCCAGGTCGTGGGCGAGGCCGCTGACGGCGCCGAAGCGGTCCGACTGGCCGGGGAACTCACCCCCGACGTAGTGGTGATGGACATCCGGATGCCCGGCATGGACGGCATCGAAGCCACCCGCCTGATCACCACGGGCCCCGGCACCGCACGCATTGTTGTGCTGACGACCTTCGACGAGGACGACCACGTCTATGGGGCGCTGCGCGCCGGCGCATCCGGATTCCTGGTCAAGGACATGGACTTGGACGACATCCTCGCCGCGGTCCGCATCGTGGCCGCCGGCGACGCCCTCATCGCACCGAGCGTCACCCGCAGACTGATAAAGGAGTTCGCCGACCGCCCCACGGCAACAGCGCCGCCACGACGGACAGAGCTCGAGCGCATCACCCAGCGGGAACGCGAGGTGCTCACCCTGGTCGGCAACGGCCTCTCCAACGCCGAAATCGCCGACGAGCTCTCCATCAGCGTCGCCACCGCCAAGACCTATCTGACCCGGCTCCTCGCCAAGCTCGACGCACGTGACCGGGTGCAACTCGTGATCCTCGCTTACGAAGCGGGGCTGGTGGCACCGTCCTACTGAGCGAACTCCCCCACACTCCTTCGAAGTCGACGTCGAGTTTGGGGGCGTACGTGTCGGCGTCCGTGACGTCGCCGCGGATGGCACCTTGTTCGCGTGCCCGGGCGGTGAGTGCCTCGACCGCGACGCAGAGGTCGGCGATCGCGTCCCGCCTGGCAAGTCACCTCCTCGTTACCGCAGTTGCAGCTGGCGGCCCGTCCGGGCACCGGAGATGAGCAATCCCGTCCGGCTGACGCTCGTACGGCTCCAGGGCGGGGCGACCGAGTCCCACGCGCCGAACCTCAAGAGACGTCCACAACCAGGAGCCAACCCCGCTCCGGCGTACACCGTTCGGTGTATGACGTGCGCCAGAGGCGCAGGCGCAGGTGACCGCACGTGGACGACGACGTGAGGGGGCCGGACTTCTAGCTTGAGGGTGTCGGACTCGGGACCGGGTCCGACACCCCTCCTGTACGCCGGGCCCTGCGGTCATCGGGCTCGGCGGGGGAGGGGCCGGCCCCGATGGAAGGCAGGACTCCATGTTGACTCAGACCGAATCGTTCTCCCGCCGGGACACCGACCGCCGGACGAGGACGGCCCCGGGCCGTCGCCTCGCGCTGTGGCCTGCCGCCGCCGTCGCCGCCTCGGTGGCAGCCATCGTCGCCGCGGACCTGGTCAACCCCGCCTACAGCCCGGTCACCGAGGTGATCAGCCGGTACGTGAACGGGAACCACGGCTGGCTGATCACGGCCGCGCTGCTCACCATCGGCGTCGCCTCGGCGGCGAGCGCGGCGCGGCTGCGGAGCGCCGACGTGTCCCGGACGGGGCGGGTCGCGCTCCTGGTGTGGGCCGCCGGGGTGTTCGTCGCCGGGATCTTTCCCGCCGACCCGCCTGGGCTGTGGGGGCAGCCGTCGCCGGCGGACATGGTCCACGGGATGGCCGCCACCCTTGCGTTCGTGGCGCTGCCGCTCGCCGCGCTCCTGCTCCACCGCGGTCTCGCGGCCCGTTGGGCGAGAGGCGCCGCACTCCTGCGGGTCGTCTCCCGGTTCTCGTTGGTCTCCACGGCCGTTCTGGTGGTGTTTCTGGGCGACGTGATGGGCGGGCCGTCGCTGTCGATCGGTGGGTTCCCCACCGTGGTCGGGCTCGTCGAGCGGATCGCGTTCGGCGCAGATCTGCTCTGGGTCGCGCTCGCCGCGGTCGCCGTCTCCCGCCCCGCGACGCGGCGTACGAGGTGAACGGCGGTGCGGATAGGCACA
This sequence comes from Streptomyces sp. NBC_00483, assembly GCF_036013745.1. Lineage (NCBI taxonomy): Bacteria > Bacillati > Actinomycetota > Actinomycetes > Kitasatosporales > Streptomycetaceae > Streptomyces > Streptomyces sp. NBC_00483. Next base: position 8,639,673 of record NZ_CP107880.1, read on the forward strand.
ATTGCCCGATGACCGGGGAACGGACCGCTACAGAGCCGACGGAATCGTACGCTGACGAGCCCACGGCACGGGAGGACGTCGTCGACGGCCGAGGCACGCGTCCGAGCCGGTCGTGGGCGTCGCCGGGACGGCCCGTGATCGCCCTGGCGGCCGCGACGGCGGTGGCCGTGCCCACCGGAGAGGCGCTGGCGGGCAGCGGCCCGACCGTGGCCGGGACGGCCCCGCTCGCCGCCGGACTCGCCCTGGCGCTGTTGGCCGGGTGGCGGTGGCCGCTGGCCGCGCTGCTGGTCAGTGCGCAGATGGTGATCGCATGCCGGGCCGCAGGCCTGTTCGACGCAGGCTGGATCTGGCCTGCCTCCGCCGCGTACTTCGTGGCGGCGGCGTCGGAGCGGCCCGTGCGAGGGCGCCTTCGCCGACTCATGAGCTCGGGGCCCGCGCTCGCCGTCGCGGTCGGCGTCTTCCAAGTCGCCTTCGCCGCCAACTGGCAGTTGTTCGTGGCGGGCGCGGAGGCCCGCCAGGTGGTCGCCGGGCTCGGTGCGGAGACACTGTGGCTGGGCCTGGTGCTCGCCGCCGCGACCGCGTACCGCAACTGGCGGCGCTGGCGCGCGGAGCTGTCCGCCGGTCTGGAACGGGAGGCCCGGGAGCGGGAGTTGAAGGCGCGTGGCCGCGCCGAGGCGGAACGGCTGCGGATCGCCCGCGAACTGCACGACGTGGTCGCCCACACCCTCACCGTGGTCGGAGTGCAACTCCGGGTCGCCGTCGAGGCGATGGAGGATTCGCCCGAGGAGGCGCGGGACGCCCTGGACACCGCCCAGCGAGTGCGGACCACGGCCGTCAACGATCTGCGCGCACTGCTCGGGGTGCTGCGGGACCCCTCCGACGCGGCGGGGCCGGCCATGGAACTCGCCCCGGAACGCGGGCTGGAGGGCATCGGCGACCTCCTCGCCCAGACCCGGGTCGCCGGCCTGAAGACCGGCGTCGAGATCTTCGGCGCCCCGGAGGCCGTTCCCGCGCCGGTGGCCCTCGCGGTCTACCGGATCGTGCAGGAGTCGCTGACCAACGCCATCCGGCACTCCGGTGGCGGGCGCGTCGACGTGACCCTGCGATGCGGGACGGACGTGGTGGACGTCCTGGTCCGCGACGACGGCAACGGCGGGGCGCCGCACGCGACCGCCGGATACGGCGTCCACGGAATGCGCGAGCGTGTCTCGGCCCTCGGCGGTACGTTTTCGGCTGGTCCCGCCGCATCGGACGACGGCCGCGGCGGTTACTCCGTCCGGGCCGTGATACCTGTGCCAAGGTACTGACCATGACCATTACGGTGCTGATCGCCGACGACCAGTCCCTGGTGCGGGCCGGATTCCGCAGCCTGCTGCGCAGGAGCCGGGACATCGACGTCGTGGGGGAGGCGGCCTCGGGCGGCGAGGCGGTGCAGACCGCGCGCGCCCTGCGCCCGGACATCGTCCTGATGGACATCCGGATGCCGGGAACCGACGGGCTGACCGCCACCGAGACCATCACCGGCGATCCGGGCCTGGCCGGATGCCGGGTCATCGTGCTGACCACCTTCGAGACCGACGAGTACGTGTTCGCCGCGCTGCGCGCCGGGGCCAGCGGCTTCCTCAGCAAGGAGATCGAGCCGGAAGACCTTCGTCAGGCGATCCGCGCGGTGGCCGGGGGCGATGCGCTGCTGTCGCCGAGCGCGACCCGCCGGGTGGTCGAGGAGTTCGCGCAGCGGCCCGCCGTGACCCCGTCCGTGCTCCCGGACCGCCTCGCCGTGCTGACGTCCCGTGAACGCGAGGTGGTGGGCCTGGTCGCGGCCGGACTCTCCAACGAGCAGATCGCCGCGCGGCTCATGATCAGCCCGATGACGGCCAAGACCCATGTCACCAGGGCCATTTCCAAGCTGGGTGTCCGCGACCGCGTCCAGCTCGTCGTGCTGGCCTACGAGACGCGGATGATCCAGCCGGGCCACACCGTGGCCGACGTGCTGCAGCGCGAGCACTGACGGCCGTCGACCCCCGGTACGGCGGAGCGCCGCGGCTCGGGGCGCCCGGCCCGTACGGCCACGCCTCTCAGGCGCCTCTCCCAGGTACGCCTCCCAAATACCTTTACGCCACCCAGGCCGGCCGTTGGCGACACCAATGAGCTCAGGCCCTCTGTCGGCCCTTGATCGGTACCGCCTCCTGGCCGCGCTCCCTAAGGCGTACGCTTCTGGCAAGATCCACATCTGCCCTGCTCCGGACACGGGCCTTGGGACGGGTATGCAGGTGTAGCGGCGGATGATCTCGTGTAGAACGGCGAGCAGTTCAACGTCGGCGAGGGAACTCGGAAGGCAGCGAGTGAGTTCCGGGACGTGTGTAGTGGAGCGACGGGGAGAGGTCATGGCGAAGGTAGTTCGAGCGTCGTTGGGCGAGAAGTCGATCACCTGTCAGGTCTGCGACGGTGACCTCTTTCGCGAACGAGGTGTGAAACTCAACAGCACCGGCGGCGAGTTCCTCGGACTGGCGTGGGCGGACGAGACCGCGACGGGGCTGATCTGCTGGCACTGCGGGTTCGTTCACCTCTTCGTCAACCGAGAGATCCAGTTGCATCGCGTCAAGGTGTGACCCGCTGATCCTTGGCCAACAGGTGATGCCTGCTCACACGGGCACCAGTGACAACCGAGTGGGAGATGGCCGGGCTCCGACTGTGAGGTGGCCCCCGGCAGGCTGTCACGCCTCCAGCACGCCGGTGACCAGCAGCCGCTGACTGGGCGGGGCTCCCTGCCCCAGCGGAGGGGGCCATCCGTGACCGATTCGCGCAGGGCGTGAGCTTGGCCCCGTACGGGCGGCTGGTGACGTACGGAGCCGCGAGCGGTGAGCGGTGAGCTCAGCAGTATCCCCGTCACCGACCTGTTCGCCCTGCGATCCGTCACCGGCTTCTCCCTGCCGGCCGCGCATACGGCCGTCCCGTAAACGGTCTCCGTCTCAGGGGCGTCGGTGGACCGCTTGTAAATCGTCTTCACGGGGTACCAGAGGTCCATGATCAACGATGCCTCCAAGTCCTCCGACGTCGACGTACAGGCCCTGACCGCGCTGCTTGACGGTGAGTACGCCGAGATCCGCGATCTGGTGCGCACGAATCTGTCGACGCACGCCTCCGTTCTCGAAGAGGCCGAGGAGCTCGGCATCGATGCGTTCCGTGAGCGGGTGCGCGAGCTCACGGTCGAACTGGCGGCCACCGGCCAGACGGGGATGGGGTTCCCGAAGGAGTACGGCGGGGGCGGTGACATCGGCGCCTCGATCGCCGCGTTCGAGACACTCGCCTACGGAGATCTGTCGCTCCTGGTGAAGGTGGGGGTGCAGTTCGGCCTCTTCGGCGGCGCGATCCTGCACCTCGGCACCGAGCGGCACCACCGGGCCCATCTACCGGATCTGATCACCGGGAAGCTGATGGGCTGCTTCGCGATGACCGAGACCGGGCACGGCTCCAACGTCCAGGCGCTCGGCACCGTGGCGACGTACGACACCGCGAGCCAGGAGTTCGTGATCACCACGCACGGCGACGCCGCGCGCAAGGATTACATCGGCAATGCCGCCCGGCATGCCGAACTGGCAGTCGTCTTCGCCCAGTTGGAGGTGGCTGGCAGGTCGGAAGGGGTGCACGCGTTCGTCGTGCCGATCCGTGTCGACGGCGCGACGGCACCGGGCGTACGGATCGAGGACGCCGGCCGCAAGATGGGGCTCAACGGAGTCGACAACGGTCGCCTCTGGTTCGACGGAGTGCGGGTGCCGCGCGAGGCGCTGCTCAACCGGTTCGCCGATGTCACGCCCGACGGCGCGTACGAGAGCCCGATCGAGAACCCCGGCCGCCGTTTCTTCACCATGCTCGGAACCCTGGTCCAGGGGCGGGTCAGCGTCGGTGGCGGCGCGATCAACGCGGCCAAGGTCGCCCTGGCGATCGCCACGAAGTACGCGGTGCGCCGTCGGCAGTTCGAGGCGGCGTCGGACGGCGAGGAGCAGCTGCTGCTCGACTACGGGATGCACCAGCGCCGCCTGCTGCCGTTGCTCGCCCGCACGTATGCCCTGCACTTCGCCCAGGATGTGGTGCGTACCCAGTTGCACGAGGTCTTCTCGGGAGACCGGGACGACGAGCAGGCGCGGCGGGAGCTGGAGGCACGGGCCGCCGGCACGAAGGCGCTGGGCACCTGGCACGCGACACGGACGATCCAGGAGTGCCGCGAGGCGTGCGGCGGCGCCGGCTACCTCGCCGTCAATCGGTTCGCCGCGCTCAAGGCCGACAGTGACGTCTTCACCACCTTCGAGGGCGACAACCACGTCCTGCTGCAGCTCGTGGCGAAGGGGCTCCTCACGAACTACGCGCACGAGTTCGAGGACCTCGACCAGCTCGGCATGGTCCGGTTCGTGACCGGTCAGGCCGTGGAGACGGTCATCGAGAGGACGTCGGTGCACAAGCTGCTGGAGCGCGTGCGCGACCTGCTGCCCGGCGGCGACGAGTGGGACCAGGAGGCCGGTCTGCTCGACCGGGACTACCAACTCGCCATGGTCCGTTTCCGCGAGGAGCACATGCTCGCCGGCCTGGCGCGGCGGCTCAAGCGCGGGTTGGACGAGAAGGGCGATCCCGGTGTCGTCTTCTCCCACGTACAGGACCACGTGATCTCGGTGGCCCGCGCGCACGTCGAACGCCTGGTCCTCGAGGCGTTCGTCGACAAACTGCGCACGCTGCCGGACGGCGGGGACGACGGGAACGACGACGGCAACAAGGTCGCACTGGGGTTGTTGTGCGACCTGTTCGCGCTGTCCACCATCGAGTCCGACCGGGCGTGGTTCATGGAGCACGGCCGGCTGACCGTCCAGCGTTCCAAGGCGATCAGCCGTGAGATCAACAACCTCTGCCGAAAGGTCAGGCCGCTCGCGGTCGATCTCGTCGACGCATGGGGCATCCCGTCGGCGATGCTGCGCTCTCCGGACCTGGTGGGCTGACCCACCAGGCTGTGCTCAGGGCGCGGTGTCGTGTTCGACTTCGAGTTCGCGCTTGAGGTTGTGCAGCGTCTTCTCGATGTTGCGTTGTTGGAACGTGGCGAACGTCTTCCCGGAGGTGGCGACACGGTCGAAGGCGTTGGCCACGAATGTCGGCCAGGCGCGCCGGTCGTCGGTCCAGGTCTCCGTCACGCGGGTGCCGCTGCCGACCTCCTCGAACCGGTACTCCCAGGTGGCGATGGGGCCGCGCAGGAACGGCCGGCTGAGCCCGATCGCATGCACGCGGAACGCGAAGCGGTGACCCGGCTCGGCCGCTGTGACCGTGCATCGGGTCGTCCACCGGAACGCTCCGCGCTTGTTGCGGCCGACGAACGTGGTGCCGGGGCCGGCCGGCCCCGCGGGTGACTCGTCCGTCGTGCCGAGGTTCTCGGGGCTCCAACGCCCCATGTCCGCGGGGCGGCTGACGGCCTCGTACGCGGCGTCCGGCGACACGGCGATGGTGATGCTGTCGCTCACGGTGAAGACGCGGGCCACGGGGTTCCTCCAACTGACGGCATTCGGCTTCCGACTCACGACGCGAACTTACTGCTGAGTAGGAGCATCGCATGTCGAGGGCATACCGAGCAGGAAGGGGGGTACGGGGTCGGGACAATCCCGTACGAGACAGGAGATATGACGTTGACCTCCGAGGCTGCCCCGAAGTACACCGTGCCCGGCATCACGGCCAAGGATGCCGGGACCATGATCTCGCTGCTCCAGCAGCGTCTGCATGCGCTGAACGACCTTCATCTGACGCTGAAGCACGTGCACTGGAACGTCGTGGGCCCGCATTTCATCGCCGTGCACGAAATGCTCGACCCGCAGGTCGACCGCGTCCGGGCCATGGCCGATGACGTCGCCGAGCGCATGGCCACCCTGGGCGGGGTCGCCCATGGCACGCCGGGCGCGCTGGTCGCGGAGCGCTCGTGGCAGGACTACAGCGTGGGCCGGGCCGATGCCATCGCCCATCTCGGTGCGCTCGATCTCGTCTACACCGGTGTGATCGGGGACCTGCGTGCCGCGGTCAAGGAGGTGGGAGCCGTCGACGCGGCCACCGAGGACCTGCTGATCGGGCAGCTGCGGGACCTGGAACAGTTCCAGTGGTTCGTGCGAGCCCATCTGGAGACCTCCGGCGGCACCCTCGCCACGGCCGACGCCTCCACCGAACTGGACGCGGCGCGTTCCAGCGCACGGTGACCGACACCGCGCCGACCGAGACAGGGCAGGTGCGTAACCCGGGCAACGTGTGGGGCCCTCCGGGTCGGGCAGACGAATACGGACCGATCCGATGAGAGCGGTGACCGCACATGTACGACGCCACAGCCGACGGCGTGATGACCGTTGTGGAAGCGGTGGGAACGGTGGAAACGGCACCAGAGCCGGAGTGCGAGGACATCAGCTGCGCGGACGCCCGAATGCAGGTCCGCTCGGTACTGAAGGAGGCGTGCGGCGGCCTGTCCCTGGCCCGCGCGCAGCAACTGCGTGACGACGCGCTGCTCGTGGTGAGCGAGTTGATCACGAACGCGCTGCTGCACGCGGGAGCCGTGACCGGCTTCCGCGCCCGACTGGCCGGGAACGAGCTGCAATTGCGGGTCAGTGATGCCAGCCCTGAGGTGCCGAAGGACCTGTCGCCGGTGCTCGGCCGCCAGGGCGGGTACGGCTGGACGATCGTCCAGCGCCTGTGCTCGCGCGTGCAGGTCGACAGGGAGCCGGGTGGGAAGACGGTCACTGCTGTCCTGGCTCTGGCGTGAACGCCGTGTGACAGGACACATCTGACCGTATGTATACGCGCATGACATGGGGGTAACCGCAGGCGTACGAGGATGGATGCCCGAAGCTCACACGACGAGAGACAGGGGACAACGGCAATGACCACCGCGGCAGTTCACCAGCAGACGCACATCACGGCCGACGAGGCCGAGGTGAATCTGATCGAGCGCGCCTATGCCGATCCTTCCTCTGTTCGCCCGAAGGACGCCCGAGAGATCGGGCGGCACTTCTTCGACCGCCTCGCTCGGCTGGAGGAGGGCACGCACGAGTACAGCTACGTGCGCAACGTGCTGATCGAGATGAATCTCTCTCTGGTGCGGTACGCGGCCGCCAGGTTCAGGCACCGTGGGCCCGAGGAGATGGAGGACATCGTCCAGGTCGGCACGATCGGCCTGATCAAGGCGATCGACCGGTTCGAGCTGACCCGCGAGGTCGAGTTCACGTCCTTCGCCGTGCCCTACATCGTCGGTGAGATCAAGCGGTTCTTCCGTGACACGTCCTGGGCCGTGCATGTGCCGCGCCGTCTGCAGGAGGCGCGGGTCGAACTGTCCAAGGCGAAGGAGGAGTTGAGCACCCGGCTGGGACGCTCGCCCTCGACGGCGGAGCTGGCGGAGCTGATGCAGCTCGACGTGGCGGAGGTGGCCGAGGCGCAGAAGGCGTCCAACGGCTACAACAGCGTCTCCCTGGACGCGGCGGTGAACGGGGCCGACGACGAGTCCGACACGATGCTTGCCGAGTTCATCGGCATCGATGAGGACCGCTTCGAGCTCGTGGAGAACTTCCACTCCCTCGCCCCGCTGATCGTGGACCTGAACGAGCGGGACCGGCGCCTGATCCATCTCCGCTTCGTCGAGGAGCGCACCCAGCAGGAGATCGCCGACGAGCTCGGCTGCTCCCAGATGCATGTGTCCCGCCTGATCTCGAAGGTGGTCGCCCGGCTCCGCGAGGGGCTGATGGCGGCGGAGTAAAGCCGTCTGGATGCCTTCTGGATGCCCACTGGATGCCTTCTGTAGAGAATTGAGTGCGCTGCGCCGCCCATTCCGGGCGGCGCAGCGCCATGTTCACGGTGAAGTCGTCCGCGATCCCCGAAACGAGCGCGCCCGTGGTGGGCCGCTCCATGAAAGGGGCGGACCACCACGGGCGCGAGCGCGGTGAATTACGGGCGCGAGCGTGGTGAATTCAGCGCTTGCCGATGTCCTTGGTCTTTTCCTTGGCCTGGCGGGCGTCGCCCTTCATTTGCTGGGCGCGGCCTTCTGCTGTGAGGCGTTCGTTGCCCACGGCGCGTCCGGCGGCTTCCTTGACGGCGCCAGTGACCTGCTCGGTCTTTGCCTTGGCCTTCTCGCCGGCGGTCATTTCCGCTCACACTCCTTGGCATCGACATCATGTGCTGCCCTCCGATTGGCCACTCTGCAGCGAGGCAAACATCCTCGAGGTCAGCCCGCGGCGAGCGGCGGCCGCAAGGGCCGGTGGTACCGATGGTGATGCGAGCCTGAACAAGGCGCCGAGCGGCGCGCGGCATGGGCAGTGGCGCGCGCTGAAGGGGTGGGCCCGGCCTGGGACGGCCGGGCCCACCTCGCGTGCGTGAGATGAAGTGGGCTTCTCGAGAGAAAGTGCGGGCTCTGTCGCCGATTTCGGTTTGTCTCCGCCGTCTTGGGTACCCGGCGCGTGCTCTTGACGGCTCGGCAGTTTTTGTCGAGTGGCGGGGCCGTGGGTGCGCAAGGTCGGACGTGGTTGTCAAGGGTTCCAACGAAGGGTGGTGGGGTCCCGCACTGTGCGGGACCCGCGTGATGAAGTCCCCAACGGAGCCGGTGAGTTCCCGAAGCGCCAGACCTGCTGCCGGCCTCGGCGCGACGTACCCGTCGGTCACGGTGGACGGGGCGGGCCGCGTGCTGTCCTGCAGCGGCGAGGCCGTCGCCCTCCTGGAGGGTGTGCGGACCGGTGCGTTGCTCGCGGACGTGGCGCCTTCCTGGCTGGCCGAAGCGCACGCCGACATCGCCGGGGCCGCCGCGGACGGCGGAGCGGGTCCGTCCGCGGCGGTGAGAGGCCGCATCGGCGAGGCGACGGTGGACGCGTTCCCGAGCCGCGCGGCCGACGGCGGAGTGTCGTGGCGACTGGTCAACGACCGTGAACTGCGCAACGTACAAGCGGAGTTGGCCCGCGAGAGGGCCCGCTCGCAAGTCCTGCGGGAGGTGTCCGGCGAGCTTCTGGCATCGCTGAACGTGGACCGATGCATGGAAGCGACCGCCCGCATGGCCGCGGCGCATCTCGCGGACGCGGCGGTCGTCGTCGGCGTCCGGTCCGGCCGCATGTATCCCGTCACCCGCTGCTCCACCGGCGGGCCGGTGGAGCAGGAGAAGGTCGAGCTGGATCCGCACAGCATGCCGGGCCTCGCGGAGGCGCTGGCGGGCTTCCCTCCCGTGCCCTCGCGATGGATCGACCCGGGCCTCGTCCCGGACTGGGTGGTCCCGGAGCAGTTCACGGCCGGGCGGGCGCAGATCGGCTCCATCGTGGTGGTGCCGCTGCCCGGGCACGGTCTGCCGGCCGGGGCCATCGTGCTGCTGCGGCAGAGCCGGGAAGCGGTGTTCAGCGAATCCGAGGAGGCCCTCGTCCGGCTCTTCGCCGCCCGAGCGGGCGTGGCCCTGTCCTCGGCGCGCGTCTATGCCGAGCAGGTCCACATCACGGACGTACTGATGCGGGAGCTGCTGCCCCCGGCCCTGGAGAGCGTGCACGGCATCGACTACTCCGGCCGCTACCGGGCGGCGTCGGCCACCGATCGGATCGGTGGCGACTTCTACGACGTGCATCCCGCCGACAGCGACGACGCGGAGACCTTCGTGGTCCTGGGCGACGTGTGCGGCAAGGGGCTCGAGGCCGCCGTACTGACCGGGAAGATCCGCAACACGATCGAGGCGCTGCTGCCGTTCGCCGCCGACCACCTCAAGCTGCTCGCGCTGCTCAACAACGCGCTGCTGTCCTCGCGCCATTCACGGTTCGTGACACTCGCCCTGGCCTCCGTCCGGCGTGATGGAAGCCGCGTGCGGCTGCGGGTCTCCAGCGCCGGACACCCCGCCCCGCTGATCCTGCGTGCCGACGGACGGGTGGAAGAGGTGGACACCAAGGGCGTGCTGATAGGAGTCCTCCCCACGGACCAAGTCACGATCACCACCGCGGCCGTAGACCTCGCACCGGGGGAGACCTGTTTCCTCTACTCCGACGGCGTCACCGAAGCCCGCGGCGGCCCGCTCGGCGATGTGATGTTCGGCGAACAGCGCCTGCACAACACGCTGTCCGAGTGCGCGGGCCTGCCCGCCCAAGCGGTCACCGAACGGCTCCAGATGGTCACCGCGCAATGGGTCGGCGACGGGCCGCACGACGACACGGCCGTACTGGCCATCACCGCGCCGCCCACCAGCCACCACGTGGCCGTGGACGGACACACCCGAGGCAGATTCGCTTCATGACCACATCAGACGTCACCACACACGCCACATCAGATGTCACCACACGCACCACATCAGGCGTCACCACACACACCGCATCACACGCCACGTCAGACATCACCGCACACACCGCATCAGGAGTCACCGCACACAGGGCGGCGCCCAGTCACGACGAACTCCGCGAGCAGTTGTGGCGCGCGGCGGTCGACTGCGACGTGATCCATGCCGTGGCCCTCGTACGGTATGCCGTGGGCGACGGCACTTCCTCGCAGGTGCTGGCCGCGGCGGAGCGGACGCTGCTGCAGCTGATCGCGCCGGTGCAGGAACGCGTCGGCATCCAATGGGCGGCCAACGCCATCACGGTGGCGCAGGAGCACGCGGCGACCGCCATCAACGAACGCTGCGTCTCTGCCGTCGCCGATCTGGCCGCTCCCGCACTGGCCGACGCGGCGCCGCTGGGCCGGGTGACGGTGGCCTGCGTGGACGGTGAATGGCACGCCCTGCCCGCCCGCCTGGTCGCCGAGGTGCTGCGCCTGCGCGGCTGGCACGTGGACTACTTGGGCGCACAGGTCCCCACCGAGCACCTCATGGCCCACCTCCACCAACGGCCGACCGACGCCGTACTGCTGTCCTCGTCGATCTCCGCGCATCTGCCCACCGCCCACACGGCGATCAGCGCCTGCCAGGCCTCCGGCGTCCCCGTCATGGCCGGCGGCGCCGCGTTCGGCCCCCAAGGCCGTTACGCCCACCGCATGCAGGCCGCCTGGGCCCCGGACGCCCTCGGTGCCCACACCCTGCTGAAGCAGGGCCTCGAACGGCCCACCGCGGACGCGGCCCGCCTGCCCGACCTGGACCTGCCGCATCTGAACGACCAGGAGTACACGCTAGTAAGGCAGACGAAACGGCAGCTGGTCACCCAGACCCTCACCGACATCGAGGACGCGTTCCCTCCCATGCGCTCCTACACCGAGTACCAACTCGAGCGCACCGCCGAGGACATCGACCACATCGTCACTCACCTGGCCACCGCCGTGTACGTCGACGACGCCGACCTGTTCACCGTCTTCATCACGTGGACCGCCGACATCCTCCGGGCCCGGAACGTCCCGCCGCAGAGCCTGCTGCCCGCCCTCGACTCCCTGCGGCGCCAACTGAACGACTTTCCGCGCGCCACCGGCATCCTCACCGCCGCGCGTACCGCCCTTGCCGTTCCCGCACCCGCTCCCGGACAGCCCGCATGACGGGGTCCTCGGCGCCCCTCAGCGGCGGCGCAGCCGAGCGAGCCATCCGCGAGCCTGGGCCTGCCTGCGGGGGTCCGATGCCGTCCGGCGCGCCCTCGCGATCGTCCGCCTGCCCTGCGGGCTGCGGCTGTACTGCTTGATCCGGTTGAGAATGCCGGCCATGAGTCCTCCATGATGTCTGTCGTTCTTCGACAAGAGCAGCGTCACTGCATCCTCGCTCTCTCTGCTGCTACCCGGGAAGCGGTACAGAACACAAAAGCGGGCACTCGGGAGTCAATGACGTCAACGACGTCAACTACACCGACGAGGAACAGGACTTCACATGTTCGCCATTGCCGCCGCCGTGCTGTTCTTCCTGGCATTTCTGATCAACGCCGCCGACATCTCGACGAACGACGTCTTCACCTCCGTGAACGTCATGCTCCTCGGACTCACCGTTCTGGCACTCCATCTGGCGGGAGCCGGAGGCTGGGCGAGCAGCAGGACGTCGCGTCGACGCTGAACTCGGGGGCTCATGACCCGGGGGCTCATGAAATGAGTCGCGTGGTGCGGCGGGTGCCGGAATACTGCCTCGGTGACTGCTGCCTCGGTGACCGCTACCGCGCTGCCCGAACTCCTTCGCCCCCGTGCCCTGAAGCCCGGAGATCTGGTCGTTGTCGCGTCGCTGTCCGGGCCGCTGCAGGCCCAGTACGAGCCCGACCTCGAGCAGGCGGTGGTCGTACTTGAGCGGATGGGATTCCGTGTGCGTCGGGCGCCGCTCCTCGAAGCGGGGCGGCACCATTGGTGGAGTGCGGCAACACCGGCGGAAACCGCCGGGGAATTCAACGCACTTCTGCGTGATCCCGAGGTGCGCGCCATCATCGCGCATGACGGCGGCAGTTCAGCACTCGGCTACCTCGACCTGATCGACGTCGAGGCGATCGTCGCCGACCCCAAGCCGATCCTCGGTTACAGCGACATCTCACTGCTGCACCTCGTGCTCTTCGCGCGCACGGGGCTGGTCGGCTTCCACGCCGACGTGGCCACGCCTGGACTCGGCGGGCACTGGCAGTCCGCGCCCGCGGCACGCAGGGCGGAACTCGAGAAGCTCTACTCGACGTTGCTGACCGGCGAGGAGGCGATCGGTGCGCTGCCGACCACCCCGTCGTGGGAGTGCTGGCGTGCCGGTCGCGCCGAGGGACGACTGATCGGCGGGCTGCTCAATCGCATCGTGCTGGCACAGGCAACGCGTTACGCGCTGCCGCTCGAGCGGTTCGACGGCGCGGTGCTGTTCTGGGAGGAGATGGGCTGCCAGGCGGCCCATGTGTGGAGCTACCTACAGGTGCTGCGGCACAGCGGCATCCTCGACCGCATCTCCGGCATGGTCGTGGGAATCCCGTGCGCGATCGACGGACTCGACTCGCCCGACGCCTCCCCGTCCCTGCCCGAGATGGTCCTCGACGTCCTCGGTGACCGCGACATCCCTGTCCTGGGCAACGTCGAGTTCGGACACGCCGGCCCGAACCTCCCGATGCCCGTCGGTACTCGCGTCGCCCTCGACGCGCAGCAGCGGACCTTGTCACTGCTCGAACCTGCGGTACGTCCGCTCAAAGTGACCGGCCCGGACGACTGAGCAACACGAACAGTGCATTTCTTTATGGCACCTGCGGATCCTGCGTTACTCGTCGGGCTTCAGTCAGCAAGGCGTCATCCGGCGCGAACGCAGCCTCACCGACCGGCGTGCCATCCAGATCGTCCTCACCGACCAGGGCCGGGACCTGGTGGTGGAGGCCCGCGAGCGATGGCGGGGGCGATGGGAGCGGGCACTGGGCGATGAGCCGGGGCGTGGAGATCCGCGGTCATGCGGAAGTCCTCGCCGTGGACGACCCGCCCGGCGCTCCGGGGATGACGGCCCAGGAGATCATCCGCATCCACCCCGCGCGGATCATCAGCTGGCACATCGACCCAGCCATGCCCGACGGCCGTTCCATCGACATCGGTTGAGGACGCCGCGCAGATCGTCGGCGAGGGCGGCGTCGAAGGCGTCGGCGGTGACGCCGGGCAAGTGCGCGCGGTGGCCGTCGCGTGTTGTGCGAGGCGAAGTGCCGCGTGCGGATCTCCTCGCTCAGTTGAAGGGTGGCGCCGAGCCGGTCCGCATCTCACCCGCGTTCGGCGGCTCGGCCCCCGCCCGCGAGCAGGTGATCGCCGCCGCGCGGGCGGCGAAGGCGAGCACTTCCCTCCAGGTGCGGCCCGGGGCCGAGGCGAGGGCCCGCGCCGAGAGGAGGTCCCGCTCGGACAGCGCGTACAGCAGCGCGGCGTTCACGGTGTCGCCCGCGCCGATCGTGTCCACGACGTCGACGCGTTCGCCGGGCACGGAGAACTCCCGGCCGTCCCGGGTGAAGACCGTCAGGCCGTCGCCGCCACGGGTGATCACGACGGCGGCCGGACCTGCCGCGAGCCACCCCTCGACATCGGGCCCCAGCCAGTCCGCGTCCTCCTCGCTCAGCTTCAGCAGGGAGACATACGGCAGCCAGCTCTTGAAACGGGCCCGGTAGGCGTCCGCGTCCGGGATGAGGCCGGCCCTGATGTTCGGGTCGAGGGCGATGAAGATCCCGCGCCCCGCCTCGCGCCGCATCAGCTCCTCGTACGCGCTCGCCCCCGGTTCGAGGATGAGCGAGCACGTCCCGAGCGACAACGCCCTTGTATCGGCCCCCAGTTCACCCGGCAGCTCGAAGAGCCGGTCCGCGCTGCCCTCGACGTAGAAGCTGAACGCGGCAGAGCCGCCCGCGTCGATCGAGGCGAGGGCGAGCGTGGTCGGCTCGGGGCCACGCTGGATGAGTCCGGTGCCCACCCGCTCGGCGCGCAGCCGCTCGACGAGCGCGGCGCCGAACGCGTCCGTCGAGATCCGCGAGCAGAAGGAGACCCCCGCCCCGAGCCGCCCGAGCGCGATGGCCGTGTTGTACGGGCCACCACCGCGCGCGGGCAGCAGGGACGCGGTCACGTCACCATGGGCCTGCGGCACCAGGTCGATCAATGCCTCACCGGCGACGACGATCACAGGGATGTTCCTTTCGCAAAACTGCTGGTGCTGAAACTGCTCGTGCTGAAACTGCTCGTGTTGAAGCTGCTCGTGCAGAGGGGGCGGGGCTCAGACCTTGGCCGGTTCGGGAGCCGGCTCCGTGACCACCGGCGCCACGGCCTCCGGCAACCCCTTCCCGTCGGTCCGCAGCGTGCGGACCGAGATCAGGGTGAACGCGGCGACGAAGCCCGACATGATCAGGTACGTGTGGGCGTAGCCGATGCTGTCGTAGCCGATGCCCGCGAGCGGGGAGATGACGGCCGCGCCGACCTGCGTCGCCAACTGGAAGCCGACGAGGTAGATCGAGGACGAGAGCCGGGGCTCGAAGTGCCGGTTGATGTACTTGAAGATCGCGATCAGCATGATCGGCAGCTCGACCGCGTGCAGGAGTTTCACCGCGGAGATCGCGACCGGATCGGTGACAAGGCCGGACAGACAGATCCGGGTCGCCATGATGCAGCCGGAGACGAGCAGTGACCGCTTCGGCCCCAACCGGTTGACCAGGAACGGCGCGAGCGCCATGCCGCCCGCCTCCAGGAAGACCTGGACGGAGTTGAGGTCGCTGTACATGCGGTTGCCGTCGGCGGTGGTGGAGAAGAGCGAGGCGAAGTACGAGGGGAACATCGCGTCGTACGTGTTGTACGTCGCCGTCACCGCGACCACGAAGAGCAGCAGCCCCCAGAACGCCGGGTACGCGAGGAGCGACTTCACGTCGGCGACCGAGACGGATGACGCGGCATGGTCGACGGCGGCGGCCCGGCGGCCGTTCGTCACGCGGATCGCCACCAGGAGCACGACGAAGACGGCGGCGGCGACGGAGGCGGCCCAGAAGTTCAGGTCCGGGTCGATGTTGAAGAGGCGCCCCGCGAAGAAGGTCGCCGCGGCCCAGCCGAGCGACCCGAACATCCTGGCCCGGCCGAACTCGAAGCCGTGGAAGCGGCCGAGCCGCTCGGCGTAGCTCTCCAGCGTGGCGACGGCGACCGCGAACGCCATGGCCAGATAGGCGGAGCCGACGATCAGGCCGAGCGCGAAATGGGTCTTCAGGAGCGGGCCGTAGACGTAGATGTACATCGGGCCGACGAGCAGCATCAGGCCGCCGACCCAGTACAGAAGGTTCTTGCGCAGGCCGAGGCGGTCCTGGATGAAGCCGTAGACCGGCATGGTCAGCAGGCAGCCGATGGCGTTGGCGCTGACAACCAGGGAGCTGCGGCCCGCGCTCAGTCCGATGTCCTGCGTGAGCCAGATGGAGAACAGTGACCAGGACAGCGACCAGGTCACGAAGAACATGAAGAGTGCCGCGCTGATCAGGGTGAAGTTCAGGCCGCGCCTGCTTCTCCCCGGGGCGGTCGCGGCGGGGCTCTGAGCCGCTCGGCTCTCGGTGGCCGGGCTCTGGGTGGTCATGGGCGCTCCCTCGCGCTGGGCACTGCGGTGTCCCGCGCAGCGCCGACTCATGATGCCGGAACAGACTGTTCCGGTCCTTTCCTCACACGTGTCCTTACACGTGCCCTTACACGTGCTAGGGCGGGTCAACTATCACGTGTTAGGTTCCGGTTGGCAAGAGGCCGATTTCAAGAAAGTGACATCACCATGACTGAGGCAGACGACCGGAACATCCCGAGTCACCATGTACGTCCTGCCGCCGGGCAGTGGTGCAACGACCCCAACGGGCCGCTCTTCCACGCCGACCGCTACCACCTCTTCTTCCAGCACAACCCCGGCGCCCCGGTCTGGGGAGACATCCACTGGGGCCATGCGTCGAGCCCCGACCTTGTCACCTGGACCGACGAGGGCATCGCGCTCGCACCGACACCCGGCGGCCGGGACGCACGCGGCGCCTGGTCCGGCTGCGCGGTCGTCGACGACGGGGTGCCCACCGCCGTCTACACGGGCATGGACCGCGACGACGGCATCGGCTCGGTGATGCTGGCCCGCGCCACGGACGACCTGATCACCGAGCTGAAGGCCGAGCCCCAGCCGGTCGTCGCGGGACCGCCGCCCGGCCTCGACCTCGTCGCCTTCCGCGACCCGTACCTCTTCTCGTACGAAGGGCAACGCTGGGCCCTGATCGGCGCGGGACACCGGGGGAGCGGGGCCGGGGACGTGCTGCTCTACCGCGTGGACTCGCTCACCGAGTGGACCTACGCCGGTTCGCTCGTCGACGCCGCCGACCCGGTGGCGGGCCGGATCGCCGGACCCGCCACGGCATGGGAGTGCCCGGCACTGCTGCCGACGGGCGACGGCCGCTGGGTGCTGCTCCTCTCGCTGTGGATCGACGACATCACGTACTCGACGTCGTATCTCGTCGGCGACCTGCGGGCGGCGGGCGACGGCCTGCGTTTCGTGCCCGCGACCGGCGGAATGCTCGACCACGGCAGGGACTTCTACGCCCCCACCGCCCTGGTCGAGGACGACCGCACCCTGCTGTGGGGCTGGAGCTGGGAGTCACGCACCGAGCAGGAGTCCGTGGCCGCGGGCTGGGCGGGCTGCCTCACCCACCCGCGCGAGATCGGCGTCCACCCGGACGGCACCCTGCGGCTCGCCCCCGCCCGCGAGTTGACCGCGCTGCGCGGGACACCGCTGCCCGTCGGCGCGGACCTTCCTGCGGCGTACGAGATCGAACTCGATGTACGGGTCGGCCTGCCCGACAGCGAGGTGGTCCTGAGCCTCGGCTCGGCGGTGTCCCTCAGGGTGAACCCGACCCGCGGGACGCTCGTCCTGGACCGCACCGGCACTCCCGCGACGGCGTCGCATCCACTGCCCCGGACGCCCGAGGCGATCGCGAGCGTGCCCGGCGGCACACGGTCCCACCTGCGGGTCCTGATGGACGGCCCGCTGATCGAGGCGTTCGTCGACGAGCGGGCGATGCTCACGGAGAAGGTGTATCCCGCTCCCGTGGGGCGTTACGAGGTGACGGTGGTGCGTGGCTCGGCGGAGGTGGAGACGCGGGCTTGGGAGTACGGCGGTCGGCACTGACGTGTCCAGTCGGAGACGGCGCGGCCGGGAACGCTCAGTCGGCTCCGGCTCCTTCAGCGGGCCCCCGTCGGCGGGCAAACCGAGTCCCGGGTGACCACGGGGCACGTCAGGCGGCGCGCGGTCTCCCGGTCCACCGGCTCGTCCGCCTCGGAGGCGTCGAGGAGCATACGGACCGCGGTCGCGCCCATCTCGTGGTGCGGGAGCGCGATCGTCGTCAGGGCGGGGACCAGGTGGCCGGCCATCTGGTCCTGGTCGTCGTAGCCGACGACCGACAGTTCGGTGGGTACGTCGATGCCCAGGCGGGCCGCGGCGAGCAGCGCGCCCGTGGCCATCCGGTCGTTCGCGCAGACCACGCCCGTCGGCCGGGCAGGACCGTCGAGCACCCGCATCGCCGCCGCGTACCCTTCGTCGATCTGCCAGCCCGCGCGGAGCACCCACTCCTCGCGCGCGGTGATCCCGGCGGCCCGCAGTCCGTCGCGGAAGCCGCGCGCCCGGTCCGACGCGGCGATGTCACCGGTCGAGCCGCCGAGCAGCGCGATGTCGCGGTGTCCCGCCTCGATGAGCACATTCACCGCGGAACGGCCGCCCTTGCGTTCGTTCGGCACCACCGAAGCGTACGAACCGGGCTTGCGCGGCAGGCAGTTGGCGAGCACGGCCCGAGACGGGTCGATGCCCTCGGGTACGGCGGTGCGGCGCATGGACATCGCCGCGTACACGATCCCGTCCACCCGGCGGGCCCGCAGCTCGGCGACCGCCTCCGCCTCGGCGGCCGGGTCGAGGCGGGACTCCATGAGCAGCACCTGGTGCCCGCGCTCACGGGCCGCCTCCATCGCGCCGAGCACCAGACGGCCGGCGAACGGGCTCGTCGCGATCTCGTCGCTGAGCAGTCCGATCACCGCGCTGCGCTGCTTGCGCAGCGAGCGCGCCACTTCGTCGGGGCGGTAACCGAGTTGATCGGCGGCCTTCCTGATCCGCGCTTGGGTCTTGGCGGAGAGGTTCCCCGCGGCGCGGCCGCTGAAGACGAAGGACACGGCGGCGCGTGACACCCCGGCAAGCTCGGCGACATCGAGGGCGGTGGGGCGGCTCACGTCGTGTCTTCTCCTGGTGGGTGGATTGGTGGGTGGATCGGTGGGTGGCCGCGGGCGACAATCGGCACCGCCAGTATCGCCGGAGCGCCCGGCCATGTCGGAGCGTCCGGCCATGTCGGGACGCAGGGGGCGCGGCTAGGGTGACGTGGATCAAGGCAGGTCACCCGTGCGGCATCGAAGGGGGCGGGGAACATCGAGAACGCCGACAGCCTGGGCAGGGACGCGGACAGGTCCGAGCGGCCGACGTCGAAGGACGTCGCGCGTCTCGCCGGTGTCTCGCACACCGCCGTCTCCTTCGTCTTCAACGGCCGGGCCGAAGGCAATCTCTCGCCCGCCACCCAGGCGCGCATCCGCAAGGCCGCCGAGCAACTCGGCTACCGGCCCAACGCCGTCGCCCGCGGCCTGCGCCGCCGTCGAACGGCCGTGATCGGCCTGGTCACCGACCACATTGCCTCGTCGCCTTTCGCCGGGGCGCTGCTGCGCGGCGCGATGGAGACCGCCTGGAACCGTGAACACCTGGTGCTCACCGTCGACTCCACCGGCGACCTCGCCAAGGAGGACGCGGCCGTCGCCGAGCTCCTGGACCGGCGGGTGGACGGCATCATCTACGCCGCCATGTCCCTGCGCTCCGCCCGTGTCCCCGCGGGCCTGAAGCGCACCTTCGCGGTGTTCGCCAACTGCCTTCCCGGCGACGGCTCGCTGGCCGCGGTGATCCCCGCCGAGCGGTCCGGTGGCCGGGCGGCGGCCAAGCTCCTCCTCGACGCGGGGCATCGCAGGGTCGCCCTGGTCGGCGGGCTCGACGACATCGCGTCGGCGGAGCGCCTGCGCGGTTTCCGGGACGCGCTGCGGACGGTGGGGGAGCGCGCGGGCGAGGACCGGATCGTGCGCGGCGGAGGCGAGATCTCTGCCGGCTACGCGGGAGCGATGCGCCTGCTGGACGGCGTGCCGGCCGAGCGGCGCCCCACGGGCATCGTCTGCTACAACGACCGGGTCGCGGCGGGTGTCCTGCACGCCGCGGCCCGGCTCGGCATCGACGTCCCCGGTGAGCTCTCGCTGGTCGGCTACGACGATCAGGAGCACATGGCGGGGTTCCTGGACCCGCCACTGACCACCGTCGCGTTGCCGCACCGTGCCATGGGGGAGGTGGCGACGGGGCTGCTTCTGGACGCCATCGAGAACGCCACGCCGCCTGCCGTGGAGGTCCGGCGTCTGGAGTGTCCCGTGGTGGTGCGTGACTCGGTGGGGCCGCCTCGTTCGTGAGGGCGCACATGTGGCAGCCCCGCGTCCCTGCGAAGCGCGCTTTGTCGAGGCCGAATCACTCGTGCCCCGGCGGTGTCACTTCCCAGCCGGTGACCCTCGCGCCTTCTCCGGCGACCGTCAGCTCGGCAATGTCGTCCGGGCGTGTGTAGATACGTTCTGTCGCCACCGCGCGGTCCGCCACGAAGAGTTCGAGCAAGGAGCCGTCGACCAGGATGCGGACGTCAAGTCCGGCTGGCGAGGCGGGAGTTGACGTCAGCGTGATCGATGCAGCGCCGTCGGGCCGTTCGCGGGGCCAGCCGGTGCGGTCCAGCGTCGCCGTGCCCGCCGCCGGGTCGAGCGTCAGCGTCAGCTCCGCGCCCGACGCGGCCCGTAGCAGCGTGATCGTGGTGGATGCGACGGCGGTGACCTCGATGTCGTACGCGAGAGGGAGTGGCGTACGACTACCTTGCTCCGTCACGAACGGTGTCCGTGCGCGCAGGAGTTGGAGCTCCGGTGCTGGTCTTACGCGTACCGTGCCGTCGGGGTGCGTGCCGACGACCCGCGGCGCCGTCAGGACACCGGACCAGCCGGCCTCGTCCACCTCCCGCTGTCCCCGAGCCTCCCAGGACCAGCCCCACAGCAGATTCCGGCCCGCTGCAGTGTCGTGCAGCACGGCCGGTGCGTAGCAGTCCCTGCCCAGATCGAGCGGGCCGCCGACGCGAGGAGTGAAGCCGGTCAAGTCCCCGTCGCGTCCAGTGGTGAGACGGCCCGTCAGGTACCCGGTCGACAACGGAGATCCGTCCCACAGCGACACCACCAGCGTCCAGTCGCCGCCGTCCCCCTCGAACAGCTGAGGGCACTCCCAGCCCACCGCGCCGTCGCCGAACGCCTTCTCCGCCACCGGATCGTGCCCATCCACCAACACCCCTGCGAAGCGCCAGGACTTGAGGTCGTCGCAGTCGTACAGGAGGACCGATGGTGTGCCGTCGGCGTGGCCCGCGCCGACCACCGCCCAGCGGCGCCCGCCGTGCCGGAAGACGAACGGGTCGCGGAACATCGTCACGTCAAGGCCCGGTGGCGGTCCGGAGACGACCGGCTCGGGCAGCGTGCGCCAGGTCGTCAACTCCCGGGAGTCGGGGGATGCCTGGGCCAGGCAGATGGTGCCGAGCCCGGTGTGTGCGTGGTCCACGCCGGTGTAGACGGCGGTCGGGACACCCGCGTCGGACACCACACAGCCCGACCAGCAACCACCCTCGTCCGGGCCGCCCGGTGTCGGGGTGAGCGCGATGGGGTGGTGCTCCCAGTGTGCGAGGTCGGCGCTGGAGACATGGCCCCAGTGCATGTTCGTGTGTATGGGGGCGTCGGGGTTGTGCTGGTAGAAGAGGTGGTAGCGGCCGCGCCAACGGAAGGGACCGTTGGGGTCGTTGATCCAGTTCGCGGGAGGTCTGACCCGGAAGCGCGGGGCGTGGGCATCGTTCTCGTCGGGTTCGAGGCGGTGCGTGCTCAACGGTTCACTCCAGCGGATGTGATGCCCTCGCGCAGCGGGCGCTGGCCGACGGCGAAGACGGCGATGGCGGGGATCATGGAGAGCACGACGCCCGCGAGAACCACGGACACGGATCCGGTGCCGAGGTTGCCCTGGAGCGAGACCAGGCCGAGCGGCAGCGTGAAGTTCTCGGTCGACGTCTCCAGGATCAGCGGGCGGAAGAACTCGTTCCAGTGGTAGTTGAAGGCGAGGACGCCCACGATCGCCAGGCCGGGCGCGGCCAGCGGCGCGTACACCGAGCGGAAGATCCGCCAGGGTCCCGCACCGTCGATCATCGCCGCCTCACCGAGATCCTTGGGCATGCCGAGGAAGTACTGCCGCATCAGGAACGTCCCGAACGCGGTGGGCCAGGCGGGGACGATCAGTCCGAGCAGTGTGTCGGT
Organism: Streptomyces sp. NBC_00483; assembly: GCF_036013745.1. Lineage (NCBI taxonomy): Bacteria > Bacillati > Actinomycetota > Actinomycetes > Kitasatosporales > Streptomycetaceae > Streptomyces > Streptomyces sp. NBC_00483. The sequence goes on from NZ_CP107880.1 coordinate 8,661,432, forward strand.
CAGGCCCATCGACTTCAGGACCAGGAACACCGGGACGATCGTGACCTGCAACGGCACCATCATCGTCGCGAGGACGAGCCCGAACAGCGGCTTCTTGAACCGGAATTCGAGGCGCGCGAAGGCGTATCCGGCGAGCCCCGCGGTGATCATCTGGCCGACCGCGATCAGCGCGGTCACCAGGGTCGAGTTGAGCGCGTACAGCCATACGTCGATCTCCGCGAAGACCTGACGGTACGCCTCGGTCGTCGGAGCGGACGGAATGAGCTGCGGGGGCAGGTCGAAGGACTCGGCGGGGGTCCGCAGCGAGGTGGACACGGTCCAGATCACCGGGCCGAGGGTGAGCAGCGCGACCACGGTCAGGCCGGTGATCCGTGCCCAGGAGGACAGGCCGTACTTCATACGGTTCACAGGGATCACCGGGCTCACTGGTAGTGGACGAATCGCCGGCTGAGCCGGAACTGGAGGGCCGTGACCGCGAGGATCAGGGCGAAGAGCAGCACGCCGACCGCCGAGGCCTCGCCGAACCGCAGCTGCTCGAAGGCGCTCTGGTAGATGACCATCACGACGGTGCGGGTGGAGTCGCCGGGCCCGCCGTCGGTCAGGACGTACGGCTGCTCGAAGACCTGAAGGGCGTTGATGATGCCCACCACGGAGGCGACGAGGAGGGTGGGCGAGAGCAGTGGCAGGGTGACGGCGAGGTGCTTGCGGATGCCGGTGGCCCCGTCCAGCGACGCGGCCTCGTGGATCTCCTTGGGGATGTTGTTGAGTCCCCCGATGAAGAGGAGGAAGGAGAAGCCGAACTGCTGCCAGACGTAGACCAGGACGACCGCCGCCATCGCGGAGTTCTCGGAGGTGAGCCAGGGGATCGGGTCGATGCCGACATGGCCGAGCAGCCAGTTGATCACCCCGAATTCCTGGTTGAAGAGGTACTTCATGACCACCGAGATGGATGCCGCGGACAGCACGAGCGGGAAGAAGAACGCCGAGCGGAACGCCGAACGAAGCCAGCCTGGCAGCCGGTTGTTGAGTGTCAGCGCGAGGGCGAGCGCGAGCAGCATCTGCAGGGCGACCGCGAAGAACATGAAGATGAGGGTGTTGGCGAAGGAGACGCGGACCGTGTCGTCGGTGAAGGCCTCGCGGTAGTTGTCGGTCCCTGCGAACGTCGGTGGGTCGATGACGTTCCAGTGGAAGAAGCTCAGGACGACGGACCCGACGATCGGTACGACGGTGAAGACGAGGACGCCGATGACGGTCGGCGCGAGGAAGAGCGTGGCAAGGAGGCGTGATCCACGGTCCCGGGCGGTGGGCCGGGGCTCCGGCTTCCCGACGGCGGCCTTCGCCTCTGCCCTGTGCTGGGTGGTCGTCATACGTCACGCTCCATGGCCTTCTCCAGATCGCCCTGCAGCCGCCGCAGTGCGGGACGCACCCCGCGTGGATCGGCGAGCGCGGTGCCGGTGTGCTTGAGGAGGAGCTGCTCGACCTCGGCGACCTGGGGCGGTGCCGGGATCGGTCCTGTGGTGGGGAACTTGTCGAGGGTGTCGTAGAAGACCTGCCAGTTCGTCGGCCCCGTCTTCGCGTAGCGGGCCGCCTGAACCATCGAACGACGGGCCGGAGTCGTCTGGTTGGCCACGAAGAGCTCGGCGAGGACGTCCTTGCGCACGGAGTACTTGATGAACTCCCAGGCCGCGTCCTGTTTCTTCGACGTACGCAGGAGCGCGAAGCCGGCGGCGCCGAACTGGTGGCGCTGGGTGCGCCAGCGGGGGAAGTACTGCACGTCGTACTCCGTGCGCCGCATGCCCGCGTCGTGCAGTCCGCCTGCCCAGAAGCCGCCCGCAGGGGTGACACCGACGCGGCCGGTGGAGAAGACACCGACCAGGTTGTCGCCGTTTCCGCCCTCGGGGCGTGAGCAGAGCCGGTCCTGGATGAGCGAGGCCAGATGGTCGTAGACCTCCTCCACGCGTTCATGGGTGGCCTGCGGGGTGCGCCAGCGGAAACCGCCGCCGCGGCCACGGCGTTGGGCCGCCGGATAGAAGCCGTCCCAGAGCCAGTCGCCGCCGGGCGCCTTGGACTCGGCGAGGATGTTCGTGTCGTTGGCGAACAGCCAGGGGACGACTCCGCCCCACAGCCGGTTCGTCCAGAAGTACGGCGTGAAGTGCGAGCCGCCGGTGCGCTTCATGTCCCGCAGCAGCGCCGTGAAGTCGTCCCGGGTCCAGTCGGGCGGCGGCAGTTCGGCCCCCGCCTTCTTCAGGACCTCGCTGTTGAGATACATGTCGGCCGCGTTGAACTCGACGGGGAGCTGATAGAGGCTCCCCTCGTACATCATCGACTCGACGAGGGACGGGTGGACGTCCGCGAAGTACTCGCGCAGCTCGTCCGCGTCGCGCCGCACCAGGCCGTCGAGCGGGACGCCGAGGCGCTGGGCGAAGAGCTGCACGCCCTCGGTGGCGACATAGACGAGGTCGGGTTCGGTGCCCGCGGCGATCTGGGTGAGGATCTTGGCGAAGAAGTCCGACCAGTCGGTGGCCTGGATCGGCAGCAGGCGCAGCTTGATGTCGGGGTGCAGCTTCCGGAAGCCCTCGCGCAGAGCGCGCTGTGCCGCCGGGTCGAAGGTGGAGCCGAGCGTGGCGACGACGAGCGAGTCGCCGTCCCGGCCGGGGATGTCGGCGCCGGTGAGCCGGTCCCAGCTCGCTGCGGTGCCGGCGAGTGCGGCGGCGCCGGCGCCGTAGCCGCCGTAGCGCAGCAGGGTGCGGCGGGGGAAGGTGCGGTCGGGAAGGTGGGGCGAGTCGGTCATCGGATGGCCTCACTCATGAAGGGCCTAACTCGTGTTAGTAAACTTCCGTGACCCAGATGATGAGAACCCTGTTACGCCGGTGTCAAGGCCCTTGCCGCGCTTGACCTTTAACGAGTTAGGTCTACAGTCCTGTCCCAGCGTGGACCGGCGCCGTCGAGCGAGGTCCCGCCTTGGGCCGCCAGTGTCACGAGCCAGAGCCGCCGTGTCAGAAAACGTGTCAGGAAACGTGTCAGGAAAGGGACGAGTGACGATGCGAGACATGACCAGAAGGACGCTGATCCGGGCCGGAGCCGTGGGCGCGGCGCTGGCCGCGATACCCGCGGGATCGGCGGCCGCCCTGAGCGGCAAGTCCCGTAAGCAGAGCGCGAGTTACCGCGCCGAGTACCATTTCACGGTCCCCGACCAGTGGAAGAACGACCCGCAGAAGCCGATCTGGATCGACGGCGAGTACCACTACTACTACCTCTACAACGCGGACTATCTGGCCGGCGGCACGTCCACCGGCACGGCCTGGCGCCTGGCCACCAGTACCGACCTGGTCTCGTTCAAGGACCGGGGCATCGCGATCCCCAAGGACACCACCTCCAACGGCGACGTCTGGTCCGGCTCCGCGGTGGTGGACACGGACAACACCGCGGGCTTCGGCGCGGGCGCGGTCGTCGTCCTTGCCACCATGCAGCCGGACGGGACCACCAACGGCCAGGCCCAGTACCTGTGGTACTCCACCGACAAGGGGCGCACCTTCAAGAACCACGGCACCGATCCGGCCGTCCCCAACCCGGGCGTGCAGGACTTCCGCGACCCCAAGGTGGTCCGGGACGAGGAGCGCGGCCGCTGGGTGATGGTGCTCGCCGAGGGCACCAAGGTCGGCTTCTACCACTCCGCGAACCTCAAGGACTGGACACACGTCGGCGACTTCGTGAAGGAGGGCATCGGCGTCCTGGAGTGCCCCGACCTGTTCCGCGTCACCACGGCCGCCGGCACCGCGAAGTGGGTGCTCGGGGTCAGCGCCAACGGCAAGGCGTCCGGTCTGCCCAACACCTACGCGTACTGGACGGGCGAGTTCGACGGCACCACGTTCACGCCCGACGCGCCGGAGCCGCAGTGGCTGGACCACGGCTTCGACTGGTACGGCGCCGTCACCTTCGAGAAGCACGCCCCGAGCGGCGCCGTCGACCCGGCAGTCCGCTACGCGATCGGCTGGCTCAACAACTGGGACTACCCCAACACCACTCCGACCATCGACGCCGACGGCTTCAACGGCACGGACTCGATCGTCCGCGAGATCACCCTGCACCGCGCCGCGTCGGGCACCCACTACCTGGCGTCCCGCCCGGTGCAGGCCCTGGACCAGCATGTCTCACGGACCGTCGACCTCGGCGACGTGACCGTCGACGGCCAACTGGTCCTCGACTACACGGGTACGGCGTACGAACTGTCCACCGAGATCACCTGGGACCAGCTGACCGGCGCGGGCGTCCAGCTGCGCAGGTCCGCCGACGGCAGCCGGCACATCGACGCGGGCGTGTACGGGGACTACGCCTTCGTGAACCGCCGGGGCGCCGCCAACCCCGACACCTCCGGCAAGTGGCAGGAGAGCAAGAGCCCCTTCGACGCATCGGCCCACAAGGTCACGCTGCGCGTCCTGGTCGACCGCACCTCGGTCGAGGTGTTCTTCGACGACGGCCGGCACACCCACTCGTTGGAGGCGTTCCCCTACCTCACGGACACCCGGCTCGCGCTGTTCACGGTCGACGGCAAGGCGGTCTTCAGGAACACCGTGATCCGGGAGTTCACCGTCTGAGCGGTCACGAGGACGGGGCGTCCCGCTGCTGCGGGAACGGGCTGGGCGGCCCTGGCGGAACGGCTCGGGGACGCCCCGACCCCGGCCGGCCACCCAGCCCTGTCCACGCACCGGCCATCAGCTGCGCACGCTCATGCGTATGGCCAGATCGGCCTTCGCCGACGCCTGGTGTCAGCGGAGCCACTGGCTCTGGTCGGCAGGGCGGTACAGGGTGATCGCGTTGGTGATCTTGTCGAGGACGAGGTGCCGGTAGGTCGCGTCCGTGACCTCGCCGTCGTATGCGAAGTGGGGGTCGCCCTGCAGTACTTGCAGGTCCAGGCGGCGTACCTGGGCGGTCGTCAGGACCCGGGAGTTGTGCAGGGTTCCGGTCAGGACGGCGAGGAGGAGGCGTGTGCGGGCCAGCGGGGTGCCGGCCTCGACGGCGCGGATGTCGAGCAGTCCGTCGTCGAGCTGGGTGCGGTAGGTCGGGGCGAAGCCGGCCGGGTGGTAGATGCCGTTGCCCGCGAAGAGCAGCCAGATGCTGCGGGGGCGGCCGTTGATGGCCACCGAGAGCGGGCTGCCGGTGGCCAGGACCTTGGCCAGGCCCACGGCCAGCGCGGGCCACTTGCCGATGCGCTTCTCCAGGAGTTCCCGGGCGTGGACGAGTTCGGAGTACACGCCGATGCTGAATGTGTTGAGGAACAGCTGCTGTTCGCCGCTGCTGTGAGGGGCGGAGGGTGCCCCTTCGGACGGGCCCTGTGTCGCACCGTCTTCCGGGTCTGCGTGGGGGTCCTCGGGCCGTGTTGCCCGGCCTGCGTCGGCGGTGACTGCCTCGCCTGCCTGGATCGCGCGGGCGACATCCTCCAGGGTCTGGTTGCCGAGGTCGCCTGCGAAGTGGTTGAAGGTGCCGCCGGGGAAGACTGCGAGCGGTACGTGATGGCGGGCGGCCGTCGCGCTGGCCGCGTTGACGGTGCCGTCGCCGCCGCAGACGCCCAGCGCGCCGCCGTCCGCGACGGCGCGCAGCGCTGCCGCGTGGAGTACGTCCACGAGGTCGTCACCCGGTTCGAACACGGTGATCGCGGCTTCGGGAAGGAGCGTGCGCAGCAGTGTCGCGGTGTCCTGGGACCAGGAGATGCCGGAGGACGGGTTGACCACCAGGTGCAGGCCCTTGCCGTCCTTGAGGGCGGGTGCCGGTTTGCGTGGGGGAGCGGCGGCCGCCGCGGTGTCCGGCTTCACCGGCCACCAGCGGCAGGTCAGCAGTGCGGCGCTCGCACCTGCGATGACGCCGGCCGCCAGACGGCCGCGGTGCTGAAGGCTCTCGCGGTCGCGTATGTAGGCGAGCCCCGCGGCGAAGGGCAGCACGGCGAGGCCGTGGCGGGGCGACTCCACGGCGACCGCGGAGGCGAACGCCGCGGCCGGCGCCAACGGGCTGGAGCGCAGAGGCGTGGCGCCCGGGCGGGGGACGTTCCTGGTGAGGGTATTCGTGCGGGGGCGGGTGGCGCGGGCGGCGGGTTTGGTCAGAGCCCGGTCCAGTACCGCGACGATGGCCACGGACCCGATGCCGCGCAGCGCGGCCCTGCGTCCGCTCCTGCCGCCCGAAAGCCCGAGCGCGGCAACCGCGCCCAGCCATACGGCGTCGTGTCCCGCGACTGTGCGGAGCATGCGGACCGCTGAGCTTCCGCGCAGGGGCCGCCCCTTCGTGGAGAAGGTGGAGAAGGCGGAGGAGGGGGAGGAAGCGGAGAAGGCGGAGAAGTACGCCTTCGGCCGCTTTCCCAGTCCTTGGATCTTTCCCAGACGTCCAGATTGATTCATGCGCTCGCTACACCTCTGCACATCCAGTCCACTGCGCGACGACCGGGCCGACCGTAGCGTCACGTCACCCTATCGGCGCCCGGCTTCCGTACGGTCGGCGGTTTACTGGAAGGCGGTGGCCAGGCGGGGCGATGTTCCGGGGGCAGGGCTGTGAGGGCCTGGCTCACGGTGGAGTAGGAGGGCAGCAGTTCGCTGCTGCCGGTTTGGGCGAGCAGATCGACCAGGCGGCGCCCGGAGCCGGCCAGCAGGAGCATCCCCTCGCGGCGCTCCAGCAGCCAGCGGGCGGCGAGCAGGCAGTTGAGGCCGCGTGAGTCACAGAACGTGAGCGCCGTGACGTCCAGCACCAGGTGCCGGTGCCCGGCCAGAACCCGGGACCCGATGGTGCGGAGGAAGAACTGCTCGCAGTCCTGGTCGAGTTCACCGCGCACCCGCAACACCGCGCAGTGCTCACAGTGCGTCAGGTCGGTGACGGACAGGCGGTTGGTCTGCGTGGACATCGCGGTTCCCTTTGGCCGTGTGGTCACGATGCGTGAGATGCGGCCGGCGCGGCCTCATCGTACGGAGTCTTCTTCCGGTTGCCCCGGTGGCTTCTTCCTACGCGCCGGAGTTCGCCAACAGGCGGTATTTTCCGTCTAGTTGGGTGCTGCAGGCTGTTGCGGTCGGTCGCTGTCCGCGGAAATGGGGGATACCGCCGCGGGCTTCGCGCATGTTACGGAGCGTCAAATTGCTGGTGTGCTCCGGAAGATTGCGGGTATGAGGCGTGCACGCCGCACTCCCGACCGGGGGAGTGCCTTCGGATTGAGGGAGCGACGACGATGCCCCAGGCCTCCAGCCATCCGGCACAGCGGACCGATGCACCCGAGCGACATATGGCCGGCCTCGGGAGCGCCGCCCCGTCGGCCGACGCCCCGGGCCTTCCGTCACTCTCCGACACCGACACCGACACCGATATGGACACGCTCGCGCCGGCGGACATCCGTGGCCTGTCGAAGTCGCTGTTCGCCCGGCTCGGCGAGGTGGAGGAGGGCACCCATGAGTACGCCTACGCGCGCAACACCCTCATCGAGCTCAACCTCAACCTCGTGCACTACGCCGCACGGCGCCTGCGTGCTCACGGCGATTCCTACGAGGATGTCGTGCAGGTCGGCACGATCGGTCTGATCAAGGCCATCGACCGGTTCGATCTGCAGCGCGGCGTGGAATTCACGAGCTTCGCCCTGCCCACCGTCATGGGTGAGATCAAGCGCTTCTTCCGCGACACCACCTGGGCCGTCCATGTCCCCCGGCGCCTGAAGGAACTCAGCCTGCACCTCGACCGGGCGAAGACCCTCCTCGAGCAGGTCGACGGGCGCGCCCCCACCGTCGCCGAACTCGCCGCCCACCTCGGACTGGACGAGCACGAGGTCGCCGAAGGGCTGAAGGCGACCAATGGCTGCACCGCTGCCTCGCTGGACCGATCGGTGGACGCCGGCGAGCCCGACGACACTCTGGCCGCCCACATCGGGTGCCACGACCCGGAGTTGGCCAAGGCCGAGAACCTTCAGGCTCTCAAGCCCCTGATCGCCGCCCTCGAGTCCCGGGACCGAGAGCTCCTCGCGCTGCGGTTCGTCGACGAGCTGACGCAGGCGGAGATCGGACGCGAACTGGGCGTCTCGCAGATGCAGGTCTCCCGCCGCCTCACCCGTGTCCTGGACCGGCTCCGGGTAAAGCTCAGCGTGTAGGAAGCGGCCGGCGGGCCCTCGGGAGGATCGGGATCCGTGGAGGCCCTGGGGAGCGGAGTCACTCCGCTCCCCAGGGCCTCCACGGCTGTGCGGCTACTCGCTGCTGCGGGCGCTGCTTCGGGGCAAGGTCGCTTGGATCGTCTTGCCGCTGGGGCCGGCGGTCACCGTGACCGACCGGGCCAGGTGGCGGACCATCGGCCAGCCGAAGCCACCGGTGCCGTCCGACATGTCGGGGGATCGTTCGTGGGGCGGTCGCCGATCGGCGTCGCTCACCGCGATCACGATGCTGTCCGCTCGGGCCTGCAGTTGCAGGGAGCAGCGGCTGCCGCGCGCGTGGCGGACGGTGTTGGTGACGAGCTCGGAGACGACGAGCTCGACACTGGCGGCGTCCTGCTCGTCGACTGACGGGTGCAGTCGGTCCAGAAAGTCGCGTGCCGTCAGCCGAGCCTGGGCTGCTGCTTCCGGTCGCTTGCGCAGTGCCACTCGTTCGTTGGCGCTGCTGTCTACTGTGTGTACCTGCTGCGTGGGCACTCTTGGACCCTCCTTGTGCGTGTGGGGGTTGAGGGCTCAGGACACGAGGGCGGCCGGTCGGCGGACGTCCGCCCGCGCCCCGGCGGGTTGCAGGACGCCGTCGCAGGTGTCGAGCAGCGACTCGTGCCGGCGCATGCTGGTGACCCGCAGCCAGGTCAGCGCCTCGCCGACCGGGCAGTCCTCGCGCGCGGCGACGTAACCGGCGGCCTGGTGGACGCGTTCCCAGCGCGCCGCACGGGTGTCGGTGGCCCACACCGGCTCGGGACCGGCGGCGTCGGCGTGCATGGGCCTCCAGCGCAGGAGTTCCTCACGGGCGACCGCGGTGGCCCGTTCGGCCTCGGCGATCTGCGCCGGGCTCGGCGGGGCGGAGCGGGTGTAGTACAGGCAGATCACACCGAGCGGCCCGTGCCTTCGGTGCAGCGGCAGCGCCAGAACGTGCCGGAGCGTGGGGAGTTCGTCGGACCAGCTCCGCAGACGCGTACTGCGGCCGTTGTCATGGACGTCGGGGACGAAGGTGGTCCGCGCCCCCAGCGCGGCGTCGACCGAGGGCCCCTCCGCGTGGGCGAACTGGGCGGCCTCGGCCTGCAGGGCGCCTTCGTCGCTGGCGTACAGCAATTGCCACTGCTCAAGCCGGGGGAGCAGGGACATCGTGGCGTGCTGCGCGCCCAGCGATTCGGCGAAGGCCGTGCACAACCTCCTCGGCAGGGCCCGGCGCCCCACGGCCGCCGCGAGCGACACGTCGTGAACGATCGACCGGTCTTCCTCCAGCATGCGCCTCACTTCCTTTCTGGACGGGCCTTTGCCCTCCAGCGTTTGCGTCGGCGCCGCTGCGGAACGTGCCTGCCGCGACGCGGGGATGGAGATCCGCCTACCACCCGCGCACCGGTTTCACTCGTCCAATTATTTGGATTGCACTCGCGTACGGGAACACGGCGATGCGCCACTCCGTCGGGCGAGTGTTCTTTGTGCGCAGGCGGGCAACCGAGAGTGCCGCGTGTGTCGGTGGGCGCCGCGGCTCAGGACCGGGAGGAGGTGGCGCTGCCGGCCTGGGCGCGGTTGGCGTGGATCTCGTCGTGGTGGCCGGCGACCCAGCCGATCAGCTGCGTGACGATCTCGTGCAGGCCGCGGCCGAGCGGGGCGAGGGCGTACTCCACGCGCGGCGGCACCTCGGCGTAGGCGGTGCGCGTGATCAGGCCGTCGTCCTGGAGCTGGCGCAGCGTGTGGGTGAGCATGCGCTGGGAGATGCCGGGGATCTGGCGCTGCAGGTCGGTGTAGCGCAACGGGCCGTGCTCCAGGACGGCGACGATCAACATGCTCCACTTGTCGCCGACCCGGTCAAGGACCTGCCGGACGAACGCCATGTGGTCGGCGGGGATGCTCGCGCACGGCCCGATCGCAGCCGCCATCTCCATATCGGTGCTGTCCTGCATGGCGCCCATTCCTCTCCGTCACGCACACCGGTGTGCCTTTTGTACCGGCTTCCATACTGGCGCATCATGGCGTTACGAACAAAAGAGAGGAATTGGAGGTCAGGGCATGAAAGTAGAGATCTGGGCCGAGGTCACCTGCCCCTGCCCCGTCCTTGACCCGCCACCCCACCCCGCCCCCACCCCATCTCCGTGAAAGGCACAACTGCCATGTCGTACCTGCTGCACATCGACTCTTCCTCGCTCGGCGAGGCGTCCGTCTCCCATCAGGTCGCTCAGTCCTTCCGTGACCAGTGGCAGGGTCCGGTCGTCCACCGCGACCTCGCCGCCTCGCCGGTGCCGCACCTGAGCGCCGCGGGCATCACAGCCCGCATCACCGACCGGGACCAGCACACTCCCGAGCAGGCGAAGGCGGCCGCGCTCCAGGACGAGCTGATCGAGGAGTTCCTGGGCGCCGACGCGTACCTGTTCACGGTGCCGATGTACAACCTCTCGATGCCGTCGGTGTTCAAGGCGTGGCTCGACCAGATCGTCGTCACGGACCGCACCCTGATCTTCAACGGCCCCTCCCCGGTCGCGGGCCGTCCGGCCCTGCTGATCTCCGCCCGGGGCGGCGGCTACGGCCCCGGCACCCCCAACGAGGGCCTCGACTACGTGGTGCCCACCCTGGAGGCCGTCCTGGGCCACGACCACCTCCTCGGCCTGGACGTCACCACCGTGATACCCGAGCTGACCATGGCCCCCGTGACTCCGGCCATGGCCCCGCTCCTTCCCCTGCACGAGGCGTCCATGACGACCGCCCACGACAAGGCCCGCACGCTCGCGACGACCTTTGACACGTCGCTCCAACAGGCCGTATGAGACACGGGAGTTGTACGTAAGCGGCCCTGCGCGATCAGCGTCTCGTACCAGGCGCGTACCAGGGCCGACCGCTACTCCCAGAGGCGTATGCGGCCCGGCCCGACAGCCCATACCGTGAAGGGCGTGACGACCCCCGACCGCCTGCCTCTTCGGGCGCTGCCGCCACGCGCGACCGACCTTCTCGTGGTGGCGGCGGTCGGCCTGCTCACCGGGTCGGATCTCGCGGTCAATGATCCCGGGTACACGCAGGCCGACTGGTTCAGCCGGCTGCTTCTCGGGGTCTCGCTCGGCGCGCTGGTGTGGCGCAGGAGCCTGCCCCTGCCGGTCGCGGCGATCACCGGAGCTGCTTGCGCGGCCTGGGCCCTGTACGGGCACATCGGTGAACTCCTGAATCTCCCGGTCATCGTCGCGCTGTACACCGTGGCGGTCACGGGCCGTCGGCGCCGCACCTGGTGGACCGGTGTGGTCGCGGCGCTGGTCTCGGGGGCGGTGGCGCTGCGGGTCGGGTTCGACGTGGCCAATCCGCAGGGGTTGCCGCTGCTGGAGATGATCTGGCCGCTGGTGCCGCTGCTGCTCGGTGAAGTAGTCCGTACGAGAAGGCAGTTGACGCAGGAGTACGCGGCCAGGGCCGCCCGCGCGGAGGAGGACCGGGAGCGGGAGGCGGCGCGGCGGGTGCGCGAGGAGCGGGTGCGGATCGCCCGCGAGCTGCACGACATCGTCGCCCACACGGTGACCGCGATGACGGTGCAGGCCGGGGTGGCGCTCGACGCGCTCGACGCGGAGCCGGAGGTGTCGCGGCGGGCGATGCGGCAGGTACGCGAGTCCGGAAAGGGGGCGGTCCGGGAGCTGAAGGCCACGGTCACCGTGCTCCGCGCGTCGGATGGCGAGGCGGCGGAGCCGGCCCCCGGTCTCGGCCAACTCCCCTCGCTGGTCGAGCGGTTCGGCGGCAGCGGTGTCGCCGTGACGCTGGCGCAGGAGGAGGCCATCACCGGAGTGCCGCAGATGGTGGAGCTGGCGACGTACCGGATCGTGCAGGAGGCGCTGACCAATGTCGTCAAGCACGCGGGGGCCCGGCACGCGGCGGTGTCGGTGCGGGCCCGAAGTGGCGTGCTGCGTGTGGAGGTCGTGGACGATGGCACCACCGCCATCGCCACCGCGGGCGGCGCAGGTGGTTTCGGGCTGGTCGGGATGCGTGAGCGGGCTGTCGCTGTGGGCGGCACCATCGAATACGGTCTGCTCCCCGGTGGCGGTTTCCGGGTCGCCGCCTGGCTGCCGACGGCGTCCGCCGATGGGCTCCCGCCCGCGTCCGAGGACATCCCCGATCCGCTCACCACCGACATCCCGGATCCGCTCACCACCGAAGGAGAAGCGCGATGACCGTCCGCGTGGTGCTGGCCGACGACCAGACAGTCGTCCGCGCGGGCTTTCGCGCCCTGCTGGATCTCACCGACGACCTGGTGGTGGTGGCCGAGGCGGCGGACGGGCTCAGGGCGGTCGAGGCCGTGCGCACGACCCGCCCGGACGTCGTGCTGATGGACATCCGGATGCCCGGCATCGACGGCATCGAGGCCACCCGGCGCATCGCCGCCGACCGCACCCTGGACGGCGTCCGCGTGCTCATGCTGACGACATACCGCGTCGACTCGTACGTCTTCGAGGCCTTGCGCCACGGAGCCGCCGGCTTTCTGCTCAAGGACATCGAGCCGGACGACCTGCGCTCGGCCATCAGGACGGTCGCCGCGGGGCAGAGCCTCCTCGCCCCCGCGGTCACCCGCTCCGTGGTCGAGGAGTTCGCCCGCCTCAAGGCCCCGGAGGCGGCAGGGGCACAGCGCCTGGCCCCGCTCACCGACCGCGAGCGGGAGGTGATGGCGCTGGTCGCGGCGGGACTCAGTAACGAGGAGATCGGCAAGGAGCTGATCATGAGCCCGCTCACCGCGAAGACCCACGTCAGCCGGGCCATGACGAAGCTTGGCGCGCGGGACCGGTCGCAGCTGGTCGTGATCGCGTACGAGACCGGTCTGGTCCGCGCCGGGGACCGCTGACCCCGCGCTCTTGTCCACTCCTGCGGGAGTAGTGACCGACTCCCGGCGCAGGCTACTCCTGCGGGAGTAGCGGCCGACTCCCGGCGCAGGACGTCGGAACGCTCCGCCGTCCCTAGCGTCGACGACATGATCGAGGCAACGGAACTCACCAAGCGATACGGCGACAAGACCGCCGTCGACCGACTCTCCTTCACCGTCCGCCCCGGGCGGGTGACCGGCTTCCTCGGCCCCAACGGCGCCGGGAAGTCGACCACCATGCGGCTCGTCCTGGGACTCGACGCCCCGACCGCCGGACGGGTCACGGTGGGCGGCAAGAGGTACGGGGATCTCGCCGCACCGCTGCGCACCGTCGGCTCGCTCCTGGACGCCAAGGGCGTGCACGGCGGCCGCTCCGCCTACCAGCACCTCGCCGGACTCGCGGCCGGCAACAACATCCCGCGCCGCCGCGTCGACGAGGTCCTGGACCTGGTCGGCCTGCCACAGGCGACCGCCAGGCGCCGCACCAAGGGCTTCTCGCTCGGCATGGGCCAGCGCCTGGGCATCGCCGCCGCGCTGATCGGCGATCCCGAGGTGCTGATCCTGGACGAGCCGGTCAACGGCCTGGACACCGAGGGCATCCGGTGGATCCGCGACCTGATGAAGTCGCTTGCCGCACAAGGCCGTACGGTCTTCCTCTCCTCGCACCTGATGAGCGAGATGGAGCTGACCGCCGACCACCTGATCGTGATCGGCAGGGGCCGCCTCCTCGCGGACACCACCATGCGCGACTTCATCGAGACCAACTCCCGCGCCCACACGCTGGTGCGCTCCCCGGAGCCGGAGAAGCTGCGCGCCCTGCTGGAAGCCAAGGGCGCCCGCGTACGTCTGGACCCCCGGGGCGACTGGCGGGTCGAGGGCCCCGGCGCCGCCACGATCGGCGACCTCGCCCGCGACAACGGCCTCGCCGTGCACCAACTGACCCCCGCTCACTCCTCGTTGGAGGAGGTCTACACCGCCCTGTCCCAGGACGCGGCCGAGTACCGCACCGCTTCCGTACGTAAGACCGAGGAGACCTTGCGATGACGACCACTCATGCCACCAACCCGGCCCCGGCACTCACCGGACTCACCGGCGCCCGCGCCGGATACGTACAGGCCCTCGCCTACGAGTGGATCAAGTTCCGCAGCGTTCGCTCCACGGTGTGGACGACCGCCGCGACCACCCTCCTGCCGGTCGTGGGCGCGGTGTTCGTGGCGGCGACCGGCAGCCTGCAGCGCGACGACACCGTCCTCGGCGGCAGCCTCACCCTGGCGGTCGTCGGGCAGATGCTGGCCGCCGTGGTCGGTGTGCTCCTGGTCACCGGCGAGTACAGCAGCGGCACCATCCGCACCACGTTCGCCGCCAACCCACGCCGCGCGACCGTCCTCGCGGCCAAGGGCACCCTGATCGCCGGACTGCTGTACGTCCTGTCGCTGGCCTCCTGCTCCCTCGCCTACTTGGCCGGCGACGCCATGCTCGACGACGGGACATACGCGCAGGGCCGACCGCTGCCCGCTCTGTTCGGCGTCGCGGGATCCTTCGCGGTGGCCGGGCTCCTCGGCCTCGCGGTCGGCACGCTCGTACGCCACTCCGCGGGCGCTGTGACCACCGTCATCGGCCTGCTGCTCCTGCCGTCCCTGTTCGGCCCGCTGTTCGGCGACGCGCAACGCTGGGTCGCGGGCATCTCGCCGACGGCGGCCCTGGAGAAGCTCACCCAGACCTCGGACGCCACGGCCGAGACGGTCGGCAGCCTCGGCCCCTGGCCCTCACTGTTGCTGGTCGCCGGATATACGGCGGCACTGGTGCTCGCCGCGGGGGCGGTGCTGCGCCGCCGTGACGCGTGAGCCGAGAGGCTGTCGACGGCGGCACAGCACGTGCCCGGGCATCGATGGCGGTGTCAGACCGCCATGCCTCCCATCTTCCAGACCGACAAGGACGTGACGGTGCTGCCCTCGCCGAAGAGTGTGTCGGCAGCCCCGTCAGCCGAGGGATGGGCTGTACGTGCGACCGATCCGGCGGATCTCCTCCACCGGATATGGGGTCTGCCTGCTCTCGCGCTGGAACTTGAGGTTGAAGTCCGATATCACGGCGGCGATCGGCGCGTGCCGGGCGAGGATCGCCGCGGCCTCCTCCGGGATCCCGGTGGGACGCTTGCCCTCTGCGTAGGCACGCACCAGCTCGTAGCGGCCGTCCCGGTCCTCCCGCCGGTATCCGTACAGAGCGGTGACCAGCCAGTTCACCAGATACGTGGCGGTGTAACAGCGGTCGTAGGTCTGATGCCGGTCGAAGAAGTCGGCCTCGTCCTGCGACAGTTCGAACTGGGAGGAGATTGCGAGGCCGTAGTCTGCGAAGTAGAGGTGCTGCCCGTCGGTCAGGATGTTCTCGAAGTGTGCGTCGAAGTGCAGGAGCCAGCGGTTGTTCATGAACGAGACACCGGCCGCAAGTTCCCTCTCCACCATGGCGCAGGCCCGGTTGGTGGCCTCGTCGCCTGCTTCGACCTGAGTGCCCAGCCACTGGTGCAGGTTCTGCGGGATGTACTCCAGGAACAGCGCGACGCTCGCCGAGGACTGCTGGAGAGCCTCGATCCGGCGGCGTACCTGCGATCCGCCGCCCCGGTAGGCAACAGCCCGTTCGACGTCGGCCAGGTCCTCGGGCAGGGGCGTCATGTCAGGCAACACCCGCCAGTGGTACATCAGGGGGAAGCCCTCGTGTTCCGCCGAGAGCACCCAGTTCGTCGTCATGGTGTGCGCGGCGAGCTCTCTCCAGGCTCCGAAGCCCGGCCCGGCGATGGTGCCGACGCCGTAGTGGCAGCAGACGGGCAGTTCGAACAGGTTTGCCGTGGACCGGACGTGCTCAGGTTGTCTCTCCAAGTCGGTGAGGGGCACCCGCTTTACGAAAACCGGGGTTCCGGCGACCTCCAGCAGGGACGACTTCCCGCCGATGCCGGATCCGATCGGCACGGCCGTGTCCACAAGCTCGCGCAGCGCGTGATCACTGCGCAGGGCGAGGGATGTGGAGACTGCGCTGTGGGCAGTGAGACGCGCACCGCGAGACATGTCAGGAACTCTCACTGTTGGCTCCACCTGGACCGCGTGTGATGACAGACCTGGATGCGCCGACCCAGCGGTGATAGGCGTCCACGTCGACGTTGCTGCCGCACACGATGGTGACGACATGTCGGCCGGCGAAGCGGTCACGGTCTTCGAGGATGGCCGCGATGCCGAGCGCGGCCGACGGTTCGACGACGAGGCCGGCGTGGTCGAGGAGCATCCGCATACCGGCGATGATCGACGCCTCCTGGACCAGGACGGCGTCGTCGGCGACCAGGAGGAGGTCGTGAAGGACGGCCGGGATGGGGCGCCGGCCGGCGACGCCGTCGGCGATGGTGTCGGTCGAGTCGGTGGTGACGACCCGTCGCCTGCGCCACGAGTGTGTCAACGCCGGTGCGCCGAGCGGCTGGACGCAGATCACCTCGACCTCGGGTGCCAACGCCTTCACCACATGACCCACGCCGGTGGCCAGCGCCCCGCCGCCGAGAGCGATCAGGACGGTGTCGAACGACGGCGCGGTGCCCACCAGTTCCAGACCGATGGTCGCCGCGCCTTCGCAGGTCTCGATGTCCAGGCTGTCCTCGACCAGCCGGATGCCGTCGTGCCGTGCGATGGCCGCCGCCCGCTCGCGAGCCATCTCGTGGTCGCCGTCCACCAGCTCCAACCCGGCGTCCAGTGCGCGAATGCGGTCAAGTTTGGCCCGCATCGCGAAGCGGGATGCGACGACTGTGACGTCGAGCCCCCGGCCGCGACCGGACCACGCGAGGGCTTGGCCGAGGTTGCCCGCGCTCGCGCACACCACGGCTCGTGAGGCCTTGCCGGCGAGCAGGCTCGCGACCACCTCGGTGCCACGGGCCTTGAAGCTGCGGACCGGGTTCGCCGTTTCGAGCTTGATGCTCACCGTGCACCCGAGGCCGGGCTCCAGCGCCTCGCAGCGGTACAGCGGAGTGTCGAGAAAGACCGGGTCGATCAACCGGCGGGCCGCCCGGATCCGAGCGATGTCGAGTCGCGTCTGCTGCACGACACAGCAGCGTAGCGCCACCGGTGTTGGCGCCATGAGCAACTGGCTGGATTTGCAGGGAGGTTGAGGTGTCGTGCTGCGGCGGGTTCCTCGGGGGGTTCGTTCGACGAGGTGATCGCACGCCGGCGCGGCTGGGCGGACTCGACAAGCTTGATCGCCATCGCCATCGCCATCGCCATCGCCATCGCCACCGCCGTCGCCAGGGCGGAGCGCGCTGTCCGAGCCCTAACCGAGCCGCGCGCCGAGTTCGGTGGCGGCCGCGACGACAGCGTCACCGAGGAGGGCGAGTTTGGCGTCGGTCCGCCTCGCCGGGCCGGATACGGACAGCGCACCGCAGGCCACGCCCTGCCGGTTCCGTACCGGGGCGGCCACCGCGCAGAGGTCCCGTTCGCTCTCTTCCAGGTTGGTGGCGTAGCCGGTCTCCCTCACCTTCTCGAGCTCGGCCTCGAGCGCCCGGCGCGTGCTGACCGCGTGCTCGGTTCCGCCTCGCAGTCGCGCGCCCGGATAGCGGCGCCGCAACTCTTCGCGGGAGAGCTCGGCGAGCAGAGCTTTCCCTGCGGCAGACGCGTGCGCCGGGCCTCGCTGCCCTGTACGCAGCCCGGCACGGATCACCTGCTGGCTCTCCACGCCTTCGATGAAGACGGTCTCCGTGCCTTCCAGGACGAGCAGATGCGCGGTCTCGGAGGTGGCTTCGACGAGCCTTTCGAGCAGGAGACGCGCTTCGTCGCGGAGGGAGACCGCCCCCATCACGGCGATGCCGAGCCTGGCCAGGGCGGGACCAGGTCCGTAGCCCTTGGTCTGGGCGTCCTGGCGGAGCAGGTCGCGGGCCTGCAGGGTGGTCAGCATCCGATGGGCGGTCGACCTGGCCACCCCCAACTCGGCGGACACGTCGGCGACTCGCAACGACGGTCTGTCCACCAGCATCAGCAGGATCCGCGCCGCGTTGTCGATCGATTCCACCGGGTAGGCGGCCGACACTGCCACGACCCCTCCATCTCGCCGTCGTCACCGCGGCTGTTCTGGTGATTGAACTGCATTTCGCCAGCCAGAATAGTCGCCACAGTGGCCTCCATGCCACCGATGCGCCGCCCATTCTGTGTTCTGCTGAGCAGAACGCAAGCGGCTCCGCGGAACACATCACCATTGACGGGGTGCCGTGGCGGAGTTACTTTGCAGAACATGATCTGCCCTGCAGAACACTGTTTAGGAGGATCGGCGTGACGACTTCAACGCCGTCCGTCGCGGAACTCGGCCATGTGGGCCTGCGCTGTCACGACGTAGGTCGGCAACTGGCGTTCTACACCGACGTACTCGGGCTGACGGTCACCGACCACGACGAACGGCTCGGCATCTGGTTCCTGTCCGCCCGGCCGGACACCGAGCATCACGAACTGCTCCTGGCCGAGGGCCGGGACGCACCACGCGGGATCGGACTCATCCAACAGGTGTCCTTCCGGTGCGCACGCTTCGAGGACGTCCTCGGCTTCCATCGGCGTTTCCGGGAGCACGACGTCCGGCTCGACATGATCGTCTCGCACGGCAATGCCGTCGGCGTCTACTTCTACGACCCCGAGGGCAACCGGTGTGAGGTCTATTGGCGGACCGGGCTCGTGGCACGACAGCCCTTCGTCGAGCACATCGACATCGAGACCGACCCAGACGAGCTTCTGGACGCCATCCGGGCTTCGGTCGAGCGCCACGGCGCGACGGGCTTCACCGAGCAGAGCTACCGCGCCTGGACGCGCGAGCAAGCGGTGGCAGCCGATGCCGCCACAGCCAAGGAGGTGGGGCAGTGAAGTTCGTTCGTTACGCGGACGGCACGTCCTCGCGCGTCGGCGTGGTGGACGGCGACCTGGTCCGGGTTGTCGACGGTCCGGCGGACCTGCTGCCTCTCATCGAGGCCGGCGAGGCCGAGTTGCTCGCTGCCGGACGGACCGCGTTGCGGCGCGGTGCGGCCGTGCCCCTGCCGGACATCGTTCCCTTGTCGCCGATCGCGACGCCTCCGACCGTCCGCGACTTCTACGCCTTCGAACAGCACGTCCGGGCAGGGCGCGCCTGGCGGGGCCTCGAGATGGACCCCGACTGGTACGAGCTGCCCGTCTTCTACTTCTCCAATCCCTACGCCGTGATGGGCTGCGGGCCGGTGCCGATGACACCGGGTGCGGAGCGTTTCGACTTCGAACTGGAGGTCGCCGCGGTGGTGGGGCGCGGCGGCCGCGACCTGACTGTCCAGGACGCCGAACAGGCCGTCGCCGGTTACTGCGTACTCAACGACTGGAGTGGCAGGGACGTTCAGCAGCGCGAGATGAAACTGTCGATGGGGCCGGTGAAAGGCAAGGACACCGCGACGAGCCTCGGCCCGTACTTCGTGACCCCGGACGAGATCGCCGACTTCCGCGAGGGCAACGGACACCGACTCGAAATGACCTGCGCGGTCAACGGCGTCCCCTACTCCCGCTCCCTGTGGTCGGACATCCACTGGTCGTTCGGCGAAATGATCGCCTACGCGTCCCGCGGCGCCGAAGTGCGGCCCGGTGATGTGATCGGCTCCGGCACCTGCGGCACCGGCTGCGTCATGGAGCTCTCCCGCACGCACGACTCGGCGACCTACCCCTGGTTGCAGCCGGGCGACGAGGTCGTCGCGGCGATCGAAGGTCTCGGCGAGTTGCGCAATACCGTCACCGAGGCGGCGCCGGTCATTCCGTTGCGCCGCTGCACCGACGGAGCCGCGCGCTGATGGAGGCTCCCATTTCGGTGGTGGACGATCCCGCCAAGCTTCGGGCCGCGTTGCTGCGTGCCATGCCGATGTCCCGCATGCTCGATTACGGCATGGACCACGGGGACGCCACCCACCTGGCCCATGCGGACGTCTCCGAACCGTGGCATGAAGTCGCGGATCGCCTGGCCGAGGCGCAGTTGACCCGTGCGGAGGCGGCCGCCGACCGAGGCGATGTCGAGACCGCGGTCGCGTGCTACCGCCGGGCAACGGCCTCCCTGATCTTTGCGCAGATGGCCTTCAACACCGACCACCCGGCCAAACGCGCGCTCTACGTCCGGCTCACCCGGGCCTACCAGGCCGCGGCCGAGCTAGACACCGAGCTGCGCGTGGAACGGCTGTCGATCCCGTTCCGGCAGAGCCACTGCACCGCCTGGTTCGTGAGTCGCTCCGGCGCCCGCCCTGGCCCCACGGTGGTCATCGTCGGCGGGCAGAGCGGTTGGGGCCCGGCCTTTCATCAGCAGGCCGAAGCCCTGGCCCGGCGCGGACTGTCCGCTGTCCTGCTCGAGACACCGGGCCAGGGTGATACACGCATGGCCGGCGGACTCCACCTCGACGGGCACGTGGACCGAGCCTTCAGCGCTGTCCTCGACGCCGTGCGCGCCCGTACTGGCTACGACGGCCCGTACGGAGTGTGGGGAAACAGCTTCGGCGGTCTGCTCGCCGCCCGCGCCGCGGTGTACGACAGCCGCTTCGGCGCGTGCTGCGTCAACGGGGCCACCACGAAGCCGGAGCCACTGCCGTTCCGGACCGCGCGCGAACAATCGCGGGCGCTCCTGGGCGTCGACACCGACGACGAAGCCGCGGCCGTCTTCCGCACCCTGTGGCTCGACCCGGCGGTCGGGCGCACGAGCGCCGCGATGCTCGTGCTGCACGGTGGCAACGACCCGCTGGTGAGCCTCGACCAGCAGAAGGTGTTCCTCGACCTGTCGGAGCATCACACCCTGCGGGTCTGGGACGACGGCGAGCACACCATGTACAACCACGCGGCCGAGCGCACGGAGTTCGTCGGTGACTGGTTCCGTGCCCAGCTCGGCCGTGCGTGACCCAGGTGGGCCACGCACGCCCAACTCCCCACACCTGAAAGGACATTGAGGTGACCATGAAAGCCATCGCACTCCCGCGTTACGGCGGCGCGGACGATCTGGAGCTCACCGAACAGCCGACACCGGCGGTCGCGCCCGGGGAATTCCTGGTCCGGGTCAAGGCAGCCGGAGTGAACCCGGCCGACGAGAAGATCGCCGTCGGCAATCTCGACGGCATCATGGTGACCCACTTTCCCCTCGTCCCGGGCTTCGAGATGGCCGGCGTCATCGAGGCTCGCGGTTTCGGCGCCACCGAGTTCGAGATCGGCGACGAGGTGATCGGCTTCATCCTCAAGGACTGGGCGCAGAACGGCACTTACGCCGAACTGGTGTCGGCCCCGGTCCGTACGCTGGCACGCAAGCCGGAGTCCTGGGACTGGCTGCATGCGGCGTGTCTGCCGCTGAACGGGCTGACGGCGTACCAGGCCATCAGACGCATCGACATCGGCGAGGGCGACACCGTCCTGATGCACGGGGCCTCAGGTGGGGTCGGCTCGCTCGCCGTGCAGCTCGCCGCCACCCGGGGTGCACACGTCATCGGCACCGCCGCCGAGCGCAACCACGACTACCTGCGTGAACTCGGCGCCACACCGGTCACCTACGGAGAAGGACTGGCTGATCGGGTGCGCGAGCTCGCGCCGGAGGGCGTCGACGCGGCGCTCGACTTCTACGGCGGGGACGCGGTGTCCGTCTCGCGGAAGGTCTTGAAGAACCCCGCGCGGGTCGCCTCCGTGGCCGACATCACCGCTCCCGAACAGGGTGGCCAGTTGGTGTGGGCCCGCGCGAATGCCGACGAGTTGGCGGAGGTGGCCGCGCTCGCCGAGTCCGGGAAGTTGTCCGTCTCCGTGCATCGCTCCTTCCCGCTGGAGCAGGCCGCCGACGCCTGGCGGATGCTCCACGCGGACAGCCGCGCCCGCGGCCGGATCGTGCTGGACGTCGAGGGCAGGGACGCGTGAAGTCTGCCGATGAACCCCGCACATCCACCATCACGCCGGATGCCGTGGATGCGGATGTCCTCATCATCGGGTACGGCCCGGTGGGTCAGACCCTGGCTGCTCTCCTGGGGGCGTCGGGGCACCGCGTACTGGTGTGTGAACGGCGAGTTGGGCGCTACGAGACACCACGAGCCGGACACTTCGATCACGAAATCATGCGCGTCTTTCAGTCCTTGGGCATCGCCGACGAAGTACGGCGCATCGCCGAACCGGCTCGGGTGTATGAATTCCTCGCTCCCGACGGAAGCGTGATCTCCCGTCTGCCGAGGCAATGGGCCGCGCCCTCGGGCTGGGACGCGTCGTACCACTTCTACCAGCCGGAACTCGAGGATGTCCTGGACGTGGCGGTCCGCGGAGCATCCACGGTGGACGTTCGTTTCGGTGCGGAGCTGGTCGACCTGCGCCAGGAGGCCGACCATGTGGTGGTGACGTTGGCGGACGGCGAGGTCGTCACCGCTCGCTATGTGGTGGGCGCGGACGGCGCCAACAGCGCGGTCCGCACGCTCTGCGGCATTCCGACGGATGACCTCGGGTTCCGGGGCGACTGGCTGGTCGTCGACGTCCGGCCGCGGCCCGGCGCCCCGAGGCTGGACATCCCCGACACCGGCCAGAACGCGTCTGGGAGTTGCTCGGGCCCTGGATCGGCCCGCAGGAGGGGGAGTTGATCCGGCAGACCGTCTATCAGTTCCGATCCCTCGTGGCCGATATATTCCGCCACCGGTCGGTTCTGCTCGCCGGCGACGCCGCTCACGTCATGCCGCCATTCCTCGGACAGGGCATGAGCTCCGGCATCCGAGACGCCGCGACCCTCGGCTGGATGCTCGACCTCGTACTGACCGGCGCCGCTGACCCGAAGCTGTTGGACCTGTACACGCACTCGCGAAGGCCACAAGTCATCGACTACATCGAGGAGTCGGTGCGGGTGGGGACCGTCGTCTGCGAGACCGACCCCGTTCGTGCGGCGCGTCGTCGTGAGGAGATGAGGTCGGCGGCCGAGCTTCCGCCACCGTTCGAGCCACCTGTCGGCGCAGGCTTCCGGCACGGACAACCGCTGGCCGGTCACTTGGCCGTACAGCCCCTTCTACGTAGTACGAGCGGCGGGAAGACGGAGCGGTCAGACGACGTGCTCGGCCGCGGGTTCACCCTGTTCAGCGTGGTCGAGCCGGACGCGGCGACGACCGCGGCCGTAACGGAACTCGAGCGCGCGATCGGGCTGCGGTCCGTGGTGGTTGGCGCCGAGGGGGTCCAGGAGGAGGGCGAGGCGCTGAGCGACTGGCTCAAGAAGTCCGGTGTCGTGGCCGTGCTGGTTCGCCCGGACTTCTACGTCTTCGGCACTGCTGCCGGACCCTTCGAGGTGGTGGATCTGCTCGCCTCGCTTCGCACGAGCCTGTCACTGGTGTAACGCCGTGACACCTGCTCGTACGGCGACCGACGACAGCCCGGACCACATGACACACGGAGGGATCCCATGCCGAAGACGCACAACGGTATCCACTACGAGGAGCGGGGAGACGGACCGGACTCGATCGTTCTGCTGCCCGGCCTCGGGTGCTCACTCAACTGCTGGTCCGAGGTGGCACCCCTGCTTGACGGCTATCGCCTCGTTCTCATGGACCTGCCGGGCCACGCGGGCTCCCTCGATGCGCCTGCCGACGGATCGAGCCTCACCCGGATCGCCGAAACGGTGATCGACGCTTGCGATGAGCTCGGCCTCGAACGCTTCGCCCTCGTCGGACTCTCCTTCGGCGGCGCGCTCAGCGTGCGGATTGCTCTCGACCGGCCCGGCCGGGTGTTCGCGGTCATGGCGCTCATGCCGTGGAACGCGGGCGGTACCGAGGCGGGCGATCCGGTCATCGAAGGGTTCCACGGGTCCTTCCGTGACGTCGAAGCCATCACAGAGGCCATCGGGGCCATCTCGCTGGACCCGAGCAGGACGACCGACGTCGTGCACACGATGACGAGTGCTGTCACAGAGCAGTTCTGGCGCAGCTGGCTCGGACCCGGTGGCGGTGCTTACACGAGCATGTACGAGGAGCTGTCCGGGATCGCCGTGCCGGCGTGCTACGTCATCGGCGGCAGAGACACCATCGCCCCGCAGGACAAGTTGATCACCGACGTCCGTGCGATGCCCGGCGGCCGACTGGTCTTCCTGTCGGACGCAGGTCATCTCGCCCCGTACGAATCTCCCGAACTGGTCGCCAGGGAGATCCACGAGTTCATCGGCCGCTACGCGAACACGCCGTCGCGGACCACGGGGCGAGTCGGCACCCCTCGAATGTCAGCGCAGCGCAGTCGCGTTGGCCGGTGAGCCGACTCCGCCGGTGAGGTGGAGGGGCTTCACGGTCAGGAGGCTGTCCCAGTGGCCGGTGGCACGGCAGTGCTCGGTGAGTGCGGTCAGGTTCCACAACTCGCCCAGGGGGAGGCCGAGTTTGGCGATGAGTTCCTGGTGCATCATGCCCGCGTCCTCGGGCGCGCTGTCGTGGAAGTCGCCGTCGGGCAGGACGGGCAGGACCTCGACGGCGAACGTGTCGGTGGCCATCAGCGCGATGCGGTGGTCCCAGCACCAGGCGGCGAACTCGCGTGACTGGGCGAAGCCGGTGGCACGGCGTGCGGCACGTGTCTCCGTACGTGTGTCGGGGTCGGTGGTGAGGTACCAGTGGGCCCAGCCGGTGTGGACGAGCACCAGATCACCGTCCTCGACGGTGCAGTGCTGTGCGGCGAGAGCCTCGTCGAGCAGGGCGGGGGTGAGGGCGGGGCCCGCGGTGTGGTCGAGCGGGGTGCCGCGCTCGCGCAGGTGGCCGTCGATGTCGATGAGCAGGCCGCGGCCCACCAGGGGTGTCTCGGCCCAGAGTTGGACGCCGAGGCGTGGGCTGCGCGGGGTGATGGCGTCGTCGGGTACGCCGTTGTAGAAGCCGTGTCCGGAGGCGCGGCGGTGGCGCAGCCCGTCGACCTGGGTGCTGGCCTGGAGGTGGAAGCCGTCCAGGGAGTCGTCGCGGGCCTGTTCGTGCTTGGCAGTGATGTGGTGTGTGGGGATGCCGCGGGCCCGGGACATGGGCGGGTCGAACGCGTCGAGGGCGTAGTCGAGGCTGATGGCCCGACCTTCGCGTACGCAGGGCGTGGCGCGCAGGATCTGCTCGGGGCCCGCGAAGTTGGCCATGCCGCGCTCGGGCTGCTCGGTGAAGAGGTGCCAACTGGAGCCGGCGGGCGCGTCGGTGCGGGCGAGGAGGTCTGCGTAGGTGGGTATCGGCTGGGGCACGGCGGCGCTTTCGGTCAGGCGCAGCGCACGGCGATGGCCTTCGCTGCGTGGCGGACTTCGGTGATGATGCTCTGGTGGTCGGCCTCGGGCAGATCCGTGCTGGGGCCGACGATGCTGAGGGCGCCGAGCAGGGTGTCGTCCTTGAGGATGGGGGCGCTGACGGAGGTGACACCCTGGACGCGTTCGTCCTGGGAGAGGGCGTAGCCGGCGGTGTGCACGCGGTGGAGTTCGGCGGTGAGGTCCTCGGCGGTGACCTGCTGGCCCGAGGCCCTGGTGAAGGGGGTCGCGGCGGTGACGTAGGCCGCCTGTTCGTCCTCGGGCAGCCAGGCGAGCAGGGCTTTCCCGGCTCCGAGGTGGAGGGTGAGCTTGTCGCCGATGGGGAGTTGGTAGCGCAGCGGGTTGCGGCCCTCGACGCGTGCGATCGGCACCCGCGAGTGGCCGACCCGGACGAACAGGGTCGGGGTGAGACCGGTGGTGGCGGCCAGCTCCTGAAGGATGGGCAGGGCGACCGGGCTGAGCCGGTTGTTGACCAGGAAGGCGTGGGCGGTGGCGACGGCCGCGGGCCCGGCGACGTACCCGGTGTCCTCCCTGGCCGCGTAGCCGCGGTCGACGAGGACGTTCAGGATGCGCTGGGCGGTGGCCACGTGCAGTTCCGCGCGGCGGGCGATGTCGCTGAGCCGCAGCGGGTGCCTGGCGTCCTCGAGGACTCCCAGTACGTCGAAGGCCCGGTCGAGCGAGCGCATGGGAGTGGCGGATGGGCTGGCCATGGGCTGGGGCTCCTGGTCGTCGTCGGCGCGGCACCCGGTGTGCCGCTGCCTGATAAGAGTTATCAGACTGTCGGCCGACGGCTGCGCGGGTCTCCCAAGAGCCTGCTCGCCCGCCCGCCAGAGGTCGCCGCCCGCCAGAGGTCGCCCGCCCGTCAGGGGGAGGTCGAGCCCGCGGCCGGTTGCAGGTCGTGCGCGGCGGCGGGGGCGTTCGGCTCGGGCTTCTCCTTGTCGACGTAGGACAGGATGAAGGCGAGCAGGCCGCTGACGCTCGCGGTGATGAAGGTGGGCGGCCCGGCGTGTTCGCCGACGGCGGCGACCCAGCCGGCGTCGCCGAGCGCGATCCCCAGGGCCTGGGCGATGACGACGACGAACCCGCCGGCCAGGAAGCCGATGACGCTGAGGCGGAAGAGGAACTGGAGTGTGCGGACGGTCATGGGACGGTCTCCGGTTCAGACGGGCAGGACGCCGGTGGCCACGGCGGCGCCGATGAGCAGGATGGGGATGCAGTAGTACGTGAGCAGAGGCATGAAGGTGCGTGACGGGTCGACGCCCGCGATGCCGCTGGCCACGTAGATGGGTGCGCCGGACGGAGGCGAGGCACCTTCGGTGGACGCGAAGATCAGCACGGCGACGCAGGCTGTGGCAGGCGAGACACCGGCGCCGATCAGCGCGGAGACGGCGACCGGTCCGATCGCGGCCATGGTGGCACTGGCCGTCAGCGGGATGGCGACACCCACCACCAGGAGGCCGACGACCAGGGCCAGCACCCACAGCGGGGCGTCCACTCCCGAGAGCAGGTCGGACAGCTGCGCGGGCAGGCCGAGTTCACCCAGCGCGTTGGCGGCGGAGAACGCGGCGACGATGGTGACACCGAGCACGCCGAACTTGGGTGCGGCCCCGCCGAGCAGCTCCCACCACGCCTGTCCGCCGCGCGGCAGATGACGTCGGCCGAGCACCAGCACGATCGCGATCATCAGGACGGGTATCCAGGTGATGAGGCTGATGGCGTCGGACATCTCCACGCCGTCCAGGTAGCGGCCGAGCGCCCCGGCGAGCGGCCCGCGCGTCAGCAGCAGCGGCACGACGATCCCGCCGAACAGGAGCAGGTTGGTCCAGCCCACGCCCATCGTGCGGCGCAGCGGCTTGAGTTCCTCGCCGGCCACCGGCTGGATACCGTGCCGACGCACCATGATGAACGCGGCGATCAGCCGGTAGCCGAGACACCACAGTCCGCCGATGAACAGCGGCAGCACGATGTCGTCGGTGGAGACCACGGAGGCGACGCCGGCCGAGCCCATGAGGATGAACATGGTGGAGCTGAAGGGGAAGGTGACACCCATCCCCGCCCCGCCGGCCGCGACGGTCGCGGCGAGTTCACCGCTGACGTTCGACCGCTTCATCCACGGGATCGTCACCGACCCGACGGCAGCGGTGACCGCGGCGCCGACGTGCGCGATGGCACCGAACACACCGGCGGCGACGGTGGACGTGTAGATGGGGCCACCGCGCAGCCGCCCGAGGAGTGAGTTGAGGATGTCCAGGAGGTGGTCGAGGACCGGGGTGCGGGCCAGGACGTAGCTCATGAACACGAAGGCGAGCGCGGCGAAGGTGACTTCCTCCTGCAACGCCTCGGCCAGGCCGCTCCACAGCACATGGGCGATGTCACCACCGGAGAACAGGCCGGTGACCAGGAAGCCGACGATCAGTGCCTCGCCGATGTTCCGCTTGAGCACGGAGTTCCAGATGAGGATGGCCGCGATGTAGCAGCCCAGCGCCCATACGGCGATCATGATGCGTCTCCCGTTCCTGCCGCCGCGGCCGCCGTGGCGCGGATCGTGGCGCGCCGGCCGGCCTCGTCGGCCTCGACCGCGCGCGCCGCGGCGAGCACCGACTCTGCCTCCTCGGCGGCCACCACGGCAATGCCGTCGCCGTCCGCGACCACCAGGTCACCGGGGCGACACACCAGGCCGCCCACCGAGACGGGCACATTCACATGTCCGGGGCCGAACTTGTACGGACCGGCCGGTGTCACCGCGCGCGCCCACACCGGGAACCCGATCTCGGCGAGTACGTCGATGTCACGGGCCGCTCCGTCGAGCACCATGCCCACCACACCCCGCGCCTTGGCCCGCTCGCAGATCAGCTCGCCGACCAGCGCCCGGGAGGTGTCGGCCTCCCCGTTGACGACGATGATGTCACCCGGCTTCGCGACCTTGATGGCCTCATGGATGGCCCGGTTGTCGCCGGCCCGCGTCCACACCGTCAGCGCCCGCCCGATGGCACGCGCCCCGCTCCACATGGGCCGAATCCCGGAGTCGAGCAGCCCCAGCCGGTCGACCGCGTCACCGATGTTCGCGGTGGCCACGTCCTGGTGTGCGGCCAGCAGTTCGTCCGACACCCGCGGCACATCACGCAGCCCCTCCGGGCGGGCGGCCAGCAGGTGTACGTGTCCGATCGCCCGGGCGAGCTCCGCGTCCAGGTCGAGGTCTGCCATCAGCTCGGCGGCGGCCGACGTCTCGAACGCCCGGCGCTCACCGTGCTTCGCGGTCCCCGTGTACAGCCGCTCCAACGTGCCCGCGCCGCCCGCGAGTTCGGCGGCGATCTGCTCGCGCACCCACCCCTCGTCCCCGGCTGCCCGGCCCGCCTCCACGGTCTGCACGATGATCGCGCCGAGCCCCTTCATGAACACACTGCGCAGCAACTTGCGGGCGGACGCCGCTCCCGGCTCGCCGCCCAGGTCCTCCACCGGAGCGCCGAGGGTGCCGAAGTGGTCCGCGACCACGGTGGCACCAGGACCACTGGCCACCAGGGCGGTGCGGTGCCGGTACGCGGGGACGGACCCGATCACCGACACATCCGCGAACACGGCCTCGGAGGCGGCACCCACCGCGTCCGCGATCCGGCCCTTCAACTGCGGGGCGCCCGCGTTCATGTCGGCGTAGACCGTGGCCTTCCCGAGGTGCGGCGCGGCCTCCTGGGCCACGGCCAGTGCGGCCTTCGCCCCGGTGAGTCCGAGCACCAGATCGCTCCCGGCCACCGCGGCCCCGACGCTGTCCGCCCGCTCCACACCGTCCGGCGTCGGTACGTCCCCCGGGTCGTATCCCGCGACCGACCAGCCGTTCTCCAGGAACCCGGTCGCATACAACGCTCCCGCCTCACCGAGTCCGAGCACCGCGACGCGCATCTGTGGCCTCCTTGCCACCCCACCAGGGGATTCTCATTGCGTGATAAGTCTTATCGCTTGATGAGTAGGGATGTTGCCTGGGCGTGAAGTGGGCGTCAAGGGCTGTTTCGTCGCGCGCCCCGAAGGGGTCCAGGTGGTTGGCGGCTGAACAAGGGTGTACGACGCCACCTTGAGAGTGCTATAGAAGTACAACGCATCGGCGAGAGCGGCGTTTGAGCCACTAAAACTCCGTGATTGTTCTTCTATTGCACGTTCCCGGCCGGTGGTCGGGCCTACCTCGAGAGATGGCGCACGGATGACTGAGATCGTGATTGTTGGCTGCGGCGAGGTCGGTCTCGCCTATGCCGAAGCCGTGCGGGAGACGCCGGTGTCGGGGCTGCACCTGCTGGATCCCGCTCCCGCGCCGACGGCGCTCGCCCTGGCCCACGAGGCAGATCTGGAACTGCACCGGGAGGCCGGCCCCTGGCTGCACCCGGCCGAGGTGGTGCTCCTGGCGACACCGGGCGGAGCGCTGGCATCGATTCTTGACGCGCTGCTGCCCCACGTGCCGACGGGCGCCGTCATCGGGGACCTGAGCACCGCCTCGGCCGAGGACAAACGGGCCGCCGCCGCACGGTGCCAGGAGGCGGGCGTGGGCTATGCCGACATCGCCATCACCGGATCCGTCGCACTGGGCAGGGCGCGGACACCACTGCTCTACGCGGGCGAGGAGTACCCGGAACTTGTCGGCCTGCTGAAGCGGTTCGACGCGCCGCTGACCGTGCTGGGCGACTCCCGTCCCGGGGACGCGATGCGCGTCAAACTGCTGCGCTCAGTGATCATGAAGGGGCTTGAGGGCCTGGCGGTGGAGTGCCTGCCGGCCGCCCAGGAGTACGGCGTGCTCGACCAGTTGTGGGCATCGCTGGCCGACGTCGACCGCACCGGCTTCGTTCCCCTGCTGAACGCCATGGTGCGCACCCACCCGCAGCACGCGACGCGCCGTGAGCACGAGGTGGCCCAGGCGGCCGAGCAACTGGAACAGCTCAGCTACCCGAGCACCATGACCCGTGCCACCGAGCAGCGCTTCGCCGCGACCAACACCGCTGCCCAGCAGTCTCGTTCCGTGCCGGAGACGGCC
This sequence comes from Streptomyces sp. NBC_00483, assembly GCF_036013745.1. NCBI lineage: Bacteria > Bacillati > Actinomycetota > Actinomycetes > Kitasatosporales > Streptomycetaceae > Streptomyces > Streptomyces sp. NBC_00483. The sequence continues at coordinate 8,691,669 of NZ_CP107880.1, forward strand.
GACGCCGCCATCGACTGGCTGGCCGGCCTCGCCCGCACCGGCCAGCGATGACACGCGCCCACCCGTCCGCGTAACCCACCGTTCCCCTCCGGAGAGTCATGTCCATACACCCCAACGATGTGGCGGGACAGTACAGGCCGGCCGTCGTCAACAAGATCAAGATCCGTCTCGTGCCGTTCCTGGCACTCCTCTACGTCATCGCCTTCATCGACCGGGCCAACGTCGGCTACGCGGCGCTGGAGATGAACGCCGACCTCGGCATCACGTCCACCCAATTCGGCCTGATCGCAGGCCTGTTCTCGATCGGCTACTTCGTCTTCGAAGTGCCGAGCAACATGCTCATGCGCAAGGTCGGCGCCCGCCGCTGGATCGCCCGCATCCTGGTCAGCTGGGGCGCCGTCGCCGTCGCGACCGGGTTCGTCCACAACTTCACGCAGCTCGCCGCCGTCCGTGTCATCCTCGGGATCGCCGAAGCGGGATTCTTCCCCTGCGTCATCCTCTACCTCAGCCAGTGGTTCCCGGAGCGCGAACGGGCCCGCGTAGTGGCGCAGTTCATGGTGGCCCTGCCCGTCGCCACGCTCATCGCCGGCCCGCTGTCCGGCCTCATCCTGGACCACGTGCACTGGCTTGGTGTGTCCAGCTGGCGGTGGGTGTTCATCCTCGAAGGTGTGCCGGCCGTCCTGCTCGGCCTGGCGACGCTGTTCCTCCTCACCGACTCCCCGCAGTCCGCACGCTGGCTGACGGCCGACGAGAAGCAGTGGCTCAGCCGCACACTGGAAAAGGAGAACGCGGCCAAGGAAGCCCGGCACCGCCAAGTCGGCTTCTGGCGAAGCCTGGCGGGCTGGCGCACCCTCGCCCTGGCGCTGATCTACTACAGCAAGTCCGTCGCCATCTACGTCCTGGCCTTCTTCACCCCGCAGATCGTCAACGGGTTGCAGGACAGCCTCAGCAACACCTCCGTCGGCCTGCTCAGCGCCCTGCCCTACGCCGTGGCGGCCGTGTTCATGGTCTGGTGGGCCCGACGCTCGGACCGGCTGCGGGAACGCCGCTGGCACGTGGCCATTCCGCTGTTCATCGCCGCCGCGGGCCTGTGCGCCATGGTCCTGGTGGAGGACAGCCTCGTACTGTCCCTGCTGCTGCTCACCGTGATCACGGTTGCCGTGTACGCGACCTACGGACCGTTCTGGTCGCTGCCCTCGCTGTTCATGACCGGATCGGCGGCCGCCGTCGGAATGGCCTCGATCAACTCCATCGCCAACCTCGGCGGCTTCGTGGGCCCCTACGGGTTCGGCGCCCTGGAGAGCGCCACCGGCAGCATCTACACCGGCCTGGCCATCGTCGCCGCCGTCCTCGTCGTCTCCGGCCTGCTCGTCGTACGCCTCCGGTTCGTCCGCGAGGCCGAAGCAACCGTCCGCTCGGCATCCGCGCCCGACCGGACCGGCCTGCCCAAGGCCACTGCTCACGACGCTGCCTGACCACCCATCAGTAACGAAACGGAAGATCCATGTCCCTCACGCAAACAGTCCGCACGCAAGTAGCCCGCCCTGACCAGAACACTCTCGACCGGCTCGGCGAACTGGGAGCGGCCACGGTCTACGAGGCCAACGGCCAGTGCGGAGCCTTCGACGCCGGCCTCAAGCCCCTGGACCCCTCCCGCACCCTGGTCGGCACCGCGGTGACACTCGACCTGCCGCCCGCCGACAACTGGTACATCCACCTCGCCCTCCTGGAAGCCGGCCCCGGCGACGTCCTCGTCGTGGACGCCAAGGGGTACCTCGAAGCCGGACCCTGGGGTGACGTGCTGACCTGCGCCGCCCAGGAGCGCGGCCTGGCCGGACTGGTCATCGACGGAGCCGTCCGCGACAGCCGGGACATCATCGCCAGTGGCTTCCCCGTCTTCACCCGCGGACTGTCGATCAAGGGAACGAGCAAGGCGGTGCCCGGCCGGATCAACGTGCCCGTCCGCGTCGGCGGGGTCCGCGTCGAGCCCGGTGACATCATCCTCGGTGACGCCGACGGCCTCGTCCGCGTCCCGGCCCACCAGACGGACGAAGCCCTTGCCGCCTCCGAAGCCAGGGCCGCCAAGGAAGCCGGCTTCCGCGACCGCATCCGCACCGGTGCGAGCACACTGGACCTCCTCGGGCTGCCGCGGCCCTGACCAGTACGGGACGGTGATCCAGTCGACTAGGCTTGCCGGGGTTCACAACGGTTGAAGGAGGCGGGTGGAGATGGGACGACCGGCTGATGCCATCTATCTCGCGCTGAAGTCCGCCATCCAGACCGGACAGTTGGCCCCCGGCGCCCATCTCGTCGAGGACACCCTCCGCGAGCAGTACCAGGTGAGCCGCACCCCGGTCCGTAACGCGCTGCGGCGGCTCAGCGACGAGGGCCTGGTCACCATCGAGGCCAACCGCGGCGCCTTCGTCGCCTCCTGGACCAGCGACGACGCCGCCGAAGTCATGGCGATCCGAGCCATGCTGGAACCCTACGCGGCACAACTCGCCGCCCAGCGTCGCACCAGCGGACAGCTCGACCAGCTGATCAAGCTGTGCGACGCGATGGAGGCCTGCGAGCGGATCCGAGGCGACCGCTTCCGCGACGAACTCGCCCGCCAGAACCACGAGTTGCACCAGCTCGTACTGGAATGCGCGGCCTCCCCGCGGCTGTACAACATCGCCGCGAACCTGACCCGCGCCCCCCTCATGCTCGGCTCGTTCCAGTTCTACGACGACCTGCAACTCCAGCGGAGCCTGCAGGACCACCGGCAACTGGTCACCGCGATCGCGGCGCACGACAGCGCCACGGCCCGCGCCGTCATGGAAGCGCACCTGCGGCTGTCCTACATGGCACTGACCGCGTCACCCCAGCCCACCAACGCTCCTGGAACGTCGTCGGACGACACCTGAGACCGGGGTCGCTATCAGGCGCGCGGCGCCGAGTCGTACGACCAGAGCTCGTGCTGGAATCGTCCGGGCGACATGACCTCCTGGGCCTCCTTCAGGCGCCAGACGACGTCGCAGCGGCGCTGAGGACCCCGGCCGTGGCCGGGGTCCTCCGGAGTGCGCGAACAAGGGGCGTGGACCGGTCAGTTGGTGTCGCGGCGGTGCAGCAGGAAGGTTCCGATGATCAGGGCGACCACCGCGTAACCGCCGAAGACGAGTGCGTCCTGGGTCCGGGTGAGGGCGACGGCGACGGATTCAGCGGTGGCCGTGTCGGAGTCGATGGCCAGGAGTGCGTCGCCTGCGATGAAGGGCAGGAAGCGGGAGATCTGCGGCGACATGAAGAGGTTGAGGAGGTTCTCGACGACGAAGCCCCAGACCAGGAGCCCGGAGATCGCTGCGGCACCATGGCGGACGATCATGCCGATGCCCAGGCCGAGTACGGCGGCGAGCGCGGTGTACAACAGCGCCCACAGCGTGGTCACGGCCATGCCCGAGGTGTCACCCAGGTCGAGGCCGCTGACGAGCGCGCCACCGAGGCCGGCGGCCATCCCTGCCGCGCCGAGCACCAGACCGTACGCGGCGGCGGTGACCGTCTTGGCCAGTGCGACGACCCAGCGCGCCGGCTGCGCGGTCAGGGTGGCCGACAGGGTGCCGTGCTGTGCCTCGGAGGTGAAGAGGAGTACGCCGGCGACGGAGGCCACGACGGCTGTCAGCACGGTCGAGTAGGTGAAGACCTCGGTCGCCGTCAGTACCTCGTCGGTGACGAACGTCGCGACCGCCCAGGAGACGAAGGCGCCGACCAGGGTGGTGAGGGCGAGGACGGCCTGGTGGGAACGGAGCGAGGAGACCTTGAGCCACTCGCTCCTCAGGACGGCCGGGACCGCCCGGATGTTGTCGCCGGGTGATCGGGCGCCGGGGCTCCGGTGTTCCTTCGGTACGACGGAGGTGGTGTTGAGCGACGGCGGGTTCGTGGTTACAGGTGTGTAGGTCATCGGTTCGTCCCTTGTTGGGGTGGCGAGTTGGTGGGTTCGTGAGTGGTGAGTGGTGAGTGGTGGGTGCGTGGCGGGGGAGAGGGGCGTGCGGTTTACGCGGCGGCGAACTCGGCCGAGGCCTTGGTCATGTCGAGCAGGCGGTCCTCGAGCGAGGTGGTGATCTCGGTGATCTCCACCACGCGGACGTGGTGGTCGTACGCGATCTGGGACACGGCGGCCTTGGTGGTTCCGTGGACGAGCAGCCGGTCCCCGGTGGCCTCCGCGACGATGTGCTGTTCGGCCAACAGTCGTACGAGCTCGTTCGGTTGATGTGTCTCCACGACGACCCGGCTCTCGCCCCGCTCCAGGATCGAGGCGACCGACTCGGCCGCCAGCAGCCTCCCGCCGCCGATCACGATGAGGTCGTCGGCGAACATGCTCAGCTCGCTGATGACGTGGCTGGAGACGAAGACCGTGCCGCCCCGGCCCGCGAAGTCGGTGAGGAAGGTGCGCAGCCAGCGGATGCCGTCGGGGTCCAGGCCGTTGGACGGCTCGTCGAGCAGCAGTACCTGCGGGTCACCGAGGAGAGCCCCGGCCAGGGCGAGGCGCTGGCGCATGCCGAGGGAGAAGCCGCCCGCGCGCTGGCCGGCCGCCGTTTCGAGGCCGACCGCGACGAGCACCTCGTCGGCCCGCGCTGCGGGGATTCCGCTGATGGCCGCCATGGCCCGCAGGTGGTTGCGAGCCGTGCGGCCGGGGTGCATGGAGCGCGTTTCCAGTACCGCGCCGACGACGGTCGCGGGGTGCTTGAGGTCGGTGTAGTGGATGCCGTCGTAGCGGACGTCACCGGTGTCGGGCCGGGTCAGGCCGACCATGACGCGCATCGTGGTGGACTTCCCGGCGCCGTTGGGGCCGACGAATCCGGTGACGCGGCCGGCCTGGACGCCGAACGTCATGTCCTGGACGGCGGCGCGTTTGCCGTAGTGCTTGGTGACGCCTGAGACAGTGATCATGGGAGAGCTCCGTACGTGGGAGTGGTGGGAGTCGTGTGAGTGCTGTGAGTCGTACGGGTCGTGCAAGGCGTGGGAGTCGTGTGAGGGGAGCGGGGAGACGGACACGACCTCGGCGTTGAACGACGTCAAGTGGGCGAGGACTCCGTGCAGATGGGCCGGGTCGGTGATGTCACCGACGAGGCGGGTGAGGCCGGCGTCCGTGTGATCGACGACGAAGTCGTCCAGGAGCGGCCGCAGGAGCCGAGGGCCTGCCCGGCCCCGGACGACGATCTCGTACGTGCGCTGTGGGGTCGTGTTCTGTGGGGTCGAACTCTGCGGGGTCGTACTCTGCTGGGTCATGTCCTGAGCATCGCGACGAGCGGCATGAGATCGCCTCGTCCGGTTCGCCACCCCACCCGGGTGAGGTGGTGGCAGTAGGCTCGGTGAGGTGACCGTCCCACGGGAAATGGGCTTGGCAGCAACGAAGTTGAGGCCGCCTGTGCCGCCCCGGCACCTCGTGCGGCGCTCCCGTCTCGATGACATCCTGCGTGCCGGCTGTGCCGATCACATCCGGCTGATCCTGCTCAGCGCCCCGGCAGGATCCGGCAAGTCGACGCTGCTCGCCTCCTGGCTGGCGGAGCGGCCCGAAGCCGTCGCGTGGCTGCAGGCGGAACCGAGCGATTCGGACCCCGTACGGTTCTGGTCGCACCTGATCGCGGCGATCGGGCAGGCGCATCCGGTCGCGGTGAGCGAGCTGACGCCGATCGTGGCCGGTTCCAAGGGGAACGACCTGGTCGTCGTGTCGGCGCTGGTCAATGCGCTGGCGGGGGTGGCCGGGCCGCTCGTGGTCGTCATCGACGACTACCACCTGATCGACAACCACAGTGTCCAGGCAGGCATGGAACGCCTCATCGACCTCTGTCCCCGCCAGGTCACCGTCGTCCTGTCCACCCGGATCGACCCGCCGTTCCGGCTCGGCCGACTGCGCGTACGCGACCAGATCGCCGAGATCCGGGGCGCGGACCTCCGTTTCGACACCGACGAGGCGGCCGGGCTTCTCGGCGCGGCGGGCCGGTCCCTCGACCGCGCCCTTCTCGACCAGCTCTGCGGACGGACGGAAGGCTGGGCGGCCGCGCTCGTCCTCGCGGGGCTGACCCTCCAACGCGCCGCCGATCCGGGCGCGTTCATCGCGGCGTTCCGCGGCGACGACCACCTCGTGGTCGAGTACCTGCGGGACGAGTTCCTCGCCGCGGTCGACGCGGACGAGCGTCGACTCCTCCTGGAGACCTCGATCCTCGACCAGCTCAGCGGGGAACTCGTCGACGCGGTGACCGGCAACGGCAACGGCACGGTCACGGGCGCGGGAGGCGGCGGCGCGAAATGGCTGCGCGAGACCGCTGCCGCCAACCAGCTCCTGATCGGCCTGGACCGCACCGGCACCTGGTTCCGCTACCACCACCTGCTGCGGGACCTGCTCCGGCTGGAAGCCCACCAGGAAATCCCCTCCCGGATCCCCGCACTTCACGCACGCGCCGCGGCCTGGTTCACCGACCAGGGCGACCTCGGCCGGGCCATCGACCACCGCCTCAACGGAGACGACCCGCGCGAGGCGGCCCAACTGATGCTCGTCCACGGGCCACGCCTCCTCGCCGCCGGCCAGACCGACACCCTGCGGTCCTTCCTGGACCGGCTTGGTGACGTGGCGAAGACGCTGACCTGGTGCGCTCTCCTGTACGGCTGGTGCGAGTACCTGGCCGGCCGCTACTCGCCCGCGGAGCGCTGGATCGACGTCATGCACGACGTCGCGTACGAGGGCTTCGACACCACCCCGGCGATCTCCCTGCGCATGAACATCGCGCTGGCCCGGGGCGATGTCACCACCGCGATCGACTCCGCTCGCGAAGTCGCCGCAACCGAAGGCCTGTTGGGGTTCTCCTGTGATCTCGCAACGGCCACCGGGGCGGCCCACGCCTGGGCGGGGCAGGCCGTCGAAGCCCGGCGCATCCTGCGGTTCGCCGCAGAGAAGGCCGCCGCCGAGGAGTTCCGCACGGCACACGTTCTGGCTCTGGTCTACCTGTCCGTGGTCGCCTTCGACGACGCCTCCACGTCGAGCGCGCGAACCGCCGCCGCCACGGCGGTCGACACGGCCGGGCGGTTCGGCCTGGCCGCCTACCACGGCGTCGCCCCCGCCTACGCGATCCGCGCCCGCACCACCGACGACCCAGCCCGCGCCGGCGCGGACGCCCTGCACGCCCTCGGCTTGGTCCGCCGCTCCTCGACCGACCTGGCCCTCGGCTACGTCCTCACCCTCTGCGGAGACACCCTCGCCGCCCTCGGTGACCCCTCCGGCCCGCCTCTCCTCGCCGAGGCCCGTTCCGTCCTCTCCGCCTGCCCCGACCCCGGCATCGCCGGCCGCCAGCTGAAGCGGGCCGCGGCACGCCACGGCCTGGACGACGCCCAACCGGCGGACATCATCGAGCAGTTGACCGGCCGCGAGACCGCCGTCCTGCGCTACCTGCCCGCGAGTCTCTCGCAACGCGACATCGCGGCAGAACTGTACGTATCGCTCAACACCGTCAAGACCCACTGCCACGCGATCTACCGCAAGCTCGGCGTCAGCGACCGGAAGTCCGCGATCCAGGCCGCACGCGACCTGCACCTCCTCTGAGTGCGGCCGGGGCTCTGGCGCGAGCGCTGGACGGCGACAGGCCGCCGCGATGCGGGTTCGGCGACTGAGGTCGACTTCCTCCCGGCCCGACTCACGAAAATCTGTACTGGCCGGGGTAGACATTGGGTGGTGGTGTGGTTATGGTTTCTCTCGTAGCCGAGATCGAGCAAGCCCGGCAGGGATGAACTGCCGGGGAAGCAGTACCCGTAGTTGCAGTTCGCAGGGCGGTGCGGTGGTGGAGTTTCGAAGCCAGGTTTGTTGCAGGACGGCGACGGGACTGACGACCGGACCGGGTGGCCCGCAGTGATCAGGGGCCGCCGTGAGCAGTACCGCAGTAGCAGTACCAGTAGTAGGTAAGTGTTTGATCCCAGAGGGAAGAAACGGAGGAGCCGAGCGCCATCAGGATCGCCCGGGTGGATGTCTTGAGCCCGGGTACCGCAGGACATCGATAGTGAGGTGGTCTCCGGTCAAGCAACCGCGATCCCCGCATCCCCGACATCTTCCAGGTCGGGTCGGCGGACACAGAAGGCCGGCGCAGTATCAGGGCCGGCAGATGGTGTAGCAGTTCCTTCGGGGCCCGGGTGCCGTACGGCACCCGGGCCCCTCGACGCGTTCCACACAGAGAGGTGCAAGTGACAGCAGACGACTCGTTCGGCCGTCTCGACGACGACGACTACCCCGCCTACACCATGGGCCGGGCCACCGAGATACTCGGCACCACCCAGGGCTTCCTCCGCGCCATCGGCGAAGCCCGCCTCATCACCCCGCTGCGCTCCGAGGGCGGCCACCGCCGCTACTCCCGCTACCAACTGCGCATCGCCGCCCGCGCCCGCGAACTCGTCGACCAGGGCACCCCCATCGAAGCCGCCTGCCGCATCATCATCCTCGAAGACCAACTCGAAGAAGCCCAACGCATCAACGCCGAATACCGCGCCGCCGAAACCAAGAACCCCAAAACCCCGAGCTGAGACGCTGCACCTCCCAGCCGCAGGCGACAGCTCCTCGTGCGCGTGCTCCGTCTCCGGGTGGATAAATTACCTGCACTCGCGGGACGAGGGTTTCACGCACCGTGCGGCCAGCGTGTTTACCGCGGCGAACAGAGTGGAATCGTTGACCGTACTCCGGTTGCCGCCAAATGCTACGGTCGACCTCAGTTGCAGTCATGGTTCCCGCAAACTTCAACGCCCGCGTCGGTATTTTCTGCGGCAGGGCGCGTTTTGTGTTTCCGGTCATTCTCCGGGCGGGACATCATGCCGGCGACCCGGTGTCCGTGGACCGCGGATTCCGGCGCACTGCGCCAAAGGAGATATGGCATGGCATCCGGAACTGTGAAGTGGTTCAACCCGGCCAAGGGTTTCGGCTTCATCGAGCAGGACGGTGACGGCGCCGACGTGTTCGCCCACTTCTCGAACATCGCCACCCAGGACCTCCATGAGCTACTGGAAGGCCAGAAGGTCGTCTTCGACATCGCGCAGAACCAGAAGGGCCCGACTGCCGAAAACATCGTCCCTTTCTGACGCACAGCTTCTGACGCAGGGCTTCGCAGCTGGGGCCCGTATCCCTCGGGATGCGGGCCCCAGTCATGCCCGGAACTCCTTTTCAGGAATACGGAATACGGGCCTACCGTGCCGGTATCTGCTTTTGCATTCTATTTGACCCCGCTCTTGAACCCCCTGCCCCTGCATTGGTCTTCTGCTGCGAGAATTCCTTGATATGGCCACCGCCGTCCGCGGTCGGGCTATGCGCCGTATCCGCCGTCGATCCTCAGCACTGCACCGGTGACGTAGGAGGCCTGCGGGCCGGCGAGGAAGTCGCGGGCCGCGCCCCGGCTGAATCCCTCGAGGGCCGACCTCGTGCCCGCGTAGTACGCCATCCCCTGGAAACCGGCCCGAGCAGCCACACCCGAGCTGATGCTGACGATGCGCCCGCCATCGGGCAGCAACGGCACCACCGCCTCGATCCCGGCCACCACGCTGGTGTAGTTGACGGCGAGCTGCCGCTCGCGGCCTGTGACGGTGTCGGCTTCTGGCGGTGTCGGTACGGGAGGTGGCCGGGCCGGGGCCGCCGCCGTTGGATGGACGCTCCCGGCCGGGGATCACACGGCGGCGTGTCGGGTGTCGGCGGGGTCCTCGGTGGCGATGCCGTGGTGTTCGTCTTCGGGGCGCCCCTGCTTGGGCAGCAGGAACGTGATCGCGAGGAATGCCACGAGCAGACATGCCTGGACGATCAGCGCGCGGTGGAAGCCGCTCGTGAAGTCACCGGTCTTGGCCTGGGCGAAGAACACCGACCCGAAGATCGCGACGCCGATGGATCCGCCGACCGCCTGCACGGCCGACAGCACGCCGGAGGCGGAGCCGATCTCGTCGTCGTCGACCGCGGCGAGGATGAAGCTGAACAGGGCGGCGATCACCATGCCCGCTCCGATGCCTGCCACCGTGATGCCGGGGGCGATGTCCCAGATCGAGAACGAGGCGGAGTCGAGGCCGTCCAGTTCGAACCAGAGCAGAGCCGCTCCGGCCAGCTGGATCAGCGGGCCGATCTGCAGCACCTTGCGGCCGATCTTGTCGGCGAGGAACGCACCGCTGACGGCTCCGCCGATCGCGGTGCCGATGGCGAGCGGCAGGTTGCCGAGTCCCGCGTCTCCGGCGGTGAAGTGCTGACCGATCTGGAGGAACAGGGTGAGTACGAGCTGCGTGCCGATCAGGCCGCCGAAGAACAGGGCGATGCCGCCGAGTCCGACGGTGAAGGCGGGCTTGCGCAACAGGGCGGGGGTGACCAGCGGCTCCCGGCCCGCCGCGGCCGTGCGGCGCTGTTGCACGGCGAACAGGGCGAACCCGATCGCGGAGGCGGCCATGCACAGCCATGTCCACAGCGGCCAGCCGTTCTCCTGCCCTTGGTTGAGGGGCAGGACCAACAGGGCGCAGGAGAGCACGACCAGGGCCGCGCCGGTCATGTCGACCCGCACCGTGCGGTCGCCCGGCTTCTTGGGTACGAACTTCGCGGCGATGATCAGTGCCGCGAGGCCGATGGGCAGGTTGACCAGGAACACCGACCGCCAGCCCAGGCCGAAGAAGTCGCCCTCGATGAGGAAGCCGCCGAGGACCGGGCCGATGATGCCGCCCAGGCCGAGGACGGGGCCGAAGATCGCGAAGACCTTGGTGAGTTCGGGCCCGGAGAAGTTCTCCCGCAGCAGGCCGAGGCCCTGGGGCAGGAGCATCGCCCCGGCGGTGCCCTGGAGCAGCCGGAAGATGATCAGCGCCGCGATGTTCGGTGCGACTGCGCACAGAAGCGAGGCGGCGGTGAAGGCGGTCAGGCCGATCAGGAACATGCGGCGGCGCCCGTAGCGGTCACCGAGCCTGCCGCCGAGCACGAGCCCGGCTCCAAGGGTGAGGGCGTAACCGCCGATCACCCACTGCAGACCGACGGAACTGGCGCCGAGGGATTCCTCCAGCGCCGGCCCGGCGACGTTGACGATCGACGCGTCAAGGAGATCCATGATCTCCGCGATGATCATCACGACCAGGATCAGCCACCGCCATCGCTGGGGTTCGGTGGTCCCGTCGGTGGTGGGGGACGGGTCGCGCATGCTCGATACCTCCATGGTGAAACAATTCCATCATGAAGGTAAAGTGGCGACGGGAGGTTGTCAAAGCGGTCGCCGACGCGTGCGGGGTGCGCGGCAGAGGGGAGGGGGGAAGGCCCCCGTCCACTGATGGCTGCCCAACTACCCGGCCTACGCTCGGCGTTGACGTGGTCTCCCGGCCACGGGAGGATCGGAGCAATCGGCGCTGGTCGGCGAAACGGGGTTCACCGTGAGCGAGGACCGTAGGGAAGATTTCTCGGACGCGGACATCGATCGGCAGTTCGCCGCCATCGTCCAGGGCGTAGCCGCTGACATGGAGCCCGGAGGCCCATTCGATCGCGGTCGGCCCGCAGTGACCGCGGGCGCAGGCAAGCCGATGTGGTACCTGGTCCCACTGCGAATGGTCTGCTCGATCACGTTCTTCATGACCCTGTGCTCCTGCATCGCGGCCTATGGCTGCGTCATGAACGACGCGCGTTGGGGCACGGCCACGCTGATCAGTTTCTGCGTGTCGGTCGGGAGCGGCGTCTGCCGACGCGTCGCCAAGTCAAGGTACGACCGACACCACCGGTAGTCAGCGCCGACAAGTACTGCATCTGTTGCATCCCAATCTGTTGCATCCCAGCGGCTGACGGCTGCGGCCGGGGCGAGCGCGGCAGCGCGCGGAATTGCGTTGACAGCGCTGGATGCCGCTTGGAACATCGCCCCTGACCCATCGATCCCTGATCGACCGGTCCCTGATCAACCGAGAGAAACGGACTTCACCATGCGCGAACTCGTGTGCCCCGCCGTCGCCCCCGACCTGCACACGAGGAGCCATGAACCGTCCGAACCCTCCCACCCCCGTACGTCATGACACCGCCACCGCCGGCCCGGCAACCAGCGCCCGGCGGCTCAATCTGGGCGTGGTGGCCCACGTCGATGCCGGCAAGACCAGTCTGACCGAGGCGCTGCTGCATGTCGGCGGTGCCATCGAACAGGTCGGCCGGGTGGATGACGGCACGACCCAGACCGACACCCTCTCCCTGGAGCGGCAACGGGGCATCACGATCCGCTCTTCCGTCGCGGCATTCGCGATCGACGACGTAAGCGTCAATCTCGTCGACACCCCGGGCCATCCCGACTTCATCGCCGAGGTCGACCGCTCGCTGGCGGTCCTCGACGGCGCCGTGTTGGTGTTGTCCGCCGTGGAGGGTGTGCAGGCTCAGACCATCGTGCTGTACCGGGCGTTGCGCCGCCTCGGTATCCCCGTGGTCTTCTTCGTCAACAAGATCGACAGGACCGGTGCGGCTCCCGAGCGGGTCCTTGAGGGGATCCGGAGCCGCCTGAGTCCGGCACTCGTGCCGCTCGGTCACGTGTACAACCCGGGCACGGCCGCGGCCGAGGCGGCGCCGTGCGCGTGGGACGACCCGGTCGAGTCGGAGCGTCTGACGGAATTGATCGCGGAACATGACGAGGGTCTACTTGAGGACTGGCTCGCCCGGGACCGATCCATCGGACCGCGACGCTTGCGTGCGGCCCTCGGCGCGCTGACCCGTGCCGGTGGTGGTGTCCACCCGGTTCTGTTCGGTTCGGCCAGGACCGGTGCGGGCGTCCGTCCTCTGATCGAGTCCGTCATCGATCTGCTTCCCGTGGCGCTTCCCGTGGCGGTCGGTGACGACGACGCACCAGCGGTGGCGCAGGTGTTCAAGGTCGAACGGTCGGGAGGGCAGCGGGTCTGTACGGTGCGGTTGCGTGCCGGAACGCTCGGCGTCCGCGATCGGGTGTCGCTCGGCGGTGACCGGTCGGCGACGGTGACGGCGCTGGAGGTCTTCAAGCCCGGCGGTGCCATGCGGTGCGATCGCGCGACGGCCGGTGAGATCGCCCGCGTACGGGGCCTGGACGGTGCTCGGATCGGAGACTGGATCGGTTGCCGCCCGTACGCCACCGCGGCGGCGGCAGCATTGCCGGCGCCGGGCTTCGAGACCAGGGTGGTCGCCCAAGACCCGTCCCGGCAGGGCGAGTTGCATCGGGCCCTGTCCGAACTCGCCGACGTCGACCCGCTGATCGGCCTGCGGCCCGAGCGAGGTGCCGCGCGGATCAGGATCTACGGCGAGGTGCAACAGGAGGTGCTGGCCGACACGTTGGCAGCCGAATACGGCATCGACGTCGACTTCCGTGACACCGGCGTGGTCTGCATCGAACGTCCCTCCGGGACCGGCAGCGCGGCGCTGCACATGGGCGAACCCGGTCACCCGTACAACTACACGCTCGCCGTGACCGTCGAGCCGGCCGCACCCGGCACCGGAGTCGCACTCGTCATTGCTGCGGACCGGTCCACGCTGCCCCTGCACGTCTACGGCAACGTCGACGGATACCGGGCGGCGCTGCTGGACTACCTCCACGAACCCTTGGCCGTCGGCCCGCACGGCTGGCGGGTGACCGACGCACGGGTCACCGTTACCGGCAGCGACTACCAACCGCCGGCCCCACAGGCCGCAGAGGTCAGGCGCACCACCGGCGTGGTGGTCCGCCAGGCCCTCGAACGGGCCGGGACGACCGTCTGTGAACCCGTCGACCGGTTCGTACTCGAAGCGCCAACGCAGGATCTGTCACCGGTACTTGCTCTGCTGGCCCGCCACGGCGCCGTCCCCGATGCCCACCAGACCACGGGACCCCTCGCCGTGATCACTGGAACCCTGCGGAAAGCAGAAGTGAACGCGGTACGCGGAGGCTTGCACGGCGCGGCTCGTGGCGAGGGCGTCCTCGATTCCACCCACGACCACTACCGGCCCGTACGAACCACCGGCAGAAGGAGCGCGGCGATGAGTCCCGCGCCGGCGAGTCCAGCGCCTGTGAGGGCGACACCTGTGAAACCGGCAGAGTGAAGGACGACTCCGCCCGCAGCCGAGCCGCCCGCGATGCCGGCGTTGAACGCGGAGATATTGGCTGCTGCGGCGATGTCGGTGGCGGGATGGGCCTGCAGGGACACGTTGACCTGCGCGGTGGTGCTGAAGGCGTTGAAGGCTGCTGCCCAGAGCAAGGCGACGAGCCAGATCAGGACCGGGCTGGTCATCACCAGCGGGATGACGATCAGGCTGGTGGCCAGCAGCGCGACAGAGGTCACCAGAGCACGTCGGGTGTGTCGGTCGGCGGCTGTGCCGCCCACGAGGGTGCCGACTGTGCCGGAAACACCGCTGGTCAGCAGAAGGATGCTGGCCGTGGTGGTGCTGAGGCCGGTCTGTTGAGTCAGGAGCGTGACCAGATAGGTGAACGCCGTGTAGTGGCCGGCAGTGACAAGGGCATTGACCGAGAAGGTGACCAGCAGGCGGGGCTTCGCCAACACCTTGAGCCTGGTCGACAGACTGGACGCGGGCTCCGGCGGGGGTTCCGGCACCAGGCGGACGGCGGCTGTCAGGACTCCCACGGTCAGGGCGGACAACGCGCCATAGACGGCACGCCAACCGAACACGTCCCCCAGCAGCGTGCTCGCGGGAACCCCGACGACAGCGGAAACGGTGATCCCGGCGAAGACGACAGCGACAGCCCGTCCTCGACGCTCCGGTCCGGTCAGCGTCGTGGCCACGGTCAGGGCCGTCGCCGCATACATCGCCGCGGCGGTACCGGTGAGCGCCCCGGCCACCAACAGGGCTGGGAAATGGGTGGCGACGGCGGTGACGCCGTTCCCGACAGCAAGCGCCACCGATGCCCCCACGAGGACCTGACGACGCGACAGGTGACTGGTCATCGCGGTGAGCACGGGGCCCAGGAGCGCGACGGCCACGGCGTACACGGAGACGAGAGTGCCTGCGGCACCGGTGGAAATCTCCAGGTCGGCGCTGATGGCGGGCAGCAGTCCGGCGATGGCGAGCTCGCTCGTGCCGAGGACGAAAGCGCCCAGTGCCAGCACAATCAGGGCCGCCATGGCGGCTCGCTGGTGGGTACCGGTTTCGGAAGAGCACGTGCGCATGACACCTCTTGGAAGAGCGACAGTTACGGGTTGTGCGCAGCGCTGATGACCGGCACGGGGCAGACGAAGACGGCCGGGGGAGTTGTACGAGGACGCCGACGGACGTGGTCGGCAAGAAAGAGGGTCCGCGGAAGCGGTCACCCGGGAAACAGCGGGGAGGGCCCGGCCGTTGGCTGTTGTCGCAGAAGGCGATGCCGGGCTTAACGATAGAGCAGTGATGTCGGCCGTCGTGGGCTCAACGGCAAATCGCCGTGCGGTTCGCAGTGGGACGAAGCCGCTCGCACCACCTTGCCGGGCCGGTACGGGGGCTGTTCCGTACCGGCCCGGTCCTCACCTCACCTCACCTCACAGCATCAACAGTGTGCGGTTCGCCGCTCGGCCCGTGGCCCTGAGGGGGAGCACCGCGAGGCGTATCAGGACCAGGGCGTTGTCGTCGCCCGCGACGCGGTTGGTGGAGAGTTCGCCGCACGAGAGGCACTCGTGGACGATCAGCCACTCCCCGTCCGGGCGGCAGGACACCGTCAAGGCGTCCATCCGGCCCCGGCAGTCCGACGCGCGGTCGCCGGGGATCCGGGCGTCCACGTGCAGGCTGGTCAGGCAGTTCGGGCAATGGTTGCGGTGGCCGCTGCCCGGGGCGTCGAGGGAGACCTCCAGGCGGCAGCCCGCGCAGCGGAAGTCGCGGGTGCGGTGGCCGTCGCGCTGGTCGTGGAGGATGTCCTTTTCGCGCTGTCGGCGCCGCCGGGGGACGGGGCCTTCGGACGACGTTCGGTTACGGCGTGGCATGCCGGGCCTCCCCGCTCACAGTGTGCCGAACGTTTCGAGGGGGAAGGGCGGTTGGGCCAGTGGCCGTACCGCCATCCGCATCAGCACCAGTTGGTTGTCATCGGGGCTCACGGGGTTCGAGGTGAGCTCGTCGCACCGCACGCAGCGGTGGACGATCATCCAGTCGCCGGCCCGCAGGACGGCGATGGCGATCGGTGACATCCGGCCGTGGCACTCGGTGCGGCCACCCTGAACCTGGTCCAGGACATGGCGCGAGTGCAGACACGAAGGGCAGTGGTTACGGCTACGGCCGTCCGGATCGGCGATGGTCACGGTGAGACCGCACCAGGCGCAGACGAACGTACTGATCTTGAGGGTGGGACTGGGGTTCGGGCTGGGGGTGTGCTCGGACACCTGTGCTCCTTGCTGGGGAGTCGGTCATCGACAGCAAGAGCAGGCCGAGCGGCCTCGACGGCTGGATCGGTCGGTTACCCGCGGTGTGTACGTGCGGTACGTGCGGTACGTGTACGCGGTACGTCGCGGTGAGGCGCGCTCGGCGCGGGCCGGGTCATCAAGACACCCTCTCGGTGGGCGCGGGGCCCGGTGGTTCGGCCGCACGGGCAACGGATGCCGGTGCGGAAGGAAGCAGCGGGCCAAGGGTAGGCAGGCCGGTGGGGCGTATGCGAGCGAATATTTCCGCGCGCGCCAGGAGACAGCGGCCCGCGGTGCTGCGGCCAGCGGCCGGCGGCGAACGGGGTGAGGGTCGGCACCGGCAGGATCAGAAGCCGGAGAAGATGCGACGGAACAGATCCATGGACTCGTCGGCCCACCCGATGAGACGCAGGGTCGAAGTCAGGTTCCCCGGCGGCTGGTTGACCAGTGTGTCGTTGCGGATGAGACGGTCGAAGTCGATCAGTACCGGGTCCTGGCGCGGGGTGCGTCCGTCGGGCCTGAAGAACTGGACGCCTGCCAGCCGCATCACACTGATCACTTCCTGGGCGATGATGCCGTACCCGACCGTCGTCGGATGGACACCGTCGAGCGAGAACAGGCCGCCATCGGTGCGCCGTCCGTCCTTGCCGGCGAGGAAGTGCGAGTTCGGCGGCGGGGTCATCGCCCGCAGCGCGGGCGGCAACTCGTACGGCTGCCACCAGCCCGGACGCGCCGACAGGTCCTCCGCGTACCGGCGGGACGCGAGGCGGTCCAGCAGGCCGCAGGTCTCCAGCAGGTACCAGTCCTTTCCCTGGCGTCGGGCCTCCCGGACCTCCGCGGTGATCGCGTCGTTGTACTCGTCGATCGCGCTGTCGACCTGCTGCGCCTCCGAGCCGGTGATGCTCGGGTCCCGGCCGGGATCGAAGTCCCGGTCGCTGATCCATGGGCGGGTGTAGTACGGGTAGTACGCCGAGCCGGGCTCGGTCTTGCCCGCCACGCCGCGTGCGATCGGAGCGATGGTGACGTGCGGGACCGTGCACCAGATGACATGCCGTGCCTTGATGTCGGAGACCGCGGAGGCGACTTCACGCAGCTCTGCCCTGAAGTGCTCCGGCCGCCAGACGGTGAAGCGTCCCTTCTGATCCAGGTCGTCGAATCCGGGGTCCTCGCTCCAGACCACCTTGAGTTCGGTCACGGATTGCAGGGCGTTGTTCGCGCCCAGGAAGACGATCAGCGTCTCGATGCCGTGCTCGGCGTCGGTGCCGTCGGTGTCGTTGCCGAGCGCGGCAGCCGCACCCAGTTGACCGAGGGCCCCGGCCTCCGGCGGCCGGGTCGGCAACGCGCGCAGGGCGGCGCGCTCGCCGGCGTTCTGGACGATCTGGTTGATCGGGTCGTCCTTCGGTGTGTCGATCCGTTTGCGGCACTCGTCCGCCGACTTCGAGAGCGCGTCTCGCAGGTCCCACCCGAAGACGGCGAGGTTGTGCATGATGGCCGTGGTCGAGGGCACCGTCCGGCCGGGGCCCCGCTCCCAGTAGTCCTCCACCCGGTCCATGAGCCCCCGGGCCCGGAACGCCGCGAGCGGCACTTCCCACCAGTCCACGTCTTGCCCGTAGCGGGCTTCCAGGTCACGCAGGAGCAGCTCGATGTTGAGGGGCAGCCCGCCGACACCCTCGTACAGGGGGTACCTGAACCGTTCGATGCACCCCAACTCGTACGCGACGATTGCCGGATACGACAGACCGGTGTTGAAGATCGCGCCACTCTGGAACCCCTGTGTCAGCGAGTCTCCCATCGCCACCAGGCGGTGCCTCGGCTCTCCCTGCCAGTCGCGAGTGACCTCGACCCCCACCTTCGGGTCGGTCTCGGGCTCTCGCGGCCCCTGTCGGCGTACGGAATCGGCCATGATTCCCCCCCCTGGCCCATCGCGGCGCACGGGCTGTGCCGCCCTCGCGGGGCTCATTCCTGCGTAGCGCAGCCGGACTCCAAGTGGCACATCCCGTACGGGAGATACGCACAAGTTGGTGCTCACCGCGTGCTCACCGCATGCCCGCCGCGTGCTCATCGCGGGCCCGCCGCTGTCCTCCACGTGCCGGACATCGCGGCCGCGGTGACGTCGCGGTGACGGTCCGGTGACAGCCACCCGCCTAGGGTCGGCGGGTTGGTGACCGCGAGCATGCCGTTCAGAGGCGGCACCACAAAGTGTCCGGGGGAGAGACCCGTGGCCGAGGCCGAAGTCATCGTCCAACTGCGTACGTCGCCGGGTCCCGCGCCGGCGGGCACCGCCGACGTCCTGGACGTCCGGAGCCTGCTGGAGCGTCGCTTCGGCGTCGAGGCAGAGATGTTGTACCCGGGCGCGGATGCCCCGGACCTCATCGGATGGCAACGGATCGCCGTCCCCGCAGGCGTGGACGCCGAGGCAGTCGCCACGGCCCTGCGCGGCCACCCGGCAGTCGAGGCCGCCTATGTGAAACCACCGGCGGACCTTCCGTAACGCGGTGAAGGAGTCAGCTGTGCCACAGCGATCAGGTGCGGGGAACAGCCGGGGGACCGACCGCCCGGCTCCAGAATTCGGACCACTCTTCGGACGCCCCGAGCTGGTGTGTGTCACACGCGCCGACGCCGGGGTGCGCATCACACCGACCGGCGCGACCGTCACGGCGGACATCTCCGTGAGCGGTATCGACGCCGTGGCGGCCCAGGCCGACGTCACCATCAGTCCCCTGTTCGGCGCGGACCAGGAACGGCTGCGCGCCCAGGCGGGGGCTCCCGCGGAGCACATCGGCGCCGACGACGCCACGGCGGAGGTCCTCGACCGGATGGGGCTCTTCTTCCATGTGGACGCGCCGGCCGACCAGTTGGACGCGCTGGCCGAGCAGCTCCGCGCGTCGGACGCCGTGGAGGGCGCCTACGTCAAGCCCGGCGTCGTCCTCGCCGCCTCGCAGACCGCCTCGAAGAAGAAGGAGAGCGGGGAGGCCGAACTCCCGCCGCTCAACGACATGCAGCCGACGGGCGCGGACGCGCCGCCCGTGAGTCCGGACTTCACCGCCCGGCAGGGCTATCTCGACGCGGCTCCGGGCGGCATCGACGCCCGTTACGCCTGGACCCGGCCGGGCGGCCGCGGCGCCGGCGTCAGGGTGATCGACTGCGAGTGGGGCTGGCGCTTCACCCATGAGGACCTGCGGCTGAACCAGGGCGGCATCGTCTCCGGCACCGGGAGCACGGACACCGATCACGGCACCGCCGTCCTCGGCGAGATCGGTGGCGACGTCAACGCGATCGGGATCACCGGGATAGCGCCGGACGCCGTCACCAGCGCGTCCGCGTTCTCCATCCCCACGGCCACGGCGATCCGGAACGCCGCCGACCGCCTCGGACCCGGCGACATCATCCTGCTGGAGATCCACCGTCCCGGACCGCACGCGACCGGCGTCGGCCAGGTCGGGTTCATCGCCGTCGAATGGTGGCCGGACGACTATCTGGCCATCCGCTACGCCGTCAACCGGGGCATCACCGTCGTCGAGGCCGCGGGCAACGGAGCGGAGAACCTGGACCACGTCGACTACGACACCCCGAGGGCGGGCTTCCCGGCCTGGTGGCGCAACCCCTTCCGGCGCACCGCCCTCGACGCCGGCGCCGTGATCGTCGGTGCCGGGGCGCCGCCGCCCGGCACCCATGGCGCCCAGCACGGCCCGGACCGGTCCCGCCTCGACTTCTCCAACTACGGTGCCTGCGTGGACGCGCAGGGCTGGGGACGCGAGGTGACCACCACCGGGTACGGCGATCTCCAGGCGGGCACCAACGCGGACTTCTGGTACACCGACCGGTTCAGCGGCACGTCGAGCGCCTCACCGATCGTCGTGGGCGCACTGGCGAGCACCCAGGGCGTCCTGCGCGCGAACGGCCGTGTCCCACTGTCGCCTTCGCGGTCACGGCAGTTGCTGCGCTCCACCGGCTCGCCGCAGCAGGACGCGCCCGGACGCCCGGCGACCCAGCGCATCGGCACGCGACCCGACCTGCGGCAGCTCATCCCGGTGGCCCTCCAGACGAGCAGCTGGGTCGGCGTCCAGTTCCGGGGCACCCTCGCCGGGAAGCGCACCGGCCGCTGGTTCACCTTCAACTGGCCCGCGCACTGGCATGTGGTGTGGACGGTCGTCCCGACCAGTCCACGCACCGGCGCCCCGCAGATCAGCTGGAGGGTCCGGGTCGAGCGGGCCAACGACACCTACGCGACGTACTGGATCGACGTGACCAACCTCGTGGCCGACTCGGTCGACTTCGAGGCCCGGTTCGCGGTTCTCGGATGGTGAGAGGAAAACGACGATGCGAGTAGGCACACAGTTCACCGGAACACTCAACCCCGGGCAGACCGGACGCTGGTTCACCTTCGGCTGGCCGCAGGACTGGCACGTCGTCTGGTACTTCATGCCGACGACACCGCAGACGGGCAGCCCCCAGATCGAGTGGGAGACCGAAGTCGAGCGGGCCTCGGCCACGGCGGTCACGTACTGGCTGACGGTGAAGAACATCGGCAGTACCCAGATGAACTTCGAAGGCCGGTACGCGGTTCTCAACTAGGCGAGGAGAACGGCCATGAAGGTGCACATCACGATCGCCGATGACGCGGGCGCGGCACCGCCGCCGGGGGCCGGGCCGGGGCGGCAGCACTCCGAGACGCGCGAGACCGCCGCGACGGGCGCCGTCGACGCCGGATCCGCCCCCGCGGCGGGAGCCGAACAGGCCATGACGAACGGCCACCGCACCAGCCCGGTATCGGAATCGATGCGTCCGGCCGGGCCCGTCACGGACGGCGGCGAGGCTCCGGGCTGGCTCGCCGAACTCGTCCGGCTCGCCGACGCCGGACAGGTGTCCCGCCCCGGTGAGGACCCGCAGGAGACCCGTCACTCCTCCGAGAACGCGTCGTCCATGGACGCAGGGCGCGCGGCACCGGGCTGAGCGGCAGCCACCGGTCCGCTCCCACGGAGCCGTGCGGGTGGCACCGGACGATGATGGCGCGCAGGGCCGTCGCGGAGCGCGCGACGGCCCTGTCCGCTGCTCCCTGGCGGACCGCGGTGACGCCGCAAAGACGCCCGCCCGCCACACTTGCCCGATGGAGCGAACTCGCGGACACCAGGAAGGCGTGACCGTCCTGCGCGCCTGGGTCGAACGGGGTGATCCAACGACAGGCTTGCGGGTCAGGATCATCCGGGTCGCGGACAGCGAACGGTCGCTGACCACCGTCGAGACGACCGTTGACGCTGTATGCGCGGCCGTCCGTGTCTGGCTCCTGGAGCTGCTGGCCGACGAGGCGGCGGACACCACAGGAGGGACCCCCGCGGAGCCGGAGTGACGACCGGCGACAGCGTGCACAGGGCGCACGGATGAGGTCGGTCACACGACGGACGGGTGGCTGCGGCGCCCCTAGACTGACGGCCTGGTCCATGCCCACCGGTCACCGGTGAACCCCCGAAGTATGTGGGGAGAGGCGGATGGAGACGAGTTTTCCGGCCGGGCTCGCCCTCGGCCTGTTGAGCGGTTTCCGGCTGACGACCGGAGCCGGCAGAACCAGCGTGGTCCCCGGCGCACAGCGCCTCATCGCCCTGCTGGCCCTCCAGGAACGACCGCTGTCCCGGGCCTGTGTGGCCGATGCCCTGTGGCCCAGCGGGCGCCCGGACCGCGCGGGGGCGAACCTCCGCTCCTGCCTCTGGCGGGTCAACCGGCGCTGCGGTCCGCTGATCGAGACATCGGCGCAGCACCTGTCCCTGGCCGACGGCGTGGCCGTCGACGTCCGGGCCGTGAGCCGCCAGGCACACCGTCTGCTCGAGGGCCCCGACCCCTGCGAGGACTGCCTCACCGCGGCGACCCTGGCCGATCTGTCACTGGACGTCCTGCCCGACTGGTACGACGAGTGGGTACTCGTCGAGCGCGAGCAGTTCCACCAACTGCGCCTGCACGCCCTGGAAGCCATGAGCGGGCGGCTGGTCGCCGTCGGCCGCTTCGGCGTCGCGGTGGACGCCGGGCTGGCGGCGGTGCGCGCCGAGCCGCTCCGGGAAAGCTCGCACCGGGCGGTCATCCGGGCGCACCTGGCGGCAGGCAACGACTGGGAGGCGGCCCGGCAGTACGTACGGTGCTGCCGGGCTCTGCACCGGGAGTTGGGGATCGAGCCGTCGCCCGCGCTGCGGCGCCTGGTGCCGTTCCGGGACTCGACGTTGATGCTGCTGCACTGAGGGCGGCCGGCCAAGCGTTTGGGTGGCACAATCTCGCCCTGCGGCGCTCCGAAAGATTTTCGAAACTCTCGCCGTGCTGATGCCTCGTCATGCTGGCCGAATCCCGCTCCTGGTCGCCAACCCGCCTTCTGTGTAGCCGATTTGCGCCCATGACCAGGTCGGATGATGTGTGTGGCGGGTGCCGTCGAACTGCAAAGTTTCGCTCTCTACGTCGAAAGAGTTGACAGCGCAAAAGCCCGGCGCCAGCCTATCGACGTCGACACGCACCTCAATGGCTGAGCAGCCTCACGCTGGCCCCACCAGGAGGAAGCATGAACATGAGCGACCTGCCCCCCAGAAACCCCCCACGTCGTACGTCGCGCTCTTTGATGGCCGGGCTGGCCGTCGCCCTGATGGCAGGCGCGTGCACCCTCGGCGTCGACACCACCGCATCGGCGCGTGCCGCTGCCTGCACCGGCTACGTCGGGCTCACTTTCGACGACGGCCCGTCCAGCGGCACGCAGGCCCTGCTCGACGCGCTCAAGCAGAACGGGCTGCGCGCCACCATGTTCAACCAGGGGCAGAACGCCGCTGCCAACCCGTCCCTGGTCCGCGCACAAGTAGCCGCCGGTATGTGGGTGGGCAACCACAGCTACACCCACCCGCACCTGACCCAGCTCGGCCAGGCACAGGTCGACTCGGAGATCTCGCGCACCCAACAGGCCATAGCCAACGGCGGAGGCGGCCAACCCCGGCTGTTCCGTCCGCCGTACGGCGAGACCAACGCGACGGTGAAATCCGTCGCGACCAAGTACGGCCTGACCCAGATCATCTGGGACGTCGACTCGCAGGACTGGAACGGCGCCGGCACCGACGCGATCGTGCAGGCCGCCGCACGGCTCACCAACGGCCAGATCATCCTCATGCACGAC
Organism: Streptomyces sp. NBC_00483; assembly: GCF_036013745.1. NCBI lineage: Bacteria > Bacillati > Actinomycetota > Actinomycetes > Kitasatosporales > Streptomycetaceae > Streptomyces > Streptomyces sp. NBC_00483. The sequence continues at coordinate 8,715,100 of NZ_CP107880.1, forward strand.
TGGCCCGCCAACACACGCGCGGCGATCCCGCGCATCGCGCAAGGGCTTGCGGCTCGCGGTCTGTGTGCCGGCATGATCTCCCCGCAGACCGGCCGCGCAGTGGCTCCGTCCTGACGCCTCCACACCGGATGAGTGGTTCCGTGTACGAGAGTCAACGCCTCGTCGTGGGTGGGGTACACGGGACCACTCCCGTCACAGCTCTTACCGAAAATCCGTTACTGCGTCATGATCCACCGGAGCGCAGCGAAGAGAAATCCGAGCGATGTGCCCGTAGGAGTGATTGATGACGTCTCGCCGCCAGATCCTCGGTGTCCTGGGAGCCGCCCCCGCGATCGCCGCCCTCGGCAGCACCGGCGCGTACGCCGCCGCTGCCGCGCCGACGGGAGCACCGGCCGGTAGCAGGGCCCGCGTCCGCCCCGCCTCGATCATCCCGGTCGCGGGGGACGACACCCCGGAGCAGATCATCGCCAAGGCCGCGAACGTCGTACCCAGAAAAGGGCAGTTGGCGTGGCAGCGGCGGGAGATAACGGCGTTCACGCACTTCGGGATGAACACGTTCACCGATCGCGAGTGGGGGTCGGGCGCCGAGGACGCGGCGACGTTCGCGCCGACCGCCGTCGACGCCGACCAGTGGATCCGCACATACCAGGCGATGGGCGCCGAGCTCGCGATGATCACCGCCAAGCATCACGACGGGTTCACGCTGTTCCCCAGCAGGTACACGCCTCATTCGATCCTCAAGAGTCCCGGGCAGCCGAATGTCGTCCGCACGTACGTGGATGCGGCACGCGCCCACGGGATGCGTGTAGGGATCTATCTCTCGCCCTCCGACGGCGGCGAGTTGCCGCACGCCTGGCACGCCGAGTGGATCGAGTCACTGCGGAAGAAGCAGTCCGAGGGCGGGGAGTTGACCTCGGTGGAGCAGACCGCGCTCGACGACGGCGACCGCGCGCCCGGTGGTCTCGGCCGGTTCGGCAACGGCAGCGCGGTCAAGAAGCACACCATCCCCACCCTGGTGGAGGGCGACGACCGGGCCGACGACGTGCGCTCGGGGAAGCTGCCGACGTTCACCGTGCACGCCAACGATTACGACGCGTACTACCTGAACCTGGTCTACGAACTGTTCACCGAGTACGGGCCGTTGGACGAGTTCTGGCTGGATGGCGCCAACCCGTGGGCCGACGCCGGGATCACCCAGGAGTACCGCTTCGAGGAGTGGTTCCGGGTGATCGAGGCGCTGTCGCCGGACACCGTCGTCTTCGGCGGTCCGACGGGCGTGCGCTGGGTCGGCAACGAGGACGGGATCGCCCGCGAGACCGAGTGGAGCGTCGTGCCGACGACCGCCGACCCGTGGACGTACCACGGCGAATGGCTGCTGCCGCACGGCCCGACCGCCGACGACATCGGCTCACGGGCCCGCCTCACCGAGTCCGGCGTGACCCATCTGTCCTGGTTCCCCGCGGAGGCCGACGTCTCCAATCGGCCCGGCTGGTTCCACCACCCCGACCAGAAGTCGAAGACGGCCGCCCAGCTCTTCGACCTGTACGAGAAGAGTGTCGGGCGCAACGCGACCCTGCTGCTCAACGTGCCGCCGTCGAAGGCGGGAACGATCGATGCCGCGGATGTCGCCGAGCTGACGGCGTTCGGGCAACGCGTACGGAAGGTGTACGGCCGGCCGGTGGCCAAGAACGCCGACGGTACGACCACCTTCGACCGGGTCGCGGTCCGCGAGGACATCGAGCACGGGCAACGGGTGGAGAAATTCGCTGTGGAGGCCGAGATCGGCGGTGCCTGGCGGCAGATCGCCACCGGTACCACCATCGGCTACCAGCGTTTCCTGCCGCTGGACGCCCCCGTCACCGCGAGCCGCGTCCGCATCAAGGTCCTCGCGTCCCGCGCGGAACCCCACTTGGGCCGGACGACGCTTCACCGGGCGACGGACTGACCCACGCCGTGCCCGTCCAACTCGGCCTCCGCCAAGGTGTGTTGTCCAGCGGTACTGTTCGCCCTCACTTGTGTGATACCGAGGTCTGATGGGGTCCACCGACAGGGGTACGGTCAAGTAGCCCTGGAGCCGGACGTGTTGTGGAGAACCGGGGCCTAGCTTCGACTGTATGACCTCCAGACATCGCAGTGCCGCTGTGGCCACTCTGCTCACTCTGACCCTGTCCGCGCCGCTTTTGGGCGCCGCGCCGGCCGTCTCCGTCGGCACCGAGCAGGCTGCGCCCCGAGCTCAGTACAGCAGCGGGTTGGAACTGCCGCCCCTCACCGGTCCCTATCCCGTCGGTCGACGCACCCTGCACTTGGTCGATCGCAACCGCACCGACCCGTGGGTGCCGACGGCCGGCGGTCGGGAGCTGATGGTGACAGTGGCATACCCGGCGCGCTCGGCGAGGGGTCTGCCGGCGGCGTACATGACCGACGAAGAGGCGCAACTCCTCTTGGAGGCGAGGGGACTCGGCGGCGTCGTGCCGCGCGAAACCGTTGCCGGCGCGCGTACCCATGCGCACGTGGGCGCTCGCCCGGCGCCAGGGCATTTCCCCCTGGTACTGCTCTCCCCGGGCTTCTCGATGCCACGCACCACACTCACCTCCCTCGCCGACGATCTCGCGAGTCGCGGCTACGTCGTCGCCTCTGTGGACCACGCGTATGAATCCGTCGGCACGGCCTTCCCCGGGGGCCGGACGCTGACCTGTGTGGCCTGTGACCGGGTCGGCACGCAGGAGGAGCAGGCGGCCGTCGTGCGCGGCCGGGCCAAGGACATGTCCTTCGTGATCAGCGAGTTGACCAGCGGCCGACGGGCCGGGGCGCTGTCCCGTGTGATTGACCGGAGCCGGATCGGGATCGGCGGGCATTCGATCGGGGGTGCAACCGCGGCGGCGACCATGGCCGCCGACCGTCGTGTGCGGGCGGGGGTCGACCTGGACGGCGACTTTTTCCTGCACCCTGCCGCGGCAGGGCTCGGCAGGCGCCCGTTCATGATGCTCGGCACCGAGTCCACCCACAGCCCCAGCAACCGGACAAGTGACTGGCCCGAGGCGTGGAAGCATCTGAACGGCTGGAAACGCTGGTTCACCGTGGCCGGCGCCGAGCACTTCTCCTTCACGGACCTGCCGTACCTGGCCGGGCAGTTGGGCCTGTCAGACCCTGCCGTGCCGCTGTCCGGAGAACGCGGGTGGCGCATAACCCGCGACTACGTGTCGGCCTTCTTCGACCTTCACTTGCGGAGCATCGCGCAGCCGCTCCTCGATGGCCCCACGGCCACGCATCCCGAGGTCGCCCCGTATCCGGCGGGACGGGTCGTACGCTGACTCTACTGTGGGACACCAGGCGTCAGGGGAGGGGTCAGTGAAGATAGTGCTGCCCGGTGGGACCGGTCAGGTGGGCGGTGTGCTGCGGCGGGCGTTGACCGCTGCGGGCCACGAGGTTGTCGTTCTGACCAGACGCCCCGTGCGGGACGGCGAAGTCCAGTGGGACGGCAGGACGCTCGGCCCCTGGGCGGAGGTGGTCGACGGCAGTGACGTCATCATCAACCTTGCGGGCCGTAGCGTCAGTTGCCGCTACACCAACGAGAATCTGCGCGCCATGATGGACTCGCGTGTGGACTCCGCACGCGTCGTGGGCCAGGCGATCGCCGCCGCCCGGAAGCCACCCCGTATCTGGCTCCAGATGAGCACCGCCACCATCTACGCCCACCGTTTCGATGCGCCGAACGACGAGGCGAGCGGCGCGATCGGCGGAGCCGAGCCCGGCGTTCCCGGCTACTGGGCCTACAGCGTCGAGATCGCGAAGAACTGGGAGCGGGAGCAGGAGCGGGCCGCGACCCCGCAGACGCGCAAGGTGGCCTTGCGGTCGGCGATGGTGATGAGTCCTGATCGCGGTGGTGTCTTCGACTACCTGCTGTGGCTGGCGCGGCTCGGCCTGGGTGGGCCGGTCGCGGGCGGTGCGCAGTACGTGTCCTGGATCCACGACCGTGACTTCGTGCGTGCGGTGGAGTTCCTCATCGGCCGGGACGACATCAGTGGGGCGGTCAACCTCGCGGCTCCCGGCCCTCTGCCCCAGCGGGAGTTCATGCGAGTTCTGCGTGCTGCTTGGGGCGTGCGGGTCGGGTTGCCCGCGACGCGGTGGATGGCCGAAGTCGGGGCCTTGGCTCTCCGTTCCGACACCGAACTCCTCCTGAAGAGCCGACGGGTGGTGCCGGGGCGGCTGAGGGATGCCGGGTTCACTTTCGACCACGGCGCCTGGGCGGAGGCGGCGGCCGACCTTGTGGGGCGGACGCGCCGTGAGCGGTCCCGCTTCCGACGTGCAGCAGTAGGTGTCTGAGCCTGAGTTCGTGTGGGGCTCGAAGAATCATTCCTGGCGGCCTGGGTGACGCCAGGCGCGGGGCGCGGTGGGGTGGCCGGTCACGTCGCGTGAGGATATGGACGTGCCGGTTGGCGTGTTCGATCATCGCCATGATCTCGTGTAGAACTGCGAACAGTTCAGCGTCGGCGACGGAACTCGGAAGACTCGGAAGACAGCGGGTGAGTTCCGGGGCGTGTGTAGTGGAGCGACGGGGAGAGGTCATGGCGAAGGCAGTTCGGGCGTGGTTGGGGGAAAAGTGGATCACCTGCCAGGTCTGCGACGGTGATCTCTTTCGCGAACGGGGTGTGAAACTCAACAGTACCGGTGGCGAGTTCCTCGGGCTGGCGTGGGCGGACGAGACCGCGACGGGGCTGATCTGCTGGCACTGCGGGTTCGTTCACCTCTTCGTCAACCGGGACATCGAGCTGCATCGCGTCAAGGTGTGAGCCGCTGATCCTCGGTGCCACCGTGTCCGGCGGGCGCGCGGCCGCCGCCTACGGATCGCTCCGGCTACCAGTTCATGTGGCTTGGCATGCCGCAGGGTCGGGGTCCGTCCGTCGGCGGGCACCTGCCGTCCGGTCAGTGCTCTCGCACCACGGTGGTCGTGCGGCTGTCGGCGGGAGCGCCGTGGGTGTCGGTGGGGCGCAGTTCAGGCAGCGGGAGCCCGCCCCTGTCCACGAGGACCGAGCGGGGTTCGTCCGGGGTGAAGGCGTGCCGCTCGCCCCACTGGCGCATGGCCACGATGACGGTGAAGAGGTCGCGTCCCGTGTCGGTGAGGGCGTAGTGCTGACGGCGCCCCGAAGGGGCCGTCTGCCGGTCGAGGATGCCGCGTTCGACCAGGCGTCGGAGGCGGTCGGTGAGGATGTTGCGCGCGATTCCGGTGCGGTGCTGGAAGTCGGTGAACGCCCGCGCGCCGTCCATCGCGTCGCGAATGATCAGCAGACTCCAGCGGTCTCCCACCAGGTCGAGCGTGCGGGCGACCGGGCAGGTGGGGTCCGTCCAGTCCGGCACCGTCTCATCGGTGCGGGCCGTGGTCTGTGTCATCACTCTCCCTGAAGAGTTGCGGATCAAAACCATTCTGCCGTACCGTGGAATCGGTTGCAATTTGCTACTGATTGGCGGGGGTGGAGATGACGGTGACAGGGGCAGGGGCGATGTCTCTGACGGTCGGACGGAGGCTGCTGCTTGCGACGGTCTGCGCGGTGGCGGTGGCGACGGTCTATGTGGCGCAACCCGTACTGGCCCAGATCGGCGGTGACTTGGGCGTTCCGGAAGCTGCCCTGGGGTGGATCGTGACGGCGGGTCAGGTCGGCTATCTGGCCGGCCTTGCCTTCCTCGTACCGCTGGGAGACATGCTCGACCGTCGCAAGCTCATCGCCGGCCACCTGCTCCTCGCCGCGGTCGGCATGCTGCTGGCCGCGGTCGCTACCGGGCTCTGGTTCCTGCTCACCGGGCTGGCCGTTGCGGGGTTGTTCGCGGTCGTCGTGCAGACCACGGTCGCGTTCGCCGCCGACCTGTCGCCCGTGGCCGAACGGGGGCGCACGCTCGGCATCGTCACCTCCGGTGTCATCACCGGGATTCTCGGCGCCCGCGTGCTCGCGGGCGGTCTCGCCGGGCTCTGGGGGTGGCGAAGTGTCTACGTGGCGCTGGCCCTGCTCCTCGTCGTGCTTGCGCTCCTCGTGCTGAAGCTGCTGCCGGCCGACCCCCGCTCCGCTCACGCGACGTACGGCGGCGTACTGCTCTCGCTTGTTGGCCTCTTCCATGAGCGGCTGTTCCTCTCGCGCGGCCTGCTCGCGTTCTTCCTGTTCGCCTCCTTCGGCACGCTGTGGAGCGGCCTGGCGCTACCGCTCGCAGCCGAGCCGTGGCATTTGAGCCCGGCCCAGATCGGCCTCTTCGGAATCGCGGGACTGGCCGGCGCTCTCGGCGCCGCTCGTGCGGGGACATGGGCCGACGCCGGGCACACCAATCTCGTCACCGGAGGCGCGCTCGCGCTGCTCGCCGTGTCGTGGTGGGCATCCGGGCAGGCGTCCTGGTCGCTCTGGCTGGTCGTCGCCGGCGTGCTCGTCCTCGACTTCGCGGTCCAGGCGGTGCACGTCAGCAATCAGCACCTGCTCACCGCCGCGTACGCGCACCGGACGAGCAGTGTCATCGGCGGCTACATGCTCTTCTACTCCCTCGGCTCCGCGCTCGGAGCGACTGCCACCACGGCGGTGTACTCCGCGGTGGGGTGGGCGGGGACCGCGATTCTCGGAGTGACTTTCGCCGTCTGTGGGCTGGTTGTCTGGGCGGTCAGTCAGCGCGTGGTCGCTCGGCTGCGGCAAGACGTTCCTGTGTGATCGCGATCGACCCAGCTCGGCCGTGACTGACGGAGGTTGAGTCCTGCGATGTGTCCTGCGATGTGTCGTGCGCGGATGCCGGGAAAAGATTTTTGTGCGACGGCGGCAACCTGCCGTGGGTTCGCGCGTCGTGTGGGGGTGAAGGGAGCCGTCCGGCATCCTTCACCCCGACCGTGGAGTACGACCGTGAACCACTTTGTTCCTGTGCGCAGTGCCGTCGTGGCCACCGGCCTGTTGGCCGCTCTGGCCGCGATTCCCGCCGCCCACGCCACGCCGATGCAGTCGTCGGCCGGCCCCTCGGCCGCCGCCACCGCGACGCCTCGCCCGGCGCCCCCGGAGTCCGCCGGCAGCGTCCCGACGCAAGCGTCGAGCGCCCCGCCTTCGGCCGAGCCCGCCGCCCCCGGCGGCAAGGGAGACGAGGCCTCCTCGGCGGCGCCGAGTGCCGCCCCCGGCGGCAATGGAGACGAGGCCCCCTCAGCGGCGCCGAGCGCCGCCCCCACCGAGCCGGGCACGCCCGCGCCCGCCGCCACCGAGCCCGGCACACCCGCCCCCGCCGAGGACGAGCTCGCACATACTGGGTCCTCGAACACGACCAACACCGTCCTGGGCGCCGGGGCCGTCGCACTCGTCGCCGGTGGCGCGGGGACCCTCTTCGCCGTACGCCGCCGCTCGCACCGCTGACCCAGCACACCCGAGGAACCCTGTGCACACCCCCGTAGCCCACGAACTCGCCCCGCCACCACGGCCGTTCACCCTCCCGTACGGCCGGGTCCGCCCAGGGTGGCGGGACGTGCTGCGTGGGCTGCTGCGACGTGACCGGTCCGCTCTCGAAGGCGCACCCGGCATCGACGCGGCACCCGGCCCGGCCACCGATGCGCCGGGCCGGCCCTCACCCCCGTACGCGCACCCGCACGGCGTCACACCCCCGCCCCTCGACCGGCCGCCCACGATCGGCGAGCTCTACCACGCGCACCGGCTGCGCATGGTGCGGCTCGCGGTGCTGCTCGTGGACGACTTGGCCACCGCCGAGGATGTCGTGCAGGACGCGTTCACCGCCCTCTACCGCCGCCACGGCGAACACATCACGCAGGTGGACAACGCCCTCGGCTACCTGCGCACCGCGGTCGTCAACACCGCACGATCGGTGCTGCGCCGTCGCCGCACGGCCCGGGCGTGGACCCCGCCACCGGCCGGCGAAGCCCCGTCCGCGGAGGACTCCGTCGTCCTCGACGAGGCACACCGCGAAGTCCTCGCCGCCCTGTCCCGCCTCACACCGCGCCGCCGTGAAGTCCTCGTACTGCGCTACTGGGCCGACCTCAGCGAGGCCGAGATAGCCACCACCCTCGGCATCAGCAAAGGCGCAGTGAAGTCGAACGCCAGCCGCGCCCTGGACGCACTGGAAAAGATCCTGGAGGGCCGGATATGACTCCCCGCACACCACGTGCCCGTCCGGCCGACCAGGCCGAACGCCCGGTGGAGCAACGGTTGCGCGAGACGCTCGCCGTGCGCGCCGACAGCGTCACCGTACGGGCACTGCGCCCGGCCCGGCCGCCCGGACCGCATCTGCGCCGACTGCCTCGACTCCGCGACACCGCCCGGCGCTTCGTCCTCCCGGTCGCCGGGCTCGCCACTGCCGCAGCCATTGCCGTCGGCTACGTCGCCCTGGCCCCGGACGCGGACCCGCACCGCACCCCCGTGCCGCCCGCCGCGCCATCGTCGCCGACCGCCCCCGACCAGCGCCCGACGCCCAGCCCTTCGCCGTCGGATCCGTCCAGAACGGAGGTCCCGAACCCGGCTACGCCGTCGACCTCGTCCCCGTCCGCCGCGTCCCCGCCCATGTCGGCCCCATCCTCCGAGTCACCGTCCTCCGAGTCCCCGACCTCCGAGTCCTCGACCGCGACGGACGGCGAACGACCCACGGCCGGCGTGAGCGCACCCGGGTGAGTGGGGGCGGGCCCACTTCCAGGTGGTGTGGGCGTAGGGGTAGCCCGCCGAAACCGCTCCCGGTCAGCGCACCTCAGTCTCGACGCGGCCGCCACGACGTCAGCCCGTCCGTCGGGGTCGAGGCCTGCCAGGCACGGAACTCGTCGTAGGTGCGGATTCCGTGGTCAAGGGCCGCCTGGTAGACCCACACACCCTGTGTCGACTCGCCCCGTGCCGCTGCTTCTTCCTTGATGGCCAGGATGGTGTCGCGCGTCGAGGTGTCCAACGCGGTGCGTACCGGGGTGACAAGGTCAGCCGCGCGGGGGCCGGGGTGGTCGTCGGGCAGCCACCACATGTCGATCTTCCAGACCTCGGTGGGCGTGAACTCGTAGTCAAGGCGCCAGTACAGCCCCTGATCCGGCAGGTCGAGGGCGTTGGCGAAGCGCAGATTACGCACGCCCGGCAACTCTGCGCAGGGCACGAGCGCGGCGAACCCGTCGGCGACCGACGGGGCGGGGGAGTAGATCTCCATGTCGATGTCGGGCTCCACCACGAGGTCGAGAGCGACGGATCCGACGAGTACGGGCGACCCCAGCGGCCGCCACCGCTCGAACAGGCCGAGCCGGTCCAGGATGGTGTCCGCGGTCGCGCGTCGTCGACTGGCGCGCTCCAGGCGCGTGTTGGGGATCTGCATCCCAGGAGCGTAGTGCGCGAAACCGCGGCGTCAGCGACGTCATGCATGACGCAGCTGCTGTGCTGTACGTGTCGGTGGCGAGGCCGCGGGTGAACGCAACGCGTCGCGCAGGAGCGTGATGGCCGGAGGGATCTCGGTGTCGCTGATGTTGCCGTAGCCGAGGACGAGCGCGGGGTGTGTCGGCCGAGGCGCGCGGTAGTCGTCGAGGTCCGCCAGGCGCAGCCCCGCGGCGGCCGCCGCCCGGACCGTCCCACGCGGATCGGCGCCGTCCGGGAGGTGGAGCAGGATGTGCAGCCCGGCGGCGGTGCCGGATACCCGGCCCTCCGGCACCTGGGCGCCGAGGGTGCGGACCAGCAGGTCGCGGCGGGTGCGGAACCGCCGCCGTGCCGCGCGCAGATGGGCGTCGTACCACCCGCGGTCGATGAAGGTGGCGAGCGCGAGTTGGTCCAGCACCGGTGGCGCGGCGGCGACGGGGTTCGCCGCCCGGAGCACCGGGGTCATCGAGGCGGGCGAGACCAGCCAGCCCAGGCCGAGGGCCGGTGACAGGGTCTTGCTGACCGAGCCGAGGAGGAAGACCCGGCCCGGGGCCATGCCCTGCATGACGGCGACCGGATGGCGGTCGTAGCGGAACTCGGCGTCGTAGTCGTCCTCGATGACGAAGCCGTCGACCTCGCGGGCCCAGCGCACCAGACTCGCCCGGCGCTCCGGGGACAGCACCGTGCCGGTGGGGAATTGGTGTGCCGCGCCGACGATGACGGCCCGGGCCGGCGTGCGCGCGAGGTCGTCGACGTCGAGGCCGCCGTGGTCCACGGGCACCGGGTGCACGCGGAGACCTGCGCTGGTCGCGGCGTCCTGCAGCCGCCCCCACCCCGGGTGTTCAACGGCCACGTCGGCGATCCCCTCGGCGCGCAACGCCCGGCACGTACGCAGCAGACCGTCGGTGACGCCCGCGCACACCGTCACGGACTCGGCGTGCGCGTCCGCGCCGCGCGAGCGTCGCAGGTACTGCGCGACGGTGGTACGCAGCACGGTGTGTCCGGCGGCGTCGGGCAGGCCGAGGTCGTAGTGGACGGCCGAGCCGATGACCGCCCGGACGGCGTCCGCCCAGCGGCGGCGGGGAAACGCCCGCAGGTCGGGCAGGCCGGGCGCGAGGTCGTACCGGATGGGTGGTTGTGCCGGCGAGCGTCGGCCGCGGGGCAGCGGAGGTGTCGATCCCGACGCCTCCGGCGACCACGAGACACGCGTAGCGGAACCTACCCGGGCGGAGAGGTACCCCTCCGCGATGAGTTGCCCGTAAGCCTCCGTCACCACCCAACGGGAGAAGCCTAGTTCCTCGGCGAGCGCTCGGCTCGGTGGGACGGCGGCACCTTCCGCCAGCCGGCCGTCCCGGATCGCGGTGCGCAGCGCGTGAGCCAGACGGTCGTGCAGGCGGCGCCGCCCGCCCTCCGGCGCACCGATATCCAGCAGCGTCGCCCACGCGAAATTGGTCTGGGAATCAGCCACAACATTGGAGCGTACCGCCGAACCGAACGCGCCTAGCGTGAGGGACATGACGGAGAATCTGGCCCTTGGGGCCATGCTGTTCGGCACGGCTCAGGACGAGCACCGGTCGTTCGAGATACTGGACCGCTTCGTGGACGCCGGAGGCGTCTGGATCGACACCGCCAACTGCTATGCGTTCTGGGCGGATCCGACCGGATTCGGCGGGCGGAGCGAGGAGTTGATCGGGCGCTGGTTGGCACGTCGCCCGGGCGTCCGTGACCGGGTCAGGATCAGCACCAAGGTGGGCTGCGAGCCGACCGAGGCCGGACGATTCCCGGAGACCGCCGAGGGCCTGTCGGCCGGAGCCGTCAAGAGCGGGATCGAGGACAGTCTCCGACGCCTGGGAACGGACCATGTCGAGCTGTACTGGGCCCACATGCCCGATCCGGGCACACCGCTGGAGGAGACGGTCGCCGCCTTCGACGACCTCGTGTCCGCGGGCACGGTCGGGCGTCTCGGCTGCTCCAACTACCCTGTGTGGCAGGTCGATCGGGCACGGCGGATCGCGCGGGACCACGGTGGTGCCGGCTTCACCGCGCTGCAGCAACAGCACACATACCTCCAGCCGCGCCCCGCGACCCGGCCCAGCGTGTCGCACCGCTTCGGTGCGGTCGGCGACGAGGTGCTCCACTACCTGGAGCACCATCCGGACATGGAGCTATGGGCGTACACACCGCTGCTGAGCGGCGGCTACACCCGCGCGGACAAGCCACTGCCACAGGAGTACGACCACCCCGGCACGGTCCGCCGCCTCGCGGCGCTCGATGAGATCGCCGCGGAGACCGGCACGAACCGTAACCGGGTGGTGTTGGCGTGGCTGACCGGAGGAAATCCGGCTGCCACACCGATCGTCGGCGTCAGCTCGGTCGAGCAGTTGGACGAGGCGTTCGCGGGCGTGGCGCTGGAGTTGACGGGTGATCAGCGCGAACGGCTGGACTGTGCGGTGTGACCTGAGAGATGAGTTGAGAGGACGTGAGGCGGGGGCGGCTGCGATCGGTGACCAAGCCATGCCGGGCCCGAGGCCCGCGAGCCTCCAGATGTTGGCGTAATTGGCCGCCGTGTCACGGAAGTTGGCTGTCAAGCGGTCGCCGTGGTTTCTGTTGCCGCGCGTGCGATGAGCGCGGCGACCTCGCCGGCGTGGGAGACGTACAGGGCATGGCTGCCGGCGGTCTCGGACACCGTGGCTCCGGCCCGTTCGGCCATGGCGCGCTGGGCGGCGGGCGGGATCATCCGGTCGTCGCGGGCGACGAGATAGTGGCTCGGCTTGGCGCGCCAGGCCGGGCTGGTGATGGTGCCGGCCAGGGCGTCAAGACCCCACGGGACCTGCGAGTCGGCGAGGAAGCGCGCGTCGGCCTCGGGTAGATCCCCGGCGAAGGATGCCGCGAACTTGTCCCGGTCCAGGAAGAGGTGACCCCCGGCGGGCGGCAGGATCGGCGGGACGGGGGCGCCGGGCGGCGGGTCGGCGATCAGTGTGTTGACCGACTCGTCCTTGTCGGGTGCGAACGCGGCGACGTAGACGAGCGCGGACACCGCGGCGTGATGGCCCGCCTCGGTGATCACGGCGCCGCCGTAGGAGTGCCCGACCAGCACGGCGGGTCCATCGAGTCCGTCCAGCGCCTGGTTGACGGTGGCGACGTCACCCTGCAGGGACTCGGTGGCGTTCTGCACGACGGTGACGCGGTAGCCGTCCGCGCGGAGCAGGTCGTACACCCCGCGCCAGCCGGAACCGTCGACGAACCCGCCGTGCACCAGCACGACATCCCGGACCGCGCGCGTGGGGGATGTTGCGTCCATGAATGGTCAGCTCCCTCGGTCGGTGAACGAAGCCTGTGGCGAGCAGGAGTCCCTCGCGGGCCGGGTACCAACACGATGCGCGAAAAGCCGGAAAGTTTGACCAGGTCGATGTGGCGTGCATCCCGTACGCGTTGTGCGCATCCCGCCTATATGAACTGCCGTACACGCTTGGGTTCAGTACCCGCTTGGGTTCAGTCCGTGACCACGGAGGTGTTCAGTCCCTTGTCGTAGTGGTTGCCCGCGATCCGGATGCCCGAGCTGCCGTGGAAGACGAACAGCGGGGACGTGTACGGAGGTTGGGCCGCTCCGGCAAGGCGTCGCACCGTGTTGCCGGTGAAGGCGAACCCGCCGACGCTCTTGGCGTCGACGACGGTGACGTCACCGATGTCGAACGCGTTGTCCTCGACCGAGATGTTGCGGTGCACCGGGTGCGCCGGGTCGACGACCTGGTTCGTCGGCTCCACGAAGATGACAGGACCGGTGGGCCGGGTGAACGAGTTCCCGCGGATGGTGAGGTCGGCCACCGGCCCGGACTCGTACCACTGGTAGGCGTCGGCGGAGACGTAGACGCTGGCCATGGACATCGCGTCGAACCGGTTGCCCGTGATCCGGACCGGCTTGCGGGTGGTGACCAGGATGCCACGGGTCGGTACGTTGCGGAACACGTTGCCGGAGATGACGACCGAAGGTGTGGCCGTGATGTTCTCGACGACCGTTTCGTCGATCTTCACCCCGTCGGGGACGGGGCGGTCGAAGGTGACGGTCATCGTGGTCAGCGGCTTGTCGTGGTCCATTCCGCTCGGACCGTCCACCGCGGTGACCTTCGCGTGCGCGTCCTTCAGCGGGGACATCGTGGTCTTGGTGGCGAACTCGGCCTCGTCGCCCGGCGCGAACTGCGGGAATCCGGCGGTCTGAGGGTGTTCGTAGGCGAGAGTGAGAGTGTTCGGCCCCGGCTTCCCGACGACCTGGAGGTAGGTGCCGTGGATGTTGATCGGGTCGTCGTGCGGCCCGTCGAAGACGCTCCGGGTGATCGCGACCTTCCCCTTCACGCCGGACATTTGCACGAAGTCCGCGAAGGACGCCGTCGACCGGCCGGACCTCGGATCGGGGGCGAAGTTCACCTTGTCGATGGCGATGTTCTCGCTGAACTGACCTACTACACCGAAGGATTGGAGGTAGTAGGCGTTCATCGAGCGCATCGTGACGTCCTTCGACTGCCAGATGAACGCGCCCGGCTCCGTCCGCTCGATGAGGCGCATCTGGTAGACGAGTCCGGCGTCCGACGGACGTGCCGTGGTGCCGTAGTCGATCCGGATCCGGCGGCCGCCGAGGTCGGTGACCGAGGCGACGTCGTTGAACAAGGGGTTGTCCCCGCGCCAGGTGCGTTGCGCCTCGGGGTCGTGGATCTGCGTGTACTGGAGTCCGTCGACACCCGACCAGTACGGCTTCCCGGTGGCGGGGCTCTTCTCGCCGCGCCACGTGATGTGTGTGCCGTCGACCCGGTACGGGCTGCCGGCGGGGATCTTCAGGACCCGGTAGGCGTGCCCGTCGGTGACGCCGGTGTCGGTGACGGTCGCGTCGATGACCTCGGGGGCCGCGTAGTCGAAGGAGAAGTTCTGGAACGTCACACCGGTCGAGCGGATCGACGCGAACGCCGTCTGCAGGCCGTGGTAAATCAGCTTCGCCCCGCCGCCGTCGACGGTGACATCGTGCATGTCCTCGACGAGCAGACCGATCCTCTTGTCCCGGTAACGCTGGTCGGCACCAACGGTGTTGGACACGTACAACTCACGCTTCTCGGCCCGCTCCGGGTAGAGCTGGTAGGTGCCCCGCGAGAACTGGATCCGGGTCGGTCGATCGAGTGTCTTCGCATGCCGCAGCGCCGCCGCGACGGCGGGCGCCGAGTCCGTACGTCCCGTGGGATCGGCGCCGTATTCGTCGGCGTCGACCACCACCGGTCTCGGTGTCTGTGTCGGCACTGCGGAGACGGGGCTGCCGCCGCCGATGAGTAGCGCGAGCGCCACTCCGAGAAACAGTACGAACCGAGACCGAGCCATAGCCCCTCCAAAAGGATTCCGACCAAGAAGTTCCTGGTCAGACTCCGGCTGATACTTCAACGACACCTGGAGCGGCACCGGAAGCGGCGCCGACATTGGTGCGTGCCTACACCACCTCCGGCACCCCGGTCACCGGCTGGAGCAAGGAGGATCACCGTCGACGGTGTCCCGCAGCGCGTGCGCACCAAGACGGTCGACGGCGCGACGTATACGTACGTGACGCCCACGGTGCGGGCAGGGGCGACATCGGTGGTGCAGGTGACCGGCTGATGTGCCTGCGGGTGAGTCGCCCCGCCGTCTCATTCGCCCGGCCGCCTCACCCACACCGCCGCCTCAGTTGCCCCGCCGCCTCACCCGCCCCGCCGCCTCAGCCGCACCACGATGCTCGGCCGTTCCCCCGGCGCGGGGCGCAGCGGCAGGCCGTGCGTGAGCAGGGTCGCCGCATCGTGTTCGGCGCCGGTCGTGTCGTCGACGTAGAGCGCCGAGGGGGAGAGCCCGGCCAGGCGCAGGTTGCGGACCCGGCCCCAGGCGATCACCACGATGCGGTCGTCCGCCTGGTACTGCACGGCGTCGTCGAGGCGGTACTGCTCGCCGAACTGCACCACTGGGCGGATGTCCTTGTAGAGCGCCACCAGTTCGCGGGCCTCGGCGAGTTCCGTGTCGGTCCAGCGGGAGAGGTCGCCGCCGATGCCCAGTGCTCCGGTCATCGCCACGTGGAAGCGGTAGGGGAGCGGGGTGCTGCGGCCGGTGTGCGGGTTGGGGCTGTCGGTGACCCAGGCGGACATGGTGCGGGCCGGGTAGATCTGGCTGTAGCCCTGTTGGATGGCGACCCGGTCGTCGGCGTCCGTGTTGTCGGAGATCCAGATCTGGTCGGTGCGGGCCAGCATGCCGAGGTCCGCGCGGCCGCCACCGCCCGCGCAGCCCTCGACCCGTAGGCCGGGGTGGGCGCGGCGCAGCCGGTCGAGCACCGAGTAGACGCCCCGCGTGTGGTCGGTCCACAGTCGCTCGGCATCGGGGTGGCCGGGCCAGCCGGCCTCGGTGAACGCCCGGTTCATGTCCCACTTGAGGAAGTCGATCCCGTACGTGGCGACCAGACGGTCCAGCCACTTGAAGGCCCACTCCGTCACGTCGGTGCGGGCGAAGTTCAGCACGAGCTGGTTGCGGAGTTCGGTGCGGCGGCGGTGCGGCATGTGCAGCACCCAGTCGGGGTGTGCGCGGTACAGGTCGCTGTCCGGGTTGGTCATCTCCGGCTCGACCCACAGGCCGAAGCGCATACCGAGCCGGCGCACCTCGTCGACCAACGGGCCGAGTCCGTCCGGGAATTGCTCGGGATTCGGATGCCAGTCGCCGAGCCCGGCCCGGTCGCTGGTGCGCTGTCCGAACCAGCCGTCGTCCACCACGAACAGCTCGACGCCGAGGTCGGCGGCGCGCGCCGCGAGTGCGCTCTGGCCCGCCAGGGTGACGTCCCAGCCGGTCGCCTCCCAGCTGTTGTAGACCACGGGGCGCGGTTCGTCGGGGCGCGGCAGTACGTGTGCGGCGATGTAACGGTGCCAGCCGCGGCTCGTCGCACCGAATCCGCCGCCGCTGAACTGCCCTGCAAACACCGGGGTTTCGTGGCTATCGCCGGGTCGGAGCCGCCAGGTGAGACCCTCGTGCCCGGCGCCGCCGGTCACTGTGAACGGGCCGCCGGTGTGGTCGCGCTGCGCCGTGATCCGCCAACTCCCGGACCAGGCGAGGGCCATGCTCCACACCTCGCCGTGGCGCTCGTCCGCGTCACCCGCGTCGACCATCAGCCACGGATTGCCGAAGTGCCCGGACACGCCGCGCCGGCTCGTGAACACCGTCTCGGCGAAGGGGGCTTCAGTGCGACGCAGCTGTGTCTCGCCCGTCCACTCGCCGACCGTGTGGCTCAGTCGCACGCCCGATGCGGCGGGCACGGACCAGCTCGCGGCGTCACAGCGCAGGATCTCGATGGGCTCGTCGCCCTGTTCGTCACCCGGTTCTTCACCCTCCTCGACGTCCTGCTCGGCGGATCCCAAGTGGCGGAGCACCAGGGAGCGTTCAATGACATCGCCGTCCGGCCGAACCGAGTATTGCAGCGTGCAGCCGAGCGGGTAGTGCCGGTCGCGCAGCCGTACCTGGAGTCGGCCGCCGTCGATCTCGTGGCCCTCGTGCACCCACTCGACCCCGCGTGCTCCATCCGCGTATCGCACGAGCAGCGACGGCACCCCGAACCGGGCACCGCCCTCAACGCCTAGCTCCTCCCCGCCTGTTGACGCGAAACTGCTGGTCAATCCGTCGTGTGTGGGCAGCGCGGCCGCCTGGTCGAGGGTGAGGGGC
Source organism: Streptomyces sp. NBC_00483 (assembly GCF_036013745.1). Classification (NCBI taxonomy): domain Bacteria; kingdom Bacillati; phylum Actinomycetota; class Actinomycetes; order Kitasatosporales; family Streptomycetaceae; genus Streptomyces; species Streptomyces sp. NBC_00483. The sequence goes on from NZ_CP107880.1 coordinate 8,732,130, forward strand.
GCGCCCCAGTGGACATGCCGTGGGCTGTCGTCCGCGTCGATGCGCAGCGCGTAGGCGGAGGCGGGGGTCGTGAGCAGGAACGTGCGACTGGGCTCGTCGAAGGACACCTGAGACATGAGCCGGAGCCTAGGTCGAAACTCCCTGGATTTAAATATTGACGAAGGAAATTAATACCCCTACGTTTCCCCCATGTTGCTGAACCGAGCGAAGCTGCTCGCGTCTCCGGCGGCCAACACGGTGTTCACGACAGTGCTCACCCGTGGCCCGGTCGTCCGTCCCGAGATCGCCCGTCTCACCGGTCTTTCCTCCGCCGCCGTCACCAAGGCGGTCAAGCCGATGATCGAAGCCGGTTACCTGGAGGAGCTCACGCTGGGGCCCCGGACCGCCGAGGGGGCGGGACGCCCCGCGCACCCCCTCGCCGTCCGCGCCGACCGGGAGTTCTTCGTGGGCGTCAAGGTCACGGCTGACGAACTCATCGGCGTGGTCACCGACTTGAGGGCGCAGGTCGTCGGCGCCGCCCACCGGATCGCCGTGACCGACCGGTCCGTCGAGGGGGTCGTGAGAGACATCGCCGCGCTCGTCACGGAGCTGACCCCCGCGCACGCCGAGCGGACCCACCACATCGGAGTGTCCGTCTCGGGCGACGTGGACCGGCCGGGCGGCGTCGTGCGCTACTCGCCGTTCCTCGGCTGGCACGACGTCCCGCTGGCCGAACTGGTCGGCTCGGCAACGGGGTTGGCGGTCACCGTCGAGAACGACGTGAAGGCGCTGACCGTCGCCGAGCAGTGGTTCGGCGAAGGCGTCGGCGCCGACTCGTTCGCCCTCGCCACGGTCGGCGTCGGCATCGGCTGCGGGCTCGTCGTCAACGGCCGTCTGGTGGCCGGGGGTTACGGCGTGGCCGGCGAGATCGGCCACATCCCGGTCGCCGCCGGGGACGGCCCGGAGTGCCACTGCGGCGCCCGGGGCTGCGTCGAGGCCATCGCCTCCGAGGCGGCCATCGTCTCCCGCGCCCGGCGCGCGGCGGACGATCCGGGCCTCGACATGGCCGGGGCGATCGACCGCGCCCACGGCGGGGACGCCGCCGTGCGCGCCGTGTTCGACGAGGCGGGCAAGGCCATCGGGCTCGGCCTCGCCGCAGTGGTCAACCTGGTCGGGCCCGAGCGGGTTGTCGTCTCCGGCGAGGGCGTGGCCGCGTATGACCTCTTCGAGGAGCAGATCCGCGCCGCCTTCACCATGCAGGCCTTCGGCGCCGCCGCCCGCTGCCCGCTCGTGGTGCGCCCGCTGCCCTGGGAGGAATGGGCGCGCGGTGCGGCCGCCGTCAGCATCCAGTCACTCTTCACCGCCTGAGCCTGCCTCCGTTCCCGGAAGTCCCCGGAAGGACCTTGTCATGACTGCCAGTTCCGCCCTGTCCCGCCGGGGATTCCTCGGCACGTCCCTGCTGTTCGTCGCCGGCGCCGCCGTCGGGTGCGCCGGCAACCCGCAGGAGACCGCGTCGGCCAAGGGCGCCAAGGTCACGCTCACGCAGTGGTACCACCAGTACGGGGAGGAGGGCACCCAGGCCGCGGTGAAGCGGTACGCCGAGGAGTTCACCAAGGCCAACCCGGACATCGCGATCAACGTCGTCTGGGGCGCCGACACCTCCCAGTACGAGACCAAGCTGAACGCCGCGCTGCTCGGCGCCGACGCCCCGGATGTCTTCGAACTCGGCGACTTCCGCGCCGAGATGGCCCGCAAGGGACAGCTCGAACCCCTCGACGACGTGTACGGCGCCGCCAAGAGCGGCTTCGTCAAGGCGGACCTCGACTACCTCACCGTCGACGGCAAGATCTACGGCATGAAGACCATCGACGACATCATGATGCTCTTCTACCGCAAGTCGATGCTGAAGAAGGCGGGCGTCGACGTGCCCACCACCTTCGCCGAACTCGCCGACGCCGCAAAGAAGTTGACCGACGGCAACGTGAAGGGGCTCTTCATAGGCAACGACGGGATCGGCGACAGCCCCTACCTGCTGGCCTGGTCCCAGGGCAAGGACCTCATCGACGGGAAGAAGGTCGTCTACGCCGACGCCGCCACGTCCATCGGTGGCCTGCGCGACCTGCACTCCGACAAGTCGGTGCTGCTCGGCTTCACCACCGACTGGTACGACGCGGGGGCGTTCACCCAGGGCGCCGCCGCCATGCAGTGGTGCGGCCTGTGGGCGCTGCCCACCGTCGAGAAGGCGCTCGGTGACGACTTCGGGGTCGCGCCCTGGCCCGCGTACGACTCCTCGGGCAAGCCCGTCGCCCGGCTCGGCGGCTGGACGCAGGCCGTCAACGCCAAGAGCAAGCACGTCGTGGAGGCCAAGAGGTACCTCAAGTGGCTGTGGATCAAGCAGGCCGACATCCAGATCGACTGGGCCGTCAAGTACGGCTCCCACGTGCCGCCGCAGACCGAAGTGGCGGCTAAGACACCGGAGTTGAGCAAGGGGCCGGCGAAGGACGCCGTCGCCATCGGCACCAAGTACGGCATCTCCTTCCCCGCCGAGTGGACGCAGGCCATGCAGGCCGAGTTCATCGCCGCCGCCGCGGACATCGCCAAGGGCTCGGCCCCGGAGAAGGCCCTCAACAAGGCCCAGTCCAAGGCGCAGTCCGAGCTCGACAAGCAGATGGGCTGACCGTCATGACGGCCACCGGTACCACGCCTTTGCGGGGGAGCAGCAAGAGTCCCGCCCGGCCGGCGCCCGCCACGGCGCCGCGCCGCCGGCGGCTGCTGACCGAGCGACGCTCGAAAATCCTCGCCTTCGTCGTCCTCACCGCGCCGATGCTGCTCGGCCTCGCGCTGTTCCGCTACGTCGCCATCGGCTGGAGCTTCCTGCTCAGCTTCAGCGAGGCCCGCCGCACCATCTCCCTCGGGAACTGGGTCGGCCTGGACAACTACCAACAGCTGCTGAGCGACGAGCGGTTCCGCGACTCGCTCACGATGATCGTGCTGTTCACGGCGATGATCGTGCCGATCACCTTCGCCGGGTCGCTGGGCCTCGCCGTCCTCGTCAACCGGGTACGTCGCGGGCGGGCCTTCTTCCGTACCGCCTTCCTGCTCCCGGCCGCGGTCAGTTACGTGGCCGCCGCGATGATCTGGAAGATGGCCCTGTTCAGCGGGGTCCCGTCCGGCCTCGCGAACACGCTCGGCGCGCTCTTCGGCGACGACCCGACCGCCTGGATCCAGACGCAGAGCCCGCCCCTGTACTGGATCGTGCTGGTCACCCTGCGGCTGTGGCTCCAGGTCGGTCTCTACATGATCCTCTTCATCGCCGGGCTCCAGTCCGTCCCGCCGCACCTGTACGAGGCCGCGTCCCTCGACGGCGCCGGCGCGTGGCGCACGTTCCGCAGCATCACCTTCCCCATGCTGCGCAACACATCGGTCGCGATCCTGCTGCTGATGCTCATCGCCGCGCTCCAGGCCTTCGACGAGTTCTACGCGATCTTCTCCACCGGCGCCTCGCTCGGCAGCGAGCCGGTACGCACCCCGCTGATGCATCTGTACGGAGTCGCTCTCCAAGACCAGGACTACGGCGTCGGCTCCGCCGGAGCCTTCCTGCTCACCCTGCTGATCGTGCTGGTCACGCTCCTCCAGGGCCGGATCCTCGGGTTCGCCCGCGACAAGGACTGAACGGACAAGGACTGACACCATGAACCGTTACCGAGGGAGCGTGCTCGGCTCCGCCGCCACGTACCTGGTCCTGTGCCTGCTGGCCGTGGTCTTCCTGATTCCGTTCTACGTCCTGCTGCGCAATGCCTTCATGACGACGCCGGAGGTCACCGCCACCGACTGGAACTGGCTGCCGTCCGCGCTGAACTGGGACAACTTCACGTCCCTGTTCGACAATCCAGAGCGACCCTTCGGCCGGTCCCTCGTCAACTCTCTTGTGATCGCGGTGATTTCGGCCCCGGTATCGACGCTGCTCGCCTCGATGGCGGGGTACGCGCTGGCCCGGATCAACGTGCCGGGCCGCGGGATCGTCCTGGCGCTGATCGTCGGTACGTTGATGATCCCGCAGGCGGTGACCTTCCTGCCCACGTTCGTCGTCGTCGGCTCCATGGGAGGCGTCAACACGATGTGGGGCCTGATCGCGCCGGGCCTGTTCAACGCGTTCGCGGTCGTGCTCTTCCGAAGCTTCTACCTGTCGTTCCCCGCCGAGATCGAGGAGGCGGGCCGCATCGACGGCCTCAGCTACCTCGGCGTCTACGGGCGCATCATCCTGCCGAACTCCGTCACGATGATCGCCTCGCTCGGGGCGTTGTCCTTCATCGAGGCGTGGAACTCCTTCCTCTGGCCGCTGATGATCGGCCAGGACCCGGACAGCTGGACCGTACAGATCGCCCTGTCCAGCTTCCTCACCTCCCAGACCGTCAACCTGCCCGAGCTGTTCGCGGGTACGGCCGTGGCGATCCTCCCTCTCGTGATCATGTTCCTGGTCGCCCAGCGCCACATCGTCCAGGGCATCGCGATGTCCGGTCTCAAGTCCTGAACTCCCTTCTTCCCGGAGGTACTTCCCGTGACCAGATCGATCCGACGCGCGGCTCTCGTCGCTGCCTGCACGCTGCCCCTCGCCCTCACCCTGTCCACCGGCACCGCCCAGGCCAAGACCCCGTACGTCAAGCCGTTCATGGGCTGGAGCAGCTGGAGCGTCGAGTCCTCCTCGCACAGCGACTACGGCACGCGCTGGCTGAACGAGGGCAACATCAAGAACGCCGCCGACGCGCTCAGCAGCAAGTTGGCCCCGGCGGGCTACAAGAACCTGAACATCGACGCCGGCTGGAACTTCGACTACGACTGGAACTTCCACACCGACGCCAACGGCATCCCGAACGCCGACAAGGACCGCTTCCCCAGCGGAATGCCGTCGCTCTCCGACTACGTGCACGGCAAGGGCCTCAAGCTGGGCCTGTACGGCGCCGCCGGTCTGGAGAAGGAGGTGTACGACAAGAACGCGCCGATCCTCGGTACGGACTGCCATGCCCAGGACATCGCCGCGCAGCCGCTGACCCCGACCAACAAGTGGGAGGGCGCCTGGAAGATCGACTACAGCAACCCCTGCGCCCAGGACTACATCGACTCCATCGTCGCCCGCTACGCCTCCTGGAACGTCGACTTCATCAAGATCGACGGCGTGACGAAGGACAACGTCGAGGACATCAAGGCCTGGTCCACCGCCATCGACCACAGCGGCCGCAAGATGTGGCTGAGCGCCAGCGCCTGGCCCGTCGACCTCGAGGCCGGCGACGGCCTGCGGCCCCACGCGAACGGCGTCCGCGTCGACACCGACATCGAGTGCTACTGCGACACCACCAGCACCTGGACCAGCTCCGTGGACGACCGCTGGACCGATCTTCCCAAGTGGCTGCCCAAGCTGTCCGCCCCCACCTACTTCGGCGACCTCGACTCCATGCCGATCAACAACAACTCCGGCAGCGGGCTGCAGGACGGCATCAACGACACCGAGCGGCAGAGCGTCATGACGTTCTGGTCGATGGCCTCGTCCCCGCTGTACGTCGGTGGTGACATCTACTTCCTCGACGACAAGGCCAAGGCCGTCCTGACCAACCCCGAGGTCATCGCCGTCGACCAGGCCGCCGTCCTGCCGAAGCAGCTCCGCTCCGGTGACACGCAGGTGTGGACGAAGCGCGTGGGTCACGACACGTACCTCGCGGTCTACAACATGGGCTCCTCGGCGACCGATATCCGCGTCAACTTCAAGGACCTGGGCGTGCACGGTCCGCAGCGGCTGCGTGACGTCGTCGCGCGCGAGAACCTCGGCTCCTTCAAGGGGAGTTGGACCGCCTCCTCCGTGCCGGCCCACGGCTCGCGGCTGATCAAGCTGTCGTAGGCCCCGCCCCTCAGACGCTCCCGGCGAAGCCCCGTCCCGCGATGGGGGCTTCGCCGTCCCATGGAAGGACACGCACATGAGCAACGGCCCACGGAATGACCCGCACATGAGCAACGGACCGTCCCGCCGCACGTTCCTCGGGCTCGGGGCCGGGCTCGGCGCCGCCTTCGCGCTGAGCACCCTGCCCGCCTTCACCGCCCACGCCGCGCCGAACCGCCCCACCATCTCCCCGCTCGTCCCCGCCGACGAGGCGACCACCCTCTGGTACCCCGAGCCCGCCGACGGCGACCTCCTTATCGAGCAGGGCCTGCCGCTGGGCAACGGTCGCCTCGGCGCCCTCGTCGGCGGCGATCCGGACAGCGAGCTGTTCCACGTCACCGACGCCTCGATGTGGACCGGCGGAGCCAACGCGACCCTCGACAGCGACGGCCAATTCCCGTACGGGCGCGACGACTTCGGCAGCCTCACTCTCCTCGCCCGACCCGTCCTGACCGTGCCGGGACACGGCCGCGCCGACGTGAGCGGCTACCGGCGCACCCTCGACCTCAGCAGCGGCGTGGTGACCACCTCGTACACGAAGGGCAAGGTGCGCTACCAGCGGGAGATGTTCATCAGCGCCCCCGACGACGCCCTCGTCATCAGACTCAGCCAGAGCGGCGGCGGCACCCTCACCGGCAGCCTCGCCCTCTCCGGTACGCACGGCGAGACGACCACCGCGGACGCCGCCCGCCGTCTCGCCTCCTTCTCCGACTCCTTCGCCAACGGCCTGCGCTACGCGGCCGCGGTCACCGCCACCGGCGACGGCGTCATCGCGGCGAAGGGTGCGCGCGTCACGTTCACCGACTGCACCGAGGTCGTGATCGTGATCAGCGGCGGCACCGACTACGCCCCCGACCATGCCGCCGGCTACCGCGACCCGGACCTCGACCCGGTGCACCTGGCCGAGTCCAAGGCCCTTGCGGCGGCGGAGAGTTCGGGCGTGCTGCTGCGTGACACGCACGTCGCGGACTACCGGCCCCGCTACGACCGGCTGGACCTCGACCTCGGCCCCTCCACCGGGCGGCAGCGCAGGCTCGACACCTGGTCGCGCCTGAAGGCGCGCGCCGCGGACGGATCCGCCCCCGACCCCGAACTCGAGGCCAGCTACCTCCAGTTCGGCCGCTACCTCACCATCTGCGGCTCGCGCGACGGGCTTCCCATGGGCCTGCAAGGGCTGTGGCTGGAGGGCAACACCCCCGACTGGATGGGCGATTACCACACCGACATCAACCTCCAGATGAACTACTGGCTGGCCGACCGGGCCGGTCTGGGCGAGACCTTCCCCGCGTTCGCCGACTACTGCCTCGCGCAGCTGCCCGCCTGGAACAAGGTCACCCAGGAACAGTTCCAGGACTCCCGCAACCGCTACCGCAACACGTCGGACAAGGTCGCCGGCTGGACCGTCGCCTTTTCTACGAACCCGTACGGCGGCCTGGGGTGGTGGTGGCACCCGGCGGGCAACGCCTGGCTGTGCGAATCCCTCTACGAACACTACGAGTTCACGCAGGACACGAAGTACCTCGATCGGATCATGCCGCTGTTGAAGGGCGCCTGCGCGTTCTGGGAGGCGCGCCTGATCACCACGACGGTCGACGGCCGCGAGGTCCTGATCGACGACCACGACTGGTCGCCCGAGCAGGGCCCGCAGGACGCCCGTGGCATCACCTACACCCAGGAACTCCTGTGGTCCCTCTTCGGCCACTACGCGGAGGCGTGCCGCACCCTCGGCCGCGACACCGACCACGCCGCCACCATCACGGGCCTGCGCGAACGCCTCTACCTGCCGAAGGTCAGCCCGACATCCGGCTGGCTGGAGGAGTGGATGAGCGAGGACAACCTCGGCGAGACGACCCACCGCCACCTCTCCCCGCTCATCAACCTGTTCCCCGGTGACCGCATCCGTCCCGACGCGGGTGACCCCGAGATCCTGAAGGGCGCGACAGCACTTCTCACCGCCCGCGGCATGGAGAGCTACGGGTGGGCCTGCGCCTGGCGGGCGGCGTGCTGGGCGCGACTCAAGGACGCCGAGAAGGCCTACCAACTGCTCCTGACGAACCTGAAGCCGTGGGCGGGCGGTGACACCGGCACGGCCATGAACTTCTTCGACATGTACCGGGTCTCCGACACCCGCGCCATCTTCCAGATCGACGCCAACCTCGGTACGCCCACGGCCATGCTGGAAACGATCGTCTACTCCCGGCCCGGCCACATCGAACTGCTCCCGGCCCTGCCGGACGCCTGGGCCGCGTCCGGTTCGCTGCGCGGAGCGGGCGCGCGCGGCGGGTTCACGGTCGACGTGGCCTGGGAGCACGGCCGCGTACGCCGGGCGACGCTGCACAGCGTGGGAGGCCGCAAGACCACGGTCACCGCGGGCGGCCGGAGCACGACCGTCACCCTGAAGCCAGGGGAGTCGAGGGTGCTGAGGGACCTCGTGGCCTGAGCGCGCGGACGCGGGGCGCCTGCCGGGCGCCCCGCGTCGCCGCCAGGGCGGTGTGTGTCCGTCGAACCACGAGAAGAGTCGAACCACGGGAACAGTCGAACCACGACAAGAACGGAGACAGCTCCGATGCTGTCCGACCCACCACGTCCCAACGGACAGTGGCGCACCCGCCGCGGATTCCTGCGGACCATGATCGGAGCGCCGGTCGTCCTCGCCGCGACGGCCGTCCCGATGACCGCCGCGTACGCGACCACACCCTCGCACCAGGACACGCGACGAAACCGGGTCGGTGCCTGGTCACCCAGCATGACGACCGGCGGCCCCGCCTTCGCGGACCAGACCATCCGGATGGTCGTGCACAGCAGCGTCGCGGGCTCGGACGCCCGCATCACCCTCTCGAACCGCTACAGCCCCGAACCGCTCGGCGCAGCGGCAGTGACGATGGCCGTGCAGGCGACCGGCGGCGAGGCGAAGCCCGGCACCACCCGGCGCATCACCTTCGGCGGGTCGGGCCGTGTCACCATCCCCGCCGGCAAGGAAGCGATCAGCGACACCGTCCCGATCACCGTCGAGGCCGAACAGAACCTGCTCGTCAGCCTGTACGTGCCCGCCGCGACCGGCATGTCGACCTGGCACTCGGACGCCTTCGACACGACCTACCTCGCCTCCGACGACCACACCGGCGACGACAACTCCTCTGCGTACACGGCCACTTCGACATCCTGGTACTACCTGGCGGGCCTCGACGTCCTGTCCCCGACGGCGCGGGGCACCGTCGTCGCCTTCGGTGACTCCATCACCGACGGCTACCACTCCTCGACCGGCACCTACACCCGCTGGCCCGACTTCCTCGCCCGCCGCCTGGCCGCCGAACCGGGCCCGCAGAGGCTGAGCGTCGTGAACGCCGGTCTTGGTGGCAACCGGGTCCTGACCGACGTACCCAACCTGTGGCAGGGTGTGAGCGCGCTCAAGCGGTTCGACCACGACGCCCTCGGCCGGCCGGGTGTCACGCACGTGATCCTCTTCGAGGGCATCAACGACATCGGCAACAACGCGGGGCCCGACGGCGGTCCACTCACCGCCCAGGACCTGATCGACGGCTACCGCACCCTGATCGGCCGGGCGCGCACCGCAGGCGTACGGGTCATCGGCGCGACCCTGATGCCCGACAAGGGCAACGGCTACTACACACCCGCCGCCGAAGTGATACGCCGTGACGTCAGTGCCTGGATCCGCACAGGCCGCGCGTACGACGGCGTCATCGACTTCGACCGGGCCATGCGCGACCCCGCGGACCCTGCCGCCCTCAACCCCGCCTACGACTCCGGCGATCACATCCACCCGAACGACGCGGGCATGAAGGCCATGGCGGATGCCGTCGACCTCGGACTGTTGCGGCGCTGACCCGGGGGCCGGAGGGAAGGGCCGGGCCCGCCACGAGCTTTGAGGTCGGGGCTACGAGGACGGCGCCGGCGGAGGCTCGGGCCAAGACCGGCGTACCTGACCATCGGTCATGGCGGACGTGCGTGCGTCGGCGGGCAGGTCCATGCCGAAACCACTCAGCAGGACCTCGGCGTGGCCTCCGAGCTCGTCCTGCATCCCGGAGACCGGCTTCGCTTCGAGGTCCGCGTGGGCGAGGACGATGTCCAACGCCTGGTCCCGCGCCCGCCATTGGGCTGCCGCGAGCAGATAGTGCAGCAGGGCCCGGCCGGGGTCCGGTACGGTTCGTCACCGCCTTCTCCCACAGCGCGGACGACATCGACCAGCTCCTTGACGCGGTCCGCCGTCACACTCGCTGACCGACGTACGGCTCCCGCGGTACGTCGACGAGCCTCGCGGCCGTCTTCAGATCCCGCCACATGGCGTCAGGGATGGGGCGGCGGAACTGGGCCGCCGCGTCGTGGACCTGCTCGGTGCTGCTCAGTCCGAGGAGGACGCCCGCGACAGCAGGGTGGCCGAGGGGGAAGCGGGCGGCGGCGCGCAGTGGGACGCCGTGGCTCCTGCACACCTCCTGGAGGTGAAGGGCCTGGTCGAGGAGGTGGGCGGGTGCCGTCGCGTAGTCGTACGTGGAGTCCGGGCAAGGGGCCGCGAGGAGGCCGGAGTTGAAGACACCGCCGGCGACGACCGAGACATGTCGGTGCAGTGCCTGCGGCAGCAGGTCGTCCCGAGCGCTCTGGTCGAGCAGGGTGTAGCGGCCGGCGAGGAGGACCACGTCGATGTCGGTGTCGCGGACGAAGCGGGTGGGCATGGCGGACTGGTTCATGCCGACGCCGATGGCCCTGATGACACCTTCGGCGCGCAGCTGTTCCAGTGCCGGGTAGGCCTCGTCCAGGGCCTGTCGCTCATGGTCGTCCGGGTCGTGCAGGTACACGATGTCGACCCGGTCCAGGCCGAGTCGGCCGAGGCTGTCCTCCAGGCTGCGGCGTACGCCGTCGGCGGTAAAGTCCTGCCTGCGGCGGTGGGTCGCGGGCACGGCGAAGCCATGGGCGAGGTCGTCGCCGTGCGGGGCGGGGAGCGGTTCGAGTACCCGGCCGACCTTGGTGGACAGCGTGTACGTGTCGCGGGGGCGGGCGCGCAGCGCGTCGCCCAGTCGGCGTTCGGACAGGCCGAGGCCGTAGTGCGGGGCCGTGTCGTAGGTGCGGAACCCCTCGTCCCAGGCGCACTCCAGGACGCGCGCGGCCTCCTCGTCGTCGATCGCGCGGAACAGGTTGCCGACGCCCGCGCCGCCGAAGGCGAGCGGGGTGGTCCACGCGGCGGAGCGACCCAGCGGGACACGGGGGAGCGGGCGGGGCGTGTCCGTGGCTCCGCCGTCGCCGTGCGGGGTCATGTCGCCGCTCCGGTAGGGGAGCGCACCGGCTGACGCAGCCAGAGTGCCTCGATCTCCTCCAGTGACTTGCCGGCGGTCTCCGGAACCTTCCGTGCCACGTACCAGGCGGCCACCGCGGACAGCAGCGCGAACACACCGAACACCGCGGCGCCGATCGCGTGCAGCACATCAGGGAAGACCAGCGAGAACAGGAAGTTCATCAGGTACTGCGTGAAGGTGATCACGGCCATGCCGACGGCGCGGGCGCGCAGCGGAAGTACCTCGGGGCAGTACAGCCAGAAGACGGGACCGAGGCCGATGCCGAAGGCGAAGGTGTACACGAAGACGCACGTCACGGCGACGACGGTGACGTCGGGGAACAATGCGAGCACGATCATCGGCGGCACCTGGGCGACCAGGGACAGCGTCAGCAGGCGGACCCGGCCGAGCCGCTCGATGAACGGCAGGGACACCGCGGTGGACACCACGAGGGCCGCGCCCACGCAGTAGTTGGCGATGGTCCCCGCGCTGCCGGAGTCGGCGGTGAGGTGCTCGAAGATGATCGGTGCGTAGTAGACGACCGCGTTGATGCCGGTGAAGACCTGGAAGAAGGTCAGGATCAGCGTGATGCGCAGGGGCGCGCGATAGTGGCCCGTGAACAACTCCCGCAGCCCGGTGTGCTGTTGGGCCAGGCTGCCGCGGATCTCGGCGACCTCGGCGGTCGCGTCCGCCGGGGTGGTGCGCAGGGTCGTGAGGACCGCCTCGGCGTCGGCCTCGCGACCGCGCATCATCAGCCAGCGCGGTCCCGCCGGGCTGGTGATCATGCCGATGAAGAAGACCACCGCCGGTATCGCCCCGAGTCCGAGCATCCACTCCCAGGCGCCCGACGCGGACAGTACGTCGCCGACGGTGAAGGCGAGCAGGATGCCTACGTTGACGGCGAGTTGGTACAGCGCGGTGATGCGGCCGCGCAGATGCTTGGGCGCGAGTTCGCTGAGGTAGATGAGGCCGAACATGTTGGCCAGGCCCACGGCGAAGCCGAGGATGAAGCGGGACGCCATGAGTACGGGGGCGTTCGGTGAGACCGCGCAGCCGATCGAGCCGAGGACGAAGATCGCCCCGGCGAGGATCAGCAGGTGGCGCCGGTCCCAGCGGCGCGCGGCGAAGGCTCCGGCGGCGATCGCGGGCAGCGCCCCGAGCAGCAGCAGGCTGGTCACCAGGCCCTGGCCGGTGGTGCTGAGCCCGAACTCCTCGGTGAGCGGGGCCAGCGCCCCGGAGATCGCCCCGGAGTCGTAGCCGTACAGGATGCCCGACAGGCCGCCGAGGACGGCGACCGCGTACACGCGACGCGGCAGGGGGCCCGGGCTGTCGGTGTGCTCGCGTGGCTCTGGCGGCCCTGGCTCCGGCTCTCGCCCTGGCTCGCTGTCCGCGTGGCGGGACGTGGGTGTCTGCGTCATGGTGTGGCCTCTCGTTGGGCACGGAGGTGAGAGAGGGGTGGGGCGGGGCAGCGACTGTCGGCCCGGCCCTCACTTCATGAGGAAGACCTGTTCCATCGGCGTCCACCAGCCGTCGGGGCCGGCCTCCTCGACCGGCTCCTGGCAGGGGTCGGTCAGCTTCCACCACTCCTGCGTCGCCTCGTCGGCGGCCATCCGCGCGACGTCCGCCCGCAGGTCGTCACCGTGGTACTCGAAGTAGCTGAACAGCCGGTCACCGAGCAGGTGGATGGAGTAGTTCGCGATGTGGCAGCGGCGCAAGGTGTCAAGGACTGCCTCGGGTACGTCGCGGTGCAGTGCGCGGTACTCGTCGATCCGCTCCGGACGCACCCGGATCACCTGTGCTACGCGTTCCATGCGGTGAAGTACCCCTTTCGGCGGCCCGCCGGTGAATGGGGATCGGTAGCGATCTCGAGGAGCGTCGACTCACTGGGCATGCCGCTCACTGGACATGCCACTCACTGGACATGCCACTCCGACGCAATCGACGCCGATCCTGTTCGTCTTCCGTGTCGTGGCCGGAAATCCAATACGATCTGGCTCGGCCATGCTGGGCCAGACTTCCGGGGCAGTCAACCCTTCCGGGCTGAAGTTCCAGTGGTGACAGGCGCGTTCGGGGTGTGGCGGGTCACGCCAGGCCCCTGGTCGGTTCAGGCGCGAGCGGATCCGGGGCGCCGGGGCGGGCGCGGCGAGGGGGCGTGCGGGCGGTGTCGGACCCGGCTCGAGCGCAGGTGGGCGGCCATCGCCTCGGCGGCCTTCTCCGGGTTGCGATGGGCCACGGCGTCCACGATCCGCTCGTGCTCGTCGATCGTCGGCTCGGCCGCTCCCGGTGCGCTGTTGAGGCGGAACATGTGCAGGTGTGCGTGGAGGCGGGTCACCGCCTCGGCCAGCAGCGGGCGGCCCGCCGCGTAGGCCAGTGCGTCGTGGAAGTCCTGGTCGAGCAGGGCGAATTGCCGGTAGGCGGAGTACTTGGCGCCGGTCTCCGGGTGTCGGCGCATCTCCTCGACGATGGACCGCAACTGCCGCAGATCCTCGTCGTCCGCGTTCTCGGCGGCGAGGGACGCGGCGCGGGGCTCCAGTAGCAGCCGCATCTCGAACAGATCCGTGAGGGCTTCCGGATCGAGCAGGTCGGTGGCGCGATAGCCGGCGTTCGGACGCTTGACGACCAGTCCGTCCGACTCGAGTCGGACCAGGGCCTCGCGGACGGGGGTGGCCGACACGTCCAGCCGACGGGCCAGGCCGTCGATGCTCATACGTGTGCCGGGCTCGATCTCATGGTCCATGACCATGGCCTTGACGGCCTCATACACGCGATCGGTCAGCACATCGTGTCGGTTCTCATCCACCATGCCAGGAATCATAGAGAATCCGGGACTCAACCGGGGTGGGGCATCGGGCTTCGGGTCGCCTGAGGGGTCGGCCGGAATGCACTGCGCGCAACCCATTGCCACGCGCCCATTCCTATAGCATTCTGTGCCGCGCATGCATTTCCTATAGGAACGCGAGGTGTGCGGTGAGGGGAAGTACGCCCCGGCTCGACCCCGTCGCGGTGGTCGGCCCCGGCTCCGTAGGCCTCGCGCTCGCGGCCCGACTCGCCGGGCAGGGGCACCCGGTGACCCTGTGCGGCAGACCCGGAAGCCCGCCGGTGTCCTCGGTGACGTGGAGCGACGGGCGCGAGACCCGGACCGTCGACGTGGAGTGGCGCGGCGACCCGGCCGAGGTACGTCCCTTCGCCCAGGTGGTGGTCGCGACGAAGCTGTACCAAGGGGAGGCGGCCCGGGCCTGGTTGGAGCGGCTGGTCGACCGGGACACCCTGGTGATCGTCGCGCAGAACGGGATCGAGCACCGCGAGCGGGTGGCTCCGCACGCCGCGGCGGGTCAAGTGGCCCCGGTTCTGGTGCACTTCAATGCCGAGCGGTGTGACCGGGACCTGGTGGACATCCGGCAGGACGGCCCGGGTCTGGTCGTCGGCGACGACGCACCGGGACGCCGTGCCCGCGCACTCCTCGACCGGACCGGACTCGGCGTGCACACCAGCGCCGACTTCACCACGGCGGCCTGGGAGAAGCTCATGGTCAACGCCGTCGCCAACCCCGTCACGGCACTCACCTGCCGTCGGGTCGAGGTCTTCGGTGACCCGTCCGTCCGGGACCTGTCGGCCGCCATGCTCACCGAAGTGGCCGCAGTGGGCCGGGCCGAGGGCGCCCGGCTGCCGGCCGAAGCCGTCGACGACGTACTCGCATGGATCAACGCCCGTCCGGCCGGGGCCGGTTCGTCGATGCTCGCCGACCGTGTCGCCGGCCGTCGCCTCGAGTACGACGGGCTGCTCGGGGCGGTGATCCGCCGGGCCCGCACACACTCGCTCGCCGTGCCGATGTGCACGGCGGTCCTCGCGCTCGTCGCCGCGCTCGACACCACGCCCTTCGCGGCCGCAACACCACATGACCCCTTCAAGCGTCAGGAGCAGTAGTGGCACACGTGATCAAGGCGGAGGCCTACCTCGTCGACATCGAGGTGGAGACCGTGCGTACGGATGCGACGCAGGCCTTCCTCAAGCAGGAGACCTTGTTCGTCGAGGTCGCCACGGACGACGGGCTGACCGGGACCGGCTACTCGTACACGATCGGCACCGGCGGCCGGGCCGTCCTCGCCATGCTCCGCGACCATCTGCTGCCCTCGCTCATCGGGCACGACTCCCGTGAGATCGAGGGTGCCTGGCGCACCATGTACAACAGCACGCGGGCCACGATGGTCGGCGCGATCACCGCCCTCGGCCTGGCCGCGGTGGACCTGGCGCTGTGGGACCTGCGCTGCCTGCGGGCGGGCGAGCCGCTGTGGCGCGTCGCCGGGGGACACCGGTCGGCGGTTCCGGTGTACGACACCGAGCACGGCTGGCTGCAGCTCGACGAGGACGAGTTGGTCGCGGGCGCCCTCGCGGCGCGTGACCAGGGCTTCTCCGGAGTCAAGGTGAAGATCGGCAAGCCGAACCCCGGCGAGGACGCGGCGCGCATCCGGGCGGTCCGCGAGGCCGCGGGCCCCGGCCTCGACATCATGGTCGACGCGAACCAGGCCTTCACCGCCGCCGAGGCCGTGCGCCGCGCCGCCCTCCTGGAGCCGTACGACGTCGGCTGGTTGGAGGAACCGCTCCCCGCCGAGGACGTGGCCGGGCACGAACGACTGGCCGCCTCGACGACGATCCCCGTGGCAGTCGGCGAGTCCATGTACTCACTGGGCCACTTCCGCGAGTACCTGCAGCGCGGCGCCGCCGGCATCGTGCAGCCCGACGTGTCCCGGATCGGTGGCATCACGCCGTGGCTGAAGGTGGCCCACCTCGCCGAGGCCTTCAACGTCGAGGTGTGTCCGCACTTCCTGATGGAGATCCACGTCAGCCTCACCGCCGCCGTGCCCAACGCCCGCTACGTCGAGTACATCCCGCAACTCCGGGCGGTGACGACACATCAGTTGCGGATCGCCGACGGCCTCGCACACGCCCCGTCCGAGCCGGGCCTCGGCATCGCCTGGGACCGCGACGCGATCGACGACCGCCGGGTCGCCTGACCCGCGTCCCTGACCTGCGCTTCTGGCCCCGCATCCCCACCCGTCCCGCTGTCCGCTCCCGCACCAGGAGGACGACGATGTCCACCTTGACCACGGTCGAACCCGCCACCGCGGCGGCCGTGCAGCGCCGCAGAGTGCTGCTGGCCTCGCTCGTGGGCTCGGCCCTCGAGTGGTACGACTTCTACCTCTACGGCACCGCCGCGGCCCTGGTATTCAACAAGGTCATTTTCCCGTCGTTCGACGCCACGGCCTCACTGTTCGCCTCGTTCGGCACGCTGGCCGTCGGCTACTTCGTACGGCCGCTCGGCGGCATCGTCTTCGGCCGCCTCGGCGACCTGTTCGGCCGCAAACGGGTCCTGGTCCTCACCCTGCTCGTGATGGGCGCCTCCACCGTCGGCATGGCGCTCGTCCCGACGTACGAGCAAGTGGGCGTGCTCGCCCCGATCCTGCTGGTCGTCCTGCGCGCGGTCCAAGGACTCGGCGCGGGCGCCGAGTACGGCGGGGCCGCCGTCCTTGCGGCGGAGTTCTCCGAGCCCCGAAAGCGCGGGCTGTTCGGGACGGCGCCCAGCATCGGCGTCTACATCGGCATCCTCCTGGCCTCGGGCGCGTTCGCGCTGGTCACTCAGCTTCCGGAGGACCAGTTCCTGGCCTGGGGCTGGCGTATCCCGTTCGCGGCCAGCGTCCTGGTCATCGCCCTGGCCCTGGTCATCCGGCTGCGGCTGACGGAGAGCCCCGCCTTCGAGGCGGCGCAGGAGCGCACCGAGACGCAGGAGGTCTCGCCGGTACGGGACGTCGTACGCCATGAATGGAAGGCCGGGCTCGTCCTCTTCGGCCTGCAGACCGCGCAGAACGTCGTCGCCTACCTCAACCTGACGTTCCTGGCCGCGTACCTCACCGACACCCTCAAGATGTCCAGCTCGACGGGACCGCTCGCCGTCACGGTCGGCACGGCGGTGACGGCCGTGTCGCTCCCGCTGTTCGGCTGGCTCACCGACCGTGTCGGCCGCAAGCCGGTGGCCCTGGCAGGGACCCTCTTCTCCGCCGTCTTCGTCTTCCCGTACTTCTGGATCATCGACCACGCGCACAGTTCGCTCCCCGTCACTCTTGCCGTGGTGGTGAGCATGGGCATCGGGGTGGGCTGCATGTTCGCCCCGCAGGCCGCCTACTTCAGCGAGCTGTTCACGGCGCGCTCACGCTTCAGCGGGCTCTCCCTGTACCGGGAGGTGGCCGGCGCGGTGACGGGCGGACTGACCCCGCTCATCGCCGTCGCCCTGGTCGCCGCGGCCGGGGGCCGCTCCTGGGGGCTCGCCCTGTTCGTCGTCGCCGCGTGTGTCGTCGGCAGCGCGGCGGTGGCCCTCGGACCCGAGACACGGGGCCGCGACCTCGCCGCGACGACCGTCTCCGAACTCCGTGCCTCGACCGGCACGTTCCGCTGAACCACCCCTCGAACAGGCCCTCTTGAGCGCCCGCCCGCAAGGACAGTGCTCAGGAGGAGACAGCAACGCATCAGCAAGACATCAGGAAGGCATCATGCGTATCGCCCGCCTCGGCCGCCCCGGCCAGGAGATCCCCGTCGTCCTCGACGGCGACCGCGTGCTCGATCTGCGCGGAGTGACCCCGGACGTGACACCGGAGTTCCTCGAACACGGTCTGAACAGCCTCGACGTGACCACCCTGCCGGAACTCCCGGACGCCGCCGGTCTGCGCCACGGCCCGCCGATCACCCGGCCCACCGCGGTCGTCTGCGTCGGCATGAACTACGCCAAGCACGCGGCCGAGTCCGGCGCCGAACCACCCACCGAGCCGGTGGTGTTCCTCAAACACCCCAACACGGTGGTCGGCCCCGACGACCCGGTCACCATCCCGCGGGGCAGCACCATGACGGACTGGGAGGTCGAACTCGGCGTCGTCATCGGCAAGCGCACGAGCTACCTCGACTCACCGGCCGACGCCGCGGCCCACATCGCCGGCTACGTCCTGGTCAACGATGTCTCCGAGCGCGAGCTGCAGCTGCACACCTCGGGCGGCCAGTGGTCCAAGGGCAAGTGCGCGCCGACGTTCACGCCGGTCGGACCCTGGTTGGTCACCGGCGACGCACTGGACCCGGCGGCGGTTCAGCTCCGCAGCCGCGTGGGCGGCGAGCCGCGGCAGGACTCAAGCACCGCGGACCTGATCTTCTCCGTGCCCGAAGTCCTGTACCGGCTCAGCCAGTTCATGACTCTGGAGCCCGGCGACCTGATCCTCACCGGCACCCCCGAGGGAGTCGCCCTGTCCGGACGCTTCCCCTACCTGACGGCCGGGGACGTCGTGGAGCTGGAGGGCGAAGGGCTCGGAAAGCAGCGCCAGACCATGGCCGCGGAGGGAACCCGATGAACGAGGAGACGACACCGATGACCGGGACCTCGCCGAGGGCGACACACACCTCCGAGTACGCGGGTCTCGTCGCCGTGGTGACCGGCGGTGCGTCCGGGATCGGCCTGGCCACGGCCCGCGAACTGCACGCCCGTGGCGCCGAGGTGGCCGTGCTCGACCTGGCCGAGTCGGACGAGCCGTTCCTGCACGTGCGCTGCGACGTGACGGACGACGACGCCGTCCGTACGGCCATCGAAACGGTCACCGACCGGCTCGGGGGCGTGAACGTCCTGGTCAACAACGCGGGGATGGGCGCCCAGGGCACGGTCGAGGACAACGCCCCCGACGAGTGGCACCGCGTGCTCGATGTCAACGTGGTCGGCATCGCCCGCGTGACGGCGGCGGCCCTGCCGGCCTTGCGCAAGGCGGCCGCCGGAGGGGAGGGGCACGCGGCGATCGTCAACATGTGCTCGATCGCGGCGACCGCCGGGCTGCCGCAGCGCGCCCTCTACTCGGCGAGCAAGGGCGCCGTCCTGGCACTCACTCGCGCCATGGCCGCCGACCACCTCCGCGAGGGCATCCGCGTCACCTGCGTGAACCCCGGCACGGCGGACACACCTTGGGTGAACCGCCTCCTGTCACTCGCGGACGACCCCGAGGCCGAACGCGCCGCCCTGGCCGCCCGCCAGCCCAGCGGCCGCCTGGTGAGCGCCACCGAAGTCGCGTACGCGGTCGCCTACTTGGCCAGCCCGCACTCCGGCGCCACCACCGGCACGGACCTTGCCGTGGACGGCGGGATGCAGGGGCTGCGGCTGCGGTCCGAGTGAGGTCGGGTCCGACGGCTCGGCACGTGCCCCAACCAGGACACGGCCGTGCCGTCGGCAAGCCCCTCAACCGGCTCGGTGGCAGGCGCAGAGTTCCGTCAATGGGCCTTCAGGTGGACACCCCGACGATCAGTCACGGCGGATCAGCGCCATCGCCATCTGCTGGACGGAGCGGGTGAAGCGGCGAGGGTCGTCAGGTGGTGTCATGTGACGGATCAGGTCGCCGTCAAAGGCCGCGAGTACGGCGTGGGCGAGGAAGTCGGCGTCGAGATCGGGGCGTTCGTCGGCGAACAGGGTGCTGAGATGGCCGTGCCAGAGCTGGTAGCTGGGGTCGCGGTACTTGTCCTCGGCGCAGGCCTGTCCGTGTGCGGACAGCAAAGTGGCGTTGCCTTCGGCGATCGCGCCGAGCGCGTCGAGAAAGGCGAGCAGTCGCTCCGGTGCGGGCGCTCCGGGCCCCAGGGGTGGGGGTCCGTTCCCGACCGCGTCGCGCAGTTCCCGGGACCTCTCTTCCAGCAGCGCTTGCAGTAGTCCGGCGCGGTTGGCGAAGCGCCGGAAGACGGTGCCTTTCCCGACTCCGGCAAGGGCGGCAACCCGGTCGAGTGACACATGGTCGCCGCCGCCCTCGCTCAGGAGTTGCTCGGTCGCGCGTAGCACCGCGCGACGGTTACGGGCCGCGTCGGCGCGTTCGGCCCGCTGTGCAGTCATGGGCATCCCTCGGCTAGACGGACTGTCGGTCCGCATACTACCGTGCATCAAACGGACTACTGGTCCGCATAATGCGCATCTACAGGCATGCCCACAGGCGTGTCTACAGGGAGGCATCATGGTCATGCGCGCGCTCATCGTCGATCCCGACGCTCCCGGCTCCCTGCGTCTGGGGACGACCGCGGAACCCCAGGCAGCACCACACCAGTTGGTCGTCGATGTCCGGCACATCTCGCTCAACCGTGGCGAGGTGGCGTTCGCAGGGCGACTCCCGGCCGGGACCGTTCACGGCTACGACGCTGCGGGTGTCGTCGTACGTGCCGCGACAGACGGCACGGGACCGTCCGTAGGAGCCAGGGTCACGGCGTTCGGTGCCGGCGCATGGGCCCAGCGGATGGCTGTGGACACCAGCGCGGTGGCCGAAGTACCTGCCCAGGTCGACCTCGCCGACGCCGCCGCACTTCCGATGGCCGGCATCACTGCGTTACGCACGCTGCGCTCCCGCTCCATCCTGGGCCGACGCGTACTGATCACCGGCGCGGCCGGCGGCGTCGGCCGCTACGCGGTCCAGCTCGCGGCCCTGGGAGGTGCCCAGGTGATCGCCTCGGTGGGCTCGTCGACACGAGCCGACGGCCTGGCCGAGCTGGGCGCCCACCAAGTGGTGGTCGGCCTGGAAGGCATCGACCGGCCGGTCGACCTCATCCTCGACAACGTCGGCGGCCAACAGCTGGCTGCCGCCTGGGAACTCCTCGCGCCGGGCGGGGGCGTGCAGAACATCGGCTGGGCTTCTGGCGAACCGGCGGTGTTCGCGCCGTACTCGCTGTTCTCCGTGGGGCCGGCCAAGACGATGACCACGTTCGGTGACGTCCATGAGGTCGGCCCGGACCTGGCAACCCTGCTTGATTTCGTGGCAGCGGGGAGGCTTTCACCGGAGGTCGACCGGCGCGGTTCCTGGGAACGTGTCGCCGAGGCCGCCCAAGCGCTGCTGGACCGGCGCATCGCGGGCAAGGTGGTTCTGGATGTGGAGCGGGCGGCGGCCGACTGACTGAGCCACA
Source organism: Streptomyces sp. NBC_00483 (assembly GCF_036013745.1). NCBI lineage: Bacteria > Bacillati > Actinomycetota > Actinomycetes > Kitasatosporales > Streptomycetaceae > Streptomyces > Streptomyces sp. NBC_00483. Next base: position 8,753,271 of record NZ_CP107880.1, read on the forward strand.
GCCGGGCGGTGGAATGCGGCTTGCCCTGGTTCGCGGGCACTGCGGGCTGAACGCGATCAAATGGGCTTCCGGGCTCCAGGTCAGTGGCTACGCCCTGGACGATGGCGGCGAACTACGCTGGACTGGATGGCCGTTTGTAGGTGGCCGTCACCGCGGCGGCGAGAGAACCGTTCAGGAACGACCGCCGGTGCAGGGCGCCTTCCTTTGGCTTTCTCTCGCCGGTGTCTCTGCCTTCGTTCTCGTGGCCTTCGTTCTCGTGCGTGTTGTCGTTCCTCGACTCCATTGACTCCTCCGTCGCGTCCGAACGGCCGGTAAGTCAAAGGGAATTGGGTTGCCGCAGTGGCGTGGGCCTATCGCGACTGGCGCATGATCCAGTCCCTGATGTCCGGGATGGAGTAGGCGATGTGCCAGGTGCCCATGTGGGCGCTGGCACCCGAGCCGGATGCCACGGTGGTGCCGGTTTCGAAGCCGGCGTAGTTGACCGGGGCCTGCTGCTTCTTCAGGGTGCGCACGTCCGCGGCGAACTGTGGTCGAGGTAGGTGATGTTCAGGCCCAGCGGCATCATCGCGCCCATCGACTGGCCGGTGGTGCAGCGCCGGGCCTTGGTGACGGTGTGGTCGGCGACGGCGAACGTCGAGGTGGTCAGCGTCGAGGTGTCGATGTCGCGGTCGTACTCGACCGCGACGGCGATCAGCTTCTGGCCGTCCCCGAAGACCTTGGTGATCGCGGTGGCACTGCGGACATGAGCGGACGGTGACGAACGTACGCCTGGCTACCAATGCAGACTCCTTGGCTGGCGGGAGGCCATCACGAGGTCCGGTGATGGTTCGCTTTCGAGGAGAACCGGACGTGGTCGCCCACTTCGAATTACCGTCCCTGCAGGGCTACTTGAACGTTCCGGTTCCCAGCGACGGGGAGACGCTACTGAGGAAACTTTTCAACTTGCTGTGCATGGCGGCACAGGCGGGGGCGATGCGCCTCCTCGCCATCAGCGTGGGTGCGCTCACTGCCGCGCAAGTCCGCCGTCCTGGACTGCTGCCGAGGCATCCCAGTCGATGTGGTGGCCGTACGTCTGCCGTGACTGTTCGCCGTTGGCCAGCCGGGGCAGGAGCAGTGGCATCAGCAGATCGCGGACGATCCGTCCGACCGGGCCTGCGGCCTTGTTGTTGTTGATCCGGGCGGCCTGCTTCACGATCCGTTCGACGCGCGGGCGGCGCAGTGCTTCGTACGCGGCGAAGGCACCCTCGATCGTGGGCAGATCGCGCAGCGCCTTGGCGAGCTCCACGGCGTCCTCGATGGACAGTGAGGCGCCCTGGCCGGATGTCGGCGAGGGGGCGTGGGCGGCGTCACCGATGACGATCATCCGGCCGCGGTGCCAGGCCGGGACGCCCAGCATGGCGTGCATCGGGCTCGCCGGGGTGATCTCCTGGCTCGCGCGGATCAACTCGGCGGCAGGGCCCGCGTCATCGGCGAACAGGGCGGTGAGTCGGCGTCGCCACTGCTCGGCGTCGATGGCCTCGACCTCGCCGCGGGCCGGTTCGTCCTGGCGCGGCAGGTTGGCGAACCACCAGACCTCACCGTCGGGCGCGGGGGCGTAGCCGAAGAAGGCGCGTTTGCCGAACACCATCTGGTAGCTGCCCACTTCCGTGTTCACCGGCACACCGCGGGTGTAGCCGCCGAGACCGATGAGGCCGGAGTAGGCGGGGGCGGGTGCCGCGGGGTCGATGAGCCCCCGGACCGTCGAGTGCAGCCCGTCGCAGCCGATCAGCAGATCGCCGTACTCCTCGCTGCCGTCGGCGAAGACCGCGCGGACGCCGTCGCCCGTGTCCTGTGCCTCGACCAGGCGCTTGCCGTGCTCGATGCGGATGCCGCGGCGCAGGGCCTCGTCGCGCAGCCCGCGATACAGGTCGGCGCGCTTGAGTGTCCGGCTGGTGATCTCCCCGTCCGGCCGACTGGTGCGCACCCGGCCCAGTGCCTTCCCGGTGGTGGAGACCATGTCGATGCCCGGGGTCTCGAACCCCGCGGCGCCGACCGCCGTGTCGGCCTCTATGGCGCGGAGGGCGTCGATGCCGTTCGAGCCCAGCGTCAGGAAGACGCCGACGTTCTCGGTGCCCCCGGCGTGGGCCTCGTGGACCGTCGCGTCGACGCCGGCCCGCTGGAGCGCCATGGCGGCGGCGGGCCCGGCTATGCCGCCGCCGATGATCAATGCCTTCACGTTGAGTCGCCTCTTCCATCTCGTTGATCACAGTAAGTTATTTAGATCTATCGAACTAAATAGTATGGCTACGATGCCGCTGTGACAAATCACGAGGAATCCGCACGGCCCACCGGTCGGGAGGAACTGGTGGACGAGGTGCTGCTGGCCGGCCGCGAACTGTCCACCGCCGCCGTTCTCTTCCACACCGCACTCGCCTCCCGCCAGGGGCTGAGCGCCACGGACACGAAGGCGCTGGACCTGGTCGCCCGGCTCGGACCGATGACGGCCGGCGACCTCGCTCGCCATCTGGCCCTCAAGCCCGCCTCCGTCACCGCCCTCATCGGCCGCCTGGAGGACAAGGACGCCCTGCGCAAGGCCCCGGACCCGGGGGACGGCCGCAAGGTGGTGCTGCACTTCAACGAGGAGTTCGCGGCCCGCAACCTGCACTACTTCGCCGACCTCGTCGGTTCACTGCGGGAGCTGTGCGAGCACTACACGGACGAGCAGCTGGCGACGATCGCGTCCTTCACGAGGGAGGCGGCACGCCGGCAGGCGGAGGCGACGCAGAGGTTGGCCTGATCCGGGGCCCGCGGGCCTCAGTGCCCGGTCCGCCGGGTCTGGCGGAAGATCCAGTCCCGGATGCCCGGGATGTCGTACGCGATCTGCCAGGTCCCCATGTGCGCGTTCGTCGCCGTGGAGTTGGCCGTCACCGTGCCGGTCTGGAAGGCCGCGTAGTTCACCGGCGCCTTCTGCTTCTCCAGGTTGCGGACGTCGGCGGCGAACTGTGCGGCGGTGGCTCCCGCGTCCCAGACCGCCTTGCCGACGCTCGTCCCCTGCGCCGCGATCACGTCGGTGATCGCGTTCTCGCCGGGATACGCCTTCGCGTCGTCCTGGGAGACCGCGATCCAGAGGTTCTTCCGCGCGAGCGGTGCGGCCTGCTCCGCCGGCCACTGCCCGGCGACGATGTACGCCGCCGCGAAGAGGTCCGGGTACGCGATGTTCAGGCCGAGCGACATCATCGCGCCCATCGACTGGCCGGTGGTGTAGCGGTGGTCGGCGTCGACGGCGTACGTCTCGGTGATCTCCTCGACGAGGTGCGCCGTGGTCTCGAAGAGCGCCATCGGCTCGTAGTCGTCGTCGACCACGACCGCCCCGTACTCGGGCGCGAGGACGAACGCCTCGTTCCTGGCCTGGTCCTCGGGGCTCGCCCAGCACACCGCGCCGTTGCCCTGGACCAGGGGCGAGATCGTGTCGATGTTGATCAGGCTCGCGTCGTGCATGAAGAGGACCAGCGGGTAGCGGCGTCCGGGGGAGCCGTGCCGGTGGCTCTTTGGTACGAAGAGGTTGTAGCGGAGCGTCTGGCCGGTGGCCGGGTCGTGGAAGGTGAACTGCCTGAAGTCGTCGACGACGAGGTTGGTGACGGAACTGGTGGTGACGGGCGTGGAGTTGGTCGGCAGGGTGCCGCCGTGGACGGTGGCGACGGGGCCGGTCTGGGTCACGGTGGCCGACGCGGGCGTGAGGGTGGCGTTGCTGGGGGTGGTGTCGCCGACCTTGGGGCCGCCGGCGCTGGCGCCGGTGCCCCCGCTCGGGCTCGGACTGGGGCTCGCACTCGCGCTCGTACTGGCGCTGGGGCTCGCCGTGTCGCCTCCGCCTCCGCCTCCCCCGTTATGTTTTCTGCGGTCCTGCAAGAGGGCCGCTGGCCTCCGGGCCCGGCATGACTGTGTCCCCCTGTCCAAGATGACCTGGGGGGTGGTGTTCACCGGGCCCGAGAGGTGCCGTCGGAGACGCTGATAAGAGGCCCGACCACCGTCCGGTCCGGCGCAATGCCGAGACAGTTCACGGACGGCAGGTCTGCATAACGTGGATGCGCGAGAACGACACCGACGCCAAGGCCAGCCGCACCAAAGGAGTTGAAGCACGATGTTCGACACCAGCGACGTCGGCGTGTTCCTCGGCCTGGACGTCGGCAAGAGCACTCACCACGGCCACGGGCTCACCCCGGCCGGCAAGAAGGTCTACGACAAGCCACTGCCCAACCGCGAGCCGAACCTGAGGGCCGTCTTCGACAAGCTGGCCGCCAAGTTCGGCACCGTGCTGGTGATCGTGGACCAGCCCGCCTCGATCGGCGCTCTACCGCTGACCGTCGCGAGAAACGCGGGCTGCAAGGTCGCCTACCTGCCGGGACTCGCGATGCGCCGAATCGCCGACCTCTACCCCGGCGAGGCGAAGACCGACGCAAAGGACGCCGCGGTCATCGCCGACGCGGCCCGCACCATGCCGCACACCCTGCGCTCGCTGGAGCTCACCGACGAGATCACCGCCGAGCTGACCGTGCTGGTCGGCTTCGACCAGGACCTCGCGGCCGAGGCCACCCGCACCAGCAACCGGATACGCGGCCTGCTCACCCAGTTCCACCCCAGCCTGGAACGCGTCCTCGGACCCCGGCTCGACCACCAGGCCATCCCCTGGCTCCTGGAACGCTACGGATCCCCGGCCACCCTGCGAAAAGCCGGACGCCGCAAGCTCGTTGAAGTGATCCGGCCCAAGGCCCCGCGGATGGCCGCCCGGCTGATCGACGACGTCTTCGACGCGCTCGACGAGCAGACCGTGGTGGTCCCCGGAACCGGCACGCTCGACATCGTCATCCCCTCCCTGGCCCGGCAACTCGCAACCGTCCACGACCAACGCCGCGCCCTGGAAGCCCAGATCAACACCCTGCTGGAACAACACCCTCTTTCCCAGGTCCTGACCTCGATGCCGGGGATCGCAGTCAGGACCGCCGCAGTCTTGCTGGTCACCGTCGGCGACGGCACCAGCTTCCCCACCGCCGCCCACCTCGCCTCCTACGCCGGCCTCGCACCGACCACGAAGTCGTCCGGGACCTCCATCCACGGCGAACACGCACCACGCGGCGGAAACCGCCAGCTCAAGAGAGCCATGTTCCTCTCCGCGTTCGCGGCCCTGCACGACTCCACCTCCCGCACCTACTACGACAAGTGCCGGGCCAGAGGAAAGACCCACACCCAGGCCCTCCTCCGCCTCGCCCGCCACCGCATCAGCGTGCTCTTCGCCATGCTCCGCGACGGCACCTTCTACGAACACCGAACCCCACGCCTCGCTTGACGAAAGACATAGAGGCACCCCCCCCCCGCCGCCCGTGCTCCATAGCAGTGCCCCGTCGTCGTCCGGGGAGAGCTCGACCATGACGTACCGGCCGTCCCTGCCGCGTTCGGCGAGCTCGGGTGTCCGGTTCGCATAGACCTTCGTCACCGTCCGGTCCGCGACCTCGAAGGCCGATCCGGAGAGCGCGGAGTTGTCGATGTCGCGGTCGTATTCGACCGTAAGGGCAATGAGCTTCTGCCCGGCGCCGTACACCTTGGTAATTGCTGTGGCGCCTTTTATGTGCCCGGCCTGTGAGGCCGCCGCATCCTGGGCGCTGGCATTGCTTACGGACAAACCGCCGGCCGCGGCAAGGCCGGAGACGGCCGCCGTACCGGCGATGAATGTGCGCCTGTCCACCATGACGACTCCTCGTTCGGAACGATCGCTGAGGCTGCTGGTCGATCGCGCCGGACATTACGCCGGATCATCGGGAACGTCTCCCGGCCACCTGTGAATTTCCATCGGGAAAACGGGCGCGCAGCAATTCCGTGCCAGGTGAAAGTGGGTGGCCGGTATTGATGACGAAGCATGCAATCTTTGGTTTCACTCCCTGGTCGTTGTTGCACGGCGAAAGTGCCTGTGATGCTGCCCGCCGTTACGTCTGCCGACCGAGTGCCGACCATGGAGGACCGCAGTGACCGAGCAGCAGGACGACACAGGCGACATGGGGCCGAGCCGCAGATCGTTCATGGCCCTCACCGCTCTGGCGGCGGCCGTGCCCACTCTCATGGGCGGCGCCACGGCGGCCGAGGCGGCTTCATCCGGCTCTGATCGATCCGGTTCCGATCGATCCGGTTCCGAGTTGAAGGCCGGCGCGGGCAAGGCGGTGTTCACGCCGTCCGCCGCGATCCTCCCGCTGGACAAGTTCACCTCGGTCCACGACGACCTGCACGCACGCGTCCTGCTTCTTGAGTCCGCGGGGAAGCGCATGGCCCTGGTCGTACTCGACCTCACCTCGGTCAGCGCGGAGGCGATCGGCCTGATCCGCGCGGCCGTCACCGGGGCCACCGGCGTCACCGCCGCCGACATCATGGTCACCGTCACGCACTGCTTCTCGGCGCCGCACGTGGCGGCCAGTACCTCCTCCGCGAGTGCGGCGGCCTACGCCCGGAACATCGTGGCCGCCACCAAGAGCGCCGCCGAGGACGCGGCCAACGGCCTGCGGTCGGCCCGGATCGGCTACGGCGAGGGCCGGGCCGACGTCAACGTCAACCGCAATGTCTCCACCGCCGACGGCTGGTGGCTCGGCGTCAACGAGCAACTCCCCTCCGACAAGGGCGTGTACGTCGCCCGCGTCGACGACCTCGACGGCAACCCCCTCGCCCTCCTCACCAACTACAACGTGCAGTCCTGCGTGATGCAGGACTCCGTGATGGCCGACGGCAATCTGCCGATCACCGCCGACCTGGCCGGCGCCGCCGTCGCCCACGTCGAGGAGGCCTACCCGGACGCCGTCGGCTTCTGGCTGGTCGGGGCGTGCGGCGACCAGTTCCCCGGCCTGCGCGCCAAGCGGTACACCATCGACAAGGACGGGCACTGGACATACGGCGTCGACCTGAAGGACGCGGGCTTCGCACTCCTGGAGACGCAGGGCGAGCGGCTCGGCAACGAGATCGTGCGGGTCTCCGAGACAATCACCCGTTACGCGAGCGGCAGCAGGGCCCCGGTGCGCCTGGTCACCGACTCGGTGACCACCACTCAGATCACGGGCCCCGGAGCCAGCGCCCCGGTCAAGACCGCCACGTTCACCCCGGGAGACAGCGCCGAGGTGCCGCTGTGGGTCTTCCGGGTCGGTGACATCGCCTTCGCGGGAGTGTCACCGGAGCTGTCCACCAGCACGGCGCAGGCGATCCGTGAGGCCTCCCCGTTCACGGGCACCTTCGTGATGTCGATGTTCGAAGGCGGCGCCAAGAACATGCCCGACCGGTGGAACTACGAGCACTTCACGTACGAGGCCCTGGACGGCTTCTACGTCGAGGGCACCGCGGAAAAGGTCGCGGCCAGGATCGAGCGCACGGTGAAGTCGCTGAAGTAGCTGAAGTCGCCTGCCTGGGCAGCCGGGCAGCCGGGCAGCCGGGCAGCCGGACCGTTGTGGCCGACCGGGCCGCTGCTTTCACGCCGCGGACCCGGTCGGCCACACCCTCGTCAGGCGGTGACGAGCGTCAGCCCGTAGGCGTTGAGGATCTCGTTGACCGGCTGGAACCAGGTCTGGCCACCGCTCGTGCAGTCGCCCCAGCCGCCCGAGGTCACGCCCTGCGCCTGGTCGCCGGAGATGAACGAGCCGCCCGAGTCGCCGGGTTCGGCGCAGACGCTGGTGCCGGTCATCTCGTAGACCGGTCCCTGGCTGTAGTTGACGGTTTCGTTCTGGGCCAGCACGGTGCCGCAGTGCCAGTGCGACGTCGAGCCGGAGCGGCAGATGGACGAGCCGACGGGGGCCACCGCCGAGCCACGCACCAGGACATCACTGACGGTGCCCCAGCCGAGCACGACCGGCGTGGTCCACCAGCCGTTGCCGATCGGGATGTAGGAGTAGTCGTTGCCCGGGAAGGACGAACCGGCGAACGTGCCCATCGCCGACCCGTCCCAGCCGACAACGGAGCTGCCCGCCGTGCCGCAGTGCCCCGCGCTGACGAAGCCGCCGACCACCGAGAACCCTATGGAGCAGCGGGTGTTGCCGTTGATGTAGTACGGGTCGCCGCCGACGGTGCCCGCGGCGAAGGTCCGTGGCGTCTGCCCTGCTCCGGCGCGGCGCACGCTGAGGAGCCCCGCCTTGCGTGCCGGGGCCAGGAACTCCCGGACAGCGGCGCTGTGTTCGGAGCCCTCGCGTATGTCTGCCACCACGCTGTTCGTGCGGGGATCGACGCGCCAACTGCGGACGGCCATGGGGGCGCCGTCCGTCTTGGCAACGTTGTCGAGTGTCGACTTCGCGGCGTCGAGCGCCCGGGCGCTGTGCGCCACCCGCACGACCGAGGCGCCGGTGTCGCGTACTGAATCAGCGGCCGGGCCACCGGATTTGGTGAGTCCGACGACGAGGGTGCCGCGTGCCGGGTCGTACCAGGTGCCGCCGAAGTCCTGACTGGCCGCACGCTCGGCCCGGGGCGCGAGTTCGGCTGCGGCGGCTTCCTGGTGCAGCCGGGCGCGGGCCTGTGAGGTGGTGAGCCCGAGGTCCCGCTGCATTGCGGTGGCCAGGCCGGGGGAGAGGGCGCGTGCGGACGAGGACTCCGTAGCCGCGTCGGCCGCGGCGGCGGGGGACGTCAGGCCCAGGGTGGCGGCGCCTAAGGTCAACAGGACGGCGAGAGCAGAGCGGAGTCCGGTCGTACGTCTCATGCGTGAGCTCCTTCATTTCCGTGTGGGGCGGGAATGGTACGGACCTGCGACGTACTGTCGACCTGATGTCGCGCGCATGTCAATGCCGTGGCGGGATGCACTGCTTACGACTCCGCCGCACACCCGGTCACGGCTGCCGTGGTGCAGGTGACCGACTGATGTGAGCGGCGGCCGGATCCCTCGGAGACGACGTGACCCTGATGTGCGACGCCAATCAGCGCTGGGACCTGTCGACCGCGCACCGGAGGATGCCGGTCCTCGAAGAGACGCGCATGGACTGGGTGGAGGAACCGCTGCACGCCGACGATCTCGACGGCCATGTCGCTCCGCAGCGCTCGACGACCCTCGACATCGCCGCGGGGCGAAAGTATCTACAGCTACCAGCAGTTCACCGGCTTCATCGCCCACGACGCCGTCCGTGTCGTCCAGCCCGACGCCACCCGGCTCGGCGGTGTGACCGAATGGCGGCAGGTGTCCACGGCCGTCGCGGCCCGGGCCCGCCGGGGCTGGCAGCTGCGCGGGGTCGGCGCGTTGCGTGGCGCATAAGGCTGCCTACGTGCCAGTGGACTCTTGTCCCTGCCCCTCGCCGGTGTCGGTGTCGGTGTCGGTGTCGGTGTCGGCGAGCTCGCGGGCGACGTCGTCCAGCAGGTGCAGAAATGCGCCGACCAGCGGAGTGAGGCTGGTGTCCGTGGGGGTCACCGCGTGGATGCGTCGGTGTGGGCGGGGCTCGGCGAGGTCGCGGTGGGTGGTGCCGGGGACGTGGGTGAGGGCGAGGCGTGAGACGAGGGCGACGCCGACGCCCGAGGCGACCAGGGCCTGCGCCACGTCGTAGGACTCGGTCTCGAAGCGCACGCGTGGCGCGAACCCGGCCTTGGCGGTGAGGAGTTCGAGCTGCTCGCGCGGGCCCTGCCCGGAGGTGATGGCCACCCACGAGGCGTCGCGCAGCTCCCGCAGCGTCAGGGCGGTGCCGGGTGGACGTTCGACGGCCAGCGGGTGGTCGTCGGGGAGTACGACCACCATGGGGTCGACAAGGAGTGGATGGACCGCTACTCCGGCAGGGGCGGTGAAGGACGGTCCCCACTGGGCGGCCACCGCCACGTCGAGTCGGCCTGCCGTGATCTGGTCGGTGGCGCGCGCCGAGATCACGTCGATGACGGACACGTCCGCGTCGGGGTGACGGTGGCGCAGTGCCGTGAGAGCCGGCGGCAGCAGGTGCAGTGCGGCCGCCTGGAACGCGCCCACCCGCAGCCGCAGGGCCAGGTGGCCAAGGAGGCCGGCCAGCCCTGCGGCGGCCTTGGCCGTCTCCGCCTCGATGACCTCGCCGTGCGCGGCAAGCAGCAGCCCCGCCTCGGTCAGCCGCGCTCCGCGTGCGCTCCTGGTCACCAGTGGCGCCGCACAGTCCCGCTCCCACCGGGCCACTCGCTGGGTCACCGCCGCCGGGGTGAGCCCGAGCGCGTGCGCCGCCCCGGTGAGGGAGCCGTGCCGGTCGATGAGGGCGAGGAGCCGCAGCTGGTCGGGTTCGACGTGCATTCACTCAACTTAACGCTGACCGTGACTGCGGTGACTTCCCTGAAGGCTCGGGGCGGGGAAACCTGGTGGCACCAACGAGTTCGACTCCCCTTCCGGCAAAGGAAAAGGCTGCCCCGTGCCCACCCACCTCCCCGCGTTCCTCGCCACCACCCTCCTGCTGTCGATGCTGCCGGGACCCGGCCAGGCACTCATGACCCGGCAGACACTCATGGGCGGGCCTCGCGCCGCTTGGGCGACCATCGCGGGCAACTCCACGGGGATCGTGCTCTGGTCACTCGCCGCGTCCGCCGGCCTCTCCGCTGTCCTGCTCGCCAACCCGCACGCGCTCGAGGTCGTCCGCCTCGTGGGCGGGGCCGTACTGGTGTGGCTGGGAATCTCCACCCTGCGGGCATCGAGGAAGAGCAACGCCACAGCCGAGGGCGGTGGGGCGGTGCGCTCCTGGAAGGGATTCGCCGTCGGGCTGGGAACGAACCTCGGCAACGCCAAGGCGGGAGTCTTCGCCGTCTCGATGCTGCCGCAGTTCGTCACGGACGGCGGGTCACTCCTCGTCTCCGGCACCGTCCTCGGCGTGGTCTGGGCGCTGGTCACGGCCGCCTGGTACGTGGCCTTCACCTGGGCCGTGGGCCGGGGGCGGCGGCTGGTGTCGAGGCCGGCCGTTCAGCGCGGCCTTCAGGTCACCACCGGAGGGGTGTTGCTGGTGCTCGGCGTGGCGGTGGCGTCGGGCCTGTGAGCGCCGACGTCCTGACCGCTACGCGCCGGAGGCCCCGTCGCCCGGGGCGGCGGCGCGCAGGAGTTTCGCCGCCACTGCCCGAAGGTCGCCGCGCTCCGTGGCTGTCAGCGGCTCGGTCAGTTCGGTGACGGCCTGGTCCATCTCTGCGGCGCACAGTTCCGCGAGGGCGCGGCCCGTCGGAGTGAGGGCGATCAGGACGCTGCGGCCGTCGTGCGGTGAGGGGCGGCGTTCCACCAGCCCGCGCTTCTCGGCGCGGCTCGCCAGTCCGGTCATGGAGGACTTGTCCAGGCCCAGGTGGCGGGCGAGTTCGAGCATGCCGGGTGTGCGGTCACGCAGGATGCCGAGGAGACGGACCTGAATCAGGGACAGGTCGTGGTCGGCGGCCATGCGGGAGAGGATCCCCTGGACCAGGAAGGAAAGCTGGACCAGGGCGTCGACGGTGTTCTGGGGTTCGTCCGCAGCCTGGGAGCCGTCCGTCCCCTGGGGAGTGGGGGTGGGTGTCACTGTGTCCGCCTCTGGCCGATCTGGTACGCGGCACGAACCACCTTGACTTGGTACGTGCCGCAAACTATCTTGAAAGTAGTACGTGTCGCAAACTATATGCGGTCACACTGCCTCGGGAGAACCCCTATGCACGCAGCCGTCGTCCATTCCTTCGACACCCCGCCCCGCTACGACACCGTCGACACCCCCACACCCCGGGGAGAGCGCGAAATCCTCGTGGACGTCGTCGCTGCCGGTCTGCACCCGCGCGTACGATCCTCCGCCGACGGCAGCCACTACACCTCCGAGGGTGTGCTGCCGCTCGTGCCGGGCATCGACGCCGTCGGTCGCACGGCGGAGGGGGAGTTGCTCTACTTCGTCGCCCCGGACACCGCGCTGGGCACGATGGCCGAGCAGGCCGTCGTGGACCGCCGTCGCGCCATCGCCCTGCCGCCCGACACCGACCCGGTCGCGGTGGCCGCGGCCATGAACCCCGGCATGTCCTCCTGGGTCGCCCTGCGCCGCCGCATCGCTCTCCCGGCGGGCGCACGCGTCCTGGTCCTGGGTGCGACCGGCAGCGCAGGCCGGCTCGCCGTGCAGATCGCGCGGCACCTCGGCGCCGAGCGTGTCGTGGCGGCCGGCCGCGATCCCGGGCGGCTGGCCCTGCTGCCCGGCCTGGGCGCGGACGAGACCGTCTCCCTGTCCGGCGGGCCCGAGCAGGTCGCCGAGCACCTCGGCAAGAGCGCCGGCGACGTGGACGTCGTCATCGACTACCTGTGGGGCGCGGCCACCGAGCATGCCCTGACCGCACTGCTGACCGCCCGACCCGACCGGAGCAGGCCCCTGGCCTGGATCCAGATCGGCTCCGTCGCCGGGCCGGACATCACCCTGCCGTCCTACCTCCTCCGCGCCGCCAATCTGCAGATCATGGGCAGCGGCCAAGGCTCGGTCACCACCGCAGGCATCCTCGCCGAACTCCCTTCCCTGGCAGCCGAGATCACCTCCGGAACCTTCTCGATCGACCCGTCCCCGCTACCCCTGTCGGAGGTCGAGCGGGCATGGACGATGCCGACGCCGCCTGGCCGGCGCGTTGTGCTGATCCCCTGAGGCGGTTTGGCGCACGACAAAGAGGGGCGGTGCCGCTGCGGCACTCCCCGAGACGAGACCTGCTGTGGCACGCCGTGCTGAGGAGCACTGCCGGCCATCGCCGTCTCAGCCGGATCACTGGGGGATGGTGACCAGGGTGCGGCCGCGGCCTCCGGCGTCGACGCGGTCGTGCGCTTTGGTGATCTCCTCCAGCGGGAAACGGGTCGCCGATGTCCACGGTGAGGGCGCCGACGGCGGCATCGTACGCGTGGCGGATGCGTGGGTCGGCGGCGTTGCCGTGCAGGAAGAACTCGGCGCAGCGGTAGTAGTTCGAGGCGCGCAGGAACCCGTCGCGGGCGCTGGTGTCGTGGCCGCCTTCCAGTGAGGTGCGGGCCTGGTCGGCGATCCGGTGGGCGGTGGCCAGCCACTGGTCGTGCCAGCTGTCGTAGTCACCGTCGGCGATGCCCTGGGCGGTGGTGGCGACTTCGCCGGAGTCGGCGCCGCCGTAGGCGATGTGACCGAGGGTCCGCAGCGTCTCGTACCAGAACGAGGGGTGGTCGGGGAAGAAGATCGGCTTCACCAAGGACTCCAGGGGTGTGGCCTGGCGTTGCGGCACCTTGATCACCGGCTTAGTTTCGCTCCATGGCGGAGACGGGATCTTTCGGGTTATTCGGCCGAGGTCTTGAGGGCCTGGTGGTGGAGGGGTTGGTGGCGGAGGGGGATCTGCCCCGCTGTGAGGACCCGCCGGGCCGGGGCTTCGACGAGCTCCACTTCCAGCCGGCGCGACGGGCGTGTTTGTGGGCGTGACACGGCCGAAGCCACCGAGGCTCCCGCGGCTCGGCAAGCCGCGGCCGTCCGACGTCTCCGCCGGGCTCGTCACCGGCCTGTTCTCCATCCCCGAAGGCATGGCGTACGCGGCGATCGGCGGCTTCAATCCGGTCGCCGGCATCTACGCGGGCGTCGTCCCGACCGTCCTCGGCTCGCTCTTCGCGCGCACCGTCCTGATGGTCACCACCCTCACCTCGGCGCTCGCGCTGACCTCGCAGAGCGCCATCAAGGAGGCCGGGCTCGACGCCAAGGACGTGGGCAACGTCGCCACGCTCGCCGTACTGGCCGGGACGGTCATGCTGCTGATGGGGGTGCTGCGGCTCGGCGTCGTCATGTCGTTCGTGTCGAACGCCGTGATGACCGGCTTCTCCACCGGCATCGCCCTCCAGATCATCACCGGCTCACTGAAGGACGCCACCGGCTACAAGCCGGGCCCGCACAACAAACTGGCTCAACTCGCCGACTGGGTCTGGCACATCGGAGACTGGCAGCTCGCCGCGACCCTCACCGCACTCGTCACCGTCGCCGCTTGGGCGCTGCTCCGGCTCGTCAAACGGCTGGAGGCGGTGGCCACCCTCATCGCGCTGCTCGCGGTCAGCGTCGGTGTCGCCGTCCTGGGCACGCACGTCGACCTGGCCCGCGACATCGGGCACATCCCGGCGGCGCTGCCCTCCTTCACCGCCCCAGACCTGTCCGCCGTCGGCGCGCTGCTGCCCGGAGCGTTCGCCGTCGCCCTCGTCGGCCTCGCCCAGGCCGCCTCCATCGGCCCGACCGTCCCCAACCCCGACGGCTCCAAGTCCTCCGTGAACGGCGACTTCGTCGCCCAGGGACTCGGCAACCTCGGCGGCGGACTGTTCGGCGCGCTGCCCACCGGCGGTTCCATGTCCCGCACGGGCGTCGCGGTCGGCGCCGGCGCCCGCACCCGCTGGACCGGTATCTTCGCCGGGCTGTGGCTGGCCCTCCTGGTCCTCACTCTCGGCTCCCTCGCCGAACGCATCCCGATGCCCGTCATCGGCGCCCTCATCATCGTCATCGGCTGCGAACTGGTCGTGGGCCGGCTGCCCGACATCCGCCTCGTACTGCGTACGTCACCGCTGTCGGCGGCGGCGATGGTGATCACGTTCCTGGCGACCACGCAGCTGCCGCTCCAGCAGGCCATCGTGATCGGCGCCGTGCTGTCGCTGCTGCTGTTCTGTGTGCAGGCGGCCCGGCAGACGCGGCTCGTCTCCCTGCACCGGGACACCGATGGCGGCCACTGGCGCACCGGCGATCCGCCGCGCCGCCTACCGCCCGGCGAGGTCACCGTCCTCGACTACGCGGGCACCTCACTGTTCGCCGAGCTGCCGCGCGTGGAGGCCGCGCTGCCCGACGTCCACGGGGCCCGGGACGCGGTCCTGGTGCTGGTGGTGCGCACGCTGCCCGATGTGCCCTCGTCGGCGGTGGTCAAGTTCCTCGACCGGTACGCCCGCTCCCTGTCCGACGAGGGCGGGCGGCTGGTCCTGGCCGGGGTGCAGCCCCCGCTCGCCCGCCTCCTTGAGGTGTCGGGGCTCGCCGAGCGCCTCGGCGAGGGCGGTGTCGTACCGGCGCAGCCCGAGATCTTCGCGCCGGTGGAGCGGGCGGTCGCGGAGGGCCGGGCCTGGATCACGTCGCACGAGAAGGCACCGGATGGGAGCCCGGAGGACCGGTCCGAGTCCGCCGGGCCTCGGCCGCCCGCCGCCGATCAGCCGCCATGATCCAGGCCCGGGCCGTAACAGGCAGCCCTGAGTCGTAACGGGCAGCCCTGAGCCTTCCTGAACTGAACGGCTCCCGCCCGACATGCGATCACCCCCGACCCACCCGATGCTGAGACGGACCGGCGCCGCCACGCGCCGGCCGGACCCGATCCGTGAAACGGAGCGCCAGATGACCGACGCCGCCGACCTGCCCTTCGACGACACCACCGACTTCGAGAACGCGGACCGGGGGTTCATCGACGCCCTCGTCCCCGCGGTCGTGAAGGGCGCCGACGGACAGGTCGTCTACGACAACGACGCGTACGCCTTCCTCAAGGCCGACTGCCCCGACACCGCGCACCCCAGCCTGTGGCGCCAGGCCCAGCTCTGCGCCCGCCAGGGACTGTACGAGGTCACCGAGGGCGTCTACCAGATCCGCGGCCTGGACCTGTCGAACATGACGCTCGTCGAGGGCGAGCGCGGTGTCATCGTCGTCGACCCGCTGCTGAGCGTGGAGACGGCCACCGCGGGCCTCGCCCTGTACCGGCAGCACCGCGGCGAACGCCCGGTCACCGGCCTCATCTACACGCACTCGCACGGCGACCACTTCGGCGGCTCGCGCGGCGTCCTGCCGCGTGGCACCGAGCAGGACGTGCCGATCCTCGCCCCGGCCGGTTTCCTGGAGCACGCGGTCAGCGAGAACGTGTACGCGGGCAACGCCATGACCCGCCGCGCGATCTTCATGTACGGCGACCGGCTGCCGAAGTCGCCCGAGGGCCAGATCAGCGCCGGCCTCGGCATGACCACCTCGAACGGCACGATCAGCCTCATCCCGCCGACCCTGGACATCACGCACACCGGGCAGGAGGAGACGATCGACGGTGTCCGCATCGTCTTCCAGCTCACCCCGGGCACCGAGGCACCGGCCGAGATGAACTTCCTCTTCCCCGAGAAGCGGGCCCTGTGCCTGGCCGAGAACGCCACGCACAACATGCACAACATCCTGACCCTGCGCGGTGCCGTCGTCCGCGACGCCCGTGTCTGGTCCCAGTACCTCGACGAGGCCATCGAGTACTTCGCCGACGCCTACGACGTCGCGTTCGCCTCGCACCACTGGCCGACCTGGGGCCACGACAACGTCGTCCAGTTCCTCGCCACCCAGCGCGACCTGTACGCGTACATGCACGACCAGACGCTGCGCATGCTGAACAACGGCCTGACCGCCCCGGAGATCGCCGAGGAGATCCAGCTGCCGCCGGCCCTGGAGAACTCCTGGCACGCGCGCGGCTACTACGGCTCCCTCTCCCACAACGTCAAGGCGATCTACCAGCGCTACCTCGGCTGGTTCGACGGCAACATCGCCCACCTCTGGGAGCACCCCCCGGCCCAACTGGCCCAGCGATACGTGGAGTTGGCGGGCGGAGCCGACGAGGCGTTGTCCAAGGCCCACGGCTACGTCGACGCGGGAGACCTGCGCTTCGCCGCCACCCTCCTCAATCACATCGTCTTCGCCGAGCCGTCCCGCGAGGACGCCAAGGAACTCCTCGCCCAGGTCTACGAGAAGCTCGGCCACGGCGCGGAGAACGGCACCTGGCGCAACTTCTTCCTGACCTCCGCGATGGAACTGCGCCACGGCGTGAACCCCATCGCCATCGACACCACCAACCCCGAGATGGCGATGGCGCTGACCACGGACATGCTCCTGGACTCCATCGCCATCCGCATCGACGGCCCCCGCGCCTGGGACGAGAACCTCACCGTCGACCTCGTCCTGACCGACGAGAACACCCGGCACCGCCTCACCCTCCACAACGGCGCCCTCACCCACCGCACGACGGCCGCCGCCAAGCCCTCCGCGGACCTGACCCTCACCCTCACCAAGCCCCAACTCCTGGGCATCCTCGCCGGAAAGGGCCTCGACGGCGTGAGCGTGGACGGCGACCCGAAGGCCCTCGCCACCCTCTTCTCGTACGTCACCGAACCCGACAAGGCGTTCCCGATCGTCACGCCCTGATCCAAACGACGGGCCCTGGATCAGACCTTGCGCCAGCGGGCGTTCGCCCAGGAGAACGCGCCGAAGGCCATGAGGCCGAGCGCGATCAACGCCAGCAGCCAGGGCCCGACGGGAGTATCGGTGAAGGCGCGCAGGGTGTCGTCCATGCCCTTGGCCTTGCCGGGCTCGTGGCGGACGGCCGCGACGATGGCGAAGGCGCCGGCGACACAGAAGACCGCGCCCCGTGCCGTGCCGCCGAAGACCCCGGTCACATCGACCGCCTGTCGGGGCCGCTTCGACATCTCGGACATCCTCAGATGCTTGTGGAACTTACGCAGAAGGGCCCTGACGGCGAGCCACAGGCCGGCCACGGCCAGCGCGGCACCGGCGACCCCCACGATCCACGTGCCGCCGGGCCAGTCCAGCGCCTTGGCCGTGACATCCTGCGAGTCCTTGTCCGAGCTGCCACTGCCGCTGCCCTTGCTCCCGGCCGCGTAGCTGAGCACGGAGTACGAGACGAATCCGTAGAACACGCAACGGGCCCCGGACATCGCCCGCTTGCTCGCCTTACGGCCGTCAGGTCCCGCCTGCCCGAACGCCGCCTCGGTCAGCCGCCACAGCGCCATCCCCGCCAGGGCGATGCCGAGAAGCCACAACAGGGCGGTACCGAAAGGCTTCTGGGCGATCTCGGTGACCGCGCCGCCCCGGTCCGCCTGCTGACCTTCGCTGTCGGAGAAGGCGATCCGCAGGGCCAGGACGCCGATCAGGACGTAGAGGACTCCCCGAGCGACGAAGCCCGCACGGGCTCCTGCCGCGACCGCGTTGCTGTTCGCTGCGCGACGCGCGTGACCGCGTCCGTGTGCTGGTGCCCATCGAGTGGCCATGTCCCACCGAATGCCCCGGGAACGGGAGGCGAAGCATCTGGCCGAACAGCAGTGAGGTCGCGGGACGAGCGTTACCCGATTCACGGCAACGGGCCGCGGTTCGTGGCCCGTTGACGCATGAACGACGGATGGCGGGGCACTCGGACCGGGCACGAGGAATCCAGCGGCCGCTGAACGCGCGGTCGGCTGGGATGCCACCCCGGCCCGGGACACACGGACGGGCAGGTACCGGGTGAGGCGGGTCCGGCAGGACGAGGATCCGTACGCACCGAAGAGCCTTTGAGATCGGAACCCGAAAATGATTGTCCTCGGCGCCATCTTGCTCATCATCGGCCTGCTGGTCGGTATTTCGCTGCTTACGATCGTCGGCAGTGTGCTCGTCGTGGTCGGCGCGGTTCTGTGGATCGCCGGTTCGACGGGCCGCGCGGTCGGCGGGCGCAAGCACTACTTCTGACAAGCGCTACTTCTGAGTTGCACCCTGTGTGGTTGTGGCACGGCGGGCGCGCCCTTTGCGCCCGCCGTGCCGTTGCGCTCAAGTGTGCATCGCTCGACGCAAGTTGAACTTCTCACCCGGCTCTGTACACCCGCAGTCAGGGTGAACGCAGGACTTGCATGAACTGGTCCGCAAGCGCCTTGGTGTCGATGCCGCTCGCGTCGTGCCCGGTGAGGATGCGGAAGAAGGGTGGCCCGATCAGGAGCGCGGTCGCCTGTTCCGCGGACAGGGCGGTGTTGCCGGCGGTGCGAGCCGTTTCCACTGTTGCCGCGGCGCTCTCTCCGAGGATGTCCCGGGAGGCCAGTAGAAGCGCGACGTCCGGATCGTGCTGGGCCTCCCCGATGAGGGCCCGGTAGGCCGCTCCAGCGTGCGAGTGCGCCAGGAAGGCGACGAGGGCGTCGAGGTAGGTCTCCACGTCCTTGCGGGCGTCACCGCTGCGAGGCACCGCCAGTTCTTGCTGGGCGTCGAGCACGCTCGCCTCGTACAGGACCTCTGCCTTGTTCGACCACCAGCGGTACACGGTCTGCCGGCCCACGCCTGCCCGCTCCGCGATGCCCTTCATCGTCAGTGCCGCATAGCCGACTTCGACCAAGAGGTCGTCAACGGCGTGCAGCACGGCGGTCCGTGCGCTCTCACTGCGCGGTCGTCCACGGCCGCTGCCATCCATCATGCCCTCACTATAAACGAGACACCGTGCACCGCATGTGCTACTTTGCGGTGCACGGTGTCTCGTAAATGTGAACGTCGTGACTGGCCCCACCACTCAAGGAGCGAACCATGACCGCATCGCCCTGCACCCTTGCCGAACCACGTGTCGCCGCGGCCCTGGACCGGATGTTCGAGGCCGCAGCGCGCGACGAACAGGCCGCGGGACCTCTCGGGGCCCAGCAGTTCGCCGAGCGGGACAAGCTGACGGCCCAGCAACTCGCCGACGTCGCACAGGACGTCTACATGCCGGTCTCCGCAGAGGGCGGCAAGCTGCTCTACAACCTGGTACGAGCCGCCAGGCCGGCCACGGTCGTCGAGTTCGGGACCTCGTACGGGATCTCCACGGTGCACTTGGCCGCGGCCGTCCGCGACAACGCGGTTGGTCAGGTCATCACCACTGAGATGAACCACGCCAAGGCGGCGGCTGCGCGGGACACCTTTACCGCCACCGGCCTCGACGACGTGATCACCGTGCTGGAGGGCGACGCCCTGGAAACGCTTGCCGGACTGCAAAAGCCGGTCGATTTCCTGTTCCTGGACGGGTGGAAGGACCTGTGCCTGCCCGTGCTGCAACTCCTCGAGCCGCATCTCGCCCCGGGAACCCTCGTCGTCGCCGACGACGTCGAACTGCCCGACCTCGGCCCCTACTTGGACCACATTCGCGACACCGCCAACGGCTACCACAGTGTCACCTTCCCTGTGGAGGACGGCTTGGAGATCAGCTGTCGCTTGTAAGTGAAATGGGGGAGGGGGAGTGGGCTCTTTCGTCCGGCGGCGGACTCCACGAGACTGAGGCCGTCCAGGACGCCGAAGACGGGGGCCTCGCGAAATGGCGAACTTTTTCATGACCGGCGCCGCGATGTTGGCTCGGCACGCAGATGAAAAGCTTGCTCAACGCAAGCGTGAGTCACGTCGTCGGGCCGGAGCCGAGGGGCGCCGCAGCGCCGAAGCGGCCAGACGCCAGAGCGTCAACAACACCCTGGACGAACTCCGCCGCAAGCTGACCCTCGGCATGATCAGCCGCAAGGAATTCGACGAAGCTGTCGCCTCTTCGGGGAACCAGGGGCTGAGCCCCAAAGGCGCGGCGTTCACGCCACCCCCACTGCAGCCGTAGAGGCGTACGCAGGTGGGAGCCCCGCGACGACGGGGGATGCATCGCGGGGCTCCGGTCCTATTCTGGCACGGACTTACTCGTGCGTAACCCCGGGGGAGCGGATGGATGGCCGGAGCCGCGCGGGCGGCGATGCGGCTCTGCCTCCCATGTCGACGCCGGTCCGTCCGGGCCCGCTGGAGCCGCGCCAAACCAATTCGGCGCGGACCCAGCAACCCCGCCCGTCTGCGCGAATACGAGCGGGGTACTCCCGCTCCCCGCTGTCGCAGAGGGCACCCGCGCGAGGAGACGGTGGGGGAGCTGTCCGTCCTCGCGCTCGACGGCCGCCATCGATCGCCATGACCGGTGGCGGCTGTTCCAACCCGACGAGTGCCCCTTCTGGTTGAGGGCATGCCGGGGGTCGGGTGGGCGAGACGAATGCCTCGCCCTGCATCGCTGCCTGTCACGGCAGGGCCGGTTCCGTGTCGGCGTCGGCCGTCTCGGTCCCGTCCGGCGCCTGTGGCGGCATGGCGGGGATGAGCAGCGAGGCGAGCAGGCCCAGAACGACGAACCCTGCCGCGATGCGGCCGCCGATGGCGACACCGTCGGACATCGCCGAGCGGGCCGCGTCGGCGACCGAGGCCGTCTGCGGATTCCCGGCCAGCGGGCCGATCGCGGCTCCCGCGCTGTCGGTGACGGCGTGGCTGAACTTGTCGGCGGCCCCGGGCAGGCCGGAAGAGACCAGGCTGTCGTGCAGCGTGGAACTGAGTGTCGTGAAGAACACCGTGGTGAGCGCGGCGATGCCGAGGGCGGAGCCGAGCTGACGGAACGCGCTCTGGATGCCGGAGCCCTGACCGCTGCTGTCGTCGGGGATGTCGGCGAGTACGACGTTGGTGACCTGGGCCGTGGCGAAGCCGACGCCGATGCCGTAGAGGAAGAGCATCGCCGAGATGGCCCACCAGGAGGTGTTCGGGGCGGCCACCAGGGCGACGCCGGCCAGGCCGACGACTTCGAGTGCGAGGCCGATGCGCAGCTGGATCAGCGGAGAGACCTTGGCGGCCATCCCGAAACTGGCCCCGCTGGCGACGAAGCTTCCGAGGGCCACCGGCACCAGGGCGAGCCCGGCCTGCAGCGCGCTGTAGCCGAGGGTGAACTGCAGCCACAGCGGGAGCACCGCGACGATGCCGAACTCCCCGACGCCGATGATCAGGGTGGCGATGTTGCCGCCCCGGAACGAGGCGATGGAGAAGAGTCGTACGTCCATCATCGCCATGGAGGCGTCGTCGCCGCGGGCCAGTTTCGACTGGCGGCGCACGAACAGGACCAGCGTGAGGGCGGCGAGGGCCAGTGCGACCAGAACGGGCGAGGGCCCGCTGCCCCAGGTGAAGCCGAGAACGTCGAGCGGGTGGACGGTGGCGACCCAGCCGTAGACGCGGCCCTCGACGAGCCCGAAGGCGAGCAGCCCGAGCCCGACGACGGACAGCACGGCGCCGGGCGCGTCGATACGCCCCTTGGCCCGGGGCGAGCGAGCCATGTAGCGCACCACACCGAACGCGACGAGCACGGACAACGGCACGTTGATACCGAACGCCCAGCGCCACGAGACGTGCTCGGACAGCCAGCCGCCGAGCAGCGGACCGAGTGCGGCGGCCGCGCCGATGGTCGAGCCCCAGACCGCGAAGGCCTGACCGCGGGCCTTTCCGGTGAAGTTGGCCTTCAGCAACGCCAGCGAGGTCGGCAGGATCATCGCCGCACCCGCGCCCTGCAGGAAGCGGGCCAGGATCAGCAGGCCGCCGTTCGGCGCAAGACCGGCGAGCACGCTGGTGGCGCCGAAGACCACGACACTCCAGGTGAAGACCTGGCGGGCGCCGAGCATGTCGGACAGTCGGCCGGTGAGCAGCAGCAGCGCGGCGAAGACGATCGCGTACGACTCCTGGATCCACTGCGCCTGCGAGGAGTTGACGCCCAGGTCCTCGACGACCGAGGGCGTGATCACGTTGACGATCGTCGTGTCCACGACGATCAACGCCACGCCCAGGGCGATGGCGATCAGTCCGAGCCACCGCCTGGTGGCTGTCGAGCCCCGCATCCCAATACCTCCATGGCGAAGTCTCTCCACGATGAAGGTATTAAGGTGTGGGTAGATTGTCAAAGGTGATCTGCGAGTGCAGGTCCGGCGATGGTGACGCAGACGCAGGGGAAGGACGGCCCGTTCGTGATGGAGGAGTCGGCGCTCGATGAGGTGGCGGAGCGGCGCGAGCTGCTGGTGGAAGCCCTGAGGGTCTATGGCGGCCACTACGCGGAACTCAGCCGCAGCTTCGCCGCGCATCTCGGCCTGTACTCCACGGACGCGGCCGCGCTCTTGGAGATCATCGCGGCCGAGGAGCGCGGCGCCCCGATCTCCCCGGCCCGCCTGAGCAAACGCATCCTGCTGTCGTCCGGGGCGACGACCTCCCTCCTCAACCGCCTCGAGGACGCCGGACACATCGTCCGCAGCCGCGAACACAGCGACCGCCGCGTGGTCACCCTGCGCAGCAGCCAGCACATCCAGGAGCGCGCCGACGAATTCTTCCGCCCCTTGGCGGCGCCCATGGACACCATCATCGGCCGCTACCCGCCGGAACTCCTGGAGCAGTTCGGGGAGTTGCTGGGGGAGATGTGCGTCGCGATGGACACTCACCTCACGCAGGTGAACCAGGACGTGTGACGGATACGTGGCCGCAGCCCGTCGGGGGATGTACGTCGTGTCGTACTGCTCCCGAATCAGTCGGCGCGGCCCGGCGCCCCCACGTCGGCAACCTCCGCAGGTGCCTTGGTCGCGGCGAGCCGGGCCCGGCGTGTGCGGGGACCGAAGAGTGCCAGGACGACGGCGCCGACCATCCACGTACCGGCGATGAAATAGAAGACCGTGCGGTAGCCGTGGTTGGTGTACAGGGACGCGACGATCAGCGGACCCGCGGCGTTCGACAGGCGGCCGAGGCCGTAGGAGACGCTCGTGCCCAGGGAGCGGCCGCGGGTGTCGAAGAGTTCGGGGGAGTAGGCGTACGCCAGGGCGGTGTAGCCGCGCTCGAAGAAGTTCACCAGGAAGCCGAACACGACGATGAAGACCGGGCTGAACGTGAGCCCGTACAGCAGTCCGCAGATCGCGATGACCGTGCCGAACACCGTCAGCGACCACTTGCGCTCGAAGCGGTCCGTGACCAGCGATGCCAGGTACGAGCCGAGCGGTGCGCCGACCGTGGTGAGTGCCACGTAGAAGACGGACTTCTCGACGCTGAGGCCCTCCTTGGCCAGCAGGGTCGGCGCCCAGCTCGAATAGCCGAAGAAGCCGATGGTCTGCGTCACCCACAGGACCGTGAGGAGAAGCGTCGGAAGCAGGTACTTCTTCTGCAGAAGCAGCCTCAACGGGGCTTTCTGCGCAGGGACTTCGTCGACCGGCGGCGCGGGCTCGGGGAGCGGGCCCTTCTCCGCGGCGACGTGCGCCTCGATCTCCCGGAGCACCGCGTCGGCCGCGGCGTGGTCGCCCCGGCTCTCGTGCCAGCGCGGCGACTCCTTGAGGTGCCGGGTGAACAGGACGAGCAGGATGCCCAGCGAACCCCACAGGTAGACCAGCCGCCATGACCAGTCGCTGAGCGGGACGACGAGGCTGGCGATGAGGTTGGTGACCGGGGTGCCGCAGATGCCGATGACGATGGCGTACGCCTGGTACTTTCCGCGGACCGCGGCCGGATACATCTCGCTGACGTAGACGACGGCCACGACGGTCATCGCGGACAGGCCCGCCGAGGTCAGCACGCGGAAGACACCGAGGGACACCAGGTCCCAGGAGAACACCGAGGCGAACGAGAAGACGGCGAAGAAGAGCGTCGTCTGCAGCAGCGCCCGCTTGCGCCCCCACCGGTCGGCGATGGCGCCGCCGACGATCGAGCCGATGAACATGCCGACGAAGGACAGCGAGGTCACGTAAGCGACCTGGTCGACCGAGATACCCCACAGGTCGACGAGTTTCGGTGCCGTGGTGGCGAAGCTGTTGATGTCCGCGAACTCGAAGAAGTACGCGAAGGCGACGGCGAGCAGGGTGAGCTTGTGGAAGCGGGATATGGGGAGCCGGTTGAGCCTGTTCAGCGCGTTGGAGTGGCTGGGCCGGTGGGCGTAGGTGGATGGGGACATGTGACGCCTTTGTCAGGTGGGCCTGGGGGAGGGGGTGGAGGGGGGCTTCGGGTTCAGACGTCCTCGCCGGGCCAGTACAGGCGCATCGGGTTGGCGACGAGGAGCTTGTGCCGCTGCTCCTCGGTGACGGCGATGTGCCGTACGTGGTCGACCAAGAGGCCGTCGTCGGGCATGTGGTCGGTGAGGTTGGGGTGGGGCCAGTCGGTGCCCCACAGCACCCGGTCGGGGAAGGTCTCGACGACGCGGCGGCCGAAGGGGACGACGTCGGTGTAGGCGTGCTGTTCGCCGTCGAGGGCGGCGGGCCCGGTGACGCTGAGGCGCTCGGGGCACGTCACCTTCACCCAGACGTCGTTGTGCTCGACGAAGCGCAGGAAGCGGGTGAACTCGGGGCCGTCCACGGGCCGGCTCACGTCCGGTCGCCCCATGTGGTCGATGACCAGCGGAGCGGGCAACGAGGCGAAGAACGCCTCCAGTTCGGGCAGATCGGCGCTCTCGAAGTACAGGACGATGTGCCAGCCGAGCGGTGCGATCTTCCGGGCGATGGTGTGCAGCGCGTCCTTGGGCGAGGTGTCCACCAGGCGTCGTACGAAGTTGAAGCGGACCCCGCGCACGCCCGCGGCGTCGAGCTCGCGCAGCTCGGCGTCGCTGATGTCCGGGCGGACGGTGGCGATGCCCCGCGCCCTGCCGCCCGCGGAACGGACGGCGTCGACCATGGCGGAGTTGTCCGCGCCGTGGCAGGTGGCCTGCACGATCACATTGCGGGCGAGGCCCAAGTGGTCCCGGAGCGCGAACAGTTGGTCCTTGCCGCCGTCGCAGGGCGTGTACTTGCGCTGCGGCGCGAAGGGGAACTCGGCCTGCGGGCCGAAGACATGACAGTGGGTGTCGACGGCTCCGGCCGGCAGCCGGAACGTCGGCTCGGACGGTCCCTCGTACCAGTCGAGCCATCCGGGGGTCTTGGGGGCAAGGGTGTGCACTGCTCTGCTCTCCGTACGAGGTGGGGGTGTCGGGTGACGTGTCGTGGGCGCCTCAGTGGGTCCGGCGCCTCAGTGGATCCCGCGCCTCAGCGGCCCTGGCGCTTCAGCAGCGCGTCGAGCCGGGGATACACGGCACGGGCGTTGTGCTCCTGGATCGCCGCGAGGTCGTCCGTGGGCAGCCCGGCCGCCTCGGTGTACCGACGTGTGTCGTCGAAGTGGTGTCCTGTGCACGGGTCGATGTCGCGGACGGCGCCGATCATCTCGGAGGCGAAGAGGATGTTCCGCGACGGCATGACGTCGAAGAGGAGGTCCGAGCCCGGCTGGTGGTAGACGCAGGTGTCGAAGAAGACGTTGCCGAGGACGTGCTCCTCCAGCGGCGGCTTGCCGAGTGCCATCGCCAGTCCGCGGAACCGGCCCCAGTGGTACGGGACGGCGCCGCCGCCGTGCGGGATGACCAGGCGCAGGGTCGGGAAGTCGGCGAACAGATCGCCCTGCACGAGCTGCATAAACGCGGTGGTGTCGGCGTTGAGGTAGTGGGCGCCCGTGGTGTGGAAGGCCGGGTTGACGCTCGTACTGACATGGACCATCGCCGGGATGTCGTACTCGACCATCTTCTCGTAGACGGGGTACCACGAGCGGTCGGTGAGCGGTGGCGCGGTCCAGTGGCCGCCGGACGGATCGGGGTTGAGGTTGAGCGCGACCGCGCCCAATTCCTCGACGCAGCGGGTGAGTTCGGGGATGCAGGTGGCCGGGTCGACGCCGGGGGACTGGGGGAGCATCGCGGCGGGGGCGAAGCGCTCGGGGTAGAGCTGTGCGACGCGGTGGCACAGGTCGTTGCAGATCGACGCCCAGGCCGCCGAGGTGTCGAAGTCACCGATGTGGTGTGCCATGAACGAGGCGCGCGGCGAGAAGACCGTCAGGTCGATGCCGCGTTCGTCCATGAGACGCAGCTGGTTCGGTTCGATGCTCTCGCGCAGCTCGTCGTCGCTGATCCGCAGCTCTGCCCGCGCAGGGGAGGGCGTGCCGTCGGTGAGTGAGGCGATCTGCCGCTTGCGCCAGGATTCGAGCGCCGACGGTGCGGTCGTGTAGTGGCCGTGGCAGTCGATGATCATGTGCTGTGTCCTTAGGGGCCGACTCTGTCGTCTTCGACGGCAGCAGCCTGACTCCGGACCGCGCGGCACCGCGACGGCCCCGCACACGGACCTAACCGTCCCTTAACATTCCGGGCCTGCCGACCCGCTCCGGCACACCGGCCACGGAGTGTGCTCAGGTACGTGGTCTACATTCGGACGTGGGCGGTATCCGCACAGACACCGCTGATGGGAGGCGGGAGACAGTGCAGATACTGCTTGCGGAGGACGACGACGGAGTGGCCGCGGCGCTCCTCGAGGTGCTGTATGACCACGGCCATGTCACCCGGCGGGTCACGCACGGCAGGGACGTCCTGACGTACCACCGCAGCTCCGATCTGCTCCTCCTCGACCTGGGCCTGCCCGACATCGACGGCCTCGACGTACTGCGTTCCCTGCGTGCGGTGAGTGACATGCCGGTGGTGGTGCTGACCGCGCGCGGCGACGAGCGTTCGGTGGTGCGCGGGCTGCGGCTCGGCGCGGACGACTACCTGGTGAAGCCGGTACGGCTCGCGGAATTGCTCGCCCGGATCGAGGCCGTCACCCGGCGCAGTGCCGCGAAGAGCGCCCCGGCGGCGAGCCGGATCCGGGCCGGTGACGTCGAGGTCGATCTCGACGCGCGGCGGGTCCGGGCAGGAGGGGCGGACGTGGAGCTGACCACCAAGGAGTTCGACATCCTCGCCGTGCTCGCCGCGCGTGCCGGAACAGCCGTGAGCCGCGAGCAGGTCCTCGACGAGGTGTGGGGCGACGCCCACCATGGTGTGTCCCGCTCGCTCGACGTGCACCTCACCCAGCTGCGGGCCAAGCTGTCCCGCCCCGAGCTGCTCACGACGATCCGCGGCTTCGGCTACCGCTTCGGCGACGACGCCACGTCCGGCACCACGGACTTCGGTGACAACGCCGCCTCCGGCCCCACGGACTTCGGTGACAACGCCGCGTCCGGCCCCACGGACTGAGGGAGCGGGCACGTGCGCAACCGGGTCCAGGCGGCACTCCTCGCGTTCGTGGTGCTCGCCGTGGCCGCGTTCGCCGTGCCGCTGCTGGTGTCCACCGCATCCGACCGCACACAGCAGCTGGTGCTCGCCCGCAGTTCCGACCTCGACCGTTTCGCCTCGCTGACGGACCAGGCGGCGACCACCGGGGACACCGCCGCGGTGGTCGCCGAGGCGCGGCGCTACACCCGGCTGTACGGGGAGGCGCTCGTGGTCACCGACGCCCGCCACAAGCCCGTGGTGGAGACCGGCGGGATGCGGGCCGCCGACCCGGCCGTGGCACGCCTCATCGACGCGGCCCTGCGCAACCAGACCGCGCATCGCACGGCCTCGCTGACGCCCTGGTCGGGAGGGCACCGGATGTTCGCCGAGCCCGCGGGCACCGGCACCCAGGTGTCCGGCGCCGTCGTCCTGCGGGCCTCCGTACGGGCCGCTGCCGGTGACATCGCCTGGCGCTGGGCCGTCGTCCTCGCCGCGGCAGCCGTGGTCGCCCTTGCCTGCGCGGCCCTCGCCCGCGCGGTGACCCGCTGGGTGGTCAGACCGCTGCGCCGCCTCGACCGCGCCGTCGGCCAGCTCGCCGCGGGACTGCCCCCGGAACACACCCACGCGTCCGGGCCGCCCGAACTGCGCCAACTGGCCACCGGATTCAACCGGATGGCGAGCACCGTCACCTCCGCCCTGGAACAACAGCGCCGGCTGGTCGCCGACACCTCCCACCAGATGCGCAACCCCATGGCCGCGCTCAGGCTCCGCGTGGACGCCCTGCACACCCACCTGCCCGCCGCGGCGGACCGCACGTACGCCGGAGTCACCACCGAACTCGACCGCCTGGAGACACTGCTCGACGACATGCTGGCACTCGCCACGGCGGAACACCGGGCCGGTGAACTGACCGTGAGTGACGGGCCGTACGCACCCTGCGACGCGGCGGCGGTCGCGGCCGAACAGCACCGGCTGTGGGAACCCGTCGCCCGCCGCTCCGGCACACACCTCACCACGCATCCCGCCGCCCCCGTCCTCGTCGCCTGCACGGAACACGAGCTCGCCCAGATCACCGACATCCTCCTCGACAACGCCATCAAATACGCGGGCGAGGACGCCGAGATCACGCTGCGCTGCACCGTCGAGGGGCCGCACGCGGTCCTCACGGTGACGGACGACGGCCCCGGCCTGGACGTCGAGGAACTCACCCGCGCCACGGAACGGTTCTGGCGTTCGGGCAAGCAGTCCGGCACGACGGGCACGGGCCTCGGCCTCGCCATCGCGGAACAGCTCCTCGCGGGGCGCGGCGGACGCCTGGAACTCGGCCCGGCGAGCCCTCGCGGACTGCGCGCGCGAGCGGTCGTGCCACGGGCCGCCGAAGAGGCCGCCGAGCCCGGTCAAGAGGTGTCCCCATGAATCGACCTACGGTCCTGATGAATCGGCGTACGGTCCTGCGCGCCGCGCTCGGCACCGCGGGCGCCGTCGCCCTCGGCGGCGCGCTCGCCGGCGACGTCTCCGGAATCGGCCGCGGTCCCAGCGGGGTGCTGCACCTGGCGACCGGGGAACCGACCGCCTTCTACGAGGCCTTCGGGCACCTCCTGGCCGATGAACTCACGGCGGCACACCCCGGCTTGCAATGCCGCGTCCGCACCACCGCGGGCAGCGTCGACAACATCGAGCGGCTGCGCGACGGCCGCGCCGATCTCGCCCTCGTCCTCACCGCCACCGCACGGGACGCCGCGGGCACCGACGTGTTCCCACGGCCCGTGCCGCTGCGCGCGATCGGCCGGGTCTACGAGACGTACCTCCAGTTCGCCGTGCGCGCCGACGCGGACGTGCGGACCGTGGCCGACCTGCGCGGACACGTCGTCTCGCTGGGCGCCCCGGGCTCGGGGGCGGCCGTGTTCGGGGAACGGCTGCTGCACGCCGCGGGGCTGTCCCCCAGGACGGACGTGCGCGTACGTCATCTGCCGTTGAACGACGCGGCGAGCGCCATGGCGGCCGGTTCCGTGGACGGGCTGCTCGTGGCGGGCGGCGTCCCCCTGCCCGCGCTCAAGGACCTCGACGAGCGGCCAGGCCTGCGTTTCCTGCCGCTGGCCGAGCTGCTGCCCCGGCTCGGCGGCCGGGACGCGCGGGCGGCTTCGGGCCTTGAACAGGTGGCGCTGCCGCAGGACGCGTACCGGGCTGCGGCCGGGGTCGCCACCATCGGTGTGTCCAACCTCCTGGTGTGCCGCCCCGACCTCGACCGTGACGTGGCCGACGCGCTCACCCGCCTGCTGGTCCGGCGCGCCACACACCTCGTCCCCGGCAACGCGGTGGGCACCCAGTTCCTCGACGTCCGCAGCCTGATCGGTACGGGAGGCGTCGCCCTGCATCCGGGGGCGCTCGCGGCGTACCGGTCGCTGCACGGCTGACCGTGGGGTCAGTGCGGACCGAGTGGGCGTCCCAGCCGTACGTTCCAGCGTCCCGACCGGCCGCTGAGTTCGGTGAGGGTCAGTGGTGGTACGTCGAGGCGCCAGAAGGTGGTGTGCGGCGCCCCCATCGCATGGACCACGGCGGCGCGCACCACCTCCGGTTCCACGATCGCGATCACCCGTCCGCTTCCGTGTTCGTCCGCCGCCGTCGCGTCGAGCCAGCGCCCGACGCGGGCGCAGACGGACGCCACCGGCTCCCCGCCGTCCGGCGCGAAGTGCGGATCGCTGAGCCAGCGGGCCAGCGCCTCCGGTTCGGCCGCGCCCACCTCCTCCAACGTCCTGCCCCGCCACGGCCCCATCGCCATGCCCGCCACATCCGGTGGCGAGGACGCCGGGCCGAGCCCGAGCTCGTGCGCGGTCTCCTCGCATCGGGCGCTCGGGGACCTCACGACGGAGTCGGCGGGCGGCAGCGATCCGGCCGCTGCCCGCGCGGCGTTCCGGCCGGAGTCGTCGAGCGGACCGTTGTCGTCGAAGCGGGCCCGGCGCAGGGACGGGTTCATGGCGGGCGAGACGAAGAGGATGCGGCGGGTCACCTTGAACTCCCTTGGAGGCGCAGCGGGCGCGTACTCACTCTGTGCGTCATTCGATGCATCACTCGTCGCATCACCCGTTGCGGAACGCGTCCAGGATGCGTTCCGCGGCCAGCGTGGCGGTGAGCGCGCCCTCGCGGACCTGCTGCTCCAACCCGGGTGCCAGGGAGCGGACCTCCGGGTCGGCGTGCAGGCGGCCCAGCAGGTCGTCGCGGACCATCGTCCAGGTCCAGTCGACCTGTTGGTCGCGGCGCCGCTCGGCGAGGCGGCCCGACGAGTCGAGGAGGGTGCGGTGCTGTTCCAGGCGGTCCCAGACCGTGTCGAGGCCGCTCGACTCCCGGGCGCTGCAGCTGAGCACCGGCGGCGTCCAGAACGCGTCCTTGCCGTGCATCAGCCGCAGTGCGCCCGCCAGTTCACGCGCGGCGGCCTGCGCATCGCGCGCGTGCGGGCCGTCGGCCTTGTTCACGCTGATCACGTCGGCGAGTTCCAGGACGCCCTTCTTGATGCCCTGGAGCTGGTCGCCGGTGCGGGCCAGGGTGAGGAGCAGGAACGTGTCGACCATGTTGGCGACGGCCGTCTCCGACTGGCCCACGCCGACGGTCTCTACGAGCACCACGTCGTGGCCCGCCGCCTCCATGACGACGATCGACTCGCGCGTCGCCTTCGCGACACCGCCTAGCGTGCCCGCCGTGGGGGAGGGGCGCACGAACGCCGCCGGGTCGACGGCGAGGCGCTCCATGCGCGTCTTGTCGCCGAGGATCGAACCGCCCGTCCGGCTGGACGACGGGTCGACGGCGAGCACCGCCACCTTGTGCCCGAGGCCGGTCAGCATGGTGCCGAACGCGTCGATGAACGTCGACTTGCCGACGCCCGGCACCCCGCTGATCCCGATGCGCCGGGACCGGCCGCTGTGCGGCAGCAGCTGGGTGAGCAACTGCTGCGCCAGCGCCCGGTGTTGGGGGCGGGTGGACTCGACGAGGGTGATCGCGCGGGCGACGACCGCCCGCTTCCCGTCGAGGACACCCTTGACGTACGTGTCGAGATCGATGGCCATCCTCCGTGTCACCGGCTCACAGGTCGTCGTGCCCGAGCTCGCCCGCGAGCCGTGCCACCAGGTCGTACGCCGCGTCCGGGATGACCGTGCCGGGCGGGAACACCGCGGCCGCGCCCATCTCCAGGAGCGTGGGCACGTCGGCCGGCGGGATGACGCCGCCCACGACGACCATGATGTCCTCGCGGCCCTCCTCGGCGAGTGCCTCGCGCAGCGCCGGTACGAGGGTGAGGTGACCGGCGGCGAGCGACGACACCCCGACGATGTGCACGTCCGCCTCGACGGCCTGGCGCGCGACCTCTCCCGGGGTCGAGAACAGCGGGCCGACGTCCACGTCGAAGCCGAGGTCGGCGAAGGCGGTCGCGATCACCTTCTGGCCCCGGTCGTGGCCGTCCTGGCCCATCTTGGCGACGAGGATGCGCGGCCGGCGCCCCTCCGCCTCGGCGAACTCGTCCACCCGGCCCCGGGTGCGGTCCACGTTCGGGGACTCGCCTGCTTCGTTGCGGTACACCCCGGAGATCGTACGGATCTGACCGGCATGCCGCCCGTAGACCTTCTCCAGAGCGTCGGAGATCTCGCCGACCGTCGCCTTCGCACGCGCCGCGTCCACCGCGAGTTCGAGGAGGTTGCCCTCGCCGCCGGCCGCGCGGGTCAGCGCCGCGAGCGCGTCCTGGCAGGCCGTCTCGTCGCGCTCCGCGCGCAGCCGCCGCAGCTTCTCGATCTGCTGCGCGCGCACCGAGGAGTTGTCGACCTTGAGGACCTCGATCTCCTCGTCGGTGTCCACCCGGTACTTGTTCACCCCGATCACCGGCTGCCGCCCGGAGTCGATGCGCGCCTGGGTGCGGGCCGCCGCCTCCTCCACGCGCAGCTTCGGGATTCCGGCGTCGATGGCCTGCGCCATCCCGCCGGCGGCCTCGACCTCCTGGATGTGCTGCCAGGCCCGCCGCGCCAGGTCGTACGTCAGCTTCTCGACGTACGCGCTGCCGCCCCACGGGTCGATCGACCGGGTCGTCCCCGACTCCTGCTGGATCAGCAGCTGCGTATTGCGGGCGATGCGGGCCGAGAAGTCGGTGGGCAGCGCGAGCGCCTCGTCGAGGGCGTTGGTGTGCAGCGACTGGGTGTGCCCCTGCGTCGCCGCCATCGCCTCCACACACGTACGCGTCACGTTGTTGAACACGTCCTGCGCGGTCAGCGACCAGCCCGACGTCTGCGAATGGGTGCGCAGGGAAAGGGACTTGGCGTTCTTCGGGTCGAACTGCTTGACCAGCTTCGCCCACAGCAGGCGCGCCGCGCGCAGCTTGGCGACCTCCATGAAGAAGTTCATCCCGATCGCCCAGAAGAACGACAGACGCGGTGCGAACGCGTCCACGTCGAGCCCCGCCTCCCGACCCGCCCGGATGTACTCCACGCCGTCGGCGAGCGTGTACGCCAGCTCCAAGTCGGCCGTCGCGCCCGCCTCTTGGATGTGGTAGCCGGAGATGGAGATCGAGTTGTAGCGCGGCATCCGCTGCGAGGTGTACGCGAAGATGTCGGAGATGATCCGCATCGACGGCTTCGGCGGATAGATGTAGGTGTTGCGGACCATGAACTCCTTGAGGATGTCGTTCTGAATGGTCCCGGCCAGCTTCTCCGGCGGCACGCCCTGCTCCTCGGCGGCCACGATGTACAGCGCGAGCACCGGCAGCACGGCGCCGTTCATCGTCATCGAGACGGTCATCTTGTCGAGGGGGATGCCCTCGAAGAGCTGACGCATGTCGTAGATCGAGTCGATGGCGACGCCCGCCATGCCGACGTCACCCGTGACGCGCGGGTGGTCGCTGTCGTAGCCGCGGTGCGTGGGCAGGTCGAACGCGACGGACAGGCCCTTCTGCCCGGCCGCGAGGTTGCGCCGGT
Organism: Streptomyces sp. NBC_00483; assembly: GCF_036013745.1. Taxonomy (NCBI): domain Bacteria; kingdom Bacillati; phylum Actinomycetota; class Actinomycetes; order Kitasatosporales; family Streptomycetaceae; genus Streptomyces; species Streptomyces sp. NBC_00483. Next base: position 8,786,690 of record NZ_CP107880.1, read on the forward strand.
AGAAGGCGTTCGACTCCTCGGCGGTGGAGAAGCCCGCGTACTGGCGGATCGTCCACGGCTGGTTCACGTACATCGTCGGGTACGGGCCGCGCAGATACGGCGCGATGCCCGGGTACGTGCCCAGGAAGTCCAGGCCCTCCAAGTCCTGCCCCGTGTAAAGGGGTTGGACAGTGATGCCCTCGGGCGTCTCCCACAGTAGGTCGTCGCCGCCTGCCCCCTTCTTCAGCGCCGTACGCCACTCGTCGGCGCTCCCGGCGCCCGGGGCCGGGGTTCCCAGGTCGATCGCCGAGAAGTCGGGGATGTTCGGGCCGGTCATCAGGACACTCCCATGCGGTCGAGCGTGGCGGTGAGCACGGCCACGGCGTCACAGCCGGCGAAGACGTAGGTGTCGACCCCCGCGTACGTTCCCGGGCGGCCCGCGAGGAACACCTGGCCGGCGCCCGCCCCGCGCAGGGCCCGCGCGGTGGCCTCGGCCTCCTCCTCGTACACGGTGTCGCTGGAGCACAGGCACGCCTCCAGCGCCCCGCTCTCCTCGAACGTGCCGTCCGTGACCGGTTCGATGCCGCCCGCCTGGAAGAGGTTGGCGGCGAAGCCGACGCGGGCGGTGTGTGCGGCGGCCGGGCCGAGCGCGGCCAGGTAGACGCGGGGGCGGGCGCCGGTCGCGGCGAGATGCGCGTCGGAACGGGCCCGCAGCGCCTCGAACGCCTCGTCGCGGCGTACGCGCGGCAGGCCGCCGGACGGCGGGGCCGGGGCCGGCTCACGCACGACGGTCTTCTCGGCGAGGCTCGGGAACTCGCTGACCCCGGTGACCGGTTCGCGGCGCGTGGCCAGCTTCTTGCTCCGCGCCTCCCAGGTCGCGGCCAGCCGCTCGCGGACCAGGCCCGAGCGCAGCGCCGCTGCCTGCCCGCCGGCCTTCTCGATCTCCTGGAAGAACTCCCAGCCCGCATGGGCGAGTTCGTCGGTCAGGCGCTCCACATACCAGGAGCCGCCCGCGGGGTCGACGACCCGCGCGAGGTGGGACTCCTCGATGAGGATGGTGGAGGTGTTGCGGGCGATACGGCGGGCGAAAGCGTCCGGCAGACCCAGCGCGTGATCGAACGGCAGCACGGTCACGGAGTCGGCCCCGCCCGCCCCGGCCGCCAGCGACGCGACGGTGGTCCGCAGCATGTTCACCCACGGGTCGCGCCGGCTCATCATCACCGGTGACGTCACCGCGTGCTGGAGCTGCGCACCCGAGGCGGTCGCCCCGCAGGCCTCCGCGACCCGCGCCCACAGGCGGCGCGCGGCACGGAACTTGGCGATGGTCAGGAACTGGTCGGCACTCGCCGCGTACCGGAACTCCAGCTGCCCCAGGGCCTGTTGGACGCTCAGTCCGGCGTCCGTCAGAGCCCGCAGGTAGGCGACGCCGGTCGCGAGGGACGCGCCGAGCTCCTGGGCGGCCGACCCACCGGCCTCGTGGTACGGCAGCGCGTCCACGGTCAGCGCCCGCAGGCCCGGGTACTCGTCGGTGCACAGCCGGGCCAGCGCGACGGCGGGCGCCGCGTCACCGGACTCGCCCGTACGCGCCTCGTGCCCCAGCGGGTCGGCGCCGAGGTTGCCCCGGGCGGCGTCGTGGGCGATGCCACATGTGTCGTAGAGCCGCAGCAGATCCCGCGCGGCGGCGTCGTACTCCGCTCCCGCGTCGAGTACGACGGGCGCCAGATCGAGGTGGACACCGTCGAGCGCGGACGCGAGCGCGGAGACGGGGAAGCGGGCCGATTCGCCCACGGCCAGCCACAGTGACGTGACGCCGTTCTCCAGATCGGCCAGGACCGCACCGGAGTCGGCGACCGTGTGCCGCTGCCGTACGTCCCAGCCGCCGGCCGCGTTGCCCTCGGCGCGCCCGCCGCGTACGAACGGCGCGAAGCCGGGCAGGCCGGGGTCGGGCGCGTTGCTGTCGGCTGTGTACAGGGGCGGGACGCGCAGCCCGTCCTCGAGCGCGGTGGACAGGGCGTACTCCGCCTCGGAGTCCGAGACTTCCTTGCCGGACTTGCGCAGAACACCCGCCACCAGGTGCTGCCATTGCTCAAGGGTCGCGTCAGGAAACTCGGCTGCCAGGGAGAGCCCGTCGTCAGGCAGGACCGTCATGCCCGGATGCTAGGTCAGTCGGCTGCTGAACAGGGCGGGGCGCGAGTGTGACCTTGTTTACCTTGTCCTGAACGCGTCGCCGTCGTATCGGCTGGGAACAACAGGTCCCTTCGGCTGGGAACAGCAGGTCCCTGTTCGCCGACCGGCACCCACGCGAGCGAGTCGTTCGCGCCCCATCTTGGCCATGCACGCGACACGCGGTACGGTCCCAGGGTTATCGACGACAGCACGACGGAAGCCGGTGAGATTCCGGCACGGTCGCGCCACTGTATGCGGGGGCCTTCGGGCCGCTCCGTGAGTCAGACCCGGGCTGTCGTCCCTTGCACCACCGATATGGGACGCGAACTCCCGAAGGAGGCCTTGCGCGATGGCGCAACACGTCGCCCAGCCGACTGCCACCACCCCCGCCATTCCGGCCAAGCTGCCGCTGAAGGTGATCGCCCCCTGGGCTGCCTTCTTCGGCATCCTGATGCTCGTCCTGCTCTACTTCGTCGGCGCCGAACAGGGCGCCACCTCCGTGTTCAGCGGTGCGGGGGTTCATGAATGGGTGCACGACGCCCGACACCTGCTCGGCTTCCCCTGCCACTGACCCAGAGGGATCCGACGCGCTCATGAACTCAACAACCGTACGCAACCTGCTCGTTCGCGGCATGCTCGCGGGCCTCGCAGCGGGTGTGCTCGCCCTGGTGATCGCCTACTGGCTCGGCGAGCCCAATGTGGACAGCGCCATCGGCTTCGAAGGGGCCCACGCGGGGCACTCCCACGGCGACGAGGTCGAACTCGTCTCCCGGAGCCTGCAGTCCACGGCCGGCCTCGCCACCGGAGTCCTCGTCTACGGGGTCTCGTTCGGCGGCATCGCCGCACTCGCCTACTGCTTCGCCCTCGGGCGCGTCGGCCGCTTCGGCCCGCGCGCCACGGCGCTGCTCCTGTCGGGCTGCGCCCTGCTCGCCGTGTACGTCGTGCCGTTCCTGAAATACCCGGCCAACCCGCCCGCCGTCGGCAACGGCGACACCATCGGCAAGCGCACCACCCTGTACTTCCTGATGATGGTGCTCAGCGTGCTCCTCGCCGTCGCCGCGACGATCCTCGGCAAGCGGCTCGCGCCGAGGATCGGCACCTGGTACGCCACCGTCGTGGCGGTCCTCGGCTTCGCCGTGGTGATCGGTCTCGCGTACGCGTTCCTGCCCGTGATCAACGAGGTGCCGGCCCACTTCCCCGCGGCACTGCTGTGGCGCTTCCGGCTGTCCGCGCTCGCCATGCAGATCGTGATGTGGGGCGGATTCGGCCTGCTCTTCGGCGAGTTGGCCGAACGCCTGCTGAACCCGAAGCCGAAGCCGACAACGGCTCCGCCCGCACAGGCGTCGGTGCCCTCGGGTAACTGACCTGCCCCCGAGGCACACGAGAGGGCCCCCGGCACCGACCGGGGGCCCTCTCGCGTTTCACGGACACCACCGATGGGTCGAAGAATCACCCGCGACCGGGCGCTCTGGAGTGAGTCGTATTCAGTGACGACTGGGCCAGGTCTTGTGGGCGCGAGCAGTGTCAGTGCCGGGACGTAGCCTCGGGGTCTCTGTTCGTTCGTGCGTCTTCTGCGTGTGATCGCAGGGGGCGATGTTCCGCAAGGGGTCTGAGCATGGGTTCTGACGTGTCGGTCGACGGGCGCGCCGACTTCGATTTTCTCTTCGGCCGCTGGCGGGTGCGCAACCGCAAGCTGGTGGACGTCGCCGACCTGGCGTGTGAGGAGTGGGTCGAGTTCGATGCGACGTCGGCGATCGAGCCGATCCTGGGTGGGTTGGGGCATGTCGATCGGATATGGACCGACAGCTTCGAGGGGTTCACGCTGCGCCAGTTCGATCCGGAAGCCAAGATCTGGCGGATCTGGTGGGCCTCCAGCACCCGGCCCGGCCATCTCGACCCGGCCATGGAGGGGGCCTTCAGCGACGGCTTGGGTCGTTTCTACTGTGACGACGTTCTGGGCGGTCATGCCGTGAAGGTCCGCTTCGACTGGACCAACTCCTCACCCGACGCGGCCCGGTGGGAGCAGGCGTTCTCCTACGACGGCGGAGCCACCTGGCGCACCAACTGGACCATGGACCTCAGCCGGATCGCGTAGCTGCGGTAGCAGTGGGCGATGGAGTCACGGGGGCCGAGGGGGATTTGGGGAAGCTGGTGGCAGACCCATTGCCCTTGGTCGCTACGGCAGTTACGGTCCAGTCGTATATGACATATGAGATTCCATTTGGGGGCTCGACCTTGCCTGCTTTCAGTCCGGCCACCTTGCCGTCGCGGACCGCGCACGTACTCGAGGCCATCAAGGCGGCGATCCTGAATGGGGAGTTCAAGCCGGGAACCGCGCTGGTGGAGAACGTGCTGGCGGGGGAGTTCGGTGTGTCGAAGACGCCCGTGCGTGAGGCGTTGAAGGCGCTGGAGGGCTCGGGGCTCGTCGTCATCCGGCCGTTCGCCGGCACCACGGTGCGGGAGCTGAGCGAGCAGGACGCGATGGCGGTCTACGACATGCGCCTGCTCCTGGAGCCGGAAGCGGTGCGGCGCAGCGTCGTCGCGGGCAGTGACTTCTCCGGCGCGGCACAGGCGTTGGAGCGCGCGGCGCTTGCCGAGGACGCCTCGACCCGCTCCACCGCCAACAGGGACTTCCACCGCGGTCTCTACGCCGGGTGCGGCAACCCGCTGCTGCTCCGCACGCTCGACGGGCTCCGCGATCAGACGGCGCTCGTCTCCGCGTCCTCCTGGGCCCGGTCACCGTCGTGGCAGGAGGAGTCCCGCGAGCACGCGGCTGTACTCGAGTGCGTGCGGTCAGGGAAGGGCGACGAGGCTGCCACGCTCGTCCGGCGTCACATCGAGGGATTCGTGGCCCGGCACCTTCAGGAGGAGACGCTCACTCACTGAACAGCCGGACAACTGAAGACGAGGTGCGGCCCGTTCACCGCCAAGATCCCGGGCCGCACCTCAGAGATCCACGCTCCACAAGGAGCGTCGCCGTTACCCACTAGGAGCAACGATGCCCCAGTCTAACGTGCGCACGTCCGCCCCAGCAGGGCCAGGTCCCGTTCGCGAGCGCAGCCGTATGCGCTGGACGATCGTCGGATTCTCGGCCCTCGGGCTGACCATCGCCTATCTCGACCGCGCCGCCATCAGCGTCGCGATGCCGTTCATGTCCAAAGAGTTCCACATCAGCTCGGCGGTGCAGGGGGTTCTGCTCTCCGCCTTCTTCTGGACGTACGCGATCTTCCAACTCCCGTCCGGCTGGCTGCTCGACCGCTTCGGTCCCCGGGTGATCTACCCGATCGCGGTCGGCTGGTGGTCGATCTGGACCGCCCTGACCGCGTTCTCCCAGGGGGTCGGATCGGTCATCGTGTTCCGGCTCGGCCTGGGCATCGGCGAGGCCCCGGTGCAGCCGGCGAACGTCAAGGTGGTCTCGCGGTGGTTCCCCCGCCGGGAGCGCGCCTTCGCGTCGAGCCTGTTCGACATGGGTCAGCAGATCGGAACGGCTCTCTCGGTCCCGATCGTGACCGCGCTGATCACGTTCAGCGGCTGGCGCACGGCCTTCGTCGTGATCGGCGTCGCCGGTCTGCTGTGGATCGTCGGCTGGAAGATGGTCTACCGCGATCCCGAGAAGCATCCGCGCGTCTCCGCCGCGGAGTTGGCGCACATCCAGTCCGACCAGGGCGAGATGGTGGCCGCGCAGAACGCGGACGTCGACCACCAGGCGTCGTGGCGCGTGCTGTTGCGCAACAACCAGGTGTGGGCGCTGATGACGGGATACGTCTTCCGCTCGCTCGCCGGCGCGTTCTTCCTCACCTGGTACCCGAGTTACCTCCTCGACGACCGCGGCTTCTCCGAGGCCGAGTTCGGGATGGTCGGCGCCATCCCACCCCTCATCGCCATCGGCTCCACGGTCCTCGGCGGCATCGTCTCCGACCGCATGCTGGCGTCCGGGATGTCCACGAACCTGGCACGCAAGATACCGATCGTCTCCGGGCTCGCACTCAGCGCCTGCATCGGGTTCTCTCCCTTCATCGAGAGCAACGTCGTGGTCATGACCGTGCTGACCGTCAGCAACGCGGCACATTCCTTCGCAGGCGCCGCGATCCTGAGCCTGCCGGCGGAGGTCGCCTCCTCGCCGGCGACCGTCGGCTCGGTCGCCGGGTTCCAGAACTTCGGCTCCCAGCTCGGCAATCTCACCAGCCCGATCGTGATCGGACTCTTCCTGACCTTCGGCAACGGTTCCTACCTCGGCCCGCTGCTCGGCTCCGCCGCCTGCTGTCTGATCAGCGCGGCCATCTACCTGTTCTGGGTCCGGATCAAGCCCGTCACACCCGTGAGCGCCCTTGCGTCAGCCACCGATTCCGACCCGGACCCCGACTCCGACTCCGCATCCAAGGGGGCCACTTCGTGAGCTCGATCCTGAACACCACTGATCTCGTCGAGCGGTTGAGCACCGTCATCGCAATCCCGGTGGTGCCCTACGGTGAGGACGGCGAGATCGACCACGACCGCGCCGGCGCACTGGCCGCCCGTCTCGTCGCAGGCGGCATCTCGGTCCTGACGCCGAACGGGAACACCGGAGAGTTCTACGCCCTCACCCCGGCCGAACGGCGGGCGGTCCTGACCACCGTCGCCGCGGCGTGCCCGGCCTCCACGACCCTCGTCGCCGGGGTCGGATTCGATGTGCACACCGCTCGCGCGGACGCCCGCTTCGCCCGTGACACCGGCGCGCACGCCATCATGATCCACCAGCCGGTGCTGCCCTACATGTCCCCGGAGGGCTGGGTCGAGTACAACGCGGCGATCGCTCACTCCGTACCGGAGCTGGGTGTCCTGCCCTATCTCAGCAACCCGGCGATCTCCGGCGCACACATCGCGGCCCTCGCCGAGCGCGCCCCCAATGTCGTCGGCCTCAAGTACTCGGTGCCCGACCCGGTGGTGTTCGCCGCTCATCGCGAACAGGCCGGGGACGGTCTGCTCTGGATCGCCGGTCTCGCGGAGTCCTATGCGTCCGCCTACTGGCAGGCCGGTGCTCGTGCGTTCACCTCGGGCCTGGCCAATGTCGCACCGGCCGTGCCCCTTCAGCTGCTCGCGTCCCTGCAAGCGGGGTGCTACGACGAGGCGGCGGCCCTATGGCGCCGGATCCGCCCCTTCGAGGAGATGCGGGCCCGCAACCAGTCGGCCGACAACGTGTCCGTGGTGAAGGAAGCCATGCACCAACTCGGCCTGTGCAGGCGCGAGGTGCGCCCGCCGAGCCACGCACTGTCCCGTGCCCGGGTGGCCGAGGTGACCGAGTCCGTCCGGCCCTGGCGGGAGCTCGTGCCCGCCCTCGACGAGGAGTTCAAGGAGTACGTGGCATGAAGATCGAATCCCTGGAGACCTTCCGCCAGCGGGTCGGCGACCGGCCCCGCGTCCTGGTGAAGATCACCACCGACAGTGGTGTGTCCGGCTGGTCCGAGGTGTACAACCACGGCCCCGACCTCGCCTACCTCCCGCTGCTTGACCACCTCTTCGACCAGATCAAGGGCATGGACCCGCTGCGGCCCACCGCGGTCAACCAGTTCCTGCACCAGTCCGCCCGCTTCCCGCAGGGGGCCCTGGGTACCGCCGCCGTCGCCGCGATCGACCACGCCCTGTGGGACATCGCCGGCAAGGCGCTCGGCGTGCCCGTGTACCAGCTGCTCGGCGGCGCGGTCCGGGACCGGGTGCGGGTCTACGCCGGGCTGTACAACGCCCCGGACGTCACCGAACTGCGGGACAGGACAGCCGACTTGCACGAGCGGTTCGGCTTCACGGCATTCAAGCTGAGCCCGTACCGTCGCAATCTGCACAACACCCGGTACGGGCTCGTCGTCCGCGAACTCGGCGACTACTTCGGCGACGTACGGCAACACCACCCCGAGGAATGGGAGTTCGCCTTCGACGCCCACGCCTGTCTCTGGGAGCCGCACCAGGCAGTCGAGTTGGGTGCCGCGCTCGCACCCAACCAGCCGCTGTTCCTCGAGGAGCCGATCCGTCCCGAGTACATTCCCGCGTGGGGCCGGATCCGCTCGGACCTGCGCGTGCCGCTGGCCACCGGTGAGTCGCTCTACACCACACAGGAGTTCCTCGCGCTGCTCACGGCAGGCGGCGCCGACATCGTGCAACCCGACATCTGTGTGGTCGGCGGGATGACGCAGATGGTGAAGATCGCCGCGATCGCCGAGGCACACTACGTTCCCGTGTCACCGCACAACCCCATGGGTCCGTTGGCCACGGCGGCGAACGTGCACTTCGCGGCGGCCACCACGAACTTCGGCATCCTCGAATACGGCACGGGCTACCAGGTCGACGACATCTCCTGGTGCCCCGACCCGTATCTCCCGGTCGACGGCCACCTGGAGCTGCGCCCCGAGCGGCCCGGCTGGGGCATCGAGATCGACGAGGACGCGCTCGTGGCCGACGACTGGGTGTCCTGGAACCGCAGGGTGCCCGTCCGTCCCGACGGGGCCACTGCCTGGATGTAGCCGAGCTCAACGGTGAAATAGATCAATTGCGCGACTTTGGGGTGGGTTCGTCGTTGAGACACGTGACCATGATCAACGTGTTCGAGGAGGCGACGGATGAGTAACAGGGCCAAGAAGAAGGGGCGCAAGCATCGCACGGTCAACCGCAGCCCGCGGCCGGTGACTCGACGGACGGCCGTCGCGGAGCCGGCGGTGGGCCGGGTGCCGCAGCAGGCGAGCGGCCCGGATCTGGACCGCGTGCTGGACAGGCTCGGCTACAGGCGTCTGCGCGTCCCGGCACCGGCAACACCTGAAACCAGCCCGGAGGCGGGCGCAGAGACAACTCCAGAGGTGGGCTCTGAGGCAAGCCCAGAAGTAGCCCCCGAGGTGAGCTCTGAGGTGAGCTCTGGGGCGAGCCCAGAGGTGAGGTCTGAGGCAGGCCCCGGGGCAAGCCCGGTCCTGGCGAAGAACACCCTGCTGACGTTGGAGCGGCTCCAAGAGGCATCCCACGGACTCACGCTTGAGCAACTGTGTGAGGAGGTCGGCTGGACACCCCGCACGGTGACACGCCACCTCAAGAAGCTCGCCGACAGCGGCCTCGCCGAACAGGCCGAGAACGGGTGCTGGCTCGCGAGCGCGACGGCCGCCACTCCCGTTCGCTAGTACGCGACGTGGAGACCGCCGGGCGGCGAACGCGGCCCGGCGGTCCAACATGCCCTCCGGGGTGGCAAGTTGTGCGGCCCGCCGAACATCGTGCGCAAGGTCTTGACGCTCGTTTCGGCCGTGTGAACGATGGCCTGACTACGTAGTCAGGCCATCGTTCACACGGCCGAGGACGATCGGGAGGGTGCATGCCGACCACCATGACCGACGTGGCCCGTGCCGCCGGCGTCTCCCAGAAGACGGTGTCCCGCGTCGTCAACGGTGAGCCGTACGTGAGCGCCGAAATCCGCGAGCGTGTGCACCGGGCCATCAGGGACCTCGACTTCCGCCCCAACAACACGGCCCGCGCGCTGCTCAAGGGAAGACACCGCCGCATCGGCGTGGTCTCGCTCGGCAGCGCGCACTACGGGCCCACGACTCTCCTCATGGCGCTGGAACGGGCCATGCAGCGGGCCGGTTACGCGTTCGCGCTGGCCGGCACCCGCGACGGCCGGGACAGGAGTCTCGCCGCGGCCGTCGCCTCGTTGCTGACCCAGGGCGTCGACGGCGTCGTGCTGTCCGAGCCGGTCGACGACGGCTCGCCGCTCCGGTTCCGCTGCGACGTGCCGATGGTCAGCCTGGGCGAACCCGTGGAGCTGTCCGGTGCCGCGGGCGCCGTGGTCTGCGCCGACGGGGTGGCCGACGCCCGATGCGCCACCGAACACCTCCTCGCCCTCGGCCACCGCACCGTGTGGCACATACCGGGCCCCGACAACTGGTTCAGCGCCCGTGACCGCGAACGAGGTTGGCGTGCGGCGCTGGCGGAGGCCGGCGTCGCGGCGCCGCCGCTCGCCCCCGCGGGCGACTGGACCCCCGCCTCCGGCTACCGCGCCGCCCGGCAACTGGCCCGCGACCCCGACGTCACCGCCGTCTTCGTGGCCAACGACGAGATGGCACTCGGCGCCCTGCGAGCCTTCACCGAGGCCGGGCGCCGCGTCCCCGAGGACGTCAGTGTCGTCGGCTTCGACGACATCCCGGCGGCCGCCTACCTCACCCCGCCGCTCACCACCGTCCGACAGGACTTCGCGACCGTCGCCACCCGCGCCGTCGACGTCCTGACCGCCATGATCGAGGACACCCCTCGACCGGCCGAACCACCTTACCTGGCAAGCCAGTTGGTCCTACGGGAGTCCACCGCGACGCGAGCCCGGACGACGTAAACCGCGCACACCCGTCCACCCATCCACCGACAGACCGGAATGCCCCCCCGGTCCGCCCCGCCATGCCCGCACACGGCCCCGCCGCCCCCGACACCCACCACCCACGCATCGCCCCCGTCCCCACCCGCACCACGTGAGGAGTCACGTGTGTTCACCCCGAGCCGCCACCTCCACCTCTACCGCCCACCCACGCCCCGCTCACCCTCACCCCGACCACCCTCCCGCCGCGCCCTGCTCCGAGGTGCCGCCGGGCTCGGTGTCACCGCCGCGCTCGCCGCCTGCGGGCAAGGTGCCACCACGCCCCGTACGTCCGGCGACGTCACCCTCGCCCTGTGGACCCACGACCAGAACTACGAGAAGTTCTTCACTCGTTCCATACCGGCCGCCGACCGGCTCACCGACTTCGCGTACCGCCTGAGCACCACGTTGGCGGGCGCCCCCGATCTGGTCACCAAGCTGCTCGCCCAGGCGGTCGCCGAGCGTGGTGTGCCGGACATGGTCGGCTTCGAGATGAGCGCCTTTCCGCGGATGCTGCGCGGTGACATCGCCGAGCGGCTGTTGCGCGACTTCGGCGAGGACGTGGCGAAAGTGCCGGGACTGAAGGAGGACCTGCTGCCCGCGCGCACCGCCCCGTTCAGCAAGGACGGCAAGCTCTACGGCCTGGACTCCGACACCCCACTGGTCGTGCACTACTACCGCAGGGACCTCTTCGAGAAGTACGGGCTGCCGGTCGCGGCCGACACCTGGGAGGAGTTCGCCAAGTTCGGCGAACGCGCCCACCGCAAGCACGACGTCGCGCTCAATGCGGTCGTCACCGGCCCCGACGTCAACCAGGTCGTGCAGTCCTTCCAGATGCTGTTCAACCAGCGCGGCGGCGGCCTCTTCGACAAGGACCAGAACCTCACCCTGGACTCGCCCGAGGCGGCGGAGGCCCTGGAGTTCATCTGCCGTGGTCTGCGGGCCGGCTTCATCACTCCTGTCTCCGACTACTTCGGCGGCCCGATGCAGGCCGCGCTCAAGCAGGGCAAGGTGATCGGTGTCCTCATGGCGACCTGGTTCAAGATCTACGGTCTGATGCCCAACGTGCCGGAACAGAAAGGGAGATGGGGCATGGCGGCCCCACCCCGGTTCTCCGCGGGCGGCCACGCCACCTCCACCAGCGGCGGCACCGGATTCGGCGTGCTGCGGGACAAGCCCAACTCCCGGGCCGCCGCGGAGTTTCTGCACAGCGCCTATCTCACCCACGAGGCCCAGGTCCGCCGCTTCCACGAGCTCGGCTATCTGCCCACCCGCGCCTCCGTCTACAAGGACAAGGCCCTGCTCCGCACCACCGACGCCTACCTCGGCGGGCAGCGCCCGTTCGACGTCTACACCGCGCTCCTCGACGACGCACCCCGCGTCTATGTCAGCCCCGATCAGTCGATCCTCAACGACGTGCTCGCCGGCTGTCTGCTCAGCGCCTACCGCGGCGACCTCACACCACGCGCCGCCATCCGCAAGGCCGCCGCCGACTTCCGCGACCAGGCGGGGAGGTAGCCATGACCTCGACATCCCTGCGCGCCCGCCCCGTCCGTGTCACCGAGACCGCCGCCACGGACGGCCGGAAGCGCCGCGCACCCCTCCACCCGTACCTCTTCATCGCCCCGTTCTACGTGCTGTACGTGCTGTTCATGCTGGTCCCCATCGCGGTGGCGATCTGGCTCAGCCTGTGCGAGTGGGTCGGGCTCGGCACCCCGCACTGGGTCGGCCTGCGCAACTACCAGCACCTGCTGACCGACGCGAGCTTCCACCGGGCGCTCGGCAACACAGGGATATATGTCCTGGTCAGCCTTCTGGTCATCGTGCCCGCCGCGCTGTTCGTCGCCCAGGCCATCAACGCCCGCGGGGTCCGCGCCCGCGACCTGTGGCGGACCGCGTACTTCGTGCCGATCGTGGTGTCACCGATCGTCGTCGCCCTGATCTTCGGGCTCATCTTCGACCAGCAATTCGGGCTGCTCAACTCGCTGCTGCGGGCGCTGTTCGGCACCGGCTCCGTCGACTGGCTGGGCGATCCGACCCTGTCCAAGGTCGCCATCTCCCTTGTCATGGTGTGGCGTTGGACCGGCTACCTCACCATCTTCTTCCTCGCCGGACTGCAGAACGTGCCGCGCGAACTGTACGAGGCCGCGGCCATCGACGGCGCCGGGCGGGTGCGCACCTTCGTCACCGTCACCCTGCCCTCGCTGAAGCCGGTGACCGCGTTCGTCGCGGTGACCTCGTTCATCGGCGCCGCGCAGATCTTCGACGAGCCGTATCTGCTCACCGGCGGCGGTCCTGCCGAAGCGACCCTGTCCGTGGCCATGTTCATCTACCGGGCCGCCTTCGAACGCCAGCAGTTCGGCTACGCGGCCGCTGCCGGGGTCGTGCTGTTCGTCGTCGTCTTCACCCTCAGCCGGATCTTCAACCGGCTGCTCGGCATCGGGAGGACCCAGTGAGCGCCCCAGTGAACGTCACGGTGCTGCGCCGTCCCCTCCTCTACACCACCCTCGGTGTGCTGCTGCTCGCCTTCACCGCCCCACTCCTCTGGGCGGTCAGTGGCTCCTTCAAGCGGCGCGGTGACATCTTCGGCTACCCGCCGAAACTCATCCCGTCCCCGGCCACACTCGCCAACTTCCGTTCCCTGCTCACCGAGCAGCCCTTCGGTCGCTGGTTCCTGATGAGCGCCGTGGTCGCGCTGCTCGCCACCGTGGTCTCGGTGTTCGTCTGCGCGCTTGCCGGATACGGCTTCGCCAAATTCCGTTTCGCCGGGAAACGGTTCCTGTTCGGCGTGATGTTCAGCTCGCTGTCGATCCCGTTCGCGGTGATCCTCGTGCCGCTGTTCGTGATCCTCGTGAAGACCGGACTCGGCAGCCCGTGGTTCGCGCTGATCGTGCCGTGGGTGGCACCCGCGTTCGGCATTTTCATGATGCAGCAATACATTGTGCAGAGCGTCCCGGACGAGATCCTTGAGGCCGCCCGTATCGACGGCGCGAGCGAGTTCGGGATCTTCCGGCGTGTGGTGCTGCCACTGCTGCGGCCCTCGCTCGGCGCGCTCGGTGTCTGGCAGTTCCTGCAGAGCTACAACAGCTTCCTGTGGCCGCTGGTCCTGGTCTCCGACAGCTCCCAGTACACCCTTCCCCTCGGCCTGCAGACCCTCTTCCGGGCCGAGAACCGCCAGTACGACCTGGTCCTCGCAGGATCCGTGCTCGCGGTGCTCCCCGCCGTCCTCGTCTTCGTCCTCCTGCGCAAACAGCTCCTGGAGGGCCTTTCCACAGGCGCGGTCAAGGGGTGAACGCCACCCGCCGATCCGCGTCACCTCACGCTCAACTCACTTATAGGAGAGCCATGTTCGACCTCCCGAACCGGGTCCTGTTCGGCGCCGCCTACTATCACGAGTACCAGCCCCACGACCGGCTCAAGGACGACCTCGACCAGATGGCCGAGGCGCACTTCACCGTCATCCGGGTCGGCGAGTCCGTCTGGTCGACGTGGGAACCGGACAATGGCCGCTTCGACCTCGACTGGCTGCAACCCGTCCTGGACGGCGCGCACGAGCGCGGCATCTCCGTCGTCCTGGGCACCCCGACGTACGCCGTACCGCCGTGGCTCGCCCGGCTCTACCCGGAGATCGCGGGGGAGCGGAAGACGGGACAGCGGATCGGCTGGGGCGCCCGCCAGGAAGTCGACTTCACCCACCCCGCGTTCCGCTTCCACGCCGAACGCGTCATCCGCAAAATCACCGAACGCTACGCCTCACACCCGGCCGTCATCGGCTTCCAGGTCGACAACGAACCCGGCAACGAACTCCTCCACAACCACGGCGTCTTCCAGCAGTTCACCGACCGGCTGCGCGCGCAGTACGGCGACGTGGAGACCCTGAACCGCGAATGGGGCCTGGTCTACTGGTCGCACCGGCTCGCCACCTGGGCCGACCTGTGGACCCCCGACAACAACGCGCAGCCCCAGTACGACCTGGCCTGGCGCCGCTTCCAGGCCGACCTCACCACCGAGTTCATCGGCTGGCAGGCGGACATCGTGCGCGAGTACGCGCGACCCGACCAGTTCGTCACCACGTGCATCGCCTACGAACGCCCGGGCATCGAGGACGATCAACTGACGCGCCGCCTCGACGTCACCGCCGGCAACCCCTACTACGCGATGCAGGACGGCCTCGCCCACCCCGAGGGACCGCAGTCCCCGCAGGGCTGGACCACCTCCGGCACCTGGGCCCTGTACCGCAGCGCGGACCGCATGTACTCCTCGCGACAGGAGTCGTTCCTCGTCACGGAGACCAACGCCCAGGCCATCGGCGGCAGTTGGCACAACCGCCCGGCGTACGACGGGCAGTGGCGGCAGGCGGCATGGGCGCTCATCTCACGCGGTGCCTCGATGATCGAGTACTGGCACTGGCACACGCTGCACTTCGGTACGGAGACGTACTGGGGCGGCATCCTGCCCCACAACGGCCGCCCCGGCCGCGCCTACCGCGAACTCGCCACGCTGGGCAGTGAATTGGAGACGGCGGGCGACCTGGTGGCAGGTCTCACCCCCGACGCGGATGTCGCCTTCCTCTACGCGGGCCCCAGCAAGTGGGCACTACAGGCCCAGCCCGCACTCGCCCGACCCGACGGGGGAGCGGACCCGAACTCGTACCAGACCATCTTCGACGCGTTCTACCGCGGCGCCTTCGACGCGGGCCTCCAGACGAGGGTGCTCCACCCAAGCCAACTGTCGGCCGCTGCCTCCGACTTGCCACCGATACTCGTGGCCCCGGCCTACTACGCGGCCGACGACATCACCCTCGACCTTCTCACCGCATACGCCGAACAAGGCGGCCATCTCATCATCGGCCCGCGCACGGCGTACGCCGACGAGGAGGCCCGCGCCCGCACGGACGCTCAACCCGCGCGTCTCGCCGAGGCCGCCGGAGTGACGTACGACGAGTTCAGCAACCTGTCCGCACCCCTCACGGTCCACGGCACGGACGCCTTCCCGCTGGAGGCCGACGCGCAGGCGTTGCACTGGGCGGACGGCCTGACACCGACGGACGCGCAGGCCCTGGCCTCGTACGAGCACCCGCACTTCGGGCGCTGGCCAGCCATCACCACGCGCGCGCACGGTGCCGGCCGCATCACGTACGTCGGCACGGTCCCGGACCCGGCGCTGGGGCGCGCCCTGTTCGGCTGGGCCGCACCCGATCCCGCGACGGCCTGGCGCCCCGAGGCCCCCAGCGTCACCACCACGTCCGCGACCGCCCGCGACGGCCGCCGGGTCCGCTTCCTGCACAACTGGTCCTGGGAGCCGCAGACCTTCACCGCGCCGGAGGCGGTGCGCGACGTGCTGACCGGGGACGTCCACGAGCGCGGAGGCGACATCACGCTCGGGGCGTGGGACGTGCGGGTGCTGGAGGTGACGGGGCGGTGACGTCGCGGGTGCCGCCCGAACGTGTGGCCGCCTTGCCTTCTTGAAGTCGCCATGATCAGGGGCATTGCTTTTCGGACGCGGATCGTTGCGTCATGGTGCGGGGCACACTTTCCCAGGGCTCTGTTCGGCCATACGGCACCTCTTGTGTGGGAGTTGGAGAGTAGCGATGCGCGTTCCGATGACGATCGAGGACTTCCTGTACCGGGCCGAGCTCGGCTTCGCCGCCAGTCCCGGGGTGATCGACGAACCGGACCAACCCGCGGCGCCCGTGCCGGTGTCGACGTACGGGCGGCTCGGCGAGCGGGTGCGGGCCTGGCAGGCGGGGTTCGACGCGCTGGGCGTGGGGGAGGGCGAACGGGTGGCGGTGGTCAGCCACAACTCTGCCCGGATGCTGGAGTTGCTGTTCGCGGTGCCGATGAGCGGCAGGGTCTGCGTGCCGGTCAACTTCCGTCTGAAGGCGGAGGAGATCGAGTACGTGGTGCGGCAGAGCGGCGCGTCGGTGCTGCTGTACGACCCCGAGGTCGAGGGCGCGGTGTCGGGCGTGAAGGTGCCACTCCGGTTCGTACTCGGCGAGCAGACGGAGACCGAGCTGATGCGCTTCGACGTTGCGCCGCGCCCGTGGTCGAGCCCGGACGAGAACGCGACGGCAACGATCAACTACACATCCGGAACGACCGCCCGCCCCAAGGGAGTTCAGCTCACCCATCGCAACATCTGGGTGAACGGCCTGACGTTCGGCCTGCACACGCGGGCGTGGGAGCGCGACGTGTACCTCCACACGCTGCCGATGTTCCACTGCAACGGCTGGGGGATGCCGTTCGTGATGGCAGGGCTCGGTGTGAAGCAGGTGGCGCTGCGGAAGGTGGACGGGGCGGAGATCCTGCGCCGGGTGGAGGAGCACGGGGTGACGCTGATGTGCGGCGCGCCGGCGGTGTGGAACACGGTCCTCGACGCGGCGTCCGGCTGGCAGGGCGAGATCCCGGGCCGGGACCGGGTGCGGATCGTGTGCGCGGGCGCGCCGCCGCCGAGCCGAACGATCCAGCGGGTGGAGGAGGAACTGGGCTGGGAGTTCACCCAGATCTACGGCCTGACGGAGACGTCCCCGATGCTGACGTTCAACCGTGCGCGGCCGGAGGACGCAGAGCTTCCGGCTGAGGAGCGAGCACGCAAGCTGTCGCGGGCGGGGGTCCCGGCGCTGGGCGTCCGCCTCCAAGTCGCCGACTCCGGTGAGGTGTTGGCCCGCTCCAACGTGGTCCTGGACGGCTACTGGGAAAAGCCGGAGGAGACCGAGGCGGTCCTGGAGGACGACTGGTTCCACACCGGCGACGGCGGTTGGGTCGACGAGTCGGACGGCCATCTCACGATCTCGGACCGGAAGAAGGACGTGATCATCACGGGCGGCGAGAACGTGTCGTCCATCGAGGTCGAGGACACCATCTTCAGCCACCCGGAGGTGGCGGAGGTCGCGGTGATCGGGGTGCCCCACACCAAGTGGGGCGAGACCATCAAGGCCTTGGTGGTCCCGGTGGCGGGCGCGACGGTGACGGAGGCCGACATCATCGCGCACTGCAAGGAACGGGTGGCCGGATACAAGGCGCCCACGAGCGTGGAGTTCCGGGAGGCGATCCCGCGCACGGCGACGGGCAAAATCCAAAAATTCAAGCTGCGGGAGCCGTACTGGGCCGGTCGGGGGCGGGACGTCAACTGACTGCGTTCCGCGGCTGCCGTGCAGGCGGGAACGGCACGGCAGCCGCGGGCCGTCACGGCCGCCCTCGCATCACATTCCGCCCATGCCGGAGTTGGCCAGGCCGTTGATGAACCTGCGCTGCAGGGCGAGGAACAGCACCAGCATGGGTGCGATCATGATGAATCCGGCCGCGCTGATCAGCGTGAAGTTCTGGGTGAAGCCCTGCTGGAACGTGAAGAACGTCGTCGACAGCGGCATCTTCGCGTCGGACTGGATCATCGTCACGGCGAACAGGAACTCGTTGTAGGCCGACAGTCCTGTGGTGAGCGCCACGGTCAGGATCCCGGGCAGCATGTTCGGGATGACGATCTTCACGAAGACCCGCAGCTCCCCGGCTCCGTCCACCCGAGCGGCCTCCTCCATCTCACGCGGGAAGCCGAGCATGAAGGAGCGCAACAGAAGGGTGGCGAAGGGGGAGAACATGCCGCAGTAGATGAGGACAAGGCCGAAGCGCGAGTCGTACAGTCCGGCCCTGGCCCACATGTAGAACAGCGGGACCAGGAACATCTGGGAGGGCAGCGAGGTCGCGACGAGCAGATACGTCATGAACCCCGACGCCCCGTGCACGTGGAGCCGTGCCAGTGCGTAGGCGGCCAGGCTCGCGACGACACATGTGAGCACGACGGTGCCGACCACGATGACGGCCGAGTTCCACAGGCCGGCGCCCATGTTCGCCTGGGTCCATGCGGTGGTGAAGTTGCTCCACGTCCAGCTCGTCGGCAGTCCGAGCGAGTCGGCCGCGTACTGACTGTTCGTCTTGAGGGAGTTGAAGAAGAACAGAACGATGGGGCCGATGGCGAAGATCGCCAGCGCGGTGAGTACGACGTAGACGGCGGTGCGGCCCACGGGGAGGCTGCGGCGACGGGCCCGCGCCGAGGTTGTGTGGCCGTCCGGCGCGTTTCTGGCTGCGGGCGTGCGCGAGGGGGCCGTGAGGCTCATGTCTCCCACTTCCTGGTCTTCCGGACGACGAGGTAGACCGTGATCACCAGTCCGCTGATGAGCGCCATGACGATGCCCATGGCCGAGGCATAGCCGCCTTGCAGGTTGGAGAAGGCGTTGCGGTAGGCCACGGTCGAGAGCAGGTCGGTCGAGCCGGCCGGGCCGCCCTGGGTGAGGATGTAGACGTAGTCGAAGGCGAGGAACGACCAGATGACCGTCATGAGGCCGAGGAAGGCGAAGGTCGGCCGGATGGCGGGCAGGGTCACCGAGAAGAACTGCCGCGTCACCCCGGCGCCGTCCATGGTGGCCGCCTCGTAGAGGCTCGGGTCCACGCCCTGCATGGCGGCGAGGAACACGACGACCAGGAACCCCCACCAGGCCCAGTTGTTCACGAACTCCACCGACCACAGGGCCAGTTGAGGGTCTCCGAGGGGGTTGATGTTCAGCAGGTTCCCCAGGCCGTTCTGCGGGTCGAGGATGCTCCTCCAGATGGAGGCGTTCACGACGCTGGCGACGATGTACGGGATGAAGTACAGCGTGCGGAACAGCAGGCGGAAACGCGTGATGCGGGAGAGGGCGTACGCGCCGAAGAGTCCCATGGCCATGGGGACGATCAGGAAGAAGAGCGTCCAGAGGATGTTGTGCCACAGGCCCTGGACGAATTCCGGGTCGCGGAACAGGCTGGTGTAGTTGTCCAGGCCGATGAAGTGGGCCTTGCTGCTGATCCCGGTCCAGTCGGTGAAGGAGTACCAGACGGAGAACGCGCTCGGGATGAGGACGACGAACAGGTTGAACCCGATCAGCGGCAGCAGGAACAGCCAGCCGGAGACCCTGCGGTCTCGAAGTCGGGCGCGGATGCCGCGAGATGGTGTCACCGGAGCGGTCGACTGCCGTCGGTCGGTGACGTGGTCCGGTCGTGCTCCCGGCGGGCGTGTGGTGTCGGGCATCGTCATGACAGCCCTCCGCCCGGCTTCGGGGCGGCGGGCACGCGCCCCAGGGACCGCTCCCGGGAGAAGCGGGACGCGATGCCTTCGCAGTACGCCTTCGCGCTCATCTGACCTGCGATGACGTTCTCGAAGTAGTCGATCATGTACGTCTCGGTCTGCTGCGGGAAGAACGTCCAGGTGGTGTAGCCGATCGACTTCGCGGCGGACAACTGGGAGTACAGCTGCACGATCCGCCGGTCCGCCCGTGCGGAGAAGTCGGAGGATTCGATGCGGATGGGCGGCGGCGCGAAGTTCATCTGCTCGATGCTCGCGATGATCGTCTTGAGGTCGGTCGTGAAGAAGTTG
The DNA here is from genome assembly GCF_036013745.1 of Streptomyces sp. NBC_00483. Lineage (NCBI taxonomy): Bacteria > Bacillati > Actinomycetota > Actinomycetes > Kitasatosporales > Streptomycetaceae > Streptomyces > Streptomyces sp. NBC_00483. Next base: position 8,806,587 of record NZ_CP107880.1, read on the forward strand.
AGGTAGTCGGCGGCAGCGGCGGTGTCCTGGAAGTTCGTGTTGATGCCGACGGACTGGCCGATCGCCAGGTCCCAGACGACCGGCGGCACGCCGTCTCCCAGCGAGGGGACGGTGGTCCAGTCCCAGGTGGCGTCGTTGTGCGCCGCCTTGCCGAAGTAGGCGCCCAGATTGGCGAACTCCCAGCTGCCCGAGAACATCCCTGCGGCCTTTCCCGATGCCAACTGCTGGTAGACCGTGGGGGAGTTGTTCGTGAAGTACAGATCGACGCCCCCGCCGAACCACCCCTTCTTGAAGTACGTGGCCATCCGGTCGATCGCGTCGACGAACACCGGGTCCGTCCACTTCGTCTCACCCGTCAGCGCGGAGTACACCGCCTCGGGTCCCGCACCGTGATTGAGTGCCAGGCCGACGAACCACTCGTTGGTGCCTTTGTAGTCGGCCTTGCCCGCGGCGATCGGGACGTGTCCCTTGCCCTTCGCCTCCGCGCAGAAGTCCTCGAACTCCTCACGTGTGGTGGGAGCGGCCAGACGAAGTCCCTCGAGCGTGGCCGGGTTCGAGTAGAAGGCCATGGTCTCGTACGAGCTGGGCAGCGTGACGAGCTTGCCCTCGACCTTCGAGGCGGCCAGTGCCCAGGGCGCGAAATTCTCCGCCCAGCCGTAGTGGCTCAGGTAGGGGCCGAGATCGGCGAGATACCCGGCGGACCAGTACGAGGAGACAAAACTGGAGGGGCCAGGAGTGACGATGATGGACGGGCCCGATCCGGCGGCCAGAGCGGTCTGGATCAGACGGTCGATCGTGCTGCTCGCCTTCGGGCTGAACCGGACCGGGTACCTGCCCCGGTATCGCTCGGCGAACTGTCTGCGGAAATAGTCGTTCTGCTGAGCGTTGGACAGGTTGTTCCAGATGGTGATCGCGTGCTCGGATCCGCCGGGGTCCGCTGCCCCGCACGCGCTCAGGAGCGCGGTGACTCCCAGGGTGCCGCCGGCGCCCAGGAGTTGGCGGCGAGTGATCGTGGACATCCTCATCTCCATTGATTGAGGGTTCGCTGTCACGAGGCCCGCCCTGCGGACCGGAGATCGTCAGCCGGTCTGGGCGAAGTGCACGGTGCGGGCGGACAGATCGGAGATGACGGAGTTGTCGAAGCCGAAGAGGGCCGAGCGGGTGCGGTTGTGCAGCGGCTCGATCAGGTGCGCCGGGAGGGCCGCGGTGCCGGCGAGTACACCGGCGACCGAGCCGACGGTCGCGCCGTTGGAGTCGGTGTCCCAGCCACTCATGACGACCTTCCCGACGGCGTTCGTGAAGTCGCCCTCGGACCACAGCAGGGCGGCCGTGACGGCGGCGGCGTTGTTGATGGTGTGCACCCACGAGTAGCGGCCGTACGCGGAGTGGATCTCGGCCAGCGCCGACTCCCAGGTCGCTTCCTCTGCGCGTAGCCGGATGACGTGGCTGATCGCCTCGTGCAGTCGGGAGCAGGGCGGTACGACGGTGAGCGATGCGTCGACGGCCTCGGCTGCGCCGGACGCGGTGAAGGCGCTCGCGACGAGGGCCGCGGCCCACATCTCCCCGTAGACTCCGTTGGCGGTGTGGGACAACGAGGCGTCCTGATAGGCGAGTTCGGCAGCCGCCCACGGGTCGCCGGGGTTGACGTAGCCGAAGACGTCGCCACGGATCTGCGCGCCGATCCACTCGCGGTACGGGTTCCGGAACCGGGCGACCTGCGGAACGCGCAGCCCGTTGCTGAGGTTGACGTACGCAGCCCGCTCGGCAGTGAAGATCTGGCGCAGCGGGAACAGCTCGACCCAGGCCTTGCCCACGTGCTCGGGCCGCAGGCGGCGGCCGTGGGTCTCCAACAGGTGCAGGCCGAGGACGGTGTAGTCGATGTCGTCGTCGCGCGCCGAGCCGTTCACGTGCCCGCGCGTGGTCTCGGGCCAGTTGTCCCGGAATTCGAAGCCCTCCGGCATGGGGTCGAGGGCCACGAAGTAGTCGGTGAGCGGGTAGGAGTGGGTGAGTTCGAGGTAGTCCCGGATGCGTTGCGGTGTCCAGTGGTCGCCGGCCTCGACCGGCTTGCCGAGATTGCAGCCGGCTATGCGTCCCAGCCACGCCGCGTGCACCTTGTCGGCGTGAACGACCCGGTCGTGGGCGACAGCCGAAGCAGGCGCAACGGAGGCACGGATGTCGTCGAGCGTCTCCGGCTCCTCGTACTCCCATCCCGGCAGGCGAGCGCTGTCGCGCATCCCGTCGACCAGGGAGAGCAGGGCGGCACGGTCCTCGGGATCGGTGGCGTTGGCGGCGCGCACCACGTCGTCGACGTCGTACCCGGTCTCGCGACGCTGGGCGACCTCGTCCGAGAGGAGGTCCTGCGGCAGGCAGGCATCAGCGGTGGAGTGGCGGTAGCGGTCGTCGAGCTCTACGAAGGGGCGCGCGGGGGTCTGGGTCATGGAGGTTCGCGTCCTTGTCATTTGTCTGGTGCCGCAAATCGATTTGCGCTCGACTAGGGCGTACTGCGACTGCTGGACCGGGGTGGCTCAGGCCGACTGCCGGACGACCAGGTTGGTGGGGAGGACGACCCGCCGGTACGGGGCGTCGGGGCCGTTCTCCACCCGCCACAGGATGGTGCGCGCACAGGTGTCACCGATCGCCGAGGCCGGGTTGACGACCGTGGTGAGCCGCGGTGTGACGAGTTGCGCCGTCTCGATGTCGTCGAATCCGACGATCGCGACGTCCTCGGGAACCCGTAGACCCGCCTCACGGACGGACTGCATCGCACCGATCGCGATCAGGTCGTTGGCGCACAGGATCGCGCGGGGAGGATCGGCTCGGGCCAGCAGCCGTGCGGCCGCGGCCGCACCTCCCTCACGCCCGAACGGCGCGTACTCGATCCAGTGCTCCGGCACCTCCGTGCCCGCGGCGGCGGCGACGGCCCGGTAGGTGGCCAGTCGCATCGATCCGGTGGCGGTGTCCCGGGGTCCTGCGATGAATCCGAGGTCGCGTATGCCTTGCCGCGTCAGGTGGTCGACGACTTCGCTCAGGCCCTGGAAGTCGTCGGTCAGCACCGAGTCGGCGGGCACCTCGCCGGGGTGGGCCGTGGTGATGACGAGCGGCATCGTCGGGCCCGCGATCCGACGCACTTCAGCGGCGGAGAGCGCCATGGGTTGCATGACGACGCCGTCGACCCCGCGGGCCACCATCTCCTCCAGCAGCATCCGCTCGGTCCGGGCGTCGCCGTCGGTGTTGCCGATGAACGAGACGTAGCCCTCGGCCGCGAGCACGTCGTGCACGGCGCGGGCCACGGCCGGGTAGTACGGGTTGGCGATGTCGACGAGCAGGAGCGCCACCGAATGGGTCCGCTGACTGCGGAGGCTTTTGGCGACCATGTTGGGGCGGTAGTTCTGCTCCTCGACGGCCTCCATGATCCGTCGTCGCGTTTCGGCGGACACACTGCGCTTGCCGCTCAGAGCGTGAGAGACCGTCGTACGGCTGACGCCGGCGGCCGCGGCCACGCTCCCGATACTGGGGCGCTCGAATCTGCGTGACATCACGTCACCTTCTTCGACCCTAGGGTGCAAATCGATTTGCTTCGTGCGGTCCTCACTCTGGGAGGCGCAGGATTCACCTGTCAACGCCCGTGCACAGGGATTCCGGAACGAGGGATGGGAGAGGGCAGGGTTGGCAGTGACGGTTGACGAACCTAGGCTCGCCGACCATGACAGTTCTGATCACCGTGTGCGGAGCGTCCCCCGGCGTGGGCAAGTCGACGCTGTGTGCCGGACTGGCCCAGTGGCTGGCCGATTCGGGGCTGCGGGTGGATCACTTCCGCGAGGAGGAGATCCTGACCCGGCCTCAGTTCGCCACGGTGGCCGAGGAGTTCAAGGCGGCGGGCACGGTCGAGCTGGGGACGTTGATCGCGGCAACCAGGCAGTTCGTTGATTCGGTACTGGCGAGCAACGACGACGTGGTGGTCGCGGACGCACTGGTGCCGTTCGTGCCGACTCTGCTGGCCATGAGGCACGACGAAGAGACGATCGACGCCTTCATGATTGCCCTCACGGAGGTACTCGCGCCGGTTCGCCCCCTCATGGCGTATCTCGATGGGAACGCCGAGGCCGCCCTGTCCCGGGCCGCGCGAAGGGAAGGGGCGCAGTGGCTGGACTGGTACGTCGAAAAGCTCGCCCGGTACGAGGTGAGCCCTCCCGTGACCGACGTCGCGTCGGCAGTGACGTACCTGCGGCGGGAGCGTGCGGTCACCCTTGACGCGGTCGGCCGACGGGGCTGGGAGCTGGTCGTGATCGAGCGGGCCGATGAGCTGGCCCAGGATCAGGTGCTGCGCGTCGCTCAGCGGGGGCTGGGGCCGTACCTGGGCAGGGCGGTCGAAGACGGGTAGGGCAGCAGGGCTGGCAAGGCAGCGATCGGCGGGAGGCCCGGTGCTGGTGTGCAGCACCGGGCCTCCCGTGACAGGGGCGATTGCGGACGTCAGTGCTTCAGCGTCATCGCATAGATCCCGAGTTCGCTGTTGCGCTGCCAGTCGAGGCCTCCGGACCCGGGGGCCACCCATGCCGGTACGGACGGTGTCGCCAGGGAGAGGGACCGGACCTGCTTCCCGGGCTCCAGCGGGACGGTCGTCTCGTAGAGGGAGGCCTTGGTGGTGGTCTTCCCGGTTCCGGCCTTGAGCTGGTACGCGGTCGTCAGCGCGACGTCGTTGCCGAAGTCCGGAGCCTTGTTCGCCCAGCCGGTGAGCTTGAGCGGAACCGTCGCGGTGCTGCCGTCGGTGTACGTGACGACGGCGGTGGCCGACGCGGCGCCGGTGCTGCCGTTGTCGGATGCGCCCACGATGTGGAGGCTGTCGTAGTTGCCGGTGGGGAGGGCGATTGCCTGGCCGGTGGACTTGACGAAGTTCTTGCTGGTGCCGGAGGTCTTGGGCGCCTGGTAGGTCACCCCGCCGAAGGTGACCGGGCCCGGTGCGGGCAGTTGGTCGGCGGCGAAGCTCGTACCCGTGCCGTCGAAGTCGCCCTCGCCCGGCGCGGCGAGCGTGGCGACGCCGTCGTTGTTGTAGGCGGAGTTCAGGTCGACGGCGCACGAAGAGTCCGTCTTGATGGTGCAGTTCGCACCAGCCTTCTGGACAACGACGGTGACAGTCTTCTTGACCGGTGCGGCTCCGGGGAGTTCGGCGGTGACCGGCACCTTGTAGGTGCCTGCCTTGGTTCCGGCCGGGGCGGTGATCCGCAGACGCTTGTTCATCTGGGTGGGGAGCCCGTTCGAGTCGGCCTTCGCCGTCGTGTTCGACGGGGACACCGACCAGCCCTTCGGCGCCTTCGCGGTCACGGCGACCCGCGCGGTGTCCGGAGATGTGGCCAGCAGTGTCAGGTCGACCTGCTGCCGCGATGCGTGGTCTGCCGTGGGGTCGATGGCGACCTGGTCCGGCCCGACGTCGGCGCTGAGCTGGTGCTGCGTATTCGGCGTCGTGTTGATCGACGGCGGGGCGTTCTTCTTGTCCGTCGCCCATGCGGTGGGCTTGGTGCTCAGGGCGTAGTCGATGTGTCCGCCGTGTGCGATGTCGGCCTGGTCGACCCACGCCTTGTCCCAGGCCTTGCCGTTCACCGTCGCGGAGGCGATGTAACGATTGGCCATGCTGGTGCCGGGCGCCGAGATCGTCAGCGTCCCGCCCTGCGTCTTCCCGTAGTCACCGATCCGCACCCGGGCGTTCGGGAACTGCGGAGTGGTGATGACGTCGAAGTTGCCGCCGCTGGTCGTGGGGTAGAGGCCCAGCGACGACATCACGTACCAGGCAGACATCTCACCCATGTCGTCATTGCCGGGGATGCCGCCGGCGGTGTTCGTGAACAGGGTTTCCTGCGCCCTGATCACGGTCGCGGTGCGGCCGGGCTGCCCGGTCCACGCGTAGAGGTACGGCGCGATCATGTTCGGCTCGTTGTTCGGGTTGTAGTGCGTGGAGCCGTAGTAGTTGTACGGGTCGCTGACCCAGGTCTTGCGGGCGGTCCCCGCCGGGTCGGTGAGGAGGTCGTCGTAGGCGAAGAAGTCGTTCAGACGGCTGTTCGTCGCGTCCTTGCCGCCCAGCATGCTGATGAGCCCGGCCGGGTCCTGAGGCACCGACCACTGGTACTGGCTCGCGTTCTGCTCGTGGAACGCGTGGTTGCTGGTGACCGGGTCGTACGGGGTCAGCCAGGTGCCGTCGGCCGCGGTGCGCGGTCGGAACTGGCTGGTCTGCTTGTCGAAGACGTTCTTGTACGCCTGCCCGCGCTTGGCGAACATCTTGGCGTCGTCGGCGTGGCCGAGACCCTTCGCCATCAGCGCCAATGACGCGTCGGCCGCCGCGTACTCCAACGTCGCCGACGTGCCGTAGTAGCAGTCGTTGTCGTTCGACTTGGTCGGGCAGCAGTTGCCGCTCGTGTCCCTGCCGCAGTCGGCGGTGGACTTTACGTTGAGGCCGTAGGGGATGTAGCCGCGTTCCGCGTAATACGCGGCGCCGGCACGGCCGTTCTCACGGACGTCGGCGGGTGGCACCTCGGTCGCGTTCGCCCGGAGGTACTTGTACGCCTCTTGGGCGTCCGCTCCAGTGAGCAGCCCCTTTGACCAGCCCTCGACGAGGAACGGCGTGACCGGGTCGCCGGTCATGATGTTGCCTTCCTCGTCCTCCAGGTACCAGCGCGGCAGCGCGCCGCCCTCCCGTGCGATCGCGAGGATCGACTTGTCGACGTCACGTGCGACCTTGGGGACGAGCATCTCGAGGAGCTTGTTCTGCGTCCGGTACGTGTCCCACAGCGAGAGGTTGCTGTAGGGGGTGTAGTCGTCGGCGGTGTGGATCTTCTTGTCGGCTCCGACGTAGCGGCCGTCGACGTCACCGATGAGGTTCGGGTCGAGCATGGAGTGGTACAACGCCGTGTAGTACGCGACCTGTTGGTCGTGCGAGCCGCCACCGATCGCAGCCTTGTGCAGCATGGTGTTCCACTTCGCGTTCAACGCCTTGTGCACGGCGTCGAAGTCGAAGCCGAACTTCCCCGTCTCCGCCGCGAGGTTCTTGTGGGCGCCGGCGGGTCCGGTGAAGGAGAGCCCCACCTTCGCGACCACGGGATCGTCGTTCTTCGTCGTGTCGAACGTCGCCCACGCACCGTTGGAGCCCTTGGCGGCCGAAGTGCGGGACCCCGGGCTCCGGTCGTCGCCCTTCCACGTGCCGTACGAAGCGAACGGGCGGCTGAGCTCGGCGACGAAGTAGGTCTTCTTGGAGTCCTCGACCCATCCCTCGATCGTCCGGTCGCCGACGACGTGGATCTCTGAATTGCTCACGCCGGCACCGGCGTTGAACATCACGTTCGCCTGACGCGTCCGCGGGAACTTGTACTGCTGCCACCCGGTCCGGTCGGTCGCCGTCAGGCCGGCGGTCACGCCGTACTTGTCGAGCTTCGTCTCGTAGTAGTCGGGCCCCGTCGTCTCGTTCTCATGACTGAAGGTCGACGCGTACTGCGCCGGATCGGTCGAACTCACCTCGCCGGTCGTGGGCATCATCGGCAGGTAGTTGAACCGGCACCCGTTGATCGTCGTCTGACTGAACCCGACGACCGTGTCGGAGGACTCCTTGTCGCACCCCGTGCCACCGGCCGTCTTCATCAACGGACTCTGCTGAACCAGGCCGAACGGCGCGCCCGCGGCAGGGAAGGTCAGCCCCTCGTTCTCGGTCCCGATGAACGGATTGACCAGCTTCGTCAGATCGGCCCCCGCTCCAGGCGGCGCGTCGGACGACGCCGCCGCCGACGGCTGCGTGGCGGTGCTCGCGCTCACTGGCGTCGCGGCGGCAGTACCCGCGGCGGCGAGAGCCAGGCAGAGTGCGGCGGCCCCCAGTCGGCCCCTCAGGCGCTGTGCCGTCGATCTGTTCCGGGTTGGTGCGTATCGCGCTGATTGCATGCCACTCCCGCTGTGGTCCCGCTCGTGGACATCGTTGTCATAGGGCGGGCATGACGCTAGATCGTCTCCTCCGCGCCTGCAAGGGGGCTCCGCTCCTCGATCCACGGAGCGGAGCCCTGTGCAGGGACGGAAGCCGGAAACGGCTTTGCGTGCCTACGGGTAGGACGTCACCGTCGACGGCACCGTGGTGTCGCCCGAGGTGGCGGATCCGGTGTCGTTGATGACGTGTTCGTACTGGCCCTTGCCGCCCAGTGACACCACGAGCAGGTCGTGGAACTTCACGCCAGGTGTGTTCGGCGCGGTGAAGCCGCGGTCCTGGCGGATCGTCGGGTCGACGTTGAAGAAGCAGTACGAGCCCAGGCCCCAACCCTCGTGACTCGTCACGGAGTTGTCCACCTTGTAGGCGGCGAAGCCCTTGGTGGTGCCGTCCTGGATCGCGGCCTGATTGGGGGCGTCGTAGGCCTTCTCGTTCTGGAAGAAGATGGTGCGGCCGCCCTGCCCGAACCACTGCACGTCGTACTTGTTGAAGTGCTCCACGAACAGGCCCGTGGCCAGGACGTCGTCGCCGTTGACGACGAGTCCGTAGTCGGCGCGGTTGGTGTCCCAGCCGACGCCGTCGCCGTGGTCGGCGCGCCAGATCCAGGTGTGGTCGACGATGGTGTGCCGGGCGTTGACGACCAGGCTGGTGGTGGCCTTGCCCGCGCCTGCACCACCGATCCGTACGAACACGTCCTGCACGGTGATCGGGTCCGCGGAGTGGTCGGCGGACGCTCCCTTCGGGCCGATCTCCACCAGGGTGGAGGAGTTGACGGTGCCGGCGTCCACCAGGAACCCGGCAAGACGCACCCCGTTTACGTCGGCCACCTTCACGGCCGTCGCCCCGCCGTCGGGGATGAGTGTGGCGTAGCCGAGGCCGAGGACGACGGTGCCCGCACGGTTCACCTGGATCGGGGCGTCGAGGTGGTAAATGCCGGGCGTGAGAAGGAGGTTGAGGCCCTGGTCGAGGGCGGCGTTGAGGGTGCTCGCGCTGGCGCCGGGCTGAGCGACGTAGAACTGGCTCAGCGGGAGTGATGTGCCGCGCGGGGTGCCGTTGCCCCAGGTCGTGCCGCGGGCGTTCGTGCGCTTCTCCGGCAGGAACACCTTGTAGTCCGCGCCGTCCAGGTACAGGAACGGCTTCTCGCGGGAGACCGGGGTGGTGTCGAGCGTGGTGTACGGCGGGTCGGGGAAGCTCTGCGCGGGTGCGCCCTCGACGCCGGAGAACACCATGTTCCAGACGGCGTTCTGCCATCCGCCCACCGAGGAGTCGCGGGTGTACCACTGCTGCTGCGAGTACGGGCCGACGGTGCCGTCGATGCGGCTGTCGGCTATGTAGCCGCCGCTGGCCCAGCCGTAGCCGTCCGGCGAGAGGTTGAGGCCACCGCGGACGTGCATCCGGCGGAACGGGGCGGCCTGGGCGACCGCCCACCGGTTGGTCCCGTTCACCGGCACGAGCGCCAGGTTCTCGGCGCTGCGCCAGAAGTTCTGCGTGGCGTTGCCGTCGAACCAGCCCGCGTCGACGGTGACGTCGCCGTTGATGGTGGTGTCGTCGGGGGACAGGCCGAGGCCTGAGATCGAGGTGTAGAAGCCGAGTTGGGCGTTGAGCCCGTTGTAGGTGCCGGGCTTGAACAGCAGGGCGTAGCGGCCGGTGCCGAACTGAGCGGTCTCCTGCTGCTTGAAGATCTCGTCGAGCTTGGCCTGGATGCCGGGCGTGGACGGATCGAACACGATGACGTTGGGCCCGAGGTCGCCACCGGCGGCCAGCTTCTTGGCGGGCTTCGCCGACTTGGTGGACTTCTTCGTGGTGGCGGCGGACGCCGCCGCGTTGCCGAGCGCGGGCAGTGCCGCGGCGGCGACACCCGCGGCGAGCAGACCGCGGCGCGACGGAGGACGGGAAGGTTGGGTCACAGCGGCTCTCCTGGTTCATGAAATGAACAATGGGGGGTGTGGGAGCGCTCCCTTGGCGACGCATGCTTCAGGTTGGTGAATGTGGCGTCAAGAGATGCGGCAGAAGTCCACGGAGAGCCGGGTGCGGTAAGTCCAAGTAAGGCCACAGAAGGGGTGGTTGAGCCTTCAGGAAGTGACGGCATGGGGCGAGGGGGCGGGGGCCCGCACTCGGCCCGCACGCCAACTCGCGCCACCACCAACCGAGTTGGGTGCGGCACACGGCCCGGCTCCGCCGTCGCCGCGTGGCCCCGTCGCCGCGTGGTCACGTCGCCGTGGCTCGGCGAGAGGAATTCCGACATCGTTGTCAGATCCCTTGTCGCCCGCGGCTGATCTTTGTACGTTGCACAGGCACGACTGGACAGGAAGCGCTTTCAACGCTTGCCCTCGGGAGTGGACATGACGCCTGGAACCATAGTGCCGGCACGCCGACGCAGACCTCTGCGGCGGGGGTTGTGGCCCACCGCGACGGCGGCCGGGGTCGCCCTGCTCGCCACCGCGTTCATCACCCCGCCCGGGGCCGCGTCCACGCCGGACGCCCGCTCCGCGGTCACCGGGGCCGGCCTCGGCCAAAGCCTGGTCGCGGGCTACGACTTCGAGCATCCGGACCCCGCGGACGCCGGGCGCGAACGCGACGTGGGGCCGTCCGGCACCACTTTGTCGCTCGTCAACGGCGGCGCGGCGATGCGCGTGCGCGACGACGCCGATCCGCGCCGCGGCCACGTCCTGCAGACCCGGCAGGTGCAGCCGGGCGCGGCCGGCAACGACGACTGGAAGGCGGGCGTGTACGACCCGGCCGGCGCGGCCTCGATGCACGCCTTCAACGGGACCCGCCAGGCCACCGTGATGGGCTGGTTCCGCACCACCGGGCAGAACCCGAGCCCGAATTCGGGAACGGCCGACCCCTCCGACCTCTACAACGCCATCGGCCTCGCCGGCGTCCTGACCGGCGACTCCAACGGCCACGACGTCCGCGCCCTCCTCGAACTGATCGACGTCGACGGCGAGTTGCGGCTGGTCGCCCTCGGCCGCCGCGTGGACGGTTCCGCGTCGCAGACCTTCGCCGCGGACGGCGACTGGCGCAGGCACCTGCCGGACGGTCAGTGGGTCCACCTGGCCGCGACCTTCGACTTCGACACCGGCGAGCTGGCGCTGTACCGCAACGGCCGTGCCCTGCCGGGCAGTTACGTACGCGACGACGACCCGTGGGCGCTCGCCGGAGACCCGGAACCCGATCTCGCCTCGCCGACCGATCCGCGCGGCATCAAGATCGGCGGAAGCTTTCCGCAGAACACCCGCGAGGCCAACCCCTGCAACTGCCGCATGGACGACCTGCTGTTCCTGAACCGCGCCGCCACTGCCGGCCAGGTGCGGGCCGAGTACCGCCGCACCGGCGGGCACCCCGGATCTTGAGCGCCCGTCCCGATCCCGTCTCCTGCACACACCGCACGAAGCGTACGAAGGGAGCCCCCTTGTCCCCGTCGGCCCCGCACGTCCGGCCACGTAAGAGACCCCTCCTGATCCAACTCCTCACCGGCGCCCTGCTCGCCGCGACACTCGCCGCGGCACCGGCGGGCGCGGCCGAAGCGCCCGCCGACACCGGGGCGAGCGCCATCACCGACCCCATCCCCGGCAAACCCGTCACCTCCGGCCTCGGCCTCGAGGTCGAGGAGTTCGCCCAGCTCCCGAAGTCCGAGCCGCGCCCGGGCCCGGTCGAGGACGACCGTCTCATCCGCTACAACCGGATCAACTACCTGACCCCGTTCCCGGGCGGTTCCGGCCGGCTGGCCGTCGCGGACCAGAACGGCTCCATGTACTCCCTCAACAAGGACGGCTCCGGGCAGCACGTCTATCTGGACCTGTACAAGGAGTTCTCGTCCGCCTTCTACGCCAGCCGGGGCCTGGGCACCGGATTCGGCTACGTCACCTTCGACCCGGACTTCCGGCACAACGGCCGCTTCTACACGGTCCACACCGAGAAGCCCGAACTGACCGACGCCAAGCCGGACTTCGACCAACCCAGCGGAAACGGGTTCCACGGCATCGTCACCGAGTGGACCGCCGACGACCCGAGCGCCCCCACGTTCTCCGGCACCCACCGCGAACTGCTCCGCATCGGCTTCAACGGCCAGGTCCACGGCATCCAGCAGATCGACTTCAACCCGACCGCGAAGCCCGGCGACGCGGACTACGGGCTGCTCTACATCGCGGTCGGCGACGGAGGAAAGGGCAACGCCACCGGCGACCCGCAAAACCGTGCCCTCCCGCACGGCAAGCTCCTGCGCATCGACCCGCGCGGCCGCGACAGCGCGAACGGCCAGTACGGCATCCCCTCCGCCAACCCGTTCGTGAACCAGGCGGGCACCCTCGGCGAGATCTACGCGATCGGCATGCGCGACCCGCACCGCTTCAGCTGGGACACGCGTGGCAGCCACCGCATGTTCCTGTCCCACGTCGGCGAGCACGCCATCGAGTCCGTCTACGAGGTCAAGTCCGGCGACAACTACGGCTGGAGCGAACGCGAGGGCGCCTTCGTCTTCGACAAGAAGGCCACCGACCCGTGCGCCAAGATCCTCCCGCTCCCCGCCGACGACGCCAAGTACGGCTACACCTATCCGGTCGCCGCCTACGACCACGACCCGCCGGCCGACTGGGACTGCAAGTCCGACGTGGGCCGCGGCATCTCGGGCGGCTACGTCTACCGCGGCCACGATCTGCACGGCCTGCAGGGCAAGTACATCTTCGGTGACATCGTCGACGGCCGTCTGCTCTACACGGACGAGAGCGACATGCGGCGCGCGAAGCCGGGCACGGAACAGCAGCTGGCACAGCTGCACAGCCTGATGGTCTACGACGCGAAGTCCGGCAAGCGCGTCTCCATGCAGGAGCTGACCGGAGACAAGCGCGTCGACCTGCGATTCGGACAGGACGCCGACGGCGAGCTGTACATCCTCTCCAAGGCCGACGGCAAAATCTGGAAGGTGACAGGAACCCGCAAGTTCGCGAGCTGTGACACCGACGGGACGACCCTCACCGATGTGATGGGTGCGGAGAACTGGGCGCCCGTCACCCCGTCCAAGTGGCAGTTCAAGAACGGCGAGGCGGTGATGACCGAGCCTGGCGCCGAACGGCCCGGACCGCGCCGCCCCTACGAGTACGCGGTGCTGACCGCCGGCCCCACGTACCGCAATGTGCGGATCGACGCCCAGATCCGCATCGATACGCCGACCGACATCGACAACCGGGACGTGGTCGTCGTCTTCGGGCACGAGTCGGACACCCGATTCGGCTACGCGCATCTGTCCCAGGACAACTCCATCTACCCGCACAACGGCGTCTTCACGGTGGACGACGCCGACCGCCTCCGGGTGGAGGACCAGTGGGACGGCACCACCGGCGCTCCGCCCGCGATCAGCGACGCGGCCTGGCACCGGGTCCGGGTGATGCGCTGCGGCGACACGGGGGAGACGGCCGTCTACATGGACGGTTCGCACTACCCCTTGATGACGGCCGTCAGCACGCGACCCGGTGACGGGCGCGTCGGCTTCGGTTCGTTCGACAACGCCGGTCGGATACGCGGTCTGAAGGTGTCCGGCACGTCGTAGCGGCTATGTGTGTGGCGGTCCGCGGCAGGTGAAGTTTCCGGCCGCGGCCGCTGCACCGTCTCAGTGATCGTCTCGGAGCGGCTCACGCGCCCGCCGTCGCCATGAGCTGGTCCCGCATGCGGAGCATCCCCCGGCGGGCGTGGCTCTTGACGGTGCCCAGCGGCCATCCCGTGAGTTCGGCGATCTGGTTCTGCGTCAGGTCGTCGTAGAAGGTGAGCTCCAGGACGCGGCGCTGCGGCGCGGGCAGCTGTGCCAGTGCGTGGGTGACGACGACCTGGTCGAGTACGCGCTGGACGTCGCGCTCCTGCGCCGGGTGGTGGACCGCGAGCAACGCCCCGGCGGCGTCGATCAGTTCGGTGCGCCGGGTGCGCGCGCTGAGCGCGTCGGCCACCTTGCGGCGGGTGATGCCGACGAGCCAGCCGGCGAGCCGGCCGCGCCGGGGATCGAAGTTCTGTCGGCCGCGCCAAGCCGCGAGGAAGACCTGCTGGGTCACGTCCTCGGCCTCGCGGGCGTCGCCGAGCGAGCGGTGGGCCAGGGTGTGCACCAGCGTCGCCCAGCGACGGTAGGCACCTTCGAGGCCCGCCTCGTTCCCGCGCAGCAGTTCGACGGCGATCTCCTCGTCGGACTGCTCGTCGGTCTGCTCGTCGGGCGCCCCCGGTGCTGCGGCCTTCGTCATGGTCAGTAGGACAGACATGGCCCGGTCCTTTCGCCGTCGGCTGCCGGCCACCACTGTGCTGACGAAAAGAGCGCGCATCGACTTGCAGCGAAGTTGCATCGATATGTGCTCAGTGGCTGGTCGGGCCGCTGAACCGGTACGCCGGTCGGGCCTCAAAGCCTGCGGCGGATCTCCTGCCATGTGGACGCCGGCGGCGCGGTGGGACGGTCGGGTCCCGCCCGGGCGGCCCGCACCACCCGCACCATGAGGCTGAGGGTCAAGAGGCAGGCAGGGCAGCCCAGGACGTGTTCCGTGTCCACGGCGTCCAGGGCCTGTTCGTCTCCGCCCCACGTGTCGACCGGCCGCGAACCGGGAGCCCAGGACTTCTCGCTCAGCGCCACGAGGGCGAGGTCCTCGGCCGGTGGATGCCGGTCCCGGGGTGGCGTGGTCATGGCGCACCTCGCGCTTTCGTCGGGCGTGGGGCCGGGACGGGGCGCGGTACTGTCCGGCGGCTTGCAACTCCTCTTCCGTGCAGGCAGGCCGGTTGGATGCGTGGGCGCGCGGGCAAAACGACAACACGACGCGGTGCGGTGGTGCACTGCTCTTGCATCGATATGGTGCGTACATGGATCAGCAGGCGTACGACGCGCGGGCGGGCGCCCCGGACGACGCGGCCGATGGCGCCGGCCTCACGTCCGGCACCGTGGCCCGACGCCTCGGGGTGTCACCCACCACGCTGCGTTCCTGGGACCGGCGCTACGGACTGGGACCGGCCCGCAGGAGCGAAGGCCGCCACCGGCGGTGGTACCCGGGCGACGTCGCGATGCTGGAGGAAATGTGCCGGCTGACCGCGCAGGGTGTGCCGCCCGGCGAGGCCGCGCGGCTCGTCAAGAGCGCGAGCCCTGTGCAGCCATCCCCGCTCGACGGCGCGCCCCACCCTGGGGACGGCGACGGCGATGTCACCGACCCGGCCGCTGAGCACGCGGGCCTCGCCCTCGGTGTGGCGCGCCCCGAGTGCCGCGGACTCGCCCGTGCGGCCGCGCGCCTCGACTCCGACACCGTCGAGGACCGCCTCCACGGCTTCCTGCGTGAGCACGGTGTCGTCGCCACCTGGGAGGAGCTCATGATGCCGACGCTGAACGCCGTCGGCCGCAAGTGGGAGTCCGCGGGTGACCGTTACGTCGAGGTCGAGCACTTCCTGTCCTGGCATGTGTCCACGGCGCTGCGCTGTGTCCCCTTCCTCGACCGTCGACCGATCCGCCGCACGGGCGCTCCCGTCCTGCTGGCCTGCACCCCCGGCGAACAGCACACGCTGCCCCTTGAGGCGATGCACGCCGCTCTCACCATCGAGGGGCGCCCGGTACGGATGCTCGGAGCGGCCGTCCCCGCCGACGCCCTGGCCGAAGCGGTGCACCGAACCGGTCCCGCGGCGGTGATGCTCTGGTCCCAGACACGCTCCACGGCCGGCGCCTCGCTCGCCGAGCACCTCCTGCGCGTGGGCTGGGGCCTCAAGGGCGCACGCCAGAAACCCGTGGTCCAGCTCGGCGGCCCCGGCTGGCGGGGCGCGGCGGTCGCGGGCGCCGCGTACCCGCACAGCCTCAGCGACGCGGTGACCGCGCTGCGCGCCCGCTGACGCGAGGCCCCCGCCCCCTCCCGGATGACACCGCATCCGTCGGCACGCCTTCCGCCGAACACAGGGAACAGGCCGACAGACCGGCCGCGCCGACGGACGGAAGAGGTGATCGCATGTCCGCCACTGGCAAGCCCACGGGGCGTCGCACGTCCGCGGCCAGGGACGGTGCCGAGGTGCTCGTGGTCGGGGCAGGCGTCGCCGGGCTCGCCTGCGCCCGGGACCTGCTGTCGGCCGGCGTCGACGCCCAGGTCCTGGAGGCCGCGGACGAGGTGGGCGGCCGGATGCGCGCGGACCGGGTCGACGGCTTCGTGGTGGACCGCGGCTTCCAGGTCTGCAACACCTCCTACCCGCAGGTCCGGCGCAGAGTGTCGCTGCGGGGCCTGCGCCTGCGGCCCTTCACCCCCGGTGTCCTGATCCACGCCCCTGGCGGCCGGCTCCGCTTCAGCGACCCCACCCGCCGACCGCGCACGGTGCCCGACCTGCTGCCGGGCCGCCTCGCCGGTCCCCGGGACCTCGCCGCCCTCGGCGCGCTGTCCGCCCGGGACATGCTGGCGCCCGCCCGGCTGCTCAAGCGGTCCGCCGACACCACCACACGTACCGCGCTCGCGGCCGCCGGGATCTCGGAGGACCTCGTGGAGCGGTTCTTCCGCCCGTTCCTGTCGGGGGTGTTCCTGGAGGACGAGCTGGAGACATCCGCCCGGGTGTTCCACCTGGTGTGGCGGAGCATGCTGCGCGGCACGCTGTGCCTGCCGACCACGGGGGTCGGCGCGCTGCCGCGGGCCCTCGCGGCGGCCCTGCCCCCGTACGCCGTACGGCTGGAGACCCCCGTCGCCGAACTCACTGACGCAGGGGTGCTCACCACCGGTGGCGAGGAGATCCACGCGCGGGCGGTCGTGGTCGCCACCGGCCCGGGCGCCGTCCCGGGGCTGCTGCCGCAGGTCACCACGCCCGGCTCCCGCGTGGTGACGACGTACTACCACGTCGCCCCGCGCTCCCCGCTCGGCGAGCCGACCCTGCTCGTCGACACCGAACGCCGTTTCCTCAACACGTGTGTGCTCAGCGACGTCGTGCCCGAGTACGCGCCGCCCGGCCACACTCTCGTCGCCACCTCGGTGCTCGGCCGGGACACGGAGGGCCGTGAGCGGGCGGTGCGGGAGGCCGCCGGGGAGGCGTACGGCACCGGCTGCGACGGTTGGGACCTGCTGACCCACCGCACTGTGGAGGACGCGCTGCCCGCCATGACACCGCCGCAGCCGCTGACCCGGACCACGCGCGTGACGCCGGGCCGCTACGTGTGCGGCGACCACCGGGCCACCGGCTCGGTCCAGGGCGCGCTTGCCTCCGGCGCCCGAGCCGCCCGCGAGGTGCTGCAGGACTTGCGACGCTGACCCGACCGCGCCGCCGGAGCCCGCGCGACGTCGGGGCCCGGAGGGGCGCGATCACGGAGGACCGTCGCCGCGCTCCCGTTCGCCGCGCAGCAGCTCCTCCAGGTCCGCCGGCCGGTCCCCTTGGCCCGGTGGAAGCGGCGGCGTCGGAACGCCGAACGGGACTCGATGCCGAGCTGTGCGGTGTCATCCTGCTGGTCTTCGGCTGCCTCGGCTTCGCCGACCGGCTCAGCCCCTTCGACACGACGGCACGCAGATCGCCGGGATGTCCACCAACGGCGTGCTCAGCCTGATCTCGGTCGTCGTGGGTCTCGTGCTCATCGGCGGCGCGGTGATCGGCGGCAACGTCGCGTCCACACTCAACATGACGGTCGGCGCCCTGTTCGTCCTGAGTGGCTTCTTCCACCTCTTCGTCCTGGACCGCCCCGCCAATGTCCTGGACTTCGGCATGACGAACGTCGTCTTCAGCTTCGTGAGGGGCCTGCTCGTGGCCTCCTTCGGGATGTACGGCCGGGTGTCGGGCAAGCTGCCGCACGACAACCCGTACTGGCGCCGCCGCCACTCCCGCGAGGCCGCCCGCGAGTCCCTGCGGAGTGTCTCGGCGCCCGCGCTCCGTCCGGGCAGGTGATCTCTCACGCCTCCCCGCATCCATCCGTCAGGCGGCGTCGTTCGCCCTGCATGAAGAAGCTCATCGGTGTCGCCGGTCTCGCCCTCGCCATGACCGGACTCGCCGCACCTGCCCACGCCGTGAACGGCAGTAACCTCGGCTCCGGAGTCGGCGTCTCGGACGACTGGAACGCCGGCTCCGCAGCCACCTGTCTCCAGGAGGTCGCCGTCGCCCCCGTGCTCGGCGACCACGTGGGCGTCCACTCCGACCACTGCACCGACGGAAGCCTGATCACCGGGAGCAAGTGAGACGCCGCCCCCTTTTGGCGGGGCGGCGTCTCCGGGGCGGGCTACGCACCGTCGGTCGCGCGGCCGGTCCGTACGAACAGGTCCTTCTCGCGGAGCCGGGACGTCGCCCAGACACTGCCCGCCGCGGAGAGGACGAGGTACCCGCACGCCAGCCATGGTGTGCCGGACCCGAGTGCGAGAAACGCGGTGACCAGCAGCGGTGTGATGCCTGACGCGAAGATGCCGGACACCTGGTAGACGGCCGACATCCCCGTGTAGCGCACGTGCACCGGGAACAGCGCGGCGAACAGCGTGCCCTGCGCCCCGTAGAAGCAGGCGTGCACGATGCCCAGGGCGAGCACGAGCGCCACGGCGAAGCCCAGCATGCCGCCCGTCTGGAACAGCAGGAAGGCGGGAAAGACCGACACCCCGAACGCGGCCATGCCCGTCATATACGTGCGCCGTGCGCCGAACCGGTCCACCAGCCGCCCCGACACCGGGACGAGCACCGCCATCACCAGCGACGCACCGGTCACCGTCAACAACACGGGGGTGCGCGGCAGTTGGAGCGTCCCGGTCGCATACGTCAGCGCGAAGACGCCCCACGTGTTGAAGGCCACGCCCTCGCCCCAGCGGGCCACCATGCCAAGCAGCAGGTGACGGCGCGTCAGCCGCTCGCGCACCACCTCGACCAGGGGTACGGCCCTGGGCTCAGTCGTCCGGCCGAGCACGGCGCGGAAGGCGGGCGTCTCGTCGATCTTCAGCCGTACGGTCAGCCCGACCGCCACCAGGACAAGGCTGGCGAGGAACGCGACCCGCCACCCGTAGCCGAGGAACGCATCGTCGCTCAGTACGTTGCTCAGGAGCGCGAACACGCCCGTGCCGAGGGCGAGTCCGAGCGCCAGGCCGATCTGCGGGTAGCTGCCGAACCGGCCCTTGCGGCCCTCCGGTCCGTGCTCCACCGCCAGCAGGACGGCTCCCGCCCACTCGCCGCCGAGCGCCACGCCTTGCGCGACACGCAGGACCAGCAGCAGTACGGGGGCGAGCGCGCCCGCCTGTTCGTACGTGGGCAGGAGGCCGATCAGCGCGGTCGAGACGCCCATCAGGCCCATGGTGAACGCGAGGGTGCGCTTGCGGCCCACGCGGTCGCCGATGTGTCCGAAGAGCAGGCCGCCGAGCGGACGCGCGACGAAGCCCACCGCGAACGTGGCGAAGGCGAGCATGGTGCCGACGGTGCCGTTCGTCTCCGGGAAGAACAGCTTCCCGAAGACGAGGCTCGCGGCCGTGCTGTAGAGGAAGAAGTCGTACCACTCGACGGTGGTGCCCAGCAGGCTGGAGAGGACGACGGTCCGCAGTTTGCGTCCGGACGTGGTGCTGCTCTCTGTGCCCGTGTCCTGGGCGTGCGTCAGTGGTGTGTCTGTGCCCGTGTCCTGAGCGTGCGTCAGTGGTGTGTCCGTGGCCGTGTCCTGGGCGTGCGTCAGTGGTGTGTCCGTGTCCGTGTTCATGTCTGCGCTCACACGCCTGCGAACGCCACGGTGCCGGGCTCGACGGGGGCCGGTGCGGCCGGGTGGCGCCAGGCACCGCGGCGCTCCAGCAGCGGCAGGACGCCCTCCCCGAACCAGTACGCCTCTTCCAGGTGCGGCACGCCCGAGAGGACGAACTCGTCGATGCCCAGCCGGTGGTACTCCTCGATGCGGTCGGCGACCTCCGTGTGGCTGCCGACCAGGGCGGTACCGGCGCCGCCGCGCACCAGGCCGACACCGGCCCACAGGTTGGGGTAGATCTCCAGGTCGGAGCTGGTGCCGCTGGCGTGCAGCGCGCGCATCCGCTTCTGGCCCTCGGACTCGGAGGTCGCGAGGCCGCGCTGGACGGCGGCGACGCGCTCCGGGTCCATGCCCTGCAGCAGCCGCTCGGCCTCCGCCCATGCCTGCGCGGCGGTGTCGCGGGCGATGACGTGCAGCCGGATGCCGAACCGGACGGTGCGGCCGAGGAGTTCGGCCCGCCTGCGGACCTCGGCGATCTTCTCGGCGACGGCCGCCGGCGGCTCGCCCCAGGTCAGGTACGTGTCGGTGTGCCGGGCGGCGACGTCCAGGGCCGCGGGGGAGGAGCCGCCGAAGTAGACACTGGGCACCGGGTCAGGCAGCCGGTTCAGGCGGGCGCCCTCCACGCGGAGGTGCTCGCCGTGGTGGTCGACGGTCTGCCCGTCCCACAGGCGGCGCACGATGTCGAGGAACTCGCCCGTCCGTGCGTACCGCTGGTCCTTGTCGAGGAAGTCCCCGTAGGCACGCTGCTCGGCGCTCTCGCCGCCGGTCACCACGTTCAGCAACAGACGCCCGTGGGACTGCCGTTGATAGGTGGCGGCCATCTGGGCGGAGAGCGTGGGGGAGATCTGGCCGGGCCGGAAGGCGACGAGGAACTTCAGCCGCTCGGTGACCTGCGTCAGCATCGCCGTGGTCAGCCACGCGTCCTCGCACCAGGCGCCGGTGGGCGTCAACGCCCCCTCGAAGCCGAGCTGTTCGGCGGTACGGGCGATCTGGCCCAGGTACTCCACGGACGCCGGACGGTCGCCCCCTGCGGTGCCGGGGGTCGAGCCGTGACCGCCGCCGACGACGTGGCGGCTGTCGCCGGTGGTGGGCAGGAACCAGTGGAAGGTGAGTGTGGACATGACGGGGTGAGGACCTCACAGAGCGTGGAGCAGGGAACGGAACAGAGCGCGGGCCGCGCGAAGGGCGGGCCGTTCGGGCACGCCGAAACCACGGCGCGGCGCGCAAGGCAAAGGGGCGGCGTCAGTGCCGACAGCAGGCGCTGGCGCAGTGGCAGAGGTCGATGTGCCGACGGGCGACGAGTAGCGCGCCCGCGCCGGATGCGCAGGAGGGGGAGGGGCCCGCCGGGCGCGGGCGCTCCGAGGAGGATCCCGTCGCCGGGCCGGACCATGGCAGGTCGAGCGGATGCACGGGCCCCCTCCCTCCTTGCCTACAATTCCTACTGGATTACTAGGAAAATGTTCCGCATCGGTGTCCGCTGGTCAAGTTCCGTCTCAGTAGGCGGACGTGGAGGGGTACGTCGACACCCGGGCCAACTCACTGGTCCATGACATCGCACACGCCTGCGAGGCTTCCGTCGGCCACCATCGACGGCAGGGAGGCGGCGGACTCGGCACAGGTGCTTGCGTCGTTCCCGGTGAGGGGTGACGCGCTGTCGGCGGCCGAAGAGGGGGCCGCGAGGGACACCAGGGCCCCTGCGGTGAGAGCGGCGGCACCGACCGCAGAGCGAAGCGAGGATCCACGCATTGAGAACTCCAACCGTTCGAAAAGGCGCTGGGTGCGCAGGGCACGCCATGACGGTGCACCCAGCCCGAGTAACGGCCGCCCCGTTCCGCCGGACACGGGAGGCCGTCGAGAATCGGCGGGAGTGTGGTTCAGGAGGTGCGCAGCGCGGAGTTGGTGCGGTCGGCTTCGTCGCGCGCGAGCAGTGCCAGCAAGGAGGCCACGCTCACGTCCGCCTCGGCCGGGTGCCGCAGGATCTTCGCCGGGTCGATCTCGTAGACGTTGCTGCGGCCCTCGCGCACATGCGAGAGGTAGCCGGCCTCTTCGAGGTCCGTGATGATCCGCTGCACCGCACGCTCGGTCAGGCGGCAATGCGTGGCCAGGTCGCGGATGCGGACCTGGCGGTTGTCGGCAATGGCTGCGAGTACCCGGGCGTGGTTGGTCAAGAACGTCCACCCGGTGTGCGACGTCGTCTGCTCCTCCATGTGACCACTATAGGGCCTTCCCGCCAAACGAATCACGAATATCTTTTCAGGTATTGGTTGACGTGATTCAAAGTTCGTACCAAGCTATGGGCCACTCAATGGGCAGAGCGGGGAGGCGTGGCGGTGCTGGACGGCATGGAGACTTCGAACGCGACGTGGACGTCACTGCTCATGAGCGGCGCTTCGCGGCACACCCGCATTGCCCCCTCGGCCCCCGTCGTCGAGGTGTTCGAGCGCGGCGACCGCACTGTCGTGGCGGTCTACGGCGAAATCGACTTCGACGTCGCGCCCGGCTTCGACGAGGCGCTGCGCACGGCTGTGGAGCGGTCGATCTCGGGGCTGGATCTGGAGCTCGGGGCCATGACGTTCTGCGACGGCGCCGGCCTGGGAGTGCTGCTGCGGGCGCGGCGGGCGGCCCTGGAGGCGGACAAGACCGTGAGCCTCTGCTCCGCCAGTGCGCCTGTCGAGCGGCTGCTGCGCGTCACCCGCACCCACGGCCTGTTCGCCGGTGACATCGGCCTTGAGCCGGCGCACGGCGGGCCGAGCGGGGCGGGGGAGTCAGGGGCTCGGCGCGGACTGATCGAGCGTGCCTGTGAGGACCCGGTCTCGATCGCTCCCCGCGATGCGCGTGAGGTGGGCAAGTACTTCTTCGAGCACCTCGCCGGCCTCGAGGAAGGCACCCGCGAGTATCAGTACGTGCGCAACGCGCTGATCGAGATGAACCTCTCCTTCGTCAAGTACGCCGCCTCCCGCTTCAAGCATCGCGGCCAAGAGGAGATGGAGGACATCATCCAGGTCGGAACCATCGGCCTGATCAAGGCGATCGACCGCTTCGAGCTTTCTCGCGAGGTCGAGTTCACCACCTTCGCCCTGCCCTACATCACCGGGGAGATCAAGCGGTTCTTCCGTGACACCACCTGGGCGGTGCATGTCCCGCGGCGCCTGCAGGAGGCGCGCGTCGAACTGTCCAAGGCCACCGACGAGTTGCAGACCCGTCTGGGGCGGCAGCCCACCACCGCCGAACTCGCAGAGCTCATGCAGTTGGAGCCGGCCGAGATCGCCGAGGCGCAGAAGGCCGCCAACGGCTACAACGCCACTTCCCTCGACGCCACTTTCACCGGCCACGACACCGAGGGGGACTCCGCCCCGCTCGCCGACGTGATCGGTGTCGAGGAGGACATGTACGAACTGATCGACAACTACCGCTCCCTGGCGCCGCTCATGACCCGGCTCGACGCACGCGACCGCAGGATCATTCACCTCCGTTTCGTCGAGGAACGCACCCAGCAGGAGATCGCCGACGCCCTCGACGTCTCCCAGATGCACGTCTCCCGCCTCCTCACCCGCATCCTGGCCAAGCTCCGCACCGGCCTGATGGCCACGGCGTAGGAGCGGCGCCGTACGGGTCGGCCTCAGGTCCTCGGGTGGATCCGACCCGGTCGGCGTCTGCTTGATGGCCGTCTGTCTGATCAGTGCAGAAGTGCCGCCCGCCGCCGGAACAGTTCCTCCGCCGCCTCCTGCGCCCGCAGCCGTACCTGCTCCGTGTCCACGCTCAGCACCTTCCCGCCGGACACATGTAGTTCGCCGTCGACCCACACATGGTCGACGTCGGCGGCGGACGCGGAGAACACCAGGTGGGGGACGGCGTTGAAGTCGTCGCCGTGGAGGAGGGGAGTGGTGTGCAGCGCGCGCAGGTCGACGGTGACGACGTCGGCGCGCTTGCCCGCCACCAGTGACCCCGTGATGTCGTCGAGGCCGAGGGCGCGGGCGCCGTCGCGGGTGGCCATGTCGAGGATGTCCCACGGGTCGCCGGTCGTCGGGTCGAGCGAGGTCACCTTCTGCAGCAGCGAGGCGAACTTCATCTCCTCCAGCAGGTCGAGGTTGTTGTTCTCCTTCTCGCCGTCGCTGCCGATGCCGACGGCGATGCCGCGCCGGCGCATGTCGGCGACCCGGGCGGGGCCCGACGACAGCTTCATGTTGGAGCAGGGGCAGTGGGCGACGTTCGTGCCGGTCTCGGCCAGCAGGTCGAGTTCGCGGTCGTCGAGCCAGACACAGTGGGCGATGACGGTGCGCGGTCCGAGGATGCCGCGATGGTGGAACTCCTCGACGGGTCGGCGCCCGAACTGCCGTAGGGACTCCTCGACTTCCCACGTCGTCTCGGAGGAGTGGGTGTGCAGCCCGGTGTCGAATTCGTCCGCCAGCGCGGCGGCCGCGCGGAAGGCCTCCTCGCTGCAGTAGAAGAGGTGCTCAAGGCCCACCCACGAGCGCACCCGGCCGCCCGCGTACGTGCGGTACTCCTTCAGCAGGCGGCGGTTGGTCTCCAGCGTCTCGAAGTAGTCGTAGCCGGGGAGGTCGGCGACGTAGGGGACGAGCGTGGCGCGGATGCCGACCTGCTCGGCGGCGTGTGCCGAGCCCTCCATGTGGCGCCACATGTCCATCACGGACGTGGTGCCCGCGCGCAGGGATTCCGTGTAGCAGAGCAGCGACGCGGCTTCGGCGATGTCGGGGGTGAGGGCCTTGTGGGCCGGGTCCACGTAGTCGCGCAGCCAGTCCCACAGGGACTTGGACTCGGCGGTGCCGCGCAACAGGCCCGAGTGCAGGTGGGTGTTGTGCAGGCCGGGAATGACGGCATGGCCGGTGGCGTCGATGACCTGCGCGTCGGTGCCGGCGAAGGCCTCCGGGCGGTCGACGGCGACGATGCGGTCGCCCTCCAGGAGGACGGAGCCGGGGTCAAGGACCGTCTTCGTGCCGTCGCAGGGGATGACGATGCCGTTGTGGATGAGAGTGCGGCGGGGTGACATGTGGGTGTGGGCTCCTCGGTGCGGGCGCGGGGGAGTTGTCACGTAACGCGGGGGCGTTGTCACGTAAGAAGCGGGCTCAGGGGCGGGCTCAGTTCCAGAAGTCCGCGTGCACCGCCGCCGCCTCTTCGTGCAGGCACGGCCCGACGACATCCACCGGACGCTGCCCGGCCGCCAGCACCTCCCGACACGGCAGTGCCATCGTCGGGTTCTCGGGGTTCGCGCCGGTCAGGGCGAGGAGTTCGTCCTCGCCGAGGGCGTAGGCGACGCGGCCGATGCCGCTCCAGTAGACGGCTCCGGCGCACATCGCGCACGGCTCCGTGGAGGTGTAGAGCGTGGCGCGGTCCAGTGTGTCGCGGTCGTAGGTGCGGGTCGCCAGGCGTACGAGGTTGGTCTCGGCGTGGCCGGTGGCGTCCCGCTCGGTGACGACGGTGTTGCCGGCCTCCAGGACCTGCTCGCCGTCGAGGACGAGCAGCGCGCCGAAGGGATGGTTACCGGCGGCGCGGGACTGCGCCGCCGCGACGATGGCGGCCCGCAGGAACGCCTCGTCCTGTGCGCTGGGCACGGTGGTGGTCGCGGTCGTGGTGGTGCTCGTGGGCGTCATGCCTCACTCCTCAACTTCTCGTACGGTTCGGATGGTTGGGGTCGTTCGGACAGGCGGGGGCGTGGACACACCACGGTGTACGCGGCCCCCGCCACCGCGAACCCGACGAACAGGCCGAACGAGCCGAGCACCGGATGTGCCTCGGCGAGCGGCCCCGTATAGAGGGACTGGTTCATGAACGGCAGCTCGGCCGCGATGGCAAGCAGCACGCACGGCAGGCCCCGGCCGAAGCGGTGCCCCGGGTCGTACGGATCGGCGAGCGTGCGCCGCCCGCGGCCCCAGTACGCGACGATCATCACCGCGCCCCACGGCGCCAGCCAGTAACCCGTCATCAGGAGAAAGTCGTTGAGCTGCGTCGCGAAGTCGCCGTGCCCCGCGTACCAGGCGAGCGCCGTGCCGAGGCCACCGACGACGAGGACCGACACCCAGCGCGGAATGCTGAATCCGGCGACGAGCGCCGCCATCGCACCGGAGTACAGGTCGATGACCGTGGAGGCGAGCGTGGAGAGCAGCAGGCACAGCAGCACGACGGTGCCGAGGGCGCCCGGCAGCAGGCCGCTGACCATGGCGCTGGGGTCGTCGAGCGCGCCCACCGTGCCCAGCGCCGCGCCGAGCGAGCCGATCCACACCCCGGCGAGCGCACCGCCGCCGCCCGCCGCGAGGAACACCCGACGCGGCGAACTCTGCGCCGGCAGATAGCGGCTGTAGTCGGACGCGTACGCGGACCAGCCGAGCACGCGGGCCGAGGTGACGGCGACGACCAGCAGGAACGCGGAGGTCGAGCCGTCGGCCGGGTTCACGGGAGCGGTCGCGTGCGCCGCGCCGAAGCCGTACACCGACATCACCGCGAACACCACCACCAGGACCACGGCCAGGACCCGCTCCACGGTGTGGATCAACCGGTATCCCACGACCGCGATGCCGAGCTGGGCCACCGCCATCAGGACGAGCGCGGGTGCGAATCCCATGCCCGTCAGATCGCGCAGGATGAAGACCCCGAGCAGCGAGTCGACCACACACCAACCGACTCCGTTGACCACGGTGAACGCCGCCGACGGCAGATTCCCGAGCCGGCCGAACGGGCCCCGGGACTGGACGAGTTGGAGCACACCGGTGAGCGGCCCGCGCGTCGAGAACAGGCCGACAAGCGCCGAGCTGAGCAGCGTGCCAGTGACGATCGCGAGGACGGCCGGCAGCAGGTCGAGGCCGAACACCGACGTGGACAGGGCGCCCACGCTGAGCGTCGCGAACTGCACGTTCGCGCCGAACCATAGCGTGAAGAGCGACCAGGGGCGGCCGTGCCGCCGCGTGAGCGGCACGGGTTCGGCTCCCAGACGTTCGATGGTCGAGGTCGAGGTCGAGGTCGAGGGTCGTTCGGGGTCGGCGCGCATGGTGGGCTCCTCACCAGGACAGGACGGGAGTACGGAGCGGGGTGGTGCGGGTGCGGGGGCATGCGGCTCGTTGCGTGACTCGGTCGGTGTGGCTCAGCCGTCGCGTGACTGGGCCGTTGTGTGACTCAGCCGTCGCGTGGCTCAGTCGTTGTGATGACTCAGTGAACCGGCGTCGCGGCTCTTCCGGGATTGCAGATCTCTCCAGACGAGCGGCCCTTTTCGCGCGGCGGGCCCGTACTATGCTCCAAACCCCTTGCACGCCGGTGTGCATGCCTGTAACACGAGTCGCCCGCCCCTCCCTTGGGCGGTGCCGAGGAGGCCGACCGGTGGAGCTAGCCGAACTGCTCGCGATGCCACGACTCGGACTGCGGTCCGTCGTGGCAGCCCCCGTCGAGAGCCCGCGCATCCGGGGCGTCTACACCACCGACCTGCCCGACCCGGGGCGCTACCTCGACGGCGGGGAACTCGTCCTGACCAGCACCACCTGGTACCACGAGCCGCGTGACGCCGATGTGTTCGTCGCCGCACTGGCAGGAGCGGGCGTCGCCGCGCTCGTCGCCGGGACCGCGGACGTCGGCGCGGTGCCCACGCCGCTCGCCGACGCCTGCACCCGGCACGGCCTGACACTGCTCACCGTCGCCGACGAGGTCTCGTTCGCCGCGCTCACCGAGACCGTGCTCGCCGCGCTCGGGGGCGGCCATCGGCGCGCGCCCTCCGTGAACCTGCACCGGGGCCTGGTCGCCAGCATGGCCGCGGGGGAGGGGGCCGAAGGGCTCATCGACGTGTTCGCGCGGGCCACGGGTGTGTGGTGCGCGGTGCTCTCCGCGACCGGTGCGTCGCGCGCGGGCGGCGTTCCTCTGGTGAGCGAGCGGCAACTCGCCCGCGCCCACCACGACGCGCTCGGCGCGGGCGGCTTCCCCGCCGTACGGTCCGTCCCCGGCTGCGCTGAACTCACCCTGTTCCCCGTCCAGTCACCCGCCGCGCGCCGACCGCCTGCCGGGTACCTGGCCGCCTCGGGCGACTACCGCGACTGGGCACCGGGCGTGGCCGACGCCGCGTGGGAGGTGTGCGCGCTGCTCGCGCTCGACGGCGCCGCGGTCCAGGAACGCCGCCGCATCGAGGCGCGCTTCCTGCGCGAGGCCGTCGACCTTCTCACCGACGGCAGGGAAGAGGCGGCCGCCGACCGGCTGACCAGCCTCGGACTCGACCTCGACACACCACTCAGCGCCGTGTACGTGCGCACCACCGGAAGCCCGTACGGGGCCGAACTCGCGGCCACCGTCCTGGAGGACGTCGCCGAACGGATGCCCGGCTGCTCGGTGCCGATCCCCGCCGAGGACGGCGCCTACCTCATGCTCGTACCCGAAGGCGAGCACGATACGTCCGGCACCGCCGAACGGCTCGCGCCGCTCCTTGCGGACGGTCACGCCGCCATCGGTACGGGGGAGCCCGCCACGGGCCCGACCGGCCTGCGCCGCTCCCTGGACGAGGCCCGCAACGCACTCCGGGTCGCGGCCCTCGCCACCGGCACGGTACGCACCGCCGACCCCGGCTCCCTCTCCTCCTACGAACTCCTGCTCGCCGCCGTCCCCGACGACGTGCGCCGCTTCTATCGCGAGCGCCTGATCGGAGTCGTCGAGCGCTACGACGCCACACACGGCAGCGACCTCGTGGCCACCCTCAGCGCCTTCCTCGACGCCTCCGGCTCCTGGCAGCGCTGCGCCGAGCAACTCCACATCCACGTCAACACGTTGCGCTACCGGCTGCAGCGGGTGGAGCAGCTCACCGGCCACAGCCTCGCCACGCTGCGCGACCGCATCGACTTCTGTCTGGCGCTGAGCATCGGGTGAGGATCGGGTGAGGACGGACCGCCGTGCGGGGATGTATACGTCAGGCGTCCCAGAGGCTTTACTCGCCCAATGAGTGACACGACTGGAATGCTGGCCGGTAAGACCGTCATGATCACGGGTGCTTCGAGCGGTATCGGGGAAGCCGCTGCTCGCCTGTTCGCCGCCGAGGGGGCGGCAGTACTCCTGATGGCCCGCCGTGAGGACGTACTGAAGCAACTGGCCCAAGAGATAGTCGACTTGGGAGGTCGGGCGGCGATCAGCCCGGGCGATGTCTCGGTCCCCGAGGACACCCAGCGCGCCGTGGACGCGGCCTGTGAACACTTCGGCACCCTGGACGCGGCCTTCAACAACGCGGGCTTCGCCGGCGACGACCTGACGCCGCTGCACGAGCTCGACCAGGCCGTCTTCGACCGCACGATGGCCGTCAACGTCAGCGGCACCTGGAACTGTCTGCGCTCCCAGATCCCGGTGATGCTCGCGGCGGGAAAGGGCGCGATCGTCAACACGTCCAGCACCGCGGCCCTGGGGGCCACCGGGGCTCCCGTGCCCTACGTCGCCGCGAAGCACGCGGTGCTCGGCATGACCAGGGCCGCGGCGGCCGAGTACGCGGAACACGGCATCCGCATCAACTCCCTCGTCGTCGGCACCACCCGCACGGAAATGATCGAGCAAGCAGTGGAGGCCTACCCGGAGTTGGGCCCGGCCTTCGTCGCCCGCCAGATGCAGAAGCGCATGGCGGACCCCGTCGAGATCGCCCAGGCGGCCCTGTGGCTGTGCAGCGACCGCGCTTCGTTCGCCACGGGTTCGGGACTGGCCGTGGACGGCGGGTGGACGGCCGGCTGACGGCAGCCGGACGAGGGAGCCCCGCGGTGGTGACGCCCGACGCATCGGAGCCAACGACCGTCCCGTTGGCCGGCTGGGAGAGCCACTTCGCCGACGGCGAGGGCTTCCGTGCGTCTGATGACCGTGAGTTGCAACTCCTGACCCCGCATCTGCCGTCGTCTGCCGGGGCCCGTCTCCTGGACGTGGGGTGCGGGCTGGGAAGTTACGCCGCCGGCCTGGCCCGGTGGGGATACGACGTGCTCGCGGTGGACTGGGCGTCCTCCGCGGTGGCCGCCGTCCGTGACCGCTATCAGGATCTCGTGCCCAATCTGACGGCCCAGCGCCTGGACTTCACCGACGAGCAGGCCGTGGGCACGCTCGGGTCCGGCGCCTTCGACGTGGTGACGATGCGGCTCGTCTACCCGTTCTTCACGGACAAGCGACAGGTGGCCGAGCGGGTCCGGCGGCTGCTGAGACCGGGCGGCGCGTGTGCCGTGACGACGCCTCTGGCGGAGCGGCTGTCCGCGCGGCGGCACATCGCGCTGTCCGCGGGCGAGGTGGGGGAGCTGATGTCGGGGTGGGACAGCGGCGCGTGGGTGGACTTGGAGCCGGGTGGGCTGCGGTGCATCGTGCTTCGCCGGTGACGGTTCAGCTCGTTCCTCAACCTCTGGCTCCGGTGGGGGCCCATTCGTATCCGGTTCACCAGCGTCATGACTGCCGGTCCTGCTTGCCGTCGAGCCAGAGCGTGTCGGATTCGTCGCGGTGCGAGCCCGTGGTTCCGACGTGCTTGGCGTCGATCTTTGCGCCGTTCTTGATGACGTGGACCAGCGCCATCCCGTGTCCTCGGCCCAGGTCGTAGTCCTGCTTGAGCCATTCCAGGATCGCCCCGGCCTTCGTAGCCGGTTCATCGAACCCTCGCTCACCGGCCAGCGCGATGAACTCGCGCGGCGTCAGGCCGGTCTTGTCCTCGATCTTGTCCAGGTATGCCTGAAACGACATGCTCGCTCCTGCGGTAGTTGCTGTGCGATCACGTACTCGGCCTGTAGACCTCTCGCTGCCCGCAAACTCATCGGTGCTTCGAGCCGGTCTGGAACGGCGGCTCGTATTGACTCACTCGGTGCCACTGGACGTGGCTCGTGGTCGCCGCCCACACCCGCGCCGAAACCCTCAATGCCCCGCCCCGGTGGGCAAGTTGTGAAAAGCCCCCGGCCGGCGAGGGTGCTGCCGGGCGGGGGCTCGTTCACCTTCGGGGCCGGCTGTGGGCCCGCCCCGAAGTGCTCAAGCGGTCAGGCGTCAGCCGCCGATCGGGCCGGGGGCGTTGTCGTCGGCGTCCTGGCACTGCTGGATACGGTTCTGGATCGCCCGCGCCTTGGCGCGCTCCTTCGCGGCCGACTTGTGGTAGCCGAGGTTGTCCAGCTTGGCGGCCTTGGACTTGTGGCTGGCGACCTGCTGGCGCATCTTCGAGATGTTGCAGGTGATCGGGCCACGGACCGACACGCTGCCCTGCTCGGCAACGGGGGCCGCCTGCGCGGGGACGGCCGAGAACAGGACGCCGCCCGCGATGGCAGCGGACACGGCGAGTGTGGTGAAACGTCGGGTCAAGATTGTTCCTCTCCAAGTGACAGATCACAGCGACCTGTTGGGGGGTGGCTGATAGCAGTCGGTCACTGTATATGAAGAGATCGACATTTCCTGGTATCAATCGCCGCCCCGGTCGACGCCGCCCTACGTCGGAGAAGTCGGAGAAGCGGTGGGCTTGGGGCAGAGGAATGAGACTCCGGACAAGATCAGGGTCAGCACCAGCGCCCCCAACGCGTCCACCCGCGAGTCCGGCATCACGATCAGCGAGACGAACATCGCACCGACCACGAGGAGTACGGCCCAGCTCAACCAGGGGAACAGCCACATCCCGGTCCCCGGCTCGGGTGCCCGCCCGGCCCTCCGGTCCCGCCGCCCGAGCACGATCTGCGCCCCGGCCACACTCAGCCAGGTGACGAACATCGTGTCCCCGGCCATGCTCACCAGCCGGTCGAACGCCGTGGTGGGGTGCACGACTTCGAGCAACACGCAGGCGACGGCCAGCGACACCGTGAACAGGATCGCGTTGCGCGGCGCCGACGTCGCGGAGACCCGCCCGAGCGCGGCGGGCGCGTCCCGGTCGCGGGCGAGCGCGAACAGCATCCGCGAACTGGCGTACACCTGGGAGTTCATGGTGGACACCATGGCGGCGAAGAGCACGATCTGCAGCACGGCCGAGGCGTTGTCGAGCCCCAGGTGAGTGAGCGTGGCGGCGAACGGGCTCTCGCCGACGGCCCCCGCGTTCCACGGCAGAAGCAGCACCACGACCGCGAGCGAGCCGAGGTAGAAGACACTGACCCGCCACAGGATCGACCGGGTGCACCCTCGGATCGCCTTCGCCGGATCCTTCGCCTCGCCGGCCGCGATGGTCACGATCTCCGAGCCGGAGAACGAGAACATCGCCCCGGTCATGGCAAGTAGTACCCCGGCCATCCCGTGCGGGAGGAAGCCCCCGTGCCCGAGCAGGTTCGCGGTGCCCGGTGCATCGGTCCCCGGCAGCAGGCCGCCCACGGCGACGAGCCCGATCCCGATGAACGCCACGATCACCGCGACCTTCAGCCACACCACCCAGAACTCCATCTCGCCGTACGCCCTGACCGAGGTCAGATTGACCACGGTGACGACGGCGACCAGTACAAGTGCCGCCACCCATACGGGAATCGACGGCAGCCACCCGTGCACGATGGTGCCGGAGGCGATCGCGTCGATCGCGAGCCCCAGCGGCCACCCCACCCAGTACATCCAGCCGCCCGCGAACCCGGCCCACCGCCCGAACGCGAGCCGCGCGTACACGGCGAACGCCCCCGTGTCGGGCCTGGCCACCGCGAGTTCCGCGAGCATCCGCATGATCAGGACGACGATCAGCGAGGTCAGCGCGTACGCGAGCAGAATGCCCGGACCCGCCTGCCGGATACCGGCGCCGGAGCCGACGAACAGGCCGGCGCCGATCGCCCCGCCGATGCTGATCATCGTCATGTGCCGGCTGTGGAGCCCCTGGGCGAGGCCGCCGCGCGGGGCGCCGGCCGAGCTGTCGAGCCCGGGGCGCCCCTCGGTCAGCATGCCGCCACCGCTGGTGCCGCGGATGACGCCGCCCGGCTCAACGCCTCGAACAAGGGGGAGCGCAGGGCCGGTTCGGGGACCTCGGCCTCGGGGTGCCACTGCACGGCGACGACCCAGGCGTCGTCGGTGGTGTCTTCCAACCCCTCTACGCACCCGTCGGCGGCCTGCGCCGTGACCCGCAGCCCCTCGCCGACCCGGTCGACGGCCTGGTGGTGGCCGGAGGCGATGGGCAGCTCGGCCTTGCCGAAGGCCCGCGCGCACCGGCTGTCCGGCTCCAGGCGGACGTCGTGCAGCGCCCACTCCTCGCCGGTCTCCGCGGGCGGGTCGTGCACGACGGAGCTGGGCGTGAGGTCGATGTGCAGGGTGCCGCCCCGGACCACGTTGAGCAGCTGCAGGCCGCGGCAGATGCCGAGCAGAGGCAGCCGCGCGTCGAGCGCGTACCGGAGCACGGCCAGGTCGAGCCGGTCCTGCTCGTGGTTGACGTCGTACAGCGCGGGGTGGTCGGCGGGGGCGCCGTACAGGACGGGGTCCACATCGCCGCCGCCCGGGACGACGAAGCCGTCACACGCCTCCAACGGGTCGCCGGGCGCGAGCAGTCGGGGCGTCGCGCCGGATTCCCGGACGAGATCCACGATGGCGTCGAAGACGCGGGCCGCTCCGGCGACGCGCGGGTCGGTGCCGGGGGCGTCGGTGGCGCTCAATCGGACAGGTATGCCGATGACGGGCACAGAGGTGCTGCTCATAAGCTCTCCGCAGGGGTCTGGGCAGATCAAGCAAGACTCAATGCAGTGAAATCTAGAGGTTAGAGTTCATGAAAGACAAGGGGTCGATGATCGATGGATGAGACCGGCTGGAGCACGCACATCCGCCCCGTGCGCGCGGGCGGCGCCGCCGAGGCCATCGCGCGGCGCCTCAGTGAGCTGATCGGGGCGCGGATGCTGGTCGCGGGCGACCGCTTCCCGTCGGAGAAGGCGCTGGCCGAGATGTTCGGGGTCGCGCCCATGACGGTGCGTCACTCCGTGGCCGTGCTGCGCGCGGAGGGGCTCGTGGAGACGCGGCGCGGCTACAAGGGCGGCACGTACGTGTCCGAGGGTGTACTCACCCGCGTGAAGGAGCTCGTCGGCCTGCACCCCTACACGGTGGAGGAGATCGAGGAGCTGACGGCGTGGCGGCAGGCGATCTCCGGCGAGGCCTCCGCCCGCGCGGCCCGCCGTGCCGACGATTCCGCGCACGAGCGGCTGCGTGAACTGGCCGCTCGTACGCACGAGTTGCTGGCCGACGCGGACGCCTACCGGACCGCCGACGCCGCCCTCCACCTCTACATCGCCGAACTCTCCGGATCCCGGCGCCTGTTGGAGGCCGAGCAGGGTATCCAGGACGAGCTCACCCGGATCATCTCCACCCATCCCGGCGGCACCGAGGCCCGCTCCACCCCCGGTGAGCTGCACGATCCGCTGACCCGCGCCATCGTCGCGGGAGACGCCGGGCGGGCCCGCGAGGAGTTCCGCATCCACGCGCAGGCCACGGCGGACATGTGCCTGATCTTCACGACGGAGGCGTGACCGGCCTGGAAGACGCTGCTCGAGACCTCTTACGTTCGCTGCCCGCCCCGAGGAGCGATCCCAGCACCGCGCCGACGCCGATCGCGGCGACGGATGCCAGGGTCGTCGCCACGTACTGGTGGGCTCCGGGGACGCCGAGGACGAGTTGGAGCATGCTGCGGTACAGGTCCGGGCCGGGCAGCACGCTGCCGGCGATGCCAGGGATCAGTACCGCCCTCGCGGGCACCCCCGCGGGTGGGCCGATCGCGGCGGACACCGCGCCCATCACAGTCGTGGCAAGACCCGTCGCCAGCGGGACCGACCAGTCCAGCTGGGCCATGCCGAACATCTTCACGCCCGCGCCGACCAGCGCCGCGGCGATCGCCCATGGCACCAGGCGCGGGCCGCCGCCCATGAACACGGCGTTGCCCAGGGCGCCGATGCCGCTGGTGACCAGGGTGAGCCAGACGGGCAGCGCGGCGAGCGTCGTGTTGCGGGCGTCGCTGTCGAGGCCGCGCAGCAGGAACGCGATGGTGAGGATGCCTCCCGCCAGCGCGGCGAAGAAGAGGAGAAGGCTCACCGAACGGGCCGCCGCCATGGACCGGAAGCCGTCGATCGCGTCCTCGGTGAGCGAGACGACGGTCAGGATCGGCAGGATCAGGATGACGTTCGCGGCGACGGCGCTCGCCCCTTCACGCCCACTGAGCACCCCGAAGTCGACCAGCGCCATGGCACCCGCCATGAGGAGCGCCGTCTGCGCGGCCGTGACATAGAAGGACGGCAGGCCCGTGCGGCTCAGCGCCCACGCGGCCCTGTTGGCGACCAGGAACAGCAGGGGTGACAGCAGCGCCGCGCGCGTCGTACCGGACGCGAGTACGCACAGCATGGCCGCCAGCACCGCGCCACCGCCCAGGGTGAACCACCAGGGCCACCTCGTCGGCGCCGCCACCAGCCGGTCGAGGGCCGCTCGCGCATCCGCCGGTGCGAGCCGGGTGGCCACGATCCGCACGGTCAGCCGCTCCAGCGCGGTCAGCCGGCTGAGATCCCGCGTGTCCTCCGACCCCAGGACGATCAGCATGACGACCGGAGCGCGTCGCGGCGGCGCGTACTGCACCTGCAACGAACGCCCGGAGATGTCGACTTCCAGGTTCTGCAAGCCCCACGTGGCCGTCACCGCGACAACCGCCGTCTGGATGTCACGCGTCGACGACCCGGCCAGGAACAGCTCCCGGCCCAGGTGCAGGACGAAACGCAGCACCTCGGCCGCCTGCCCGTCCTCGAAGTCGCGCGGCGGCGGGAAGGAGACGCTCTCGTACGCGGTCCCGTACAGCCGGTCCAGCAGTGTCCCCTCGTTCTGCCGCAGCCGGTCCAACCGCGCCTGCCGGGCATGCGCCCGGGACCGGACTCGGGACAGGGCCCGCCGCATCCGCTCTCCGCTCGCTCGAATCGATCGAAACACCGCTCCGCGCTCCAGCCTCTCCCGGCGCGGCCGTCACCGCCGCCGGAAGCGGCTGCGGGAGCCCGTACGGTTCGCCGGACACACCACGCCCGCGATCGTCACGTGCACGATCACCACGTCAGCGATCACCACGCCCGCGATCACCACATCTCCGTCCCGGCGACATTCGTCCGCGCAGGCACCGCCTCACGTTCCTTCCCCCGCAACCGGAGGCCGAGCAGCGGGAAGACGAGGACGGACACCATGGCGGCGCCGACCATCGCGGCGGCCTCGCCCCTGCCGAGGAGTTCCTCCGCGAGGCCGATCGTCGTGATTGCGACGACCAGTGGCAGGCAGGTGGCCGAGTGGAGCGTCAGCGCCCGGCGGCTGAGCGGAGAGAGGTCGCGTGGGGCGAGCGCGTACGCCGGAAGTCCGCGGACGAGCAGGAACAGGACCAGGAACAGGACCAGGAACACGGGCAGCAGCACGAGTGGACGCCCACCGGAGAGAAGCGACGACAGGTCGAACTCGATCCCGGTCACGATGAAGAACAGGGGCACGAGAAAGCCGAAGCCCAGGCCCTCGATCTTGCTCAGGACGTCCTTACCGACCTCCGGCGCCGTGCCCTGGAGAACCAACCGGGTCAGCAGCCCGGCGGCGAAGGCGCCGAGCAGCACGTCGAGGCCGAAGGCCTGCGACAGGGCGAGCATCGAGACGAGCAGCAGCATGACGAAGCGGACCGCGAACTGGCCGCTCGTGTGCAGCGTCGTCTGGATGACCCGGGTGAACCAGGGCGGGCGCGGGCGGAGCGCCCAGAACACGGCCCCCGCGGTGATGGCGGCGAACACGGCGAGGATGACCGTCGACAGGCCGGGGTCACGGCCGCTGAGCAGGACGGAGATGGCGATGATGGGCCCGAACTCGCCGACCGCGCCGAACGCCGTCGTGACGGTGCCGAACCGGCCCTGCAGATCGCCGCTGTCGCGCAGGATGGGAACGACCGTGCCCAGCGCCGTGCTGGTGAGGGCCGTCCCGATGATCACGCTCTTGGGAAAGTCGAGGCCGGTCAGGGCCAGCGCCACCACGAGCCCCGCCGCCAGCGAGATCACCCAGGCCCACACGGACCGGCGCAGCGTGTCGCCGCGGATGGCGTCGAACTGGATCTCGTACCCCGCGAGAAAGATCAGCAGGGACAGGCCGAGGTTCGCGAGGATGTCGGTGATCTCCCCGGAGCGGGCCCACCCGAGAACGTCGGGGCCCATGAGAATACCGAGCACGATCTCGAAGATGATCACGGGAACCCGGACCCAGCGGCCGAGACCGTGCGCCAGCAAGGGGGCCAGCACCGCCGCGGCCATGATGAGGATCAGCGTTCCCGGATGCTCCACGACGATGTCCCCCTGGTGTGCGGCCGCTACCTGCTGGTTCCGAGGATCGGGGGAGCGGGCCGGTACGGCACCCATGGGCGGACCATGCGGGTGAACACGCCACGGCTCCAGGCGAGTTGAATCCTCGGATGCAGAGTGTGCGGGGTGTGCGGAGCGCGTCCGCCGATCGACACATCCTCCAAATTCGACGGTCCCGACACCTGGGGATTTGATGGATCCCCCAAGCATCTGCAAGCCCTCTATGGAAATCTGCCTTGCAGATGCAAGATGGATGATGTTGTTCGGGTAGCGAATACCGCAGTCCCGGCCGGTTCGAGCCCGCGAAGTGAGGTCCCCATGGTCATGCGCACACACGACGGCGGCGCCGGCGACGTCGACCACGCCACCGTCGGCTCCGGCCGTGCCTCCCACCGCCGACCCGACGCACGCATCGCCCACACCATCGCCGCGGCGCTCGGCGATGCGCGGGACATCCTCAACGTCGGCGCCGGCACCGGCTCCTACGAGACGGCCGCGCACACCATCACCGCGGTCGAGCCCTCCCTGGCCCTGCGCGCCCGACGGCCGGCCGAACTCGCCACCGCCATCGACGCCGTCGCCGAGAACCTCCCCTTCGACGACGGCCGGTTCGACGCCTCCATGGCCCTCTTCAGCGTCCACGAGTGGTCCGACCCCGCGGCGGGACTGCGCGAGATGCGGCGCGTCACCCGTGGCCCCGTCCTCGTCCTCACCTGCGACCCCGTCCGCGTGCGCGACTTCTGGCTCTACGAGTACGCCCCCGATGTGCTGGACATCGAGGCCCGCCGCTACCCGCGCCTCGGCGAGCTGGCCGACGCGCTCGGCGGCACGGTCGACATCCAGCCCGTACCCGTCCCGTTGGACTGCACCGACGGCTTCAACGAGGCGTACTACGGCCGCCCCGAACTGCTCCTCGACCCCGCGGCTCGCCAGGCCTGCTCGGCGTGGAGCTTCATCGACGACCGCGCTCGGCAGGACTTCGATACCTCGCTGCGCCACGCCCTGGGCTCCGGGGCCTGGGACGCGGCCTTCGGCCACCTGCGCCATCGACCGACCTACAGCGGATCCCTCGTCCTCCTGCGCGCCACGGTCTGACCAGAGGACCTGTACGGCACCTGAGCACGGCCCGGAAGGGAGACACCGGATGACGCCGCCCCGCCCGCGCGCGGCGCGATGCGACGCCGAGGGCAATCGCGTCCGCATCATCGAGACCGCGAGCGAGGCCTTCGCCCGCACCCCTGGTGCGACCCTCCAGTCGATCGCGAAGGCGGCCGGCGTGGGCCAGGGGACGATGTACCGGCACTTCCCGCACCGCGAGGCGTTGCTCCTCGCCGTGTACCGGGGCGACATCGAGACACTTGCCGAAGCCGCTCCGCGCCTCCTCGACGAACACGCACCGCTGGACGCACTGCGCCTGTGGCTCGGCCGGCTCGCCGCATACAGCCGCAGCCAACACGGGGCGGTCCAGGCCGTCGAGGCCGCCACCCGGGCGGACCTGGGCGGCCACTGCTACCCGCTGATCACCGCGGCGTTGAACCGGATACTCGCCGCCTGCAAGGACGCCGAACTCGTACGGCCCGACGTCCATGCCGACGAGGTGCTGCTGCTCGTGTCGTTCCTGTGGAAAGCCGGCAGCGGCCCCGATCGGCAGGAGCGCACCGAACGCATGCTTGCCATCGTCACTGACGGGCTGCGGGCCACGGCATGCGGTCGGGACCGCTCAGGCTGACCCGTCGGGGTGGCCGGGCGCTGCCCGTACCGGTCGCGTACGGTCGATGCGGTCGGCAGCCCGGACCCGGGTCCGAGGCGCTGACCAGCATTGTCAGGGCGGGGGCGGTCGTAAACGGCTGCCGGGAGAGCGGAGTTCGCGGATGCGTGCAGTGGTCTTCGAGGAGTTCGGCAAGGACGCGGAGGTACGGCAGGTCGCCGACCCCGCGCCGCCCCGGGACGGCGTCGTGGTGCGGGTCGGGGCGACTGGGCTGTGCCGCAGCGACTGGCACGCCTGGCAGGGCCACGACCCGGACGTCCGCCTCCCGCACATCCCCGGCCACGAACTGGCCGGCACCGTCGAGGCGGTCGGCGCCGACGTCACCGAGTGGCGGACCGGCGACCGTGTCACCGTCCCGTTCATCTGCGCCTGCGGGCGCTGCGCCTCCTGTGTCCGCGGCGATCACCAGGTGTGCGAGCGCCAGGAGCAGCCCGGCTTCACGCACGCCGGATCGTTCGCGGAGTACGTCGCGCTGCACCATGCCGACGTGAACCTCGTCGCCGTCCCCGAGGGCATGACCGACGCCACCGCCGCGAGTCTCGGCTGCCGCTTCGCCACCGCCTTTCGCGCCGTGGCCGACCAGGGGCGCGCGGCCGCGGGGGAGTGGGTGGCGGTGCACGGCTGCGGAGGCGTGGGCCTGTCCGCCGTGATGATCGCGGCGGCGGCCGGGGCCCGGGTGGTGGCGGTGGACGTCTCTCCAGAGGCCCTCGCCCTGGCCTCCGCCTTCGGCGCCACCGTCTGCGTCAACGCGGCAGAGGTCCCGGACACCGCCGCGGCGGTCCGCGACGCCACCCGCGGCGGAGCCCACGTCTCCCTCGACGCGCTCGGTTCCCCCACCACCAGCGCCGCCTCCGTCGCGAGCCTGCGCCGCCGCGGACGCCACATCCAGGTCGGCCTCCTGCCGGGCGGCGCCCACCTCCCGATGGACCGGGTCGTCGCCCTCGAACTCGAACTCCTCGGCAGCCACGGCATGGCGGCGCACGCCTACCCCCGCATGCTGGAACTGGTCACCGCCGGAACCCTGCGCCCCGACCGCCTCGTCACCGCCACGATCTCCCTGGACGAGGCCCCGTCCGCGCTCAACGCGATGGGCTCGGCGCCGGGCCGAGGGGTCACGATGATCGCGCCCTGACGCAAACCGCCGGGCGGAGGCGCACGCGCAGCGGCTCGCCGCGAACTCCATACGCACCTCGCCCGCGGCTCAGCGGCGCCCGCCGCCACCAGTGGTGCCGCCGTCCCCGCCCCCGTCTCCAGGGCGCACACACCCGGAGCAGTCCCCGGTCGAGTCCCGCAGATACCGATGCTGGTTCGCCAGGTCGACCACCCTGGTCATCGTGGGCTCCTCGGTGGGGAAGCCCACGCCGAACCGCTGGTAGAAGCCGAGCAGTTGGCCGTCGGCGCGCTCGACTGCGTCGCGGGCCCGGTCGTACGCCACCGAGGTCAGCCGGCGGAGGTCGATGCGCACGAGCCGCTCGCCGTCGGGCGGATGGGGCGCTGCGGGCCGCTCGTCGTCGGGTGGGGGAGGTGGTGCGGGCCGGTCGATCCGCTCGCCCCACCGGTAGAAGATCCGCTTCACCGGGCCGTCCTCCACCAGCCCGCCGAGGTACTCCTTGAGGATCTGCACGACCCCGTTGTCGCCCAGGTCGGGGATGTCGAAGGTGCGGGTGGCAGCCAGGGAGGCGAGTTCGGCGAAACGGTCGGTCCGCTGTTCGCGATCCGCGGCGAGCTGCTGGCTCTCGTCGAGCTGGGCGAGCTCTTCGTCGAGGCCGTCGGTCTCCGGCGGCACGGCAGGTTGCGGTGCGGCCGGGTCGTCGACGTCGAGTGAAGCGGCCTGGTAACGGCCGACCTGACGCGCGAGTTGGCGGGCCGCCGGGCTCGCAGGCTCCCCGGGTGGCGAGGGCGCCGCCCGGTACACGGCAAGGACCACGGATCGCAGGCGCGCCGCCGAGCGGGGATGCGCCGTCACCTGCTGATGGATCTCCCGGTACGCGGCCGCTGCCCCCGCCGCGTCCTCGCGGCGCTGCGTCTCCAGCGCGTACCTCTTGGCCACCGGCCGCTTCCACGTCCCCTCGGAGACCGGGGCCAGGACGACGGCGAACAGCAGCGTGACCATGAGGCCGAGGCTGAGCCCGCTGAGGACGCGCCGCCCGAAGTTGACCGCGGCGCCCAGCGGCAGCCGCGACTCGCGGAAGCGGGCCGGACGCAACCGCTCCCGCAAGCGCGTGACGCGCTCCGGCCACCGCAACACCGCGTAACTGCCGCAGGCCAGCACGGTGTACGCCACGAGCCAGTACAGCCAGGGCACTTCGGTCAGCCCTTGGATCGAGCTCAACACGCCCCGAACTGCGGCGACTTGGGCCGGTCTGAACGACAGTACGTTGCCCAGCCAGACCACGAACACGGCCAGGACCAGCCCGAGTTGCAGGGACACCACGACGTCGGCCGCCGCCTGCACCGTCGGCCGCGCCGAGTCCTTCAACCGGCGCCAGCCACGCCAGCAGAGCCAGATCGCGATCGGAAAGAACAGCCCGGCGGCCGGCAGCACGGTCAGTATGTCGCCGGCCACCAGCTGCTGGGCGGCCAGGAACACCAGCGCCACGCCGGGAAGATCCGGGAGATGCCGCACTACGGTGCGTTCCGACCGGTCGCACCGCTTGATGGCGAGCACCAGCGCCCAACCGCCGAAGAAGACCAGCACGAGCAGCGGGACAAGTCGGGACGGGAACGACCAGAACAGCGTGGCCAGCAGCGCGACCGGCGCGCCGAGGGCGACCAGCGCGAGGGCGAGGGCGGCGACGTACCGGCGGTGCCGGAACCAGCGGATCAGCGGTTCGACGACGAACTCGCCCACCGTTCGCGGCAGGATCCCGACGAACGCCGCGAGCCCCAGCCCGAAGACGGCCCCGAAGAACCCGCCGAAGACCGCCGCGAGGACGGCCATCAGGACGGGGCCGACCCCGTCCACCCCCTGCCGGTCACCGAGCCGCCAGGCGGCCCAGGCGCCGATGCCGAAGGTGACGTACCAGCTCAACTGATCTGCTACGTCGCTGGGTTCCTCGGTGTCATTGGTGTCATTGGTGCCATGAGGTTCCCCGGTTTCCTCGGTGTCATCGCCGGTCGCCGTCGGGGTGGGTCGTGGGGCGGCGTTCGGAGCCGGTGCGGGCGGTGGCCGGTCGGTGCGTTGGCGGTGTGCGATGGCGAGGAGGACCTCGAGGTGGGGGACCTGGTACTGCGGAATCACGTAGTGGGTCGGGAAGTCGGGGCCGCGTGAGGACATCTCCAGGCCGCCCTCGTCCGTGACGGTGATCGACACGACGTCCTGCCAGGTCGTGAAGTCGTCCCGCCCGCGCCTGCGCCGCACGGTCAACCCGTCCCGGCCCACCACGAGCACCCCGAACGGGACTTCGGCGCCGTCCAGAATCGCCGCGGTGGTCGGCGCCAGGACCGCGTCCCCAATGGCCTGCTGGATCGCCGGGCCCCACTCGTCCTCGTCCGGGAGCTGGAGGCCCTTGAGCAATGTGCGGGTGCGCAGGCCCCGGATGCGGGTCGCGTTGAGGAGGGGGCCGCGGTCGGCCGCCCCGAGCGTGATGACCGTCCCGTCAGGGTTGGCGAGCTTGTAGCGTCGCCTGCCGTCCGTGAAGAGCATCGTCGACGACCAGGGGTAGACGGCATCCCGCCCGTTGGAAGCGACGGCCATCACCCCGCGCTCGTACAGACGCAGCTCTGCGCGCGCGTGCCGCCAGCGCCACAGTCCCCGGACGGCGACCGGCCCCAACAGCGCCAGCACACCCAGGACTTGGGCCACGGTCGCATCGTCCCAGCTGAAGAACGCGCCGACGAGAATCGTCGCGAGGAAGGTCAGGGCAGAGAAGGGGATGAGCCGCAGCAGGAGGAGCAGATACGTCAAGGGGCCTCGGCGCGGCGGCCGGTAGGTGCGGCGATGCTGCCCCAGCACAGGGTGCTCCGCCTCGGCCTCTGCACTCCTGAGCTCATCCATCCCGGAGAGTGTTCCGCATAACAAGTCGCTCGACGACTGGATTGCGTGCGGGCGCCGGCAAGGAGTGCGTCGGGGACCTCGCCCCAGCTTGACCGGATGCTGCCTCCGTTTTAGTCTCGAATGAGAACGGAGGCTGCATCCGTTTTTAGCGTAGTGGAACCGTCGGCAGGGATCGGCAGGGATCGGGAGGGTGTATGAGCACCAGTGGGCAACAGGGGCGCAAACCCCGTGCCGATGTCCAGCGCAACCGCGCTGCCCTCCTGGAAGCGGCGCAACGACACTTTCTGCGGCACGGGGTCGGTACCTCCCTGGAGGCCGTGGCCAAGGAGGCGGGCGTGGGGCCCGCCACCTTGTACCGGCACTTCCCGACCCGGGAAGCGCTGCTGGCCGCCGTGCTGCAGACGCGCTCCGAAGAGCTGGTGAACCGCCAGGCGGACATCGCGAAGCTCGGTGACTCCGTCGAGGCGCTGGAGCAGTGGCTGCGGGCGCTGGAGGAGTACTTCAGTGCCTTCAGTGGGCTGCCGGAGCCGCTCATGGCCGCGGCCCGCGCGCACGAGCCGGACAATCCGCTCACGCTTCCCTGTGACACCCTCATCTCCGCCACGGACGAGTACCTGCGGACCGCCCAACTCGCGGGCCGGGTACGGGAGTCGGTGCAGGGGTACGACCTGTTCCTTGCGGCCGTCTCGGTCGCCTGGATCCAGGGCACCGGTGCCACCGACGAAGCGTCGCTGGACCGGTTGCGTGCGCTCATCGCCAGCGGTTACCGCGAGCGGGACGACCAGGCGTAGGCCTTCGACACACCCTTTCCGACACACCCTTCCGCTCGGCCGTCGGTCGCGCGGTGGCTCGGCGTGCCCCGGAGCAGTGGCACTCCACCCTTCGCACCCCCAAGTCTTCGCACCCTCAAGTCTTCGAGAGGACAAATCGTGAAAATCACCGTTATTGGTGCCGGTGCCATCGGCGGAAATCTCGCCCGCAAGCTCAGCACGGCCGGCCATGACGTCCAGGTCGCGGTCGCCCGAGGTCCCGAAGCCGTCGCCGGGCACGTGTTGGAGACCGGGGCCCGCGCGGTGGCGCTCGACAGCGCCGTCCAGGGCAGGGACGCCATCATCCTGGCCATCCCCTTCGGCAAGGCCCCGGAACTGGCCGAGCTGTTCACCACCGTGCCCGCCGAGACGGTGGTCATCGACGCCTCCAACTACTACCCGCACCTCAGCGGACGGATCGAGGAGGTGGACAACGGCGAGATCGAGAGCGTGTGGATCGCCAAGCAGCTGGGGCGGCCCGTGGCCAAGGCGTGGAACGCAGCCCTCGCCGAGACCCAGCGGACCAAGGGCGTCCCGGCCGGAACCCCGGGCCGCATCGCCCTCCCGGTCGCCGCGGACTCCGACGAGGCCCGGCGGGTGGCCATGCGCCTCGTGGACGACACCGGCTTCGACCCCTTCGACGCAGGGCCGCTGGCCGACTCCTGGCGTCAGCAGCCGATGGGCCCCGCCTACTGCACCGAGTTGACCCTCGATCAGCTGCCGGAGGCGCTGGCCGCGGCCGACCGCGTCAAGGACACCCAGGTGCGCGACAGCGTGATGGAACGCTTCGCCGCCCTGCCGGCCGACCCCACCGTGGAGGACGTCGTCGAGATGAACCGCGCCGCCCACCCCTGATATCCGAAACCCAACTCCCCCCGAAGGGAACC
This sequence comes from Streptomyces sp. NBC_00483, assembly GCF_036013745.1. Lineage (NCBI taxonomy): Bacteria > Bacillati > Actinomycetota > Actinomycetes > Kitasatosporales > Streptomycetaceae > Streptomyces > Streptomyces sp. NBC_00483. The sequence goes on from NZ_CP107880.1 coordinate 8,850,853, forward strand.
ACGTTGACCACCGTCACCCCGCTGCCCGCCTCGTACTTCAGTGATCTCGTACGCGCCAGGCACTCCTCCCGGCAGTTCCTGCCCACCTCGCTGCCCGCCGCAGACATCCGCAGCATCCTGGAAGACGCCCAGTCGGCACCCTCGAACAGCAACACCCAGCCGTGGCACGTCCACATCGTCTCCGGCGCGGCGCGCGACGCCCTGAGCAAGGAGCTCCTCGCGGCGTACGAAGAGGGCCGGACCTCCCTCGACTTCACCTCCGGCTACGGCGAAGGCATCTACCAGGAGCGCTCGCACCAGCACGCGGCCACCGTCTACGGAGCCCGCGGCGTGGAGCGCTCCGACCTCGAAGGCAGGAAGGAGGTCATCCGCGAGAACCTGCGGTTCTACGGAGCACCCCATGTCGCCCTGCTCTTCATGCCGGTGCTCGGCGACGGTGTCCGCGCCGCCGGTGACATAGGCATGTACGCACAGAACTTCCTGCTCTCGCTGACAGCGCGGGGCTACCACGGCATCCCCCAGGCCGTCCTCGGTGTCTACGCCGACACGGTTCGCCAGTCCCTTGGTGTCACCGATGACCTCAAGCTGCTGTTCGGCGTCTCCTTCGGGATCGGCGACAGGACCTCACCGATGCATGGCATCGACGTGGGCCGCATCCCGCTGCAGCAGAGCGTGGCCCTGCATGACACCCCCGGCGTCCTCGATGGGTAGTACGCAACCACCCATCAACCACCGATCGACCACCCATCAGCCACTCATCAACCACCCATCAACTGCCCATCAAGGTCACCGGGACGAGGCCGGGGCCGGGGCGGCGGCCGGGGTGTCTTCCCGGGGTGCTGGTGCGGCCGTCCGGTTCGGCGGTCGTACGAGGGCCAGGACGATCAGTCCGCCGAGGGCTGCCGCGCAGGCGGCGAGCAGGAAGACCGTGTCGAGCCCGGTGGCGAAGGCCTGATGCACCAGGTGCTGTGCCTCCGCGCTGTGGGCGGCGGGCACGGCCTGCACCAGGTGCTGCGCCTGTCCCGCGGCGAGGGCGGCGGCGGCCTGATCGGGGTCAGGGACGGCGCCGGACGCGGTGAGTGCGTCGGCCGTACGGCTGGTGAAGACCGCGCCGAGGACGGCGATGGCCAGGGTCATGCCCAACTGGCGGAAAGTGTTGACGGCCCCGCCGGCCATGCCCGCCTGTCGTGGCGGCACGGCGGACGTTGCGGCCGAGACCAGCACCGGGGTGGCCAGACCCACGCCGATCCCGGTGACCACGAGGCCCCAGACGAGCGAGGTGGCCCCTGCGTCGGCCGTCATCCCCGCGCGCAACAGCAGCATGCCGGCGGCGATGGACAGGAGCCCGAGGCCGATCGGCAGGCGTGGGGAGAGCCGCTGGATGTGGCGTCCGGCGCCGGCGGCGACGAGGAACGACGCGCCGGCCAGCGGGGTCAGGGCGAGGCCCGCCGCGACCGGCCCAAGGCCCAGCACGGACTGCAGCCACACGGAGAGCAGCACCAGACAGCCGAAGGCGCCGCCCTGCAGCAGCAGCGCACCGCTCATCAGGCCCGCGAACGACGGGCGTCGCAGCAGGGTCAGGTCGAGCATCGGGGCACCGCCGCGTCGTGCCGTGCGGTGCTCGATCAGTACGAACGCGGCCAGAGCCAGGACACTGACGGCGAAGGTCGCCAGGATCTCGCCCGAGGCCCAGCCCGCCTCAGGTCCACGGATGAGGCCGTACGTGAGCGTGGTGGCGGCGACGGTGAAAGCCGTCGCGCCGGGGACGTCGATACGGGCCGGTGCACCGTTGCCGGACGGCTTGCCCGACTGGTCGGCGCGCACCACCCGCAGTGTCATGGCGATGGCGACGGCCGCGATGGGCAGGTTGACCCAGAAGATCGCCTGCCAGCTGAGGTGCTCGGTGAGCAGACCGCCGAGAAGCGGTCCCGCGGCGGCGGCCGCGCCGTTCGCGGCGCCCCATATGCCGAAGGCCGTGCCGCGGTCCCTGCCCTGGTACGAGGAGATCAGCAGGGCGGGGGTCGTGGCGAACATGGCGGCGCCTCCGACGCCCTGCACCACGCGGGCGGCGATCAGTACCCCGGCGTCGGGGGCGAGGCCGCAGACCAGCGAGGCCAGGCCGAAGAGCCCCAGGCCGTAGACGTAGAACCGCCGGTGCCCGAACCGGTCCGCCACGGAACCGGATGCCAGGAGCAGGGCGGCGAGGGCCAGGGCGTATCCGTCGATCACCCATTGCAGCGAGGTGAAGGAGGCGTCGAGATCGTCGGCCATGCTCGGCAGGGCGACGTTCACGATGGTCACGTCCACCAGCAGGATGAAGGCGCCGAGGCAGACGGCCAGCAGGGGCCACCACTTGCGCATGTCGTTTCTCCATTCGGATCGTGCGTGCTGTCGGAGGAGAGAGCCGGCCGGTGAATGCACGTATGTCACGCACGTATGTCACGCATGTGTGGCACGCACGTGTGTCACGCACGCATGTCCCCGGCGTCGTCCCTTCGACTGATCCTGGAACCCCCTCGGGCAATTCAATGAGCCAGAGATGCCCTGATGCTCAGATCCGACACAATGGAATCCATGAAGACGTATCTCGACACATCTGACGAAGCCGACCGTGAGCTGTCGGTCGAGGAGATGGCGCTCGCGCACGCCCTTCAGGTCAACGGACGGGCCTCGTTCAAGGAGATCGGCGAGGCCCTGGGGGTGTCCGACCAGACCGCGGCGCGCCGCTGGTCCCGCCTGCGGTCCGCCGGAAAGCTCAGGGTTCTGGGGCTGACCGATCCGATGCGGCTCGGCGACTCCTCGTGGGTCGTACGCATCCGGTGCACACCTGACGCGGCGGCCTCCATCGGGGAGGCACTGGCGCGGCGTCCGGACACGACGTGGGTCAGCCTCAGCTCCGGCGGCACCGAACTCGTCTGCTCGGTGCGAACCCGGGGACCGGGGCTGCGGGAGCCGCTGCTACTGCAGAAACTGCCGCGCACACCCCAGGTGATGGACGTGTCCGCGCACTGCCTGCTGCACGTCTGATCGGGCCACTGACACCCGCGCAGGTCGCGGCCCTCACGCCACCCTCCGTGCCGCAGCGCGCCACGGACGCGGCCCCCGCGGTGACCCTGGACGACGGCGACCGCCATCTGCTCGACCTGCTGGCCCGGGACGGCAGGGCGGCGCCGGGGGAGCTGGCTGCCGCGACGGGCCTGTCGCAGTCGACGGTGCGCCGCCGGATCACCGAGCTCAGGACGGCCGGAGTCCTCTACTTCGACGTCGAGTACCGCCTGGACGTTCTCCAGCGGAACTTCCGGGCGGCGCTGTGGCTGGAGATCGATCCGGCCCGCCTCGCCGAGGCGGGCGAGGCGTTGGCCACCCACCCTGAAGTGCCCTTCGCCGCCGCGGTGACGGGCACGGCCAACCTGTACGCCAGCGTGGACGCCACGAGCGCGCAGCACTTCTACCGCTACCTGACCGGGCCGGTGGCCACCTTGCCCGGTCTACGTCACACGACGACCGCCCCCGTCCACCGCACCTTGAAGGGCCCCGGCCCCTACCTCCCGGCTGCGGGATGAGCCCGTAAGGGCTGCGCCGCCCTGCCCTGGGCGGCGGTGGCGCCAGCCGTCATCCGTGAGGCCGACCGCCACCGCCTCACCTGTTGACGAAGCCCATGTGCGCGGCGTTGTAGCGGTCGCCGTGCACACCGACCCGGTCCGCCAGGGCGTCGAGGTCGGCGATCTCGTCGGCGGAGAGCGGGACTTGGGTCGCGGCGGCGTTCTCCTCGAGGCGTGCGGTGCGGCGCGTGCCGGGGATGGGGACGATCCACGGCTGCTTGACCAGGAGCCAGGCCAGGGCGATCTGGCCGGGGGAGGCGTTCTTGGTCTTGGCGAGGGTGGCGACGTGGTCGACGAGCGACTGGTTGGCGGCGAGGTTGTTCTGGTCGAAGCGCGGCACCCTGGACCGGATGTCGCCTTCGGTGAACGTGGTCGTGGTGTCGACGGTGCCGGTGAGGAAGCCCTTGCCGAGCGGGCTGAACGGTACGAAGCCGATGCCGAGTTCGGCGAGGGTGGGCAGGACCTCGGGTTCGGGGTCGCGGGTCCACAGCGAGTATTCGCTCTGCACGGCGGTCACGGGGTGCACGGCGTGCGCCCTGCGGATCGTGCCGGCCGCCGCCTCGGAGAGGCCGAAGTGGCGTACCTTGCCCGCCTGTACGAGTTCGGCGACCGTGTCGGCGACGTCCTCGATCGGGACGTCGGGGTCGACGCGGTGCTGGTAGAAGAGGTCGATGGTGTCGGTGCGCAGGCGGCGCAGCGAGGCGTCGGCGACGCGCCTGATCTGTTCGGGGCGGCTGTTGAGCCCGTTCATCGCGCCGTTGTCGATGTTCCAGCCGAACTTGGTGGCGAGGACGACCTGTTCGCGCACCGGGGCGAGTGCCTCGCCCACCAACTCCTCGTTGACGTAGGGGCCGTAGACCTCGGCGGTGTCGAAGAAGGTGACGCCGCGGTCGACGGCGCCGCGGAGTACGCCGATCATGTCCGCGCGGTCGCCGGGGTTGGGGCCGTAGCTCTGGGACATGCCCATGCAGCCCAGACCGATCGCCGAGACCTCGAGGCCCTGGCCGAGTGTGCGGGTGTGCATCGTGGTGCTCCTTGTCGGGTGACGTCGAGCGTGAGGTGACGCCGGGAACCTCCGGACGTCGCTCGCTGTACTCACGTGTTCCAGGCTAGATCGGACGGACGGTATGAGGGGGGCCCTGTTGGTACCTGGAACGGGAGTGCCCCCACTCGCGGGGCGCGGTCGCTGAACTCGCCCCTGGAGTACGTCAGTTGTCGGGCGGCCCGGGCGCGGCCACGGCCCGGAGGAAGTTCTGGGTGAAGGTCTATCGACAGGGCGGGGGAGGGGTTTGGTGTGTGGGGGATGTGTCCGGTGCCGCGGGTGGCTCTCCGGCCACCCGGCCGGGCGGCTCTCGTGTTCTCAGGTCATGGAGACGACGACCTTGCCGGCCTTCGCGCGGCCCTTCTCGACGTACTCCATGGCCTGGAGGGTCTCGTCGAACGGGAAGACGTGGTCGACGACCGGGTGGATCTTCCCTGCGTCGATGAGAGGGGTGAGCGCGCGGAGTTGCTCGCCGCTGGCCCTCATGAACAGGAAGGAGTACGTCACTCCGAGGCGCTTGGCCTGGCGACGGGTCTTGAAGCTGAGCGCGGTCATGGCCAGGCGCAGGACCGGGTTCGCGCCGAGTTCGCGGGCGAAGGACGGGTCGGGCGGGCCCGCGACGGAGATGGCGGTGCCGCCGGGCTTGAGGATGCGCAGGGACTTGGCGAGGTTGTCGCCGCCGAGGCTGTCCAGGACGACGTCGTAGCCGTCGAGGAGGGTCTCGAAGTCCTGCGTGCGGTAGTCGATGACCTCGTCGGCGCCGAGTTCCTTGGCGAGGTCGACCTTGGCGGTGCTCACGGTGGTGGCCACATGTGCGCCGAGCGCCTTCGCGAGCTGGACGGCGAGGGAACCGAGGCCACCGGCGCCCGCGTGGACGAGGACCTTCTGGCCGGGCTTTACGTGTGCCCGCTCGACCAGAGCCTGCCAGGCGGTGAGGGCGACCAGGGGGAGGGAGGCGGCCTCGGCCATGGTGAGGGTGGCGGGCTTGGGTGCCAGGTCGTCCTTGTGGACGGCGATGAGCTCGGCGAAGGTGCCGATGCGGTCCTTGTCGGGGCGGGCGTATACGTCATCGCCGACCGCGAACTCGCTGACTCCGGAGCCTACTTGGACGACCGTCCCGGCGAGGTCGTTGCCCAGGACGAGGGGGAGTCGGTAGGGCAGGAACGCCTTGAAGTCGCCGTTGCGGATCCTCGTGTCGAGCGGGTTGACGCCCGCCGCGTGGATCTTGACCAGGACGTCGTCGGCGCCGACGACGGGGTCGGGGACCTCGGCGGCACGCATGCCGCCCGCGTCGCCGTACTTCTCGACCCTGAAGGCCTTCATCGCCGTCTCCCTTTCTGTTCCCGTCCGTGCGAGGCCGGGGTTTCCGTTCGTCCCGTCACGGGTGTCCGTCGGTACGAGGCAGTCTGTGGTGCGTTCGTCGTTCGCGCGCGGCCCGGAGGCGCGGCCGGGGTCATCGCTGGTGGCTCAGGCCACCGGCGTGGCGGGGGCGATGACGTGGTCGGAGGCGCCGCCCTGGAGGCGGTCCAGCGAGCCGGCGATCCCCTCGTGGGGTACGCCGAGCTGCACCGCGCTGACCTCGGTGAGCCGGGCGTACTGCTCGTCGGTCAGCCGGACGTCGAGGGCGCCGAGGTAGCTGTCGAGCTGGGCGAGGCTGCGCGGGCCGATGATCGGGACGAGCGTGGCCACCGAGCGGGCCGCGCGCTCGCGCACCCAGGCCACCGCCACCTGGGCGGGTGTCACGCCGGTCTCCTCGGCGACGGCCAGGACGGTGTCGACGACGGCGGTCTTCTGACCGGTGTCCTCGGTGTGGATGACCATGCCCAGGTCGCTCAGACGACCGTCGGCGGAGGTGCGGTACTTGCCGGTGAGGAGTCCGCCGCCGAGCGGGGACCACAGGGCGGCGCCGAGCCCGAGGCTCTCGGCCATCGGCAGCAGCTCGCGGTCGGCGGTGCGCTCGACGAGGCTGTACTCGTGCTGGATCCCGATGATCGGGGCCTGGTTCCTGAGGTCTGCGAGGGTCACCGCGCGCGAGACGCGCCAGGCCGGGAAGTTGGACAGCGCGGCGTGGTGGATCTTGCCGGCGCTGACCAGGTCGTCGAGTCCGCGCAGGAGCTCTTCCATCGGCGTGAGCTCGTCGGGGAAGTGCACCCACAGCAGGTCGATGTGGTCGGTGCCCAGGCGCTTCAGGCTGGACTCCACCGAGGCGACCATGTTCTTGCGGCTGTTGCCCGTCTTGGAGATGTCCGGCTGCGGGGCGGCGCCGAGGGTGAACTTGGTGGCCAGGACGAAGTGGTCGCGGTCGGCCGAGATCAGCTTTCCGGTCAGCTCCTCCGACTCGCCGAACTGGTAGCCGTCCGCGCTGTCGAGGAAGGTGCCGCCGGCCTCGGCGAACCGGTCGAAGATCCGGCGGGCCTCGTCGGGTTCGGCCCCGGCACCCCAGCCGGTGCCGAAGTTCGCGGTGCCGAGCGCGTACTCGGACACGCGCAGTCCGGTCCGGTGGCCGAAGGTCGTGTAGCGCATGAGATGTCCTTGCGTAGGGGGATCGCGAGCGAGGGGGAGGAGAGCGTTTCGGGAGCGCCCCGGAAGACTGAGGAGCGCCCCGGAAGGCTCAGGCGGCGTTCGGCTGCGTCTGCGTCTGCGTCTGCGGCGTGATGGCCAGGCCCTGCTTGACCTGTCGGGTCAACTCATCGGCGAGGATCTCGGGCAGGCCCGCCTCGATGCCGTCGAGGGCCTGGGCGGCGACGTCGGAGGCGGAGACCTTCTGGTCGGCGGGGACCTCGGCGGCCATGTCGGTGTCCATGTATCCGACGTGCAGCGCGGAGACGGTGATGCCGCGCGGCGCCAGTTCCTCGCGGCTCGCGCCGCTCAGCGCCCAGGCGGCGGCCTTGGACGCGGCGTAGGAGCCGAGGCCTGCCGGGTGGTACCAGGACAGGACGGACAGGACATTGAGCACGGCGCCGCCGCCGTTGCCCTCGATCACGGGGGCGAAGGCGCGGGTCGCGGCGAGCGGCCCGAAGAAGTTGGTGTCCATCTCCCGGCGCACCTCGTCCAGGTCGCCGCCGACCAGCGTGGCGCCGGTGGAGATGCCCGCGTTGTTGATCAGCAGCGTCGCGTCGGAGGCGGTGCGGGCGGCCTCCCGGATCGACTCCCCGTCCGTGACGTCCAGGCGCAGCGGCGTGACACCCGGCAGGTCGACCGTCTCGGGGCGGCGGGCCGCCGCGTAGACCTTCGCGCCGCGCTCCACGAGCTGGGCGGCGAGGTGCCGGCCGAGACCCCGGTTGGCGCCGGTGACGACCGCGACCGTGTTCTTGAGCTCCATGTCTGATCCTGCTCCCGGTAGTGGCGGGCGCCGTCCGGGCACCCCCATCCATCAGATTTAGATTACGATGACAATCTAAACACTGGACTACGATAGATGCCAGTCGACATCCAAACCGGGTTCGCGGAACCGGGTTCACGTAGGAGCACGCAGGAGGTGGCCATGGGCCGCGTATCGCAGGCGCAGGCGGAGGAGAACCGCAGGCGGGTCGTGGACACCGCCTCCCGGCTGTTCAGGGAGCAGGGCACGCAGGTCAGCGTCGCCGACCTGATGAAGGCGGCCGGTCTGACCCACGGCGCGTTCTACAAGCAGTTCGCTTCCAAGGAGGCGCTCGTCGACGAGGCCACCGCCCACGCGATCGACGGACTCGCCCAGCGGTACGTCGCCGGGCTCGAGCAGTACGAGGGCCGGCGCGACGACGCCCAGCGCACGCTGATCGACACCTACCTCTCCGTCGAACACCGCGACAACATGGCGGACGGCTGCCCCGTCGCCGCGCTCGCCACCGACATCGCCCGCACCCCCGACGACCAGGAGGCCCGCCGCGTCTACGCCGACGGGGTGGCCGACTTCGCCGACTTCCTCGCCGATGACGACCAGGACGGCCTCGCCCGCCTGAGCACCCTGTTCGGCGCGCTCGTCCTGTCCCGCGCCACCAAGGGCTCACCGCTGTCGGAGCAGATCCTGGCCGCCGCGCACGCGGCCCTGACGGAAGCGGACTGATCGGCGGAGTGTTGACGCCCGCCACGGCAGAGGCCGGTGTCAGGTTTCCTCGAAGTGTGGGGCCGTCCCGTGGGAGGGCGTGCTGGTGGCCGGCCAGGAACGGGCCGGGTCGGCCGTGTGTGTGGTGTCGACCGTGAGGCGGAGCCTGGTTCCTCCGCCGGGCTCTGGGTAGCTGCGCTGCTCGCCACCGGCGAAGCAATGACGGAGAACGTCCGCCACCGCCCGGGCGGCATCCGATGGGGCGGCTACGATGCGGACTTCGGCGTGACCCGGCGTCGGCAGGGTCTCTGAGCCGTTGGGCCAAGGCTGAACACCGTGCTGGTCAGATCACCCGGGGCGACGAGGACTACTTCGCGCTCATGGGGTGCCACCCGGCACACCCGCAGACGCCGCCCGCACGGCCATGACTCACGCCGTCAGGGCCGACAACATCACCGAGGCCACCGAGATACTCATCGCCGCGCTTCCTGCGGCCAACAGCGAAGCCGAGAAGTCGGATTGGCGCAGTAGCCCTGCACCGTCCAAGCCTGGGCAGCCACCCCCGCTACGACGACTCCCGCACCACCAACTCCGTATCCAGCACAAGCCTCGTGCGCGCAACCGCCGGGTTCCCGATCTCGCGGAGGAGGGTGCGGGCGATCGTGGCGCCGATCTCCTCCGTGGGCTGGCGGACCGTCGTGAGCGGTGGGTTGGTGTGGCGGGCGAGGTAGGAGTCCTCGAATCCGACGACCGAGACATCCTCCGGCACGCGGCGACCCTGGGCGCGCAGTTCGAGGAGGGTGCCCGCGGCCATCAGGTCGGAGGCGGCGAACACGGCGTCCAGGTCCGGAGCACGTTCAAGTAGCGAACGCATCGCCGCGCGCGCTCCTTCCTCGGTGAAGTCGCCGACCTCGACCAGGTGTTCCTCAGCCGGGATGCCCGCCTGGACGAGTGCTTCCTGGCAGCCGCGCAACCGGCTGCGGCCGACCTCCATGTCCTGGGGGCCCGCGACAGTGGCGATCCGGCGCCGCCCGCGGTCCAGGAGGTGGCGCACGGCGGTGGCGGCCCCGCCCCGGTTGTCGGCGCAGACGTAACTGAGCGGGTCGTCCTCCCGGCGGCGGCCCGCGAGGACGGTTGGCAGCCCGGCCGATTCCAACAGGCCCGGCAGGACGTCGTGTTCGTGTATCGAGACCAACAGCACGCCGTCTACCCGGCGTTCGGCGACAGACTGGGTGAGCTGGTCGCGTTCGGCCTGGTCGCGGACGAGCGTCAGCTGGAGCTGGGTGCGCGTGTCGGCGAGCGCGGCGCTCACCCCGCGGATCACCGCCGAGAAGTAGGGCTCCGAGCCGAGCCGGCTCTCGGACTCGGGGATGACCAGGGCGACGGCGTTGGTACGGCTGGTGACCAGTCCGCGGGCCACCGAATTGGGGACGTAGCCCAGTTCCGCGATGGCGTTGAGGACGGCCTCCCGCGCCTTCTCGCTGACCAGCTCCGAGCCGTTCACCACACGGGAGACGGTGGTGCGCCCGACGCCGGCCCGCGCCGCCACGGTCTTGATGGTCGGCCGGGCGCCCGCCCCGCTCTGCTCGCGGTCCCGGCGTGCGGCCGGTTCTCGGGGTGTGTCCTGTTCTTGGCGTGCGGCCGGCTCCCGGCTGTCGGTCTGCGGATCGCTTCCGATGCGCAGACCCCGGCCCTCGCCTCGACCGCCGGCCCGGCCCCCGTCCCGCTCCCCGCCCGCCACTTCTCGTGTCGTGTCGCCGCTCATCGTTCCGGATCCTCCAATTCCCCTTCAGGGCCGCCCTGTTGGGGGTTCGACCCTCCCGGCCCCCTCCCGGCCTGCGCATTCTGTCAGCTGCCACCCCGATTCTGCCCGCTCCGTGGCCCCTTTCCGGAAGCGTCCGTCGATAACGAGGTGGAAACGAGCTGGATTCGACTTCTTGACACGGGAGTTGTCGGGCCGCCAGTCTTCCTGAAACTCAGTGGGTACGTTCCCACCAACTCACCAGCAGGCCGACCAGAGGCCGCGAATCCTGTCCGCGGCCCCCTGGAAAACCCGCTCTGAGCTGGGAACTTGATGATGCCTGCCGCGGGCGGCCGAGCTTCGGGCCGACTCGTGCCACCGGTGCGTCGGCGCCGTCTCATGGAGGACGTTCATGCTCAAGGTCGAGCGGAAACTGCGTACAAAAGTCACAGCTGTGCTGGCCTGTACGGCGGCGAGCGCCCTGCTCGCGGGCTGCGGCGGAGGGGGCGCGAGCGCCACCGGCGGCGGCGTCGAGGACGGCAAGGTCACCATCACCATGGGCCTGTACGGCGTGATGGGCTTCAAGGAGACCGGCCTGATCGAGAAGTACGAGAAGGAGCACCCCAACGTCACCGTCAAGGCCGAGGCGGCCGGCGACGAGCAGACGTACTACACCGCCCTGCAGACCCACCTCGCCAGCGGATCCGGGCTCAAGGACGTCCAGGGCATCGAGGTGGCGCGGGCGAAGGAGATCACCGAGACGCAGGCCGACAAGTTCGCGGACTTCGCCGGCACCAAGAACATCAAGCACTTCCAGCCGTGGAAGCAGGGCCAGATCACCACGAAGGACGGCAAGGTCCTGGGCCTCGGCACGGACACCGGGCCGATGGCGGTCTGTTATCGCAAGGACCTGTTCGAGCAGGCAGGGCTGCCCACCGACCGCGAGAAGGTCGGCAAGCTGTGGGCGGGTGACTGGAAGAAGTACGTGGAGACCGGCGAGAAGTTCGCCAAGGGCAACAAGAACAAGAAGGTCTCGTACCTGGACTCGGCCTCCGGCCTGTTCAACGCCATGGTCTACGGCAACTCCGAGCAGTACTACGACAAGTCCGGTCAGTTGATCTACAAGACCAACCCGGCGATCAAGGAGGCCTGGGACCTGTCGACCGAGGCCGCCCAGAAGGACCTGACCGCCAAGTTGCCGCAGTTCCAGCCGGGTTGGGACCCGGGGCTCGCCAACGGCACGTTCGCCACCACCGTCTGCCCGGCCTGGATGCTCGCGCACATCAGCGACAAGGCCGGGGACGCCAACAAGGGCAAGTGGGACGTCGCCAAGGCCCCCAAGGGCGCCAACTGGGGTGGTTCCTTCCTCGGGGTCACCGAGAAGAGCCCGGTGAAGGACGAGGCCAAGAAGCTCGTGGCGTGGCTGACCGCGCCCGCGCAACAGGCCTATCTCTTCGAGAAGTTGGGCAACTTCCCGTCCTCGAAGACCGCACTCGAGGACCCGAAGGTGAAGGACGCCAAGTCGGAGTACTTCTCCGGCGCCCCGACCGGCCAGATCTTCGGAGCGGCGGCCAACGAGGTGCCCGCCGAGCAGGTGCTCGGCCGTAAGGACGGCACCATCAAGGACAACTTCCAGCAGGGTCTCCAGCTGGTCGAGAACGGCAAGTCCCCGGCCGAGGCCTGGAAGACCACCGACGAGCGCGTCAAGAAGGCCGTCGGCTGACGCGTACGGAACCGAGCGGGTGCGGTCGGAGTTCTGCCGGCCGCCCCGCCGCCGCATCGTGCACCTCGCCCGCCCGATGGAAGGATCCTGGTGGCCTCCTCCACCCAGCTCGGCTCGTCCGCCCAGCCGCCCCCGACACGTAACTCACCCGTGCAGCCGGGCCGTTCGGACAAGGCCCGTTCGAAGATCCCGTTCCTGCACCGCCTCGATGTGAAGGGTGCGCCATACGCGTTCGTCGCCCCCTTTTTCGTCATCTTCGCCGCGTTCAGCTTCTACCCGCTGATCTACACCGCCTGGATCTCCCTCCACCAGGTCGAGCTGTCCACCTTCGACGTCATGACGTGGCGGGGCCTGGGCAACTACACGGCACTGTTCACCGACGAGCGGTTCTGGAACGCGCTGCGCAACACCGTCACCATCGGAGTGATCTCCACCGTTCCACAGCTGCTCATGGCCCTCGGCCTGGCGCATCTGCTCAACTACAAGATGCGCGGATCGACCTTCTTCCGGGTCGCCGCCATCACCCCGTACGCCACTTCGGTCGGCGCCGCCGCGCTCGTCTTCACGATGCTCTTCCAGCGCGACTTCGGCATGATCAACTGGGGTCTCGGTCTGATCGGCATCGACCCGATCGACTGGGAGAACTCCACCGGTGCCTCCCAGACCGCCATCTCCGCGATCGTGATCTGGCGCTGGACCGGCTACAACGCCCTGCTCTACCTGGCCGCCATGCAGGCCGTGCCGCTGGAGCGCTACGAGGCCGCCGCCATCGACGGCGCCAACCGCTGGCAGCAGTTCCTCACCGTCACGGTCCCCGGCATCAAGGCGACGATCGTCTTCACCATCGTCCTGTCGACGATCGGAGCCACCCAGCTCTTCGGCGAGCCACTGATCTTCGGCCAGGGCCCCAACGGCGTCACCGGTGGCACCAACAACCAGTACCAGACGCTCGGCCTGCTGCTCTACGAAGAGGGCTGGAAGAACTACCAGATGGGCCGCGCGGCCACCGTGGCCTGGGCGATGTTCCTACTGCTCGTCCTCGTCTTCGTCCTGCAGCGCGCCATCTCGCGCCTGCGCAACCGCACGCACTGACCGGGGGAGTCACACCATGACCACCGACACCGCTCCGGTCCGCACCGGCGCCCGAGGCCGCGACGTCGTCCAGCGCCCCGCTCCCGCCCGCCGCAGGCGCCTGAGGCAGGGCGCGGGCAAACAGCACCACGCCGGGCCACTCACCTACGTCCTGCTCGGATTCACCGCCCTGGTCTCGCTCTTCCCGCTCTACTGGACGCTGGTCGCGGCCTCCAGCGACAGCGCCCGGATCTCGCGAACCCCGCCCCCGTTCCTGCCGGGACCGAACCTCTTCAGCAACCTCTCCCGGGCCTGGACCGAGGCCGCCATGGGCAAGGCGATGATGAACTCGCTGATCGTGGCCGGCGCCATCTCGCTGTCCACCGTGCTCTTCGCGACCCTCGCCGGATTCGCCTTCGCCAAGCTCCGCTTCAAGGGTCGCAACGCCCTCCTCATGGTCGTCATCGGCACCATGATGGTGCCGCCGCAACTGGGCGTGGTCCCGCTGTTCATGATGATGAGCGACCTCGGCTGGGGCCAGCAGCTGCCGTCGGTCATCTTCCCCACGCTGGTCAGCGCGGTCGGCGTGTTCTTCATGCGGCAGTACTTCGCCGAGGCACTGCCCGACGAGCTCGTCGAGGCGGGCCGGGTCGACGGCGCGCACTCACTGCGGATCTTCTGGTCCATCGTGCTCCCGATCGCCCGCGCCCCCATGGCCGTGATCTTCATGATCACGTTCGTGCACGCCTGGAACGACTTCTTCTGGCCGTTCATCGCCCTCGACATGACCAACCCGACCGTGCCCGTGGCCCTCACGCAGCTGAGCGCCGGCTACGTCCGCGACCAGTCCCTGATCATGGCGGGCGCGCTGCTCGGCACGCTGCCGCTGCTCGCGATGTTCGTGGTCTTCGGCCGGCAGATCGTCGGCGGCATCATGCAGGGCGCCGTCAAGGGCTGACCCGCTCCGTCGCCGCCCCCGCCTCTGCCCCCCCAACTCCCGTACGCCATCCTGCTGTTCGCTCTCCTCTGGAGGAGTCCCATGTCATCCGCGCTCACCTTCCCCACCGACTTCCTCTGGGGTACGGCGACCGCCTCGTACCAGATCGAGGGCGCAGCCCAGGAGGACGGCCGCACCCCGTCCATCTGGGACACCTACGCGCGCACCCCCGGCAAGGTCCTCAACGGCGACACCGGCGACATGGCCTGCGACCACTACCACCGCTGGGCCGAGGACGTCGACATCATGGCCGACCTCGGCGTCAAGGCGTACCGCTTCTCGCTCGCCTGGCCGCGCATCCAGCCGACAGGCCGCGGCCCGGCCCTGCAAAAGGGCCTCGACTTCTACCGACGCCTCGCCGACGCGCTGCGCGAGAAGGGCATCAAGCCGGTCGCCACGCTCTACCACTGGGACCTGCCACAGGAGTTGGAGGACCTGGGCGGCTGGCCGGCCCGTGAGACCGCCGAGCGTTTCGCCGAGTACGCGAGCCTCGCCGCCGAGGGCCTTGGTGACCACGTCGACACCTGGACCACCCTCAACGAGCCCTGGTGCAGCGCCTTCCTCGGCTACGCGTCCGGCGTGCACGCCCCCGGCCGCACCGACCCGGTCGCCGCCCTGCGCGCCGCCCACCACCTCAACCTGGGCCACGGCCTGGCCGTGCAGGCGCTTCGGTCACAACTGCGCCCGGCCGCCCAGGTATCGGTGACACTCAACGTGCATCACGTGCGCCCGCTGACCGACGCGCCCGGGGACACCGACGCCGCCCGGCGCATCGACGCGCTGGCCAACCGGGTCTTCACCGGCCCCATGCTGCGCGGCGAGTACCCCGAGGACCTGCTGAAGGACACCGCGCCGCTGACCGACTGGTCCTTCGTCCAGGACGGCGATCTGGCAGACATCCACCAGCCGTTGGACTTCCTGGGCGTCAACTACTACTCGCCGACCCTCGTCTCCGAGGGCGACCCGGCGCACGGCAGCGACGGCCACGGCGCCAGCGCGCACAGCCCCTGGGTGGGCGCGGACCGCGTCGCCTTCCACCCCACGCCCGGTGACAGGACCGCGATGGGCTGGACGATCGACGCCTCGGGCCTCGAGGAACTCCTGCTCCGCCTCGGCGGCGACCACCCCGGCCTGCCCATGGTGATCACCGAGAACGGCGCCGCGTTCCACGACTACGCGGACCCCGAGGGCAACGTCAACGACCCGGAACGCATCGCCTACGTCCGCGACCACCTGGCCGCCGTGCACCGCGCGATGTCCGCAGGCGCCGACGTCCGCGGCTACTTCCTGTGGTCGCTGCTGGACAACTTCGAGTGGGGCTACGGCTACAGCAAGCGCTTCGGCATGGTCCACGTCGACTACCCGACCGGCACCCGTACCCCCAAGGCCAGCGCCCACTGGTACGCGAAGGTGGCGGCGACGGGGACGCTGCCGGTGTGACGCGCCGCCCCTGCCGGGGAGATCAGCCGTCGGCACCGACCTTCGCGGTGTCGACGGTCGCGGGCGGCGAGGGAGGCGTCTTGCCGGGGTGGAGCACCGACCGGGCCCGCGCCGTGTCGAAGTCGTTCTCCCACTTGCCGATGACGATGGTGGCGACCGCGTTGCCGAGGACGTTGATGAAGACGCGGCCCTCGTTGAGGATGCGGTCGACGCCGACGATCAGGGAGAGGGCGGCCAGCGGGATGTGGCCGACCGCGGTGACCGTGCTGGCCAGGACGATGAACGCGCCGCCGGCGATGCCCGCGGTGCCCTTGCTCGTGAGCATCATGACGCCGACCATGACGAGTTGCTGCTGCCAGGACAGGTCGATGCCCATGGCCTGGGCGAGGAACATCGACGCCATCGTGAGGTAGACGGCCGAGCCGTCCAGGTTGAAGGAGAACCCGGAGGGGATGACGATGCCGACCACCGGGCGGCCGACGCCTAGGGTCTCCAACTTGCGTACCAGCTGCGGCAGTACGGCCTCGCTGGAGCAGGTGCTCAGCGCGACGAGGAGTTCGGTCTTGAGGAAGCGCATGAGGCCGAACAGGCTCAGCCGGCAGGCGCGCATGACGGCGCCGAGCACGACCAGGACGTAGACGACACACGTCGCGGTGAACAGCAGGATCAGGTACGCGAGTTGCTTGAGGCTCTCGGCGCCGTACGTGGCGACCACCATGGCCAGGGCGCCGAAGGTGCCCAGCGGGGCAAGGCGCATCACCCAGCCGACGATGCGGAACACCACGTCGGACAGGGCCTTGATGCCTCGGGTGAGTGGGACACCGTCCTCGCCGGCCATGTTGAGGGCCACGCCGAAGACGATGGAGACCATCAGCGCGGCCAGGATCGCGTCACCCGTGATCGCCCCGAGGAGCGAGGTGGGGATCAGTGACGAGATGAAGCCGGTGAAGGTGGCGTGCTCGGTGGCCGTCTCCGGTACGTCCTCGGCGCGCAGCGTGGAGGGATCGACGTGCAGCCCCGCACCGGGCTGGAAGACGTTGGCGACCACAAGGCCGATCAGCATCGACACCAGGGACAGCACCAGGAAGTAGCCGATCGCCTTCACACCGATCCTGCCGGCCTTGCGCAGGTTGTCCATGGAGGCGATGCCGGTGGTGACCACGCAGAAGACGACCGGGACCACGATCATCTTGACCAGAGCGATGAACCAGTCGTTGAGCGGCTAGAGTTCCTCGCCCACGCCCGGCGCGAACAGTCCCACGGCGATGCCGAGAACGGCGGCCAGGACGACCTGGAACCACAGCTCACGCAGCAGCCGGTTCATCCTGGAGCGTGGTGGGCGGTCGGTGACGGCGGTGGATGTCATCGTAGGTGCTCCCTTGCACGACGATCGTGTGTTGCCCTGTCCCGTTGGTGCCTCGAGATGTGATGTGCGGAGAACGGCTCAGCTGTGCAGGGCGCGCAGCACCTTGTGGAAGGCGGCCTTGCCCTCGAAGCCGATGCCGGGGATGTCGGTCAGGCCGACGCGGCTCTTCTCCACGACGACGTCGTCGGCGAAGCCGCCGGTGGGCTGGAACTCGCCCGGGTAGGACTCGTTGCCGCCGAGCTTGAGTGCGGCCGCGATGTGCAGCGAGAACTGGTGGCCGCCGTGCGGGACGCAGCGGCGCGAGGACCAGCCGTGCTGCTTCAACATGTCCTGGATGCGCAGGTATTCGGTCAGCCCGTAGGAGAGCGCCGGGTCGAACTGGAGGGTGTCGCGGTCGGGGCGCATGCCGCCGTAGCGGATCAGGTTGCGGGCGTCCTGGAGGGAGAAGAGGTTCTCGCCGGTGGCGATGGGGCCTGCGTAGTGCTCGGCGACGGTGGCGTTGAGGTGGTAGTCGAGCGGGTCGCCGATCTCCTCGTACCAGAACAGTCCGTACGGCTCGATGGCCCGCCCGTACTCGAGGGCGGTGGCCAGGTCGAAGCGGCCGTTGACGTCGACGGCGAGGCGGGATCCTTCGCCGTCCAGGACCTCGATGACGGCCTCGATGCGGCGCAGGTCCTCGGCGAGGTCGGCGCCGCCGATCTTCATCTTGACGACGTCGTAGCCCTGGTCGAGGAAGCCGCGCATCTCGGCCTGGAGGTCGGCCAGTGTCTTGCCGGGGGCGTAGTAGCCGCCCGCCGCGTAGACGAACACCGAGTCGTCGGGCTCGCCGTCGCCGTGCCGCTCGGACAGGTACCGGTACAGCGGCTGACCCGCGATCTTCGCGGCCAGGTCGAACAGGGCCATGTCCACGACGCCGACGGCGACCGAGCGCTCGCCGTGCCCGCCGGGCTTCTCGTTGCGCATCATCAGCTCCCACGCCCGGGCGGGATCCAGCTCGCCGGCCTCGTTCAGGAGGTCCCCGGGCTCCGCCGCCATCAGGCGCGGCAGGACCCGGCGGCGCAGGATCTCGCCCGCGCTGTAACGGCCGTTGGAGTTGAAGCCATAGCCCACCACCGGCTTCCCGTCGCGGATGACATCGCTCTCGATCGCGACGATCGAGCAGTCCATGGAGGAGAAGTCGATCCACGCGTTGCGGATCGAGGAGCTGATCGGGACGACGCCCTCGTACACGTTGGTGATCTTCACGGTGGCCTTCCTTGTAACTTATAAGATGTGACGGCTGTTAGAGTGGGCGGCGCCACCGGGAGATGTCAAGGGGTGGGGGACCTCGGGAAAGGGACCGATCAAGAGGCCATGCCGAGCCAGAACACGTTCCTCAGCAAGAGCGATCTCGCCTACGCGGAACTGCGCGACCAGATCCTCACCGGCAGCCTCCCGGCCGGCTCACGGCTCGCCCAGTACGACCTCGCCGACTCGCTCAACATGAGCATCACGCCGCTGCGCGAGGCCATCCGGCGCCTCAGCAGCGAGGGGCTGCTCACCGTCGAGACCCACCGCGACGTACGGGTGTCGACCATGACCGCCGACGAGGCCCGCCAGCTCTTCGAGGTCCGCCTCTCCCTGGACCCCACCGCGGCCGAACTCGCCGCCACGCGCCGCACCGAGACCGACATCGCCGCGATGCGGGCCGCCGTCGCCGACCTGCTCCCGGTCACGCGCAAGTGGGGCGAGGAAGCCCTCACCGCCCACCGCGTCTTCCACCAGACGCTCTACCGGGCCTCGCACAACGACGTGCTCATCAAGATGCTCGACGACCTGTGGGACAAGTCCGACCGCTACCGCCGTCTCGGCCTCGACCTGCCGCCCGGCGACGAACCGCGCACCCGCGACCTCGAGGAACACCAGCGTCTGGTCGACCTCATCGTGGACGGCGAGGCGGCTCAGGCCGCGCAGCTGATGCGCGACCACATCACCAACAGCCTGACCGCCACGGCGATCAGCGCTCTTGAGGACCTCGAGAACCGTTCGTAGTTCGTAGGACGAGAGTGATACGCGCTGGACTACGCCTGACTGTTATTGCGGCCGCGCCGCCAGAGCGACGTCAACGGCCGTCCAGGCCATGCCGATTGCCCCGTCGAGTACGGCACGGTCCGCCGCCTGCGTGGTGCACGCGGCGGTGAATTCCGGTTGGTGGTTGACCGCGGGGCCGCAGTCGAGCCCGAGCATGGGGTGGATGGTCGGTACGACATGGGAGACGTTCCCCATGTCGGTGGCGGCGCCCGCGACACTGTTCGGCAGTTCGGGGAAGTGGCGGCCGAGCGCTGTCGCGTTGGCGACCCACAGGTCCAACAGGGCCTGGTCCGGCCGGAGATCGGCGTAGTCGGGGCCGACCGGCGTGGTGGACAGTTCGCAGCCGGTGGCCAGCGCGCCGGCCTCGAAGCACCGGTGCACCCGCTCCGCCAGCGGCCGCAGGGCGTCCAGGCTGTCGCTGCGTACGATCCAGTGGCCGCGGCTGGTGTCGGGGATGATGTTGGCGGCGGAGCCGGCCTGGGTGACGATGCCGTGGATGCGATCGGATGCGGCCGTCTGCTGGCGCAGCAGCCCGATGCCCATCTGGGCGAGGGTCATGGCGTCCGCCGCGTTGATGCCCAGCTCGGGGTAGGCACCGGCGTGCGCCGCCTTGCCTTTGTAGGTCACATCGAACTGGGTGACGGCCAGGCCGGGCATCGCCGCCATCTCGACCGCGGCCGGATGCACCATCATGGCCGCGTGCACGCCGTCGAAGGCGCCCTTGTCCAGCATCAGCACCTTGCCGCCGCCACCCTCCTCGGCGGGAGTGCCCAACACCCGTACCGTCAGGCCTAGTTCGTCCACCAAAGGGGCGAGCCCGATACCGGCGCCGACCGCCGCTGCGGCGATGATGTTGTGGCCGCAGGCGTGTCCGATGTCGGGCAGGGCGTCGTACTCCGCGCAGATCGCGATGTGGGTCGGCCCGTTGCCGATCGTTGCTTCCACGGCCGTCGGCAGCCCGCAGTACCCGTGCCGGACCTCGAACCCGGCGTCGCTGAGGGCGTCGGCGACCCATCGGCTGGCGAGGTACTCCTCGAAGGCCAGCTCCGGGTGGGCGTGGATGCGGTGGGACAGGGCGATCAGGTCGTCCGCCGCGGCTCGGATGTGCTGTGCCGCGGCCTGCTTCGTGGCGGTCATCGGGCGACCGCCGGGGCGGTGGCGGCGATGTGCACGGTGGCGGGCCGGGTCGCGGCGTCGTACGCGGCACGCGCCCCGGTGGCTCCCATGCCGCTGTCGCGGGCGGGTTCGTAGAGCCGCTCGGGGCCGCCGCCCTGCCACTGGTTGACCCAGACGACACCTACGGGAAGATGTGCGGCTGCCGCGATGTGCTCGGGGTCGTCGGTGTACACGGTGGCGGCGAGGCCGTAGCGGGAGGCGGCCGCGCGGGTGAGGCCCTCCTCGAAGTCGGCCACGACGGATATGGGAGCCACGGGTCCGAACGTCTCCTCGGTCATCACGAGCATGGTGTCGTCGACTCCGGTGAGCACGGTCGCCGGGTAGAAGTAGCCGGGACGCTCCGGTACAGCTCCGCCGGTGTGCACGGTGGCACCCTTGGTGACGGCGTCCTCGACATGGCGTCGTACGGTGTCGCGTTGTCGCGCGTCCACGAGCGGTCCGAGCACCGTGGCGGGGTCGAGACCGTCGCCGATGGTGAAGGTCCGCGCCGCGGCGACGAGGGCCTCTACGAACGCGTCCGCGATGCGCTCATGGACGTAGATCCGCTCCATGGAGGTGCAGATCTGGCCGGTGTTGATGAACGCGCCGAACGCGACGGCCTGCGCGATGGCGACCGGGTCCACTCCCGCGTCGATCACGACGGGGTCCTTGCCACCGAGTTCGAGCACGCAGCGGTTCAGACGCTGTCCGGTGGCCGTCCCCACGGCGCGGCCGGCCCCGACCGAGCCGGTGAAGTGGACGAGTCGTACGTCTTCGTGTTCCGCGAGCGCCGCGCCGGTGCGGCCGTCGCCCAGGACCAGGTTCAGCACGCCCGGGGGCAGCCCGGAGGAGGCGGCCAGCTCGAACAGCCGCACCGTGGACAGAGGGGACCGCTCGGAGGGCTTGACCACGACGGTGTTCCCCGCGGCGAGCAGCGGGCCGAGGGCGCCGAGGACCATGGCGACGGGAAAGTTCCACGGGGTGATGACGGCGGTGACGCCGAGCGGGTGGCGGACGATGTCGGTCCGCTCACCCTCGGGACCCGGACCGGCCACCGTTTCGCTGAACGGGTAGGTGAGCGCCTGGTCCGCGGCGGCCTTCAGCCCGGCCACCGCTCCGTCCACGAAAGTGCGCCCGATGCCGACCGGTTTGCCCATCTCCCGGCATTCCAGCTCGGCAAGTTCCGCGGCGTGCGCGGCGATTGCCTCGGCCCAGGCGTGAATGCGCTCCACGCGCCGAGCCACGGTGAGCGTGGCCCACTCGTGCTGGGCGGCGCCCGCCGCGGCCACGGCGTGGTCGACGTCTTCGGCGTTGCCCGCGCGGAAGTTCGCGATGGCTTCCTCGGTGGCGGGGTTGACCACGGCGACGACGTCCTCGCCGACCGGTTCTTCCCACCGGCCGCCGATGAGGTTCTGGAGGGTTTCCATGGGCGTGGCCGTTTCTGTTCGGGGCGGGGCTCTGTGCGGGGGTCTGTGCTTACGGCGTGGTGTCAGGTGTCTCGGTACGAGACGGGGGCGACATGTGTCAGGTGTCAGACGTCGAGCCGGTCGGCCATGAGTTCGCCGGTCATGATGGCGGCGAGATTGGTGTTGGCCCGGGGCACGGAAGGGAAGATCGAGGCGTCCACGACCCGCAGCCCCCGGACACCTTGCACCCGGCACGCCGGGTCGACGACCGTCCCGTCGGCGCCGGGCGCGCCCATCCGGCAGGTGCTCGTGCCGTGTTGGGCGTCGATGACCGTGGAGAGCAGGTGGTCGTCGAGGCTGCTGTCGTTCGCCAGGGCCGCGAACAGCGGGCCGTTCGCCTCTTCGACCGACCCGCCCAGGATGGTGGCCGTCTCCGCGCTGCCGCTCAACTCCACGAGGGCGCGCACACCTTCCCTCATCGGGGCGAGATCCCGCTCGTCGGACAGCATCCGCTGGGCGACGTACGGGTGCACCGAAGGGTCGGTGGAGACCAAAGTGAGCTCGCCGCGCGAGTGGGTTCGGTTCAGCCAGACACCGAAGGCACCTGCGTGGGCCTGGGTGTTGGCCGTGGCCATGGCCAGCACGTTCTGATTGAGCGAGACGAACATGAGGTCGTCGGAGTGCGTACCCGTCCGGCTGGACCAGCGCACGCACACATTGGTGTGCCGGTCGTGCGGTGACGTGATGGCGGCCTCGGCCCGCAACGGCAGCGAGAGCACCGTCATCGCGTGGTCCTGCATGCCGACACCGACCGGCAGGTCCTGTCGCACCTTGATGCCCAGAGCCCGCAGTTGTTCGGCGGGCCCGATGCCCGAGCGCAGCAGGACCGCGGGGGAGTGGATGACTCCCGCGCTGAGGATCACCTCGTCCGCGTACTCGGTGACGAGGGCTCCGTCGATCACCGCACGCACACCGATCGCGCGGTCGTTCTCGAAGACGACGGTGTCCACCAGCGCGTCGCCGCGGATGGTGAGGCCGGGCAGGTCGCGTGCCGGTTCGAGGTAGGCGTCGTTGACGGTGACGCGGCGGGCGGCGCGGGAGTTGATCGGGTAGGGGGAAACGCCGGTGGCGCCGGGGGCGTTGACGTCGGGCGCCCAGCCGAACCCCGCCGCCAGGGCCGAGTCGGCCAGGGCCCGGTCGACGCTTCCCCAGGCGTCCTTCGGGGCCCGGTGGATCGGTGTCGGTCCGCCGCGGCCGTGGTGCGGCTGGTCGCCGAATGCGTCGTCGTCCTCCAGCTTGGCGAAGTAGGGCAGCACGTCGTCGGGCGCCCATCCGGTACAGCCGAGCCGGGCCCACTCCTCGAAGTCCGCCATCGGCGGCCGGATCGCGATCTGGCCGTTGACGGACGAACTGCCGCCCACGCCTCGGCCGCGCCAGTACGGGACCTGAGGCTGCTTCTCGGTGCGCGAGGAGTTCAGGCCGGTCCATACGAGATGTTCCGAGGCCGCGGGATCCATGAGCGCCACCACGGGGTTGGGCGAGCGCCACGCCTCCGGCATCTGCGCCGAGCGGTAGTCGGGGCCCGCCTCCAGCAGGAGGACCCGTCGGCCGCGAGCGGCGGCGCGGGCGGCGATCGCCGCACCCGCGGAGCCCGCGCCGACGACGATCAGGTCGCGACCATGCCGTGCCGTCTCGTGCTGTGCGTGTGCCATCTCGACTCCTTGATGCGGGAGCGTCCCGCACCGGTGAGTCCTGCGCGGATGCTGGTAATCTGACGCACAAGGAAAGTTCAGTCAATAATGAATGTTCACTTTTTTCCGTACGGGGAGGATCGGTGCCGCCAGCCGCCGACAACGGCTCAGCCATGGGCGATGGGGCCTCGGCCATGGACGACGGGGCCTCAGCGGTGGGGACGGACGGGCCGCTGGTCGAGGACTTCGGCCGGCGGATCGGTCGCGCGATGGGATGGCCGCCGATAGCCGGACGGCTGGCGGGGGTCCTGATGCTCAGCCCCACCCCCATGACGCTGTCGGAACTCCAGGAGACGCTGGGGGCCAGCAAGGGTTCGACGTCGGAGATGACCCGCCTGCTCATCGCGAACGGCACGGTCGAACGGGTCAAGGTGCCCGGCGTGCGCCAAGCCGGTTACGTATGGCGCGACGACGCGTGGAGCGGCTGCCTCCAGCACCAGCTCGCCCAGACCGAGCAGCTGCTCGAACTCGCAAAGTCCGCGCAGGATCGGGGAGTTGGCATGCCGGAGGCCCAGCAGGCGCGGCTGCGCGACATGCACACCTACTACGACTTCATGGTGCGCCAGCTGCGACGCCTGCTGGACGAATACCGTCAACTGCACGCCGGATAGCGGTCAGTCGAGGTCGGACATGTCGAGCACGAACCGGTAGCGGACGTCGTTCCGTTCCAGGCGTTCGAGAGCCGTGTTCACCTGGGACGACGGCAGCAGCTCGATGTCGGCGGTGATGCCGTGTTCGGCGCAGAAGCGCAGCATGGCCGCGGTGGACGGGCGGCCACCGCTGCCGGCGGAGCTGAGCTTCTTGCGGCCGATGAGCAGGTCCAGGGTGTCCACGGTGACAGGCCCGAGGTGTCCGAGGTGGCTGAGCGTGCCGTCCATGGCGGTCACACGCAGGTACGGAGCCAGGTCGTGTGGCGCCGAGATGGTGTCGATGACGACATCGAACCGGTCGCGGACCGCTTCCATCTGCTTCGGGTCGGTGGACACCACGAACCCCTGCGCCCCCAGGGCGCGCGCCTCCTCGGCCTTGTCCGGGGTCCGGCTGATGACGGAGGTCGTGGCCCCGAGCGCGGCCGCCATCTTGACCGCGAGGTGTCCCAGGCCGCCAAGTCCGGCCACGGCGACGGTACTTCCAGGTCCCACGCCGAGCACCTGCAACGGTTCCCAGACGGTGACTCCCGCGCAGAGCAGTGGAGCCGTGGCGGCCGCGTCGAGCCCCGCGGGCAGGCGGTAGGCGAAGCGATGGCTCACGACGTACTCCCGTGAGTACCCGCCCAACGTGGTCGAGCCGTCCTGCCGGTCGGCTCCGCCATAGGTCAGTGTCGGGAACTCACGACAGAAGTTCTCCTGTCCCGCCTGGCACATGCGGCACTTTCCGCACGAGTCGACGATGTTGCCGACGGCCACGGGGTCGCCCGGAGCGAAGTCGGCGACCGCGCCACCGACCTCGGTCACCACGCCCGTGAACTCATGCCCGGGCACGAGCACGCCGTTCGCATCGCTCCCGTGTGCCTCCAGCGCGTGCAGGTCCGTATGGCAGACACCGCAGTACTCGATGCGCACCGCGATGTCGTCCGGGCGCAGGTCCCGGCGCTCCAGTGCTGCACGGCGCAGAGTCCGCGTCGTGCCGTCCGCCTGCCACCCGGTCGTGGAACGCATCGCCAACTCCTAAGACAGACTGTTCGGTCTGTTTCACGGTAGGCGCACACGGGCCGAGAAGCAAACAGACGAGTCGGTCTGTTACGGTGCGAGGCATGCCCGACCAGCCATCCAGCAGCCGCGGAGCGGCGACGTATCAGCGCATCGTCGACGTCGCCACACAGGAATTCGCCGAGTACGGCATCGCCGGTGCACGCATCGAGCGGATCATCGCCGCCGCGCGCACCAACAAGGCGCAGCTGTATGGCTACTTCGGCAACAAGGAACAGCTCTTCGACGCGATCTTCTTCGCCTCACTGGAACGGATCACCAACGTCGTCTCCATCGACGCCGAGGACCTCGCCGACTGGGCGGTGCGCCTCTACGACGAGTACCTCAGCCGCCCCGATCTGATCCGGCTCGCGACCTGGGCGCGCCTGGAGCGCCGCCCGACCGGGCACCTCGTGGCGGACCACGACCACTACGACGACCACAAACTCCGCGCCATCGCGGAGGCGCAGGCCGCCGGGCGCATCAGGCAGGGGGATCCCTTCGACGTGATGGCCATGGTCATCGCCATGTCCATGGCCTGGTCCCCGGTGAGCAATGTCTACGCAGCCTCCGCCGAGGAGCCGGCGAGCGTGCACGACCAGCGGCGCACCCTGCTCAGGGACTGTGTGAGCCGTGCCGTGGCCCCGGACCGGGGGGCCTGAGTACACGAGCCCCGGTCCGGGAGGGCTGAGCGGGCCACGACGGTTCGGGGCGTCAGTCCCAGACCAGGTTGAGGGTGCGTTCGAAGTTGATGTATCCGGCGCGGGCGAAGGACTTCGCCATGGGGACGTTGTCGAGGTCCGTCGATGCCCTGATCCGGTCGACGCCCTCGGCGGCCAGGACGCGGGTGCCCTCGGCGAGGATCTCGTCGATGTGGCCGTTGCCGCGGTGTGCGGGCAGGACACCGAGGTACGCGATGATCGGGTGGTAGCTGTTGCGCGCCGGGACGACGAAGCCCACCGGGCCGCCGCCGTCGGGGAGTTCGGCGATGCGCCACCATTCGTGCGGGCTCTTGAACCCGGCGAACTCTTCGTCGTAATGCCGTTCCGCCGCCTCGCGCCGACTCAGCCCGGACGCCAGGTCCGCCTGGCCGTGGGTATCGAGGGTGCCCTCCATGACCGGGGTCATCAGGGCGAGGAGGTCCTCCCGGTCGGCCACCGGGCGGAAGACGAGACGCCCCTTGGACTCCGGGAGCGGGGACGTCGGGGTCCACTGCAGGCGCAGCCGCTCGACCAGCAGCCGTGCGCCCGTGCTCTCCAGTACGCGCGTGCGGGACTCGACCACCTCGCGGGCCGCGGGGTCGTCGTGCCAGTCGGGCGGGACGAAGCGGCTGTACTCCGGCAGCTTCGCGCCCGCCGGGAAGACGGCCGCCGTCGCCGCCCTGAACAGCCGCAGGCCGATCTCGTCGCGGTCCGCCCGTGGCAGCGTGTCGTCGACGTCGAAGAAGTCGAACTGCAGCGGGACATCACCGCCCGGGCTCGTCCACCAGGCGAGCCGGGCAAGAAGACGGTCGCCGTCCAGGGCCACCCAGGTCCACTCCGGGCGACGGCGGCCGCCGTCGAAGTCGTCGGCCAGCTCGTGGTCGAGGACGTAGGGGAGCCGGCAGAAGAGATCGAGCTCCTCGGGGCCGGTCAGAGGTCTGTAATGCACCGATGCCAGGGCCGGGTTCACTTCAACTCCTTTGAAGGGGGACAGCGTTCAGGTCTCGGTGTGTGGTGGTGGCGGGCACGCCGGGGTTCCGGGCAGGACGCGGGCCAGCGCGCCCGTCTCCAGGGCCGTCCACAGTGCACCGTCCGGGCCCACCGTGATCCCGTGCGGCTCGGAGGCGGGCGTGGGCAGCCCGTGGACGGTGACCGAGCCTTCGCAAGTGATCGAGCCGACGCGGTTGCCGCCCCACTCGGTGAACCACGCCGTGCCGTCGGCGTCGGTGGTGACGGCGTGCGGCCGGGACGAGCGGTCGGGCAGCGGGTACTCGGTGATCCGGCCGTCGGGCGCCCGTCGGCCGATCTGACCGGCCGCGATCTCGGTGAACCAGACGC
The DNA here is from genome assembly GCF_036013745.1 of Streptomyces sp. NBC_00483. Classification (NCBI taxonomy): domain Bacteria; kingdom Bacillati; phylum Actinomycetota; class Actinomycetes; order Kitasatosporales; family Streptomycetaceae; genus Streptomyces; species Streptomyces sp. NBC_00483. Next base: position 8,877,968 of record NZ_CP107880.1, read on the forward strand.
TTTCGTCCGGGCCCACGGCGATGCCCACCGGTGCGGCCGCCTCGGTGGGCAGCTCGTGGACGGTGATGTCGCCGCCCATGCCGATGCGGCCGATGGCGTTGGCCTGGTTCATCGTGAACCACATCGCGTCCCCGGCCGCGGCGATCGCGGAGGGGAACGCGCCGGTGAGCGGCAGCGGGTACTCCGTGACCGTTCCGTCGGTGGCGATGCGGCCGATGCGGTCGGCGGCGGTCTCGGTGAACCACAGCGCGCCGTCCGGCCCCGCGGCGATACCGAAGGGACCGCACTCCGCGGTCGGCAGCGCGAACTCCGTCACCCCGCCCGCCGTCGTGATCCGGCCGATCCGGTGCGCCCGGTACTCGGTGAACCACAGTGCGCCGTCCGGCCCGTTGCAGATGACCGTCGGACCGCTGTCCGGGGCGAGCCGATGACTGGTCGGCTCCTGTCCCGGCACGAGCCGACCGATCCTGCCGCTGTGCACCATGGTGAACCACAGCGCGCCGTCCGGTCCCGTGGTGATCGCGTACGGACCGCTGTCGCGACCGGACACCGCGTACTCCTCGACGCCCCGGGCGGTCACCACTGCCGCTCCAGGTCTTCGGCGGCGTCGAGCCGTTCGATGTCGCTGGGCTCGAGGAGGACGACCCGCTCGTGGGCAGGCAGCGGGTGGCTTGTGGACGGGCCGGGTGGCCGGGAAGCGCTCGGGGCGGATGTCACGCGGAATCTCTCCGTGGGGTTCGGCGGGCGGAGGTGTCCAGCATGTATATCGGGCAGCCCGGTAGCAACGGCCGATCTTGTCATGGTCGTTGACCCAGAGGTTCACGAATCAGGGAGACCGGGACGGACCCGCGGAACCAGGAAGGTGCGGCAGTCAGTGGCCCCGCGACCTCGCCGCTGCCGCCCGCATCTTGCGGGCGTCCGCACACATTCGCTGAGCCCGCTTGCCCTGCTGGAAGGCGCGCTCCCGCATCACGCGGGCGCGCTCCCGCATCCGTAGCTGCGCCGCGTACCCGGATGATTCACCTGAGCCCGAGGGCCTCATCGTGCCCCCTTAGCGGGTGGGATACGCCGCGCCCGAGCGCAGCGACAAGTACCTGATTGCACAGTACGCCCCTACGCCGGATCGCCCTCGTGCGCGCGGCGGCGCGCGCGGGCGGGCACCGCGATGTTCGTCGTGCTGGTGATGGTCACCCTTCGTGGGGCGAGGCTATTGGCGCAGCGTGGTTGTCGGGCCGTGTCCGTAGGTGGCGCGGTACTGGGCGGTGAAGCGGCCGGGATGGAGGAAGCCCCAGCGGGCGGAGACGGCGGTCACCGTGGTGGTGCTGGGGTCGGCTGCCAGGAGTTCGCGGTGCGCGTTGGCCAGACGCACGGCGCGCAGGTGGGCGAGGGGTGTCGTGTCCCGGTGGCGGCGGAAGGCGTACTGAAGGGCACGAGGGGTGACGTGGGCGGCGGCCGCGATGTCGGCGAGCCCGATGTCGCGGTGGGCGCCGGCCTCGATGAATGACATCGCCCGGCGCACGGTGGCGGGTGTGGGAGTGCTGGGCCGCCGTGACGGGGAAGGGGGCAGGGCGGTGTTGGGGATGACAGCGAGGGCGGTGGAAGCCAGTAGGCGGGCGGCGTTGCCGATGAGGAGCTCTTGGCCCGCAGCCTCGTCATTGGCGAGCAGATGGTCGGCGATGTAGGTGACGGTGTTCTTCCAGAGCGCGGCCAGGCGTGGGGAAGCAGGGCGGAGCCCGGTGAACTGCCAGGTGCCGGGCTGCCCGTTGGGCAGATTTCCGGCGGCCTCCTCTAGGAGGGCAGGACGCAGCAGAACTGCCTGCAAGGCGGCGTCGTGGGTAACGGACCGGTAGGGCCGTTCGGGCAGGGACTGGACGAAGACGTCGCCGGCGGCGAAGCGTTCGTCGAAGCCTGCGCACTGGCTCGCCAAGGTGCCTCGGTGCAGCCTGAGGATCAGTAACGAGTCCATGCTGGCGGCGACATCGAGATCCAGAGGCGTGACGACGTCGTCGACCGCGAACGAGCCGGCGTCGCTGCGCGCATGGTGGAAAACGCGCCCGTTGGCCGGGTTGTCCATACGCATGTTGAGCCCGTAGGCGCAGTCCAGGAACGTGCGCACTCTCTCCGGGTCGGCCGAGGAGAAGTGTGTACGTATAGGGGAGTTGTCCTGTGGGGGTGAGCTCGGGAGCGTCATGGGTGGCTGCCGTCTGTCGGGCGTTTGCCTTCGCGACCACGCGCGGAACGAGTGATCAACATGAGGAAGAGCCTGGCACAGCACCAGCGTGTGGGGCGAGGGTTTCGTGCAATGTACAGACGCCTTCGCTGTGTGCACTGTTCGCCATTGCGTGGCCTTGTGAGTATGGGGGCCTGCGGATCCTCTCCTGTGATGACAGCGGGGAGGCCAACCGCCGCCGAATGCCGTGGTGTGGGGGCCAGTCGGCGGGTCCCCACACCACGGCCGGCCAACCATCGGGCCGGCCTCACGTCGCGCTGCGTTCGCTTGCCTCGCGGTACTGGCGTTCCACGCCTCGCGTGTAGATGTCCTCCGGGCGTCCTGTGCGCAGGAGTTCGCGCCACTGCTCGATGCTCCAGTCGCCGGGCGTGGTGGTGGCGATGAACTCCTGGAGGAGCCGGACGAACCGTGCGGGGTCGGCGTGGTGCGGGAAGTGTCCTGCGCCCGGGAAGATCTCGAGGCGGCTGCCGGGCATCGCCAGGTGCGCGGTGTGGGCGTGGTCCACGGGCAGCACGCTGTCGCGGTCGCCCCAGACGAGGAGGGTGGGTATGCCCTGCGCCAGGTAGCAGCGGTCCAGCATGGTGACCACCTGGCCGCGCCAGTCGACGACGGCCCGCAGCGTACGGGTGAAGGCGTTGCGGGAGTTCTGGTCGGGCAGGGCGTCGACCAGGTTGACGAGGTCGACGGCGTCCACGCCGAGTCCGGTGTCCAGGAGTTGGAGGGCGCGGACGAACGCGGCGATCGACAACTGGGCGCCCGGCACCTTCAGTAGACCGAGGGCGAGCCCCGCACCGGGCAGGGTCGCGGCCCGCAGCACAGGAGTCACCTGGCGCCCGACCCCGCCGGTGGAGATCAGTACGAGCCGGTCGACGCGCTCGGGGAACTGGTACGCGAACTGCATCGCGACCCCACCACCGAAGGAGTGCCCGACGAGGGTGACCCGTTCGACGCCGAGCACGCCGAGGAGATCCCGCAGGCCGTTCGCGTACGCGGCGACCGAGTAGTCGGCGCGCGGCTTCGCCGAGTCGCCGTGGCCGAGCAGGTCGGGGGCGATGACGGTGTGCCGGCGCGCGAGGGCGGCGAAGCAGTCCTCCCAGTGCGCGGAGGACGCCCCGACTCCGTGGATGAGCAGAACGGCCGGGCCCTCACCGGCGATCCGATAGGCGCGGCGGTATCCGTGGACGGTGGAGAAGGTGAGCGTGCTGCCGGTCTCCGGCCCACGGCCGGCCGAGCCGCGGATCGGGATGACGTGCGCCATGGTCGTTCTCCCAGCGAGCGGTTCTCCGCAGGGGTGCGGGATCCCGGTGTCGTGTCCGGGGTCGGTGTGCCGAGTGTACGAAGCGCGGTGTGGCGGAGGGTTTCGTGCCGGTTGCGGGTGGATTCCGTTCCTGGGGTGGGCTCCGTGAGCTGGGCGATGGGCCGCGTGGTGAGGTCCGTTCTGACGTGAGTGGTCAGGACCGTTCCGGACTGATTCCTGTCAGTCCGTGCGTCAGCGCAGCAGCCGGTCGACCAGGCCGTCCAGGTACTCCGGGGTGAGCGGGCCCGCGCCGAACAGGACGCGGATGTACATCGGGGCCATGACGTGGTCGAGGACGTCCAATGCGTCGAGGGATCGCTCGCCGCGCTCGCACGCCCGGTCGAGCATGGACTGCATCTGACTTGCCCGTTCGCCGAGGAAGTCGTCGCGCAGGCGGAAGCCCTCGGGTCCCGAGCCGGACAGGGCGACGGTCAGGCGGAGTACGGCAAGGCCGTCGGGGCCGGTGATCTCCTGGGCCACCTGGGCCGCGTAGGTACGCAGGTCGCCGGCCAGGTCCCCGGTGTCGGGCATCGGTGACCGCGCGTTGAGGCGGGTCAGCGTCACGTCGGTGAGCAGCTCTTCGAGGCTGCCCCAGCGGCGGTAGACGGTGGTGTCGGCGACTCCCGCGCGGGCCGCGACCTCGCTGACGGTGAATCCGCCGTAACCGCGTTCTCCCACCAGGTCGGTGACGGCCTGATGCACCGCCGCGCCGACGCGGGCGCTGCGTCCGCCGGGCCGCCGGGTGCGCTGTTGCTCGTCCATGCCCCCACCTTAACGCAGTCCGCACTTGCTTTTATGTGGCGGGCTGCTCTATGGTCTCGCTTAATGCAGTCGCTGGCTGCGTTAAGCGAGTGGGAGGGGATTTCATGCTCGTGGTGACCTGTCTGGGGCAGTTCATGGTGCTGCTCGACAACACGATCGTCGGCGCGGCACTGCCCGACATGCAGCACCGCCTGGGTGCCGAACTGACCGGCCTGCAATGGATCGTCGACGCCTACGTCCTGCTGGTCGCCATGCTGTTGCTGTCCGGCGGAGTCTTCGCCGACCGCTTCGGCCGCAAGCGCGTGTACCTGAGCGGTGTCGCGGTGTTCACCGCGGCGTCCGTGCTGTGCAGCGTCGCGCCCTCGGTCGGCTGGCTGGTGGCCGGGCGGGTGCTGCAAGGGATCGGGGCCGCGGCGCTGAGCCCCGCCTCGCTCGCACTCCTGGTGGCCGCGCACCCCGCCCCGAAGGAGCGGGTCAGGGCGATCGGGCTGTGGGCAGGGCTCAGTGGCATCGGCCTGGCCGCCGGGCCCGTGGCCGGAGGCGTCCTTACGCAGGCGTTCGGCTGGCCTGCGATCTTCCTGGTCAACGTGCCCATCGGCGTGGTCCTGCTGGTGGCCGGCCGGCGCGTCCTGAAGGAGTCCCGCACCCCGGAGCCCGGCGCCCTCGACATCCCGGGCACGATCCTGTCCGTCCTCGGGGTCGGCACGCTGTCCTACGCCCTGATCGAAGGCGGCTCGCGCGGCTGGACCTCACCGGTGATCCTCGGTGGCTTCGCCGCGGCGGCCGTCCTCCTGGGCGCGTTCGTGGCCGTGGAACGGCGGCACCCCGCACCGATGCTGCCGCTGGGCCTGTTCCGTCAGCGGCTGTTCACCGTCTCCAACTCCGCGATGATCGTGGTGGGGTTCGCGCTCATGGGCTCGTACTTCTTCTTCTCGCAGTTCTTCGTGTATGTCCAGGGCAGCTCGATCCTGATGGCCGGACTGCAGACCCTGCCCGCCACGCTCGCCATGGTCGTCGTCAGCCCCTTCGCGGGCCGCCTCGCCGCCAGGTACGGCTACCGGTCCGTCGTCACCGGCGGCCTGGCGCTGGCCGGTCTCGGGCTCGTCGCGCTGGGCTGGGTGCACGCCGACACCGGTTACGCGAACGTGTGGTGGCGGCTCGCCATGGTCGGCATCGGCTTCGCCCTGACCATGTCCCCGCTGACCGGCGCCGCCATCCAGGCGGTCGACCCGCAGGAAGGCGGCCTCGCCTCGGGCGTCAGCAGCACCACGCGGCAGATCGGCGCGGTGCTCGGTGTGGCGGTGCTCGGGGCCGTGGTACGCGCCTTTCAGTCCGGTGGGGCCTCCTTCGAGGCGGGTCTCGAAGGCGCCTTCGTCGTGGCCGGAGCCGTCACCCTGGCCGCCGCGGTGTGCACCGGCCTGTGGCTGGTGAGCTCCCGGCCGACGCCTGAGCCCGCGCCCGTACTCGCGCCCGAGCTCGCGCCCGAGCCCGCTCCTGTGTCGCAGCAGCGCCCCGACCTCAGCGCGCGGTGAACCCCGTGAACTGCCTCCAGGTGTCCGCCTGGAGGCAGTTCACGGGGCGGAAGCTCGGCCGATCGGACGCGAAGCTCGGACGGTCGGCCGGCCACCTGCACCACGCAAGCGGAACGGCCTTCGTCGGACCCGTAACCGAACGCACCCGTAGGAGTACGGTGGAGGCACCGAGGGCATTTCGCACTCCGGCAGCCACGCGGGTCTCGTCCTCGGTGATCGGATACATCGGGGCGACCCCCGTGTCGCTCCGGAGACGGGTTCGCATCGTGATCGCGATCATCCCGCCCACCCGCACCACTCCACCCTCATCCTCCCCGCCGTCCGGTGCCCGCGTTGCGCTGAGGTCCCCGACGAGCCGCGGCCTGCTGGACGGCGCCTGGTGGCCCCACTCGCGCGACTTGACCGTCGAGCTTCCCGAACTCGTGGACGTACTCGACCCGTTGTGGGGCCGCATCACGCGTGTCGCCGTCAATCCGATGCTCTGGCCAGTCGTCCCGCGCAAGGTGACCGTCGGTCAGCGGGTGGTGAAGACCGGCTGGTTCACCCCCGAACTCGACCCGCACACACTGCTGTTGCTGTCCTACGGGACTCGCCGCTTCGATCTCCTGGTGATTCCGCCCGAGACGAGTGCCGCCTGCGCTGACCGGCTCATGGTCGCCGCCTGCGCCCCGGACGGTCCTCGGCTGAGCGCCACGGATCTCGTGGCGGCGGAAACCGCGCGCCTTCGTGGCGCCGCCGTGATCGACCGGCCGCAGATCTCGCAGGCTCCGCAGACCTCGCAGGGTTCACGGGAGTACGCGGGCGGCGCGACGTCCACGCACGTCGGCCCCACGGTGGCGGGGAGGTGAGGGGCATGGACGCCATGCTCACCTCGGTCGCCTTCCTGGTGCTGATCGCCATGGGCGTCTATCTGATCCATCGTCTCAACGCCCAGCACGCCGAAAGGATCGCCTTGCGCACCTACCGCCGCTTCCTGCCCGGCCGCCGGAATCCCGGCGAGGGCGCAGACGCCGGAACCCTGCCAGACCAGCCGCCGCCGACCGTCCCGGCCGACCGGCACGACCATCGCGACGGCGGCCGCGGCCGCTTCCGGGCACGCCGCCGCCACGACCGCACCACGCACAAGCAGTCCCACTGAGCCGTACCGCGTCGAGTGTTCCGGTTACGGGACGTCTATTCGGATCACGGGACGTCGGCCGCGTCCGGCGCCTTGGCGGGTGGCGCGGTGGCGGTCTGGTTCGGGTGGAGGCGGCGCAGCGCCCGGGGCGCCGTCTCCGGGAGGGCCGTCAGACACACCAGGGAGAGGACGCAGGTGCCGGCGAGGTAGTAGCCGACGTTCATCGCGTTTCCGGTCGCGGCGATGATCCGGTTCGCGACCAGCGGGGAGATGCCGCCGCCGAGGACCGCCCCGAGGTGGAAGGCGATGCCCATCCCGGACTGCCGCTGGTCACGGGGGAAGAGCTCGGTGAAGAAGGTGTACATCGGGCCGAAGAGCAGCCCGGTCGTCGCGAAGCCGAGCATCAGCGCGGCGGTGAGGGCGCCGATGGAGCCCATTCCGGCGATGGGGAAGATGACCAGCGCCGCGACCAGCGACGCGAGCGCTCCGGTGAACATGACCGGTCGCCGGCCGAACCGGTCCGATGCCCAGGCCCCGAGGACGTTGCTGGCCGCGTGGACCAGCAGGCCGAGGGTGCTGGCGTTGACCACTTCCTGCCGGGGCAGCCCGAGACCGTCCGGTGCGGCCGATGTCGCGTAGGACATCATGAAGGTGACCAGCGCGAACGTGCAGGAGTTCAGGCCGATGTTCACGCCCGCGGCCAGCAGTACGCGCCGCCAGTTGGAGCGGAAGACGTCGGCCACCGGTCGCCGGTCCTTGAGTGTCTCGCCCTCCTCGCGCACCATTTGCTGGAAGACCGGGCTCTCCGCCACACCCCGGCGGATCCAGATGCCGATGACGATGGCGATGCCACCGGCGAGGAAGGGCAGCCGCCAGCCCCATGACTCGACGCTGGAGTCCGGGAGGAAGAGCACGGCGGCGAACGCCAGGTTGGCGAGGATCGTCCCGAACGGCGAGCCGAGCGCGACGAACACGCCGTACCTGGCCCGCTTCTCATCGGGGGCGTGCTCGATGGCCAGGGCGGCAGCGCCGCCGGTCTCGCCGCCGCGGAACAGGCCGTGTGCCATCCGAAGTACGACCAGGAGCAGAGGCGCCGCGACACCGATCTGGGCGTAGGTCGGCAGCACACCCATCAGGACGGTCGCCGCGCCCATGCCGATGAAGGTGAGCAGAAGCGCGAAACGCCGCCCGTACCGGTCGCCGAGCCGGCCGAACCCGGCCGCGCCGAGCGGGGCCATCAGGAAGCCGATCGCGAAGGTCGCGAGCCCGAGGAAGGTGCCGAACCAGGCGTCGTCGGTCTGGAAGAAGGTGTCGGTGAGGACGAGCGTGGTCGCCGTCCCGTAGATGGCGAAGTCGTAGAACTCCAGGGAGGTGCCCACGCCACTGGCCATGGCGATGCGGACGATGCCGGTGCGGGACGGCTCCGGCGCGGTCGGTGTGTCCGCCGCCGATATCTGCTCGGTCATGTGTCTACCTCGGTGCCTGTGAGGGGAGTTTCGGCACGCAGTCGGAGGGTGGTGTGCCGCCGGTCAGTACAGCTCGATACGGAGCCGGTCGGAGCGCGCCCGTGACACGCAGAGGGCGATCTCCGCGCCGGCCGCGTGCTCGGCGGCCGACAGGCAGTGGTCGCGATGGTCGGCGGTGCCTTCCAGGAGGCCGGAGACACACGAGCCGCAGATGCCCTCCTCGCAGGACTTGCCGACCGGGATGCCCGCCTCCTCGAGCACGGAGAGGATCGACCGGTCCGCGGGGACCTCGAACTCCTCGCCGGTGTCGAGCTCCACCGTGAACGGCGTGTTGTCCGAGGCGTCGACCGGCTCCGCCGAGAAGTGCTCGACATGGACCTGCGCCTCGCCCACGACCGGCGCGAAGACGGCGGTGACCTGATCCATGAAGCCGACCGGGCCGCAGGTGTAGACATGGCTGGCAGTGCTCAGTGGGGCGGTCAACGGGCCCAGGATGTCCGGGTGTTCGGACCGCGGTCGGCCGATGTGCAGAGTGACCCGGTCGCGGAACTCGGCGCGGCGCTCCAGCAGGTCGCCGAAGGCGAGCTCGGCTCGGGAGCGTACGAAGTAGTGCAGCGCGAAGTCGGCGCCGCGGCGGTGGAGTTCGTAGGCCATGCTCAGCAGTGGCGTGACGCCGATGCCGCCGGCCACCAGCAGATGCCGGTCGGCCGCGTCCGCGATGCCCAGCAGGTTCCGTGGCGGTCCGATCGTCAACTCGTCGCCGACCGCCGTCCGGTGGAGCGCGGCCGAGCCGCCCCGGGACTCCGCCTCCCGCTTCACCGCGATGAGGACGGACGAGCGGTCGGCCGGGTCACCCGCCAGCGAGTACTGGCGCATGACCCCGGTCGGACCTGTCACGTCGACGTGCGCGCCGGCGGCGAAGGGGCCGAACGCGGCGCCGTCGGCCCTGCGCAGCCGCAGGGAGCGGACCGCCGCGCTCTCCTCCACGATCTCGGAGACCTGGACGGCGACGCTCACAGCAGGAACCCCGCGGCGGGCACGGCGTCCTCGGCGTCCACAAGGCGGATCACCTTGCGCACGATCCGGTCCTCCGACCGGTCCGCACCGAACCGGACTGTGAACTCGACGTCACCGGCCCACAGTTGGTGGCGACCCCGCTTGTAGGCGACGAGGACCTGGGCGGCGCGCAACGACACCGATCCGTCGGTGGTCTCCACGGGCACGAACCGCGACACGGTACGCACGGTCCTGGCCGAGTCGACCGCCGCGATGGCGTATCCCTCGGTGAGGCGCGCCACGCGCATGGCCCGCATCCGGGCGTCGTCGTAGACCATGTTCAGCTGGTCGTCGAAGTCCTCGGTGGTGGGATCGAGCGGGATGACGTAGATGCCGTCCTCTGCGTAGAGCTCGTTCCAGGCCCGGTACTCCTTGCGGTCGAGCAAGTCGGCCTCGTGCCAGAGGAGTTCGATGGCCCGCACGACGCGCGGGTCGGAGAGGGTGGCCCCGGGGGCGTCGGTGATCGTGGTGGCGGTGTCAGCCATTGCTCATCATCTTCTTCCACATCCGGTACGCGGCCCGCATACCGGTCTCGTCGGTGCTGTGCGAGGTGGCCCAGCCCTCGGGGGCGTCGGCCTCGCGCTTCAGGCCGCGGTTCACCATGATCGGCATCTCCGGGCAGGCCTGGGCGCCGCGCTGCACGCGGTCCCAGCCCTCGGCGTCGTCGGGGGTGCCGAAACCGAAGGGGCCCTGGAAGTGCTCGTGGATGCGCAGGCGTTCGCGGCGGATCGGGCCCGCGATCTCCTCGGGGGCGTCCACGCCGAGCGCCACGTGCTCGATGATCGTCTCGTCGACGCTGACCGGACGCAGCACCCGGAAGAACGCCGAGGACAGGCCGACGTTGGGGAACAGGTTCAGGTTCGATCCGGTGCCGTGCATCGCGCGCACCAGCTTGCGGATCTGCGCATCGTCGGCCCCGCCCTCCCTCAACTCGGCGACCAGGCCGTCGAATCGGGGCTGCAGGGGCTCGCTGCCGTCATCGGCGTCGAGGTCGATGTGTGCCGGCACCATGTGCATCACGCTGTGCCCGTTGCCGAGGTCGTGGCAGGTGGAGGCCGGGTCGGTCATGAAGCTCAGCATGTCGGCCGTCTCGCCGTCCACCGAGCTCATCCAGGAGCGGTGCACGATCGGGAAGTGGTAGCCGTCGGTGGTGTTCTCCAACTGGATCTTCCAGTTGCCCCGGAACCTGAAGCGGTGGGTGCCGAGCACCTTGAGCGGATAGCCGCCGCCCTGCTTGAAGAACCGGTCGGCCCACAGCCGCACATCGCCGAGGAACTCCTCCAGCGGCTCCGCGTCCTGGTCGAAGGTGGCGAAGATCAGGCCGCGGTAGCTCTCGGTGCGCAGCTTGTGCAGGCCCATCTCGTCCTTGCTCATCACCCCCTCGTAGCCATCGGGATACGGGATGCCGCGCAGCCGCCCGTCCAGGCCGTACGACCAGGCGTGGTACGGGCAGGTGAAGCCGTTGGCCTCGCCGCGCGGCTTCTCGCACAGGCTGGCGCCGCGGTGCCGGCAGCGGTTGACGAGGGTGTGGATGGCGCCTTTGCGGTCCCGGGTGACGATCACCGAATTGCGGCCCACGTACGTGGACTTGAAGCTGCCCGGCTTGGGCAGCTCGCTCTCGTGCGCCACCCAGATCCAGGTCTTCTCGAAGATCTGCGTCATCTCGCGCTCGAAGATCTCCGGGTCGGTGTAGACCCGTGCGGCGACACGGTCCTCCTGTACGAGATCGGACGGTTCCAGCTGATGGATGGTGGCCGGGGTGAAATCGATGGTCATGCTGTCTTCTCCTCGGTGTTGCTGCTCCTGGGGCGGTCCGGGTCGTTACGTGGGTGTGTGGGGCCCAGGAAGCCGGGGGTGGTCGGGTCGAGGCCCAGCAGGACGGCCCCGGCGTCGTCGTAGATGTGCTGGCTGAGCGAGGCGTGCAACTGGGGGACCTGCGCGTCGAGGCGGATCCGGTTCAGAGGGTGCGAGTTCTGGATGATCGCCGCCCCGGACACCTTGGACAGGTCGTGGACGACCTGGGCAGCGGTGTCGGCGATATGGACGGCGCTGAGCCGGATGCGCGCGATCTGATCGGCACTCGCCGCCTCCCCCGCGCTGACGGTCTCCCACACCTCCTCCGCGACGTCCAGGAAGTAGCGGCGTGCCGACTGCAGCGCCACGTAGGCCCGCGCGAACTCCGTGCGGTAGTACGCTCGTTCGCCGATCGGCGGAGCGCCCGTGATGCCCCGGTAGGAGCCCGATTGCTGCGCGTAATCAAGGGCGCCCAGGGCCACGCCGAGTCCGATGGCCGCATGGCACTGCGCCTGGTACGCCAACAGGGGGTAGCGGAAGAGGGGTTCGTCGATCTGTGAGGCGCCGCCGCGGATGTAGGTCCACTCCAGCGGGATCTCGACGTCCTCGAGCACCGTGTCGAAGGAGCCCGAGGCGCGCATCCCGCTCACGTCCCAGTCCTGGACGATGGCCACCTGATCGGCAGGGAGGAGAGCCGCACGCGGCTGCCCGCCCGCAGACTCGTCCAACAGGCCTACGTTGATGTAGTCGGCGGCCATGCATCCGCTGGCGAACTTCCACCGGCCGCTCACCCGGAAACCGTCCGCGGTCCGCTCGGCCTTCTGCATCGGGAAGAGGCCACCGGCCACGACGACGTCCGGGCCGTCGCGGTAGATCTCCTTCTGCGTCTCCACGGGGAGCGCGCCGAGGTAGGTGTTGGCGGAGGCGAAGCCCACCACCCAGGCGGTGGACCCGTCGACGCGGCCCACCTCCTCGACGAGCCTGAGGAACCGATGGGGCGGCAGCACACTTCCCCCGAACCGGATCGGGGTGGCGTGCCGGTACACACCGAACGGCATGAACTTCTCGATGAAGTCACGGGGGACGTACCCCTGGGCGTTGAACTCCGCCCGTCGCTCGCGGAGTTCCGAAAGCACCGCCTGCCACTTCGTGCCCGCTATGGGCTCGGGGGCGTCACCCATGTCGGCTCCTTCCGGCCGGTTCAGGGCCCCACGCTGGTTCGAGGCCCAACGGGATGCTCAGCCATCGAGTGGGCCGATGCGACGGGTCGGACCGGTGAGTGGACCGACCCGGCGGAAGTGGCAGGGCGATGTGGTCGGATCCAGAGGCGGAGCATGGAAAAGGAGGAGTGGCTGAGCATGAATGAGAACGAGCCGGTCGACCGCGCCCCGCGGATGACCCTCACCTGCTACAACGACAACCACGGCTACGGCTGGAAACACGTCGACCTGTTCGTCCACGACGCGGCGGGCCGTGAACTCGGCTGGGTGCACTGGGGTGTTCCCCAGGACGGCCCGGACGCGGCGGACGCGGAGACCGCGGCGGTCGAACCCGATCTGCGGCGCACCTCCGACTGGCGGCACGGTGTGAGCGCAGGTGGCGTGGACTTCTGGGAGGCGGATGCGCAGTGGGCGGCCGAGGGCCGGCGGGCGGCCGACGCGCAGGGGAGGGCACAGTGAGCGACAGCAGCGTCCGACAGCCCTGGTCCCTGAGTGAACTCGTCGCCGATCTGAGGTCCGGGCGGACCACGCCCGAGGCGGCCCTGCGGCGCAGCCGCGACCGTATCGCGGGGACCGAGGAGCGGGTACGTGCCTGGGTGGCCTTCGATGACAGCGCCGCGGACAGCCTCGCGGCCGTACGTACCGGGGCTCTGGGCGGCGTCCCGATGGGCGTCAAGGACATCATCGACCTGGGCGGGCTGCCCACCCGCTGCGGATCGGTGCTGCGGGCCGACGCCGGCCCCGCCGAGCGGGACGCCCCTGTCGTGGAGGCCTGGCGAGCGGCCGGGGCGATCCCCGTCGGCAAGACCGTGACCACGGAGTTCGCCTTCTTCGCACCCGGCCCGACCCGCAACCCCGCCAACCTGCGGCACACGCCCGGCGGTTCCTCCAGTGGCTCGGCCGCGGCGGTCGCCTCCGGGCAGGTCCCGCTGGCGATCGGCTCCCAGACCGCGGGGTCGGTGACCCGGCCGGCCGCGTACTGCGGTGTCGCCTCGCTCGTCCTGCGCCACGGGCACCTGTCCACCGACGGCGTCGCCGGCCTCAGCCCCAGCCTCGACGCCCACGGTGTGTACGCGGCGGGCGCCGCCGATGTCTCCCTCGCCTGGGCGGCCCTCACCGGCGAGCCGGACCCGGCCCGCGACGCACACACCACCCCACGGATCGCGCTCTGGAACGCGGCCCCCTTGGCAACCGTGTCCGACGAAATGGGTGCGGCGCTTGCCTCCGCCGAGGCCCGACTCACCGACCGTGGCGCGACGATCGATGTCTTCCCCCTGGAGGCACTGATCGCCGAAGTGACCACGGCGCACCCGGTGGTGATGGCCTACGAGGCGGCGCGCGAACGCTCCGCCGAGCTGGAGCGGGCCGATCAACTCAGCGCACCCCTGGCCGGGCTTCTCCGAACCGGTGCGGCCACCTCGGAATCCGACTACCGCGCCGCGTGCCGACTGGTCGCCGCGGCACGCACCGAACTCGGCGCGCTCCTCACCCAGTACGACGCGGTACTCGGCCCTGCCGCGCCCGGGGCGGCTCCGCAGGGGCTCGACGCCACCGGCGATCCGGTGCTCAGCCGCCCGTGGCAGGCCCTCGGTCTGCCCACGGTGGCCGTGCCGGGGCTGCGCAACGCGGCAGGGCTGCCGCTCGGACTCCAGGTGATCGCGGGATCCGAGGCGGCAGCCCTGCGTGCTGCGGTCTGGGTGGAGCGAAGCCTCAACGGGTGAGGAAATCCCGGCCCGTTGAGGAGAGGAACGGGGAGAGTTGCTCAGGCGCCGGCAGCGTGCTCATTCGTGTGGTTCGTCCCCGGCGCCTTGAGCAGCACGGACCGCTTCGGATAGCTGCCGACGAAGAAGTCGGGAAGGTCGGCGATGGCGACGTTCTCGGTCCGGGTCCGGGTGATCTTCCATACGCCGTCGATCCTGCGGAACGCGTTGTTGAGCCGGCTGGCGCGGATCAGGGACTTGCCGTCCTCGAAGAGCCAGGGCTGGAAGTGGATCCACTGGCCGTCGGCCTCGTCCCCGTACACATGGATCTGCTCCGAGGTGAGCCAGTGGGCGTTCAGGAGCAGCTTCGGGTCCTGGTCCTGCGGCCAGAAGCGGTTGAAGTGCGCGCGGATCGCCTCCTTGCCCTCGGCCCGGCCGAACTGGCTGTCGTAGTACTCGCCGACGCCCTCCCAGATGGCGTCGTCGGAGTAGAGGTCGAGGATCAGCTCGATGCGCTGCTCGTCGCTGTCGACCCCGTACTCCGGGCACGGTGTGTCGCACAGGAACATGTAACGGGCCTGAATACGGCGGATGTCGGCCTCGCCCTCGAGGACCTCGATGCGCTTGACCAGGGTGTCGATGGTGTCTTGGCTACTCATGTCGGCAGCCTCGCCGCCGCGCGTCCCGGAAGGAACCGCTCGGTCCACTGGGCGGATCGGCGCCGCGTAACCGGCCGTCATCGGGTCGTCACAGGGGTGCGTGTTCGCGGCCGAAGGGGGGTTGCCAAGAGGTTCACGAAGTTTGAACAATCACCTTTGGTCATTGGTATCGGCGAGGGGAAGCGGTATGCGCGCGAGCGCCCAGGCAGAACTCGACACCGCGGAGCAGGCCGCCCCGGTGGTCGGGCCCGGGGCCCCCGAACCGCACATGAGCTCCGTGCTCGGCAAGGCGCACCTGGTGCTCGGAGTCTTCTCCTCCGGCTCGACCTGCCTCGGTCTGAGCGAACTCAGCCGCCGCTCAGGCGTGCCCAAGGCGACCGTGCACCGGATCGGCACCGAGCTCGTCCAACTCGGCTATCTCAGCCGCACGCCGGACGGGTACCAGCTCGGCTGGCGCATCTTCGAGCTGGGCCGACTGGTCCCCGGACCGGCCCATCTGCGGGCGGTCGCGCGCCCGGCGATGCTGGATCTGCGGGCCGCGACCCAGGCCGTGGTCCACCTGGCCGTGCCGCACGGCACCGACTGCTGCTACCTGGAACGCCTCGGCGGCCGCCGGGAGGCAGCCGTCGTCGCGGCCGTCGGTTCGAACGTGTCCCGGCCGCTCACCGTCTCCGGGCGGGTCCTCCTGGCCTACAGCGACGACCAGGAGGACGTGATCGCGGAGCTAGAGGCGCAGCGCGCCGACGGATCCCCGTCCTCCGACCGGCTCGACCCGGCGGCGCTGCGCGCCGAGCTGGCCCAGATCCGCGCCCGCCGATGGGCCCAGGAGCGGGAGTCGTGCATGCACGGCTACAAAAGCTTCGCCGTGCCGATCATGTACTTCGGGGGTGACCGGATCATCGGCACGATCGCCGCGACGGTCCCGGCCGACCGCCGCGACGACCAGCAGCTGATCCACGCACTGTTGGCGACGGCGGCCGACATCGGCCGAGGCCTGTACCGACAGAACTCCTCCCATACGGGCCCCGGACCGCGGGTCGGCATGGCGGGCTGAGGGGGGCGACGGGTGATGGAGTCCGTCGGTCCGGCCACCGGACTGCCTCACTGCTCCGCACCCTCGGCCCAGGCAGTATGGGCGGAATGAAGTTCGCACACGAAACCCCCGCGCAGCGCGCCGTGTTCGCGCCGGGGGAGGCCGTCCGCACCGTCGTCGACGAAGTGGCCCGGCTCGGATCGGGACGCGTCCTGATCGTCGGCGGCCCCTCCGCCAGGGCCCTGACCACGGAGCTCTCCGAGCACCTGACCGGGGCGCGGGTCCACGACGAGGTGGTCGAGCACGTCCCGGTCGAGGCCGCCGAGCGGGCCCGCGCGGTCGCGCACGAGCACGCCGCCGACGCGTTGGTGTGTGTCGGAGGAGGCTCGGCGACCGGCCTCGCCAAGGCCGTCGCCCTCACCACCAAACTGCCGATCGTCGCCGTCCCCACCACCTACGCCGGCTCGGAGGCGACCAACGTCTGGGGGCTGACCCGGGACGGCGTCAAGACCACCGGCGTGGACGCCGCGGTGCTCCCGGCCACCGTCGTCTACGACGCCTCGCTCCTGCTCACCCTCCCCGGCGCACTCGCGGTCGCCAGCGGCCTCAACGCCCTCGCACACTGCGTCGACGCGATGTGGGGGCCGCGCGCCGACCCCATCGACCGCGCCATGGCACAAGAGGCGGCCCGCGCGCTGAGCGCCGGTCTGCCCGAAGTCGGCGCGCACCCCGACCGGTTGGCCGGGCACGAGCAGATGCTCTACGGCGCCTACCTTGCCGCCGTCGTCTTCGCCTCCGCAGGATCCGGCCTGCACCACAAGATCTGCCATGTGCTGGGCGGCCGTTTCGACCTCCCGCACGCGCAGACCCACGCCGCCGTTCTGCCGCACGTCCTGGCCCTCAACGCGCCCCACGCCCCCGAGGCCGAGCGCAGGGTCGCCGCAGCACTCGACGCACCCACCGCCACCGAGGGCCTCGCCGCCCTCTACGCCCGCCTGGACGCGCCCACTTCGCTCAAGGAACTGGGCATGCCGGAGAGCGGCATCGCCGAAGCCGTGGCCCCCGTCCTCGCCGCCGTGCCGGAAGGCAACCCCGCCCCCGTGACCCGGGACCGGCTCAGCGCACTGCTGCGGGCGGCCTGGGAAGGAGACATCCCGCGATGACCACCCACCCGACACGGACGGCACCCGGACCCGAACAGCAGAGCCGCGAGGCAGAACTCACCGACCGCGTCACGGCCTCCTTCGACAACTGCCCGGACCCCCGGCTGCGGCAGCTGATGAGCGGCCTCGTGCGTCATCTGCACGCCTACGTCCGAGAGGTCCGGCTCACGGAGGAGGAGTGGAACCGGGCCATCGACTTCCTCACCCGCTGCGGCGACATCACCGACGACCGCCGCCAGGAGTTCATCCTCCTGTCCGACGTCCTCGGCGCGTCCATGCAGACCGTCACCGTCAACAACGAGGCGCACGGCGACGCCACCGAGGCCACCGTCTTCGGCCCCTTCTTCGTGGAGGACTCGCCCGCCGTACCGCTCGGCGGCGACATCTCCGCCGGTGCGCCCGGGGAACCCTGCTGGGTCGAGGGGACGGTCATCGACACGGCCGGCACACCACTGGCGGGGGCCCGGATCGAGGTGTGGGAGGCGGACGAGACCGGCCACTACGACGTCCAGTACGACGACCACCGGACCGCCGCGCGAGGCCACCTGGTCACCGACTCCCAGGGGCGGTTCCGCTTCTGGGCGGTGACCCCGACGCCGTATCCGATCCCGCACGACGGCCCGGTGGGGGAGTTGCTGGAGTCGGTGGGCCGCTCCCCGATGCGCGCCTCGCACCTGCACTTCAAGGTGACGCACGAGGACTGCCGCACGCTGGTGACCCACATCTTCGTGCGGGGCGACGAACTCCTCGACTCCGACGCGGTGTTCGGCGTCCGGGACTCCCTGGTGAAGGACTTCGAGCAGCACCCCGCCGACGCCCCCACACCGGATGGCCGGACCGTCCAGGGACCCTGGACGCGGGCACGCTTCGACATCGTCCTCGCGCCCGCGAAGGCCTGAAGGGCGGCTCGTCCCGTACGTGGTGTCAGCTCGCCTGTGCGAGTCCCAGCGCCACGTCGACGATCATGTCCTCCTGACCGCCGACCAGGCCGCGCTTGCCGACCTCGACGAGGATCGTGCGGACGTCGATGCCGTAGCGCTCGGCGGCCGCCTCCGCGTGGCGCAGGAAGGAGCCGTAGACCCCGGCGTAGCCGAGCGTGAGGGTCTCGCGGTCGACGCGGACCGGGCGGTCCTGGAGCGGGCGCACCAGGTCCTCGGCCGCGTCCTGGAGGGCGAACAGGTCGCAACCGTGCTTCCAGTCGTTGAGGTCGGCCACCGCGATGAACGCCTCGATGGGGCAGTTGCCCGCGCCCGCGCCCTGGCCGGCGAGCGAGGCGTCGACGCGGGTCACGCCCTCCTCCACCGCGGTCATGGAGTTGGCCACGGAGAGCGAGAGGTTCTCGTGGGCGTGGATGCCGAGTTCGGTGGCCGGGTCGAGGACGTCGCGGTAGGCGCGCATCCGCTCGCGGACGCCGTCCATCATGAGGCGGCCGCCGGAGTCGGTGACGTAGACGCAGTGGGCGCCGTAGGACTCCATGAGCTTGGCCTGCCCGGCCAGCGTCTTGGCATCGGCCATGTGGCTCATCATCAGGAAGCCGGAGACGTCCATGCCCAACTCGCGTGCCGTGGCGATGTGTTGGGCCGAGACGTCGGCCTCGGTGCAGTGCGTGGCCACCCGCACCGAGCGGACCCCGAGCGCATACGCCCGCTTGAGTTCCTCGATGGTGCCGATGCCGGGCAGCAGGAGGGTGGTGAGGCGGGCGTTGGTGATGTGCGCGGCCGCGGTCTCGATCCACTCCCAGTCGGTGTGGCTGCCGGGGCCGTAGTTGAGGGATCCTCCGGCGAGGCCGTCGCCGTGGGACACCTCGATCCCGTCGACACCGGCCGCGTCGAGGGCGCCCACGATCCTCCCGAGCTGCTCCGGCGCGATGCGGTGCCGGATGGCGTGCATGCCGTCGCGCAGGGTGACGTCCTGGATGAACAGCTTGGTGTCATGTGTGGCGGTGTGTGCGGCGGTGGCACTCATGCGTCGGCTCCCTGGAGGTCGGTGGCGCGGGGGAGTTGGGTGGCGCGGGCGGCCATGGCCTCGGCCATCCGCAGGGCCGCGCTGGTCATGATGTCGAGGTTCCCCGCGTACGCCGGAAGGTAGTGGGCGGCCCCCTCGACCTCGAGGAAGACGGACACCTGGTGGGTGACCGGGGCCGTGGTGAGGGTGTGCACCGGCTGGTCGGCGGGGACCGGCGTGATCTGCACCTGCTGCTTGAGGCGGTAGCCCGGAACGTACGTGGACACCTCGTCGACCCGCTTGGCGACGGCTGCGCGGATGGCGTCGTGGGAGGCCTCGTCGGGCGCGTTCACCAGCGCGAGCACGGTGTCCCGCATGATCAGCGGCGGCTCCGCCGGGTTGAGGACGATGACGGCCTTGCCGCGGTCCGCGCCGCCGACGGTCTGGATCGCGTGGCTGGTCGTCTCGGTGAACTCGTCGATGTTCGCGCGGGTGCCGGGCCCCGCGCTCTTCGACGCGATCGAGGCGACGATCTCCGCGTACGGGACCGGTGCTACGGAGGACACGGCGGCGACGATCGGGATGGTGGCCTGGCCGCCGCACGTCACCATGTTCACGTTGTCCGCGGCGACGTGGTCGTCGAGATTGACCGCCGGGATCACCATCGGGCCGATGGCGGCGGGCGTCAGGTCGACGAGCTGCTTGCCGTACGGGGCGAGCGCCTGGGCGTTCGCGACGTGCGCCTTCGCGGACGTCGCGTCGAAGACGATGCGGATGTCCTCGAAGCCGTCCATCGCGATCAGGCCCTGGACGCCCTCGGCGGTGACCGGGACGCCGAGCCGCTCGGCGCGGGCGAGTCCGTCGGAGGCGGGGTCGATGCCGACCATCGCGCCCATTTCGAGGGTGTCCGAGAGGCGGAGCACCTTGATCATCAGGTCGGTGCCGATATTGCCCGAGCCGATGACGGCGACCTTGGTCTTCATGCTTCAGGCTCCTTCGTGGCCGGGGGCGGTGGCGTGGAAGCGGACGGAGACCGAGCCGAGTCCGCTGATGTCGGCGGTGAACACGTCGCCGGCCGCGGCGGGCACCATCGGTCCGAGCGCGCCGGACAGCACGACCTGGCCCGCGCGCAGGGGGTCGCCGACGTCGCGCGCGGTCCGGGCGAGCCAGCCGAGTGCGGTGAGCGGATCGCCCAGGCAGGCCGCGCCGTTGCCGGTGGACACCGTCTCCTCGTGCCGCTTCATCGTCATGTCCGCCTCGACGGGCTCGAACTCGGTGAGCGGCTTGGCCGGGCCCCCGATGACGTACAGCGCGGAGGAGCCGTTGTCGGCGACGGTGTCACCGAAGGTGATGTCCCAGTCGGCGATCCGGCTGTCCACGATCTCCAGAGCGGGGACCGCGTGCGCCACGGCGGCGCGGATCTGCGCGTCGTCGAGGGGGCCGTCGGCGAGGTCCGCGCCCAGGACGAACGCGATCTCCGCCTCGACCTTGGGCTGGAGCAGCCCGCCGACCGGCACGGAGGCCCCGTCCTCGACACTCATGTCGGCGAACAGCACCCCGAAGTCCGGTTGATCCACGCCCAGTTGCCGCTGCACGGCGGGCGAGGTGAGGCCGATCTTGCGGCCGGTGACGCGGCCGCCCGCTTCGAGGCGGTGTGCGGTGAGCAGCTCCTGGACGGCGTAGGCCGCCTTCACGTCGTCGCTGCCGATCAGGTCGCGCACCGGGGGACAGGGCACGTGGTCGGCGGCGGCGCGCAGCAGCCGCCGCGCCGCCTGTGCGACGGCGTCGTTGCCCGGGGAGGTGTCGCCGGGGGAGATCTCGTTCATGCCCCCAGCTTGGACAAGAGGGGCGCCCAGGGCCCAGGATTGAGTTCCGTCTGGCGGAACTCGTTCGTGGTTCAGTGCTTGCGCAGTTCCTCGCGGCGGCCGAGCGTCGCCGAGATTCCGGCCGCGGCCGCGCGCACGCTGTTGGCGTGCCGGGCGGGCTGGAACCGGTGCACCGGTCCGGTGACACTGACCGCCGCCACGATCTCGTCCGCCGGCCCGAAGATCCCGGCCGCGACACACACGATGCCGACCGCCGACTCCTCGTATTCGAAGGCGACACCCTTCGTGACGACGTCGGACAACTGCCGTGTCAGTACGTCGACGTTGGTGATGGTCCGGGGTGCCTTGCGCTCCAACGGCCCGCGCAGCGTGGCCTCGCGCACCTCGGCCGGGGAGTGGGCCAGCAGCACCTTCCCGATCGCCGTCGCGTGCAGCGGCATCCGGCCGCCGAGCCGGGAGGGCGAGTCGGCCTGCTGGTGGCCGCCCATCTTGGCGACGTAGACGACCTCGGTGCCCTCGCGCGTCCCCAGATGGACAAGTTCATGGGTGCGTACGAAGAGGTCCTCCAGGAAGGGGGTGGCCACTTCGAGCAGCCCGCGCTCGACCGACGCGCGCATCCCCAGCTCGAAGACGAGCCCGGACAGGCGATAGCGCCCCTGGACGCGGTCGAGGAGCCGGGCCGCCACGAGATCGCCGAGGACCCGGTGCAGGGTGCTCTTGGCGAAGTCCGTACGCCGCTGCAGCTCGGCGAACCCGAGGGTGGTGTCCTCGACGGTGAAGGCCTGCAGCACGGTGAGGGCCTTGGCCAGGACGCCGCTGGGCGCGTCGTCGCTCAAGGTGCCTTCCTCCTTCCCCGGTCCGGTCTCCGGTTGTCTCGGGCTGCCGTCCGGCCGCCTGTGTGTCCGGCTCCCACCTGGTGGTGGCCCGTCAGCTCAATCTACGTGTGGGCGGGGCGGAAGGTGTGTGAGCGGCTCGATCATGGGCGCCGCGCCTGAGACCATGGCCGACGCCCCGGCCCGCCCCCGTCCACGTACGCACCGAACCATCAAGAGGAGACCGACATGGGAACCATCGCCGTCACCGGAGCCGCCTCCGGTATAGGTGCCGCCATCGCCGCCCGGCTCTCCGAACAGGGGCACCGTGTCATCGGCGTCGACCTGCGCGGCACCGATGTGGCGGCCGACCTCGGCACCGCGGAGGGGCGGAGCGCCGCGGCGGCCGAGGTCACCGGGCTCGCCGACGGACGGCTCGACGGATTCGTGCCGTTCGCCGGGATCTCCGGCGGCGCGGACCGGCCGGCGAGCCTGCTGGTCTCCGTCAACTACTACGGCGCCATTGGCCTGTTGGAAGAACTGCGCCCGGCCCTGGCGGCCGCGGGCGAGTCCTCCGTCGTCCTCGCCTCGTCCAACTCCACGACCACGCAGCCCGGTTGGAATCCGCGGCTCGCCGAGGCGTGCCTCGCGGGCGACGAAGAGGCGGCGCGCGCCCTCGCCGACTCCCTGGCCGACCAGGGCGGCGTGCTCACGTACCCGGCCACCAAGGCCGCGATCGCCCACTACACCCGTACCCGTGCGGCGGACTACATCGCGGACGGCATCCGCCTCAACGCCATCGCGCCGGGGTTCATCGACACCCCGATGACCCGGGCCGGCCGCAAGGACCCGCGGATCGCGGCAGGCATCGAGGCGTTCCTGAAGGCCGTCCCGGCGGGGCGGGCGGGCAGCCCGGAGGAGGTCGCGGAGCTCGTGCTCTTCCTGCTGTCCCCCAAGTCCGCTTACTGCGTCGGTACGTTGATGTTCTGCGACGGCGGCCTCGACGCGCAACTGCGGGGGCTGGACTGGCCGAAGGTGCGGACGCCGGAGGGGTGAGGAGACCCCGGCCGGCTCTCTCCGCCGCTCGTGACTCCCGCGTCCGGCAGCCGGTCCGCACCCGCTCAGCCCGAGGGGACGGGCTCGTAGACGGGCGAGGTCGGTGTGTATGTCCCGTCGAGTACGAATCTCAGGTACCGGCCCGCGTTGTGCAGATACTCGTCCTTGCTCGTGGCCGCCGCCTCGATCGCGGAGCGGGCCGGGCGGGCGAGGTCCGGGTCGACGAAGGTGAGCGCGTTGATCGCCTGGAGCCGGATCCGGACGTCGGGGTGCCCGGCGAGTGTACGGGACAGGAACTCGACGGCTTCGGACACACGGTGCCCACCTCGGACCAGGGTCTCCGCGGCGCTGATCCGCACCTGCGGCGAGGCATCCGTGCGCAGGGTCCGGGCCAGGCGGGGCAGCGTGGGGGCGGCGTCCCGCCCGAGCATGAGCAGGCCCTGCGCGGCCCAGTATCGTACGACTTCGTTCTCGTCGCCCAAATCCCTGGTGAGAGTGGGTAGATGGCGGGGGTCTCGCTCGATGGCCTGTCGCGCGAGCCGCAGTACGCGGCGCAGCGGATAGGCGCCGGGGCGGCGGCTCCGCTCCCAGCCCTCAAGGGGGCTGCCCTCCGGGATGAACCCGTTGTCGTGCACGTCCACGATGTGCTCGTCCAGGGCGCGCGAGAGCCGGTCGAGGGTGTGGGCGTGGGCGGGATCGTCGGCGAGATTGTGGATCTCGTCCGGGTCGGAGTGCAGGTCGTACAGCTCCTCGGCGGGCTTGGTGCCCCAGAACCGCTCCTGTACGGGGTTCAGGGTGCCGTCCAGATGGGCCTGCTCCCACGACTGGTAGCCGTGCGCCAGCCAGGCGAAGGCGCCGTGCTGGCCCCAGGGGCGGTGCGGAGCGTAGTTGCGCAGGTAGCGATAGCGGGCGTCGCGGACCGTGCGCACCATGTCGTAGCGCTCGTCCATACGGTCGCGTCCGCCGAACGCATAGCGAGCGGGCGGCAGTTGGCGCACTCCGGCGAACGGGTGGCCCTGCACATGGTCGGGGATGTCGACGCCCGCGAGGGCGAGCACGGTCGGCGCGTAGTCGACGGAGGTGACCGCCCGCCGCTCCACCGAACCGGCCGGGCGGGGCGCCAAGTGCGCCCACTTCTCCGGGAATCGCACGATCAGTGCGGTGCGCATCCCCTCGTCGTAGCAGTGCCGCTTGCTGCGCGGCAGGACGCCGCCGTTGTCGGAGTAGAAGAAGACGATGGTGTCGTCGGTGAGTCCTGCCGCCTCCAACTCGGCCAGTTTTGCGGCCACATGTCCGTCCATCGTCTCCATCGCGTCGTAGTAGTGCGCGAAGTCGCCGCGGATCTCCGGGGTGTCGGGCAGATAGGCGGGGAGGCGGATCTCGTCGCGCCGGGTACGGCCGTCCTGGGCGGTGAACAGGCTGGACTCGTGGGTCGTCATGTCGTTGAAGACGGCGAAGAACGGGGCTCCGGCGGGGCGGTCGCGGTAGTGGGCGGTCGCGCTGGACGCGTCCCAGGTGGCGTCCATGTCGACGACGGTGTTGTAGTCGGTCTTGGAGTTGTTCGTGGCGTAGTACCCGGCCTGCCGCAGATGCTCGGGAAATCCCTTGAGGAAGGCGGGAGTGCGTCCGAGGGCCCGCATGTGCTCGGCGGGCCCCGCGCTCTGCGGGGCGACACCGGTCAGCAGGGCGAACCGGGACGGGGCGCACACGGGCGCCGTCGAGTACGAGTTCTCGTAGCGGATGCCTTCGCGGGCGAGCCGGTCCAGGGTGGGCGTTCTGGCGACGGGATCGCCGTACGCGCCGACAAAGGGGTAGTGGTCCTCGGCCACCAGCCAGAGGACGTTGGGCCGCTCGGCCGCGGCGCGTGGCGAGGAGTCGGTGGCGGCATCGGCGGCCGGAGCGGTGACGGCGGTCGTGGCCACCGCCCCGGCGAGCGCGGCGAAGGTGCGGCGGGTGACGGGCACACCGAAGGGGGCGTGGGGCGCGGGCATGGCGAAGCTCCCGGATGCAACTGAGCGGGGTGGCAGGTGCGGTGACGGCAAGTGCGGTGGCGGGCAGGCGCTGTTCAGCGGGGGGAGCGACACAGGGACCCGGACTGTCGTCCCAGGTCCACGAACAGGCGCCTGACGAGCGGCGGTTGGCTGTACCGGCCGGTGAGCTCCATGATCCCGACATCATGCAGGGGGAACGGGGGTGCGTCAACGCATGCCGACCCAGTAGCCGACCGGGCGTGCTCAGCGCGCGGCGGACACGCTTCGGTAGAAGTCGAACTGGGTCACCCCGTGGTAGCCGTAGCTCTCCGGCGGCAGTTCGTGCAGCGCGACACCGGAACGGGCGAGAGTGCCCAGGGTGTCGGTGAGGAGTTCGTTGGCCTGGGCGATGAACGCGGCCTTCTCCGC
Source organism: Streptomyces sp. NBC_00483 (assembly GCF_036013745.1). Classification (NCBI taxonomy): domain Bacteria; kingdom Bacillati; phylum Actinomycetota; class Actinomycetes; order Kitasatosporales; family Streptomycetaceae; genus Streptomyces; species Streptomyces sp. NBC_00483. Next base: position 8,903,034 of record NZ_CP107880.1, read on the forward strand.
CGCGCTGTTCGAGCCCAGGGTGATGCTGACCTCTACGTGGGCGTCGCGCGCCCCGCCGGTCATGGGCCTGCCGTCCACGTAATAGGTGCCGGGCTCAACCGCGGCGATCTGGACGATGGTTCGCGAGCGGTCCTTGCCCAGGGCAGAGACTGCCAGGTCGGTCAGGCCCTCCGCGAGAGTGTGTCGGGTCCCGACGGGGAGGTCGGGGTCGGTCACGGTGACACGGATGTAGGGCATGGCTCTCCTCGGCATATCGGCATACGCGTACGCACTTAATGACGCGCGTACTCGGCTGAACTCCGCCGGTATCGGCGGCACGGTTGAAGCCTCGCCCGACCTGGCACCATGGGTCCAACGCATACATGTCATGGCGATATGAGGCTCTCGCATGCCCCTGAACCTGCCCCAACTGCGCGCCTTCCTCGCGGTCGTCGACACGGGCGGCTTCAGCGCGGCCGCCGCCGAGCTGGGCATGACCCAGTCGGCCGTGTCGCACGCCGTCGCCTCCCTGGAACGCGAGTTGACCGCGCCGTTGCTCATACGCGCCACACCGGCGCGGACCACCGTGCTCGGCGAGCAGGTGCTGCCGCACGCCCGTACCGCGCTGGCCGCGGCCCGGTCCGTCGAGCAGATCGCGGCCGAGGCGGCCGAGTCCATGGCCGGCACCGTGCGCCTGGCCGCGACGCCGACGGTGTGTCAGGGACTGGTCCCGAGTCTGCTCAGGCACTGGCGCGAGGACCAACCACGCGTCACCGTACGGGTCTTCGAGGGTGACAGCGCCGAAGTCGCGGGCTGGCTGGGGAACGGGACCGCGGACGCCGCCGTCCTGATCGACCCGCCACCGGGCCCCGGCGTGCAGCTTGCCGACGACGGATACCGGGCGCTCCTGCCCCGCGACCATCCCCTGGCCGGTGAGGAGCGCGTGGACATCCGTGACCTGGAGGACGACCCGTTCCTGATCTCGCCGAACGGCTGCGAGTCCCGGATCCGTACGATCCACACCCGGGCCGGCCTGCGCTTCGATCCGACCCACCGGGTACGGGACCTCGCGACGCTGATCAGCATGGTGCAGGCCGGGATCGGCGTCACGGTCCTGTCCGAGGTCTCGCGCTCGCTGATCCCCGCCGACCTGGTCCTGCTGCCCCTGGGGCCGGCGACCTCCCGCCGCCTCGTGCTGACCGGCCCGCAGGAACGTCCTTGGCACCCGGCGGTACGCACACTGGCGGAGTCGGCCGTCACGTACCTCGCCCTGCGGGAGGGGCGTCAGACTCAGCCGACGCGGCAGATGTAGATCGGGCCGAGCCAGCGGGTGCAGGTGGGGGTGGGGGTGCTGGGCTGCGGGGGAGTGGTGGGTTCGGTGGGCTGAGTAGGGACTGTGGGTTCGGCCGGTTCGGTGGGCTCGGCCGGTTCGGTCGGCTCAGTGGTGGGTGTGGGCTCCGCCGGGGTCGAGGGCTCGGTTGGCGGCGTTTGTGTGGGCGGTGCCGTGGGTGTGGGCGTCGGCGTGGCCGGGGCGGCCGGTGGCGTAGGGGTGGTGTCGTCGGACGGCGGCTCGTCGGCCTTGGGCTCCTCCGGCGCGGCCCGCTCGGCTGCGGGCGGGTCCGCGGGCGTGGTCGGAGTCGCCGGGGCGCTCGGGGTCCCGGGGTCCGACGGCGCGGACGATGCCGTGGGCGCGGCCGGCGCACCCTTGTCCGCGGAGCCGCCCGGTGCCGCCTTGGTGTCGGGCCCGGCGTCGGGTTCGGCCGCGCGCTGCGACCCGCCCTGCGGAGCAACATGCTTACGTGAAGCGGAAGTTGAGGGGTCCGAGGACGGACTCGACGACGCACTGTCACGCCCGGTGGGTGACTCGCTCTGCACCGCCGCCGACCGCTGCGGCGGCACCGTATCGCTGTTCCCGGCGAGCATGAGCCCGGCCGCGACGGCGGCTCCCGCCACCGAGACCCCGAGCACCCCGGCCACGGCGCCCTGCGCCTTCGCGCCGCCGGCCAGCGCGTGCTTTACGCCGTGCAGCAGGCCGGAACCGGACCCGTGCCCGCCCGCCGCGGCGCCGGTGGCCCCGGCTCCGGCTCCGGCCGCGAGCGGCACCAGGAACTTCCCGGCCCCGCCGAGCACGAAGATCAGGAGCGCCGGACCCACCAGGGCCGGCAGCCGGTCGTTGGCGCGCAGCAGGACCGTGAGCCGCGCCCGGCAGTCGTCGCAGTCGTCGACGTGCGCGAGGAGCTTCTCCGACTGACGCGCGGACGCGCTGCCGCGCACGTGTGCGGGCATCCGGTCCCAGTGGCTCTCGCACGCCGGGTCGTCCGGGGTCCCCGGGTGCGCCCGCAGGAACGCCTGCCGCATGCCCTCCCGCGCCCGGTGCAGCAGCACGGCCGTGGCCCCGCTGCCCGCGCCGATGCCCCGGCCCACCGCCTCAAGCGGCTGCCCCTCGGCCTCCGCGAGCCACAGGGCCTTCACCCACCGCTTCGGCAGCTGCCCGAGGACCTGGGACAACAGGTCCACGGCGGAGGCTCGGGTGGCCGGATCCTGGTCGCCGTAGCCCCCGGAACCGTATGAGCCGAACGAGCCGTACGAAGCATGCGTGCCGTTCGACACCTGTACCGGTTCGACGCCGGCGTGCGGGTCGAGGGGTGTCTCGCGCGCCGCCCCGCGCCCCGCGGAGGCGGCCAGGTGTCGCACGGTCGTCGTCAGGTACGCCGCGACGTTGTCGATGACATGCCCGGCGGCCAGGCGCCGCCAGACCCGGAAGTGGGCCTCGGCGACGAGATCGTCGGCGAGCCAGGGACTGCCGGTCAGCGAGCGGGCGTACGCGACGAGGCGAGGCTGCTCCGCCTCGTAGATCCGCGCGTACGCGGTGGGGCTGAGGCCGCCTTCCGTGGCGGCAGGGGGTATCGGCGCGGCGGCGGGGCCGTCGGTCATGGCAGGAGTCTTCCGTTCCGTCCGACGTCGGCGGTGCTCCGCCCGACTGCGGATCGGGCGGGGAGTTTGAAACCGTAATTCGTAAATGTCGGATTATGAAGGGGTGGGTGGCGTAGGTCACAACGACCTTTTCCGGAAATGCCGTAATGCCCCGCCCCGCTGTCGCGTCGAACGGTCACCTGGAACACGCAGTGGAGAAAGGGACCTGCCATGCCGACCACGCTGCCCGTCACGCTCGAACAGTCCGCCCGCGCCCGCCTCGTCGTCGCCGAGGGTCAGGGCCCCGAACGAAGTGTCACCGTCACCCTCCGTTATGAATCCGCCGACCCGCTCGCCCTTCAGCTGGTGTTTCCCGCGGAGGCCACGCTGGCCGGGACCGACGTGACGTGGGCCTTCGCCCGCACCCTCCTCGACGACGGCCTGCGCCTGCCGACCGGGACCGGGGACGTCCACGTGTGGCCGTGCGGCCGTGCGCGCACCGTCGTCGAGCTGCACGCGCCGCAGGGGATGGCCGTGGTCCAGTTCGACACCTCGGCCCTCCGCCGCTTCCTGCTGCGTACGTACGCGCTCGTGCCGGCGGGCAACGAGGACGTGGAGTCCGTCGTCGACCGCGCACTCGCCACGCTCTTCGGGCCCGACACGGAACGGTGACGTCTGGGGCCGGGTCGGGCACCGGGCGAGGGCGGCTCAGTCTCGGGGGCGCTCGTCGATGGCGGGCATCGCCTCCCCGCCCGGGTGCCATCCGCTGAGGAAACCGGCCTGTCTGCTCACGTCGACGAGTTCGATCCGTGCGCCGATGCTGTCCATCCGGTGATAGGCGAAGGGCCGACCGTAGGGGCAGCCGGAGAAGTCCACGGGCAGGCCCTCTTCCTCCAGTCGTCGGGAGCCTTCCCGGACATCGCTGGTCCAGAAGCCGATGTGGTCGAACCTGGCCCCCTTGGACGCGTCCCAGGGGCTGCCCGGCGGCCCTTCGATGAGCTCGATGAAGGGCGGCCCGCCCGCGGTGAACACGATCCGGTAGCCCCACTCGCCGAGCCGGTCGGACACGGGTTCATGCCACTCGACCCCGGCCGAACGCTGGAAGTCCCGCATCGCCTGCTCGAGATGCGGGACCACGAAGCACACATGGTAGAAGGCAGTCATCCACCCATGATCGAGCACATCGGCTCAGGGGCTCAGGCGTTCAGGGGATCAAGAGGGGGGAGGGGGCCAGGAGGTCATGGGGCAACCTTGTACACGGCGTCGACCAGGGCCATCTTCCGGGGGTCGTCGGCGATGCGTGTGCCCATGTGGTTCATGACGTAGCCGACGCTGATGCCCGCTTCGGGGTCGGCGAGGCCGAAGGAGCCGCCGAAGCCGTCGTGGCCGAAGGCGCGCGGATTGGGTCCGTACGAGCCGTTCGCGCCGCTCAGCCAGAGGCCCAGGCCGATCTCGGTGTCGTGCGCGAAACCGGCGCCCAGTATCAGGTCCCGGCAACTGCCCTGGCCCTCGCGTACGCGTTCCGCGGCCTGCGGCGACAACACCCGGCGGCCGTCCGGGCGTTCGTGCCCGGTGAACAGCCCGTACAGCGCGGCGACCCCTTGGGCCGTCGCGTGGCCACCGGCGGCGGGGATCTCGGCGGCGCGCCACTCGGGGGTGTTGGCTTCGGCGGCGCCGGTGAGCGGGTTGGCCAGGGCGGCGAGTGCGACCGGCTGCAACTGGCTGAAGGCGGCCTCCTGTTCGCTGCCGGCTGCGGCCAACGGGTGCATCAGCTGGGCAGGTTGCCGAGTCTCCTCCTCCGGGAAGCGGATGAAGAAGTCCACGCCGAGCGGCCCGGTGACCTCCTGGCGCAGGAACGCGGAGGGAAGCTGTCCGGTGATGCGCCGGATCACCTCGCCGACCAGGAAGCCGTAGGTGATGGCGTGGTAGCCGGAGCGGGTGCCTGGCTCCCACCAGGGCTCGGTGGCCGCGAGGCGCGCGGTGGTCAACTCCCAGTCGTAGAGCTCGTCCAGGGTGTGCGGTTCGCGCAGGCCGGCCAGGCCCGCGCGGTGCGACAGCAGATGGCGTACGAGGACGTTCTGCTTGCCGGCCGCGGCGAACTCCGGCCAGTAGGAGGCGACCGGCGCGTCCAGGTCCAGCAGGCCGCGGTCGGCCAGGAGGTGTGCGCACAGTGCCGTGGCCCCCTTGGTCGTCGACCACACGTTGACGAGGGTGTCCTGCTGCCACGGGCGGGTGTGCGCGGCGTCGGCCCAGCCGCCCCACAGGTCGACGACCGGTTCACCGTCGAGCAGGACGGTGACGGCGGCACCCAGCTCGTCGCGCTCACGGAAGTTGTCGACGAAAGCGGCGCGGACGCCTTCGAAGCGCGCGTCGCAGTGCCCGCCGATCCGCGGTGTCGCCTGCTCGGCCATGGAACCTCCGGCTTCTCGGGCCGGGAGTCCGTAGCTCGTGTCCGTAGCTCGAGTGCCCGGCTCTACCTGTGCATACCGACTGGTCGGCATCGTCACCGCGGAACATACCGAGAGATCGAGTCGACGGGAAGGGGGCGGGTACGCGCTCACCCCTCCGGATGCCGCAACGGCACGACCCCCACGCTCCGCCCGTCGCGGTCCAGGAGCCGGCCCATGTGTTTGACCGTGCGGAGCACCACGGAGCGGTCCGCGACGGTCAGGCGGGGGAGTTTGCGGGAGAGGTGGGCCTCGAAGGTGTGGACGTCGTGCAGGGTGCGCAGCCACACGTCGACGACCAGGTTGTGCGGGCCCGCCGTGATCGCGCAGGAACGCACCTCCGGCACCTGGGACAGCACCTGGCTCGTCTCCTCCAGGTACTGACCCGGGACTGATGCGAAGTACACGGCCGAGAGTGGCCAACCGGACAGCGGGCGTGCCAGGTCGCAGCGGAGCAGGAGGCGTGAGGAGAGCAGAGCCGCGACCCGTCGGCGCACCGTCGTGAGGGTGGCGTCGCTCGATGCCGCCAGATCGCGCAGTGTCATCCGGCCGTCCACGCTGAGGAGTTCGAGAAGTCGTGAGTCGAGGCCGTCCCAGCGGGGCGGGGGCGTGGCACCCGTGGGGGCGGGTGGCGTCGCCGACTGTTCGAGGTGTGCGGTCTGCACCGCGTCCAGGCTGCGCAGCCGCCATCGGCTGCCTTCGGTGGGCAGTCCCGTCGACACATGTGTGCGGGTCGACCGTACGCCCGCGATCGGCCGGAACAGGCTCGCGGAGAGGCGTGACAGCTCGTCCAGGGTGCGGGTCTGCACGGAGGTCACCACGTCGCGGCCGCCCGCCGTCAGTTTGATGTTCGGCACCTCGGGGTCCGCCGCGAGGGCCTGAGCCACGTCCTCGGCGGCGCCCGGTTCCGTGTCCACCTCGATGACGCCCGTGACCACGATCCGGGCGTCGGTGAGGCGCGGGTACGCGGTGACCCAGGCGAGCCCGGCCTCCTCAAGGCGGCGCCAACGGCGCGCCGCCGTCACGGGATCGACGCCGAGCACCTCGCCGACCAGGGTCCATGACGCCCGCGGATGGATCTGCAGGGCGTGCACAACACCGCGGTCGAGTTCGTCCAGTTCAACCGGGGCGGTGGATGTGTCCGGCTCGCCGGATGTGCCGAGCCCGGTCGATGTGCCGGGCCCGCCCGTTGTGTCGGGTCCGGCAGCGTTTCCCTGCCTCCCGGCACATTCCTGCGACTCCATGGGTGGCACCTTCCTGCGTGCGTCACGCGAATCCCGTACGAACCCTGCGTCGTCACACCGCGATGACGTGTGCATCCCACACTCCCCTTCAACAGGGCCCACCCACTGCCGACTTCAGGGCCCGCCGTACCGCACAGGAGTGACAGCACGCCATGACGCTCGCCACCACGCCGCACAACCCCCGGACCCCGCTGCGGATCCACAACGCCCGGCTGGTCGACGGCACCGGTAACCCTCCGGTGGACGACGCCGTCGTCCTTGTCGACGCCACAGGAATCATCACCTACGCCGGACCCGCGACGGAAGCTCCCCCGAGCGACCAGTCCGCCGCAGATGCCACGACCCGTACCGTGGACGCCGGCGGACGCACCCTGCTGCCCGGCTTCTTCGACTGCCACGTCCACATGTCCTACGCCCACGGCGCCCACCCCGGGCGCCGCGCCGAACTCGACCCGGTACTCGTCACCTTGGACACCGCCACCCGGCTGCGCGAGACCCTCGACGCGGGTGTCACCACGGCCCGCGACCTGGCGGGCCTGTCGGCCGGTTACCGTACGGCCGTCGAGACCGGGCGGATCGTCGGCCCGCGCCTTCAGACCGCCGTCCGCGTCATCAGCCACACCGGCGGCCACGGCGACGTACGCCTGCCGGACGGTACCGACCTGAGCGACGGCATGTCCGTGCTCGCCGACACCACCGACGAGGCCCGGATCGCTGTGCGCCGCGTGATCCGGGCGGGCGCCGACCTGGTGAAGGTGTGTGCCACCGGTGGCATGGGCAGCCCGTACGACGACCCGGACGACGAGGGCCTCTACGAGGAGGAGATCCGCGCCGTCGTCGACGAGGCCCGGCGGCACGGGGACCGGCCCGTCGCCGCGCACGCGCAGGGCAACGCGGGCATCCTCAACGCGATCCGCGGCGGTGTCACCAGCATCGAGCACGGCTACGGCATCGACGACAGGGCGATCGACCTGGCGGGGGAGCGGGACATCTTCGTCGTGCCGACGCTGTCCACCGTGTACGCGGGCATCAACAAGGACACGATGCCGGACTACCACTATCAGAAGAAGACCCGCTGGTCCGGGCTGACCAAGGAGAACATCGCCCACGCCATCGAGCGCGGCTCGCGGATCGCGCTCGGCACGGACGCCGCCGTCGGCCCGCACGGTGTGAATCTGATGGAACTCAGTTATCTGGTCGACCTCGGTATGGATCCGATGGATGCCATCGTCGCCGGTACGCGGACTTCGGCCGAACTTCTCGGCGTGGATGAACAGTTGGGCAGTGTGACGGCGGGGCGTGTCGCCGATCTCGTGCTGTGTGATGGTGACCCGCTGGCCGACATCGGTGTGCTCGGTGACCCCGGAAACGTCGTCTGTGTCGTCCAGGACGGCATCGTCCGTAAGGATCTGCTGGGTCTCGTCGATGGCGCCGCGTGTGCGGACGGGAGGCGGCCATGAAGTCTCCGGTGACTGAGTTGTCAGCTTCCGAAGGGCAGGGGGCGGGGCCCGGGAAGGAGAAGCCGCGTGGCGTCGACCGGGTGCTTTCCTGGATCGAGCGGGCCGGAAACGCCCTGCCCCATCCGGTCGTCCTGTTCACCGCGTTGTTCGCGGTGGTGGCCGTGGTCTCCACCGCGCTCGCCCTCGCCGATGTGTCCGTCACCGTGCCGGGCACGGACGACACCAGGCACATCACCGGCCTGCTCACCGGCGGGGGTGTGCGCTGGCTGGTGGAGAACCTTGTCACCAACTTCGCCGCGTTCCCGCCGATCGCCGCCGTACTGCTCATGATCATGGCGGTGGGTGTCGCGGAGAAGGCGGGCCTGCTGGAGACCGCGATGCGGGCCACCCTGGCCCGCGCGCCGCGCGCCTTCCTGCCGTATCTGGTGGCGCTGGTCGCCTGTCAGGCGCACATGATGAGCGACGTGGCGGCCATCGTGCTGCCGCCGCTGGCCGCCGTCGTCTTCAAGAGCGCCGGTCGGCACCCGGCGGCGGGCCTGATCGGCGGCTTCGCCTGTGTCACCGCCGGGTACGCGGCCGGGTTCACGATCGGTTCGCTCGACGCCCTCTACACGGGCATCACCCAGCAGGCCGTTGGCGTCCTGCCCGCCTCGCACCATGTCGACGTCAACATCCTCGCCAACTACTTCTTCACCGCCACCAGCAGCCTCGTACTCGGCCTGCTCGGCGGCTTCCTGATCAGTCGGATCCTCGAACCCCGCCTGCCTGTCTACGAGTTGGGTGACGACGCCCCGGGGGACGACGTCATCCCGCTGACCCCGGCCCAGCGCCGCGGCCTGCTGTTCAGCGCGCTGGCCGTCGTCGCGTACGCGGCCGTCGTGCTGTCCCTGTGGCTGCCCGGCGGCGCGCCACTGCGCGGCGAAGGCGGGGCGCTGGTGCCGTCGCCGCTGCTCACCGGCATCGTCCCGGTGCTCTTCGGGGCATTCCTGCTCGCGGGCACGGTCTACGGCTTCACGGTGAAGACACTGACCGGCTCCGAAGGTGTCATCACCGCGATGACCGACTCGGTGAAGAACATGGCGGGCTACGTCGTCATGATGTTCGTCGCCGCGCAGGTCATCGCGGTGTTCAACTGGTCGAACCTGGGCGTCCTGCTCGCCGTGAAGGCCGCGGCCCTCCTGCAGTCCATCGGACTGACCGGCTTCGGCGCCCTGGTGGCCTTCGTCCTCCTCGTCTCGTGTCTCAATCTGGTGGTCATCTCCGGCTCGGCGCTGTGGTCCCTGATCGGGCCGGTCTTCGTCCCCGCGTTCATGCTGCTCGGCATGAACCCGGCGCTCAGCCAGGCGGCGTTCCGCATCGGGGACTCGGCGACCGCGGTCATCACACCGATGAACCCGTACGTGTTCCTGCTCCTGGCCCTGCTCCAGCGCTACGAACCCGAGGCACGGCTCGGCACGCTCATCTCACGGCTCGCCATCTTCGTGCTGCCGTTCATGGTGGCGTGGCTCGCGATCCTCGCCATCTTCTACGGGTTCGACCTGCCGCTGGGGCCGGGAGTGGGCGTCGGTCTCAAGTAGCCGGACCCGCCGTGCCGTCAGGGCCGCAGTGTCAGCAGACCCGGACGGTAGGGCAGGAGGCCGTAGTCGCCGCCGGAGTTGGGGCTGCGTCCCTGGTAGAGCAGCTGAAGGTTGCAGGGGTCGACGGTCATGGTCTGATCGGCGTTGGTGCGGAGCAGTTCGCCGTGGCTGATGTCGTTGGTCCAGGTGGCGCCGCTGTTGGCCTTGCCGGCGAAGGGGTTGCTCTCGGTCGCGGCCTGGGGTGTCCACGAGCCGTTCAGGCTGGTGGCGGTGAACGAGCGGAAGTAGCGGCCCTGGGAGCCGATCGCCTCGACCATCATGAGGTAGCGGTTCTGGCCCTGGAGCTTGTACACCTGCGGGGCTTCGAACAGGTTGTTCGTCGTATCGCTCATGACCGTGGTGTACGAGGAGCCGAAGCTGCCCGGGAAGTTCCCGATCGGCATGCTCGCCCGGTAGATCTTGCCGTTGTCACCGGCGAAGAACAGGTACATGTTCGTCCCGTCACCGATGATCGTCTGGTCGATGGGTCCTGTCCCGGAGCCGGTGATGCTTCCGGAGAAGAGCACGTGCTCGGACGACCAGCCGTTCGGGTTGGTGGGGTCGCTCGACGTCCGGTACGAGAAGGCGCTCCCGCCCCACTGGTAGGTGAGCACCCAGATGCTCTTCGGCGCGAAGTAGAAGAGCGAGGGTGCGACGGTGGCGGAGGACATGGTGTTCTGGCCGGCCGAGGCCATGTCCGACCAGTTGGTGAACGGGGTGAAGTTCATCGACCCCCACTTCGTCCCCGTGTCGTGCGTCGTCGCGTAGACGAGCTGCTTGCCGTTGTACGGGGCGACGGTGAAGTCCTTGAGCGAGGCCCATCCCGACTTGGGCTGCGCCAGCGTGCCCGTGGATGCCCAGCGGTATGTCGACGGGAGATCGCAGGCGTTGGGGGCCGCGGTCGCCGCGCCGACGGGCTGGGCGCCGAGGAAGGCGGCCGCGAGCGACAGGGGTGCGAGGACCGCGAGCAGGCGTCTCAGGGGGACCGGGGACGGTCGGCGGAACCACATCAGAGGAACTCCCTTGAGGTCGAGGACACTTCCGAAAACTTTTCGAAGAATTCCCGGAATCTGTGACGCCACAAGCTAGGAATGTGTGGCTCCACGGTCAAGACCTGTCGCCGAACTGTCTGCAAATAGCGGCTCGTTGGGGTTCCGGAAGGTTTCAGGGCTGGAACGGAAAGTTTTTCTGCGGGGCGTATTGACGATGCACCGCCAACACCTCAATCATCCGTGTCTGAAGCCCCGGTCGTTGTTCGAGATCGCGAACCGGCGCTTCGGCCCTTCCATGATTTCTACCTTGGAGGCACCGTCATGGGCTCGTACGCCCTCTCCAGAACCGTTGCCCACCGAAAGCTCCGCTTTCTGCTGTTATCGCTGGTCGTTGGCGTCCTCGGTGCGGCCGGCGCACTGGTCGCACCGCCGACGGCACACGCCGACGAGAGCACGCTCGGTGCTGCCGCGGCGCAGAGCGGCCGCTACTTCGGTACCGCCATCGCCTCCGGCAAGCTGGGTGACTCGGCGTACACGTCGATCGCCGGCCGTGAGTTCAACTCGGTGACGGCCGAGAACGAGATGAAGATCGACGCCACCGAACCGCAGCGCGGCCAGTTCAACTTCACCGCTGGTGACCGCGTCTACAACTGGGCGGTGCAGAACGGCAAGAAGGTGCGCGGGCACACGCTGGCCTGGCACTCCCAGCAGCCCGGTTGGATGCAGAGCCTCAGCGGCAGCACCCTGCGCCAGGCGATGAACGACCACATCAAGGGCGTGATGGGTCACTACAAGGGCAAGATCGCCCAGTGGGACGTCGTCAACGAGGCCTTCGCCGACGGCAGTTCGGGCGCTCGCCGCGACTCCAACCTGCAGCGCACCGGCAACGACTGGATCGAGGCCGCCTTCCGCACCGCGCGCGCCGCCGACCCGGCCGCCAAGCTCTGCTACAACGACTACAACGTCGAGAACTGGACCTGGGCCAAGACCCAGGCCATGTACGCCATGGTCAAGGACTTCAAGCAGCGCGGCGTGCCGATCGACTGCGTCGGCTTCCAGTCGCACTTCAACAGCGGCAGCCCCTACAACAGCAACTTCCGCACCACGCTGCAGAACTTCGCCGCTCTCGGCGTCGACGTGGCCATCACCGAACTCGACATCCAGGGTGCCCCGGCCTCGACCTACGCCAACGTGACCAACGACTGCCTGGCCGTCTCGCGCTGCCTCGGCATCACCGTCTGGGGTGTGCGCGACACCGACTCCTGGCGCTCGGGGGACACGCCGTTGCTGTTCAACGGCGACGGCAGCAAGAAGCCCGCGTACACCGCCGTCCTCAACGCGCTCAACAGCGGTTCCTAGGTATACGCGGGTATACGCGTCCTGATGAGTCGGCCGCGGCTGGTCCTGCTGGGTCAGCCGCGGCCGACCCAGTCCACGACGGTGTCGGCGAACTCCTGCGGAACCTGCTCCGGCGCCGCCACATGACCGCCGGACAGCACCCGTGTCCCGCAGCCGAGCGCGGCGGCGAACTTCGCGAGGGAGGGACGCGAGTAGTGGTCGTCCGGCGCGCAGACGGCGAGGGTGCGGGCAGTGACGAGGGGCAGGCGCCCCTCCATGTCGTAGCCGGGGATGGCCCGATGACCCTCTTCGACACGGTCGAGGACGGTCAGCGCGTCGATGACGTACCGGGTGAGGGGCGCCTCCTCGCCCGGCCGGTAGAAGCCGCTGCGCCGGTCCCACAGCTCTTGCAGGTGGGAGCCGTCGGGTTTCAGGTCGACGTGGTCGACCCGGTGTCCCGCGGCCGAGGCGCGCCGCTTCTCGTCGTCGACGAACGGCGTCCCGGACAGCAGCAGGCTCGCCACCCGGTCCCGCAGGCGCGCGGCCACCTCGACCGCGATCACCCCGCCCGTGTGATGGCCGACCAAGTGGAGTGTTTCGAGGCCGAGTTGGTCGACGAGTTCGCAGACGGCGTCCGCGAACCGGTCGATGGTGTGCGGCCCCTCGGGCTTGGCGGACGCCCCGTAGCCGAGGGTGTCCATGGCGATCGCCCGGTACCGGGCGCCGACCAGGGGGAGTACGTCGAGGTACTCCGTCCAGGAGCGGGGTGTCTGATGGAGCAGCAGCACGGGCTCGCCGCTGCCGGACTCCACGTAGTGCAACTGGCCGAAACGGCTGGGGACATAGCCCTTTCGCAGCGTGTCCGTGTCCGCGTACGTGTTCGCGAACGTCGTGTCCGTCATACGTGGGTCGGCGGCGCTCACCGGGTGCTCACCAGCTCCGTGTCGACGCCCACCGGGCCGAGGGGTGTCGCACCGCCGGGGGAGCCGAGCGCGGCGTCGCGGCCCGGCAGGATCTCCACGAAGAAGCGCTTGTTGTCCTCGCGGAAGTCGGGGTCGGCCTTGCGGTCGACGGTGATCGCCTGCTCCGGGCAGGCCACTTCGCAGGCCCCGCAGTCGATGCACTCCATGGGGTTGATGTAGAGCTTGCGCTCACCCTCGTAGATGCAGTCGACCGGGCACTCCTCCATGCAGGACCGGTCCATGATGTCGACGCAGGACGAGCCGATGACGTACGCCATGGTGTGTTCAGTGCTCCTTCTCGGTGGAGTGCCCGGGGAACAGGGCCGCCTCCGGGTCGATGACGGTGGCCGCGTTGTTGACGGCGGTGGCGGCCTCGCCGAAGCCGACCGAGATCAGGCGGACCTTGCCGGGGTAGTCGGTGATGTCACCCGCGGCGAACACGCGCGGCAGGTTGGTGGCCATGTGGGTGTCGACGGTGATCTTCCGGGCCTGGAGGTCGAGTCCCCAGTGCTGCAACGGGCCCAGGTCGGCGAGGAAGCCGAGCGCGGCGACGACGGTGCCGGCCGGGACGAGGCGGGTCTCCTTCGTCGTACGGTGCCGGATCTCGGCCTGCTCGACCCGGTCGGCGCCGATGAGCCGGCTCACCTCGCTGTCGGTGACGATCTCCACGCCGAGGTCGCGGACCTTCTCGACGGACGCCGCGTGGGCGCGGAAGCGGGCCGTGCGGTGCACGAGGGTGACCGAGCGGGCGATCGGGGCGAGCAGGGCCGCCCAGTCGAAGGCGCTGTCACCGCCGCCGACGACGACCACGTCCCGGTCCGCGTGCACGGACGGCTCCGGCACGAAGTACTCCAGGCCCCGCCCGAGGAACTCCTCCCCGGCGGGCAGCGGGCGAGGTGTGAACGTCCCCACGCCGCCCGTGATGACAACGGCCCTGGCCCGCACCGTCGCCCCACGGTCGCTGCGGACGACCGGCAGCCCGTCGGCGTCGTGCGCCAGCTCGGCGGCCCGGTGGCCGAGGAGATAGCGCGGGCAGTACGGCTCGGCCTGCGCGACGAGACCGTCCACCAGGTCCCGGCCGCGTACGGAGAGGAAGCCGGCGATGTCGAAGATCGGCTTCTCGGGGTACATCGCGCTGATCTGCCCCCCGAGCTGCGGCAGTACGTCCATGACGGTGACGGTCAGACCGCGGAACCCGGCGTAATACGCGCCGTACAGGCCCGCCGGACCGGCGCCGATGATCAGGACGTCGGTGGTCAGGACGTCGGTGTCGTCGGTGAGTTGGCTCATGGTGGTGAGCGTAGGAACGAGGGAGCGGTTCTCCCTATGGAGTCGTTCCGGTGAGCAGGACGGTCTCTGGGGTGGGTGGTCCGTGGGGTGGTGGCCCGTGGGGTGGGTGGGTCGGAACGCGGCGAGGGGCCCGCCGTTCGGCGGGCCCCTTCGTGCTTGTGGTGCGTGACGGCGCCAGGTCCCTAGGCCAGTGACCGACCGATGCCAAGTGCTGCCGTACGCAAGGTAGTTGCGTGACCGGCCGCATCCATCCGGTACGTGGGCGCCGTGATCGACAGCGCGCCCACCAGCGTGGTGCGTCCGGCGAACACCGGCACGGCCAGGCTCGCGTAACCGAGCCTGATCTCCTCGGACTCCAGGGCGATGCCCTCGTCCCGGATCCGGTCGAGCTGGGCGCGCAGCCGGCCCGGTGACACCACCGTGTGCCGGGTGATCGGCTTGAGGCCGCTGCGCACCACGTCGACGAAGAGCGACGGCGGCGAGTGCGCGAGGATCGCCTTGCCGGTGCCCGTGCAGTACAGCGGGAGCCGGCCCGCGATCCGGGACTCCGCGTTCAACCCGCGGTGCGGGAAGATCTTGTCCAGGTAGACGACGTCCAGGCTGTCGTGGATGGCGAAGTGGATGGTCTCCCGCGTGATCAGGAGCAGGTCCTCCATGTAGGGCTGCACCGCCTCGCGCAGGATGCGCTGCCGGTGAACCCGCTGCCCCAGCTCGAACAGCCGCAGCCCGAGCCGGTAGTCGCACCCCTCGCGCTCCAACAACCCCCAGGTGACGAGCTCTTGGGCCAGCCGGTGCACCGTGGCCTTCGCCGCCCCCGACCGGCGCACCAGTTCGGCCAGGGAGAGGGCGGAGTCGTCGGAGGTGAAGGCCTCCAGGATCGGACGGACCTTCCCCAGAACGGAGTTCATGGGGTCGGTCCCTGCCGCGTCGGCCTCGGACTCCGGCTCGTTGTCGGAGCGTTCGGAGCGTACGGACGAGAGGACGAATCCGGCAGGTGGCGTCGCGGTCGGCCGGCGGTCGGCCGGCGGTGCTCCGGCCGCCGCGCTCATGCCGACTGCCCCGCTGTCGACCGCCCCGCGTCCACGGCCGCCGGATCGATGACCGCGACACCCATCCCGGTGAGCCACTCGGGCATCGGCTCGTACGCCAGACGCCGAGCCGGCGCATGGTCAAGGGCGGCCGCCATCAGCAGCCAAGTACGCAGCTCCTGCGCGCCGTTGCCCGCCGCCTTCTCCAGCTCCTCGGTCGTGTACTCGGTGAGACGGTGGGCCTCGCCGCGCTCCAGAAGAGTGAGGAACTCGTTGTCGAACTCCGGCGTGAGGGAGGCCTCCGCGGCCCGGATGATCTCGCGGCGCCGGGCGTCGTAGTCCTGCCAGTTGTTGCGGCCGTCGAGCCACGCGCCGACCATGAACTCCTCGTCGTCGCCGTGCGGTTCGCGCCAGTCCGGCCACGGCAGCCGGTGCGAGAGTCCGCCCGAGCCGACCACCGCGACCCGCCGCTCGCCGGGGAAGGCGAGCACGGCCTCGCGGATGGCGTGCCCCAACTCCTCACACCGCTCCAGCGTGGGCAGCGGATGCGCGAACACGTTCACCACCAGCGGCACGATCTCCACGTCGAGCCCGTCGAGCAGGTACTGGATGGCGTGGGACTGCCCGTGGTCGATCTGGAGGCGGGCGGAGAACGCGGGGTCGAAGCGCCCGCTCTCCACCAGCGATTCGGCGATGTGCTGCGCGAGCGGCACATCCACCGGCTGCGGGCCCTTCGGCGTCCCGGACTCGCCGCTCGCGAGGCACTCCCCGACGCCGAGCGTGAACGGCGGGATCAGGTCGAGCCAGAACCCGCGGAAGTGGTTCGAGCCGATCAGGACGACGGTGTCGGGCCGGGTCCTGGCCAGTTCGTCGCGGGCCGCGCCGAGCGCGTCGCGGAACCGTTCGGCCCGATCCTTGTGGACGGTCTCCTCCCAGTGCGTGTTCATCAGCGTGCTGTGGGAGGCACCCACGCCGAGCACGATCTCGCTCATGCCGTTGCTCCTTCCAGTGCCATGGGGGCCAGTGCCATGGGGGAGTCGCATTCCTCGCGGGAACGGGTGACGGTGTCGACCGCCGTGCGGATCAGATGGCGGGTCAGTCTCTGCATCTCCTGTACGGAGACGGTGTTCATGCCGCGCGTGAAGTCGATGTCGAAGGGTGCCTCGGACACCTTCGGCATCCCGACGCGGACCGTGGGGATGCCGCGCCCGCGCAGGATGTTCGCGTCGGTGGCACCACTGTTCCCGGTCACGATCTCGTGCGGGCGCCCCTCAAGCGCCTCCCACCCGGCGACCGCGCTGCGGAACACCCAGCTCTCCCGGCTCGTGGACGTCCCGGGGATCGCCAGGATCATCTCCACCGTGGCGTCGAGACCCGGCATCGACTGCTTCAACTCCTCGATGGCTGCCGTGAATTCACGCTTCGCCTGCATCGGGGTCGTCTCCGGTGCGATCCGCAGGTCGACGCGGAGCGTGCAGGCCGCGGGGGTCGCCGCGGCCAGGCGCGGCCAGCCGCCGCGCACCGACGAGACGACACCCTGCGGTGCGACGGTGCCACCGGTGTGCCGCTTCGCGTACTCGGCGAACCACTCCTCCAGGTGCCGTACGACATCGCCGGCGCGGCTGATCGCGTTGTCGTACGGGAGCCGGTGGCGCGAACCCACGTAGGTGTGGGTGCCGTGCACCGTCACCTCGAACCACACCAGGCCGACCTCGTCCCACGAGACCGTCCACCCCGGCTTGGCGATGACCGCGTAGTCCGTCCACACGCCTTGCTCCAGGAGAAACGAACAGCCCGCGCCCTGACCGGTGTTGAGCCGGTCGCTGCCGGGCCTCGCGTTGGTGGGCATGCCGCCGGCGCCGAACGCGGCGACCAGGTCCCCGGTCAGCGGCACACCGGCCAGCGCGATCGCCTCTGCGGCCATCATCACGCAGGCCGCGTGGCCCTTCGGGTTGGAGGCGCCGAGCCCTGTCACCAGGTCGTCGTAGACGGTGGCCTCTGGGCGCATGTCCTCGCGCAGCTTCGGCCCGATCCACGGCACGTCCTCGCTCTCGTCACCCACGGTGAAGGTGTCGATGGGCGCGTACAGCATCAGGTCGGGGCCGGTGCCGTCGCCCTCGAGGCGGGCCCAGGCGTTGGCCTGCCGCGCGTCGAGCGGCTGACACGTCGAGCGCAGGCCGACCGATTCCAGCGTCCCCGCGATGTGTTCGGCGAGCGGCCGCTCGTCACCCGTCGGGCTGGGGACACCGACCAGGCCCACGATGAGCTCGCGCAGCCGCTCCTCGGTGATGTGCTTCCATGCCTCCGCCACCCAGCCCTGACGCCGGGTGTCGAGGCCGGTCAGCCCGTCCGGGTTGGGGGCGTTCACTGGTTGACCCGGTGGACCTGGGTCATCGTGGTCTGCGCGAACCGCTTCTTCGCGCGGGGGAGTGCCACCGCGACGGCGACACCGAGCAGAATCTTGAACAGGGTGCGGGCCATGATCAGGCCTCCTCATCGGGCGTGGCGGTTTCGGTGACACCGGCGGCGGCGAACTTCTTGCCGTACTCGTCCTCGCTGAGGTTGCGCCACGAGGTCAGGGACACATCGGGGCGGTAGAGCTTCTCCGGGGGTGCGTCGGTCACGTCGACCATCCAGGCGTCCTGGCCGGAGAACTCGCCGTGGAACAGCCAGCGGATGGCGCCGAGGTACTTCGCGTAGAAGCGGAGCGTCTCCCAGCCCTGCGTGAAGTTGACCATCACACCGACGTAGCGGTGGTTGTCCTCGTCTACCGGGACGTAGAACTCGTAGTGGATGAAATTCGGGTACGCGATCCGCAGCACGCCGGGCATCGACAGGGACGCGAAGCCGGGGAACTCCTGGGCCTCGATGACGGGGTCGACGGCGTCGGACTTGCCGGTGTTGCCGAGGTTGAACGTCTCCTTGGGCGGCTGCTTCTTCCACCACCGCTTGTTGGACCAGCGGCCCACGCCCGGGAAGTCGGCCTCCCAGTGGACCTCGTCCTGTACGCGGTAGATCCAGCGGCCCTGCGGCACGATCCGGGTGATGTTCCAGGTCGGCATCGGCTTGAACAGGCGCCAAAGGGCCGTGCGGTGAAGGTACTTGGCGTGGCCCTCGTCGAAGCCGTTCTCGCACGCGAAGCGCCAGTTGCCGCCACGCGGCTCGATGCGGCCGCCCATCACGAAGGCGTTCGACACCAGCTCCTCGGGGAGCTGCTCGTCGATCGGGTGCGGCTCCTCGTCGGCGACCGGGATGAAGACCCAGACCATGCCGAGCCGCTCCTCGACCGGGTACGTCCGCACGCCGAGCTTGCCCGTGAGGCGGCAGCCGGGGCCGTCGGTGATGACCGCGGACAGCTTGCCCGTGGGCAGGTCGAAGGTCCAGCCGTGGTACGGGCAGCTGACCGTGCCGGGGAACTGCTGGTTGCCCTCGGACAGCGGCACACCACGGTGCGGGCAGCGGTTGTGCAGCGCGTACACCTTGCCGCTGTCGCGGATCAGCGTGATCTTCTCGCCGCAGAGAGTGAACGGCTTCGGGTCGCCGGTGACGTGGCTCGACCAGGTGACCGGGTACCAGTAGCCGCGGAAGCCGGACGCCGCCTTGTCGTAGTGGGGCCAGGACGACCAGTCCTGCCGGCCGATCTTCTCGGCGGCGGCGCCGCGGCGGGCCCTGGCCGCGCCCTTGGCGGGCTCCTTCGCGGCGTCGTCCTTCGCGGCGGTCTTTTGGACGGCGGGGGATCGTTCGCTCGACGTCATCTCGTCGTGGCCTCCTGCTCAGTGGGTGTGCCGCACGAGCATCCGGCGTGGCGCGGCGCCCCGCCTATGAACCTGTTCCGGTGAACGGACCGTGGCCGACGGTGGACCGGTCAGCGAACCGTGGGCCTTGAGCCGGCGGGAGCGGGCGGACAGCATCCGTCCATGAACCGCATGACGATTCCCGGCCTCGTCGACGCGGCGGCCGAACGCCACGGAGCGCGGACCTTCCTCACTGTCGACGGGGCCCGGCGCACCTACGCCGAGACACGTACGGCCGCGGCCACCATGGCGGGCGCGCTCGCGGCCCGCGGCTGCCGGCCCGGCGACAGGGTCGCCGCGCTGCTGTCCAACCGCGTCGAACTGATCGACCTGGTACTCGGCTGCGCCTGGCTCGGGGCAGTCGTCGTCCCGCTGAACACGGCGCTGCACGGGCGGCTGCTCCGGCATGCGCTGGACGAGGCGAAGCCTCAATTTCTTTACGTGGAGGGGGAGTTCGCCGAGCGTGTGGAGGCTGCGGGATACGCGGGCGAGGTGTGGGTGACCGGGTCGCCGCAGGCGCCCGTGCCCGGCGTCGAGCGGCCGCTCGACCCGTATCCGTCGCGCCCCGGTGACACGGCGGCCGTCATGTTCACCTCCGGCACCACGGGGCCCTCTCGCGGTGTGCGTTCCCCGCACGCCCAGTTCGTCTGGTGGGGGCGGAACGTGGCCGACTCGCTGCGCCTGACCGCCGACGACACCCTCTACACGTGCCTCCCGCTGTTCCACACCAACGCCCTCAACGCGCTGGCGCACGCGATGACCGTGGGCGCCTCGATGGTGGTGGACCGCAGGTTCTCCGCCTCGCGCCACTGGCGGCGGGCCGCCGAGACCGGTGCCACGTGCGTGTACGTGCTCGGCGCCATGGTGCCGATGCTGCTCGCCCAGCCGCCGGGGCCCGAAGACCGTGCGCACCGGGCGTGGCGCGGGCTCGGGCCCGGCACGCCCGGTGCGCTGTGGGAGGTGTTCCGCGAACGGTTCGGTGTGGCGCTCGTCGACGGGTTCGGGTCCACCGAGACCAACCTGGTCATCGGGTCGGGTCCTGGTGACTGTCGGCCCGGGTACATGGGCACGGTGCGGGAGGGGTTCGAGGCGCGGGTCGTGGATGTGGATCTGGCCTGTGTGCCGGACGGCTCCGTCGGTGAGCTTGTTGTTCGTACCGAACGCGAACATGCCTTCGCCACGGGGTACTTGGGTGAAGCGGTGCTCGAGCCGGGCGGCTGGCGGCGGACCGGGGATCGGGTGGTGCGTGGGCCCGATGGGTGGTTCCGTTTCGTCGACCGCGTCAAGGACTGCATCCGGCGGCGCGGCGAGAACATCTCCTCGTACGAGGTGGAGACGGCGTTGTGCGCTCATCCGGACATCGCGGAGGCCGCCGCGTTTCCGGTTCCGTCCGATCTCGCCGAGGACGAGGTGATGGTGGCGGTGGTGCCGGGCGCCGGGCGCTCGCTCGACCCGGCGGAGGTCGCGCGGCACTGTGCGGGGGAGTTGCCCGGGTTCGCGGTGCCGCGGTACGTCGACGTGGTGGGGGTGTTGCCGCTTACGGAGACGGGGAAGGTTCGGAAGTCGGTGTTGCGGGAGCGGGGGGTCACGGGGGTGACGTGGGATCGGTTGGGCTAGGGAGCCGGGGGGATGTCACCGCCGAGTGCACGTCGTACGTGGCTGGGCGCGCCCACGCGGCGGAGCCGCATATTGACACAGCCCCGCGCCCCTGAAAGGCATGCGGCTTCGCCGCTGCCATCAGGGGCGCGGGGCTCCCTCGTCGCCCGAGCCCGCCCGGCCACAGCCCCGCTCGAGCGGGCGGGCATCCAGCCGTGCCCGCCCGGGCTGGGCGTCAGCCAGGCAGCAGTACCGCCCTGCCGCGGACCCGTCCGCCCCGCAGCGCGTCCAGCGCCGCCGGGGCCTCCGTCAAGCCGAACTGCTCGACCGCCAGGGTCAGTTCACCCTCCGACAGGCGCCGGACCAGGTCAGCGGAGACCTCGCGTGCTCGGCGTTCCTGGCGGATCATGTTGACCGGGAGGAGGGCGACCTCGTCGAGGAGCCAGCTCGGCAGGTCGAGTTCGACGTGCGGCCCGGCCACGTAGCCGATGACCACCGCGCGTCCGCCCTGCCGTACCCACCGGCTGCGGCCCACCAGGCCCGCTCCGCCGAGTGTGTCGACGAGCAGGGAGGCCGAGCGGTCCTTGGCGAGCGCTTCCGCGTCGTCCAGCGTCACGGCCGCCACGCCTTTCGGTACGTCGGCCAGCTGGTCCTCGCGGCCGACCACACCGGTTACCGTCGCGCCCGCGGCCAGCGCCTGCTGCGCCACCATCGCGCCGACCGCGCCCGCGGCGCCGACCACCACGACGTCCTCGCCCTTCTCGATCCGGCCGACGTCGTGCAGCGCCACGTACGCCGTCGTCGCGGGGACGAAGAAGCTCGCCGCCACCCCCGGGTCGAGCGGTGCCGCGAGCGGTGTGACCGCCTTGCGCTTGATGCTGACCCGTTCCGTCCACGTACCGTCCCGGAGCAGACCGAGGCCGCCGCCGCGCAGTACGACCTGATCGCCGGGTGTGAGGTCGGAGTCGGCGTCGGCCTCCAGGACCGTGCCTGCTCCCTCGACCCCGCCGATGTACGGCAGGGACGGCTTCAGCTCGAAATTGCCGGAGGCGACCGTCGCGTCGAGGTGCGAGACACCGCCCGCCGTCACCTCGACGAGGACCTCTCCCGGCGCGCGGCGCGGCTCGGGCACCTCGTCGAGGACCGGCGCGGCGCCCCATTCATGGAACCGTACAGCCCGCATCAGCCGGCCGCCTTGCCGATGAACTCGAGGCTGAGGGCGTTGTAGAGCTCGGCCTGCTCGTGCTGCGGCCAGTGCCCGCAGTCCTCGAACAGTTCAAGCCGCGAACCGGGGATGCCCTCGTGCAGCGCCTTCGCCTCGGGCACGTCGCCGAACGGGTTCTTGCGGCCCCACACCACCAGCGTCGGCTGGGTGATCTGCGCCTGCTGCTCGGGGGTCAGCAGGTTGCGCTTGCGGCGCTCCATGTCCTGGAGGGAGAGGAGGTTGTCGACACCCGCGACGAACTCCGGCGTGTGATAGATCGCGTGCCGCACCTCGACCAGTTCCTCGGTGGCGGAGGCGTCGTCGGCCATGAGCAGCCGCATCCGCTTCCGGGTGAGGTCGATGTCGTCGGAGCTGACGGCCTTCTTGGTGCTGGTGCGGATGCGCTCCATGACCTCCGGGTTGGCCACCGTGCCGCCGGAGCACAGGAGTTGGAGGCTGCGCACCCGCTCGGGGTGCTCGATGGCGGCGCGGGCGCCGACCCAGCCGCCGAGGGACTCGCCGACGATGTGGACGCTGTCGACGCCGACGGCGTCCAGGTAGTCGATCAGGTGGGTCACGTAGTCGGCGATCTCGTACGGCTTGTCGGGCTTGCCGGTGTAGCCGTGGCCGAGCATGTCGATGGCGTGCAGGTCGTAGGCGGCGTGCGCGGTGATGTTCCGCGCGAAGGCCTCCAGGTGACCGCTGGTGCCGTGCAGGAAGATGACGGCCTGTGCGTTCGGGTCACCGGCGCGCAGGGTGCGGGTGGGGACTCCGGCGGCATCGACGTACTCGACGCGGAAGGGGGTGGGGCTGATCTCGGTCCAGATGGACATGTGCGGTACTCCGTAAGGAAGTTGAGGGTGGATCAGTTGAGGGAGTCGAGGAAGCCGCTGACCACCGAGTGGTACGCCTCGGGCCGCTCCTCCTGGAGGTGGTGGGAGGCGTGGTCCATCACGTGGAGGTTCCCGTTCGGCACCATGCGGGCCAGCATCAGCGGGTAGTCCGGGGTGAGGAACGCGTCCTGCATGCCCCACATGAACAGCGCCGGGGCCTGCACCTGGCCCAGCTCCTCGGTGAGGTCCTGCCAGTCGCCGCGCGGCGAGTCCGACATGGCGGCGAGTGCGCGCTCTTCCTGGTCGAGGCTCTGCTCGTGGCGCAGCGTCAGCGTCTCCTCGGGGAGCTTCGCGCCGTCGTACCACTCCAGCTTCGTGATGAGCTGCCGCATCTTCTCGCGGGTCGGGCCCTCGCCGCCGTAGTAGACGTCGCGGGCCGTGCGGCCCCGGTGACCGTTCTCGGGGAGCGGGGCGAGCGGCCCGTAGAACACGGGCATGCTGCCGGTGATGACCAACGACCGTACGCGCTCCGGGTACTTGGCGGCGAGGTTGAGCGCGATGGTGCCGCCCCACGAGTTGCACACGAAGTCCGCCCGGTCGATGCCGAGTGTGTCGAGCAGGCCGATCGTCTTCGCCGCGTGGTGGTCCCACATCGGCCCTTCGATACGGGACTTCTCCGACTTGCCGTACTGGTGGATGTCGACGAGCAGACAGCGCCGGTCGGCCGCGAACAGGGGCGCCACGGGCCCGAAGTCGCTCCACGCGGTGCAGCCGGGGCCGCCGCCGTGCAGGAACACGGTGTCGGGCCCGGAGCCCAGGTCGTGGTAGTGGTAGCGAATGCCCGCGCCGTCCGCGTACTGGCTCTCCGGTGCTGGTGACATGCGAGTCCTTCCGTACGAATGCGGGGGTACGGAGTCGAGCCCATCACCGCGCCGGGCGTTGGCCCAGCGTCACGGTCCGCTCAGCGAACCCCTCCCACTGGATGACGCACAGGTACGTAAGGACGAGTGCCCGGCAGTATCAGCGGGCGGGTCGGGGCAGTACGGCGAGGGCCGTCCGGGCCACACCGGTGAGCGTCTCCTCGCTCGCTCCGGCCTTGCCCAGTGCTTCGATACCGCGCAGTACGGCGAGCACGAGCGCGGCCAGCTCTCCCGGATCCGCGTCCGCGGCGATGTCACCATGGCGCTGGCAGGCGGCGATGTCGTCCTGGAGCAGTGCCCGCAGCGCCTCGATGGTCGCGCGCGCCCGCTCGGCCACCGTCCGGTCGTGCTCGGCGAGTTCGGCGGCTCCCTTGGCCAACAGGCAGCCGCGGTGGGCCGTGTCGGCGGCGGTCGACGCCGCCACCGCGTACACGTGGGCGGACAGCCGTGCGTAGGCGTGCGCGTCGTCGCCGCTCAGCTGCCGGCTCGCGGACTTGACGGCGGAGCCGCAGTAGTCGTCGAACACGCGGTGGAACAGTTCCTGCTTTCCGCCGAACGCTCCGTACAGGCTGCCCTTGCCGAGCCCCGTCGCCTCGGCGATGTCCTCCATGCGCGTGGCGGCGTACCCGCCCGACCAGAACCGCTCCCGGGCGGTGTCCAGTACCTGCTGCTCGTCGAACTTCCTCGGTCGTGCCATGGGCACAGCCTAGCCATTCTTGACCGGGTCGTCCATAACGACTAGCGTTCTGGACGAACCAGTCAAGAACTGATGGGTGGGTGTGTGATGACTGAAGTACTCGCAGGCAAGGTGGCCGTGGTCACCGGAGCCAACAGCGGCATCGGGCTTGCCATCGCCAAGCGGTTCGCTGCGGAGGGGGCCCGCGTGTTCCTGGCCGGCCGCCGTCAGGAGCCGCTCGACGCGGCCGTCGCCGAGATCGGCCCGCGGCCACCGGTGTGCGGACCGACGTCTCGATACAGGCGGACCTCGATGAGCTCTACTCGGTCGTGCGCAAGAAGGCGGGCCGTATCGACGTGCTGGTCGCCAACGCCGGCGGCGCCGTCCCCGAGCGCCTCGGCGAGATCACGGAGGAGGCCATCGACGCCACCTTCGGCGCGAACGTGAAGGGCACGATCTTCACCGTGCAGAAGGCGCTGCCCCTGCTGTCGGACGGTGCCTCGATCGTGGTGACGGGATCGAGCAGTACCGTCCGCCCCGAGACGGGCTTGGAGGTCTACGGCGCGTCGAAGGCGGCGGTGCGCAACCTGGTGCGCAGCTGGGCGCTCAGCGCGCAGGAACGGAAGTTCCGGGTGAACGCGCTGAGCCCCGGCCCGACTGAGACCCCGGGCCTGATCGGCGCGGTGGGTCCGGACCACCAGCTCGCCTCGGGGGTGCCGCTCGGCAGGATCGGCCGCCCGGACGAGATCGCCTCGGTCGCGACGTTCCTGGCCTCGGACGCTTCCAGCTTCGTCAACGGCGCCGACTGGTTCGTCGACGGAGGGCAGGCGCAGGTCTGAGACGGAGGGCAAGCGCAGGTCTGAGCACGCCCCTCCGGGGATTCACTGGGCGGTGTAGCCGCCGTCGACGTGCAGTACGGCGCCGGTGGTGAAGGACGAGTCGGCCGCCAGCAGGGGCAGTACCGCGTGCGCGACCTCCTCGGGCCGGCCCCAGCGGCCGAGCGGCACCTTGGCGGTGAAGGCGGCCTGGGCGGCGGCGTCGGTCTGGGCGTCGTCCTCGTTCATGGGGGTGCGGACGGGGCCGGGGGCGACGCAGTTCACGGTCACGCCGCTGCCGGCGAGTTCCAGGGCCGCCGACCTGGTGAGCGCGGCGACGGCGCCCTTGGTGGCGGCGTAGCCGGAACGCTCGGGGGCGCCGGTCGAACCGAGTACGGAGCCGATGGTGACGACGCGTCCGAAGCCCGCGTCGAGCATGCCGGGCAGGACGGCGCGGATCGCCAGCCAGGTGCCGACGACGTTGGTGTCGAGGGCGGCGCGGAAGTCGTCGGGTGTGAGCGAGAGGATCGACCCGCGGGCAAGGCGGCCGGCGGCGGTCACGAGGCCGGTGACCGGGCTCCACCGGTCCGCTGCCTGGCGTACGACGTCGGCCAGCTCGTCGGCGTTCGTGGTGTCTGCCTGGAGCGCCAACTGCCCAGTGCCAGAGGCGCATTGGAGTTGGTCGGCCGCCGCTCGGCAGCGTTCCGCGGAGCGGCCCGTGACGACTACGGGCCGCCCGGTACGGGCCACCGCCTCGGCGACCGCGAGGCCGATCCCGCTGGTTCCGCCGGTGACGAGCACGGGGCCGTCCTGTGGTGCGTCCTTGGTGTGTTGCGTGGAGGTCATCAGCCGAGGATGCGGAACGGACCGTGACACACCGATGCGGGCAGTCCGGTGAACGGACCGCCCGCATCGGTGTGTTCGTCACCGGCCCATGAACACCGGGTCCCGCTTCTCGAGGAACGCTTGCAGCCCCTCCGCAGCGTCGGCGGTCCCGGTCAGGTCGGCGACGCCCTTCTCCTCGTGCTGCAAGGCCTCCTCGACGGGCAGTCCGTGTCCCTCGTCGACGACGCGCTTGAGCAGGGCGATGGCGGCCGTGGGCTGCGCGGCGAGGCGGCGGGCCCGCTCGGCGACCACCGCGTCGAACTCGGCCTGCTCCACCACGACATCGACAAGGCCGAGCTCCAGGGCCCGCTGTGGTGTCAGCCCTTCGGCCTCGATCATCAGCCGCTTCGCCAGGTGGGGGCCGACGAGTCGGGGAAGCCGCTGGCTGCCACCGGCCCCCGGGAAGAGACCGAGCCGCATCTCCGGGAAGCCGAACGTGGCACCGGCCGACAGGATCCGCAGGTCGCAGGCGAGCGACAACTCGGCGCCGCCGCCCAGCGCGTGGCCGTTCATCGCCGCGACGACCGGCTTGGGCGCCTGCTCGATCAGCCGCTGCACGTCGATCCAACGGCGCATCTTCGCCTGGTTGTCCGCCGACAGGTCCCGCATGACGGCGATGTCGGCGCCGGCGATGAAGAACCGTCCCGTGCCGGTGATGACGATGCAGCGCACCTCCGGGTCGGCGGCGAGGGGCTCCAGGGCCGCGAGGAACTCCTCGATCATCGCCGGGTTCACGGCGTTCGCCTTGGGCCGGTCGACGCGGATCGTGGCGACGGCGCCGTCGCGTGTCACGTGGAGTACGGAGGGCGGGGCCGTGGTGTTCTTCTGAGCCGTCTCCTGAGCGGTCTCCGTAGTCGTATCCGTAGCCGTCTGCGCAGTCATCGCGGCCTCGCTCACTCGGTCACTCCCTCGGCGGTCAGAGCCGCCAGTTGTTCGTCGGTCAGGTGCAACAGCTCTCGCAGTACCTCGTGGGTGTGCTGGCCGAGGAGAGGCGCGGGCCGGGTGAGTTCGCCGGGTGTCTCGGCCAGCCGGGGCACGATCCCCTCGTGCGGGACCGGCCCGGTCAGAGGATGGTCGAGCACGGGGTAGAACCCGCGCGCGGCGAGCTGCTCGTCGGCCTCGACGAGGTCCTGCCCGGTCGCCACGACCGCCGCCGCGACGCCCTCGGCCTGGAGCAGCTCGGCCAGCTTGTGCGCGTCATGCTGACGGGTCCAGGTGGCGAGAGCGGCGTCGATCTCGTCCTCGTTCCGCCTGCGGGCGGTCAAGTCGCCGTCCTTGCAGGGAAGTTCGACGGTCCGAGTCAGGGCCTGCCACGGCTCTTCGTCGGTCACCGACACCGCCACCCACCGGTCGTCCCCGGCCGCCGGATACACCCCGTGCGGCACGGCACGCGGCGACCGGTTCGGGAAGTCGGCGGTCCGTGGATCCGGCGCGCTGTCGCCCAGTACGGGTTCCAGGGCGGCCGGGCCCATCGTTGCGGCCATCGCCTCCAGTTGGGACAGGTCGACGTGTCCGCCCTGCCCACGTGCCAGGAGGTCGAGCGTGGCGAGTACCGCGGAGTTGGCCGCGATCATGTCGCCGAGGCCGAAGGTGAGTCCCTGCGGCGGGCCGTCCGGGTCACGTGTCTCGCTGGACAGGCCGGACATCGCGGCGAGTGTGTCGGCGAACGTCACGGCGTTGCGCCAGGGCCCGGTCTGTCCGACGCCCGCCATCGACACGAGGATCACGTCCGGATTCAGCTCGCGCAGCGACGCGTAGTCCATGCCCCAGCGCGCGAGAACTCCCGGGCTGAAGTTCTCCACGACGACATCGCAGTGCGGCACCATCTCGCGCAGCAGGCGCCGGCCCTCGTCGGTCCGCAGGTTCAGGGCGACGCTGCGCTTGTTGCGGTTGAAGTTGAGGAAGTAGCCGCTGTCGTCCGGGTTGGAGCCGGGCCGTAGATGCATCGAGGGTGCGAAACGCGTGGGGTCCTGGCGGTGCCGCGACTCGACCTTGACGATGTCCGCGCCGTGCTCCCCGAACTGCTTGGTCACGTATGGACCGGCCAGCACCCAGGTCAGATCGAGGACCCGAATCCCTTCCATGGCACGGGACTTGGGTCGTCCGTCGCCGTCAGGTACCCGGGCGGACGTGTCACGGCGCCACAGCGGATCGCCCACCTCGTGGAGCGCGGACAGAGCGACCGGCCGGGGGAGTGCCGCCCACGGAAAGCCGACGTCCTCGACGCCGCCCTCCGGAAGTCCCTCGCCGGTGACCGTGACCAGCGACTCGCGGGCGCGCAACTGCGGGTGGTCCGGCAGCCGCCCGGCCGGGACCACCTCCGCCCACGGCAGGGCGCGTTCCCGCGCCTCGGCGGCGAGTTCGGCGGCCGGTTGCCGGGCCGCGAACCGCAGCACCAGCTCGTCGACATGGGCGCGCTGGTCCCACCGGAACGCGGCGTCCTGCCAGCGCTCGTCGACGAGGTCACCGGCCTCGCCCCGCTCCGCCATCCACGCCAGCAGGTCCGTCCACATCCGGTTACTGCCCGAGTAGCCCCCGGCCACATAACCGTCCGCCGCCTTGAAGATCCGGTGCGCGACGTGCTCGTACACCCCTCCGTTGCGTACGGGGAAACGTCCGGCGTGGATCCACGCGAGGGCGGCGGTCTCCAGCGTGGCGGCGACGGCCTCCTGCGCCGAGACATCGACGAGTTGCGGGGTTCCCGACACGACGGCGAGCAGCGCCCCGATCGCCGCATGGGCTCCGGCGGTCTGTAGTGCCTGTTCGCGCGGTGGCGGCTTGGGCTGTCCGTCGGGGAGCCCGCCGAGCCACGTCATGCCGCCGGCCGATGCCAGCACCAGATCGTCGCCGAC
Organism: Streptomyces sp. NBC_00483; assembly: GCF_036013745.1. NCBI lineage: Bacteria > Bacillati > Actinomycetota > Actinomycetes > Kitasatosporales > Streptomycetaceae > Streptomyces > Streptomyces sp. NBC_00483. Next base: position 8,931,878 of record NZ_CP107880.1, read on the forward strand.
CCAGTCTCGGCGCGGCCCGGTGAGACCGAAGGGTGTCACCACCACATGCACGGCGTGCGGCCACCGAGAGGAACCGTCCTCGCGCAGGCCGCGCAACCGTGCCACGGGTCCGCTCTCCAGGACGACATCGGCGTCCGCCGCCAGTGCGTCGAGCTCCGCCGCGTCCCGTACCTGCGTCCAGCGCTTGCCCGCGTGCCAGTGCGTGCGGGCCGCCGGGTCGAGGTCGTTGCCCGGCGTGATCCGTACGACGTCGGCGCCGATGCCGACGAGCAACCTGGCTCCCTGGAAGGCGAGTTCATCGGTCAGGTCGAGCACGCGCAGCGCTGTCGGGTCCGTGTCTGTTCGCACCACGGCTCCTCCCCATACGTGTCCGCAGCCTTTGCGGAACTTCACGATCACCGGGGGCGGGGAGGCGGGCCACCGGGGTGTTCTGCTGACCGGACCGGGGTCCCGCGGCGAGTGCTCAGCTCGCGGCGGCGCGGGCGGGACGCACGCCGGCCGGCCTCGGTACGACCGCCGGTCGATCCATGTCGTACGACGTCTTCCGCGCCACACCGCGTTCGATGCTCTCGGCTGTGGCCCGCAGCGTCGCGAGGTGCCGGTCCACCGACACCTGCGCGACCGGCGCCGTGATCGAGAGCGCCGCGTGCGCCGACCCGGGCACGGCCACCGGCACCGCGAGGCTGGCGTACCCGGGCCTGACCCCCTCGACCTCCAGGGCGTACCCCTGACGGGACACCGTGGACAGGCGCCGCATCAGCACCTCGGGGTCCGCCACGGTGCGAGGTGTCATCACGGGAAGACCGCCGAGGGCGAGGGCCGCCACCAGTTCGGGCCCGTCGGGCGCCAGGGCGAGCAGCAGGTGACCGGTCGCGGTGCACGAGGCGGGCAGTCGGCCGCCGACCTGCGAGTGGGTGAGCACATTGGCCTCACCCGCGATCTTCTCCAGGAACAGGACATGGCTCCCGTCGAGGACCGCGAGGTGCACGGCGGCGTGACTCCGTGTGAACAGGTCCGCCATCAGCGGGCGCGCGACGGAGCGCAGCACCGAGGAGGCGGGCACCCGCTGCCCCAGGTGGAAGAGCCTGATGCCGAGCTCGTACGTCTCGCCGTGCCGGTCGAGGAGCCCCCACTGCACCAGCTCCCGGGCGAGGCGGTACGCCGACGCCTTGGGCACACCGGACCGACGGCTGAGCTCGCTCAGCCGCAGCCGGTCCGCCCCCGACTCGAACGCGGCGAGCAGCAGCTGCGCCTTGCCCAGTACGGAATTGGGCAGCAGGACATCCTCTTCGGCGTACGACCCCATCAGCAGACCCCTTACGTCCTCACATGGCGGTACAAGCCATTTGAAGTGCAACAACGCCATGTTGCATAGAGGGAACGGGGTGTAAACATCAGGCAACAGGTGTGTCGACGTCCTCCTCGGCCCGGTCGGTGCCCCGCCCGTCGGACTCCGTGTCCCCTTGTGCCTTGGGCACGTGCGCGAAGAAGACCAGTGCCACCAACGTGACGACGGCCATTCCCATGGTGAGCAGTGCCACCGGCAGGAAGTGTCCCGTGGCGGCCAGCAGCGCCGTGGCCACCACCGGCGACAGACCGCCTGCGATCGCCGACGACAGCTCATGGCCGAGGGCCATCCCCGAGTAGCGGGTGCTGGTGCTGAACAGCTCGGAGAAGTACGAGGGCTGCACCCCGATCATCGCGGCGATGGCGATGTGCCCGACGATGAACGCCGCCCACACCGCGGCCGGTTGGCCCGTGTCCATGAGCAGGAAGAAGGGTGCCGCCCACAGCAGCATGCCGATCGCCCCGCCCAGATAGACGGGCCGCCTGCCCACCTTGTCGGAGAGCCGGCCGAAGACGACCATCATCGCCGAGTCCACCAGCATCCCGACGATCCCGGCCCAGAGCAGGACGGTCGACGAGATCCCCACGTGTGCCCCGTACACGAGGGAGAAGGACATGAAGATGTAGCTGGCGCCGCTGTCGGCGAAGCGCAGTGCCATCGCGAACAGCACCTGGCGCGGGTGGCGCCGCAGCACCTCGCGCAGCGGCGAATGAGGTGTGCTCTTCGCGTCCGTGGTGTCTGCCTCGAAGCTGTCCGTCTCGCCGAGGTTGCGGCGGATGTAGATGCCGACCACGAAGATGACCGCGCTGGCCAGGAACGGGAGCCGCCAGCCCCAGGCGAGGAAGCCCTCCCCCGACACCTGCTCCGCGATCCACAGTGCCAGCGCCGACAGGACGAAGCCAAGGCCCATGCCGCAGGAGCTGAACGAGGCGAGGAATCCACGGCGTTCGGCGGGCACGTTCTCGGTGATGATGAGCACGCCGCCGCCCCACTCGCCGCCGGCCGCCATGCCCTGGAGCAGCCGGAGCAGGACGAGGAGCGCCGGGGAGAGCAGACCGGCCGTGGAGTACGCGGGCAGCAGCCCCATGCAGAAGGTGGCAGCGCCCATCAGCGAGAGCGTCCCCATGAGGGCGGCCTTGCGCCCGCGCCGGTCACCGATGTGCCCGAAGATCAGGCCCCCGACGGGCCGGGCGGCGAACCCCACCGCGTGCCCCGCCAGGGCCGCGATGGTGCCGAGCAGCGGATGCCCGCCGGAGGGGAAGAAGACCTGGCCGAGGACCAGTGCGGCGGCGGTGGTGTAGAGGAAGAAGTCGTACCACTCCATCATGTTGCCGGCGACGGACGCGATGACCACGCGCCGCGTCGCGGACGGGCCCTCGGTCGTGCTCTTGCGGGTCATATGTGCTCCTTGCCGTTCGACCCTGAAGATCGGTGGAGCGTACGAACGGCCCGGAGCGGCCTCAATCGGGTCGGTCCGCCAGGCGAGACACCGCGCTTCTCGCGGGGCCCGCGGGCTGCCAGCGTGCCGCCACCTCGACAGCACTTCGACCCCGGAGGTCGTATCCGATGTCCCGGAACCACCGCACTGTAGGGCGCCCGGCGGCCGCCCTCCTCACTCTGCTCGCACTCCTCCTCGCGACCGCCTGCGGCGCAGGCACCACCGACTCGGCGGGAACCGCGGGCGGCGGCAGCCCGACCGTACGCATCGCGCTCGGCGTCGACGCCTCGTACGCCCCGCTGTATCTCGCCGCGCAGCGCGGCATGTTCGAGAAGGCGGGCCTCGACGTCCGGCTGACGAAAGTGGAGGGCGGCCCCGCCGCAGCCCAGGCGGTCACGGCCGGCACCGCGCAGATCTCCGCCAACGCCGATTCCACCGCGCTCCCGCAGATGGTGAGCAACCCGCGACTGCGCGCCCTGGGTGCGTTCCAGTCCTCGGGCCGCTACCTCAAGGTGGTGCTGCGCAAGGGCATCACCTCGCCGCGACAGATCAAGACGATGGCCTCGATCCAGGGCATCGGCCTGTACGCCACCCACGAGTACCTGCGTCACCATGACATCGACCCGGACTCGGTGAAGATCCAGCAGGGCGCACCGCAGGAGATGCCCACCATGCTGGAGCGCGGCGACGTCGACGGCTACATCCTCTTCGACCCCTGGGTGAGCAAGGGCGTCGCAGGGGGCGGCCATCTCGCAGGCACCATCGGCGACTTCGGTGTCACCTACGTGCAGTGGCTGCTCGCGGACGAGAAGTGGCTGAAGGAGAATCAGAAGCTCGCCGGGAAGATCTTCAAGGTGGTCGCGGAGGCCGACCGGCTGGTGACGAAGGACCCGCACGCGGGTGCCCTCGCGGCGCACGAGCAGGCCCAACTGCCGGTGGCGGCAACGGAGAAGGCGATCGGTGAGATCTCGTTCAAGGCCCGCGCCCTGACCTCGAAGGACGTCGATTCCTCGCGGAAGATCGCGGACTTCCTGCGGCAGCGGAACCTCATCAAGAGCGCACCCGACCTCAACTCGGTTCTGCTGCGCGGCTGGTACGACCGGTACGCCCGGTGACCTGGGCCGACGCACCATTCCCCGGCCGTCCCGCTGAGCGGACCGCCGCGCATGCCCCGGCCCGCGGCCGCACAGTAACGTGCGCCAACTCGCGAGCCAGCACCCCGATGACCTGCCGAAAAGCGTCCACCCCGAGGTGACCATGCAGACAGCGTCCCGCCCGATTCAGCGCATCACCGGCTCCGCTTTCCTCACCGCCGCACTGCTGGCGGTGACCGCATGCGGAGCGGGCACCACCGACGCCGGGTCCGGGCCGGGCTCCGGCGACAAGGCGGCCGGCCCCCGGATACGTATCGCGGTCGGTGTCGACGCCTCGTACGCTCCGTTCTTCGTGGCCGACGCCGAGGGGCTGTGGGCCAAGCACGGAGTGAACGTCGACCTCGTCCAGTTCGCCAAGGGCGCGGAAGGCGTCGACGCCCTCTCCGCGGGACAGGTCCAGATGGCCGGGAACTCCGACGCCACCACCATCGGCCTGCTCGGGCAGAACCCGGACCTGAGATCGCTCCTCGTGTACGAGAACTCGGGGCGGTACCTCAAGGTCGTCCTGGGCCCCCACGTGAAATCGCCCGACAAGATCCGGAAGATGGCCGTGGTCCCGGGCCTGTCCGAGCTGGCCGCCACACGGTTCCTCGAATCCAAGGGCATCAAGCCCGGCTCGGTCGACCTCGTCACCTCGGATCCCGCCGAGATCCCGGCCCTCACCAAGAAGGGCGACGTCGACGCGTACGTCCTGTGGGAGCCCTGGCCGGCCAAGGGCAAGGAGCTGGGCGAGCGCATCCTGGAGACCACCGGCGACTACGGCCTCAGCTACCAGCACTGGCTGCTTTCGACCTCACCCTGGCTGAAGGACCACAAGGGCACCGCCGCCAAGGTCGCCGCGGCCCTCGCGGACGCGGCCAAGGAGACGGAGAGCGACCCGGACGCCGCGGCGAAGGCCACCAAGGACGCCGCGAAGATCCCCACCGCCCAGACCCTGAACGCGGTGAAGGAGATCGACTTCGGCGTCCGCGACTTCACCACGAAGGACCTGAAGGGCTACGACGACACGGCCTCCTTCTACCTCGACACCGGCAAGCTCAAGGCCCGCCCCGACGTGCGCGGCGCCGTCCAGCACGGCTGGCTTCCCGACAACACGAAGGAATCCCGATGACCAAGGTGATCGAGAAGTCCACGGCCACGGGAGCGGCCCTGCGGGCCGAACGCGCCGGGATCTCCTTCGGCGACTTCCAGGCCGTCCAGGACATCGACCTCGACATCCCGGCCGGTGAATTCCTCTGCCTGCTCGGCCCGAGCGGCTGCGGAAAGTCCACGCTGCTGTCGGCGATGGCCGGATTCATCCAGGTCAGCGAGGGCACACTGACCGCCGACGGCGCTCCCATCGGCGGCCCGGACCCCGAACTGGGCATGGTGTTCCAGAGCAGCGAGGCCCTCTTCGACTGGCTGACGGTGAAGCAGAACGTCACCTTCGGGCCCCGCATGCGCGGCCGTTCCCGAGCCGAACAGGACAAGATCGCCGACGAGTACCTCGGCCTCGTCGGGCTGCGCCACTGCGCGGACCGCTACCCCGGCCAGCTCAGCGGCGGCATGCGCCAGCGCGTCCAGATCGCGCGGGTCCTCGCCAACGAACCCGGCGTCGTCCTCATGGACGAACCCTTCGGCGCGCTCGACGCGCAGACCCGGCAGGTGCTGCAACAGGAGACGGCCCGCATCTGGCGGGCGTCCGGCTGCACCGTCGTCTTCGTCACGCACGACATCGACGAGGCGATCCTGCTCGCCGACCGCATCGCCGTGATGACGGCGGGCCCGGCGGCCTCGATCAAGTCCCTGTACACGGTCGACCTGCCGCGCCCCCGCGACGAGTCCGACCCCGCCGCCGTACGCCTGCGCCACAAGCTGCGCGACGACATCGGAGAAGAGGTCCGCAAGGCCATGCGCGACCAAGGGCTCGACGACCAGCTCGACGGAGAGGCGAAGGGCGCATGACGATCACCACGACGGAGGCCGCGGCCCCGACACGTACCCGCCCGCGCCGCACCAGCCGGGCGGGCGGACAAGGACTGCGCACCTTCGGCCTGTACGTCCTCGCCGTCGTCGTCGGCCTGGGGGTCTGGCAGCTCGTCGCGATGAAGTACGGCCCCTCGCTGGTCGCCTCGCCGAGCCAGACCCTGTCGGCCGCGGGCGAGCTGGCGTCCGACGGCACGCTCGGCAACTCGGTCATCGCCTCCAGCCGCCGCATCCTGATCGGCTGGGGCCTCGGCGTCCTGGTGGGCGCCCCGATCGGCCTGCTGATCGGACAGATCAGGATCCTCCGCCAGCTCCTGGAGCCCTACATCGAGTTCTTCCGCTTCATCCCACCGGTCGCCTTCGTGACCCTGGCGGTGGCGTGGCTGGGCATCGGCGAGTCCTCGAAGATCGTCCTGATCTTCTACACGGCCGTCTTCATCGTCACCCTCAACACCAGCGCGGGCGTCATGGCCGTCAACGAGAACAAACTGCGGGCGGCGGCCAGCCTCGGCGCGAGCCGCAGGCAGATCCTCCAGCGGATCGTGCTGCCGTCCACCGTCCCGTACATCCTCACGGGCGCCCGCCTGGCCATGGGCAACAGCTTCCTCACGATCGTCTCCGCCGAGATCGTCGCCTCCCAGGTGGGCCTCGGCTCCCTGATCTGGACGTCCCGGAACTACGGCCGGATCGACTGGGTCTTCGTCGGCATCATCACCCTTGGTGTGTTGGGTCTCGTCTACGACCGGGTGCTGCGCGTGATCGCGGTGCGTGTACTGCACAAGTACGGGGCTAGGGTGTGAGTGGGAGAACGGGGCGGGACGCGGTCACCAACGGAGACACCAACGGGGACATGAACGGAGAACACAGCACGTGAGCACCACCGCAACGACATCCCGAGCCCTGCTCCTGGAGGAGTTCGGCACCCTGCCGCGCCTCACGGAGCGGACCGTGCCCGAGCCGCGCCCCGGACACACCCTCGTACGGATGGCGGCGGCCACCGTCGCCCACCTCGACATGAACATCCTCGACGGACAGTTCGGCATCCTGCCCGAGCTGCCGTTCATCCCCGGCACCCAGGGCAGCGGCCACGTCGTCGCCTCGGACACGCACCCCGAGGGCGCGCTGGTCCGGCTGCGAGGGGAAGGGCTCGGCCTGAGCCGCGACGGCGCCTGGACGGAGCACGCGCTCGTGCCGGACGCCGCCCTGGAGCCGATGCCCGAGGGCACCGACCCCGCCCTCGCCTGCATCTACTTCTCGCCTGTCGGCACCGCCTGGGCGACCGTCCACGCCATCGCGCAGGTGCGGCCGGGGGAGCGGGTGCTGGTCACCGGTGCGTCCGGTGCGGTCGGTGCCATGGCCGTGCAGCTCGCTGCGCGCGCCGGCGCCGAGGTGATCGGTGCGGTCGGCCGTCCGGCGAAGCTCCCGCACGTGCCCGGGGTGGCCAAGGCACTGCTCGCCTCGGACCTCTCCGAGGAAGCGATCGGAGGCAAGGTCGACGTGCTGATCGACACGGTCGGCGGCGAGATCCTGCGGAACGCCCTCACCATGGTCCGCGGACGCGGCCGGGCCGCACTCCTCGGCTATACGGCCGGCCGCGAGCTGAAGCTGGACCTCGCGGACTTCTTCCTCGCGGACGTGTCCCTGCTGCCCGTCAACATGATCTCGCGCGGCGCGGAGGTCGCCCCCGAGGTGCTGCGCCTCCTTCCCGACCTGTCGTCGGGCGCGCTGTCGCTGCCGTACGAGCGGTACGGGATCGACGCGCTCGGCGAGGCGGTGGAGCGACTGCGCACGGGTGCGGCGGTCGGGAAGATCGTGCTCGACCTGGAGGGCTCCGGGAAGTAGGACCTGGCGTACGGGAACGGGCCCCCTCCGATCGGAGGGGGCCCGTTGCGTATGCGGGGTCAGGACTGCGAAACGCCTGCCTGTGCGGCGAGTTGGCCCGGATCGACCGGGAGCCAGTCGTGGTCGATGGAGTTCCAGAAGGAGCACTGGTGCTGGGTCGCGTACGCCCCGGACGTGAGGGCCTTGCTCTCACCACCCGGCAGCAGCGACATGTACTTCCCGGCCCGGTACGAAGGCCAGGCGGCCTGTCCCGGAGCCGCGGGGTTCCCGTGCTTCACGAACGAGCCCCAGTAGCGCACCATCTCGTCGGACAGCTGCTGCTGCCCGGGTGACAGCTGCTTCGAGGCCGCCTCGGGCATCAGGTACGGCATCTCGGCGCCGTGCGAGGCACCCGGGTCGAAGCCGGCTGGCAGACCGCCCTTGACGGGCGGGTGCGGGTCGTCGAACTCGTAGAAGTACGTGCGCGGTTGACGGCTCGCGGCCTGACCCGCGAGGTCGTGGTACTGGCAGCCTCCGAGCCCGTAGAACGAGCTGCTGTCGTCCCACAGATCAGCGAAGGCGTACGTCCCGGTGTACGAGTCGCCGTAAGCGCTGAACGGGTAGTGGGCGAGGACGGCGTCGGCCTGGCCACCGAACTCGATGCGGACCGCCTTCTCGTACTGCTCCTTCGTCGCCTTCGCGAACGGCAGCGCCCAGGAACGCACTTCGTCGCGCGTGTGACCGATGAGCAGGGGGACGTTCGCGGCCTTGCCCGTGCGGACGGCCTCGCCCGGCGGAATCGGCAGTTCGGGGCCGCCGGAAACGGGCAGCGGTCCGCTCAGTACGCCTCCGGCGAACTCCCGTCCAGAGGCCAGCAGTTGATCGGCCGACTTGGACCGCAGGCAGGACGCGCTGTCCGCGGCGTTCGCGCAGCCAGCCGCCGTCTCGTACTTCTTCCCTCGCGCGACGGCCTGCTGGGCCGTGAGGCTGGGGCAACCGCCGCTCTGGATGATCGCGCCGGAGAACAGGCCGCGGGCCGGCGGTGAGGCAAGGAGCGCGCAGACGGAATGACCGCCGGCCGACTGGCCGCCGATGGTCACCCGGCTCGCGTCGCCGCCGAAGGCGCCGACGTTGCGCTGCGTCCAACGCAGCGCAGCCTCCTGATCGAGCAGACCGTAGTTGCCGCCACCGTGCTTGCTCAGGCCCGGCAGATCGAGCCAACCGAACGCGCCGAGGCGGTAGTTGACGGTGACGACCACGACGTTGTTGGCCTCGGCGATCTGTGAGCCGTCCTCGTCGCCTCCCGACCCGCCGGAGAATCCGCCGCCGTGGATCCAGAACATCACCGGCAGCGGATGGTCCGTGCGCTTCGAGGGGGTGTAGACGTTGAGCGACAGGCAGTCCTCGCTCATCCCACGGCCGGCGTCGCCGCCGAACTGCATGCAGCGCGGGCCGGGGGCCGTCGCCGAACGCGTCCCCTTCCACGAGGACGCGGGCGCCGGCGGCTGCCAGCGCTTGGAGCCGACGGGCGGAGCCGCGTACGGGATGCCGAGGAACCGGTCGACCCCGTCCTTCGTGGCTCCCGCGACCCGGCCCTTGTCGGTGGGGACCGTCAAGGAGCGAGAGGCTGCGGAGGCGGGAACGGCGGATATAAGCGTGAGCAGCACGAACAGGCTCGCCAAGCCTGCAAGTCCTCTTCGGGCAAAGGAATGCACGGAACAACCTCCCAGGGGGCCGGAGCGATGGGCGAGGCCATGCTCCGTAACGCACGGCGGCCGCGCGACACTTCTGGCCCGCTCAGCGGACCGGATCGGGAACGGCCCGCCTCGATCGGGGGTCGACCCGGGCCCGTTTTCGGTAGAGGGTGGAGTCCTGCGCCACCCCCTGCCGGACCCGTCGAGGAGGCCGTCATGGCCGATCAGGGAAATCCGTATCTGCAAGGGCTGTTCGCGCCCGTGCGCGAGGAGGTCACCGCCTACGACCTGCCGGTGAGCGGGCGGATACCCGACGGGCTCGACGGGAGGTATCTGCGCAACGGGCCGAATCCGCTGAACGTCGACGACCCGGCGGCGTACCACTGGTTCACCGGGCCCGGCATGGTGCACGGGGTACGGCTGCGCGGCGGGCGGGCCGAGTGGTACCGGAACCGGTGGGTGCGCAACGACGCCATGGCCGCGACGCTCGGGGACAAGCCGCTGCACGGCCCGCGCCACCTCGACATGGACCTCGCGCCCAACACGCACATCCTGAACTTCGCCGGCCGCTACCTCGCCACCGTCGAGGGCGGAGCGCTGCCGTACGAGCTGGACGGCGACCTCAACACCCTTGGCCCGTACGACTTCCAGGGCACGCTGCCGGGCGGGCTCGCCGCGCACACCACCCTCGACCCGGTCAGCGGTGAGCTGCACGCGGTGGCGTACTGCTGGGCGTATCCGTATGTGCAGTACCTGGTCGTCGGGACCGACGGGCGGGTGCGGCGCAGGGTCGACATCCCCGTCGACGGGCGGCCGATGATGCACGACTTCTCGCTCACCGCCTCGTACGTGCTGCTGTACGACCTGCCCGTCGTCTTCAACCCGGACGTCGCCACGTCACCCTCGTCCCTGCCCTACATCTGGGACCCGGAGCGCAAGCCGCGGCTCGGCGTGCTGCCGCGCGAGGGGCGCGCCGAGGACGTGCGCTGGCTGGAGGTCGAGCCGTGCTTCGTCTTCCACCCCATGAACGCGTACGAGGACGGGGACGGGCTCATCAATGTCCATCTGGTGCGCTACGACCGGCTGTTCGCGGGGCGGGACAGCCGCGGGCCGGACGAGACGCCGCCGCGACTCGTGCGGTGGACGGTCGATCTCGCCGCCGGGACCGTGCGCGAGGACGGCATCGACGAGCGGGCCGTGGAGTTCCCGCGGGTCGACCCGCGGCGCGAGACCGGTGCGCACCGGTACGGCTACGGGGTCCTCGAACCCGTCGACGGGTATGCGGCCGAGCGGGCCCGCGTCCACCTGCTGTCGCCCACCTCGCCGGCGCCCGAGCTCGCCCAAGTCGGCGTCGGACTCGTCAAGTTCGACCTGGAGCGCGGCGGCAGCGAGGTGCATCGCTTCCATGCGGGCGGGGACGTCGGCGAGGGCGTGTTCGTGCCGTCGGCGGACAGTGACGCCGAGGACGACGGGTGGATCCTGTCGTACGTCTTCGACCCCGAGCGTGGCGCCACGGACCTGGTGGTCCTCGCCGCCCAGGATCTGAGCGGCGGGCCCGTCGCGCGGGTGCATCTGCCGGTGCGGGTGCCGGTGGGGTTCCACGGCAACTGGGTTGCGGACCAAGAGAGTTGAGAACCGTCGCCGACGGCTAGTGCTCTGAACGGAAACGATCACCGGGGTGGGGTGGTCATGCCGGTCAGGATTGATATGTGGTGATCGAATAGCCTGTCCGGCAGCTCACTGGCAAGACACGGGGAGAAATTCGATGACCATTGCCTCGCAGCACGGCCTGGTGCCGATCACTACCGAACGGCTGGTCCTGCGGCCGTTTGCCTTGGGCGACGTGGATAACCGGTATGCGTACCAGGGCCTGCCGGAAGTGGCGCGCTACCTCTACCGACAGCCGCTCACCCGCGAGGGCTGTGCCGAGGCCATCGCCGCGCGGGCCGGTGGGACTGCCTGGCAGGCTGACGGTGATGTGCTTCTGCTGGCCGTGGGCCGGCCGGACGAGCCAGGTGTCATCGGCGAGGTGGTCCTCACCCTCACAAGCGCGCACGCCCGGCAGGCCGAGATCGGTTGGGTCTTCAACCCGCGGTGCGCCGGGCGGGGATATGCCACGGAAGCCGCGCGGGCCCTGGCCTCGCTCGCCTTCGAGCAGTTGGGAGTCCACCGGATCTTCGCACGCCTCGACGTCCTCAACACCGCATCAGTGCGCGTGTGTGAGCGTCTCGGCATGCGTCGCGAGGCGCATCTGGTCGACAACGACCTCGACGGAGATCGTTGGGGCAGCGAATACGTCTATGCCGTGCTCGCCCATGAGTGGATGGACTGAACCCCAACTACCCAGCGTCATGGGGCCTTGCACGGGACGTGATCATGAGGTTGGCGTCGGCTGCCCTCGCCTCGGTTGGATGCGACTAAGCGTCCGTTCTGCGCAGGGAGAAGCGATGGCAGAGCCGGTCAGGGTTCGTCGGCTGACTGAGCAGGAGGGGCAGAGGCTGCAGCGGATCGTGCGGCGGGGCAGTACCAGCACGGTGCGCTTCCGCAGGGCGATGATGCTGTTGGCCTCGGCCGGCGGCAACACCGTGCCGGTGATCGCGAATCTGGTGCAGGCGGACGAGAATACTGTCCGGGATGTGATCCACCGATTCAATGCGATCGGGCTGGCCTGCGTGGACCCTCGGTGGGCGGGAGGCCGTCCCCGCCTGCTCAGCGATGACGACGAGGAGTTCGTCATCGAGACGGCCACCACCCGCCCCACCAAGCTCGGCAAGCCCTTCACCCGCTGGTCGATCCGGAAGCTCGCCGACCATCTGCGGCGCAACGTCGCCCGTCCGATACGTATCGGCCGTGAGGCCCTGCGCTGTCTGCTCCAGCGTCGCGGTGTGACGTTCCAGCGGACCAAGACCTGGAAGGAGTCCAGCGACCCGGACTTCGATGCCAAGCTGGACCGGATCGAGTACGCGCTCACCGAGCGCCCCGATCGCACCTTCGCCTTCGACGAGTTCGGCCCGCTCGGCATCCGCCCCACCGGCGGGTCCTGCTGGGCGAAGCAGGGCAAGCCCGACCGGCTGCCGGCGACCTTCCACCGCACCCACGGGGTCACGTACTTCCACGGCTGTTACTCGGTCGGCGACGACACCCTGTGGGGCGTCAACCGGCGCCGCAAGGGCATCGCCCCGACCTGGGCTGCACTCAGGAGTATCCGGGCAGCTCTTCCCGACGGCGCCCCGATCTACGTGATCCTGGACAACCTGTCCGCCCACAAGAACGCGGGCATCCTGCGCTGGGCGGCCCGGAACAAGGTCGAGCTGTGCTTCACGCCGACGAACGCGTCCTGGGCAAACCCGATCGAGGCCCATTTCGGACCGCTGCGGCAGTTCACCCTCGCCAACTCCAACCACCCCAATCACCACGTCCAGACGCGGGAGTTGCACCGCTACCTGCGCTGGCGAAACCAGAACGCCCGACACCCCGACATCCTGGCCGCCCAACGACGCGAACGCGCCCGCATCCGCAGCGAGAAGGGAATCCGTTGGGGCGGACGCCCACTCACAGCCTGAATGGACACACCCACCCCGGTGATCGTTTCCGGTCAGAGCACTAGTAGGACTCCGTTAGGTCTGTCTCGATCTCGAGGTGTGATGTGTCCTGGCGGGCAGGGGCTGTTGGCAGGTGGTGCAGGCGCCGGTCCAGCACCTCAGGATGTTCTGGAGGGTGTCGAGGACCTGATAGAGGGTGAGTCCGGTGCGGGGACTTTTGGGGCCAGGCGCTGTTCGGTGAGGAAGGCATGGGCGGCACTCACGAGGGTGACGTGATGGTGCCAGCCGGGCCAGGAACGGCCTTCGAAGTGGTCGAGTCCCAGGCCGTGTTTGAGTTCGCGGTAGTCGTGCTCGATGCGCCAGCGGACCTTGGCCAGGCGGACCAGCTCGTCGATCGGGGTGTTGGCCGGCAGGCTGGAGAGCCAGTAGTCGGTGGGTGCCTCGGCGCCGTCGGGCCATTCGATCAGCAGCCAGCAGTCGGGCAGGATCCCGTCCCACCAGCCCTGTTGGTCCGAGGCGGCCCGCTTTATCGGCCGCTCGACGGCCTTGCCGGCCGGCCGGACCCGCAGCGCGGCAAACCGGGACTGCAGCCGACCGCGGGAGCCCTGGCGCCAGGTGAGGGTGGTGAAGGCGTCCGGTCCGAGTTCCTTGGCCAGGGCCGCCACCGAGGGGGCGGGCTGCCGGTAGCGGGGTTGTGGCCAGCAGCCGACCGCGCCCTCGCGGGCCGGGGCCTCGGGTTCGGCGTCGAACGGATGGGCCGTCACATCGGTGCGGACGGCGAGCATGTAGTCCAGGCCGCGGTCGGCCAGCGCGGCCCTGAAGTGCCCGTTGGTGCCGTAGGCGGCGTCTGCCACCACCACCGGTGGGGTCATTCCCCAGCCGGCCAGCGTGTCGAGCATGTCCAGGGCCAGGCGCCACTTCTCCCGGTGCGTGACCTCGGGCGGGATCAGTGTTTTGGCACGGCGGTCGGCGTCCGCCGCCCACTCCGGGGGCAGGAACAGCCGCCACTGCAGCGGGCACGAGGCGGCGTCGGTGGCGGCGTGCACGCTCACCACGACCTGGCAGTTCGCGCGCTTGCCCAGCGCCCCACAGTACTGGCGGGCCACGGCGACCGACATCCGGCCGTCCTTGGGCAGCGACACATCGTCGATCACCCAGGCAGTCGGCCGGATGAGCGGCAGCATGCGCTCGCAGACCCGCCGCTGCACCGGCACCGGGTCCCACGTCGACTGGTTCACGAACTGCTGCAGGTTCTGCTCGTTGCCGTCCGGCAGCCGCGCGGCCATCGCCTGGATCGACTTGCGGCGGCCGTCCAGCATCAGGCCCCGCAGGTAGCAGTCGCCCTTGGCCCGCTGGTCCCTGCGCGGCACCGAGGCGAACACATCCGCCACGTACAGTGCCAACCCCGCCCGGACACGGTTCACTTCATGTGCGTCCACTCATCCAACATGCTCTTGATCAGCACTTATCGGAAGACCTAACGGAGTCCTACTAGAGAATCATGCAGGTGGTCGTGGCGTGGGCGATCAGCTTGCCCTGCTCGTCCAGGACCTTGCCCTCCGCGGTGGCGGTGCGGCGGCCGGCGTGGATGACCTTGCCTTCGGCGGTGAGGGTCTGGCCGTCGGTGCGGGCGGCGCGGATGTAGTTCACCTTGAGTTCGAGCGTGGTGTAGCCGGTGCCCGCGGGGAGCGTGGTGTGGACGGCGCAGCCCATGGCGGAGTCGAGGAGGGTGGCGGCGATGCCGCCGTGGACGGTGCCGAGGGGGTTGGCGAAGTCGGGGCGGGTGTCGAGGGAGACGACGATGCGGCCGTGCTCGACCTCGTCGAAGTTCATGCCGAGCAGACGGCCGATGGAGGGGATGTCGGTGGGGCGTTCGGTCTGCACCCAGCGCATCAGTTCCAGGCCGGTCATGGCAGTGGGGTCGGTGGTCGTCACGGTGGTCGTTCTCCTTGTGCGGTGCGTGAAGCGTGGTGCGGGTGGCGCCCCTGCCCCGGGGTGCGGTCGTGGTCAGCCGAGCGGGTTGGTGGTGTCGCGCAGGGTGGCCAGGGCCGGGGCGTACATGCGGGCCTTGATGGTGCCGAGGGTGTCGCCGGCCTTGGTCACCTGTGCCTGGGCGAGTTCGATCGCGGTGGAGCGCACGGCGTCCTCGGGGACCGCCTGGTCGACGATGCCGGCGGCCGCGGCGTCGGTGCCGCCGTAGCGGTGGGCGGTGAGCATGGCCTCGTGCGCGGTCCGCGGGGCGAGGCGGGACTGGATCAGGGCGGCCATGCCGGGCGTGAAGGGGATGTTGATGTCCGCCTCGGGCAGACACCAGAACCCGCGGTCGGCCCGCATCACGCGGAAGTCGTGTGCGAGGGAGAACATGGCGCCGGCGGCGAAGGTGTGTCCCTGCAGCGCGGCCACGGTGATGACCGGCAGTGACAGCATCCGCGCGAACAGCTCGTGGACGGTGACGACGTAGTTCTCGTGCTGGTCGGCGTGCGCCAACACCCATTCCAGGTCGAGCCCGTTGGAGTAGAACTTGCCGGTGGCGGCGGTGACCAGCGCGCGCGGGCCCTCCGCCTTCTCCGCCTCGTCGAGCGCGGCGCCGACGGCGGTGAGCCAGTCGGGGTGGAAGCGGTTCTCGCCGTCGCCGAGGTCGAGGACGAAGACACTGTCGTGACGGTCGAGCGAGGGCGTGACGGGCGTGACGGGCGTGGCGGTCATGGCGACTCCTTCGAGGTGTGCACGGGATGCGAGGTGTACGAGGTGGCGACGGGCCGGATCAGGTGTCGGGCCGCTCGCGCAGGGCGTACAGGAGGAGATCGTGGATCTCGGCGGCGGCCGCCTCGATCGGGGCGGTGCTCTGCTCGGCCCGGCACATGATGACCGCGCCCTCGACCGCGGCGAGGGTGAAGGCGCCCAGCCTGCGGCTGCGTTCCTCGGTCAGGCCGTGCCGGACGAAGAGCCCCGCGAGAGCCTCCTGCCAGCGGGCGAAGACGGCGGCGGCGGAACGGGCGAGCTGGGGCGCGTCGTCATTGGTCTCGACGGCCACCGCCACGATTGGGCAGCCGGCCCGGAAGCCGCTCTCGACGAGCCGCTCGCGCCACAGCACGAAGAACGCGTCGACGGCCTCCACGGGATCGTCGGCCTGCATCGCCGCGTCGATCAGTCCGGCGATGAAGTCCCCGGCCAGGGCCACCGCCTCGTCGATGAGCTGCGCCCGCCCGCCGGGGAAGTGGTAGTACACCGAGCCGCGCGGCGCCCCGCTGTGAGCGAGTACCCGGTCGACGCTGGTCGCGCTCGCCCCGTACTCGCGCAGCAGCGCGGCGGCGCTGAGGACCATCCGGTCACGACTGTCACTCTTGCGCGGGCTCACCTGTCCACCCCACCTCTGACGACGAGGCGCCCCACCGCCGAGCGGTGAGCTGCCTGGGCTACCTGTCAGTAACTTAAGGTGTATGACATAGAACAGGCAAGAGGGGATGGACGGCCGATCGGTCGGCTCAGGCCGTGCCGCGCCTCAACAGCCGGTGCGGCACGATCAGTTCCTGCGGAGGGACGTCGTTGCTGGGGCTGTAGATCCGGTCCGCCAGACACTGCAGGGACCGCTCGGCGATCTGCTGTTTGTCCGGCGCGATGGTGGTCAGTGGCGGATGGCTGTAACGGCCGTCCTCGATGTCGTCGAATCCGACGATCGCGATGTCCTCGGGCACGCGCAGGCCCCGTTCGTGCGCCACATGGAGGGCGCCCAGGGCGAGTTCGTCACTGAAGGCGAACACGGCGTCGGGGACGGCCGGTCCGTCGAGCAGTTCGGCCATGGCGCGGGCGCCGTCCGCCCGGTGCAGCGCGGCCACGGGGCGCTGGGCGTCCGGGAGTTGGGGGAGTCCGGCCCGCTCCAGGGCCCGGCCGTGGCCCTCGGTGCGCAGCAGGGCGGTGCCGTTGTGCAGGTGCGGCTGCAGGCCGATGGCGGCGATGCGGCGCCGGCCGAGGCCGATCAGATGGCTGGTGGCCTCGTCGGCGGCGGTGACGTTGTCGACGGCGACGCGGTCGGCCGCGCCCCGCGGGCTGCGCTCGCCGAGCAGGACGAGCGGCACGGTCGGTGCGGTGGCGGCGAGTTCGGCCGGGTCGAGCGCCCAGGGGCTGATGATGAGCCCGTCGACGGCGCGCCCGCCGCCCTGGGTGAGCAGTCGGCGTTCGGCGTCGGCGTCGCCCCGGGTCTGGTCTATGACCACGGTCCAGGAACGGCGCTGGGCCTCGTCGACCAGGAGTCCGGCCAACTCGCCGAAGTAGGGCGAGTGCAGCTCGGGGATGGCCAGGCCGATGATCCCGGTGCGGCCCGCGCGCAGGCTGCGCGCGGCGAGGTTGGGCCGGTAGCCGAGCTCGTCGATCACCTCCTGGACGCGCCGTCGGGTCTCCGCCGCCACCGAGGCGGACCCACTGACCACATTGGACACGGTGCGCGTGGAGACGCCCGCCCGGGCGGCCACATCCTTCAGACGACTGCTCACCCGGTCATCCTTTCACGCGGCGCCCCCGGAAAACCGCTGCCCTGAGGGTATTGCAACGTTGCATTCATCGATGCAATCTAGTGGCGGAACTTCCGCTTGCAAGGAGGCAAGGATGACTGTGTCCGCATTCCCCGGCGTCAGCCCCGCCGATCAGGACGTCGATGTGACGCGGGACGTGGCGAACCTGTACGGGGACGGCATCACGGCGCGGAAGGGCGCCTTCGCCACGGAGTGGGCCGACCGGATGCGCGAGGACATCGAGGCCGCGTACGAAGAGGCGCGCTCCCGGCCGGGCGGCGCCGTGGGCCGCGGTCCGAACCGCTACTACGTGGAGATCCACCCCGAGCAGCTGCGCGGCTTCGTCGACCTCGTCGACCACCCGTGGGTGCGGTCGGTGGCCACCGCGGTCCTCGGCCCGGACTACCGCATCGTCGAACTCGGCTTCGACGTACCGCTCGAGGGCGCCGTGAACCAGCCCTGGCACCGCGACTTCCCCATCCCCGACGAGACGCGGAACGAACGCCGGCTGACGTCGCTCGCCTTCAACGTCACCGCCGTCGACACCGCCGAGGACATGGGCCCCTTCGAGATCGCGCCCGGCACCCAGTGGGACGACGAACCCGACTTCGAGCACGGGATGTTCCCGCCCCGCGAGCGCTTCGGCCGCTACGAGGAGCGCGCGGTGCGCAAGTACCCGCAGCGCGGCGACATCTCGGCCCGCACCGCGCTGACCATCCACCGCGGCACCAAGAACGAGTCGTCCAAGTCGCGGCCCGTGCTGATCCTCGGCCTCGACGGCCCAGAGTCGAACAACGGCGACCGGCACGACACCGCCGTCACCCGCACGTTCTGGGAGTCGCTGCCCGAGCGGGTGCGCCGCCACCTGGACTGCCCGGTCGTCGACGAGCTGACGCCCGTCACCCAGAAGCACACCATCGAGGGTCTGGTCATGGGCGATGCCTGAGCCGGCCACGGAGGCGCACGGCCCCGCAGGCGGCGGACGCACCCCGGTGCTGGTCTACGCCGTCGCCGCCGTCTCGGCGCTTGGCGGTCTGCTCTTCGGGTACGACACCGGCATCATCTCCGGCGCCCTGCTGCACCTGCGGGAGGACCTCGACCTCTCCTCCCGCGAGCAGGAGATCGTCGTCAGCGTCATCCTGCTCGGCGCGATGGTCGGCGCCCTGATCTCGGGGCGCGCGGCGGTACGGCACGGCCGGCGCAAGGTGGTGGCGACGGTCGCGGTGATCTTCGCCGCCGGCGCGGTCGCCGCCGCGCTCGCCCCCGATGTGTCGACGCTGATCGCCGCGCGCTTCGTGCTCGGGCTCGCGGTGGGCGGCGCGTCCAACATGGTGCCCGTCTACATCGCCGAACTGGCGCCCGCGGCCGTACGCGGCCGGCTCATGGTGCTGTTCCAGCTGATGGTCGCCATCGGACAGCTCATCGCGTACCTGTGCGGCTGGGCCCTGTCGGGCAGTGGCGGCTGGCGGGTCATGTTCGCCCTCGCCGTCATCCCCGCACTGGCACTGGCCCTCGGCATGCTGCCGCTGCCGGAGAGCCCGCGCTGGCTCATCGAGCAGGGCAGGACCGACGACGCGGAGCGCACCCTGCGACGACTGCGGCCCGCAGGCGCGGACGCGGCCGCGGAAGCGGCCGAGATCGCCGCGGTGTCGAACAACACCCCTGCGGGCGGCGGTAGTTGGCGACAGCTGCGGCAGCGGTGGCTGCGCCCGGCCCTCCTGATCGCCCTCGGCATCGCGGCCTTCTCCCAGCTCACCGGGATCAACGCCATCGTCTACTACGCCCCGACCATCCTCGACGACGCAGGCTTCGGCGACTCGGTGGCGCTGCTCACCGGCATCGGCATCGGCGCGATGCTCGTCGTGGCGGGCATCGTCGGTGCCATCGCGGTCGACAAGGCCGGACGGCGCCGCACGATGCTGTGGTTCCTGCCGGGCTCGGCGCTCGCCATGGTGGTGCTCGCGGCGGCCTTCGCGACCTCCTCCGGATCGACGGCCCAGCGCTGGACCGTGATCATTTCCCTGTTCGCGTACATCCTGTTCAACGGGGTGGGCATGCAGGCCGTCGTCTGGCTCATCGGCCCGGAGATCCTGCCGCTGGGCGTGCGCGGCCCGGCCACCAGCCTGGCTACGCTGTCCGTATGGGGCTTCGACCTCCTCATCGCCATGACCGCGCTGACGGCCATCAACACCGTCGGCCGCTCCGGCACATTCCTGTTCTACGCGCTGATGAACGTGGCCTGCATCGTCTTCGTCGCGCTGAAGGTCCCGGAGACGAAGGGCCGCAGCCTGGAGCGCATCGAGCAGGCGCTGCACAGCCCGCTGCCCTTCCGCCGGGCGCTGGACGACGACGGTCAGGGGCTGTCCGAGGCCTCCGACAGCCGCGCCGGTGCGGCGGTGTGAGCGGCCGGGGTCCCCGGGCGCAGAGCGTCGGAGATCGACTTGGCGGCGCCGTGGGCCGTGTATCCACCGTCGACCGGGATCTCGGCGCCGGTGATGAACGACGACTCGTCCGACAGCAGGAACGTGACGAGCGGGGTGATCTCGTCGACCGTGCCGGTGCGGCCCAGCGGGGTCTCGCGCAGGTTGGCCTCGCGGAAGGCGGGGGCGGCCGACGCCGTCATCTCCGTCTCGATGAAGCCCGGATGGATCGTGTTGACGCGGATGCCGCGCGGGCCGAGTTCGAGTGCCGCCGTCTTCGACAGGCCGCGCAGCGCCCACTTGCTGGACGTGTACGCGACCGGGTAGTGGGCGGTGAGCGCGGCGGACGAGCCGACGTTGACGATCGAGGCGCCGGCGGGCATCAGCGGGGTGAGGTGCTGGATGCCGAGGAGCGGTCCGGTGACGTTCACGGCGTGCACGCGGGCGAAGTCCTCGGCGCGCACCTCGTCGAGGCGGGCGCGCCAGGTGATGCCCGCGTTGTTGACCAGGCCGTGGATGGGGCCGTACGACTCCCGTAGATCGGAGGCTAGTTGGGCCCATTGCGTCTCGTTGGTGACGTCGAGCGGGCGGATGCCGGGTCCCTCGGTCACGTCCGTCGCGATGACGTGGGCGCCCTCGCGGGTGAGGGCCGCGGCCTCGGCGGCGCCCTGGCCGCGGGCCGCGCCGGTGACGACCACGACCCTGCCCGCCAGGCGCTTCGTGGTCACGGACGCTCCCGCGTGCGGCGGCGGCCGGCCGGGAGCGGCAGCGGGGTCGCGCCCTCGACGACGGTGTTGGAGAGGGTGCCGACGGCCTCGACCGTGAGGGTGACGGTGTCTCCGGGCTTCAGCGGCGGCGGAGTCTGTTCGCCGCGCCTGCCCCACAGTTCGGCGAGGCAGCCACCGTTGCCGCAGGTGCCGGAGCCGAGAATGTCACCGGGGCGGACGACGGTGCCGCGCGAGGCGTAGGCGACCATCTCCTCGAAGGTCCAACTCATGTTGGAGAGCAGGTCCTTGCCGATCGTCTCGCCGTTGACCTCGGCCGTCAGCGCCAGGCGCAGCAGACCGTCCGCGTCGCGGTACGGCTCCAGTTCGTCGGCGGTGACCAGGTACGGGCCGAGCGTGGTCGCGGTGTCCTTGCCCTTGCAGGGGCCGAGGCCGACCTTCATCTCGGCGGACTGGAGGTCGCGGGCCGACCAGTCGTTGAAGACCGTGTAGCCGATGATGTGCTCGCGGGCCTCTTCGGGAGTGAGGTCGCGGCCCTCGCGGCCGATGACGGCGGCGACCTCGAGTTCGTAGTCGAGGACGGTCGAGCCGGGCGGCATCGGGATGTCCTCGCCGGGGCCGTAGACGGCGTACGGGTTGGTGAAGTAGAAGGTCGGCGCCGCGTACCACTGCTCGGGTACGCCCGCGACACCGTCCACGGCCTTGCGCACACCCTCCACATGTTCCTCGAAGGCCACGAAGTCCCGTACGGAGGAAGGCTGGAGGGGCGGAAGCAGCCGCACTTGGGAGACCTGCGGGCCGGGCGGTCCGGCAAGCGCGGCGGTACCGGCGTCGAGGAGGCCCGGCAGGCCGTCCGAGGA
Organism: Streptomyces sp. NBC_00483; assembly: GCF_036013745.1. Taxonomy (NCBI): domain Bacteria; kingdom Bacillati; phylum Actinomycetota; class Actinomycetes; order Kitasatosporales; family Streptomycetaceae; genus Streptomyces; species Streptomyces sp. NBC_00483. Next base: position 8,953,353 of record NZ_CP107880.1, read on the forward strand.
GTGGATCAGGTCGGTGAGGGAGGTGACACCGGGCACCGGGTACAGGGTGTCGTCCTCCGTGACGACGGCGACGCGGGTGGGGTGTCCGTGTTCGTGTTCGTGCTCATACGTGGAGTAGGTGGCGAATCGCATGCGAGCTCCTGGCGGGCGGCGACGGAACCGGGGGGCGCGGCGGGTGTGTCAGGGCATGGACAGGGCACCGCCGCGCCCCCGGAAATCGGGTGGGATCAGACCGGCGGGGCGATGAACACGCCGCGGTCGGGGTCGTTGAACGACTCCTTGGCGACGAGCTCGTTCATCGCGTTCGCCGTTCCCCACTGGTCGGTGACCTCGGGCTTCGAGAAGTCGTAGACGTGCGGGTGCCAGGTGTCCTCGTCGAGCTCCTCCAACTCCGTCGTGTATTCGACGGTGTTGCCGTGCGGGTCGAGGAAGTACGTGAAGGTGTTGTCGCCCGCCATGTGCCGACCGGGGCCCCAGATCTTCTTGAACCCGGCACGCATCACCCGGCCGGAACCGCGCATGTACTCGTCCAGGCCGCGCATCTCGAAGGAGACGTGGTGCAGCGCGGTGTGCGGGCCCTGCGCGATCGCCATCGAGTGGTGCTGGTTGGAGATCCGCATGAAGTGCATGACCTCGCCCATGTGCGGCGAGGACAGGGTGTCGGAGAGCGCGAAGCCGAGGTGGCGCTCGTACCACTCCCGGGTCTTGTTCAGATCCGGGGAGTTGAGGACGACGTGGGAGAGCTTGACCGGGATGGCCTCCTTCTCCTCGATCTTGCGGTGCTGCCGGACCTCGACGTCGGCGGAGACCTCGATGGTGCGCCCGTCGACGTCGAAGAAGCGGAAGCCGTAGCCGCCACCGGGGGTGTCGACCTTGCCCGGCTGCGAGATCAACTGCACGTCACCGGCAAGGAGTTGCTCGGCGAGCGTGTCCACGTCCGCCGGGCTGGCCGCCCCGTAGGAGACGAGGTCCAGGCGCTTCTCGTCAGCCTCGCGCAGGCGCACCACGTACTGCTCGGGGGAGCCCTCGGCGGCCAGGAAGGAGATGCCGGAGTCCTCGGCGACCTTGGTCAGGCCCCAGACGCCGGAGTAGAAGTCGAGCTGCTTGTCGTAGTCCGGCACGGCGAGGTCGACGTGCCGCAGGTGGGTGAGCAGACGGTTGCTCATGGGTCAGTCCTTCCGGAGGCGGAGGAGGGCGGTCGCGGTGCCGCCGCGTACGGCGTGAAAGTCGGCGTCGGCGAGATCCGCCGCGCGCAGTGCGCCGACGGGGTCCTCGCTGCCCATGTCGAAGGGGAAGTCGGAGCCGAGCAGCACGCGGTCCGCGCCCGCGACCCGCACCAACTCCCGCAGCACGTACGGGTCGTGGACGAGCGAGTCGAAGTACAGGCGGCGCAGATACGTGCTCGGTTCCTGCGCGCACGCGTGGGCGTCGGCGCGCGCCCGCCACGCGTGGTCGGCGCGGCCGATGTGGGTGGGCAGATAGCCGCCGCCGTGCGCCGCGATGATCCGCAGGCCGGGATGGCGGTCGAGGACTCCGGAGAAGATCAGGTGCGAGAGCGCGACGGCGTTCTCGGTGGGCTGGCCAACGGAGTTGGACAGGTACCACTGGTCGAGGCGCTCGTCGAGCGTGCAGCCGAAGGGGTGCAGAAAGACCAGCGCGCCCGTCTCCTCGGCCCGTGCCCACAGCGGTTCGTACGCCGGGTCGGACAGCTCGCGGCCCGGCGCGTGGCTGGAGATCTCGACGCCGAGCAGACCCTGTTCGAGGGCGTGGTCGAGCGCGCGCACCGCCTGTTCGGGATGCTGGAGCGGTACGAGGCCGAGGCCCCGCAGTCGGTCCGGTGCGGCCGAACAGTGCGCGGCCGTCGCCTCGTTGGCGAGCCGGTACACCTTCTCCGCGGCCGCCTCGTCGGCCCAGTAGTGATAGTGGGACGGGGACGGGCTGACCAGTTGGACGTCCACGCCCTGCGCGTCCATCGCGGCCAGCCGGGCGGACACATCGGTGAGCCGGGCGAACCGCTCGCCGATCATCCGGCCGCTGACCTTGAGCGCGTCGGGGCCGTTGCGCCGGGCGTCCAGGGCCTTCGCATCGGCGTGGCCCGGCAGGCCGTCGACCAATGCCTCGATCTCGGGCAGCAGGACGTGGGCGTGCACGTCAATAGTGGGCGTGGTCACGGCAGCTCCCGCAGCATCGTCATCGTGCGGCCCATCAGGCCGGGCACATCTGCGTCGCGGACCCCGTCGAGCTGCCACTGGCCGATCTGCACGGACGCCTCCACGATCGGGCGCACACGTGCGATACGCCGCTCGTAGTACGTCTGGAACAGCGCGTCGTCCCAGGTGTCGACGGCGCTCAGCATCTGCGTGAGCACCCAGGTGTCCTCCATCGACAGGGCGGCACCCTGGGCGAGGGTGGGCGGGCAGCAGTGCGCGGCGTCGCCGACCAGGACGACCCGGCCGCGGTGCCAGGACCCCTCGACCAGCATCCGGTCGAACCAGGTGTAGTTGACCTGCGCCGGGTCGGTGATGTGCGCGGTGATCTCCGGCCAGTGGCCGCCGTAGTGCTTCGCGAGCGAGCGCATCTCGTCGGCGTAGGAGTCCGTCGGGATGGTGGCCCGGTCGCGGTTGGCCTCGACGACGTACGCGTAGATCGTGGACTCGCTGGTCGGGCAGTATCCGGCGATGTAGGCGGGGCCGCCGTACGCGAGGTCGGTGCGGGTCAGGCCGGACGGGCGCGGGGTGGCGACGCGCCAGATGGCCATGCCGGTGGGCTCGGGCCGGTCGGTGATGCCGATCGCGGCACGGGTGGCGGAGCCCAGGCCGTCGGCGGCGATCACCAGGTCGTAGCGGCCGTCGGTGCCGTCGCTGAAGCGTACGGAGACACCGGTGTCGTCCTGGTCGAGGGACTCGGCCCGGACGCCGAGCCGGACGGTGGCGCCGCTGGCGCGGACCGCGTCGATCAGGATCCGCTGGAGCTGCGGGCGCTGCATGCCGACGGTGGCGGGCAGTTCGTCACCGCCGGTGCGCAGGTCCTCGCTGACGTGCAGAACGGTGCCGTCGGGGGCGGTGATGCCGACCGCGTCGAAGCCGTAGCCGGACCGCTCCACCTGCTCCCACACACCGAGTTCGCGCAGCACGCGCAGCGCGTTGCCCTGGAGGGTGATGCCGGATCCTGCGGTGGCGTTCCAGTCGTCCTTGGCCTCGATCAGGTCGACCGCGATCCCGGCGCGGCGCAGCAGGATCGTCGCGGCGTTGCCGGCCGCGCCGCCGCCGACGACGAGGACCGAGCGGGGGCTGCTGGGGGTACTGCTCATGGATAACTCCTGTGTTCCGTCGGCTACTTGACGGCTACTTGACGGCTACTCGACGGCGACTTGTCGACTACTTGACGGCTACGGGGTTGACCGGGGAGCCGACGGCGCCGGTGATGGGCAGGGGAGCGGCGGTGAGCCAGAACTCGTAGGTGCCGTCCGCCGCGCAGTCCGCGGCGAGCGCGTCCGGGTCCCACATCTCGCCGATCAGCAGGCCCATGTTGGGGATGGCGACCTGGTGCAGCGGCTGGAAGGCGTGCTCGAACTCGTTGGGCCGCACCTCGAAGCCCCAGGTGTCGGTGGCGATCGCGGCGATCTCGGTGCGGTGCAGCCAGCCGGCCGCGGTGAAGGACAGGCCGGGGGCCGGGCCGCCCGCGTACTCGTTCCAGCCCTCGCGGCGGGCGCGGGCGAGCTGCCCGGTGCGCACGACGACGATGTCGCCGCGTCCGACGCTCACCCCGTGGGCCTCGGCCGTGGCGATGAGGTGTTCCTCGGTGATGGCGAAGGCGTCGGGCAGCTCGCCGTCGGTGCCGATGACCCGGCCGACGTCGAGCAGGACGCCGCGCCCGGCCACGTACGGAGCCATGTGCTCGATGCCGGTGACCAGGTCGCCGTCGGAGGTGACGACCTTCTCGGCGGCGCGGCCGTTCCACGCCTTGCCGTGGTCGAAGATGTGGCCCAGGCCGTCCCACTGTGTGGAGCACTGCAGCGGCATGGCGATCACGTCGTCGGCGCCGCCCATGCCGTGCGGGAAGCCCTGGTTGGCGAGGGCCGCGTCGGTGCCGGTGTCGAGCATGGTGTGCACCGGGTTGGTGCGGCGCCGCCAGCCCTTCTGCGGGCCGTTCATGTCGAAGCTCTGGGCGAGCGAGAAGCTGGCGCCCCGTCGTACGAGTGCGGCACCCTCGCGGCGCTTGGCCTCGTCCAGGAAGTTCAGCGTGCCGAGCCGGTCGTCCTCGCCCCAACGGCCCCAGTTCGAGTACGACTTGGCGGCGCGGGCCACCGCACCCTCCGGGTCGGTGCGGTCCAAGGACGCCGGCGTCTGCTCGGGATTCACGTGGTCACCTCCGCCACACACCGGGTGCGCTGCGCGCCGAGCCCGGTGACGGAGCCGTCCATGACGTCTCCGTCGCGCAGCAGCCGACCCCAGTGCATGCCGTTTCCGGCGGGTGAGCCGGTCAACACCAGGTCTCCTGGCAGCAGTTGGGCGCTCTGTGAGGCGTAGGCCACCATGCGTGCCACGTTGAAGATCATGTCCTTGGTGGACTCGTCCTGCATGGTCTCGCCGTTGAGCTTCAGGGTGAGCTGCAGATCGTCCGGGTCCGTGACCGATTCGGTGGGCACGATCCACGGGCCGAGCGGGGTGAATCCGGGTGCGTTCTTGCTGCGCAGCCAGTCGGTGCCGATCTGAGGCATGTCCCGGCGGAAGACGGTGGCGCGGTCGGTGAGGTCGTTGGCGATGGTGTATCCGGCGACGTACTCCAGGGCCTCCTCGACGGAGACGCCGTGGGCGGGCCTGCCGATCACGGCCGCCAACTCCAGCTCCCAGTCCGGCTTCCCGGCCCAGGAGGGCAGCACCACGTCGTCGTAAGGACCGGTGATCGCGCTCGGCAGCCCGATGAAGACGTACGGCAGGTCCTCCGTGGCCCGCCGGTCCATGATCTCCGCCGCCTCGGCGCGCCGCACGTCCTCCGGACGGTCGTCGCCCGGCGCCTTGTGCGCGACGTGCAGATCGATCACGTGCTGGCGGTAGTTGGCGCCGGACTGGAACACCTGGCGCGGCTCGACCGGCGCGTGCACCGAGAAGTCCGCGAGCGGCGTGCGCGCGACGGCGCCGTCGTCGGCCAGGGAGCGCAGCCGCGGCAGCACCGCGGCCCAGTCCTCCAGCAGCCGACGGGTCGTCAACCGGTCGTCGTCCAGGGCGATACGCAGGTCCACGACCCGCTCGTCGGGGGTGACCAGGGCGGGGAACTCCGGCCCGCCCGGAGTCGAGAGCGTGGCGAGCGCGAAGGGGCCGGCGAACGGCGCGGATGCGGGAGCGGGTTTCACGAACATGTCCTCCTGATTGCGGTGGTACTAATCTGGACCCGCCACCGGTGATCAGGGAAATAGATTCTGTGGATGCGGACTATCCGTTGGGTAAATTCTCCCTGGTCAGCACCGTCCGACCCCGAGCCCGACGCCGTACAGCAAGGGAAAGCCCGTGAATCTGGCCCGTCTGGACCTCAACCTCGTCGTCGCCCTGCGGGCCCTGCTGGAAGAGCGCAACGTCACGCGCGCCGGACACCGCGTCGGGCTGAGCCAGCCCGCGATGAGCGCCGCGCTCTCCCGGCTGCGCCGCCACTTCGACGACGATCTGCTGGCCCGGGTCGGCGGCCACTACGAGCTGACCGCGCTCGGCCAGGTGCTGCTCGACCGTACCTCCACCGCCTACGACGTGCTGGAACGCCTCTTCGCCAGCCAGGCCACCTTCGACCCCGCGCAGGAGAACCGCGAGTTCACGCTCGTCGCCTCCGACTACGCCGTGTCCGTGTTCGGCACCGCCCTCGCCCGCCACCTCCACGAGGAGGCCCCCGGCATCCGGCTGCGCTTCACGCAGACCCCGACCACCGTGGTCGAGGACACGGCGACGCTGCTCAGCACCGTCGACGGACTGCTCATGCCGCACGGTGTCATCAATGACTTCCCCGCCACGGATCTCTACGACGACCGGTGGGTCTTCCTCGTCGCCGACGACCATCCGGATGTCGGGGACCGGCTCACCCTGCAGGACCTCGCGGACCTGCCCTGGGTCACCTATCAGCGCACCTACGACGCCCCGGCCGTGCGCCAGCTCGGCATGCTCGGCGTCGAGCCGCACGTCGAGGTCTCCGTCGACAGCTTCCAACTGCTACCGCTCCTTGTGGCCGGCACCCGGCGCATCGCCCTCGTCCAGGCCCGGCTCGCCCGGCTGCTCGCGCCGATCGCCCCGGTCCGGGTCATGGAACCTCCCTACGAGGCGGTCTCCCTGCAAGAGGCGCTGTGGTGGCATCCCGTGCACACCCACGACGCCGCCCACATCTGGCTGCGGGAGACAGCGGCGCGGGTCGGGGCCGGGCTGCCCCGGTCGCAGGACGGGCCGCCGCTCAACAGCACGAAATGAACGGGGAGTTGGAAGTCGCGTGAACGGAGAGCCGGAAGGGACCACGTGAGCGGAGAGACGGAAGGAGCCACCCGATGAAGCCACCCCACCGCGAGTCCGTCCTCTCCCGTGCCGCACGCATCCTGGGGGCCTTCAGCCAGGACGAACCGGCGCTGACCGTCTCCGAGATCGCCCGCCGCACCGGCCTGCACGTCGCCACCGCCTCCCGCCTCGTGGGCGAGTTGGTCGGGCACGGATTCCTGAGCCGCGACGAGGACCGTCGCGTACGGATCGGCGTCCGGCTGTGGGAACTCGTCGTCCGCGCCTCGCCCACACTGTCCCTGCGCGACGCGGCGATGCCGTTCATGGAGGGCGTGCACGACGTGGTGGGCCACCACGTCCAACTCGCCGTCCTGGACAGCGAAGAGGTGCTGTTCCTCGAACGCCTCTCGGCCCCGCGCTCGGTCATCAACTACACCCGCATCGCCGGACGACTCCCCCTGCACGCCTCCTCCAGCGGCCTGGTGCTGCTCGCCCACGGGCCGGCCGCCCTCAAGGACCGCGTGCTCGACGGCGAACTCGCCGCCTACACCGACGCCACCCCGGCCACCCCCGCCGTGCTGCGGGCCGTGCTGGCGGAGGTGCGCCGGCAGGGCTACGCCTACTGTCCCGGCTACGTCCACGAAGACGCCCTCGGCATTGCCGCCCCGGTGCGCGGCGCCGACGGCACGGTGGCGGCGGCGCTGTCGGTCATCGTCCCCAACGACCAGAGCGCACAGGCGGTCGTGCCCGTCGTCCGTACGGCCGCCCGTGGTGTGTCGCGCGCGCTCGAAGCGGCCGCCGCCGCACCCGTTACACCTGATGCGTGACGGACGTACGACGGTCAGGTGGAAGCGGCACGAAATCCGTCTCTCACTGGATGAGAAGGCCGTCGCGGTGCGACCGCCGCCGCGCGCATCCTGCCTGCAATCCACAGACGGGAGGCGACGACGTGGTCGCACACCACCTGCTGCCTGAGATTGCCCGCGCCACCCCGACCCCCACCCCAGCCCTGACCCTGCGGGTGCGCGCCAAGGACACCGTCGCGGACGGCGTCGTGTCCCTCACGCTGGCGCGTCCGGACGGCACCCGGCTCCCGGACTGGACTCCCGGGGCCCATGTCGACCTGGTGCTGGCGGACGGGACGACCCGCCAGTACTCCCTGTGCGGCGACCGCTGGGACCCGTACACCTACCGCGTCGCCGTGCTGCGCGAGACCGCTGGGCGCGGGGGATCGGCGTATGTGCACGACCGCCTGGCGGCCGGCGACCCGGTCGGCGTCGGCGGTCCGCACAACCACTTCCCGCTGGCACCCGCGGACCGCTATCTCTTCATCGCGGGCGGCATCGGCATCACCCCGCTGCTGCCGATGGTCCACCAGGCCGAACTGATGGGTATCGACTGGCAGTTGCTGTACGGAGGTCGTACTCGGGCCTCGATGGCGTTCCGCGACCACCTCACGACCGCGTACGGCGAGCGCGTGCACCTGTGCCCTGAGGACGAGTACGGGCTGCTCGATCTGGACTCCTGGCTGAGCCGGCCGGAACCCGGCACCAAGGTCTACTGCTGTGGGCCCGCCCCGCTCCTGGCCGCCGTCGAATCCGCCTGCGCCGCCTGGCCGACGTACAGCCTGCGCACCGAACGCTTCGCCGCCGCCGCCCCAGCGGAGCCCGTCCGCCAGACCCCCTTCGAGGTGGAACTGCGCCGCACCGGCCGCACGATCACCGTCCCACCGGACCTCTCTGTGCTGCATGCCGTACGCCGTGCGGGAGTTGAGGTGCTGTCCTCCTGCGAGCAGGGCACCTGCGGCACCTGCCTGGTGCCGGTCCTCACGGGAACGCCCGACCACCGGGACGCGGTCCTCGCCGAGCACGAACGCGCCGCGGGTGACTGCCTGTTGCCCTGCGTGTCCCGCTCGCGCTCGGACCGACTCGTCCTCGACCTCTGAGACCTCTGAGACCTCTGAGACCTCTGAGCCCTCTGAACATCACCCGGGCCGACCGACCGACCGAATCGCATTCGTGGAGCCGCCATGTCCGCAACAGCCGCCGCCCCCGCGCCGGTGCCGACCACCGACATCGACCCCTTCGCCGCCGGACATCTCGCCGACCCCGCCCCGTTGCACCGGGACCTGCGCGCCGCGGGCCCCGTCGTCCACCTGTCCCGCTACGACGTGCACGCCCTGGCCCGCTACGAAGAGGTGCACACGGCCCTCGTCGACTGGCAGACCTTCCAGTCCGGCGCCGGTGTCGGATTGGCCAACTTCCGCCACGAGAAGCCCTGGCGGCCGCCGAGCCTCCTCCTGGAAGCCGACCCGCCCCACCACGACGCCCCTCGCCGCGTACTGAGCGAGATCCTCTCCCCGCTCGCCCTGCGACGGCTTCGCGAGTCGTGGCAGAGCGTCGCCGACGACCTCGTCGACACCGTACTGACCACCCAGGGAGCGGAGTTCGACGCCTTCGAGGCGCTGGCCACGGCCTTCCCGCTTCGGGTCTTCCCGGATGCCGTCGGCCTGGGGCCCGACGGCAGGGAGAACCTGCTGCCCTACGGCAACATGGCCTTCAACGCCTTCGGCCCGCGCAACGAGCTCGTGCGCGCCGACGCTGACCGTATGGCCGGTCTCTCGGCCTGGGTGAACGACCAGTGCGCCCGCGAGGCACTGAGCGAGGACGGCTTCGGCGCCCGCATCTGGGCGGCCGCCGACCGCGGTGACATCACCCCCGTTCAGGCACCTCTGGTGGTGCGCTCCCTGCTCACGGCGGGCGTCGACACAACGGTGCACGGCCTGGCCGCTGCCCTGTACGCCTTCGCCACGCACCCCGATGAGTGGCAACGGCTGCGCGAGCGACCGCAGTTGGGGCGGGTAGCGTTCGACGAGGCGGTGCGCTGGGAGTCGCCCGTGCAGACCTTCTTCCGCACCGCGACCACCGACGTCGAGATCGCCGGGGTCACCGTCCCCGAGGGCGGAAAGATCCTCATGTTCCTCGGCGCCGCCAACCGCGACCCGCACCGCTGGACCGACCCCGACCGCTTCGACCTCACCCGCGACCCTTCAGGCCACGTCGGCTTCGGCATGGGCCTGCACCAGTGCGTCGGCCAGCATGTGGCCCGCCTGGAGGCCGAGTGCCTGCTGACCGCCCTGGCCCACCGCGTGACACACCTGGAACTCGCGGCCCCGCCCCGCCGCCACCTCAACAACACCCTGCGCTCCTGGGCCTCCCTCCCGGTGCGGATCCGCCGCGCGACATGACGTGTCCTACTGCATCGAGGCCTACCGCCCCTGCGGCGATGCCGTGCTGGCGCGCAGGACCAGGCGGGGCGTCATCGTGGTGCGCAGCGCCCGGTCCCGCCGCCGCTCCACACGTTCGATCAGCATCCGCGCGGCGGCCGCTCCCATCTCCTGCCCTGCCTGGTCGACACTGGTCAGCTGGACGGGCGCCAGGGCGGCGAGGGCCGTGTTGTTGTAGCCGACCAGGGAGACGTCGTCCGGGATGCGCAGGCCGAGATCATGGGCGGCACGGTAGAGGCCCAGGGCCGCCACGTCCGCGCCCGCCATGACGGCGGTCGGCCGGTGCTCGCCCGTCAGCAGCGTGAGGCCGGCCTTGAAGCCGCCTTCGTCGGAGTAGGCGGCGTGGTGGACCTGGATGTGCCGCTCCAGGCCGTGCCGCCGCATCGCCTCCCCGTACCCGTCGGTCAGCGCGATCTCGGGGGTGCGCCGCCACTGCGCGGCCTTGTTGCCCGGCGCCGAGACCAGTGCGATGTCCCGGTGGCCGAGCCCGACGAGATGGTCCACCACGAGGCCGGCGCCGAGGTCGTCGGCGTCGGCCACTGTGTCGTGGCTGTCCGCGCCGTCGTGGTGGCCGATGACGACCGTGGGCGTCGCGGCGGCCGTGGTGAGGACCTCGGGGCGTGGCGTACCGGGCGCGATGAGGATCAGGCCGTCCATCTGGCGGTCCGTCATGGACCGGATGACACGGGCTTGTTCGTCCGGTTCGAAGCCCGCCGCGCCGATCAGCACCGTGTAGTCGGTGCGGCCGAGCTCCTCGCGGATGCCGTCGAGGATGTCGGCGAAGAAGGCGTTGCGTACGTTGTCGAGGAGCACGCCGATCGTGTACGTCCGACCGCGCATGCCACGGGCCGCCGCGTGCGGCCGGTATCCGAGCTCCGCGATCGCCGCGCCCACCTTCTCCCGCATCCCCGGGCTCACGCCGTAGGCGTTGTTGAGCACCTTGGACACGGCCGTGGTGGACACCCCGGCGCGCCGGGCGACGTCGTTGATCGTCACGCGCTTGTTCGGCCTGGGTGTCGCGGCCCCGCTCATCGTCAGTACTCCGGATCTCGCGGCGTGAAGGGTAACGATTCACAGAATGCCACACCCGTGTCCCCACGTCTCCCTCCTGGGACATCGACGTTACGGCTGAATGTCTTGACTGACACGGGAGTTGCGTGCAGGGTGATGCCCACTCGCAATGGGGAACGTTTCACACCCCCCGCCGTGGCCGGACGGCTTCCGCTCCATGCGCCGCTCCGTGCCCGAGCTCACCTCCTCGCTTCGCTGATTCACTGACTTCTGGGAGTGAACCGTGCCTTCCCGTACCCCTGTTGCCCGCCGCACGCGCCTGGGCCTGCTCGCCGCGGGTGCCGCCTCGATGTCCCTGCTCGCGACCGCCTGCGGCGGCAGCGGTGGCGGCTCCTCGGCCGCGCCGAAGGAGTTCGACTACCTGAGCGTCACCGAGAACACCACCGTCAAGGCCGCTCTGAAGTCCCTGTCCAAGGGATCGTGCAAGTCCGCCCAGAAGGCGCTGCCGCTGAAGGTGGAGACGGTGCCGCAGAGCAGCCTCGACCAGAAGCTGCAACTGCTGGCCGGGCAGAACGCCCTTCCCGTTCAGTTCGCCGCTGGCAACGCACCTGCGCTCACGCAGCAGTTGGCGAAGTCGGGCAAGGTCGCCGACCTGGAGAGCCAGCTGAAGAAGCTGGGTGTTTACGACCAGTTGGAGCCGGCCGCCGTCTCCACCATCAAGGCGCTGTACGGCGACAAGCTGGACGTCCTGCCGTACGAGTACAACATCGAGGGGATCTTCTACAACAAGAAGGTCTTCAAGGCGAACGGCATCGAGACGCCCGGCACCTGGGCCGAATTGCGCTCGGCGGCCGCCAAGTTGGAGGCCAAGGGCATCCAGCCGTTCGCCGCCTCAGGACAGCAGGGCTGGCCGCTGACCCGCCTCATCAGCGGCTACCTCTACCGCAGCCTCGGCCCCGACGCGCTGCAGAAGGTCGCCGACGGCAAGGCGAAGCTGACCGACCCCGCGTACGTGAAGGCCGCCCAGGAAGTCGCCGAGCTCGGCAGGAAGGGCTACTTCGGCAAGGGTGTCGGCTCCATCGACTACGACACCGCGATGAACCAGTTCCTGGCCGGCAAGGCCGGCATGTACTACATGGGCAGCTGGGCCCTGGCCAACATCTCCGACGCCAAGCAGAACAAGGTCGGCGCCGAGAACGTCGGCTTCCTGCCGTTCCCCGCCGTCTCCGGCGGCAAGGGCTCGGTCGACCAGTACCCCTCCAACGTAGGACTCGGCATCGCCCTCAACGCGAAGTCCTTCGACAAGAAGACCGGGGACTGGGTCTCCTGCATCGCCAAGAACTACGGCAGCACCGCGCTCAAGGACCACGGCACCATCTCCGGATTCAAGGTCAACGGCGAGGTGAAGGGCACCAACACGGTCACCACCCAGGTCCGGGACACCGTCGGCTCCTCGAAGCAGAACGTGCTGTGGTTCGAGGCCCTGTTCAGCACGAAGGCGACCACCGTCAGCCAGACCAACGCGGCACGCCTCGTCACCGGAAGCATGAGCCCGAAGCAGTTCATGCAGACCGTCCAGGACGCGCTCGCCGCGAAGTGACCGGCCCGGAACGCCTCTACGGAGGCCTCAACGGAAGCCTCAGCGGAAGCTTCAACGGAATCGAAGTGGACTCCATCCATGCACCGCGTACTCGGTGACCGCAGGGCCGTCGCGATCCTGCTCGGTCCCGCCCTCCTCGTCTACACACTGATCATGCTGGTCCCGATGGCATGGTCGCTCGGGTACTCCTTCACCAAGGGCAACAGCATCGACGGCTTCACCGGCAACGGCGTCGCCAACTTCTCCCGCCTCCTCGACGACCCGGCCGTCCACCACGCCCTGTGGTTCACCCTGAAGTACGCTGCCGTTGTCACCGTCGGCCAGGTTGTGGCGGGCTATCTGCTGGCCCTGCTCTACGTCTTCTTCCTCAAGCGCGCCTCGGCCCTGATCCGCACCCTCGTCTTCTTCCCCGTGGTGCTGCCCACCGTCGCCGTCGGCCTGCTGTTCAAGAACTTCTTCCAGGTCGCCCCGAACCCCGGCCCGGTCAACTCCCTCCTGAACGCGGTGGGGTTGGACTCGATCGACTTCTTCGGCAGCTCCGGCAGCGCCTTCTGGGTCCTGATCGTCATGGACATCTGGCGCTCCATGGGCTTCTACGCCGTCCTCCTCTTCGCCGGCCTCGTCGACATCCCCGAGGAGACACTGGAGTCCGCCCGCCTCGACGGCGCGACCGGCCTGCGCCTGGTGCGGCACATCGTGCTGCCGCTGTCCCTGCCCGTGCTGATGTCCTCGCTGATCTTCAGCATCAACGGCACGCTCAAGGTCTTCGACTCCATTGTCGCCCTGACCAACGGCGGGCCCGGCGACGGCACCACGCCGCTGACCCTGTACATGTTCCAGACGTCGTTCACCTACAGCGAGTACGGCTACGGCAGCACCATCGCTCTGCTGCTGACCGTGGTGTGTCTGCTGGTGAGCCTGGTCGTCTACCGCGTCTCGCGGCGCGACCTCACGGAGGGCTGAGCCATGGCTGTCCGCAATCCCGCCCGCCGCTGGTGGGTGAAGCTCGTCATCGGCGTACTGCTCGTCGTGGAGATCTACCCACTGATCTGGATGTTCCTGACATCCCTGAAGTCCAACAGCGACTACCTGAACAACTCCACCTGGAGCCTGCCCACCACCTGGGAGTGGGGCAACTACACCGAGGCATGGACCACCGGGAACATCGGCCTGTACGTACAGAACAGCCTGCTCGCCGTCCTGCCCGCCCTGGCCCTGATCCTGCTCCTCGGCACGGCCGCCGGCTTCGCACTTCAGGTCATGGTGTGGAAGGGGCGCAGCCTGACCCTCCTTGTCTTCCTCGCGGGCATGATGGTGCCGCCGCAGATGATCCTGCTGCCCCTGTTCACCGTGTACTTCCAGACCGGCCTGTCCGGCACACTGTGGCCGCTGATCCTCACGTACACCGGGACCGGCCTGCCGCTGACCGTCTTCATGATGGCGACGTACTACCGCACCGTCCCGCGCGAACTCTTCGAGGCGGCCACCATCGACGGTGCCGGCATCCTGCGCGCCTTCTGGACGATCAGCGTGCCCATGGTGCGCAACGCCCTGCTCACCGTCGGTCTCGTGCAGTTCTTCTTCATCTGGAACGACCTGCTGATCGCCCTGACGTTCACCAACAACCAGGACCTGCGCACCATCCAGGTCGGCCTGCTGAACTTCACCGGCGACTTCGGTGCCACCCAGTACGGCCCGCTCTTCGCCGCGATCTGCATCAACGTCTTCGGCACCCTCCTGATCTATCTCTTCCTCAACCAGAAGGTCATGAAGGGCCTCACCTCGGGAGCACTCAAGGGCTGACCCCCGCAGGCCCGTTGCTCCCGCGCACGTGAACGAAAGGTTCCTCCCTTGCTGCCCTCACCGCCCTCACCGGTGTCCTTCGAACACCTCCCGGACGGCCTCGGCATCGGCACCGCCACGCCCCGCCTGTCCTGGACCCTGGCCCCAGGATCGAACCGCCAGACCGCCTACGAACTCCAACTCACGACCGATGGAGAGGAGTTGGTCACCTGTCGTGTCGACAGCGACGAGCAGGTCCTCGTGGCCTGGCCGGGCCCGCCGCTGGTCTCACGCGCACGCGTCGGCGTGCGAGTCCGGGTCTGGACGCCCGGTCGCGATGACCCCTCGCCCTGGAGCGAGGAACGCCTCGTAGAGGCCGGCCTACTCGACCCCACGGACTGGCGGGCCGTGCCGGTCGCCGCCGCATGGACCGAAGACCCGGAGGGGGATCGCCAACCGGCGCTGATTCGCCGGGACTTCACCCTCGACCGCCCCATCGCCCGCGCCCGCCTCTACGTCACCGCGCACGGCCTGTACGAGGCGGAGATCAACGGGCGCCGCGTCGGCGACGAGGCCCTCGCCCCCGGCTGGACCGTCTACCCGCACCGCCTGCGCTATCGCACCCACGACGTCACCGATCACCTCACCGAAGGCGCCAACGCCATCGGCGCCTGGCTCGGCGACGGCTGGTACCGCGGCAAGTACGGCTTCGACGGCGGCACCCGCAACATCTACGGCACCGACCAATCACTCATCGCCCAACTGGAAGTGACCTACGACGACGGCACCACGACCGTCGTCGCCACCGACGACACATGGCGCGCGGCCCCCGGCCCGATCCTCATCAGCGGCCTGTACGAGGGGGAGACCTTCGACGCCCGCCTGCACCACGCGAGTTGGTCCACCCCGGCCGGCGCACACACCGGCACCTGGACTCCGGTCCGTACCGGCGAACGCGACCCCCGCACCCTCGTCGCGCCCCTCGGTCCCCCGGTCACCTGCACCGAGGAGCTCGCCCCGGCCACCGTCACCAAGGCACCCGACGGCCGCCACCTCCTCGACTTCGGACAGAACCTGGTCGGCCGCCTCCGCGTGACGGCCGACGGTCCGTCCGGTACCACCATCACGCTCCGGCACGCCGAGATCCTCCAGGACGGCGAACTGGCGACCCGGCCCCTGCGCGAGGCGTACTCCATCGACACCCTGATCCTGTCCGGCGACGGCCCGCTCACCTGGGAACCCCGCTTCACTCTGCACGGCTTCCGATACGCCGAAGTCACCGGCTGGCCGGGCGAGTTGACCCCCGACATGGTCACCGCCCGCGTCCACCACACCGACATGCGGCGCACCGGCTGGTTCGAGTGCAGCGACCCGTTGGTCAACCGGCTCCACGACAACGTCGTGTGGAGCATGCGCGGCAACTTCGTCGACCTGCCCACCGACTGCCCGCAACGCGACGAACGCCTCGGCTGGACCGGCGACATCCAGGTCTTCGCCCCCACCGCGAGCTACCTCTACGACTGCGTGGGCATGCTCGACTCCTGGCTCACCGACGTCGGCCTCGAGCAACTCCCCGACGGCACCGTCCCCTGGTACGTGCCCGTCATCCCCGGCGGCCCGATGTGGACCCCGATCCGACCTGGCGCCGCCTGGGGTGACGTCGCCACCCTCACGCCCTGGGTGCTCTACCAGCGCTTCGGCGACCGCGAACTGCTGCGCCGGCACTACCCGACGGGCAAGGCGTGGGTCGACCTGATGGAACGCCTCGCCGGGCCCGACCGGCTGTGGAACAGCGGCTTCCAGCTGGGGGACTGGCTCGACCCCGCCGCACCACCGGACGACCCGGCGGCCTCGCGAACCAACCGCTACCTCGTCGCCACCGCCCACTTCGCCCACTCCACACGGCAGCTCGCTCGAACAGCGGTCGAGTTGGGGTACGAAGGGGACGCTGCACGGTACACCGCGCTCGCCGACGAGGTGACCGCCGCCTTCCGCCGCCGTTACGTCCTGCCCACCGGCCGCATGACGAGCGACACCCCCACCGCCTACGCCGTCGCCCTCGCCTTCGACCTCCTGGCCCCGGAGCGGCGCGGCCCCGCCGGTGACCGCCTCGCCGAACTCGTCCTCGCCGACGAGGGACGCATCGCCACCGGCTTCGTGGGCACCCCACTGATCTGCGACGCCCTCACCGACACCGGCCACGTCGACGTCGCCTACCGCCTGCTGACCCAGACCGCATGCCCCTCCTGGCTGTACCCCGTCACCATGGGTGCCACCACCGTCTGGGAACGCTGGGACAGCCTCCGCCCCGACGGCACCCTCAACCCCGGCGGCATGACCTCCTTCAACCACTACGCCCTCGGAGCCGTCGCCGACTGGCTGCACCGAGTCGTCGGCGGCATCACCGGGGCGGCGCCCGGCTACCGGGAACTGACCTTCCGGCCGCGCCCCGGCGGCGGCATCACCTGGGCCCGCACCCGCCACGAGACGCCGTACGGGACGGCGTCGCTGGACTGGGAGGTGACCGAGGCCGGCATGACGGCGCGTATCACCGTGCCCGAAGGCTGCACCGCCACCGCCGAACTCCCCGGATGCGCGCCCGTCGCGCTCGGCCCGGGGGAGCACACGCTCGACACCGCCGCGCTCATCTCCACGGCGGCGTGAACGCACCTGCTCGCGTCCGCCGCACAGCACGTACGTCACCTCAAGCCGGGGCCGGCCGTACACCTGACGACACGTCGGGGCCGTCGTCCAGGCCTGGTACGGAGGCCGGGGCACGGGCACCGCGCTCGCCTCGGCCCTCTTCGGCGACACCGACCCGGGCGGCCGCCTCCCCGTCACCTTCCCGGCCGACGCCGGCCAGGGCCCCGGCACCACCACCGCCACCTACCCCGGAACGAACGGCACGGTCACCTACGACGAAGGCATCGACGTCGGCTACCGCTACTACGACAGCAACGGACAGCGCCCCCGCTTCCCCTTCGGCCACGGCCTGTCGTACACCACCTTCGTCCACGGCTCCATCGAGGCGGCCTACGACGCCGCCGCGAAGAAGGTCACGGTTTCCGTGACTGTCACCAACACCGGTACGTGCGCGGGCACGGACGTCGTCCAGCTCTACGTGACACTGCCGGACGCGGCGGCCGCCGAACCGCGCCGCCTCGTCGCCTTCCACAAGGTGTCCCTGCCCGCCAAGAAGTCCACGCGGCTCGAACTCTCCGTCCCCGTAGCCGAGTTGCGGGTGTGGAAGTCCGGCCGGTGGACTGTCGTCCCCGGCTCCTACACGTTCGCCGTGGCGCGTTCGTCGCGGGATGTCACCGCGCAGCGGACGGTGACGGTCGGCTGACGCAGGGACGCCTGGCCGCGCAACGGGCTACGGGGCGGTGGAACTGCTGCCGGTGCCCGCGCGCAGTGCCTCGGCGAACCACGTGAACACCGGTGCCAGGCTCGGCGGGACGGGCCATGCGTTGATCACGGACAGAAGGTGCCAGTAGCGCTCCGCGCGGGGGTCGGAGGCCGTCTCCAGGCGCGTCAGCAACCAGGCCCGCAGGTCATCGTCGTCCGCGCGGCCGAAGGTTTCCGCGTAGCGGGCGGTCAGATCGTCGACGATGGGTGCGGCTTCGGGGGAGGCCGGGTCGATGCCGGAGGCGAGGGCGTGGCCGACCCGGGCGCGGACGGCTTCGGTCAGGTCGTGGTGGAGGCCGGTGGTGTCGCCCTGGGCACGTTCACGCGCCTGGTACTCGGCCATCCGCCGGACGGCGGCGCGGAAGTCGGGGTCCTGGGTGAGCTCGGCGAGTTCCGCCCAGGCTTCGACCTGCTCGGGTTCGGGGTCGTCGGGCAGCTCGGGCATGGCCGCGCGCATCATGGCCACGAACTCGGGATTGGCTTCAAGGCCGCCGAAGGTGTCGTCGATGAAGTCGGTGACGAGGCGTCTGCGTTCGTCTTCCGAGAGTTTCGCGAGCTTGTGCATGAGGTCCATCTCCTTGGGAGTAGAGCCCCGTTCGGCCACCACCCGAAGCACCGCGCGCCGCAGACGAAGGGTGCGGATCTGTACGTCCAGTGCGTCGGCGTGGGTCGCCGCGACCTCGGGCACCGAGATCTCCCGGTCCAACACCCGTCGGATGGCGGCGAGTTCGAGGCCCAGGTCGCGAAGGGTGCGCACCAGATCCAGCCGAGTGAGCGCGTGGATGTCGTAGAGGCGGTAGCCTGCCGGGCTGCGGTCGGTCGACGGCACGATCCCGCTGTCGGAGTAGAAACGAATGGTCTTGACCGTCAGTCCGGTCCTACGGGCAAGCGCCCCGATCGTGAAGAGTCCGTCGCCTTCCATGCCCCCACCCTCGTGTCTCCCCTTGGTGGAGACTCAAGTACATCTTCCCTCGGCGGGGCCGGCGGCAGTTCGGGCGAGTGAACGGATCGCGGCTGCGTTGAGGCGGTGTCAATTCGTGTGGGGTGATGTGCTGGGCGTCGAGGCGGCCGGCGCCGTCATGTCGAGCAGGAGCAGGGCGTCGTGGTCGGGGGTGCCGGGGTCGGCGGTGTAGACCCCGATGCGCTGGCCCGGGGTGCCTTCGACGTGCAGGGACTGCGAGGTGAGGGTGACGGTTCCGACCTGTGGGTGTTGGAACGTCTTGTGCGCCGGCTTGCGGCCCGTCACCTCGTAGCGTTCCCACAGGCCCGCGAAGTCCGGGCTCTTGAGGAGGAGTTCGCCGACGAGTTGGGTGAGGTCGGGGGCGTCGGGCGCGGTGCCGGCGATGGCGCGCAGGCGGGCGACGCAGGCCGTGATCTGCCGGTCCCAGTCGGTGAAGAGGTCGCGGGCCGCGGGGTGGAGGAACAGGTAGCGGGCGAGGTTGCGCTGCTTGACCGGCCAGTCGTCGAGGCCCGCGTACAGGGCGAGGCCGCCGGGGTTCCAGGCGAGCATGTCCATGCTGCGGCTGATGACGTACGCGGGGTTCGGGCGCAGTGATTCGAGGAGCAGCTTGAGGTGGGGGCGCACGGTGCGGCTGGGCGCGGGCGGTGGTTCGGAGACGTAGCGGGCGGCGCGGGCGGCGAGCTCGCGCAGGTGCTGGTGCTCCTGGTCGTCCATGTGCAGGGCGCGGACCAGGGAGTCGAGGACGGCCGGGCTGGGCCGGGTCTCCTTGCCGCGCTCCAGGCGAACGTAATAGTCGATGCTGATCCCGGCGAGGGTGGCCAGCTCCTCGCGGCGCAGGCCGGGGGTGCGGCGGATGCCGGCGCCCACGGTGAGGCCGACGTGTTCGGGGCTCGTCTGAGTGCGACGGGCGCGCAGATAGCGGCCCAGCTCGGCGCCCTCGCTGTGCGCGCTTGTCGATGCCATGCCTCCAGTCTCACCCGCCGGGCACCCGCCGCGCAGAGCCGAGGGGGGCCCTGTCGTTACCCCTGAAGAGCCCGCCCTGCCGCATGGGCGCGATCCCGGCGAAGGTGAAGGAGCAAGACACCGGCACCCCGGCCCGACTCCGCCACCACAGGCGCGACCTGCCGGGGCGGGCGAGAGTGAGGGTGCCGGGTACGCCATGGATCGAAAGAGGGCGAGATGCGGTACATCAACCTGCGTGACCTGGAGGTTTCGCGAATCGGCCTGGGCGCGATGGGGATGTCCCACGGCTACACCGGCTCCGGCACCGACGACGCGGAATCCATCAGGACCGTGCACCGGGCGCTGGAGCTGGGCGTCACGTTCATCGACACCGCGGAGATCTACGGCCCGTACGCCAACGAGGAGCTGCTGGGCCGGGCGCTGAAGGGGCGCCGGGACCAGGTGGTGCTGGCCACGAAGTTCGGCCTGGTCTCGCACGCCGGTGACGGTGCCTGGAACCTGGACTCGAGCCCTGCCAACATCCGCACCGCGGTCGAGGGCTCCCTGAAGCGGCTCGGCACCGACCACATCGACCTGTACTACCAGCACCGGGTCGGCCCGAACACGCCCATCGAGGAGACCGCCGGCGCCGTCGCCGAGCTGATCACCGAGGGCAAGGTGCGCGCCTTCGGCCTCTCGGAGGCCGGCCCGGCCACCATCCGCCGCGCGCACGCCGTCCAGCCGGTGACCGCGGTGCAGTCCGAATACTCGCTGTGGACGCGCGGCATCGAGGACCGCGTCCTACCGGTGCTGCGCGAGCTGGGCATCGGCCTGGTGCCGTTCTCCCCTCTCGGCCACGGCTTCCTCACCGGCACCGTTCGCTCCGAGGCCGACTTCGAGTCCGGCGACTTCCGGCACGGCAACCCGCGCTTCACCGGCGAGAACTTCCAGCGCAACCTGGCACTCGCCGACGAGGTCCAGGCCATCGCCGCCGACGCGGACGCCACACCCGCCCAGGTGGCCATCGCGTGGCTGCTCGCCCAGGGTGACGACATCGCCCCGATCCCCGGCACCAAGCGCGTGGCCCGCGTCGAGGAGAACACCGCCGCCGACGCCCTCACGCTCACCAGTGAGCAGCTCTCCCAGCTCAGCAGCCTGCCGCCCGCCGCCGGCGACACCCACACCGAGGCCCAGGCGCAGATGCTCGAACGCTGATCACCCACGCCCGCCACCCCCACCACGTGACACCACACCCGTTTGGAGTACGCCTCTCATGCGCGCAGCCCTGATGTACGGAGCCGGCGACGTCCGCGTCGAGGACCGGCCCGACCCGAAGATCGTCCAGCCGGCCGACGCCGTGGTGCGCACGCTCGCCGCGTGCGTGTGCGGCAGCGATCTGTGGCCGTACGGGGCCATGCCCGCCACCGAGGAGGGCCGTCCCATGGGGCACGAGTTCCTCGGCGTGGTCGAGGAGACCGGCGCGGACGTGACCGGCCTGAAGGCTGGGGACCTGGTCGTCGCCCCGTTCACGTACAGCGACAACACCTGCGACTACTGCGCCAAGGGCCTGCAGATCTCGTGCCGCAACGGAGGCCGGTACGGGTTCGACGGTGTCGACGGCGGGCAGGGCGAGGCCGTCCGCGTGCCGTATGCGGACGGCACCCTGGTCAAGCTGCCGGTGGCCGCCGACTCCGCGCTGCTGCCGTCGCTCCTCGCGCTGTCGGACGTGATGACCACCGGCCACCACGGGGCGGTCACCGCCGGTGTCGGCCGCGGCGACGCGGTGCTCGTGGTCGGGGACGGCGCGGTCGGCCTGTGCGGGGTGATCGCCGCCCAGCGGCTCGGCGCCGAGCGGATCGTGCTCGCCGGCCGCCACGAGGCGCGTACCGAACTGGGGCGCCACTTCGGTGCCACCGACGTCGTCGCCGCACGCGGCGAGGAGGGCGTCGCCCGCATCCGCGAACTGACCGGCGGCGTGGACAAGGTGATCGAGGCCGTCGGCACCCGCCAAGCGCTGGACACCGCCATCGGCGCGGTCCGGGACGGTGGCACCATCAGCCGCCTCGGCGTCCCGCAGTACGAGGAGGGCCCGATCGGCCCGGCCGAGTTCATGCGGAACATCACGCTGACCGGCGGTGCCAGCCCCGCCCGCGCCTATATCGAGCAGCTGCTGCCCGATGTCCTGGACGGCACCATCGCCCCCGGCCGCGTCTTCGACCGCACCTTCGCCCTCGACGAGACACCGGACGCCTACCGGGCGATGGCGGACCGCCAGGTCCTCAAGGCGCTCATTCGCCCCTGACTCTCCCGACTCGCCAACTCGCTGAACCTCCAACTGGCTTGCATCACAAAGGACTTCCCCCATGCAGTACGTGACATTGAACAACGGTGTCGAGATGCCGCTCCTCGGCTTCGGCGTCTACCAGATCCCCGCCGACGACACCGAACGCGCCGTCTCAGAGGCCCTCGCCACCGGCTACCGCCTCCTCGACACCGCGGCCGCCTACGGCAACGAAGAGGCCGTCGGCCGAGCCATCAAGTCCAGCGGCATCCCCCGCGAGGAGCTGTTCGTCACCACCAAGCTGTGGGTCCAGGACGCCCCGGCCGAGGACAACACCCGCCGCGCCTTCGAGACGTCGCTGACCAAGCTGGGCCTGGACCACCTGGACCTCTACCTGATGCACCAGCCCTTCGGCGACGTCTACGGCCAGTGGCGCGCCATGGAGAACCTCAACCGCGAGGGCCTCGCCAAGGCGATCGGCGTCTCCAACTTCTACCCGGACCGCCTCCTCGACCTGATCGTCAACAACGAGATCACCCCGCAGGTCAACCAGATCGAGACCCACCCCTTCTTCCAGCGCGCCGGCTATCAGGAGCTGATGGACGAGCACGGCGTGCAGATCATGTCCTGGGGCGGTTTCGCCGAGGGCAAGAACGACCTCTTCACCAACCCGCTGCTGGCCGAGATCGGCAAGGAGTACGCCAAGTCCGTCGCCCAGGTGGTGCTGCGCTGGCTGACCCAGCGCGGCGTCGTCGCCATCCCCAAGTCCGTGCGCGCCGAGCGCATGGCGCAGAACCTCGACGTCTTCGACTTCCGGCTCACCGACGAGCAGCTGGACCGGATCGCCACCCTCGACACCGGCAGCTCCCTGTTCTTCGACCACCACGACCCCGAGATCGTCACCTGGCTCGCGGCGCGCCGCTTGGACGCGTGACCTGACCTGACCTCACGGCGCCGCGCCGCGCGTGGTCGGCCGGCGCACGCCACACCTGGGTAACAAGCGTCGGCCGGGGCGTGATGCGCCCTGTGCGACCCCCATAGGATGAACGTCGTACGGTCAACACGATGTGACGGTGTCGGACGGACAGGACAACGGGGGAACGATGACCAGCCCGACCCAGGCCCCAGAGCAGGCCCAGGCCGCCTATGAGCCCCACCCTTACATCGGCGGGCGCAATGCCGCGCTGCGCGCGCTCGCCGCGTGGCGGATGGAGTGGCCGGGCGCGCCCCGGGTCGTCATCCTGACCGGGAGCCCGGGCACCGGGTGTTCGCGGCTGCTCACGGGGTTCCTGATGCTCTGCGACCCGGAGTACCGAAAGGGACTCGAGCTGGACGCGTTCGATCCGGCGACCGTGCCGCCGGACCTGCCCGCGCCTGCGGTGCCGAGCGTCGCAGGGCTGACTGCCGCGCAGACCCTGTGGCTGCTCGCCGATCACTACGGGTTGCCCGCGACCCGCACCGCCGACATCTTCCCCGAACTCGGTCAACTCCCTTTGTCAGGGCGGCCGGTGACGATCGTGGTGCCGGATGTGGACCGGGCAGGACCGGTGCGGGGGGCGGGGGAGCCCGCGCGCGTGGTGCGAGACGTGCTGAAGCCCCTCGCCGCCGTCGACTCCATACGTCTTCTCGCCGAGGTGCCCCGGGAGTTCGCCGCCGAACTCGCGGAGAGCCTGCCGCCCGGCGAGGTCCGCATCATCGACCTCGACGCACCCGAGTGGGGCGACCCCGAGGGGCTCGTGCTGCAGGCCGAGGCGCTGCTCAATCCCCAATTCGGCGCTCCGGAACTGCCGTTCACGACCGATCCCGCCGCTCGCCGCACGCTCGCCGAGGCGATCGCCCGACAGACGGGCGACGGCGCGGGCAGCCGGCTGACCGTGCATCTCGCCGTGCAGTCGATCCTGACGCACCCGGAGGGATTCGACCCTGCGGATGCGAGCCAACTGCCCGGCAGCGTAGGCGAAGTGCTCGATCTGCACGCCCAGCGACTCGACGCGCACCCCCGCACCCTGCGACAGATCCTGGCGCCCCTCGCCCTCGCCGAGGGCGACGGCCTGCCCGTGCACCTGCTGACCCCGCTCGCATCCGCCGTCGCCGAACGGGACATGAGCGAGGGCATGGCGCGCGGCATGCTGCTCGCCGCTCCCTTCATCCGTCCCGTCGAGAGGGCCGACGAAGACGTTCCCGAGGACGAGCGGACACTCGTGGCGCTGCAACACCCGGGCATCGGGGAGGCCGTTCGGGAGGGCATCCCGGATGTGCCGGGCGCTCAGGCGCGTATCGCCATGGAGTTGCTGGAGGCCGTCCCCGATCAGGACTGGGCGAAGGCAGGGGAGTACGTACGCGATCGCATCGCGGGACACACCCTGGCGGCCGGACTGCTGCCCCGGCTCCTCACCGACCCGAACCTGTTCGCCCAGGCCGACCCGGTGCTGTTGCGCGCCGCGGTGGAGGCCCTGCCCTACGAGCAGTTGGACGCACCGGCGCGCACGTATCTGCGTACGGCCCCGCTGCTCACGCGCACTCAGGCGCCGGCCATGCTGCGGGCGGCGCTCCTGGAGACGGCGTTCGTCGAGGACGGGTTGCCGGATTACGCGGCGGTGTTGCGGGCGGCGCTGCCGGAGCTTGACTGGCACACCTTGTGGAGTGTGTCGGTCGCCGGGGTCGATGGTGTGACGGTCGGGAGGCTGGCGCCGTCTGCGGCTGTGCCGGAGGGCGACGTGCCGGACGGCGCCGAGCTGGCTCCGCTCGCGGTCGCCGTGAGCGTGGTGCCTCAAGGCACCCCGGGTGCACGCCCGTTGAAGGCCGACGACCTCGAGGCGCCCGCCGTGCTGGTGCACGACCTCGCCACCGGCTCCGTCATCGATGCCGACCCGGCCCGAATCCAGCGCCCCTCGGAGGACGAGCGCGCCGCGAGCCCGCTCGGATTCAGCCGAGGCGCCGACTACGTTCGCGTCTGGCGGCGCGGCGCGCAGAAGGGCGACGAGGAACTCGTCACGGCCCTGATCTCCGCCACGCCCTTCACCGGAACCGACATCTCGGCCGAGGGTGTCCTCCTCGTTGCCACGGCACGTGGTGTGAAGGCGCTGCAGATCCGCCCGGCGAAGCCGGTTACGCCCGACGTACCTGCTCCCCGGGCAGCGGAGCCGGAGCCCGAGCCCGCGCAGGCTCCCCAAGCTCCCCAAGCCCCCGGACCGGACGCCCACCCCGACGCCTGATACCCGCCCGAAGACTCGAAGGGAGTTCCCGTGATCAGCCAGGAGCAGGCGCTCGCGACCGCCGAGGGGTGGCTCAACCCCGAGGGGCAGCAGCGCCGTGAGGTGCGGATCCAGGAGTTCGACCTGGGCTGGGTGGTGTGGGCCGCGGCCCCGCCCCTCGAGCGCGACCCGGTCACGGGCAAGCGCCGACCGCCGGCCACGATCGGCCACTCCTGCGGCGTGGTCGACCGCCGCACCGGCGAGCTGAGCACCTGGCCGTCCGTGCCGGTCGAGGAAGTCGTGCGTATGTACCAGCAGAAGCACGGCGGCGGCCAGGACACCGAGCCGTATGCCGGCGGGCAGGACACCGAACCGCACGGCGACGGCCAGGGCACGGCACCGCCCGCACAGCCGCCGGTCACCGGCCCCGGCAACACCGCCGTCTTCACCTACGTCGACCCGGGCACCGGCGAGGAGACGAGCCTCGTCCAGAACTCCGCCCCCGGCGAGCCGCACTCCGAGTACCAGGCCATGGTGGAGCTCGACCGACTCGGCGTCCCCGCGCAGAACGTGATCGCGATCCACACCGACCTCAGCTCCAGCCCGCTCCCCGGCGGCTACCCGGGCCTGCTGCTCGGCCGCCGCTTCGCCAACGCCAAGTTCACCTGCACGCAGGAGTACGGCCTGCGGGGCGAGGGGCGTGCCGAGGCGATCGCCGGGCTGATCGAACACGTCGAGCAGATGCACCGGATCGCGGGCCAGCAGCCGCCGCCCCGGCCCCACCGGGCGCCGGTGCCGACCGACGTCGAGCCGGCCGAGCCGCTGCGCGATGTCGCCCTGGGCCGCGAGCTGACGGAGGCCTTCGGCGCCGACGACGTACGCCGCTACGACGCCGACGACGTGGCGGGCACCCCGCTCCCCGAGGCCACCAAGGCCACGCTGACGTGGGCCGGCCTTCCGTCCGACATCCCGTTCTTCTTCACGGCCGACAACACGGAAGCGGGGCTCCCGGGCGGCCTGTTCGGCAACGCCGCTGCGCACCTGCGCGCGGTCGGCTCCCAGGCCGGCGCCGACGCCCTCGCATTCCTGGAGGGCCACGTCAGGATCGGCACCGACGGCGTCGCGCTGATCACCGTCCAGTGCACGGGTTCCGACCTGGACGGCGAGCCGGTCGGCCAGGTCTGGGCCGTCACCCCGGACAACGGCGCGGGCCGCCGCGTCAACGCCTCGGTCTCCGCCTTCGCCCGCTCCCTCGCCCTCCTGCACACCACACGCGAGGAAATGATCGCGCTCGACCCGGTCATGGCGGGCAGCGCCGTCGCCGACTTCCAGGAGCAACTCGTCGCCATCGACGCGTCGTCCCTGGACGACCCGCGGAACTGGTGGTCGGTGATCGTCGAGCAGATGTGGCACGGGTTGTTCTGACCGGGGGGGGCGAGCCAGGGGGCGGGGTCGGATCGGCGGGATCTCCGGCGGAACGTCCCCGTGCCCCAGGGACTCCGACGACCCTCTTCCCGGGCCGGCTACTCGGGTGGCAGTGGTTGCATTTCCCCGGTCTGGAACAGGTACTGGAACATCTCGCGCAGGTAGGCGTAGAGCGCCTCCTCGCTTGCGAACTCGATGTCGGTGATTCTCTCGTAGTCGGCTGTCGAGAGTTCACTGTCTGCCAGTACGGACGTCAGGCCTTCTCGTACGGCGGCCACGAACTCCGGCCTGAACGCGTGCAGAGTGGGGCGCAGGGTTCCGCTGGTGTCGAAGGCCTGTTCGTGGTCGAGGTATGTCCTGAGGAATGATTCGAGTTCTCTGTTCATCGGTCCCGGCCGTTTCGGGTCGGCATCATGTGTTGTGGAGTACGTAGGACCAGACGGGCTGCTTACCGCCCGTCTCGTTGGCCTCGATCAGTGCGCCCACCGTCCAGTAGGTGGCCTGCTGTCGTTCGGCGCTGGTCGGGGGCGCGAGGTCCCGTGAACGCAAGCCGGTCACGAACACCGCGACCATGGTGAGGAATTCCTCGAGGCTGTCCGCGACGGGAAGCCCGCCGAGATGGTCCTCGCCCGGCTCGGTGGGGACGCGCAGGACGTGTCCGGTGGGGCCGTCGACGACGAGGCTGCCGCCCACCCACTTGCCGATCCGGAAGAAGGGGCCGCTCTCGGTGACGGGCTCGATTCCCTCGGGCCAGGAGGGTAGTTCGTCGAGAACTCCCATCTCCCAGTTGCCGAACGGGAAGAGTCCCATGGAGCCTTCCTTCATGTACGGCAGGCCGAATTCCAGGAGGAGTTGGCGTGTCGCGGGGTCGGTGAGCCGGTCCGGGAGGTCCTCGGGCTGGATGGGGTAGATCAGGTCCTCGCCGAACACGGTGAGGAGGTCCTCGTGGCTCGGGGCCGGCGCGCTGACCGGGCTGCACGGACCCGCGTCCGTGTAATCACCGCTGAGGGGGAGCGCCCGGGCACCGAAGTCGGAGAGGTCCACGCCGTCCGCGGGTTCGATGGCGAGCAGGCCCAAGTCGCCCGCGAACACCGTGACTTCGTCCACAGTCAGCGGTGTGCAGGGCAGCATGAAAACGCGGTCGTCCCGTCGCGGGACCGACGCAGTGAACAGGTCGCTGACACTGTCGGGCGCGGCGGAGCCCTGCCCGGACGCCGCGGGCCAGGTGAGATCCGCGCTGTGCTCCTCCAGGATCTGGTCGTCCTCAAGAGGGTCCGTGAGCTGCTCTCCCGTCTCCACGTCCCGGATCGAGACGTACAGCAACTCCTCCTCGTTCACCGTCCGCCGTTGCAGACCGGTGACGGCGGGCCGCCCCTGCCAGCGCACCTCCGCCAGTGCGGCCAGTCGCCCCGCCTCGAGGAAGTCCGGGTGAAGGCCGCCCGGCGGCCGCCACTTCGCCCACTTGGCCTGCCAGGGCAGGGCGACACCGGAGGAGGCGACCGCTGACGCGAACGCACGGTCGTTGCGCGAAAGGGCCATCAGGTGAAGCCACGACGCCCACTCCGTCTGCTGCCGCGGGACGATTCCCCAGCCCCACAGGTGAATGGCGTCAGCGGCGGCCGTGTTCCCGGGGATGTAGAAGGTGATGCTGCGTGCCGCGTCCATGAGGGCCGTTTGTGGCAGATGGGCGACGACACGTCCGTCCCGGAGGAGCTCCTCGTACGTTCCCGCCTGTACGGCGTGCATGGCGAGCCCCGTGGCCGCGTACAGGCCGATGGCGCCGTGCCGGGCCCACCCCTCGGGGTGGCGGAAGTCGGGAGCCGAGCGCGTCAGCCAGTCCACCACGTGCCCATGGAGACGGCGGAGTTCGCCGGGACCGACCTCGTGCCCGGCGTCCCGGCGCAGCCTCTCGGCGAGGCCCTCGTCGACGAAGGAGGCCCCGAGCGGCCCGAGCCGAACCACGCCTGACTCTTCCCGCGCGAGCGCGGCGAGTTCGTCCTCGGACGTCGACTCACCAGTCAGCGCCGTGACCAGTTGGGACCACACAGGCAGTGGCACGAAGCGGGGCTCGGCCAGGGCCAGGGCCCGAAGGGCCGGCAAATTCGGCGACGCCTCCGGTGCGGTGGCGGGCGCCGAGACCCGGAACACCGTCCGGGCGTCGGCATCCGTGGGCAGCAGTTGCGGAACCGCGTGAACCAGCACGGCCAACTTGCCGTGCGCCAACTGTGGGAGCGTCCAGGTCACCAACCGCTCGGGCTCGTACGAGCGCCGGGTCGGACCGGCCCTATGGGCGTTGACGACCAGCAGTAGCCGCTCCTCTGGCCACGCGCCGAGCGCGAGACGCCAGGCGCGCGGCCCGTCCGCGGGCAGCTCGACTCCGAGCGCCGTGAGGGCCTGCCGCATGACCTGCTCCGCGGTGAGTCCGGTGGCGTCGACGACGACGCTGCCGGGTACGTGCTCGTGCGTCCGGCGCACGACCGCGGAGGCGTCGTGGCCGTCCTCCAGGGCGAGGAACGCGACACGGCCGCCGCGCCCGCCTTCGCGCCACCACGCGCCGACGCGCCCGGCGACCTCCTCCTCGGGGATTCCGGAGGTGTCGGTGGTCGGCTCGGGCACTGTGCCCCTCCCTGGTTCGTGTCGGTTCCCTGGTCTCAGGAGGAACGGGACGGTCTGACCCGCTGGATCACCCGATTGATGAAGGCCGCCGCTTCGATCTCCGAGATCTCCACGTGGTCGGTGTCATTGTGTCCCAGCGTGTACAGGCCGAAATAGTCGGTGGGTTCCCAGCGCAGGTTCCGGCCGAAGGCCTCGTCGCGGGTGACGGGCTCCCGTCCGACCGTCCGGCGGCGCATCACCCCGAGGGGCCGTTCCCTCGGCAACCCCTCGTCGACCACCGCGAAGTACGTGATCCTCCCTTTCGCCTCGAAGTCCAGGGCGTCGAGCGTCGCCGTGGTCACGGTCGGGAAGGGCGGAGCAGCGATGGCTGTGTCGAGGCCCCAGCGGGGCAGGCTCACGCCGTTGAGGTCGATGGCCTGATCGACGTAGAAGCCGCCCCCACGCTCGTACATGAGGAGCAAAGGCTCGTACGGTTCCGGGAGTTCGGGCAGATCCGTACGCCCCTGACGGCGCAACTCAGCCCAGCGGACGGCGCCCGTCACGGTCCGCTCGACCGAGTACGGACCGACCCCGCCGCGCAGGAATGTGTCGAGGTCGCTCGCGATGTCCGGGGCCAACTGCACGGAGGCGTCAACGTGTTCAACGATGTCGAGGAACGGCCAGGCGCTCTCGGCGCTGTAGTGCCGGGCCCACTGGGCGGACGTGCGCAGATATTCGCGCATCAGGAGAGCGCGCGACCGTGCGTGGTCGAACGCCGCAGTCCAGTCGTCCCAGTTGACGGCTCGGAGGCGGCCGAGTACCCCGCGGGGCGAGTCGCGCGCCCCTCCTGCCGATTGGTTGGCCCGGTTCGTGTCGACTCCGTGGGGTAGAGGGGGCGGTCCGGTTCGCGCGGAACGCGTGCCCCGTGACACTCGGAATGTCGCGCGGTCACCCGCACTGCTCGATCACCCCGGCTGTCCACCGGCGGGCGGGACCGAGGTGTCGCTTACGGCATGATCCGGATTATTCGTTCTGTGGAACTTGGCCTTGAAACGGAGGATGAACCGGGTGGCTTCCTCCTCGGTGATCTCGACGTGGTCGTCCTCGTTGTGGCCCAGTTCGTAGCGGCGCAAGTACTCTGTCGGTTCCCAGCGCAGGTTACGCGTGAAGGCCTCGTCGCTGAGTGACTTCCCGGCTCGGCGTCGGCGGACGATGCCGGCGGGGCGTTCGCGGGGAAATTCGTCATCCACGCGCGCGTAGTAGGTGACGGTGCCGATAGGGGAGTTGAGTACGCTGACGGACGCCCCACGACTGTTCAGCCACAACTCGAGCTCAAGTCCTGCGAGTTCGCGTTCTGTATCGCCTTCACTGAGGCGGGCCGGACCGCGAATCTCACCGGTGAGGCCGGTGACCACGGTGCTCTCGTCGAGTGCGACATTGAGTGTCGCATTTCGCGCTGATGCCCCGGTGAGGTCGGCCCCGAGCAGAGACACTTCCTGGAGGGCCGCGCCGTCGAACACCGCATGACGGAAGGACGCCGATCGCGCGTCCACCTTCCAGAGCGCCGCACTGCCGAGATCTGCGCGCGTGAGGTCGGCGCTCCGCAGTTGTGTGTCACGGAAATCGACCTTCGCCAGCGACGCCCCGGTGAGGTCTGCACGGTCGAGTACGGCGTCCGCGCTCTGAGCTCGATACAGATCCGCGTCGACGAGCTTCGCGTCGGTGAGGTCGGTGTCGAAGAGAGTCGCCAGCGCAAGGTCGGCACCCGACAGATCGGCGCCGGACAGGTCGAGTTGAGAAGCGTCAAAGGTTGTCTCGGTGTCGGTCGCCTCGCACCAGGCCAACAACGCCGCCGCGGCCGCCGGATCGGCTGGCATGAGCCGTATGGTTCTGTACTCGTCAGGGGTACCAGACACCTTGCTCACCTTGGTTCATTCGTTTTCAAAGATGTATGCCCAGGCAGGCGCCTCGCTGCCCTTTTCGTCGATCACGGTCAACGCCCCGAGGACATGGCCGAGGATCTCTGGCTTCTCGTCACGGGGCGGCGGGAGGGTGTCTCGGGTACGTAGCCCCGTCACCCACCAGGCCACCATTGTCAGGAAGGCCTCCAGGCTGTGCGCCGCAGGCAGCGCGGCGAGTTCTTCCTCGTCGGGCCCCGTCGGAACACGCAACACGTGTCCTGTTGGGCCGTCGATGACGATTTCGGCTCCCATCCATTTGCCGATCTGGAAGAACGGTCCAGTCTCGTCGATGGGGTCGATGTCGTCGGGCCACGAGGGCATTTCCTCGAGGATCTCGACGTCCCAGTCGCAGTAGGGCAGGACTCTCATCCCGCCCTCGTCCACGTCGGGGAGGCCGAATTCGAGGAGGAGTTCACGAGTCGGCTCGTGGGTGAGCCCGTCGGGGAGCTCTTCGGGTTCGACCGGGAAAATGTCCTCGAACAGCAGCGCGAGCACTGCGTGATCAGTCTGATCGGGCCCAGCGGCATCAGCCGGCATGCTTCCGCCGGCGGATGCATAACTGCCGCCCAAGGGCTGGTTCAGGGAGCCGAGGCCTGTGAGGCCGATTCCGCCGGAAGCCTCTATGGCGACCAGTCCCGAGTCGCTCCCGAAGACGGTGACGTCACCGACGGGCAGCGGGACGCACGGCAACAGAAAAGAGCGGTCGTTGCGGCGGGCGGGAGCCGCAGCGAACAACTCTTGGGCAGTGGAGGGGCCGACACTGTCCCCCTCGGTCGCGTGCGGTTGCGCCTGGGCCTCCGGCGAGGGCTGGGGCGGCCAGGTGAGTTCCGCACGGTGCGTCGGGGGGATCTCGTCCCCTTCCCAGGGTCCGGCGAGACGTTCGCCGGTTTCCACATCCCAGATGGAGGTGTACTCGGTCCGCGATCCGACCGTGAAGGACCGGTGTCGGCCGGCGACGGCGGGGCGTCCTCGCCAGCGCACTTCCGCCAACGCGTCGATCTTGCCTGATTGCAGATAACCGGGGTGGAATCCGCCCGGCGGCCGCCACTTCGCCCACTTGGCACGCCAGGGCAATGACACACTCGAAGCCGCGATGGCGGCGGCTGTCTCATGGTCGTTGCGACTGAGGGTCATCAAATGCAGCCAGGAAGCCCATGAACGCTGGTTGTTGGGGACGACCCCCCACGTCCAAAGCTGCTTCGCGTCGGCGGCCGGGGTGTCCCTAGGGATGACGTAGCCCGCTGCGGTGCGACCGGCGTCCATCAGCACGCTCTGCGGGATGTTGGCGACTGCCTCGCCGTTTCGCTCAAGCTCTTCGTACGTCCCTGCCTGCACGGCGTGCATGGCAAGACCGGTTGCGGCGTACAGCCCGAGAACGCCGCTTCTCGCCCATCCCTCAGGGTGGCGGAAGGCGGACATCGACTGCAGCAGCCAATGCGCCAAGTGCCCGTTGACGCGCTGCAGTTCGTCGGGTGCGGTCCCCGCGCGGAGAGCTTCGGCCACCCCCTCATCGACGAAGGACACACCCAAGGGGCCCGACCGAACGAGGTCACTGTGCTCCCGGGCGAACGAGGTGAGTTCGTCCTCGGTGGGAGTCGTGCCGGTCAACGAAGCAACGAGTTGAGCCCACACCGCCAGGGGGACCACACGTGGCTCCGCGAGGGCCAGGGCGCGCAGCGCGGGCGACTCCGGCAGTGGTGGCGTGGCGGAGTGCGACGGGGACACGTCGAAGACGGCCCTGGGGGTCGTGCCGCGGGGAAGCAGGTCAGGGGACGTGTCGGTCAGCACGGTCAACTTGCCCTGTGCCAACCAGCGAAGAGCGAAGCCGAGCAACTGCTCGGGCTCGTACGAGCGCCTGGTGGGACCTGCGCGGTGGGCGTTGACGACGAGCAGCAGGCGGTGATCGGTCCACCCGATGCGCGCGTTCTGCCAGCTGCGACGCTTGTCCGCGGACAGATCCACGCCGAACGCGGTGAGTGCCTGGTGCAGGACCTGTTCGGCGGTCAGCCCGGTGGCATCGACGAGCACGCTGCCCGGGATGCGTTCGTGTGCCCGGCGTATGACCAAGGCGCCGTCGGCGGCGACAGGTGACATGACGTACGTGGCATTGCCTGTGTGTCGGCCCTCATGCCACCACTCGACGACGGCATCGACGATCCCTCCCGGAGAAGTGTCGGCTGTCGGATTGGGCATGTCACTCCTTGACGTTGGTTCTGCGGGCCTCCATCACGGTAATACGGGCTCCGGTTGCTGTTGACGGTCGGTCATGTTCATGAACCGGCGCTTCCCAGGCCGGTTGGCCGGTGACCTCGCGGCGGCCCGCGGCGTTCCGCCCAATGGCGTTGCCTACCGCTCTCCAGGGCCTTTCTCCGGGACCCGGCACAACTTCACGACCCAGTCCTCCTCGCTCGGCCACCCCGTCAACTCGGCGAGCTGCCATGTTTCATCGCCCACGGGGAAGGTCTCGCCAACGCGGAGAGTGTGACGGTGCATCTCGGTGGTCACGCTCCGGATTTCAACCCTGACCGAGGCGTCGGAATCCCGGTAAATGTCCGTTACCGCGAACCTCGCGTTCTCGGACTTGCGCTGAATCCCCTGCCAGAGGTGAACCGTGTCGGCGCTGCTCACTTCTTATCCTCCAGAGATGCGTACTGGTTGCTGCAATACTTCATGAATTCCTTGATGGTCAGCGGCTCGGGATGGTCCTCGTTGTGCGGATTGCGCAACTGGATGAGGCCCTTGTCGTCAACCGAGACGATCTCGTAGGCGTGGGAACTCAGGAGGCCCTTCTCCATCTTGTTCTCCACACCCGCACCCTTCGGGCGGGTGCCGATAACAACCGGCCTGTCGCCTTCCGTCAGTTCCCGCAGGTGGGACAGGAGTTGCTTCTCCGGGCTGCGGCCCTGCATATCGTACTGCGTCGGGAATTCGTGGTTCTCCGCCGTACGTCCTGTGAGCTGGGCGAGCAGCTCGGCGCGGTCGCCCGATGTGGAGCCCTGGGTGATGCGGGAGTAGCCCGTCAGCAGGTTGCCGTCGAAGTCCTTGTTGCCGGGGAACTGCGCTTCGTGCTCGCGCTTCTTGTCGTCCCAGAACTGGTCCAGGCCGGCGATGGCCTTCTCCATGATCGCGGGCCAGGCCACGCCCACCCCCTCGGCGTCGGCGTAGGCGGTGGAGTTGGGGAAGTCGCTGTACACGGGCAGGTCCGGGGTGACGCGCACAGTCAGGATGCGGCCGGTCGGAGCCTGGTGACCGTAGTTGTTGCGCGCGACCTCGTGGAAGTGGACCTCATAGGCGTCGTCCTCCATCTCACGAATCATGTCCTGGAGGAGGTCCGGGTACCTGCTCGCCATGGCGCCCATGGTGGCGATCATTCCGCAGTCGCCGATGGCGCCCTGCTGTGTCTGCTCACGCGACGGAGGCCCATCGAACAGCGGTACACGCGTCCCGTCCGGGCGGTCCAACGGAGTGCCGTAACGGTCGGGCTGGATCTCCGGCGGCTTCTTGTGGTTGCCGAAACGCGGCTGGTCCACCTCAGTAGTGACCTCGGTGGGCTCGGCAGGCCCCGACGGGGTCAGGAACTGCCAGACGCGCTTCAACCGGCCCTGCTTTTCCTGCTGGTTGTCGGCGGCGGGCGAACCTTCGCGAGGCTCGTCGGTGGATTGGGACGGGGCGCTGGTGTGCTCGCCCGTACCCGAGGTTGCGATGACGGGACGTGGGATGTCTCGCGCGCTCGCGGATTCGGTCTGCGGCTGCGCAATGTTGTGGTTCGAGCGTTGCGAGTCCGTCGGCGTGGGTGTTCCGGCGTCCGCAGGTGTGCGCCCGCCGCTGGGCGTGTCGGTGGGCGGTGTGCTGGCGGAGTTGGTCGGGGCCCTGTGGCCTACGCCTGGGGGTTCGGCCGGTGGGCGGCGGTCCGTACCGGCAGGGTTGGACGGCGGACGGCGGTCCGTGTCCGGCGTAGCTGATGGAGGCGTGTGGTTGGGATCCGCGGGATGCGACGGGCCCGACTGGGGGGCCTGGCTGGGCGGTGTGTGTTGGTCGGGTGCCGGAGCCACCGGGGCGTTCTGGTCCGGGTTCGCCAGCGTCTGTGTCAAACCATCGATGAAATTCAGGTGAGCCCGAATTTCTTGGTCCATGATCCTTTGGTTCGGTGTGCGGAATTTCTTGAGAGCCGTCTTGATTTCGGCTTCGGTTTTCTTTCCCTCGTCCACCAGGCGCTGCCGCTCCTGCGCCATCAACTCTTTGCGCTCAGGGTCGACTCGGTAGGTGGTGCTGTAGTACACCGGAACACCGGTCATGGCCTCGGAATCACGGATCGTGAGGGAGCAGTCGGCGTGCCCGGAGTTTCCTTTTCGGCTACCACAAGGCTCTCGCTCGGTATACAGGCCGGCGAGGGTGTACTTGGGCTTGCCGTTCGCTTCCCGGTTCTTGTTGAGATGTTCGACCCATTCCAAGATGTGGCTCTCGGAGTGGCGGGGACGCACAGCGTCATCGGAGGGTGGAACCGATGAGTCGATGATGTAGTGGCTTTCGCCCTTGTCGTCGACAATCTCGACAACCGCGTAATTCTTGTCCGAATCATCGCCAGACTTGCGCTCGATTTCCTCGAGTAGCTGTCGCAGGTTCTCCGGGTTTTGCAGGATCTCGGAACTCGGAGTCGCCGAAACCTCGCGCCGCCAGGAAGCCACGGACTCGGCGAATTCAGCCGCAGGATCGGGCTTGTTGCCCCGCTTGGGTGGAGCATCGGCATACGGGGAGTTGTCCTTGGCCGCTTCGGGTGCCATGCCGACCGCGTTGTTCGCGTGAAACGAATGGCTCATGCGCCCGAGCGTCGCCAGGGCGGCGTAGCGCTGACCGTCGTTCATGTTCGACCACGCAGGGTCGAGGTGACGACGCAGGTCACTGTCCGTGAAGTTGGTCTTGGGAACCTGGACGTTTCGGTGAGCGAACTGCGCTTCCTGGTGGGCCGCCGTGGCTGCCGGAACAACAGCCCTGGCATCCGCCAGCCGCTGTTCAGCGGCTGCCTTCCGCTCTTGGGCGGCCTCCTTCTCCGCGTCGGTCTTGGCGTCCTTCTCAGCCTTGATCGCCTTCTTGCGATCCTTGTCGGCGCTACTGACCTCTTTGCGAGCGGCGTCCAAGGCCTGCTTCGTGGCGCGGACGTTCTGCGCCGACTCCACATAGTCCTGCCGACGGTCGAGGGACTCCCGTAGCAAGTTCGCGAGCGGGGACGGCGTGTTGTCACCCGGGGGTGTGGCCCATTGCTGCATCTGCTGCTGGACAGGATCCAGGTCGATCCTGTGGACGCGGGGCTGTTCCCGGAGCTCTTGCTGCGACGAATCCGGTGGGAGATTCGCGTGCTCTTGATTCTTTGTTTCCGGGTCGGGAAGGCTCTGATTACGTCGCCCGCGAGTGTCTGCCGCGCTCTCGACGTTGGACTCATTGCCAGAACCCGCCGGACGCTGAGGCGACAGGCGGTCCTGCGCAGGCGGGGCGGTCTGACCCTGGTTCTGCGCGGCAGGCTGGTTGGTGGTGTCGATGGGGCGGCGGTTGGCGTCCAGGGGGATGGCGAAGACGCCGTTGTTGCCGTTGTGGAGCGGGGTCGTGGAGCTCTGGCCCGTCTGGGGGTCGGCGTAGACGATCTGGCCGTTGTGGTTGACCACGTTCCAGGCGTGGGCGCGGCCGTCGGCGTTCTGCGTGATGATGACGGCCTGTGAGCCGTGGCCCTCGTTGAGGAGGGTGGTCTCCAGGTTGTTGTACGCGTCGCGGCCGTCGCCGAAGTCGTCGAACTGGGCGCCCAGGGTGTTCTCAATACGGTCGCGGCCGCCCGGCTCCGGGGTGTCGGCGGGGGAGCCGTCCTCGTTCGGGCTGCGGCGGGCGGCGACCGTGGGGTTGCCGGCGTACGAATCGGCGAACGCGAGTGCCCCGTCGGGGCAGTTGACGTCGCGGCCCGAGTCGTCGGGGTTTTGGCCGCGGATGTCGTTGAGCCAGGAGCCCTCGCGCGGGTCGGCAGCCTGCTGGAACGAGCCGTCCTCGTTGCGTGGGAATCGTTCCTGCTGCGCGCGGCTGTCGGCGTCGGTCGGGTCGTCGTAGCCGTCCGGGGGGCCGGAAGGGCGAGTTGCCGTGGACGGGGTCGGTTCCGTCGAGTCCTGGTGCTGGTCGGTGCCGTCGTCCGGATTTTGCGTGGAGTCGGTGGAGTCGGTCGCGTCGGTGTCCTGAGAATCCCCGGGATCCTTTGGGGATTCGGAGTCCTGGCTGTCCTGGCTGTCCTGGCTGCCCTGCGCGTCCTGGTCCGTGTCGGACTGCGGGTCTTCCTGGTTCGTCGACTCCGGGGGCTGCGTGGTGTCCGAGTCCAGATCCGGGGTGGCGTCCGTGTCCGGGGTGGAGGTATCGGAGGCCGGGGCCTGATCCGGGGCCGGTTCCTGTGTGGTGTCGGACGACTGGGGGTCGGGCGTGGACTGGTTCGTCGACGAGTCCGGGTCCGAGGTGTTGTTCGTTGTGTCCGGGGTGGTGTTCTCCGCGGACGGCTGCGGCGTCGACGGAGTCAAGAAGTACGGGGTGATCGGATTCCTGTTGGCGTCCAGTGGGGTGTAGAAGACCTCTTGGGCGCCCAGGTGGATCGGGTTCTCGCTGACGACGCCCGTTTGCGGGTCGACGAACAGGACCTGGCCGTTGTGGTTGACCGCCGCGAAGGCGTGGCCGCCACCGCCGGGCCAGTTGACGCCGATCACGGCCGCCGAACCGTGCCCGGCCTGCGACAGCTCGTGGGCTATTCGCACATACGGGTTGGGGTGGTCCTTGCCCGCGTACGTGCTGGGGGCGCCGGCCCAACGTGCCTGGTTGTCGACCGAGTCGCGCTCCGCGGAGAAGCGGTTCAGGCTGCCGTCCGGGTTCTGGTCCAGGGTGCGAGGGGCGGACACCGTCGGGCGGCCGAACCATGTCTCGAGGAACGAACGGGTGCAGTCGGCGCAGTTGTTGGACCGGCCGGGCACGCCAGGGCCACCGTCGTTCTGCAGGCCGGCCCAGTTTCCTTGCCGCGGGTCCGCGAACACCTGCGGGGTGCCGTCGGGGTTCCTCGGGTGGGCGTTCTCGAGGTCCTGTTGGTGGGCGGGGTCGGGTGTGGTCAGGCCTTCGGACGGGGTGTTCAGGTCGTTTCGGATGTCCGAGAGGTTGTCTGCCTGGGACGGGGGCGGAGGTGCCGTGGGCTGTTGCTGTTGTTGCTCGTGCTGGTTCTGGTCGGGCGTCTGGTTGGTGGCGTCCGGCTGTGGGGTGGTCGGCTGGTGGTTGTTCTGGGCCGGCATCCCCTGGCCGTTCGGCGTGGGCGTGGGGGACTGGTGGTCGGACGGACGGTTGTCCGGCGGGCGGTTCGTCGGGCGGTCGCCGCGGGGCGGAGTGGTCGGGCGGCTCGGTGTCTCCGTGCGCGGCGTGCTGGTGCGCGGCGGCGATGTGGGGCCGTTCTGCTGGGTGTTCCGGGACGGTGTCGTGGGCCGGGTGCTCGGCTGGTCCGTACGCGGTGTTGTTGCGCTGGGCGTGGTGGACCGCGGTGGCGTCGTGGGGCCGCCCGCTGCCGGTGCCTGCGTCGGGATGGGGCCGGCCGTCGGTGGCGGCATGGCGCCAGGGGGCGGCGTCGAGGGCGGCGCGGAGGACTGGGCCGCCTGCTGCGGGACGCCCGCGTCAGCGGACTGCGCATTGGACGCTGGGGGTGCCGCCGTGGCGACGCCGCCCATGAGGTCCATGTCCGGGTCGCTCGGGTCGTGCGGGGTCAGGGACGGGTGTGTCGGCGCGTGGCCCTGGCCGGGACTGGCGTGGGAGGTGGGCGCGTTGCCGGGCATGGCGCCGCTCGGCATGCGGCCGCTGCCGGTGCCCTGGCTCTGGTTGTCGTTGTTGGTGCCGTCGCCGGAGTCGCCCGGCGTGGGGCCCTGAGCCTGTGCGGGCATGGTGCTGACTGAGTCGCGGTCGACCTGGTGCGCAGCGGGGTCGGGGCTGGAGTTGTCCGGCGCGGGGGTGGGCGCGGCCTCGGGCGGCGTGGACGGGGTGGGCTCGGGATTGCGCTGGTCCGGGATCGACGCACCCTGGCCCGGGCTGGGGGTGTCGGCGCCCTCCGGACGGCTCGGGGCGGCGCCCTCCGGTGTGGTGTCCGGCGTCGGGGAGGTGCTGACGTCCGGCGTGGTGCCCGTGCTCTCGTTGGGCGAGGGATCGGAGGGCAGGGACGGCTCGTTGCCCGGCGGCGTGTTCGTCGGGGCGTCTGGGCTGCTGTCTGGACGGGCGGAGTCAGGGGTGGTGTCGGGGGCCGGTCCACCCTCGATGTCAGGTGTCGTGGCGGACGGTGTGGACGAGTCCGGGGACGCGCCGGGGGCGGAGGAGTCGGGGCTAGACGAATCCGGGGTGGAGGCGCTGGGGCTCGAGGAGTCCGGCGTGGAGGAGTCGGGGCCGGACGGGTCGCCGCCCGACGGCTGACTGATGCTGTCCTGGTACGCCTGGGTGCCCACGTCGAACGGGCTGGGTGGGTCGGAGCCACGGCTCGGCGTGGGCGAGGGCGAGGATGTGGACGACGAGTTGTCCGGTGAGCCCGTGCCGCCGGTACCGTCCGTGCCGCCGCTCGGCGCCGTACTCGGCGAAGAGGTGTCCGAACCGCCACCCGGCGGCGACGAGGACGAAGGGCCGCCGATGTCCGGCGCCCTGCGCCCGGAGTCGCCGCCGCTCGAACTCGGCGAAGTACTGGAACCGGACGAGTCGCCCGACGAACTTCCGCCGTTCGAAGGCGAGTTGGACGAACCCGACGAACTGCTGGAGCCGGGGGAGTTGCTGGACGAACTGCCGTCA
Organism: Streptomyces sp. NBC_00483; assembly: GCF_036013745.1. NCBI lineage: Bacteria > Bacillati > Actinomycetota > Actinomycetes > Kitasatosporales > Streptomycetaceae > Streptomyces > Streptomyces sp. NBC_00483. The sequence continues at coordinate 8,993,080 of NZ_CP107880.1, forward strand.
CTGGACGACGAGTTGCTACTCGACGACGAACCGCCGGAGGACGAGTCGCTGGAGCTGGACGAGTTGGACGAGCTGTCACTGCCAGAGCTCGACGAACTGTCGCCTCCGTCCCCGCCGTCGCCTCCGCTCAGACCATGGCGGGCGCCGTGCCCCGCCCGGGAGCCCGCGCCGTCGCGCAGTGACTCGCCGAACGTGGAGCCGGAGTTCTCCAGGGCGCTCTTGCCCTCTTCGTAACCCGTCTTGGCGGTGCGCCCCAGGTCGTAACCGGACTGCTTGCCGAAGTTCTGCTCGACGGTCTGGGCGACCACGTCGGAGATCATGGCTTCGAGAGCGGAGACGAAGGGTTCCTTGGCGGTCTCCAGCACCGCTTGCAAGATCTGTTGGGCGATCTCCTTGAGGAGCTTGCGCAGGATCAGGCGCGTGGCGGCGGCCGCGCCCATCGCGCCGATCTCGGACAGGCCCAGGGTGAACGGAGCGGCGACCTGGGCGGCGGCGATCTCGACCGCCAGGATGACCAACTGGGCGATCACCGCGATCTTCAGCCCGATGATGAGCATCGCCGCGGCGTCCATGCAGATGGCGATCAACTCGGCGCCCTGGCGGGCGTCGTCGAAGTAGCCGGAGCCGCCGGCGAATTTCTCCCAGGTCTTGTTGAAGCCGTCGATGGAGTCCCCGGCGTTCTCCGCGAGAACGTTGCCGGCGGCGGTTAAGCCGCGGGACTGGAGGTCCGTCACGTCGGCGGCGAACTGGCGCCAGGTGTTGGCGCACTCCATCATTTTGTCTTCGTCGCCTGTGGGCCAGTCGAAGCCGCACATCTCGAGAAGCCACTCAAGCCCGTTGGGCAGCATCAAAGCCACGACGAAGACCCCCGTTGTCGCCATGTAGTTCGTGTTGTCCCGGCCTTGTGGGCCGGCTCAATCGGCTTGCGCCGACGCAGAGCCATGCTCATGCCAGAGACTACCCACTGGCCCTATGCAACCCTCAACTATCCCGTGTCACAGTGCTGTTGCAGACGAACCGGTCCGAAGGCAGCCGGCTCAACCGTTGGTTCGGCGCATGCTGCGGTAGAGGTCGATCGCGGAGTCCGGCGGGAAGTTGGGGATGTAGGTGACGGCTCCGTCGGTCTTGGAGATCACCATGTGGCTGCCGCCCAACGGTGCCTGGGTGCCGGGCGGCGGCGGGGGCATGACAGCGTGGACGAGGAAGCCGATGTCGAACTCCACCACGTGCAGCGGCGCCGGGTTTCCTTCCGGATTCAGCACTTCGAATCGGGACCGAGCGGCGGCCAGGGCCTCTTCGGCGGTGGTGGGGACGGGCTGCACCGCTTCGGGCGTGCCGGGCTGAGACACGAACGCTCTCCTATGGGCAATTGAGTGACGGCAAATCAGCCAACGCTGTGAGTCGGCTACTTGCTCACGGACTTCAGAACGTGGACCTCGCCGCCGAACTGGTTCTCCGGCGTCTGCTCCTTGACCAGAGCCTCGTTGAAGTCCTCGTTCTCCTCGTGGTTCTTCGCCATCCGCTCCAACGCCTTGCCGATCTCGTTGAGCTTCGTGGCCAGGTGCTCCATCGAGTCCGTCATGCCGTCGCGCAGACCCTCGTAGACCACGCCGAACTTCTCGCCGAGTTCGTCGTCGCCCCAGGGCGGGGTGCCGGCCTTGTCGCTGAAGGTCGTCATGCCCTTCCAGGCGTCCTGGGCGACGCTCGCGAACGACGTGTCCTTCGGCGCTTCGCCCCCGCCGCCTCCGCCGTCGCCCTGCGCGGCCAGGCCGTTCTTCAGCCTGGCGGTCGCCTGGTAGAACTCCCTGCCGATGTCGGAGAAGCTCTGCCCCTCGGCCTTCAGTGTCTCCGGACTGCTCCTGAATCCGTCACCCATGACTACGCCCCCGTTTCACCAACCGGCGCCATCTTGCCGCTGGTTCGCGTCCGTCTCATGTCTACGACAGCGTACCCAGAGGCACTGACAAGCGCTCAACCTCCGGGTGTCACAGTGCTGTTCCGAGACCGGCGGGGGAGCGGGCCCGGGATCAACCCCGGTGTCCGCCCTGCCCACGCTTCTTCGACCCCGTGAACAAGTTGGTCGAAGGACCGTCGCGCTCGTCGCGCTCCTTCTGCTCCTCCTCTTCCCGCTTGCGCGCCCACTCCTCGCGCTTCCCGCGCTCGGCCTCGCGGTCCTCCATGGTCTGCGACTCCGCGGCGTGCCGGATCTCGGTCATGCGGTCGCCCAGTGCGTCCATGTAGCGCGCGTCCTTGATGGCGTCGGTCATGCCCATACGTCCCGACAGGATGCCCTGGGCCATCTCCTGAAGCGGGCCGTTCACGTTGGGGTTGTTGGCGAGTGTGCGCAGCGCCTTGTGGAGGCTCTCGGCCTGCTCCGGATCCTGCGCGACGTCCATCAGCTCCGAGTCGTCGATCTCCCGATCGCCCGGCCCCGGTCCGCTTCCCGGCCTGTCGGTCATGAGGAACCCCCTTCGAGCCCAGCGGGCCCTTCACCTTCACGCACACCGATCCACGAGCCTATCCAGCGGACCGCTCGGGCCGTCAACCCGCCCTCATCCACCCACAATTCGCCCGGTCTAGCGAGGCGCCTTGGCCGGCTCCGAGGCCCCCGCTTCCTTGACGAGGCGGTCGCCGATGGTCAGTGACTCCCACAGGGGCTTGTCCAAGCGGACCTTGATCGTCGAATCGTCCTGCAGGCGGACCTCGACGTAGTGGTAGAGGTTGGAGCCGTCGGTCGCCCGGCGGGTCTTGTCGATGACGATGCCGTCCCAGGCGTCTTCTTTGCGTACTTTGCGGGATTTGAACATCTCGCCACTGTAGCGGGCTGCCCGCGTCGGGCTGGTGCAGCCACCCCGGCAGCCCCAGCCCGCCCCAACCTCCCATGTCGTTACCGCGGTTCGCCCCGCAGCGGTCGCCCCGGAAGAGCATCGGGGCGCAGCGCGCCGTCCGAGATCACCGGCACCCCGGCCACGTACAGATGCCGCACCCCACGCGACGCCCGTGTGGGATCCGCATACGTGGCCGTGTCGGTCACCGCGGCCGGGTCGAGGACCACGAGGTCCGCGTCGGCGCCCACGCCCAGATGCCCCTTGGCGCGGGCGCCGGGGGCCACGTCGTCGAGGATGCGGGCCGGGAGGTAGGAGCAGCGGCGGAAGGCCTCCAGCCAGGTCCAGGCTCCGGTTTCGCGCACCATCAGGCGGAGCGTCTTGGCGAAGGTTCCGGCCGTACGAGGGTGTGTCGTGCCGCCGGGTGGCAGGGGCCACCGGGTGCTGTCGTGGCTGCCGTCGGGCCAGAAGACGGGCATCGCGTCGCTGGCGACGACGGCGTCGGGGAAGGCGAGTGCCTGCCGCAGCAGGGCCAGGTCGCGCGGGTTGTCCTCGTCGAGGAATTCCAGGAGGCAGGGCGCGCCCGGGTCTTGTGTGCGGAGCTGCTCCAGGCGGGCTGCGTCCGCGATCCGTTCCCCCGTTTCGACCATGATGACGCTGCTGGGGCCCAGGCCCTTCAGGCGTAGCCGCTCCGGAGCGATGAAGGCCGCGCCGACGGCCGTGCTGCCCGCTCCGTACGGATAGGCCTCCACTGTGACCCGTGAGCCCGACTGCCGTGATTCCTCAAGGGTGTTGAGGACGCGGTCGACGTGTCGACCCGAGGTGCTGTTGACGTGGCAGTGGTGCATCGCCGCGCCGGTCTCGGCCGCCGCGATCGCGATCTCCGTGGAGCCGTCGACAGGGGTGGCCGGATCCATTTCGACCAGTTCCCGTACGTGTGTGAACGTGGGTGCGCCGGCCTTCGCCGCGAGCCGGGCCACGGCCCGGAATTCGGCGGGCTCGGTGGCGGGCGCGTAGCCCATCAGGATGCCGATCCCGAGTGCGCCTGCCGCCAGCTCGTCCTCCAGCAGGGACAGCCACGCCGCCAACTCGCGCGGTGACGAGGACCGTTGCCAGCGCGGGTCGCCCAGCACGGCAAGGCTGGACGCGATCCGGGCATCGGGGGTGATGCCGGCGAGAACCTGGGCCCGCGCGCCGCCCCAGGAGGCGGAGAAGCCGAAGTGGAGCGGGCGGCCCGCGGCGGCGGCCTCGGCGTAGGCCCGCTCGACCGGCATCAGGCCGGCCTCCAGGTCGAGCGCGGTCGTCACGCCGTCCATGGCCTGCAACCGGTGCCCGGCGATGGAGTGGACGTGGCTGTGCAGGTCGACGAAGCCGGGGCCGATGACGAGCCCGGTGGCGTCCACCAATTCTGTATCCGTCGGCGGTGCGAGGTCGGTGCCGACGGCGGCGATCTTCCCATCGGCCACGAGCACGTCGGCCGCCCCGTCGAACCCACCGGCCGGATCGATGACGCGACCGCCCCGGAACAGGGTCCGCATACTCGTCATACTCGTCTCCTTCTGAACGCCCCGCTACGACCTGCTCAGTTCTACTCGGACACATGGCGCCTGGTACGTGCCGTACGAAACGTTTCACAACTCGGCGGATGCATAGGGAAGTTCTGAGGCCGTCGGGGCCAAGGGAAGATCTAGCCCGGCCTGACTCCGGCCGATCACCGTCTGCTTGACTTCCCGCATGTCAACACACGGTTTGCTCGCTGAGAAGAACATCCTGGTCGCCGGTGCCTCCAGCGGCATCGGTGCCGCCGCGGCACGGCTCTTCGCCCGTGAAGGTGCCAGGGTGGGTCTGCTGGCCAGGCGGCAGCAGAATCTTGAGGACCTCGCCGCGGACATCCGTGCCGAGGGCGGCACCGCCGTGCCGATCGCCGGCGACGTCACCGACCCCGGGGACGTCGAGCGGGCGGTGCGGGTCGTGGTCGAGGAGTTCGGTCGTCTCGACGGCGCGTTCAACAACGCCGGCACCGCCACCGTCGGGACCGAACTGCACGAGATGTCCATGGACGATTACGACCTGGTGATGGACACCAATGTGCGGGGTACCTGGAACTGCCTGCAGCACGAGATCCGCGCCATGCTCGCCTCCGGCGGCGGCTCCATCGTCAACACCTCGAGCGTCGCCGGCCTGGTGTCCACAGGTGTCGGCGCGCCCTACATGGCTGCCAAGCACGCCGTCATCGGCCTGACCAAGGCCGCCGCCCACGAGTACGGAGAGCGCGGCATCCGCGTCAACGCCCTTGCGGTCGGCTCCACTTTGACCGAAATGATGGAAGGGGCCATCGCCGGCTCCCCCGGGATCGAGAAGACCTTCTTCGCCCGCGCCATCCAGCAGCGCATGGCTTCCCCCGACGAGATCGGGCAGGCCGCCGCCTGGCTCCTGAGCGACCGCTCCACCTTCGTCACCGGTGCGACCATGCCCGTGGAGGGCGGGACGCTCGCGGTCTGATGTGACCGCCCGCATGGCCCTGCGCGCCTTCTCCGGGAAGCCCCAGGAAGCCCCGGGAAGTCCTGGGAAGTCCTGGGAAGTCCCGGGAAGCTCCGGGACGAGGGTGCAGGGCCGCTCGCGGCGGTTCAGCGCTGCTGTGCGCCGGCGAGGGTGAGGGAGGAGCGGAAGCACTCTTGACCGCTCTGCATCATGCGTACGTGTGTCACGGGCCGGCCGGCGTCGTCCTCGCCCGCGGTCTCGGCCGTCACGGTGCACGGCTGATCGAGCTCCACGTAGCGGGAGAAGAGGGCCTGTTGGCCCGCCGGGATCACCGTGAGACGCGGGTGGAGCTCCTGCGCGGCCTGGCGCGCGGCTTCCAGCAGCAGGGTGCCGGGGGCGTGGTCCACGGGGTGGTCGAAGTAGAACGGGTGGTGCACGTCGACGCGCAGGAGCCACTCCTGGGGCCGGTCGGTGGGGGAGAGGGCCACATCGTGGAACTCCCCGACGCCCAGCGGCTGATGGGGGAGCGGCGGGGGCAGCGGGACGGCCCGGGCCATGGCCTCTCGGCCGTCACCGGCGTCGGGGCGGATCCGTCGGTAGACGGCCGGTGCCAGCACGGGGAAGCGTGAGTGGGCACGGGCCAGCGAGACCCCGTCGGCCAGTACGTCGATGTCGAAGGCCAGGAATGAGGCGCGCTTGCCCCGGTACTGCGCCTCGGTGCAGGTCACGTGCAGTTCGACGTCCTGTGGTGCACGCTGCACGACGGCGCGCAGGGCGGACGGCGTGCACGTGTAGCGGAACTCGTCCCACAGAAGGTGGTGACCGAGCGGTACTTCATGGCCCACATGGGCGAGCAGTGGGAAGCTCTGGCGGACGGTCTCCACCAGTAAGGCAGGGCTGACGTGCCCGAAGAGGGGCGCGAACGAGTCGGTGGCGCGGTGCCAGTCGACGGGTATCGAGAACGTTCCGTCCGCGTTCCCTCGCCAGTCTTTGAGCAGAACCTGACAAGCGTGGTGCTTGTGGACCAGCTCCTTGGGGACCGGCCTGGCCGGCTGGGGCTGTCTTGCTGAGTCGATGTTCGTGGTGACGGTGCTCATCAACGGCCTTCATCTCGGGATGGGCGGAGTTCGCATCCAAGCCGGTGCGGCGGCCCATCGGATGTCTGACCGTAGAACATAGCGTGTATTATTTTTTGTCAACCGGCAAAGGGGCTGAAGATGGCAAAGGGTCAGCAGGAGCGGGCGCTCGCGACGCGCAGGATTCTGCTGCTAGCGGCGGCAGAGGTGTTCGACGAGTACGGGTACACGGGCGCCGGGATTGCCAAGATCCTCCAGCGGACGGATCTCACGGCGGGCGCCCTGTATTTCCACTTCGGCTCCAAGCAGGGCCTGGCGCAGGCGGTGATGAACGCGCAGCCGGAGGCGCTGGTCATCCCGGATGACGCCAAGGGGCTGCAGAAGCTGGTCGACCTGCTGCTGACCTGGTCGTTCCAGCTCCAGCGTGACCCGCTGCTGCGTGCCGGTGTCCGGCTGACGGACGAGCAGGCGACCTTCGGCATGCGCGATGTGACGCCGTATTCGACGTGGCGCACGATCATGCAGGAGTGCCTGGAGGAGGCGCGCGGGGCCGGGGAACTGCTAGCGGGGGCGGAGCCGGAGACGGTGGCGAAGTTCCTGGTCGGCGCGTGTACCGGGCTGCAGACCTACTCCCAGGTCGAGACGGGGCGCGAGGATCTGCCCGAGCGGGTCCTCGACATGTGGCGGCTGACCTTGCCCGGAATCGCGTCCACCGAAGCCATCAAGCACCTCGAAGTCAGCGTGGAGCGGGTCGACCCCGCCCTACGCACCCCACGAGAGGAACCGAAACCGTGAGCACGTTCCAGAGGCTGAAGGCGGTGGCCGTCAACATCGACGGCGTCATGCTGACGGACACCTTCAGCCCGGTCATCCACCGCTTCATCACCTCAAGGGGAGGTGAGTACACGGCGGAGACCGAGCGCTCGATCTTCTCCCAGCGGCGGGCGGAGGCGGGTTGGGCCATGGCCCGCTCGGTCCCGCAGGAGATGACGGGGCCCGAGGCGCTGGAGACGTACTTCCGCGAGCGGGACGAGTATCTGGCCGAGAACCCGGTCGAGTTGAGCCCTGGAGCCACCGGACTGGTCAGCAGGTTGCGGGCACTTGGGCTGCGAACCGTGTGCTACGGCGGGCTCGGGGCCGACCACTTCCGTGCCTCGCTCGGTGCCGACGCCGAGCTGTTCGACGAGCCCGGCTACATCTGCACCAACGACTTCCGCCCCGGTGTGGCGGAGATACCGGGCATCCTCGGCCTGACGCAGGGCGAAGTGGTCTTCATCGATGACGTGGCCAAGGTGGGCGAGGTGGCCCGGACGGAAGGGGCACCCTTCGTGGGCTACCCCAGCACCTTCCCGCACAGCCACCAGGCGCAGTTGATGCGCGAGGTCGGCGTTGAGCACTTGGTGTCGCACCTGGATGGAGTCGACGAGACGCTGCTGAGCGGGATCGACGAGTCGGTTGCTGCGGGACGTCTGTGGGCGACGGCGCCGGTGAACTGACCTCGTACGTCGGGTTGTTGCCCGCCCCGGAGGGGGTGGCGGGCAACAATTGGACGAGGGGCGGACAACCACCGGACGGGGTACGGGTTTTCGGCTCTGCCGTCAGCGGCGCCGAAGCCGTGCGTCGGACAGGTGCGGCGGCACATAGTCGGCATCGGCGGGGTTGAGGTCGGTGCCAGGCGGGACGAGCTCGTCGATGCGGTCGAGCACGTCGTCGGGCAGGTCCAGTTCGGCCGCGCCCAACAGGTCCTGCAACTGGGCCAGGGTGCGCGGGCCGATGATGGCGCTGTCCACGGCGGGGTGGGACAGGACGAAGGCCACGGCGAGGTGGGCCAGCGGCACCCCGGCTTCCCCGGCCAGCTTGAGCAGGTCCTCGACCAGCTCGAGTTTGCGCCGGTTGCCGGGTGACTCCTGGTCGAACTTGTACCGGATCATGTCCTGCCGGAAGCCCGCCAGGCGCAGCTCCTCACCGGCGCGGAAACGCCCCGTGAGCCAGCCGCTGTTGAGCGGGGACCACGTCAGGACGCCGATCCCGTGCCGCTGGGCGGTGGGCAGCACGGCGCGCTCGGCACCCCGAAGGAAGATCGAGTACGGCGGTTGCTCGGTGCGGAAGGGGATGTGCCCGCGGCGCTCGGCGGTCCAGCGTGCCTCCACCAGTTGCTCGGCGGGGAAGTCGGAGCTGCCGATGGCCATCACCTTCCCCTCCCGGACCAGATCGGACAGGACCGAGAGGGTCTCGTCGATGTCGGTGTCAGGGTCGGGCCGATGGATCTGGTAGAGGTCGATGCGGTCGGTCCGCAGCCGGCGCAGGCTGCCCTCGACGGCCTGGCGGATCCAACGGCGGGAGTTTCCACGCTGGTTGGGGTCCTCGCCCATCGGGAAGTGTGCCTTGGTCGCGAGCACGACGTGGTCGCGGCGGCCCTTGAGGGCGTGACCGAGGATGGTCTCGGCCTCACCGCCGGAGTACATGTCTGCGGTGTCGATGAGGTTGATGCCCGCGTCCAGGGCGGCGTGCACGAGCCGGGTGGCCTCGTCATGGTCGGGGTTGCCCCATGAGCCCAGCATCATCGTGCCGAGGGCCAGGCGGCTGACCGTGATTCCGGTGCGGCCGAGCGTGGTGGTGCGCACTGTAGGTGTCTCCTTGCCGGGAAGGACGGGAACGTCAGGCGCCGATGGCGAGGACGGTCTTGCCGGTGCTGAGGCCGGAGCCGATGTGGCGGTGTGCCTCGGTCGCCTCGTCGTGGGCGAAGGTGCGGCTGATGGGCACCGTGACGCTGCCGTCGAGTACGGCGGTGAGCGCGCGCCGCAGCGCGTCGGTGATCTCCTGAGGTGCCTCGGCGGCCAGGGCGGCGAGGTTGAAGCCGAGGACGGCCTTGCCGCTCATCCACAGGTCGTTGGCGCCGAAGGGGACGTCGTCGGCACCCGATGCGTTGCCCATGGCCACGAGCCGGCCGCCGATGCCGAGGGCCTGCATGCTCTGGGTGCGTGCGGCCCCGCCGACCGGGTCGACGGCGATGTCGAAGCCGCGCCCGTCGGTGAGGTTCGCGGCTGCCGCGGGCAGTTCGTCGCGCAGCAGCACATGGTCGTAGCCCAGGGCCTTGGCATGCTCGATCTTCTCGGGGCTCCCGACGGTGCCGACCACCTGAGAGGCGCCGAGCAGGCGGGCGACCTGCCCGAGCTGGCTGCCGACACCGCCGGCAGCGGCGTGCACCAGGACGGACTCGCCCTTCTGGAGCCGGGCCGTGCGCTCCAGGACCAGGAAGGCGGTGCTGGTGTTGGAGGGGGTGGCGGCCGCCAGCTTGAGGTCGGCGCCGGCGGGCAGCGGGCAGACCAGTCGGGCGTCGGTGACGGCGACCTGGCCGTAGCCCCCGCCGCGCAGCATGGTGAGCGCGGCCACCTGCTGGCCGGGGCGCAGGCCGGTGACCTCCTCGCCCACGGCCCGGACGGTGCCGGCCACCTCGATGCCCGGAACGTAGGGCAGTTCGAGGTCGACGACGCCGGAACGGAAGAGGATCTCGGCGTAGTTGACGCCGGCCCAGGCGACGTCGATGGAGACGTCCCCCGGGCCGGAGGTGGGCTGCGGGGCGTCGGTGAGGGTGAGGACTTCCGGGCCGCCGAAGCGGGGGATGGTGATGGCGCGCATGCGTCGTACCTCGCGAGGTCTGGGGACGGTGATGGTGTGTACGGAACTCGTACGGAACTGGCAGGGGAAGCGGGAACTCGTACGGAAAGCAGGCGCGGGTCAAGCCGGCTCGTGCACGACCTCCCGACGCCGATCGGACGGCAGGTCCGTGGTGTTCGCGCGCGGCCGTCGCAGGAGCGCCGCGATCGCCGCCGCGGAGGCCAGGCACAGCGCGGCGAAGCACCAGAGCACGGAGTGCAGGCCGTCGGCGAGACCGGGGCCGGTGAGCGTGCCCTGTGTGGTCTGCGCGAGAACGGCGCCGACCGCGGCGATCCCCACCGTTTCGGCGGTGAGCTTGGCGGTGTTGAAGGCGCCGGACGCCGCGCCCGCGTGCTCGACCGGGACGGCGTCCACGGCCTGGCCGTCGAGCAGCCCCTGTGCGATGGCCACGCCGCACCCGGCGACCAGCAGGGCGGGCAGCAGGGACGCGCCGGTCGCCATCCATGCCGCGCCCGCCGCCACCAGGACCAGTGAGGCCACCACCTGCACCCGGGCCGGGATCCAGCGCACCAAGTAGCCGCACAGCAGCGGCAGGACGAGCACCGGAGCGGTCAGCGCCAGCATCGCCCACCCGGCCGTGGACGGGGTCATGCCCACAGCGCGCGTGAAGTAGGTCGGCAAGTAGGTGAGCAGCGGGGCGAAGAGCCCGACCACCGCGGCCACCGCCAGGCACAGCGCCGCGAACCGGCCGGTGCCCACGTGCCGCAGGTCCAGCAGAGGACGCGCGGCCGTCCGCTCGCACCGTACGAAAAACGCAAGCGCCGCGACGGTGATCGCCGCGGACGCCCACACCAGCGGGGACGTCCAGCCGAGCAGCGGGCCCTCCACGAGCGTGAAGACCAGGGCCAACAGCCCCACGGTGAAGCAGATCGCGCCGGCCGGGTCGCCCTGACGGCCCGTGGCCCGCGGTGCGGCGGGGCGCGGCAGCAGCGGGACACCCAGCAGACACACCGCGCCGACCAGGCCCGGTAGGGCGAAGGCCGCCCGCCAGCCGAAGCCGTCGACGAGCTGGGAGGCGACCGTCGGACCGAAGGCGAGCCCGACGCCGATGGTGGTGCCGAACAGGCCGAAGACGCGGGCCCGTGAGCGGCCGGTGAACGCCCCCGCCAGCACCGCGCTGGCACCGGTCGTGGTGGCGGCGGCTCCGATGCCGGCGAGTAGGCGGGCCGCGTCAAGGAGCCAGATATTTCCGGCAGTTGCGGCCAGCAGCCCGCAGGCCGCGAAGAGCGCCACACCCGTGGCGAAGACGCGCCGGGCGCCGAAGCGGTCCGCCCACGCACCGGTGACCAGCATGAACGCCGCGAAGGTGGCGCTGTAGGCGTTCACCACCCACTGGGTGTCCGACAGGTCGACGTCGAGCTGCCGGGCGATGTCGCTCAGCGCCACCGAGGCACCGGTCAAGGTGAAGGGCACCAGGAACAGGGCGACCAGCGTGGTGGCCAGAACGGCCGCGGAGCGTCGCGGAGTTGACCCGGGTGCGCTCCGCGGAGTTGTCCCGGGCACGCCCGGCTGAGGTGCACCGGGAGCGCTCTGCTGCGAGGCCTCAGGCATGCTCGGCCTCCTTCACCCGCGCGGTCTGCTCCGCCGGAACCTCCGCGCTGTCCTGTCGCCGCGGCGCGAGCAGCTTCCACACCGCCACGCCGATGACGGCGCACAGCGCGGCGCTGACGAGCAGGACGGTCTGCCAGGCACCGGTCAACTCCTGGGCCACCAGCTGCTGGAAGCTCTCACCTGTGCCGGACGGGGCCAGGCGCGCCAGCCCCTCGCGCTCACCCGCCGCGGCGGTGTTGGCGATCTCCCCGGCGGACGCGGCGGTCCGGCCGTCGTCCGCGAGACGCCCGGTGAGCAGTCCGACGAGGGCGGCGCCGGCGGCGGCGATGGCCACTGCCTCGCTGCCCAGGCGCAGGGTGTTGAGGAACCCGGCGGCGGTGCCCACCGATTGGGGTTCGACGACGTCGAGGACGGCGCCGTCGACGAGGCCGAAGTTCAATCCGAGGCCCACGCCGAGCATGATCAGCGGTGCGGCGAGGTCCGCGGCTCCGGCGCCCGGGTGCAGGGCGAGGGCCAGCCAGGCCACACCGGCCGTGAGCAGCAGCACGCTCAGCCCGAGGACGGCCCGGGTCGACATGCCCCAGCGCTGCAGCCGGGCGGCCAGCATCGGGGTCGGCAGGATGGGCAGCGTCATCAGGAGCATGAGCGTGCCCGCCGCCTGGCTGGAGATCCCGTCGGCCACGACCAGGTAGTTCGGCAGCAGGGGCAGCAGGATTACGAAGGCGAAGGTCGCCGCGACCGGGACGAGGCAGAGGCCCATGAAACGGGCGTTGCGCAGCAGCGCCAGGTCCAGCATCGGCGCGCTCACCCGCTTCTCGACGGCGCCGAAGGCGGCGAACAGCACGACGCTGCCGATCAGCAGGGCGACCACCGCGGGGCTCGACCAGCCCCACTGCGGGCCCTCGGCCACACCCATCATCAGGGCGAACAGGGCGGTCACGAACAGCACGGTGCCCAACCAGTCGACCCGCGCGCCCTGTTGGGGCCGCGCCCCGCTCATCGCCGGGATCGCGCAGGCCACCAGTGCCATCAGGATCGCGTGCAGGCCGAAGAAGGAACGCCAGCCCAGCGAGTCCGCCAGCACTCCCGCGGCCATGGCGCCCAGCGCGAGCCCGGCACCGGTCACGATCCCGACCGCGGCGAAGGCGCGCGTACGGGCGGCGCCGGTGAAGGTGGCGGAGAGGATCGCGCTGCCGCTGGTGAGCAGGGCGGCGGCGCCGATGCCCGCCAGCGCGCGGGACGCGTTGAGGACGGTGATGTCACTGACCAGAGCGCTCAGGGCGCTGGAGGCGGTGAAGAGCACCGCTCCGGCGGCGAACAGGCGCCGGCGCCCCCAGACGTCGGCGAGGGAACCACAGGCCAGCATGAAGCTGGAGAAGGTGAGGTTGTAGGAGTGCACCACCCACTGCAGGCTCGCCAGCGAGGCGTCGGTGTCACGGGCGATGTGCGGCAGTGCGACTCCGGAGCCCGTCACCGAGGTCGGCAGCACCAACAGCGCCAGCAGGACGGCGACAAGCACCCATGCGGCGCGGGAACGTCCCGTACTCACGAGGCGGCCACCAGGGACTCCGCGCGCACCTTGAGAGCGGCGTTCATCAACATGAAGCCCTGCTCGATGCGCCACACCATCGCGCCGGCCAGCGGCATGCTCAGCCCGCCGAACTCCTCGAGCTGGCGCAGCCGGACACCCCCGTCGCGCTCCTCCAGGACGAAGGAGTGGCGGGCGCGGAAGAACGCGGGATGCTTGATGATCCCCGACCACTGCAGCAGCCGGCCCTCGTGCAGGGCGGTCACGGTGGGTGTGTGGGTCTCCTCCTCGGTCTTCATGGGCCGCTGCATGCGCAGGTGGAGCCGGGCCCCGGCCTCGATGCGGCCGCTTGCGTCGATGATGAAGGGGTTCCAGTCGCGGTAGCGGTCCAGGTCGGTGACGGCTTCCCATACGGCCTGGACCGGTGCGTCGATGTCGACGTGGGTGTCGATGCTGCGTCGTGTACGCACGATCGTCTCCAAGGGGTTCGAGGTCCGGTTCAGGCCGGGATGGACATGGACAGGCCGCCGTCGACCAGCAGGTCGACCCCGTTGACGTAGGCGGCGTCGGAGGAGGCCAGGAAGGCGACCACGGAGGCCACTTCCTCCGGTGTGCCGATGCGGCCGCACACCACGTCGCGGCGCGCCGCCTCGCGGCCCTCCTCGGTGGGGACCGACTCGCGGTACATGTCGGTGTCGATGTAGCCGGGGCTGATGGCGTTGACGCGGACACCGTGCGGCGCCAGGTCGGCGGCCAGGGTCTTGGCGAGGTTGCCCGCGGCGGCCTTGGAAGCGGCGTACAGCGAGCCGATGGCCAGTCCGCGGTGGTGGGTCCACGAGGCGTTGATGACCACCGCGGATCCCTCGTTGAGCAGCGGCAGGGCGCGCTGGACGGTGAAGAAGACGCCCTTGACGTTGGCGGCGAGCACGTCCTCGACGTCCTGTGCGGTGAAGTCGCCCAGGCGCTTGAAGACGCCGACACCGGCGTTGGCGAAGACCGCGTCCAAGGTGCCGAAGCGCTCGCGGACGGCGTCGGCCACAGCCTCGGCGCCGGAAGCCGTGGAGATGTCGGCGGACACGGTCAACACCCGTTGCCCGGCGTCCAGTTCGACGGCCGCCTTCTCCAGGCGCTCGGTATTGCGGCCGACCAGGGCGACCCGTGCTCCTTCGTCGAGGAAGCGGCGGGCCGCGGCCAGGCCCATGCCGGAGCCGCCGCCGGTGATCAGGACGGTCTTGTCGGCGAAGCGGGAGGTGTGCACATGCATGGTGGGTAACTCCTCATGGTTGTACGGGAATTGGGTGCGGGCGCGGGTACGGGAAGGGTGTGAGCGCGCGCCGGGTCAGACGGGGGAGGGAAGCAGCTGATCCGCGCGCTGGACGGCGAGTTCGGGGACGGCGCGGCGCGCGAGCCCGGCCATCGTGCGGCCGGGACCGACGTCGAGGAGCCGGGCGCAGCCGGCCGTGTCGCGCAGGGTGCCGAGCACGCCGTGCCAGTGCACCGGGCCGGTCAATTGCGCGAGGCACAGTGCCGGCCAGTCGGCGCCCCGCGTGTGCACGGCCGCGTCCACGTTGGCCACGACCGGCGCGTGTACGGGTGCGAACTCGACCGACTCCAGGGCCTGGGCGAGCTCCTCGGCGGCCGGCCCCATCAAGGGGGTGTGGCAGGCCGCGGAGACCGCGAGCCGGGTACAGGCGACACCGAGGATCTCGGCGCGCCGCCCCAGCGCCTCCACCGCATCGGGCGCCCCGGCCACCACGGTCTGCCGGGGACCGTTGAAGTTGGCGAGCCACAGCGCCGGGTGATCCACCCGTACCTCGGCGACCAGCACTTCCGTCGCCGCCTGCCCGGCGGTCACGGCCGCCATGGCACCCGGCTCCGACCGCGCGGCACGCGCCATGGCCCGACCCCTCGCCGCCACAAGCCGGGCGCCGTCGTACGCGCTCAGGGCGCCCGCGGCGACGAGGGCCGTGTACTCGCCCAGGCTGTGCCCGGCGTGAACGTAGGTGTCCGACGCGAAATCCGCGACGTCCTCCAGGCTCCGCCACGACAGCAACGAGGCGGTGAACACGGCGAGTTGGGCCCGGTCCGTGCGAGCCAGGTGGTCCGCGTCGGCCTCCAGTAGCAGGTGTGCCACGTCCAGGTCCGCCGCCTGCGACACCTCCTCGACCAACTCCCAGGCGCGGCTGGTGGACCAGGGGGCGCCCAGGCCCGGACGCTGCACCCCCTGCCCCGGAAACAGCGCGGCCGTGCGCGCTGCCGGAGACGCTTCATTTGCAGCCATCTTCTTCTTCCCTGCTCCTTCGTTCGGCGGTCGCCCTAACATGTTCACGACCGCTTTCTAAAGCGGCGCTCAAGGATCGCTAAAGCGCAATTCCCCCCGCCTCGTATTCGGCGGCTTTAGTGATTCTTTGGTGCGCCCCAGTGAGACTCCTGGTGTCGGCCGAGCAACGGACTCGGCCCCATCGGGAGGGACGCATGAACCACACGGAGCGGGCCGCGCGGGCCGGACTGAGGAATTCCCACGCCGCGAGAATTCGGGCGTTGATGGGCCTGGCCGAGGAATTCGAAACACCGCGGACTTTCGCCGGACCACCGCACCCGCGCCCCTGGCGTTCCCCGCTGCCCCGGTCCGCCTGACCGCCCGCTCCGACGAAAGGAAATCCCGTGCCCCCGACCCTGTCCGCACCGTCGGCCCCGCACCGCGGCGAACAGGCGGAGCTGTCCTTCACCCGCACCGTCGACCGCCGCATCCTGCACCGCTGGGCACTGTCCGAGGTCTTCCTCACCGATGTGCACCACACCGACGACGGCGGCTACCGCGCCGCGGCCCAACTGCCGTGGAAGCACCCGTACTACGGCGACCACCTCACCCGCCTCGACTGCCCCGACCCGCTGCTCCTCCTCGAGTGCGTGCGCCAGGCCGAGACCTGGGGCGGGCACGCGGTCGCCGGTGTGGGCGAGGACCGCCAATTCCTGCTGCGCCGCTGGACCATGGCGCTGCCGGGCCTACTGACCGCCCCTGATACGCAACGTCCCGCCGAGGTCTCGGTGGCGGTGACGACATCAGGCGCCCAGGGCCCCGCGGGCTCCCCGCGCCGTCTCACCTTCGCCGCCGACGTGGGGGTGTGGGACCACAACGTAGGACAGGTCCGCATCGAGGTCGGCTACATCCCCTCCGATGTGTACGCCGCCGTGCGTGAGAGCGGCCGTGGCAGACCGCTTCCCGACTTCGCCGCGCTGCCCCGCACCACCAGCTCCCTGGCCCCGCACTGGGTCGGCCGCACCGACCGCCACAACGTCGTCCTCGACGACATCACCGTGGACGGGCAGGGCACTTCGGCGCGTGTGTGCGCCCCGCTGGACAACCGCAGCATGTTCGACCACGCCCAGGACCACGTGCCCGGCATGGTCCTGATGGAGGCCGCCCGGCAGTTGTGCCTGTTCACCGGGGCCGAACTGCACGGCACATCCGCGGCCCACACCACCGTGGCGGGCTTCGACTTCTCCTTCAGCCGCTACGCCGAGCTGGACGCGCCGCTGACCGCCCATGTGCGGCACAGCGGCCCCTACGCAGGGGACGACGCCCTGGCCTCCGCACTGCCCCGACTGACCACCCACCACGTCGAGTTCCTCCAGGACGGAGCCCTGTGCGCCCGCGGCGTGCTGCACACCACCACCGCCCGCGCCGCACCCCAAAGGAGGCAGCCGTGATCGACATCCCCCGCGGCACCTGGATCGCCGCCGCCGAGTGGCTCCCGGCCACCTCCCGGACCCCCCAGGACGCCCTGCTCCTCGGGCAGGTCACCGCCGAGGAGATCGCGGCCATGGGGTACTCCTACCTGCCGTGCTCGGAGGACCTGTCCGCACCGCAGATGGCGGCCGAAGCCGGACTCGCGGCCCTGGAACGCGCCCAGGTGGATCCCGCGCGGCTGGGCTCCGTCCACCACGCCTGGACCTACTACCAGGGCCACGACTTCTGGTCCCCGGCCCACTACGTCGCCGCGCGCCTGGGCGCCCGGCACGCCGTCCCCGTCGGCATCCAGCAGATGTGCAACGGGGGCGCGGCCGCCCTCGAAGCGGCCGTCGCCCGCCTCGCCGTCACCGCACCACCCGCCTGCGCCCTGGTCACCACCGCAGACCGCTTCGTCGCACCCGGCTTCGACCGCTGGGCGGGCGACTACGGGGTCTGGTACGGCGACGGCGCCACCGCCGCCGTCCTGGGCCGCGCCGCCACCCCCGGAACAGTTCCACCGGAACGGTCCCTGCAACTGCGCGCCCTGGTCACCCGCGCCCAGCCGGACCTGGAAGTCGTGCACCGCGGCCGCGACCGCTTCCATGCCGCCGCGGGCGAACTCGGGCCCGTCGACGTACGCCGCACGAAGAAGG
This sequence comes from Streptomyces sp. NBC_00483, assembly GCF_036013745.1. Lineage (NCBI taxonomy): Bacteria > Bacillati > Actinomycetota > Actinomycetes > Kitasatosporales > Streptomycetaceae > Streptomyces > Streptomyces sp. NBC_00483. The sequence continues at coordinate 9,010,605 of NZ_CP107880.1, forward strand.
CCTACCTGAGCGGCACGAGCCGGGACGCCTTCGTGGCCCGGCTGCGGCGGTGCACCACCGAAGTGCTCGCCGCCGCCCTCGCCCAGGCCGCCGACCGGCCGGGGGCCTGCACCGATAGCGGCCCGCGCAGCGTCCTGCTGCCCCGCCTGGGCGCGGCCACGGCACGCGACATCTACGGCAAGGCCGTCGCCGAAGTGACCGGCGCCCCGGCCGTGGACCTGGGCGCGGGGACCGGACACCTCGGCGCCGGGGACGCCCTGTCGAACCTGGCGGCCCTGTCCGACCCCTCCCACCCGCAAGGGCTCCTCCCGGGCGAGTACGCCGTCGTGCTCAGCGCCGGAGCCGGCTTCACCTGGAGCGCGCTCGTCGTGCAGCGCCCCACCGAACAGACCGACCCGTCGTGAAAGGCCACTTCATGTCCGCACCCACCCCGTCCGACAGCCTGCTGGAACAGGCACCGCCCGGCGCGCCCGTCGTCATCGTCGGAGCCGGCCCCGTGGGGCTCGTGCTCGCCGCCGAACTCCTCAGCCGCGACGTTCCGGTACGCATCATCGACGGCACCCCGCCCGGCTCCTCACTGCACTCGCGCGCCATCGTGGTGTGGCCCCGCAGCCTCGAACTGCTCGACCGGATCGGCGCCGCCGAACCCCTCGCCGAGGCCGCCAACCGCCTCGACGCGGTCACCTACTTCTCCCAGCGGCGCCTGCTCGGCTCCATCGAGATGAGCAGGCTGGCCGAGACCCCCTTCCCGTTCGGCGCCGTGATCCCGCAGAGCCGTACCGAGGACGTCGTGCGCGCCCGGGTGGAGGCGCTGGGCGGCAAGGTCGAGCAGGGGCGCGTCACCGCGGTCCAGGACATCCACCGCCGCCCCGTCGTCGAGGTCGAGTGGCCCGACGCCTCGGGCAGCGAACACATCGAAGCCTCCTGGGTGATCGGCGCCGACGGCGCCCACAGCACCGTGCGCCGCCTCGCCGGCATCGAGTTCCTCGGCTCCGGCGAGGACGTGCTCTTCGCCATCGGCGACGGGCCCATCGACGGCGACCTGCACCACAACGAGCTGCTGTACTGCTACACCCGCAGCGGCGCCCTGGGCCTCGCGCCCTTCGGCGAAGGCCGATTCCGCCTCGCCGTCAGCGTCCCCGGCTGGAACCGCCAGGACGCCCCGCCGCGCGCCCTGTTCCAGCAGGTGATGGACGAGCGGGCACCACGCCCCGGCGCCATCGGCACCCTCGACTGGACCACCATCTTCCGCGCCCGGCGCCGGGTGGCCGAGACCCTGCGCGAGGGCCGCGTCTTCCTCGCCGGCGACGCCGGGCACATCTTCAGCGCCGCCGGGGCCCAGGGCATGAACACCGGCATCCAGGACGCCGTCAACCTCGGTTGGAAGCTGGCCGGAGTCATCGACGGCACCCTGGAGCCGGGCATCCTCGACACCTACGACACCGAACGCCGGCTGGCCGCGGAGCGCGTGGTGCTCACCACCGCCAAGCAGACCAGCTGGGGCCTCTTCCGCCGCAGGCGTCAGATCGCCGTCCGCGACGGCGCCGTGCGCCTCGCCCAGCGCTCCGGCCTGCTGCAGCGCTTCGGGGCGCCGCTGATGGCCCAGCACGACGTCACGTACCGGCCCGCCGAATCCCTGCGCGACACCCTGCCGGGAGTGACCCGCAAGGTGCGCGCCGGCGACCGGCTGCCCGTCTTCAGCCACCACCCGCGCGGCCGGGAGACGCCGGCGCCAGCCACCGAGCTCGGCGGCTGGCCGGTGATCGATGCGGCCCGCCCCTCCGTCCTGCTGTGGGCCGGAACCCGCCAGGACGGTGCCTGGATACGGCAGGCCGACGCCGTGCGCGCCGGGCTGCCGCCCACGGTTCCCGTGCAGGACATCTCCGCCCGCCCCGGCTTCGCGCCCCTCCTCGGCACCCGGCCACTGGCCGCCGTGGTCCGCCCGGACGGACACATCGCGGCCCTGACCGAAGCCGAACCCGTCGCGGTGCGCACCGCCCTGCGCGAGACCCGCGCCGTCGTCGGGCCGCGCCCGCACAGCGGCAGGGCGGGAACCGAGAGTGTCACCGAAATGGGCGTCGCGGCCGCCGCGTCACAAGGAGACACCCAAGGAGACACCCGAGGAGGCGCCCAGTGAGCAGGGCTGCGGTCCTGTGCGGCCTCGGCGCGTGGGTGCCGCCCACGGTCGTGGACAACGACCAGCTCGCACGGGACCTGGACACCTCGGACGACTGGATCCGCACCCGCACCGGCATCGCCCGGCGCCGTATCGCGGGACCGGGCCTGGCCACGTCGGACCTTGCCGCCGAAGCCGGCCGCAGGGCCCTGGAGTCGGCACGGCGGACCGCCGCGGGCGCCGACGTCCCCGGGCCGAAGGTCGACCTGGTGGTCCTGGCCACCAGCACGCCCGACCAACCGTGCCCGGCCACAGCCCCGCAGGTCGCCCACCGGCTCGGGCTCGGCACCGTGGCTGCCTTCGACGTGGCCGCCGTGTGCACCGGCTTCATCTACGCACTGGCCACGGCCGCGTCGATGATCGTCGCCGGCTGCGCGCGCAGCGCCCTCGTCATTGGAGCGGACACCTTCTCGACCATCCTCGACCCGGCCGACCGCACCACCCGCGCCATCTTCGGCGACGGCGCGGGCGCCGTGGTGCTGCGCGCGGGCGAGGACACCGAGCCCGGCGCCCTGCTCGCCTTCGACCTGCACAGCGACGGCGCGGGACACGAGCTGATCACCGTCCCCGGCGGGGGCGCGCGCGAACGCTCGCTGCGTACCGGAAACGAGGCGGACTGGAACCGCTACTTCACCATGCAGGGCCGCGCCGTGTTCACCGAGGCCGTCGTGCACATGAGCGACTCGGTGCGCACCGTCCTCGACCGCACCGGCTGGGGGAGCGCACAACTCGACCGGCTCGTCGCCCACCAGGCCAACCTCCGCATTCTGCGTGCCGTGGGCGGCCAACTCGACCTGGAGGAGCGGCAGGTCGTCACCAACCTCGACGAGGTCGGCAACACCGTGGCGGCCTCCATCCCGCTCGCCCTGGCCGACGCCGACGCCGACGGGAACCTGCGACCGGGCCACCGGGTGGCCCTCACCGGCTTCGGCGGGGGAGTCACCTGGGGCTCCGCCGCCCTGATCTGGCCCCGCCTCGACCTCGCGGTCGACGCGCCCGAACCCAAGGGCGCGAGCCTCACCGAAGAGGGCGCGCACTTCACCGAAAGAACCGACGACAAGGAGAACCTGTCATGACCGCCCCCACCCCCACCGCCAGCCTCACCGACCGCGTCGCCGCCCTGATCGCCGAGCACTTCGGCCTGCCGGAGGAGGAGCTGCGTTCCGGTGTCACCTTCGACGAGCTGGAGATCGACTCCCTCGTCCTGGTCGAGCTCGGCCTGATCCTGCGCAAGGACATGGGGATCGTGCTCCTGGAGGGCGAGTTGAAGCCCAGCCACACCCTTGAGACGGCCGTCGAAGTCGTCGCCTCCAAGGAGACCGCGTGAGCGCCGCGGCCTCCATCACCGGCATAGGCCTGGTCACCCCGGCCGGTATCGGCCTCGAGAACAACTGGTCGGCCGTCGCCGCCGGCCGCTCCGCCGCGGCCCACGACCCGCAACTGGCCGGACTGCCAACCGACTTCTCCTGTCGGGTCCCCGGCTTCGACGCCGACGCCCTGCTGGGTCGGCGCACCGCCTGGCGGCTCGACCCCTTCACGCGGTTCGCCATGGTCGCCGCCCGCCAGGCCGTCAAGGACGCCGGCCTGGACACCCGGACCTGGGACGGGGCCCGGGTCGGCGTCGTCCTGGGCAACTCCCTGGGCGGCACACACACCATGGAGGAACAGACCCGCCGTTTCTACGAGGACGGGCCCGACGACGTCTCCGCGCTCACCGTGCCGAAGTCCATGGTCAACATGGTCGCCGGATACGTGGCGATGGACCTCGGCATCCTCGGCCCGAGCCTGGTCACCGCGACCGCCTGCGCCTCCGGAGCCACGGCCCTGGGGGTGGGCCGCTCCCTGCTCGCCTCGGGCCTGTGCGACATCGTGCTCGCCGGTGGCACCGAGGCGGCGCTCACGCCCGCCACCGTGACCGGCCTGTCCCGCATGGGCGCGCTCTCCGAACGCCGCGAGGACCCGCAGCGGGCCTCGCGCCCTTTCTGCGTCCACCGCGACGGATTCGTGCCCGGCGAAGGCGCCGCGGTCCTGGTGCTCGAGGGACCCGGCCACGCCCGCGCCCGAGGCGCGTCCGCCTACGCGGACCTCGTCGGCTTCGGCGCCTCCAGCGACGCCCACCACGCCACCCAGCCCCACCCCGAGGGACAGGGCCTCATCCGCGCAGCACAGGACGCCCTGCGCGACGCCGGCGCACTGCCCGACGAGATCGGGCACGTCAACGCGCACGGCACCTCCACCCCGCTCAACGACAGCACCGAGGCCCGCGCGCTGCGCAAGGTCTTCGGCACGGGCCCCGCCGTCGCCTCCACCAAGGGCGTCACCGGCCACACCCTGGCCGCCGCGGGCGCCATCGAAGCCGCCTACACCGCCCTCGCGCTGCACCACCAGACCGTGCCGCCCACGGCGAACGTGGAGCGGCTCGACCCCGAGGTCGACATCGACGTGGTCACCGGGCAGGCCCGCCCGGCACGCATGGAGCTCGCGATGAGCACCTCGCTCGGCTTCGGGGGCCACAACGCCGCGCTCGTACTGAAAGCCGCCTGACTGCTTGACCGCACCGCGGCGGGAACCGTCTGAGCGCACCGCGGCGAAAGCCGCCCAAGCACACCGCGGCGGGAACCGCGCGAGCCGTTCCCGCCGCACCCGTCCCACGAACCACCCCCCACACGGAAGCGAAACCGCCATGGGCACCACACCGACCGCACACCCTCTCCTCGACGCCGCGGGCCGCCGCACCACCGACATCGGCCTCGGTTGCATGGGAATGAGCTGGGGTTACGCCGAGTCCCAGCGCGACGACCGGCGCTCCACCCAGGTCATCCACGCCGCCCTGGACGCCGGGGTGCGCCTGATCGACACCGCCGACGTGTACGGCGACGGCCACAACGAACGGCTCGTCGGCGCCGCCCTGCGCGGACGCAGCGAGGACACCGTCGTGGCCACCAAGGGCGGCCTGGTCGTGGACGATCTGGCCCGCCGTGACATGCACCGCGACGGCAGCCCCGCCCACCTGCGGGCCGCCGTCGAGGCATCCCTGACACGGCTGGGGGTGGAGGCGATCGACCTGTACTACCTCCACCGCATCGACACCGCGGTGCCCCTGGAGGACAGCTGGGGCGAACTCTCCCTGCTCGTCGCCGAGGGGAAGCTGCGCGCCCTCGGCCTGAGCGAGGTCACCGCCGCCGAGGCCGGCCGCGCGCACGCCGTCCACCCGGTGGCGGCCGTCCAGTCGGAGCTGTCCCTGTGGACCCGCGACCCCCTCGACCCGCACACCGGAACGCTGCGCTGGTGCGCCGACCACGGGGCCGCCTTCGTGCCCTACGCCCCGCTCGGCCGCGGATTCCTCACCGGCGCCTACACCCCCGACTCGTACGAGCAGGGCGACTTCAGGGCCACCAGCCCCCGCTTCGCCGGACTGGCCCACGAAGCCAACCTGCGCATCGTCGAGGCCACCCGCCAGGTCGCCGGCCGCAACGGCGCCACGCCCGCCCAGGTGGCCCTGGCCTGGACCCTCGCCCAGGGGGCGCACGTCATCCCCGTACCGGGCACCAAGAACCCCGGCTATCTGAAGGAGAACCTCGAATCCGCCGACCTGGCACTGGACAGCGACGACCTCGCCCTGCTCGACGCGGTCCCCGCCGCCGTCGGCAGCCGCTACTGAGGAGGCCGGCCCATGCCCATCGCCCGCAGTGCCGCCGTCGTCGGCACCACCGCGACGGCCGAAGCCCTCGCTCATGCCCTGCACACGGGCGGAGCGGACACGATCCTGATCACACCCGAGGAGGACACCCCACCGCGGACACGGCCCGACAGCGGAACACCGCACCGCAGCGGGAACCTCGACGACCTGGCGCAGGCCGACGTCGTCATCCTGGCCACCGGCGAGGAACCGGCCGCCCTACGCCTTCAGTTGGCCCGGACCGCCGCCCGCCGGGCCGCCGGTTCCGCGCTCGCCGTCGCCTGCCTGGGACCTTCGCTCGGGGACCTGCGCGTTCCGGGGGCCGAGGACCTGATGATCCTGCGCGTGCCCCGCCCCGACCTGATGAAGGCCGTGGAACTGACCGCCTCATCGCACACCTCACAGGCCTCCCGGGACCTTCTCACCGAGACCCTCCAGGCCGCGGGCATCACCCCGCACCTCGTGGCGGACAGCGCGGGCGGGCACAGCACGGCCCCGTTCCTGCGCCTGCTCGACCGCGCCATGCAGCTTCTGCAGGAAGGCCGCGCGGACGCCGCCTCCATCGACACCGCCATGCGCCTCGGCTGCGGCTGGAGCACGGGACCGCTCCAACTCGCCGCCCAGTTGGGCCCCGAGACGGTGCGTCAGGCGCTCGCCGTGGTGGCGCAGGCGCACGGGCCCCGCTGGGCCCCAGCCTCCACACTGCCGACCGGACGACTGCCGGGCACTGCCCCCGCGACGCGGACGGCGTCGCATGGCGAGGAAGTCGGCACCGACCGCGAACGCGTCGTGGTCGTCGGCTCGGGAACCATGGCGTGCGGCATCGCCGAGGCCCTGGTCCGCTCCGGACATCCCACCAGCCTGCTGGCCCGCTCCACGCGCTCCGCCCAACGGGCCCAGGAGAGCGTGACCTTCGCCCTGGAGCAGACCCTGTCGGGCGACGACCTCACCACCGCGACCGCGCTCCTCGGAGTCGGCTGCGAGGAGGATGTACTCGCAGACGCGCAGGTCGTCATAGAGGCGGTGGTCGAGGACCCGACGGTCAAGAGTGAACTCTTCGCCCGCATCGGCGGGATCTGCCCCGCCGGGACGCTCCTGGCCACCACCACATCCAGCCTGTCCGTCCACGAACTCGCCGCCGCTTCCGGCCGGCCCGAGCACGTCGTGGGCCTGCACTTCTTCAACCCCGTACGGCACATGGGACTGGTCGAACTCGTCCCCGCCGACACCACATCGGTCCGGACAACCGACCGTGCCCGACAACTCGTTGAGGGACTCGGCAAGGTCCCGGTGCGCTGCGCGGACCGCCCCGGCTTCCTGGTGAACGCGCTCCTCTTCCCCTACCTCGACGACGTCCTCGAACAGGTGCGGTCCTTCGGCTCCGACCCGGCACAGCTGGACACCCTGGCCAAGAGCGTCATGGGGCTGCCCCTGGGACCCGTACGCCTCCTGGAGACGGTCGGCGCCGATGTCGCCCTGGCCGTACTCGACCAGTTGTGCTCGGCGGACGACGCGCGCACCGCTCCTTCCGTGCTGCTCCAAGAGGCGGTCGCCGCAGGGCACTTGGGCCGCAAAAGCCCGGGACGGAGTGTTCGTGCGTTCCTCGACCGGGCGCAGTTCCCCGCAGCGGCGTGAAGCCCTCGAATCCCCAACAATCGCCCAGCCCCAGGAGGTTCCCTCGTGTACTCGTTCCGCTCGCTCCCCTCGATCCGCCGCAGTCGCAAGGCACTTGTCGCCGCCGCTGCCGGAGCCCTGCTGGTGACCGCCGGCAGCGTGGCCTACGCGCAGACCACCGCCGCTAGTGACCCCGTCACCAGCGAGACCCTCTCCGAAGGTGACACCGGGCAGCCCTTCACCATCAAGGCGGACGGCTCCCGCCACCTCGTCTACCGCAAGGCCGTCATCCCGCCGGGTGCCAGCACCGGTTGGCACTTCCACACCGGCGAGGAGATCGCCGTCATCCACTCCGGCACCATGGTCCGCGTCAACGGCAGCGACTGCTCGGAGCGCAGCCTCGGACCGGGCGACGCGCTCGTGGAGCCCACCGGTCCCGACGAGGTGCACTTCGGCACCAACCGCGGCAGCGAGCCGGTGGTCCTGTACATCACCGATGTCCTGCCGAAGGGGGCCGACTTCTCCGAGCCCGCGGAGGACCCCGGCTGCGAGAACGCCAAGTGACCGCGCCCGCGGACACCGCACAGAGCCGGGACGTCGGCCATATCCGGGTCGCCTTCTTCGACGTCGACGAGACCCTGTTGACCGTCAAGAGCATGTTCCGGTTCCTGAGGTTCCATCTGCGCGCCCGCGGCCTGCCGGACACGGCTTACGAAGAGGCCGCGCAGACCCTGCGCCGACGCTCGGCCGCTGGGGTCCCCCGGGCGCAGACGAACCGCGAGTACTACCGGCTCTACGCCGGACAGTCCCTCACGGACGTCTTCGCCCAGGGGCGCGCCTGGTTCGCCGAGGAGTTGGAGCGCGGGGTCCTGCACGCTCCCGGAGTCACGCAACTGCAAACGCACCAGGACAACGGCGCGCACATCGTCCTCGTCTCCGGTTCGTTCGCTCCCGCGCTCCAGCCGGCCGCGCGTCTGCTCGGCGCGGACCAACTGATCTGCAGCACGCCCGAAGTGAGCCGGGGAAAGTACACCGGCCACCTCGCCAGGCCCCTGATCGCGGAGGAGAAGGGGCGAGCCGTGCAGCGGTTGCTCGCCGAACTCGACGTCCCCGCCGAACACGCCGCCGCCTACGGAGACCACGCGTCCGACCTGCCGATGCTGGCGGCGGCCGGGCTTCCCGGCTGCGTGGGCGACGACCCCGATCTCGTGGCGCACGTTCGCGACCGCGACGGAATCCTGATCCCCGGCATGAACGGCTGAAGCGTCAAAGCAGCGACTGAAGCATCAAGGAGTCGTCAACAGTGGCTCGTGTGAGGAGGCACTCACTCGGCGTACAACATGAGAACGGCTATTATGTTTTCTGTGCGTACGCCGCCACCGTGTGCACAAAGGCATCCGGGCAGCGCTCTGTCTCCGAGGGCGGAGCGCTGCCCGGTACGGCTCCTGAGGGGGACTGCAGTGACCGCAGTGACTGAGCACCACGCTTCCGAGACCAGAGTGAGCATCGAGACCGAGGCCCTGCGATTCCGCATCCTGGGCCCGCTCTCGATGACCGTGCACGGCCGCGAGGCCGCACCGACCGCGGCGAAGCAGCGCCAGGTGCTCTGCCTGCTCCTGATGAACGTCGGCCGGCGGGTGACCACCACCGCGCTGACATCCGAACTGTGGCCCAACGAGGTGCCGCGCACGGCGAAGACCGCCCTGCAGACCTACATCAGTGCCCTGCGGCGGCTCTTCGCCAAGGAACTCGGCCTGCCCGCCGAGACCGTTGCCGCGTCCCTGCTCACCACCGACGCCGGGAGCTACACCCTGCACCTTCCCGCATCCTGCTGGGACGGCGCCGAGTTCCAGGCTCTCCTGGAGCAGGGCGAGAGCGCCGCCGCGCGCGGAGACTACGGGGAGGCCGAAACCACGCTCGCGCGGGCCTTGTCGATGTGCCAGGGAGACATCCTCGAAGATGTACTGAAGGGCCCTCAACTGCGCCCGCTGGCCCGCTTCCTGGACGAGGCCCGGCTGCACGGCGAAGAGATCCTGGTCGACACCTTTCTGCGTACCGGCAAGAAGAACCAGGCCGTGTGCCGTGCCACCACCCTGGCCGACCGCAACCCCTACCACGAGGGACTGCACGCCCAGTTGATGCGATCCCTGTACGCCGCCGGCCGGCGCAATGACGCGCTCAAGGCCTACCGCGAGCTCGACGCCCGCCTCGCCGACGAACTCGGCACCGTGCCCTCACCGGAAACCCGCACCCTCCACCACGCCCTGCTTCAGGACGCCCCCGACGCCGCCTTCTTGCGCCTCGCACCGGTCAGCGGCGGCTGATCCGCGGGGTCGGCTCGGTGCGGCCACGACGCGGGGTGCCGCTCGGGGATGTGACGGTTGTGCGTCATACATAGAGAGTGCATCATGCACAGACGGTGCATGATGCACTCTTGTTGAACGGTGCATTGTGCAGGCCCTTTCGCCACCGTGGACACCTGCCGCCGCCTCCACCCCACGAGGAGCCGCACCATGACCGACCAGGCCGAACACGCCTACGCCCAACCGCCCGTCAGCCTGCCGCTGTCGGGAGACACCCCGCTCGAACCGCCCGCCGTATGGGAGGAGTTGCGCGCCCGGTGCCCCGTCGCCCACGCCACGCTGCCCAGCGGTGACACGGCCGTCTATCTGACCCGGTACGACGACGTCCGGGGCCTGCTCGCCGACCCCCGGTTCGTCCGCCCCACGGAGGAGGACAACGCCGCCCGCATGGCGCCCGAGGGCGCCGGGGGAGCCGCCGCCACCGGTAGTTCCGCCGTCGCGCACCCCACCAAGGGCGAACCGCACCAGCGTTGGCGCCGTCAGGTGGGCCGCTACTTCACCGCCAAGCGGATGACCGCCCTGCGCCCCGCCATGATCCGCCTCGCCGAGGGTCTCGTGGACGCCATGCTCGCCGATGGCGCCCCCGCCGACCTGCGGGCGAGCCTCGGCTTCCCGTTCCCCGTCTACGTCATCTGCGACCTCCTCGGGGTGCCCGCGGAGGACCGGGACCGCTTCTCCGGCTGGTCCGACAGCTTCCTCAGCGTCACCCGCTACAGCGCCGACGAAATCCGTACCGCCCAGGCGGAGTTCGTCGCCTACATGTCCGCACACATCGCCGCCAAGCGCGCCGAACCCGCCGACGACCTCCTCAGCGTCCTCATCACGCAGAGCGCGGAGGCGGGCGGCGCGGGGAGCGAGAGCGAAGGCGGTGGCCTGAGCGACGACGAACTCGTGTCCACCGGCATGGGCCTGCTCGTCGCCGGCCACGAGACCACCGCCAACTCGATCGGCAAGATGGTCTCCCTGCTGCTCGACGACCGCGGCCGCTGGGAGAGCCTGCTGGCCGACCCGTCGCTGGTGCGCACCGCCGTCGAGGAGTCCCTGCGCTTCGACAGCAACCTCGGCTTCGGGCTGCGCCGTTACCTCGGCGAGGATGCCGAGGTCGGCGGGCAGGTCGTCCCGGCGGGCAGCACGGTCGTGTGCAGCATGCCGGCCGCCAACCGCGACGAGCGCGCCTTCACCGGCGCCGACGCCATGGATCTCGCCCGCACCCCGAACCCCCACCTCACCTTCGGCGTGGGACCGCACTCCTGCCTCGGCCAGGCACTGGCCCGCACCGAACTCCAGGTCGTCCTGGAGGTCCTGCTGTCCCGCGTCCCCACCCTGCGCCTCGCCGTCCCCGCCGCCGAACTCCGCAAGACGGAGGGCCTCCTGGTGGGAGGCCTGAGCGAAGTCCCCGTCAGCTGGTGAGTCAGCTGGTGCCCCCTGGACCCCTGGACCTGTAGCCCCGACAACCCCGATATCCCCGTAGAGGAGACGGACCGTGAAACTCACCGTCGACCAGGACAAGTGCTGTGGCGCCGGTGCCTGCGTCCTGTCCGCGCCGGAGGTATTCGACCAGCGCGACGAGGACGGCATCGTGACCCTCCTGACCCCCGAACCCGGCTCCGAGCACCACGCTGCCGTACGCGAAGCGGCGGCCATGTGTCCCACCGCGGCGATCGGTGTGAGGGAATCCGGCTGAGCGTCACGAGGTCATGGGCCGCCCTCTCCGTCTCGCCGGTCGCCCCGTCACGACAGCGATTTCGGGCACGCCGGACGACGTGTGTCGCACAAAGAAGTCATTCGACTACCGTGCGTATCCATCGTGCGGGACTGCCCGCACGCGACTCGATGGAGAGGATCGTTCATGACATCCATCCGCCTACTCGGACGGTCACTCGGACTCGCGTCCGCTTCGCTCACTGTGGCGGTGGGCGCCCTGGCTGCCCCCGCGGTGGCTCTGGGCGGCCCGGAGCCACTGCCCACCATGACCGTGGACTTCGGTTACGAGGACGAGCAGCCCAGCGGCAGCGAGGGGCAGCAGTTCGACGGCGACGCCCGTCTCCTCGATGCCTCGGGAGACGTGGTGGGGCGGTTCTACTACGACTGCACCACGGCGGCGCCCGGGAAGACGACGGTGGGTGCGCTGTGCTCCGGCGCCTACGTCATCGAGGGGAGGGGTGAGATCTTCACCCAGGCCTTCAAGCCCATCCAGAAGGACGAGGACACCATGCCCCGCCCCACCCACTCCGCGGTGACCGGGGGCACGGGTGACTTCAAGGGTGCGACCGGCCAGGCGACGATGCTGCCGGTCGGCGAACCGGACACCAACACCGTCGTGTTCAACTGATTCAGCTGACGCGCACACACCGCCCTGTGCGCGTTGGTGTCTCGCGCTCTGTACGGCTTTCTGGGGCCGGGTGGTTGGACCGCCCGGCCCCGCCGTAGAGATCAGATCTTCGGGGCAGTCACGATCTTTCCGGTCGGCGCCTTCGCGCCGACGGACGTGCCGAAGTCGGACCACGTGATGGTCTGCATGCCGGTCCCGTTGCTGTACGGCACCTCCTGCCGCAGCAGGTAGGGCTTGCCCGTGGTCGCGATGCTGAACGTGGCCTTCTTGCTCGGGTCCGTGCCCTTGGCGACGACCGTGGCGACGGGCTGCCCCGCCACCTCCGCGGCGTCACCCTTCTCCAGCTTGAGGGAGCTCTTCTCCTGCTGGCCGAACTGCTCGACGTGGCAGTAGCTGACGAGCGCCTTCGTGAGCGAGGCGGTCGGTGAGCCGTGCATCCACTGCTCGGCCTGGATGGTGCCGGCATCGTTCTTCTTGGCCCAGGAGACGAACTTGGAGTCGACCTTGACCCAGACGTCGTTGCCCTTGCGGATGATTTCGAAGGTGCCCATGTCCGTGAGGTCGACCGTGCCGGTGCACTCCGTGGCGGAAAGCCGGAGGTCGGACTTGGCGTCCGAGCGCGACATGACCTCGTGGACCGAACCTGCGGCGGCCTTCGTCTCCAGGCCCTTGGCGCGCAGTTCGGTGGCGGCGAGCTTGTCGGCGCCGTTCGGCTTGGCGTCGGCCTTGGCCGGCTTGTCCGCGGCGGTCGACGCCTTGCTGTCGGCGTCCGCGGCCTTGTCCGAACCGCTGTTGCAGGCCGTCAGCGACACCAGGGCGGCGGCGCAGGCGAGCGCGGTGGCGGTGCGGCGGACGGACAGGACGTGCGTGTTGTTCATCAGTTCCCCGTTGTTCCCCGTGAGTGTGTGGTTGCCGTAAGTGGCATGTGCCGTTCTATCAGTGGGCGGGTGACGCCTCGTAGCGGGGGCTCGACTCAACGTCGTGAACGGCGGTCGTCAAGGGTCGAAATCGAGCTCTCCCTCACCAGGCGCCACCACCAAATCACCAGGAACGGAACTTAACGATCCACCCAGCGTCCTCAACTTCCCCTCATGGAAGCCAAAGTTCCGTCATCGACCCCTGCTAGCTTCTGCGTTCGACTGGCGAAGTGCCGTGAAACGGGGGCTACTTCGCGACGCCTGGTAAGTGTGGACACTTGGGGGAAGACCATGCGCAGACGCGTCACAATGCCACTCAGTGCCTTATTACTCCTGCTCGGAACCGCGGCACCCGCGATCGCGGGCAACGACGAGGACACACCTCCCGGGAAGACGATCTACCGGGACAAGGCGGTCGACGTCTCCTATCGGCAGCTCGCGGCGGACGATCCGCAGTGGGGCAAGGTTCCGAAGGAGTTGCGCGACAAGTCGACCGAGGGCTCCTACATCGCGGAGCTCCAGATCAAGAACGTCTCCAAGCGAGACATCACCGACTGGTCCCTGACGTTCGAACTGCCGGACAGGATCACGGCCACCGAGTCGGCGAAGCTGGATGGTGCCCAGCAGGGCGAGCGCACAACGATCCAGAACGACGTGGCGAACAAGGTGATCGAGCCGGGTACGACCTCGACCCTTTGGTACCGCGCGAAGGCCGGCGGTACGGCACACACCCCGGCCTGGACGAGCTTCGCGAAGGACGGGGCGCGGCCGACGAAGGACACCGACGGCGACGGGCTCCCGGACGACATGGAGCAGCGCGCCAAGCTCGACCCGAAGAGCAAGGACACGGACCACGACGGCCTGGCCGACTTCTTCGAACTGGGCAACCGCAGCGACCCGTTGAAGGCGGACAGCGACGGCGACGGCGTCCGTGACGGCAAGGAGGACCCGGACGGCGACAAGGTGTCGAACCTGCGCGAGGTGCAGCTCAAGACCTCACCCGGGCGGGCGGACACCGACGCGGACGGACTGGCCGACGGCAAGGAGCTGACCCGGCACACGAGCCCGGCCAACCCCGACACCGACGGCGACGGCGTGGAGGACGGCCAGGAGACACGGATCGGGTCCGACCCACGTGCTGCGGAGTCCTCGTTCGACGTGACACGGTCCGCGGACGGCGGAGCCACCACGGCCTCGGCCACGATCAAGGGACTGAGTCCCAAGCAGGTGTCGACGTTCTCGGTCACCAAGCTCCCGGCCGATCAGCAGCAGTTCCCGAAGTCCACTCCGGGCTACGTGGGCAACGGCTACGAGTTCGCGATCGACGGCGAATTCGACGCGGCGAAGATCTCCTTCAAGGTCGACAAGGCCGCCTCGAAGCAGGCCGGATCGGACTTCAAGCCGGCCGTCTACGGCTACGACGAGAAGTCCCAGCGCCTGATCAAGCTCGCGGACCAGCGGCTCGACGGCGACACGATCACGGCCACCACCAGCGACTTCTCCAAGTACACGGTGCTCGACAGCCGGGCCTTCGACAAGGTGTGGGAGCACATCGACCAAACCGTCCGTAAGGATTCCGCCCAGGAACAGGGCTCGTCGAAGGACACCGACAACGACGGCATCAGCGACGGCGACGAGAAGGCGATGCGCGCCGGGAACCTCGTCCAGGGCAATGGTGTGCCGGTGGGCGCGATGGACCCCAAGAACCCGGATTCGGACGGTGACTCGGTCAAGGACGGCAAGGAGGTCCAGGTCGTCACGGACAAGCTGTCCGGTACGAAGCAGGGGACGCAACAGGGGACCAAGCAGCTCACCTACGCCAAGCTGACCTCGAACCCGCTGAAGACGGACACGGACGGGGACGGTTCCCGGGACCGTGCCGACCAACACCCGCTGGTCTTCGACGAGTCGGACATGCTGATCCACCAGTCGGCGAACCGGGAGGGCCGGCGCAAGGAGCCCAACCCCGACGACTTCCAGGTGCCCCCGAGTCGGCTGGTGGCGGACGACCTGACGTTCAACGACTACAACTGGGACGAACTGACCGATCTCAGCTGGGACTTCTGGAACGCCTCGATCACCCCCGAGTTCCTGATGTGGGGAGAGTTCAACGACATCATGAACTTCGGCAAGGCCGGCGCGGACAGCGACAATCAGCAGACGGTGGACGACCTGCGCAACGCCTTCCGCTTCGGCCACAACGGGGAGAGCGCGGGCTCCGTCTCGGTGGACGACGACTACGACCCCGCCCGGTTCCAGCAGGTCGGCTCCGGCAGCGCCCTGTCCCGGGCGGTCGCGGCGTCACCGCAGGAGAAGACGTACACGGACAAGGCCAAGGAGCTCATCGTCCAGTCCATCAAGGACAACAAGGGCGGGACGGCGCAGTTCCAGCTCCAGGACGACCTGAACCAGAACCTGCTCTACCAGACGTTCTCCCGGGAAGGTGTGCAGTACCCGGTCTACGACTTCTCCCTCTTCGACGCCAACCAGCGTGCGCTCTCCATCGCCATCCACCAGTTCCACGGGCAGACGATCCGGCTGAAGGACTACAAGGTCAGCGGAAACACCTTCTCCGGGAAACTGCTGTTCCACTCCTACGACCACTTCGGCCTCGACCCCGACGACGAGATCACGAACTACGGCTTCATCGACTGGTTTACGCTGCAGCACTATGAGCGATTCGAGGGGAAGTACGCCCCGCCGATCGCGGTGGCGGACGTCGAGATACCCATCAATGGTTCGTTCTGACGCCCTCGAGTTGGAGCGTCGCCGATGGCGGCGCTCGCCGGGCCGGGTTCTGCTCGTCGCGCTGATCGTGGCGGCGGCGCTGTTCCTGGCCTGGCGGGTCGTCGTCCTCGGACTGCTGGAGGCACACTTCGGCAGCGGGTACGACGACGGGCGGTTCGACAAGCTCCAGACGGAGTTCGACCGCCGGTCGTCGGCCTTCGCCAAGGCCGACGACCGGATGCGGGAGCTGGCGGCCGCCCACCCGCGGGCCGAACGGATCACCTGGATCCCGGCGGTGATCTGCGTGCGTGACGCCGGACGGCCCGAATCCTGTAAGCCGACGTCTGCCGAGGACCAGGCGGCGTACAGGGCGTTGTGGGGCGTCGACGTGATCGTCCGCCAGTCGAAGGACAAGGGGCGCACGTTCTTCCGCTTCTACGGCAACGACCCCCCGCGCTACACGATCATGCACGCCTCCGAGGACACGGACGCGGAGGAGTACGCGGACGACCGCGAGTTCCGGAGCACCCGGTCGCTGAAGCCGGGATGGACGATCCTCGGCCCGATCGACGATCTGGACCGTGAGGATGCCCAATGGCAGTAACGGATGCCCAAGGGCAGTAACGGGTGCCCAATGGCAGTAAGAGGGCGCTCTCTTCTGCCCTGGCCGCCCGCCGGAGTCGTCGTGGTCAGCCCTCGACCTTGCTGCGGCTTGGTCGGCTAGGTCACTGGACCGCCGGGTTCGGCATGGCGGCCCGGCGCACGGGGTGCTTGCTGAGGATGGAGACCCGGTTGAAGGCGTTGATGGAGATCGACGCCCAGATCGCGGCGGAGATCTCGGCGTCGTCGAACACCTCCCGGGCCGCGGCGTACGCCGACTCCTGAGCGGCGGCGTCATCCGGGTGCGTGACCGCCTCGGCCAGGCCGAGCGCCGCCCGCTCCCGGTCGGTGAACACCTCGGTGTCCCGCCATCCCGGCAGCACCCCCAGGCGCAGCGGTGATTCACCGGCGTGCAGGGCGGCACGGGTGTGCGTGTTGAGGCAGAAGGCGCACCCGTTGATCTGGGACACGCGTACGTTGATCAACTCCAGCAGGGCGGGCTCCAGGCCGGCCGCGGCGGCCTCGGCGCGAACCGTCTCGGCGGCGTGCCGGAAGGCCCGGTACGCGTCCGGTGACTGCTTGTCGATGAAGACCCGGCGCCGGTCCTGCGTGCCCGTGGTGGTCGCTGCTGTGCTGCTCACTGTGGAGCCCTCCCTCGTTCGTGGCCGCCGATGCCGGTCGGCAGTGGCGACCTACGCCAATATAGTTTACTGTTCAATCACCTTGCTACGGGGAAGATCCACAAAGGGGGAGGAGCGCCATGGCCGCACACGAGCAGACGCCGGTCGAGAACCACCGCACGCCGGTGACGCCACATCAGAAGACCGCCGACACCAGGCGGGTGGAGCTGCTGTCGGCCCGCGAGGTGCCACTCGGCGGCCCGCGGGCGATGACCGTACGGCGCACCCTTCCCCAGCGGGAACGGGGCCTGATCGGTGCGTGGTGCTTCGCCGACCACTACGGGCGCGACGACGTCACCGCCACCGGCGGAATGGATGTCGCGCCGCATCCGCACATCGGCCTGCAGACGGCGAGTTGGCTGTTCAACGGCGAGATCGAGCATCGCGACAGCCTCGGCACGCACGCCATGGTGCGACCCGGCGAGCTGAACCTGATGACCGCCGGGCGCGGCATCAGCCACTCCGAGGTGTCCACCCCGGACGCCACCGTCCTGCGCGGTATCCAGCTCTGGATCGCGCTCCCGGACGCGCACCGCGACGTCGCGCCCGCCTTCCGGTACCACGCCCCCGCCACCATCGCCCTGGACGGAGGGGAGGCCAGGGTCTTCCTCGGCACGCTGGCCGGAGACACCTCCCCGGTCCCCACGTACTCCCCGCTGCTCGGCGCGGAACTCGTGCTCGAACCGGGCGCGCACGTCACCCTCGCGGTGGACCCGGCCTTCGAACACGGGGTCCTGGTCGACGAAGGGGCCGTCCGGGTCGAGGACACCCTCGTACCGCACGCGGAGCTCGGCTACCTGGCCCCGGGCGGAGACACGATCACCCTCACCAACGACGCGAGCGGCCCGACGCGGCTTCTGCTGCTGGGCGGTACACCGTTCGGCGAAGAGATCGTGATGTGGTGGAACTTCATCGGCCGGAGCCACGAGGACATCGTCGCGGCCCGGGCGGACTGGGAGGCCGGCGCGGAACGCTTCGGCACGGTGTCCGGCTACCCCGGAAACCGCCTGCCGGCCCCCGAACTGCCCAACAGCAGGCTGAAGGCACGCGGCAACCGCTCGCCGCACTGACGGCCCCGGGAACACACCAGCACACCAATACGCCAACACGCCAATCCGCTTACGCCCCGACACACCAAGGCCCAAGACTCAAGACTCAAGGCCGTCCCGCACGGCACAAGGAGAAAAGAACCATGACATCCGCCACCACTCCGGTCGTCGAACACCGCCCCGACGGGCAGCGCTACGTCATCACGGTCGACGGCGAACAGGCCGGTCTCACCGAGTACCGCGACCGCGACGAGCAACGGGTCTTCTTCCACACCGAGGTCGACGACCGCTTCGCCGGACAGGGCCTGGCCTCGAACCTGGTGACCGAGGCCCTGGCCGACGTCCGCGCCGCCGGCAAGCGGGTGGTTCCCGTCTGCCCCTACTGGGCCAAGTACGTCAAGAAGCGCGAGGAGGAGACGGCCGACGTCGTCGACCCGGTGACCCCGGAGATCATGACGTGGCTGCGAAGCCGGATCGGCTGAACGCGGACGGTCTCCCTTCCCGCCCACCGTCTCCTTTCCCGCCCACCGGGAATACGACAAGTCCAGTAGTGATTGGCCAGAACATGAAGGCCATCGTGTACAGCAGCAACGGCGACTCCGAAGTTCTGAAGGTGGAGGAGCGCCCCGTCCCCGACCCCGGTCCCGGCGAGGTCCGGGTCGAGGTCCATGTCTCCGGGGTCAACCCCACCGACTGGAAGGTCCGGGCAGGGGTGTCCGGTCAGCTCGGGGACGGCGAGAGTCAGGTGCCCAACCAGGACGGTGCGGGCCGGATCGACGCGGTCGGCGCGGGAGTCGACCCCGCGCGGATCGGGGAGCGGGTGTGGCTGTACCTGTCCGCGGCCGGGCGCCCCGACGGCGGCACGGCCCAGGAGTACCTGACCATCCCGGCCGAGCGGGCGGTGCCGCTCCCGGACAACGCCGGCTACGACCTGGGCGCGGCGCTCGGCGTCCCGGCGCTCACAGCCCACCGTGCCCTGACCCTCGCCGCCGACGGACCGGACCGGTTGGCGCCGGGGGTGCTTGACGGACGGACCGTGCTGATCGCCGGAGGAGCGGGCGCGGTCGGCAACGCGGCGATCCAACTGGCCCGTTGGGCCGGGGCGACGGTCATCACGACCATCAGTTCCCCGGAGAAGGCCGACCTGGCGAAGGCCGCCGGCGCCCACCACATCGTCAACTACCGTACGCAGGACGCCGCCAAGGTCATCCTCGACCTGGCGCCGGACGGGGTCGACCTCGTCGCCGAAGTCGCCCCGGCGGTCAACGCCGAACTGAACCTGGCGGTCACCAGGAACAACGCAACGATCGCCTTCTACGCCAACAACGGCGGCGACGAACTCCGGCTGCCGCTCCGCGCGACCTTCGGCCGGAACCTGGACTGGCACGGCCTGTCCCTCTACACCGTCCCGGCCGACGCGATGCGCGACGGCGTGGCCGCCGTCTCGGAGGCCGTCGCGGCCGGCGCGCTGCGGGCAGGTACGGAGGCCGGTCTGCCGCTGCTCCGCTTCCCGTTGGAGCAGACGTCGAAGGCGCACGAGGCGGTCGAGGGCGGTGCCGTGGGGAAGGTCCTCATCGACGTCAGGGCGGCCGAGTAGGACCCGAACCGGCCGCGGAGGGGAGCGCGCCCTGCTACGCCGAGCCGCTCGGTGTCCCTCCGCGGCATGTCGGCCCATCCTCCCGAGCCGCCACCGCACCGCTCTCCAACGCCTCCGCGATTTGCTCCGCCGTGCAACCGGCCGCCGCAAGCACCTCCCTGGTGTCACCGCCCGCTGGGCTCGGCGGAGCTGCCGCGTGGCCAGGGGTGCGGCTCAGTTTGATGGGGACGCCGACGCCGCGGTAGCCGTCCTGTTCGACGACGAGTTCGCGGTGGCGTACCTGGGGCGCCGTCATGGCCTCGGCGATGTCGTGCACCGGGGACGCCGGTACGCCTCGGGCGAGGAGGCGTTCCGAGAGTTCCGCCCGACGGCGGCGCGCGATGCGGTCGGTGAGGATTGCGCGGAGCTCCGCCACGTTGCGGACCCGGTCCGGATTGGTCGCGAAGCGGGGGTCGACGGCGAGGGTAGGTTCCCCCAACACGTCGGCGAGTGCGGCGAATTGACGGTCGTTGCCCGCGCTGATGAAGAACAGTCCGTCGAGTGTGGCGAAGTTCTCGTAGGGGGCGATGGTGGGGTGCGCAGATCCGGTGCGGGACGGGACCCGGCCGTCGGCCAGCCAGGATGCCGAGTGGGGGTGGAGGAGGCTGATGACGGTGTCGAGGAGGGTGCTGTCGACGAGTTGGCCGCGGCCCGAGCGTTGCCGTTCGTGGAGGGCGAGCAGGATTCCGGAGAAGGCGAGGATGCCGGTGACCTGGTCGACGACCGGGACGCCGATGCGCAGTGGTGGTCCCTCCCGTTCCCCGTTGATGCTCATCAGGCCGCCGTACGCCTGGAGTACAGCGTCGTAGCCGGGCAGCGCGCCGAGGGGGCCGTCGGTGCCGAAGCCGGTGATGCGGCAGTGGATCAGGGCGGGCCAGCGTTCGCGGATCACGTTGTCGGAGTAGCCCCAGGCCGCGAGAGTGCCCGCCTTGAAGTTCTCTACCACCACGTCGGCGTCGGCCAGGAGGGTACCCAGGATGGTGCGGCCCTGGTCGGTGGCCAGGTCGACGACGATGTTCTTCTTGCCACGGTTGACGTTCGCGTAGTAGGCGCTGGTGTCCTCGGTGAGGAACGGTGGTCCCCAGCGGCGGGTGTCGTCGCCGGCCGGGGATTCCACCTTCACGACGGTGGCGCCGTGGTCGGCGAGCATCTGGGTGCACAGTGGCCCTGCGAGGACCCGGGAGAGGTCGAGGACCTTGAGTCCTGCCAGTGCGCCGGGCGTACGGGCATCAGGTGCGGTGACAGGTGTCGTCACAGGTGTGGTCATCAGTAGGACCTCGGCAGACCGAGCACGTGCTGGGCAACGTAGTTGAGGACCATCTCCTGGCTGACGGGGGCCAGGCGCATGAGCCGGGACTCCCGGAAGTACCGCTCGACGTGGTATTCCTTCGCGTATCCCATGCCGCCCAGTGTCTGGACGGAGGCGTCAGCGGCCTGGAAACCGGCGTCGGCGCACAGCCACTTGGCCATGTTCGCCTCGCGGGCACAGTGCAGGCCCTGGTCGTAGCGCCAGGCGGCGTTGCGGGCCATGAGCCGGGCGGCGTCCAGGCGGGTGAGTGCCTCGGCGAGCGGGAAGGCGATGCCCTGGTTGCGGCCGATCGGGCGGTCGAAGACGACGCGGTCCTTGGCGTACTGGGTCGCCACATCCAGAGCGGCACGGCCGATGCCGAGCGCCTCGTGGGCGAGCAGGATCCGTTCGGGGTTGAGTCCGTCCAACAGGTAGCGGAATCCCTGGCCCTCCTCGCCGATGCGGGCGGTGGCGGGCACTCGCAGGCCGTCGATGAAGATCTCGTTGGAGGCGACGGCATTGCGGCCCATCTTGGGGATCGGCCGGATGTCCATGGCGGTGCGGTCGATGTCGACCAGGAAGACGGAGAGCCCGTCAGTGGGCTTGGTGACCTCGTTACGGGGTGTGGTGCGGGCCAGCAGCACCATCTTCTGCGAGTCCCCGGCCTTGGTGATCCAGATCTTGCGGCCGTCGATGACGTAGTGGTCACCGTCACGGCGGGCGAACGTGGAGACGCGGGTGGTGTCGGTGCCGGCGTCGGGTTCCGTGACTCCGAAGCACACGTGCAGGTCGCCGGTGACGGCCTGCGGCAGGACCTCGCGGCGTAGCTGCTCACTGCCGTGCTTGGCCAGGACGTTGAGCCCGAAGATGGTCAGGTGCATGGTGCTGCAGCCGTTCATGCCCGCTCCGGAGGCGGCCACCTCTTCCAGCAGGAGAGCGGCTTCCAGGACACCCAGGCCGCCGCCCCCGTACTCCTCGGGTACGGCGATGCCGAGCCAGCCGGCCTTGGCGAACGCCTCGTAGAACTGCCAGGGGAATTCGGCACGTTGGTCCTGCTGCGCCCAGTAGTCGGGGTGGAAGGACCGGGCCAGGTCACGGACTCCCGACTGGATGTCCTGCTGCTGTGTGGTCAGTTCGAAGTCCATGTTGCTGTCACTTCCTCGTGTGGTGAGCCGTGTGGTTGCCGGCGACGGAGGGCGGTTCGTCGTCGGCCGACTCAAGTGCGGCGAGCACCGAGCGCGCGTGGGCCAGGACGGGGGCGTCGACCATGCGGCCCCCGTGCCGGAAGACGGCGCCACGGATCTCGGCCGCCGCGAGGACCTCGCGGGCCCATCGGCTCTCGGCCTCGGTGGGCGCGAACGCGGCGCGGATGGGGGCCACATGACTGGGGTGGATGCAGGCCTTGGCGCGGAAGCCGACGGCCACGGCGTCCTCCGCCTCGACCGCCAGGCCTTCGAGGTCGGAGATGTCGAGGTGGACGGCGTCAACGGCGTACTTGTGGGCGGCGGTTGCGGCGAGGAGGACCTGTGTCCGCGTATGGAGGACGACACCGCGGTAGCCGCCGCCCGGGCCGCGGCTGGAGCGGCCGCCCAGGTCCGCGATCAGGTCTTCCCCGCCCCACATGAGGCCGGCACAGTTGTCGGTGCGGGCGAGGGACTCGGCGGCCAGCACCCCGGCCGCGGTCTCGCACAGGGCGAGGACGGCGCGCGGTGCGCAGGCGCGCACGTCGGCCGCGGAGCCGGCTTTGGGGAGCATGACCATGGTGTGTGCGGGCAGCGCCGCCAGGTCGTCCTTGCCCCATGGTGTGTCGAGGGCGTTGATGCGTACGAAGGTGTGTGCCGGGTCGAGCTCGAGGAGGGCTCGCACGACGGACTGGCGGGCGCCGTCCTTGTCCGCAGGGGCCACGGCGTCCTCGAGGTCGAGGACGATGCTGTCGGCGCGGGCGGCGGCCTTGGCGTACCGATCCGGCCGGTCAGCGGGGCAGAACAGCAGGGTGGGGCCCTTGAGCGCACTCATTGCCCTTCCCCTGCTGCCGAGTTGGCCGGGGTGCGCCGCATCAGAGCCACGCGCTGCACGACGGCGACCAGTTCACCGCGCTGATTGCGGCCGCGGTGCTCGAAGGTGACCACGCCGTTGTCGGGGCGCGAGGCGGACGAGCGCTTGGCGATGACCTCGGTCTCGGCGTAGAGGGTGTCTCCGTGGAACACCGGAGCGGGAAAGGTGACTTGTTCGAAGCCCAGGTTGGCGACTGTCGTGCCCTGGGTGAGCTGGCCGACGCTGAGGCCCACGACGGTGGAGAGCGTGAGCAGGCTGTTGACCAGGCGTTTCCCGAACTCGGTGTCGGCGGCGGCGTGTTCGTCCAGGTGGAGGCTCTGGGGGTTCATGGTCAGCGTGGTGAAGAACGTGTTGTCGGCTTCGCCGAGGGTGCGTCCGGGCCGGTGCGCGTAGCGCACACCCGGTTCCAGTTCCTCGAAGTACAGCCCGCGCTGGGTGATCTCGGTGTGCTGCTCGGTGTGCATGACGATGTCCGTTCGTATTTGCGTCATCGCGTTCGCAGATACGATCAACGTAGGCGGGCGGCTGCAGCCGGTCAAGAGTCGACCGGGACCTTCGGTGACGGATAGGGTTCGTAGATACGAACTGAGAAGGAGGGTCACCGTGGCCGAGACCGTCGCCAAGGCGCACCGGACCGTCAGCCGGGTGACCGACATCCTCGAGATCGTCGCGCAGCGGGACGGCGCCCGCATGCACGAACTCTCCACCGCCCTCGACGCCCCGAAGTCCTCGGTCTTCGGTCTGGTCAAGGGGCTGGTGTCGACGGGGTATCTGGTCGAGGAGCACGGCGTCTACTCACTCGGGCCCGCGCTCGCGAATCTGCTGTCGCAGCCGTCCCTGGACGTGGCCGGGGCCGCGCAGCCCAGCCTCGACGCGCTGCGCGAGCAGTTCCAGGAGACGGCGATGCTCGGCGTGGCGGTTGGGGACTCCGTCGTGTACCTGGCCTCCGCCGAATCGCAGCAGTTGATCCGGTACTCGGCGCCCATCCGTGTCCGCCGCCCGCTGTATCCGCCGAGCGCGGGCAAGGTCATCCTGGCGTACCGGACCGCGGCGCAGCGCGAGGCCTACCTGCGCGATGCGCTTCTGGATTCGGGCACCTACCGGGCCGCGCTCGACGAGCTCGCCGCCGTGCGCACCGGTGGCGTGGCGTTCAACAGGGGCGAGACGCTCCCCGACGTCAGCGCGGCGGCCCGTCCGATCGTCGTGCAGGGTGCGGTGCGCGGCGTCATCTCGGTCGCCGGCCCCACCCAGCGCATCGCGGAGCATCTCCCCGCCATCGCGGACGCGCTCACCGGTGCGGTGGCCGCGGCGGCGGCGCGGCTGGGCGACCGGTAGCCACACCCCCGTTCCTCCCCTTGGCTCGCCGGGGTGCGGTCCTCGCGCCTCGGTGCATCGGCATGCCCTGACGCGCCGCCAACGGCCGGACGGCGCCCCGGGATTGCGCCGTGCCGACTCCTTGACGCCCTCTTCAGCGCTCACTTAGCCTTCGCATATCCGAGTCATGGTTCGTATATAAGAACCGCACACATGCTGAATGACTGTCTGGTCCTGCCCCAGGACTCCCGCTCCTCCGGGCTCCGACGCGCCGCACGCACGGTCCGCGTCCGGCTCGGCACCGAAAGAAGAGGGACATGGCACGTACGCTCGATGAAGAGCGCATCACTGCTTCGCGGGCACCGAAAGGTGTGCGCTCGGCCGTTGTCGCGGGTTCCGCGATGGAGTGGTTCGACTTCTACCTCTATGCCTCGATGGCCGCCCTGGTGTTCGGGAAGGTGTTCTTCCCCGCCGGGGAACCCGCGTTGGCCACCATGGCCGCGCTCGGCACCTTCGCGGTGGGGTTCTTCGCCCGCCCCGTTGGCGGCATCGTGTTCGGAATGATGGGCGACCGGCTGGGTCGCAAGAAGGTGTTGTCCCTGACCTTCACGCTCATGGGAGCCTCCTCCGCGTGCATCGGCCTGCTGCCGAGCTACGCCTCCATCGGTGTCATGGCCCCGGTCCTGCTCATCCTGCTGCGCCTGCTCCAAGGTCTCGGCGCGGGAGCCGAGTTCGGCGGCGCGATCGCCGTGGCGTACGAGCATGCGGACGCCAAGTCCCGCGGCCGGCAGGGGTCCTGGCCCGCGCTCGGGGTGAACGTCGGCCTGCTCGCCTCGTCCCTCACGGTCGCCGGCCTCACCAGCATGAACGATGACTTCCTGTACAGCGTCGGCTGGCGGATCCCGTTCGTCCTCAGCTTCCTCCTCGTCGGCATCGGCCTGTGGGTGCGCCGCAACCTGCCCGAGACACCCGCCTTCCAGGAGATGACACACCAGGAACGGACCCGCCCCGAGCGGAAGAAGAACCCGCTCATTCAGCTCTTCAGAACGGACTGGCGGGGCCTCGCCGTCGTCATGGCCATCACCATCGGCTACAACGGTGTCAGCTACACCTTCAAAACGTTCTCGCTGTCCTACCTCACCGACTTCCAGGGCGTCTCCGCCAGCGTCGGCGCCCTGGGCATCAGCATCGCGAGCTGCTGCTCACTCGTCACGGTGCCGCTGGCGGGCCGACTGAGCGACGCCATCGGCTCGAAGAAGGTGGTCATCGTCAGCGCCGTTGCCACCGCCGCGCTGGCCTTCCCGTTCTTCTGGCTACTGGACACGCGGAACAACTGGCTGATCTGGCTCGGACTCACGCTTGCCACCGGCATCACGGTGCCCGCGCTGCTCTCCGCCCAAGGCGCCTTCCTCGCCCGCCAGTTCCCGCCCGCGGTACGGGGGACTGGCCTGGGCACCGGGCGAGAGGTGGGCGGAGCGTTCTCCGGCGGCCTCGCGCCGCTCGCGGCCTTCGCCATCGTGCAGGCGTCACCGTCCCACGCGACGTGGGGTGTCTCGTTGCTGTTCCTTGCGGGTGCGCTGTTCATCGGCGTCGGGGCGGTCTGTGACCAGAGCAGGCGGTACAGCAGCGACTTGAACTGAGCGGCCCTGATGAGAGAGCGCGCGGGAGCCGTCCCCCTGGAGAGCTACGTGTAAGTGGGCTCCGTGGGGTGACGATCGCGGGCCGCAGGCTCCGTAGCGTTCGTGCGGTCGGCGTGACGCCGATGCCGTATCTCTCCCAGACCTTGCTCGCCTTCCTGGAGGCCCTCGTGTACCGCTCGATCAAGGTGGCTGCCGCTGCCGTCATGTTCTGCGCGGCAGGCGCCGTGGCCGGTGGGGGCATTGTCGGATACGGGAATGTCGGAGCCAAGGCGCAGTCGCTGTCGGAGTCCGTCGCGGACGCGGTGCAGGGCAAGGGGGTGTCCAGTGGTGGGGACTCGTTCCTGGGGACCAAGAAGGTCCGTGTCGACGGTAACTCGGTCAACGTCTCGTGTTCCGGTCGATCGACGGGCCGTACGCCCGCGGTCATGCTGATGGCCGGCGGGGGAGACGGGCTGGACACGATGGCCGGTCTACAGAAGACCCTGAGTAAAAAGGCTCGGGTCTGCTCCTACGACCGGCTCGGCGAGGGCAAGAGCGACAAGCCGAAGGGCGCCCAGACCGTCGACGACAGCGGCAAGATCCTGACGGGCGTGCTCGACCGGATCGTCGGGGACGGTCCGGTCGGCCTGGCCGGTCACTCCATGGGCGGGTTCATCGCGGCCCGGTACGCCCCCGATCACCGGGACCGGGTCAAGGGGCTGGTCCATCTGGACGCCACGATCCCGGCTCTGACCGCCGGTATCAACAAGGCGATTCCTGCGTTTGCGACCGACGCCGCAGCCGAACTGCGCGACCAGACCATCGCGGTGAACAAGGGTCAGAACCCGGAGAAGTTCGTGATCGACGATGGCGAGGTGCGCTCCCCGCGCAGCAGCATCAGCACCGCCGCCGGAAGCGGGCACTACATCCACGTCGACCGACCTGACATCGCCGTCAAGGCCGTCCAGCGTGTCACCGCGCAGGCCGCGGCCCACCAATAGGCGCCTCCAGGCACCTTTAGTACTTCGGCCTCGGAGGCGTGGACATGAGGCGTGTCAGGCAACTGCCGCAGGTCACAGCGGTCACGTTCATCGGCGGCCAGGGCCGCGCGAAGCCCACGCTTACACTCTCCCGGTGAGCACTCCTCGGTGGGTCCCGGAGCAGTGGCGCCGGGTCGGGCCCGCGGTCTGGTATCCCGTGCTCGGTGTGGTGTTCCTGGCGGCGTCGTTCGTGCCGGAGTTGCACAGCCAGGGGACGGTGCTCGGGAGTGTGCCGAACCGGCCCTTCGACGCGCTGGCCGGTGGCCTGCCTTGCCCTGGTGTCGCTCGGCTTCGTTGTCGACCAACTCCGCGGCTACCACACGTTCGCGGGGAGCGCGCTGCCCATCGCGCTGCTGACCGTCGCGTCCCGGCTGGACAGTCGCCGGCGCGTCACCGTGCTCTGCTGCTCCGCGGCGTTCGTCCTGCTGTCGGTCGCCATCCACTGGCTGGGGCCGGGCGATCCGCTCGTCGAGTTCGTGTTGTTCTATCTGGCGCTGGTCCTCGCGTGGGGCATCCGGAGTGTGGATGCGCGCAGGCCGGCTCGCGGAGGCCGAACGCTGCCGCCGCGTCGCCGAGGAGACCCTCGTCGCCGAACGCACCCGCATCGCCCGCGAGCTCCACGACGTGGTCACCCATCATGTGACGGCGATGGTGGTGCAGGCGGAGGCCGCCCGCTATCTGACCGCCGCCCCCGAGCGTCTCGACCAGACCTTGAGCGCCGTCAGTGACACCGGCCGGCGGGCCATTACCGACCTGCGGCACCTGCTCGACCTGCTCAACCCCGACCACGGCACCGAGGCCGACGGCGGCGCGGGCGCCGAGCCCAGGACGCCGGCCGTCGGCAGGCTCCTCACCCTCGTCGAGCAGACCCGCCGGGCCGGGCAGCCGGTGGAGTTCACCGAGGAGGGCACGCCCGCCGAATCGACCGGCAGCGCCGACCTCGTCGCCTACCGGATCGTGCAGGAAGCCCTGACGAACGCACTCAAGTACGCTCACGGCAGGCGCACTTCGGTCCAGGCGAAGCACGGGGGAAGGGCGATCACCGTGGAGGTCCGCACGGACGGTCGTGGATCGTCGACCGCATCCACGGGAGGCGGCGGCCGCGGTCTGGCCGGGCTCCGCGAGCGGGTCGATGTCCTGGGCGGAGAGTTCAGCGCGCACCCGCAGACGGGCGGCGGCTTCGTCGTACGGGCCCGGATACCCGGCGGGAGCGCATCGTGACCGAGCCCGTCCGAGTACTGGTCTGCGACGACCAAGTACTGGTCCGCACCGGCCTGGTGACCATCATCGACGCCCAGCCCGACCTGGAAGTGGTGGGCGAGTGCGGGGACGGCAAGACGGCCGTCGACCTTGCCGAACGACTGCGTCCTGACGTCGTGTTGATGGACGTACGCATGCCGGTGCTCGACGGCATCGAGGCGCCCCGGCGGCTCGCCGGTTCCGGGGTGCGGCATCCCGTCAAGGCGCTCGTCGTCACCACGTTCAACCTGGACGAGTACGTCTACGAGGCACTGCGCGCCGGGGCGAGCGGATTCCTCCTCAAGGACGCGCCGCCGGCCCAACTGCTCCTGGGGATACGGACCGTGGCCACCGGCGCGGCCCTCCTCGACCCCGAGGTGACACGTCAGCTCGTGGGCAGATACGCCGCCCGGATCCGGCCCGCCGAGGACACCGCGCCCGACATTCCGCTGACACCGCGCGAACTGGAGGTCCTGCTCCTCATCGCGGACGGCCTGTCCAACAGCGAGATCGCCGCAGCCCTCCTGTTGAGCCAGGAGACCGTCAAGACGTTCGTCTCCCGCATCCTCGCCAAACTCGGCCTCCGCGACCGCGTCCAGGCGGTCGTCTATGCCTATCGCCGGGGGCTGGTGACCTGAGGCGACGGCGCGGATGCGGGGTCCGTGCGCCGGACAGCGGATTTTGGAAGCCGTGCGCAAACCCCTTGCCCAATGGTCAAGAAACGTTGACCATTGCTCGCATGCCCACCGACGATACTGCCGAGACCATTCACGTCACCACGGATGACCAGCTGCGCGCCGTCTCCAATCGCACACGTCACCGGATCATGGCCGTGCTCCGCTTCGAGCCTGCGACGATCACGCAGATCGCCGAGCGGGTCGGCCTCGCGAAGGGAAGTTCCAGCTACCACGTGCGGCTGCTGGAGCGGGCCGGTCTGGTCAAGGTGGTGCGGACGCGGAAGGTACGGGGAGTCACCGAGCGGTACTACGCGATGGCCGCGCGGTCGATCGTGCTGCCGGATCCGGGCGAGGGAGGTCCGGATGTGCTGATGCGGCATGCGGTGGCGGACCTGGAGGCGTCTCCGGCGGATGGCGAGCGGCACGTTCGGATGGCGCATCTGCGGCTCACCGACGAGCAGTTCGCAGACCTGGGGGCGCGGCTTGAGGCGCTTGCGGACGAGTATCGGGAGCTGTCCGATCAGTCGCTGCCGGACGCGTCACTCGTCTTCGCACTGTTCCACCCGGCATCGGGCGAGCGGGCCGGGGGGGATGTCAAGTGAACGCAGACGTACGGAAGTTGCCGACCGGGTTCGGGCGGCTGTGGACCGCGCAGACGGTGTCCTCGCTCGGTGACGGGGTGTCACATGCCGCGCTGCCGCTGCTCGCACTGACGTTGACGCGGGATCCGATGGCGCTCGCCGTTGTCACGGCCGCGGGCACGCTGCCGTGGCTGCTCTTCGGGATGCTCGGCGGTGCGCTGGTGGACCGCTGGGACCGTCGGCGCACGATGTGGGTCACGGATGCGGCGCGAGCGGTGCTGCTGGCGATACCGGCGGCAGCGGCGGCGTTCGACCTGCTGAGTATTCCGCTGCTCGCGGCCGTCGCCTTCCTGCTCGGCCTCGGTGGACTCTTCTTCGATACGGCCGCCACGGCCTATCTGCCGGATCTGCTCGGCCGCGACCCCGCGCTCCTGGAGCGCGCCAACTCCCGCTTGCGCGGCGCCCAGACGGCCATGTCCGGCTTCGCGGGGCCGCCTGCGGGCAGTGCGTTGCTCGCGCTCGGGCGGGCGGTTCCGCTGCTCGCCGATGCGGTGTCGTTCCTGCTCTCCGCACTGCTCGTACGATCGCTGCCCGCCATGCCCCGGCCCGTGCCGGAGGTCCGCGAGTCACTGCTTCGGCAGGCGCGGGCCGGCGCTTCGTACGTCTTCCGGGATCGGGTGCTGCTCGGGCTCGCGCTCCGCCCGGCAGTCGGGAACGTCGCCTTCCTCGCCGTGGAGACCGTGCTCGCCCTCTTCGCGCACGACCGCCTCGGCATCGACACCTACGGCTTCGGCCTGCTCCTCACGGCGGAGGCCACCGGCGGCCTGCTCGGTGCAGGCATCGCCTCCCACCTCGGCCGACGACTCGGCACCGGCACCGCACTGACCTGCACGGCTGCCGTCGAAGGGCTCGCCATCCTGGTCCTGGCCGCCGCCCCGAACCCGTACGTGGCCGGACTGGGGCTCGCCGTCTGCGGGGCCGGCATGGGCGCCACCATGGTGCTCGGGCCCTCCCTCCGCCAAACCATCGTCCCGGCCCACCTGATGGGCCGGGTCGCCTCCACGTCCCGCATGCTGGCCATGTGCGCCGCCCCCGTCGGGGCCTTCCTCGGCGGCTGGCTGGCCACCACCTACGACGTCCGCACCCCGCTCTACGCCGCCGCCGGCCTCCTCCTGTCGATGACGGCCGTGACGGCGTCCATGACCAGCAACCGCCGGGTCGAGGCGGCGCTGCGTGCTGCTGCTCGGGCCGACGGACCGGCTCACCCCGCATCCAAGGATCACGCCCATGAGGACGCACCCGACGTGACGCGGTGAGCCCTTCCTGCCCGTCATCGCTCGTGACCGGCAGGGTCGTGGTCGGTCCAGGTCGATACCTGGACCGACCCCAGGGGCCAGTGGCGGTCGGTGACGATGCCGGGGCTGCGCGCTTCCAGTTGCTGAATGAACTGGTCGTTCCAGCGCACCTGTTCCCGGTGCAGGGCCGGCCGTGACAGACGACCGACAGCAGGGTGGCAGGCAGCGATGACCTGTGCGAGGACGAGGGAGGTCTCCGCGTCGCTGGCGGCGTTGCTGGGTTTGTCGTGGTCGATGCCGTACCACTCGGCGACGTCTTGGAGGCGGTGCCCGCGGGAGTGGTCGATGTCCGCGTGCCGGTCGAGCACGAGGGGGTCGCAGATCGGTGACAGGCCGTGCGGGAGGCGGGTGGACAACGGGGTGAGTCCGTGCCGGGTCAACTCCGTCTCCAGGATGGTGAGTACGAACGGCGCGTACCAGACGACCAAGGGCTCCTTGGTTGCCAGATACTCGGTCAGAGTGGCCGCCAGCTCGCCCAGTGCCTCGGGGGCAGGTGTCCCTTTGGCGCGTGCCCGCTCCATCTTAATGCCGTGGTCCTTGTACGGTGCGACGGACAGCGGACCGGGGCCCGGGTCGACGAGCCAGGACCTTTGCGTCCCGTCAGTGGTGCACACCGCCGCACCCAGGATCCGGTCGACGGCGAAGCGGTTGCCGGTGGTCGCGATGTCCAGAGCCATGAGGCGGCGCCGATGCCAGCCCGGGTGGGGGAGACGGGGCGGTGGCGCGGGGTCACGGACGTGGTCACGGTGGTAGTGCACGTCCCTTCCGCCGGACACCTTGCGCACCACTACTCCCGTGTAGGCCGCGACAGCTTCCCCGCAGGTCTCGCACCGTCCGTCCCACCGGTTGGGCAGGAGTGCGGAGGGGTCCGAGGTGGTGCCGTCCGGGTCGGGTGTCGGGGCGTGCGCCGGGTGGTAGGTCACCCATCGCCCCCACGCACTGCGCAGCAGCGTGCCGGTCTCGGCTTCGACTTGCTCGCCGCAGCGGGCGCATGGGGCCGCGTACTGGTTCGTCCGTGCCGGACTGTTCACTTGCCACCTCGCCGCGCAATGCTCTGGGCCTGCCCCTCGTGCACGTCGTTCACCCACTCCCAGCCGGGCCTCGCCGATGCGCCGAGCCGTGGGTCGTCGGGAGTGAGGCCGTCCCGTAGGGCGTGTACGTACGCCCGGTCCTGGTGGATGCGTGTGCGTACCTGATCGGTGCCGGCGACGGACCCGTGGCCGGGGACGAGGACGTCGACGTCGTCCGCCACGTCCTCGAGCAGTCGCAGGCTCACCAGGTAATCGTCGATCGGGGTGGTGGACTCGTCGAGCATCGGGATCAGGACGTCGGAGAGCATGTCGCCCGCGACGAGAACCCTGCTGTGAGCGATCAACAGCGCCGCGTGGCCGGGTGCGTGGCCAGGGTGTTCGATGATTCGCACCTCGGGGCCGTCCCAAGGAATCCGTACGGTTCCGGCCGGCAGAGCCGTGATGAGGCCGAACAGGTCCAGTGGCGTTTCCAGGGCGATTTCCGGCGGTAGGCCCTCGGTGACTTGGGTCCTCCAGTCCGCGTGCGACAGCAGCTCTTCCATTTCCGCCGCGCAGCGGGCCGTGCCGTAGCGAGGTGCTTCGCCGAGTTCGGCGTGCCAGAGCACGTGATCCCAGTCGGGATGCGTCGAGAAGCCTGCGGTCACGGACTGGCCGAACTTGGCGAGGTCGTTCGCCAGGCAGAGCATTTCGTCGTCCGTGATTCCGGGGTCCACGAGCAGCACACCATCCGTGCCCTGCACGACAACGGTGTTGTTCTGGAGCAACTCGCTCTGGTGGACCAGTACCCCTTCCGCTACCTGCTTCAGCATGGGGAACCTCCCGTTTGTGGCCTGCGGCCGCTTGGTGAGACGTTAGCCCACTGCATCCCTTTTGTGATGTCCTCGGGCAAGGGCGGCCGTCGTCGGTTTCCCCCAACTCGCCCTTCCCGTCTGGCGTTTGTGCCGGGCGCTCAGGCGTCGGCGGGGGCCACCACCGAAGCGCGCGCGACGACTGGGCACTCCAGGCGCCGTACGTGCCCCGCCGGGACCGGTCCGCCGGACTCCACCGCGTCGAGCAGCGTGTCCACGGCCGCCGCGCCCATCGCGTGATGCGGCAGCGCCACGGTCGTCAGGGCCGGGACCAGGTGCGCGGCCATCTGGTCCTGGTCGTCGTACCCGACCACCGAAAGCCGCTCCGGCACGGAGATCCCCAGCCTGGCGGCGGCCAGCAACACCCCTGTCGCCACACGGTCGTTGGCGCACACCACGGCCGTCGGCGGCTTCGCCACGTCCAGCAGGCGCAGCGCGGCGGCGTACCCCTCGTCGATCTGCCAGCCGGCCCGCAGTCGCCGCCGGGCGCGCACCGGTACACCCGCCACGCGGAGTCCGTCGGCGAAGCCCAGGGCGCGGTCGTCGGCGGCGATGTTCCCTTCGGGCCCGCCCACCAGTGCGATGTCCCGGTGCCCGGCCGCGAGCAGCACGTCGACGGCGCCGCGCCCGCCGGCCCGCTCGTCCGCGACCACGGCGGCGTACGAACTCTCCTTGCGGGGAAGGCAGTTGGCGAGCACCGTGCGTGCCGGGTCCAGGCCCTCGGGGACGTCCGTCGCGTTGAGTTCCATGGCCGCGTAGACGAACCCGTCGACGCGGCGTGCCCGCAGCTCCGCGACCGCCTCGGCCTCCGCCGCGCTGTCACTGCCCGACTCCATCAGCAGCACCTGGTGTCCGCGCGCACGCGCCGCTTCCATCGCGCCGAGCACCATGCGTCCGGCGAAGGGGCTCGTGGCGATCGAGTCGCTGAGCATCCCGATCACACCCGTACGCCGCGCGCGCAGCGACCGCGCCACCTCGTCGGGCCGGTAGCCGAGTGTGTCCGCCGCCTCCTTGATGCGCTGCTGTGTCCGGGCCGACAGATTCCCCTCGGCCCGCCCGCTGAAGACGAACGACACGGCTGCACGCGAGACGCCGGCGAGCTGGGCGACGTCGCGGGCGGTGGGGCGCTTCACGCGGGGGCTCCTTCGAGGGCCGGGCGTCCACCCGGGCGCGACGACGTGCACGGGCGGACGGAGCGATGGGCCTCCAGTGTGCCGGATGGCGTCGTGGGGGTCCCTGTCGGCGGGGGCGTACGGTCCTGGCCGGGGGCCCCAGTCGCCGGGATGAAAGAGTTGGGTCTCCTGTTGAGCCCCCTGAACGATCGCAACGGCCTCCGCACCGAAGGTGAAACCCTGTGACCAGCATCGCGTATCAAGGCGAACATGCCTCCAACTCGGCGACCGTCGCCCAGAGGCTGTTCCCGGGGTGCACGGAACTGCCCTGCGTCGGCTTCGAGCAGGCGCTGGACGCGGTGACGCTGGGCACCGCCGACCTGGCGGTGATCCCGGTGGACAATTCCACGGCCGGCCGTGTCGCAGACGTGCACCATCTGCTCCCGGAATCGGGCCTGTTCGTGATCGGCGAGTACTTCCTCGCCATCCGGTTCGACCTCATGGGGGTGCCGGGGACGTCGCTCGGTCAGGTGGAGTGCGTCCGCAGCCATGTGCACGCGCTGGGGCAGTGCCGGAAGGTGGTGCGTGCGGGCGGGTGGCGTACGCGGGTCAGCGACGACACCGCGGGTGCCGCCCGCGAGGTGGCGGAACTGGGCGACCCGCGGCATGCGGCGCTCGCCCCGCCGGCCGCGGCCGGGCATTACGGTCTGGAGGTGTTGCAGGCCGGCGTCGAGGACGACCCGGACAACACCACGCGATTCGTCGTCCTGTCCCGTGACGCCGAATTCGCGCCCCTGGAGGGCGGGCCGACCATGACGAGCCTGTTCTTCGCCGTGCGGAACATCCCGAGCGCGCTGTACAAGGCGCTCGGCGGCTTCGCCAGCAGTGGGGTGAACCTCACCAAGATCGAGAGCTATCAGATGGGGGCGGGTCTCAACCCGAGCTGCTTCTACGTCGAGATCGAGGGGCATCCCGACGAGCCCCGTGTCGCGCTCGCCCTGCAGGAGCTGAGCTTCTTCTCGACCGAGGTCCGCGTACTCGGCGTCTATCCGGCCCACCCGCACCGGCTGGAGGAGCGGAACGTGTGAGGGGTGGCTGCCGGCGCCGCGGATAGACTCGTGCGCATGCAGGTATCGGCGTTGCCGGAGCCGGTCGAGCCGCTTCCGGAGCAGGGGGCGGCTCCCTTCACCATCACCGCCGGGTTCCGGATTCCCCGTGTTCCCACCGAGTGGGCGCCGCACTCGCACCCCTTTCACGAACTCGTCTGGGTACGTGGTGGAACGCTGACGTCCCGCGTCGGGGACCGCGTCTTCACCGTGTCCGAGGGGCACGGTCTGTGGATGCCCGCCGGAGTGGCGCACGGGGGCCGGTCGACGGCGGGTGCGCAGTTCCACGACGCCTTCTTCGCCCCGGACCGCACACCGTTCGCGGTCGGGGAACCGAAGGCGATCGCGATGACGCCGCTGCTCGAGTCGCTGCTGATCCATCTGTCCCGCACGGACCTCGACGAGGCGGCCAGGGCGCGGGCGGAGTCGGTCGTGTTCGACGTGCTCCGGCCGTCGGAGCGCCAGTTCGCCCTCCAGCTGCCCAACGACCCCCGGATCGATCCGATTGCCGAAGCCCTGCTGGACGACCCCGGAGACCCCCGCTCTCTGGAGGAGTGGGCGGGGCGCCTCGGGATCAGCGACCGGACGGTCACCCGCGCGTTCCGCCAGGCGGCCGGCCTCTCGTTCGCGCAGTGGCGGCAGCTGCTGCGGGTGCACCGCGCGCTGACGCTGCTCTCCGAGGGCTTCGATGTGCTGACGGTCTCCGAGACGCTGGGCTACGCCCGGTCCAGCTCCTTCATCGCCGCGTTCCGGCGGGTCATGGGCACCACGCCGGGCGCGTTCTTCGCGGCGGGCGACGGCGCCGACGCCGCCCCGGGTGATGTCCGGAATCCCGTATCGGGTGTCCAGAACGCGTGATTGTCGACGCGGCGGCCGGAATATAACCTGCTCGGAGTTAGGTAACCCTTAGTTGGTGCTCGACGTGCACGGCGCTGCCCGTACGCGGGTGAGTTCGCGGCCCGGCCGGTGACGGCCGGTCGGAGGGTGCCGCGCCTCCTGCCCTTCCGACCACCGGGATTCGTCGATGTTCACGCGCTCTCCTCGGCCCACCGAGCGTTCGGTTGCCGGGCCACCCGACGCGCCGGTGGGCGCCGCCCTCAACGGGCATGAGCTGGTGCTTCGTTACGACGGCAAGCCGGTCGTCCATGGTGTCTCGATCGATTTGGCGCCCGGCCGCGCGACCGCCCTCGTGGGGCCCAACGGCAGTGGCAAGTCCACGCTGCTGCGGGCGCTGTCCCGACTGCACCGGGTGGAGGGCGGCCGGGTGACGCTCGGCGCTCCCGACGGCCCGTCCGCGCGTGACGCGGCGCTGCTCAGTGCCCGCCAGTTCGCCCGTGAGGTCACGCTGTTCTCCCAGTCGAGGCCCGCGCCCCAAGGGCTGACGGTCTCGGAGGTCGTCGCCTTCGGGCGCCATCCCTACCGCCGCGGCTTCGCGGGGCCGACCGCCGAGGACCGGGCCGCCGTCGACCGTGCCATGGGTGTCACCGGCGTACGGGACATGGCGGGACGCCCGGTCGGGGAACTGTCCGGCGGCGAGATGCAACGTGTCTGGCTCGCGGCCTGCCTCGCCCAGGACACCGGCGTCGTCCTGCTCGACGAACCGACCAACCACCTGGACCTGCGCTACCAGTTCGAGACGCTCGACCTGGTGCGCGATCTCGTCGAGGAGCACGGCATCGCGGTCGGGATCGTGCTGCACGACCTCGACCAGGCGTCCCGTGTCGCGGACACGCTGGTCCTGATGCGCTCCGGCCGCGTGCACGCGGCGGGCGCACCCGCGGACGTCCTCACCGCCGAGAACATCGGCGAGGTCTACGACATCCGGGTCGACGTCAGCGTGGACGCCCGCACCGGCCGCCTGCGCATCGATCCCATCGGGCGGCACGCCGCCTGAGGCGGAACATCCGCCTCGCTCACCAACACGTACGTACTCCCAACGCGCACGTACGCCGACCCACACACGTACCTCGACACATCTCAAGAAAGAGGCCCCCTCATGAACCGTGCCCGTCTCCTGGCGGCGTCGGCCTCCACCGGGCTCGTCCTCCTCGCCGCGACGGCCTGCGGCACGACCGACGTCGACAAGGCCGTCAAGGCCGAGGGCGGGGCCAGTGCGTCGCCCGCGTCGAAGGACTGCGCCTCGGACACCACGGCCACCTCGACGAAGCCGGTCTCCTTCAAGGACGGCGTCGGCCGCACCGTGAAGCTCGACAAGCCCGCCAAGCGGATCGCGGTCCTGGAGTGGCAGCAGGTCGAGGACGCGCTGACGCTGTGTGTCACCCCCACCGCGGTGTCCGACGCGAAGGGCTACAGCACCTGGGTCAGCGCCGAGAAGCTGCCCAGCGGGGTGACCGACATCGGTACCCGCGAGGAGCCCGACCTCGACACCCTCTACGCGGCGAAGCCCGACCTCGTCGTGGTGGAGGGGTTCGACGCCGACGACGAGACCGTCAAGAAGCTGGAGAAGCGGAAGGTCCCCGTGATGGTCACCAAGGGGGCCGACCCGAAGGACCCGATCGGCAACATGCGGAACGTGTTCAGCATGATCGGCAAGGCGACGGGCCGCACCGAGCGGGCCGACCAGGTGCTCAAGGAGTTCGACGACCACCTGGCGACGGCGAAGAAGCAGGTCACCGACGCCGATCTGCCCACGAAGGACTTCCTGTTCTTCGACGGATGGCTGGAGGGCGGCAACCTCACCGTCCGGCCCTACAGCGACGGCGCCCTGTTCACCGAGATAGGCAAGGAGCTCGGCATGAACCCGGCGTGGACCAAGGCCGTCAACAAGAACCACGGGGACGGCGGCGTCGACAAGTCCTACGGGCTCGCCCAGACCGACGTCGAGGGACTCACCGCGGTGGGTGACGCCAACCTCTTCTACGCCAACGACGAAGGTGCGGGGGGCTACGTCGCGGCGCTGAAGAAGAACCCGATCTGGAAGACGATCCCGGCCGTGAAGGAAGGCCGCGCACACTCGTTCCCGGCGCGGGTGTGGGGCGCCGGCGGCCCGCGCTCCACCGAGCAGGCGATCGACGCGTACGTCGACGTACTCGACAAGAGGTGAGCGCGCCGCAAGAGGTGAGCGCGCCGCAAGAGGTGAGCGCGCCGCATGAGGTGGGCGCACCACACGAGGTGGGCCCGACGCACGAAGCGGGCGCGCCGCGCCGCCCCAAGGCGCCGGGTGCCACCGGGATCGCCCTCCTCGCGGCGCTCCTCCTCGCGACCGTCCTGGTGGGCATGTGGCATCTGACGCAGGGCACTTCGGGTGTCGGTGTCGGAGACCTGGTGCGGTATCTCACCGGCGGGCGGGAGCACACCGGTGGCGCGCCGGTCGGTGAGATCTTCACCGGCTCGCGCCTGCCGCGCCTGCTCGCGGGCGTGGCGGTCGGGTTCGCCCTCGGTGCCGCCGGAGCGCTGCTCCAGTCCGTCACGCGCAACGCCCTCGCCTCGCCCGACACCCTCGCGGTCACGGCCGGCGCCTACTTCACCCTCACGCTCGTCGCGGCCTTCGGTCTCGCCGTCCCGCTGTGGGCGTCCGGCGTCGTCGCCTTCGTCGGCGGCCTGACCGCGGCGGCGCTCGTGCTGCTGCTCGCGGGCCGGGCCGCCGGCACCGCGGGCACCCGCCTCATCCTCGCCGGATCGGCGACGGCGCTGGCCCTGGACGCGGCGACCGGGGCGCTCCTCATCCTGTTCAACCAGAACACGACCGGCCTGTTCGCCTGGGGGAGCGGTTCGCTCGCGCAGCTGAACATCGACGCGGCCATGCGCGCCTGGCCCCTCGTGGCCGTGGTGCTGTGCCTCGGCCTCGCGCTGTCCCGGCGCCTCGACGTGATGAACCTCGGCGACGACACCGCGGCCACCCTCGGCGTCCCGATCCGTTCCACCCGTGTGACGGCCGTGTTCTGTGCGGTGCTGCTGACCAGTACGGCGGTCACCCTCGCGGGACCGATCGGCTTCGTCGGCCTCGGCGCACCCGTCCTGGTCCGCCTGATCGCCGGGCGGGTCGGGGCGCTGCGCCGGCACCTGTACTCGGTGCCTGCGGCCGGGCTGCTCGGCGCGCTGCTCATCCTTCTCGCGGACGCGGGCCTGCGCGCGGTGCAGGGCGCGGACGGCGCGGCCGCCATCCCCACCGGTGTGCCGACCGCGCTGCTCGGCTCCGTCGTGATCGTGGTGCTCGCGCTGCGTCTGCGGGACACGGGCCAGGCTTCGCGGCCCCCGCATGCGCGGGTCGCCGCACGGTCGCGGCGCGCGTTCCTCCTCGTCGTGTCCGGCGCGGTGGCGCTGCTGGCCGTGGCGGCCGTCGTGGCGGTTCTCGCGGGCAGTCTCTGGCTGCGGACCGGGGATATCGTGCTCTGGGCCCAGGGCCTGGCGCCGGATCTGATCGGCCAGGCGCTCGACGACCGGGTCCCGCGCGTGACCGCCGCGGTGTTCGCGGGCGCGGCGCTCGGGCTGGCCGGATGTGTCGTGCAGGGCGCGGTGCGTAACCCGTTGGCGGAGCCCGGGGTGCTGGGCATCACGGCAGGCGCCGGTCTCGGTGCGGCGAGCGTCGTCACGTCGGGCCTGCCCGGCGGACGGCCGGTGCTCATCGTGGTGGCGGTTGCGGCGGGGCTCGCCACGTTCGCGGTGGTCGCCCTGCTGTCGTGGCGCGGCGGCTTCCTGCCCGACCGGTTCGTACTGATCGGCATCGGCTGCGGATACGGACTCAGCGCCATCACCACCTTCCTCCTCCTGCGCGCCGACCCGTACAACACGCCCCGCATCTTCACCTGGCTGTCCGGTACGACCTACGGCCGCACGTTTCCCGATGTCGTCCCGGTCGCGGTGGCCCTGGCGCTCGCGCTGCCCGTGCTGCTCGCCATGCGTGAGCGGCTCGACCTGCTCGCCGTCGACGAGGACACCCCGCGCATCGTCGGCGTCAAGGTCGAACGCACCCGCCTCTCCGCGCTGGCGATCGCCGCCGTGCTCGCGGCGCTCAGCGTGGTCGCCGTCGGCGTCGTCGGTTTCGTGGGACTCGTCGCCCCGCACCTCGCCCGGTCACTGGTCGGCGCCCGGCACGGCCGAGCCATCCCCGTCGCGATGCTGCTCGGCGCGGTGCTGGTCTGCGTGGCCGACGCCCTCGGCCGGGCGCTCGTCGCACCTGCCCAGATGCCGGCGGGCCTCATGATCGCGCTGGTCGGCGCCCCGTACTTCGTGTGGGTGCTCCGGAAGTCCCGCGCATGACGTCGCCCCGCAGAATGTCCCCCGTCAAGGAAGCCCCCGTGCGCCCTATCATCGTCGTCCCGTTCGAGTCCGATACGTCACCGGCCTTGCTGAGCCGCCTCGGCCACCTCGACGTGCCTGAGCGCTGGCACGCGGTCGACCGTTCCGCCCATGCCCCGCACATCGTCGCCGTCCCGGGCGACGATGACGACGCCACGGACTGGACCGGCGCCGCGCTCGTGTCGGCGCGCCCGGGCACCGCCTATCTGAAGATCGTCGACGCGGTCGGTGATGTGCAGGCGGCTGCCGCGGCGGTCGTCGCCCACGCGCGCGACCAGGGCCTCGCGCAGGTCAAGTGGGAAGGCTGGACGGCGAGTTCGGAGGACGCCGCGTCCGCCGGCTTCACCCCGCTGCGTGCACCGTTCACGCCGCCCGACGACGCGACGGAGCCTGCTACGGGAGACGCGACAGGGCCTGCTACCGGTGACACGGCAGGGCCCGTCACCGGATACGTACGCTGGCTGCACGACGGCGTGCTGAGCGAGCCCCCGTACTACGGCCAGACCACCCACTTCACATGCGGCGCCGTCACCGCCCTGCTCGCGCAGGCGCACGCGGGGACACTGTCGACCGACGCGCTCGACCGCCGGGCCGAGCTGACGCTGTGGCGCGATGCGACCAACTTCCTTGCGTGCGAGCCCGTAGGCCTTGGTGTCGCCGTGCGCCGGGCGTGGCCGTCGACGCCCATCACGGTCCATCTCGACGTGGACCGGCCCGTCCTGCTCGACCATCTCCCGGACAGCGAACAGGAATGGCGCGCCCTGCTGCAACGGGAGTCCCGTACGCAGGCCGCACACATCGGCGTCCCCGTCGACGCACGCCACCTTTCCCTGGCCGCGATCCGCGCCGCGCTCGGCCGGCAGGAACACGTGCTGCTCCTGGTGTCGCTCGCCGCGATGCAGGGCTTCGACGTGCCGCACTGGGTGCTCTGCCACGGCGTAGTCCCCGGAGCCGTCGTGATCGAGGACCCGTGGGCGAGCGCGGCGGCGGGGGACACCTGGGTCGACGCCCATCTGCTGCCCGTCGCCGATGCGTCGCTCGACGAGATGGCCACCGTCTCGGCGGACCGCTTCCGCGGCGCCGTGAGCATCGGTCACGCGCCGGAACCCGCTCCGTAGGAGATACGACG
Source organism: Streptomyces sp. NBC_00483 (assembly GCF_036013745.1). Classification (NCBI taxonomy): domain Bacteria; kingdom Bacillati; phylum Actinomycetota; class Actinomycetes; order Kitasatosporales; family Streptomycetaceae; genus Streptomyces; species Streptomyces sp. NBC_00483. Next base: position 9,052,031 of record NZ_CP107880.1, read on the forward strand.
AAGTCCCCGGCGCGGGGCGCCGGGGACTCGAAGTCGGCGGTGAGGAAAGCGAGGAGGCTAATTCATTGAAAGGAGTTGAGAAGGAAGCCTCTTCATGGCCTCACCGCGCTCGACGCTACCAGTCACTCAGGGATCGCGTCGCGCAGATTTTCCGGGGTGAGGATCCACGACTCGGGGTGCAGCCCTTCGGGGCGCTGCATCCCTATGTAGGTGACCGGCCCTTCCGGAACGCTCTTGCCGTCCCACAAGGTCACCTCCGCAGCGCCCAGCAGGCCCAACAGCCAGCGTACGGTCAGGAATTCGCGCTCGACGATGCCGCGCGCCAGCGCCTCCACCGTCACCCGGGTCTCCTCGACACGGTTCGCGGCTGGCATGCCCTTGAGGTACAAGTGCAGCCAGTGCGCGCACCATTGGCCGTCCTCGCCGCGCCGGAACACCAGCGGCAGCGCCACCCGGCCGGGGCCCCGCAGATCCGACTTCATCCGCACGGTGCGCGGTTCGAACGGCCGCCCCTTCTGCTCGCCTTCCCGCAGCATGAACCCGAAGAACGACTCCTCGACGTCCATGAAGCCCTCGCCGGAGAACAGCAGGACCTGCGGCACGACGAAGCTGCCGCGCACCGCTCCGAGCCGCAGCTCGATGAACTCCGAGGCGCCCTCGGGCGCTTCGACGATGTCCCCGGAGTGCCGCCCCTCCACGTCCGTCAGCTGGGTGTACGAGAGCCAGGTGACCTGCTCGTAGTTCTCGTCGAGGATCACCGCGGACAGGTCGTAGTCGGTGGTCAGGCTCTGCTGCTTCCAGTACACGAAGAACCGCAGCAGCTCACCCTCGACCGGTGACACCGAACCGCGCGGCAGCACACCAAGCCCGGCCGAGACCGCCTTGCCGCTGAGCGGCAGCGCGACATCGAGGACGTCCGGGTCGACGAGCACCGCGCCGGCCTCCGGCAGCCGGCGCGCGATCTCGGCGTCGAGCAGCCCGACGAGTCGCTCCTTGACGGGACCCGGCAGCGCGGGACGCGTGTCCTCGGCGACCCAGGCGCGCCCGAGGCGGTTGATGAACACCCGGCGCGCACCTGCCCGTTCGAGCCGGTCGCCGCGGTTCAGCAGGTGCTGGCGCACCGAGAGCAGGACCCGCCCGGCAGCCTGCGGGGCGGCCTCCTCGACACCGCTGAGCACGGCCGTGCACTCCTCGTCCGTGCGGGCGGAGCGCAGCAGCCGGTCCACGGACCGCAGCAGCACACCGGGTGCGGACTTCAGCAGCTCGACCGCGCCGAGCAGGTCGCCCCGGTCGAGCAGCTCCTCGGTCCGGCTCGCGAAGGACCGCACCCGCTGCTCGCCGCGTGCCACCGCGAACACCTGGGCGGCGTACGGCCACTGGGGGAACTCGTGCGGGTGCAGCCGCTCGCCGAGGCGCTTCCACATCTCCCGGTGCGCGGCCACATCGGCGAGCTTCGCGGGCGCCGCGGCGACCACGGCGTCCAGACCCGCGAGCAGCGCTCGGCGCGTGGGCCGCGACAACTTCCCGAACCTGGTGGGCTCGACGAGGGACACGTCGCCGTCAGGGCCCGCCAACGCGCAGGCGAGACGCAGCACATCGGTGACAGTGTCGAGAAGTAGCCCCGAACCCACCTGCAGACGCGCCTTGTTGATGACCGCGCGGTTCTCCCGCACGGGGATCTCCTCGGGCTGCGGGCCGTCCACGCAGTGCGCCGCCAGCACGTCGAGGTCGCGAAGGTCCTCCTCGCCCAGGGGTGTGCGGCTGCCCGCGAGCTTCAGGTACAGCTCGCAGACCTCGGCCCGCGCGTCCTGCCCGAGATGCAGCACCGTCATCCGGTCACCGGCCGCCGCGATCAACTCGTCGTGGTGGCCGAGCATTTCGGTGTACGTGTGCTGGTAGCGTCCGTAGGACGGCAGTGTCAGCAGGTTCACCACTCCGGTGCCCAGCTGCTTGAGGGTGTCTTCGCGGGCGTCGTCGTCGGCGAGCGCCTCGCGGATGCACCGCATCCAAAAGTCCATGGTGTCCGGCACATGCGCCGGGAAGTCGACGAAGTACGTGTTGTGCCGCACATGGTCACCGACCAGCTCACGCACACCGGCCAGCGTACGCACGGCGACATCGACCACCGCCGCCTCGGACAGCAAGGCCAGCCGCTCCAGCAGCGGCGCGGACAACTTGAAGCCCACGGACATCAGCGCGGCATCGAACTGCCGCGCGGCGACGGCACCTTGACCGGCCGCGCCCTCGGGGGCGGGCAGACGGTGGGCGTGCCGGACGACCAGATGCTCGAGAGGATGAACCATGTGGGAATGGTGACAGCGGGGTGCAGGTGCACGCACTCAGGTTTTTGCGGCGCCCATCTCCCGGCCGGACCTATCTCCCGGCCTGCAGTGACCTATTTCCCGGCCTGCAGATACAGCGTGATCATGTCGACCAGTTCCTTCTCCAGGCGTTCGACCTGAACGGCGTGGGGCGTCGCCATGAGCTTGTGGGTGTTCAACTCGACCGTTCCCAGGATCAGTTCGGCGGCCATGTCGAGATCCTGTACGTGGACGTCCGGATGCCGTGCGAGCAGATCGCGCAGCTGGGCGACGCGCGTCGCGCCGTGCTGGTCGACCGCCTCGATCAGTTCGCTGGAGACCGGTGCCTGCTCGATCATGATCCGCAGCAGTTGCGGGTCTTCGCGGTGGTGGTCGATCGCGTCACGTACCAGGGAGCGCACCAGGTCCCTCAGGCTGCCGGGCGTCAGCTCGATCCGGTCGGCCCCTGTCCAGGCGCCGCGGTCGATGTGCCGCACCAGCAGCTCGGCGAGGATGGCGTCCTTGTTCGGGAAGTACTGGTACAGCGATCCGATCGACATGTGGGCGTGCTCGGCGATGCGGTTGGTGGTGCCGGCGGCGTAGCCGTACTCCGCGAAAACGTGAGCAGCCGAGTTGAGGATGCGCTCGCGGGTGAGCTCGGCGCGTACCTGGCGGGGCTTGCGACGTGGGGTGAGGCGGCGATCGGCCGATGCCATCAGGTGATCCTTTCCGGCCGGGAAAAGCGAGTAGCCAAAGAGCTGAGCTTTTACTCAGAATACTGTCATGACCTGCGTGAATACCCGAAACCCCGATACGGGGGATGGCACGTGAACCCCAAGCAGCACGCGTCCCCGCCGGACCTGCCCGACCCGCCCCACCGGCTCACCACCGTCGAGGAGCTGGAGTCGACCATCGGCCGGCCGGCCGCGATGATCACCCGCAAGCAGGTCCGCGCGCTGGACGAGGGCAGTCGCGCGGTGCTGGCCCGCTGCCCGGTCGCCGCCTTCGGCTACCGCGATGCCTCGGGCGCCGCGCGGACCACGTTCGTCGGCGGTGCGCCCGGCTTCGCACACGTCCACTCCCCGACGGAGATCTCCTTCGCCGTGCCAGGACCGGAGGTCGCCCGTGGCCCGGTCTCGGCGTTCTTTCTGCTGCCGGGCGTGGGTGAGGTGTTGCGCGTCAACGGCACAGCGGCAGGCCGCCGAGGCGGAGAGGTGTTCGTGGAGGTCGCCGAGGCGTACGTGCACTGCGCGCAGGCCGTCATCCGCTCACGTCTGTGGGAGGCCCCCGCCGCGGCTGCGACAACCGAACCGGTCGCGGGCGAGGGCCCGTTGGCCGGGCCCGGGGTGGCCGACTTCCTGGCCGCCGCGCCCTTCCTGGCCCTGTCCAGCTGGGACACCGACGGCGGCAGTGACACCAGCCCGCGCGGCGAGCGGCAGCCGGTGGCCCGCATCCTGGACGGTCGTAGGCTCGTCATCGCCGACCGCAGGGGCAACAAGCGCGCCGACACCCTGCACAACCTGCTCCAGGACGACCGGCTCTCCCTCGCGGCCCTCGTGCCCGGCCGCAGCGGCGTGCTGCATGTCCGCGGGCGCGGCGCGATCACCGACGACCTTGCGCTGCGGGAGACGATGGCGCTGCGGGGCGTACCCCCTCACCTGGCCCTCGTCATCGACGTGGAGCACGCCGAGGTGACCGGCAACGCCGCCGTGGCGGATGCTCGACTGTGGGACCCGGGCCGGGCGGAGAGCGGCGAGGCGCCCGACATGATGGCCCTCGGCAGCGCGCACCTTGCCGCCAACTCGGCTGAATCCGGGCGAGGTTCGGCATGGTTGATCAAGGCCTTCGCCGCGATCCCGGGAGTGTCCCGGCTGATGCGCAAGGTGATGGACCGCGGCTACCGCTTCGCCCTGCAAAAGGAGGGCTACGAGGAAGTGCGGATTCCTGCCGGCACCCGTACCGGTGAGCCGGCGCGGCCGAGCGAGGCGGACGGTGCGCTGCGGCAGGTGCGCGTGGCCGAGGTGCGGCAGGAGACACCGACGGCCCGCACCCTCGTCCTGCGGGACGCATCCGAGGAGGAGAGGCCCTTCGACTTCCGGCCCGGGCAGTTCTTCACCCTGATCGTGGACGTCGCCGGCCACCCGGTACGACGCGCCTACTCGGCGTCGTCCGCCCCCGGCGCCACGCACCTCGACGTCACCGTCAAGCAGGTGGACGGCGGGCACTTCTCCACCCACGTCCACCGCGACCTGCGCGTGGGGGACCGCCTCGCCGTGCGCGGGCCGTCCGGCACCTTCCACACCCGGGACGAGCCGCAACGGCACCTCGTCCTCATCGCGGCCGGCAGCGGCATCACACCCATGATGAGCATGATCCGTTCTCGGCTGGCCGACCCGGCGGGTGACGGCCGCATCGCACTGCTCTACAGCAGCCGCACCCACGAAGAGTTCATCTTCGCCGACGAACTGGCCCGGCTGGAGAAGGAGCACCCGGAACGCTTCACCGTCACCCACGTCCTGACCCGGCGGGACGGCCGGCTCGATGCCCGAGGGGTGCGGCACTGGGTCACCACCGAGGCCGCTCGGGCCCTTCCCGACGGTGCGCACCACTACCTCTGCGGCCCGGAGGCGCTGATGGACACCGTGCAGGGCGTCATGCGTGAACTGGGTGTCCCGGACGAGCGCGTGCACCAGGAGCGCTTCACCGCTGCCGCGACTCCGGCCGCGGTGGCGGGCCCGCAGCAGATGCGGGTCGAGGAGGGCGGCGCGCCCGTGGGCGCCACGATCGTCGAGCCGGGCCAGACCCTTCTCGACGCGGGCCTCGCCGCCCGCCTGCCGATGCCGTACTCCTGCACCGTCGGCAACTGCGGAGACTGTGCGGTGCGGCTACGGGATGGCGACGTCACGCAGGCCGAGCCCAACTGCCTCACGCCCGAGCAGCGGGCCGACGGGTATGTGCTGGCGTGTGTGAGTTGCCCGCTGTCGAACGTGACTCTCGACATCGGGCCGCAGCCGCCACTCGCCTGAAGCGTCAGCGGCAAGTACCACCGCAGGCCCGGCGGCGAGTACCACCGACCGTCGTGCCGATCAACTCCCCGTTCGTGTAACGCCGTTGTCCACAGGCGCCGGGTCGTCCACAGATTGCGGCGGCCCGGCCGTTCGCGGTCTGTGGCGGGCTAGCTTCATGGGTGTGCGACGGCGAGGTGCCGGAGCGAGGAAGCGGTCGGGGAAGCGGCCAGGCGGATGACGGGGGAGCGGGTATGGGCAGTGGGCTGCCGGTTGTCGGAGTGAGTGTTCTTGTGTACGCGGTGGTGGGCGCCGTAGTGCTTTTCAGGGCCGCGGTACGGCGGCTCGTTCGGGGGCGTGGACATGTATGACGTGACAGTGATCGTGCCCGCGCACAACGAGGAGGCCGGGCTTCCGGCGACCCTGGAGTCGATCGCGGCACAGACCGTGCCGCCGCGCAGGGTGATCGTGGTGGACGACGCGTCCGTCGACGCCACCGGCGAGGTCGCGAGACGGTACGGCGCCGAGGTTCTGCGCCCGCGGAGCAACCTCGGCAGCAAGGCGAAGGCGCAGAACCACGCGCTGCCGCACTGCACTTCGGAGCTCGTCCTCGCGGTGGACGCGGACACGGTGCTCGCGCCCGACTACATCGAGAAGGTCGCGCCGGTCTTCGCCGACCCGCGCGTGACGATCGCGGCGGGCAATGTGCAGACCCGGTTCGCCCGGACGCTGTGGGAGCGGGGCCGGTCGGTGGAGTATCTGCACGGATTCCACTGGCAGCGGCCGATCCAGGCGGGCGCGGGCAGCCCGATGGTGTGCTCGGGGTGCTGCTCGATGTTCCGACGCAGCGCCCTTGGGAAGCACGGGTTCCCCGAGCGGACCATCGTGGAGGACATGGACTTCACGTGGTCCGAGCAGATCGCGGGGCGGCGCGCGGTGTACGTGGGCGAAGCGGTGGCATGGGCGGCCGACCCGGAGAGCCTGCTGTATCTGCGCAAGCAGGTGTGGAGGTGGATGGCGGGCTTCTGTCAGAACGTCCGGCTGCACGCAGGGCAGTTGGCGCTGCGCAAGCCGATGCTCGCGCTGTGGGTGGTCCTCGCGCTGATGGAGATTCTCCTCGCCCCGCTGTGGTGGGGCGCGCCCCTGGTGCTCACCTTCGGGTTCGGACGACCTGCCGTGGAGACGTTCGGCTGGTGGCTCGGGTCCGAACTCGCACTGACCCTTCCGCCGTTGATCTATGCGTCGCGCCGACGGCGGGTGCCGTTGAGATCGGTGCTGGTGAATCTCCTGTGTGTGTATCCGACCAAGCTCGTCAATGTCGTCTACGCCTGGAAGGCGGTCGTGGTGGAGCTGGTCCTGGTGCCGCTGGGCCGGTCGAAAGGCCTGGTCGTGTACGAGAAGGGGCGGGCGCCGACGGCCATATGAGCCCGGGGCGCGGAAATCCGCCCGAATGCCGCCAACTCGCCCGCGAGGCGACGCGATTCAAGATCCTGGACGGCTTCACTCGAACGTGTGGTGGGAGGTAGGGTCGCAAGCGGCAGGTGGGCTTCCGCGCCTTCCCTCCTACCCCCGACCCGTCCCCTCCTCGCAGTCGGCCCCCACGCCCTGTTCTCCTCGAGGTCCGCATACATGATTGAGATACCCGAGCTGGCCGCGGGTGCCCTGGCCGCCGGGACCGTGTCGGCGTTCGTGCTCGGCGGCGGCTTGCTGAAGGCCCGTCAACACAGCGGCAGGCAGCGCGACGAGACAGATTCGCTCCGCTCCCGCCTCGAAGCCTCCCGCGAGGAGCTGGAGGCCGCCCGCGAGGAACTCGACGATCTCGCCGCGGCGTTCGCCTCCGAGGTCGCCCACCTGTCCGGCACGCGCATGCCGGCAGCGGCCACCCACACCGCCCACCCGCACTACCAGGTGCCGGGACCCCTGCAGCCCGACCTCGGCGGCAAGGAGCTGGCCGCGGGCCTCGACTCCGTGCTCGACGGGCTGCGCACCGCCATCGCCCAGGAGCGCAAGCGGGTCGACGCCGCCGCCCGTGCCGGGATGCGGGGTGCGACGCGCGAGATCCAGGCGGGCCTGTACCGGCTGCAGGACGTCCTGCGCGGGCTCCAGGAGCGCTACGACGACCCCGAGTTGGCGCAGACGCTGTTCGCGCTCGACCACGAGAACGAGCAGTCGCTGCGCCGGGCGCAGGTCGCCGCCGTGGTCTGCGGGGCCTGGGTCGGGCTCGCTCGCGGGGAGTCGCACCTGGTGGAGGCCGTTACCGGCGGCCAGTCGCGGCTCGCCGGGTACGAGCGGGTGGAGATCCACAACCACCTTGAGGACGGCACCGGGCTGATCTCGCACGCCGTCGAGCCGGTCGCCATCATCGTGGCCGAACTACTCGACAACGCCCTGCGCCACTCCTCGCCCGACACCACCGTGGGCGTGCACCTCGAACGCGTCCACCACGGCGTCAGCGTGACCGTCGACGACGCCGGTGTCGGGATGAGCTCCGACGAACGGGCCAATGCCCAGCGGATGGTGGCGGGGGAGGAGCCCATCCTCCTGTCGGAGCTCGGCGATCCGCCGCGCATGGGGCTCGCCGCGATCGGCCAGCTGACCCGGCAGTTCGACCTGTCCGTAGACCTGTCCTCGCCCTCGCCGTACGGCGGTGTCCGCGCGGTCCTGCTCGTGCGGGACCACCTCCTGTGCCGGATCGCCCCCGAGGAGCGCAGGCCGGCCGCCGCGGCTCCCCGGTCCACCCGCGACACCACGCGCGACGTCTCCCACGACTCCACCCACGCCCTCGCGGCGGACGAGGCGCCGGCGGCATCCGCGTCCGCGCCCGCACAGGCCGCCGCCCCGGCCCCGGCGGCGACACCCGCCCGGCCGGACACCCCGCTCACTGACGGCGACGAACTGCCCCGGCGCCGCCGGGTCCGCACCGAAGCGAAGCCCGACGCACAGTCCGACGCGCGCCCCGCCCCGTCGAAGCCACGGCCCGCCGCGCACCGCAGCCCCGAGGAGCAGGCCGCCGCGCTCGGCGCCCTGCAAGCGGCCACCGCCGCGGCGCGGAGCGCCGCACCGGGGGACGGCGAGGCCGCACAGCAACCGCACGACACCGCGGGCGACCGCCCCGGCACCAGTGAAGGGAACACGCCCGATGAGTAGCCGTGACCTCGGCGACAGCGCTTGGGTCCTCGATCCGATCCTGGAGATCCCGCACGTCCAGGCCGCCGTCCTGCTCACCAGGGACGGCCTGCTCTCCGGACACACCGAGGCGTTGACGCAGGCTTCCGCGGAGCGCGTCGCCGCCATCACCAGTACCGTGCAGGGCGCCTGTCGCACCGCGGCGGCCGCCTTCGCCGACCAGGAGACCGCGGACGTACGCCAGGTGGTCATCGAGTCCGACCACGGCTACATCCTCGTCGCGCCCACCGCGCACGGCACTTGCGTGGCCGCCTTCGGAGACCCCGAGGTACGGCTCGATCTGCTCGGCCACCGTGTCCACTCGCAGGTGGCCAGGCTCGGCGAGAAGGCCATGGCGGCCGCGCCCCGCGGGGTCGACGGCGGCATCGCCGGCGGCACTGGGGAATGACGGGCCGCCGGAGCGGCCGGCCGCTGGTCCCCGCGTACCTCGCCACCGGCGGGGTCGCGCAGCCCAGCCGCAACAGCCTGGAGCGGCTGTCCGTGCTGACCGGCGTCGGCGCGCCCTGGCCCGCAGGACTGCCCGCCGCGCAGCACGCCCTGCTGCGCACCCTGGACGGCGGCTCGCTCACGGTGGTCGAGTCCGCCGCCCTGCTCGAACTGCCGGTCTCCGCCGTACGGGTGCTCGCCGCCGCACTGGTCGACCAGGGGCTCGTGGGTGCCCGCCCGCCGGTCCCGCCCGCCGCGCAGCCCGATCCCGATCTGTTGAAGAGAGTCGCCGATGGCCTCCGCGCCCTCAAGCGCTAAGTCCGCGCCGGCAGGCGCCGAGCTTGCGCCGTCAGACCCCGCGCCCGCAGGCGCCAAGAGCGCAGTGCATCTCCCGGACACCGCACGGGAGTTGGTGAAGATCCTGGTCACAGGACCCTTCGGGGTGGGCAAGACCACCCTGATCGACTCCGTCTCCGAGATCCGCCCGCTGCACACCGAGGAGCAGCTCACCGAGGCGTCGGCCGCGGTCGACGACCTCGCGGGTGTGCGGGAGAAGACGACCACGACCGTCGCCATCGACTTCGGGCGGATCAGCCTCAAGGGCGGCGCCGTCCTTTACCTGTTCGGCACCCCGGGGCAGGAGCGCTTCCGTGCGCTGTGGGACGACATCGCGTACGGCGCGCTCGGTGCCCTCGTGCTGGTCGACACCCGCAGGATCGACGAGTCCTTCGAGGTCCTCGGCCTCGTCGAGGAGTCGGGTCTGCCCTACGCCGTCGCCCTCAACACCTTCCCGGATTCGCGCAGTTACACCGAGGAGCAGCTGCGGCTCTCCCTCGACCTGGACGACGACACCCCGATGGTGATCTGCGACGCCCGCGACACGTACTCCTCCGTCGACGCCCTGCTCGCCCTCGTGCAGCACCTGATCGACCGCAGCTTCCCGGAGCCCCGATGACGTATCCCGCGCAGGCCGAGGACTTCCACCTGTCCGCGCCGGTCCGCCTGTGGGAGGACGGCTTCGCCGCCGACTCGCACAGCTACTACGAGGCCCTGCGCGCCCAGGGCCCGGTCGGCCACGCCGAACTCGCCCCCGGCGTACCCGCGTACGTCGTCACGGACCGGCGGGCCGCCCTCGACCTGCTCCACGACACCGAGGCCTGGTCGCACGACCCGCGGCCGTGGGAGGAGACCGTCGACGGCGACGCGCCGATCCTCGGCATGATGCGGTGGCGGCCCAACGCCCTGTTCAACGACGGCGAGTTGCACGGGCGCTACCGGCGCTCCCTCTCCGACGCCTTCGACCTCGTGGAGCCGCACGACCTGCGCGAGCGGGTGCACCGCGCCGTGGACGTGCTGGCCGCAGGGATGGCGTCCCGGGGGCGGGCCGACCTCGTGAGCGAGTTCGCCCGCCCGCTGATGTCGCTGGTCTTCAACGACCTCTTCGGGCTGCCGGACAGCGAGAGCGACCGCCTCCAGGACGCGATCGCGCGGGTGATGGACGGCGGCGACCAGGCGGCGCGCGGCGAGGAGGAGTTCGGGCGCTACATCCTGGACCTCGTCGCCGCCAAGAGCGCGCAGCGCGGCCAGGACCTCACCAGCTGGCTGCTCGACCACCCCCTCGGCCTCACCCCCGAGGAGGTCACCTGGCAGGTCTTCCTCATGCTCGGCGCGGGCCACGAGCCCACGGCCAACCTCGTCTCCAACGCCCTGTCGCGGATCCTCGGCAACCCGGCGTACTACTCGACGCTGACCAGCGGCTCCCGGCCGGTCATGGACGCGGTCGTCGAGGTCCTGCGGCACGAGACTCCGCTGGCCAACTACGGCATCCACTTCGCCCGCAAGCCGCTCACGTTCCACGGCGTGTGGGTGCGCGCCGCCGTCCCCGTCGTCATCTCCTACGGGGCCATCGGACTCACCGCGGAGGAGGCGGCCAAGCAGTCACCGGTCGCCCGTCACCCGCAGGACGCCTCGCACCTGTCCTGGTCGGCCGGTGAGCACTCCTGCCCGGTCAAGCAGCACACCCTGCTCATCGCCACCGAGGCCATCGAACGCCTCACCCAGTGGCTCCCCGACCTGGAGCCGACCACTCCGCGCGAGCAACTGACGTGGCGCACCGGGCCGTTCAACCGCTCCCTGACGGAACTGCCCGTCCGCTTCGTGCCCCGTACCGCATCCCAGTCAGGAGCGTCCGAGTGACCGAGACCGCGTCTTCGCCCCGTATCGCCATCGACCCGTTCGGCGCCGACCTGCCGGCCGAGGCCGCCCGACTGCGCGCGGCGGGATCCGTGGTCCCCGTCGCACTGCCCGGCGGCATCCCGGCCTGGGCACCGACCCGCTACGACACCCTCCGGTCGCTGATCCTGGATCCGCAGGTGAGCAAGGACCCGCGCAAGCACTGGTCGCTCTGGCCCGAGATCGGCGAACACCCCGAGTGGGGCTGGGTGCTCGGCTGGGTCGGCGTGGTCAACATGCTCTCCACCTACGGCCCCGACCACACGCGGCTGCGCAAGCTCGTCGCACCCAGCTTCACCGCCCGCCGCACCGAGCTGATGCGCCCCCGCGTCGAGAAGATCACCGAGGAGCTCCTCGCGGCCCTGGACGCGGCGGCGGCCGACGAGGTCGTGGATCTGCGCGCCCTGTACGCCAACCAGTTGCCGATGCAGCTGATCTGCGAACTCTTCGGCGTACCCGACCACTTGCTCGGCCCGGTCGAGCGTCTCGTCGACGCCATCATGGACACCTCCGACCCGAGCCCCGAGCACGGCGCGTTCGTGCAGGAGCAGATCGCCGCCGTGCTGCCGGCGATCATCGCCCACCGCACCGAGCACCCCGGCGACGACATGACCACCGAGCTGCTGCGGGTGCGCGCGGAGGACGGCGACCGGCTCAGCGACGAGGAGCTGCTCTACACCCTGCTCCTCGTCATCGGCGCCGGCTTCGAGACGACGGTCAACCTGATCGGCAACGCGGTCGTCGCCCTGCTCACCCACCCCGAACAGCTCGCCGCCGTCCGCTCGGGCGAGATCGCCTGGGACGCCGTCATCGACGAGACGCTGCGCGTGCACCCCTCCATCGCCAGCCTGCCGCTGCGGTTCGCGGTCACCGACGTGACCGTCGACGGGGTGACGATCCCGGCGGGCGACGCCATCCTCACCACGTACGCCGCCTCGGGCTACGACCCCGAGCACTACGGGCCCACGGCCTCGGAGTTCGACGCGACCCACGCGGCCGACGACCACATGTCCTTCGGTATCGGCGTCCACCGCTGCATCGGCGCCCCGCTCGCCCGCCTGGAGGCGCGCACCGCCCTGCCCGCCCTCTTCGACCGCTACCCGAACCTGCGTCTCGACGTCGGCGAGGAGGAGCTGCGTCAGGTCCCGTCGTTCATCGCGTACGGCTGGCAGCAGATCCCGGTGCGCCTGCACGGCTGAGCCGCACCGGTTCCGGCCGGCCCGTCATGTCGAGAGTGTCACCGTCACCTTGACGTGCTTCATGATGGGCTGGTCGCTCTGCGTGCTGTGGTCGCCGATCGCGCACAGCACGTTCATCTCCGGCATGTACCCGGCCGCGCAGCCGCGCGGGATGTCGTACGGGACGGCCAGATAGCCCGCGAGGCTGCGCCGGCTGCCGTCCCTGGCGGTGCTCGTGATGTCGACCGGGTCGAACTCGCCGATGCCGCGCTCGCGCATGTCGTCCTGGTTCAGGAAGACCAGCGTGCGCAGGTTCTTGATGCCCCGGTAGCGGTCGTTGTCCGAGTAGATCGTCGTGTTCCACTGGTCGTGGGAGCGCATCGTGCCCAGCGCGAGCGTGCCGGGTTCCGGGATGACGTCGGGCAGTGGGGCGGCGGAGAACTCGGCGCGGCCCGAGTCGGTGAGGAAGACCAACTCCCTTGCGGGCTGCTTGATGCGGAAGCCGAGCGGGAGGCGCACCCGGCGGTTGCAGTCCTCGAACCCGTCGATGACCTGCGCCATGGTGTCGCGGACGCGGTCGTAGTCCTCGACGTACCACTCCCAGGGCGTACCGCTGTCGGGCAGCGAGGCGCGCGCCATGCCCGCGATGATCGCCGGCTCGGACAGCAGGTGCTTGGACGCGGGGCGCTTCATGCCGACGGACAGGTGCACCATGCTCATCGAGTCCTCGACCGATGTGGCCTGGAGGCCGCCGCGCTGCTCGTCCTTCTCGGTGCGGCCCAGGCACGGCAGGATCAACGCCCTGCGGCCGTGCACCAGATGGCTGCGGTTGAGCTTCGTACTCACCTGCACCGTCAGCTCACAGGTGCGCAACGCCTCGTACGTATAAGGGGTGTCGGGCGCCGCGAGCGCGAAGTTGCCGCCCATGCCGACGAACACCTTCACGTCGCCGCGCCGCATCGCCTCGATCGTGCCGACGGTGTCGAGCCCGTGCGCACGCGGCGCGTCGATGTCGCAGGCCTCCGCGAGACGGGCCAGGAACGCGTCGCTCGGCCGGTGGTCGATGCCGCAGGTCCGGTTGCCCTGGACGTTGCTGTGCCCGCGTACGGGGGAGGGGCCCGCACCCTCGCGGCCCAGATTGCCGCGCAGCAGAAGGACGTTGACGATCTCGCGGACCGTGTCGACGCCGTGCTCGTGCTGCGTCACGCCCAGGCACCAGCTGATGATGCTGCGGTCCGCGTCGCGGTACACGCGGGCCGCCTTGAGGATCGCGTCGCGGTCCAGCCCCGACTGGCGCTCGATCTCGTCCCAGGGAGTCGCCTCGCACAGCGCGCGGTACGCGTCGAAGCCCTCGGTGTGGCGGTCGATGAACTCCCTGTCGAGCGCCTTCGGATCGGATCCTGACTGTTCCAGGACCGCCTTGGCGATGCCGCGCAGGAACGCCATGTCGCCGCCGATGCGCACCTGGAGGTTCAGGGTGCTGGTCCGCGTCGCCTTGTTGAGCGCCATGTCCTTGAAGTCGTGCGGGATGATCGTGCGGGTCGCCGCCGCTTCGACGAGCGGGTTGACGTGCACGACCTGCGCGCCACGCTCGTACGCCTCGGCCAGCGCGGTCAGCATCCGCGGGGCGTTGGAGGCCGCGTTGACGCCCATGATGAACAGGGCGTCCGTCCTCTCCCAGTCCGCGAGGTCGCAGGTCCCCTTGCCAGTGCCCAGGGACGCCTGCAGGGCGCGGCCGCTGGCCTCGTGGCACATGTTGGAGCAGTCGGGCAGGTTGTTCGTGCCCAGTTCGCGCGCCCACAACTGGTAGAGGAACGTGGCCTCGTTGCCGAGCCGCCCCGACGTGTAGAACGAGGCCTGGTTCGGGTTGTCCAGCTCCCGCACCGTCCGGCCCACCAGCTCGAACGCGTCCTTCCAGCTGATCGGGACGTAGTGGTCGGTCTCCGGGTCGTAACTCATCGGCTCGGTCAGCCGGCCCTGGTCCTCGAGCGCGAAGTCGCTCCACCCGGACAGCTCGCTCACCGAATGCTCGGCGAAGAACTCGCGCCCGACCCGCTTGCGCGTCATTTCCCAGGTGACGTGCTTGATCCCGTTCTCGCAGATGTCCAGGTGCAGGCCCTTGAGGTCGTCCGGCCAGGCGCAGCCGGGACAGTCGAAGCCGCCGTTCTCGTGGTTCATCTTCAGGATGGCCCGGGGCCCGTCGAGCAGTTCGCGCTCGCGCACCATGAACCGGGTGACGCTCTTGGCGGCGCCCCAGCCCGCCGCCGGGTGGTGGTACGGGTGGAAGTCCGGCTTCTCGTCGGGCGCAGGGCCGACGCGCGGCTCCGGTGTGTCCTGACCGTCCTGGGAGGCGTTCACTGGACTCATTCCTTGTCGGTGGAGTTCCTGCGAATCGTGCAGTGCAGGGTGTCGTTCTGCACGTCGGCGACGATCGTGTCGCCCGGGTCGGCCTCGCCGCCGAGCAGCAGGGACGCGATGCGGTTGTCGAGCTCGGTCTGGATGGTGCGGCGCAGCGGGCGGGCGCCGAACTCCGGCTGGTGCCCGTGCGCGATCAGCAGCTTCTTGGCCGCCTCGGTGACCTCCAGTTTCAGCCCCTGCGCGTGCACCCGGCGCTCGCTCTGGTCCAGCAGATGGTCGACGATCCGGCCGAGGTCGTCCTCGGTGAGGCTGTGGAAGACGATGATGTCGTCGATGCGGTTGAGGAACTCCGGCAGGAAGCGGCCCCGCAGCTCCTCCATCAGCTCGTCCTTGAGCTCGGCGGCGTCGCCCTGGTGGGCGAGGATGCGGTGGGCGCCGATGTTGGACGTCATGATGACCACGCAGTGCCGGAAGTCGACGGTGCGGCCCTGGGAGTCGGTGAGCCGGCCGTCGTCGAGGATCTGCAGCAGCGTGTTGAAGATGTCGGGGTGCGCCTTCTCGACCTCGTCGAACAGGACCACGCTGTAGGGCTGGCGGCGGACCTTCTCGGTGAGCTGCCCCGCCTCGTCGTAGCCGACGTAACCGGGAGGGGCGCCGACGAGCCGGGCGACGGTGTGCTTCTCCTGGAACTCGCTCATGTCGAAGCGGACCATGCGGCTCTCGTCGCCGAACAGCAACTCGGCCAGGGTCTTGGCGAGTTCGGTCTTGCCGACGCCGGTCGGGCCGAGGAAGAGGAACGAGCCGACGGGCCGGTTCGGGTCGCCCATGCCCGCCCGGTTGCGGCGCACCGCCTCGGAGACCGAGGTGACCGCCTCGTCCTGCCCGACGATGCGGGCGTGCATCTCCTCCTCGAGCCGCAGCAGCCGCTCCTTCTCGCCGGCCGTCAGCTGGGCGACCGGGATGCCGGTGCGGCGCGAGACGATGTCGGCGATGTCGCCGGCCGTCACCGAGACCACGCCCTCACGGCGCTCCTCGATCCCGGCGACCTCGCCCTCCGCCTCGGCGATCTGCTTCTTCAGCTCGGAGGCCTTCTCGAAGTCCTCGGAGGCGACGGCCTGGTCCTTCTCACGGGTCAGCTTGGCGATCCGGTCCTCGCGCTCGACGACCTCGGTGGAACGGCTCGCGTTGCGCAGCCGCACCCGGGCGCCCGCCTGGTCCATCAGGTCGATGGCCTTGTCGGGCAGGAACCGGTCGCTGATGTAGCGGTCCGACAGCTCCGCCGCCGCGGTCAACGCGCCGTCGGCGAAACGGACTTGGTGATGCGCCTCGTACGCGTCCCGCAGCCCCTCCAGGATCTGCACGGTCTCCTCGACCGTCGGCTCCGGGATGAGTACGGGCTGGAAGCGGCGCTCCAGCGCCGCGTCCTTCTCGATGTGCTTTCGGTACTCGTCGATGGTGGTGGCGCCGACGACGTGCAACTCGCCGCGCGCCAGGGCCGGTTTGAGCATGTTGCCGGCGTCCATGGAACCCTCGCCGGTGGCGCCCGCGCCGACGACGGTGTGCAGCTCGTCGATGAACAGGATGATGTCGCCGCCCGCGTTCTGGACGTCCTCGATGACCTTCTTCAGGCGTTCCTCGAACTGGCCGCGGTACTGCGCCCCCGCCACCATGGCGGACAGGTCGAGGGAGACGACCCGCTTGTCCTTGAGGGTGTCGGGGACCTCGCCCGCGACGATGCGCTGCGCGAGCCCCTCGACGATGGCGGTCTTGCCGACGCCGGGCTCGCCGATCAGCACGGGGTTGTTCTTGGAGCGCCGGGAGAGGATCTCCACGGTCTGCTCGATCTCCTCGGCGCGGCCCACGACCGGATCGAGCTTCCCGGCCTTGGCCTCCTCCGTGAGATCGCGCCCGAACTCGTCGAGCGTCGTGGATGCTCCTGTCGACCCACTGCTGCCGCCGCCGCTGCCTTCCGGCCGGGCCGCCTGCTCCGTGGCGTTCGCCAGCCGCTGCGGATCGAGGCCGCTCGCGCTCAGCAGCCGCGCCGCTCCCGTCCCGGGGTCGGCGATCAGGGCGCCGAGGATGTGCTCAGGACCGATGTAGGAGACGCCCGAGGCCTGGGACTGGGCGTGGGCGGCGGCCAGCGAGCGCTTGGCCGCCGGAGTGAGCCCCGGCTCCGCGGACGGCTGTCCGGCCACCTGCGGAAGGATCTTGGCGATCTCCTCCGCGAGCCGGTCGGGGTCGACGCCGGCCTGCTCAAGGACCCGGCGGGACGGCTCCACCTTCGTCGTCGCCCACAGCAGATGTTCGGTGTCCAGATCGGAGGTGCCGTCGTCATGGGCCTTCTGCGCGGCCAGGTTGAGCAGCTCCTGGGACGACTCGGTGAGCAGCCGGCCGATGGGCACGCGCTGCACCGCCGGCGGCGAGCTCGCGGGGGACGTACCGAAGAACCGATTGAACATCTCACTGAAGGGGTCCGAGGGACCGAACCCGAACGGCGACATCGACATGGTGACTCCAAGTGCGCAATGGGTTTCTCCAAGCCAACCCCTGCCCTTGATCCCCCGCAAGCTGATCTTCGCAGAAGGAACGCCATGACCAGGCGCCCTTCGGAAATTCTGGTAATCGCCACAAAAACCTTTGTCGGGCCGCACAAGACGGCTATCGATTCAACCGTGATGGTTCAAGCCGGTGCAATTCAAATAGATTCTTTGTTTGACTTGTTCGGTAATTTCCCGGACGGTGAGAAAAAGATTCCCGGGTCGTTTGGACAGTTGAGTGAGACACCTGCCGCGTGTGGCCGAGCGGGTACGGCGGGCGCTCTCGCCGCGTGGCGCCCTCGCGTTGCACAGCGAGGACGGAACCCTTTCGTTCGGGTTCCGTGCCGCCCTTGCCATGGCTCTGGTCGCCGTCCCGATGGCGCTCGCCGGGCAGGCCGAAGCGTCCGTCTACGCGATGATGGGCGCATTCACCACGACGTTCGGACGCAACTTCCCTTACGCCCGCCGGGCCCGGGTGCTCGCCCTTGTCGCGCTCTCCATGACGGCCTCCGTCGGTGCCGGAGCGGCGCTCGGCGTCTGGGCCCGCCCGCAGGACGGGGGAGCGGGCGCCGCCGTGGTGGTCGCCGCCATGGCGGTCGTGGCCGGGGTCGCGAAGGCCGGCTGCGACGCGGCCCGGTTGAGAGGGCTCGGCGCGGTACTGCTGCTGTTCTCGTTCGCGGTGTCCGCCTACGGAGCCCCGACACCGTCCGACGTTCAGGTGCGCACAGCACTGGCGGCACTGGGCGCGGCCGTGGCCTGGGTGCTGGCGATGGCCGGCCGGTACGCACATCCCGACCGGCCCCAACGGCTGGCCGTGGCCGTGGCGCTGCGTGAGCTCGCCGGGCTGCTCGATGCCACCATCGACGACGGCGGGACGGACCGGCTCGCGCGCCACCGGGCGACCGCCGCCGTGCTCGAGGCGCACCGGGCCCTCGGCCTGGCACCCGCGACCGCCGCCGAACGCGGGAGCGAGGGCGGGCCCTGCGTCCGCCTGGCAGCCATCTCGTGGTCCGTGCTGATCCGCTCCGCGAGCCGCCCGCCGGACCTGCCGGCGGGGCCGGCCGGACACCTGCGCGGCCAGGTGGTCATCCTCCTGGGGCGTCGCCGAGGGGAACCGGAGCTGCTCCCAGGCGTGGAGGCGCTCGCGGGGATCGGAACCGGGACCGGTGCGCGCGACACCCGGGGCACTCAACCCGCCGCCCCGGCCCGCGTGGACGGGCCACTCGCCCTGGAACAGCGAGCCGCCGTCCTGACCATCGGGCGCCGCGCCGACGCGGCAGGCCGCGCCTCCCGCCGCGCCGTCCTGCTCGTGCCCGCCCTGCGCATGACGCTCGGCACCGGCCTCGCCGGAGGCATCGCCCTGCTGCTCGGCCTGGGCCACGGCTACTGGGCGGCGATCTCCGCGGCCGCCGTGCTCCACTCGATCAACGTGCGCACCGCCGCCCAGCGCGCTGTCCAGCGCACCCTGGGCACCGCCGCCGGACTGGCGCTCGCCGTCGCCGTGCTGGCGCTGCACCCCGGGCCCCTGACGCTCGTCCTCGTCATCGTGCTCCTGGAGTTCCTGCTGGAGTACGGGGTCGCGCACAACTACGGCATCGGGGTCGTGTTCCTGACGCCCCTGGCCCTGCTGATGAGCGACCTCGCGAACCCCGTATCGGCCGAAGACCTGGTTCAGGACCGGGTGTTGGGCAGCGCTGTGGGCATCGTCGTGGCCCTGCTGTGCGCGCTCGTCCTCATCCACGGTCGTGCGGCGGAGCGGGTGCGGCGCGCGCTGACGGCATGCGGCGCCGCGGCCGAACTCGCCGAGCGGGCCCTGGCGAACCCGGGCACTTCCACGCTGCCTGAGTTGCGGTCGCGGCTGGCCGAGGCCGTCGTCGAACTCCGTGACGCCGACGACGCCGCGGCAGGCGAACTGTGGCCCGCCGAGCTCGATCCCACCGAACTCGCCGCCGCCGAACAGCGCGCGCACGGGATCCTGCGGCGCCTGGAGTGACTCAGCAGCGTGCTAGCCGTCGGTGTCCATTCGGACGGCGTCCGTCGCGGTCACCAGCTCCGCCAGCGAGCGCGGATCACTGAGCGAGCGGCCGGTGAGTTCGCGGACGCGGTTCAGCCGGTACCGGACGGTGTTCGGGTGGCAGTGCAGCACGCGCGCCGCGCTCTCGGCCGACCCGGCCTGATCGACGTAGGCCCGCAGCGTCTGCAGCAGCGCGACGCGGTCCTCCTGGGGCAGGGCGAGCACAGGACCGAGCACCTCCTTGGCCAGTCGCCGCCCCTCGTCCGGGTCGTAGGCGATCAGCGCGGAGAGGGGGCTGGTGCTGAACTCCCGTACCCCGGCCTTCCCGACAGGGATGTCGGCGAGCGCCGCCCGGGCGAGGTGAAGCGCGCGCGGTGTGTCGGCGAGCGACTCGTACGCGGGGCTCACACCGGTACGGGACGCGGCGGCCGCGCGCAGCACGCCCAGGACTTCGTCGCGCTGCTCGTCGCGCAGCGCGATCACTCCGGCCTGGAGAGCAGGCGTGAGATGCCAGGCCGACACGATGCCGAGCCCGCCCAGCATGCGTTCCACGCCGACCAGGCTCTCCTCGGCGAGACCGGCGGTCTCCGCGGCCGCCACCGTCAGCTTCGTGTCGAGGGGCAGCCCCAGCAGCCTGCCGACCTCCCACGAACCGGACTCGGGCACCAGCCGGCCGGTGAACAGCGCCTCCATGAGGGCCGAACGCCGCCGCTGCTGTGCGACCAGCAGCTCCGCGGTCGCCGATCGGTAGGCCTCCGTGAGGGCGAGCGCGTGCTCGTCGGAGAGCCGCCACAGGGTGCTCGACGCGGCGAGCAGCGCGTCCAGGAAGTCCGGGCGGGCGACGCGCCGGGCGTGCTCGACGAACAGGTCCCAGAGCATCGCGCAGGCGATGCGGTAGCAGCGCAGCACCTCGGGCAGCGGCGCCCGCTGGTGCGCGCGGCGCCGCCCCGTCTCGGCGGGCGCAGACAGGTCGGGCGCGGTCCTGGGTCCGGTACCGATTCCTGCGTCAGTCCTGCGCTCCGCGAGACCGTCGAGGATGAACTGCAGGTTGACCGCTACAGAGGCGCGCAACTCCGCGCCCGGGACGATGCTTTCGTCGCGGTAGAGGTCGATGCGGTCGCGGGTGGCCGCGCACACGTCGTCGATCAGCCGGGGCAGTTGCTGCTCCGCCCACGCGACCAGCTCACCGAGCAGAGGGTCCGGCACTCGGCCGTCTGTGTCCGCGATGTGCCCAGCCATGAGTGCTTCCCCTGTTGCGCCGGAGGTGGGGGCCAGAAGTAGCCGTGGCGCCTCGCGATCGTCAAGTCGGCGCGGCCGTGTCGCGACAACCATCGGGGGCGATGTGGCACGGACCCGTCTAGTGTGACGAGCCATGAGCGCCTGGTTGCCGACGTCCGCGGTTCCCCGCCTGGCCGTCTCCGTGGGGGTCGGCCTTGTGGCCGCGGTGGCCGTCGGCCTTCCGGTCAGTGTGCCGATGGGCATCCTCGCGGGCATCGCCGCCGCGGAGCTGGTCTTCGTGGTGACGGGCTGGCTGGTGATGTGGCCGATGGACGCCACCGCCACGCGCCGCGAGGCACGGCGTGAGGACTTCGCCCCCGTCACCGAGGAGTTCGCGGTGGTCGGCACGGCACTGTGCGGGCTTGGAGCCATCGTGGTGCTGCTGCTCCTCGACGGCTCCGGAGCCCGGCACGCGGGGGCCGCGGTCGCCCTGGGCGGTGTGTTCATGGCGTGGGCGGCCCTGCACCTGATGTACGCCGCGCGCTATGCCTATCTGTACTACCAGGGCTCCGCGGGCGGAATCGACTTCAACTCCGAGGACCCTCCGGCGTACCGGGACTTCTTCTATTTCAGTTACAACCTCGGAATGACGTACCAGGTATCCGACACCGACGTCTCCAGTTCGGTGATCCGGTCGGTCGTGCTGCGGCACTCGCTCCTTTCGTACCTCTTCGGCACCAGCCTTCTGGCCACCGCCATCAATTTGGTCGCGGGCATGGTCACGGGCTGACGGACCGGCGCCGCTCGGTGCGAGGTCAACCCGTGAAGCGCGCCGCCGCCCGGCTGTTGTGGAGGTACTGCGCCCGCCCGTCCGCGTCCTTGCCGATCAGGACGAAAACCTCGTGTCGCCCCGCGCGTTCCTCGACGGTGATCAGTCGGTCGGGGCCGAGGCCGACCAACTGCTGGGTGATGCTGTCCTTGCCGAGCAACACCCTGGCCTCGCTGGTGCGCGGCGTGGTGGTCAGTGACGTGGTGCCGTCGTCGTGGACGGTGAGGTCGAAATCGAGCAACGTGGAGCGGTACGTGCCGGTGGCGCGGTGCGCGTCGACCGGTGCCGGCTGCTCGGGGACCCGGGGCAGGGCGGGCAGCCGTGCGTCGGCGAGTTCGCCGAGCAGGTGACCGCCGAGGTCCTGGAAGAGCGCCGCCGCGTCGCCGCCGTTGGTGAGCACGGCGACGGCGACGCCCGCCTCCGGCACGACCCGCAAGAACGCGTACTGTCCGATCGTGCCGCCGTCGTGGCCGATCATGGAACGCTCGGGCTGGTCGTACAGCATCCAGCCGAGCCCCCAGCGGTCGCCCAGCGCCCCCAGGGGTGGCGCTGTCACCTGCGTCTCGCGCATCACATCGAACGCGCGCTCATCCAGGTGGAGTTGGACGAACCCGAGCAGGCTGCGCGCCGGCATCGCAAGTGCGGCGCCGGCCGGGGCGGTGGAGGGCGGCAGCCCGTAGACCGGCGCGGGCTGCGAGTCGGGGCCGAGGTGGCCGATGGCGGGCAGTTCCAGGATGGCCTCGCCGACATGGGTCGCCACGTGGGCGAGGCCGAGGGGCGCGATCAGGTGCTCGCGCAGCGCCGCGTTGAAGGTCTGCTCGCGCAGCACCTCGACGAGGCGGCCGAGGACGACGTAGCCGCTGTTGCAGTACGAGAACTGTTCGCCCGGCGGGTACAGCTGCTCGGCGTCGGCCAGGGTGGGCAGATAGCGCTCGATCGCGTCGTCGTTCGCGCCCGTGTCGGTGAACCGGTCGCCTTCGACTCCCGAGGTGTGGCAGAGCAGTTGGCGGACGGTGACGCTGGCGGCTGCGTGCTCGTCGGCCAGGGCGAACTCCGGCAGGTACTGCCGCACCGGGCGGTCCAGGTCGAGCCGACCCTCGTTCGCCAGCTGCTGGATCAGGGTCGCCGTCCAGACCTTGGTGATCGACCCGATCTGGAAGACCGCGTCCGGGGTGACGGGCACCCCGGTGGCCCTGTTCACGACACCGGCGGCCGCGTCCACCACCTCGCCGTCCACGAGCACGGCGACCTGGGCGCCGGGCACCTTGTGCACGGCTGTCAGCTTGGGCAGATGCTCCGCGATCCAGGCCTGAGCGGTGGACGCTCGTGACATGACTTCTCCCTCGTGGCGCGTGCTCATGGGCGCAGGCTCGTTGGCGCACGTCAGTCAGCCAATGGTGCTACCAGGCCCGGCGTTTCGGAACAAGGCGGTGCCGGGCGCCGGTCGCGGGCGGGTTCAGAGGCCGAGGCCCGCGTGGGCGAGGGCCTGTTTGAGGAGGGCGCCGTGGCCGCCGGGCATCTCGTCCTGCATGGCCGACGAGACCGCGTCCTCGGGGCTGAACCAGACCAGGTCGAGCGCGTCCTGCCGGGGCTGGCAGTCCCCGGCCACTGGAACGATGTAGGCCAGCGAGACCGCGTGCTGGCGCGGGTCGTGGTACGGCGTGACGCCTTGCGTCGGGAAGTACTCGGCGACGGTGAACGGTTGCAGGGAGGCCGGCACCCGGGGCAGCGCCACCGGGCCGAGATCCTTTTCGAGGTGGCGCAGGAGGGCGTCGCGGACCCGTTCGTGATGCAGCACGCGGCCGGAGACCAGCGTGCGGCTCACGTTGCCGTCGGGGCCGATGCGGAGCAGCAGTCCTACGCTGGTCACCTCGCCGCTGTCCGCGACGCGCACCGGCACGGCTTCGACGTAGAGGATCGGCATGCGGGCACGGACCAGCTCCAGCTCGTCGGAGGCCAGCCACCCGGGCGTTGTCTCTGTCATGTCGGGCATGGCGTGATCATATTTCAGCGGCTCCGGTCTGTGGCCGAATTGGACCCGTCCGGGCCTCGCCGATCCGACACGCGCCGAACGGCGGGGGAGTCAGCCGAGCGACAGCCACCGGTGCACGGCCCACTCCCGCCACCCCGCCCACCCGGGCGGCGGGCCGTCGATCCGCCGGCCCTCGAGCTCCGCCGCGTCGGGCTCTTCGAACAGCGACCTCCAGCGCAGGAGTTCCGCCTCGCTCATGGGGAAGGTCTGGTCCGGGGTGGTCGCCTGGCGATGGGCGATGCGGGCGCGCTGGGTGTCGTGGTCCACCGGCACGTACACCAGGTGGCAGGACGCGCCCTCGGATGTCACCAGCGAGCGGATCGCGGATCGCTCGTCACGGGACCAGCAGCCGAAATCCAGCACGACATCGGTGCCAACCCGCAGTGCCTCCAGGGCCAGCCACAGCAGGCGCCCCTCCAGCACGTCCCGCTTTCCGTCAGCGTCCGGCTCGCCGAACAGCGGAATCATCCACTCGTCCGGCGTCAGTCGAAGGGCCCCGTGCTCCTCGGCCAGTTGCCGGGCCCGCGTGGTCTTGCCGGCCCCGGGCAGGCCGACCGTCAGGAACAACTTGGTCATGCCTGAAGGATGGCCGCACGGGTCGAGGAGATGCACGGACGCGCCGACGGTCCTACTTGGCGGTGTGCGTCGGGTAGACCTGGACGTCGGTGTAGGCGCCCTTGATGTCTCCCGCGCCCGCGGGCCAGTCCAGGGTCACGGAGTGGGTCTCGTTCGGGGGCGTCACCACGATGTTGGTCGGGGACGAGAGGCTCTCACCGGAGCTGTCGATGTCGTAGGAGAGGTTGAAGATCGCGGAGTCGCCCGGCTTCAGGGTGGTGACACGCGGTTCGGCGTGGCCGCGCTCGATGGGGTTCGAGGTGTTGTCCTTGTCCTTGATGTCGACGCCCGCGAAGCCCGTCGCCGAGCAGGTGGTCGAACCCCGGTTGACCATGGAGATGTCGATCCGGCCCGAGGTCTCGTCGGGCGCGGCGTCCACGGCGTTGATGGCCAGGTCCTCCGTCTTGCAGAAGGTGGCCTTGGTGCCGGACTGCGTCCCGCTGTTCGCGGCGCCGGCCTTGACCTCGGTGTCGCTGCCGGAGCCCGCCTTCGCGTCGCCGGCCTCCGACTTCGAGCCGCTGTCGGAGGACGAGGACGAAGAAGTGGCCGAGGAGTCCTTGGCGGAGGCGTCGGAGTCACCGCCGCCGCAGGCGGTGAGCGAGAGGGTGGCGGCGACGCCGATGGCGGCGAAAGCGGAGATGCGGGTGTACTTCATGGGGTTCCCCCGTGGGTGGCTCGGTGTGTGCGGTCTGAAGTATTTGTATCCCGCACCGAGTTACAGGCAGTGCTTCGGGGTGTCTTCGTTCTGTCACAGGCGTATCGAGTAAGGGCAGGTGGCAGCCCGACCGGCCGGTCCCGTAGGTACCTCGGGGCCGGCCGGTGGAACGTCGCTCAGCGGACGTGCTCAGGTGTCTCGTTCAGGTGTCTCGTTCAGGTGTCTCGCTCAGCACTACCGCTCAGCCGTACAGCTCAGCCGCACCGCTCAGTCATCGCCACCGAGCCTGAAGTGGAAGATGCCCCACGTGAGATGGGTGTCGCGGCCACCGTTGACCCAGTGGCCGAGTCCCGTCTTCATCTGGGAGAGGTAGTCGTGGCTGATCCTTCTGGCCAGCCCCTCGGCCTCCAGACGCTCGGTCTCCTCGAGGACCCGCGTGTAATGGTTCACCAACTGCTCGCGGTGCTCCTCGAAACCGCCGTCGACGGCGGTGAACCCGAGCCGCTTCAGTTCGCGCGTGTAGAAGCCGGGCGAGCCCATGTCGTCCAGGTGGATCCGGTCGAGAATCGGCTGCAGCACGTCGGCGCGGCCGCCCTCCGTCGCCGCCATCGGGTCGGTGAAGATGAGTTGGCCGCCGGGCCGCAGCACCCGGGCGATCTCCTTGAGGACCTGCTCCCGGTTCCCGCTGTGCAGGAAGGCGTCCTGGGACCAGACGACATCGACCTGGTCGGCCGGGTACGGGATGTCCTCGAAGGACCCGTCCACGACCTCGATCCTGTCGGTGAGCCCGCGGGCCGAGTTCAGCTGCTTGTGGCGCTGGTTCTCCACCTCGCTGAGGTTGAGGGCCAGGACCCGGCAGCCGTACGTCTCCGCGAGGTACCGGGCCGAACCGCCGAAGCCGGAACCGAGATCGAGTACGACGGAGTCCCGGGTCAGCCCGAGCTTCGACGCCATCTGTTCGACGGTCCGCCGGCTGGCGTCCGCGATGGGCTCGTCGGCGCTCTCGTACAGGCCGATGTGGATGTCCTCGCCGCCCCACACCGTGGAGTAGAAGGTGTCGGCGTCGGGCGAGTTGTAGTAGCTGCGGGCGGTGCCGACCGCGCCCTTGTACTGCTCCTCTCCCTCGGTCCTGTACTCCTTCTCCGCGACATGGATGAAGAAGTCCGGCTGCTCACGACGGTAGGTGTGCTGGAAGTCGCCGTAGGTCTCGATGCGCTGGAAACCGACGTCCGACATCAGCTTCCGCGTGTAGTCCTTCCGGAGCGGAAACATGTTGAGGTAGTACATCGAGCTGTCCGGGAAGCTGTACCGCATGCGGCACAGTCCCTCGTCGACGTACTCCGGCTCCACGATGACGTCTTCACCGCAGTAGTAGTAGCGGTGCTTGCTCGTGTACCCGTCGTCCAGCATCGCGTCGTAATTGCGCTGATCCAGGATGAGAATTCCGTCGTGCTTGAGCATCGCGTAGAACTCGGCCAGCGCCTTGCGCCGGTCGCGTTCCGAGAAGAGATGCGTGAAGGAGTTGCCGAGACAGACGATGGCGTCGTACTCCCCGTGGACGTCACGGTTGAGCCATCGCCAGTCCGCCTGAACGACCCGCAGGATGTGGTCTCCCCGCTTCTGGCCGTTCTCGAAGGCCCGCGCCAGCATCTCCGCGCTGCCGTCCGCGCTGACGGTCTCGAATCCCGCGGACAGGAGCGCCACGGAGTGGAATCCCGTGCCCGTCGCCACATCGAGCACGCTCTTCACCCCCCACTTCCGCAGCAGGTCGATGAAGAAATTTCCTTCGCTGTCCGCCCTCTTCTCCCAATCTATGAGGGAGTCCCATTTCTCGACGAAGCTGGGGACGTACTCCTCCGTGTAGTGCCCGGTTTCGCGTACTTCGACAGGGTTGTCGCCGAACTCTTGGGCCGGTTGCACGATGATGGGGAACCCTTCAGCTAGGAGGAATCTTGCCCTGGCGCGGCAGCCCAAGACGGCACAGAACTCCAGCACTCGGGAGCCGCACGGTCTGAGCGCATCGCTGTCCAAGACTGCGCGGTCTCATGCCTCCAAAGTTCGTATACAGGGCCGGGGTTGAGGCAAACAGCGGACCTGGCCAGCGCCTCTCCGTTCCAAGATTGTTTGAGGTGGAGAGAGTGAAACCGCCTCGGATAAAGGTCATTCACGGAGGAACCGCCGCGACGGCGATAGTCGGCCAGGGCCGGAAACCGCTGCATGGCGGCCCCGCCCGGCGTGCAGAGGTGTTGACGGGCGGTCCACCCTGCGTGAGATCTTGGGCCCCGTTCAGGACTGTTCGACAAGTCAGAGGCTGTTCGGTATCCCGAACGAAGCCGTAACTCCCGTGAAAGGGGAGGGGCATGACGACGTTCGGTGGCCGGTCCATACGACGACGTGACTTCATGGCCGCTTCGGCCCTCGGTACCGCCGCCGTGGCGGCCGGCTCCTGGCCGGCGGCCGCCACGGCGCCAGAGCCCGGCACCGGCGCGGCCCGCGCGCTCGCGTCCCACGCGCTCGCGCAGGGTCTCCCGCCGTACGTCGGCGCGGGCAGCACGGCGCCCGTCCGGCCCTTCCGGCTGAACGAAGTGGCCCTGGGCAAGGGCCTGTTCCAGGAGAAACGCGACAGGGTGAAGGCGTTCATCCGCGCCTACGACGAGCGGCGCTTCCTCGTGCTGTTCAACAAGGTCGCGGGCCGGCCCAACCCGCCCGGCGTCGAGGTGCCCGGCGGCTGGGAGGACGGCGGCCTGCTCAGCGGCCACTGGGCAGGCCACTACCTCACGGCCCTCGCGCAGTCCCATGTCGACCAGGGTGAACAGGTCTACAAGGACAAGCTCGACCGGATGGTGTCCGAACTGGGCGCCTGCCAGGACGCCCTGAAGGGCAAGACGGTGCATCCGGGCTACCTGGGCGCACTGCCCGAGGACACCGTGCTGCGCGCGGGCCCGCCCAGGTTCGCCGTGTACGGCAGCGACCCGGACACCAACACCTGGGCTTCCTGGTACACCCAGCACAAGATCATGCGCGGCCTCCTCGACGCGTACACCCTCACCGGCAACGAGCAGGCCTTCGAGATCGTCCGGACCATGGCGGACTGGGCCCACCTGGCCCTGACACTCGGCGACATCGAACACCCCGACTACAAGGGGCCCGTCACCCGCGACGACCTGAACTACCTGTGGGACACCTACATCGCGGGGGAGTACGGCGGCGCCAACGAGGTCCTCGCCGAGATCCACGCACTCACCGGCGACGGGCGCCATTTGGAGACCGCCCGGCTCTTCGACAGCCGCGAGTCCCTCTTCGAGGCCTGCGTCGAGAACCGCGACATCCTCGTCACCACCGACGAGAACCGCCCTGGCCGCAGACGCCCGAACCACCTGCACGCCAACACGCACGTCCCCAACTTCATCGGCTATCTACGGGTCTTCGAGCAGAACCGGGACGACGACTACCGGCGTGCGGCGGAGAACTTCTTCGGCATGGTCGTCCCGCACCGGATGTTCGCGCACGGTGGCACCAGCGGGACTGTCCCCGGCAGCAACACCAACCCCGAGGCGTTCCAGAATCGCGACAACATCGCCCACGCCATCGCCGGAGACGGCGCCGAGTCCTGCACCACGTACAACCTGCTCAAGCTGGCGCGCAATCTCTTCAGCTTCGACCCCGACCCGGCCTACATGGACTACTACGAGCGCGGCCTGGTCAACATGGTGCTGGGGCAGCGCGCCGACACGGACCGGACGGACGATCCGCAGCTCGCCTACTTCCAGCCGCTGACCCCGGGCGCCGCCCGTGAGTACGACAACACCGGAACCTGCTGCGGCGGCAGCGGCCTCGAAGGCGGCACCAAGTACCAGGAGACGGTGTACTTCCGTTCGGCCGACGACAAGACCCTGTGGGTCAACCTGTACGTCCCCTCCACCCTGCGCTGGCGGGACCGGGACTTCACGGTCACCCAGACGACCGGCTTCCCGCGCGAACAGCGCAGCACCCTGAAGATCGACGGCCTCGGCCGGCTGGCCCTCAAGCTGCGCGTCCCCGGCTGGGTGGCCGACACCAAGGACGGCTTTACGGTCTCGGTCAACGGGCGCCGCCGCACCGGCCCGCGCCCGAAGCCGGGCAGCTACCTCACGATCGACCGTGACTGGCGCCCCGGCGACACCGTCGAGGTCTCGATGCCGTTCACCGTCCGCATCGAGCGCGCCATCGACCGCCCGGAGGTCCAATCGGTCTTCTGGGGACCGCTGTTGATGCCGGTACTCGGCGAGGTGGCCAAGGGCGAATTCCAGGAGCTGACGCTCTACCGGCACCTGAAGCGCGACGGGAACTACGCCCGGTCGGCGATCACCCCGCGCCGCGGCCAGACCCTCGCCGTCGGCGACCTCACACTGCGCCCGCACTACGTCGGCGACCGGCAGCCCCAGTCCGCCTACTTCAAGCGCGTGGAGCCCGAGGTGGTCTTCGGCTCCATCGCCACCGGAGTGCCCAACCGTAAGCGCGACGACAACCTCCCGGACTACGACGTGCCGGTCGAGGGTGTCACCTCACCCGGCGACGACGGCCTGACCTTCCTCGACGTGGTGTGGGACGGCGCACCGTTCGCCGAGCACCGCGACTTCGTCCGCCGGGTGGAGCGGACCGCGGACGCATGGGCCGCCGCCGGGCTCTTCACGAAGGGGCAGCGCGCCACCGTCGTCGAGCACGCGGCCGCGGCGGAGCGGGAGTTGACGCCCTAGGCTCCTACGACAGTCTCCTACGACTACGACTACGACTACGACTACGACGAACTCACCAGCACCGGAACCTCCGGCAGCGCCGTCTCGTGGACCCACGCACGGAACACCTCGTCCACGGGCCGGCGCGCGAACCGCTCCATGTGCGCCGCGAACATCTCGGTCGTGACGACGCCGTGCCGGTGCAGGTCCGTCCACGCGCGCAGCGCCTGGAAGAACGCCTGGTCGCCGAGTGAGCATCGCAGGGCGTGGATCGCCAGGGCGCCGCGCTCGTAGAGGCGGTCGTCGAACATGTGCTTACGGCCGGGGTCGGCCAGGGACAGGTTCTCGGGGAGCTCGGCGAGCAGGCCGTGGGCCGCGGCGGCGAGGTCCTGGGCGCCGCGGCCGCCCGAGCGTTCGCACCAGAGCCACTCCGCGTACTTGGCGAGACCCTCGTGGAGCCAGATGTGCTGCCAGTCGGCGACGGTGACGCTGTTGCCGAACCACTGGTGGGCCAGCTCGTGGGCGATGAGCCGCTCCGAACTCCGGGCGCCGTCCACGTGGTTGGTGCCGAACAGCGACAGGCCCTGCGCCTCCACGGGCACGTCGAGCTCCTCGTCGGCCACCACGACCGCGTACTCGCCGAACGGGTAGGGGCCGAACAGCTCCTGGAACAGGGCCATCATCTGCGGCTGGCGCGCGAAGTCGCGGGAGAAGGCGGTGAGCAGATGGGCCGGGAAGTGGCCGGTCTGCGGGACCCCGTCGAGGCCCGGATCGCCGAGCAGCGCCGTCTGGAATCTGCCGATGGCCAGGCCGACGAGATAGCTGGAGGTGGGGGCGGCCTGTTCGTACAGCCAGGTCGTGGTCGAGGCCCTGGTCGTACGCGTGAGGAGGCGGCCGCCGATCACCACCTGGTACGCGGAGGGGGTGGTGAGCGAGATCTGGTACGCGGCCTTGTCGGCGGGGCGGTCGTTGCACGGGTACCAGGAGGGGGCGCCGACCGGCTGGCTGGCGACGAGCGCGCCGTCGGTCAGCTCCTCCCAACCCAGGCCGCCCCAGGCGCTCTTCACCGGCTTCGGGTTGCCGGAGTAGTGCACCTCGACGGTGAACGCGGCGCTCGCGGCCAGCGGCTTCGCCGGCCGGATCCGCAGTCGGCCGCCGCGCAGCGTGTAGTGCGCGGGGCGGCCGTCGACCCGGATCCGGCCGATACGGAAGTCGGCGAAGTTCAGCTGGAATTCATCCAGTTCGGCGCGGCCCGCAATGGCGCTGAGCCGGGCCGTGCCGGCCAGCCGGTTGGGCTCGGGCCGGTAGTCCAGGTCGAGTTCGTAGCGGTGCACCCGGTAGCGGGGGTCCCCATTGGACGGGAAGTAGGAGTCAGGCCCGTGGTGCCCGTGGTGCCGGCCGCCGTGGTGCTGACCGTAGTGCTGCCCGTTCACGCCTCGTCCGCTCCCTGTCCCTGTGCCCGTACTCGTCTTCGTACCCGTACGACATGGCCAACGTGCCTTCAGGGCCCGCCAATTCACGGGCGCCAGGCCTCTATCGGGTTGCCGAGCCACCGGCTGCCCGGCGGCACCGACTCGCCGGCCATCACCAGGGACGCGGGCCCCAGCGTGCTGCGGGCACCGACCTCGCTGCCCGGCAGCACGATTCCGCCCGGACCCAGCGTGGCGCCCTCGCGAAGGGTCACAGTATCCGTCCGCAAGATCCGGTCGTGGAAGAGGTGCGTCTGCAGGACACAGCCCCGGTTCACGGTCGCCCCGGCCTCCAGGGTGACCAGGTCGGTCTCCGGCAGCCAGTAACTCTCGCACCACACGCCCGCCCCGATGTGCGCGCCGAGGCCGCGCAGCCAGGCGGTGAGGACCGGGGTGCCGGGCACCGACCCGGCGAGCCACGGCACCGCGAGCATCTCCACGAAGGTGTCGGCCAGTTCGTCCCGCCACACGAAACCGCACCACAGCGGGTGCTCGCTCGCGCGATGGCGGCCGACCAGCAGCCACTTGGCCACGATCGACACCGCGCACGCGAGGACACCCGCGGCCAGCAGAACAGGGCCGCTGACGAGCGCGGCCGCCCACAGGCCGTGCCTCGCCGCGATGGCGGCCAGCGCGCCGAGGACCAGGACGATCAGGGCGGCCGAGCAGAACACCGGGACGAGGCGGCCCAGTTCGACCAGGGCGCGCGCCCAGCGCAGCCGGACCGGCGGTGTGTAGGTGCGGGCCGGATCGACGCCGGTGGCCGGGCGGGGCAGCCGGACCGGCGGCAGACCCAGGTACGAACTGCCCTGCTTGGCCTTCTTCGGGGTGGCCGACAGGACGCCGACCAGGCCGTCGTCCGGCACCGAGCGGCCGGGCGCCGTCATGCCCGAGTTGCCGAGGAACGCCCGGCGGCCGATCCGGGCGCGCCCGATCCGCACCCAGCCGCCCCCGAGTTCGTACGGCGCGGTCAGCGTGTCGTCGGCGAGGAACGCGCCGTCGCCGACCGTGGTGAGGCCGGGCAGCGCGAGCACCGTGGACACCTCGGCGTCCCGGCCGACGCGCATGCCGAGCAGCCGCATCCACACCGGCGTGACGAGCCCCGCGTACAGGGGGAACAACGTCTGCCGGGACAGGTCCATCAGCTGGGTCACGGTCCAGGACTGCCAGCCCGCCCGGCTGTGCACCGGGAACGTTCCGGAGGTCAGGCCGAGCCCGGCGAGCCGCACACCGGCCAGGATCAGCACGGCGTACGTGAGTCCGTAGGCGAGGGCTGCGGGGGCGGCGGCGAGGAGCCCGTCGCGCAGCGCATCGCCGAGCCCGGCGCCCGCGGGCACGAAGGCGCGCGCGACGAGCAGGGCCGGGAGGGCGGACAGGAGCGGGAGGAGAGTGAGGGCGAGGCCCGCGGCGCCGTACATCGCGCGCCAGCCCACCGTGCGCGGCGGCCGCTGCGCGGGCCACTCCCGCTTGGCCTTGCCGAGCTTGACCGCCGGGGAGCCCGCCCAGCGCTGGCCGGTCGGTACGTGTCCCTGGACGGCGGAGCCCGGTGCGATCTCGGCGCGCTTGCCCACCCGGGCCCCCGGGAAGAGGACGCTCCGCGTGCCGACCACGGCGCCCGCGCCGACCTTCACGGCGCCGATCTCCAGGCGGTCGCCGTCGAGCCAGTGCCCCGACAGGTCGACCTCGCTCTCGACGGCGCAGCCGCGGCCGAGCTTGAGCAGGCCGGTGACCGGCGGCAGCGAGTGCAGGTCGACGTCGGGGCCGACCCTGGCGCCGAGCGCGCGGGCGTAACGCTGCAGCCAGGAACCGGTCAGCGAGGTCGCGCCGCTGTGCTCGGCGAGCCGCTCGGCGGTCCACAGCCGCAGATGGACGCCACCGCCTCTCGGATACGTCCCCGGGCCGACGCCGCGCAGCAGCAGCCGGGCGCCGCCCACCGCCACGGCGAGCCGGCCCGGCGGACTGAACAGGACCAGCGCCGCGGGCGCGAGCAGCCACCAGGAGGCGGATGGGGCCCACGCGTAGCCGCCGAACCGGTGCAGGACGTCGGCCAGCGCGGCGAGCGCGATCGTCCAGCGCAGGCCGTTGAGGGTGAACAGCGGTATCAGGAGCAGCAGTTGGACGAGTTTGGCGCGGTTCGGGACCGGGGCGATCGTCCGCTCCGCGCCGTCGTCCTGCGCCGACTTCTCCAGGCGGCGGGCCAGCTTACGGAGGACTGGACGCTCGTAGAGGTCGATGACGGCCGCGTCCGGGTAGCGGGTGCGCAGTCGGGTGGTCAGCTGGGCGGCGGCGAGGCTGCCGCCTCCGATGGTGAAGAAGTTGTCGTGCGCGTCGGTGACGGGGACGCCGAGGGTCTCGCTCCACTGCTCGGCGAGCCAGGCCTCGGTGCCGTAGAGCTGCTCGGCCGGGGCGTCGGTCGCCACGTCGGGCAGCGGCCACGGCAGCGCGTCGCGGTCGACCTTGCCGGAGGTGCGCGTGGGCAGTTCGGCGACGGGAGCGAGCAACGGCACGAGCGCGGCGGGCAGTTCGGAGCGCAGCTTGTCCACGGCGGCCGCGTGCTGCCAGCCCTCCTGGGTGACGATGTAGCCGACGAGCAGCTGGTTGCCGCCGCGCGCGGTGCGGACGGCGCAGGCCGCACCCGCGACGCCGGGCAGCGCCTGCAGCGCGGAGTCGACCTCGCCGAGCTCGATGCGCCGCCCGCCGAGCTTGATCTGCTCGTCGCCGCGCCCAAGGAAGACCAGGCCCTCGGGGTCGGCCTTGACCAGGTCGCCGCTGCGGTAGGCGCGCTCCCAGCCGAGGGCGGGCAGCGGCGGATACTTCTCGGCGTCCTTGACCGGGTCGAGATAGCGGGCCAACCCCACGCCACCGATGACGAGTTGTCCGCTGGCGCCCATCGGGACGGGCCGGTCGGCCTCGTCGACGACGGCGAGTTCCCAGCCGTCCAGCGGCAGTCCGATGCGGATCGGCTCGGCGCCGGTCATCAGGGAGGCGCAGGTGACGACGGTGGCCTCGGTGGGCCCGTACGTGTTCCAGACCTCGCGGCCCTCGGTGACCAGGCGCTGGACGAGCTCGGGCGGACACGCCTCGCCGCCGAAGATCAGCAGCCGGACGTCGTTGAGGGCCTCCGGCTCCCAGAGCGCGGCCAGCGTCGGCACGGTGGAGATGACGGTGATCTCCTGCTCGGCCAGCCAGGGCCCGAGGTCGGCGCCGCCACGCACCTGGGCGCGCGGCACCGGCACCAGGCAGGCGCCGTGCCGCCACGCCAGCCACATCTCCTCGCAGGACGCGTCGAACGCGACGGACAGGCCCGCCATGACCCGGTCGCCGGGCCCGATCGGATCCTCGGCGAGGAAGAGCGCGGCCTCCGCGTCCACGAACGCCGCGGCGCTGCGGTTACGGACGGCGACGCCCTTGGGCCGCCCGGTCGAACCGGACGTGAAGATGATCCACGCGTCGTCCCCGGGCCCGGGCCGCCCGGCGGGAACGGGGGAGGACTCCGCGACGGTGAAGGCGTGCCCCGCCCCGATCACGGTCCGCACCCCCGCCTCACCGAAGACGAGTTCGGCCCGCTCGTCCGGATCCTCGGCATCCACGGGTACGTACGCGGCGCCCGCCGCGAGCACGGCGAGAATCGCCACGTACAGGTCGTTCGTCCCCGACGGCACCCGCACGCCGACCCGGTCGCCGCGCCCCACCCCGGCCCCGGCCAGACGGCTGCGCAGCCGGCCGACCTCAACGTCCAGCGCGCGGTACGTCAGTCGGCGCAGGCCGTCGTCGAGGGCGAGCTCGTCGGGGTGCTTTCGGACGGTCGCGTCGAGGATGTCGACCAGGGTGCGCGGTGCGGCGGCGTCCTTCGCGAAGAAGTGCGCCGGAGCGTCGAGCCGTTCGGTCAGCTCCGCTTCGAGCAGGCTGAGCTCGTCGTGTGCGCGAGTGGCGTCCATCGGGTCCCAACGTCGAGAAGACGGCAGCCCCGGCCGGAGCGACGCAACTGCCCCCGAACTGCCCGAAGTTGCCCGGATGGAGCCGGGCAACCGGGACATGCTACGGCGTCCGGGGTGTCGGACGCGGATCGTGCAGGTCAATCGGGACGCGGCGAACTCCACGGGGGTGGTGTCGAGTTGGCCGGAGAGGCAGTGTGCCGGGGTGGTCAGATGACCGTGCCGACGTCCTTGGCGGCGATGCTGTCCATGGCGCGCTCGGCCACCGCGGCGATGGTCATCGAGGGGTTGCAGGCGCCGGTGGTGCCGGGGATGAGCGCGCCGTCGAGGACGTAGAGGCCGCGCTGCCCCTGGACGCGTCCCTCCAGGTCGCACACGGTGCCCATCGGGGCGCCGCCCAGTGGGTGCCAGGTGCTGTTGACCAGGGAGTTGGTGTCGATGAGGGTGCCGAGGCCCCGGGAGATCTTCGTGACCCGCTGATGGATGGCGCGGTAGCTGGTGTCGTCGCCGCCCGCGGGCCAGTGCAGGGACACGGAGTCGCTGGCCGCGTTGTAGCGCAGGCGGCCGCGGTCGGGGCTGACGCCGAAGCCCACCAGCATGGTCGTGCGGGTGTCGAGGCCCAGGGGCGGGAGGGAGGCCTGGATGACCGTGTTCGCGGTGGCCGGGTCGGTCCAGTCCTTGCTGCCGTAGACGACGGGACCGCCCTGCTCGCCGCCGAAGTCCTCCTGGAGGCTGGTCCACGCGTAGATGCGGTCGCCGTTGGTGCCCCAGCCCTCGCCGAGCCCGTCGGGCAGGTCGGGGACGGCTCCGGTCGCGCCGGCGCGGACCAGGAGTTTGCTGGTGTTGACGCTGCCGGCCGCCATGATCAGGGCGCGGGTGGTGAGCACCTTCTGTTCCAGCACGGTGCCGGAGTCGTCGGTGCGGTCGACATGCACCTCCCAGCGGCCGTCGGCGGCGCGGGCCACGGAGGTGACGTTGTGGTGGGTGGCGACGGTGACCTTGCCGGTCGCCTCGGCCTGCTTCAGATAGGTCACGTCCACGGAGTGCTTGCCGCCGTTGTTGACGCCGAGCGCGCAGTCTCCGTTCGTGTACGAGGGCTTCATGTCGCCGCGCAGTTCGGCCAGGGCGTAGTCCCAGTCGATCGGCATGGGGATCTTCTCCAGGCCGTATCCGGCCTTGCGGACCCGCTCTCCGAAGACTCGCGACGCGAAGTAGTTGGGCGAGTCGATCAGTTGGTCGGGAGCGGTGGCCGCCTTGAGCATGCGCGCGACGCGCGGATAGTGGACGCGGTCCATGCGCCGGTAGTCGAGGCCTTCGGGCAGCCAGGTGTTGAAGACGGCCTCCGAGGGCTGGAGGGTCATGCCCTGGTAGACGAGCGAACCGCCGCCGACCCCGGCCGCGCACACGCTCAGGATGTTCTCCCCGAGGACCGGCTCCAGGAGGCCGGTGTAGGGCGCGAAGCCGAGCGGGGTGCCGATCAGGCGTGCGAGCGGCCTGACGGCTTCGGGCAGGGTGCCGTACCAGAGCACCCGCTTGTCGAGGCCGGAGACGTGCGGGAAGGTCTCCGCGTTCGGGCCGGTCGGCCAGCGCCGCCCGCGTTCGAGGACGGTCACCGGGACGCCGGCCTGGGCGAGCCGCAGTGCGGCGACGCCGCCGCCGAATCCCGATCCGATGACGACGACGCGGTGTTCCTCGCGGGTCAGACGCACGCGGGCTGGTGCGGCCGCCGCGACCCGGGCCGGAAGGGCGGCGGCGGTGGCGAGGGCGGTGGCGCCGGTGAGCAGGGCGCGCCTGGTGGGGGAGGGCATGGGCAACTCCTTGACCAAGTGGGGGAGAGGGAGGGCACAAGGGGGCACAGGGGCGTACGCCGGCCAACTCCGGTCGAGAGCACGGTGGTTACTCGCCGGTCAGCTACCGCAGAGTAGAGTCGCGTGTCACTCAGTGACAAGATGGCGGCATGCGACAGATGCCATGGGAAGAGTGGCGGCAGGAGGCGACGCCGACGGACGAGCGGCCTTCGCTCGCCGAACGCCGCAAGGCCGCGCTCCGGTTCGAGATCGCCTGCGAAGCGGTGCGCCTGTTCACCTCCCAGGGCGTCACCGCCACGACGGGAGCGCAGATAGCGGGGGCCGTCGGCGTCTCCTCACGCACCCTGTGGCGGCACTTCCCGACGAAGGAGAGCTGCGTGCTCCCGCTGCTCGCGGCGGGACTCGACTTCGCGGTGACCCAACTGCGCCACTGGCCACCGCAGATGAGTCTGCTGGACTTCTTCACCGAGTCGCGCGGAACGGGAGATCTCCCGCAGGGCACGCCCACCATCCTCGCCCTGATCCGCATGACCTCGACCGAGCCCGCGCTGCGCGCCGTCTGGCTCCAGGCCCACGACGACGCGCTCCCCGTCCTCGGCCGCCTGCTCGCGGAACGCTCCGGCGGCCAAGCCGACGACCTGCGCGTGACGGTGCACGCCGCGACCCTCAACGGCGCCCTGCGCGCGGCCGCGGAGAACTTCGCCCGCCGCTACGCGGACCAACCCGATGCCTCGTACGACGAGTTCGCGGCATGCCTCGACGTCGCCCTGCGCGCGGCGTCGGAGGGGCTGCCGTACTGAGAGCAGCTGTGGCCGACAGGCTGTCTAGGCGGACGCGTCCAAGGAGGTACCCACGGACGCATCCCACAGGGAGCGAGTGCCGAACCCGGCCAGATCCAGGGCCAGTTCCGCATACATGGCATTGGCCCAGGAGAACCAGTCGCGGGTGAACCTGTCCGGGTCGTCCTTGTGGAAGGACTCGTGCATCGCCCCGGTTCCGGCGTCGGTGTTGATCAGGGTGTGCAGCAACCGCAGCCGCCGCTCGGGGTCGTTGCTGGTCAGTCCCTCCACGGCGAGGGCGATGGGCCAGATGTAGCCGTCAGGGGTGTGCGGGCTGCCCACACCCTCGGCGGCCGTTCCGCGGTACCAGGTCGGGTTGGCGGGCGAGAGGACGAACGCGCGGGTGGCCAGGTACAGCGGGTCCTTCGGCGAGATGTCGGCGACCAGCGGCAGCGACAGCAGGCTGGGCATGTTGGCGTCGTCCGCCAGGAGCGCGTTGCCGAGCCCGTCGACCTCGTAGGCGTAGATCGAGCCGTGGTCGGGGTGGTCGACGGTGCCGTGCTGCCGGGTCGCCGCGCGCAGTTCGACCGCCAACTCGGCCGCATCGTCGGCGAGTTCGGTGTCCTGAACCTGCCGCGCCATGTTGGCGACGCCGTCGAGGGCAGCGGCGGCGCACAGGTTGGCGGGCACGTTGTAGCCATAGGTGCACGCGTCGTCGCTGGGCCTGAACCCGCTCCAGGTCATCCCGGTCTCGGCGACGGGAGTTCCGCGCCCCTCGTTCCGCAGGGTGTCGGTCGGCGGTACGTTCGCCCGCACGAAGCGGTACTTGGAGAGGTGCTCATGGTCCTGCTCCGTGCGCCACACGGAGATCGCGGCGCGCGCCGCCTCCAACGCCTGCGCCAAGTGGTCGGTGCGCCCGGTCGCCCGCCAGAAGCGATGGGCCAGCAGGAGCGGGAAGGCGAGGGAGTCGACCTCGTACTTCTCCTCCCAGACCCAGGGGTCCTCGCACAGGTCGTCCGTGTCGTGCGCCCGTCCGGAGGCCTCGGCGTTGAACGCGTTGGCGTACGGATTGTGCGCGATCTGCCGGAACTGGCGGCGCAGCACGGCGAGAAGAAGGTCCTGCAGGTCCTCGTCGCCCTCGAGCAGCGCCAGGTACGGCATCATCTGCGTCGTCGAGTCGCGCAGCCACATCGCGGGGATGTCACCCGTCACGACGAAGGCGGTGCCGTCGGGCATCGGGCGGATGGTGCGGGCCAGCGTGTCGTCCAGGCAGCGCAGCAGCGTCTGTCCGAAGCGGGGGTCGCCGAGCTCGTCGAGGCGGCGAACCGCCTGCTGGACGACCGGATTGTGCTGGACGCTGGTGGGAAACGGCATCGTCGGCCTTTCGGTGGCGGGGCGATGCCAAACGTAGATCACGACCGTGGGGCGGGGAAGAGCGCGGCAGACATCGAGCCCGGGCGCCGCCCCGCCACATCGGGGACCCTACGGCCGACTATCGGCGGACGGGATACCGCAGGTGGAGGGCGCGGCGCCCCTGGACGACGACCGGGTCCTCGAGGAGGAGGTGGCCGCGCGCCAGCTTCGCGAAGTAGGGGATCCCCTCGCCGAACAGTACGGGGACGAGGCTGACGCACACCTCGTCGACCAGACCGAGGTCGAGCGCCTGCTGGGTGATCGCCGCGCTCGCGATGGTGATGTCCTGATCGCCGGCGATCTCCTTGGCCCGGACGATCGCGGCCTCGACTCCGTCGACGAACGTCGTGGTGGGCCACTTCGTGGCGGCGTCCTCGGGCGCGCGGTGAGTGACCACCACGACCGGTGCGCCCACCGGGTGCTTGTCACCCCAGCCGTCGGCGATGTCGAACAGGCGCCGGCCGGCGACGAGGGCGCCGCAATTGGCGGTCAACTCTCCCATCACCTGGGCGCCGGCGTCGTCGACCTGGGAGTCGACGGACTCGTTCGGGTCGGGGACGTTCACGCCTCCCGCCTCGTACCACTCGAACAGCTCCCCGATCTCGTCCTTCGGGCTCGCGATGAAGCCGTCCAGCGACATCGTCATGTGCGTGAACACCTTGGCCATCGGGGATCTCCCACCGTTTGTCGTCGTCTCGTCCGTCACGGGTATCGACTGCCTGTTCCCTCGAAACTCATCGGCCTCCCGGCGTCGCACTTCAAATCCGTGATCGACGGCTGCCCGCACGTCCATTGACAGTGCGTCAGGAGTCACCCACCGTGCCGCCATGAGTATCGTCCCGCCACCCGCCCGATTCCTACCCCGCGGTGCCGAGTCCTGGCGCGACCCCTACGCGATGTACGCGGCCCTGCGCGACCACGATCCGCTGCACCACGTCGAGGGCGGCGACCACTGGGTGCTCTCCCGCTACGACGACGTCCTGGACGCGCTGCGCCACCCCGAGCTGTTCTCGTCACGCCAGGGTCTGACGGTGGTCCGCGACGACATGGCCGCGGCCGGTGTGGAGGCCGCGCCGCCGCTGGTCATGCTCGACCCGCCGGAGCACACGGAGTTCCGCGGGCTGCTCACCAAGGGGTTCACTCCTCGCCGCGTGGAATCCGTGGCGGACGCGATACGCGACTTCGTACGCACCCGGCTCGACGCGATCGCGGAGATGACCGCAGCGGGCGAACCGGTCGACATCGTCGCCGAACTGGTGCGGCCGCTCCCGTGTTTCGTCGTCGCCCACTACCTGGGGGTCGACGAAGCCGACCGGCAGCGTTTCGCGGGCTGGACACAGTCGATCGTGCAGGCGGGCGCCCAGGGCCACGCGCTCGACGCGCGCGAGGCGGTCGCCGACCTCTTCGCGTACTTCGCGGAACTGATCGAGCGGCGCCGCGCACACCCGGCCGACGACACCGTCTCCGACCTCGTCCGCGTCCTGGCCGACGATCCGCAGGCCGCGATCCGGATCCTGGGATTCGCCTTCACCATGATCGCCGGCGGCAACGACACGACCATCGGCCTGCTCACCACCGTATCGCAACTCCTCACCGAACAGCCAGAGTTACGAGCCCGTTTCGCATCCGACCCGGAGTCGGCCGGGCCCTTCGTCGAGGAGGCGCTGCGCCTGGCGTCGCCGGTGCAGGGCCTGGCCCGCACCCTCACCGAAGACCTGAGCCTGCACGGCAGGACCGCGCCGGCCGGGGACAAGGTGCTGCTGCTCTACGGCTCCGCCAACCGCGACCCGCGCGCCTTCGGCCCCCATGCCGACGAGGTCGACCTGGAGCGCACGACGCCACAACACCTGGCCTTCGGCTACGGCCCGCACCACTGCCTGGGCGCCGCGGCGGCCCGCCTCCAGGGACGGATCGCGCTCACCGAACTCCTCGCCCGTTTTCCGCACTTCACGGTCGACGCGCCCCGCGGTACGTTCGCGGACGGCTGCTACGTGCGCCGGTACGAGACGCTGCCGTTCGCGGCCGGTGGGTGAGCCGAGGACCCGTTGCGCGAGCCGGCCTCCGCCGAGGTCTGGACCTCGCGAGGATCTCCGGCGAGCATGGTCCGTGCACGGTACAGCGGCCGGTGCGCGGGGCCGGGCCCGCCTGCCGTACGAGCATCACCTCCGAGAAGACGAGCAGGATCGACGAGGGGACGGCCGTATGCCACTGGAACCGGTGACCCAGGCGTTTCTGGCGGAACTGGCCAAGGCCGACGGCCCGGCGATGCACGAGTCCACGCCGGCCATCGCCCGTCTGCACGCCCCCATCCTCTCCGGTATCAGCGGCCGGGGCCCGGAGGTCGGCGCGGTACGGGACGTCAAGATCGAGGGCCGCGACGGCGGGCGATTCCGCACCAGGGTGCTGCGTCCCGAGGGCACCCCGCAGGCGGTCGTCGTGTACTTCCACGGCGGCGGCTGGGTCGTCGGGGACATCGACCTGCAGTACGACCACGTGGGCCGCCGGCTCTCGAACGCGACGCAGTCGACCGTGGTGATGGTCAACTACCGCAAGGCGCCCGAGCATCCGTTCCCGACAGCCATCGAGGACAGCTGGGCCGCCCTGACCTGGACCGCCGAGCACGGGGACGAACTCGCCCCGCAAGGCGCCCCGTTGCTCGTCGCCGGCGACAGCGCGGGCGGCAATATCGCAGCGGTGATGACCCGCTGGGCCCGCGACCGCGGCGGGCCCGCCGTCGACTACCAGGCCCTGATCTATCCCGTCACCGACTGCGACCTGGACCGGCCCTCGTACCTCGCCCCGCAGAACCAACTCATGCTCACCCGCGACACCATGGCCTGGTTCTGGGACCACTACCTCCCCGACGAGCGGGCCCGCACGCACCCGGACGCCTCCCCGCTGCGCGCCGACAGCCTCGCGGGCCTGCCCCCGGCGCTCGTGTACGTCGCCGAGTGCGATCCGCTGCACGACGAGGGAGTCGCCTACGCGCACGCGCTGCGCGAGGCGGGCGTCCCGGTGGCACTTGAAGAGGCCGCGGGCCAGATGCACGCCTTCTTCCAGATGGCGGGCATCCTGCCGGGCTTCGAGGACGGGCTGCGTCTTGTGGCGGAGCACATCAACAAGTTCGTCGCCGAAAGGACGGTGTGAGCCATGGCCGACCACGACGTGCTCGTCATCGGCGCCGGTTTCGCCGGCCTCTACCAGCTGCACCGGCTGCGCGCGCTCGGCTTCGACACCTGCGTGATCGAGGCAGGCGCGGACGTCGGCGGCACCTGGTACTGGAACCG
The DNA here is from genome assembly GCF_036013745.1 of Streptomyces sp. NBC_00483. Lineage (NCBI taxonomy): Bacteria > Bacillati > Actinomycetota > Actinomycetes > Kitasatosporales > Streptomycetaceae > Streptomyces > Streptomyces sp. NBC_00483. Next base: position 9,094,022 of record NZ_CP107880.1, read on the forward strand.
CTACCCGGGCGCCCGCTGCGACATCGAGTCCGTCGAGTACTCCTACTCCTTCGACTCCGAGCTCGAGCAGGAATGGGACTGGAGCGAGCGCTACGCGGCCCAGCCGGAGATCCTCGCCTACGTACGCCATGTGGCCGACCGGTTCGACCTGCGCAGGGACGTCGTCTTCAACACCCGTGTGGAATCGCTCGATTGGGACGACGCGGCGGAGCGCTGGACGGTCCGGGCCTCCGACGGAACACCCCGCACCGCCCGGTACGTCATCGCGGCCACCGGGTGCCTGTCCATGCCGTCCCGGCCCGACTTCGAGGGCCTCACGGACTTCGCGGGGGAGGTGCTGTGGACGTCCAACTGGCCGCACGAGGACGCCGACCTGGCCGGCAAGCGGGTGGCCGTGATCGGCACCGGATCCTCCGGACTGCAGACGATCACCGCGATCGCCCCGCTGGTGGGCTCGCTCACCGTCTTCCAGCGCACCCCGTCCTACGCGGTGCCCGCCCACAACGGCCCCAACGCCTCCCGTCTCGCCGCGGCGCGGGCGCGCTACCCCGAACGACGCGAGGTCTCCCGCGCCTCATCGAAGGGCTTCGACTGCGACGAAGAGGCGCAGGTGCTCGTTGTCGAGACCGAAGAGGAGGAAATCGTAAGGGAGTTGGACCGGCGCTGGGACATCGGTGGTCTGTGCTTCGGCAGCGGCTTCAGTGACCTGCTCAGGGACGCGGAGGCCAACGAGGCCGTCGCCGAGTACGTCCGCGCACGGATCCGCGAGAAGGTGAAGAGCCCCGAACTCGCCGAGCGGCTCACCCCGCGCACGTACCCGATCGCCAGCAAGCGGATGTGCGTCGACACCGGCTACTTCGAGGTGTTCAACCAGGACAACGTCACCCTGGTCGACCTCGTCGAGCGGCCGATCGACCGGATGACCGAGCGCGGGATCCGCACCGAGGACGGGGGCGCGTACGACGTCGACGTCATCGTCATGGCGACCGGATTCGACGCGATGACCGGCGCCCTGAACGCCATCGACATCAGGGGCGCCGACGGCCTCGCGCTGCGCGAAAAGTGGGCGCACGGCCCGCGTACGTATCTGGGCCTGATGTCGGCCGGCTTCCCCAACCTCTTCACGGTGACCGGCCCCCAGAGCCCGTCCGTCCTCTCCAACATGATGACCTCGATCGAGCACCACGTGGACTGGATCACCCGCGCCCTCACGCACCTGCGCGAGCGCGGACTGCACCGCATGGAGGCCGACCCGAACGCCGAGGACAACTGGGTCAACACCACCAACGACCTCGCCGACCTCACGCTCATGCCCCAGGCCGCGTCCTGGTACATGGGCGCCAACATCCCCGGGAAACAACGGGTGTTCATGCCCTTCATCGGCGGCGTCGGCCTCTACCGCGACCTCACCGACGGCATCGCGGTGAGCCACTACCACGGCTTCGAACTGAGCTGAGCGGGAGCGGTATTGGTCCGGCTCAACTCTGCCGGGCGCTGCCCATTTCGGCCGGGAACGCGCTCGCGTCGCAGTCGAAGCCCTGGATCAGTTCGTGGAGTTTCCAGGCCCCGGAGTCATTCCGCCGGAACTCCACGATGGTCGCGGCGGTGGCCCCGGCGACCGGCGTGAAGTCGGTCTCCAGAAGCTCCGTGTACTTCTCCACGACCACGACCCCGGCATTCTCGATGTCGGAGAAGGTGCGCGGGTCGGCGTCCTGATGGATCACCACTCCGACCACCACTCGCGCGTAGGAGGACGCCAGTCGGTCGAGTTCGAGAGTCATGACCTCGACGAAGCCGAAACCCATCCCGGTCTTGCTGTCCCGGATCATGTTGATGGTGCCGTCGGGGGAGCGGCTGTCGTAGTGGACGACGTACGCGGGATCCCCGTCGACGTCGTCGTCGGAGTACGTCGCGGCGACGATGTCGAGATGGCGCGGTGACTCCCCGACGGGGCTGGGGTCCCACCGAAGCCTGACCTCGATCTTCTGCAGTCCCGTCGTGACGCTGCTCACCGAACGCCGCCTCCTTGCCTCGAGTCAACGAGGGGCCATCCCGCCCCCGTGCCCTCAAGTATGTCCTGCTACCAGCGGCTTGATGGTCCCTTAACGCAATTCGCGGCCGCCCGACTCGTAGCATGCAACGCATGGCCATCAAACTTGAGAACGTCGCCATCGCTGTTCGCGACCTCGAAGCAACGATCTCCTTCTTCACCGACCTCGGCCTCACGGTCCTCGGCCGGGACACGGTCAGTGGGGAGTGGACCGATACCGCCGTCGGACTCGATGGCAATCACGCCAAGATCGCGATGCTCCAGACGCCGGACGGACAGGGTCGCCTGGAGCTCTTCGAGTACATCCACCCCGATGCGATCGAGACGGAGCCGACCCTCCCCAACGAGATCGGTATGCACCGCGTCGCCTTCTCGGTCGACAACATCGAAGAGGCCCTCGAGACGGCCGCCAAGCACGGGTGCCACCCGCTTCGCGGCGTGGGCACCTATGAGGACATCTACAAGCTCACGTATGTCCGCGGCCCCAGCGGCATCATCGTGATGTTCGCCGAGGAACTGAAGAAGGGCTGACGGCCGATCGGGTCAATCGGCCTCCCGGCTCCTGCGCGCGTGTCGGGCAGGGCGGGAGGCCGTGCGCCGGGCCGTCGCGACGGGCAGGGCCGAGACCGTGTGCCGGGACGTCGGGGCGTCGGGATGCCGAGCCCCGGGGAGGCTGGGACGATCGGCGGGCGTCCGCTTCGTGCCCGTTTGCGGAGTCGCCGTGAGGGCGGCGGGCGCACGGGGTGACCTGGGCGCGGGAGCGGCACGGATCTCCCCGGCCCACGGCACGAAAGGCCCACCCATGCACTCTGTACCCGTGAAGCGGAGCAACCGAAGCGCGCGAGGGCGTGCCGTCGGCGTCGTGTGCGCCGTCGCCGCATCGCTCTCCCTGCTGAGCGCGTGCTCGTCGGACGACGGGGACGACACCTCCTCGGGCGCCAAGAAGAGCGAGAGCGCCTCCCAGCAGGACCAGGCCGGCGACGCGACCCCGACCGGCCGGCTGAACGAGGACCAGGCCGAGCGCAAGAAGCTGCTCTCCGCGACGAAGGTCGGCTGGGACAAGGCGGCACGCACCGCCGAGAAGGAGGTCTCCGGCAGCAAGCTCCTGGACATCGAGCTCGGAGACGACAACCAGGGCAACCCGGAGTGGGAAGCAGAGGTCGTCGCGTCCGACGGCACGAGCACCGACGTACGCGTCGATGCCGTCACCGGCAAGGTGAGCGGCTCTACGACGGACAAGGACCAGGACGCGGACGACAAGAAGGAGAACTCCGACAAGCTCGCCGCGGCCAAGATCACGGCGGTGAAGGCCGCCGATACGGCCACAGAGCGGAAGAAGGGCAAGGTCACCTCCGTCGCCCTCGACGACTCCGACAGCGGGTCCACGGTCTGGTCGGTCGACGTGGTCACCCCTGCCACCTGGGACAAGACGTCGTTCGACATCGACGCGGCCAACGGCAAGGTCCTGAACGAGCACGTCGACAAGGACTGAATTCCCCCGGCCCCCGGACGCGTTCGGCCGACCACACGGACCGATGGTTCCTTGGCGACCCCGGGTCATCATGAAGGACGGCACCCGAGGCCTGCGCGGATCACCGCGGAGCACATCGACCGGGTGTGTCCACGACCTACGAGGCGTGAGGCGCCGCCGGTTCCAGCATGGTTTCCAGGTTCTTGCGGGCGATCTGCTTGCGGAACTCCCCTTCGTAGGTGGTGTCACCGGAGTCGTGCATGGTCTGCGTCATCCGGACAGCGGATGCCTGGCGCTCCCATGTGTGGTTCAGGCAGGTGTCGGAGTAGCTGTCGAGCAGGGTCGAGTCGTTCTTCTCCACCTGCCGGACGACCGCCTTGGCCAGTGCGTCGGCGTCGTGGAGGGCGAGGCTCATGCCCTCCGCGCTCATCGGGGAGATGAGGTGGGCCGCGTCCCCGAGCAGGTACAGGCGTCCATGGCGCATGGGGCTGAAGACCACTCCGCGCAGCGGTACGACCTGCCTGCTGGTGATCGGGCCCCTGGGCTCCACGGGCCCACCGAAGCGAGCCTCCAGTTCGTTCCAGATGCGCTCGTCGGGCCACTGTTCGACGGTGTCCGTGAGTGGACACTGCAAGTAGAGACGGCTCGCGTGCGGGCCACGGGTGATCCGCGCGGCGAAACCGCGCGAGTGCACGGCCAGCACGGCCAGGGGATCCGCCGGCGCCTGCGTCATCGCGCTCAGCCAGGCGTAGCCGAACTCGTAGGTGGAGCTGGTGAGTACGTCGTCGGGGACGGCCGTCCGGCTGACGCCGCGGTAGCCATCGCTGCCGGCGACGAAGGCGCACGTGAGCGTCCGCGTCGAGCCGTCGGCGTCCCGGTAGCGAACAGTCGGCTGCTCGGTGCCGGTGCCGGTGCCGGTGCCGGTGTCGGTGCCGATGTCGATGTCGATGTCGATGTCGTGCAGGGATACGTCCTGCGCTCCGAAGCGCAGGTCACCGCCATCGCGCAGGAAGATCCTGATCAGATTGCGGACGAGGATCTGCTGCGGGCAGAACGCCCCGTCGACCTCGTCCTCGTCGTCACCGCCGCCCACCCTCCACTGTCGTTCCTCTCCGTCGATCAGCAGCGGCACACCCGCGTCGGAGTCCCCATGGCTGTAGCCCTCGACGGCCTCTCCCAGCCCCCACTCGTTCAGTACACGCACACCGTTGGCATCGAGAGCCCCGGCCCTCTGCCGCTGCTCCACATAGTCACGACTGTGCTTTTCGAGGACGACGCAACCGATCCCCTTGCCCAGGAGAAAATTGCCCAGCGTGAGTCCGGCGACTCCGCCCCCGACGATCACGACGGTCGTGTCCCTGCCGGTTTCGGTCATGGTTTTTCGAGCTCCTTGCAGAAGGTGGGGCCGCGCACTCCGCGCTGCGGGGGCGGCCGTGCCGCCTGGGCGGCGGCGTACTGACACCACTGTGGAACCGGCATCAGCCGTCACCAACCGGTGAATGGACACGTGATACCGAAAACCCGCCAATGTGCGGAGGAGCGGCACACCTAGGGCATCGCGGGGCTGTTGCGCAGGTCCGCCTGGTAGCTGCCCGGGGTTTGGCCGACGACGTCGTTGAAGGCGTCGATGAAGCTGGACGGGTTCGACCAGCCGCACGCCATCGCGGTGTCGGTGACCGACATGCCCTCCGTCAGATGGGCCAGCGCGTGATGGATGCGCAGGATGGTGCGCCACCGGTGGAAGCTCATGCCGAGCTCCGTGTGGAACAGGCGGCTCAGTGTGCGCTCGCTGGCTCCCGCGACGCGTCCGAGCTCGGACAGTGTCGCGGGCCGGGCCGGATCGGCGTGCAGAAGATCGGTGACGGCACGGAGCCGATCATCGTCCGCCTCGGGCAGATGCAGGGACAGCTCGGGGGTGTTGGACAGCTCGTCGATGACCACGGCGAGCAGCCGCTGGTGGGCGCCGGGACGTGTCTCGGGCCGGTCGCCGGTGAGGGCGAGGACGGCCTCGCGCAGCAGCGGGCCGACCGCGAACACGCTTGGATGCGCGATCAGTTCATGGCACAGCTCGACCGGAACGGTCAGCAGTCGCGTGTCGGTGCGGCCGTAGAAGCGGTGGGAGTGGGCGAAGCCGGGCGGCGTCCACGTCACGCGGTTGGCGGGAGCGACCCAGGTGCCGCGCTCCGTCGTGGTGGCCAGCGTCCCGGCGGCTGCGTAGACGAGCTGCCCCGCCTCGTGGGTGTGCGAGGCCATCGCGTAGCCGTGCGGCAGCCACCCGGCTCCGCTGGGCATGTCCTGCGGAGCCGAGGACTTCAAGGGGGCCGACGGCGGCTGGCGGGTTTTCGGCATCAAGGGCCAGTTTACCGACGGTACGAGGCCCTCGACTCCGATGCCCGGGCCGCAGGTGCTACGGACGACCTGCTCAACCGGTGTGGGACACCACGGCGTCGATGAGGTCCGGCCAGAGCTCTGGGGGGCGGTCGTGGCCCATGTCGGGGATCAGCAGGAGTTCCGCACCCGGCACCAGCTCCGCGGTGCGCTTTCCGCCGCTGGGGTCGATCAGCGTGTCGTCCAGACCGTGGATCACCAGCGTCGGCACCCGCAGTTCGCGGAGGGCGTCCGCGCGTGAACCGCTGAGGATCATCGCGCCGAGTTGCCGCCCGATCCCCGCGGGGTAGTACGAGCGGTCGTGGCTCGCGGCGGCCAGCTCACGCAGCGCCGCCGCGTCGCCGTAGCGCTTGGAGGCCCACACCAGCTCCTTCTCCGCCGCCGCGACGTATCCCTCGCGATCCGCCGGCTTCGGAGTGAACAGTGCCGCCTGCGCTTCCGGGCTGGACCGGCCGTACTCACTCTCGCCGGTCGAGGACATCATCGACGTCAAGGTAAGCACCCGGTCCGGGGAGGAGAGGGCCATCGTCTGGGCGATCATCCCGCCCATCGAGGCGCCGACCACGTGGGCGCGTTCGATACCGAGAGCGGTGAGCAGGCCGAGTCCGTCGTCGGCCATGTCGCTAAGCCGGTAGGGAACCATCGCGAGGGCGGTGGGAAGGTCACCCGAGCCGACGGCGGCGATGAACTCGCCCATGTCAACAGGGTGTTCGTCGAACTTGGTGGACAGCCCGCAGTCTCGGTTGTCGTATCGGATCACGTACCGGCCGCGGTCCGCCAGCGCCCGGCAGAAGTCCTCGTGCCAGCCGAGCAGCTGCGCGCCGAAACCCATCACGAGCAGGACGGGTGGATCCCCGGGGTCGCCGAAGCTCTCGTACGCGATGGACACCTCGGGAGACACGACAACGTTCGGCATACAGGAATCCTGTCATGAGGCCGACGGGCAGGCCCTAGACGCTCACCGTGACCTCCAGATGCTCCAGCCCGCGCAGCCCGTTGTTGAGCAGCGGCCTCGAGGACACGGTCTCGAACCGGCTCACCCGGTCGGCGAGGCGCTCCAGGAGCGTGCCCATCTCCACGCGGGCCAGGTGCATGCCGACGCAGACGTGTTCGCCGCGGCCGAAGGCCAGGTGGTCCGAGGGGCGGCGGGTGATGTCGAAGCGTTCGGGGTCCGGGTAGTGGCGCTCGTCGCGGTTCGCGGAGCCGTAGAGCAGGGCCACACGGCTGCCGGCGGGGATACCTACGCCGTCGATCTCGTGGTCCTCGGTGAGGACGCGGCTGAACTGCGGCACCGGGGTCTCCAGGCGCAGCGACTCATTGATGGCGTGGGGAATCAGGGACCGGTCGGCCCGTAACAGGTCCCATTGGTCCGGGTGTTGGGCGAAGAGCGCGATCGCGTTCGTGATCGCGAGAATCGTGGTGTCGAGGCTCGGCGTGACGTAGTCGAGCATCAGCGCCGGGCACTTCTCTCGCGGCAACTCCCCGCGGTCGGCCGCCTGATGGAGGTTGGCGGCCCAGCCGTCGGGGTCGATGCGCCCGGGGACCGCCTCGTGGGCGACGTAGTCCATGAACTCCTCGGCCACGGGCGCCGCCTTCGTGAAGCGCTCGTTGGCGGGCCCCTGCATGTCCCACATGGCCGCGGCCCACTCCAGCATCTTGTCGCGTCCCCGGTCGGGCAGGCCGACGAGGTCGGAGACGACGGCCATGGGCAGGTGCTCGGCCAGCTCCGTCGCGGCGTCGAACCGGCCCCGCTCGACCAGCTCCGCGACGATCCGCTCGGCCTCCGCCTCGATGGTGGGGGTGACGTCGCGCATCCGGTCCTGGCGCAGCGGACGGCCCAACACCGCTCGCATCGCGGTGTGTTCCGGCGGATCGCTGCACAGCGTGATCCCCTCGAGCTGCGCGTTCATGTCCGGATCGACGAACACGCCGCGGGCCGAGGAGAACGTCCGCCAGTCCATGAGCGCCGCGCGCACTTCCTGGTAGCGGGGGAGGGCGTAGAGGTCGTAGCGGGACAGGTGCACCACAGGACCGAGCGCCCGTAACTCCTTGTAGATCGAGTACGGGTCGGCCCGCGCGCCGGGCGTGTAGAGATCGACGTCGCTCACCGGTATCGCGGACATGCGCGCTCCTGGGGACGGGGGCCCGAACGTCGTTCGGTGCGGGCCCGGTTCGTCGTCGGGTACGGAAGGTCCGAGCGATCGTGGCACGCGGCCCGCGCCCATTAGGCGTATGTCATGAACACAGGACATCTTTGTGACGGTCCCGACCGTAGGGGTCTTTCCGGCCGGAGCGGCCGGATCCGGGATGAAGCGACCTCGGCGTAGGCCTCGCCAGGGCGATGAGTTCGCCTGCTGCCTGGAGTCTCCCGCTGTGACCACGGAGCCTTTCCGCGCCGTGCAAGAGAGAGGGAGGCCGGCATGCGCAATCCGATTCGGCTGTACATGTCGATGTCGCTCGACGGCTTCATCGCCGGTCCGGACGATCGACCGGGCCAGGAGCTCGGCCGCGACGGCGGACGCCTCTTCAACTGGCTCGACGACAGGAAATCCGACGGCCCCAGCGGACAGGTCTACCGCGAGGCGCTGGCGACCGGCGCGGTGATCTCCGGCCGTCGCACCTTCGAACTCGCCGGACGCTGGCAGGGCGACCACCACGACGGGGCGCCGATCTTCGTCCTCACCCATCACGTGGACGACGGGGACGTACCGCCCGGCCACGCACGATTCGTCACCGACGTCGAGGACTGCGCCCGGCAGGCCCGCGCGGCCGCCGGGGACCGGCCGGTCATGGTCCACGGGGCGGGCGCGGCCCAGGCGCTCCTGCGGGCCGGCCACATCGACGAGATGGAGATCCACCTGATCCCGGTCCTCCTCGGAGACGGCCGGCGCCTGTTCGACCACCTCGGTGCCGACCACATCGAACTCGACCTCACCCGACGCCTCGACGACCGGGACGTCACGTACTTGCGCTACCGGGTGCGCGGCTCCGAGGGGGCTGCGTAAAGACCCTCTTCGTCTCTTACCGCGTCACTGACCTGGACCGCTCGAAGACGTCGTGGCTCAGGAGTCGGTGGCCTCCGTCGGCGGCGGTTCGGGGGTGGCGAGCAGGAGGCGGGCGGTGCCGGAGATGTCCAGGACCCGGCGGACGGGGCCGCTGACGGCGATCAGGCGCAGGCTGCCTCCCGCGTCGGCGGCCAGCTGTTGATGGCGCACGAGGAGGTTGATGCCGGTCGAGTCGGTGAACGGCACCTCGGCGAAGTCGAGTTCGCAGCGCCGTGGGTGCAACGGGACAAGCACCCGGTCGAGGCCGGGCGCGGTGTTCAGGTCGAGTTCCCCGCGCGCGCGGAGGAGGACGAGGTCTCCGGCGTCGACGACGTTGATGTCGAAGAGGGGTGAGGTCGGCGTGCTCATGTTGTTGCTCCTCGGCCTACCCGCTTGAGGTGCGTTGAGTGTTCCATGGAAGCACCGAGCGCCCGGTCCTGGCATCCGAACCGGCGGAAGGCGGCCAAGGTTGCTTGTTGGTCATGCCTACGGCATATGGTGGAGGGGCCTATTGGCGGCGAGCATACGGTCCTGGGCGTACGTTGGCATATGGCGCCGCCATCGTGCGAGACGGCCAAGGCGTGCGGGCCGCCCACGTGTTGTCGCCCTCCCCGTCGCGGTGGCAGTGCGGTGCCGGGATCGTGGCCACTCCCGCGTAATCTCCTCCTGTGTCAGCCTCCCGCCCGCACCATGTCGCCGTCCTCGTGCTCGAGGGCGCCAAGCCGCTCGACGTCGGGATTCCCGCGCAGGTGTTCACGGCCCGCGCGAGCATGCCGTACGAGGTGCGGGTGTGCGGGGCGGAGCCCGGGCTCGTGACCGGCGGCGACGGACTCGCGTACTCCGTGGCGTACGGGCTCGAAGCCCTCGCGTGGGCCGACATCGTCTTCGTTCCCGGCTACCGGTTCCCCGACCGCGAGGACCCGCCGCGGGCCGTCGTCGACGCGCTGCTCGCCGCCCACGAGCGGGGCGCCCGGCTCGCCGCCATCTCGACCGGCGCCTTCGCGCTCGCCGCCACGGGACTGCTCGACGGCAGGCGCGCCACGACGCACTGGCACTACACGCGCGCCCTCGCGGCCAGGCATCCGCTCGTCCAGGTCGACGAGAACGTGCTGTTCGTCGACGAGGGCAGCGTGCTCACCTCGGCCGGCGCCGCCTCCGGCATCGACCTGTGCCTGCACATCCTGCGCGGCGACCTCGGAGTCGCCGCGTCCAACCACGCCGCCCGCCGCCTGGTCGCCGCGCCCTACCGCAGCGGCGGCCAGGCCCAGTACGTGCCGCGCAGCGTCCCCGAGCCGCTCGGGGAGCGATTCGCCGCCACCCGCGAATGGGCGCTGCACCGGCTCGGCGAGCCCCTCACCCTCGACACGCTGGCGCGGCAGGCCGGGGTGTCACCGCGCACCTTCTCCCGGCGCTTCGTCGACGAGACCGGCTACACCCCGATGCAGTGGGTGATGCGCGCCCGTATCGACCTGGCCCGCGAACTGCTCGAGCGCTCGCAGCGCAGCGTCGAACAGATCGCCGCCGACGTCGGGCTCGGCACCGGCGCGAACCTGAGGCTGCACTTCCAGCGCATCCTCGGCACCACACCGAGCGAGTACCGGCGCACCTTCACCCCGGGCGGCTGACCCGCCCCGGGGCCGCTCGACGCCGCGTGGCGGGATCCTTTTGAAGCGTGGCGATCCCGCCACTGTCCGCACCGCGAGCCGCGCGCGAGCCTGGTGGGGAACGGAAGGGACACCATTCATGACTCGCATCGCCATCAACGGATTCGGCCGCATCGGCCGCAATGTGCTGCGCTCCCTGCTGGAGCGCGACAGCGACCTCGAGGTCGTCGCCGTCAACGACCTGACGGAGCCCGCCACGCTCGCCCGGCTGCTCGCCTTCGACAGCACGGCAGGACGGCTCGGGCGCCCGGTCACCGTCGACGGGAACACCCTCGTCGTCGACGGCCGGCGGATCACGGTGACGGCCGAACGCGAACCGGCGCAGCTGCCGTGGGCCGAACTCGGCGTCGACCTCGTCCTGGAGGCCACCGGCCGCTTCACCTCGGCCAAGGCGGCCCGCGCCCACCTCGACGCGGGCGCGAAGAAGGTGCTCGTCAGCGCCCCGTCGGACGGCGCCGACGTCACCCTCGCGTACGGGGTCAACAGTGACGCGTACGACCCGGCCGTGCACACGATCGTCTCGAACGCCTCCTGCACCACCAACGCGCTCGCGCCCCTGGCCAAGGTGCTCGACGAACTCGCCGGTATCGAGCACGGGTTCATGACGACGGTGCACGCCTACACGCAGGAGCAGAACCTCCAGGACGGCCCGCACCGCGACGCCCGCCGCGCCCGCGCCGCCGGGGTCAACATCGTGCCGACCACGACCGGCGCCGCCAAGGCGATCGGCCTGGTCCTCCCGAACCTCGACGGCAGGCTGTCGGGCGACTCGATCCGCGTCCCCGTACCGGTGGGCTCGATCGTCGAACTCAACACGACCGTCGCCCGCGACGTGACGCGCGACGAGGTGCTGGCCGCCTACCGCGCCGCGGCCGATGGCCCGCTCGCCGGCGTCCTCGAATACTCCGAGGACGCGCTCGTGTCCTCCGACATCGTGGGCAACCCCGCCTCGTCGATCTTCGACTCGGCCCTCACCCGCGTCGACGGCCGACACATCAAGGTGGTCGCCTGGTACGACAACGAGTGGGGCTTCTCGAACCGGGTGATCGACACGCTGGAACTCCTCGCCGCCCGCTGACCGGAAGCGCCCGGCCCGTCGGTTACGCGGGCCGGGGCCCGGCCGCGCGGCGCAAGCGGTTGGCGATCGCGAGGCCGAGGCCCTCCTGCGCCGGCAGCGACGCGAGGATGAGGTCGCAGCCCTGCTCGTCGAGTTCGCGCAGGTAGCCGTAGAGGCCGCGCGCGTAGGCGTCCAGCGACGCGGGGACGGCGACCACGGCGTGCGCCTTCACCGTCTCCGGAGCGTCGGCGAGTGTCGACGGCAGGAACACGCCCACCCGGCGGCCGAGTTCGTGCGCGCGGACCGTCTCGGCGAGGATCTCCTCCGGCTCGACGAGGACGACGCGCGCGTTTGGCGCGTAGTGCGAAGGATGCTGGCCCGGTACGCGCACCTCGCTGGTGTCGGGGACGTCGAGGGGGCGTCCCAGCGCCTGTTCGAGGTCCTCGCGCGTCACGCCGCCCGGCCGCAGAATGCTCAGCGACTCGCTCGTGGCATCCACGATGGTCGACTCGACGCCGACCTCACAGGGGCCGCCGTCGAGCACGAAGTCGACACCGTCACCGAGCTCCGCGCGGACGTGATCGGCGGTGGTGGGGCTGACCGAGCCGAACCGGTTGGCGGACGGGGCCGCGATGCCGCCGCCGAAGGCGTTGAGCAGCTCCAGTGCGACGGGGTGATCGGGCACGCGCAGCCCCACCGTCTCGAGCCCGCCGGTGGTTTCGTGAGGCACCCGGCCGCTGCGCCGCAGGACCAGCGTGAGCGGCCCCGGCCAGAAGCGCTCCGCGAGCAGGCGCGCCGCCTCGGGCACGTCCTCGGCCCAGTCGCCCAGGTTCTCGGCGCCGCCGATGTGGACGATCAGCGGGTGGTTGGGCGGGCGGCCCTTGGTCTCGAAGATGCGGGCGACGGCGGCCGGGTTCTCGGCGTCGGCGCCCAGGCCGTAGACCGTCTCCGTCGGGAGGGCGACGAGCCCACCGGCGCGCAGCACGGCGACCGCCTTGTCGATGTGGATGTCGCTGGTGGGTGCCGGCACCCTCGCGTTGTCCTTCACTGTGGTGCGCTTCTTTCGATGGGGCGGGGGTCAGAGTGCGGCGTCGGCGGTTTCGCTCAGGCCGTGGGAGGCGACCAGCTGCGCGGTGCCGTCGGCCAGTCGGTAGGACAGGCCCACCACGGCGAGGCGTCCTGCGGCCACCTGCTCGGACAGCACACGGGAACGGTCCAGCAGCAGGTCGACGGTGTGCCGTATGTGCTCGTGCAGGATCTCCTGGTCCGAACCGCGGCCGTCGGCGCGGGCCGCGAGCACGCTCGGCGTCACGCGCTCGACGACGTCACGCACGAAACCGGCGGGTGCCCTGCCACCGTCGGCGGCGTCCTTGGCGGCGGCGATCGCCCCGCAGGAGTCATGGCCGAGGACCACGACCAGCGGGCAGCCCAGCACGCTCACCCCGTACTCGATGCTGCCCAGCACCTCCGAACCGACCACGTGGCCGGCCGTGCGGACCACGAACATGTCCCCGAGCCCCTGGTCGAAGATGATCTCGGCGGCAAGGCGGGAGTCGGAGCAGCCGAACAGCACCGCGAAGGGGTTCTGCCCGGGCGCGGTCTCGGTACGGCGCGCGGCGTCCTGGTTGGGATGTCCGGGGGTGCCGGTGACGAAGCGTCGGTTGCCGTCCAGCAGCATCGCGAAGGCGTCGTCGGGAGTGGGATTCAGCGTCTCGGTCACGACGGCAGGCTACGACTCGGCTCGCGGAAGCGTGCAGTCAGGTCCACCGAACCCCGACGAAGGCAACCCTGGTAGCCCCCGAAATATGTGTGGTCCGCCAGCGCGAGGGCGCGCAACAGGCCGCGCAGACGGACCAGTTGGCGGGCGGCGGCCCGGACGGGGGTGGAGGCGGCGAGGGGAGTGGGCGGCGGCCCACAGGGCGGGTACGCGGTTCATGCCAGCAGGATCCGGCGCCCCCACCCGGTCGGTCCAACAGATCGGATAGCTGCCTGCCATCGATAGAGTAGATGGATGGAGATGCGTCAGCTCCGTCACTGACCACCGGACGCGTGTCCATCGGCACGATCCAGACCCTCACCCCCCGTGGACCTGCCCACGGAACTCGCGGCGTGCCATCGCCGACTGCCCGGCATCCAGGTGTCCGCACGCGACGCGCCGGTCGACGAGCTGTACGCCGCACTGCGCGCCGGCGAACTCGACCTCGCCTACCTCGCCCCGGACGCGGCCGAACTCCCCGAAGGACTGGTGGAGTTCGTATCCTGGCACGAGGAACTGGTGCTCATCACGGCCCCCGGGCACCCCCTCGCACACGCGGGCCGCACCCTGATCCGGGACCTCGCCCATGAGTCCTTCATCGACTTCCGCGCGGGCACGGGCCTGGAGACGGCGGTGCGCAGGCTGTCGAGCACCTCACCCGCGGCTCGGGCGGGACTCCGGCCACGCGTCGGTAGCCGTCACCCGCCCGAGGGCCGCGGGTGTACCTCAGGCCTTGTCCTGCATGCTGCTGCGCGCCGGGTTGGCCTGCTCCGCCGCCTTGGGGTCCTTCTCGCCGGCCTTGGCCTGCACGCCCTGCTTGATGCGCTCACCGATGGTCCGGTCGATGTTGGACCAGTACTCGAACGCACGGTGCAGCACCGGCTCGCTCACGTCGTTGAGCAGGTGGCCGACGACGTTGTCCACGAGACGGTCGCGCGCGGCGTCGTCGAGGACCTCGCGGACCATCGTGCCCGCCTGGCCCCAGTCGTCGTCCTCGGCGTGGTCGACGTAGGCGGCGCGGGTGATGTCACCGTCCGCGGACCAGCTGGGCGGTGTGCCGTAGCGGTCCGTGTCGGCCGCCGGGCCGCCCTTGGAGTTCGGCGCGTACACCGGGTCCGTGGTCTTGCGGTAGGCCATGGCCCCGTCTTTGGAGTACGTGTTCACGGGCGCGACGGGAGCGTTGACCGGCAGCTGCTGGTAGTTGCCCCCGATCCGGTGCCGGTGCGCGTCGGCGTAGGAGAACAGCCGGCCGAGCAGCATCCGGTCGGGGCTCGGGCCGATCCCCGGGACCAGGTTGTTCGGCTGGAACGCCGCCTGCTCGATCTCCGCGTGGTTGTCCGTCGGATTGCGGTCGAGCGTCATCTTGCCGACCTCGACCAGCGGGTAGTCGGCGTGCGGCCACACCTTGGTCAGGTCGAACGGGTTGAAGCGGTACGTGGCGGCGTCGTCGTACGGCATGATCTGCACGTACAGCGTCCAGCTCGGGTACTCCCCGTCGCGGATGTGCTCGAAGAGATCACGGGTGTGGTAATCCGTGTCGGCCGCGCACATCTGGTCGGCCTCGTGCTGGGTGAAGCACTCGATGCCCTGGTCGGTCTTGAAGTGGTACTTCACCCAGAACCGCTCGCCCTGGGCGTTGATCCACATGTAGGTGTGGGACGTGTAGCCGTTCATGTGGCGCCAGGTCCGCGGAATGCCCCGGTCGCCCATCAGCCAGGTGACCTGGTGCGCGGACTCGGGCGAGAGGGTCCAGAAGTCCCACTGCATGTCGTGGTCGCGGAGGTTGTTGTCCGCGCGGCGCTTCTGGGAGCGGATGAAGTGCTGGAACTTCATCGGGTCCTTGATGAAGAACACCGGGGTGTTGTTCCCCACCATGTCGTAGTTGCCCTCGGTGGTGTAGAACTTCACCGCGAATCCGCGGGGGTCGCGCCAGGTGTCCGGGCTCCCGCGCTCGCCGGCGACCGTGGAGAACCGGGTCACCAGCTCGGTCCGCGTCCCGGGCTGGAACAGCGCGGCCTTCGTGTAGGGGCTGACGTCGGCGGTGACCTGGAAGTGGCCGAAGGCGCCGCTGCCCTTGGCGTGCGGCTGCCGCTCCGGGATCCGCTCCCGGTTGAACTGCGCCATCTGCTCGATCAGATAGGAGTCCTGCAGGAGGATCGGGCCGCCGGCGCCGACCGTGAGCGAGTGCTCATCGCTTTCGACCGGAACGCCGGCATCCGTGGTCGTCGCTTTGGCTGTGTCGTCACTCATGGGCTACGCGTGCCTTTCGACGGAGGTCCTAAACGCCTCGGCGCCCTGTGGGTGCAGCCTCGGAGGACGTTTCAGGCGGAGCCGCCTCTCGAAGGGCACACCGGGCAAACCGACGACATGACCATGCTGCGGCCTCCGTGCGGACCCGGCCATTCGGACCGCGTGGGCCCACGCGGTCCGCTCACGCGGAGCGGGCGCCCACCCGTCGCCCGGCGACGCAGAGCAGGGCGACGGCGGCGCCGGCCAGGAGGATGTGGCCTGCGAGATTGACGGTGCCCGCGGAGCCCTGGTCCGGGGTCTGGCCGAAGCCGACCCAGGCGTAGGTCAACGTGGCGCCGGCGGCCAGGGCGAAGATGTGCGGCGGCGCCCAGTCACGCGCGCGTGCCCAATGGTGGACAAGGCCCGCGGCCGCGACGGCGATCGCGAGCGCGGCGGCCACGCCCAGCCAGCTCGGCTGGAGAACCAGCCAGAAGGCGCTGGTGACCGCGCACGAGGCGATGCCGACGAACAGCGGCCGGGGAGCGCCGCGGGAGTCGAGCCCGGCGCGCGGGCGGGGGATCAGGAACGCGGCGGCCACGAGCGCGGCCACCACGGCGGCCGTGCCGGCCAGCAGCGGCCAAGGGGCCATGTAACCGCTGTCGTCGTAGCTGCCCCAGCCGACCACCACGGCCCCCAGCACCAGCAGTCCGGCCGTGACGGTGAACCCGGTCCTGCCGAGCCACGGACGCTCAGCGCGCTGCGGGACGAGGGCTTCCATGAGCGCGATCGGCACGGTGATGCTCCACAGCGCGTGCACGGCCAGGACGGAGATCAGGCCGTAGGCGCCGGTGCCGACCAGGGGGATGGGCGTCACGGTGACCATGTCGTAGTTGCCGGAGTAGTCGGCGTTGAACAGCATCTGGTCCAGCAGGCCCTCTTCGAGCAGCGCGTACGCGGCGCCCAGCAGCAGGATGGAGCCCCAGCCGCGACCGGTCCTGCGGACGAGTTCGCGGATGAGCAGGGCCCCGCTTCCGTAGAGGAGTGCGAGGACCGGCAGCAGCGCCAGGGCGTCGAGTGAGGTCGCGCCGAGGAGCATCTCGCCGATCAACGGCGCGAGGAAGAAGAGTCCCACCGCCGGCATGCTGTTTCTCATGCCGCCGACGCTACGGACGCCGGGCCCGCCCGCGAGTCGGCCGAGCGGCTGCCCTGGACGGCCGTGCGGCTACGGGCCCCCGGCCAGAAATATCCGAAGGTAGACCGCAGGGAGACTTTGGGCGGACCCAGCCGGGTGCGCACGCCATGGGCGGCGCACCCGGCACCCGTTCTCCGTGCCCCGCTCAGCCGATCGGCACCGGCAGCGGTGTCACCGCGTAGGCCAGCGTGATGGTGTCACCGGTCGACGGGTCGGACAGCTCCACCCGCCAGGCCTCGCCGAACTGGTCCACGCCCTCCGCCATCGGGATGGTCCCGGAGATCAGCACCGTGCCGGGGAGCAGCTCACCGCGCTCGCGCAGCACCTCGGCCCAGTACGACGGCGTGAGCAGCTCCGCGAGGGAGCCGTCCTGGATCAGGGACTCCTCGCCCTTCACCGTGACCCACGCGCGCAGCGTCAGGTCGTCCAGGCGGCCCTCGACGTCCGAGAGGCTCCAGGCGCGGCGGGCCAGGACATCCGGGCTCGCGTTCTTGCTCCAGGCCACGCCGTGCACCTCGAGTTCGCGGTCCGTGTGGTCGCACGCGGCCGTGAGCAGCAGCTCGCCGTCCTGCGCCACGACGAGCGCCCACTCCGCCTCGCCCGAGGTCCGTCCGTGCTGCACCGCGACCCGCTCGGTCTGCTGCGCGAGGTAGGGGGAGATGGGGTACAGGGCCGGGGTGGTGGTCGGCGCGGGGACGCCGAGTTCGGCGAGTTCGGCGACGTGCGCGGCGACATCGTCCTGGCTGCGCCCGGCGTATCCGGCGTTGAGGACCTGGACGACGTCCACGTCGCGGGTGGAGCCGTCGGGCAGGTCGAACGTGAGCAGCGTCATGGAAATCTCCAGGGGTGAGCAGGTAGGAGGGTTGCGAAGCGGTTAACTTCCCGTCCGGGGCTTGCGCATACGACCTGTATACAAGAAGTATGCCGGAAGGTCGATGTCTCCCCGAACGTCGACGTCCCCCCTCAGACCGTCGAAGCCCCCGAACCGAGGACCGAAATGCTGCAAGACTCCCCACGCGGCCCGGCCGCCTCACCGGTTGTCACCCCGAACCGCTCCGGTCTCGTCCGGGCCTTCTTCGCGAGCCTCACCGGCACCGCCCTGGAGTGGTACGACTTCGCGGTCTACTCCGCCGCGTCGGCCCTGGTCTTCGGCGACCTGTTCTTCCCCTCCGAGGACCCGCTCACCGGCACCCTGCTGGCCTTCTCCACGTACGCCGTCGGCTACGTCTCGCGCCCGCTCGGCGGCATCGTCTTCGGTCGGCTCGGCGATGTGATCGGCCGCAAGAAGGTGCTGATCGCGACGCTCGTGCTGATCGGCGCGGCCACGTTCCTGATCGGCCTGCTGCCCACCCACAGCAGCATCGGCGCCGCCGCTCCCATCGCCCTGGTCGTGCTGCGGTTCGCGCAGGGCGTGGGCGTCGGCGGCGAGTGGGGCGGCGCCGTGCTGCTCTCCAGCGAGTTCGGCGACCCGAAGAAGCGCGGCTTCTTCGCCTCGGCCGCACAGGTCGGACCGCCCGCCGGCAACCTCCTCGCCAACGGCGTCCTGGCGGCGCTCGGCGCCCTGCTGACCGAGGACCAGTTCCTCTCCTGGGGCTGGCGCGTCGCCTTCCTGGTCTCCGGCGTCCTGGTCGGATTCGGCCTGTGGATCCGCGCGAAGCTGGAGGAGACCCCGGTCTTCAAGGCGATGGAGGCCGAGCAGAGCCGCCCCGAGGCGCCGGTGCGCGAGGTGCTCACCCGGCAGCCCCGCGCCCTGATCGCGGCGATGCTCGCCCGCGTCGCCCCGGACGTGCTGTACGCGCTGTTCACCGTGTTCGTGCTGACCTACGCCACCGACGAGCTGGACATGTCGCGGGGGTCCGCGCTGACCGCCGTACTCATCGGCTCCTCGCTGCAGATCTTCCTGATCCCGCTCGCGGGAGCCCTGTCCGACCGCGTCAACAGGCGCCTGCTGTACGGATGTTCGGCCGTCGGCGCCGGTGTGTGGCCGTTCATCTTCTTCAACATGGTCGACGGCGGCTCGTGGGGTCTGCTCGTCCTCGGTGTGATCGTCGCGCTGGTCCTGCACTCGCTGATGTACGGCCCGCAGGCCGCGTTCGTCGCCGAACAGTTCTCGCCGCGGCTGCGTTCCACGGGCTCCTCGCTCGCGTATACGCTGGCCGGTCTGATCGGCGGCGCGATCGCTCCACTGCTGTTCACGGCGCTGCTCGGCTCGTTCAACAGCTGGGTGCCGCTCGCCGTATACGTTGCCGTCACCGCGGCCGTGACCGTCACCGGGCTCCTGCTGGGCCGCGACGCGGAGGCGGCCACGGACGAGGACACGGAGCTGGTCGCGCAGGCGACCGCCTGAACCGCACACCTACCGCCCCATCAGGCCTCATCAGGAGGGACACCCCATGCTCATCGCCCTGAGCCAGCTCACCACCGGGCCCGACCCGGCCAAGAACCTCGACCTCATCGAGGAGCAGGCCCGGCGCGCGGCCGACGCTGGCGCCCGCGTCGTCGTCCTCCCCGAAGCGGCGATGGCCTGCTTCGGCACACCGCTCACCCCGCTCGCCGAGCCGCTCGACGGCCCGTGGGCGAACCGGCTGCGGGCCATCGCCGAGGCGGCCGGCATCGTCGTCGTCGCCGGGATGTTCACCCCGGCCGACGACGGGCGGGTGACCAACACTCTGCTCGCGACAGGCCCGGGCGTCGAGGAGACCTACGACAAGATCCACCTCTACGACGCCTTCGGCTTCGCGGAGTCCGACACCGTCGCGCCCGGAACGCGGGTGGTCACCATCGACGTCGACGGCGTCCGCCTGGGTCTCGCGACCTGCTACGACGTGCGCTTCCCCGAACTCTTCCGGGCCCACGCCGACGCGGGCGCCGTCGCCACGCTGCTCCCGGCGTCCTGGGGCGCGGGCCCCGGCAAGCGCGAGCAGTGGGAACTCCTCGTACGTGCCCGGGCCTTGGACGCCACTGTCTGGGTTGCCGCGGTGGGCCAGGCGGACCCGGCGGCGAGCGGCATCGACGTCAGTGGCACGGCCCCGACGGGCATCGGGCACAGCATGCTGGTCGGCCCGGACGGCACCGTGCGGGAGAGCCTCGGCGCCGAACCCGGCCTGATCGTCGTGGAGTTGGACGTCGCCGAGGTCGACCGGGTGCGCGGGAAGATCTCCGTGCTGGCCAACCGCAGGCTCGGGCGCGACGACGCGGTGATCACCTACCCGAAGTGATGCGGGTGGGCCGGCTCAGGGACACCCGGGCCGGCCCGGATCACCCAGTCCGGCTCATATCACCCCGCCAGAAGTACCTTCAGCGTCGACTCCAAGTGGCTGTCGATCGCCGCGCCCACCGCGTCCGTGTCACCCGCGGCGAGCGCGTCCAGGATCACCTTGTGCTCGTCGATGACCGACTTCTGCCGACCGCTCTGGTTGTACAACGCCACGACACCCGCGCGCACTTGGCGGCTGCGCAGCCCGTCGTAGTGGCGGTCCAGCAGGCCGTTGCCCACGGCCTGGACGATCGTCGCGTGGAAGCGGTGGTCGATGGCGATGAACTCCTTGGCGTCGTCGGGCCCGCTCAACCCGCGCTGCCGCTCAAGGAGTTCGCCCAGTTCCTCCAGCGGCACCCGGTCCGCCTTGATGACTTGCTCCGCCGCGTACCGTTCCACCATGCCGCGCAGTTCCATCAGCTCCGTGATCTGCCGCCCGGTCAGCCGGGAGACGCGCGCGCCGCGCCGGGGCACCATCTCGACCAGATCCTCGGCGGCGAGCAGCAGCAGGGCCTCGCGGATGGGGGTGCGGGAGACGCCGATGCGGTCGGCGATCTCCTGCTCGGACAGGAACTCGCCCTGCATCTCCGGATCGGTGAGCACCGTCCCCTTGAGGTAGGCGTACGCCTTCTCCCGACCGGACGTCGCCATGTGAGCTCCCGTGGACCGTGGTTCTGAATCGCATACAACTTGTATACGGAAGTTACCACGGGGTGGAGTTACCACGGGGTGGAGGAGGAGTGCCCGATCGCTACTCGGCGACCCCGTCGCGGGTGCGCTGGTAGTGGCGCCTCGCCTTCATCCGGTTTCCGCAGACGGCCATGGAGCACCAGCGGGCCCGGTTGGTCTTGCTGCGGTCGAGGAGGAACAGGCGGCACTCCGGGTTGGCGCACGGACGCAGCCGACCGGGCTTCGCCTTCTGTAGCGCACTCCATGCCAGGACCGCTTCCACAGCCGGTCGGCGCTCCGCGGGGACGTCGAGCTCCCAGGTCACGCCGTCGGGGGAGAGGTGCGGCCGGGAGCGCACGCCCTCAAGGATCGGGGCCAGTGACGTGGTCGGCCGGGCGCCGCGCACCACCTCCTGCAAGGCGTCGCGCGCCTGCACCAGGTGAGCGAGTTCCCGGGTGCTGCCGCTGCCGCCGTGCGCCTTCTGCCACGCCTTGGCCGCTTCACGGTCGGCCAACTCGTCCGTAGGCGTTCCGTTGGTCACCGGTGTGGTGTTGAGGAGTTCCAGCAGTGTGTCCTGCTGCCCGGGGTCGATCACTGCAGTACCTCCTGTCCTGCGTTTCCTGCGTCGAGTTCGCCAGCAGGTTACTTGCCGCGAAGGTGCGGCAACCGCCGCCTACTCAACACTAACCCTTTAAAGCGCATTGACCGGTTATCCCGACTGTGCTCCACTGGGCCTGTAACTGGTAAATCGCGAATGAGGGGTTAGGGTCATGTCTTCCACGGTCCACCACCGCACCGCCACCATCAACGGTCTCGACGTCTTCTACCGGGAGGCCGGTGATCCGAAGGCGCCC
Organism: Streptomyces sp. NBC_00483; assembly: GCF_036013745.1. Classification (NCBI taxonomy): domain Bacteria; kingdom Bacillati; phylum Actinomycetota; class Actinomycetes; order Kitasatosporales; family Streptomycetaceae; genus Streptomyces; species Streptomyces sp. NBC_00483. The sequence goes on from NZ_CP107880.1 coordinate 9,115,652, forward strand.
GCCGTCGTGCTCCTGCACGGCTTCCCGACCAGTTCGCACATGTTCCGCAACCTGATCCCGGCGCTCGCCGACCGCTATCACGTGATCGCACCCGACCACATCGGGTTCGGGCAGTCCGCGATGCCCGCGCTGCGGGACTTCCCGTACACCTTCGGGGCGCTCGCCGACGTCACGTCCGGGCTGCTCCAGCACTTGGGTATCGACAGGTTCGCGATCTACGTGCAGGACTACGGCGCCCCGATCGGCTGGCGGCTCGCCCTGAAGGACCCGGAGCGGATCACCGCGGTCATCACGCAGAACGGCAACGCCTACGAGGAGGGCTTCGTCCGGCCGTTCTGGGACGGTCTTTTCGCCTACGCCGCGGCGCCGGGGCCGGACACCGAAGCGCCGGTGCGTGCCGCCCTGACGTCGGAGGCCGTCCGCTGGCAGTACGTGACCGGGGTGGCGGATCCGAGCGTGGTCAGCCCCGACAACTGGGTCCACGACCAAGCACTCCTGGACCGCCCCGGCAACGCCGAGATCCAGCTCAAGCTCTTTCGCGAGTACCCCACCAACGTGGACCTCTATCCGGCCGTCCACCAGTACTTCCGCGACTCCCAGGTCCCGCTGCTCGCGGTCTGGGGCGCGGGCGACGAGATCTTCGGGCCCGACGGCGCCAGGGCGTTCGGCCGTGACCTGCCGGACGCCGAGATCCATCTGCTCGACGCCGGACACTTCGCCCTGGAGAGCCACATCGAGGAAGTCACGGAGCACATCCGTGAGTTCCTCGCCCGGGTCCTGGCCTGACGTCCGCGAGCGGCGGCCGGGCCTTGGTCCGCACGGCCCGTGCAGTAGAAAGAAGCCCATGAAGATCACCGACATCACGCTCGATCACCTGCGGCTCGAACTCGACCCGCCGTTCCGCGCGGCCTGGGACCCGGACCCGCGGCGGCACTTCGACGCGACCATCGTGCGGGTGCACACCGACGAGGGTGTGACCGGGATCGGCTCGGGTGACACCATGGACGGCTTCGACGCCTTCCGGCACCTCTTCATCGGCCAGGACCCGCTGCACATCTCCCGGCACGTGAAGGCGATCGAGACGGCGAACTTCCACGGCGGCCACTACTGGCCGCTCGAAGCCGCCCTGTGGGACATCGTCGGCAAGGTGCACGGCCGGCCCGTGTCCGAGCTGTTCGGCAATGCCACCAAGCGCCTGCCCGCCTATGCCTCGTCGGGGGAGCTGAAGTCTCCGGAGGAGCGCGTGGCCACCGCCCTGAAGGTGCGTGAGGCCGGCTTCAAGGCGATGAAGATACGGATCGACCGCAACCGGGTCGGCGAGGGCATCGCGGCCGTACGCGCGGTGCGCGAGGAGCTGGGCGAGGACTTCGGCATCATGGTCGACCTCAACCAGTCCTGGCGAATGGCCGGCGACACGGCGGACGCGACCGACCTCGCACGCACCCGCAAGACCGTCGCGCGCCTCGCCGAGCTGGACGTGTTCTGGGTCGAGGAACCGCTGCCGTACGCGGATCTCGAAGGCTTCAAGCGGCTGCGTGCGGAGAACCCGGGCGTGCGCATCGCGGCGGGGGAGATGCACCACTCGACCACCGAACTGCTCCGCTACCTCGAAGAGGACGCGCTGGACATCTACCAGATGGACGTCGTCCTGGCCGTCGGCATGCACCGCGCACGCACTCTGGCCGAGGTGGCCCAGCTCAAGCACCGCCACTTCACCCCGCACAGCTGGACCAACGGCATCGGTGTCCTGGCGAACGTGCATGTCTCGGCAGGTGTCGGCGGCGGCCCCTACTTCGAGTTCCCCTTCGACCCGCCGGGCTGGACCCCCGAGCGCCGCGACTTCATGCTCGCCGAGCCGGTGCGGGTGGACGCGGACGGGTGTGTGCGGGTGCCGGATGCGCCCGGGCTCGGTGTCGAGCTGGACGAGGACGCGGTGGAGCGGTGGCGGGTCGGCTAAGTGCGTCACCACTGGAGCTCTAGGCGTGCGGAATCGTGAGGCGGAACTGGGCGCCGCCACCGGGCGCGGGTTCGGCGACGAGGTCGGCGTGGTGGGCGTGCGCGATCTGGCGGGCCATGGCGAGGCCGAGGCCGGACCCGGGCAGGGCGCGGGCGCTGCGGGCGCGGTAGAAGCGGTCGAAGACGTAGGGCAGATCCTGTTCGGAGATGCCGGGGCCGTGGTCGCGGACGGTCAGCTCCAGGGTGTCCGACACGGAGGTGAGCGTGACCTCGACGGGGCGGCCCGGCGGGCTGAACTTGGCCGCGTTGTCCAGCAGGCTCGACAGCAGCCGTGAGAGCCGAGCCGGCACACCTGCGACGGTGGCGGTGCGCGCCTCGGGGGCGATCGACAGGGTGAGCGGGGTGGCCGGCCAATGGCCGCGTGCCGTCTCGACGGTGTGCGTCACGATGTCCGCGAGACGGATCTCCTCGATCAGCGGGTCCGGTTCCTCGTTCCGGGCCAGCTCGACCAGGTCGTTGACGAGGAGGGTGACCTCGCGCAGCTGGCGGCTCAGTGCGCCGGCCGCGCGCTCGCGCTGGGCGTCGCTGAGGCGGGAACTCCGGGTGAGCAGCTCGGCGTTGGTGCGCAGCGCGGTCAGCGGGGTGCGCAGTTCGTGGGAGGCGTCGGCGACCAGGCGTCGTTGCGCGCCGATGGACTTCTCCAGCTCGTCGAGCATGGTGTTGAAGGAGGCGGCGAGACGGGTGATCTCGTCGTCCTGGCCGGCGCGTTCCGGCGGCAGTTCGATGCGGTGCCGGGCATCGCGCGTGGCGGCGATGCGTTCGGCCGTGGCGGTGAGCCTGCTGACGGGCGCGAGTCCCGTGCGCGATACCCAGGCACCGAGGGCGCCGGCCAGCAGCACACCGGCCACTCCCATGCCGCCGAGCAGCACCGCGGCCTGACGCACACCCCGGTCCACGGTGTCCGCCCGCACGGCGACTTGGAGGGCGCGTCCCTCGGGCAGCGGTGTCGTGAGCATCCTGGCCCGGTGACCGGACAGCCTCAACTCGCTGTAGTACGGCCCCCGTTCGCCGGAGGCCACCTCGCGCGTGGAGTCGGTGACCGGCAGGAGGTACGGCTGCGTCGGGTCGTCGTCCGGCTGCGCGGGGACCAGCTGCGCGCAGGCCGGGGCGGCGAGGTAGCGGCACTGGCCCTGCACCACACCCGAGGGCTCGTGGCCGTACTGCTGGGTGGCCAGCCGGGCGGACTGCGTCAGGTGCAGGTCGAGCTGGTGCAGCAGCTGATGACGGATCACCACGAAGCTGCCGGCGCACAGGCCGACGGCCACGGCGGCCACGGCCGCGGCGGCGGCGAGGGTCAGCCGGGTGCGCAGGGGACGGCGGCGCATCCAGCGGGCATGTCTGCGCCCGCCCTTCGGCAGCGGCCGGGACTGCGGTTCCGTGCTCTGCGGTTCAGTGCTCACGCCAGGTCCAGCCGGTAGCCGACGCCATGTGCCGTGTGGACGAGCCGTGGCTCGCCGTCGGCCTCCAGTTTGCGGCGCAGATACCCGACGTAGACGGCGAGGGAGTTGGAGTCGGGACCGAAGTCGCGGCCCCACACCCGCTCCATGATCGTCTCGCGGGGGAGTACCTGCCCGGGGTGGCGCAGCAGCAGCTCGAGGAGGGAGAACTCGGTGCGGCTGAACTCGATGACACGTGTGCCGCGCCGCCCGCTCCGGCTGGCCGGGTCGACGACGAGGTCGGCGAAGCCCAGCGTCGTCGACGACTCCTCGGGCGCGGCGCTGCGACGCAGCAGGGCCCGGATCCGTGCCACCAGCTCGTCAAGGGCGAACGGTTTGACCAGGTAGTCGTCGGCCCCCGCCTCCAGGCCGTCCACCCGCTCGCTCACCGAGCCCAGCGCCGTGAGCACCAGGACCGGCGTGCGATCGCCGAGCGCCCGCAGGCGGCGGCAGACCGCGAGGCCGTCCACGCCAGGGAGCATGACGTCGAGCACCATGGCGTCCGGCTCCCAGGCGGCGAGGGCGGAAAGCGCCGCGAGGCCGTCCTCCGCCCCGCGCACCTCATAGCCTTCGACCGCGAGTCCGTCCTCGACGGCGTACCGCACCTCCGGCTCGTCGTCCACCACCAGAACCTTCGGTGCGTTCGTGCACCCGTCGGCCGCGTTCATGGGGACAGCCTGCCAAAACCTGGTCTTAGAAAGTTCTTAGAGCGCGCCAGCAGTGTGTCGGCCATGAGGACACAGCGAACATCCCATGGCCGGCTGTCGGTGGTGATCGGCGCGGGCGGCACGGGTGGACACATCTATCCGGGGCTCGCGCTGGCGGACACGCTGCGGCGCGCCGTGCCCGACGCCGAGATCTCCTTCGTCGGCACCGAGCGCGGCCTGGAGACCCGGCTCATCCCGGAGGCCGGGTACCGCCTGCACACCGTCGACATGATCCCCTTCGACCCGTCGCTGGGTGCCCGGCGGTTCCTGCTGCCCGCCGCGCTGGTCAAGTCCGGCGCCCAGGCCAAGTCGGTGCTGCGTGCGCAGCGGGCACAGGTCGCCGTCGGCATGGGCGGGTACCCGAGCGCCCCGGTGATCGTCGGAGCGCGGATGGCCGGGCTGCCCAGCGTCATCCACGAATCCAACGCGGTGCCCGGGCGGGCCAACCGGTTCGCCGCGCTGCTCACCGACCAGATCACGCTGGCCTTCGAGGAGAGCCGGGCACATCTCGCCGGCAGCCGGCACGCCGACGTCGTGGGCATGCCGATCGCCTCGGAACTCGCCGCGCTGGACCGGCCCCGGCTGCGCGACGACGCCCGGCGGGCCCTGGGGGTCCCTGCCCAGGGACGGCTCCTGCTGGTCAACGGCGGCAGCCTCGGCGCCGCCCGGCTCACCGCGGCCGCCGCCGACCTCGCCCGGCGCTGGCAGGACCGCACCGGCGTCCACCTGCTGATCAAGACCGGCCCCGCCGCTCTGGAGGACATCCGCCGGCGACTCGTCGAGACCGGCGCCGACCGCGTGGCGACCGCCGTGCCCTACCTCGACCGCATGGACCTGGCGTACGCGGCCGCCGACCTGGCCGTGTGCCGCGCCGGGTCCGCGACCGTCGCCGAACTCGCGACCACCCGCACCCCCGCCGTCCTGGTGCCCTACCCCTACGCGCCGGGCGACCACCAGACGCACAACGCGCGGGTCCTCACCGACGTCGGCGCGGGACTCCTGCTGCCCGACGCGGACACGGACGCCGCCAGCCTGGCCGCTCTCGTCGAGCCACTGCTGGCCGAACCGTCCCGGCTTGCCGCCATGTCGGCCGCCGCGCACCCCGGCCGACACGGGCGGGCGGCCGACCTGCTGGCCGCGCACGTCCTGCGCCTCGCCGGTCGCCCCAGCACCCACCCCACCCTTCCCACACCTCACACGGAGATCGCCATATGACCACCAACGCCCACGCCGCTGCCGCCGATTTCGACTGGACCGGCCGCACCGTGCTCGTCACGGGAGCCGAAGGCTTCATCGGCTCCACCCTCGTCGACCTCCTCGTCGCCCGCGGGGCGAAGGTCCGCGCCTTCGTCCACTACAAGCCGTACGGCGAAAAGGGCAACCTCGCCCCCTACCTCGGCGCCGCCCACGGCCCCGTCGAGATGATCGCCGGTGACGTCCGGGACGCGGGCCGGGTCATGGACGCCGTCGAGGGCTGCGACACCGTCTTCCACCTCGCCGCGCTCATCGGCATCCCCTACAGCTACGACGTGCCCGGCGCGTACGTGCAGACGAACGTCGTCGGCACCGAGAACGTGGCCGAGGCCTGCCGCAGGCACCAGGTGCGCCGCCTGATCCACACCTCCACGAGCGAGGTCTACGGCACCGCGCTCACCGCTCCGATCAGCGAGGCGCACCCGCTCCAGCCGCAGTCCCCGTACTCCGCCTCGAAGATCGGCGCGGACATGATGGCCCTGTCGCACTGGCACGCCTTCGAGCTGCCGGTGACGGTGGTGCGCCCGTTCAACACGTACGGCCCCCGGCAGTCGGCGCGCGCCGTCATCCCCACCATCCTCGCCCAACTGCACGCCGGCCGACGCCAGATCAAGCTCGGCTCCCTCACCCCCACGCGCGACTTCACCTACGTCACCGACACCGCCCGCGGCTTCCTGGCCATGGCCGCCTGCGACGCGGCCCTGGGCCACAGCGTCAACCTCGGCACCGGCCAGGAGATCGCCATCGGGGACCTCGCCAAGGCGCTGATCAACGCCTCTGGCCGGGACGCCGAGGTCGTCGTCGACCGGAGCCGGCTGCGCCCGTCGGGCAGCGAGGTGCACCGGCTGCTGTCCGACAACGCCCGAGCCCGGGATTGGGCGGGGTGGGAGGCTGAGGTCCCGCTGGACGAGGGTCTGCGCCGCACCTCCGACTGGGTCGCGGAGAACCTGCACCTGTTCGCTGCCGACCGCTACCAGGTCTGACCGACGGATCAGGAGGCGGCCGACGTTGAAGTGTCGGGGGCCGGGACGACGCTGAGGCCACGGTGGCGGATCCGGTCACGGCCCCACTCTCCGAGCGGCAGCAGCGCCTCGTTGAGTGCCGCGCCCGACTCGGTCAGCGAGTACTCCACCTTCGGCGGCACCTCCGCGTAGACCGTACGGAGCACGAGGCCGTCCTCCTCCATCTGGCGCAGATGCTGGGTCAGCATCTTCTCGCTCACGCCCGTCAGCGCGCGGCGCAGTTCGGCGAAGCGCCGGACGCCGTGCGCGTGCAGCTCCCAGAGGACGAGGCCCTTCCACTTTCCGCTGACGACGTCGAGTGCGGCGTCGATACCGCAGATGTAAGGGCCGTTGCGGGGCGCCTTCGCCATGTCCTGCAGCCTCCGGTCTCTGCTTGCATACAAAGCTTGCTTACAAAAAGGTAAGTACCGCAGTAAATAGTGGGTACTTCCGCGACGATACCGCCTTGCGCAGCATGGTCGTCGTGTCCGAACCCACTAGAAACCCAGTCCAGTTGACCGACGTCAGCATGCTCGGCCTCGGCGCGATGGGCAGCGCGCTGGCGGCCGCGCTGCTCGACGCCGGACGCTCCGTGACCGTCTGGAACCGAACCCCCGGCCGTGCCGCAGAGTTGATGACCCGCGGAGCCCGCGGCGCGGACTCGGTCCGCGAGGCCGTGACGGCGAGCCCGGTCGTCATCGCCTGCCTGCTCAAGTACGACTCGGTCCGGGACACCCTCGCCCCGGTCGCCGACGAGCTGCGCGGTCGAACCCTGCTCAACGTCACGACCACCACACCGAACGAGTCCCGCCAACTCGCCACTTGGGCCGCCGAATTCGGTGTGACCTACCTCGACGGCGCCATCATGGCCGTACCCGCCATGATCGGAACCCGCGAGGGTCAGATCTTCTATAGCGGCTCGCGGACCGCGTACGACACCCTCCTGCCGACCCTCGACGTCTGGGCCACGAGCGAGTTCCACGGCGAGGATGCCGGCCGGGCGTCGCTGGTGGACCTGGCGATGCTGTCGGGGATGTACCAGATGTTCGCGGGCTTCATCCACGGTGCCGCGATGGTCGCCCCCATGGGGACGAGCGCGTCCGACTTCGCCGCCCGGCAGGCCCCGTTCCTGGCCGCCATGACCCACGGACTCGCCGGCTTCGCGGAGGTCGTCGACGGCGGCGACTACTCCGTCCCCGGCCAGCAGAGCCTGGACTTCTCCGACCTGTCGCACATCGTGCGGGCCAGCGAGGAGCAGGGCGTCGACGCCGCCCCGATCGCCGGGGTACAGGCGCTGATCAGCCGACAGATCGACGCGGGTCACGGCCGGGAGGGCTTCGCGCGGATCTACGAGAGCCTGCGCGCTGCCCGTCCCACGACCCTTCCCGCCACCCGCCCCACCGCCCGCCCCGAGGAAGGAACCGCAGCATGAATACCACCCCCGTCACCCTGATCGGTCTCGGCCCGATGGGCCGGGCCATGGTCCGGGCGCTGCTCGCGGCCGGCCACCCCGTCACCGTCTGGAACCGCACTGCCGCCCGCGCCGACGGCCTCGTGTCCGACGGCGCCACCCTGGCCGCCTCGCCCGCCGACGCGGTCGCCGCGAGTGAACTGGTCATCCTCAGCCTCACCGACTACCAGGCGATGTACGACATCCTCGGCGGCGCGACCGCGGAGCTGGCCGGCCGCACGATCGTCAACCTGAGCTCGGACACCCCCGACCGTGCCCGCGAGGCCGCGGCCTGGGCGGCGTCGCACGGGGCGAAGTTCCTGACCGGCGGCGTGATGGTGCCCGCGGAGATGGTGGGGACCGAGGCGGCGTACGTGTACTACAGCGGACCGCCCGAGGTCCTCGAGGCGCACCGCCCGGCGCTGGCCCGCATCGGGGCGCCGCGCCATCTCGGCGAGGACGCGGGCCTGGCGCAGCTGATGTACCTGGCACACCTCGACGTATTCCTGACGAGTCTGTCGGCGCTGCTGCACGGCACCGCGCTGCTGGGCTCGGCCGGGATGTCCGCGGCGGAGGCGGTCCCGGAGCTGATGTCGACGCTGACCGGCATCCCGGCCATGATCGAGGCCGGTGGGGACATCGGCGCACAGATCGACGCCGGTGAGCATCCGGGACACCTGAGCACGGTGACCATGATGGGCGCGACCGCGGACCACATCGCCGCCACCAGCGCCACCGCCGGGGTCGACCTCGCCCTTCCCCGCGCTGTCCAGGCGCACTACCGCCGCGCGATCGCCGACGGCCACGGGAAGGACAACTGGACCCGCATCGTCGACGGGATCCGGGACCCGCGAGGGAAGGTGTAGGTGGGGCAACGGGGCGTGGCAAAAGGCGAGTTCGGCCGCGGCAGCGTGTCGATTGGTTCAGGCGCTTCCAGCCGAATCCTCACCGGCCAGGAACGGACGCAGCAGAGCCAGCAGGGCGTCTGGCCGGTGCAGCGGGATGATGTGGCCGCAGTCCTCGATGAGGTGCCCGGTGAGATCGTCGGTGACCGGGCGGAGTTGGTGTTCCAGGGCCGAGCCGACGGGCTGCGCGCCCAGCGCCATCGTCGGCACCGTCAGGCGGGCCGCGGCGACCGCGTCCTCGATCTGCGCCGCGCTCTCGGGCATGGCCCGGTAGTACGAGAACGCGCAGGTCAACGCCTGACGGCCGGTGTATGCGCGGACGAAGGCGTCCCGGACGGCGGGGCGCACGCCGTCGCCACCCGTGCCGGCGTGGAGGAACCAGTCGACGTACTCGGCTTCGTGGCCCTCCAGCACGGTCTCGGCCAGTCCGGGCGCGGCGGAGTGGAAGCCGAACCACCACGGCGGACCGCCGGCGAGGAACTCCTCGGCGCCGGGCAGCCGGCCCAGCAGTGACTCCATGACGACCAGGCGGCGGACGAGACCGGGGCGGCGCATGGCGAGGAGGAACGCCGGCGGGGCGCCGGCGTCGATGCCCACCACCGCGGCCGAGGACACACCGAGCGCACCGAGAAGCGCGGCGGCGTCCTCGGCCAGGGTGCCTGCGTCGTACCCGGACTCGGCCCTGCTGCTCGCGCCGAACCCGCGCAGGTCCGGGGCGATGACGCGGTAACGGTCGGACAGGTCGGCCATGGCGTCAGTCCACAGCTCCCAGGTGTGCGGGAAGCCGTGCAGCAGCAGGACGGCAGGTCCCGAACCGGCGAGGGCGACGTTGAGTTCGACACCGTTGACGGAGATGCGTCGGAGCTCGGGCACGGAGGGACTCCAAGGGCGGTGAGGGAGGCGTGGATGGGAGAGGGACGGTGAGGAATAGTGACAACCTCACGGTAGGGAACTAGCCTGATCCGCCCAAGACGGCACTTTCCCTTCAGGTGGTGAACCCCAGGTGACCACGTCGAGATCCGGCGGACGTGAGCAGCGACGCGGTGAGCGTGGTGAGCGCGGTGACCTGCTGGATCCGCTCTGCCCGACCCGCCGGTTGCTCGACCGCATCGGCACCAAGTGGACGTCGATGGTGGTCAAGGTGCTGGCCGAGCGGGCTCCGGGCGAGATCCGCTTCGCTGAACTGCGGCGCCTCGCCCCCGGCATCTCGCAGAAGATGCTCTCCGTCACCCTGCAGAACCTGGCCCGCGACGGCCTGGTCGCGCGTCGCGTGGAACCCACCGTCCCGCCCGCAGTCCACTACCGGCTCACCGAGCTCGGCCTGTCCCTCGAAGGGCCGCTCTCCGCGCTGCGGGTCTGGGCCGAGACACACATGCCGGAGATCGACCGCAACAACCAGCTCGCCGACGAGTCGTCGCCCGACTAGCCACTGGCACCCATGAGGCATGATCGGGGCCATGAGACATCCGCATCTGGCGAGTACCGAGGCCGCTGTGGTGGCGGTTCGTGAGGTTGCTCGGGAGTACCACCTCGAGGTGTCCGTCACCGACGACATCGGCGCCGACCAGACGTCCCGCCGGACCTCGGCCGGGGTCTTCACCGTCCTCGACCCGGACGGCACGCTGCCGCACGAGGCACACATCGACCTCGGCGGCTCTCCCGCGGTGTCCGTCCGGATCTTCCCGGACGACGACGCGAAAATCACGGTCGAGAACGTCGACTTCGACGACATCCCCCGAGACGCCGTCCCGGCGTTCCTGCGGTCCGTCTACGGAGGCCTGGCCCACGTAAAGCGAAGGCGGTTCCCTCCCGCCCTGTGGCTGATCGTGCCGCTGCCCGGTGACGACACCTACAAAGAGCTGATCCTGCCCAGTGCGCTCAGCCCTTGGCTCGCCCGCAACGTTCAGGAACGGAACACCCCATGAAGGCAGCGCAGTTCAGTCGGTTCGGTGGTCCCGAGGTGCTGGAGATCGTCGAGCTCCCCGATCCGCATCCGGGAGCCGGGGAGATCCGGATCGCGGTGCGCGCCGCCGGTGTGAACGCCAGCGACTGGAAGAAGCGACAGGGGCTGATGGACCAGGAGTTGCCCCAGACGATGGGCTACGAAGCCGCGGGGGTCGTCGACGAAATCGGGGACGGGGTCGAGGAAGTCGCCGTCGGGGACCGGGTGTTCGGGTTCGGCGGTGACGGCGCCGCGCAGGCGGAGCGGGCCGTGTTGTCCGCATGGGCGGCCATCCCCGCGTCGCTGGACTTCGCCGGCGCCGCGGCCCTGCCCTCCTCGGTCGAGACGGCGGCGAGAGCCCTCGACCAGCTCGGCGTCCGCAGCGGCGGCACGCTCCTCATCAGCGGGGCGTCGGGCACCGTCGGCAGCGCCGCCCTCCAACTCGCCGTCGCCCGCGGTGCGCAGGTGATCGGCACCGGCAGCCCGGCCACCCATGACCGCCTCCGTGAACTCGGCGCGGAACCCGTCGCGTACGGCGACGGCATGACCGACCGGGTCCTGGCCCTCGCGCCGAACGGGGTCGACCTGGCGCTGGACGTCGCCGGCAGCGGGATCCTGCCCGAGCTGATCGACCTCGCCGGCGGTGCGGACCATGTCATCACCGTCGCCGACTTCGAGGGGGCGCAGCGGCACGGTGTGCGCTTCAGCCGCGGAGACACCGGCCGCGCCGTCTACGCGCTGGGTCAGGTGGCCGAGCTGATCGCCGCGGGCCGGTTCACGCTCCCCGTCGGCCGGACCTTCCCGTTGGCCGACGTCGCCGAGGCGCACCGGGTCGGGGAATCCGGCCAGGTACGCGGAAAGCTTGTCCTCCTGGTCTGAGGTTGCCCGCTGAGGCGATGAGGTTTCCTCCCGGGCGGAGTCCTCCCTACGTCACCGCGATCGCGGGACGACCGCCCAGGGAAGGACGACCCGTGACCACCACCCACACCCTCGACGTCGCCGGTGCACGCCTGCACTACGAAGTCCGCGGCTCAGGACCGCTGTTGCTCGTCATGGGATCGCCGATGGACGCGGAGGCGTTCGGGCCGCTGGCCGACGCGCTCGCGAGCGACCACACGGTCGTCACCCACGACCCGCGGGGCATCTCCGGCAGCCCCCTCGACGACCCCGAGCAGGACTCCACCCCTGAACTGCGGGCGGACGACGTCGCCGCGCTCCTGGACGCCCTCGGCGCGGACTCCGCCGACGTGTTCGGCAGCAGTGGCGGGGCGGTCACCGGGCTCGCCCTCGTCGCACGGCATCCCGGGCGGGTGCGCACGCTCGTCGCGCACGAGCCCCCGCTGCTGGAGCTGCTCCCCGACGCCGCGGAGCAGCTCGCGGAGGCGGACGACATCGTCGAGACCTTCCACCGGGAGGGGGTGGGCGCGGCGTGGATGAAGTTCATGGCCAACGCCGGGTTCGACGTCGGCGACGGCGAGGACGTCGCCCCCACGCCGCCTGGGGAGCCCACGGACCAGGACCTCGCCAACAGCGCCCACTTCTTCGGCCACGAACTGCGGGACACCATCCGCCACGTACCCGACATCGTGGCACTGACGGCCCCTCCGACCCGCGTCGTGGTCGGTATCGGCGTCGGCTCGGCGGGCCTGATCACGGCCCGTACCTCCAGGGCACTGGCCGAACGCCTCGAAACCGCTCCGGTCGAATTCCCCGGCGACCACGGCGGCTTCATCGAACAGCCCAAGGAGTTCGCCGAGCGGCTGCGGGAGGTGCTGAAGAGCTAGCCGACGAACGGACGGCGGGTGGCGGGCGACAGGCCACAGACGGCGGGGCCCGTCGACCGATCCCGGCTAGAAGGTGATCTCGAGCCCGATGACGGGATGCCTACGGTGGCGTCCCGAGATCGCGGAGTACCAGTCGCCGATGCGCGCCATCACGTACTTCTGGCGCAGCAGAGCACCCGCCTTCTTCGTCTCCGCCTCGTCCAGCACCCGACCGGTGCCCGTGGCCCGTACGGCGTCCGGGGCGACGCGGCCGCGGACGTCGCAGACGGCGACCTCGGCCCGGGAGTCGCGGCGCAGCCGCTTGACCTTCCAGGCGTCGGCCGCGCTGCGCACGTAGAGCCGGTCACCGTCCATGGCGTGCCAGACCGCGGTGGCTCTCGGTGTGCCGTCCTTGCGGTACGTGGTGAGGCTGACGTAGCGGGCGCGCTGGAGCGCGGCGAGTGTGGCGGGGTCGAGTGAGGTCACAGGGGGACGGTACCGGGAGGTGGGCCCGGGGTCTCCTCGGAGTCAGCAACCGGTGAGCATCCGGGCCGGGTTGTCGTGGGTGAGGCCGGCGACCAGGTCGTGGCCGAGGCCCCGGGCGGTGAGCATTTCGGCGAAGACCGTGGGCACGAAGGTGAGGCCGTTGCCGCCGTGCCGGGTCCACATCTGCTTGAGGAACAGGTCGTGGCTGAGCAGGAGTTGGCCGGCATGGCCGCGGGAGGCGAGCCGCGCGACCGCGTCGGCGGTGAGCTCCGCCCGCGGGGCGGCGCCCTCGTGGGGGAAGGTGATGTCCATCCCGATCATGTCGAACTCCAGCCAGGCACCGCGTGCCGCGATGGAGTCCTGGTAGGCGGTGTCGCCGCTGGACGGGTCCATGTGGGCCAGGACGACCCGCCCGGGTGCCACGCCCATCTCGTCGAGCACGATGTCGAGGACTTCGTGTGCCCGTCGTTGCCATCCCGGGAGGTGGATCATCAACGGGACGTCCGGGTGGTTGAGTTGAGCGAGCGCGGCGGCGCGGACGGAGAGATGTTCCGCGGGGGTGAAGTCGGGGGAGACGCCGATCTCGCCGATCAGGCCGGGACGGATGTGGTGGTCCGGGGTGCCGTGGGCGAGTTCGTCGTCGATGGCCCCTGCCTGGGCCTCGATGTCGGCCGCGGAGATGCGGGGGCCCTCGAACTTCTCGAGGTAGGCGCCGCAGCCCATGACGACGTTGACGCCGCTCCGCAGGGACGCCTCGCGCAGCCGCTCGGGCGCACGGCCGATCGCGGCGCTGGACGTCGCGTCGACGACGGTGCCGCCTCCGACGGCCCGAAATGCCGCGATCTCGGGTAGGACGTCGGTCATCGGCTTGGCGGCGAGGTTGTCCGGGCAGCAGTACGGATCGTGCCGCAGGGCCGACGCCGCGGAGGCGCTCACCGGCTGGTCGGCCAGGAACCCGGTGAACGAGTAGCTGGGCTTGTCGAGTACGCCGGAGAGGTCGTTGAACAGGTGCTCGTGCGGCAGGACGAGGCCGAGGTCGGCAGCGGGGACGGGGCCGGTGACCGTCCGGGCGTGCGGCTGGTGGTGTGTCGGTGTCATGGCCGGTCCGCGGCTTCCTGCGTACGGGAGGGGATCATCGCGATGCCCGCGGCGACGATGCCCAGCACCGTGCCGACCACGGTCACCACATGCACGGTGTGGCCGAGGGACGGGTTGATGGTGTCGAGGACGAGCGACCCGAGCAACTGGCCGGCGACGGACGAGAGTCCGAGGAGAAGCAGACCGAGGCCGCGGACGAGCAGGGCCATGAACGCGATGGAGAGCAGACCGAGGATTCCGCCGGTGTACATCCACCACGTGGAGGGCAGGGCGAACTCCACCGATCCGGCGGCCATCCGGACCAGCAGTCCCACCAGCAGGACGGTGAAGCCGACGAGGAAGTTGAAGCCGATCGAGACGAGCACGGAACCCGTCGAGCGGGCGACGGCGGAGTTGCCCGCGGGCTGCCAGCCCGCCAGTAGACCTGCGGCGAAGGGCAGGAGGGCGAACGCGATCGTGCCCGGCACGTGGAAGGAGGGCAGGATCGCCAGGACCGTGGCGGCGATGGCCAGGACGGCGCCCAGCAGTCGCGTCGGGGACAGCGGCTGCTTCACCTCCGAGGTGACACCGACGCGGTCGCAGATCACTCCGGAGACGATCATTCCGGAGACCAGTGCGATCTGGAAGACCGCGACTCCGAGCGCGCCGACCGACACACCTTCGGAGAGCACGACGGCGCCGCCGCACAGGCCCGCCAGACAGTTCCACCAGGGGAGATTGCCGGTACGGATCTGGCGGGGCAGCCCCAGCGCCTGCCGGCGGGTGGTGGGTCGGGCGAACACGATGATCGCCATGAGCAGCAGGCCGCTGCCGAAGGAGATGACCGCCGCGGCGTTGCCGTCGTCGATGGTGTCTCCGAGGGCGCCGTTCACGGTGGACTGCAGAGGGCTGAGCATCCCGGCCAGGATGGTGGCCACGACCAGGAGCGCCGTGGCGGTGTTCCGGCCGGTGCGTCCGGCGCCTGTCGACGGACCGGTCCGCACGAGCGACGGATCAGGGGGCGAAACGGATGTCATCGTGAAGCCACCAATTCTCTGAGCGTTCCGGGCAGGGCCGGACCGGCAGTTTCACCGTGGCCCGGAGGCTCCGTGAAACTGCACGTTAGGTCCGGTTCGGGAGGGGCGTCGACCGTGATCGGTGAGGTGTGCGTCACGGCTCACTCCGCGGAGGCGGCGAGCCATGCCACGGCCTGGTGGAACAGCCGCTGGTAGCCCTTCCACTCGAGGAACTCGGTCGGGGCCCAGTGCGGCGAGATGTCCGAGGCGAACGCCAGGGTGCGGCCGGCGCCGACGGTGCGTACGGCGAGCAGCGGACGCGATTCGACGGTGGCGAGCACGGTGGCGTCGGGCCGGGCGACGAGGCGCTGGTAGCCGAGCAGGATCGGCCACTGGGCGTCGAGTCCTGCGGTGACCTCGTGGTCGGCGTCGGTGAGCTCGCCGTTGACACCTTCCGGGCACTCGACCCGGTCGTCGTAGGGGTAGATCTCGACCGGCAGGACCTCCTCGACGGCGGTGCCGTGGAAGTTGGCCTTGCCCTGGAAGCCCTGGAAGCTGAGGTAGCCACCGGCCATGGCCAGGCCGCCGCCCTTGCCGACCCACTCGGCGAGCAGCTTGAGGCGGTTGGGGAAGGGCCGGCCCTGGGCGAAGACCTGCGGAGGCAGCAGCAGCGAGTTCGCCCCGATGTCGGACAGGATCACGACGTCGTAGGCGGCGAGCTTCTCCAGGGCCTCGGGAAAGTCGGTGGCCACGGCGTGGGAGGGCAGGTGGGTGACCGTGTGCCCCTCGGCCTCAAGGGCCTCGATGAGGGCGGTCGCGCCCGTCTCGTACTGAGCGTGCGGGAAGGCGTCGTAGCCCTTGAAATCGGTCGAGGCGTTGATCCAGGACTCGCCGGCGATGAGAACGCGCGCCATGAGGGCTCCTTGCTTTGCGCAATGTTGTGCTTGTTGTTGCGCAACGCTAGGGACGGGTTTTCGTGAAGTCAATGGGGTAGCGGCAGGGAGTTGTGGATAGACTGGCGGGACGTGCAGAGAGGAAACCCGGGTGACTTTGACGAGCGTTGCGCAACATGCGCAAGTGTCGGTATCCACGGCGTCGCGCTATCTGCGCGGCCAGCTGAAGGTGAATCCCGAGACGGCCGCCAGAATCGACTCCGCCGTCCGCGAGCTCCGCTACGAGGTGCCCGCAGCCTCGTCCGAGGCCCCGAGCCCCCGGCGGAACCCGGTCATCGCGCTCGTCGTACCGGACCTGCTCAACCCGTTCTTCGCCGAGCTCGCCGAGGAGATCGCCGACAGGGCGGCCGCCAGTGACGTGGAACTGGTCGTCGGTGTCACCGGTCAGCAGGCGCGGCGCGAGGCGAGCGTCAGCGACCTCGTGGCCAAGTCCGACGCGATCGACGGGATGATCTACGTCGGCATCCACCGCAGTAATCCCCGGCTGATCGCCGCGATCGACGCGGGGCTGCCGGTGGTCGTCCTCGACGAGGAGATCGCGGGCAGTTCCCAGGCCGACGCCATCTCCGTCGACAACTACAGCGGCGCCTACCAGGCGACGGCCTACCTCGCCCAGCTGGGCCACCGGCACATCGCCCACGTCGCCGGGCCCCCGGAGCTGTCCACCAGCCGCGACCGGTACCGCGGCTACCGGGACGCCATGGAGCACGCCGGACTGAGCGTCAGTGACGACCTCGTCCTGCACGGCCCGTACACCGAACGCTTCGGGGCCAGTACGTTCCCCTACCTCGCCCGTGCCGACCAGTCGCCGACCGCGGTCTTCGTCGGCAGTGACATCGTCGCGGTCGGCATGCTCGCCAGCGCCGAACTCCACGGCCTGCGCATCCCCGAGGACCTCTCCGTGGTCGGCTGCGACGGGATCCGCGTCGGCGAATGGCTCCGCCCCAAACTCACCACCGTGCAGCAGCCCGTCGCGGAGCTGGCACGGACCGCGCTGGAAGTCGTCCAAGCGCGCATCGACAAGCCCGACAGTGAACGAGTGCAGCAGGTCCTCCCGCTGCACCTCGTCATCCGGGGATCGGCCGTACCGCCCCGAACCTGACAGGAGAAACCGCGTGCTCGACCCCGTGGCCCTCACCCAACAGCTCGTCAGGCTGGACACCCGCGCGGGAAACGAGAAGCCCGCCGCGCAACTCCTCGCCCCACTCCTGCGCGAGGCGGGCTTCACGGTCCGCATCGAGGAGGGGGAGGAGGAACCGGAGCGGGCCAATCTCGTGGCCCGCACGGGAACCGGCACCCCCATCACCCTGACCGGTCACCTCGACACCGTCCCCGCCGACGCCTCGGGCTGGTCCTTCGACCCGCTGAGCGGAGACATCCGCGACGACCGGCTGCTCGGGCGCGGCAGCAGCGACATGAAGGCCGGTGTCGCCTGCATCCTCGCCGCCGCCATCGAGCACTCCGCCCGGCACGCGGACGCGAACGTGCAAGTGGTGCTCACCTTCGGTGAGGAGACCGGCTGCGACGGCGCGGCCCAACTCGACGACCTGGCACCCAGCCCCGTCGTGCTCGTCGCCGAACCCACCGGAAACCAGGTCGTCCTGGGCCACAAGGGAGCGCTGTGGCTGCGCCTGACCGCGCACGGCCGCAGCGCCCACGGCTCGCGGCCCGAACTCGGCGTCAACGCCCTCGCGGCCCTCGCCGGCGCGGCCACCCGCATCTATGACCACGACGGCTGGCCCAGCAGCGAGACGCACGGCGCGGCCACCGTCAACGTCGGCACATTCCACGCCGGTGTCCAGCCCAACCTCGTGCCCGATCACGCCGAGTTGATGCTGGACATCAGGACGGTCCCGGGCTTCGCCTCCGGTGATGCGGTCTCGGCGATCCGCCAACTGGCGGGCCCGGACACGGACATCGACGCGGTCCTCGACCTCCCGAGCATCGCCACCGACCCGGGCGACGGCCTGGTGAAGACCCTGACGGCCGCCCTGCACCCGACCGACACGGCCGAGACGACCGGGACGGATCGGGGCCCTCAATACGCCACGTACTTCACCGATGCGTCGGTCCTCACGGACAAACTGAGCTCACCGGTGGTGATCCTGTACGGGCCGGGCGACCCGGACCAGGCCCACGTCACGGACGAGACCTGTTCCGTCTCCAACATCACGAGCGCCACCGAGGCGATGCTGAGGCTCTTGGAGACCTGGCGGGGTCTCGCCTGACGCGCCGGCTCGGGAGCCCTCAGAGGTCTGGGGGCCGTCAGAGGTTGGGGGTCTCAGGTTCGGAGACCTCAGCTCTCCCGCGCCCTGGACGGCTCCTGTCCCGCCTTGTCGACGACCGCGAAGTCCAGGATGGCCTCGCTCGACATGAGCGTGCCCTTCTTCCCGTACTGGGTGTCCTTGACGAGGTAGCTGCGCGAACCCAGGAACGTGAGGTCCTGGCGGTCGAAGACCCACTCGGTGCGGGTGTGGAACGTGGTGTCCTCGCGGGCGATGCCGACGCCGTGCCGGCCGATGGCGTCGTGGGCGGCGGGGGCCTTGGTGACGCCGGGGATCTTGGCGGCGGCCCGGTAGAGAGCGGCGGCGGCCTTCGGTGGAGTCACCCCGCCGAGAAGGCCTCCGATGCGTTCGAACACCGCCTGGTCGCGTTCCTGGTCGTCGGACTCGGGTGTCTTGGCGTACAGGAAGTGCAGCAGCTTGTCGGGGTCGGTGGGCAGGGACGCCAGCCAGTGGTAGGTGGGGCGGCCGAAGCCTTCCGGTGTGCCCTCGGTGTCGCCCAGTTGGGCATTGATGGGCAGGGTCTCGCCGTCCTCCTTGACGATCCCGAGCTTGCGCAGCGGCCCGGGGTCCTGGGCGACCCAGCTCTCGGACTCCTTCAGCGGCTCCATCACCGCCTTGCCACTGGTCAGGTCCGCACCCTGGTCCTTCTGTCGGGTGTAGGCGAACTGGTCGTCGCGGACGGTGAGTTCCTCGTTCTTCCCCGCGGCGTCGGAGATCTGGTCGAGGAGCGCGGCCGCGGGGCGTACGTCCCTGTTCGCCGTGGTGGTCGTCGTGGTGTCGTCGCCCGTGGTGAGGACGATGCTCGTGGTGAGGATTCCGGCGAGGGCGAGCGCCGTCACCGGTAGCAGGATGGCGGGGCGCAGCAGGCGTCGGGCGGAGAAGGCGGTACGGGCAGGCTGGGCGGGGGTGTCCGTGCGGTCGAGTTCGCGGTCGATGTGCTGCATCAGCTGTTCCTTGTGGTGAAGGTGCTGCGCATGGGGGAGGGGGTGACGGTCCGGGGCCGGCAGCAGCCGGGCGATCTCCGCGACGTCGGCGTCGGCACGTGCGTCTGCGCGTGTGTCGCCGGCGGTGCGCCGGTCCGCTCGTACGTCCTTGTTGGGGGTCATGCCGTCTCCTCCCGCACGGGCAGGGCCGCGAGTGCGGCTTCACCCTTCATCTCTCCGCGGTCCGCGCGCGGTTCCGGATTTTCCTGCGCCTCGTCCGTGAACCGGGCGAGCTTGGCGCGGGCCCGCGAAAGCCGGGAGCGCACGGTGCCGACGGGGATGTCGAGCGCCTCCGCGGCCTGCTTGTAGTCGAGGCCGGACCACACGCACAGCGTGAGCACTTCCCGCTCCGGGCGCCGGAGTCGGTCGAGTGCGACGTGTACGGCGGCCAGGCGCCGGGCATCGTCGACGCGCCCCGCGACCTCGGGAGCGAAGTCCTCGACCACGGGTGTCCGCCGCTGCCGGGCCAGGAACGCGACGCGGCGGCGCAGGCCCCGACGGGCGTTCTCCGCCTTGTGGGTGGCGATGCCCAGGAGCCAGGGGCGCAGTGATCCCCCCTCCTCGTGCAGCCGTTCCCGTACCCGCCAGGCGGTCAGGAACGTCTCCGACATGATGTCCTCGGCGCTCGTCCGGTCGCCGGTGAGCCACAGCGCGTGCTGGTGCACGGCGGCGGCCCACTGCTCGTACATCTCGGCGAACGCGTCGCGCTCACCGGCCCGTACGCGTCTGCGCAGATCGTTTTCTGAGTCCCTCACACCGACTGTCTCTCCGCGGTCCCGGTGGAGTTCCTGTGACCTGCGCCATGTCGACCTCCCCGTCCAGGGGGGGGGCGAGGAACAAGGCTAGCCCTGCGGCGGAAGCCAGCCGGAGGCCGGTGACCCGGGAGCGGAGTTCACCAAGTGACGACTGTCATGTCACGAACGTGTCCTGAACACGATCATGAAGCAACTGGGGCAACCGCACCGCTGTCTGAGGGGATAGAAAGCAACACGGGCGAACACCCGCCCCGTTCACTCGCCCGTCGCTCACCAGGAGCGACGGCCCCACGCGGAGGACACAAGAATGCGCACTCGGAAGATCTCGGCACTGACGCTGACCGCAGTGGCCCTCGGACTGTCGCTGACGGCCTGCAACGGCAGCGGCGGCGCCGACAACTCCTCCTCCAGCGCGCCCTCCAGTGCGTCTTCCAGCGCATCTTCCAGTGCGTCTTCCTCCGTGAGCAGTTCGGCGGAGACCGCGAGCACCCCGCAGCCCGATGCGACGCAGGGCCAGTCGTCGGGGGCTCCCGCCGCCAAGTCCGACGCGAAGTGCACGGACCAGATCAACTACGCGGGTGACCCGCGCTCCAATGCCGAGATCAACTCCATCGGCGCGGACACGGGTACGTGCCCCGAGCCCCAGAAGTCCGACAAGCCGTCGGGTACGCCGAAGGACCCCGACACGAAGTGCACGGACCAGATCAACTATGCCGGTGACTCGCGCCCCAACGCGGAGATCAACTCCATCGGCGAGGAGACGGGCTACTGCCCGCCGGTCAAGCAGAACTGAACGGCCTGAACGGACACGGTGAGCCGAGTGGCGGATAGGCGCCGTGGCGCCAACCCGCCACCGTAAAGCAAGTACCGCACGACGCACAGTAGTTGACACTCTTCCCAGCTCTCGGAGCGCACCCCGCACCCGATGGTTCCAGGAGAAGAGGCAACTATGGCAAGAGGTACCGCGCGACGCGGCGCGGCCCTGCTGTCGGCCGGGTTGGCGTTCGCGCTGCTGCCCGCCGTCGGTGCGCACGCCGAGCCGGACCACGTGAGACCCCAGTCCACGAAGGCCGCCCGCGCCGCTCACACCGTGACGCTGGTGACCGGGGACAAGGTGACCGTGACGGACATCGGCGGCGGGCAGCGGACCGTCGATGTCAAGAGGCCCCAGGGAGCCACCGGCCTCGTCCGTACGCAGGTCACCGACGGCAAGATACGTGTCGTGCCGGACGAGGCCGCCCCCTACCTCGCCTCGGGGAAGCTCGACACCCGGCTGTTCGACGTGAGCGGCCTCATCGAGCAGGGCCTCGCGGACACCAAGGCCGACGCCACCCCGCTGATCGTCACCTACGGCGGCAAGAGCGCGCGCGGCACCGCCGCCACGCCCAAGGGCGCCGACCGCACCCGCAAACTCGGCAGCATCGGCGGCGCGGCCCTCGACGCCGACAAGGGGCGCACCTTCTGGAACGACCTGACCAGCAAGGGAAGTTACACCGACGGCATCGGCAAGGTGTGGCTCGACGGCCTCGTCGAGGGCGACATGGAGGAGTCCAACGCCCAGATCGGCACCCCGAAGGCGTGGGAGGCGGGGCTCACCGGCAAGGGGGTGAAGGTCGCCGTCCTGGACACCGGGTACGACACCACGCACCCCGACCTCGCCTCCCGCGTGAGCGAGTCGAAGTCCTTCATCGAGGGGCAGGAGGTCGCCGACCGGGCGGGGCATGGCACGCATGTCACGTCGACCGTCGGTGGATCCGGCGCCGCGTCCGACGGCAAGGAGAAGGGCGTCGCGCCCGATGCCACGCTCGCCGTCGGCAAGGTGCTCAGCGACGAGGGCTATGGCACCGAGTCCGAGATCATCGCCGGTATGGAGTGGGCCGCCAAGGACATCAAGGCCAAGGTCGTCTCCATGAGCCTCGGCTCCGACACCGGCAGCGACGGCACCGACCCGATGGCCCAGGCCGTCAACTCCCTCACCACCGACACCGGCACGCTCTTCGTCATCGCCGCGGGCAACGCCTACAGCCCCGGCACCATCGGCGCGGTCGACGCGGACGACGAGCGGGCCTCGTTCTCCAGCCAGGGCCCGCGCCTCGGCGACGACGCCCTCAAGCCCGACCTCTCGGCCCCCGGCGTGGACATCCTCGCGGCCCGCTCCTCGCTGGTGGACGGCTCCGGCAGCTACACCACCATGAGCGGTACGTCGATGGCGACACCGCACGTCGCCGGTGTCGCCGCCCTCCTCGCGCAGGCCCACCCCGACTGGACGGCCGCGCAGCTCAAGAACGCGCTGATGTCGTCGTCGAAGCAGCTCTCCGACTCCGCGTACGCCATCGGCTCCGGCCGGGTCTCCGTCCCCGACGCGATCGCCGCGAAGGTCACCGCGACGGGCAGCGCCGACCTCGGTTCCTACCGCTGGCCGTACGACAGCAACAAGCCGGTCACCAAGACCCTCACCTACTCCAACTCCTCAGACCGTGCGGTGGAGTTGGAGCTCGCGGTACAAGGGGATCCCGACGGCGTTGCGACGCTCGCCGACTCAAAGCTGACCGTGCCCGCGCACGGCGCCGCCTCCACCACCGTCACCGGCGACGGCTCGAAGGCCGCCGTCGGCACCAACAGTGGTCGGATCGTGGCCAGTTCGGGTGGCGTGGCCGTCGCGCACACCGCCTTCGGGCTGGTCAAGGAAGAGGAGCGGTACACGCTCACCGTCCACGTGAAGGACCGGGACGGCAAGCCGGCCGCGGCCGACATCATGTACCAGCGGCTCGCCAAGGACACACTGCCGCAGCCGGCCACGGTCGATGAGTCCGGCACGGTCAAGCTGCGGCTCCAGCCGGGGACGTACTATCTGGACTCGTTCCTTGACGTCCGCGGAGCCCACGGCAAGGACTCCCTCGGCGCGGCCTATCTGTCCGACCCCGAGGTGAAGGTCGACGGAGACCGCGAGATCACGCTTGACGGCACCAAGCTGCGTGAGGTCGACACACGTGTCCCGAAGGACACCGACCCGCACCAGACACTCGTGCAGTACGACCGCAAGGCGGGCGGCACCGACGTGTTCGGCATGGTGCTGCTGCCCATCAAGTACGACACGCTGTACGCACTGCCCACCCGCCCGGTGAGCGACGGCAGTTACGCGTATCGCACCACCTGGCGCGAGGCCCAGCCGCGCGTCACCGTTGACGGCGTCGACGAGGTGTGGGAGCAGCCCGGCTCCACGCTCGTCGAGGGTGACAGCAGGCTCACGCTGGTGAACGCGGGTGCCGGTGCCCCCGCGGACTACACGGGCAAGAACGTGACCGGCAAGGGCGTCCTCGTGCACATCGACGGCACCCGCACCCCGGCGCAGATCGCGCAGGCCGCCCAGGACGCGGGAGCCAAGGCGCTGTTCCTCACGGACGACAACCCCGGCCGGCTGAACACCCTCTTCTACAACGACGACAACACGGACCGGCCGCTGCAGATCGCGAGTGTCACCAACGCCGACTTCGCGCGGCTGCTCACCAAGCAGAAGCACGGTGAGCGCATCAGGATGACGGGCGTCGCCAACTCCACGTACTCCTACGACCTGTCGAAGGGCTACAAGGGCGCGATCCCGGACCGGAGCCTGCTCTTCGCGCCGGGCTCCAAGGACCTCGCCACCGTCGACACCACCTTCTACGGTGCGAAGAAGACCGCGGGCAGCGAGTTCCGCCACTCGGTCGACCCGTCCTTCGCGGTCGCGGGCGGGTTCCAGGAGCGGTACGACTTCCCGGGGCACCGCACCGACTACGTGTCGGTCGAGCCGGGCCAGAAGTGGCACGAGTCCGTGAACCTCGGTCCCCTGGAGGAGCGCAGCGGCCTGGTGTCCTACCGGCCGGGCAGGCACACCGAGTTGAACTGGTTCAAGCCCGTCTGGCACCCCTACGGTGGCAGCGGTCTCGGTTGGGGCCAGCAGCGGAACGGTGACATGCTGCGCTTCAACATCCCCGGCTGGGGCGACTCGGGCCCTGACCACACCGGCTTCGGCGACCCGTACAGCCCGGAAGCCGGCATGACGCAGTCCACCGAGGCCTTCGTGAACGGTGAGAGCGCGGGCCGACGCACGGGCAGCACCGCCCAGTTCAGTGTCAACGACGGTTCCGAGCAGCCGTTCAAGCTGGTCACCGACACGGAACTCGACCCGGCCGTGTGGGGCATCCGCAGCACCTCGCACAGCGAGTGGACGTTCCGCTCGGGCACCACGCCGGACGACGCGTACACGTTCCTGCCGCTGATCAACCTCAACTACGACATCTACACGGACCTTGCCGGAAAGGTCCGTTCGGGCAAGCGCCTGCCCATCGGCCTGTCCGCCGAGTACGTCAAGGACGCGGCCGGCACGGGCACCATCGGCGGCGGCACCCTGAAGGTGTCGTACGACGACGGCAAGACGTGGAAGTCCGTTTCACTCACCGGCAGCGGCGCTTCCTGGAAGGGCACGCTGAACGTGCCGCGCGATGCCACCTCACTGTCGCTGCGGGCGACGGCGAAGGACGACAAGGGTGGCTCGGTTTCGCAGGAGCTCGTCCGGGCGGCGGCCGTGAAGTAGCCGTCCAGGACGATTGGAAGAAGGTCGGGGCCCGGCGCGGAGTAATGCCGCGCCGGGCCCCGCTCGATCCCGACGGCGCGTCAAAGTGCGCTGCCCCGGCGGCCGTTGGACCTCTTGCGCAGCCACACCATGCGGCCGCCCCCGAGCAGCAGGGCCACGCCGGCGGCGACACCGATCACGACGCCGGTGACCCGCATCCCGCTGAGGCCGTCGGCCTCATCGACGATCGCCGCGCCCGCCTTCGCCGGCCGTGCCACCACGCCACTGTTCCTGCCCTCGCTCCCGTACAGCAGTGTCCTGCCGTCCGTCGTGAACGTGATCGCCTCGCCCTGTTTCTGCTTCGGCACGTCCAGGGCCCGCGGGTGCGACGGCTTCCCATTCTTCCAGGTGTACATGATGCCGTCGTCGCCGCGGACGGCCAGCCGGGTGCCGTCGGGGGAGAAGGCCGCGTCCGTCACCCACAGGTCGATGTCGGCGACCTTGCCGAGGGTGTTGTCGCCGTCGGGGCTCGGCTCTTCGGGCGCCTCGTACAGCGCGCCGCCGTCCTTGTCCTTCGTGATGACGTAGATGCGCCCGGTCCCCGGGTGCACGGCGAGTGACTCGGCGTTGTGCGCCCCGTCCTCGTACGCCACGTGGTACTCGGTGGCCGCCACCGTCCGGTCGGAGAGGTCCGACGGCTCCTTGAGGCGGTAGATCCAGACGTGGTCCTCGTCCTCGTCGTTGTCGCCGATGGCGCCGACGTAGAGGTGGCCGTCCGGTCCGACCGAGACGGCCTCGACGTCATGCGGCTTGCCGACGCCGGTGTACGTGATCCTGGCGACCGTCTCGCCGGTCCTGCCGTCGACCGCGTACAGGTACGTGCCGTCGTCGCCGTCGTTGTGCGTCCAGTAGATGCCCGGGTGTGCCCGGGAGGCCGCGAGGCCGCTCGACTCGGTGATCCGCGGGTCCTTGATGGTGAATCCGTCGTCACCCGGGACCGAGGCGGACGCCGCGCCCGCGCCCACACCTGCCCCTGCTCCCGCTCCTGCAAGGAGCAGGACGGAGACCGGCAGTGCCGTTGCGTAACCCAAGATCCTGCGCATGGCGCCAGCCTGTCACGGCTTCCGGGCGGTCTCCCGTTCATGTTGCCGTAGCCCTGAAGACTCCTGAAATACACCCGAGATTCTCATGGGCCCCTCATGTGCCGTTGGTTGCGTGTGCCTGGCCGGTCGGTCCGCAACGTATGAGCAAGGAGACGCATGGTGTTCCTGTCGAAGGCAGCCGGCGAGCAGGAGAGCGAGGAGCCACTGCATGTGGCCAGTCGGCTGCACGCGTTCAACCGGTTCGAGCTGAAGTACCTGGTCCCCGTCGACCAAGCGGCCGAGATCCGCGACGAGTTGGCCGAGCGGATGGACACCGATCCGCACAGCCCGGTCGGCGGGTACGGGGTCTGGAGCCTGTACTACGACAGCCCCCAACTCCGGTTCTACTGGGAGAAGATCGAGGGCCTCAAGTTCCGGCGCAAGCTGCGCATCCGGCACTACGGGAACCTCGACGGTGTCACCGACGACTCGATGGTCTGCGTGGAGATCAAGCAGCGCGTCAACCGGGTCACGCAGAAGCGGCGCATCATGCTCCCCTACGGCGTGGCACGGCAGTTGTGCGACGACCGTGAGATGCCGGAGCACTCGCCGAAGGAGAGCGCCTTCATCCAGGAGGTCCTCGCCCTCGTCGTCGAGGCGAACCTGCGGCCCACCGCCATCACCGGCTACCAGCGCGAGGCGCTGGTCGGGCGGGAGGCGGACACCGGCCTCCGTGTCACCTTCGACCGGCGCATCCGCGGCCGGGACCGGGACTTCCACTTCGGCACCCCCACGCCCGAGAACCGGTTCACGATCCCGCCGCACCTGTCGGTCATGGAGATCAAGGTGAACGAGCGCACACCGACCTGGATCACCGACCTGGCCGCGCGGCGCAACCTCAACCTCGTACGGATCTCCAAGTACGTGCAGTCCATCGAGGCGTTCGGGCTCGCCCCGCGGTCGGTCTTCCACGTCAACGAGGCGGACTGCCCGCCTCCAACCCCCTCTGAAGAACTGCCGCTCGAGCAGCGGCCGGCGCAGCACGATGCGTCGTTGAAGGTAGGAGCACAGTGAATTTCGATCTGCAGGAACTCAGCGGCACGTTCAGCGTGGCCGATGTCGTGGCGGCGATGGCGCTGTCGTTCATCCTGTCCACGGTGATCGGTTACACGTACCGGTACACGCACCGGAACGTGTCCTACAGCCAGTCGTACGTGCAGACGCTGGTCATCGTCGGCATGATCGTCGCGCTCATCATGCTGGTCGTCGGCTCGAACCTGGCGCGGGCCTTCTCGCTGGTCGGCGCCCTGTCCGTGGTCCGCTTCCGCAACGCGGTCAAGGAGACCAGGGACGTCGGCTTCATCTTCCTGGCCATGGCCATCGGCATGGCCTGCGGTGCCCGCTTCTACACGCTGGCCGCGGTCGGCGCCGTCGTGATCTGCGCCGTCATCCTCGTGATGCACAAGTTCAACTGGTTCGCCCTCAACGTGCAGCGCCAGGTCGTCAAGGTCCAGGTCCCGGCAGGCGAGGACTACACCCCGCAGCTGCGTGACGTGCTCATCAAGTACACCAGCGAGTTCGAGCTGGTCAGCACCGAGACCATCCGCGGTGGCGCGCTGAACGAGATCTTCTACACCGTGCGTCTGAAGAAGGGCGCCGAGCCCAGCGACCTGGTCGGCGCGCTGCAGGAACGCACCTCCGGCCAGCGGGTCACCGTGCTGACCGGTTACGACACGACGGACCTGTGATGCCCTCCGCCAGGGCGGGGCGGCGGCTGCGGGACCGGCTGCCCGTGCGACTGCGCCACCACTGGAAGCCGGTCACGGCGCTGGGTGTCGGGCTCGCCGCGATGGTCTGTTTCCTGGGTGACGCGCGGATCTCCCCGTACGTGACCTCGTCCTCGCGCGTCGAGGCGGACGCCATCACCGACAACGTCCAGGGGACGGTGGACCTGTACGACACCTCGGTGTCGCACTCGATCCAACTCGCTTACCAGCAGACCGACTTCGACAAGATGATGAAGGAGTTCAAGGACGACGGCACCAAGGACTACATCGAGGCCGACCTCACGATCGACGGTGTCTACCTCAACGACGTCGGGATCCGTCTGAAGGGGAACTCCACCCTGTCGTCCCTGCGCGGCGCCAAGGGCATGCCCGGTGGCGGCCGGGACATGCCTCAGGGCGGGCAGGGAGCTCCGGCCGGTGGCCAAGGTCAGAAGGCCGGAGGCAAGGGCGGAATGGGCGGCATGATGCAGTTCAATCTGTCCGCCAAGAAGCCCGAGGAACTGCCCTGGCTCGTCAAGGTCGACGAGTACGTCGAGGGCCGCGCCTACCAGGGCGAGCGGGAGATTTCGCTGCGCCCCGGCAGCGACGGCCAGGTCCCGGCCAACGAGGCACTGTCGCTGTCCCTGACCGACGAGAGCGGCCAGAAGGCCGAGCGGTACGCGTTCACCAAGCTGAAGGTGAACAACCGGCCCACCGCCGCCCGCCTCATGGTCGAGGCCCCCGACACCGACTACGCCGACGACGTGTCCGGCGGCAACGCCGTGCTCTACAAGGCCCGGGCGAGCGGCAGCTTCGAGTACAAGGGCGACGACCCCAGCGACTACGAGACGTCCTTCAAGCAGCTCAACAAGAAGGGCAGCCAGGACCTCGAACCGGTCATGAAGCTGATCAAGTGGGCCGGCAAGGCCTCGGACAAGGAGTTCGCGCGCGACCTCGACACCTACGTCGACGTCGACTCGTTCGCCAAGTACGTCGCCTCGCAGAACCTGCTGCTGAACTTCGACGACATGGCGGGCCCGGGCAAGAACTACCTGCTCTCGTACGACCTGGACACCAAGAAGTTCTCCGTCCTGGGCTGGGACTACAACCTGACCTTCAGCGGCGACGCCACCACCGGTCCCGACGACTCGGTCGGCATGGGCGGCGGCATGCCCGAGGGGATGCCGGAAGGCGCGCCCGGCGGCGCAGCGCCAGGAAAGCAAGGTGGCGGGGGCTCGGACGCGGACGCCAAGGGTGGAATGGGTGGCATGGGCGGGCGCATGCAGCACGTCCTGAAGTCCAAGTTCCTCGACTCCGACGCGTTCGACGGTGTCTACCAGAAGGCGTATAGCGAGCTGTACCAGAAGTTCTACGGCTCGGGTACGGCGACGAAGACCCTCCAGGAGATCGCGGACCAGGCCCGCAAGGCGGGCGCCGACTCCAAGGAGTTCGACACCGCCGTCACCAAGCTCCAGAAGACCGTCACCGACCGGCGCGCGGCGCTGGCCAAGGACAAGAAGGTGACCGGCTGACCGGCCTACCGGCTGATCGGCTGAGAAGGTCTCCGGCACCCCGGGCCGTCGCTGCGCGGAGCAAGCGGCCCGGGATGCCGGAGATATTCGGCCACGTCCCTATATGTGCCCATCACGCACAGGAACCCTGCCTAGCATCGCGCCGCACGACCAGGACCCGCCCCGGCGGCTCCACCTGTCCGTATCCCGAGGTGTCGGAGCATGAACATCCAGCAGCAGCCACCCGCGCGCACATCCAACGCCGCACACACCGTCCTGGTCGTGGAGGACGACGCCAGCATCCGTACCCTGCTCACCTCCGCGCTCAGCGCGGCCGGCTACGCCGTGGCGAGCGCGGCCGGCGGGCAGGAGGCCATGTTCGAGGCGGGCAGCCGCCGGCCCGACCTGATCGTCCTCGACGTGATGCTGCCCGACACCGACGGCTTCGAGGTCACCCGAGCCCTGCGCGCCCAGGGCGTCTACACACCCGTGCTGTTCCTCACCGCACGGACCGGGGTCGAGGACCGCATCATCGGCCTGAGCTCGGGCGGCGACGACTATGTCACCAAGCCGTTCCACGTCCAGGAGGTGCTGCTGCGCATCCGCGCCATCCTGCGCCGCACGGGGATCTCCGCCTCCGCCACCGGTGCCCGGC
The DNA here is from genome assembly GCF_036013745.1 of Streptomyces sp. NBC_00483. NCBI lineage: Bacteria > Bacillati > Actinomycetota > Actinomycetes > Kitasatosporales > Streptomycetaceae > Streptomyces > Streptomyces sp. NBC_00483. The sequence goes on from NZ_CP107880.1 coordinate 9,145,247, forward strand.
CACCTTTGCGGTACACCGACCTCACCTTGGACGAGGACACCCACGAAGTGCGTCGCGCGGGCCGCCTGCTGAAACTGTCACCCACCGAATTCCGGCTCCTGGCCTGCCTGTTGTCCCATCCCGAACGCGTCATGGAGAAGGCCGAGATCCTCCAGCAGGTGTGGCGCTACGACTTCTCCGGTGACACCCGGATCGTCGACACCTACGTCAAGAACCTGCGCCGCAAGATCGACCAGGACGGTCCCGCGCTGATACACACCGTGCGCGGCGTCGGCTACTGCCTGCGGCTGCCGCGTGGCGAGTCCGACGCGGTGACACGGTGACGCGCCCGCGCCTACGACGCCTGCGTAAACGGCTGCGGCTACGGCTCCGGTTGCCGCGTTCCCTGCGCAGCCGTCTCGTGCTGATTGCGGGCCTGCTGGCCACCAGCGCCGTCCTGCTGTGCCAGCTGGCCGCCCTGACCGTGCTGCGCGGCTGGCTCACCGACCAGGTGGACAACCAGCTCTTCCACTTCCGTCCCCCGGGCCGGGTCTACGAAGACATCAAGACCGACGGCACACTGCGAGGACCGCCGAGGTCCGACAACACGCTGCCCTCCGACTACCGCGTCCACTTCTACGACGAGAACGGCCGGCTGCTCGGCGACTCCCTGGGCAGCAGCGACGCACCGGGCCCACAACTCCCGCAGCGCGCCGCCGACTTGCACCTGACCGCCCGGCAGCCGAGCACGGTCCCGGCCGAGGACGGCGCGGGGTCCGACTGGCGAGCGATCTCCTACTCCGGGCCCGACCACATGCGCGCCGTCGTCACCCTGCCCCTGGACACCGTGGACGGCGCCACCACCAAACTCCTGTGGGTCAGCCTCGGCCTCGGTGTCGCCGTCGCGGTCGGGGTGGTCGTCCTCGGCAACGGCGCCGTCCGCCTGGGACTTCGCCCGCTCACCCGCGTCGAGCACACCGCCCAGCACATCACCGAGGGCGCCCTCGAACTCAACGTCCCCGGAACGGACCCGGACACCGAGGTCGGCCGCCTCGGCCTGGCCCTCAACACCATGCTCGACCGACTGCGCACGGCGCTGCACCGCACAGAGGCCTCGGAACAGCAGCTACGCCGCTTCCTCGCGGACGCGGGGCACGAACTGCGCACCCCGCTCACGGCCGTCCAGGGATTCGCCGAACTCCTCCTCGACGCACCCGACATGGCGGACCGGCGCCGTCACGAGGCACACACCCTGATCGCCCACAACGCCGACCGGATGAGCCGCCTCGTCGACGACCTGTTCCTCCTCGCCAAGCTCGGTGAGGGCGGCGACACCCACCCGCCCACCACGCACCGCGAACCCGTCGACCTCCTCTCCCTGGCGGCCGACGCCATCGCCACCACCGCGATACGCCACCCCCGCCGAGCCATCACCCTGGAACCCCTCGGCGGCCGCACAGGCGACTGCGGTGTCGGCTCCACCCCTGACCCCAACCCCGACCCCGACGGCCCCGATCCTGAACACGACCTCGACATCGTCGAGGCCCCCGGCGACCCCCACCAACTCGCCCAGGTCCTGGGCAACCTGCTCTCCAACGCCTGCGCGCACACCCCCGCCGACACCCGCATCCGCGTCCGCGTGGGCGCCGCTCGCACCCCGGCCGAGCAGGGGCCGGGCAGCGGGGTGACACTGCCACCCGGCACACCCGTGTCTGTCGTCGAGGTCGCGGACAGCGGCCCGGGCATCGAACCCGCAGAGGCGCCCCACGTCTTCGACCGCTTCTACCGGGCCACCCCGCCCACATCGTGCGACGAACCGGCGGATCCGGACCCCGAGGCCGCACCCGAACCGGGCTCCGGCCTCGGCCTGGCCATCGCCTCCGCCATCGCGGCCGCACACGGCGGACGCCTCGAACTGGACAACCACCCGGGCGCGGGCTGCACCTTCCGGCTGCTCCTGCCGAACTCGGCCACCGCACCCAACTCGGCCACCACGCCGAAGGTCGACCAAGGTTGACCACCACGCCGAAGAACGACACGTTCCTGCACCGTGAGAATCCGCCATTGCCAAGATCCGTTCACCGGGCAAGCATTCCCCGCGCGCCCGCCCGTTGACCTGAGGACCAGGCCTTCCGGACGGGGCCCTGCCCATGGCCCGTCCGCCCGGAGGGAGCACGTTTCGTGTCACGCCGCTGGATCCTCTATCTGCTCAGCGCCGTCCCGGTCGCCGGGTCGTTGATCGTCGTCAATACCGAGCGGCCCTACGTCCTGGGCCTGCCGATGGTGGTGTTCTGGGCCGCCCTGTGGGTGGTGCTCACCACCGTCGTCATGACGGTCGTCTACTTCCTCGACCCCGCGAACCGCGAACCCGACGAACCAGGTGAACCGTCCGACGAGCGCGGCGAGTTCGCCGATGAGGCAGCCTCCGAAGGAGTCGCCCGATGAACACCGCCCTCGCCATCCTCGGCAGCGCATTCGTCCTCGTACTCGTCCTCGGACTGCTCGCCCGGCGCGGTCGCACCATGGACCTCGAACAGTGGTCCGTCGGCGGTCGCGGGCTCGGCAGTCTGCTCGTGTTCCTCCTCGCCGCCGGCGAGAACTTCACCACGTACACCTTCCTCGGTGGCAGTGGCGGCGCCTACTCGATGGGCGGGCCGATGATCTACATGTTCTCGTCGATCTGCTACGTCGTCTTCTACTGGCTGGCCCCGCCGATCTGGGCGTACGCCCGCCGCCACAAGCTGCTCACCGCCCCGGACCTGTACGCGCACAAGTACCGCTCGAAGGGGTTCGGTGTGCTCACCGCCGTCGTCGGCGTGGTGTCCCTCGTGCCGTATCTGGTGCTGCAGCTCAAGGGGCTCGGCATCATCGTCCACGAGTGCTCGTACGGGCGGATCTCGCAGGGCGCCGCCGTGTGGATCGGGGTCGCCGTCATCGCCGTGTACGTCACGGTGTCCGGGCTGCGCGGCACCGCTTGGAACGCCATCATCAAGGACACGTTGATGCTCGTCCTCGTCGTGGGGCTCGGTCTTTATCTGCCGATCCACTACTACGGCGGGCTCGGCGACATGTTCCACGCGCTGTCCGCCGCCCACCCGCACTTCCTGACACTCCCCGACCACGGGTACAGCGTGTGGTGGTACATCTCCACCAGCCTGCTGTTCGCCCTCGGCATCTGTACGTGGCCGCACATGATGCCCGGCATCCTGGCGGCCCGTAGTGCCAAGGCGCTGCGCCGCAATGCCGTGATCACACCCGCGTACCAGATCGTCCTGGTCATGGTCCTCGTCATCGGGTTCACCGCCGTGCTCAAGGTGCCGGGTCTCAAGGACGGGGACCTCGCGCTGCTGTCACTCGCCAAGGACGCGCTGCCGCCGTGGCTGGTCGGCCTCGTCGGGGTCGCGGGCATGCTCGCCGCGCTCGTCCCGGGTGCCATGCTGCTTCAGTCCGCCGCGATGCTGGTCGCGAAGAACATCTACCAGACGGCCCGCCCCGCCACGAGCGAGCGGACCGTCGGACGGCTCAGCCGCCTGCTGGTACCGGTGCTCGCGCTCGTCGCCGCCGTGCTCACCTTCCGCGGCGGCGAGGCCATCGCGATGCTGCTGATCATGGCGTACGGGTTCGTGGTCCAGCTCTTCCCGGTACTCGTCGCGTCGATGTGGCGGCGCAATCCGGTCACCACCGCCGGTGCCTGGGCCGGTGTGTGCACCGGTGTCGCCATCGTCAGCTGGACCACGCTCACCGATGCCACCAGTGCGAGCCTGCTGCCATGGGCGCCGCGGCCGGTGCAGGACCTCGACGTAGGTGTCGTCGCCATGGTCGCCAACATTCTCGTACTCGCCGTCGTCAGCGCGGCCACCCGGCACCGCGCCGGACACCCGGACGACACCCGCCCCGCCACCGCCGCTGCCACCGTCCCGGAAGGAGCCGCCCTGTGACCACCGCAGACACCACGGCCACCGCACCCCTCGTCCTCGGCGACCGGCCGCTCACCCTCGACGGCCTCGTCGCCGTCGCCCGCCACCACCGCCCCGTAGCGCTCGGCGCGGCGGCCGAGAAGGCCATGGCGCCGAGCGCCGCATGGATCTCCCGGCTCACCGACGACATGGCCGAGGGCGCGGCCGCACGCCCCGTCTACAGCGTCAACACCGGATTCGGTTCGCTCGCCGGACGGCAGGCCTTCGAGACCGCGGCGGACGCCGTCGAACTGTCCCGTCGGCTCATCGTCTCCAACGCCTGTGGCGTCGGCCGGTATTGCGGCGAGGACGTCGTGCGCGCCACCATGCTGATCCGCGCCTCCAGCCTGGCGCGCGGCTACTCAGGCGTGCGCCCCGATGTCGTGCACACGCTGCTCGCCATGCTCAACTCCGGTGTCCATCCGGCGATCCCCGAGTACGGATCGCTCGGCGCCAGCGGCGACCTCATCCCGCTCGCCCACCTCGCCCTCGTCCTCAGCCGCCCCGCCGGTGACACCGACCCGGAAGAGGACAGCGGACTCGCCCACTACGAGGGCGAGTTGGTGAGCGGTCGCGCGGCCATGGCCGCCGCGGGTATCGACCGGCTCGCCCTCGGCGCCAAGGAGGGCCTCGCCCTCACCAACGGCACCTCGTACTCCACCGCGCTGTGCGCCCTCGCCCTGGCCGACGCGGAGAACCTCCTCGCCACCGCCGAGGTGACCGCCGCGATGAGCATCGAGGCGCTGCTCGGCTTCGGCGACGCCTTCCTGCCGCAGCTGCACGAGGCCCGCGGACACCCCGGGCAGATCGCGACGGCGGCCCGGCTGCGCGAACTCCTCGACGGCAGCGCCTTCGTCGACGGCGCCGCCGACACCGATCCCGTACGTCAGCCGCCCCAGGACGCGTACTCGCTGCGGTGTGTGCCGCAGGTGCTCGGGCCGGTGCGGGACACCCTTGGGTTCGTCCACGGCATCGTCGAGACGGAACTCAACGCCGCCACCGACAACCCGCTCGTCGTGCCAGATCTGCCGCGCGACCTCAAGGCCGTCTCCGGCGGCAACTTTCATGCCCAGTACCTGGCGTTCGCCTCCGACTTTCTCTCCATCGCGGTCACCGAGATCGGGTCGATCGCCGAGCGCCGCCTGTTCCGGCTCAACGACGGCACACTCAATCGCGGGCTGCCCGACATGCTCGTCGACGGCGAGAAGGTGGGCATGGACTGCGGCTACATGCTGCCGCAGTATCTGGCCGCCGCCCTGGTGTCCGACTGCAAGACACTCGCGCACCCGGACAGTGTCGACTCCATCCCCACCTGTTCCAACCAGGAGGACCATGTCTCGATGGCGTCCAACGCGGGGCGTCACGCCCGCCAGGTCGTCGCCAATATCGAGGCGGTCGTCGCCACGGAACTGTTGATGGCCGGCCAGGCGATGGAGCTGCGGCTCGCCGAGCAGGGGAGGGGCCCGGAGGCCCTCGCCCCGGCCACCCGCGCCGCCCTCGACCGGCTCCGCGCCACACCGGCCACCGACGGGCGGCCGATCGACCACCTGACCCGTGATGTCGTGATGTACCCGAGGGTGCACGCGGCGCTCGACCTTGCCCGGTCCGGGGCGGTCGTGGACGCGGTGTCCCAAGTGGGTTGATCTGTACGGGGGGTTGCCCGGGCGGTACGTGCCCGGGCAACCCCCGGCGTCACACATCGAGGACCAGACGGTCCCCCTGGCAGCGCGAGACGCAGATCATCATGACGTCGCCCGCGGCCCGCTCCTCCTCGCTCAGGAGCTGGTCGCGGTGGTCGGGGGTGCCGCCGAGCACCGGTGTCTCGCACGTCCCGCACACACCCTCCCGGCACGAGGTGAGCGTGCGCACCCCGGCCTGCGTCAGGGCGTCGACGATGGACTGGTCGGCGCCCACCTCGACCTCCTGCCCGCCGGCGGTCTCCACCGTGAACGGCCGGTCGCCGTCCCGTGCGTGGCCCTCCGGCGCCGCGGCGAAGCGTTCGAGTGTGAGGCGGGACGTCGGGTGCGCGTCGGCGTACTCCTGCACCGCCGCGAGCAGCCCGGCCGGGCCGCACGCGTACACATGCGCGTGCGCCGCGCCCATGCCGTCGAGCTCCGCGGCGAGGTCCGCGACACCCGAGACATCATCGCGGTGCAGGCGCACCCGGTCGCCGTACCGGGCGAGCTCCTCGGTGAACGCCATACTCTCCGCGCCGCGTCCCAGGTACAGCAACTGCCAACCCGCACCCGCCCGTTCGGCCGCCGCCAGCATCGGCAGGATCGGCGTGATGCCGATGCCGCCGGCGACGAACACCAGCCGTGGTGTGTCCAGGTCCAGGTTCAGCGCGAAGTTGTTGCGGGGCGTGCTCACCAGCAGGGTGTCGCCCGCCACGACCCGGTCGTGCAGATACGCCGAACCACCCCGCCCATCGGGCTCCCGCAGCACGGCGATCCGCCAGCCGGCCTCCTCCGTCCCCGAGGACAGTGAGTACTGCCGGACCAGGTCCCGGGACAGGACCACATCGATATGCGCTCCGGGTGTCCACGGCGGAAGCGACCCGCCCTCACGCGCGGCCAGCACCAAGGAGCGCACCCCCGCGGCCTCGGAGCGCGTCTCCTTCACGGTCACGGTCAGGTGCTCCTGCGTAGGCATGCTTCCTCCATGTCGTCCTCCGAGTCGCGTCAGCCGCAAACTCGCCTGAGCCGCATCGTCAAAAACCCGGCCGCACGCGGCAACAGCGGTTCTCAGCAGGTGATAACGCCCGTGTCCCGGGCGCGGCCCACCGGTCTACGGTGCCTGCGACCACCGAGCCGCAACAGGAGGCCAGATGTCCGCCCCGGCCGACACCCCCGTCGCACACCTCGCCGACGACCCCTACGACGACGCCCACCTCACCGACCCGTACCCGCTCTTCACGCGGATGCGCGACGCGGGGCCCGCGGTGTGGCTCGAGCGCTACGGGGTGCATGCCTTCACGCGGTTCGCGGAGTGCCGGGAGATCCTCACCGACCACGGGACGTTCCTCTCGGGCGCCGGGGTCGGGCCGCGCAACTACCACCAGGAACCTCCGTGGAAGCCGGCCGGCATCCTGGACTCCGACCCACCGACGCACACGCCGCTGCGTACCGCCATGTCCGGGGTCATCTCCCCGCGCAACGTGCGTGCGCTGCGCCCCGCGTTCCGTGCCTACGCCGAGCAACTCGTCGACGAACTCCTCGACAAGCGGGAGTTCGACGCGGTGACCGAGATGGCGGAGCTGTTCCCCATCGAGGTCTTCGGCAACGCCGTGGGCATCCCCCGCGAGGGCCGCGCCGAGAACCTGCTTCCGCACGGAGCCATGAACTTCTCCGCCTTCGGCCCCGAAGACGCCCGCTACGCCGAGTACTTCGCCGCCGGCGAGCACACCGTCGGCTGGGTCATGGAGAACTGCGCCCGCGAGAACCTGACGCCCGAAGGACTCGGCGCGAAGATCTGGGAGTACGCCGACCAGGGCATGATCACCGGCGACGAGGCGACCCGCCTGGTGCGCGCGCTGCTTTCGGCGGGGCTCGACACCACCGTGCTCACCCTCGGCAACACCATGAAGTGCCTGTCCGCCAACCCCGGCCAGTGGGAACTGCTGCACGCCGACCCGAAGTTGACCCGGTTCGCGGTGGACGAGGCGCTGCGCCACGAGTCACCGTTCCAGTCCTTCTTCCGCACCACCGCGCGCGACGTCGACTTCCACGGTGTCCGCATCCCCGAGGACACCAAGGTCGCCCTGTTCACCGGAGCCGCCAACCGTGACCCGCGTCGCTTCGGCGACGACGCCGACACCTACCGGATCGAGCGGGACGCCTCCGGGCACCTGGCGTTCGGCTTCGGCATCCATCAGTGCGTGGGCCAGCCCATCTCGCGCCTGGAGGCGGAGGTCCTGATCAGCGAACTGGCCCGCCGAGTGCGGACGGTGGAGCCTGCCGGTGATCCGGTGCCCTTCCTGCACAACACGCTGCGTGGCTGGAAGCACCTGCCGGTGCGCATCACTCCGGCGTGAGGGCGCCCGCCCCGCGCTCCAGGATCTCCGCGAGGCGCGCGCCCGCCGCTCGTAGCTGGGCGCGGGCCTGACGTCGCCAGGTCGGACCGCACCGCGGTTCGGGCCCGGCCACGGTCAGCGCGCACACCACCTCGCCCATCGCGGTCACCGGCACCGCGACGGCGACCGCGCCCTCGTTCAGCTCGCCCTGCGAGATCAGGAAGCTGCTCGACCGGATTCCCTCCATCTCCCGTGCCAGGCGGGCCCGGTCGGGCGTGCGGTCCGTGATCGTACGCATCGGCCGGCCAAGCACCCGGTCGATCACCGGGGGCGGCGCGTGGGCCAGCAGGATGCGCTGGCCCGCCCCCGCGTACAGCGGCAGCAGCTGGTTGATCCGGAACGCCATCCGCATCTCGTGCGGTGACTGGGTCTGGCGCAGACACATCGCCTGCGACCCGACCCGTACGGTCAGTACGGCTGTCTCCCCGGTCCCATCCGTCAGCTCCTGCAGCAACGGGTGCCCGAGCTCCACGAGCCGGGTGTGCGTCAGATGCTGCCCCGACAGTTCCAGCAGCCGCCAGCCGGGTGCGTACGTGCCCGAACGCTCCTCCACCAGGTCCAACTCCCGCAGCGTACGCAGATATCGGTACACCGTGCTCACCGGTATCCCCGCGTCGACCGCGATCTGCTCGACGCGGGTCTCCCCGGACTCGGCGACGCTCATGAGCACCTTCAGCCCACGCTGGAACGACACACCCGCACCGGACGCCGCGGGGCGCGCGGCCGGCGTCGTCGCGTCGGAATCGTGCGGAACAGCCCTGGTCAACAGCCTTCTCTCCTCGGACCGGTGTGCCGGTCGGTGGACCCGGTCGGCGGCGTCGCCAGCGTAGATCAGGCAGCCCGTTCGAACCAGGCTCCGTCCATATCGACCCTAGCGACGCTAGACAAGCGAGCGGCAGCAGCGCTAGCGTTGGCCCATCATCTAGCGGCGCTAGATTTTGATGGGGGTCTGCGCCGGCTGCTTCCCCGTCCCAGACCGAACGTCAAGGAGAGGAACCATGTCACTGAAGCGCGTCAATACCATCCTGACCACCGTCATCACGCTGTTCGTTCTCTACCTCGGGCTGTCCTTCATGCTGACCCCCGAGACGTCCACTCCAGGCGTCGGCCTGCCGACCTGGCCCTCCGGCGACGGCGGCGGTTTCCTCGTCATGAAGGGCCTCCGCGAGTTCGCGATGGGCCTGGTCATAGGCGTCCTGCTGCTGACTGGCCACCGCCGCGCCCTCGGCTGGGTCCTGCTGGCGGAGGCCGTCGCCCCGTTCGGCGACATGATCAACGTCCTGACCCACCACGGCTCCGTGGCCGCCGCGTTCGGCATCCACGGCCTGACCGCGGCATTCATCGCGGTCACCGGTCTGCTGATCCTGCGCGAGACCCGCAAGACCCACAACGTCCCCACCTCGGTGCCCGCCGCGGCGAGGTAGGTGTCAGGAGACGGGCGTGGACGCGGTCGGCTCCGTGGACGTGGGCCGGTCGGACGGGGTCGGGCTGTTGCGGGCGATGCCGATGCCGGTGTAGCCGCAGATCACCGCGAACACCGCGCCCAGGTAGCAGAGGAAGGCGTAGGGCGCGTACGAGATCGTCGCCACGCCCAGCGTCGTCGACATGTACATCGCGGCCTCGCTCCAGGGGATCAGCGGGACCATGACCGTGCCGGAGTCCTCCAGGGTGCGGGAGAGGTTCTTGGGGGCGAGGCCCTTGTCGGCGTAGACCTGCTTGAAGCCCTCGCCGGGGATGAGGATCGTCAGGTACGAGGTGCCGGTGGCCAGCGCGACGCCGATGGACGACCCCACCGTCGCCAGGACGATGCCTCCGGTGCGCCGGACGCGCTGCAGCAGGCGCGTGATCAGCACGTCCATGAAGCCCGCCTCGGTGATGATGCCGGCGAACGCGAAGCCGGCGAGGCCGATGAGGACGACGCTCGTCATGGAGGAGAGTCCACCGCGGTCGAGGAGGGTCCGGGCCGTCTCCGGGATGGCCTGCGCGTCCCACCCGTGCGCGGCGAGCATGTCGGAGTTGAAGCCCTCGGACGCGGCGGTGCTCAGCTCGGACAGGGAGAAGCCCTGCACCACGCCGCCCAGGACCGCGGCCACCACCGACGACAGAATGATCGTCGGCAGCGGCGGCTTGCGCAGCACCGCTCCCACCAGGACCACGAGAGGCGGCAGCAGGAGCAGCGGACTGAAGGTGAACGCCTTGTCCAGGAAGCCGAGAAGCTCCTCCGTCTGCTTGCCCGTGCCCTGCGACGCATGCGTGTCCATGCTCAGGCCGAGGAAGAAGTAGGCGATCAGCGACACGACCGCGGCGGGCACCGTGGTGTACAGGAGGTGGCGGATGTGCTCGAAGAGGTTGGCGCCCGCGACGACCGGGGCCAGGTTGGTCGTGTCCGACAGCGGTGACATCTTGTCGCCGAAGTAGGCACCCGCGACGATCGCACCGGCCGTCATGGGCAGCGAGGCACCAAGACCGCCCGCCACGCTGATGAGCGCGACGCCGACCGTGCCGACCGAGCCCCACGACGTTCCCGTGAGCGTGGAGACGACCACGGTAACCAGGAACGACACGGGGAGTATCCAGTGGGGTTCGATCACTTGGAGCCCGTAGTCCACGACCATCGGGATCGTTCCGCTGATCATCCAGGTGCCGGTGAGCATGCCGATCGAGATCAGGATCAACAGCGCGGGCATGGTCGAGTCGATCTTGCGGCGGATGCCGATGAGCATCTGCTCCCAGCTCAGGCCGAACCACAGCGCGTACACCCCGGCGAAGCTCGAGGCGACGATGAGCAGGATCACGGGATCGAGGCCGAGCCAGACCGTGCCGACCACCAGCAGCGCGATCATCACGGCGATCGGGGCGAGGGCCTGGAGGAAGGTGGGGGTCCGGCGCGGCGCCGCGACCGGAGCGGTTTCGGGCATGGTTCGCTCTTTCCGGGGTGGTTGAGGACAGGTCGGGCCGGGCCGCCGGGCATGCCCGGCGGCCGGAGACCTGCTCCGATGTCTGGGGGTGTGGGGCGTGGGTCGTGTTCGAGGTGCGGAGCTCTTACGGGGTGGGCTCCGGCGGCGCGCCCGGGTGGGCCAACGGCTCGGGGTGGCGCAGCAGTTGGGTCACGCGGTCCGTGGGCAGCGCGGGTGCGTGGTGGCCCCGGATGCCGGTCACCGGGTGCGCGGCGAACAGGGAGCCGAGGACGGCCTCCTCCGTCGCCTCGGCGACGGCCCGGAACATCAGGTCCATCAGGGGGCCGTCCTCCGCCAGGGCCGAGGAGGTGCGGACGGGCCCGGACGGTACGTGGGGTGTGCGGTTCGTCGTGGACCAGGCCAGGGCGTACTCACCGCTGCCGTGCTGGATGATGCCGCCGGTGCGGGCCAGACCGACCGAGGCGCGCTTGGCGATGCGCCGCAGCTGGCGGGCGTCCGCCGGGGCGTCCGTGGCGACGAGCACGACACAGGATCCGGCGCCACGGGCGAACTCGGCCTGCTCCGCCGCCTGTTTGGGCGTGAGGTGGCGGCCGACCGGGGCGCCGAGCACCGTCAGGTCTGACGCCCGCCCGAAGTTGGCGAGGACGAGGACGCCCACGGTGAAGCGGCCGCCATCCTCGGCGTCTACGAGCCGCGAACTCGAACCGATGCCGGCCTTCCACCCGAAGGACACCATGCCGGTGCCCGCCCCGACGGCCCCTTCCACAACGGGCCCTTCGGACGCCGAGGCCAGCGCGTCGAGGACATGACGCGGGCGTACGAGAAGCCCGCGGATGTCGTTGAGCCAGCCGTCGTTGCACTCCAGGACCACGGGGTTGACGGTGCCCGTCGAGACACCGATCTCCGGGTGGTCGCCCAGCGCGTGCCGGGTCAGGCCCTCGAAGGCGGCCCCGACGCCGAGCGTGTTCGTCAGCGCCAACGGCGTTTCCAGCACGCCGAGTTCGACGACCTGGCTGAGTCCTGCGGCCTTGCCGAACCCGTTGACGACGTCCAGGCCGGCAGCCGGCTTGTGGCGGAACACGGAGCCGGTGGCGGGGACGACGACGGTCACGCCCGTCCGCGCCGGCTGCGCCTCGTCGTCGTGGTGGAGGGTGAGGTGCCCCACGCGGACACCTCGTACGTCGGTCAGGGAGTTCGAGGGGCCGGGCGGCAGCGTGCCCGGGGCGATCCCCAGGGCGCGGGGACGGGGCCGGGGTGTCACGTCGCCTCCGCTCGGCCGGCGCGGCGGCGCGCGGGCGTGGCCCCCTCGCCGTGGTCCGCGTGCCGCGTGTCCGACTGCAGGGAGTGCAGCAACTCGGTCTCCACCAGGGAGAGATGGGCCTCCATCAGGCTCGCGGCGAGCTCGGCGTCGCCGTCCGCGACCGCCTCGGCCATCGCCTCGTGGTCGGTCAGCGAGGCCTCCGTGTGGGCGGGCCGCGACACGAGCCCGCTGCGCAGCACGATCACCTGCTGCTGCACCAGCCACACCTGCTCGGCGATACGGGGGCTGTGCGCGGCCTCCATCAGCAAACGGTGGAAGTCGAGGTCAAGGTTGTACGGGAGTTTGCGCCCCGTCTCGCGCGCCGTGCGGGAGCGCACGCACACCTTGCGCAGGCGGGCCACCTCCTTGGGCTGCCTGCGGAGCGCGGCCAGGCGTGCCGCCCGGCATTCGAGCGCCGAGCGCAGCTCGAAGAGTGCCGCTACGTCCTCGGGGCCCGCCGTCAGGACGGCGGCGCCCTTGTTGGGCACGTGCACCAGCAGCCCGTCGCTCACCAGCTGACCGATGGCCTCGCGCAGCGGGCTGCGGCTGATGCCCAGATCGCGGGCGATCTCCACCTCGTTCAGGCGGGAGCCGGACGGCAGCACACCGGTGAGGATCTGCTCGCGCAGCATCTCGACCACCTGTCCCGCCAGACGACGGTGGATCAGTCCGGTCACGGGAACCTCCGAAGGACAAAGAGCGCGTGGTGTCGGCAGCGGGTGGCGTTGATCTGCCGAAACACGCTGTCGAAGTGTCGACAGACGTCAGTGGACAGCCGTCCCGAACCCCGTGTCAAGGCTTCTCCGGAACCGTCTTTCATGGCGGACAACTGTCGACACTTGCCCCTGAAACTGATAACTGTCGACACTTGAAAAGCTGTGAGGGCCTCCAGCCGGGGCCCCGCACCATCGACCGTCGAAGGACACTCATGACTGCCGCAGCCCCCAGCACGTCCACGCCCGAGTCACCGGTTTCACGGCCGGAGTGGCCCGTGCTCGCCGAGGTGTGGCGCGGTGACTTCCTCGAGTCCGTGCACCACGGCTCCGTCGTGGTGCTCGACGCGGACGGCGCCGCCGTACTGGCGGCCGGCCCCGTCGACAGCCCCATGTACCCCCGGTCGTCCAACAAGCCGCTCCAGGCCGTCGGCATGCTCCGTGCGGGCCTCGACCTCGACGGCGAACTCCTCGCCCTTGCCTGTGCCAGCCACTCGGGCGAGGCCTTCCACCTCGACGGGGTGCGCCGGATCCTCGCGGGAGCGGGACTGACCGAGGACGCCCTGCGGTGCACCGAGGCCCTGCCCATCGGCGTCGACGCGCAGCCCGCGCACCTCGCCGCGGGTCTCGGCCCCAGCCGGATCACGATGAACTGCTCGGGCAAGCACGCGGCGATGCTCGCCACCTGCGTGGCGGCGGGGTGGACCGTCGACGACTACCTCGACCCCGGCCACCCCCTGCAGCTCGCCCTGCGCGACACGTTGGAGGACCTCGCGGGGGAGAAGTCGACCGCGGTCGGCATCGACGGCTGCGGCGCCCCGCTGTTCGCGCTCACCCTCACCGGCCTGGCGCGCGCCTTCGCGAAGATAGCGGCCGCTGACGACGGCACCCACGAGAAGCGGGTGGCGAAGGCGATGAACACGCACCCCGAGTACGTGGGCGGCACCGGCCGCGACGTCACCACCCTCATGGCGGCGCTCCCCGGCGTCGTAGCCAAGGACGGGGCGGAAGGCGTCTACGCCCTCGCCCGCCCGGACGGCTCCGCCGTCGCCCTCAAGATCGCGGACGGTGCGCAGCGGCCCCGCCCCGTGGTGATGACCGCCGCGCTGCGCCACCTCGGAGTGGACGTCGACTCCGATCCCCGACTGGCGGCGCTGACCGAGACACCCGTCCTCGGGCACGGTGAACCCGTCGGGGCGGTGCGTCCGTCGGCGGCGCTCGGGACCGCCCCGCAGTAGGCGCTCGGGACCGTTCCCCAATAGGCGCCCGGGACCGCTCCGCAATAAGCGTGAACCGCCTGGCCAGGTGCCCCGTAGAGCCCGGTGTGCGCGGATCACCATCCGCGGGGTGATGTGGAGACGAGAGAAGGGGGCCCATGTCGCGTATTCACATTCCGGTGGATGACCTCGCCGACACCATGGACGCGCTGCGGGACATCCGCGAACGCATCGCGAAGACCGCGAAGTTGGGCAACGTCGGTTCGGACGACGACGTGGGCGACTCCGGCCTGACCGGAGCCGTCAACGGCTTCGACGCGGCATGGACGGCCGGACACGAGCGGGTCCAGGACAACGTGGACACGTTCAAGGAAGCCGCGCAGGGCATCGTCGACAACTTCACCGACACCGACAACGACGCTACGAAGGCACTGGATGACACCGCTTGAGACGCAGGACGGGGACGGGGGAGGGCGGCCGGGGCTGCTGCCTGTGGGTGAGCGGCCGGAGGGCGCCCCTGCGCGCTACACCCTGAAGTACCCGTCCAGTTGGTCGCACCTCGACCTCGACCCGAACATCCGGGACGTGGCGATCCGGCGCCGTATCGAGGAGCAGGCGAAGGGCATCGAGGTCGACCGCGAGCTGGTGGACAGCCTGATCCGGGACACCCGCAAGAGCGCCCGCGAGGCCTATACCCAAGGCGCCCTGCAGGTCGGCTACATGCTCGGGTTCCTCCGGGACGGCAGCACGCTGAACGCCACGGCGATGGTGCTGCGGGCCCGGATCCCCGACGGCGAGACCACCGAGTTGACGGAGATGATGCTCGCCGCGGGCATGCGCAACAGCCGTACCTCGGTCGGCCGGCACTCCGAACTGAACCGTGTCGAGATCATGGAGTTGCCCGAGGTGGGCAGCGTGGGGCGGATGACCTCGATCGAGGACTTCGACTACTTCGGGCAGGCCACGGTCCGTACGGCCGTGCACCAGGTCGTGATCCCCGTGCCGTCGAGCCGGGAGCTGATGATCCTCGCCGGCACGACGCCCAACATCAGCCTGGCGGCAAAGTTCTTCGAGGTCTTCGACGCCATCGCCGAGACCTTCCGGTTCCACGACTCGGAGGAACCCGAGGACTCGGAGGAACCCGAGGAAGCCGAAGCCGCCGACACCGAGAACGGGAAGTGAGGTTCCGCCATGGCACGGCCACCGCTGGCCGACTGGGAATCGGTGTTCGGCTTCTCGGACGACCCGACACCCGGCGACCCCGAGATCCTCGAAAAGCTCGCCGCGGAGTACCGGTCCATCTCCCACGACGCCCAGTCCGCCCACTCCGTCGTCGCCCGCCTGGACTCCGACGAGCTCGGTGAGGGCAAGTCCATGGAGAAGCTGCGGACCCAACTCGGCGAACTGCCCAAGCAGGTGGGCAAACTCCACTCGTCCTACGAGGCGGCCGCCGACGCGGTCGCCACGTACGCCGAGCAGCTCAAGGAGTCACAGCACCAGGCGGACCGGGCGCTGGACAAGGGCCGCGACGCGAAGGAACGGCTCGACTCGGCCACCGACGTGGCGGCCGCGGCGAGCGCCCATGTGAAGCGCCTCGACAGCGCGGAGGCCCCGCCGCCCGACGACCAGGAGGCCCGCAGCAGCGCCCGGCGCGCGCTGGCCGACGCGCGGGAGGCGGAGGGTGACGCCGCGCGGTCCGTCGAGTCGGCGGAGGCGGACCTGGAAGCCGCCCGCATGCTGGCCGTGGACGCGCAGGAGCTGCGCACGTCCGACGCGGGCGTCGCCAAGCGCGCGCTGGAGGACGCCGAGGGCGAGGCGGTCGAGGGCAAGAGTTTCTGGGACCGGATCGGCGATCTCCTGAACACGATCTTCTCCGTCATCGGGACCGTCCTCGGTGTCATCGCCATGTTCATCAGCGGCCCGATCGGCGTCGCGCTCGCGATCGGCTCGGTCGCCTTCGGGACGGCCTCGCTTGGCCTGACGATCGGGAAGGGATTCGACACCGGGAAGTGGGACATCCCGAGTCTCGTCCTGGGAACGGTGGGGCTCGCCGCGGGCGGGATCTCCATCCTCAAGGGATTCACGGGCGTCGGCAGCCTGGGGAAGGCGACGGTCGGATTCGGGGACTGGATCAAGAACCTCTTCACGTGGAAGCCCACAGCGGTCTTCGTGAACGCGCCGCAGATCGAGCTGGACGTCCTCGCGGGGGCGGCCAGGGTCATCGGCACCGAGACCAGGCTCGCCGCCCCCGCGCCCGCGATCGGTGTCCTGGAAGGCATCCTGGACGGCCTCGGTCTCGCCACCGGGATCGGCGGCCTCATCTGGGGTCTCGGTCTTTCGCCACGGGTACAGGGGGGAGTCGTGCAGACGTGAGGGCGTGCCAGTCGGCCCTGGCGCCGATGGCCGTGCGCCAGCGGCGCAGTTCCTTGGGCGGCATGCCGATGGCCAGGACCCCGGTCAGGGTCGTGCCGCTGCGGTAGGCGACGAGGAAGCGGCCCTCCGACAGGGCCCCTTCCACGACGCGCGCCTCGTCGTGCCCCCGGAGGTGGCCGTACGCCTGGATCTTGAGCCCGTGCTGATCGGACCAGAAGTAGGGGATCGGCGCGAACGGCTTGGGCTGCTCCGGGCGGAGCAGGTTGCGGGCGGCGGCCATGCCCTGTTCGGCGGCGTTGGTGCGGTGCTCGATGCGCATGCTCGTGCCGAACAGCGGGTTGTGCCAGCGGGCGACGTCCCCGGCCGCGTACACGCCGGGGGCGGCGGCCGTGTACTGGTCGCACACCACACCGTCCTCCAGGCGCAGTCCGCTGTCGGCGAGCCATTCGGTGTTGGGTTCGGAGCCGATGGCCACGAGGACGTCGTCGGCCGGAACCAGGGTTCCGTCCGACAGCCGTACCGCGGTGACGCGGGCCGCTTCGGTCACGAACTCGTCGACCTTGGTGCCCGTACGCAGGTCCACGCCGTGCTCACGGTGCACCTGCGCCAGGTGGGCGCCCACGTCGTGGCCGACCGCGTGGGCGAGGGGGAGCGGGGCGGGCTCGACGAGGGTGACCCGTGCGCCCAACGCCCGTGCAGATGAGGCCACTTCGGCGCCCAGGAACCCGGCTCCCACCACGACCAGGCGCCGCCCCGCGGCCAGCCGGTCCCGCAGGGCGACGGCATCCTCCAGGTCGCGCAGCACGTGCACGCCAGGCAGTCCGCACTGTGGCAGCTTCCGAGGGCGTACACCGGTCGCGATGACCAGGCCGTCGTAGGGGAGTTCGGTGCCGTCGGACAGGGTGACCGTCCGGGTCCCGGTGGAGAGCGCGGCGGCCGAGGTGCCCAGCCGCAGGTCCAGGTCGAGCGCGGCCAGATCGGCGGCGGGCCGCAGCGTCGCCCGCTCGGCGTCCCAGTCGCCGGAGAGGATCTGCTTGGACAACGGCGGCCGGTCGTACGGCGGGTGGAGCTCCCGCCCTACGAGGTGGATCGAGCCGTCGTAGCCTTCGCGACGCAGGGTCTCGGCGGCGGCGAGGCCGGCCGCCGAGGCTCCCGCGATCACGATCCGGCGCAGTGGGCGACCGGTTGTCACTTCTCCGCCAGGTGGATGGCCGCGGCCGGGCAGACGGCGGCCGACTCCTTGACGTCTTCGTGGTGTGCGGTGTCAGGGGTGTCGGTGAGCAGCTCGACGATGCCGTCGTCGTCCTGGTCGAAGACCTCGGGGGCGAGCATGACGCACTGGCCGGAGGCGACGCATTTGGGCTGGTCCACGGTGACGCGCATGGTGGCTCTCGTTTCTCTGGGGGGGGGGGCGTACGCAGTAGGGGGCGAGGGGCTACCAGGTGACCGGGAGTTCGTAGACGCCGTACACCAACCCGTCGTGCTTGAACTCCAGTTGGTCGATGCCGGTGGCCAGGGCCAGGGTGGGGATGCGCCGGTAGAGGGTGCTGTAGACGACCTGGAGTTCGACGCGGGCCAGCGGCTGGCCCAGGCACTGGTGCACGCCGAAGCCGAAGGCGACGTGCCGGCGGGAGTCGCGGGTGATGTCGAGTTCGTCCGGGTTGCCGGCGAAGGCCTCCGGGTCACGGTTGGCGATCTCGCCCGCGAGGATGATGCCCTCTCCCGCGCGGATGACCTGCCCGTCGATCTCGATGTCCTCCAGCGCCAGACGGCGGCGCCCGGAGTGCGTGATGTTGAGGTAGCGCAGCAGTTCCTCGACCGCCGCGGATACCGTCTTGGGGTCCTCCGTCCCGCGCAGCGTGGCCAGTTGGTCTGGGTGCTCCAGCAGGGCGAGGGTGCCCAGGGCGATCATGTTGGCAGTGGTCTCGTGTCCTGCGGCGAGCAGCAGGACACCCATGTGCGCGGCCTCGCGCCGTGTCATCTCCCCGGTGGCCACCCGCTTGATGGCGAGTTCGGAGAGCAGGTCGTCCTCGGGCCGGGACTGCTTGGTCGCGAGCAGCTCCTCCAGGTAGTCCGCGAGGGCGGTGGTGGCGGCGACGGTCTCCTCGGGTGCGGAGTCGCGCTTGACGATGACCTTGGTGTGGCGCTGGAACAGGTCGTGGTCCTCGTAGGGCACGCCGAGCAGTGCGCAGATGACGAGGCTGGGAATCGGCAGGGCGAACGCCTGGACCAGGTCGACCGGTTTCGGTCCTGCGAGCATCTCGTCGATCAGGTCGTCGACGATCTTCTGGATCGAGGGGCGCAGTGCCTCGACCTTCTTGATGGCGAAGGGGGCGGTCACCATGCGCCGGATCCGGGCGTGCTCGGGGTCGTCCATGTTCAGGAACGTGCGGCGGCTCTGGGAGCCGGCCTTCTGCCCGGCCGAACGGTGGGGATAGCCGGGCCCGTTGACGTCCGCACTCACACGCGGGTCGCCGAGCAGCGCGCGCAGTTGGTCGTAGCGGGTGACCAGCCAGGGGCTGCTGCCGTCCCAGATTCGTACCCGGGACAGCGACGGGGTGGACTGCAGGGCGTGCAGGGCCGGGGGCGGGTCGAAGGGACAGCCGGTCGCACGCGGGCTCGGGTGCTGGGGAAGGTCGACCGCAGTGTCGGTGGTGGTCTCGGTCATGGGAGTGCCTCCGTGGGGAGAGGGGGTGCTTCCCCACATACCTAACAGCGTTAGGTGCCTTGGGCAACCATGTGATCAAGTTCGCCCGGTTGAAACGTCGCTATTCGGCCGACTCTTACCAAGGACCTTCTGGCGGTACGGACTTCAGGTCCCGGAGGGAAGCAGCCCGAGCAGGTCGTCCGCCCTCGACAGCACCGACTGCCGGTCGGTGGGGAAGGGCAGCGCCACGGCCATGGACACGATGCCGTGCAGCGAGGCCCACAGCAGCACGGCCAACTGCTCGTCGCCCGGGCCCTCTTCGCCACGCCGCAGGGGCGACACCGCGTCGCGCCACACCTGGAGCACCTCGCGCATCGGGCTCGAATCCGACTCCTCCCGAGGTACCTGGATCCGCTCGATGCCGAACATCAGCTGGTACACGCGCGGGTTGTCCAGGGCGTAACAGCAGTAGTGCCGCGCCATCGCCCGCAGCGCGGCACGCGGCTCCTCCTCCGCGGCGGCGTCCCTGGCCGTACGCAGTTCCACGGCCAGCCTCTGGTAGGCCCGCTGCGTGAGCGTGGCCATCAACTCCGCCCGGTTCCTGAAGTGCAGATAGATGCTGGGCGCGGAGATGCCCACCGCGCGGGCCACCGCCCGCAGCGACAGATCCCCTTCCCTGCCCGACTCCATCAGCATCCGTGCCGCGGTCCTCAGGATCTCGTCCTTGAGAGCGGCCCCCTCGCCCCACTGGCTCGGCTCACGCCGCTTGAACCCTTCGCCCATCCCGCGCCCCCCTCCACCACCGGTGGCGTCGACCGGACGGATCCCGTCGACGCCACCGCCGTCTGCCTGGCTCCGCGCTGACGCTTACGCTTACGCGACCGTGCGGATGAGCTTCTTGTTCACGAACTCCTCGATGCCGGGACGGCCCAGCTCGCGGCCGAAGCCGGAGCGCTTGACGCCACCGAAGGAGAGCTCCGCACCCTCGGCGCCGACGCCGTTGATGAAGACCATGCCGGCCTCGATACGGTCCGCGACCCGCTGCGCCTGGTCGGCGTCGGTGGTGAAGACGTACGAACCGAGGCCGTACGGGGTGTCGTTGGCGATCCGCAGGGCGTCGTCCTCGTCGTTGGCCTTGAAGACCATGGCGACGGGGCCGAACAGCTCCTGGCGGGCCGTGGCGTGCTCGGTGGTCAGGCCGGTGAGGACGCCGGCCGGGTAGTGGGCGCCGTCGCGCTTGCCCTCGGTGTGCAGCGTGGCGCCCTCGGCGACGGCCGCCGCCACCTGGCGCTCCAGGTTGTCGGCCGCGGCCACGGAGGACAGCGGGGCGCCGGACTGGCGCGCGAGGAGCTGGGCGGCGAACTTCTCCACGAACGAGTCGTACAGGTCGGAGACCACGACGAAGCGCTTGGCGGCGTTGCAGGCCTGGCCGGTGTTGTCGAGGCGGGCGGCGACCGCGGACTCCACGACCGCGTCGAGGTCGTCGGCGGACAGCACGACGAACGGGTCGGAGCCGCCCAGCTCGAGGACGACCTTCTTCAGGTTCCGCCCGGCGATCTCGGCGACCGCGGCCCCTGCCCGCTCGGAACCGGTGAGCGAGACACCCTGGACGCGCGGGTCGGCGATGACATCGGCGATCTGCTCGTTGGTGGCGTAGACGTTGACGTACGCGCCGGCCGGGAGGCCCGCCTCGCCGCACAGCTTCTCCAGGAGCGCCGCCGTGGCGGGACACTGAGGGGCGTGCTTGAGGACGATGGTGTTGCCGAGGGCGAGGTTCGGGGCGGCGAACCGGGCGACCTGGTAGGCGGGGAAGTTCCACGGCATGATGCCGAGGAGCACGCCGACCGGGCTGCGGCGGACGACCGCGCGGCCGGGACCGGAGGTGACGTTCACCGCCTCGTCGGCGAGGTACTCCTCGGCGTGGTCGGCGTAGTAGTGGTAGATGTCCACACAGAAGTCGACCTCACCCTCCGCCTCGTCGCGCGGCTTGCCCATCTCCCGCACGATGCTGTCCGCCAGCTCGTTACGGTGCTCGGCGTGCAGATCGCCGAGGCGACGCAGCAGCGCGGCACGCTCGGCCACGGTGCTGGTGCGCCCCCACGCGGTGGCCTGGTGCGCGGCGTCGACGGCCGCGGCCACCTCGGCGTCGGTGGCGGTGGGGTAGGTCTCGACGAGCTCGCCGGTGGCCGGGTCGGTGACTGCGTACATCGGATCTCCAGAAGAGTGCGAGGGGGCAGGAAACCAGGGCCTGTCGTTCGGACCAGGTCCTGGGTCGGCACGCGGTCCTCACATGCCGCGAGGCCGACTGGTGAGAACCCTACGGCTCCGCGGCGGTGCGCACTCCAGCGGGCGACTCGATGTCACCCACCACGGCCGCCGTCGCGCCGTCCGGCGGGGGCCACGGATCATGGCCCTGTAATTTGCCGTCCACGGGCGCATCGTCCGTCGCCACGGCCGCCCGCAGGACCGCATTCGTCACGCACCGCAGGAGGAACCCATGAAACACCGACTGCCCCAGATCTCCGAGCTGCGCCCCCTGCTGAAGTTCGACGGGTTCAACCCCGACAGGCGCGCCGCCCGGCTCGGGAAGGCCGCCGACGTGTGGGATCTGCGCACGATAGCCAGGCGCCGTACACCCCGCCCGGCGTTCGACTACGTGGACGGCGCGGCGCAGCGGGAGTTGACGGTGCGGCGGGCGCGCAGGGCATTTGATGACGTCGTGCTTCTGCCGCGCATCCTGCACGGGACCGAGAAGGTGGACCTGAGCACGAGGATCGCGGGCGCGTCGTCCGAGCTGCCGTTCGGGATCGCGCCCACCGGGTTCACGCGCTTCATGCACGCGGAGGGTGAGGACGCCGGAGCCACCGCGGCCGCCAAGGCCGGCATTCCGTTCTCGCTGTCGACCATGGGCACTCGCTCGCTCGAACACGTCGCCGCCGCGGCACCGGACGGGCGCCGCTGGTTCCAGCTGTACCTCTGGAAGGACCGGCAGAAGTCGCTCGACCTCCTCCAGCGGGCCACGGCGAGCGGCTTCGACACGCTGCTTGTCACCGTGGACACCCCGGTGGCGGGGCAGCGGCTGCGTGACGCCCGCAACGGCATGGTGATCCCGCCGAGGCTCACCCTCAAGACCGTGCTCGACGCCTCGTACCGGCCCGAGTGGTGGTTCAACTTCCTCACCACCGACCCGCTCAGCTTCGCCTCGCTGTCCGGTACGAGCCAGGACCTGCCGTCGCTCATCAACTCGATGTTCGACCCGACCCTGTCGATCGAGGACCTGGAATGGATCCGGTCCCAGTGGCCGGGGAAGCTGTTCGTCAAGGGTGTCCTCACGGCCGAGGACACCCGCCGCTCGCTCGACGCAGGCGCCGACGGCCTCGTCGTGTCCAACCACGGCGGACGCCAACTCGACCGCGCACCCGTCTCGTTCCACGCCCTGCCCGAGGTACGGGCCGAGGCCGGCGACGACGTGGAGATCATCCTCGACTCCGGCATCATGTCCGGCGCCGACATCGTCGCCGCCCTCTGCGCCGGCGCCGACTTCACCCTCATCGGGCGTGCCTACCTGTACGGGCTGATGGCCGGCGGCCGCGAAGGTGTGTCACGAGCCGTCGAACTGCTCGCCAGGGAGATCGAGGTGACCATGCAGCTCATCGGGGCGGCGACGATCGCCGACCTCGGACCGCATCTGCTGCGCACGCGGCACACGGGCTGATGCGGGTGCCCGCCGACGGTGACAGGGACGGGTGGACATCATCACCGGTCACCGTCGGACGGGGCAGACTCGGAAGCGGCGTACAGGGCAACCTCGGAAGGCGGCTCAGACGCCCGGCTTGGGCTCCGGCTCCGGCCGCGTGGTGAGGAGTTCGGTGATCTCCTGGGCGAGGTCCGTGCCGAGTTCGCCCCAGCCGGCCTTGTAGCCGTAGACGCTCGCCAGCGTACGGGCGTCGTAGTCGCCGTTCATGATGTCGATGTCATCGGGCGTGATGAGCGACGGGTGGGCGACGCCGACCGCGCCCGACACCTTCAGCAACTCCTTGCGCAGGGTGCGCAGATACATGGCGGCGCGGGTGGCCTTCGAGGGCGCGTCGAGGCCGCGCACCAGCCAAGGGTCCTGGGTGGCGATGCCGGTGGGGCACTTGTCGGTGTGGCACTTCTGCGCCTGGATGCACCCTATGGACAACATCGCCTCGCGGGCTACGTTGATCATGTCGACGCCCAGGGCGAAGGCGACCGCGGCGTTCTCGGGCAGGCCGAGCTTGCCGGAGCCGATGAAGGTGAGCCGGTCGGTCAGGCCACGCTCGGCGAACGTGCTGTACACGCGCGAGAAGCCCATCCGGAACGGCAGCGACACCGAGTCGCTGAAGATCAGGGGAGCGGCGCCGGTGCCACCCTCCCCGCCGTCGATGGTCACGAAGTCGACGCCGCGGTCACCGCGCGCCATCAGGGTGGCGAGCTCCTCCCAGAAGCTCATCTCGCCGACCGCGCTCTTGATGCCGACCGGGAGCCCGGTCTCCGTGGCGAGCAGCTCCACGAAGTCCAGCAGGGAGTCCACGTCGTGGAACGCGGTGTGCCGCGAGGGCGAGGCGCAGTCCTTGCCGGCGGGGATGCCGCGGATCCCGGCGATCTCGGAGGTCACCTTCGCGCCCGGCAGCATTCCGCCGAGCCCCGGCTTGGCGCCCTGCGAGAGCTTGATCTCCAGCGCCTTTACGGGAGCGCTGTCGACGACGGCCTTGAGCTTGTCGAGGTTGAACGTGCCGTCCTCGTTGCGGCAACCGAAGTACGACGTGCCGATCTGGAGGATCAGGTCACCGCCGCTGCGGTGGTACGAGGAGAGGCCGCCTTCACCGGTGTTGTGCATCGTCCCGGCCAGCGCCGCGCCCTTGTTGAGCGCCGTGATCGCCGCGCCGGACAGCGAACCGAAGCTCATCGCCGAGATGTTCACGACGCTCGCGGGCCGGAACGCCTTGGCGCGCCCACGCGGTCCGCCGAGCACCTTCGCCGAGGGCAGCGGGGCCTGCGGGTCGTGCAGGTCGGGGAGCGCCCCGGCGAACGTGCGCTGCTTGACGTACGCGTGGCCCTGCACGTGCTCGACGTCGTTGTCGGTGCCGAAGCCGAAGTAGTTGTTCTCCTCCTTCGCCGACGCGTAGATCCAGCTGCGCTGGTCGCGGCTGAAGGGACGCTCCTCGTCGTTGGACGTGACGACGTACTGGCGCAGCTCCGGGCCGATCGTCTCCAGCAGGTACCGGGCGTGCCCGATCACGGGGAAGTTCCGCAGCAGTGCGTGCTTCTTCTGCACGAGGTCGCGGGCAGCGACCACCGCCAACGCGGTGGCGGCCGCCGCACCGATGTTCCGAGCACGCATGATGTTCCTCTCCTCGACTGCTCGATACCCGACGTCACCGCTGGGCGGCGGACGACGTGGACGCCCGACGTCGAACTCGGCCGGTCAGGCTCGGGCGTTCGACGGCGAAGCGCCACCTGATCGTAGAGGTCGGGGGTCGGGGAGGGCGTGACCGGGGGCGGGCGGGCACTCCCTCCCGCCAACAGCCATGGGGCGCGGAGCACTTCGCTTGTCACAGCTCTTGTATTGCTTGAACCTGCAACCTACTTTGAAGGCGCTCCGGTGATGTATCGCTTCACAGCATGAAGACGTGGCCCTCCGCTGCCGCCGCCCGTCAAACGGCGAATCGGCTGCAGGAGGCCTTGTACGCGCTCAAGTGGACCTCGATGGAGAGGAACGCATGCGTTCACGCAATCACCCCACGGGCGGCCGGCGAAGACTGGCCCTCGGGGCCGCCATCACCACCGTCGCCGCCCTCGTCGCCCAGCCGGGCATGCTCACCGCACCGGCCGGCGCCCACGGGAAACCGTCCGCCCCGCCCCGCCTGGAATCACGCGACGTACCGATCCTGGCCAAGGACGGCATCCGCTTCCGCGACCTGAACCGCGACGGCCGCCTCACGCCCTACGAGGACTGGCGCCTGAGCGCCACCGCACGCGCCCGTGACCTGCTGTCCCGGATGACCCTGGAGGAGAAGGCAGGGCTCCTCGTCCACGGCAACCTCCCCACATCGGGCGACGGATACGACGCGGCCGCGACGGCCCAACTGGTCGGCGAACGCCACGTCACCACCGCCATCACCCGCCTGTCGAAGTCGCCGGAGAAGGTCGCCGCGGCCAACAACAGCGTGCAGGCGATCGCCGAGAAGCAACGCCTCGGCATCCCCGCCGTGATCTCCACCGACCCGCGCAACGGGTTCTCCGTGGTCGAGGGCCAGACCGTCGCCGGCGCGGGCACGACGGCCATGCCCGACGCCATCGGCATCGCCGCCGCCCACAACACGCGCCTCACCGAGCGGCTCGGTGACATCGTCCGCCGCGAGTACCGGGCCGTGGGCATCACCGAAGGCCTGTCGCCGCAGGCGGACATCGCCACCGAGCCCCGATGGACCCGCATCGACGGCACCTTCGGCTCGGACCCGGAGACCGCGGGCCGCCAAGTGAACGCCTACGTCAAGGGAATGCAGCACGGCGCCGACGGCCTCGGCCCGGACAGCGCGGCCACCGTCACGAAACACTGGGTGGGCTACGGCGCCCAGGCGAACGGCTACGACAGCCACTACTACTACGGCCGCTACGCCACGTTCCCCGGCAAGAACTTCGCCGACCACATCACGCCGTTCAAGGGCGCGTTCGCCGCGCACACCTCCGGCATCATGCCCACGTACTCGATCCTCAAGGACCTCACGTACAAGGGCCACAAACTGGACCAGGTGGGCGCGGGCTTCAACTCGTACCTCCTGAAGGACCTTCTCCGAGGCACCTACAAGTTCGACGGAGTCATCGTCTCGGACTGGGGCATCACCGGCGACTGCCCGCAGCAGTGCCTCGACAACCGGCCCCCGGCGTCCTTCATCGGGCCGTGGGGCGTCGGCATGCCCTGGGGCGTCGAGAACCAATCGATCCTCCAACGCACGGCGCTCACCCTGAACGCGGGCGTCGACCAGATCGGCGGCAGCGACCAACCCTCGTACGTCGTCCAGGCCGTACGGCAGAAGCTGGTCGGCGAGCAGCGGGTGAACGAGGCGGCGCGGCGCGTGCTGGAGCAGAAGGTCCGCCTCGGCCTGTTCGAGAACCCGTACGTGGACGAGGACGCGGCCGGGCGCCTGGTCGGCAACGTCGCGTTCCAGGCGGTGGGCGACAAGGCGCAGTCCGACTCCCTCACCCTCCTCAAGAACAGCGACCGAACCCTGCCCGCGCGTGGCGGCAAGGTCCGCACCGTCTACCTGTACGGCGTCTCCGTCGACGAGGCGAAGGCGCGCGGCCTGAAGGTGGTGGACGACCCGGCCGACGCCGATCTGGCGGTGGTACGACTCGCGGACCCCAGGGCCGGCTCCGACCTCACGGGCCTGGAGTTCCCCGACTCCGACCCCGCGTACCAGGCCCTGCGCAAGGCCGCGTCCACCGGCACCCCGACGGTCGCCGTCCCCAAACTGACCCGCCCACTGATCCTGACAAACGTCACCCGCGCCGCCGACGCGGTCATGGCCAACTTCGGTGTCTCCGACGCCGTCCTGCTCGACACGATCTTCGGCAAACGCAGCCCGGACGGCAGGCTCCCCTTCGAGCTGCCGTCCTCGATGAAGGAGGTGGAGGCGCAGCGGGGCGACGTACCCGACGACACGGCGCATCCGCTGTACGAGCGGGGGTTCGGCCTCAACTACCGGTGACCGGGCTCGCCCATCCGCAGCGAGTTATCAGCGGCTGACGGCCAGGCCGTCCACCAGGGCTCGGAGACCGTCCTTGTAAGTGTCCTTCGCGGTCAGTGGAGCCCAGCGGTCCGAGGCCTGTGCCAAGCGCGGCAGCTCGCTCGGATCGAGATCGGCGAAGACCTGTTCCCGGTAGGTCGTACGGTCACCGTCGGCGCGCCGCCGGGCCGCCGTTGTCCTGACCACGATTTCGCCCGCGGTGTAGTACCAGATCGCGCGGTAGCCGTGCACGGCCTGGTCGAGGGAGAGCCCGCACTCGACCAGGCCGTCGACGATCTGCTCGACGAACCACAGCGCGGACGTGGACATCAAGTCGTCGGCGGTCAGCACCTCCACGATCCAGGGGCAGGCGGCGAGCGCCTCGTGGATCGCCGCGGCGGCGACAACGACCCGCTCGCGAGGGCCGGCGGGAAGCTCGGGGCGGGTCAGCTCCCGCGCCGCGTAGTCGTCCAGCAGCAGGACGAGCAGTTCTTCCTTGTCGCGCACGTGGTGGTAGAGCGCCATCGGCGTACTGCCGATCTCGGCGGCCAGCCGACGCATGGTCAGCTTGTGCACGCCCTCCTCGGTCACGATCCGGCGAGCTGTCCCGATGATTTCCTCGCGAGAGATACGGGGAGGTCGGCCCGGGGTTTTGCGCGGTGTTGACGGCTGCGGCATGCCCCCATCATCCCCCAGTAGTCGACACGGGCGACCCTCGGCGCTACATTTTCTTACACGTACAGAAAACCTCGAGGGCGGCCCGAGGTGGTGCCGACGGCAGCGGCCGCACCTACAACCCACCACCCCCGCACAGAAGTTGAGAGGAACACCGCCATGACAACCACCAGCATTGACCTGTTCGCCTCGGCGCTGCACTTCAGCGCCGACGGTGGTGTCCGAGCCGCCGAACGACAGATGTCCGGCAGCGACTCCGACGCCTGGCAGATCGCCACCTTCCACGTCGAGACCGACGCCGATGTGCACGCCGACCACTGGGAGATGCACCCGGAAGCCGAGGAGGCGGTGTGCTGCCTGACCGGAGGTGTCCGCCTGTACTTCCGTCCCGACGGGTCCGGCTCCGAGGACATGGTTCAGTTGCGGGCGGGCGCCGCTGCGGTCGTTCCTCGCGGCCGCTGGCACCGCCTCGAACTGGACGCACCCAGCGACCTGATGTCGATCACCCTCCGCAAGGGCACCCTCCTCGAAAGGCGCATCGACGCCCCCTGAGTGCCGAATTGGGGGTGCTCACGAGCGTTGGGGGAGCATGCACTGCGTGACTACCCCAGGACCGTGCCCGACGATTCCGTGTTGACCTCGCGCTTTCGGGAGAAGGTGCCGATGGCGACGTAGAAGCCCGGCAGGGCCGTCTTGTCGTAGATGGGCGTCCAGTCGTCGGCGACGTCGTACACGCCGGCGACGCCCTGGGGCCGGTTCGGGACGGCGAGGTCGGGGAAGCACCGGGCGGCGCGGGTGACTTGGGCCTCGAAGCGCTCCACGGTGGGGTTCGGGTTCGCGGCGTCCGGATCCTCGATCCACTCCAGCGGATCGCACTCCGGCTCGGTGCCGCCGATGAGCAGGTTCCCGCCGGTCTCGGGGCGCATGTACGTGCCCAGGTCCATGTCGCTGATCACGAAGAAGTCGGCGTCGGGCGCGAGGAGCGGGGCGGGGGCGAGCCACTCATGTGGTCAAGATCTTCCGGGTCACGAGTCTGTCCCGGTGGGTGTACGAATCCGAATGCGGGTTGTCTCGCGGAAGACCTGACGAACTCTGGGTAAGGGTTGTACGTTCGGTTGCGGCGGTCGCGGATGCGTCTCGCCACGGCCCCCTGTCCCCGGGCTCCTTTGTGCAGACCACAGGCGGCTGGGGCCGCGTCGCCGACCTTCGGCGGTCCCAGCTCACGCCCTGTCATGTGCTGTGCGGAGTGGCCTCCCGCGCTCTCCGCCCCGTGCAGGGCGTCCGCGTGGGGGAGGGAAGGGGAGCTTCCCTCCCCCACGCTCGGCGGCGTCCCGCCGGAGTGTTCCGTCCGGCGGAAGTCGCTGCTTCTTGCCTGCCCGAAATGTGTTCACGTACGCGCCCGGGGTGTCCCGCCGAACGCCCCCGTCCCGTCCGTCCGTTGCCACCACGCCTCCAGGCCCGCCTGGTCGAGGGACCGCCAGTCCGGGGTCTCCTGGACCAGGCCACGGCCCAGCCGCCGGCCCAGGTCGACCATGACCCGGCCGGTGGGCGCGCGGTCGGCGTCGTACGCGGACAGGGCCTCCGGCCAGGTGGAAGCGGAGGTCAGGGCCGACTGGAGGGCCGTGGCGTCCTGCAACGCCTTGACGGCGCCCGCGCCCGTGTGCGGGCGGGCGACCGTGGCGGCGTCGCCCATCAGCAGCGCCCTGTCCACCGCGTAACGCAGCGCCGTGAAGTCGTAGAGGGGCTGCAGGAACAGCTCGTCGTATGTCGTCGCCCGCACCACGTCGCCCCAGAAGGATGGCAACAACTCGGCGGCCACGTACGCGAGATGGGCGCGGAGGCCGTCGCCCGCCGTGCCCGGATGCAGCGTCGTGGGAGTCTGTAGACCCTGGTCGAGGCCGGACGGCGGGGCCGTGTACAGGACCCAGTTGACCCGGTGGACACCCGGGGCGCCGTCCGGGATGCGGTACGTGACCAGGTGTCCGCCCGGGAAGACGACGTACACGCACTCGTCCTCGGCCCACAGGTCCGCATCGCGCAGCCGGTCCGACGGGTAGGCGCCGCGCCAGGCCAGGTATCCGGCGTAACCCGGCTGGACGTCGGGGTACACGGCCGCGCGGACCGCCGACCGGTAGCCGTCCGCGCCGATCACCACGTCGTAGCGGTCGGTGTGCCCGTCCGCGTGCACGGCGGCGCCCTCCGGCGTCACCTCGACCGCCTCGACCGTCGAGCCGTGCCGGAAGTCCGCCGCCTCGGGCACCCGGCCGCGCAACTCGCGCCAGAGCGGCCCCCAGTTGTAGGTGCGGAACGGGAACGGCAGCACCGCGAGCTCGCGCCCCAGCGGGCCGCTCGCCGCCGCGTCGTCCCGCACGTACCAGCGGCGGCGGGTGACCTGGTGATACGGCATCGACGCGTCGACGAGGCCGGCCAACTCCAGTTCGGCGTAACGGGCGTTGTGCATGGCGAGGCCGACGCCGCGGTCGGCCAGGCGGCCCGCCGCACGCTCGTACACGGTGACCTCGTCGGCCCCGCCACGCCGCAGCGCGAGCGCCGCCGCGCACCCCGCGATGCTTCCACCTACGACCGCGACCTTGCCGCCACGCATATCCACGCCCCCGTGGTTCGTCCATTGGCTGTGTACGTCGCCGGATTCGCGTGACGTACTGGCGTCATGATGCCAGCGGGGCGCGTGCGGGGGCCGGGACGCGCCGATGTCCGTCCTCGATCGGCCGTCGGCGGCCATGGCCATGACCGTGGTGCCGCGACCCGCGCCCGCTCCACCGAGGCCCCAACCACCTGGAGGCCAGGCGCCGTTGACACCCTCGCGCCCCGCGTGCTTGCATCGCGCCATGCCACCGCTGGAGCCTCTGACGCGTCGCCGCACCGTGGACCTCGTCCGCGTCGCTGCCGCGCTGTGTCGGTTCCCCGGCTGATCACTCGCCGCCTCGGTCCGGTACCCAACTGCCGTATGCACCCGCTCTGTTGGGTGCGCTGGTCCGGCCGCCACACGTCCCGCGCGCCGCCGCCTTCCCCGTTGATCACGAGGACCCGCCATGCCTGAGTCCGCCCTGCCCGAATCCGCCGTGCCGGCGCCGCCCCGCCCGGCAGCCCGCCTCGACGAGACCGCCTACGACCGGCGCAGACTGCGCCAGTGGCTGGCCGGGGACGCCCGCGCGGACGGGGTCAGCCGCCGCCGGCTGCTCACCCTGCTCGCCGCCACGGCCGCCGCCACCGCGCTCCCGGCGCCGCGCCCGGCCCACGCCGCTGACACCCCCATCGTCAAACCGCTGCCGCCCGAGTGGTTCATCCAGCGCGGCACCAACGCCGAGACCCGCTGGGAGGCGCTGCGAGGGACCGGCCATCTCACCCCCAACGAGCGGTTCTTCGTCCGCAATCACACCGCCACCCCCGTCCTGGACGCAGACGACTGGCGGTTGCGGTTGTGGGGCAGCGGGCTGCGGGGCGCGCACGGCGAGGACAGGCCGGTGGAGTTCGGCTACGACGATCTGCGCGCCCTGCCCGCCGTCACCCGGACCGCGTTCGTCGAGTGCGCCGGGAACGGGCGCAGCTACTACACGTCCCAGCAGGGCGAGACGGTGACCGGAACCGCGTGGACGCTGGGCGCGGTCGGCGTCGCACGATGGCGCGGGGCGCGCCTGGGCGACGTACTCCGGAAGGCGGGGCTGTCGTCGGGCGCCGTCGACGTACAACCGCGTGGGCTGGACGCCGAGTACATCAGCGAAGGGGAGAACCTCGGCCGGGTGCGGCGTCCGCTGCCGCTGGCCAAGGCGCTGGACGACGTCCTGCTCGCGTACGAGATGAACGGCGAGCCGCTGCCGTACGACCATGGCTACCCGGTGCGGGTGCTGGTTCCGTCGTGGGTGGGGATCGCCTCGATCAAGTGGGTCGGTGACATCGAGGTGTCCGCGCAGCCGCTGTTCTCACCGTGGAACACCGCCTTCTACCGGCTGTTCGGCCCCGGCTACCCGGAGAACGGCAGCGCGCCGCTGACCCGGCAGACCATCAAGAGCGCCTTCGAGCTGGCGAGCGGCGCCCGGTTCCCGGTGGGGGAGGGACAGGTGCTGCACGGCCGGTCCTGGTCGGGGGCGGGCGGCGTCGCGCGGGTCGATGTCAGCACCGACGGCGGGGCCAGCTGGCGGCCCGCCCGGCTGCACGACCGGCCCCGCGCGGGCACATGGACCCGCTGGTCCGTGCCTTGGAGGCCCGACACCTCCGGCGCCACCCATGTCCTGGCCCGAGCCACCGACACCGCGGGCCGCAGCCAGCCGGACGTCGCGGTGCCCAACACGCAGGGATACCTCTTCGACGCGGTGGTGCGGCATCCGGTGACGGTGGTGTGACGGCGACTTCCGGCTCTCAGAATGTGGAATCGGGTCCGTGCGCTGTTGACCGGCGGGACTTTCCGCTGCTTTGATCGATGACATGAAGCGACAGGACCTCACGCAGCGACGCCACGTCGATCTCGCGCGTGTCTCCAGCTCCTTCTGTCGTTGTCGGGTCTGAGCGCACCCCGCGAAAAACCCTCGCACACGCGTCGCTCCCCTTCCCCCCTCGCGGATCCCACCCGCTGACGTCCCCTTTCAGGAACGTCGCTCCCGTGCGCCCCGATTCGGGCCACTGACCCCACTGCTGCCCCTCGTACGTGAGTTGGAGGCGCAAGCCGTCGACACGGACGCCGCGTCCGTCCCGGCCCACGCCTGACCAACCCGCCTCCGCCCGACCCGTCTTGAGCGTCCCGAACCCAGAAAGAAGGCCCCCCATGGCCACCGTCCTGTCCGTCTCCGGCAGTCCGTCCCCCACCTCCCGCACCGCCCGTCTCCTGCGCGCGCTCGACACCCGGCTGACCGGACAGGGGCACGAGGTGATCCCGCTCGATGTGCGCACGATCCCGGCCGAGGCCCTGCTCCACGCCGACTTCCGGCATCCCGCGATCGTCGAGGCCACCGCCCTGTTCGAGCGGGCGGACGGGGTCGTGGTCGGCACACCGGTCTACAAGGCTGCCTACTCGGGGTTGCTGAAGTCGCTCCTCGACCTGCTCCCGCAGTACGCGCTGGCCGGAAAGACGGTGCTCCCGCTGGCCACCGGCGGCTCCACCGCCCATGTGCTGGCGATCGACTACGCCCTGCGTCCGGTCCTCGCCTCCATGGGGCCCGCGCACATCACGCCGGGCTGGTTCACGCTCGACAAGGACATCAAGGTGGGCGACGACGGCACGCTGACCGTCGCGCCCGGCTCTGCGGAGGCCCTGGCCCAGGTCACCGACCAGTTCTCCGCCGCGCTGGGTGGCCGCACGAAGCTGCTCGCGGCCACCGGATGAGCGCCGCGACCGTGCTCGCCGACGACGCCGAAGCCCTGGCCGTCGCCGCCGAACTCGCCGCGGAATTCCGCAAGGAGGCCGCCGAGCGGGACACGTTGCGCAGGCTCCCGCGCGCCGAGCTGGAACGCCTTTCGGCCTCCGGGCTGCTCGGCGTGACGGTGCCACGGGAGTTCGGCGGCGCGGACGTCCGCACCGAGACGCTCGCCGAGATCTTCCGGCTCCTTGCCGCCGCCGACGCCAGCCTGGCGCAGATACCGCAGAGCCACTTCGTGTACGTCAACGTGCTGCGCCGGCAAGGCACGCCGGATCAGCAGGAGTTCTTCTTCGGTGAGGTGCTGCGGGGGAGGCGGTTCGGCAACGCGCAGTCCGAGGCGGGCACGCAGCACGTGCAGGACATCCGCACCCGGCTCGCGCGCGGGCCGGACGGGGCGTACGTCCTCGACGGCGTCAAGCACTACTCCACCGGGGCGCTGTTCGCCCACTGGATCCCCGTCCTCGCCCGCGCCGACGACGACACCCTGCACGTGGCGTACGTGCCGCGGGACGCGCCCGGTCTCACGGTGGTGGACGACTGGGACGGCATGGGGCAGCGCACCACCGCCAGCGGAACCGTCCGCCTGGAGTCGGTGCCCGTACCCGCCGACCGGGTCGTGCCCCATCACCTCACGTTCCAAGGGCCTCAACTACACGGCGCTGTAGCCCAGTTGCTGCACGCCGCCATCGACGCCGGGATCGCCTCCGGTGCGCTGGGGGAGGCGGTGGAGTTCGTCCGCACCAAGAGTCGCCCCTGGTTCGAGAGCGTCGACGAGGGGCACGCGAGCGCCGCCGACGACCCGCTGCTCATCCAGCGGTTCGGCGAACTGGGCATCCGGGTACGGGCCGCGGACGCGCTGCTCGCCGTCGCTGCCAGGTCCGTGGACGCAGCCCGCGCCGACCTGACCGACGACACGGCGGCCGAGGCGTCGATCGCGGTGGCCGCGGCGAAGGTGACGGCGGCCGAAGTCGCCGTGGAGACGGCCAGTGCCCTCTTCGAGGTCTCCGGCACCCGCTCGGCCCTCAACTCCCTTGACCTGCATCGCCATTGGCGTGACGCCCGCACCCACACCCTGCACGATCCGGGCCGCTGGAAGGTCCAGCACATCGGCCGCTACGTACTCAACCGGACCCGTCCGCCCCGGCACGGCCTGCTGTAGCAACGGCCTGCTGCAACAACGGCCGGCTGTAACAGGCGACCCTGATCGGAGAACCCCAGTGCCCCTTACCTTCCACCGGCGCCTCCCCACTGACGTACGCGGCGAGACTGACGTACGCGGCGAGCAGGTGGCATCGTGAAGTTCCTCGCCATCACCCTCATCACCCACCGGCCCGACCCGGTCACCGGCATACAGAAGCCGACCCACGACCGGTTCCGTGAGGTGCTCCAACACGCGGTGCTCGCCGAGGAGTTGGGGTTCGACGGGTTCGGTGTGGGGGAGCGGCACGAGCGGCCGTTCATCTCTTCCTCGCCGACCGTCGTGCTCAGCCACATCGCCGCGCTGACCAGACACATCCGCCTCTTCACCGCGGTGACCACGCTCAGCCTCCTCGACCCCGTGCGTGCCTACGAGGACTACGCCACGCTCGACCACCTCTCCGACGGGCGCCTCGACCTGATCATCGGCAAGGGCAACGGGACCGCCCAGCGCGAGCTGTTCCACGTCACGCCCGAGGACCAGTGGGACCGCAACGCCGAGAGCTACGAGGTGTTCCGGAAGCTCTGGCGGCAGGACAAGGTCACCGCGGCGACCCGGTTCCGTCCGCCGCTTGCCGACGCCGAGGTGTGGCCGCGGCCGTACCAGCAGCCGGTCCGGGTCTGGCACGGCAGCGCCACCAGCAAGGAGTCGGTGGACCTCGCGGCCCGCTACGGCGACCCGCTGTTCTCGGCCAACGTCACCAACCCCATCGAGCCGTACGCCGAGCTGATCCGCCACTACCGCGAGCGCTGGGAGCACTACGGCCACGACCCGGCGAAGATCGCCGTGGGCGCCGGTACGGCCGGGCTGTTCGTGGCCCGCACCTCCCAGGAGGCGGTGAAGGTGTACCGGCCGATCTTCGAGTCGACGCTGGCGTTCCAGGGGCAGTCCGGCCTTCCGGTGGTCTTCGAGACCGTGGAGGACTTCGTCGAACGCAGCTCCGCCCTGATCGGCAGCCCGCAACAGGTCATCGAGAAGGTGCACCGCTACCACGAGCAGTTCGGGCACTCGGTGCTGCATCTGCACGCGGACGGCGGCGGGCTGACGGACACTCAGCACCGGGACTCTCTCGAACTGTTCCAGTCAGAGGTCGCCTCGGTGCTGCGGCACGAGCTCCCCGACCCGCCGTTCGCCTGGGAGCCCGTGCTCCCGGCGCCGCCGGTCGTCGAGGAACCCGTGCGCGTCTGACCCGGGCAGAGCTCCCGCTAGGGCGCACCCACCCCCGCACGCGACAGGTCGGCGAGCGGCACCGGCGCCGGGCGCGGGGCGCGGCTGGACACCGTGACGGAGGTGCCGCCCGCCGCCGATTCGAGCAGGGACTCCATGATGTCCAGCACGTGGTACGCCAGCGTGCCCGACGCACGCGGCTCGTGCGTCGGGGGCGTGGCGGCCAGATCGGCGATGCCGTAACCGCGGCCCGAGTCGCTGTAGCCGGCGGAGACCGGGAGGGCCTCCCACGTCTCGCCGCCGAGGCGGAACAGGCGTGTGTCGCCGGCGAAGTGGTTCGGGTCGGGGACCGCGAGGGACCCTTGCGGCCCGTGGATCTCGATGTTCGAGGAGTGTGTCGCGACCGCGTCGAAGCTCACCACGAGGGTCGACAGCGCGCCGGACTCGTGCACCAGCACCCCCGTGACATGGGTGTCGACCTCGACCGGCACCCGCTCACCGGCCCGCGGACCGCTGCCGATCTCCCGTTCGGGGCGGGGGTGGCTCGCCGCCCCGATCACCGAGGTGACCGGTCCGAGGAGGGTGACCAGGGCCGTGATGTAGTACGGCCCCATGTCGAGGAGCGGGCCGCCGCCCGGCGCGTAGTAGAAGTCCGGGTTGGGGTGCCAGCGCTCGTGTCCCGGTGTCACCATCGTCGCTGTCGCCGCGACCGGGCGGCCGATGAGCCCGTCGTCGATGGCCTTGCGCGCGGTCTGGATGCCGGTGCCGAGCACCGTGTCCGGCGCGCAGCCGACGACGACGCCCGCCTGCCGGGCGGCCTCCAACACCTGGCGGGCCTCGTCCGTGGTGGCCGCGAGCGGTTTCTCGCCGTACACGTGCTTGCCTGCCGCGATCGCCCTGAGGGCTATCTCGGCGTGCGCGGCGGGGATCGTGAGGTTGAGGACGAGGTCCACGTCGTCGGCGGCGAGCAACTCCTCGACGGTGACCGCACGTACGCCCCCGTCCCACTCCTTCGCCACCGCACGCGCACGCTCCGCGTCCAGGTCGGCTACGGCGACCAACTCGACGTCCGCCAGCCTGCGCAGACTCGCCAGGTACTGGCCGACGATGGTCCCGCATCCGATGATGCCGACGTTCAACGGCCTGTCCGGGTTCAACGGCTTGCCCACGTTCAACGGCTTGCCCACAGCAGGCCCCTTTCGACGATGGTGCGCACGCTCGGGTGCTCGAGGTCCTCGACGTGGTGGCCCGGTGTGCACACGAAGATGCGGCCCTTGCCCCACTTCCGTGTCCAGATGGCCGGCGAGGTGACCTCCCGGTGCCACGGGTCCCAGGCGCGGATCTTCTGCGTGGTGGTGGCGAGCACGTCGATGTAGTCGTCCGCGAGGACCCAGTACTGCTCGGTGACGAGGTCGAAGTCCTCGATGCCCTCGGTGACGGGGTGTTGGGCGGCGGCCGGGAGCATGTTCACCGTGTACGGGACGTAGTTGTCCGCCTGCTCGCCCTTGCGCTCGTCGGGGTGCTTGCCGGGATGGCAGGCGAACTGGCCGCCGATGAGGTGCAGATAGTCCGCGGTGTTCCGGTAGGAGTCGGCGATCCCGCCGTGCCATCCGGCGAGCCCGGTCCCGTTCTCGACGGCCGTGCGCAGCCCCGCGAACTCCTCCCGCTCGATCGTGGACATCGTCATGCACTGCATCACCAGGTCCACGCCTGCCATGTACGCCGCGTCGGCGTAGACCTTGGGCGAGTCCTCGATGCGTACGTCGTAGCCGTTGGCCTTCAGGTGC
The DNA here is from genome assembly GCF_036013745.1 of Streptomyces sp. NBC_00483. Taxonomy (NCBI): domain Bacteria; kingdom Bacillati; phylum Actinomycetota; class Actinomycetes; order Kitasatosporales; family Streptomycetaceae; genus Streptomyces; species Streptomyces sp. NBC_00483. The sequence goes on from NZ_CP107880.1 coordinate 9,182,372, forward strand.
GGGATGAACAGGTCGGTGGCCTGGACGGGTTGGTGCCCGTCCCAGCCTCCGCGTACGACGAGTGCCTTCTTGGCGGTGGTCACAGAACTCCTTTGCCGGGTGAGAGGGGTACGGGTGTCACTTGCCGAAACCGGCCGTGAGGCCGCTGACGAGCTGCCGGCGCGCGATGACGTACACGACGAGCTGCGGCAGCGTCGCGAGGATGGCCCATTCCGTGCAGCCGTCCAGGCGTCCGCGGATGCCGCTGAGGCCGCGGAGCCCGCTGAATCTGCTGGAGGCCATGGTCGTCCGTTCCTCGGCGTTGAGAGACGGGGATCGAAATATTTCGAAGATTGTTCGAGACCCCGGAACCGTAGAAGTGGCGACGGGGACGGTCAAGAGGCCGTGCAGCAGAAAGATTTGGCGCCCGGGGTTGACGCCGATGACGCCGCGTCCCAAGCTGCCGTCACCGAAAATATTTCGATACCCAGGAGACCCTGTGCCGCTCCCGTCCTCCTCCGTCAAGCCGACCCTGGCCGCCATCGCGCACGGCACCGGAGTCTCCACGGCGACGGTGTCCAAGGTCGTCAACGGCCGGGCGGACGTGGCCGACGAGACCCGGGCGAAGGTGCTGGCCGCACTCGAGGAGGCCGGCTACCGCTCGCCGTCCCAGCGCCGGGCACCCTCGGGGCCCGACGTCGTCGAGGTCGCCTTCGACGCGATCGACTCCGCGTATCCCTCGGCGCTGCTCAACGGCATCCTCGACCACGCCGCGAGCACCGGCGTCGAGGTCGTCGTCAGCACCACCGGACGCCAGCGCACCACCGAACGCGGCCTCGGCCGCAAGGCGCAGCGCATCATCAACGAGGGCCGCGCCGGAGTCATCGTCGTGACCTCGGCCTACGGCGAGTCCGGACTCGCCGCCTTCCTCCGCCGGCACATCCCCGTCGTGGTCATCGACTCCTACAACCCGCCGCCCGCCGACGTCGTCAGCGTGGGGGCCGCCAACTGGGCGGGAGGCAAGGCCGCCACCGAACACCTCCTGGGCCTCGGCCACCGCCGTATCGCCTACCTCGGCGGCCCGGAGACGATCGAGTGCAACCAGGCGCGCCTGCACGGCTATCTCTCCGCGCTCGCCTCGCGTGGCATCGAGGCCGACCCCGGCCTCGTCCTGCACGGCCGCTTCCGCGCCGAGTACGGCATCGAAGGGCTGAGCACCCTCCTGTCCCGTACGCGACCGCCGACCGCGGTCTTCGCGGGCAACGACGCGATCGCCGTCGGCGTGCTGCGCGAGGGCCGCAGGCGCGGCATCCGGGTACCGGAGGACCTGAGCCTCGTCGGCTTCGACGGCACGGCCCTCGCCCGCGACTCCGTCCCTGCCCTCACTTCCGTCGCCCAGCCCCTGCAGGAGATGGGCCGCGCCGCCCTGCGCGCCGTACTGCGCCAGGCGCGGGGCGAACAGCCCGACACGCATCGCGTGGAGCTGGCGACGCAACTGGTCGTACGGGAGTCAACGGCTGTGCTGGAGTGAGGAGTTGGGGACTCGTGACCTACCGGTCCGGCGCCTCAGCCGGTGACCTCTGCCGCGACCTGCACGGGATGGTCGAGGATCTGGTTGTTGAGGTAGCCGAGTCGGTTCCACGGGACGTGGGCCGGCTGGGTGCGGCCCGTGTCGTCCGTGGCGCGGATCGAGATGGTGTGCTTGCCCGGGTCGGGGGTCCAGGTGAAGTGCCAGCGGGTCCAGGCGCCGGCCTCCCGGGAACCGGTGAGCCGGGCCTCGTGCCACGGGCCCCGGTCGATGCTGTAGGCCACCGAGGCGATGCGCTGCTCCCCGGCGAACGACCGTCCTCGTACGAGCTGGGGCTCCGGCTTCAGGTGTGCGGGCCAGTCGAGTTCCACCAGGCTGGTCACCGGGAGTTCGTTGATGGGTGTGCCCAGGACGGGTCCGTGCGCCGGGTGGTCGGGGCCGATGAGGACGTAGTCCTCGGTGTTCCAGGGGACGTGGATCGGTCTGCGGGACACCTCGATGCGGCCGACCCACTTGATGCTCGCCGCCCCCAGCCAGCCGGAGACCACGACCCGGGCCGGGAAGCCGTGGTCGGGCGGTAGCGGCTCGCCGTTCATGGCCAGGGCGAGCAGGGTGTCGTCGGCCATCGCCTTGTCCAGGGGCATGGGCCGCCGGGCGCCGCACTCGTCGAGCGCCACCGGCATGACGTCGTGCGCGTCCGGGCAGACGCCCGCTGCCTCGAGCAGGTCACGCAGCCGTACGCCGGTCCACTCGGCGGTGCTGACCGCGCCGCGGCCCCATGGCGTCCCCGCGATGCGCTGACCGTGCTGCCTGCCGAACAGCACACGGCGATTGCCAGCGCACTCGATCGTGCGCGTGACGGAGACCAGCGGGAACGCCCGCCACAGATCGTCGTAGCCGAAGGTGACGGGCGACCGCACGGCATCGCCCTCGATCCGCAGCGACCACCCCTCGACGTCGATCCGGGGCGTGGGGGAGTGGCTGCGGACGAAGAAGCGGTCGTTGGGGGTCAGGTGGCCGGGCATCCGGTCCGCCCGGGTACCGAAGTCCAGACCGGTGCCGGTGTCCTCCATCAGCTTGTCGGAGGTCGGCTTGACCACTCCGGGCACTGCGGTGACTGCCGTGTCGGTTGTCGTCATGTCCTCAGCGTCGGCCCCCGCGCTGCGGGCTGGTAGCCGCTTGTTCCCTATGAGCCCATAAGCGGGGCCTATGCCCTTTAAGTGGTTGGGGATGCCTCCTCAAGTGGTTTGGGGGTGACCCCTCAAGTAGTTGGGGGTGCCCCCTTCGCCAGCTGCCGCGCGATCACCCGGAGCGCCAGCACCTCGTCCGCTCCCTCGAAGATCGACAGGACGCGGGCGTCGACGAAGAGGCGGGACACCGCGTACTCCTCGGCGTAGCCATAGCCGCCGTGCAGCTGCTGGGCCTCGCGGGTGACCCATTCCGCGTCCCGGCAGGCCAGTTGTTTGACCTGGGCCGCCGGTAGGACGCCTTCGCCCGCCGTGATGGCCCGCGCCGCCGTGGCGGTGAAGGCGCGGCAGGCCGCGATGTGGGCGGCCATGCGGGCCAGCTTGGCCCGGGTGAGCTGGAAGGAGGTGAGGGGGTGGCCGAAGACGGGGCGTTGCCGTGCGTGGTCGGCAGCCAGTTCCAGGGCCGACTGCATCACGCCGACCGCGCGGGCCGCCGTCTGTAGACGGGCGTTGGCGAAGGCCTGCATCTGTAGATAGAACCCGCGGCCGAGGCCCTCGTCGAGGCCGATGAGGTTGTCCGCCGGGACCCGGAACCCGTCGAAGGTGACCTCGAACGAGTGCATGCCGCGGTAGCCGAGCGTGCGGATCGCGCGGCCCTCCGCCGAGCCGCCGCCGTCCTGCGTGACCTGCCACTCGTGGCCGGGGAACGACGGCTTCTCGACGACGAACAGGGACAGGCCGCGGTGGCCCGCCGAGCGGTCCGGCTGCGTACGGGCGAGTACGAGGAGGTAATGGGCGCGCCCCGCGAAGGTGCACCACGTCTTGACCCCGTTGAGGATCCAGTCCTCGCCGTCGCGCACGGCCGTCGTGGTGATGCCGCCGACATCCGAGCCGTGGTTCGGCTCCGTGACGGCGACACCGCACAGCCGCTCGCCGGTCGCGATGCGCGGCAGCCAGCGGCGGCGCTGCTCCTCCGTGCCGCCGCGCGCGATCGCCGTACCGATGATCTCGGGCCGGGTGATCAGCGAGCCCGCGGCGCCGAGCGAGGCCCGCGAGAGCTCCTCCGTCACCACGACCATGCTGAGCAGCTCGTCCGCGCCGCCCTCGGCGAAGCCGCCGTACTCGGCGGGGATCGAAAGGCCGAAGCAGCCCATCTCGGAGAGGCCGTCGACGATCTCGTCCGGGATGTCCTCGTCGCCCGCGTGGATGGCGTCGGCGACCGGCTTCACCTTCGCCTCGGCGAAGTCGCGGAACGTGGAGCGCACCAGCTGAAGCTCGTCGGAGAGACGGCGCGGGGCCGCCTCGCCGCCGGCCGCGAGGACGCGTTCGGCGACGGTGTCCAGGAACGCGGGCGCGCGCCCGGCCGCGATGTGCTCGGCGGCCGCGTCGAGCACCGTCGTCCCGTCCAGGCCCCACAGGGCTTCGCGGCCTGCCGTCCGGCCCGCCAGATCGGCGGCCGTGTCGGCGGCGAAGAGCAGCGCCAGATCCGCCTCGGCCGCGCTGTGCGCGCCCAGGTCGAGGAGGTGGCGGGCGGCGGCGACCGCCGAGGACACCGAGGCGATGTCGTACGGGACGGTCTGGTCCTCGTCCGTCGCGGGGGCCGCGGCGAGGCGTGCGGAGGCCTTGCCGACGACCTCCTCCAGTGCCTCGACCAGCTCCGTCGCACGCACAAGTGCGGTGGTCACGACGTCACCCGCTCGAAGACCGCCGCCAGGCCCTGGCCGCCGCCGATGCACATGGTCTCCAGGCCGTACCGCGCCTCGCGGCGGTGGAGTTCGCGGGAGAGGGTGGCGAGCATGCGCACGCCCGTGGCGCCGACCGGATGGCCGAGCGAGATGCCGGAGCCGTGCACGTTGGTGCGCTCCAGGTCCTTCTCGCCGAACTCCCACTCGCGCATCACGGCGAGCGCCTGCGCGGCGAAGGCCTCGTTGAGCTCGACGAGGTCGATGTCGGCCAGGGTGAGCCCGGCCCGGTCGAGGGCGACCGCGCTCGCCGGAACGGGACCGATTCCCATCGTCTTCGGCGGCACCCCGGCCACGCCCCAGGAGACGAGACGTACGAGCGGCCGCAGGCCCAACTGCTCCGCGCGCTCGGGGGTGGTGACGACACACATCGCCGCCGCGTCGTTCTGGCCGCTCGCATTGCCCGCGGTGACCGTGGCCTCCGGGTCGGAGTGGCGCAGGATCGGCTTGAGGCGGCCGAGGGACTCCAACGACGTGTCGGCGCGCGGGTGTTCGTCGGTGTCGATGACGGCGCTCTCGTCGGTGGGGCGACGCCCGGGCACCGTCACGGGCACGATCTCCTCGGCGAGGACGCCGTCCGACTGCGCCCGCACGGCGCGCTGGTGGGAGGCGAGGGCGAGACGGTCCTGCTCCTCGCGGCCGATGGCGTACTCGCGGCGCAGGTTCTCCGCCGTCTCCAACATGCCGCCGGGTACCGGGTAGTGGCGGCCTCCGGCGGTGGAGCGGGCGCGCGCGAGGCCGTCGTGCAGCTGGATGGCGGCGCCCTTCGCGCCCCAGCGCATGTCGGTCGAGTAGAACGCCGCGTTGCTCATGGACTCCGTGCCGCCCGCCACGACGACCTCGTGCGCACCGGTCTGCACCTGCTGAGCGGCGTAGAGCACGGCCTGAAGCCCCGAGCCGCAGCGGCGGTCGAGGTGGAGGCCGGGGACGGTGACGGGCAGGCCCGCGTCCAGGGCGACGACGCGGCCGATCGCGGGCGCCTCGCTGTTGCCGTTGCAGTGGCCGAGGATGACGTCCTCGATGGCCTCGGGGTTGAGGCCGGTGCGCTCCAGGAGGCCCTTGAGGGCGGCGACGCCGAGGTCGACGGCGGTCAGCGACTTGAACATGCCGCCGTAGCGGCCGATGGGCGTGCGGACGGGTTCACAGACGACGGCTTCACGCATGGGGTGCTCCTGACGGGGTGCGGGTGTACGGCCGATGGCCGGCTGAGCTCGCAGACGCGGCCCGGCTCACATGTACGAACTCACAAGTACCAACTTACGAGTACCAACTCACATGAACCGCCCACCCGTTACCTCCAGCACGGTTCCGGTCATGTACGAGGACAGGTCCGAGGCCAGGAACAGCGCGACGGAGGCGACCTCCTCCACCTCGCCCGCGCGCCGCATCGGGATCTCGGCCATCTTCTGGTCCCACGCCTTCTCCGGCATCGCCTCGGTCATGGCGCTGCGGATCAGACCGGGCTGGACGGCGTTGACGCGCACACCATGGTGGGCCATCTCCTTGGCGGCGGCCTTCGACAGGCCGATGATGCCGGCCTTGGCGGCGGAGTAGTTGGTCTGCCCGACCATGCCGACCTTGCCGGACAGCGAGGAGATGTTGACGATCGCGCCGCGCTTCTGCTCACGCATCACGGCGGCGGCCTTGCGGGTGCCGTTCCAGGTGCCCTTGAGGTGGACGTCGATGACCTGGTCGAACTGGTCCTCGGTCATGGTCCGCATCGTGGCGTCGCGGGTGATGCCGGCGTTGTTGACCATGACGTCGAGGGAGCCGAAGGTGTCGATCGCGGCCCGGATCAGGGCGTCGACCTGGTCGGCCTCGGTGATGTCGCAGTGCACGGCGTGCGCGACGGAGGGCCCGCCGAGTTCCTTGGCCGCGGCCTCCGCTGCCTCCAGGTTGAGGTCCCCGAGCACGACCTTCGCGCCCTCGCGGACGTAGGCCCTGGCAATGGCGAGCCCGATGCCCTGGGCGCCGCCCGTGATGACTGCGGTCTTGTCGGCCAGAAGTGCCGTGGCTGCCATGAGTGTCTTCAGCTCCCTGTGGTCGTGGTGAACGGGTGCGCGGCCCGGCGGGGACGGATGACGCCCGCCTCGCCGAGTTTCTCCAATTCGGCCTCGCTGAGCCCCAGTTCAGTGCGGAGTACGTCGTCGGTGTGCTGGCCGACCGTGGGCGAGGGTTCGGGCGTGGACTGGGTGTCGTCCATGACGACGGGGGAGCCGGGTGCCCAGTGCGCGGGGATGCCGTCCTGGCCGACGCGGGCCATCAGCGGGTTCTCGCGCAGCAGTTGGGCGTCGTCGGCGGCGAGGTCGGTGAAGCTGCGGTAGGTGGACCACAGCACGCGCGTGCGGGCGAGCGCCTCCTGGGCCTCGGCGAGGGTGTGTGCCGCGAACCAGCCCGCGAGCAGCTCGCCGAGGATCTTGCGGTGGGTGTAGCGCTCGAACTCGTCGGAGAGATCGGCGCCGAGTGCACGGCCGACGGCGTCGACCGCGTCGGTGAGGCCGGTGGCGCCCAACAGGCCCTGCCAGTGCCGGGTGGTGAGGGCGACGACCATGAGGCGGCCGCCGTCGGCGGTGGCGAAGTCGCGGCCGAAGGTGCCGTAGACGTAGTTCCCGGCGCGGGTGCGCGGGGCGCGGTCGAGCTGGGCCTCGGCGAGGTAGCCGAGGTTTCCGGCCGTCGCCAGGGCCACGTCCTCCAGGGCGACGCGGACCTGCTGGCCCTCGCCGGTGCGCAGCCGATGGCGTTCGGCGGCGAGCAGGCCGACGGCGAGGTAGAGGCCGGCGGCCACATCCCAGGCGGGCATCAGGTGGTTGACCGGGTCGGGCGTGCCCTCCGGGCCGGTGAGCTGGGGAAAGCCCGTGGTGGCCTGCACGGTGTAGTCGACGGCGGCCGAGCCGTCCCGACGTCCGGTGAGCAGCACGTGGATCAGATCGGGGCGGCGGGCGGCCAACGCCTCGTACGAAAGGTCCTGATAACGCTCGGAGTTGGCGATCACGATGCCGCCGCCCGGTCCGCCCCCGGTGGCCAGACCGGCGACGAGCTCACGTCCCTCCTCGCTGCGCAGGTCGACCTCAAGGGCCCGCTTGCCCTTGTTCAGGCCGGACCAGTACAGGCTCGTACCGCTGTCGGCGAGCGGGTGCCGGGTGCGGTCCGGCGCGCCGTTGAGCGGCTCGACGCGGATGACGTCGGCGCCCAGCTGGGCCAGCGTCATCCCGCCGAGCGGGCTGGCTACGTAGCTGGAGAGCTCGACGATCCGCATGCCCTCAAGGGGACGGGAGCGGGACGCCGTGGGGTGAGGCATGCGTTCTCCTCTCATTCCTTACGCCCGTACGGGTACGGGCTTTCCTTTCGCGTACGGGTACGGGCTGTCGGCTCAGGCCGGGAAGACCGGGCGGCGGCGTTCCAGGAACGCGGCCCGGCCCTCCACGAAACCCTCGCCGCCCAGCAGTTCGACCTGCGCCGCGGCCTCCGCGTCGAGGGCCGCGTCCAGGTCCTGTGCCTCCTGGGCGAAGATCCGCTTGGTGGCGGCGACCATGGCGGGCGACGCGGCGGCGAGCCGCTCGGCCCGCTCCCGCGCCCGCACGGCCACCTTCTCGCTCTCGACGATCTCGCTGACCAGGCCGATCCGCTGGGCCTCGGTGGCGTCCAAGTCCTCGGCGAACAGGATGAGTTCCTTCGCGCGGGCCGGCCCGACGCGCTGGGCGAGGCTCCAGCTGAGTCCGGAGTCGGCGGTGAGCCCGATCTTGGCGAAGGAGGCCGCGAACCGGGCGTCGTCGGCGGCCACGACGTAGTCGCAGGCCGCGGCGAGCCCGAGGCCCAGGCCGTACGCCCCTCCGCGCACCGCGGCGACCACCGGCTTCGCCGAGCACACCAGGGCCCGGGCCACGTCATTGACGACGGAGAGGCGCTCGCGGGCGACGCTCGGGTCCTGCGACATCGAGCGGATGTCACCGCCCGCGCAGAACACCTCGCCCGCACCGGTCAGCATGATCGCCCGGCACTCCGGATCCTGCCCGGACTCCCGCAGCGCGGCGAGCAGTTCGCGCCGGTCGGCGAGGTCGAGGGCGTTGCGCCGGGCGGGCCGGTTCAGGGTGAGGGTGTGGACCGGGCCCTCGCATTGCACGTCCACTGCGGGTTCGATCATGACCGGGCCTGCCGCAGCAGCTGCTTGGCGATGATGACCTTCTGGATCTCGCTGGTGCCTTCGTAGATGCGGAAGAGCCGGGCGTCGCGGAAGCAGCGCTCGACGACCGTGCCTCGCATGTAGCCCATGCCGCCGTGGATCTGTACGGCCAGGTCGGCGGCCTTGGAGACCATCTCGGAGCAGAACAGCTTGGCGGCCGAAGGCCGGATCCTGCGGTCCTCGCCGGAGTCGTACTTCTCGGCGGCGTCGAGGACCATGGCCCGGCCCGCGAGCACACCCGTCTGGATCTCGGCGAGCATGCCCTGGACGAGCTGGAACTCGCCGATGGGGCGACCGCCCTGCTTGCTGGTCGCCGCGTGGGCGACGGACTCCTCCAGGACCCGCTCGGCCATGCCGACACACAGCGCCGCGATGTGCACACGCCCGCGTACGAGGGACTGCATGGCCGTGCCGAACCCCGCGCCCTCCTCGCCGCCGACGAGCGCGCGCTTGTCGACCCGTACGTCGTCGAAGAACACCTCGGCGGTCCAGGCGCCCGCCTGCCCGGTCTTGGCGTCCTTCGGGCCGACCGTGACGCCCGGAAGACCCGCCTCGACGAGGAACACGGAGATGCCCTTCGTCCCGGTCGCCTCCTCGCCGGTGCGGGCGAAGACGACGAACAGGTCGGCGAGCGGGGCGTTGGTGATGAACCGCTTGCTTCCGTTGATGACGTATCCGTCGCCCGCCCGGACGGCGCGCGTGGTCAGGCCCGACGGGTCGGAGCCCGCCTCCGCCTCGGTCAGCGCGAACGACGCGACGGCGCCCTCGGCGAGCCGGGGCAGCCAGTGCTTCTTCTGCTCCTCGGTGCCCGCGTTGTCGAGGACCTTGCCGGCGATGCCGTTGTTGGTGCCGAACATCGAGCGGAACGCGGGCGTCGTGTACCCGAACTCGAAGGCGAGTCGGACGTCTTCGGACAGGCTCGCCCCGAGCCCCCCGTACGCCTCCGGCAGCGTGTACCCGAACAGGCCCATCTCGACGGCCTTGCGGCGGACGTCATCCGGGATGGCGTCCGTCTCCTCGATCTCGTCCTCGCGCGGGACCACGTCCTCCCGCACGAGGGTGTGGACGGCGGCGACGACCGCCTCGAACTCCTCGGCTTCCATCGTGAATCTCCTTTCCAGGTACGTCAGTTGACAGGGGCGCGGGTTGAGTTGGTAGGGGCGAGGTGTGAATTGACTGGGTCGCGGTGCGAGTTGGCCGGGGTGAGGTGTGCCAGCGCGTCCACCGCCGACGCGCCCTCGCCCACCGCGGCAAGGAGCAGCGGGTTGACGTCCAGCTCCGCGAGCTCGTCCGCGAGGTCGGCGGCCAGCCAGGACAGCCGCGCGATGGTGTCGGCGGCGGCCTCGACGTCGCGGGCGGGCTTGCCGCGCACCTCGCCGAACAGACGGCTGCCGCGCAGGGACAGCAGCAGTCGCCGGGCGCCGACCGTGTCGACGGGGGCGACGGCGACCCGGCTGTCGGCGAGCGCCTCGACGAGGATGCCGCCGAGCCCGGTGACCACGACGGGCCCGAACACCGGGTCGTTCTTGACGCCGACGATCAGCTCGGTGCCGCCGCCTTCGGCCATCCGCTGGACGAGGACGCGGGCGTCGTCCACGCCTGCCTCGCGGGCGATGCGCAGCACATCCTCGGCGGCCTCGCGCACGGCGTCCGCGCCGTCGAGGCCGAGCCGGACGCCGCCGATGTCGCTCTTGTGCCCGATCCGCTCGGACAGCAGCTTCACGGCGACGGGCCCACCCAACTCCCGGGCAGCGGCTGCCGCTTCGCCCGGATCGGTGGCCGGGCGCGATGCCGCGGCCCGCACCCCGTAGGCGGCGATCAGCTGCGTCGACTCGTACTCGTCGAGCTGGGTGCGGCCCTCTGCGCGGGCGCGGGAGACGACGGCGCGGGCGGCCTCGGTGTCGACGTCGGCGGGACGCACGGGGGCCGGGAGGGCCGGCCGCAGGCTGAAGTCGGCGAGGAGACCGAGGGCGCGGGCAGCCTGGGCGGGGTCGGTGTAGCAGGGGATGCCCAGCTCGCGCAGCCGGGTGCGGGGACGGCCGCTGCCGCCCGTCCACACGACGACGAAGGGGCGGTCGGTCGAGCGGTACGCCTCGTCGAGGGCCTCGATGAGCGTGTCGGCGCAGTTGTCCGCGCAGCCCAGGAGGACGGCGATCATGTCGGTGCCCGGATGCTCGACGGCGACCTTCAACGACCGCCGCAGGATGTCGGGTTCGGCGATGAGGCTGCCGGTGAGGTCGACGGGGTTGCGCGGGGACCCGTAGACGGGGATCGCGGCGGCCATGGTGCGCTGCCACTCCTCGTCCCAGGCGCGGACCTCGATGCCGTGGCCCGCGGCCGCGTCGGCCATCAGGGCCCCTGCACCGCCGGAGACGGACAGGGAGGTGAGCCTGCGCCCTGCCGCGCGGCGGCCGGTGGAGAAGATCTGGGCGGCCTCCAGCATGGACTCGGGACCGTCCACGCGCAGAATGCCGTACTGCCTGATCGCGCCGTCGAAGACGGCGTCCTCGCCGGCGAGCGAGGCCGTGTGGGACTGGGCGGCGCGGGCGCCGGCCTCGGAACGGCCGACCTTGACGGCGATGATCGGCTTGTCCCGCTCGTGCGCCTCCCGGGCGGCGTCCAGGAGACGGCGGCCGCCGGTGACACCTTCGAGATAGGCGAGGATCACCTCCGTGTCGTCGCTGCGCACCAGACCGTCGACCAGCTCGGCGACCGAAAGGTCCACCTCGTTGCCGGTGTTGAGGTAGTGGGATATCCCGATGCCGAGGTTCTGGGCGGCGTTGAACACGAAGCCCCCGAAGGCGCCGCTCTGGCTGAGGAAGGCGATCGGGCCCTCCACCAGGTCGGCGTCCTCGTCGAGCGCGGAGGTGAAGGTGGGCAGCGCCCGCTCGCGGGAGGCGATCATGCCGAGGCAGTTGGGGCCGAGCACCCGTACCCCGCTCTCGGCGATCGCGGCCTTCAGGTCCTCCTGGAGCTCCACGCCCCGGCCGCCGACCTCGGCGAACCCCGAGGCACCCAGGATGGCGGCGGGGATGCCGCGCCGGCCGCAGGCGCGGACGGCGTCGGCGGACTGCTCGGCCGACAGCATGATCATGGCGAGGTCGATGTCCCCGTCGATGTCGTCCAGGCCGCGGTAGGCGGTCAGGCCCTGCACCTGATCGCGCTTGGCGTTGACGGGAAGGATCCGGCCCGTGAACCCGAACCGCTTGAGGTAGTCGACGGGCCGCCCCGACAGCTTCGTCGGGGTGTCGGAGGCGCCGAGGATCGCGATGGAGCGGGGGTGCAGGAGTGCGTTCAGGGCGTCGACGGTGCGGGGGCGGTCTGCGTGCTGCTGCACGGTTCCTCCTCGGGACTGCGAGACACGAAGTACGAGTGCGCGAAGGTCAGTTGGCGGCGGCGGGCGAGGCCTCGGTCTGCTGCTCCTTGTCGACGGTTCTGGCCGCCAGGGTGAGGAAGGCGCGGGCCGCGACGAGCGAGATCGCGCCGAGGACGACCACGAAGAGGACCGGCAGCGCGATCGTCCCGGAGGCGGACAGCAGCGACTGAAGGATCACCGGCGCAAGGCCGCCGAGCACGCCCGCGAGCCCGTACGCCGTGGAGATGCCGGTGTAGCGGACCCTGGCGGGGAAGGCCTGGGCGAACATGCCCGCGACGATCGCGTAGTACATGACGTCCGGGATGGTCGCGAGGACCGCGCCGGTCACGGCGAGCGGGAAGCTCCCGGTGCCGATCAGGGCGAACATGACCGGGATCGTGGGGATCTGGCAGGCCAGGATGACGGTGACGGCCTTGCGGACGCCCCAGCGGGTGGCCAGCACGGCGCCGAGCGGCTGCACGAAGAACTGCACGATGCTGGCGACCAGGATGACGGTGAGGAAGTCCTGCCGGCCCATGCCGACCTCGCCTGTCGCCCAGGACAGGGCGAAGGTGTCACGGGCGTAGACGATCGCGAAGACGGTGAACGCGGCGCCGACACCGAGCAGCAGCAGCTTGGAGTGCTCCCGGAACAGGGTGACGACCGGCACCTTCACGGTCTGGTCGGCGGCCCGCAGGGACACCATCGCCGGGGACTCCTCCAGGCTGAGCCGGATCACCAGGCCGATGATCACCAGCAGGGCGGAGGCCAGGAACGGGATCCGCCAGGCCCACGCAAGAAGTGCCTCGTCGGAGAGCCGCCCTACGGCGAGGAAGGAGAGGGTGGCCAGGATGCGGCCGGTGGGCGAGCCCTGCTGGGCGAAGGCCGCGAACAGGAACCCGCGTTCCTTCTTGGCGTGTTCGGTGGTGATCAGGACCGAACCGCCCCACTCACCGCCGAGCGCGATGCCCTGCACGGTACGGAACACGGTGAGCAGGACCGGCGCGGCCACACCGATCTGCCCGTACGTCGGAAGACACCCGATGCCGACCGTACTGACACCCATCAGCAGCAGCGTGGCGACGAGCGCCTTCTTGCGGCCGAGGCGGTCGCCGAGGTGTCCGAAGAGGATGGCGCCGAGCGGCCGGGCAAGGAAGCCGACCCAGAAGGTGATGAAGGAGAGCAGCACGCCGACCGCCGGGGGCACGTCGGCGAAGAACAGCGGGGCGAACACCAGGGCGGAGGCGGTGCCGTAGACGTAGAAGTCGTACCACTCGATCGTCGAGCCGAGGTAGGAGGCCCAGCCCGCCCTGCGGGCCATCTTCTCCTCTGCGGGAAGCCGTCTGCTCGGCATCTCGTCCCGTCCTTCCGGTGGGCCGCGGACGTCGTCGTCCGGGCATGGGCAGGGGAACTCCGTGGGGAATCAACGTGATCGCGCTCACAGGGAAGCTATGGCTGCCGAATGGTTTCGTCTAACACCAAACTTGCCTACCGTTGATTCGGCTGCGCGACATAATCGCCGGTGACCTGCGCGGACGCACCCGGACCCGGGCACGTCCAACGGGCCGGATCCGAACGGGAGTTCATGTGGAATTGCGCCATCTGCAGTCGTTCGTGACGGTCGCGGAGGAGCTCAACTTCCGGCGGGCGGCGGAGCGTCTGCGGATGTCGCAGCCGCCGCTGTCCCAGCAGATCAAACGCCTGGAGCACGAGGTCGGCGTCACGCTGCTGCGCCGCACGACGCGGCAGGTGGCGCTCACGGCGGCGGGGGAGGCGTTCCTGACGGAGGCCAGGCGGGCGCTGCGGGCCGTGCAGGAGGCGCCGCTCGCCGCGCGCCGGGCCGCGAGCGGACAGACCGGGGTGGTGCGCCTCGGGTTCAGCGGGCCCACCTCCCACGAGGTGCTGATCCTGATGACCCGGAAGTTCCGCGAACACCGCCCGCGCGTGCGCCTGGAGATCCACGGCCCGGTGTACGGCGGCGAGTTGGTGACCCGGCTCACCGACGACGAGATCGACGCGGGGCTGATGCGGCTGCCGGTCGCGGGCACCGGCATCCAGGCCCGCGAACTGACCCGGCACGGCATCGTGGTGGCCCTCCCGGCGGGCCACCGGCTCGCCACGCGCGCGGAGATCGGCATGGACGACATCCAGGACGAGCCCGTCGTCAGCCACCCCACCAATCGGGGCGCGGGCATCGTGGCGCTGATCCACACCGCCTATCTGGCCCACGGTTCGAGCCCGCGCATCGTCCAGGAGGCGCCGGACACGCATACGATCCTGACGCTGGTCGGCGCCGGCGTGGGCATCGGCTTCGTGCCGTCCTCCGCCAGCCACCTCAAGGTCCCCGGCGTGGTCCTCATCCCGGCCCGCGACATCCCGCCGCTGCCGCTCGCCCTGGCGTGGCGCGCGGGCGACCCGAACCCGGCGCTGCACGCGCTGATCGACCTGCTGGACGAGATCGCGGCGGACTGTGCGCCGGGGGCGGTGGCCACGTGAGGCGGCGGGGCGTGCGGTTCCTGTCGGCTGGAGCCTGCCGTTTGGGTCAGGCCCGCGAGCCGGGCCTGACCCAAACGACAGGCCCTGGGAGCCGACGCGGTGGTCAGCGGCGCTGGCGGACGTGGAGCAGCGGGGCGCCCGCCGGGTAGAGGTACTTGGCGGCGAACAGGGGCCGGCTGCCCCAGGACACGACCTGCGTGACGAGCGTCGCCGGGGTCTGGGCGGAGCGCTCCATCGCCGCGCCGCGTTCCTCGCCGAGCAGGGTCGCGCCGACCGTGCTGCGGCCGGTGAGCGGGGCGTCGGTGGCGGCGAGGAGGACGGCGCTCATGCTGCGGTCGGACGCCCCGCCCCGGCTCGCGTCGGCCGTGCGGTCGAGGAGTGCGGGCCCTTCGGGGACGACCTCGGCGAGGGTGGCGTCATCGGCGGCCCACTCGTGCGCGAAGCACGCGGGCACGCCGTCCGCCGTCAGCAGGGTCTCCCAGAACCAGGTGCTGTCGCTGCCGGACAGCCGCAGGTGGTGGGCGGAGAAGTCGGTGGGCAGGTCCCGGCTGGCGGCGAGCCGGCGGCCGTCGACGTGGGTGGTGTCGAGCAGGTCCTCGACGGGCGAGAGGCGTTCGAGGCCGCGCGGCGGCAGCTGATGGCTGACCCGGCTGCCCACCCCGTGCTTGCGGGTGATCACGCCGTCCTCCTGGAGCAGGATCAGCACCTCGCGCAGCGCGGGGCGGCTCACACCCAGCTCCCCGGCGAGCGTCGGCTCGGAGGGCAGCACGGAGCCGGGCGGGAAGGTGCCGTCGTGGATCGCGGCGACGATCCGCTCGTACAGCTCGACGCGGGGCGGTCGGCGGTGAGCCGCACGTGCGGTCATGGGGCGGGGCCTCTCGGTCATGTCAACCATTGTCCGGCCGTCAGTGGTCATACATCCAGCGGGCTTGGTGCGGGGTCCCGTCGAGCATGCACCAGAGCCAATACGCCGGTCAACAGTGGAAATCAACCCCTTGTCAGCGGGGCGATACGTACTTACGCTCCACCGCAGACTTCAGTTGTCTGACAACTGGCGCTGAGTGTCTGGCAACCGGCGCTGAGCTGGATTGAACCCCCTCCTCGCGGAAGGCCCCCGATGACCGCCCCCCTGCCTCTGCTCATGGACTGCGACACGGGCGTCGACGACGCCCTCGCCCTCCTCTACCTCGCCGCCACCCCCGGCGTGGACCTGCGCGGTGTCACCACCGTCGCGGGCAACACCAGCGCCGAACAGGCCGCGATCAACACCCTCCAGGTGCTCGAACTCGCGGGCCGCACCGACATCCCCGTCGCGGCCGGCGCCGCCACCCCGCTCACCGGAACCGATCCCGAGTACGCCACCCATGTGCACGGCGACAACGGCATCGGCAACATCCAGCTCCCGCCGCCCACCGCCGACCTCGACCGGCGCGACGCCGTGCAGCTCATCATCGACGCCGCGCACGAGGCCCCGGGCGCCCTGCACATCCTGGCGACCGCGCCCCTCACCAACCTCGCCCACGCCCTGGAGCGCGAGCCCCGGCTCCCCGAACTCGTCGGCCACGTCACGGTGATGGGCGGCGCCGTCCACCACCCCGGCAACATCGGCGCCCGCGCCGAGGCCAACATCGGCAACGACCCCGAGGCCGCCGCACGCGTCCTCGCCGCGGGGTGGGAGCTGACCATCGTCCCCCTCGACGTGACCATGCGCGAGCGCCTCACCCCCGCCCACCAGGACCGGCTGCGCGCCCACGGCACCCCGGCCGCCCGCTTCGCCGCCGACGCCCTCGACGTCTACTTCGACTTCCACGAGCGGATCGTGTTCCCGTTCCGCGCCTCCGCCTGCCACGACCCGCTGGCCGCCGCCATGGCCGCCGGTGACCTCACTCCGGTCCAGGCCCCCGTGCTGCATGTCACCGTCGACACCACGCAGGGCCCCGCGCGCGGGGAACTCGTCGCCGACGCCCGGGGCATGTACCGCGACTACCCGCGTACGCCCGAGGCCAACGCCCGCGTCCTCCTGGAGACCGACGGCACGTTCCCGGAGCGCCTCGTGGAGCGGATCAACTCCATAGCCGTGCCGACCGCAGACGTACCGGCCACAGACGTACCGGCCGGAGCCGTACCGGTCGCAGACGCACCGGCCGGAGGCGCACCGGTCGGAGCCGCCCAGCCCGCCGCCGGATCCGGAGCCCTCTCGTGAGCCGCACGGCCCCCGCGGCGACCGCCGAGGGCGCGGGACGCCGCGGGAGGTCGCACGCCCTGTTGCTCACCGCGCTCATCGTCGCGGTGATCGCGTTCCAGCTCGGTGCCTCCATGGTCACCCCCGCGCTCCCCGAGATCGCCAGGGAATTCGATGTCTCGGCCTCCCAAGTGGCGGGCGCCCAGGACCTGTTCTTCCTCGTCGGCGGTGTCGCGGGCGTCGTCCTCGGCCGGCTCAGCGACCGCGTGGGCCGCCGCCGCATCCTGCTGGCCGCGATGGTCACGATGTGCCTCGGCGCGCTGATCGCCGCCCTGGCACCCAGCGTCCCCGTGCTCATCGCCGGACGCATCCTCCAGGGCGCCTCCGGTGCCACCTTCCCGGTCACGTACATGCTGCTGCGCGACACCATGAGCCCCGCCAGGTTCGGCCCGGCCCTCGGGCTCGTCACCGCCATCAACGGGGGCGTCGGCGGTCTCGACGGCCTTGTGGGCGGCATCGTCGCGGACACCGTCGGCTTCCGCTGGATCTTCGGAGCCATCCTCGTCGTCGGCCTGACCGCGATCGTGCTGGTGCTGCGCTTCCTGCCCGAGACCGCGCCCAAGGACGGGCGGCGGATGGACTGGTGGGGCGCCGCCGCGCTGTCCGCCGCGCTCGTCTGCGTCAACCTCGCGCTCAGCAGGGGCTCCGCCCACGGCTGGTCGGCACCGCTGCCACTCGCCCTGATGCTCGCCGCACTCACCCTGCTTGTCGTCTTCTGGCAGTTGGAGAAGCGCCGCACCGCCCCGCTCATTGCCGTCGAGCACCTGCGCTCGCGCCAGGTGTGGCCGCTGCTCGCGACGACCCTGCTGACCCTGATGGGTGTCTTCTCCGCGATCAACTTCACGTTCGTCCTGCTCAGTCAGGACGGGGAGTTCGGCTACGGGATGAGCGCGACGCTCTCCTCCCTGCTCTACCTCACCCCGCCCGCCGCCATCGGCCTGCTCTCCGCGCCGCTGACCGGGTGGCTGGCGCCGCGCAAGGGCTGGCTGTTGCTCCTGCGCACGGGCCTCGGGCTCAGCCTCCTCATCCTGCTCGGCACGGCCCTGCTGCCGGACAACCGGTGGCTGCTCTTCGCCGCGGCCTGCGCCCTCGGCATCGCGTACAACGGCCTGGCGATGACACCCCTCAACGCGCTCGGCGTCGTCGTCTCCCCGAAGGACGCGCCCGGCGCGGTCCCCGGCATCAACGCGGCCTGCTTCGGCATCGGCTCCTCGGTCGGCATCGCACTCGTCGCCCCGGCGGCCGGCTCCGGCACGCTCGGCGGCATCGAGCAGGCGCTGTGGATCTCGGCGGGCTTCACCTTCCTCGCCCTGCTCGCGGCGTGTGTCCTACGCCTTCCGGCGAGTGAGGGCGGCGACGAGGCCCAGGCGTGACAGGGCGGCGCGTCGACCTATAGTCGATCTCATGAGTCGTTGGCAGGAACTGACCGGTGGAAAGTCCGGGGGCGAGTACGCCGCCCGCTTCGAGGCGCTCGCGCGCAGCGGAAAGGACATGCACGGAGAGGCGTCGTTCTGCTCGGCCCTCGTGCCCGCCGGGGCCCGGGTGCTCGACGCCGGGTGCGGCACCGGGCGGGTCATGATCCGGCTCGCGGAGCTCGGGCACGACTGCGTGGGCATCGACCTGGACGCCTCCATGCTCGACGTGGCGCGGGAGCGGGCGCCTCAACTGCCCTGGTTCCAAACGGATCTGGCCGAGTTCGACCCGACGGCGCTCGACATCGCCGCGGACTTCGACCTCGTGGTCGCCGCCGGTAACGTCCTGCCGCTGCTCACCCCCGGCACCGAGGCCACGGTGGTCAAGCGCCTGGCCGGGGCCCTGCGCCCGGGCGGCCTGCTGGTCGCGGGCTTCGGCCTGGACGCGGCCCACCTGCCGGTGCCGCCCACGATCACACTGCCGGAGTACGACGCCTGCTGCGAGGCAGCCGGACTGACCCTTGTGGACCGGTTCGCCACCTGGGACGCCGCGCCGTACGACGACGGCGGCTACGCGGTCAGCGTCCACCGCCTCGGTTCCTGACGGGGCCCGCGTGGACGTGCCGTCCGTCCCCGGACGCCCTGCGCTCCATGGGCATGCTGATCGAGCAGGCCGCTGTCCGACTGGCTCACTGACTGACCGGCCGTGTGGGTGCACCCGCGCCGGGCGGGGAGCACCCGCCCGGCCGCGTCGCCGTCGAGGTACTCCTACTCGTAGCTGCGGTCGAGGAGTTCGAAGAAGGCGTCGCCGCGCACGATCTCGAACGGGTCGTCCAGCAGTTTCGCCAGTTCCGCGATGTCGCTCGGCGTCCAGCTCCACGCGTTGATGGCAGCGGCGATGAACATCGGCTTGTCCGGATCGCGGCCCTCGATGTGGTGCAGCAGCGCGTCCCGGAAGTCGGCGCCCTTGCCCTGCGGGTAGAAGTTGCCGATCACCGGGATTCCGGCCGGGCGGGCCTGTAGATCGCCGGTCTCCCAGGACTGGATGACACCCCGCAGCGGCGTGTTCTTCCGGAAGGACGCCATGACACTCTCGTCGAATGGCACCCAGCCGTCGTTGTCCGCGTTGCGCGGGTTGTACGCGTAGACGAGATCCATGCCGGTGCGCCGCAGATAGCGCCCCGTGAGTTCGGTGTACGAGTCCAGCGCCGCCTTCGGCCACGAGCCCGGATAGGTGTAACCGGCGCCGGACGGGCCGCAGATGAGCAGGTCGTTGTCGGTGGCGGTCTTCTGGTAGTACGCGAGTTGGGCGGGGCCGATGTCGGCGAGCAGCGGGGTGACGGTCCAGTTCACCGGTACGTCGCCGCGCTTGGGGTCGTCCCAGATGTCGCGCATGCGGCGCTGGCAGTACTGGATGTTGTCGCCCTCGCCGACGGTGAACGTGACGTACACGCGGTTGCGCAGCTCGGCCTTGGGGCGCTTCGGTACGCGGCCGGAGACCTTCGCGGGGACACCGGCGTGCACGGTGCCGTTCATGTAGAAGTCGGCGGCGACGACCGGCACTCCGTGCTGCGAGGCGCGGTCCACGCCGCCCCACTCGCCGGCCACGTCGTTGGGGAACCATCCGGCGTACGGGGTGGTGGGCGCCAGCTTGGTCAGCACCTCGTCGAGCAGCTTGCCGGTATCTCCGGACGGCGGCAGCCACAGCACCATGGCCCGGCTCGCCACCACGTAGTCCCGGAAGTACGGGAAGGGTTCGACGCGGGTGGGTGCGGTGGCGGTCGCGGTCACCAGGTACTGGTTCCAGAGGTCGACGTCGACGGTCAACTTCCCTGTCCCCGCAGGCGCCTTGAAGTGGTAGACGAAGTAGCCTCCGCCGTCGGCGAAGCGGTTCGCCTTGTCGCCGAGCGAGGAGTTCAGGCCGTCGAACAGATAGGGTTTTTCGCCGTCCGTGCCGGGCGTGAAGGACGCGAGCTCCTTGCCGTCCACCGTGACCTTGACGGAGCCGACCGAGGCGCCCCAGCCGTCGTCGCCGAAGGAGTCCTGGAAACGGAGGTAGACATCGTTGTCGCCGCCCAGTTCGGGGCTGAGGTCGAGCGTGCGCGACTTCCGGTTGGAGGTGTCCCGGATCCGCTCGCTCTCCCGTGCCACCTCCCGCCACTTGACGCCACTCACACTCACGGTCCGGGTCGGCGGCAGACCGGACAGCAGCGCGTGGTCGCAGTGCGGGAAGAGCTTGTCGAGCTGCCAGCGGTAGGTGCCCAGGACGTCGTCCGGGTCGAAGCGGCCGCGTAGGTCCACCAGGGTCTTCAGGCCGTGGTCGCGCGCCTGCTCCGCGGTCGCGGCCACCCCGTTCTTGAGCCCCGCGAGCGTGGTGGCGACGTTCACGGAGTCCGGCACGTCGGGGTCGACGAGGACGGCGCCGCGCACCCGATCACGGTAACGGCCCACCAGATCAAGGGCGTTGTCGTGCTGGGTGACGGACGCCCCGGTGCTCGACAGCCACCGCCGGTCGGCCGCGCCGTCGTCGAAGGTGAAGTAGAGGCGGGGGCCTCTGCGGTTCACGGTTCCCTGAAGGGTCGTCAATAGCAGCTGGTCGTAGCCATTCAGGGCGCCGACGTGCGCGACGTCGAGCCGCGTCGGGCGGCCGAAGGACGGCAACAGGCGGGCGGGTGCGGCGCGTTCGGCTGCGGCCGCTGCCGCCGCCGGGTTCGGCAGGGAGATCCCGAAGGCCCCGGCGGCCAGGGCCGCTCCGCCGGTCCGCAGGACGGTTCTTCGTGTCACCATCGACGTTCACTGCTCCTCGATCGGGCCACTCTGACATCGTTGTCGACCGTCGGTGAACGTAACCAGTGGGTGGGGCGTTGTCTATGGGATACGCACATACTTTTGCGGGAGGGTGCGGCTCTCAGTCGAGAACCGCCGTCGCCTCGACCTCGACGAGTACGTCGGGTTCGAAGAGGTGGTCGACCCCGATCAGCGAGGCCGGGGGGAGTCGGTCGTCCAGGCCCAACTCCCCGGCCACCTGGCCGATCCCGGCCATGAACGCATCGATCTTCTCCGGCGCCCACCGCACGACGTAGAACGTCAGCCGCACCACGTCGTCGAACGTCGCGCCCGCCCCGGCGAGCCCGGTCGCGGTGTTGCGCAGCGCGTGGGTGACCTGGCCGGCCAGGTCACCCGGTGCGACCTGGGTCCCGTCCGGGGTGCGGGCGATCTGACCGCTCACGTACACATGGCGCGTGCCGGTCGCGACGGCGACGTGGTGGTAGGGGGTGGGCTGCAACATGCCGGCGGGGGTGAAACGGTGAACGGACATCAAGGGCTCCTCATGCCTCATTGCTCATGTCTCATGTCTCGAGTTGCTCATGTCTCATGGCTCGCGCCCGGAGTCGAACGACTTGCGGGTATACCTTTGATACCTGGTGCACGAAGAACACTTCAACGAGACCAGGTTTCGGCATGGATACCGCCCCCACCCCGGACAGCGAACTCCGCGTCACCGCCCCGCACCGGGAACTCCTCGACCAGGTGCTGGACAAGTGGTCGCTGAGCGTCCTCAACGAACTCTGCGAACGGCCCAGCCGGTTCAACGAACTGCGCCGCGCCATCCCCGCGGTGACACAGAAATCGCTCACCGCCACCCTTCGTCGGCTCGAGCGCAACGGCATCATCGAGCGCGAGCTGCTCAGCTCCCGCCCGGTCGCCGTCGAGTACCGGATCACACCCCTCGGCAAGACACTCCGTCGCCCGGTCGACGTACTGCTGGACTGGGCCAGGACCCATATGCCCGAGATCGAACGCGCACGCCGGACCTTCGACACCGAGTGAGTCGGCGGTCGGCGGGCCCAAGTCCTTTGCTCGATTCGCTCGTTGATCGTGCGTACACATCAAGGGAGTCACGGGATCAACCGGTTGTCTGCACACCGTCTTCACGCAGGTCAGGCCTGTTACCCGGTTATGACATGGCGATCTTGACGTAAAGGGCCTGTGGGCAAGTAGGTTCGTGATGCAACGATTTACCATGACGAACCGGCGGTCACCCGCCGGAAGGAGGGGGCGTTCCATGGGTTCCCATGCCCGACCCAATCGGCTGCACAAGACCGGCGCGAGATTTGCGACGGTCGCGCTCTTCGGAGCCGTCCTGCCGATCACCGCCGGCGGCATCGCCCAGGCGGCCACGCCGGCCGCCACGCACTCCGCCGAGCAGAACGAGGGCACGCCGGCCGCGGACACCCAGGACGTCCCTGACATCGCGGCCGACCACGCCTACCTCCTGGACGCCCGTGACGGCAGCCAGGAGCGCGAGATGTGGGCCGGGGCCAAGGCCGACGAGAGTGTGTCGATGGCCAGCACGACGAAGATCATGACGGCCGTGGTCGTGCTCAAGCACCCGGAGTGGCTCGACCGGCAGGTCACGGTCAAGCAGGAGTACCGGGACTACGTCCAGGCGAACGGCGCGAGCACGGCCGACCTCCAGACCGGCGACAAGCTGACCGTCCGCCAGCTGCTGCACGCCATGCTGATCCCCTCCGGCGGAGACGCCGCCATGGCCCTCGCCGACAACTACGGCGTCGGGTCCACCACGGAGGCGCGCATCGCCGACTTCGAGCGCCAAATGAACGCCGAGGCCGCGCAGCTGGGCATGACCGGCACCCACTTCGACTCGTTCGACGGCATCTCGCACGGCGACAACCGCAGCACCGCCCGCGATCTCGCCAAGCTCGGCCAGCGCGCCATGCTCCAGCCGGTCTTCGCCGACGTGGTGAAGCAGAAGAAGTACGAGGCCGAGGCCCCGGCGGCCAACGGCCACACCCGGTACTACACCTGGGAAAACACCAACGACCTGCTCGGCACCTACGACGGCGCCCTGGGCATCAAGACCGGCAGCGGCGAAGAGGCCGGCTACTCCCTCGTCTTCGCCGCGAAGCGCGACAACCGCACCCTGGTCGGCGCGATCATCGGCGCCGACAAGGAGGTCTTCGGCGACGCCACGAAGGTGCTCGACTGGGGCTTCGCGCACTGACGGGACCATCCGTCACACCGTGCGAAGGCGTCGAAGGCCCGCTGAAACCCCGAGGGTTCAGCGGGCCTTCGGCGATTCCGGAGAGTGTCGGTCAGTCCTCAGGCGGAGGCGGCGGCACCGGGGCACCCGCCGGAGGTGCGATCTTCGAGTACGTGCGGGAGACCGAGGTCCCGCCGCCCGCGGAGTCGTCGTGCTGCTCCGGGCGGTCCTCCGGCGGCAACAGCGCGGCGCGCTTGGCGCCCGGGTCCCAGCCGGTGTCCACGACCCGCTTCTGCCATGTGATGGCCCCGGCCAGGATCACCAGGCCGACGACGAGCATGAGGATCACGCCCGCGACATCACCCGCCTTGGCGACGTTGCCGAGGATCAGGCCGAGCCAGCCGAAGTCGGCGTCGCCGAACGTGGTGTTGGCCGAGCCGAACGAGCCGAGGACGCCCAGCAGGAACGCGGGCAGGAACGTGATCAGCACACCGTTGAGGAACGAGCCGAGCGCCGCCCCGCGCCGCCCGCCCGTCGCGTTGCCGAAGACACCCGCCGCGCCACCGGTGAAGAAGTGCGGGACGAGCCCCGGCAGCACGAGGGCCGTGCCGAACGCGGGCTTGAACACACCGACGAGCAGCCCGAGGCTGACAAGGCCGCCGACGAACGAGCAGATGAAGCCGACGAGCACGGCGTTCTGGGCGTAGGGGAAGACGATCGGGGCGTCCAGGGCGGGGATGGCGCCGGGCACGACCTTCTGCGCGATGCCCTGGAAGGCGGGGACCAGCTCGCCGAGGATCGTGCGGACACCGAACAGGATGACGGCGACGGCGATGCCGAACTGGAGACCCTGATTGACCGATGACATCAGGTAGTTGCCGACACCGGTGGAGGCCGTGCCGCCGTCCGTCGCGAACGCCTTGAACGCCTCCGTCTTCCCGACCTTCGCGAGGAAGACGATGGCCATGATCATGTAGATGAGCAGCATCGACAGGGCGGTGGCCACCATCGAGTCACGCAGGAAGCGCAGGCCCTCGGGCAGGTTCATCTCCTCCGTCGAGCGGCTCTTCTTGCCGACGGCCTGACCGGTGGCACCGGAGAGGATGTACCCGGCGGTCCCGAAGTGCCCCACGGCGACGGTGTTGTTGCCGGTGACGCGCTTGGTCCAGGGATGGGCGAAGGCGGGCATCGCGACGAGCATGATGCCGAGGAGCACCGCGCCTGCGACGACCACGACCCATGAGGTGACGCCCGCGGTGGCCATCACCATCGTCAACAGCGTTGCCATGAACAGCATGTGATGGCCGGTCAGGAATACGTACGAGAGCGGGGTGAAGCGGGCGAGCAGCAGGCTGACGAGGAAGCCGAGGATCATCAGCCACGCCACGCGCGAGCCGTACTCGGCCTGCGCGATGCCGACGATTGCCTCGTTGGTGGGGATCACACCGTGCGAACCGGTGGCGCCGGTGATCATCGTGCCGAGCGGGGCGAGCGAGTTGGTGACCAGGGTCGCGCCCGCGCCGATCAGCAGAAAGCCGAGGGTCGCCTTGATGGCTCCGCCGATGACCTGGCCCGCGGTCTTCTTCAGGGCGATGAGGCCGACGGCCGTGATGATGCCGATGAGATAGGCGGGGACGCTGAGGATCTCGTTGACGATGAATTTCGCGATGTCCACAAGGGAGTGCATGCGGGACTCCTGGGGAGGGGAGCGGTGGGAGCGGGGGATCAGACGTCGTAGAGGTCGCGCATCGCCGCGTCCACCTCCTTGGTGCTGGTGAAGTCCTCGATCACCCGCACCGGCACCCCTACGTCGCCGAGCGTCCGCGCGATCTCCCGCGACGTCATGATGGCCACCGCCTCGGACGCCTTGCCCTTCGCGGAGATGGTGTCGGTCGCCTCGGTGGTGATGTACCGGCCCCACTTCCAGCGGTCGAGCACCTTGTCCAGCGTCGACTTGAGGAAGAGGCTCGTGCCGACGCCGTTGCCGCACACGGTCAGGATCTTGTGCATGCCGTGGGCGGAGCCCTTGGCGGCGGGCCGTTCGGGGGCGGCGTCGGACGGTCTCGGCGCCGCTGCCGGTGCTGCTGCCGAATCTGACTCCGACTCCGGCTCCGGCGTCGTGTCCCCTACAAGGATCTGCCGCAGGGCCTCCGGTGTCGGGGCGTGGTCGAGGGCCGCGGAGGTGTCCGGGTCGGCGAGCAGGCGGGCGAGGGCGCCCATCGCCTGGGTGTGTGCCCCGGCGTCCGCGGCGGCGAGCGCTACCACGAGGTGGACCGGGTCGTTCGTCTCGTGCCCGAAGTTCACCGGCGTCGAGAGCCGGACCCATGACATGCCCGTACGCCGGACGGCGGGGGAGGGCCGGGCGTGCGCGAAGGCGAAGCCGGGCGCGATGACGATGTAGGGGCCGTTCTCCTCGACGTTGCGGAGCATCTCCTCGGTGTAGGTGTCCGTGCTGACATCCGTGGAGACGAGCAGGTCACCGGCGGTGCGCACGGCGGACTGCCAGTCGGGGGCGGCCACGTCGAGGCGGATGGCCTCGACGGGGATCAGGTCGCTCAGTTCACTCATACGAGCAGTGGTCCCGAGCGGCGGTCCCGTGTCAGCGCGACACGCCGGGTGAAGACACCTTCGTTATGAGGTTCCTCTTCGTTATGAGGTTTCTCCGGGGAGGTGTGCGCACACGCGGAGGCGGCCCCGCCGAAGCGGGGCCGCCTACGTCATGCGTCATGCGTCATGCGTCATGCGTCATGCGTTACGCGAAGGAGCGGAGCCCCCAGGTGCCATCAGCGACCGGCGTAGTCGTGGTAGTGGGAGTGCTTCTTCCAGGCGCCGACGTTGTGGTGGGCGGCCAGCGAGTTGGAGACGGTGACCCCGTTGCGTCCGCCGACGTTGACGAACTCCTGGCCGGCGATCCCGGCGTGGTCGTACACGTGGCTGCTGTCGTGGCGGCTGTGGTCCACGTCGGCGACGGCGGGGCCGGCGGCCAGGAACCCGGCCACCGAGGCGACGGCGACAGCGGCTGCGATGCGACGCACCATGAACTTCTCCTTCTGAGAGGGATCAAGCGATCACTTAAAAGATCAGCAGACCGCCGGTGGGTGCGCACCTCGGGGCGTCCACAGGACACCCGCGTGCAGCAACGCGTTCCCCTGCTCGGCCCCATGATCGGCGTGCCGGGTCGACCTGGAGGCCTCTCAGGCCTTCTGTCCGTCGGGTCGGTGGACCGAGCGGACCCGCGCAAAGGTCGGGTCGAAGGCCTCGGCGATCGCTGCCGCCTCGGCGATGTGCTCGCGGACGTCGGGGCGTCGCATGGCCTCCTGGTACTGCTGCTCGCTGTTCCACTGCGCGTAGTTGACGACGCGGCGGCCGTCGAGGCTGATGTGGAGGTTCGCGGAGACGAAGCCGGGCACGGCCAGGAAGACGTCGCGGGTGGCCCGGTCGAGGGTGTCGGCGAGCTCGATCTGCCGTTCCGGCGGGACGGTGAAGACGTTCACCAGCGTGATCAGGTCGGCGTCGGCGGAGATGGTCGTGGTGGGACTGCTCATGGTCGGCGCCTCCGGCGGTAGCGTGCATCCAATGTCAGGACTTTGACATCACGAACGTAGGTGTGCCGCTCGTGTATGTCAAACTACTGACATGGAAGACCGGAAGCCGGCGCAGCCGCCGCACCCCGCCGACGACGTCACGGACCATGTGGGATACCGCCTCAAGCGCGCCGCCGCGGCCCTTCGCGGCGCCATGGACGCGGCGTTGCGCGAGCACGAGCTGACCGTGCCGCAGTACTCCTGCCTCGAACTTCTCGATGAGCGGCCGGGCCTGTCCAACGCCGAACTCGCCCGCGCCACGTTCGTCACCCGGCAGTCGGTGAACGTCGTCCTGCGCAACCTCCAGGAAGCCGGCCTGGTCTCCCGGCCCGCCACCACCGAACACGGCCGCGCCCTGCCCACCCACCTCACCGCTGAGGGACTCGGGCGGCTCGAGGCGGTCAGGTCCGCCGTCTATGACATCGAGCGGCGGATGATCGAGACCATCCCCGAGCGGCGCCTGGCCGCCCTCCTCGCCGACCTCGACCGCATGGCCGACGCCCTCGGCGGCTGACCGGCCGGACCCCCGGGCCGGGCGGCAGCCGCCGGTCATGGTCAGCGGGAGGTGAGCAGCCCCCGCCCCCGCAGCACCCTGCGCTCCAGCGGGCTGAAGATCAGCAGGTCGATGGCGATGCCGACCAGGAGGATCAGGAGGATGGCCAGGAACACCTGCGACATGCTGCTGTTGTTGCGGCCGTTCTCCAGCAACTGGCCGAGGCCCACGCCGAGATCGGGAGACGAGGCGATGATCTCGGCGGCCATCAGGGAGCGCCACGAGAAGGCCCAGCCCTGCTTCAGTCCGGCGAGATAGCCGGGCAGCGCGCCCGGCATCACGATGTGCCACGCCCCGCGCAGCCCGGTCGCGCCCAGGGTCTGTCCTGCGCGCAGGTACAGCGGCGGGATCTGGTCGACGCCCGCGACGAGGCCGTTGGCGATGGAGGGGACCGCGCCGAGCAGGATCACGGCGTACATCATCGAGTCGTTGAGGCCCAGCCAGATCACGGCGGGCGGCACCCACGCCACCGACGGCAGGGACTGCAGGCCCGACAGGATCGGGCCGATGGCCGAGCGCACGAACCGTACGCGGGCCACCAGCAGGCCGAGTGGTGTGCCGATGACGAGGGCGAGCAGGAAGCCGAACAGGCCGCGTGACACGGACGTCCAGATGGAGTCGAGGAGCGTGCCCTGGAGCCAGGCCGTGCGCACCTCGCCCCACACATCGGACGGTGAGGGCAGCTTGTAGTCGGGGACGACGCCCGCCCACACCAGCAGCTGCCAGACCACCAGCACCACCGCGACCGCGGTGAGGGGCGGCAGCACCTTGCGGCGCAGTGTCTCGCGCAGCGGCGTACGGAAGGTCTGCACCGAGTCCAGTGCGTCGAGCCCGGCCTCCAGACCCGCCAGATCGCTCGGGCGGCGGGGCTCGCCGGGCGTCGGGGAGCCGTCCTTCGTCGCCTCGGCGTCGAGGGTGACGGTGTGGTCAGTGGCGGCCATGGCGGCGGATCTCCCCACGCAGTTCTTCGGTGATCTCGGCGGACAGTTCGGCGACCGAGGTGTCCTCGAGGCGTCGCGGCCTCGGCAGGTCGACCGTCCACTCCCGGGCGATGCGGCCGGGGCGGGACGACAGCAGGACGACGCGCTCTGCCAGGCGCACCGCCTCCCGCACGTTGTGCGTCACGAACAGCACCGACACACCCGTCTCCTGCCAGATGCGGGTGAGCTCGTCGTGCAGCACGTCGCGGGTGATCGCGTCGAGCGCGGCGAACGGCTCGTCCATCAGCAGCAGCCGGCTGTCCTGGGCCAGGGCGCGGGCGAGTGCCACGCGCTGGCGCATGCCGCCGGACAGTTCGTGCACCCGCTTGCCGTGCGCGCCGCTCAGGCGCACGAGGTCGAGCAGCCGCTCCGCCTCGGTGTGCCGCTCCTGCGCCGCGACGCCGCGCAGCTTCAGCGCCAGCTCGATGTTCTTGCCGGCCGTGAGCCACGGGAACAGCGCGTGCTCCTGGAACATCAGGGCGGGCCTGCCGTCCGTGGCGATGGAGCCCGCGGACGGCAGGTCGAGGCCCGCTGCCAGATTGAGCAGGGTGGACTTGCCGCAGCCCGAGGCCCCCAGGAGGGTGACGAACTCACCCGGCGCGACATCGAGTGTGATGTCGTCCAGGACGAGCTGCTGTCCGCCGGGCGTGCCCGGTGCGGGGAAGGACTTCGAGACATGCTCGATACGCGCTGCGTGTGTCACCGTCTCGACGGCCTCGGCCGACTTGGGTGTCGTGGTGGCCATGGGCGTCACCTCCTGAGGGTTCGTCAACTCGTCGACGTGCCCGGTCCGATGGGTTGTTACTTGGCGCCGAGGCCGGCGTCGTCGACCTCGTCCTCGCCCTCGGCCTTGAGGACCTTGTTGAGCGGCTTGAGGTCGTAGATGCCCTTGAGGTCGGGCTGCTCGAGGAGTCCGGACTTCACCGCGTGCTTCGCCTCGGAGTCGAGGGTCGAGGCCAGCGGGTCGTCGAGGAAGTCGATGGACTTCCAGGCCGGGTCGATGACATCGGCCGGCAGCGCCTTGCCGGACAGCTTCTGCAGCGCCGCGTTGGCGGATTCCTTGGCCTTCTCCGGGTTGGCGTTGATCCACTTGTTGGTCTTCACGGAGCCGCGCAGCACGGCCTCGACGACGTCCGGGTGCTCCTTGAGGAACTTCTGCGACACGATGATGTTCGTGATCACGAACTTCTTGTCGGGCCACAGGTCGGACTCGTCGAGGATGGTCCTGCCGCCCTCGGCGACGAGCTTGGACGCGGTGGGCTCGGGAACCCAGGCGCCGTCGATGGAGCCGGACTTGTAGGCGTCGGGCGTGATCTTGTTGTCCGTGCGGACGACGGAGACATCGCCCTTGCCGCTCTGGGCGTCGACCTTCCAGCCCTTCTCCGCGATCCAGTTGAGGAACGCGACGTCCTGCGTGTTGCCGAACTGGGGCGTGGCGATCTTCTTGCCCTTGAGGTCGTCCAGGGACTTGATCTTCTTCGGGTTGACGACCAGCTTGACGCCGCCCGAGGCCGAACCGCCGATGATCCGCAGGGACTTGCCCTTGGACTTGGTGTAGCCGTTGATGGAGGGGGAGGGGCCGATCCAGCCGATGTCGATGGATCCGGCGTTGAGCGCCTCGATCTCGGAGGGGCCCGCGTTGAAGGTCGACGGCTTGATCTCCGTGCCGCCGAGCTCCTTCTGCAGCAGGCCCTTCTGGACGCCCACCAGGGCGGTGCCGTGCGTCAGGTTGGGGAAGTAGCCGATCTTCACCGAGTCGGCGGAGAGCTTCTTGGCGCCCGACGCGGCCTTGGCCTGGTCGCCGCTGTCGTTCGACTGGGACCCGTAGCCGCAAGCGGTCAGCAGGAGCGGGAGCGCTGCTACGGCGGCAAGGGTGCGCAGGGGGGTGCGTGGGCGTGCGGCAGACACGGAGGTGTCCTCTCGGGGAATGAGTGCTTCAGGGGAGGCGCGCGCGGCGCCGTGGGACCGATGGGCCGGCATTCGGCCGGCCCGAGGGCCGTCGTCCAGGGGCGGCCTCGGGCGGCCCGGCGGACGGAGGTGGCTCAGGCGGCCCGACAGATGGCGCTGGACGTGCGGCCGAGGTCGATGTGGCGGCGCGAGGTCAGCAGGAGGCGCGACAGGTCCGCGCGGCTGAGCGTACGCATGGCCACCCCCTGACTTCCCCAGTTTTCCTACCTGACAGATAGGGATCGTGGCAGAAGGAAGCGCTCACCCCAAGAGGGTGTTCATCATATGGACGTACGAGTCTCGCATGTCGAGAACTCGCACTTCGGGAACGCCGAGAGGGCCCTGCGGGAACCCTCAGGCGGGCAGGGCGAACGGGGGCTGTGCACCGTTGAGGAAGTAGTCGCCGATGTCGCGGAGTTGGTGCCCCAGAGGCTCGTACAGAGTGTGGGTGCGGGCGTTGCGCCAGAAGCGGTCGAAGCCGAGGACTCCGGAGGCGGCCCGTGGGCCGACGATGTCCAGGGCCCGGGTCGTGGACTCCTGGGCGGCCCGCGACGCGGCGGTCTCCGCCATGGTCACGAGGGCGGCGACCTCCGCGTACTCGTCATAGGCGAGCTCGTCGCCGAGCGCCAGCGCCTCCTGTACGGCTCCCAGCGCCTGGTCCGCGAGCGCCGACGCGGAGCGGATGAGGACGGTGAGCTCCCCATAGGTGGTCAGCACCTGTGGGTCGTGCGGGCTGCCGACCGGCCAGGCCGGATGCAGGGGCGTCTGGCCCGTCCTGCTGTACTCGCGGGCCTCGGCGAGCGTTCCCTCGGCCGTACCCAGCAGGACCTGGACGGAGACGAGGTGGGCGACGGGCGACGCCAGTGCCGTACGCGGCGGCAGGAAGTCCTCGTCCGCGGAGAGCGGGCCGAGCACCTCGTCGGCCGCGACCGTCACGTCGTCGAACTCCACGCTGCCGCCGGCCGCGAGTCGCCGGCCGAAGGTGTCCGCGGCGGCGTCGATCACGACACCGGGACGGTCGGCGTCCACCACGACGGCGAGCGGCGCGCCCGTGTCCGCCCGCACGGCCCGGACGGCGAGCCGGTCGGCGGCCAGGACCCCGGTGGTGTAGTCCTGCCGCCCGTTGAGCACCAGCCCGCCGGAGTTCCTGGTCAGCGTCAGTGCGGGTTCCTGGCGGGCGAATCCGCCGCCCCAGCACCACTGCCCGGCAGCGGACCGCTCCTCGATCTGCGCGGCGAGTGCGGGCCCGGCGAAGAACCGGGCGCTGCCCGCCAAGAAGTAGTGGCAGCCCAGCAGTTGGCCGATCGCGCCGTCCGCCGCGGCGATCTCACGGACGACCGCGAGGGCGGCGGCCCAGTCCCCGCCGCCTCCGTCGGTCTCGGCCGACGCCGGAGGTGTCAGCAGGCCCGCCTCGCGCAGCCGGGACACCTCGTCGACGGGGGCCTTGCCCGCCTGCTCCCTGGCGACCGCGTCCGTGGCGAGGTCGTCCGCCACCTCGCGGGCCACCCGCAGCCAGTACGGAGGGGTGGAGCCGGTCCGGTCGGTGGTGCGAGGCGACGCGGTGGCAGGGCCCATCACGGGGATCTCCTCAAGGTCGGTGGCAGGGGGCGGAGTCGGAGCCCTCCTGCCGGTCGGGGCGCTGCTCGGGGACGTACTTGTACCCCACGCGTCGTACGGTGACGATCCGTTGGCGGTGGGCCCTGCCCAGCTTGCGGCGCAGTCGGGCGATGTGGACGTCCACGGTGCGGCCGTCGCCGACGTGGTCGTAGCCCCAGACGGCGGTCACCAGCAGCTCGCGCGTCAGCACGTGGTGAGGGCGCTTCACGAGGTGCGCGAGGAGCGCGAACTCCAGGTAGGTAAGGTCGAGTTCACGACCGTCCAGCTCGGCCACGTGCCGCACCGGGTCGATGCGGATGGTGTCGTCGTCCGTGGGCCGCGCGGCGGCCGGCGGCGGGACGGGGATCGCGTCCGCGGGGTCGACCGGCCGGATCTCGGGCCGGGGCCCGCCCTCGGCGAAGAGCTCGGCGGGGTCGGTGCCCTCGGGGACGAGCAGCAGATATCCGACCATCGGTACGGAGGTTCGCTGACCGACGCCGGCACCGAGCGGGGTGTCGCGGACGAGGCTGAGGTGGCGGGCGTCGGAGGGTGGCGCGGTGGCGTGGGTGGTCCCGGTCTGCGGTGCCGTGGTCATGGCGGTTGTCCCTCGTTGGTGTGTCGGGTCACCGACGCGCCGTGGATGAACGCGCCCTGGTGACCTGGGAATTGGCGTGCGGAGCGGCACGATCCGACCTGTGGGCCGGGTGCCTTACGCGCGACAGCACGCGGCGCTGACGACGTGACCAAAGTCGACATGCCGACGACGAACGAGTCGCTGCTGCGTACGGGACATGTGCACCATCCTGTGTGCCCGAGCGGGCCCGGTCAAGGATTTCCTAGTAATTCGGTAGGGAAAGTGGGGAAGGTGTGGCGCAGCTCACCGCTCGCCCCGGATCGCGGGTCGCGCGTCGGCCGCCGTCACCCTGCTCAACCATGCGCGAACGGAGGTGAGGCGACCGCGCAGCCGCTGCAGCGGAGTGGGCGGCAGCGTCCGCGAGTCGCCCCGCGCGTAGTGCCGCTCGACGTAGTACTGCCCCACGCTGAGGACGCTGGTGACCGCGATGTACCAGAGTGTGGCGACCATGAGCAGCGGAATGACCTGGTACGTCTGGTTGTAGATGAGCTGCGCCGAGTACAGCAGGTCGTGCACGGCGAGAACGCTGACGATGCTCGTGCCCTTCAGGGTGCCGATCAGCATGTTCCCCGCGGTCGGCACGATCGAGCGCATCGCCTGCGGGACGACGATCCGGCGCAGCGTGCGGCGCCTGCTCAGGCCGAGCGCCTGGGCGGCCAGGGTCTGCCCGGAGTCCACGGAGATGATGCCGCCGCGCACCACCTCGGCGGCGTACGCGGTCTCGTGCAGCGTCAGGCCGATCAGGGCGGTGAGGGTCGGGCCGAACAGGTTCACCGTCTTGACCGTGACGAACTCCGGGCCGAACGGGATGCCGAGCCCGAGCGTGGGATACAGGGTGCCGATGTTGAACCAGAACAGTAGCTGCACCAGGAGCGGCGTGGACCGGAAGATCCACACGTAGCCCCAACTCAGCGTGCGCAGCACGGGGTTGGCGGACAGCCGCATCGTCGCGAGGACGGTGCCGAGCAGGAACCCAAGCACCATCACGGCGGCGGTCAGCCACACCGTCAGAAGCAGACCGTCGAGCACGGCGGAGGTGGTGAAGTAGTGACCCACCACCTCCCACTGGAAGGCGTCGTTGCGGACCACGGAGTTCAGCACCATCGCGAAGACGAGCAGCGCGACGGCGGCGGACGCCCAGCGTCCGAGGTGCCGGCGCGGCACGATCCGGGGCCGGGCGGGGGCGCTCGTCGGCTCCTCGGGCGGTGCGGCGGGGGAAGGTTCTACGTAGGACGACGTGGTGGTCATCGGGGCTCTCCGGGGGAGGGAATCGCGGGCAGGGGTGAGAACGCGTCGTCACATGCACCGCGTCCCTCAACGCGGCCGGAGCGGCCGCCGCGTACTGCGGGGCCGGTCCACCGTCGATCGTATGTGCCCGCCACGCCGATGTGTCAACAGCGCCCGGACGCAGCCGAGTCGAGGACATCCGGCATCCGGACACCGGCCGGGCGCGGCTTGACGAACAGCTCGATGTACTGCTCAATTGTCCGCATGACTGCCCAGCGCTTGGTCTCGCGTGACCACATCGACTTCGGTCGGGTGTGGTCCGCGGCGTGTTGCGCCTGATGCGGCAGCGGGCCCTCTGACCGGCCCTTCCCTCCCTCGGTGACCCCGTCGCGGGCCGAGTTCTTTTTTCACTGACGCGCGCTGCCGCGAGTCCTCCCTTCATGACTTCTCGTGACTGCTCACGGCTTCCCGTGGCACCTCGCGATGCTCGACGTCGTCACACCTGCCCCGGCCCGTCGCTCTCCTCGCCGACGGGCCGTCATTCGACATGCCTCCGGTGCCCCGCGCACCCCTCGGCACTGTTCGCACACCTGAAAGGCTCCCGCCCCGTGAACCTGCCCGGGACCAGAACCCGACCGCGGCTCGCCGCCCTCGTCCTGCTGCCGCTCCTCGCTCTGACCGCCTGCGGCTCGGGAGACACCGACACCGACGGCGCGGCCGGGGCGGGTGCACAGGCGGCCGCCGCACCGAGCGGCAACCCGGTCGCCACCGTCCGCAAGGTGGAATCCGCCGCCAAGCTGCTCCCCGCCGACGTCCGCAAGAAGGGCACGTTGCGCATCGGCAGCTCGACCGGAGGCCCGCCCGCCGCGTACTACCCGAACGGCACCGGCAAGAAGGCCGTGGGCCAGGACATCGACCTCGCCGACGCCGCGGCCAAGGTCCTCGGCATCCAACTCCGGCGCCAGGACGCCTCGTTCGAGACGATCCTCCCGGCCCTCGAGAGCGGCAAGTACGACCTCGGCACCGGCAACTTCGGTGTCACCGGCGAGCGCCTGAAGACCATCGACTTCGTCACCTACATCAACGACGGCCAGGGCTTCGCGGTCAAGACGGGTGACACCTCGTTCGGCAAGAAGATCACCGACCTCGCGCAGCTCTGCGGCCGGAACATCGGCGTCGGCGCGGGCACCACGTTCGAGGCGACCCTCGACGCGGAGAAGGCACGCTGCACCAAGGCCGGCAAGAAGCCGTACGACGTGCAGGTCTTCTCCGACAACGGCGCCACCCTCACCGCGCTCCAGCAGGGCCGCATCGACGTGATCATGTCGACCATCAACGGCCTGCGCCACCAGGCGAGCAAGTCCGCCTCCCGGACCACCTTCCTCGGAGAGTTCCACCGACTCGACGTCGGCTTCGCCTTCAAGAAGGACTCCCGGCTCACCAAGGCCTTCCAGGTCGCCGTCAACGAGCTGATCAAGGACGGGACGTACGAGCGGATCCTCAAGAAGTGGGGCACGTCCGAGTCCGCGATCGAGACATCACGGATCAACCCGCCCGAGCACACCTGACAACGGGGAGCGGGACGCACCCGCCCGGGTGCGGAAAACCGACAACGGCTCTCCGCACCCGGGCAGTTCACGGCCCCACGCCTACTTAACGATCACCTCGCTCAGCACCGGAGCCGCCGAGCCGTCACCCCACACCAGCCACACCGCGTCCGCACTCGCCCCGGCGGGCGCGGGCAGGGTGGTGACGGAACCGTCGAGCGGGCCGAGGTCCTGCCATGTGCCGTTGACGCGCAGCTGCACCTGCGCCTTCGACGACGTCGCGTCGTCCGGGCGCAGCACCGTCACCGAGGACACGGCGCGCGGCGCCGGGTACGTCACGGTGACGGCGTCGTCCGAGGCCGGGGCGGAGGCGGCGCGGTAGGCGCTCTCGGGGAGGCCGTCCGCCGCCGCGGCAAGGCTGCTGCCCTCCGCCGCGGCCGGGCCGCCGCTCACCGTCGGGCGGTCCGTACGTGCCACCGTGAACTCGCGGACGATCAGCCAGTTCGTCTGGTCGGCGCTCGCGCGGGCGCGCACGTACCGGGCGGTCGTGCCGCTCGGCGCGTCCGCCGTCCACGTCGCCTTCCCGCTGAACTCCGCGCCCAGCGCGTGCCACGTCGTGCCGTCCGACGAGTACTCGAGGACACCCTTGTGCAGATAGTCCTCGGTGCTCCCGGACTTGCCCATGGTCACCGTCACCGAACCGAGCGGCTGCTCACCGCCCAGGTCGACACCGACACCCTCGCCCGTCTTCGGCGCCCGGCCGCTCCAGAAGTACGTGGAGTCGTCGCCGTCGGTCATCCGGTCGGCCGTGTTGCCGTTGTAGACCGGCAGCCCGGTCGTGCCGGTCGGCTGCGGCGGCAGGCCGAGCCCCTTGTTGGACGTGTCCCGCACCTTCGCGAAGAACGGTTCGAGCACACCCTCACCGACGACCACCGGCACCTTGTTGCCGTTGAGGTCGGTGTACCGGTACGACTTCGCCTTCGTGACCAGATCGGGCAGCTGCTGACGGAGCGTCCAGGCCGCGTCGGTGTGCCCGGCGCGCTGCTCCTCCAGCATCCGCACCGCCGCGACCCCGGCCCTGCCCCACGCCTGAGCGGAGTCCAGCCACGGCCCGGAGTCCTCGACGAAGCCCTTCTCGACGCCGTCGCGAATCGTCGCCGGCGCGTCCCGCAGCGCCGCGAACGCCGCCGTCAGCCGGGACGCCGGGACGGAACCGTCCCAGTACCCCTTCATCAACTTCGACAGCTCCGGCGCCTCCACGGAGTCCATCCGCGAGCTGTGGTTGAGGTCAGTGAACGCCCGCAGCGCCCGCGCGACCTTGGCGTTCCCACCGGCCGTCTCCTCGACGGCAGCGCGGTAGGAGACGTCGGCGTCGTACGCCGAGTCGTTCCATGTGTAGTCGGCGACGGTGTGCAGGGCGAGCTTCGAGGCGTACGGCTGGATCATCGGGTTGGCGGTGATCCCGGCCAGTTCCTCGGCAAGCCCCTTCTCGCGTCCGCTGAACGGGCCGAGGAACAGCCGCCCGGTGGCGAAGTCGTTGACGGGATAGTTGTCCCACGTCAGGATCTCGTGCCCGAAGACCGCCTTGGCCCGCTTCGCCTGAGCCACCGTCATCGTCGGCGCCACGACACCCTCGCCCGTCCACTCGACGAGCACATCCTTGTCGAGCTGCCCGGCGATCGCCGTCTTGTACGGCGTGGAGGTGGTGTTGTAGTACTCCGTCGGCACCATCTGCAGCGGCAGGGCGCCGTCATGGGTCTTGATGAACTGCTGGTTGACCCGGTTGAGCAGATACGCCTGCGCCTGACCGGCGGCGCCTCCGCCGGTGCCCCACTTCGTCTTGTCCGCGTCGCAGTTCCAGTCGGTGTAGCTGATGTCGTCCAGCGGCACCGCGAACTGCCGCACCCCGATGTCCCACAGCGTCTGGAACTTGTCGGTGAGCGCCTTGAGGTCGTCGTCGGAGCTGTAACAGACGCTCAGACCGGGGGAGAGGGCATAGGTGAACTCGACGTGCTTCGCGCGCGCCCGTTCCACCAACTCCTTGATCTGGTCGAGCTGTTCGGGCGGGTACGGGTCGCGCCACTTGGCGCGCAGATACGGATCGTCCTTCGGCGAGTACACGTAGATGTTCATCTTGTGCTCGCCGTAGTAGTCGAGCTGGTCCAGGCGCGCCTCGTGCGACCACGGGGTGCCGTAGAAGCCCTCGATGACACCGCGCACCGGCGTCGCCGGCCAGTCGCGCACGGCCAGTCCGCGCACGGTGGCGCCGGGGGTCTTGCGGTGCGGCAGCACCTGGCGCAGCGACTGCGCCGCGTAGTACGTGCCGGTCGGATCGGCGCCGGACAGCACGATGCGGCCCGCGCCCTTGCCGCCCATGGCGAGGACGTAACCCTCGGCGGCGAGCCCGGCCGGACCGTCGGTGCGCAGGGCGTCGAGTGCGCCCGCGGAGGCCGGGTTCTCGGAGGGGCCACCGACGTAGACCGTCAGCGAACCGGAGCCCGCGGGAGCCTTCCGCGTGGTGGTGACATCCCGCGCGCCGGCCGCCTTCAGTACGGCGGTGGTCAGTTGCACGGCGGCCGGGTCGGACTTCGCGCCGGTGACGACCGTGACGGCGGGGGTGATGATGACCCGGTCGGAGCGTTGCTGCTCGCTGTGCGGGGCGGGGGTGATGGCGGGCGCGCCGTCATCGGCCCCGGCTCCGGACCCGGACCCTGATCCGGCGGCGGCCGGGCCCGAGCCGAATGTCAGGGGAGCGGCGGCCAGGGCCGCCACGGCGAGGACGGCGATGAGCGGCGTCCTGCGGGATCTGTCAGTTCTGCGGGATCCGTCAGTCCTGTGCGACCTGTGCGACCTGTGCAATACGTGCGATCTGTGCTTCGTGCGGAACATGAGTGAACCTCCACGGTTGGCACATGCAACGTGCTCTAGCGGACTAGACCACCTTGCTGATGCAGTGTCAATGTTGCGTGAAAGGACGGGAGTTCAAGCAGTTTCACGCATCGCGGTGCTCGGCTCCGCCGACCCTCATCGCGGCGCCGAGCACCAACAGGCCCTGTGCAGTCAGCTCCTATCGGGGCAGGACTGAACCGCCTGTCCGGGAACTGCAATTAGCCGAGCGTCAGCCTCACCTGCACCGGCAGATGGTCACTCGGGAACTGGCCGTTCTTCTCATACGTGTTGATGGACGCGGAGTGCACGGTCACGCCCGGCGTGGCGAGGATCCAGTCGATGCGGTCGCCGTCAGGGACGAGCGGCTTGTAACCGTGGAACGTGGCGTAGAGCTTGCTGCGTTGGGCGGCCGCGTCCCAGGTGTCCTTGAGGCCCGTGGCGAGGAGCTGGTCGTAGACCGGGTTGCCGTGCGCGGCCACGTTGAAGTCGCCGGTCATCAGCAGCGGCAGGGACTTGTCGAGCGCCGCGATCCGCGAGGCGATCAGCTCCGCCGACTTCACGCGGGACACCTGGACCTGGTGGTCGAAGTGGGTGTTGAGGAGGTAGAACTCCTTGCCGCCCTCGGTGAGGTCGGCGAAGCGCACCCATGTGGCCATCCGGATCACCGAGTTGCCCCAGGTCTTCGAGCCGATCAGCTCCGGGGTGTCGGAGAGCCAGAAGTGGTCGAACTCGACCGGGCGCAGGCGTCGCGTGTCGTAGAAGACGGTGCCGAACTCGTCCCGGCTGCCGCCCGCTCTGCCCGTGCCGATCCAGGCGTAGTGCTCACCCAAGTCTTCGTGAATGTCCTGGAGTTGGTGGTACAGGCCCTCCTGGGTGCCGATGACGTGCGGCCGTTCCTTGCGGAGCAGTTCGCGCATCACCGGGCGGCGGTCGGCCCAGGAGTGGGGCGAGGTGTCGGAGGCGTAGCGGAGGTTGAACGTCATGACGTGCAGACGCCCTCCGCGGCCCGACGTCGCGGCGCCCGCGGGCGCCGCGACGGTGGTGGTCACCGCCGCGGCGGCGGGAAGCGCCGCGGCCACGGCGAGTACGGCACGCAGTCCGTGGCGGCGTGTGAGGCGGGGGTGCTCGGTCATGGGTCCTCCTGGTGCGTCGAGGTCTGGGCAGGGGACCCACGGTGGCGGGCTCGGGTGAGGCGGAGGTGAACGCTCGGCGGCGGTGGATGTGACGTCTGTGGGCCCTTGACTCCTAAGTGCCCAGGGGCTGTTGGCGTGAAGCGGGGGACGGGGAACTATGCGCGGGGCGGGACGGCCTCGTGGGAGCGGGTGGCCGCCAGGCTGGAGAGGAGCTTGAGGCGCTCTTCGGAGGTGGTGCCGGGTTCGGCCGAGTAGAGCGTCAGGTCGTGGACCGCGCGGCTCGCCATCGGCAGATCCAGGGAGAGGTAGGAGAGTTCCAGGTCACCGACGTCGGGGTGGCGCAGCCGTTTGATGCCTTCGTGGCGGATGCGGACGTCGTGGGCGGCCCACTGGGAGCGGAACTCGGGGCTCAGCGTGGACAGTTCACCGATGAGTTCGCGCAGCGCCCGGTCGTGGGGCTCGCGGCCGGCCTCGGCGCGCAGCAGGGCGGTGGTCGCGACGGTGGCGGCGTCCCAGTCGACGAAGAAGTCCTGCGATCCGGGGTCGAGGAAGATGTAGCGGGCGATGTTGGGGCGGCCCTGCTTGTCGGTGGTGGGGCTGGCGAACATCGGTGTGTGCAGGGCGTGGGCCAGCGCGTTGTGGGCGATGACGTCCTGGCGGCCGTTGCGTACGAAGGCCGAGGACATGGTCATCGAGTCGAGCATCCACTGGACGCGCGGCGGCACGGCGACGTCTCGGCGGCGGGACGGCGCCCGGCGGGCGGGCCTGGCGGCGCGGGCCAGGTCGAACAGATAGGTGCGCTCGTCCTCGTCCAGTTGCAGGGCCTGCGCGACCGCGGCGAGCACGTCCTCGGACACGCCGCCGATGTGGCCCTTCTCCAGCCGCGTGTACCACTCGGTGCTGACACCCGCCAGCACGGCGACCTCCTCGCGCCGCAGCCCGGGCACGCGCCGCCGGGTACTGGTGGGCAGCCCGGCCTGCTCCGGGGTGATCCTGGCGCGTCGACTGGCGAGAAAGTCCCTGATCTCGCCGCGCTGGTCGCTTCGCTCGTCCATGCGTTCCACGGTAGCCATGGGCCGCCGCCGAGGGAGGTCGAGCTTGTACCCCCTATAAACGCAACCTTCCCCACCTGCGGAAACACCGGTTTCGTGGAACCAGCACGGCACAGAGGCGCCGCGAACAGGCGCTGCACAGAGTCACCCCACGGAGTTGATGCATGAGTACGCGAGGAGGAACCCTCCACGCCCCCACGGACGGCCGGACAGCCCAGACCCGGTCGGCGCCGTCCGCCCGCCTCCCGCTCGTCGTGTACGTGCTGGCGATGGGCACGTTCCTGATGGGCACCACCGAATTCGTGGTCGCCGGGCTGCTGCCCGAGATCGCGGGAGACCTGCAGGTCGGCGTGGCGCGGACGGGGCTCCTGATCACCGTCTTCGCCGTCGGGATGATCGTGGGCGCGCCGCTGATGGCGATGCTCACGCTGCGGCTGCCCAAGCGGCTGACCCTGATGCTGGCCCTGGGGGTCTTCGCCGTGGGCCACGTCGTCGTCGCCCTCGGCTCCAGCTTCCCGCTGCTGCTGGCGGCCCGGTTCCTGACCGCGATCGCCACGGGCGCGTTCTGGGCCGTGGCCAACGTGGCCGCCGCGCACGCCGCGGGACCCGCCGCGAACGCTCGCGCCCTGGGCCTCGTCGGGGCCGGGGCGATGCTCGCCAACGTCGTCGGAGTGCCGCTGGGCGCGTTCGCCGGACAGGCCATGGGCTGGCGCGGCCCGTTCTGGGCCCTCGCGGCGCTCGCAGCGGCGGCCGTCGTCCTGATCGCCCGCACCGTCCCGCACGACGGCCCGGACCGGCACGGCGGATCGATCCGCTCCGAGCTGTCGGCGCTGCGCTCCGGACGGCTCTGGCTGGTGCTGGCCGCCTGCGCCACCACGACCGGCGGTGTCCTGGCCGCGTACTCGTACATCGCGCCGCTGCTGACCGGCCGGTCCGGCCTCGCCTCCGGATACGTACCGCTGGTCCTGGTCGGCTTCGGTCTCGGCGCCCTCGCAGGGTCGCTCGTCGGCGGACGCCTGGGCGACCGCCGCCCCCACGTGGTGACCATCGTCGCCCCGACCGGGGCGACACTCCTGCTGCTGGCGATCTGCCTGCTGGCCGGCTCGGCCCCGGCGACGGTCGTGCTGGTCGCCCTGCTGGGCTTCTTCGGCCTCGGCGCCAACCCGGTCCTGATCGCCCTCGCCGTCCGCTACGCCGACCGGGCCCCGGCGCTGGCCTCCGGCCTGACCGTCGCGGCCTTCAACCTCGGCACGGCCGTCGGATCCTGGGCGGCCGGGCTCTCACTGGCCGGCCCGCTCGGCACGACCGGCCCCGCCGTCGTCGGCACGGCCGTCGCCGCGCTGACCCTGATCCCCGCGATCATCATGGGTCTCAGGAGCCATCGCCGCCCAGCGCAGGCGCGTGCCTAGCCAGCGGCTCCGGGCCGGACGGACACCGCGTCCCTTGGGGCCCACCACACCGAACACACCGAACACGGAACGAGGAGACCCACCACACCGAACACACCGAACACGGAACGAGGAGACCCACCATGCGTGGAGTAGTGATGCACAACGCCGGCGACGTCCGAGTGGAGGACCGCGAGGACCCGAAGATCCTCGAGCCCACCGACGCGATCGTGAAGCTGACCGCGACCTGCATCTGCGGCTCGGACCTGTGGCCGTACCGCGGGATCGAGCCCGTCGACCACACGCTCATGGGGCACGAGTACGTGGGTGTGGTCGAGGAGGTCGGTGACGCGGTCGAGACCGTCGGGCCCGGGGACTTCGTCGTCGGCTCGTTCGTCATCTCCGACAACACCTGCGAGATCTGCCGCGCCGGGTTCCAGTCCAAGTGCGTGCACGCCGAGTTCGTGCACGGCGGGATCGGCACGCAGGCCGAGAAGGCCCGCATCCCGCTGGCCGACGGCACCCTCGTCGCCACCCCGGGCCAACCCGCCCCGGAACTGATCCCTGCCCTGCTGGCCGCCTCCGACGTGCTGGGGACCGGCTGGTTCGCGGCCGTCGCAGCGGAGGCGGGACCCGGCAAGACCGTCGCGGTCGTCGGCGACGGCGCGGTCGGGCTCATGGCCGTCCTCGCCGCCGAACAACTGGGCGCCGAGCGCATCATCGCGATGTCCCGCCACCCGGAGCGGCAGAAGCTGGCCCGCTACTACGGTGCGACCGACATCGTGGAGGAACGGGGCGACGAGGGCGTAGCGAAGATCAAGGAACTCACCGACGGCCTCGGCGCGCACTCCGTCGTCGAGGCGGTCGGCACGCAGGAGTCCTTCATGCAGGCCGTGGGCGCCACCCGCGGCGGCGGCCACCTGGGATACGTCGGCGTCAACCACGACGTCCGGATCCCCGGCATCGAGCTCTTCTTCGCCGGCATCCACACCCTCGGCGGACCCGCCCCCGTACGCCGTTTCCTTCCCGAACTGATCCAGCTGATCTGGAACCGGAAGATCGACCCCGGCAAGGTCTTCGACCTCACGCTGCCGCTGGAGCAGGCCCCCGAGGGCTACAAGGCGATGGACGAGCGACGGGCCACGAAGGTCCTGCTTACGCTGTGAACGCTGTGACCCCCTACGGAACGCTGTGACCACCAACGGACGGAGTACACGCACATGTCCCTGATCCTGGTGACGGGAGCCTCCACCGGCCTCGGACACGCGACGGCGGACGCGCTGGCCGGGGACGGGCACGACGTGGTCGTGCACGCCCGGACCCCGGCGCGCGTCGCCGCGCCGTCCGGGGCGGGCCGTTGGGCGGGCGTGGTCACCGGGGACCTGGCCGAGACCGGCGAGATCCCCGAAGTCGCCCGGCAGGCCGCGGAGTTCGGCCGCTTCGACGCGGTCATCCACAACGCGGGCACCATGCACAGCCCCGAGTCGGCCACGGTCAACACGGTCGCGCCGTACGTACTGACCGCCCTGATGGACAAGCCGTCCACGCTCATCTACCTGAGCAGCTCCATGCACCGGGACGGTTCCACCGACCTCACGCGGCTGACCGAAGGCACGGCCACGTACAGCGACACCAAGCTGTGGGTGACCGCGCTGACCGTGGCCCTCGCGACCCGCTGGGAAGGGACGGCCGCGCATGCCGTCGACCCGGGCTGGGTCCCCACCCGCATGGGCGGCCCGGCGGCCACCGACGACCTGACGGCCGGTCACCGCACCCAGACATGGCTGGGCACCCACACCGGCGTCACCCCGCCCACCGGCGGCTACTGGTACCACCGGCACACCGAGGACCCGCACCCAGCGGCGCGCGACCCGCGGTTCCAGGAACGGCTCCTGCGGGCGCTGCGGGACCTGACCGGGGTCGCGCTCGACTGAGTCTGGACCGAGTGCGGCTCGCGCACCCCGTCCTAGGACGGAAGTCGCAGGTCGGAGGTCGGTCGACAGGAGGGTCGTGACACCACAGGGTGGGCGATGTGATGTCTCGTGACTTCGATGTGGACACGTTCCTGCGACAGCCGCTCACCGCGCGCCTCGCCACCAGCGGGCCCACTGTCCGCCCGGTCTGGTTCCTGTGGGAGGACGGCGCGTTCTGGGTGCTGACGGGCCCGT
The DNA here is from genome assembly GCF_036013745.1 of Streptomyces sp. NBC_00483. Lineage (NCBI taxonomy): Bacteria > Bacillati > Actinomycetota > Actinomycetes > Kitasatosporales > Streptomycetaceae > Streptomyces > Streptomyces sp. NBC_00483. The sequence continues at coordinate 9,226,196 of NZ_CP107880.1, forward strand.
GGGCCCGACTGTTCGACCGGGTGAAGGACGACCCCCACGTCGCGCTCGTCGTGGACGAATGCGACGTCGCGACAGGGCGGGTTCAGCAGGTGATCGCCAGGGGCCGGGCCGAGCTCGTGCCGTTCGACGTGCCGCGGGGGCGCCGCAAACTGGTCCGCTATCTGGGAGCGGACGAGGCGCTGTGGGACGAGCGGTTCGTGGACTATCTCTACGACGAACCGAGCGAACGGGGCACGATGTGGCTGAAGTTGAGGCCCACCTCGCTCACGGCCAAGGACCTCAGTTACGTTCCCGCGCCGTCCTGACGGCACTCCAGCGCAGGGCAGCCGAGATGGTCGGGACGGTGCAGCGCCGCACCGTCCCGACCACCCTCGCCAAGTGGAGACATCAGTAGATGTTCGCCGCCACGTCCGCGCCGTCCTCACGGCCCGCGTTGATCTGCGCGCGCAGTGCGATCTCGTCGTACACGCGGACCTCCTTCACGATGCGGCCGTCCTGGATCAGGAACTGGGAGACACCGAGCACCGTGACCGGCTTGCCGGTGAGCGGGCCGAAGGCGGGGATGCCCTTGTACGTTCCGTGCATGGTCCAGGTCACGGCCACGCGCAGACCGGCGTAGCGCTCCGCGTAGTGGGTCTGGACGTCCCGTACGGCGAAGCGCGCGTCGGGGAAGGGGCCCACCATCTCCAGCAGATCGGCCTGGTAGCGCTCCGGGCGGATGACGGTGCGGTCGCCGATGGTGTGCAGGAAGAGGTCCCGCGCCATGAAGTCGTTGACCTTGTTGAGCCGGCGCTGCGACCAGACCTGCTCGATGAAGTCCAGGACCATCTCGCACTCGGGGCGGAAGTCGTCGGGGCGCGGACCGCTGACACCTTCCAGGAGGACGTCCTTCGGCGGGTCCTCCGTCATCGACCCGGTGTAGCCCTGGAACTGGATGCCGCGCGCGGCCTCGTCCGGGTCGATGCCGAGCTGCAGGCAGTCCGCGAGGTCGTCGCGCACCACCCACTCCTCGACCATGCGGCCGCGCCGGTAGAGGCAGTTGGCGACCGTGCGCTTGCGGACGCGGATGTTGCGGCCGTCCACGAGGTGCTCGTCGGCGGAGAAGACCAGGTGCGAGCTGAGGAACGCGTCGTCGCCGCGCGCCTCCCACACCACGTCCTCGGCCTGGCCGATGTGGCCCGGCACGGCGGCCATCCGCATCGTGCTGCCTTCGATGACACCATCGCGGCCGACGACCGTGCCGAGGCTGGCGTGAACGATCGAGTCGGGCTCGTAGTTGGCGACGATGTGTTCGATGTCGCGCTGGACCCAGATGCGGTCGGTCACCTCGCGGATGAACTCGTCGGGGTCGTTGTAGGGCTCGTACGCGACGGGGTCAAGGGCCATGGTGGTTCTTCCGTTCCAGTGCTGTGTGAATGCGTATGTAGCGTGACTGATGTGTGGTGTGTCGGGCAAGGGGTCCGGGGCCGCGGGATCAGGCCGGCTGTGGTGTGTCCTGGCGCGGGAACTTGTCCGCGCCCAGCTGGCTCCGGTACGTCTCCGTCATGAAGCCGGTCACGACGACGAGTGCCAGGACGGCGCCGACGGCGAGGTAGGCCCACACGGCGTAGATCGAGTCGAAGGTGTCGACCAGCAGCGTCGCCACGAACGGGGTGATGCCCATGAAGATGGAGAACGAGCTGTTGTACGCGATGGCGCTCGCGCTGAACCGGGTGCGGGTCGAGAAGAGCTCGGCCGCGCAGACCGTGATGATGCCGGTGAGGAAGAACTCCGGTACCAGATAGATGAGTTGGCTGGCGACGGCGGCGCCGAAGGTCCCGTGGTCTCCCACCCAGAACGCGAGCGGGACGAGGACGATGCAGGCGATGGCGCCCGTGATGAGCATCGGCTTGCGCCCGATGCGGTCCGAGAGCTTGCCGGCCAGCGGCAGCAGCGGGATGAGGACGGCGATCGAGATGGCGTTGGAGGCCAGGCCCATCCAGCGGGGCAGGCCGAGCGTGTTCGTCAGGTACTGCGGATAGAACGTGACCCACGTGTAGGACAGGATCGCGCACATGATGGAGATGCCGCAGTAGACCAGGATCGGACGCCACTGCGAGCGAAGGGCCTCGAGCACCGGCGACTTGACGACGTTGGTGCCGTCCTCGGTGGCCCGCACGAACTCCGGGCTCTCCGAGATGCGGCTGCGCATCCACATGCCGACCAGGCTGAGCGGGATCGCCAGCAGGAACGGGATGCGCCAGCCCCACGAGTCGAGCGCGGGACCCTCGAACACCCAGCTGGTCAGCGCGGCGACACCGGCACCGGCGAGCGTGCCGACGAAGCAGCTGTTGGAGGCGTACGAGGTGTAGTAGGCGCGCCGGTTGGGCTCGGCCCACTCGACGATGAACGCCACCGCGCCGACGTACTCGCCGCCGGAGACGACGCCCTGGACCACGCGGAGCGCCAGGAGCAGGAGCGGCGCCAGGATGCCGACCTGGTGGTACGTGGGCAGGACCGCGACGAGGGCGGTGGACGCGCCCATGGCCACCAGGGTCCACAGCAGCGTCTTCCTGCGGCCCACCCGGTCGCCCCAGCGGCCGAGGAGGGTCCCGCCGAGGGGGCGGACCAGGCACGCGATCGCGATGATCGCGTACGTGCCGAGCACCGCCACGGTCTTGTCGCTCTCGGGGAAGAACGCCGGGGCCATGATCGGCGCCATGTAGCCGTACAGGCCGTAGTCGAACTGCTCGACGAAGTTGCCGACGCTGCCCGCGCCGATGGCCCGGCGAATCGCGCTCCGCTTCTCCGCTTCGTCGGGGGCGGTCGCTGGGGTTGTGCGAGGTGGCGCTGCAGAGGACATGGCTGCTCCGATCGCGCGGCGGATGAGGGGTGCGAATGAGGGGGAGGTGTGCATACGTGCGGGTGTATGCATACGTATGAACTAGGGTTGAACGTTAAGGTTCCGGGGGTGGACCGTCAAGAGGTGCGGACGGGTCCGAGGAAGGTGTGTCACGACGAAGGTGTGTCACGGTCCGGACGGTGCGCGAGGGCGCCCATGGTGTCCATCAGTACCTGCGCCATGTTGAAGACGATCAGCCGGGATCCGGCCTCCTCGGCGGCCAGCGCCGCTTCGAGGTGCGGGACGATCGTCATCACCGTGCGACCGTTCTTCGCGGTCGCCCGATGTGCCTCCTGTACAAGGCCGTTCACGACCTCCGGGGCGGGGAAGCCGCAGTCCGCCGCGAGGTCCGCGGGGCCCACCAGGACCGCGTCCACGCCCTCGGTGCCGGCGATCTCGTCGGCGGCGGCGCAGGCGCGCTGCGTCTCGATCATCGGGATGACCAGCGTCTCGCGGGACGCGGCCACATGCTCGGCCGCGGTGACCGTACCGAACCGCCCCGACCTGCTGTACGTGGCGAAGCCCCGCTCGCCCCAGGGCGGATAGTGGCTCGCGGCCACGGCCCGCCGGGCGTCCTCGGCGCTGTCCACGTGCGGATGGATGAGACCGGCCGCGCCCAGGTCGAGGGCGCGCAGCGCCAGCGCGGGCTCGGCGGTGCCCACACGCACGATGACGTCGATCCCGTGGGCCTGCGCCGCCAAGATGTGCTGCTGGAGCAGAGCCATGTCCGCGGGCCCGTGCTCGCAGTCGATGACCACGTAGTCCAGACCGGCGACGCCCGCCATCTCCACCAGCGTCTCCGACGGCAGCCGCAGCAGCCCGCCGCGCAGCGATTCACCGTCCGCCAGGCGCTGCTTGAGGCTCCGGCGCGGGGTGCGAGGAACCGTCATCGTGCCACCATCCCTGCCGAGAGATCGATATCGGCGCCGCACAGGCCACGCATCCGCAGCATCGCCGTCACCGCGTCGCCCACCTCTTCCTCGGTCACCATCCGCCCGAGCGCGGCACGTGACACGAAGGCCTCCTCGGCCTCGGCGTAGCTGCTGCCCGTGCGCTCGGCCTCCAGACGGAAGTTGCGCTCCATGCGCGGACCCGAAACCGGTCCGGGAGACAGGGAGTTGACCGTGACACCCTGCGGTCCCACCTCGCCCGCCAACGTCGTCGTCAGGCCGATGACCGCCATCTTCGACGCGCAGTACGGTGTGCGGCGCAGCAGCGGCCGCTTGCCCGACACCGATGCCACGTTGATGACATCACCGGAGCCACGACGTGTCATGGCGGGAAGGAACGCCCGGCACATCAGGAACACACCGCGTACGTTCACGTCGAAGACCTCGTCCCACTCCTCGGGCGAGATGTCGGTCAGCGGCGCCACGGGGCCCGCGACGCCGGCGTTGTTGACCAGGATCGATATCTCCTCGTCCGCGAGGGCCGAGGCGAGCGCGTCGACGTCCGCGGGGCGGGACACGTCGCAGACCTGGGGGACGACCCCGGGCCCGAGCTCGTCGGCGGTGCGCTTCAAGGAGTCCACGTTGCGCCCGGTGATCACCACGCGGGCGCCGTCGGCCAGCAGGGACCGGGTGATGGCCCGGCCCAGGCCGCTGCCACCGCCGGTGACGAGTGCCGTCCGCCCGGCGAGTGGTGCTTCCGTACGGGAGGTCATGCGCCCGCCTCCTCGTTCCACGTCAGGGCCTTGTCGCCGTACTTCGCGGCGCGTACGTCACCGGAACGCGCGTGCCCCTCGAAGAGCTCGACGCGGGCGGCGCGCCCGCACACCTCGCCGAGCAGCGCCGACGAAGCGGTGTCGGTGACTTCCTGGTGGGTGACCGTCTTGAGGTACTTGCCGACCCACAGGCCGCCCGTGTAGCGGGCGGCGCCACGGGTGGGCAGCACGTGGTTGGTGCCGATGACCTTGTCGCCGTAGGAGACGCAGGTGCCCTCGCCGAGGAAGAGTGCACCGTAATCGCGCATCTTGTCCAGGGCCTGGCGCGGGTTCTCGGTGAGTACCTCGACGTGCTCGCTGGCGTAGGAGTCGGCGATCTCGAAGGCCTCGTCGAGGGTGTCGGCCACGACGATCTCGCCGTGGTCGCGCCAGGCCGGCCCGGCGAAGTCCTTCGTCGGCATGCCGGGCAGCAGCCGCTCGATGTGCCGCTCGACCTCGCGCCCCAGCTCCTCGGACGTGGTGACGAGGACGGCGGGGGAGTCCGGGCCGTGCTCGGCCTGGGACAGCAGGTCGACGGCGACCACGAAGGGGTCCGCGTGCTCGTCCGTGACCACCAGGATCTCGGTGGGTCCGGCGAACAGGTCGATGCCGACCTCACCGAACAGCTGACGCTTGGCCTCGGCCACATACGCGTTGCCGGGCCCCGCCAGCATCGGCACGCCGCCGATCGTCTCGGTCCCCACGGCCATCGCCGCGACGGCCTGGACACCGCCCAGCAGGTAGATCTCGTCGGCGCCCGCCAGGTGCATCGCCGCGACCGTCGCGGCCGGGATCTCGCCCCGGATGGGCGGGGTGCAGGCGACGACCCGGGGCACGCCCGCGACCTTCGCGGTCACGATCGTCATATGGGCCGAGGCGGTCAGCGGGTAACGGCCGCCGGGCACGTAGGCGCCGGCAGAGGCGACAGGTACGTGCCGGTGGCCGAGGCGGACGCCGGGCAGTGTCTCGATGTCGACGTCGAGCATCGAGTCACGCTGGGCCTGCGCGAACGTACGCACCTGCTCCTGCACGAACCGGATGTCGTCGAGGACCTGCTGCGGGACACCGGCGACGATGCGCTCGATCTCCTCGGACGACAGGCGGAACGACTCCGGGCTCCAGTTGTCGAACTTCTCGGAGTACTGGCGCACCGCCTCGTCGCCGCGCTCGCGGACGTCGTCGAGGATGGCGCGCACCCGGTCGGCGACGTCCGCGCGGGCGGCGGTCACCTGGGCAGCGGGGACGGGGGACTTGAGATGTCGGGGCATGAGGGCTCTCCTCAACTCGATTCTTTGGATACGGGGTCGGTGCTCAGGCGGCGGCGACCGCGGCGACCAGGTCCTGCAGCGCCGCGCCCACGGCGTCCGGCCGCTGCCACGGCACCAGGTGCCCGGCGTCGGGAAGTTCGCGCATACGGGAGTGCGGCAGGGCCTCGGCGATGGCGTGGTGGAAGGCGGGCGGGCAGAGCGTGTCCCGGCCGCCCGCGAGGACGACGGAGGGGCAGCGCGCCGAGCGCAGCGCCGTGAACGCGTCCTCGCGGGTGGGCTGGGCGGCGAGCTGGGCGCGGGCGGCATCGGGGCCCACGGCCCGCGCCATGCGGCGGTAGCGCTCGGCGCCCGCCGTGGTCGGGCGGCGGTCGGGGAACATGTCCGGCAGCGTGCGCTCGACCACCTCCGCGAACCGGCCGGCCGCGACGAGGTCGTCCAACTCCCGCCAGGCGGCGTGCTGTTCGGGGCGAGGGGCCGCGGCGTTCGTCGCCATCACGCATAGTCCGGCCACCTGCTCGGGTGCCCGCCGCAGCGCCTCGAACCCGACGATGGCCCCCAGGCTGAGCCCGACGAGCACGAACGGGCCTTCCACCGCGGACAGCACATCGTCCGCGAGCGCCCCGATGTCCGGCTGCGTCAGCGCGACGTGGTGGACGTCGTGGCCCTCGGGGAAGGTGACGTCCGACCACAGGCTCGCGTCGCAGAGCATGCCGGGGACCACGACCAGGGGCAGCGGCACGCCGGTCACCAGCGCCGCGCGGAGCGGGGGAGCAGCGCGTACGGGGCGACGTACCCGTTGTGGTCCAGGCCCAGGCCCGCGTCGGCGGCCGCCTTGAGGACCTCCTCGTCCCACTCCAGACGGACCCGGCCGTCCCCGGAGTTGACCACCAGGAGGTCGCCCTCCTCCTCGCCGACGTTGCGCACCGTGCGCCAGGCGTCCTGCGGTACCGACAGCATGTCGCGCGGGCCGAGGCGCACCGAGACCGGGTCGGTGCGGTTGAGCGTGACCTCCCACTCGCCGTTCTTGACGATGAGCGTCTGGGTCTCCTGCTGGCGGTGCTGCGAGACACCCTGGCCGGGCTCGGCGCGCAGCCAGGCGACGTTGTGGCCGTGCGGGTTGAACACACGCGGGTCCTGGTGCGGGTCCTCGGTCATGCCGTAGCCGATGACGCAGCTCAGGCGCGCCCCGCCGCCCGACAGGCTGCTGTCGATGAAGGGGTGCTCCGACCACACGAGCTCGTCGGCCGCGGCGACCCGGCGCTTCATCTCCTCGGCGCTGTAGTGGCGCAGCCGGTCGATGTGCTCCTGCGCCATCGGCGTGACCCGCTCGGACTCCGCCGGCAGCTCGTCCCCGGCGGCGGTGTCGACGAGCTGGTTGTCGGCGCTGAGGTACAGGCCGTGCTCTGCCGCCTCGCGCAGGACCGAGGGGCCCCAGATGATGCCGCCGGTCCTGTCATGGCCGAGCACGGTGAACAGCCAGCCGTCGTCAGGTCCGGTGTTGGTGAAGCCGCGGAAGATCCAGGTGGGGATGGACGCGATGTCCCCGGCCTTCAGCAGCAGTTCACCTTCGCTGCCGTCGGCGCCCCAGCGCAGCAGGTACTCGCCGTCGGTGCAGATGAACACCTCGGCGGTGTAGTGCAGGTGCAGGTTGTTGGTGATGCCGTGCGGCATGGCGGCGGCGCCGATGTTGTAGCCGTGCGGCAGTCGCAGGTTGACGTGCTGGCCGGAGGACTGCGAGACGCCCGGCCCGATCATGGCGTAGTTCTCCTTCCGGTCCGAGCCGGGCGTACGGCAGTCGATGAAGGCCTGGTTGCAGGAGACGAAGTCGCTGCGGCGCACCGTGCGGCGCTCAAGGTCGGGCGTGGACACGACGACATCGGGCATGGGGGCTCCCTGGTGGACAAGCATGAATGGAATACGTATGCATTGCTATGACAGGCCTCCGGGGTGTGTCCTGTCAAGGGGGTAGAAACGAATTTCCCTGCGGTCGACGGGCGCGCCGCGATCAAGGAATCCGGCGGAGACATACGTATACGGGGTGGCGTACGTATACTGTCCGGGCGCGGTGCTGGTTCCGGGCGGTACGAGGTGTCGACGAGGAGAGAGACATGGCGATCACGAGTCACGACGTGGCGAAACTCGCGGGTGTCTCGCAGCCCACGGTGTCCCGCGCCCTGCGTGACGACCCCCGTGTCTCGCAGGCCACCCGCGCGAAGATCAAGCGGGCCGCCGAGGCGCTCAACTACGTACCCAGCGAAGCGGGCCGCACGCTGTCGACCCGGTCCACCCATCGGGTCGGCGTCATCGTCACCGACATGACCAACCCGTTCTATCCGCACGTCGTCGCGCCGCTCCACGACGAGCTGGAGCGGCTCGGCTACCGGATGATGCTGCTCACTGAGCGCTCCGACGAGGCGGTCGCCGAGGAGAAGCTCCTTGACCAGTCGCTTGACGGCGTCGTGCTCGCGACCGCCACCACCGACTCGCGGCTGCCCGCCCTGCTGGAGCGGCGCGGCATGCCCTACGTGTTCCTCAACCGGGACACAGGCAGGTCCGGCGACTTCGCCTCCGTCGTCGACAACGAGGGAGGTGGCCGCCTCGTCGCGCAGGAGCTGGTCGGGCTCGGCCACCGCCGCATCGCGGGCATCTTCGGTGCGGCCAACACCACGACGGGCCGCGAGCGTGAGCTGGGCTTCCGGCTGGCCCTGGCGGATGCCGGCATCGGGCTGCCGGACGACCGCGTGGTGCGTGGCGCGTTCGAGTACGAGACCGGGTACGCGGCGCTGCCCTCCCTCCTCAAGGCGGCCGAACCGCCCACCGCCGTCTTCTGCGGCAACGACGTGGTCGCCATCGGTGTGCTCAACGCCGCGCTCGCGGCGGGCGTCAAGGTGCCCGACGACCTCACCGTCATCGGCTTCGACGATCTGCCCATGGCGGCCTGGGAGGTGTTCCGGCTCACCACCGTCCGGCACGATCTGGGTGAACTCGCCTGTCAGGCGGCCCGGTTGCTGGCCCGGCGGATCGCCGGGGAGGTCGACGCGGACGGCGAACGCCTGGTCCTGCCGACCGAGTTCGTCCCGAGAGCCACCCACGCCAAGGCCCGCTGAACCCTCACGACCCGGAGGTCGCGCGGACGGGCTCGGTGGTCGCCGTGGGAGTCGCACCACGTCGCTGTCGCACCACACCCACGGTGGCCAGCACCGCGGCGAGCCCGAGCGAGAGCCACAACTCCAGCCGGTGGCCCGGCAGTACGGCCATGAGGACCAGTACCCCGGCGATGAACGCGATGGTGGCGAGCGTCAGATAGGGGAAGCCCCACATGCGTACGTCGGTCGGACGGTCGCCCTTGCGGCGCACGGCGTACTGCGTCAGCGCGATGACCATGTACATCATCAGGGCGATCGCTCCGCTGGAGGCGATGAGGTACGAGAACACGTCCGGCAGCAGATAGTTGGCGATCACCGCGGCGATGCCGACGACCGTCGACGCGAGCACCGCATTGCGGGGCACACCGTGCGGTGAGGTGCGGGCGAAGGCGGCCGGGGCGTCGCCGCGCCCGGCCAGTGAGAACAGCATCCGTGAGGCCGTGTAGACGGCGGAGTTGAGGCAGCTGCACACGGCGACCACCAGCACCACGTCCATGATCCGGGCGGCGCCCGGGATGTTCATCCGGTCCAGGACCGCCTGGTAGGACCCGGCCCCAAGGTCGTCGGCGTTCCAGGGCACGAGGCAGACCACGACGAGGATCGAGCCGATGTAGAAGAGCCCCAGACGCCACACCACCGCGCGGATCGCCTTCTTGATGTTCTTGCGCGGCTCCTCGGACTCCGCCGCCGCGATGGTGACGATCTCGCTGCCCTGGAAGCTGAACATCGCGGTGAGCAGTCCGGCCAGGATCGCCGTGACACCCTGCGGGGCGAAGCCGCCGTGACTCCAGAGATTCGACACACCATGGGTGTCGGACCCGGGCAGCACTCCGAGCACCGCGAGCGCCCCGAGGACCAGGAATGCCACGATGGCGACGACCTTGATCAGCGAGAACCAGTACTCGAACTCGCCGTAGTTGCGCACCGCCAGCAGATTGCTGCCCGTCAGCACGAGGATCACCGCGAGGGCCGGTATCCAGCTAGGGATCGAGGTCAGCCCCGCGACGACCTCACCGGCCGCGATGGCCTCGATGGGGATGACCAAAATGTAGAACCACCAGTACAGGTACCCGATCGAGAACCCGGCCCAGCGGCCCAGCGCACGGTCCGCGTACGTGGAGAAGGAGCCGGTGTCGGGGTTGGCGACGGCCATCTCGCCGAGCATCTGCATGACGAGCACCACCAGGGCGGCGGCCAGCAGGAACGAGACGATCACGGCCGGACCAGCGGTGGCCACGGCGGCCGACGAGCCGACGAAGAGACCGGCGCCGATCACCCCGCCGATGGAGATCATCGTGATCTGGCGGCCCTTCAGGCCCTGGGTGAGCGTCGCTCCCGCGGCGGGGGACGGCTCAGGAGGAGGGTGTTGCATGTGAGGATCCTTGGCTCGCGGACGAGGTGGGAGCCGCGCCGCGCCTGAACGGCACGCAGGGTCCCGGAAGAGGGGTGGGCCGGGGACGGACGCCGATGACGACGTCGCCCCCGGCCCGGCGGTGGGAGGAGTGGTCAGAGCTGCTCGCGCAGCGCGGCCGGAACGTCGTCGAACGCGCCGGAGGTGCGGCCGATCTCGTCGATGCGCAGCGTCGCGGTGGCGCCGTGGGCCGCCAGGCCCTCGAAGGCGGAGATCCGCTCAACTGCCGGGGCCAGAGCGGCCGTTCCCTCCTTCGCGGCCCGCTGGTACGTCAGCGGCTTGAGGAACCGGGAGACCGACAGGCCGGCGTTGTACCGCGCGGTCTTGCCCGTCGGCAGCACGTGGTTGGTGCCGGCGATGCCCTTGTCCGAGTACGCGACGGTGGACCACGGCCCGATGAACAGCGAGCCGTAGTTGGACAGGTTCTCCAGGTAGAAGTCGTCGTCCTCGGTGTGCACCTCGAGGTGCTCGGGGGCGATGACGTCCGCGACGGCGACGGCCGCGTCCCGGTCCTCGACCACGATGACGGAGCCGAAGTCACGCCAGGCCGGACCGCAGATGTCGCGGGTGGAGAGGGCGGTGAGCTGGCGCTCGATCTCGGCGATCACGGCGTTGCCCATCCGCTCGGACGTGGTGATCAGCGCGGCAGGGGAGTTGGGGCCGTGCTCGGCCTGGCCCAGCAGGTCGGCCGCCACCCACACCGGGTCGGCGCTGTCGTCGGCGATGACCGCGACCTCGGACGGGCCGGCGAGCAGGTCGATGCCGACCTGGCCGAACAGCTGCCGCTTGGCCTCGGTGACGAACGCGTTGCCCGCGCCGACCAGCATGTCCACCGGCGCCTCGCCCAGCAGCCCGAAGGCCATCGCGCCGAGCGCCTGTACGCCGCCGAGGGCGAACACCCGGTCGGCGCGGGACAGGTAGGCGCCGTACAGCACCGCGGGGTGGGCGCCGTGCTCGCCCGACGGCGGCGTGCACGCCACCACGGTGGGCACACCGGCCGTCTTGGCGACGTTGACCGTCATGAAGGCGCTGGCGAGCAGCGGGAACCGGCCGGCCGGAAGGTAGGCGCCGACGCGGGAGACGGGCACGTACCGCTGGCCGCCCTTCACGCCGGGGGCGAGCTCGATCTCGAAGTCCGTCAGGTGCTCGCGCTGCGCGGCGGCGAACCGGTGGGTGCGCTCGTAGCCCATCTCCAGGGCGGTGCGGACGTCCGGCGGCAGGGCGTCGCCCGACTTCTTCAACTCGCTTGCGGAGACCTCCAGTTCGCTGGACCAGCCGTCCAGCTCCTGGGCGTAGGAGCGCACCGCGTCCATGCCCTTGCGCTCGATTTCCGCGAGCATCTCGGAGACGCGCTCGACCACCTTCGGGTCGCGCTGGGCGGGCGGGCCGTCGACGGACGGCTTCTTGAGCCACTGGAGGGGAGGGAGGGCTTGGGCTTCGTCGTGCGTGATCTGCATGGCGAGGACGCTAGACGGGCTTCTGCCACAGGACTAGAGGGGCGATTCCTGTCCCATCCACAGGGTTTTCCTGCATGTCACCACGGCCCCTCTCGCAGGCCGCGTGTGAGAGGGGCCGCGGTACCTGTCACAGACCGCGTACGAGCGTCACCGCGATCCCCCTCACAGGCCGCGTGCGAGGCGGATCTCGCGCAGGGTGTCCTCGGCGATGCGGGCCAATTCGCGGGTGGCGCGGGACAGTGGGTGTCCCCGGCGCCGTACCAGCGCGATGGTGTCGTAGAGGGGGTCGGCGAAGCGGGCCGTGTGCAGCCCCGCGGGGAACGCCGGACTGTCGACCACGGCGCGGCTGGCGATCGTGTCGCCCACCCCGGTGGTCACCAACTTCAGGGCGGCTTCCACGTGTTCGAGCTCGATCAGCGGGTCGATACGGACGCCCGCGAACTGCGCGCGTTCGGCGAGCTGCCGCCGCGTGGGGTCCTGCCAGCCGTAGTGGGCGTCGTACAGGACGAGGGGTGCGCGCGCGAAGTCCTCGATGGTCACCGGCGCCCGGGTACGTTCCTCGCTCGCGCTGACGTAGTACACCTCGTCGCGCAGTAGCGGCGTCACCTGCAGCTCCTCGTCGTCGATGGGGAGCACCACCAGGCCTGCCTCGATGCGTCCGGCCGCCACGGCCGCCGCGGTCTCGGCGGAGTTCTGGCCCACGAGCCGCACCCGCACCGACGGATAGCGGGCATGGAACAGCTGCACCAGGTTGGACAGCAGGTAGTAGTCCGCGTTGCGCAGGACTCCGAAGGTGGCGGTGCCGCCGCCGAGCGAACCGAGGGAGTGCACGGCCCGGGTGCCGCTGTCGGCGGCCTCCACGGACTGCTGGGCATACGGCAGCAGCTCCTGCCCCGCCGAGGTCAGCGCGAGGGTGCGGCTGCCGCGCACGAACAGCTCGGCGTCCAGTTCCGCCTCCAGGCGGCGCACGAGTTCGGAGGCGGATGCCTGGGCGATGTCCATGGCCCGCGCCGCCGCGGTGAACGACCCGAGCCGCTCCGCTTCGACGAAGGCCCTCAGCTGGTTGAGGGTCATGCGGCCACAGGTTAGTCCTGTGCCTGCCGCTGGGAACAGGGGGGTTGTCCGATGGTGGGCGGGCTGATTGGCTCGTCCGGGCCCGCACACCGCCCCCGCACACCGACACCTGCACACCGACACCCGCACACCGACACCCGCACACCGCTCCCGCCCGGAAGGCCCCTCCCGCCGATGACCAGCCGTCCCCTGTCGATCTGCCTCGTCCAGTCGGCCGCACACCATCACGCCGCGGACGACGGCCTGGACGCGTTCGCGGCGGACGTACGCCGTGTCACGCGCGCCCACCCCGGCGCCCGGCTGCTGGCGTACCCCGAGCTGCACCTGTGCGGCCACCGGCCGGACGAGGACCCGGCGACGGTCATGACGGCGGCCGCCGAGCCGCTGGACGGCCCCCGCGGCGCCCGTCTGGCGGACCTCGCGCGCGAGACGGGTGTGTGGCTCGTGCCCGGCAGCGTCTATGAGCGCGGCGCCGACGGTCTGATCTACAACACGGCGCCCGTGTACTCGCCCGAGGGCGAGCGCGTTGCCGCCTACCGGAAGATCTTCCCCTGGCGCCCCTACGAGACCACGGCGTCCGGCGCGGAGTTCGTCGTCTTCGACATGGACGGGTACGGGCGCGTGGGCCTGTCCATCTGCTACGACGCCTGGTTCCCGGAGCACACCCGCCACCTGGCCTGGCAGGGCGCCGACCTGGTCCTCAACCTCGTGCGCACACCGACCGTCGACCGCACCCAGGAACTCGTCCTCGCCCGGGCCAACGCGATCGTGAACCAGGTCGCCATGGCCAGCGTCAACGCGGCGCAGCCGGACGGGATCGGCCGCAGCCTCGTCGTCGACCCCGAGGGCCGGGTGCGCGCCGAGGCCGAGTCCGCCACGCACCAGATCGTCACGGACGTCCTCGACCTGGGGGAGGCCCGCCGGGTACGCACCCATGGCACGGCGGGCCTGACACGGGTGTGGGACCCGTTCACGGCCGGCCAGTCGCCCCTCGAACTCCCCTTGTACGCGGGCCGCATCGACCCCGAGCGATGGAATGAGGCGCTCCCGGACGGCGAGCGATAGGGCGGTGGCGTACGCCGAGGGCGCCGGCCACACATGGTGACCGGCGCCCATTCGCATGCTCAAGCAGCCGCCATTCAGGCCTGGTTGCGCATCCAGACCGTGGTCCAGGCGGGCAACTCCCCCTCGGGCAGCGGGTTCGAGGCGAGCAGCACCGTGCCCTGTGGCAGCGGGACGGACTCGTCCGAGAGGTTGCTGAGAACGTGCCAGCCGCCGCTGCGGGTGAAGTGCACCAACCCCCGCTCGGCGACGCCCGGGGCCGTGTCGGCCCACTCCAGCGTCTCGTCCGTGACCAGGTCGCGCCGCAGATGCAGCGCCTCGCGGTACAGCTCCAGGACCGAGTCCTTGTCACCGGCCTGGACATCGGCGGCGTACGAGCCCCAGCCGGCGGGCTGCGGCAGCCAGGAACCGCCGGGGCCGAAGCCGTGGCTCGCGCCCTCCCGGGTCCAGGGCAGCGGCACCCGGCAGCCGTCACGGCCCTTGACCCGGCCGCCGCTGCGTACCCAGATCGGGTCCTGGAGGTCCTCGGTGCGCAGGTCGGCGACCTCCGGCAGGCCCAGTTCCTCGCCCTGGTAGACGTACGCGGAGCCGGGCAGCGCCAGCATCAGGAGCGTCGCGGCGCGGGCCTTGCGCAGCCCCAATTCCCCGTCCGGTGACGGTTCCTGGCCGTCCGTCATCAGCCAGGCTTCCACGTCGGACTTGGTGGCGCCGGTAGGGAGGGCGTAGCGCGAGGGGTGACGCACCACGTCGTGGTTGGACAGCACCCAGGTGCTGGTGGCACCGGCGTCGCGGGCATGGGCGAGCGCGGAGTCGATGGTGGCCCGCATCGCGCCGGCTTCGAGAGGTGTGTTGAGGAAGTCGAAGTTGAACGCCTGGCCGAGCTCGGCCGCGGAGGCGTACGGGGCGCGCCGCGAGGAGCGGACCCAGGCCTCGGCGACGGCGAACCGCGGCGGCTCGTACTCGTCGAACACCCGCCGCCAGCCGCGGTAGATGTCGTGGACCGCGTCCCGGTCCCACAGCGGATGGCTGCCGTCGTCGGGCAGCTCGTCCGGCTGGTAGCTCTGCGCCTCACCGAGGTCGCGCAGCGGCTCGGCCAGATCCTTGGCGAGGCCGTGCGCGACATCGACGCGGAAGCCCGCGACTCCTCGGTCCGACCAGAACCGCAGCGTGGTGTGGAAGTCCTCGCGCACCTCGGGGTTGTCCCAGTTGAAGTCGGGCTGCTCGGGCGCGTACAGGTGCAGGTACCACTGGCCGTCGGGAACCCGGGTCCAGGCGGGGCCGCCGAAGCTGGACGGCCAGTCGGTGGGCGGGAGTTCACCCTGCTCGCCGCGGCCCTCGCGGAACACGTAGCGCTCGCGGGCTGCCGAACCGGGGCCCGCGGCCAGCGCCTCCTGGAACCAGACGTGCTGGTGCGAGGAGTGGTTGGGGACGATGTCCACCACGATCTTCAGGCCGAGCCGGTCGGCCTCTGCGACCATCGCGTCGAAGTCGTCGAGCGTGCCGAGCCGGGGGTCCACATCGCGGTAGTCGGCGACGTCGTACCCGCCGTCGGCCAGCTCCGACGGGTAGAAGGGGCTCAACCAGACGGCGTCCACGCCGAGTTCCGCGAGGTAGGGCAGGCGGGAGGTGACACCGCGGATGTCACCGATGCCGTCACCGTCGGCGTCGGCGAAGCTGCGCGGATAGACCTGGTAGACAACGGCCTGCCGCCACCAGTCGGCGTCGGTACCGGTGCCGACGGGGTGGGGACGCTGAGGCATGTGAGGGCCTTTCGGGGTTGTGCGGTGTGCCCGCCCGGCGGGTGCCGGCCGAGCAGGTGGTACGCGGGACGGCGGGGTGGGTCAGCCCTTGACCGCGCCCGTGGTCATGCCGGACACGACCGCCCGGCGGAAAATCAGGACCAGCAGGGCGATCGGCACGGTGGCCACCATCGCCCCGGCGAAGATCACTCCGTACGGGACCTGGTACTGGCTGGTGAACAGGGCGATGCCCACGGAGACGGTGCGCCGGTCGTCGACGCCGTTGAAGGTGAGCGCCAGCAGGAACTCGGACCAGGTGGCGGTGAAGGAGAACACCCCGGCGGTGAACAGGCCGGGCCGGGCCAGCGGCAGGATCACCGTCAGCGCGGTGCGCCAGGGCCCCGCGCCGTCGACGGTCGCCGCCTCCTCCAGCTCGCCCGGGATCTTGCTGAGGTAGTTGCGCATGATCCAGACGGCGAACGGCAGGTTCAGCGCCACGTACGGGACGATCAGGCCGGGATAGCTGTTGAGCAGGCCGGCTTGACGCTCCATCAGGAACAGCGGGACGAGCAGCGCGATCGGCGGGAAAACCGACAGCATCAGCAGTGCCGTCATGACGGCGCCCCGCCCGCGCAGCCCGAACCGGGCGAGTGCGTAGCCGGCGAAGAACGCCAGGGACAGGATCAGGATCGTCGACACACAGGCGACGATGACGCTGTTCAGGAAGTACTGGCCGATCCCGTTGCGCACGAACGCCGTCGTGTAGTTGTCGAGCGTCGGCGCCTTCGGCAGCAGGGTCGGCGGCGTCGCGCTGATCTCGGCGGGGCCCTTGAGCGATGCCGATGCCATCCACAGCAGCGGCAGGGTGGCACAGACGGCGATCAGGAGACCCCCGGCGTTGACGACATTGATGTACCGGCGGACACCGGAGCGCTGGGTGTGGCGGCTCATCCTCGGACCTCCTCATCGGTCTGGGCGCGAAGGACGCGCAGGAACAGCAGGCAGCAGGCCATGACGATGGCCGCGGTGGAGACGGCGACGGCGGCGCCCCCGCCGAAGTCGAGATCCTGGAAGAGGATCCGGTAGCCGAGCATCGCCACCGACTGGGTGGCCGTGCCGGGACCGCCCTGGGTCAGGACGAACGGCAGGTCGAAGATGCCGAAGGCCTGGAGGATGCGGAAGAGCACCGCGATGGCCACGATCGGCTTCAGCTGCGGCAGCGTGACCCGCCAGAACGTCGTCCAGGGCCCGGCCCCGTCGATCTCGGCGGCCTCGTACACCTCCGCCGAGATCAGCATCAGCCCCGCGAGCACGACGATCGCCACGAACGGCGTGGTCTTCCACACGTCGACGACGACCATCGCGGCCATCGCGGGAACCGGCCGCCCCAGGATGTCCGGCTGGGTGCCGAGTACCTGCTCGCACAGCCAACTCACGGCTCCGTACGTGCCGTTGAAGAGGTACGACCACAGCTGGGCGGCGACGACGTTGATGAGCGCCCACGGCAGCAGAAGCAGGGCGATGAGCCAGCCGCGGGCCGCGCCGAGCCGTTCGAGAACCAGCGCGGCGAGCGTGCCGAGGACCAGTTCGAGCAGCACGGAGACGATCGTGAATCCCAGCGTGAACGCGAGTGCGTGGTACCACTCGGGATTGCTCAGCAGCGCCTCGTAGTGTGCGAACGTGGGGGACCCGAGGCGCAACCCGCCGTAGTCGAGGCGCACTTCGGCAAAGGACAGCGCCAGCGAGAAGACCACGGGGAAGACCGTCACCACCGTGACGACCAGCAGAGCGGGCGAGGCGAAGAGCCAACCGGTGCGGGTGCGGCGGCGCGCGCCGGAACCGGCCGACGGGGTCTGCCGACCCGGGGGTGCGGAACGACTGTCGCCGCCCTTCGCCGGTGTCGATGTCTTCGACTGCAGCGCGGTACTCACAGCGCTTTCCCTTCCAGAGCCTTACGGAGGCCGTCTTGCGCGGCACGAACCCCGGCCGCGGGGGAGAGGTCGCCACCGACGACCGCGTTGGCCGGTGTGTAGAGCGCCTTGCTGACCTGCGGGTAGTGCGGGGTCTGCACGGGCCGGGCGACCAGGTGCAGATCGGCGGCACGCAGCACCGTCGGGTCACCCGCTGCGCGTGCCTCGCGCCCGTGCAGCACAGAGGTCATGGCGGGGATGACACCGGCCTCCCGGGCGAGCAGCCGCTGCACCTCCTCGCCGGCGCAGAACCGGGCGAACTCCATTGCGGTGCCGAGCTGTTGGGAGCTGGGATTGACGAAGTTGCTCCAGCCGCCGGCGCACGAGACACCACGGCGGCCGGTGCCCTCGAAGCCCGGACGGAGCGCGACGCCCACCTTGCCCGCGACACGCGAGACGTTCGGGGTGCTGCTGTTGACCCACGCGTAGGACCAGTTGCGCAGGAACAGGCCACGCCCGTTGACGAACGCGTCCTGGGAGTCCGACTCCTCATAGGTCGTCACCGTCCGGGGTGTGACCCCGGACGTGGTGAACTCCGCCATCAGCGAGAACGCCCGCTCCGCCGCCGCCCCGCTCAGGGCGGCCCTGCCCCGCTCGTCGAGGACGGTGCCGCCCGCGTCGGCGAGGAACTCGGTGACGTTCGCCGTCAGTGACTCGGTCACGGCGGCCTGCCACAGGAACCCGGCCGCCGTGTCCCCGGCCCGCTGCACGGTGCGCGAGGTGTGCAGCAATTCCTCCCAGCTCCGGGGGACCCGCAGTCCGTGCTTGGCCAGCAGGTCCTTGCGGTAGAAGAGGTACGTGCTGTCGAGGAAGAACGGCACTGCGTACGCCGTGCCCCGGTACGTGGAACTGCGCCGCAGGGCCTCCGGGTAGGCGTCCCAGAAACCGTCCGGCAGCAGCTCGTTCACGGGCAGGGCGAGCGCGGCCCGGCCGAACTGCGTGGGCCAGGTCGTGTCGCCCAGGTAGACGTCGGGCTGGGGCGAGCCGCCGGCGAGCTGGGTCGCGATGGCGCTGCGGTTGCCGTCCGACGTCGACAGCGCGTTGATCTTCGAGATCCGGACGTTGGGGTGGCGTCGCTCGAAGGCCCGGATGATCAGGTCGGCGACGACGGCACCCCGGCGCGACGGGATCTCGGAGACCCACCAGGTCAGCCGGGCCGGCTTCTTCGGCGTCGTCGCCGCCTGGGCGACCAGGTCGTCGACGTCCCTCCCTCCGCATCCGGACGCCAGTCCGGCCGCGACGGCGCTCCCGACGCCGGCGAGCACGGTTCTGCGGTGCAGGGTCATGGCATGCTCCTCCCCTTTCATGCCGCCGAATGACAGCGCTAGCACGGTAGGGAGCCGCAAGATTCACTGTCAATGGCCTTGGCGAAGACATTGCAGGCAATCCTTGAAATGACAGCGTTGGCATTACCGGGCTCGGCGAGGCGTGATCGCTGTGTTAGCGTCCCGCTCATGACTGGTGAACGGGGCGCCACGCTGGCGGATGTCGCACAGAGGGCCGGAGTGTCTCCCTCGACCGTCTCGCGCACGCTGCGCGGTCTGTCGACGGTGTCACCGCAGACCCGCGAGCGCGTCGAACAGGCCGCCCGCGAGCTGTCGTTCGCGATCTCGCGCAGCGCCTCCAGTCTCGTGACCGGGCGCACCGGCAGGATCGCCGTGCTCGTGCCGAACATGGAGTCCTGGTTCCTGGGCGCCGTACTGGCAGGACTCGCACCCGAACTGAACGCTGCCGGGCTCGACCTGCTCGTCTACAGCGTCACCACCGCCGAACAGCGGGCCCGGTTCTTCGACCGACTGCCCGCCCGCCGCAACGCGGACGCGCTGCTCGTCGTCAGCTTCGCGCTCTCCCCCGAGGAGCGGGAGCGCCTTGACGGCCTCGGCATGCCGCTGGTCTTCGTCAGCCAGCACGAGAAGGGCCGGGCCAGTGTCTACGTGGACGACGCGGAGGCCGCCCTGCGGGGCACCCGGCACCTGCTCAACCTCGGTCACCGCCGCATCGCCTACATCGAGCCCGCCGACGACTCGGGCTTCGCCTGGAGCAGCCGCGCCCGCCTTGAGGGGTACCGGGCCGCGCTGACGGAGGCCGGTGTCGAGCACGACGAGGACCTGGTCCGGCAGGTCGCGCAGTGGCAGGGGCCGAGCCTGGACGCGGCGGTCGGGCGGCTGCTCTCCCTCACCGAGCCACCCACGGCGATCTTCGCCGAGACGGACGACATCGCCTTCCGGCTGCTGACCGTGTTGCGCGGGGCGAACGTGCCGGTGCCGGACCGCATGTCCGTCCTCGGCTTCGACGACCACGCGATGGCGGCGCCGTGGGACCTGTCCACGATGGCGCAGCCCGCCCGCCAACTCGGCGTCACCGCAGCGGAATTGGCACGCGCCGTGATCCAGGAACCCGAGGCGAACTTGGAGCGCCATGTCGTCCTGCCGGTGGAGCTGGTGCCGCGGGGGAGCACGGGGCTCGCCCCGCGGCAGTAGTGCGGTCCCGGACCGGGATCAGCAGTCGCACACCCCCGGGACCGGGATCAGCGGTACATCAGCAGTCGCGAACCGGATCCGTCTCGCTGTAGATGTCGGTGTCCTTCATGAAGCCGAGCTGGCCGTTGTCCGCCACCGTCATCAGCCAGCGCGTCGGGTGCGGCCCGCCGACCCAGTCCTGGCCGTCCATCTTGCAGTAGAACCAGCTGGGGTTGGAGTTCATGTACCCGACCACCCTGCCGGGGTCCGGGTAGAGGTGGTTGTTGCCGATGGTGCCGTACACCGGGGCGCCGGCGACGTTGTGACACCAGTGCCGGTTCCCGTCCTGCCAGCAGCCGTCCGCGGCCGAGGCCGTGGGCGCGAGGGTGACGACGGCGCCTGCGGCGAGGGCCACCGCGCCCAGGACCGAAGCGAGCTTCCTCTTCATACAACTCCCCATGTTGTGGCCCCCATTGGGGCGACGAACGTTGTTGTCGTGCCGCCCTGGTCAGGGGCGGCCGCTGGGGAAGACGGTGCCGCGCGCGGGTGCGGTTGCCGGGGCCGGGCGGTCTTCACTCGTCCGGGCGTACGCAACACGCGTATGGCTCCTGCATGAAAGGGGTATTGCAGTCCGGCCCCGGGCGCTCCACGCCCTTGACCCGCCTCCGGCGGCCTGGCTAGCTTCGGCGGCATGTCCGACGACCAGCGGTATCACAAGCGCCGAGCCATCGATCTGATGCGCGTCGCCACCGCCGTGTGTAGCTGAGCCGCGGCGCCCGTTCAACGGGCGCGCATCCTCGCGTACTTGCCTCCCTCCCCGGGGTCCCACGCCTGCTCCGGTGTGCCGCCCCTCCTCTCTGTGAAGGCACGAATGAAGCCCCGTCTCCGCATACCCATGTCCAGATTCCGGAGCGCCGCGGTCGTCGGTTCGCTCGCCGCGGCCCTGCTGCTCACCTCCTGCGCGAACAACTCGACCTCGACGAGCGGTAGTCGGAACGTCGCGTCGAAGAAGATCCCGGCCAAGGTGTCGGCGGACACCACGCTCACCGTCGGCGCTCCGATCCTGAAGGTCGCCCTCGAACTGTCCGGGCAGATCGACAAGCTGCCCTTCAGGGTGAAGTGGGCCAACATCAGTGGCGGCCCGCAGTGCTCCGAGGCCTTTCGCGCCGATGCCCTCGACATCTGCTCCGCGGCCGAGATCCCGTCCATCAACGCCCACTGGACCGGGCTCGACACCAAGCTCGTCGGCGCCGAGTTCCGCAAGGATCCGATCGCCGACCCGATCTACGAGCTGGGCATCGCGCCGGGCGCCGGCATCAAGAAGCTCGCCGATCTGCGCGGCAAGAAGATCGCCTACAGTCCGGGCCAGGCGCAGGGCGCTCTCGTGCTGCGCATTCTGAAGAAGGCAGGGCTCGGTAAACAGGACGTGAAGCTCGTCGAGCTGGCCAGTACTGGTGATGTGTTTCCGACGGCCCTCGGCAATCACCAGGTCGATGCCGCGCCCATCGCCGGTGTCAACATCAAGCGCTACCTCACGAAGTACGGCCGGGACGGTGCCACCACCATCCGGCACGGGTTGCGCGACGATCCCGGACACCTGTGGGCGCTGACCGACGCGGTCGCCGACGGGCAGAAGTCCGCTGCCATCAAGGAACTCATCCGCTTCTGGGCACGCGCCGAGGTCTGGATCGACGCGCATCCCAAGGAGTGGATCGAGGGCTACTACGTCAAGGACCAGGGGCTCAGTCGCGAGGACGGCGAGTATCTCGTCGCGCACGCGGGTCATCCGGTTTTCCCGGCCAGCTGGAAGGGGGCGATCGCGCGGCAGCAGCAGACCGTCGATCTGCTCGCGAAGGAGCAGAAGCACGAGCGCTTCGACGCGGGCGTTCTCTTCGACCGGCGCTACGAGCGGGTCGCCGCGGACGCGGTGGCCGGCGAGGGTGGTGAACAGGCGTGAGTTCAACCGCTGTTGAGTTGAAGGTCGAGGAGGGGGCCGCGGCCGGGGCGGGGGAGCGTCCGGCGCACGCGTCCCGGCCCCGCGTCCGCAAGCGGCTCGCTCCCGGACGGCCCGTCCCCTACGGCTGGGCGCTCGGCCCGCTCCTGTTGCTCGCCGCATGGGCAGTCGGCTCGGGCGCAGGCCTGATCGACCCGCGCAACCTGCCCGCTCCGTGGGTCATCGCGAGCACCGCGGGCGACCTCATCGCCGACGGCAGGCTCCAGTCGAACCTCGCCATCTCCGCCCAACGCGCCTTCCTGGGGCTGGTGTTCGGCGTGCTGGCCGGGCTCGCGCTCGCGCTCGTGTCGGGGCTGAGCCGGATCGGCGAGGGGCTCGTCGACGGGCCCGTGCAGATCAAGCGGTCGATTCCCTCGCTCGCACTGATTCCGCTGCTGATCCTGTGGTTCGGCATCGGCGAGTCGATGAAGGTCGTCACCATCGCGCTCGGGGTGTTCGTGCCGATCTACATCCACACCCACAACGGGCTGCGCGGCATCGACAGCCGCTACGTCGAACTCGCCGAGACGGTCCGCCTGGGGCGTGCCCGGTTCGTGCGGCACGTGGTGCTGCCGGGCGCACTGCCGGGCTTCCTGCTCGGACTGCGGTTCGCGGTGACCGGGGCGTGGCTCGCCCTCGTCGTGGTCGAGCAGGTCAACGCCACCAGTGGCATCGGCTACATGATGGAGCTGGCACGGACGTACGGACAGACCGACGTGATCCTCGTCGGGCTCGTCGTGTACGGAGTGCTCGGCCTCGTCTCCGACGCCCTCGTACGGCTCGTGGAGAGAAAGGCGCTGACATGGCGACGTACCTTGGCCGGCTGAACCCCGTACGGCACGACGGTGCGGCGTCGGCCGCTGCCGTACGCATCGAGGGACTTGTCCGTACCCTCGGTGGGCGTGACGTACTGAACGGGCTGCAACTCTCCATCGCGGAAGGCGAGTTCGTCGCCCTGCTCGGTCGCAGCGGCTCCGGCAAGAGCACTCTGCTGCGGGCCTTGGCCCGGCTGGACCACGATGTGCCGGGCCGGGGCGAGCTGATCGCGCCCGACAACGTGTCCGTGGTGTTCCAGGACGCCCGGCTGCTGCCCTGGAGGCGACTGCTGGACAACGTGGTCCTCGGTCTCGACGGGCCGGACGCGGTGGAGCGCGGGCGCACCGCCCTGGCCGAGGTCGGGCTCGAAGGGCGCGAGCGGGCATGGCCGATCGAGCTGTCCGGCGGCGAGCAGCAGCGGGTCTCGCTCGCCCGCTCCCTGGTGCGTGAGCCTCAACTCCTCCTCGCCGACGAACCGTTCGGCGCGCTCGACGCCCTGACCCGGATCCGGATGCACGGGCTGCTCCGGCAACTGTGCGAGCGGCACCGGCCCGCGGTCCTCCTGGTCACCCATGACGTCGACGAGGCCATCGCGCTCGCCGACCGGGTGGTCCTCCTGGAGGAGGGCCGGATCGCCCTCGACCTCGCGGTGCGGCTCCCGGTGTCCCGCCGGCGCGGCGATCCCGAGGCCGCGGCCCTGCGCGAGCGGCTCCTGCGGCAACTCGGCGTCGAGGCCGCGGAGGACGCCGAGGGTGGCGCCGCTGCGGCGCAGGTCCATGGTGAGACGACTGGCGTGGAACCGGAGGGGCGATGACGTCGGCGACCGAGGAATTCCTGTGGTACATCCCCAACACCGTCGAGCCGGGACACCGCGGCGACGACACCAGGGCAGGCTGGGGCTCGATCGAGTTCTCCACGTGGCTCGCCCGCACCGCAGAGGAACACGGCTGGGGTGGCGCCCTGTTGGGCACCGGATGGGGTCGGCCCGACACCTTCACCGTGGCGACGGCGCTCGCCGCGCGGACCACCACGTTCAAGCCGCTGATCGCGATCCGTCCCGGCTACTGGCAGCCGGCCAACTTCGCGAGCGCGGCGGCCACTTTGGACCAGCTCAGCCTGGGGCGGGTGCTCGTCAACATCGTCAGCGGCCTGGACAACCCGGCCGCGTACGGTGACACGAACGTCGACCCCGCCGCGCGGTACGCGCGCACCCGGGAGTTTCTGCACCTGGTGCGGCGGCTGTGGACGGAAGAGGATGTCACCTTCGAGGGCGAGCACTTCCAGGTGCGTCACTCCACGGTCTCTCCCCGCCCGTACGAGGTTCCGGGCCGCGCGCATCCTCGGCTGTACTTCGGCGGTGCCTCCGAGGCCGCGGAGCGGGTCGCGGCGGCCGAGGCCGACGTCCAGCTGTTCTGGGGCGAACCCCTCGACGGGATCGCCGAACGCATCGACCGGCTGCGGAAGTTGAGCGAGTCGGAGGGCCGCGTCCACGCCCCGCTGGAGTTCGGGCTGCGGATCACCACGGTCGTCCGGGACACCAGCGAGGAGGCGTGGGAGGCGGCCGAGCGCAAGGTCGCGAAGATGGCCGAGGGCTCCGGTGACACCGCCTGGTCGGGCAACCGCCGCACGGCCGTCGGCCAGCGCCGACTCCTTGACCTGGCCGAGCGCGGCGAGGTGCTGGACCGCTGCCTGTACACCACGCCGGGCCGATTCGGCGGCGGGGGAGCGGGGACGACCTGGCTGGTCGGCTCCCCCGACGAGGTCGCGGCGGCCCTGCACGACTACCGCAGGCTCGGCATCTCCCACTTCGTCCTGTCCGACACCCCCTACCGGGAGGAGACCGCTCGCGTGGGCGACCAACTGCTTCCCCGGTTGCGGGAGTTGGCCTTGTCTCACCAGTCGTGAAGTGAACCGTCCTGGAGCCGGTTGACCGGCAGGTAGGCCTGCTCGTACGGGTGCCGGGCGGCCAGGGCCTCGTCCAGCTCGACGCCGAGGCCCGGCTGCTCGCCGGGGTGGAGGTGGCCGTCGGTGAAGGTGTAGGCGTGGCGGAAGACCTCGCCGGTGAGGGCGGTGTGCCCCGAGTACTCCTGGATGCCGAAGTTGTGCACCGCGAGGTCCAGGTGGAGTGCGGCCGCCAGGCCGACGGGGGAGATGTCCTCGGGGCCGTGGGTGGCGGTGCGGATCTGGTAGAGGGCGGCGAAGTCGAAGAGCTTCTTCAGCGGGGTGATGCCACCGAAGTGGGTGACCGCGGAGCGGACGTAGTCGATGAGCCGTTCCGTGATGAGGGTCTGGTAGTCGTGCACCGAGTTGAAGACCTCGCCGACCGCGAGGGGCGTGGTGGTGGCGCCGCGGACCTGCCGGAACGCCTCCTGGTTCTCCGCCGGGGTGCAGTCCTCCAGCCAGAACGGGCGGTACGGCTCCAGGTCGCGGCCGAGCCGTGCCGCCTGGGTCGGGGTGAGGCGGTGGTGTGCGTCGTGCAGCAGGGGCAGTTCGGGGCCGAACTCCTCGCGTACGGCCGCGAAGACGGTCGGCAGGTGGCGCAGGTAGGCCTCGGTGTCCCAGTCCTCCACCAGCGGGCGCTGCTGCTGGTGGGCGACGCCGGCGTGCACTCCGTAGACGGCCTTGAGGCCGGGGACGCCGGTCTGGATGCGGACGGCCTGGTAGCCCTCTTCGAGGCGGGCGCGCACCGAGTCCATCAGCTCCGGAACGGTGGCGCCGTTCGCGTGGCCGTAGGCCCGGATGCGCTCCCTGCTCGCCCCGCCGAGGAGTTGGTACAGCGGCATGCCCGCCGCCTTGGCCTTGATGTCCCACAAGGCGGTGTCCACGGCTGCGACGGCGGCCATGGTGACCGGGCCGCGCCGCCAGTAGGCGCCGCGGTAGAGGTACTGCCAGGTGTCCTCGATGCGGTGCGGGTCGAGCCCGGCCAGCAGCGGCGCGACGTGGTCCTCCAGGTAGCTGACGACGGCCAGTTCACGCCCGTTGAGGGTCGCGTCGCCCAGGCCGGTGAGGCCGTCGTCGGTGGTGAGCTTGAGGGTGACGAAGTTGCGTCCGGGGGAGGTGACGACGACCTTCGCTTCTACGATCTTCATGGGTCACTTTCTGTGAAACGTGCGGAACGTACGGGAGGTGGATCCGGGAGGCGCGGGGGTGCCTCAGCCCTTGGCTGCGCCCGAAGTGAGCCCGGCCACCAGGTACTTCTGGCCGAACAGTGCCGCGATCAGGACGGGGGCGGTGATGAGGGTGGCGGCCGCCATCAGGCCGCCCCAGTCGGTCGAGGCGTAGGACATGAACTGGAAGAGCGTCACCGGAACCGTCTGCGTGCTGTCGTCGGCGAAGACGAGGGCGAACATGAAGTTGTTCCAGCTGAAGACGAAGGCGAGCAGGCAGGCGGTGGCCGTTCCGGGTGCGGCCAGCGGCAGTGTGATGCGCCGGAACGCGCCGAAGGCGGACAGACCGTCGGTGCGCGCGGCCTCCTCCAGTTCGACGGGGAGCCCGGCGAAGAAGCTGATCATGATCCAGAGGATCAGCGGCACCGAGACGAACATGTGGCTGAGGATCAGGACGGTGTAGGACCCGACCAGGCCCAGCTGCGCGAACAGGTAGTACCAGGGGACCAGGAGCGAGATGGCAGGGACGATGCGGGCCACCAGGATCAGCGAGCCGGTGCGCTGCATCCCGAACCGGCCCACCGCCCACGCGGCCGGCACCGCGATCACCGCGGACAGCACCGTCGACACCACGCCGATCAGCAGCGAGTTGCCCATCGAGCGCAGGATCGGGCCCTCGGTCAGCACCGTGCGGATGTTCTCGAGCGTCGGGTGGAACCACAGGCCCACCGACGGGTCGGTCACCTGCACGTTCGTCTTGAACGCGGCGGCGATCATCCACACCATCGGCAGCGCGAAGACCAGCATCACGCACACGATCGCGGCGGCGCGCAGCCACCCCAGCCAGGCCTTGCTCCGCGGGGCGCTCATGCGTCCTTCCTTCCGCTGCTTGTGGCACGCCGCCGCAGTGCCACCACGACTCCGATGATCACGAGGGTGAACAGGACGAGGAGCGCGGCGGCGAGCCCGTACTCCTGGTAGTCGAAGGTGAGGCCGTAGGCGTAGACGTTGAGGGTCTCCACCTCGAAGTCGGCGCCGCCGCCCGGGCCCTTGGTGGCGTACAGCAGGTCGAAGGTCTTCAGCGCGTCGACGGCGCGCAGCACGAGTGCCGTGCCGAGTGCGGGGGTGAGCATCGGCAGGATCACGTAACGGAAGCGCTGCCAGGGTCCCGCGCCGTCCACGAGCGCCGCCTCCTCCGGCTCCTCGGGGAGCGTGGTGAGGCCGGCGAGCAGCAGCAGGGCCATCATCGGCGTCCACTGCCATACGTCGATCAGCATGAGCGTGGGCAGCGACTGGCCGACCGAGCCGAGGAACTCCATGCGGGGCATGCCGAGTTCGGACAGCAGGTGGTTGGCGATGCCGTTGGTCGGGTCCAGGATCAGCAGCCACAGGATGCCGATGGCTACCGGCGTGGTGAGCAGCGGGATGATCAGGACGGTGCGCACCCAGCGGATGCCACGGAACGGCTTGCGCAGCAGCATGGCCACGGCGAGGCCGAGCACGGTCTCCAACAGCACGGCGCCGACGGTGAATTCGAGCGTACGCCAGGCGGCGGGCCAGAAGCGGCGGGTGTCGGTGAGCAGGTCGCCGAAGTTGCGCAGGCCCACGTGGCTCGACCCGGCGTTCACCGCGCCGAACGCGTCGGTGAGGGAGAGGTTGACCGTGTACGCCAGCGGAAAGGCGATCATCAGGCCGACGAAGAGCAGCGCCGGGGTCAGCATCGCCCACTTCAGGCGCCGGTTGGACGACTCGAAGGAGCGCGGAGGCCGCCCGCGGCCGGGCTCGGTGGTGGACTGCCGTGTGCTGCCGGGTAGTTGGAGGGTCGCCATCACGACTCCTTGTGCCGGTTGTCGCGGACGAGGAACTCGCCGAACTCGGCGTCGGCGTCGCGGGCTGCCGGGGCGACGTCCTGGCCGAGGATCCCGGCCACCAGGGGGCGGCCGACGATGTCCCTGGCCCGCCCCACCTGAAGTACCTGAGGCCGGTCGTGCCCCAGACCGTGCGCGGCATTGGTGCGCATCGCGGCGGCCAGGTCGTCGGGGAAGGCCGCCAGGGTGCGCGCGTCCTCCCACGCCGAGCGGCGGGCGCCGGGGATCCCGGCCGCCTGGAGGGTGCGCGACATCCGCGGTCCCGCCGCCCAGCGGATGAACTGCCAGGCGTCGTCCTGCAGTCGGGAGAAGCGGTTGATGCCGAGGCTCCATGACGGGATGTTGTGCGGCTTCGCCCCGGCCGGGCCGGCAGGGAACGGTGCGAAGCCCACGTGCTTGCGTACGGTCGACACCTTGGGGTCCAGGAAGCCGCTGTAGACGGCGTCCGCCTCCACGCAGAACGCCGCCTTGCCCTGGGCGAAGATGGGGGTGACCTGCTCCAGGCTCATGTTGGTGGCACCGGGCGGGCCGGCCCGGTGCAGCAGCTTGCCGTAGTACCGGTAGGCGGCGAGCGCCTGCGGGGTACCGATGCCGGAGCGGCCGTCGACGGTGAAGTCCCCGCCGTGCGAGTACAGGAAGCTGGACCACTGGGAGACCGCCCCGTTGCGCTGGCCGCGCCCGGCGTATCCGTAGAACTGCTTGTCGCGTTCGGTGAGTTCGAGCGCCTGCCGCATCAGGTGGTCGAGGGTGCGGGGCGGGTCGGCGAGGTCCTTGCGGTAGTAGAGCACCGGCCGCTCCGTGACGACCGGCACGCTCAGGATGCGACCGCCGGTCGCGGAAGCGCGGCGCGGGGCCGGCTGGAAGTCCTGCCAGTCGAAACCGCTGTCGCCGTGGATGCGGCCGCCGAGGTCGGTGAGCCAGCCGTTGTGCGCGAAGACCAGCTGGTCCTGCAGGGCGCGGACCATCATCACGTCCACGTCGGTGCCGGACGCGTTGAGCTTTACGTTGTAGCTGCTGGTGAGCTGGTCGGCGGTGAGCAGGGTGATGCTGACCCTGCGGCCGATCTGCTCCTCGAACTCCTCCTTCCGGCGGCTGATGGCCTGCGACCAGACATGGTTGATCGCCATGATGCGCAGCGGTGTGTTCGCCGAGGGCGGCCCGCCGGAGCGTCCGCAGGCGCTGAGCGCCCCGGCCGCCCCGGCCCCGGCCGCAAGGCGGACGAAGCCGCGCCGGCCCATCCGACGCCGGCCCATCTTGTCCAGGGGGGACATCGTTGTCTCGTTCCTCTGAAGTCCGGTCCAACTGGTAGGACCAGTTGAGATGCGAGTGGACGCTAACAGCCACCGGGGCCGGTGGGAACCCCCGTTCCGGAATCCGGGCGGCGCGACCGCGAAGGGTCAGCCGGCCCGGCCCTCGCCGAGCAGTGTCTCGATGTGCCGCCGCGCCATGGTGTCCAACTGCACGTCCAGGTCGGGCCCGTAGGTGCGCAGCCCCAGACTCAGATGCTCACGCATCCGGGCGCACGCCGACTCGGCGTCCCGCGCCTCCAGGGCGGCGAAGATCTCCGGGTGGTGCGGCACTCCGGGCTCGCCGATGGAGGGATCGGAGTTGGAGCGCAGCATCATCTCGAACATCATGCCGCTGATCGACGACAGCATGATCCGCAGCACCGGATTGCCGCTGGCCATCGCGATGGCATCGTGGAACTCCAGGTCCGCGCGCGCCTTGGTGATGACATCGGTGGCGCTCTCGGTCGTCTCCATGGCGGCCCGGATCGTCGCCAGATCCTCGTCGGTGGCGCGCTCCGCGGCGAGCCTGATGATCTCGATCTCCACCGGCAGCCGGGCCTCGATCAATTGCCGCACGGTGGGCCGCTCGGCGCGGTACAGGGCGTCGTACCCGCGCGCCTGTTCAGAGCTCTGCTCCCGCACGAACGAGCCGCGCCCTGGCGCCACTTCGATGAGCCGCTTGGCCTCCAGCTGCCGCAGCGCCTCCCGTACGACATTGCGACTGGAGCCGAACTGGGTGGCCAGCTCCCGCTCGGACGGCAGCTTCACGCCGACCTCGAGGGCGCCGGACCGGATGTCGTGTTCCAGCTGACGCGCGATGCGCTCGGTGAGAAGGCCGCTCTGGGCGGGAGGTGTGGACATGATCAGCAGGATACCGAGCGGTGCCGACAGGCACTTCCGTGCGGCGGCCGGTATCGCGGGGTACAGCGGGTACGCCACGACCCTGCCGCGGTGTCAACACGCCCCGGGCTCAACCCTGTTGCGGCTCGTCCCCCACCGACTCCCGCAGCCGCGCGCTCGCCATCCGCATGTGTTCGGCCATGGCCCGGTCCGCGCCCTCGGGGTCGCGGTCGCGGATCGCCTTGAGGACGGCGTCGTGTTCGCACAGGGTGCCGCTGACGGTGCCCTCGATGTCGCTGACCCGCTCCATCCAGACTTGGAGCAGCGCGCGGATGCTGTGCAGGATGTCGCTCAGGACGGTGTTGCGGGCGATGCTCGCGCACTCCAGGTGGAAGGCGATGTCGGCGTCGATGAACGCCTTCACGTCGCTGCCCGCCTCCTGCATGTGCCGCAGGTGCTCCTCCAGGCGTGCCACGTCCTCGTCGCCCGCGCGCTCCGCGGCGAGCCGTGCCGAGACACCCTCCATGTAGGTGCGCACCTCGACCAGGTCCCGGGTGCGGCGCTGGCCCAGCATCAGGCCCCAGTTGATGGCGCGCGGCAGGAACTCCGACGTGCCCTCGCGGACGTACGAGCCGGAGCCGGGCCGGATCTCGATGATGCCGAGGACGTCGAGCGCGGACAGGGCGCCGCGCACGCTGGAGCGGGCGACCCCGAGGGCCTCCGCGAGCTGGCGCTCGGCGGGCAGGCGGGTGCCGGGCTTGATGTTCCCCGCGGAGAGGTGGTCGAGCAGGCGCTTGGCGACCTCGCTGACGGAGGACTCGCGCACGACCGGGCGCAGGAGCGTGGCGAGGTCGGCCTCGGGGGTGGCGTCGGAGGGCTGGTTGGTCACGGTCACCAGTAGACCAGACGGGTCGTCCGGGCCGGTCCACGGCCGCGCGCGACGCTCTTTCATGCCCGCTTTGTCAAGGGTTCAGCCATGGGCAACAAGTGCGACGCTCGCCACATTGGTAAATTGGTGACCAATTTGAAGATCGGGTCTAGCGTGACACGCAGATCGGCCCGACCTGAGCGGCCAGCCAGCTGCTGCAGAGCCCTCGCCCCTCGTGCCGAGCGTGACCCAAGTCCGGACAGAGCTGTCCGGCGAGCCGAGGAGTCGCCATGCCTGCCACTGCCGCGCCGCCCGTGAAGGCGACGAGGTCGGCCGTCGAGAAGTCGGCCATCAAGAAGATCTCGATCCGGTTGGTCCCCTTCGTGGCCCTGATGTTCTTCGTGAACTATCTGGACCGCACCGCGGTGTCGTTCGCGGAACCGAACGGGATGGGGGACGACCTGGCGCTCACCGCGGCCCAGTTCGGCTTCGCCTCCGGGATCTTCTTCGTCGGTTACATCGTGCTCGAGGTCCCCAGCAACATGGCGTTGCACCGCTTCGGCGCCCGCCGCTGGCTGGCCCGGATCATGGTGACCTGGGGCATCGTCTCGCTGCTCTTCACCTGGGTGGACAGCAGCGGAGGCCTCTACACGCTGCGCTTCCTGCTGGGCGTCGCGGAGGCCGGGTTCTTCCCCGGCGCGATCCTCTTCCTCAGCCAGTGGGTGCCCAGCCGCCACCGCACCAAGGTCCTCGGCCTCTTCTACCTCGCACAGCCGCTGACCACGGTCTTCGGCGCCCCGCTCGCGGGCTGGCTGATCGGCCACCACGGCCTGTTCGGCCTCGAGGGCTGGCGCGTGATGTTCCTGTTCGTGTCGATCCCGGCGATCCTGCTGGGCGTCATCGCCTGGTTCTACCTGATCGACCGCCCCGCCGACGCCAAGTGGCTCACCACCGAGGAGCGGGACTGGCTCACCGAGGAACTGGCCGCGGAGAACGCGCAGAAGACGGGCCACGACGACAAGCACGCCAAGGGCGACCTGAAGGCGGCGTTCACCAACGGACGCGTCTGGATCCTGGCCGTCGTCTACTTCGGCTTCGTCTACGGCCTGTACGCGCTCGCCTTCTTCCTGCCGACCATCATCGACGGCTTCCAGGAGCAGTACGACACCACGTTCAGCGTCATGGACAAGGCGTGGATCACGGCCATCCCGTACCTGCCCGCTGCGATCGTCCTCTTCTTCTGGAGCCGGCACGCCACCCGGCACGGCACCCGCACCTGGCACGTCGCGGGTCCCGCGATCGTCGGCGGCGTCTCCATCCCGCTGGCCCTCTACATGGGCTCGCCGGCCGCGACCGTCGCCGTCATCACCGTGACCGCCTGCGCCATCTTCGCCGCGCTGCCCGTGTTCTGGGCCGTGCCCTCCCGCTTCCTGACCGGAGCGGCCGCCGCGGCGGGCATCGCGCTCATCAACACCGCGGGCAATATCGCGGGCTTCGCCTCCAGCTACATCACCGGCTGGCTCAAGGGCTGGACGGGCGACTACTACGTACCGCTCTACCTCGTCGGCCTCTTCATGCTGCTGTCGGCCGTGCTGATGTTCGTCCTCGCCCGCCGCGCGCCCACCAGCACCTCGTCCCTCCCGGAGAACCAGCGATGACCCGCCTCCACAACGACCCCGCCGCCTTCGCCGACGAAGCGCTCGAAGGCTTCGTCGCCGCCCACCGCCGCTGGGTGCGCCCCGTCACCGGTGGCGTGGTCCGCGCCACCGTCAAGACCCCCGGCCAGGTGGCCGTCGTCATCGGCGGCGGATCCGGCCACTACCCGGCGTTCTCCGGCCTCGTCGGGCAGGGGCTCGCGCACGGCGCCGCCGTCGGCAACGTCTTCGCCTCGCCCTCCGCCCAGCAGATCCGCGGCGTCGCCAAGGCGGCGCAGTCGGGCGGCGGTGTGCTGCTCATGTACGGCAACTACGCGGGCGACGTCCTGCACTTCGGGCAGGCCGCCGAGCGGCTGAACGGCGAGGGCATACCGACGCACACGTTCGCCGTCACCGACGACATATCCAGCGCGGGCCCCGACGAGGCCCACAAGCGGCGCGGCATCGCCGGTGACCTGCCCGTCTTCAAGGTGGCCGCGGCCGCCGCCGAGCAGGGGCAGTCCCTCGACGAGGTGGCGCGGATCGCCGCCCATGCGAACGACCGCACCCGCTCCTTCGGCATCGCCTTCTCCGGCTGTACGCTCCCGGGCGCCGACCACCCGCTGTTCACGGTCCCCGAGGACCGGATGGCCGTCGGCCTCGGCATCCACGGCGAACCCGGCATCGGCGAGGAGCCCGTCCCCACCGCGGACGAGGCCGCCGAACTCCTCGTCGCCACCCTCCTCAAGGAACTCCCCGACGGGATCCACGGACCGCGGGGACAGCGCGCCGCGGTGATCCTCAACGGCCTGGGCTCCGTGAAGTACGAGGAGCTGTTCGTCGTCTACCGCAGGGTCGCGCAACTGCTCGACGAAGCGGGTGTGACGGCCGTCGACCCCGAGGTCGGCGAACTCGTCACCAGCTTCGACATGGCCGGCATCTCCCTGACCCTGACCTGGCTCGACGACACCCTCGAAGCCCTGTGGACCGCACCGGCCGACACCCCCGCGTACCGCAAGGGCGCCGTACCCGAAGCGGCAGCCGCGGACGAGGAGTCGTACGAGACCGAGGAAGGGCCCGAGGTCTACACGGCGAGCGAGGAGTCGCGGCAGGCCGCGGCGACCGCGCTCGACGCGCTGCGCCGCCTCAAGGACACCGTCGACACGCACGCCGACGAACTCGGCCGCATCGACGCCGTCGCGGGCGACGGCGACCACGGCATCGGCATGCAGCGCGGCTCGACCGGCGCCTACGAAGCCGCCCACCGCGCCCGCGAGGCGGGTGCGGGAGCCCGCTCCCTGCTGACCGCCGCGGGCGACGCCTGGGCCGACAAGGCGGGCGGCACGTCCGGAGCGCTGTGGGGCATCGTCCTGCGCGCGCTCGGCGACGCGCTCGGCGACACCGAACGGCCGACCCCGGCGTCCGTCGCCCACGGAGTCCTACAGGCGTCCGACGGCGTCCGCAGGACCGGCGGCGCCGAGGTCGGCGACAAGACCATGGTCGACGTCCTCGTGCCCTTCGCCGAGACACTGGGTCAACAGGTCGATGCGGGCGCCGGGTTGACCGCCGCGTGGGACGCCGCCGCCACCGCGGCCGAGCGCTCCGCGCGCGACACCGCCCACCTGCTGCCCAAGATGGGCCGCGCCCGCCCCCACGCCGAGAAGTCACTGGGCACCCCCGACGCGGGCGCCCACTCCCTCGCGCTGATCGTCCGCGCCGTCCACGGCGCGCTCGCCCCGTGCAAGTAACCGTCTTGCAGGTAACCCCTGTGTCAGTAGCCCCGGTGCAAGTAACACCCTTGCAAGCAACTCCCTTTAAGGAACGCTGAGATGAGTGACAAGCTGCGGATCGTCGTCGGCTGCGACGACGCCGGATTCCAGTACAAGGAGGCGCTGAAGCAGGACCTCCGGGCGAGCGACCTGGTCGAGTCGGTCACCGACGTGGGCGTGGACGCCGACGGACACACCGCCTACCCGAAGGTCGCCATCGCCGCCGCCGAGATGGTGGCCCGCGGCGAGGCCGACCGGGCGCTGCTGGTGTGCGGCACAGGGCTCGGCGTCGCCATCGCCGCCAACAAGGTCAAGGGCATCCGCGCCGTCACCGCGCACGACTCCTTCTCCGTCGAGCGCGCGATCCTCTCCAACAACGCCCAGGTGCTCACCTTCGGCCAGCGCGTCGTCGGCATCGAACTGGCCCGCCGCCTCGCCGCCGAGTGGCTCACCTACCGCTTCGACGAGACCTCGCCGTCGGCCGCGAAGGTCGCCCTGATGAGCGACTACGAGAACGAGGCCGAGGCCGCCTGATGAGTTCACCCGTCCTGCTCGGGGTGAGCCTGAAGATGTACTTCGGCCACCACGAGACCCTCAACTGGTCCCGCCGCATCGTGCAGTTGGCGGACCGGCACCCGGCCGTCACCAGCGGCGCGGCCCGGCTGTTCGTGCTGCCGTCCTTCCCGGCGATCGTGCCGGTGGCCGGGATCCTCGCGCGCAGCGGAGTCGACGTCGGCGCGCAGGACATCGCCACGGAGGACGTGGGTGCCTACACGGGCGAGGTGTCGGGGCCGCTCCTCAAGGAGATCGGCTGCCGCTACGCCGAGGTCGGGCACGCCGAGCGCCGCCGCCTGTACGGGGAGGGTGACACGGTCGTCGCCTCGAAGACCGCGGCCGCGCTGCGCAACGGCCTCACCCCGGTCCTGTGCGTCGGCGAACTCGACCCCGTGGAGCCGGAGGAGGCCGCGCGTCGCACCGTCGCCGAGGCCGCCCGCCTGCTGTACGGCCTGGAGGGTCAGGTCGTCCTCGCCTACGAGCCGCAGTGGGCCATCGGTGCGCCCGAGCCGGCCTCGCCCGAGCACATCACCACGGTGTGCGCGGCGCTGGGGGAGTGGCTGAACTCCCGTCCCCAGCACGCCGGTTCGACCGTGATCTACGGCGGCAGTGCGGGCCCCGGCCTGCTCACCCGCCTCGGTGGCGCCGTCGGCGGCCTCTTCCTTGGCCGCTTCGCCCACGACCCGGAGGCCGTCGGCCGCATCCTCGACGAGGTCGCGCCCGCCGCCTCCCGCACGGAGGTGGCCTGACATGGCGTACGGCATCAGCACCTACGCGTACTTCTGGCGCATCTCGTCGCGCGCGCCGCAGCCGATGACGGCCCTGGACATGCTCCGGGACATCCACGGGCTCGGCGGCCAGGTCTTCCAGATCTGCGACTACGCGCCGATCGAGTCCTACGACGACACGCAGCTC
Organism: Streptomyces sp. NBC_00483; assembly: GCF_036013745.1. Lineage (NCBI taxonomy): Bacteria > Bacillati > Actinomycetota > Actinomycetes > Kitasatosporales > Streptomycetaceae > Streptomyces > Streptomyces sp. NBC_00483. The sequence goes on from NZ_CP107880.1 coordinate 9,262,019, forward strand.
GCCGAGCTGAAGGCGGCGGCCGCCGACCTCGGTGTCACCCTCGAACTCGGCACCCGCGGCATCGCCCCGGACCACCTGGAGCACTACCTCCGCATTGCGCGGAAGCTCGGCGTGACCTTCGTCCGATCCATGCTGCACACCGCTGACCACAAGCCCGACGTCGAAGAGTCGGTCGCCTTGCTGAAGCAGGCCATCGGCGGCTACGAGGAGCAGGGCGTCACGCTCGGCCTGGAGACGTACGAGCAGGTCGCCACCGCCGACCTCGTCGACGTCGTCCGCACCGTGAACAGCCCCCGCCTCGGCATCGTCGTCGACCCGGGCAACTGCGTGGCCCGCCTGGAACACCCGTCCCAGGTCGTGGAGTTGACCGCGCCCTACGTGGTGAACGTGCACGTCAAGGACTTCGCGTTCAGCCGCAGGGACGGCTGGGTGGGCTTCACCTACGCGGGAGCACCGCTCGGCACAGGGCTGCTCGACTACCCAGCCATGATCGCCGCCGTCCGGAACCACGCCCCGGACCCCGCGTCGGTCAACCAGATCGTGGAGCACTGGCTCCCGTGGCAGGACGGTGGCTTCGATGTCACCGCCGAGCTCGAACACCAGTGGACCAAGCACAGCATCAGCACACTCCTGAAGGGCGAATGAACATGGCCGCCGAGCACAACACGACCGTTGCCGTCATCGGGGCCGCCGGCAAGATGGGCCAGCGTGTCTCCAACAACCTGGTCAAGAGCGACTTCACCGTCCTCTTCTCCGAGAATTCGCCCAAGGGCCAGGAGCTGATCCGCTCGCTCGGCCGCGAGCTGACCGACTCCGAGACCGCCGCCCAGCAGGCCGACGTCCTGATCCTGGCCGTGCCGGACATCGTCCTCGGCAAGGTCTCCGAGCAGCTCGTCCCGCTCCTGAAGCCGGGCGCCGTCGTCCTCACCCTCGACCCGGCGGCCGCGTACGCGGGCCTGCTGCACCCGCGCGCCGAAGTGCACTACGTGTGCGCGCACCCCTGCCACCCGTCCGTCTTCCTGCAGCGCAAGACGCAGGCCGAGCTCGATGACACCTTCGGTGGCATCGCGGCCCCGCAGGAGGTCGTCGCCGCGTACGAGGGTGGCGACGAGGCCAAGCAGGCGCTCGCCGGGTCCGTCATCCGCGTCATGTACGCGCCGGTCGTCGACGTCCACTGGGTCACCGTCAAGCAGCTCGCCGTCCTGGAGCCGACCCTCGTCGAGACCATCGCCTGCATGGTCGGCGCTCTCCTCAACGAGGCGCTGCACGAGACCGTGCACACGGTCGGCGTCCCGGAGAAGGCGGCCCGCGCCATGCTCCTCGGCCACACCCAGGTCGCCCTCGCGAACACCCTCAAGGGCGACAACCCGTTCTCCGACGCCTGCCTGATCGCCATGGACTACGGCCGCGACTCCATCGTCAAGGACGACTGGAAGAAGGTCTTCGACGACGGCGAACTCGACAAGGTCATCACCAAGATGCTCAAGATCAAGGAAATCCGCCGCTGAGACACCCCCGCTCCACTGCCGGGTGGCCCGCCCCACGGGGGACGGGCCACCCGCGTTGCTGTGGCCCCCGGGTTCAGGGGCTCGCCCGGAACGCCCCCGGTGTCACCCCCGTACGCAGCCGGAAGAACTTTGTGAAGTCGCTCGGGTCGTCGAAGCCGAGGCGGGCCGCCACCTCCTTTGCCGGGAGGCCGCTGTGCCAGAGCAGGCGTTTGGCCTCCAGGAGGACCCGGTCGTCGACGTACTGCTTCGCGGTGCGGCCCGCCGCCGCGAGCGCGGCGCGGGTCAGGGTGCGGGGGCTGTAGCCGAGGGCCGACGCGTAGTCCTCGACCCGGCGGGTCACCGCGTGGTCGCGCTCCACCGCCGCGTGGAAGCGGTGGAAGGTGCCGGACGCGGCCGCGGGGCCCGGCTCCGGGGCGCGTACCTTCGCGAGGCGCATCACCAGCACCGACAGCAGCGCCCGCAGCGCCTCGGTGTGCGCCTGGAGGGGGAGCGAGGCCATCGACCCGTACTCGTACGCGAGGTGGTCGAGCGCCCGCCGCACCCCCTCCGCGTCCGGTCCCGCCGGTGTCAGCGGGCGCTGTTCGTACGGCGGGTCCATGTGCGCGGCCGAGACGATCGCGGGTGGCAGGAAACCTGCCTTGAAGACCACGTCCACGCCGTCCGCCGTCCTCAGGTCGCGGCCGAAGCGCTGCACCTGACCCGGCCGGATCCACAGCCACGAACCGGGCCGCAGCTCGTACTCGACGAAGTCCACCGCCACCTGCAGCGGACGCTCGCGCGCACCGATCAACTGGTGGAACGCGGGCCGCAGCGGCGCGTACGGATCGTTGCCGTGGCGCAGCGAACGGTCGTGGAGGTCGGCCAGCTCCTCGACCTCCACGCCGGTCGGAGCGCCGACGTTCGGTGTGTATTCGAGGTCCCTGACGTCGGGGCGCTCCTCGCGGGCCACGCGGCGTTCCTGTCTGATTTTCCCCATCGTGAGTCCCGAGCGTACCGCTGCCTCCCCCTTCCCGCCGCCTAGCGTGAAAGCACAGGTCAGCGACGTGTGAGGAGTGTCCTGTGCGATTGGTCGTGGGAATGACCGGGGCGACGGGAGCTCCGTTCGGTGTCCGTCTACTGGAATGTCTGCGCGAGCTGCCGGACGTGGAGACACATCTGGTGCTCTCCCGCTGGGCGCGCACCACGATCGAGCTTGAGACCGGCCGCTCCGCGGCGGAGGTCTCGGCGCTCGCCGACGTGACACACCACCCCGACGACCAGGGCGCCACCATCTCCTCCGGCTCCTTCCGCACCGACGGCATGGTCATCGTCCCGTGCTCGATGAAGACGCTCGCGGGGATCAGCGCCGGCTACGCCGAAGGGCTCGTGGCGCGCGCCGCGGACGTCGTCCTCAAGGAGCGCCGCAAGCTCGTCCTCGTCCCGCGCGAGACACCACTGAGCGAGATCCACCTGCGGAACATGCTCGAACTCGCCCGCATGAGCGTGCAGTTGGTGCCGCCCATGCCCGCCTTCTACAACAACCCGCGCACCATCGACGACATCGTCGACCACATCGTCGCGCGGGTCCTCGACCAGTTCGACCTGCCCGCCCCGGCCGCCGAGCGCTGGGCCGGCATGCGCGCCGCCCGCGCCGCCCGCACCGCGGCCGAGTCCGCAACCTCCGTACAGAACACAGGAGTTACCCATGCCCTATGACGATCTGCGCAGCTTCCTCGGCACCCTGGAGAAGGAGGGCCAGCTGCTGCGCATCTCCGACGAGGTGCTGCCCGAGCCCGACCTCGCGGCCGCCGCCAACGCGACGGGCCGCATCGGCGAGAACGCCCCCGCCCTCTTCTTCGACAACGTCAAGGGCTTCACCGACGCGCAGATCGCGATGAACGTGCACGGCTCCTGGGCCAACCACGCGCTCGCGCTCGGACTGCCGAAGAACACCCCGGTCAAGGAGCAGGTCGAGGAGTTCGCGCGGCGCTGGGACGCCTTCCCCGTCGCCCCCGAACGCCGCGAGGACGCGCCCTGGCGCGAGAACACCCAGGAGGGCGAGGACGTCGACCTGTTCTCCGTCCTTCCGCTGTTCCGCCTCAACGACGGTGACGGCGGCTTCTACCTCGACAAGGCCGCCGTCGTCTCCCGCGACCCCGAGGACCCGGAGAACTTCGGCAAGCAGAACGTCGGCATCTACCGCATCGAGGCCCTCGGCGCGAACCGCCTCGCCATCCAGCCCGTGCCCGTGCACGACGTCGCGATCCACCTGAACAAGGCCGAGGAGGTCGGCGAGGACCTGCCCATCGCCATCACGCTGGGCAACGACCCGGTGATGGCGATCGTCGCCGGCATGCCGATGGCGTACGACCAGAGCGAGTTCGAGATGGCCGGCGCCCTGCGCGGCGCGCCCGCCCCGATCGCCACCGCGCCGCTCACCGGCTTCGACGTGCCGTGGGGCAGCGAGGTCGTCATCGAAGGCGTCATCGAGTCGCGGAAGCGTCAAATCGAGGGCCCCTTCGGGGAGTTCACCGGTCACTACTCGGGCGGGCGTCGGATGCCCGTCGTCCGCATCGACCGGATCTCGTACCGTACGAACCCGGTCTTCGAGTCCCTCTACCTCGGCATGCCGTGGACGGAGTGCGACTACCTCGTCGGACCCAACACGTGCGTGCCGCTGCTCAAGCAGCTGCGCGAGGCGTTCCCCGAGGTGCAGGCCGTCAACGCCATGTACACCCACGGCCTGATGGTGATCATCTCGACGAAGAAGCGGTACGGCGGCTTCGCCAAGGCCGTCGGCATGCGCGCGATGACGACGCCGCACGGGCTCGGATACGTGGCCCAGGTGATCGTCGTCGACGAGGACGTGGACCCCTTCAACCTGCCGCAGGTCATGTGGGCCATGTCGGCGAAGGTCAACCCGAAGGAGGACGTGGTGATCATCCCGAACCTGTCCGTCCTGGAACTCGCTCCCGCCTCGGAGCCCGCGGGCATCACGAGCAAGATGATCATCGACGCGACGACCCCGGTGGCACCCGACGTCCGCGGCAACTTCTCCACGCCGGCCAAGGACCTGCCCGAGACGGCCGAGTGGGCGAAGCGTCTGCAGGACATGATCGCGGCCCGCCACTGACCCCCGCCGTCCCCTCTCTCCCTGTCCTTCTTTCTCCAGAAAGGTCAACGCCCATGAACAGCAAGCTGGTTGACGGCGCCGAGTGTCCGCGCTGCCCCGCCGACACCATCACCCACCTCGCCACGTCCCCGGTCCCCGGAGTATGGGACGTACTCCAGTGCACCCACTGCCTCTACACCTGGCGCACGAGCGAACCCGACCGCCGCACCCGCCGCGACGCCTACCCCGAGGCCTTCAAGCTGACGGACGCCGACATCGAGAACGCGATCGAGGTCCCGGCGGTGCCGCCGCTGCGCGTTTGACCTTGACACGGTGACAAGGTCTTCACTGCTGTTCGAGGAGGTGGTCTCGATCATGATCACTGGGCAGGACACGGAGACCTTGCGCGCACTGCGGGGGCTGGCGGACCGCGATGCGTCGGTGCGGCTGCGGGCCGCGATGGCGGTCGGCTCGTCGCCCGACCCGGGGTTCGTCGGCACGCTCGTCGAGCGGTGCGCGGTCGAGCCGGAGTTCTACGTTCGCGACATGCTGACCTGGGCGCTCACCCGCCACCCGGCGGCCCTGACGCTCCCCGCGCTGCTGCGCGAGGTGCGCTCGGGGCCGGCGCAGGCGCGGAGCCAGGCGCTGCACACGCTCTCCAAGATCGGGGACCGGAGCGCGTGGCCGGTGATCACGCGGGAGCTGTTGACGGACGCCGACGACGAGGTGGCGCGCAGTGCTTGGCGGGCCGCCGTCGTGCTCGTACCGGACGACGGCACGGGCGTCGATACGGACGGCGGTACGGACGGCGGTACGGACGGCGGTACGGACGGCGGTACGGACGGCGGTACGGGCGGCGCTACGGGCGGCGGCGCAGAGAACGAGAAGGCCGCCCTCGCCGCCGTACTCGTGACGCAGCTCGGCCGCGGCGGGCGGGAGACGCAGCTGAGCCTGGGCCGGGCCCTGGTCGATCTCGGTGACGTGGCGATGCCCGCGCTGCGCACCGCGGCGACCGCCTCCGACCCGGACGTGCGCGCGCACGCGCTCGCCACGCAACAGGTGCTGCGCGACCCGGACACCGGGTTCGGCTTCGCGATCGAGGAGGCGAAGCGCGTCGTGGCCCTCGACGGGGCTCCCGTGGTGGACGATGAAGTGTGTTGATCGGTGAGGTGGCGCGAAGGTCCGGGGTCAGTGCCCGCATGCTCAGGCACTACGAGTCGCTGGGCCTGGTGCGGCCCTCGGAGCGCACGGGCTCCGGGTACCGGGAGTACTCGGGCGACGACATCCGGCGGATCTTCCACATCGAGAGCCTGCGATCGCTGGGGCTCTCGCTGCGCGAGATCGGGCGGGCGCTCGACGAACCGGGCTTCACGCCCTCGTCGCTCGTCGGCGATCTCATCCGGCAGACGCGTGAACGCATCGCGGCCGAGACCGAGTTGCTCACCCGTCTCAACCGGATCGACGCGGCGGAACCCGGGGGCTGGGAGGAGGTTCTCCAAGTCGTCGCACTGCTCCAGGCGTTGAGCTCGAAGAGCGCCGACGCCCGGCAGCGTGCGGCCCTTTCGTCGGGCGGCCAGGACGCGCTGCCCGTGGCGGCCCTGGTCGAGGCGGTGTTGAGCGAGACGGACACGAATGTCGCCGGGGCGCTGCGCTGGGCGCTGGTGCGTTCGGGCGGCGCCGACAGCCTGCCGCTGCTGGTGCAGGCGCTCGGCTCGCCGGAGGCCGCCGTTCGGGAGCGGGCCGCTCAGTGCCTCGCCGAGCTGCCCGGCGACGAGGCCACCGCTGAGTTGCGGCACGCCCTCGTGGGCCCCGACGCCGTGGTCAGGGGGCGCGCCGCCGTGGCACTCGGCAACCGGGGAGCGGCCGACGCGATCCCGGAGCTGATCGACATGATCGTGGCGGGCAGGAACGACACGGACGCGGCGGATGCGCTGAGCGTGTTGGCGGTCGAACCCGCATCGGCGGGCGCCACCGGGTCGGCGGTCGACCCCGCACCGGGCGCCACCGCACCGGCGGTCGTCACCACGTCGGCGGAGGCCACCGCACCGGCGGAGCGCATCGCCACCGCACTCGTCGACCGCCTCGACCGCCCCGCCACCGAAGCCCCCGCCCGCGGCCGGCTCACGCAGGCGCTCGCAGGCATCCCGGGGGCAACGGCGACGCAAGCGCTCGTCGAGCTGGCGGACGACGAGGACCGCGCCGTGGCCGTGACCGCGACGTACCTTCTCCGGCTGCGTGACGGCGAACGCTGACGTCAGGATCAGCGACGTACGCAGGGGAGCACCCGGCTCAAGCCCGCAGGGCCGTCCCCTTGCCGGCCAGCTCCTCCTTCAGCACGCGCACGGCCTTCGGGCCGACGCCGTGCAGCGCGAGCAGCTCGGCCTCCGAATGCCGGGCCACCCGCTCAAGCGTGTCGATGCCCGCGCCCAGCAGGGCCCGGGTGGCGGGCCTGCCGATGGCGGCCGGAAGGTCACCCGTCGCGTCGGCGGCGGAGGCGGCGTCCATGGCCGCCACGAGCCGCTTCGGCGCCCGGTTCGACCAGGCGGCCCGCACCAGCGCGTTGAGGTCCTTGCCGTTCGCCTCGGCCAGGGCGAGCCGCACCCCGATCGTCGCACCCGAGCGCAGCACGGCCTCCGCCCCGGCGTGCGTGGCGAGTGCCGCCCGGGCGTCGTCCTCGGACAGCCGGAGCTGTACGCACCCGTCCTTGGTCAGCGACGCGAAACCCTTGCCCCGTACGGAGAAGGCGACCATGCCGAAGTGGCGTCCCTCCTCGGTCTCCGGGAGAGCGAGCGCGGCCTTGCGCAGCTGGGCGATCGTCGTCATGCCACCAGCATGGCAGCAGGTGTCACTTCAGCCAGCTGTCCACCAGCTGCTTGTTGTCCGCGATCCACTCCTTCGCCGCGGCCTGCTCGTTACCCGTCCCCTTCTTCTGGAGGAGGAGTTCCAGGCTGCCGAGCTGGCTGCTCGTGAGGTGGAAGTTCTTGAGCCAGCCCGCGACCTCGGGGTTGGCCTTGGAGTAGCCCTTGGAGGCGACCATCTGGACCTTGTCGGGCTTGCCGTAGGCCTTCTTGGTGTCCTTGAGGACCTTCAGCGGCATCGAGGTGTACGCCCAGTGCGGCCGCCAGAGCGTGACCACGATGGGCTTCTCGTCCTTGACCGCCTTCTTCAGGGCGGAGAGCATCGCCGACGTGCTGGACTCGGTGAGGTCGTACTCGCTCTTGAGGCCGTAGTCCGGCAGCACGGGGTCGCGGGTCAGGCGCATCAGGCCGGAGCCCGCCTCGATGCCCACGATCTTGCCGCCGAACTCCTTGGACTTCCCCTTGAGGTCCTCGATGGTGTTGACGTCCTTGACGTACTTGGGGACGGTCAGGTTGAGGTCGGCCGGCTCGTACCAGGTGCCGAGCTTCTCCATCTTGGGGCCGAGCTTTTTCCAATAGGTCTCGTGGGTGACCGGCAGCCAGGCGTCGAGGTAGATGTCGGCCTGCTTATTGGCGACGCCGGTGTAGGTGCTGGCGACGTCCAGGTCACGGACGTCGACCTTGTACCCCTTGTCCTCCAGGATCTGCTTCCAGAGGAAGGTCGCGGAGACTCCCTCGTCCCATCCGGCGACGTAGGCCAGCTTGACCGTCTTCGAGCCACCGCTACCGCTGTCGTCGTCGGATCCCCCCTCGACCTTGGAGGTGTTGCCGCTGCATGCGGTGGCGAGCAGGGTGAGGGCGGCGGCGGTACAGCCGAACAGGTAGGTGGTGCGGCGGCGGCGGTTGCGGATCATGGCTGGAGCTCCTGTCTTCACGCGGAAACCGGAGTGGTGGACGAGGCGGGAGAGGACGACTTCTCCGTGTCGGCCACCGGGGTCTTGCCGGTGCGCCCGCGCCCCGGCCAGCGGCGTATGCGGGGTGTGGCGAGGGCACTGGTGGTGCGGTCGAGGAAGATGGCGAGGAACACGACGGCGAGGCCGCCCTGGAAGCCGATCCCGACGTCGAGCTGGCTGATGCCGCGCACCACGATGGTCCCCAGACCGTCGGCACCGACCATGCCGGCGATGACGACCATGGAGAGCGCCAGCATGATGACCTGGTTGATGCCGGCCATGATCGAGGGCAGGGCCAGGGGGAGTTGGACACCGCGCAGGATCTGCCCGTTCCGGGCGCCGAAGGCGTGCGCGGCTTCCACGACCTCCCGATCGACCTGCCGGATGCCCAGTTCGGTGAGGCGCACGGCGGGCGAGATGGCGAAGAGGATGGTGGCGACGACGCCGGGGACGAGTCCGATGCCGAAGAAGAAGACGGCCGGGATGAGGTAGACGAACACCGGCAGCGTCTGCAGGAAGTCGAGAACGGGCCGAACCAGGGCGCTGACCAGCGGACTTCGGGCGGCCCAGATGCCGATGGGTACCCCGATGACCACGGCGAACACCGATGCGACCACGACGACGGCGAGCGTCTGCATCGCCGGGGTCCACAGGCCCATGCCCTGGATGAGGAGGAACGCGCCCAGGGTGTAGAGGGCGAAGAACCAGCCGCGTGCGAAGAACGCCAGGATGGTGAACACCGCGATGATGACCACCATGTGAGGGGCCGTCAGTACGTACAGGACCGCGTTGACGAGTTCCGTCATCACGGTGGTGACGGCGTCGAAGAGGCCGCTGAGGTTCTCGGTCAGCCAGTCGACGGCCTTGTTGACCGGGGTGCCGAGATCAACGCTGAACAGCATCGGCCACCTCCTCTTGAGTGCTGCCCGATGTTTCCGAAGTATCGCCCTCTTCGCGGGAGTTGGGTGCTTCTGGTGCAGAGAGAGCGGTGAGCAGTGCCGCGCGTGGTACGACGCCGAGGAGCCGGCCGTCGTCGTCGGTCACGGCCAGCGGAACCGCGTACCGCCCGGCCGCCGGGAACAGATCCACGAGCAGCGTGTCGGGGCCCGCCCGCCCGTATGTGTCGGTCAGGCTCTCCGGGCTGTCGCGCAGCGAGGCGTGCCCCGCGTCGGCGGCCCGTGCGATGTCCTCGGTGTGCGCCACACCGGAGACGAGGCCGTCGCTGTCGAGCACGTAGACGGCGCCGGCCTCGATGTCGGCCATGGCGCGAAGGACATCGCGCGGGGCGTCGTCGAGGCCGGCTGTCGTCAGCGGCTCGCGCATGACGGCGCGGGCGGTCAGCACGCGGGAACGGTCCACGTCGGAGACGAAGTCGCGTACGTAGGCGTCGGCGGGGGAGTCGAGGATGTCGGTCGCGGTGCCGAGCTGTACGACGCCGCCGTCCCGCATGACCATGATCCGGTCGCCGAGCCGCATCGCCTCGTTGAGGTCGTGGGTGACGAAGACGATGGTGCGGCGCAGATCGCGCTGCAGGCCGAGCAGTAGATCCTGCATGTCCCGGCGGATCAGGGGGTCGAGCGCGCTGAACGGCTCGTCCATGAGCATGACTTCGGCATCCGTGGCCAGCGCGCGGGCCAGGCCGACGCGCTGCCGCATACCGCCGGAGAGTGCGCTGGGGTAGGCCTCGGCCCAGTCGGAGAGGCCGACGGTGCTGAGCGCCCAGTCGGAGCGCTCCTTTCGCTCGGCGGCGGTGCCGCCGCGCAGTTGGATGCCGTACGCGGCGTTCTCGCGGACCGTGCGGTGGGGGAAGAGCGCGAAGTGCTGGAAGATCATGTTGACCTTGCGATTGCGCAGCTCGCGCAGGTCCGCATCGTTCATGGCCAGCAAGTCCCGGCTGTCGACGCGGAGTTCGCCCGATGTCGGCTCGATGAGACGGTTGAGCATCCGGAGCAGAGTCGACTTCCCGGACCCGGACAGGCCCATGACGACGAAGAGTTCGCCGGGTTCGACGGTGAAGGACACATCGCGCACGGCATGCACCGTGTTGTCGGCGGATTCAAAAACCTTGTTAAGCCGTGCTGCTTCTATCACCGTGCCCCACCTCCAGGGGTCCGCGCGGGGCGGTTGGAACAAGTCCGGGCTGGTGTTTCGCATTGCGCAACAAATGTGCAGTACGGTGTGACGATGCCGTTGATCGTGACGGCGCGTCAAGGCTCTTGCATCCGGGCAACCGCGAATTAACGTCTACGGGCGGCTAGTTGGGTCGCCGAGGCGGAGAGCTGGAGGGTGCTGTGGCGACGACCGGCAGCCGTGGGCGAGCGCGCGACCGTGCGGTCCAGTCCGTCGACCGTGCGGTGTCGGTCCTGCAGATCCTGGCCGTGCGCGGGCCGTGCGGCGTCACGGAGATCGCCGGGCAGCTCGGCGTGCACAAGACGACCGTGTTCCGATTGCTCGCCACCTTGGAGGCGCGCGGTCTGGTCGAACAGGGCGCGGGCCGGGGCCGCTACCGCATCGGACACCCGCTCACCGAACTCGCCGCCGCTGCCGCGAAGAACACCGATCTGTTCCTGCTCAGCCGCCCCGTCTGCCAGGAGCTGGCCCAGGCCGCGGGCGACACCGTGAACGTCTCCGTCCGCGAGGGCCGCGACGTGGTCACCGTCGGCCAGGTGGCGGGCGAGGCGTCGATCGCCAGCGTCGACTGGGTCGGCAGGCGCTGCCCGCTGCACGCCAGCGCCGCGGGCAAGGTCTTCCTCGCCCACCCCGCCCCTGACCGGCACGGGCGCCTGCCCGCGGAGCTGCCCCGGGGCAGGCGCCTGGAGCGGTTCACGCCCCGCACCATCACCCGCCGGGAGCACCTCGCGAAGGATCTCGCCGCCGTACGCGAACGGGGCTACGCCGTCTCGTTCGAGGAGTACGAGATCGGCCTCGTCTCCCTCGCCGCGCCCGTTCGCGCCCTGGACGACACGGTCGTCGCCGCCGTGACCCTCGCCGGGCCCGCCTTCCGGATCCGTGAGGACACCGCGCCCGTCCTCGCCGGAATGCTGCTCGCGGCCGCGGCGCGGATCTCGTGGCGGCGGGGGCAGGTCAAGCGGGGCTGAGCCCGGCGGGGCCGGTCCGGCCGCGGTCGCGACCGGTGTGCGCTGGCACTTCCTGGATAGGCTCCACGTATGAGCAGCAAAGGTCGCGCGCGGGACACGTCGGTGCAGTCGGTGGACCGGGCGGTGTCGATCCTCCAAGTGCTGGCCGTGCAGGGGCCGTCCGGCGTCACGGAGGTCGCCGACGCCCTCGACATCCACAAGTCGACCGTGTACCGGCTGCTCGCCACCCTTGAGGCGCGCGGCCTCGTCGAGCAGGACAGCGAGCGCGGCAGCTACCGCATCGGCTACACCGTGGTCGAACTCGCGGGCGGGGCGACCAAGGGCAACGACCTGTCGCTGCTGAGCCGGCCGGTCTGCCAGGAGCTCGCCGCCGCCGTCGGCGAGACGGTGAATGTGGCGGTCTACGACGGCGAGGCCGTCATCAGCATCGACCAGGTGCTCGGCAACGCGGCCATCACCAGCATCGACTGGGTCGGCAAGCGCACGCCCCTGCACGCCACGTCGGCGGGCAAGGTCTTTCTGGCGCACATGCCGCAGCCGGAGGCCGCCGAGATTCTCGAGCAGCCGCTGGAGGAGTACACGCCGCACACCATCACGGACCCGGCGCTCCTGAAGGAGCAGCTGCAGGGGGTGCGCGAGCTGGGTTACGGCGTCATCAGCGAGGAGCTGGAGATCGGGCTCGCCTCGCTGTCCGCCCCCGTCAGGTCGCTGAACGGCGAGGTCATCGCCACCGTGACCGTCTCGGGGCCGACGTTCCGGATCAACGACCACACGATCTCCGGACTCGCCGAACAACTGGTGGCGGCCGGCGAAAAGATCTCGTGGCGCAAGGGCTATATCCGGCGCGGCTGATTACGCAGCGGTAGGGGTTGACGACGCGGTCTCGTGCGCCGCACATTTGTCTCGCATCGCGTTGTTGTTTCGTATCGCGAAACGGGAACGTGGCGACGTCGTCGTCACGCAGCCATCCCCGTTGTCCCCCGCCGTCACATCCGGGGTCGTCCGTCCCCCACATCCGGGGTCGTCCCCCGCATCACATCCGGGGCCATCCCCGTCACATCCGGGCCACAGAGCTTCCCTGCCTCCCTTGGAGCTGTCGTGCGCGCACCGAACACGAACCTGGATCCCCTGCTCCAGCCCTTCCGGCTGAAGCACCTCACCCTGCGCAACCGGGTGGTCAGCACGTCCCACGAGCCCGCCTTCGGTGAGGACGGACTGCCCAAGGACCGCTACCGCGCCTACCACTTGGAGAAGGCCCGCGGCGGCGTCGGCCTGACGATGATCGGCGGCTCCGCGGTCGTCTCGCCCGACAGCCCGCCCTCCTTCGGCAACCTGCTGCTCTACCGCGACGAGATCGTGCCCTGGCTGCGGCTGCTCGCCGACGACGTGCACGCGGCGGGCGCGGCCGTCATGTGCCAGGTCACCCACCTAGGGCGCCGCACCAGCAACTACACGGGGGACTGGCTGCCGGTGGTCGCCGCCTCCCCGCTGCGCGAGCCCGCGCACCGCGCGTTCCCCAAGGCCGCCGAGCCCTGGGACCTGGACCGGATCGTCGCCGACTACGCGGCCGCGGCGGTGCGCTGCAAGGAAGGCGGCCTGGACGGCATCGAGTTGCAGTCGTACGGCCACTTCTTCGACGGGTTCCTCTCCCCGGCGACCAACCACCGCGACGACGAGTACGGCGGCGACCTGGAACACCGGATGGCCTTCCCCCGCCGCGTGATCCGTGCGGTGCGCGAAGCGGTCGGCCCCGACTTCGTCGTCGGCATCCGCATGGCCCTGGACGAAGCCCTCCCCGGCGGCCTCACCTTCGCCGAAGGACTCGCTGCCGCCGAGCAATTCACCGCCGACGGCATCGACTTCATCAGCGCCATCCGCGGCACCATCGAATCCGACGCCTCCCTGTCGCGGACGATCCCCTCCATGGGCACGCCGCTCGGCCCCTTCCTCGACTTCACCGGCGAGATACGCCGCCGCCTCGACATCCCCGTCATGCACGCCGCCCGCATCGCCGACCCCGCCACCGCCCGGCACGCCCTGCGCGAAGGCCTCCTCGACCTCGTCGGCATGACGCGCGCGCAGATCGCCGACCCGCACCTCGTCGCCAAGATCACCTCCGGTGAAGAGGACCGCATCCGCCCCTGCGTCGGGGCGAGTTACTGCCTGGACGCGATCTACGACTCCGGCGACACCAAGTGCATCCACAACCCGGCTACCGGCCGTGAACTCCAGATCCCCCACACCGTCCCGGCCGCAACGGGGCCGCGCCGCAAGGGAGTTGTCATCGGCGGCGGCCCCGCGGGCCTCGAGGCCGCCCGCGTCCTCGCCGAACGCGGTCACGACGTCGTGCTGTTCGAGGCGGGCGACCAGGCGGGCGGCCAGATCCGGCTCGCCGCACAGAACCCCCGCCGCCAGGACCTCCTCGGCATCGTCGACTGGCGCGTCGCCGAGTGCAAACACCTTGGCGTCGACCTGCGCCTGGGCGTCTACGCCGAAGCGTCGGACGTGCTCGCCGAACACCCCGACCTGGTCGTCGTCGCCACCGGCGGCCTGCCCAACCGCTCCTTCCTCACCGCGGGGGAGGGGCTCGTCGCGGACACCTGGGACGTGATGTCCGGCTCCCTGCGCCCGCGCGCCGGCAGGGACGTCCTGATCTACGACGACCACGGGGGCTACCCGGCCATGGACGCCGCGGAACTCCTCGCCACGCACGGCGCCCGACTGGAGTACGTGACACCGGAACGGACGCTGGCACCCGACGTCGGCAGCATGAACTCCCCTGCATACATACGGGCGTTCACCGAGCACGACGTCACCGTCACGCTCGCCCGGCGAGTGCGCTCCGTGCGTCGGAGTCGGGACGGGGAAGGGGATGGTGGCAGTGGTGGGCGGCTGGTGGCGACGCTGTTCAGCGAGTACACCGGCACCGAGACCGAACGCGTCGTCGACCACGTCGTCGTCGAGCACGGCACCCTGCCCAACGACGAGCTGTACACCGACCTGCTGCCCGCCTCCCGCAACTTCGGCGAGGTCGACCACCGGGCCCTCCTCGCCCGCGAGGCACAGACCGTCGTCCGCAACCCGGCGGGCCGCTACCAGCTGTTCCGCATCGGCGACGCGGTCACCAGCCGCAACATCCACGCCGCCGTGTACGACGCGCTGCGCCTCTGCCTGCCGGTCTGACGAGTCCTCGGAGAGACACCATGACTGTTCACGCCTCCGACACCACCACACCCGCCGCCCTCGTCGCCCGCCGCACCCCCGGACACAGCCTCGAAGCCCCCTTCTACGTCAGCGACGCGCTCTTCCGCCTCGACGTCGACGCCGTCTTCGCCCGCAGCTGGATCTTCGCGGCCGCGGAGGCCGAACTCCCGGAGCCCGGCGACTACATCACGCTCACCCTCGGCGCGTACTCCGTCCTCGTCGTCCGTGACGACGACGAGGAGGTGAGGGCCTTCCACAACGTGTGCCGCCACCGGGGCGCACGCATCCTCAACGACGAGCGCGGCTCCGTCGGCAACATCGTCTGCGGCTACCACCACTGGACGTACGGCGTCGACGGGACGCTGCTGCACGCCGAGTCGCAGCCGCCCGACTTCGACCGCTCGTGCTTCGGCCTGCGCTCCGTCCACGTACGCACCGTCGCCGGCCTCGTCTTCCTGTCCCTGGCGGCCGAACCACCCGCCGATTTCGACGAGTTCGCGGCCCGCGTCGAGCCCTATCTCGCGCCGCACAACCTGGCGCGCGCCAAGGTGGCCCAGCAGATCGACCTCGTCGAGCACGGCAACTGGAAGCTCACCATGGAGAACAACCGCGAGTGCTACCACTGCGCGGGCCACCCCGAACTCCAGCGCTGCTACTTCCCGCTCTACAACTTCACCGAGGACGAGGTGCCGCCGGGCATGCGGGCCACGTTCGAGCGCTTCCAGAAGGCCGACGCCGAGGCCCGTGCCACGTACGAGTCCCTCGGCCTGCCCTACGCCACCATCGAGGAACTGGTCGAGCGCCCCACCGGCTTCCGCGTCCAGCGCGAACCGCTCGACCTCGCGGGGGAGTCCTTCACCCCCGACGGCAAGGCCGCCGTACGCCGCCTGCTCGCCGACTTCCCGACGGCGCGCCTCGGCCACCTCGGCTTCCACCTGCAGCCCAACGCCTGGTTCCACTTCTTGGCGGACCACGCGGTGCTGTTCTCCGTCGTCCCGCTCGCCGCCGACCGCACCCTCGTACGCACCACATGGCTCGTGCACGCGGACGCCGAGGAGGGTATCGACTACGACCTCGACAGCCTGACCGGTGTCTGGGTGGCTACCAACGAACAGGACGCGGTCTTCGTCTCCCGGGCCCAACTGGGCGTCGGCAGCCCCGCGTACGTCCCGGGCCCCTACAGCCCGACCGAATCCCAGGTCGAGGACTTCGTCACCTGGTACATCAACCGGCTCACGGCGCACCTGGAGGGGCCATGACGACAGCGACGCTGACCGCGGCGGGACTTCCGCCCGCCTGGGCCGACGGCCTGCTGGTGTGCCAGCAGGTCCACGATGTGACGGCGGACGTGCGGACCTTCGTCCTCGCGCCCACCGAACCGCGGCTCTTCCGCCACGACCCCGGCCAGTTCCTCACCCTCTGCCTGGACATCGACGGCGAGCCCGTCGAGCGCTGCTACACCCTGTCCTCCGCGCCCACCCGCCCCGACCTCGCCACCATCACGGTGAAACGCGTCCCCGGCGGGCACGTGTCCAACTGGCTGCACGACCATCTGGCACCCGGGGGCACGGTGTGGGCGCGCGGCCCCCTCGGCCGGTTCACCATCAACCAGCACCCCGCCCCGAAGTACCTGTTCCTGTCGGCGGGCAGCGGTGTGACCCCGCTGATGTCGATGACCCGGGCGCTGTACGACCTGGCCCACCCCGTGGACGTCGCCTTCGTCCACAGCGCCCGCACCTTCGACGACATCATCTTCCGCCGGGAACTGGACTTCATCGCGGCGGCGTCCCCCAACTTCCGTATACGCCACGTCCTCGACGACCACGGCGAGCAGCTGAACGCGCGGATGCTGCGGTCCTTCGCCCCCGACCTCGCCGAACGCGAGGTGTTCACCTGCGGACCGGTCGGCTACATGCGGGCGGTACGCGAAATGCTCGCCTCCGAGGGCTTCGACATGGCCCACCACCACGAGGAGAGCTTCGCCTTCGAGACACCGGTGCCGGCCGAACCGGAGTCCGTCCCCAACGCCGGCACCGGCCTCGTCACCGGCTTCAAGGTCCAACTGGCCCGCACAGGACGCACCATCGAGTGCGACGCCGACACCCCCGTCCTGGCGGCCGCCGCCCGCGAGGGCATCACGCTCCCCGCATCCTGCGCGCAGGGCATCTGCGGAACCTGCAAGACGACCCTCCTGTCCGGCTCGGTCGACATGCGGCACGCGGGCGGCATCCGCCCCCGCGAGATCGCCAACAACAAGATCCTGCTGTGCTGTTCGACGCCGCGGGAGGATCTGGTGATCGACGTGTAGCCCCCAGCCGCGGGCGCCCGCTCATCTCTCGACGTTGCTCAACGTCCCCAGCGCGGCGAAGACGGAGGAGTCGATGACGGTGTAGGCGTCGTGCACCCACTGTTCATCGGCGCTCGCGGACGACTTGGCGTCGATCATCGTCAAGTCGTTCAGCAGTAGTCCGAGCGCCATATAGACCTTCATCTGAACGGGCTCCACCCCTGCCTGCTCGGCCAGTTGGCGCCACTGGTTCCCGTATGCCTCGCGGACGGCCTCGCGCACCTCTTCGTTGGCGCACGCGGCGAAGGCCTGTCCCTGGATCAGTACGTCGGGGTTGTTCTCCAGGTTGGACCGGTACTGGTTCCCCATCGCGACGAGCGCGTTGACCCCGGACAGCCCCTCGGCGGCGTCCAGCATGCGCGCCGTCGACTGGGTGAACGAGATCCGGACGCATTCGACGAAGAGTTTCGTCTTGCTGCCGAACAGTCGGAAAATGTACGGCTGCGTCACTCCGGCCGCGCGCGCAATGACCTCGGCGGAAGTCCCGAAGAGTCCGGTCCTGGAGAACTCCAGCATGGCGATATCGCGAATCTGCGCCCGTCGTTCGGCCGATGACATACGAGTTTTTTGCATGGCTCATTGTGTCATACGAGGTGAGCCAGGAGAGGGGCCCGGGGGTGATCGGTCGGACGCCGCAGCCGAGGCCCGCCCTCCGGTTGCGCGGCGGGGAGGCAGTGGGAAGTAGTTACTAACTAGAAAGATGTCCCTGTGAGGTTCAGGGCTTCCCGGTAATCTATATACGTGCAGGTCAAATGCCATCTCCGGGATCTTGCTCGCTTGTATGTATCCACTTACTTAGCGCTTGCGGTGCTCGACGGGACGGGCTACAGTCATGTGCGTCGGATCACGGCCGCCGCGTGCTGTGGTCCGGGCGTTCGTGACTGGCCTGCGTCAATCCGGCGTGCGGTTCGGATTGCGCTTTCAAAACGTGCCGACGGGGGATCCGGGAATGAGTGCTTGACGCACCTGAATTGCTTCACTTTTCTGTGGGCGTGATCGATTCACGAAATCGGAACCGGACGGCGAAATTCTTCGAGTGGCGGAGGGGGCCCGGTCGTGACGAGCGGCCAGAAGGCAGCTTTGGGCGCCCGGCCGGAGCTATTACGCGCGGCCCCGGGCGAGGCGGATGCCTTTCTCGTCGGCAGTGCGGTCGAGCTCCCGCCGGCCGTGGAGTGCGCCGCCGACGCCGTGCGCCAGGCGTGGATCTCGCAGGAGGAGGCCGACCGCCTGGATGTGGTGGGCGTGCATGTGGGAACGGAACCGGCGCCCGTGCTCGCCGCTGCGGCGGCACGCCGGGCCGCCGTCGAATCGGGCATCGAGCCCGACCGCGTCGGTCACCTGATGCATGGTCACATCTACTACCAGGGACACGACTTCTGGTCCCCCGCCCACTTCATCGCGCACGAGGCGGGATTCGAGCAGTGCGTCCCGATGACCATCGGGCAGATGTGCAACGGCGGCGCCGCGGCCCTGGACATCGCCGTCCAGCGGATCCGGTCCGCGAGGCCCGGTGACCCGACCCTGAGCGTGGCCACCACGGCGGACACCTTCGGTGGCCCCGGCTTCGTCCGCTGGGGCAGCGACTACGACACCGTCTACGGGGACGGCGGCACCTGTGCGATTCTCGCTCCCCGTCCCGGCCCGCACACGAACGCCCTGCGCATCCGCGCGCTCGGCTCACGGGCGCAGTCGCGGTTCGAGGCCATGTACCGCGAGGGCGACGCGTTCGGGACCGCACCACACCAACTGAGGCCCGCCGTCGACGCCAAGGCCACCAAGCGCGCCTTCTTCGAGCGCTCCGGCGGCACCGAGGAGTTCCGCGACACGGCCGTCAAGGCCATCGGCGAACTCGTCGGCGACGTCATCGACACCGCGGGCGTCCGCGTCAGCGACGTACGGGCCACGATGCTTCCCCGGCTGAGCCCCAAGGTCCTCGACCTCATGTACTCCGGGGCGATCGACTCGCGCCTGCGACCCACCCTGCACTGTGAACGCCGTACGACGGGGCACCTGGGAGCGGGCGACTTCCTCGCCAACCTGGACCACCTGCGCCGCACCGAGCTGATCGACGAGGGGCAGTACGCACTCGTCATCGGCGGTGGCGGCGGCTTCACCTGGTCGGCCGCGCTCGTACAGAAGGTGGGCCCCGCCGCTCCACGTGGCTGACGCGCGTACCCGCCCCCCGTACCTCTCTCCCGTGATGCACCCACCGTTCGAAAGGATCCAGCGATGTCCGACGCCGCCGCGCACGACTGGTCGATTCTCGACGTCGACCCGACGCAGCAGAAGGTCACCGACACCGATGCCTACGTACGCCCCCTCATGCAGTGGCACTTCGGCCCCGAGACGGGCTCGCCATTCTGGCTCGACCGCAGGTCCCGGCTGGACTTCGACCCCCTGACCGACGTCAAGTCCGTCGAGGACCTCGCCCTGTTCCCCAACCTCATCGACGAGTTCCGTGATGTCAGCGCCGAGGAACTGGTGCCCCGGGGCCTCGGGGACGCGAAGATCGCGGCCATCTTCGAGAGCGGCGGCACGACCGGCCGGCCCAAGCGGTTCCTGATGTTCGAGGAGTGGTTCTCCCGCTACCTCGCCTGGGCGGGCCGCAAGGCCGCCTCGGGCCTTGGCGGTTCGGGCATCAACCTGCTCGCCACGACACCGTCGGGACCGCACATGATCGGCGAGGTCACCGTCCGGCAGTCGCACGCCCTGGGCGGCAAGCGGTTCACCATCGACGTCGACCCACGGTGGGTCAAGAAGCTGATCGAGCGCGGCCGGGCCGACGAACTCGGCGCCTACGTCGACCACTTGGTCGACCAGACCGCCGACATCCTGGCCACCCAGGACATCGGAATGATCCAGACGATTCCCGTTCTGCTGACGAAGATCGCCGAACGCCCCGAGCTCGTCGACCTCGTCCGCTCGAAGGTCAAGCGCATCGCCTGGGGCGGCGCACACATGGATCCCGACACCCGCGCCATCCTGCGCGAGGAGGTGTTCCCCGGGATCCCGATCGTCGGCGGCTACGGCAGCACGACCATCCTCAGCGTCGCCGTGGAGCGCAAGGACGAACAGCCCTCGGGCCTCGCGACGTTCGACCCGTTCTCCCCGTACGTGTTCTTCCGGGTCGTCGACCCCGGGACCGGGCGACCCGTCGCGTACGGGGAGCGCGGGCAGATCGTCATGAACCACATCACCAAGTACGCCCTGATCCCCAACAACCTGGAACGCGACACCGCGGTCCGTACGCCCGCCGAGGACGGACACATCGGGGACGCGGTCGCTGATGTGGCGCCGGTACAGACCTTCGACGGCTCCGCCGTCACCGAAGGGGTCTACTGAGACCGAAGGGGTCCACTGATCATGAACACCCCCCACACCACGGCCGAGTTCACCCACGTCGACGCGATCACCGGGGCCGGTGAGTACCGGGCCCGCGCCAGTAGGCCGCTCACCCTGCCCGACGGCACGGAGATCGGGGCCGTCAGCGAGGTCCCCCGGCTCTATGTCACCCGTGCCTTCGCCCGCCTGGCACAGGCCCCCGTGCTGCCGTACGAGCGGCGCCTGGAGCTGCTCGCCAAGGCCGCCGACCTGTTCGAGAACGCCGTACTGGAGGGCCGCACGGTCGACGACTACCTCGACCTGGTCAGCCGCTGCGCCGGCGTGCCGAGGGCCATCGCCCACGCCTCGGTCGCCGCCATCGCCCGGACGCTGCGCGCGTTGCCGGACACGCTCGCCCAGGAGATCCCCCGCGGCGCGGTCACCGACATCGACGACCCCCGCCTGCGGGACGGCGCGGCCTACTGGGCGCGCCGCGGGAAGACCCTCGCCGTGCACGCCTCGGGCAACACGCCGGGCGTGCACAGCCTCTGGCCCAGCGCGCTGGCCCTCGGCTACGCGGTCGCCGTGCGGCCCTCAAGCCGTGAACCGTTCACGCCGCAACGCCTCGTGCGGGCCTTCCGCGAGGCGGGTCTCGCCGAGCAGGTGGCGTTGCTGCCCACCGGGCACGACGTCGCCGACGCGCTCATCGAACAGGCCGACCGGGCGCTGGTCTACGGCGGACAGGCCGTCGTGGACAAGTACGCGGCGAACCCGGCGGTGCTCACCCAGGGTCCCGGCCGCTCCAAGACACTCGTCACGGACGACGTCGACTGGCGTGAGCACCTCGACACCATCGCCGCGTCCGTCGCGGGTCTCGGCGGCGCCGCCTGCACCTGCACCACCGCGGTGCTCGTCGAGGGGGACGCCGCCACGGCCGACGCCTTCGCCGCCGCGCTCGCCGAGCGGCTCGCCGCGTATGCCGCCGAGCACCCGCGCGTCGAGCTGCCGGAGGTGACGGCCCGTCAACTGGCCGACCACGTCCGGCAGATCGCGGCGGCGACCACCGGTCATGGACCGGCCGAGCTCGTCGAGGTCGTGAGGCCGGGCACGGCGGTGCTGCGTCCCGTCGTCCGCGTCGCGCCAGACGCCCGCGCCCCGGTCCTCGGCGTGGAGCTGCCCTTCCCCTGCGTATGGATCGCACCGTTCGACCGCGCCGAGGGGATCGGGCCGCTGGCCGGCTCCCTCGTCGTCACCGCGATCACCGAGGACACGGAATTCGCCCAGCGGCTCCTGGACGAACCGAGCATCTCCAACGTCTACATCGGCGCCCACACCACGACCTGGATGAAACCGGGCGTGCCCCACGACGGCTACCTCTCCGAGCACCTGATGACGACCAAGGGCGTCATCCGATGACGCGGCCGTACGACGGCGACGACCCGACCGCACACAACCGAAAGAACCGACCATGAGCACCGACATGAGCACCGAAACGCCTGCCGTCGCCGCCGCCCGACCGGTGGACAAGGCGGCCGACCGCCGCCGAGCGATCGTCTTCGCCGTCCTGTGCTGCGGGTTCGTGCTGACCAGCCTCGACATGATGATCGTGAACGTCGCCTTCCCCGCGATCGAGCACGAGTTCCCCGGTTACGACAACGCGGTCGTCAGCTGGACGCTCAACGCGTACACGATCCTGTACGCCGCCGCCCTGATCCCCGCGGGGCGGCTGGCCGACCACCTCGGCCGCAAGCAGACCTTCCTCGCCGGGCTCGTGCTGTTCACCCTGGCGAGCGGAGCGTGCGCGCTCGCGCCGAGCCTTCCCGTCCTCATCGCGGCTCGCGCGCTGCAGGCGCTCGGCGCCGCCGCGCTCACCCCGACGTCCATGGGTCTGCTGCTGCAGGTGAACCCGCCCGAGCGGCAGCAGCGCGCCGTGCGCAGCTGGACGGCGGCCGGTGGCATCGCCGCGGCCATGGCCCCCGTGGTCGGCGGACTGCTCGTCCAGTCCGACTGGCGCCTGATCTTCCTGATCAACGTGCCGATCGGCGCCCTCGCGGTCGTCGTGGGGGCCCGCGTGCTGCCCGCCTCGGCCCCGCGCTCCACCACCGCTCCCGGCCCTGACCTCATCGGTGCCCTGGCCGTGGCCCTCTTCGCGGGCGGCGCCGTGTTCGCCCTCGTCGAAGCCCCTGAAGCGGGCTGGGGCTCGGCCACCACGCTGCTCGGATTCGCCTGTGCGGCGGTCATGCTGGCCGTCGCCGCCCTGCGCAACCTGCTGCACGCCTCACCCGTCGTCCCGCGCGAACTGCTCGCGCTGCCCGTCTACGTCCGCACCAATGTCGCCGCGTTCGTCTACAGCGCGGGATTCGCCGTCATGCTCCTTTCGGTCGTGCTGTGGACGCAGAACGTGCGCGGCTACTCGGCGATCCAGACCGGCCTGGCCATCGCACCGGGCACGGTACTGATGCCGATCTTCGCCATGCTCACCGGACGCATGGCGCGCGGCATGGGTCTGCCCCGCACCGCCGCCCTGGGCTGTGTCGTCCTCGGCGCAGGGATGGTGTGGTGGATCGTCACCGCCCCCACCGACCTGCCGTACGTACTGGCCGTCATGCCCGGTTCGATGCTGACCTCCATCGGCACGATCGTGGCGATGGCGGCGTTCGCGGGCCAGGTCTCCGCCACCATCCCGCAGGCCTTCTACGCCTCCGGCTCGGCCGTGCACACCATGGCGAAGCAACTGGGCATCGCGATCGGGGTCGCCCTTCTCCTCGTCATCCATGACAGCGCCGCCCAGAGCGGAGCGTCACCGGTGCCGGCCCTGCGCGACGCGTGGATCGTCGGCGCCGCTCTCACTCTCGTCGCGGCCGCGGTCGCCCTCATCGGCTCCCGCCGACCGGCCGCCACCGCCACCGAATAGTCGGTGTTCGTGACACGGCTACTCCCGCACCGCACTGGGCACGGCGATCCGCCCGGCGACAGCCCCCGCCGCCGCGAGCCCGACCACCGCCAGGCAGCTGCTCACCAGGAACGGGTCGAAGGTGTCGAGGGTGGGGGCGAAGCCGAGGCCTACGTAGAGCGTGACGCCCGTGGAGCCGCCCAGTTGGTCGGCGGCCCGCTGGATGCCGGAGGCGATGCCGGCGTCGGCCTCGGTCACGCCGGTCACCGCGACGTACTGCAGCCCGACGATCCCGAAGCCCATCCCGGCCGCGATGAGCACCATGGCCGGGACCAGTGCCCAACCGGCCGCCCCGAGCGAGGCGATCAGCGCGATGGCGGTCATCGCCAGCACCGTGAAGCCGATCCCGGCCAGTACGCACACCCGGGCACCCCAGCGCCCGAGCAGCCGAGGCACCAGCACCGAGGCCGCGATCAGGGACACCGCCAGCGGCAGCATCGTCAGACCCGCCTCGAGCGGTCCGGCGCCCAACCGGTCCTGCAAGTAGTAGGTGAACAGCAGGAACGACGTGGACAGCGCGGCACTCAGCAGCGCGGTGGCCGTGTTGGCCAGGACGCGCGGCCGGTTGCGGAAGAACCGGAGCGGCACGAGTGGGTTCCGTGACCGGCGCTCGATCTTGACGAAGAGGATCCCGGCCGCCACCGCGCCGCCCAGCGCCAACGGCGGCAGCCAGGGCAGGGCGCCGTCCGTCGCCCCCGCCTCGACGACACCGAGGGTGAACAGCAACGGCGCCGCGATCAGCAGGAGCGAACCGGGAAGGTCCAAGGGCGCGCGCCCGGGCGGCCGTTCGCCCGGTACGAGGAACACCGCCGCGACGAGTACGACCAGGATGAAAGGTACGGACGCCAGGAAGATCCACCGCCAGCCGAGCAGCTCGGTGATGACACCGGAGACCACGAATCCGAGGACGAGGCCGCAGCTCGCGACGGCCGCCCAGACGCTCAGCGCCCGCGACCTGCGCGGCCCCTCGGGAAACAGGAGGACGATCACCGCCATCGCCGCGGGAAGCGCGATCGCCTCCCCGGCGCCCTGCAGCAGCCGGGCCGCCACCAGCACGGCGAACGACGGCGCGAGCCCCGCCAGCAAGGACGCGGCGCCGAACAGTGCGGTGCCGAGCAGCAGGACGTGGCGCCTGCCCAGCACGTCGCCCAGTCGGCCGCCCAGCATCAGCAGACCGCCGCCGGTGATCGTGTACCCGACCACGACCCAGGTCAGAGTGTGCCCGTCGACGCCGAAGTCGGCGCCGATCGAGGGCAGGGCGACATTGACCACGGTGACGTCGACCGCGATGAAGAACTGCAGCATGGCCATGCAGCACAGCACCAGCCACGCACGCACCGGGGACGAACTGCCCCCGCGGGAAGAGGAATTGCCTGAAAACACAGAGTGCTCCGTTGCCCAGAAACGATTCCGAGCAGCACAAACGCGCCGCTCCGGTCCAACCGAGGAGCGACAGGGCGTTCAGCCGAAGACAGAAGTGAGAGGAACGCCCGCCGCTAGCGGAGCGTCCTCGTCACCGCGGCGCAAGCGGCCGCGCACGAGGCAGCAGACATGCCGGCGATGCTACCGGACCGCCTCGTAGGGGTGTCCGGGGCGCGTGGCTCCGTCCATCGGTGGGCCCGGACACACGCTCTTGATGGCGCTCGCCCTCACGATCCCCGCCGTGAAGGTCGCCCGACCGGGAGCCTGCGGGTGCGCCGCGCCTGGTGGTGACGGGGCGGCGCACCCGGTCCGTCAGAGCTTGCCTGCCCCGTTCGGCTGCGGGGTGTCGGCCACAGGCGTCGGCAGGTCGGCCGCCAGGTGGTCGTGTGCCGCGTCCGGGTCGGTCAGGCGGTTCAGGCGGGCCGGGACGTCGAGGCCGACCAGGACGACGACGATGATGGTGCCCGCGAAGGTGAGGACGGCGAGGGCGCGGCCCAGCGGCATCCCGTCGGCCAGCGACGCGCCCAGGACCGGGGCCACGGCGCCACCGAGCGCACCCACGTTGTACGTGAAGCCGAGCGCGGCCGCCCGGTTCTCGGTGGGGAAGTGGCCGCCGATGTAGCGCGGCAGCAGCCCGGAGATGCCGAAGCTGAGCCCCTGCAGGACGAACAGGAGCGCGCCCAGCAGGAGCAGATTGTCCTTGACCGCGAAGACCGGGAAGACAAACACCATCGACGCGATGAGCGTGAGCGCGTACGCCTTCTTCGTGCCGATCCAGTCACCGACGAACCCGGCCAGCCAGCAGCCCGCCATCGTGCCGAAGCCTGCGAAGAACATCGCGTTGCTGACCTGGTCGGGGGAGTAGCCGAGATCCGACTTGAGGTACGTCGGAAGGAGCGCCTGGATGGGCCAGGTGTAGAGGAACGCGAAGAACACCGTCACGGTCATCGCCACGTACAGCGTCCAGTTGCGGCGCCCGCCCAGCTGCGCGGCGAGCGCGATGAGGCCGACGCCCGCGACGACGGAGAGCACGGGCACGTACCCCGCCCCGATGGGGGTGAAGACAGCGAAGAGGGAGACCGTCGCGGCGACGGTCAGGACGGTGTTGGCCGTCGCGCGGGCCGTCGTCGCGAAGAGCGGCCGGAAGGGGTTGGGCTTCGTCGCCCGCTGCTCGACCGTCTCGCTCCACTCGGCGGCCTCCGGCAGCGACCGGCGCAGCCACAGGGCGACCACGATCGGGATGATCCCGAGGTAGAACATCCACCGCCAACCCAGCGACGGCACCACCCACTTGTACACCTCGGCCGCAAGGACGGAACCGACCGAGAACCCGGAGATCAGGAACCCGCTCGCCCGGTTGCGCAGGCGCGCCGGCCAGCTCTCCATCGCGTACGTCGCACTGGCGCTGTACTCGCCCGCCATCCCCATGCCGATGGCGAGCCGGGCGACGAACAGGCTGGTGTAGTCCCAGGCGAAACCGCAGGCGAAGGTGCCGAGGGAGTAGAGGAGGATGCTCACCACCATCGACAGCTTGCGGCCGTAGCGGTCGCCGAGGGCGCCGAGCACCGCGCCGCCGATCCACCGGGTGATGAACGCGGCGGACACCAGACTGGCGCCCTCCACCGTGCTGAGCCCGAAGTCGTCACTGATCTCCGTGAGGACGAGGGTGATCAGGACGAAGTCGAAGCCGTCCAGGACATAGCCGACCCAGGCGGCGAAGAACGACTTCCACTGGGTACCGGTCACCTCGCGGTACCAGGGACGTGTGTCGTGGGTTGTATGGCGCACGGTGTCTCCAGAATGTCGGACCGCCTCGGCATTGAGCACGGGCCGCGGGCGGTGGCGTGTCAGCGCTGGGTGAGTCCTGCGACGAATTGGCCGGTCAGGGCCGTGGGGGCGGTGATGGCTGTGCCGACCACGACACTGTGGGCGCCGCGCGCGAGTGCCTGCGCGGCCTCCTGCGGGGTGCGGATGCGGCCCTCGGCGACCACGGGCACGTCGAGGGCCGTGGCGAGCGCGGCGACGAGGTCGAGGTCCGGCCCTGCCTGCTTCGGGGTACCGGGGACGTAGCCGGAGAGCGTGGTGGACACCAGGTCGGCGCCCTCGGCCGCCGCGGTGACACCTTCGTCGAACGTCGCGACGTCGGCCATCACCAGGGCGCCCGCCGCGTGCACGGCCTCGGCCGCCGCGGCGAAGGTGCTGCCGTCGGGGCGCGGTCGGTCGGTGGCGTCGATCGCGACGACGTCGGCGCCGGCCTCGGCGATCGCCACGGCGTGCCGGACGGTCGGCGTGATGTAGACGCCGGTGTCGCCGTCCTTCCAGAGGCCGATCAGGGGCAGGCCGACGGCGGCGCGGATCGCGGCCACCACCTCGGGTTCGTTGGCGCGGACGGCGGCGGCGCCGCCTGCGGCGGCAGACCGTGCGAGACGGACGAGGGTGGAGGTCTCGCGCATCGGATCGCCGGGCGGGGCCTGGCAGGACACGATCAGCCGGCCGGCGAGGGCTTCGGCGAGGGCGGCGGGGGAGGGAATGCCGGTATTCATCAGAGATTCTGCTTCTGGTCGTGGGGGTGGTGGAGGGGAGCGGTCGCGGTGAGTGCGGCGGCGCCGAGTACGGCCGCGTCCGCGCCGCCTCTCGGTGCCTGCGGCCTCAAGTGGCTTAGTAGCGGCAGAAGTTCACCCGTGAACGCGCGGTCCAGCGCGTCCCGGTACAGCGGACCGATCCGTGGTACGCCGCCCGCGACCACGACACGGTCGGGGCCGAGCGCGTTGGCGAGTCCGCCTAGGGCGCGCCCGGTCGCCGTCGCGCCGATCGTGATGGCACGGAGCGCGTCGTCGTCCCCGGCCGCCGCGCGCTCGGCGACCGTCTGCAGGCGGTCGACGGGCCGCCCGGTGAGCCGCTCGTACAGGGCCGTGATGCCGGGCCCCGAGGCGACGGCCTCCAGGTGTCCGCTCGCGCCGCAGGTGCACGGGAGCCCCGCGGCCTCGGGGCTCGGCAGGTGTCCGAGGTGGCCGGCGACGCCCGCGGCCCCGTGCAGCATCCGCCCGCCCGCGGCGACGGCGCCCCCGATTCCCGTACCGACGGCGACGAACAACAGCGTGGCGTCGCCGTCGAGCGCGGCGAGTTCGGGTCCGGCCGTGGCGCGTACGTCGTTGTCGCAGGCGACCGGGAGGCCGGTGCGGTCCGCGAGGCCGGCGCCGAGCGCGGTGCCCGCCCACCCGCGGATCGTGTCGGTCGAGGCGGTCACCATGCCCGTACGAGGGTTGATCACACCGGCCGCGGCGACACCGACGGCCCGCGCGCCGTGGTCGACGGACCGTGCCGCCTCGGCGAGGGCGTCGAGGACGGCAACGGGCCCCTCAGTGGCGGGTGTTGGGCGGGTGTGCCGGTCGAGTACGGACCCGTCCGGGGCCACCAGGGCGGCGTCGATCTTCGTGCCACCGAGGTCGAGCCCGATGACGGGACCGGACACGGGAAGGGGCCCGGTGCTCATCGGACCGGACGCGCCAAGGGGCCCGCTGCTCATCGGACCGGACACGGGAAGGGGGCCTGTGGTCATCGGACCGGCGCGAGCCCGGCGGCCCGCAGGCGGGCGGCGATGCTCTCGACGGCCGCCTCGCCCAGCTGGATCTGCGGGAACGCGGTGTCGCCGTTGTCGATGACACCGAGCAGGCGCAGGGCGCCCTTGAAGGATCCGAGCGCCGACGAGCTGCGCCCCATGTCCCCCTCGGGACCGACATCGACGATGCCGAAGAGCTCGACGAGCCGCTCCTGCTCCTTCGCCGCAAGATCCCAGTCACCGGCGCGGGCGGCCTCGTAGAGACGTACGTACGCGGCGGGATCCACGTTCCCGATACCCGGTACGACACCGTCCACCCCCGCCAACAGGGCCGCGTCCACGGTGAGTTCGGAGCCGGTGAGGATGCTGAAGTCGGGCGCGGGGCCGGTCTCCCTGCCGTGCCTGCCGCCCAGCTCGACGATCAGACGCCGCAGCCCGCCCTCGTCGCCACTGCTGTCCTTGACGCCCGCGAGCGTGCCGTCCTGCGCCAACTCCCGCAGTAGCGCGGCGGACAGCTTGCTGTGTACCGACACCGGCAGGTCGTACGCGAACAACGGCAGGTCGACACGCGCGCGGATGCGCCGGAAGTGCCGGGCGATCTCCAGCGGGTGCGTGCGTGTGTAGAACGGTGCGGTGGCCACGAGCCCGTCGGCGCCCAGCTCCGCGGCCTTGGCGGCGTGGTCGAGGACGCGCGGCGTGGTGGTGTCGATGACACCGGCGAGCACCGGCACCCGGCCCGCGGCGGCGGACACCACCGTCTCCAGGACCGTGGCGCGCTGCGCGTCGGTGAGGTACGCGACCTCGCTCGTCGAGCCCAGCGCGAACAGGCCGTGCACGCCGCCGTCGACGAGGTGCTCGACGAGCCGGGACAGAGAGGCGGTGTCGACGTCGCCCTGCGCGTCGAGCGGGGTGCAGACGGGCGGGACGACCCCGCGAAGAGGGCTGGTGAGAGGCATTGCGGTTGCTCCAGTGCTGCTGCGGAGGTGTGGCGCAAGATCGGCCACGAGGTAAGACGTAAGATGTCTTACGTCAGGCGTCACCATAGACTCAGCTGGGCGCCACAGGTCAAGAGCGTCGTGAGTCACACCGGGAATTACGCCGGGAAGCAACACCGGGTCGTCACATCACGCCCGGCCGATCGGAAGGAGTCGTCGGTGGCCCGCACCACGCTGACCGCGGACGTGCAGGAGAGCATCAAGCAGCTGATCCTGGAGCGCGGTCTCGCGCCGGGCAGCCCGCTGCCGCCCGAGGGCGAGCTGGCGGAGCTCTTCGACGTCAGCCGGGTCTCGCTGCGCGAAGCGCTCAAGGCGCTGCAGGCCTTGCAGGTCATCGAGATCCGGCGCGGCTCCGGCACCTTCGTGGGCTCGCTCTCCCTCGACCCCTTCGTGAAGGGCCTGGCCTTCCGTGCGGCCGTGCGGCACCGCAACGGGGAGCCGAGTCTGTACGAACTCATGCGGGTGCGCGAGGCGTTGGAGGCGGGACTGATCGAGAGCGTGGCGGCGTCCGTGCCCGAGGAGGACCTGGCTGCGCTGCGCGGGATCGTCGCGGACATGGAGAAGGAGGCGGAGTCGGGGCGCGTCGCACGGGCCACGGATCGCGCCTTCCATGTGGCGCTCTACCGCTCCCTCGACAACTACCTGCTCAGCGAGGTGCTCGACGCGTTCTGGGCGGCCATGGACCAGGTCCGCGACGACGTCGGCGACAGCCACCAGGTGGGTGCCATCACGGCCGCCCACCACAAGGCGATCGTCGAGGCCCTGGCCGCGGGGGACGGGCCCCGCGCGGCGGCGGCGATGCGTACGCACTTCGACGGCATCCGGGAGCGGCTTGCGCCGGGTGGCGTGGCCGCCGCCGCCCGACCGGTGGGCTGACCGCCGCCCGGCCGGTGGGTCGGAGCAAGGCCCGTCAGTCGCGGGGGCCGGCCCCCTTCTCGTACCGGCCCCGCAGGTCCTCCCAGAAACCGAGCCCGACGGACTCGAACAGCCCGCGCACCGGCAGCTGTCCGGCGGTGTCGAGGTCGCCGGACGCCGCGCGGGCCAGCGCGTCGCGCATCGCGGCCGCGGCGCTGCCGACGTTGAGGAGGGGCATGATGACCAGCGCGTATCCGGCCTCGCGCAGCACATCGAGCCCCGCGTCGGGTGTCTTGCCGCCGGGGACGAGGTTGAAGAGCGCGGGCGCGGCGACCTCGGACGGCACCCGCCGCACCTCCTCCATCGTCTGCGGCGCCTCGACGAACACCATGTCCGCGCCCGCCTCCACGTACCGGTTGACCCGGCGCACGGCCTCGTCGAAGCCGTGCGTGGCGCGGCAGTCGGTGCGGGCGATGAGGACGGTGCCGGGGTCGCGGCGCGCCTCGGCCGCCGCCTCGATCTTCGCGGCGAACTCCCCGGCGTCCACTACGCGCTTGGCGTCGAGATGCCCGCAGCGCTTGGGGAACTCCTGGTCCTCCAGCTGGATCGCGGCGACGCCCGCGCTCTCGTAGAGCTGGACGGTTCGGTACGTGTGCGTGAAGTCGCCGAACCCGGTGTCCGCGTCGGCGATCAGCGGGATGTCCAACACCCCTGCGAGCAGCCCGGCCTGACGCACCATCTCGGTCTGCGTGGCGAGCCCGATGTCCGGCAGCCCGTTCGCGGCGGCCACGGCCGCCCCCGACATATAGGCCGCGCGGAATCCGGCGCCCGCGGTCAGCGACGCCGACAACCCGTCGTACACACCGGGCGCCAGCACAGCCGACCGCTCGCGCAGGATCTCGCGCAGCCGATTCCGTGTGTCCGTCATGAGTCTGCCTCCACCGGGTTGGTTCCTCGTTCGAGATCAATTCCTCATTCGACCCTCCGAGCGCCCGCGGGGGAAGTGGGCGACGACTGTCAGTGCGAGGGCCGCTGTGCGTCGGCCGGGACGGGGGAGAGCCGGTAGGTGCCGTCGTGGGTGACGACGTGGCCCGCCGTGGGCGGGGCGAAGTGGGTGCCCAGGACGAGCGTGTCCGTGCCCGCGAGCGAGTCGAGCAGCGCGCGGCGCGAGGTCTCGGACCGGTGCGGGTCGATGTCGACGCAGGCGCCGATGGCGGGGTGGGCGAGCTGTACGGGGTGGTGGACGCAGTCGCCGGTGATGACCGCCGTACCGCCGTGGCCGGTGAGCTCGACGGCCACGTGGCCGGGGGTGTGTCCCGGCGTGGGGAGCAGGCGCAGGCCGGGGGCGACGGTGAGCCCCTCGGCGGGGACGTCGACGAGGTCGAGCAGGCCCGCCTCCTCCACCGGGAGCACGGAGTCCCGGAACATCTGCTCGCGCGCCTCGTCCATCTCGTACGCGGCCCAGAACTCCCGCTCCGTGCGGGAGGTCAGGTAGCGGGCGCGGGGGAAGGTGGGGACCCAATCGCCGTTCACCATGCGGGTGTTCCAGCCGACGTGGTCGGCGTGCAGGTGAGTGAGGATCACCAGGTCGACCGAGTCCGGGGGGAATCCGGCGGCGGTGAGTGTGCGCAGGTAATCGGTGTTCAGGTCGCGCCAGGCGGGGTTGGCCCGTTCCTTGCCGTTGCCGATACCGGTGTCGACGAGGACGCGCAGTCCGCCGACGGTGAAGGCGAAGGTGTGGCTGTCGATACGGAGGGTGCCCTCGGCGTCGGCGAAGTCGGGCCGCAGCCAGTCCTGTTGGGCGACGAGGTCCGGTGTGGCGTCGGGCAGCAGCCACGGTCCCGTGGCGGGCGGAAGAGGTGTCTCGTCGATGCGGTGGACGGTGATGTCACCGACGGTCCAGGAAGGGGTGGTGGTCGCGGGAGTGGTGGCCATGAGGGTCCGTCCTTCGAGGTGGCGCTCAACGCTAAAAGCAACGTGTTTGCTTTAGTGGATCTTAGGGGCTACGGTCCACTAACGCAAACGATTGGCGTTTGTGGAGCTAGGAGGAACCGTCCATGTCCGATGTCGACCGGCAGGCCGCCGTCGCGGCCACCGCCGACCACATCCGCTCCGTCGTCGCGGTCCTGCGGGAGCTGGAATTCGGGGACACCCCGCCCGCCCTCGCCTACCGCGCGGAACGACAGGAAACCTCGGAACGCTCGGAACAGGAGAAGCCCGTTGCAGCCGTATGAGATGTCCCTGAGTCGGGCCGCCGAGGCGATCGGGGAGCGGCAGTTGTCCCCCATCGAATTGGTGGACTCGGTCCTGAGTCGCATCGCGCAGGTGGAGCCGGACCTCGGTGCCTACGTCACCGTCACCGCCGAACGGGCTCGCGAGGCGGCACGCGACGCCGAGCGCGACCTGTCGGCCGGCCGGCATCGAGGCGCGCTGCACGGAGTCCCCATGGGGCTCAAGGACCTGATCGACGTCGCGGGCGTGGCGACAACGGCCAGCTCCCGGGTGCGCGACGGACATCGTGCGCGGACCGACAGTGCGGTCGCCGCCCGCCTGGCGGAGGCCGGCGCCGTACTGCTGGGCAAGACGCACACGCACGAGTTCGCCTACGGCCTGACCACCCCGCAGACCAGCAACGCCTGGGATCGCGGTCGGGTCGCCGGGGGTTCCAGCGGCGGATCCGCCGTCGCCGTCGCCTCCGGCATGGCGACCTACGCGCTGGGTACCGACACGGGCGGTTCGATCCGCGTGCCCGCCGCGCTCAACGGTGTCGTCGGCCTGAAGCCGACCTACGGCCTCGTCCCCCGCCGTGGTGTCACCTCCCTGTCCTGGTCGCTGGACCACGTAGGGCCGATCGCCCGTACCGTCGAGGACGCGGCGCATGTCCTGGGCGCGCTGGTCGGGCACGACCCGGACGACCCGGCCTCGCTCAGTGCCCCGTCCACGGACTACCGGCCGGGGCCGGGCGCGAGCCTCGCGGGGCTGCGCGTCGGGGTGCCGCGCACCTACTACTTCGACCACGTCCAGCCCGAGGTGGAGGCCGAAGTCCGGCGCGCCATCGGACAGTTGGCGGACCTCGGCGCCAGACTCGTCGAGATCGACATCCCGATGGCCCGGTACGTACAGGCCACGCAGTGGGGGCTGATGGTCCCCGAGGCGACCGCGTACCACGAGGGCACCCTGCGTACGGTCCCCGAGCTCTACCAGGCGGACGTCCGCACCCTCCTCGAAGCCGGTGAGCTGATGCCCGCCGGGGACTACCTGCGCGCCCAGCGCTCCCGGGCGCTGATGCGGGAGGAGTGGGCCCGCGTGCTGCGGCAGGTCGACGTGGTCGCCGCCCCCGCCGTCCCGGCGACCGCCGTCGAGGCCTCCCAGGAGACGATCACCTGGGCCGACGGCACGGTGGAGGCGGTCTCCGACGCCTACGTACGCCTGTCGTCCCCGGCCAACATCACCGGGATACCGTCCCTGTCCGTACCGGTCGGCCACGACACGGCCGGACTGCCCATCGGCATGCAGCTGCTCGGCCGCCCCCTCGGCGAACGCACTCTCCTGCGGGTCGGACACGCCTACGAGCAGACCCGGCCCGCTCGTGCGCTCGCGCAGGCGGCGTGATGAGGAAGCCGCAGACCCCTGGATGAGGAAGCCGCAGACCCTTGGATGAGTGAGCCCCGGACTCCTAGACGCAATGTTTTCGCTTTAGCATGGGTCCCATGAGCAGGCAGATGGCACGTCCCGGTGGGCGCAGCGCCCGGGTCCAGGCGGCGGTGCACGAGGCCGTCCGCGAACTCGCCGCCGAGGTGGGCCGGGACGCGGTGACGGTGCCGATGGTCGCCCAGCGTGCGGGCGTGACACCGTCGACGATCTACCGGCGCTGGGGCGACCTTCAGGCGCTGCTGTCCGACGTGGCGGTCGAGCGGCTGCGGCCCGAAACGGAGCCGAAGGACCACGGTGCCCTCTCCTCCGACCTGACCGTATGGGCCGAGCAGTTCCTCGACGAGATGGCCTCGCCCGCCGGACGCGCCTACATTCGCGACGCCCTGCTCGGCGACCCGGACGGCAGCAACGCCGGCCAGTGCTCCGCCTACGCCGCCGAACAGATCGACGTCGTCCTCGCCCGCGCGAAGGGGCGCGGGGAGAGGACACCCGATGTCGAGACGGTCATCGATCGCGTCGTCGCGCCCCTCATGTACCGGATCCTCTTCCGCCCGGACGGAATCGACGCCGCGTACGCCCGTCGCCTCGTGGCCGAGGTACTCGGCGCGATCGGCTGACATTGGGGCGCGGGCACCCCGCCGGCGCCGTCCCCTTCAGCCGAGCTTGGGCGCCCGCACCGTCCGACCCACCTCCGCCCGCAGCTTCACGAACTCCGGCAGGCCCCGTGTCGCGATCTGGTCGCGTTCCACGGGGAGTTGGACCCGCAGGTCGAGGGCGATGCCGGAGTCCGGGGCGGGCGAGAGGGCGACCACGCGGTCGCCGACGTAGACACTCTCGTCGATGTCGTGCGTGACGAACACGATCGTGGTGCCGTCCGTGCGGTGGACGTCGAGCAGCAGGTCCTCCAGGTCCTCGCGGGTCTGCGCGTCGAGGGAGCCGAAGGGCTCGTCCATGAGGAGCAGCGACGGGCGGACCACCAGCGCGCGGGCGATCGCGACCCGTTGCTGCATGCCGCCCGAGAGCTGCCAGGGGTGGCGGCGGGCCGAGGATTCGAGGCCGACACGTGCCAGGATGCGGTCGGCCGCGGCTCGCCGTTCGGTGCGGCGCAGGCCCTGGCGGCGCAGCGGCAGCGCCACGTTGTCGCGGACCGTGAGCCAGGGCAGCAGGGAGCGGCCGTAGTCCTGGAACACGACCGCGAGGCGGTCGGGCACCCCGGCGACCGGTGTGCCGTCGACGGTGATCGTGCCCTCCTGTACGGGGAGCAGCCCCGCGATCGTGCGCAGCAGCGTCGACTTGCCGCAGCCCGACGGGCCCACGACACACAGGAGTTGACCGTCCGGCACGGTCAGGGACACATCGTGCAGGACGCGGTGGGAGCCGTAGGACTGGCTGATGGCGGTGAGGCGGAGCATGCCGGGCCCTCACCGGGCCCATGGTTCGTAGAGCGTGCCCTCGGTGCCGGCGACCTTGAGGTGCAGCAGGTGGGGGCCGTCCTCGTCGCCGAGGTGTGTCACCGCGCGGTCGAGGGCCTTGCCGAGGTCCTCCGGACGGTCCGCGTAGTGGGCCGTGCAGCCGAACGAGGCGGCGAGCGCCGCGAATTCGATGCCGCCGATGTCCGTCCCGGGTGCGGGATCGATGCCGATCCGGCGGCCGAGCGCGCGCACCGCTCCGTAGCCGCCGTTGTCGAGGACGATGAACGAGACCGGTGCCCGGTGCCTGGCCGCCGTCCACAGAGCCTGTACCGAGTACATCGCCGAGCCGTCGCCCAGCACGCACACCACGCGCCGGCTGTCCGCGAGCGCCCGGCCGACGGCCAGCGGCAACCCCCAGCCGAGGGCTCCGCTGCCCGTGGTGAGAAAGCCCCCGGAGCGGTCGACCGGGACGCGGGCGTGGAGTGCGTCGCGATGGCTGGGGGCCTCCTCGACGAGCACGCGGTCGCGGGGCAGGCGCCGGTACAGCTCGTCGAGGACCAGTTCGGGCGTGAGATGGCTGCTGTCCGCGACGCTCACCGGGTGTGGCCGGACGCGCGGCGGAGGTGGCTCGCGGTCCGACTCGCCCACGAGCGCGGTGAGTTGGGTCATTGCCGGGCGCAGGGTCGTGACCAGGCTCGTGCCCGTGGGCAGCCATGCCGCCTGCGCCGGGTCGCAGTCCAGGTGGAAGAGTTCGGTGCCGGGCGCGAGGGGTGGGCTGTCGTCCACCACGTGGTACGTGAACACCGGCGTCCCGAGCGCCACCACCACGTCGTACGGTGCGAGGCGCGCGGCCAACTGGCCTGCCACCGGCGGCAGGAAGCCCTGGAAGAGCGGATGCGACTCGGGGAATCCGGAACGGCCGGACAGCGGGCTGATCCAGACACCCGCCCGGATCCGCTCCGCCAGCGCGACGGCTTCGGGCAGCGCCGCCTCGTCGTCCACTCCCGGGCCGATGACCAGCGCGGGGCGGGCACAGGTGTCGAGGCGGGCGGCGAGCGCGGCGAGCGCGTCGGGGCTCGCCGTGAAGTCCGTGTGCACCGCCCGGGGTTCGACCGGCTGAGTCGCCGCCCGGTCCCAGTCGTCCTCAGGCACGGACACGAACACCGGACCACGCGGATGGGTCATCGCCACGCGGTGGGCCTCCGCGAGGACGGCCGGGACGTCCTCGGCGCGCTCGGGCTGGCGGGAGAACTTTACGTAGGGGCGCGGGAATTGGGCCGGTTCGTCGACCCCGAGGAAGGGTCGAAGCTGGATCAGCGAGCGCGCCTGCTGCCCGGCGACGATCACCAGTGGCACCCGGTCGCGGTAGGCGTTGAAGACGGCGCCGAGCGCGTTCCCGACGCCGCCCGCCGAGTGCAGACTGACGAACGCGGCGCGTCCCGTGCCCAGGCTGTGCCCCGCCGCCATGCCCACGGCCGTGGACTCCTGCAGGCCGAGGACGTAGCGGAAGTCGTCGGGCCAGTCGCGGAACATGCGCAGCTCCGTGGAGCCCGGGTTGCCGAAGACCGTGGTCATGCCGGTGGCGCGCAGCAGCCCGACGACCGCGTCCAGCACCGTGGTTGGCGCACCGTGGGTGGCCCCGTCCGTCGTCGTCATGCCGTCCTCCCCGTGCCGAGCACGCGTTTCTCGATGGCCAGCAGGCCGGTGTTGAGCAGATAGCCGAGGACGCCGAGCAGGGCCAGGGCCGCCCACACGGTGAGCAGGTCCGAGCGCGACTGGGCGTCGGTGAGGATGAAGCCGATGCCGTTCTCGGTGCCCGGCAGCAGCTCGGAGAAGACCATGAGGATCAGGGCGAGTGACAGGCTGAGCCGCAGTCCCGCGAAGATCCGGGGCAGCGCGGACGGCACGATGACGTACCAGAGCCGCTCGGCCGTCGTGAGCCGCAGCGCGGCGGCGACCTCGAGGCGCAGCGGATCGGTGTTGCGGGCGCCCTCCGCGGTGTTCACGAGCACCGGCCAGACGGCGCTGAACACGATCGACGTGATCTGCATCGGCGTACCGAAGTCGAGGACCACGACGAAGACCGGGACCAGCGCGGGGGGCGGCACGGCCCGCGCGAACTGCAGCACCGGATCGCACAGCGCGTACACCCGCCGGGAGCGGCCGATCGCCACCCCGAGCACGACCCCGGCCACGGCCGCGAGCAGGAAACCGGCCGCCATCCGGCCGAGGCTCGGGCCGATGGTGTCGAACGCGGCGTCGGTCAGGAACACATGGCGGACCGGTCCGGAGAACCACAGCTCGTACGCGTGGCGCGCGATGCGCGACGGGGGCGGGAAGAAGACACTGCCGTGCGCGCGGGCCGCCACCTCCCAGAGCGCGACGGCGAGCACCAGGACGGGCCAGCGCAACAAGGTCCCGGTCCGGACAACTGACCCACCCGATCGGCGAGTTGGCGCCTGCACCGTCCCCGTCACGCGCGCACCGCCCGCCGTTCGGGCGTCCACGGGAACAACCGCCGCTCGCCCCACACCAGTACGCCATTGATCAGCAGGCCGAGCACGCCCGCCCACACCACGCCCGCGAGCACGTCCCGGTTGCCGTCCGTGGCCTGTTGGGCCTGCGCGATGAAGATGCCGAGGCCCTCGCCGAACCCGGACAGCAACTCCGTGGCGACGGCCACGACGAGCGCGACGGCCGCCGAGATGCGGATGCCGGCGGCGATGAACGGCGCCGCGCCGACCAGTTCGACGCGCAGCAGCACCGCGCCCCGGCCGAAGCCGAAGGCGCGCAGCGTGTCCTTGGCCAGCGGCTCGCTCTCCCCGAGGCCGTACATCGTGTTGAACAGGATCGGCCACACCGAGGCGTACGTGACGAGCGCGACCTCCGTCTCCGTGCCGGAGCCGAGCAGCAGTGACACCAGCGGGATCAGCGCGACGGACGGCAGCGGCCGCAGGAACTCCACGATCGCGCGCACCGCGGCGTCGACCACCGGCACGCTCCCGAGCAGCAGCCCGGCCGGTACGGCGATCGCACACGCGAGCGCGAGCCCGAGCACCCAGGCGCGCAGCGTGGCGGCGACCCCGTCGAGGAACACCGAGTCGCCCGCCAGCTCTACGGAGCGGGCCAGGATGTCGGACGCGGGCGGCAGATATTCGCGCCGCACGATCCCGGCGCGCGACACCGCCTCGCAGACGCCGAAGGCCAGCAGCACGCCGAGGATGCCGAGCCTGGCGTCCCGGCGGCCGCGCCCGTTCACTTGACGACGAGCGTCGACGGGTCGACGGCCTTCTTCAACAGCCCCTGTTTCCGCATGAGTTCGGTGAGTCGGCGGAGCTGATCCGCATCGGTCTTCGACGGATACGCGGGCAGCCCCATCGACTTGGCCTGCGCGGCCTTGACCTTGCTGTACGTGGGCACCACCTTGCGCACGGCGGAGGGATCCTCGTCGGCGATCTTCGAGGCGGCCTCGATGGCGCGCTTGAACTTGGCGACGGTGTCCGGGTTCTGCTTCGCGTACCGGGCGGTGGTGACGTATCCGCTGATGGGCAGCGACTCGACGGGGCTCGCGGCGCCGTCGATGAGGACCTTGGCCTTGAGGTCGCTCTGGATCGCGCTGTCGAAGGGTTCGACGACATGCACCGCGTCGACCTGGCCCTTCTCCAGTGCGGCGCCCATCTGTGGGAACGCGATCTGCCGGTACGCCGGCTTCCCGGCGCCCTGCTTCTCCAGGATCGCGTCGAGCGTCAGCGTCTGGATGTTGTTGAGGATGTTGACGGCGACCTTCTTGCCCTTGAGGTCGTCCGCGTTCTTGATGGGGGAGTCCTTCGGCACCAGGACATCCATCATGTGCGGCGCCGTCCGCACGCCTTCCGCGAGGATGCGCACGTCGAGCGTGCCCTTCTCCTGGGCCTGCAGGAAGGTCACGTAGTTCGCGCTCGCGATCACGTCGACCTGCCCCTTGGACAGGGTCGGCAGTGCCTGGATGCTCTGCTGAACGGGCTGGATGCGGACATCCAACCCCTCCTTCTTGAACAACCCTCGGTCGCGGGCGATGTACAGCGCGGCCGAGTCCGTCAACGGCAGGGCGGCGACGGTGACTTGGGAGTCCTGGCCGCCGCCGGAATCGTCCGAACCGCTGTCCCCGCACGCCGTCATCAGTAAGGCAAGTGTGGTGACGGCCGCCGCCGCACCACCCGTTCGCGTCTGCACCTGACGTAACGTCACAATCATTGCTTATCAGGTGATTGAC
This sequence comes from Streptomyces sp. NBC_00483, assembly GCF_036013745.1. NCBI lineage: Bacteria > Bacillati > Actinomycetota > Actinomycetes > Kitasatosporales > Streptomycetaceae > Streptomyces > Streptomyces sp. NBC_00483. The sequence continues at coordinate 9,301,501 of NZ_CP107880.1, forward strand.
GGTGATCGCCACAGGGCCTCTGCCGCCGTCACCGGATCATTGCTGGTCGCGGCGGAGCAGCAGATTCATGGCGGTGAGGGTCAGTACGGTCTCGCCGTGCTGGTCGAGGACCTCGACGTCGGTGAGGACGAGGCCCCGGTCGGGCTTGCTGCGTGAGGGGCGGGCCGAGCGGACCGTGGTGCGGATCGAGAGGCTGTCACCGGGGCGGACCGGGCGCGGCCAGCGCAGTTCGTCGATGCCGGGGGAGGCCAGGCTCGCGACCTTGCTGACGTAGTGGTCGGCGTACAGGCGCATCATCACCGAGGCGGTGTGCCAGCCGCTCGCGATGAGCCCGCCGAAGGGGCCGGTGGCGGCGGCCTCGGGATCGGTGTGGATGTCCTGCGTGTCGAACTCCCCGGCGAAGCGGAGGATGGCCTGCTCGGTGACGGTGATGCTGCCGTAGGTGTACGTCGATCCGGGGACGTAGTCCTCGAAGTACCGCTTCTCGATGGGGGTGTTGAAGTCGGGGCCGATGGCGTGCGTCGATGGGGTGGTCATCGATCGCACGTTAGTCGACGGGCGCGGCGGCCACGCGGCGGACCCGTCGGCGCCGTGCACGTCGGGCGGACCGGTTACGCGTTGTCTTCGCCGCCGAAGCGGTGGCGGAACTCCTCGGCGAGGGTGCCGCCGGCCGCCGCCACGAGCTGCCCGACGACCGGGTGGATGACGAGGCTGGTGACGGCGCCCGCGAGCGCGGGGAGGTGGCGGGAGAACCAGCGGCGTACGTACTCCATGGTGGAGAGGTCGGGTTCCGGCGCGGTCGCGGACTCCTCCAGCTCGTCGAGGAGTTCACCGGCGCGGTCCGGGGCGTCGGTCGGGAGCAATGCGCGGACGCGGGCGAACTCGGCGTGCAGCTCCGCCAGTTGCTGCTCCGTCACGGCGGTCGGCGTGCCGGTCCCGTCCACCCGGGAGAGGGTGTTGTCGCGGCCGACGACGACCTGGCCGGAGACACCGCCTTCGGTCCGGATCTCGTAGTGGTCGCCGCCTGGTGTGTTGGGCATGAGGTCTCCTCAGTCGATGCCCGATTCGGACTCGAAGGGCGCGGGTGAGGGGGAGGGGGTGAGTGGATCGGTCGGGCCGGGAGGGTCGGTGGGGCCGGTCGGTCCGGTCGGTCCGGTCGGTCCTGTGGGAACGGTGACGGCCGTCCCGGTGACCGGCATGGTCACGTCCGGTTGCCCCGCGTCGTCGGGCATGGTGACCAGCGCCTTGTACGGGCCGGGCTTCTTGGGTGCGAAGGTGACCTGGAAGACGCAGTCGTGCGAGTCGCCCGCGGGCGGGCACGAGGTCAGGGCGGTTTGCCAGTTGGCGGGATCGCCGGCCTTCAGTGCCTGCTCGTCGTCGCACTTGAGCCACGAGGTGAAGTGGACGGTCTCCGTCTTCGTGTCGCCGACCTTGACGGCGCCGAAGTCCCGTGCGGGGAGACCGACCGCCGGACAGATTCCCGGGCCCGGAGAGGGCGTGGCGGCGCGCGGACCGGTGGGAGCGGTGGACACGGGTGACGACTGCTGCGACGGGCTCTGGCTCGTGGGTGAGTCGATGGGGCTCGTGGGCGAGAGCTGCGTCAGGGGCGAGGTGATGCTCGGGGTGCCGTTCACCACCACCGGGGTGCCGCCGCCGGTCAGGGCCGCCACCCCGACCGCCACGCCCGCTGCCGCCAGGACGCCACCGGCGCCGACCGCTGCGGGGTGCGACGAGACGGCATGGTGCACGGATTGGCGTGCCCGGTGGATCCCCGACCCCCGTGGCCGGGGAGGCCCCGCACCGCTGCCGAGCGGACTGCCGGCGCCGGACGGGCCACTGGGGACGGACGGGCTGCCCTGTCCAGGCCCCGGTATTCCCCCGCCTGCGCCACCACTCCCGCCACCCGCCTGCGCCGCCGCGTACCCCATCCCCCCGCCGCCACCGACGAGCCCCGACGAGGCCGTGCTCAGTGCGACAACCCGTACGTGCACCTCGTGAGCGAAGTACGACTCGTCCGCCGCGGCACCCAGGAACTGGGCCGCCGCCCTGCCGTAGCGCAGGACCTGTCCCCAAACGCCCCAGTGCAGCGAGAGCGCGAGCAGCGGGGCCGCGGCGCGTGCGAGATCCCGCACGCCCCGGTGGTCCTCGACCATGGCCAGATTCCCGAGGACCCGCCGGATCACGGCGGCTTCGGCGCACGCCTCGTACCGGGTCGCGCGGGTCCGCAGCCAGTGGGTGAGTGCGGGTGCGAGCTCGGCGGCGGCGGGAAGTATCCCGGCCTGCTGGGCGACCAGGACGGCGAACGGGCCACAGGAACAGAGGTTGTCGCCGTCGACCTCGACAAGCCTCAGCGCGGTGAGTTCGGCGAGCGCAGCCGGATCGGGGCGCACCCCGAGTGCCGACAGCAGGACCGGTGACGCGGGCAGCGGCGCGAGGGTGCACAGCGGCCGCAGCAGCCCGACCGCCCGCTCCGACAGCCGGGCCACGATGCCGACGGCGAGGGCGGTCTCGTCGACGGGGAAGAATCCGGGAGGCCATTGAGGGACGCCGCCGACCCGGCCCGGGGCACTCCGCCCCTGCGCGACGTGGAACGCGGCGGCTGCCTGCAGGATGGTCTGCGGATGCCCGTGGACGGCCGCGACCAGGTGCCGGGCGGCGTCGGCCGCGGGCCCGCCGGGGTGGTACCCCACCTCGCGTACCAGCAGCTCGAACGCGTGCTGTTCGTGCAGCCCGTCGAGCCGCAAGGGACGGGCCTCGGGCCTCTCGATGCGGTCCACGGCGGCCGTGAGCAGCCGGCAGCCGGGCGTTGCCTCGATCAGCATGCCCAGGTCGTCGGGGGAGACCTGGAGGTCATCGACGACGAGCACCACCTGCACGGCACCCAACAGCTCCCGCAGAGTGGCGGGTTCGGGCTTGTAGCCCTCGCAGGGGCGGCCGTCGGGAAGCTCGTAGCAGGCCTGGAAAATCTCTTGGAGCAGGTCCTCCGTCGTCCTGTCGGCGGCGTGGAGATGGAGAACGGGACGGCCGAGCGCGAGCTGCTCGGCGGCACAGCGGCGCAGCAGCGCGCTCTTGCCGATGCCGGGCGGGCCGAAGACCTGAACCCGTCTCCCCGCGCCCAACCAGCCGCCGATCGCGGCGAGTTCGCCGTCCCGGCCGACGGGCGCCTCGCCCTGGCCGCGCAGCGCGGACCCGCCCGGATACGGACGATGCCGCAGCCGCAGCTGTGGTGGACCCTCGGGCCGGTAGGCGACGTACGCGCCCTGCTCGGCATTGATGACGACGTTGTTCCGCCCGACGACGACCTGCCCGTTCACTTCCCCGCGTAGGTCGACCCTGCCCATATCCCCCATGGGCTCGCCCTTCCCCCGTTACGCCATGACAGCGTTCTACGCCGAGCGGCAGCTCCTATCAAGGCAGTTACGGCAGATAGGGGTAAGCGGTGAAAAATAGGTCGGAAGTGGGCGCGTGGCTACCGGTGGGAGTCGATCCCCTGGATCCGGTCGAGGGTGCCGGCCGGGGCATCGCTAAGTTACTTGGATCAATGGCGCCGGGCCCCCGAAGGGCTCGGTCGCACGTCGTCCCTACGCCAGGAGGCCCCGTGTCCACGACGCGCATCCCGACCCCCACCGCCGACCTCTACGACGAGTACGGCGACGAACTCCGCGTCTGCGACGTCCAGTTCACCTCGTACGGCGCCGTCCGCTCCTTCACGGGGCCGGTCAGGACCGTGTCCGTGTACGAGGACAACACCGTGCTGCACGCCCTGCTCCACGAACCCGGCGACGGAGCGGTCGTGGTCGTCGACGGCGGCGCCTCCCTGCGCACCGCGCTCCTCGGCGACCTCATGGCGGCCCGCGCCCGGGACAACGGCTGGGCCGGTCTGATCATCCGCGGGGCGATCCGGGACGCGGCCGTCGTCGGCGTCACATCCGTCGGCGTACAGGCCCTCGGCTCGACGCCGCGCAAAAGTGCCAAGGAGGACAAGGGCGAGGTGGACGTGCCGGTGACCTTCGGGGGTGTCACGTTCCGGCCCGGCGACATCCTGCACGCCGACGAGGACGGGGTGGTGCTGCTGCCGGCGTCGGAGTGAGGTCGGCGCCCCCGCGGTGACGCGCGAGCCCCTTCGCCCGGCCGGCCGGGCTAGCGCAGGCCTTCACCGTGCGCGGGCTCCGGGCTGTTGCGGAGGCGCTCCTCCAGCAGGTCCAGCAGGGCGGGCAGTTCGGGGGCGACGGCGAGGTCGTCCAGGGTGGGGGCCGGGAGGAGGCCGGAGTCGGCGATGCCGTGCAGGGCGTTGAGCAGTGGCGTCCAGAAGCCTCCGGCGTCGAGGAAGCCGACGGGCTTGGCGTGGAAGCCGAGTTGGCGCCAGGACCACACCTCGAAGATCTCCTCCAGCGTGCCGAGTCCGCCGGGCAGGGCGACGAAGGCGTCCGCATGGTCGGCCATGATGGCCTTGCGCTCGTGCATCGAGTCGCACATGAGCAGTTGGGTCACGCCCTCGTGCGCCCACTCCCGCTCGACCATGCTGCGCGGCATGACACCGATGACCTCACCGCCTGCCTTCAGCGTGCTGTCCGCGATCGCACCCATCAGGCCTCGGCGGCCACCGCCGTAGACAAGGCCGATGCCACGCCGGGCGAGCTCCGCCCCTACGTGGACGGCCAGTTCGGTGTGGGCCGGGTCGACCCCGCTGGACGAGGCGAGGAAGACGGCGAGGCGGCGCATGTAGATCTCCGGATCGGTCGCGGTGGATGCTCCGGTCTACCACGCGCCTGGCGCGGCTGACCAAGGCTTTCCCTGTCCTGCGTACCGCTCAGGCCTGCCGCAGCACAGCGGTGGCGATCTCCAGGAAACCGCGCAGCAGTTTGTCCCGTCGCCCCTCGGGGGCCACCAGGCACGTGTCGATCGGCGGGGCGTCCGTGAGGGGGATGTGGGTGAGGTCGGGGCGTGAGTAGGAGCGGGCGACGCTCAAGGGGACGAGGGCGATGCCGTGACCGGAGGCGATGAGTTCGAACTTCTCTTCAAGGGACGACGTCCGCCGCGTCGGGGCGTCGAGCACCCGCTCACCGTCCAGATCCGCGGAGGTGAGCTCGGCGCGGTCCGCCAGGGGGTGTGTCGTCGGCAGGCAGGCGACCCTGGGCTCCCGGCCGATGGGAATGACGTGCAGGCCCGCATCCTCGAACGGGCGTCGCAGGTAACCGACTTGGGCCCGCCCGTCCCGGATTGGCGCGTCCTGCTCCCACCAGCGTGCCGGTACGAGGTCCGTCTCCACGTCCGGGTGGCGCGAGGCGAACTCCCGGATGGCATCCGCCACATGCAGGCCGGGAGAGAACGCGACGACGAGGCGCTGGACGCCACGATCCGCGTCGCGAACGCGCTGCACTCCCGCCGCGACGGACGCGAGAATCCCTTGCGCCTCCGCGTACAGCTGCTGCCCGGCGGCGGTCAGCTCGACGCTGCGGGTCGTCCGTGCGAGCAGGGTGCACTCCAACTCCTGCTCGAAGGCCCTGATTTGGCGGCTGAGCACCGGCTGGGCGATGTAGAGCTGTTGCGCCGCCCGGCCGAAGTGGCGGTGCTCGGCCACCGCGACGAAGTAGCGGAGCTTGCGCAGATCGAGATCCATACCTCCAGGGTATTGATTGCCGGGAAGGGTATTGGACGCTCCCGGGAACGGGTCCGAGACTCGAGACATGATCGTGCTCACGACTCCCACCGGAAATATCGGCAGCCAGGTCCTCGATGCGCTGCTGAACGAGGCCCCCGAGCGCGGCGAGGAGCTGCGCGTCATCGTGCGCGACCCCGCGAAACTCCCCGAGGAGGTACGGGCCCGCGTCGACGTCGTCCCCGGCTCGCACGGCGACGCCGACGTCGTCGACCGGGCCTTCGACGGCGCGGACGCCGTCTTCTGGGTGGTCCCGTCCTCGGGCCCGCGGGCGCCCAGCCTGGACGCCGTCTACTCCGGGTTCACCCGCGCCGCGGCCAAGGCGTTCGCGGCGCACGGCGTCGGGCGTGTCGTCGGCGTCTCGGCGCTCGGCCGCGGCACTCCCGTCGCCGGGCGCGCCGGACACGTGACGGCGTCGCTGGCCATGGACGATCTCATCGCCGGCACGGGCGTGGCCTACCGGGCGCTCGCGAACCCGTCCTTCATGGAGAACCTGCTGCGGCAGGTGGCCCCGATCCGCGACACCGGCGTGTTCACCGACATCGTCGACGGCGATCGCGCCGCCCCGCTGGCCGCCACCCGGGACATCGCCGCGGCCGCCGCCGGCCTGCTGCTCGACCGCTCCTGGTCGGGGACGGGCGAGGTTCCGGTGCTGGGCCCGGAGGACCTGTCGCCGAGCGACATGGCCCGCATCATGTCCGAGGTGCTCGCCCGGCCCGTCCGCTACGAGAGGCAGCCGCTCGACGACTTCCGCGCCGCACTCACCGGCCACGGCGCCGGGGACGCGGTCGTGGAGGGCTTCGTCGCCATGATGACGGCCAAGGACACAGGCCTCGACACCGGCGTGCCGCGCACCGACCGTACGGCGAGCCCGACGACCTTCCGGACCTGGTGCGAGGAGGTCCTCAAGCCGGCTGTCCAGGCGTGAGCGCGCCACCGGAGGATGCAGGACCCTGCACTACGGGTGACCCAATATCTACGACCGCGCGATGAGGGTTTTGCGGATCATGTGGTGAGAGTTTCTGCCGGGGCGGGAAAAGTCGAATTCCGTGGTGGGTGCAGGCTGTTTTCGCGTGCTAGTCTCGGTTCAAGTTGCAGTTGTGGTTCCCAAAGCTTCAAGTGCCCCGGACCTGCTCATGCAGGTCGGAGCGCTCTTGTATTTCCGGTCATTTTCCGGGCGGGGTAATCATCGCGGCGACACGGTTTTCGCACAGTGCGGATTCCGATGTACTGCCCCAAGGAGATATGACATGGCCACTGGAACCGTGAAGTGGTTCAACTCGGAAAAGGGCTTCGGCTTCATCGAGCAGGACGGCGGCGGCGCTGACGTCTTCGCCCACTACTCGAACATTGCCGCCCAGGGCTTCCGTGAGCTGCTCGAGGGCCAGAAGGTTTCCTTCGACATCGCGCAGGGCCAGAAGGGCCCGACGGCCGAGAACATCGTTCCGGCCTGACACTGACGCGCATTTTGCAGCTGGGGCCCGCATCCTTCGGGGTGCGGGCCCCAGCTGTATGCGTCCGCGCCCCGGTTCCACTGTGTACGCGTGGATTTCCGCCGGTCGGCTGCTTGTTTTTACCATCGGTCCATACTTGTAATTCTCCATGCCGCTCATTGCTGCGGGGATTCCTTGATATGCACCGCATCGAGGAAGGTTCCGCATGAACCGCACACGTACAAACAACCGTTCCACCCGTAACCGTCGTGACAACGCCTTCGCCGGAAAGGACGGCAGCCGCTTCGGCTCGCCGGCGCCGCGTACTTCCGGTGGACAGGGCCGCTCCGGTGGCCAGGGCCGCTCCGGCGGGCAGTCCCGCTCGGGTGGGCACGGCCGCCGACCCGCCGCGGTGCAGGGCGAGTTCGCGCTCCCCAAGACGATCACCGCCGCGCTGCCCGCCGTCGACGGCTTCGCCGAACTCGGCATGCCCGAGCAGCTGCTGGCCGAACTCGGCAGGCAGGGCGTGAGCGTGCCGTTCCCGATCCAGGGCGCGACGCTGCCGAACTCCCTGGTCGGCCGCGACGTTCTGGGCCGTGGGCGCACCGGCTCCGGCAAGACCCTCGCCTTCGGCCTCGCGCTGCTCGCCCGCACCGCCGGACAGCGTGCCGAACCCCGCCGGCCGCTGGGACTGATCCTCGTACCGACGCGCGAGCTGGCACAGCAGGTGACGGACGCCCTCACGCCGTACGCCCGCTCCCTCAGGCTGCGGATGGCCACGGTCGTGGGCGGGATGTCGATCGGCAAGCAGGCGAGCGCGCTGCGCGGCGGGGTCGAGATCGTCGTCGCGACCCCGGGCCGGCTCAAGGACCTCATCGACCGTGACGCCTGCGGGCTGGACGCGGTTGCCATCACGGTGCTCGACGAGGCCGACCAGATGGCCGACATGGGATTCATGCCGCAGGTCACCGCGCTGCTCGACCAAGTGCGCCCGGAGGGGCAGCGGATGCTGTTCTCCGCCACCCTGGACCGCAACGTCGACCTGCTGGTGCGTCGCTACCTGAGTGACCCGGTCGTGCACTCCGTCGACCCGTCGGCCGGTGCGGTCACGACGATGGAGCACCACGTCCTGCACGTGCACGGCGCCGACAAGCACGCCGCCACCACGGAGATCGCCGCCCGCGACGGCCGCGTGATCATGTTCCTCGACACCAAGCACGCCGTCGACCGGCTCACCAAGGACCTGCTCAGGAGCGGGGTGCGGGCCGCCGCGCTGCACGGCGGCAAGTCCCAGCCGCAGCGCACCCGTACGCTGACGCAGTTCAAGACGGGGCACGTCAGCGTGCTGGTCGCGACCAACGTCGCGGCGCGCGGCATCCACGTCGACAACCTGGACCTCGTCGTCAACGTCGACCCGCCGACCGACCACAAGGACTACCTGCACCGCGGCGGCCGCACCGCCCGCGCCGGCGAGTCCGGCAGCGTCGTCACCCTCGTCACCCCGGACCAGCGGCGGGCCATGGTCCGCCTCATGTCGGATGCGGGTATCCGTCCGCAGACCACCCCGGTACGCTCGGGCGATGAGGCCTTGCAGCGGATCACCGGCGCCCAGGCCCCGTCCGGCATTCCGGTCGTCATCGCCGCACCGGCGGCCGACCGCCCCAAGCGCGGTTCGTCCTCCCGGGGCCGCCGCGGCGCTTCCTCGGCTCGGCGCGGCCCCGTACGCAAGGCCGCCGTCGATCCGGCGGCCTAGGCGGCGCAGCACCATCGTGATCAGGAAGTCGACCCATCTCTGCAGGAGGCACCTTTTGACACTGGTTCAGATGCAGCCCCGTCCGGCGATCGCCCGCCCCGCGCGCCGGAAGGTGGCCGACGTGGTGGACCCGGCCGGACCGCGGGTGTGTGACGACATGAGTGTCGAGGTGGCGCTGTCCGTGATGGACGCCGCGCACACGGGTCGGCTGGTCGTCTGCGATCGGGACGACCAGGGCATCGGCGTCGTCACCCGGGCCGAACTCGCCGCCGCCCGCGACAGTTCCGCCTACACGGACCGCATCTGCCTGCGCGACATCCTCGGCGTCCACATCGTCGGCGTCCACGCGCCGATCACAGCCTCGGTAGCCTTCGCCCTTTCCCACTGAACCGTTGCCCCTCCGGCCGGATCGTTCTTCCCTACTCCTTGTGAGGACCCATGCGCTGCGTCATCGCCCGCTTCCCGTTCGATCTCACCAAGAACGGAGTACTGGAATCGATGAAGGGCATCAAACCCGAACCGAGCACCGGCGAAACCGTGACCATCGGCCGCCGCCAGTACCCCGCCAAGCAGGTCGGGCAGGTCATCACCCGCCAGGACCGGCGTGACTTCACCGCCGCCGAAGTCCTCCGGGCCATGACCAAGCTCGGTTTCACCTGCCACACCGCCCCCGAGCCGGCACCCGAGCCCAGCCTCGACCCGATCGAGCGGGCCTCCGCGATGCTCGGCACCAACACGCCTTTCCGAACCGACGACATGTGACATGCAGTGGGGCCCGAACGGCACGCCGATCGGGCCCCCATGTGAGCGTCGCACTCTCAGCTTTCCTCGGCCGCGGTGGCGGAACCCTCCGATCCGGCGGTGCGGCGGTATTCGGCGTTGATGCGCTGCGCTTCTTCTAGTTGGTCTTCGAGAACGATGATGCGGCAGGCGGCCTCGACGGGCGTCCCCTGGTCGACGAGTTCCCGGGCGCGCGCGGCGATGCGCAACTGGTAGCGGGAGAAGCGGCGGTGACCGCCTTCTGAGCGGAGCGGGGTAATGAGGCGGGCTTCGCCGATGGCACGGAGGAAACCCTGGGTGGTCCCGAGCATTTCGGCGGCCCGGCCCATGGTGTAGGCGGGGTAGTCGTCGTCATCGAGACGCCCGAACGAATCGTCTGCTGTCACTTGCACCTCTCTGCGGAACATCTTTGAGGGACCTGGTGCCTGCCGTATGGCGTCAGGGCGCGCCAGGACCCCGAAGGAACTTCTACACCATCTGCCGTTACGCGCGTGCCTCGGCCACCCCGACCGCCGCCGTCACAAAGGCCCGTAGGAGCGGATGCGCCGCCTGAGTCGGCCACGCGAGCACCAGGCGGCTCTCGGGGGCGTCCGTGACGGGTACGCAGACCACGCCCGGCGGGACCGGGTGGACGAGGGAGCGGGGCAGGACGGCCACGGTCCGGCCCACCGCGACCAAGGGGATCAACTCCGCGACGTCGTGCACCTCGGGGCCGGCCCCACCGTCGCCCCCGATCCCGGGTACTCCCTTCCAGCGCGGCATCGGCTCGTCCTTCAGATCGGCGAGCCGCACCGCCTCGCGGGCGGCCAGCCGGTGGTCCGCGGGGAGGACGGCGACGCGCTCCTCGATGCGGAGCGTCTCGTGGTCCAGACCCTCCAGATCGTCGAACGGTACGTACAGCAGGCCCACGTCGGCCCGTCCGTCCCGCAGTTGTTCCGCGCGGTCGGCGGGTCCGCTGAACACGATCTCGACCCGGCGCGCATCGGATGCCTCGGCGTACGCGGCGAGGATCGACGACAGCAGATCGGCGTCGCCGCCCGGCTTGAGGACGAGCCGCAGCCGCGTCCCCGCGTCCGCGGCCCGACGGGCCCGCTCCGCGGCGGCGGCCACCGCGTCCAGCGCGTACCGGCCGTCCCGCAGCAGGGCCTCGCCCGCCGGTGTCAGCGCGACCTGGCGGCTGGAGCGGACGAAGAGCGTGACGCCGAGCCGCCTCTCCACGCGCTGGACCGCCTTCGACAGGGCCGGCTGCGCGATCGCCAGACGCTGGGCGGCGCGGCCGAAGTGCAGCTCCTCGGCGACCGCGACGACGTACTCGATCTCCCGTGTCTCCAGTTCAGCCATGCCTCCAGGTTATCGTTCGAGGCCGAGCGGATCTTGGACGGGGCGCCCCACCTCCTGTTTCGATGGCTGCATGATTCACCACACGATGCTCGTATCCTTCGACAGCCCCCTCCCCGACACCGACCTCGACCAATTCCTTCAGGACATCGAGAAGGTCATGGTGGACTCCGGTCACCTCCAGACGTCCGCCACCCGTCGGCACATTCCGGTTCCCGGCGAGGAGGCCATCCCCGCGATGATCGCCACGGCGGTCGTACAGTTCGGCGTCGCCGACATGGAAGCCCTCGGTGCCGCGTTCGCCGCCCCCGGCGTCGGGGAGCTCATCCACCGCTGGCAGGCCCGGTACCCGTACAAGGTCGCCTGGGTGAACCACGAGCCGCTGGACTGAACGCGGCGTCAGTAGCTCCGGCGGTCCCGGCGGCCGCCCGCGGTCAATATGAACGAAACGACGCGCCCCTCGTCCTGCGTTCCGCTTCCTCCTAACCTCGAGCCGTTCGTGTCAGGGATCTGTTGACCGACGAGGAGGTTGTTGTGGCGAATGCCGGGCAGGGGCGGTTTTCCAGACGGCAGGTACTGGCGGCAACGGCAGTCGGAGTGTCCGGAGTCGGTGTGATGGCCGATGTCGTGGGCGCAGCACCGGCGGGCGCGGCGGCGGCCGGGCCGCGCGACTACCGGGTACCGGGCCTGCGGGCGCCGGTCGAGCTGATCGAGGACCGCTACGGCGTGCCGCACATCTACGCCGACAACGAGCACGACGTGTTCCTCGCGCAGGGCTTCAACGCCGCCCGCGAGCGCCTCTTCCAGATCGACCTGTGGCGCAGGCGCGGACTCGGCCGGCTCGCCGATGTACTGGGGGCCGACTACGTGGCGCAGGACCGGGCCACCCGCCTGTTCCTGTACCGCGGCGACATGGACGTCGAGTGGGCGCGCTACGCCGAGGACGCGCAGCGCATCGCGACGCAGTTCACCGCCGGGATCAACGCCTACGTGGACTGGCTGGACGCCCACCCCGAGCAACTCCCCGAGGAGTTCGGCCTCCTCGGCTACCGGCCGGCACGCTGGGACCCCGAGGACGTGGTCCGCATCCGCAGCCACGGACTGACCCGCAACCTGACCAGCGAGGTCAAGCGCGCCCAGGTCGCCTGCGCCGCCGGGGTGGACGCCGACCTGGTGCGTCAGGGGTTGCAGCCGGACCACAAGGCGAGCGTGCCCGACGGCTTCGACCCGTGCGTGCTCCCCGACGACGTGCTCAAGGTCTTCGAACTGGCCACCCAGGAAGTCGAGTTCAGCGAAGGTGCGGTACCAAGCGCGGTCGTGCGCGACGCGACCACCGAGGGCTCCAACAACTGGGTGATCGGCGGGCAGCGCACCGCCACCGGGCGGCCGATCCTCGCCAATGACCCGCACCGCTCCTACTCGGCGCCCTCGCTGCGCTACCTCGCACACCTCAGCGCGCCCGGACTCGACGTCATCGGCGCGGGGGAGCCGGCCCTCCCGGGCATCTCCATCGGGCACAACGGCACCGTCGCCTTCGGCCTGACCATCTTCTCGATGGACCAGGAGGACCTGTACGTCTACGAGTTGGACCCGGACGACCACAGCCGTTACCGGTACCAGGACGGCTGGGAGCCGATGAAGGTGCTGCACGAGCGGATCCCCGTCGCGGGCCAGGACGACCACCCCGCCGAGCTGACCTTCACCCGGCACGGACCCGTGATCCACGTCGACGAGGAGCACAACCTCGCCTACGCGGTGCGCACCGCGTGGCTGGAAGCGGGCACGTCACCGTACTTCGGCAGCGTCGCCTACATGCGGGCGCGCAACTACCGCGAGTTCACCGAGGCCATGCGCAACTGGGGCGCCCCGACGGAGAACCAGGTCTACGCCGACGTCGAGGGCAACATTGGCTGGGTGCCCGGCGGCCTCGCACCCAAGCGGGTCGGGTACGACGGGCTGCTGCCGGTGCCCGGCGACGGCCGCTGCGAGTGGGACGGTTTCTACTCGGGGGACGACCTGCCGCGGACCCTCAACCCGGCTGCCGGGTTCATCGCCACCGCCAACCAGTTCAACCTGCCGCCCGCGTACCAGGACATGGGACTCGGCTACGAGTGGACCAACCCCTTCCGCCACCAGCGGATCGTCGAAGTCCTCTCGAAGCAGCACAACCACACCCTCGCCGACTCGCAAGCACTCCAGCACGACCAACTGTCCATACCCGCCCGCAGGTTGGCCGCCCTGCTGGCCCGCCTGCAAAGCAGCGAACCCGACCGCCGCCGGGCCCTGCGACTGCTGCGCACCTGGAATGCCGTCGAATCGGCCGACTCGGGGCCGGCGGCCCTGTTCGAGGTGTGGCTGTCCAGGCACCTGGGGCCCGGTTTTGTACGGGCCGCGGTACCGAAGGCCGCCGAGCTGATCGAGGACGCCGACACCCTCGTCCTGCTCGGCGAGTTGGAGAAGCCGGGACGGTGGCTGAAGGACGAGGCGGCCCGCGACCGGCTGCTGCTCGACACACTGGGTTCGGCCTACGCCGAGGTGCGCAAGCTGCTCGGCGACGACGAGCGGAAGTGGCAGTGGGGCGCACTGCACCACAGCCTCTTCCAGCACCCGGCATCGGCGGCGCTCAGCGACACCGACCGCGCCCGCTTCGACGTCGGCCCGATGCCGAGCGGCGGATCCCCCGACACGGTCAACGCGGCGACCTACCGCACCAGCGACTTCCTGCACACCAGCGGTCCTTCGTTCCGGGTGGTCCTGGACGTGGGCGACTGGGACTCGTCGGTGGCGGTGAACACCCCCGGCCAGTCCGGCGCCCCGGACGACCCGCACTACCGCGACCTCGCCGAACCCTGGCTCGACGGCGACTACTTCCCGCTGGCCTACACCCGCGCGGCAGTCGAGAAAATCGCCGAACGCCGCGTGCGGCTCCTTCCGGTAGAGGCGTCCTGAGCGGCCTGCCGCAGAGGGGCCGTGCCGACGGCATCGTCGCCGGGGATCAGCCCACCCCCAGGTGGAGCAGGTCCTCGCCGACGATCAGCCTGCCCGAGTAGCCCTTCTGCGCCGCCTTCCAACGGCGGGCCGGATTCGTCGCGGGGACCAGGTGGTTGAGCACCAGGTTGCGGGCGCCCGCCGGCTCCGCGACGTCCCGTCCGACCTGCTCGATCGTGGTGTGGCTCGTGAGGAGGTGCTCGCGCAGGGGCTCACGGATGGCCTCGGGGACCGCAGTGACCAGTTCGTCGACGAAGCGGGGGTCGATCACCTCGTGCACCAGATAGTCGGCGTCCCGCGCCAGACGGATCAGGTTGTCGCTGACGCAGGTGTCACCGGAGAAGACGACGGAGCCGTCGGGGGTGTCGAAGCGGTACGCGAAGGTGGGCGCCATCGGCCGGTGGTCGACGAGGGTCGCCGTGACACGGACGTCGCCGTCCTCCCAGACGGACAGTGGCTCATCGAGCCGCGGCGGCCTTCCGGCCGGGTCGATGTCCCATACGTCGCCCAGGTCGATGTCGTGCACGGTGAACAGGTCGTCCGGCATGGTGAAGTTGGACTCGCGGGCGCGCCCGTTGAAGTCGGCGGCGAACGCCTGGCTCAGGTAGCCGGTCATCGCGGAGATACCGGGCGTCGGGCGGTCCGGGTTCACGACGGGCGGTGCCTGCCGGTCGGGAGGGAACACGCTGGGCAGCGTGCCGCGGTCGCCGGGGCCGAACACCTCGATGGGCGGCAGGGTCCGGCCCACGATGTTCGAGGGGCCTGTCGCGTAGAGGGACGGCCAGTCGGCGACGTGGTCACTGTGCAGGTGGGTCAGGAAGACACCTCGTACCCGCGTGAGCGACGAGCCGAGGTGGTCGTCAGGACCGAGCCCGCTCTGCACCAGCCGGTGCAGCGCCCCTTGTCCCAAGTCGACGATGTACACCCGGTCTTCGTACACGACCGCGCTGGAGACACCGCATCGCGCGCCGTCCGCCCAGGCCGGGCCGCCGGCCGTGCCGAGCAGAACCAGACGGGTGCGATGGCGGCTCGCGGTGCGTCCGGTGGCCTGGGAGCGTGCGGCGGCGGACCCGGATCCGAGGGCGAGCAGGCCGCCGGTGGCGGAGGTCGCGCCCAACGCCTGAAGGAAGCGGCGCCGGTCGGTGCGGGGCGCCGGGGCGCTGTGGGAGAGGGCGTGGTCGAGCAGATGGCACACGTGCGGTGGACCTCCTTGGACCCGAGCGGGTGTGCTCGGGGTGTCGGGTGTGCTCGGGATCTCGGGCGGCAGGCGTCAGGCGTCGGACCCGGGGGAGACGGGCGATGCGGGGGACATGGGTGGCGCCGCCAGGGCCGCGTCCGGACGGTCGCCCGGCTCCCCGCTCGCGGCAGCGAGCCCCCGACCGGTCTTGCGCAGATGCGTCCACAGTCCGAGGAAGCCGGCGAGGAAACCGCTGATCAGCCCGGACACGGCGTGGTTGGCCGCGTTGGCGGCGGCGTTCAAAGGCATGCCGACGACCAGGTAGTTGGCCACCGCGCTCATCACCGCGCCGATGACACCCCCGATCAGCCCGCTGACGAGCGACACACGGACCGCCGACGGGCCCGTGGACACGACGCGGCGCCCGGCGCCGGACGGCCCAGCCGTCGGCACGCCCTCGATGCCGAGGACCCGGTCGAGCGCCACCGGGCCCGGACCCGAGAGTGCGACGGCGAGGAAGCCGGCGATGAGCACCAGCGGAAACTCCGCGCCCGCGCCACTCGCGGCGCCCTGCTGCGGCGTGATGAATCCCGTGTCCGTATTGACCAGGGCCAGTGCGACACACAGGTGGACCGACAGCAGCAGCGCCGTGAGCCGGGACAGCAGCCCCACCACGAGGAACAGTCCGCCGAGCGACTCACCGAGAGCCACGGCCCAGCCGACGGCCGAGGGCGCGGGGACGTCCAGGCTTGCGAGGAAGGCACCGAAGCCGTCGGGACCGTGCACCAGCTTGTCCACGCCGTGCACGGCCATGACGGCCCCGCAGGCGACCCGTGTCACGCACGGGCCGGCGGAACGCAGCCCGTGCAGCGGGGCGATGCCAAGGGCGCGCCGCAGCGCCGTGGTCCTGGAAGGGGCCATGACGGGGTCCTCTCGGAGGGGTGACATGCCGGTGCCTGGAGTGCGTCACGGGCACGTCGGCCGGTGACGTATGCGCAACTGTGCTGGTGACAGGCCCGGTTGGGAATCCTCCGGGTCATCGCGACTTCGGATGCCGCTCATCCACCGCGTGGATGCCGGGGGAGCGGAACATCGCATCCGCCCGCCCGGTCGATTCAGGCCCCCGCCCCGCCGTCCACCGGCACCACCGCCCCGGTCACCATCGACGCCCGGTCGCTGAGGAGCCACGCCGCCGCCTCGGCGACCTCGCGGGGTTCGGCCATCCGGCCGAGGGGGATCGCCGACTTCACCTGCTCGACGATGCCGGGGGTCGCGGCCTCCCATGCGTCGATCATCTCGGTGGCCGTGCCGCCGGGAGTGAGGCCGTTCACCCGGATCCCGTCCGGGGCCCAACTGACCGCGGCGGTCTCGGTGATGCTGTTGAGCGCGCGCTTCATGGCGCCGTAGGCGGGCAGGGCGGGGTTCGCGCGGCGGCTGCCGATGCTCGACGTATTGACGATCGACCCGCCCCCGCCGCGTCGCATGAGTGCGGCCTCCGCGGTCATGGCGGTCCAGTGCGCGCGGAAGTTGACGGCGAACTGCTCGTCGATGTCCTCGTCGCTGGTGGTGTGGAGCGGTCCGGGTTGCTGGATCGCCGCGCCGTTGTTGAACGCGCCGTCGAGCCGGCCGTGCACGTCCTCCACGTGGTCGACCGCCGCGCGGATGCTGTCCCGGTCGGCCAGGTCCAGCGGGACGGCGTCGGCCACGCCGCCGTCGGCGCGGATCTCGGTGACGATGCGCTGGAGCGCTTCGGTGCCGCGCGAGGCGAGCACCACGGCGGCGCCTTCCTGGGCGAAGAGGCGGGCGGCGGCCGCCCCGATGCCGCGGCTGGCGCCGGTGATGAACACGACCTTGCCGGCGAGCAGGCCGATGGGCGGGTGCGTCATGCGGTTCGTCATGTGGTTTGTCATGTGGTTCGTCATGAGGGGAGTGTCGGCGCGGTCCGCGGGTCCGATACAGGCACAACCGGTACCAGGATGTGCGGCCGCGGGGCGGGCACACTGGGGGCATGGACAAGCAGGAACTGGGTTCGTTCCTCCGCAGCCGCCGTGAGCGCCTCAAGCCGCAGGACGTCGGCCTGCCCTTTGGGGCGCGACGCCGGACACCGGGGCTTCGCCGCGAGGAAGTGGCGGTCCTCGCGCACATTTCCACGGAGTACTACGTCCGGCTCGAGCAGGGGCGGGCGCCGCGGCCGTCCGGTGAGGTGCTCGCCGGGATCGCGGGAGCGCTGCGGCTCACCGACGCCGAGGCCGACCACCTCCATGTCCTCGCGGGCACCGCACCGAATCGCAGCGGGCTGCACCGGCGCGACGTTCGCCCGAGCATCCTCGCGCTCCTCGCGCGGCTGCCGCAGACGGCCGCGTTCGTGACATCCGCCGTGTTCGAGGTGCTTGCGTGGAACGACCTGACGGCCGCGCTCATGGAGGACTACGCCGAACTGGCCCCCGATGAGCGCAACTTGGCGCGCCGTGCCTTTCTCGGGCCGCAGCGTCCGCAGGCGCCGCTCTACGGGATCTCCGATGCCGCCGAGTTCCGTCAGCACGTCGTCATGGAGCTGCGGGCCGCCCTCGCCCGCTACCCGGAGGATCCCGCGGTCGCCGGTCTCGTCGCCGAACTGCGCGACGAGAGCCGCGAGTTCGCCCGGCTGTGGGAGCTGCGCGACGTGCACGCGGCGCCGACCCTCACCAAGACGTTCCACCACCCGGTCGTCGGAGAGGTCACCGTCGACTGCGACGCCCTCGCACTCACCGACCGCGACCAGCGCCTCGTGCTGTACAGCGCGCCACCCGGATCCCGGGACGCCGAGACGTTGGCCCTGCTGGGCGTGGTCGGTGCTGACGGGGGCGGGGTCCTGCCCCGGGCCACGTAACCGCTGCCGAGGACCCTCAACCCGCCGGTCGGTACTCCTGCTCGGGGCGCCCCGTGGCCCCGTACCGCAGTCGCATGCGCAGCAGGCCGTCCGTGCACAGGCCCGCGAGGTGGCGTTGGGCCGTGGCGCGGGAGATGCCGATGGAGTGGCCCACCTCCGCGGCGGACAGGGCGGCGTCGGCCCCCCGGACGGTGGTGAGTACCAGTTGGCGGGTGGCGGCGTGTGCGCCGGTGGGGCGGTCGCGGCGCGGTGGGGGAGCGAAGAGCGTGGCCACCGCTTCGTCGATCGTGTCCTGGTCGACGTGCGGGGAGTCCAATGTGCGGCGGTAGCGGGCGTAGCCGCGAAGGCGGTCGATCAGGCGCTGCGGAGGGAACGGCTTCGCCAGGTAGGTGAGCGCGCCGGCCGACAGTGCTGCCCGGACAGTTTGTCCCTCCGTCGCCGCGCTCAACACGAAGCAGTCGCAGGGTAGTTCGCGGACCAGGTCCACGCCGGAGCCGTCCGGGAGGTACACGTCCACCAGGGCCAGGTCGACCTGCCGCTCCCGTACGATCTCGCGCGCCTGCTGGGCCGACTGCGCGGTGGCCACCACCGTGAATCCGGGGGCCTGCGCCACGTGGGAGGCGTGCAGGCCTGCCACGTGGAAGTCGTCGTCCACCACCAGCACCGACAGCGTGGTCCTCTCGCTCACCGTGCCTCCTCCAGTACGCCCGGCAGCCGTGCCACGAACACGGCGCCGCCGGGATCCTCGTCGTTGCCCGGGCCGCCCGGTGTCACAAGCTCGACCTCTCCGCCACGGCTCCGTGCGATCTGCCGCACCAGCGCAAGCCCGACGCCCCGGCCGCCGGGCGTCGAGGTGTCCTCCTTGGACGAGACACCCTCCTCGAAGATGTCCTCGGCGTGGGCCAACGGGACACCGTCGCCGCTGTCCGCCACGGTGATCACGAGCGTCGTGCCGTGCGTCATCAGTTCCACTTCCATCCGTCGTGATGTGCGGCTGCCCTCCCCCGCGGCGTGCACGGCGTTGTCGAGCAGGTTGCCGAGGACGGTGGTGACATCGACCGGTTCGGTGACGGGGGAGTCGATCCAGGTGCCCTCGCCGAGGGTCAGCTCCACGCCGTTCTCGCGTGCCTGGGCCGCCTTCGCGCGCAGGAAGGTGCGCAGGTACGCGTCGTCCACCGCGTCCAGGCCGGGCAGGGAGACCGACGTCGAGCCCGTGCCGAGGAGTTCCTCCAGGTAGCGGGCCGCCTGTGTCAGATGGCCGCCGTGGACCAGGCCTGCCACCACGTGCAGCCGGTTGCTGAACTCGTGGCGCTGGGCGCGCAGTGCCATACCCATCGCCTGCACCGCGTCCAGCTGCCGCGTCAGCGACTCGACGTCCGTACGGTCCTTGACGGTGACGAGCGTGCCCAGGTCCCGGTCGGCCCTGCGCACCCGCCGGGCCGACACCACGAGGACCCGTTCGCCCGCCGTGGTCACCACCGGTTCACCGCCCCCGCCGTCCGGCCGGGCCGCGCGGGCCACCGCCAACACCCGTGGGTTGAGGCCCCATTCGGACACCGGGGCGCCCACCGGTCCGTCCACCGCGAGCAGCCGCCGCGCCTCGTCGTTGACGACCGTCACCCGCTCCCGCGCGTCGAGCGCGAGCACACCGTCGCCGATGCCGTGCAGCACCGCCTCCTGCTCCTGCACGAGACCCACCAGTTCCTCCGGCTCCAGGCCGAGGGTGAGCCGTCGCCACCGCCGGGCGAGCGCGGCGGAGGCCATCACACCCACGAGCAGTGCCACCGCCAGGCAGGCCAGACCGACAATGAGTACGCGGACGACCTGGTCGTGCACGTGGCTCGCGGCGACCCCCGCGTTGGCCTCGCCCACCACACGACGGCTGTGCGGGGCGTAGACGGGGACCTTCGCCACGATCTCCTCGCCGAGGTGCGCGTGGTCGTGGTCGAGCACCTCGTGCCCGGCGAGCGCACGTGACGGGTCGGTGCTCACCATGCGTCCGAGCTGGCTCTTCTGCGGGTGGGCGAGGCGGACGCCGCGGTCGTCCGTGACCACCACGAACAGCGATCCGGTACGGGCCCGGGCGGCCTGCGCCAGCGCCTGCACCGGTCCTTCGGCGAGGGCGTCGATCTCCTTCTCCGCGCGGGCCCTGCGGTGTCCGTCGCCGGACACGGAGTAGCGGGCCGCCTGCGCACGGACGACCGGGTTCGCGGCGACGGTGCGGGCCACGCCCAGCGCCCGCAGCTGGTACTCGCGCTCGACATGGCGATCGTTGACGTATGCGAAGGCCCCGAAGGCGGCGGTGAGGGCGAGCGCGACGACTGCGCTCTGCAGCAGCAGTACCTGGGTACGCAGCCGCAGGCGTCGACTGCGCCACCGCTTGGACCTGGAGAACCTCACGTCGCGACGGTATCCGCCGCCTCTCGCGGGACCTTCAGGGGCCCCGTCCCGGACGTGCACTCAATGAGCACAACCCGCACAAGGCGGGTTTCGCGGCTTGCGCGCGCAACCTGTTCGGCGCGGATCGCAGCGGGATACGTTCACCCGGATCATCCCCCGGCCGACCCCGTGTGCGTTCGCCGATCCGTTGCTGATCCTTCCTGCCCGAGCCGCTTTGACCAGGAGTTTCCCCATGACGCCACCCACCGCAGAGGCCAGGGACGGCCTGCGCGACAGCACGCGCGGAGGTTGCCGGTGACCACGCACACCTGGGGACTCCTGGCCATCCTCGTCCTGTCCATCGTCGCGCTGATCGCACTGATCAACTCGCGGCTGCGCCTGCACCCCTTCGTGGCCCTGACGCTGGTCTCGCTCGCCGCGGCCGTCGCCGCCGGTGAACCCGCGGAGAAGATCGCCGAGTCACTGGAGACGGGCGCGGGCTCGATCCTCGGCGACGTCGGTGTGACCCTCGCCTTCGGAGCGATGCTGGGTCGGCTGCTGTCCGACTCCGGAGCCACCGACCGCATCGCCCGGCTCATCGTCCACCGGGCCGGTCGCAGATCGCTGCCGTGGTACATGGCCGGTGCGGCGTTCGTCATCGGCATCCCGATGTTCTTCGAGGTCGGCCTCATCGTGCTGCTGCCGCTGATCTTCAGCGTGGCGCGGCGGCTGCGCGACGACCACGACGTCAAGGGCTCCCCGTACGTGGCCCTCGCCGCCCCGGCGATCGCCGCCCTGTGCACCCTGCACGGCATGGTGCCGCCGCACCCGGGACCGCTGATCGGGGTGAACGGCCTGCACGCCAACCTCGGTCTGACCATCGGCGTCGGCCTGGTGTGCGCGATACCCACGGTCATCCTCGCGGGCCCCGTCTACGGCCGGTGGATCGCGCCGCGCCTCGACGTCCGGCCGGACCGGGCGCTCGTCGCCCAGTTCACCGGTGACCGAGCCGCTGATGCCGACGCCGGCACCTCGGCCGACACCACGGAGGCCGGCCGGCCGCGCCGCAGCGTGCCCACCGGCTGGGCGGTCGCCGCGGTCCTGGTCCCCGTCGTCCTGATGCTCCTGAACACGGTCGCCGACCTCGTGCCCGCGCTGCCCGCGGGGCTGCGGCACACCCTCGCCCTGACCGGCTCGCCGGTCGTCGCGATGTTCTTCGGCCTGCTCTTCGCGCTGTTCGTCGTGGCACTGCCCAGCGGAGTGGGCGGCGAGGCGATCCGTGACTCCCTGGGCGAGAGCCTGCGGTCCGTGGCCGGCATCCTGCTGATCATCGCGGGCGGCGGCGCGTTCAACCAGGTCCTCGAGGACTCCGGCATCGGCAAGGCGGTGGAGTCGGCCGCCTCGGGCGCACACCTCAACGTACTCGTCCTGGGCTGGCTGTTGGCCCTGCTGCTGTCGTTCTCGACGGGCTCCGCGACGGTGGGCATCGTCGCCGCCACCGGAGTCCTTGCTCCGATGGCCGCCACGGAGTCGAGCCTTGCCACGTCGCTGCTCGTCGTCGCCATCGGCGCGGGTTCCGTGGGCCTCAACTACGTGAACCACGCGGGATTCTGGCTGGTCAAGGAGTCCTTCGGGATGACACTCGGTCAGGCCACCAAGTCCCACACCGTCATCCAGACACTGGTGAGTGTCTGCGGACTGCTGATGACACTTCTGCTGTCGCTTTTGGCATGACGCGGTGACGAGGATGCGAAGGTCCCGTCGGGACACGTGAAGGCTCCACACATCCCTCTCCACCGCTTTGACCTCGGCGGAGAGGGGTCAATAGGTTCGGGCGCCGAGTACTTCCCCGCGTACTCCCTTGTCCTGCCACGGACTTGACCCGCCACGGAACGGAGCTTCCCCGTGTCATCCCTTGACGCGTTCACGTCGTATCCCCTCAGCAGCGAGAACCCCGTGACCGGCGCCCCCGAGTGGCTGCGGGACAACCTCGGCACGTTCGTCGGCGTTCCGCTCCGCATCCTCCTGATCGTTCTCGGTGCCATGCTGGTGCGCGCGCTCGCCCAGCGGGCCATAACCCGGACCGTGAACAGGGTTTTGCAGGCCAACGAGCACGGCAGTGAGCCGCGGCGCACCACCCGCGGTCCCGCCGTGCTGCAGCGCGATGCCTCCCGGGCGCAGGAGCGGCGCGAGCAGCGGGCGCGCACCATCGGCTCGGTGCTCAGCAGCATCGTGACCATCGTCATCTCCGTCATGGGCCTGGCCATGATCCTCGACCAGATCGGCATCGCGCTCGGCCCGCTGCTCGCCAGCGCCGGAGTGGTGGGTCTGGCGATCGGCTTCGGCGCGCAGAGCCTCGTCGCCGACTATCTGGCCGGAATGCTCATCATGATCGAGGACCAGTACGGCGTCGGTGACTCGGTCGACCTCGGCGAGGCCATCGGCGAGGTCGAGCACGTCGGCCTCCGCCTCACCCAGGTCCGCGACCTCAACGGTGGCCTGTGGCACATCCGCAACGGCGAGATCATGCGCGTCCGCAACGACAGCCAGGAGTGGGCCCGCGCGGTGCTCGACGTGTCGGTGGCGTACGACTCCAACCTGGAGAAGGTCTTCGCCGTGCTGGAGGAGACCGGCATGTCGCTGCGCGAGGACCACGCCTACAACGGCGTCCTGCTGGAGGACCCGTCGGTGTGGGGTGTGCAGTCCATCGAGGCCGACGGCATCGTGGTGCGGCTCGTCGTGAAGACCGCGCCGCTGAAGCAGTGGGCCGTCACGCGCGAGCTGCGCCGCCGCGCCAAGGAGGCCCTCGACGCGGCCGGCATCGAACTCCCCTTCCCGCAGCGCGCGGTGTGGGTGCGCGGCGCCAAGGACGCCGACGCGGAGGACACTCGCGCGGACGCCCCGCTCTCGCGCTGAGCGGCACCGACGTCACCCGCAGGCGGCACTGACGTCACCCGTATTCGGCACCGAGGTCACCCGTAGAGCGAGCGCGCTCCCGGTGAGCCGTCCGCGAAGCGCTGGCCCATGGCGATCTCGTCCCCGATCACCGACCAGAGGGTCTCGTCGTGGAGGAAGGGGAGCGGGTCGACACTGCTCGTCTCCTTGCGGATCCGCTCGACCTCGCGGTCCAGGCGCTCGAACCCGGCCTCCTCGCCCTCGTCGCCGAACGTGAACTCCTCCAGTACGCGCTGGAAATGGAGCGTCACGTGGATGAGTGAGGAGACATCGGCGTGGAGCTCCTGCACGGTCTCCTCGTCCGTGTCGACGGCGTACACCTTGCCGGAACCGGGGTCGAGGGCGAGGTGTGCGTTGAGCAGCCAGCCGATGACGGGCCAGCTGCCCGCGTCCGGCGGAGCGTCCTCGAAGTCCTCGGTGTCGGCGACGTCCTGGACGAGGGACAGTCCGCCGGACTCCGCGGAGGACTCGTAGGGCAGGAGTGTCCCGGTGGGGACGCCGACGGTCCGCAGGAGGCGTACGCCCTCGGTGTCCGCGACGGACGGCGGGAAGGCGGTGGCGGGCAGCGTCGCGAGCCGGTCCTCGCCGAAGGTGTCGGCGAGGACGTCGCGGGTGACGTCGAAGAGCATGGCTGGAACGGGCTCCGAACTCTCGGGTGGGGCGGCGGGATTACGTGGCCGGGGGCCGGTTGGCGTCGAGTTCCGTCAGCCGGGTCACCAGGAGAGCGGCCTCCTCGGGGTCCATGCGGATGTCGAAGACGTCGTCGAGCAGCTTGGGCACCTCGCGCGGTGGCACGGTCTCCGTCACCGGATCCTGCCCCGGCCGGTGGGTCGTCCAGGCCAGCGCGTCGAGCGTGTCGTACCGGTCCGTGCGCAGACGCTGGATGTACGGGCGGGTGACGAAGGGGGAGCGCTCGTGCGTGGACACGAAGTGGTTACCGACCGCGTAGTCGATGGGGTACTGCGGGTCCTCGGTGAACACCTGCCGCACCGTCCAGCCCTCCGGTCCCTCCGGGCCGTCCCCACGCTGGTGCACCGCCCAGCCCTCCGAACCGTGGGTGATGACCTGCCGGCGCAGCAGGTACGGCCACGGTCCGCCCTCGCTGCGGGCGCCGTCGACCAGCTCGATGGGCTCCAACGGGCTGGCGCCGAAGCCGATGTCGACCAGCCACCGCCCGCCGTCCAGGTCCACGATCAGCATCGCGTGGGTCAGCGGGCGGGGTGTGCTGGAGTCCGCCCCGAGCTGCACGCGCGCGGAGACGGCGGTGAAACGGAACCCGAGCGCCTCCAGTGCGGCGGCGAACAGCACGGTGTGCTCGTAGCAGTAGCCGCCCCGGCCCCTGCGCACCAGCTTGTCCTGGACCGACGGCACGTCGATCCGCACCTCGCGGTACAGGAACGAGTCGTACGTGTCCCACCGCAGGGTCAGCACATGTGCGCGCTGCAGGGCCCCCAGTGTCTCGAGGGTGGGCGCACGGTCGCCCTCGTACCCGAGGCGGGTGAGATAGGCGTCCAGGTCGAGTTGCTCGCTGCTCCACATGTGGGGGTCAACCTCGGCGGGCTCGGCGGCTATTCCGGGCGGCTCACCCGATCGGGCCCGGCCGGGCGCACCCCGACCGCGACCGGCCGGTTCACGCCTTCAGCATCCGCTCGCTCAGCTCCCACAGCCGCCGCGCGGATGCGGGGTCGAGGGAGTGGGACATGGCGTCGGCCGGGATGCTGTCGGCCGTCAACGGCCGCTCCTCGTCGTCCAGCGGCGCGATGTCGCTGTCCTTGAGGTAGACACCGCCGATGTTCGCGAGCGCCGGGTGCGCGGCGCCGAACACGATCGTCGCCGCGCCCTGCGCCGCGGTCTTCTTGCCGCGGACGGGGTCGATGATCGGTCGGCCCTGTTCGTCGATCAGCCCCTCGGCGCGCAGGGCCTCCTCGCCCGCCGCACTGTTCAGCGCGGTGCCGACGACGACGCCGGGGTGGGCGGAGTAGGCGCGGATGCCATCGGTGGCGTGGCGGTGGTCGAGTTCGACGCCGAACAGGACGTTGGCGCACTTCGACTGAGCGTACGCAAGGCCCGAACTGTAGTCGCCCGCCCCGAAGTTGACGTCGTCCCAGCGGATGCCGGACATGCGGTGGGCGCCGGAGCTCACGTTGATGACGCGGGCTCCGTGGGCGGCGCGCAGGGCGGGCAGCAGGTCGAGGGTGAGCTGGAAGTGGCCCAGGTGGTTGACGGCGAACTGCAGCTCGTAGCCGCGCCCTTCGACTTCGCGGGTCGCGGGGGCGGCCACGCCTGCGCAGTTGACGAGGATGTGCAGGGGGCGGCCCGTGGCGTTCCACCGGTCGGCGAAGGCGGTGACGGAGGCCGGGTCGGCCAGGTCCAGGCGCCCGGTGTCCACCTCTTTGATGCCGGCCGAGGCCAGTGCGTCCGCCGCGTGCTGCGGGTCGCGGGCGGCGACGGTGACAGAGGCGCCCCTGGCGGCGAGCGCGCGGGTGACCTCTCGTCCGATGCCGGCGTGGCCGCCGGTGACGACGGCGTACTTGCCGGTCAGGTCGACGTCGGCGAGGACGTCGTCAGCCGTCGACGCGGGCGTGAATCCGGAGCCGATGGGTCGCTGCTTGGTGGTCATGAGACATGTCCTCTCGCGGTGAGGCGTGTGTCGACCGTGATGTGGTCGCCGCCCACTTTCCGGAACGTTGCTCCGTTTAGCTTACGGAGCGCTGTTCCGTTTCTGCAAGCGCAGTAGGGTTCGCTGTGACGATCAGTCCTCGGGAGGAAAGCGTGGAAACCACGGAAGGCCAGGTCGGGGGAGCCGGCCGCGGCAAGCGGGCCGACGCGGCGCGCAATCAGGAGAAGCTGCTCGCCGCGGCCGCCCGAGTGTTCGTGACCTCTGGCGTCGACGCACCGGTGCGGCAGATCGCGGCCGAGGCCGGCGTCGGCATGGGCACGATCTACCGGCACTTCCCGACCCGTGCGGAGCTCGTGGTCGCGGTCTTCCGTCATCAGGTCGAGGAGTGCGCGGAGGCGGGCCCGCGGCTGCTGGCCGAGGCGGGGTCCCCGTTCGAGGCGCTGCGTGCGTGGGTCGACCTGTTCGTGGACTTCCTGGTCACCAAGCACGGCCTGGCCAACACGCTGGAGCCGGGCAACAGTGGTTTCGCCGCGCTGCACTCGTACTTCATCGATCGTCTGATGCCCGTCGCCGAGCGGCTGCTGGACGCCGCCGTCGAGGCCGGCGAGATCCGGTCCGGTGTGCGGCCCTACGAGCTCCTGCGCGGCATCGGCAACCTCTGCATCGGTCACGAGAGCGACACCGATTACGATCCGCGTCGGTTGATCGATCTGCTGCTGCGGGGGCTTCAGCAGCCGCGCTGAGTCGGTCTGCTGGGGGGCCGGCGGGGCCCGGCGTGGATGCTGCGGGATTACGCCGAGGTCGTCGCCGGGGGCGTTCGCTGGGGGGAGTGCCTTCGCTCGCCCGCAGGTGTGACCCGCAGGCGCGCCGCCCGCTCCGGGTGGCACCCGCAACGAACACTGGCGGCATGATTCTGCGCCTCACCTCCACGCGGCTCGTGCAGCGTGCCGCTCTGGTCGCCGCCACCGCGCTGACGACCGCCCTGTCCGCCGGGCTCGTCGCCGTTCCCACCGCGTCGGCCGCGTCGCCCGCCCACTGCGCCGGCTCCTGCGGCGGCCCGGCCGTCGTGGCCCCGCTGTCCCAGGAGCCGCCCGCCGTCGGCGCGTGTACGAGCCCGGAACCCGTGGTGTGCGAGATTCGCCGCTCCACGCCCGACGAGCGGGTGGAGCAGCGCGACATCCGTATGAGGTACCTCGACCTCATCGGCGACATGGACCACGTACGGTGCACGATGCGCGCCGAGGGGCGCAGCCCCGAGGAGATCGCCCGCCGGCTCGTCGACATGCGCAACGACGCCAAGGAGATCACCCGCGCCGGGATGACACCGGAGGAGGTCCGGGTCCTCGAAGCGCGCAACATGGTGAAGTACGGCAACCCTCTCGGCCCCACCGCCGACCAGCTCTACGCCAAGTACGACTCCTGGGGGAAGGTCGCCGACGCCGCCACCCGCACCAGCCGGGCCGTCGACGGCGAACTTGGGCTGGCGTACCTCCCCTGTCCCTGCGATGTGCCCGCCGCGGCCTGACCCCGTCGGGACCCGGTGGGCCGTGCGGTCAACTTCCTGTCGAGGCACGGTAATTGGTTCGCCCTGCGCTCAACTGCCCCCCAGGTCCCGGTGATTGACCCGCGTCACTGCCCCGCTTCGCCGTCCGCCGTGCAGGTTGCTGGTGGCTCGGCGGCGCCCTCGCCGTCGTGGGCGGGCGGTGGCCAGACGGGGCGGTGGTGTCGGGGCAGAACCTTCAGGGCCTGGCTCACGGTGGAGTGGGACGGCAGCAGTTCGTTGCTGGCGGTCTGGACGAGTAGATCGGACAGGCGGCGTCCGGGCCCGGCCAGCAGGAGCATCCCCTCGCGGCGCTGCAACAGCCAGCGGGCGGCGAGCAGGCAGTTGAGGCCGCGCGAGTCGCAGAACGTGAGTGCCGTGACGTCCAGCACCAGGTGCCGGTGCCCGGACAGCACAAGGGATCCGATCGCCCGGAGGAAGAACTGCTCGCAGTTCTGGTCGAGTTCTCCGCTCACGCGCAGCACGGCACAGTGCTCGCACCGCGCCAGCTCGGTGACGGACAGGCGACCGGCCTGCGTGGACATCGTGCCTCCTGCGAGTCGTACGGATACGACGCTGATTTCTTCGGTTGCCCCGGACCTTCCCGCGTACGCGCAGCAGTACATCAATCAGCGCAGTGTTTCCGTAGACCTGCGTCACATGTGTGACGGAGCGTCAAGTTGCAGGTGTGTAACGGGAGGTGGTGGGTAGGGGCCGTGGACGCCGCACTCCCGGCGGGGGAGTGCCTTCCGCACGAGGGAGCGACGAAGATGACCCAGGCCGCCGGTTCAGCGATCGAGCGCCCCGATTCGCCCGAACGACATACCACCGGTCTCGGGGGTGCGGCCCCGGCGGCCGACGCTCCGGGCCTTCCGTCACTGTCCGACACGGGGGGACTCACTGCGGCGGACATCCGCGAGCTGTCCAAGTCGCTGTTCGCCCGGCTGGGTGAACTCGAGGAGGGCACCCATGAGTACGCCTACGTACGGAACAATCTCGTCGAGCTCAACCTGAACCTCGTGCACTACGCCGCCCGGCGGCTGCGGACTCGGAGTGACAGCTACGAGGACGTCGTGCAGGTCGGCACCATCGGTCTGATCAAGGCCATCGACCGCTTCGACCTGTGCCGTGGAGTGGAGTTCACCAGCTTCGCCCTGCCCACCGTCATGGGCGAGATCAAGCGCTTCTTCCGCGACACCACGTGGGCCGTGCACGTTCCCCGCAGGTTGCAGGAGCTCAGCCACCACCTCGACCGGGCGAACACCCGCCTGGAGCAGGTCAACGGCCACGCGCCCACCGTCGCGGAACTCGCCGCCGACCTCGGCCTGGAGGAGGACGAGGTCGCCGAGGGGCTGACCGCCTCCGCCGGCTGTACCGCCGCCTCGCTCGACTGGTCGACCGACGCCGACGACACGCCGGCCGACCATATCGGCTGCCACGACCCGGAGTTGGCGAAGGCCGAGAACCTTCAGGCCCTCAAGCCCCTGATCGCCGCCCTCTCGGATCGGGAACGCACACTCCTCGCGATGCGGTTCGTCGACGAGATGACGCAGGCCGAGATCGGACGCGAACTGGGCGTCTCGCAGATGCAGGTCTCCCGCCTCCTCACACGTGTCCTGGACCGGCTGCGCGCGCGGCTCGGCGAGTAGGGCGCTCCACCGGGCGGGCCGCCTCAGGACGCGACGGCGGGGGCCCGCCGGTGCCCGCCCGGACGCGCCCCGGCGGGCTGTAGGACCAGGTCACAGGTGTCGAGCAAGGATTGCTTCCGACGTGTGCTGGCCGTCTGTAGCCACGCCAGAGCGTCACCGACGGGGCAGTCCTCGCGCTCGGCCACGTAACCGGCGGCCCGGTGGATCCGTTCCCAGCGGGCCGCGCGGGTGTCGGTGGCCCAGACCGGCTGGGGACCCGCGGGGTCCGCGTGCGCGGGGCGCCAGCGCAGCAGTTCCTCGCGTGCGACATCGGCGGCCCGTTCGGCCTCGGTGATGTGCGCCGCGGGCAGCTGGGTGGGCCGGGTGAAGTAGAGGCAGATCACCCCGACCGGCCGGAACTCGCGGTGCAGCGCCAGCGCCAGGACGTGTCGCACCCCGGGCAGATCGTCGGACCAGTCCGGCACGTGCGAGCGGTCGCCGTCGCCGCCGCGTACCTCGGGGACGAAGACGGTCCGTGCCTCCAACGCGGCACTGACCGAGGGCCCGTCGGCGTGCGCGAACTGGGCGGCTTCGGCCCGCAGAGCGCATTCGTCGCTGGCGTACAGCAACTGCCACTGTTCGAGGCAGGGGAACAGGGACATCGTCGCGTGCTGCGCACCCAGTGACCGGGTGAACGCCGTGCACAGCCGTATCGGCAGGGCACGCCGCCCCACGGCCGCCGCGAGCGACACATCATGAACGACCGACGGGCCATCTTCCAACATGCACATCACATCCCTTCCGGACGGGCTCGGCCCCTCCGGTGAGCTACCTCCGATCCGGCGGGACTTGCTCGCCGTGACGAAGCGGTGGGACTCCGTCTACCACCCGCACACCGCTCTCACGCATCCGATCTGCCCACACGCCCATCTCGTTCGGGCGGGCCCGTACTTGTGTGCGGGTGACGGTGATCGGCCACCCCATCGGACGAGTGTCCTGCTCCCTGCGAGGGGCAGCCGAACATGATGAGACTGGTCGAAGACGTGGAACGGACGATGGAGCGCTGGACGGACACGATGTGGGCCCGGCTGCTCCCGCCCCGGCGCAAGCGGGGCGAGGTGGTGTCGATACTCCGCCGGCACTGCGACGACCGGGCGCTGATCCTGGGACGCCGGCGCGTACTGGTCCCCAACGCCTTCGTCGTCGAACTGCCCCCACCGGTCCACCTCCAACTCGCCGCCCACAGCGGCGACGTGAGCCGCCACCTGGCCGTCCAGGTCCGCCGCCACGCCGCGGAGTCGGGATACACCTTCGCGGGCCCCGTCGCCGTCCACCTGGAACCCTCAACGAGCACCACCCTCGGCCGCTTCCGCGTCCACAGCCGCATCGCACCGATCCCGGCGCGCCGCCGGGGCGAGTGAGCGGGTCGTCGTGCAGAGGCGCATGGCAAGGATCTCCTGAGGGTTTCTGGCCGAACCCCGCCGTCCACGCGCACCATGTCACCAACCGCCCGTCGGCAAGGGGAGTTGGTGAAGGCGTGAGTCGTTATGGGCATGGTCGCGCGGAGAGGTGCCGGATGGGGGCCGGCGTCGCGCTGGCTGTCGTCGCGGTGAGCACGTTGTTGTCGATGAGTGTGTGGTTCTCCGCGTCGTTCGTGCTGCCGCAGTTGAAGGAGGAGTGGGGGCTGAGTCCGGGGTCCGGGGCGTTGTTGACTGTCGCCGTGCAACTCGGGTTCGTCGTGGGGGCGGTGTCGTCGGCGATGTCCGGGCTGGCCGACCGGGTGGCGAATCGTTTTCTGATGTGTGGTGGTGCGGTGGGTGCCGCGGCCGCCAATGGTGGGGTGCTGCTCGCAGACGGGCTGTGGTCGGCTGTTGTGCTGCGGCTGGTCACCGGGTTCTTCCTCGCGGCGGTGTATCCGCCCGCGCTCAAGGAGACCGCGACGTGGTTCCGCGCCGGGCGGGGCAAGGCGCTGGGAGTCATGATCGGCGCGCTCACCGTCGGCTCGGCGCTGCCCCATGCCGTGAACGCCGCGGGAGGCGTGGACTGGCATCTCGTCATCGCGGTGACATCCCTGATGGGCGCGTGCGGGGGCGTGCTCGTCCTTTCCCTGCGGTGGCCCGGTCCCTACCCGTTCCCGCGGCGCCGGGTCACCGTCGGGGGCGCCCTGCGGTCGCTGCGCAACCGCGATGTCGTGCTCGCCGACCTCGGGTACGTGGGGCACATGTGGGAGCTGTACGCGATGTGGGGCACGGTGGCGTCGCTGCTGGCGAGTGTGCCGGTGGTGGAGGGATCGGGGCGGACCGATGCGCTTGCCTCCACCATCGCCTTTGTGTGCATCGGAGTTGGCGCGTTCGGGTGCCTCCTGGGTG
Organism: Streptomyces sp. NBC_00483; assembly: GCF_036013745.1. Classification (NCBI taxonomy): domain Bacteria; kingdom Bacillati; phylum Actinomycetota; class Actinomycetes; order Kitasatosporales; family Streptomycetaceae; genus Streptomyces; species Streptomyces sp. NBC_00483. The sequence goes on from NZ_CP107880.1 coordinate 9,332,989, forward strand.
GAGTGCTCGGGGACCGGTGGGGGCGTGCCTCCGCGGCGCGCATCTGCCTCGTCTGTTCCGGTGGGGCCGCGCTGCTGCTCGCTGTTGGTGTCGATGCGATGCCGTCGGGCCTCGTCATCGCGGTGTGTGTCTTCTGGGGGTTCTGGGTGGTGGCCGACTCCGCCCAGTTCTCGGCGCTGGTCACCGAACGGGCCGACCCCGACTACGTAGGCGGGGCCCTGTCGTTGCAGCTTGCGCTCGGCTACTCGACCACCGCGGTCACGCTGTGGGGCGTGCCTGTGCTGGTCGAGCACACGTCGTGGCGGGTCGCGCTGCTGGTGCTCGTGGTGGGGCCCGTCGTGGGTGTGGTGGCCATGAGCCGGTCGATCGTCAGGGATCGGCGTGCGGCGGCGGTGGCTTGAGTTCGGTACCCGCTGACTGTGCCGTGCCCGTCGGATGTTCCGTATCCGCCGCGCGCAGTGCCAGTAGCAGCTGGCCCCCTGTCGCTGCTGCGGCCGTGCGCTTCTTGGCGCGTGGTCCCTCAGGCCGTAATGCGAGGGCCTCGGTAACCGCACGGGCGCCGACGCGGCGGGAGCGGTACTCGGCCGGGCAGGTCAGGAAAGCCAGTGCCGCCGCCGCGAACACACCGGGCACGACGGACAGGCCGGACGGGATTCCCGCAAGGAGACGGTCGGCATGCACCTGGGTGGCCGGCGCCGAGGGGAGCAGGTCCGGGAGGCGGCGGCAGGCGAATTGCGGGTAGCCGTCGTCGAGGAGGGCCGCTGCCACCTTCGTCGAGGAGGGATCGGGACCGTCCGCCAAGGCCTCGGCGATCGGCGCGGGCCATGTCTTCGGGCGCTCGTGACCGGCCAGGTCCAGGGCGGCGCAGCAGATCCGGAGGCGGGTGTCGAGGGGAGGGTGTGGCGACAACTCCGCTGCGTCACCTGCCGGTTCGGGTTCCATGAGCGTGCCCACGACGTCCGCGAGGACCGCGGGGTACGCCACCCCGCAGGCCAGGCTCGCGCACACGTCCGCGAACACCTCGCCGATCCACGCCTCGGGCAGTGACGTGCCCGCGAGCCGTGCGGCAAGAGTCTCGGTCAGGTCGAAGTCGTCCTCGATGTGATGGCCGACCTCATGCGTGATGGTGAGCACGGCGGGCACGTGCGAGCCGTAGTACCAGGGCACGTCGATCACCGGGAACGGCAGGCTGCGCACCAGTTGGACGCCCGCGCGCGTGTGCATGCCGCCGCGCGGCAACAGGTCGCGGTACTGGCCCCCGCGCCGGTGTGCACGCGGCGCCGGATCCCGGCTGAACGACACCAGTGGTGGTTCCTTGGGCCGCGTGTCCCCGGTCGCGAGCGCCGCATTCAGCGGGCCCTCGTAGCACGACCAGGCGAGTTCGTCCGCGGCGTCGAGGTAGCCGCGGTACTCGTCGAGCCTGCGCAGTGCGAACTTCGAGCGGAAGTAGTCCCAGACGTGGTGCAGGTCCAGGATCAGTACGGGCAGGCCAGCCGCGTCGGAACCGGTGGCCAGCTCGGCGCGCGCTGCCGCGATGCCCTCGTTCAACATCGCTTCCACCGAACGGAGTTGGCTGCGGTGCTTCTCCAGCGGTGTCTTCTTCAGCGGGGCCTTCCCGTCGAACGCGAGCCTGCGCCATGCGGCAAGTTCGTCGCCCAACCCGTCGAGCAGTGACTCCAGTTCTGCCGGCGGTGTCACGACTGGCCCATCGGGCAGCGCAGCAGCGCGGAGGACGCCGCGAACAACGCCGTCGCCCGGAGCGCGTCCGCGTTGGTCTCGAACGTGGTGCCCCGGTCCTCCGATCCCGTACCGGCCGCCGTGCGCATGCCGCGTACCGCGTGCGCCACCGAGGACTCCTCGGACAGCGCCTGGTAGAAGGCGATCACATGCTCCAGGCCCCCGTCGGGGAACAGCCCCGTGCACACGACCGCGGGGCAGTCGCCGAGCCGGAACAGCTGCGCCGCGAAGAGGTTGCGCAGCGCCAGTTGGACGTGGAGGTCCACCTCTGAACCGGGGCACGGCGGGTCGAGCACCACCAGCGGCGTGCGGCCCGGCTCGAAACCGGCCAGCCAGCGCGCCAGTTGACTCGGGAAGACGTCCGAGCCGAGCGCCTTGCTCTCCAGCCGGCGGGCATGGCCGGGCGGCGAGAACTCGAGATACGGCATGCCGTCGCGCTGCCGCAGCGGGGCGGCGATGTGCAGGACGTCGGTGCCGTCCGGAGGCGACATCAGACGGTCGGCGAGATCGGGCACCGAGTCCACCACGACCAGCTTGACCGGGAAGCGGCGCTGCTGCAGGTGGAGGCGCCGCTGCCAGTACGACAGAGGCACCACTCGCTCCTCCTGCTTCGTACTGAACACCAGGACCTTGCGGGGGCCCGGCTCGCGTGTCTCGTCCCGTTGCAGTGCGCGCCTGGTCTCCGGACTGACGAGCGGCCAACCCGCCGTCGGGCCCCCGGGCTGGATGCGGTGCAGTGCCTTGCGGGTCTCCGGGCCCACGAGGCCGTCCACGTCGAGGTTCACCCCGAGTCGCCGGTTCATGCGGAGCTGCAGCCAGCGCACATCGATGTGGCGGGCCGCGGCGGGCAGCGTGCGATACATCACCGGCTGCTCGTCGTCGTCCGCCGCGTCCAGCGCGTGCTGCAGCGTCATCTCCCAGGGCAGCGCGTGCGCCGTCGGATCGTCGGACTCGAGCCGGGCGAACCGCAGCCGGCGCAGCGTGGGCCTGCTCAGGGCGGCGCGCAGCAGCCACTCGTCGGCGTGCCAGGCCGCCAGCTTCGCCGGGTGCGGCGAGGCCTCGTCGTCCACCGGGTCGATGTCGGGGCGGCGGCGCAGCGCCAGCGTCCGTTCGCCCGGCCAGTCCTGGAAGAGGCGCAGGCCGTCCTGGCGGTCCGTATCGCGCATCACCGGCCAGCTCAGGCTGAGCAGGAGGTCCTCGATCCGCTCCGGCACGCCGTCGACCTGCACGCGCCGCGCGCACTCCGTCAGCGTCATCGGCAGACTGTGCTGGACGATGCCGGTGTGCGAGGCCAGCGCGACGGCCCGGTTGAACGCCTGCACCGCCGCGGTGCGGTCCGGTTCGATCCCGGCGAGCAGCACCAGCGCGGCGAGCGCGAGCCGGGCGTGCGGAACGCGCGGCGCGTCGCTCGGCACGGGCCGTGGCTGCTCCCACGGCACCCGGTGCAGCAGCCGCACGGCCAGCTTTCGGTGGCCGAGGCGCGCGGTGATGCGCGCGCACCGCCAGACGATGAGCCGGTTCCCGTCCGCCCCCTCGACGAGACTGACCACCGCCCGCTTCAACCGCGCGGGATCCTCGCCGCCGACCTGCGCGATCAGCAGCTTGGCCAGCGCCTGGTCGGGATTGTCGCCGTCGTCCGTCATCTCGTAGAAGGGGCGCAACAGCGGCCAGGGCACACGGTGTTCGAGCGCCGGGTTGTCTACGAGGTCGCGCAACGTGGCCAGGCGCGCCTGGGCGGGCCGCACCTCGCCCAGCGCCGTCGCCAGTTGCTGCAAATGCTCCCCGGGTTCCTGGTCCTCCGTCAGATCCGCGATGCGGCACAGCACTTGCAGGGGACGGACGAGCGCGGGCAGATCCCCGTACGGCACGGGCATGCCCTCGACGGACGTCACCCCGTGGGTGCGCCTCGCCCACTCGCGGGCGAGAAGGTGCAGTCGGAGCGCGAACTCCGGTTCCTGGCCCGGAGATTCCTTGGGTTCAAGGAGACGGTGGGCGGAGGTGAAGTCCATGCAGTCGCGCAACAGGAAGCGGGCGAACAGATAGTGGCACTCGGGTTCACCCGTCAGATAGCCGAGTTCGGACCACAGTCCTGCCGCACTCGTGAACCAGTCGTTGGCGTCGGAGAGTTCCTGGAGCTCGCCGAGGGCGACGCCGCGCAGTTGGGCGTTCTGGGCCAGGTGCCGGTAGCGCTCGGCGCCCTGCAATTGTCCCGCGGCGATGTCGGCCCGGTGGATCGCGGTGAGCGCCGGTTCCTCCCGGCCTAGCAGCAGCTGCGCCTTGGCCTGCAACCGCGCCTTGTCCGCCTGCTCCGACGGCGTGGTGACACGCGCCGCTTCGAGCACGCCGAGGGCCAGCTCCGCGCGTCGGCAGCGCAGCAGCAGCCCGGCCCGCTGGGCGACGGCCTGGAACGTGGGCTGCCCGGCCTCCTCAAGGAGTTCGGCGGCCTGCGCGTACAGCTCGATGGCCCGGCCCACGTCGCCCATCAGCCGACGCTGCGCCGCCTCCTCCGAGGCGGCGGTCGCCGCGACGCCCCGCTGGCCTATCTCCCGTGCGAAGGCGAGGACTTGGTGGTACGCCGCCGCCGTGTCCTCGGAGCGCAGCAGGCGCAGTTGTGCGGCGCGGATGCTCAGCGCCCACAGTCGTTCGAGCGAGGGGAGTTCCGCGCGGGCCAGCACGTGCTGGTCGAGCAGATGCACCGCGTCCCCCGCGCTCCCGCCGAGGCCCAGCATCGCGGCCCGTACGACGTCCTCGCGCACCGAGTGCGGCCGGTCCTGCGCGCTGATGCCGCCCTGCGCGAACAGCTCGTCGGCGCGCTTCAGATGCAGCTCGATCTCGGCCCACACATGGTCGTGTGCCACCGAAGGGGTGCCCTCCGCCATGGCCTCGCGGAACTGGGCGTAGGCGATGTTCAGATGGGCCTCCGCCATGAGGGAGAACGTGATGACGGTGCCGCCGCGCACCTGGCGGGGGACCTCGCGGTCCACGTACTCGTCCCCGAGGATCTCCTCGGCGAGACCGCGCAGTTGGTCGGTATTGCCGCCCGCCCAGGCGCGTTCCATCGCGCTGCGCCAACGCCGGGGTGCCCGCGGATCGCGCATCTGGAAGCGGTGGTAGAGGGACTCGCGCAGATACCAGGCCCAGTTCTCCGGATCGGCCTCTCCGGCGTCGGCGGCCCGCTGCTCGAAGCGCTGGGCGAAGTCCCGGTGCAACTCGGTGAAGACGTTCTTGTCGGAGATGAGGTCGCGCATCGGGCCGAGGACCACGCTGTGGAACACCACGGACTCCTCGTCGCCCGCGACCTCGCTGATCCAGGAGGAGCCGCCCGCGTACTGGAGCAGCTTCCCCCAGGCGTTGTTGAGCCGCTCCCGGTCCGGCGGCGGGACGGGCGGGAAGACCGCCCCCTCGCTGTGCAGTTGATGCGCGTCGGTCAGCGGATCGTCCGCCGACTCGGCGGGTCCGGCGGTCCTCCGCTTCTCCAGATGGGGCCGCAAAATGTCATGGACGTGCTCGCGGCGCAGCCGCCGGGGGATCACCCCGTACCGCACCAGCCACAGCACGACCGGGTCCTCGATGCGCCGCAGCACCCGCTTGACGAGGTAGCGGATGAGCGGGTCGCGCAGGCTGCCCAGCTCCTCCGCGGTGACCTCGGGGTTCTGGTCGGTGACGTCCGCGAAGAGCGCGAGATGGAACGGCATGCCGTCGCTGCGTCGCACGATGATCTCCCGCAGCTCCGAGTGCCGGACCTCGCGTATGTCGCGCAGATAGCGGTCCGCCTCGTCAGGGGTGAACTGCGCCACCTGTACGTTCTCGTAGTCGCCCAGCGAGGCGAGCGCCTGGCCGTGCCGGATGCTCAGATCGTGGCGGCCGGAGAGGATGAGCCGCAGCGCCGGGCAGGCGCGCACGGTCTCGCCGAGCAGCCGCAGCAGGCCGTCCGTGTGGGAGGCACTGCGCAGCACGACCTCTTCCAGTGTGTCCACCACGAGGAGCGCGGGCCGCTCCGTGCCGAAGCTCTTGTTGAACCGGGAGGTGAAGGCGTCGACGACCTCGCGCCCGATCCGGTTCTCGTCCTGCGAACGGATGCCGCGGGCCGCCTCGGCGGCGGACCGCGAGGTGGGGCGGCGCAGCAGGGAGCGGTAGGCGGCGTACTTGTCGAGACCGGTGAACACCCGCTGCGGCAGCCGCTGTTCGAGCTGCTCGGCCGCCTCCAGGAGCAGCAGCCAGGGCCAGTGCGCCGCGTTCAGCGGGTCGACGACGTCGAAGTCGATCCGGGCGCAGTTGATGTCCGCCTCCGCGGTGACAGCCTTTCGGGACACCAGCCAGCGCAGCTGCATGGTCTTGCCGGTGCCGCCCGTGCCGTGCATCTGCCAGACCCGCGGGCCCTGCGCGGACAGCAGCCTCCTGGCCCGCTCCCACAGCCCGTCCGGTTCGAGGAACTGGGCGCAGCGGGCATAGTCGGCGGCCCAGTAGGTGCGCGCCCGCAGATAGCCGGCGCGGTCCTCGGCCAGCTTGAGGAGCGGGCGCGGGGCGATCCCCGCCCGGTCCGGATCCGCCAGTACGTCGACGAGGTCCTGGCAGCGGGTGAAATCACGCTGGGTGTCGCTGGCGAGGAACAGCTCGTCGAAGAGTGCGGCGGCGCCTTCCGGATCGGCGAGCATCAGATGCCGCAACTGCTCGGCCGGTCGGCCCCGAGAACGCCAGTGTTCGCTCAACAGCCATTCGAGTTCGATGAGTTGCTTGGGGGACGGAGGGCTGTCGCTCTCCTCCAGCCAGGGGATCAGATACGCGGGGCGATCCGCATCCGGGACCTGATAACTCAGCCGGTGGCCGGGGACCTCCTCCACGGCGCCGCGCTCCAGCAGAGTGGTGAGGCCGGGCGGGGTGCCGCCCACGAAGTTCCGGATGACCGCGTACGCCTCCTCGTCGAAGAGCCGCGCGACGGCTGCGGCCTGGAGGGCGTCCGTCCACGGTGCGGGCAGCAGGGCGCGCCGGATGTCGTCCAGGGCCTCGCCCTGTCCCAGCCGGTCGGCGAGTTCGGTGAACGCGGCCGCGAGGCGCTCGTCCGAATCGGACATCAGCCCACCTCCCTCATGCCGCCCATGTCGAGCCATGTGTCCAGGACCCGCTGATACATCCCGACGTGGAAGGATTGCTGAGTGCCCTGCAGGCCGTTCATGCCGTCCAAGAGTGCCTCGAAGTCCTGGAAGCGCTGGCGCCGCAGGATCTGGTTCTCATGCCGCTGGCGCTCCCAGAATTCCCTGGCCAGCCGCTTGTAGTGGGGCTGTTGGAGGTTTGTCAGGACCACGGGTGAGCCCTCCATGAACTTCTGCAGATGCCGGAACCCGGGCCAGCTGTGGGGAGCCACGGTCAGAATGCGCAGCGGGAAGTCGCTGTCGGCGTCTTGTACGGGGCCCAGCAGTAACGGCAGGAGGGCGTCGCTGAAATCGGACTCGCTGATCCTCTGTACGCTGTCGATGGCCAGCAGATGGGGGCGGCGACGGGCCACGGCCCGGCTCCGCAGGGTGTTCAGGAAGGCACTGAAGATCTCGGCCCTGCGGGCCTCGGCATGCCGGTCGGCATCCACCTTGAAGGAGTGGCCGAGGTCGAATGCGGGCGACGGCATCCCCTCGGCCCAGCGCTGGCCGCCCTGGGCGGCGAGATTGAGCACCTGGTTGAACCTGGCAAACTCCGTGACGTGCATGGCGTTGGGCTGATGCTTGTCGTCCGTGCACGCCTCGCGCAGCGCCCGCAGTACGGCCAGCCAGTCCAGGGTCACCGGCTCGTCGCCATGGCCCTGGCCCGCGTAGTCGGCGAGGTCGGCGTAGGTGATGTCCTCGCCGCGCAGCATGCAGGTGAGCAGGCACCACTTGGCGAGCCAGGTCTTGCCGGACTTCTGCTGTGCGGAGGTGATGGCGAGGAGACGGTCCGGCGGGTCCGTGCTCTCGGGCGGTTCCCACCAGCCGGTACGGCGTTCCTTGGCCTGCCCCACGAACATCGCGAGCTCGGCGAACGGCCAGCTCTTGTTCAACCGGGTCAGTTCGGGTTCCGGGTGGCCGAACTTCATCCGCACCACGTCGCGTGGATCCTCAACGCCGCACTGGAGGACCGGCAACGCCCACGAGGGGCCGTTCGAGTCGTCTATGTGCAGATGGTTGCGGGCCGCGGTGACTGCCGCGTCGATCGGCTGGGCGTCGGCCAGCGCCTGGTACAGCGAATGGGAGAACTCGGCGGCGGCCGGCGAGTCGATGTCGGCCTGCATGGCCACTACCGCCAAGGAGCCCCGATCCAGACATGTCTCGATCAGATCCGCGAACTCGGCTGCCGGCGCGTGTGCCTGTCGGCAGGCGTTGAGCACCACGAGCCGAGGCTTCCAGGAGGCATAGAGGTGATCCATCTGTTCCGGACCGAGCGTCCAGCTCTCCTCTGGCGCTTCCCAGCCCGGGTCCGGGGAGCCGATCGCGGGCTGCGCGGCATTGAAGTGGAGCCCTCCCGTGTCCCCGGCGACCGCGCGCATGCCGTGGCCGATGAAGTGCAGTACATGCGGGCGGACATGGGTCACTTCGGCGATCAGTTCACGCAGGTTCGGGCCGTCGATCACCTCGGTGTGCACCCGGCCGGGCAGCTGTGTGAGAGCCGCTCCGATCAGCGCCAGCTCCTGGTCGGCGAGGAGGCGGCGGTCGCGCGGATTGCACACCACCAGCAGTACTCGCAGGGGCCCCCTCTCCGGAGGGGTCTCCGCAGAGGTCCCGACGCGCCGCCCGCGACGCAGCAGTACAAGGTTGTTGCGCGACCACGCCTGCCGCCTGTCGCGCATCAACTCCCAGGGCAGTTGGGCGAGTGTCGGAGACTCGATGTCCACCCTGACGTGCAGCGGGTCCTGCTCGGATGCCCCTTCCTGCAGCTCCGCCCAGCGACCGGCGGGCGCCGCGTCGAACACCGCTCGGTACAGGCGCAGTCCGATGTCGGTCCGCTGCTGCGGGGGAGCCCCGGATTCGAGTGCCGCGGTGAACGGCGAGGCCTTGTCGCCGGTCTGGTCGTGTGCGACCGCGACCAGCTCGTCGCCCAGCATCCACTCGAACTCATGGGTGTTCGTGTGTAGTTGAACCCGGTCATCAGTGATGCGAATAACTGCGTCGGTCATTGCCGGCCCCCCGAAAGTCCTGCCGTGTGCTGTTGTGCTTGGTGCCTCGCGTGTTCTTGGTGGCTCGCGCCTAGAGCCGTTCCCCCGACTCCAGGTGCTCCAAGTCCTCTGCCTGCTCTACGTGTTCGATGACGGCCACCGCCTCGTCCCGGGCCTCGTCCAGCAGCAGCGGAGGTACGGGACCCGCGGCGAGACCGCGGCCCGGCTGCGGTGTGCCGTACTCCTCCCTGACGCGGTTCAGCCAGGTACGGCGCACCCGGACCACGCGGTAGCAGGGGGTGAGATTCGTTCCGGTCCAGTTCAGGCCCAGCCGGCTCGACGCGCTGAAGGTGCCCCGCCCCGCGAGGTCGACCAGCTGCAACGGCCCGGGACCGACCGCCCCTTCGAGCCGCAGCTCGGCGCTGGCGCCCGCCCGGTCGGCGATGAGCACGGTGCCGGCGCGGGCGGCGATGACATCGGAGACGACGAGCAGGTCCGGGTCCCAGTCACCCCGCCACAGTCGCCGCACCAGGGAATCGGCCAGCTCCGCGAGGTCCGCGAGGCCCGACTGGTCGAGACCGGTGTAGACGATCAGGGCGCTGTGCTCGTCCCGGAATTCCACCAGTGCCCCGGCCTCGGCCGCCGCCACCGTCGAGAACCCGTCCGCGGCGACCCCCGCGGCCTTGAAATGTACGGCGACCGTGCCCCCTGCGTCGTACGTGATGTCACCCGGAGCGCCCGCGGGCCGCGGCTTCGCCTCGATGCCCCGGTCCGCGAGGCTGCCCGCGGCGACCGAGCCGGTGCGGTGCAGCTTGCGCACCTCGCCGACCTCCACGCGCTCCGTCAACGGCCACGCCGACCACCAGCCGCGGTAGACGTCGCTGAGCGCCTTCCGGTACGCCTCGTATGAACCCTTGGCCATAGCCGCTCCCCCTTGCCCCCGTGAGAATGCGGCGCCCTTTTTGGAGGCTAGCAGCGGTTCCGTTCCCGGGCGCCGGGCCGAACGGCCCCTGCTTTCGGGGTGGTCAGAGCCCGGCGCGAGGAGCCAGGACCCCTCCGAACAGGGGCTCGCATCAGGGGTGTGACGGTGCCCCTGGAGCCCCGGGAGCTGCGGCTCGTACGGAGACGGCGGTACGCGGACGGGACGGGGGAGCGTAGCGCGAACCCGCCCGGCCAGGGCCGTCCTGGGGCCTGCCGTTTGGACCAGGCCCCGTGGCGTACGCCGGACTAACAGTCCGAGAGGGAGTCCCGCTTCGTGTCCGGAGTACCTGCCGCGCGGCGGGGCGACGGGGGAGTGGCCGACCGGCCACCGGGCCGGAGTGTCAGGGCCGCCGCGATCGCCGTCGCCACCGCCATCACGAGGAAGCCTGCGGAGAACGTGGCCACTTGGGCGGCGAGACCCAGCAGGAGCGAGCCGAGGCCGGTGCCCGCGTCGAAGCCGATGTTCCAGGCGACGGAGGTGGTGTGTCGGTGCTCCGTGCCCGCGCGGTTGAGCGCCTGCACGAGGGTGAGACTCTGCAGCCCTCCGTACGCCGCCCCCAACAGCAGGAGTCCACCAAGCAGGGCTGGGAGGACGGCAGGAGCGGAACGGACGGACCAGGCGACGAGGACGAGGCCGGCGCACGACGCAAGCAGCAGGCCGAAGTTGAGTGGCCGGGTGCTGATCCTGTCCGCCAGGACGCCGCAGCTCCAGCGGGTCACCGCCGCGGTCGCCGTGAAGGTGATCAGCGCCCCGGCGGCTGCCCCTGGTGTGCCGGCGAACTGCGGGGTGAAGGTCAGGATCGCGCCCCCGGCCACCGTCACGAGCAGCAACAGGGTCACCGGCATCAGGATGCGCCTCAGCGTGGCCCCCGTCGCCGTAGAGGGAGAAGGAGGGCCGGGAGCGGAGGGCCCGGGAGCAGGGGTGTCGGCGTTGGCGTCGAGGGCGCGTCCCAGGGCGGGAGTGAAGGGCAGGGCCAGCACGGGGAGGATGCCGCACGCGAGGATCGCGGGCAGGGCGAACGCCGCGACGAGGGCCGGCGCCGCCGGGGTCAGCACCAACTGGGGCAGCGCGATCGACAGGCCGTACACGCCGATGGCCGCGCCCTGACGGCCGCGCGGGGCCAGTGCCGCCACGGCGGTGGCACCGCACACGGTCATGATGCCGAAGCCCGCCCCGCGCAGCGCCGTGGTGGCCAGGATCGGCCACAGGTTGTCGCTGAGGGCCTGCAGAGGCGCGGGCAGACCGAGCAGCAGGGCGCCGAGGGCGAACGTGCGCGACCACCCCAGCTTGCGGAGCGTGGCCTTGACGCAGAGCTGGGAGGCGACCGTCATGGCGATCAGGACGGCGGTGACGAGTCCGGCGCCGAACTCGTCGGCCCCTCCGTCCAGGGCCCACTGCGGGGATACGGGCAGCAGCAGCGCGAACCCCGAGAAGCAGCAGAGCACCACCGTCATCAGGGGCGGGATGCCGGGCGACCGTATGACGGACGGTTTCGTTCCCTTGACGGACGGTCTCGTTCCTTCAGCCATGCAACTCAGTCCTCTTTTCCGTCGGGCTGGCGGGACAAGGATGAGCGTAGTTCTGCCGACGGACCTCGTGGTGGGTCAGGGTTCAAAGCATCTCGAGCATTACGTAGACGCAGCATCTCGATCTTCACGTAGACCCGGCGGATCGGGCGGCGCGACGCACCGACCACACACCGGCCAGGACGATCAACGCGGCCGCCCCGAGCTGGCGCCCCGTCAACTCCTCGTGCAGCAGCACGAAACCGATGCCGGCCGCCACGGCGGGGCTCAGCGCGAGCAGCACACCGAAGGCACGGGCGTCGATGCGCCGCAGCACCGTCATGTCCAGCGAGTACGGGATCAGCGAGGACAGCAGCGCCACAAGGAGCCCGGTGAACAGGACGGAAGGGTGGGCCGCCACCCGGTCGCCGTCGGTGACGGCGGTGACCGGGGTCAGCACGCAGGCGCCGACGGCGAGCGCCAGCGTCAGCCCCGTCCAGTCGGGGAACAGCCGCCCGACCCGCCGGCTCAGGACCACATACCCGGCCCGGCACACCGCGGCGGCGCCTCCCAGGAGGAGCCCGGCGGCGGGCAGCGAGGCGCCGGGCGCCGCCAGCAGCAGTACGCCCGCCAGGGCCAGCAACGCCACCACGAGATGCTCGATCCGGCGGGACAGGGCGATCGACAGGGCCAGCGGGCCGAGCAGTTCGAGTGTCGCGGCCACGCCGATCGGGAGCCGGCTGATGGCCTGGAAGTAGGCCAGATTCATGGCCGCGAGGACCAGGCCGAGCGCGACGGCCGCGCGCCACTGCGGGGCCGTGATCCCCCGCAGCCGCGGCCGGACGAGCAGCCACAGGACCACGGCGGCGAAGAACAGCCGCATACCGGCCAGCGCCGTGGGACCCGCGGACGCGTACGCCCCCTTGGCGACCGCGGACCCCACCTGGAGGCTGGCGATCTGGGCCAGCATCAGCACCGGCGCCGTCGCGGCTCCCCGCGACCGCGGTCGGGGATCCTCCACTGCCGCGCCCATCGGAGTCCTCCACACGTTCGGCACCGCCCTCCGGCCGCCGACGCGCGTCGGCACCGCTCGCCTCACACGGTGCTGTAATGCTCTTATGCACTTCAATCATTACGGCGGCGAGGCCGCCCGGCTGGCCGCCGACCTGGTCAACCTGACGGAGACACCACGCCCCGAGGACCTGGAGACACTGCTCGCCGCGCACGGCGTCGTGAACCGTGCACTCACCACCGCGCAGGCCGAGTCGACCTGGGACTGGAGCCGGCGCCTGGCCGTGTGTTTCGGGCGACAGGACCTCGAAGAGCGGTGCCACGCGGTCAACGAACTGCTCGCGGATGCCTCGAGCAGCCCCCGGATCTCCCTGCACGACGGGCAGCCCCACCTGCACTACAGCGCCATCGGCGCCGACCCGGCCGCACACATCCGCGCCGTCACCGCGGCCGGACTCGCCTACGTCATCTGCTCCGCCGACGCCGACCGCCTCGGCCGCTGCGCACGCCGGAGCTGCGCCCTGGCCTTCGTCGACACCTCCCGCAACGGCCGCCGCGCCTACTGCTCGGTGCGCTGCGCCAACAACGACGCCGTGGCCCGGCACCGCGATCGGGGTCGCGCATCACAAGACAGAACACATTCCTAACACGAGGGGTGTTGTGTTTGAGGGGTCCGCTGTTAGCTTGTCGGGCGACGGCAGGAAGGAAACGCTGTGAGCCCCGATGAAGTCCCCACGGGTTCAGCAGAGTTGCTGAACCCACAGGCGCGCCAGGAGCGCATCCGTGACCGGGTGCTCGAGCTGGGCTCGGCCCGCATCGAGGACCTGGCGCGCGAGCTGGGGGTCAGTGTGATGACGATCCACCGCGACCTGGACCGTCTCGCCGACGAGGGGTGGCTCCGCAAGACGCGCGGGGCGGCCACGGCCCAGCAGTCCGTGCTCTTCGAGAGCAACGTCCGCTACCGGACGACCCAGCAGGGCGAGGCCAAGAAGGCGCTGGCCGGCGCCGCCCTGGAGCACATCGACCGCGGTCAGGCGATCCTGCTGGACGACAGCACCACGTCCCTCGCCCTCGCCCGCGCGCTGCCCGAGAGCGGACCGCTCACCGTCATCACCAACTTCCTCGCCATCGTCAACGCCCTTGCGGGCCGCCCCGGCATCGAGCTGATCTCGCTCGGCGGCAGCTACGACCCGCACTACGACGCCTTCCAGGGCATGGCGACCTGCGACCACATCAAACCCCTGCGCGCCGACACCGTGTTCATCTCGACCTCGGCGGTTGCGGACGGCCACTGCTACCACCAGTCGCAGGAGGCGATCCTGGTCAAGCGGGCGCTCCTGGAGGCCGCCCAGCGCCGGATCCTGCTCGTCGACCACACCAAGTTCCGGAAACGGGCCCTGCACCGGGTCGCCCCGCTCAGCGATTTCGACCTCGTGATCGTCGACGACCGCATCTCCCGGGCCGAGTTGGAGGCGCTGCGCGAGGACGGCGTCACCGTGCAGGTCGCCGCCCTGCGGCCGGGACCGCCCGAGTCCTGAGCCACCCCGAACCACCGTGGCCCACCCCGAGCCACCGTGCTCCACCCAGAACCGCGGTGCTCCACCCCGAGCCACCGTGATCCCACCGGATCCACCCCCACGGATCCGTGTCCCCCAACCGCATCTCATCCGCGCAAGAGCCGACTGCCAATGGAGGTAGTAGTGATCAGTGTGCCGAAGCGAATGCAGGCCGTGGTAGTCCACGGGCCCGAGGACTATCGCCTCGAGGAAGTCGACGTCCCCACACCGGGTCCCGGCGAACTGCTGTTGCGGACCGAGGCGGTGGGGGTGTGCGCGAGCGACCTCAAGTGCTACCACGGCGCCCCCAAGTTCTGGGGCGACGAGAACCGCCCGGCATGGGCGCAGCGCGGCATCATCCCAGGTCACGAGTTCGTCGGCGTGGTGGTCGCGGGCGACGACGCCGCGCTTGCCGCCCAGCAGGTGAGCGTCGGTGACCGCATCGCGTGCGAGCAGATCGTGCCGTGCGAGGAGTGCCGCTACTGTCGGCGCGGTCAGTACTGGATGTGCGGCCCGCACGACATGTTCGGCTTCCGCAACCACCACGGCGCCATGGCGCAGTACATGGTGATTCCGCCGAAGGCCCGCGCCCACAAGGTCTCGCACGACCTCGCGCCGCACCACGCCGCGTACGCGGAGCCGCTGTCCTGCGCGCTGCACGCGGTGGAGCGCGCCGACATCCACTTCGAGGACGTCGTGGTGGTCGCCGGCTGCGGGCCGATCGGCCTGGGCCTCATCGCGGGCGCGCGGCAGAAGAACCCGCTCAAGATCATCGCGCTCGACCTGGACGACAACAAGCTCGAACTGGGCCGCCGTACGGGCGCCGACATCGTCCTCAACCCCGCCAAGGAAGACGTCGTCGCACGCGTCAAGGAGATGACCGACGGCTACGGCGCCGACGTCTACCTGGAGGGCACCGGCGCGACGCCCGCGGTCGCACAGGGCCTCAACCTGCTGCGCAAGCTGGGCACGTACGTCGAGTACTCGGTCTTCGGCTCGGACGTCACGGTCGACTGGTCGATCATCTCCGACGACAAGGAACTCGACGTCCGCGGCGCCCACTTGGGCCCGCACTGCTGGCCCGCGGCGATCCGCCTCCTGGAGGAGGGAAAGGTGCCGGTCGACGACATCTGCACCCACCAGTTCGGCCTGGCCGACTTCCAGAAGGCGCTCGACCTGGTCGCCGACACCTCCGGTGCCTCCGTGAAGGTGTCCATCCTGCCGAACGCCGAGTCCGACGCGGTGATCGCGTGACGGCGGCGGCCACCGGGGCCGTGAAGGCCCCCGAGACCCGGCTCGACCGCATGGGCATACCCCACTCGCTGCGCTGGGGCTTCGTCGCCGTCCTGGTCTTCATGACCGGCAACGGCACCGAGTCCAACTTCATCGCCCCGCACATCGAGCACGTCCTGGGCAGCACCACCGCGACGGCCAGCACCATCATCTCCATGTACGGCGTGTCCGTACTGGTCGGCAGCTACCTCTCCGGAGCCCTCACCGACCTGTGGGGCCCGCGGCGGGTCATGCTGCTCGGCACCGTGGTGTGGGTCGTGTTCGAGGCGCTGTTCCTGGCGGGCCTCGCCTCCGGCAGCATGCCCATGGTCTTCCTGACCTACTTCCTGCGTGGCTTCGGCTACCCGCTGTTCGCGTTCGCCTTCCTGGTGTGGGTGAACCTCGTATCACCGAAGGAGCGCAACGGCGCCGCGGTCGGCTGGTTCTACGTCATGTTCACCGGCGGACTGCCCACGCTGGGCTCGCTGTTCGCACTCGGCATGATCCCGGCGTTCGGCGGTTCGACCGGCGGCGAGACGGGCGCCATGGCGGCCTCGACGGCGCTGGTGGTGATCGGTTTCCTGATCGCCCGGTTCGCCGTCAAGGAGCCGCACGGATCGCAGCGGGTGGCCCCGGCCGACAAGTCGTCCTTCGAAGTCCTGTCTGCAGGAGTGCGCCTGACGGCACATCAGCCCAAGGTCCTTATGGGCTTCCTCGTGCGGCTCATCAACACCGCGCCCCAGTACGGCATGTTCATCATCCTGCCCGGAGTGATCGCGGACGACCGCGGCTGGGGACAGAGCCGCTGGCTCACCATGACCGTCCTCGTCTACGCGACGAACATCCTCGTCAACGCCCTGTTCGGCGCCATCGGCGACCGCTGGGGCTGGCGCCGCACCGTGCAGTGGTTCGGTGTGTTCGGCTCCTCCATCGGCCTGCTCGCCTGGTGGTACGTGCCGCAGATGGTGCCCGCCGGTTCCACCTGGGGCTTCTGGGTGTCCGTCGTCGCGGGCTGTGTGTTCGGCTGTCTGCTCGCCGGGTTCGTACCGATGGGCGCGATCATGCCGGCGCTCGTGCCGGCGGAGTTCAAGGGCGCGGCCATGGCCATGTACACCACGGCGGCCGGTGGTGCCTCGTTCCTCGGCTCCGCGGTGGTCGCGGCCGTGCTCTCCGTCGGCCTCGGCAACGCAGGAGTGGTGTGGGCGTTCGTCGTGCTGTACGGCGCGGCCTTCGTGATGGTCTCGTTCCTCAACGTGCGCCAGAGCGAGCCCAGTTCAGAGGAGGAGCAGGCCGGAGCCGTCATGGCCCGCTGACCTGCCCCCGACCGCGTACCGACGCGCGACGCACCGTAGTTGTTTTGGAGGTTCTCTCGTGACCAGACTCTTCGACGACCCGGCGAACTTCGCCGAGGACCAACTGGCCGGCTTTCTCGACCTGTACGCGGACCGGTTGCGCGGAGTGCCCGGAGGTGTCGTCGCGCACCGCGGCGAACAGCCACAGGTGGCGGTCGTCATCGGCGGCGGCTCGGGCCACTACCCGGCCTTCTGCGGAACGGTCGGACCGGGCATGGCCCACGGCGCGGTGGTGGGCAACGTCTTCACCTCGCCGTCGGCCACCCAGGTCTACTCGGTCGCGAAGGCCGCCGACCAGGGAAGGGGAGTGATCCTCAGCTTCGGCAACTACGCCGGGGACGTGCTCAACTTCCGGATCGCCGCGGAGCGTCTCAACGCCGAGGGCATCGACACCCGGATCGTGATCGTCACCGACGATGTGGCGTCGGCCGAGGAAGAGTGCAAGCGCCGAGGCATCGCGGGTGACTTCACGGTCTTCAAGGTGATGGGCGCGGCGGCGGCAGAGGGCCTCGACCTCGACGAGGTGGAACGCCTCGGCCGCGCCGCCAACGCCGCGACGCGCAGCCTGGGCGTGGCCTTCTCCGGCTGTACGCTGCCGGGCGCGGGGGAGCCGCTCTTCGAGGTACCCGAGGGACACCTGGGCCTCGGCCTCGGCATCCACGGCGAGCCCGGCATCGAGGACGTACCGATGCTGAAGGCCGACGAGTTGGCGGCGCTCCTCGTGGAACGCGTCCTCCAGGAGGCACCCGCCTCCTCGAGCCGCCGAGTGGGCGCGATCCTGAACGGCCTCGGCGCCACCAAGTACGAGGAGCTCTTCCTGCTCTGGGGCCGGGTGTCCGCGCGACTGCGGGAGCGCGGGATCGAGATCGTCGACCCCGAGGCGGGCGAGCTGGTGACCAGCCTCGACATGGGTGGCTGCTCGCTCACCCTGATGTGGCTGGACGAGGACCTCGAGCCGCGCTGGCGCGCCGACGCCTACACCCCGGCGTACCGCAAGGCACGCGCACCGCTGACCGGCCTGCACGCCGCCGACGCGAACGGCGGCGCGGCGGCCGTCACCGAAATCCCCGAATCATCCCCCGCAGCAAGGGAGTTGGCGGACGACATACGCACGGCCCTCTCCGCCATCCACCGCACGATGGTGGACAACGAGGAGGAACTGGGCCGCATCGACGCGGTCGCCGGAGACGGCGACCACGGCCGCGGAATGGTCCGGGGCGCCCGGTTCGCCTCGGAGCGGGCCGAGCAGGCTAGCCGGGAGGCCGGCGCCGGATGGCTGCTGCGACAGGCGGGCCAGTCCTGGGCCGAGTACGCGGGCGGCACCTCGGGTGTGCTCTGGGGCGCGGCACTGGAGGCGTTCGGACGCTCACTGGACGACGGGGCGGAGTCCTACACGGCCGCCGATGTCGCCACGGGCGTACGGGCGTTCGCCGACGCGATCGGCGACCTGGGCCGGGCGGCACCGGGCGACAAGACCATGCTCGACGCCCTGCTCCCGTTCGCCGACACACTGCAAGAGGCAACGGACTCCGGCGTCGACCCGGCCGAGGCCTGGCGCGCGGCGGCGGAGGCGGCGACCCACGCCGCCGAGGCGACGAAGGACCTGCGCCCCAAGATCGGCAGGGCCCGACCGCTCGCGGAGCGCAGCCTGGGCACACCCGACGCGGGAGCGACCTCGCTGGCCCTGATCGTGACGGCGCTGGCCAAGCCGCCGCACGCACAGGGCCGGACACACGATCAGACACACGAACAGAACCGACAGGGAGTGACAACGGCATGACGGACCGGCTGCGTCTGGTCGTCGGCTGCGACGACGCCGGCTTCGAGTACAAGGAGCGCATCAAGGCCGACCTCCAGGCCGACCCGCGCGTCTCCGAGGTACTCGACGTCGGCGTGGAGGCCGACGGCACGACCGCCTACCCGCACATCGGCGTGGCCGCGGCCCGCCTCGTCGCCGAGGACCGCGCCGACCGTGCCCTGCTCATCTGCGGCACGGGCCTCGGCGTGGCGATCTCCGCGAACAAGGTGCCAGGCATCCGCGCGGTGACCGCCCACGACGTGTACTCCGTGGAACGCTCGGTGAAGAGCAACAACGCGCAGGTGCTGTGCATGGGCCAGCGCGTGGTCGGCCTCGAACTGGCCCGCAAACTCACCTCCGAGTGGCTGGAACACCGCTTCGACCCGGCCAGCTCCTCGGCGGAGAAGGTGGCGGCACTGAGCCGATATGAGGCGGATCCCGGCGGGGCGGCTCCGGAGGGGGTGGGGTTCACGGAGTGCTGAGGAGGGACGGCGATGGACGCCGAATGGACGTCCTCACGCGTCCCGCGTCACGCGCGTAATCCGCTCCTCCGCCGCAGAGTTGACGGTGCGTGACACCAAGCCGCCCATCGATGCCCTTGGATGCCCCCTCCCATCCGAGACGTCGGAAATCTTCCTCGCGGACAGTCGCCGAACACGGGACATGCCGCCGCGGGACGCCGGACGCGGAGGCGTCCGGCGTCCTTGACGTGCGATCGGACGCCTCTCTACCGTCGCCGCCCGTTCACCAGATGTCGACGTGGCGGGGGCCCGGGCCCGTTCCGTCACCCGCGAGGAGCTTCGATGAGACGAACACGCAGCGTCGGTGGTGCGGTGGCGGCCGCGGCTCTGACACTCTCCCTGGCTGCCTGTTCGGGCGGCTCCGGAGGCTCGGACAGCTCGGGCGGCGGAGCCGGAGGCAAGCACCTCACCATCGGCACCGCCGCGGAGGTGCCGCACCTGATCCCGCAGAACGATCTCGGCGCGACCGGGATCCAGATCGAGTCCGCGCTGTGGGCGCCGCTCACACAGGTCGATCCGAAGGACGGCCACCTGCGCAATGTGGTCGCCGACTCGATCAAGTCCAAGGACGCCAGGACCTGGACCATCAAGATCAAGCCCGGCTGGACCTTCACCAACGGCGAGAAGCTCACCGCGAAGTCCTTCGTGGACACGTGGAACTACACCGCGTACGGGCCGAACGGCTTCGCCAACAACGGCTTCTTCCAGCGGGTCGAGGGCTACGAGGCGCTCAACCCGGCGAAGGGGAAGCCGAAGCGGGACACGCTCTCCGGCCTGAAGGTCATCGACGATCTCACGTTCCAGGTGAAGCTGAAGCAGCCGTTCTCGCCCTACCCCACGACCCTCAGCTATCTCGGTGCCACGGCGCTCGCCTCCGAAGCCCTGAAGGACCCGGAGAAGTACACCCACAAGCCGATCGGCTACGGGGCGTACAAGCTGGACGGCGCCTGGAAGCCCGGGCAGCCGGTCAATTTGGTGCGCAACAAGGGCTACAAGGGCGGGGACGCTCCCGACGCCGAGTCGATCAGCTTCCGGTTCTTCGCCAACCCGGAGACCGGCTACAACGAGTTTCTCGCCGGGAACCTCGACTTCGCGCCGCTGCCGACATCCAAGATGGACACGTACAAGCAGGAGGCCGCGGGCCGGTATCTGCAGGCCAAGGCGGCCAACAGCACGGGTTATCTGGTCCTGCACGTCAACGTGAAGCCGTACGACAACCTCAAGGTGCGCCGGGCCCTGTCGCTCGCCCTGGACCGCGCCGCGCTCGCCAAGGTGAAGCCCGGCAGCGTCCCGTCGAAGTCCTTCACACCGCCGAGCATCGCGGGCCACCGCGACGACACCTGTGGTGACTGCAAGCTGGACGTGGCCAAGGCGAAGAAGCTGCTGAGCGAGGCGGGCGGATTCCCCGGCGCGCTGAAGATCTACTACTCCACCGACGATTCCGGCAGCCAGGTCTACGCGGAGGCGATCGGCAACATGTGGCGCCAGAAGCTCGGAATCAAGGTCAAGTACGACGGCCAGCCGGGTAGCGAGATCGGCAAGCTGGACGAAGCCGGCAAGCTCGACGGCGTCCGCATGCAGGGCTGGGGCCACGACTACCCGTCGATCGAGGACTACCTCACCCCGGTCTTCGCCTCCTACGGTGATGTCAACACCGGCAAGTACGACAACCCCGAGGTCGACAAGGCGCTGCAGAAGGCGAACGGCATCGCCGACCAGCAGCGGGCGATCAAGGCGTACCAGAAGGTGGAGGACATGGCCGCCGCGGACATGCCGATCATCCCGCTGTCCGTCGTCAGCCCCATCTACCTGCACGCCAAGGGTGTCGAACCGCTCAACTCCCCTTACGCGGGCGTCGATCCGATCCGGTCCACCCTCACGCGCTGACCGCCATAAGGCCCGCACCGGCCCCGCGCCACCTCACGCCGGCCCCGTACCGTCCCGCGTCGCGGCCGGTGCGGGGCCGGCTTCGCCGTCGGGCCCGCCGACCGCCGGCATCAGTTCGCGCAGCCAGTGTTCGGCCTGGGCCACATGCGTGTGGGCCGCGCAGGTCGCCGCCGCCGGATCGCGGTCGGAGATCGCCCGGGCCAGCTCGCGGTGCCCCTCGTCGCTGCGGCGTCGCAGGTGCCGGCCCTCGGGCAAGGTGAAGATCTGGTACTTGCGGGAACGGGAGCGGAAGACCGAGATCAGCGCGGCGAGCGTCGGGTTCCCGCCGATCCGCGCGATCTCGCAGTGGAAGTCGTGGTCGAGCGCCGAGGCCTTGTCGGGATCGTCCGTCAACTCCATCGCATCGACAAGGCCGTTGAGAATCCGCACGTCGTCCTCGGTGCGGCGCGCCGCCGCACGCGCCGCGGCGTGACCCTCGAGCAGCCGCCGGATCTCGTACATCTCGAGCAGCCCTGCCAGCGGCAGCAGATCCACCGTGAGTGACAGGCTGCCGATCAGATCCTGGGGTCGAAGGCCGGAGACGTAGGTGCCGGAGCCGTGCCGCGGCTCGATCACGCCCAGGGCCGCGAGCATGCGCACGGCCTCGCGCAACGAGCCGCGGGACACCCCCAGTTCGGCGCACAGGTCGGCCTCGGCGGGTATCCGATCGCCGGGTCCCAGACGCTCCGTGGCGATCATGTGGCGCAGTCCGTGGAACGCCTTCTCCACTGCCGACATCGGTTTTCCTCCCCCTGAGGTCCGGCGCGGTCCGCCGAGTATCCAGTGCGGCGCCGACGTTCGGAGCACTGTAGCCAGCCGGTGAGTCATCGTATGACTTCAACTCCTGGCCATGGGCGGCATATTGAATGCCGAGCAAGAGGGGTTGTGTCGGTGGCGGGCACCTGCCAAGATTCCCGCATTCATCAGATGACTCCTTGGTCACGAGTGAGTCGGGAGTGATGACGCACGCGGTGATCCGCTGCCCTGAGGGCGGTCGGAGCGCCGTGTCCCACCGGTTCCGTCGCCAGTGCCGTCCGAGGCGCCGGTGCGAGGCGCCGCGCCTGTCCGGAAGCAGGGAGGGAGTAGGGCATGGAAACGCTTGGTACCGGATGGCGGGACGTCGTGCGCTACGAGGTCCTCGGGCCGGTCCGTGCGCTGCGTGCGGGTACCGGGCTCCGTCTCGGTACACCTCAACAACTCGCTCTCCTATCCGTGCTGTTGCTGCACGGCGGCCGACCGGTGGAACGGCACGAGTTGGTGGCCGCCCTGTGGGGCGAGCGCCCCCCGGCCGGCGCCAACGGACTCCTGGCGACCTACGCGGCCCGCCTGCGCAAGGTCCTCGAACCCGACCGCCCGCGCCGCACCTCACCCCGCGTCCTCGTCACCCGCAACACCGCGTACGGGCTCGAACTCGGCCGCGACGACCTCGACCTGTGGTGCTTCGAGGACGCCGTGGCCGGGGCCCGCAGCGCCCGCCGCAACCGCGATCTTGACGCCGCCCGTTCCGGATACGAGCGAGCGCTGGCCGTATGGACGGGCGAGGAGGCCCTGGCAGGGGTGATCGCCCCGTTCGTCGAGGTGGAACGCCTACGGCTCGCCGAACTTCGGCTTGCCGCGCGGCTCGAACACGCCGAAGTACTCCTGGAGTTCGGTGCGTCCGAGGAACCGGTCGAGGTGCTGAGACCCCTGTCCCGCGCCCACCCGCACCACGAGCGGCTGCACGCCCTGCTGATGCTCTCCCTCCACCGGGGCGGTCGGACGGGGGAGGCGCTGGAGGTCTACCAGGAAATCCGGCGGGCCCTGCTCGGCGAGTTCGGTGTGCCGCCGGGCCCGCGCCTGGCCCGTATCCACGAGCGGATCCACGCCGCGGACCCCTGGCTGCTGCCCCGCGCCGCCGGCACACCCCTCATTCCCGCCCAACTGCCGCGCGACATCGCCGACTTCTCCGGACGTGCGTCTGAACTGGGCCGACTGCGTCACCTGCTGGCCGCACCGCACGGCGTCGTGGCGGGCCCCAGTGTCCTGGTCACGGGGCCACCCGGCGTCGGCAAGTCGGCCCTCGCCGTGCACGCGGCCCATCAGGTCGCACCCTGCTTCCCGGACGGCCAGCTGTACGCGGAGCTCGGTGGTGCCACCGGGAGCCCGGCCGAACCCGCCGACGTGCTGGGCCGGCTCCTGACCGACCTCGGCGTACCTGCCGCGGAGCTGCCCGACGGTGCCGCACACCGCGCGGCCCGCTTCCGTACCCTCACCGCGCGCCGTCGCCTGCTGCTCCTGCTCGACGACGCCCATGACGAGGCGCAGGTGCGGCAGTTGCTGCCGGGCGGTCCTGGCTGTGCGGTGCTGGTCACCAGCCGGTCCCGCCTCGCCACGCTGCCCGGACGGTCGGCCGTGCCGCTGTCCTATCTGCGCGAAGAGGAGTCGCTGCGCATGCTGACCCGGGTGGCCGGCGCCGACCGGGTTGCCGCGCAGCCCGCCGCGGCCCGCACCCTGGCCCGCGTCTGCGCGGGTCGGCCGCTGGCCGTCCGGGCGTTGGGTGCGCGGATCGCCGACGCGGACGCGGCCGAACTCCCGTTACTGGCCGACCGGTTGGCTTCACCCGGCTCGCGCGCCGGCTGACTCCCCGTCGGTCCTCGTCGCCGAGCATCACCCGCAGTCCACACACCCCCGAGACACCAAGGAGAAGCGCATGCGTCGATCCCGTCATGCGGCCCACGCCGTCACCGCCCTCGCGGTGGCCGTCGCCGCCACTGCCTGCTCGTCCGGGAGCGGTTCCGACGACGGCGCCTCGGGCGGCAAGAAGTCCGTCGTCGTCGCGACGAAGAACGAGATACCCGCCATCAACCCGGCCAAGGACAACAGCTCCACCAGCATCCAGCTCGCCTGGGCCATGTGGGCTCCGCTCACCGACCTCGACCAGAAGACCGGCAAGTTGAAGTACGTGGTGGCCGACTCGGTCACCTCCAAGGACGCCAGAACCTGGACCATCAAGCTCAAACCGGGGTGGACCTTCACCAACGGCGAGAAGCTGACCGCCAAGGCGTTCGTCGACACCTGGAACTACACGGCCTACGCGCCCCACGGCTACAAGAACAACGGATTCTTCAGCCGCATCAACGGCTACGACGACCTCAACCCGGCGAGTGGCAAGCCCAAGAAGACAACGATGTCGGGCCTGAAGGTGATCAATGACCTCACCTTCCGGGTCACGCTCGACAAGGCCTTCTCCCCGTACCCGACGACGCTGATGTACTACGGATCCGTCGCGCTCGCCCCCGAGGTGCTCAAGGACCCCGACGCCTACGACCACAAGCCGATCGGCTACGGGCCGTACAAGCTCAAGTCCCAGTGGAAGGCCGGACAGCCGGTCGACATGGTTCGCAACAAGAAGTACCCGCTCAAGGGCCCGGAAGCGGACCAGCTCACCTATCGGCTCTTCTCCAACCCGGAGACCGCCTACAACGAGTTCCTCGCGGGCAGCGTGGACTACACCATCGTCCCCGACACCAAGAGCGACACCTACAAGAAGGACGCCCCTGGCAAGGGCGCCGTGTCCAAGGCCGCGGTCAACATGACCTACCTCGCCCCGCCGGTCAACTCCGGCCCCTACAAGGACCCGAAGGTGCGCCGCGCCCTGTCGCTCGCCCTGGACCGCAAGGCGCTCACCAAGCTGCGCGCGGGATCCTTCCCCGCCACCTCGTTCACCGCGCCCTCGCTGCCCGGACACCGCGAAAACACCTGTGACGCCTGCACGTTGGACGTCGCCAAGGCCAAGGCGCTCCTGAAGCAGGCGGGCGGCTTCCCGGGCACGCTGAAGATGTACTACAACAGCGACGACCCCGGGCAGCGTGTCTTCGCCGAGGCGCTGGGCAACATGTGGCGGCAGAACCTCGGCATCAAGGTCGCCTACGTCGGCAAGCCCGCCCTCGACCTCAGCGGCCTGTTCAGCAAGGGCAAGGTCGACGGGATGTACCTGGCCGGCTGGGGCCACGACTACCCGTCCGTCGAGGACTGGCTCACTCCCATCGCCGGCAGCCACGGCGACGTGAACGGCGCCCGCTACAGCAACCCCGCCCTCGACAAGCTGATCGACGAGGGCAACGCGCTCGCGGACCCGGCCGCCGCCATCAAGAAGTACCAGGCCGCAGAGGACCTCGAGGCCGAGCAGATGCCCATGATCCCGCTGTACCACAAGCCGGACGCCTATCTGCACTCGCCCGGGGTCGATCCGCTGGACTCCCCGTACGCCGGGCTCAACCCGGTCTGGTCGACCGTCTCCCGCTGAACCACCCGACACCACAAGGAGATCCACGATGTTCAGGTATGCGCTCCGGCGCCTGATCATCATGGTGCCGATCGGGATCATCGTGACGTTCATCGTCTACGCGATGGTGTTCGCCCTACCCGGCGACCCCATACAGGCACTGTCCGGCGACAAGCCGCTCGCCCCCTCGGTGATCGCGGCGAAGCGCGCCTACTACCACCTCGACGACCCGCTGTTCTCCCAGTACCTGCACTTCATGGGGAACCTGCTGCAGGGCAACCTCGGCCAGACCTTCGACGGCCAGGACATCGGCGAACAACTCGCCCTGCGCTGGCCGGTCACCCTCCAGCTCGGACTGACCGCGCTCGCCATCCAGACCGTCTTCGGCCTGCTGTTCGGCATCTACGCCGGCTGGCGGCGCGACGGGCTCGTCGACCGGTCACTGCTCGGTGCCACCCTCGCGGTGCTCGCCGTGCCGGGACTCGTCGTCATGTTCTTCGCCCAGTCACTGTTCAGTGTCCAGCTCGGCTGGTTCCCGGTCTCCGGCAGCGCCGATGGCTGGCCCACCAGCTATCTGCTGCCCGCCACGGTCCTCGGTGTGCTCGGCTTCGCCGGGCTCGCCCGCATCACCCGCACCAGCCTCGTGGAGGTGGCGGGCGCCGACTTCGTGCGCACCGGCCGCGCCAAAGGGCTGTCCCCGCAGCGCATCCTCTGGCGACATGTGCTGCGCAACGCCCTGCTCCCTGTGATCACGTTCATCGGGCTCGACCTGGCCGGCACGCTCGGCGGCGCGATCATCACCGAAGGCATCTACAACCTCAACGGCATCGGCCAGTTCATGTTTCGCTCGATCGGAATGAAGGAGGGCGGAGTCGTCGTCACTCTCTCCACTGTCCTGCTCATCGGCTACATGGTCGTCAACTTGATCGTCGACCTGCTCTACGGCCTCCTCGACCCGCGGGTGCGTCATGTCTAGCCCCGCGCTGGTCGTGGCGACCGAGACCGAGCCGACCGCCGAGGACGCCCCCGCGGGCGCCGCGGTCCTGCGTGAACTGCTGCGCAAGCCGCGGTTCGTCCTGTCCGGTGTGGTGATCCTCGTCATCGTGGCGATGGCGGCCTTCCCACGCCTGTTCACCTCCGTCGACCCCACCGCCTGCAACCTGCGGTACAGCAAGATCGGACCCTCCGCGGCGCACTGGTTCGGCTACGACATCCAGGGCTGCGACTACTTCGCCAATGTCATCTACGGCGCCCGCCCCTCGGTCCTGGTCAGCGTCTCCGTCACCCTCGTCGGCTTCGTGGTGGCCTGCACCCTCGGCATGCTCGCCGGATACTTCCCCGGATTCGTCGACGGCCTGGTCTCCCGCACCGCCGACGTCCTGTTCGCGCTGCCCGGCCTCGTCGCGATGATCGTCATCCTGCAGGCCTTCTCGGCCCGTTCGGTGTGGACGATCGCCTTCGTGATCGTGCTGCTCGGCTGGCCCGCCGGGATGCGTCTGATGCGTTCCACGGTGCTGTCCGTGCGCAGCCGCGAGTACGTGCTGGCGTCCCGGGTGCTCGGCGCGACCGCACCGCACATCCTGCGCAAACACATCTTCCCGAATTCCGTGGCTCCGCTGCTCGCCCTCACCACACTCTCGGTCGGTGTCGCCGTCGGAACCGAGGCCGCGCTGACCTTCCTCGGCATCGGGCTGCAGCCGCCCACCATCTCCTGGGGTCTGCAGATCGCCATCGCCGCGTCCTACCGCGACGACATCCATCTGTTCCTCTTCCCCGCGCTGTTCCTGACGCTGACAGTGATGTCCTTCATGATGATGGGCGACACCGTTCGGGACGCGCTCGACCCGAAGCTGCGGAGGTGAGCGCGGACATGACCGCCACCGACACCGTCGAGCACACCGCCCCGCTGCTCGAAGTCACCGACCTCACCGTCGAGTTCGCCACACAGGGCGGCACCTTGCGCGCCGTCGACGAGGTCTCCTGGTCCCTGCACCGGGGCAAGACCCTCGTCGTCCTCGGCGAGTCCGGTTCCGGCAAGAGCGTCTCCACGCAGGCCATCACCGGCATCCTCGACTCACCGCCGGGCCGCGTCCGCGCGGGCAGCGCACTCTTCGACGGCCAGGACCTGATCGCGATCCCC
Source organism: Streptomyces sp. NBC_00483 (assembly GCF_036013745.1). Classification (NCBI taxonomy): domain Bacteria; kingdom Bacillati; phylum Actinomycetota; class Actinomycetes; order Kitasatosporales; family Streptomycetaceae; genus Streptomyces; species Streptomyces sp. NBC_00483. Next base: position 9,360,170 of record NZ_CP107880.1, read on the forward strand.
GAGAAGCAGCGCCGCCGGATCATCGGCAGCCGCATCTCGCTCGTCTTCCAGGACGCCCTGTCCGCCCTCAACCCCGTGCACACGGTCGGCCGCCAGATCGCCGAGCTCTACCAGGTGCACCGCGGCATGTCCCGCAAGGACGCCATGCGCGGGGCCGCCGTCATGCTCGACCGGGTCGGCATCCCCAGTGCCCGTGCGCGGGTGCGCGACTACCCGCACGAGTTCTCCGGCGGCATGCGACAGCGCGTCATGATCGCCATGGCGCTCGCGCTCGGTCCCGAGGTGCTCATCGCCGACGAACCGACCACCGCGCTCGACGTCACCGTCCAGGCCCAGATCCTCGAACTCCTGGAGGAGATCCAGCAGGACAGTGACATGGGCGTCGTCCTCATCACCCACGACCTGGGCGTCGCCGCCGAGATCGCCGACGATCTCGTCATCATGTACGCGGGCCGGGTCATCGAATCGGGCCCCACCGCGCTCGTCCTCGGCGACCCGGCCCACCCTTACACCCAGGGCCTGCTGCGCTCGATGCCGTCGAGCGAGATGAAGGGACTCGAACTGCCCGCCATCCCCGGCACCCCGCCCAACATGCTGCGCCTGCCGACCGGCTGCCCCTTCAGGCCGCGCTGCCCCAAGGCGATCGACCTGTGCGCCACCGAGCGCCCCGAGCTGTCCGCCCTGTCGGGCGGCGGTCCCCGCAAGGTTGCCTGCCACCTCGCGGACACCCTCGACACCACGCAGACCCCTTCACTGGCCGGAGGTGCCTCATGAGTGACGTACTCCTCCAGGCGACCGGCCTGGCCAAGCACTACGACACCGCGCCCCGGCTGCGGCCCGGACGCGCCAAGTCCCTGGTGCGTGCCGTCGACGGCGTCGACATCGAACTGCGCAAGGGGGAATCCCTCGGCATCGTCGGCGAGTCCGGCTGCGGCAAGTCGACCCTGCTGCGCCTGCTGTGCGCGCTGGAGCGGCCCACCGCCGGCAGCCTCACCTTCGACGGCCAGGACGTCGGCCGGCTGCGCGGCGCCGCACTGCGCCGCTGGCGACGCCGCGTCCAGGTGGTGTTCCAGGACCCGTACGCCTCGCTCAACCCGCGCATGCGCGTACGAGACATCATCGGAGAGGGCTACGACGTCCATCCCGACGCCGTCCCTAAGCAGGGGCGCCGCCACCGGGTCGAGGAACTGCTCGAACTGGTGGGCCTGGAGCCCGCGCACGCCGACCGTTTCCCGCACCAGTTCTCCGGCGGACAGCGTCAGCGCATCGGCATCGCCCGGGGTATCGCCCTCGGCCCCGACGTCCTCCTGTGCGACGAACCCGTCTCGGCCCTCGACCTGTCCGTACAGGCCCAAGTGGTCAACCTACTGCTGCGCCTGCAAAGGGAGTTGGGCCTCAGTCTGGTCTTCGTCTCCCACGACCTCGGCGTCGTACGCCACATCTCCGACCGGATCGCGGTCATGTACCTGGGCAAGGTGGCCGAGTACGCCGACGCCTCCCACCTCTACGAACGCCCCGCGCACCCCTACACCCAGGCACTGCTGTCGGCCGAGCCGTCCCTCGACCGGATCCGCAAGCCCGACGCCCCGCGCCGTCGCCGCATCGTCCTCGCCGGCGACCCGCCGTCGCCGGTCAACCCGCCTTCGGGGTGCCGGTTCCACACACGGTGTCCGGTGGTGCGGGATGTGTGCCGACACACCGAGCCGGAACTGGAGCAGGTGGCCGGGCGGCTGGCGGCATGTCACTTCGCGGAGGAGCTGCTCGGCGCGGACGCTCTATGACGCCGACCCGGACAGCGTCTCCAGTGAGCGGCCCTTCGTGGCCGTGGACAGGGTGAGCGTGAGGACGCAGCCCGCGGCGAGGACCGCGCAGATGAGGCTGAAGACGCCGGTGAAGCGGAGGGTGGCGTACATCGTGCCGATGAGCATGGGCGCGACGATGCCGCCGATCCGGCTGAAGGCGTCCGACGTGGCCGCCGCCATCGAGCGCAGCTGCGTCGGGTAGACCTCCGGGAGGTAGGTGTACAGCGGTGCGTAGAGGCCGTTGAGGAAGAAGCCGAGGAGCAGGCTGAGGACGAGGACCGAGAGGTCGGTCTCGGCCTGCGAGACGAGGAAGGCGCAGAGCGTGGACGCGGCGAGGCACGTCACGATCGACCACTTGCGGTCCGTCCGGTCGGCGAGCCAGGCCGCGGGGTAGTAGCCGAGCACCTGGGCGACCTCGACAAGCAGCGCGTAGCTGAAGCTGTCGGTGATGCTCATGCCCCGGTCGAGCAGCATGCTGGGCAGGAACGTCAGGAATCCGTAGTAGGCGAAGCTCGCGACGAAGAACATGCTCCATACGACGATCGTCTGGCGCAGGTACGGGCCCCGCCACAGGCCGGCGAACTGCGCCGCCGCGCCCAGGTCTTCGTCGCGTGCGGTCGTCCCTGGCGGCTCGGGGGCGGGGAGGGGCGCGCCGGTGCGTGCGAGGACCGATTCCTCCAGTCTGGTCACCACCGCCTCGGCCTCGTCGTCGCGGCCCTTGAGCAGCAGGTAGCGCGGCGACTCCGGCAGATTGCGCCGCCACCACAGGGCGAGGATCACGGGCAGGCCCACGAGGACCAGGCCCCAGCGCCACCCGTGGTCGACCCGGGCCACGACGAAGGTGCCCACCAGAGCGGCCAGTACGTACCCCAGGCCGAAGAACCCGGCGAGGGAACCGACGTAGGTGGCTCGCTTCGCGCGTGGCGCGAACTCGGCCAGGTACGGGATCACGACGTTGACGTTGATCCCCACTCCGACACCCGCGAGGAAGCGCAGGGCCAGGAGGAAGCCGTAGTCGGGGGCGGCCGCCGACAGCAGTGTGCAGCCGCTGTACAGGACCAGCGACCACAGGAGCAGCGGCTTGCGGCCCACCCGGTTGCCCAGGAGTGCCAGCGACAGGTCACCCACGAGCGCGCCGGCCAGCGTCGCGCTCGCGATCATGCCCTGCTCGCTGCCGGTGAGCGCAAACGCCGTGGTGATCAGCGGGAGCAGGAAGGACATGATGCCCAGGTCGAGCCCGTCCAGGGTGGTGCTGAGTCCGCCCTGCGTGAGGATGCGGCCCTGCACCCATGTCATGGGGAGCCGGTCGATGCGGGCGGTCAGCCGGGCGGCGCGTGCGTCCGGATCGTCCGGGGGCGGCGGCACTGTTGCGGCCGGATTCGGGTCCGGAACCTGTGCCGGTTTCCGTGGCATGTTCGCGGTCTGCTCAGATGTCATCGCCCGTCGGCCTTTCGCTTTCGAAAACGGCGGAGTAGAGGCGCAGCCAGTTGCCTCCGACCACCGCGTGCGCCTCGTCGGGTGCGAAGCCGAAGTCGACCAGCCTGTCGGCGACTTGGGCGAGGCCGGAGGCGTCGGTGAGCCACTCCGTGGTGTCGGTGTCGGTGTCGGTGTCGGTGTCGGAGGCGGGAGAGGTGCCGAGGTCCGCGCCGCGCTGTTCGCCGCGTGTCCAGCGCCCCTTGCGCATCCACGTGAACTCCGCCGCCCCCGCCCTCGGGCTCAGGTCCGTGCCGATGGCCACATGCCGGGCACCGACCAGGTCGACCGTGCGGGCCACCATCGCGCACCAGTCGTCCAAGGTGCGCGCGTAGTGCCCACAGATCGAGCGGTACGTGGCGAGGCCCACGACCCCGTCCCGCGCGGCGAGCGCCTTGAGCGTGGCGTCGTCCGCGTTGCGCGGATGGTCGTACAGGGAACGGGGGTTGGCGTGGGTGAGGGCCACCGGCAGCGCGGAGTGCTCGATGGCGTCCCGCCGGGTGCGCTCGCCGGAGTGCGAGAGGTCGACCAGCATGCCGACCGCGTTCATCTCGCGCACCACTTCACGGCCGAAGCGGGTGAGTCCCGGGTCGGACTCCTCGTAACAGGAGCCCCCGAACTCGGTGTTGTTGTTGTACGTCAGCTGCATCACGCGCAGCCCCATGTCGTGAAAGAGCCGGACGAATCCGAGCCGGCCCTGGAGCGGGCTGGCGTTCTGCGCCCCCAGGAGGATGGCGGTGCGGCCCTGCTCCTTCGCCCGTTCGATGTCGGCGGCGGTGCGTGCGGGCACGACCAGGTCGGCGTTGGCGGCGAGGAGGTCGTTCCAGGCGGCCAGCGCGTCCATGGTCTCGACCGCGTCCTCCCAGAACGCGACCGTGGCCGTCGCGCAGGTCACGCCGCCCGCGCGCAGTTGGAGGAAGACGTCGCGGTCGTAGGGGCCGCATTGCAGGCCGTCGATGACGAGGGGTGTGTCCCGGCTGGGGGCGGTAGCGGTGGCGGTCATGAGGCGACCTCCACCGGTTCGTCCTCGCCGACCTCCGCGAGGATCTCGCCGCCCGGGCCGAACAGCGAGTCACCGGCGTGGGTGCGCGACAGCGCGCTGTCCGGGGTCAGCGCGGCCTCCGCCTCGGCGACGAAGCGCTGCCACAGCGCGCCCGTGACCGGCACTCCGTAGGTCAGGGCGCGCAGCTCGGCGGCGTCCGGCCCGGGGCGCGGGCCGTCAGGGGCGGGCGTCGCGGTGACCGTGGACTCGGTGAGGGCCAGTTCCACGCCGTAGCGGCGGGCCAGCGGTGGCAGGGCGCGGACGGCCCAGTCTTCGCCGGGGGCGGTGAAGGAGGCGGAGCCGTCGGTGTGGGCGGCGGCCACGGCGAGGTCGAGGAGGTCGGCGGCCGTGGCGAGCGCGGGTTGTGCGTCCGGGGCGGGGAACTGGGCTGTGGCGCCATCGAGTTGGGGCCGCAGGTGCCGGGCGCGCAGGGCGGGCAGCGCGTCCAGCAGGCCGGCCAGACCGTCGAGTCCGTGTGTCTCGGCGCCGACGACGATGTCCCGGGTCGCCGCCACGGAGCCGAACGGGATCGCGGTGGTCAGCAGCACCCGGCCGGTCATCAGACGCAGCTCGCGGACCGATACGCGCAGGTCGGCGGGGGCGTGGTGGGCAGGGGTGGGGGTCACGCGTTCTCCTCGGTGCGGGTGGGAGCGGCGGCGGCCGGTCGTGCGGGCAGCGTCCAGTCGTCGCGGTCGTGTCGGTGGATGGCGTGGCGCGTGGGCGCGCCGTGGAAGAGCAGGCCGAGGACATTGCGCCCGGCGGAGTCGGCGGTCTTGTCCAGGCCGTGGACCGCCGAGTTGAGGAACCGTACGAGGTACGCGGGCACGAACGCGTCGTCGGCGATGTTCATGTGCGGGCTGTGCAGGGCGAGTTCGGCGAGGCCCTGGACCCGCGCCACCGTGTCCCGGTGCCCGGGATGGCGCACGCAGAACGCTCCCGTGGTCTCGCGCGGATCGGCCGCCTTCAGGTCCGCGTACAGGGCCTGCACCGAACGCGGCACGTTGAGCTGCCAGTCGAGGCCTTCGGCGACCTCCTCGCGCGGACCGCGCCGGGGCTCCTCTGCGGCACGGGACTTGTACCAGATGTGGCGCAGCGCGCCCGGCGCGGTCAGATCCAGGTCGAGTGCCCAGCGGTAGGCGGTGTCGAGGTGCTCCAGGAGGGCCCCGGTCGTCTGCTGAGGTGTGGCGGTCAGCGTCTCGTCCACCCGCTGCCGTTCGACGAGCGGATCCGTGAGGTGCGGCACGCTGTCGATGAGCACACCGGCGAGGGTCTCGACGGCCCGCTCGTCCAGCTCCGCGTTCCACCGGGCCCACAGGCGCGGGAGCGCATCGGCGCTGCTCGGCCGCTCCAGGGCGTCCAGGAGGGCGATCGCCCGGTGCAGGGAGCGGCCGAGTTCGGCCGGCGGCTCGAACTGGTCGTAGACGGTGGGGTCTTGTGCGTGGAAGCGCGCGGTGCGCTCGACCAGCTCTCGTACGGCGGACAGGTGCGGGGCGCCGCGCCGCGCGTCCAGGGCCTGCGCGAGGGCCTGTTCGCGCAGGTCGAGCCAACGGTCGACGAGGCGGGGGTGGTTGTTGGCGAAGAAGACGAGGCCGAGCGCGGAGGCGTTGCCGAGCCCCAGGCGGCGCCGCAGTTCCGGGTCGAGCGCGGGGGCCTCGGGGTTGCGATGCCGGGCCAGATGCTCGGCGAGGTCGGCGGCGAACTCGCGCATGAGGTAGGCGGCGAGCATCTGGGCGTGCAGGGGCGCGGCCAGGGGGTGGTTGTCGGGCAGCGCCGCGAAGGAGCGGGTGCCGAACGTGCCGTTGCCGTCCAGGCCGGTGTTGCGCATCAAGTAGCCGACGTCCCAAAGGCGTTCGGCGTCCGGCTGATGTCCCTCGGCGAGGCTGGAGACGACGTGCTCGAACAGTCGCAGGCTGCGGTTGGAGCGGCACCACACCAAGGTGTGCGCGGTGGCCCGGCCCCCGTAGAGCTTCGGCATCTCCCGTTCGGTGTGCGCGAGTTCGCTGTCGTCCGCAGTGCCGTCGAAGAGCGCGCCCGTCATGTCCCAGTCGGTGCCGACGATCCGGCTGGTACGTCCCTCCAGGCGCGGTCGGAAGGAGAAGGCGACGAAGTCGAGGGGCCCGCTCGGCGTCCGGACGCGATAGCGGGCGCGGCCGCGGGCCTCCTCGTCGATGGCGAACTCGAGCCGCTCGACCCGCCAGCCCTGCGCCGTCATGCGGTTGACCAGTGCCCGGCTCGCGCTGAGCCGGGTGGGCGGGATCTGGGCGAGGCGCTCGGGCCGCAGGAGCCGGTCCGGGGTGCGCCCGGCGGGTTCCGTGTGTCCGGCGGGTTCGGTGGCTCCGGCGGGCTCGACGACGGAAAGGGGCACGTTCATACGCAGTCCTGATCGTGTGTGGGTGGTACGTCGGCGGGCCCGGGGGAGCGGGCCGGCCGGGACAGGGGGACACGGGGAGAGATGCAGGTGTCAGCCGTGCAGGCCGAGGGCACCACTGGTGTCGAGCCGGAGCAGCTGCTCGATCTCGTGGGCGGTGGGTCGCAGTACGGCGAGTGCGTCGGCCGTCGTGATGCGCTCGCGTGGTCCGTGAACGCTGAGCGCCGCGACGACCTGGTTGCCGGGGCGGCACAGCGGGACGGCGAGTGCGGCGATGCCGTCCTGCTCGTCGTCGGTGGACGTCGCCCACCGGGTTCCGTTGATGAGGCCGAGTTCGTCGGCATCGGGCAGGGCGATGCCCCGATCCCGCAGCGGTTCCGTGATGTCCTGCGCGCACAGCGCCGCGAGCAGGCGTCCGGAAGCACTGGAGGTCAGGCTGAGCCGGTCGCCGAGGAGCAGCGTGGCGTGCAGGGACCGGCCCGGATCGGCGCGCTGGACGACCCGCGCGGTGTCCGTGTCGAGCACGGCGATGCTGACGACCTCGCCCGCCTGCCGCGCGGCGCGCTCCAGCAGCGGAGCCGTGCGTTCGCCGATGCCGGCCTGGCGCAGGGCGGCGTGTCCCAGGTGGGCCGGGCGCAGCGTCAACCGGTAGGAGCCGTCCGGGAGTTGTTCCATCCAGCCGGCCGCCTCCAAGGTGACCAGCTGGCGGTGTGTCTCGGCCCGCGATGTGCCCATGGCCCGGGCGAGGGACGAGACCCGGACGGGCTCCGTCGCGTCGGCCAGGGAGTCGAGCAGGGCCAAGGCCTTCAGGACCGTGGCCAGGGGAGGCGTGGCGGGCCGTGGCGGCCCCGGCGTCGCGGCGCTTGTCACAGTATTCATGACACCGTCTTTCTTTGAGAGACGGCGGGACTGTAGGGAGCGGGCGGGGGTTGCACAAGGGGGTGACGCATTAATTCCCCGTCACCCTTGCCATTACATTAGGTTAGCCTTGCCTAATCTTTACTCGATGGTTCATCGGATCGGCAGGGAGACCGCACCCATGTCCTCGCTCAACAGACGCGTCCACCGCACCGCGGCGAGCGCCGTCGCCCTGGTGTCCTGCACCGCGTTCACGCCGACGGAAGCCGCCGCTACGGCCGGTTCGACGCTCATGTCCGCGCCGCTCGCCCCCGGCCTCTACCAGTCCGCGTACTCCGAGAGGAACGACGTGCTCTGGGCGACCAGCTCGGTGGGGCAGCCGCCGGCGCCGGTCACGGACTCGCGGCTGGTGCGCCTCGACCCCGACACACTCGAGGTCGAGGCGACCCACCCGACACCCCTCGACGACGGCGACGGCACCATCGAAGCGGCCTACGGCATCGATGTGGACGACGAGCACAACACGGTGTGGGTCACGAACACACGCAACGACAGCATCGCCGTCTATAGCCAGAAGACGGGCCGCCACCTCGCGACCGTGCCGGGCGTCGCGCACGCGCGCGAGATCGTCGTCGACGAGAAGCGCGACACCGTCTGGGCCACGGCCTTCGGCACCGGCTCGGTCGTCGGCTTCAACACCCGTACGTACGAGGAGACCCGGCGCGTAACCGTCGAGGGGGCGGGCCCGACGGGCCTCGCGGTGAACGAACGCACGGGAGCGGTCCACGCCACCGATTTCACGCACGACCGCATCATCCAGATCACCCCCGGCTCCTCCGAACCGCGCCTCCTCCCTACGGGCGACGGCCCCCTCTCCATAGCCTTGTCGGCGAACGGCCGGACCGCCTACACCGCCGACCAGGGCGCGGGTGGTGTGTCCGTCGTGGACCTGCGCAAGGGGGCGGTCGTCAGGTCGATAACCACCGGGGAGGGTGCCAAGTCCCTTGCCGCAGTGAGGCGTTCGGCGCGTGTGTTGGTCGTCAACCGGCTCGCCGACTGCGTCTCCGTCGTCGACACACGGTCGGGAGCGGTCAAGGAGACGATCGGCACCAACGCGCTCCCCAATCATGTGCACATGAGCGACGCGAGCGCGTACGTCCTGGACAAGTCGGCCTCCGGGCCCAAGGGCGAGGACCATGTCACCCGGATCGACGTGGCCCGCTGACCCGGAGGGTGCCGCGGCGCCCTCAGCTGTGGCCGACCCGACTCCGGGTCAGCTCTGGCCGGACTCGATGCGGTCGACCTCGTCCTTGGCCTCCTTGAGGCCCACGCCGGTCGCCTCGCGGTAGGCCTTGATCGCCTCGATCTTCTTGCCGTCCCGCACCAGGGCGCGTACGCCGTCGAGACCCGGGACGAGCGTGCCGGTCTCGATTCCCAGGTGCTCGATGACCAGATCCAGCTTCCGCTCGACGCGGGCGGTCCTGCGGTCGGCACGGTCGACCTTGCGCTCGATGGTGCCGATCGCGATGAGCACACCGACCAGGAGGATGAGTATTGCTGCGCTGTCCATAGTCACTGATCCTAGGCAACTCGGATGACGAGGATGACGCGAATGGCACGCGGACACCTGCACGTCATTGGATCCTGAGGTGATGACCGACCCGACCCAGGATCCCCGCTTCCTCCGGAACCCCTATCCGGCCTACGCGGCCATGCGGGCCACGTGTCCGGTGCGGCCCGTACCGGCCGGTTCCGCAGGCCGCGCCAACTACGTGGTCACCGGCTACAAGGAAGCCAGGGAAGCCCTCCACGACGCCCGGCTGTCGAAGGACACGGCCGCGTTCTTCGCGGGCAAGGAATCACGGCGACGTCTGCACCCCGCAGTCGCCCACACCATGCTCGCCAGCGACCCGCCCCAACACACCCGGCTTCGCAAGCTCGTGACGAAGGCGTTCACGACCGGGGCGGTCGCGCGACTGCGTCCGTTCATCGCGCGCGTCACCGAGGAGCTGCTGGACCGGTGGCCCGTCGGTGAACCGTTCGATTTCGTGGCCGGCCTGGCGGTGCCGCTCCCGGTCGTCGTGATCTGCGAACTGCTCGGGGTCCCGGCGGCCGACCGGCCCGACGTGCAGCGCTGGTCCGCGGAGCTGTTCGCGGCGGGGGAGCCCGATGTCATCGACGCGGCCTCGCACGCGATGGCGCAGTACATGACGGACCTGATCGCCGCCAAGCGCCTCGATGCCGGCGGTTCCCTCCTGGACCGGCTCATCGCCGCTCGCGACGGAGAAGACCGTCTGAGCGAGCACGAACTCGTCTCCCTGGCCGTCCTGTTGCTCGTGGCCGGACACGAAACCACCACCAACGCCCTCGGCAACGCCGTCCTGGCGCTGCTCCGGCACCCGGCACAACTGGATCGCCTGCGGCGAAACCCGGACGACATCCCCGGCGCCGTGGACGAACTCCTCCGCTTCGACTCCGCGGTGAGCACGTCCACCTTCCGGTTCACCATGGAGTCCGTCACGCTCGGCGGCACCGAAATCCCGGCAGGCGTACCGGTGTTGGTCGCCCTGGGTGCAGCCAACCGGGACCCGGCGCGGTACCCCGGACCGGACGAGCTGGATCTGGACCGGGACGCCGCCGCCCACCTCGCCTTCGGTCACGGCATTCACCGCTGTGTGGGCGCACCCCTGGCCAAGGCGGAGATGGAACTCGTGCTGCGAGCCGTTCTTGCACGCTTCCCGGAACTCCAACTGGCCGTATCGGTAGACGAGTTGATGTGGCGACGTACCCGCCTTGTCCGAGGCCTGTCGTCGCTTCCCGTTGTCGCTTCGGGGACGCAGCTCCGCACCGGCGAATAACTCGGGACGCATCTCCACATCGCCGAATAAGAGGTCGTGAGGCTCTTCCCGCTCCAGTAAGGTCGGGATCTTCAGGCGGCCGAGGTCGCTCTGGAGTCCTCGAAGGTACGGGTCACCGTCATGCATCCAACCGACCACCCTGCCCGTTGCAGACTCGACGCGGCCCTGGCCGATCTCGCCACCGTCTTCCGCGGAATGACCGCGCGCCCGGACGAGTCCAACTGCGAGTGTCATTGGGGGAGTGCGGAGGAGCTGGCCCTCCTCAAGACGCCCGACACGGAACTCGACCCGGACCTCCTGCGCCGCGCCTGGCAGGCCATCGACTGGACGGATCACGGGGCTGTGCTGCGCCGCATCCTGCCGCAGTTCGCTGCGGCCCTGGTGGCCGGTCGCGTCGAGCCACTGTTCGGCCTTGAGGAGGCGGGGTACTCCTTCGCCCGTGGCCGCTGGCAGCAGTGGCCCGATGAGCAGGCCGGTGCGGTACGCGAGTTCCTGCACGCCTGGTGGGCGCAGAGCCTCACGGATCCGGACGCCGCCGTCCCGGCGCACCAGGTCATGGCGATGTGCGCCGAGGCGTCCGGCACGGTCACCCCCTGGCTCGCCGACTGGGAGCGGCATACCGACCCCCTCAGCGACCAGCGGCTCACGGAGGCCGCGGAGGAGTGGGAGTACGAGCTGCTGGGCGACCAACTCCCGTGGTACGTCAACTGGTACGAGAACGACGAGGACCGGATGAGCGCCGAGCTGGCGGCCTGGCTCCATGGCCACGCCGCGACGCGACTCCGGGCTTCAGGTGCCTCGCCGGAGCTGCGGCGCCGGATAGCGCTGCTCGCACTCACCGGCGAGGATCGCTGGACGCACCCGGACTGGCCGGGGCACCGCTACTGACGCCCGCCCCGCGTCACTGCTGCTTGCGCGCCGCGTAGGACCGGGCCGCCCGTACGCGGTTCCCGCAGCGCGTCGTGCACCAGCGGCGGGCGCCGTGGGAGCGCAGGAACCAGCGGGCGCAGTTCTGGGCGGCGCATTCGGTGAGGCGCTCGGCCTCCGTGCCGACGAGGAGGTCGGTGGCGTCGTCGGCCAGTTGGGAGAGCGCGGCCGCGACCGGGTTGCCGGTGTCCGGGGTGTCGGCGCGGTGCGGGCCGGTGGTGGACCAGGCCAGCCGTGGGGTCGAAGGGGCCGCGGCGAGCGCGGAGTTGAGGGTGGCGAGGGCCTCGGCGGGAGGTGGCCCTGCGCCTTCGGTGCGCGCCCGCAGCAGAGTGCGTACGGCCTCGCGCAGACCCAGCAGCCGCCCGTGCTGCCGCCCGTTCAACGCGGTCCGGTCGGTCAGCAACTCGTGCCGGACGAGCCACAGATGGGCGGCCTCGGTGTCGTCGAGCAGGTCGACGGCGCCGTGGCTGAGGTCGAACCGCGTGTTGACCAGGGCAAGCGAGAGGAACCGCTCCTCTCCGGGGACCGGTGGCTGGCGCAGATAGACAGGGTCGGCATGATCCACGCCCTCATGTTAACGCTTGCGATTCTCCGTGAGAAAGCCTAGCGTCACTCACGTCAAATGAGACGGAAAACCGTGAGAGGTGGTCGGCCGTGGGCTTCGACGTCGACGCAGTGCGCAAGGACTTCCCGATTCTCGGGCGCACGATGGACGGTGGCGCGCCCCTCGTCTACCTCGACTCCGGCGCCACCACCCAGAAACCGCTCCAAGTCCTCGACGCCGAGCGGGACTTCTACCTGCACCACAATGCGGCCGTCCACCGCGGCACCCACCAACTCGCCGACGAGGCCACCGAGGCGTACGAGAACGCCCGGCACACGGTCGCGGGCTTCATCGGCGCGGCGGACGACGAGGTCGTGTTCACCAAGAGCACCACCGAGGGCATCAACCTCGTCGCGTACGCCCTGGAGAACGCCCGCCGGATCGGTCCCGGCGACCGCATCGTGGTGACGGAGATGGAACACCACGCCAACCTGGTGCCGTGGCAGCAACTGGCCGAACGCACGGGCGCGTCCCTCGACTGGTTCGGCCTCACCGACGAAGGCCGCCTCGACCTGAGCCGCGCCGACGAACTCCTCGACGAGCGCACGAAGGTCCTCGCCCTCACCCGCCAGTCCAACGTCCTCGGCACCCTCAACCCCGTACGGGAACTCGCCGATCGGGCCCACGCGCACGACACGCTGGTCGTGGTCGACGGCGCCCAGTCCGTCCCGCACCGCCCGGTCGACGTCCACGCCCTCGGCGCCGATTTCCTCGCCTTCTCCGGCCACAAGATGCTGGGCCCCAGCGGCGTCGGCGTGCTGTGGGGGCGCCGCGAACTCCTCGCCGAACTACCGCCGTTCCTCACGGGCGGCTCGATGATCGAGGTCGTCGAGATGGACCACTCCACGTTCCTCCCGCCGCCGCAGCGCTTCGAGGCCGGCGTCCCGATGGCGGCCCAGGCGGTGGGTCTGGCGGCGGCCATGGATTACCTGACGGCCCTCGACATGAACGAGGTGGTGGCCCACGAGGACCGCCTCACCGAACACGCCCTGCGCCTCCTGGCCGAAATCCCCGGCGTCCACATCGTCGGCCCCGGCGATCTGCGCGACCGCGGCTCGGCCGTCTCCTTCACCGTCGACGACATCCACCCGCACGACGTCGGCCAGATCCTCGACGAACGCGGCATCGCCGTCCGCGTGGGCCACCACTGCGCCCGCCCGATCGTGCGCCGCTACGGCATCCCCGCGACGACCCGGGCGTCCTTCTACCTCTACAACACGCACGCGGAGGTCGAGGCCCTCGCCGAGGGTGTCCGCGAGGCGCAGAGGTTCTTCGCGAGGTGACTGGTGGGTGTCGAGTCAGCGCGTCAAGTCCGTGCCATCAGGCCTGTGCCCGTCAGGCCCGTGTCATCAGATCCGTGCCATCAGGCCCGTGACGTAGGCATCCAGCCGCTCCTCCACGACCCGCGTCGTCAGCTCCGTCCTCCCGGCCTCCCGCCACGGCCGCGCCACCACGTGCACCTCTTCCGAGAACGCCAGCGCATCCCGCACCCGCCAGTACAGCCGCTCGCCGTCGTCCGCGGCGAGCACCCCACCGGCCTCCTCGTACGCGTCGGCGAACCGCTGTCCCCACTCCGGCCCGTGCAGCAACGCGAGGTTGGTGCAGCTGTGTGCCACGTCGAGATCTGCCGGGCCCCAGGAGGCCCCGGCCCAGTCGACGACGCCGGTGATCCGGGTCGGGGACGCGTCGAACAGTACGTTGCCGAGGTGGAAGTCCCGGTGCAGGAAACGCCCTTCGTAGGGCGGCGCGGGCGCACGGATGACGTCGATGGCCGCGGCCCACGCGGCAGCGTCGGCGCCCTCGGGGACCACGACGGTGTCGGCGGTGGTCAACGCCTCGTACTTCGGGGGCTGTTCGCTCGGGCACACCGCATGAATCGCCGCGAGCTGCCGCGCGAGCAGCCGGACCCGCGGCGCCAGCCCGTCACCGCCGAGAAGCGCACGCCCCGGCAGACACGTCATCAGGAGCGAGGGGTACTCGCAATGCGCCGCGGTCGGATCGACCGCGAGCAGCCCAGGGGCCGGTACGTCGGTCGCCCCCTCAAGGAGTGCCAGCGCGCCGGCCTCCCGGTCCAGCGCGTCCTCGGCGCGATCCACGAAGAACGGGTCCACGAAACTCCGCAACACCAGTTGACGGGTGGATCCGCCCCGCGCGGCGACGGTCAGCCTCCGCATCTCGGCGGTGACACCACCGTGCAGCGCCTCGACGCGGACGATGCGCTCTCCGGCCTCCAGGAACCGCCCCACCCACGCAAGCGTCAACGGGCGGACGGTGGCCGACGCGTCGGCTGATTCACGGTGATTGATCACCCGGCCACCGCATCATCCGGCGGACGACACGCGCAAGCGCATTTCGCGAGGGGCCCTACGCTTACGAAGGCTTGGTGACGCGTCACCCGCCTTCACCCAGGCATAGGCGGGCAGCGTGGCGGCGCGCTCGGCGATGGCGGCGTACAGGGCGTCGAGCGTGGGGCAGGCGGCGTGTGAGCCCGGGCCGGTGTCGTCCCCGCCGAGGTCACGGAGACCGGCTCCTCGTTGTTCGCGCAGGCGCAGGCGCAGGCGCAGGCGCAGGCGCAGGCGCAGGCGCAGGCCGCGGCCGGGCGCGGGGTGTGTCTGGTGACGGACCATGCCCGCTTCGACCTGACGGAACTCGTCGTGAACACGCCTGAAGGCGCACTCACCGTCCCCCTGTGCGCCGGCTGGGACCGCTCGCACTACGCCTGCGATGCGATCCGTTCCTACGTGGAGGGGCTGCGGGCGTACTGCGAGGAGCGTCTGGAGGTGTTCCCGGGGATGGCGACGCCGTAGCGCGCATTACGCAGAGAAGGGCGCGGCCCCCCCCGTGAAGGAGGAGCCGCGCCCCAGTACCTCAACCTCAGTTTCCGGCCACCGCAGGCGGCGCCGCGTTCGCGCCCCAACTAGTCGGCTTGTCCGAGAGCTTGAAGCCGATCTTGCCGGCGCCGAGCAGGTCCTTGTGGGAGAGCCAGCTCTGGCGCAGCGGCGTGCCCTTGCCCGTGGTCACGGACGAGACGTACTGAAGCTTCGACGCGTCGGCGCCGGGTGCCTCGATGCTGATCTTGCGGCCGTGTGCCGGGCGGATCTCGACCTTGTCGAACATCGGGGCCGACAGGACGTACTTCGCCGAGCCGGGCTGGACCTCGAAGACACCGGCCATGGCGAAGACGAGCAGCGACGACGTGGCGCCGAGGTCGTCATTCCCGGGCATGCCGTACGGGTCGTCGGTGAACAGCGTCCGCATGGCCCGCAGCACCGAGGAGGTCTTCCACGGGGTGTCGGTCCACGCGTACATCCACGGAGCGTGGAAGTCGGGCTCGTTGTTCGGGTTGAACGCGAAGTTGTTGTGGTAGTCGTACGCGCCCGTCACCCAGGAGTCCTTCGCGGCCTTCGCCGGGTCACTGAGCACGGTCGGCATGTCGAAGAACTTGTCGAGCCGCTTCTCGGCCGCCGCCTTGCCGCCCATCAGGCCGTAGAGGGCCTTCGGGTTCTGCTGCGCGAGCCACTGGTACTGCCAGGCCGTGCCCTCGTGGAAGGCGCCGGACTGGGTCGGGTCGGGGTCGCCCGCGACGCTGCCGTCGGCGTTCTTCGTCACCGGGAAGCCGGTGAAGCCCTCCGAAGTGACGCCCGAGTCCCACAACTTGCTGAAGTTGTCGCAGCGCGAGGCGAGCGTCGCGGCTTTGTCCCGGTGACCGAGGCCGTCGGCCATCGTGGCGAGGGCGCAGTCGCCGAGCGCGTACTCGAGCGTGGCCGAACCGGCCTGGCGGCTGTCGCCGAACTTGTAGCCGGGCAGATCCTGGTAGCCGACGAAGCCGTTCTTGACGTACGTCGGGTTGCCGTCGCGGCCACGGAAGGTCGACTGGTCGGCCGGCACCTCGTTGACGTTCTTCCACAGCGCGTCGAAGAGCTCGCGCGAGGTGCGGTGGTCGAGCAGACCCCGGTTGTACAGGTCGACGATGAACGGGGTGACGGGGTCGCCGCTCATCACGTTCGTCTCACTGTTGCCGAGGCCCCAACGCGGCAGCCAGCCACCGTCCTTGTACACGTGCAGCAGGGACTTGGCCATGTCGGCGGCCTTGTCCGGGTGCAGCAGCGCTACCAGCTGGTTCTGCGAGCGGTACGTGTCCCAGAGCGAGAACATCTGGTAGTACGTGGAATCCGCGCGATGCACCTTGTCGTCGAAGCCGCGATAGCGGTTGTCGACGTCGGAGCCGATCGACGGGTGCAGGAGCGAGCGGTACAGGGCGCTGTAGTACGTGCGCTGGTCGGCGGTGGAGCCACCGGCGACGCGCATCCGGTTCAGCTCGTCGCGCCACGCGTCGTGCGCGCCGGAGCGAGCCCGGTCGAACGAACTCGGCTGCTCCGCACCGCGGTTGAGGCGCGCGCCGTCGACCGAGGTATAGGACAGGCCCACCGACGCGCCGACCTTGTCGCCCTTGGACGGGTCGAACGACAGCCAGGCACCCGCGCGCTTTTCGCCCCGCGAGGCCGCACGCTGGTTCGGGGTGAGGGTGCCGTCGCTCCAGGTGCCGAACTTCGAGAACGTCCGGTCGAACTTGGCGCTGAAGTAGACCCGGTAGCGCTCCTTGCCGGTCTCCCCGCAGAAGTTGCCGCCCTGCACCCAGCCTTCGACGGTGTTGTCGCCGACGACCTTGATGTCACCGGCGTACGTGCTGCCGTTGCTCTCCCCGGCCTCGATGAGGACGTTCTCGGCGCCCGAACCGCTGGGGAACGTATAGCGGTGCTGGCCGGTCCGCTGGGTCGCCGACAGCTCGGCCTTGATGCCGTTGTCGAACTTCACGCCGTAATAGCCGGGCGAGCGGGTCTCGTTGTCATGGCTGAACTTCGCGCCGTACTGCGCCGGATCGGACGAGGTCACCGCGCCCGTGGTCGGCATGAACCGGATATTGCCCATCGTCTGACAGCCGACACCGGAGAGGTGCGTGTGGCTGAAGCCGAGGATGGTGTCCTGCGCGTAGTCGTACGAGGCGTACTTGTTCAGCTGCGTGTCGGGGCTCAGCTGGACCATGCCGAAGGGGGTGGTGGCACCGGGGAAGGTGGTTCCGTCGCCGTTGTTGCCGATCGACGTGTCGACCAGGCTCGTCGGGTCGGAGGCGAAGCCGGGCCCGCTCTCCTTGGCGCTCGCGACACCGGGGGTGAGGGTGGCGGCGGCCACCGTGGTGACGACGAACGCGGCGGTGACGGTGCGCCGCAGCGATCGCAGCGATCGCAGCGATCGCAGTGGTGCGAGCGACCTCAGCGATCTCAGTGGTCCCGGTGAGTTCTGCGAGCTCGGTGACGGCGACGCTCTCATCGCGGCCTCTCTTTAGACAACGTTGTCGAAGTGATTCCTTTCGATCTTTGTCGTGAGGGAGGGGATTCGTCAATGGATCGTCAATGGATGGACCCATAGGCGCTGTTGGGGAGGGGTGTGTGAGATGGGGTGGAGGGACGCTTGGGTGGAGGGGTGCTTGCGTGGAGGGGCGCTATCCCCGGCCTCCGGAGAACAGCAGCTCGGTCAGCGCCCGGAACACGTCCTCCGGGTCCCGACCGTCCACCGGCCCCCGCAGGTTCTCGCTCAGCAGGAGCGTGGTGAAGCCGTGGGCGAGTGACCAGGCGGCGACTCCCGCGAGTTGGGCGTCCTTGCCTCGTCCGCTTGCCGGTACGTCGGCGACCCCGGAGCGCAGTTCGGCTCCGGTGCGGGCGCGGGCGGCGAGCAGCGCGGCGTCGTCGGAGCGCAGCAGGTCCGGCTGGAACATGACCTGGAAGTGCGCCGGGTGCTCGATGCCGAACCGGAGGTAGCGCACCCCGCGTTCGCGCAGGTCCGCCGCCTCGGCCAGGGCGTCCGCCAGCAGTTCGAAGCCCTCCGCGGCGATCGCGGTGAGCAGGCCCGTGCGGTCCTTGAAGTGGTGGGCGGGGGCCGCGTGCGAGACGCCTGCGCGGCGGGCGAGGTCGCGCAGGCTCAGGGCGCCCGGCCCCTCGGTGGCGATGACGTCGAGGGCCGCCGTCAGGATGGCGCGGCGCAGGTCCCCGTGGTGGTACGAGCTGCTCTTGGCGGTGGGCATGGTCAGCAGGCTACGCCGAATCTAGGCATTGACAAGTTCAGGCGGGACGAGGAATCTAGCCAGTGTCAAGTTCGAGCGAGTGGACGCCTTAGGGCGACGGCTTAGGACAGGGGAGCGCCATGTCGGTACAGAGCGTGGATCGGATCGATCTCGGACGCGTACGTCAGCTGTGGCACATGCTGGAGCCGCTGCACGCGGTGGTCTACTTCGCCCCGGAATCCTTCGAGGAGTCGCGTCGGCTCGGCGTTGAGCCCGGCCGCTGGCCCACCTACTTCGCCTGGCGGGCCGCGCCGCTCGGGCCGGTCGGGAGCGAGCAGGTGACATCCGCGTTCTACAGCTTCAGCCCGGAGACGGTCGGGCAGCACATCCCCTCCGTATGGAACGCCGCGTCCCCCGCGGACGCCCTGGCCGCCCGCCTTCGCGCCGTCGACCGGGCCTACCGCGCGCTCTTCGGTGACCGTATCGACAGCCCGGAGCTGGCCGAGGCCGCCGCCCTGGCCCGCCGCGCCGCGGAGGCCGCCGTGCACGCGGGCCGACCACTGGCCGCCGCCAACGCGGCGCAGCCCTGGCCGTCGGCGCCGCACCTGGTGCTCTGGCAGGCCGCGTCGATCCTGCGAGAGCACCGCGGGGACGGCCATCTCGCGGCGCTGCTGGTCGCGGGGCTCGACCCGGTGGAGGCGCTGGTGTCGTTCGCGGCGATCGGGGCGGCACCCGAGGAGACCTTCGCGAGCCGCGGCTGGAGCGAGAAGGAGTGGTCCGCCGCGCGTGAACGGCTGGTCGGGCGAGGCCTCTTGGAGTCGGACGGCACGGCGACCGAAGCGGGACGTGCGCTGCGCGCCACGGTCGAGCGCCACACGGACGAGCTGGCGGCAGCGCCCTGGCAGGCACTGGGCGCGGCCGACACGGGCCGGCTCGCCGACCTACTGGGGGACTACTGGGTCGCGGTCATCGGATCGGGGCTGCTGCCGGGGACGAACACGTTGGGGATCGGCAAGGTGTGACGGGACGGTGCCGGTCGCTCAACGACCGGTGGTCGACATCCGGATCCCGATGGCCGTGAACAGCGTGCCGCCCCCTCGCGGAGGGTCGTGACCTCCGCGTTCCGTTGGCCGGGCGCGGTTCCTGGTCACGGCCGCCTCCGCCAACTTCTTTACCGTTCGCGGGTGTTCGGCCGTGCCACGCGAGTTCTCCTGTGTGACCCACGTCACGTTACCAACGGTATCTGAAACAGAGTGTCGCAGGTAAATTGCGGGTACCGCGCAGATGAGAACCACGTGTCTGAGTAGCCGCCAGTGCCCCGAGTGGCGCTGAACCCTCCGTCCCTGTCTCTCTCAGGGGCTCACGAGCGAGAGCGAGGACCCTCCGCGATGGAGCAGCAGCACGTCGACGTCCTGGTCATCGGTGCCGGAATATCCGGCATCAGCGCCGCGCGCCATGTCCTGCGCGACAACCCCAGGGCCTCGCTCGTCGTACTCGAGCGCCGCGCCCGCGTGGGCGGGACCTGGGACCTCTTCCGGTACCCCGGCATCCGGTCGGACTCCGACATGCCCACCTTCGGCTTCGGGTTCCGGCCCTGGAGCGACGCGCGCATCCTCGCCGACGGAGCGCAGATCCGCCAGTACGTGGAGGACGCCGCGTCCGACGGCGGCATCCTGGAACGCACCCGCTTCGGCCGCCGCGCCATCAGCGCCGACTTCTCGCACGAGACCGGGCGCTGGACCGTCGAGGTCGAGGACGAGGGCACCGGCGAGCACGAGTCGTACAGTGCCGGCTACCTCGTCGGCGCGACCGGTTATTACGACTACGACAAGCCCTACCGCCCCGAGTTCCCGGGCGAGGCCGACTACCAGGGCACGCTCGTGCACCCCCAGCAGTGGCCGGAGGACCTGGACTACGCCGGCAAGCGCGTGGTCGTCATCGGCTCCGGCGCAACCGCCATCACCCTGCTGCCCGCGATGGCCGACAAGGCCGCGAGCGTCACCATGCTCCAGCGGTCGCCCACGTACGTCATGGCACTGCCGGAGGTGGACCCGCTCACCTCCGTCATGAAGAAGCTGCGCGCCCCCGCCCGGCTGACCCACAAGGTGGTCCGGGCGCGCAACATCGCACTTCAGCGCGGGAGTTACGCCTTCTGCCGCAAGTACCCCCGCCTCGCCCGCAAGGTGCTGCTCGGGCTCGTACGGGCCCAGGCGGGCAAGGGCGTCGACATGCGCCACTTCAGCCCCACGTACAAGCCCTGGGACCAGCGTCTGTGCGTCGTCCCCGGCGGCGACCTGTTCAAGGTGCTCAAGCGCGGCAAGGCGGCCATCGCCACCGACCACATCGACACGTTCACCGCCGACGGCATCCGCCTGAAGTCGGGCGAGGAGCTCAAGGCCGACATCGTCGTGACCGCGACCGGTCTGAGCGTGCGCCTCATGGGCGGCATGGACGTGACCGTCGACGGCATCCCGGTGGACGTCACGAACCGCGTGCTCTACAAGGCCGTACTGCTCGAGGGCGTGCCCAACATGTCGCTCGTCATCGGGTACACCAACGCCTCCTGGACCCTGAAGGCGGACCTGGCGGCCGACTACACCGCCCGCCTGCTCGCGCACATGCGCCGCAACGGGCACGACATCGCCACTCCGGTGGCCTCCGACGGCGACCGTTCCGAGTTCTCCGTCATGGGCGAGGCGCTGACCTCCGGTTACATCGCCCGCGCCGACAAGGTCATGCCGCGCCAGGGCACCCGCGACCCGTGGCGGCTGTGGAACAACTACTACCGCGACCGCGCCATGCTCCAGAACGCCCCCATCGACGACAGCCCCCTGCGCTTCGACAAGGCGGGCCGGCCGGCCGAGGCCAAGGAACCGACCCGCGCAGCCTGACCGCCCGTTCGACCAGCAGCTCCTACCACCGACAATCGAGGACGATGATGACCCCGAACCTGTCCAGGAAGGTCTACGACGAGCGCCTGCGGACCTTGTCCGAGGGCTCAGTCAACGTCAACTTCAACGCCTTCGTCGACATCAAGTGGGACGACCCCGAGTTCGCCGTCGACACGAGCGACACCCGCTGGGTGCTCACCTCCGCGGACGCCCTGGGCGCCCATCCCTGGTACCAGAAGCAGCCGCTGGAGACGCAGATCCGGATCGGGATCTGGCGCTGGGCGGTGATCGCCAAGGTGGGGATGCAGTTCGAGAACCTCCTGATGCGCGGGGCGCTGGACTACATCTACCAACTGGGCAACCAGAACCTGGAGTTCAGGTATCTCACCCACGAGATCACCGAAGAGACCCACCACACCCAGATGTTCCAGGAGCTGGTGAACCGCACCGGCGTGGACACCCCGGGCGGCAAGCGCTGGTTCCGCCAGCTCAGCCGGGTCCTGCCGCTGTTCGGCTCCCTCTACCCCGAGGCGTTCTTCACCGGCATCCTCGCCGGTGAGGAGCCCATCGACCATCTGCAGAAGGGGGCCCTGCGCAGCGGGGAGCCGGTGCACCCGCTGCCGCAGCGGATCATGCAGATCCATATCGCGGAGGAGGCCCGGCACATCTCCTTCGCGCACGAGTTCCTGCGGCTGCGCGTCCCGCGCTACGGCAAGGCCCGCCGCGGCGCCCTGTCCGTCCTCTTCCCGGTGATCATGCGAACCCTGTGCGACGTCATCATGATCCCCGACAAGAAGTCCGCCGATCTCGTCGGCATCCCGGACTGGGTGATCAAGGAAGTCTTCTGGAAGTCCGAGGCCGGCCAGAAGATGCTCCAGGAGCTCTTCTCCGACGTGCGGATGCTCGCCCAGGACATCGGCCTGATGAACAAGGTGTCCCGCCCGCTGTGGAGGGCCCTGCGCATCGACGGCCGCCCCGCACGCTTCCGCGGCGAGCCCTCCCCGCTCGCCGACTGACCACCCATTTCCGCGGTGAGCCTGGCCAGCTCGCCGACTGACCACCGGCTTCCGTGGCGAGCCCTCCCCGCTCACCGACTGACCGCCCGCTTCCGCGGTGAGCCCGGCCTGCTCGCCGACTGACCGTCCGCGTCCGCCGTGGGCCCGCCCGCTCGCCGACTGACCACCCGTCAGTCCCCGCACCGCTCTTCCCTGAACGTCCGAACGGAGACCAGCCCGCCGTGCCGTACGCCGTCACCCGATCCTGCTGCGCCGACGCCTCCTGCGTGCTGGCCTGTCCGGTCAACTGCATCCACCCCGCTCCGGGCGAACCCGGCTTCGCCACCGCCGAGATGCTGTACGTCGATCCGCGCACCTGCGTGGACTGCGGCGCCTGCACGACGGCCTGCCCGGTCGACGCACTCAAGCCGCACACCGCCCTCAGCGAGGCGGAGTTGCCGTTCCTGGAGCTGAACGCCTCCTACTACAAGCAGAATCCGCACGAAGACCGCGCCCCCATGTACGTCGTGCCCAGGCAACGCACCCTTCCGGAAGGCGAGTTGTCCGTCGCGGTCGTCGGCGCGGGGCCCGCCGGGCTGTTCGCCGCCGACGAGCTGCTGCGGCACCCGGGCGTGCGCGTGACCGTCCACGACCGGCTCCCCACCCCGTACGGGCTCGCGCGGGCCGGCGTGGCACCCGACCACCAGGACACCAAGCAGGTCACCGAGCTGTTCCGGACCATCGAGTCGCAGCCCGGCTTCAGCTACCGCCTCGGCGTCCAGGTCGGCACCGACCTCACCCATGCCGACCTGCTGCGCGAGCACCACGCGGTGATCTACGCCGTCGGCGCGGCGACCGACAAGCGCCTCGGTATCGAGGGCGAGGACCTGCCCGGCAGCGTCTCCGCCACGGACTTCGTCGCCTGGTACAACGGCCACCCCGACCGCGCCCACGACGACCACCCCCTCGACACCGAACGCGCCGTCGTCATCGGCAACGGCAACGTCGCCCTCGACGTCGCCCGCATCCTCACCGCCGACCCCGACGCCCTGGCCCGTACCGACATCTCCGACCGCGCGCTCGACGCGCTGCGCGCCAGCAAGGTCCGCGAGGTCGTCCTCCTCGGCCGCCGGGGCCCCGCTCAGGCCGCGTTCACCGTGCCCGAACTCCTCGCGCTCTCCGCCCTCAAGGACGTGGACGTGAGCATCGAGGGCTGGCCCGAGGGCCTGGCCCCCGACACCAACGAGAAGACCCGGCTGCTGGCGGAACTGGCCGCCCGTACCCCGGTCGAGGGCCGCCGCCGCATCGTGCTGCGCTTCCTCGCGGGACCGGCGCGCCTCGTCGGCGAGGACCGCGTACAGGCCCTGGAGCTCAACCCGACCACCCTGCACACCGACGAGGACGGCACCGTACGCGCCCGGCCCACCGGCTCCACCGAGACCCTGGAGACCGGCCTCGTGCTGCGCTCCGTCGGCTACCGCGCCCGGCCCGTCCCCGGCCTGCCCTTCGACGAGGACAGCGCGACCGTCCCGCACGAGGGAGGCCGGGTCGAGCCCGGTGTCTACGTCGCGGGCTGGGTCAAGCGCGGCCCGACCGGGTTCATCGGCACGAACAAGACCTGCGCCCACGAAACGGTCGAGTCCCTCCTCGACGACTTCGCCGCGGGCCGCCTCCCGCAGCCGGAGCCCGGCGCCACGGCCGCGCCGGACGCCCTTGGCCTGGAAGCCTGGCAGGCGATCGACCGCGCGGAACGGGCGGCGGGCGAGGCCCAGAGCCGCCCCCGCGTCAAGCTCACGGACACCGAGGCCCTGCGCCGGGCCGCGCAGGCCACCCCGGTCGCGGCCGGCTGACGCACAGCGCTGCCGGCCGGTCCCGACCGACCGGCAGCGCAGTTAGGGCCTGTCGTTTGGATCAGGCCGGACCCCGCGAGCCCGGCCTGATCCAAACGACAGGCCCTTAGGCCCCTTCCACATCCGCCACCCGCTCCTGCGGCGACAGCTCCACGCCGAAGTCCCGCAGTGCCGCCTCCAGCACCGCCCAAACCGAGCGGCACAGCATGGCGCGCAACTCGTCCTCGGACAGCTCGCGTTCGGGATCCCGCATCCACTGGTTGACCGCGGTGTCCACGAACCCCACGATGCCGACCGCCACCGAACGGATCGGCGCCCCCTTCAGCCCAAGGGCCGCCAGTACGTCACTGAACCGCTCGCTCAGCATCAGCGCGATGGCCGTCTTGGTGTCCGCCACCAGCGAGCCGTCGCCCATCGAGTGTTCTGCGACGCCCATGTAGGCGTACAGGCGCGGATGTTGGGCCACCCAGTCCAGATGCGCGCCCACCACGCGGTACACGGACTCCTCGACGGTGCCTTCGAAGCTGAGCGTGGGCTCCATCCGCTTCACGAACGACTCCACGACCCGCCGGCGGATCAACTCGTCGAAGGAGGCGCGGTCCTTGAAGTGCCGGTAGAGCACGGACCGCGGCAGGCCCACGCGCTCCGCCAGGCGCTGCATCCGGAAGTGCGCGCCCTCCTCCTCGATGAGCGCGACAGCCGCGTCCACCAACTCGACCTGACGCTGTGCCTTGTGCCCGTCCCAGCGGGTGGAGCGTCCATCAATCTGCGGCTCACCGCCGGTTCTCTCCGCCATCCCCCCAGGATATCGGCCCGATCCGAACATATAAGCAGGAGAATGGCCGAAGGTGGCCCGCAGTGTGCGCCCGGCCGCGCCCCACAACCGCACGCCTCGCCGCATCCAGGGCTGCACCCTTGTCATCGTGGTGGCGACGGACGGCCCTACGGGGCGGGACCTTTGGCTGTGGGCCGGTCGGGGAACGGCTCCCTACCCTTGGGGAGCGTGACCTCGACGTTTCCTGCCCCGCCGCACGACGCCCCCTCCGCGCTGTCGCCTCCGCTGTCCGCCGACCCTGATCGCGTCGGACCCTACCGGGTGGTGGGCCGACTCGGGGCCGGCGGGATGGGCGTCGTGTACGCGGGCCTCGACGCGGATGGGGTACGGGCCGCCGTGAAGGTGGTGCGCGCCGAGATCGCCGAGGACACCGGGTTCCGCGCTCGCTTTCGCCGCGAGGCCGACGTGCTCGCACGCGTGCACGGACCCGGCCTGGTGCCGCTGCTCGCCGCGGACCCGGACGCCGAGCGTCCCTGGCTGGCGACCGCGTACGTGCCCGGCCCCACCCTCCAGCAGTACGTCGACTCCTACGGGCCGCCCCCGGAGGGCCTGCTGCGCGCGCTGGCCGTGGGTACGGCCACCGCCCTGGAGACGGTGCACGCCGCCCGCGTCGTGCACCGCGACCTCAAGCCCGGCAATGTCATCCTCGGTCCCGACGGGCCGTGTGTCCTGGACTTCGGCATCGCACACGCACTGGACGCCACTGCCGTCACCCGCACCGGAACCTGGATCGGGTCCCAGGGCTGGGTCAGTCCCGAACAGTACGAGGGACGCACGGCGGGCCCCGCCGCCGACCTCTTCGCCTGGGGCGCCCTCATGGCCTACGCGGCCACCGGCGCTCATCCGTTCGGCACCGGCGCCCCCGACGTGGTGGCCTTCCGCATCATGCGGGAGGAGCCCGACCTGAGCGTGCTGGGCGAACCCCTGCGCCCGCTGGTGCACGCGGCCCTGCGCAAGGATCCGGCCGACCGCCCCTCCGCCGCCGACCTGGGCGCCCGCCTTGCACAGTTGCCGCCCTGCGACGCCACACAGGTGCTCCCGAGCGCGGCGAGCGTCGCGGCCTTCGCCCCGCTGTGGCCCACCGCTCCGACGGCGCGTACTCCGAAGCGACGCCGCCGCGCCGTGCTGGCGGCGGCCGCGGCCGGAGCGGTCCTCACCGTTGGTGCGACCGCGGGTTATCTGGGTGTGAGCGCGGGATCGGACGGGACGGCGACGGCCAAGGGCTCGACCACGGGCCGCACGGTGGCCACGAGCAAGGCCAAGGCGCACTCGACCGAGGGGCGGAGCAAGGAGAAGGAATCCGCGCGGCAAGCCGACGCCCCCACCCGAGCGGCGGCCGCCACCGAGGGGCACCTGCCCGATCTCACCTTCGAGGTGCCCTCGGGCTGGCACCTCAGCGATGAGGTGAGCGGCAACAAAGCCCGTCTCCTCCCTGAGGGCGCCGACGGCGAGTCCGACCCCACCACGGGACTGTGGATCCGCTACTTGCCCGGCAACAACGGGGCGGTGCAGGAGGGGTGGGGCCCCGACGCGGACGACCGGATGATGGCCAAACTCCAGGACGTGTCCGAGGACACTCCCACCACGACAGAGGTCGCCGGGCGCACAGCCAATCACTACGGCACGGCGGACCTGCAGATCTGGGAGGTCTCCCAGGAGAAATATGCCTTCTACGCGGTCGGCCTCTCCGCCGGCCAGCAGGACGCGGTGCAGCAGGTCCTGGACTCCGTCGAGTACAACGCGGATCCCGCCACGGAGACGGAGAAGGCGCTCCTGGACAAGCTCGCCGCCGTCCATGAACAGACCCAGGAAGTGCTTCGGCAGGACACCTCCGGCAACGTCCAGTCGCTGGGCATGCTCGTGGACGAATGCCGGTCCGCGGCCGACACCTCGTCCACCGGAGGCACACTCACGGACCGCGAGACGCAACTCGCGGATGAGGTGTGGCACTACTGCACGGACGTGAACGACTGGCAGTTCGGGGACCAGGAACAAGAGGACGGCACGACCGCCCAGGACCTTGCCGACACGTATGCGGACATCAAGGCCCGCTACGGGGACTGACAAGCCCCGTGCCTGCGGGCATGACCACACTTTGGAGACCGGACGGCGCGCCCCCGCCACTCCGCCCCCGCAGTGTGGAAACGTTCCTTCTGCAAGGTGGTCGCCGCCGGGGACCTTCCGCCCCCTCCTGGGCCCCGGCGGCGCTTGCGTTCGAGCGGGTCCACGGATCACTCGCGGCTGTCCGCCACCCGTTACAGTCGCCGCATGCGACGGCGTACGGGCCTGGTGACAGCAGGGGCAGCCGCCCTGCTCTGGGGCGAGTGGCTGAACCGGCGCTGGTCGCGCACCTTGGTGGGGAGCGCCAGGGGCGGAACCGGATCCGAGGCCGTGGTCGTGCTGGGTTTCCGCAACCCGCAGCCGACGGCGAACTTCATCAACCGCTGGCGGGTACGCGCCGGCCTTCGCTCCGTATCCGCCGACAACGCCCGCGACACGCGCGTGATCTTCAGCGGTGGCGCGGCGGCCGGGGGTCGCATCACGGAAGCCCGGTTGATGGCCGACCACGCGAAGTCGGTGCTCGCGTTCGACGGCACGGTGCTCCTTGAAGAACGGTCGACTACGACGTGGGAGAACATCACGAACGTGATCCCCATGCTCGAGGACGCCGACCGCATCAAGATCGCCTCCCAGCCGGCGCATGCACTGAAGGCCCGCGTCTACCTGCGCCGACAGCGCCCCGACCTCGCCGAAAAGCTGGTGCGGGCGGACGACTGCCGACCGGGCGAGTGGCTGGTCGGCAAGCCGCTGCTGGCGCTGTACGGGCTGTGGACACTCCGCGGCCTCAGGGCCGAAGAACGGAAGGCCGCCATGTAGACGACCGCTGCGAGGCCCTCACTCTCCGGTCGTCGCCGTGGCGAGCTTTACCGCGATGCGGTTGCGGGAGTTGATGCCGAGTTTGGAGAGGATGCGTTCCATGTGGGCATCGACCGTACGGCGGGAGATGAAGAGGCGCTCGGCGATCTCCCGGTTCGACAGGCCATCGGCCGCCAGGCGTGCCACCTCGTGTTCGCGGCGGGTCAGTGACTCCCCGGAACCCGCTCTGCGCTGGCCCGGCAACTCGGCCGGTTCCAGGACGAGTTCGTCCGCCCCGGTGAGCGCGGCCGCGAACAGGGCCTCGCGCGGTGCGGTGGCGCCCAGCTGCCACAACTGCTCGTAGACGTCGCCGCCCAGGTCCGAACGCGTCGCCTCCGCCGCCATCCGGTGGTTCTCCACGGAGACCGGAGCTCCGCTCAGCAGCTCGCCGCCGGTCGACTGCCACAGCGCGTCCGAACCGCCGAACAACCAGGCGGCCCGCCGGTGACGGCCGTCGCGGGCCGCGGCCCACGCCATGATCTCCACCGCGTAGCCGCAGCCGATCACGTCGCCGAGAGCCGCCTTGAGCGGCAGGGCCTCCTTGAGGGCCACCTCGCTCGCCCCTGGGTCCCCCTTCGAGTAGTGGCTGAGCCCCACGATGGTGTGCACGAAGCCGCGCAGCCAGCACTCCTTGGAGCCGACGCCGAGCCGGGCGAGCCCCTGGCCGCTGCGCTCCAGGGCGAGGTCGTCCTGCCCGGACAGGTGGTACTGGTATCCGGCCTGAACATCCAGGCAGACCAGGCCGACGAGGTCGCCGAGCGCCGCGAGCCGTTCATGGGCGGCCACCGCGGCCCGCTCGGCGCGATCGAAGTCGCAGGCGAACGTGTGCGCGCAGTGCAGATACAGCCAGCCGCGGGCCCGGATCAGGGACTCACCGAGCCGGTCGGCGATCTCGATGCCCTCCTTGATCTCCGGAACGGCGCCGGCCGGGTCACCCTGGAAGGTCTTGATGTACCCGCCGATTATCAGCGCCCAGGCCCGCTCCGGTGTCGCCCCGGGAAAGGCCGCCGCGGCCTTCTGCTGCCAGTACCGCCCCTCCGTGAGGAGCCCCGTGATCTGCCAGTACCCCCACAGCGCCCCCGCGAGCCCGGCCCCCTTCTGCTCCCGGTCACCGCGCCCGAGCGCGTACTCCAACGCCAGCCGGATGTCGGGGTGTTCGCGGCGCAGCGCCTGGCAGCGCGGCAACTGGTCGTCGTCGATGAAGTGCCGGTCGAACTCGTCCGCCGCCTTGACGTACCGGGCCAGGTGCCGGTCGCGCGCCGCGGTCTCCTCGCCGGAGCCGGCCAGCTTCTCCGCCCCGTACTCGCGCAGGGTGTCGAGCATCCGGTAGCGGGTGGCACCGTCGACGCCGTTGCCGGGCCCGAACTCGTCCACCCGCTGCACCACGGACTTGTCGACGAGGTCGATGAGTACCTCCAGCACCTCGTCCGATCCCAACTCACCGAAGCCACACACCTCTTCGGCGGCCGAGAGGTCGAAGACGTCACCGAAGACGGAGAGCCGAGCCCACAGCCGCTGCTCGCGGGCGTCGCACAGGTCGTAGCTCCAGTCGATGGTCGTACGCAGCGTCTGATGGCGCGGCAGCGAGGTGCGGCGGCCGCCGGTGAGAAGACGGAAACGATCCTCCAGGCGGTCGATGAGCTGGTTCAGCGGCACGGCGCGCAGCCGGACGGTGGCCAGTTCGATGGCGAGCGGCATCCCGTCCAGGCGGCGACACAGCCGCACCACTGCTTCCCGGCTGGCGTCGGTGACCTCGAATCCGGGGACGACGGCCGCGGCCCGCTGCTCGAAGAGGGAGACGGCCTCGCCGCCGGCGTCCGAGACACCGAGCGGCGACAGCGGGAAGGTGTGCTCACCCGGCACGTCGAGGGGCTGCCTGCTGGTCGCGAGAACGCGCACGCCGTCGGTCTCGCGCAGCAGCACGTCCACGAGCTCGGCGCAGGCGTCCACCAGGTGCTCGCAGGTGTCCAGGACGATGAGCGCGGGCGTCTCCCGCAAGTGGTCCAGGACCACGTCCAGTTGGGGCCTCACCGACTGCTCGGGCAGGTCGAGGCAGGCGGCGAGGGTGTGCGGAAGCAGCCCGGGGTCGCGCAGCGCGGACAGTTCCACCAGGCACACCGGCGCATCGGCCCCGGCTGTGCGGCCCGCGAGGGCGCGGAGCGCGAGCCGGGTCTTGCCGACCCCGCCAGGACCCACCACGGTGACACATCGCTGTGTGTCCAACGCCGCTGCCAACTGGGTCAATTCAGGGGCCCGGCCGATGAAACCGGTGAGCTCACGGGGGAGTTCGCCGGGACGGCGCCGCACAATGCCGAACGTCATGCAGCGGATTTTCCCCCGCGCGCCCGGAGCGTGCGGCGGGATGCGCGAAGGTCCATACGAATCGGTGAGGTGCGGCGTAGGATCCGCGTTCGATTGCTGGGTGGTGCGGCTCAGTGGGCGTCGTCGAAGTGGTCGACGATCGCATCGGTATCCGCATCAGCCACACCCCTCGATGACAATGCCGCCCACCGCATGTCTATCTTTCTGGAATCCAGTCTCATAATCTTGAACTCGAAGGAATCCAGAACTCATGCGAAACGTCGGCTTTCTGACCATCGGCCAGTCGCCGCGCCCCGACCTCAGTGGCGGGATCGAGGCGGCACTGCCCGCCACCGCGCGCGTGCGGCACGCCGGTGTGCTCGACGGGCCCGACCCTGCGCGAGCGGCGGAGCGCCTTGCCGCCACCCCCGGGCGGCCCACCCTGATCACCCGCCTCGCGACCGGAGTCACGGTCACCCTCGACGAATCCGCCGTGGGGGAGGCCCTGCAGGATCGGGTCGACGCGCTGGAGGAGGAGGGCGTCGACACCGTGGTGCTGCTGTGCACCGGCGAGTTCCCGGCCCTGCGCGCCCGGCGTGCGCTGCTCGTCGAACCGGACGCCCTGCTGACGACGTACGTCCGTGGTGTGTTGAGCGGCGTGCCGGTGGGCGTGATCGTGCCGCTGTCGGAGCAGGTGGCCGCGGCGCGTGAGAAGTGGCGGGGTGTCACGCCGGCGCCGGAGTTCGCCACGGCGTCGCCCTACGCCGCGGACGAGACCGAACTGCTCGACGCGGCACGGGAGTTGATGGGTCGGGGCGTGGTGGCCCTCGTCCTGGACTGCATGGGATACGCGGACCGGCACCGCGAGGCGCTGCGCGCGGGCGGCGTCCGCGTGCCGGTCCTCACGTCGAGCGGGATCACCGGAGCCATGACCGGCCCGCTCCTCGCGTAGGGCGCCGCAGGTCCCCGGGTCAGCCCTCGTCGGCGACGAAGCGCAGCCAGTACGGGTCACCGATGCGCTTGCCGACGCGGGCGGCCGCATCGCGTACCGCCCTGCCGAAGCGTTCGGTCGTCTCGTCGCGCAGTTCCGGGGCCGGCAGTGCGATGCCGATGCCGAAGATCTGGCCCGTGTCGTTGTCGAGCACGGCGGCCGAGATGCCACCCACGTTCGGCACCCACTCGCCCTGCGAGATGTCCCAGCCGTCGACGCGGATCCGGGCCAGCGTGGCGACCAGCTCCTTGCGGGTCCGCGGGGCCGTACCCGTCGCCTGTCCGAGACGGGCGTCGACGAGCCGCATGACCTGCGCGTCGTCCAGGCGGGCCAGCAGCGCCCGGCCCATCGAGGTGGCGTACGCGGGTGCCCGGGTGCCCGCCGGTGTGTACGCCTGGAGGGCGCCGGCCGTGCCGATGCGCATGTGCAGCACCAACGACTCGGCCCCGTCGAGCACGTCCACGTACCCGGTGTACCCGGTGTCGGCGACGAGGCGTGCGGCCTCCTCCTCCAGCAGGGAGACGGTGCCGCGCGAGGCGCGGAAGTGGTACGAGGCCTCCATGATCAGGCCGCCGGGGCGGTAGGCGCGGGTCAGCGGGTCGCGGTCGAGGAAGCCGTACTCGGCCATCATGCTCAGCGTCCGTGACACCGAGCTCTTGGGCAGCCCGAGCTCGGCCGCGACATCGGTCACGGTGACATCGCGCTGCAGGTGCGCCATCAGGCGCAGCACGTCCCGTGCGTTGGCGAGTGTGCTCACCGGTTCCTGTGCCTCCCCCGATCGGTTTCCGGGTCCGATCGTATGCGCTCGTGCGGCGCCGCCCGCACTGCCCCGTCGTCGGGCTCATGTGCGGCTCACATCGTGAGAACTCCTCGAAGGGGCTTGACGGCACGCCCGAGGTCTATGAATGATCCAGGTCCAGATATTCGGAACTAGTTCCAGAATATAGAACTCGACAACTTCGCGACGTCGCAACCCCGCGACTCCGCGACTCCGCCAGGTCGCCGACCGGCGCCGACCGTCAGGAGCACCCATGAGCACCAACGCCGACACCGAGCGGCCACCCACGGCCGACGCCGGGGACCCGCACGACGCGGGCGGCGCCCCGCGCCGCCATCCCCGCGCCCTCGCCCCCGGCAACCTGGTCCTGACCGTGGTGCTCAGCGTGTTCGGCGCGATCGTCGGCGTGCAGCTGCTCGCCACCCTCGGCGTCACCCCGAGCACGTCGCTGATCGGCGCGCTGGCCGCGATGACGCTGGCCCGCGTCCCGCTCGTCGCCTTCCGCGGCTTCCGTTCGGTGCACGCCCAGAACCTGGCGCAGACGAGCATCTCCTCGGCCACCTTCGGCGCCGCCAACAGCCTGTTCCTGCCGATCGGCATCCCGTTCCTGTTCGGCCTGGACAACATGATCGTGCCGATGCTGATCGGCGTCTCCGTCGCGATGCTGGTCGACGCCTGGCTGCTGTACCGGATGTACGACACCCCGGCCTTCCCCGCGAGCAACCCGTGGGCCCCGGGACTCGCCGCCGCCGAGGCCATCAAGGCGGGCGACGAGGGCGGCCGGCGCGCCGGAGTGCTGGGCCTCGGCCTGGTCACCGGCCTGGCGGGAGCCGCGTTCGCGCTGCCGATGTCCGCGTTCGGTGTCGCCCTGATCGGCGGGCTCGCCTCGATGGCCGCGTTCGGCGCGGGCCTGCTGATCATCAGCTACGCCGAGCCGCTGTTCGGCCTCGACCTGAACGCCATGTACCTGCCGCACGGCATGATGATCGGCGCCGGTCTGGTCGCCCTGATCCAGGTCGGCCGCACGGTCCTCAAGACGCGCAAGACGACCGCTCCGGCCGCCACAACCGGGCCCGCTGCTGCCCCCGACGACGGCGCCCGGCGCCTCGGCAAGTCGCTGCGACTGGGCTTCGGCGCCTACCTCGCCATCTCGATCCTGCTCTCCCTCGGCACCGGCATTTTCACGCACATGAGCGTGGGCATGCTGATCGCCTTCGTCCTCTACGCCACCGTGGCCGCGTTCCTCCACGAACTGCTCGTCGGTATCGCCTCCATGCACTCCGGCTGGTTCCCGGCCTTCGCGATCGCCCTGATCACGCTGCTGCTCGGCATCCTCGTCGGCTTCCCGCCCGAGGCCCTCGTCGTCCTCTCCGGCTTCACCGCGGCCACCGGACCGGCATTCGCCGACATGGGCTACGACCTCAAGGCCGGCTTCATGCTGCGCGGCGAGGGCGCCGACCCGGCCTTCGAACTGGAGGGCCGCCGACAGCAGTTGATCGCCGCGATGGTCGGCTTCGGCATCGCGATCGTCGTCGTGGCCGTCTCGTACCAGATGTTCTTCAACAAGGGGCAGACCGCCCCGATCGACGCCGCGTACGTCGCCGCCATCAAGGCAGGGCCGTCCGTGGAGACGGCCAAACAGCTGGCCCTGTGGGCGATCCCCGGCGCGATCATCCAGCTCATCGGCGGCCCGAAGCGCCAGCTCGGCATCATGCTCGCCACCGGCCTGCTGATCACGACGCCCATGGCCGGCTGGATGGTCGCCGCGGGCCTCGTCGTCCGCGTCCTCGCGCCGCGCTTCCTCGGCCCCAAGGCCAAGGAGAACCTCGAGGTCTTCGCCGGCGGAGCGATCGCGGGCGACGCGCTCTATTCGTTCGGCAACGGCGTGTGGACGGCGACGAAGTAGGCCTCCGCGCCGCCACGCCCCCCGCACCACTCGTAGCCCCCGCACCACTCGTAGCCCCCGCACCACTCGTACCACCCGTACCGCTCGTACCACCCGTACACCGAGAACCACCCAGGAGACCCCTGTGAAGCGACAGTTGACGCACGACGACCTCAAGGCAGCCGTCTACGGAGGCGCCGTGCTCGGCGGCGGAGGCGGCGGATTCGTCGAGCGGGGCCTGCGCACCGCCGAACTGGCCCTTCAGGTGGGCACGCCCGAGCTGTGGAGCGCGGACGAGTTCGCCGACGACGCCCTGACCGCGACCGTCGCCCTGGTCGGCGCCCCCGCCGCGCCCGACCCGCAGGTGCTGCCCACGCACCTGCTGCGCGCCCTCGAACTGCTGCGCCGCGACCTGCCGAGCCCGCTCGTCGCCATCCACACCAACGAGAACGGCGCCGAGACCACCATCAACGGCTGGTTCCACTCCGCGATGACCGGCCTGCCCGTCATCGACCTCGCCTGCAACGGCCGCGCCCACCCCTCCAGCCAGATGGGCGCGATGGGCCTGCACGCGCGCGAGGGCTACCGCTCCTACCAGGGCTACGCGGGCGGCAAGCCGCACACGTACGTCGAGGGCGCCGTCACCGGCACCCTCGACGCCACCTCGAACGTGGTCCGCCGCGCCTCCGTCGAGGCGGGCGGCTGGGTGGGCGTCGCCCGCAACCCGGTCGAGGTCGGCTACGCGACGCAGGCCGGCGCCCCGGGAGCCATCGGCTTCGCGATCGAGCTCGGCCGTCGCTTCCTGGCGGAAGGACCGACGGGCGCGGCCGCGCACCTCGGCGGTGAGATCGCGGTGACCGGCACGGTCCGCGAGTACCGCTGCGAGCAGCGCGAGGGTCTGGACATCGGCGTCGCGATCCTGGACGACGCGGCGGGCACGGAGCTGCATTTCGTCAACGAGTACATGACCTTCGAGGCGGGCGGCGAGCGCAAGGCCGCGTTCCCCGACCTGATCACGACGTTCGACGCGGCCGGGCAGCCGCTCGCCTCCGCCGACGTCGAGGTCGGCAAGGAGGTCTCCGTTCTGGTGGCCCCGGCGGCGAACCTGCTGCTCTCCTCCACGATGCACACGCCCGAGCTGTACGCGCCGATCGAGGACCTGCTCGGCTTCCCGTTCGCCCCGGCGGCGAAGGCGCTCGCCGATGCCTGAGCAGGTACGCGCCGCGGACGCCGCCCTCGTACGGGACTTCTGCGCGACGCGCTGGGACGAGGAGGTGCTCCCGCTGGTCCGGGAACACATCCGCGTTCCGGCGGTCAGCCCGGCGTACGACCCGCAGTGGGAGTCCCACGGATTCCTGGACCGGGCCGTGGAGGCCGCGGCGGCGTGGCTGCGCTCCGTGGAGGACCTGCCGGGCCTGCGGGTCGAGGTACTGCGCGCGCAGGGACGTACGCCGCTCGTCTTCTTCGAGATCCCCGGCCACGACTCGACCGCCGAGGAAACCGTCCTCTTCTACGGTCACCTCGACAAGCAGCCCGAGGGCGAGGGCTGGGCCGAGGGCCTGTCGGCGTGGGAACCGGTCTTCGACGGCACCCGGCTGTTCGGCCGCGGCGGCGCCGACGACGGCTACGCGCTGCCCGCCGCCCTGACCGCCGTACGGGCCCTCGCCGCACAGGGCGCGGCCCGCCCACGCTGCGTCGGCGTCTTCGAGGCGGGCGAGGAGTCGGGCAGCCCCGACCTCGACCACTGGTTCGCCGAACTGGCCCCGCGCATCGGGGAGGTCGGCCTGGTGGTGTGCCTGGACTCCGGCGCGGGCGACTACGAACGGCTGTGGCTCGTGACGTCCTTGCGCGGCCACTGCGGTGGCACGCTCGACGTGCGCGTGCTGGACGACGGCGCGCACTCCGGGGACGCGGGCGGTGTCGTGCCGTCGACGTTCCGCGTCCTGCGCCACCTGCTGGACCGCGTCGAGAACAGCGGGACAGGCGAGCTGCGGGTGGAAGAACTGCACTGCGAGGTGCCCGACGAGCGCCGCGCCCAGGTCACAGAGGCGGCGGCCCTCCTCGGCGACCAGGTCTGGCAGCGCTTCGACTGGCACGAGGACGAGACCGGCCACCGCACAGGACCCGTCACGCACGACCCCGAGGAACTGCTGCTCGCCCGCGCCT
This sequence comes from Streptomyces sp. NBC_00483, assembly GCF_036013745.1. Taxonomy (NCBI): domain Bacteria; kingdom Bacillati; phylum Actinomycetota; class Actinomycetes; order Kitasatosporales; family Streptomycetaceae; genus Streptomyces; species Streptomyces sp. NBC_00483. The sequence continues at coordinate 9,395,768 of NZ_CP107880.1, forward strand.
GGCGCCCGAGCCTGGCGGTCACCGGCGCGGACGGACTGCCGCCGGTCGCGTCCGCCGGCAATGTGCTGCGCCCACACACCACCGTCAAACTCTCGTTCCGACTGCCCCCGTTGGTGGACAGCGCGAAGGCGCTCGCGGAGGTGGCACGCCTCCTGGAGGAGGCGCCCCCGCACGGCGCGTCCGTCCGCTTCACACCCGACCGGGTCCTGGCCGACGGCTGGCACGCCCCGCCCGAGCGCCCCTGGCTCCGCGAGGCGCTCTCCGCCGCGAGCCGCGCCTGCTTCGACGGGGCGGACGCGGCCCGCATCGGCCAGGGCGGCACGATCCCGCTGATGGGCCAACTGAGCCGGCAGTTCCCCGAGGCCCAGTTCCTCGCCTGCGGAGTCCTCGGCCCGGGCGCGAACGCCCACGGCCCGAACGAGTCGTTGCACGTGCCGTACGGCCAGCGGTTGACGGCGTGCCTGTCGCTGGCGGTGAACGCGTTCGCTCTGCGGGCGGGTGGCGCTGCGGGCTGAGGTCCGGGCGGGCGCGGATCGTCAACTTGGTCAGGCGATACGCGCCCGCCGCGGCCATCGCGTTCAACAGCGCCCCCGACACCACCTATGAGGCCGCCGCTCGCCGGCTCGAGTGAGGTGTCACCCTCACCACCTCACCGTCCGGGAACGTGACCGCGACCGTGCCCGCCGCGTCCACCGTGCACTCGATCGCCTCCCGCAGCGCCCGCGGGTGCACCGCGTCGCGTGTGAGGGCCACCAGGGTTACGTGGACGGTGGTGCCGCCCGGGTGGGGGAGGGAGCGCAGATACGGGGTCGCCGAGTGGGGGCCGTAGGCGTTCGCCGCCACCTCGCGGGCGATCCCGGCCTCCGTGTCCCAGCCGTGCAGGGCGACCACCGCGCTCGTCAGCCCCGATTCCGTGCGGGTCAGCGCCCAGCCCGGCCCCTGGTCGGTGTGCGGTCGCACGGTGTCGGCGACCGCGTGCCCGCCCTCGCGGACGGTGACACCCGCCGGGGCCCGCACCCGGTGCACCCGCAGCTCCCACGGGCCGTGCAGCACACTCGTCGACTCGATCGGGAACTGTGCGTCACTGTCCGGGAGTTGAGCGTGGTGACGGGAGGACGCACGGTGTCCCTCGCATGTGAGGGGGTGGATGCGGCGGCGGCGCGAAGGCGTGCCGTCCGGGGCCAGCAAGGCGATGTGGTTGTCGACGGTGCGGGACCAGGCGTGCGGGGCGGACTCGGGTGCGGTCGCGGTGGAGTAGGCAAGCTTGGCGTAGTGCGGATCGTCGTCGGCCGGTCCTTCGAGCGGGTTGTGGTCGCTGCCGTGGTTGACCAGGCGGACGATGCCGTCGTGCGGGGTGCCGTGCAGCAGCCAGCCCGGTGCGGGCAGGGCGGTGTACTGCGTGTCCCGCTCCACGGGCAGGGGGAGTTCGCGGTCGGTCCACACCGGGTGCTCGGCGGGCAGGAGGAGTCCCAGGAAGCCCTTGCTCGACCAGTACGGTGAGGCCGGCCCCGAGTACGGCTGGGTGGTCGGCAGGTGTGTGCCGTACCAGCCCAGGGGCTGGAGTCCCCGCTCGTCCGGTACACCGCGCTCGGTGAAGTGGCGTGCCGTGCCCGATGCCAGCCGGCGTGTCAGGCCCGGAGCGAGGGGTGTGCAGTCGGCGAGCGCGCCCAGCCAGACGGGCGCCGTCGCCGCCATGCGGTAGGTCAGGGAACGGCCCTGGTGCACGGGTGCGCCGTCCGCGCCGAAGAACTGCGGGTACGTCTCCAGGAACAGGGAGAGCCGTTCGCGGTAGGTCTTCGCGCGGCCATCGTCGCTGTCCGGGCCCGCGATCCTCGCCCACAGCAGCGGGTACAGGTGCAGAGCCCAGCCGACGTAGTAGTCGAAGTTGCGGCCGTCGCCGTCGCTGTACCAGCCATCGCCGACGTACCAGTCCTCGATCCGGTCGAGTCCGCCGTCGATGTCGCTCTGGCTGTACGGGGCGCCGACCGAGGCCAGGAACTGCTCCGCCACCACCTGGAACAGGCGCCAGTTGTTGTCCCACGTGCGGGCGCCCACGAAGCCCGAGAGCCAGTCGACCACGCGTTCCTGGACCCGGCTGTCGAGCCGGTCCCAGATCCAGGGGCGGGTCTCGTGCAGGCCGATCGCGATCGAGGCGGCCTCCACCATCTGCTGGGAGCAGTCAGTGAGTTCGGGCCAGGCCTCCGCGTGGTCACGGTCCGTGCCCGTTGTCAGACCCTGCGTATACCTTTCGATCAGGTGGGAAACGGCCGGGGCTTCGGTCCCGTTCCCCGGTCCCGTCGTGTCCTTGCCCGCGCCCGCGATCCGAAATGAGGCCAGCAGAAATGTCCGAGCGAACCCTTCGAGCCCGTCCAGCACCACCCCGGACCAGCTGCCCCGCCCGGGAAGCCGGTACTGCGCGAACCCCGGTGTCGCGTAAGGGGCCAGCGCCGCCAACTGCCGGTCGGCGAGGGCCTCCCAGTGTGCCCGGGTCCACCCCGTCAGCGGGGAGCGGACGCGGTCGGTCGGTGGCAGGGAGAGGTACGGGGCGGGCATGGTGGCTCGACGGCTCCTCGGTCGGGGCGGGCGGGGAGGTGGGCTGGCTGCTGTGCGGGTTTCTGTACGGGTTGCTGTACGGGCTCCGCTACGCGAGGTCGGCGGTGTGCGTATGGCCGCGCGAGCCCGCGACGCGGACCGTGACCACCGGGCGACGGCCCGGCGTGACGGAGACCGTGTCGTCGGCGCGGACCACGTGGCGCACGGCGAAGGGGAGTTCGACGGACAGGGTGGTCCCGGTGCGGCCGGGGTCGGACACGGCGACGGTGATGCCGTCGTCCCGGCGGCGGACGAGCACGGTGCCCGGGCCGTCGGCGCGCAGCCCGTCGACGGATCCCGCCGCCCAGAAGTGCGCGGCGAGCAGGCCGAGCCGGGGTGATTCGACGGCCTGGACGGTCGCGTTGTTCGTGCGGACGCGCACCGGAGTGGAGCGGGACCACGTGGCGGTCGCGGCGGCCGTCGCGCCCGGGAGCAGGACGTAGGCGTAGGAAGCGGATTCGGGGGAGGGGCCGTGATCGAACCAGAGGGTGGCGTAGCGCCGGGTGACCGGGGTGGTGGAACCGCCGGTGTCCGCCCCGGTGTTGAGGGAGCGCCAGGCCCCGGTGCGTTCCTCGCGCAGTGCGCGCAGGGGGCCGCCGGCCGGGAAGACGTAGCCTCCCGTTCCCTCCAGGTGTACCCAGCGCGCGTCGGTGAGCCGCGCCGACCAGCCCTGCTCACCGGGCTGCGGGCGGTCGTCGACGGTGAGCCGGGGAGCGCCGTCGGCGTGCAGGTTCCGGTTCTCCACGACGGTCTCGACGGTGCGGCCGTCGCCCGCGGTGATGCCGGCGCCCAGCGCGACGACCGCGTTGTCGAGGAAGAACCACGCCTTCTTGGCGCGCAGCGTCGACCCGTCGGCGATCAGCTCCATCGCCGCCGCACCGTACTGGCCATCGAGCACCGCGCCGCCCGCGACCGCGTTCTTCGGGCGGAAGGTGTCGGTTCCCGGGGCGGTGCCGAGGTCGGCCCGTGTGCGGGTGTCCACGGTGGTTCCCGGCAGCCGGTAGGGGTTCACCGTCGGCCAGAAGTCGTCACCGAAGGCGTCGAGGTCGTCTCCGTCGTACAGGTACGTCATGCCGTCGCCGGTGTACCAGCCGTGCAGGTTCTCGCCGTTGCCCGCCTCGTACGCCGCGATGCGCTTGGAGGACATGGACAGGGTGCACGACCAACCGGGCCGCCGGTGCACGACCCGGTCCATGTCGGCGAACACGTGATGGCCGGTGACCCGCTCCGCGGGGCGCACCGCCGTATCCGCCAGCAGGGCCTTCGCGCGGGCCAGGGCGGGGACGCCGACAAGCCCCAGGTACGGGGTGTCCCGGTTGCGCAGGATCCAGCCCTTGACGGCCGAGCGCCAGCGGTCCGCGTACGACTGCGGTGCGCCGTCGGCCAGTTGGAGGATGTACGAGGCGGTGGCCGCCCCGTCCGTGTGGTCGCGGGCGCGTTCGCGCGAGATGGCGCGGCCACGCAGCGCGTCCATCATCACGCCGTCGAGGAGCACGGGCACGAAGGAGCGCTCGACCGCCTCGTACAGCACCGTCACCGCCGGGTCGGTGACGGACCACTGGGAGTCGGCGAGCAGCGCGATCAGCTGGCCCGCGCTGCCGAGCAGGACGCCGCCGTAGGTACCGGTGTAGGCGACCGAGGAGTGCTGGACGAAGGAGCCGTCCTCGTAGAAGCCGTCGCCCGAGGTGACGTACTGGAAGAGGCTGTTCTTGCCGTCGTCGCGCACGTCCGAGAGACCGTCGCGGGCCAGCGCGACGACGTCCGGATCGCCGGCGAGCAGGCCGCGCAGGGCGACGATGACGGCCTTGTCCGCCCGGTTGGCGCCCGTCTCCGCCAGCGTGGGGGAGTTGGTGCGCCGGTCCGCGTCGGGGACGAACTTGGCGACGGTCTTGAGGTAAGCGGACAGATCCTCGGCGGGGAGGTGGGCGCGCAGCAGCACACAGGTGTCGAGCAGCGCACGCGGTGCGCCTATCTCCCAGAACCACCAGTTGCCCGATTCGGAGCGCGAGTCGTTGTAGCCGGCGGTGCGCAGGAAACGCAGGGCGTCGAGAAGCGCCTCGCGCACGCTGGTGTCGTCGGTGAGGGAGGTGCCGGGGGTCGCCCAAGCCGTGGTGATGGTGCGCAGCCGTGTGTAGCTCTGGCCGAACATGCCCGGATCGGAGGCCGGGGCCAGATCGGACCACAGGGCCTTGCGTCCCGCGGAGCGGTCGAGCTTCTGCCACCAGTCGGCGGCCTGCTTGTCCAGGGCGGCCAGCGCGGCGGCGACATCCGGGTCATCCGGGTCGACCTCGCCGCCGGTGAGCTGCTGGGCCGCCCGCGCGAGCAGCGGCTCGTAGGGGTCCTCGGCCGCGGCGGCCGACATGGCGCCGAGACCGAGGGGAAGTGTCGTCGCCACGGCGCCCGTTCCCATGAGGGCGAGGGTGCGTCGTCTGGTCAGCTGCATGGTCGGTGTTCGCCCTTCGGTTCAGTCGGTCAGCGTGGCCGGGTCGACGGACGGCTTCGGCAGCCCGAGCGCGGCGAGTTCCGCGCGCCCCTGCGCGTCGATCGGGAAGGCCCAAGTGGTGACGAAGAAGTCGGTGAGATCGCGCTCCGCGACGCGGCTCGCGTAGAGGGCGAGGGCCCGGTAGCGCCCTGCGGAGTCCGAGGAGTCCGACTGCGGGTTCTCCTCGCGCACCAGCCGGTGAAGCCGCGGCCAGAACGAGTCGCCGAACGCCAGCTCCAACTGCCGCAGCGGAACCAGCTTCTCGTACGCCCCGAAGGACTTCTCGTACGTGAGCCCGTCCGTGCCGAACTTGGCGCGGGCCGACTGGAAGGGGTTGAGCCCCGTCGCCGGGTCGGCGGTCAGCAGATTGGACGGCTGCCCCAGGGCTCGCTGCACGGCCAGGGAGTAGATGTTCACGGTGACCTCGGTCATCGCGGCGGGCTTGTACGCGAACTGCTGATGCAGATGGCCGAGTTCGTGGTAGAGCCCCCAGCCACGGGTGCGCAGCCCCTGCACCGTCGTGGCCCGGTCGAGGTACGCGCGCGGGAAGCCGTTGTAGCCGTGGGTGGCGTACGCGCCGACGCCGGACGGCACCACCGACACCTCGGTGAAGTGGTAGCCGCCCGCCTTGGGCCGGTGCACGGGCTTGGAGCCGTCGAGACCGCTGATCGCCGACTCCGCGTCGATGATCTGCTCAAGGAGGCGCAGCAGCTCCGCGTGGCTCTCGTCGCGGTACAGCAGGGCGCCCTCGCGGGACAGCGTCACGATGGAGCGCGGGCCGTGCAGTTCCACGACCGGCACGTCCGTCAAGGTGTCCAACTGGCTCTGGAAGTCGGCCTCTTCGGTGCTTCCGAGGGTGAAGACCGGCATGGGTGTGCTGCCGCTCTTGAACGCCACCGTGGCTCTCTCCCAGTTGCCCTCCAGGGAGAAGTAGACGGGGCCGCCGTGCGGGTCGGTGACCGTGTTGGCGCCGGCCTTGAGCGGGTAGCTCCGCGGAGCGGTCAGGGTGGCGTAGTAGTCCCACCGGCCGATCCACACGGTGGGCAGTACGCCGTCGTTGGGCTGCACGTCCAGGCGCAGCGGGATGCCCGCCGCGACATGGCGGCCCGTCGGCTGGAACTCGGAGGCGCGCAGGGCCTGTCCGAGGCGCAGCCGTTCGGCCTCGGCCGACGGGCGGGCGGTCAGCCGCGCGGTCGTGGAGGTGGCGGCCTGCGCGGAGCCCGTGCCGAGGGTGAGCGCGAGGCCGCCGGCGGCTCCGGCACCGGCCAGCGCGGTGAGCACCGTGCGCCGCCCGGGCCCGGGGCGCGCGTCGGGGTGGCCAGCGGCGTGGACGTGGGAGGACGTGTCGGCAGGGCGCATGCAGGGACTCCCCAGGAGACGAAGGACGTCGGAAGGATGAGCGGGACGTGGTGCGTGCGAACTGGGCGCCAGCATGTAAGCGTTTGCTGCCGGGTGGCAAGGTGCTGGAGCGATTTTCTGCTCGTTACTACGCCAAGAAGCCCTGAACCGAGCAGGATTGCGCAACCGGGCGGGGTGCTGTGGTACTGCGAAGGCCGTGGCTCAGGCCTGCCGACGGCTCCCGCTGCTCCCGCTGCTCCCGCGGCCACGCGCCGCCGCCGGGGGAGCCACGGAGTCACGGACCACGATGTGCGTGCCCAGGCGCAGCGTGCCGATCGTGGGGGCGCGCCAGTCGTCCTCGTCCCCGCCGTTCAGGGCGACCCGCACGGCCTGTCGGCCCATCTCCTCCAGCGGGATGCGGACCGTGGTCAGGCGCGGCCGCAGTTCCTGGGCCACCGGAATGTCGTCGTAGCCGACCAGCGACACGTCCTCCGGTACCCGAAGCCCGGCCTCCTCCAGCGCCTGCGCGGCCCCGGCGGCGACGATGTCGTTGGCCGCGAAGACCGCCGTGAACTCCGGCCCGTCCCGCAGCAGTTCGCTCATGCGCCGGTAGCCGAAGGACCGGCCGAAGGCGCCCGGCTGCTCCAGCTCGGGGACCCGGTCGATGCCGCGCAGCTCGAGCGCGCGCCGGTGCCCGGCGAGCCGGTCGCGCGCCGTCGACAGCGCGGGCGGGCCGCCCAGGTAGAGGATCCGCCGGTGCCCCCGGGTGATCAGATGGTCGGTGATGGCGAACGCGCCGCCCTCGTTGTCGTACTCCACGTCCACCGTGGGCACACCCTCGCCAAGAGAGGGGCGCCCGCACAGCACGAGCTTGGCGCCGTCCGCGGCCAACTCATGGGCTCTGCGCGAGAGTTCCGCGCGGTAGTCGGGATCGTCGACGCTCCCGCCGACCAGCACCACCGCGTCCGCCCGCCGCTCGTGCATCAGCTCGATGAAGGCCAGCTCGCGCTGGGGATCGCCCTGCGTGCAGCACACCAGGCACAGCCGGTCGCCCGCGGTCGCCTCGCGTTCGACGCCGCGCGCGATGTACGCGTAGAACGGGTCGATCAGTTCGCTCACGATGATGCCGACCGTGCGCCCCGAACTGCCGGCGAGGGCGCGGGCGTGGGCGTTGGCCACGTAACCCAGCTCGCGCGCCGCCGCTTCGACGCGCTCGCGGGTGGCCGCGGCGACCGGGTAGTTGCGGTTCATCACGCGGGAGACGGTGGCCGTGGAGACCCCGGCGTGCTTGGCGACGTCGACCACCGTCGCGCGGCGCCGCTCCCGGTGACCGGAGCCGCCGGGCGCCGTCGATCGTTGCCGGGCCATCCGGCCCACCCCCTGGTGATCCTGCCGTGCCGTCGCTGCTCCGCCCGCCCCAGAGCTTATGCCGTGCGGGGTGGGCCCGGTCACGCGATGTGCTCCAAGTCGTCGAGGCGGACGGGGTGGTCGAGCGGAGCGCCGTGCGCGTACCGGGTGAGCTCGTCGACGGCGAGCGCGCCGAGCCGCCCCACCTCGTTGCCCTGGGCGCCCGCCATGTGCGGCGTGATGAGGACGTTGGGCAGGTCCCACAGCGGATGGTCGGCGGGCAGTGGCTCCGGGTCCGTCACATCGAGCACGGCGTCGATCCGCCCGCTGACCAGGTGCTCGACCAGGGCCTCCGTGTCCACGAGGGGCCCGCGCGCGGTGTTGACCAGCAGGGTGCCGGGACGCAACAGGTCCAGGCGGCGGGCGTCGAGCAGCTGCCGGGTCTCGTCGGTGTCGGGCGCGTGCAGGGTGACCACGTCGCTCGCGGTGAGCAGGGTGTCCAGGTCGGTGCGGGTGACGCCGAGCAGGACGGCCTCGGTGTCCTCGATGTACGGGTCGTACAGGAGGACCTCGACGTCGAGCGAGCGCAGCAGCCGCACCACCCGGCGGCCGACGTGCGAGGCGCCGACGACCCCGACGGTGAGGCCGCGGGTGCCGAGCCAGTGGTGCCGGTCCAGGTCGGCATCGGTGCGGTGGGTGCGCCTTGTGCGGAAGAGATGGGCGAGCGGGAAGGCCCGCTTGGCGCCCATGATGATCGCCGCGAGGGTGAACTCGGCGACCGGCACGGCATTGGCGGCGGCGGCCGACGACACCGCGATACCGCGCTCGTAGGCCTCCCGCCCCAGGAACGGCTTGACGGTGCCGGCCGCGTGGATGACCGCGCGCAGCCGGGGCGCGCCGTCGAGCACGGTGGTGTCGATGGGCGGGCAGCCCCAGCCGGTGAGCAGCACCTCGCACTCGGCGAGCGCGGCGCGCGCCTGTGGGCTGGTGAACTCGCGCAGGACGTGCGGCGGCCGGATGTCGGCCGTGTCCTCGAGCCGGACCCGTACGGCGGGTGGGAAGACGTCGTCGACGACCGAGGAGTGCATCGCCAGAACCGTACGGGGCCGCCGCGGGGGCGGTGTGGTGCCGATGGCCGAAGCCTCGGCCCCGGTCGACACCTCGTCAGTGGTACGCACCCTGCCTCCGGACAGTAAACGTGTTCTATCAGGTGACCGCACGCTAAGGACACTGCCGTACGACCGTCAACCCAAAAGCCAGACCCAGTCAGTGAGTTGGCAGGTCAGAGACTCAAATCCCGCGCAGAACGCTCGTATTGGAGGGCCATCGACATGCAGCGCTTGCCCGGATCTATTGACGGCAGGGTTAAACGCTTACTAACTTGCCGCCGCAGTAACGCAGTTCTTGCGTCACCCGGCCGAACAGGACCGCCCCATGACTGCTTCCGCGCCACCCTCAGCCGTGCCCGGCACCATCCGCAGAACCCTGTGGCAGCGCGTCAAGCGCGACAAGGTGATGCTGCTGCTCTGCCTGCCCGGCTTCCTGTACTTCGTGGTGTTCCACTACGTGCCGCTGCTCGGCTACATGGTGGCCTTCCAGGACTACCAGCCCTATCTGGGCTACATGCACAGCGCCTGGACCGGCTTCGCCAACTTCGCGAGCGCCTTCGCCGACCCCGACTTCTGGTCGGCGACCGCGAACACGCTGGAGATCGCGCTCGTCCAACTGGTCCTGTTCTTCCCGGTGCCGATCGGGCTCGCGATGCTGCTCAGCAGCATCGTCAGCGACAAGCTGCGGCGCTTCGTGCAGAGCGTCGTCTACCTGCCGCACTTCATCGGCTGGGTCATCATCGTCTCGATCTTCCAGCAGATCCTCGGTGGCGCGGGGGCGGTCCCGGACCTGCTGGAAGCGGTCGGCCTGCCGCACTACGACATGATGACCGACCCGAATGCCTTCCCCTGGCTGCTCGCGCTGCAGGTCATGTGGAAGGACGCCGGCTGGGGCACCATCATCATCCTCGCCGCGCTCCTGAACATCGACCGCGGCCTGTACGAGGCGGCTGCCATGGACGGCGCCGCGCGCCGGCGCCGGTTCTGGCACGTGACGCTGCCCGGCCTCGCCCCGGTGCTCGTACTGCTGCTGATCCTCAACCTCGGCAACATTCTCACGGTCGGTTTCGAACAGATCCTGCTGCAGCGCGACGCCGTCGGCCCGGGCGCCGGCGAAGTGCTCGATACCTACGTCTACTTCCACGGCATCAAGGACAACCAGTGGGGCACCGCGGCCGCCGTCGGTCTGGTGAAGGCGGTCATCGGCACGGCCCTGGTCATCGGCGCCAACAAGTTCGCCCACCGGCTCGGACATGAAGGGGTGTACAGAGGTGCTGACCGCTGAGACGACCGCGGTGGGGACGCGCCGCAAGGCCACGCCCGCCGCACCGGACGCCGGACCCGGCGAACTCCGTCCTTCGGGGGCCCGCCCGCCCTGGATGGAGCGCCCCACCAGGGTGGGACTCGCCCTCAAGGGCCTCGCCCTGGTCGTCGTCGTGGCCCTCGTCGCGTACCCGCTGCTCGGTGTGATCGGGACGAGCTTCGCCTCGCAGACCGACATCATCCACGCCAACGGGCTCGTCCTGTGGCCCGACCACCCCAACCTCGACGCCTACCGCACGGCCTTCACCGGGGGCCGGGTCACCCGCGCCCTGTTCGTGAGCATCGCGGTCACCCTCGCGGGCACCGTCTGCAGCCTGCTCGCCACCATCGGCATGGCGTACGGCCTGTCGCGGCGCGGCATCGTCGGAGGCCGCTTCCTGCTGATGACCGCCCTGTTCACGATGCTGTTCAACGCGGGCGTCATCCCCAACTTCCTGCTGGTCAAGGAGCTCGGCCTCTACAACACCTTCGCCGCCCTGGTCCTGCCCACCATGGTCAGCGCCTTCAACCTCGTGGTGATGCGGGCGTTCTTCATGAACCTGCCGGAGGAGCTGTACGACGCCGCGAAGGTCGACGGCGCGGGCGACTTCCGCACCCTGATACAGGTCGTGCTGCCCCTGTCGAAGGCGGTCATCGCCGTCGTCGGCCTCTTCTACGCGGTCGCCTACTGGAACGCGTACTTCAACGCCCTGCTCTACCTCGGCGACAACGACAAGTGGCCGCTGCCCATGGTGCTGCGCACCTTCATCCTCCAGGGACAGAACCTCGACACCGCCGCGGCCGGTGAGGCGATAGCCCCGCAGCAGGCCGTGCAGATGGCCGTGCTCGTGATCGCGGTCGTGCCGATCCTGCTCGTCTACCCGTTCCTCCAGCGCTACTTCACCAAGGGCGTCCTCACCGGCGCCGTCAAGGGCTGAGAAGGCCCTGGGGCTGTCGTCGAACTCCCGTCTGCGCCGCGACCCCAGGTCCCGCACACCGGCCGCCACGCCCCGACTTCCGTGTGCCCCTTCACGTTGAGGAGACTTCGCATGCCCGGCACCACGACCATGAACCGCCGCACCATGCTCCGCTGGGGTGTCGGCGCCGGGCTCGGCGTCGCCGCCGCGCCCCTGCTCGCCGCGTGCGGCGACGGCGGCACGGCCGCCAAGGCGGAGGCCAAGAGCGCCAAGCTGCTGCCGGCCACGGCCATCCGCAACATCGGCATCGAGGCCGACCTGCCCGGCACCGTCGCGGGCGTGCCCGCCGCGTTCCTGAAGTACCCCACCGAGATGGCCCGGGCCACCAAGGGCACCTCGCTCAAGGGAGCCAAGAAGATCACCGCGGTGACCGAGACCTTCGCCCCGCTGCCCCCGGAGCGCGGCAAGAACGTCGCCTGGCGGGAGATAGAGAAGCTGCTGGGCACCAAGGTCGACTTCACGGCGGTGCCGGCCGACGACTACCCGGCGAAGTTCTCCACGATGGTCGCCGGTGACCAGCTGCCCGACATCTTCATGTACCCGGAGACCGGCGGCGTCGACAACAAGGCGGCCTTCCTCGCCTCCACGTGCGCGGACCTCACCCCGCACCTCGCCGGAGGCAAGGTCAAGAAGTACCCCAACCTGGCGGCGATCCCCGAGTACGCCTGGAAGGAGGCCATCTTCGGCGGGAAGCTCTACGGCATCCCGATCGCCAGGTCCGGCAGCGGCGGCGCCGGCTTCTACCGCGCGGACCTGTTCAAGCAGGCGGGCGTGGACAGCCTCGACGAGATCGACAGCCTGGAGCGGCTCGTCGAGCTGGCCAAGGAGCTGACCGACACCAAGAAGAAGCAGTACTTCTTCGCGGGCAGTGGCACGAACCTGCTCGCCATGTCGGCCGGCGCCCAGTACTTCTGGACGCACGACACCAAGTCCGGCAAGTGGACGTACCAGTTGGAGGACGAGGCCTACCGGCACGCCGTCGAGACGGCCGCCAAGCTGTACAAGGCGGGCTGCTTCTACCCCGGCACCGTACAGATGTCGGGCGCCCAGAAGGCGCAGTACACCGACCTGTTCAAGAACGGCAAGGCCGCGTACGTGTACGACGGCATGCCCTCCTACCTCACCACCGGCACCGGGTACGTCGACGCGATGAGTGCCATCGACAAGTCCTTCGACGTCCGCCCGATGGTGCCGGTCGGCAAGGACGCGGTCGCCTGGAGCGACAACCCCTCCCTGGAGAACTGCCACATCACCAAGGCGAGCCGGGGCCGGGTCGAGGAGATCCTGCGGCTCGCCGACTTCGCCGCCGCGCCCTTCGGCTCGCTCGAGTACACCCTCATGAACTACGGCGTCGAGGGCACCGACTACAAGCGCGACAAGCACGGCACGCCCGTCCTCACCAAGCAGGGCACGCAGGACGTGACCGTGCCCTGGACCAAGCTGGCCTCGGCCGCTCCCGCCTTCTTCAGCGCCACACACCCCGAGGCGGCCCGCTACGCCCACGAGGCGTACACGAAGCTCATTCCGATGCTCGCCGAGGACCCCACGCGGGGCTACACCTCTCCCACCTGGGACTCCAAGGGGCTCGGCAGCCTGTACACGATCCACCTCGACGGCGTGAAGGACCTCGTCACCGGGCGCAAGCCGCTCTCGTCGTACGACGCCCTGGTCAAGAAGTGGCGCAACGCGGGCGGCGACAAGTGCCGCGCCGAGTTCAAGCAGGCCGCCGAGCAGGGCGGGAAGAAGGGGGCCAAGTGAGCACCAGCAGACGCACGTTCCTCACCGCCGCGACCGGAGCGGCGGTCGCCGTCCCCCTGTTCGGCGCCCCGGCGTACGCCGCGGGCTTCGACCCCCGACCCGGCTCCGACGGCGTCGGCGACCCGCTGTTCCCGACCCTCGGCAACGGCGGCTACCAGGTCGACCACTACGACCTCACCTTCGACTTCACCCCGGGCACCTACGACTTCACGGCCTCGGTGACCCTGCGCGCCCGAGCCACGCACGACCTGTCGGCCTTCAACCTCGACACGGACGGACACACCATCGACTCCGTCACGGTCGAAGGACGGCAGGCACGCACCGCCCTCACCCTCGGCCAGTCCGGCCAGGAGCTGACCGTCACCCCGGCCGCACCGATCCACAAGGGCGCCCCGTTCACGACCACCGTCCGCTACCACGGCAACGGCAAGGCGCCACGGGCCGGGCTCACCGGATGGCGCTTCGGGACGGACGGCGGATTCGCCTCGGCCGTGCAGTCCTCGCGCGCGGACACGTTCCTGCCGTGCAACGACACCCCGTCCGACAAGGCCACCTGGGCCTTCCACATCACCGCGCCCAAGGGCTACATCGCGGCGGCCAACGGCGAGTTGACCGGCAAGGACCACCGCGGCGACGGCTCCACCGTGTGGCACTTCGCGCTGCGCGAGCGGATGCCCACGGAGCTGCTCGGTATCGCCGTGGTCAAGGGCACGTACCTGTATGGCAGTTCGCACACCGGGCTGCGTCTGCGGCACATCGTCCCGCAGGGCCGCGAGGACTTCTACGCGCCGATCGTCTCCCGCACGCCGGACCATCTCGCGTGGCTGGAGGCGAAGTTCGGCCCGTACCCGTTCTCCGTCTACGGCGTCCACATCTACGACGGGTACACCGACGCCCTCGAGAACACGACGCTCACCCTGATGGGCACCAACTGGTTCAAGGACGACGCGGCCGGCCACCCCACGTACGAGAACACCATGGTCCACGAGCTGACCCACCAGTGGTTCGGCGACAGTGTCACCCCGCACGACTGGCAGCAGGCCTGGCTCAACGAGGGGCCCGCGGTGTACTACGCGGCCCTGTACAGCGAGGAGCGGGGGTGGTCGCGGATGGTCGACAAGATGCAGGCCACGTACGAGAAGCTGGACGCGATACGTGTGACGGACGGGCCGCCCGGGCTGCCCAAGGCGCTCGGCGGCACGAATATCTACGACGGCGGCGCGCTCGTGCTGTACGCGCTGCGACTCCGTGTGGGGCAGGGGAAGTTCGACCGGGTGATGGGGTTGTGGCCGCGGCGCTTCCGGGACCGGACCGTCACCAGCGAGGACTTCATCCGGCACGCGGTGGATGTGACGGGGGAGCGGGGCATTGATCCGTTCCTGCGGGAGTGGTTGTTCGGGGCGAAGAATCCGCCGATGGCCTGATTTTAAGCCCCTCCGGCGATTGAGGAGCGGGGTCCGGGGCGAAGCCCCGGGGCGTCGGAGCGCAATTGCCAGAGGGATCACGAGGGGCCCACTACTCACTTCACCTGAACGAGAGGAAGGCACCGCATGAGATCGGCCATCCGCGCCACCATGATGGCGTTACTGTCCGCCGCGGCGATGGGGCTCACGCTCTTGCCGGCACCCCGCGCGACCGCAGCCGACACGGCGGTCCTGTACGCCGCGCCCCACGGCTCTGGTACGGCCTGCACCATCACCCGCCCCTGCTCGCTCGACGGTGCCCGTGACGCCGCGCGGGCCCTCGCCGGACGAAGTGTCCGTGTCGAACTGGCCGGTGGCACCTACGCGTTGAGCCACCCGCTCGAACTCGGCGCCAAGGACTCCGGTGTCACCTGGGCCGCCGCGCCCGGTGCCCGGCCCGTGCTCTCCGGAGGGCGCGCGATCACCGACTGGTCCGCCAATGCCGACGGCACTTGGACGGCGCCGGTGCCGGAAGGTGTCATGCCGCGACAGCTCTTCGTCGACGGCGTACGGGCCGTCCGCGCGCGCGGCGACTCCTGCGCCGCCTCCGTGTGCGACGCCACCAAGACGGGCATGACCGGCGCCTCACGCACCGGCATCGACCGGTGGGAGCGGCCCACCGACGCCGAGGCCGTCATCCGGGTGCGCTGGCGCAACTACCACTGCCGGATCGCCTCGGTCAGCGGCGACCTCATGACGTTCGCCCAGCCCTGCTGGACCAACTCCTCCTCCGGCACCGACCGCACCGGACCTGCCTGGGACACCACCACCGTCGACTCCAGCCGCTACGCGAAGGTGTCCTACTTCGAGAACGCCCGCGAACTCCTCGACAAGCCGGGCGAGTTCGCGTGGGATTCCGCTGCGCGGACCGTCACGTACCTGCCCCGCGAGGGCGAGAATCCGCGCCGATTCCAGGCGATCACCCCCGCCACGGAAGGGCTCGTGAACGTCGACGGCGCCCACGACGTCCGCCTCACCGGCATCGGCTTCGCGTACGCCGCCTACCGGCAGCCCGACACCGACGAGGGCTACGCGGGCACCCAGGCCGGACTGACACTCACCGGAGCCACCGGTCCCGTCGACCACGCCGGCCGTCACTACACCAAGCCCGCGGCCGCGCTCACCGTCCGAGGCGGCCGTGACGTGGTCGTCGACGACGCCGACTTCACCCGGCTCGGCGGCGCCGGAGTCGTCTTCGAGCAGGGCACCCAGGACTCCACCCTCACCCGCTCCCGCTTCACCGACCTGTCCTCCGGCGCCGCCTACATCGGCAACACGGAGCCCCGGCCGACCGCCGAACTCACCGGCGCCCGCAACTCGGTGTCGTACAACACCGTCCGTCGCACCGGCGTCGAGTACACGGACGCCGTCGGCATCTGGGCGGGCTACGAGGCGGGCACCGTCATCGACCACAACACCCTCGACGACCTGCCCTACTCCGGCATCTCCGTCGGCTGGGGCTGGAACCAGCCCGAGGTCCAGAAGTCCGTCCTGCGCGACAACCGCATCACGAACAACCGGATCACCAACGCCATGCGCGTCTCCTACGACCAGCACGACGGTGGCGCCATCTACACGCAGGGCGCCCAGCCCGGGACCGTGATCTCCGGGAACTACCTCAACCGGAGCGCGTACGGGAACACCGAGCGCGACGGCAACGGCATCTACCTCGACGAACAGTCCAGCCACATCACCGTCACCCGCAACGTCCTGACCCGGCTCGGCTACAAGTGGGTCTCCAACTGGGCGGACTACGGCATCGACAACCACGCCACCGGCAACTGGACCGACACCGACGCCCCCGCCCTCGGAGGCACCGGTTCGACCCTGACCGCCAACCACACCAAGCTCGACCGACTGCCCGCCGAGGCGCTGAAGGTGGCCGGGTCGGCCGGCGCGGACCCCCACGGCCGTGTCGAACAGCTCCGCCGCGACCTGGCCCGCACCGGCACCGCCACGCAGTCCTCCACGGACGGCACCGCCACCGCGGCGCGCGCGACCGACGGCGACACCTCCACCGACACCCGTACACAGTCAGAGCCGGGCGCCTGGTGGCAGGTCGACCTCGGCGCCGTCCGGCACATCGGCCAGGTAGAGGTCTGGAACGACGCGTCGACGACAACGGCCGACTTCGACGTACAGCTCGCGAGCTCGGCCGACTTCTCCGACGCGACGACCGCACACATCACGGGCAAGGCCCTGCGCCCCACACTCATCGACACCGACGAGGAGGCACGCTACGTCCGTATCAAGCTGAAGGGCGCCGGCAGGGTGGGTCTCAGTCACGTGTTGGTGCATCCCTGACGGGGACGCGAACGCGTACGCGGGTGGGCGGCCACGGGCCATGCCCCGCTCACCCGCGGACCCGGAAGCGCTTAGGGTCGACGTATGGATCACGAACCCATGCGCAGTGTCGCCGAGTTCCGCGAGACGTTCGACGGTTCGGCCGCGGCCGAGCGTCCTGAACTGGCGGAACACCGGCGGACGTTGCTCACCGAAGAGGCCCGCGAAGCCGCCGAGGCCCTGACCGACCTCGCGAGCGCCCTGCGGGCCGGCGACGATCCGGGCACCGCGTACAGGGCGTTGGCCAAGGAGCTGGCCGATGTCCTCTACGTCACATACGGCGCCGCCGACGCGCTGGGGATCGACCTGCCCGCGGTCTTCGCCGAGGTCCACCGGTCCAACATGAGCAAGCTCGACGCGGACGGCCGGGTCCTGCGCCGGGACGACGGCAAGGTGCTCAAGGGACCCGGGTACCGGCCCCCGGTCCTCGACCACGTCGTCGCATGGCCGCCGGCCAGATCCTCGGTATGACCGAACAACCCCCGCCCAGCCACTGAACTTCCGCCTCATAGACTGGCCCGGTGACGGACAACACCTGCACCCACTGCGGCACCGGCGGCCTGGAAGACGGATTCATCGAGGACGCCGGGGAGCACTCGCGTGGCTACGCGCGCTGGATCGAAGGCGCGCTGGAGAAGGGCCTCTTCGGCGGCGCCAAGCGGCTCGGCCGGCCCCGCCGACGGATCGAGGCGCTGCGCTGCCCTAAGTGCGGGCACCTCGAACTGTTCGCCATCGACAAGGCGTAGTCCTCAGATCCCGGCGGGCTCCCCGGCACCGCCGCCGAGCTCCCACGACGCGATGTCCTGATAGCGCCTCGGCGCAGGGGCGTTCCCGGGGGTGCTGCCGACCAGGTGGAGGCGGAAGGGGCGCCAGCGGCGGCCGATGAAGGTGTCGAGAGCCTCGGCAGCCTCCGGGACGGACGTGGTGTCGTGGCGGCGGGCGCGCGCCAGCGTCAGGTGGGGGCGCAGTGGACGCTCCGGGAAGTCGACCCCGCAGGCCCTGACCTGTTTCCGGACCGCTTCGGACAGCAGATGCAGACAGTCCAGGTCACCCTCCAGGCCGCTCCACAGGACGCGCGCGTCGAAGTGGCCACCGCCCCGCAGCGCCAGCTCGGGGGAGGGGTGGCCGGCTGCGAGGCCGGCAAGCGGCTGCCGGAGCTGCTGAACGGTTGTCAGGGACTGCTCGCCGAGGAACGCCAGTGTGATGTGCCAGTCCTCGATGCGGTTCTGCCGCAGGCGGGGGTGCGTGGCGTAGACCGGGCGCAGAGCGAGCGCCAGTTCGTCCTTCGCGTCGTCGGGCGGGGCGAGGGCGATGAACGCGCGCAGGGTCGCGGCGGGCTCGGGCGTTTCGGTCACGTGTGCCTTCGTGTCGGTCTCGGTCGATGGTCTGCAGGGCATGATCGCTCCCGGTCACTCCAGGATCTCGACGTACCCGTCCGCCCCGTGCACACGGATCCGCTGGCCGTCCCGGATCAGCCGGGTGGCACTGTCCACGCCGACGACCGCCGGCAGGCCGTACTCCCTCGCGATCACCGCGCCGTGCGTCATCAGCCCGCCCACCTCCGTGACAAGCCCCGCGACGGCGACGAACAGCGGCGACCAACTCGGATCCGTGTACGCCGTGACCAGGATGTCGCCCGCCTCGAGATCGGCCTCCGCCATGTCGAGGACGACGCGCGCCCGCCCCTCCACCGTCCCGGCGGACACCGGCAGACCGATCAGCGCGCCGTCCGGCACGTCCTCGCGCCGGTACGTTCCGCGGACGGCCTCGCCGTCCGAGGTGAGCACGCGCGGCGGGGTGAGCGACTGGTACGTACGGAAGTCGTCCCTGCGCTCCTGGATGAGCCGGCCGTCCGCCCGGTTCGTGCGCACGACGTCATGGAGTTCCTGGAACGTCAGGTAGTAGATGTCTTCGGTGTCATCGAGCACACCGGCCCGCACCAGGCGCCCCGCCTCCTCCAACAGCGCCCGCTTGTAGACGAAGTAGCGGCGGATGATGCCGTACTTGGGGTACTCGCGGTATCCGATGAAGGTGCGGACGCGCTCGATCATCCGCCGGGTCTCGTCGGCCTTTGCGTCCCCGTCCGTGTCCCCATCCCCATGCCTGTCTTCGTCCGCAGGCAGGGCGCGCAGGCGTGCCAGCACGTCCGCTTCCTTCTGGCGTGCCTTCTCAAGCCCCTCCTCGAACCGCCGCGCCGCGGCGCCCGGTTCGAAGTTCCGTACGTTGTCGAGGATCACCGGCACGAGTGTGGTGGGGCGTTCGCGCCAGCGCGGCCGCGTGATGTCGATCTCGCCGACGCAGCGCATCCCGTACCGGTCCAGGTAGGCCTCGATGGCGGCGCGCGCCTCGGGTCCGCCGGTGCGCTTCGTCAGCTCGTCGAGGAAGGTGTCGTCCGCGAGCTGCCCCGTGTCCTGGAGGAAGGCCAGCACCTCCGGTAGCGGGCGGATCACATCCGCGACGTCGAGCAGGGCGAGGCCCATCTCCGACGTGATGTTGCCGGGGGCGGACAGCGTGAGCGTGTCAGCGGCGTTCTTCTCGCCGAGCCACTCGTACAGCTTGTCGTTGAGCCACCACGTGGCCTCCATGCCCGCCATGATCGCCTGCATGCTCAGTCGGTCGCCGAGGGCCCGCTTGTGCTCCTCGAAGGCGTCGAGCAGAAAGTCGAAGAGGGCAGGACCGGTCTTCGTCCGGATGTCGCGCTCCAGGGCGGCGATGGACTCCCGGCTGCGCTCGATCAGTCCGGTGACGATGGCCGGGTCGGTCTCGATGGGGGCGGGCGGGCCGCCGCCGGCCGGTGGCGTGGCGGGGGCCGGGTCGGGGAGTGTCGGGACGAAGTCGCCGCGGTCGAGGACGGTTTCGAGGGCGTCCCTGATCAGCGGGTCGCCTCGGCCCACGATGTCGAGGAGGCCCGCGCGGCTCGTGGGCGCGGCCAGGCGCCGGGTGGCGTCGACGAACAGCCGCCCGCCGGCCTCGTGCATCGGCGCCATCGCCGTGTGCTGCCACACGGAGATGCCCAGCGGCCTCATCGCGTCGGTCATCATCTGCTGATGGCCGACGGAGAGGTAGACGTGATTGTCCTGGTCATCGCGCTCGGGGACCGGGAACAGCGTCGTGATCGGCCGACTCTGCACGATCTGGAACTCGGCGTCGGTGCCGGGATCGGTGTCGACCAGGCACCATTCGATGTCCTGCGGCCGGCCGAAGTGTGCCTCGATACGGCGCCCGAGCCCGACGAGTCGTACGACCTGCGCATCGGTCAGCGCCGGCTGCTCCTGCCGCCGCGCGTCGACCGTCACTTCCTCCGTGCCACCGCCCGGGACCGCGTACACGGCACGCTGCTTGGCGGCGATGGTCCGCTCGACGACCTCGCCGTTCCGCACCCGGAAGACATCCGGGTTCACCAGGCCGGAGACCAGGGCCTCGCCGAGGCCGAAGCCGGCGTCCACGGTGGCCACCTTGCGGTTGCCCGTGACCGGGTCCGCCGTGAACAGGACGCCGGACGATTCCGGGCGGGCCATCCGCTGCACGACCACGGCCATGTCGACCGTGCGGTGGTCGATGCCGGCCCGCTGACGGTAGGTCACGGCCCGCTCGGAGAACAGCGAGGCCCAGCACCGGCCGATGTGCTCCAGGATCGCCCCCGACCCGACGATATTCAGGTACGTGTCCTGCTGGCCTGCGAAGGAGGCCGTCGGCAGGTCCTCGGCCGTCGCGCTGGAGCGGACGGCGCAGGCGGCACCTTCACCCAGGTCCGCGAGCGCGTGGCCGATCCCGGCCGCGAGGTCCTCCGGAACACCGAGCCCCTCGACGATCCGGCGGAGCTCCGCGCTGAGCGTACGGATCGCCTCCCGGTCGTCCGGATCCGTGCGCGACAGCTGCTCCAGCCGCTCGTCGATTGTCGGCGCGTCCGCCATCACCCGCCGGAACGCACGAGTCGTCACGCAGAAACCGGCCGGAACCCGGACACCCTCGATCCGCGCAAGCCCGCCCAGGTGTGCGCCCTTGCCGCCGACGAGCGCGATGTCCGTCTCGTCGACCTCCTGAAGCCCCACCACATACTGCTCGCTCACTGCGCTGCCTCCCGGGCGGCCATGCCTGATAGTTGATGGCTCACTACGAATCTATGAATCTACGGATCTGCGGATTGCCGATGGCCGACTACGGATTATGACTCCAACGCCGCTCGCCGCAGATGCTCGGCCAGCGCCTCCGCCGCCGGAGACGCGGCGCCGTCCTGCGCACCCCAGGCCAGCAGATGACGCCGATGTGCCCACGAGTCCTGCAACTCGCATACGTCGAGGGGGTGTCGTGGGTCGATCGCGCGCCGCGGCACGACGGCGAGCCCGGCGCCCGCGGCGGCCAGGGAGACGAGGACGCTCAGGTCGGCGACGGTGGTGCGGTGGCGCACCACCGGGGCGTTCGGCCCGAGCCGCTTCTCGATCCAGCGGCGCAGCGAGGAGCCGGCGTCGAGGCCGACGAGCGGGTGCTCGGCGACCTCGCTGTACGTCAGTGAGGTCCGCCCGCCGAGGACCCCTCCCGCCTGGCCGATCACGACGAGGGAGTCGTCGCCCAGGGGTTCCATGCGCAGTCCGCTGTCACCGGCCTCGTCGTCGATGACGACCCCCAGGTCCGCGTCGCCGTCGGCGAGCCGTCGTATGGTCCGTGGTGTGCGGCTCTCGGACACGGTGACGTCGGTGTCCGGATGGGCGCGCAGGAACGGGACCAGGGCGGCCGGTACGAGCCGGTGCATCGCGGATCCGCCGCCCAGCAGGGTGAGTTGGGCGTTCGGGGACCGGGTGTAGCTCGCGACGGCGCTGTCGAGGCGCGCGGTCCTGTCGAGTACGTCGCGTGCGTGGCGGGACAGCGTCGCTCCCGCGGGCGTGGGCCGTACGCCCCGGCGGCCGCGGATCAACAGCGCCACCCCGGCGTGGTGTTCCAGCGAGCGCACCCGGGCGCTGGCCGAGGGCAGGCTCAGGTGCATGCGCCGGGCGCCCGCCGTGATCGAGCCCTCCGTGACGATGTGGAGGAAGAGCCGCAGGTCGTCCAGGTCGTAGCGCACCGGCCCAGGGTAGGGCACCGCGCAAGGAACAGCCTTAGGGACAGCCTTAGGCAGGGAACGTCGATTCCGCATTGTGGCGCCGATCGTCGGCGGGTGATGCTCTGCGGGTGATGGAGCCTTTTCTTGTCCTGTTGGCCGGCGTCGCCGCCGGAGCCCTGAACGCCGTCGGCGGCGGCGGAACCTTTGTGGCGCTGCCCGCACTCGTCGCGGTCGGACTGCCACCGGTGGTCGCGAACGCGGTGTCGCGCGTCGCGCTTGTGCCCGGCGCGGTCACCAGCGCGTGGGTCTACCGGCGCGAACTCGCCCCCGTAGGGCCCACGTCCACCAAGGCGCTGACGGCGACCAGCGTGGCGGGCGGCGCCGTCGGCGCGGGTCTCCTGCTGGTGCTTCCGGCTGCCTCCTTCGAGGCCGCGGTGCCGTGGCTGCTCGCGTTCGCGACGCTGGTCCTGGCCTTCGGACGGCACCTTTCGAGTGCGTTGACCCGTGTGCTGGGGCGCCCGGTCGGCATGAGCGGGCGCGCCGCGCTGATCGGACAGTTCTTCCTCGGTGTGTACGGCGGTTACTTCGGCGGAGCCGTAGGCATCCTGATGCTGGCGCTGTGGGGCATCGGCTTCGGTCTCGACGCCGCGGCCGGCAACCCGATGCGGGTGACCCAGCTCGCGGCCATGTACCTCAGCGCGACCGTGCTCTTCCTGCTGGCCTCGGGCGCGCTGTCCGCTCCGCTGCTCCTCACGGCCATGCTGGTCGGCGCGGTGGCGGGCGGTTTCGCAGGGGCCCACCTGGCGCGCCGCCTCTCTGCCCGGCTGCTGCGGGGCGTCCTGTTGGCGACGGCCGTGACCACGACCGTGCTGTATTTCCTGCGTGGCTGACCACATTTCTTGCGGGGTCGACCAAGCGGGCAGGGGAGCAGCGGGGAGGTGCCTTATGGCGGTCCCGTCCGCGGTTCGATAGAAACGGTAACCATGGAACCCCGCCCCACCGGATACATCCCCGAGGCGTACGGCGCGGTCACCGTGCTCGTCGGTGCCCGCAACGGCGCCTATCCGGGCGCCAATTCACTGCTCGTACGCGGTACGAGCGCCTCGCTGGTCGTCGATCCTTCGCTGTCGCTCGTCGATGACGCGCCGCCCGCGGACCTGGTCCTCGTGAGCCACGCCCATGAGGACCACATCGCCGGCCTCGGAAGCTACGAGGTGCCGGTGCACGTGCACCGCGGCGACCTCGACGCGCTGCGCTCGCGTGCGGCCCTCGTCTCCGCGCTCGGACTGCCCCCGGACACGGTCGACGCCGTCGACGCGGCGATGCGGGACGAGTTCCACGTGGAGGGCTGCCCGGATGCGCAGGCGTTCAAGGACGGCACCGTGTTCGACCTGGGAGGGCGGACGGTGACCGTCGTCCACCTGCCCGGGCACACCGCGGGCCACAGCGGATTCCTGGTCGAACCGGACGGCTTCCTGTTCGTCGCGGACATCGACCTCACCTCTTTCGGTCCGTACTACGGCGACGTGGGCAGCAGCCTCGTCGACTTCGAGGCGTCGATGCGGCGGTGTGCGGAGATCGACGCCCGCTGGTACGGCACCGCCCACCAGAAGGGTGTGGTCGAGGGAGCGGCCGAGTTCCGCCGCCGGCTCGACGCCTACGCCGGCGTGGTGGAGAAGCGGGACGCCGAACTTCTTGCCTTCCTGAGCGAACCGCACACACCGGACGAGATCGCCGACCACCGGCTGGTGTACCGGCCGCATGTCGAAGGGGCGCACATCCGGCCCGTGGAACTGCGCACGGCGCGGCGGCACTTGGACCATCTGATGGGGCAGGGGCGGGTCGAAGAAGTGGAGGCCGGGCGCTTCCGCGCCGCGTAGGGACACGGTACGGAGGGGAATTCCCGGCCGGCGCCCACGAACTCAGACCAGCGCCGTGACCAGCACGGCGAACGCGGCGACGATGACGGCGACGCGGACGTAGTGGTAGCGGTCCCAGCGGCTCATCTGCTGCTTCCAGTCCGCGGGCCGGTTCTCGGCGGTCCACGTCTTGCCCTGGTTGTTGATCGGGACGAGCAGCAGGAGCGACATGACGATGCTGACGACGAGCAGTGCGCCGGCTGTGATGAGCAGGCCCGTGCCACCGTCGCCCCACGCGGCGACGGCCCAGATCGCGATGAGGACGAGCGATCCGAAGTACCAGAACGGCATCAGGGCGCCGAGCATCCGGCCCCCGTGCGAGCGGGCCTGCTGGTTGGCGTCGTCGGGGAGGCCGCTGAAGATCGGATTCATGACGAAGGCGACGGAGAACTCCACCCCCACCATCACGCCGAGAACCACGGTGGTGAAGACCTCAAGTGCGTCGAGCATGGTGACCCCTCCTGAGCTATCTAGCGGCGCTAGATGATGGGGCAACGCTAGCCCTACTGCCGCTCGATTGTCTAGCGATGCTAGGATCTGCTCATGTCGGTACAGGAACGCAAGGAGCGCGAACGCGCGAGCCGCGAGCGCCTCATCGTGGCGACGGCCCGCGAACTCGCCGAGCAGCAGGGCTGGGACGCGGTCACGACCCGCAAGTTGGCCGAGCGCATCGAGTACAGCCAGCCCGTCCTCTACAGCCACTTCCGGGGCAAGCGCGAGATCATCGGCGCCGTGGCCCTCGACGGTGCCGGCGAGCTGGCCACGGCGCTGCGCGCCGCGACCGCCGCGGTGGAGGGGTCGCGTGCCCGGGTCACCGCCCTCGCCCGCGCCTATCTCGACTTCGCCGAGAAGAACCCCGCGGTCTACGACGCCGTGTTCCGGCTCGACGGGGGCCTGGCGTTCGCGCGCGAGGACACCCCGGAACCGCTGAAGGAGGGCTTCGCCGCGCTGATGGAGACGCTCGGTGAGGTCGCGGGGGACGGGGTCCACCCGGGGCTTTTCACCGAGGTGTTCTGGGCCTCCCTGCACGGCCTCGCGACCCTGTCGAGGGCGGGCCGGCTGCCGCCGGAGTACGTCGAGCAGCGGCTGGAGCTGCTGGTGGATCGGCTGCCCGTGGTGTGAGGCACCCGGGCAGCGGATTCACTTGAGGACGGCCTCACTTGAGGAGTGCAGGACGACGCGGCCGGTCGGCCGGTCCACCCTGACAGCTTGCCGAACAACGTGCCCACGGTGTGAAGGCGGCCGGGGAGTCCGGTGCAGTTCGTCAACCCGGTGCCGAGCGGCGGAACATGGCGGATCGTGGCTCGTTACGTCCATTGAGACCGGCTGCGGTACCTGTCGCCTGATGAGCGTACGGGGGAGTGCACACCCCGCGGCCGGCCTCTTCCCCTCCGGTCGGCCCCGCTTCCTCGAACCAGCGGGGCCGGCCGCTCCCTTCGCGCCCGCGTGCGACGTCAGGCCCGACCGTGTGCCAGCAACGCCGTGTGCGGCAGGTGCAGTACGCCGCCCGGTCCGGCGAACTCGGCGGCCAGCGTCTCGAATCGGCCCCTGATCTCGGCGACGACCGCCGGGCTCTGGCTCGTCACCACCTGGCCGATGGTGGCCACCCCGGCGGCCGGTCCGCTCCACCACTCCTCGACCGTGGTGCGGTGGTCCCAGTCCAAGGTGTCGCACACGACATCCGCCAGGCCCGCCTCGCCCAGCAGCGCGGCGAAGCCCTGCCGGGTACGGGCGAAGTCGTCGTCGGGGGCGAGGGCCGGCAGGTGATCCGGACGGGTGGCGCCCGCCGCCCGGACGGCGCGGCCCAGCAGGGACTGGCCGGCGGCCGCGGGGACCGGCCAGATGGTGACGGCCATCCGGCCGCCGGGACGTGTCACCCTTCGGAGCTCTGCCAGGGCCGCGCGCGGCCGGCCCACGTGGTTGAGGACGAAGTTGCCGACCACGGAGTCGAATGCGGCGTCGGCGAAGGGGAGTTGGGGCAGGGCGGCGAGGCGTACGTCCGCTGCCGGTGCCGCCGCCGCGGCGCGGGCGACCATGCCCGGTTCGGCGTCCACCGCCGATACCTTCGCGCCACGCTCACAGGCGCGTACGGCGGCGGTACCAGGGCCCGTTCCGGCATCCAGGACCCGCATGCCGTCCTCGACTCCCGCGGCGTCGAGGAGTTCGGGAACGGGATGTGCGCAGAGCTTCGCGAAGCTCGCCGCGTAGGCGTCGGCGCGCCCCGCCCAGGTCTGTCGCTCGGATGTGTCGAACGGTGTGTGCACGACGCGTTCCCTTCAGCGGGTCAACGGATCGTCGCCCAGCGTGGTCCGCGGGGTTGGAGCCGGGGTGATCGTGCGGTACGCGGCGCGGGCGTGGGTCACGCGGGCCCACAGGGTGCCGACGAGGGTGGCGGTCAGGAGGCAGGTCAGCCAGAGCGTGTCGCGGTGGCCGATCCAGTTGAGGGTGCCCGCGGGCGGTATCGCGAAGCCGTTGAGGAACAGCCAGCACAGCACGGCGGTGCCGGGCGCCGCGGTGAATCTGGCGCAGAAGCCGAGGCCCGCGGCGAGCAGGGCGAGCGCGGTGAGCGCGAGCCACGGGCGGCCCGGTCCGAGGAACGTGTTGATGAGCGCCACGAGCAGCAGAGCGGTGCCGCCGGTCACCGCCCACACCAGCGGCGTGGCGACGGGCCGGGGGACGGGACGCGGTCCGGTGCTCTGGATGGACACCCACTTGATCACGCGCACGCTTCCTTCCGGCCGGGTTCGGACGCCAGGGTTCGTATTCTCTCCCACCGCTCCGCGCGGCCGGAAGTCCCGTCCCGGATGATCGGAATGGTGCGTTCCGTGCTATTTATGCAGGTCGGTTGTGCGTATGTGTCGGCCCTTGCCGTCCGGAATTCGGATGGCCACTGGTCAAGGGGTTTACATGCGCGTAACACTTACCCTGTCCCACGCACGGCAATGGCGCCGAGCGCTCATCGAACGACCGGACCCGAGCGAGCCGCACCCGCAGGGAGATGGCGACTGCCGAGCCCGAAAGGCTTTCAGTGACGACGCGATCCAACACGCAGGACATCCTCGGCAACCTCCTTGCCGAGATCGAAAAGCGAAACCCCGCGCAGCCCGAGTTCCACCAGGCCGTGCACGAGGTCCTCGAGACTCTCGCGCCGGTGCTCCAGGCCCGCCCCGAGTACGCCGAGGCCGCCATTGTGGAGCGGCTGTGCGAGCCCGAGCGGCAGGTCATGTTCCGGGTGCCGTGGCAGGACGACCGCGGCCGGGTCCACGTCAACCGCGGGTTCCGCGTCGAGTTCAACAGTGCGCTCGGCCCGTACAAGGGCGGCCTGCGCTTCCACTCGTCGGTCAACCTCGGTGTCATCAAGTTCCTGGGCTTCGAGCAGATCTTCAAGAACGCGCTGACCGGACTCGGGATCGGCGGCGGCAAGGGCGGCAGCGACTTCGACCCGCACGGGCGCAGCGACGCCGAAGTCATGCGGTTCTGCCAGTCGTTCATGACGGAGCTGTACCGCCACATCGGCGAGCACACCGACGTTCCGGCCGGTGACATCGGCGTGGGCGGCCGCGAGATCGGCTACCTCTTCGGCCAGTACCGGCGCATCACCAACCGCTGGGAGTCGGTCCTCACCGGCAAGGGGCAGGGCTGGGGCGGCTCCCTGATCCGCCCGGAGGCGACCGGCTACGGCAACGTCCTGTTCGCCGAGGCGATGCTGCGCGAGCGCGGCGAGGACTTCGAAGGGCAGACGGTCGTCGTGTCGGGCTCCGGCAACGTCGCCATCTACACCATCGACAAGCTGCACGCCCTCGGTGCGAACCCGGTCACCTGCTCGGACTCCTCCGGGTACGTCGTGGACGAGAAGGGCATCGACCTCGAACTGCTCAAGCAGATCAAGGAGGTTGAGCGCGGCCGTGTCGACGCGTACGCCGAACGCCGCGGCTCCTCCGCCCGGTTCGTGCCCGGCGGACGCGTCTGGGACGTCGCCGGTGACGTGGCGCTGCCGTCGGCCACGCAGAACGAGCTGGACGAGAACGACGCCGCGGCCCTCATCCGCAACGGCGTCAAGGCGGTGTCCGAGGGCGCGAACATGCCGACGACGCCCGAGGCCGTGCACCTGCTCCAGAAGGCGGGCGTCGCCTTCGGCCCCGGCAAGGCGGCCAACGCGGGCGGCGTCGCCGTCAGCGCGCTGGAGATGGCGCAGAACCACGCCCGTACGTCGTGGTCCGCGCAGCGGGTCGAGGACGAGCTGGCGCACATCATGAAGGACATCCACGCCACCTGCCACGAGACCGCCGAGCGCTACGGCGCCCCCGGCGACTACGTGACGGGCGCGAACATCGCGGGCTTCGAACGGGTCGCCGACGCGATGCTGGCGCAGGGCGTCATCTGACCCCGAGCGGCAGTGAGTTGTAGAGGGTGGGGCGGCGCGCGCCGCCCCACCTTCCTTTCCTGCATGGCCAGTTGGTCCGGCACGGCGGTGGCGGACCGGATGCCTCCGGCCTAGCGTGAAGTGCTCCGCCCCGGAACACACGCCAGGGAGGCACCGCATGACCAGTCAGGACCGACAGACCGTGGCCGGCTCGTCGGCCGAGCTCGGCGCCGCCCACGCATCCGCCGCGCTGCTGGAACGGCTGGCCGACAAGCTCGGCGGCCGGGCCTCCGTCGCCGCCGTCTTCGGCGAGCCGGTCTTCCGGGAGGGCATCACCGTCGTCCCGGTCGCCCAGGTCGGCTTCGGTTTCGGTGGCGGCGCCGGGCGTGAGAAGGCGGGGGACAAGGACGGGGAAGGCGGGGGAGGCGGAGGCGGTGCAGGAGCCAAGCCGCTCGGCTTCATCGAGATCAAGGACGGGACCGCCACTTACAAGCCGATCCGTGACCCGTGGGTGGACGTGGCCCTGCCGCTCGCCACGCTGCTGGTCGGCGTCGTCGGGACCAGGGTGCTGCGCGCGGTGGCGAAGTCCCGGTCGGCTCGGCGCGACAAGGCGGAGTGACGTGACGGTCGAAGGGGTCGAGGCGCGGGCCATTCCGGCTCAGAGGCGTGATGATCGCGGTCTGCCCTGGGTCGGGCAGCTCTTCGCGTACTCCAAGGATCCGGTCGCGTTCTACCGGCGGGGCTGGGAGCGGTACGGGCCGGTCGCCCCGTTCCACGTGTTGGGCAAGAACTCGGCGATGCTGCTCGGTCCCGACGCCTGCGGCGAGGCGCTGCTGAACAAGGACAAGGCGTTCGCCAACGAGCCGGCGTGGGCGCAGCTCGTCGGGCCCTTCTTCCATCGCGGGCTGATGCTCATCGACTTCGACGAGCACAAGGCGCACCGCCGGATCATGCAACAGGCCTTCACCCGCGAGCGGTTGGCGGCGTACACCCGGCGCCTCCACCCCGCGATCGAGCACGGCATGGCGGGCTGGGAGGAGAACGCGGAGTTCCCCTCGTACTGGAAGCTGAAGCAGCTCACGCTCGACATCGCGGCCGACCTCTTCATGGGTGGCGCGAAGGACACGGGCCAGGCCGAGATGGACCGGGTCAACAAGGCATTCATCGCCTGCGTCCAGGCCGCCGCGGGCGTCGTACGCGCCGATGTGCCGTTCACCCGGTGGGGCAAGGCGTACCGCGGACGCAAGGTGCTCGAGGGGTTCCTGCGCCACTACCTCCCGGCGAAGCGCGCCGAGCAGACCGACGACATCTTCTCGGTCCTCTGCCATATCGAGACGGAGGACGGCGAGCGGTTCACCGACGACGACGTCGTCAACCACATGATCTTCCTGATGATGGCGGCGCACGACACCTCGACCGTCACCACCTCCACGATCCTGCAACACCTCGGCCAGCACCCCGACTGGCAGGAACGCTGCCGCGCGGAGGCGCTCGCGCTGGGCCCCGCGCCGTCGATGGCCGAGCTCGAGGGCATGGAGTCGATGGACCTGGTGATGCGAGAGGCGCTGCGACTGCGGGCGCCGGTCCCGACGCTGGTGCGGTACGCGGTCAAGGACACGACGATCCAGGGCGTGCGCATCCCCGCCGGCACGGACGTCCTCGTGGGCGTCCAGTTCAGCCACCTCATGGACGAGTACTGGACGAACCCCACGGCCTTCGACCCGGACCGATTCGGCCCCGACCGCCGGGAGGACCGCTCGCACCGGTACGCCTGGGAGCCCTTCGGCGGCGGCGTGCACAAGTGCATCGGCCTGTACTTCGCCGGCCTGGAGATCAAGGCGATCATGCACCGCATACTGCGCGCCCACCGCTGGACGGTCGACCCCGCCTACGAGCCGCCGATGGACTACCACTCCCTGCCGTTCCCCAAGGACGGCCTGCCGATCGCATTGACCGGACGCTGACCCGTCCGGTTACCTCCCTGTTGTCTGTAAAGTTCCTTTAGGGACTTTCGGTCCTTACAAAGGTCATATGTGATCCCCGACGATTGTCCCTGAAGGACCACGCGGAAGGGGGAAACCCAGGGAGGTCAGTACATGGTCGGCACCGGTGCGCCCGGCGGCGGCGCGAGAGCGGCTGCCAGGTATGCGGCGGACGGCACACGGAGCCCGACACGCGTGGTCGGGCTCCTGCTCGCCGCAGTGGCGGCCCTGTACGTGGTGGCGCCCGCGGTGCACTCGGCCGCCGTCCCCCTGGTCCACGCCGAGCTCGGCCTCGGCACGGGCCACGAGGTCGTCGCCCGCGTCGTGGGCTCGTCCCTGGCACTGCTCACCCTGGTCGTCGCGGGACGGGCCGGTGACCTGCGGGGCCGACGCTCCGTAATGATCCTGGCCCTGGCGGGGCTCGCCGCCGGCTGCGCGCTCCTCGCCGTCGCGTTCGACGGCTGGTCGTACGTGTTCGGGCGGATCGTCGTCGCCGTGGCTCTGGCCGCGGTCTTCGTCAGCTGCCTCGCCTTTCTGCCGACCGTGTTCCTGCCCGGCCGGATGCGCAAGGTGATGGGCGGCTGGCTGGCCGCGATGTCCGTGGGCTTCGTGCTCGCCGTGAACCTGGCGCCGCGGGCGGCGTCCACCACCGGGTGGCGCGTCGCCATGGCCGCGATGACCGTCGCGGCCGTCGCGGCGCTCTTACTGGTGCACCGCTACGTACCCGAATCCTCCGCGGCGACCCGGCATCCGATGCCGGACCGGCCGCGTGCCGCCTGCCTGATCGCCTTCGGCGTCCTCGCCCCCGCGGCGCTGCAGCTCGCCCCCGTGTGGGGGTGGGCGGACCCGCGCGTGGGCCTGCTGCTGCTCGCCGCCACGGTCGCCCTCGTCCTCGCGCGGCTGCGCTGCCCCGGCCTGTCGGTGGCGTCCCGCGGGCGCCCGGCGCTGATGCCGGGAGCGCTGCGGGCGGGCGCGCTGATCGCGGGCCTCGCGCTCGGCTTCACCCAGGTCGTGCTCGCCATGGCCCTCCCGTCGCTCGCGGCCGAGAGGGGTGGCGGTCCGGGGTCCGCGGCGTTCGTCATCTCGGGCTTCGGCGTCGGCGGCGCGGCGAGCTGTCTGCTGGTGCGGCGCCGCGCGATCGAGCCGGTGACGGGGTCCTCGCTCGGTCTGCCGCTCGCCGCGCTCGGCCTGGTCCTGCTGCACGCCGGACTGAACGTGCACGCCTACCCGGTGGCGGGCGACTTCGCCGTCGTGGCGCTGATCGGATTCGGCGTCATGCTGGCGGCCGCACCGCAGATGGCGCGCTACCTCGCCGCCCTTCCCCGTACCTACCTCGGCACCAGCGCGGCCCTGCTGCCCGGCGCCATCCTCCTGGGCACGGCCGCCGCGCAGTCCCTGCCCTACACGTCCGCCATCGACAGCGCCCCGCTGCCCTCCGAGGCGCGCCAGCTGCTGCGCGTCGGCACGATCGTGCTCGCCGTGGCCGCGCTGCTGCTCGGCCGTGTCGCGGTCTCCGTGGCGGTGGCCTGCGCCGCGGGACTGCAGTATCTGCTGACGCGTACGGGCATCGGCGACGCCGGCACCCTGATCGTCGCGCTCGCCTTCGGGGCCGCCGCCGGCGCCGTCGTCTGGTCACGGCGGGAGCAGCGCGACCGGCTGACCCGGATGAGCCAGACCGCGAGCACCCTGCAGCACGCCGTGCTGCACCCCATACCCGAGGACCTGGGCCGGCTGCACCTGGCGAGCCTGTACCGGCCCGCCACCGCGGACACCGGCATAGGCGGCGACTTCATCGAGGCCCTGCACACCCCGTTCGGCACCCGCATCCTCATCGGCGACGTACGCGGCAAGGGGCTGCAGGCGGTGCAGACCGTCACCGACCTGCTGGGCTGTTTCCGCAGCCAGGCGTTCGAGACGGAGGAGCTCGGGGAGCTCGCCGCGCGCCTCGACCGGCAGGTGCTGCGCGCCGCCGCCACGCGCGGGGACGAGGAGCTGTTCGCGACGGCACTGCTGCTGGAGCACGACGGCCCGGGGCAGGACGCCTGCGACCTGCACGTCGTCAACTGCGGCCACCTCACCCCGCTGGAGGTCACGCCCGCAGGCGTCACGGAGTTCGACGTCCCGACCCTGCTGCCCCTGGGCTTCGGCACACTCGGCTCCGGCGCCCCGCTCACCCCGCACACGGTGCGCCTGGGCGCCGGCGCGACGCTCGTGGCCCACACCGACGGTCTGAGCGAGGCCCGGAACCCGACCGGCGAGTTCTACCCCCTCACCGAGGGCCTGACCCGGGCGCCGTACGGCACCCCCGAGCACCTCGTCTGCCACCTCGACGCCGGCGTCCGCGACTGGACCCACCACCTGGCCGACGACATCGCGATCATCGCGCTGCGCCCGGCGGAGACGTCCCTTGCCACAGCGGAACTGGGCGCCCCACGGAACGGGGAGACGCGGGACCCCGCAGGGCGGTTCAACGGGACGGTGTGACCCCCTGGTCCGCAGCGTGCCAGGTCACCCGGACAACCCCGGAATGATCGGCTCCGGGGTGGCCTGCCCGGTGCGCAGGACCGTGAGGAGGGAGCGCAGCGCGGCGTGGGCCTGCGGTGCGCAGGTGGCGGAGTCGGCGTCGGACACCGCGCGGTGGGCGCGCGTCCAGGCTCTGGCGGCGCGGCCGTTGTGATGGTCGACGAGGGCCAGGGCGTAGCGGGCGCGCATGCTGGACCACACGTCGTCGCGCAGCCCGGGCTGGGCGAGGGCGGCGAGGGCCGCGCGGTGGGCGGCGCGCGGCTCGGTGTCGCGCCGGGCGAAGGCGAGGGCCGCGAGGTAGACGGCGCGGCCCGGCCCGCCGGTGGAGTGGTCGGGGGTGAGGACGCAGGCCTGCTCGAAGAGGTCCCCGGCCTGGAGGGGGTCGCCGAGGGTGAGGGCGATGAGGCCGTGGACATGGGCGATGCGGGCGAGCAGGGTGTCGTCGCCGTCGAGGACGGCACCGGGCCAGATCCGGTCGAGCAGGGTGAGGGCGGTGTCCGGGTCGGTGCGCGCGGCGAGCCATGCGGCGAGCCAGGCCGCGGGGGCCGCCGAGGGGTGGTCGTCGGGGCAGCGTGCCAGGAGCTGGAGGAGATAGCGCAGCCCGGCCGCGGCGTGGCCCGTGACCCACCAGAACCACAGGCGGGTCGCTGCCTCCAGGGCGGCGACGGTGACCTCGGGCCGGGGGTCGGTGAGCGCGTACCGCAGGATGGCGTTGAGGTTGTGCTGCTCGTCGGCCACCAGGCGTAGGGCCTGTGTCTGATGACCGTGCTCCCACAGGTGTTCCGCGAGGTGGACGACCCGTCGGCAGTGCCCGGCCCGGCGTTCGACGGCGATGTCCAGCTCGCCGGCCTCGGTGAGCCGGCGCTCGCCGAACTCCCTTACGGCCGGGGGCATGCGATAGCGCGGCTCGCCGGGGCCGTGCGGGTCGTTCTCGTGCTGGAGCAGGCCGAGCGAGGCCAACTGGGTCAGCAGGCCCGGCACTTGGTGCGGGGCGATCTCGCCACCGGTGCACAGCAGAACAGCCGCCGCCTCGCCGAACGACCCGGCCAGAATGCTGGCCCGGCTCCACACCATCCGCATCCAGGGGGAGCACAGCGTGTGCACGGCCCCGACGGCCTCCTCGACGGAACGGTGCCGCCGCAGCCGCGGCCGGGGGCTGTGCAGCCAGGACTGCCCGTGCTCCACGAGCTCGGCCAGGTCGTGCAGGGAGTACGACCTCAGCTGGGCGGCGGCGAGTTCGATCGCCAGGGGCAGTCCGTCGAGGGTGTGGCAGACGGCCTCGACGCGTTCGAGGGTGGCCGGGTCGCGGTGCCGCAGCGCGCCACCGGCCGTGGCCAGGAACAGGCGCGCGGCGGGCGAGGGGGAGCCGTCGTCCTCGGGCTCGGTGGGGAGCGGGCCGAGCCGGAGCACCGCTTCGTCGCCGAGCCCGAGGGGGCGGCGGGCGGTGATCAGGACCTGGAGTGTCGGGTGGCGGAGCAGCTGCCGCTGGACCACGCCGACACACTCGTCATGGACCGGGTCGATGTCGTCCAGGAACAGCAGGACCCGGGGGCCCGCCCGCCGTCCTGCGGGCGGGCCGTCCGGCGAGAGCGGGGTGCTGAGCAGCGCCTGCCGCACGGCGTTGCGGAAGTCCCCCGGCCGGCCGGACGCCTCCGGCCAGGACACCCGCACGACCTGCCGCCGGGACGGCCGGGACCGCTGAGCGGCGACGTCGCTCAGCAGGCTCTTGCCGACCCCGACGGGGCCGGTGACGGTGACGAGCCGGTGGCCCGCCAACAGGCTCCGTAGTTGGGTCAGTTCCGCCTCTCGCCCGATGAGGGAGTCGTCGGCCCTGCTGTCCGCGACGAGCCTGAGAAGCGTGCCGACCTCGCCGTCTTGCTTGCGCACCTTGTGTCCTTTGCGGCTTCGATGAATGGAACGAAGGGTGGTGAGCGAAGATCAGCAGAATCGTTACTGTCGCGACTCCCAGCAGCTTCAACGCCGGTGGCGCGCCCCGGTAGTGCGCGTGGGCGCAGGCGTACCCGCAGGGCAGACAATTCGGATGCACCGGCTGACGGAATCCATGAAAAACACCCACCTGAGGCACATTTCACGCGCTTCTGCGCACAGGAACTCCACATAGAGACGCCCGGTCAGGACGTCCACCCCGCCGTGACGGGTCAGGGCTCCCGGCCGTTGAACACGTCATTGCGCAGCAGCTGTTCGGCGCACCAGCGGAAGTGGCCGTCGTCGTCGCCCATGTCGAACAGGTCGTAGGTGGTCAGGGCGTACGCCGCCTGGTAGGCGCTCAAGGTGGCGGGCGCGTAGCCGAGTTCGTCGGCGAACAGCCGGGTGAGTTCCTCGGTGTGGGCCGCCGCGTGCGGGCCGCACGGGGCGACCGGGGGCGTCCACATGGATGTTGGGCGGTGTCGAGCAGGTGTTGGCGGAGGGCGGACGCGTGTCTTTGGGTGTCTCGCCCGGCCATTCCGCCGTATTCACCGCTCATCCATGTCAAATCACTCTTCATGGCGGCTTGTTGCGTCGATCAGCACAGCAAATACAGGGCTCATAGCGGCAATTGGTGCACGACCTGTTGCCCCCGGGGCTTCAGCGCTTTAGCGTTCTCGCACTCAACCGCTTGAGTTCAGGGCAGTTGGGTTTCGGGCCGTCCCGTTCGGGGGCGGCTTGCCGGTAGGCGTGGCAGGAGAATTCCATGCGCCGTACTCCCTCCAGACGCTCGACCCTGAAAGACATCGCCGAAGAGGCGCGCGTGTCCGAGTCCGCCGTGTCCCTGGCGCTCAACGGGCGGCCCGGTGTCTCGTCGGCCACCCGTCGGCGGGTGCGCGAGGTCGCGGACCGGCTCGGGTGGCAACCGAGCGCGGCTGCACGGGCGTTGACCGGTGACAGCACCGCCACGGTGGGCCTCGTCCTGGCCCGCCCCGCGCATGCCCTGGGTGCGGAGTTCTTCTTCCTGCAGCTGGTGTCCGGGATCCAGGAGGCGCTCGCCGTGCGGAGTATCGGGCTGCTCTTCCTCGTGGTCCCCGATCTGGACGCCGAGTGTGCCGCCTACCGCCGCTGGTGGGCCGAGCGCCGCGTCGACGGTGTGCTCGTCGTCGACCCGAGGGACGGCGACCCGCGCCCGGCGCTGCTCGACGAGCTCGGCCTGCCCGCCGTCTTCGTCGGCCCCGTACCGCGGAGCGAGGACGGCTCGGGGCACCCGGGCATCTCCAGCGTGTGGGCCTCGGACACCCTGGCGATGGCCGGCATCGTCCAGCACCTGCACGGCCTCGGGCACCGCCGCATCGTGCACATCGCGGGGCTGCCCCATCTCGCCCACACCCAGCGGCGGATCCGCTCCCTGCGGGACGAGGCGGAGCGGCTCGGGCTCGACCCCGCCGACGTACGCAGCATCCCCACCGACTACTCCCGGCAGCAGGGCGTCGAGGCCACCCGCCAGGTGCTCGACACACCTGCGCCGCGGCGGCCCACGGCGATCGTCTACGACACCGATGTGATGGCCGTCGCCGGGCTCGGCGTCGCCGCCTCGCTCGGCATCGAGGTGCCGGGCGCGCTGACGCTCGTCGCCTGGGACGAGTCCGTGCTCACGGGCTCCACCCACCCGCCGCTGACCGCCCTGGTGCGTGACACCCCGGCCTTCGGGCGGCACGCAGCCGAGGAGCTGCTCGCGCTGATCGACGGCGGGCCCGCGCGCACCGTCGAGGACGAGACCCCGCGCCTCGTCCCGCGTGGCAGCAGCGGCCCGGCCCCCGCGGACCGCGGCCGCGCCCCCACCGGACGTGCCCCCACCCCCGGCTGATCCACGTACTCGACGACCCACAGCCGCGCTCTGACAACGATGTCCAACGTGTGCCGCTCCACCCCACCCCCCGCGCGATGTCCCCCGTCCCCGACACCCCTCCGGAGAGCCTCCGATGAACCCGAAGCTCCGCGTGACCCCGAAGTCCCGACCCACCTCCGCGCGTACCGGCGTCCGTGTCGCCGCCGTCGGCGCCGCGGTGCTCTCGCTCGCCCTGGCCGGCTGTTCGGCCGCGCCGACCCCGGCGGGCGGCTCCGCCGGTGGCGGCGCGCTCACCACGAACCTCGGCTTCGCGGGCACCACCATCAACCGCAACTTCAACCCGTTCGCACTCAAGCCCACGCAGGGCACGTTCGGGTTCCAGTACGAGGCGCTCTTCGACTTCAACATCCTTGAGGGCGGCAAGTTCACGCCCTGGCTGGCTAAGAAGTACGAGTGGGCCGACGGCGGCAAGAAGATCACCATCCACCTCGACGAGCGGGCCAACTGGAGCGACGGCTCCAAGCTCACCGCCGACGACGTGGTGTTCACCCTGAACTACGTGAAGAAGAACAAGCTGCCCCCGACCTGGGCCTTCGACTTCTCCAAGGCCTCCGCGCCGGACGACCACACCGTAGAGATCACCTTCGACAAGCCCGCCTACTCCAAGATCGACAGCATCGGCGGGACCACCCCGGTGCCCGAGAAGATCTGGAAGAAGAAGGACGGCGCGAAGGACACCAACCCGAACCCGGTCGGCTCGGGCCCGTACAAGCTCAAGCAGTACACACCGCAGCAGCTCACCTTCGAGGCCCGCGACAACTACTGGAAGCAGAAGAACGTCCCGGTCAAGACCGTGAAGGCGCCCATCGTCACCCAGGCGTCCGAGGTGCCCAAGCTGCTCAGCGGGGAGCTCGACTGGAGCGGCGCCGTCGTGCCCGACGTCAAGAAGCAGTACATCGACAAGGACCCGAAGAACCACCACGCCTGGTATCCCACCTACGGCGGCCAGTTCCTGTTCTTCAACCACACCAAGAAGCCGTTCGACGACGTCCACGTCCGCAAGGCACTCTCGCTGGCCGTCGACCGCAGCCAGCTCCTGAACGTGACCAACCCGGGGATGTTCAACACCCTCAATCTCACGGGTCTCGACTCGAAGACCCAGGGCAAGTGGATCGCCGACGAGTACAAGGATGCCGAGCAGCCCAAGGCCGAACTCACCAAGGCGCTCGCCGAGTTCAAGAAGGCCGGCTACACGAAGAAGAACGGCAAGCTGGTCGACGGCGGCGGCAAGCAGCTCAGCTTCTCCATCATGGAGGTGCAGGAGTGGGGCGACGCCGTGCAGTTCGACAAGGTCGTCGCCTCGCAGCTGCAGAAGGCGGGCGTCGACGTCGAGGTGAAGCCGATCGCGGCCGCGCAGATCGACGCCAAGCGCAAGTCCGGTGACTTCGACGTCACGATCGGCGGCGGGATCTACTACTCCACGCCGTACAACTTCTTCAAGGACATGCTCTACAGCGAGAACGCCGGCATCTGGACCAACTACGGCCACTACAAGAGCAAGAAGGCCGACGCGCTGCTCAAGGACATGGCGAGCGCCAACGACGACGCGACCATCAAGAAGTACTCGGCCGAGTTCGAGAAGATCATGGTCGACGACGTGCCCGCCGCGCCGCTGATCACGATCGGTGTCTCCTCCGAGTACAACAGCAAGAACTGGACCGGCTGGCCGAGCGCGAAGAAGCCCTACGCCCAGCCCGCCCCCTGGGGCGGTGGCGTCGACGCCATGAGCATCCTGCTCAACCTGCGCCCGGCGAAGGGCTGATGGACATGGCCACCGCACCCGTCCTCACCCCCGCCGCCGCAGAGGCCCCGCCACCCGCCCGGCGCACGGCGGCCGGTCGGCTCGGCGCCGCCCGCTACTTCCTGCGGCGCCTCGGCTTCTACCTCGGCGCCGCCGCCGTCGCCGTCACCCTCAACTTCCTCATCCCGCGCCTGATGCCGGGCGACCCCGCCTCCGCGCTCATCTCCCAGATGCAGCAGAAGCAGAACCTGTCCGCCGAGCAAGTGACCAGCATCTACCGGCTGTTCGGCGCGCCCGGCGCCCCGCTGTGGGACCAGTACGTCACGTACCTCGGCCAGATCGCCCACTTCGACTTCGGCGCGTCCGTCGCCTACTACCCGACGCCCGTGTGGGAAGTGATCCGCTCCGGGCTCCCCTGGACGATCGGACTCGTCGGCCTGACCGCCGTGCTCGCGTTCGTCATCGGCACCTCGATGGGCGTTCTCGCGGGCTCCCGCGTCGGATCGCGCTTCGACTCCTTCATCACGCCCGCCTCGATGTTCCTCGGCGCGCTGCCCTTCTTCTGGGTCGCGCTGCTGCTGGTCATGGCGTTCGGCGTGCAGCTCAACTGGCTGCCGATCAGCGGCGCGTACGACGGTGACATGGCGGTCGCCTTCAACGGCCCGTTCCTGGCGAGCGTCGTGACACACGGCATCCTGCCCGCCATCACGATGGTCGTCGCCTCGTTCGGCGGCTGGCTCGTCGGCATGCGCAACATGATGGTGACCACCGTCTCCGAGGACTACGTGCTCCTGGCCCGCGCCAAGGGCCTGTCCAAGGCCCGCGTGATGTTCCAGTACGCCGCCCGCAACGCGGTCCTTCCCAGCGTCGCCGGCTTCGCCCTCACCATTGGCTCCGCCGTCAGCGGCCAGATCCTCGTCGAGATCGTCTTCTCGTACCCCGGCGTCGGCTATCTGCTCTACCAGGCCGTTTCCAGCGTCGACTACCCGCTGATGCAGGCCCTGTTCCTGATCGTCTCGCTCACCGTGCTCGCCGCGAACTTCATCGCGGACTCCGTGTACGGACTGATCGACCCGCGCGCGAGGGAGACCCGCTCATGACGAAGTCGGTACGCGCCCGGCGGCGGCTGCCGAAGCTGCCCGGGAACATCAAGGTCCGCGTCGGGATCGCGATCATCGTGTGTTTCGCCCTGCTCGCGGTGCTCGGCCCGTTCGTCGTCGAGAACCTGATGGGGCTCTCACCCACCGACGTCGACACCAGCGGCTCCATGCAGCCGCCCTCCGGGGCCCACCTGCTGGGCACCACGGCCAACGGCGAGGACGTCTTCGCGCAGCTCGTCGTCGGCAGCCGTGTCTCGCTGCTCGTCGGGCTCGTCGCGGGCGTCGTCACCACGGTGCTCTCGGTCCTGGTCGGGGTCGCGGGCGGCTACCTCGGCGGGCGGGCGGACTCGTTCCTGACCGTCGCCACCAACATCTTCCTCGTCATCCCCGGCATGCCGCTCCTGATCATCGTGGCGAGCTATGTGCAGGGGCGCGGCGGCTGGCTCACCGTGGCCCTCGTCATCGGCCTCACCGCGTGGCCGTGGGCCGCCCGGCAGAAGCGGGCGCAGACACTGTCGCTGAGGCACCGGGACTTCGTGGCCGCCGCCGAGATGACCGGCGAGAGCCGCTGGGGTGTCATCACCCGCGAACTCATCCCGTCCCTCGCGCCGCTGATCTCCGTGAGCTTCCTCGGCGCCGTCGTCGGCTCGATGTTCGCGGACGCGGGCCTCTCCTTCATGGGCCTCGGCAACATCAACATCACCAGCTGGGGCTCGATGCTGTACTGGGCGCAGAACGGCTCCGCGCTCACCCGCGGCGCCTGGTGGTGGTTCGTCCCGCCGGGCGCGTGCATCGCCCTCGTCGGCGTCGCCGCGGGGCTCGTCAACTTCGGCATCGACGAGGTGTCCAACCCCCGTCTGCGCAAGCCCTCCAAGCAGGTACGGATGCGGGCCCGCGCCGCCCGCCTCGGCGCGGCGGACACCGCCGTGCCCGCCCAGGCCACGCCCGTGAAGGAGGCCACCTCATGAGCCCGACCCCCGGCGCTCCGCTGCTGACCGTCCGCGATCTGCACGTCGACTACTTCGACCAGGACAACCCCGTGCACGCCGTCCGCGGCGTCGACCTCACGCTGCGCCGCGGCGAGACCCTCGGCATCGTCGGCGAGAGCGGTTGCGGAAAGTCCACGCTGGTCACCGCCATGACCCGCCTGGAGCGGCCGCCGGCCGTGACCACCGCGGGCTCGGTGATCCTGCACGGCCACGACGGCGCCGACAACACCGACATCCTGCGCCTGACCGAGCGTCAACTGGCCGCGCTGCGCTGGGAGAAGATCGCGATCGTCTTCCAGAGCGCGATGAACGCCCTCAACCCGGTCCTCCGGCTCGGCACCCAGTTCGCCGACGTCCTCCGCAAGCACCGCGGCCTGTCGAAGAAGGAGGCCTGGGAGCGGGCGGGGGAGCTGCTCGGCATGGTCGGCATCCCCGCGGACCGGCTGCGGAGCTACGCGCACGAGCTGTCCGGCGGCATGCGCCAGCGCGCCACGATCGCCCTCGCGCTCGCCTGCGAACCGGACCTTGTCGTCATGGACGAGCCGACGACGGCCGTCGACGTCGTCATGCAGCGCCAAATCCTGCGCCAAGTTGCACGTCTGAAGCGCGAGTTGGGCTTCTCGGTCGTCTTCATCACCCACGACCTGTCGCTGCTCATCGAGATCGCCGACCGGATCGCCGTGATGTACGCGGGCAAGATCGTGGAGACGGGGCCACCGCGCCGCCTCTACGAGGACCCGCAGCACCCGTACACCACCGCACTGCGCGGCGCCTTCCCTCCGCTGCACGGCGAACGACGCGAGATCACCGGCATCCCCGGCTCGCCGCCCGGACTGCGCACCCCGCCGCCGGGGTGCTCCTTCCACCCGCGCTGCGCGCACCGGATGGACGCCTGCGACCGCGAGGAGCCGGTCCTGCTGCAACTCGGTGACGCCGGCGATGTCGCCTGCCACCTCCACCGGCACCCCGCCACGACGACCCCGGAAGCCGAGGACCGCCATGCCCGCACCTGAAGTCACCCTCCCGGTACCGGTGTTGGAGGCCCGCGAGGTCGTCAAGCGCTTCCCGATGCACGGACCGGGCGGCCACGGCAAGGAGGTCAAGGCCGTCGAGCCGACCTCGCTCGCCCTGCATAAGGGCCGCATCACCGCGCTCGTCGGCGAGTCCGGCAGCGGAAAGTCGACGCTCGCCCGGATGCTCGCGCTCGCCTACCCGCCCACCGAGGGCGAGATCCGGCTCGACGGCGACGTCGTCAAGAAGGCCCGGACGGCGAAGGCGAAGCGCGCGTACTACCGCCAGGTCCAGATGATCTTCCAGGACCCGTTCTCCTCGCTCAGCCCGGTCCACAAGATCCGCTACATCCTCAGCCGCCCCCTCAAACTGCACGGCCTCGCGTCGGGCGCCGAGGACACGGAGCGCCAGATCCTCCAGCTCCTCGAACGCGTCAACCTCACACCGGCCGACCAGTTCATCGACAAGTTCCCCTACGAGCTCTCCGGCGGCCAGCGCCAGCGCATCGCCATCGCCCGCGCGCTCGCCGCCCGCCCCAAGGTGCTCCTCGGCGACGAACCGATCTCCATGCTGGACGTCTCCATCCGCCTGGACATCCTCAACCTGCTCGGAAAACTCCGCGACGACGAGGGCCTGGCGATCCTCTACATCACCCACGACATCGCCAGCGCCCGCTACTTCGCCGACGAGATCAAGGTCCTGTACGCGGGTCAGCTCGTGGAGTCCGGACCCGGCGACGAGATCGTGGCCAACCCTCAACACCCCTACACCAGGCTTCTGTTGGACTCGGCCCCCGACCCCGACCGTGGCGGCTTCCTCGACGAACCGGACGTCGCCGACGACGAAGAGACCCTCGGTGAACCCCCGAGCCTCGTCGACCCGCCCTCCGGCTGCCGCTTCCGCACCCGCTGTCCCCTCGCGAAGCCGGTCTGCGCCACGGCCTTCCCGGCCAGGACCCAGGTCGACGAGAGCCACTGGGTGCACTGCTGGGCGCAGGACGAGCAGTACGCCTGAGCCCGCGACGCCCCGTACCATCCCGAAAGGACCCGCGTTGCAATCCGACGCCCCCATCGGGGCGATCGCTCCGATCGCCCCGACACCGCACCAACTCGCCTGGCAGCGCAGCAACACCGGCGCCTTCTTCCACTTCGGCATCAACACCTTCCACGGCCAGGAATGGAGCGACGGCGCCCTCCCGGCGTCGTCCTTCGACCCCACCGACCTCGACACCGAGCAGTGGGTCGAGACCGCCCGCGCCGCCGGGGCCCGCTACGCGATCATCACCGCGAAACACCACGACGGCTTCTGCCTGTGGCCCACGAAAACCACCGACTACTCCGTCGCCTCGTCGCCGTGGAAGGACGGGAAGGGCGATGTCGTCGGCGAACTGGCGGCGGCCTGCCGGGCGGCCGGGATCGGCTTCGGGGTGTACCTCTCCCCGTGGGACCGTCACGCGCCCGAGTACGCCGACCCGGCCGCGTACACCGAGCTCTACACCGAGCAGATCCGCGAACTGTGCACCTGGTACGGGCCGTTGATGGAGCTGTGGTTCGACGGCGCGGGCTCGGACGGCTACGAGTACGACTGGACCGCCATCATGGCCGTCGCCCGCAAGCACCAGCCGGACGCCATGGTGTTCAACATGGGTGACCCGACGATCCGCTGGGTCGGCAACGAGGACGGGCTCGCGGCCGACCCCGTCGAGTACGTCGTCGACCACACGCAGATGAGCAACTACACGGTCGTCACCGCCGAGTTCGCCGAGGCGCTCTACCTGCCGCCGGAGTGCGACGTGTCGATCCGGCGCGGCTGGTTCTGGCACCCGGACGACGAGCCCAAGTCCCTGGAGCACCTGCTCGCCATCCACTACCGCTCCGTGGGCCTCGGCGCGAACCTCCTGCTCAACCTGCCGCCCGACACACGCGGCCGGATTCCGGACGCCGATGCCGCGCGAGTGGCGGAGTTCGGCGCCGAGGTCACACGCCGCTTCGGGGCACCGGCCGCCACTGCCGAGCTGGCCCACGGGGACACCTGGACGGCTTCCTTCGGGGGCCCGGTCACCTTCGACCACATCCGGCTGCGCGAGGACCTCACCGAAGGGCAGCGCGTCGTACGCCATGTGGTGCGGGCCGGCGACCGCGTCCTCGCCGAGGGACTCACTGTGGGCGCAGGACGCATCCACCTCACCGAGCCGGTGACGGCCGCCGAGCTGACCGTCGAAGTCGTGGGCGACGGCGCGGTGTTGGAGTCCGTAGAGGTCTTCGAGACGGGAGTGCGGGAGCTGCCGCAGGTTCCCGAGGGATACCGGGCGCCGACGGATCGGCCGGACGAATGAGAGGGCAAGGGAACGTGGAACTGACGGGTGAGGGCTGGAAGCTGCGCGGCACCGGTGAAATCGGTGACATCGAGGTGCCGGCGGTCGTGCCGGGATGCGCACACACCGACCTGATGCGGGCCGGGGTCATCCCGGACCCGTTCCTCGGCACGAACGAGGCGGAGGCGCAGTGGGTCGGGCTCACGGACTGGGAGTACAGCAGAGCCTTCGACTTGTCTGCCCAGCCCGATGGCTCACGCGTGCACCTCGTCCTCGACGGGCTCCAGACGGTCGCGACGGTCCTCGTCA
Organism: Streptomyces sp. NBC_00483; assembly: GCF_036013745.1. Classification (NCBI taxonomy): domain Bacteria; kingdom Bacillati; phylum Actinomycetota; class Actinomycetes; order Kitasatosporales; family Streptomycetaceae; genus Streptomyces; species Streptomyces sp. NBC_00483. The sequence goes on from NZ_CP107880.1 coordinate 9,439,606, forward strand.
ACGGCACCGAGGTCGGCAACACCCGCAACATGCACCGCCGTTACCGCTTCGACGTGACCGACGCCGTACGGCCCGGGACGAACGAGCTGGCCGTCCCCTTCGCCTCCTCCGCGCAGGCGATGCTGGACGCGGCCGGCGACGACCCGCTGCCGTACGACTGGACGTACCCCTACAACGAACTGCGCACGATGGCCTGCGAGGGCGGCTGGGACTGGGGCCCGACGCTCGTCACGGCGGGGATCTGGCGGGACGTACGCCTTGAGGTGTGGGACACGGCCCGCGCGGACGTCGATGTCACCACGACCCTGGACGAGGACCTGTGGCGCGGAACGCTCGTCGTGGGCCTCGACGTGGAGGGCGGCCCGTGCGAGGCCGAGGTGGTCGTCGCGGGACACGCGGAGCGCTTCCCGATCTCCTCAACGGGGCGCCAAAAGCTGTCTGTTGACGTCCCGAGCCCCGACGTCTGGTGGCCGCGCGGTTACGGCGCACCCACGCAGCACGACGCGACCGTACGACTGCTGGACGCGACCGGCAGGACCCTCCAGGAGACCCACCACCGCGTCGGCTTCCGGCACATCGCCATCGACACGACGCCCGACGAGCACGGCCGCGCGTTCACCCTGCGGGTCAACGGCCGCCCGGTGTTCTGCAAGGGCGCCAACTGGATCCCCGACGACCTCTTCGTCTCACGGATGACGCCCGCCCGGTACGAGGAACGTATCGACCAGGCGTGCGCGGCGAACATGAACACCCTGCGCGTCTGGGGCGGTGGCATCTACGAGGACGAGGCCTTCTACGCGGCGTGCGACGAGCGCGGCGTCCTGGTCTGGCAGGACTTCATGTTCGCGTGCGCCGCTTACCCCGAGGAGGAGCCGCTGCGGTCGGAGGTCGCGGCCGAGGCGGACGACGTCGTCCGACGCCTCGCGGCGCACCCGAGCGTCGTCGTCTGGAACGGCGCCAACGAGAACCTGCTCGGCCACGAGGACTGGGGCTGGCGCGCGCAGATCCGGGACCGCACCTGGGGCGAGGGCTACTACCGCGAGCTGCTCCCGGCCGCCGTCGAGGCCCACGCGCCCGGCGCCGTGTACGTCGTGAACAGCCCCGTGGCGAGCGAGCCCGGCGTCCACCCGCAGGTGCCCGGCGACGGCCCGACCCACCTCTGGGACACCTGGAACCTCCTCGACTACGCCCACTACCGGGACCAGATCCCGCGCTTCGCAGCCGAGTTCGGCTGGCAGGCCCCGGCGACCCGGGCCACGCTGACCGAGGCGCTCGGGGCGCTGCCCGACCGGCCCGACGACCCGGCCCTCCTGGCACACCAGAAGCAACCCGGCGGCGAGCGCAACCTCGTGGACCGCCTGAAGGGCCGCTTCCCCGCCCCGGACCGCATCGCGGCGGACACCGACCGCTGGCACCTGGCCACCAGCCTCAACCAGGCCCACGCCCTGCGCACCGCCGTCGAACACCACCGCTCGTGGTGGCCGCGCACGGCCGGCTCCCTGATCTGGCAGCTCAACGACGTCTGGCCCGCCCTGTCCTGGTCCCTGATCGACCACGGCGGCCGCCCCAAACCCGCCTGGTACGCGGTGCGCGGCGCCTTCGCGGACCGCCTCGTGACGCTCCAGCCGCGGGAGGCGGGCCTCAGCGCCGTCCTCGTCAACGACACGGACGAGCCGTGGACGGGTGAGCTGGCACTCCGCCGCGTCCACGTCACGGACGGCGAAGTGGCCCGCACGGAAGGGGAGTTCATCGTTCCCGCGCGCACGGTCCTCGCCCTCCCCGTGGGCCCGCGGATCACCCAGGCGGGCCGGCGCCGCGAGGAACTGGTGGTCGCGGAGACCGAGGGAGCCGACCGCGCCGTCCACGCCTTCGTACGCGACGACGGCGTCCGCTGGCCCGCCCCCGACGTCAAGTACTCCGTTGAGCGGAAGCAGGACCACGCGCTCGTCCACCTCACGGCGGGAGTCGCACTCGGTGACGTGATCGTCGAGGCGCCCGGCATGCGCGCGGACACGGCGCTCCTGACGCTGCTGCCGGGGGAGAGCGGGACGGTCGTGCTGCGGCCGGAGCGGGAGGGTGCCCGGCTACCCGGGGAGGACGCGGTTTCCCTGCATACGCGGAACGGCTTCTTCCACGACTGACGGTTCCGTACGGCGCGCTTCCCGGCACCGAGGTGACGGGAAGCGCGCCGTGCCGGTCAGGCCTGGCGCAGGCAGAGCGCTCCCCACTGGAATCCGGCGCCGATCGCCGACATCACGAAGGTGTCCCCGGGCTTGAGGCGCCCCGCGGAGACCGTGTGGTGCAGGGCCGTGAACATGCCGGCGGCACCGGTGTTCCCGAGCCGGTCCAGGGTGATCGGGGCCTTGGACGGATCGATGCCGAGGGCGGTCGTCGCCTCGCGCAGGATGTTCAGGTTGGCCTGGTGGAGGAAGAAGTGGTCGACGGAGCCCACGGTCAGGCCGGCGCGGCGGACCGAGGCCTCGATGCACTCCGGGATTCGAGTGGTGGCCGTCTCCCACACCGCGCGGCCGTCCATCTCGACGTAGTGGGCGCCCTCGGCGACGGTGGCAGGGGAGGTGGGCATGCGGGAGCCGCCGGCCCGGACCTGGACGTCGTAGGTGAGCTGAGAGCCCAGGTCGTAGGAGAGAAGCCCGGCGCCCGGGGTGTCGGTCCGGGTGAGGACTGCGGCCGCGGCCGCGTCCCCGAAGAAGACGCCGGCGGTGCGGTCCTGGGGATGGGTGATCCGGGAGGCGCAGTCGGCGGCGACGAGCAGCACCGTACGGATGGAACGGTTCTGTAGCAGGTGCGCCGCGGTGAGCAGGGCCTGTACGCCGGACGCGCAGGCGGCCTGGGAGAAGTCCAGCGGAAGCGCGCGGTGTGCGCCGAGTGCGTCCTTGACGATCAGCGCGGTGGACGGGAACGGCATGTCGCCGGTGTAGCTGGCGACGATCACGACGTCGATGGCGGACGCTTCGACGCCTGCCGCGGACAGCGCGGGGCGGGCGGCCGCGAGCGCCATGTCGGAGGTGGCCAACTCGGGTGCGAGACGCCGCCGTTCACGGATGCCGGTGCGGGTCGTGATCCATTCGTCGGAGGTGTCCAGGACCTCGGCCAGCATGGCGTTGGTGATCACCGTCGGGGGGAGGTGCAGGCCGGTCCCGGCCACGGAGAACGGGACGGGCAGGCCGTCCCCGGTCTGATGGCACAGCTGCGGTTGTTCCACGTGGGCGAGGGTGGTCATCGGACGGTGCTCCGATCCGGAGCGAGCAGGGCGTCGAAGTCGGTGTAGTAGCGGCCGGAGGCGAGCGGCCGGCCGAGGAGGACACGCCGGGCGGCGTCGGCGGTGAGTGCTCCGCCGAGCGCGACCCCGCTGGCCAGCTGGGGCCAGGAGCTGTACGCGGTGCCGATCAGCGGGATGGCCGCGGCGAGGTCGGGGCTGATCCGGTCGGCGTCGACCATCGCGAGGATGAGGTCGACGGTCTCCTCGAAGGAGAGCTCTCCGGCCACGTCGGCCGCGCACGTGGCGCCCAACCGGCCGTGCAGCAGCGGCCGTTCGGGCTCGAGGTCGAAGCGCTCGACGTCGAGCAGACCGCGGTCGTTGGCGTCCATCAGGACGGGGACGCCGAGCGCCCGCGCCCGCTCGCGCGCGGCGAGTTTCACGTACGGGGCGTCGCACTCCTCCACCAACAGGTCGATGCCGCCGTCCGCGGTGAAGAACTCCTCCATCACCTCCTCGGTGAGTCCGCCCGGGAAGATCTCGATGTCGAGATAGGGATCGATCTCGTACATCTGACGGGCCGCGAGCACACACTTGTTGACGCCGACATCGTGCGCGGCGGCCCGCAGCCGGTTGAGGTTGGACAGGCTGAGGGTGTCGAAGTCGGCGAGGCGGTACGCGCCGCCGATGCCCTCCATGGCCAGCGTCAGCGCGCTCGCCGAGCCGACCGAGAGGCCGATGACGCCGATCCGGCGGTCGAGGAGGCGCCGCTGCTCGGGCCGGTCGATCTTGCCCCGGTTGCGGTCGGTGCGCACCATGCGGAACTCGGGCGCGGGCAGCACGTGCACCAGGCGTCCGGACCACGGATGGAAGAACCAGCTCCCGTACTCCCAGGGCTCGGCGCCGTCCAGCTGCCGCTCGCGGGCGGCGGCCAGTTCGGCCGGGTCGTCGTAACGGGGCCCGGGCTCACGGCTGCGCACCAGCTCGGCGATCTGCTGCTCGATGGTGTCGTGCACCTCGCGGACCCGGCCGGAGGCGAGCAGGGCACGCAACTCCCCGGGCTCGTCGACGGGTTCGGGCCTCCAGGATCGGCGGTCGGGGGCGTGTTCCGTGCGGGCCGAGGCGAGGGCGGCCGCCAGGGTCGCGGGCGCCTCCTCGCGCATCGCTGGCAGGTCCAGACGTACCGTTTCGGCGTCCACGACCAGCTGCGGGAAGAGATCGGTGTACTCGGCGACCAGGTCTGAGTAGTCACCGGCCGCATCCCCGATCCGGCACATGAGCAGCACCACGTCCTCGGTGTAGTGCTCGACGTACCGCCGCGTTCCGGCCACCGGACGGAAACCGAACCGGGCGTGGAAGGCGTCCTGCCCGTCCTTCGTCCCGGACGTGCCCACCATCGCCTTCGCGCCCAGGTGCCGCGCGGCGGCCAGCGCGAGCGCGTTGAGCTGGACGCCCAGGCCCAGCTTGCGGGCGTGGTGCTCGACGACGAGCCGGCTGTGCTCGTACGTCTCGCCCGTGCCGAGACCGCTGTCCAGGAGCAGCCGCGCGTACGCCTCCGCGCCCAGGTACTCGCGGGACTGGAAACGCTCCCCGGTGTCGGGCGTGGACAGCCGGACGTACCCGAGCGGCGGGCCCTCGGCGGTGCGCCGCCCGACGAAGTGCCAGGCACCGAAGTCCAGGTGCTGGTCGTCCACATGGTCGCCCGAGGTGGTGCGGAAGTCCGGACGGCGGCCGTTGTCGTACAGGATCCGGGCGCGCAGTTCGCGCACCCGGTCCACGAGTGCGGTGCCGGTGGGGCGGCGGGCGCCGTCGGCGGGCACCCGGAAGGCGGTGAGGTGCCAGGGGCGGGAGGGCGCGGCGGAGCGACGGCCGAGAAGGTCGGCGTTCATCGGTGAGGGGTCCTCCGAGAGGAGCAAATGTGACGGTGTGTGCATGCAGTGAGCGGACAGTGAACGTTCGCTATTGCGTGATCGTCGCAGAGGCCGTTGCGTGAAGGGTGTCCTGCGTGTGGAGGCCACCTTGTTGGGTGTGGCTGTTCGCGATGAAGGCGCAGGTCAGCGGCGGGAGTGGAGGGGGTGGCCCGGTTCGGGTCCGAGGAAGACACCTTGCCGGAAGAGGTAGTTGACGGTGGCCGCGGTTGACGTGGTTCGGCCGATCGAGTAGCCGCCCCGACGCGGTGGTCTGCCTCGGGGGAGCACACACCAGTGGGGCACCCGGCGAACTCCGCCGACTGCCCCACTGGTGTGTCACCGGCACCCTCACCCGTTCACATGCCGCCCGAGCGCCCCGATGAAGTCACGGAAGTACGCCTGGGTCACGCGGGCGTCCGGCACCATGTCGTACGCGTGGAACGCCCCCGGATACACGTGCAGTTCGGTCGGTACCCCGGCGCGGATCAGGCGCGTGGCGTACGTGACGTCCTCCTCCAGGAAGAGGTCGAGCGCGCCGACGCTGAGGTAGGTGGGTGGCAGGCCCGCGACCGACTCGACGCGGGCCGCGGCGGCGTAGGGGGAGACGTCGCTCCCGCCGGGCTCATGGCCGAGGAGGGACGTCCAGCCGAAGCGGTTGTCGGCCGGGGTCCAGATGAACTCGCCCGCGTGCGGGTGGGCGTCGACCGTGCTGGAGGTGCGGTCGTCGAGCATCGGATAGATGAGGAGCTGGAACGAGACGGGTATCTCGCCCCGGTCGCGGGCCAGGAGCGTGAGGGCCGCGGCGAGCCCGCCACCGGCGCTCGCGCCCCCGATCACGATGCGTTCGCGGTCGACGCCGAGTTCGGCGGCCTGGTCGTGCACCCAGCGCAGGGCGGCGTAGCAGTCGTGCACCTGCCCGGGCGCCCGGGTCTCGGGGGCGAGCCGGTAGTCGACCGAGACGATCTGGACGCCGGTCTCGGTGGCGATCCGTCGGCACAGGAGCTCGTCGGCGTCGGCGGCGCCGAGTACGTAGCCGCCGCCGTGGATCCATACGAGGGCGGAAGTGGTGGACGTGGTGCGGGACTTGGGCTCGTAGTGGAGGACGCGGACCTCGGGGTCGTCGTCCTCAAAGCCTGGTACCCGCCGCTCGGTCGTGGTGATGTCCGGGAAGAGCGCCTGCGGGTCGGGGGCGTCCGGCGCTCGGGGGACCTCGCGGACCAACGGCAGCACCTCCGGGCTCAGTTGCAGCGGCGGGAAGACGTCCAGGATCGGCGCGATCTCGGGGTCGACCAGGTGGCGGGTCCCGGCCGCCGGACGGGGGCGTGCGGTGCGGGTGAGGGCGAAGCCGCGATAGCCGTCCTCGGCGACCTCGTCGCAGATGTCCCGGTAGGGGCCGACCCCGCCGACGTACGGCATGAAGATGCGGGGCTTTCCGGGGACGTTGGCGCCCATGTACCAGGACGCGGCCCGCGGGTAGAGGGTCGCCTGCGCCGCCTCGTTGACGTGGTCGACCCACTTGTCCTGGGCGTCGCGATCGGCCTCGATCCGGACGACGCCGGTGCGGCGCGCGTGGTCGATCGCGTCGGTGATCCAGTCCACGTGCTGCTCGATGGAGACGATCATGTTACTGAGGACCGATGGGCTCCCCGGCGCGGTGATCATGAACAAGTTGGGGAAACCGGCCGACGCGACCCCGAGGTACGTGCGTGGCCCGGCGGCCCACTCCTCGCGCAACGGGACACCGTCGAGGCCGCGGATGTCGAGCGCGTCGAGCGGCCCGGTCATGGCGTCGTACCCGGTGGCGAAGACGATGGCGTCCACGGTGTGATCGACGCCGCCGACCCGGAGGCCGTGGGGTGTGATGCGCTCGATCGCCTTGTCACCCAGGCCGACCAGGGTCACGTTGTCGCGGTTGTACGTCGCGAAGTAGCCGGTGTCGACGCAGATGCGCTTGGTGCCGATGGGGTGGTTCGTCGGGCAGAGGAGTTCGGCGACGGCCGGGTCGTCGACGATGGCGCGGATGCGGTCGCGTACGTAGTCGGCCGAGACTTGGTTGGCCGACTCGTCGATCGAGGTGTCCTCGAAGGCACCCATGAAGGTCGTGCCGCCATGGGCCCAGCGCTGGTCGAGTTCGGCGGTGCGGCGGGCCTCGTCGAGGTCGAGCGCGTTGCCCAGCGGTGGCGGCACGACGACTCCGGAGGCCGAGGCGCGGGCCTCGGCGCGCAGCTCGCGGTAGCCGGCCTTCACGCGACGCTGCTCGTCGGGCTCGAGCGGCCTGTTGTTCGCTGGTACGGAGAAGTTCGGGGTGCGCTGGAAGACGGTGACGTGCGCGGCCTGCTCGGCGATCACCGGGATGGCCTGGATGCCGGAGGATCCCGTGCCGATGACGGCGACGTGCCGCCCGCTGAAGTCGACGCCCTCGTGCGGCCAGCGGCCGGTGTGGAACGTGGGCCCGGTGAAGGAGTCGAGGCCCGCGAAGTCCGGGACGCGGGAGGCGGACAGACAGCCGACGGCCGTGACGAGGTACGAGGCGCTCGCCCGGCGCCCGTCCTCCAGCGTCACGGTCCAGGTATCGGCCCCCGCGTCGTAATCGGCGCCCCGCACCGAGGTGTTGAACTCGATGTCCCCGCGCAGATCGAAGCGGTCGGCGACGTGGTCGGCGTAGCGGAGGATCTCGGGCTGGGACGGGTAGCGCTCGGTCCACTCCCACTCCTGCTGCAATTCCTCGGAGAAGGAGTACGAGTAGTACATCGACTCGACGTCGCACCGGGCGCCCGGATACCGGTTCCAGTACCAGGTGCCGCCCACGCCGCCACCGCGCTCAAAGACCCGCACCCGCAGGCCGAGATCGTCGCGGAGCCGGTGCAGGAGATACATGCCGGCGAAACCGGCTCCGATGACGATGGCGTCGTACTGAGTGGTCCGAGGGGTCCGATCGGTGTTCGGCGTCTGCTGCATGGGCGTCACCACTCCCTCCCCGGCGACATGGCCGGGCTCGGTTGGGTCGATCACCAGCAGGATCGGCAGAACGTGTGACGCACGTCATTGGGCAGGTGGCTCGGTTGACGAGCCATCTGCCCCGCCCGCCGTGGGATCCGCCCGATACAGATCACCGGACTCCTGCAGCCGCCGCAGCACCAGGGCGAGGAAGAGCCGGGTGCGCCCGTACGGTTCGGTGAAGCTGAAGCCGAGGTAGCGCTGGGCGCGTTCGACCCGGTACGCCACCGAGTTGTGGTGCCGGTGCAGCAGGCGGGCGGCCTTGCGGACGGAGTCGGTGGCGGCGACCGCTTCGAGGCACACCAGCATGTCGTCCCCGTGGTCGTCGACCAGCCGGCCGAGCTGCCGCACATCGGGCACGGGGGCGATCTGCTCGGCGCTCAACGTCTCGGCGAGCAGCGCGTACCCGCCGAGCCGTGCCGCGTCGACGAGCGTGGCCTCCTCGACGCCGTACGGCCCACGCGCCCGCGTGCTGGGCCGGGCGAACCGCAGCGCGGTCCGGGCCAGTTGCCACGCCTGTGGCGCGTCCGCGGCGGGACAGGGCCCGGCGAACGCCGCGCGGGCCCCGACCGGCACACCGGGAACATCGCCGGGATCGAGCTCCTTCGCGACGACCAACTGCACGGCGCCGACGGGGGCGTGGAGCACGACGGGCGTAAGCCCCCGCAGCCCGTCGACGAACGCCCCGGCCACGCCGGGCGGCCCCGCCAGCGCGAACACCGTCACGACCGACGCCTCGCCGAACCCGAGCCGCAGCCACGTCCGGGCCCGCTCCGACGCGTCGACGCCACCATCGACAACGGACCGCAGTGCGACGCCGTCCGCGACCGGACGAGCCGCCGGAACCCGCCCCAGCAGAGCAACCTTCGCCCCGATCCCGAGCCGCCGCAGCAGCAGCGTGGTCTCGGCTTCGGTCAGGGGGAGGCCGGCGGTGTCGATCCAGATCTGTCCGGTGCCGGGCAGCTCGCGCGTCACCAACCGACCGGGAACGGCCTGCTCCGGATCGCCGGCCGGACGACCGTCGGGAACCGCCGTCCGGACCTCGCCCTGCACGGTACGGATCCCGACGGCGCGCCCGAGGGCGTCGGCGGTGCGCTCCAGAAGAACGCCCAGGTCCGCGTCGGACTCGGCCAGCTCGTCGACGAGCCGCAGGACCGCTTCGAGGTCGAGCGGGTGTGACACGGCGCCCCCTACTCCTTCACCGCCCCACTCAACATCCCCTCGATGAACTTCCGCTGCAACGCCACATACACGACCACCACCGGCAACGCGATCAGCGCGGACGCCGCCGCCAGCAGCGTCGTGTCCGCGCTCTGTTGGCCTTGGAAGAAGGCGAGGCCCAGGGGGACCGTGCGGAGGGACTCGTCGCTGATCATGACCAGGGCCATCAGGAACTCGTTCCACGTCCACATGAACGTGATCACGATGAGCGTGGTGATGGCCGGGCGGCCCATCGGGACGAGGATGCGCCAGAGCGTGGTCCAGGTGTTCGCGCCGTCGACGCGCGCCGCCTCGATCACCGAGCGCGTGCTGTTCATGAAGTACGTGCGCATCCAGAACACACCGAAGGCCAGGGACTGCGCGGTCTGCGGGAGGATCAGCGCCCAGTAGGTGTCCGTGAGGTGGAAGTAGCGGAGGTCGAAGTAGAGCGGGACGACCAGCGCCTCCTGAGGGAGCGTGAGGCCCAGGACGAACAGGTAGAAGAGCAGCGTCGAGCCGCGGAAGCGCATCGTGCCGAAGGCGTACGCGGCCAGGATGGACAACACCGTCGAGGCCGTCACCACGACCAGCGTCACCAGGACCGAGTTCCCGAGGTACGTGCCGAAGTGGCCGCGCTGCCAAGCCTGTTGGAAGTTGGACCAGTGGAGGGTGTCCGGGAGGGCGAAGCCGCCGCCCACCGAGTTCGGGGAGGAGAAGGCGGTGGAGAGGATGCCGATCACCGGGGTCAGTGCCAGGACCGCGAAGAGCGCCAGGATCGCGTACGTGGCCGTGCGTTCGATGCGCGAGGTCATGCGCGGCGCCCTTCGACGAGACGGGAGACCGTGACGGTCAGGGCGAAGATGAGGACGGTGAGTGCCACGCCGATGGCGGCCGCCGAGCCGACCTCGTTCAGTTCGAAGGCGCGGTGGTAGACCTCGTAGGCCGGAACGGAGGTGGCATTGCCGGGGCCGCCGCCCGTGGTGATGTAGATCAGGTCGAAGTTCCGCAGGCCCGCGATGATCGTGAGGGTCAGGGCGACGGAGATCTCGCCCCGTAGTCCGGGCAGTGTCACCGCGAAGAACTCCCGTACCGCGCCCGCTCCGTCGAGTCGCGCCGCCTCGTACAGCTCGCGCGGGATGCGTTGCGCTCCGGCGAGGAAGAGGACCATGCACAGGCCGGTCATGACCCACGTACCGACGACGCCCACGGCGGGCAGTGCCCATGTGTCGTCGCCCAGCCACGGGCGGGCCAGGCCGTCGAGTCCGACGGCCCGCAGGGCGTCGTTGAGCAGGCCGTCGGGCGCCAGGATCGAGCGCCAGGCCACACCGACGACGACCATGGCCAGGACCTGCGGCAGGAACAGCACCGTACGGAAGAAGGTCAGGCCGCGGACCCGGATGCGGGACATCGTCGCCGCGAGCAGCAGGCCGATGACCACCGGCAGTGCCGCGTAGAAGACCAGCAGGATGAGTGCGTGGCCGAAGGGGGCGCGAAGCGTCGGGTCCGTGAAGAGTGCCGTGTAGTTGTCCAGGCCTGCGGACGTGGCCCGGGTCAGGCCGTCCCAGTGGAGGAAGGAGAGACCCACCGCCTGGCCGAAGGGGTAGAGGAGGAACAGGCCGTAGACGGCCAGTGCGGGCAGGACGTAGAGGTAGCCGATGGAGCGGGGTTCGCCGGGGGCCCGGCTCGTGGATGTGGGTTTGCCTTTCACGAGTCCGACGCTCCCGAACTGGCCTTGCCCTGTTGCTTCTTGATGAACGGGGCGTAGTCGGACTGGAGTTTGCGGGCGAAGTTCCGCGGCGAGGCCTTGCCCGCGATGAGGTCCTGAAGGGCCGCCGAGCTCGTGTCGTAGAACGTGGGCGTCGCGTAGTCCAGGTACGGGACCAGACCGTCCGCCGACGTCAACTGACGCCAAGCGTCGACCATTTGGCCGTCGGGGGACTTCGGGTCGAGGGCGTCCGCCGCCTTCCCGGGGACCGCAGGCAGCACGCCGTTCCGCGTCATCACGTCCGCCGCGTGCTCGCTGGTGATGAAGTCCAGGTACGCGGCCGCGACCTCGGGGTGTGCGGAGCGCGAGGTGACCGACCATGCCAGGCCCTGACCGCCGGTGGTGGCGGGCTTGCCGCCCTCGGTGGCGGGTGGTGGGGGCATGATGCCGAGGTCGTCGCCGAGTCGCTTCTTCAGGTCGGCCAGCATCCACGTACCGGTGATCGTGTACGCGCCCTGCCCGGCCATGAACTTCTTGTTGGCGTCGTCGTAGCCGAGCCCGTTGGCGTCCTTGGGGAGGTAGCCGCGGTCCAGCCAGTCGGTCAGCGTGGTGGCCGCCTTCGTCGTACGGGACGTGACGAAGCCGTCGCCGCGGCCGAGGACGGTGTCGCGGGCCTGCGCGGCGCCCTGCTGGTCCTGGAGCATGCCGAAGGTGTGGATCGCGGGCCACTTGTCGAGGTTGCCGAACTGGATCGGGAGCTCGTCCGCCTTCTTCAGCTCCGCGAGGCTGTCCGTGAACTCGGCCCAGGTGCGCGGGGGTTGGACGCCCGCCTGCTTCAGGACCTTCTTGTTGTAGTAGAGGCCCACGAACTCGCCGGTCTGGGAGATCCCGTACAGGCGTCCTGTGCCGAAGCGGCGGGACGCGCCCGGCTCCGCCACGGAGACCCGGTTGAGGTTGAGGAGCGTCGCCGGGTAGCGGGTGTTCCACTCGTAGATGCCCGCGTAGTTGTCGAGCGGTGTGAGCAGGCCCGCCTCGACGAACGCCACCATGTCCGGGTAGCCCTGGTTGGCCTGGACGACATCGGGCGGATTGTTGCCGGAAAGGGCCAGTTTGAGCGTCGTCTTGAGGTCGTCGAAGCTCCGCGAGACCCGCTTGATCGTGACGTTCGGGTACGTGTGCTGGAACTCCTTGTTGAGCTGCTCGATCTCGGCGTTGGTGCCGCCGCGGACCTCCTGGTCCCACACGTGCAGCGTCACGTTCCCGGCCTTTTTGGGGTCGGGTATGCCGTTGCCGCCGCCCGGTGCGGTGTCACCGGTCACGGCGCCCGAACCGTCGGTGCCCGGTGTGCAGCTCGCGGCGCCGACGGCGAGGGCGGCCGCGAGCACCGACCGCCGCGTGAATCTTGAGCTCATGGTGGTGTCTCCGTGTCTCCTACGCGGCCCGGAAGCCGAGGGTCGGTGTGGCTCGGCGGCGGGCCACCTCGTGCATCCGGGCGGGCACGACATCGGCCAGGAAGCCGTAGCGCCGCACGAGCTCCGTGGTGGCGGCGTCACCCGCCTTGGTGGCCCGCTCTGCCAACTCGCCCCACCAGGCAGCCACTTCGACCCAGCCCGGCGCGGACAGTGAACCACCGAAGTGCTGGACGGACAGGGCGGCCGTGAGGTTGGCGAAGGCGAGGCGGTCCGCGAGCGGCCACCCCGCGAGGGTGCCGGTCACGAACCCGGCCATGAACACGTCGCCGGCGCCTGTCGGGTCGAGCGCCTCCACGCTCAGGCCCGGGACGTCGGCGTGCTCCCCGGTGAGCGAGTCGACGGCGACGGCGCCCTCGGGTCCCTTGGTGACAACGGCGATAGGAACGAGGTCGGCCAGCTTGGCCACCGCATCCTGCGGAGTGTCGGTGCGCGTGTAGTGCAGCGCCTCGGTGGCGTTGGGCAGGAAGGCATGGGCGTACCGGAGGCCGGTCAGCGTCGCGGTGTCCCAGCGGCCCGACTCGTCCCAGCCGACATCGGCGAAGATCCGGGCGCCCTGGTCGTGCGCCTGCCGCAGCCAGGCGTCCTCGCGGTCGGGTTCGAGCGAGGCCACGCCGGCGCGGGCGCGCGGCACGGTGTGCTCCAGCGGGGGCGCCGGGTGCTCGTGCGTCACCATGGTGCGCTCGCCGTCGTACGCCATGGAGACCGTCAGCGGCGAGTGCCAGCCGGGGAGCCGCTGCGAGTGGGTGAGGTCGACGCGCTCGACGTCGGCCAGCGACTCCCAGCAGTAGTCGCCGTACAGATCGGTGCCGAACGTGGCCGCCAGCGTGGTGCGCAGGCCCAGGCGGGCGAGCGCGGTGGCCATGTTCGCGATGCCGCCGGGGCTGGAGCCCATGCCGCGGGCCCAGTTCTCGGTGCCGATCTTCGGGGCGCCGGCGAGCCCGGTGAACACCAGGTCCATGAAGACGGTTCCCGTGAGGAACACGTCGTGTTCGGGATCGCCGGTGGCACGCACCCCCGCCAGCGGATCGATGCAGTCGCACACCGCCCTGCTTGGACTCACCGTCGTACCCTCCCTGTTCGCGAACGTCGGCCGATGCGGCGCAACGATGATCGATACCATGCACTTCCGGCCAGGCAGTTGCAAGAAGTTGCTCACCTTTGCGCGGGCGCCGGCTCTGTGCATGACGCTGTGCGTGTCTCTGTGCACGACGCTGTGCATGACGAAGGGGCGTCCGCCCTCCGGCCGTGTGGCGGGAGGGCGGACGCCCCTTCGTCGGGTTTCGGTCTACTAGCTCAGCGTCTTCAGCGCCGCCGCGTCGTACGCCTTCAGCTCGTCGAAGCGTCCGGCGAGGACCTTCGCCGCCCAGTCCGGGTCCTGGAGCAGGGCGCGGCCGACCGCGACCATGTCGAACTCGTCGCGCTCCAGGCTGTCGAGAAGGTCGTCGATGCCCTTGACGGGGGAGCCCTCGCCCGCGAAGCCGCGGATGAAGTCGCCGTCGAGACCGACGGAGCCGACGGTGATGGTCGGCTTCCCGGTGAGCTTCTTGGTCCAGCCCGCGAGGTTCAGGTCCGAGCCGTCGAACTCCGGACGCCAGTAACGGCGGGTGGAGGCGTGGAAGACATCGACACCGGCCGCCGCGAGCGGGGCGAGAATCGCCTCGAGCTCCTCCGGGGTCTCGGCGAGCCGCGCGTCGTACGCCTCCTGCTTCCACTGCGAGTAGCGGAAGATGATCGGGAACTCGGCGGAGACGCGCTCGCGGATCGCGGCCACGACCTCGGCCGCGAACTTCGTACGGGCCACGGCGTCACCGCCATAGGCGTCGCCACGACGGTTGGTGCCCGCCCACAGGAACTGGTCCAGCAGATAGCCGTGCGCGCCGTGCACCTCGACACCGTCGAGACCGATCCGCTCCGCGTCCGCGGCGGCCTGCGCGAAGGCACCGATGACGTCGTCCAGGTCGGCCTGCGTCATCTCCTTGCCCTCGCCCTCGGTACCGTCGACACGGATGCCGGAGGGGCCGACGGGCGGAGCCTCGGCGAAGGGCGGCTGGCCCGCCTTGCGCACCATGCCGATGTGCCACAGCTGCGGAACGATCGTGCCGCCCGCCGCGTGCACGTCCTCGGCGACCTTCGCCCACCCGGCCAGCTGCTCCTCACCGTGGAACCGCGGCACCCGGTCGCTGTCGCCGGCCGAGTCGTGGCCCACGTAGGTGCCCTCGGTGATGATCAGGCCGACGCCCGCGGCGGCCCGCCGCGCGTAGTACGAGCGCACATCCTCACCGGGAACGCCGTCCGGCGAGAACATGCGGGTCATCGGCGCCATCGCGATGCGGTTCGGCACGGTCAGGCCGTTCAGCGCGACGGGACGGGAGAGTATCTCGGCGGCGCGGGACGTGGGGTCGGCCACGGGGGCTCCTCAGAAGTACGGGCATACGGGATATCGGAACCGGTCGGCTGTGCGGCGCTGCACAAACGGCGATCTTCGGTGGCAACCGCTGCACCTCCCGCGCGCATTCCGCGAGCGGGCCGCACTGAGGTGTGATCCCGGCCACGGACGGCGGGGCGACCTGCCGCTCAGCCGTGTTGATCACTCCCGTACCGTGCTGCGACGGGGCCGGCCTCCCCCCTCCCGGTCTCGCAGAAGGAGTGAGAGCTGGTGCGTACTCTCGACACGAGTGTGGTGGTTGTCGGAGCCGGTCCTGCCGGGCTGACGCTCGGTGTGTTGTTGCGGCGGCGTGGGGTCGACTGTGTGGTGGTCGACAAGTTCACGCGGGAGCAGTTGCTGGCGCGTTCGCGGGCCGGGTTCCTGGAACGGCGGACCGTGCAACTGCTCGACCGGCACGGTCTGTCCGACCGGCTGCGCGCGGAGGGCCTCGCGCACACGCGCTGCGAGATACACGCCGAGGGCGAGCGGGTCACCGTGGACTACGAGGCGTGGTGCGGCGACGCGCCCAGCTATGTGTACCCCCAACAGGACGTCGTGGCCGACCTGTTGGACGCGTATGTCGGTGAGGGCGGCACCCTGCTGCTCGGCAGCCCGGTCACCGATGTCGTGGTGAGCGAGGCGCCGCGGGTCGTGTGCGGCGACGGCACCGTGATCCACGCGGACCTCGTCGCCGGCGCCGACGGGTGGCACGGGCCGACCCGCGCGGCACTGCCGGACCCGGCCTTCACCCGGTACGACGTCGCGCACGACGCCCGACTCCTGGGCGCGCTCGTCGAGGCACCGCCGTCCGCCGGGCACACCGTGTACGCGCAGCACCCCGACGGCTTCGCGGGACACATGCTGCGCTCCCGCGACGTCACACGCATGTACCTCCAGATACCCGCCGGAGACACCATCGAGCAGTGGCCGGACGAACGGATCTGGAAGGAGCTGCACACGCGGCTCGACCTGCCGGACTGGACGCTCAACGAGGGCCCCGTCCTGGACCGTGCCATCGTCGACATGCACACCAAGGTCGTGGAACCCATGCACCACGGGCGCGTCGTGCTGCTCGGCGACGCCGCGCACATCGTGCCGCCCTCCGGGGGCAAGGGCATGAACCTCGCGGTGGCCGACGCCGCCGATCTCGCGGCGTCCCTTCCGAGTCATTTCGAGGGTGAGGAGCCCCTGGAGGCGGTGCTGGCCGCGTACTCCCGGCGGCGCCTGGCCGACGTGTGGCAGGTGCAGGAGTTCAGCCACACCATGCTGGAACTCCTGCACGCCGACGAGCCCGGCACCCCGGGCGCCGCCTACCGCGAACGGCTGCGGCGCGCCCGGTGGCAGCGGCTGCGCGACGACCCCGCGTACGTACGGTCCTTCGCGGAGCAGTACATGGGGCCTTCGCTCACGGAATAGCCCGGGTCACTGTCGGCCCGCGACACGTGGACGCTGAGTAGCTCGGGTCACTTTCGGCCCGCGACACGCGGACGCCGAGTAGCTCGGGTCACTGCTGTCCCGTGAAGCGCGGACGCTCCAGCTCTCCGAAGGAGTCCGGCGCCGCGCCCGTGAGGCGGTCCGGGGCGAAGTCGGCGAGGAGCGGGTCCCGTTCGCCGGTCAGCAGCTCGTGCGCCGCGAGGCGTCCGAGCAGCGGCCCCAGCGTGATCCCGCTGTGCGTAGCCAGCGCGTAGACCCTGCCGTCCGGGCGCAGCCTGCCCGCCACCGTGAGGCCGTCCGCGGGGAGGGCGCGTTGGCCGACGCGGAACGATTCGAGGCGCGCGCCGCGCGTTCCGTGCAGCAAGTCCGCCAGCCGGTCCAGGAGTTGGGTGGCGTGCGGGCCGTCCACCGGCGGCGGCGCGGCCGGGTCGGCGTCCTTGTCCAGGTCGAGGCCCTGGACGACGAGCCGGCCGCCCCCGTCCGGGCGGACGTTGAGGCGCGGCGTGGTGAGTACCGCGTCGAGACGTGCCGCCGTCGGGGAGGTGTAGCCGAGGAGGCCGACCGTGGCGGAGCCGGGCTCGGTCGTGTCGGCCATGGGCAGCGACACCCCGGTCAGCGCCGCCGTCCGCTCGCTCCACCGCCCCGTCGCGCTGACTGCGAAGTCGAAGGCCTCGCTGGTGCCGTCGGCCAGTTCGATCCGCACGTCAGAGGCGCGTTCGTCGATGCCTGTCACGTCGGCCGGGCAGCGCAGCTCGGCGCCGTGGTCGCGGGCCTCGCCCCACAGGCGGGCGACGAGCGGGTGCGGCAGCACGTAGCCCTCCTCGGGGAAGTACGCGATGCGCCGCACCTCTTCGGGGATGCGCAGGTCCGGCACGAGTTCGCGGGCCCGGTCGGGCTTCAGCCACCGCCAGGGATAGTTCCGGCCCTCCAGGAGTTCGAGAGCGTCCGCGAGGCGCCCGTCGCCCACGTCGTCGGCCGCCCACTCCAGGTTCCCGGCCGGGAAGAACCAGTCCGGCGCAGGGCCGCCCGCCTCCCGCAGCGCATGGTGCTCGTCGACACCTGCCACGTTCAGTTCGTGGTACGAAATCGGGTTCTTGGCATGGGAGTTGATCCAGGCGAACGTGGTGCCGGTCGTGCCGGCGGCGAATCCGGTGCGCTCGAAGACGGTGACCGCGGCGCCCCGCAGGGCGAGGGCGCGGGCGGTCGCGGTGCCGAGGACTCCGCCGCCGATCACGGCGATGCGGGGGGTGGGGGCGGTCATACGGAGGTGCTTCCTTCCGGTGCGGGGACGGGGGAGGACTGGGCGGGCACGGGGGCCGACGGGCGGCCCGAGGTGAGGGCGCAGCCGAGCAGGACGACGGTGGAGGCGGCGATGCCGTACACCGCGTACGGCACGACGGTGTCGGCGATCTGGGCCGCGCCGCAGCCCACGAGGCCCGCGATCATCGCGGCGAGGGCGGCGGCAGGTGTCAGCCGGAACCGGCGGCGCAGCGCGTAGCCGAGGAAGAGCGGCGCGGCGAGCGCGGCGGCCGAGTACGCGTAGGTGGCGACCAGCCAAGTGAGCGCGGTCGGGAAGGAGATGGCGAGCACGGCGGCGATCGCGGTGACCACGACCGTACAGAGCCGGGAGAGTGTCACCATGCGGCGGTCGGTGCGCCGCCCGCCCACCACGCTGCTGTACAGGTCGCGTACCAGGCTGGTGACGACCGATTGCAAGGCGCTGCCGGACGTCGAGACGATGGTGGCCACGAGAAACGCGCCGTAGGTGACGAGGAGGAGCGGCGGCAGCTGCGTGATCAGCCAGCCGGCCGCCTCCTCCGGATTGCTCAGGCCGGGGTGCTGGGCGCGGACGGAGAGGCCGATGGCCGCCGCGTAGACACCACCGACGAGGATGGTGAGCCCGCTGAGGATGATGCCGCGGCGGGCGTCGGAGACGTTCTTGGTGGCGAAGATGCGCTGGTAGTAGAGCTGGTTGGTGAGGGTGCCGGGCAGGATCGCGGCCACCCACAGCCACACCTGGTCGCCTCCGGCGGCGAACAGGCCCGACGGCTGCCACAGCCGCTCGGGCACATGTGTCGTGATGCCGCTCCAGCCGCCCGCGAGATGCACGGCGTAGGCGGCGACCACGAGCGACATCACGATCTTGAAGATACCGAAGACGAAGTCCGTCCAGGCCACCGATGTCAGCCCACCGGGCAGCACGAACAGCAGCGAACCGGCGGCGATGACGGCGATCAGCAGGCTCGGCGAGAGCCCGGTCAACTGCCCGAACAGCTGGGAGAACGCGACGAATTGGGTGGCCAGCCAGCCGAACGGGACGACCAGGGCGCACACCCCGGTGAGCGCGACGACGACCCGGCTGCGCCCGAACAGCCGGGTGACGACGTCGGGGACGGTGCCGAAACCCTGGTCGCGCAGCCAGCGCGCGGTCAGGGCGAGACCGAAGAAGCCCAGCACGACGCAGAGTTCGTACGCGAAGACCGACCAGCCCGAGGCGTACGCGATGCCGACGTGGGCGATCAGTACGCCACCGCCCGCCGCGGTCGCGAACTGGGTGATGACGACGACGATGAGGGGCAGCGACTCGGGCGCGGAGAGCCAGTCGGCGGAGTTCTTCGCGCGGCGGCCGAAGTACACCGAGAGCAGTACCCCGGCGGCGATGATGACCAGGCCGGCGACGACGATCGCGGCTATTTGAGCGGTGGAGTGGTGCGGCAAGGGGTCACGCTCCTCGGGAGGGCAGGGGGAAGCCAGGAGGGTGTGCGGTGCCGTGCGGGTGCGAGTGGGGGAGTGGTGGGTGTCAGCCCGTGAAGCGCGCCGGGTCGAGGAACGAGATGTCGTACGGCGACTTCCCGTCGGTGACCAGGGAAGCGGCGATCTCCCCGAAGACCGGCGCGAGTTTGAAGCCGTGCCCGGAGAACCCGGCGAGGAGCGTGGCGTCGCGGGCGCCGGGCAGCGGGCCGACCAGCGCGTGGTCGTCGGCGCTGAACGCCTCGGCGTACACACCGATCCGTACGGGATGCGGGACGAGGCCGGGCAGCAGCCGGGCCACGGCGGCGGACGCGGCCTGCGCGAACTCGGCGTCCGCGCTGCGGGGCAGGTCCTCGGGGGCGCCTGTGTCGTGCCAGGGCAGGTGGTGCGGCACGATCTTGACGGCGGTTCCGTCGAGCACGGGGAAGCAGGAGAAGCCCGCCTCGTGGTGGCGCCGGATGGCGATCGGCAGCCGGTCGGGCCGGTGTGCCGCGACGTCCTTGGCGGCGAACCACGCGGCGGTGATGCGCCGCCCCTGCAACGGAAGCCCCGCGAGCCGCGCGAACGAGCCGGACCAGGGGCCGGGGCTCAGCACCACGTGATCGACGTCGTACGTGCCCTGCTGGGTGCGGATGTGCCAACCGCCGCCGGGGCGTTCGTCGAGCCCGTCCACCCGGTGGTACGGCAGCAGTTGGGCGCCCAGCTCCTGCGCGCGGGTGAGCGCGGACTGCACGGCGGGCTCGGGGCGCAGCACCCCGGCGCCCGGGTCGAGGACGGCGATCTCGTCGTCGTCGAGCCGGTGCTGCGGGAAACGCCGCGCGGCCTCCGCGGCGTCCAACACCTCGACGTCCAGGCCGTGTTCGGCGGCGCTGCCCTGAACGGCGCGCAGATCAGGGTGGTCGGGCGGACCGAGCGTGAGCCCGCCGCAGAGGGTGAGCAGCTCGCGGTCGGCCTCGCTTTCGAGGCGGCGCCACAGTTCGTACGAGCGGCGCAGCAGCGGAACGTAGGAAGCGCCCTCCTTGTACGCGGTACGGAAGATCCGGGACTCGCCGGCCGAGGCGCCGCGGTCGTGGCCGGGGGCGTACGCGTCGAGGGCGAGCACCTCGACACCTCGGGCGGCGAGGTGCCAGGCCGTCATGGCGCCGATGACACCGGTACCGACGACGGCGACGCGCAGCGGGGGAGTGGACATGAGGGTTCCTTCCAGCGAGTACGAGAAGGTTTCAGGACCCGCCCGGCACCTCCGGCGCTACCGCCGTTTCCGGCAGATCCAGGACCGACTGCTCGACGAAGAACTCGGTGAGCCCCGGGCGCATGATGTGCCACATGGCCTCCGCGAGCCCGCCGTCGGTCAGCCGTGTGAGACGTCGCAGCCGCAGGACGGCCTCGCCGGGCGGGGTCTCCAGCAGGGCCGCGGTCGTCTCGTCCAGGACCTGGGCCTCGACGTACATCCGTGAGGTGCTGACGGGGATGCCGGTGCGGTGGAAGTAGTGCAGGACGGTCAGCTGTTCAAGGTCCTCGCTCAGCAGGTGCGGGGCGAGGGAGAAGGGCACGGCGGACAGTTCGACGGCGAGCGGTTGACCGTCCTCGCTGTACTTGACGCGCCGCAGCTCGTTGACGGGTTCGGTGTCGGGCACTCCTGGCAGGGCGACGCCGGCGTCACCCGCCGGGACGACCTTGGCGGACTGGACGATGTGCGGACCCGGTACCTCGGGCCCGGTCTGCCGCACATCGGTGAAGCGCAGCAGATTCTCCTGGCGGGCCCCTTCGGCGACGAACGTGCCGCGCCGCCGGTAGCGGACCACGAGGCCTGCCTGGGCGAGTTCGTGCAGGGTGCGCTGCGCGGTGGCGCGACTCACCCCGTACTCCTCGCGCAACTCGGCCTCCGTCGGTACGCGGGAGCCGGGCTGCCACTCACCCGAGGTGATCCGGGCCTCGATCTCGGCCCGGATCAATTGATACTTGGGAATGCCCATTGATTTGATCCAACCATTCGCCAATTGACCGGTCAATAGTGCGGGGTGAGGTGATCTCCGCCCACGGGCCATTCTCGGGGTGTGGCGGGGTGGGGGAGCGGGCGGTCATGCGGTCTGCTGCCGACCGCGGTGGAAGGGGATGCTGGGGCCATGGAATTCCTCTGCTACCACCGTGACCGCAAGGACTCCCTGACGCTGCGTTATGAACTCGCGGAGAAGCACTGGTCGTACATGGACCGGTACGCGAAGGAGATGATCGCCCGCGGACCGACGTTCGCCGACGACGGCGAGACGCTCACCGGGAGCGTGCACATCGTCGACCTGCCCGACGCCGCCGCGGCTCGCGCGTTCGCCTTCGACGAGCCCGGATACCAGGCGGGCGCCTACCGGGACGTGCTGCTGCGGCGCTGGCGCAATGAGTTGGGGCGCAGCATGTGGGACTTCCCCGGCGGCCCGACCGAGGGGCACCGGTACCTCGTGCTCGGTCTCGGCGCGGGCCCGGCCACCGGCCTCGACGTACCGGCCGACCCGGACCCGTCCGTCGACCGGGCCGAACTGGTCGCCTACGGGCCGCTGTTGTCCGACGACGGCGTCTCCTGGCTGGGTACGGCGGCGCTGCTCCGGGCGCCGGACGCGGACGCGGCCCGCGCCGTCCTGACCCCGGGCCGGTACGCCGACATCGAGGTGCACAACTGGGAGTTCGGCGGGCGGTCGTGACCGCGGTCCGCCGTGCCGACCCCCTGAGAAGTCCGAGAAAGGTGACGCCTGTGTCCGCACCGAACATCGTCCTCATCTGTGTCGACCAGTGGCGCGGCGACTGTCTCTCCGCCGCGGGCCACCCCCACGTACGCACCCCGCACCTCGACCAACTGGCCGCCTCCGGAACGCACTTCACGTCCGCCTACTCCGCCACCCCCACCTGCATCCCGGCCCGCGCCGCCCTGTTCACCGGCCAGTCCCAGGAGCGCCACGGCCGCGTCGGATACGTCGAGGGGGTGCCGTTCGAGACCGCCCACCCCACCACCCTGGCAGGCGAGTTGCGGCGGGGCGGATACCAGACGCAGGCCATCGGCAAGATGCACGTGTGGCCCGAGCGGGCCCGCGCCGGGTTCGACGACGTCGTCCTGCACGACGGCTTCCTGCACTACGCCCGCCGCGAGGAACGCCGCAACTTCGCCTTCTTCGACGACTACGTGCCGTGGCTGCGCCGCCAGCCCGGCGTCGGCCCCGACGCCGAGTACAGCGACCACGGAGCGGGCTGCAACTCCGTCGTCGCGCGCCCCTGGGACAGGCCGGAACATTTGCACCCGACGAACTGGGTCGCCACGCAGACCACGGAGTGGCTGTACCGGCGCGACCCCTCACGCCCGTTCTTCCTCTACCTGTCCTTCCACCGGCCGCACCCGCCGTACGACCCGCCGCAGTGGGCCTTCGACGAATACCTCCAACTCCCGCCGTACGAGCCCGTGGTGGGCGACTGGACGGACGACTTCGCGGCGCACCGAAAGGACGGCGACCACGAGGCGTTCGCCGGCCGCATGGACGCCCGGACCATGCACCGTGCACGGGCCGGCTACTACGGGCACATGGCCCACATCGACCTCCAGATCCACCGGATCCGCATGGCTCTCGAGGACTTCGGCCTGCGCGACAACACGGTCATCGCCTTCACCTCGGACCACGGCGAGATGCTCGGCGAACACCACCTGTTCCGCAAGGGATTCGGCTACGAGGGCTCGGCCCGCGTCCCCCTGCTCTTCGGCGGACTGCCCGACGGGTACGCGGCCGGGAACGTCGCCGACGAGGTGGTCGAGCTGCGCGACATCATGCCGACCCTCCTCGACCTGGCCGGACTGCCGGTCCCCGACACGTGTGACGGACGCAGCCTCGTACCGCTGCTGCGCGGCGAACAGCCGGACGACTGGCGGCCGTTGCTGCACGGCGAGCACGTACTGCTCGGACAGTCACTGCAGTGGGTGACCGACGGGCGCACCAAGTACCTGTGGATGTCGGGCGACGGGCACGAGCAGCTCTTCGACCTCGCCGCCGATCCGCACGAACAGCACAACCTGGTGGACGACCCGGCGGCGGAGGGCCTGCTGCACACCTGGCGCGGACACCTGATCCAGGCGCTGACCGGGCGCGAGGAGGGCTTCGTCGAGGGCGGCCGACTCGTCACCGGGCGGCCCGTGGTGGCCGTCCTGCGCTCCACCCGCGAACGCCTTGAGGCAGCCGGGTAGCAGGTCCGCCGTGGGGGTTCAGGCACGCGGTTCCAGGGGCGACTGGTAAACACGTCGCATGGAGGAACTTGCGAGACTCAGTGAGATCGAGCAGGCCGCGGCCGGTCACGGGCAGTTGATGTGGGCCGCCCAGGGGCAGGGCGGCGGGAGCCCGGGGCCGGGGGTGCGGGCCTGGCGGCACAGCGAGGCGTGGGCGGTGGCCAGTCCGAACCAGCAGCAGGACCGGCTCATGGTCCAGGGCGACAGCGCCGACGCCGCCGTCCTGGTGCGGCGGGTCCTTGAAGAGGTGGGCCCGTCCTACCGTCTCCTGGGGGAGGCGGACTTGATCGATGAGTTGGTGCGGCGGTTGCCCGGGTTGGTGCCCGTCCACCAGTTCTTCTGGATGGAGACCACGTCGCCTTCCGGCGCCGCCACCGCGGGCGTCCGGTGGCTGGACTCGCGTGAGGAGAAGGAGGCGGCGTCCCTTTTCGATCGCTACTTCCCCGACTCCTACGCGCAGCCGGGGCGCGTGGGCGTGCGCCGCTGGGCCGGAGTCGTCGGTGTCGTGGGCGAGGAGGCCGGCAGCGAGGACGGCAGCGTCGGGGCGGAGCCGCTGACGGTCGCGGCGGACGCGTGGTCCGCGGCCGGGTGCGGGTTCATGGGTGGTGTGTTCACCCACCCCGCCGCCCGTGGCCGTGGTCTGGCCCGGGCCGTGTCCGGCTACGTCCTGGACGACCTTGTAAGCCGCTACGGCCGCGCCGCGCTCATGGTGCTCACCGGCAACGCGCCGGCCATCGCCACGTATGAACGCCTCGGCATGGCCAAGCACCGGTTCGGGGCGGCGCACCTGCGCGCCCGGTGACGCCCTTGCCTCGTCGGCCGCGCGGGTGCGGCCAGGGTGTCACCGGGGCGGTCCGCCGCCGCCACTCACACCGCCTGGCGCCACCGCTCACACCACCCGCCGCCGCCCCCGCACCTCCCGCGGCGACGCGCCCAGCTCCCTGCGGCAGGCCTTGTTGAACGCCTGGAGGTCCGGGATGCCCACCGTCGCGGCGACCGCGGTGATCGCGAGCGTGGAGGACTGCAGCAGGTGCCGGGCGCGCTCCATCCGGCGTCTGCGGATCCAGGCCACCACGGTGTCTCCCGTGTCGGCGCGGAAAAGGCGGGTCAGATGGCCGGGGGAGACGCCCGCCGCGGCGGCGATCCCCGGCACCGTGAGTGGCGTGGCGAGGGACCGTTCGATGTACTCCGTCGCCGCCGCAAGCGCCGGATGGGGGCGGCCGGTCCGTTCGGGCGGGCCCAGTTGGGTGGTGTGCCACAGCACCGTCCACACCTCGGCGGAGGCCCGGGCCCGCGACAGCGGCATGGCCGCCACCGCGCTCCCGAGCAGCGTGCCGAGCAGCGCCGCCTGCGCGCCGGCGTCCTGCATGACCGGCACCCGGCGCAGCCCCTGCGGATCGCGGCCCGGCAGCCGGAAGTGCGCGTACAGATGCTCGCTGCGTCGCGACGCGTAACGGAAATGGGCCTCGGTGTCCGGCCGGATCAGGCTGATGTGTCCCGGCCGGATCGGATGGCGGAGGCCGTCGACCGTCAACTCGCCTGCGTAGCTGTAGAGATGAAGTTGCCACAGGTCGGGCAGTCGGAAGGACTCGCGCAGCGCCTGCCCGCCGTGGACGCCGACGCCCGCGCTGACCACCTCGGGCGGCTGGTCCAACTGCAACGCGACGCTCTCGGCCATGCCGGAAAATTACCAGTAGAGGCCCGATAGGGCCCACGACGAACCGACATCGGCTGCCTACGTTTGCCTCATGCCAACCAGTGAGCAGCTGCTGAGCTCCGTACAGATGGCGCGCTTCGTCGCCCACGGTTCGCTCCGCCTCGACGCGGTCGTCCCACCGGAGCTGAACGACCAGGCCGTCGACGTGTTCGGGGCCGGGATCCCGGCCGCGCCGTACGGCACCCCCGTCCCGAAGGCCTACCCCGACGGCTCCTTCGCCCGACGGCTCCTCGAACTTCCCGCCGTGGCAGGGGCGTTGGAGAGTCTGGTCGGACCGGACCCGACCGTCGACCATCACGCCGTGCATGTGCGAGAGGCCCGTGACGGCACCGCGCAGCCGCTGCACGGAGACGCGATCATCGACGTGCGACCGGACGCCTTCGACGTCCAACTCATGTACTACCCGCAGGACGTGACGCTCGACATGGGCGGCACCCTGAGCGTGCCGGGCAGCCATCTGCGGCACACCAACGAGACCGACACCGGCCGCTACCAGAACCTGCGCGGCCAGAACCGGCTGACCTGCCCGGCCGGCACCGTCCTGCTGATGCACCACGGCATCTGGCACGGCGGGCGCCGCAACGACAGCGACATCCGGCGCTACATGTTCAAGATCCGGTTCAATCCGACCGTGCCGCAGGTGCGCCTCTGGGACACCTCCGACCTCGACGACCCTGCGGTCGGCGACGAACTCCGCCACGTCTTCCCCTGGTACGAGCCCGCCACCGGCCGCCTGGAGATCCACAACCGGATCCGGCTGTGGCGCGCGCTGACCGGCGACGACACCTTCGACCTCGACCACTGGGTGACCCGGGTCTCCAACCGTCCCACCCTCGGGAGCCACGCATGAGACAGCAGGTACTCGTCCTCTACCTCGCCAACTCGGCGCTCGACGCGAAGGTGGTCGGCTGGGCCCGCTACGACGGCACCGGGACCACCGACCACACCACCGGCGACAGTGACGAGCCGCCGTACGAGACGGGCCTCGAAGCCCTCCTCGACGGCTGGCGCCTCTTCCAGGCCGCGCAGCTGCTCCCGCCGTATCCGGGCCACGAGTACGACACGTCGTACCTGAAGCACGAGTTCTTCTTCGAGAAGCTCCAGCCGACTCCCTGAGGCGGGCTACGAGTTGGGTGACTCCTGTCCCGGTTCGCGCTGGGGCGGAGTCACCGTCTCGCCCTGGATGACGCGCGGCGGATTCCGGGGACGGTCGCCCGCCGGGTCGTCCTGCTCCTTCACGGCCCGCGCCTCGGCCTTGAGGATGCGGGCCGACTTGCCCGCGCTGCGGGTCAGTTCGGGCAGCTTCTTCACGCCGACCACGACGGCGATCACGATCAGGACGATGGCAATCTCACTCAGTCCGAACATGGTCAGTCCTCGCCGCCCTCGTCGTCGCTCTCGGTCTCGTCCTCGAAGAAGTCCCCGACCTCGTCGACGACTTCGGCGGCGACCATGCCGCCGACCACACCGACCGCGAGCCCGGCGGCGCCGACCGCCACGGCCGTGCCCACACCCGGCCCGGAGCGGTGCCCACCATCATGCCCGTACGAGGCGTCGTACGAGGCGTGGGTGTCGTAGGCCGAGTGGTGCTCGACCAACTCCCGTACCCAGCCGTCGACGACCGCGTTCCAGTCCTGGCGTCCCGCGTCTGCGTGCGCCACGGTGAAGCGGGTGAGCGCGTCGTGGCCGCCGGAGAAGGGGCCGCCGCGCTTGTCGGCCTCCAGGACCACCTCCGTGCCGTCCGGCGTGGCGAGGAAGGTCAGCTCGATCTCCTTGACGGCGTGCGCGTACTGCGGGGAAGGCGACAGCTCGATCTCCTGGTAGAAGGGGAGCCGCTGTCCCGTGCCGCCGATGTGCCCGTACTCCAGGTCCGCGGACGTGAAGCCGAAGCCGAGCTGCCCGAACGCTTCGAGGATCGCCTCCTGTACGGCGAGCGGTCCGACCGCGAGCTGGTCGAGATCACCCTTGTCCTTGGCACCGGCCACCGAGAGTTCGGTGCGTACGCCGAGGGCGATGCCGAGCGGCTGCCCGTACAGCTCGGTGATCGGCGTCTCCCACGGCAGCGTCACCGTGAACGGCACGCTGTGCTCGGCGCCCGCGACGAGCCGGAAGCCGCCGCCGACCACGAACCGGTCGAAGGCCACGACGCCGTGGCTCTCGCCGTCGTCGTGCTCCGCCTCGACCTGGGCGACGAGCTCCAGGGTGATGTGCTCGATCTCGAAGTCGCCGCTGCCGCCCCTGAGATGGACCCGGCCGGTCACGGTGCCGCCGGGGGCGGTGGTCCAGTCGGGGAGGACCGTGTCGACGGTGGGCCCGCCCACGCCGAGCGAGCCGAGCAGTCGTTTGAACACCATCGAGGCGTGAACTCCCTTGTGGGCGTAGGAGATGTTCTACAGGCGTGTAGAAGTATAGGGGTGGGGCGGAACTTTCCCGGGTCTTCGCCAGTTTCTACAGTGCTGTAGAAGTATGAGCGCGCGAACAGCGCACGTATGAGATCTCAATCCGAGGAGTGCCCGTGGCCCTGTGGGACCGCATCAAGGAATCCGCGTCGACGATGCAGACGCAGTTGGTGGCGAAGAAGAACGACCTGAAGTCCGGGGCCTTCCGGGATGCCTCCATGGCGATGTGTGCGCTGGTGGCCGCGGCCGACGGCACCATCGACGCCTCGGAGCGCCGCCGCGTCGCGCAGCTCATCATGGGCAACGAGGTGCTGCAGAACTTCGACGCCACGGACCTTCAGAAGCGCTTCGAGGCGAACCTCGACAAGCTGACGGCCGACTTCGACTTCGGCAAGGTCAGCGTGTTGCAGGAGGTCGCCAAGGCGAAGAAGAAGGAGGCCGAGGCGCGCGCCGTGATCCAGATCGGCATCGTCATCGGCGGTGCGGACGGCGACTTCGACCCGACCGAGCGGGGCGTCGTGCGCGAGGCGTGCCAGATGCTCGGCCTGGCGCCGACCGAGTTCGACCTCTAGTCGCCGGCGCCGGGTCCCTCGATGTCAGAGCGGTGTGGCCGCGTGGAGCGTGGCCGCCAGGGTGAGCGCGGAGTTGGCGGACGACATGGCGGACGCCGCCGCGCCGAATCCCGCCGTCCACGTGGCGAGCCCCACGGACGTGAACGCCGTGGCCCGGCCCTGGACGGTGGGCGGCGGCGCGAGCAGTGCGGCGACGCGGCGGGGCAGCGGGCCGGGAGCGGCGAACGCCGCGAAGAGCGGCTCGCGCGGCCCGCCCGCCAGGGCCGCCTTGCCGATGGCGCGGGCGACCACCTTGCGGTCACCCACCAGCGCGGCCGCCTCCTCGTCCGCCCACCGCTCGGCCGTGTACGCGACGGCCGAACTCAGCGGACGCAGAAAGGGGTTGGCGCGGGCGGCCAGGCGCACGGTCAGGAGTTGACGGTGGTGCCGGGCCGTCAGATGGGCCCGCTCGTGGGCGAACAGGGCCCGCCGCTCCGCGGGCGCGAGCCGATCGAGCAGCGAGGTGCTGACGACGATCCGGCCGCGACCACCACCGGGCAGCGCATAGGCGTACGCCTGGGGGTCGGGCAGCACCGCGACCTGGGTGGCGGGCAGGCCCGCGAGCGCGGCGTGGGCGCGGCGGCGCAGCGTGAAGTGGCGCCAGAGCGTGCGGGTGCAGGCCGCGACGACGGCGAGCAGCGCCGGAATGGCAGCCTTGCCCGCGATCTCGTCCTGCGGCACGGCGGCCCGCACCTCGGGATCCGACCAGCCGTCCGGCAGCGGATTGCCCGGCAGCTGCGCGGTGCCGACCACCATCAACAGGGCGAGGCACACCGTGCTGCACACCGCCATCACGGCGGCCACGCAGGTCAGGAGCCGGGTCGCGGTGCGCGGATGCAGCCGGTGCGCGGCGAGCCGGGCCACCGGCCACGCCGTCAGTGGCAGCACCAGCGGCAGAAAGACGAAGATGCCCACGGCTCAGCCCGTTCCTTCCTCGTCGCCGACCGCCGGGGCTGCTCCCGAGCCTGCGTCCGTGTCCGCTTCAGCGCGCCGCAGCAGATCCCGCAGCAGCCGCTCGTCGCCCTCGGGCAGCGAGGTGACGAAGCTGGCCAGGACCGCCTCCCGGTCCGCCTCGGCGTCCAGCACCTTGCGCATCTTGAACGCGGCGAGCCCGGCCTCGTCGGCCACGGGCGTCCACACGAACGAGCGCCCCTCGCGCCGCCGGGTGACCGCGTCCTTGGCCTGAAGCCGCGCCAGGATCGTCACCACGGTGGTGTACGCGAGGTCGCCGCCCATCCGGTCGCGCACCCACCCGGCGCTCACCGGGGCCTCGGCCGTGCGCAGTGCGGCCAGGACCTGCGCCTCCAGCTCGCCCTGGGCGCGTCGTGGGGTCCTGTGGCGGGACGTCGTCACCGGCTCCTCCTGGTGGCTGGGTGTACGGGCCGGTCCATCATCCCTGTTCGCCCCCGAGTGCCCGGCAGGAGGTGCGGTGGCGCCGCGTACGGGCCCGTCGGAGAGTGGTCGGGAACGCCGGCGCCGGGCCGGGCGTTGTCGTAGCGAAGGCAAATGGAAAGTAAAATTCGAAGGAGTAGCCGGTTGTCCGCCAGACCGACGGACCCAGCGGGGCACAGTCCCCGACCACCCCGCCCCTTGATCGATGAGCACGGCACGCGGCGAGGTGGTGGCAGGTGCTGAGTGCCGTGCTCGGCCTCCTCGCGGTCCTCGTCCTGACCGCAGGGACCGGCTATTTCGTGGCCCAGGAATTCGCGTACGTCGCGGCGGACCGTCTCGCGCTCGCCCGCGACGCCGAGGCGGGGGACAAGCGGGCGGCCAAGGCCCTCAAGGTTCTCGAGCGGCTGTCCTTCATGCTGTCCGGTGCCCAGCTCGGCATCACGGTCACCGGCCTGGTCGTCGGCTTCCTCGCCGAGCCGTCCGTCTCGGCCCTGCTGCGCCCGGCCCTGGACGGCATCGGTATCCCGGCCGCCGCGGTGACCGGCATCTCGGTGGTCCTGGCCTTCGTCCTGGCCACGGTCGTCCAGATGGTGCTGGGCGAGCTGGCCCCGAAGAACCTCGCCCTCGCCGTCCCCGAACGCCTGGCCAAGTCCCTCGCCGGGTCCACACTCGGCTACCTGAAGGTCGTCGGCCCCGTCGTGCACCTCTTCGACAGCGCCGCGAACAAACTGCTGCGCAAGGTCGGCATCGAACCCGTCGAGGAACTGCACCACGGCGCCACCCTGGAGGAACTCAGCCATCTCATCGGCGAGTCACATCAGCAGGGCGAGCTGCCCCGCGAGACCGCCACCCTCCTCGACCACGCCCTGGAGTTCAACGAGCGGACCCTGGACCAGGTGATGGTGCCGCGCGCCGACGCGGTCTTCGTCCGCAAGGAGGCCACGGCCGACGACGCGATCGAGCTGATCGCCAAGCACGGCCACTCGAACTACCCGGTCATGGGCGACCACCCCGACGACGTCACCGGCGTCCTCGGCGTGCGCGAACTGATGCGGCTCCCGCAGTCCGCGTACGCGAGCACCCCGGCGGGGACCCTGGCCCGCCGGCCCCTTCTGCTGCCGGACATGCTCCAGCTCCCCGCCGCGGTCGACCGGATGCGGGAGGCCGACGACGAGTTCGCGGTCGTCCTCGACGAGCACGGCGGCGTGGCGGGAGTCGTCACGTACGAGGACATCGCCGAGGAGCTGGTCGGTGACATCGCCGACGAGACCGACCGCGAGACACAACTGGCTGTCCAGGACCCGGACGGCACGGGCTGGGTGATCGACGCGGGCCGCCGCATCGACGAGATCGCCGAGGCCACGGGCGTCGAGCTGCCCGAGGAGGAGGGCTACGACACCGTGGCGGGCCTGATCGTGGACCGCCTCGGCCGCTTCCCCGCGATCGGCGACCGGGTCACGATCGACCTGGCCGGCGACGGCGAGCACGCCGTCATCGACGTCCGCACCCTCGACCGCCACGTACCCGAACTCGTCCACCTGGCCCGCGAGTCCGCCGCTGCCGACACCGAGGAGGAGCCGCGCCCATGAGCTTCCCCATGGCCCTCTTCATCACGGTCCTGCTGCTGATCGGCAGCGGATTCTTCGTGGCCGCCGAGTTCGCGCTGGTCGCCGCCAAACGGCATCGCATGGAGCAAGCGGTGGCGTCCGGCGCCCGCGGCGCCAAGGCGGCGCTCGCCGGCATGCGGGAACTGTCGCTGATGCTCGCGGGCGCCCAACTCGGCATCACCATCTGCACGTTGGGACTCGGCTCGATCTCCAAGCCCGCCATCTCGCACGAGCTGGACCCGCTGCTGCACGGCTGGGGCCTGCCCAGCGGTCTCAGCTACGGCGTCTCCTTCGCCTTCGCGATGATCGTCGTGGTGTTCCTGCACATGGTCGTCGGCGAGATGGCGCACAAGTCCTGGGCGATCGCCCATCCCGAGCGCTCGGCGATGCTGCTGGCCCCGCCGTTCCGCGCCGTGGTCAAGGTGGTCCGCCCGCTGATCAGCGTCCTCAACATGGTGAGCAACGCGCTGGTACGGATGTGCCGCGTCACCCCGCGCGACGAACTCGCCGAGGTCCACAACCGGGAGCAGCTCACGCACCTCGTCGCGGAGTCCGAGCGGCTCGGCCTGATCAGCAAGGACGACTCGGAGCTGATCACCAGCTCCCTGGTCGAACCGCTCACCCCCGTCGGCGAACTCCAGACCCCCGCCGCGCGGATCACCTCCGTCCCCGCGGACGCGGACCTCGACGCGATCCTCGCCACGGCGGCGGCGCGCGACCGCAGCCGCCTCCTCGTCCGCGCGGGGGACCGGGTCGTCGGCTCCGTGCACGCCCGCGACGCGCTGATCGCCCGCAGTCGGGGGCGCGCCACCACCGCGGGTGAACTGGCGCGCCCGGTACCGGAGTTGCTGGCCACCGACACGGTCGGCCAGGCCATCGAACAGCTCCGCAACCGCCGGGCCTCGCTCGCCGTCGTCCGCGACGACACCGGCCGGCTGACCGGCCTCGTCGCCCTCGACGACCTGCTGGCCCGCCTCACCCACCCGCAGGCGGCCGCCTAGCGCTCAACCGTTGCCGGGGGGACTGCGTCCCCCATGTCGGGGAACACGTAAATCGACATTCGACAGCTGTGTCGAAATGTCGAAGTGTCGGATCAAGGGGAGGAAGACAGGCATGGAGATCTCCGGCATCTTCACCGCGATCGTCATCGGCATCGTGATCGGTGTGCTGGGCCGGCTGGCCATTCCGGGCCGCCAACGCATCGGCATCCTGTGGACGCTGCTGGTCGGCATCGCCGCGGCGCTCATCGGAACCGGCCTCGCCGGCGCGTTCGACGTCGCCGAGACCGACGGCATCGACTGGATCGAACTCGCCATGCAGATCGGCCTCGCCGCGGTCGGCGTCGCGGGCGTGGAGAGGCTCAAGGGGCGGCGCTGAGCCGAGCGACGGGGCGCCTGGGGCCTGATCCGAACGGCGGGCCCCAGGCCGGGAGCAACCTCGGTAAACGGCAACGAAGTTGATCGACCGTACCTAGGTTGGTCCTCGCCCCGATTCGCACTGTTTGAAGGAGCCTGCCGGCATGCCCGACTCCGCGCCCCGTGACCCCGCCGCCGACCCACTGCGGACGGACGTCTCCCACTCCGCCCGGATCTGGAACTACTGGCTGGGCGGCAAGGACCACTACGAGGTCGACGCCGAGGTCGGCGGGCAGATCCTGGCCTTCGTGCCGGAGCTGCCCCGCTCGGCCGTCGCCGACCGGCGCTTCCTGGCCCGCGCCGTGCGCTACCTGGCCGGCGAGGCCGGAATCCGGCAGTTCCTGGACATCGGCACCGGACTGCCGGTCGCGAACAACACCCACGAGGTCGCGCAGGGCGTCGATCCGAGCTGCCGGATCGTCTACGTCGACAAGGACCCGGTCGTCCTCGACCACGCTCAGGCCCTGCTCACCAGCGCGCCCGAGGGGGCCACGGACTACATCGAGGCGGACGCGCGGGACCCGGAGGCGATCCTGCGGGGCGCCGCGGCCACCCTGGACCTGGACCAGCCGATCGCGATCACCATGCTCGGCGTCCTCAACTTCGTCATGGACACCGACGAGGCGGTCGACATCGTGCGCCGCCTTCTCGACGCCGCCGCACCCGGCAGCCACCTCGTCGTCTCGCACCCCACCACCGAGGTCGACGGCGAGGCCATGGTGGCGGCGGTCGAGCACTGGAACAGCCAGGGCTCGGCTCCCATGACACTGCGCACCCGTGAGGACCTCGGGCGCATCTTCAGCGGCGTGGAACTGCTCCCTCCGGGCATCGTCTCCTGCTCCCGGTGGCGCCCCGAGCCCGCGGACGGGGACGTCGAGGTCACCCACTTCGCGGGTGTCGGCGTCAAGCGTTGAGGGTTCCTCGACACTCTACGAAAGTGTGGTGCCACGCCATCATCCTGTAGCAGGAGTCGGCTACCCTGGGGCAACGCCCAGTGGAGGAGCCCGGATTGACCAGGCCGACCGGATCGGGGAGCGCGCGCTCCCTCCTGCTCACCGTGCTCGGTGAGTACGTACTGCCACGGGACGCCCCCGTCTGGACCTCGGCGCTGTTGCACGTGATGGACGGCCTCGGCGTCGAGGAGAAGGCGGCCCGCCAGGCCCTGAACCGGCTGTCGGCGAGCGGCCTCGTCACCGCCGAGCGGTCCGGGCGGCGGGTGCGCTGGGTGCTGACCGAGCACGGCAGGACGGTGCTGGGCGAGGGCGCGGAGCGCATCTACTCCTTCGGCCGGGCGCGGGCGCGCTGGGACGGCCGCTGGCTGGTGCTCCTTGTGAGCGTCCCGGAGAGCAGGCGTGAACTGCGCCACCGGCTGCGCACCCGCCTGACGTGGGTGGGCCTCGGCAGCCCCGCGCCGGGGCTCTGGGTGGGCCCGCACACCTCACGCGAGGCGGAGGCCAAGCAGGTCGTGGAGGAGCTGGGGCTCGGTCCGGAAGTGTCCTCGTTCTGCGGGCCCTTCGCGGGGATCGGGTCCGAGCGGGACATGGTGGAACAGGCGTGGCGGCTCGGCGATCTCGCCACGGAGTACGAGGAGTTCGTCCGCGCCTTCGCCGGCATGCGGGCCGAACCCGGTACGGACACCCTCCTCGCGCAGATCCGGCTCGTCGACGCATGGCGCCGCTTCCCGGCCCTCGACCCGCAACTACCCCTGGAATTGCTGCCCCCGCACTGGATCGGCGCCCGCTCCGCGAACCTCTTCACCGAGCTGCACGAGCGCTGGCACGCGGACGCGCAGGCGGAGTGGGACCGGCTGACCGCCCCGGTCACGCCGCCGGCTTGAGCCGGTACACCTGCGCCGCGTTCCCCGCCAGGACCAGGCCCGTGGTCGTCTCGTCCGGGCACAGGGCCGCCACCGCGCGGGCGTTCTTCGCGATGCCCGGCACCCCCGGCCAGTCGGTGCCGAAGATCATGCGGCGGGTGAGGCGGGACCAGTCGTGCTTGGCGTAGTACGTGCGCAGGCGGGACGGCGGGAGGCCCGAGAGTTCGATCCACACGTGCTCGTTGGACAGCGCCATGAAGGCCGCCGCGTCGTACCACCAGCCGCGCCCGCCGTGCGCGAGCGCCACGTCGAGCCGCCGGAAGTCACGCAGCACGTCGTCCAGGAACAGCGGGTCGGCGTACTTGTTGAGGGCGCCGGGGAACGTGCTCGTGCCGCAGTGCACGACGAGCGGGATGCCGGCCGACTGGCAGAGCTCGTACGCGGGGTAGAGGCGCCGGTCGTTGGCGGCGACGCCCGCGTGCACGGGATGCAGCTTGCAGGCGACCGCGCCCAGGTCGAGCTGGCGCTGGAGCTCCTCCTCGATGGGGTAGTGCAGGTGCGGGTTGATGTTGGCGATCGCCTTGGCCCTCGACGGGTCGTAGGCCGTGATCGGAAGCAGGTCCTCCACCGGCTGGACACCGGTCGCCCGCGGGCTGTACTCCGACAGCAGCAGCGCGATGTCGACGCCCTCCGAGACGAGATGGCGGTGGAACGCCTCGGGGCTCACCGTGTCGCCGTCGTAGATGCGGGCGAGGAGATCGTGGTCGGCGACGCCCTGCGTCCACTCCTCGTACGTGGGTTTCAGCGTGGACAGCCGTGCCGGGTGGAGGTGGACGTCGATCAGCGGGTGGCCGTCCAGCATCAGGTCTCCTCGTGCTGTTCTCGGGAAGCGGTCACATCGTCGGCCGCGCGGGCCCGTAGCTCCACGCGGCGGATCTTGCCGGTGGCGGTCGTCGGCAGCGCCTCGGTGAACAGCACGTGCCGGGGCCGCTTGAACGAGGGCAGCCCGGTGCGGCAGTACGCGATGAGTGCGCCTGCGGTGACGTCCTGTCCCGGTGACGTGACGACGTACGCGATCGGCTTCTCCAGGCCGTCCGTGTCCGTCGCCGCGACCACCGCGGCCTGGGCGACGGCGGGGTGTTCCAGCAGGCGCGCCTCGACCTCGGCGGGGGACACCCAGATTCCGCCGGCCTTGAGCATGTCCCCGGTGCGGCCGAGGCACGTGAAGTAGCCGTCCTCGTCGCGTACGTAGGTGTCTCCGGTGCGCAGCCACTCGCCGCGGAACACCTGGCGGGAGTCGTCGTAGCGGCACCAGTAGCCGGTGGCGACGGAGCGGCCGCGGACGTGCAGGGTGCCCGGGGCGCCGGCCGGTGTCTCGCGGTCCTCCTCGTCGAGGACGCGCAGCTCGTAGCCGGGTACCGGGCGGCCCGTCGTGCCCGGGCGGATCGCTCCCGGCGCGTTCGACAGGAAGATGTGCAGCGTCTCGGTCATGCCGATGCCGTCGATGATGTCGACGCCGAAGCGTTCGCTCCAGCGGTGCTGGAGCGCGGCGGGCAGCGGCTCGCCCGCGGAGGCCGCGAGTCTGACGCCCGCGAGCGAGTCGCCGGGGAGGTCGGCGCGCAGCATGTTGGCGAAGAACGTCGGCCCTGCGAAGAACAGCGTCGCGCCGAACTCCCGAGCCCGCGCGGCCAGCAACTCCGGGCGCGAGGGCTCCGGTTCGAGCACGGTCGCCGCCCCCACCGCGAGCGGGAACAGCAGCGAGTTGCCGAGGCCGTACGCGAAGAACGCCTTGGCCGCCGACAGGCAGCGGTCGCCGGCCCTGACGCCGAGGACCCGGGTGGCGTACGTCTCGCAGACCTCGGCGACGGCGCCGTGCCGGTGCATCGCGGCCTTGGGCGAGCCGGTGGTGCCCGAGGTGTAGAGCCAGAAGCCGGGGGAGTCGGCCGTGGTCGCGTATACGTCGGTGTCCGGGGCCGCCGCGGCCAACTCCCGCAGCCGGTGCACCGGGAGGCCGCCCGTGAACGTGACATCGGCCCCGGCGAGCAGCCCTCGCAGCTCCGGAGCGTCCGGCACCGCCTTGTCGGCCACCGCCGCGTACGAGGAGCCGACGGCCAGGAACGCCGCCCGCGCGTCACGCAGCAGCTCCGCGAGGTCACCCGCGTGCAGCATGGTCGACACCGGCACCGGTATCGCACCGACCCGCAGCGCGGCGAGGAAGACGGTGACGAAGTCGGGGGAGTCGGCCATGAACAGCATCACGCGCTGCTCGGGCCGCAGGCCGATCGCGCGCAGGCCGTTCGCCGTGCGGCACACCCGGTCGTGCAGCTCGGCGTAGGTGAACTCGCCCGCGGGGCCGGTCAGCGCGAGGCGGTCGCCGTCCCCGTGGTCGATCCGGCGGTCGAGCAGATAGCGGCACGCGTTGAAGGGTTCGCTCATCGTCGACTCCCCGGTCGTCGGCCTCGGACGTGCTCAGGTCAGGTGCACGTACTCGTAGTCGAACGGTTTGCCGTTGATGCCCTGGCGCGGCGGGGCGATCCAGGAGGCGATCCGGCCGGGCTCGTGCACGGGCCGCATCAGCGAGCGGATGTACGTCTTGTCCACCTCGGTCGGCAGCCAGGCGCCCTTGGCGTCCTCCCACGCGTCGGCGGTGAGGAGCGCCCCGTCGGGCGCCGTCTGGATCGCGGCGAAGGCGCCGACCTGCCGGTTGAACGCGATGTGCGGCAGGTACAGCCGCCGGTCGATCCCGGCCTCTTCGAGCAGACGGTTCCAGCGGTTGAGGCCGCTGTGGCAGTCGCGGATGTACTCGCGGCGCAGATCGGTGTTGAGGCCCACGAGCGCCGCGACCTCCCGCTGCCCGATCGCGCCCTCGACCAGCGCGTCGACCAGGAACGAGTCGTCGGCCAGGGCGTGGTCGTCCCTGCGGCGCTCCTCGCCCCAGCGGCCCTTGAGCCCCGAGGTGTAGTAGTTGGCGACGTTCGTCGACGTCTCCGAGCCGAACAGGTCGAGCGAGACCGAGTAGTGGAAGTTGATGTACTTCTGGATCACGTCGAGCGGGATGCCGCCGCAGCCGGTCAAGTCCTCGGTGTCGTGCTCGCGCATCAGCTCGGCCGTGCGCAGCACCACCCGGTCGATGCCGGTGGTGCCGACGAACATGTGGTGCGCCTCTTCCTTCAGCATGAACTCGCACGTGCGCGACAGCGGGTCGAAGGCCGACTCCTTGAGCGTGCCCAGCTGGTACTTGCCGTCGCGGTCGGTGAAGTACGTGAACATGAAGAAGGACAGCCAGTCGGGCGTCTCCTCGTTGAACGCGCCCAGGATGCGCGGCGATTCTTCGCTGCCGGAGTTGCGATGCAGCAGCTCCTCGGCCTCCTCGCGCCCTTCACGGCCGAAGTAGGCGTGCAGCAGATACACCATCGCCCATAGATGCCGGCCCTCCTCCACGTTCACCTGGAAGAGATTGCGCAGGTCGTAGAGGCTGGGCGCGGTCGCACCGAGGTTGCGCTGCTGCTCGACGCTGGCAGGTTCGGTGTCGCCCTGGATGACGATGAGGCGCTGCAGATCGGCCCGGTACTCGCCGGGCACCTGCTGCCAGGCGGGCTCGCCCCGGTGCGCGCCGAACGCGATACGGCGGTCGGGCTTCGGCTCGGCGAGGAACACACCCCAGCGGTAGTCCCGCATCGCGACGTGCCCGAACTGCGCCCAGCCGTCCCGTCCGACGTCGACCGCGGTGCGCAGATACACGTCGTCGGTGGGGAGGGTGGGGCCCATGGAGTCCCACCAGGTGAGGAAGTTGGGCTGCCAGGACTCCAGGGCCCGCTGGAGCCGGCGGTCCTCGTGCAGATCCACGTTGTTGGGGATCTTGTCCGTGTAGTCGGCGGTGAGCGCCATCGTCACACCCGCTTCCGGTCGAATTCGGCGCGCTGTCCGGTGCCGTACCTGCGCAGGGCCCCTTCGGGGCCCGAGGCATTGGGACGGTTGAAGATCCAGTTCTGCCAGGCGGTGAGTCGCCCGAAAATCTTGGTCTCGAGGGTCTCGGGGCCCGCGAAGCGCAGGTTCGCCTCAAGTCCGGTCAGGGCGTCGGGGCTGAACCCGGCCCGCTCCTCCAGCGAGATCCGCACCTCCTCGGCCCAGTCGATGTCGTCGGGGGCGAAGGTGACCAGGCCGATCCGCTCGGCCTCCTCGGCTTCCAGCGGTCGGCCCGCTGCCTCCTGCGCCGCGGCCAACGCGGGAGCGTCACCGAGGAACCGGGTCTCAAGGCGGCTCAGCCCGTTGCTCATGGGGAGCGGTCCGAGGTTCAGCGGTCCGACGACGAGCGCGGCCGGATCGGCGGCCGGGTCGATCTCCTCGAAGACTCCGGCCAGTTGGAAGGACCGGTCGGCCGCGAGGGCGGTCTCCAGGAGCGTCCCGGCGAAGCAACTCCCGGGCTCGATCAGGGCGATGAGGCTGCGGCTGCTCAGGTCGAGGCGCTTCAGCGTGCGCTTGAGGTAGAGGGTGATCTCGCGGGCGAGCCAGTCGTCGCGGTGCGCGAGCAGCAGGGCGTCGTGGTCGAGGACGCGGGAGGCGTTGCCCCGGCTCCGTACGACCCAGGTGCCCAACTCCGGTTCGTTGGTGCGCAGATCGAGGATGAGGTCGTCGAGTTCGCGGGCCAGGGCGAGCGGCCAGCTCGCGTCGCCCTGCCGGTGCAGGGCGGCGAGGTCGGCCGGCGCTTCCTGCGGCGGTCCTTCGAGCGTGATGTCCACGGTGCGCCGGGCGCGGTCGAGGGCCGCGTGCACGTACCGGTACTCGATCCGGTCCTCGGTCCGGGTCTTGTCCAACGGGGTGAGGCGGATTCCCTGGGGTTCGCCCGCCGGGCGGTCGGAGTGGGCGGCGGCCTCGGCCGCGCGGGCGGCGACGGTGTGCTCCCACTCCCTGCGCGGTACGGCCTCGTCGACCAGGCGCCACTGCGCGGCCCGCCGCCCGCCCACGCCCTCCGGCTTCGTGGCGAAGTAGTCGGCGCGGTCCCGGCGGACATGCCGCTTGTCGACGAGCCGGGTCAGACCGCCGGTGCCCGGCAGCACGCCGAGCAGCGGCAGCTCGGGCAGTGACACCGTCGACGAGCGGTCGTCGACGAGCAGGATCCGCTCGCAGGCGAGCGCCAGCTCGTAACCGCCGCCCGATGCCGTGCCGTTGAGGGCGGCGAGGTAGATCTGGCCGGAGTGCGCGGAGGCGTCCTCGATGGCGCCCCGCGTCTCGTTCGTGAACTTGCAGAAGTTCACCTTCCACGCGTGACTCGATCCGGCCAGCATCCGGATGTTCGCCCCGGCGCAGAACACCTTCTCCTTGCCGCTCGTCACCACGACCGCACGCACTTCTGGGTGCTCGAAGCGGAGCCGCTGCACGGCGTCGTACAGCTCGATGTCGACGCCCAGGTCATAGGAGTTGAGCTTGAGTTCGTAGCCCGGAACGAGGCCGCCCTGCTCCGCCACGTCCATGGTGAGCGTGGCGACGGCCTCGTCGACCTTCAGCGACCAGTGGCGGTAGTGCGTCGGGGCGGTCCGGAACTCGACGCGCATGGCGGTCCCCCAGTCCTCGATGAGTCCTCGGATGACACAACACTCCACGCTCGACTGTAGGAGCGTCAATAACCCGTAGTACGTTTCCTGGGGGTGGGCAGGGTCTGGACGGGCGGCGGGAGGCAAAAGGTATGGTCGCGAGCATGACGGCCTACAA
Source organism: Streptomyces sp. NBC_00483 (assembly GCF_036013745.1). NCBI lineage: Bacteria > Bacillati > Actinomycetota > Actinomycetes > Kitasatosporales > Streptomycetaceae > Streptomyces > Streptomyces sp. NBC_00483. The sequence continues at coordinate 9,479,638 of NZ_CP107880.1, forward strand.
AACGGTGAACCCCGCGACCGGCGAGACCCTCAAGGAATTCCCCGAGGCGACCGCAAAGCAGATCGAGACGGCGCTGGCCGACTCCCATGCGGCATACCAGACTTGGCGCAACTCGGACGTGGAGACCCGCTCCGCGGTGCTGCGCCGCGTCGGTGAGATCTACCAGGAGCGCAAGGACGAGCTCGCCGGCATCATCAGCCTGGAGATGGGCAAGCCGCTCGCCCAGGCCAAGGGCGAGATCGACATCGTCACCAGCATCTACGAGTACTACGCCACGCAGGGTCCCGGCTTCCTCGCCGACGAGGAGCTCTCGGTCAGCGGCGGCGGCACCGCCACCGTGCGCACCGCGCCGCTCGGCTCGCTGCTCGGGATCATGCCGTGGAACTTCCCGTACTACCAGGTGGCCCGGTTCGCCGCGCCGAACCTGATGCTCGGCAACACGATCCTGCTCAAGCACGCGCCCAGCTGCCCGCAGGCGGCCCTCGCGATGGAGCAGATCTTCACGGACGCCGGCCTCCCGAGCGGTGCGTACATCAACGTGTTCGCGACCAACGACCAGGTCGCCGACATCATCGCCGACCCGCGCAACCAGGGTGTCTCGCTGACCGGCAGCGAGCGGGCCGGTTCGGCCGTCGCCGAGATCGCGGGCCGCAACCTGAAGAAGTGCGTCCTTGAGCTGGGCGGCTCGGACGCCTTCATCCTCCTGGACACCGACGACGTGGCGAAGACGGCCCGCAAGGCGGCGATGGGCCGGCTCGGCAACGCGGGGCAGGCCTGCAACTCGCCGAAGCGCTTCCTCGTGCAGGAGGGTCTCTACGAGGACTTCGTGCGCGAACTGACCGCGAACGTCGGCGCGGTGCAGGCCGGCGACCCGCTGGAGCCCGGCACCAAGTTCGGCCCGCTGTCCTCGCGCGCCGCCGCCGACCAGCTCCTTGAGCAGATCAAGGACGCTGTCGACAAGGGCGCCACGCTGCACACCGGCGGCGGCCGTGGCGAGGGCCCGGGCGCGTACGTCGAGCCGACCGTGCTGACCGGCATCACGCCCGAGATGCGCGCCTACAAGGAGGAGCTGTTCGGCCCCGTCGCCGTCGTCTACCCGGTGGCCGACGACGACGCCGCCGTCGAGCTGGCCAACAGCTCTCCGTACGGGCTCGGCGGCGCGGTGTGGAGCGGCGACGTCGAGCGCGCCAAGCGGGTCGCCGACCAGCTCGACACCGGCATGGTGTGGATCAACGGCTTCGCGGGCACCCAGGCGGACCTGCCCTTCGGCGGCGTCAAGCGCTCGGGCATCGGCCGTGAGCTGGGCAAGTACGGCATGGCGGAGTTCTCGAACAAGAAGCTGATCCGCGTCCAGGGCTGAGCCCGGAGCGGGCCGGGCACACCCGAGCGGTGGGCCCGGCCCGCCCCTGCGCGTCAGGGGCGGGCGTACGGCGTGGTCATGATCTCCATGTTGTGGCCGTCCGGATCGTCGAAGTAGGCGCCGTGCCCGCCGAACAGGTCGTTGACCCGGCCGGGTTCGGTGTGTCCGGGGTCGGCGTAGTACGTCACCCCGACCGTCTCAAGACGGCCGATCATCGCGTCGAACTCCTCCTCGGGCACGAGGAAGGCGTAGTGCTGGGACTGGATCGGCTCGTCCCGCTTCTCGTAGTAGTCGAGCGTCACGCCGTTGCCGAGATCGACGGGCAGGAACGGCCCGAACGGGGCGCCGACCTTCAGGCCGAGGATCGCGGCGATGAACTCGGCGGACAGGTGCCGGTCGGTCGCGTAGACGGCGGTGTGGTTCAGCTGGACATGCATCAGTGGTGTGAGTCTCCGGTGTCGGGGACCGTGACCCTAATGCGGACGGCCGACAGCGGCAACGCTATTTCCGGCGGCGGAAGAACAGCCACACCCGCGTGACCATGAGGCCGAGGATCACCACGGCCGCCGTGATCTGCAGCCAGCGCGGAACCACGTCGAGGCGGGGCAGGAACAGGGCGAGCGGCGTCATGGGCACCACGCCTCCTCGTGTGCGGCACATCGGGTTCCGAGTCGCGAATGTACCAAGTCGGGTCCCGCACGACCTCGCGCAACGGACCGGCGCCCGGCGGTCGTCAGATCACTTTGCGGCGCACCAGCGCGGCCAGCACCAGAGCGCCGGGCAGCAGCGGCCCCCAGACCGTGAGCAGGCGGAAGCCGACGACCGCGGCGGTCGCCTCGACGACCGGTGACCCCGCGCCGACGAGCGTGAGGGTGAGCGCCGCCTCGACGGACCCGATCCCGCCCGGCGTCGGCAGCACCCCGGCCACCACCGAGGCCGTGAGATACGCGAGGGCGATGTCCAGCGACGGCACCGGCATCTGCAGGGAGCGTGCCACCGCGACCATGACGGTGGCCTGCAACGCGGGAAAGCCGACCGCCCCGCACCACAGGGCCAGCGCGCGGGCGGGCCGGGCGTGCAGGGCGCGGACGTCGGTCAGCGCGGTGGCCAGGAAGCCCCGGACGGCCGCGCGCAGGGGCCGCACCCACCACAGCACCCCCGCCGCGACGGTGACCGCCGCGACGAGCAGCAGCACCGCCAGGCCACCCCGCTCGGCCGACATCAGCCCACCCAGCGGCAGCGCGTCCGGCGAGGCCGCCATCAGCGTGATCAACAGGGCGTATCGGCCGATGGGTTGAGCCAGCGAGTACAGCGCCAGCGCGGCGCAGGCGCGGGTCGAGGGTATTCCGCAGGAGCGCATGAACCGCAAATTCACCACGTGCGCGCCGAGCCCCGCGGGCAGCAGGTGATTGGCGGAACCCGCGGCGACCTGCGAGGCGAACAGCCGCCCCACGGGCAGCGGTTCGAGCACCGCGCCCTGCCGCAGCAGACACACCGGCAGCCAGCACGTGACCGTGACCACGGCGGCGGCCAGCAGCCAGCCGGTATCCGCGCCGCGCAGCTGCGTGAGCCCCGCGGTGAACAGGGGCCAGTTCCAGGCCACCCACCCGGCGACCAGGACGAGCGGAACGAGCGCAAACCATTTCCGTACGGGGAGTCGGCGTCGCAGGGCAGGCCGCAGGACAGGGGGAGGGGGAGTGGCCACGCTTGAGCCGTCCTTTCCGAGCGCGCACAGCGCAAGGCAGGGGAGGGAGCGGAATGGGGCTATTACGGTGATGCCCGTTTTGCCGACATCGTAGTGTCGCGCGTCCGTCAATCTGCGAAATCGTGCGGGCCGGTGCCGATGTGCGAGGACGCACCCCCGTAACGTGTGTGGCTGGTGAGCAGGAGATGTACAGAGGAGAGGCCCGCAGTCCGATGGTGAACGACCCCGTCGATCCGGACGCGGACCCGCATGTTCCCCAACCGCGCACAACCGCCTGGCAGGGGCAGGGCCCCGTCGTCGCCGTGGTCTCGCTCGGCGGCGCGGTCGGCGCGAGCGCCCGCTACGGGGCGAGCCTGCTGTGGCCCACGGCGAGCGGCGCCTTCCCCTGGACGACGCTCGTCGTCAACGCGATCGGCTGCGCCGTGATCGGCGTCTTCATGGTCGTCATCAGCGACGTCTGGGCGGCCCACCGCCTCGTCCGCCCGTTCTTCGGCACCGGCGTCCTCGGCGGCTTCACGACCTTCTCCACGTACGCCGTGGACATCCGGAACCTGATCGTCGAAGGCCATCCGCGCACCGCCCTCGGCTACTTGGCCCTGACCGCGTGCGTGGCGCTCGCGTCGGTATGGGCCGCGGCGGGGCTGACCCGCCGCGCCATCGAGTGGAGGCAGCGGTGACAACCGGCAACACGGACGGGGGCGAGGCGTGAACTGGCTGCTGGTGATCGTGGGCGCGATGGTCGGGGCCCCGCTGCGCTATCTCACCGACCGCACCGTCCAGTCCCGGCACGACACGGTGTTCCCCTGGGGCACGTTCACCGTCAATGTGGCGGGGTCCCTGATCCTCGGCCTGGTCACCGGCGCCGTCGCGGCCGGCGGCGCCTCTTCCCAGGTCCAACTGCTGCTCGGCACCGGCCTGTGCGGGGCGTTGACGACGTACTCCACGTTCTCCTACGAGACTCTGCGCCTGGCCGAGCGCGGGGCGCGCTTCTACGCCGCCGTCAACGTCGTCGCCAGTGTCGCGGCAGGGCTCGGCGCCGCCTTCACGGGCGCGGCGCTCGCGGCCGCCATCTGGGCCTGAGGGAGAGGGGCGGCCGGTCACTCTCAGGCCGCGACGACCAGCCGCTGCACCGGGTACGAGCGGTGCGGGGCCACGACGCCCCCGTCGGGCCGCAGCTCGCCGGTGTCGTCGAAGACGATCGTGCCGTCGCAGCACAGGCTCCAGCCCTGTTCGGGGTGGGCGGCGACGACATGCTCGGGGTGCGGGCACGTGGGGCGGTGGAAACACATGGCGAACCTCCGAGGTCGGCCGGTAGGGCGGTCCTGGAGGGCTGCCCCCGTACATCGACGATGCGCCTGCCGGGCCCCGCGAACCAGGTCCTGGCGCCGAATGTGACAGCTCCCGGACACTCCCGGCACCGTTCCACGACCGCCGCCCGCGCCCTCTCGCCGTAAGAGAGGCGTCAAGGGCGCACACGGCGGCGTATGGGAGCCGTCAACGGGCGAAGAGCTGATCAAGCAGGTCGAGTCCGCCAAGGCCGCCGTCGTCGAGGACAACACCACGGCCACGTACAAGGTGAAGGCCTCCGACATCCCGGCCGGGACCTCGGATTCATGGGCGAGCCGCAGGTCAACGTCCTCGAACTCAACGTCGCACTCAGGCAGTTGACCCGCTGAACGGTCCCGGTCGCCGCGCCGTCACAACTGGCCGGGGATCACGAGGATGACCCACGTCGCGAGCGGGGCGATCACGGTCATGCTCAGGCCCCATGCCATCAGCCGTCGGAAGACGGTGTCCCGCATCTCCTCCGGAGCGCTGGCCACGGTCAGCGCTCCACTGGTGGAGAACGGTGAGGAGTCCACCACGGAGGACGAGATCGCCAGGGCGCTGATCATGCCGATCGCACCGATCTCGCCCCCGGCGAGGAACGGGACGGCCAGCGGGATGAGGGCGCCGAGGATGCCCGTCGTGGACGCGAACGCGGACACCACGCCGCCGATCACGCAGATGAGCAGCGCCGACACCAGGGGCGTGCCGAGGTCGCTGACGCTCTCGCCGGCCCACTTGATGGTGCCCATCTTGTCCATCAGGCTGACGTACATCACGATGCCGCAGACCAGCAGGACGGTGGGCCAGGCGCAGCGTTCGACGGCTCCCTTCGCGGAGGCGGGGGAGACGAGGCACAGGACGGCCGAGACCACGAAGGCCATCAGGCCCACGTCGAGGTCGAAGGCGAGCGAGCCGAGGGCCAGGCTGATCACCCCGAGCACGGTGAGCGCGCGGACGGGGTCGAGGCGGAGGATCTCCTCGGTGTCAGGGGTCGGCGGCCGGGGTTTCGGCGGGGCGGCCGTGGGCGCCGTCAGTTGGCCGCTGGTCGGGGTCTGCGCTGCTTCCGGGCCGCCCGCCGGAGTCGGCGACGGTACGCGCTCGCCCGCCGGGGCCGGGACCGATGCGGCGGGGGTGCCACCGCCCGTGGTGTCTGCCGGGGCGCCCCCTCCCTCACCCGGCGCACCGGCCGGGACCTCCGCCCGACGGCCCAGCAGCTTGCGGCCGCCGAACAGGAAGAAGACGACCACGCTGAGCGCGAGATTGAAGAGGAACGAGGTCAGGAAGAGCATGCCCTCGCTGCCGGGCAGGTCCTCCCGCTGCACCACGCCGTTGGTGATGGTGCCGAAGATGCTGATCGGCGAGAAGCCGCCGGCGCTGGCACCGTTGATGATGAGCAGGCCCATCAGGATCGGGTTGATCTTGTGCCGCACGGCGAAGCCCATGCCGATGGGCGCCATGATGCCCACCGCACCGGGGACGACCGCGCCGGAGGCCGTCAGGGCCCCCGTGATCAGAAACATCACCCAGGGGATGAGGGCGATTCTGCCGCGCACGGCACGCGTCGAGGCCTGGACGAGCCAGTCCACCGTGCCGTTGTTCTTGGCGATCGCGAACAAAAGTGTGACGCCGACGAGCACCACGAACAGATCGCCGGGAAAGCCGGCAAACAGCTCGTCCGCCGACTCTCCGGCGACGGCCGTGCCGACGACGAACGCGGCGACGATGGCGATGACGCCCATGTGTACCTTGGTGAAGGTTGCAATGACGAACACGAGCACAAGGCCGATGATGGAGATGACTTGATCTGACACGAGGCTTCCTCGCCTTCGGTCGGTGGTCACCACACGTTCAGGACATTCCGGAATCCGGAATCTGGGTCTCGGGTTGGGGCGAGAGTATGGAAGGCGTCTGATGGGACGTCAAGACACCTTGCACATCAGGAGATTCGGGCGCTGATGGTGCGCGCCGCCTCCTGCACCAGGCCGCCGAAGGCGGCGGCCGCGTCCTCCGTCATCCGGCTCGTCGGCACATTGACACTCACGCTGGCCACCGGCAGGCCCCCCGCCCCGAGTACGGCCGAGGCTACCGCCGAGACATCCGCGCGCCACTCGCCCGAGTTCGTCGCGTAGCCCCGCGCCCTGATCTCCCGTACCTCCGCCAGGAGTTGCTCCCGGTCGGTGACCGTGGTGCCGGTGTAGCGCGGCAGTCCTTCGTCGAGGTACTGCTCGACCGCGTCGTCGGGGTCGGCGGCGAGCACCGCCTTGCCGTTGGCCGAGGCGTGCATCGGGAGGTCCTGGCCGAGCGGCAGGATGATGCGCACGGCCTTGCTGGTCTGGAGCCGCTCGACCAGCAGTACCCTGCCGCCCTCGCGCACCGCCAAGTGGACCGTCTCGTCGGTCCGTTGGCGCAGCTCCTCCATCACCGGAAGCGCCGCGTCGCGCAGGCCCAGCTCGTCGGTGGCGTGCCGTCCGACGTGCAGCGCCTTGGTGGTCACCACCCAGCGGGTGGGGGTTCCTCCGGCGGGGCGGATCCAGCCCGTGGTGTGCAGCGTGACGAGCGAGCGCTGGACGGAGCTCTTCGGCAGGTCGAGGGCCCTGGCCAGGTCGGCGACGCCGACGGGCTGCATGGCCGCAACTTCCTCCAGTGCCCGCAGGGTGTTGGCCACGTTCTGCATCATCGCGAGTCCTCACGCATCCGTTGATCCCAACCGGGGCCGGTACGCGGTCTTTGGTCCCAACCGGCGACCCGTACGCGGCCGTTGACGCGTCGGCGAGGGGAAGCCTACGCTCCATGTGCCGCTTCACGGTACGGCGTGCCATCTCACGGCACAACACCTTGAGGAGTCGAACCGCATGACGCTCCGCACCGGCCGCCACTTCCTGCAGATCCCCGGCCCCACCAACGTCCCCGACCGGGTCCTGCGCGCCATGGCGGCGCCCACCATCGACCACCGTGGCCCGGAGTTCGCCGAGCTGACGAAGCGTCTGCTGGCCGCGCTCAAACCGGTGTTCGGTACGGCGGGGCCCGTCGTCGTCTACCCCGCCTCCGGCACCGGTGCCTGGGAGGCCGCGCTGGTCAACACGCTCAGCCCCGGCGACCGGGTGCTGTCCTTCGAGACCGGGCACTTCGCCGTCCTCTGGCGCGAGATGGCCCGCGGCCTCGGCCTGGACGCCGATACCGACGCCCTGCCCGGTGACTGGCGGCACGGCGCGGACCCGGAGGCGCTCGCCGAGCGGCTCGCCGCCGACACCGACCACCGGATCAAGGCGGTCTGCGTCGTCCACAACGAGACATCGACCGGTGTCACCAGCCGCATCCCCGAACTGCGCGCGGCGATCGACTCCGTGGGCCACCCCGCCCTGCTGTTCGTCGACACCATCTCCTCGCTCGGCTCCATCGACTACCGGCACGACGAATGGGGCGTCGATGTCACCGTCGCCGGTTCACAGAAGGGGCTGATGCTGCCGCCGGGCCTCAGCTTCAACGCCGTGAGCGACAAGGCCCTCGCCGCCTCCCGGACCGCCCGGCTCCCCGCCTCCTTCTGGCGCTGGCAGCCGATCATCGACGCCAACGCCAAGGGCGCCTTCCCGTACACACCGGCCACCAACCTGCTCTACGGCCTGGACGAGGCGCTGCGCATGCTGGAGGAGGAAGGCCTGGAGAACGTCTTCGCCCGGCATGCCCGGCACGCCGCCGCCACCCGTGCCGCGGTGGGCGGCTGGGGACTTGAGGTGCTGTGCGCCGACGAGCGCGAGCACTCCGGTTCGCTCACGGCCGTCCTGATGCCCGAAGGACACGACGCCGACAAGCTCCGCAAGATCATCCTGGAGCGCTTCGACATGTCACTCGGCTCCGGCCTCGGAAAACTCGCCGGCCGTGTCTTCCGCATCGGCCACCTCGGCAACTTCAACGACCTGACCCTCGCGGGCACGCTCGCCGGAGTGCAGATGGGCCTCGAACTCGCCGGAGTCCCGGTCCAACGGGGCGGCCTCGAAGCGGCGTTGGAGGTACTGCGATGACGGCCCCCAGCGAAGTCCGCACCGCCGCCCGTGACCTCGAGGCCGCGCTGCGCCGCGACCTCGACGGCGAGGTCGCCTTCGACGACTACACCCGGCACCTGTTCTCCCGCGACGCCAGCATGTACGCGATCGAGCCGCAGGGTGTCGTCTTCCCGCGCCACGCCGACGACGTGCGGGCCGCGGTCGCGGCGGCCGCAGAGCACGGTGTGCCGCTGGTGCCCCGGGGCGCAGGGACCAGCCTGGCCGGACAGACCGTGGGCCCCGGCCTAGTCCTCGACCTCTCCCGGCACATGCACCGCATCCTCGAACTCGACGCCGACGCGCGCACCGCACTCGTCGAACCCGGCGTGGTCCAGGACCAGTTGAACCGGGCCGCCGCGCCGCACGGCCTGATGTTCGGCCCGGACACCTCGACAAGCAACCGCGCCACCATCGGCGGCATGGCGGGCAACAACTCCGCGGGCAGCGGGTCGATCCGCTACGGCATGACCATCGACCACGTACGGGAGCTCGACGTCGTGCTCTCCGACGGGAGCACGGCCCGGCTTGCCCCCGTCGACGAGGAGGAGCGCGCCCGACGGGCCGGCCTCGACACTCTGGAGGGGCGGCTCTACCGCGAGCTCCCCAAGATCGTGGAGGCGCGCGCCGGGGCGATCGCCACAGGCTTCCCGGCGTACTGGCGGCGCTCCGGCGGCTACCGCCTCGACCGCCTCGCCGACCGCTCCGGCGATGCCCCCTTCGACCTCGCTAAGTTCGTCGTCGGCTCGGAAGGCACCCTCGTCGTCGCCACCCGCGCCCTCGTCGACCTCGTGCCCAAACCCGCCCGCACGGTCATCGCCGTCGGTCACTTCACCTCCGTCGCCGGAGCCATCGAGGCCACCGAGGACGCGCTCGCCTGCGATCCGTCCGCCGTCGAGATGATGGACCGGACGATCCTCGACCTCTCCCGGCAGAAGATCGAGTACGCCTCCCTCGGAAACATCCTCGAAGGAGACCCGGAGGCCCTGCTCTTCGTCAGCTTCACCGGTGACGACGAGACCGAACTCGGCCGTCGGCTCCAGGAGTTGACCGCACTCTGGAAGCGGCACGGCCACGGCTACCACACGCTCCAGGCCGTCACCCCCGCCCAGCAGTCCGGGCTGCTCAAGGTCCGCAAGTCCAGCCTCGGCCTGCTGATGGCCGCGAGCGAGGGCACCCGGCGACCGCTGGCCTTCATCGAGGACACCGCGGTCGACCCCCAGCACCTCGCCGCGTACACCCGCCGCTTCAAGCAGGTCCTCGACCGGCACGGCCTCGACGCCGGTTTCTACGGCCACTGTTCGGTCGGCTGTCTGCACATCAGGCCCTTCGTCGACGTCGCCGACCCCGCCCAGGTGCGGACGATGCGCGCGGTCGCCGAGGAGATCAAGGAACTGGTACGGGAGTACGGCGGCGTCAACTCCAGCGAGCACGGCGACGGCCTGGCCCGCAGCGAGTTCAACCGCGAGCTCTACGGCGACGACCTGTACGAGGCGATGCGCGAGGTCAAGGGCCTCTTCGACCCGGAGAACCGGCTGAACCCCGGCAAGATCGTCGACGCCCCGGCGATGACCGAACACCTCCGCGACGCGGCGCTGCCGCCCGCGCCGGCCCTGCGAACCCACCTCGACTTCGAGGTCGTCGGAGGCGGCGACATGCGCGGCGCCGCCGACCGGTGCATGAACATCGGCCTGTGCCGCAAGAGCGACGCGGGCGTGATGTGTCCCTCGTACATGGTCACCAAGCACGAACACGACTCCACGCGCGGCCGCGCGAACGCCCTGGTCAAGGCGCTCTCCGAGCCCGACCCGAAGGCGGCGCTGGGCGACGAGGGGCTGCACGACGTCCTCGACCTGTGCCTGATGTGCAAGGCGTGCAAGAGCGAGTGCCCGCTCGGCGTCGACATGGCCACGCTGAAGGCCGAGACCCTGGCCCACCATCACGAGCAGCACGGCACGCCGCTCCGGTCACGGGTGTTCGGCGCCATCCGCCGCCTCAACCGGCTGGGGTCGGCGACCGCTCCGATCTCCAACCTCCCTTTGCCGAGGCGGCTGTTGGAACGCGGACTCGGTATAGCCAGCGCCCGGCCGTTGCCCGTGTTCGCCCGCCGCAACCTCGTGACGTGGTTCCGGCGCAGGCCGGGAAGCGTGGCCGGAAGCCAGGGCACCGTGACCCTCCTCGCCGACTCCTTCACCACGTACACCGACCCGGACGTCGGTCGCGCCGCCGTCGAACTCCTCGAACGGGCGGGCTGGCACGTGCAGTTGGAGAGCGGCGGCTGCTGCGGCCGCGCCGCCTTCTCCAAGGGTCTGCTCGACCAGGCGAAGGCACAGGCAGGCGATCTCGTGCACCGCCTCGCGGACGCGGGGGACGGCCCCATCGTCGGCTGCGAACCCTCCTGCCTGCTGACCCTGCGCGACGAACACCACGCCCTGCTGCCCGGCGACCCGGCCGTCGCCGACGTGTCCGGACGGGTGAAGCAGTTGGAGGAGCTGCTGACCGAGGCCATCGACGACGGCAGGCTCCCACTGCGGGACGACACGGGGCCCGCGGGTCGCCGCATCCTCTTCCACGGGCACTGCCACCAAAAGGCGGAGGTCGGCACCGCGGCGACCGTGGCGCTCCTCCAGCGCATCCCGGGCGCCGAGGTCGTCGAACTCGATGCCGGATGCTGCGGGATGGCGGGCTCCTTCGGCTTCGAGGCGGAGCACTACGAGACATCCATGGCGGTCGGCGAGGACCGGCTCTTCCCCGCGGTCCGGGCCGAACCGGACGACACCGTGGTCGCCGCCACCGGTGTCTCCTGCCGCCAGCAGATCCACCACGGCACGGAGCGCACGGCGGTGCACCCGCTCCAGCTGATACGGGAGGTGTTGCGATGACCGTCACCGCAGGGGCGCTCGACGGCGTCCGCGTCCTCGACCTCACCCAGGTCATGGCGGGTCCGTACTGCACGATGCTGCTCGCCGACCTCGGCGCGGACGTCATCAAGGTCGAGTCACCGGAGGGCGGCGACCAGACCCGCACCTCCATGGGCACGCCACGGCCCGGCAGCGACACCCCCGCCTTCCACGCCCTCAACCGCAACAAGCGCAGTGTCACCCTCAATCTGCGCACCGACGCCGACCGCGCGGAGTTCTTCCGGCTCGTCGCCGACGCGGACGTCGTCGTGGAGAACTTCCGGCCCGGTGTCACCGACCGCCTCGGTGTCGGCTACGAAGCCGTCCGCGAGGTACGGCCCGACATCATCTACGCGTCGATCTCCGGCTTCGGCCAGTACGGCCCGTACGCCGACCGGCCCGGCTACGACCTCATCGCCCAGGGCATGGCGGGCGCCGTCAGTGTCACCGGCGACCCGGACGGGCCGCCGGTCAAGTGCGGGCTGCCGGTGGGCGACCTCGGCGCGGGCATGCTGTGCGCGCTGAGCATCGCGGCCGCGCACGTCCACCGGCTGCGCACGGGGGAGGGGCAGTACCTCGAAACCTCCCTGTACGAAGCGGTGTTGGCGATGTCCGTATGGGAGTCGGTCGAGTACTTCGCCGGTGGCGAGCCCCCGCAGCGGCTCGGCTCCGCGCACCGCATGTCCGCGCCCTACCAGGTCGTCCGCACCAAGGACGGCCATGCCACCATCGCCGCGAACAACCAGCGGCTGTGGCTGCGGCTGTGCGAGGCCCTCGACCTGCAACACCTCGCGGACGACGAACGGTTCGCGACCAACACCGACCGGATGGGTCACCGCGCCGAGCTGATCGCCCTCCTCGAAGGGCGGCTCGCGGCGACCAGCACCGAGGAGTGTGTCGCCCAACTCCTCGACGCGGGCGTCCCCTCGGGGCCGATCCTCGACTACGGGCAGATCCTCGAGCACGACCCGCACGCGCGGGCCCGCGGCATGGTCGAGGAGTACGACCACCCGGTCGACGGCCGCAGCCGCGTCGTCGGCTTCCCGGTGAAACTCGCCCGCACCCCGGCCCGGCTGCGCCGCCACCCGCCGGTGCTCGGCGAGCACAACGAGGAACTCCTAGGAAAGGGGACGGAGTTGACGCCCGACGATGAGGCGGGAGGCGGCTCCGTCACCTGGACCCGCCACGCGGTTCCCGGAACCGACACGTACGCCGCCCACCTCACCCTGGTCAACCCGGACCGGCGCAACGCCCTGACCCTGCGCATGTACGACCAACTGGAGCGCGCCTGCCGGGAGATCGACGCCGACCCCGACATCCGGCTGACCGTGCTCCGCGGAGCGGGCGGGCGGGCGTTCGCGGCCGGCACCGACATCCGCGAGTTCCGTGACTTCAGCGGGGAGGACGGCGTGGCCTACGAGCGTCGCGTCGGCCTCGCCGTCGACCGGCTCGCGGCGATGCGGATGCCCGTCGTCGCCGCGGTCGAGGGCCCGGCGGTCGGCGCGGGCAGCGCGCTCGCGAGCTGCTGCGACGTGGTGGTGTGCACCCCGGACGCCGTCTTCGGCGCCCCCATCGGCCGCACGCTCGGCAACTGCCTCGCCCCCGCCATGATCTCCCGCCTCTACGCGGGACTCGGCCGCGCCCGCACCCTGCGGTCCCTCCTCGCCGCCCGCCTGATCACGGCGAAGGAGGCCTTCGAGTCCGGTTTCGTGGCCGACATCGTCGACCCGGCCGACCTGGACACATGCCTCGCGGAGCTCACCGCGGACATCGCCCGCTGCGCGCCACTCACCCTGGCGGCCCTGAAGGAGGCGGACCGGCGCGTGCTGGCCGCGTCCGCCCCCGGCCACGCCGAGGACCTGTACGCCCGCGTCTACGGCAGCCGGGACTTCGCGGAGGGCGTGACGGCTTTCCTGGAGAAGCGGAAGCCGGAGTGGGAGGGGCGGTAGGCCTCCACGTCGAGGTGCCCGGGGGTGTCGGAAGGACGGTAGATCTCCACACCCCGGTCTTCGGGGGTCGCTGCCCCGTCCGCCGTCACGTCGCGGGCGGCGTGGTCTCCCGAGCGAAGTGCCGTGTGTCCAGGCGCAGTCGCCACACATTGCGGCGGTGCGCCATCGCGAGGTCGGCCTCCAGCGGGGGCGACGGAACGGTGAGGACCGGGCAGGCGGCGTGCGCGACGCAGTAGCGGCTCACCGAGGGGCGGAGCGCCCGGTGGAGCCTGCCGCGGTGTCCGGCGCCGACGACCAGGAGGTCGTCCTCCCGGTCCGCGGTCATGGCCAGGGCCCTGCCGGGTGTGCCACGCGCCAGAACGGCCCGCAGGGGAACGCCCGGCCCTCCGGGGAACACCTCGCGGACGGCGGTGACGAGCGTCGTCCGGGCGAGGTTCTCCCAGTCGAGGCCCGGGAGCGGGGCGGCGGGCGCCCGGCGCGCGTGGAGTTCTCCGCCGGGTGGCTGCCAGGCGAGCACCGCCCAGAGTTCGGCCCGCCGCTGGCCGGCCTCGTCGGCGGCCCGGCGCAGGGCGGCACGGCTCCCCGGGGTTCCGTTCACTCCCACCACGACCCGGGTTGCGGGCAGGGCCGGAGGCGCATCAGAACCGGTCATCGCTTCACGCTCCGTCAACTACCGCCGGGCGGCGCCCCGTCGGCGGTTCTCTGCTGGACTCCTCACCCATCCCACCCTCGTACGGTCGCCCGCGCCCAGCCGTTCCGTCGCTTCTTGGCGCACTCCTGACGGCTGCGGGCCACCATCGGAGCGGCTCCTGTCAGCAGCGCGTCAGCATCGCCGCGATCACCGTCAGCGTCCCGTCAGGACGGTGCCGGGGGTGGGGGGAGAGCGGGCATAGCGTCCTCGGTGAGCCACCATCCCCGGACTCTCCAGGAGGCATCCCATGGCACAACCCGTGAACGACGAGGACCCGGAACCCTCCGAACGGTTCCCGGCCGGCCCCCTCTACGTTCCCGTCCGGCCGGGCCCACTCGGGTGCGCCGCCCGGCTGTTCCGCACCCCGCTCGGTGACCGTACGGCCGTCGGCTTCACCTCCGAGCGTGCGCTGACCGCCACCCTCGGCGCCGGCCAGCCGTGGGTCCGGCTGGCCGAGCCCGCCCTGCGCGACATGACCGCGCCGCTCGGCGCCGCCACCGTCACGGTGGACCCGCAACTCTCCGCTCCCGCACCGGTTTTGCGTCCGAATCACCACACACGGAGCCCGCACACGAGAGGCACGCTCCGGGGAGCCGGGATCGCCGCCCTCGTCATGGCGCTGTCGTACTGGATCGGCTGAGGAAGGGCGACGACACGATGACCACCATTCACGAACCTGTCACCACCACCGCGACTCCCGAGGAACTGTCGGTGTGGCCGAGCTCCACCACGGAACCGCGCCCCGGCGACGCGACCGTCGGCGGTGTGTCGCTCGCGGAGGTAGCGGGCCGCTACGGCACTCCCGTGTACGTACTCGACGAGGGCGAGGTCCGCCGCCGCTGCCGGACCTACCGCGACGCCTTCCCGGAGACCGAGGTCCACTACGCGGCCAAGGCGTTCCTGTGCCGGGCCATGGCGCACTGGGTGATGGACGAGGGCCTCGGCCTCGACGTGTGCTCGGCCGGTGAGTTGGAACTCGCGGTCGCCGCGGGCTTCCCCGCCGACCGGATCGTTCTGCACGGCAACGCCAAGACCCCGCACGACCTGAAGCGGGCCCTCTGGTACGGGGTGGGCCGCATCGTCATCGACAGCCCCTCCGAGATCGCCCGGATCGCCGCGGCGGTCGGCCCCGACGGCCACCAGAAGGTGATGGTCCGCGTGGTCCCCGGCATCAGCGCGGGCGGCCACGACAAGATCCGTACCGGCACCGAGGACCAGAAGTTCGGCCTGTCCATCAGCGACGGCTACGCCCAGCACGCCATCGCCCGCATCCTCGACCAGCCGCAGCTCGAACTCACCGGCCTGCACTGCCACTTGGGCTCCCAGATCACCGACGTCAAACCGTATCTGGCGGCGGTGCGCCGCATGGCGGGCCTGATGGCCCGCCTGAAGGAGCAACACGGGCTCACGCTGCGCGAGTTGGACATCGGCGGCGGACATGGCGTCGCCTACCGCCCCGGCGAACCGGCCATGGACCTCACCCGCCTGGCCCGCAAGGTCCGCGCCGAGCTGGCCGAGGCGTGCGCGGCGGCCGGGCTCACCGTGCCGCGTCTGATCATCGAACCGGGCCGGGCCGTCGTGGGGCCCGCGGGGGTCGCCCTGTACCGCGTCGTGTCCGTCAAGCACACCGGCGGCCGCACCTTCGTCGCCGTCGACGGCGGCATGAGCGACAACCCGCGGCCCGCGCTGTACGGGGTGCGCTACGCGCCGCGCCTGGTCGGCCGCAGGGGCAGCGCGGACCTCGCCCCGGTCACGGTCGTCGGCCGGCACTGCGAGGCCGGTGACGTGCTCGCCGCCGACGCCCGGCTCCCCGACGACGTACGGGCGGGCGACCTGATCGCCGTTCCGGTGGCCGGCGCCTACCACCTGTCGATGGCCTCCGGCTACAACGCAGTTGGCAGGCCACCGGTGGTCGCCGTCCACGACGGGCGCGCCCGACTCCTCGTACGCCGCGAGTCATTGGAGGACATCCACAGCCGCGACGTGGGCCTGTAGAACCGGCCCCGGCTGCGGCTGACGCTCACGCCTCCTCGCCGGCCTCGGCCGGCCGGCGCTGATTCCCGGGCCGTCCGGTCTTCGGGTTCAGCAGGATCAGCCGGACCGGCAGGGGGTGCCTACTCTTGGAGGGCAGGGAAGGGACGTCACGGCGCCCCCGACGGAGGAGAAGAGGTCCCACCATGTCCACCAGGAACTATCTGCGTCCGCCCTGGGCGGCGCGTGTCATCGGGGGACGCATGGCGCGCCTGGTCAAGCCCAAGGTGGTCAGCCTGCTCTCGGTCCCCGGCCGCACCACGGGCGCCTGGCGCTCGACCTCCGTGGCCGTGCTCGACCACGGGGGTGCGGAGTACCTGCTGGCGGCCTACGGCGACACCGAGTGGTCCCGCAACCTGCGCGCCAGCAAGTCGGGCCGTCTCACCCGGCGCGGCCGCGTCGAGCAGTTCACGGCGGTCGAGGTCGGACCGGCCGAGCTCCCGGAGCTCATGGCGGCCTACCTGAAGGAGTTCGGCAAGCTCCCGAACGTCGCCAAGACCTTCGACGCGCTGCCGGATCCGGCCGATCACCCCGCCTTCCGCATCACGGTCACGGGGAGCGGGCGCGCGTAGAGCGGGCCGGGGCTCATGGGGGTGTCCCCGGGGTCAGTCCTCCCAGTGTTTGCGCTCGGCCGCCGCGGGGCCGGTCACCAGCGTGTTCGGTGGTACGTCCTTGGTGACGACGGTGCCGGCGCCGACCACGGCGCCGTGGCCGATCGTGACACCGGGCAGTACCGTCACCGCCGCGCCGAGCCATGCGTTGTCCCCGATCGTGACGGGCGCCCGCGTGTAGTACTCGGGGCGCTCGGACCCGCGGATCGGGTGGTTGGAGGAGATCAGGTTGGTCTTCGGTCCGATCAGCACGCCGTCGCCCAGGCGGATCCCGCCCTGGTCGAAGAACGTGCAGCTCTGGTTCACGAAGACGTGCTCGCCGAACTCGATGCGCAGGCCGTAGTCCGTGTAGAAGGGCGGATAGACGGTGACGGACTCGGGCATCGGCCTGCCGATGATGTCGGAGAGCAGCGCCGCGCGTGTGGTCTTGTCGTCGAAGGGCAGGACGTTCAGCCGTGAGGTCAGCGTGGTGACGTACTCGATGCGCTCGGCCACGCGCGCGAACTCGGGTGTGCGGACGTAGACGCGATCCTGCTCGGGCATGACGGTTCCTCACTACGGACGGCTTGGGTGCAGTCATCAAAGCGAGCGGTGGATACCCGGATCAAACAACGTTCTTGGCGGGCAAGGACAACAGCTGGTTGTACGCCTGGGGAGGGTGTGGCGGGGGGTAGTTGGCGTACCGATGTGGATGCGGGTCGGGCCTGACGGTCGAGTCGTAAGAGTGCGAATCTGGCGATATGACTTCAACGCCCAAAGAGTCACCCAAGGTCCCGTCCCATCCCGCGCAGCCGATCATCAACCGGAACCAGGCGGACCTGCGCTCGCGCCTCCCGTTCGAGGACACCCAGGACTTCGAGGACGCCGCACGGGGGCTCATCGCCCGGCGGACGCCCAGCGCCGTCGAGGCCGCGGACGGCACCGTCGTCTGGGACAACGACACGTACGCCTTCCTCGGGGCCGAGGCGCCCGACACGGTGAACCCCAGCCTGTGGCGGCAGTCCCAACTCGTCGCGCAGCAGGGCCTGTTCGAGGTCGTCGAGGGCATCTATCAGGTGCGCGGTCTCGACCTGTCGAACATCACGTTCGTCGAGGGTGCCACCGGTGTGATCGTGATCGACCCGCTGATCTCGACCGAGACCGCGGCGGCGGCCCTCGCCCTGTACCGGGAGCACCGCGGCGAGCGCCCAGTCACCGGCGTCCTCTACACCCACTCGCACGTCGACCACTTCGGCGGCGTCAAGGGTGTCACCACGCAGGAGGACGTCGACGCCGGGCGGGTGCCCGTGATCGCGCCGGAGGGCTTCACCGAGCACGCCGTGGCCGAGAACGTGTACGCGGGTACCGCGATGGCCCGCCGCGCCGCCTACATGTTCGGGGCGGCGCTCGCGCGCGGTCCGCAGGGGCAGGTCGGCGCCGGGCTCGGCCAGACCAACTCGACCGGCACCGTGACCCTGATCCCGCCGACCGTGACCATCACCACGACGGGTCAGGAGGAGACCGTCGACGGGGTGCGCATGGTCTTCCAGATGGCGCCCGACACCGAGGCCCCGGCCGAACTCCTCGTCCACTTCCCCGACTTCAGGGCCCTGTGCACCGCGGAGGACGCCACTCACACGCTGCACAACCTGCTGACCCTGCGCGGCGCCGTGGTGCGTGACCCGCATGTCTGGTCGCATGCGATCACCGAGACGATCGACCTGTTCGGCGACGGGACGGACGTCGTGTTCGCCTCGCACCACTGGCCGACCTGGGGCCGGGAGCGTGCCATCGCATTCCTGGAGACCCAGCGGGATCTGTACGGCTACCTCCACGACCAGTCCCTGCGCCTGATCAACAAAGGCTGGACCGGCAGCGAGATCGCCGAGCACCTCGAACTGCCCCCGGCCCTGGAGAACGCCTGGAACACCCACGGCTACTACGGCTCCGTCAGCCACAACGTCAAGGCCATCTATCAGCGTTACATGGGCTGGTTCGACGGCAACCCGGCCCATCTGTGGCAGCACCCGTCCGTCGAGGCCGGCAAGCGCTACGTCGAGTTCATGGGCGGCGCCGACGCCGTCGTGACCAAGGCCCGCGGCTCCTTCGACACCGGGGACTTTCGCTGGGCGGCCGAGGTGCTCAGCCACGTCGTCTTCGCGGAGCCCGGGCACGCCGCCGCCCGAACACTGCTCGCCGACACCCTCGAACAGCTCGGCTACGGCGCGGAGAACGGCGTATGGCGCAACTTCTTCCTCTCCGGCGCCACCGAACTGCGCGAAGGCCGGTTCGGCACGCCCGCGGTCGCCGCGTCGCCGGACCTCATCGCGAATCTCTCTCCGACCAGGCTGTTCGACGCCCTCGCCATCCAGGTCGACGGCCCCAAGGCGTGGAACGAGAAGCTCGCCGTCGACATCCTGCTCACCGACGTCGACGAGCGCTACAGGGTCCGCCTCGCCAACGGGGTGCTCACCTACAGTTCCGCACCGCAGAGGACCGCGGCCGACGTCAGCCTCACCACCACGGCCCCGGTACTGGCGCGCCTCGCTGTCACCGGTCTCACATCGGAGGGTCTTGAGCGAGCGGGTGTCCGGGCCGAGGGCGATGTTTCGGCGCTGGCCCGGCTCGCCTCGGTGCTGGACCCCGGCGACCTGGACTTCGCGATCGTCACACCATGAGGTTTACCGAGTAAAAAATGTAACTCGGTTACGTTATGATGTCTGCCGTGATGATCTACAAGGCGCAGCAGACGGACGTGGAGCACGACGGGGCACGCCCCGTCCTCGTGACAGGAGCCACCGGGCGGATCGGCCGCGCGGTGGTCGACGAACTCCTGGCCGCGGGCGTGCCCGTGCGGGCGCTCACGCGCGATCCCGCGGCCGCGGACCTCCCGGACGGGGTCGAGGTCGTGGCGGGCGACTTCGCCGAGCCCGCCTCGCTCGACCGCGCGCTGCGCGGCGTGCGCTCGGTGTTCCTCCTGTGGACGGCGCCGCCCGCCACGGCAGGGGCCGTCATCGAGCGGATCGCGGCCCACACGCGAAGGATCGTCCTCCTCTCCTCGCCGCACCGCACACCGCACCCGTTCTTCCGGCAGCCCAACCCGATGGCCGAACTGCACGCCGGGATCGAGCGCCTGATCGCGGACTCGGGGCTCGATGCCACGATCCTCAGGCCCGGCATGTTCGCCTCGAACGTGCGCCTGTGGTGGGAGCCGGCGATCAGTGCGGGCGAACCCGTCCGATGGCCCTACGCCGCCGCGGAGACCGCCCCGATCGACGAGCGCGACCTCGCCGCCGTGGCGGCCCGCACCCTGTACGAGGACGGGCACACCGGCGGCGACTACGTCCTCACGGGCCCCGAGGCGCTCACCCACGCCGAGCAGGTGCGCGTGATCGGCGACGTCATCGGCCGCCCGGTCCCGTTCGAGGAGCTGACGCCGGACGGGTTCCGGCGCGCGACCGAAGGTGTCTGGCCGCGGCCGGTCGTCGACATGCTGCTCGACGCGTGGGGCGCGAGCGAAGGGCACCCGGCGTACGTGACATCGACGGTGGCCGACATCCTCGGGGTGCCCGCGCGGACGTTCCGCGAGTGGGTCACCGATCAGTGGAAGGCGCCGCTGTAGGCATTGAGGGCCGGCTGACCGCCGAGATGGGCGTAGAGGACGTTCGAGTCCTTGGGGATGTCCCCGCCGTGTACGAGGTCGATGAGCCCGGCCATCGACTTGCCCTCGTACACCGGGTCGAGGATCACGCCCTCCAGTTCGCCGGTCAGCCGGATCGCGTCCACGGTGGAATCGACCGGGATGCCGTAGCGGTCACCGGCCCAGCCCTCCAGAACGGTGATCTCGTCGTCACGCAACTCCCGTCCGAGGCCGATGAGTTCGGCGGTGTTGCGGGCGATCTTCGCCACCTGGGCGCGGGTCTCGTCGATCTTCGCCGAGGCGTCGATGCCGATCACCCGGCGCGGCCGGTCCTGGCCCGCGAACCCGGCGATCATGCCCGCGTGTGTGCTGCCGGTGACGCTGCACACCACGACCGTGTCGAAGAAGACGCCCAACTCGCGCTCCTGCTGCTCCACTTCGTACGCCCAGTTCGCGAAGCCGAGGCCGCCGAGCGGATGGTCGGAGGCGCCAGCCGGGATCGCGTAGGGGGTGCCGCCCGCGGCGCGTACGTCCTCCAGGGCCTGCTGCCAGCTGTCCTTGAAGCCGATGCCGAACCCGGCCTCGACCAGGCGTACGTCGGCGCCCATGATCCGGGACAGCAGGATGTTGCCGACCTTGTCGTTGACCGCGTCGGGCCAGTCCACCCAGCTCTCCTGCACCAGTACGGCTTTCAGGCCCAACTTGGCGGCGACCGCGGCCACTTGCCGAGTGTGGTTGGACTGCACGCCGCCGATGCTGACGAGCGTGTCCGCGCCCTGGGCGAGCGCGTCGGGGATCAGATACTCCAGCTTGCGGGTCTTGTTGCCGCCGAAGGCGAGCCCGGCGTTGCAGTCCTCCCGCTTGGCCCAGACGCGCGGGCCGCCAAGGTGCTTGCTGAGCCGGTCCAGGGGGTGCACGGGGCTGGGGCCGAACAGGAGGGGGTGGCGCTCGAAGTCGTTCAGGGGCATGGGGACTCCTTGCGTGGGCGGGCCCGTCGGGCGCTGGTCATCGGGAGTGGAGGGTGCGCCGGCGCAGCACGAACAGGCTGGTCAGGCTCGCCACGGCGGCGAATGCCACCCAGTAGCTGGGGGCCGCGGACTGCCCGGTCGTGTCGAGCAGCCAGGCCGCGATCATCGGGGTGAAGCCGCCGAAGACGGTGACACCGATGTTGTAGCCCACCGCCATGCCGGTCGCGCGGGTCTCGGCCGGGAAGATGCCGGCCATGAGTGCGCCCATGGGTCCGTAATAGCAGCCCTTGAAGAGTGCCATCACCATGACGACGCCGATCAGCATGGCCAGCGAGGGCGCGGCCACGAGGAGCGCGAACATCGGGTAGATCAGCAGCAGGACCGCGCCCGCCGCCGGAATCATGATCGCGATCTGGCCCACCCGGTCGGAGAAGTGGCCCGCCACACTCGTCACCGCGAGCAGCACCAGACCGCCGGCGAGCGCCGCGATGAAGCCCGTGGAGTCCGGGAGACCCAGGGTCTTCGTCGCGTACGTCGGGATGTACGTGATCAGGTAGTTGAGGCAGGTCGTGACGGCGAGCAGCCCGATGGTGAGCAGCACGCCGGCCTTGTGCTCGCGCAGCATGGTGCGCACCGGCGCACGGACGGGTTCGGACTCCGGGGCGGTGGTGGGCGGTTCGGGCACGTTGCGGCGGATGTAGAGGCCCACGGGCGCCACGAGCAGGCCGATGAGGAACGGGATCCTGAAGCCCCATGAGGTGAGCTGGTCCTCGCTGAGGGTCGAGGTGAGCACGGTGCCGAGGAGGGCCGCGAGCAGTGTGCTGGCGGCCTGGCTGGTGAACTGCCAACTGGCGGCGAAACCGCGCCGGTTCGGCATGAACTCGACCATCAGTGCCGTCGCGCTGCCGAACTCGCCGCCCGCCGCGAAGCCCTGGATGAGGCGGGCGAGGAGGATGCCGACCGGTGCGACCGCGCCGATCGCCGCGTACGACGGCATCACGCAGATCAGCAGCGTGCCCAGTGCCATCAACCCGATCGACCAGGACAGCGCGGCCTTTCGACCGGCCCGGTCGGCGTACGAACCCAGGACGAGAGCGCCCACGGGCCGGATCAGGAAGGAGACGCCGAAGGTGCCCAGGGTGAGGAGCAGGGATACGGCCGGGTCGTCGTTGGTGAAGAAGACCTTCGACAGGTACGTCGCGAAGTAGCTGTAGACCGCGATGTCGTACCACTCCAGGGCGTTGCCGATACACGCCGCGGTGATGATCTTCCCTGGGCTCGGGGTGGTGGTGGCCCGTGCCGTGGTTCTCGCTGGTGGCGCGCTCATGGGGTGGTCCCGTCGGTGGAGGGGGCCTGCGGGGGCCAGGTGCCGAGCCCGCTGAGTTCGGCGAGATCCCAGAAGAGGCCGGCCATCACCTGGAGCGACTCGCGGACGAGCGGGGCGGGCAGATGTTCGTCGGGGGCGTGCTGGGAGCAGCCGGGGTAGGAGTGCGGAACCCACACCGTGGGCAGGCCGAGGCCGCGGGAGAAGGCGGAGTTGGGCAGTGAGCCGGCGAGGTTGGGCAGGAGCGCGGGCGTCGTGCCGGTCGTGCGCTCCAGCGAGTCCAGCGTCCAGCGCACCCAGGGGTTGTCCGGGTCGAGCCGGGTCGCCTCCATGCCGTAGTCGGCGGTGACCTCGACCATGTCGAAGCCGTGCTCGTCGAGGTGCTTGCGCAGCGCGCCCTCCACGTCGGACGCCTCCAGGCCGACGACGAAGCGGAGCTGGCAGTGGGCGCGGGCGGTGCCCGGGATGGCGTTGGTGGGGCTGTCCGGCTGGCCCGTGGTCATGGCCAGGACCTCGATGGTGTTCCAGGCGAAGAGGCGCTCGTTCGGGGTGAGCCCCGGCTCGCCCCAGCCGGGATCGGGGGCGGGCCCGTCGGTGCCGGCGGGGATGTCCGCGAGGGCCCGGCGCACCTCGTCGGGGATCCCCGCGGGGCGCAGGCCCTCGACGCGGATGCTGCCGCGGTCGTCCACGAGGCAGGCGATCGCGTTGGCCAGGACGGTGCCGGGGTTGCGCAGCAGCCCGCCCAGGTTGCCGGAGTGGTGGGACCCCTCGCGCAGCTCCAGGGAGAGCGTGAAGTTCACGGCGCCGCGGGAGCCGAGGAAGACGGTGGGGCGGTCCGTCGCGACGCGCGGGCCGTCGGAGCCGATGAGCAGGTCCGCGGCCAGCAGCCGGCCGCGCTCCTGCTCGCAGAACTCGGCGAGGCCGGGGGACCCGAACTCCTCACCGGTCTCCAACAGAAACACGACGTTGTAGCCGAGCGACCCCTGCCGCTGCCCGATGACATGCTCCAGGGCGACGAGATTGACCAGGTGCTGCCCCTTGTTGTCGGCGACCCCGCGCCCGTACCAGCGCTCGCCCTCGACGGTGAGCCGCCAGGGATCGAGCCCGGTGCGCCACCGGTCGGGGTGTCCCGGCTGCACGTCCGCGTGGCCGTAGGTGAGGAGCGTGGGCAGGCCCTCGGCCTCGGTGCGGCGGGCGACCAGGAACGGGTGACGGGCGGAGACGGGGTTCTCCGCGATGTCGACGGCGAACCCCATGCGGTCGAGGCGGGGCGCGACCTCCTCGGCCAAGTAGCGGCGCAGTTCGGGTTCCTGGCGCGGGTCGTGGCTCTCGGTGGGGACCGCGACGAGGCGGGTGAGTTCTTCCCTGAACGTCCCGGAGTCGAAGTGGTGTGCGGCGCTGTCGATCGCGTCCTGTCTGCTCATGGGCCACGACGGTGGCACCGCACGGAAGGGGCCAACAAGGGGTGGTGGGACGTCCGTCGGTGACAATATGGGAACGCGTGCGTTGCCGTTGCGGCAACGCAAACGGGCAAGGCATGTATACGAAAGATTGCCCGCGAAGAGAACGCGAGAGGGGGGAATCCGATGCCACTGGTCGACCCGGCCCTGAAGTACTTCATCGCCGTCTTCGAGACGGGTTCGGTGAACGCGGCGGCACGCCGCCTCTTCGTCGCGGGCTCCGCCGTGAGCCGCCAACTCGCCCGACTGGAAAGGGAGGTGGGCGCCCCGCTCTTCGACCGCCTGCCCAGCGGTGTCATCGCCACCCCGGCCGGGCGCGCGTTCGCGGGCTTCGCGCGGCGGGCGATCCAGGACGCCGAGACGTTCACCGACGAGGTGCATCAGCGCCGGACGACGAGGGCGGTCATCACCGTCGCCGCCACGATCGGTGTCACCCACCACCTACTGCCCGACGTCGCGGCAGGCTTCCACGCGGCGCACCCGGAGGCCCGCGTCATCCTGCATGTCGCGCGGCCGACGGAGGCGACCCAGATGGTGGCGGAGGGCATCGCCGACTTCGGCGTCACCTTCAACATCGCGCTGCCGGCGGGTGTTTCGATCCGTTACACGCAGGAGGCCCCGCTGTGCGCGATCGTCCGCAGGGGGCACCCCCTCGCGGACAAGCAGGCCGTCTCGGTCCGCGACCTCGTCCGGCACCCGGTGGCCCTGCCCTCGACCGACACCACGAGCCGGCTGCTCCTGGAGGCCTCGGTGGCGGCCCACCAGCTCACGGTGGAGGGCGTCTTCGAATGCACGACAGTGGACGCCCTCCTGCGCTTCGTACGCGCCAGCAGTGCGGTCACCCTGGCCAGCCGCGTCACCCTGGGCCCGTCCGACCGCCGCGCACTGGCCGCCGTCCCCTTGGAAGAAAAGGAATTCCGCCAGCGCACCCTCCAGGTCCAATGCCGCGCCGGCCGCGAACTCCCGCCCGCCGCGGCGGATTTCATGGACCGGGTCATCGATACGCTGGGGCATCGGGCGGTGTGAGGGTGTTGGGTGCCTGCGGCCGACGCGTGACGATGAGCCCATGACACGTACACCCGCACCACACTCATGGGAACACCCGGGCATCGAGGTCCGCCCGTCTCCCGTAGGAGGCTCGGGCCTGCTCGCACGGACACCCATCACGACCGGAACAACCGTGGCCCGGCTGGGCGGTCGCCTGGTCTCCGACGCGGAACTGCGCGCCCTCCTCGACGACGCCGTGCGCCACCCGGAACGCCCGTACGTCGACACGATCGCCGTCGCCGACACGAGCCACCTGGTCCTCCCGCCCCGCAGCGAACAGTCCATCGGCTACAGCAACCACAGCTGCGATCCGAACCTGTGGTGGGACGGCCCGTACACCCTCGTCGCCCGTCGCGACATCGCACCGGACGAGGAACTGACCAGCGACTACGCCACCAATACCTGGGACCCGCGGTTCGTCCTGGCGTGTGCGTGCGGCGCGAGGAACGGCTGCCGGGGGACCGTCACCGGAAGCGACTGGCGGCTGCCGGAGTTGCAGGAGCGGTACGGCGATCACTGGGTTCCGGCCGTGCTGGACCGGATCGCCGAGGCGTCGCGGTCATGACCGGCACATCATGACCGGCACATATCGCATCGCCCTCCCTCTGCAAGATGTGCACCTAGCAAAGCGCCGCGGGCGGGGCAGACAGCTGCCCCGCCCGCGGCGGTGTGCTCACTCAGGCGTCGGGGACCGTCAGTCCCCGTGGCCGAGCGCGACGTCGAGGTCGCTCGGGTTGCCGCTGCCCGCCACCGTGACCGGCTTCGACACCGGCGGGTAGCCGCTGGCGATCACCGTGTACGTGGCGCCGGACAGGCCGGCGAAGGCGTACGCGCCGTCGTCGCCCGTGGTGTGCACCGCGACGACGTTGCCCGCCTGGTCGAGGAGCGTGACGCGGGCGTCGTTCACCGGGAAGCCGCCGGTGCCACGGACCGTGCCGGTCAGGGTCGCGGCGGAGCGCAGCACGGCGTCCTGCCGGGTGGCGGTGCCGCCCGCGACCTGGGCCTGACCCGCGAAGGGCTGGAAGCCCTCCGCGCTGGCCGTGAACGTGTAGGCGCCGGGCGGCAGCTGCGGCAGCGAGTAGCCGCCGTCCGTGTCGGTGAGCGCCGAGCCGACGGTCTCACCGCGCTCGTCGGTGGTGATGACGAGCGCGCCGATGACGGGCGCCGAGTCGGACTCGGACCGTACGGTGCCGTAGAGGCCGCCGTCGCCGCTGAGGACGAGGTCGAAGCTGACCGGTCCGTCCGCGCGGAGCGCGAGCGTGGCGACCCGCGGGTCACGGCCGGGCGCCGAGCCGACGAGGACGTAACCGTCGCCGTCGCCGGACGGGGCCGACACCGCGTAGCTGCCGTCGGAGGCGGCGGCGCCGCGGCCGATCTGGGCTCCGGTGCGGTCGATCAGGGTGACCACGGCGCCCGTCAGGGGAGCACCCTGAGCGTCGAGGATCCGGCCGTGCACGCCCGGCCCCTCCACCGCGAGGGCGGTGGCGACGGGAGTGACGGGAGCGGCGGAGGCCACGGACTCGGCGACCTCGGCCGCCTCGGACGTCGACTCGACCTTCTGCTGCGCGTGGGCCAGCGGACGGCCCGCACGGTACAGCAGCACCGAGACGATGAGACCGGCCACGAAGAACCCGGCGGCCCACCAGTACGCGGTCGCGTAGCTGTGCACGGCGGCCTCGGCCTGGTCGAGCTTCGAGGCACCGTGGTCGGCGATGTAGTTCGAGGCGGCCGTCGCGGCCATGGT
This sequence comes from Streptomyces sp. NBC_00483, assembly GCF_036013745.1. Classification (NCBI taxonomy): domain Bacteria; kingdom Bacillati; phylum Actinomycetota; class Actinomycetes; order Kitasatosporales; family Streptomycetaceae; genus Streptomyces; species Streptomyces sp. NBC_00483. Next base: position 9,506,413 of record NZ_CP107880.1, read on the forward strand.
GCTGAACAGCGCCGTACCGATCGAACCGCCGACCTGCTGCATGGTGTTGACGGTCGCGGCGGCGACGCCCTGGTCCTTCGGGTCGACCCCGAGGGTGGCGAGGCTCATCGCGGGCGGCATCACGAGACCGATACCGACACCGATCATGATCAGCGGCGGCAGCACGTGCGAGGCGTAGCTGCTGGTCACGTCGAGCGCGGTGAGCCAGACCAGGCCGCCCGCGGTGAGACCCATGCCGACCGGGACGACCGGCTTGGGGCCGAGCTTCGGAACCAGCGCCATGGTGGCGACCTGCGCCGTCACCATCAGCGAAAGGATCATCGGCAGGAACGCGACGCCGGTCTCCATCGGGCTCTTGCCGAGGATGATCTGCAGGTAGTAGGTCAGGAACAGGAAGATCCCGAACATGCCCGCACCGGTGATGAACACGCTCACGTAGGACGCGGCACGGTTGCGGTCGGCCAGGACGCGCATCGGCAGCAGCGGGTGCTTGGCCCGGGTCTGCCACACGATGAAGAGCGCGAGCAGCACGACGCCCGCGGCCAGGAAGACCCAGCACATCCAGTTGCCCCAGCTGTGCGTCTCGGCGTTGGAGAAGCCGAAGACGATGCTGAAGAGGCCCGCCGCGACGAGCAGCGTGCCCAGCAGGTCGAGCTTGGGGCGCGGGCCGGGAGCGGGCTTGCGGACGAAGATGACCGCGCCGACGACCGCGACCGCGGCGATGACCAGGTTGACGTAGAGCGTCCAGCGCCAGTCGAGGTGCTCGGTGAGGAAGCCGCCGAGCAGCATGCCGATGGCACCACCGGAACCGGCGATCGCACCGAAGATGCCGAACGCGCGGGCGCGCTCCTTCGGCTCGGTGAACGTCGTCGTGAGCAGTGCCATCGCGGTCGGCGCGAGGATCGCGCCGAACACACCCTGCAGGGCGCGGCCCGCGACGAGCATCGAGAAGCCGGTGGCGGCACCGGCGAGGGCGGACGAGCCCGCGAACCCTATGAGGCCGATGATCAGCGTGTTCTTGCGTCCGAAGAGATCGGACAGCTTGCCGCCGAGCAGCAGGAGGCTGCCGAAGGCGAGCGAGTAGGCGGTGACGACCCACTGGCGGCCGTCGTCGGAGAAGCCGAGGTCCGCCTGGGCGGACGGCAGGGCGATGTTCACGATGGTGGCGTCCAGTACCACCATCAGCTGGGCGAGGCCGATGACGGCCAGCACCCACCAGCGGTGGGGCACGTGGTGCGCGGCCGGGGCGCCCGGCGGCTGTGCGGACGAGGCCGCGGCCGGACGCTCGGGCGCGTCGAGCGGGGTGGGCATTGCGTGGTCCTTCGAGGTCTGTCGGGAGCCGGAGGCCGGGAGGGGCCGGAGGCGGTCAGGCGTTCAGCAGCAAGGGGAGGACGACGGTGTCCACGTAGCGCTGGAGATATTCGGTGTCGGCCGCCTGCCGCTCGAGGAGCGGCCGGGAGAAGACGGAGCCGACGAACATGTGCGGAAGGAAACCGCAGGCGGGCGCGGAGCGGTCGATCTCGCCGCGCTCCGCGGCCCGCGCGAGCATCGCCTCGAACAGGTCGAGCTCGGGCTGGACGAGCGCCTCGTGCACGGCGTCCGCGAGCTCCGCGTCCTTGCGGATGGCCAGCGAGATGCCGCGTACGAGGTCGAGGTCCTTGCGGGCCTCGCCGATCCGCTGCGCGAGCGCGTGCAGATCGCCCCTCAGGGACCCGGTGTCGAGGTCCTCCAGGGAGAACGGCCGCATCTCGCGCAGCGCCTCGGACACCAGGCGTGGCTTGCTGCCCCACTGCCGGTAGAGCGTGGCCTTGCTGCACCGCGACTCCGCGGCGACGGCGTCGAGCGTCATCGTCTCGTAGCCGACGTCGCGTACGAGGTCGAGGGTGCGTCCGTAGAGCTCGCGCTCCCGCTCGGGGGTGAGCCGGGTGCGCCGCTTTCTGCGGGTGAGGGGTTCGGGCAGCCCCATGGATTCCTTGCCTGATGGTGGTGCGCGGATCCGCTCGCGGTCTGTCGTGCGCGGATAAGCGATCCGAAACGGTTTCGTACCGCTAAAAGGTACGCCCTCCCGTCATCGAAACGCAAACGTTTCGCTGTGGGGTTGGTCCGGACCGCCGCCGCAATGATTCCGAATGTGCATCGCAAGATGCGAAATCGGTGTTGGACGCGCATCAGCCCCAGCTCATAGCGTCACGCCAGACCAGTGACGCAGGCCATACGGGAGTCGGCCCGCCTCCTGGTACGTCTGTCGCACACCTCAGTTCGGGAGCACCACCGCTATGACCGCCTACACGCCCGCCGGCCTCGGTCGACGCCTCGGCTCTGGCCTGCTGTCCTTCCCCGTGACCCACTTCCGGGGCGAGGACCACCCCGCCGCCCTCGACTTCGACGAGGAGGCCTTTCGGGAGCACATCGGCCGCCTGGGAGCGTACGAGGTGGCCGGGCTCTTCGCGGCCGGCGGCACCGGCGAGTTCTTCTCGCTGACCGTGCCCGAGGTCGGGCGTGTCGTCGCCGCCGCCGTGGCCGCCGCACCCGAGGGCACGCCGATCCTGGCCCCGGTCGGCTACGGCACCGCCACCGCCGTCGAGATGGCGAAGGCCGCCGAGCGCGCGGGCGCCGACGGCATCCTGCTCTTCCCGCCGTACCTCACCGAGGCCCCGCAGGACGGGCTCGCCGCGCACGTCGAGGCGGTCTGCAAGGCGACGAACCTCGGTGTCATCATCTACAGCCGCGCGAACGCCGTGTACCGCGCCGACACCGTGGCCCGCGTCGCCGAGCGCTGCCCGAACCTGATCGGCTTCAAGGACGGCGTCGGTGACATCGACGCCATGACCCGCATCTACACGAAGCTCGGCGACCGCCTCACCTACATCGGCGGCCTGCCCACCGCCGAGACCTTCGCCCTGCCGTACCTCGAACTCGGTGTCACCACCTACTCGTCGGCCATCTTCAACTTCGTCCCCGAGTTTGCGCTCTCCTTCTACGCGGACGTCCGCGCCCGCCGCCACGACGAAGTGCTGCGCAAGCTGCGGGAGTTCGTCCTTCCGTACACGGAGATCCGCAACCGCAAGAGCGGGTACGCGGTCAGCATCGTCAAGGCGGGACTCACCGTCACCGGCCACCCCACGGGCCCGGTCCGGCCGCCGCTGACCGACCTCGAACCGGACGAACTCGACGCGCTCACCGCGCTGATCAAGGGGATCGACCTCTGAGAGCACACCACGCGCGACCCATGCACTGCCCGCCCCTTCCGTAGGTCCCCTCATCCGCCTGCGAGCCGCACGCGAAAGGTCTCACCGTCCATGAGCACCAAGGTCGTTCCAACCGCCGCCACCCCCGTCGTCGCCTCGATGCGGGTCGTCCCGGTCGCGGGCCAGGACAGCATGCTGCTGAACCTGAGCGGCGCCCACGCCCCGTACTTCACCCGCAACCTGGTGATCCTCACCGACTCCGACGGCCGCACCGGTGTGGGTGAGGTCCCCGGCGGCGAGCCCATCCGCGGCACCCTCGAAGACGCCACCGACCTCGTCGTCGGCCGGCCCGTCGGTGACCCGCAGGCGGTGCTGCGCGCGATACGCGAGCGGTTCGGCGACCGGGACGCGGGCGGCCGCGGCGCGCAGACCTTCGACCTGCGCGTCACCGTGCACGCGGTCACCGCCGTCGAGGCCGCACTGCTCGACCTGCTCGGCCAGTACCTGAACGTGCCGGTCGCGGCGCTCCTCGGCGAGGGCGTGCAGCGGATGTCCGTCCCCGTGCTCGGCTACCTCTTCTACGTCGGTGACCGGCGCCGCACCGACCTCCCGTACCGCGACGAGTCCGACGCGAAGGACGCCTGGGAGCGGTTGCGCAGCGAGGAGGCGCTCACCCCCGAGGCGGTCGTCGCGCTCGCCGAGGCGGCCCAGGAGCGGTACGGGTTCCAGGACTTCAAGCTCAAGGGCGGTGTGCTCGACGGGCGCGCCGAGGCCGAGGCCGTCACCGCGCTCGCCGAACGGTTCCCCGAGGCCCGCATCACCCTCGACCCCAACGGCGGCTGGCTGCTCGACGAGGCCATCGAGATCGGCCGTTCGCTGCGTGACGTGCTCGCGTACGCCGAGGACCCGTGCGGCGCCGAGGGCGGCTACTCGGGCCGTGAGGTGATGGCCGAGTTCCGCCGCGCCACCGGCCTCAAGACCGCCACCAACATGATCGCCACGGACTGGCGGCAGCTGGGCCACGCCATCAAGGCCGACGCGGTCGACATCCCGCTGGCCGACCCGCACTTCTGGACCATGAACGGTTCGGTGCGCGTCGCCCAGCTCTGCGACGCCTGGGGTCTGACCTGGGGTTCGCACTCCAACAACCACTTCGACGTATCGCTGGCGATGTTCACGCACGTCGCCGCCGCGGCGCCCGGTGACATCACCGCCATCGACACCCACTGGATCTGGCAGGATGGCCAGCGCCTGACCCGTGAGCCGCTGCCCATCGAGGGCGGCGCCATCGCCCTGCCCGAACGCCCGGGCCTGGGCGTCGAGTTGGACATGGAGCAGATCGAGGCGGCCCACCAGCGCTACCTCTCCCTCGGCCTCGGCAGCCGGGACGACGCCGCCGGTATGCAGTACCTGGTCCCCGGCTGGACCTTCGACGCCAAGCGCCCCGCGCTGGTGCGCTGAGCCTTCTCCGCTCGCGCCTCTCTTTTGCCGGTGCGGCGTCCGTCCGTGACGCCGCACCGAGCCCTCGCATGCCCTGACTTCAGAACGTGCACCTCCGTCACTTCGAAGGAGAAGTGATCATGCCAATGCTCGTCGTTGCGCTCAGTGTTGTGGCGCTGCTGTTTTTGATGACCAAGATGAAGCTCAACGGCTTCGTTTCCCTGCTTCTCGTCGCGGTGGTCGTCGCGATGGTCCAGGGCATCAGCCTGCCGGAGATCTCCGATGTACTGGAGACCGGTATCGGTGATCAACTCTCCGGCACCCTGCCGGTGATCGGCCTGGGGGCCATGGTCGGCCGCGTGATGGGTGACGCGGGAGCGGCCCAGCGCATCGCCACCAAGCTGACCAAGGCGTTCGGCGACCGATGGGTGCAGGTGGCGATGGTCGTCACCGCGATGCTCATCGGCGTCACGATGTTCTACGAGGTTGCCTTCGTCATCATCGTCCCGGTGGCGTTCACCCTGGTCCGCGTCACCCGGCAGAACCTGCTGTGGATCGGCCTGCCGATGTCCATCGCGCTGTCCACGATGCACAGCTTCCTGCCGCCGCACCCGGGCCCGGTCGCCGTCGCCGAGACGTTCGACGCCTCCATCGGCAAGACGCTCTTCGTCGGCCTGTTCATCGCCGTCCCGGCCGGCGCCCTGATCGCCCTGGTCTGGCCCCGGCTGCCGTTCATCCGCCGGATGAACCCGTCGATACCCGAAGGCCTCGTCACCGAGCACGTCTTCGACGAGGACGAGATGCCGGCCCTCGGCTGGTCGCTCGCGGTCGCCCTGCTCCCGGTGGTCCTCATCGCCGGCGCGGCCATCGCCGAGATGACCCTCGACGACCACGCCCCCGGCATGGGTGTCATCAAGTTCATCGGTTCCCCCGAATTCGCGCTGCTGCTGACCCTGCTGCTGGCCATGTACGTCTTCGGCCCGCGCGTCGGCCGCTCGTTCAAGGAGATCGCCACCTCCTGCGGCGACGCCGCCAAGTCCATGGCCATGATCATGCTGGTGATCGCGGCGGGCGGCGCGTACAAGAACGTCCTCGTCGAGGGCGGCATCGCGGACTACATCAAGAACACCACCGAGCACTGGTCGATCTCGCCGCTCCTGCTCGCCTGGCTGATCGCCGCGATCCTGCGCATCGCCCTCGGCTCGGCCACGGTCGCGGTGTCCACCGCCGCCGGCATCGTGGCACCCCTGGTGGCGAGCAGCGGCGCCTCCCCGGAGCTGATGGTGCTCGCCGTCACCTGCGGCTCGATCGCCTTCTCCCACGTCAACGACCCCGGCTTCTGGATGTTCAAGGAATACTTCAACCTCTCGGTCCTCGACGCGATCAAGGCACGGACCACGTATACGACGGTCCTGGCGTTGCTGGGCCTCGGTGGGGTGTTGGCGCTCAATGCCGTGATGTGAGGGTCTTCCGGCAAGCAGTGACACCGGGTCGCGCGAGGAGCGGCCCGGTGTCACGCCGACATGAGGGCCCGGGTCACCGCCGTGATCGCCGGGGTCGGGGTGCCAGGGAGGCGGGCCAGGTGCACCCGGCGGATCTCGGGCGGTGCCCCCTCGACGCTCAGCAGCGTCACCCCCGGCGGCAGCACCGGAGCGAGTCGGCGCGGCACCGTGGTCACTCCGAAACCGGCGGCGACCAGCTGCGTCTTCGTCAGCCAGTCGCGCGCCGAGTGGACCACGCGCGGCCGTCCGGGCAGACCCGGCCAGACGCCCAGCAGGGGCTCGGAACGGGACGACGGGGTGGCGATCCATGCCGCGTCGACCAACTCGTCGATGTGCACGCCGGCGCGGCCCGCGAACTCCCCGGTCGCCGGGGCCGCCACCACCAGGTCGGTGTCCTCGACGGTCTCGAACCGCAGGCGCGGTGACTCGCCGTCCGACGGCCGGTGCGGCGGGCGGGAGGTGAGCAGCGCCAGGTCGATCGAGCCGGCGCGCAGCGCCCGCGTCAGGCCGGGCGTGGTGCCCTCGCGCGTGGTGACCGTGATCTGCGGATCGGCCTGCGCGAGGCGCCGCAGCGCGGCGGGCAGAAACGCCGCGCCCGCGCTCAGGACGGCGCCCAGACGCACCACTTCCGTCCGCGCCGCGGCCCCGGCGAGTTCACGCTCCGCCGCCGCGACGGCGTCGAGGACGGTCCGGCCGTGCCGCAGCAGGGTCAGGCCCGCCGGTGTGAGCCGCACCCCGTTCCTGCGGCGCTCGAACAGGGCGGCGCCCGCGGCCTGTTCGAGGGCGGCGGCCTGGCGGGAGACGGCCGACTGCGTGTAGCCGAGCCGGGCGGCCGCCGCCGTGAAACTGCCGGACTCCGCGATCTGCCGCAGGACCCGCAGGCCCGCACTGGAGATGTCCATGGGTCCTACGGATACCAGGTCCGCTCCGCACGGACATCAGCGGCACGCCATGCGGACTCCGCATGGCCGGGATGCCGAATCGTCGCTTCCTGCATGCCCGGCGCGCTCCTAACGTCGATCCCGGAAACCGTTCCCTCACACCCGGAGGTCCACCCATGCGCGCAGCGGTCCTGACCGAGTTCGGCGCCCCGCTCACGGTGCGGGAGCTGCCCGACCCGAAGCCCCACGCCGGTGAGGTGTTGGTCGAAGTGCTGGCCGCCTCCGTGGCCCCGTACGCGGACGAGGTCTTCGGCGGCGTACGGAACTACCCGCTCGTCCCGCCCGTCGTGCCCGGCATCGGCGGCGTGGGCCGGATCGTGCACATCGGCCCGGACGCCACCCGGCTGCGCGTGGGCGACCTCGTGTGGTGCGACATGACCGTGCGCTCGCGCGACGACGCGCTGACCCCCGACATCGCGCTCCAGGGCTGGAGTTCGCGCGGCGAGGGCGGCGCCGCGCTCGCCCGGCACCTGCACGACGGGGCGTTCGCCGAGCTGATGCGTGTCCCCACGGAGAACGTCTTCCCGCTGCCCGCGCAGGCGGCGGACGACCCGGCCCGGTGGGCGGCGATCGGCGCGCACATCATCCCGTACGGAGGGCTGCTGGCCGGCGGGCTCGCGGCGGGGGAGACGCTGCTGGTCAGCGGAGCCACCGGGAACCTGGGCAGCTGCGCGGTCGCGATCGCCCTCGCGATGGGGGCGGGGCGGGTGGTCGCGCCCGGCCGGAACCGGGCCGCTCTCGATCTCCTCGCCGACCGGTTCGGCCCGCGGGTGCGCACCGTCCGGCTGACCGGTGACGAGGCCGCCGACAGCGCCGCGACGACCGCCGCGGCCGAGGGGCCGATCGACATGATGCTCGACCTGCTCCCGCCGAGCGCGCCCGGCTCCGTGACGCGCGCGGCGGCGATGACCGTGCGCGAGTACGGCCGCGTCGTCCTCATGGGCGGCGTCGGCATGCTCGGCGGCGACGACCTCGCGTTCCCGTACCCGTGGCTGATGCGCAATTCGATCACGGTGCGCGGGCAGTGGATGTACCCGCGCGAGGCGAACACCGGCATCATCCGGCTGCTCGCCGCCGGTGCGCCGGACCTCGCCGCCGAACGCGTCCGGACCTTTCCGCTCGACGAGGTCAACGAGGCCGTCGCGTACGCGGCCGCCCACGGCGGCCCGTTCGACCGCACCGTTCTGGTGCCCACGAGCGGCTGACCCGGTAAAAACGGCTGACCCGGTGAAGGGGAACCCGGTAAAGCGGAAGCCGGGTTTCCCTTTACCGTTTCTTTGCTGATAGAAAACTCCGGTTCACCCCGCACGTCCCGCACTGACTGAGGTGCCTGCCCCACCCCGGAGTCCCCGTGTCCTACACACCGTGGTCGCTGCTCAGCGACGCCGGTCTCATCGCCGCGCTGCTGCTCGTCGGCACGCTGCTGCGGGCCCATGTCCGGCTGTTCCAGCGGCTGATGCTGCCCTCCAGCGTCATGGCGGGCTTCCTCGGCCTCGCGCTCGGACCCGAGGGGGCGGGGCTGCTGCCCTTCTCCGATCAGCTCGGCACCTACGCGTCCGTCCTGATCGTCGTCGTGTTCGCCTGCCTCGCCCTCACCGACGGCCTCGGCCTCAAGGGCTTCGGCAAGGCGGCCGGCTCGTTCGGCTCGTACGGTGTCGCCGCCTACGCCCTCCAGGTGGGCATCGGCGTCGTCCTCGGCCTGGTGCTGCTGCAGCCCGTGTGGGACGTGCCCGACGCCTTCGGCGCGCTGCTCTTCGCGGGCTGGGCCGGCGGCTTCGGCACGGCGGCAGCCCTCGGCACCGCCTTCGAGGCGAACGGCTGGGAGGGCGCCAGCTCGCTCGGCTTCACCTCGGCCACCGTGGGCATGCTCGTCGGTGTCGTCGGCGGCATCATCCTGTGCAACTGGGGCGCGCGGCGCGGCCACACCAGCAGCGTCGGCCGCTTCGAGACGCTCCCCGAGGAACTGCGCACCGGCCTCGTGCGCGACGAGAAGGAGCGCCACCCCACCGGCAACGCGACCACATCACCCGCCTCGATCGAGCCGCTCGGCTTCCAGATCGCGGTCATCGCCGCGCTCTCCGCGGCCGCGTACGGCGTCTCCGAGTGGATCACCGGGATGTTCCCCTCGCTGATGCTCCCGGTCTTCGCGCTCGCCTTTATCCTCGGCCTGCTCCTGCGCGCCGTCGTGGCCCGCACCAAGGCCTGGAACTACGTCGACGGGGACTCGCTCAAGTCGCTCTCGGGCACCGCCACCGACGTCCTGATCACCTGCGGCATCGCCTCCATCGTGCCCAGCTTCGTCGCCGACTTCTGGCTGCCGCTCGCGCTGATGTTCGCGGTCGGCCTCGCCCTCGTGCTCTTCCTGTTCCTGGTCGTCGCGCCGCGCCTCTTCGAGGGGAACTGGCTCGAGAAGGGGCTCGTCACGTGGGGCTGGACGACCGGCGCCGCCGCGACCGCGATCGCCCTGCTGCGCATGGTCGACCCGAAGCTGAAGAGCGGCACGCTGGAGGAGTTCGGCGTCGCGTACATCCCCGTCGCGCCCGTCGAGACGGCCACAGTGACCTTCGTGCCCGTCCTGCTGTCGGCCGGTGCCGCCTGGGCCGTCGGCGGCGCATGGGCCGCGGTCGGCGTGCTCGCGCTCGTCCTGCCGTGGCTGGCCGGCTGGGCACCGCGCGGCAAGGCGAAGGCGGATGCGTCGCCGGTCAAGGAGAGCGCCGGAGTCTGAGACACCACGCATCGACAACGCCCCGGGCAGGCAAGCCCGGGGCGTTCTTCGTGCACACCCATTGCATGGGCTCCCCGAATCATCCGATGATTGCGGGGCATCGCCAAGCGCTCCACTTCCGCCCCAACGGCCCCCGGAGACGCCCCAGATGACCGAGACCGGAAGCTCCCCCGCCCCATCACCCGCCCCGTTCCCCCTGCGTACCAAGCTCCTCCCGCCACCCGCCGTACGGGAGTTGCCCGCACCGCCCGCGAAGACCTGGCGGATCATCGGCCCCGGCGTCGTGGCCGCCGGAGTCGGACTGTCCTCCGGTGAGTTCATCCTGTGGCCGTACATCGCCACGCAGGTGGGCCTCGTCTTCCTCTGGGGCGCCGTGGTGGGTGTCGTCACCCAGTGGTTCCTCAACATGGAGATCGAGCGCTACACCCTCGCCACCGGCGAGACCGCGGTGACCGGGTTCAACCGCTACTGGCGGCACTGGGGCCTGGTCATGGTGGTGTTCACCTACGCGGCCAACCTCTGGCCCGGCTGGGCCACCAGCTCGGCGACGATGCTCAGTTACGTGTTCGGCGGCACACCCGCCTACATCGGCATCGGCCTCCTGGTCCTCATCGGCCTGATCCTCACCCTCGCGCCCGTCGTCTACAACGCGCTGGAGAAACTGCTCGGCGTCAAGATCCTCGTCATCGGCGGCTTCTTCGTCCTCGCCCTGATCCTCGCCGTCACCGCCACCACGGTGGGTGATCTGCCGAAGGCCGTCACCGACGCGACGTTCCCCTCCGAACTCGGCGTGGCCGTCCTCATGGGCGCCCTCGCCTACGCGGGCGCGGGCGGCGGGCAGAACCTCGTGCAGAGCAACTGGATCCGCGACAAGGGCTTCGGCATGGGCCACTACGTGCCCCGGCTCGTCAGCCCGGTCACCGGCCAGGAGGAGGCCGCGGGCCCCGTCGTCGGCTACGTCTTCGAGCTCAACGAGACGAACATGTCCCGCTGGCGCCGCTGGTGGCGCTTCGCCAACATCGAGCAGGCCGTTACCTTCGTCCTCGTCACCATCGTGACGATCGTGCTGTCGTCGATGCTGGCGCACTCGACGCTGTTCGGGACCGGTGGACTCGAGAACAACGTCGGCTTCATCGAGAAGGAGGGCCAGGTCCTCCAGCAGCGCGTCGGGGACTGGTTCGGTGTCTTCTTCTGGCTGGTCGGTGCGTTCTCGCTGTTCAGCGCGGCCACCGGCATCATCGACTACACGAGCAGGATGGCGGCCGACGTCCTCAAGTCGACGTATCTGCGCGGGAGTCGGACGAGCGAGTCGCGGATGTACGCGCGCCTGGTGTGGGCGGTCGTCGCCGTCGGCGCGATCGTGCTGCTCTCCGGGCTCGACCAGCCGCTCGTCCTGCTCGTCATCTCGGCCTGTGTGTCCGGACTGATGATGTTCGTGTACTCGATCCTGCTCCTCGTCATGAACCGCACCGCGCTGCCCAACCCCCTGAAGGTGCGCGGCCTTCGCGTGGCCGCGCTGGTGTGGGCGGTGGTGCTCTTCGGTGTGCTGTCCGTGCTCACGGCGCGGCAGCAGCTCGCCGACCTGTTCGGCTGAACGACCCCGGCTACGTAGAGGAGAGAAATTCATGGCACATGGTCACGCGGCCCGACGCAGCCAGGCCTGGTTCGGTGCCGCCGGACGCGGCGGCATGGTGTACCGGTCCTGGATGCGCAACCAGGGCTTCGGGCCTGAGGTGTTCGACGGGCGGCCGGTGATCGGGATCGCCGTGTCCGCGTCCGAACTCGCGCCCTGCAACGCCCACTTGCCCCGGGTCGCCGAGGCCGTGAAGCGTGGGGTGTGGCAGGCCGGGGGCTTCCCGCTCGAATTCCCCACCATGGCCACCGGCGAGACACTGATGCGGCCCACGGCCATGCTGTACCGCAACCTCATGGCCATGGAGGTCGAGGAGCTGATCCGCGCCAACCCGCTGGACGGTGTGGTGCTGCTGTCGGGCTGCGACAAGACGACCCCGGCCATGCTCATGGGCGCCGCGAGCGTCGACCTGCCCGCCGTGATGGTCACCGGCGGCCCGATGCTCAACGGCAAGTTCCAGGGCCGCGACGTCGGTTCGGGCACGGCGGTGTGGCAGATGGAGGCCGAGGTCAAGGCCGGGCGGATGACCGAGGAGGAGTGCTTCTTCGCCGAGGGCTGCATGGCCCGCTCCAACGGCCACTGCATGACGATGGGCACGGCCTCCACCATGGCGTGCATGGCGGAGACGCTCGGCATGCAACTCCCGGGCTCCGCGACCTGGCCCGCGGTCGACATGCGCCGCTACGAGACCGGGCAGGCGGCAGGCCGCCGCATCGTGGACATGGTGGACGAGGACCTGCGCCCCTCCCGCATCCTCACCCGCGAGGCCTTCGAGAACGCGATCCGCACGAACGCGGCGATCGGCGGCTCCACCAACGCCATCATCCACCTGACGGCGCTCGCCGGCCGGGTCGGCGTGGACCTCGACACCGAGGACTTCGACCAACTCGCCCGCGACATACCGACCTTGCTCAACCTGATGCCGTCCGGCACCTACCTCATGGAGGACTTCTGCTACGCGGGCGGCCTGCCCGCCGTCCACCACGAGCTGGTACTGGCCGGGCTGCTGCACGGCGAAGAGCTCACCGTCACCGGGCGCAGCATCGCCGAGAACGTGGCGGACGCGGAGCGTATCGGCGACGAGGTGATCACGCCAGTGGTGGCGCCCTTCCAGCCGGCGGGCACGGGGACGGCCGTCCTGCGCGGCAACCTCTGTCCCGACGGCGCTGTCATCAAGCAGTCCGCGGCCTCGCCCCACCTGCTCACCCACACCGGCGTCGCCCGCGTCTTCGACTCCCCGGAGGCCTATCACGCGGTGTGCGACGACCCGGACCTGGACGTCGACGAGAACACCGTGCTCGTCATCCGCGGCGCGGGACCGAAGGGCTACCCCGGCATGCCCGAGGTCTCGAACGTGCCCCTGCCCACCAAGCTGCTGAAGGCCGGCGTCACCGACATGGTGCGCGTCTGCGACGGCCGGATGAGCGGCACGGGGTACGGCACGGTCGTCCTCCACGTGGCACCGGAAGCGGCGGTCGGCGGCCCCCTGGCCCTCGTACGCGACGGGGACACCATCACCCTGGACGTACCGAAGAGGTCACTCGAACTGGACGTGGACGAAGCGGAGTTGGCGAAGCGACGCGCCGCATGGCAGCCGCCGGCGCCGCGACGCACGAGCGGCTACGCGTGGCTGTACACGCAGCACGTCGAGGGTGCCGACCGGGGCGCCGACTTCGACTTCCTGCGCGGATGCCGCGGGAGCGCCGTGCCGCGCGACTCGCACTGAGGCGGGTGTGGGTAGCCTCGGGGCATGGCCAACATCAATTTCAGTTCTCGTGTCGGCGTCTGGTGGACCAGTGACCGGTGGCCGATCAACGACGTCGTCGCCCGAGCCCGTGAGATCGAGAACCTCGGCTACGCCTCGCTGTTCTACGGCGAGGCCGGAGGCAAGGAGACCTTCACGCAGGCCGCCGCCCTACTGGGCGGCACCGAACGACTGGTGGTCGGCACCGGCATCGCCAACATCCACGCCCGCAGCGCCCCCGCGAGCGAAGCGGGCGCTCGTACGCTCGGCGCGCTGCACCCGGGCCGCTTCGTGCTCGGCCTCGGCGTCAGCCACGCCCCACTGGTGGAGCACAGCTACGCCGGTTCCTACAGCAAGCCGCTGGCCACCATGCGGGAGTACCTGCGGACCATGGACGCGGTGCCGGCCGAGGTGGAGCCGGACGGGCAGCGCCCGGCCCGACTCCTCGCCGCCCTGGGCCCGAAGATGATCGAGCTGTCCGGCAAGGCGGCCGACGGGGCGCACCCGTACCTGGTGACCCCGGAGCAGACCGCGTCCACCCGCGAGCAGCTGGGGCCCGACAAGTGGGTGGTCAGCGAGCAGGGGGTCGCGCTCACCACGGACCGGGAGACCGGTCTGCGGCGTGCGCACCAGCACCTGCACATGTACTCGCAGCTGCCCAACTACCGTAATTCCTGGCTGCGTCAGGGATTCGACGAGTCCGACGTGGTCATCGGCGGTTCGGACAAGCTGGCCGAGGCCATGGTCGCCATGGGCGACGCGGAGACGGTCGCCGCGCGCGTGCGGGCGCAGCTGGACGCGGGCGCCGACCAGGTGGTCGTGCAGGTCCTCGGAGACGACCCGTCCGCCGACCCGCTGCCGGCGCTGCGCGAACTCGCCCCGGCCCTCGGCCTCGGCACCGCTTAAGAGGAGGCGGCCGATCGGTCGCGGTACGTCGTGGTCGCGAGCTGGACGAACGAGCGGATCATCGGGTTGGTGCCGCCGTCGCTCCACGCCGCGACCACGCGGCTCGGCGGCATGTCGGTCAGCGGCACCACGGTGAGTCCCTGCCCAGGTTGGTGACCCAGGAGTGTCATGCCGACCGTGCCGTTCCAGAGCACGGCCTGCCGGCACTCCTGGACCGTGCGGACCACCGGGCCCTCGCGGGGCCGCCCGCCGCTCCAGTACGCCTGCCAGCCGGGGTCGGTGCCCGGCGGGAACACGAACCAGCGGCGGTCGGCCAGGTCCGCCAGGGCCAGGCTGTCGCGGCGGGCCAGCGGATCGTCGTCGCGCAGCAGGGCGCCCACCGGGTCGGCGCCCAACTCGCGTACGGCCAGGCCGGTTTCGTCGAACGGGCCACGGGTCAGGGCGATGTCGACGAGGCCGGCGTGCAGCCCGCAGGTGGGGTCGGTGAGGTCGGTCTCGCGGATGTGCACCTCGACGCGCGGGTGCGCACGGCTGTGGGCGGCGGCAAGCCGGGTCACGGCCGGATCGCTGCTGTCGCCAAGGACACCCACGGTAAGAGCGGCGGATCCCGCCGCCGCTGCCACCCGGTCGCGTACCAGGTCGGCCCGCTCCAGCAGGGCGCGCGCCTCGTCGAGCAGCATGACACCCACCGCGGTCGGCGTGACACCGGCGGGGGAGCGGTCGAACAGCGCGGCTCCGACCTCGGTCTCCAGCTGCTTGATCGCCCGGCTCAGCGGGGGCTGGCTCATGTGCAGCCGGGTGGCGGCCCGGCCGAAGTGGAGTTCCTCGGCGACCGCCACGAAGTAGCGCAGCGTGCGTAGCTCCATGCGGGGACGATACCCGTACGGTATCGGCCTCGCGAAACGGGTCTTGGACGGAACGCCTGCCCCGGCGGTGGAATCGGGGTATGACCGAGGAACTGAAGCTCGCCTATTGGATCGTCGCGGGGCTGCTGGCCCTGTTCTACGTCTACTCGGGCGGGCTCAAGGTGGTCCGCAGTCGCGAGCAGCTGCGGCCGATGATGGCCTGGGTGGACAGCGCGCCGATGCGGGCCGTCAGGGCGATCGGGGCGCTGGAAGTGCTCGGCGCGCTCGGCCTCGTGCTGCCTCCGCTGACCGGTATCGCGCCTTGGCTGGCGCTGGTCGCGGCCATCGGGTTCGTGGTCCTGCAGATCGGCGCGACGTGGCTCCATCTGCGCCGCGGTGAACGTCAGATCGGGCTCAATGGTGTGCTGCTCGGCGCGGGCGCCGTGGTGGTGGCGCTTGCGACAACCTGGCTGTGAGCGGGAGGCCGTAGCGGCGTGACATATTTGCGTGCCACGCATTATTGCGTGTCGCGCAAGTTTTGCTACGGTGGTGCCATGAGCGGACTGAGGGAGCGCAAGAAGGAAGCCACACGCGTGGCGCTGAGCTGGGCCGCGATCAGGCTCACCGTGGAACGCGGGCTCGACAACGTCCGGGTCGAGGACATCGCCGAGGCGGTCGGCGTCTCGCCGCGCACCTTCAACAACTACTTCTCCAGCAAGGCGGAGGCGATCGCCTTCCGTCACCTCCAGCGCTCCCTTCGGGTGGCCGCGGAGGTGCGGTCCGCGCCGGAGGGTGAGCCGTTGTGGGAGGTCATCTCCCAAGCGGTGCTACGGCAGTTGGAGCCGGGGCCCGAGGTGCGGGAGATGCCGCCGCAGGAGCCGGCCGACTGGGCGGCGGGGCTCCGGGTGATGGTGGCCGAGCCTGCGTTGCAGGCCGAGATGCTGCGGGCGGGCAAGGTCGCGGAGAGCGAACTCGCCGCGGCGATCGCCGACCGCACGGACACGTCCGTCGATGTCGACCTCTACCCCCGCCTGGTGGCCGCGACCGTGACCGCCGCCAACAGCGCCGCGATCGACCTGTTTCTGCAGGGCGGTGCGGAGGGGTCGATGGAGGCTCTGCTGCGGTCGGCCCTCACGATGCTCGCCGCAGGGCTGCCGACCCCTTAAACCCTCTCAGTCCTCTAGAGGCCCTAACAGAAGTGGTTGATCATGTGACTGTCGGGCTGGTTGCTCGTTGTTGTGGGCATGGGGAAGCGGGATGCTCGTCCGTGGATCGTGTCCGACGAACTGTGGTCGCTGATCGAGCCGTTGCTGCCGGAGCCGGGCCCGAAGAAGGTCGAGGGAAGACCTCGTATCCCGGACCGGCAGGCGTTGTGCGGGATCCTGTTCGTGCTGCACACCGGCATCCAGTGGGAGTACCTGCCCCAGGAGTTGGGGTTCGGGTCGGGCATGACCTGCTGGCGGCGGCTGGCCGCCTGGAACGAGGCCGGTGTGTGGGACGCACTGCACCTCGTGCTGCTGAAGAAGCTGCGCTCGGCGGGACAGCTGGACTGGTCGCGGGCGGTGATCGACGCCTCGCATGTGCGGGCGGCCCGACGGGGCCCAAAAGCGGGCCGAGCCCGGTCGACCGCGCACGGCCGGGCAGCAAGCACCACGTCCTCACCGACGGCCAGGGCATCCCGCTCGCGGTGTCGCTGACTGGCGGCAACCGCAACGACGTCACCCAGCTGATTCCACTGCTCGACAAGGTTCCGCCGGTGACCGGCACGGTCGGACGGCCCCGCCGGAGGCCGGACTTGTTGTTCGCCGACCGCGGCTACGACCACGACAAGTACCGCCGCCTGGTGCGACAGCGCGGGATTCGTCCGGTGATCGCCGAGCGCGGTCAACCGCACGGCACCGGCCTGGGCATCTTCCGGTATGTCGTCGAACGCACGATCGCGTGGCTGCACGGCTTCCGACGCCTGCGCATCCGCTGGGAACGACGTGACGACATCCATGAAGCCTTCCTCGCCCTGGCCACCTGCCTGATCACTCACCGACACGTCCAACGCCTTTGTTAGGACCTCTAAGCCCTCCAAGCCCTCTAAGCCCTTCAAGTCCTCTCAGTCCTCAAGGAGGCATGTCATGTACGACGTGATCATCGCGGGCGGCGGCCCCAACGGGCTGATGCTGGCCTGCGAGCTGGCGCTGTCCCGGGTGCGCCCGGTCGTCATCGAGCGGCTCACCGGACCGAAGACGGAACCCCGGGCGAACGGCCTGGTGGGCCAGGTGGTGCGGATGCTGGACCGGCGCGGCCTTTACGCCCGGATCAGCGGTTCCGACGAACCCGCACGGCCCGCGCCCCGCTACATGTTCGGCGCGTTCCCCCTGGAACTCCACCGGCTCGAGAACAACCCGGTCGGCATTCTCCCCGCACCCCAGGCCCGGATCGAGGCGGTCCTCGTCGAACGGGCCGCCGAACTCGGCGTCGATTTGCGCATGGGCCAGGAGGTCACCGATGTCCACCAGGACGCCGACTCGGTCCGGGTGACCCTGGCGAGCGGGGAACACCTTACGACCCGTTACCTGGTGGCCGCCGACGGAGGCCGCAGCACCGTGCGCCGCCTGGCCGGCATCGGCTTTCCCGGAGTCACCAACGACGACTTCGTGTCACGCTCCGCGAACGTCTCCGCGCGCGATGAACACGTGGGCCCACAAGGCGAGTTGATCGTCCCCGGCTACGGGACGCTGCCGCCCACCATGTACGTACGCACCGAGCGCGGGACCATCGTCTGGGCCCGGCTGCCCGGCCGCCCCGCGAGCGTCCACACCACGGAGGTCGAGTCACCGGACGAGGACCGTTCCGCGCCGATGACCTTCCAGGAACTGCTCGACAGCGCCGAACGCGTCCTGGGCGCACCCCTGCCGGTACTGCCACCCGAGGGTGAAGGGCCGCACCTGCTGCGCCGCCTCGTCGGAGGCAACACCCGGCTCGCGGACCGCTACCGGGAAGGGCGGATCCTGCTGCTCGGGGACGCGGCCCACGTGCACTCCGCGATCGGCGGCCCCGGCCTCAACCTGGGTCTCCAGGACGCCGTCAACCTCGGCTGGAAACTGGCCGCAACGGTGCGCGGGTGGGCGCCCGCAGAACTCCTCGACACCTATGACGAGGAGCGCCGCCCCGTCGCCGAACGCGTCGTGGACTCGACCCTCGCCCAGTCGGCGATGCTGCGCCCCGGCCCGGAGGTCACCGCTCTGCGGACCGTCTTCGGCGAGATGCTGGCCACGACCGCGGGCACGGAACGCGTCGCCCACCTCGTCGCCGGCACCACCGAGGGCTTCGCACCCGACCTCGTCGTGCACACCGCCACGGGAACGCACCGGCTGGCCGAACTGACCGTCACCGGGCGCCCGTTGCTCCTCGACCTGGGCGGCGGATTCGCCGACGTGGCGAAGCCCTGGCACGACCGGGTCGACGTGATCACCGGCACGGCCGACGGCACCGACGCGACGGGCATGCTGCTGCGTCCCGACACCCATCTCGCCTGGACCGGCCACGGCCCGGACGACGTGAGCGGACTGGAGACGGCGCTGCACCGTTGGTTCGGCGCACCGTAGAGGTGGGGTGCAGGTGTGTGTCACCTGCGCCGTGTCGGAGCGGGGGCGGGATGCCAGCCGGTGCGGGAGGCCCAGGCCTCCGCGGCCGCCATCAGCACCTCGGTGGCCGGCGCCTTGATCTGCCCGTAGTCGGACAGATCGGGGACGCTGCGGGCCAGGCGCTGCTTGAACGCTCCCCACGCCCGGCGGGCATCCTCCTCCGCGCGCAGGTAGTCCCGGAACAGCAGCGCGAAGCGGGAGTTGGGGCGTCCCTCCTCGCGCACGTGCACATTGCAGCGACGCGCACCGACCGGCGGCGCGAACACCAGCTTGCGGCACTCCTCGCCGCCCGAGACCTCGACGCGGTTCCAGGGCTCGGGACGGCGGCGGAAACCGATCGCCGCGAGCAGGGCGGTGTGCACGTTCTCGTCGAGCGCCGCGACCCGGACCTGGATGTCCACACAGTCCTTCGCGGCCAGACCCGGCACTGACGTGGAGCCGACATGGTCGATCGAGAGAGCCTGCGTGCCGAGCGCGGCCCTCAGCACGCCCGCCAGCCGCTCGAACTCCGCGGCCCACTCCGGCCGATGGTCCAGAACCGCCAGCGGACCGGACTCATCGGGGAACGGCACGTCAGACGCTCCCCGAAGCGGATCGACGGACGTCGCGGCGGATCAGCGGGCGGTCCACCGCCTCGACCAGCCAGTCTAGTTCGGCCCGCCCGACGCGCACATGGTTGGTCAGCACGCCCACCCCGTCGATCGCCGTCTCGACCAGGTCACCCGCTTGCAGCGTGAAGTCGATCTCCGGCACGATGCCGGTCCCCGTGGACAGCACGGCCCCGTCGGGGAACGGCTGGCACCGCCACAGGTACTCCGCCAACTCCTCGGGCGAGCGGTGGAACGCGGCCGTGGAGATCGCTCCCCGGAACGCGGCGGACCCGTCCCGCCACACGGTCAGCGAGATCTTCAGCGCCTGCGGGGCGTCGACCTCCCACACGGGGACGATGCCCGAGGACACCGCCGCGCTGCCTGCGTAGATCTTCGCCTGGGGAAGATAGAGCGGGTTCTCGCCCTCGATGGAGCGCGAGCTGACGTCGTCCACGATCACGTAACCGACCGTCTGCGCCGCTTGGTTGAGCACCACGCCGAGCTCCGGCTCCGGCACGTTCAGCTCGGAGTCGTCCCGGACCGCGATCGGTTCGTCGTCGGTGACCAGGCGCCACGGCAGCGCCTTCAGGAACAGCTCGGGCCGTTCGGCGTCATAGACCCGCTCGTACACCGACTGCTCGGTGCTCTCCTCGACGCGGGCCTCGCGCGAGCGCTCGTACGTCACGCCGGCCGCCCACAGCTCCATCAGGCCGTCCATCGGCGGCAGCAGGAGCACTTCGGCCTCGTCGGTGTCGGGCCGCTGCCGCGCGGCGGTCGCCTCCACCAACTCCCGCAGCCCGTCGGCCGACAGCCGCAGCAGGTCGGCGACGCGGGGCGCCCCGTCGAAACTGCGGATCGCGCCGGATGCGTCGGCGATCCCTGTCTGTACGGTCCCGGTGTCGTCGGCGAAGCGGACGATGCGCGTCATGCGGGGGTCCTTTCCTCGGGCTTCCCGGTCTGTGTACTTCCGTGCGTGTGCAGTCAGTTGGGGGTGGGGCCGCTCGTCGATTCCCGGACCTGGAGCGAGGTGCGCAGCACCACCGTCTGCAGCGGCTTCGCGGTCCCCGCGATGCGCTCCTGCAACAGCTGCGCGGCCGCGAACCCCAGCTCGTACGAAGGGAGTTGGACCGAACTGAGGGACGGTGTCACCAACTCGGGCCAGGGCACGTCGCCGAACGAGAGCAGTCCGGTGCCCGGCGGTTCGAGCCCGGCCTCGCGCAGCGCCGCGAGCGCGCCCACCGTCATGAGGTTGTTGGCCACGAACACGGCGTCCGGCGGCTCGGGCAGGGCGAGCAACCGCTCCATCGCGGCGCGCCCGCCGTCCACGCGGAAGTCCCCGTGCACGACGTATTCGGGGGGCGGCTCGGCCGGCTGCCCGGTGTCGCCCAGGTGGTCGCGCAGCACCGCCCGGTACCCGGCGAGGCGTTCGTCGGACGTGGAGGCGCCGTCGGGGCCCGCGATACAGGCGATACGCCGGTACCCGCGGGCCAGCAGATGCTCGGTGGCCTCCTCGCCGCCGTGCCGGTTGTCCATCATCACGGCATCGACGGATGCGCCGCGCGGGCGCCGGTCGACCGCGACCACCGGGGTGCCCCGGTCGACGAGCGCGGACAGGTCGGTGCGGTGCCGGGAGGCGGCGGCGACTATCACCCCGGCCATCTGCTCGGCCGCGGCCACCTCCAGATAACGGTGCTCCTTGTCGACGTCCTCGTCCGTGTTGCACAGCACCACCGACAGGTTGGTCTCCTGCGCCGCGTCCTCGACGCCGCGGGCGAGCGCGGTGAAGAACGGGTTGCCGATGTCCGGGATGATCAGTCCGATCACGGAGGCGCGCTGCATCCGAAGCGAGCGGGCGACCCGGTTGGGCGCGAAGCCGAGCAGGGCCGCGGCGGCGCGCACGGTCGCGGCGCGCTCCGCGGTGACCCGGCCGCCGTTGAAGACCCGCGACACGGTGGCGGGGGAGACCCCGGCCTCGCGCGCCACGTCGTAGATCGTCGCCACAGACCTCTCACGCAGCCCCTCGTCCAGGCGGGGCAGACGGCCCCGCGATCCGTGCTGTGCCCGGTGGTGCCGCCATTGTCCGCCTGAGCAACTCCCCTTCCCACGCGAAGTCTTGACAGCGTCTGGCGGGAAACCTACGTTCCCGTGAAACGGATTTCAAGACGTTCGGCCGCGGCCGCAAAGGGTGCGGATTTTTCAGCTCGGCATTCCAGACATTGACGGAGAGAACCTCCGCGATGTCATGCGAAATCGATTTCAAACGACGGAGCTTCGATGAGCATCGCCCCCGGACTGACCGGCCTCGCCCGCACCACGAGCGCGGTCACCCGCTCGATCAGCGCGGAGAACTTCACGGGCGCCAAGGGCGCAGGCGGCATGGCGACCGAGGGCACCGGCGCGCGGGCCGCGAGCAGGCTCGGCCGCGGCTGGAAGATCTCGCCGAGCATCGACATCGCGGCCGGCGAGACCGTCGTCCTCGCCGACATCGAGGGCCCCGGCACGATCACCCACATCTGGTGCACCACGGCCCCGCACGCGGCCTGGCGCCAGACGTTGCTGCGCTTCTACTGGGAGGGCGAGGACACCCCGGCCGTCGAGGTCCCGCTCGGCGACTTCTTCTGCAACGGCTGGAACGTCTTCAGCCAGGTCAGCTCCATCCCGGTGGCGGCGAACCCGAACGGCGGGCTCAACGCATACTGGCCGATGCCGTTTCGCCGGGCGGCCCGCATCACGCTGGAGAACCTGGCCCCCGAACAGCTCACGCTCTACTACCAGGTCGACTACGAACTGGGCGAAGTCGCCGACGACGCCGCCTACTTCCACGCCCAGTGGCGGCGCAGCAACCCGGTCACGGCGGGCACCGACCACACGCTCCTCGAAGGCGTCGAGGGCAAGGGCCAGTACGTCGGCACGTACCTCGCCTGGGCGGTCAACAGCCCCGGCTGGTGGGGCGAGGGCGAGCTGAAGTTCTTCCTGGACGGCGACGACGAGTGGCCGACCATCTGCGGCACCGGCACCGAGGACTACTTCGGCGGCGCCTGGAACTTCGACGTCCCCGGCCAGGGCTACACCGCGTTCACCACCCCGTACCTCGGACTCAACCAGATCCTGAAGCCGGACGGACTCTACGACAGCCAGCAGCGGTTCGGGATGTACCGCTGGCACGTCCTCGACCCGATCCGCTTCCAGGACGACCTGCGCGTCACGGTGCAGTGCCTGGGCATCGGCCGCGGCCAGGGCAACGGCCTGCCGCACCGCTACCGCGCCAACCACGACGACATCGCGTCGACGTCCCTCTTCTACCTGGACCGCCCCGCAGGCTCTGGCCTGCCGTCCACCCCGGACCTGCTCGACCTCGAGGTCGACACGCACATGTAGCCGGTCCGGTTCGTCCGGCACCCCGCACCACCCCTTCGTAGGCAGGCACGTACCCACACCCACAGAGAGAGACGGGAGCACGCCATGCTCCGACACGGCAAGGGCGCCGTGGCGCCGTCCCGCCGCCGCATCCTCGGCGGCGCCGCCGGGCTCGCGGCGGCCGGCGCGACCGGGCCGCTGGTGAGCGGTTGCGGTGGGCCGGCCAAGGCCGAGGGCGGGACGTTGAAGTTCTGGCACTTCTACGACTCGGCCTCCTCCGATCCCGCGATGCGCGGCCAGGCCAAGTGGTTCGACGACGTCATCCGCGACTGGAACGCCACGCACGACGTGAAGGTCGAGCCGTTCTTCGTTCCCGGCACCAGCTACCAGGGGTCGAAGATGGTCACGGCCTTCGCCTCCGGTACCGGCCCGGACATCTTTCTGCTGAGCCCCGGTGACTTCCTGCGCTACCAGAACGGCGGCATCCTCGCCGACCTCACTCCGCACATGGACAGGGCGGCCGTCGCGGACTACGGGACGTCGCTGACCAGCCGCGTGGTCGAGGGCAAGGTGTACGCCCTGCCGATGGAGGTCGAACCGTTGGCGATCTTCTACAACGTCCGCAACTGGGAGAAGGCGGGCCTGTCCGAGGCCGACATCCCCACCACGTGGGACGGGCTCCTCGACGCAGGCGACAAGCTGCGCGCCAAGGGCGGTGGCGCCGGGCTCGTCTTCGAGACCGACCCCGGCTACTACCAGAACTTCACCTGGTACTGCTGGATGTGGCAGGGCGGCGGCGACGTCCTCGACAAGGACGGCAACGTCACGTTCGACTCCAAAGCGGCACGCCAGGGCCTGTCCCTGTGGCAGGACGCGGTCCGGCACGGCATCGCGCCACGCACCAAGCCGGCCGCCGGCGACCAGCTCAGCGCCTTCAAGGCGGGTCAGGCAGGGATGTGGCAGAGCGGCATCTGGATGGTGAACACGTTCAAGGTGGGTGCGCCCGAGCTCGAGTACGGAGTGTTCAAGCTGCCCACACCGCCCGGCGGCCGCTACTCCACCGCCGTCGGCGGCTGGTCCTTCTGCGCCAGCACGCAGTCGAGCAACCCGGACGCCGCCGCCGAGTTCTGCGGATGGGCGCTCGGCCGCATGAACAAGAAGTCCGTCGACCGCACCGTCTCCTGGTGCACCGGCGTGAAGTCCGATGTGTCGCCGCGCGCCTCGGCGCTCAAGGCCGCCACCGCCAAGGGCGGTTACGACTCCTGGGCGATGAAGAAGTTCAAGAACGAGATCTTCCCCGGGGGGCGGCCCGAGCCGCGCTACCCCCCGGTCGTCTACAAGGCGGTCTCGGACGCCATCCAGGCCACCATGCTCGGCGGCAAGGGCGTGGCCTCCGAGGCCGACCGGGCCGCGCAGACCATCGAGGCGTACATGAAGAGCTACCAGGGGGCGAGCTTGATATGAGCAGCATCGCTACCGAACGGCAGCAGGCCGCCGCGCCACCGGCCGCCGCGGAACACCCGCCCCGCCGCAGGCTGAGCCGCAAGCACCGGGAGTGGATCGCGGCCGGTCTCTTCCTGCTGCCCGACGGACTCGGCCTGTCCGTCTTCGTGATCCTTCCGATGTTCTTCTCGATCGTCCTGAGCTTCTTCCAGGTGTCGGGCTTCGGCTCGTACGAATGGATCGGACTCGGGAACTACGAGCGGATGTTCAACGACCCGTACTTCTGGTCCTCGATGTGGGTCACGGCGAAGTACGTGGTCATCATGGTGCCGGTGCTCTTCGTCGTCAGCCTCGGGCTCGGCATCCTCATGAAGCAGAAGCTGCCCGGCATGGCCGTCTACCGTACGGCCCTGTTCATGCCGTACATGCTCAGTCTCGTCGTCGCGGGCCTGCTGTGGAAGTTCATGTTCGACGAGCAGACCGGCGTCGCCAACAAGATCGTGGGCGCGTTCGGCATCAGCCCGCAGTCGTGGCTCGGCGACCCCAGCCTCGCGCTGTACTCCGTCATCCTCGTGACGGTCTGGTACATGATGGGCTACTACATGATCATTTTCCTCGCGGGCCTCAACGAGATCCCCAAGGAGTACTACGAGGCCGCCAAGATCGACGGCGCGAGCCCGTGGACGTCCTTCCGGAAGATCACCTGGCCGCTGCTGCGTCCCACGAGCTTCTTCGTGCTCATCATGACCACGGTCGCCGCCATCACCGGCACCTTCGACCTGGTCTACTCACTGACCGCCGGCGGACCGGCCAACGGGACCGCCGTCGCCATGTTCTACATCTACCAACAGGCGTTCGTCTTCGGTGAGTACGGCTACGCCTCCGCTCTCGGCACGTTCCTCGTACTGATCATGGTCGTGCTGTCCTGGGTCATCTTCAAGCTCACGAAGGGCGGGAGGTTCGACGATGGAGAGTGACACCGTCACCACAGGCATGACGCCCCGTACGCGTTTCGGTAAGCGCGGAGGGCTCACGATCGTCGGGATCGTCCTGTCGCTGGTCAGCCTCTTCCCGATCCTCTGGGCCATTTCCTCGTCCTTCAAGACGCGCGCCACCGTCACCGACGGCAAGCTGCTCCCGAACGACTTCACCTGGGAGAACTTCCGCTACGTCTTCACCGAAGTACCCTTCGGGCGCTGGCTGTTGAACAGCTTCATCATGGCCGCCGTCATCACCGTCGCGGCCCTGTTCTTCCACTCCATGGCCGCCTACGCGCTGGCCCGGCTGAAGTTCCCCGGCCGCGACTCGATCTTCGCCGTCATCTTCTCGACGCTGCTGATCACCGCGCCCGTGGTGCTCATCCCGCTGTTCATCATCGTGCGCCAACTCGGGATGCTGGACAGCTACGCGGGCCTGATCATCCCGCTCATCTTCAACGCGTTCGGGATCTTCCTGCTGCGCCAGTTCTACCTGGGCATCCCCAAGGAGCTGGAGGAGGCGGCGATCGTCGACGGCTGCGGCTACTGGCGCGTCTACTGGAACATCATTCTGCCGCTGTCCCGGCCGATCCTCTCCGCGCTGGCGGTGTTCTTCTTCCTCGCGAACTGGAACCAGTTCGCCTGGCCGCTGGTGTCCACGAGCAGCACCGACCTCACCGTCACCCAGGTCGGTATCTCGTCCTTCACTACGCAGTACGGCGCGAACTGGAACTACATCCTCGCCGCCGCCGTGATCGCGGTGATCCCCATGCTGACGTTGTTCCTCATCTTCCAGCGCCAGATGGTCGAATCGATCAAGACCTCTGGCCTGAAGTAGAAGAAGCAGAACCAGAAAGGGTGACCACATGACTCAGCCCTGGCGCCAGCCCCAATCCGCAGTCATCGGCGTGGACATCGGTACGTCCAGCAGCAAGGGGATCCTCGTCGCCCTCGACGGCACCGTGCTGCGCACCGCCGTCCGCGAGCACACCGTCGACCGTCCCGCCCCGGGGCACGTGGAGATGCCGGGTGAGGTGTGGTGGGACGAATTCGTGTTCCTCGCGCGCGAGTTGACGTCCGCCGAGGACACGGACGTGGTCGCCGTCGGCGTCAGCGGCATGGGGCCGTGCGTGCTGCTCACCGACGCCGACGACATGCCGCTGCGGCCCGCGATCCTGTACGGCGTCGACACCCGCTCCGTCGCCCAGATCGAGCGCCTGGAAAGGGAGTTGGGGGCGGACGAGATCGTCCAGCGGTGCGGATCGCGGCTCACCTCGCAGGCGGCGGGCGCCAAGGTCGCGTGGGTCGCCGACGAGGAGCCGGAGGTGTTCGCCCGCGCCCGCCGCCTCTACATGCCCAGCTCGTGGCTCGCCCGCCAGCTCACCGGCGCCTACGTCCTCGACCACCACTCCGCCAGCCAGTGCACACCGCTCTACGACACCCTGGCCCGCGACTGGTACGCGCCGTGGGCCGAGCGGATCGCGCCCGGTGTCGAACTCCCGCCGCTGCGCTGGTCCGGCGAGGCGGCCGGAACCGTCACCGCCGAGGCCGCCCGCGCCACGGGCCTGCCCGCCGGTATCCCCGTCACCACCGGCACCGTCGACGCCTGGGCCGAGGCGCTCAGCGTCGGTGCGCACGGCGTCGGTGACCTGATGCTGATGTACGGCACGACCATGTTCCTCGTGCACACCGTGCCCGACCTGCTGCGCGATCCCGCGCTGTGGAGCACGGTCGGCGCGCTGCCCGACACCCGCAACCTCGCGGGCGGCATGGCCACATCCGGCGCCGTCACCGGCTGGCTGCGCGACCTGTTCGGCGACGTCGACTACCCCGAACTCCTGGGCCTCGCCGAGAAGTCGGGGCCCGGCGCGAACGGCCTGCTGATGCTGCCGTACTTCGCGGGGGAGCGCACCCCCGTGGACGACCCGCGCGCCCGTGGTGTCATCGCCGGTCTCACCCTCGGCCACACACGCGGCGACCTGTACCGGTCCGCCCTGGAGGCCACCGCCTTCGGTGTGCGGCACAACATCGAGGCGCTGGAAGCCGCGGGCGGCGACATCCGCCGCGTCGTCGCCGTCGGCGGCGGCACGCAGGGGCGGCTGTGGACCCAGATCGTCTCCGACGTCACCGGCCGCACGCAGGAGGTGCGGACGACCTCCGTCGGAGCCTCCTACGGAGGGGCCCTGCTCGCCGCGCAGCTCGTCACGGACGACGCCCGCATCGACGACTGGAACCCCGTCGCCGAACGCCTCGCGCCGCGCCCCGAGGTGACGGCCCGCTACGACGACCTGTACGCCCTCTACCGCGACCTCTACCCGGCGTCGGCGGACGTGACGCACGCCCTGGCCGACCTTCAGACCCGCTGAGGAGACACGGCGCCGCAGGCCACGATGTTCCGCGAACTGGGGCTACGCGTCCACCTGTGCGGGGACGTGTGCCTCTAAGGATGGCTGCCCCCGCGCGGCGGTCGACAGCGCCCGGTCCGCGCGGAGGGCCAGCAGCGGCGCCGACCAGGCCAGGCAGGCGTACCAGGCCAGCAGGGCACAGACGCCGAACGAGGCCGCGCCTGACGGGGCCAGAATGCCGGTTGCGGCGGCGGCGAGCGCCCACAAGGCACCCAGGGTGACCTCGGGCCACACCGGCCACAGCGCCGCGAGCCCCTTCGCGAACGCGGGGAACTTGTCGGTGCGCCGCCACGGGCGTCGCGTGGTCCACCAGGACGGCAGCACGGCGGCCCAGGTGATGTGGTGCAGCGCGGTCTGCGCCCACACGGCACGCGCAGCCTGCCGCGCGGGAGCGCCGAGCACACGTCGTAGAAGACACCAACGCAACGTCAGTCCGTTCAGGGCGAGCAACACGGCCACAACGGGCAGGGCCGGATCCCACGGCACCGCTCCACCGCACACCAGGACGGCGCCGAGAACGGCCGCGCATCCCATACCGATCGCCGTGCAGGCGGCACGTGTCATCTCCCGGGCCCCGTGATGGGCGTGCAGCAGCTTGTGCCACCCGGTCATCAGGGACGCATGCGCCCGGCGCCCCGGCAGCATCAGCCGCCAGTGCCGGCGCAGCTCCTGGGCCGGCCCGAAGACCCAACGGGCGCGCTGGCGACGGTAACCGGCGAAGGTCTCCGGGACGAGACCCTGGCCGAAGCTCTCGTCGAAGTAGTGGGAGCGATATCCCGCCGCGTGCAGGCGCAGGGACAGTTCGGAGTCCTCGGAGCTGCACCATTGCGCCCAGCCTCCGACCTCGCGCAGTGCGGAGGCCCGGATCAGGCACATGGTGCCCGCCACGATCGCGGCGCCCCGTTCGGCACGGGCCACCAGGTACGTGCCGTACATCTGCCGGTATTCCCAGTAGCAGCCGCTCAGGTAGGGGCTGTCGTGCCAGTCGCGGTAGTCGTGGCGGGACTGGACGAACCCGGTACGGGGGTCGTCGAAGAGCTGCACCAGCCTTGAGAGGAAGTCGGGACGCGCCTGGTAGTCGGCGTCCAGGACGGCCACGACGGTCGCGCGCGAATCGATGTGCCCCATCGCGTAGTTGAGCGCCCCGGCCTTGGCTCCGGCAAGCCCCTCCATATGATGGAAGCGAAACCTTTCGCCGAGGCGTGCGCAGTGGTCGCGCACCGGCTGCCACAGGGTTGGATCGGCGGTGTTGTTGTCGATGACCAGCACTTCGTAGTCTGCGTACCGCTGCTCGGCCAGCGCGTCGAGGGTCGCGACGACCACCTCTGGCGGCTCCGCGTGGCAGGGAACCTGAACGCTCACCGTTGGGCCGCTGTGGCGCTCCCGTGCCGGGGGCACGTGTGAACGCCGCCAGGTGTCACGCAGCAGCCGCTCCTGGTTCAGGTACGCGTCGAGCAGGAGCAGCAGTACGCGAGGCACACCGGCCACCAGCCACACCGTCATGGCCGTGCGCGCCACCCAGGCTCCCTCACCGGTGGCCACGGCGGAGGCACACCAGGCCAGCAGGGCCAGATGCGCCGCCACCGAAACCGGGACCGCGATGCGTCCGGCGGAGTGCAGAGCTCCCGTCAGTGGCCGCGCCATCAGACACACCAGGGGAACCACGGCCATCAGGAGGAGGGCATCGACGGACAGCCACCGCCCGTGGAGGGCCGCCGCCGATCCCGCGGCGAGCGCCAGCACCAGGGCCCATTCGGACACCGCGCCACCACGGGGGCTCCCGCGCCGGGCCCTACGGCACAACAACAAGGTCGCCGCCGTGTGCGCAACCGCCAGCGTCACCGCCACACTGCCCAGAACCGACATGTTCTGCCAACGAGGTGTCTACGGCGAAGTCACCTGTTTCACTCCGATGCGCGGCGGTCAGCGCGCCGCCGTCTCCGCCTCCCGCTCGACCTCCTCCCGCAGCGCCGACCTGCGCCGCCCGAACGCCAGGTACAGCGCGGCCGCCAGGGCCAGCCAGCACAGGAACAACGTCCATGTCAGGCCCGGCAGTTGGTAGGCGAGGTAGGCGCAGGCGGCGGCGGTGAGGATCGGCACCACCGGGTAGAGCGGGACCCGGAAGGGGCGCGGGGCGTCAGGGGCGATGCGGCGCAGCACCATCACCGCCGCTGCCACCGCCACGAAGGCGATCAGCGTGCCCATGCTGGTCAGGTCGGCCAGCTCCTGGAGCGGCACGAACCCGGCGAGCGCCGCGACCGCGACACCCACGATCCAGGAGTTGGCCGCGGGAGTGTGCCGCTTGCGGTCGACCCTGCGGAAGACCTGGGGCACCAGGCCGTCCCGCGCCATCGAGAACAGGATGCGGGTCTGCCCGTAGAGGGTGACCAGGACGACGCTGAAGATGGAGACGACCGCGCCGGCGGAGAGGATCAGGGCGGCGGTGCCGGAGCCGGTGACCGACGTGAGGATCGACGCGAGCACCGCCTCGCCGGCCGCTTCCTGGCGCGCGAACGCCCCCTCCGGCTGCGCGCCGATGCCGGCGACCGCGACCAGGATGTAGAGGGTCGTCACGACGAGGAGTGTCAGGAGGAGCGCGAGCGGGATGGTGCGGCGGGGGTTGCGTACTTCCTCGCCCGCGGTGGATACCGTGTCGAAGCCGACGTACGAGAAAAAGACGGCGGAGGCCGCCGCGGTGATGCCGCCCAGGCCGTGCGGCGCGAAGTCGGCGAAGCGGTCGGCCCGGAAGGCGGTGAGGGCCACCGCCGCGAACATCACGAGGACGGCGAGCTTCACACACACCAGGATCGAGTTGACCAGGATGGACTCCCGGGTGCCACGGGCGAGGAGCGCCGTGCACGCCAGGACGACGACGATCGCCGGGATGTTCACCATGCCGCCCGCGCCCGGCGGTTGGCTGATCGCGTCGGGCAGCGTGACACCGAAGAGCGCGTCCGAGACCTCGTTGAGGTACTGGCCCCAGCTGACCGCGACGGTGGACACCGCCACCCCGTACTCCAGGACCAGACACCAGGCGACGAGGTACGCGATGCCCTCACCCAGCGAGGCGTACGCGTACGAGTAGGTGCTGCCCGCCACCGGGATCGCCCCGGCCAACTCCACGTAACAGAGCGCCGCGAGGGCGGCGACGGTGCCCGCGATGACGAACGACAGCACGACGCCGGGACCGGCCGTGGGCACGCTCGTGCCGAGGACGAAGAAGATGCCGGTGCCGAGCACGGAGCTGATCCCGAGCAGCGTCAGCCGTCCCAGACCCATGGTGCGTTCCAGGCGGGGTCCTTCGTGCGGATCGCCCTCGCCCTCGGCGGCAGCGACGATGCTGTCCAGGGGTTTGCGGCGCAACAGCTGAGTGGCCACTGGGCCCATGGGTCCTCCTGTACGACGAGTGACACGGCGACCGGGACGCCGTGCGGTCGGTGAGGCCCCGGATCCTTCGGGACCGGCGGGCCCCGCACATTGGCCGATCGGCACAAGTGCCGCACGGGGTATTGGCCGATGTCACAACCCGCTGCCGGTAGGGTCGTCCGAGCATGGTGGACGCACCCCGCGGACACCCCGCACCGCAGACGCGAAGGAGATCAGCCGTGCCCCTCGACCTCGCCGCCGACGTCGTCGCACTCACCGAGGCACTGGTCGACATGCCCTCCGAGAGCGGCGCCGAGGGTCCGCTCGCCGACGCCGTCGAGGAGGCGCTGCGAGCGCTCCCGGGCCTGGAGGTGGAGCGCGTCGGCAACTCCGTCGTCGCCCGCACCGACCTCGGCCGCCCCGAGCGGGTCGTGCTCGCCGGACACCTCGACACCGTCCCGGCGGCCGACAACCTCCCGGCGCGCCGCGACGGCGAGCGGCTGTACGGGCTCGGCGCCTGCGACATGAAGGGCGGCGTGGCGGTCGCGCTGAAGCTGGCCGCCGCTGCGGCGGAGGCGCGCGGATCGCTGACCCGCGATGTGACCTTCGCCTTCTACGAGTGCGAGGAGATCGCCGGCGACCGCAACGGCCTCGCCGTGATCGCCGCGCACAGGCCCCAACTCCTGGACGGCGACCTCGCGTTGCTTCTCGAACCTTCCGGCGGCGGAGTGGAGGCGGGCTGCCAGGGCTTCCTCCTCGCCGACATCGTCGTGCCGGGGCGGCGGGCGCACACCGCGCGCGCCTGGATGGGCAGCAACGCCGCACACCTCGCCGGTGAGGTCCTCACCCGGCTGCACGCGCACGTCCCGGAGCGGATCACCATCGACGGCCTGGAGTACCGCGAGGGCCTCAACGCCGTCGCCGTGCGCGCCGGGGTGTCGTCGAACGTCGTGCCCGACGAGTGCGTGGTCACCGTCAACCTCCGCTTCGCGCCCAGCCGTTCGCCCGAGGAGGCGGAGGCGTACGTGCGCGGGCTCTTCCCGGAGTACGAGGTGCGCGTCACGGAGGTGGAGCCGGGCGCGCTGCCGGGGCTCGACAGGGCCATGACGGCCGGACTCGTCAAGGCCCTGGGAGTCGAACCGCGCCCGAAGCTCGGCTGGACCGACGTGGCACGCTTCGCGTCGCTCGGCGTACCGGGGCTGAACTGCGGGCCCGGCGACCCTCAACTGGCTCACACCCCGGGGGAGTTCGTGTCGATGGCGGAGCTGCGGGAGTGCGAGGAGCGGCTGCGCGGGTGGCTCCTGTCCCAGGATTCAGCCGCGTAGCCCCGCCAGCGTCCGCAACTGCACCCACAGCACCAGACGTTGGTCCGGATCGTCGAGGTCGATGCCGAGCTGCCGCTGCACCTTGCGCAGCCGGTAGCGGCAGGTGTTGGGGTGCACGACCAGCTTCTCCGCCGCCCGTCCGGCGTCGCAGCCCGCGTCCAGCCAGCAGATGAGCGTACGGGCGTACTCGGTGCCGTGCTCGGCGTCGTGCGCGAGAACGTCCCGCCAGGGCCCGGCCGCCTGGTCCCTGCGGTCGGCCAGGAACTCGCCGAGCACGAGCAGCGAGGTCTGTGCCCGCACCTGCCCGGCGTCCGCCACCTGCCCGGCCCCCAGCACCCGCAGCACCAGATCGGCGTCGTCGCGCGAGTCCCGGACCCCGGCGACACCAGGCACCGCGTGCCCGAGCCCGGCCCGCACGGAGATCCGCAGCGCCTCCTCCGCGCGCCGCACGATGTCCTCGGCGATCCGCAGATGCCGCTCGGCCGCGTGATCGGCGGCCCCGACCACCGGCAGTAGCGCATACACCACACCGTCGAGCAGGACGCAGGCGTGCTGCCCGTACCGGGTCTGGCACTGGAGCCGTACGAGGTCGAGCAGGCGCAGCGCCGCCTGACCGCCGTCCTGCGCGGTCGCCGCCCCGGCGAGCGCGAACGCCGCGACCCGCACCGGGGCGTCCGGCGCGAGGCCCAGGCGGTGCGCGGCCGCGGCCGGTTCGATGGAGCCGTCGAGCAGGCGGCGCAGCAGGTCGCTGCTCAGATGCCGGGCCAGCTCGTCGGCGGCCCGCGCCCGCAGCAGCAGCATCGCGGCGGCCGAGGCGCCCTGGCGCAGCGCGTCCCCGGCGTCGGCGGCCAGGCTCCCCGTGTCCACCGCCCAGATCGAGCCGAGCAGCTCGCCCCCGGCGCGCACCGTGGTGGCCAGGCGGGGCAGCTCGTCGGCGGTCACCCCGGGAATCTTCAGCGGGCCCTCGGCTGCGTACAGGCGGCGGTAGTCCTCGTCGTTCTCCGGGCTGCCGGGGACCTGGCGGCCGAGGATGCCCTGCCGCCTGGTCTCGTCGACGGGCTGGCCGGGGACGGTCGAGTACGCGAGGATCTGGCGGCCGAGGTCCTCCACGGCGATCGCCCCGCCGACGGCCGCCGCGACGGCGTTGGCCAGCGCGAACAGATCACCGGGCAGCGCGTCCTCGCCCAGCGGCGCCGTGCGCGTGCCGTGCGCGCCGACGACGGACGACAGCAGCTGGAACACCTGGTGCCAGGCGGCGTCCCGGTCCGTCCCGAGCAGCGCGGCACCCGCCGCCTCGGCGTCCGGCACCGCGTCAGACCCGTCGCCGCGCACCACGACGCCCGCCATCCCGGCCCGCCCGGCGTCGCGCACCAGCGGCCCCGCCTCGCCCGCGCGCACGCCGACGGCGAGGAGCAGCGCGCCCGGCGCCCGCTCCGGCAGCGGGGTGTGCGGGTCGTGCAGCAGCACCTCGGTGACCGGGACGGTGCGGCCGTGCGGGGCGCTGAGCAGGCGCAGCGTGGAGCCGCCGAGCGCGTCGAGGAGGTTTCCCAGCGTGCAGGTGTCCATGGGTGAACCTTTCGTCGAAGGCGGCAGCCGGGGGATTGTCCGATCGCAACAGGCTAGACGCCGATGATTGGCCACCACCACAAGGACCTGCCTGCCGTCCGCCCCGAGACTCGTGGCCATGAACGATCTGACGACCTCGACCGTCGACGACGTGGCGGGACTGCGGGCGGTGGCCGACTTCCTCGCCGATGTGTGGCAGATGCCCCGCGACGCCCCGCCCTTCCACACCGATGTGCTGCACAGCGTCGCCCACGCGGGCGGCGCCGTGCACGCGGCCCGGTCGGGCGGCGCCGTGGTCGGCGCCTCGGTCGCGGTGTTCGGACCGCCGGCCGAGCGTGACATCTACTCGCTGGCCGCCGCGGCCGCCACCTCCGACCGCGGCACCGGCTACCTCGTGAAGCAGGCCCAGCGCACCTGGGCGCTCGAACGCGGCGCCCGCACCATGCGCTGGACCTTCGACCCGCTCGTCGCCAGGAACGCCCGCTTCAACCTGGTGAAGCTGGGCGCGGTCGCCAGCGAGTACCAGGTCGACTTCTACGGGCCGATGGACGACGGCATCAACAACGGCGACGAGACCGACCGCCTCACCGCCCTGTGGGACCTGACGGCCGACGCCCCGGGGGCCGACGACCCGGCCGATGGCCGCGCCGAGGCCGCCGTGCTCGCCAAGGCCCCGGACGGCGGCCCGCTCGCCGCCCGCGACGCGAACCGCCTATGGTGCCGTGTCCCGGAGGACATCGTCGCTCTGCGCGCCAGCGACCCGGACACCGCGCTGCGCTGGCGGCACGCCGTGCGCGAGGTCTTCACCTCGGCGTACGCGGAGGGGCTGCGGGCGACCGCGATGTCCCGCGACGGCTGGTACCTGCTCACCCACCCCTCTGCTCTCACCGCCCGGGAGGACCAGGCATGAAGATCGAACGCGTAGAGCTGCTGCACATCGCGATTCCGCTGGTCAAGCCGTTCCGCACCTCGTTCAGCAGCGTCGACAGCAAGGACGCCTTCCTGCTGCACGTGGTGACCGACGAGGCGGAGGGCTGGTCGGAGTTCGCAGGCGACCCCGACCCGCTGTACTGCTCCGAGTTCATCGCGGGCGCCGAGATCGTCATCCGGGACTTCCTGCTGCCGCGCGTCAAGGCGCTCCCCGAGCCGCGGGCGGCGGCCGCCGGGGCCGCGATGGAACCGGTCAAGGGCAACGAGCTGGCGAAGGCCGCCCTCGAGACGGCACTGCTCGACGCCGAACTGCGGGCCCACAACATGCCGTTGGCCACGTACCTCGGCTCGGCCACCGGGCAGAAGGTGCCCGCGGGTGTCTCCGTCGGCATCAAGAACTCCATCCCTGAACTCCTCGACGACGTCGAGGAGTATCTGGCCGAGGGCTATGTCCGCATCAAGCTGAAGATCGAGCCCGGCTGGGACCTGGAGCCGCTGCGCGCGGTGCGCGAGCGCTTCGGCGACGCGCTGCCGCTGCAGGTGGACGCCAACACCGCGTACACCCTCGCCGACGCCGAACACCTGCGGAAACTGGACGAGTTCGGGCTGCTGCTCATCGAGGAGCCGCTCACCGAGAACGATCTGCGCGCCCACGCCCGGCTCCAGCAGCGCATCGCGACCCCGGTGTGCCTGGACGAGTCGATCCACAGCGCGCGGGACGCCGCCACGGCCATCGCCATGGAGGCCTGCCGGGTCATCAACGTCAAGCCGGCCCGTGTCGGCGGCTACCTGGAGGCCCGCCGCATCCACGACGTGGCGGTCGCCAACGGTGTGCCGGTGTGGTGCGGCGGCATGCTGGAGACGGGCATCGGCCGGGCCCCCAACCTGGCGCTCGCCGCGCTGCCCGGCTTCACCCTGCCCGGCGACACCTCGGCCTCCAGCCGGTACTACGCGGAGGACATCACCGAGCCGTTCGTGCTCGACAAGGACGGCTGCCTGTCGGTGCCTTCGGGCCCCGGAATCGGCATCGACCCGCTGCCGGAGACCCTCGCGCGCTTCACCACCGCCACCCACTGGCTGTAACCGGTGGGTCGACACCCCGGTCATGTTCGGATCCGGTCTTTCCGGGTAGCGGCGTGACGGTCACCCCTGGGCGGGTCGAAGCGGGCCCGCCGGGGGCGTGAACCGTCCGACGACAAGGGAGACTTGGGTGTCAGAGAGCCAGGACCGGATCAAGAAGGCGCACGGTCTCGAGGGTGTTCCCGACCGCATCGACTCGTACTACGGAGAGTGGGCGGCCTCGTACGACGAGGACCTGCGCACCACCGACTACCGGGGCCCCCACGAGATCGGCGAGCTGTTCGACGCGATGGCGGGCGACCATCCGGGTGCGATCGGGGCCGGGTCCGTGGTCCTCGACGCGGGCTGCGGAACGGGCCTCGTCGGGAGCGTGCTCGCGCGGCGCGGCGTCACCGTGATCGACGGCTTCGACCTCAGCGAGAACATGGTCGCCGAGGCCCGCAAGACCGGCATCTACCGCTCGCTCACCGCAGGCGTGGACATGAACCGGGGCCTGGTGGAGTACGCGGACGACAGCTACGACGTGGCCGTCTGCTGCGGTGTCTTCACGCTGGGGCACGTGCCGCCGACCGGGGTGCAGGGGCTGCTGCGCGTCACCAAGCCCGGCGGCCTCGTCCTGATGAGCACCTTCTCGAAGTACCTGGCCGGCTCGGACTTCGTCGACTACGTGCAGCGGCAGGCGGACGACGGCGCCCTGAAGGTCGTCGAGCGGCGGCGCGACGTGCCGTACACGGCCGAAGGGCCCGCGGACTACTGGGCGTTCGAGGTGCTGCGCTGACGGATCCGCCCGGCGGGTTCCGGCGTGTGTGGGGCCGCTGTCGGTGAGTTGTCGGCGGCGGTCGGTGGTCTGTAGGTGATCTGTCGTGGGCCGCAGGGAGATTGGTGGCTGCAGGCGCCGTGGGACAACGGCGCCGGCCGCGGGCACCACGCCTCGCGGCCCACGTACGATCCGGAAGGACCCCACCCATGGCCACGGACAGCAAGCACGTCACGATCATCGGAGCCGGTCTCGGCGGGCTCACCCTCGCCCGCGTCCTGCACCTCCACGGCATACCCGCCACCGTCTACGAGGCCGAGTCCTCGCCGACCGCACGTGCGCAAGGCGGGCTGCTCGACATCCACGACTACAACGGCCAGCTCGCCGTCGAAGCGGCCGACCTGATGGACGAGTTCCGCGCGCTCGTCCTGGAGGGCCACGAGGCCATGCGGATCCTCGAACCGGACGGCACCGTGCTGTTCGAGAAGGACGACGACGGCACGGGCGGCCGCCCGGAGGTCTACCGCGGCGAACTGCGACAGATCCTGCTGGACTCCCTCCCGGCCGGCACCGTCCACTGGGGCCACAAGGTCAGCGGCGCCCGCAGCCTCGGCGAAGGACGCCACGAGGTGACCTTCGCCGACGAATCCACCGTCGTCACCGACCTGCTGGTCGGCGCGGACGGCGCCTGGTCCCGGGTCCGACCACTGCTCTCCGCGGCCACACCCGCGTACTCCGGCAAGTCGGTCGTCGAGACCTACCTGTACGAGTCCGACACCCGGTACCCGGCCACGGCGAAGTCGGTCGGCGGCGGGATGATGATCTCGATGAAGCCGGGCCGGGAGCTCTTCGCGCACCGCGAGCGGGGCGGCACCCTGCACGCCTACGTGGGTCTCGAAGAGCCGCTGGAGTGGTTCGACGCCATCGACTTCACCGACGCCGCCGTCACCGAGCGCATCGCGGAGGAGTTCCACGGCTGGGCGCCCGAGCTCACCGCGCTGATCACCGAGGCCGACGACGCACCGACCCTGCGCCGCCTGTACACGCTGCCGACCGACCATCGGTGGGAGCGGGTGCCGGGTATCACTCTGCTGGGCGACGCGGCGCACCTCGCGCCCCCGAACGGCGAGGGCGCCAATCTGGCCATGGTGGACGGAGCCGAGCTGGGGCAGGCGATCGCCGCACACCCCGGCGACGTGGAAGCCGCGCTGACCGCGTACGAGCAGGCCATGTTCGCCCGCACCGCCGAGACCCACGGGGCCGACGATGACGACCACTCGCTGGAGGAGCTGATAGCCGAGCTTCACCGTGCGAAGGCGGCGGACGCCGCCGAATGATGCGGAAGTACGGAACCCGCCCGGCACGGTCCAGGGGGCGCTGGGCCGTGCCGGGCAGTCTGGGGGCGCGCCGTCAGGCGGCGGTGCGCTGCCTGCGTCGCAGGGTGAGGTACGTGCCGGTGGCGCCGGTGGCGAGCAGCGCGGCCACACCGAGGCTCACCGGGAGCACCGGGAAGTCGTCGGTCGTCGCGGCCGTGTTCTCCATCGGCGGGCCCGGCGTGATGTGTGTCGTGACCGGGGCGACGGCGTGCAGGGCGCCCTCGGACTTCACCGAGCCGTCCGTGTTCAACAGCAGCTGTCTGTTGTTGGGGTGCTTGAAGTCGAACATCCCGGACAGCGGACCCGCGGTGGCGTCGAAGGAGTGGTCGCCGATCCGTCCTGTGTGCCAGTTGTCCTCGATGAAGCGGATGATGGACGCCTGGTCGGTCATGGTGTGGTCGACCTTGTTGACCTTGCTGTACGGGGAGATCACGAGCAGCGGCTGCCGGGTGCCGGGGCCGCAGCGGTCCTGGTAACCCCCGGCCGCCGCCGGGCCGTTCTGGCAGGCGGGGGAGTCGGCGGCCTTGCCGTTGGAGCCGACCGTGGTGTCCTTCGAACCGTTGCGCGGCGGGATGTAGGCGTGGTCGTACCAGCCGTCCGAGTCGTCGTACGCGACGACGATCGCGGTCGACTTCCACTGCGGCGAGCTCTGCACCGCGTTGATCTGGTTCACCAGGAAGTGCTGCTCGTCGACCGGGTCGGAGTAGCCGGCGTGCCCGTCCTGGTACGCGCTGGCCTTGACCATGCTGACGGCCGGGAGGTGGCCCGCCTTCGCGGCGGCAGCGAAATCGGTCAGGTCGTAATTGTGGTTGGCGCGGCCCGCGTGGCCGATCTCCGCGACGCTCGTGGGCGCCAGGTGGTGCGGGTTCGCCGTCGTCTTGTAGTAGGCGAACGGGTTGTGGTGCGGGCTGTAGTCGAGGGTCGACGCACCGCCGACATTGGCGTGCGCGTCCTCGCACTTGGCGTACGAGCCGTCCTCGCCGTTCCACGCGGAGCTCGGCCGGAAGCCGCCCTGGAACCAACCCCAGGACACCTTGCGGGTGTTGAGCAGGTCACCGATGTTCCTGCCCTGCATAGTGGCGAGCGCACTGGCCGCGGTGTGGTTCTTGTCGGAACAGTCGTCGAACGACGGGTCCGGGTCATTGATCATCGTGCCGACGCCGTGCGCGTCCGGCGACTGGACCGCGGTTTTGTCGGGCGTATCGGTCTGCTTGGGGTTCTCGGTGCTGGAGGCCGGGTCGGTGGAGATGACCCCGTGCGTGTTCCCGGAGGCCAGGTTGATGGCTCCGGGCGTCGACGGGCCGTAGTTCGACCCGTAGGAGCGGTCGCTCAGGGAGTAGTGCTGGGCGTAGTTCCACAGCGCGGTGACGGTGTTGCCGTCGAAGTAGTCCATCGCCAGGCCCGGTTCGCCGAACAGGCCGCCGCTGCACTTGTCGACCTCGGTGTTCTGCACGAACTTGTCGGCCTTGCCGCCGTTGTACGCGTACTGCTCGGGACCGTAGGAATGGTTCTGGTCGCAGGTCACCGCGTGGTCCGGGGTCAGCCGCTTGGGGGTGTACTGGTTGGGGTTCTGCTTCAGCAGGCCCGCGTGCGCGAGGGTGTCGATGTTCTTCGGCGTGCCCTTGGCCGGCGTGAACTTCGTGCCGTCGGTGTTCGCGGCCTTCGGATACGTCGCGAAGTAGTGGTCGAAGGAGTTGTTCTCGTCGAAGAGCACGACCACGTGCTTGATGGGAGTGGCGGTGCCGGAGGCGTGCCCCGCGGGTGCGGCCGCCCACGTGGGGGAGGCCCCGCCGAGCACGGTGAGCGCGGCGGCTCCCGCCAGCGCGCCCAGGCCTCGCACCACTGATCTCCCGGTCACCGATCCGCCGGTCACCGACCCGGATCTACGTGCCTTGCTGTCCATGGATGTGCGTCCTCCGACCCACGTCGACGGCGTGCATGCGCATGTACGGTGGCACTTGAGTGAACCCTGCATCTATATCAACGGGCAGATCTTGACCACCTGTTGACCGCTTGTGAGCGCAAGCTTTCCGTAGCGGTGAGGTCCGCTTGGGAGTTGCCTCAGGACAGCAGGGCTCGGCCGTACCAGTCGTCGGCGTCGCGCACGCCCGGCAGCGCGAAGAAATAGCCGCCGCCGAACGGGGAGATGTAGTCGGTGAGCGGTTCGCCCGCGAGCCGCTTCTGCACGGTCTCGAACTGCCGCCGCGGATCCTGCTGGTAGCAGGAGAACAGCAGGCCCATGTCGAGGTTGCCGTTGGCGTCCGTGCCCCGGTCGTAGTTGTAGGCGCGGCGCAGGATCCGCTGGCCCGCGGTGTTCGGGGTGCGGGGGTTGGCGAGCCGGATGTGGGCGTCCAGCGGGATGACGTCGCCCTTGGGGTCGTCGACGAACTTCGGGGTGTCGTGCTCCGCGTCACCGTCCAGTGGCGCGCCCGACGCGCGGGAACGCCCGAACATCCGCTCCTGCTCGCTGAGCGAGACGCGGTCCCAGAACTCCACCAACATCCGTATCAGCCGGACCACTTGG
This sequence comes from Streptomyces sp. NBC_00483, assembly GCF_036013745.1. Classification (NCBI taxonomy): domain Bacteria; kingdom Bacillati; phylum Actinomycetota; class Actinomycetes; order Kitasatosporales; family Streptomycetaceae; genus Streptomyces; species Streptomyces sp. NBC_00483. Next base: position 9,546,671 of record NZ_CP107880.1, read on the forward strand.
TAGCTGCCTCCGACGGCCCACTCCGGCTCACCGCTGTCCTTGCCGACCCACACCAGGCGGTCCATCGCGCGGGCGTCGGCGGTGTCCGGGTTGGCGGTGCCGTCCTTGAACCCCAGCAGATTGCGCGGCGTCCCCGAGGGGCGCGGCGGGCTGGTGAAGCCGTCCATGCGCCAGCGCACCTGCAGCGCACCGCGTGTGTGCCGGGTGATGTCGCGCAGCGCGTGCAGCACCGTGTCCCGGTCGTCGGCGTGCAGTTGCAGGCTCAGATCGCCGTGACACCAGTCGGGGCGGAGGTCGTCGTCGGGGAAGGCGGGCATCGCGGTGAGCCGGTGCGGCCTGCGCCGGCCGAGCCCGAACCGCTCGTCGAACAGCGACTCCCCGACGCCCACGGTCACCGCGAGCGCCCCGCCCGGCAGCCGCTCGCCGAGCACCCCCGAGTCGGCCGGCGGCGCGGTGATTCCGGCGGGCTCCGGTGTCCCGCCCGAGGCGAGGAAGCGGCAGCGGTCGGTCAACGCCCGCAGCGCGTCCGCGAGTTCGGCCCGCCCGTCGGCGGTGACATCGAGGGAGACGAACGCGGTCGCCCGGCGCTGCGCCGCGACGACGGAGGCCTGCCGGGCGCCGTGGAACGCGGCGACGGGTGTGGCCGGGATGTCGACCGGCCCTCCGACCGGGGCTGCGGCACCACCCGCGGTGAGCCCGACCCCGGCGAGTGCGGCACCCCGCAGCAGTCCGCGCCGCCCGACACCGCCCGCCCCGCTCACACCGTCCTCCGCGGATCGCACAGCGTCGCCACCGAGGCGAGGCGCTCGACGAGGTCCCCGAACCGGGCGTCGACGCGCTCGCGCCGCACCCGGCTCAGCTCCTCCAGTGGTGGCCAGTGGTCGTCGTGGCGCAGCCCGTCGAGGGTCTGCCCGGCCTGCTTCAAGTCCCGTTCCAGGGACGGGAGGTGGGCGTAGCGCCGGGTCAGGATCGGGTGCAGGCGGGAGAGGACCTCGCGGGTGCCGTCCACGTTGGCGCGGGCCGTGGCGAGATTGCTGCCGCTGCCGAAGTCCGTACGCCCCGTCAGCTCGAACTGCACCGTGTTCTCCAGAATCTCGTGCGCCCGCAGGCCCAGTTGTGCCGGGTCCATCCGGGCCTGCGCCCAGTCCTCGCGCAGCGCGGTGACCGCCTTCAGCAACGCGGCCGCAGGGGACCGCAGTTCGTGTGCCGACTGGCCGTGCCACAGCCCGTACTCGACGCGGTGGAAGCCGGTGAAGTCCTTGTCGTGGGCGCCGTCCGGCAGCCCGGCGTCCGTGCCGTTGATCCGCCCGTCGGCGTCGCCGAACGCGTCGTAGGCCGCGCCCATCCGCTCGTACTGGAGGTGGGCGGGCAGCCATGCGGTGCGGGCCGCGCCGAGGTCGCCCTCGTCGACGGCGTCGCGGAGCGTTCCCGTAAGGCGGACCACCTTGTCGAGCCCGTCGCCGACCCACTTCTGGTAGGCGATCGACGGCGGGATCAGGTCGTGCGTGGTGACCGGAGCGGCGGCGGGCCCCGAACGGCCCTCGCGGATGCGGACCGTGGGACCGGTGACGGCGTCGGCGTCCTCGGGAAGACACTTGAACGCGTACGCGCCCCTGCCGAGCCGCACCGTCAACTCCCGTGTCGTGCCGGGACCGATGTCCTCCACCTCGCCGTACATGACGTGGCTGCGCGGATTCTCCAGGAACACCTCGGCGGAGGCGGCGGAGGTGTTGTGCAGCGCGAAGACCTGTACGCCGGGCGCGGGCTCGTCCCAGCCCTTGCCGCAGTGGCTCCCGGACACCTCGACCAGCGTGCGCGGCGGGCCGCCGGAGGAATCGCCGCGGTCGTGGTCACCCTGGGTGAGCGCGATGACATTGGCCACCAGCAGGCACAGCAGCACGACAAGTGCCCCGGTGAACAGCCACCGTTGTCTGCGCCGCCACCCGTCGCCGGGCCTCGACATCCGGGCCTCCCAAGGGGGTCGTACGGTGCGGGACGGCCCGATGCTAAGCGGCACACTCCACGCGAACAGCAGTCCCCCGAAAATCATGACCAAGAGTTGACGCGAGATCGTGTACACGCTCGTCCGCAAGGAGGTCCGCGCACGCCATGGCGCGTGTCCCGGCGTGTGATTGACTGGCCCGCATGGCCCCGCTCCTGTCTCTGTCCCCGCACTCGTCAGCCCGGTCATGACCGCGGAGCCGATGCCGGCCACTCGTCCCCGCAACCGCAGGCAGCTGATCGTCGAGGCGGCCGGGCGACTCTTCAGCGAACGCGGGTATCACGCGACGTCCATGGAGGACATCGCCGCCGGAGTGGGCATCACCGCGGCGGCGCTGTACCGGCACTTCCCGAACAAGTACGCGCTGTTCTCCGAGTGCGCGCACGCCATGGTGGACGGGCTCGTCGCCACGCTCGACGAGCTGCCGCCCGAGGCGGACACGGCGGAGCTGCTCAGGGCCCTCGTCCGGATCACCGTGAAGCGCCGCGCGGAGGGTGGCGTGTACCGGTGGGAGGCCCGGTACCTCAACCGCGAGGACCGGGGGCTGCTCCGGGGCAAGTTCGCGCGCGTCGTCGGGCGGGTGACCGAGGCGGTGCGCAGGGAACATCCGGGCGGGCGCGTGGAGTTGCGTGTCGTGGCGGCGCTCGGCGCGATCGGCTCGATCACGATGCACCACACGTCCATCGCCCAACGCCGGGCCGAGGAACTGCTGTTGACGTGCGCCCTGCGGCTGGTCGAGCAGGACCCGGACCCCGCCCCGGCAGCCAAGGGGAGCGAGCGGGCCATCGAACTGCCGGCGCTCCCCGTGGCGCGCTCACGGCGCGCGGAGATCCTCGCGGCCGCCGTCCCGCTGTTCGCGCGGGACGGGTTCGCCAACGTCACGAACGGCCAGATCGCGGAGGCGGTGGGCCTGGCCCCGTCCGCGCTCTACCGCCACTACCCGGGCAAGGTCGACATCCTCGCGGCGGCCTGCCTGCAAGCGGCGGGACTGCTCGCCCAGGCGGTGGACCAGAGCCTGGAGGGGACGGCCGACCCGCACGAGGCGGTGGCGGCGCTGGCGGCCACGTACGTGGCGTACAGCTTCGAGCACACCGCGCTGACGAGCGTCGCGGAGGCGGAGTTCATCGGCCTGCCGGACGAGCTGCGGCGCCCCTCGATACTGGCGCAGCGCGAGCACATCGCCGTATGGGAACAGCAGTTGAGGGCGGCGCGCCCCGAGCTCGACCCGCGTCAGGCCCGCGTCCTGGTGCACGCCGGGTTCGGCGTCGTGGTCGAGGCCGGGCGGAGCATGCGGTGGCGGGACAGCCCCGAGCACCGCGCCACGGTGGCGGGACTTGTGGTGCGGGCGCTGGGGCTCTGAGCGGGGAGCCCCAACGCCCGCGTGGGGGAGGGGTGTCAGTCCTGCCGGTTGTGCGTCGGGATCACGATGGGTGTGGTCTGCCCCGATGCGCCCTTGTTCAGGAACGCCATGGCCAGCGCGCGGATGAACTGGTCGAACATGTAGAACGCGCTGGGCGCGATGGGGTTCAGTCCCTCACGGAAGAGGATGAAGGCCGGCCACACGGTGCGGATCAGGGTCGCCGATGCGTAGTCGCGTTTGAGCCCCAGCCAGTCGCCGATCTCGTTGCTGAGGACGTAGCGCACGAACTCGTTGAGGAATCCGCGCGTGACGCCGAGGTCGACCTGTGCGGTCAACCCCAGTAGATCCTCGGCCAGTTCGATGCCCTCGGTGGTGGGGGAGAGGATCGGCGTGAGCACCTGCGCCGACTGCTTGTCCGCCTCGTCCCACGACTTGGGGATGTACTCCGTGCGCACGCCGAGCAGGTGCAGGGCGACCTGCCAGCTGTGCAGGAAGGCGTCCTGGTCCTCGGCGGAGAACGGCACCTTCCAGTCGAGCAGCTTCCTGCGCACGAACGTGCCGAGGCTGTGGAAGGTGACCAGGATGTCGGCGTTGCTGATCGGGATCTTCTGGTCCGCGACCGCCGACCAGTGCGGGGACTGCGGCAGCATGTGCCGCACCGCGGCGTGCACCAGGCGCGTCTTGTTGGCGGTGACGACGAACTGGCCCTCGGGCTCGAAGCCCTTCAGTTGGGCCAGGTCGTAGCCGAACGTGAATGTTTTGGCCGCGCGATCCTGCATGTCGGCGCCGCCGGCGGACCAGTACACGCTCTTCGCCTCGCGCGGGATCACGGTGCTCATGATCCCGCTGCCGAGGCCGTAGAGCAGGAAGAGGTAGGTGTCCTTGCGCCGGTTGAAGTCGGCGGCGCGGGCGAGCTTCTTCGGATCCGCCCAGGACGGCAGCTTGTTGACACCCTGCAGATACGTGTGGAGTTCGGACGGCAGGCCGCTGGGCAGCGGGTCGCTGTTGTTCACCCACGGCCCCATCGCCTTGTTGACGGCCGGGACCTGACCGCTGGTGATGATCTTGGCCATCAGCGGGTCGATCTCGTCGTCCCACACGTACTCGGGGTCGGTGCCCGCTCCGGCGCCCGCGACCGAGCCCGTCGGCGACCAGGCCCATGCGTTGGTGGCCGTACCCGTCGCGCCCACGAGTCCCAGCGCGGCACCGAGCGACAGGATGTTTCTGCGGCTCAGATTTGTCATTGACTTACTCGCTTCCCTGGTTGGCCAGGCGGTTCAACAAGCCCGGATGTGCTGGGCGTTGGGGTTCTCCGCCACGCTTCAAATCTTGTTCCAGGATGTGATTTCTGATTAACATAGCGAGGCGCGCAGTCATCGACAAGAGAGTCGGCAAGAGTGCCGACAGGGCATCGAAGTGACCGGTGCGAACCGGAGCAGCGGTCCCGTACGAGCGAGGAGCCCGCATGAGCACGGACCAGGCCCGCCCCGCGTGGGTGACGGACGAGGCGATCGCGCGATGGTGCGGCGGGGTGCGCCGCGACGCGAAACGCGACGAGGCCGAGGCCCCCGAACCGCTGGCCGCGCTGGCGCCGTTCGACCTCTCGCCGATCGCGGCCGTTCCCACCTGCACCCCGGAGGATGTGGCGCAGGCGGTGGCGGGCGCCCGCGCCGCCCAGACGGCGTGGGTGGGTACACCGGCGAAGCGCCGCGCCGACCTCGTACTCGCCTTCCACGACCTGCTGTTGAAGCGGCAGGACCAGGCGCTCGACCTGATCCAGTGGGAGACGGGCAAGGCGCGCTACCACGCGTGGATGGAGGTGGCCCAGGTCGCGACGATCGCCCGGCACTACGCGCGGCGCGCCCGGCACTACCTGGCGACCCGGCGCGTACGCGGGATGATCCCCGGCGCGACGAGGGTCCAGGAGGTGCGGGTGCCGAAGGGGGTCGTCGGCATCATCTCGCCCTGGAACTACCCCCTCTACCTCGGTGTCGGCGACGTGCTGCCCGCCCTCCTCGCCGGCAACGCCGTGGTGTCCAAGGCGGATTCACAGACCGCGCTGACCCTGCTGTGGACGCGGGCCCTGATGGCGGAGGCCGGGCTGCCCGCCGACCTGTGGCAGATCGTGACCGGCCCCGGCTCCGTGGTCGGCACGGCCCTCGTCGACGCCGCCGACTACGTCTGCTTCACCGGGTCGACCGCCACCGGACGCGCCGTCGGCGAACGCGCCACGCGCCGCCTGGTCGGCGCCTCCCTCGAACTCGGCGGCAAGAACCCGCTGATCGTGCGCGCGGACGCCGACGTCACGGCGGCCGCGGCCGGCACGGTGGCGGCCGCCTTCGCCAACACCGGGCAGATGTGCATCCACATCGAGCGCGTCTACGTACACGAGAAGATCTACGACACCTTCCGCGACGAACTCGTCCGCGCGACACGGGCGTTGCGCCTCGGCCGGCCCTACGACTACTCGGCGGACATCGGCTCCCTCACGTCGAAGGCGCAGCTCACGGCCGTCGAGTCCCATGTCGACGAGGCGGTGAGCCAGGGGGCGACGGTGCTCGCGGGCGGCAAGGCCCGGCCCGACATCGGCCCGCTCTTCTACGAACCCACCATCCTCGAAGGTGTCACACCGGAGATGGCGGTGTGCGGCGAGGAGACCTTCGGCCCGGTCGTCTCGCTCCACCCCTACGAGACCGACAACGAGGCCGTCGACCTGGCCAACCAGGGCAGCTACGGCCTCTCGGCGTCGATCTGGTCGAAGGACTCCCGCGAGGCCGCCCGCCTCGCACGCCGGATCCGGTCCGGCTCGGTCAACATCAACGACGGCGCCGCCGCGGCCGCCGGCAGCATCGAGGCGGGGATGGGCGGCATGGGCGACAGCGGACTCGGCAGGCGCCACGGGGCCGAGGGGATCCGCAAGTACACCGAGAGCCAGACGATCGCCACGCAGCGGTTCCTCCCTCTCGGTCCGACAAAACCGGAGGAGAGCTCGGTGACATCTTTCATCCGCCGTACGAACGGCCAACTGGCCCTGCTGCGCAGGCTGGGGGTCCGATGAGCGGCGTGAACGAACGATGGAAGGCCCTGCGCGCGGTGGAGGGCCTGGTTGACCCGGCCGAACTCGACGCCCTGTGGGCCGACTTGGAGACGGTCGATGCGGCCTCGCTGATCGGCCCCTGGCGCGGATTCGCCTTCCTGACCGGCCATCCCATCGAGAAGGTGCTGGCCGCGAGCCGCTGGCACGGCAAGCGGTTCGACGCGCTCGACGACGCGAAGCCACTGATCTGCCGCGCCGAGGACGGCAGCCTCTACTCCGACACCAAGGCGGGCCGCGGCGAGGCCAGCCTGTGGAACATCGAGTTCCGCGGCGAGGTGACCGCCACGATGGTGTACGACGGGATGCCCGTGTTCGACCACTTCAAGCGGGTCGACGACACCACGCTCATGGGCGTGACGAACGGCAAGCCCGGCGTCGTGCTCGTGGACGGCCGGCACTTCTACTTCGGCCTGGAACGCGAAACCCCGGACCTGGAACGCGAAACCCCCGACCTGGAACGCGAAGCCCCGGACCGCACATGAAGGTCTCGGTACTGCTCTCGCGCGGCGCCGCGCCCAGCGCACTCGTCGAGGCCGAACTCGACGGCCCACGTCCGCACGAGGTACTCGTCGGGATCGAGGCGGTCGGCCTCTGTCACACCGACCTCGCCACCCGGAAGGCGCTCGGCGACCGCCCGGCGGTGCTCGGCCACGAGGGCTGCGGTGTCGTGGAGCGCCTCGGGTCGGGGGTCGCCGGCCTGGAGGTGGGGGACCGGGTCGTGCTGTCGTTCGCGCACTGTGGCCGCTGCGGCCAGTGTCGGTCAGGACACCCGGCCTACTGCGACCTCGCGACCACCCTCAACAACTCGGGACGGCGCGCGGACGGAACACCGACGATCCGCGTGGACGGTGTCCCGGTCTTCGGCTCCTTCTTCGGCCAGTCGTCCTTCGCCACGGCCGCGCTCGTCGACGCCCGTTCCTGCGTGCCGGTCGGCGACGTACCGCCGTGGGTCGCCGCCCCGCTGGGCTGCGGATTCCTGACCGGCGCGGGCGCGGTCCTCAACGTCCTGCGGCCGGGGCCCGGCGACCGGATCCTGGTGGTCGGGGCGGGCGCGGTCGGCAGCGCGGCCGTGCTGACCGCGCTGTCCGAGGGGGCGGAGGCCGTGGTCGCGGAGCCGGTGGCCGCGCGCCGCGAACTGGCAAGCCGGTACGGCGCGTTGGCGGTGCCCTCACTGGACGACCCGCTCCCCTCGGTGACCCACGTCCTCGACACCACCGGCCGTCCGGAGCTCTTGACCCGCGCCCTGTCGCTGCTCCAGCCACGCGGCACGCTCGCCGTGGTCGGCCTCGGGCCCGCGACGGCCGAGATCGACGTGCGGGACCTGATGCTGCGCGGGCTCCAACTCCGGGGCTGCGTCGAGGGGGACGCGGAACCGGCGCAGCTCGTACCGGAGTTGATCGGGCGCTACGAGAAGGGGCGGCTGCCGCTGGACGAGCTGGTGACGACGTACGGGCTGGGGGAGTTCGACCGGGCGGTGGCGGAGCAGAGGGAGGGAAAGGTGCTGAAGGCCGTTCTGATTCCGGGGAGTTGACGGCGAGCGGCTGACGGACGAGTGGATGACGGGCGACCGTCGGACGGGCTCCACGGCTGATGGGCTGAACGGCTGATGGTGTGTCACTCAGGCGTGATGGTCCACCGGGATGTGCCCCCGGGCGCGCCCTTCATCGTCCAACAGGCGCCCCATCCGCTTGGCGGTCAGCAGGGTGACATCACGGCGCAGGATTCGGGCACCGGCGAGCCGGGAGCCGAGGCGGACCTCGAACCCGGCGGCATCGCTCAGCGAGCGCGCCCAGGTCGACACCAGCAGATTGGCCTCCCCGGTCACCGCCATGCACAGCCGGACCCCGGGCAGCGCGGCCACCAGGTGCCCCGCCGCGTCCAGTTCGGCGGAGGGCACGGCGACCCGGTACGTGCTGATGACCGGTCGGCCCGCCGCCAGATGGGACACGTCGCAGCGGATTCTGACCTGGCCCGAGGCCAGCATCCGGGCAAGCCGGCGGCGGACCGTCGCCTCGCTGGTGCCGGTGTCCCGGGCAAGGTCGCTGTAGGGGCGGCGGGCGTCGTGGGACAGGGCGCGGAGCAGCGCACGGTCGGCGGCGCCGTGCTGCGGGGCCGCCGCCCGATCCGCCGCGGCGGACGTCAGGCGGGAGCGCTGGCCCCGGTCGAGCGCGTGCACCTTCCAGTCCGCGCCTTCCCGGTAACTGTGCAGCACCACGGAGAGTTGGACGTCGCGCGCGCCCGGAAGACCGGCGAGCGGGCCGTCGGCGAAGCGCGTCAGGGCCGCCGTACCGGAGCAGGACAAGGTGAGGAAGAGGGCGCCGTCGGTGCCGGTGGTGCCGCCGCCGGTGGTGCGTTCGACGCTGGCCACGCGCGGGTCCGCGCACGCCGCTTCCGTGGCGGCGGCCAGGCTGCCGGGAGCCACGGCCACATCGGCGAAGGCCATGCACAGGCGCTGCCCCCGCCCGTGCCGCTCCCACGTCTCGTACGCGGTGCTCCAGGCGAGGCCGGAGGCGCGCAGCCGGTCCCAACGGCGGGCTGCGGTGGTGGCGTCGATGCCGAGGACCGCGCCGATCCGCGACCACGGGGCACGGGGGCTGGTCTGCAGGGCGTCGACGAGCGCCATGTCCGTCTCGTCGAGGTCGTCGTACATGTCGGCAGTCGGAGAGACGGAATCCTGCGCCTCTAGGGCGATGGATTCCGGCATCGGTGCGGGGGCGGACGGCATGGCGACCATTGTGGGGCCACTCGCACCCGCCCGTACGGCGGCCCCGACACAGGGGCGTACGCCCGCCGTACGGATGTGCGCGCCGGCCCGGACGCAGACCCGTTCGCAAGGCCAGGCGTGCGCGCCCACCCCCAGTCGCGACACACACCGTGGAGCCGCCGTGAGCGCCACCGATTCACCTACCGACGCGCCCGCCGCGCACCCCGCGCCCACCGAGGGCCGGGTCCGGCTCGACCGGGCCGCGAAGACGACCGTCGGCCTGCTGTTCCTGGCCTGGATCGTCGACTACATCGACCGGCTCGTCATCAACCTCGCCCTGCCGCACATCGGCACCGAGTTCGGCATCGACCGCACCCAGCAGGGCATGGTCCTCTCCGCGTTCTTCCTGGCCTACGCGGCGTGCCAGATCCCCGGCGGACTGCTCGCCGACCGGTTCGGGTCCAAGCGGATCCTGCTGTGGGCGATGCTGATCTGGTCGGTGTTCACGGCGCTGACCGGAACCGCCTGGTCGTTCGCCGCGCTCGTCGTGATCCGGGTGCTGTTCGGCGCCGGGCAGGGCGTCTTCCCCGCCGCCGCGATGAAGGCCGTCGCCGAACGCACCGGATCCCGCGAGCGGATGACGGCGAGCGGCTGGATCTCCTCGTCCAACTCCTTCGGCGCGGTCGTCGCGCCGCTGATCGCGGGACCCGTCATCGCCCTGTGGGGCTGGCGCATGTCGTTCTACGCCGTCGCGGGACTCGGCGTCGCAACCTTCGTCCTCGTACAACTGCTGCTTCCGCCGGTGCGGCCGACCGCGCAGACAGAGGCCGCCGGGGGCGGCGGCGGAACGCGTGCGCTGCTCGCCACCCCGGCGATGTGGCTGTACGTGGGGATGCTGTTCGGCTACGGCATGCTCGCTTGGGGCCTCAATTCCTGGGTGCCGTCGTATCTGCAGACCGAACGCGGGCTCTCGCTGGAGAGTTCGGGCCTGTTCACGGCGCTGCCCGCGCTGTTCGGCGGAATCGCCATGATTCTCAGCGGCTGGTGCGCGGACAGGCTGAAGGGCCGCCCCGCGGTTCTGGTCGCGCCGTCCATGACCGTCGCCGGTGTGGCGGTGCTCGCGATGACGCAGGCCGAAGGGCTGGTCGCGTTCGAGACGCTGCTGTGTCTCGCCTTCGCCGCCTGCACTTTCTGTTTCACGCCGATCTTCGCGGTGCCGCTGCGGACGCTGTCGACGCGGCTGAGCGGTGCGGCCTCCGGAATGATCAACTTCGGCGGCCAGTCCGCGGGCATCCTGGTGCCGATGCTGATGGGATATCTCGCGGACACCTACTCGTTCACCGTCGCCTTCGCCGTCCTCGCCCTCGGGGCGGCGCTCACCGCCTGCCTCGCGCTGCTGGCCCCGCAGACCTCCGAGACCCTGCGCTCCCGACTCGGCCCCGCCGTCCGGGACTGACAACCGGCCCTCCCAACTCAGCGAAGGAGCTTTGCCGCATGACCCCCTCCACGTCACCCGCCCCCGCCTGCCCGGTCGATCCCGCCCGGCTCACGCTGCCCGCCGGCACCCCCGCCGACGAGGGGCTGCCGCAGCTGCTGCCCGCCCTGGGCGAGCTCTACCGGGACCTGCACGCCCACCCCGAGCTGTCGATGCACGAGACCCGCACCGCCGAGATCATCGCGACCGTGCTGCGCGCGCAGGGCTGGGAGGTCATGGAGCACGTCGGCACCACCGGCGTCGTCGGCACGCTCACCAACGGCGAGGGCCCCACGGTCCTGCTCCGCGCCGACACCGACGGGCTGCCGCTGGCCGAGGACACGGGCCTGCCCTACGCGTCGACCGACACCGCGACGGGGCCCGACGGCCACGAGGTGCCGGTGATGCACGGCTGCGGCCACGACCACCACGTCACCGCGCTGCTCGGCGCGACCGCCCTGTACGCGGCGGACCGCACCACCTGGCGCGGCACGCTGCTCGCCGTCTTCCAGCCCGGCGAGGAGATCGCGGCGGGCGCGCAGGCCATGGTCGACGACGGCTTCGCGGACCGCTTCCCGCGCCCGGACGTCTGCCTCGGCCAGCACGTCAGCCCGCTGCCGACCGGCACGGTCGCGCTGCGCCCCGGCACGACCATGTCGGCCGCGGACAGCTTCCGCATCCGCCTGTTCGGCTCCGGGGGACACGGCTCGCAGCCCGAGCTGACGGTCGACCCGATCGTGCTCGGCGCGCACGTGGTGACCCGTTTGCAGACGGTGGTGTCCCGGGAGATCGCGGCCCAGGACGCGGCCGTGGTGACGGTCGGCTCGTTCCGGGCGGGACACAAGGAGAACATCATCCCGGACAGCGCCGAACTCAAGGTCAACGTCCGGACCTTCGACCCCGAGGTACGCGAGCGGGTCCTCGCCGCGATCGAGCGGATCGTCCGTGGCGAGGCGCAGACCGCGGGCGCGCCGCGCGAGCCGGAGTTCGAGCCGCTCAACGCCTTCCCGCTCACCGTCAACGACGACGACGCCACCGAGCGCGCACGCGCCGCCCTGCTGGCGGTCTACGGGGAGGAGGGCGTCCAGCACATGGCGCGCCCGCTCTCCGGCAGCGAGGACTTCGGCATCTTCGGCACGACCCTCGACTGCCCGTCGGTGTTCTGGATGTGGGGCAGCTTCGACCCCAAGCTCTACGAGGGTGAGGACCCGACGCGGCCGCGCCCTGGCATCCCCGGCAACCACTCGCCGCGCTTCGCCCCGCAGGCGGAGCCGGTCATCGAGTACGGGGTGCGCGGGCTGCGCGCGGTGGCCGCCGAGTTCAACGGCCCGGGGGCGTGACGGCGCCGCGGGGAGGCCCGGCCTCCCCGCGGCAAGCGGCTCAGGGCTCGATCTTCTCCAGTTCCTCGAGCAGCCCCGGGTGGGTCGGCTGCCAGCCGAGAGCGGCGCGGGTGTGCGCGCTGCTCGACGGCTGATCGGTCGCGAAGATCGGCCCGAGCGGACCGAAGTTCTCCTCCGGCACGGAATCCGCAGGGACCCCGAGCCGCCGCCCGACGACCGCGGCGATGTCCCGTACGGCATCGCCCTCGTCGGCCACGGCGTGCCACGCGGTGCCGGCAGGGGCCTTCTCCAGGGCGAGCCTGAACAGGACGGCGGCGTCGAGGGCGTGGACGGCGGGCCAGCGCTGCGTACCGTCGCCGGGGTAGCCGGCGACTCCGGTGCGGCGGGCGATCTGCGTGAGCATCCCGGCGAATCCGCCGTCGCCCTGGTTGTGAACGGTGCGCGGCAGCCGGATCGCCGAGCTGCGTACACCGCGCGAGGCGAGGTCGAGGGCGCGCCCCACCGACACGCCGCGCCCGCCGACCGGCCCGTCGGTGGGCAGCGGGTCCTCCTCGGTCGAGGCCCGCCCCGGCACCCACGGGGTGCCGGACACCGTGACCAGCGGCTTCTCGGAGCCGATGAGCGCGTCGCCGAGTGCCGCGAGCGCGGCGCCCTCCTCGGACACCGAACGCGCGAGCGCCTCGGGTGAGCTGAAGTCGTTGGTGAAGGCGAGATGGACGACACCGTCCGCCTGTTCGGCGCCGCTGCGCAGCACGTCGAGATCGGTGAGCCCACCGAGGAGCACGCCCGCGCCGGCCGCGGTGGCCTTCTCGGCGGAGGCGTCGGAGCGGGCGAGGGCGGTGACCGTGTGCCCGGCGGCCAGCAGTTCGGCGACGACGGCCGAGCCAATCAGGCCCGTACCGCCGGTGATGAAGACATGCATGATCGACTCCAGATGCGAGGCATGGGAATGGCCATGGGAAGGGGATCGGTGATGCGACACATGTCGCATCACCGACTACGGTACACCCGATGATGCGACACGTGTCGCATCGCTTAGGATGGTCGTATGCCGAGATGGAAGCCGGATGCCCGGCAGCGCCTGGTCGTGGCGGCGCTGACCCTGTTCGCCGAGCAGGGCTACGACGACACGACGGTCGCCCAGATCGCTGAGCGCGCGGAGCTCACCCGCAGCACGTTCCACCGGCACTTCGCCGACAAGCGGGAGATCCTCACCGCAGGGCAGAAGACCCTCAGTCGCCTGCTGGTCGAGGGCATCACAGAAGCCCCCGACGACGCGACCCCGGTCGCGGCCGTCGCGGCGGGCCTTGAGCGCGCCTCGGGCGAGATGACCTCGTTCAACCGCGAGCTGAGCCCGCTGCTGCACGCGGCGATCGAGGCGAACGAGGAGTTGCAGGAGCGCAACGCGCTGAAGAGCATCGGCATGGCCGCCGCCATGGTCGAGGCACTGCGCCGCCGCGACGTCCCGGAACCCACGGCGCAGGTCGCCGCGGAACTCGGCGTCCTCGCCTTCAAACTCGGCTTCGCCTCATGGGGCGACCCCGCCCGCGACGAAACCCCCGGCGACCTGGCACCCCTCGTACTGGCCGCCCTGGACGAACTGCGCGCGGCGGCGACGGGGCTCCGCTAGCCGAACGGCCGGACCCGGTCACCGCCGACGGTCGTCAGCTCAGCGCGTCCGCTCCGCCCTCCACCCACACCCGCAGCGCCGACGGCCGCACGGCGTCCATGTGCACCCGGTTGACGGCGATCGCGCTGCGCCGCGTGGCCGCCTCGGGTTCGCCGGTGTTGGTGTTGACGTCGAAGCGGGGGAAGTTGCTGGAGGAGACGTCCAGCCGGATCCGGTGGCCCGCCGCGAAGCGGTTCGCGGTGTCGGGCGCCGTCACCTCGATCTCGTACACCTCACCGGGGACCAGCGGTTCGGGCCGCTCGAAGGAGCGATGGAAGCGGCAGCGGAAGATGCCGTCGGTGAGGTTCATGGCGAAGCCGTGCGGGTGGTCGGGGTTGGGCGGGTACTGGTCGATGAGCTTGACGGTGAAGTCGGTGTCGGGCGCGGAGGACGACACGTGCAGCCGCACGGAGACGGGCCCCGCCAGCACCACGTCCCGGTCCAGCGGTGGTGTGAGGACGCTGATGACATCGGGGCGGGTGTCGAGCGGGAGGTAGGGCTCGGTGGCCCCGAACGTCCGGGCGTCCGGGGCGTTCTGGTCGTAGGCGCCGCCCGTCATGACCGGTTCCCCCGATGTCACCTGCCCGCCCATGGTCGGCACCGGGTTCCGCGGGTCGAAGTCGTACGCCACCGATGCCTCGGCCGCCGTCGGCGGGGCGGGGGAGAGGGCGCCGTCGGCGTGCAGGTACAGGGACACCGGGCGCGTCCCGGAAGGCGGCCAGGCCGTGTCCGTGCGCCACGCGCCGCCGTGGCGCATGCGCCCCGCCGCGTCCCGGCGGCCGTCCCCGCCGCCCATCAGGAAGTACTGCACGGCCGGGAAGGTGTCAGGGTGTGACACCTTCCGCCCGAGCGCCTGGTCGAACCACCGGCTGCGGAACGCGAGATACGACTCGGCCAGGTTCCCGGACAGCGTCGCCGCCGGCCCGAAGTCGACGTCTCCGGAGAACGTCTCGCAGCGGTGGCCGTGCGTCCACGGACCCATCACCAGGTAAGCGGGGGCCTCCTTGCGCGCTCGCAGCTCCGTGAAGTTCTCGATGGTGGACCGGACATAGGGGTCGTACCAGCTGCCCATGTGCAGGCTCGGGACGTCGGGGAAACGGTCGTAGGAACCGCGGCCGTAGAGCGCGGGGTTGCGGTAGTAGTCACCGAAGGCGTCCTCGCGCCACTGCTCCAGCAGGAACGCCTCGTACGCCGGAAGATGCCGCAGCGGCGACGAGCCCGGCCGCCACGGCAGCGCGGTGAACCAGCCCGCCACGTCCAGGCGGCGCATCTCCTCCGCCAGGACCGGATCGGCCGCCGCCTCCGGGCTGTTCGCGCCGTGCCGCAGCGCCCACGTGGCCTGCTTCAACTCGAAGGCGCCGCCCATCCGCATGCCCGCCTCGTACGCCGACGCGAAGCCGCCCGAGTCCTGGAACATCGCCGCGAGACCGGCCGGGGCCTCCGCCGCCGCGGCGGCCTGGACGTGCGCGGAGTAGGACACCCCGGTCATCACCACCCGGCCGTCGCACCACGGCTGCGCCCGTATCCACTCGACGGTGTCGGCGCCGTCCGGGCCCTCCCCGAGGTACTTCACGAACGTCCCCTCCGACTCCCCGCGCCCACGGCAGTCCTGCCGCACGACGTGGTAACCGGCGTCCGTGAAGTGCCGTGCGATGTCCTCGGGCCGAGGCACCGGGGCGTCGTGGCGGTCCTGGTCCGAACCGCGCTGCTCGCGCTTGCCGTACGGGGTCCGCTCCAACAGCACCGGCAGCGGCGGGGGTTCGGGGTCGGATCCGGCGGTGTAGAGGTCCGCGGAGAGGCGGGCACCGTCGCGCATGGGGACGGTCAGGGGCCTGCGCCACAGCGTGCCGTCGGCGTGCAACGGGCAGGGGGCGCTGGGGGCTTTGAGGGCGTCTTGCGAGGTCACGGCCGCAACCGTAGGTCGCGGCCGACGCGCGGTGGATCACTTGCCGCAATCACGTCAACTGTTCCGTCAGGCCGTGACGCCGTGCGCATCCGCTTCGTACTGTGTGCCCGCCGCCCTTCCGGACCCAGCGATCAGCACAGGCGCGACCTTGTGCGCCCGCCCGGCGTGGCCCCCTTCGATCCCAGGAGAATCCATGAGCGCGACCGCTCGCCGTGAGGTGCGACCCGAACGCCCGCCCACCGGGGGCGGGGGCTCGCGGCTGCTCGACTTCATCGAGCGGGCGGGCAATGCGCTGCCGCACCCGTTCTGGCTCTTCTGGATCATGGCGGGCGTGGTCGCGGTCGTCAGCTGGGTGCTAGCGGCGGCCGGGGCGCAGGTCGCCGACCCGTCCAAGGACGGCACCATCGCCGTGCGCAGCGCGATATCCGCCGACGCCGTCCGCGACCTCGTCAACGGCGCGGTGGACAACTTCGTCACCTTCGGCCCGCTCGGCACGGTGCTCGTGGTGATGCTGGGCGTCGCCGTCGCCGAACGGGCCGGCCTGTTCGAGGCGTTGGCACGGCGGATGCTGGCAGGTGTCTCCCCGCGCTGGGTCACGCTCGGCGTCGCCCTGTGCGGTGTGCTGTGCAAGTTCCTGTCCGACTCCGCGTACGTCGTGCTGATTCCGCTCGGTGCCATGGCGTTCCGCGCGGTCGGCCGCTCGCCCATGCTCGGCATGATCGTGGCCTTCGTGTCGATCAACGCCGCGGGCGATGCCAACCCGCTGATCACCTCCAGCGACGTGCTCTACGCCTCCGTAGCCACCGAGGCCGCACACCTGGTGGACGCCGACTTCGTCGTCCGGGCCACCGACAACGTGTACTTCTCCACGACGTCGGCATTCATCCTGGCCTGCACCGTCGCCTTCGTCACCGAGAAGGTGCTCACCAAGCGCGAGCATCTGCTCGTGCCGGACGCGGACCTGGAGGAGAAGGCCCGGCAGACCGTCATCACGGCGGGTATCGACGACGCCACCGAGGTCCGCGCCCTCAAGCGCACAGGACTCGTCGCCCTCGGCTACGCCGTTCTCCTCATCGCCGCGATGCTCCCGACCGACTCCCCGCTGCGCGGCAAGGGTGGCTCCATCGTCGAATCGACCCTGCTCAACAGCGTTTCGGTCTTCGTCGCGATGTTCTTCATCCTCATCGGCTACGTGTTCGGCAAGGCGACCGGCCGCATCGAAGGCAGCCGCGACGTGCCCGCCCTCATGGCCGAGGGCGTCCGCGGCATCGCCCCGCTGCTCGTCCTCTTCCTCGCCGTCTCGCAGTTCCTCGCCCTGTTCCAGTGGACGAACATCGCCACCGTGCTCGCCGTGAAGGGCGCCGACTTCATCGAGCACCTGGGCGTGCCCACGCTCGTCCTCTTCCTCCTGCTGCTCATCGCGATCTCCCTGATCAACCTGCTGATCACCAGTGGTTCCGCCCTCTGGTCGCTGGTCGCCCCCGCCCTCATCCCGATGATGATGCTGCTCGGCACCAGCCCCGCCACCACGATGGCGCTCTACCGGATCGCCGACTCGTGCACCAACTCCATCAGCCCGATGGGCACCACCTTCGCGCTCGCCGTCGGCTATCTGCAGACGCTGCGGCGCAAGGCGGGCATCGGCACGCTGGTCTCCTTCACGCTGCCCGTCGCGATGGCGATGCTCGTGGTCTGGGTCGTCCTCTTCTTCGCCTGGTACCTGCTCGGCATCCCGCTGGGGCCGGGGGCAGCGGTCCGCTGACCTGTGCGGACCTTCGTACCCTGATGCGGTGAGCATCATCATCGACGTCGGAGGGCTCGGCCCCGCGGACATCGCGGCCGGGCCCTCCGCGCTGTCCGAACTCATGGCGAGCCTGCACATCCTCGCCGAACCCGAGCACCACCCCGAGGCCGCCGAGTGGACCGCCCGCGCCGCCGCGGTGAACCCGGCACTCCGTGACGAACTCGCGGTCTTCGCCCCGCTGTGGGCCCGCTTCCGCTGCCGCCTCTTCTACCCTCGGGCGCTGCCCGTCGCGGCGGATCTCCGGGAGGAATTGGCGGCCATCGAGGACCTTCCCCGTACGGAATTCCTCGGCCTCGTCGCACCCGGCGTGCTCGGTGCCAGCGCCCGACCCGCCCCCGCCGCCCACGAACTGCGCCCCGGCACCGAGGCCGCCGAGGAGTACGTACGCCAGTGCCGGCGGCGCTCGCACTCCAGGGGTGACCTGGCCGTCGAACTGGTCGCGGACCCGGACGCGTTCCGCGCACGGCTCCTCGCGGTCCTGCGCGCCGCCGACGCCGCGTTCTTCGCCGACGACTGGCGCAATCTGGGCCCCGTACTCGACGACCACGCCCGTGAGGTCCGGCGGCGGCTCGCCCGACCCCGCCCGCCCGTCGACGTGCTCACCGAACTGCTCCCCACCGCGTCGCGCGTCGGACCGGGCGCCCGGATCCGCCTCGACAAGCTGCAGATCGACGAGGTGGTCGTCGGTCGGCGCCCGCTCGTCCTCGTCCCCTCGGTCCGCGTCTGGCCGCACCTCGTCGTCAAGGACGAGGACCCGTCCTGCGTCGTCGTGCAGTACGCGGTCCGCGCCGCGATGCCCTCCGGGCCCGGCCAACTCTCCTTGCGCGCCTTGCACGACCGGCTCACGGCGCTCGCCTCACCCGGCCGCATGGAACTGTGCCGGCACCTCCTCGGCGAACCGATCACCACCTCCGAACTGGCCACCCGCCTGGGCTCCACCGAACCCCAGGTCTCCCGCACACTGCGCCAACTCCGCGAGGCGGGCCTGGTCCGCTCGACCCGCGACGGCAAACTCGTCCGCCACCGACTGGCGACGGACGTCGTACGCGCGTTGGGCGACGACGTACTCGCGACGGTGATGCGCTGAGGGGAGGCTGAGCAGAGACAGACGGTCAGCGGTCCGTGACGGCGTCGAGCACGAGCTGGGTGAACTCCTTCGTGGTCGCCGTTCCGCCCAGGTCGGCCGTCCGCGCGTCCGTCGTCGCGAGAACGGACGCGAACGCGTCGAAGACCTCCGTCGCGGCCTCGGGGTGGCCCAGGTGGTCGAGCATCATCGAGGCGCACCAGATCGCGCCGAGCGGGTTGGCGATGCCGCGGCCCGCGATGTCGGGGGCCGAACCGTGGACGGGCTCGAACATCGACGGGTACTCGCGCTCCGGGTTGAGGTTGGCCGCGGGAGCGATGCCGATGCTGCCCGCGACGGCGGCCGCGAGGTCGGAGAGGATGTCGCCGAAGAGGTTGGAGCCGACGATCACGTCGTAGCGGGACGGATCGAGGACGATCTTCGCGACGAGCGCGTCGATGTGTTCCTGCCGCCACTCCACCTCCGGGAACCGGGCACCGGCCTCGCGCACCAGCTCGTCCCAGAACGGCATGGTGTGCACGATGCCGTTGGATTTCGTCGCCGAGACAAGGTGGCCCTCGCGGCGTCGCGCGGTGGTGAACGCGTAGTCGAGGATGCGCTCCACGCCGGGGCGGGTGAACACCGCTTCCTGGACGGCCATTTCGTTGGGGAACCCGCGGTTGAGACGCCCGCCGATCTCCGAGTACTCGCCCTCGACGTTCTCGCGCACGACGACGAAGTCCACGTCCGCGCCCGCCTTCGCGACCGGGCTCGGGACGCCCTCCAGCACCTTGATGGGACGCAGGTTCACGTACTGGTGGAACTGGCGGCGGATGGGGATGAGCAGACCCCAGAGGGAGACATGGTCCGCCACCCCCGGCCAGCCGACCGCGCCGAGCAGAACCGCGTCGTGGTGGCGGATCCGGTCCAGGCCGTCCGTCGGCATCATCGCGCCCTCGGCGAGATACCGCTCGCAGGACCAGTCGAACGAGTCGTAGGAGAAGGCGAGTCCGTGGCGTTTGCCGACGGCGTCGAGGACGGCGCAGGCGGGCGGCAGTACCTCGGTGCCGATGCCGTCACCAGGGATGAGCGCGATGCGGTGGCGAGTGGTCGTCATGGTGACCATGGAATGCCGAGGTGTCCCGGGCTGTCCAAGACGCGTTTGCAGCCCGTTCGATAACGCTCGCCTATCGGTTCTCCGGCTTCCGTTCCCGGGGCGTCCCCTGGCCCGTACTGCGCGACCTTTCGATCACGTCGATGAATGCCGCTGCCGCCGGGCTCAGCCGGTGTCTGCGCCACACCAGGCCGACGTCGAGCGTGTCCTCGATGGCGAGCCTGCGCACCCGCAGCCCGACCGTGTCCGCGAGCGAGCGCCACGAGTCGGCGACGACGGCCACCCCCACGCCCACCATCACCAGCGGCAGCAGCCCCTCGCGATGCTCGATCTCGACCGCGATACGCGAATCCGTCGCGGCGACGATGGCGTCGGCGACACGGCGCCACGAGCACGAACGACTACGGCGACGGGGGAGTGACCGACACGATGTACTCCACCGGGTCGTCCGCCGCGTTGCGGTAGAGGTGGGGCTGGCGGGCGTCGAAGGTGATGGACTCTTGCGCGGTCACCGCGTGGGTGACACCCGCGATCTCCACGGTCAGCGTGCCGTCGATGACGTAGGCGCACTCCGTGGAGGGGTGGGCCCACGGTTCGTCGCTCGTGGCCGCGCCCGGCGGGAGGATCGCGCGGAGCACCTCCAGGCGGCCGTTGCTCCCGGCGAGGCGCTCGTACTGGACCAGGCCGCGCGGGCCGCTGATCGTGGAGCGCTCACCGGGCCGGCTGATGTGGACCGCGGGGACGTCCTCCTCGTCGAACAGGGCGACCACCGAGGCGCCGAACACGTCCGCGAGCCGCCGCAGCGTGGCCAGACTCGGTTCCGTCACGCCGCGTTCCACCTGGCTCAGGAGCGTCGCAGAGAGGCCGGCCTGCTGGGCCAGGGCGCGCAGGCTCAGTCCGCGCTCCGTGCGCAGTGCCCGCAGCCGGGTGCCGATCATGATCCTCCGTACAGGGTGAGTGCACACCGCACATCTCGTCCTGTGAACACGCGTTGACGATTGCCTTTCCGGAGTTTAGCGTCTCGGATCGCCCTCCCGTGTGCAGCCAGACTGCACGCGGGAGGTGCCCAGTTCCGATCCGACCGATCGGACGCGACCCAACCCGATCCGACTCGTAGGGGATGCGATGGCATCGACGGTCCCGAGGCCGCCCACGGCCCACCGCTGGCTGCTCGTCCTCCCGTTCGTCTGGCAGGTCGCGCTCGTGCCCGTGGTCAACGGGGTGCGGTTCGCGCCGCTGAACATCCCGTTCCCGATGCTCTGGCAGATGCTCGGCGTCCTGGCGTCGACCGCCGTCATCAGCCTCGTCTTCCGCCTCGACCGCAGGGCGGGCGTGGACGAGGAGGAGGCCCGGTTCCTCGAACTCACCGCGCGGCCCGCCGAGTTGAAGGCCGGTGAGGAGGCGTGACGCTCGCCCTCGTGCTCGCCATCGTCGTGGGCACCGTCGTCGGCGCGATCGGCTTCGGCCGCCGCGCGAGCAGCGGCGCCCCAGCCACCACCCTGTCGGGCTGGGCCGTCGGCGGACGCCGCTTCGGCACCGTCCTGTTCTGGTTCATGAACGCGGGCGAGGTGTACACGACCTTCGCCGTCCTCGGCATCTCCGGATACGCGTGGGCCATGGGCGCCCCCGCGTACCTCGCCTTCACCTCGGTCTCCCTCAGTTACGCCATCGGTTACTGGCTCATGCCGAAGATCTGGCGGGCCGGCCGCAAGCACGCGCTGATCACCCAGGCCGACTTCTTCACCGCCCGCTTCGGCGCGCCCTGGCTGGGCGTCGTCACCGCGCTCGTCGGCATCGCCGCCCTCGTCGTCTACGTACAGATCCAGCTGGTCAGCCTCAGCCTCATCGTGCGGCTCACGCTGGGGAGTTCGGTGTCGCCGAACGCGGCCGTGGTCATCGGGGCGGTGGTGATGCTGGCCTTCGTCTTCCTCGCCGGGCTGCGCTCGGCCGCGTTCTCCGCGGGCGTCAAGGACGTCCTCATGGTCGTGGTGGTCGTGCTGCTGACGGCCACGGTGGCGAGCAAGGTCGGGGCCTCGTCCCTTTTCGACATCTTCCGGCTCGCCGAGGAACAGCACCCGGGCATCGGGAAGTTCCCCGGCATCGACCCCGCGTCCCCGACCACGTCGACCTGGCTGATGACGTCCGCGCTGAACGTGGCGCTCGGCAACTGGGTGTTCCCGCACCTGTTCCAGGTCTCCTACTCAGCCGCGTCGGGCACCGCGATCCGCCGCAACGCCATCTGGCAGCCGCTGTACTCGCTCGCGTACTTCTTCGTGATCCTGCTCGGCTTCGCGGCCCTCGTCGCGGGGACGAAGCCGGCGGGCGGTGACCTCAACGCGGCGCTGCTGCAGTTCGTCTCGGACAGCTACCCGGCCTGGGTGGTCGGCCTCGTCGCCGGCACCGGCTTCCTGCTCGCGCTCGCACCCGGCTCCGTACTGCTGCTCACGTCCGGCGTCCTGTTCGCCCGCAACGTCGTCGGCACCGTGACGCGTCGCGGCCTGTCGGACCGCACCACACTCCTCGTCTCCCGCCTGTCGATGATCGGCTTCGCCGCGGTCGCCGTGTGGCTGACCATCGGCCGCAGTCAGTCCCTCGTCGACATCCTGCTGAACGCCTACTCGGCCATCGGCATGCTCGCCCCGGCCGTCGTCCTCGCCTTCCTGTGGCGCCGCACGTCCGCGATCGGCGTCCTGCTCGGCCTCGTCGCCGGGTTCACCGCGCTGCTCGCCCCGTTCGCCAAGGACTACTGGGCCGCGCACCTGCCCGAATGGGAACCGGGCCTCATCGCCATGGCCATCAACGCCGTGGTGGTGCTGGCCGTCAGCCTGATCACGCCGAGGCCGAAGGCGGAGGCCGTGGCAGTGGGCCTGGCCCTTTCGGCGGAGGACTGCAAGCCACCGGCAGAGAGTACGAGGACGGGGATCGCATGACCGAGAACGATGCCGAGGAACTGGTCACCGAGCTCTACGACTTGCGCGTCACCGTCGACCGCATCGAGGGCCGCTCCGTCTGCGGAATGGCTGTCGGCGACTACTTCGAACTCGTCGACAGCGCGCGCCTGCGCATCCCCGAAGGACGCCACTTCTGCGTCTACGCGCTGCAGGCAGTGCTCCCGCTCCTGCCGGCCAAACAGCGCGCGCTGCCCGCCGGTGACTGGCTCGAACGGGACACGCTCGTGTGCTGCCCCGACCCCGAAGAACGACTGATCATGCGCATCGACCGCACGGCGCGGTGCCGCCTGAACACGGAGGACCTGACGTGACCGCTACGACCGCCGCGGCGAAGGTCGAGATCGGGCTCGGCCTGCAGAGCGACAAGCAACCCGCCGACTACGCCCGGCTCGCCGCCCGCGCCGAGGACCACGGCTTCGACGTGCTCTCCGTGTTCGGGGACCTGATGTACCAGCCGCCGCTCTTCCCGCTGCTCGAGATGGCCCGCGCGACGCGCCGCGTACGGCTCGGCGCCGCCTGCTGGAACCCGTACTCGATGCATCCGTACGAGATCGCCGGCCAGGTCGCCGCGCTCGACCTGGCCTCGTCCGGGCGCGCGTACCTGGGCCTGGCCCGCGGTACATGGCTGGGCGACGTCGGCATCGGGCAGCCGCGGCCGCTTGCGCACATCCGGGACGCCGTGGGACTGATCCGCGCGCTGCTCTCCGGCTCGGAGGAGGGCTACGAGGGTGAGGTGTTCCGGCTTGCACCGGGCACGCGCCTCCGTTACCGGCCGGAGCGCCCCGATGTCCCCGTGCTGATCGGCACGTGGGGTGCGCGCACGGCGGCTCTCGCCGGGCGCATCGCGGGGGAGATCAAGATCGGCGGTTCGGCGAACCCCGCCATGGTCGACGTGATGCGCCGCCGGATCGCGGGCGGGCCCGACGCCGCTCCCGCGGACCACGTGGGCATCGTGGTCGGCGCCGTGACCGTCGTCGACGAGGACGGGGCGCGGGCGCGGGCCCACGCCCGTACCGAGGTCGCGATGTACCTCGCGGTGGTGGCCGATCTCGACCCGACGGTCGACGTCCCCGCCGGGCTGCTGGCGGGCGTCAAGGAGCGGCTGGCCCGCGGCGACTCGGTCGGCGCCGGGAAGCTGATCCCCGACGACCTCCTGGACCTGTTCGCCTTCTCCGGCACGCCCGAACAGGTCGCGGCGCAGGCCCAGTTGCTCATCGACGCGGGCGCGTCCCGCGTGGAGTTCGGGACGCCGCACGGCCTCACGGACGACGGTGGCGTCGACCTCCTGGGAACGCGGGTGCTGCCGCTCTTGGACCGGTGACGGACTGCACCGGCGGTCGGTGCCGAGGTCTCGGGGCTCTGCCCCGGACCCCGCTCCTCAATCGCCGGAGGGGCTTGATGGGGTCCGCAGCTCATCGAACGTCACGATCCCCCGTTCTTGGCTCCCACCATTAGCCGCACTCATGAACACCCCCACGTCCTGCCCACCGCCCGCGGCCCCCGCCGGGGCAGCCGTGCCGACCGTCGTCCAAGTGGTGCCGTCCGTGCTGAACTCTCCCTTGTACGTGGCGCCTTGACGGGTCAGACGCAGCCGCACCGGCGCCGTCACCGAGCCGCCCGCCGTCGTGACGGAGTCGAGGCGGCCGTTGCCGTCGGCGTCCCAGGACAGCGCACACCCGTTGGACGGGGTGACCGCGAGATTGACGTATCCCGAACTCCCCTTGCCCGTCAGGTCGTTGCGGACGATCAGGCCCGCGCGCGCCCAACCGCCCGTGCGGTCCTGGGCGGTGACCCGGACCGAGGCGGAGGACCCGTCCGTGAAGGCCCCGGGGCGGTAGATCGCGCCGAACTCGTCCGTGCCGCCCCACAGATCGGCGCCGCCGCCCTCGATGGCGAAGGCATCGCCGGACTGGCCGAACACCGCGTCGTTGAACGACACCGTCTTGTACGGGTCCTTGACCCCCGTTCCCGCCAGGAGCCGGACCGCGTCGACCGCCGCGCCGCGCGCGGTGCCCATCCGGTACGCGGCGTCGGCGCGCGCCCGGAGCACGAGCCCGTCCGCCGCGCCAGTCAGTGACACCGTGAAGCGTCCCGTGAAGGACTCGCCGGGAGCCACCGAAGCCGCGACGACCGGGCCCTCCGCACGAGCGGTCAGCCCGTCGGGCAGGTCGAGCGAGAGGACGACGCCCCGCGCCGCCGCCAGGCCGTTGCGGTTGGTGAACGTGACCTCGACCGTGACCGGCTCGTCCGTGGAGACGGCGGCGTGCGCGGCGGAGGCGGTCAGCGTGGCCTGGTGCGCGGTGTTCGCGAGCGTGTCGTGGATCCGGCGTGCGAGCCGCTCGATCGACCCCGAGGGGCGCTCCGGATAGGGCTCGTGGCCGTGCGCCCACTTGTCGTCCATCGCGAACCAGTCGATCCCGGCGGGCTCCCGGTCCTCGGCGAGCGAGGCCGTCAGCTCGGCGAAGTACCTGCGCCAGCGGGGCAGATAGAGGCCGGAGACGAGGCCCGACCACTCCCGGTTGGCGTAGTCGCGCAGCCCCGCGTCGCTGCCGGCCCGGTCACCCCAGGTCGTGACGATCGACCGGGCGTCGTACTCCAGTTGGTCCCGTTCCGCGCGATCGGCTCCCCAGGCACGGGCCTCGGCGAGCCACCGGCCCAGCAGATGCTGCTCCGAGGTGGCCAGCGCGTCGTCGAGGAGCTTCATCCAGTCGAGCCACGTCCGCGTCAGCTGCTCGAACAGTGCGGTGTCACGTGCCTCGTACGCCGCCCTGATCTGTGGCAGCAGCACCCGGCTGCGGTTGGCGAGCACCTGCCGGGCGACGTCGAGCAGGTCGTACCGGTAGGCGGAGCTGTCCCGCAACTCCTCGTCGACGGCCAGGAGTTCGGTGAGGGCGCGGTCGAAGGCGGCGGTGTCGTAACGCTCGGCCTTCGGGCTCCACGCGGCGGCCGACTGTACGTTCAGCGCCGGCCGGGCCCCGAACAGGCCGTCCGGCGCCTCGCTCCAGGAGTCGGTGCGGCGCATCCCGTACGCCGTCTCACGCAGCACCCGCCAGGCCGCGCTCGCGTGCCGGTCGGCGCCGCCGTACCGGGACGCCGCCCACCGCCCGAACCAGTCGTCCAGGTCGACACTGCCCGCCGTCCACGCAAGGTCGCCGAGGAGTGCGAGCGCCGCGGGGTTGTTGTCGGCCCCCTCCGGCATCGCGGCGATCCCGGACAGCCTGCTGCCGTCCTTGTCCCGCCAGCGCGGGTAACTCTCCACCCAGTCCGGGGTGTTGGCGCCGAGCGCGGTGTGCCCGCCGAAGTTCCAGATGCTGCCGTACGTGTACGGGGTGTCGCCCCAATCGCTCTCCCGGTCGGTCACCGTGGCGTACCGGTCGGACAGACCGTCGACGATCAGCATGCGGTCGCGGTCGACGGCGTCGAGGATCTCGCGGCGCGGATTCGTCTGCCAGCCGAGGATCGCCCACACGGCCTCGGGATGGGCCGTGCGCAGGGCCGTCTCGACGGCGCGCGCGGCCTCACCGACCGGCACGTCGCCGGGCCGTCCGCCCTCGTGCAGCAGATCCATCTTGTACATGGAGGTGCCGCCGAGTCGCGTGTCGAGCCGGGCGTAGAACTCGGCGCCCACCTCGGCGAAGGCTCCGGTGCGCGGGTCGAGCCAGTCGGGGCGCTTGAACCCGCTCCAGGTGCCCTGCGGCACGACCTTCGCCCCGTCGACCCGCTCGGGGAAGCCGTCGGGCACGGTGCCGAACCAGCCCGGCAGCACCACCGTCATGCCCAACTCCCGTACGCGGTCGGCGATTTTGCGGCCGAGGTCGGCGCGCCGCTCCAGCAGGCGCCGGCTGACCGGGCCGCCGAACCCGGACATGTTCTGCAGCAGCCACCACGGCTGGTGCGCCGGAGCCGGGATCCACGCCAGCAGCTCGGCCTCGGAGTACCCGAACCGCCGGAACGTGTCGAAGTAGGCGGCCTCCACGCCGGTCGTCACGAGGACCTCGTTGAATCCGTGCAGCGCGAGCACGTCCAGCTCGCGCTGCCAGGCGTCCCAGTCGCGGTAGGGGCCGGTGTAGCCGTCGTTGGTGTCGTTCAGGGTGAACCGGTGGGAGACGTTCGCCGACGCCGTCAACTCGGCGGTCGGTGCGGGCAGTTGCTTCGGAAGGTTCAGCTGCTCGCCGTTCCAGGTGACGGAGGCGTGCGCGACATCGCGCAGATAGCGGTGCAGACCGGCGAGGAGGACGGCCGGGGTCGATCCCTCCACGACGATGCGCCCGCGGGAGCCGGAGACCCGGAACCGGTCGGCCGCGCCCCCGCCGCCCGACGGGCGGAAGGTGACCTGGCCGTGGTGGCGGGGCAGCAGTCGGCGCAGCGCCGCGTCGGCGGGTCCGGTGTCGAAGCCCGCACGGCCGCCGGAGCCCGCGCGGCCGCCAGTGGCGGCGAAGGCGGCCCCGCCCGGTGTGGGCAGGGCCGTGACACCCAGCACGATCGCCGTGCTCGACAGCAGCCGTCTGCGGCTCAGGCGGGGCCGGTTCGGCTGCTGCGGTGAGGGTCGGGTCACGAGGTCAACTCCCGGATGACGGCCGCTCTGGCCTTCTCGATGTCGGTGACGTCCTTGGTGCGGCCGTCGAGGTTCCTGGTGGCGAGGTCGAGGGCGGCCCGCAGCGCTTCGCTGTCACCACCGCTCCCGGAGTCCGCGAGCTTCTCCCGCGCCTGCGCGATCAGCTCGAAGTCCTCGATCCCTTCCTTGAGCTGTTCCCACCGGATGCTCGACATCGGCCCGTCGTCCCCCGGATAGACGAGATACTCGTCGCCCTGGGTGAAGATGTGCACCGGCTGCTCGAACGGGTCGGAGGTCCAGCTGTTCCACGACCAGCGCAGCAGCCCGTCGAGCTGCCGCTGGGCCGAGATCCACGGCAGCATCCGGGCCTCGACCGCGGGTGAGTACGAGAAGGTGTTGGGGTGGTCCGGAACCCCGTACACGTAGAACGTGGTGATCTTGCCGTCCTTGCGGCGCTGCGCGACCTTCTCCGGGGTCATCTTGTCGATGCCGCCCCAGTCGACGGAGAGGTTCGAGGCCAGGGGCTCCGTGCTGATGGACCCGGCGACCGAGATGCGCCGGTCGAAGGCGGGCGCCACCTCGTGCACGAAGTCGCGGACGACCTTCATCGTCTCGACGGGCCGCTCGTCGAAGGACAGCCACGTGTGGTCGAGGCGTCCGGTGTCCCGCAGATGGTCCTCGAACGCGCGCAGGAAGGCACCCCATGCCTCCCGCCACCGCTCGCCGCCCAACTCGACGTTCTCGTACACCTCCTTGCCGGTGCGCGAGTCGACGTACGTCAGGTGTTCCTTGTCCTGGAAGGCCAGCATGGAGAACGCGCCGATGTCCGGGCCGATCCCGGCGCGCTCGGCGGCGGCGACGTACTTGTCCCAGCGTGCGAAGTCGAAGCGGAACCGGTCGCCGTCCCAACTCCAGCCGACCATGCTGGAGTACGGGGTCGCCGTCTGCGACTTCCGGCTGTTCCCCGGCCACGGATAGTGCCAGGGGTTGTCGACGACGGTGGTGTTGATGACCTTCTGCCCGCGGCTCGCCAACTCCCGGTTGTACGTGTCGATGAGCTTCCAGTGCTTCGCCGACCACGGTGCGACGTGGTGCGCCTTCGCGATGGTGTCCGGCTGCGCCCAGACGTCCAGGAAGAACCGGTAGTCGGACGGGTCGGGCAGGCTCACGTCCGCGACCTCGATGGTCAGCGGGTACGTGGCCTGGGTCTTCCCGTTCGCGGTGACGGCGACGGAGCCCTTGTACGTCCCGGCGGGAGTGCCCTTCGGGATGCGGAAGGTGAACCACAACGGCTGCGCGGCGTACGCGGGAACGTCGACGGCCGACCGCTCCTCCAGCGGGTCCCCCACGACGTCCGGATCGCGGTCGCCGGACACCTCGGTGGGCGAGCTCACCTGGTCGATCGTGGCGGACCAGTCCAGCTCGGACTTGGAGCGCTGCACGGGCACGTACTTCACGAACCGCACCTGGGCGCGCCGGGCCGCGTCCCCGCCGAGCCGGGCGCCTTCCGGCCCCGTCAGTTCACCGACCCGGGCGGACACGCCGCTGAGTGGTGTGCCGGAGGCGATGGCGAGCTGCGCGGAGACCTGCTCGCCCCGCACCGCCGACAACGTCAGCTCCTTGGTGTCCTTGCCCTGGATCGCCTTCATGGGATACCGCGGCACCCGCACCTCCGCGGAGTTCGCGAAGGCCCCTGTCGGTACCCACGTGATCGTGTCCCGCGTCCCCATCGCCTCGGCGACCTTGGCGGTGAGCCAGTCGGTACTTCCCGGTCTCCGGGGTGAAATGCGCACGTTTCACGTCCTTTGTTCGAGTGGAACCGGACTGAGCGCTATCCAAAGTGCAAGAGCTTGCTTGATCCGCCCAATGTTTGAGCACAAAACGTCAACGTGTCAACGGAAAAGCACTCGACTGCCGTCCCCGATCGCGCCATGATCCGCTCTCGTGACGACATCGACGCAGAAGCAACTCCTGGTCCGGGCCGCCGCGCGCAACAACGCGGAGTGGTGCGCCGCCATGAGCCGATCGCACGGCGTGGCGGGCGAGTTCGGGGGTGAGGTGTGGACCGCCCCGGCCCGCACTCCGCTGTACTACCCGGACGCGGTGACGCTCGCGCCGGGCGCCGACCCGGCCGCCGTGACGGCCCGCATCGACACCGCCGCACCCGGCGCCTCCGTCAAGGACAGCTTCGCCGACCTCGACCTGACGGAAGCCGGTTTTCAGGTGCTGTTCGAGGCCCGGTGGATCCACCGCCCGGCGGGCGCGCCCGCCCCGGTACCGACTCTCGCCTGGGGCGTCGTGGACGACGCGGAGACCCTGCTGTCCTGGGCGGAGGCCTGGGGCGACACGCGCCTCTTCCGGTCCGAACTCCTCGACGACACGGCCACGTTCGTGCTCGCGGGGCGGACGCCCGACGGGCGGGTGGTCGCCGGAGCGGTCGCGAGCCCGAGTGGTGACGATGGCCACCAGGTCGTCGGAATCTCCAACGTGTTCGCGTCGGACGGCGGCCCGGACTCGGCCTGGCCCGGGGTACTGGACGCGGTGCACCGGCTGTTTCCCGATCTGCCGGTGGTC
This sequence comes from Streptomyces sp. NBC_00483, assembly GCF_036013745.1. Classification (NCBI taxonomy): domain Bacteria; kingdom Bacillati; phylum Actinomycetota; class Actinomycetes; order Kitasatosporales; family Streptomycetaceae; genus Streptomyces; species Streptomyces sp. NBC_00483. The sequence continues at coordinate 9,576,284 of NZ_CP107880.1, forward strand.
GGCTACGAGCAGGGCGACGACCTCGCGGTTGCCGTCCGCCACGGCTTCGAGGCGATCGGATCGCTACGGGTCTGGGTGCACGGCCGACCGTGAACCGTCCGCGCCGATGAGACGTACGTTGGAGGGGGCGGGCGTGCGCCTCCAGCGACGTACGCCCGTCGTACGAGACACCGGACCAGACACCGGACTTGAGTCACCACGTAAGGACACACGAGTCATGAGCACCACTCCCGAGGTCACCCTCAACAACGGCGTGACCATGCCGCAGCTCGGCTTCGGCGTCTTCCAGGTTCCCGACGACGAGGCGCACGCCGCGGTCACGAGCGCCCTCGACGCCGGCTACCGCAGCATCGACACGGCGGCCCTGTACGAGAACGAGAAGGGCACCGGCCGCGCCATCGCCGACTACGGCCTGGCCCGTGAGGACGTCTTCGTCACCACGAAGCTGTGGAACACCGAGCAGGGCCGGGACACCGCGCTGCGCGCGTTCGACGCCTCGCTGGACCGGCTCGGCATGGACTACGTCGACCTGTACCTGATCCACTGGCCGGTGCCGTCGCGCGACAAGTACGTCGAGACGTGGCAGGCGTTCGAGGAGATCCTCGCCAGTGGCCGGGCGCGCGCCATCGGCGTCTCCAACTTCCTGCCGGAGCACCTGGACCGGCTCGCCGCCGAGACCTCCGTCGTCCCGGCCCTCAACCAGATCGAGCTGCACCCGCGCCTCCAGCAGAGCGAGCTGCGCGCGTACGACGCGGAGCACGGCATCGCGACGGAGGCGTGGTCCCCGCTGGGCCGCGGCAACGGCGTCCTGGACGACGAGATCGTCACCGCACTCGCCCGCAAGTACGACCGCAGCCCCGCGCAGATCGTGCTGCGCTGGCACCTCCAGCTCGGCAACGTCGTCATCCCGAAGTCGGTGACCCCGTCCCGCATCCGCGAGAACATCGCCGTCTTCGACTTCGAGCTGACCTCGGACGACATCGCCGCGCTCGCAGGCCTTGAGACGGGCGAGCGCGTGGGCCCGGACCCGGCCGTCCTCGGGTCCTGAGGGTTCCGGGCCCGGCGGGGCCCACTCACTGACCGAGCGGTCGCCCCTCCCACAGCTCGAGCTCCCAGCCCTGCTCCGGCGAGCCGGAGAGGGTGACGATGCCCGTGTTGGGGAGCGGGTGGGCGGCGACGAAAGCGACATCCACGTTGCCCGCCCGCGCGGCCGTCCACGTCCGGATCACGGCGCCGTGGCTGACCATGGCCACGGTGTCCGCGCCCGTCCTGGCCGCCTCGGCGACCACGGAGTCGAAGCGGTCGAGTGTCTCCTCGCCGGTCTCGCCGCCGGGCATCCGGAGCGCGGTGTCGCCGGAGGACCAGGAGAACGCGGTGTTGAGGTACTTCTGCGCGGACTCGTCGTCGCCGCGCATCTCCAGGTCACCCGCCGCGATCTCACGGATCCCGTCCCGGATCACGACGTCGAGGCCGGTCGCCTTGGACAGGGGCTCGGCGGTGAGCTGCGTGCGGATCAGGGTGGAGGCGTACAGGGCGTCGATCCGCTCGTCGGCCAGCGTCCCCGGGAGCGCCGCCGCCTGCTCCAGACCGAGCGGCGTCAGGCCGGGGCCCGGCGCCGCGGAGTCCAGGAGCCGCTTGAGGTTGGACGGGGTCTGGCCGTGACGTATGAGCAGCAGACGCATGCGGGGGGAACCTCCACGAGACGAACGGAACGCTTGGGTCCACTGTGTCATCCGTGGGGAACATCGGTGGTCAGGCCAGCTTTTATCGGTGGTCAGGGCAGCCTTTGTCGGTGGTCAGGCCAGCTTTTCCAGCAGCTCGGCCGCGAGCGGGGCGGCGGAGGCCGGATTCTGTCCGGTGACCAGGTTGCGGTCGACGACCACGTGCGGCGCCCACGGCTCACCGACCTGGACGTTCACACCGGCCTCGGTGAGCCGGTCCTGGAGCAGCCACCGCGCCTTGTCGGCGAAGCCGGCCTGGGCCTCCTCGACATTGGTGAACGCGGCGACGTCGTAGCCGGCGAACACGTTGCCGCCGTCGGCCTTCGTGGCCGCCAGCATCGCCGCGGGCGCGTGGCAGACGACACCGAGCGGCTTGCCGGACTCCAGGGTGCGGGTGAGCAGAGCGCCGGATTCGGCGTTGACGGCGAGGTCCTCCATCGGGCCGTGGCCGCCGGGATAGAAGACGGCCGCGTAGTCTTCCAGGTTCACCTCCTCCAGCTTGATGGGGGAGGACAGCTCGGCGTTCGAGGACACGGCGGCGGCCATGCGGGCGGCGTTCTCCTGGCCGTCGTTGAACTCGGGCGCGAGGCTGCCCGCGTCGACGGTGGGGACGACGCCACCCGGCGTGGCCACGACGATCTCGTGCCCTGCCGCCTTGAACGCGTCGTACGGGGCGATGGCCTCCTCGGCCCAGAAGCCGGTGGGGTGGTGGGTGCCGTCGGCCAGGGTCCAGTGGTCGGCGCCGGTCACCACGAAAAGGATCTTCGACATGGGGTGCTCATCTCCGCGGGAGTCGTCGGGAAACGTCGGGAATCGTCGGTCCGGTGATGTCTTGACGTCTACGAAGGTAGGCCCGCGGGCCAGTGCCGACCAATGGTGGGCTACCGTGCCCGCGTGGCAGAGCGGATCCAGTCGGTGGAGCGGGCGGCGTTGGTCCTGCGGCTGCTCGCGTCCGGGCGCCGGCCGTTCGCGGTGTCGGAGCTGGCCCGCGCGATGGGGCTGCCCCGGGAGTCCCTGGGCGGAATCCTCGGCACGCTGGTCGCGGCGGGCCTGGTGGAGCGGGACCCGGCCACGGGCAAGTACCGGATCGGCGCCTCGCTGCTCCACCTGAGCAACGGCGACCTCGACACGAACGAGCTGCGCGCCCGCTCCCTGCACAGCGCCGACACCCTCGCCGCGCGCAGCGGCGAATCGGTCTGGATCGCCACCCCGCACGAGGGCGGGGCCCTCGTCATCCACCACGTCTTCCGCCCGGACGACAGTGCTCAAGTCCTGCGCATGGGCGCCCACTTGCCGCTACACGCCTCGGCCGTGGGCAAGACGCTGCTCGCCTTCGACCACGAGCTGGACGTACCCGAGAAACTCCCGGCCCTCACCGGCCGCAGCATCACCGAACGTGCCGCCCTGGCCGCCGAGTTGTACGAGATACGTCGCCGGGGCTGGGCCGCCGCCGTCGACGAGCACGCGGACGGCAAGGCCGCGATCGGCGCCCCGCTCCGCGCCGCCTCCGGCCGTACGGTCGGCGCCATCAGCATCGCGGGACCCACCCACCGCCTGACCGAGGCGGGCCATGCCCGGGCGGATCTCGCGGCCCAGGTCATGGATGCGGCGGGGGAGATCGGCAGAGCGCTGGCGCGCTGAGCCGGCCGAAGGGGCCTACGGCACGAGCACGATCCGGCCGAAGGCCTCACCCGAGTCCATCAACTGGTGCGCCCGCACGGCCTCTTCCATCGGGAGCACCGCGTGCACCACCGGATCCAGGGAGAGCTCTCCCGCGAACAGCTCGGTGCGCACGGCGCGTTGAGCGGCCTCGGGCACCGTGTCGGCGCTGAAGGTGGCGAACGACATCGACTTCCGGAACGCCGCCGTCATGTGCGCGGCGAGGTCCGCGGGCGGAGGCCCGGCGACCATGCCGATCGCCACCAGACGGCCGTTGGGGTTGAGGCGGTCGAGGAACGTGGGCATGTCCGGTCCGGCGATGATGTCGATGATGACGTCGTAACCCTCGGGGGCATCGGCATCGGCATCGGTGGAGGTGCCGGAGCGGTCCAGTACGTGGGTCGCCCCCAGCTTGCGCAGGCGTTCGCCGCGCTCCGCCGACGAGGTCGTGACCGCAACCGCGCTCGCCCCGCCGCTCGCCGCGAGCTGCACGGTCGGGATACCCAGGCTGCCGGCCGCGCCCCGCACCAGCACGGACTCGCCGGGGGCGAAGTGGGCGTGGCGCAGGGCGAAGTGCGCGACCACGGCGGAGGTGCCGAGCGTCACCGCGTCGGCGGCGGACAGCTCCGCGGGCAGGGGGAGGACCGCGTCCACGGAGGCGACGGCCTGCTCGACGTAGCCGCCGCCCGTGCCGGTGAACGCCCATTCGCGCCGACCCACCCACGAGGCGTCCACGCCCGCGCCGACGGCGGTCACGGTGCCCGCCACCTCGCTGCCGGGCACATGGCCCTCCTGGAACAAGCCGAACGAGGCGAGGGCGCCGCTGCGGATCAGGGCGTCGACCCCGCCGACGCCGATCGCCTCCGTGGCGATCAGTACCTGCCCGGCGGCGGGCACCGGGGCCGGGAGGTCGACGACCGCCATGCCCTCGGGGCGTCCGAATTCCTGGATCGCGATGGCCTTCACGGGGGCTCCTTTGGTGTCTCGGGGTGGGGCTTTCGGGCGTTAACGGACGCCCCCGTCCGTTTGGGTAAAGTGAGAGAGGTGACCGAACGTTTGCCTCAGACGCTGCGCTCCGACGCCCTCGACAACCGCGAGCGCATCCTCGACGCGGCCCGCGCCGTGTTCGCCGCCGACGGCCTGAACGTGCCGATGCGCGAGATCGCCCGCCGTGCCGGAGTCGGCCCCGCCACCCTCTACCGCCGCTTCCCTACCAAGCAGGAGCTGGTCACGGAGGCCTTCGCGGAGGAGATGCGGGTGTGCCGCAGGCTCGTGGACGAGGGGCTCGCCGACCCGGATCCATGGCACGGGTTCTGCCACGTGATCGAGGAGACCTGCGAGATGCACGCCCGCGACCGCGGCTTCACCGAGGCCTTCATGTCGGCCTTCCCCAAGGCCCTGGACTTCGCCGAGAACCGCGCGTACACGCTGAAGGCCATCGCCGAAATCGCCCGCCGCGCCAAGGACTCCGGCCACCTGCGCCCGGACTTCGTCCTGGACGACCTGATCCTGATGCTCATGGCCAACCGAGGCATCCAGGCGGCATCGACATCCGCCCGCGTCGCCGCCTCCCGCCGCTTCGCGGCCTTCGTGATCCAGGCGTTCTCGGCGTCCCCGGAGCGCCATGGCGAGCTGCCGCCGGTGGCACGGCTGTCACCGCTGCTGTCGGTGTAGGCGCCAGGCGGCGGGGCGCTCTACGCGGCGCAGTCGTAATCAACCGACCTTGGGGCCGCAGCGCATACCGATGTAGACGCAGCCTGTGCCGTCCTGCAGGGTGGAGAAGACCACGGGCATGTAGTCCTCGCTGAATGCGGCACCCACTCCGGTACCGGCGAACACCGACTCGGTCACCGGTAGCAGGTCGATTTCCAGGGGCTCGGAGAAGTCCTTCATGCCATCGACGAACTCGTACACCGCGTGCCCCGCACCGTCCCGTTCGGTCACAGTGATGACCACACCCTCGCGCCTGTACGTGCCAAGGAGCGGTGCGAGGTCAACCACAGGCGGTTCGGCCGGAGGGGCGAAGGGCTCAGGCATCGTCACATCGGCCAGGTCGGCGAGCAGTTCCCGGTAGAGGGCCGCGTACAGCTCGCGCGCCCCGCCGCCGTTGGTGAGCAGGGCGACCGCGACGCCCGCCGTGGGAACTACGCGCAGGTAGCCGTACTGGCCGATCGATGCGCCGTCGTGGCCATACCCTTGGACACCGTCCCAGTCGTACAGGGTCCAGCCCAGCCCCCAGCCGTCCGCACTGACCGTCCACTTGTCGGGTGACTCGACCACGCGCTGTTGCATCATCGCGACGGTTTCCTCGGACAGCACCCGCGTGCCGTCCTGCGCGACGCCGCCGTTGAGGTGCATCTGTGCGAGCCGGACGACGTCCCCGGCTGTGGCGATGACCCGGCCGTAAGGCCCTGCCGAGCGCGGCATCAGATCCCAGGCCGGCGCGGGCTCCGGATCCTGGCCCGCCTCACCCAGGTGCCCCATCGCCGCCCGGAACCGCAGCGCCTGTTCGGGCAGGGTCACGGTGTGCGTGAGGCCGAGCGGAGTGAGGAGCAGGTCCTCCAGTGCCTCGTCCCAGACCTTGCCGGTCACGACTTCGATGATCCGGCCGAGGACGTTGTACCCGACGCTGCTGTAGGAGAGCGCGGTGCCGGGCGGGCAGTCGAGCGCCACGTCCTTCGCAGCCTCGACGTACTTGGCGAGGCAGTCGTCGCCGCGTCCGCTGTCGTGGTTGAAGTCGCAGGTGAGGCCACTGGTGTGGCTGAGCAGCTGGCGTGTGGTGATCACTTTGGTCGCGTCGGGGTCGGCGGCGGAAAACTCCGGCAGAACCTCCACGACCGGTGCGGCCAGGTCCAGTTCACCTGACTCGGCGAGGCGCATGATCAGAGAGGCCGTGTAGATCTTGGCGATGGAGCCCATCTGGAAGACCGAGTCGGTCGTCGCTTCCACGCCCGTGCCGCGATGCAGCACGCCACTGGCCAGCTCGTGGACGGTCCCGTCGACGAGAACTGCCAGTGACGCGGCGGGGACGTGATGCTCGGTACGCAAGGTGTCCAGACGGGCCTGCCAGTGGGCGACGTCGAACTTCCGGCCCGCCGAGTCCCGCGCTCCCCAGACGCCCTTGCTACCCCAGTTGCCCTGTTCGTCCCAGTTAACGACGGTCGACATGCCGAACCCCCAGCTCGATGCGTACGACGTTCCTTGTTGCGAACACTGTACGCATGGCGGAACGCCGTATGCAAGGTGCGTACGGCGTCCGCTATGGTGGTGGAGAAGGTGGAGCGAGTAAGGATGAGGGGCGTATGTCAGCCGAAAAGAAGCCGATCGCGTCGGTGTGGACCCGTCCGCAGCCCCTGCAGCGGGAGCAGCTGACTCGCGAGCAGATCGTTGCCGCAGCGATTGAGTTGCTGGACGCGGAGGGTGCCGAGGCGCTCAGCATGCGCAAGCTCGGCACCCGCTTGAAGGCGGCGGCCACCTCGCTCTATCGACACGTGGCCAACAAGGACGAGCTGATCCAGTTGGCCGTGGACGACGTCTTCGGAGAGCTGGACATGCCGGTGGCTGCCGAACGTGGCCAGTGGCGTGCGGACGTCACCCGCATCGCCACGGAACTTCGTGCGATGAGTCTGCGACACCGTTGGATCGTGTCCGAGCTCGGCCAGGTCGGACTTGTTCACATCGGTCCCAACGCCATGCGGATGGCGGCGGGTCTGCTCGCGCAGTTCGAAGTGGCGGGCTTCCCGGCGGACGAGAGGGACCGGGCGATGGGGACGCTTACGGCCTACGTCATCGGTATCGCCGCCTCCGAAGCCGCGTACCTTTCGTTGATCGCCCGCAGTGGCAGGAGCGAACAGGAGTGGGTGGCGGGTCTGCGGCCTCTCTTCGATGACGCCGCGCACCAACACCAGCGGCTACGAGAGGGAAGCTCTGCCCGGCAGGACCTTCCCCCGCAACAGATCCGCGATGACGACTTCGCTTACGGGCTTGACCGGGTCCTCGATGGCCTGGTCTCCCGGCTCCGGGCCTAGGGCCTGATCCAAATGACAGGCCCTAGCCGACGGAGATGCCGGAACCGGCGGTGACCGGGGCGCGAGCTTCTCTGATGAGCCCGCCGGGACTTCTCTCTTTCGGGTGAAACCTGACCTGGTGGGTCCCGCTTTGGGACCGCTTCTGACCTGTGACGGAGGCGTCTCGTGGGAGCGGATGTCATTTGGCGGCGGCCGAGTCGGTGTCCGGGGGATCGGTGGGGCGGCTGCGAACGTGCATGCATGGCTAGCGTGTACAGAACTCTGCTGAACACCGTCGCCCGGACCGGCGCTCAGGTCGTCGATCTGGCTCCCGGAGCCGCGGTCCTTGCGCGGAGCCGGCGGAAGTGGGCAGGCGCCTGCCTCGAGGACGGAGCGCACCTCGTCACCAGCCGGGGGAAGTGGACCGATTCCCCCTTGGAAGACGGGGCGCACCTCGTCACAAGGCGCGGAAAGTGGGCCGCCACTCCGCTCGCCGAGGGGGCTCAGCTCATTGTCGATGAGCGAAAGTCACGTGCGCAGGAGCATGGATTCCAGAAGGCGGCCGCCGACTATCTCGGTGCTCGCCACGTGGCCGCCATGCTCGAGTCCTACGGCGTGAACTGCGTATTCGATGTCGGGGCGAACGTCGGCCAGTACGGCAGGCGACTCCGAGAATTCGGGTACAAGGGGCGGATCGTTTCGTTCGAGCCGGTTCCGCGGTTTCTGGAAAAGTTGCAGAAGCGCGCTGAAGGCGACCCGGACTGGCATGTCGTCCCGTGCGGGCTCGGACGGGTGGACACGATTCAGTCCATGCACGTGGAGTGGCTCAGTATGAGCTCGCTCCTCCCGCCCAGCGAATACGGGAACACCCGGTACAAGCGGTTCGTCAAAGGCGGCACCGAGGACATTCAGATCTGTCGGCTCGACGGGCTGATGGACAAGGCTCTCGACGGAATCGACAATCCGCAGCCCTATCTCAAGATGGACACTCAGGGCTACGACCTCGAGGTGTTCGCCGGGGCGGGGGAGCGCATCTCCGAATTCGTGGGGCTGCAGTCGGAGGTCGCACTTCTGAGGATCTACGAGGGCAGCCCGCGGATGGCCGAAGCGCTCGCCGAGTACGAGCGCGAGGGCTTCGAAGTCACCGGCATGTATCCGGTGACCCAGGAGAGCGGCTCCGGCCGCGTGCTCGAGTTCGATTGCGTGATGATGCGCGCCAGTGAGACGCCGGTCCCGCTGCCTCGCGGTCAGCACGCCGCTCAGCAGTCCTAGCCCGCGTGGGCAGCGCGCCGCTCAGTGGTCCTGGCCCCCGTGGGCAGCGCGCCGCTCAGTAGTCCCGGCTCGCGCCCGCACGCGTGGTCAGCGCGTCGGCGGCGCGAACTCGGGCTGGTCGAGGAAGCGCAGCCAGCTTCCGTCCGGCTGGCGGCGCACGACCTGCGCACGGGCCCCCGTCCCGTCCTTCGGCGGCGTCGACGTGAGGGCGATGTCGCCGCTGATCAGCGTCGGCAGCGGCTGCTCCGGCTCGAAGTGGGGGCGGTTCGCCAGCACCTTCTCCCACAGCACGCGGATCGCCTCCCGCCCGACCGTCTCCTGGCCGGGCGGGTAGGCGAGCACCGCGTCCTCCTCGTAGAGCGCGGCGACGCCGGCCGCGTCCCCCGCGTTGGACCGCTCGACGAACAGGCGGGTGATGTCCTCGGGCCGCATGGCCTTCTCGTACTCCGACATGGGGTTCCTCCCGGCGTCAGTTCCCTGGCTTGGTGCTTCCAGCGTCGCCGTCCGACGATCAGAAGTCCAACAGATGGTTCTGATGGAAATCAGAAGCTGCGGTCATGGACAATGGGTGTCATGGACCTGAGGCAGCTCGAATACTTCGTCGCCGTCGCCGAGGAGCGGAACTTCACGCGCGCCGCCGAGCGGGTGCACATCAGCCAGTCCGGCGTCAGCGCGCAGATCCGGCAGCTGGAGCGTGAGCTCGGGGCGGAGCTGTTCGACCGCTCGTCCCGCACCGTCACGCTCACCGTCGCGGGCAAGGCCGCGCTCGAACAGGCCCGCGCCACCCTCGCCGCGGCCGGGGCGATCGGCCGGGCGGTGGCCGAGGTGTCCGAACTGATCAGGGGGCGGCTCACCGTCGGCATGGTCATCGGCTGCACCATCACCCCGCTGTTCGACGCCCTCGCGGCGTTCCACGAGGCGCACCCGGGCGTCGAGCTCTCGCTCCTGGAGGACGGCTCCGACCGGCTCGTCGAGGGGGTGCGCGCCGGCGATGTCGACCTGGCGCTCATCGGCGCCGCGCACAGCACCCCTGACGGCCTCGACTCGCTGACCATCGTCGACGAGAGGCTCGTCGTGGCGGTCCCGGCCGGGCACCCGCTGGCGAAGCAACGGCGCGTCGTACTACAGGACCTGATGGCCCATCCGATCGTCTGCATGCCGCCCGGCACCGGCCTGCGCACGGTCTTCGACCGGGCCTGCACCGCGCAGGGCCTGCACCCCACGATCGCGCTGCAGGCCAGTGCCGCGGACTCCATCGCCGCCCTCGCAGACCGCGGCCTCGGCGTCGCCGTCCTGAGCGAGTCGATGGTCGCGGATCACCCCGACGGGCTCACTGCCCGCACCATCGACGACGTCGACACACCGGCGCTGCTCGCCCTGGTCTGGAAGCGGGCGCACAACCCGGCGCTGCGCGAACTGCTGGGCCACGCGCGGCGGGCGTTCGCAGGACCGTGACGTCCGCCGGGCGTCACAGGTCGCCGTACTCTCCGACCCGCTTCCCCGCGACCCACGTCTGCAGCACCTTCGTCTGCCACACCGCCCGGCCGGACGGCAGGTCGAACGGGTCCGTGTCGGTGAGAACGAAGTCGCCCCACTTGCCCGGCTCCAGCGTGCCGAGGACGTGTTCCTGGTGCGCCGCGTGCGCGGGTTCCACCGTGTACGAACGAAGCGCCTCCACAGGCGTCATGGCCTGCTCCGGGTACCAGCCGCCGGCCGGCTTGCCGTCCCGGTCGGTGCGGGTGACGGCGGCGTGCAGGCCGTCGAAGGGGTTCTCGGACGAGACGGGGAAGTCCGAGCCGGAGGGCAGGTGCGTGCCCTGGTCGATGAGGGTGCGCCAGGCGTAGGCGCCCTTGATGCGCTCGGCACCGATCCGGTCCTCGGCCATGTTCATGTCGTCGGTGGCGTGCACCGGCTGCATCGACGCGATGATGCCGAGCCTGCGAAGCCGTGGGATGTCCTCCGGTGAGAGCACCTGTACGTGCTCGATACGGTGCCGCATCCCGGCGTCGCCGACGCGCCGGAACGTCTGCTCGTACGCGTCCAGGACGACACGATTGCCGCGGTCGCCGATGGCGTGCACCGCTGACTGGTAGCCGCCGCGCACCACTTGCTCGACGCGGCGCTGCAACTCCTCCGGCTCCACCTGGAGCAGCCCGCTGGTGTCCGGGTCGTCGGCGTACGGAGCGAGCAGCGCGGCACCGTGGCTGCCGAGCGCGCCGTCGATGTACTGCTTGACGGTGCGGATGCGGACCATGTCGTCGGCGTACGAGTCGGTGCGGGCGTCCGCGCCGATGTCGGTGAACGCCTTGTAGGAGAGGAAGGCGTTCACGCGGATGGTCAGGGCGCCCTCGTCCGCGAGTTGGCGCAGTACGACGACACCGCTCGCGTCCGTGCCCGCCTCCGACACGGACGTCATGCCCACGCTGCCGAGCTGCTTCTGCGCGGCGAGCGCACGGGCCCGTACGTCTTCGAGGGTGGGCTCGGGCAGCTTGTCCTCCACGAGCGCCTGCGCGGCGTCGATGAGCACGCCGGTCGGATTGCCGGCGCCGTCGCGCACGATGCGGCCGCCGTCGGGGTCCGGGGTGGCGGCGGTGATGCCGACGGCCTTCAGCGCCGCGGTGTTGGCGACACCGGCGTGCCCGTCCACCCGCCCCAGCCACACCGGCCGGTCGTCGACGATCGGGTCCAGATCGGCGGCATTGGGCAGCCGACCGAGCCCCCACACGACCTCGTTCCAGCCGCGTCCGAGGATCCACGGGTCGTCGGGGTGCGCGGTGTCGTAGGCGGCGAGCCGGTCCATGGCCTCCTTCAGGGAACGGGTCCCGACGAGGTTCAGCTCCACGGCGAGGGCGCCGAGCCCCCACAAGTGACCGTGCGCGTCGTGCAGTCCGGGCAGCAGGACGCGGCCGCGGCCGTCGAGGCGGCGTATGCCCTTGGGGGCCGCGCCGATGTCGAGCGCGGCGACACGCCCCTCGGGTGTGAGCAGCATCCGGGAGAATCTGCGCAGCTTGCCGCGCGCGAGTGTGTAGCCACGCACGTTGTCGACGAGCAAGGGCCCCGGCCGCTCGGTCTTCGCCGGCCGGGAAGCGGCGGCGGCGGACCCGGCGAACGCGCCGGACACGGCCACCGCGGCGGCCCCGGCACCGGCCAGTTGGAGGAACTGCGCGCGGCTCATCCGGGGTGTACGCGGCGTGGGACAGCAGGACTCACACATTCGGCGGCTCCTTGCAAGAAGGCTTGCGGGCAGGTGAGTTGACCACAAGATGATCGAATCACTGTCCGAAAGCTAAGCAGTCCCTGTCCGGCGGTCAAGATCCCTTACGCTCCCGAGGAAACGGCCACCGCGCGAACGGGAGCACCACATGAAGTTCCGGACCCACGTCGAACCCCCGAAGCCGATGCACGGCCTGGAGGTCCCTCCGGAGCTCGTGGACGAGCTCGGCGGCGGGAAGCGGCCCCCGGTGGTCATCACGGTCAACGGGCACACATGGCGCAGCCGGGTCGCCCTCATGCGCGGCCGTTGCCTGCTCGGCCTGAGCAAGGCCAACAGGGAGGCCGCGGGCGTCGAGACGGGGGAGGAGGTCGAGGTCGACCTGCAACTCGACACCGAGCCCCGCACCGTGACCGAGCCCGAGGACTTCGCCCACGCCCTCGACGCGGACCCGACCGCCCGCGCCGCCTACGACCGCCTCTCCCACAGCCGCAAACGGCAGCACGTCCTCGCCATCGAATCCGCGAAGAAGCCCGAGACACGCGCGCGACGCATCGAGAAGGCGCTGGAGTCGCTGCGGACGGGCTAGTAACGAGCCGCCGAGACTCACCACGGCCTGATCGGACGCACCCCCGTGCGCCTGCCGTCCTCGTCCAGCAGATGACCCATGCGCTTGACCGTGTGCAGGCCGACGATGCGGTCGGTCACCTCCAGTGTCGGCAGGCGCGCGCCCAGGGATGTCTCGCGGCGTTGGATGTCGCCGAGGTCGCGTACCCACAGGGTGGCGAAGATGTTCGTCCGGCCGGTGACCGCGGCGACGAGGCGGCATTCGGGCAGTGCGGCGAGGGCGCGGTGGACGGCCGCGATGTCACGGGCCGGGACCCGGCCGAGCAGCGAGACGGGGAGCGGGCGTCCCGCGAGCGCGTTCGCCATGTCGCAGCGGAAGGTGAGGACACCCGAGTCGGTGAGCCGGTGCAGGCGGCGGCGGACGGTGGCGGGACTGGTGTCGGTGTGTGCGGCGAGTGCCGCGAGGCCGAGGCGGCCGTCGCCGACCAGGGCGTCGATCAACCTCCGGTCCACCGCGTCGAGTTGGGACGTCGGCGCGGTCTCGGACGCATGCGTGCTCGCCCGGCCCAGGGCGCTGAGCTGCGCCGGGTCCAGGGAGCGGAGCCGCCAGCGGCTGCCCTCCACGTAGAGGGACGTGGCGAAGAGGCAGTCGACGGCGGTGACACCGGGCAGCGGTTCGAGGTGTGTCGTCACGAAACGGGTGAGCGCGGGCAGGTCGGGGGCGAGGACGTCGATGAGCAGATCGGCGCTGCCGGGGCCGGTGAGTTCGACGGTCACGGCCTCGTCGTGCACGCGCAGCTCTTGAGCGATGCGCATACGGGTGCCGGGTCGGCAGCGGACCAGGACGAACGCCGTGCAGCGCGTGCGCGAGAACTCCCGCCCCGGCGCCGCGTACACCCAGGCGAGCCCTTCCGCGGTCAGCCGGTCCCAGCGGCGGGCGAGGGTGCTCGCGGTGACACCCAGCGGCGGTGCGAGTTCGCTCCAGGAGGCGCGGGGGCGTAGCTGGAGGGCGTTGACGAGTGCGAGGTCCAGCTCGCTCGCGGTGACCGTTTCTCGCATCCGGTACCACCTCCGTGCTCGTTTCCGACGAATCCGCGGACCGGTGCGACCGCAGCCCGCACAGTAGCCACCGAATGTGATTCCGGCCAGAAGGGACGTCCCCGGTGGGCGCAGACGTGGGCACACGAGGGTCAGCGGTGGGCAGCGGCCGCGGCATGCTCGGCGCGATGGCGGTCGTCGTCGTGTTCAGCGGCGTCGTACAGGGCTATCTCACGCCGCTCCTCCCGGAGTTGGGGCAGCGGCTCGGCATCGGCGGAGTGGCCCAGAACAATCTCTATCTGCTGTCGCAGTGCGCGTTCGCCGTGCTCACACCACTGCTCTCACGCCTCGGTGATCTGTACGGTCACCGTCGGCTGCTGCGAGTGGCACTCACGATGGTCGCGGCCGGTTCGCTACTGATGGCGGTGCGGCCGACGGTGGTGACACTCGCCGTGGGGATGGTCCTGCAGGGCGCGGTGGTCGGGTTCTTCCCGCTGCTCGCGGGCATCCTGCGCTCGCGCGCCCCGGAACGCGGCCGCACCGGGATGTCGCTCCTGGTCGGCGCCCTGCTGATCGCCGTCGGCGCGGGCGGCCTCGTGGCGGGCGCCCTCAGCGAGCGGCATGCCGAGGCCGGGCTGTGGGCGGCGGTGCCGGTGGCCGTGCTCGCCCTGGCCGCGGGCCTCGTACTGCCGGACAGCGACGGGGAGTTCGGCGGCCGGTTCCACTACGGAGCGGCGGCGCTGCTGACCATCGGGCTCGTCGCTCTGGTCCTGTTGCTCGCACAGGGCGGCACATGGGGGTGGACCTCGGCGCGCTCCCTGGGCACCGGAGCCCTCGCAGTGGTGGTGTTCCTCGCCTGGGTGACGGTGGAGCGCCGCGCGACCCAACCGCTGGTGAGCGTCCGCATGCTGCGGGACCGGCGGCTCGCGGCGGTCAGCGCGCACACGTTCTGCGCGGCCTTCGGCACGATCGGCTTCCTCGGCGCCAACGCCCTGTTCCTCGGGGCCGACCCGGCCACCGTCGGCTACGGCATGGGGCTCGGCCCGCAGTCCATCGCGACGGTGTCCCTGGCCATGGTGGTCATGGGCTTCGCCGGCTCCACGGCCACACCGCGCCTGGCCCGCCGCATCGGCGACCGCGCCGTCCTGGTCACCGGCGGAACCCTCATCGGGCTCGGCTTCCTGGGCCTGATCCTCTTCCACGCCACACTCCCGCAGTACATCGCGTCGGCGCTGATCGTCGGCCTCGCCACCGGTGTCTTCGAGTCCATCACACGGACCCTGTCGGCGGAGATCGTGCCCGAGCGGCAGACCGCGCTGGCCGTGGGCATCAACGAACTCGCCCTGTCGCTGGGCGCGGCGATCGGCGCCGCCGTCATCGGCGGGCTCTTCTCCGCGCACCAACTCGGCGGCCACATCGCGCTGTCCGGCTATGTGTGGAGCTGGGGCGCCTGCGCCGCGGTCGCCCTGCTCGGCGGGACCCTCGCGCTCTTGTACGGGAGCGGGGCCACGGCCGACACCGACATACGCACCGACGCGAAGGAGAGCCTCGCATGACGACCATGACGACAACGCCTTCCCTGCACGACGAGGTGACACAGGCGGTCCTGAGCCGGCGCGAGCAGCTCATCGCGCTCAGCCACAGCCTGCACGCCGAACCCGAGACCGCCCTCGAGGAACACCGCTCGGCCACGAAGATCGCAGCGCTCCTCGAAGCGTGCGGGTTCACGGTCACCCGCCCCCTCGACTCACTGCCCACCGCGCTCGACGCGACGTACGGCAACGGCGAGTTGGTGCTCGCCTTCTGTGCCGAGTACGACGCGCTGCCCGGCATCGGCCACGCCTGCGGGCACAACGTGAACGGCGCGGCGGCGGTCGGCGCGGCGCTCGGCCTCGCGGCCGTCGCGGACAGGCTCGACGTCACCGTACGGCTCATCGGCACACCGGCCGAGGAGGACATCGGCGGCAAGGTGCTCCTCATCGAGGCGGGCGTCTTCGACGACGTGGCCGCGGCACTGATGGCGCACGCCGCCCCGGAGGACACCGTCGGCGCCTCCTCCCTCGCGATCGGCGCCTGGGACATCACCTACCGGGGCCGGCCGGCCCACGCGGCCCTCGCACCATGGGAGGGCGTGAACGCGCTCGACGCACTGACCGTCGCCCAGACCGCGATCGGCGTGCTGCGCCAGCAGCTGCCTCCGGGCTCCCTGGTCCACGGCATCGTCACCGACGGGGGCCGAGCCCCGAACGTCATCCCCGACACCGCGGCCGCCCGCTACGAGGTGCGGGCCCCCACCGTCGAACAGCTCACGGCGGTGCAGCGCCGGGTCCGCGCCTGCTTCGAGGCGGGCGCCCTCGCCACCGGCGCCACCCTCGAACTCGCCCAGCACGGAAGGGACTTCGCGGATCTGCGCCAGGACCCGTTCCTGACCGAGGCCTACGCGGCGGCCGCCCGCTCCCTCGGCCGCACCCCGCTGTCCCGGCACGGCGCCACCACAGCGTCCACCGACATGGGCAACGTGTCCCGCCTCCTGCCCGCGATCCACCCCACCATCGGCTACGACACCGCGGGTGCGAGCCAGCACACCGTCGAGTTCGCGGCACACGGCACGACCCCCGGCGCGGACCGTGCGGTGACCGACGGGGCGTCGGCGCTGGCCCTGGCCGCGGCTGCCGCGGCGACGGACGAGGAGCAGCGGAGCCGGCTGCTGAGCGGTGTCGAGCACCGTCGGGCCCAGCGGCAGGCGGCGACCGACTCTGCCTGAGCGGTCCGACGACCGCCCACAAGCCGGTCCGACGCCGTCCGACATTCGAGCGCGGCTTGACGAAACGGCCCTGCGGACGGCTCAATTGGTCCATGACTGCCCAGCGCTTGGTCTCGCGTGACCACATCGACTTCGGTCGGGTGTGGTCCGCGGCGTGTTGCGCCTGAATCGGCAGCGGGCCCTCTGACCGGCCCCTTTCTTCCTTGGTGATTTCTCGGTGACTCCTCGGCGGCTCCCTCTGTGACCCCGCCCGGGCCCGAGCTCTGACGCCTCGCGCGCGCTGCCACACCACCGCATCCCACGACGCCCCGCGTCGTCACGCCCGTATCGACCCGTCTGTGTGACGAGTCGTCAATTCCGCCTGCGCGCACGGCTGTTCCGGCCTGCCCGCACGCGGTTCTCGCCGCCTGAGAAAGGCCCACCCCATGCCCGTGGAATTCCTCGGCATCGCCGCCACCAACGACGGCTCCGAAACCACCTCCCGTTCCGGCGCCGCCTTCGACAAGGAGTACACACTCCGTCTCGCCCGCGCCCATGAGGACCACGACTGGGACCGGGTGCTGTTCGCGTACGGCTCCGGGTCGCCCGACCCGGCACCGGCCGCCGCCTACATCGCGAGCCACCTCGACCGCCTGCAGATCCTGCTCGCCCACCGGCCCAACGTCTCGTACCCCACCTTCGCCGCCAAGACCTTCGCCACCCTCGACCGGATCAGCGACGGCCGGCTCACCGTCCACTTCATCACCGGCGGCAACGACCAGGAACAGGGCCGCGAGGGCGACACCCTCACCAAGGACGAGCGCTACAGCCGCACCCGCGAGTACATCCAGCTCGTCAAGAAGATCTGGACCACCCACGAACCCTTCGACCACGAGGGCGAGCACTACCGCTTCCACGACTTCGTCAGTGATGTCTTCCCGGTCCAACAGCCGCGGCCCGGCGTCTCGTTCGGAGGTTCCTCGCCCGCCGCGTACGCCGCCGGGGGAGCGGAGGCCGACATCTACTGCCTGTGGGGCGAGCCGCTGGCCAAGACCGCCGAGCAGATCGAGACCGTGAAGGCCGCAGCGAAGGCCGCGGGCCGCACCGACGTCCCGCGCATCCAGGTCGCCTTCCGTCCCATCATCGCGCCGACCGAGGAGCTGGCCTGGGAGAAGGCGCACCGCACGGTCGGTGCGATCAAGGCCAGGAAGGAGCGCGGCGAGCGCATCGGCAGGCGTCACCACGGGCACGCCGAGCCGCAAAATACGGGCTCCCAGCGGCTCATCGCCATCGCCGAGGCGGGGGAGCGCTACGACCGCGCCCTGTGGACCCCGACGGCCGCCGCGACCGGCGGCGCGGGCAACTCCAACGCCCTCGTCGGCACCCCGGAGACCGTGGCCCAGGCGCTCCTCGACTATTACGACCTCGGTGTCGACATCCTCTCCGCGCGCGGTTACGACCTGCTGGACGACGCGATCGACTTCGGCCGGTACGTGATCCCGATCGTGCGCGAGGAGGTCGCCAAGCGCGACGCCGAGCGCGCGGCACGAGGGACCGGGGCGACGGCGGCGGTGGGTGCGTGACCTCCCTGGCCCAACCACCCGCGCCGTCAGAGGACGTGACGGTCGTTCACGTCCCCGTGTCCGATCCCCGTGTCGAGCCGCTGCTGCGCGAGCTCGGCGACGAGTACTCGACCCGGTACGGCAAGGACGCCCACGCCGAGATCGCCCGTTACCCCGACGAGGAGTTCACGCCGGCCCACGGCGGGCTGCTGCTCCTCGTCCTCGAGAACGGTGAACCCGTCGCGGGAGGCGCCTTCCGCCGCTACGACGCCGACACCGCCGAGCTGAAGCGGATCTGGACGCACTCCGCCCACCGGCGGCGCGGCCTCGCCCGCCGCGTGGTCGACGAGCTGGAGCGCGAGGCCGGCGAGCGCGGCTACCGGCGGATCCACCTCACCACCGGGCCCCGCCAGCCGGAAGCCCGCGGCCTCTACCTGGCCACCGGGTACACGCCGCTCTTCGACACCGAGGCCGATCCCGAGTCCATCGGTCCGCTGCCGTTCGAGAAACACCTCCTCGGCGCCGCGCCCACCGGACAGACCCCGGACGACCCGGCCTCCCTCAAGGTCGTCCCCGTCCGCCACTACGCCCGCTGGGTCGCGGCAGCCGCCGTGCTCGTCCTGGTCGCCCAGTTCGCGCACGGCCTGCTGACCAACCCCGTATGGGAATGGGACGTCTTCCGCGACTACGTCCTGTCCGAGACGATCGTGCAGGCCGTCTGGGTGACGCTCCAACTCACCGCATACGCGACGGTGTTGGGGTTCCTGCTCGGTACGGTGCTGGCCTTCATGCGGCTCTCGCAGAGTCCGGTGCTGCAGACCGTGGCCTGGACCTACATCTGGATCTTCCGGTCCATCCCGATGATCGTCCAGCTGGTCTTCTGGTTCAATCTCAGCGCGCTCTACAAGGAGTTGGGCCTCGGCATCCCCTTCGGCCCGGTGTTCTGGTCCGTCGACAGCAACAGCCTCATCGGCACCATCGGCGCCGCCATCATCGGCCTCACTCTGCACCAGGCCGCGTACGCCGCGGAGATCGTGCGCGGTGGTGTCATCTCCGTCGACCGGGGCCAGCTGGAGGCCGCCGCCGCCCTCGGTATCCCGCGCCTGCGGCAGATCCGTCGGATCGTGCTGCCGCAGGCCATGCGCGCCATCCTGCCGACGGCGGGCAACGAGATCATCGGCCTGCTCAAGGGCACATCGGTGGTCTACGTGATGTCCATCGGCGAGCTCTTCTACCAGGCCCAGGTCATCTACGGCCGCAACGGCCGGGTGATCCCGCTGCTCCTCGTCGCCACCGCCTGGTACGTGGTCCTGACCTCACTCCTCTCCATCGCCCAGCACTACGTGGAACGCCGATACGCCCGGGGCACCGCCCCGAAGACCCTCCGGGCCCTGGGAGGCCGACGATGAGCAAGCCCATGGTGGACATCCAGGACGTCCACAAGAGTTTCGGCCCGCTGGAGGTGCTGCGCGGCGTCGACCTGCGCGTGCACGCCGGTGAGGTCACCGTGATCCTCGGCCCGTCAGGATCGGGGAAGTCCACGCTGCTGCGCACCATCAACCACCTGGAGAAGGTGAACAGCGGCTGGATCAGCATCGACGGCGAACTCATCGGCTACCGCCGCCAGGGCGACAAGCTGCACGAGCTGCGGGAGAAGGACGTCCTGAAGCAGCGCACCCACATCGGGTTCGTCTTCCAGGACTTCAACCTCTTCCCGCACCTCACCGTCCTCGACAACCTGATCGAGGCCCCCGTCTCCGCCCTGCGCCGCCCGCGCAAGGAGGCGGAGGACACCGCCCGGACGCTGCTCGAACGAGTGGGGCTCGGCGACCGGGCCGATTCCTATCCGCGCCAGCTCTCCGGCGGCCAGCAGCAGCGCGTCGCCATCGCCCGCGCGCTCGCCCTCGAACCCAAGGTGCTGCTCTTCGACGAGCCCACATCGGCGCTCGACCCGGAACTGGTGGGTGAGGTCCTCGATGTCATCAAGGACCTGGCGAGCACCGGAACCACGATGATCGTCGTCACCCACGAGATCGGCTTTGCCCGCGAGGTCGCCGACACCGTGGTGTTCATGGACGGCGGTGTCGTCGTGGAGCAGGGGACACCCGCGGCCGTCCTCGACGCCCCGCAGCACGAACGCACCCGTGCCTTCCTCTCCAAGGTCCTGTAACGCCCTGCGCCGATAACCCTCTGCGCCGACCACCCCTGCTCTCTGCTCTGCCGTCTGCTTTGCACACAAGGAGAACGACCGTGCCTCTCACCCTCGCCCACCGGCGCCGCACCACCACCGCGGCCGCGCTCTCGCTCGCGGCCACCCTGCTCCTGGCCGCCTGCAGCAACCCCTCCGACGGTGGCACGACCGAGGTCGCGGACGGCTCGGGCGCCAAGGCGAAGATCAACCTCAGTCCCGAGCAGCACCGCGTCACCACCGGCAAGGTCGACTCCATAGCCGACGAGGTGCCCGAGCGGATCCGTAAGAGAGGCACTCTGGAGGTCATCGGCTCCTCCAGCTCCGCCGCGCCGCTGGGCTTCCACGCCACCGACAACAAGACCGTCATCGGTGTCGAGCCCGACCTCGCGTACCTCGTCGCCGACGTCCTCGGCCTCAAGGTGCGCCGCACCACCGCCTCCTGGGAGAACATTTTCGTAGGCCTCGACAGCGGCAAGTACGACGTGGGCCTCAGCAACATCACGGTCACCGAGGACCGCAAGGAGAAGTACGACTTCGCCACCTACCGCAAGGACAACCTGGGCTTCGAGGCGAAGAAGGGCAGCGGCCTGAAGGTCAGGGGGCCGAAGGACGTGGCGGGCAGGACGGTCGCCGTGGGCAGCGGCACCAACCAGGAGAAGCTGCTCATCGAGTGGAGCAAGGCGAACGTGAAGGCGGGCCGCAAGCCGGTCGACATCAAGTACTACCAGAACGACAGCGACACCTATCTCGCCCTGCAGTCCGGCCGCATCGACATCTATCTCGGCCCCAACCCGACCGCCGCCTACCACGCGGCCAGCACCGGGAAGACCGAGGTCGTCGGCACGTACTCGGGCGCGGGCGCCGAGCTCCAGGGCCTCATCGCCGCCACCACCAAGAAGGACAGCGGGCTCGTGAAGCCGCTCGCCGAAGCGCTCGACCATGTCATCGACAACGGCAGCTACGCGAAGGTCCTCAAGCGCTGGGGGCTCTCCGACGAGGCCGTGACCAAGTCGAGGATCAATCCGCCCGGCCTGCCGAAGACCGGCGAGTAGTCACTCCTGTCGGCTCTTCCCGACCTGTCCTACAGACCTGTCGGCTTTTACAGAAAGGCACCTTCGTGTCTCCCTCGCCCTCTCCCCATCTGCACCTCGCCGTCGCCCTCGACGGCACCGGATGGCACCCCGCTTCCTGGCGCGAGCCGGTGTCCCGGCCGCGCGAGCTGTTCACCGCCGCCTACTGGGCCGAGCTCGTCGCCGAGGCCGAGCGGGGCCTGCTCGACTTCGTCACCATCGAGGACGGACTCGGCCCGCAGTCCGCCCACTTCCTCGAACCGGACGAGCGCACCGACCAGGTCCGCGGCCGCCTCGACGCCGTACTGATCGCCTCGCGCATCGCCCCGCTGACCCGGCACATCGGCCTTGTCCCGACCGCCGTGGTCACGCACACCGAACCGTTCCACCTCTCCAAGGCGATCGCCACCCTCGACTACGTCAGCGAGGGCCGCGCGGGACTGCGCGTGCAGGTCACCGCCCGCCCGAGCGAGGCCGCCCACTTCGGCCGCCGCACCGTCGACCGCATCGACGCCTACGACAGCCCGGACGCAAGGGAGCTGGTGACCGAGCTCTTCGACGAGGCCGCCGACTACGTGGAGGTCGTGCGGCGGCTGTGGGACAGCTGGGAGGACGGCGCCGAGATCCGGGACGCCGCGACGGGCCGCTTCATCGACCGGGACAAGCTGCACTACATCGACTTCCAGGGCAGCCACTTCAGCGTCCGCGGCCCCTCCATCACACCCCGCCCGCCGCAGGGCCAGCCGCTCGTCACCGCTCTCGCGCACGACACCGTCCCGTACCGCCTGTTGGCCCGCGCCACCGACGTCGGATACATCACCCCGCACGACACCGAGCAGGCCCGCGCCATCGTGGGCCGGATCCGTGCCGAGCAGGAGACGGCCGGGCGGGCCGGGGAGCCCCTGCATGTCTTCGGTGACCTGGTGGTGTTCCTCGACGAGGATCAGGCCGCCGCGACCGCCCGCCGGGACCGGCTCGACGCGCTCGACGGAGCGCCGTACGTGAGCGACGCCCCGACCTTCGCGGGCACCCCCGCCCAACTGGCCGACCTGCTTCAGGAGTTGAACGGCGCCGGCCTCGCGGGATTCCGGCTGCGCCCCGCCGTCGCGGGACGCGACCTCCCGGCGATCACCCGGGGCCTCGTCCCCGAACTCCAGCGCCGTGGTGTCTTCCGCCGCGCGTACGAGGCCGACACCCTGCGCGGCCTCCTCGGCCTCGACCGCCCCGCCAACCGCTATGCCGCCGCGTGAGCCGGAGGGAACCCTCATGACCAAGCCGCTGAAGCAGATCCACCTGGCCGCCCATTTCCCCGGCGTCAACAACACCACCGTGTGGAGCGCCCCGCGGGCCGGCAGCCACATCGAGTTCGGCTCCTTCGCCCACTTCGCGCGCACCGCCGAACGCGCCAAGTTCGACTTCCTGTTCCTCGCCGAGGGGCTGCGCCTGCGCGAACAGGGCGGCGAGATCTACGACTTGGACGTCGTCGGCCGCCCCGACACCTTCACCGTCCTCGCCGCGCTCGCCGCCGTCACCGAGCGCATCGGGCTCACCGGCACCATCAACTCCACCTTCAACGAGCCCTACGAGGTGGCCCGCCAGTTCGCGAGCCTCGACCACCTCTCCGGCGGCCGCTCCGCCTGGAACGTCGTCACTTCCTGGGACGCCTTCACCGGCGAGAACTTCCGCCGCGGCGGCTTCCTCCCGCAGCGCGAACGCTACTCACGCGCCCGGGAGTTCCTCGCCACCGCCAACGAACTGTTCGACTCCTGGCACGACGACGAGATCCTCGCCGACCAGGAGACCGGCGCCTTCCTGCGCGACGCCAAGGCAGGCTCCTTCGTTCACACCGGACAACACTTCGACATCCACGGGCAGTTCAACGTCCCGCGCTCCCCGCAGGGCCGCCCGGTCGTCTTCCAGGCCGGCGACTCCGACGAGGGCCGCGAGTTCGCCGCGGCCGAGGCCGACGCCATCTTCAGCCGGCACGGCACCCTGGACGCGGGCCGGGAGTTCTCCGCGGACGTGAAGTCCCGCCTCCCCAAGTACGGCCGCGGCAAGGACCAGTTGCTCATCCTGCCCGCCGCCACCTTCGCCCTCGCCGACACCGACGCGGAGGCCGAGGAACTCGCCCGCGAGGTGCGCCGCCACCAGGTCAGCGGGGCCACCGCCCTCAAGCACCTGGAATTCGTCTGGAACCGGGACCTGTCCTCCTATGACCCGGAAGGACCGCTGCCCGACATCGACCCGGACGTCGGCGACACCCACATCGCCGAGGGCCGCGCCCAGGTCCGCATGTACCGGGACCCGCTGGCCACCGCCCGAGAGTGGCGCGAGCTCGCCGCCGCCAACAAGTGGTCCATCCGCGACCTCGTCATCCACACCGGCAACCGGCAGAACTTCGTCGGGTCCCCGGCCACCATCGCGGCCACTATCAACGAGTACGTCCAGGCCGACGCCGCCGACGGCTTCATCCTCGTCCCGCACATCACCCCCGGCGGCCTCGACGAGTTCGCCGACAAGGTGGTCCCGCTCCTCCAGGAGCAGGGCGTCTTCCGTACGGAGTACGAGGGCACGACGCTGCGCGACCACCTGGGCCTGGCCCACCCCGACGACGCCCCCGCGCCCATCGAGGAGTTCTCCCGTGTCTGACATCCCCCTCGCCGTCCTCGACCTGGTGCCGGTCCCGTCCGGCTCGACCGCGGGCGACGCCCTGCGCAACTCGATCGACCTCGCCCAGCAGGCCGAGCGGTTCGGCTACGCCCGGTACTGGTTCGCCGAGCACCACCTCAACCCCGGCGTCGCCGGCACCTCGCCCGCCGTCGTCCTCGCCCTGACCGCTTCCGCCACCGACACCATCCGGCTCGGCTCCGGCGCCGTACAGCTCGGACACCGCACCGCGCTGTCCACGGTGGAGGAGTTCGGCCTCCTCGACGCGCTGCACCCCGGGCGCATCGACCTCGGGCTCGGCCGCTCGGGCGGACGGCCGCCAGCCCGCCCCGCGGCGCCGACACCGACCGCGACCCCGGTCGTCGACGGCGCCGCCCCCAACGGCCTCGTCATCCCGCCCCGCTTCTCCTTCGAGCACCTCCTCGGCTCACCGCGCGTCGCGCTGCAACGCAAGCTGCTCCAGCAGCCGGGCGCGCAGGCGCAGGACTACGCCGAGCAGATCGACGACATCCTCGCCCTGTTCGCCGGCGCCTACATATCCCCGGACGGGGTCGAGGCGCACGTCGTGCCGGGGGAGGGGGCCGACGTCGACGTGTGGATCCTGGGCAGCAGCGGTGGCGAGAGCGCCGAGGTGGCGGGCGCGCGCGGACTGCCGTTCGCCGCGAACTACCACGTCAGCCCCGCCACGGTGCTGGAGGCGGTGGAGGGCTACCGGTCCTTCTTCCAGCCCTCCGACACCCTCGACAAGCCGTACGTCAGTGTCTCCGCGGACGTCGTCGTCGCCGATGACGACGCCACCGCCCGCGAACTCGCCACCGGTTACGGCCTGTGGGTGCGCAGCATCCGCAACGCCGAGGGCGCCATCGACTTCCCGACGCCGGACGAAGCCCGCAAGTACGAGTGGAGTGACGCCGACCGGGCGCTCGTGCAGGACCGCCTCGACACCCAGTTCGTCGGCTCGCCGACCACCGTGGCCCGCCGCCTCGCCCAGCTCCAGGAGGCCACCGGCGCCGACGAACTGCTCATCACGACGATCACCCACGACCACGCCGACCGGGTCCGCTCCTACGAGCTGCTGGCCGAGGAGTGGAAGCGCTCTTGACGCGAAGTCCCGGCGGCCACACACTCCTCTAAGGGAATCCTAGTGAAACGGTAGGGAATCATGGGTGGTGCGGCGCGCGAGCTCAGCGGCGAGGCCGCCCGCGCCGCCGTCGGGGCCCTGCCCCGGCTCACGTCCCGCCGTCACATCGATCTCGCACGGGTCTGCAGTGCGGCGAGTTCTCGTCACGGCGGCGGTCAACTCGCCGCCCACGCCTGACACTTCCGTACGCATGCCCGTACGCCCGTGATCGAGCACCCCCAGGGAGACGCATGTCCGCACCGGCCCCGTCCGCCGTGCCCACCTTCCGGAGCAGGATCGGCTGCGACGCGCGCAGCGGCTACTACGCCGCCCCGCACCGCTACCGCCTCCACCTGTCGCCGTCCTGCCCGCACTGTCTGCAGATCGCCGTCACCCACAGCCTGCTCCGCCTCGACGACACCCTCCCGGTCACCCTGCTGCCCGCCGCGTCCGACACACCCGGCGGCGGGCACCGGGCCCTGGCTCCCCTGTACGAGGCCACGTCCCACCAGTACCCCGGACCGGCCCTGGCGCCGGTGCTCAGCGACGACTGGACCGGACGGATCGTCAGCACCCACCCCGGGGACATCCTGCGCGACCTCGCCCGGCACTTCGGCGAACACGGCCCCGACCTCCTTCCGCGCGGCACCGAGGACGCGATCGACGCGGTGGGCCGGCTCTGCGAGCGGGGCATCACCGCGTCCGCCCGGCGCGGCGACGACACCGGGCTCGCCACGCTGCTGCGCGCGCTGAACGTCCTCGAACGGCGGCTCGCGGGCCGGGAGTTCGTGCTGGGCGGCCAACTCACCCTCGCCGACGTGCGGTTGTGGTCGACCCTCGTGCACCCGGACACCGCACACCGGACGACGGGTCATCCCCGGCTCTCGGCGTACCTGCGCCGCCTCTCCGAGCACCCCGCCTTCGCGCCGCACCTCGCGAGCTACTCCTTCGCGCTGGCCTGACGCGAGTTGAACTCCTCGACGTTCTTCTTCTGCTCCTCATAGCTGTCCGTGAACCGGGTGTCCCCGGGCGCGACCGTCACGAAGTACAGCCAGTCGCCCTTGGGCGGGGCGATCGCCGCGTCGAGGGCGTCCTCCCCCGGATTGCCGATGGGGGTGGGCGGCAGGCCCTTGTGCTCGTACGTGTTGTACGGGCTGTCGGTCCTGGTGTCGGCGTGGCTGGTGTCGAGGGTCGAGCGGTTCAGGGCGTAGTTGATCGTGGAGTCCATCTGGAGCTTCATGCCCTGGTCGAGCCGGTTGTAGATGACCCGGGCGACCTTCCCCATGTCCTCGTGGGTGTCGGCCTCCGCTTGCACGATGCTGGCGATGATGACCGTCTCGTAGACGGATACGCCGTTGGTGTCCGCGCCCTTGGTGACGTGGTCGGCCTTCAGCCGCTGGTTGGCGGTGTTGTTCATGTAGGAGAGGAGGGACGCCGGGGTGGTGTTCTTGTCCACGGGGTACGTGGCCGGGAACAGGTAGCCCTCGGGGTTGCCGTCCGCCGCGCTCGGCAGGGTGAAGTGCGCCTTCGACGCGGCCTTCTTCGTGGTCCCGCCGTCGACGGCGAGCGCCTTGTCCACGGCCTCGTACACCTGACTCGCGCGATACCCCTCGGGGATCACGAGCTTCTCGGACCGGGTGGCCTCCTTCCCGCCGAAGACCACCACCAACGTCACGACTACGGCCGCGACGACCGCGAGAACCACGACGGCCAACACGATCAGCTTGCCGCGGC
The DNA here is from genome assembly GCF_036013745.1 of Streptomyces sp. NBC_00483. Taxonomy (NCBI): domain Bacteria; kingdom Bacillati; phylum Actinomycetota; class Actinomycetes; order Kitasatosporales; family Streptomycetaceae; genus Streptomyces; species Streptomyces sp. NBC_00483. The sequence continues at coordinate 9,602,846 of NZ_CP107880.1, forward strand.
GGCTCAGCCGACCCTTCTTCCCTGTCTTGTCCTCAGGCACAGGGGAACGCTAACCCGATCAAGCCCCGCCGGCGATTGAGGCGCGGGGCCCGGGGCAGAGCCCCGCGACCGCAACCACGCCACCGGCACACCTCACCGCACCCGCAACGCCACCGCCAACAGCGCCGCGTCCGCCGGCCTCCGCAGATCCCGCCCGGTCAGCTCGTGAAACCGGTTGAAGCGGTGCTGCACCGTGTTGCGGTGGCAGTAGAGCGCGTCGGCCGTGTCCGCGATGGAGCCGGAGCCCGACAAATGGATGCGGACGGTGTGCAGCAGACGGTCCGCCTCGGTGCGGGTGACACCGGGCCCGCGCAGTGCGCCCAGCACATCCGCGGCCAGGTCGCGGCCGAAGTCACCGGCGCGGTGGGCGAGGACGTCCAGCCAGCTGTCCTCCAGGAGGCGCGGCGAGCGCGTGTCGGCGGGCAGCACCTGCGCCGTCGCCACCGCGAGCACCGTGGCCCGCGGCACGGCGGCGAGCCCGGCCGCCTGCGGGGCCACCCCGCACGGCGAGTCCTGCAGCTGGTCCAGGACGTACGGGCGGGTGATCCGGCCGCTGAGCTGCACCACCAGGACCGCGTCCCCGCCGACCATCTGCTGCTGCACCGCCGCTCCCGCCCCGCGCAGTGTCAGACCCGCACGGTGCAGTCCTGGCCCGGCAGCCGCGGAGGACGCCGCGCACAGGAACCGGCCGTCGTCCGCGAGGCCCAGGGCGCGGCCCGCGTCGCGTACGACGGTCGGGTTGCGGCCCTCCGTCTCCAGGAGCCGGGCGAACCACATGCGCCGCTCGTCCTCCTCGCGGCGCCCCATCTCCAGGACCGTGCGCTGATACGCCGTCATGATGCCCGTGACATGCCGCTCGACCGCCTCCCACACGTGGTACGCAGAGCCCGCCAGATCGGCCATGTCCTCGGGTCGCGCCCGGTTCACGAGCGCCTGCCACACCACCCGGAAGTCGAGCCGCGCCGCCTCAAGCAGGGCGTCGAGCGGGACGCCCTGCCGGGCCCGCTCCTCGCCGACCCGCCGTGAGACGTCCGTGATGTGCGGTGGCACCGGGAGCCGCGCCACCGTGCGGAGCAGCAGCTCGAAGGCCTGCCAGGCCGAATCGCGGAACTGGACGTCCGGCACCTGGGTCGCGTACGAGGTGCGCAGCGGGCCGACCATCTCCAGCCAGTCGCCGATCAGGTCGTCCACATTGTCCAGGCACTGCCCGGCGAGTTCCGCGATGCGCGGCGAGGTCGGGGGCAGGCCGGAGCGGCCCTGACCTTCGGAATTGTGCATGTGACCAATTCTCGGTGGTGCGAGGGCGATGTTTCAACGTTGGTTTGGTGCCCGTAGCCAAGGATCCTGGTGCGATCCCTGGGCGGAGCGTCCGGGGCCCGCCGACCAGGAGGGCCATCCGACCGTGCACTTGACCCCTCGTGAACAGGAACGGCTCCAGCTGTTCACCGTCGCCGAACTCGCGCGCAGGCGCCGCGCCCGCGGCCGCCGCCTGAGCGCCCCCGAAGCGATCGCCCTGATCTGCGACGAGATCCTGGAGGCCGCCTGGGACGGGCTGAGCCTGGACGAGGTGATCGAGACGGCGGAGCGGGTGCTCACCGTCGACGACGTGCTGGACGGGGTCGCCGACATCGTGACGACCGTGCAGGTGGAGGCGCTGTTCCCGAGCGGCACGTCCCTGGTCGCCGTCGACCGGCCGATCGGTCCCGCCAGCGCCGAGGGGCCGGGCGCCGTGCGGACCGCCGAGACTCCCATCGAGATCAACGTGGGGCGGCCGCGCACCACCCTCACCATCCGCAACACCGGCGACCGCGTCGTCTACATCTCCTCGCACTACCCGCTGCACGAGGCCAATCAGGCGCTGGAACTCGACCGCGAGGCCGCCCGCGGACTGCGGCTCGACATCGCCGCCGGCACCGCCCTCGCCTTCGAACCCGGCGAGAAGCGCGAAGTCGTCGTCATCCCCGCCAGCCGCAAGACCCGTACGACCCAGGAGCGCGCATGACCAGCGTCGACCGCCGCACGTACCACGCCCTGTACGGGCCCACGACCGGCGACCGGATCCGGCTCGGCGACACCTGCCTGTGGGTGGAGGTCGAGGCCGACGACGGCACCCCCGGCGACGAACTCCTCGGCGGCTGCGGCAAGACGGTCCGCGACGGGCTCCTCGCCTCGCCGCGCTCGGACCGGGACTCCGCCCTCGACATGGTCGTCGCCGGGGTAGTCCTGATGGACCCGGTGCTCGGTGTGCGCAAGACCGACATCGGCATCAAGGACGGGCGGATCGTCGCCGTCGGCGGGGTCGGCAACCCGGACGTCATGGACGTCGAGTACGCCATCGACTCGCACACCTCCGTGGTGCCGGGGGAGGGGCTCATCGCCACACCCGGCGTCGTCGACAGCCACGTCCACCTGTCCTCGCCCGAGGTCGCGCCCGCCGCGCTGTCCGCCGGAGTCACCACGCTCGTCGGCATGGGGCTCGGCGGCGTCTGGGAGATCGGCTGCAACCCCACCCACAACCTGCACACCCTGATGAGCGCCTGGCAGGACACGCCGCTCAACATCGCCTTCCTGGCCCGCGGTTCGTCCAGCTCGCGGGCGCTGCTCGACGAGATCACCCTCGCCGGGGCCGGCGGCTTCAAGATCCACGAGGACTTCGGGGCGACCCCGCGCATCATCGACACCTGCCTGGACACCGCGGAGCAGGCCGACCTTCCGGTCGCGCTGCACACCGACTCCATGAACGAGTCGGGGTACTTGAGGGACACCCTCGGCGCCACCCGCGGCCGCACCGTGCACGCGTACCACGTGGAGGGCGGCGGCGGTCACCCCGACCTCCTGGAGATCCTCTCCGAGCCGAACATCCTGCCATCGTCGACGACACCCACCGTGCCGTACACCCCCAACACGGTCGGCGAGCTGTTCCCGATGACGATGACCGTGCACCGGCAGAACCACGCCTCCGCGAGCGACGTCGCCATCTCCAAGGGCCGGATCCGCGAGCACGCCATCGCCGCCGAGAACGCCCTGCACGACCTCGGCGCCATCTCCATCGTCAACTCCGACTCCATGGGCATGGGCCGGATCGCCGAGACCGTGCGCAGGACGTGGCAGCTCGCCCACGTCCAGGCGCTCGCGAACGGCGGCGGGGGAGTGGAACACCCCGACAACGCACGGGTGTTGCGCTACCTCGCGAAGATCACCCTCAACCCGGCGCTCGCGCACGGCCTCGCCCACGAGGTGGGCACCGTGCAGGCCGGGCGGATGGCGGACCTGGTGCTGTGGGACCCCAAGTGGTTCGGCAGCAAGCCCGAGTTGGTCATCAAGTCCGGATTCGTGGCGTGGGGCAACACGGGCTCGGGGTCGGGATCGACCCGACTGACCCAACCGCGTTCCTACAAGCCCTACTTCGGATCCCTTGGCGCCGCGCCCGCCCGGCTCGCCAAGGTCTTCGTCGCCGAGGCCGCGCTCAACGACCGCGCCGCGCGGGCGGCCCTGCCGAGCGGACTCTCGTACGCACCGATCCGCGACAGCCGCGGCCTGACCCGCGCCGACATGCTGCACAACACGGCGACGCCACGGGTCGTGGTGCCGCGCGAACCCGCGCCGGTCCTCGTCGACGGGGTCGAGACGGGGACACCGGCCGCCACCGTGGTGCCGCTCGCGCAGCTGCACCACTTCGCCTGATCCCGAGGGGGCATCCGTCACATGCAGCTCGATCTGCTCGTCCGCAACGCCCACATCCGCACCCTCGACCCCGAACGGCCCACCGCCCAGGCGCTCGGCGTCCTGAACGGCGTCGTCGTCGGACTCGACGAGGACGTGGCCGGACTTCCCGCGCGCCGGACCCTCGACGCGGGCGGCGCCACCGTCGCCCCCGGCTTCAACGACGCGCACTGCCACACCGCCTGGTTCGGCCTGAACCTCACTCAACTCGACGTCTCCACGGCCCGCTCCGTCGAGGACGTGTACGCCGCCGTGGCCGCGCACGCAGAAGGGCTCGCCCCGGACGCCTGGGTGCTGGGCGCAGGCCTCGACCACAACAACTGCGGGGGCCACTGGCCGCACCGCGACGCCCTCGACCGCGCGGCGGGCGGTCGGCCCGTCTGGATCAAGCACACCTCGGGGCACGCCTGCGTCGTCAACACGCCCGTGCTGCACGCAGCCGGAGCGCTGGAGGACGGGTTCCGCGACCCGGACGGCGGAGTCGTCTCCCGCGACGAACACGGCCGCCCCGACGGCCTGTTGGAGGAGACCGCCCAGAGCCTCGCGCAGCGTCAGGTGCTGCCGTACCCGGTGGAGACCGTCGCCGACGCCGTCGACGCGGCGACCCGGCACTACCTCACCGAGGGTGTCACCAGCTTCACCGAGGCCGGGATCGGCGGCGGCTGGATCGGGCAGACGCCGGTCGAGCTGGCCGCGTACCAACTCGCCCGCGAGACCGGCCGATTGCACACCCGCGCCCAGCTGATGGCCGCCTCCGACGTGCTGCACCCGCTGACCGCGCACACCGACGACGACATCACCCTGGGGCTCGACCTCGGCATGCGCACCGGCTTCGGCGACGACACGCTCTCCCTCGGTCCGGTCAAGATCTTCCTGGACGGCTCGCTGCTCGGGAGGACGGCGGCCGTCACCGAGCCCTTCTGCGGCTGCCCCCACAACGAAGACCGGCCCACCGGCTACTTCCAGGGCGACGCCGGCTCCATGACCGACCTCGTCGTCGCCGCGCACCGCTCCGGCTGGACGGTGGCCGCGCACGCCATCGGCGACCGCGCCGTCGACCTGGCCCTCGACGCCTTCGCCCGCGCCCACAAGGAACGGCCCCGGCCTGGCGTCCGCCACCGTATCGAGCACGCCGGTGTCGTCCGCCCCGAGCAGCTCGCCCGCCTCGCCGAACTCGGCGTCGTGCCCGTCCCGCAGCACAACTTCCTGCACACCTTCGGCGACGCCATGGCCGCCGCACTCGGCCCCGAGCGCACCGCCTGGTCGTACCGCATGAAGTCCTTCACCGACCTCGGCCTGCCCGTCCCCGGCAGCTCCGACCGGCCCGTGGCGCCCGGCGCGCCGCTGCCCGCGATCCAGTCGATGGTCGTGCGCCTGACCGAAACAAAGGTGCCGTACGGTCCGGACGAAGGCGTTCCGGTCCTTGCCGCGCTGCGCGCCTGGACCGAGGGCTCCGCCCTCGCCACCGGCTTCGGCGGGCGCAAGGGGCGGCTCGCCCCCGGGTATCTGGCCGACCTCACCGTCCTGGACGGCGACCCCGTCCGCACGGACCCCGACCGCATCGGCGCGATCGGCGTCCTCGCCACCGTCGTGGGCGGCGACCCCGCCCACGACCCGCACAAGCTCACCCGCACTCCCGCACGCTCCGGTCCCCCTTCCGCTCCGGCCACCCAGGCCGCCCCTCCCCAGGAGACCCCGTGAGCACGACCACCAAGCCCCCGGTGAAGGACATCAGAAGGCTGTTGTTCGCCGCGTTCAGCGGCACCGCCCTGGAGTGGTACGACTACTTCCTCTACGGCACCGCCGCCGCGCTCGTCTTCAACAAGCTGTTCTTCACCGACATGAACGCGGCCGCGGGCACCCTCGCCTCCTTCGGCACCTTCGCCGTCGGCTTCGTCGCCCGGCCCATCGGCGCCGCGATCTTCGGCCACGTCGGCGACCGCTACGGGCGCAAGGTGTCCCTCATCATCACCGTCGTCATGATGGGCGCCACCACCGGCTGTATCGGCCTGCTGCCCACGTACGGCACCATCGGCATCTGGGCGCCGATCCTGCTCACCGTCCTCCGCTTCGTCCAGGGCATCTCCGTCGGCGGGGAGTGGTCGGGCGCGATGCTGCTCACGCTCGAGCACACCCCGAAGGAGAAGCACGGCAGCTACTCCTCCGTGCCCCAACTCGGCTCACCCGTTGGCACGTTGATGTCCAGCGGCGCCTTCGCCGTCGTCGGCATGCTGCCCGACGACGCCTTCTACTCCTGGGGCTGGCGGCTGCCGTTCCTCGCCGCGTTCCCGCTGCTCGGCTTCGCGCTCTACCTGCGCGTACGCATCGAGGAGTCCCCGGTCTTCCGTGCGATGCAGGAGGACGCGGAGCGCGAAGGGCCGCCGCCCGCGCCGCTCATCGAGGCGTTCCGCCGCACCTGGGGCCGCATGGTCGTCGGCGTCGGAGTCGCGCTCCTCGGTGTCGGCGGCTTCTTCCTCATGACCACGTTCATCATCAGCTACGGCACCGGCGAACTCGGCATCGACAAACAGACGATGCTCAACGCGACGGTGGTCGGCGCCCTCGTCGAGATCGTGGTCATCATCGCCGGCGGACGGCTCGCCGACCGCATCGGCTCGTGGAAGGTGTGTGCCATCGGCGCCGCCGTCACGATGGTGGCCGCGTTCCCCGCCTTCTGGCTCGTCGACACCAAGCAGACCCCGCTGGTGTACCTCGGTGTCGCACTCGGTATCGGCGCGCTCTCCATCCCGTACGGCCCGATCGGCGCGGTCGTCGCCTCGCTCTTCCCCGAGGAGTTCCGCTACAGCGCCGTCGCCATGTCGTACAACCTCGCCGGCGTCCTCGGGGGCTTCATCCCGCTCATCGCGGCCTCGGTCACCGGCGCCGCGGACGGCGCCTCGTGGGGCGCCGCACTGCTCCTCGTCGTCGTGGCCGCCTGCACCGTCGCCGGGGCCGTCGCGGCCGGCACGGTACTGCGCCGGCACGGCTCCCTTCCCTCCAGCGACACACTGAACGCAAAGGTTGCAGCATGACCGTGCATCACCCTGCCCGCACCGGCGGCCAGGTCCTCGTCGACCAGCTCCGGGCCCACGACGTCGACACCGTCTACGGCGTGCCCGGCGAGAGCTACCTCGCCGTCCTCGACGCCCTGTACGACGCGCCGGTCCGCATGGTGGTGTGCCGCCACGAAGGCGGCGCCGGGTACATGGCCGAGGCCTCCGGCAAGCTCACCGGGCGCCCCGGTGTGTGCTTCACGACGCGGGGGCCCGGCGCCACCAACGCACTGGTCGCCCTGCACACCGCCCACCAGGACGCCACTCCGCTGGTCCTCTTCGTCGGCCTGGTGCCGCGCGACCACACCCACCGGCACTCCTTCCAGGAGCTGGACCTGCGGGGCACGTTCGGCACGAACGCGAAGCTCGTCGAGACCATCGACGACGCGGCCCGCGTTCCCGAGTACGTGGCCCGCGCCTTCGCCGTCGCGAGCAGCGGGCGGCCGGGGCCCGTCGTCCTCGGGCTGCCGGAGGACATGCTGACGGATGTCGTCGAGGTGGCCGACGCCCGGCCGCTGCCGGTTCCGCAGGGCGGCGTGTCGGCCGAGGAACTGGCCGTACTGGAAGGCCTGTTGGCCACCGCCGAGCGGCCAGTGGTGCTGCTCGGCGGCAGCCGCTGGACGGACCGGGCACGCGCCGACGTACGCGCCTGGGCCGAGGCCTGGTCGCTGCCCGTCGCCGTGGACTTCCGCTGCCAGGACCTGATGGACAACGAGGCCGAGGTCTACGTGGGCAACCTCGGCTACGGGCGCGCCAAGTCGCTCGCCGAGCTGGTGCGCGAGGCGGACCTGTTGGTGAGCGTCGGCACGGCGCCGGGGGACGTCTCGACGGACGGGTACCGGATGCTGCCCACGGTCGGCGGCGACGGGGCGGGCCCGCGCCTGGTGCAGGTGCTCCCCGAGGCGCAGCCGCCCGGCGTCGTCCACCACGCCGAACTCTCCCTGCTCGCCGCCCCCGAGGCGTTCGGCACCGCGATACGCACCTTGCGCCCCGCCGCGCCCGTGCCCTGGGTGGAGCGCACCAAGCAGGCCAGGGCCGCGCACCTGACCGCCCGCACACCGGAGCCGGACGGCGACCCGCTCGACCTCGGCGCGGTCTTCGCCCACCTCGACAGCCGGCTCCCGGAAGACACCATCGTCACGTTCGGCGCGGGCAACCACGCCATCTGGGCGCAGCGCTTCCTGACGTACCGCGACGGCATGCGCCAACTCGGCCCGCGCAACGGCTCGATGGGCTACGGCATCCCCGCCGCCGTGTCGGCAGCCATCGCGCACCCGGACCGCCGCGTCGTCTCCGTCGCGGGTGACGGCTGTTTCCTGATGAACGGTCAGGAGCTCGCCACCGCGATGGCCGAGGGGGCGGCCCCGCTGATCCTCGTCCTGGACAACGCCCAGTACGGCACGATCCGCGTGCACCAGGAGCGGGAGTATCCCGGTCGGGTGAGCGGCACGGCCCTCGGCAACCCGGACTTCGCCCTGTACGCCCAGGCCTTCGGCGCCCACGGTGAAACGGTCACCACGACCGAGGCGTTCGCCCCGGCCCTCGACCGCGCGCTGGCGTGCGGCCGCGCGGCGATCATCCAACTCAAGGTGACGGAGGGACGGTTGTCCCCCGGCGTCACCGTCGACTCGCTGCGCGAGAGGGGGCGCGCCAAGGGCTGAGGCTCAGGGACGCAGATGGATCAGGCCCGCCTCGGTGGGCCGGAATCCGCACGCCTCGAAGTAGAAGTCGCGGAGTTCGGGCTCGAAGTCGACGTGGAGCCACTCGCAGCCCGACTCCCGCGCACGGGACGCCGCGAGGCGCACGACCGCCGTGCCGATGCCGCGATGCTGGTGTGTGGCCCGGGTCTTGGTGTCGATCAGGAAGGCGTGGTCGCCGCCGTCCCACGCCACGTTCACGAAGCCGACGAGGAGCCCGTCACCGTCGCGGGCCGCCACCCAGCCGAGGCTGTACTTCTGGACCTTGACCCACCAGCCGGCGACATCATTGCCGCCGTGGGACCGGACCAGGTCGACCATCTCCTCGTCGGACACCGGGTCGCGCCATGTGTACGTGATCGCATCGTTCATGGGGCCTCACCCTGGCACAGGGCGTGATCCCCGCCACGTACGAAACGGTTTCGTTTCATCTCATCGGCAAGATACTCTGCCGACGTACGAAACCGTTTCGTTCGGCGCGGATGCCGTGCGTGAGAGATGTGGACGTGATGCTGCGTGCCCGAGACCGGCACCGTGCGGCGCAGACGCATGACGGCGGAGCGCGAGGCGGAGTTGTACGACGCCGTGCTCGGGCTGCTGCGTGAAGTCGGTTACGACGCGCTGACCATGGACGCCGTCGCGGCCCGCACCCGGTCCAGCAAGGCCACGCTCTACCGCCAGTGGGGCGGCAAGGCCGCGCTCGTCGTCAAGGCGATGCGGCACAACAAGCCGGTCGACATCGCCCAGATCGACACCGGCACCCTGCGCGGGGACCTCCACACACTCGCCGGCAGGCACGACGACTGCTCGGTCGAGGAGTCGACGGCGCTGATGCGGGGGCTCGCCATGGCGATGCACAGCGACCCGGATCTGCTGCGCGCGTTCCGGGAGTTGCTGATCGAACCGGAGCTGGAGGAGCTGGACCAGGTCCTCCAGAGAGCCGTCGCCCGGGGCGAGATCCGCGAGGACAACCCGGCGATGGACTACACGCTGCACCTGATGGTCGGAGCCATGGCGACCCGCGGCGTGATCGACGAACTGCCGCCCACCCAGGAGTACCTCATCTCATACATCGACGCAGTGGTCCTCCCCGCCCTCTGCGCCTGATCCCCCCCACACACACCACAGACTCTCCCCGCACCTGACGCCACCGCTCACCGTCGTCGGGCCGAAGTCCCATGCCCAGCACCATTACGACCTGACCGGGAGTACGCCCTCGTGGCTCGATTCCTCTACAAAATGGGCCGATTCGCCTATCGGCGACGGTACGTCGTCGCCCTCTTCTGGGTGGTGGTCCTCGCCGCCGTGGGTGTGGGAGCCTCCCAGGCCCCCACGGCCGCATCCTCCTCCTTCTCGATCCCGGGCACCGAGGCCCAGAAGGCCTTCGACCTGCTCGAGCAGCGCTTCCCCGGCGCCAGCGCCGACGGCGCCACCGCGCGCGTCGTGTTCAAGGCGCCGGACGGGGAGAAGATCACCTCCGCCGCCAACCAGGGCGTGGTCCGCGACACCGTCAAGGAGCTCGGCGGCGGCTCCGAGGTCCAGAGCGCGACCGACCCGTTCAAGGCCAAGGCGGTCAGCCGCGACGGCACCATCGCGTACGCGCAGGTGTCGTACAAGGTCTCCGGCATGGAGCTGGAGGACTCCTCGCGCGACGCGCTGAAGGACGCCGCGCAGGACGCCCGTGACTCCGGCCTCACCGTCGAGGTCGGCGGCGACGCGCTGCAGGCCGTGCCCGAGACCGGCTCGACCGAGGTCATCGGCGTCGTGGTCGCCGCCGTCGTCCTCGTGATCACCCTGGGCTCGCTGATCGCGGCCGGACTGCCGCTGGTCTCCGCGCTGTTCGGCGTCGGCATCGGTGTCTCCGCCATCACCGCGCTCGCCAAGCCGCTCGACCTGGACTCCACGACGTCGACGCTCGCGATGATGATCGGCCTCGCGGTCGGCATCGACTACGCGTTGTTCATCGTGTCCCGGTATCGGGCCGAACTGGCCGAGGGCCGCGAGCGCGAAGAAGCCGCCGGGCGGGCCGCCGGTACCGCCGGGTCCGCCGTTGTCTTCGCCGGACTGACCGTCGTCATCGCCCTCGTCGGCCTCGCCGTCGTGAACATCCCGATGCTGACGAAGATGGGCTTCGCGGCCGCGGGGACCGTCGTCGTGGCCGTCCTTGTCGCGCTGACCCTGATCCCCGCCCTGCTCGGCATCGCCCGCAGCCGGGTGCGCCCCGCAGGGGCCAAGAGCAAGCGCAAGGAACGCAAGGCGCAGCGCGCGGCGCAGGAAAACGGCCACGTCCACGGGGAGCACGCCGAGCCCAAGCCCGCCCTGGGCACCCGCTGGGCGCGCCTCGTCGTGAAGCACCCGGTCGCCGTGCTGCTGCTCGGCGTGATCGCCCTGGGCACGGCCGCCGTACCGGCGATGGACCTCGAACTCGGCCTGCCCGACGACGGTTCGCAGCCCACGAGCACCACGCAGCGCAAGGCGTACGACCTGCTGTCCGAGGGTTTCGGCCCCGGCTTCAACGGGCCGCTGATGGTCGTCGTCGACGCCAAGGACAGCGACTCCCCGAAGTCCGCCGTCGCCGATGTCACCAAGACCGTCAAGGGACTCGACGACGTCGCCGTGGTGACCCCGGCGACGTTCAACAAGTCCGGTGACACCGCGATGCTCAGCGTCGTCCCGAAGTCGAAGCCGACCTCGACGGACACCGAGGACCTGGTGCAGAACATCCGCGACGCGGGTGACGGCATCAAGGCCGACTCGGGCGCCGAGCTGATGGTCACCGGCACCACCGCGATGAACATCGACGTGTCGCAGAAGCTCAACGACGCGCTGCTTCCTTACCTCGCGCTCGTCGTCGGACTCGCCTTCCTGCTCCTGATCGTCGTCTTCCGCTCGATCCTGGTGCCGCTGAAGGCCGCGCTCGGCTTCCTGCTCTCCGTCCTCGCCGCGCTCGGCGCCGTCGTCGCCGTGTTCCAGTGGGGCTGGCTCGCCGACCTCATGGGCGTCGAGGAGACCGGGCCCGTGATGTCGATGATGCCGATCTTCATGGTGGGTGTCGTCTTCGGACTCGCGATGGACTACGAGGTCTTCCTCGTGACGCGGATGCGCGAGGCGTACGTCCACGGCGAGACGGCCAAGGAGGCGATCGTCACCGGGTTCCGGTACAGCGCCCGTGTGGTCACGGCGGCCGCGATCATCATGATGGCCGTGTTCGCGGGCTTCATCGGCTCGACCGAATCCATGATCAAGATGATCGGCTTCGGACTCGCCGTCGCCGTCTTCTTCGACGCGTTCATCGTGCGCATGGCGATCGTCCCGGCCGTCCTCGCGCTCATCGGGCGCGGCGCGTGGTGGCTGCCCAAGTGGTTGGACCGCGCGCTGCCGAACGTCGACGTCGAGGGCGAGGGCCTGCGCGAGCTCGACGAGGCCCGCGCGGCGCGGCCCGCCGACGAGGTACGGGGCGGCGCCGTTCCGCACCCGACCGAGCCGGAGCGCGAGCTCGTGACGGCCTCGGTCGGCGCGCAGGGCGCGGCGCAGCCGCAGAAGCACCTGGCGACGGCGTCGGCCGCGGAGGTCGGCGGGGGCGAGCGCTCGTTCGCCCCGAGCGGCAACGGCATCCTCGGCGCCGTCCGCACGGGCGGCGGCGACGCCGTGGCGCGCGCCGCGATCACGCTGATCTCGACGGGCGGCCGGCAGATCAGCCGCTCCGTCACCGACTCCGGCGGCTCCTACAGCCTCGACGTTCCCGGCGCGGGCACGTACGTGCTGATCGTCGCGGCCGACGGGCACCAGCCGCAGGCCTCGACGGTCACCGTGGACGGGGAACTCCTCTCCCACGACATCGTGCTCACCGGCACCGGCGGACTCGCGGGTCTGGTGCGGGAGTCCGGCGGCCGTCCGGTGCCCGAGGCGCTGGTCGTCGTGACGGATGTCCGCGGCGAGGTCGTGGCCACCGCGCGCACCGGACTGCACGGCGACTTCGCCTGCGGCGGCCTGGTGAACGGCATGTTCACGCTCGCCGTCAACGCCCCGGGCTTCCGGCCGACGGCACAGCAGGTGGAGACCGGCGCGCAGGGCGTGACCCAGGTGGAGCTCGTGCTCGGGGTCGGCAAGCGGGTCCAGGGCGTGGTGCGCGCGGGTACGGAGGACGGCCCGTTGGCCGACGCGCGGGTCACGCTGGTCGACGCGGCGGGCAATGTGATCGCCACGACGACGACCGGCCCGGACGGCGCGTACGCCTTCACCGACCTGGACGCGGGCGACTACTCGGTCATCGCGACGGGGTACCCGCCGGCCGCGCAGACGCTGCGGGTGGGCGACGCGGAGCCGGGTGATCTGGACATCAGGCTGGCGCACCCGGAGGCGTAACCCGCTTCCAGTAGCTGTCCCAGGGGCGGCACCCGCCATCGTTGGCGGGTGCCGCCTTTACTGTTGCGCAGTACAGCAGTACGGGCCCGCCGCCTCCCCGGATATGGGAGCGTGGTGATGATCCTTTTCCTGAACTCCACGCAAGTTCCTGAACTCCACGCAAGAGAGAGCCCGTTACCGATGGACCTGGACACCCGCCGCAGACGGACGGCCCTGTTCCTCTTCTTCCTGATACCCGGCCTGTCGATGTCGTCATGGGTGACCCGCACACCCGATGTACGGGACCAACTGGGCGCGTCGACCGCACAGATGGGGCTCATCCTCTTCGGGCTCTCGGTCGGCTCGATGATCGGCATCCTGTGCTCGGGAACGCTCGTCGGCCGGTTCGGCTCGCGGCCCGTCATGGGCGTGGCCACGGTGCTGATCACCATCAGCATGGCGGTCATCGGCCTCGGCGCGATGGCGTCCTCCGCGCCCCTCGTCACCGCGGGACTGCTCCTCTTCGGCGCCGGAATGGGCGGGGGAGAGGTCGCCATCAACATCGACGGTGCCGAGGTGGAACGGATCACCGCGCGCACGATCCTGCCGACGCTGCACGGCTTCTTCAGCCTGGGGACGGTCGTGGGAGCGGCGGTCGGCATCCTGTGCACGGCGGTCGAGTTCCCCGTGCAGTGGCATCTGATCGCCGTCGCCGTGGTCACCACCGCCATGTTCGGCTACGCGATCCGGGCCATCCCCACGGGCGTCGGCAAGGCGACGGGCGGCTCGCCGACGGAGGGTGCCGCGGACGGCGCGTCCAAGGCGAAGGTGTGGCGGGACCGGCAGTTGCTGCTCCTCGGAGGCATCATCCTCGCGATGGCGCTCGCCGAAGGAGCCGCGAACGACTGGCTGCCGCTGCTCATGGTCGACGGCCACGACATGGACCCCGCGCTCGGCTCTGCCGTCTACACCGGCTTCGCCGCCGCCATGACGATCGGCAGGTTCGTCGGCGGATTCTTCATCGGACGGCTCGGCCGAAAGCCTGTCGTCCGCGCGAGCGCCGTGTCGGCGACGCTCGGCATCGCCCTGGTCGTCTTCTCCGACTCCGCCGCCGTTGCCAGCGCGGCCGTGCTGTTCTGGGGGCTCGGCGCCTCGCTCGGCTTCCCCGTCGCGCTGTCGGCGGCCGGTGACTCGGGCGAGAACCCGGCGGCGCGGGTGAGCCTGGTGGCCATGCTCGGCTACATCGCGTTCCTCGTCGGACCGCCGTGTCTCGGCTTCCTCGGCGACCACTACGGACTGCGGACGGCCATGGTGGTCGTGCTCGCGTTCACGACGATGGCCGTCTTCCTGGCCCCGGCGGTGGGCGCGCGCTCTTCGGCGACGGTGGCCTCGAAGAGCGATGACGAGCGGTCGCGGCAGCACTGCGAATGACCGCGGTGGGCCCCGCCCTTGGAGGCGGGGCCCGGTGCGACTACGGCAGCGTGTGCCCGGCCGCGCGGAACAGGCGGTACCACTCCTCGCGGGTCAGCGGGATCTCCGAGCCCGCCGCGGACTCGGCGACCCGCCCCGGGTTGGTGGTGCCGAGCACGACCTGCATGTCGGCCGGGTGCCGGGTGATCCAGGCGACCGCGATGCCGGTCGGTGTCACCTCGTACTTCGCGGCCAGCTCGTCGAGCGCGGTGTTGAGCTCCGCGTAGTTCTCGCGGTCGCCGATGAAGACGCCGTCGAAGAAGCCCTTCTGGAACGGCGACCACGCCTGAAGGGTCATCTTGTGCAGACGCGAATAGTCGAGCAGCCCGTTGTCGCGGCTCACCGACTGGTCGAGCCCGGCCATGTTCGCGGCGACACCGGAGGCGATCAACGGGGCGTGCGTGATGCTCAGTTGCACCTGGTTGGCGACGAGCGGCTGACGCACCGCCGTCTTCAGCAGCTCGACCTGGCCCGGCGTGTGGTTCGAGACACCGAAGTTCACGACCTTGCCCGCAGCGTGCAGCTCGTCGAAGGCCGCCGCGACCTCCTCCGGCTCGACGAGGGTGTCCGGGCGGTGCAGGAGAAGGACATCGAGGTAGTCGGTGCGCAGCGCCGCCAGCGACTCGTCGACGGTGCGCACGATGTGCTCGCGTGAGAAGTCGAAGAAGCCGGACCGGATGCCGACCTTGCTCTGGATGACGATCGACTCGCGCTCCGCGGCGCTCAGCGTGACCGCCTGCCCGAAGCGCTCCTCGCAGGCGTGCCGGGTGGGCCCGTAGATGTCGGCGTGGTCGAAGCTGTTGATCCCGGCGTCGCGGGCGCTGTCGTAGAGGACCCGGACGTCCTTGTCGTCCAGCTCCGCGATGCGCATCAGGCCGAGGACGACGTTGGAGGACGGCGCCTTGGCACCGGGGAAAGAGATCGATTTCATGGGCCCATCCTGTCCGAGTGGCCCGCCCCGATGCCAGTGTCCGCGGCTACGCGTCCTCTACGCGTCCTCGCCGGTGTCCGAAAGCGCGTACAGCTTCGGCAGGTTGACCACGATGGCCTCCTGCGTGCTGCGGGCGATGACGACCACGGCCTCGTCGGCCGGATCGGGGTTCTCCTCGCGGTGGGGCACGTAGGGCGGGACGAAGATGTAGTCGCCGGGGGAGGTGCGCAGCCTGATCTCCTCCTCTTCGGCGCCCGAGTCGTCGAGGAACACGAACTCCGGGTGCCCGCTCACCACATAGATGGCGGTCTCGGACTCGCCGTGGTGGTGATCGGAGGACGCGGTCGACGGGGCGACATGCGTCTGGCCCATCCACAGCTTCTCGGACCCCACCGTGTTCCCGCTGACGGCGGCGAAGCGCCGCATGCCGCCGCTCTGCGCGGTGTCGCCGTCCAGGGCGTCGGCGCGAACGTGGTGCAGCCGCGAACGCAGGGGAGCGGAAGGGGAGTTCGGGGCGTCGTGGAGATGGGGGTGGAAGCCCTCACCGGGTGTCGTCAGCGGCTCGGTCATGGTGGCGACGCTAGAGCGGTGAGAGAAAAGATGTCAAGAGGTGTCCATTGGCTCTCACCTGCGGCAATGTTCCCGCAATGTTCGGGGAGAGGGAGGCATGGGCCTTGCCCCGCCGCGGTCTTCGGGCATCATGTGGCCATGCATATCTCCGCGAAGGCGGACTACGCCATGCGCGCGCTCCTCGAGCTCGCCCGCGCCCCCGAACAACCGCTCACCTGCGAGGCCATCGCCGACGCCCAGGGGATTCCGTTCCGGTTCCTCAAATCGGTGGTGGGCGAGCTGCGCAGGGCCGGGCTCGTACGTAGCCAGCGCGGCTGCGTGGGCGGGTACTGGCTGGGTGTGCCGGCCGACGCGATCACGCTCCTCGATGTCACCCGCGCCGTCGACGGCGAGCTGATCACCCTGCGCGGCGAGCCACTGTCCGGGCTCGGCTACTCAGGCGCCGCGTGTGGGTTGCCGGGGGTGTGGCGGCGGATCGAGGCGGACGCCGCGGCCGTGCTGGGCGGGGTGACCGTGGCGGCGCTGCTGGCGGAGGCCGAGGCCGAGCGCGGGGCCGAGAACGGGGCGGAGTCGGTCCCCGCCCAGGGCGCCGCGTGACCGGCGAACCAGTGGCTCCGCGGCTCGAAGTCGTCGAGTACACCGACCCGTTGTGCCCCTGGTCCTGGGGATCCGAGCCGACCTTCCGCAGGCTGCGGCAGGCGCTGGAGGGGCGGGTCCGCTGGCGTCGGGTGTACTGCATCCTCTTCGACGACGACGATGACCCGGCCCCCGATGCCGCCGCGGAGACCGCCTGGTACGCGCGCTACATCGAGGAGGTCGGCGCGCACACCCGGGCCCCGTACGCCGTCCGCCTGAGCCGGGTCGCGGCGAGCTCCTGGCCCGCGTCCCTGGTGGCGAAGGCGGCGGAGACCCAGGGCGAGGAGGTGTCCGCTCGGGCGCTGCGCCGCTTGCGCGAGACCGTCTTCGTCCTCGGCGAACCGGCCGACACGCTCGACCTCGCCCTGAGCGCCGTACGCGACGTCCCCGGACTCGGTCCCGACCGCCTGCGACGTGACGCCACATCAGAGGCCGTACGGGGCAAGGTGCTTGCCGATCGCGCCGAGGCCCGAAGGCCGGTCGCGGAGGTGCTCGCGCCGTCGCCCGGTGACTCGCCGCACCCCGGCGCGGCCAAGGAGACGGACGACGGGACGGGGCTGCGGTACGCCCTGCCCACGGTGCTGGTGCGCGGGGAAGCGGGACATCGGGCGGTGCCGGGATGGCGGCCGTACGACGAGTACGTGGCGGCCGTGGAGGAGTTGAGCCCCGGCCTGACGAAACCGGGCCGGCCGCTGCCCGCCGACGAGGCGCTGCGCCGCCACCGCACCCTGACCGAACCCGAGCGTTCGGCCCTGGCGTGCGGGCCCTGGCCGCCCCCGGGCGCGGTCCGCGCCGACACCGCGAACGGCCCGCTGTGGCTCTGCCCGAGCGAGGCCGAGGTGCATCCGGCGACCCGCCCCCACGACAACTCCGGCCCCCTGGCACCGCGTTGACCAGCGACATCGGGGCGTCCCGCGTAATGAGACACCAATTGGTGTCCATTGACAGTCGGGGGCGGGGCAGGTCAGGATGTGCAGCATGCTGACGACGCACCCCGGCGTGGTGTGCCGCTACGTGGACCTGCGGCGCACGTGTAGCGCACTCTGTCGCTGACTTACTCTCCCTCCACGTAGCCTCCCGCGTGCCTGAACGCTCTCCCTGGGATTCCCCGGGAGCCCAGGACGTCCCGGGCGCTCTTTCCTGACGGCCTGACGGCCGGCTCTTCGAGCCGCTCATCCGTCATGCCTCCTTCACCGCGTTCCACCCTGCCCATCGGTGTGCCCCGGCGCATCCCATGGGGTGGCTGCGCGTGCCTTGTCCTTCGCTCCTTCGCGCTGCCCTCGATGCGCGGGAGCCGTCGCAGAGAGACACACATGTCCGGACGCCCCATGCCCAGAATGCGCCGACGATCCCTGAAGGCCGCCGCCCCGGCCGCGGGGGCCGCCCTCCTCCTCGTCTCCACCCTCAGCGGATGCGGTGGCGACGGCGCCTCGGCGGCGGGCGGGGGTGCCACCCTGAAGTGGACCTCCACCTACTTCCCGACCCACTGGGACCCGGTGGTCGGCGGCAGCGGCGCCCAGTTCCGTGAACTCTCCATGGTCTACGCCTCGTTGACGCGCACCGACGAGAAGGGCGACGCGGTCCCCGACCTCGCCAAGAGCTGGGACTACAACAAGCGCGGCGACCGGATCACCTTCCATCTGCGCCCGGGACAGAAGTTCAGCGACGGCGAACCCGTCGACGGGGCAGCGGTCAAGGCGGCGATCGAGCGGGCCAAGAAGCAGAAGAACTCGGCCCTCTTCGGTGACCTCACATCGATCGAATCGGTGCGGGCGAAGGGCCTCGACGCGATCGTCGACCTCAAGCAAGTCGACTACCAGATACCGCAGTTGCTGGGGCAGCGCGTCCTCCAGATAGCCAGCCCCAAGGCGGCGAAGTCCCCCGCGAAGCTCGACCAGCAGCCCGTCGGCGCCGGACCGTTCACCGTCACCCAGCTCATCCCCGGCACCAAGGCCGTCCTGAAGAAGAACCCGAAGTACTGGGACGCCAAGAACATCCACATCGACCAGGTCGAACTGACCTCGGCGCCCGACGCCTCCACCGTCGTCTCCGGCCTGCAGACCGGCGTCTACAACTTCGCCGACATCGAACCCAGCCAGGCCGACGCCGCCAAGAAGGCCGGACTCGACGTCTTCGTCCAGCCCGGCTTCAACGCCTCCAACATCAGCCTGAACGTCAACAAGAAGCCCTTCGACAACGGCAAGGTCGTCGACGCGGTGCGCCATGCGATCAACCGTCAGGAGTTCGTGGACAAGCTGACGTTCGGCTACGGGGAGGAGACCGGCCAGCCGTTCCCCAAGGGATACACGGCCTACGACCCCACGTCGGCGAACGCCTACCCGTACGACCCGGCGAAGTCGAAGAAGCTGCTCGCCCAGGCCGGATACAAGGCGGGTGACATCAAGCTCGACCTCGTCATCCCGGAGGAGCAGCCCGAGGCCGAGATCGTGCAGTCGCAGCTCGCCAAGGTCGGCATCAAGGTCGACATCAAGATCGACAAGAACTGGGCGACACCGTTCTTCGCCAAGGACCTGACGTTCTCCCTGTACTCGACGACCGGCCGCGACTCCGCCGCGCAGACCCTCACCGCGCACTTCGGCCCCGACGGACCGCTCAACCTCAGCACCCCGTACGAGCCGAAGGGCTTCGAGGACGCCATCGCGAAGGTCCGCGAGACCCGCATCGACGACCCCGACTACCCGAAGGTGCTCCGGGCCGCGACCCGCGCGGGACTGAACAGCAAGGCGCTGGTTTTCACGTACTCCCAGCCGAACCTCATCGCCAAGAGCAGATCCGTCTCCGACCTCCCGAAGAACCCGGCCCACATCGACTGGACCGGCGTCACCATCAAGCCCGGGGCGTGAGCAGCATGCCAAACACCATGAGCGGCATGCCAGACACCGTGAGCTTCATGCCTGACGCGCGGAACAGGACCGCGCATGTACTGGGCCGCGTCCTGGCGACCGTAGGACGGTCCGTGGCGATCTTCATCCCGGTCTTCGTGGTGGCGACGTTCGTGACGTTCGCGCTGCGCTCGATGAGCGGACTCAGCCCGGCCCGCATCCAGTTGGGCGAGAAGGCGACCCCGGAGGCCATCGCCCGCGTCGAGTCCCAGTGGGGCCTCGACCGGCCCTTCCTCGCCCAGTACGGCGACTGGTTCAACGGCGTCCTGCACGGGCAGTTGGGCACCAGCTGGACGAACGGCTCCGACATCTCCACCCTCATCGGGACCGGCCTCGGCGTGAGCCTGTCCGTGGCGGGCGCCGCGCTCGTCATCGGCGTGGTCCTGGGCTTCGTCCTCGGCGCCGTGGCCGCGCTGCGCCGGACCACCTGGATCGACCGGGCGGTCACCGGCTTCGTCACCGTGATCTCCGTGATGCCGGCGTTCGTCGTCGGCATCGTCCTGGTCACCGTGTTCGCCGTCGGCCTCGGCTGGTTCCCGTCCGCCGGATACGTGCCACTGGCGCAGGGGTTCGGGCCTTGGTCATTGCACATCCTGCTGCCCGCCCTCGCGCTCAGCTGTGACGTCGTCGCCGACGTGGCCCGCCAACTGCGCACGAGCCTGATCGCCGCCTCCCGCGAGAACTACGTCACCGGGGCCGTCGTCCGGGGCCTCAGCCCCCGGCGGATCTTCCTCGGACACGTCCTGCGCAACGCCCTCGGACCGACGCTCGCCACCCTCGGCCTCAAGTTCCCCGCCCTCGTGGGTGCCTCCGTCGTCACCGAATGGATCTTCGGCCTGCAGGGCTTCGGCCGGTTCGCCAACGACGCCGCGCAGGCCGGCGACGTACCCGCCGTCCAGGGAGTGCTCGTGGTGTCGATCGTCCTCGTCGTCGGCTTCAACCTGATCGTCAACCTGGTCCTGGCGCGCGTGACGCCGGCCGCGCAGAGGGGGGTGTGAGCCACCATGATGCGCCGCATCCTCGCCCTCACCACGGGCCGCATCGCCGTCGTCATCCTCACCGTCGTCGCCCTGCTCGCTCTCCTCGGACCGCTGCTCACCCCGCAGAGCCCCCTGGCGACGAGCGGTGACACCCTCGCCGCCGCCTCCGGGGAGCATTGGCTGGGCACCGACTACCTCGGCCGCGACGTGCTCAGCCGGCTCCTCGACGGGTCCCGTGTCAGCGTCCTCGGCTCGCTCGAAGTCGCCCTGACCGCACTGGTCGTGGGGTCGATCCCGGGCATCCTGTCGGTGTACCTCGGCAGGGTCTTCGAGTGGCTGACGCTGCGCCTCGCCGACACCCTCGTCGCGCTGCCGTTCCTGCTGTTCGCGGTCGCGGTGATCGCGCTGCTCGGCAACGGCATCACCCAGGCGATGCTCGTGACCGGCGCGCTGGTGTCCCCGCTGTTCTACCGGGTGTCCCGCGCCGCCACGCTGGCCGTGGCCCGATCCCCTTACGTAGAGGCCGCGTTGATCTCCGGGGCCTCGATCGGCTGGATCGTGCGACGTCATGTCTGGGCGAAGGTGCTGCCGCCGCTCGCGGTCGCCCTCGCGCAGACCATCGGCACCGGCTTCGTGATCGTGTCGAGCCTGACGTTCCTCGGCATCGGCGTCCAGCCGCCCGAACCCACCTGGGGCGGGCTGCTCGCCTCCGACCTCGGCTACCTCGGCCAGCAGCCCTGGGCCCCGCTCCCGCCCGCCCTCCTGATCATGGCGACGGTGTGGGCCGCGAACCTGCTCGCCGACGCGATCCGCGACGTGTCCGGAACGGCCACGAGCGGCCGGGCCCCCACCGGCGCCGGCCGGAACCGCCTCGACGAGACCGCCCCCGCCGGAGGTACGACATGACCACAGCGCCCACCGACCTCGCCCGCGAACAGGACCACGACGACGGCATCCGGGCCGCGCCCGTGTTGTCCCTGCGGGACGTGCGCATCGCCGACACGGCCAGCGACCGGGAGATCGTGCACGGCGTCGGCTTCGAGCTCAGGCCCGGCACGACGATCGGCATCGTCGGCGAGTCCGGCAGCGGAAAGACCCTCACCTGCCGCGCCGCGCTCGGCATCCTGCCGCCGCACTTCGAGATCACCGGCGGCCACGTCGAACTCGACGGCACCGACACCGCCACCCTGACCACGAAGCAGTGGACCCGGCTGCGCGGCACCACCGTCGCCGCCGTCTTCCAGGACCCGGCCTCCTACCTCAACCCCTCGATCCGCGTCGGCGCACAACTCGCCGAGGTGCTCCGCGTGAAGAAGGGCCTGAACCGGCGCGAGGCACGGGCGAAGGCCATCGAGCTGCTCCGGACCGTGCACCTGCGCGACCCGGAACTCAGCTACGGCCAGTACCCCCACGAACTCTCCGGCGGCATGCTCCAACGCGTCCTGATCGCCACCGCGATCGCCGCCGAGCCCCGCATCCTCATCGCCGACGAGGCCACGACGGCACTGGACGTCACGGTCCAGGCGGAGATCCTCGACCTCCTGGCGGACCTGCGCGACCGCGCGGGCCTTGCGCTCGTAGTCGTCTCCCACGACCTTGCCGTGGTGGCCCAACTCTGCGACGAAGTACTGGTGATGAAGGAAGGCGCCGTCGTCGAACAGGGTCCTACGAGCGAGGTGCTGCACGCTCCGCGCCACGAGTACACCCGGCTGCTCATCACCGAACACGAGCTGTACGGCCTCGAAAGGTTCCGCACGGCGACGTCGACCGCTTCCGTCAAGGAGGGCGCATGAGTGACAACGACCGTACGGGGTCGGTTAGTTCGGGCCTCGACATTTCGGCGGGTTCGGTCCTCGACATCGCCTCGCTCGACGTCCACTACGGCCCCCGCAGGCGCCGCCGCCAAGCCCTGCACGGGGTCTCGCTCAGCGTGGCGCCCGGCGAGACGCTCGGTCTGATCGGCGAGACAGGATCGGGGAAGTCCACGCTCGCCCGCGCCGTCCTCGGCCTCGTGCCCGCCACATCCGGCACGATCACCGTCGGCGGAGCGGACGTCACCGCCCACAGCCGCCGCCAATGGCGCGGCCTGCGCCGCCGGGGCGTGATCCAGTACGTCTTCCAGGACCCGCTGCGCAGCCTCGACCCGGGCCTGACCATCGAGGAGTCCCTGAGCGAACCACTGCGCGTCGGCGGCGTGCCGCGCGTGGAGGCGGGCGAGCGGATCCGCGAGTTCCTCGAACGGGTGCGGCTGAGCGTGGAGTTGCTGGGCCGACTGCCTGGCGAACTCTCCGGCGGGCAGCGTCAACGCGTCGCCGTGGTGCGGGCGTTGGTGACACGACCCCGCCTCGTCATCCTCGACGAACCCGTCAGCGCCCTCGACTCCGCCAACCGCGTCCAGATCCTGGAGATCCTCAAGGAACTGCGAGCGGACGGCACGGCCCTGGTCTTCATCTCCCACGACCTCGGCTCCGTCGCCGGCGTCGCCGACCGTGTCGCCGTCCTGTACCGCGGCGAACTCGTCGAGACCGGAGCGACGCACTCCGTCGTCAACGAGCCCCAACACCCCTACACGCGCCTCCTGCTCGGCTCCGCCCCCACCCTGCACGGCGCCCCGGCCACCCGGGCCGAACGCGAGGCGCTGCGCGCCCTGCTGCCCGCCTGAGCCACTCGCCGCCCGCTCCCACAGAGAGGCACACCCATGCCCCGCAAGAAGATCCACCTCGCGCTGCATCCCTACGGCGTCGGCGGCCCCGGCCAGCACGGCCTGTGGAAGGACCCGCGCGTCGCGAACAACGCCAGCATCGACATCAACTACTACATACGGCAGGCGCAGGCCGCCGAACTCGCCCTGTTCGACGCCCTGTTCGTCGTCGACAGCCAGTTCATCAACGCCACCTATCCCTCCCACTACCTGAACCGGCTCGAACCCCTCACTCTGCTCTCCGCCGTGGCCACGCACACCCGGCACGTCGGCCTTGTGGGCACGGCCAGCTCGACGTACAACTCGCCGTACAACCTGGCCCGCCGCTTCGCCTCCCTCGACCACATCAGCGGCGGCCGGGCCGGCTGGAACGTCGTCACCAGCTTCGACACCGGCACCTCGCGCAACTACGGGTTCGAGGAACACCTCGACTACGCCACCCGCTACGGCAGGGCCCTGGAGTTCGTCGAGGTCGCCCGCGGCCTGTGGGACTCGTACGAGGACGACGCGTTCCCCGCCGACGTCGAGCGGAACGTGTTCCTCGACCCGGCCAAGCTGCACGAACTGAACCACGTGGGCGAGCACTTCAGGGTCGCGGGCCCGCTCAACCTCTCGCGCTCCCCGCAGGGCCAGCCGGTGATCTTCCAGGCCGGTGTCTCCGAGGAGGGCCGCGACCTTGCCGCCCGCGTCGCCGAGGGCATCTACGCGCCCGGCGGCTCCCTCCAGCAGGCCCAGGAGTACTACACCGACATCAAGCGCCGCACCGCCGCCCACGGCCGCGACCCCGAACACATCAAGATCTTCATCCACGGGGGCCCGGTCGTCGCCGCCACCGACGAGGCCGCCCGCCGCCGCGAGCGCGAGATCTTCGAGGAGGACAACGACTTCGACCGCCACCTCGGCCTGCTCGGCCGCTCCTTCGGCGCGTACGACTTCAGCGTCCACGACCTCGACGCGCCCTTCCCCGACGTCGCCCACCTCGCCGAGAAGGGCGGCAGGACGGGGGCCGCGAAGATCATCGAACGGGCCCGGACCGAGAACCTCACCCTGCGTCAAGTCGCCCAGTCCCTGGCCGAGTTCCGGCGCTCGCCGTTCGTCGGCGCGCCGGAGACGGTCGCCGACCGGATCGAGGAGTGGTTCGACGCGGGCACCTTCGACGGCATCAACCTCGCCTTCCGCACCGAGGAGGAACTCGAGCTCTTCGTCGACGGCGTCGTACCGATCCTCCAGAAGCGCCACCTGTTCCGCACCGCGTACGAGGCCGACACCCTGCGCGGCAACCTCGGCCTGCCGATCCCGGCCAACCGGCACACCACCGAAACCGCCTCCCTGGGAGCCCAGCGATGACCAGCCAGTACACCGACCACCTCGCCCCCGCGGGCCTGCTCACCCGCGGCACCGTCATCGTGGTGCCCGGACGCGGCGAGAGCCGTGCCGTGTACGAGCGGTTCGGCAGGCGGCTCGCCGCGGACGCCTACCGCGTACGGGTCGTGGACACCCCGGACCCGAGCGGCGACGACCTCGACGCCTCCCTCGACGCTCTGGTCGCGCGGCTCGCCGAAGCGGCCGACGGCACGGCGTCCGAATCCGGCGGCGCCCCGGCCGCCCCGCTGGTCCTGGTGGGCTCCGACAGCGGCGCCGCGGCGGTCGCCGCCCTCGTCGCGGACCCGGCCCGGGCCCGTCGGCTGCGTGCGGACGCCGTGGTCCTCGCGGGACTGCCGGGCAGGGCGGCCGCCACCATCGAGGAGTGGGACGAGGAACTCGACGTCCGCACCTCCTGCCCGACACACCGTGGCGTGCTCACCGACGACACCCTCGTACGCCGCGGAGAGCTGAACACACCCGTCCCGGCACCGGTCCTGGAGCTGGCCCACGACAGCGCGGCGGACCTTCCCCAGCTGTTCCTCGTCGGTGACGCCGACCCGCTGGCGGACCGCGACGCCCTCGCGCTCACGGTGGAGAAGTCGGCCTCGGCCCGGCTCGCCGTGGTCCACGGCGCCCACCACGACGTACTCAACGACAAGCAGCACCGCTCGGTGGCCGCAGAGGTCGTCACGTTCCTCGAAGCGCTGCGCGAAGGCCTGACGCCCGCGGTCACGGTCGTGTCGAGCGCGTGGTGAACGGCACCGCCCGGCGGCGTCCGTAGCCGCCCGTTCTCTCGAACCTCACCTCTCAGAAAGGCCCCCACCATGGCCACCATCCTCTCCGTGTCCGGCAGCCCCTCCGCCACGTCACGCACCGCGCGACTCCTGGAACATCTCGACGAACGGCTGCGCGATCAGGGGCACGAGGTGACCTCGTTGCAGGTGCGCACCCTGCCGGCCGACGCGCTGCTGGGCGCGGAGTTCGGGCACCCGGCCATCGTCGAGGCCATCGCCCGGTTCGAGCGGGCGGACGGCATCGTCATTGGCACGCCCGTCTACAAGGCCGCCTACTCGGGCCTGTTGAAGTCGCTCCTCGATCTGCTCCCGCAGTACGCCCTGGCCGGAAAGACCGTGCTGCCCCTGGCGACGGGCGGCACCACGGCCCACGTCCTGGCCCTCGACTACGCTCTGCGCCCCGTCCTGAACTCGATGGGCCCGCACCACATCCTGCCGGGCTGGTTCACCCTCGACCGTGATGTCACGGTCGGCGAGGGCGGGGAACTGGTTGTCGCCGAGCCCTCCGCCGAGGCGCTCGCCGAGGTCACGGACCGGTTCTCCGCGGCGCTCGGTGGGCGGACGGTGGCACTGGCGCAGGCGGGATGACGCTCAGCCCGTGGTGAGGGCACCTCGTGCGCGCTCGGCGACGTCGGCCGGGGCGGCGGCGATGACGTCGTCGAGCGCGGAACGGGAGGACCGCAGGTCGTCGATGGCCCGGGAGATGCGGTCCCGCTCCTTCAGCAGGTCGCCGACGAGGTCGGGGCAGGTCGGCACAAGACGCTCCTCCTCGTCGCGCAGGCACGGCAGGATCGTGGCGATGGTGGCGGTGTTCAGGCCGGCGGCGAGCAGGCTGCGGATGCGGCGCACGGTGTGCACGTCGGCCTCGCCGTATTCGCGGTAACCGCTGGGGCGGCGCACGGGATGCAGCAGCTGCTGCTCCTCGTAGTAGCGCAGCAGCCGCTCGTGGACGCCCGTCCTGCGGGACAGCTCACCGATCCGCACGTGATCCTCCTCGACACGATTTGACTGCCACCTTGACTCTCACATTGATGTGAGACTTTACCGTTCCGGGTGTGAGCGGGGGAGGCCACCGGACGGCAGCCTCCTCGGCCACGTGGACCAACCCCGCATCCCTGGAAGGGTCTTCACACCATGCGCGCCATCCGGATCGACCGCCACGGCGGCCCCGACGTCCTGACCATCGACGACATCGCCGAGCCCGACCTCACCGCCGACGAGGTCCTCATCCGTACCACCGCCACCAGCCTGAACCCGGTCGACTGGAAGACCCGCGCCTGGGAGGTCGGCCCACCGCTGCCGGCCACGCTCGGCTGGGACATCTCCGGCCGCGTGGTCGCCAGCAACGACCCTTCGTACCAAGTGGGCGACGAGGTGTTCGCGATGTCCGCCCAGATCGCCACGGGCCGGGGCACATGGGCCGACCTCGTCGCCCTTCCGGGACACCTGGTGACCGCCGCGCCGACCGGTGTCCCTCTGGCGGACGCGGCGGCGCTGCCGTTGGCCGGAGTGACCGCGCTGCAGGCCCTGCGCAACGCCGAACTGGCGGCAGGGGAGCGCATCCTGGTCGTCGGAGCCGCCGGGGCGGTCGGCGGCCTGGCCGTCCAACTGGCACGCACCATGGGCGCCCACGTTGACGGCCTGGTGTCCCGCCCCGAACACGAGTCGTCAGTGGTGGAGTTGGGCGCCGAACACGTCTGGCACCGCGCGGCCGATCTGCCCCAAGCCCACTACCCGGTCGTCCTCGACACCGCGGGACTCGACGCGTCCGCCGCCCTCGCCGCCGGGGGCCGCTACGTATCGATCTCCGACGAGCCGCTGCCCGACGTACCGGGAGC
This sequence comes from Streptomyces sp. NBC_00483, assembly GCF_036013745.1. Taxonomy (NCBI): domain Bacteria; kingdom Bacillati; phylum Actinomycetota; class Actinomycetes; order Kitasatosporales; family Streptomycetaceae; genus Streptomyces; species Streptomyces sp. NBC_00483. The sequence continues at coordinate 9,629,890 of NZ_CP107880.1, forward strand.
GCGCAAGAGCTACGTGCAGGAGAGCGCGGCCGACCTCGCGTGGATCGCCAAGCTGGTCGACAGCGAGGAACTCCGTCTGCGCATCGCCGCCCGCTACCCGCTGGCGGACATCCGGGCTGCCCACGAACGCTTCGAGGCGGGCGGAGTCCTGGGGAAGATCCTGGTCACGTTCTGAACGCTGGGCGGGCCCGGGGGCGGCCGCAGGTACCCCCGGGCAGCCTCGGGTCGCAATATCGGTGGCGGTCATGGGCCGCCACCGACCACCATGCAGCCCATGACCGACGAACCCGCGCGCTGGACCGAGGCAACTGTCTACCCGGACATGTGGGCGGACCCGGACGACGACCCACGCGAGAACGACAGTAGCCCAGAAGGCGAACTCCCCACGCTGCTGGACTTCCTGACGAACTATCGCCTGACCCTGCGGATGAAGTGCGCGGGCCTGACCCCGGACCAGCTCGCCCGGCGTTCCGTCCCACCGTCGACCATGTCGCTGCTCGGCCTGGTCCGCCACCTCGCCGAAGTGGAACGCGACTGGCACAACTGGATCACCGAGGGCGACCCACTGCCCAAGCTGTACGGCAAGAAGGACACGGACTTCGAAGGCGCCACCGCCGACCGGGCCGTGGTGGACGCGGCGTTCGCGGACTTGGAACGCGAACAGGCCGTGACCGACGCGGCCTTGGCCGAGCACTCGGACCTGGGCGCGAAGGTCGGCAGGGAACGGATCGCCGTCCGGGAGCTGATGGTACACAGGGTGGAGGAGTACGCCCGACACTGCGGGCACGCCGATCTGCTGCGGGAGTGTGTCGATGGGAGGGTGGGGCAGTAGTCCGGACAACTGGGCGTCGCTACAGGAGAGTTGTCGCGCCCCGTGTTAGTCGCCTTCCTCGTCGTCTTTATGTTCGGCGAATTAGAGTGAGGGCCCCGTGCCTGATCACACACACGCTGGGAGACGCATCTCGTGACCGACACCGCGCAGCCCGACAACCTGCGTACCCGTATCGACACCAGCAGGCCGCACACCGCCCGTATCTGGAACTACTGGCTGGGCGGCAAGGACTTCTACCCCGTCGACGAGGCCGCGGGCGAGCAGATCCGCACGCTGCACCCGGGGATCGCCGACTACGCCCGCGCGGACCGCGCGTTCCTGGGGCGGGCCGTGCGGTACCTGACCGAGGACGTGGGGATACGCCAGTTCCTCGACATCGGCACCGGACTGCCCACCGTCGACAACACCCACGAGGTCGCCCAGCGCATCGCCCCGGAAACCCGGGTCGTCTACGTCGACAACGACCCGATCGTCCTGCGCCACGCCCAGGCCCTGCTGACCAGCACGCCGGAAGGGCGCACGGACTACCTCGACGCCGACCTGCGCGATGTCGACCAGATCCTGGAACGGGCCGCCAAGACCCTCGACCTGACCCGTCCTGTGGGTCTGATGCTGCTTGGCGTGATCATTTTCGTCGGCGACGACGAGGACCCGTACGGATTCGTGCGGCGCCTCCTCGACGCGCTGCCCTCGGGCAGCCACCTCGTGCTTTCGCACACCATCACCAGTCCCGCCATGCCCGACGTGGACGCGGCGGTCGCGTTCTGGAACGAGAACGGCACGCCCAAGCTGAACCAGCGCACGCCGGAGCGGATCGCCCGGTTCTTCGACGGGCTGGAGCTGCTGGAACCGGGCGTCGTCTCCTGCACACGCTGGCGTCCGCGGACGAGCGACCCGGAGGAGCTCGCGGAGGTCGCGATGTTCGGTGGGGTCGGGCGGAAGGACTAGGAACCGGCGTGGTGTCTTCCTCGACACCGGGCCCTCAGAAGCGCCGGGCCCTCATGCGACCGCGGCACGCACCAGATGACCGGACCCCAGTGAGTCCGTGACGGTCCTGCCCAAGTAGCGGCCCAGGACCTCCGCGGCGGAGCGGTCCTCGACCGTGGAGAAGCCGGATCCGCTCAGTTCACCGCGCAACTCGTCCGCCGTGAACGACGACAGCCACGGCTCACCGGCGGCCGCGACGCGCTTGGCCCGTTCCTCCAGGGACGCGGCCGACGCGCCCGCCACCGGATGCAGATAGTCCATCACCAGCACCGAGCCACCGCCCTGCTCGGCGATGAAACGCCAGGTGGCGGTGAGGGAGGGGAGCGTCAGATACATCGCGACGCCGAGCATGAGGAAGGCCGTCGCGCGCGTCCGGTCGAAGTCCACGCCCGCAAGCCCCTCGGCGAGCGTGGTGGACTCGAAGTCGACCGGGACGAACGTGAGCGTCGGCGGCACCGCGATCCCGGCATCGGCCAGTCGGTGCTGCTTCCAGCGCTGCGTGTCGGGGTGGTCGACCTCGAAGAAACGCACGTCGGGGTGGGTGTTGCGGAGGGCCGATGTGTCGAGCCCCGCGCCGAGGACCACCACCTGCCGGCACCCTGAGGCGACCGCCTCGGTCACCGTGTCGTCGGCGAAGCGGCTGCGGGCGGCGATCCACAGCCGCCGCCGACGCACCAGATCCGGGTCGAGCCCCCGGTCGAACCCGCCCTCGCCCAGAGCCGCTTCGCCCACGACGCGGACGGCGAACGGGTCGGTGAACACCCGCGGCTCGTCGGCGAGTTGATGCTGCGCCCTGGCCCGCGCGACCGCCATCGCGGTCCTGCTCGGTTGTCCGGTCTCCATGGCCCACCTTCCACGCAATGCGGCTTCGACACGATCGAGACCCAGCGCGAAGCCCTCCGGCGCGGTCGCGACGGAACATCATCGTATTCCCGCATACAGGCCGACCGCGCCCGAGGGCCGGTCCCACCCGGGGCGCTACCCCTGGAGCGCCGCCTTGCGGTGCCGCTCCGTCAGGCGGGAGCCGGATTCGCGGCGGGCGGCGCGACGCAGCAGAGGGATCGCGAGGAGGAAGCCGAGGGCGGCCCAGGCGGTCAGGACCAGGGCGACCATGGGCAGTTCCCAGGAACCGGCCGGCTCGGCGGCCCGTGCCGCATCCGGCAGCAGCGCCGAACGCAGGCCCTGCGCCATCCACTTGAGCGGGAATACCGACGCCACCTGCTGCAGCGGAACGGGCAGCACGGTGATCGGGAACACCGCCCCGGAGGTGACGAGGAGTCCCATCACCGGCAGCATGATCAGGGCCAGCGCCTCACGCGGGTTGGGCAGCACCGCGCCGATCGCGGCGCCGAGCGGCACGACGGCCAGCAGCCCGAGCGTCGTGACCCACGCCAGCGTCAGCCAGCCGCCCGGCCCCTGCGGCAGTGGCCCGTCGGCCACCAGTGCGGCGGCCGCCAGGAGCAGGGCCAGGGTGGCGACCGAAACGACAACGATCAGCAGGGACTTGGCGACCAGGTACGCCGGAATCCCGCCGGGCGTGGCACGCAGCCGCAGCAGAGCGCCCTCCTCCCGCTCCGTCACGAGGATCTGCGGGAGCGTGACAAGGCCGACCTGGAAGAGGAGGTACGCGGCGAAGCCCGCCACCACCAAGTGGGACATGGGTGTCTCGGTGCCCGGTACGTCGCTGCTGATGTACGCGGCGATGACCAGCGCGACGACGACGTTCGTCACGTGGCCGGACATCTCCTTGCCGTTGCGCACGAGGTGCCGCAGCTCGATGCCGCCGCGCTGGATCCCGGCACGCCAGCTGTTCGTCATGGGTGTCGTCCTCATGCGGCGCGTGCCTCCTCGTCCTCGTCCTCGTCCGGCTCCGCGCCGTCGGCCGCCAGGTTCACCATGTGCAGATACGTGTCCTCGAGCGTCGGCCGCCGGACCTCCAGGTCGGCGATCGGGCCGGGGGCGTTCCGGTGCAGCTCCCATACGAGCTGCGAGGGGTCCGCGGTGCGCTCGCGGCGGGGCGTCCCGTCCTCGGACGTCCAGCGGACCTCGGCGCGGGCAGCGGCTCGCCGGGCCAGCTCCGCGGGTGTGCCGCAGGCCCGGATCCGGCCGCCGACCAGCATGGCGATCCGGTCCGCGAGCCGCTCGGCCTCCACCAGGTCGTGGGTCGTGAGCAGGATGGTGACACCCTCGTCCCGGGCCAGGCGCTCGACCAGGGCGTGGAACTCGTACCGCGCCTCCGGGTCGAAACCGGTCGTCGGCTCGTCCAGGAAGAGCAGATGGGGACGCCCGACGATGCCGAGCGCCACGTCGAGGCGTCGACGCTGTCCGCCGGAGAGCCGGGCCACCTGCCGGTTTGCCTGGTCGGTGAGGCCCACCAGGCCCAGCAGCTCGGCCGGGTCGCGCGGGTCGGGGTAGTACGTGGCGAAGTGCCCCAGCAGCTCGCCGACCCGCCAGCGGCCGTGATCCCGCCAGGACTGCAGGACCAGGCCGATCCGCGCCCGCCACGCGTCGTCGCCCCGCTCCGGATCCGTACCGAGCACGCTCACGTCCCCCGCGGAACGGCGCCGGAAGCCCTCCAGGATCTCGACGGTGGTCGTCTTCCCGGCCCCGTTGGGGCCGAGCAGCGCGAAGACCTCGCCGCGGTGGATGTCCAGGTCCACGCCGTGCAGGACGTCGATGGCGCCGTACGTCATCGTGATGTCGCGGGCGTGGACGACGGGTCCTTCGGATGTGTTGTGCCGTGCCGTCATCGCTTTGCCCCCGAGGCTGCGGGGACCGCGGAACCGGCGCCCTCGACGATCGCCCGGAGCGCCGAGACATGCCCTTCGAAGGCGGTGCGCCCACGGTCCGTCAGCCGCACCCTGGTGCGGCGGCCTCGGCCACCGCCCTCCTTGCGGAGCTCCAGATACTCCGCCTCCTCAAGGGTGTGCAGCTGCTTGGAGAGCGCGGAGTCGCTGAGCGAGAGGCTGTCGCGGACGAAGGAGAACTCCGCCCACTCCGTGGCGGCGAGCAGCGAGACCACCGAGAGCCGGGTGGCGGGATGGATCAGCTCGTCGAAACCTGCGGGAACGCTCATCGGCCCGCCCCCGTGCCTGCCGCGTCCGTCGCGCGCGCCTCGTGGCGCCGAGCCGACTTGGCCGCCCAGCGGCTCATCGGCCCCACGAACAGCACGAACACCGCCGCCGAGACCGTGGCCTGGATCAAGCTGCCGTGCAGCGGCTTCAGCGAACCGACCAGATGGCCGGAGAGCAGCACCGTCGCGCCGGTCACCACCCCGCCCGCCACGAAGGTGGCGAACATCCGTGATGTGCACCGCGTGTGGTGCAACCGCACCCGGCTGCGCCGCTGATGGAGCACGGCAAGACCGCCCAGCAGCGCGACGTACACGGCCATGACCAGGCCCACGCCCCACCCCGGCAGCTCAAGACCCAGGCCGGCCAGGAACAGCCACATGATCGCGGCCGTGGCCCAGGGGCTGCCCGTACCGGCCGCCGCGGACCGCTCCACCTCGTCGTACACCCGCTCCTGCGGCACACGAATGCGCTGCAGATCCCTCCATGCCTGTTCGGCATCCACCGGCGTGCTCACGCGTCTCGCCCTCCCCGTTCCCCGTTTTACTTTCCCGGGAGGAAAGTTACGCGCGACTTTCCTAGTAGGCAAGTAAAGGTTCTGGTGTGGCCGATGAGTAGCCGTCCCCGTGGTCGCTCCCCAGTAAAGAAAAAATTGATGACAGCACAACCCATTGTTGTCCGGCCACAGGCTTGTTAGGTTCCGGCCATGGCGAACGATCACTCCGGCCCCCCGGCCGAGGTCGGCGCACGGCTGCGCCGCCGCAGGAAAGCTCTCCATCTCACCCTGAAGGAAGTGGCTGAGCGGACAGGGCTCACGGAGGGGTACCTCTCGCAGGTCGAGCGCGATCAGGCGAACGCGAGCGTGCGCACGCTTCAACGGCTGTGCGAGGTACTGAAACTGACGGTGGGTGACCTGTTCGACCAGGCGGGGAGCGCGGCCGGGCCCGTCCTTCGGTTCCGTGACACCCACGGGATGTCGTTCGGCAAGGGTGCCACGAAGATCAAGCTCACCCCCGGGGCCTTCGACCATCTCGAAGTCCTCCTCGGTCACTTCACGTCCGGTGGCTCCACGGGCGTCGAGCCGTACACGCACGGCAGCTCGGAGGAGTTGCTGCTCGTCCTGACCGGCGAGGTGGACGTGTGGGTGCGCGGCCAGCACCACCGGCTGTCCGCCCTCGACTCCATCCACTACCGCAGCAGTGACCCCCACCGCGTCGCCGAGGCCACGGGCACCGACGAGGCCAGGGTCCTGTGGGCGATGGCACCTCCCACCTACTGAGCGCCCACTCAGCGCCCACTGGGCGTACGCACGTGCACGAAGGAGTCACCGATGACCGCCTACCGCAACGGCGAGATATCGCACTGGATGCAGGCCTCCCGGCCTTCACCGGCCGCGGGCACCCCGCCTGAACGCGACGACCAACTACCCGACGGGACACAGGACTTCGTCATCGTCGGCGGCGGTCTCACCGGCCTCTGGGCCGCCTATCACGCCGCTCTGGAACACCCCACCGCGAAGATCACCGTCCTCGAGGCCGAAGAGGTCGGCTACGGAGCCTCCGGGCGCAACGGCGGCTGGCTCTCCCCGCTCATCCCCGGCAACCGCGCCGTCTACGCGAAGGCCGCCCGCAAGCGGGGCCAGGACGGCGCCGCCGCCGTCGCCGCGTTCCAGCGCGCGATGGACGGCGCCGTCGACGAGGTCCTCCGCGTCCTCGACAAGGAGGGCATCAAGGCGGACCAGCAGCGCGGCGGACACCTGCGCGTCGCCACCACCCCCGCCGCGATGAAGCGCCTCGAACTCACCCACGCCGCCGACCTCGCCAACGGCTACCGCGCCGACGACCTCCAACTCCTCGACGCAGAAGCCGTCAAGGAGCGCATCGCGATCGGTCCCGCGCTCGGCGGCCTGCACAATCGCACCACGGCGCGCGTCGGCCCGGCCAAGCTCGTCCACGGGCTCGCCGACGTCGTGACCGCCAAGGGCGTACGCATCCTGGAGTACACCCGCGCCACCCGCATCGCACCCGGCGCCGTCACCACACCCCGCGGAACCGTGCGCGCCACCACCGTCCTGACGTGCCTGGAAGCGTATTCGGGACAGGTCGAGAGCGACGTCCCCGCGCTCGGCGCCCGCGAGGTCATCCCGGTCAACTCCTCGATGATCGTGACCAATCGGCTCCCCGACGACGTGTGGGAGCGGATCGGCTGGGAGGGGCGGGAGTGCCTGGGCGACGCCGCCCACACCTTCGTCTACGCCCAGCGCACCGAGGACGGCCGCATCGCCATCGGCGGCCGCGGCACGCCGTACGCGTTCAACTCCGGCATGCCCGGTGAGGGCCGCGTGGACGCCCGCACGGTGCGCACCCTGAGCGAGCGGATCCAACTCTTCTTCCCCGACGTGCGGTTCACCGTCGACCACGCCTGGCGCGGCGCGATCGGAGTGACCCGCGACTGGTGTGCCGGAGTCACCTTCGACCCGGCCACCCGCATCGGCGTGGTCCGCGGCTTCGCCGGACACGGGGTCACCGCCACCCAACTCGCGGCGCGCACCCTCCTGGACCGCGCCGAGGGCCGGGACACCGACCTCACGCGGCTGCCGTGGAACGACCACGACTCGGGCCGCTGGGAACCCGAACCGCTGCGCTGGATCGGCGTCCACGCGATGTACCGGCTGTTCGGCGTCGCCGACCGCTGGGAGGAGAAGCGGCACTCCCACAGCACCTCGCTCATCGCCCGCGTCGGTTCGAGATTGGCAGGACTCAGCGAATGACCGGAACTCCCGTGCCCGACACGGCACTTCGCGAAGACGGCGCACGCCGGGATGCGGCCGATGAGCGGTCCCTGCGGCGCGGCCTGTGGAGCATGGCCTTCACCGAGCTGTGGGAACGCTATTCGTTCTACGGACTGCAGGGCATCCTCTCCTTCTACCTGCTGTACAAGGTGGCCGACGGCGGCCTCGCCCTCGACCCGGCCGTCGCCTCGGGCATCGTCGGCGCGTACGGCGGCGCCGTGTACCTGTCGCAGATCCTGGGATCCTGGCTGGGGGACCGGCTCGTCAGCCCCCGGGACATGGTGCTGTACGGCGCCGTGGTCATCACCGCCGGACACGTGGTGCTCGCGTTCGCCGCGGGTGTCACCGGACTCGCGGCCGGACTGGTGTGCATCGTGCTCGGCACCGGCGCGCTGAAGACGAACATCACCTCGATCGTGGGCTTCGTCCTGGACCAGCACCCCGACGAGCGCTACCGCGATGCCGGATTCACGTACTTCTACATGGCCATCAACATCGGTGCGGTGGTCGGCCCGCTCACCACAGGGCTGGCGCAGAACGAGCTCGGCTTCCACTACGGCTTCGGGCTCGCCGCGATCGGCATGGCCGGCGCGCTCGTCCAGTACCTCCTGTCGATGAAGCACCTGCCCGCGCGGGCCCACACCGTCAACAACCCGCTCCCGGCGGGCCGTCGGCCACTCGCCGCGCTCGTGGCAGTGGGCTTCCTCGCGGTGGTGGGCGGCGCCGTCGGCGCCGGGCTGCTGCGGGCGGAGAACCTGTCCACGGTGGTGACTGTGGCCGCGCTCGTGGCCGCGGCCGTCTACTTCCTGACCATGACCACCTCGAAGGCGGTCAGCCGCGACGAGCGCCGCCGCGTCCTCGGCTATCTGCCGCTGTTCCTGGCCTCCGGTATTTACTTCGGGTTCCTCTTCCAGAAGTTCACCGCGATCTCGATCCTCATCACCGAGCGCATCGATCTGCACATCGGCGGCTGGACCTTCCCCGTCGCCTGGATCACGACGGTCAGCCCGCTCGCGGCGGTGCTCATCACGCCGCTGATCGCCCGGCTGTGGACCCGCCTCGGGGAGCGCCAGCCAGGTCCGGTGACCAAGGTCGCCATCGGCCTTACCCAGATCGGCTGCGCCTATCTGTTCCTGCTGGTGCTGTCCGAGGCCACAGGAAACGCGCAGATCCCGCTGTTCCTCATCCTCGTCTTCATGGCGGCGGCCGGTTCTTCGGAGGTCTTCGTCGGACCCATCGGCCTTTCCCTGGCCACCCGGATCGGCCCGAGCACCTTCCGCTCCCAGATGGTCGGTCTCAACTTCCTTACACTCGCCCTGGGTTCATCCCTCGCGGGCCTGCTCGGCCAGCTGTTCACGGCGATCGACAACGCCTCGTACTTCACCATCACGGCCGTGTGCGGCATCGGGATCGGGCTCGCGCTGATCGCCACCCGCAAGCCGCTGGGCCGGCTGCTGAACGCGGGTCTGGAGAGCTGACCGGCGTGCCTGGTGTCCCTACTGCTCGACGGACGTCTCCGGCGTCGCAGCCCACGCCGCGAGCAGCTGCAGCTTGTCGTGGTCCGGGGTGTTCGGCGCGCTGCTGTACGCGGTGAGGGTGAGGCCCGGCTGGGCGGGGAGCTCCATGGCGTCGAAGTCGAGGGTGAGCTCGCCCACGACGGGGTGCCGGAAGGACTTGCGGCCGGTGCGGTGCAGGCGAACGTTGTGCTTCGCCCACGCCACGCGGAACTCGTCACTGCGGGTGACGAGCTCGCCGATCAGGCCGGTCAGACCGCTGTCGCCGGGCGCCCGACCGGCCTCGGTGCGCAGCAGCGACACCGTGGTGTTCACGGACTCCTCCCACTCGGGGAAGAAGTCGCGCCCGGCCGGGTCGAGGAACTGGAAGCGGGCGATGTTGACCGGCTCCCGGGACGCGTCCGCGTAGAGCGGGCTGTACAGGGCGCGGCACAGCGGGTTCGTGGCGAGGACGTCCAGGCGGCCGTTGCGGATGAAGGCCGGGCAGTCGCTCATGGAATCCAGCACGCGCACCACACTGTCCGGCAGCGGCCCGCGGCTGCGCTTGGTACGGCGGGCCGGGCGCTTCGCGGCGGCGCGCGCCAGGTCGTACAGGTGCGCGCGCTCGGCGTCGTCGAGCTGGAGCGCGCTCGCGACGGAGTCGAGGACCTCCTCGGAGGCGCCGGCCAGATGGCCGCGCTCCAGGCGCACGTAATAGTCGATGCTCACCCCCGCGAGCAGCGCGACCTCCTCGCGCCGCAGCCCCGGCACGCGCCTGTTCCCGCCGTACGCGGGCAGGCCCGCCTGCTGAGGGGTGATCTTGGCGCGGCGGGAGGCCAGGAACTCGCGGATGTCGCTCTCGGTGCTCACGTTTCCAGGCTAAGGCGGGATGTGCGCATGTGGGGGGTCCTGTCAGTACCTGTAACGGCAGACCCTTCTCCACTCCGGTGACCTGCGGTTTCCTCGATATCGGCAGCTACGCAGGAAGAACAGCCACAGGAGCAGCAGCATGACCAGAGTCTTCTTCATCACCGGCGCGGGCCGTGGCCTCGGCGCCGACATCGCGCGCCGCGCCCTTGCCGCGGGACACCAGGTCGTGGCCACAGGCCGCCGGCCCGAGCGCGTCGTCGAGGCGCTCGGCGGCGAGCAGGACAACCTGCTGGCCACCGCCCTCGACATCACCGACCCCGAGGCCGCCGAGCGTGCCGTCCGCGCCGCCGTGGAGCGCTTCGGGCGCATCGACGTGCTGATCAACAACGCGGCGAACTTCTACGCCGGGTTCTTCGAGGAGCTCAGCGACGCGCAGGTCCGCGCGCAGATCGAGACCAATCTGTTCGGCCCGATGAATGTCACCCGCGCCGCCCTGCCCGTGCTGCGCGCCCAGCGCTCCGGGCACGTCATCACCATCTCGTCGCTCGCCGGCGCGATCGGAGTCGACTTCTGCGTGGCGTACTCCGCCGCGAAGTTCGGAGTCGAGGGCTTCATGGAGAGCCTGCGCCACGACGTGGAGCCGTTCGGTATCCGCACCACCATCGTCGAACCGGGCTTCTTCCGCACCGAGCTGCTCGTCGACGCCTCCACCACGTACGCGGAGGGCTCCATCGACGACTACGCCGAGCGCACCGCCGCCACAAAGAAGCAGTGGGAGTCCATGAACGGGCAGCAGTCCGGCGACCCTGCGAAGCTGGCGGATGCCCTGCTCAAGGTGGCCGACCTGGAGGAGCCGCCGCTGCGCTTCGTCGCGGGCGACGACTGCCTCGCCGCCGTCGAGGCCAAGGCGAACGAGCTGCTCGCCCAGGTGGCGGCCTCCCGCGAGCTGGGCTCGGGCCTCGACCACACCTCCTGATCCCACGACGACCGCAAGGAAACGCGCCATGGAACACATCACCAGCACCCCCACCGTGAAGACCCCCGCCGAACGCTTCACCGGCGATGTCTACCTCAACCTCATCGAGGCCCCGGCCGCCCCCGCCCACCTCGCCGTCGGACACGTCCGGTTCACCCCCGGCGCCCGCACCAACTGGCACTCCCACGCCAACGGGCAGACCCTGCACATCACCGACGGCGTCGGCCTCGTCGGCACCCGCGAGGGACACGTGGTGCGCGCGAGCGCGGGCGAGACCATCAAGTGCCCGCCCGGCGAGGAGCACTGGCACGGCGCCACCGACACCACGTTCATGGCGCACATCGCCATCGTCGTCGGTGACTCGGGTGGCGATGGCACCACCTGGCTGGAGCCGGTCACCGACGAGCAGTACGAGAGTGCGCTGGGAGCGACCTCCTGATAGCGGACTTCACGTCCCCGTCTACTCCATCGCGTTGACCAGAGGTTCGCCGCTCGCCCAGCGGCGCACCTGGTCGACGATCAGGCGCTCGGCGCGCGGCCGGAACGTCGCCGAACCGCCGCCCACGTGCGGCGTGATGAGGACGCCCGGCAGCGCGCGCAGCGGGTGGTCGGCGGGGAGCGGCTCGGGGGACGTGACGTCGAGGGCCGCGCGGAGCCGGCCGGTGCGGGTCTCGGCGAGCAGCGCGTCGGGGTCCAGGGTGCGGCCGCGGCCGATGTTGACGACAAGCGCGTCGTCGGGGAGCGCGGCGAGCTCGGCCGCGCCGAACAGGCCCACCGTGGACGGGTTCTCGGGCAGCACGAGCACCGCGATGTCCACCTGCGGCAGCAGCTCCGGCAGGTCCGTGACCGCGTGCACGTCGCTGTCGGGGCGGGCGCGGCGGGCCACGCGCACGACGGTGGCCTCGCACGCGAGCAGGCGCTGTTCGAGCGCCGCACCGATCGACCCGTAGCCCACGATCGCCACCCGCGAGTCCGCGAGGGAGCGCGTGAAGTGCGGCTCCCAGCGGCCCCCGTCCTGGTCGCGCACCCACCGCGGCAGGTCACGCTGCGCGGCGAGGGTCAGCGCGAGGGCGTGCTCGGCGGCGCTCGCGTCGTGCAGCCCGCGCCCGTTGTGCAGCGCCACCCCCTCGGGCAGCAGCGGCCGCAGCTTCTCCACGCCCGCGCTCAACGACTGCACGGCGCGCAGCCCCGTGAGCTCGGGGAGCAGCTTCGTGGCCTCGGGCGTCGCGTACGGCATCACCCAGTAGCCGATCCGGGCGAGCTGCTCCGCGTCGAGCCCGAACGGTGCCACTCCGTCCCACACATGGACGCGCACGCCGTCCGGCCAGGGGCCGTGCGCACGGTCGAGACCGGGCCAGGGCACCAGCACATCGGGCGCCTCGGAACCGGGTCCGGTCCGGTCGGACAGGTGGGTGGAGTCATGGCTGGGCATACATGCACCTTTCCGGGCGGCATCGGCCGAAGCGCGGCAAATCACGGATCCGCCAAGGCTGTTGACCTGGCGACGCGTCGACCCTAACGTCTTTCCGTCCCACAGAACACTTTCCACCCCACGGAAAATTGCCTCGGGAAAGTGTCTCGGAAACCCTCACGGAAAACAGGAGGTGTGACGGATGACAGCGACGTCGTCCCGCGCCGCACGCGGCAGTGGATTCTGGTCGTCCACGCGGACCAAGCGCATGATCCCGATCGCGTTCGTCACGTACTCGCTCGCCTACCTGGACCGGTCGAACTACTCGATCGGCTCGGCGGGCGGCATGGCCGATGACCTCAACATGTCCAGCGGCATGGACGCGCTGGTCGCCGCCTCCTTCTTCCTGGGCTACTTCTTCTTCCAGATCCCCGGCACCATCTACGCCGAGCGCCGCAGCGCCCGCCGCCTCGTCGCGTACTCGACCATCGCCTGGGGCGTGCTCGCCGCCGTCCAAGGCATGTTGCACAGCCCGGCCATGCTGGTGGCCGTCCGCTTCCTGCTCGGCGTGGTCGAGGGCGCGGTCATGCCGTCCATGGTGATGCTGCTCGGCCGCTGGTTCACGCAGCGCGAGCGCGGGCGCGCCAACACCTTTCTGATCCTGGGCAACCCGGTCACCGTGATGTGGCTGTCCGCCGTCTCCGGGCTGCTCATCGAGGCCACCAGCTGGCGCGAGATGTTCATCATCGAGGGCTTCCCTGCCGTGCTGTGGGGCCTGCTCTGCCTCAAGATGATCAAGGACCACCCCACGGAGGCCACGTGGCTGCCCGAGAGTGAACGGGCCGAGCTCGACGCGGAGTTGGCGAAGGAGCCCACCGTCGCCGTCGCCCGCACCGCCGAGTACCGCAAGGTGCTCTCCTCGCGTCCGGTGCTCATCCTGGCCGCCCAGTACTTCTGCTGGTCGATCGGCGTGTACGGGTTCGTGTTCTGGCTGCCCTCGATCATCAAGGAGGCGTCGGGCCAGGGCATCGGCGCCACCGGCCTGCTCTCGGCGGTCCCGTACCTCTTCGCCTCGATCGCGATGCTCGTCAACTCCCAGCTCTCCGACCGCAGTGGCAGGCGCGGCCTGGCGATCTGGCCCTGGCTGGTGGTCGCGGCCCTCACGCTGTACGGCTCCTACCTCGCGCACTCCTCGTTCGCGATGTCGTTCGTGCTCCTGATCGTCGCCGGCCTGTGCCTGTACGCGCCCTACGGGCCGTACTTCGCGCTCGTCGCCGACCAGGCGCCCAAGAACGTCTCCGGAGCGGCCATCGCCCTCGTCAACTCCTTCGGCGCGCTCGGCTCGTTCGTCGGCACGTACCTCGTCGGCTGGATCCGCGGCAGCTCCATGGGTGACATGGGCGCCTTCGCCGTCATGGCGATCGGCACGCTGATCTCGGCCGCGCTGATGGCCTTCGTACGACGGCCCGCGGCGCTCGAAACACCGGCTGCCAAGGTCGGCGAACAGCACGCCACGTAAGCTTCGGCAGCGAACAGACAAGCAACTCGGCGACGAAGGCACAGGTGGGGGCGGGCGTGAACCATGAGCGATGACATGCTCGGCCGCGGGCTCAGGCTGCTCACCACGCTCTCCCGCCACCCCGAGGGCCTCGGCGTCAGCGCCGCCGCGCGCGCCGCGCAGCTGCCGGTGAGCAGCGCCCACCGGCTGCTCGCCCGGATGACCGAAGAGGGCTTCGTCGTCCACGACTCCAGCGCACGCACCTACGCCCTGGGGCTGCGCGCCCTGGAGCTGGCGCACGGCTTCCATCGGACGCCGGCCGGGTTCAACCATCTCCTCGGCCCCATGCGGCAGTTGGCGGAGCGCACGGGCCTCGTCGTCATCGCGGGCATCCTCGACGGCGACCAGGTCCTCCTCGTCCGCTCCGTGCAGGGCAGCCAGCACCTGCAACTGCGCAGCGACGAGGGCACCCGCAACCCCTGGCACGCCACCTCGCTGGGCAAGGCCCTCGTCGCGGCCCGGCCCGAGGCCGACCAGGAGCGCCTGCTGGCCGGTCCGCTGCCGCGCAGCGCGCCCAACACGCTCAGCGACCCGGACGAGCTGCGCGCCGAACTGGCCCGCGTCCGGGAGCTCGGCTGGGCGGAGGCCGAGGAGGAGAACGAGCGCGGGGTCCGCTCCATCGCCGTGTGCGTCCCCGCCGCCGACCCGGACGGCGGGCCGCCTCAGCTCGCCCTCTCCCTCGGCGCCACCGTCGTCCTCACGGGCCGCGAGGAACTCCACGACATGGTTCCGCTGTTGCAGACGGCGGCGCGGGAGGCGGCGGCGTACGGCAGGTGACCGTCGTACGGGTCACCCTTGCCGGCGCAGGTCCTTCACGCGCAGGTCCTTCAGCTGGGCCGACTGTGCCCGCAGCTTGCCGAACAGCCACCCCTGGACGAGCCCGACGGCGAGACCCGCTGCGGCCGGGCCGTACTTGGCCAGGAGCGGTCCCGCGACCAGCGACAGACCGTCGAGTTCGGCGGGTGCGGTGGGAGTCCCGGTGGTCGCGGCCTTGGGCTGTGCCGTCGAGACGGGGGCGGCACCCGTGGCGGACCCCTGGTCGAGCAGCAGATTCCCGAGGTTCTGCGCGAACTGCTGAAGGATCCGGTCCGAGACCGTGGCGATCGCGCCCTTGCCGAACTGGGCCAGCTTGCCGCGGATCAGCAGATCCGTACTGAGCTCAAGACGTGCGCCCTCCGGGGCCTCGCCGATGTCCAGGACCACCTCGGCCTCGGCGTCACCGTTGCCGTGGGTGTCGGCGCCGCTCGCGTGCACGCGCAGCCGGCGCTTCTCCGCGTCGACCTCCAGGAACCGCACGGTGCCCGCATACGCGGCGCTGATCGGTCCCACCTTGACCTTGACCGCGCCCCGCCAGGCATCGCCGTCCCGGCCATCGAGGGCCGCGCCCGGCATGCAGGACGCCACCTTCTCCACGTCGCTGACGAGCGCGAACACCGCGTCCGGGGCGGCGTTGACGACGACGGTGTTGGTCAGCTGCATGCTGTCTCCTCGATTGCGGTGCAGGTCTTGGCGCAGCCGGCGCGGCGGGCCGTGGCGCAGGAGTCGATCGCCTCGACGATGGTCTGGTAGCCGGTGCACCGGCACAGGTTGGCGGCCACGACCTCCCGGATCTCCTCCTTGGTGGCCTCCGGACGCTCGGCGAGGAAGCCGTCCGCGAGCATCAGGAAACCGGGTGTGCAGAAGCCGCACTGCAGGCCGTGGTGTTCGGTGAACGACCGTTGCAGATCGTTGAGTTCACCGGTCGCCGGGTCCGCGAGGGACTCGACGGTACGTATCCGGGCGCCCTCGGCCTGCGCGGCGAACATCAGGCAGGCCCGCGCGGGCCGGTCGTCGACCAGGACCGTGCAGGCCCCGCAGATGCCGTGCTCGCAGCCGACATGTGTGCCGGTCAGACGCAGATCGTGGCGGAGTACGTCGACGAGGGTGCGGCGCGGCTCGGTGATCACCTCGTGCTCCTCGCCGTTGACGTTCAGGGTGAGCAGGAGCAGGTTGTCCGGGGTGGTGGTCATGAAGTGGGCTCCAGGTTCAGGGCGCGGTGCACCGTCTCCGGGGTGATGGGGGTGTGGTCGAGTTCCACAGCCGTCGGCCGCAGCGCGTCGTTGACGGCGTTGAGGACCGCGGCGGGCGCGCCGATGGTGCCGCCCTCGCCCGCGCCCTTGGCGCCGGTCTCGTTGAACGTGCACGGCGTTTCGAGGTGGTGGATGAGCACGTCCGGGATCTCGTGGGCGGTCGGCACCTTGTAGTCCATGAAGCTGGTCGCCGACGGCTCGCCCTGCGCGTCGTACGTCACCTGCTCGAAGAGCGCGCCCGCGATGCCCTGGGCGATGCCACCACGGCACTGCCCCTCCACGACCTGCGGGTTGATGGCGACGCCGCAGTCCTCGACGCACACATAGCGCAGGATCTCCACCTGCCCGGTGCCCTGGTGGAGTTCGACGACGACGGCGTGGGTGGCGTTGGAGAAGGTGCCGTCGTTGAACACGTCGAAGGTGGCGGTGGCGCTCAGTCCCGGCTCGATGTCACGGGGCAGCAGGTGGGCGCGCAGATACGCGATGTCGGCCAGCTCCTCGTACGTGAGGAACGCGGGGTCACTGCCGTCCTTGCGCCGCACGCCGCCGCGCGTCAGCTCCACCTCGGCCGGCTCGGTCTCCCAGAGCGCCGCCGCGATCCGGCACAGCTTCTCGCCGAGCTTGGCGGCGGCGATCCGTACCGCGCTGCCGCCGATGGTGACGGAGCGGCTGGCGAAGGTGCCGTAGCCGTACGTGACGCGGTCGGTGTCGCCCTGATGCAGCTTCACCTTGCCGAGTTCCAGGCCGAGTTCGTCGGCGACGATCTGCGCGAACGTCGTCTCGTGGCTCTGCCCGTGGCTCATCGTGCCGCTGGTGACGGTGACCGCTCCGCTGGTGTCCATCCGCACCTCGGAGATGTCGAAGCCGGGGACGACCTGCATCTTGCGCTGGGCGAAGGCCGTGGACCCGTATCCGGTGCGCTCGCTGAAGCAGGAGTAGCCGATGCCGAGGTACCGGCCCTCGGCCGCCGCGGCCGCTTGCTTCTCGTACCAGCCCTCGTCCTTGACGAGCCGCTCGCACAGGTCGAGCGACTCCAGGTAGGAGCCCGGGTCGTACGTGATGTTGTTGACGCCCGTGTACGGGAACTCGGTGATGACGTTGCGGCGACGGATCTCGACCGCGTCGAGGCCCAACTCGCGTGCGGCGCGCTCGAAGAGACGCTCCATCACCATCACGTACTGCGGACGGCTCACTCCGCGGTACGGGGCGGTGGGCGCCTTGTTGGTGGTGACCGCACGGCCGCGCACCCGGTAGGCGGGCACCTTGTAGACGCCGGGCATCTCCGCCGAGGCCATCAGCGGCTCGATGCCCGCGGTGAACGGGTAGCAGGAGTACGCACCCATGTCGCACACCACGTCCGCGTCGAGCCCCAGGATGTGCCCGTCCGCGTCGAAGGCGGCCCGCACGTCGTAGTGCTGCTCGCGGGCGAGGAACGACGCGGAAAGCGCGTCCTTGCGGTCCTCGATCCACTTCACGGGCCGGCGCAGGCGCAGCGCGGCGGCTGCCGCGGCGATCTCCTCGCGGCCCACGACACACTTCTGGCCGAAGCCGCCGCCCATGTCGGGCACCACGACCCGCACCGCCCGCTCGTCCAGGCGCAGACACCGGGAGGCCACCGTCCGTACCTGGTGCGGTACTTGGGTGCAGGTGTTGAGGACGAGCTGTTCCTCCCGGTCGTCCCAGTGGGCGACGGCCCCACGCGTCTCCAGGGGGAGCGCGTTCTGCCGACCGGTCCGCGACTCGACATGAACGACACACTCGGCGGCGTCGAAGACCTCGTCGATGCCCTCCGTGGCGAACAGGGAGACGTCCACCAGGGTGTTGCGCGTGGCCTCCTCGTGGACGAGCGGGGCGCCGGGCGCCAGGGCCTCGTTCTCGGAGGTCACCGGGGGCAGCGTCGTGTAGCGGACCTTGGCCGCCTCCAGGCCGTCCTCCGCGGCGTACGCGTCGCGCGCCACCACGATCGCGACGGGCTCCCCGACGTAGCGCACCCGGTCACGGGCGAGCACCGGCATGGCCGTGGGCACGAACTCCGAGCGGGGGCGGCCGAGTTCGGCCGTGATGTCCGTCAGCTCCAGGTCCTCGGCGGTGAAGGCCGCGACCACGCCCGGCACCTCACGCACCGCCGTCAGATCGACGGAGGCGATCTCGCCGTGCGCGACCGTGCTGCGCACGAACTGGGCGTGCAGCATGCCGGGCAGCGCGATGTCGTCGACGAACCGGCCGCGCCCGGAAAGGAGTCGCGGGTCCTCACGGCGTGCCACCGACCGCCCGGTCAACCGCCCCTTGTCGTCTGCCGGGTGTGTCTTCGGCGCATCCGGACGCGTCATGGGCGAATCGGGGTGTGTCATCGGCTCATCGCCTCCTCACAGGCACGCAGGACCAGCGTGCGGACAAGCTGCTTGCGGTAGTGCGCGCTGCCCGAGGCGTCCGACGGGGGCTCGACGGCATCGGCCGCCGCCTCGGCGCAGTCGGCGAAGGTGCCTCCGTCCGCGAGCACCGCCTCCGCCTCCGGCACCCGGACCACCGAGGCCGCGACCCCGCCGAGCGCCACCCGGCCGCCGTGCACCGAGCCGTCGGTGACATCGAGGTCCACGGCGGCGGACACCAGCGCGAAGTCGCCCTGGCGCTCGGCGAACTCGGTGAGCGCGGCGTGCGGGGCCGGGCGCGGGAAGACGACCTCGACCAGCAGCTCGTCGGGATCGAGCACGCTGGTGTAGTAGCCGAGGAAGAAGTCCCCGGCCGCGACGCGGCGCTCACCGCGTGGCCCGCGGGCCACGAACTCCGCCCGGAGCGCGAGCGCGAGCAGACACCACTCGGCGGTGGCGTCGGCGTGCGCGATGCTGCCGCCGATCGTGCCGCGCGTCCGGATGGGAAGGTGCCCGATCCACCGCATGGCCTCGCGCAGCACCGCGAACTCGCGGCCGAGCACACCCTCCGGGTCGCTCTCCACCGTGTGATGGGTGGTGAGCGCCCCGATGTGCAGCGCACCCGTGGTGTCCCGGTGCATGCCGTCGAGTTCGCGCAGGCCGCCGATGTCGACCAGGTGGCCGGGCCGCGCGAGCCGGAAGTTCATCATGGCGACCAGGCTCTGGCCGCCGGCGATGACCTTCGCGTCATCGCCGAGCTCGGCCAGGAGCCGGGTGGCGCCGTCGACGTCACGAGCCCTGTGGTAGCCGAAGGGGGCTGGTTTCATGGTTCTCCTGGTCTTCCTGGTTTTCCTGTCGCGGGGATGGCCGGCCGCCGCCGTCGTGGTCCGTGTCGTCCAGCTCCCGGCCCTTCGTCTCCGGCGCCGCCACGGCCATCCAGCCGACGGCGAGGAGCACGGCCGCGCCGAGCACCGCGAACGTCAACGGAAGGCCCAGCAGGGGCCACAGCACCGAGCCGAAGAACAGCGGGGCGAACCCGGTGAGTGCCCGGCTGACCGAGGAGGCCCAGCCGAAGCCACTGGCCCGCAGTTCGGTCGGGTACAGCTCGGAGACGTACGCGTACAGGGCGGGGATGGCGAGTTGGGCGAGGAAGCCGAACACGCCGATGGTGATGACCGAGCCGGTCGGCATGTCCCGCACGATCGCGAAGATCACGAGGGCGAGCGAGGCGACCGGGGCCGAGACACCGATCAGCCACTTGCGGCCGACCAGGTCGACCAGGGCCGTCGAGACGAGGACGCCGATGATGCCCACGCCGCTCATCAGCGTCGTGCTCATGAAGGCGGCCGTGTCACCCTGCCCCTCCTCCTTGAGGATCGACGGCATCCAGCTCAGCGCCGCGTAGTAGACGAGCATGATGGTGGCGAACAGCAGCCAGGCCGCCGAGGTGATGCGCGGGCTGAACGACCAGATGTTGCGCAGCTGTTGGGCGGCCGCGGCCACCCCGCGCGGACCCTCGTCCGGTACCGGCTCGGGGATGACGTACGGCTCGACGGGCGCGCCCGTGCGGGCCACCAGGTCGTCGATGACGGTCCGTGCCTCGGCCTCGCGGCCCTTCTTCGTCAGGTAGATGGGTGACTCGGGGATGCCGCGGCGCGCCCAGAACAGCAGCAGCGCGGGCAGCACCATGGTGGCGAGCATCCAGCGCCAGTTGCCGTCGAGGGACAGCATGCCCGTGGACACGAGCCCGCACAGGGTCACCCCCACCGGCCACCAGGCGTCGAGCGCGGTGAGGACCCGGCCCCGGTACTTGCGCGGCGAGAACTCGCCCACCAGCGCGTAGTCGACCGGGATGCAGCCGCCGAGCCCGACTCCCGCGAGGAACCGCAGCAGCAGGAAGACCGGGTACGTGGGGGAGAGCGCGCCCAGGACCGAGAACAGGGCGAAGATCAGCAGGGTGACACTGAACGCCTTCTTGCGGCCGATCCGGTCCGCGACCGCGCCCCAGGCGATGGCACCGACGGCCATGCCCACCAGGTTGGCGGTGGCGACGAGCCCTCGGGCACCGAGGGACAGGTCGAAGTGCTGGCCCAGGAGCGGCATGAGGAAGCCGTTCAGGGCGATGTCGTACGCGTCGAAGAGGTAGCCGAGACCTCCGATGATGAAGATCTTTCCCTGGACGTTCCATCTCCAGGGGAGATCCTGAACGATCTGATCGCCTGTTCTCACGTGCGCTCCACAGGGTCGTGTCGGGGACGAACTGCGACGGGAGGTGCCTGAGTTGCTGATGAGGCGGGGGAGCGGGCGGTGCGGGTGCTTCGGGGGAGACAGTCAGTGCGCGGACTGAGGTAATCCGAGCACGTACGAATTTGCTTGGCAAGGGGTCGCGCACGGAGTTAACACGGCGGTTTCACGGCGCGGTCGGTCCGGCCAGCAGGCGGCCCGCGTTCGGCGCCAGCGGCGGCAGGCCCAGCTCGGACAGGATCCGGTACGCCGTGGCGGTGGCCGCCGACAGGACCGGGAGCCCCAGCTCGTCCTCGACCGGCTGGATCGCCGGCAGGGACGGCATCTGTACGCAGGCGGACAGCACCAGCGCGTCCGCG
The DNA here is from genome assembly GCF_036013745.1 of Streptomyces sp. NBC_00483. Classification (NCBI taxonomy): domain Bacteria; kingdom Bacillati; phylum Actinomycetota; class Actinomycetes; order Kitasatosporales; family Streptomycetaceae; genus Streptomyces; species Streptomyces sp. NBC_00483. Next base: position 9,650,920 of record NZ_CP107880.1, read on the forward strand.
TCGCCGAGCTTCAGGCGCTTGTAGTGCTCGCGCAGGTCCTGCGGGTCGAGCCGGGCGACGGCCAGGTTGTCCGGCACCTCCAGGCTCAGCGCGTCCACCACCTCGACGCCCGCGTCCTCGATGTAGTCGGCGACCTTCTGGGTCAGCGGCTTCATGTAGGGCGTGACGATGGCGACCTTCTTGGCGTCGAGCGCGGCGATCCCGTCGAGCAGTGCGCCGGCGCTGGAGACCACGGGGACCAGTGCCTCCTGGGCGCGCAGCACGTCCTTGATCTCGTCCTCGGCCGTGCAGTGGTGGCCCGGGCCCTGCGCCATGATGGCGACGAGGCAGGCCGTCGCCACGACGTCCGGCCGGGCGTCGGCCAGCTCCAGGACCGCGCGCTCCGTCTGCGCGTTCATCGCCCGCAGCTCTTCGGGGGTGACGTGCTTCATGCGCATCCGGCTGCTGTGGAAGACGAAGCGGTCCTCCGGGGAGACGGCCTCGCGCGCCCGCATCAGGCGGGGGAGTTCGGTCTCCATCGTGAGGTTCGAGCTGGGGACGATCATCCCTATGTGATGGTCTGTCATGATTCGCTCCAGGTTTTTGGGCATGCTTGATGAGGGCGGGGGCCTGCATGTCCTCTTCGGGCGGGTCGGTGGCGGAGGTCAGTGCTGCTGACCGAGCCGCTCCCAGTGGTCGGCGAGCACCGCCAGGTGCCGCAGGACGTCGGCGCGCTGCTCCGCCGGGATCGGCCGCAGTAGCTCCTCGTCCAGCTTGCGGGCCCGCAGGTTCGCGTCGTGCACGGTGGCGCGGCCCTCCTCCGTGAGGTTGAGGAGCTTGCGCCGCGCGTCGGCGGGGGAGGGGGCGCGGGACAGCAGGCCCCGGTTCTCCAGGCGCCGGGCGACGTCGGCCATCGTCGAGGTGTCGAGCGCGGCGAGCGCGGCGATGGAGCGCTGGTCGCAGCCGGGGTTCTCGCCGATGATCTGCAGGACGGCGAACTGCGGCCCGGTCAGCGTCGCGTCGACGTCGTGCAGCCACGCGGCGAGGTACGCCTGGTACAGCCGGCGGGCCAGGAAGCCCGGCGCGTGGGTGAGTTCGTCGGGCGCGGCGACGTCGTCGGCCTGGCTGGGGGTGGAGGGCGAGGTCATGGCACCGCTGTCGTGTGGAGGGATCGAGTGGGCCTCCGGCTCCGGGGAGAGGGTCTGCCGCAGCGCGGTGCGCAGCAGGTCCAGGGCCGTCGCCGGGTTGTCCCAGAAGACCATATGTCCCGCCGCGGGGATGCGAACCATGCGCGCCGCCGGGTTCGCGGCGGTGGCCTCCGCGGCGCCCTCGGCGGTGACGACCGGGCTGTCGGCCCCGTACAGCAGCGTCGTGGGGCCCGGCACCTGGGGCCACCAGGCGAAGAAGTCCTCGCTCTCGAAGCCCCGGTGGGCGCGCTCGATCGCCTCCAGGCCGCAGCTGGCGAGCCAGCGGGCCCGCAGCTCCAGCTCCCGGCGCGGCCACGTCGGCCAGAAGCCGCCGACCTCGTCGGCATCCGTGCCGCGCTGGGCTTGCGACAGCTGGCGCGTGAACGCCGCGAGCGTGGTCGGGTAAGGCCCCCGGCTCGGGCCGCTCATCGGCGGGTCCACCAACAGCGTTCCACCGAGCGGGACATGGCTCCGCACAGCGGTGGCGGCGGCGATCCGGGCACCCATGGAGTGTCCGAAGAGCACGGGGTCCGCCAGCTCCAGCTGCTCGATCACGGCTTCCGTGTCGGCGGCGAGGGCGTCGAGCGAGTGGTCCTCCGCGTCGTCACTGAGGCCGCGGCCGCGGATGTCGAGGACCAACGGCCTTGCCAGGTCCGTCAGTTCACGGGCGACGAAGTCCATGGTGATCGCCGGGCTGGTGATGCCGGGCAGGATCAGCAGGGGGACGCCTTCGCCGCCGTAGTCCAGCACGTGCAGCCGCACGTCCCCGCTGCGGGCCCAGCGGCTGACGGCCGGGATGTCGGCGAGGTCCGCGAGGCCGGGCTGCGTCAGGTAACGCTCCGGCCGTCGGGCCTCGCGGTCCTGAGCGGCATCCTGTCCGGCATCCTGCGCGGCATCTCGTGCGGCTCCGGAAGACGCGTTCATGATCTCAAACCCCCTTCGTCGTCAGGTACTTCACCATGTCCTCGTGGCCCACGACATCCCCGTACTTGGCCTGGATGTCGAAGAGCGCCGCCTCATGCGGCCCCGCGGCCCGGTCGCCACAGGCCTCGGCGGGCACGAGGACCGGCCAGCCGTACTGCACCGCGTCCACCGCCGTGGCCCGCACACAGCCGCTCGTCGTGGCGCCGCAGACGACCGCCGTGTCGCAGCCGAGGCCGGTGAGCAGGGAGGCCAGCGCGGTGCCGAAGAACGCCGACGCGCCCTTCTTCACGATGAACTGGTCCCCCTCCTCGTACGGCAGTCGGGGGTCGAGGGCGACGGCCTCGCCGCCTTCGCGCAGCGCCCGCATGCCGGGAGCCTTGGCGAGCCAGGTGACCGCGTCGCCCTCGGCCTCGGCGGCCGTGTAGGCGATGACCGTCCACACCACGGGTACGCCGCCGGTGCGGGCCGCGCGCACCAGCTCCGCCGTGGCCTCGACGGGGGCGGTCAGATCGCTGCCGGTGGTGAAGCCCGGCTCGGTGAAGCCGCGCGTCAGGTCGACCACGATCAGGGCGGGACGGTGGCCGCGGGCGACGGCGGCGCCGAACCCGGCGCGTTCGTAGACGCGGTCGGTGGCGGGGTCGTACGGGGTGGGCACGGGACCTCCAGGGCGCGGGATCTGGCCAGGGATCGGCTCATCTGGCCGGGGGGAATCGGCTCAGTGGTGGTGGCGGTAGGCGAAGGACTCGTCGTCGGAGGTGTCCAGCGGGGTGCCGCGCCACAGCCAGTCGTAGGACACGTCGGACTCGCCGTCGTAGCGCTCGCCGAGCTTGGCGTCGCGGGCCTGCTGCTCCGGACCGTCGGGGAAGCGGTAGAAGACCTGGTTGCGCAGCGAGGCCTGCTGCACCATCCCGGCGTGCCGGGCGCGGCGGTTGACGTACCGCTGCAACGCGCCGGGGATCCCCTCGCGGGTCACCGCGCCCAGCTCCTCGGCGAGCACGGCCCCGTCCTCCATGGCCTGCGAGGCACCCTGCGCCTGGTAGGGGAGCATCGCGTGGCAGGCGTCGCCGAGAAGGGCCACGCGGCCGTCGACCCAGTTCGGGTCGCGGCGGCGGTGGTAGAGCGGGAAGCAGGTGATGTCGCCCTTGGCCTTGGCGAGCATGGCCGGCGCGCGGTCGTCCCACTCCGCGTAGGCGTCGACGAGCATCTCGGTAGTGCCGGAGAAGGTGGTCTTCTCGCCGTACTCGTCCTTCCACGGGACGCAGCCGACGATGTTGAGCCACTCGCCGCCGCGGATCAGGTAGTGGACGAGATGGCGCCCGGGCCCGTACCAGATGGTGCTCTGGTAGCGGTCGAAGAGGAAGCGGGTGGCCGGGTCGGCGTGCAGCAGCTCGCCGGGTATCAGCGTGCGGAAGGCCATGTCGCCGGAGAAGACCAGGGTGTCCTCGGCGCCGATGAGGTCGCGGACGCGGGAGTGGATGCCGTCGGCGCCGACCAGCACGTCGGCCTCGTGCCGGGTGCCGTCGTCGGTGACCGCGACGGGACGGTCCGGGGACGTACGGTCGAGTTCCACGACGCGCGCCCCGGTGACGATCTCGACGGCGGGCCCGGGGCCCAGCGGGTCGGTGCACGCGTCGAGGATGGTGCGGTGCAGATCGGCGCGGTGGTAGTGCCAGTAGGGGGCGTTGAACTCCTCCTGGACACGGCGGCCGAGCGGGGTGAGCCCGATGATGCTGCCGTCCTGCCAGCGGCGGCGCACCTGGTCCTGCGGCTCGGTGCGGATGGCCTCCAGCTGCTTGCGCAGGCCGAGCCGCATCAGGACCCGGCTGGCGTTCGGTGCGGTCTGGATGCCGGCGCCCACCTCGCCGAGTTCGGCGGCCTGTTCGAGGACGGTGACGCGCAGTCCCTTGTGGCGCAGGGCCAGGGCGGCGGTGAGGCCGCCGAGACCGCCGCCGACGACGGTGACTTCGTAGGACTGGCTGAGAGGCAAGACTCCTCCAGGGATGCTGCGTTGGGGTGGGGGACCGGGCTCAGCCTTCGACGAGGTGTCCGCCGGTGACGACGTCGGTGCCGTCCAGGCTGACGGTGCAGCCGCGCATCGCGATGTCGAGGTGGGCGTAGGAATCGCGCTGGAGGTGCGGGTGCGGACCCGTGGACCAGAGGAAGTTGCCGGCGAAGGCGCGGGCGTCCATGCCCATCAACTCGTCCTTGCCGTACATCGCGGTGGCGAACCAGTCGGCGGACTTCATCAGGCCCCAGCCCATGTGGGAGAGGCTGCGGGCCCACTTGTCGTGCGAGTCCTCGAAGAAGGTGTTCAGCAGCTTGGCCTCGGCGCCGCCGGTGACCTCCTGGATGTGGCCACCCGAGACATGGAGCGTGACGGGACGCTGGACGTACTCCTTGAACGGCAGCAGGATGTCGCCCTCCGCGAGCACGATCCGCCCGTCGGAGATCTCCGGCCAGCACAGCACCATGGTGCTCGGCCAGTGGTCCCAGCGGCCCGGGTCGTCGGCGAAGCCGGTCTGGAACTCCGGGTGGGAATCGGCCAGTTGGACCGTCAGGTCCGTGCCGGCCTCGGAGGTCACGCGCATGACGGAAGACGTACGGACCCGGTCCACGCCCTCCTGGACGCGCACCTTGTCCTGCTCGTTCGGCAGGTTGCGGATGAGGACGTCGGGCGCGTCGCAGACGAAGATGATGCGGGTGCCGGTCTTGAGGATGTCCTGTTGCAGCGGGGCGTGGATGAAGCCCTCGCGGGTCAGGTCCACGACCAGGTCGGCCGCCTTCAACAGCTCCTGCGCGGCAGTGTCGTTGAGGACGGATACGAGGCCGGGCCCTGCCCCGGTGTGGGTGCTGGGCAGCGGGGCCGGGCTGCCGCCGGGCACCGTGGCGGACACGACGTGGGCGCCGAGGCTCTTGGCGGCCCCGAACGCGGCGGCGACGTAGTCACCACGGCTGCCGGGCTCGGAGAGCACGACGACGTGCTCTCCCTCGCGGACCTTGCACAGCTGAAGTTCACGGGTGAAGGCGTCGAGGACGTCGACGGACGAGAAGTCGAACATCGGGTGTTCCTCCGGGAGACGAGCGCGGACGTACTGGGCACGTGCGGATGGTGCGGAGGGTGCGAGGGCATGCGGGATCACCGCGGCGGACGCCGTACGGGGGCGCCACCGGGGGTTCTGGCGAACCCGCCTGCCGAGATAATCCGAGCACGTACGATCTGGGAAATCAAGGGGCGGGTGGCGGGGGTGGGTGCGCGGGACGGTGTGGGCGTGCAGGGAGGTGGTTGTGGTAACCCGACAATGTCTCGCGGTGGAATCGGTCGACTCCTCGCCTGATGGGCCTGCTGCTGGCTGGCAAGATCGCAGGGAGGTCAGATCGGCAGCTATGTAGCATCTGAACAATGCAAGGAGGCTCGGGTGACTGGGAACGGTCATGTGCAGGTGACGGGCGTCGGCGCGATGACGCCGCTGGGAGCCGATGCGCCGACGACGTGGGCGGGGCTGCTGGACGGCACGTCGGGGGTGCGGCTCCTGGAGGAGGAGTGGGCCGCGGAGCTGCCCGTGGGTGTCGCGGCCGGACTCACCGTGGACCCGGCGTCGCTGCTTCCGCGGCCCGAGGCCAGGAAGCTGGACCGCGGTGAGCAGATGGCCCTCCTCAGCGCGCGCGAGGCATGGCAGGACGCCGGCGCCCCGCAGGTCGAGCCGGAGCGGCTCGCCGTCGTCATCGGCACTGGGACCGGCGGTGTGCTCACCACGCTGGGGCAGGACGACATCTTCGAAGCCTCCGGGATCCGCCGACTTTCACCCTTCACCGTCCCCATGCTGATGCCGAACGGGCCCGCGGCCTGGGTGAGCATGGACCTGGGTGCGAAGGGTGGCGCCAGGACCCCGGTGAGCGCGTGCGCGTCCGGGGCGGAGGCCCTCGCCATGGGGCAGGACCTGATCCGCGCCGGGCGGGCGGACGTGGTGGTCGCCGGTGGTGTGGAGGCGTGCCTGCACCCCTTCACCCTGGCGGCGTTCGCCCAGATGAAGGCCCTGTCGACGCGGTCCGACGACCCGGAGGCGGTGTCCCGCCCCTTCGACGTCGAGCGGTCCGGGTTCGTCATGGGCGAGGGCGCGGGCATGATGGTGCTCGAACGCCCCGAGTTCGCGCGGGCCCGCGGCGCACGCGTCCACGGCATGCTGGCCGGCAGCGCCGTGAGTTCGAGCGCCGACCACATCACGGCATCCGACGCGGACGGCCAGTCCTTCGCCATGGAACTGGCGCTGCGCGACGCCGACGTGACTCCGGCGGACATCGGGGTCGTGCACGCCCATGCCACGTCCACGGAGTCCGGTGACGTGGCGGAGGCCGAGGCGATCGGCCGCACGATCGGCAGGCACGCCGCGGTCACGGCGACCAAGTCGATGACCGGTCACATGCTGGGAGCGTCCGGGACGGTGGGCGCCATGGCCGCGTTGTTCGCGCTCAGGGACGGGGCGTTGCCGGCCACGCGCAACCTCGACACACTCGACCCGCGCGTGGACCTGGACGTGGTCTCCGGTGAGCGGCGCTCCGGGCAGTGGTCGGCGGCGCTGGCCAACTCGTTCGGGTTCGGCGGGCACAACGTGAGCCTGGTCTTCACGGGCTGACATCGGCCTGGTCTTCACTGGCTGACGTCAGTCCGGTCCTCACCGGGCGAGGAAGGTCCTACACACCGGCGCGGGCGACGAACAGCGGTTGGAAGAAGCCGGTTTCCTCCGGCGCTCGCCATGCGCGGTCGACGAACCCGGCTTCCGCCGCGAGCCCGGCAAGCCGCTCCTGACCGAGCGCCCAGTAGGAGGTCCGGCGCACCCGGACCCGCCAGTCTTCCCTCGCGTCCGGGAGGAGCTGGAAGTGCTCCAAGTCGTAGTGCTCGCCGTCGTCCTGCCAGTGCCAGAGCTGAAAGGTGACCGTCCGCCCCTCCTCGGAGCGGTGGACCTGCGGGGGCATCGACGCGGGGTGCTCGCGCAGCAGGTCCTCGTACGGGCGCGTGCTGGCCAGCAGCAGTCCGCCGGGGCGCAGTACGCGGCGCATCTCGGTGAGGCCGGTGCGTACGTCCTGCTCGGTGAGCAGGTGCGGCAGCGCGTTGTCGGCGCACACGACGACGTCGAACCGGCCGTCGGTGAAGGGGAGTTGCCGCATGTCGGCGGCGGCGGTGTGCAGCGGCAGCCCCCGGCTGGAGGCCTCACAGGCGGCGCGGGCCGTGGCGCGAGGGCTGATGTCGGTCCCGGTGACGCGGTGTCCGTGCAGGGCCAGGCCGATGGCCTGCGTGCCGATGCCGCAGGAGCAGTCGAGTACCGCGGCGCCCTCCCGGCCGATCACGGCGTCCAGGGCCGCGCCCTGCCGCCGGGCGCTCGCGTCCCAGTCCGGGTAGATCAGGTGGTAGTCGTCGGCCAGTTCGTCGTAGAAGCGCGCCACGGTGGGTTCGGACATGGCTGGAGGGTACCGGCGCCGTGCGCGTCACTTCTTGTTTCTGAGCCACTGCCCGAATGTCCGGCGCGGGGGACGGACCACCACGCTGCCGTGGGTCTTGTGGCCGACGAGCTCGATGCGCAGGGTGACAGGCACGTCCGGATCCCCGGGCCTGTGCCGCTGCTTGACCTTGCAGTGCGCCAGTTGCAGGGCGTCGGTGTCGACCACGATGCCCGGCTTCGTGATCAGCATCAGCCGCTTCCCGGTCATCGACGAGTCGATCACCAACGTGTCGTGGGTGAGCACGGCGTCGGTGAAATCGAGCGTCACCGCGCAGAAGGTCACCGCGAGTTCCAGCCTGCGCGGCACCACCCAGCGCCCCCGGCGTTCGATGGCGCCGCTGTGCGCCTGCTCGATCCGGACGACGTCCTTGGTCTCGGTCGCGGGCCGCAAGTCGGCGGTGAGCGGCGCCAGTTCGGCCAAGGTCCGCGCCGACAGGGCGACCTCGAGGCGCTCGTCCAGCTCCTCCGCCGTCAACAGGCCGTCCCCCGCCGCGACGCGCAGCACGTCCACGATCCGGTCCCGGTCGGCGTGCGAGGCCCGCAGCTCGGGCGACGATGGGCCGGCACCGGAGTCGCCCCCGGCGGGCGAGATCTCTCCCGACATGTTTCCCTCCTGGCGGCGGCCGTGGGTCGGTCGCCTCTGCTCCACCCGTGGCACCGTACCGTGGGCACCGCCTGCCGAGTACCGCGTGCCGAGTACCGCCCCTCCCGCCCGTGACAGGAGACCTTTCCCATGGCCGACACTGCCGATCCGGTCTGGAGCCTGATCCATCAGGAACGCGCCGCGCTCGCCGCCGACCTCGACGCGACGACGACTGCCCAGTGGGCGACGCCCTCGCTGTGCGCCGGGCTCAGCGTCCGTGAGGTGCTGGCGCATCTCACCGCGGGCGCGAGCCTCAACGCGGTGCGGTGGCTGGCCGGTGTGATCCGCTGCCGGTTCGACTTCGACAAGCAGGTCGCCGTGCGGCTGGCCGAGCAGTTGGGCGCGAGCCCCGCCGAGACACTGGAGCGGTTCCGCCGCATCGTCACCAGCACGACGAAGCCTCCCCTGCCCGTGATCGCCATGCTGGGGGAGACGCTCGTGCACGGGGAGGACATCCGGCGGCCCCTGGGGATCCGCCGCGCCTATCCGGTCGAGACGGTGACGAGGGTCGCCGAGTACTACCGGGGCACGGACCAGGTGGTGGTGGCGAAGGGGCGTATCGGCGGGCTCGAACTCGTCGCCACCGACGGCCCCTTCGCGACCGGCACCGGGCCATTGGTCACCGGCAGCACCGTGGCCCTGATGATGGCGATGACGGGACGCGCGGCCCACTGCGACGACCTGAAGGGCGACGGGGTCGAGGTGCTGCGCGGGCGCTGCGGGGGTGCGTGAGGCCGTAGGCCGGCCTCACGCGGCGGAGAAGGCGGCACGTACGTCGCCGACGTGCCGCACCCTGAACAGCCGCTACGCAAGCTCCGGTTGAGGGTCCGCCGTGCCCGCCTTCGGCAGGGGCGACGGCGGAGGCGGAGGCGTGGCCTGCGCGCTCCACTGCCTCGTCGTCCGTACGTAGAGGAGGACCACGGAGCCCGTCAGCACGAGCAGCAGCGGGCCGAACGCCCAGGGGTGTGCGGCCATGTGCGTCGGGAGGTAGCGGTAGGACACGAGCAGCATCGTGAGGACGGCCGCCCCGTAGCTCGCCATCAGCGTGGCCCGGCGGTCCCAGCCGCGGGAGAAGGCGCGCATCGACGCCTCGATGGACAGGGCGAAGACCGTCCCGGCGAGCAGGTCCACGCCGTAGTGGTAGCCGAAGCCCAGGGTCGCGGTGAGGGTCCCGACCAGCCAGAAGGTGCCTGCCCAGCGCATGGCGCGGGAGCCCTCGCGGGTGTGGATGAAGAGCGAGATGGCCCACGCGGTGTGCAGGCTGGGCATGCAGTTGCGCGGGGTGATCTCGTCGAACGGGAAGGGGTGCGGGGCGCCGATCGCCGGGAGGGTGTTCGGCCAGATGTCGGCCACCGCCCAGTGGCCGCCGTCGTGGCCGAAGGCGTACAGCGGGCCGACGACCGGGAAGATCATGTAGATGGCCGGTCCGAGGAGGCCGATGGCCAGGAAGGTGCGCACCAAGTGGTGGGCGGGGAAACGGCGTTCCGCCGCCACGTGGCGCAGCTGGTACAGGCCGACGAGGGCGGCGGCCATGGGGAGTTGACCGTAGACGACGGTGAGGAGGCCGCTGCTGATCGGTGAGGTGGCCTCGACGAGGTGACCGACCAGCCACGAGGGGTTGGCGAGGGCGTGATCGGCGGTGGCCACGTACTGATCGAGCACCGTCGGGCGGGTCTTGGACGTGATGAGGAGCCAGGTGTCGCCCGTCTTGTGGCCGAAGACCAGAAGAAGGCCGAGGCCCGAGCCCTTGAGGAGGACCGATCTCTCCCGGCCGGTGCGGCGGGCGAGGCCGAGGACCGCGACACCCAGGATCACCCACAGCGCGCCGTTGCCGAAGTTCATGTCGGCGCCGACGATCAGCCGCACGAGCCAGAACACGATGTCGATGCCGACCGCCGCGCAGACCGCGATCAGCCGCTGCCGCCAGGTGAGCACCACCATCGTGAGCGCCAGGCCGCCGTAGAGCAGCGGGCCCGAGTGCGGCGCGAAGATCACCTCTTGGGCCTCTACGGTGATCGGCCCCGGCTGCCCGTAGCGGCGCGCCACGAACTCCAGGGCGATGTGGAAGCCGAGCGTCGCCAGGCCGGCCGCGATCCACAGGAGGGTGCGCGGCTGCCGCCAGGCGGGCGGCCGGCGCTCGGCGCCGCGCTGGTGCGGCAGGGACAGGGGAGGTGGTGTGGTCTTCAATTGTCCGACTTGGTGGCTTGGTTCCGGCTGCGGGCAACTGCGACGATCTGGATGATCGTCGCAGTTCGAACATGCTAACGGGGCGCAGGCCGGGTAGGTAGAGGCACGTCCTGCACTAGGCCCTGATCCAAACGACATGCCCTACTCCGCGGGCAGCACCTTCGCCAACGCCCGCAGCACCGGCTCCCGTCGGATGTCGATGTGCGCGTAGGTGAGCGCCTCGGCGAGACGGGGGCGGCCGTCGCCGATCGCCCGGCAGATCTGGTCGTGCTCGGTGCGGTGCTGCGCGGCGCCGTGCTCGGTGGCCGTGAGCCGGAACAGCCAGTGCATCAGGCCGAGCGAGCGCTGGAACGAGGACTGGAGCAGCCGGTTGCCCGTCATCGTGATCAGCTCGGCGTGGAAGGCCGTGTTCGCGGCAGCGATACCGGCCTGGTCCTCGCTCCGGGTCGCCGCGTCGGCCTCGTCCATCACGGCCCGCAGGCCCTCGTGGCCGCCGCCGTCCGCGACGATCTCGGCCGCCCGGCGCGCCGCGAACACCTCCAGGCTGAGGCGCAGATCGAAGAGTTCCTTGACGTCCCGGAGGGTCAGGCGGCGCACGCGGGCGCCCCGGCGCGGCTCCAGCTCGACGAGGCCCTCGGCCGCGAGCCGCATCAACGCCTCGCGGACCGGGACCCGCGAGACACCGAGAGCCTCCGCCAGCTCGCGCTCCCGCAGCCGCGAGTCGGGCGGGTACGCGCCGGAGTGGATACCGGCCCGGATCAGCTCTTCCGTGCGCTCCACCTGCGAGGCGGTCCCGGCCCCGGCTCCAGGTCCGGTCCTGGTCCCGGTTCCGGCGCGTTCTGCGGTGAGTGTCACGCGGGCGACTCGCTCTCGGGCGCGGCGGAGCCGGGCGCGCGGAACGCGGGGAACGTCGGCGGGAAGAGCGCCTCCGTGTCCCGGCGCTCGGTGTCGCGTTCGCTGTAGGCCGCGCGCATCTTCTCGAACAACGCCTGGGCGCTGCGCGCCAGTTGCGGCAGGTCCGTGCCGGGCAGTGCGCCGTCGACCAGGACCGGGTTGCCCGCGACGACCGAGTTCGTGGCCTGCCGGGCCGTGCCGTTGAGCAGGAACGTACGGACCGGGTCGTCCATGACACCGTCGCGGATGTCGTCGAGGGAGAACGCGACGAGGTCCGCCTGGGCGCCGACGGCGATCCGGCCCAGGTCCTCGCGGCCGAGCGCGCGGGCCCCGCCCAGGGTGGCCGCCTCCACGTAGTGCTCGGCGGGCGCGGCGTCCGTGCGCCCCTCGGCGATCTTCGCCAGGTGGACGCCGACGTCCATGCCGCGGATCAGGTCCGGCGGGAAGGAGTCGGTGCCCAGGCAGAGGTTGACGCCGGCCTCGCGGTAGGCGCGGAACGAGTGCAGCATCTCGCTGTAGCGCAGCGACGTCTGCGGGCAGTGGATCACCGAGATGCCACGGGCGGCGAGCAGCGCCAGGTCGCCGCGGTCCTCGCCGTGGACGGCCGGGTGCCGGTCGAGCAGCACCGTGTGCGGGATGAGCAGGTTCTGGCCCAACAGGCCGTGCTTGTCGAGGAGTTCGAGCGGCGTCAGGCCGTCGTGCCGGCGCTGGATGATCTCGCGTTCGGCCAGGCCCTGGAGCGCGTGCAGCCGGATCAGGGTCCCGCGTTCGCGCGCGATCCGGGCCGTCTCGACGAGCAGCTCCTCGGTGAGCGTCTCGATGCGGCAGGGCAGCAGGACGCCGGTGAGCAGGGGGTCGTTCAGCTCGTCGAGGTGGTCCAGGAAGCGGACGGCGTCGCGCAGTCCAGTGCGGCCCTCCTCCTCGTCGAAGGCCACATCGCGGGTGCCGTCCTGCAGGACGACGTTGACCCCGGAGCGGTAGGCCGGGCCGAGGTAGCCGCGCAGGCCGATACGGCGCGCGGTCTCCGCCATGTCGACCAGCTCTTCGTAGGGCTCCGCCCAGCGGCTGTGCACCTCGGAGGCGATCGGCATGAAGGTGGTGATGCCGTGCAGGGCGAGCTGGGCGAGCGCGTACTCGCGGATGGTGGCCCGCTCCTGCGGGGTGAACACGTCGTGGCGGCGGTGGGTGAAGTAGTCGAGGGACCACTGCAGTCCCTTGCCCCGCTCGGGCCCGGCCCAGGAGTCGAGGACGAGGTGGTCGACGTCGGTGAGCGCGTCGAGGTCGATGAGGCCCGGCATGACCAGGGACTCGCCCAGGTCGCGCTCCTCGTCGACCTCGCCCTCGTACCGCGGTCCGACGTAGATCACGGTGTCGTCCTGCCACACCACCTCGCCGTCCCGCAGCAGCGCGTGGCCGCCGTCCTGGTGGGCGAGGACGTGTCGGGCGCGCCAGCGGGTGCGCATAAGTGCCTCCTGGGGTGGGGGTGTTGCGGACGTGGGTGATCGTACGGGTTGGTATACCGGCCGGGAAGGTGGTGCTCGCGGAAGTGTCATCCGGGTGTCGGAGGGGCGTGAACGGCTGCCAAAATGTCCCGTGATGCGGCTTAGTTTGGGCGGTCGGTATACCAAGATGCGGTTACCCCTATCGCCGCCCGGTGGAGTTGGTATACCGTCCCGCCAACCTTCCCCCTTGCGCCGAATGGATCACGCGACGTGACGGATTCCCCAGTGCTGCCCGCTCGGTCGCCCTCCGGCGCCGACGGTGAAGCCGCGCCCAACTCGCCCTCGGTGGCGTCGACTTCGGCACCGCCTGTCGTTGCCGCCCGCTCCCTCATCGGCACCGCCTGGCTGCGCATCCGCCGCAGCCGGATCGCTCTCGCCGCGCTCGCCGTGGTGGTCCTCATGATCCTTTTCGCGGTGCTCGCCCCGCTGCTCACCGCGATCGAGGGCCAGGACGCGTACACCACGAGCACCAGCCCGGACGTCCTGGACGACTACGGCACGCCGGGCCTGCCGCTGCCCTACTACCGCTATCCCTCCGGCGACCACTGGCTCGGACTCGAACCGGGCCTCGGCCGCGACATCTTCGCGCGCATGGCGCACGGCGCCCAGGTCTCCCTGATCATCGCGCTGCTGGCGACCGTCGTCTCCGTCGTCCTCGGCACCGTCCTCGGCGCCGCGGCCGGCTACTTCGGCGGCAAGGTCGACATGGTGATCAGCCGGGTCATGGACCTCTTCCTTGCCTTCCCGCACCTGCTGCTCGTGCTCTCCCTGACGCCGATCCTGCAGTCCCGGCTCGGTGACACGGCGCTGGGGGACGGGAGCCTGCTGCCGATCGCCTCGCTCGTGATCATCCTCGGCTTCTTCGGCTGGGCCTATCTCGCCCGCGTCGTACGCGGACAGGTGCTGTCCATCAGGGAGCAGGAGTTCGTCGAGGCCGCCCGCGCCTACGGCGCCTCGCACCGCTCGATCATCCTCAAGCAGATCGTGCCCAACGTGATGGGCGTGGTCCTCGTCTACGCCACGATGATGATCCCCACCAACATCACGGCCGAGGCCGCGCTCTCGTTCCTCGGCGTCGGCGTCAAGGACCCCACCCCGTCCTGGGGCCAGATGCTCAACGCCGCCCAGCAGGGCAACTGGTACCTCACCGACCCCTGGTTCCTCGCCGTACCGGCCGGCGCCCTGGTGATCACGGTGCTCGCCTTCAACCTGCTCGGCGACGCCGTCCGCGACGCCCTCGACCCCAAGTCCTCCCGTGGCTGACCGCGTTCGCGTTCGGACAAGCCAGGAACAACAGGAGCAGCAGTGAATCGACGCACCGTGGCGGCTCTCGCCCTGACGGTGACCGCCGGGATGGCTCTCACCGCCTGCGGCGGCGCCAAGCCCGCGCCGGGCTCGGGCTCCCGCGCCCCCGCCGACGCCTTCGACCCGGTCAAGGTCGGTGACGGAGACACCACCAAGGGCGGCAACGTCAACGTCCTGATGTCCACCGACTTCCAGACCCTCGACCCCGGCAACAGCAACTACGTCCAGACCGCCAACGTGGGCCAGCTCTACTACCGCACGCTCACCATGGCGAAGGAGGAGGCCGGCAAGCCACCGAAGGTCGTCCCCGACCTCGCCACCGACCTCGGCAAGGTCTCCAAGGACGGGCTGACCTGGACCTACACCCTGAAGAAGGGGCTGAAGTTCGAGGACGGCAGGCCCATCACGGCCAAGGACGTGAAGTACGGCGTCGAGCGCACCTACGCCCGCGACGTCTACACCCAGGCGCCGCAGGAACTGAACGCCGCCCTCTCCGACGACGGCTACAAGGGCCCCTACGCCAAGGGGGCGGCCGGGGACTTCAAGGGCATCGAGACACCGGACGACCGCACCGTCGTCTTCAAGCTGAAGCAGCCGTTCGCCGAGTTCCCCGCCCTGGTCTCCCGCTCCAACACCGCACCGGTGCCGCGCGCCAAGGACACCAAGCTCGACTACACCAACCACCCGGTGTCCACGGGCCCGTACAAGATCGAGTCGTACCAGCGCGGGCGCGCCATGAAGCTCGTCCGCAACAAGCACTGGGACCCGGCCACCGACCCGAACCGCAGTGCCCTGCCTCAGACGTTCACCTTCAGCCTCTCCACCGCGCAGTCCACCATCAGCCAGCAGCTGCTCGCGGACTCCGACCCCACGGCCATCACCCTCGACAGCGCGGGCGGGCTCCAGGCGTCGGACGCGGCCAAGCTCGACCAGCCGAGCATCGCCCGGCGCACCGCGTCCGGGATCATCGGCTGCACCGACGTCCTCGACTTCAACACCGAGACCATCAAGGACCCGGTCGTCCGCAAGGCCCTCGCGCTCGCCATCGACCGCAAGGCCATCCAGCTCCAGTACGGCGGCGCCCGCTTCGGCAAGCTCACCCAGTCGTACATCAACCCCCAACAGCGCGGCTACGTAAAGCAGCACACCGACCTCGACCCGACGGGCCAGCCCAAGCTGGACGAGGCGAAGAAGCTGCTCAAGGGTCGCTCGTACCCGAAGAAGCTCGTCTACGGCTACGCGGACGCGACACCCCGCTTCAAGAACATGGGCACCTCGCTCCAGGAGAACCTCAGGCAGCTCGGCATCGACCTCGAACTGCGCCCCATCCCCGCCGCGAACTACTTCACCACCCTCGCGGGCAAGGCGATGCCGGACCTCGCCCGCAGCGGCTGGTGCGGCGGCGCCGACAGCGGCTCGGTGCGCACCACCATCGACCCCAACCTGGGCCCGAGCGTCGACGGCAAGACCTTCGGCTTCTCCAACATCCCCCGCTACCACGACCCGGAGATCTCCAAGGCCATGTACGCGCTGCGCGGTGAGAACGGTACGAGCGAGGAGCTGGGCCGCAAGTGGTCGACGCTCTTCGACCGCGCCATGCAGGACTATCCGCTCGTCCCGCTGATCAGGAACGTGACGCGCAGCGTCGTCGGCTCCGACATCCGGGGCGCGCAGGTCGGCTACTTCTTCGGAGGCATCGACCTGTCGACCGTCTCCGTCGCGTCCGGCCCGGGGAAGGGGTGACCTGACATGCTCGCCTTCCTGACGCGGCGCCTGGGCGCCACCGTCGTTCTGCTGATCGTCATCAGCTTCGTCACCTTCACCCTTTTCCAGTTCGGGCCCGCCGACCCGGCGGCCGCCGCCTGCGGCCAGGAGTGCACCCCCGAACGCGTCGCCGAGGCGCGCGTCGCCCTCGGCATGGACAAGCCGTTCCTCACCCAGTACGTGAACTACATGTCGGGCCTGTTCCACGGCCGGATGATCGGCGCGCCCGGCGCCGAGACGCTCTGCCAGTGGCCCTGCCTCGGCAAGTCCTTCCAGACGAACGAGGACGTCGCCGCCGTCCTGGAGCGCGCCCTGCCGTACACGGTGTCGGTCGCCGTCGGCGCCATCGTGCTGTGGACCGTCGCCGGAGTCACCCTCGGCACGCTCGCCGCGCTGCGCAAGAACAAGCTCACGGACAAGCTGATCGTCGGCGCCGCGTCCATCGGGGTCTCGCTGCCGATCCCCGTCACCGGACTGCTCCTGCTGCTCGTCTTCGTGTCGACCTTCGACGTGCTGCCGTTCACCACCAACGCCATCACCTCACCCTTCGGCCCGGCCGGCTTCGACGGCTGGTTCCTCAACTACCTGCTGCCGTGGGTCGCGTTGGCGGTGCTGTTCAGCGCCCAGTACATCCGCGTCACCCGCAGTTCCATGCTGGAGACCTTCGGCGAGGACTTCATGCGCACCGCCCGCTCCAAGGGCCTGTCGAAGGCAGCCATGGTCGTGCGGCACGGCGCCCGCGCCGGACTGACCCCGGTCGTCACCATGCTGGGACTCGACATCGGGCTGCTGCTCGGCGGCGCCGTGCTCACCGAGCAGATCTTCTCCGTGCCCGGCGTCGGCTTCACCGCCGTCCGCGCCGCGCAGGCCGGCGATCTGCCCGTGACCATGGCGATCACGCTGCTCGCCGCCTTCTTCATCATCGTCGCCAATGTCGTCGTCGACGCCTTCTACGCCGTCATCGACCCGCGAGTGAGGGCCGCCTGATGACCACCTCTTCCTCCGGTGCTTCCTCCGGCTCTTCCTCTGGTTCTTTCTCCGGTGAACCGCTGCTGCAGATCAGGGATCTGCACGTCGCGTTCCCCACCGACGACGGGCTCGTGCACGCCGTCAACGGCATGGACCTCACCCTCGCCAAGGGCGAGACCGTCGGTCTCGTCGGCGAGTCCGGCTCCGGCAAGACCGTCACCAGCCAGGCCCTGATGGGGCTGCTGAAGGAGACCCGCGCCCAGGTCGGCGGCGAGATCGTGCTCGACGGCACCGACCTCAACACCCTGTCCGAGCAGCGGATGCGGGCCTGGCGCGGCAAGAAGATCGCCATGATCTTCCAGGACCCGCTCTCCGCGATGCACCCCTTCCACGCGGTCGGCGACCAGATCGCCGAGGCGTACCGGGTCCACAACAAGGTGTCGAAGCGGGCCGCGCTCGCGGTCGCCGTGGACATGCTGGGCCGCGTCGGCATCCCCGACCCGAAACGGCGGTCCCGCGCGTACCCGCACGAGTTCTCCGGAGGCATGCGCCAGCGCGCGATGATCGCGATGGCCCTCGTCTGCGAGCCCGAACTCCTCATCGCCGACGAACCGACCACCGCCCTCGACGTCACCGTCCAGGCGCAGATCCTCGACCTGCTCGGCGAACTCCAGCAGGAGACCGGCACCGCCATCGTCATGGTCACCCATGACCTCGGTGTCGTCGCCGAGGTCTGCCACCATGTCGCCGTGATGTACGGAGGGCAGTGCGTGGAGCGGGGGAGCGTGCGCGAACTGTTCCGCGACCCACGCCACCCGTACACGCAGGGCCTGCTCGCCTCCATGCCGACACTCGGCGACGACGGCGAGCGGCTGCGCCCCATCCCCGGGTTCCCGCCGTCGCTCACCGCGCTGCCCACCGGGTGTCTCTTCGCGGACCGCTGCCCGCAGACCCACCTCGTGCCGGGCGACCTGTGCCGCAGCGAGCGTCCCGTGTTCCTCGCGAGCACCGGCGCCGATCACCCCTCCCGGTGCCACCAGGAGAACCTCGCCACCGCCGAGGAGGCCGCGCGATGACATCAACCTCTCCCGAGACCCCGCCCTCTGCCGAGACCCCATCCTCTGCCGGGACCCCGCCCTCTGCCGAAACTCCGGCCTCTGCCGGGACCCCGCTGCTCGAGGCCGAGGGGCTGACCAAGCACTTTCCGGGGCGGGGCGGACTGCTCGGCCGGGGCGGCGCGCCGGTCAAGGCCGTCGACGGT
Organism: Streptomyces sp. NBC_00483; assembly: GCF_036013745.1. Taxonomy (NCBI): domain Bacteria; kingdom Bacillati; phylum Actinomycetota; class Actinomycetes; order Kitasatosporales; family Streptomycetaceae; genus Streptomyces; species Streptomyces sp. NBC_00483. The sequence goes on from NZ_CP107880.1 coordinate 9,669,030, forward strand.
GTGAGCTTCTCCGTCGGGTCCGGGCAGACGCTCGGCCTGGTCGGCGAGTCGGGCTGCGGAAAGTCCACCACCGGGCGGCTGCTGATGCGCCTCCTCGATCCCACCGCCGGGACCATCCGCCTCGACGGCCGGGACCTCGGCTCGCTGAACCGGGCCGAGGCCCAGGAGTACCGGCGGCAGGTCCAGATGGTGTTCCAGAACCCGTCCTCCTCCCTCAACCCCCGCCAGTCCGTCGGCAGCGCCATCGCCGCCCCGCTGCACGCCCAGGGCATCAACCCGCCCGGCGGCGTCAAGGCGCGGGTGCGCGAGCTGATGGACCGCGTCGGCCTGCGCCCCGACCACTACAACCGGTTCCCGCACGAGTTCTCCGGCGGCCAGAAGCAGCGCGTGGGCATCGCGCGCGCCCTCGCCCTCGAACCCCGCCTCATCATCTGCGACGAACCCGTCTCGGCCCTCGACGTCTCCGTGCAGGCGCAGGTGGTGAACCTCCTCCAGGACATCCAGGCCGACACCGGTGTCTCGTACGTCTTCATCGCCCATGACCTGTCCGTCGTACGGCACTTCGCGGAGCGGGTCGCCGTGATGTACCTGGGCAGGATCATGGAGAGCGGGCCGACGCGGGAGGTCTTCGACGACCCGCGCCACCCCTACACCCGTGCCCTGCTCTCGGCCGTCCCGCAGCCGGACCCGGACGCCGACCGAAGCCGCAGAATCCGCCTCAGCGGCGACCTGCCGACCCCCGCGAACCCGCCCTCTGGATGCGTTTTCCGTACGCGCTGCCCGCTGCGGCCGACCCTCGACGAGGCCGAACAGGCGCGGTGCGCGGGCGAGTTGCCGCCCATGGCGGGTGCCGAGGGCCCCGCATGCCACTTCGCGGACAGGGCCCTCGTGACCCACTGACCGAGCCGCACACACCATCCCCACGACCCCCACTTCTGGCATCACCGAACAGAAAGAAGTCGCACCACATGCTCATCCGTGACGTCCGCCCCTGGGGCGGCGAGCGCAGTGACGTACAGCTCGACGGCGCCCGCATCGCCGCGATCCGCCCGCACGACCCGCAGGCCGAGTCCGTCGGGGACGTCGTCGAGGGCCGCGGCCGGCTCCTCTTCCCCTCCTTCAGCGATGTGCACGTCCACCTGGACTCCACCCGCATCGGCCTGCCGTTCCGCCCGCACACCGGAGGCCCCGGCGTGTGGACGATGACGATGAACGACCGCGAGAACTGGCGCGACGCCGAGGTCCCGCTGAACGAGCGGGTGGCCGGAACGCTGGAGCGGATGATCGCGCGCGGCACGACGCGGGTGCGTTCGTACGCGCAGGTCGACGTCGACTGCAAGCTGGAGAAGTTCGAGGCCGTGGTCGCGGCCAAGGAGAAGCACGGGCACCTCGCCGACGTCCAGATCATGACGTTCCCGCAGGCCGGCATCCTGCGAGAGCCGGGGACCGAGCAGTACCTGGAGGCTTCGCTCAAGGCCGGTGCGGACGTCATGGGCGGCATCGACCCGTGCACCCTGGACCGCGACCCCAAGGGCCACCTCGACGTCGTCTTCGGGCTCGCCGAGAAGTACCAGGTCGAGGTCGACATCCACCTGCACGAGCCCGGTGAACTCGGCGTGTTCTCCACGGACTTGATCCTGGAGCGGGTCCGCGCCCTCGGCATGCAGGGCAAGGTGACGATGTCGCACGCCTACGAGCTCGGCTCCGTGAACGAGTCCACCAGCCGCCGCCTCATCGACGAGTTCGCGGAGCTGGACATCGCCATGGCGACGGTCGCCCCCGCCGGCCGCGGCCACCTCTCGCTCGTCGACCTCACCGAGGCGGGCGTCCGCGTCGGCCTCGGCGAGGACGGACAGCGCGACTACTGGAGCCCGTACGGCAACTGCGATCTCCTCGACCGCACCTGGCAGTTGGCCTTCACCAACAACTTCCGCCGCGACGACCACATCGAGATGGCCCTGGCGGTGGCGACGATGGGCGGCGCCTCCATCATGAGTCACGACGTGCCGCGCCTCTCCGGTGTCACCGACCGCCCGGGCCTCGCGGTGGGCGACCGCGCGGACCTCGTCCTGGTCGACGGCGAGACCCCGTCCAGCGCGGTCATGGACCGGGGCAAGGACCGCACGGTGCTGCACGACGGCCGCGTCGTGGCCGAGGGTCTTGAGCTGGTCGCCGGGGTGTGACACGTGGCGCGCGGGGGCCGGCCGGTGTGTGCGGCCGGCCTCCGCGGCTCTCTGCGCTACCGGACCGGGCGACTCGCTACCGGACCGGACGCCCGCCCTGTACGACGGCGACCTGATGCCGCGCGGGGTCGGCCAGCGCCGCGATGTCGGCGAGCGGATCGCTGTCGAGGACCAGCAGATCGGCGCGGGCCCCGGCGGCGAGCGTCCCGATCTCCCCGCTCATCCCGAGGAGTTCGGCGGCGACTGACGTCGCGGACCGGATCACGTCGAGCGGCTTCTGCACCTCCGAACGGATCCGGAACTCCTCGTTCTGATGGCGGTGCATGCCCCCGAGGAGATCGGAGCCGTACGCGATCCGGGCCCCGCCGCGCGCAGCGCGTTCGAGGGCGCCGAGGCCCGCCCCGAGCACGTCGTCGACCTTGCGCCAGCTGTCCTCGGAGAGCCCGAACTCCCGTCCCTCCTTCTTGAGCGCCCAGTACGTGACCAGCGTCGGCACGAGGAACGCGCCGTGCTCCGTGAGGAGTTCGACGCTGCGGTCGTCGATCAGGTTGCCGTGCTCGATCGACCGGACACCTGCCTCCAGGGCCCGGTTGACCGCGCGGGCGGTGTACGCGTGCGCGGCGACGTACCGGTTCGCGGCCTCCGCCTCCTCGACGGCGGCGCGCAGTTCGGCGGGGGAGTACTGGGTGGAGTCGATGCGGTCGGTGGGCGACGCGACACCGCCTGAGGCCATCACCTTGATGTGGTGGGCGCCCTTGCGCAGTTCGTCGCGGGCCGCGACGCGTACGGCATCCTCGCCGTCCGCCACCCGTCCGTGGTCGGCGCAGCACGGGTGCTCGTCGTGGTGCCAGCTGCCCGCGTCGCGGCTGTCGCCGTGGCCGCCGGTCTGGCTCAACGCCTTACCGCCGAAGGCCAGTCGGGGGCCGCGTACGAGACCTTCCTGCTGCGCCCTGGCGAGTCCGAAGTCGGCACCCGCCATGTCGCGGACCGTGGTGAACCCGCGGTCGAGCATCTCGCCCATGATGCGGGACGCCTGCGCGGTGACATAGCTGGCCGGAGTGGTGGCCAGCGAGCCGAGCGCGGCGGTGAACGCGGTCACGTGGACGTGCGCGTCGATGAGGCCGGGCAGCACGAACCCGCCCTGTACGTCGAGGACTTGCGCGTCGTCCGGCCGGTCGGCGCCCTCCTCGGATATCCGGCCGTCGGTACAGAGGAGGTCGCCCTCGCGCCAGGTGCCGGACTCCAGGTCGAGGAGGTGGGCGTTGCGTACAACGAGAGCGTCACCGGTGTGCGGCGAAGGGGTGTTGGTCATGGTGCGGGATCACTCCTTGGTTGTGGGTGCGGTTGCGGGTGCGGGGGAAGCCGGGGAGGTGACGGGGGCGCCGATGTCCTCCAGCGAGCGGTTGGCCGTGGACAGGCCGAAGGCGAGGGTGACCACGACTCCGACGGCGAGCACCGCCGTCGTCATGCCGAAGACACCCGCGAAGCCCGCGCCTGCGGCCATCAGGCCGATCACGGTGGGCGCGATGATCGACCCGATCCGGCCGAACGCGCTGGCCAGACCGCTGCCGGTGGCGCGGATCCAGGTCGGGAAGACCTCGGGCGTGTACGCGTACAGACCCGCGTAGGTGCCGTTGAGGAAGAAGGACAGCACGGCGCCGGACACCGTGATGGCGACCGGTGTCGAGGTCTGGCTCAGCCAGTACGCGGAGAGGGCCGAGCCGGTGAGGTAGAGCGCGATGGTGTGCTTGCGGTCGAGGCGTTCGCTGAGCCAGGCGGCGGAGAAGTAACCGGGCACCTGGGCCGCGTAGATGATGAGCGAGAACGAGAAGCTCTGGGTGACGGTGATGCCGCGCTGGACGAGCAGCGTCGGGATCCAGGAGAAGAACCCGTAGTACGAGAAGGTGATGACGAACCACATCACCCAGGTCACGCCCGTGCGCTGGGCCATCTTGCGCGACCACAGGAACCGCAGGCCGGTCCAGACGCTGGGTGGCGCGGTCTCCTTCGAGGCGGGCGCGACATCGGCGTGTGTGTGCTCGACCGGCGGCAGTGGGCGGCCGGTCGACTTCTCCACGCGGCGCTCCAGCTCGGCGACGACCTCCTCGGCCTCCGCGTGCCGCCCCCGCTCCAGCAGATAGCGCGGCGACTCCGGCAACGCACGCCGCCACCACAGCAGCATCACGATGGGCACCGCCGTGACGACCTGGGCCCAGCGCCAGCCGTCCGCCCCCAGCGGCACGATGAACCGGCCGATGAGCGCGGCGGCCACGAAGCCGAAGGAGAAGAACCCGGCGAGCGCGCCGACGAACCAGCCGCGCCGCTTGGACGGCACGAACTCCGACAGGAACGGGGCGATGATCGCGCTCTCGGCGCCGGTACCGGCCCCGGCCAGGACGCGGGCGCCCATGAAGACGGGGAAGTTCGGGGCCGCGGCGGCGACCAGGGTGAAGACGACGTAGAACGCGAGGGCGTACATCATCACGCGCTTGCGGCCGATGCGGTCGCCGAGGATGCCGGCGATCGCGGCACCGAAGAGATAGCCGAACGGCGAGGCCGAACCGATCAGGCCGAGCGCGCCGTTGGCCAGGTGCCACAGATCCTGGACGCTCGGCAGCAGGAACGCGACCACGGCCGCGTCCATGCCGTCGAAGGTGTAGCCGAGCCCGCCGATGAGCAGCAGGAGGTAATGGGGTCTGGACAGCGGGAGTCTGTCCAGGCGAGCGAGGAGGGACATGGGCGGATCCTCGAAGGTGTCGGGGGCGTCCTCGGGGTGTCGGGGACGCGGGGGACGTTCACCGCCCACGCAAAGTAGATTGCGTAACGCTGTTTCCGCAACGATCTTTGCGTTACGTTCCGGGAACGTAGAGTCTGGGCGTGCGCCTCACTCGGAGGTGCCGGGCGTCCTCTACAGCGGAGTTGTGTGTGCACGGCGAACTGGCAACCTGGCTGCGCGATGCCACCCCGGCCCGCGGGCTGCGCCCCAAGGCCGCCGCGATCGTGGACTTCCTCGTCTCGCAGCCCCAGCAGGCGGCCTACGCCTCCGTCGCCGACGTCGCCCGCCGCGTCGGCGCCAACCCCGCCACCGTGACCCGCACCGCCCAGGCGCTCGGCTACGGCGGCTGGCCCGATCTGCAACGGGAGTTGCGGGCGCGCTATCTCTCCCACCTCAGCGCCGCCCAGGTCAACGCCGCGCACCGGGAGGAGGGCGGGACATCATGGGCCGGCTCGCTCAGCCGCGACCAGGAGAACCTGGCCCAACTGGCGGCCCACGCCGACGACGAGGCGGTCGCCCGGATCGCCCGGGCCATCGCCTCCGCCCGCCGCACCCTTGTCATCGCCGCCGGCAGCTACGCCTCCGCGGGCACCGCCCTCGCCCACAACGCGCGCCTCGCCGGATATGACGTCCGGCTCGAGGCCACCGGCGGCGCGGACCTGGTCAACTCCGTCGCGGCGCTGGGCCCGGAGGACCTCCTCATCGCCATCTCCTTCTGGCGCCTCTACCAGAGCACGGTGACGGCGGCCGAGGACGCGAGCGAGCGCGGCACACGCGTATTCGTCATCACGGACGCGGCCAGCCCCCCACTCGCCGCCGCGGCGGAGGACGTCCTACTGGCCCCCGCCGAAGGCACGTCCTTCTTCCCCTCCCTCACGGCGGGCCTGGCCCTGTGCCAGTCCATCGTCGCCCAACTCGCCACCCTCGACCCCGACCGCACGGCCACGTCGGTCGCGGCGGCGGAGGAACGCTGGGTGCGGTACGGGGTGCTGCACCGGGCGGCGACACTGAAGTGGGACGGGGGGCGCTAGCGAACGGGGAGGGTTGGTGGCTCCGTGCGCTTCGTCATCGAACCATGGTGGCAGCGGGGGCCGTCGGCGTCGTGAGTGTGTGGCACAGCACGTCCGTTCCGGAGCAATTCGCGTGCTGATTGTCAGTGGCGCCCACTATTCTCTTCACATGATCCCCACACCCGAGCCTGGTCCCGCCCGGTCCGCCGAAGAACTCAACGAGCGGATCCGTGACCTGATGCTGCGCTCCGGTGGTCGGTTGAGTGCCGAGCAGCGTCGGGAATACGAGGTGCTGGTCGCGGAGTGGGCGGCGGCCGAGCGTGGCGGCATTGTGAAGGCGGCGTAGGGAGGTGCCTCGGGTGCCTTGGGTGTCGGCTATCCGTGGGCGCGGGGGAGTCGGACGACCGCCGTTCCGCCGTCCAGATTGACTGTCGTCCTGTTCGGCGGCGCCCCGTCGTCCTCGTTGTCCGGCATGACCAGCGCCGACTGCCGTTCCTTGAGTTCGTGCTGCTTGCCGGGCGACAGCGCGCCGTGCAACTGCTCGAACCCGGTGGCCGAGACCTGACCGTGCCGCGTACCGGGGCGCCACGGCAGCACACCGGCCCGGCCCGCGCGCAACAGCAGCTGGTCGACGAAGGCCAGCAGCGTCAGCACGATGACCAACCCCGGCAGTGTCATGAAGAAGACGAACTCCATGACACTCACAACTGGCGGCGGGCGTTCAGAGTTCCCGGGAGAGCTGCGGGCGGATGGTGAGTATGTGCTGGGCGTGGCCGACGGGCCCGGTGGTGTCATGGAGGACCGATCAGGCGGTCAGCCGGCGATCGGAAGCTCCGCGTCGTCGCGCAGCAGCAGCGGGATCCGGCCGATCGGGGCGTCGATGGTGTGCCGGGCCCCGGCGGCATAGGAGACACCCGTCCAGGCGCAGCGCCAGCGTGCCCCGGCCGGCAGGTGGACCTCGCGGGCCGTGGCCCCCGCCTCCGTGACTGGGGCGACCAGCAGGTCCGGGCCGAGGAGGAACGCGTCGGACACGTCCCAGGAGGTCGGGTCTTCGGGGAATTCGAGGAAGAGGGGGCGCATGGGCGGGAGGCCTTCGCGGGCGGCCGTCGCCATCTGCTCGGCCACATACGGGCGGAGCCGTTCGCGCAGGTCCAGGTAGTCGCGCATGATCGCGTACGCCTCCTCGCCGTACGACCAGACCTCGTTGGGGCCGCCCGTCATCTCGCCGCCCAGCGGGAGCCACGGCAGGCGGAAGCCGTGCAGGCGGAAGATCGGGCACAGGGCGCCGAACTGGAACCAGCGGACGAGGACCTCGCGGTAGGCCAGGTCGTCCGGGTCGCCGCCGTGGAAGCCGCCGATGTCGGTGGTCCACCAAGGGATGCCGGACAGGCCGATGTTGAGGCCCGCGGCGATCTGGGCGCGCAGCGCGGGGAAGTCGGTGCCGATGTCCCCGGACCACACGGCGGTGCCGTAGCGCTGGCTGCCCGCCCATGCGGACCGGGAGAAGGACATGCCGTCGGTATCGCCGGAGTCGGCCATGCCCTCGTGGAAGATGCGGGCGTTCTCGCGCGGGTAGAGGTTGGCGACCTCCGCGCCGTGGCCCGCGTGGTAGCGGAGGTTGGCGGGGTGGCCCGGCTTCATCTCGGGTTCGCAGGCGTCCAGCCACCACAGGTTGATGCCGAGCGACTGGTAGTTCTCCCGCACCTTCGACCAGACGTAGTCACGTGTCTCGGGATTGGTGGGGTCCCAGAAGGACACCATCACGCGGTGGTCCGCTCCCTTGTCGACCCACGTCGCATGCGCGGCGGTGCCGTACTCGTTGGCGGCGAGCAGTCCGCGGCGCTCCATCTCGTCGTAGTTCTCGGACGACCGGTTGACCGACGGCCAGACCGAGACCATCAACTTGACGCCGAGCTCGTCCAGTTCACGCACCATCGCGGCCGGGTCGGGCCACTCGGCCGGGTCGAACCTCCAGTCACCGAGCCGCGTCCAGTGGAAGAAGTCCGCGACGATCACCGACATGGGCAGCCCGCGCCGCTTGTGCTCGCGGACCACGTCGAGGAGTTCGGCCTGGGTGCGGTAGCGCAGCTTGCACTGCCAGAAGCCGGTGGCCCAGTCGGGGAAGTCGGGCGCGTGGCCGGTGGCGTCGGCGTACGAGCGCAGGATGTCGGCGGGCCGCTCGCCCGCGGTGATCCAGTAGTCGATCTGGCGGGCGCTGTCGGCGACCCAGCGGGTGTGCGTGGCGACGAACTCCGAGCGGCCCACGGCCGGGCTGTTCCACAGGAAGCCGTAGCCGCGGCTGGACAGTGCGAACGGGATGGTGATCTCCGTGTTGCGCTGCACCAGGTCGAGGACGGTGCCCTTCTGATCGAGCAACCCGTGCTGGCGCTGCCCGAGACCGTAGACGCGTTCGTCCGCGAACGCCTCGAAGCGCTGTTCAAGGCGGCTGTAGCCGTGACCGGCCGGGGTGTATGCGCGGCTGCCCGGCCACCAGAAGTGTGCGGGCCTCTCGGCGAGCAGCTCGCCGCCGTCCTCGGTGCGTACGAAGCGCAGCAGACCGTCGACGGTGATCTCGGCGGTGATCCGGCCGTTGACGAGGCGGGCCGGTGGCACCGGGTCGGTGGGGGAGCCGAGCCCGTTCTTGAAGACCGTCAGACCGGTGAGGTCGGGGACGGTGATCTCGGCCCTGGTGGCGGGCCGGTCGAGCAGGGCGCCGGGAATGTCGTCGCGCAGCGGGCCGAGCGCGGCGCGCACCCGCACCGAGTGCTCGCCCCAGGGCTCGACGCGCAGCGTCTCATGGCCGCCGTGCCACTCCAGGCCGCCGTCGTGTTCCCGAAAGGTGTTCAACGTGCTTCTCCAGTAAGTGAGTTAGATGGGGTCCGCGTACGGGGTCAGTCCTTGACCGAGCCGCCCGTGACGCCGACGGCGATGTACCGCTGTGCGATGACGAGGAGGATCGCGGCCGGGATCGACGCGAGCACGGCCGAGGCCATCAGCGCGTTCCAGTCGGTGGCGTTGGCGCCCATGAAGCGGTAGATGCCGACGGTGACCGGGGTGACCGCTTCGCGGGACGTGAGGGTGATCGCGAAGAGGAAGTCGGCCCAGGAGAACAGGAACGCGAACAGTCCTGCGGTGATCAGCCCGTTGCGGCTCATGGGCAGCACGATCCGCAGGAACGTCCGCCAGTGCCCCGCGCCGTCGAGCGCCGCGGCCTCGATGACCTCGCCGGGGATGTCGCGCAGTTGGGCACGCAGCAGCACCGCGGCGAACGGCACCGACAGGGTGGACTGGGCGAGCATCAGGCCGATCGTGTTGTTGAGGAGACCGAGCTCGCTGTAGAGCGTGAAGAAGGAGTTCGCCTTCACGATCCCCGGCACCATCTGCACGATGAGCAGCACGAACAGCATCAGCGCCGCCCAGCGCAGCCGGAACTTCGCGAGCGCCCAGGCGAGCGGCGCGGCGAGTGCCAGCGTGAGGACGACATTTCCGCAGGCCACGAAGAGGCTGATGACCAGATGGCGGCCCTGGGTGTCGAAGGCGGCCCGGTAGCCGTCCAGGGTGGGCTCCGTGGGGAACCACTTGGGCGGGATGCTCAGGAGCGCCTGCCCGGGCTGCAGCGAGGCGTTGACCATCCAGTACAGCGGGAAGAGGAACGCGGCGACCAGGACCAGGGCGAACACGGTGTGTCCCCAGGCCGATCCCCGGAAGCGGGTTTGTGCGGTGGGCATCTCGGTCCTCACCTTTCGGACTGCTCGGCGCGCACGGCCCGCAGGTACACGAGCGCGAAGACCATGGCGATGACGATGAGGACGTTGCTGACGGCCGCTCCCTGACCGAACTGCAGGTTGGTGAAGGAGAGTTGATACGACCAGGTGGAGAGCAGCTGCGTCGCGTCGGCGGGGCCGCCCTGGGTCAGCACCATGACGACGTCGAAGGCCTTCACGGTGTAGATGAGGCCGAGCATCAGCACGACCGCGGAGACCGGGCGAAGGAGCGGCCAGGTGATGTGCCGGAACTTCCCCCAGGCGCCCGCGCCGTCCAGCGAGGCGGCCTCGTACAGCTGCGGCGGGACGGACTGCAGACCGCCGTAGAGGATCACCATGTTGAAGGGGATGCCGATCCAGACGTTCGCGATGACCACGGCCGCCATGGCGTGATCGGGGCTGACCAGCCACGGCACCGGGTCGCTGACCAGGTGGAGGCTCAACAGGACCTGGTTGACGACTCCGTAGTCCTGGTCGAGCAGCCAGCGGAACACCGTGCCGGAGACGAGGAGCGGCAGCAGCCACGGCAGCAGGAGCAGGGCGCGCAGGACGGAGCCGAGCGGGAAGCGGCGGCGGAAGTAGAGGGCGAGCGCGAGGCCGAGGGCGAACTGGGCGACGAGGGAGGCGACGGTGAAGACCACCGTGTGCCACAGCGAGGCGCCGAACAGGTCGTCGGTGAAGATCGCCGTGTAGTTGGCGAGCCCGTTGAACGGGGCGTCGCCGTCGTAGAACGACGTGACCGTGTAGTCCTGGAAGGACATCACCACGTTGGCGGTGATCGGGTAGCCGAAGAAGAGCAGCAGGTAGAGGACGGACGGTACGTAGAAGCTCATCCGGGCCAGGCGTGTGCGGCGGGCGGCCGCGCGGGCGTCCGGGGTCGGTGGCGTCGGGGCCGCGGCCGGGGCGGCGGGCCTGTCGACAACGGTGGTCATGGGTGTGGCACCTCGCCTGGTCAGTGGTCGTCGACGGCGGAACGGGCGTCGCGTTGCGCTGCCTTCAGGGCACGCGCGGGGCTGAGCGTCCCGGTCACGGACTGGTGGAGCGCGGTGTACAGCGCCTCGGACACGGCCGGGTAGACGGTGCCCAGTTCGGTGGTGCGCGCTCGGGCGGCCGGGACCCCCGCGACGAAGGGCGCGAGATCCGGCTGCCGCTTCACCAGGCGCTTCGCTACGTCGGGTCGTGCGGGCACATCGGCGCGCAACCGGGCCCAGTCGTACATGTTCCGCGGGCTCAGCACGCAGTCGAGAACCTCGGTGGCCTTGTCCTGGCGCTCGCCCTTGGGCACGGCCCACACCTCACCGCCGAGCGGGGTGACGGGTGTGTCACCGCGCTCGGGCACAGGGAGCGGCACGACGCCGTAGTCGAGGCCCTTCTCCGCGTCGAGGGCGGCCAGTTGCCAGGACCCGTTGACCATCATGGCCGCGTGCCCGCCGATGAACTGCTCGGCGACATCGGACTGCTGCCAGTTGAGCGCCGACTTCGACACCGAACCGTCGCCGAACAGGCCGGACCAGTACGTCAGTGAGTCGACGGAGGCCTTCGAGCCGAGCCCGTCCAGATCGCCGCCGTTGCCCCACAGGAACGGCTCGTACTGCCAGCTGCCCTCCTCCGTGCCGACGGCCGACAGGGCGAGTCCGTAGCGGTGTCGCTCCGTCAGTTCGGCCGCGGTGTCCCGGAGTTCCTTCCACGTCGTCGGAGGTTCGAGGCCCGCCTTCTTGAAGACGGCCTTGTCGTAGAAGAGGGCGAGGCCGTTGACACCCGGCGCGACGCCGTAGAGCTCCCCGTCGTACGTGCCCGCCTCGAGCACGCTCTTGTAGAAGCCGGCCGTGTCCGTCCGGCCCTTGAGCGGCAGCAGCGCCCCGGTCGAGGCGAGCTTGGGCAGGTCAGGGTTGTCACTGAGGACCAGGTCCGGGAGTGTGCGGGCGGCGCCGTCCCGCAGCAGTTTGGGGACCAGCTGGGCGCGTGGCATCACCTCGCGCACGACATGCACGCCGGTGGCGCGGCCGCACGTCTTGAGGATCTCGGTGAGCGCGGTGTTGCCGGGCTCGGCGGTGTAGTAGTCCGCGACGGTGAGGGTGTTCGGCGGGGTCTCTGCGGTGATCAGGCCGCAGCCGCCGAGCGTCGCACTGAGTGCGAACGCGGCACAGGCGGCGGTGGCTGCGCGGATACGGGTGGACACGAGGGGCCCTTCTGGGGGTCGGGGGACGGTGGCTCGGAGAGCGGTGGGGCATGGTGAGTGACGGCATGCCGCCGAGGCAGGCATGTCGTTTTCCCTGTGGGGGATCAGGCGGTTCGGCCGGGAGCCGGTGGAGGTGCGGTGCTGGCGCGGACGGTGAGTCGCGGCTCCAGGAGTACGGGGGTGGGCTCGGCGGCGCCGCTCATGCGGTCGATGCGGGAGATCAGCAACTCCACCGCGCGCTCGGCGAGTTGAGCGGCCGGTACGGCGATGGACGTGAGTGCCGGGGTGCCCGCGGTGGCCACCGCGTCGGAACCGAGCACGACGAGCGACATGTCCTCGGGCACGGCCCGCCCGAGACTGCGCAGCAGCGGAGCCAGGTGCGGGGTGGCCGCCTCGTTCTGGACGATCAGCGCGGTGGCGTTCGGGCGTTCCTGGAGCGCCCGGGTCAGCGTGCCCGCCGTGCTGTCCCAGTCGCCGTCGACCGCGCGGTGGGTGAGGCGCAGATCGCGGGCGACGGCGCGTTCGACGGCCCCGTTGGCGGTGCGTACGGCGAAACCGGTGCGGCGCCGATAGGCGGCGTCCGGCGCCCCCAGAAAGATCGCCTCGCGGTGTCCGAGGTCGGCGAGGTGGTCCACGCACCGCACGCCGGCCGCGTGGAAGTCGAGGTCGACGCAGGCGAGTCCGGCCGGATCGCGTGGCAGGCCGATGAGCACGGCGGGCACATCGAGTTCGCGCACCGTGTCCAGGCGCGGATCGTGGATGCCGATGTCCATGAGGACGAGCCCGTCGAGGAGCGCCGCGTCCAGAACGCCGTGTTCGGCGTGGTCGGTCAGGAGCAGGACGTTGCAGTTCCGGCCGCGGGCCGCCACGCTCGCCGACAGCATGAACTCGGCGAGCAGCGGCCGGTGGGCCCCGTCGTCGACCCGCACGGCGAGCCCGATGGTCCGGGAGCGCGCGGAGGCCGGGCGCCGGTAGCCGAGCGCCGACATCGAGTCCAGGACACGGCGCCGCGTCGGCGCCGAGATGGGGCGCTTCCCGCTGAGCACGTACGACACGGTGCTCGTGGCCACACCCGCGTGCTGGGCCACGTCCGTGATGCCGACCATGGTCTGCGCTGCCTGTCTCTGTCGAATGCCCCGGTCGAATCGTTTCGATGAGGGCCTGAGCCCGTGATCGTCCCTGTGATCGCCGGTGGGGAACGACGGTGACATTAGGTCGGCGGATCTGGGGCGTCCAGAGCGGGGCGGCCGGTTCGACGGATTTCGACGAGGGATAACAGGCTGGTCACAAGGGTCGCCGACCCTCACCGATTGACATGCAGCCGAACGGCTGCCTATCGTCGATGGCGAGATAAGGCAGCCGATCGGCTGCATGTCGAGTCGACCGGAAGAGGGCACGACCCCCGTGGACGCGATATTCAAGGCGCTCGCCGACCCCGGGCGCCGGCGGCTGCTCGACAGCCTCAACGACCGGGGCGGGCAGACGCTGGGCGAGCTGTGCGGGGAGCTGGACATGGCCCGGCAGTCGGTCAGCAAGCACCTCGCCGTCCTGGAGGCCGCGGGTCTGGTGACGACCGTGCGTCGGGGTCGCGAGAAGTTGCACTACCTCGACGCCGCGCCCCTCAACGCGGTCGCCGACCGCTGGCTCAGCCGCTACGACCGGCATCGCGCCGGCGCCCTCGACGACCTCCGCACCGCATTGGAAGAGGAACCCCCCATGAGCAACGCCACCGCCGGCGGCCCCGCCGCCGTAGAGCCCTTCGTGCACACCAGCTACATCCGCACGACCCCCGAGCGGCTGTGGGAGGCGCTCACCTCGCCCGCCTTCACCCGCCGCTACTGGGGCGTGGCCTTCGAGACCGACTGGAAGCCCGGCTCGCCCATGGTGTGGCTGGAGGGCGACGGCCGCACCGAGGATCCCGAGCAGGTCGTCCTGGAGGCCGACCCGCCGCGCCGCCTCGCCTACACCTGGCACACCTTCACGCCCGCGTGGGCGCAGGCCGTCGGCGTCGACGAGGAGCTGCGGCAGCGCATCGCCCGAGAGAGCCGCTCGAAGGTGTCCTTCGATCTCGAGGCGATGGGCGAGACCGTGAAGCTCACCGTCGTCCACGACGGCTTCGACCCCGACAGCACCGTCCGCACGATGATCGGCGACGGCTGGCCGGCCCTGCTGTCCAGCCTCAAGACACTCCTGGAGACCGGGGAGCCGCTGCCGGAGCCGCAGGCGCAGGGCTGAGCGCGGGCGCCGACGTCGGCCCCGGACCGGACCGGGGCCGACCGCTCGGGTCAGGGGCGGCGGGCCACCAGAAGATCCACCACGTAGCTCTCCTCTACGTCCCCGGAGGGGAACGCCTCGGCGAGGCGCTCGCGTTCACGGGCGAGGAACGCGTGCCGGTCGCACTCGTCGAGGACCAGGAAGGCGGACCGGCTGCCGATGTTGGCGAGATGCGTGTCGCGCGGGACGGTGCGGGTCCAGGGCAGGTGGCGCCGTGCGACCCGCAGTCCCGTGAGGCCCGCCAGGCGGATGGCGTCGCTGTCCGAGGGGCGTGCGGCGGGCTTCGGAGTCGCTCCGCAGTGCCGTGCCATGCGCGTGTGCTGGTCGCGGATCCACGGCACGTCGAAGTCCGTCGTGTTCCACCAGATCGCCAGCGCGCCGCCCGGCCGCAGCACCCGCAGCGCCTCGGGTACGGAGTGTGCGGGGTCGGTCCACTGCCAGGCCTGCGCGTAGGTGATGAGGTCGCGGGAGGCCTTTGCGAGCGGCAGAGCGTTGCCGTCGCCGCGCACCACCGGCACGCCCGTGACTCGCTCGCGGCACTCACATGCCATGGCCTCACCCGGCTCCACGGCGATCACCTCGGCGCCCCGGTCCCGCAGCAGCGCGGTGGCGATCCCCGTGCCCGCGCCGACATCCGCGACGCGGGCGCCCGCGAGGTCGTTACCCGTGAACTCCTCGATGGCGTCGAGGAGTTCGGCCGGATAGGAGGGGCGGCTTGTCGCGTACTGGCCTGCGGCCTTGTCGAACGACAGGGCGCGTGACGTGGTGCTCATCCCCGCATTGTCGCGCATCGGCCCGGCCGGGTGCGTTGACGCGTCGCCCTTATTCATCGCATGATGAATAAGGGCACGGTCCGGCGTCACCAGACGCGCCGGGCGGTCACCGCAGGCAGGAAGGAACGTCATGCCGCTCGTCCTCGACCTCCGTTCCATCGACGCGACGATGCTCGCCGCCGTCGGCGGCAAGGCGGCCAACCTCGGCGAACTGACCAGGGCCGGGCTTCCCGTGCCGCACGGCTTCTGCGTCACCACGGACGCGTACCGGACGCTCTCGGTGACGGACGGCCTCGCGGGTCTGGAGTCCGACAAGGCGCGCCGGCGCATCCTCGAAGCGGAGGTGCCGGGCGAGCTCGGGGACGCGATCCGCGCCGCGTACGCGGGACTTGGCGACGACGCGGCCGTCGCGGTGCGCTCCAGTGCCACCGCAGAGGACCTGCCGTTCGCCAGCTTCGCGGGGCAGCAGGACACGTACCTGAATGTCGTCGGGGCGGACGCCGTCCTCGATGCCGTACGCCGCTGCTGGGCCTCGCTGTGGACCGACCGTGCGGTGAGCTACCGGGAGACCAACGGCATCGACCACGGATCGGTCCAACTCGCCGTCGTCGTCCAGCGGATGGTGGACTCGGCGGTGTCCGGCGTGCTGTTCACCGCCAACCCCGTCACGGGCAAGCGGGACCAGGCGGTCATCGACGCGAGCCCCGGCCTCGGCGAGGCCGTCGTCTCCGGAGCGGTCAACCCGGACCACTTCGTCGTCGACGGCCAGGAGATCGTCGAACGGAAGCTCGGCGACAAGCGGTTCCTCATCTGCTCCCTGGCCGGAGGCGGCACGGAGAAGGTCGACATCGGCGAGAACCCCGCGCCGTGTCTCACCGACCGTCAGATTCTCCAACTCGCCGCCCTCGGCGCCAAGGTGCAGGCGCACTACGGGAGTCCGCAGGACACCGAGTGGGCGATCGACGCCCGGGGCGCCCTGCACCTCACCCAGTCGCGGCCCATCACGACCCTGTTCCCGGTGCCCGAACACGCCGAGGGCGACTTCCGTGTGTACTTCTGCTTCAGCCTCGCCCAGGGCCTGGAACGGCCGATCACCCCGGCCGGGCGCGCCGCGATCCGGGAGATCGCCGGGGCCGCCGGCCGGATCATCATCGGCGACCCGGGCTCGCAGGGCTGCACCGAGGCGGCCGGACGCGTCTTCATCGACCTCACCAACGTCCTACGTAGTAGGACGGGAAGGGCCTTCTTCCCGCGCGTACTCGACGTCATGGAGGCCCGCTCGGCGCACGTCCTGCGCGGCCTGTACGACGATCCGCGCCTGGCTCTGACGAGCACCTCACCCTGGCCCGCGATCCGGCGAGTGGCGCGCCTCGCCCGCAGGTTCCACGCTCCCTCCACCGTGCTGCGGGCACTCGCCAACCCGGAGGCGGCGGTGCGGCGCGCACGGCGCACGGAGGCGCGCGTGCTGAAGGCGGCCGAAGCGAGGTCCGTCGAGGGGGCCCTGCGCGACTGCGTGATCCCGGTGCTGCCCACCGTCGCCCCGACCGCCCTGGTCGGCTTCGCGATGCTGGGCCTCGCCGGCCGGCTCGTCCGCACCGAACCCGGCGAGCTACAGACGGTCCTGCGCAGCCTCCCGAACAACGTCACCACCGAGATGGACCTCGACCTGTGGAACCTGGCACGTACGATCCGTGCCGAGCGGGACGCCATGGACTCGTTCCAGGAGGCCAACGTCCAGGAGCTGGTGGCCCGTTACCGCGCCGGTGAACTGCCGCCGGTCGCGCAGGACGGGCTCCGCGCCTTCCTGGGCCAGTGGGGCCACCGCGCCGTCGCCGAGATCGACCTCGGCCTCCCGCGCTGGTCCGACGACCCCACGCACATCATCGGCGTCGTCCGCAACTACCTGCGCCTGAATGACCAACAGGCCCGGCCCGACGCCGTGTTCGCGCGCGGAGCGGCCGAGGCCGAGGCGATGATCGAGCGGCTCGCGCGGCGGGCCAAGGGCCGCGGCCGACTCGTCCGGTTCGCCCTGCGTCGCACCCGGCTGCTGGCGGGACTGCGCGAATACCCGAAGTATCTGGCGATCACGCTTTTCGGCTCCCTCCGCGCTCGCATCGCCGAATGCGGAACCGAACTGCACGCGCAAGGGCGCCTCGACGCCGCGCAGGACGTCTTCTTCCTGGACTTCGAGGAGATGCGCTCGACGGACGGGGACCTGCGCCCGACGGTCGCCGTACGCAAGGACGAGTACGAGCGGGAGATGCGGCGCCGGCACATCCCGCGCGTCCTCCTCTCCGACGGAACGGAACCCGAAGCGGCCGCGCGGACGGTGCCCAGCGCCCCCGGTGACCTGGTCGGCACCGCGGCCTCCGCGGGCGAGATCACCGGGCACGCGCGCGTGGTGACCGATCCCGTCGGCGCGCACCTGGAGCCGGGCGAGATCCTCGTCGCCCCGTCCACCGACCCCGGCTGGACCCCGCTGTTCCTCACCGCGGGCGGTCTCGTGATGGAGATGGGCGGCGCCAACTCCCACGGCGCGGTCGTGGCCCGCGAGTACGGCATCCCGGCCGTGGTCGGCGTGCCGGACGCGCTGACGCGGATCGAGACCGGTGACGTGATCACGGTGGACGGCAGCGCGGGGGTGGTGCGGGCGCGCCGACAGGGCGCGTAGCCGCGGCACGGCGCCTATCCTGGAAGCCACCGCGCGGTCATCCGGGGGGAAGGGGCGGTAGATGAACTGGGTTTGGGCGATCCTCATCTTGTTCTGGACAGGAGCGTTCGCCTGGGTGGCGGACACCGCACGCGGCGCGCTGCGCAGCAGGCACGAGCGGAGGTTGGAGCGGCTCGAGGCCGCCAAGCAGGCGCGCCTCGCGGTGGAGGCCGCGAACAAGCCGCCAGAGCCGGTCTGCGGCTGCGCCCACCACCTCGCCAAACACGACAAGACGGGCCGCTGTCACGAACGCGTCGAGGTCCCCACGGCCTGGGACGAGAACAAGAAGCCGACCCACTACGAGGCGGGTCAGTGCAACTGCCAGCAGTACGTGGGGCCCCAGCCGCTGTCCCAGGTCTACGCGGAGGAGCTCACGGACCGGATCTAGATCCGGTCGTGGCTGATGGGCCGGATCTGGATCCAGTCGTGGCGGATGAGCCGGAGCTCGATCCAGTCGTGGCCGAGGGACCGGATCTAGCATCCAGTCATGGCACGAGACACGGCACCAGAAGCAGACACCTCCGCCTCCTCCTCCGCCTCCATCTCCGCTTCCTCCTCCTTCGACACCGTCGTCGACCGCACGCGCTCGAATTCCATGAAGTGGACCTTCGCCGACTCCCTCCTGGCCCCCGACGAGGCCGCGGCCGAGCCCCTGCCGATGTGGGTCGCGGACACCGACTTCAAGGCCCCGCAGGCGGTGCTCGACGCACTGCACGACGCCGTCGACCACGGAGTCCTCGGCTATCCCGGCGGCGCGACCGGCGGCTATCTCGACGCCGTGGTCAACTGGCAGGCCAAGCGCTTCGGTTGGGAGATGTCGCGCGACTGGGTGGTGCCGGCGGCAGGTGTCATCACCTCCCTCAAGACCATCGTCCAGGCCTTCTCCGCGCCCGGCGATTCCGTCCTCGTCCAGCCGCCCGTCTACGTTCACTTCCACGAGGACGTACGGCTCAACGGCCGCCACCTCGCGTACGCGCCGCTGGAACGCACCGAGGACGGCTACCGGTTCGACGCCCGCACCTTCGAAGCCGCCATCCGCCCCGACACCAAGCTGTTCATCCTCAGCCACCCCCACAACCCCACCGGCAACGTGTGGACCGAGGACGAGCTGCGCACCATGGGCGAGATCTGCGCCCGGCACGGTGTCCTGGTCGTGTCCGACGAGATCCACCAGGACCTGGTCCTCAACCCGGCCAGGACACACATCCCGTTCGCCTCGCTCGGCCCGGAGTTCGCCCGCGCCAGCATCACCTGCACGGCCCCCAGCAAGACGTTCAACCTGCCCGGTCTGCAGTGCGCGAACATCCTTATCCCCGACCACCGACTGCGCGAGGACTTCGCCCGCCAGTACGAGCGCAATGTGTTCCCGCTGGTCAACGTGCTGGGCATGGTCGCTGCCGAGGCGGCGTACACACACGGCGAGCCCTGGCTCGAGGAGTTGCTCGGCTATCTGCGCGGCAACCACGAGCACTTCGCGAAGGCGGTCCACAGCGCCACCTCGAAGCTGCGCGTGCTGCCCGCGGACGCGCTCTACCTGGCGTGGATGGACTGCCGGGGCCTCGGGATGGACGCCGAGGCGCTGGACAGGTTCATGCTCACCGAGGCGCGCCTGTGGCTGGACCGGGGCCAGAAGTTCGGGGGCGAGGGCCACGGCTACATGAGAGTGAACCTCGGCTGTCCGCGCTCCACGGTGGACGAGGCGATTCGCAGGCTCGGAGACGCGGTGGCCGGGCTCGGCTGACGGCCCGAAACCGCCGGTGACTCACCGTTCAACTCCTGGTCATGGGCTGCCTGTTGAGGATCTATGGCGTACGGTCGCCAATCGCACCTGAGACAGACCGAATTTGCCAGGAGCAAGGGAGCGAAGGGTGACGGACATCTTCAACTCGTGGTGGGACAAGGCGGCGTGCAAGGCCACGGACCCCGAGGACCTGTTCGTGGAAGGCGCGGCGCAGTCCCACGCCAAGCGGTTCTGCGACACGTGCGTGGTCAGGACCGAGTGCCTGGCGCACGCCCTGGACGAGCGCATCGAGTACGGCGTCTGGGGCGGCGCCACGGAACGTGAACGGCGGGCCCTGCTGCGCCGGCGCCCCACGGTCACGTCCTGGCGCAACCTCCTGGAGGCGGCCCGCGCGGAGCACGCGCAGGACGGCCGCCACGTCAGGGCCTCGTGAGGTCCGGGGCGCCGCGCGCGGTCAACTCCGCCCGGGATCGAATGCGAGCACCTGCGTCAGTCGGATGTTGTTGCCCGAGGGGTCCCGGAACGAGGTGTCGATGCCGTACGGCTGCTCGGTCGGCGGGTCGTTGAACGCGACGCCCCGTGCGGACAGCTCGTCGTAGGCGGCCTTGCAGTCATCGGTCTCCAGGAACAGCGTTCCGCCGGCCCCCTTGGCCACCAGCTCCGACAGCTGGACGCTGTCCTTCTCGTCGAGCATCGGCGGCCGGGGCACCGGCATCAGCACGAGCGCGGGCCCCTCGCCACCGGGCGGCCCGACACACAGCCACCGGAAGGCCCAGGACTCCATGGTCACGTCGGCCCGGACCTCCCAGCCCAGTTTCGTGGTGTAGAAATCGAGCGCCTCGTCCTGGTCGTGCACCCAGAACTGCGCATTGGCAATCTTGATCGTCGTCGGCATGTCGGTCCTCGCGCCTCACTCATCGGCTGTCCTGCTCCGGGACGCGGATCGTCCCGACACCGACGACGCTAGGCACCCGGTCAGCCGCTGTCTTCTCGAAACGTGCGGTTCCGCGGCCGTCCGTAGGCCATCGCGACGCACCGGGGGATGCGCACATGACGCGCGGCGGGAGGATTCGCCGCCCGGTACGCCTGCGGGGTCACCCCGTACATGCGCCGAAAACTCGTCGTGAACGACCCGATGCCGCGCAGCCCCACCGCGACCCCGACATCGGCCACCGTCCAGTCCGTGGCCAGCAGCAGATGGGCGGCCCGCTCAAGCCGCCGGGTCAGCAGATACTGATGCGGCGACTCCCCGAACGCGGCCTTGAAACACCGACTGAAATGCGCGGGCGACAGCGCGGCCGCCGCCGCAAGATCCCCCACCGTGAGCTCCTCCGCGTACCGCGCATCCGCGAGATCACGGGCGCGGAGCAGATGGCGGGAGGGCGGGACGTGGGGCACGGGTCCATTGTGCGGGGTGCGGGCGCCCGACAGCCCGGTGGAGCGGATCCACCGGGCGAAGCCGGCGAGCGACCTGGCCCTGCTACTCGTCGTCGGCGGCCGGACCCGGCACCGGACGCCGTCTGGTCTGCATGCGATCGAGGTGGGTCACCACCGACGCGTGGAACTTGTTGACCGCTTCGTCGACGCTCCGGATGAATCCGGATTCCGTGTTGCCCCGCTGCGTCCCCATGCCCTTGAACAACGAGAGCCGGAATCCGGTGATCTTCGCAGCGCCGCCCGGCAGCAGGTCGCCGGGTTCGGGCCGTAGCCGTTCCAGAGTTCCCCGTGGCCCTCCACCGTCCCCCTCGACCAGGGTCTCGATGTGCAGATCCGCCGGTGCCTCGGAGAGCTCCCGGACGATCCGCTTGGCCCAGGAGAGCGGGTAGCCGTGTGCCGGCGGAGCGATGTCGATGGACGTGCGGATCTTGTACGTGCGCAGGTCGGCGGCGACGGCGAGCACTCCGGGTGTCTGGTCGATGCGCAACTCGGCCCGGAGCCTGCCGTCCCGGCACAGCTCGTCGGCCATGCGGGTGCGGCGGACCACGGCGTCGGTGCCGCGCCGCGCCCGCTGCACCGGGAGCACCTTCCGTCCCAGCTCGCCGCCCAGGCCCAACGACACCTGGCGTACCAGCCGCTCCCAGCTCTCGACGGCCTCGAGTGCCCGGGGATCGCCCTGGCACAGGGTTTCGTCCTGGATCCCGTTGCGTACCGGCACCCAGGCCGGCCCCATGTTGTGGAAACCGTGACAGCCCGAGTTCTCGTGGTGCAGGTAATGCAGGAGCTCTTCCAGCAGCCAGGCGTGCGCCGGATTGCCGAGCCCCTCGTGCCGGAGCAGCATCTGGGCCTGGTGGGCGACTTCGGCCCACGACAGATGCCACAGGCCCACCTTGTTCTTCCGCCGCCGGTCGATCTTCACCTCGACCAGCGGGCTGCCTTCCAGAGCCACGTCGTTGGAGAGGGTGATGACCGCCTCGTAGCCCCTGCGGGCCGCGATGTCCGCGTAGGCCTGTACTTGCTCGGCCTTGAGGGGATTGCCGTTGGTCTTGGTCTCGACGAGTGCGGTCCAGAGTTTGCCGGCCCGCTCCACCCGGATGACACCGTCGGGCCGGCGGGGCGCATCGCCGTGGGGGAGAGACACCTCGGTGAAGGTCTCCATGCGTCCGGCGTGGGCGCCGAAGCCGGCGGTCAGCCGCCGACCGAACTCCGGCACCTGTGCCATCACGGCCAGCAGCACCGACGTGGCACGGGTCTCCCTGTCCCTGTCACTCTTCAGCGCGGACACGGGAAAGAGGCGCGCACCCGCCCAGGACTCGTTCTCCGCAAGGGACTTCTTGGGAATTCTGGGGAGCGTGACCTTCTTCTTCGAGGTGCGCGGGCGTGCGGCTCTCTTGACGGAGGGTGTCGGGGCAGCGGCCTCGGCCGACACGGCGACATCCGTGGCGGGCGTGGTCGGTGACTCCGGTTCGGGATCCTGTCGGGGCCGCTCGCCGACCGCGGGCTGGAGCGGTTCCACCGCCTCTTCCTGGGCAGCCGGTTCGGTCTCGACGGGCTCGTCGGCGTCGTCATCGATGTCCACGCCGTGATCCGATGCGAGGGCCGCGAATCCCGCTTCGTACCCTTGTCCCACGGCACGGAACTTCCACTCACCCGCGCGCCGGTACAGCTCCCCGAAGATCAGCGCGCTCACGGCGCCCGCGTCGTCGATCGCGAACCGTAGGAGGGGTTCCCCGGCTCCGTCGCTCAACGTCAGCTGCAGGGCGCCGAGTTCGTCGAACCGGGCGGACTCGTACCGGCTCGCCGTGATGAGGACCGTGGTGACATCGCTCGGAACGGCACTCAGATCGAAACTGATCCGGTCCTCGCTGCCCTCGCCCGTCGGCGTCTTGCCGAGCAACTGCACGCTCCCGTCCGGCGCGCAGGAGTTGTTGTAGAAGTAGAAGTCCTCGTCGCTGCGGACCTTGCCGCTGTCGTCCAGCAACAGGACGGAGACATCGGCGTCCCCTTCGCCGGTCGGGCTGACCCACCCCAGGCCGACGATCACCGAGTCGGCCTCCCCCTCGATCAGGCTCCCCAGCCCCACGTTCGCGCCCTTGACCATCTCGTACATTCGGCCTCCCCCTCGATCGTCCAGGTACGAGGAACCCCCCTCGCTCGCCGTCGACACATACGGACAAACGGTGAACCTGGCCTGGAGATAGTGGCCTGAATCGGGCGTCTGGAGCAAGGGTCGCGTGGGTGGCGCCGATGGCTCGTCACCGTGGCGTCCGCGCCCCACTCGATCCCCGATAGTTGAACACCGCGCGATTCCTTGACATGGACGCGACCGAAGAGCACTCTCGCGAAGGTTTCGTTCCCGGGCACCGTGGCTCGACCGATGGCAGGGCAGGGAGTCGGCGTGAACACGCAAAGCGCAGGGTCAGAGGCGGGGCGGTACGACGTGCGCGGGCACCGCAATCGCGCCGTCGTCGCCAGTACCGTGGGTACCGCCATCGAGTGGTACGACTTTTTTCTGTATGGCACGGCTGCCGCGCTCGTCTTCCCGCATCTGTTCTTCCCGGGGCAGTCCGAGTACGCGGGCGTGCTCGCCTCCTTCGGTACGCAGTTCGTCGGGTTCGCCGCCCGGCCGCTCGGTGCCGCGATCTTCGGGCACTTCGGCGACCGGGTCGGCCGGAAGTCCACGCTCGTCATCACCCTGCTGCTGATGGGCGTGAGCACCGTTCTGATCGGCTGTCTGCCCACCTACTCGTCGATCGGGCTCGCCGCGCCGATCCTGCTCGTAGTACTTCGCGTCTTCCAGGGCATCGGGGTGGGCGGCGAGTGGGGTGGCTCGGTGCTGCTGTCCATGGAGTGGGGCTCGAAGAAACGCCGTGGGCTGATGGCCAGTTGGCCGCAGATGGGGGTGCCGCTCGGGCTGCTGATCTCCACCGGCATGGTCAAGTGGCTGAGCTCCGCCTCCGGCGACGGCTTCGAGAGCTGGGGGTGGCGGATTCCTTTCCTTGCGAGCGGCGTTCTCGTCGTCATCGGCCTCTACGTACGCCTCAAGGTCATGGAGAGTCCGGACTTCACCGCCGTCAAGCGTGAAGAGGCCGTCGTCCGGATGCCGTTGTGGGACGTGCTGCGGCACCAGTGGCGCGAGGTGATCGCCGCCGCGTTCGTCCGGCTCTCCGAGCAGGCGCCGTTCTATCTCTTCATCACCTTTGTTTTGACATACGGGACCTCTCATCTCGGTCTCGCCCGCGATGACTTGCTCAATGACACGCTCGTCGCCGCGGCCATCGGGCTGCTCACCATCCCCCTCTTCGGGCACCTCTCCGACCGCTACGGGCGCCGCCTGGTGTACGGCGTCGGGATTGTGTGCGTGGGTGCGTTCGCGTTCCCGTACTTCGCCCTGCTCAACACCAGGACGCCGGGGCTCGTGCTGCTCGCCATCGTGCTGTCCCTGGTCTTCCACGGCATGCAGTACGGGCCCCAGGCCGCGCTCATCGCCGAGGGCTTCGGCGCCAACGTCCGCTACAGCGGCGCCGGACTCGGCTATCAGCTGGCCTCGGTCATCGCCGGCGGCCCCGCCCCGCTGATCGCCGCCGCCATCCTGGAGGACACCGGGTCGAGCACCGGCATCAGCCTCTACATCGTGGGCTGTTGCGTGTTGTCCATGGGGGCGTTGTTTCTCATTCCGAAGCGGGGGGAGGGCGGGGTCGAGGCGGGTGAGAGGCGCGTGACCGTTCCTCCGAGTTCCACCAAATCCACCTGAGGGGGCTTCCCCGGGCACGGGATCAGGAGGCCGTACCGTCGTGGCGTCGGCGGTGCGGCCTCTCTTTCTGCTCAGAAATCAACAAAGTCCTACGGCGTCATTGTGTCGGTTGTGTTGTCTTCTTAGGGTGGTGCCGGCTCAACAGGCACTCCGCGCCCCACCAGTTGCACGTGT
The DNA here is from genome assembly GCF_036013745.1 of Streptomyces sp. NBC_00483. NCBI lineage: Bacteria > Bacillati > Actinomycetota > Actinomycetes > Kitasatosporales > Streptomycetaceae > Streptomyces > Streptomyces sp. NBC_00483. The sequence goes on from NZ_CP107880.1 coordinate 9,693,805, forward strand.
CCACACCCGCAGAAGGGCACAGCCATGCCGCAACCGCACCGCCCCCACACCGTGCCGCTCAGCCGTCGCCGCCTGCTCCAGGCGGGCGCCGTCGTCGCCGGCGCGCTCGCCCTGCCCGTGGGCCTCCCCGCGACGCGGGCCGGCGCGGCCGACGGTGACGAGTGGAACGGCCGCATCGACCAGTTCCGGCTCGGCACCGAGCCCCCGCACACCACACTCATGCCGTACGAGGGTGTGGCGCAGGCCCTCGCCGCCGACCGGACCCGCTCCCCGTACCGACAAAGCCTCGACGGGGACTGGAAGTTCGCGTACGTCGACCGGCCCTCGGAGCGTGACGAGGACTTCCACAGGACCGACCTCGACGACGGGGACTGGGACACCATCCCCGTGCCCGCGGTCTGGCAGTTGCACGGGCACGACCGCCCGATCTACACCAACATCACGTACCCGTGGTGGGGCGCCAACGGCCTCGGCGAGGACGCCCAGCCGCCCGCGTCGCCGACCCGCTACAACCCCGTCGGTCAGTACCGGCGCACCTTCACCGTGCCGAAGGGCTGGCGGGGCAGACGCGTCTTCCTGCACTTCGAGGGCGTCAAGTCGGCCCACTACGTGTGGGTGAACGGCAAGCTCGTCGGCTACCACGAGGACTCCTTCACCCCGGCCGAGTACGACATCACCCCGCACCTCACCGAAGGCACCAACCAGCTCGCCGTGGAGGTCTACCGCTTCTCCGACGGCGACTGGCTCGAGGACCAGGACATGATCCGGCTGAGCGGCATCTTCCGCTCGGTGTACCTGTACTCGACGCCAGGCGTGCACCTGCGTGACTTCAAGCTCGACACCCCGCTCGGCGACGGACACACCACCGCCGAGCTGTCGGTCACCGCCACCGTGCACGACTACGCCGGTGACCCGGGCGCGTACACCGTCGAGACCCAGCTCTACGATGCCGCGGGCCATGCCGTCTGGCCCCGTCCGCTCACCCAGAAGGCCACCGTCACCGGCTCCGACGACGACTCGGAAGTGACCGTGCGGGCCGCCAAGTCCGTTCCCTCGCCGCGCCTTTGGTCCGCCGAGAGCCCGTACCTCTACACCGCCGTGCTCCGCCTGCGCGACCCTGCGGGCAAGGTGACCGAGACGCTCTCGCACCGCGTCGGCCTGCGCGAGTTCGCCCTCAAGGACGGGCTGATGCGGATCAACGGAAAGCCGGTGTCGTTCCGCGGCACCAACCGGCACGAGATGCACCCCGACCGCGGCACCGCGCTCACCCGCGCCGACCTGGTCAAGGACATCGAAATCATCAAGCGGATGAACATCAACACCGTCCGCACCTCGCACTACCCCAACAACCCGATCTGGTACGAACTCGCCGACGAGTACGGCCTGTACCTCGTCGACGAGACCAACCTCGAGACCCACGGCGTCCGCGACGACTATCCCGCCAGCCGCCCCGACTGGACGAAGGCGTGCGTCGCCCGCGCCCAGAACATGGTCCACCGCGACAAGAATCACGCCTCCGTCGTCATCTGGTCGCTCGGCAACGAGGCGGGCGAAGGCTCCACCTTCACCGCCATGCACGACTGGATCCGCTCCTACGACACCACCCGCGTCATCCAGTACGAGGGCGACGACAGCCCCGGCGTGAGCGACATCCGCTCCGAGATGTACCCGTCGACGAGCCACGTCGAGTCGAAGGCCAAGGACACCGCCGACACCCGCCCGTACGTGATGATCGAGTACTGCCACGCGATGGGGAACTCGAACGGCAACTTCAAGGAGTACTGGGACCTCGTCCGCCGCTACGACGTGCTGCAGGGCGGCTGGATCTGGGACTTCGTCGACCAGTCGCTGAGCTGGCCGACACCGCCGCGGACGCTGCTGACCGAGACGGGACCCGTCGGCCTCAAGGGTGAACTCCTCAACCCCGCGGGCTCGTTCAACCGGGACAAGGGTCTGAGCGGCGCCACCGTCTTCGCCCGCGACGACCGCCTCGACCTGACCGGGTCACTCACCCTCGAAGCCTGGGTGACCCCGCATGTCACCGGCTACCACCAGCCGATCGTGGCGAAGGGCGACACCCAGTACGCGCTCAAGCAGAGCGACAAGAACCTGGAGTTCTACATCTACTCCGGCAGCCAGTGGATCACGGCCTCCTGGGCCACCCCCGCCGATGGCTGGACGGGCAGTGAGCACCACGTCGCCGGTGTCTTCGACGCGAGCGCGGGCACGCTCACGCTGTACGTCGACGGCGCGGCGAAGGCCACGAAGAAGACGACCGCCAAACCGAGCAGCAACACCGCGCCGCTCGCCCTCGGCGTGGACGTCGACAACATGGTCCGCGAGTTCAGCGGCACCATCCGCCGCGCCCGCGTGTACTCCCGCGCGCTGAAAGCCGCCGAACTCGCCGACGACGGACGCGGCCCGGACGGCGAAGGCGTGCGCTTCTGGTTCGACGCCAAAACGGTCGGCGTCACGGAGAAGCAGGCGCGCGACAAGACCTTCTTCGCGTACGGCGGCGACTGGGGCGACAACCCCAACGACGGCAACTTCGTCGCCGACGGCATCATCACCGCGGACCGTGGTCACACCGGCAAGGCCGCCGAGGTCAAGCGGATCTACCAGGCGATCCAGGTGGCACCGAAGGAGGGCGGCGGGGGAGCGGGGGACGTCACCCTCGCCAACGAGTTCCTCTTCACCAACCTCCGTGAATACGACGGCCGTTGGGAACTGGCCCGGGACGGCGAGGTGATCCAGCGCGGCAGCCTGAGCCGCACCCAGCTCGACGTCGCCCCGCTCGCCCGCAAGAACATCACCGTCCCGCTGAAGCTGCCGAGCAACCCCGCACCCGGCGCCGAGTTCTTCCTGCACCTGTCCTTCCGGCTGAAGGACGACACGGTGTGGGCCGACGCGGGCTTCGAGGTGGCGCGGGCGCAGCTCCCGATCGACGCGGGCAGCCCGAAGGTGACACTCGTACCGCTGAAGAGCGTGCCGACACTGCGCTACGAGGACGGGGACAAGGCCGTCTCCGTGACCGGGAAGGGCTTCAGCCTCACCCTCGACAAGGCGACCGGCGTCATCACCTCCTACGAAGCCGGCGGCGTCCGGCTCGTCGACGCGGGCCCCGTCCCGAACTTCTGGCGCGCCCCGACCGACAACGACCACGGCAACGGCCAGCACACCCGCAACCAGACCTGGCGGGACGCGGGCGCGCGCCGCAAGGTGACCGGGGTGAGCGCCCGCGACCTCGACGGCCGTGCCGTGCGCATCGAGGTCAAGGGCACCCTGCCGACCACCACCGAGTCCACCTACGCCACCACGTACACGGTCTTCGGCGACGGCGCCGTCAAGGTCGACAACGCCCTGCACCCCGGCGCCGCCAGCCTCCCGTACCTCCCCGAGGTCGGCTCGATCCTCCGGCTTCCCGCGGCCCTTGAACGGCTGCACTACTACGGCCGCGGCCCGGAGGAGAACCACTGGGACCGCAACGACGGTACGGACGTGGGGCGTTGGGACTCGACCGTGGCCGAGCAGTGGACCTCGTACATCCGCCCCCAGGAGAACGGCAACAAGACGGACGTGCGCTGGGCGGCTCTCACCGACGGGCGTGGCCGCGGCCTCCTCGTCGCCGCGGACCCGACCGCGGAGCACCCGCTGCTGGAACTCACCGCCTCGCACCTCACCCCGGAGGACCTGTCCGTCGGCACCCGCCACGACTACCAGCTCGACCCGCGCGACGAGGTCGTCCTGCGGGTCAACCACCGCCAGATGGGCGTCGGCGGCGACGACAGCTGGGGCGCCCAGACCCACGCCCCGTACAAACTGCTCGCCGACCGGGACTACGCGTACACGTACTGGCTGCGGCCGATCACGGACGTGAAGGAGGCGATGGCGCTGGCACGGAGGCCGGTGGCGGGGGAGTAGCGGCGGAGGGGTGGTCGGGGGACTCGGTGTCCTCCGGCCGCCTGTTCTCCGGCTGTCCGCCCTCCTGCTGACTGCCCTCCTGTTGACTGCCTTCCTGTTGACTGCCCTCCCGCTGCCCGCCGCTCCAGCGCAGCCGGACAGCGAGGTGCGTGCTCGCCTTGGCGCTGCTGATGATCGCGCCGAGCTGCGCGTCGAGGGTGACGCCGAACTCCACCTCGATCTCCTCCGGATGCAGGGCGCCGGCCCGGAACTCGGCGATCACCTCCGAGGCGGCGCGGGTGACCGGGGCGAGCGACGCGCGCAGGGTGCTCGTCGCGTTGGACACATGCGTGCCGAGGCCCACCTGTTGGACGCCGTTCCGGGCCGGTGGGGAGACGAGGACCGTGGTCTCGTCGGAGAGCTTGAACTGGACTGCTTCGGGCATGGGATTCCCCGTTCGGTTGGTCGGTGGCGGTCACGTCGGGATGGCGCAGATGCTCTGCCGCGGCACCCCGGTCCCGCCCAACTTCTCCTGGACCTGCTGCAGGTTGCCGAGCAGAGTGCCCGGGTCCTCGCTCCCGTCCGCGTAGTCGAGGACGGTGGAAAAGAACGCGGCAGCGACGTCGGGGCTCATCGCGTCGGCCGCGCTGAAGCACAAGGTGTGCTCCCGTGACCGCAGCATCCCGGCGATCCGCTGCCGCACCGGATGGGCGTAATCGGTCACCTTCCGGTGCGCGGAGAAGGCGGCGGAGCCGGCCGCGTTCACCCAGGCCTGCTGGGCCTTCGCGCCCGCCAGGTAGCTCACGAACCGGCGGGCGCCGGGGTTGTGCGCGCTGAACATCCCGACGAAGTCGCCCGACACCTCGATGGGCCGGCCGGCATCGGGCGCGGCGAACGTGAACCGGGAGTCCTTCTGGAGGGCCGGGGCGAGGCCCGAGCGGGCGCCGTGGGCCAGGCGGCACGTCGGCGAACTCTCGGCCAGCTCTCCGGTCGCCGCGACGAAGCCCCGTCGGCCCGCGCCCTTCAGTACCTTCCGGCCCACGGCCTCGGCCCAGTCCGACCAGGCCCGCCGCACCGGCTTGGACGTCCAGGGCAGCTCGCCGGAGACCCACTGTTCGTAGGTGTCCGCTCCCGCGCCCGAGAGCAGCAGGTCCGCTATCCAGTCGGCCCCCGGCCACCCGGACGTCGGACCCGATTCGAGGCCGAGGCACCAGGTGAGGTCGGTCTGCCCGGTGACGGAGCGCCATGTCGCGTCGTCGCCCGGTGCGCCCGATGCCTGCTCGTCGTACCAGACGAGGCTCTTGACGTCGACCTTGACCGGAACCGCGTAGGTGACGCCGTGCACCTGGGCCAGACCGCGGAACGGCTGCTGATAGTCCGCGATGTCGACCGTCTTGTCCAGGGACCGCAACCGGCCGCCGTTGGCCGTGGTCGTGTCCGCGTACCGGATCACGGCGGCCGCGCTCGGCAGCACCGCCAGGTCCGGCGGGACACCGGCCTGCACCGAGGCGTCGAGTTGCTGGGTGAGGTCCCGAGTGACCTGGACGTCGACGGGGATGCCGGTGGAGCGCTCGAAGTCCTTGACGAGGCCGTAGAAGGCCTGGAACTCGTGCGGCTGGGTCCACGGAACCATGATCGTCACGCCCTCGCGGGGGCCGGGACCGCCGCAGCCCGCCAGCGCGATGACGAGGCCCATGACCGCGAACAGGCAGGCCAGGCGCGGGTGTCGGAAGGTCGATGTCGTCATGAGTGGGGGAACCTGTACTCGGCGAGGCGTGGCCGGTAGGCGAAGTAGATCAGGACGCCGGCCCCGGTGAGGGCCAGCAGGGCGAGGGCCATGACGAGCGGAGCCCCGGCGGTCGGACGGGCCGCCAGGCGCTGCTCGTCCCAGCCGGTGAGGAGGGCGGCGAAGAGCGTGACGGCGGCGGTGACGGCGAGCGAGGCGGGCAGCAACGGGCCGATGTGGCGGTGGAAGTGCCGGAACAGGATCACCGTGGTGATCAGGGTGAGGGCCAGCATCACGAGCAGCGGGGCACAGGCGAGCATCCACAGCTGCACGGGGTCGAGCCACCCCTCGCCGCGTTGCCGGTCGAGGCCGGACGTCTGCAGCTGTTCCAGGTCGTCCAGGGAGGCGAGCACGCCACCGGTGCCGGGGATCGGTTTCCCGGTGTCGGGGTCGCGCATCGATGATGCGGTCAGGGTCCCCTGCGCGGCGTCCACCGCGTGTTCACCGCTGCGCGGGTAGTCGCGGACCGCCGCGGCCGCCATTTTCAGGCAGGTCGTCAACTGGCCCTGGACAAACTGGAATTGGGAGCGCCCCGCGGTGCCTGCCGCATTGCCCTCGGCCGCGGACGTCAGCAGCGTGTTGATGCGCGCGGTCGCGTTGGCGAACTCCGATCCTGTGCCGATGAGTTGCAGCTGCCCGGTGCGCGCGGCCGTGGCGAGCGCCTTGTCGGCGGACTGTGCGGCGGTGCGCGCCGACCGGATGTCGTGCACGGCCGCGTCGACGCGGCGGGCGGAGGTGATCTGCTGCGTTCCGTCGGTGGCCACCAGGATGTAGACGATCGCGACCGCGCACACCATGGCGAGCATGCCCACACGGATCCACCGCAGGACCACCACCGGGTGGAGCGTGCGCAGGACGGCGCGTGCCGCGGTCCTCAACCTGCCCCCTCGGGACCGATCCTGGCGCCGCACGGTTCGCAGAACTTCGCGTCGGGCGCGACGAGCGGTCCCTGACAGTTCGGGCAGACGCCGGTGTCGCGGCGGGGTCCGGTGTCGGCGTCGACGGGGTCGTCGGGCACGGGGCCGGTATGCGTCGCGTCCAGGCCGATCCGCTGAATCTGCCCGTTCGAGACACCGGTCCGCACGACGGGCTTCCCGTCGGGACCGTCCTGCGCCATGGCGTGAAGGAGGCGCAACCGGCGGGTGTCGCCGAGCTGTTCGGCGAGAGCGAGCGCCTGCCGCAACTTCGCGTCGGCGAGCGCGCTGTCCCCTCGCTCGTGCGCGTCGGCGCAGTCCTGCATCGCGAAGCGGAGTTCGCGTTCGGCCTCCACGCGGGTGAGGTTGGCGGAGACCGGGATCGCGAACGCCTTGTTCGACCGGCGTTTCACGACCAGAACGCGCTCGTCGGTGCACGTGGGCCGGTCGGCCTGCCCCGCCGCGGGTTCGGTCCGCAGAGTCATGGTGGCGGCCTGCACCCGATGGTTCAAGGGGAGGCTCTCGGGCTCGAAGTGCACGGACACGTGGTACTGGTGTGCCCCCGCGGCCCAGGCGCCGAGCGGGATGTGGATCTCGGCCCCGCGCTCCTGGCGCTGGTCCGTCAGGTCGACCTGGACGGGGCGGGTCTGGCGCACGAAACCCAGGTCGAACCGGTCGGTGAGGCTCAGGGCGAGGTACATCCTCGGTATGACCAGCTGCTGGGCATCCTGCATGAGACGGACGAAGTCCTCGGTGAGGTCGGGGATGTCGAGCACCGCGGCCGCGCTTCCGTGCAGGCCCTCGGTGACCGTGCGGATCGCGGTGCGGTGCCAGTGCTCGCCGAGGCCGCGGGCGTCGCAGGTGAATCGGTCGGCGCAGCCGCGCACCGCGTTCGCGAGCTGCTCCGGGGTCTCGTGCTCGTTCTTGCCGTCCGTGTAGAGGACGGCGTGGCAGACGGTGTCCGAGCCCGTCGACGTGTCGAAGAGGTCCCGGGTGAGGGTGAGCCAGCGGCCGATCCGCGTACCGCCCTGGGCGACTTGGGCGGCGACCTGGTGTTTCGCGTGCTGTCGCACGTGCTGGTCGACCGGTGCGAGGGGGCGACCGGGAGGCGGGTAGATCACCGTGGCTTCGTGGTCGCCCGCGACGATTCCGAGCAGGGTGCCGTCCCGCAGGGTGTCGATCGCGGCCGACACGGCCTTCTTGGCCTCGTCCAGCTTGCCGCTCGCGGCCATCGACTGGGAGCGGTCCATGATGAGGACCTCGGCGTGCCGCGGACCGTGCCCCGCCTTCTCGTCCCCCGGGCCGTCCCGGGCCTCGCCGGCGGGGCGGGCGCGTACGGTGAGCAGCGCGTCGGCGCGGGCCGCGTCGACGGCCAGGTCTTCCGGCGCGTCCACCTCCACCGTGAAGGTCAACCGGCCACGCGATGTATTCCCCATCGCTCTCCCCCCGACTGCATGGCACACAGCGTCCGTGCGGTGGGCCTCCCTGCCCCGGATGCCCGGCACGAACCAGCGTGAGCCTAGCGTCTGCCGTCACTGTCCGGAACTGCTGAGGCGCAGGGAGTTATCGCCCTGGGGTCCGGGCTCGATCGCTCGCGTGCGACGGCGCGGGCTCCACGGCCATCGGGGCGGCGGTCGGAGGTGATTGGCCAAGTCGACCAGGGTTCTGGCCTGTTGGTCGCCGATGGCGTGCCGCGCCAGGGTGCGTATCTCCCTGGACAGGGCCAACCGGGCGCCTTCACGGACGAATTGGGCGTGGGCCAGTTCCGCGCCGAGGCTCGCGTGGTCCGCTTCGTCCACGTCCAGGGCCGTGAACTGCTCGCGCAGTCGCGCACCGCTGTCGAGTCCCGCTTCGTAACGGGCGACGCCGAGCCGGAACTGTGCGATCCGGGCCTCCTGTTCGGAGGGAAGCTCATGCGTCAGTGTCTCGACGACCCGGGCGGCGGCTTCCGTCTCCCCGGTCCTGTGCAGGACGCGGGCCAGGCCGAAGCCGGCGGCGCCGAGCGCCGGAGCGGTGTCGAACGCGGTGGCGTAACGCGCCCTCGCCGAAGAAGGGTTGCGGGCGAGCTCGAAGCACAGGCCGAGTGCCAGGTGGGGGACGAGTTCGCCAGGGAGTGCGGCACGTACGTCCTTGAAGCGGGCGATCGCCTCCTTCACCTGATCGTGCGTCAGGGCGAGCAGTGCCGCGTACCAGGCTCGCATCCAGTGCCCAGCGGGGAGCGGTACGTTCTTCAGTGCCTGCGCGCACTCCTCGACCTCGCCCGCACCCAACATGCTTCTGCACAGCGCCAGTTGGTGTTGTACGTCCTCGGTGACCAGTCGGTCGTCGGGGTCCCGTACGGGCTTCGGCAGCGCAGCCGCGATCGCCGCCGCCCCCGGTGTCGAGAACGGTGGCGGCAGCGGCAGCAGCAGGGCGCGTAACTCGTGCGGTGTGGGCGGCGGGTCCGTCGGCTCGGGCCGCGCGGGCACCCTGTCGGTCCAATGGGGCAGTGGTACGGCGCCGGTCCAATGGGCGAGCGGCCGGGCCGCTCCGAGGCCCCCGTACAGCGTCGGGGCGACCGGTCCGAACAGTGCGGACGCCCGCTGGACGGGGCGGGGTGCCGAGGACGCCGCGGCGACCTGGCGCAGCACACCGCTGAGTTGCTCGCCGAACTGGCGGGCCGAGGTGAACCGCCGGTCGGGCCCGCCGTCGTGGGTGGCCCTCTGGAGCAGCAGCGTGAGCGCCTGCACGCCAGGGGCCGAAGGGGTGGCCAGATGGGCCCGGCACAGTTCCCGAAGTGACTCGCCCAACCCGTACAGATCGAATCCGGGGGTCGGGCCGATCGTGTACTCCGCGTCGTCCGGCCCGGGTGCGTACGTGGGCGTGTATTCGACGAACGGTGAGGTGTCGTCCGTGGTGCGCACGGCCCCGAAGTCGATGAGCCGCACCCGGTCACGGGCGAGGTCCGGGGCGTTCTTCTGGACGCGTGCCGTGGTCGTCTCCTGGAAGCGGATGATGTTCAGCGGCTTCACGTCGCAGTGCAGCAGCCCGCGGTGGTGCAGATAGTCGAGGGCCTGCAGGATGCGCAGGCCGTGCGCGAGCAGGTCCGCGAGCTCGTCCCCCGGACGTGCCGAGAGCGCGGAACCGGGAACGTACTCGAGGACGAGATAGCTGCGGCGGTGCTCGCCCTCGCCCTCCTCCTCGTGGCCGAGGATGCGGACGATGGCGTCGTGCCGGAGGTCGACCAGGACGTCGCGCTCCCACTTCGACTTGGACGTACGCAACTGCTTGACGACGACCTGGATCCCGAGCCTGCGGTCGTAGGCGAGGTAGGCGGCGCCGTAGGAGCCCTGTCCGAGCAGCTGCCTGACCTCGTAGCGGTCCGCGATCACGAGACCTTCGATCTGCGTGAAGTCGAAGCGCGTCCCGCAGTACGCGCAGAAGCCCGCGGTGAGCCCGGCCTGTCCGTCCCGGCCGCGTCCGACGGGCTTCCCGCAGCCGGGGTTCGCGCAGAACCGGTGCGACTCGTTGAGCGTCCCCGCGTCGGTCGGCCGCGTGGTCGTGGCCCCCCGGTGCAGCTGGGGGTCGTCGACCAGGGCGAGGCCGTACCACGGGTCGGGGCGCACCCGGCGCACACCGACGCGCGGTGGTGGCGCCACGGCGGGCGGGCCCATGCGCTCGCGCGGGAGCGGCTCCAGGGCGCACACCGTGCAGAACCCGTGCTCATTGATGGTGCCTTCACCGCATTCGGGACGGTTGCACTCCCTCATGGCCTCACCCCTCCTGACGTATCCCTACTGCGCCGCATCGCCCTCGATGCGCCGGTCGATCGCCGCGACGTACCGGGGAACGCGACGCCTGGCCGCCGCGAGATCGACGGGAACGCCGTGCAGGGCACGCGCGGCGGCCGCGTACAGCTCCACGAGCTCCAGGTCCCCCTCCTCCCGGTGCTCCTCGCCGATCAGCCGGGCGGCGCGACCCCGGTACAGATCGAGGGTGACGCCGAGCTCCGTGCGCTCGCTCTGCATCGTCCGCAACTCGTCGGTGTAGTGCGCCAGCGCCTCCTGGGCCGCCCGCGCGTGCCGCGCCACGGCGGCCAGTTCACCGCCAGGGTCGGCGGTGCCGGCCACCGCGAGCCGGACGGCCAGGCGCGGGGCCTGGGCCACCGGCAGGCGCGGCGGCTCCAGGAACCTGTTCGCGGGCGTCTGCTTCGCCCGCACCGCACGCTCCTCGACCCGGGCGAGCCGGTCGACGGCCTCAAGGGCCTTTTCCGGAGTCACCCTCTCCTCCGATCCGTCGCCGGACAGCGGGGTCGGATCGAGCGACGTGTCGTGCGGGAGGTCGCGCGGCGGTGGCTCCTCGAAGCCCAGGACGAGCCGCATCCCGCGGGCGCGGGCCCGCCGCGCCAGCGGAGCCAGCACGTCGGAGATCAACCGCTGGGGATCGGTGGCCTGGTCGACGCCGTCCACGATCACGCAGGCGGGCGGCCGCCGATGCGTCAGGACGTGCACCAACTCCGGGGCGGAATCCGTGTGGTGGGCGATCCCGAAACGCCGGACGAGATACTTGATCACCTCGTCCGTCGACCGGCCCCGTGCGTCGTACGCGGCGTCCACGGCGCCGAATCCGAGCGAGGTGTCGCCCGTGGTGCGGGAGCGAACGCCCCGGTCGTCGGCTGGCGGGGCCGCCGCGTCCGAGGTCCGGGCGAGACGCACCAACCACGACGAGCCGGGTCCTGTGGCCCGTCCCGTCACCAGGACGACGGCGCCCGACCAGGAGCCGCCGCTCAGCATCCCGGCCAGCTCCTTCGTCAGCGCGCGCTGCAGCGGATCCTCGAGCAGTGCGTCGCCCGTCCCGTTGCCGTTGTCGGGAGCGCCGAGCAGGGCGATGCCGGGCTCGCCGTCGCAGAACTCCCTGATCCGGTCCACGTAATACAAGATCGTCTCGGTGGGCAGTATCCAGGCCGCCCTGGCGTTCTCGTCCCGGTACTCGGCGACGACGATGCCGATCACCTTGTCCTCGAAGTCCCCGTCCAGGGCCATCACCCCGGCGCCCGAATACCCCGGAACGATCCACGGGCCGTCCGGGTCCAGCTTCTTGAGCTGACCCCACTCGCCCTCCGCGCCGCCCGACCCGGCCAGCTCCGCGTCGGCGCTGAGACCGTTCGGTACGTTCGCCGGGAATCCGTAGGCACGGACCCTGCCCCCGGAGATCGGCGCCCTCCACAGCGTGGTGCGCTGCCCGCACCCCGGCTCCTCGGCCAGTTCGAGGAGCGCGACGTCACCGCGCTGCGTGCCCTTGTACACCCAGGTGCCGTCGACGACTTGGGCGTCGAGCGTCCACTCCGGCACACAGGCCACGCTGCGTACGCGCACCCGCGCCGCGGGCCGGGGCGCCTCGCTCGTGTCGGATGTGCCGCCGGCGTACTTCACCACGTGCGCACACGTCAGCACGTACCGGTCGTCGAGCAGGACCCCCGCGCCGTGCCACTGCCCGTTCACGTCGTCGATCCGCACCCGCCACGGCTCGTCGTGGTGCTGATGCTGTGTCATCCCGTCCACGTTACCCACCGGACGGGTGGTGCAGGAGGCTTCGTCCGCAGTTCCTGCTTTCTGGTAATTCCCCTTCCCCCGTACTGACTTGAGTCCTGACGCGTGGTTGGTCTCAGTTGAAGACGACCGTCCGGTTTCCGTGCAGCAGGACGCGGTTCTGGCAGTGCCAGTTCACCGCGCGGGCCAGCGCGACCCGCTCGGCGTCCCGGCCGACGAGGACGAGTTCCCGGGCGCTCTGGCGGTGGTCCACGCGGATCACCTCCTGCTCGATGATGGGCCCCTCGTCCAGGTCCCCGGTGACGTAGTGGGCGGTCGCGCCGACGAGCTTGACGCCCCGCGCGTGGGCCTGGTGGTAGGGCTTGGCGCCGGCGAAGCTCGGCAGGAACGAGTGGTGGATGTTGATGGCCCGCCCCTCCAGCGCCTTGCACAGGTCGTCGGAGAGGATCTGCATGTACCGGGCGAGCACCACCAGGTCGATGGCGTGCTCGTCCACGAGCCGCAACAGCTGCTCCTCGGCCCCCGCCTTGGTGTCACGGGTGACCGGCACGTGCAGGAACTCCACGCCCGCCTGCTCCGCCTGTTCGCGCAGATCGGGATGGTTGGAGACGACGAGGGCGATGTCCCCGTCGAGGGTGCCGCTGCGCCACCGGTACAGCAGGTCGGCAAGGCAGTGGTCGAACTTCGACACCATGACGAGCACCCGGGGTGTGGCCGCCGCGTCGCGCAGCCGCCAGTCCATCGCGTACGTCTCGGCCGTGGCGGCGAAGCGCTCCTCCAGGTGGGCCGGTCCTGTCCCGGCGGGCGCGTTGAAACTCGTCCGCAGGAAGACGGTGTCGTTGTCGGTGTCGTCGAACTGCTGGTGCTCGGTGATGTCGCAGCCCTCGCCGACCAGGAACGCGGTGACGGCGTGCACGATGCCGGGGCGGGCCGGGCAGTTGAGGGTCAGGATGTACTGATCGCTGTCGGTGCGTGCGCTGCGTGTGGTGGTCACGGCAGGTGTCTCCTCAGCATTCGACGGCGTACTCGGTGCAGGCGTCGGCCAGCCACGCCGCGAGGTACCCGGCGAAGGACGACCGGACGAGCAGCCAGACCGCCCGCGGGCCCGCTTCGCGCACCACGAGCGTGACACCGGCCTGCGCGAGCAGCGTGGTGTGGCAGGCGCCCGCGTCGGCCTTGCCCGGCGCGAGATCCAGGGCGCAGCCCTGCGACAGGACCTCCGGCAGCAAGGGGCCCGCGAGGGCGAGGACGGTGCGCTGCGCGGAGGTGTCGGTGACGGTGGCGAACTCCTCGCCGATCGCCGACCGCAGCCCGGCTGTCAGCTCCTCGGCGCGACCTGCGGGTGCGACCAGGAGCCATTCGTCGGGGCCGAGCCAGAGCGCCTTGACCTCGGTGTCCAGTTGGGCGCGGCAGGCGTCGGGCAGCGTGTACCCGAGGTACCTCTCGATGATGGTGGCCGCCGCGCTGCCCGGTGTCACCCGGAGCGTCAGTTGGGTCAGGTACGGGAGTTCGCGGGCGGTCAGGCCGGAGGGGAGCCGCGGGGCCCAGTCGGCGAGCGGGCTGATGCGTGCGGGGGTGTGCGCGGGCGTGGGGGCGGGGGCGTCAGCCGTCACGGCGGGCTCCTTCCTTGTCGAAGAGGACGGGTTCGGCGACGGTCACCGGCACGGTGGCGCCGTCGAGCGGGACGTAGAGGGTCTCGCCGACGAGGGCGGCGCCGGAGCGCACGAGCGCCAGGGCGAAGGTGCGTTGCAGGGCGTCGCTGCGGTAGCTGGAGGTGACATGGCCGAGCATCGGGACCGGCGGTGCGGGGACCGCCTCGGTGGCGATGATCTGCGCGCCTTCCGGCAGCAGGGTGCGCTCGTCGGTGGGCAGCAGCGCGACCAGCCGCTTGCGGTCGGGGCGCTGGTTCTCGGGCCGGGCGAAGGAGCGCTTGCCGACGAAGTCCGGCTTCTTCTTGGAGATCACCCAGTTCATGCCGAGGTCCTGCGGGGTGACCGTGCCGTCGGTGTCCTGCCCGATGATCGGGTACGCCTTCTCGGCGCGCAGCACGTGCATGGTCTCGGTGCCGTACGGGGTGAGGCCCAGCGGCTGCCCGGCGTCGTACAGCGCCTGCCAGACCGTGGTGGCGTACCAGGCCGGCACATTGACCTCGTACGCGAGCTCGCCGGAGAAGCTGATGCGGCACAGTCGGGCGTCGACGCCCGCGATCACCGTGTCCCGCCAACTCATGAACGGGAACGCCTCGTTGGAGACGTCCAGGCCGTCGCCGACGACCGCGGCGAGCACCTCCCGGGAGCGCGGGCCCACGAGCGGGACCGTCGCCCAGTGCTCGGTCACGGACGTGAGGTGGACGCGCAGGTCGGGCCACTCCGTCTGGAGCCACTCCTCCATCCACTCAAGGACCTTGGCGGCGTTGCCCGTTGTGGTCGTGACGAGGAACTCGTTCTCCGAGACGCGGATGACCGTGCCGTCGTCGATGGTCATCCCGTCGACGCCGCACATGACCCCGTAGCGGATCCGGCCGGGCTTCAGTGTGGCCATCATGTTCGTGTAGAGCCGGTTGAGCAGCTCGCCCGCGTCCGGGCCCTGCACGCTGATCTTGCCGAGCGTCGAACCGTCCATCATGGCAACGCCGTTGCGCGCCGCGTGGCACTCGCGCTGCACCGCGTCGTCCATCGTCTCGCCGGGCAGCGGGTAGTAGCAGGGCCGCTTCCACTGGCCGACGTCCTCGAACAGCGCGCCGTGCCGCTCGTGCCAGGCGTGCAGCGCGGTCACCCGCACCGGGTCGAACAGCTCGCCCCGGTTGCGGCCCGCGAAGGCGGCGAACGCGATGGGCTGCACGGGCGGCCGGAAGCTGGTGGTGCCGAGATCCGCCACCTCCTCGCCGAGCGCCTCGGCGACGATGCCCGAGGTGAGGATCCCGGACGTACGCCCCTGGTCGTGGGCGGTGCCGATGGTGGTGTAGCGCTTCACGTGCTCGACGGAGCGGAGCCCGGCGCGGGTGGCCCGGAACACGTCGCTGGCGAGCGCGTCGCGTTGCAGATCGACGAACTGCGCCGTACCCTCCGCGCCGTCCTGCGGGCTGGGCACGCGCCACAACACCGCGCTGGCGGATGGCTGTTCCGTGGCCGCCGCCGGAACGCCGAACGGCGCGACCGCGACGCCGAGCGCCTCCAGCGCCGTGGCCGTCGCGGCGATGCCGCTGCCGAGACACTCCCCGAGCGTGCGCAGACCGTCCGCGGCGCCCGCCGTCCGTACGGTCGGGAGCGCCTCGGTGGGCACGAACGTGGCGAGCTCCGCGTCGTAGCGCAGCTTCCCGCGCGCCTGGCTGAACAGGGCCACGGCCGGGTTCCAGCCGCCGGAGACGAGCAGCACGTCGCAGTCGACGCCGTGCCGCCGGGCGTCGTCCGCCGAACGCTGGGCGATGTGCACACGGGAGAGACGCTCGCCGCCGCTGGTCCCGGTGACGACATGGTCGCGGTGCAGCGGGATGCCACGCTCGGCCAGCGCCCC
Source organism: Streptomyces sp. NBC_00483 (assembly GCF_036013745.1). Classification (NCBI taxonomy): domain Bacteria; kingdom Bacillati; phylum Actinomycetota; class Actinomycetes; order Kitasatosporales; family Streptomycetaceae; genus Streptomyces; species Streptomyces sp. NBC_00483. Next base: position 9,709,446 of record NZ_CP107880.1, read on the forward strand.
GGCGAGCCGCGCGGGGACGGTCGGCCGCGGGTCGACCACGGCGGCGAACTCCACTCCCGCGTCGGCGAGTTCGAGCACCGCGTCGTACGCGGAGTCGTTCGTCGTGAAGACGGCGGCCCGGCGGCCGACGAGGACGCCGTACCGGCCCAGGTACGTACGGGCCGCGGAAGCGAACATGATGCCGGGGCGGTCGTTGTCGTCGAAGACGATCGGCCGCTCGGTGGCGCCGGTCGCGTGCACAACCTGCTCGGCACGGATGCGCCACACCCGCTGCCGGGACACGTGGCTCGGGGCGGCGGCGCCGAGGTGGTCGGTGCGCTTCTCCAGGGCGAGGACGAGGTTGTCGTCGTAGTGGCCGAAGGCGGTGGTGCGGGTCAGGACGGTCACGTTCCCGGACGCCGCGAGCCGCCGCGTCACCGAGTCCACCCACTCCTGCGCGGGCCGGCCGTCGACGGTCTCCCGCGTGCCGAGCAGGCTGCCTCCCAACTCCGGTGCGCTGTCGACGAGGACGACCCGGACCCCTGCGTCGGACGCGGCGAGCGCGGCCGCGAGACCGGCAGGGCCCGCGCCGACGATCAGCAGCTCGGCGTGCAGGTGCTGCGCGTCGTAGCGGGCGGGATCGGGTTCGCCGGCGAGCCGCCCCTGGCCGCCGAGGCCGCGCGCCACCAGACCGTCGTAGAGCTCGACCGTGGTGGCGGTGAGCATCGGCTCGGGGAACGGCGCCTCGATCTGCACGAGCGCGTTGGGCTCCTCGACACCGGCGGCCAGGATGCCGCGCGGGCGGCCGTACTTGATGCTCGTCGCCACCCGGTGCACGCCGTTCGCCAGCAGCGCGGAGGCGAGGGTGTCACCGGGGTGCCCCGTGTACGGCGTCCCGTCGAAGACGAAGTCCAGCGTGGTGGAGCGGTCGATGCGCCCGTACGCGGCGGAGGAGGTACGGAAGGGAGTGCTCATGCGGTCGCCTCCTGGCGCTCTCGCGTGCCGGTGCCGAGCGGGTTCGGGGGCCCCACGGGGTACACGGTCAGGAACTCGTAACTCACGGTGTCGCGCACGGCGTTGAACCAGCGGCGACAGCCCGCCGTGTGCGCCCACCGCTCGGCGAAGGGGCCCTTGGGGTTGTCGCGGAAGAAGACGTACTGGGCCCACTGCTCGTCGTCGAGCGCATGCGGGTCCGCGGGGTGCTCGACGTGCGCCTGGCCGCCGTAGTGGAACTCGGTCTCCTCGCGCGGCCCGCACCAGGGGCAGGGAATCAACTGCATCTCACGGTCTCCTCAGAAGGTCCCTAGGCGGGTGTTCAGTGCGCGACGGCGGCGGCGCCGTGCTCGTCGACGAGGGCGCCGGTCGTGAACCGGTCGAGGGTGAACGGCGCGTTGGTGTCATGGGGTTCACCGGTCGCGATGGTGTGCGCGTACGCCCAGCCGACACCCGGCGTCGCCTTGAAACCGCCGGTTCCCCAGCCGCAGTTGAGGTACAGGTCCTCGACCGGGGTGAGCCCGACGATGGGGGAGGCGTCCGGGGTGGTGTCGACGATGCCGCCCCAGGTACGCAGCATGTGGGCGCGCGCGAACACCGGGAACAGCTCCAGGGCGGCGGCCATCTGCCGCTCGATGATGTGGAAGGCGCCGCGCTGCCCGTACCCGTTGTAGCTGTCGATGCCCGCGCCCATGACGAGTTCGCCCTTGTGCGCCTGGGACACGTACACATGCACCGCGTTGGACATCACGACGGTCGGGTGCACGGGCTCCAACAGCTCCGACACCAGCGCCTGCAGTGGGTGGCTCTGCAACGGCAGCCGCAGGCCGACCATCTGCGCGAGGACGGAGGTGTGCCCGGCCGCCGCGAGCGCGACCTTCCCCGCGGCGATCCGCCCCCGGGTGGTCCGCACCCCGGTGACCCGGCCCCCGCTCACATCGATGCCGGTGACCTCGCAGTTCTGGATGAGGTCGATGCCGTAGGCGTCGCAGCGGCGGGCGAATCCCCACGCCACGTAGTCGTGCTTGGCGATGCCGGCGCGCGGCTGGTACGTGGCGCCGTGCACCGGATAGCGCACGTCCGGGCTGGTGTTGACGATCGGACACACCTTGGCGACCTCGTCCGGCTCCAGCCACTCGGCGTCGATGCCGTTGAGCTGGTTCGCGTACACCCGGCGCTTGCTGTCGCGGACGTCCTGGAGGTTGTGCGCGAGGTTGAGGACGCCGCGCTGGCTGAACAGGATCGGGTAGTCGAGGTCCTGCTCCAGCGTCTCCCACAGCTTGAGCGAGCTCTCGTAGATGCCCGAGCTCTCGTCCCACAGATAGTTGGAGCGGATGATGGTGGTGTTGCGGGCCATGTTGCCGCCGGCCAGCCACCCCTTCTCCAGGACGGCGATGTTCGTGATGCCGTGGTTCTTGGCGAGGTAGTACGCCGTCGCCAGGCCGTGTCCGCCGCCGCCCACGATCACGACGTCGTAGGACTTCTTCGGGTCGGCGTTGCGCCACAGGAAGTCGGGGTGGTCGGGGAGGTCGTGTGCGTCGGGGGTCATGAGGACTCCTTGAAAACCGACTGTTGACGCTCTGATATATCAGTGGCGGGTCGTCGTCACCGTAGCCAGCGCCTCAGGGGCGCGTCAATGGTGTCCGAAGGAGGAAAACAAGCCCGTAACCGCCGCGCCGAAGCGGCGAGTTGCGGCGGGAACTCAGCCCGGCAGCACGTCCAGAACGGTGTGCATCCGCGAGGCGCGGGCCAGGTCCGCGAGCGCCTGCTCCATCACCGACAGCGGATCGCGCGGCGGCAGCAGCAGGCCGATCCGCGCGCTGCGCCGCGGACCGTGCAGCGGCACGGCCTCCATCCCGGCGGGGATCCCGAAGACGTGCAGCCACGTGTGCGGGATGATGCTCGACCACTGGCCGGTGCGCACATGCGCGATCAGCGAGGCGATGGAGTCCGTCTCCACGCGCGGCGCCACCGACAGGGACAGCTCCGCGAACACGTCGTCCAGGACCCGGCGCCCCAGCATCCGCGGATGCAGCAGACACAGCGGCAGCGCGGCCGCCTGGGCCCAGCTGATCTCCTGCGCCGAGCGGTCCGGGTCCTCCTGGGTGAGCACGACATAGCGCTCCCGGTACAGCGGCACGAACGGCAGATCCAGGTTCCTGCTGTGGTACGAGACCGCGCCGTGCAGCTCGAAGGCGCGCAGCCGGCGCACGATGTCGTCACCCTGGAGGTCGGCCTGGACGTTCACCGTGGTGTGCGGGTTGGCCGCGCAGAACGGCTGCGTGAGCAGGGCGACCGCGCCGACCGCCGTGGGCACGGCGCCGAGCCGCAGCTCACCGCTCAGCCCTTCGCGCAGCGCCGCGAGCCCCGACTCCATGGCGTCCCGGTCCGCGAGCATCCGGCGGGCCCACAGCACGACCTGCTCGCCCTCCGCCGTCAGACCCTCGAAGCGTCGGCCGCGCCGCACCAGCGGCACCCCGAGTTCCGTCTCCAGCTTGCGGATGCCCTCGGACAGCGTCGGCTGCGACACGAAGCACTGCTCGGCGGCCTTGGCGAAGTGGCCGGTGCCGGTGAGCGCGACGAGGTATTCGAGCTGGCGCAGGAGCACCGTCCCACCCCCTTCCCGGCCGACTTCGGTGGTTTACGTCCGCCCGTGATCGTAGCTGCCTATCAACGATCGGACTTTCCGCTTTGACCGTGGGCCGAGCGCGGACGAATGCTGGGCGGCGGGGGCGTGCCGTCTCCCGGTGAGTCGGAAACGTAGAGGTGATGGGCGTGCGCGCGATCGAAGAGCCTGAAGAGGATCTTTCCCTGAGCAAGCCCAAGACCTGGGCCACCGGGGCGCCCGCCGTGGCCCACGCGCTCCAGTACGCGCTGAGCCAGACCTCGCCCAAGCGCACCGCCCTGACCCTGCTCAACATCAACCAGGACGGCGGCATCGACTGCCCCGGCTGTGCCTGGCCCGAGGGCGCACCGGACAAGCGGCACCGCAACGAGTACTGCGAGAACGGCGCCAAGCACATCGCCGACGAGGCCACCACCCGCCGCGTCACCCGCGAGTTCTTCGCCGAGCACCCGGTCAGCGAGCTGGCGAAGAGCTCCGACTACTGGCTCAACCAGCAGGGCCGGCTGACCGAGCCCATGGTCAAGTACCCGGACAGCGACCACTACGAGCCGATCGGCTGGGACGGCGCGCTCGGCCTGCTCGCCGACGAGCTCAATGACCTGGACAGCCCCGACGAGGCGCTGTTCTACACCTCGGGCCGGCTTGCCAACGAGCCCGCGTTCCTGCTCCAGCTGTTCGCGCGGGCCTTCGGCACCAACAACCTGCCCGACTGCTCCAACCTGTGCCACGAGTCCAGCGGCTCGGCCCTCAACGAGACGCTGGGCATCGGGAAGGGCAGCGTCAGCCTCGACGACCTGCACAACAGCGACCTGGTCTTCGTCGTCGGCCAGAACCCGGGCACCAACCATCCCCGGATGCTCACCGCTCTCGAGGAGACCAAGCGGCGCGGCGGGAAGATCGTCGCGGTCAACCCGCTGCCCGAGGCGGGGCTGCTGCGCTTCAAGCACCCGCAGAAGGCGCGGGGTGTCATCGGCCGGGGCACCGAGATCGCCGACCAGTTCCTGCAGATCCGGCCCGGCGGCGACCTCGCCCTGTTCCAGGCGCTGAACCTGCTGCTCCTGGAGACCGAGGACAAGGCACCCGGCACGGTCCTCGACCGCGAGTTCATCGACGCCCACACCTCGGGCTACGAAGTCTTCACCGACAACATCCGCGGACTCGACTGGGCGGAGGTCCTCAAGGCCACGGGACTCACGCGCGAGGAGATCGAAGAGGTCCACCAGCGGGTGCTCGGCGCCAAGAACGTCATCGTGTGCTGGGCCATGGGGCTGACCCAGCACAAGCACGGCGTCCCCACCATCCGCGAAGTCGTCAATTTCCTTCTGCTGCGCGGAAACATCGGCAGGCCTGGCGCCGGCGTCTGCCCGGTGCGCGGCCACAGCAATGTGCAGGGCGACCGCACCATGGGCGTGTGGGAGCGCATGCCGCAGTCGTTCCTCGACGCCCTGGAGAAGGAATTCGACTTCGCCCCGCCCACCCGGCACGGCGCCGACGCGGTCGACGCGATCCGGGCCATGCGCGACGGGCGGGCCCAGGTGTTCGTGGGGGTGGCGGGCAATTTCGTCCGCGCCACGCCCGACAGCGACGTGACCGAACGCGCCCTGCGCAATTGCCGGTTGACGGCCCACATCTCGACCAAACTGAATCGCTCGCACGCCGTGTGCGGCCGCACCGCGCTGATTCTTCCCACGCTGGGGCGCAGCGACCGCGACATTCAGTCGGGCGGTGAGCAGTTCATGACGGTCGAGGACTCGATGAGCGATGTGCACGCCACCCGCGGCCGGCTCGCGCCCGCCTCACCCGCGCTGCTCAGTGAGGTGTCCATCATCAGCAGGCTCGCCCGCAGGACCCTCGGCGAGCGGCACGGGATCACCTGGCAGGAATTCGAGAACGACTACGACACCGTTCGCGAGCACATCGCGAACGTGGTGCCGGGATTCGACGACTTCAACCGGCGCGTGCGGGAACCGGGCGGCTTCAACCTGCCCAACCCCGTCAACAAGCGCGTCTTCCAGACGGCGAGCGGCACCGCCGTCTTCACCGCGAACACCTTCACCGGGCTCACCGCACCGCCCGGCCACCTGATCCTGCAGACGCTGCGCTCGCACGACCAGTGGAACACCATCCCGTACGCGATGGACGACCGGTACCGCGGCGTCAAGGGCGCGCGGCGCGTCGTCCTGGCCAATGCGGAGGACCTCGCCGAACTCGGCATCGCGGAGGGGACTTTGGTCGACCTGATCAGCGTGTGGACCGATGGCAGCGAGCGTACGGCGCCCGCTTTCCGCGTCGTCGGCTACCCGACGCCCCGGGGCTCCGCTGCCGCCTACTACCCGGAGACCAACGTCCTCGTCCCGCTGGACAGTGTCGCCGAGAAGAGCAACACCCCCACGTCCAAGGCCGTGATCATCCGGATGGAACCGGTCGAGGGGGACGGCCCCGGTCAGTCGAGGTAGCCCATCTTGCGGCTGATGTCCTGCGCGCTGCGCAGCAGCGTGGGGGAGAGCTCGTGCATCCGCTCCTCGGAGAACCGGTAGGCGGGACCCGAGGCACTGATCGCGGCGATGACCTCGCCCTGGGCATTTCTGATGGGTGCGGCCATTCCGTGCAGCCCTAGCTCCAATTCCTCGAGCGTCACCGCATATCCGCGCTCAAGCGTCTGCGCGAGATCCCTCTCGAGCTTTCCCTTGGCGGTCAGGGTGTGCGGTGTCATCTTTTTCATATGGGACGCCGCGAGCATTTCCGCGCGCTCCCGCTCCGGTACATGAGCGAGCAATATTTTTCCACTGGATGTGGCATGCATCGGGGTGAGCTGGCCGACCCAATTGTGCGTGCTGACCGCCATCGGGCCGCGCACCTGGAGGACGTTCACCGCGTAATGTTCCTGCAGAATGGCGATGTTGACCGCCTCGCCGAATTCCTCCGCGAGCTGCTCGCAGAACGGGCGGGCCTGCTGCGTCACATCGAAATTGTCGGTGACCGAGCTGGCCAGGCGTACGATGCCGAAACCGATCCGGTACTTTCCCCGGTCGCCCGACTGCTCGACCAAGTCGCGCGCCTCCAGCGCGCCCAGCAGACGGAAGGCCGTCGACTTGTGCACGTCGATTTCCGCGGCGATCTCACTGACGCCTGCTTCCCCGCGCCGCGCGAGAATCTCCAGAACGCTCACGGCACGGTCGACGGACTGCACTCCTGTGCCCGGCGAGCCCGATGTCTCACTGTCTGCGTCATGCTTTCTCATGGCGCGACTATAGGCGCTGTCCGCGGGCGGGCGGCAGGGCGATGCGGAAGCGGATCTTCGGCCCCATCTTCACGCTCGTCTCCTATAAGTGGTGCCTCCTGAATTAGGGCATACAAAGCCCGTCTAGCCAGTGCGGCTACCCGGGACGGCGGAAGTCATGCGCCGCGCATGGCGCCTCGACGTCCGCGCTGCGCACCGGGGTCGACTCGCACGCGGCCGCGCCAACTGGCGCCCCGACGTGCGGATTTGAGGTGTCGCGCGACAGATCTCAGATGCCCCTTGACACACGCCGTCGACGGAGACGACAGTTTGGGCGTTGCGTAGAACGCGTCAAGGTTCTTCATGCGCAACAGAGTTCGGCTCTCCTGAACAGCTCCTCCACAGCCCCTACGGCTCATCTGCCTCCCTCGACAGACCCCAAGGAGCTCAACCGTGACTCACGAGGTACGCGCAGTGGTCGCCCGCAAGCAGGGCGCCCCCGTCTCCGTGGAAACGATCCTGGTCCCGGAGCCCGGGCCGGGGGAGGCGCTGGTGCAGGTGCGGGCCTGCGGCGTCTGCCACACCGATCTGCACTACCGGGAGGGCGGGATCGGCGACGAGTTCCCGTTCCTGCTCGGTCACGAGGCCGCAGGCGTCGTCGAGTCCGTCGGCGACGGGGTCACCGACGTGGCGCCCGGCGACTTCGTGATCCTCAACTGGCGTGCCGTGTGCGGCAGTTGCCGGGCCTGTCGACGCGGCCGGCCCTGGTACTGCTTCGCCACGCGCAATGCCACGCAGCCCATGACCCTCCTCGACGGCACGGCGCTCTCGCCGGCCCTCGGCATCGGCGCGTTCGCCGAGAAGACGCTCGTCGCCGCCGGGCAGTGCACCAAGGTCGACCGGGCCGCACCGGCCGCCGCGGCGGGCCTGCTCGGCTGCGGCGTCATGGCGGGCTTCGGGGCCGCGGTCAACACCGGAGGCGTCGGCAGGGGCGACTCGGTGGCCGTCATCGGCTGTGGGGGCGTCGGCATCGCGGCGATCGCCGGGGCGAAGGTCGCAGGGGCCGCCCGCATCATCGCCGTGGACATCGACGAGCGAAAGCTGGCGAAGGCCGAGCGGTTCGGCGCCACCGACACCGTCGACTCCTCCAGGACCGACCCCGTCGAGGCGGTGCGCTCCCTCACCGGCGGCTTCGGCGCGGACGTCGTCGTGGAGGCGGTGGGCCGCCCCGAGACCTACCAACAGGCCTTCTACGCACGCGACTTGGCGGGCACCGTGGTCCTTGTGGGCGTCCCTACCCCCGAGATGAAGCTGGAACTGCCGCTCGCCGACGTCTTCGGCCGCGGCGGCGCCCTCAAGTCCTCCTGGTACGGGGACTGCCTGCCCTCCCGCGACTTCCCCGCCCTCATCGACCTCTACCTCCAGGGCCGCTTCGACCTCGGCGCGTTCGTCAGCGAGGAGATCGGCCTCGACGAGGTGGAGTCCGCGTTCGACGCCATGCGCCGCGGAGACGTACTGCGCTCAGTGGTGACGCTGTGAGCGCGGGAGCCCTCTGAGCGCCGGGCCCTCTGGGCCCACACCACACACCACACACGACTCGCTTCGCTTCGGCACCTGCCGCATGTCCGTACGACATCTACCGAGGTGACATCTGATGAGCATCACGAGCCTGCCCCCGAGCCTGATCTCCACGCTTCCCGGCGACTACTACACCGACCCGCAGATCTTCGCGCAGGAGCAGGAGCACATCTTCGAGTCCATGTGGTTCTGTGTGAGCCGGGCCTCCGACCTCACCAAGCCGGGAAGCTTCCGCACCTACCAAGTGGGCCGGGAGAGCGTCCTCGTCTCACGCTCCCGCGACGGCTCCGTCCGCGCGTTCCTCAACATCTGCCGGCACCGCGGCGCCAAGCTGTGCACCGAGGAGTCCGGTGAGGTCAGGCGGAACTTCCAGTGCCCGTACCATGCCTGGACCTACGGCCTCGACGGCAAGCTGATCGCCGCACCCAACCTGACGTCGATGCCGGACATCGACCGCACCGCATACGGCCTGGTCACCGTGCACGTCAGGGAGTGGCTCGGATACGTGTGGGTGTGCCTGGCCGAGCAGCCGCCCTCCTTCGAGGACGAGGTGATCGGCGCGGTCAGCTCACGCCTCGGCGGCGCCGACGCCATCGAGAACTACGCGATCGAGGACCTCGACCTCGGCAAGCGCATCACGTACGACGTCCGGGCCAACTGGAAACTCATCATCGAGAACTTCATGGAGTGCTACCACTGCGCCACCATTCATCCCGAACTCACCGAGGTGCTCCCGGAGTTCAAGGACGGACTGGCGGCCCAGTACTTCGTCGGCCACGGCGCCGAGTTCGCCGACGAGGCCAGGGGCTTCACCGTCGACGGATCCGAGGGACTCGACCGCATCCCCTCGGTCGCCGACGAGCAGGACCGGCGCTACTACGCGATCACCGTCCGGCCCCAGGTGTTCATCAACCTGGTCCCGGACCACGTGATCATCCACCGGATGTACCCGATCTCCCACGACCGCACGATCGTCGAGTGCGACTGGCTCTATCTGCCGCACGTCGTGGACAGCGGCGGGGACAGTAAGGACATAGCGCGCTCCGTCGAACTGTTCCACCGCGTCAACCAGCAGGACTTCGACGCCTGCGAGCGCACCCAGCCCGCGATGAGCTCGCGCGCCTACGTCAAGGGCGGCGTCCTCGTCCCCAGCGAACACCACATCGGCGAGTTCCACGCCTGGCTCCAGGCCCGGCTCGGCACGCAGCGCGCCCATTGACCGTCCATTTGTTTCCTGGAGGTTCCCCATGATCCCGGTGTGCCGCATCGAAGATCTGCCCCCTGGTGAGTCCATCCGCGTGACCGAGGGAGTGCCGGCCCCCGTCGCCGTCTTCAACGCGGACGGCACGGTGTACGCCATCGACGACACCTGCACCCACCAGGACGCCTCGCTCGCCGACGGCTTCCTGGAGGGCTGCTTCGTCGAATGCCCCCTGCACGAGGCGTCGTTCGACCTGCGCGACGGCCGCCCGACCTGCCCGCCCGCGAAGACGCCCGTCCGCACCCACCACGTCACCGTCCAGGACGGTCAGGTCCTGCTTCACGTCACCGTTGGGGAGCCCGCATGAAGCACATCACTGTCGTCGGAGCCTCGCTCGCCGGCCTCGGCGCCGTCCGGTCGCTGCGCTCCGAGGGATACGACGGAGAGATCACCGTCGTAGGAGAGGAACAGCACCGCCCCTACGACCGCCCGCCGCTGTCCAAGGCCTACCTCAAGGGCGATGTCACGGCCGGCGCCCTCGAACTCGGTGACGCCGAGGAGTACGAACAGCTGGGCATCCACTGGGAGTTGGGCGAACGCGCCGTTCATCTGGACTGCTCCGCCACATCGGTCATCCTCGCCAACGGGCGCAGGATCGACACCGACGGCGTTGTGGTCGCCACCGGCTCGACCGCCCGCCGCCTCCCCGGTACGGACGGCCTCGCCGGTGTCCACACCCTGCGCACGCTGGATGACGCCCGGAGTCTGCGCGCCGAACTGTTGGGCGGGGCGCCCCGGATGGTGGTCATCGGCGCCGGGTTCATCGGGGCCGAAGTCGCCGCCACCGCCCACTACTTGGGCCTCGACGTCACTGTGGTCGAGGCGCTCGACACCCCGCTGGAACGCCAGTTGGGTGCCGAGATGGGCCGCGTCTGCGCCTCCCTCCATACCGACCACGGCGTACGCCTGCTGTGCGGCACCGGAGTGGCGGAACTGGAGAGCGGCGGCGGCCGGGTCACCGGGGTGCGGCTCACGGACGGGCGGCTGCTGCCCGCGGACATCGTGCTCGTCGGGGTGGGCGCCCGGCCGGTCGACGACTGGCTCGCCGACTCCGGTGTGTGGGTGGACAACGGCGTGGTGTGCGACGCGGGCGGTGCCTCCAGCGTCCCCAACGTCGTCGCCGTCGGGGATGTGGCCCGTCGCCCGCACCCCTTCACCGGTCGGCACGCCCGCATCGAGCACTGGTCGAACGCCGCGGAGTCGGCCGCCACCGCGGCCCGCACGCTGCTCACCGGCGAGTCCGCGACCCCGCGGGCCACCCCGCCGTCCTTCTGGTCCGACCAGTACGACGTCCGCATCCAGCTCGCGGGCTGCGTCGGTCCCGGCGCCGTGGTCGAACTCGTGGAGGGCTCCTACGAGAGCCGGTCCTTCGCGGCCCTCTATAAGGAGGACGGGGCGCCCACCGCGGTCCTCGCCATGAACCGCTCCAAGATCTTCAACCGCCTGCGCCGCACCCTGATCCCCGCCACGGTAAGGGTCGCGCCCGCCGTCGTCTGAACGGGCCCGCCACCATGCCTTCGCCTCTCCCGCCGCTCCGCACCCCTGATATATCAATGCAGGGATGCGGTACGGTGAGGTCTCATCGCGGACACGTCAGGGGAGGGGCGAGATGGCATCTGTGCCTGCCGCCGGGGGCCAGTCGCACGGCGCGACACTGGCCGACCAGGCGTACCAGGAGATCACGGACCGGCTCGTCACCCTGCAGATCCGTCCCGGCGAACCCGTCCACGACGCGCGTCTCGCCGCAGACCTCGGCCTCGGCCGCACCCCGGTACGCGAGGCCCTCAAGCGCCTGGAGATCGAGCGGCTCATCGTCGCCTTCCCCCGGCGCGGCACCTTCGCCACCGAAGTACAGATCGCGGACCTCGGCCACATCTCCGAAGTGCGCCAGGAGCTCGAACCCCTCGCCGCCGCGCGCGCCAGCAAGCGGGCCACCGCGGCGGACCGGGAGCGGCTGCGCGAGCTGCTCATCCGCGTGGAGGAGGAGTCGCAGGGAGCGCCGGAACACGGCGAGATCGGCCTGCTCCGCCTCGACATGGCGGTGCATCGCGCCGTCTACGCGGTCACGTACAACCCGTATCTCGAAGCCACGCTGGTCAACTACGACAACCTCGCCACCCGGATCTGGTGCCTGTTCATCGACCGCCTGGCCGGACTCGAGCAACACGTCCACGAACACGGGCAGTTGCTGCGAGCCGTCATCGACGGCGACGAGGCCAAGGCTTCGACCGTGGCCGCCGAGCACGTGGAGAACTTCGAGCGCGCGATCCGCTCGATCATCTGACGCTGTCGGCTGCCCCTCAACTCCGGGGAACGCGGGGCCCATTGACGCCCGCCACGCAGCGGTTCTAGTGTGCCGATCGCTGGTATATCAATCACGCTCAACTGTCGTGTCAATTCCACGTGAACGCGCGGCCGTTACCGCCGAAGCGGGCGGCCGACACTTCTCCCGAACGCCACAAGCCCCAACGACGGGCCGCTGCTCGGAGGATCCCCATGCCCCATCAGGTCAAGGCCGTCGTCGCCCGAGCCCCCGGCGCACCGGCGACCCTGGAGACCGTGACCGTGCCCGATCCGGGCCCCGATGTGACGGACGTCGCCGAGGGAGACTTCGTCATCCTCAACTGGCGGGCGGTGTGCGGCAGTTGTCTGGCCTGTCGATTCGTGAGCGAGACGATTGACCTCACCGATGTGCAGGGCGCCTTCGACCGGATGAGCCGCGGCGAGGTGCTGCGCTCGGTCGTCCGCCTCTGACGACACCACCCCCGCCGCCTCCCACAGCACCCTCGCGCACCCTTGAACTCCCGGAGGACCCACCATGAACTCGCAGTCTTCGCAGCCCAAGGTGGTCATCATCGGAGCCGGCATCGTCGGCTGCTCCCTCAGCGACGAACTCACCGCACTCGGCTGGACGGACGTCACCGTCCTCGAACAGGGCCCCCTCTTCGCGACCGGCGGTTCCAGCTCGCACGCCCCCGGCCTGGTCTTCCAGACCAGCCCCTCCAAGACCATGACCGAGTTCGCCCGCTACACCGTCGAGAAGGCGAGCGCCCTCGACCTCGACGGCGACTGGTGCTACCGGCAGGTCGGCGGCCTGGAGATCGCCACAACTCCGGAGCGCCTGGCGGAACTTGAGCGCCGCCACGGCTGGCTCACCTCCTGGGGCGTCGAGAGCCACCTCCTCGACCCGGACGAGTCCGCCAAACTCCACCCGCTGCTCGACCCCGGCGCCATCCTCGGCGGCTACCACATCCCCAGCGACGGCCTCGCCAAGGCGTTGCGGATCGGTGAGGCTCAGGCCCGCCGCGCCCTCGCCCGCGGTGCCACCTTCCTCGGCCACCACACCGTCACCGACATCGAGACATCCGGCGGAGCCGTCAATGCCGTCGTCACCGACCGAGGCACCTTCCCCGCGGACATCGTCGTCTCCTGCGCGGGGTTCTGGGGCCCACGCATCGGCCGCATGGTGGGCCAGGACGTGCCGCTCGTCCCCATGGGGCACCAGTACGCCACCACCACACCGGTCACCGAACTCAAGGGCCGCAACAGCCAGTTGGACGAGGCGAACCTGCCCATCCTGCGCAACCAGGACGCCGGCCTCTACTACCGCGAACTCGTCGACCGGATCGGTATCGGCTCCTACGCCCATCGCCCCATGCCCCTGTCGCCCGACGACGTCGCCCATCCCGCGGACAGCCCGGACCAGCCCTCGAAGCTGGCTTTCACGAAGGCCGACTTCGAGGGCGCCTGGGCCGACACCCGCAGGTTGCTGCCCGCGCTGAACGACGCGGACATCGCCGACGGCTTCAACGGCCTGTTCTCGTTCACCGTCGACGGCATGCCCCTGATCGGCGAGTCCCCGACGGTGTCCGGCTTCTGGCTGGCCGAAGCGGTGTGGGTGACCCACTCGGCGGGCGTCGCCAGGGCTGTCGCGAAGTGGATGGTCGAGGGCCGCCCCGGCATCGACGTCCACGGCTGCGACATCAACCGCTTCGAGGACCTGCAGCTCGCCCCCGACTATGTACACGAGCGCAGCTGCCAGAGCTTCTCCGAGGTCTACGACATCGTCCACCCGCTCCAGCCGCCGAACCGCCCCCGCCCGCTGCGCGTGAGCCCCTTCCACATACGCCAGCAGGAGCTCGGCGCCGTGTTCCTTGAGGGCGCGGGCTGGGAGCGCCCGCACTGGTACGAGGCCAACGCCGATCTCCCCGAGGTGTCCCATATCAGCGAGCGGAACGAGTGGGCCTCCCGCTTCTGGTCGCCCGTCGCGGGCGCCGAGGCACTGGCCACCCGCGAGCGGGTCGCGATGTACGACATGACCCCGCTCAAGCGCCTCGAGGTCACGGGCCCGGGCGCCCTGACGTTCCTGCAAGGCCTCTCAACGAACCAGCTGGACAAGGCAGTCGGCGCGGTGACGTACACCCTGCTCCTCGACGAGGCGGGCGGCGTACTGAGCGACCTCACCGTCGCCCGGCTCGCCGATGACCGCTTCCAGGTCGGCGCCAACAGCAACCTCGACCTCGCCTGGCTGCGCCGCCACCTGCCCGCCGACGGCACCGTGCAGGTCCGTGACATCACGGCCGGTACCTGCTGCATCGGGGTATGGGGCCCGCGCGCCCGCGACCTCGTGCAGCCCCTCACCGACGCCGACTTCTCGCACGAGAACTTCGGCTACTTCAAGGCGAAGCAGGCCTTCATCGGGGACGTCCCGGTGACCGCGATGCGCCTGTCCTACGTCGGTGAACTGGGCTGGGAGCTGTACACCACCGCCGATCTGGGCCTGCGCCTGTGGGACACGCTCTGGCGGGCCGGACAGGAGCACGGCGTGATCGCGGCGGGCCGCAGCGCCTTCAACTCCCTGCGCCTGGAGAAGGGTTACCGCGCCTGGGGCCACGACATGACCAGCGAGCACAACCCCTACGAGGCCGGCGTGGGCTTCGCCGTCCGCAAAAAGAAGGGCGACTACGTGGGCCGCGACGCGATCGTCGACGTCACCAAGGACACGGTGGACCGCCGCCTCACGGCCCTCCTGATCGAGGACGACCGCTCGGTGGTCATGGGCCACGAACCGGTCCACGTGAACGGCCACCCCTGCGGCTACGTCACCAGCGCCGCGTACGGCTACACCCTCGGCCGCCCGATCGCCTACGCCTGGCTCCCGGCCGAGCACGCGGAACCCGGAACACGGGTGGAGATCGGCTACTTCGGCGACCGAGTGGCGGCGACGACGGCGGCGGAGCCGCTGTTCGACCCGGAGATGACGCGAATCCGCCGGTGAGCCGGGTCGCGACGTCGGCGTAGCCGTCGGTGGCAGACGTGTGCGCCTGCCACCTGGTCGGCGACCGAGCGGCGCCGGATCACCCCAACAGGTCCCCGATCGTCCGAGCCACCTCGACCGCCCGCGGATCCGCGCCGCCCGGCCACGGGCCCCGAGCGATCGTGTAGCCGAAGGCCACACCCGTGTCCGGGTCGACGCAGCCCAGCGAGCCGCACGCGCCGTCGTGGCCGATGCTGCGCGGGCCGCCCCACGCCAGCTGCTTGCTCGGCTTCTGGAAGATGATGGCGTGTGCGCGGTCGTGCTGGTCGAGTACCTCGTCGTAGCCGCGTACCTGCTGTTGGCCGACCGTGGCGACGGTGTCGGGGCTCAGCAGCGGCGCGGATCCCTCGACACCCGTGACCGCGGCCGCGAGCAGCGTGGCGATGCCGAGGGCGTCGGCCGTCGCCGAGCCCGCGGGGTGGCCGAAGCGCCAGGACTGCTCGTCGTTGGCGAGATGGACGGGCGCGCCGGGCCGGGGCCCGAAGGTCAGCCGCTGCATCGCGTGCGGCGGGCCCTGCGGCTTCGGGTGTTCGCCGAGCGGCGGGATCATCGGCAGAACGTCCACGCGCCGCTCCTCGAGCCCCTGCCCCTCGGGGAGACCGAGGTAGAACGCGGCACCGAGCGGGCGGCGGATCTCCTCCTCGTAGAAGTCGTGGAGCGTGCGCCCGGTGATCCGGAAGACCAGTTCGGCGGCCAAGTTGCCGATCGTCAGGCCGTGGTAGCCGAAGGCCGACCCCGGATGCCACAGCGGCCGTGTCGCGGCCAGTCGCTCGGCACCCTTGTGATGGTCGAGCAACTCGTCCCAGGCCAGCCCGGGTTGAGCCTCCGGCAGCCCGGCCTGGTGCGAGAGCAGCTGCCGTACGGTGACCCGATCCTTCCCGGCCTGTCCGAACTCGGGCCAGTACGAGGCCACCGTCGCGTCGAGGTCCAGCAGCCCGCGCTCGACCAGGAGCCCGACCGAGACACCGATGATGTTCTTCGACGTCGAGTACGGCACGATCAGCGAGTCACGTCCCAGATGCGGCCCGCCGTATGCGTCGAGCGCGAGCTGCCCGTCCACGTACGCCGCGACCTGGATCGAGAGGTCGGGATCGGCGGACAGCAGCCGGTCCAGCCGGTCGACGACTTCCTCGAGACCGGCATCGGCCCGTCCGGACAACGGCCCTTGCAGCTCCGACAGCTTCATCGCTCTCCCTCGATCCGCGCGTGCGCCCAACCGATCACCGGCGCTTGCACGTGTCAAGAGTCTGCGTGGGGTTCCACCGGAACCCTGCGAGGTTCGCCCGAATCACCATGTGTTCCCATATCCGGGCCGAGGGAGTGGGATGTCGCGCGGACCGCCGCGCGGGTCGGCGTAGCGAAGGGCGGGTGGCGGGGTGGCAGGCGCAGGGGACAGAGGCGCGCGGACAGTCATGTGGTTGCTGTGCGCGGTGCTGATGCTCGCCGTCGGGGCGGCGATGATCCCCGAGTTCCGCGCGGCGCAGGAACGGGAGCGGGAGTTCCGGGCGGCGCCGGTGTGCGCCTCGGCCCCGGTCGAGGTGTCGGACTGCCGGTGGAAGCAGAAGTTCACCGTACGCAGCGTGGACCTGCACCGCGGATCGAGGCACAAGTCGCCGGAGGCCGACCTGCTGCTGCCCTCCGGCAAGCCATGGCATGTGAACTTCCGGAACTACAACCCCGTCGCATCGGGCCTCGAACCGCGCGACAAGGTGGTCGGACTGATCTGGCGCGGCGACGTCGTCGACCTGCGCGACACCGAGGGTGAGCACCAGGAGACCACCGAGGGCCCGCTGGACTGGCCGACGGACCGCCTCGGCGGCGCCCTCGCGTTCCTGTCTTTCGGAGCGGCCGCCCTGGTCGGCGCGCTGTGGTCGGCGTTCGCCCGCGGCAACCGGCGCCACGAAGCGGCCGGGAGAATGGTGCGCCTGCACGGCATCCCCCTCGGCGTCACCGCCATCCTGATCCTGTGGCTGCAATCGGCCAACGACTGGCCCGCGCGGTCGCTTCCGATCATCTGGGGGATCGTCGCGGCGCTGATCCTCGCCAACATGGTGGGCTTCGTCGTGGCGGCGCTGCGCGGGCAGATCGGGCGCGCGAGCGGCGAAGCGTGACGGCGGCTCAGCCCACCAGTGCCCCGCTGAGCAGATGGCCGCGCCGATGGTCGTGACCGCCGTGCAGACCCACAAGATCGCCCTGCGCGCGCTCCTCACCGAACTGGCGGAGGACGCCGGCGTGCGCAACTCGGTCGCGGTGGGCGCCCAGTTGGCCGTGCTGTTCGACGGGGCGATGGCCCTCGCGACGTTCGCGGGGGACACGGACGCCGCGCTGCACGCACGCAAGGCGGCGCAGGCGGTGCTGGCCGCGGAACTGTGACGTGTGGCTACGAGATATTCGTAGTCACACGTCACAGTCCCGAGCGAGCGGCGGGTGCTGGATTGTGCGCTACTCCGGCTCCAATACGAAGGTGTACTCGGCCTGAAGGTACGGCTCCGTGAGCTTGCTGCCGTCGGGCGGCGGGGCGGAGGCTGGGTCGCGTTCAGCGAAGGGGACGATGAGGGGGTCCTTCGTGCCGAACACGACGTCGCTGTCCAGGTATTGGCTGCCCTCCCGGAACAGATGGGTGATCAGTTTGCGGTGGCCGGGGTGGTCGATGAGGAAGTGCACGTGGGCCGGGCGGAAGTGGCTGATCCGGGTCCTGTGGATGAGCTCGCCCACCGGGCCGTCCATGGGGATGGCGTAGCCGAGGGGCGCGACGGTGCGGATGCAGTACGTGCCGTCCTCGCGGGTGGTGTACTTCGCGCGCAGCCGGGCCTCGTCGACCTCGGGGACCTGGGACTCGTACGCGCCGTCGGTGTCGGCCTGCCATACGTCGAGGACGACGTGGGGGAGTGGCCTGCCCGCGGTGTCGGTGACCGTACCGGTGAGGAAGAGCGGGGTGCCGGGGAGGCCGTCCGACATGTCGTGGGCGTGGGGTACGTCGGGGGAGCCGTCGATGTGGAACGGGCCGAGGACCGTGGCGGGCGTGGCACGCTCGGAGAAGCGGTGGCCGAGCTCCACGGTGAGCATGCTCAGTCCCAACACGTCGGAGGCCAGCACGAGTTCCTGGCGTTTGTCGTCGCTGAGCCGGCCGGCCTCCGTGAGCCAGGTGATCGCGGCCGCCCACTCGTCCTCCGTCAGGTTCACCTCGCGGGCGTACGCGTGGAGGTGGCGGACGAGGGAGGTCAGCAGCTCGGCCAGGCGCGGGGAATCGGCGGTGGACCAGCGGCCGACGGCCAGTTGGGTGAGGTCGTGCTCGTCGATGGACACGGGCTACTCCTGCGGGGAGGCGGAGGGCAAGGGAGTTGGTGGGATCGGAGTGCTGTGCTGTTCCACTGAGGCGAAGATGTCCCGGGCGACCGGCGTGCGGATCTCCTCCGCCAGCTGCCCGATCAGGCCCGCGGTGCGGGCGAGCAGGGCGAAGCCGCGCAGGAGGGGGAGTGGGAGGCCCAGATCGGCGAGGGCGGCTCCGCACACCCCGGCGCCGTTGAGGGGGAGCGTGCGGCCGAGGACGCCCGGGTGGGTGCGGCCGATGGCCTCGAAGAGGGTGAGGTGCGGGCCGAAGAGGCCCTCCTCGCGGGCGATGTCCATGAGGCGCTGGGTGCGCGGGTCGCCCTCCTTGTGGAGGTGGTGGCCCAGGCCCGGGATCAACTCGTGTGCGGAGTGGGTGTGTTGGATCGTGCGGCGCGCCAACGAGTCCCAGGCTGTCTGGTCGTCGGGGGCCGGGTGCTCGGTGCCGAGTGAGGTCACCACTGCGGCGAGGTAATGGCCCGTGTCCTCGGTGACGCCGAGGAAGCGGGAGCCGCCGCCCAGCAGTCCGGCGGCGAGGGCGCCCTGGACCGAGTCCGGGGCGGAGAGGTACGTGAGGCGGGAGACGATCGCGGTCGGGGTGAAGCCGTGGTCGGCGAGCGCGGCCAGGACCGCCTCGAAGACGCGGGTCTCGCCGGGGCTCGGGCGGCGCTGCGTGGCCAGCCAGAACGCCAGCTCACCGAAGCCGACGGAGCCCATGATGTCCTCGGCCAGGTCCTGGCCGAGGAGCGTGATCCGCTTCGGGTCCGATGCGCCCAGGGCTGTGGGGTAGGAGGGGGGTGTGGTGGATGTGGGGTGGGTGGGCTGGTTGGGCTGCTTCGGTTGGTTGGGGTGTTTCGGGTGCTTCGGCTGGTCAGGCATGTGGGGGCTCCGTGGGGGTGGGCTTGGTCAGCCATGTGCGCAACTCCTCGCCGTGTTCGTCCAGTTCGGGCGGTGGGAGGCGGTACGTGGCAGGGGTCGCGGAGAAGCGGATCGGGTGGCGGGTCGTGGGCAGGGTGCGGTCGCCCTCGCCGACGGTGACGACCGGGTCGAGGCCGAACTCCTCGGCCATCGTGAAGCCGCCGTCGATCGTGTTGATCGGGCCGCTCGGGACTCCGGCCTTCACCAGCAGCGTGAACCATTCGTGCGCGCCGCGCGTGGCCAGGCGCTCGACCAGGATCGGGCGCAGTTCGTCGCGGTGGGACGTGCGATCGGCGTTGCGGGCGAAACGCGGGTCGTCGGCGGTATTCGGGATGCCCAACACGGAGCACAGCGTGCGGAATTGGCCGTCGTTGGCGGCGGCGACGATCAGGTCGTGGTCGGCCGTCGGCAGCGGTTCGTACGGGAAGACGCTGGGGTGGGCGTTGCCCATGCGGTAGGGGACCGTGCCCCCGGCGACGTACGCGGAGCTGTGGTTGACGAGGCCGGTGAGCGCCGAGGAAAGGAGGTTCACCTCGACGTGCTGGCCCTCGCCGGTGGCATCGCGGTGGCGCAGCGCCGCGAGGATACCGATGGCGGCGTGGTTGCCCGCCATGACGTCGAAGACGGAGATGCCGGCCCGGAAGGGCGGGCCCTCCGGGTCCCCGGTCAGGCTCATCAGGCCGGACATGGCCTGCACCATCAGGTCGTAGCCGGGGACGTCACGGCCCGCGCCGGTGCCGAATCCGGTGATGGACGTGTAGACGAGGCGGGGGTTCGCGGCGTGGATCGTCTCGAAGTCGAGGCCGTAGCGGTCCAGGCCGCCGGGGCGGAAGTTCTCTATCAACACGTCGGCGCGGTGGGCGAGTTCGGCCGCGAGCGCGGCATCGGACTCGTCCCGGAGGTCCAAGGAGAGGGAGCGCTTGCCGCGGTTGATGCCCAGGTAGTACGTCGAGACGCCGTCGTGGACCGGGGGCATCCACGTGCGGGTGTCGTCGCCGCGCGGGCCCTCGACCTTGATGACGTCGGCGCCGAGGTCCGCGAGCAGCATCGTCGCGTACGGGCCCGCGAGGATGCGGGAGAAGTCGGCGACGAGGATGCCGGACAGCGGTCCTTTGGTGGGCGGTTGATCGGGTGCGGTGCTTGGTGGCATGGAGTCGGCCTCTCCGTGTCCGAGGGCCGGACACTTGCCCGTGTGGGGGATGCGGGAGCTCGGCGGGTGTGGCGTCACGGAGTGGTGGGTGCGCTCTCGGGGCTCCGCCACGGGCCCCGCTGCTCAAGCGCCGCAGGGGCTTGAATTGGGCCAGTCGGCTTCTGTGCCAGCGTCACATGTGGGACCGACTCCATCCGCGCGAAGTCGAGGCTGATCTCTCCCGCCGCGTGCAGCAGGCGCGGCAGGTGGGCGTGCACCAGGACGTCGACCGGGGTCTCGGCCGCGTGCGCGTTGACGTTGAGGCTCGCGATCACGCGGCCCGTGCCGTCCCGCAGGGGCGCCGCCACCGAACGGATGCCGCGGGCCAGCTGCTCGTCCGTGAGGGCCCAGCCGCGGGCCCGTACGTCGCACAACTCCGCCTCCCACTCGGCGCGTTCGGGGCGCCAGAGCGGAGTGAGGCCCGAGCGGCTCGGCTCGGCGAGAACCCGTGCCGCCTCGTCCGGGGCGAGCGCGGCGAGCAGTACCTTGCCGAGGGAGGTCTGGAGCGCGGGGAAGCGGGTGCCGATCTGCACGGACAGCGTGACGATCTTCGGGCGGGCCACCCGGGCGACGTAGACGATGTCCGAACCGTCGAGCTGCGCGATCGAGCAGGACTCGTCGGTCTGCTCGACGAGGCGTTCCAGATGGGGGCGCGCCACGTCCCACAGGCCCATCGAGCGGACGTAGGCGACCCCGAGGTCGAGCACGCGCGGCGTGAGCGCGAAGCCGGCGGCGCACTGGCGGACGTAGCCGAGTTCGGTCAGCGTCAGCAGGATGCGGCGCGCGGTCGGGCGGGCGAGGCCCGTATCGGTCGCGACCTCGGCGAGCGACATCACCGGGCGGCCCGACCGGAACGCGGTGATCACGTCCAGACCGCGGGCCAACGCCTCGATGAAGTCCGGGCCGGTTCCTTCGCGTGGCATGGCGGCTCCTCCGTGCCATGGGCCAATCGATCCAACTCCCCACTGTTCCATGGGGATTGACAGCAGGGTGCGCCTTCATCAGCATCGGTGGCAATGGTCGACCGGCATACGGACGCTCGTCCGACAGGGGGCGATGCGGGTCCGGACCGATCCAGAGAGGTCCGGAGTGCCGGAGAGGAGACCGATGATGCATCGCTCAGCTCCCTCGGAACCACCGAACCCGCCGAACCCGCCGGAATCGTTCCCGCCCGGACGGCCCGTCGTCCTGCGCGGCGGCACCGTCCTGCCCATGGACCGCGCCCGTCGGGTCCTCCCCGGCACCGATGTGCTGGTCATCGGTGATCGCATCGCCGCCGTCGGGCCTCAACTCGCGGTAGCCGACGGCACGTTGGAGATCGACGCCACCGACGGCATCGTCATGCCCGGCATGATCGACACGCATCGGCACATGTGGCAGACCGCCATGCGCGGCTACGGCGCCGACTGGACGCTCACCCAGTATTTCGTCTGGTACTACCTCGAACACGGCACCGCCTTTCGCCCGCAGGACATCCACGCGGGCAACCTGCTCGCCGCCGTCGAGGCGCTCGACGCGGGCGTCACGACGGTCGTCGACTGGTCGCACGGGCTGCAGAGCACCGCGCACGCCGAGGCCGCCGTGGACGCGCTGCGCTCCGTTCCCGGCCGGTACGTCCTCGCCTACGGGAACATCCAGCAGGCGCCCGCCGAATGGGCCACGGCCCCGGACTTCCGGGCCTTCGCGCGTCGGCACATCGCCGATGCCGACGACATGCTCGGCTTCCAGCTCGCCTTTGACGTCACGGGCGACCCGGCCTTCCCCGAGAAGCCCGCCTTCGAGGCCGCCCGCGAACTCGGCGTACCCGTCACCACGCACGCAGGGGTGTGGGGCGCCACCAATGACGACGGCATCCGCCTCATGCACGAGCACGGCTTCATGACACCCGAGACGGTGTACGTGCACGCGGCGACGCTGTCACCGGACTCGTACCAGCGCATCGCGGCGACCGGCGGCTCGGTGTCCGTGTCCACGGAGAGCGAGCAGAGCGCGGGCCAGGGCTATCCGACGACCTGGGCGTTGCGCGCCCACGGCATCCCCGTGTCCCTGTCGATGGATACGAGCGTGTGGTGGAGCGGCGATCTGTTCTCCGCGATGCGTACGACGCTGGGCGCCGACCGGGCCCGCGAGCACTTGGAGGCGCACGCGCTGGGGGAGACCGTCACGCACTGCGCGCTGCGGGCGGAGCAGGTCGTGGAGTGGGCGACCGCGGGCGGCGCGCGGGCGCTCGGCCGTGACCGTGACCTCGGCAGCGTGGAGGAGGGCAAGAAGGCCGATCTCGTCCTCGTAAAGAACGACCACTCACCTGTTTCCTTCCCGCTTCTCAATCCCTACGGACACATCGCCTTCCAGGCTCAGCGCGGTGATGTGCACACCGTCCTTGTCGACGGGCGGGTCGTGAAGCACGAGCACCGCCTCGTCGACATCGACCTCGCCGCCGTGCGACGCGAGGCCGAGGGCACCGTCGAGCACCTGCGGTCGACGCTGGGCGAGGAGGCGTGGCGGGCCGGAATGAACCCCGACGTTCCCGAGGCGAAGATCCTCGACAACCCGTACACGTACACCGACTTCCGGTCCGGAACGACCCACGGCCGGTGAGGTCCCCGATCGGCCGGACGGAGGCCGCGTCGAGGGCATCGAGTGCGGTGTGAAAGACTTTCACCCTGCCGGTGCGAGCACGGTCCCCATGGAGACCGTCGACGCCACCATCTCTTCTTTCGTCCTCCGGATGCCACGACCGTTTTTCTCCCCGGTCGCGCCGTGTCCGGACGTCGGCATGAGCGGGTGGGGCAGGCCGCCCGCCCCGGCGCCTGCCCCAGTCCACCTCGCGCGACGGAACGACGGAACCAAGCCACATGACACAACTGGATGAGACGGCCGCGACCCCGAGCGCCGCAGGCCCGGTGGACAGTGCGGACGGCGGTGACAAGCCCAGCCGTTACGCGAAGAAGGCGGTGTTCGCCTCCTCCCTCGGCTACGCGATGGACGGCTTCGACCTGCTGATCCTGAGCTTCGCCCTCTCCGCCATCTCCGCCGACCTCGGCCTGGACAAGGCGCAGGGCGGCTCGCTCGCCACCATCACGCTCATCGGCGCCGTCGTCGGCGGACTCGGCTTCGGGATGCTCGCCGACCGGATCGGGCGGGTGAAGGTCCTCACCTACTCGGTGATCTTCTTCGCCGTCTTCACCGGCCTCTCGGCGCTGGCGACGTCGTACGGGGAGCTGTCCGCGTTCCGGTTCCTGGCCGGCGTCGGGATCGGCGGCGAGTTCGGCATCGGTATGACGCTCGCCGCCGAGGCGTGGCCGAGCAAGAAGCGGGCGCGCGCCACGTCGCTGGTCGCGCTCGGCTTCCAGGCCGGCGTGCTGGCCGCGGCGCTCATCTCGGCGCCGGTGCTCGCCGCATGGGGCTGGCAGGGACTGTTCCTGATCGGCGCGGTGCCCGCGGTGGTCGCCATCGCGCTGCGCTCCCGGCTGCACGAGCCCGAGCACTTCACGCGCAGCCGCAGCGAGGGCGCGCGCCTGTCGACGCTCGCCTCACTGAAGCTGCTGGTGAAGGACGGGCCCACGGCCCGCGCCAGCTTCGGCGTCCTCGTCCTGACCTCGGTCCAGAACTTCGGCTACTACGGCATCATGACGTGGCTGCCGACCTACCTGAGCGAACGGTTCGGCTACAGCCTCACCAAGTCCTCCGGCTGGACCGCCGTCACCGTCGTCGGCATGGCGCTCGGGATTCTTCTTTTCGGTGAACTCGCCGATCGGCTCGGCAGGCGCAGGACGTTCTGGTTCTTCCAGGTCGGCGCGGCCGTCTCCGTCCTCGCGTACAGCCAGCTCGTCTCGCCCTGGGCGCTGTTCGTCGGCGGCGCCGTGATGGGCCTCTTCGCCAACGGCATGACCGGCGGCTACGGCGCGCTGATGGCCGAGCTGTACCCGACGCAGGTGCGGGCCACCGCGCAGAACACCCTGTTCAACATCGGCCGTGCGGTGGGCGGTTTCGCGCCCGTCGTCGTGGCCCTGTGCGCGGACCGGTGGGGCTTCGCCGTCGCCATCGGCCTGCTGTCCGCGATCTACGTCGCCGACATCCTCGCCATGTTCGTCATCCCGGAGCGCAAGGGTTCGCGGCTCGCCTGAGGGCCCCTGACGGCACCCGCGCAGGGTGCTCGCCTTCGGCGCGGACGGGCCGCATGCTGGGACCGGACGTCCGCGCCGAAGGGGAGGCAGCCGTGACTGCTCGCGATCAGGATCTGCGTACCCAGAAGATCTGGGCCCGCGACGCGCCCCACTACGACGGCTGGATGCGCCGCATCGACCGACACCTGCTGCGCGGGGGACGCGCCCGGTTGTGCGAGCGGGCCCACGGCCGGGTTCTGGAGGTCGCCGTCGGTACCGGCCTCAACCTGCCGTACTATCCCAAGGGCACCGACCTGACCGGGATCGACCTCTCCCCGGACATGCTGGCCCGCGCCCGGGTACGCGCCGCGGACCTCGGTGTCGACGCCATCCTCAGCGAGGCGTCCGCGACCCGGCTCCCGTTCCCCGACGGCTCCTTCGACACGGTCGTCTGCGCGCTGGCCCTGTGCTGCATCCCCGACGACCGCTCGGCCGTCGCCGAGATGCACCGCGTTCTCGCGCCGGGCGGCACGCTCCTCCTGATCGACCATGTCATCAGCCACCGCTTCGCCGTCCGCACGCTCCAGCGGGCGATCGAACCCGTGATGATGAAGCTCGCCGACGACCACCAACTGCGCCGCCCGCTGCACCTCGTACGGGAGGCGGGATTCAAAGTCGTCGAGCGTGAGCGCTACAGCTTCGGCGTGATCGAACGGCTCGTCGCGGTCAAGCCGGAGCTGGAGCCGGATCCCGAGCCGGAGTGAGGGAGTCCAGGACGGCGGCGAGGTCCGCGCCCGCGCGCAGGAGTTCCACGGAGCGCGCGCCGATCCGGTCGAGGCGTTCCACGAGGATGTGCCGGACCCGCTCAGGACCGCCGCCCTCCTGGAGTGAGTGCAGCGAGTCGATGATGTCCCGCACCGCGGGGATGCCGTATCCGCTGCCGCGCAGCGCCGCGACGATCCTGGCCGCGCCGATCGCCGGGGCGTCGTAGCGGCGCGCCCGCAGCGAGGTCACGCGCTCGGGCGTGACGAGCCCCTCCCGCTCCCAGAAGCGCAGCGTCGAGGTGCGGACGCCGAGCGCGGCGGCGAGTTCGGTGATGGTCATGGTGTCGGCGCCCTCGGCCGCGCTGTGGTGGGCCGCTTCGGTTTCGACCGCGCCGTGGTGAGCCGCCTCGGACTCGATCGCCCACAGCGCCTGCTGGGCGCGCAGCACCTCGTCGCCTTCGCGCGCGAGGCCGACGTGCACGGCGTTGATCGAGGCAGCCGCCTCCGTGACCGTCCGCGTCCACAGGTCGGCCATCAGCTGCCGGGCGGCGACGGGCCCGACGGCCCCGGCGAGCCCCCGGTAGGCACGCAGCGCCTGTACGTGGACGGGCGCGTAGGCCCGATAGCCATTGCCCGACCGCACGGCCGCCGGGATGACCCCGAGCCGCTCCAGATCGCGCACCTGTTGCACGGAGTACGCCGACTCCCTGGCGACATCGACGGTCCTGAGCGCGCTCTCGTCGGGCATCGGTCCCCTCTCGCCTCCCCGCAACCCCACACAAGCACTTCAAGCCGATGCTTGAACCATGACCAGCAACACGAGTATGGAACAGATCATCACGACCGTGCGCGGCTTCGACGGCGCGCTCGTCCTCGCTCCCGAGCCCGGCGGTGATTTCCCCGAGATCGCGTGGGGCGACGCGTTCTTCTACTACGCGCCGGACGGCGAGGTCCCGCAGGCCGTCCAGCCGTACGGGACGATCGTCACCAAGAACTATCCGGGTGACGTGCTGTCGGCACTGGACGCACCCGGCCGCCTGCGCGTGAACATCCAGCTCGACCGGGCCACGTTCCAACAGCTCACTGGAGAGTCCCCGGTGGACCACGCGGCCGTCGACACCGTGCTGCCCCATCCCGTGTACGGCGCCCAGAACTGGATCTGCGTCGTCAATCCCGGTGAGGGGACGTACGACACGGTCCTGTGGCTGCTGCGCGCCGCGCACGACGCCGCACGGGCCCGCTTCGAGCGCCGTCGGCAGACGTGATCAGCAGACCGTGCCCGGCCGGGCCGCCGTCGCCCGCAGCAACTCCCGCACCAGCTCGAAGTCGACGGCGGCCGCCTTCCGGAACCGTAGGCACCCCTTGCCCATGTCCTGCCCCGCGAGCCGCTCGGTGAAGGCCTCACGCACATCGCTGCGCATCAGATAGAAGGAGATGTACTGCTTCTGGCCCGCGAACGCGATCTCGGCGACACCGTCCCGCTCGTAGGCGGGCATGCCGTACGCCATGACCTCCGCGAAGCCGGCCAGCTCGGCGCGGCACAGCCGCCGGAGTTCGCCGAGCGCGGCCCTGCGCTCGTCGGGCACCTCGTCGAGGTAGTCGTCCACGGTCCGGGCGGAGCTTTGCACCATGGCGGGATCGTACGTCGCCGCTCGCACTGCCGTCGGCGTGCTCGCTCACGCCTCACTCGGCGCCGGGGCAGGAGACAGGACGTCGGGTGCCGGCGTCGCCCGGCGGGCGCCCGCGCGGGTGGCGCCGACGCCGGCGGCGACCACGAAGGCGATACCGGCGGCGGGTGCCAGGCCGGGTGTCTGGCCGAGGACGAGGAGGCCGACCAGCATGGCGATGGCGGGTTCGAGGCTCATCAGGGTCCCGAAGGCCGACGTGGTCAGGCGTCGCAGGGCGAGGAATTCGAGGGCGAAGGGCAGTACGGGACTCAGGGCGGCCAGGGCGAGCATGATCCACAGAGTCGGCCAGGTGACGTGGGCCGTGACGGCGGGCGCGGCGACGATCATGCCGAGCACGCCGGCGACGGGCATGGAGACCGCGAGCCCCTTCAGGCCCGTGACCCGGTCGCCGACGCGCTGGGTCAGCAGGATGTAGGCGGCCCAGCAGGCCGCCGCTGCCAGTGCGTACACCGCACCGAGCGCGTCGAGGCCGCCGTGCCAGGGCTCGGTCAGCAGGACGACACCGATCGCGGCCGCCGCGGTCCATATCCTGCGGCCGTGACCGGGCCCGACCAGGGAGACGGCCAGCGGGCCCAGGAACTCCAGCGCGCTCGCCGTGCCCAGGGGCAGACGGGAGAGGGCCAGCATGAAGAAGACCATCATGCCCGCGGTCGCGGCGCCGAGCACCGTGCAGGCCAGTAGATCGGATCCAGTGAAGTCACGGCGACGGGGACGGACGAGGACGAGCAGCAGCACGCCGGCCCAGCCCAGGCGGAGCCCCGCCGTGCCCAGCGCGCTGAGCTGGCCGAAGAGCGGCACGGTCAGGGCGGAGCCGAGCTGGACGGTGGACATGGAGGCGACCGCCATCGCGAATCCGGCTTGCGCGCCACTCGGACGGGATCGGGGTGAGGGCTGGGGCGAACTCATGGGCGACAGTCAATGCCCCCTGCACCGTTCGCGTCCACGTGCCGATCCTGGACGTTCTGTTCGATGATCCTGGACAATGGGAAGATGGAGACACGGCGCCTGCGGCTACTGGTGGAACTGTCCCGGCTGGGTTCGATGCGCGCGGTCGCGGACACGGTGGGCACCACGACCTCGACGGTCTCGCAGCAACTCGCTGCCCTCGCACGGGAGATGGGCACCGATCTGATCGAGCCGGAGGGACGGCGGGTGCGGCTCACCCCGGCCGGTCGACGGCTGGCCGAGCACGCCGCGGTGATCCTCGCCGCCGTCGAGGCCGCGCGCCTCGACCTCGCTCCCGGAGCGGAGCCCAACGGGACGCTGCGGGTCGCCGGGTTCGCCACCGCCATCCGCGTCCACCTGCTGCCCCTCGTCACCGAGCTGGCGGACAGCCACCCCCGGCTGAACATCCTCGTCCGCGAGCACGAACCCGCCGAGGCCCTGGAGCTGCTCGCCGCGGACGAGACCGATCTCGCGCTCACCTACGACTACAACCTGGCCCCCGCCGACGCGGACCCCGCACTGCACACCACCGCCCTGTGGACCGCATCCTGGGGGCTTGGTGTCCCCGCCGACGCCGAGGTGCCCGAAGGGGCCGACACTCTCGACGTCTTCGCCCGGTTCCGCGCGCAGGACTGGATCGTCAACTCCCGCGGCACCTCCGACGCGACAGTCATCCACACCCTGGCCGCCATGGCAGGGTTCACGCCCCGCGTCACCCACCAGGCCGACAGCCTCGACCTGGTCCAGGGCATGATCACCGCCGGGCTCGGAGTGGGACTGCTCCCCATCGGCACCCCCACCGTCCCCGGGGTCCGGCTGCAGCCGCTCACCGGCCCCGAGGTGGTGCTGCGCGCCCACGTCGTCGCGCGGCACGGCCGCCTGGGCTGGCCGCCGCTCGCACTGGTCACCGACCTCCTCGCCCGGCGGACCGCGTCCCGGCCGACCGCTCAGTAACTGTCGTAGCTGGGCTCGCCGTTCGGCCGGTAGACGCCGACGACGGTGCCGCCCTTCGTCGTCGAGACGCTGACCGGCTCGAGCGCGGTGGGGATCGCCCCGTCGGCGAACAGCCGCTTGCCGGTGCCGATGATCACCGGGTGGATGGTCAGCCGGTACTCGTCGACGAGGTTGTTCCGCATCAGCGTCTGGGCGAGGTCGCCGCTGCCGACGACGTTGATGTCGCCGCCGTCGGACGACTGCAACGTGCGGACGGCGTCGACGACGTCGCCCTCCAGGAGCGTGGAGTTCCGCCACTCGACGGACTTCAGGGTCCGGGACGCCACGTACTTGCGCATGCTGTTCATGCGCTCGGTGAACGGGCTGCCGGGATCGGCGTTCGGCCAGTACGACGCGAAGAGGTCGTACGTCTTGCGGCCGAGCAGCATCCCCTCGGAGCGCTCGTACCAGCCGGCGATGGCCGCGCCGACCTCCTCGTCGTCCGTCGGCTTCTGCCAGCCGCCGTGCTGGAAGCCGTCCTCCACGTCCTCGTCCGAACCACCGGGCGCCTGCATGACGCCGTCCAGGGTCAGGAACGTGCAAACGATGATCTTGCTCATGGTGTGCTCCCTTCGTCGACAGGTAGACCGGGCAAGCGCCGGGAACTCATCGACGGGACCCTCCGGGAGCACACCGCGCGGCCCCGCCTACAACCCGTACGTCTTGCCGATGATGTCCCGCTGGATCTCGCTCGTCCCGCCGTACACCGTCGACACGACCGTCGCACGCAGCAGGGCCTCCATGCCGTACTCCGTGGCGTAGCCGTAGCCGCCCATCATCTGCATCCCCTCGAGAGTGATGTGCTTCGCCAGCTCCGTGCACTTGAGCTTCGCCATCGAGGCCTCGCGGGGGAACACCTTGCCCGGCTCAGCGTCGATCGTCGCGGCGACGTCGTCCAGGAGGAGCTGCGCGCACTCCAGTTCCGTCGCCATGTCCGCGATGCGGTGCTTGAGCGCCTGGAAGGAGCCGATGGGACGGCCGAACTGCTCGCGCTGGCGGACATACGCCAAGGTGTCGTCGAAGGCCCGGCGCGCCACCCCCAGCATCATCGCGGCGAGGATCATCCGCTCCAGGTTCAGACCCGCCATCAACTGCGTCCAGGCCTTCCCCGGCGTGCCGACCACCGCCGAGTCCGGGACGAAACAGTCGGTGAAGTAGAGGTCGTTGACCTCCTTGCCTCCCATCGTGTCGATGCCACGGATGGTCAGGCCCTCGGCGTCCGTCGGCACCATGAACTGAGTGAGGCCCTCGTGCTTCGCCGAACCCGGTTCCGTACGGGCGATGAGCAGGATGTGGTCGGCGAAGTGGGCGTTGGAGCACCACGTCTTCTGCCCGTTGACCAGATAGCCGCCCGCGGTGCGCTCCGCACGGCAGGTCAGCGCGCCCACGTCGGAACCGGCCCCCGGCTCCGACATCGAGACCGACTCGACCCGGCCGTTCACCACGCCTTCGAGGATGGTGCGCTTCTGCTCCTCCGTGCCGAACTTCTCGTACGCCGCCGCGGTGATGATCGTCGTGCCGAAACCGCTGATGGGGGCGCGGCCGTAGGAGGTCTCCTGGAGGAAGAGGGAGAGGTCCACCATGCCGAGGCCCGCGCCGCCGTACTCCTCGGGGACGGCGATGCCGAGCCAGCCGAGCTTCGCCATCTTCTCGTACAGCTGCTGATTGTGGTGTTCCACGCCGTTGGACGTCAGCTTGTCGCGCTGTTCCTTCGTGCCGCACTCGCGACCGCAGAAGTCCGTGATGGCCTTGACCAGATCGCCGCGCTCGTCGGACAGGACTCGGGGCATGGTGTGTCTCCTGAGGAAGAGGAAAGGTGTGTACGTGACGGGTGGGCACGGTCAGCTGTTGCTGTTGCTGTTGCTGTTGCTGTTGCTGTTGCTGTTGCGGACCGCGGGGAAGACCGTGTGCAGCAGGTGGAGCACCGAGCGGGTGAGAAGCACGTGCAGGTCGTCGCGGGTGAGCGTGCCGCGCTCCAGCCACTCGTGGGACGCGGACTTGAGCATGGCGCTGTGGGCGCGGATCATCGCCCGGAGCTTCTCCCGGCCCGCGTCCTCGGCGACGTCCGTCATCATGGCGGCCTCGAGGATCCGGTCGGTGGCGATCTCGTCGGCCTCCAGCATGATCCGGTCGACCTCCGGGTCGCCGAGTGACTCCATGCCGATGGCCGCGAGCCACATCTCCCGGTTCCGGTCGACGACTTCGAGCCAGCGGTCGACGCAGACGGCCAGGCGCTCCTCGGCCGTGGTCGGCGGCAGCCGCTGTGACACGGAGGCCGGGATGACCATCATCTGCCGCACCACTTCCAGGTACAGCTGCCGCTTGTCACCGAAATAGTGGTTGACCAGGGCCCGGGCCACGCCGGCGTCGGCCGCGATGTCCGAGATCGACACCGAGGCGTAGCCGGCGGAACCGAACCGCCGGCGGGCGACGGCGAGGATCTCGGCGCGGCGCACGTCCGGTTCCATCCGACGCCGCCTGGTGGCCTGGGTGGCCTTGCCTCCCATGGGCGGCTACTCCTTGTCCCTGTCCACTGGTTCGTCGGACTCGTACATCGACTCGATCGTCGCCGCGTGCAGGTCGTCGATGGCCTTGCGGCGCAGGCTCAGCTTGGGCGTCAGCTCGCCGGTCTCCGCCGTCCACGGCCCGGCGACGACCCGGTACCGCTTGACCTGTTCCACCCGCGAGAGCACCGCGTTGGCCTCCTCGACCGCGCCGTCGAGTGCCGTCAACACCTCGGGATGCACAGCGAGTTCGTCGAGCGCTGTTGTGGTGAGTCCATTGGCGCGCGCCCAGGACGGGGCCGCTTCCTCGTCGAGGACGAGCAGCGCCGTGAGATAGCGGCGCCGGTCGCCGATCGCGACGGCCTGGCCGATCAACGGGTGTGCGCGCAGCAGGGATTCGATCCTCGTCGGGGCGATGTTCTTGCCGCCGGCGGTGATGATGAGTTCCTTCTTGCGGTCCGTGACGGTGACGATGCCCCGGGAGTCGACGGTGCCGACGTCACCGGTCGGCAGCCAGCCGTCGGCGTCCGTGCCGGGCGCGATAGCACCGTCCGCTTGGAGGTACCCGGAGAAGACGACGGGGCCGCGGACGAACAGCTCACCGTCCTTGGCCTCCGTGACCTCGATACCGGGCCCGGGACGGCCGACCGAGCCGAGGGCGAACACGTCGGGCGTGCTGACCGTGGCCGCGCCCGTGGTCTCGCTCAGGCCCCACACCTCGTACACCGGCAGGCCCACGCTCGCGAGGAACTCCAGGACGGCGGTGGGTATCGGGGCGGCGCCGCTGAACGCCCGCAGGCAGTCGTCGAAGCCGATGGCGGCGCGCAGCGGCCGCAGTGCGAGTTCGTCCAACTGCTCTAGCTGCTCCGTCAGTTCGGTCGGGACACTCTTGCCCGCGGAGCGCAGTCGGAAGACTTCGAGTGCCGCCTTCTGGGCCTGCGCCAGGGCCGTCGCCTGCTGCTCGGGGAGCGCCGCGAGCTGGGCGCGCAGCCCGGTGGTGAGCTTCTCCCACACCCGCGGCACACCGAAGAAGCCGTGCGGGCGGACCTTCTGGAGCGCGGGCAGCAGCTGGTCGGGGGAGGGGCAGATGGTGACATGGCCGGCGCTGCAGATCGGCATGTAGATCCCGAGGACCCGCTCCGCGATGTGCGCCATCGGCAGGTACGCGACCGAGCGCGGATGCGGCGGCAGCGGCACCAACTGCTCCTGCATCACGGACTCGTGGATCACGTTGCGGTGCGAGAGCACCACGCCCTTGGGGTCGCCGGTGGTGCCCGAGGTGTAGACGAGGGCCAGCGGCTGGTCCGTGGTCACGGCGTCCGTGAGCGACTCGAAGGCCGCGTCGTCGGGCGGCAGGGCGTTGCGCACCGCCGCGTAGCTGACGAACCGCGGATCGTCGGCGGGAGCGGCCGACCAGTCGAGGACGACCACGGCGCGCAGCTGCGGCAGATCGTTCAGGACGGGCGCCCAGCGCCGCACCTGCTCCGCGCCCTCAAGCACAAGCACGGTGGCCGCGCTGTGCCGGGCGATGACACCGATCTGTTCGCCGCTCAGGGTGTCGTACGTGCTGCAGGGCAGCGCGCCGATGTGGGCGGCGGCCAGATCGGTGACCCAGTGCTCGGCGCGCTTGGACATCGCGATGAGCAGGCGATCGCCCCGGCCCAGGCCGAGTTGGGCGAGGCCACGGGTGAGCGCGGCGGCCTCGGCGCGCAGTTGGGACCAGGTAAGCGTGCCCGCGTCCGGCCCGATGCCGGTGGTGAGGGCGGGCCGGTCGCCGAATTCCTCGGCGTTGCGGCGCAATAGTTTGGTGATCGTCAGCCCGTCAACGGACTGACGGAGCGGCTCTGTTGGCGTCACGGCGGCTCCCGGAAACGTACGACGTGGAACGTGCGGGGTTGGGCTGGCTGTGCGTGAGCGGTGCCCACCGTGGACCGTTATTGGCGCCGTGTCAATAACTCGCGTCGTCGTCACCGGGGGTCACATTCGACGACAGGGACTATGCCGGCGGCCCCAGCATCGGCACCAGGAACTGCCGGGCCACCTCCCGCATCCGCTCGTCGTCGTCCAGGTCGATGACGTGGCTGGGCACGACCAGGAACGACGTGCAGACACGCACCATCATTTCGGCCACCACATCCACGTCCACCCCGTCGGCCACCTGTCCCGCCCGCTGTTCCTCGCGCAGCCGCGCGGCGACGAACTGCTGCACCACGTACTGGGTGCGGCCCCCGTCGGTGGTAATCGACGGCACCACGGAGTCCGGTTCGACCGCCATGAGGCCGCCGATGAGACGGTTGTGGCGGATGGCGCGCAGCGAGCTCACGAAGCCGAGGACGACCCGGTCGGCGACCGTGTCCGCGCCCCGGATCTCGGTCGCGAACTGCTCGAAGTAGCGCCGGAACTCTCGTCGTACGACGTGCTCGACCAGTGCTTCCTTGGTGTCGAACCGGCGGTAGACGGTGATCCGGGAGACACCCGCGATCCGTGCCACGTCGGCCATCGTGGAGCGCTTGATGCCCATGCGGCAGAACTGCTCGTAGGCGGCGTCGAGCAGTCGGACGGTCACGTCGTCCGTGTCGTCGGCCTCGACGGTGGATTCGCTGAAGGCCAGCTCGAGCACGTTCGGTTC
The DNA here is from genome assembly GCF_036013745.1 of Streptomyces sp. NBC_00483. NCBI lineage: Bacteria > Bacillati > Actinomycetota > Actinomycetes > Kitasatosporales > Streptomycetaceae > Streptomyces > Streptomyces sp. NBC_00483. Next base: position 9,743,483 of record NZ_CP107880.1, read on the forward strand.
CACAGGTGCCTCCCTGATTGCGTGAAGCCTCTGGCGTTCATGCCTCGTCTGTGCTCCCCTGTGGTACTGATACAGAGATGCTCAACGTGTTTCATCGTACCAAGGCAACTGCCGTTCAGGCAGGGCCTGTTGTCGGTCGAGCGAGTCACGGAACTCAAGGAGGAGTTCGGAGCAATGGATGGCTTGAGCAGGCGGAACATATTGCTCGCGGGCGGTGCCCTCGGGGCGCTCGGAGCGCTGGGTGCGGCGTCCCCCGCGAGTGCCCGGTCGCTGTGGACGTGGTCGCCCGGTGACTCGATCGCGGGGGCGGGCGCGGGTGTCGACCCCGAGTGGGTCTGGGACGACGAGGTGGACCGGCTCATCGCCTCGGTCATCGACCGCGGCGACGTGCCGAAGGTGAACGAGCAGCTGCGCACATGGACCCGCAACGACCAGGCCGCGCCGTCCGGACTCCCGCAGGACGTACGGGAGTTCATCGACAAGGCGCGCCAACTGCCCGACTGGGCCGACCGGGACCAACTGGAGACGGCGGCCAGGTTCAACGAGACGCGTGGCTTCTACCTCAATGTGCTCAACGGGATCGGCGGCGGCATGCTCAGCACCGCCATCCCCCGGGAGGCGCGCGCCGTGTACTACTCCAAGGGCGGCGCCGACATGGAGGACCGCGTCGCCAAGACGAGCACGCTCGGCTTCGCCGTCGGTGACCTCAACGCGTACCGCGCCGACGGCGACTGCATCGTGCAGGCCGTCAAGACCCGCATGGTGCACGCGGCGGTGCGTCATCTGCTGCCCAGGTCGCCGGGCTGGTCCCAGGTCGGCGGTGGCCAGAAGATCCCGATCAGTCAGGCCGACATCCTCGTCACGTGGCACAGCCTCGCCACGTACGCGATGGGCAAGCTGCTGGAGTGGAAGGTGCCGGTGAGTTCGGCCGAGTCCGGGGCCTATCTGCATCTGTGGCAGGTCACCGTGCACCTGCTCGGCGTCCAGGACCAGTACATCCCGAAGACGTGGGATGCCGCGAACGCCCAGTCGAAGCAGGTGCTCGACCCGATCCTCACCTCCACGAAGGAGGGCGTCGAGCTCACCGACATCCTGCTGGGACAGCTCGCGGAGCAGACCAGCCCCGGCGGGGTCGACCGGCCGCTGTGCAACGCGCTGGCCCGCTATCTCGTCGGTGACGGGGTCGCCGACATGGACCGCATCCCGCGGGAGCCGTTCTGGGAGAGGGCGATCGCGACGGTCTGGCCGAAGCTCGTCGCCTTCCGCGAGGGGCTCCTGCCGCTGCCGTTGGTGCCGCCGCTCGCCTGGACGGTCGACGAGGCGGCACGCCAGTACATCCTCGCCTTCCTCACCAAGGGCAAGGGCACCGTGATCGAGATCCCCGACACCAACCGGCCCAGCGGCCGTTGAGAAGGCGAGTCCAGCGATGAACGGAAGCGACGGACAGCACGGGCTCAGCAGGCGGAACATGCTCCTCGCGGGCGGGGCGTTAGGCACGTTCGGCGCCATCGGCTTCGCGTCACCGGCGAGCGCCCGGTCCCTGTGGACCTGGTCACCGACGTCCTCCGTCGCCGGTTCCGGCGCCGGCGTCGACCCCGAGTGGGTGTGGGACGAGCAGGCCGACCCGGTGATCGCGGGAGTCATCAACCGCGGCGAAGTGGCCAAGGTCAACGACCTCCTCGCGCAGTGGAAGCGCAACGACCAACCACTGCCCGACGGACTCCCCGCGGACCTACGGGAGTTCATGGAGGACGCCCGCAAGCTGCCCTCCTGGGCGGACACGGCCAAGCTCGACCGCGGCTCCAAGTTCAGCAGGACCAAGGGCATCTACGTCGGGGCACTGTACGGCCTCGGCAGCGGCCTGATGAGCACCGCCATACCCCGCGAGTCACGCGCCGTGTACTACTCCAAGGGCGGCGCGGACATGAAGGACCGCATCGCCAAGACCGCCAGACTCGGCTACGACATCGGGGACGTGAACGCCTACAAGCCCGAGGGCTCGATGGTCGTGACCGCGGTCAAGACGCGGATGGTGCACGCGGCGGTGCGGCATCTGCTGCCGCAGTCCCCGGCGTGGACGCAGGTCAGCGGCGGACAGAAGATCCCGATCAGTCAGGCCGACATCCTCGTCACGTGGCACAGCCTCGCCACCTTCGTCATGCGCAAGTTGAAGGACTGGGGTGTGCGGGTCGGCGCCGCCGACGCGGACGCGTATCTGCATGTGTGGCAGGTGAGCGCGGCCATGCTCGGCGTCCAGGAGGAGTACATCCCGAAGACGTGGGACGCCGCGAACTCGCAGTCGAAGCAGGTGCTCGACCCGATCCTCGCGCACACCAAGGAGGGCGAGGCGCTGGCCGATGTCCTCCTCGGCATCGTGGCCGAACTGGACCTGGGGCTGACCCGCCCCCTGATCAGCGCGTTCTCCCGGTATACGCTGGGCGACCGGGTCGGCGACATGATCGGCCTGTCCAAGGAACCGATCCTGGAACCGCTCGTCGCGGGTGCCTGGCCGCTGCTCGTGGCCTTCCGCGAGGGGCTCATCCCCCTGCCGGGGGTGCCGTCGGTCATGTGGACGTTGGAAGAGGCGATCAGACGGTTCGTGCTCCTGTTCCTGGCCGAGGGGCAGCCGATCGCCATCAATCTTCCGGACATGAACCGGCCGGAGTGAGAGGGAGCATGCGCAGACGACAGTTGCTCGGCTACGTACTGGCGGCACCTACGCTGGTGGCCGCGGCCGAACTCGCACCGGCAAAGGAAGCGGCGGCCATGGGGGCCGCGGCGAAGGATGTGGCGGCGAATGATGTGGCGGGAGCCGGCGGCCTGCCGTCCCTCGACATCACGGAAGTCGTCGACCTCAACGACGCCCTGTCCCTGGCGGCCGCGCCGACCTCCGCGCTCATCACGGTCCAGGTGAACAAGGACGGCACGGTGTCCTTCGCGCTGCCGCGCGCCGAAGTGGGCCAGGGCATCACGACATCCACGGCGATGTTGATCGCGGAGGAGATGGACGTGCCCCTCGACCGGGTGCACGTCACGCTCGCCGACGCCCGCCCCGAACTCCTCTTCAACCAGCTCACCGGCGCCTCCAACACGACGATCGCCACCTACACCCCGGTGCGGGTGGCGGCCGCCATCGCGCGCGGCCGGCTCCTCGACGCGGCCGCGCTCGAACTGGGCGCGCTCGTCGAGGAGTTGAAGGTGAAGGCGGGCGTCGTCCTCGGCCCGGCGGGCAAGAGCATCGGCATCGGGGAGCTGGCGGAGAAGGCCGCCGCGGCCACGACGCAGAAGGCCACGGCGCGCCTCAAGAACGCCGACGAGTTCACCGTCATCGGCACGCCCCAGGGTCGCGTCGACGCCCGCGCCGCGGTCACCGGCGCCAAGAAGTTCGCCATGGACCTCGCCGTGCCGGACGCGCTGCCCACCATGGTGTGCCGCGCTCCCACCATCAACGGCAAGGTCGGCTCGGTGGCCAACCTCGACGCGGTGCGGGCCATGCCCGGTGTCACCGACGCCGTGGTCGTCTCCACCGGCGTCGCCGTGCGCGCCCGCACCTTCGGCCAGTGCATCGACGCCGTACGCGCCCTGGACGTGTCGTGGCGGGGCGGCACGGCGGAGGGCAAGTCCGACGACACGGTCCTCGCCGAACTGAAGAAGGCCGAACCCTCCATGGGGCTCCCGTCGTTGAGCCGCACAGTGGAGGAGAGGTTCACCTTCCACTTCCGCGGGAACAGCGCGCTTGAGCCCAACTGTGCGATCGCCGACGTCCGTTCCGGCAAGGCGGAGATCTGGGGTGGCCTCAAGTCGCCCATCGTCGCGAAGCAGACCATCGCGGCCCGCCTCGGCCTGCCGGTCGGCGCCGTCACCGTCCATGTCACCGAGAGCGGCGGCTCCTTCGGCCGCAAGCTGTTCTTCGACGCGGCCCTCGAAGCCGCCGAGATCTCCCAGAAGTTGGGCAAGCCCGTCCGGCTCATGTGGCACCGCGCCGACGACGCACGCCAGGGCCGCGCCCACCCGATGGCCACCTCGCGGGTACGCGCCGCGTACTCGGGCGACAAGGTACTCAGCTTCAAGCAGCGGCACACCAGCGTCTCCACCGACCTCACCATGGGCTTCGGCGAGGCCCTCACCTCCGTGGCCGCGAAGCTGCCGGTCGTCGACCTCGCCTTCTCCGAGACGTTCTTCCAGCTGTCGCAGTCGATGCCGTACGAGTTCGGGGCCTACAGCCGGCTCCTCAACGAGACGGACAAGGGCTTCAACACCGGGAGCATGCGCAACGTCTACTCGCCCGACGTGACCTGCGCCCGTGAACTCATCGTCGACCGGCTCGCCGCGAAGATGGGCAAGGACCCGCTCGCGTTCCGCCGGGACTTTCTGCACGACGAGCGGGCCCGCGCGGTCCTCGACAAGGTCGCCGAGGTCGGACAGTGGGGGCGGAGCCTCCCGGACGGTGTGGCACAAGGTGTGGCCGTGCACACGGAGTACCACGCCGTCAACGCGGTCCTCGTGGAGATCGACTGCCGACCGGAGACGGTCGACCGGCCGATCCGCGACGGTGTCACGGGACCCCGTGTCACCAAGGCGGTGTGCGCGGTTGACGTGGGCCTCGCCGTGAACCCCCGCGGCCTGGAGGCCCAGATGATGGGCTGCCTCATGGACGGCATCGCGCAGACCCTGACGTCGAGCCTGCACCTGAAGGACGGCCACTTCCTCGAAGCGAGCTGGGACAACTACCTCTACACACGGCAGTGGAACACTCCGCCCGAACTCGACATCATCGTCATGCCGAACACGAGCGAAAAGCCGGGCGGCGCGGGGGAGTTGGGCGTCGCGGCATCCATGGCCGCCGTGGCGTGCGCGTACGCGAGGGCGACCGGCACGATGCCGACGACGTTCCCCATCAACCACGACACGCTCTCCTTCACCCCCAAGCCGACCGTCCCGCCGGTCCCGCAGTCGCCGACCGACGGTCGCGACCACGCCATCTGACCCACCGCCACCTGGCCCACCGCCATCCGACCCACCGACGAATCAGGGAGACTGGAACCCCCGTGCCCAAGCACACTTTTCGCGTCAACGGCGAGCAGGTTACGGTCGACGTAGAGGACGACGTACGCCTGCTGTGGGTGCTGCGCGACATCCTGGGCGTCACAGGCCCGAAGTACGGCTGCGGCATCAACGTCTGCAAGGCCTGCACCAGCCACCTCAACGGCAAGGCCGTCAACCCCTGCTCGATCCCCGTCAAGGAACTGGCATCCGACGACGAGGTGACGACCATCGAGGGTCTCGCCGACACCGTGGACACCGACCTGCACCCGATGCAGCAGGCCTGGCTCGACCAGGACGTCGCCCAGTGCGGCTACTGCCAGCCCGGCCAGATCATGGCCGCGGTGGCGGTGGTCCGCCGGGCGAAGGAGGAGGGCCGCGCGATCACCGACGCCGACCTGGACGGCATCCGGAACGTGTGCCGTTGCGGCACGTACTTCCGGATCCGGGAGGCGATCCGGGAGGGCGCGAAGGGGATGTGAGGGGCGAGAGCGGCGGCGTACTCACTGCGCGAGCAGTTCGCGCGCCGCCTCGACGTCGGTGATCAGGATGTTGATCCACTCGCCGCGCAGCGCCCCGCGGATGGCCGCCACCTTGTCCAGGCCGCCCGCGACACCGACCCGGCGCTCCACCGCGAGCAGTTGGTCCCGGTCGATGCCGAGGACGCGGTTGTTGAACGGGGCGTCGACCGGTTCGCCCGCGCTGTCGAAGTAGCGGGCGCAGACGTCGCCGACCGCGCCGAGCTTCTTGAGGGCCCGCTGGTCCTCGGGCGGGATCGCGTTGCCGGAGCGGCGCAGCAGCGGGGACGGTTCGAGGGTGCCGATGCCGAGGAGTGCCAGGGTGAGGCGCGACCAGGCCTTGATGGCCTCGGCCATGGCGGGTTCCCGCACCAGGAGGTCCCGCAGCTCGCTGCTGCCGACCAGGGCCGCGGACGGCATGAACACCGGCCTGGCGCCGGTGAGTTCGGCGAGCCGGCTGGTGAGGCGCGTGGCGTGCAGCTGTACTTCCGGGCTGCCGGTGCCACCGAGGAGCTGGACCACCTCCTGGGCCACGGACGGCGTCTTGGCGCGCATCACATTGACCGCCTCCAGGAGCGTGGCGCTCCAGGACGAGATGCCGATGACATCACCGCCGGTGAGGGTGGCGTCGAGGTACGTGGCCGTGGCCGAGGCGAGCGCGGGCAGCACCTCGGGGCCCGCACCCTCGACCTCCACCACGAGCGCGTCGCGCAGCCCGTACCGCTCGACCAGCGCGTCCTCCAGTTCCGCGTGCACACCCTCCGGGGACATCACGACCGTGCGCACCACGCCACGGTCCACCGCCTCCTTCAGGAGCCGCGAGACGCGGGGCTGCGACAGGTTGAGGCGGGCGGCGATCTCGGGCTGCCGCACGCCGCGTTCGTGATACAGCCGGGCCACCTTGACCAGTAGCCGGACATGGTCCGGGCTCGGCGTCGTCGCTCCCGCCACCGCGCGGCCTCCTTCTCGTTCCGTGTCCCGACCGGGGTCCGTCATGCTATCGCCGCAGATGGGCGGCGCGGGCCGCGTCCGTCGGCTCCTCTCCTGGGCGATGGGGTGTCCGGGTGCCATGGAGGGTCCTCTACTTTTACTTTCCGCGTGTCCCGAGGTCGCGGGCGGCTGCGAGGTGCCGGTGCCAGCGCGTGACGGCGTCGCGGCGTCGCGTGTCGTCCCAGGCGGGGGAGAAGACCGTCAGGTCGTCGTCCGCCCGTTGTTCGAGTGCCTCGGCCGTCCACAGGCCGAGGCCGAGGCCGGCGAGGTGTGCGGCTCCGACGGCGGACAGCTCGTGGTGCCGCGTGCGGGCCACCGCGACATCCGACAGGTCCGCCTGCAACTGCATGACGGTGTCGCTGCGGCTCAGTCCGCCGTCGGCGACCACGCGGCGCACGGGCGGCAGCGCGGCCAGGACATCGGCCACCTGATGGGCCACCGACCGCACGGCTGCGCGGGCGAGTTGGGCCCGGCCGGTGCCGAGGTCGAAGCCCGTGAGCAGGGGTACGGCCACCGGATCCCACCAGGGGGCGCCGAGGCCGCCGAAGGCCGGGACGAGCGTCACGCCGTCCGCGGCTTCGTCGGTGCTGCCCGCCAGCTCGATGAGCTGCTCCGCGGTGGTGCCGAGGAGGTCGGCCAGCCAGGTCAGGGTGCGGCCCGAGGAGCGGATGTTCGCCTCGTGCGCGTACGTCGGCTTCCCGGCGGCCCGCGTCGACCACGCGATGGTGGTGCACACGTCGCCCGCTTCGTCCGGTGTCCCGGCCACGGTCATGACCGAGGAGCCGGTGCCGTACGTGGCCTTGACGATGCCGGGCCGCCAGCCCGCGTGGGCGAACAGCGCGGCGTGCGAGTCGCCGAGGACGGCCAGGACGGGCGTCCCGTCGAGACCCGCCACCCCCTCGACCTCGCCGAACGGCCCGTCGGACGGGACGACGCGGCCGAGCGCCGCCCGCGGTATGTCGAAGAGCGCGAGCAGTTCCTCGTCCCAGTCGCCGGTGGTGAGGTCCAGCAGCTGGGTGCGCGAGGCGTTGCCGATCTCCGTGACCGGCCGCCCGGTGAGGTGGTGCAGCAGGAACGCGTCGACCGTGCCGAGCCGGAGCCGGCCCGCCTTGCTGAGCGAGCGCGCCGGATCGTGTGCGTCGAGGAGTGCGGCCATCTTCAGGGCGGAGAACATCGGATCGAGCGGGAGACCGGTGCGCCGCCGCACCTCCCCGCTCATGCCCGCCCGCTCGATGCGGGCCGCCCGTTCGATGCCGCGGCGGTCCTGCCAGCCGACCAGCGGGGCGGCGGGCAGCCTGGTGTCGGCGTCCCACAGCACGGCCGACTCGCGCTGGGTGCTGAGCGCGAGGCCGGCCACGGTGCCCGGCGCCACTTCCGTCATGCAGGTGGCGACCGCCGTACGGACACTGTCGAGGATCGCCGACGCGTCCTGCTCCACCAGGCCGGGGCCCGGATGGGTCTGGGTGAGGGGCACGCCCGCCCGGGCCACCACGGCTCCGGCCGCGTCGAGCAGCAGTGCCTTGGTGGAGCTCGTGCCTTGGTCGACGGCGAGTATGTGTCCGGCCCCGGCCCCGGCCCCGGCCCCGGCCATCGTGCTCACGCCCGACCCAGGGTCCGGCGCGCGGCGGCGGCGATGCCCTGCGCGGTCAGCCCGAAGTGCTCCAGCAGGAACGCGGTGCTGCCCGTCGGCGCGAACGCCGGCACGCCGAGCATACGGAAGGGGACGGGGCACTGCTCGGCGACGACGCGCGCCACCGCGGCGCCGAGACCACCGGACAGCAGTCCTTCCTCGGCGGTGACGATGCCACCGGTCTCCTGGGCCGCGGCCACCACGGCCTCGGTGTCCAACGGCTCAACGGACGCCATGTTGAGCACCCGAGCCGAAATCCCCTCATCGGCAAGGAGCTTGGCCGCCTCCATCGCGCGCGAGACCATCGTGCCCACCGCGATGACGGTGACGTCGGTTCCGTCCGTGAGGCACGTGGCCCGGCCGATGGTGAACGCCGTGTCGGACGGGGTGACGGCGGGCACCTTGAACCGCGGGATCCGCAGGTACGTGGGTGTGCCGGACGCGGCTGCCCAGCGCACGGCGGCGCGGGTCTCGGCGGGGTCGGCCGGAACGACGATGCCCAGGCCCGGCACCGCGCGCAGCCACGACAGATCCTCGATGGAGTGGTGCGTGGGGCCCAGCTCCCCGTAGGCCATGCCAGGACTCTGCCCGCACAGCACCACGTGCCGGTGGGTGTAGGCGATGTCGGCCTTGATCTGCTCCAGGGCGCGGCCGGTCAGGAAGGGCGCCGCGGCGGACACGAAGGGGATGAACCCGGCGTTGGCCAGGCCGGCCGCGACGCCGACCATGTCCTGCTCGGCGATGCCGACGTTGACGAGCCGGTCGGGGAACTCCTCGCGGAACGCCATGAGATTGCTGGAGCCGACCGAGTCGTTGCAGACGGCGACGATGCGCTCGTCGGCGCGGGCCAGGGCGGCGAGCTCGTCCGCGAAGTCCGCGCGGCAGTCGTACGTCGGCGCCTGCTCGGCCACGGCCGTCACCGGCCCAACTCCCGGAGCGCGAGCGCCACTTGTTCGTCGGTCGGCACCTTGTGGTGCCACTCGACGCGGTCCTCCATGAACGACACGCCCTTCCCCTTCACGGTGTTGGCGATCACCGCGACCGGGCGTCCCGTGGTGGACGGTGCGTATGCCTGCTTGATGGCCCGGTGGTCGTGGCCGTCGATCACGCGCACCTCCCAGCCGAAGCTCGCCCACTTCTCGTTCAGCGGCTCGAGGGTCTTGGTGTCCTCGGTGCGGGCGCCCTGCTGCAGCCGGTTGCGGTCGACGACGGCCGTCAGGTTGGACAGGCCGTAGTGGGCGGCGGTCATCGCGGCCTCCCAGTTGCTGCCCTCCTGCATCTCGCCGTCGCCCAGGACGACGAGCGTGCGCCAGTCCTCGCCACGGATCCGGGCGCCGAGCGCACAGCCGGTGGCGACCGGGAAACCGTGCCCCAGCGGGCCGGTGTTGGTCTCGACGCCCGGCACCTTGAGGCGTGCCGGATGGCCGTTGAGCGGTGACAGCGGCGCCATGAAGCCGGTCAGGCGTTCCCGCGGGAAGAAGCCGCAGGAGGCGAGCGTGGAGTACAGGGCGGCGGCGCAGTGCCCCTTGCTGAGGACGAACCGGTCCCGCAGCGGTGCGCCCGGATCGGCCGGTTCGACCCGCAGCGCCCCCCATAACGCGGTCACCAGCAGATCCGTCACCGACAGGTCGCCGCCCACGTGCCCCATGCCGGCGGCCTGAATGGTGGTGAGGATGTCGCGGCGTACAGCGGTGGAGATCTGGGCGAGTTCCGCGGCGGCCTCGTCCGGGGACGCGGCCCGCAGCCGCGCGTTGCGCCGCCGGTACGCGTCGGCCGCCGGCCCGTCGGCCCGCAGCGGCGCGGCGGCCTCCAGGGTGGCCGTCACTGCGCCTCGCTCTCCGCCAGCGCCCGGAACAGGGCGCGTTTCGCGACGCGTTGGGCGCCGAGCGCGTCCTGCGCGGCCTGGCGCGCGGCGAGTTCCTCCCGGTCCAGGTAGCCAAGCGCCCGGTGGAAGGCGCGCATCGTGCGGATCCCGGTGCGTGCCGCCTCGACGGGGTCCTCACGGAACGGGAACTGGTCCAGCTGCCACACGCCTTCCCAGCCCGCGTCGTGCAGCGCGTAGAAGAACTCGAACGTCTCCAGGAGGTGTACGGAGCCGACGACCATGTCGTCGTCCCAGCCCCGGAAGTTGTCGTTGACGTCGATGGCGAAGAGCTTGTCGCGGGCGATCGCCAGGCGCGCGGCCTCCGCCGGGGTCTCGCCCCCGTACAGCGAGTGCCCGAAGTCGAGCAGTACGCCGACATTGTCGACGCCCATGTCCTCGATGGCCAGCAGGGTCCGTGCGACGGAGGAGAACACCATGCGGTTGCGCGGCTCGCGCGGTTTGTACTCGATGGCGAAGTTCAAGTCGGGGTAGGCCCGGGCGAGTTCACGGATGGCGCCCACGGACTTGTCCCACAGGTCGGTGTAGTCGGCCTGGAACGGATAGTCGTAGCCGTCCTGTCCCGGCCACAACTTGACGTACTCCACGCCGAGTTCGCGCCCCACCTCGGCCGATTCGGCCACCAGCTCGATCGCCTGGCGGCGCACGGCGGGGTCCGGGTTGGTGAAGCCGCCCTTGGCGAACTTGCCGGTGTAGAACTCCGGGGTCACGGCGATGGCCCGCAGATTCTGCTCGGCGAGCGCGCCCTTGACCTCCTTCGTGCTGATGTCGCCGGGCGGGAAAGGCCAGTTGAGGTCGAGCACCGACAGGTCGCCGACGGCGCCGGCCAGCTTGATGGCGTCGAGAACGGTGCGGGGCTCGCCGTAGCCGTCCGTGGCGTAGCGGTCGACATAGGTGGCGAAGTGCCAGACGCCCGCGCCGTACACCGGATCGGACGCATCGTTGTGAATGTCTATGCGCTCACGATTGGACATGTAGCGGACCGTACGGAGGGGCGTGGAGCGGTGTCAAGGTATGTGTACTGGTGGGTCGTCGGCACCGTGCGCCGATGGCACCGGACGGGCGGCCGCCCGAGTGTGCGGCCGCCCACCGATCCGTCAGCCCTCGTCCCCGGTGGCCGACTCGCTGCCTCCCGTACGCAGCCACACCGCCGTGTCCGCCGGCAGCAGCCCGTCCTCCGTCAGCGGGCCGCTCGCCAACAGCACCTCGCCAGGCGGGAGATGGGCCGGCGGGCCGTCGACGTTCACCACGCACTCCCAGCCGCCGGAGCGGGTGAAGTGCAGCAGTTGCTCGGCCTCTGCCATCCCCGCCTCGCCCAGTACCTCGCTGCCGGGCGCCCCCGGTCGCAGCAGCTCGCGGCGCAGGCGCAGTGCCGCCCGGTAGAAGGCGAGCTGCGAGTCGGGGTCCCGGTCCTGGGCCGCGACCGACAGTGCGCCGAAGCCCTCCGGCTGCGGCAGCCAGGCCGGCGCGTCACCGAAACCGTACGACGGGCCAGGGCACCCTCGACGTCCTGCTCCCTACCGGCCAGGGCTCCGACGTCTACGCCGACATGGTGCGGAAGTCCGGCCGGGGCGCCCTGCTGTGCTACTACCGCATCGAGGACGGAACCCACGTCGACTCCCTCGTCGACACCTTCCCCGGCAAGCTCCGTCCGATCGTGCCGTGCCACCGTGCCGCCTTCGAGGCCATGGAGGAGTGGGTCGCCGGAAAGGGCCGGCCCCCGGCCGGTCACACCGTCCGGCGCCCGGCCGACGCGGACACCGAGACGCTGCTCACCAGTTGCCCGTTGGAGTAGCGTCAGCGCTTCAGGTCGCGCAGACACTTGCCGAACTTCTCCAGGCCGTCGATGTTGCGCGGTCCACCACCGGCCCGGCCCCGCTCGGCCTCGCCCTCATCGCGCCCGCCATCGCCACCTTCGGGACCCAACCGGTGCTGCTCACCTGTGCGTTGATCTGCTTCCTGGCCCCGGCGGCCGCCGCCCTCGCCCCCACGGCGCGACACTTCACGCGAGCGCCGGGCGCCCAGGTAAACCCCCGCCGCCAGGTGTAGGAAACTCCACCCCACCGACGGGCACTGCGCCCCATGTGCCCGCCCCCGTCGCTCCATAGCGTCGTCACCGGGGCACAAGCGGTGCCCCACGTGAAGACGTGGAGGTGCCGACGATGTTCGGACGTACGAGTCGTGCGCGAAGGAAGGCCCGGCCGGCACGCGGCCGGGAGGCACTGCGGCTCGACCGGGTGCGCAAGGTGTACGGGACGGACGAGGCCGCGGTGACCGCGCTGGACGGGGTGTCGCTGAGTCTGCCCACCGGGAGTTTCACCGCGGTCATGGGGCCCTCCGGCTCCGGCAAGTCGACGTTGCTGCAGTGCGCGGCCGGGCTCGATCGGCCGGACGGCGGGACCGTCACCGTCGACGGGGAAGAGCTGACCGGAGGCAACGAAGCGGCGCTCACCAAGTTCCGGCGCACCCGGATCGGGTTCGTGTTCCAGCAGTACAACCTCCTCGACACCCTCACCGTGGAGCAGAACACCAGCCTGCCGCTGCGACTCGCAGGGAGGCGTGTCGACCGGGCGCGGGTGCGCGAGACACTGCGGCAGGTGGGGCTCGCGGAGCGCCTCGGGCATCGGCCCGCCGAACTGTCCGGCGGGCAGCGCCAACGCGTCGCGATCGCCCGCGCGTTGGTCGCCGAACCCGCCGTGGTCTTCGCCGACGAGCCGACCGGCGCGCTCGACACCCGCAGCGCGCGGGAGGTCCTCACCCTGCTCCGGGAGGCGGCGCGGCTGCACGGCCGCACCGTCGTGATGGTCACGCACGACCCGGTGGCCGCCTCGTACGCCGACACGGTGCTGTTCCTCGCGGACGGACGGCTCGCCGGGCGCCTCGACGCGCCGAGCGTGGACGCCGTCGCCGAACGGCTCGCGCACCTCGGGGACCGTCCGACGGCGACCACCACGGCAAACGCCGCGACGCACACCGAGATGGAGGTGTGAGCGCATGTTCTCCCTGGCCCTGCGGTCCGTGCGGCACCGCCCCGGACGATTCGCCGCGACGCTGCTGTCCGCGTTCCTCGGCGCGGTGATCGTCATGTCCTTCGACTCGCTCTACGACACCGCCGCCCAGGCCGGTGTCGACGACACCAGCGCCACGACCCTGACCACGTCCGCGAGCGTGGTCGGCGGGTACGGCACGCTCCTGGTGTTCTTCGCGATCGCCTCCACACTGACCGTGAACGTACGCCAGCGCGCCGTGGAACTGTCCCTGCTCCGCAGCTGCGGCGCGACGCCCGCACAGATCAAGCGCATGGTCGTCGGCGAGGCGGCCGTGATCGGGGCCGTCGCGTCCCTGCTCGCCATCGGACCCGCCGTGCTCGGCGGGCGCGCGCTGGTGGGTGCCTTCCAGGACACCGGGCAGGTCGCGCACGCCGTCGACCCGGTGTTCGGGCCGGTCGCGGCGGGCAGCGGCGCCGCGGTGACGGTGCTGGCCGCGACCGGTGCCGCGTTCCTCGCGGTGCGCCGCGCCACCCGGCAACTGGCCGGCGAGCGACGGCCGCGCGGACGCCTGCGGACCGTCGGCGGGACCGCGGCGCTCGTGCTCGGCGTCTGCTCGGCGAGCGCCACCTTCGCGTTCGACGCGACCGATCCGGCGCTGATGGCGCTCCCTGCCTACGGCGCGATTCTGCTCTCCATCGGCTTCGCCGCGTTCGCCCCCGCGCTGCTGCGCGCCGCGCTCGCGGTGCTCACCTGGCCGCTCACCGCGCTGACCGGCGCGAGCGGGTACTTGACGGTCCACAACCTGCGACAGCGCGCCGGGGACCTCTCCGCCGTGCTGATGCCGCTGATCCTTTTCATCGGCGTCGCGACGGCGACGCTCTCCATGCAGGCCGTGGAGAACGACGCGGTCGCGTCCTCCGGCCTCGCGCGCAGCGTCGACGACAAGAACCTCGCGACGCTCAACCTGATCGTCGTCGGCATCATCGTCGTCTTCGCCTGCATCATGCTGATCAACAGCCTGTACGCGGCGACCGTCCACCGGCGCCACGAGTTCGGCGGCCAGCGGCTCGCGGGAGCGACCCCGGGCCAGGTCCTCACGATGGTCGGCGCGGAGAGCGCGGTCCTGACGGTCACCGGCGTGGTGGCGGGGACGATCGCGGCGCTCGCCGGGCTCGTGCCGTTCACCGCGGTGCGTGCCGACGGAGTGCTGCCCGGGCAGGGGCCGTGGATCTGGGCGGCCACGGTCGCCGTCGCCGTCGCGGCGACGTTCGGCACCGGACTCGCCACGACACGGCGGGTGTTGCGCGCCCCGGCGGTGGAGGCGGTGGCCGTTGCCGCCTGAGGCGCCGGAGCCGGCCCGGCATAATCGGAGCGGAACAGGCCTACGGGGCGGCGGACGGATCACCGACATGCACGTCACACGGATCGAACGGATCGAGCGGATCAAGGGGGCGGCGCTGGCCGGGGCTCGCGGCCTCGCGCTGTCCCTGCTGTCGCTCGCCGGATCCCTCGTCCTGTTCGTGACGTCCGTCGTCTCGATCGTCTGCATCGTCGTCGGCGTCGGCCTGTTCACCACCCCGCCGCTGCTGCGACTCGTCCGCTCCCACGCCGACGTACGGCGCACGCTGGCGGCGCGCTGGTGCGGCGTGACGATCCCGCGGGCCGCGTACCGGACCCGGCCGGGCGACCGGCTGCCCGGTCCGCTCGGGCAGCCGGACGCGTGTCTGCGGATGCTGCGCGACCCGGCGACCTGGCGAAACCTGCGCTGGCTCGTGGCCGACATGACTGCCGGTTTCGGTACCGCGCTGCTGCCCGCCGCGCTCGTCGCGTACCCGGTCGAGGGCTACGCGCTCGCGGCGGGACTCTGGCGCGTTTTCGACGGGGGAGTGTGGTGGTACGGCTTCATCCCGGTCAGCGGCCAGGCCACCGCACTGGCCGCCGCCGTACTCGCCACCCTCATCGCCGTCGTCGCCTATTACGCGGCAGAACCGATGCTCCGTGTCCACTTCACGCTCACCCGCCGGCTGCTCGCCCCGCACGGCGCCGAGCTGCGGCACCGTGTCGAGGAACTCGCCCGGACCCGGCACGACGCCGTCGACGCCTCCGCCGCCGAACTGCGCCGCATCGAACGCGACCTGCACGACGGCGCGCAGGCCCGGCTCGTCGCGATGGGCATGAACCTCGGCACCGTCGACGCACTCATGGAGAGCGACCCGGCGACCGCCCGAACGCTGCTCGCCCGGGCCCGCGCCGACTCCGTCCGGGCGCTGGAGGAACTGCGCGAGCTCGTCCGCGGCATCTACCCGCCCGTCCTCGCCGAACGCGGCCTCTCCGACGCCGTCCGCGCGCTGGCCCTGCGGATGCCCGTGCCCGTGGAGCCCCGGACCGAGCTGCCCGGCCGCCCCGAGGCCGCCGTCGAATCCGCCGCCTACTTCGCGACGAGCGAGGCGCTGACGAACGCCGCCAAGCACGCCGCCGCCACCCACGTCCGACTCCAACTCACCCACCAGTACGGCGTCCTGCGCATCGACGTCACCGACGACGGCCGCGGCGGCGCCGACCCCGAAGGCTCCGGCCTGCGCGGCGTCGCCCGCCGACTCGACGCCTTCGACGGCACCCTCACCGTGAACAGCCCCGACGGCGGACCCACCAGCATCACGATGGAGATCCCGTGCAGCCTGCTCCCGCCCGGTAGCGTGGCGTGAGCCGATTGCCGAGAGCCTCACGGGAGCCAGTGTGCGCGTAGTGATCGCCGAGGACCTCTTCCTGCTGCGCGACGGACTCGTACGCATGCTGGAGGCGTTCGGCTTCGAGGTGCTCGCCGCGGTGGACAACGGACCCGCCCTCGCCCGCGCGCTCGAGGAACCGAGCCTCGAGGTCGCCGTCGTCGACGTCCGGCTCCCGCCGACCCAGACCGACGAGGGCCTGCGGTGCGCCCTCGCCGCCCGCCGCGCCCGTCCCGGCCTGCCGATCCTGGTCCTCTCCCAGCACGTCGAGCAGTTGTACGCGCGTGAACTCCTGGCCGACGGCAAGGGCGGCATCGGCTATCTGCTCAAGGACCGTGTGTTCGACGCCGCGCAGTTCGTCGACGCCGTGCGCCGCGTCGCCGCGGGCGGCACCGCGATGGACCCCGAGGTCATCTCGCAGCTCCTGGCCCGCAGTTCCACCCGCGACCGCGCCGTGAACCGCCTCACGCCCCGGGAGACCGAGGTGCTCGAACTGATGGCCCAGGGCCGCTCCAACGCCGCCATCGCCGAGAAGCTCGTCGTCACGGAACGCGCGGTGTCCAAGCACACCGCCAACATCTTCCAGAGGCTGGAGCTCACCGTGTCGGACGACGACAACCGGCGGGTACTCGCGGTGCTGGCGTATCTGGACCGAGGATGAGCCGAGCGAGAGGAAGACCCGTGTCCCTGTCCGCCTTCGACCGTGCCTATGACGAACTCCTGGCCCGCTGGCCCGAGTTCACGAAGGAGCGCGACGTCGTCACGCCGTACGGGCGCACCCGGGTCCATGTGCACGGACCGGCGGACGGCAGACCGCTCGTGCTGTTGCCCGGCGGCTCGGCGACCGGTCTGGTCTGGTTCGCCAACGCACCGGCCCTGGGCAAGAGATATCGGATCTACGCGGTCGATCTGCTGGGCGACGCAGGGCGTACCGAACGCCGTGGCGTACCGCTGCGGAACGCCGACGACCTGATGGTCTGGATGGACGCGCTGCTTGACGGGCTCGGCCTCACTCGCACGCATCTGTGCGGCCACTCGTACGGCGCCTGGATAGCTGTCCGGTACGCGCTGCACGCGCCGGGGCGGATCGACAGGCTCGCCCTCGTCGACCCCACGCAGGTCTTCGCCGGATTCCGCCCCGGCTATCTGCTGCGCGCGCTGCCCACCCTCGTCCGCCCGAGCGAGGCCCGTGCCCGCGCCTTTCTGGCCTGGGAGACGCGGGACGCCCACCCGGACGAGGACTGGCAACGTCTCTACACGCTGGCCGGCATGGTTCCCGGTCGTAAGCTCATCGCCGGTGGCCGCCCGCGGGTCGCCGGCCTCCGGATGCCGGTGCTGACGCTGCTCGCGGAGCACAGCCGCGCCCACCACGCAGGCAAGGTCGCCGACACGGCCCGCCGGACGCTCCCGCAGGGTGAGGTGGCCGTGCTCCGCGGAGCCACGCACCACTCCCTGCCGCTCACCGCACCGGCGGAGTTGAACGCCCCGCTGATGGGATTCCTGGGGTGACGGGGCGACTCCGGATCAGTGGCGGTCCTTGATCAGCGACGGCTCCGGACCAGTGGCGACTCCGGATCACCGCTCCCGGGCCGTCAACTGTTCCATCACCGCGCTCAACAATTGCGCCGGAACCCGCAGTGCATGCAGCGCCGAGATCTTCGACGTCAGCGGGCCCGACGAGCTCACGATGCGCCACATCTCCAGCTTCGTGGGGTTGTCGAACTGGGCCGCGGCGAGGATGCCCTGAATGGTGTCCCGCGTGCGGTCCGGGTGGAGCGGCGAGCCGAGCTTCACCTCGACCGTCGTGGCGGAGGCAGTGGCCGCGGCCCCGACCGTGACGCTGAACCGGCCCGGCCCGCCGGTGACTTCGCAGGGGTTGCCGTCGACGAGGGCCGGGCCCGTGGGCAGATCCGCCAGGAACGTGACCGTCCAGGTGCGGGCGGCGGGAACGATGCCCTCGGGGCCGTCCGCCGGGCCGATGCGCAGGGTGCCGGAACCGGCGTCCCACTCCAGACGCGTGGTGACCGTGCGCAGGTTCGTGCCGTCGCCCTGGCCGTCGTCCTCGATCAGGGTGAACGTGCCGCTCTCCGAGGGCGCGACGAGCAGTTCCAGGTGTTCGGGGTTGCGAGTGGCGTCCAGGTCGTCGGGCCCGGCCAACGGCAGGATGCCACCGCCGCGCAGCAGGGCCGGCATCCCGTCGAGGCTGCGGTGCAGCTCGATGTGGCGGTCGCCGTCGTACACCGTGCCGGTGAAGATGTCGGTCCAGGTGCCGGGCGGCAGCCAGGCCGGTGTGGAGGACAGCAGCGTCACCTCGTCCCGGCGGGTGGTGACGGGCGCCACGATCAGCTCGCTGCCGAAGGTGAACTGGTTGGGCACGTCGTACGCCTCGGGGCGCTCCGGCTCGACGTGGTACATCGGGCGCACCAGCGGTGTGCCCGTCGCCGCGACGTGGTTCATGGTGTGCAGGTACGGCACGAGCCGGTGCCTGAACCGGAGCGCCTCGCCCATCGCCTGCCGGGGCTCGGACGGGAACTGCCACGGCTCCTTGCGGATGAACGGGTTGCTCGCCGAGTGCAGGCGCAGGATGGGGGAGAAGACACCCAACTGGAGCCAACGCGTCACCAGTTCGTCGTCGCGGACACCGCGCGTGTGCCCGCCGATGTCGTGACTCCACCAGCCGTAGCCGATGTTGGCCGAAGACGCGGTGAACTCGGGCTGGAAGGCAAGGGATTCCCAGGACACCACAGCGTCGCCGGAGAAGCCGACACCGTAGCGCTGGCTGCCGGGACCGGCGTAGCGGGAGAACGCCATCGGTCGGCGGCCCTCGCGCCCGGAGTCGAGGAAGTGGAAGTGGTTCAGGAGCCACAGCGGGTCCACGTCGGGGATCCGTGACGTGCTGCCCTGCTGCCAGTCGACCCACCAGAAGTCGACACCCTGGTCCTCCAGCGGGTGGTGCAGGAGACGGAAGTAGGCGTCGAGGAACGCGCGGTCGGTGAGGTCGAAGGGGATCGTCGCGTCGGAGGCGGGATCGACCCCGACCGCCCGAGCCACCTCCGGGTACGCGTCCTCGAACGGGCGGACCCCGTCGGCGGGGTGCAGGTTCAGTGTGGTCCGCAGGCCGCGGCGGTGCAGCTCGCCGAGGAAGGCCTCCGGGTCGGGGATGAGCTTCCGCTCCCACGAGTAGCCGGTCCAGCCGGTGCCGTACTTCGCGGGCACCGAGTCGACGCGGTGCCAGTCCATGTCGATGACGGCCACGGAGAACGGCAGCTTCTCCGCGTCGAAGCGGTCGAACAGTTCCAGGTACGAGTCGGTGGTGTACGCGTGGTAGCGGCTCCACCAGTTGCCCAGCGCCCAGCGCGGCAGCACGGGCGGGCGCCCCGACAGCGCGTACAGCGCCCGCACCGCCTCGCCGTAGTCGTGGCCGTACGCGAAGACGTACAGGTCGAGCCGGCCGGGCTCGCGCGATGCCACCCAGCCCTCGGCGTCGAAGAGGAACGACGTCGAGTCGTCGATGACGGAGATCCCGTCGCGGGCGGCGACACCGTCCTCCAGCGGGATACGCCCGTCCGCGTCGTCGAGGGTGCGGGCCGTGCCGCCCAGGTTGTCGGGGCGCCGCTCCCCGAAGCGCCAGCGGCCACCGGCCGGGGACGTGACGACCAGGCCGTTCGCGCTGAACTCCCGCCGGTCGTAGAGGAGATGGAGGCGGCTCGTGGACACCTCAAGGGCCTCGTCCCTCTCCCGGACCGTGAACTCGGGCGTGGGCCGGTCGCGGTGGAGCGCGAAGCTCGACGCGCGGTCCTCGAACCCGCCGTCCTCGGACCACTCCAGACGCAGCAGCCCCTCGGTGAGCACGGTGACACGCCAGTGGTCGCCGCGCAGGACCGACGCGTCCTGGGCACGGGGGTGGGCCGGGATCCTGCTGAGTGCTGTCGTTGTCATTGCTTGACGGCCCCTTGGGTCAGTCCGCTGATCACCCAGCGCTGGGAGAACAGGTAGACGAGTACGGTCGGTGCCATCGCCATGAGGTACGAGGCGAAGGCGACGTTGTAGTTGGTGTCGAACTTGTTCTGGAAGATGTTCTGGAGGACCGGCAGCGTCTGCAGCCCCGGATCGGATGTGATCAGCGAGGGCAGCATGAAGTCGTTCCACGAGGCGAGGAACGCGAAGATGCCGACCGTCGCGTTCATCGGCCCGAGCAGCGGCAGGATGATGCGCCGGAAGATCTGCCACGTCGTGGCCCCGTCCATGCGCGCGCTCTCCTCCAGCTCCATCGGGATCGAGCGCAGATACGCCGTGTACAGCAGCACGCTGAACGACAGTTGGAAGACGATGTGCAGCAGGATGACGCCCACCGGGCTGTCGATGTCGAGCAGCGCGGTGAGCTTGATCTGCGGCAGCGCCACCACCGGGAACGGCAGGAACATCGCGCCCAGCAGATAGAAGAACGACCAGCGGAAGATCCGCCGGTCCCAGTTGCGGGCGATGGCGTACGCGGCGAGCGAGCTGAGCGCCAGCGTGCCGAGGACCGAGGCCGCGGCCACCGCCACGGAGATCGAGAACGAGACGGGGAAGCGCGTGATGCGCCAGGCATCGGCGAAGTTGCCCAGGTCGATGGGCCACGGCAGCGCGAAGGCATCGCCGTCGGCCGCCTGCGAGGACGTCTTCAGGGACATCGCGACGGCGACGTACAGCGGTATCAGGACCGCGAGCGAGGCGACCACGAGCAGGAGGGTGGCCGGCCGGTTGGTGGCGTCCTTGCCGCGGTGGCGGGCGCGGGCGGTGGCCTGCCGCAGCGGTGGTGTGTGCCGTGTGGTGCGCTCGGACGGCGGGAGAGTGGTGGTCATGACAGCCGAAGCCCCCTTCCGCGGGTGGCCAGGAGTTGCAGCAGGGACACCGCGACCGTGAGCACGAAGAAGATCGTGGCGTTGGACATCTGGTAGGCGTAGTCGCCGTCCGTGTAGCCGGTGAAGATCTTCATGGCGACGCTGTGCGTCGCGGTGCCGGGCCCGCCGTCGGTGAGGCCCTTGATGACGTCGTAGGCGTTCAGATAGCCCTTGACGCCCAGGATCGTGTTGATGGTGACGTACCCGGACACCAGGGGCAGCGTGATGGACCGGAACCGGCGCCAGGCGGAGGCTCCGTCGATGGCGGCCGCCTCGTACAGCTCACCGGGGATCGCCAGGAGACCGGCGATGTAGATGAGCAGCGCCCCCGGCAATGTCTGCCACGCGGAGACGATCATGATGGCGACCCAGGCGAGGCTGGGATTGCCCAGGATGCTCTCCTCCAGCGGCCCGATCCCCAGCGAAGTGGCCATCGAAGGAAGGGTGTTGGCGAAGAGGTAGCTGAAGACGTACGCGGCGACGATCCCGGAGATCATCATCGGGATGACGAAGACGCCCCGCAGCGCCGTCAGGAACCGGACCCGGCTCGTCAGCCCGATCGCCAGCGCCAGCGCGACACTCTGCGCGAGGACCACGGTCACCAGGGCGAAGCCGAGGGTGAACTTGTACGACTCCCAGATGGCGGGGTCGGAGAAGAGCGCCACATAGTTCGTCAGGCCGGTGAACCGCCACTCGCCGAAGCCGACGTAGTCGGTGAAGCTGTAGAAGATGCCGACCAGGGCGGGTCCCAGGACAAGTCCCGTGAACAGTACGAGAGTCGGCAGCAGGAACCAGTAGTAGATGGGTTCGACCCGGCGCCGCCGTCGGGCGGACGGCGTGACGGACGCACCTCTTGGGAGGGGTGGAGGGACAGCCATGAGGTCTCCTACTTAGTGGAGGAGCGGATCGCCATCCGCCGCCAGTCGGCGTCGAGTTGCCGCAGCACCGCGTCGAAGTTCCCGGTCGCGATCGCGGTCTGGAGGTAGTTGCCCACGGGGATCGACGCCGGGATGAAGGTGCCCGCACCGAGGTAGAAGGCGGCCGAGTCGACGTAGGGCTGCAGCCCGGACAGCCGCGGATCCTTCGCGGCCGGCGCGTCCTTGGTGACTCCGTACGCGAGGTTGTCCCGGTTGTAGGCGTCGATGATCTCGGGCCGCATCAGGAAGTCGACCAACTCCTTCGCCTCGTCGGGGTGTTCGGCCCCGGTCGGTATCCACAGCGCGAGGTCGATGTTCACGCGCGCCTTGCGGTCGGCGGCCCGCTCCGTGACGGGCAGCGGGAAGGTGCCGATGTCCAGGTGCGGATCGACCGCGGCGATCTGCGTCAGCGCCCAGGGGCCCTGCAAATACATGGCCGCGCGGCCCTTGCCGAAGGCGAGGTTCCCGTCCGGGTACGAGCGGGTGGCGGCGTCCCGGTTGTAGAACTTCGCGACGGTACGGGCCCGGTCCATGGCTTCGGCGAAGTCCTTCTGGAACGAGACGGGCGAGGACGGGCCGATGTCCGTGCCCTGCTCCTGGAGCTTGTGGAAGAAGGACGCGGTGTCGACGAGCCCGCCGGCGCAGTAGTCGAACAGGCCCTGCCAGACCGTCCATTCCTCCTTGCTCGTCGCGTAGATCGGTGTGACTTTCGCGGCCCGCAACTCCTTGCACACGTCGACGAATTCGGACCACGTCGTCGGCACCGGAAGGCGGTACTTCGCGAAGATCTTCTTGTTGTAGATGACTCCGGCGGCGGCCAGCGAGTACGGCAGCACGCTGGTCCGCCCCGGATACGTCGCGTACTGCTTGGCGAGCTGGGCGACGCTGCCGGTGATGCGGCGGGCCGCGGGCCGGTCCGACACGTCGGAGAGCACGCCGCGCTCGATGTACCGGGCCAGCTCCAGGTTGTTGTTGAAGCAGCCCACATCGGCGGGCTGGGCGCGGACGAACTGCGGCGCGATGGCGTCCGTCGTGTCGTGCACCACGCGCACCCCGGGCCGGCTCCGCTCGAACTTCCCCAGGACTTTGTCGAAGTAGGCGAGAACCTCCCGCTTCTGCAGATAGAAGCGCATGGTGGTCCGCGACTGCCCGGCCGCGTCGCCGCCGCAGCCGGTGAGCCCGAGGGCGCCGAGCGCGGCTCCGGCCCCGGCCGCGGCGACGAAGCCGCGCCGGCTCGGACCGCGGGCACCCCGGATCGCGGCTCGCTCTGGTCCGATCGTCACCTCGTCGCCTCCTGAGAGTGGTGTCACACACCTGGGGACGTGCGGGCCCCGAGGCGTGTGAGTTGAGTTACGAGCAGAGCGCGGCGAACTTACAGCGCTGTAAATTTGGGTGTCAACAGGTAGTGTTCGGCGCGCAGTCGGCGGAGCGTCCCACCAGGCGCGGAACCCGCGTCAGTCCACTTCCACGCGGCGGACACCGCGTCGGCCCACCAGGAGGCGAAGTGCCCAACGTCCGCCTGAGCGATGTCGCCCAGCACGCCGGCGTCTCGACGAAGACGGTCTCGAACGTCGTCCACGGCTATGTGCACGTACGAGAGAGCACGCGCGCCAAGGTCCAGCGCGCCATCGACGAGCTGGGCTACCGGCCCAACCTGCGCGGCCGCAACCTCGCCACAGGCCGCACCGGAATGATCGCGCTCGCCTTCCCCGACCTGCGCATCCCGTACTTCGCCGAACTCGCCCACGTCCTGTCGCGGGCGGCGGGGGAGCGCGGATACCGGCTGCTGCTGGAGGAGTCGGGCGACGCCCCGGACGTCGAGCGCGCCATACTGTCCGCGCAGGAGGCGGGCGTCGTCGACGGTGTGCTCCTGCAGCCGTCCTGGCTGAACTCGACGGAGATCGCCCAGCACCGGAGAGGGGTCCCGGTCGTCCTCCTGGGCGAGAGTGCCGCGCCGCTCAGCCTCGACCACGTGCGGATCGACAACATCGGCGCGGCGGCGCAGGTCGTCGAGCATCTCGCCGCACTCGGGCGCCGCCGCATCGCCTACCTGTGCGCCGAGGAGTCGGCGCCGAGCGAGACATCGCGCCAGCGCCTCATCGGCTACCAACAGGGCCTGGAAGCCTGCGGACTTCCGGTCGACCCGTCCCTGATCGTCACCGGGCGGGTGGCCGACGCGCACTCCGCCGCACGGACCCTCGGCGCCGCGCTCGACGACGGGATGGCGCCGGACGCCGTCTTCTGCCGCGACGACCTGGTCGCGCTCGGCGCGCTGCGGGCTCTCGGGGAGCGGGGGCTGCGGGTGCCTGAGGACGTCGCCGTCACGGGCTGGGACGACAGCAGGCTCGCGTCGGCGGTGCGGCCGAGCCTGACCTGCGTACGGGCCGACGAGGCCGAACTGGCCCGGCGCGCGCTCGACTTGCTGATCGAGCGCATCGAGGGCTTCGACGGGCTCGGGCGGCACGAGTTCGTGGCGCACTCGCTGGTGGTCCGGGAGAGCGCGCCGGAGCCGACTGTCTGAACGGAGCGCGGGCCGAGGGCGGCCCGGCAGTTCTCCTGTTCTCATTTACAGCGATGTAAATCGATGCTGAGATGAGTGTCGAGAGCAGCCGGTTCGGCGGCGCGTGGACCGCGCCGCACGGTGCTCCTCGAACGCTGCCGTCACGACGACCCAGGAGAGTGCATGGCCCAGGACCTGCCCCGCCCGGAGTATCCGCGCCCCGGCTTCGTCCGGACGGACTGGCTCAACCTCAACGGCCCGTGGCAGTTCGCCCGGGACCCCGGCGACAGCGGCCTCGAACGAGGCCTGGCCGACGCCGAGTTGCCCGAGCGGATCACCGTCCCGTTCTGTCCGGAGTCGGAGCTGTCCGGCATCGGTGACACCGACTTCCACGCCGCCGTCTGGTATCGGCGCACCGTACGGGTGCCCGCCGAGTGGGCCGGGCGCAGGGCCGTGCTGCACTTCGGAGCCGTGGACCACGACGCGACGGTCTGGGTGAACGGACGGGAAGTGGCCCGGCACAGCGGCGGGTTCACCTCGTTCAGCGCCGACCTGGGCGACGCGGTGCGGCCCGGCGAGGACGCCACGATCGTGGTCCGGGCCAGGGACGAGTCCAAGGGCCCGCAGGCACGCGGCAAGCAGTCCGACCGCTACGCCAACTACAGCTGCCTCTACACCCGTACGACGGGCATCTGGCAGACGGTGTGGATGGAGCCGGTCGCCGACACCCACCTCGGCCGCCCTCGCATCACCCCCGACCTGGCCGCGGGCTGCTTCCACCTGGAACTGCCGCTGTCCGGGAGCCGCGCGGGCCACCGCGTCCGCGCCCGCCTCACCGACGCGCAGGGCACCGTGGCCGAGGCCTCGGTCGCCGCCCACCTCGACCTCGCGCCGCGCCTGGTGCTGGTCATCCCCGAGGACCGGCGCAGGAGTTGGTCGCCCGAGGACCCGCACCTGTACGAGATCCACCTCGACGTCGCGGACGCGTCCGGCGCGGTCGTCGACTCGGCGGTGTGCACGGCGGGCCTGCGCTCGGTCACCGTCGACGGCAAGCGGGTGCTTCTCAACGGCGAACCGGTCTTCCAACGCCTCGTCCTCGACCAGGGCTACTACCCCGACGGCCTGATGACGGCCCCCGACGACGCGGCGCTCGTCCGCGACATCGAACTCTCCCTCGCCGCCGGCTTCAACGGGGCCCGTCTGCACCAGAAGGTCTTCGAGGAGCGCTTCCTGCACCACGCCGACCGCCTCGGCTACCTGGTGTGGGGCGAGTTCGGCGACTGGGGCGCGAGCACGGGCCCCGTGAGCGAGGACAACCAGCAGCCCACCAGCGGCTTCGTGGCGCAGTGGCTGGAGGCCGTCGAGCGCGACTACAACCACCCGTCGATCATCGGCTGGTGCCCGCTCAACGAGACACGCCAGCGGCTCTCCGACCGCCGATCCGTCCTCGACGAGGTCACCCGCGCCATGTTCCTCGCCACCAAGGCCGCCGACACCACCCGCCCCGTCCTCGACGCCTCCGGCTACGCACACCGCGTACCGGAGACGGACATCTACGACTCCCACTGCTACGAGCAGAACCCGGAGGTCTTCGGGAAGCTGATGAGTGGCCTCGCCAAGGACGAGCCGTTCATCAACCCGCAGGACGAGGCGCCGGACGCCACCTGGTCCGTCCCGTACCGCGGACAGCCGTACTTCTGCAGTGAGTTCGGCGGCATCTGGTGGAACCCGGACGAGGCGGAGGCCGCGGGCGAGGACCGCGACGTCTCATGGGGCTACGGCCAACGCCCGGGCGACGAGGAGGAGTTCCAGCACCGCTTCGCCGGACTCACCGGCGTACTCCTGGACGACCCGGACATGTTCGGCTACTGCTACACGCAGCTCACCGACGTCTTCCAGGAGCAGAACGGCGTCTACCGTTTCGACCGCTCCGAGAAGCTGGACGTGGCGCGCGTGCGCGCGGCGCAGGTGCGGCCCGCCGCCATCGAGGGGGACGGGACGAACTGAGGTCGAAGGCGGGCCCCGTACGCACGGGTGCGCGGGGCCCGCGATGCTCACGGGTGGCTTCACCCGCCGCGCGACAGCGCCGGTGGCCTGGTCCGACGAAGCCGCCGCCTCGGCTGCCACCATGACCCAGGACGGACACACACGCCTGGAGGTCACCGCATGCCGGCAAAACCCATGCAGATCGCGGCCCTTGTCGTCGACGCCGAGGACCCCGAGCGGCTGGCCGCCTTCTGGTCCGAGCTGCTCGGGCGGCCGATCGAGACGCGTACGGGCCCGTACATCTGGCTGCGCCGGGAGGGCGGCCTGGTGTTCGGGTTCCAGCGGAATCCGCGGCCCACGCCCGGCAAGGACCGTATGCACGTCGACCTCACCTCGCCGGACCTCGCCGCCGAGCAGCAGCGGGTCGAGGCGCTCGGTGGGCGGCGGCTCGAGGAGTACGACGAGGGCGGGTTCCTGGTGATGGCGGACCCGGAGGGCAACGAGTTCTGCATCCTGCCCGAAGGGTCCGTGGACATGGACGACGACGGGCGCGCCCACTACCTGGAGTGATCCGGCTCGCTGGAGTGGTCGACCGGCTCGCGGGCGGCCGGGACCGTCCCCTCCGGCGCCGTACTGTCCGGCAGCGCCGCCGCCGTCTCGTACCGCCGGGCCCCGAACCGGTACACGACCACCAGCACCAAAAAGAACGGCAGGCCCGCCTTCCAGGAGTCGTCCAGGCCCTCGATGAACAGGGTGGAGACCAGGATCGCCGCGAGGGCGAGGGCCGCCGCGACGGTGGTGAAGGGGGCGCCGCGCAGCCGGGCCGGTGAGGCGGGCAGGCCGTGCCGGGTGCGGTGGCGGCGGAAGGCCAGGTGCGTGGCCAGGATGAGGATCCACACCACCAGCGCGCCGAACACCGAGATGCCGAAGAGCATGATGTACGCCGTGTCCTCGGAGTGCACCGAGAGGAGCGCGGCCGCGCCCAGGCCGATGCCGGATACGGCGAGCGCCCGGTGCGGGACGCCCCGCGTACCGACCCGCGCGAACAGTCGCGGCGCGTGCCGGTCCACCGCCAGGGAGTGGATCATGCGCGTTGCCAGGTACGTGTTGGCGTTGGCGCTGGAGAGGGCCGCGGTGAGGACGACGAAGTTCATGATGCCGGCCGCCGCCGGGATGCCCGCGACGTCGAAGAGCTGCACGAAGGGGCTCGCCGTGACGTCGCCGCCCTTCGCGGTGCGCGTCCACGGCACGACGGTGACGACGATCGCCATGGCCAGGACGTAGAACAGCGCGAGGCGGACGACCATCCGCCGGGCGGCACGGGGGATGTCCCGCACCGGGTTCTCGGACTCGGCCGCGGTCACCGCAATGATTTCGGTGCCGATATAGCTGAAGATCACGAAGACGAAGGCGGTGGCGAGGCCGCTCATACCGTGTGGCAGCAGTCCGCCGTGTCCGGAGAGGTTCGAGGTACCGACCGCCGGGTGGCCCGGCAGGCCGAGGAATACGTACGCGCAGCCCAGCAGCACGAACACACCGATCGCGGTGATCTTGATGGTGGAGAACCAGTACTCCAGGCGGCCGAACACCCCGACGCTCAGCGCGTTCGCCGCGAGGAGCAGCAGCGAGAACGCCACCACCGGGAGCCAGAGCGGGAGTTCGGGCCACCAGAAGCGCACGTAGATGCCGGCCGCGATCACCTCGCCACCGATCGCGATCACCTGGATCGTCCAGTACGTCCAGCGGATCACGAACCCCGCGAGCGGGCCCAGATAGTGCCGCGCGATGCTGCCGAAGGAACCGGCCGCCGGATGCACGGACGTCATCTCGGCGAGCGCCCAGCCGATCACCAGGGCGATCAGCGCGCAGACCACATAGGCGATCACCGTGGCCGGGCCCGCGGCCGAGATGGCGAGACTCGAACCGAGGAACAGGCCGGTGCCGATGGCGCCGCCGAGCCCCATCATGCTGAGCTGACGCCCGGTCAGGGACCGCTTCAGGCCGTGGTCTTGCGGTGGTACCGGGTCGGTGCGCGGGTCGTCGGGCATGTCACTCGCTCCGTGGTGGGTGCGGTGTTCCTGGACGTGCGCCTACTTGGCGCGTATCTCGCCGAGCGCGGCGATCAGCGCGTCGACGTCGGAGAGGGTGTTGTAGTAGTGGAACGAGACGCGGAGCAGGGTGCCGCGCGGACTGGTGACGATGCGGCGCTCGGCGAGCGCGCCGGCCAGCGCGTCCGGATCCGGGTCGGCGAACGCCACCTGTGGCCCGCGCAGTTCGGGGTCGGCGGGCGAGGCCAGTGTCTCGCCGGTCTCGGTGAGGCGCTGGTGGGCGTACGCGGTGAGTTCGCGGATGTGCGCCTCGACGTCCTTGCCGTCGAGCTCCGCCAGCGTGCGCAGGCCGGCCGCGGCGGCGTACGCGGAAGGGATCGACGGTGTGCCGGTCTCGAAGCGTCGCGCGGTGTCGGGGAAGTCGAGCGCACGGGGATCGAAACCGAAGGGATCGACCCGCCCGAACCACCCGGTGAGCTGCGGCGCCACCTCGTCCCGCACACCGCCCCGCACATACAGAAAGGCGATGCCGGGAACGCCCAGCAGATACTTCAGCGCGCCGCACACCAGGTAGTCGCAGTCCAACTCCCGTACGCCGACGGGGAGTACGCCGAGCCCCTGGTACGCGTCGATGAACACGCGCGCGCCCGCGGCCCGCGCCGCCCGGATGGTGTCGGTGACCGGCAGCCGGACGCCGTTGCGGTACGACACCAGGGGGATGGAGACGAGATGGGTGGAGTCGTCGATGGCGTCCGCGTACCCGGCGGCGGGGACGATCCCGTCCTCGTCCGGCACGTGCCGCACCTGCGCGCCCCGCCCGCCCTGCGCGAGCCACACATGCGCGATGGACGGAAACTCCATGTCCGTCGTGACCAGGCCCGGACGGTGTGACCAGTCCAGCGTCGAAGCCACCTGGTACGCCCCCTCGGAGGCGCAGCTCACCACCGCGATCTCGTCCGTGGTGGCACCGATGTGCGCGGCGAACGCGGCGCGCGCGGCGTCGACCTGCACCATCCACTCGCCCCACGGCGCGCCGTGACTGCGCATGGACCACTGGAAGTCCTGGAGCGCCGCCAGTACGTGCTCGGACGCCGCTCCCTGGCTGCAACTGGCCAGGTGGACCGTGTCCTTGAGGGAGGGGAACCGGGCGCGGAAGCGTTCGGGTGTGTCCAGGGTGTCGATCGGCACGGGGCGACTCGCATTCAATCCCGGTGAACTTGTTCAGTGCGGGTGATCGAATCAGCCCGGTGCGTGCCGCGTCAATGGGTCTGCGGGTACCGGTACTTGGGCACCGGGGTCATCGGCTCGGCGGTGTCACACTCACCAGAAACCGCGCGGTCTCCCCACCCTCGTTGACGTACCGGTGCGGGACACGGGAGTCGAACGTGCAGCTGTCGCCGGGACCCAACTCGTAGCGCCCGTCGCCCGCTTCGACGACCAGGCTGCCGCTCACCAGCAGCACGCACTCCTCGGACGGATGGCTGTAGCGGGCGTCGGAGGACGCCCCGCCCGGCTCCAGCGTGCCCTCCAGGACCTCGAGCCGCGCCGACCCGGCCGACACCCGCGTGTACTCGATCCCGCCCTGTGGCGACCGCACCTGAATCCGCCGCTCGCGGCGCACCAGCGCGACCTCCTCCGCCTCGTCCTGCCGGAACAGGTCGAAGAGCGGGAGCCCGAGAGCGGCGGAGAGCCGGCGCAGCGTTTCGAGGCTGGGGTCGGTGAGCCCGCGCTCGACCTGACTGACGAGCCCGGTCGACACCCCGGCCGCCGCCGCCAGCTCCCGCACGGTCATCTTGTGGGCCTTGCGCAGCTCGCGTATCCGATTGCCGATCACGGGGCGAGGCTAGACCACCGCGGCCCGTCCTCCGAGGGGGCCGGTCAATTGATGCGCCGCGCGGCACCCGCCCACGCCTTGTCCCGCAGTACGTACTTCTGGATCTTCCCGGTCGACGTCTTGGGCAGCTCGCCGAAGGTCACCGACTTCGGGGCCTTGAAGCGGGCGAGGCGGGTGCGGACGTGGTCGATGATCTCCGCTGCGGTCGCCGAGGCGCCGTCCCGGAGGGTGACGTACGCGGCCGGGACCTCGCCCCAGCGTTCGTCGGGGACCGCGATCACCGCCGCTTCAAGCACCGCGGAGTGGTCCATGATGGCCTGTTCGACCTCGACCGACGCGATGTTCTCGCCGCCCGAGACGATGACGTCCTTGGAGCGGTCCCGCAGCTCAACGTAGCCGTCGGCGTGCACGACACCGATGTCGCCGGTGCGGAACCAGCCGTCCGGGGCGGCGGCCGCCGTCGCCTCCGGGTCGTCCAAGTAGCCGAGCATGACGTTGTTGCCGCGCAGCGCTATCTGGCCGGTGGTCGTGCCGTCCGCCGGGACGTCGGTGCCGTCGTCGGCGATCACACGGGCCGTGCACGAGATCATGTTGCCCACGCCCTGGCGGGCCTTGAGACGGGCCTGCGCCGCGCCGTCCAGGGAGTCCCACTCGGGGCGCCAGTCGCACAGCATCGCGGGTCCGTACGTCTCCGTGAGCCCGTACAGATGCGTGACGTCGAAGCCCAACTCGCCCATCCGGCGCAGGATCGCGGGGGACGGCGGGGCGCCGCCCGTCGCCATGCGGATGGTGCGGTTCTTCGGCAGCGGGGCCGCCTCCTGGGCGTAGGCGATCATCGAGAGAACCGTGGGCGCGCCGTTGAGGTGTGTCACGCCCTCCTCGCGGATCAGCCGCCACACCTCGGTGGGATCGAGCTTCGGCAGGCACACGTGCGTGGCGGCCGCCGCGGTCACCGCCCAGGGGAAGCACCAGCCGTTGCAGTGGAACATCGGCAGCGTCCACAGGTGCACGGCGGAGGGCGTGAGTCCCGTGTGGCCGACCATTGCCACCGCTTGCAGGTACGCGCCTCTGTGGTGGTACATCACGCCCTTGGGGCGGCCCGTCGTACCCGATGTGTAGTTGACGGCGAGGAGGGAGCGCTCGTCAGTCGGGGTGCGGTGGAGCGGCTCGGCCCCGGCCAGCAGGGACTCGTACTCCGCGCCCGCCCTGATCCGGCGCGGCGGAGCGTCCAGGTGGGCCAGCGCGTCGTCGACCAGGACGTCGAACGACGGGTCGTGGATCAGCACGGACGCCTTCGAATGGCTGAGGATGTACGCCACTTCGGCCGCCGCGAGCCGCGTGTTCACCGCCACGAGCGGCACACCTGCCCACGGAACGCCGTAGTGCGCCTCCAGGAGCACGTGCGTGTTCGGCGCGAGCACCGCCACCGGGCGCCCGCCGGCCAGCGGCGCCAGGCCGCCCGCCAGGCGGGTGCACCGATCGTGCAACTCCGCGTAGGTCCACCGCCGTTCACCGTCGACGACACCGATCCTGTCGCCGTGCGCCGCGGCGGCACGGTCCAGATACGCGGTGGGGGTCAGCGGCTCGTACGACAGCGCGTCGAGAGACGGGGCGACGAGAGACGGGGCGGCGGCGGGATCCGGCATGGCGTCCTCCTTGACGGAGCATGGCGTCCTCCCCGGCGGGAGTCGGAGCTTGCCTACCCCGTCCGATGCCCGCCAAGCCGTGGGAACAGCGCACGCCGGGCCTCGCCCGCGAGGTCAGGCGTCGGCGAGCTGCGTGTCCAGCGCCGCGAGGAGCCAGTCGTGGGCCGTGCCCGGAGTCGGTTCCGGGTGGGCGCCGTCCGGGGTGGTCAGCTCCGCCACCAGGTCCCAGTAGCGGTCGAGGCGCGGATCGGAAGCGAGCTGCCGGGAGAGGCCGCGGCGGAAGGCCGACGTGTCGCGGGACCCGGTGACACTCGCGTACGTCGTGACGAAGCAGTCGAGCGCCTCGCCCGGCGCGGGGGCATCGCCCGCCCGCATCGGCTTGGCCGCCAGGTCGTAGGCCTCGGCCAACCCGGCGTACAGCACGGCGGATTCGCGCGCGCCCGCCGTGCGGTGCGCGGCGGGCTGGGTGGGCTCCATGTCCGGCGAGCACGGGCGTGACACCAGCGCGCACAGCCGGGCGAAGGCGAGTACCTGGCCCGGGGACGGTGCGTCGGGAGGCGCCGGAACGGTGGCCTCCAGAAAGGCCGTTCGCGAGGATGCCGGCATCCGTGGCGGCAGCCAGCCCCGCCAGAACCTGGCCAGTGGCGCAGTGCTCGGCGGTGTATCCAGGGAGCCGACGAGTTGCAGCCGGTCCGCCCGCTCCTGCGGCGGGCACTCCTGAACGAGGCGCAGCGCCGCCTCCTGCCAGCGCAACGCGCTGAGCCGGGAGCCGATCGTGCGCAGCTGCCCCGCGACCGCGTCCTCCAGTGCCCCGTCCGCCCCCGCCCGCTCGTCGACGATGCGCCGCACCTCTGGGACGGGCAGGCCCAGACCGCGCAGCGAGCGGATCGTCCGGAGCCGGTCCAGCGCGTCGGCGCCGTACCGGCGGTGCCCGCCCGCGCTGCGGGTGCGCTCCGGGAGCAGTCCGTTGTCGGAGTAGAAGCGGACGGTCTTGACGGTCGTGCCCGCGTGCTCGGCGAGCTCACCGATGCTCCACAGTCCGTCGGACGAGCCGGATTCCGCGGGCGAGTCGATCGACAGGTGCACTTGAACCTCCCTCAGGGGGAGTTCCTAACGTACCTGCCATCGCTGACAGCCACTGAGGGAGGACGCGGAGATGACGGAGTTCGTGGTGGTACCGGGCCTGTTCACGGGCCCGGACGCGTGGCGGGACACGGCCGGGAAACTGGCGGCAGAGGGCGCGAAGGTCCAGGTGGTGGATCTCGGTCCGGTCAGGGACCTGGAAGCGCACATCGCAAGGGTCGTGGCGGCCATCGACACCATCGCGGTCGGGGAGGGACAGGACGTCGTCCTCGTCGGGCACGACTACGGTGCGTACCCGGCGGTGGGGGCGGCGGACCGGCGGGCCCACCGCGTCGCGCGGATCGTGTACCTGGACACGGGGCCGGTGCAGGACGGCGCCGTGCCCCTCGCCGCGGTGCCCGACCAGGAGCTGCGTGAGGTTCTGGCAGAGGACGGGGACATCAAGGGGGAGCTGCCGGTTCCTCCCCGGGAGGAGTGGCGGCGCTGGGGGAGCACCGCCGGGGTGTCCGACGAGGCCCTGGACCGACTGACCGCACACGCCACGCCTCAACCGCTCGGCACCTTGCTGCAACCGCTGCGGCTGACCGCCGCGGGGAAGGGCCTCCCGACCACGGGAGTGCTCTGCGCGGAGAGCGGCGCGACCATCGACACCGTCCGCATGCTGCTCCGCTTCGGCGACCCGACGATCAAGGCGCTCGTCCGCCCGGACGTGACCTTCTTCGAACTGCCCACCGGGCACTGGCCGATGCTCTCCTGCCCGGACGAACTCGCCGACGTACTCCTGCGAGCGGCGGCCGACGAAGGCACGCGTCTTGAAGCCGCGGGCGAGGAGGAAGCGACGCAGCCCGGATACCTCCGGCCGTTCCTCCTGGACGTACCGGAGATCCCGCGCGAACGGCGCGGCGCCATCGACCTGTACGTCCCCGAAGGCGTCCACGTCCCCGAGGGCGCGGAAACCGGGGAGCCGCGCCCCGCGATCGTGTTCGTGCACGGCGGACCCGTGGCGGAGGACGCACGACCGACGCCGCGCGACTGGCCGACCCTGATCGGCTACGCCCGCTTCGCGGCGTCACAAGGCGCGATCGGCGTCACCCTCGACCACCGGCTGCATGCGGTCACCGCGTATCCGACGGCGGCCGAGGACGTGGCCGCCGCGGTGGCCGAGGTGCGCGCGGATCCGCGGGTCGACGCGGACCGGATCGCGCTGTGGTTCTTCTCCGGCGGCGGCCCTCTGACGGCGCCGTGGCTGGCCGAGGCCCCGCCGTGGCTGCGCTGCCTGGCGGCGAGCTATCCGATCATGGCGCCACTGCCCAACTGGGGCGTGAACGACCCCCGGTTCCGGCCCGCGGACGTGGTGGCGCACGGGGCGACGCCGCCCTTCGTCCTCATCCGGGTCGGCCGCGAGGCCCCGGCCGTTGCGACGACGGTGGCCGAGTTCGTCGGGGCGGCCGAGGCGGGCGGCGCCCCGGTCGAGGTGATCGACGTACCGGAGGCGCCGCACGCCTTCGAGGGCCTCGACCACAGTGACTCCGCGCGGGAGGCGGTGAGGGAGGCGATGGGCCGGGTGCTGGGACGGTTGGGACTGAAGTGAGACGCCCGGCCGCGTGGGCCCTCAGCCGCCGTACAACTCGCTGAGCAACGCGATGGCCGCGTGCGTACTGGGATGGGGATCCCGCTCGTTCCAGATCACCCGCACCGGCACCGGATCCGCGCCCGACACCGGGCGGAAGACGACACCCTCGCGCCGGTACTGGGCGACGGTGGCCTGCGGGGTGACGCCGACGCAGCGGCCGGTGGCGATGGCGGCGAGCCAGTCGTCGACGTCGGCCGTGTACTCGACGTCGCCGTGCGGGTCGCCGGGCCACAGGTCGGCGGTGGTCGTGCCGGTGCGCCGGTCCACGACGACGGTGCGCTCGCGGATGTCCGCGAGGGGGACGCGTCGGCGCCCGGCCCAGGGGTCGTCGGTGGCCATGACGACGTAGCGGGGTTCGTGGCCGACGACGGCGGATGCGTAGCGGCGGCGCAGATCGGTCCGGTGGCGTACGACGGCCAGATCGCCGGCCTCCTCGGCGAGTCCGCCGGTGGGGCTGTTGTGCCGCACCAGGAGCAACTCGACGTCCGGGTACCGCTGGTGCCAGCGGCGCTGGAACTCGGTGGTGTGCCGCCCGAACGCTCCCCAGGCATGCCCGATCCGCAGCCGCGTGTGGCCCGTGGTGGCCTCGCGCACGAGGTTCTCGGCCTCGGTGAGCAGCTGCCGGGCGCGGTGGACGACCCGGACGCCGGTGGTGGTGGGTGTGACGGCGCGGCTCGTGCGGTGCAGGAGGCGCACGCCGAGCACGGTCTCCAGCGCGTGCAGGGTGCGGGACACCGAGGCCTGGGAGACGCCGAGTTGGATCGCGGCGTCGGTGAAGCTGCCCGTGTCGACGATGGCGAGCAGGCAGCGCAGATGCCGCAGCTCGAGCCCGGCGAGGCCGCTTCCTTCATCCATACGCTCAGCGTATCCGAGCGCCACGCCATGCATTTTGCGTATGCCCCGCACGGGTCGAACCTCACACCATGGCGACCACACCCCACCCCTCCACTGCGGCTACCGAACCCTCACCCCACGCCGCTGGCGTCGCGCTGATGCTCGGCAGCGGCCTGTCGAACCAGGTCGGAGCGTCCCTGGGCGCGCTGGCCTTCCCCGTGCTCGGCCCCGCGGGAGTCGTGGCCGTACGTCAATGGGTCGCCGCCGTCGTGCTGTTGACGGCGGGCCGCCCACGCATACGGTGCTTCACCGCCGCCCAATGGCGCCTCGTCCTCGCCCTGGCCGCGGTCTTCGCCACGATGAACCTGACGCTGTACCTGGCCATCGACCGGATCGGCCTGGGCCTCGCGGTCACCCTCGAATTCCTCGGCCCGCTCACCGTCGCCCTCGCGGGAACGCGCCGCCGCCTCGACCTGCTCTGCGCACTGGCGGCGGCATCGGCAGTCGTCGTACTCACCCGCCCGCGGCCGAGCACGGACTACCTCGGCATCACGCTCGCTCTGGTCGCCGCGGTGTGCTGGGGCTGCTACATCCTGCTCAACCGGGCCGTCGGCCACCGCCTGCCCGGCCTCCAGGGCTCGGCCGCGGCGGCCGGCGTCTCCGGCCTGCTCTATCTGCCGATCGGCGTCACGGTCCTGTACCTGCACCCGCCGACCGTCACCGCACTCCTCTGCGCACTGGCGGCGGGCATCCTGTCCTCGGCGGTACCGTTCCTGTCCGACCTCCTGGCACTTCGCCGCGTCCCCGCCCGCTTCTTCGGCGTCTTCATGAGCGTCAACCCGGTCTTCGCGGCCCTCGTCGGCCTCCTCGTCCTCGACCAACACCTCGACCACCTCGCGTGGTTGGCGATCGCCGTCATCGTGGGGGCGAATGTGGTGGCAGTGGGGACTTCCACCACCCGTGCGTAGGTTCCTCGGTGGTCGTCAGGTGACAGGAGGAGGCCAAGTGCCGGACAGCTCCTCCCACCCGGCCGTCGCGGCAGCCCGCTCCCGCCACTGCCGCGCACCCCGGCCGCCCGCCTCCGCCCGTTCGCAGAACCGGCGCAGTTCCTCGCACCTGGCCAGCATGGCCGCCCGGCGCACCGGCCAGGGCGGTGCCTCGTTGCCGTAGGAGCGGAAGAAGTGGGAGAGCGCGTCGCGGTGCGCGGGGTGGTGCGTTCGGACGATCCACTCGCACCAGGCCAGGTCCTCCACCGGAGCCCCGAAGTGGGCGAACTCCCAGTCGACCACGGCCGTGACCTCGAAGGTGTCGGGGTCGAGGAGCAGGTTGTTGGGGCCGAAGTCGCCGTGTACGAAGACCTCGTCCGCTCTGCGTGCGCCCAAAGCGGGTACGGGTGGCGTGAGTTCGTGGATCCGGCGCAGCAGCTTCCCGCAGCTCGCCAGGACCTTCGCGGCGTGCCCGGCGTCCAGCAGTTCCTGGCCCGGCACACCGGCCAGGAATCCGAGCTTCAGGGTGGTCGCGGTCGCGCCGAGTACCGGTGGCACGGGCAACTGGTCCCGGAGGTGGGGGAGAAGTGTGCGTTCGCGACGCAGTCTCAGTTCGGCGTCGGGGCCGTCGTAGGTCTTCTCCACGGTCGTGTCGTTGGTGAGAGTGCGGTTGGTGTAGCCGTGCTTCAGCGGACGCATGTGCCGATCATCGGCCATGGCGTGGTGAGGGGTGAGTGGTTGGTTTGGCCGCCGCCGTCTCAGTGCAGCGCCTGCGCTCCTATGACGGACAGCAGCTTCAGCTTCTCGTGGCTCTCGCTGCCGGGGACGGCCGTGTAGACGAGGAGCAGATGCGACTGGCCGGGGTCGACGAGCGTCTGGCACGTCAGCTCCAGCGCGCCGACCTCGGGGTGGACGAAGTGCTTCACCTCGTGGGGGCGGATGCCGACCTCGTGGTCGTCCCACACCCGACAGAACTCCTCGCTCTGCGCGAGCAGCAGGTCGGCGTAGTGGGCCGCGCGGGAACCCGGCCCCCGGAGCGTCGCCACGCCCCGCAGGCCCGAGACGAACATGCGGGTGAGGAAGGCGTGGTCCTCGGGGGCGTAGAGCCGGCGCGTGGCGGGGTCGGTGAACCAGCCCTGGTCGCCCACCTGCTGCCGCTGCTGCGCGCCGGCCGCGCACGGGTGACGTCACAGGTCAGCGTCGCGGCCAACCAGGGCGCCATCAACTGGGACGACCTCAACTGGGAACGCTCCTACGACGGTAT
The DNA here is from genome assembly GCF_036013745.1 of Streptomyces sp. NBC_00483. Lineage (NCBI taxonomy): Bacteria > Bacillati > Actinomycetota > Actinomycetes > Kitasatosporales > Streptomycetaceae > Streptomyces > Streptomyces sp. NBC_00483. The sequence goes on from NZ_CP107880.1 coordinate 9,780,876, forward strand.
GAAGGCCTACAGCCAGTCGAAGATCGCGTTCGGTCTCTTCGGCCTCGAACTCGACCGGCGCAGCCGGGCCCATGGCTGGGGCATCACCAGCAACCTCTCCCACCCCGGCATCGCCCCGACGAACCTGCTCGCCGCGCGCCCCGAGGTCGGCCGCGCCAAGGACACCATGGGCGTACGCCTGATCCGGGCGCTGTCCGCCCGCGGCATCGTCGTCGGGACGGTCCACAGCGCGCAGCTCCCGGCCCTGTACGCCGCCACGTCCCCCGGCGCCGAACGCGGTCGGTTCTACGGGCCGCGCGGAATCGGGCACCTGGGCGGCCCGCCCGCGGAGCAGAAGCTCTACTCGCGCCTTGGCGGAACGGAGGAGGCGGAGCGCGTGTGGCAGGTCTCCGAAGAGCTCACGAAGGTGACCTTTCCCCACGGGGAGTAGACCCTGCCCTACGGGGAGTGGACCCTGCCCTACGGGGAGTGCCCCTTTGCTGCGGTGAGTAGGGGAGGCCTGCTCAAGTCCGGGGCCGCCGGCGCCGTGCGAGCCACGGGATTGGGCGGCGTGCCGGCGGGCGCGTACGTAAGCTGGCCCGCATGCGTACCCGACCGACTCTGACCTGGGAACCGTCCGGCGACCTGCCGCCCGCCACCACCGACCTGGCACCCGTCGTCGAGGCCGTGCGCGCGGGTGGGGTCGTCGTGCTGAGCGGGGCCGGGCTCTCCACCGAGTCGGGTATCCCGGACTACCGCGGGGAGCACGGTTCGCTGCGGCAGCACACCCCCATGACGTACCAGGAATTCACCGGCAGCGAGCAGGCCCGGCAGCGGTACTGGGCGCGCAGTCAGCTGGGCTGGCGGGCCATGATCCGGGCCCGGCCCAACGCCGGACACCTCGCCGTGGCCGAGCTGGCCGAGGCGGGCCTGGTCACCGGCGTGATCACGCAGAACGTCGACGGACTGCAGCAGGCCGCCGGCGCTCCCGACGTCATCGAACTGCACGGCAGCCTGAGCCGGGTGCTCTGCCTGCACTGCCGCGCCTTCACCACCCGCGCGGAAGTCGACCGGCGACTGCGCGAGGCCAATCCGGACTTCGAGGCCGAGGCCGAGCGGCACCGGTCCGCGCGGGTCAACCCGGACGGCGACGTGGACCTCCCCGACGAGGCCGTGCGCGACTTCCGGGTGGTGCCGTGCGCGGCCTGTGGCGTCGGGGTGCTCAAGCCGGACGTCGTCTTCTTCGGCGAGAACGTTCCGCCAGGGCGGGTCACCGCCTGCCGGGAGCTCGTCGCCGGGTCTACCTCGCTCCTCGTCCTGGGCTCCTCGCTGACCGTCATGTCCGGCCTCCGCTTCGTACGCCAGGCCGCGGACGCCGGAACACCGGTCCTGATCGTCAACAACCAGCCCACCCGCGGCGACCGCTGGGGTGTGCGGGTGGAGCTGCCGTTGGGGCAGGCGCTGCGGGACGTGGTGGCGGGGGTCTGAGCCACCCCGTGAAACATTCTTCGGCAGGACGAAATCCCTTACAGGTGAGGTACGTTGACGGCTGCCCGCACTGATCTCCGAAGGAGGACGTGATGGCGCGACCGGCACCCGCCGCCGCGAAGGCGCTGAAGATCATCGACCTGTTGGTGTCGCACCGCGGCGAACAGTTCACGATCTCCGACATCGCCCGGCGCACCGGGAGCAGCCTCGGCTCCGCCCACGCGGTCCTCGCCGTTCTGGAGGAGAGCGGCTATCTGACCCGGCATCCGGCCCGGCGGACCTACGGCCTTGGCCCCGCCCTGGTGAGCGCGGGAATGGCGGCACTTGAGCAGCATCCCGCGATCCGGGCCGCCACCGAGCGCATCGGACCGCTCGCCGCCGAGCTCGAAGCCGACGTGGTGGTGAGCGCGGGCACACCCACCGAGATCGTGTCGGTCGCCGTGGGCGGTACGGGTTCGCGGTACGGGCCCGGGTTCCGGGAGGGGGAGCGGGTGCCGCTCGTGCCGCCGCTCGGCCTCGTGTTCATGGCGTGGGCGCCTTCTCCCGAGGTGGAGTCGTGGCTGGCGCGCGCCCCGGAGGCGGTGGATCGCGACCGGGTCGAGCTCGCGCTCTCGGCGGTACGGGGCCGGGGGTACGCGCTCGGCCTCGCGCCGTCGGTGGCCGGTGCGTCGGTGCCCGGCGGGGCGCGGGCCGATCGGGGGCGGCAGCGGGACCGGGACCGGGACACCTGGACGTGGACGGCGTCGTTCGACAACGACTACGACCTGCCAGTGGTCGACCCCGAGCGGGAGTACGACCTCGGCATGGCGTCGGCTCCGGTCTTCGACGCCGACGGACGGGTGATCATCGCGATCACGGCCTCCGGTTTCTCGCCCGGTCTCGGCGGCACGGAGGTCGTCCGCGTCGCCGAAGCCGTCAAGGCGTGCGCCACCGTCGTCACCAAGCAGACGCGTGGCCGTTTCCCCGCCTGAACGCGGCGGCCGGCCACGTTCCCCGCCCGACGCGACAGGCGGTCACGCACTGCCGAAGAGGGCCTCGTAGTCGACCCGGTGGCCCCGCCGCTCCAGCTCCGGGATGACCCGGGTGCCAAGGAGTTCGAGGCTGCGCATCACCTTCTCGTGCGGCAGCGTGCCGAACTGCGTGTAGCACAACAGCTGGTCGACACCGGCCTGTTCGTACCTCAGGATCTTCTCCAGGCACTGCTCCGGCGTCCCTACGATGATCATGTCCTGCTCCGTGTACTTCGCGAGGTCGATGTCACCCCGCATGGTGGGTTGCAGCAGCGGGAACGCCTGCTCCTTCTCCTCCTCGGGCAGGTGCGCCAGCTCCCATTCGAGGGTGAACTCGGCGAGATTCTGGTACCACCACTTCACCGACTCCCACAGCCCGTAGCGTGCGGCCTCCTCGGGGTCGTCCGTGCAGTGCACCAGGGTGTAGGCGCCGACCCGGTCGTTGGTGGCCCGGGGCAGTGGCTCGACGCACTCGGCCTGGCCCGCGCGGTACACGGCGATCTGCTCGGCCATCTTCTCCACCGGCTGCATCAGCGCGAACGACAGCAGTCCGAGGCCCAACTTCCCTGCGTTGTGGGCGGACTGGGAGCTGGCGGCGGCGAGCCACGCCGGCGGATGCGGGTCCTGGAAGGGGCGCGGGGTGATGAAGCGTTCGGGGAAGTCGATCGTCTCGGACTTCCACTTCAGCTTCTCGTTCGTCCACGCGGCGATGACGAACTCGAAGGCCTCCCGCCACATGGCGCGGGAGCGGTCGTCGGCCGGGACGTTGAACGCGAGCTGCTCGTTGGGTGTCGAGCGGCCGGAGCCCCACTCCACCCGGCCGCCGCTGAGCACGTCGACGGTGGCGACCTTCTCGGCGACGCGCACCGGATGCTGGAACCCGGAGGGGAGCAGGACCACGCCGAAGCCGAGCCGGATGTTCTCGGTGGCCTGGGACAGCGCACCGAGGATGGTCTCGTTGGACGGGGACGCGGACCGGCCCTTGCGGAAGTGGTGCTCGACCACCCACGCGGTCTGGAAGCCGAGCCGGTCGGCGAACTTGATCTCTTCGATCGCCTCGGCGTACGTCTGCTGCTCGGCCCGCTTCTGCCCGAGCGGGAACGGCTCGGCCGAGGGGCCGATCTTCGGCTGGAACTCGTAGAGCAGATCGAGCTTCATCGAATCACTCCCGGTGCCACCTGCGGAGTTTCGCTATAACGAAACTGTCTTCGCGGACGCCACGAGTGTCAGACCGTACGCGCCAACTGTCAATAAGCGACGACCTGTTGGCTCCGAGAGGCCAGTGAGCGTGTCAGTCCAACGCCCGCTCCAATACGGTCCGTCGCTCACGGACCCACTCGTACGCCCCGCGCACCAGCCGGGCCAGCGCGACCAGGCTCTCGTCGGAGGAGACGGCCGCCGGCTGTCGTGGCTCCCACGCGGCGCCCCAGCATGCCCGCACCGCACCGCACGGGAAGGGGGCAGTCGTACGACCTGTCTACGGTGGGGGAGCGGGCGACGGTGGACGGTGCCCCGCGTGTGGTGGAGAGGGGTCGGGTCGCCGTGGACGGCACGCACGTCGCTGCTCCGCGCCCGTGATCAGCCGAGCGCCGCGCGGATCCGGCCGAGCCACTCCAGACCCATTGCGCGTCCGCCCGGATACTGGTCGTACCGATCCCAACGCCAGGTCGTGACGACAGCCAGAACAAGCAGCCGGCACGCCCGCAGCAACTCCTCATCCACACCCGGGTAGTGCACGGCGACATCCTCGGGCGCATGGGCGAGATCGAGCTCGACGGGCCCCCGGCAACAGGTCTCCAGGTCGATGAAGACCGGCCCGTGCAGGGTGGCGAGCACGTTGCCGGGATGCGGCTCCCCGTGCAGCAGCTGCTCGCCACCACCACACTCACCGATCGCCCGCACCGCGCTTCGCAACGCGTCGCGCAGCAACTCCCGGTCCGCGTCACCCAGCTCCGGCGTACGTTCCCGGTCCGCCAGCAGCCGCTCCGCGTGCGCGACGCGATCCGTGAAGTGCGGAGTCCCGGCATCGACCTTGCGCATGCCGGCATGCAGCCGCGCGAGCGCGTGGGCATAGTCGACGGGCGCCACGTCGCGCGGTGCCGCGGACTCGTAATAGGTCCACAACGTGACGACGAACCCGTCCCGCTCGTACGTACGCGGCTCCACCCGTGGGTCGAGCGCGGCAACAGGACACCCGGCTTCGGCAAGCTTCTGCGCCAGCTCGACCTCGAACTCCGCGATCTGATCGTCGACCGGCGCGACCCGGGCCAGCACGTCACACGGCAGCAGCCGCAGGGTGAGCTTGTTCGAGTCGTGCAGTACCGTCACGTCGTCGTCGACGTCCAGCGCCAGCGACAACGCGACGGCCCTGGCCGCGCCCACCGCGCGGGAGGCCTCAGAAGATCGCATGCGGAGAGTATGCGGTCGGTGCGTGGGGTGGCGCATCCGGGTTTCAGACCGTGTAGCCGCCGTCCACCGCCAGGTGCTGGCCCGTGATGAATCCGGCCCGGTCCGAGGCCAGGAAGGTCACCGCCTCCGCGATGTCCTGCGCGGTGCCAAAGCGGCGCAGGGGGATGTTGCGGCGGGTCACCTGGAGGGCGGCGTCGTCGAGTTCGCCGTTCTCGATGAGGCGGGCGGCGATGCCGTCCGTGAGCATGCCGGGGCCCACGCAGTTGAAGCGCACCCCGTAGCGGCCCTCCTCGGCCGCGAGGGCGCGGACCACCGCCTCGACCGCGCCCTTCGTGCCCGAGGACAGGCCGTCGCGGACGGGGTAGCGGTGGGTGGCCGCGGTGGTGACCGCGACGACGCTGCCGGCGGACGCGCGGAGGGCGTCGAGTGCCGGGTGGATCAGGTTGTAGAAGGCCAGGGTGTCGGCGTGGAGCTGGTGGCGGTACTGGGACGGTGGGACCTTGCTCAGGTGCACCATCGGGACGTGCGGGCCCGCCGCGTAGACGAGCGTGTGCAGCGCGCCGAACCGGTCCACCGCCGAGCGGATCGCCGAAGCGGCCTCGTCCTCGTCCGTCAGGTCCGCCCGGACGGACTCCACCTGGGCGCCCTCCGCGCGGAGTTCGGCGGTGAGGGCCTCGGCGGACGTCTCGTTCGAGCGGTACGTGAACAGCACCGCGCTGCCGCGCCGGGCCAGCATGCGCACGGTGGCCGCGCCGATGCCGCCGGTGCCGCCCGCGACGAGTGCGGCGCCCTTGCGGCCACCGAAGTCCTGGTTGTCGTCGTCCGTCAACTCGTCAACTCCCTCACAGGTGCAGCGACTTCGCGATGATCACCTTCATGACCTCGCTGGTACTCGCGTATATAGCCGTAACCGCCGAAGAGTTGAAGGGCCCGGACCACGCGCAGCCCGCTCCAGTCGTGGGGTCGAAGGATTCACCCGGCGCAAGTCGCCGTAGATCCTGCGACCGCAGCGGCCCGACGAGCGGATCCCCGGGCCCGTACAGCACGAGATCGAGCACGACGGGTTCCTTCTGTTCTGTCCCACAGCGGTGCGCGGGCCGCTCACGGGTGGACGACAACCGTGAGCGGCCCGCGCTGGTGGCTCAGGAAGGACCGAAGTCCGAGATCAGCTTGGCCTTGGTGGAGTCGGCCTGCGCGCGAACCGCCTCCACGACATGCGGGTTGAACGCCGAGGTGTCGAAGTGCCGCACCATGCGGTCGAGGATCGTGCCGGCCTCCTCCACATCGCCCTGGCGGGCATACGCGCGCGCCAGCCTGCGGGTCGCCAGGTTCAGGGTGAGGTTGTCTACGCCCTTGCCCTGCTGGGAGGCCTTCACGACCGGAGTGAGTTGCTCGATCGCGGACTTGGTGTCCGGAGCACGTACCGTGAGGCCGGTCTTGTCGGCCTTCAGGCTCTTGAACTCGTGCTCCGCGTTGAGTCCCTTCGCAAGCCGCGCGTACACCGCGAAGGGGTGGTTGGCGTGCCGCTCGATGACCTCTTGGAGCGCCTCGTTGCCGGTGCGCAGCGACGGTGAGTCGGAGCCGCGCAGCACGAGCAGTTTGCCCTGCTCCTCGCCCATCATCAGCTCGGCGAGCTCGGAGTCGGCGGCGGTGACCGGGTGGCGTACGACGAGGCGCAGCACCGGCGAGACGATTCGTGAGCCGTCGGAGGCCTGGTAGGAGGCGCGCAACTGGTAGGTGCCCGGCTGCTGGAAGTAGTGCCCGTCGCCGCCGTAGCCGATGTAGGCGCTGGAGTAGATCGCCGGGCGGTTGGTGTCCAGGCGCACGGTCTCGTCCTGGTCGACGCACCGCAGCCGCAGCGGTCGGTACAGGACGGTGCGGCCGGAGGGCGGCCGGATGGCGATGTTGACGAGCTCGTCGTCCGGGTGGAGGTGACCGTGGGTGGAGCGGCCGCGCAGGTCGGTCGTCTCCAACTTCAGCTCCACGACGACCGGTTCACCGAACGCGAAGCCACTCTTGGCGCCCCGCAGACCGAGACGGAGACCCGATTCGTCGGCGAGCGGCTCGTCGAAGAGTTCGGGCTCGATGTCGGCGGCACCGGTCGCGAACGCGTTGGCGCCCATGATGACGTTGCGGTAGTAGCCGTGCCGCAGATGGATCAGCTCGTTGTCGGTGAACTGGAACGGGAAGTCGCTCCAGTACGCGGCGGTCCCGGTCGGGCCGGACGAGGACTGGTAGTTCTGCGGATAGTTCATCCACGACAGATCGCCGAAGCCGCCCTTGGGGCCGAGCGGGGCCGGCGGCCGGGCCAGGTTCTTCTGCCAGGAGTGCAGCAGGTTGAAGGAGTGCCCGAGCTCGTGCACGTACGTACGGAGCTGGGCGCGCTGCGTCTCGGGGTCGGCGCCCTTGATCAGGTCGTAGAAGACCGCGCAGCCCTGCCGCTGGAAGGAGTCGGCGGCGTCGAACATGATGCCGCGCACGCCCGTCAGGCCCTCGTAGGCGCCGGCCACGAAGAGCCATGCCTTCCACTGTGGGACGTTCCGCCACTGGCTGAAGTTGGTCTGCATGGCGCCGTGCAGCTCGGAGTCGCTCCAGCCCGAGGGGCTGTCGGCGACGACATTCGCGGCGCCCGACACCAGGAGCTGGATACCGGCCTCGGCGTACGCCCCGGGAACGCTCAGCGAGCGGGCGGGACTGCCCGGTGGCCGCGGCAGCGAACCGGTGTTGTAGGCGAGGAACGGTATCTTGCCGGTCACCGAGTCCTGTTCCCACGTGAGGGCGCGGAAGTACGGGGAGATGTACGGGCAGAGGTAGCTCGCGCCTGCTTGGCCGGCCACCGTGAAGAACTGCACGGTGGCGGCGGCAGGCGGCTGCCCGACCAGGCGCCGCGGGATCGTGACCCGCACGACCGGGGCTCCGGCCTGCCAGGTGTAGCTGCCGAGCCCCTTGATCACGACCTGCGTCGCCGACCACGTGACGGTCGGACCGTGCACGGTGAACGACCCGAAGTACGCGGTCGTCCCACCGGTCGTGGTGAAGAAGTCGCCGCTGACCCTGCGCAGGACCTTGGACCCGCTGCGCGTGCTGTCGACGTCGACGCGCAGTTCGAGCTGGAAGCCGCCGCCGCTGCTGCGGTACCGGCCACTTGCCGGGCGGTACCGGGCGACGGCGGCCGTCGCGCCCTCCTGTGTTTCCGAGGTGTCGTGCTGTGCCGACGCCGGCAGTTCTTCGGAGCCGCTGGTCATGGTGGGTTCCGTGACGGCCTGTTCCGCGGCTTCTTCCTGCTCCTGGCCGCTCGATTCGAAGAAGTCGGCCGATCCGGTTGTCGGGTCCCCGCTCTGTGATGACATGACGTCAAGTCCTTCGTTCTGCCTGGGAAATGCTGGAAATGCAGTGGGGCCGGTGGGCGTGGTCCGGGTTGTGGTCCGGGCGCCGCGGCGCCGGTCAGCCGTTCAACTCCCGGCGCAGCAGCACCATGTCGTCCGGATGCACACGGGGGGCGGCGAGGTCGGCCAGCGAGCGTTCCACCGAGCGCCCCTCATCGTGGAGCTGCCGCTCCGTGCCGCCGCGGTCCCGGACGACGACCACACCACCGGACACCACGATCTCGGTGAACTCGGCCGCCGGGCCGCCGCCACTGATGCGAAACCCTCGGTAACCGAGGTCCTGAAGCGGCGCGGCCCCGGGAGGAGCCGGTGGCAGGGCGGCGATCCGGGCCACCAGGGCGTCCCCGGTGTCCGGCGCGAGGCCGAACACCGGATTGCGCCGCCCGCTGTAGAGATCGATCTCGACGTCCACCCGCTACCTGATCCTTTGGCGTTGCGAATTACAGCCGTAGAAGTAGCCGCAAAATACCGTGTACGGACCTCGGTTCGCGGTCTCCGGGTTGAATATGACGTTGTTGCTGTTGTCCGTGTTCCGGGCGGCCGTGCCGCCGGGCTTGTGGCCCCAGAACCCTTCCTTCTGCTTGCGGTACCAGTGGAAGTCGATTCCGGGTGCGATGACCAACGCGACCAAGTAGCGCGGCTTTTCGGTGTCCGGGAAGCAGTTGAACCGGTGGTGCATTCCGTCGCACAGGGACGCACGCGTCATTTCGGCAGTGCTGATGGCTTTGTACATGCTGCCGCAACCACGGCCCGGCTGGGCGAACGTATTGGTCCGCCAGTTGCTCGCGTAGTTGTAGCAATTGTTGTTGAGCCGGACGGTGGAGTCGTTGTTCCAGAATCCCGGGTTGAACGCTCCGAGCTCAATGGTGCAGGTGGCTGCCGGAGTGGTCTCTTCAGGACCGGGCTCCGCCTCCGTCGTCGTGGCCGCGTCCATGACGCTGAGCCGGGTGGCGGACGACAGCTGCGGGATCAGGTACTCGCGCAGGGTCGAGTCCAGCGGCTGTGCGGGTTCACGGGACGCGGCGGCCTGCCCGCGCTCCATCAACGTCACGAGCCGCTCGCCGATCTCGGCCGCACGGCCACCGCGTGCCTGCGGCCCGACGGGCAGGTACAGCCTCGGTTCGGCGCCGAAATCGCTTCCGATCTCGTCGTTGAGCGGTTCGATCGAGAATCCTCGTACTCCGAGCTCGCCCGTGGCGGGCGGGTCGCTGATGAACAGGTTCCTGATGCCGTCCACCTCGCGGAGCAGCGCCTGTACTTCGCTCTCGTCGGTGACGTCGGCCACCGGATTGGGTCGGCCAGAGAATATGTCGGCCGTGATGCGCAGCATGTTTCCGTCCCCCGTTTTTTCGCGACACTGGTTGCAGGGCAATGACACCTGTTTGTGTCGAGTTCCCGCCGGGCTCCCTGGCTCGGTGGGAAGCCGATCATCGTGCTGTTCGGGTGGGAATGACTAGGGGTATATCTCGCGTCGCAGCAAGCGTCAACGCCGACCAAAGGACTGCCGGGGTCATTCGGCCAACAGCTACGGCACTTGCAGCGGATCAATACGCCATGTTCCCTATCGCGACCGGATATCCGGAAGAAGAGCATTCCACTGGACCGGGTGGCGGGCCGCCGGCATGCGCCTGCGCACCCGCTGGACCGTGATCGGGGCCCGTCCGGTGCGGGTGGTATTTCGGGAACGCGCACAGTAGAACTGGGCCCATGTCCGATCAGTGGCCGTCTCATCACCCGGCACCGGTGCCCGGCCCGCCCAGCGGGTACGGGCCTCCCCAAGTCCCGCAGCTCGGCGTCGGTTACCGGCGGTGGGCCGGTGTCCTTCTCTGGCTGGCGATCGTCCTGGCGGGCCTCATGGTGGTGGCGTTCGTGGTCAGCCTCGTGTTCCTGACCAAGGCGGATGCGGACGGGGACAACGCTTCCTACGGCTATCTCGCCCTCTTCCTCTGGTTCGGGATCGCCGCCGCGATCCCGGTCCTGCTGGCCCTCGGCATCCCGGGTCTGGTCATGACGCGGCGTGTGCGAAGGCAGCGGCACCATCGCCCGCCGCAGCGACCAACTGGGTAGCGGCAGCGAACTCGTCGCCCGCGCGATCCACGTGCTGTGAGACCCGGGGACCGCACCCGGCCGGCTTGGCGTCGTAGCGTGGAACAGGCCCCGAAATCGCACCATGGAGGACACCATGGGGAGCAGGACCTGCCCGCCAGCGGTGGGTGACCGCAAGCACCCCACGGAGGATTCGACATGCTGCTCGCCGCAGAGAAGGGCGACATCACCACGATCATCGGGGGCATCGCCCCCGACTGGGGCCCGTTCGGCGCCCTGGGCAGCGAGGCGAAGACGATGATCCAGGTCGTCATGGCCGTCGCGATCCTGCTCTGCCTCGGCGTCGCGATCTGGGGCGCCGCGAAGCAGCGGATCGGTGCGACCGCGCTGCGCGACACGTTCAGCGCCGAACAAGGTAAAGGCCTGATCATCGCCGGGCTCACCGGAGTGTTCATCATCGGCTCGCTCGGCACCGTCTTCACCATCGTGTACGGCATGGCGGTCTGACGGCCGTCGGGGCAGTGGCGGTGGTTCAGTTGCACGCGTCCACGGCTTCCTCGCACGCGGGCCGGGACCCTATACGAAGGAGTGGATGTGGAGTCGCCGACGAGCAGCACGGTCGAACCGGTCGTCCGTGCGCCCAAGGGCGGCCGACCGCGTGCCACGACCCGGCCCGACCTCGAACGGATCGGCTTCGAACTCTTCGCCCGGCAGGGCTTCGACGCGACGACCGTCGATGACATCGCGGCCGCGGCGGGCATCGCGCGGCGGACCTTCTTCCGCTACTTCGCGTCGAAGAACGACCTGGTGTGGGGCGACTTCGAACAGCAACTCGTCGGGTTCCGCGATCTGTTGAACGCCACCGGTCCGAGTGTTCCGATCATGACGGCGCTGCGCGTGGCCGTCGTAGACTTCAACCGGTTCGACGCCACCGTCGTGCCCTGGCACCGGCAGCGCATGCAGCTGATCCTGACCGTGCCCACCCTCCAGGCCGACGCCACTCTGCGGTACAGGTCATGGCGCGCGATCGTGACGGACTTCGCGGCCCGGCGCCTCGGCCTCGCCGCGTCCGACGCGGTTCCTCGGCTCTTCGGTCACACGCTCCTGGCCGCGGCGGTCACGGCGTACGAGCACTGGCTCGCGGTGCCGGACGCGGAGTTGAGCGAGCTGCTCGACACGGCGATCCGGCGCCTCGAGGACGGGCTCGGCGGGGCTTGAGCCGCGTGGTCGGCGCCTCAGGGCAGCTCGCGCCGCATCGCGTCGGCGATCAGCTCACCGATCAGCACGGCGGTCGCGGCCGGGCCACGGTGCGGTGTGTCCGGCAGTATGGACGTGTCCGCGACCCGCAGCCCGCGTATCCCGTGCACACGCCCGTACTGGTCGACGGCGGGGCCCATCGGGACGGTTCCACAGGTGTGTTGGGCCGTGCCGAGGTGGTCGCGGATCCATGCATCTAGCGCGCGGTCTTCGCGGAGCGCTTCGTAGCCGGGAGCGAGCAGACCGCCGTCGGAGACCTCGGTGAAGGGCGTGGTGTCCAGGAGCTCGGCCGTGACGCGGACAGCCGCGCGCAGGCGGCGCAGGACTTCGCCGTCGCGCAGATAGTCGTAGTCGATGGCGGGCGGGACCTCCGGATCGGCGGAGAGCAGCCGGAGCCGGCCGGTGGGGCGCGGCGTCTGGACGGAGGCGAGGAACGAGTGCGGAGCACCAGGCACCCGGGCGGTCCCGCCGACGAGCCCGGCCATCGGGACCAGTGACTGGAGGATCTCGATGTCGCCCGGGCAACCCGGTGGCCCGCCGGGGGAGTTGAGGTGCAGACAGTCGCCGAGCCAGCCGGTGGCGGGCGGGCCGAGGTCGTCGCGCGGCTGCCAGTCCAGGAGCAGTTGCGGATGGTCGGAGAGGCGGGCGCCGACCGCGGGCGCGTCGCGGACGACGGGAACCCCGGCCCGTTCGAGATCAGCGCGCGGGCCGATCCCGGAGAGCAGAAGTAGGTGGGGCGTGACGAGCGCGCCCGCGCACAGCACCACGCAACCGGCGTCGAGTGTCTCCCGCGCCCCGTCGCGCTCGACCTCGACCCCCGTGGCGCGCCCGCGCTCGACCACCACCCGCCGTACCGAACAATCGCCCAGCACGGTGAGGTTGGGCCGGTCCTGCACCGGCGTCGGCAGGTAGGCGAGCCCGGTGTTCCAGCGCACGCCGTCGACGGAGTTCGACGGCACGGGCCCGAAGCCGGGCGGGCCCTGGTCGTTCTTGTCGGGCTCGGAGGCGAAACCCAGTCCCCGGGCGGCCTCGCGGAAGGCCACGGCGGCGGGGCGGGTCGGCTGTCCGCGCGTGACGGGTATCGGCCCACCGACCCCGTGCACCTCGCCGCGGCCGAAGTCGAGATCGTCCTCCAGGGCGCGCAGCAATGGCAGCACCCGTTCGTACGCCCAGGCGGGATTCCCGGCCCCGGCCCACCGGGTGAAGTCCTCGCGCCGGGCCCGGACGAAGTACCCGCCGTTGACCGTGGTGGAGCCGCCCAGCACCCGTCCGCGCGGCACCGACCACGGCCGCTGCGGAGTGAGCCGTACGGCATGGGAGCGGGTGGCGGGATGGTCGGGCCGGGCGCCCGGTACGAGGCGTGCGTCCAGCAAATCCGGATCGAATGCCGCAGGCACCGGACCGGCCTCCACCAGCAGCACGTTCCGGCCGACGTCCTCGCTCAGTCGCGCCGCCAGCACGGCACCCGCGCCGCCGGCACCGACGACCAGCACATCGGGGCGAGCGGACGCGATCGGACCCATGGGACCGGATCCAATCCCGCCGCGACGCCGGCGCGCAAGACCCTCGGCGGTACCCGCACCCTTTCTTTTGGCATCGCATGCCAATACTCTCGAACCCGTTCGCGCACACCCTCAACCACCCATCGGTATCAGGGAGTTCCGCATGAACGAGCAGCTCGAAGCCACCGCTGCCCCCGAGGCGCCCGCCGCCTCCACCGCCTCCGCCTCTTCGACCGACGAACCCCTCATCGAGGCCGACGACCTGGTCGAAGAGGTGTCGATCGACGGCATGTGCGGCGTGTACTGATCGTGCCCGCCGCCCCCGTCCCGGCCGCCTCCCCCGCCTCCTCCACGTTCGACCTGGACCGCGCCTGGGACGTGCACCCCCAGGTGTCGGTCAGGCCCGAACCCTTCGGCGCGCTGCTGTACCACTTCGGCACGCGCAAACTGTCCTTCCTCAAGGACCGGGGACTGCTCGCCGTCGTCCAGGCGCTGTCGACGTCCGCCACCGCACGCGCCGCCTGCGCGAGCGCCGGCGCCGGTGACGCGGACACGGCCCGGTACGCACGCGCCCTCGCCGTCCTGGCCCGCTCGTCGATGCTGGTCGAAAGGAGCCCGACACCGTGACCTCAACTCCCGTGGCCGCCAAGCCCGGTGAACGCCTGGTGGACCTGTTCGAGTACGGTCTCGACGCGCCGATCTGCCTCACCTGGGAACTCACCTACGCCTGCAATCTGTCCTGCACCCACTGCCTGTCCAGCTCCGGCCGCCGCGACCCTCGCGAGCTGTCCACCGCCGAGGCCAAGGCCGTCATCGACGAGCTGGAGGCCATGCAGGTCTTCTACGTCAACATCGGCGGCGGCGAGCCGACCGTGCGCCCCGACTTCTTCGAGCTGCTCGACTACGCCACCGCCCACCACGTCGGCGTCAAGTTCTCCACGAACGGCGTGCGCATCACGCCGGAGGTCGCCCGGCGCCTCGCCGCCAACGACTACATCGACGTACAGATCTCCCTCGACGGAGCCACGCCCGACGTCAACGACGCAGTGCGCGGGGCGAGTTCGTACGACACGGCCCTGCGCGCGATGCGCAATCTGTCCGACGCTGGCATGAAGAACTTCAAGCTCTCCGTCGTCTGCACCCGCCACAACATCCCGCAGATGGACGACTTCAAGGCGCTCGCCGACGAGTACGGCGCCCAACTCCGCCTCACCCGCCTTCGCCCCTCCGGGCGCGGCGCCGACGTGTGGGACGAGCTGCACCCGCTGCCCGCCCAGCAACGCCAGCTCTACGACTGGCTGGTGGCGCACGCCGGCGAGGTCCTCACCGGCGACTCGTTCTTCCACCTGTCCGCCTACGGAGAGGCGCTGTCGGGCCTGAACCTGTGCGGAGCGGGCCGCGTCGTCTGTCTCATCGACCCCGTAGGGGACGTGTACGCCTGCCCGTTCGCCATCCACGACGAGTTCCTCGCGGGGAGTGTGCGCGAGGCGGGCGGCTTCGCCGGTGTGTGGCGGGAGTCGGACCTCTTCCTCCGGCTGCGCGAGCCGCAGCAGGGCGGGGCCTGCGCGTCCTGCACGTTCTACGACACCTGCAAGGGCGGCTGCATGGCCGCGAAGTTCTTCACCGGCCTGCCGCTGGACGGCCCCGACCCGGAGTGCGTCCAGGGGTACGGGGAGCAACTCCTCGCGGAGCGCGCCCGGGACGGTGCCACGATCCCGAAGCCGTCCGGAGACCACTCCCACCGCACCGGCCCCGTCGTCGTGCCGCTCACACGGCGGCCGCCCGTGTCGGACTGCGACGAGAACCCAGTAGCAGGACTGAGAACCCAGTAGCAGGACTCAGAACCCTGTAGCAGTACTCAGCCCGGCCGCCACCTGACGACGCGGTCACCCGACGAGGAGCAATCCGCCCCATGGCAAGAAACCCATGGTTCGAAACGGTCGCCGAGGCCCAGCGGCGCGCCAAGAAGTACCTGCCGAGCAGTGTTTACGGCGCCCTGGTCGCCGGCTCGGAACGCGGCCGCACCATCGGTGACAACATCGGCGCGTTCGCCGAACTCGGCTTCGCCCCAAGGGTGGTGGGCCACCACGCCGAACGGAACCTGACGACCACCGTCCTCGGCGTCGAGTCCGCGTTCCCCGTGCTGATCTCGCCGACCGGTGTGCAGGCCGTCCACCCCGACGGCGAGGTGGCCGTGGCCTGCGCCGCCGCCAACCGAGGCGTGATCATGGGGCTCAGCTCGTTCGCGAGCCGGTCCGTGGAAGAGGTCGCCGAGGCCAACCCGAACACCTTCTACCAGATGTACTGGATGGGCAGCCGCGACTCCATGACGCAGCGCATGGAGCGCGCCAGGGCGGCCGGCGCCAAGGCGCTCATCGCCACCCTGGACTGGTCGTTCTCCAACGGCCGGGACTGGGGCAGCCCGCCGATCCCGGAGCGCATCGACCTGCGTACGGCCGTGAAGTTCGCCCCCGACGTGCTGCCGCACCCGCGCTGGCTCCTCGCGTTCGCCAGGTCCCGCCGCATCCCCGACCTGACCACCCCCAACCTCCGGGCCCCCGGCGGGCAGGCCCCGACCTTCTTCGGCGCCTACGGCGAGTGGATGCAGACCGCCCCGCCCACCTGGGACGACGTGGAGTGGATGCGCAAGGAGTGGGGCGGCCCGTTCCTGCTCAAGGGCGTCAGCAGGGTCGACGACGCCAAGCGGGCCGTCGACGCCGGAGTCACCGCCATCTCGGTCTCCAACCACGGCGGCAACAACCTCGACACCACACCCGCCACCATCCGCCTCCTGCCGTCCATCGCCGAGGCGGTCGGCGACGACATCGAGGTACTCCTCGACGGTGGCGTGCGGCGCGGCGGCGACGTCGCCAAGGCCCTCGCGCTCGGCGCCCGAGCCGTCCTCATCGGCCGCGCCTACCTGTGGGGCCTCGCCGCCAACGGGCAGGCGGGCGTGGAGAACGTCCTGGACATCCTGCGCGGCGGCCTCGACTCCGCGGTCCTCGGCCTCGGACACGCCTCCGTCGACGAACTGGGCCCGGACGACCTGGCCATCCCGGACGGCTTCACCCGCACCATCGGGGTCCCGCGTGCCTGAACCGGTGGAGCTGGCGCGCGCGACCTGGCCCACGGTGCCGGAGCGCGCACTGGTCCTGGTCCCCGTCGGCTCCACCGAACAGCACGGCCCGCACCTGCCGTTCCACACGGACAGCACGATCGCCGAAGCAGTGGCGCGCCGCGTGGCGCGCCAACTCCCGTACCAGGGTGTGGTCTTGGCGCCCACCTTCGCGTACGGCGCGAGCGGTGAACACGCCGGTTTTCCCGGCACTCTCTCCATCGGCCACGAGGCGCTGCACGCGGTCCTCGTCGAGACAGTGCGGTCCCTGTCCCTGTGGGCGGGCCGCGTCGTCCTCCTCAACGGCCACGGCGGCAACGTCACCACCCTCGACGCGGCCTGCGCCCAACTCCGTTACGAAGGCCACGACGTGGCCTGGCTCGGCTGCGCTCCGCCCGGCGGCGACGCCCACGCCGGCCGCACCGAGACCTCCGTCATGCTGCACCTCGCCCCGGGCGACGTACGGCTCTCGGAGGCGGCTCCCGGCGACACCCGCCCACTGACCGAACTCCTGCCCCACCTCATGACCCACGGGGTATGCGGCGTGTCCCCGAACGGCGTCCTGGGCGATCCGACCGGCGCCACCGCCGAGGAGGGGCGGGCGCTGGTCGAGGCGATGGTGTCTCACGCCGTCCGCCTCGTCACCGCGGGCCGCGCCGACCCACGAGGCCGGCTCGTGACCGCCGTACCGCAAGGAGCCGCATGAGCGGCATGCCCCTCCCGCACGGATACGTCATCGGGCTCGACCGGCACACCCGCGTCCTCGACGGAGGGCGCGCGCTGCTCGGCGGCCACCCGACACGGCTGCTGCGGCTGACACCACGCGCCCGTGCACTCCTGACCGGGCGCACCCTGCGTGTACGCGACCGGGCGGGCGCAGTCCTCGCTGACCGGCTGCTCGCCACCGGCCTCGCCCACCCGGTGGTCAGCGAACTACCACCGAGCGAGCCGAGCGACCCGAACGGCACGGTCACGTACGTCATCCCCATACGCGACCGCCCCGACCAGCTCGACCGCGCGCTCGCGAGTATCCGTGCCACCACGACCGACGCCCCGGTGACCGTCGTCGACGACGCCTCCCACGAACCGGCCCCCGTCGCCGCAGTAGCCGGGCGCCACCACGCGCGCGTGCTCCCGCTCGCCGACAACCTCGGTCCGGCCGGCGCCCGCAACGCGGGACTGCGCGAAGTCACCACGCCGTACGTGGTGTTCGTCGACTCGGACATCGTCCTCGCCAAAGACACAGTCGACGTCCTGCTGCGCCACTTCGCCGACCCGGCCGTCGTGCTCGCCGTGCCCCGGATCACCGCACTGCCGGGCCCCGGCGCGGAGCGCTGGCTGGGCCGCTACGAGAGCACCCGCTCCTCCCTCGATCTGGGCCGCCACCCGGCCGCCGTGCGCACCGGCACCCCCGTCTCCTGGGTCCCCAGCGCCTGCATGCTCGCCCGCACCGACGCGCTCACCAAGGCCGACGGCTTCGACGCCGGGATGCGCGTGGGGGAGGACGTCGACCTGTGCTGGCGGCTGGCAGCGGACGGCGGACGCATCCGCTACGAGCCCGCCGTGCAGGCCGCGCACGAACACCGGGTGGAACTCGCCGACTGGTTCCACCGCAAGGCCGTCTACGGCACCGGCGCGCACCCCTTGGCCCGCCGCCACCCGGACAACATCGCCCCGGCGATCCTCGCGCCGTGGAGCGCCGCCATGCTCGTCGCCCTGCTCGCGCAGCGCCGCTGGTCGCTGCCGGTGGCGGGCGGACTCGCGGCCGTCGCCACCGTCCGCAACGCCCAGAAGTTGAAGGGCATCGAACACCCCCTGTCGCACGCGGCCCGTCTCACGGCCCTCGGCTCGCTCGCGTCGCTCACCCAGGGCACGGCGCTGCTCACCCGCCACTGGTGGCCGCTGACCGTCGTGGGCTGCCTGGTCTCGCGCCGCCTGCGCCGGGCCACGGCCGTCGCGGCGGTCACGGACGTCGCCCTGGAAACCCTCGGACGCGGCCCCGAGCCCACCCGCCTCGACCCCGTCCGCTACGCCGTCGCGCGTCGCCTCGACGATGTCGCGTACGGCTCCGGGGTGTGGCTGTCGGCGCTCAAGGGCCGCTCTACGGCTGCGTTGCGCCCTCGGATCGTGCGGGCAGCCGCCCGTCCCCGCTCCCCGCTTCCTCCCGAGCGCGCATGTCCCCGTGGAGACGCGCGACTCCGGCGCACACCAGCGGCATGACCAGCGGCGGCAGCAGGAGCAGGGCCACCGCGGTGGGGAAGATGATCATCAGTACGCCGGTCATCCACACGTTGTCGTCGTTGAGCCACAGCATGCCGAGCCCGGCGTAGTGGTTCAGGGGACCGGCCGCGTACACGACCACTACGTAGGCGAGCACGGCCGCCGCACACGACAGCAGGCCCAGGCCGAACGTGCGCCGACGGGCGCGACGGGTCAGCACCCAGGAGCGGTACACCGCCGCGAACGGGTTGCGGCGCTCCAGCACCGTCTCGGCCGTGGCACCGGACAGCCGGAACCAGACCAGCGGGCCGAGGGACCAGATGACGATCGGCAGCACCCAACCCACCAGGGTGTACTGCCAGGACGCGGTCTCACCTATGGGCGTGGGTTCGACGCCGGGCACCTCGTGTGCGTCGACCAGGGTGAACAGGAACAGGCCCGCCCACACCACGACGGCCACGAAGATGCCGGTCAGGAAGTTGGCCACGACGGCAGCGAACAGGCGTGGACGCGTGCGCCGCCACAACTCGCCGACGGACAGCGGCCCGCCGTCGCGCCGGGCATGGGAACTGCCGACCGCGTACGCGCTGTGGAGCACGGAGACGACGACCAGCGCCAGCAGGAGGAACACCGGCGCCGCCACGGCGCCGACGGCCTGCATGGGGTCCAGGTTCTCGTCCGCGTACGCGTAGTAGGAGTCCTCGTTGGCTATATTGCGGTCCGCGTACTCCCGGACGTGTTCGAAGCCGTCCCACGCCGCCGCGAACGCGCCGGCGAGGATCGCGAACCCGAGTACGGCGGTGGCCAGTGACACCCAGAGGGTGAAGCGGTACAGCGTGCCCCGGTAGGGCCTGACGTCGTTTTCCATGGTCGGGCCCTACCTCCGTGCGGTACCGCGGTCGCGTGGTTCTGTGGATACGGGGATCAGGACGCCTCGTGGGACGTGTGAGGTTCCCGATGCCCGGACATCAACCCGCGTACGTCGTCCCGAACGCCTCCAGGAACTCCAGCGTCGCCGCTGCCGACCGGTTGGGGCATGAGACGGCCGTCCACGTCACCCCGGCCTTCTCCAGAGCGGCGAACAACTCCCGGTGCCGGTCCGCGTCCAGAGTCGGATCGGTGAGGGCGTCATCGCGGTACGAGTGCAGTACGTCGACGTCGGCACCGCGCCCGGCCGTGGCCGTGGCGTCGCGCACCTCCGCTATCGCGCCCGCCAGTTCGGGCAGTGGGCCCAGCGTCGGGGTGCGGGCGGTGGTGCTCAGTTCGGGGCCGCCGGACATCGGCATCCAGCCCTGCGCCCGCTCCGCGACCCGGCGCCGGGTCAGCCGTGAGTTGCCGCCGATCCACAGGGGTATGGGCCGCTGCGCAGGCCGGGGCAGGGCCTGCACGTCGCGGACATTGAAGTGCCGACCCGCGTAGCTGAACGGCTCGCCGCTCCAGTGCAGCGGCAGCACGTCGAGCACCTCGTCGAACAGCGTGTTGCGCTCCTCGAAGTCGACGCCCAGGGCGTGGAACTCGCCCTTCAGGTACCCGGCGCCGAGACCCAGGATCAGCCGCCCGCCGGAGAGCCGGTCGAGCGTGGCCGCCTGCTTGGCCAGCAGCAGTGGATTGCGGTACGGGGCGACGGCCAGATAAGTGAGGAGCCGCAGTCGGCTGGTGACCGCTGACGCGTGGGAGAGTGCCACAAAGGGGTCGAGCGTCTGGTGCCCGCCGTGGTTCAGCCACCGCGCGCCGGGGGCAGGGTGCTCGCTGAAGGAGAGCCCGGAGAAGCCGAACTGCTCGGCAGCGCGGGCCACTTCGGTCAGAGGGCCGGCGTCCAGCATGTCGGCATCCGGCCCGTGCGCCTCCGGGTAGTGAAACAGGAATCGCATGTCACGCATCCTCCGGTTCTGTGCGGAACTGCCGCCCGTACGGCCCCCGTTGGCGGGGCCTGTCCAGGGGCGTACCGATGCGCGCCGAAAAACGCAAGAGCCTTGGTGACTGTCCTGTGGTGGTTCAGGAGCGCGGCCAGGGCTGACCGCTGAGCCGTTCGATGCTGGTGTTGAAGCGCTGCAGGTAGTGGGCGAAGGTCTCCACGTCGTCGGCCGGCCAGTCCTCGAAGACCTTGTCCAGTTCCTGGATGTGGGTCGCGCGCTCGTGGTCGAGCCGCCGCTCGCCCTCTTCGGTGAGCCGGAACTTGCGTGCCATGCCGCCGTCGGGATCGGGGATCCGCTCCAGGAGGCCGGCTCGCATCGCGCTCGCCGTCTGCCGGTTGAGCGTGGATGCGTCGAGCAGCAGCGCCTCGCTGAGCTGCCCGATCGACATCGGGCCCTGGACCCGGATCCGGCTCAGCAGGATGTAGGCGCTGCGCTCCATGCGTTCGGCCTCGCGGCGCCGCTTCTCGCTGCCGAGTTGATGCCGGCCGAGCACCATGTGCTCGAACTCGACCAGGTGCGATGGCTTGTCCATGTACGTGCTTCCTCCCAGGTCGACCGTATCGCAGGGCGTCGCAGGACATGCGCGCCGTCCGGACTCCTTTCCCGCTTGTGTGCCGCGCCGTCAGGTATGTGTGTCATGCATGGAGTATGTGCGATGCATATCGTGTGTACGATGCACATCGTTGCACATGCTGAAGAGTTTGAAGAGATTGAGGAGTCCTTCATGGATGCGCCCCAGTCGGGCAGCCGGGCGGGCGCCGTCGTCGCCACCCTCGCGCTCGCCGGAACCGTCGCCGCGATCATGCAGACGCTGGTGACCCCGCTCATCGCCGAACTGCCCCGGATCCTGGACACGTCCGCCTCGAACGCGGCGTGGGTGATCACGGTCACCCTGCTCGTCTCGGGTGTGTGCGTGCCCGTTTCCGGCCGCCTCGGTGACCTGATCGGCAAGCGCCGCATGATGCTCGTCTGCGCCGTGCCGCTGTTCATCGGCTCGGTGGTGTGCGCCCTCTCGTCGTCCGTCGTGCCGATGATCGTCGGGCGCGGGCTGCAGGGGATGGGTATGGGCATGGTGCCGCTCGGTATCGCCCTGCTGCGGGATGTCGTGCCCACCGAGAAGCTCAGCGGTTCCATCGCCCTGGTCAGTGCCTCCATGGGAATCGGCGGCGCGATAGGCCTGCCGATCGCCGCCGCGGTCGCGCAGTACGCGAACTGGCGCGTGCTGTTCTGGGGTGCCGCCGGGCTCGCCGCGATCATCGGCGTCATGATCTTCCTGATCGTGCCGGACGTTCCGGCGGCCGCCAAGGGGCAGCGCTTCGACGCTCCCGGCGCGATCGGCCTGGCCATCGGTCTTGTCTCGCTGCTGCTCGCGATCTCCAAGGGCGCCGACTGGGGCTGGTCCTCGGGCGCCACGTTGGGGCTCTTCGGTGTCGCCGCCGTGGCGCTTCTCGTATGGGGCTTCTACGAGTTGCGCACGCGTGACCCGCTGGTCGACCTGCGGACCACCGCCCGCCCGCGCGTGCTGTTCACCAACGCCGCCTCCATCCTCATCGGCGTCGGCATGTACTCGTTCATGCTGATCGCGCCGCAGGTCCTGCAGTTCCCCGAGGCCACCGGGTACGGCCTGGGCCAGTCGATGCTGGCCGCCGGCCTGTGGATGGCGCCCGGCGGCGTCATGATGATGCTCATCTCGCCGCTCGGCGGAAAGCTGATCAACGCGCGCGGTCCGAAGACCGCGCTCATCAGCGGCGCACTCGTGATCGCCGTCGGATACGGGGTCGCGCTGCCGCTCATGGGGACGGCCTGGGGCATCATGGTCGCCGGAGTCGTGATCAACAGTGGTGTCGCCCTTGCCTACGGCGCGATGCCCGCGCTTATCATGGGCTCGGTGCCGCTCTCCGAGACGGCCGCGGCCAACGGCTTCAACACCCTGATGCGCTCGCTCGGTACGACCATCGGTTCTGCCGTGATCGGTGTGGTCCTCGCGCAGATGACCATGTCCATGGGCGGCTACACGCTCGCCTCCGAGGGCGGATTCCGTACCGGGTTGATGATCGGCTGTGGTGTCGCCCTGGTCTCCGCCGCTGTCGCGACGCTCATCCCGGCGCTGCGCAAGGAGGGTGCGGACCAGTCCGTCGCAGCGCAGCCGACCGAGGGCGACCAGGCCCCGGCCCGCACCTGAGGCCGTCCGCGAGTGAGGGGCGGCCCGCGCAGAGGGCCGTCCCGGCATCTGCCCCACGCATACGCGACGGGACGGTTGTCGTGCGAGGGGCCGGGCAGGAGTGGTACAAGGACACTCGAATTCCCTTGCCAGGCACGGCACTTGGAGGTGCACCGTGATGCTCCCGGCTCGCCGACGCGCAGCGGACGCTGCCTGCGAGAGGGCAGAGCGGTCCGCATCCGCCGAACTCGAGGAGCAGGTCGAGCAGTTGAAGGAGGCCGTGACCTCGCACGCCGTGATCGACCAGGCCATCGGGGTCGTGATCGCGGTGGGCGGGATCCGGCCCGCGGAGGCGTGGGACGTGCTGCGCGAGATCTCCATGCGTACCAACACGGGGCTCCGCCTGGTCGCCCGCCGGCTGATCGCCTGGCCGCGCACCCAGGAGCTCGACCCGGTGATCCGCGCCGAGCTGGAGCGGCAACTCGCTCAGCGCCGGGAGGCAGCGGATCCGGTGGCGACGGAACCGGGCTGAAAGCCCCGCTCCCCGGCCCGGGCCGACAGGCTCCTGCCGAGAAGCGGGTGCGGGCTCACTGCCGAACCCGCCACGGCCACGAATGACCGCTCTGCCCCTCGGAGTAACACGCAGGAACGCTCACTAACGCAAACGTGCCCGGAATCTTCACGCGGGCTGGACCGGTCGGTCACCGGGATCCGTCACGCGGGTGACAGGGCCGCCTCGATGAGGCGTCGGGCCGCCGCGTCCGTGCGGGCCGCATCACCCGTCACCAGCCGGTCCTGGCACAGCCCGCGCAGCCCGGACACGAGCAGCGTCGCGCGCTCGCTCGCCGCCGGCTCCGGGTGGCCGAGGCGGGCGTACGCGTCCGCGATCGGGTCGACCATGAAGGCGACGGTCTCGCGGGCGAGCTCGCCGTACTGCTCCGGATCGGTCGCGGCGAGGCTCAGCAGCTGGAGCAGTATCCGGATCGGACCGGCCTGCTCGCCCACCGTGATCGCCTGCCACAGGGCGCGGGCCGAGCCGCGCAGCGCGTCGACGTCCTCGACCGGGTCGAACAGCGCGTGGGCGTCGGGCCGGCTCGCGGCGAGGGCGCGCGCGATGAGGTGCTCGCGGCTGCCGAAGTAGTAGAGCAGCATCCGCTTCGTCGTGCCGATCTCCACGGCGAGCGGGGCGAGCGACAGGTGCGCGAGTCCGTGCCGCTGCACGTACTCCACCACCTGGCCGAGCAGTTCGGCGCGTTTCTCGGTGTTCACGGTTCGGGGCACCCGTTGAACGTACCGGAAGGTACATGTATCGTCCATTCATCATGGATTCCTGTTCCGATCGGTACAAGTACGAGCGGCCGCGGGCCGTCGCGATCAAGGCCTTCGCCGAGGCGGCCTGGTTCCCCGCCGTCCTCTTCCTCGGCATCCTCTGCTTCTTCGCCCCGGCCCTGCACGCCCCGAAGCCGCACCACGTCGAGGTGGTGGTGGCGGGTTCGGCGGACCGGGTCGAGGACGAGCTGCGCGCGCGATACCCCGACGGCTTCGACGTGACCCCCGTGGACACCGCCCGCGAGGCCCGCCAGGCGGTCCTCGACCGGGACGCCTACGCCGGATACGTCACCGGGGACCGCCCCGTCCTCTACGTCGCCAAGGGCAACGGCGCCTCCCTGGAACAGACGCTCACCGGCGCGTTCAGCGGGCTCAAGGGCGGCGCCCCCACGGTCCGCGACGTCGCGCCCACCGCGCAGAAGGATCTGCTCGGCTCGACGGTGCTGTACTTCGCCATCGCCTGGAACATCCCCGCGTACATCCTCGCCACGACCCTGCTGCGCGCCGTCGCCCTCGACCGGCGCCGCAAGCTCCTGGCCATCGCCGCCGTCGCCGCCGTGTTCAGCCTCGTCGGATACGGGGCGGGCGTCGGGCTCGGCTACTTCGACGCCCACCCGGCGGTCCTCGGCGTCGCCTTCCTCCTCAGCACGGCGGTCGCCACGGTCGCCTCCGGACTCGCGCCGTTCACCCGGCAGTTCCTGCCCGCGGTCGGCATGACGCTGTTCATCGTGATGTCGATCCCGACCAGCGGGGGAGCGGTGGCCGCCCCACTGCTGCCGGAGTTCTTCCAGGGCGTGCACGCCGTGATGCCGCTCGCCAACGCCGTCGACGCGCTGCGCGGAGTGCTGTACTTCGACGGGGCCGGGGTCTTGAAGCCGCTGCTCGTCCTGTGCGGCTGGATCGTGGCGGGCCTGGCCCTGCTCGCCCTCGACCATGCGCGGCACCGGCGCGCGGCAGGGGACGAGGTCGCCCCGGTCGACGATCCCGCAGCCGAGACCCCCGTGCCCACCGCGCTGCCCGCCCAGCGCCACCACTTCGGCGAACCGGTCCCCACGCTGACCGGCGTGGTCGTCGATGCCGCTCATGAGCCGCTGCGGGGCGCCGCCGTCGTCGTACTCGACGGCCGCGGACGTCAGCTGGTCTCCACGTTCACCGACGCCCGGGGCCGGTACGCGGTGGCGGACCTGCCCGAGGACCACCTCAGCCTGGTGGCGTCGGCCCCCGGCAGACACCCCGAGGCGCAGCGCATCCTCGTACGTCAAGGGGCCCCGGCCACCGCGGACTTCACGCTGCGGGCGCGGGAGGGCGCTCTGGTCAGCCGCTGAGGCTAACCGCTCCGGCTCCTCCGGCTCCTCCGGCTCCTCCGGCAACGATCTCGGTGAGAGTGCTCAGCACCACGTCGACCTCCTCGTCCGACAGCGGTACGAGTTCCAGGGCCAGCTCACCCTCGTCCTGGCGGTCCGTGTAGAGCCAGATCTGCGGGTCCCCGGCCTTGAGCGCGTCCGCGAGGGCCGGCGCGTCGGGCCCGGCCCGTGTCGCGTCGACCCGCAGCGCCGCGCGCGGGAACGGCAGGCCGGTCGGGTCGGGGACGGGGTGGGCGGTGAGGCCCGGCAGCGTGCCCGCGCGGGCGGCGAAGCGTGCGACCTTGTCCTCCTGGCGCCGCTGCCACGCGGACACGTCCAGCTCCTGCCGTGCCTCCAGCGCGGCGAGCGTGCCGACGATCGCCTCCTTGCTCGCCTTCATGGCCCGGCCGATTCCCTTGCCCTGCGCCCGCACCGCCCGGACGGCCGCGGCGCGGCCGAGCACCAGACCGGCGGTCGGGCCGCCCAGGTACTTCTGACCGCTGACGAGGACGAGATCGGCCCCGGTGTCCAGGAGTTCACCGATCCGGAAGTCCTGCGCGGCCCCGTCGATGATCGCGGGGACCCCGCGCCGGTGCGCCGCCGCGACGGCTTCGGCGAGAGGAATGCGCGCCCCGCGCGTGAGCCGCGACGACACCAGTACGAGACATGCGGTGCCGGGATGGGCGAGGTCCTTCTCCAACTCCTCCAGCGTGCAGGCGGAATCGGAACCAGACAGGACCGGTGTCCCGCCCGCGAGGCGGATGTCCTGAACCAGCGGATGCCCGTAGTCGACCGCGTGCCCCGCGGGCAGCACCACGCGTGCGGGCAGCCCGCCCGTGTCCGGCAGCGCGGCGATCCGCTCCGCCGATTCGCCCGTCATCGCGGCCGCGACCGACAGCGTGATCGCCGACGACGTGCAGTGCACGACTGTTCCGGCCTCCGCCCCCGTGGCGCGTGCGAGGGTGCGGTCGGCGAGATCGTGCAACTCGTCCATGACGAAGAAGCCGGACAGCGCGTCCGCGACCGCGCGCCCGACCCGCTCGTCACTGCGCGAGACACCGGCCGGGGTGAACGGCCCCCGGGCGTTGATCAACCGCGTCAGCCCGTAACGCTCGTGAAGCCCTTGCTGCTCACGAAGCTCTCGCTGTTCGTGAAGCCCCTGCTGTTCGTGAAGCCCCTGGTGTTCGTGAAGTCCCATGAGCAGCATGGTGCCTGGTCGATGCCGCGTGCCCGGCGACCGGCTCGGCGGCTCAGCGGGTCGCGTGCAGCGCGTCGCCGAACCGCCGATGGCTGTGCCGCCAACCGCCCGAGACCCGTACGGCGTCGTGCACATGCGGATGGTCCGCGGCGAGCCCCACGTGCTCGTGCTCCACCTCCGGGACCGAGCCGTCCACGCCCACAGGCCACAACCGCGCCGCCGCGACCCCCGCGCCCACCGCCACCACCGCGAGCCCGACCACGGCCGCACCGAGCCCGGCCCGCGCGCCCAACCACCCCGCCAGCGGATACGTGAGCAGCCAGCACGCATGCGACAGGGAGAACTGCGCGGCGAACGCCGCCGTACGTTCCCGCTCCGGCGCGGCCCGCCGGACCAGCCGGCCCGTCGGCGTGAGCACCATGGAGCACGCGCCACCGAACGCTGCCCAGGCGGCGAGCAGCGCGGGCACCCGCCAACTCCCGGAGTGCGCTGCCGTGATGACACCTACGGAGGCGAACACGCCACCCAGCGCCAGTGCCCCGCGCACCATCACCGCCCGCTCGCCGACCCGCTCCAGCAGCCGCGGCACCACGAGCGCCACCGCCATCGACCCGGCCCCGTACGCCCCGAGCGCCACCGGCACCGCGCCCGACGACAGACCCAGGAAGTCCCTTACGTAGACGACTGAGTTGACGGTCACCATCGCGCTTGCCGCCGCCACGGCCAGGTTCAGCGCCAGCAGCCCCCGCAGCTGGGGGAGCGCGAGGAAGAGGCGAGTGCCGGCCGTCGCCTTGGCGAACACGCCACTCGCGCGCGCAGGCGCGGGTGCGCGAGCGGGCAGCGCCGTCGAGACCACGAGCGCGGCCGAGACGAGGAAGCCCACGACCGTTCCCATGAACAGGCGGTGGTACGAGAGGACGGACAGCAGCGCCGCGGCGAGCGCCGGACTGAACAGGCTCTCCATGTCGTACGCGAGCCGGGCGAGCGACAACGCGCGCGTGTAGTCGTGTTCGTCGGGCAGCACGTCCGGGATCAGCGCCTGGAAGGTGGGCGTGAAGACGGCCGAGGCGGACTGCAGCACGAACACCAGGACGTAGACTTGCCACACCTGGTCCACGAACGGCAGCATCAGGGCCACGGCCGCCCGCAGCAGGTCGGAGCCCACCATCACCGCGCGCCGCGGCAGGCGCTCCGCGAACGCCCCCACCAGCGGGGCCACCAGCACGTACGCCGTCATCTTGATCGCCAGCGCGGTGCCGAGCACGGCGCCCGCGTCCGCCCCCGCGATGTCGTACGCCAGGAGCCCGAGGGCCACGGTGGCGAGACCGGTGCCGACGAGTGCGACGACCTGGGCGCCGAACAGACGGCGGTACGTGCGGTGGCGAAGAACCGTGAGCATGCGGGCCCCTCCCGAAGGCTGCGTCGACAGACCACTCGTCATGTGCGCACCTGCGCACATGACGAGTATGTTGCCGTTCGGTGTGCGGTTCGCACAAGGGCTTCATGGCCTGGCATCTAGGCTGGGGCCATGCCCGCAAGCGATCCGACCCCCACCGCGGCCGTCGCGCACCCGCGCGAGCCCGACGCCGCCCGACTCGCCGAGGCGACGCGGGTGTTCGCCCTGCTGTCGGACGCGACCCGGCTGCACGTGCTGTGGCTGCTCGCCCTGGAGGAGTCGGACGTGGGATCGCTCGCCGACCGCGTCGCGGCCTCGCGCACGGCCGTCAGCCAGCACCTGGCGAAGCTGCGCCTCGCGGGCCTCGTCGAAGCGCGCCGTGAAGGCCGGCACATGTACTACCGCCTCGCCGACGGGCACCTGCGGCGCCTGGTGACGGAGGCGCTGAGCCACGCGGACCACCGGGTGACCGGAGAGGCCCCGCACGACTAGCGGGTGCCACTAGTACGGCGCCGTGTCACTGCGTCACGTACGGTCGCGGACCGAGGTGAGCAGGCCGTAGAGGACGACGTTCCCCGCGTACCCGTTGTTCTTGCTGTACGTGCCGCCGCAGGTGATGACGCGGAGTTCGGGCAGGCCCGTGCCGCCGTAGACCCGGCGGGACGGGAAGTGCTTCTTGTCGACGACGTCGATGCCGTGGATCTCGAAGACGGCCGTCTTCCCGTCGGCGCGGTCGATCTCGATGTGCTCGCCCTTCTTGAGCGCGCCGAGCCCGTAGAAGACGGCGCGGCCCTCGGCGTTGTCGACGTGCCCGTCGATCACCGCCGTACCGCGCTCGCCGGGCGTGACCGCTCCCGGGAACCAGCCCGCCAGGTTCGCCTTGTCCGGCGGCGGCGCGTCCAACCATCCCTCCGGATCCCGGCCGACGCGCGTCAGCGGCGCGTTCACACCGATCTCGGGGATGCGGATGCGCTGCGGAGCCGCGGCGGGCAGCGGGTCGGCGGGCGGCGTGTCGGTGCCGAGCTTCGCGGCGCCCGGTTCGGGCTGCGGCGGCCCGTCGCCGGATATCCCGTGGTGCACGAGCAGGACTCCGGCGAGCAGCGTCGCCGCGAGGAAGGACCACGTGGGGCGGCGACGCTGCACAGCGGGCGCGGACTCGGCTATCGCCGGCATCAGCGGCCCCCGGCCGCGTGCCGTCGCCGGCGCAGCCGCCTGCCGATGAGCACGGGCAGGCACGCCAGGGCGAGCAACCCGGCCGCCGCGCCGAGGTGTCGGCCGAGCCCGCCCGAGGTGTCGTCGGGCTGCTCGGCCCCCGTGGCGGGCGCGGGCGCCGGGGCGGCGACGGCCAACTGCTGCGTTGCCGAGGGGCGCCGGGTCGCCGCCGCCTGCCGTGCGTGCAGGGGCGCCGCCTCCGCGCCCCAGTCGAGCAGCGCGCGGCTCTCCTCGTAGACCGCGTTGAAGTCGCCGTCCTGCGGGTTCATGACGGTCACCAGAACCGTGCGTCCCTGGTGGGTCGCGGCGGTGACCAGGGTGCAGCCGGCCTTGGTCGTGTAGCCGTTCTTGACGCCGATCAGGCCCGGATAGGGCTCCACCCCGTGCGAGCCCACGAGGAGCCGGTTGGTGTTCTCGATGCCGAACGCCTTCGGGCCGCCGGCCGCTGGGAAGCGTGCCGACTTCGTGGCCATGTAGCGCCGGAAGTCGTGGTTCTTGAGGCCTTCCTTGGCGATCAGCGCCAGATCGTGCGCGGAGGAGAACTGGCCGTGGGTGTCGTAGCCGTCGGGGGAGCGGACCTGGGTGTCGCGGGCGCCGATCCGGCGGGCGGTCGCCTGCATCTGCGCGACGGTGCGGGAGACGCCGCCGTTCATGTGGGCGAGCGTGTGCACGGCGTCGTTGCCGGAGCTGAGGAACACGCCGCGCCACAGGTCGGCGACCGTGTACCGGTTTCCTTCGTCGACCCCGACGAGGCTGCTGCCCTCGGAGACATCGGAGAGATCCCTGTACGTGGCCCGGTGCACCTCGTCCTGGCGCAGCTTCGGCAGCACGGTCAGGGCGAACAGGGTCTTGAGCGTGCTCGCGGGCGGCAGCCTGCGGTGCGGCGCCTTCGAGGCGAGGACGTCGCCGGTGCGCGCGTCCATGACCTCCCACGACAGCGCGGAGACGGACGGTGGCGCGGGCGGGTCCGGCACCGGCGGATCGGCACCGGCGGGTCCTGCCGTGCCCGCGGACACCGCCGCGCACACGCCACACGAAACAGCGGCCCTGCCGAAGGCAGGGCGAAAGCGGAGGAAAGACGCCATGCCGGAAACGTAGAACCGGGATCTCCCGCCCGCGCTCCACGTACGCCATACGGCCTCCGCACACGGGGGACGCCCGCTCGAGGTGCGCTTGATATCACCCGGAAATAGGCTGTTCGGGTGACGGCCGCTCCGATCGGGGCGCCCGTGATCCTCCCCGCCGAGCCGGGCGGGCCACGAACGTGACGTACGTACGCTGGAATGACACGACGGTGGAGGTGGCCGCCATGACGGCCCAGACACGACTCCTGAACCGGCTCTCGCACGCGGACCGGGACCGGTTGATGCCCCTGGCCAAAGAGGTCTCGTTCGCGCAGGACACCCGGATCTTCGAGGAGGGGGACCGGGCGGACCGGTTCTGGATCATCCGGACCGGGATGGTCACCCTCGACGTCCGCGTCTCCGACCGCGCCCTGCTGCCCATCGACCCGCTCGGCCCCGGTGATCTGCTGGGCTGGTCCTGGCTCTTCGAGCCGTACGCGTGGGACTTCGGCGCGGAGGCGTTCAGTCCGGTGCGGGCCTACGAGTTCGACGGCGCGTCCGTACGCACGCTGTGCGAGCAGGAACCGAGGCTCGGCGTGGCGGTGCTGCACGGGGTGGCCGAGGTGATGGCGCACCGGCTGGAGGCGGCGCGGGTCAAGCTGGTCGAGGCGCATCGGATGCACGGGCACATCTAGGCGTATCGAGACGTACGCAGACGTATCCGGTGCAGCCGGGTGCGTACGGGTGGGTCAGGTGCGTCCGGTGGGTTCGAATGAGGCGTCTGTGTCACCCGACTCGACGTCTCGACAGGCGGTGGGCGCGTCCACGCGGTGGGATCGGTCGCGGAGTACCCGCACATCCGTGGTCCGTCCGCCGGGCCCGCCGAGAGGATCCGCATGGGCCGCATCGCGTCCTGGCCGACCGCCGCCGTCGCCGCGGCCACATTCGCCTTCGGGGCCCTGATGTGCCCCGCGGCCTGGGCCGATGACAGCGATCCGGCGTGGGACACGGACACGTCATGGACCGAGAGCCCGCCGGTGGCCGACACGTCGGGAACGTTGGAGCTCGTGCCTGCCGACCCGGGGCCGGGAGCGAGCGTCACGGCGAGTACGAGCGCCTGCGGCGAGGACCTGACCGCGACGGGGGACGCCGACAGTCTCGGGGCCGGTGAGTTCCCCTTGCAGACGGCGACCCAGGAGGGCTCGGTCACGGGCCAGTTCAAGGTGCCGACGGGCGCCAGGTCCGGCACCTTCCCCATCACCGTCATTTGCGAGAGCGGCACCGAGGTGCGGCAGACGCTCACCGTGTCGGGGCGCGGCGGCGCCGAACTGGGCGGGGTCAAGGCCGGTGACGGCGGCTCGCTTGGCACGCTGAGCGTCGCGCAACTCGCCCTGGGCGGTGTCCTCATCACCGGCGCGCTGGTCGCGGCCGGGCACTACGCACGCCGCCGCGCCCAGGAGGCCTGAAGGTCCCGGGCGCGGCGGCGGTCTCGAACTTCCTTAACCCTTGCGGGTCTTGACGTCTTCGGTGAGGGCGGGGACGACGTCGAAGAGGTCGCCGACGACGCCGTAGTCGACGAGGTCGAAGATCGGGGCCTCGGCGTCCTTGTTGATCGCGATGATCGTCTTCGAGGTCTGCATGCCCGCGCGGTGCTGGATCGCGCCGGAGATGCCGGAGGCGATGTACAGCTGCGGCGAGACACTCTTGCCGGTCTGGCCGACCTGGTTGGAGTGCGGGTACCAGCCCGCGTCCACCGCGGCGCGCGAGGCACCGACGGCCGCGCCGAGGGAGTCGGCGAGCGCCTCGATGACCGAGAAGTTCTCGGCACCGTTGACACCACGGCCACCGGAGACCACGATCGCGGCCTCCGTCAGGTCCGGACGCCCGGTCGACTCACGCGCGGTGCGCGAGGTCACCTTCGTGCCCGTGGCCTGCTCCGAGAACGACACGGTCAGGGCCTCGACGGCGCCGGCGGCCGCGGCCGGCTCGACGGCGGCGGAGTTGGGCTTGACGGTGATGACCGGCGTGCCCTTCGAGATGGTCGACTTGGTGGTGTACGAGGCGGCGAACACCGACTGCGTGGCCACCGGACCGCCGTCGCCGGCCTCCAGGTCGACGGCGTCGGTGATGATGCCGGACCCGATACGCAGCGCCAGGCGCGCGGCGATCTCCTTGCCCTCCGCGGAGGACGGCACCAGCACCGCGGCCGGGGAGACCGTCTCGTAGGCGGCCTGCAGCGCGTCCACCTTCGGCACGACGAGGTAGTCGGCGTACTCGGCGGCCTCGTGGGTGAGGACCTTGACCGCGCCGTGCTCGGCGAGCGCGGCGGCGGTGTCGGCGGCACCGTTGCCGAGGGCGACGGCGACCGGGTCGCCGATGCGGCGGGCCAGCGTCAGCAGCTCCAGAGTGGGCTTGCGGACGGCACCGTCCACGTGGTCGACAAAGACCAGAACTTCAGCCATGACTGTTCTTCTCCAACTTCCGCTGTCTCAGGTGAACGTCTGGTGCTCAGATGAACTTCTGGCCCGCGAGGAACTCGGCGAGCTGCTTGCCGCCCTCGCCCTCGTCCTTGACGATCGTGCCCGCGGTGCGCGCCGGACGCTCATCGGCGGACGCGACCTTCGTCCAGGCACCCTCCAGGCCGACTTCCTCGGCCTCGATGTCCAGGTCGGACAGGTCCCACGCCTCGACCGGCTTCTTCTTCGCCGCCATGATCCCCTTGAACGACGGGTAACGCGCCTCACCGGACTGGTCCGTCACCGACACCACGGCCGGAAGGGACGCCTCCAGCTGCTCGGAGGCGGTGTCACCGTCACGGCGGCCCGACACCTTGCCGTCGGCCACGGCGACCTCGGACAGGAGCGTCACCTGCGGCACACCGAGACGCTCGGCGACCAGCGCCGGCACGATGCCCGCGGTGCCGTCCGTGGAGGCCATGCCGGAGACGACCAGGTCGTAGCCGGCCTTCTCGATCGCCTTCGCCAGCACCAGCGAGGTGCCGATCGCGTCCGTGCCGTGCAGGTCGTCGTCCTCGACGTGGATCGCCTTGTCCGCGCCCATCGACAGCGCCTTGCGCAGCGCGTCCTTGGCGTCCTCGGGACCCACGGTCAGGACGGTGATCTCCACGTCGTCGGCGTCGCCCTCGTAGTTTTCCGAGATCTGCAGCGCCTGCTCCACCGCGTACTCGTCGAGTTCCGACAGCAGACCGTCGACATCGTCACGATCCAAGGTCAGGTCATCGGCGAAACCCCGGTCGCCCGTGGCGTCCGGCACGTACTTCACGGTGACAACGATCCTCAAGCTCACGCCGACTCCTTCACAGCCCTGCAGTTCTCCTGCAAGCGTCCAACTACTCCCGTCAACGTATGGCACTCAGTTCCCTCTGTAAAGGTACCTAGTGCCAAGGGTGACCTTCCGGTGTTACGTTCCCGGCATGAGCGAGGCGCGCGAGGTCAACGGGTCACAGAAGAAGGCACCCATGCGGGAGGTGCTGGCCGAAGCGGCGTTCCAGCTGTTTCTGGAGCGCGGGTTCGAGCGGACGACCGTGGACGACATCGTGGCGCGGGCCGGTGTGGGGCGGCGGTCGTTCTTCCGCTACTTCCCGTCGAAGGAGGACGTGGTCTTCCCGGACCACGAGAGCTGCCTCGCCGACATGACGGCCTTCCTGGAGGCCGCGAGCGACGAGAGCGATGCCGTGGACGTGGTGTCCGACGCCGCGCGCCTGGTGCTGCGCGTCTACGCCACGAACCCCGAATTCTCCGTGCAGCGCTACAAGTTGACCCGCGAGGTGCCGGGCCTTCGGACGTACGAACTGTCCGTCGTGCGGCGCTACGAGCGCATGCTCGCCGGGTATCTGCGGCGGCGCTGGGCCGACGCGGAGGACGGCGCGCTGCGCGCGGAGGTGGTGGCGGCGTCCGTCGTTGCCGCGCACAACAACGGCCTTCGCTCCTGGCTGCGTTCGGGCGGCGAGGGCGACGCCGAGGTCGCGGTGGATCGCGCGCTGCTGCTCGTACGGCGGACTTGGGGGGAGGGTGGCGACGGTGCGGCCGCGCCCGAGCCCCCGCAGGAGGACGTCGTCGTGATGGTGGCGACGAAGGGGGCCCCGATGTGGCGGGTCATCCAGCGGGTGGAATCGGCGCTGCGGGACGAATGAAACGGAGCCCGAAGCAACTTGATGGTACTCAGTGTCTTTACCGGCTGGCACTGAGTGTCATACGCTGAGAGTGCGTCGAGGCACCGCCGCCCGGCGCGCGCCGGCGAGTGCGGGAGGCCGAAGGATGTCAGTGATGTCAGGGACGTTCACGAGTGGCATCGGTGTCATGGCGCCGAATGGTGTCGAGGGCACCTCGGAAGCGGAGTCCGGATTCCCTTATCAGCGCTGCCGTTGGTGCCGCACCCCGTCCTTCCGGCGGATGCTGTGTCCGGTCTGCGCGTCGAGCGAGCTGACGACCGAGCACAGTGCGGGGCCCGGCGTCGTGGTCCAGTCCCGCGTCGTCAACCGCGGCACCGGAGTCGCGCGCAACGAGGCGCTGGTCCGCTTCCCCGAGGACTTCATCGTGCCCTGCCGCATCGTGGGCACCGCACCGCACATGGTGTGGCTGGGCGCCACCGTGCGCCCCGTGGCCAACGCGGCCGCCGATTCCGGTGAGGTCTTCTTCGAGCTCGAGGACGACTTCCACGTCGACTACGACCTGCGCTGACATCCGACTACGGCCTGCGCCGACCGTCGAACACGACCTGCGCTGACCGCGAGTGCGCGGGCGTCACATGGCCCGCGCCCCCGACTTGATCGCCTCACGGATCCGGTTGTACGTGCCGCAGCGGCACACATTGCGGATCGCGTCGAGGTCCGCCTCGGTGATCTCACGGCCCTCGTCCCGCACTTTGCGTACCGTGGCGACGGCGGCCATGATCTGGCCCGGCTGGCAGTAGCCGCACTGTGCCACGTCGCGTTCCAGCCAGGCCTCCTGCATCGGGTGCAGCTCGCGGCCGACGGTGGCGGGCAGTCCCTCGATCGTCGTCACCTCGTCGTCCTCGCCGATCTGTGACACCGGCACCGAACACGGGTTGAACGCCTTGCCGTTGATGTGCGACGTACAGGCCTGGCAGACGCCGATTCCGCACCCGTACTTGGGTCCTGTGACGCCGAGCAGATCGCGCAGCACCCACAGCAGCCGCACGTCGTCCTCGGCCTCGACGGTGATCCGCTCGCCGTTCAGCGTGAAAGTGTGGCGCGGCATCGGGGTATCAGGTCTCCTCGGTAGTCGGGGGAAAGCGGGACCCTGCTCAGTACGCCCGATCGAGCCCGTCCGTCGGTGACTGCGGTGTCGACGGCTCGCGCGGCAGCGGCTCGAACGCGAGCTCCGCGTGGTCGATGGGGAAGCGCGTCGGCAGCGTGCCGGTCGCCCGCGCGTAGGCGCACGCGACGGCGGCGAAGGCGGGCGCAACCCCCAACTCCCCGGCGCCCGAAGGCTTTTCGCCGGTGTTCGGCATCACGATCACCCGGAGCTCGGGCGGGGTGTTCCACTGCCGCGTATAGAAGTAGTTGTCCCAACTGCCCTCCAGCGGAAGGCCGTCCTCGATGTGCAGGCTGGAGGTGAGTGCCATGGCGAGGCCGTCATTGAAGCAGCCCATCATCTGCGCGCCCAGGCCCCGCGGGTTGATCGCGAACCCGGCGTCCACCACGATCAGCGCCTTCGTGACCCGCGGTCCCGTCACCCCGTCCTTGACCTTGCGGCCGACGGTCTCCGGCCGGCAGTCGATCTCCGCGAGGATCGCGACGGCGCCCCGGTACTCGGTGTGCAGGGCGATCCCTTGCGCCACCCCGTCGGGCAGCGGCCGGCCCCACTCGCCCTCCTCGGCCGCCTTGTCGAGGACGGCGCGCAGCCGGTCGTCCTTGAGGAACGAGCGCCGGAACTCCACCGGGTCCCGGTCCATCTTCCGCGCCAGCTCGTCGACCATCAGCTCCCGCGCGCACGCCACGTTCGGCGAGTAGATGTTGCGCATGCTGCCGGTCGCGAACTTGAG
This sequence comes from Streptomyces sp. NBC_00483, assembly GCF_036013745.1. Lineage (NCBI taxonomy): Bacteria > Bacillati > Actinomycetota > Actinomycetes > Kitasatosporales > Streptomycetaceae > Streptomyces > Streptomyces sp. NBC_00483. The sequence continues at coordinate 9,816,934 of NZ_CP107880.1, forward strand.
TGGTACCTCGCTGAGCAGTTGCGTGGTGACACCGAAGTCGTACGGGGTGGTCTGCGTGAGCGTGAAGATGGTCTCGGCGAAGGTGAGGTTGCCGGCCACGGGCAGCTTCGCGGCCGTCGACGTGATCATCTCGCCGAGCCCGTGCCCGAAGTCGGTCTCCGAACTGGCGTGCCGCTGCTCGTAGCTGAGGACTTCCTTGCCGGTGTACGTGGCGCGCACGCGCGAGACGGACATCGGGTGGGCGCGGCCGTGTCGGAAGCTGTCGGTGCGCGACCAGGACAGCTTGACCGGCTTGCCGATCTTCTGCGAGATCTCCGCCGCCTCGGCCGCGACGTCGTGGAAGAGGTGCCGGCCGAACGAGCCGCCGCCCTCCACCACATGCACCGTCACGGCGTGCTGAGGCAGGCCGAGCCTCGTCGCGATGTCGCGCTGGGCGACGATCGGGACCTTCAGGCTCGACCAGATCTCGGCACGTCCTTCGCGCACGTCGGCGATGGCGTTGTCCGGTTCCAGCGGGCTGTTGCTGGCGAACGCGAAGGTGAACTCGGCGTCGAGTTTCTTCGTCAGGACCGGCGGCACGATCATCGGGGGAGTGGCCGCCTTGAGTTTCCGCTCCACCGAGTCGTCGGACTCGCCGTCGACGTCGCCCGGACCCCAGTCGACGTCCAACTCCCGTAGTGCGTCGATGCATTGGCCGAACGTCTCGCCGCGCACCGCGACGCCGTGCTTCAGCGTCGCCACGTCCGTGATGCCGGGCATCCGCCGCACGGCGTCCGCGTTGCGTACCGTCCGCACGGTCCCGCCGAGCGTCGGCGGCCTGCGCACCATGGCGGGCTTGGCGTCGGGAACCTCGTAGTCCATGCCGAACTTCTTGCGCCCGGTGACGGCCTCCAGCGCGTCGACGCGGTTCTGCGGGGTGCCGAGCACCTTGAACTCGGACCGCTCCTTCAACGGCGCCGCCGCCACCCGCAGCGACTGCCCGCTCGCCGCCGCCTTCGCGAGGGAGCCGTACGCGGCGCGCTTCGCCGAGGAACCGGAGCCGTACGAGACGACGCCTTCCTGGGCGGTCAGTTCCGAGGTCGCGACGCCCCACTGCCGCGCCGCCGTGGCGATCAGCTGCTGCCGGGCGAGGGCGGCCGCGGTGCGCACGGGTAGGTAGATGCTGCGCATCGAGTTGGAGCCGCCGGTGAGCTGGTTCATCAGCAACTCGGGGCGGGCGTCGGCCAGGGAGACCCGTACGGCGTCGAGCGGCAGGTCCAACTCCTCCGCGATCATCATCGCCACCGCGGTGGTCATGCCCTGCCCGACCTCGGCGCGCGGCACCGCGAACGAGGCGGTGCCGTCCTCGTGCACGCGTACGGTGATCAGGCCCGCCGTCGGGGCCGCCGCGAGATTCTGCATGTCACCGAGGTCGAAGAGCTCCTCGGGCTGCGGCGGCGAGGGCACCGCAGCCTCGGCCTCGGCGGGGTCCGCGGCGTCCAGGGCGAACCGGGCGCCCACGGCGAGCGTCGGCGCGGCCAGCAGATAGGCGAGCACTCTGCGGCGTCCCGGTGCGGCGGACGTCGACGGTTCGTCGTGCTGAGGTGAGCGACTCTGCTCGGCCATACGGCGGTCCTCCGGAACGCGGGCGGGTGCTGGGCCCTGTCGTTTGGATCAGGTTCTCGGGCGGGATCGGCCCGGCATCACCGCGGAGCCTGACACGCCGCCCGCGCGCCCGACATGGACACGGCACGTTCCTCGCCGCTGGTCCACAGGACCGTCACACTTGCCGCGCGTACGCCTCAGGAGCCGTCGGGCCGTGCCGCCTCCTCGGCGATCCGGTCGAACTGGGCGCCCATCGCCTCGGCCAGCGCCTGCGCGGCGGAGAGCGGGCGCACCATCACCATGAAGTCGTCGATCAGGCCGTCCTCGTCGAAGTGCAGGAAGTCGGCGCCGGTGATCTTCCGCTCGCCGACCCGCGCCTCGAAGACGAGCACGTGATCCCGCCCGTCGGGGTCGCCGATCTCCCGCACGTAGTGGAAGTCCTCGAAGACGCGGGTGACGCCGCGCAGGATCGCCGCGGTGATCGCCTTGCCCGGGTAGGGCTTGAACACGACCGGGCTGGTGAAGACCACGTCCTCGGCCAGCATGGCCTCGACCGCGTCGAGATCGTCCTTCTCCACGGCTGCACGGAAGGGATGCACGGGTGCCACCTCGGTTCCTCGCCCACTGGGTCATAGGCAACAAGTTGAATAGGTGCGGGTGACAGTAATCGCATCGCTGTATGGTGTCCACATGTCGCTCAAGTACGCCGTCCTGTCCGCCCTGCTGGAGGGCGAGGCCTCCGGGTACGACCTGGCGAAGATCTTCGACGTCTCGGTGTCGAACTTCTGGGCGGCGACGCCGCAGCAGCTCTACCGGGAGCTGGACCGGCTGACCGCCGACGGGCTGATCGACGCGCGGGTGGTGCCGCAGGAACGCAGGCCGAACAAGCGGATGTTCACGCTGTCCGGGGCCGGCCGCGCCGACCTGGCCGCGTTCACGCAGCGGCAGCCCAAGCCGCTCGCGCTGCGCGACGAACTCATGGTGAAGGTGCAGGCCGTCGACGTCGGCGAGCTCGATGCCGTCCGCGCGCACATCGAGGAGCGCATGGACTGGGCGCGCGGGAAGCTCGCCCGCTACGAGCGGGTGCGGCGGCATCTGCTCGGCGAGCTGGGCGAGGACGACTTCCTCGCCGACGGGGAGCGCGTCGGACCGTATCTGACGCTGCTGCGCGGCATCTCCTTCGAGGAGGAGAACCTGCGCTGGGGGCGGCGCGTCCTGGAGATCCTGGAGCGCCGCACCGCCCGCGCGGCTCAGGCCTCGGGCGCCCCGGGTTCCTTGAGGGAGTCGGGCTCCCTGAGCTGAAGCCCGTTCTCCCAGATCTTGTTGAGCGTCGTCACCAGCTTCTCGTACGGGATGCGCTGGCCGAGGACGAACACCATGTACGCCATGCGGCTCACCATGACGGACAGGGCGTGCGCCGTCACCAGCGGGTCGAGGGCCGGGTCGGCGGCGCCGGAGTCCTGCAGGGAGCGGATCAGCTTGGCGTTGCGGCGCGCGAACGCGTTGCCCCGCTCGATGCGCAGCTGCTTGAACGTCTCGTCGACCTGGGCGACCTGCTCGAAGAGCGCCATGAGGCGGGCGTTCTTCTTATAGGCGCGCAGGTACTCGCGATTCGACGCGTCGATCATCTCGCGCGGATCGGTGATGCCCGTGCGCTCGCGCAGATGCGGGTGGAGCATCTCCTCCTGCACCTGCGCGACGAGTGCCTGGAAGATCTCTTCCTTGCTGTTGAAGTACGTGTAGAACGAGCCGGACGCGACATGCGCGGCCTTGGAGATGTCCGTGATCCGGGCGTCGAGATACCCGTCGCGCTCGAACACCTCACGGGCGGCGACGACCAGCGCGTTGCGCGTGCGGACGCCTCGGGCGCTGCGTGGTGTGATGGGTTGCTTCTGTCCGCCGTCTGCGGCCGGGGCGTGGGCAGCCAACGCGGGTCCCTTCGTTCGTGTTTCCACTGGTGGACGAGCATCCGTCAGGGGTGTGCACCCACCGGTGGCTGCGGATCGTATCAGCAGGCAGCCGCGAGAAACTCCAGGAGAGCGGCGCTGACCGCGCCGGCCCGCTCCTGCTGGATCCAGTGCCCCGCCCCGTCGAGCACGACGCGCCCGCGCAGATCGGTCAGCACCTCTTCAAGACGGTCGGCGGGCATGAACTGGCCCACCGGGTCCGCGGATCCGGTGACGAACAGCGAGGGGCAGTCGATGGTGCGTCCGTCGAGGTGCTCCGTCAGCTCCCAGGTGTGGTCCATGTTCCGGTAGTAGTTGAGGCCGCCGGTGAACCCGGTGCGCTCGAACTCCGTTACGTAGTGGTCGAGTTCCTCCTCGCTCAGCCACGCAGGCGGTGGGAACTTCTCGTCCGGGCGCTCGGCCCACTCGGCCGACCAGATCTCTCGTGTCACCAGCGTCCTGCGCACGTTCTGCGCGAGGGCACGGTCGGCGACACCCGGCTCCTGGAACCACACGATGTAGAAGGCGTCACCGAGCCGTCGGTGCATGACGGGCACGGGCGCCACGGGGGAGCGCGGAGTCGCCGGCACACTCATCCCCACGACGCCCCGCACCCGCTCCGGGTGCGCCAGGGCCATCTGCCACACCACCATCGCACCCCAGTCGTGCCCCACGAACACCGCGTCGTCCGCGCCCACGGCGTCGAGCAGCCCGACGAGGTCAGCGCAGATGGTGAGTGTGTCGTACGCGTCGACATCCGCGGGACGCGAACTCCCGCCGAACCCGCGCATGTCCGGGGCGAGCACCCGGTACCCCGCCGCGCCGAGCGCGAGCACCTGGTGGCGCCACGAGAAGGCCAGTTCCGGGAAGCCGTGACAGAGCACCACCAGCGGCTTGTCCGTATCGGCCGGGCCGTGCTCGAAGACGCGCAGCGAGATCCCGTTCACATCGACCTGTCGCGCGCTCACGCCCTTCCACTCGGTCAGGGCTGTGGGGGCACTCATAGGGGCATCTCCTCGATCTCGGCACCGGGTGACAACTTGAACAGTGCCTGTTCAAGGGCGTGTTCAAGGTATTGAAGTTGACGTTGGGTTCAAATATACAGGGGGCGGCCGCAGGGCCGCAGCGGTCGTGACATGTTTGGACGACGGAGGAGCCCCGCACGTGAATCCGCCCACCGCACAGCCCAGAAAAGGCGCCGAGCAGGCAGCCGCCGAGACAGCTCCGGCGCGCGCCTCGGGCAAGCTACTTGCCGCGGGACTCATCGGCAGTTCCATCGAGTGGTACGACTTCTTCCTCTACGGGACGGCCGCCGCGCTGGTCTTCCCGCAGGTCTTCTTCCCCGACTCGTCGGCGCTGACCGGCACCCTGCTGTCGTTCAGCACCTTCTGGGCGGGCTTCGTCGCCCGGCCGATCGGCGGTGTCGTCGCGGGACACCTCGGCGACCGGCACGGCCGCAAGGCCATGGTCGTCCTCTCCATGGCGCTCATGGGCGCCTGTACCTTCCTGATCGGCTGCCTGCCGGGAGCCGGGGTCCTCGGCGGCGCCGCACCGCTGCTCCTGGTGCTGCTCCGCTTCGTGCAGGGCCTCGCCTGCGGCGCCCAGTGGGGCGGCATCGCGCTGCTGCTCACCGAGTCCGCGTCACCCAAACGCAAGGGGTACGCGGGCACCTTCGGGCAGATGGGCGTCTCGCTCGGTGTGTTCCTCGGCAATGGGGTCTTCCTGCTGGCCAGTACGGTCACCTCGGACGAGGCGTTCATGAGCTGGGGCTGGCGCATTCCCTTCCTGGTCAGCGCCGTGCTGCTGCCCGTCGTGATGTACGTGCAGAACAAGGTGGAGGACTCGCCGGAGTTCCGGCGGCTCTCCGAGGAGGCCGCAGCCAAGAGTTCCAAGGCGAAGGTGGCACGGGCGCCCGTCGTCGAGGTGCTCCGCACCAAGTGGCGCACCGTGCTGCTCGCGGCCGGACTCCTCGCCGGCACCAACTGCCTCTTCTACATCAGCATCGCGGGCGTCATCAGCTACGCCGCCGAGCACCTCGGCCTCGACAAGGACTCCATCCTCCTGGTCGCGATGCCGGTCACCGCGGTCGGCGCCCTGTTCGTGCTGTGGGCGGGATGGCTGTCCGACCGGGTCGGGCGGCGGCCCACAGTGCTCGTCGGGGCCGCCATCATCGTGCTGTGGGCGTTCCCCTACTTCTGGCTGGTCAACACCGCTTCGCTGCTGTGGCTCGGCGTCGCCGTGCTGATCGGCGGCTTCGGTCAGTCCCTGACGTACGGGCCGCTCGCCGCGTACATCGGTGAACTCTTCGAGCCGCGGGTGCGCTACTCCGGCGCCTCGCTCGCCTACCAGATCGCCGCCCTGACCATCAGCGGCGGCACCCCGCTCATCATGACCGCGATCATCGGCGGCACCGGCGGCACCACCTGGGTGTCCGTGTTCATCGCGGTGATGGGCCTGCTCACCTTCGGCTGCGCCTGGGTGCTGCGCGAGACCAACCCGCGCGAGGTGCGCGAGGACCCGACAGCGGTGCCGGGCGCCGCGGAAGGAGCGCGATCGTGACGACGAGCGAGAAGGACCTGGCGTACGCCGAGCGGCGCGGCGCCGTGACCGTGGTGACACTCAACCGCCCCGACCGGCTCAACGCCTGGACCAACGAGCTGGAGGACCGCTACTTCGCGCTCCTCGACGAGGCGGAGGCCGACCCCGAGGTGCGCGCGGTCGTCGTGACCGGGGCGGGCCGCGGGTTCTGCGCGGGCGCCGATATGGCCGAGCTGGAGCGGATCGGCTCCGCCGACGCGGCGAGCGAGGAACGACCGAAGAGGGAGCGGCCCCGCTGGTTCCCGCTGAGCCTGCGCAAGCCGCTGATCGGCGCGATCAACGGGGCGGCGGCGGGGCTCGGCCTCGTCGAGGCCCTGTACTGCGACATCCGGTTCAGTACACCGGACGCCAAGTTCACCACGTCGTTCGCGCGCCGCGGGCTGATCGCCGAGTACGGGATCGCGTGGCTGCTGCCCCGCATCGTCGGGCCGGCGCGCGCGGCGGACCTGCTGTTCTCGGGGCGGGTCGTGCGCGGCACGGAGGCGTACGAGATGGGGCTCGTCAACCGGGTCGTCGAGCGGGACGCGCTCCTCGACGAGGCGGTCGGCTACGCCACGGAGCTGGCGACCTGGTCGTCGCCGACGTCGATGAGTGTGATGAAGCAGCAGCTCAGCGAGGCGTTCGACACGGACTTCGAGGGGGCGGCGAAGCGGGCCGAGGCGCTCATGGAGGAGTCGTTCGGGCGGGCCGATGCGGCGGAGGGTGTGCGGAGTTATTTGGAGGGGCGGGAGCCGGCGTTCAGGCCACTGGGGCCGGTCTGAGTGCTGTTGCGGTCACCCCGGCGCGGGGTCGCGGGGCTCTGCCCCGGGCCCCGCGCCTCAATCGCCGGCGGGGCTTGATATGCCCGCTTGATGTGCCGACGATCCGGTCCCGAAGTTTTGAACTACATACGGAAGGTTCCGCATGCCCAACGCCTCCGCACCCGTCTGGGCCCACGCGGCCGTCGCCCCGGACCGGATCGCGTTGCGCGGTTCGACGGTGGCTACTTGGACGTACGGTCAACTGCGTGAACGTGCCGCTGCCGTAAGGGAGTTGCTGGACGCGCACCACGTCGGGCCCGGTGACCGGGTGCTGCTCGTCGCGCCGTCCGTGCCCGAGTTCGCCATGGCGTACTACGGGATCCTCGGCGCGGGCGCCATCGCGGTCACCGCCAACACCATGGCCACCGAGCGCGAGTTGACGTACATGGCGCGGGATGCGGACGTGCGGCTCGTCCTGGCGTGGACCGCGCTCGCCCCGGCTGCCCGGCGCACGGCCGATGAACTCGGGGTGCCGTTCCGGGAGATGGGCGAAGGGCTCGCAGGCATCGCGCATGCCTCCGCCACGCCCGAGCCGCACCCCGTCGACGTCCATGACACCGCCGCCCTCCTCTACACCTCCGGCACCACGGGCAAGCCCAAGGGGGCCCAGCTCACCCACGGCAATCTCGCATCGTGCGCCGCCATCTTCTGCGACATTCACGCCATCGGCGCCGACGACCGCGCCGTCACGGGGCTTCCGCTCTTCCATGTGTTCGGGCAGGCCTGCGTGATGGGGACGACGATGCGTGCGGGTGGCTCGCTCACCCTGCTCGAGCGGTTCGATGCCGGTTCGATGATGGCGCTCATCCGGCGGGACCGGCCCACCTTCATCGCGGGCGTGCCGACCATGTGGAACGCCCTGCTGCGGGCCACCGACGAGGCGGGAGCCGACTTCGCGGGCCTGCGTCTCGCCTCCTCCGGCGGGGCCTCCCTGCCCGTCGAGGTCATGCGGGCCTTCGAGAAGCGGTTCGGGTGCACCATCGTCGAGGGGTACGGCCTCACCGAGACCACGGGCGCCGCCACCTGCCATCTCGCGGGAGAACCGGCCAGGCCTGGGACCGTGGGGCGCGCGCTGCCGGGCTGCGCGGTCGCCGTCCGCGACGACGAGGGAGCCGAGCTGCCGCAGGGGGAGGTGGGCGAGGTGCACATCAAGGGGCCCGTCGTGATGAAGGGGTACTGGAACCGGCCCGACGCGACCGGGGAGGCCCTCGACGCCGACGGCTGGCTGCGCACCGGCGACCTCGGCTCCCTCGACGCCGAAGGCGATCTGCGCATCGTCGACCGCAAGAAGGACCTCGTCATCCGCGGCGGCTACAACGTGTACCCGCGCGAGGTCGAGGAGGTGCTGTACGAGCACCCCGACATCGTCGAGGCCGCCGTCATCGGCGTGCCCGACCCGCACTACGGCGAGGAGGTCGCGGCCGTCGTCGCCCTGCGCCCAGGCGCCGCGCTCGACATACAGACGTTGCGGGCCTGGGCCAAGGAGCGGCTGTCCGCCTACAAGGTTCCCCATCTGCTCGCCGTGGTCGACGAGTTGCCGAAGGGCGCCACCGGCAAAATTCTCAAGCGTGCCATTGACCCGGCTGTCATCACCGGGGGCCGGGTGTGACATCGCCGACCTCCTCGGCACTCCAGGAATCTCTAGAACTTGACGTCGGATTCAAGTACGGTGAGTGCCACGCACCGGGTGGGACGAAGGAAGCGAAGGAGCGGACAGCGGGATGTTGATCAACGACAAGGTCGCGATCGTGACGGGAGCCGCCGGAGGCATCGGTGCCGCCGTCGCCCAGCGCCTCCTGGAGGCCGGCGTCCGAGGTGTGCTGCTCACCGACCTCGACGCGGCCCGCCTGGACGAGACCGTGCGGCGGCTCGCCGAGAGCCATGGGGAGCGCGTCGCGGGCCGGGCGGGGGACGCCGGTGACACCGAGCACCTGCGCGGCCTCATCGCGGCGGCGGAGGAGGGCTTCGGACCCGTCGACCTGTACTTCGCCAATGCCGGGATCAGTGGCGCGGCGGGCCTCGAGGCGAGCGAGGACGAGTGGAGCCGCGCACTCGACATCAACGTGATGGCGCACGTGCGCGCCGCGAAGCTGCTCGTGCCGGGCTGGGTGGAGCGCGGCGAGGGCTACTTCTTCAGCACCGCGTCGGCGGCGGGCCTGCTCACGCAGATCGGCTCGGCGACGTACGCGGTCAGCAAGCACGCCGCGGTTGCCTTCTCCGAGTGGCTCTCGGTCACGTACGGGGACGAGGGGGTGCGCGTGAGCTGCCTGTGCCCGCAGGGCGTCGAGACCGAGCTGCTCATGGCGGGCACCCGCTCCTCCGACCCCACCGAGCAGGCCGCGGCCCGCGCCGTGCTGGACGCCGGGAACCTGCTCAAGCCGCTCGACGTGGCCGACGAGGTGGTGGCGGCCGTCGGTGACGAGCGCTTCCTCGTGCTGCCGCACCAGCAGGTGCTCGACTTCTACCGCCACAAGGGCAGCGATTACGACCGGTGGCTGCGCGGAATGCGCCGCTACCAGAAGTCCGTGCGATGACCGCACGCAGCGCCGTCCTCTTCGACTTCGGCGGCGTCCTCACCACGAGCCTCGCCGAGGGCTTCGAGGAGCTGGGGCGCGAACTCACCGGTGATCCCGGCCTGTTGCGCCGACTCCTGACGCAGGACAAGGAGAGCAGCGCGCTGCTCGTGGCGCACGAGAAGGGGCTCATCGGGCAGCGGGAGTTCGAGGACGGCCTCGCGGCGCGGCTGCGGACCCAGGGCGCCGTCATCGAGGGGCCCGGACTTGTGGACCGCATGATGGGCGGGTTGAAACCCGACGAGGAGATGGTCGCGCTCGTCGCGAAGGTGCGCGCGCACGGACTCCGCGTCGGCCTGCTCTCCAACTCCCTCGGCGACAACTGCTACGCGGGCTTCGACCTGCCCGCGCTGTTCGACGCCGTCACCATCTCCGGCGAGATCGGCGTCCGCAAACCCTCGCGGCGCGCCTACGCCATCGCCTGCGAACGCCTCGGCGTCGCACCCGAACAGACCGTCATGGTCGACGACCTGGAACAGAACATCACCGGCGCCGCACGCATCGGCATCGCAGGCATCGTGCACCGCGACGCCGCGACCACGAGCGCCGAGCTGGGCCGCCTGCTGGGGCCTTCGGGCCGCATGTGACACCGTAAGAAAAGACTTGGGAGGAACCACTCGTGTACGAACAGTCCGCCAGGGGCCAGGAGTACCAGGACAAGCTGCTCGCCTTCATGGACGAGCACATCTACCCCGCGGAGGCGGTCTACGCCGCGCAGATGGCCGAGTCCGGCGACCCGCACTTCCACCCGCCGGTCATCGAGGAGCTGAAGACCGAGGCGAAGAAGCGCGGCCTGTGGAACCTCTTCCACCCGCACCCCGAGTGGGGCCCCGGACTCACCAACCTCGAGTACGCGCCGCTCGCCGAGATCATGGGCCGCAGCGCGGGCCTGGCACCCGAGGCCACCAACTGCAACGCGCCGGACACCGGCAACATGGAGGTCCTCACCCTCTTCGGCACCGAGGAGCACAAGGAGAAGTGGCTCAAGCCGCTGCTCAACGGTGAGATCGCCTCCGCGTTCGCCATGACCGAGCCCGCGGTGGCCAGTTCGGACGCCAGCAACATCCAGATGCGGATGGAGCGCGACGGCGACGACTACGTGCTCAACGGCCGCAAGTGGTGGACGTCCAACGCCCTGCACCCCCACTGCAAGGTCCTCATCGTCATGGGCAAGACGGATCCCGACGGGCCCGCCTTCCGTCAGCAGTCGATGATGGTCGTGCCGATCGACACCCCCGGTGTCACCATCGTGCGCGGACTGCCCGTCTTCGGCTACCAGGACCGCGAGGGCCACGCCGAGGTCCTCTTCGAGAACGTACGCGTTCCGGCCACCGCCCTGCTCTCCGGTGAGGGCGACGGGTTCCTGATCAGCCAGGCCCGACTCGGCCCCGGCCGCATCCACCACTGCATGCGCTCCATCGGCATGGCCGAGCGCGCCCTCGACCTGATGATCGACCGCGCCCAGTCCCGGACGACCTTCGGCTCCCCGGTCGCCGACCGCGGCAACATCCAGGACTGGATCGCCGAGGCCCGCATCGAGATCGACATGGCGCGACTGCTCACGCTCAAGGCCGCGTACCTGATGGACACCGTCGGCAACAAGGAAGCGCGCACCGAGATCGCCGCGATCAAGGTCGCCGCGCCGAACGTCGCGCTCAAGGTCGTCGACCGCGCCATCCAGGTGCACGGCGGCGGCGGCGTCTCCGACGACTTCCCGCTCGCCAGCATGTACGCGCACCTGCGCACCCTGCGCCTGGCCGACGGCCCCGACGAGGTGCACAAGCGGACGATCGCCCGGCGCGAGCTGCGCCGTCGGCAGAAGGAACGGGGTGAGAAGTGACCTCTCCGGAGGCCTCTTTGCACGGACGGGTCGCGCTCGTCACCGGCGCGTCGCGAGGCATCGGCCTCGCGGCGGCCGGCGCCCTGCGCGACCGCGGCGCCCGCGTCGTGGTGACCTCGCGCGACGAGGAGCGTGCCAAGGACGCGGCCCGTCAACTCGGCGACAATGTCGAGGGGTTCGGGGCGCACGCCACCGACGAGGACGCCGCGCGCGCCTGTGTCGAGCACGTCGTGGAGACGTACGGCCGCCTCGACATCCTCGTCAACAACGCCGGTACGAACCCGGCGTACGGTCCGATCGTCGACCAGGACCACGCGCGCTTCGCCAAGACCATGGACGTCAATCTGTGGGCGCCGATCCTGTGGACGTCGCTCGCGGTGAAGGCGTGGATGGGCGAACACGGCGGCGCCGTCGTCAACACGGCCTCGATCGGGGGACTTTCGGTCGCCAAGGACGTCGGGATCTACCACGTCTCGAAGGCCGCCCTGATCCACCTCACCAAGCACCTCGCCCTCGAACTCGGCCCCAAGGTACGGGTGAACGCCATCGCCCCCGGCATCGTGCGCACCCGCCTCGCCGAGGCGCTCTGGCAGGACAACGAGGAGGCCGTCGCGGGCGCGACACCGCTCGGCCGGATCGGCGAACCCGAGGACATCGGCGAGGCCGTCGCCTTCCTCGCCGGTGAGGGCGCCCGCTGGATCACCGGCGAGACCCTCGTTGTCGACGGCGGCCAACTGGTCGGATCCGGCCCGCTGTAAAGGCGTGATGGATGGGGGTGGTCCTCCAGGTGAAGCGTGCGCGAGGATGGAGGCATGACCGCGGCCCAGCGCGCCATGACCGAGCTCGGGACATGGCCCACCCTGGTAAGTGGCCCGCCCCGGTGCTCGGTTGGGCACGCGTTTCGAGCGGCGGGCCACGACCTTGTGCACTTCCACGCCGACGACTGCGCCGATCTGTACCTGACGTCGCCGGTCGTGCAGCGACTGCTGCCCCAACTGCGACACAACAGTGCGATCAGGGTGCAACCGGGAGCCTCCTGGATTACCGTGCTTCTCGAATGCGACACGGATGTGCAGCTGTTGCTGAGCCTGGTGAGCGTCGCTCTGAAGGAACACGATGCGCACGCCTGCCCCTCACCTCCGTGTGACTGGGAGCGCGGTTAGCGGCTGACAGCGAGAGGCGAGCACTCGATGCGCAAAATCGTTTTCATGATGGGCGTGTCCCTCGACGGCTACATGGAGGGCCCCGACCGCGAGATCGGCTGGCACCGGGTCGACGAGGAACTGCACCAGCACATGAACGACGTGTGCCGCACCTTCGGCGGCATCCTCAGCGGACGCGTCACGCACGAGCTGATGGCCGAGTACTGGCCCACGGCGGACAAGGACCCCGAGGCCTCGCCGGCCACCGTCGACTTCGCGGGTGTCTGGCGCGAGGTGCCGAAGATCGTGTTCTCCCGGACGCTGAAGCCCGGGCCCGCGGAGTGGCACACCACCGTCATGCCGGAAGTGGTGCCCGAGGCGATCCGCGCCCTCAAGGAACAGCCCGGTGGCGACCTGGTCATCGACGGGGCGAACCTGGCGACGACGTTCCTGGAGCACGACCTGGTGGACGAGTTCCGGGTCTACGTCCATCCGGTCCTGGTCGGCGCGGGCACCCCGATGTTCCACCCCGGCAAGACCCTCACCGAGCGCCCGCTGCGCCTCGCGGAGACGCACACGTTCGGGAACGGTGTCGTCCTGCTGCGGCACGAGCGCGACCGGGACTGAGAGCCTCTGAGCGATATCGCCGTGGGCGAAGTGCCGGGCGAGGCCGTCACGGGCGCTCGTACGGTGGGCCGATGAGCATCCAGGAGAGCCGCCGCCCCCGTCCCGCTCCGGCCCAGGAATCCGCCCCGGCCCAGGAGCCGCTGTGGCGCCATGTCGTCGGCGGGGTGCTGCGGCGGCGCAGGCGGGCGCAGGGGCGGACGCTGCAGGACGTGGCGGACGTCGCCGGGATCTCGATGCCCTACCTGTCGGAGATCGAGCGTGGCCGCAAGGAGGCCTCGTCGGAGATGCTGGCAGCCGTGGCAGGTGCGCTCGGGCTCGGGCTCGTCGACGTACTCGTCCTCGCGCAGGGGGAGTTGGCGCAGGCGGTGCGGCCGGTCCGGCTGGTCTCCACGACCGGTGTGACCACATCAGGCCAGGGCTCGCGGGGCACCGTCTGCCTCGCCGCCTGAGCCGGGATCAGCCCTCTTCGAGGCCCTCTTCGAGGTGGCGCCGCAGCACAGGGACGTGGCTGTGCTCGATGTCCTTCACCGACGTCACGAGCGTCACCCGCCCGTGCCCGGCCAGCTCGCGCACGCGGTCCACGAGTTCGGCGCGCTCCGGTTCGGCGAGCTCCGCCGCGTAGCGCTCGGCGAACGTGTCGTACCGGTCCGCCTTGTCCTCGTGGTACCAGGAGCGCAGCTCCCTCGACGGCGCGATGCCCTTCAGCCACTTGTCGACATCGGCGCGCTCCTTCGAGATACCGCGCGGCCAGAGCCGGTCGACCAGCAGGCGGGTGCCGTCGGCCGGGGCGGGCGGGTCGTAGACCCGGCGGACGGCGAAGGGGCCGGAGCCATGATGCTCGGTCATGGACCCATTGTGCTGCTTTCCTCCGCTTTGCGTCATGGGTGCGTTGGTGCGACGGAGCGCGCCCGGTGTCAGCCGTTCGGCTCACGCGCGATGGCGGAGCCCGGCGTTCCGTAGCGACAGTCGAGCATGACCCAAGCACCGTACGACCCGCAGACTCCCCACCGGACGCCCGGCGGTGACGCCCCGCAGGGGCAGGGCCCGCTCGGCAGACTCGCCCAATCCGCCTGGCAGGCCGTGCTGCTCATGGGTGTCGCCTCGGTGATCCTCGGGGTGCTCGTCCTGGTCTGGCCGGGCGTCTCGCTGCGCGTGGCGGGTGTCCTGTTCGGCGTGTATCTGCTGGTGAGCGGCATCTTCCAGCTCGTCGCCGCGTTCGGTACGCACGCGACGGCCGGGATGCGCGTCATCGGCTTCATCAGCGGCGCCCTGTCGGTGCTGCTGGGCCTGTTCTGTTTCCGCGATGCGATGGAGTCGACGCTGCTGCTCGCTCTGTGGATCGGCATCGGCTGGCTGTTCCGCGGCATCACGCAGACCGTCGCCGCGGCCTCCGACCCCGCGATGCCCACCCGCGGCTGGCAGATCTTCCTCGGCGTCATCACCGCGCTCGCCGGTGTCGTCCTGATCGTGTCGCCGTTCGAGACGCTCGCCGTCCTCACGCTGGTCACCGGCATCTGGCTGCTCGTGGTCGGCGTCGTGGAGATCGGCACGTCGTTCGCGGTGCGCAAGCGGGCGAAGGACATCCCGGCCGGGGTGTGACCGGAACCGCAGCCACGTAACGCATACGGCGAGGGCCCCGCTGCTTCAGCGGGGCCCTCGCCGTATGTGGGGTGGGGGAGTGCGCCTCAGACGCCCACGGCCTCCTCCAGCTCCTCTTCCTGTTCCTGGTCGCGCGCGGCCTCCCGCTTGTGCTTGTGCGCGGGGGCCGGCTCGACGGCCGCCGGAGTGTGGCGTCGGCGCTCGGCGAGGCCCGCCACCGTGATCATGGCCGCGCCCACGAGCAGCCAGGCCACGAGCGTCCAGATGTTGCGGGCCAGATCGTGCTGGCCGAAGTAGAGGAGGCTGCGGGCGCCCTCGACGTACCCCGCGCCGTTCCAGAAGCTGTGCAGGCTCCCGAAGAAGCCGTTCTGCAGCTCGGGCCGGAAGATCCCGCCGGAGCTGGTGAAGTTCAGCATCACGAACAGCACCATCACGCCGAGCGTCGTCCACTTCTTCAGGAACGTGTGCAGTCCTACGCCGATCAGCAGGACGCCCGCGGAGTACAGCCACGTCATGCCCCACAGGCCCCACAGGTGGGTGTGCGCCAGGTGGAAGACGGGTCCCGCGAACGCCGCGCCGATCAGGCTGACCACGCCGGACGCGCCGACGACGAGCAGGGCACGGGTGCGCATCCGCAGCACGCCGCCCGCGCCGCCGATCACCGCGACCGAGGCGTACGAGCCGATACTGACCGCCACGAGCAGGAAGAACAGGCCCTGCCCCGTCGGGTCGTCGTCCACCGAGGGCACCACGTCGGTCACCTTCAGGGGCGCGCCCTGCTCGGCGGCGACCGGCGTGAAGATCTTCTGGACGACGGAGACGGTGGTGTCGGACCCGGCCGAGGCCACGACGAGTTCGGGCTTGTCGCCGAGTACGTAGGCGCCGTCGATGTCCCGGGTCTCGAGCTGGTCGACCGCGGTGGAACGGGAGGTGAGCGTGCGCACGTCGAGCGCGTCGCCCGCCTTGTCCTTCACTGTCTGCGCGAAGACCTTCGCTTCCGGGCCCGAGCCGACGACGGCGATCGGCAGATGGTGCGGCTCGGGCGAGGCGAAGGCGCCGAGATAGGCGAGGCCCATGCCGACGCACATCAGGAGCGGGGTGAGCAGATGCGTCAGAACGTGGCGCAGCGCAGGTTCGCGCGTGCCGCTCATGAGCAGGACCTCCACGGTCGAATCGGTTGGCTTTTACAACTCTGGGAGCAGTTGTACTCTACAACCATAGAGAGGGTCGGAAGTCCCTGAGCGGGTGTGACCATGGACACCCGGAAGTGAAGCGGCAGGTCAGGCGGGGCGTGACAGGGGACGGCTCGCGGCGGCGTGCGCCGGTGGCGCGGACTCTTTGGCGTCGCCGTTCTCATACGTCCGAAGGCGCTCGCGCAGCGCGTTCATGCGCAGGCTCGTCTCGTACAGATAGCGGACCTTCGTCCGCATCATCCACGGCTCGATCGGCTTCACCACGTAGTCGGCGACGCCGAGCTCGAAGGCCCTGGCGGCGAGCTTGGTGTCCTGGCCCGCGCCGGTGATCAGCATGATCGGTATGTCCTGCGTCTGTTCGAGGCGCGTCATGTAGTGCGCGACCTCGAAGCCGCCGACGTCGGGCATCAGCACGTCGAGCAGGACCAGGCCGATGCCGCCGCGCAGGACGGTCTTGAGTGCGTCGTCCCCGGTCTGGGCCCGGACGATCGGATAGCCGAGTGGAGCCAGCGCGCTCTCCATCGCGAAGAGGGTGTCGTCCCGGTCGTCGACGACGAGGATCCTCGGCCGTGCAGCGGTGGGCATCGCGGGGCGCCTCCCCTCGTCGGCACCGACAGCATATGCCCGAATCAACGGGAGGGAAGGGCTCGCTCAGTCCTCTCCGCGCACCAGATTCCAGTCCGTGTCACGGTCGTTGGCGTCACCAGAGGGCTCGCGTCCGTCGCGCCGCGCGGCCCTGCAGGTGCGGATCCTGCCCTTGACCTCGCGCTTGGTCTCTGCGGGGTACGGAGCGCGCTCCTTTGTGTTCATGATCGGATCCCTCTCCGACCGATATCCGATGGATTTCGGTCGAGTTCGGCTGTAGACGGTTCTGTAGACGCCACGCTCGGGGCTGCTCTGCGCGCCTTCTCGGCGGCCGGCTCAGTCGGTCTTCGGCGCCGGACGCGCGGCGCAGTGCGTCGCGAACGGATGCCCGGCCGGGTCGGAGTACAGGCGCATCTCGTTCGGGCCGCGCGCACCACGGGTCTCCAGCGGGCGGGCGCCCAGGCCGATGAGATGGCGCTCCACCTCGTCGAGGTTCTCCTGGTCCACCACGAAGTCGAGATGGGCCTGCTGCGAGTCGTCGGGGCGCGGCCAGCTGGGCGGGGCGGCGTTCAGATCGCGGCGGAAGGCCATGCGCATGCCCTGCTCGCCGACGATGTCGATGCGGTTGCTGCCGGGCAGTGTCTCGATCTCGCCGCCCAGCAACGTTTGGTAGAACTCGGCCAGTTCCTCGGGTTCCGCACAGTCCAGAACCAGCACTCCAGCCCGCACCAAACTCATGTCTCCTCCTCCGTCGCACCCCCGTGGCGCGTCGGTGCGCCGAGTACCCCGCGAGGGCGGTGCCAACCGGGTTTCCCCGGTGCCCGACTGGTCACCCGGCCTCCGGCAGTTTCCTCGAAGCGAAAGGTCCCGGCATGAGCACCAAGGTCGCCGATCACGTCCTCGACCGCCTGCGCGCCTGGGGTGTGGAACAGGTCTTCGGGTATCCGGGCGACGGCATCAACGGCCTGCTCGCCGCCTGGGGCAGGGCCGACAACCGGCCCGAGTTCGTGCAGGCGCGGCACGAGGAGATGGCCGCCTTCGAAGCGGTCGGCTACGCGAAGTTCAGCGGCCGCGTCGGCGTCTGCGTCGCCACGTCAGGACCCGGCGCGATCCACCTCCTGAACGGCCTGTACGACGCCAAGCTCGACCACGTACCGGTCGTCGCCATCGTCGGGCAGACCGCGCGCAGCGCCATGGGCGGCTCGTACCAGCAGGAGGTCGACCTGCACACGCTGTACAAGGACGTCGCCTCCGACTTCGTGGAGACCGTCAACGTCCCCGAGCAGCTGCCCAACGTCCTCGACCGGGCCGTCCGCACCGCATACGCGCGCCGCGCCCCCACCGCCGTGATCATCCCGGCGGACGTGCAGGAACTCGACCACACCCCGCCCCCGCACGCGTTCAAGATGGTGCCCTCCAGCCTCGACCGCAGCTCGTGGACCGCCGAGCCCGCGCAGGAAGCGGTGGAACGGGCCGCCGAGGTGCTCAACGCGGGCGACAAGGTGGCCATCCTCGTCGGCCAGGGCGCGGCCGGTGCGAAGGACGAGGTGTGCGAGGTCGCCGAACTCCTCGGCGCCGGAGTCGCCAAGGCCCTGCTCGGCAAGGACGTCCTCTCCGATGAACTCCCGTACGTGACCGGGGCGTCGGGCCTGCTCGGCACCCGCCCCTCCTACGAGCTGATGCGGGACTGCGACACCCTCCTCACCATCGGCTCCAGCTTCCCGTACGCGCAGTTCCTGCCCGAGTACGGCAAGGCGCGCGGCGTGCAGATCGACATCGACCCGCACATGATCGGCATGCGCTACCCGTACGAGGTGAACCTCGTCGGCGACGCCCGCGCGACGCTCAAGCGCCTGCTGCCGCTGCTGCGCCGCAACGAGGCCCGCGACTGGTTCGACGAGACCTGCGCCGGCGTCCGGCGCTGGCACGAAGCCATGGACCGTCGCGCCGGGTTGAGCGCCGACCCGATCAACCCGGAACACGTCGCCCGCGCCCTCGACCCGCTGCTCCCGGACAACGCGATCCTCACCTCGGACTCCGGCTCCGCCGCCAACTGGTACGCCCGCCACATCACCATGCGGGGCACGATGCGCGGCTCCCTGTCCGGCACCCTCGCCACGATGGGCTGCGGCGTCCCGTACGCGATCGGGGCCAAGTACGCCCATCCCGACCGGCCCGTCGTCGCGCTCGTCGGTGACGGTGCGATGCAGATGAACGGGCTCGCCGAACTCATCACCGCCGCCAAGTACCGGCACCGCTGGACCGATCAACGCCTCGTCGTCGGTGTGTTCAACAACCGGGACCTCAACCAGGTGACCTGGGAGCTGCGCGCCATGGGCGGCGCGCCGTCCTTCGAGCCCTCGCAGGAGCTCCCCGACGTCGACTACGCCGCGTTCGCCCGACAGTTGGGCCTTACCGGCATCCGCGTCGAGAAGCCCGCCGACGTCACCGAGGCCTGGAGCGCGGCGCTCGCCGCGGACGGGCCCGCCGTCGTCGATTTCCGCACCGACCCGTCCGTGCCGCCGATCCCGCCGCACGCGACGTGGGAGCAGATGGAGTCCACGGCCGAGGCGATCCTCAAGGGCGACCCGCAGAGCACGCACGTGGTCAAGCAGGGCTTCAAGGCGAAGATGCAGGAGTTCATGCCGGGCGTCGGCAAGCGCGGCCACTGACGTAGTTCGCGGTCCGACCTGAGACCGGTGGGGCCTTGCGGGCAGGGGGAGCGGCAGTGGACGCGCGGGACGCGCTGGGGGAGCGGGACGGCACGGCCGGGCAGGACGACGCGGCCGGTCCGAGCTGGCCCGCGACGGCCAAGCACCGTCTGGGATTCCGTGTATTCGGCGTGGCCGTCGGCGGGCCGTGCGCCGCAGAGAGCGATTCCGTCCTCGACGCGCTGTGCGACAACCTCCGCTCAGTGGAGGACTTCACCGACGTGCATGCGGCCGCCGACCTGTTCCGCGTGATCTGACCCGCGCCTCGCTCAGCGCTCATGTACCGGCTTCGGCGCGTCCACCACGTCCAGGAACACCTGATCGGCCTCGGGCCAGCGATCTCGCACCGCCCGCTTGACGCGCTCGAAGACCAGCTCCAGGCGCTCGCTCTCGATGCCGGGCGCGAGATCGACCCGCGCCGCGACCAGCGTCGAGTCCGTTCCCAGCTGCATCGTGTGCAGCGCCGCCACATTGTCGATCTCGGGCTGCTCGGCGAGGAGTTCGCGGATGCCGCGGTGCATCTCGGGGTCGCCGGCCTCGCCGATCAACTGGTCGCGGGCGCTCCTGCCGAGCCGGTACGCCACGTACACGAGCAGCACCCCGATGGAGAACGAGGCGGCCGCCTCCCACTCGATCCGCCCCGTCACCATGTGCAGCGTCATCCCACCCGCCGCGAGGAGCACGCCGATCACCGCCGTGCCGTCCTCGGCGAGGACCGTACGGAGCGCGGGGTCCGAGCCGATGCCCTCGCCCGGCTGGGTGCGCACCTGGTGCACGGCGCGGATCAGCGAGCTGCCCTCCGCGAGCAGTGCCACACCGAGGACCGCGAGCCCGGCGACGTACCCGCTGTGGGACTCCTCCTGACCGCCCGACGTCAGCGCTTCGAACCCCTGGAAGAACGAGAAGCAGCCGCCCATCACGAAGATGCCGACGGCGGCGATCAGCGACCAGAAGAACCGCTCCTTGCCGTACCCGAACGGATGCCTGTGGTCGGCGGGCCGGCGGCTGCGCCGCAGTGCGGCCAGCAGGAACACCTCGTTGAGGCTGTCGGCCACCGAGTGCGCCGCCTCCGAGAGCAGCGCGGGTGACGCGGCGAACAGACCGCCGACGGCCTTGGCCACGGCGATCAGCAGATTGGCGGCGAGCGCCACCAGAACGGTGATCCGGGTCCGCCGGTCGTCTTCCTTGGAATTCTTCGCGGTCACGTCAACTCGCAGAGGGTGAGTGGAGTACAGGGGGAATTCTCGGGAACTCGGCGCCCCGAGGAGGTATTTACCGTGATTCCTGTTCTGCTGGTTCTGTTGCTCGCACTGTTGCTTTTCGGCGCGGGATTCGCCGTGAAACTGCTGTGGTGGGTGGCCATTGCCGTGCTGGTGGTGTGGCTGCTCGGATTCGTGATGCGCAGTACGACGGCGGGTGGATCGAGGTCACGATGGTACCGGTGGTGAGTAACCGAACCAGGTATCGATAAACCCCGGGACGAAACCTTTGAAGTGCCGTCCGGGCCGGTGGGAATGATCCGCGAAATACCGGCCCGGACGGCACTTGTGTGGTGTCACGGCGGGTTTCCCTGCGGGGGCCTGGGTTACCCGGAAGGCCTGGCACAAACCACACCCCCGGGAGGGCGTCATGCCCGAGTACGGCTACTTTCTGGCATCGGAGGAATTCGGGCCGCGCGAGCTCGTCGAACAGGCCCGGATGGCGGAACAGGCGGGCTTCGACTGCCTGTGGATCTCCGACCACTACCACCCGTGGAACGACGCCCAGGGCCAGAGCCCCTTCGTGTGGAACGTGATCGGCGCCCTCGCGGAGGCCGTGTCGCTGCCCGTGGAGACCGCGGTCACCTGCCCCACTGTCCGTATCCACCCCGCCGTCCTCGCCCAGGCCGTCGCCACCAGCGCGGTGCAGTTGGAGGGCCGTTTCCGGTTCGGTGTCGGCACCGGGGAGGCGCTCAACGAGCACATCCTGGGCGGGCCCTGGCCCTCCGCGCACGTGCGCATGGAGATGCTCGAAGAGGCCATCTCGGTCATCCGAAGGCTCCTCGACGGCGGCGAGGTCACCCATCGTGGCGAGCACTACACCGTGGAGAACGCCCGCATCTACACGCTGCCCGAAGGCCCCGTGCCCATCGACATCTCCGGCTTCGGCCCGCAGGCCACCGCGCTCGCCGCCCGCGTAGGCGACGGCTACATCACCATGAGCCCCGACGAGGAGCTGGTCACCCAGTTCCGTAAGGGCGGAGGCGGTGCGAAGCCCGTCGCCGGTGGCCTCAAGGTCTGCTACGGGATCGACCGGGCGGAGGCCGTGCGCCGCGTGCACGGGCTGTGGGCGAACCAGCTACTGCCTGGCGAACTTGGCCAAGTGCTGCCCACGCCCCGCCACTTCGAGCAGGCGGAGAGCCTCGTCACCGAGCAGATGGTCGACGGCGCGCTGCCCTGCGGCCCCGACGTCGACGAGCACGTGGGCGCCCTCGACGCCTTCGCCCGGGCCGGCTTCGACCGTGTCTACGTCAACCAGATCGGCCCGGACCAGCAGGAGTTCTTCGACTTCTACCGGACGAAGGTGCTGCCGCAGCTCAAGAACGACACACCCATCGGTGCGACCAGCGGCTCGGCAGGGTGAGGCACGGCAGACGACGATGATGACCGACACCCCGAAGTCCCCGAGCACCTGCCTGCCCGTCGAACGCCTCGACGTCAGCGCCTACACGGTGCCCACCGACGCCCCCGAAGCCGATGCCACCCTCGCCTGGGACACCACGACGATCGTCTTCGTCGAGGCCAGGGCCGGCGGTCTCACCGGCATCGGCTGGACCTATGCGCCACCGGCCGCCGCCGATGTCGTCCGCGACCAACTCGCCGGGCTCGTCGAGGGACGCGACGCCTTCGACATCCCCGCCGCCCACGTGGCGCAGTGCCAGGGCGTCCGCAACGCGGGCAGGCCCGGCATCGCGTCCTGCGCGATCTCCGCCGTCGACCTCGCCCTGTGGGACCTCAAGGCCCGCCTCATGGACCTCCCGCTCGTCCGCCTCCTCGGCGCGGCACGGGACACCGTCCCCGTCTACGGCAGCGGCGGCTTCACCACGTACCACGACAGCCACCTGGCCGCCCAACTCAGCGGCTGGGTGCACGGCCAGCACATCCCCCAGGTCAAGATAAAGATCGGCGAGGCCTGCGGCCGGTCGGTGCCCCGCGACCTCCAAAGGGTCCGCAGTGCCCGCAAAGTCATCGGCGGGGACGCCGAGTTGTACGTCGACGCGGCCGGCGGCTACAACCGCAAGCAGGCGATCCGCGTCGGCGAGGCGCTCGTCCCCCACGGCGTCGGCTGGTTCGAGGAACCCGTCTCCTCCGACGACCTCACAGGACTCCGCCTCGTCCGCGACGCCCTCGTCTGCGACGTCACCGCCGGCGAATACGGCTACGACCTCCCGTACTTCGCCCGCATGATCGCCGCGGGCGCCGTCGACTGCCTCCAGGTCGACGTGACCCGCTGCGGAGGCATCACCGAATTCCTCCGCGCCGCCTCCCTCGCCCACGCCCACGGCCTGGAGATCTCGGCCCACTGCGCCCCGCACGCCCACGCGGACGTGGCGGCAGCGGTCCCGAACCTCCGCCACGTCGAGTGGTTCCACGACCACGTCCGGATCGAGTCGATGTTCTTCGCGGGCGTCCTGGACCCCTCGGGCGGAACGGTCCGCCCAGGCCAGAACGGCCCGGGCAACGGCCTGATCCTGCGAAGCGAGGAGGTGGAGGAGTACCGGGTCGCGTGAGCACTTCAAGCCCCAGGTGACCGGTTTGACGCTCCCCGATCCGGCTACCCGCCCCCAAGCCGTACGTCCCCTGGAAAGGAGCCGGGCCGGTGACCTCCCTGGCGAAGCATCCACACTCATACGCCGAGGACTCCCCGGGCGCCGACCGTGCCCTGATGACCGAACCACCCAAGGACGACCTCGTCCGCTTCCTCGAGGACCGCTTCGCCTGCGCGCAGTCGTGCACGGAGTGCGCCCGCGCCTGCGCCCTGCTGGTCAGCTCCACCGACCTGGGCCCCGCCGCCCCGCACGTGCACGGCCCCGTGCGCCCGGTCCCGGACGAGGGCCAGGAAAAGGCCGACGCACCGCACGGCCTGCGGCGCGCGCTGCTCCTCAGCGTCGAGGTGTGCGACGCGACCTGCCGACTGCTGTCGGAGGAGGCACACCAGGACGAGTACGGGATCCGGCTCCAGGTCGAGTGGTGCCGAGCAGTAGCCCTGGAGTGCGCGCACGTCTGCGACCGCACGCGCGACGCGGCCGACTGCGCCGAACAGTGCCGGGCCTGCGCGCGGGCATGCACGGACTTCCTCGCGACCCTCGGCTGACGTTCCATCAGTTCCCGCGGTCCACGGCATTCCCTATTTCTGGAACGCGTTCTACTGTGTGCGCCGTCAGGCTGGCGCAAGCCGGCTCCCGGACCACGCAGTCGAACGCCAGGAGGGGCCGTGCACCTCGAATACACGCCTGAGCAGCAGCAGTTGCGCACCGAGCTGCGTGCCTACTTCGCCGAGCTCGTACCCGAGAACGCGTACGCGCGCTACGAGGACCCGGCCGCGCAGAAGCGGTTCTACCGGGAGACGGTGCGCAGGCTCGGCAGTGACGGGTGGCTCGGCGTGGGCTGGCCGAAGGAGTACGGGGGCCGTGGCCTGTCCCCGATGGAACAGTTCATCTTCTTCGACGAGGCGGCGCAGGCGGGCGTGCCGCTGCCGCTGATGGCGCTGAACACCGTCGGTCCGACGATCATGCAGTTCGGGACCGACGAGCAGAAGGATTTCTTCCTGCCGAAGATCCTCTCCGGCGAGCTCGACTTCGCGATCGGCTACAGCGAGCCCGACGCGGGCACCGACCTCGCGGCGCTCAAGACCCGTGCGGTCAGGGACGGTGATGACTATGTCGTCAACGGCCAGAAGATCTGGACGACCAACGGGGACACGGCCGACTGGGTCTGGCTCGCCGTCCGCACCGACCCGGACGCGCCCTCGCACAAGGGCATCACCATGCTCCTCGTCCCGACGAGCGACCCCGGCTACTCCTGCACCGTCATCAACACCCTCGCCTCGCACGACACCACGGCCAGCTACTACGAGAACATCCGCGTCCCGGTCTCCCGCCGGGTGGGCGAGGAGAACAAGGGCTGGCGGCTGATCACCAACCAGCTCAACCACGAACGCGTCACGCTGGCCGCCCACGGCACCATGGCGATCCGCGCCCTGCACGACGTGCAGCGCTGGGCCATGGAGACGAAACTCGCCGACGGCCGCCGCGTCATCGACCTCGGCTGGGTCAGGAAGCGCCTCGCCCAGACCCACACCAAGCTCGACGCGATGAAGCTCCTCAACTGGCAGATGGTGAACGCCGTTCAGCAGGGCACCCTCCTCCCGCAGGACGCCTCCGCCGTCAAGGTCTACGGCTCCGAGGCCCGCAGGGACGCGTACGCCTGGCTGATGGAGGTGGTGGGCGCGGCGGGCGCGCTCAAGGAGGGCAGCGCGGGCACCGTCCTGCACGGGGAGCTGGAACGCGGCTACCGGTCGGCGGTCATCTTCACGTTCGGCGGCGGGAACAACGAGATCCAGCGGGAGATCATCTCGTGGATCGGTCTCGGGATGCCGAGGGTGCGGCGCTGACCGGATCGTCCAGGGCGATCCGGGCGAGAACGGGAAGGTGGTCACTGCCGGTCGCGGGCAGGGTGCGGATGGGGCCGACGTTCGCCGAGCGGGCCATGATCTGGTCGATCCGGGCGACGGGGAACGCGGCGGGGTAGCTGAAGGTGAACCCACGATCCGGTACGTCCAGTTGTGAGGTCAGCGGGGCGAGGCCGCGGTCGTCCACCGTTCCGTTGAAGTCGCCGACGACGAGGACCGTGTCGGTCTTCTCGGCGGCGACCTCCGCGCCGAGCCGGCGGGCGCTCTCGTCCCGCCACGCCGACTTCAGGCCACTGACGCCGAGCCGTACCGAGGGCAGATGGGCGACGTACACGGCGATGTCGCGCTGCGGGGCCTCGACGACCGCGCGCAGGCCGCGATTCCACGGCTCCGTGATCCCGGCGGGCTTGATGTCCGCGGCCCGGACGCCGGTGAGCGGGTACCTCGACCAGAGGCCGACGGTGCCGACCACCGCGTGGTGCGGATGGCTCGCGGCGAGACCGCGCTCGTACACCGCGCGGGCCTTGGGCAGCAGCTCTTCCAGGGCGATGAGGTCGGGGGACGGCCCGGACAGCTCGTGCGCCATGCCCTGCGGGTCGGTGTTCTCGTCACTGACGTTGTGCTGCACGACGACAAGGTCGTGCCCGTCGGACCGGGGCTCGGGCAGCAGTACGCCGCATTGGTGGGCCCAGACCGCCGTCGCCGGCAGCACAGCCAGCATCGCGAGCGGCGCTCGGCGCAGCAGCCCCAGGCCGAAGAGGACG
Source organism: Streptomyces sp. NBC_00483 (assembly GCF_036013745.1). NCBI lineage: Bacteria > Bacillati > Actinomycetota > Actinomycetes > Kitasatosporales > Streptomycetaceae > Streptomyces > Streptomyces sp. NBC_00483. Next base: position 9,842,566 of record NZ_CP107880.1, read on the forward strand.
ACCAGGACCACCCAGGACCACGGCAGGAACGACTCCACCAGGCTCCCCAGCCGCCCCGGCGTGTTCGGAACCTGCCGGTGGAAGAGCAGCACGAGCGCGGTCACGACGGCGAACGCCGCGAGCACCCGGCCGCGACGCCACCGCGGGCGTCTGTCGCCCGCACCGTCCGTGGATGCCGCCGTCCCGTCGCCCCGCTCGCTCATGTCTCCCCGCCCGCTCGCCCGTTGCCCGTTCCCTGATCGTCAGGACGAGTCCGCCGTTGATCGGGTTCCGGTCCGTCCCATGTGCGTACGCTGCGAACAGGAGGTGCTGTGCGACATGAGCGAAGCGGACCCCGGGCTCTTCGGCCCCGACTCGGTGACCTGGCAGCTGCACGCCGACCCGATGATGTGGGTCGCGGGCGTGCGCGCCCTGTACTTCCAGGCGCTGCACCCGCGCGCCGTGCGCGGCGTCATGCAGAACTCCGACTTCCGGCGCGACGCCTGGGGACGGCTGATGCGGACCGCGGGCTTCGTCGGCACGACGACGTACGGGACGAGCGAGGCCGCCGAGAAGGCCGGCGCGCGCGTGCGGCGGATCCACAGCCACCTGGGGGTGACCGACCCGGACACGGGGGAGCGCTACGGCGTCGACGAACCCGAGTTGCTGCTGTGGGTGCACTGCGCCGAGATCGACTCCTATCTGCACGTCGCGCGCCGCTCCGGCTTCCGCCTCACCGAGGCGCAGGCCGACCGGTACGTAGCCGAGCACCGGACCAGCGCCCGGCTCGTCGGCCTCGCCCCGGAGAAGGTTCCGGGCAGCCAGGCGGAGTTGGCGGCGTACTTCGAGTCCGTACGCCCTGAGCTGGCCGCCGGGCCCGAGGCGCGCGACGTCGACGCCTTTCTGCAGCGGCCGCCCACCCACCTGTTGCTGATCCCCGCGCGCGAAGTCCTCTGGCGGCGCGTGGCCGGCCTCGCGTACGCCTCCCTGCCGCCGTACGCCCATGAGTTGTACGGCAGACAAGCCCCCGAACCGGGCGCCGTCACGCGCCGAATGCGCGCCACGGGCACCGCGCTGCGCCTGATTCCCGCCCGTGTGCGATGGCAACTGCCGCCGAAACACATCCTGCGGGCCATGGGGAGACTCGGTGTGGACGCCCGCCCTGCCCCGTACAAAGTCGACAGAGGGGAAGCCATACTGGACGGGCCGGGGAGGGCGTAGCGACGCGACGGGGGCGACGGCGGGAGATGCCAGGGGTGGGGGAGACGCGGGACGTCAGGCTGATCCACGGGCGGTATCAGCTGCTCGACCTGATCGGCAGAGGCGGCATGGGCGAGGTCTGGCGGGCGCGCGACGAGGCGCTCGGCCGGCACGTCGCCGTGAAGTGCCTCAAGCCGCTCGGACCCGAGCGCGACCAGAGCTTCACCCGCATCCTGCGGGAGCGCTTCCGCAGGGAGGCGCGGGTCGCCGCCGCGCTCCAGCACCGGGGCATCACGGTCGTGCACGACTTCGGCGAGTACGAGGGCATTCTCTATCTCGTCATGGAGCTGCTCGACGGGAAGAACTTGAGCCAGCTCCTCGACGACAATCGGCACCTCCCCCTGCCCGTGGGCGAGATCGTCGACATGGCCGAACAGGTCGCCTCCGCCCTCGCCTACACCCATGAACAGGGCGTCGTGCACCGCGATCTGAAGCCCGCGAACATCATGCGGCTCGGTGACGGCACCGCAAAGATCTGCGACTTCGGCATCGCCCGGCTCGGCCACGACATCGGGTTCACCGCACGCCTCACCGGCACCGGCGTCGCCATGGGGACCCCGCACTACATGTCGCCCGAACAGATCGGCGGCGACCAGGTCGACGAGCGCAGCGACCTGTACTCGCTGGGATGCGTGCTCTACGAAGTGGCCACGGGCGCCCCGCCGTTCGACCTCGAGGACGCGTGGTCCGTGCTCGTCGGGCACCGCGACACCGAACCAGCGGCGCCGCGCGGGCACCGGCCCGAGCTGCCCGGCTATCTCGACCGGATCATCCTGGACCTGCTCGCCAAGGACCCCGAGGAACGGCCGCGTGACGCCCGGGAGTTGGAGCGCCGGATCACGCAAGGCGCGCGGCCGGGACCCGGGACGTACGTGCCGACGGTGCGGGCGCCACAGATCGAGCCGCGCACGGACCCGCCCGTACGCGAACAGCCGCAACTGCCGCAACAGCCCGTACGGGAGCAGCCCGGGCAGCCCCGCGAGCCCCGGCTGCCCTCCTGGACCCGCGGCATGACCACAGGACACAAGGCCACCGCGGGCCCCGGCCCGCGCGTCACACCCCCGGACACCGCGGCCGGGCTCTCCGGAGAGTGGATCCCGCGCGACGGCGACCACACGCCCGCCGCGCCGGAGGTGGTCCAACGCCCCACTCCCGCCCCGGAACTGCTCGCCACCCTCGCCTCCCGGCACAACGCGGGGCTCAGCCTCGGCCGGCTCGAGCGCTGGGCCGAGGCGGGCGAGGTGCACCGCTCGGTCGCCGCCGAGCGGGAGCACGCCCTCGGGCCCGATCACCCCGACACCCTCGCCAGCCGCTACGAGGTCGCCTTCACCCTCAGCCGCACCGGGCGGGCCGCCGACGCGCTGCGCGAGTACCGGGGCGTCGTCGAGGGACGCGAGCGGGTGCTGGGACCCGAGCACCCCGACACGCTCGGGGCGCGCCAGGAAGTCGCGTACGTCCTGGGAAAGTTGGGGCGACACTTCGAGGCGCACCAGGTGTACAGCACCGTCCTCGGCGCCCGTGAGCGGGCCATGGGGCCCGAGCACCCGGACACGCTGCGCTGCCGCCACAACCTCGCCTTCAACCTCAGCAGGCTCGGCCGCCTCGAGGACTCGTACCGGATGGCGGAGGAGGTGGCGGACGCGCGTGGCCGCGTGCTCGGCGCCGACCACCCCGACACGCTCGTCACACGCTGCGAGGTCGGCTACGCGCTGGGGCAGTTGGGGCGGTGGAGCGAGGCCCTCGGGACGTATCAGGAGGTCGCCCGGGCCAGGGCGCGGGCCCTCGGCGACGACCACGCGGACACCCTCTCCGTCCGCTACGAAGTGGGCATCAGCCTCGGCCGGCTCGGCCGCAGCGCCGAGGCCCTGACGCTCTACCGCGACCTGATCGACGACCGTACGCGGGTCAGCGGGCCGCAGCACCCCGAGACGCTGCGCGCCCGGCACGGGCTCGGGGTGAACCTCGGGCGGCTGGCCCGCTGGGAGGAGGCCCTGTCGGAGGCCCGCGACGTGTGCGCGATCCGCGGGCGCGTGCTCGGCGCCGACCATCCGGACACGCTCGTCAGCCGCCGCGAGGTCGCCGTCGGCCTGGGCTGGCTCGGACGCTGGCAGGACGCCCTCGGGGAGTACCGCGCGGTGTCCACCGCTCGTGAGCGCGTCCTCGGCGAGGCCCACGCCAGCACCCTCGCCAGCCGCAACGACGAGGCCCACTGCCTGGAGCAGCTCGGCCGCACGGCGGACGCGGTCGCCCTGTACCGAAGGGTCGCGGTGCTGCGCCAAGAAGGTGCGCCGCGCGCGTGACCGTGGGCCCGCCCTCTGGTCCACCGCGCGCGGCCCGTGTTACCAAGGGCCATGCCCGCACATGATCTCCGCGCCCGCTACGACACGGTCGTCGTCGGCGGCGGCCACAACGGTCTGGTGGCCGCCGCCTATCTGGCCCGCGCAGGACAGTCCGTCGCCGTCGTCGAACGCCTCGGCACTACCGGCGGGGCCGCCGTCTCCACCCGCCCGTTCCCCGGCGTCGACGCCCGCCTCTCCCGCTACTCGTACCTCGTCAGCCTGCTGCCCAAGAAGATCGTGGCCGACCTGGGGCTGCGCTTCGCGACCGCGACCCGCGACGTCTCCTCGTACACCCCGACCGTCCGCGACGGGCGGCCGACGGGGCTGCTCGTCGGTGGCGGGGAGCAGCGGACGCGCGGCGCGTTCCGTGAACTCACGGGCAGCGACCAGGAGTACGAGGCGTGGAACCGCTTCTACGAGACGACCCGGCGCGTCGCAGAACGGGTCTTCCCGACGCTGACCGAGCCGCTGCCGTCAAGGGACGCGCTGCGCGAGCGGGTCGGCGACGAGGATGCCTGGCGGCTGCTGTTCGAGGACCCGATCGGCGTCGGCATCGAGGAGCACTTCACCGACGACCTGGTGCGCGGCGTCGTCCTCACCGACGCCCTGATCGGCACCTTCGCCGACGCCCACGACGCGTCCCTCGCCCAGAACCGCTGCTTCCTCTACCACGTGATCGGCAACGGCACGGGCGACTGGGACGTCCCCGTCGGCGGCATGGGCGCCCTCACGGACGCACTCGCCGCCGCGGCCCGCTCGGCCGGCGCCGACCTGGTCACCGGGCACGAGGTGACCCGGATCGAGACGGACGGCGCCGAGGCCGAGGTCACGTACAGGACGGCCGACTCCGAGGGCACCGTCGCCGCCCGCAACGTCCTCGTCAACGCCTCACCGCAGGACCTCGCCCGGCTCACCGGCAGCGCCCCACCGGCCCCTGCAGAGGGCGCCCAGCTCAAGGTCAACATGCTGCTGAAGCGGCTGCCGCGCCTCAAGGACACCTCCGTCGACCCGCGCGAGGCGTTCGCCGGAACCTTCCATGTCGCGGAGGGGTACGGCCAGTTGGCCACGGCGCACGCCGAGGCCGCCGCGGGCGCCCTGCCCGGCGCGCCGCCCTCCGAGATCTACTGCCACTCGCTGACCGACCCGACGATCCTCGCCCCGGACCTGGTCGAACGCGGCTACCAGACGCTCACCCTGTTCGGCCTGCACACCCCGGCCCGGCTCTTCGCCGCCGACAACGACACGGCCCGCGCGGACCTCCTGAAGGCCACGCTCGCCCAGCTCGACACCCACCTCGCCGAACCGGTCGAGGACTGTCTGGCCGAGGACGCGGACGGCCGGCCGTGCATCGAGGCGAAGACACCGCTCGACCTGGAGCGGGACCTGCGGCTGCCCGGCGGCAACATCTTCCACCGGGAGCTCTCGTTCCCGTACTCCTCGGAAGACACCGGCCGTTGGGGTGTGGAGACCGGCCACGCGAACGTCCTGCTGTGCGGCGCGGGCGCCGTGCGCGGCGGCGGGGTCAGCGGGATTCCGGGGCACAACGCCGCGATGGCGGTGCTCGGCCACTGACCCCGGCCGCACGCGCGTAGACGCTAGGGCCTGTCGTTTGGATCAGGACCTAGTCCTGAGACGCCGTCCATCCCTTCGCCTCGATGCGGGACGCGTCCGCCGGGCGCGCGTCGTCGAACGCCACCGCGTCCCCGTCGAGGACGCGGATGCCGTCGACGTACGCGCCACGGCCGACGTACAACTGGTCCGTCGCGTAGCGCCAACGGAGCCGGAGCGGCGCCGCGACGAAGGGGCCCAGGTCGGCGGTGAGACGGTGCCAGGTGCGGTCGGCGTAACCGTCGACCGCACCGGACGGGTGGGCGTCGGAGCGGCCCGAGGTGAACGGCAGCGGCTTCCAGTTCTTGCCGCCGTCCGTCGACGTCTCCAGGAACAGGAAGTCGGAGTGCGGCTCCGTGTCCCACCACAGCTCGCAGCCGAGCCGCGCCCTGTCCGAGGCGAGACGCAGATCCGGCAGTGTCAGCGTCGCCGACGTGGCGCTCGCCATGCCGGAGAACCAGGCGGTGCGGCCGTGCTGGGGACGGACGGCGACCGCGCGCGCCATGTTGTCGCCCGCGGCGACCCGGGGAGCGGAACCGGATCGCCAGCTGCGCACGGGGTGCACGGAGTTGCCGAGCACGATGAGGAACGAGTCGGTCGTCGGGTCGAGCACGAGCGAGGTGCCGGTGAACCCGGTGTGGCCCGCCGTGCGCGGCGTCGCCATCGCGCCCATGTACCAGTGCTGGTAGAGCTCGAAGCCGAGGCCGTGCTCGTCGCCGGGGAAGTCCGTGTTGAAGTTGGTGAACATCAGGTCCACGGACTTCTGGGACAGGATCCTGGCCTTGCCGTAGATCCCGCCGTTGAGCAGCGCCCGGCCGAGCACCGCCATGTCCCAGGCGCAGGAGAAGACGCCCGCGTGGCCCGCGACGCCGCCGAACGCGTACGCGTTCTCGTCGTGCACCTCGCCCCACACCAGGCCCCGGTCCAGGCCCGACCAGGGCGCGCGGGCGTCCTCGGTGGCCGCGACCTTGGGCTTCCAGGAGGCGGGCGGGTTGTAGCGGGTGCGGGTCATGCCGAGCGGCCCCGTGATCCGCTCGGGGAGCAGCACGTCCAAGGGCTTGCCGGTGAGCTTCTCGACGACGAGCTGCAGCGTGATGAGGTTGAGGTCCGAATACAGGTACGTCGTGCCCGCCGGGTTGAGCAGCGCCTCCTTCCACAGGAGGGCGAGCTGCGCATCGTGCTCGGACTCCTTGTAGAAGGCGATGTCGGGCCGGAACCCGGAGGTGTGGGTGAGTAGTTGGCGGATCGTGACGTCCTGTTTGCCGCCGCCGGTGAACTCGGGCAAGTACGTGACGACCTTCGCCTCGAGTTCCAGCGCGCCGCGCTCCAACTCCTGCACCGCGAGGATGGAGGTGAACAGCTTGGAGATCGAGGCGAGGTCGAAAACGGTGTCGTCGGCCATGTCGATCTGCTGGTCCGCGGGGAACTCGATCCCCGTGTCCGTCTTGTCGTCGTAGTGGGAGTAGCGCACCGCCTTGCCGATCGGCTGGTGCAGCGCGACCGTGCCGCCGCGGCCCGCGAGCAGCACCGCGCCCGCGTACCAGGGGTGCTTGGGGCCGCCGGGGAAGGTGCCGAGGAACTTCTCGGCGTCGGCGACGAGTTGGCGCAGATGGCCCGCGAGCAGACCCGCGCGCTCGGGCGAGCCGCGCCGCAGGGTCGGTCGGCCCGCCGAGGCCTCGGCGGCGGCCGCGGCGGGGCCCGCGGGGAACGGGGTGAGGGCCAGGGCGCCGCCCAGCGCGAGGCCGGCCGCGCCGAACTGGCGCCGGGTCGGGCCGGAGCCCGTGGCGCCTCTGTGTGGTCTGTCCGCTGCTTCGGGTGCTCCGCTCATGAACGAGGCCCTTCTGAAAAATACTTTCGGGATCTTCCGAGTCGGATGAAATTTCTCTGTCAGTGCTGCCTCGTGTCAACACCCTTGCGCCACCCGCGCGTCATGACCGGCCGGTGAAGAATCTGACGCCGCATCAGAAAACCCCTTCCGTCGTCCGCCGCGCTGCGGCATCCTGCGCGCATGCAGACGGAGCTGAGCAAGAAACTGGGGATCGAGCACGCCGTCTTCGGCTTCACGCCGTTCCCTGCGGTGGCCGCGGCCATCAGCAGGGCCGGAGGCTTCGGCGTGCTCGGTGCGGTCCGCTACGCGGCACCCGACGAACTCAAACGCGATCTCGACTGGCTCGACGAGCATGTGGACGGCCGGCCCTACGGCCTCGACGTCGTCATGCCCGCCAAGAAGGTCGAAGGCGTCACCGAGGCCGACATCGAGGCGATGATCCCGCCGGAGCACCGGCAGTTCGTCCAGGAGACCCTCGCCAAGTACGGCGTCCCGGAACTCGCCGAGGGCGAGGCGTCCGGCTGGCGCATCACGGGCTGGATGGAGCAGGTCGCCCGCAGCCAACTCGACGTCGCCTTCGACTACCCGATCAAACTCCTCGCCAACGCACTCGGATCGCCGCCCGCCGACGTCATCGCCCGCGCGCACGAGCACGACGTCCTCGTCGCCGCGCTCGCCGGCAGCGCTCGCCACGCCCGCAAGCACGCGGACGCGGGCATCGACGTCGTCGTCGCGCAGGGCTACGAGGCCGGCGGCCACACCGGTGAGATCGCCTCCATGGTGCTCACCCCGGAGGCCGTGGAGGCCGTCGACCCGCTGCCGGTCCTGGCGGCGGGCGGCATCGGCAGCGGACAGCAGGTCGCGGCCGCGCTCGCGCTCGGCGCGCAGGGGGTGTGGCTGGGCTCGGTGTGGCTGACGACGACGGAGGCCGACATGCACTCGCCCGCGGTCACCCGCAAGCTGCTCGCCGCGGGCTCCGGCGACACGGTGCGCTCGCGTGCGCTGACCGGGAAGCCCGCGCGCCAGCTGCGCACCGAGTGGACGGACGCGTGGGACGACCCTCAGGGCCCCGGCACCCTGCCGATGCCCCTCCAGGGCCTGCTCGTCGCCGAGGCCGTGTCCCGGATCCAGAAGTACGAGGTGGAGCCGCTGCTCGGCACGCCCGTGGGGCAGATCGTGGGGCGGATGAACGAGGAGCGCAGCGTCCAGGCGGTCTTCGACGACCTGACGCGCGGCTTCGAGAAGGCGATCGACCGCATCAACAAGATCGCAGGACGGTGAGTGACCAGCATGAGCACACCCCCCAACAGCACACCGGCCAACGGCTTCTGGGCGCAGGCCGCCGCCGATCCCGACCGCACGATCCTGATCGCCCCTGACGGTGAACCGTGGACGGCGGGACGCCTGCATGCCGCGTCCAACAAGATGGTCCACGGCCTGCGCGCGGCGGGCCTGGAGCGGGGCGACGCGTTCGCCGTCGTGCTCCCCAACAGCGTCGAATTCTTCATCGCGTACCTCGCCGCCTCACAGGCCGGCTTCTATCTCGTGCCGGTCAACCACCACCTCGTGGGGCCGGAGATCGCCTGGATCGTCTCCGACTCGGGCGCCAAGGTGCTGATCGCGCACGAGCGGTTCGCCGACGCGGCGAGGTCCGCCGCCGACGAGGCGGGCCTGCCCGACAGCCACCGGTACGCGGTCGGGGACGTCGCGAGCTTCCGCCCGTACGCCGAACTCCTCGACGGGCAGAGCGAGTCGGCGCCCGAGGAGCGCACGCTCGGCTGGGTCATGAACTACACGTCCGGGACGACGGGCCGCCCCCGCGGCATCCGCCGCCCGCTGTCCGGGAAACTCCCCGAGGAGTCGTACCTCGGCGGGTTCCTCGGCATCTTCGGCGTCAAGCCGTACGACGACAATGTCCACCTGGTCTGCTCGCCGCTCTACCACACGGCGGTCCTCCAGTTCGCGGGAGCGTCCCTGCACATCGGGCACACGCTCGTCCTGATGGACAAGTGGACGCCCGAGGAGATGCTCCGCCTCATCGACACCCACAAGTGCACGCACACGCACATGGTGCCGACCCAGTTCCACCGGCTGCTCGCGCTCCCGCAGGAGGTCAAGGACCGCTACGACGTCACGTCCATGCGGCACGCGATCCACGGCGCCGCGCCGTGCCCCGACCACGTCAAACGCGCCATGATCGACTGGTGGGGGATGTGCGTCGAGGAGTATTACGCGGCGAGTGAGGGCGGCGGTGCGTTCGCGACGGCCGAGGACTGGCTGAAGAAGCCGGGAACCGTCGGAAAGCCCTGGCCCATCAGCGAGTTGGCGATCTACGACGACGACGGCAACAAGCTGCCGGCCGGTGAACTCGGCACCGTCTACCTCAAGATGAACACCGGCGGATTCTCGTATCACAAGGACGAGGGCAAGACGAAGAAGAACCGCATCGGCGACTTCTTCACCGTCGGTGACCTCGGGGTGATCGACGAGGACGGCTATCTCTTCCTGCGGGACCGCAAGATCGACATGATCATCTCGGGCGGGGTCAACATCTACCCCGCCGAGATCGAGTCCGCGCTCCTGACACACCCCGCCGTCGCCGACGCGGCTGCCTTCGGCATCCCGCACGACGACTGGGGCGAGGAGGTCAAGGCGGTCGTCGAGGTCGCGGAGGGCCGAACCGCCGGTGACGCGCTCGCGGCCGAGATCCTCGCCCACTGCGAGACCCAACTCGCGGGCTACAAGCGGCCCAAGAGCGTCGACTTCATCGAGACGATGCCCCGCGACCCCAACGGCAAGCTCTACAAGCGTCGCCTGCGGGACCCGTACTGGGAGGGACGGACCAGGGCGGTCTGAGACCGCCCTGGTCCTGGGGGGGCGTCCGTCAGTCGCGCACCCGCACCACCTTCAGTGCGGGCGACCTGAGGATGTCCTTCTCGCAGAAGCGCTCCGTGACCCACTTCTTCTTTGAGAAGAGGTGGGTCTGGTCGCTGTAGTGCGGCGAGTTCGGGTTCGACGACTCGGAGTACGTGAGGAGGGTGCGCGCCACCGGGCAGCGCCCGCCGTCCCAGCCGACCGCCTGGATGTAGCTCGACCCGGTCGTGACGTCGGTGTAGCCGCCGCCCGCGGCGTTCCACACCGGCTCGACCTTGTTCCACACGCCGAGCGACTCCGTGCCGCCGTGCACCGGGATGCGCTCGCCGCCGCGTGTCACGAACTGGTGGTCGCCGAGCTTGGCGTCCAACGGGATGCTCGTGGCCTTGAGTTCGGCCACCGCGTCGGCGAGCGCCGTGGCGAAGCCGGGCGCCTGCGTGTTCAGTGTGTTCGGCGTACGCACCGGATCCGCCGCGGAGAACGGCACCTTCCACAGCTGGGCCGCGGGTACCGCCGCCGTCAGCTTCCGCCAGAACCGGTCGAAGAGCAGGGCGCCCCGGCTGTCGGTGTTCATGGTGCGGTCCCACGCGCCGATCACGTCACAGGCCTGAGAGACGTCAACCGGCTTGCCGTCGCTGCCCGTTGCCGAGCCGCCGGGCAGGGCCGCGCACGCCTTCGCGGTGTCGGCGGCCGTCAGATCGGCGGCGGGCACCCGGTCGGCGAACTGCTGCCGCTGCAGATCCGCGACCGTCAGACCGCCCTTGTCCGCCATCCCCGCGACGTCCTCGACGGCGCCGCGCGTACGCATCGAACGCTGCGTTCCGACGTTCCCGAAGACCCGCTCGTAGCCGGTGATCGGGTGGTCCGCATTGGCGAGCCAGGCGCTGTCGTTGGAGTTCTCCGCGTACGGGGCGTCCTTGAGGACCGGCATCTTCGACGGGCCGAAGATGCCCGGCTGCACGGCGTCCTTGTCCCTGCCCAGCCCACAGTCACTCTTCGAACCATCGAGGATGGCAACACCCGAGGCCGGATACGTCGACTTGCCGAGCGGCGTCGAACAGCGGCCCGCCAGCTCGTCGGTGATCCTCGGCAGCACCTGCGACTGCGTGAACAGTGAGTGGCCCGAGGAGTCCGCGGCGATCGTGTTCACCCACGGCAGGCCCTGTGTGCGGCGCAGCGACGTGAGGATGTCGGCGGTCGAGCGGGCCTTGCTGAAGCCGAGCGCGGTGTCGGAGGCGCGCAGGTTGACCGCGTTCGGGTCGTTCAGGGCGTAGGCCGTCGTCGCGGTCCAGGGGAGCGGGAGCTGGGCGCCGAGGTTCGTGACGACGGGGCCGTAGCGGGTCCACCACTGGGTGCGGGTCACGTCGTCGCCGCCCTTGACGGGTACGCTCACGGACCGCTTCGTCATCCTCTCCTTCTTGCCGTCGACCACGTACGTCGTCGGGTCTGAGGGGTCGAGGGTGAGCTGGTGGAGGTTGAGCGTGACGCCCGTCGCGACCGTGTGGCTCCACGCGATGTTCGCGTTGTGCCCGATGGAGATCCCGGTCGTGCCGAGCAACGAGCCGCCCATGACGTTGAGTTCGCCCGGGATCGTCTGCTGCGACTGCCAGAAGCGGCGGCCGCCCTGCCACGGGTAGTGCGGGTTGCCGAGCAGCAGGCCCCGCTTGTTCGCCGTCGTCGCGCCGCTGAACGCCACCGCGTTCGAGCCCATGTCGGAGTCGTCCTGCGCGAACAACTCGCGGGCGGCGCGGGCGGTATCGGCCTTGTCCGGCCCGGTCCGCGCGGCGCCGGAGGTCGGCGGCTGCGCGGCCGTGATGCCCTCGATCGCGCGCCCCTGCCCGCCGAGCACCGCGATCGCGAAGCCGCGCGTCGCCACGTCGAGCGAGGTCACCGGCTTCACCCAGTCCGCGCCCTTGCACGCCGGGTCGGTGATCCGGTTCTTCTTCAGCCACGCGTTGTACCCGGCGGCCCAGCCGCGCATCGCGTCCTTCGCGTCGCGGCTCGGTCCCGCGGGCGCGGGGACATCGAGCAGCTTCTCCACGGTGTGTGTCTCGCGAACACCTCGGAAATACTGGTCACTTGAGAGGTTCTTGGTCGCCGACGACAGCGAGCCGTCGGGCGCCGCGTCGGGCCCGAAGACGCGCGAACGCTCGCCGCGCAGCGTCACGAACCCGTCGGCGAGTGTGCACACCTGGTCGGCGGCCTGCGCCCACCCCGTGCCGAAACCGAGGTTCGCGTAGTCCTTGGCGGCGATGTGCGGGATCCCGTACTCGGTGTAGCGGATGGTGGCGGACAGGCCACCGCCGTGCGGATGTGTGTCACGGTCGGCCGCGGCGGACGACACCGAGGCGGTGCCGCTGAGCGCGGTCAACAGGGCGACCCCGAGGGCCGCGAGGCGTCTGTGTCCCGGACGAGTGCGCATCGTGCTCCCAACTGCAGTGCGGGCTGAGGTGGTTGAGCTGCGTGAGAGCGCTGAGCGTACCAACGGGTATGTCCGGTGCGGAGAGGTCGGCGGGAGCGGAGCCCGCACGGGAAGTTCGCCCTGAGCCGAGACCGGGCATGTCCGGTACCGGCAGGCTGGCCATGACCGGTACCGGCAGGCCGGCGATGAGGGCCGCTGACACCGAGGCGAGCAGGCACCCGGGGTCAGCGGCGAAGGGGATCAGCGGGCGAGGTGGAACCCGCTGCCTCACTCCTCCCTTCGCCCCGAACGGCCGGATCGGATGCACCGCCCCGGTCGTCGACCCGCGGCATCCGCCGCCTTGACCCCGCGCCCGTCACCACACAGGATCACGCCATGACGAGGTCACCTTTCCCCAAGCTCTCGGCTCCGCTCGAGCAGGGGAGGCCCCATTCCGAGGCCGCCAGCAGCACCGTCGACGGAGTCCTGCGCCGCAGCGCGCGCCGCACCCCGGAGCGCGTCGCCCTGCGCTACGGGCCGCGCTCATGGACGTACGGGGAGCTGGACGACGCCGTGTCCCGCGCGGCCGGGGTCCTGCGCGGCGAGGGCCTCGCGCCGGGCGACCGGGTCGGCGCCTACGGGCACAACTCGGACGCGTACCTGATCGGCTTTCTGGCCTGCGCCCGCGCCGGGCTCGTGCACGTCCCGGTCAACCAGAACCTGACCGGCGACGACCTCGCGTACATCGTGCGGCAGTCCGGCGCCTCGCTCGTCCTCGCCGACCCCGGCATCGCGGACCGGCTCCCCGGCGACGTACCGGTGCTGCCGCTGCGCGACGCGGACGAGGCACTGCTCACGCGGCTCGCGGCGAGCGCACCGTACGACGGAGAGTCTCCGGGCGCCGACGACCTGGCGCAGCTCCTCTACACGTCCGGGACCACCGCACTGCCCAAGGGCGCCCGGATGACGCACCGCGCGCTCGTCCACGAGTACGTGAGCGCCATCCACGCGCTCGACCTCAAGGAGACGGACCGGCCGGTGCACGCGCTGCCGCTGTACCACTCGGCGCAGATGCACGTGTTCCTGCTGCCGTACCTGGCGGTGGGCGCCACCAACACGATCCTCGACGCGCCGGCCGCCGACCCGGTCTTCGACCTCGTGGAGGCGGGGGACGCGGACAGCCTGTTCGCGCCGCCGACGGTGTGGATCGGACTCTCCCAGCACCCCGAGTTCGCCGCCCGCGACCTGACCGGGCTGCGCAAGGCGTACTACGGAGCCTCGATCATGCCGGTCCCGGTGCTCGAACGGCTGCGGGCCCGGCTGCCGGGACTCGCCTTCTACAACTGCTTCGGGCAGAGCGAGATCGGTCCGCTCGCCACCGTCCTCGGGCCCGACGAGCACGAGGGGCGGATGGACTCGTGCGGGCGTCCGGTGCTGTTCGTCGAGGCGAAGGTCGTCGACGACGAGGGCAAGGACGTGCCCGACGGCACGCCCGGCGAGGTCGTCTACCGCTCCCCGCAACTGTGCGACGGCTACTGGGACAAGCCGGAGGAGACCGAACAGGCCTTCCGGGACGGCTGGTTCAGGTCCGGAGACCTCGCGGTGCGCGACGGCGAGGGCTACTTCACCGTCGTCGACCGGGTGAAGGACGTCATCAACTCCGGCGGCGTGCTCGTCGCCTCACGCCAGGTCGAGGACGCCCTCTACACCCACCCGGCCGTCGCAGAGACCGCCGTCGTCGGACTGCCCGACGAACGCTGGATCGAGGCGGTCACGGCGGTCGTGGTGCGGTCCGCGGACGTCACGGAGGAGGACCTGATCGCCCACGCGCGCGAGCAGCTCGCCCACTTCAAGGCACCCAAGAGGATCGTCTTCGTGGACGAACTCCCACGGAACGCCTCCGGCAAGATCCTCAAGCGGGAGCTGCGGGACCGGTTCGCGTGACCTGACGGGGGAGTGGCGCAGGCCGCTCAGGACTTCCGCTCGTCCACGATCCGCCTGATCTTCCCCACCGACCGCTCGAGCGACTCCGGCTCCACGATCTCCACGGCCACCGACACCCCCACCCCGTCCTTCATCCCGGCCGCGATGGCGCGCGCCGCAGCCTCCCGCTCCTGAGACGTCGCGTCGGGCCGGGCCTCGGCGCGCACGGTGAGCGCGTCCATGCGGCCCTCGCGAGTGAGGCGGAGCTGGAAGTGCGGGGCGACGCCGGGTGTGCGCAGCACGATCTCCTCGACCTGCGTGGGAAACAGGTTCACGCCCCGCAGGATCACCATGTCGTCACTGCGCCCGGTGATCTTCTCCATGCGCCGGAACGCCGGCCGCGCCGTCCCCGGCAGCAGCCGCGTCAGGTCCCGCGTCCGGTACCGGACCACCGGCATCGCCTGCTTGGTCAGCGAGGTGAAGACCAGTTCGCCGTGCTCGCCCTCCGGCAGCACCTCACCCGTGATCGGGTCGACGATCTCCGGGTAGAACTGGTCCTCCCAGATGTGCAGCCCGTCCTTGGTCTCCACGGCTTCTTGAGCCACGCCAGGGCCCATGACCTCCGACAGACCGTAGATGTCGACCGCGTCGATCCCCGCCCGCTCCTCGATCTCGCGCCGCATCTCCTCGGTCCACGGCTCCGCGCCGAAGATCCCGATCTTCAGAGAGCTGGTGCGCGGATCGACGCCCTGGCGCTCGAACTCGTCGAGGAGCGTGAGCATGTACGAGGGCGTCACCATGATGATCTCGGGCTTCAGGTCCAGGATCAGCCGCACCTGGCGCGACGTCATGCCACCGGACGCCGGAATCACCGTGCACCCGAGCCGCTCCGCCCCGTAGTGCGCGCCGAGCCCGCCGGTGAACAGGCCGTATCCGTACGCCACATGGACCTTGTGCCCCGGCCTGCCGCCCGCCGCGCGGATCGCCCGCGCCACCATGTCCGACCACATCGACAGATCGGCCTCGGTGTACCCGACGACCGTGGGCAGCCCCGTCGTGCCGCTCGACGCGTGCAGCCGCCGCACCTCGCTCTGCTCCACGGCGAACATCCCGAAGGGATAGTTGTCCCGCAGGTCCGCCTTGGTCGTGAACGGGAAGCGCCCCAGGTCCGCCAACGTGCGGCAGTCCTCGGGCCGCACCCCCGCCTTGTCGAACGCCTCCCGGTAGAACGGCACCCGCTCGTACACCCGGTGCAGCGTCGAGCGCAGCCGCTCCAGCTGCAGCGCGCGCAGCTCGTCCGCGCCGAGCCGCTCGCCCTCGTCCCGCCAGTCCGTCGCCATCGACGCCATCGCACGCTCTCCCGAAACTCCCGACCGATCATTCGGTTGCCCTGCTGTCGATCAGTAATTCAAGGAGTGACCGCAGTCGTCAAGACATGCGACGCTCCGGTTCGGGTGTCAGCGGGTGGCCGGGGGCTCCCAGACGTACGGCGTGGTGGTCCCGAGCGCCACGAACCCCAGGCGCTCCAGGATCGGCCGGCTGTACGGCGTCGCGTCCACCTGGACGTACGCGAATCCGCGCTCGGCGGCGATGCGGACGCGGAACGCGACGAGCGAGCGGTAGATCCCGCGACCACGCCACTCGGGCACCGTGCCGCCGCCCCACAGGCTCGCGAAGGCCGTCCCCGGATGCAGCTCCATGCGGGCGGCGCTCACCGGCTCGTCGCCGTGCAGCGCCACGACCGCGGGGACCGTGTCCGGGTCCTGGGCCAGTTGGGTCCGAAGCTGGTGGCCGATGACCGAGCGGCCGGAGTCGAAGGCCTGCTCGTGCACCCGCTCCACCAGCTCGACCTGCTCCTCATCGGTGACCGGGAGCAGCCGGATCCCTTCGGGCGGCGCGGTGTCGACAGGCAGCGCGGCCGTCTCCGCGACGAGCAGCGTCTCCGGCTCCTCCGGTACGAACCCGGCGGCCTTGAGCCGGTCGGGAAGGTCGGAGGGGCGGTCGTGCGCGTACGTCTTCCACTCGAAACTCCGGCCCAACTCGCCGAAGAAGTCGACCTGTTCGGCGATCGCCGCGTCGGCGGAATCCTCGTCGAGGCTCGACCACAGCACCCCGTTCCACCCCGCCGCCGGGCCGACATGGCGCACGACGGCGCCGACGCGCTCGACCCGCGCCCCGGGCTCGTCGGGCCCCGCCTCGCGCCGCATCTGCTGATCGAACAGGTCTCTGACCGTTGCGTGATTCATGCGCGAACTTCAGCACCGGGGCGACGGCCGGGCAACCGAGATAAATCCGACCGTGCCATGGAACGCCCTTGCTATGGTGCGCCGATGACATCGATCAAGAAGGTCCAGATCACCTTCGACTGCGCGGAGCCCGTGCGGGTCGCCCGTTTCTGGTGCGAGGTACTCGGATACGTCATGCCGCCCGGGGCCGACGAGGACGAGGCGTGGTCCGCCTGCGCCGACCCCCAGGGCGAGGGGCCCCGCTTCTTCTTCCAGCGCGTTCCGGAGGGGAAGGTCGTCAAGAACCGGGTGCACGTCGACGTGCGGGCCGGGGCCGGCCTCGTCGGCGACGAGCGGCTCGCGGTGCTCGAAGCCGAGGCCGAGCGCCTGTACAAGCTCGGCGCGACGCACGTCCTGACGCAGCGCGCCGACGAGGAGAACGAGTCCTGCATCACGCTGCAGGACATCGAGGGCAACGAGTTCTGCCTCGACTGAGCCCCCTTGCGGAGGGGGCCTACGCGTTCCCCTCCGCCGCCACCGACCGCGCCCACCGGTAGTCCGCCTTGCCGCTCGGCGAGCGCTGGATGGTGTCCGTCACCACCAGCTGGCGGGGGATCTTGTAACCGGCGAGGTGGCTGCGGCAGTGCGTCTGGACGGTGTCCAGGGTCAGCGGGTCCGCCCCGGCCATGAGTTGGACGACGGCCGCCACATGGTTGCCCCACTTCTCGTCCGGCACGCCGGCCACCAGCGCGTCGTAGATGTCCGGGTGGGACTTGAGTGCCTGCTCGACCTCCTCCGGGTACACCTTCTCGCCGCCCGTGTTGATGCACTGCGAGCCGCGCCCGAGGACCGTGACGATGCCCTGCTCGTCGACCGTCGCCATGTCACCGAGCAGTACCCAGCGCTCGTCGCCCTTCTGGAAGAACGTCTCGGCGGTCTTCGCGGGGTCGTTGTAGTAGCCGAGCGGTACGTGCCCGCGCTGCGCGATCCGCCCCACCTCGCCGACCGCGACCGGCTCGTACGTGATCGGGTCCACCACCTGCGTACGGGAGTTGACCTGGACGTGGAAGCCGGCGCCCGCGCCCGATCCGGCCGTCGCCGTGCCGTTGAAGCCGGACTCGGACGAGCCGAAGTTGTTGAGCAGCATGGTGTTCGGCACCAGCTCCTGGAACTGGGCGCGCACCGTGTCCGACATGATCGCGCCCGAGGACGAGACACTGAACATCGACGAACAGTCCGTGCCCTTCAGCGGCCCCTTCAGCGCGTCGATGAGCGGGCGCAGCATCGCGTCGCCCACCAGGGACACGCTCGTCACCTTCTCCTTCTCGATGGTGCGCAGCACCTCCTCAGGGGCGAACTTGCGGTGGATGACGACGCGTTGACCGAAGTTGAAGCCGATGAAGGCCGTGAGGGTGGACGTGCCGTGCATCAGCGGGGGAGTGGGGAAGAAGGTGATGCCGTCGCCGCCCGCCGCCACGCGCTCGGCCAGCTCCTCGGGTCGTGACACCGGTTCGCCCGTGGGTGCCCCGCCGCCGAGGCCCGCGAAGAACAGGTCCTCCTGGCGCCACATCACACCCTTCGGCATGCCCGTGGTGCCGCCGGTGTAGATGATGAACTGGTCGTCGGGGGAGCGCGGCGCGAAGCCGCGTTCGGGGGAGGACTGCGCGGTCGCCTCCTCGAAGTCCACCGCCTTCAGCGGCGGCGCGTCCGCCTCGGGGGCGCCCACCCGCACCAGGTGGCGCAGCTTCTCGGCGCGCGGCAGCGCCGCCGCCACACGCGGTGTGAACTCCGTGTCGAAGACGAGGGCCACGAGATCCGCGTCCTGGTAGAGGTAGGCCAACTCCTCCTCCACGTACCGGTAGTTCACGTTCACCGGGACGGCCCGCGCCTTGACGCAGCCGAGCGCCGTCTGCAGGTACTCGATGCCGTTGTAGAGGTGCAGGCCCACGTGCTCGCCGGGGCGTATCCCGGCCGCGATCAGGTGGTGTGCGACCCGGTTGGCCGCCGCGTCCAGCTGGGCGTACGTGAGCCGGCGCTCCGCACCCGTACCGGGATGATCCACGTAGACGAGCGCCTCGCGGTCGGGGACCACGTCGACGACCGACTCGAACAGGTCGGCAAGGTTGTACTCCACCGCGCTCCTCCTGATCCAGATGATCCAGGGCCGGATGTCTCCCGGGCGCCTTCTGGCCGTCATCAGAACAGAACCGGGAGTAAGGGGGAAGGGGCCCCGCGCAAGAAAACTGACTGAGTGTCAGAAAACTCTTGAACTGGCACGTGCCCTACTGCAACCTGTTCCAGGTCCGAGGCTGCGGCTGACTGGAGGACCCCTCATGGGTGGGACCGAACATCTCGACGTCCGGCGCGAGGGCGCCACGCTCGTACTCACGCTCAACAGGCCGGAGGCCAAGAACGCGCTGTCCCTGCCGATGCTCGTCGGCCTCTACGACGGGTGGCTGGAGGCCGACGCGGACGACTCGATCCGCTCCATCGTGCTCACCGGGGCGGGCGGTGCGTTCTGCGCCGGCATGGACCTCAAGGCCCTCGCGGGCAAGGGGATGGAGGGCGAGCACTACCGGGACCGGCTCAAGGCCGACCCCGACCTGCACTGGAAGGCGATGCTGCGCCACCACCGGCCGCGCAAACCCGTCATCGCGGCCGTCGAGGGGCACTGCGTCGCGGGCGGCACCGAGATCCTCCAAGGCACGGACATCCGGGTGGCGGGGGAGTCGGCGACGTTCGGGCTCTTCGAGGTCAAGCGCGGCCTGTTCCCCATCGGTGGCTCGACGGTGCGGCTGCCGCGCCAGGTTCCCCGTACCCACGCCCTGGAGATGCTGCTGACCGGGCGGCCCTACCCGGCGCCGGAGGCCGCGGCGATCGGGCTCGTCGGGCGTGTGGTGCCCGACGGCACCGCGCTGGACGTGGCGCTGGAGATCGCCGAACAGATCAACGCGTGCGGCCCGTTGGCCGTCGAGGCGGTCAAGGCGTCCGTCTACGAAACCGCCGAGATGACCGAAACGGACGGTCTCGCCTCGGAGTTGAAGCGCGGCTGGCCCATCTTCGACACCGCCGACGCGAAGGAAGGCGCCCGCGCGTTCGCGGAGAAGCGGCCCGCCGAGTTCCGGCGCGAGTGAGGCCCCTAGGGCCCTTCTGGCGGATCTTGCCGGAGTCGCGTGCCCTGGCACGCACATCTGCGGCGTTGTCGTCGGTTGCCAACGCTCCGCGTTGTCGCCCTCCTCCGCCTTGCAGCTGCACGCTTCCCCAAGCTCTCGGCTTCGCTCGAGCAGGGGAGGCCCCATTACCCCGCTCACCGGCACCGAACATTCACGGCCGCCCGCATCCAGCCTGATCCGTCAGAAGGACCCTAGCCGTGCCATTCCGTCCCGTACGCCCATACGTCAAGGAGGCCTCATGACATCCACCGCCCAACCGGAGGTGCTGCGCGCGCCGTTGGTCGTGGAGTTCCCGTTCACCCGCTCCCTCGGCCCCGTCCAGTCCGCCTTCCTCAGCGGTCTGCGCGACCGCACCGTCCTCGGCGTGCGGACCGGCGACGGGAAGGTACTGGTGCCGCCGGTCGAGTACGACCCCGTGACCGCGGAGGAGATCCGCGACCTCGTCGAGGTCGGCGCCACCGGCACCGTCACCACCTGGGCCTGGAACCCCGAGCCGCGGCGCGGCCAGCCCCTCGACACCCCCTTCGCCTGGGTCCTCGTCACGCTGGACGGCGCCGACACCGCCCTGCTGCACGCCCTCGACGCCCCGGGTCCCGACGCCGTGCACTCCGGCATGCGTGTGCGCGTCCGCTGGGCCGAGGAACGCGAGGGCGCCATCACGGACATCGCGTGCTTCGAGCCGTACGAGGGTGACGACGCGCCCTCCCAACCGGTGCCGCACAGCGGCGAGTTCGAGGACGCCGTCACCGGCATCGTCGCCCCCGCCCGCCTCGACTACACCTACAGCCCGGGCGGCGCCCAGACCCGCTACATCAACGCCCTGGCCGAGCGCCGCACCGTCGGTGAACGCTGCCCCTCCTGCCGCAAGGTCTACATCCCGCCGCGCGGCGCCTGCCCCACCTGCGGCGTCGCCACCGAGGAAGCGGTCGAGGTCGGGCCCGCGGGCACCGTCACCACGTACTGCATCGTGAACATCAAGGCGAAGAACCTCGACATCGAAGTCCCGTACGTCTACGCCCACATCGCCCTCGACGGCGCCGACCTCGCCCTGCACGGCCGCATCGGGGGCATCCCGTACGACCAGGTGCGCATGGGCCTGCGCGTCGAGCCCGTGTGGACGGAGGGCGGGCGCTACCCGGACCACTACCGGCCCACCGGTGAACCCGACGCCGATTACGAGACGTACAAGGAGATGATCTGATGCGGCCGCCGATCCGGGACATCGCCGTCGTCGCCTTCGGGCAGACCGACCACACACGTACCTCCGACGAACAGTCGGAAGTCGAGATGCTGATGCCCGTCCTGCACCAGGTCCTCGACGCCACGGGCCTGAAGACCAGCGACATCGGGTTCACCTGCTCGGGATCGAGCGACTACCTCGCCGGGCGCGCCTTCTCGTTCACCATGGCGCTCGACGGCGTCGGCGCCTGGCCGCCGATCTCCGAGTCCCACGTCGAGATGGACGGCGCGTGGGCCCTGTACGAGGCGTGGACCAAGCTGCTGACCGGCGAGGCCGACACCGCGCTCGTCTACGCGTACGGGAAGTCCTCACCGGGCTCCGTACGTGACGTCCTGACGCGTCAGCTCGACCCGTACTACGTCGCCCCGCTGTGGCCCGACTCCGTCGCGCTCGCCGCCCTTCAGGCGCAGGCGCTGATCGACGGAGGACACACCGACGAGCCCGCGCTCGCCGGGGTCGCCGCCCGCAGCCGGGAGTCCGCCACGGGCAATCCGCACGCCCAACTGCGAGGGAGCGTGCCGCACGGCGATTACGTCGTAAATCCGCTGCGGACCGGGGACTGCCCGCCGATCGGGGACGGCGCCGCGGCCGTGATCCTCGCCGCGGGCGACCGCGCCAGGGAACTGTGCGAGCGCCCCGCCTGGATCCGCGGCATCGACCACCGCATCGAGGCACACAGCCTCGGGGTGCGCGACCTCACCGACTCGCCCTCCACGCGGCTCGCCGCCGAGAACGCCGGGGCCTTCGAACGGCCCGTGGACACCGCCGAGTTGCACGCCCCGTTCACCTCACAGGAAGTCGTCCTGCGCCGCGCCCTGAGCCTCGGCGACGACGTCGACATCAACCCGTCCGGCGGCCCGCTCGCCGCCAACCCGGTGATGGCCGCCGGGCTCATCCGCATCGGCGAGGCCGCCGCCCGCATCCACGGCGGGAACTCCCGGCGCGCCCTCGCCCACGCCACCTCCGGGCCCTGCCTCCAGCAGAACCTGGTCGCCGTACTCGAAGGGGAGGACCAGCGATGAGCAAGGCCGTGTCCAAGGAGCCGGTAGCGGTCGTCGGGATCGGGCAGACCAAGCACGTCGCCGCCCGCCGGGACGTGTCGATCGCCGGACTCGTCCGCGAAGCCGCCCAACGAGCCCTGGAAGACGCCGAGTTGACCTGGTCCGACATCGACGCCGTCGTCATCGGCAAGGCGCCCGACTTCTTCGAGGGCGTCATGATGCCGGAGCTGTACCTCGCGGACGCGCTCGGTGCCGTCGGCAAGCCGATGCTCCGCGTGCACACAGCGGGATCCGTGGGCGGGTCCACCGCGCTCGTCGCCGCGAACCTCGTCGCGGCCCGCGTCCACGGCACCGTACTCACCCTCGCCTTCGAAAAGCAGTCGGAATCCAACGCGATGTGGGGGCTCTCGCTGCCCATCCCGTTCCAGCAGCCGCTGCTCGCGGGAGCCGGCGGCTTCTTCGCTCCGCACGTGCGCGCCTACATGCGACGCACCGGGGCTCCCGACACCGTGGGCTCCGTCGTCGCCTACAAGGACCGCCGCAACGCGCTGAAGAACCCGTACGCCCACCTCCACGAGCACGACATCACCCTGGAGAAGGTCCAGGCCTCGCCGATGCTCTGGGACCCCATCCGCTACTCCGAGACCTGCCCCTCGTCCGACGGCGCCTGCGCGATGGTCCTCACCGACCGCGCGGGGGCGGCCCGCTCGTCGAAGCCGCCCGCCTGGATGCACGGCGGCGCCATGCGCAGCGAGCCGACCCTCCACGCGGGCAAGGACTTCGTCTCCCCGCAGGCCGGCAAGGACTGCGCCGCCGACGTGTACCGACAGGCCGGGATCGTCGACCCGCGCCGCGAGATCGACGCCGTCGAGATGTACGTGCCGTTCTCCTGGTACGAGCCGATGTGGCTGGAGAACCTCGGGTTCGCGGACGAGGGCGAGGGCTGGAAACTCACCGAAGCCGGTGTCACAGAGCTCGACGGGGACCTCCCCGTCAACATGTCGGGCGGCGTCCTGTCGACCAACCCCATCGGCGCCTCCGGGATGATCCGCTTCGCCGAAGCGGCGCTCCAGGTACGCGGACAGGCCGGAGAACACCAGGTCGACGGCGCGCGGAAGGTCCTCGGGCACGCCTACGGAGGCGGCTCCCAGTTCTTCTCCATGTGGCTCGTCGGCGCCGAACCACCCACCCGATGAACGCGCGTTGACCAACACCGCCCTTCGCGGCCTGTGCGCGGCACGGACCGATCGCTAGGCTGGCGCACGGACGACGAACCGGGAGGAGCACGGACGTGGCCGAAAGCACCATCGACCAGCACCCGCTCATGGGGTGGGAGAAGCCGGACCTGGACCTCAGCAAAGCGGATTGGCGGTCCAGCAGTGGGGGGCAGGGCGATGTCCAGATCGCCTTTGTCGAGGGCTTCATCGCGATGCGCAACGGCGGACACCCACAGAGCCCGTCCCTGATCTTCACGCCGGCCGAGTGGGGGGCGTTCGTGAGTGGTGCCCGAGAGGGCGAGTTCGACCTCACGTAGTCGCTTTCGCGGCTCTTTGCTCACGCGGTTCCGACACGGGACCAACGGCCCTGTCCTGTGGCCCCGGCATTTGCGAGCCTGGCCACAGGAACAGCCGGTCAATGAGGGCGCGGCGACGCGCCCGGTGTCGGAGGCGAAGAGATCATGGCAACACCGCACCACCTGCCCGTCCTCGCCGCGGTGGACGGTTCCGACGACAGCCGCCGCGCCCTGGAATGGGCGCTCGCCGAGGCGGTCCGACGCGGCGCCGAGCTGCGCGTCGTACATGTGCAGCAGTACGCGCCGTTCCTCCAGGCCGAGGTGCTCGTGGCGGACTTCGACGAGGAGCCCGAGAACGACACGGTGCTCGCGGAGCTGCGCAAGGACCTGGAGGGGCGCGAGGGGCTGCCGCCGCTCGAGTTCATCAGCCGGATCGGTCTGCCGGCCGTGGTGCTGTCCGAGATGAGCGCCGAGGCCCAGCTCCTTGTCGTCGGCTCGCGCGGGCGCGGCGGCTTCGCGGGCCTCGTGCTCGGCTCGAACAGCGTGTCGACGGCGCGTGACGCGACCTGCCCGGTCGTCGTGGTGCCGCCGCCGGGGCGCGAGGTGCACGGCGACGCGGAGGTGACGGCTGGGCCGCGCGTCGTGGTCGGGCTCAAGGCGGACGCGCCTGACCATGCGGCGCTGACCTTCGCGTTCGCGCACGCGGCCCGTACGGGCGCCCGGCTCCAGGTCGTCGTCGCGTATCCGTGGCCGGTCCTGGCCTGGACGGCGTACGGGGACTTCACCCCCACGGCCGTCGACCAGGAGGCGACCGAGCGCGACACGCTTCGAGTGGCCGATGAGACTCTCACGGAACTACGGGACTCTCACCCTAAAGTTGAGGTTGAGACTTTGGTGGTGCCGGGCGACGCGGCGGGTCATCTCGTCGAGAACTCGCGCGACGCGGAACTGGTCGTCGTCGGTCGCCACCGCCGCCGCCTCACCCGCCCCGCCCCGATGCTCGGATCGGTCACGCACGCGGCCCTGCTGCACGCGGCCGGCCCTGTCGCGGTGGTCCCGCCCGAGGACGACTGAGCTCTGACGGCCGCGGCCCGCTCGGCGCGGCACGACACAACCGCGCTCAGCGCAGTAGGACACATCCGCGCTCAGCGCAGTACGACACATCCGCGCCCGGTCAGCTCGTCGAGCAGGCCGGGCGCGAGCCGCACATCGTTCCAGCGCAGATCGAGCTTCTCCAGGCAGGGCAGCTCCGCGACCCACCCCGGCACCTCACGCAGCCAATTGCTGCGCAGATCGAGCCGGCGCAGCCGAGGAAGAGCGCGCAGCGCTTCGGGCACAACGGCGAACACGTTGTCCCGCAGCTCCACCTCCCGCAGCTCCGCCAGATCCCCTACGGACGCGGGAAGCACGGAGAGCCGATTGCCGCGCAGCCACAACTCCCGGAGTGCGGTGAGCCCGCCGATGCCGTCCGGCAGCGCATCGAGCCGGTTGTGCTGGGCGCGCAGCTCCACGAGACCGGTCATCGCGCCGAGCGTGGAGTGCAGCGCCGTCAGCCGGTTCTCGCCGACATTCAGATACGCGAGCCGGTCCAGGGCGCCGAGCGATTCCGGCAGTTCGGTGAGCCGGTTGTCGTGCAGATACAGGAAACGGCTCAGGCCGGTGAGGCCGCCGAGTTCCGCCGGGACCGAGGTGAGCAGGTTGTGCCCGAGGTCGAGGGTGTGCAGACGCGTCAGCGTGCCGATGCGTTCGGAAAGGTGTGCGAGCCGATTGTCGGCCAGCAGCAGCACCTCAAGGGCGGGATGCCGCCACACCTCCTCGGGTACGACGTCCAGGCCGCCCCGCCAGTGGTCGAGCACCGTCCCGCTCATGAACCCGCACCCTAACCGCACCGGAACCGCAAACCGCACCGGAACCGCACCGATTTTCGTACCGAGAATGCCGCATCACGCTCCGGCGGGGGCGCCCCGGCGTACGCTGAGGTGCCTGGAAACCGTGGTGCGCGACCGTGCCGCGGGTGGGGGTGCGCCATGGTGCGGAGCGCTGGCCGGGGCAGGCGGAAGCTGTTCGAGCGGGACAGTGAACTCGCCGTCGTGGACGCGGTGTTGAACGAGCTGACCGGACTCCCGCAGGGCGGCGGGGAGCCCCCGGACCGGCCGCACGGCGCGCTGCTCGCCGTCGCCGCGACCGCCGGACTCGGCAAGACCAGCCTCCTCGCCGAAGTGCGCCGCAAGGCCTCCGCCAAGGGCTGCACCGTCCTGTACGCACGCGGCGGCGACCAGGAGCAGGGCGTCGCCTTCCACGTCGCCCGCCAGCTCCTCCAGCCACGCCTCGCGGGCGCCTCAGCCGCCGATCTCCGTGCCACGCTGGGCAGTTGGTACACGATCGTGGGCCCCGCCCTCGGCCTCTGCGCCCCCACCGAAGGCGCGCCGCCCGACCCGCAGGGCCTGCGCGACGGCCTCGACTGGGTGCTCACCCACCTCGCCGTGCAGCAGGCCCCCATGGTCCTCGTCCTCGACGACGCCCACTGGGCCGACCCGGAGTCCCTGAGCTGGCTCGCCTCGTTCGCTCCACGCGCCGAGGAACTGCCGCTCCTGCTCGTCGTCGCCTACCGACCGGAAGAACTCCCGGACCACGCCGAGGCCCTGCGCGGACTGCCGGGCCGCTCGGGCCGGCGCGCCCTCGGACTCGAACCGCTCAGCGCCTCCGCCATCGCCGGAC
Organism: Streptomyces sp. NBC_00483; assembly: GCF_036013745.1. Lineage (NCBI taxonomy): Bacteria > Bacillati > Actinomycetota > Actinomycetes > Kitasatosporales > Streptomycetaceae > Streptomyces > Streptomyces sp. NBC_00483. The sequence goes on from NZ_CP107880.1 coordinate 9,868,648, forward strand.
TCGTCCGCGAATCCCTCGGCGGCCACGCCGACGACGCGTTCTGCCGCGAATGCTGGGCCGTCACCGCCGGCAACCCCTTCGAAGCGGTCGAGCTGACCGCGAAGGTGCGCGACCGCGGCCTCGTCCCCACCGAGACCGGCGCCCACCTGCTGCGCGACCTCGCCGCCGCGGCCAAGGGCAGCGGCCTCGTCGCCCGCATCGAACGCCTCGGCACCTCCACCGTCCGCTACGCCTGGGCCTGCGCCGTGCTCGGCACCGAGATCGCGCCCGAACTCGCGGCGAACGTCGCCGGGTTGGGCCCGGAAGAGGCCGCCGACGCCACCGACCGGCTCAGGGCGGCGCGCGTACTCAAGGGCGTGGAGTCGCTCGAATTCGTCCACCCGCTGATCGCCACCGCCGTCTCCCGCGCCATCCCCGGCGGCATCCGCGTCGCCCTGCACGGACAGGCCGCCTGGACCGTCCTCGACGCGGGCCTCGGCCCCTGCGCCGCCGCCCGGCACCTCCTTGAGACCCACCCCGAAGGCGACACGTGGGTCGTGCGGCAGCTGCGCGCCGCAGCCGCCGAGACCGTCCGCGCGGGAGCCCCCGACGCCGCCCGCCGCTACCTCGCCCGCGCCCTGCGCGAACCCCCGGCCTTCGACGACCGCGCCGCCGTCCTCTACGAACTCGGCAGCGCCTCCCTGCTCACCGAGCCCGCCACCACCGTCAACCACCTGCGCGCCGCCCTCGAGGAGCCCATCACCGACCCGGCCCTGCGCCACGGCATCGTCTACCGCCTCTCCCAAGTCCTCGCCCACACCGACCGGCTGGCCGAGGCCTCCGAGACCCTCGCCCGCGAGATCCGCGTCACCGACGACCCGCGCGTACGCCTGCGCATGCAAGCCGAACAGTTCATGTGGGACGCCTTCCGCGCCGACGAACCCGACTCCCCGGCCCGCTCCCGACGCCTCGCCAAACTCGCCGACCGGCTCACCGGCCGCGACCTCACAGAGCGCTACCTCATCGGCCTGCGCACCTGGGACGCCACCCTGCGCGGTGAGCCCGTCGACACGGTGATCCAGCACGCCGAGCGGGCCCTGGCCGGCGGACTGCGCTGGGCCGCCGACGAGGACCGAGGCTTCGAGGTCCCCGTCCTCGTCGCCATGGCCTTCCTCTACGCCGACCGGCCTGGCTGCACCGAGGAACTCTTCGTCGAGGGCATCGCAGACTTCGAGCAGGCGGGCTGGCGCGGCGCCCACCTCTCCTTCGCATACACGCTCCTCGGCTACATCCGCTACCGGCGCGGGCGGCTCGCGGAGGCCGAGGACTTCGTGCGCGCGGGCCTGCGCCTCGCCCGACGCGTCGGGCCGGGCACCCCCGCCCACTGGTACGCCGTCGGCACCCTCGTCGAGGTGCTGCTCGCGCGCGGCCGGGCCCCCGAGGCCAAGGAGGTGGCGGACGAGCACGCCTTCGGCCCACCGTTCCCCGCCGCCGTCGTCTTCCCCGACGCACAGACCGTGTACGGAGAGCTCCTCCTCGCGCTCGGCCGCACCGAGGACGCCGTCGAGGAGCTCGCCGCGGCGGGCCGCCGCCTCGACCCGCGCGGCATGCGCAACCCCGCATGGTGCCCCTGGCAGCTGCACCTCGCCCGCGCCGAGGCGCCCGACGCGCCCGAGCGGGCCCGGGCGCTCGCCGAGGACGCCGTCGAGCGGGCCCGGCACTACGGGGCGCCGTCCGCCGTGGGCCAGGCCCTGCGCATCGTGGCCGAGGTCTCCACCGGTACCGAGCGCGCCAAGCTCCTGGAGGAGTCCGTCGCCCACCTGGAGCGCTCACCCGCGGGCTACGAGCTGGCCTGCTCCCTCGTCGCCCTCGGCGCGGAACAACGCCGCAAGGGCCGCTCCAAAGAGGCGGCGGACCACCTCTACCGGGGGCTCGACGCGGCGATCGGCTGCGGCGCCGACGGCCTGGCGCAGCACGCCAGGGACGAGCTGGCCGCGGCAGGACTGCGGCCGAGGCCCCTGCACGGCGCGGTCACGGACACGCTCACCGCGCGTGAGCGGGCGGCGGCGTCCGGCGCGGCGCGCGGCTCGTGCCCCTCGGAGATCGCGCGGGACCTCCACGTGGACGAGTCCACGGTCGTCCGCCTGCTGTCGTCCGTCTACCGCAAGCTGGGCACGGATGTGAAGGGGCTGGCGGCGGCACTGGGAGAGTAGGCCACTGCTGTGCCCGCCGTTCCGTACGGCGGAACCGGCGGGCACAGCCCTCGGCGCAGCGAAACGAGAACGGCCGCGTCAACCAGGACGACCCGAGCCCGATCCATGCGGAGCGTGGACGTACCATTGCGGCATGTCCTTCCTCCGCCGCCGCGCTGCGACCCCCGCGGGTCCCGACTTCGACGTCCTGGCCATGGATCCGGGCGACTGGCCGGGCAACCTGGGCGCCGGTCTGCTGCCCGCCCCCGACGGAACCTGCCAGGGTGTCTTCCTGCGCTACGACCTGTTCGGCGGCCGCGGCCCCGCGATGGTCATCGGCAATCTGCCCGAGGGCTCCCCGGCCCGAGAGGTGGACGACGGCGAGATCCCCTTCGAGGTGGCCCAGCTCCTCGTGGCCCTCGAGAACGACGAGGAAGTCACCGTCACCGACGTGGAGGACGTCCCGGTGATGCAGGGCGACAACCTCCTCGTGGTGCGCCGCCTGAAGCTCTCCGAGACGCGGATCTCCTGCGTCCAGTTCGACCGCAGTGACAACGTGCTCGTGACCATCGCGTCCTGGGACCGCCCGATCACGGACGACCTGTACGCGCTGCTCAAGCCGCTGCCGGCAGAGCTGTTCCAGCAGGGCTGAGCAGCACGACGGGTCAGTACCCGCGTCCTACGAGACCTTCGACGGCAGCACCTGCACATCCGCCGCCCGCACATACGCGACGCGGTGCCCGAACTGGATCTCGTAGTACACGTCCTTGCCCTTGACCACCTTGTGCGACGAGGTGTCGAACGTGGGGGAGTAGAAGTACTCGCCCCTGGTCGCCCCGCCCGTCGCGTAGCGCTGGCCCGACAGCAGCTTGTACGGCAACGGCGAGATCGCCTGCGGCGTGATGCCCGACGGGTAGGCCTCCTTCTCCGGGTAGGCCCGCCCGTACACCGGGACCTCGCTCGCGCCCGGCTTCGGCGTGACCACAAGTCCCTTGGCCGGTACGGCGGTCGGCTGCGCGGACGGGTTCTTGAACCAGGCCTTCTGGCCCAGGTACCAGATGGCCGTCCAGTGGCCCTCGCGGCCCGCGACCGCGTACTGCTGGCCCGCGGAGGCCCGCGACGCCATGTCGTTGACGTCGATCGTCGAGGGTTCGCCGCCCGGACGCAGCCCGATGTCCTTGATCAGCGGGGCGTCCTCGCTGGGCTCCGAGTAGAGACGCACGGCGCTCGAACCGTGCGGTGCGCAGGCCGCGCCCGCCTTCTCGCAGCCGGTGAACTCCGGCTGGTTCTCGTCGAATTCGGGGGCGACGGTCACCAGGCCGCCGTTCGGCCCCGCCGTCTGGTGGAACGGCTTGCCCATCAGGGCGAAGTAGTGCGACCAGTCCCAGTACGGGCCCGGGTCCGTGTGCATCGACTTGATGGTGGACGCCGTCGTGCCCGGCACCGTGTCATGACCCAGGATGTGCTGCCGGTCCAGCGGGATGCCGTACTTCTTCGACAGGTACTTCACCAGGCGCGACGAGGACCGGTACATCTCCTCCGTGTACCAGGAGTCCGGCTGCGCGAGGAAACCCTCGTGCTCCAGGCCGATCGACTTCGCGTTGACGTACCAGTTGCCCGCGTGCCAGCCGACGTCCTTGTTCTTGATGGACTGCACGATGTGCCCGTCCGTCGAGCGCAGCGAGTAGTGCCACGCCAGATACGTCTTGTCCTGGACCAGCTTGAGCGTCTGCTCCCACGTCGCCTCCGTGTCATGGATGACGATGTAGTCGATGCTCTGGTCCTTCGGACGGTCCGCGAGATCGTGGTTGCCGTAGTCGCCGTCGCCGAACTCCTCGTACGGCGCCGGAATCCACTCGCACGACACGGTCTTCGGGCACTCGGTCCCGCCCGCGTCCGCCTTGCGCAGGCCCATCTTCTCGATCTGCGCGGCCTGCGGTTCGGCGTCCGGCCGGGCGCGGAGGGTGACCTCCTGGCCGGCGTCCGTGGTGCGCCGCTCGCCGTCGCGGATCACCGCGAAGACATCGTTCGCGTATGTGCCGGCCGTCGCGGCGTCGTCCGCGCCGGAGAACGCCGCGACCGCCCCGTACCAGTCGGCGGGCCGGTCGCTGAGCGGCTTGCCGAGCTTCTTCTGGGCGGCCGCGAGGAGGGCGGCGCCACCCCGCACATTCGCCGCCGAGTCGTCGCGCAGCTGCTCCGCGGACAGGCCGGTGAGCTGCGCCGCACGCGGCAACGTCCTTAGCCGCGCCGGGAGTTGGGAGTTCTTCGGGACGGCATCCGAGGCCCTGAGCGGGGCCCGTGAGTCGTCGCCGCGCGGGTCGCCCGCCGCCTCGCTGTGCCGTGTCGCGTCCGCGAGCGCGGTGCGCGCGTCCGTCAGGTGCATGGGGCCGTAGCCGCCGGTGACGCTCGGCGCCCCGTCGTGCGCGTCCCACCGCGACTGCAGATACGACACACCGAGGAGCACGCTCTGCGGCACCTGGTACTCGGCCGCCGCCGAAGCGAACGCGTCCTGCAGCCGGGCCGACGGGGCCTCGGCCGAAACGCCGGGCGGCGCCGCGCCGAGCAACGGCAGCAGCAGCGCCGCCACTCCGAGGGTGCCACCCGCCACCCGCACACCCGCACGGGAACGTCTTTCGCTCAAGAATCGGGACAAGGATGCCTCCTGGGAACGCCGGGTTCGGGATGCTGCGCGGTGCCTGCGGGGCCGATGATGGCTCAGTGCTATCGGCCCGCCGACGATCCGTCAATCATGCGGTGCACAGCGGAGTTTCCCCCGGATTTCCGGCCCATGCCCATGGCTGCGGACATACGAAGATCCGCGGTGCGCCCTGTTCCTTCCGGGCGCACCGCGGATCTTCGTCCCCGTCAGCGAGTGCCGACTGCCGCTCGCACCGCCTTGCGGGCCATATTGCAGTCGTCGTGCAGGCGGCGCAGCAACAGCCGCTGCTCCTCACCGGACGGCGCAGCACCGGCGTGGGCCTGAACCGACGGTGCCGCCGGGGTCTGCTCGTGCAGGGAACGCTGCACGGCCGTCTCGTACGTACGGATCTCCCGTGTCAGTACGAGCATCAGGTTGACCAGGAACGCGTCGCGCGCCACGGGCCCGCCGGACTGCGCGAGCTGACTGATCTGACGCCGCGCCACCGGAGCGTCGCCGAGCACGGACCAGAGCGTCGCCAGGTCGTAGCCCGGCAGGTACCAGCCCGCGTGCTCCCAGTCCACGAGCACCGGGCCGGTGGGCGCCAGCAGCACGTTCGACAACAGGGCGTCGCCGTGGCAGAACTGGCCCATGCCGCCGCGGCCCGCGGTGTGTGCGATCCCGTGCAGCAGCTTCTGCAGGTCACCCATGTCCCGGTCCGTGAGCAGGCCCAGGTTATGGAAGCGGTTGATCCGCGCCGCGTAGTCCAGCGGTGCGTCGAAGGTGCCCGCCGGCGGCCGCCACTGGTTGACCCGGCAGATCGCGCCGAGCGCGGCACGCACATCCGCCCGGGGCGGTGCCTCGACCGGGTGGCGCTGCAGGGCCGCCACCCGACCGGGCATCCGCTCGATCACCAGCGTGCCGTTGTCGGGGTCCGCGGCGATGAGCCGGGGCACCCGCACCGGGGGCCGGTGTCGGACGAACGAGCGGTATGCGGCTATCTCGTGCCGGATCCGCGCCGCGTAGGCGGGAGCAGGGTCGAGTAGACACTTCGCGACGGCGGTGCTGCGCCCTGTCGTACCGACGAGGAGCACGGAGCGCGAGGAACGGCGCAACACCTGCACCGGATGGAACTCCGGGCAGATCCGGTGCACCGACGCGATCGCCGTGCGCAGCTGGGCGCCCTGAGGGCCGGACAAGTCGAGTCTCCCGCTGAGCGGTTGCGTGCCGAGCCCCGGGGCGCGACGCGGCCGGGCGATGCCGTTCAGCGTCGGAGCCGCGGGCCGCGCGGGGTCGAGGTACGGGCCGCTTCCGCCGACCGCCGGACGGGCGGGGCGCAGCGGCCGGGGCGGGGCGGACACGGAGGACGATGCTGCGTACATGGGCGAAACAGATCCCTTCGTGTGCCAGTGAGTGCCTGCGCCGTCCCGGCCCGGCCGATTCGGTACACCCTGGGGAATGCCCTGTGGCGACCGGGTCGGGGTGGCGCACTCCTACCTGACACCAGGCGCCCAAGAGCACAACAGCTGGCGCACCCTGGCGAACCCTGGCGAATAGTCGCCCTGCAACTGACAGAGGGCTACTGTCAATTTCAGCCGAGAACCTGGGGGCTTACGTGAACGGACAACCCAACACCCGTCTGAACGACCTGTTCGGCCTGGCCGGCTGGTCCAAGGGCGAGCTCGCGAGGATGGTCAACCGGCAGGCGGCGGCCATGGGCCACGCACAGCTGGCGACCGACACCTCGCGGGTGCGGCGGTGGATCGACACGGGAGAGATCCCGCGCGATCCGGTGCCGAGGGTGCTGGCGGCGCTGTTCACCGAGCGACTCGGCCGTGTCGTGACCATCGAGGACCTCGGTCTCGTCCGACACGGGCGCGTAGGGAAACGGCAAGGCGGCGGCTTGGAAGAACAAGGCCCCGACGGAGTGCCGTGGGCGCCCGAGCGGACAGCGGCGGTCCTCACCGAATTCACGGGAATGGACCTCATGCTCAACCGACGCGGCTTGGTGGGCGCGGGTGCCGCGCTCGCCGCAGGCTCCGCACTCAGCAGCGCCATGCACGACTGGCTGCACACCGACCCGGCCCTCGTGGCCGATGCCCCCAGGGCCAACGATCCGCTGTCCCCTCCGGCAGGCGCCGACGCTGCCGGGTCCGACCGCTACGAAGCGGCCCCCATCGGGTCCCAGGAGATCGAGGAACTCGAGCGCTCGGTCGAGGTGTTCCGCGCCTGGGACGCCTCGCGTGGCGGCGGGTTGCAGCGCAAGGCGGTCGTGGGCCAGCTCAACGAAGTCGGCGGAATGCTCTCCTACCGCCACCCCGACCATCTGCAGCGGCGCCTGTGGGGCGTCGCCGCCAATCTCGCCGTCCTCGCGGGCTGGATGTCCCACGACGTCGGCCTGGAACCCACGGCCCAGAAGTACTTCGTCATCGCCGCGCACGCCGCGCGCGAGGGCGGGGACCGGCCGCGGGCCGGCGAGGCCCTGTCGCGGGCCGCCCGCCAGAAGATCCACCTCGGGGCGCCCGGCGAGGCGCTCGACCTGATGAAGCTCGCCAAGTCCGGCTCCGGTGACCAGGTGTTGCCGCGCACGAAGGCGATGCTCTACACCATCGAGGCCTGGGCACAGGCGTCCATGGGCAAGGGCCAGGCGATGCGCCGCACCCTCGGTCAGGCGGAGGAGCTCTTCGTCTCCGACAAGGGTGATGTGCCGCCGCCGAGTTGGATGCAGATGTTCGACGAGGCGGACCTGCACGGTATGCAGGCCCTCGCGTACCGCACCCTCGCCGAGCACGATCCGTCCGCCGCCGTCATCGCGCAGCAGCATGCCCACGAGGCCCTGGCGCTGCGTGGCGGAGGCCGGGACCGCTCGAACATCTTCGACCACCTGTCGATGGCCTCGGCCTGCTTCATCGCCGACGACCCCGAACAGGCGGACAGGTACGCGCGGTTGGCGCTCAACTCGATGGGCTCCAACTCCTCGCACCGCACCTGGGACCGGCTGCGCGAGATGTACCGGCTCACCGGAACCTACGCGGACTACCCGAAGATCGACGACCTTCGTCAGGAGATCAAGCTGGCGCTGCCGAGGTCGACGGGCAAGCGGATCCAGGCGTAACCCCGCCGGGCATCGCCGGAGACACCGGCTAGAAGAGCAATGCGTACGCCGTCAGGAACCGATCCTGGCGACGAGAACACAGGCGTCGTCCTCGCGCTCGCCCTGACCGAACTCCTCCCGGAGCACGTGCACGCAGTCCTGTGCGTCACGGGCCGCGGTCAGCGGCTCCGCCAGCGCGAGCAGCCGGCCCACGGACGCGGTCGAGCCACGCTGTGGCACGAGTCCGTCCGTGTGCAGGAGCAGCAGGTCTCCGGCGCGCAGCGGCTCTTCGGCCTGCTCGTAGCCGGCGCCGGACGTGGTGCCGAGGAGGACGCCTTCGGGTGGTGTGAGCGCACGCCCCGTCCCGTCGCGGAACAGCAGGGGGGCAGGGTGTCCCGCCTGTGCCCACGTCAGTGCCCGGGTCGTGGGGTCGTAGCGGCAGCACAGGGCGCTGCCGAGCGCGGGCTGCACGGACGAGTCGAGGAGGTGGTTGAGGGAGCCGAGCAGCTCGCCGGGCGGGGTGTCGCACATCGCCATGCCGCGGACCGCGCCGAGCAGCATCGCCATGCCTGAGGTGGCGGCGACGCCGTGCCCGGTGAGATCGCCGACGGTCAGCAGGGTGCGGCCGCCCGGCAGTTCGAGCGCGTCGTACCAGTCGCCGCCGACGAGGTTGCCGACGGAGGAGGGGAAGTAGTGGGCGGCCAGATCGAGGCCGCCGGGACCGCTGCGCGGGAGCCGCAGGGAGCCACGCCACGGCGGTAGCACGGCTTCCTGCAGCTCAACCGCGAGCCGGTGCTCGGTCTGCGCGATGTGCCGCTGGCGCTGGAGCGAGTCACGGGTCTCGCTCACCGCTCGTTGGCTGCGGCGCAGTTCACTGACGTCGCGTACGACCGCCCACATCGAGGCGGTCGCGCCGTCGGCGTCGAGCACGGGCTCGCCCATCATGTGCACCGTGCGCACGGATCCGTCCGGGCGTACGACGCGGAACTCCCCGTCCATCGGCTTGCCGTCGATCAGGCAGTCGGTGACCATCGCGGTCAGTCTCGGCTGGTCGTCGGCGTGCACGAGGGCGGGCAGTTCGTCGAGCGTGAGCGCGGGGGCGGCGGGGTCCCTGCCGAGGATCTGGTAGAGCTCGCCCGACCAGGTCGCCTCGTCGGTCAGCAGGTTCCACTCGGCGCTGCCCACCCGGCTCAGCAGGGAGCCGGGCGGCGGCGTCGCGGTGACCCGCTGGGCCGGCAGGCCCGCCTGGGGGGCGGGGCCCTCCCGCAGCTGTGCCAAGTGCCGGTCGAGGTCGCTGAGTTGGTGCACCGCCAGCTCGTACAGGGCGCGCTGCCAGCGGGACTCGGGATCGGCCTCGTCCGTCATCACCGACTCGCGGCGCACCGCGTCGACGTCGCCGAGCAGGCGGCGCGTCTGCGAGATCAGCGCGTCGACGGCGCCACGCTCCGGCGGTTGGCCGGCGGGGCGGTCCGCGAAGGTATGGGGCGGCATGAGGAAACTCCGATGCGGGGCACGAGTGGCCGGGGCTGACGGAAGGACCGCTAAAGACTCTGGCACAGGCCGCGTTGCCCCGTAAGGGATTTGGCCATACACGATGCGGTGGTGCTTATGGCATATGCCCTTGTCCTTCTGGTGGACTCTTTCGTGGGTCGCCTTCGAACGCGCGGCCGGGGATGGCGTATGCCGCGTTCATACGTGCGGTGATGCGTGCCCCACCGATCGGCGTAGCCAAACCTACGTACGCAGCCAGGCCGCCGTATCGCCCGGCAGTCGCCCGTCGCCGTCCAGCGCGTCGCTGGTCAGCAACACCTCTTGGTGGGCCGGAAGCAGGGCGGGCTCCGTGCCGAGGTTCACGACGCACACGAGGCCGAGTCCGCGCGCGAACGCGAGCACCCCTTCGGGCGCGCCGAGCCACGTCAACTCGTCGCCACGAAAACCCGGTTGGCATGCCCGCAGGCGCAGTGCGCTCCGGTACAGGGAGAGCATCGAGCGCGGATCGTCCTCCTGGCTCTCGGCGGCGTACGTCCCCCAGTCGGGCGGCTGCGGCAGCCATGCCTCGCGGGAGTCCGGGTCCCCGAAGCCGTACGTCGCTCCGTGCTCGGTCCACGGCAGCGGCACGCGGCAGCCGTCACGGCCGGGGTCGACGCCGTCCGACCGGGCGTGCATCGGATCCTGGATGTGCGCCCGGTCCACCTCCACCTCCGGCAGGCCCAACTCCTCGCCCTGGTACAGGTATACGGAGCCGGGCAGGGCGAGCGAGAGGAGTGCCGCCGCGCGCGCCCGGCGCAGACCGAGGCCGAGGTCGGCCGGGGTGCCGAACCGTTTGGTGGCGAAGTCGAAGCGGGTGTCGGCGCGGCCGTAGCGGGTGACCGTGCGGGTCACGTCGTGGTTGCACAGCACCCAGGTCGCGGGCGCGCCCACCGGGGCGTGGAAGGCGAGCGTGGCGTCGATGGACGCGCGGAGTTCGGCGGCGTCCCAGGGGCGGGCGAGGAAGTCGAAGTTGAAGGCGGTGTGCAGCTCGTCGGGGCGCAGATAGCGGGCGAAGCGCTCGGGGTCCGGGACCCACAACTCACCGATGAGGACGCCGTCGTAGGAGTCGGCGACGGCGCGCCAGGAGCGGTAGACGGCGTGGAGTTCGTCCCGGTCGACGTAGCCGCTCGTGTCGTCGCCGCTCGCGTCGGCGAGCGCCGGGTCCTTGGCGAGGAGGGCCGCGGAGTCCACGCGCACGCCCGCCGCGCCCCGCTCGAACCAGAAGCGCAGCACGTCCTCGTGCTCCTGACGTACCGCCGGGTGCGCCCAGTTGAGGTCCGGCTGCTCCGGCGTGAACAGGTGCAGGTACCACTCGCCGTCCGGCACCCGGGTCCAGGTGGCACCCGCGAACTGGGAGGGCCAGTTGTTCGGCGGCAGCTCGCCGTGTGCGCCGCGCCCCGGCCTGAAGTGGAACAGCTCGCGCTCCGGGCTGCCGGGTCCTGCGGCCAACGCGGCTCGGAACCAGGGGTGTTGGTCGGAGACATGGTTCGGCACGATGTCCACGATCACGCGGATTCCGAGATCCCGCGCCTCCGCGATCAGCTTCTCGGCCTCCGCGAGGGTGCCGAACGCCGGGTCGATCGCCCGGTAGTCCGCCACGTCGTAGCCGCCGTCCGCGAGCGGGGAGCGGTACCAGGGCGTGAACCAGATGGCGTCCACGCCGAGCCCGGCCAGATACGGCAGGCGGGAGCGGACGCCGGCGAGGTCGCCGGTGCCGTCCCCGTCGCCGTCGGCGAAGCTGCGGACGTACACCTGGTAAATGGCAGCACTGCGCCACCAGTCGTCGACCACCACGAAGGGTCCTTTCGGGCAAGGGTGTTGGATGTGCGGAGCGGAGCGGGTCAGCCCTTGAGGCCGCCGGCGGTCAGACCGCTCATGATGTTCCGCTGGAAGAGCAGGAAGAGGATCAGCGTCGGCACGGACGCGATGGTGAGCGCGGCGATCAGCTGGTTCTGCGGGACGCCGTTGGACAGCGAGTAGATGCCGACGTTCAGTGTCTGCTTCGCCGGGTCGGGGAGCGTCAGCATCGGCCAGAGGAAGTCCTTCCACACGCCGACCACCGCGAAGATGGAGACGACGCCGAGGATCGGCCGGGAGATCGGCAGCACCACCGAGCGCAGGGTGCGCAGCGCCGAGGCGCCGTCGATGGACGCCGCGTCGAGCAGCTCCCGCGGGATCGAGTCGAAGAACCGCTTGAGCAGGAAGATGTTGAAGGCGTTGGTGACGGACGGCAGCCAGATCGCCCACGGGCTGTTCAGCAGATTGCGCTCGAAGATCGGCACGTCGAGGACCGTCAGATACTGCGGGACGACGAGCACGGTCGCCGGGATCATCAGCGTCGCCAGCATCATGCCGAGGATGACGTTGCCGAACAGCGGGCGGAGCTTGGAGAGCGAGTACGCGGCGGCCACATCGAGGACGAGCTGGAAGGCGAGCGCGCCGAACGCGTAGTAGAGCGTGTTGAACAGCAGCTTGGCCAGGTCCATCACGTTCCAGGCGTCCTGGTAGTTCTTCGGGTGCACGCTGTCGGGCACCAGGGTCGGCGGGGACTGGACGATCTCCGCCGTGGTCTTGAGGCCGCCGGTCACCATCCAGTACAGCGGGCCGAGGAAGACCAGCGTGAACAGGGTCATGGTGACGCCGAAGACCGTCCAGTAGAGGATCTTCCCGCGCCGTCGGCCGAGCTGGGCGGGGGAGATCAGGGTGCGGGCGCGCATCGTGTCGGTTGCCATGGGTGTCGTCTCCTCAGTCGTCCGATGCGCGGCTCAGCCGTACGTACACAGCGGAGAACGCCGCGAGCAGGACGAGCAGGACGAGGCCCAGGGCCGCCGCGCCGCCGTAGTTGTTGAAGTTGAAGGCGTACTGGTAGATCAGATAGACGACCGTGGTCGTGGAGCCCTCCGGGCCCGCGCCGTTCGTCAGCAGGAACGGCTCGGTGAAGACCTGCATCGTCGCGATGATCTGCATCAGGAACATCAGCGAGAGGATCAGCCGTGTCTGCGGGATCGTCACGTGCCAGATCTTGCGCCACAGGCCCGCGCCGTCCAGCTCCGCGGCCTCGTACAGCTCGCCAGGGACGCCCTGGAGCGACGCCAGATAGATGAGCGTCGCGCCACCCATGTTCATCCACGTCGCCGCGATGACCACGGACAGCATCGCGGTGTCGGTGGACTGCAGCCACTGTTGCTCCGGTATCCCGAAGACTCCGAGGATCCGGTTGAACAGGCCGTAGCCGGGGTCGTAGAAGTACTTGAAGAGGAGCACGGAGGCGACCGGCGGCAGCATCACCGGGAGGTAGACCAGCATCCTCAAGTAGCCCTGGCCGTGCCGGAATTCATTGAGCAGGACCGCGATGAGGAACGGCACTGCGAAGCCCAGGAGCAGGGCCAGGGCGGTGAACAGGAGCGTGTTGCGCCAGGCCTGCCAGAAGGCCGGGTCGTTGAAGACGTACGTGAGATTGGACCAGCCGGCCCAGGTGGTGCGGCCGTCCTTCGTCTTCTGGAAGGCCAGCAGGAACTCCCTGACCATCGGATACCAGGAGAAGAAGGAGAAGCAGAGCACCGCGCCGATCAGGAAGCCGTGGGCGGAGAGATGGCGCTTCACCGTGCGCGTCAACGAGCCGTCGCGCGGGGTGAGTTGGTGCTTTCGTGCGGGCGGTGCGGACTGCCGTGGCTTCGCTGGCAGCGTCGGGGCCGACATGGGCACTCCTCGGATCAAGGACCAGGTACCGGTGGGACGTCCTGCGTGCGGTGGGCGTCCTACTGGTTGGCCAGTACCTGGTTGACCTGCTGCTCGGCACTGGACAGGAGCTTGTCGACATCGGCGTTCTTGTTGGTGAGGACGCCCGACATGACGTTGTCGAGGACCTTGTAGACCTCCTGCGCCTTCGGCGGCTCCGCCTTGCCGCGCACCGGGTTCGCCATGAACGGCTCGAAGTTGCGTACGGGCATGGTGGCGTTGTCCGTCCGTGACTGGAGGTCGTCGGTCTTCACGGTGCCGGTGAAGAAGTTGGGCTGCGGTAGACCGACCGGGAGCTTGTCCTCCTTGGTCCTGGGCCAGTCGAACTGGCCCTTGGCGGGGGTGAGCGTCTTGAAGTTCAGCCAGGCGATCGCGGCCTTGATCTTGTCGGGCGAGGAGCCCTTCTTGATCATGTAGTCGTTGCCGCCGAAGAGCGTGGCCTTGCCGCCGGGGATCGGGCCCATCCCGAAGTTGGCGTAGTCGGCGCCCAGTTGCTGCACCATGTACGTCACGTCGTCGGGCGCGGCGAGGAACATGCCGAGCTTGTCCGACGCGATCTGCTTCTGCAGGTCGCCCCACTTCAACAGCTGCGTCTTGCCCATGCTGTTGTCCTTCCAGCGCATGTCGTGCAGCTGCTTGGCGACCTGCTTGCCGGTGGCGTCGTTGAACGCGGCCTTCTTGCCGTCGGGGGTGACGACATCGCCGCCGAGCCCGTACATCGTCGCCGTGAAGTGCCAGCCGCCGGTGTTCTCCGCGCTGTACTCGCCGTACCCGGAGATCCCGTTGCCGAGCCCGGCGATCTTCTTCGCGGCCGTGCGCACCTCGGCCCAGGTCGTCGGCGGCTTGTCCGGGTCGAGGCCCGCCTGCTTGAACAGCTTGCGGTTGATGAGCAGGCCCATCGTGTAGTTGCTGGTGGGCAGGCCGTAGAGCTTGCTGTCCTTCTTCAGCGCGGCGAGCACGTTCGGATCGATCGAGTCGAGCGCGGGGACGGTCTTCTTGGTGACGTACGGGGTGATGTCCTCGGCGCAGTTGTTGTCGAGCACCTGCTGGAGATCGGTGAAGTACGTGTAGAAGACGTCCGGTTGGGACTTCGCCTTGAGCGCGGCGGTGAACCGGGCCGGCTCCTCGCACTGGCCCGCGGTCGACTTCCCGTCGATCGTGACATTCGGATACTTCTTGTTGAACGCCTTGACGTCCTCGTTCCACTGCCGCCGCTCGGCCGCCTTCGCCTTCGGCGGCATGCAGTCGATGGTCAGCGAGACCTTGGTCTTCGGGTCGAGCGGGGCGCTGATGTCGGCCTTCGAGCCGGCGCCCGTCCCGCCGCCGTCGTCGTCGGAGCTGCTGGTGCCGCAGGCCGCGAGCGAGGCCAGTGCGAACGCGGTGACGACGACCTTCACGGAAGTGCTTCTCATCGGTGGGTCCCCTCAGGGCCTGAGCCTGTGCAGGCAGGAACGTGGAGGCCCGCGGCGCCGAGGTGGGTGAGACCGGGGCGCCGGAGCGAGCCACACTCAAGCACCGCCGACCGATGGGCGCAAGATGTCGCGCGTATTCCGCAAAAAATGAACAGGCGGGTTTGTGGGGGAAGTTGGGGCGCGCCTTACGACACGGGAGCCGGCGGCGCCGTCGAACCGCGCACCACCAGTTCGGGCTCGAACAGCAGCTCACCGGGCGGCACCGAGCCGCCCTGGATCTGTGCGACGAGCAACTCGACGGCGGCCCGGCCCATCGACTCGATCGGCTGGCGCACCGTGGTGAGCGGAGGCTCGGTGCAGTTCATGAACGCCGAGTCGTCGTAGCCGACCACCGAGACGTCGCGTGGTACGGAGAGCCCCGCCCGGCGGGCGGCCCGCACCGCGCCGAGCGCCAGGGGGTCGCTGGCGCAGATGATGCCCGTGATGCCTCGGGAGATGAGCCGGGTCGCCGCGGCGTGCCCACCCTCCAGGGAGAACATGGCCCGCTCGACCGCCGCACCCGGGAGCTTCCCCTCCATGGCGCGGGCCGCGGCGAGTTTGCGCTGCGAAGGCATGTGGTCGTCGGGGCCCAGTACCAGGCCGATGCGCTCGTGGCCGAGCGAGGACAGATGCCGCCACGCCTGCTCCACGGCGACCGCGTCGTCGCACGCCACGCACGGGAAACCGAGCCGCTCGATGGCGGCGTTGACGAGCACCACCGGCACCTGGCGCTCGGCCAGCCGCTGGTAGTGGCCGTGCTCGGCATCTCCTTGCGCGAACAGGCCACCCGCGAACACCACGCCGGAGACCTGCTGTTGGAGCAGCAGCTCCACGTAGTCCGCCTCCGAGACGCCCCCCTTGGTCTGCGTGCACAGCACCGGAGTGAGGCCCTGCTGGGCGAGCGCGCCACCGATCACTTCCGCGAACGCGGGGAAGATCGGGTTCTGCAGTTCGGGGAGGACCAGGCCGACCAGGCGTGCCCGTTCGCCGCGCAGTTGGGTCGGCCGCTCGTAGCCGAGGACGTCGAGTGCGGTGAGCACCGACTGGCGTGTCGCCTCCGACACTCCGGGCTTGTTGTTGAGCACCCGGCTGACCGTGGCCTCGCTGACCCCGACCTTCTTCGCCACTTGAGCAAGTCTGCGCGTCATGGAGCGCAAGATTAGCGCAAGAACTTGCGTCTCGTTTGCGTGATGGGGACATTCGCCGAGGCCACGGTTGCCCAGGAGGTGCGGACGCCCAGGGGTCACGGTTGCCCAGGGAGCGCGGACGCCCCCTGGCCGCGAACAGGCCTCAGCCGAGCACCTTCTCCTTCACCAGCTGGAGGATCCGGCGGTCCTCGTCCGGACCGAGCCAGGCCTCCGGCGATCCCGGGTAGGTGTCGAACAGGATGTGCGTCGCCCCGAACTCCTCGAGCGTCGCCACGTCCTGCTTGATCTGCTCGATGCTGCCGTGACCGAGCGGGCGGTCCTCCGTGTCCGGCACGTCGCCGATCATCAGCTGGATGCGCGGCGCGAACTCCGGGACGGGCCGGCCCGCCTTCTCCGCCTCCTCGGCCAGACGCGGCAGCTGTGCACGCAGCTTGGCGACCGTCGGCATGAACGGGTGCCAGGCCTCACCGAGCCTGCCGGCCCTGCGCAGCGCCGCCGGTGAGTCGCCGCCGACCCACACCGGAAGCCCCGGGGCGGACGAGGGCGCGGGCCCGGTCCTCACACCTTCGAACTCCACGTACTTGCCCTTGAAGGTGAACGGATCCTGCGTCCACGAGCCGCGGATCGCCGCGAGGTACTCGTCGGTGATGGCGCCGCGCTCCTCGAACGGGACGCCGAGCACGCGGTACTCCTCCGCGGACCAGCCGACGCCCGCGCCGAGGATGAAGCCGCCGTCGTTCAACTGGTCGACGTTGGCGGCGAGGCGCGCCGTGTGCAGCGGGTGCCGGTAGGGGATGACGGTGATCGTCGTGCCGAGCGTGAGACCGGGCACGCGGCCGGCGAGGTGCGCGGCCAGGGTGAACTGGTCGTAGAACGGGGCCGGATACACCGAGTGCACATCCGGGGTGACCACGATGTGGTCGGAGATCATCGCGAAGGTGAAGCCGAGGTCCCGGGCATCCGTGGCCTGGCGTACCAGGTGCTCGGGGGTCATGCCGTCGCCGAAGTTGAGAAGATTTACGCCATATCGCATACGGCGAGTCTCGACGATCTTGAGGCCTCGCGTCGAATCGCCTTCGGGGATCCCGCGATTTCGGCCCCGGCACGGCGGTGTGCGGGCGGGGCCCGCGCGTTCAGCCGTGCGGAACGATCGCGACCGGGCTGGTCACATGGTGCACCACCGAGTGCGCGGTGCAGCCCAGACGGGACGCGTCGGTCTGCCGGCCCACCACCGTGAGGCTCGCCCCCGTGGCGGCCTTGAGGAGATGGTGGCCCGCCTGCCCGTACAGGAGCCGCTCCTCGACCGGCACCTCAGGATATTTCGTGCGCCAGGTCCGCACCGCCTCCATGAGGGACCGGCGCAGCCGCTCCTCCTGGCGCGCGGCGTCGCCCGGCCTCGCCCCGCCCGGCCGGTCGCCGCGCATCGGCGGCAGCGTCCAGGCGTGCAGCGCCTGCAGCGGGGCGCGGCGCAGGGCCGCGGCCTCGAAGGCGTACGAGAGGAGTTCGTCGGCGGGCGCCGTCACATCGAGCCCCACGACCACGGGACGGAAGTCGGGGCCCTCCCACTCGTCCTCCGGCAGCCCGCCGGCCCGCACCAGGACCACCGGACGCGTGGCGCGCGCCGTGACCGCGAGGGCGACCGAGCCGACGAGGAACCCCGAGTAGCCCGTGAAACCCCGCGAGCCGAGCACCAGGGTCTCCGACTCCGCGGCCGCCTCCAGCAGAGCGGCCACCGGCTGCTCGGGCCGGCGCCGGGCGATGATCTCGAGGGCGGGGTGGGCGTACGAGAGCCGGAGCGCGACCACGTCGAGCACGCCGCGGTCGGGCAGATCGACGTCCGGGAGCCGGGGAGCGGGCCGCTCCGTGCCCGCCGCCTGCACGAGCCGCAGCGGAAGGCGGCGGCGCAGTGCCTCGCGGGCCGCCCAGTCCGCGGCGTGCACGCTCTCGCGTGAAGCGTCCGTCCCGACGCTCAGTACGCGGCTACTGGTCATGACGGGAACCTCTCCGTGGCGGTGACGCGGACGGTGTGCCTCCGGTGCGGGTTCCACACCTGGCGTTGATCACTCGTGTGGAGCACGGACGGATCGGCTCCTCACGGGCTGTGGTGTCCGGGACCTTGTCACCGGTCCGACCTGCGCAGGGAGAGGCGAACCGGCCCTCGACGAGGGGCCGTTCGGCCCCTGTGCCGGGCGGCCCGGGAGCGCGAGCGTGGCTTTACGCTGGCAGGGAGGTGACGATGACGACCTGCAAGAAGTTCAGGCAAGCCAAGGGGAACCCCCTGCGGCGCAGGTCGGACGCGGTCGAGGGGTGGGCGGCGCTGTTGCTCGGACTGCTCGCTCTCCTGATGGCGCCCGCCGCCGGTGCCGTGGCCGGCTGGGCGACCCATGCCGACGCCGCCGGGGAGGCCCGCGTCCAGGTGACTCAGCGGCACATGGTGCGGGCCAAACTGGTCGAGGACGCCCCGGACGACGTGCCGTCCCAGAGCGGCGTACAGAACACGGTCACGTACCCGGTCAAGGTCCGCTGGACCGATGACGTACGAGGCAGCGTCGTGGCGAAGGCGCCCGTCCCCGCCGGGCTCGAACGGGGCGACCGCACCGCCGTCTGGCTCGACAGGGGCGGCCGGGTCACCACCGAGCCCTGGGGCACCGAGGCCATCTGGGCCCGCACACTCACCGCCGCCTTCCTGGTCACCATCATCACCGCCACCCTCGCCCTCCTCGCCCGCTTCTTCCTGCGCCGCGCCCTCGATCACCGCAGGATCGCGGCATGGGAGCGGGACTGGAGCCGCGTGGGGCCCGAGTGGAGCCGGCGGCACGCGTAGGGCCGGGCCGCTACTGCGCCGGACGGGAGGTCGACGGCGACACGGAGCGCCTGCTCAGGGGCCCGAAAGGGCCCACTGGCAGAGCCGACAGGGCCCGGCGACGGAGCCGTTCGGCCCCTGCCCCCGCGGGCGGGGAGCGGGCATCGTCGTGGTATCGCAAGGACGCCGTCCGGAAGACGCGATGACGCCGCCGAAGCCCTGCTCCGCCGACAGCCGGGCCCCGGCGGCGTCCCCGAAGGAAGCGCTCCGGTCGTCGCCCGAGCCCCGGAAGGAGTCCGCCCATGACCACCACGGCACCACGGATGAGTCAGACCCTGCCCGAGGAGTACCGCGGCCGGCTGATGCGTTTCGCCCGTGACATGAGCTTCCCGGAAGGCGCCCGGCTCTTCGCCGAGGGCTCCCGCGCCGACCGCTTCTGGATCCTGCGCACCGGCACCGTCGCCCTCGACATGCGGGTGCCGGGCCGGCACGCCCCCGTCGTCGAATACCTCGGCCACGGCGAACTCATCGGCTGGTCATGGCTGTTCCCGCCGTATGTGTGGCAGCTCGGCGCGCGGGCCGAAACCCGGGTCAGGGCCCACGAGTTCGACGCCGTCACGGTCCGCCTCCTGTGCGCCTCCGACCCCGGCCTCGGCTCCTTCGTGGCCCAGTGGGTGGGCGGAGTGCTCGCCCACCGGCTCAGCGTCACCCGCACCCGACTCCTCGACCTGTACGCCCCTTACGGATCGGGGGCCGCATAGCACGACGACGGGCCGCCAGGGCCAGGTGAACGGTACCGTTCGGCCCTGGCGGATCAGTCCGTCCGGCCCCAGGATCTAGACGGGTTCGCATCCAGACGTGCGGGAACACCACATCCGAGGGGGCCGTATGCCACAATCACGTACTTTCTCAGCGGATCGGCCCATTCGCATCCTGCTGCTCGACGATCACGAAGTGGTGCGGCGCGGCCTGCGTGACCTCCTCGGAGCGGAACCCGACATGACCGTCGTCGGCGAGGCCGCCACCGCCGCTCAGGCGCTCGCGCGTGGACCCGCGCTCCGTCCCGACGTGGCCGTGCTCGACGTGCGCCTCCCGGACGGCGACGGCATCACGATCTGCCGCGAACTGCGTGTGCTCATCCCGGATGTGAGCTGTCTGATGCTCACCTCGTTCGACGACGACGACGCGTTGCTCGACGCCATCATGGCCGGCGCGGGCGGCTACGTACTGAAGCAGATCAAGGGCTCCGACCTGGTCTCCGCGGTACGCACCGTCGCCGCGGGCGAGTCCATGCTCGACCCGGCGACGACGGCCCGCCTGATGCGCAGCCTGCGCGGCCCGGAGCAGGGCAGGTCGGGCGCGACGGACGCCGCGGGAGCGCCGGTGGCCGAGGGCGTCGAGCTGACCGACCGTGAGCGGGACATTCTCGCGCTGGTGGGGGAGGGGCTCACCAACCGGCAGATCGGGCGGCGGCTCTTCCTGTCGGAGAAGACGGTGAAGAACAACATCTCCCGGCTGCTCGCCAAGTTGGGCGTGGAGCGCAGGATCCAGGCCGCCGTGATCGCTACGAGGCTGCCGCAGGACAGGCACCGACCGTGACAGTCAACGGTTCACGGACAGCCAACGGCTCACGCGTCCTGCGGCGGTGAGGCCAGCGGCACCGTCCACTCCAGGAGGGTGCCGCCGCTGTCCCGTGCCGTGGCCGTCAGCGCTCCGCCGCGCCGCCCCGCGCGGGCCGCGAGATTGGCGAGCCCGCTGCGATGACTGTCGGGCTCCGTGGCGATCCCCACGCCGTTGTCCTCCACGGTCAGCGTCAGCGCACCGCCGCGTACGACGAGCGCGACATCGGCGGAGGAGGCGCGCGCGTGCCGGGCCACGTTCGTGAGCGCCTCGCCGAGCACGGCGAGCGCGTCGTCGGCGAGGGGCCCCGGCACATCCGCGTCGATCAGGCCCTCCATGCGCAACGACGGGGTGAAGCCCAGGACTTGGGCCGCGTCCTCCACCGCCCGTACGACCCGCACCCGCAGGCCGGATCCGGTCGGCGGGGCGTCGCGCTCGCGCAGGCCGAAGATCGTGGAGCGGATGATCTTGATGGTGGTGTCGAGGTCGTCCACGGCCCGCAGCAGACGCTCCGACGCCTCCGGGTGCTGCACGAACCGCTGCGCGCTCTGCAGCGTCATACCGGTCGCGAACAGCCGCTGGATCGCCAGGTCGTGGAGGTCGCGGGCGATCCGGTCGCGGTCCTCCAGAAGGCTCATCTGCTCCGCGTCCCGCCGCCGGTCCGCGAGCTCCAGGGCGAGGGCCGCCTGGCCCGCGAAGCCGCCCAGCGGTATCAACTCGGCCGCGGAGAACGGCGGGTGATCGGCGCGGCGGGCCAGCATGAGCACGCCGCGCACGCCCTCCGACGTGCCGATCGGCACCGCCACGGCGGGCCCGAGGCCGTCCCAACGGTCCGGCTGGTAGGTGATCCGCGGGTCCTTGCGGATGTCGTCCGACGTGACCAACTTGCCCGCGGCGAGCGCCGCTCCGGCGAAGGTGCCCTCGCGCGGCAGGGTCACGTCGCTGTGCGCACGGGAGCGTTCGCCGAGCGCCAGTGTCTCGTGCAGCAGATGATCGCCGGGGACGAGGAGGGCCACCACCCCGAGGTCAGCGGCGGTGATCTCCCGCGCCCGGTCCACCATGAGACGCAGCACCTCGGCCTCGTCGGCGCCCGACAGCAGACTCCCGGTGAAGTCGGCGCTCAACTGAAGCCAGCGCTCCCGGAGCCGAACCTCCTCGAACAGGCGGGCGTTCTCGATCGCCACGCCCGCGGCGGCACTCAGCGTCTGCAGCACCGCCACGTCCTCGTCGTCGAAGTCGCCGCCGCCACGCTTCTGCGTCAGATACAGGTTCCCGAACACGTCGTCGCGGACCCGGATCGGCGTGCCCACGAACGTGTGCATCGGCGGATGGCGCGGCGGGAAGCCCGCGGAGGCGGGGTGCCCGGCGAGCTCGGACAGGCGCAGCGGCTCCGGATGCCGGATCAGCTCGCCCAACAGACCGTGCCCCGACGGCAGGTCACCGATCTCCGCGCGCAGGTCGTCGCTGATCCCGACCGGCAGGAACTGCGACAGCTTGCGCCGGTCCTCGCCGATCACCCCGAGCGCCCCGTACTCGGCGTCCACCAGCACCACGGCCGCCTCCACGATGCGCCGCAGCACCTGGGAGAGATCCAGCTCCTGGCCCACCGACAGGACCGCCTCGAGCAGTCCCTGCAGGCGGTCGCGGGTACGCCGGACCGTGCCGATGCGTACCTGGAGTTCTTCGAGCAGTTCGTCGAGCCGCAACCTCGGCAGCGGGCCCGGCCCCCGTGCACCGTCCTCGGCCATCCGGCCTCCGTGGACCTCGGTGAGGTGTCGTTCCGTACTCAAGGTAGCGGCTGTTCGCGCCCTGACGACCTGCTTCGTCACACCTCGGACGGTGGAACGGCGGAGTCCGCGGACGATGCGGCGTGCAGAGCGGCGATCTGGGAACGGGAGGTGAAGCCGAGCTTGGTGAGGATGTGCTCCACATGGGAGTCGATCGTCCGCTTCGACACCACGAGCTTCGCCGCGATCTCCTTGTTGGTGCAGCCGTCGCCGACCAGGGCGGCCACCTGACGCTCGCGGGGCGTGAGCCCGTCGGTGGGGCCCGAGCGCTGCGGGGGGACGTCGGGGGACGGCGCCGACGCGTCGTCGAGCGCCAGGTCCACCACGGCGTCGAGCGGGAGCGCCGCGCCCTCCTCGAACGAGTGGTGGTAGCCGTCGGCACCGAGCACCTTGCGGGCCGGGTCCGCGGCCCGCGTGTGCAGTTCGTGCAGCACGGGGAGCCCGAACCTGGCCTCCTTCGCGGCCCGGCGCCACAGCGCGTCGGCCGCGCCCTGCAGTGCCGCGACCCGCTCGAAGCGCCGCAGCTGCGCCGCGTGCCAGGCCAGGCCCTCCAGGAAGTGGGCGAGCCCCATCAGGTCGTCCAGCGCCGCCTTGCTGCGGATGCCCTCGCGGGTGCACTCCACGGACGCCTCGTGCTCGCCCTTCAGCCACAGGCCCACGCTCTTGACCCACAGGGCCCAGCTGCGCGCCCACTGCTCGCCCGGATGCGCGGCGCCGCGCGCGAGCGAGTCGTCGCACCAGGCGATGCCCTTGTCGTGGTCGCCGGTGAGGATCAGCATGAACCCGGCGTAGAAGCCCAGCATGAGCAGGCCGGTGTCGTCGCCGAGCGCCGTCATCCGGGCCCGGACCTCGTCGAAGTCGTCGGCGCAGCCCTCCATCCGGCCGAGGAAGTACCGACGGTGCGCCTGGAAGGAGAACGTCCACGTGGCGCCGACCTGGTCGCCGATCCGCGCGGCGATCTGCTCGGCCTCCTTCAACAGCGCCTCGTTCTTGCCCCGTTCCCCCTGGATGTCCATGTACCAGCTGATCAGCCACAGCGCCTTGACGCGCTGCGGTGACTCGTCGCGGCAGCCGTCCAGGGTGCGGCGCAGCCAGTAACGGCCCTCGGTGAGCAGTCCGGTCGCGTGCCAGTAGCCCCACAGCGCCGTCGCCATCTCCAGTCCGTCGCAGTGCAGTCGGGGCGTCGCGACGCAGTACTCAAGGGCGATCCGGACGTTGGCCTGGTCCCGCACGAGCGCCCGCAGCAGGGGGATCTGCGCGTCCCCCGTCCACTCCTGGTCGAAGGCGCGCGCCGCGTCGAGGAAGTACTCCAGGTGGCGGCGCCGGGCCCGATCCTCGCCGCCGAGCGCGGCGAGCTGCTCCAGGCCGTACTCGCGGATGGTGTCGAGCATCCGGTACCGCGTGCCCTCGGGGGTCTCGACCCGCACCACGACCGACTTCTCGACGAGGCCGATGAGCGAGGTCAGCACGTCCTCGACCGGCAGGACCTCGTCGTCGGCGCACACCACCTCGGCCGCCTGGAGGCTCAACTCGCCCGCGAACACGGACAGTCGGGCCCACAGCAGCCGCTCCGCCGCGGTCGACAGGTCGTGGCTCCAGCCGATCGCCGTACGCAGCGTCTGATGGCGCGGCACCGACGTGCGGCGACCGCCGGTGAGCAGCCGGAACCGGTCGTCGAGCCGGGCCAGCATCTCGTCGAGCGACAGCACGCGCAGCCGGGAGACCGCGAGTTCGATGGCGAGTGGGATCCCGTCGAGCCGGCGGCACAGCGCCAGTACGTCCGCCCGGTTGTCCTCGCTCACCGTGAACCCCTGCACCGCCGCGGACGCCCGGTCGGCGAACAGCGCCAGCGCGTCGCACTCCCGCCCCGCGCCGTCCGCGGGCTCCGGCATGCTCAGCGGGCCGATCGCGAGGACGTGCTCCCCGGGCACGTCGAGCGGCTGCCGGCTGGTGGCGACGATCCTCAACCGGGGTGCGGAGCGCAGCAGTTCGTCGCAGAGCACCGCGCACGCGTCGACCAGGTGCTCGCAGGTGTCGAGCAGCAACAGCAGCTCGCGCCCCTCCAGATGGTCGGCGATCACCTCGATGGCGGGCCGCGCCGCCTGCTCCGGCAGGTCGAGCGCCGCCGCGACCGCGTTCGCGAGCAGCGCCGGGTCGTGCAGCGCGGAGAGCTCCACGAGCCGCACCCCGTCGGCATACGTCTCCCGCGACTCGCGTGCCGCGCGCACCGCGGTCCGGGTCTTGCCGACACCGCCCGGCCCGGTCAGCGTGACGAGCCTGGCCCGCGTCAGCACGTCCGCGACCTGGCCCAGCTCCCGGCGCCGCCCGACGAAACTGGTGGTCTCGGCGGGCAGGTCTCCCGGCGTACGCCGGGTGGGACTGGGGTTCATGAGGGGCTCACCTCGTGCGGTGCGGAGGGCGGCGACTGCCGCCGCCAGGCTAGGCGGAACGGGGCGCGAACGAACCCCCTTCACCGCACGACCACTCGAACGGGAAAGGGAACATGGGTAGTTGGCACGTCCCCCGCGATTTCCGCACGCACTTCGGGGAAA
The DNA here is from genome assembly GCF_036013745.1 of Streptomyces sp. NBC_00483. NCBI lineage: Bacteria > Bacillati > Actinomycetota > Actinomycetes > Kitasatosporales > Streptomycetaceae > Streptomyces > Streptomyces sp. NBC_00483. Next base: position 9,893,180 of record NZ_CP107880.1, read on the forward strand.
CCGTCACACGGAGCGCCCGGCTGACTACACTTCCCGGAACGCCACGGCTGTCCCGCCGATCGAGCCGCGCCCCACCGGCACCACCGGAGCCGAGACGTCCGGCCCCCTCTCGAAAGGCCCTCATGACCACCCGTCCGTCATCGACCACCTCCCTGCCCGAGACGTTCGGCACGCTCGGCGTCAGCGCCCGGCGGCTGGCGGCCGGCGCGGGGCCGGACGGCGGCGAGGGCGGTGATCTGCACGGCGTCGTGGACACGCCGTACGGGACCCGGCTGCTCATCGGGGACGTGATGGGCAAGGGGACCGAGCTGTCCCGCACCGCCGACGCGGTCCTGCGGACCTGGCGCCGGCTCGCGTGCGTGCAGCGGACGTTGGAGGTGCTCGCGGTGCGGCTGCACTCGCTGGTCGCGCACTCCGAGGACCCCGACAGATTCGTCACCGCCACGCTGGTGACGGTCGCCCCCGACGGCTCCGCCGAAGTGGTCTGCTGCGGGCATCCGCCGCCCCTGCTGATCCGTGACGGGTCCGCGGTACCGGCCGCCGTGCCCACCCCGGCGCCGCCGCTCGGGCTGCTCGACCTCGCGCACGGCTGGTGCGGCGCCGAGCAGATATCCGCGGCCGCCTGGGACCGGATGCTGCTGCACACCGACGGCGCCACCGAGGCCCGCGACGCGGACAGCGAGTTCTACCCCCTCGCCGAGCGCGCCACCGAGCTGAGCGCACTGCCGCTCGCCCCGTTCACCGCCGCGCTCTCGGCCGACCTGCTGCACCACGCCGGAGGCCGCCTCCAGGACGACGCCACGCTGCTGGCACTGGAGCCGTTGAACTCCGCGCCGCCCGCCCCGCGCTGATGCACACAGGGGCGTGCTGAAATCCCGTCCCCTGGATGTGTTTTCGTCTCCTGTGACAGGGGAGTCGGAGGGCGGACCGTGTGACAGCAGACGACGAAAGGGAGTGGCGGAACATGCTCCTCGCCCATCCCGCCCTGTTGACCGACCTCATCCGCGAGTACGAGATGCTCAGCGCGCTCGACGCCGACGACGGGGGACCTGCCGCGCAGCGCCGGCTCGACGACATCGGATACAGCCTGTGCATGGCCACCGGCACGAGCGACGTGGACGCGGCACTCGTCGCCGCCCGACACCGGCTGCCCGGGGCGCGCGTGCACGACGACTCGGCACTCACCGCGCGTCGACGCAGGACACCACGGGTGCCGCGCCACCGGTGAGAGTGGGGCGTCAGTTCGCCTCGGCGCGGTCGGCGGTGCCGATCGTCACGCCCGAGGTCGGCTGCCCCGCCTTGCTGTCCGCCTTCGTGGTGTCGGCGCCGCCACACGCCGTGATCACACCGATGGCAACGGCGACCGCGGCGACACTGCCGCCGAGCGTGAGTCGGGAGCGCGTCGAACGCCGCCTGTGCCGCGAAGTGCGGGGACCACTCGGGTAGGGGAGATGCGCCATCGTGGTGCCTCGGTCTCTTGCGGACTCGTGCGGACTCGATACGGGGGAGTAACCCAAGGCTAGGCGCGGCGCACGGGGCAGCGGGCGAGGACCAAGGTCCCCGGTGCGGGGGCATTGGTCCCGACCCGACCGGGGGTTCGACGGGGCGTCAGACCGCCAGCGTGCCGCGGCCCGTGGTCTCCTCCTCCAGCACCTGCTGGGCCCCCGAGGCGGAGGACTGCCACAGCGTCGTCACGGGCTCCCACACCCGTACGCCGGTCGGTGAACCGAGGGTCAGCGCCTGGAAGCTGCGGCCCTGAAGGTCGGGGATCGCGGCGACCGTCACGTACATGACGGCGGGTGCCTCGTCCTTGGCGTCCTCCGGGTCGGAGACCGACAGGACCGCCGCGTACGCCGTGTCGTGCGCGGCCAGCGCCCGCCCGGCGTGCGGCACCGTCGGCAGCGGCAGCGCCGCCCCGTCCAGCTCTCCGTACGTGACCGTCGGTACGCGGTCGACGAGGCAGGCCTTCGAGGAATCGTTGCGCACGCTCAGCTTCAGGATGTCGGCGTTGTCGTCCGAGGGCTCGGCCCGCACGGTCACATCGTTCTCGCCGCAGCGCGCGAGTGCGGCGGAGTCGGCCGCTCCCGCGGTGGGCACGGTGAGTGCCGTCAGGGCGAGGGCGGCGGTGACGGCCGCCGTGGCATGACGTGTGACGTGACGAGCGCGCATCGGAAGTCCCCAGTCCGTGGTTGGTCCGTCGTGGTCGTTTCGTGCCGCCAAAGGAATGAAAAGCGGCGAATGCAGGCATACGACCCTAACGCGAATGTGTGACGCGGGGCACGTCGCGAGGCGGGGGTGCAGTGCGCGCAAGGTTTGCACAGTGTGCAAGAATCACGCCCGTGACCGTCTCCGACCAGCAACCGAGCGCCCCCGCCGAGGGACTGCGCGCTCGCAGGCGTCGCCAGACGCGCAGCGAGCTGCACGCGGCCACGGTCCGGCTGGCCCGGGAGCACGGCTTCGCGCAGGTCACGGTCGAGATGATCAGCAAGGAGGCCGGCGTCTCACCGCGGACCTTCTTCAACTACTTCCCCAGCAAGGAAGCCGCCCTCTTCGCTCTGCCCGGCACCGTGCCGCCCGCTCTCGCGGACCGGTTCGCCGCGGGGGAGGGGAGCGGGACCGACGCCGTGCTGCGCGACCTCGGCGACATTCTCGCCGACCACCTCCAGGAAGCGGCTCCCGAGCCGCAGGAACTGGAGGACTCGCTGCGCATCGCGGAGGGCGTGCCCTCGGTCCTGGCCACGTTCCTCGCCCAGTGCGAGGCGGTCGAACGGGACCTCGCCGGACTCATCGCCCGGCGCACCGGCACATCCGCGGAGGGGGAGACGGCCGAACTGCTCGCGGGCGTCGCCATGGCGACCGTACGCAGCGGGATCAAGCGGTGGCACCAGTCGGGCACGCACGCCGACGAAGGCTCAGGGCCCGCCGAGCGCGTACGCGAATCCTTCGATGCGCTGCGCTCGCTGATGGGGCCGGCCGCCGTGAAGTAGGCGCGCCACCCGTGTGACCACCTCCCCCTCGCGGTCACCCACGGATCTCCCCTCTCCCCGCTTCCCCCGAACCGCTTCTCCCCGAATCGGCACCACCGAAGTACCCCGTACGCGGCAACCGCTCTCCCGCCGCCGGGTCAGCCCTGTTCCACTCCACTCGCACACCACATCGGAGAACACCGTAATGACGCACGCCCCCGCTTCCGAGGGCATCGACTCCGGCAGCCCCGACCCGGCGGCCGACGGGATCGAAGAGAGCACGGTCAAGCCGCACAACTTCGGCCTGATCTTCGCCGCGCTGATGCTGACCATGCTGCTCGGCGCGCTCGACCAGACCATCGTCTCGACCGCCCTGCCGACCATCGTCGGCGAGCTCAACGGCATCGAGCACATGGCCTGGATCACCACCGCGTACATCCTCGCCGCCACCATCGGCATGCCGGTCTACGGCAAGCTCGGCGACCTCATGGGCCGCAAGAACATCTTTCTCGCGGGCATAGCCCTGTTCCTGGTGGGCTCGGTGGTCTGTGGACTCGCCCAGAACATGGGCACGTTGATCGCCGGTCGCGCCCTCCAGGGCCTCGGCGGCGGTGGCCTCATGATCACCTCGCAGGCGATCATCGCCGACCTGGTGCCGCCGCGTGAGCGCGCCAAGTACATGGCCCCGATGGGCGCCGTGTTCGGTCTGTCCTCCGTCGTCGGGCCGCTGCTCGGCGGCTGGTTCACCGATGAGCACTCCTGGCGCTGGGCGTTCTGGATCAACCTGCCGCTCGGCGTTCTCGCGTTCTTCGTCGCCGCCGTCGCGATCAAGCTGCCGCGCAAGGCCGTCAAGGTCACGCTCGACTACCTCGGCACGGCGCTGATGGCCGCGGCCGTCACCTGCACGGTGCTCTTCGCGAGCTGGGGCGGCACGCAGTACGAGTGGTCCGACCCGCTGGTCATCGGCCTCGGCATCGGAGCGGTCGTCGCCTGGGTGCTGTTCTTCTTCGCGGAGAAGCGTGCCGAGGAGCCGGTCATTCCGCTGCACCTGTTCCGCAGCCCGATCTTCAACGTCGCCACTCTGCTCGGCATGATCGTCATCGGTCTCGGCATGTTCGCGATCGTCGGCTACATGCCCACCTACCTGCAGATGGTGTACGGCAAGTCGGCCACCGAGTCCGGACTGCTGCTGATCCCCATGGTCGTCGGCATCATGGGCACCGCCCTGCCGTCCGGCGCGATCATGTCCAAGACCGGCAAGTACAAGGTCTATCCGATCGCCGGTACCGCGATCATCATGCTCACCGCGTACCTGATGTCGACGCTCGACGTGTCCGACCCGGTCTGGCTGGTGTGCGTGTACGTCGGTCTCGCGGGCGCGGGCGTCGGCCTGATGATGCAGACCCTCGTACTGGCCGTGCAGAACGACTTCCCGGGCTCGGAGGTCGGCACCGCCACCTCCGCGAACAACTTCTTCCGGGAGATCGGCGCGACCCTCGGTACCGCCGTGGTCGGCGCCGTGTTCGCCAGCCGCCTCACCGACCAGCTGGCCTCGCGCATCCCTGCCGAGGCGGCGGCCAAGGTCGGCGACAGCGACTCGCTGACCCCGGCGCTGGTCCGCGCCCTGCCGGCCGACCTGCGCGACACGGTCGTCAACTCGTACCAGGAAGCGCTCGTCCCGATCTTCCTGTACCTGCTGCCCGTCTTCGCGGTCGGCCTGGTCCTCGCCTTCGTCCTGAAGGAGAAGCCGCTCGCCGACAACGCCGACTGGCACGCGGAGAACGCGGGACCGGCCGGCGAGGCGGGACCCACGCTGGAGAAGGAGCCCGAGCCGGTCGCCTGACCCCTGCTCAGTAGGCAAAGAGCTGTTCAACAGGCAAAGGCTGTGCCCCCGTCGCGCTTGCGGAAGCGCGACGGGGGCACAGTCGCGTCAGTCCTCGTCCAGCCACACCCCGTCCCGCATCAGGTCACGACCCGCCAGCTCGTTCGCCTCGCGCCAGGCCTGGATGCGCACGGGCCGGATGCGGAAGTACACGTACGGGCCGTCGGCCGCACGCGGATCGAACCCGGCGCTCGCGGCGAACGTGTCCGCGAATTCGTCGGTGACCTCGTCGGCGGAGAGTGCCTCGCAGCGCCCCGTGATGTGCACGACGTCCCGCGTCGGCCCGATGCCGAGGTGCACCCGCCCGCTCGCCACGAGGTTGCGCGCCACCGGATTGGTGGCCCGCGTCGACACGTACAGACACTCGTCCCGCCACAGGAACGACAGCGGCATCATGTACGGCGCGCCGCCCTCGGGCCCGGCCGTCGCGACCCACGCGTCGACCTCCCGTTCCAGGCGGTCGAGGGTGTCCTGCTTGCGCTGCTTCGCCGAACGGGCGGGCGCGGCCTGTGACATGCGATTCTCCTTTACGGCCAATATGGGGTGGCGCACTGCCATGACACGACATCACGAAGGAATGTGACAGATGGCCGATGCCGAAGTCCTGGCCGCCCGTTTCGAGGAGCACCGCCCGCGGCTGCGCGCTGTCGCCCACCGGATGCTCGGTTCGTCCGCGGAGGCCGACGACGTGGTGCAGGAGGCGTGGCTCCGGCTCAGTCGCACGGACGATGCCGACACCATCGACAACCTCGCCGCCTGGCTGACCACGGTCGTCTCCCGTATCTGCCTCAACGCGCTGCGCGCCCGCGCCACCCGCCGCGAGGACCCGCTCGAGGTCCAGGAGCACGAGAGGGGCGAAGGCCCCGTGGACCCGGCGGACGAGGCGGTCACGTCCGACTCCCTGGGCCTCGCGCTCATGGTCGTCCTCGACCGACTGGCCCCCGCGGAGCGCCTGGCCTTCGTGCTGCACGACCTGTTCACCGTGCCGTTCGACGAGATCGCGCCCATCGTCGAGCGCACCCCCGCCGCCACCCGCCAGCTGGCCAGCCGCGCGCGGCGCCGGGTGCGCGAGGCCGACCCGCGCGCCACGGAGGCGGCGGACCGCGAGCGTCGCCGCGAGGTCGTCGAGGCCTTCCTGGCGGCGACGCAGGGCGGTGACTTCGAGGCGCTGCTCACCGTGCTCGACCCGGAGGTCGTGGTCCGCTCGGACGCCGCGGCGATCGCCATGGGCTCGGAGCCGGAGGTGATCGGCGCGCGTGCGGTGGCCTCCCTGTACGCGGGCCGTGCCAAGGCTGCCCGGCTCGCCCTGGTCGACGGCACGGCCGGCGTCGTGTGGACGCACGCGGGCACCCTCAAGGTGGCCTTCGCCGTCGAGGTCGACCTCACGACGGACCCGCCCCGCATCACCGGCATCGAACTCGTGGCGGACGAGAAGAGGTTGGCGTCGATGGACGTGGTGCCCCTGCGCCGCCGCAGGCGCCCGGCCTCCGGCGGTCAGTCCCCGGACGGCGCCGAATAGCACCTGACGTCCACCAACTCGCCCGGCCCCCACTCCTGTTGGCCCTGCGCGAGGAACCGCCACCCGAGCCGTTCGTACAGCGCGATCGCGGCGGAGTCGGTGGTGACGACGTCGAGCACGGCCAGGGAGCCGTGCCGACGGGCCTCGCGCGCGGCCCGGCCCAGGAGCGCCGCGCCCAGCCGGTGGCCGCGCGCGGACGGCGCCACGAACAGCCGCCCCACCACGGCGACCGAAGTGCCCGCCGGGACGAGGGTGGGTGCCACGTCGCCCGAGGCGGGCCGGGCCAGCAGGACGTGCCCGACGACGCGCTCGTCGTGGCATCCGACCCACGCGCCCACGACATCGCCGTCACTCAGCCAACCCGCGGGATCCCTCGGCCAATTGGTCGGATAACCGTCCGCGTGATGCACGGCGCGCATCGCTTCTACGCAAGCGTCCAGATCACTGCTCTGCCGCGCCCTGACGCACGTATCCCCACTCACACCCGTCTCGCCGCTCACACCCACACGCCCGTCTCGCCACTGGTCCCGTCGAGGGCATCGAACCACACATGCCGAATGCGCTTGTCCCGCGTCCCCGGCCCGAATAGCGTGCCGCCGTGGATCACTTCTCGCGTTCGGCGGACCTCTCCTCGCGTTCGACGGAACTCTTCTCGCGCTCATGGGCCGCGTTGCGCGCCGCGGTCGCCGACCTCCCCGAGCCGGCCTTCGAGCAGCCCTCCGGCTGCACCGGCTGGCTGGTGCGGGACCTGGTGTGTCACCTGGTCATCGACGCGCAGGACGTGCTGATCACCCTCGCCACCCCCGCGTCGACGGAGCCGACCGTCGACGCCGTGACGTACTGGCACGTGGGCGACGAGCCGCCGACCGGTGAGGACCCGCTCGACGCGCTGACCGTCCGCCTCGCCGCCGCCTATCAGGACCCGGCGCTGCTCACGTTCCACCTCGACGACGTCGGAGCGGCTGCGGGGCGTGCCGCCGGGCTCGCCGACCCGGACGCGCGCGTGAGCACGCAGGAGCAGGTCCTCACGGTGGGCGACTACCTCACCGCGTACGTCCTGGAGTGGACGCTGCACCACCTCGACCTGATCGCCCATCTCCCGGACGTGCCGGGGCCGCCGGCCGAGGGTCTGGCACGGGCGCGGGCGCTCCTGGAGGGGACCGCCGGCACCGCGTTCCCGGAGCCGTGGCGCGACATGGACGTGCTGCTCGTCGGAACGGGGCGCCGACCTGCGACGGAGCGGGAGAAGAAGGAACTCGGCGCGCTGGCGGGGAAGTTGCCCCTCGTGATCGGCTGACCGGCCGGCGCGGCACGCCACCGGGTCCGAGTCTTGAACTCGCTGGGACCATTCCGGCCCGGACCTTGTCGAAGTCCTTGACGCCTCAGCCCCTCGACGCTTAACTCACGTCCTAAATTAAGTCCTGACAGCGTTCAGTTCCTGAACGCGTAGGGCCACCCTCCGGACAAGGGACGCCTGGAGCCATGAGCAGAATCCGCGCCGCCTGTGCCTGTGCCGTCACCCTCTCGCTCGCCCTCGCGGCCACCGCCTGCGGCGGCGGTTCGCCGACCAGCGGTGGATCCGACGACTCCCCGAAGACCCTCACGTACTGGGCCTCGAACCAGGGGGCCAGCATCGAGGTCGACAAGAAGGTCCTCCAGCCGGAACTCGACAAGTTCGAGAAGCAGTCCGGCATCAAGGTGAAGCTGGAGGTCGTTCCCTGGTCCAGCCTCCTCGACCGGATCCTCACCGCGACCACCTCGGGCCAGGGCCCGGACGTCCTCAACATCGGCAACACCTGGAGCGCCTCGCTGCAGGCGAGCGGCGCGCTGCTGCCCTGGGACGCCAAGAACTTCGACAAGATCGGCGGGAAGGACCGGTTCGTCGCCTCCGCGCTGGGCTCCGCGGGGGTGCAGGGCAAGGACCCGGCCGCGGTGCCGCTGTACTCCATGGCGTACGCGCTGTACTACAACAAGCAGATGTTCAAGGACGCGGGAATAGCGAAGCCCCCGGCGACCTGGGACGAGGTCGTAGCCGCCGGCAAGAAGATCTCCAAGGGCGGCAAGTGGGGCATCGGAGCCGAGGGTTCGAACCTGTCCAACAACATCCACCAGGTCTTCGTCCTCGCCAAGCAGCACGGCGCCGACTGGTTCACCGCGGACGGCAAGCCCGACTTCACCTCGGCCGGCGCGGTCGCGGGCGTGAAGCAGTACGTCGACCTGATGGCCAAGGACAAGATCGTCGCGCCGGGCAACGCCGAGTACGCGCAGAACCAGTCCCTGAGCGACTTCTCCAAGGACAAGACGGCGATGGTGCTGTGGCAGACCGCCTCCGCGACCTTCAAGACGCAGGGCATGAAGGAGGACGAGTGGGGCGTGGTGCCCGCGCCCGTGCAGTCCGGCGCGCCGGGCCAGGGCCGCAGCACCAACTCCATGGTCGCCGGCATCAACATGGCCGTCTTCAAGGACACCGACAACCTCGGCGGCGCCACCAAGTTCGTGAAGTTCATGACCAGTGACCCCGAGCAGAAGATCCTCAACAAGGCGTACGGGTCCATCCCGCCGGTCAAGTCTGCGCAGAACGACGCCGCGTTCAACGTCCCGGCCGTCGCGACGCTCAAGGAGACCATCTCCACGAGCGCGGCGCCGCTGCCCCAGGTCGCCGACGAGTCGCAGTTCGAGACCGCCGTCGGTACGGCCGTGAAGGAACTCTTCGCGGACGCCGCCGCGGGCCGGCCCGTCACCACCGCCACCGTCAAGGCCAAGCTCGCCAAGGCGCAGCAGCAGATGCCGACCAAGTGAGCGGAACCCCGATGACGACCACACCCACCACGACGGTCGAACGGTCGGCCGAGCCGGCCGTCGGCCCCAAGTCCCCCAAGGCGGCGGGCGGTCGGGCCCGCCGCCCCGGACGGATCCGCCGGTTCGGCCTGCCCTACCTCCTGCTCCTGCCCGCCCTGGTGCTTGAACTCCTCGTCCACCTGGTGCCCATGGCCATGGGCATCCTGATGAGCTTCAAGCAGCTCACCCGGCTCTTCCTGCGCGACTGGACCACCGCCCCCTGGAGCGGCCTCGACAACTTCAAGGTCGCCGTCGACTTCGACGGCGCCATCGGCGAGGCGCTCCTCAAGTCCTTCGTCACCACCTGCCTGTTCACCGTGTCCTCGGTCGCCCTGTGCTGGGTGATCGGCACGGCGGCGGCGGTCTTCATGCAGGAGTCCTTCAAGGGGCGCGGCCTGCTGCGCGCCCTGTTCCTCGTCCCGTACGCGCTGCCCGTGTACGCCGCCGTCATCACCTGGGTGTTCCTGTTCCAGCACGACAACGGCCTGGTGAACCACGTGCTGCACGACCAGCTCGGCATCACCGACAAACCGTCGTTCTGGCTGATCGGGGACAACAGCTTCATCGCGCTGCTCACCGTCTCCGTGTGGAAGGGCTGGCCGTTCGCCTTCCTCATCGTGATGGCGGGACTGCAGAACATCTCGAAAGACCTGTACGAGGCCGCGGCCCTCGACGGCGCGGGCATGTGGCAGCAGCTGCGCCGCATCACGCTGCCGTCGCTGCGGCCCGTCAACCAGGTCCTCGTCCTCGTCCTGTTCCTCTGGACGTTCAACGACTTCAACACCCCGTACGTGATGTTCGGCAAGGCGGCGCCCGGGGCCGCGGACCTGATCTCGGTCCACATCTATCAAGCGTCCTTCGTGACATGGGACTTCGGCACAGGGTCCGCGATGTCCGTCCTGTTGCTGCTGTTCCTGCTCGTCGTGACGGGCGTGTACCTGGTGCTCACGTCCAGGGGGAGGAAGACCGCCGATGTCTGACACACAGCTGGCGCCTGCGCGGTTCAGGTCGCCGTCGGCGCCGCCGCGCTCCTTCCTCTGGTCCCGCCGGATCTTCCTCACCCTGCTCGCCGGCTTCGTCCTGCTGCCCGTCTACGTGATGGTGTCCAGCTCGCTCAAGCCGCTCCAGGACGTCCAGGGCGCGTTCCGCTGGATCCCCAGCAGCCTGACGATCCGCCCCTACATCGACATCTGGTCGACTGTCCCGCTGGCCCGCTACTTCATGAACTCGCTGGTCGTGGCGGGTGTGGCGACAGTCTGCTCGGTGGTCGTCGCGGTCTTCGCCGCGTACGCGGTCAGCCGCTACCGCTTCCGCGGCAAGCGCGTCTTCACGGTGACGGTGCTGTCGACGCAGATGCTCCCCGGCATCCTCTTCCTGCTGCCGCTGTTCCTGATCTACGTCAACATCGGCAACGCCACCGGCATCGCCCTGTTCGGCTCGCGCGGCGGGCTGATCCTCACGTACATGACGTTCACGCTGCCGTTCTCGATCTGGATGCTCATCGGGTACTTCGAGTCGGTGCCGCGCGATCTCGACGAGGCGGCTCTCGTCGACGGATGCGGGCCGATCGGGGCCCTCTTCCGGATCATCGTTCCGGCGGCGATCCCCGGCATCGTGGCCGTCGCCGTCTACGCGTTCATGACCGCGTGGGGCGAGGTCCTCTTCGCCTCCGTCATGACCAACGACACCACCCGCACGCTCTCCGTCGGCCTCGGCGCCTACGCCAACCTCAACGACGTGTACTGGAACCAGATCATGGCCGCCTCGCTCGTCGTGAGCGTGCCCGTCGTGGCCGGCTTCCTGCTGCTCCAGCGCTACCTCGTGACCGGCCTGACCGCCGGAGCCGTCAAGTGACCGCCGGAGCCGTCAAGTGACCGCTCCCGGTCAAGTGACCATGACTGAAGGGAACTTCGTGTCCGACCCCCACTCCGCTCTCGATGTCTCCGCCTTCCCGCACGACTTTCTGTGGGGCACGGCCACATCGGCGTACCAGATCGAAGGAGCCGTCGCCGAGGACGGCCGCGCGCCTTCCATCTGGGACACCTTCGCGCACACCCCGGGGAAGATCGACGGCGGCGACGACGGTGACATCGCCTGCGACCACTACCACCGGTGGCGCGAGGACATCGGTCTGATGCGGCAACTGGGCACCAACGCCTACCGGTTGTCCGTCGCCTGGCCGCGCGTCGTCCCCGGCGGCGACGGGCCGGTGAACGCCAAGGGCCTCGCCTTCTACGACGAGTTGATCGACGCTCTGCTCGCCGAGGGCGTCACCCCGTCGGTCACGCTCTACCACTGGGACCTGCCGCAGGCGCTCCAGGACCGTGGCGGCTGGCCGGTGCGGGAGATCGCCGAGCACTTCGCCGCGTACGCCGCCGTGGTCGCGGAGCGCCTCGGGGACCGGGTGAAGCACTGGACGCCGCTGAACGAACCGCTGTGTTCGGCGTGGATCGGCCACCTGGAAGGCCGGATGGCACCAGGACTCACCGACCTGACCGCCGCCGTCCGCGCCTCCTACCACCTGCTCCTCGGCCACGGCCTCGCCACACAGGCGATCCGTGCCGCCGTGCCGGACGCCGAGGTCGGCATCGTCAACAACCTCGCCCACGTCGAACCCGCCACCGACCGCCCCGAGGACCTCGCCGCCGCCCACCGCATGGACGGCCACGCCAACCGCTGGTGGCTCGACCCGGTGCACGGCCGCGGCTTCCCGGCGGACATGCTGGAGGTGTACGGAGTCCAACTCCCGGAGAAGGCGGGGGACATGGCCGCCATCGCCTCGCCCCTCGACTGGCTCGGCCTGAACTACTACTTCTCCTCGGCCATCGCCGACGACCCCTCGGGCCCGGCCCCGTTCGCCGACGCCGTGCCCCGCCCCGGCCTCCCGCGCACCGGCATGGACTGGGAGATCGACGCCCACGGCATCGAGGCCCTGCTGCTCCGCCTCACCCACGACTACGGCGCCCGCAAGCTGTACGTCACTGAGAACGGCTCCGCGTACCCCGACGTCGTACGTCCCGACGGCACCGTCGACGACCCCGAGCGCGAGGCGTACCTGGTGCGGCACCTCGCGGCCTGCGCCCGCGCGATCGGCCAAGGCGTCCCGCTCGCCGGGTACTTCGCCTGGTCACTGCTCGACAACTTCGAGTGGGCGTACGGCTACGACAAGAGGTTCGGCCTCGTCCACGTCGACTACGCGACGCAGAAACGCACCATCAAGGGCAGCGGGCACCGGTACGCGGACCTCGTGCGCCGCCACGGCGCGCTGGCGCGGCGGGCCGCCTGAGGTCACCGGTTCAGCGAGGTCGACCGGAAGCGGCCTCGCTGAGCCGGTCCAGCACATACGCGACATCGGGGTGCCCGGCCGTGCCCGCCCGATATACGGCCCGCACGGTGCGCCGCACGGGGGAGTGCAGCGGGTGCAGGGACACCCCGTCCAGGTCGGCGGGCAGGGCGAGTTGGGGCACGAGGGTCACGCCCGCGTCCCGTGCCACCAGGGCCGTCAGGACCCCGAAGTCGCTCGCCCGCGCCACCGCGCGCGGCACGAAACCGGCGGCCCCGCAGGCCCGTTGGGTCATCTCGTGGCAGGCGGTGTCGGCGCCGGGCACCAGCCACGCCTCCTGCGCGAACGCGGCGAGGTCCGCCTTGTCGCCCGGCGCGAGACCGTGCCGGGCCGCCGTATCGGGATGCAGCGCCAACTCCACCGGTTCGTCGAAGAGATGACGCTGCTCGCAGCCCGGCGGCAGCGGCCGGGGCAGCAGGCTGTACGCGTGCGTGACCGCGACGTCGACGGTCCGCTGCCGCAGCGCCTCGTCGGCGGAGTCCGGCTCGTGCTCGACGAGGTGCAGCCGCGGCGCGTCCGCACCGGGCTCCGGCCACACCAGAGGGAGCAGCACCCGCGCCGCCGACGGGAACGCGGCGACGCGCACCGCGCCCGGCCGTCCCTGCCGCAGCGCCGCCACATCGGCCTGGGCCGCGGCCAGGTCGGCGAGTACCACCTGGGCGTGCTCCACGAGGAGCCGCCCCGCGCCGGTGAGCCGCAGCGCCCGGCCGTGCTTCTCCAGGAGCGTCAGCCCCGTCTCCTTCTCCAGCGCCGCCAGCTGCTGCGAGACCGCGGGCCCCGTCAGATGCAGGGCCTCGGCGGTCGCCGCCACCGTGCCGTGCGTGGCGAATTCCGCCAGCAGCCGCAGCCTTCGCACCTCCAACACCAAAGCTCACCTTCTCGATAGAGGAAGAAAGAGTAACTGGACCTTTCTTATTCTACGGAGCAGGGTCGGGAGGGTGAAGTCCGTGACGTTCGACAAGACCTCCCTCGCCCTCGCGGCCACCGTGCTGCTGTGGGCCTCCGCGTTCCCGGCCATCCGCGTCGCCCTCGACGGGTACGGGCCCGCCGCGCTCTCCTTCGTGCGGCTCGCCTCCGCGTCGCTCGCGCTGCTCGCCGTGGCGCCGTTCCTGGGCGTACGAAGGCCGCGCCGGGCCGATCTGCCGCGCATCCTCGTGGTCGGGGCCTGCGGCATGAGCGCGTACCAACTCCTGCTGAACTGGGGCGAGACGAGGGTGCCGGCCGGAACCGCGAGCCTGATCGTCGCGTCGGTGCCCGCCATCAGCGCGCTGCTCGCCGTCGCGTTCCTCGGGGAGCGGCCGTCCTGGCGCACGATCGCGGGATCCGGCACGGCGCTCGCCGGCTGCGCGCTGATCGCCCTTGCGGGCGGGGAGGCCGGCTATACGAGCGCCGCCTGGGCCGTCATGGGCGCGGCCGTCGTACAGGCCGTCTACCACTTCGCCATCAAGCCGCTGCTGCGGCACTGCACCGGTCTCGAGGTCGCCTGCTATGCCATGTGGGCGGGCACGGCGCTGCTGCTCCCGCTGGCGCCGGGTGCGCTCGATGAGCTGGTGCGGGCCCCGGCCGATGCCACCCTCGCCGCGCTCTATCTGGGACTGCTGCCGTCCGCCGCCGGGTTCGTGGTGTGGGGCTACGCGGTGGCCCGGCTGACCGTGACGGCTGCGACCGCCGCGCTGTACCTGGTGCCGGGCGTGGCCCTCGCGGTCGCGTACCTGTGGCTGGGGGAGGCGCCGGCGTCGGTGGAGGCGGTCGGCGGGGTCGTGACGCTCGCGGGCGTCGTGCTGCTGGGGCGCGCCGGACCCAAGGGGCGCGCCGCACGGAAGAGGCGCGGCGCGCCGGGGGAGCCGCAGCAGCGTGTCGAGCCCGAGGGGACCGTCACGCCAGCGACAGGAACAGCTTCTCCAGCTCCTCCTCGCTGAGCGGCGGCTGCTCGCCGTCCGCCGCGTTCATGCAGTCCCGCATGCCGGAGGCGATGATTTTGAAGCCGGCGCGGTCCAACGCGCGGGAAACGGCGGCCAGTTGGGTGACCACGTCCTTGCAGTCGCGGCCCGCCTCGATCATCGCGATGACGCCGGCCAGCTGCCCCTGGGCGCGGCGCAGTCGCTTCAGGACGGCGTCCATCGCCTCCGGATTGCCTGTGCCGCTCACGAGCGCAGGGCCGCGCGGGCGGTGTCGAGAGCGCCCGGCGCGGGCTGGTTGAACGGAAGCTTGCCGAGCACCGCCGCCATGCCGCACGTGTTGCTGACGCCGGAGTAGACGAGGCCGGAGGCGACGCCCGCGGCGAGCAGCCGGCCCTTCGGGGCGCGGCGGCCGAGCGCGAGGCCGAGCAGCACCAGGGAACCGGCGGCGAACCGGACCTGGCGGTCCATCGCCCAGACGGCGCGCTCGGGGCGGGCCGCGGTGTCGACCGGCAGCCCCTCGGCGGACCACGCCTGCGTGCCGCCGTCGAGCCCGACGGCGTCGACGCCCGCCTCGGCGAGCTTCGCGCAGGCCGTGGCGGAGCGGTGCCCGGCCGCGCACACGACGACGAGCCGGCGGCGCTTGGCCGCGTCCCGCAGGTCGGGCAGCAGCTCGTCGATGAGCTCAGCGGGCACATTGAGGGCGCCGGGTACGTGCCCCGACGCGTACTCGGCGGGCGGGCGCACATCGAGGACGAGGGTGTCGTCTGCGGCGCTGCCGTGCAGCTCGGCGGGGGCGAGGGTGGTGCTCATGTCTCTCTCCTGTCTCACTGGTATACCCCCGAGGGTATCAACGGGTGCCCTCGTGGATACGCCGCGGGTACGCGGCCTGATCGGCCGGGCAAAGTCCCACCGAAAGCAGGACAAGGGTTGTCGGGATTCCGGGACATGCTCGTAAGAGCGAGCCACACGGCACCAACGCGAGACATCTGGCAACAACGCGAGCCGCACGGCAGCAATGCGTGCCACACGGCACCAACGCGAGACACCTGGCAACAACGGGAGACGACCTCATGCCTGACAACGCCCACCCGGCGACGGACGAACAACCCCTGCGCGGCAAGGTCGCCCTGGTCGCGGGCGCCACCCGAGGCGCGGGCCGCGGCATCGCCGTGGAGCTCGGCGCGGCCGGCGCCACGGTCTACGTCACCGGCCGCACCACCCGCGCCCACCGCTCCGAGTACGACCGCGCCGAGACCATCGAGGACACCGCGGACCTCGTCACGGAGGCAGGCGGCCACGGCATCGCCGTCCCCACCGACCACCTCGAGAAGGACCAGGTGCGCGCCCTCGTCGAGCGCATCGACCGCGAACAGAGCCGCCTCGACATCCTCGTCAACGACATCTGGGGCGGCGAGAACCTCTTCGAATGGGACACCCCCGTCTGGGAGCACGACCTCGACAACGGGCTCAGGCTGCACCGCCTCGCCGTCGAGACACACGCCGTCACCAGCCACTACGCGCTGCCGCTCCTGCTGCGTAACCCCGGTGGCCTGGTCGTCGAGGTCACCGACGGCACGGCCGAGTACAACAGCACGAACTACCGCGTGTCGTTCTTCTACGACCTGGCCAAGAACTCCGTCCTGCGCATGGCGTTCGCCCTCGGCCACGAACTCGGCTCGCGCGGCGCCACCGCCGTCGCCCTCACGCCCGGCTGGATGCGCTCGGAGATCATGCTGGGGCACTACGACGTCACGGAGGAGAACTGGCAGGACGCGGTGCGGGTCCAGCCGCACTTCGCCATCTCCGAGACACCCCGCTACACCGGCCGCGCCGTCGCCGCGCTCGCCGCGGACCCGGACGTCGCCCGGTTCAACGGCACATCCCAGTCCAGCGGCGGCCTCGCCAAGGTCTACGGCTTCACCGACCTGGACGGCAGCAGGCCCGACTCCTGGCGCTACCTCGTCGAGGTCCAGGACGCGGGCAAGCCGGCCGACGTCACGGGGTACCGCTGACAACTGAAGGCTTCTGATCTGCCCGTACGGTCTGCGAGAATCAGCGTCATGACATCCGGCATCGTCCCAGGTCTCGTCCTCGGCGACCCGCTCCCGCGCACCGCGACGCGGGAGCCGAGCCGCCCCTGACCCATGTGCTCGCCCGGTGACCGTCACCGGGCCGCCTCCCGCTCCTCGCCGAAGTGCGCTTCGTGCCCCGCACGTTCCACTACGAGGAGTTCCCACGGTGACCGTCCTGTCCTGGACCGAACCCGATACCGACACCACCCGCACCGCGCCCTGGCGCGCGCTCGGCGGCGGACGGCCGCCCCGGCGCGTCGTCGTCGCCGACGACCGGACCAGCGCGCGGGAGGCCTACCGCCACGCCTGCGAAGGCACCGCGCTGCTGTGGCGCGGCGACCACCATGGCGCCCGGCAACTGCTGAGCGCCCTCGGCCGCCGCGTCGACCGGGCGCTGCCGCCCGCCGACGGCTTCCACGAGCACCGCAGGAACCGCGCCCACCGCGCCCGCATCCTCGGCATGCTCCTGGTCGTCCTCGACGCCGACTACGGGCTCGACCTGCGCCGCGCCCCCGACGTGCGCCGCGCGTGCACCGAGGCTTATGGGCCCGCCCCCGGAACCCCCGGCGTCGTACCGCTGCGCGAGCTGCTGGGCGTGCTCGGCGCGCACGAGTGGCGCCGCACCGGTGTGCCCGTGGCCGCGCTCGACGGCGCCCGCATCCACCCGCACTACGGAGTGTTCGCCCCGGTCAGGGGCGAGTACGTCGACCTCGTCCGGGATACGGAGCTGCCCCGCGGCGCGGTCGGCGGCGTCGCCTTCGACCTCGGCACCGGCACGGGCGTGCTCGCCGCCGTCCTCGCCCGGCGCGGCGTCGGCCGGGTCGTCGCCACGGACGCGGGCCCGCGCGCCCTCGCCTGCGCCCGCGACAACGTCGACCGGCTCGGGCTCGCGGACCGGATCGAGGTGAGCGACGCGGGGCTCTGGCCGGCGGGCGGGCGCGCCGCGCTCGTCGTCTGCAACCCGCCGTGGCTGCCCGCACGCCCCACCTCACCCCTCGAAGAAGGCGTGTACGACCCCGACTCGCGCATGCTGCACGGCTTCCTCGGCGGACTCGCGGGCCGCCTCGAACCCGGCGGCGAAGGCTGGCTGATCCTCTCCGACCTGGCCGAACTCCTCGGGCTCCGCGACCGCGACCTGCTCACGGACGCATTCGCCGCCGCGGGCCTGCGCGTCGCCGACCGGCTCGACATCCGGCCGTGCCACCCGCGCTCCCGCGACCGCACCGATCCGCTGCACGCCGCACGCGCGGCGGAGACGACGTCGTTGTGGCGATTGGTTCCGATGGGGGAGGCCCCCATGCGTACATGACGGTGAATCAGGCGCGGCAGGGTGGGACGAGAGGGGCAATTCGGGGTAAAGGGGTCAGGTCGCATCCGCCCCGACATCCGCTCGACGGAGGTACTCCATGGCCCCTCAGCACCGTCTTCGCCGCCGCCACGCGGTGGCCGCGGCCGCCCTGCTGATCACTACGCTCGCGGGCGCGGCGCCCGCGGGGGCCGGAGCGGCGGAGGGCAGATCCGCCCCCGCCGCCGGCCACGGGTCCGGTCAGGGCGTGGGGAAGGGGAGGGGCACCAACCTGCTCGTCGCGGGGCTCGACCGCCGCAGCGGGATGTCCCGCGAGGAGATCCAGCGGCTGCACGTCGGCGGCCAGGAGTGCGGCTGCACCGACGTGCTGATGGTCGTGCACATCGCCGCCGACGGCCGTCGGCTCAGCGTCGTCTCCCTGCCCCGGGACTCCTTCGTCCGCTTCGCCAAGCACGACCACCCCGCGCACAGCGGAAAGATCAACGGGGCGTACGCCCACGGGGGCCGGGACCTGACCGTGCGCACGGTCGAGCGCGCCACCGGCCTGCGCATCGACCACTACATGGAGGCCGACTTCCGCGGGTTCGTGGCGGCGGTCGACGGCCTGGGCGGCGCCGAGGTGTGCAGCGACAGGCCGCTGCGGGACGAGAACTCGGGGCTCGACCTCGCCGCGGGAACCCACGACATCGACGGCACGCACGCCCTGCGCTACGTCCGCGCCCGGCACCTCAACCCGCCCGGCGACCTCGGACGGGTCCGCCGCCAACAGAAGCTGCTGCTCGGCATGTTGGCACGGCTCTCCGACGCGAAGGTCTTCAAGGACCCGATGGCGACCGCCCGTACGGCCCGCGCGCTGATGTCACATGTACGCACCGACGGTCACACGGACATCCGTACGCTGACGTCCCTGGCGTGGAAGCTGCGCGACCTCACGCCGCGGCAGACGGAGTTCGCCACCGTGCCCATCTCGAACTTCGACTACCGGGACCCCACGTGGGGCTCGTCGCTGCTGTGGGACGACAAGCGGGCGAAGCGGATGTTCGGTGCACTGCGCGCGGACCGGCCGTTGGCGACCACGCGGAAGTCCGGCGGTCCTGTCCCGGTCGGCATGCCGCCCCAGGAGACCAAGGTGACGGTCGACGACCCGCGCATCGCCGACGGACTGCGCGAGAGCGGCTTCGACGTGACCGAGGTGCCCGCGCCGAGCAGCCGTCCGAGCGGACCCACCGTCGTCACGTACGACCCCGAACGCGCCCGCTTCGCGCCCTCCCTGGCGGCCGCGCTCCCCGGTGCGAAGCTGCGGTCCGTGGCCGGATTCGGACCCGCCTTCCGCGTCGTCGTCGGCGGTGGCGATCGTGGTGTGACGCAAGTGACGTACGACCGCAGCATGGTGGAAGGGGCACCGGTTACCGGAGACCGGCTGCGCTGCGGGCACCCTTCGGGCAAAAAGGGCTGAAAACCGACCACTGCGGGGCCACTTGGGGTTCCGTGACGGGAGCGCGACGCTCTGTGTTGCGGTTACGGTTCTGCTGTGGTGATCAACGCGCAAGGCAACAACGAGGCACATTCCACCGAGCCGGGCACGGCGCTGCTCCTCGCGACCGCGCCCGTCGGCAAGGCGGGCCTCATCGACGCGGTCTCCGTGCTGCCCACGCTCGCGGCGGTGCCGCCGAGCGTGCTCACCGGCACGGCGGCGGCGTCCGTCGTCGAACTCGCGGACCCGCTCGACCCGCAGGCCGTCCTCACCCGCCTGCGGACGGTGGCCGCGCAGCCCGGACCGCTCCATTTGTTCATCGCGGGCCAGCTCCACCTCGACCACCGTCAGCGCCTGTTGCACCTGGCCCTCGCCCGCACCACCCCGTCGACGCTGCGTTACACGGCGCTGCCCTGGCACTGGCTCACCGGTGAACTCACCCTGCGCCGCCCGCACACCACGACCGTCGTGCTCGACCTCGTCGCCGACGCGGAGGCGTGGAAGCACGTCGGTGTGGGCGGTCTCGGCCTCGGCCACGGCACCAGCGTCTTCGGCCGGGTGCTGCCGCCCCCGCCCCGCCGCACCACCCTCACCCCCACGTACCTCCGCGCCTGCGCGGACATCTGGCGCACAGGAGCCCGCCCCACTCCACCCGACCTCCACGAAACGGCGGCGTCCCACGCGGGCCCGAAGGACGCGCTCTTCGTGGCGCTGGGGTCGGGTTACGTGCCGAAGGGGACGCCCGGCGGCGGGCACGCGCGGGAGACCACGCCTGTGGCGGGCAACGGCCGCGCGCCCGATACCGGGGTGCCGAGTGAGCCCGCTCCCTCGGTGCGGCCCACTGCGCCGGAGGCCGCAGGAACACCTGCCGCCACGGCACCGCCGTCGACATCGGTTCCGGCCCCGCCTTCGACTCCGGCCACTGGTCGGCCCGCGGCTGCTCCGCTTCCGCCTGCCGGTCCTGCTGCGGGTCCGGCCTCTGGTTCCGTACCCGGACAGGGCTCGTCGGCGGCGCCGGCAGGGGACTCGGTGACGGCCCCGGATTCGGCTCCGGTTCCGGTTCCGGTTCCGGAGTCGGTCCAGGACCGGCCCTCGAACTCGGGCGCGGGTGCGCCACCAGTTGTCGCTCCGGGCACCGGCCCCGCGCCGGCACCACCGTCGCCTCCGATATCGGTCGCACAACCGGCCCCCGGACCGGAGCCGGTCCAGGTCCCGGCTTCGGATTCAGGTTCGACCCCTGCGGCAGTGCCGGCTCCGAGCCCGGTCCCGACACCCGCTTCGGGTGCGGCACCTGCTCCGGACCGGGCATGGACTTCAGGGCCGGCCCCAGCCTCGACTTCGGCTCCGGCCTCGGCTCCGGCGGCTGCCGTAGCAGCTGCCTCGGGTTCGCTACCGAACTCGGCCACCGCCCGAACTTCGGCACCCGCCGATGCCTCGGCTCCGGGCTCCGTTCCCGGGGCGGACACGGTTTCGGCTCCGGCCGCGAGTCACGCCCAGGCCCCCGCCCACACTTCGGCACCCGCTCCCGCACCGGCCGTGCGGCTCGCCAAGGCGCCGGCGCCTAGCCAGGTCACCCCGCCCCCGGTTGCCGCTCCTGTCAGCGCACGGCCCTTGCCCGTGGCCGTACCGCCGAGCCCCGCGGCTGCGCCGGCGCCGGCAGCGTCCGCGCCCGTACCGCCCAGCCCGGCGGCCACGCCCGCCCTCGCACCGGCAGCGCCCGCCATCCCGCCGATGCCCGCCACCGCGCCCGCGGCCCCCGTCCAGCCCGCCGACCCCGACCCGCACGCCCTGTTGCTCGCCGCCGTGCAGGCGGGGCGGCATGGGGAGGCCGCGTCCATTGCTGCCGCGTGGGAGGGGGAGGCGTTGCGGGTGCATGGGATGCGGTCCTCGCAGGTCGTGCACTGGATGGAGGTGCGCGCCGACCTCGCGCGGCTGGCCGACGAACCGGGGCGCAGCTGCGAGCTGTGGATCGCCGTGGCGCACGCCCGGATCGCGCGTGGCGAGGCGTCCTCCGACGAGGACGTGGAGGCGGCCGTCGACCGCGCCCACCACCAGTGGGAACAGGTCCGCGACCCGGACCGGGCCCGCGGACACGCCGCCGGCCTGACCGCCCTGCGGGAACAGGTGCCGGGCCGGCGCCCCGGCGCCCTCGACGCGATCAAGCGCCGCCTCGACGCGCTGAGCGACCCGACCAGGAAGGCCTGACCCCGCCGCCGCTCAACAGGCCCGCCGCACATACCCCTTCGTGCCCGCGGGCCGCACGTCCATGTCGCGCAGCACGATCGAGAGCCGGTCGCCCCACGCGCGGCACGCCCGCTTGAAGTCGGCCTTGCGGTACTCCACGGCGAAGACCCGGTCGTCGTACGCCGTCGCGTACCCCCGGCACTCGTCGTAGGCCTGGCACTCCTCCGTCACCGCGAAGTCGAACCCGATGTCGCGGCGCTTCGGCAGGAGTTCCGCGGTGTTCTTCTGCCCCACCGCGAGCCCGGACCCGTGCGCCCGGTCCGCGATGAGCTTGGCGAACGCGACCGCGTCGGAGGCGCCGAGCAGTCCGTCGGAGCGTTCGTAGGAGTCGAGGTTGTCCGGTTCGACGGCCTGGAACCCGTCGTCGGCGCAGCCCCGGATCCAGCCGCCCACGATGTTCGCAAGACGCGCCCGCTTCGTCTTCGTGGAGATGTCGAACAGCGGCTCGTGCCAGTCCTCGTCGATCACCAACTTCCCGTCGCCGTCCCGCAGCAGCAGGTCGTCGTGGTGGGCCCGCCACCACTTCACGGCGTCGGGCTGGGCCTGGAAGGCGTTGACGTAGCAGACGTTGTAGAGCCCACGGGCGGGGGCGTCCCCGCGGTCCCGCGACACGGCCCGCACCCCCGCGGGCGGCTTGTACGCGCCGCCGATCTGGTAGTCGAACTGCGCGTCCGGCGTCGGTTGTTGGACACGCGGGGAGCGGTCCCCGGACTCCGGTGACGAGCAGGCCGACAACGCGAACGAGGCAGTCAGGGCGAGGCACAAAGCCGACAGACGTCGGGAAGCCGGGCGGAAGATCATTCTCGCAGCCTAGAACGAGAAACCCGGCCACCCTTCACAACGGGCGCCGGAAGCACACCCGATGCTGCCCGGGACCGTCGTAGTCCTCGCGCACCGCGACCCCGCCCACCTCCCGGTCACCCGGCTCCACCACGAACCCCAGCTTCCGGTGGAAGGCGATGGACCCGGTGTTCCCAGGCGAGGTGATCGCCCGCACGTCCTTGCGGCCGGCCCGCTCCGCCCGCCGGAAGAACTCCTCGTACAGCCCCCGCCCGACACCCGAGCCGCGCAGCGCCGGGTCGACCCCCACGAAGTGGATGTACGCGGAGGTGTCGTCATCGGCGGCGTACAGGCCCACCAGGAACGCCCGCACACCCGAAGCGTCCTGCGCCACCAGGCTGGTGCCCGCGAAGAACTGGAGGAACAGGCGGGGGAGCAGCAGCGACAACTCGCGCGCCTCCTGCGGCGTGCGCGAGTCGCCCCACCACTCCTGGACACGTCGGACGAGCGCGGGATGGTCGTCCTCGTGGGCCGCGCGCAGGTCGGGCATCAACGATTCCTTCGTCAGGGTTCGCGGTGGGCGGGTCGAACGGTCACCGAGCGGTACCGGTCGTGACTCACTTCACGCCGCCTCCCGGCACCGCCGGGAACAACCCTGCCGCCCGGTCCGTTGACTCAGATGTGGACACGGATGGAACAGTGTCCCCGGGCCCAACCTATCGCCCGCAGGGAAGATCGTTCGGCTGAAGCCCTGCGGAGCCCTCCGCCGAGAGGCGACCGCCATCCGTGTCCCGCCTCAAGCCGCCCCGGCCGTGGTCCCCCGTCACGGCCGGGGCTTCCTCATGCGCCGCCGGCCGCCGGTCTACAGTTCGCCCATGACGCGCTTCCATGAGACCAAGCACCGGCTCGTCACCACCTTCCAGCGCCACATCGCCAACCCCGTGACCCGGCGCCTGCCGACCCAGGTCCTCCTGGAGACGACCGGCCGCACGTCGGGGCTCGCGCGCCGTACGCCGGTCGGAGGGCGGCGCGTCGGCGGGGCCTTCTGGCTGGTCTCGGAGTTCGGGTTCAAGTCCCAGTACGTGCGCAACATCCAGGCCGACCCCTGCGTCCGCGTCCGCCTGCGGTCCCACTGGCACAGTGGGACCGCGCACCTGCTGCCCGACGACGACGCCCGCGCCCGCCTGGGGGCCCTGCCGCGCCTCAACAGCGCCGCCGTCCGCGGCCTCGGCGTCGACCTCTTGACCGTACGTGTCGATCTCCATGACTGACCTGGCATGATCGGGGGCATGGCAGAACGTGTGATCGCCGCGTGTGACGGCGCGTCCAAAGGAAATCCCGGACCCGCGGCTTGGGCCTGGGTCGTCGCCGACGGTGACGAGAAGCCCGTGCAGTGGGAGGCCGGCGCGCTCGGCACCGCGACGAACAACGTCGCCGAACTCACCGCCCTGGAGCGGCTGTTGAGTACGGTCGCCGCGGATGTGCCGCTCGAGGTGCGGATGGATTCGCAGTACGCGATGAAGGCGGTCACCACGTGGCTGCCCGGCTGGAAGCGCAAGGGATGGAAGACGGCGGCCGGCAAGCCCGTCGCCAACCAGGAGCTGGTGCAGCGGATCGACGCGCTGCTCGACGGCCGCGAGGTCGAGTTCAAGTACGTGCCCGCGCACCAGGTCGACGGCGACCCGCTGAACGATTTCGCGGACCGCGCCGCCAGTCAGGCAGCCGTCGCCCAGGAGGACGCGGGCAGCGCGCTCGGCTCTCCCGAGCCGCCGCCGTCCAGCCCGTCCTCCGCGAAGCCTCCGCGCGCGAAGGCGGCGTCCGCCAAGCGCACCTCCTCCGGCTCCTCCTCGCGCACCCTCAAGGCGAAGTTCCCCGGCCGCTGCCGCTGCGGCCGCTCGTACGCCGCGGGGGAGGACATCGCCAAGAACCCCGACGGCTGGGGTCACCCGGAGTGCCGCACGTCTGCCTGACCGAAGACGACATGGAGGGGCCCGGCGCGCAACACGGCGCCGGGCCCCTCTCCGTTCCCTACGTACTCACTTACTCACGTGCTCACCCGCACGTAATCCACCACCAGCTGCTGCGGGAACTGCGTACTGGAGTCCGGGTCGCCCGGCCAGTACCCGCCCACGGCGAGGTTGAGGATCAGGAAGAATGGTTTCTCGAAGACCCACTGGTTGCCGCCGACGTCGGCGGGCGTCCGGGTCTGGTAGACCGTTCCGTCCACCGACCAGGTGATCTTGTTGGGCGTCCAGTCCACCGCGAACGTGTGGAAGGCGTCCGCGAAGGCCTGGCCGTTCGGCAGCGAGTACCCCGCGCCGATTCCGCCCGAGCCGGAGTAGCCGGGGCCGTGGATCGTGCCGTGCACCGTCGACGGCTCGAAGCCGACGTTCTCCATGATGTCGAGCTCGCCGGAGTTGGGCCAGCCGACCGAACCGATGTCGCTGCCCAGCATCCAGAACGCGGGCCAAATGCCCTGCCCGCGCGGGATCTTCATCCGGGCCTCGACGTGGCCGTGCGTCGTCTCGAACTTCCCCGACGTGTTGAGGCGCGACGAGGTGTACTCACATGTCCCGTACCAGCACTGGTAGTTGGAGGGGTTCTCCTTGCGGGCGGTGATGACCAGGTTGCCCTGACCGTCGAGCTTGGCGTTGTTGTTGCCCGCCGTGTAGTACTGCCGCTCGTGGTTGTCGACGTTGTCGCCGGTCTCGGTCTGCCACTTCGAACCGTCGACCGCCGAGCCCGCGGGCCCGTCGAAGTCGTCGGAGAAGGTGACCGCCGCGGTGTGCGCGTCGCCGTCGGTCTCGGCGGCGTTCGCCGAGGGCACGAACGCCGCGGCGACACACAGCAGGGCCGCGGCGCCCAGCGGGAGTCTGCGGCTCAGCGGGCGGAGGGAACTGCGCATGGGGCATCACATCACTTCGGGTAGGGGGTCGTGCCGTCCCGCGGCACGCCAGAAAGTGAAGGCAAGAAAGCTGCGCTTGACGTGTTCTGTTCAAGGCTTGATTTAAGGGGCGGGGCGAAGGGGCGTCAAGGGACTGCGCGAAAGTCCGTACCAGTGTTCCCGGTTAAGGTTTGCCGACGATCTTCGAGACGAGCTTCGAGGCGACCTTCGAACCAGGAGTGATGTGAGCATGCTGCGGTGCGCTGTACTCGACGACTACCAGGGCGTCGCCCGTGAACTTGCCGACTGGGACCGCCTGTCGGGCCGCCTCGACGTCACGTACCTGAATCGCTATATCGATACGCACGATGAACTCGTCGCGCTGCTCGGCGACTGCGAGATCGTCGTCGTGATGCGCGAACGCACCCCGTTTCCCGCCGAGTTGATCGCGCGTCTGCCGAAGCTGCGGCTCCTCGTCACGTCGGGCATGCGCAACGCGTCCATCGATCTCGACGCCGCCGCCGCGCACGGCGTCACGGTCTGCGGCACCGCGAGCAACCCCGAACCGCCCGTCGAGCTGACCTGGGCCCTGATCCTGGGCCTCGCCCGCGGTGTCCTCACCGAGGGCGCCAACCTGCGCGACGGCGGCTCCTGGCAGTCCACCCTCGGCGCCGACCTGCACGGCCGCCGGCTCGGCCTGCTCGGGCTCGGCAAGATCGGCGCACGGGTCGCGCGCGTCGGCGCCGCCTTCGGCATGGACGTCGTGGCGTGGAGCCAGAACCTCACCGCCGAGCGGGCCGCCGAAGCCGGTGCCACCCTCGCCGCCTCGAAGGAAGAACTCCTCGACACCAGCGACTTCGTCTCGGTCCACCTCGTCCTGGGCGACCGCACCCGCGGCCTGCTGGGCGCCGACGAACTGCGCCGCATGCGCCGCACCGCCTACCTCGTCAACACCTCGCGCGCCGCGATCGTCGACCAGGAAGCGCTGGTGCGGGCGCTGCGCGAGGGCTGGATCGCCGGCGCGGGCAGCGACGTCTTCGACACCGAGCCCCTCCCGGCCGGCCACCCCCTGCGCACCGCCCCGAACTTCCTCGGCCTGCCCCACCTCGGTTACGTGACGCGCCGCAACTACGAGGGCTTCTTCCAGGGCGCCGTCGAGGACATCGAGGCGTATCTGGCGGGGAGCCCCGTGCGCACCCTCGGCTGACCTGGGATCAGTCGCGTACGAACTCCCGCAGCTCCTCCGCGAGGTCCGGATATTCGTCGAGTACGGCGCGTGTCGCGAACTCGTGGTCCATGTAGTCGAAGCCCGGGGTGACGACCTCCGCCACCAGGCCGTGGCGGGAGTCGCCGAGCAGGTGCGAGGCCTTCCAGTGGCCGCCGGGCACCAGCAGGAAGCGCTCGTCGTCCGGGCCGAGGACGGTGCGCTGGAGGGTGCCGTCGGGAGCGACGGTCACGTACTCCAGGGGACCGCCGTCGATCAGGAAGTGCAGGATGTCGCTGCGGTTGCGGTGCAGCAGGCCGCTGGGCTGCCGCTCGTCGAGCAGGTAGTAGATCGATGTCGCCGAGGGGCGGGGGCCGTGCGGCGTCGAAAGCTCGTGCGGGCTCGTGTACACGCGGCGGAAGTAGCCGCCCTCGCCGTGCGGCTCCAGGTTCAACTCGCATCGCCAGTCGCGCACCGTGGCTCCTCAGGGTGGATCATGGGTGGGTGGTCAAGCGTAGAGGGCGCGGGGCAGGGCCGCGGGAGGCTCGCGAGTACCGTGCGCTGTCGCCCGCGCACCCGCCGTGACCTGCAACTCCGTGGTGAATGACGGGAGTTGGCATGAAAGACTGCGGGCAGGTCACACGCATTGCCCCGCCCGCTCAGCGACGTTGGAGAGTCCTCATGGCAGCACCCGCTCCCCGGCCCCGTATCGACACCAGCCAGGCGCACCCCGCGCGGGTCTACGACTGGCTGCTCGGCGGGAAGGACAACTACCCCGTCGACGAGGCCGTCGGCGAGAAGCTGCCGCCCGAGGCGCGGGACGCGGCGCGGCAGAACCGGGAGTTCATGCACCGGGCCGCCGCCTGGCTCGCCGGGCAGGGCGTCGACCAGTACCTGGACATCGGCACCGGCATCCCGACCGCGCCGAATCTGCACCAGATCGTGCAGCGGATCGTTCCTTCGGCCAAGGTCGTCTACACCGACAACGACCCCATCGTGCTGCGGCACGCGCAGGCGCTGCTCGTCAGCAGCCCCGAGGGAGCCACCGACTACATCGAGGGCGATGTCCGCGAACCGGACGCCATCCTCGAACACGCCCGCACCGTCCTGGACTTCGACCGGCCGATCGCCCTGTCGCTGATCGCGCTGATGCACTTCGTGCCGGACGACGAGGAGGCGTACGGCATCGTCTCCCGGCTGGTGTCCGAGCTGCCGCCCGGCAGTCACCTGGTGCTGTCCAACGCCTCCAGCGACATCTTCCCCGAGCTGGTCGAGAAGGTCGTGGCCCAGTACACGAAGGCCGGGATCCAGCTGGGCTTCCGCACCCGCGACGGGGTGGCGCGGTTCTTCAAGGGGCTCGACCTCGTGGAGCCGGGTCTGGTGACCGCCACGGAGTGGTTCCGCGACGAGCCCGCCCCCGCGCCCGAGCCGAGCGGCATCTACTCGGGCGTCGCCCGGATCTCCTGAGCCCGGATCTCCTGAGCCCGGATCTCCTGAGCCCGGATCTCCTGAACACGGATCTACTGCATACGGATTTCCGGCTTACGGATTTCCTGAGTCACGCGGACGGCGGCGCGCCATTGAGTCGGGCCGACAGCTGGTGCGCCGCCGCGATCACCGCCTCCGCGACCGCGGGCAGCGCCTCCGGCGGCAGTCGGAACACGGGCGCCGACACATTGACGGCCGCCACCACGTCGCCCCGGTGGTCGTGCACCGGCACGGCGACCGCGGTCAGGCCCGGCTCCATCTCCTCCGCGGCCACCGAGAAGCCGCGCGCCCGCTCCGCCCGCAGCCGCTCCAGGACGGCCGGTACGTCGCGGGGTGCCGCGTCCGTGCCGGGCAGCGGCGCCCCGTTCTCGGTCGTCAGAAGCGCCGCCACCTGGTCGTCGGGCAGCCCGAACAGCAGGGCGCGGCCCGTGGACGTGCAGTTCAGGGGCGAGGTGCGGCCGATCCACTCGTGCGCCTGCAGGCCGCGGGAGGTGCGCTCGGTGAGCACCGTCACCACGCCGTGCCCGGACAGCACCGTCAGATACGCCGGCTCCCCGACGCGGTGCACCAGATCCCGCAGTACCGGCGGCGCTTCCCCGTACAGTCGCTCCTCGCCCGCCGAGGAGGCCAGCGCGAGCAGCTGCCAGCCGACGCGATAGCGCAGCGTGCGCGGGTCCCGCTCCAGGAATCCCTCCTGCGCCAGGACCTTCAGGGTCCGTGACACCTGCGTCTTCTCCCGGCCCACCGCCTGGGCCACTTCCTGTACGCCCATCGGGCCCTGCGCGAGAGCGCGCAGCACGTCCAGCGCGCGGTGCACGCTGCTCAGGTTTTCCGCTGCCATGACGCAAGCGTGCCACAGCGGCGTGCGTATAGAGCAACTCGCATTGTTCCATTCGCACGGACCGCCCTATGGTCGATCCACATGTGCGGAATCGCAAGCCTTCACAGTCATCACGGAAGTCTCGACAGTCTCGACACCGAGTGCGCCGACGAGGCGGCACAGGGAATGCTCGACCGGCTCGCCCACCGCGGGCCCGACGACAGCGGGAGCCGAACGGTCGGCGGCCACACCTGGCTCGGCCACCGCCGCCTCTCCATCGTCGACCTCGACGGCGGACACCAGCCCCTCGGCGGCACAGACGGCGACGACGACTGGTCGCTCGTGTGCAACGGCGAGATCTACAACCACCAGGAACTGCGCGAGGAGCTGCCCACCGAGGCCTTCGGCTCCTCCTCCGACTCGGCGGCGGCGCTCGCCGTGCTGCGCACGGACGGGCCCGAGGGCCTGCTCCGGCTGCGCGGCATGTGGGCGCTGTGCGCGGCCACGCCCGGCGGCCGCTTCGTCGCCGCCCGCGACGCCATCGGCATCAAGCCCCTGTACTGGGCGCGCACCGACACCGCCGTGCACTTCGCCTCCGAACTGCGCGCGTTCCACCCCGACGTCCAGCCGAACGCGGAGATCTTCCCGCCCGGCTGCTGGTGGACGCCCGAGGACGGCCTGCGCCGCTTCGCGGAGCCGGTTCCCGACGTGGCCGCTGCCTGGGGCGGGGTGTCCGAGCAGGTCGTCGAGAAGGCCACCTTCGAGGCCGTCGCCGACTCCATCCGCCGGCATCTGATGGCGGACGTCGAGGTCGGCGTGTTCCTCTCCGGCGGGCTCGACTCCAGCCTCGTCGCCGCGGTCGCCGCCGACGAGTACGCCCGCCAGGGCCGCCGCCTCAAGACCTTCGCCGTCGGCACGGAGGACTCCCCGGACCTGCTCGCCGCGCGGGACGCCGCCGCGTTCCTGGGCACCGAGCACCACGAGGCGGTGCTCGACGCCGAGGCCGCGGCGCGGGTGCTCGACGAGGTGGTCGGGTGCGTGGAGTCCTTCGACGCCAGCCTCATCCGCAGCGCCGTCCCGAACTGGTTCCTGTCCGAACTCGCCTCCCAACACGTCAAGGCCGTGCTCACCGGTGAGGGCGCCGACGAACTCTTCGCCGGATACGGCTACTACCACGAGCGGCACGCCGCCCCCGACGAGCTGGACGCCGAACTGCGCCGCACCATAGGCGCGTTGCACGGCCTCAATCTCCAGCGCTGCGACCGCGTCACCATGGCACACGGTCTGGAGGCGCGGGTGCCGTTCCTCGACCGGGACGTCATCGCGCACGCCATGTCACTGCCCGCGCCCGTCAAGGGACTTGAGGACGACGGCATGGAGAAGGGGCACCTGCGCCGCGCCTTCGCGGGCTGGCTCCCGGAGCACCTGCTGTGGCGGCGCAAGGAGCAGTTCGGCACGGGCAGCGGCGCGGAGGGCGTCCTGAGCCCGCTGTGGGACAGCCGCATCACGGACGCGGAGTTCGCGGCGGCGACCGCCGAGGACGGGGCGCCCGAGCTGCGCAGCAAGGAGGAGCTCGGCTACTACCGGACGTTCCGGGCCGCGCTGCCCGGCGTGCGCCCGGAGGCGGTGCTCACGCGGTTCGCGACGGCGTAGGTCCTGTCTGACCCCGCGGCTACCGAGGTTGGGAGCGGGCCGCGGCCACCGCCTGCTCGGCGTAGCCGCGGCCGAACAGCACCGTGTGCACCAGGAGCGGGAAGAGTTGGTGCAGCGGGACGCGGTCGCGCCAGCCGTCGGCGAGCGGCGCGGCCTGCTGGTAGCCGTCGAGGATCCGGTCCAGGTGCGGCGCGCCGAACAGGTGCAGCATCGCCAGATCGGTCTCGCGGTGCCCGCCGTGCGCGGCCGGGTCGATGAGCCTGGCCGCGCCGTCGGCGCCCCACAACAGGTTCCCGTTCCACAGGTCGCCGTGCAGCCGGGCGGGCGGCTCGGTGGGGCCCGCGAGTTCGGGCAGCCGCTCGCAGACCCGCTCGATCGGCTTCGCCTCGGCGGGGGAGACGGTTCCGGCGTCGACGGCTTCGCGCAGGTAGGGGAGCACCCGGTGGGCGGCGTACCAGCGCGGCCAGTCGTCGCCCGGCACATTGCGCATGGGGGCGAGCCCGATGTACGCCTCCGTCGGCCCTTCGGGCGGCGCCGCGCCGAACGCCGTGGCTCCGGCTCCGTGCAGCCGCGCCAGGTCCGCACCGAACCGCACTGCCGCGCCCGCGCTCGGCCGCCCCTGCGTGACCCGGTCGACGACGAGGCACCGCTCGTCGTAGCCGTGCACCGTGGGCACCGCCACCGCGCCGGCCGCCGCGAGCCATCGGAGCCCGGCCGCCTCCGCGCGCGTTGCCGCCGGGTCGTCGGCCTGCTTCACCATCACCACGCGCCCGTCGTCGAGGGTGACCTCGGCGAGGTGGGACGAGAGGCGGCGCTGGGCGGTGGCCGGACGGCCGGTGAAGCGGGTCGCGGCGGCTTCGAGTGCAGACATGACCCTCAGCGTAGGACGACCGCGGGGCCGTTGACGTGGTACGCCGCGCGCTGGTCTGCTGCGGTGATCAACGCGGGGCTCGACCCCCGTCAACGTATGGAACGAGGCGAACACGGATGAGTACCAAGGCAGTTGATCCCGTCCTGGTCGTGCAGAACACCAAGAGCGGCGGCCCCGGGCGGGTCGGCGACTGGCTGTGCGAGGCGGGCCTCGCGCTCGAGGTGCTGCGCCCGTACGAGGGTGCGGAGATGCCCGGGACGCTCGACGGCAGGCCCCTGCTGGTGCTGGGCGGCGGATTCCTGCCGGACGACGACGAACGCGCGCCCTGGCTGCCCGCCACCCGCCGCCTCGTCGCGGAGGGCCTCGACCGTGGCACGCCCGTCCTCGGGATCTGCCTCGGCGGCCAGCTGCTCGCACACGTCGCGGGCGGCCGTGTGCGGGGGAATCACGGGCGGCCCGAGTACGGAAGCACCCGGATACGGATGCGACCCGAGGCCGCGGATGACCCGCTGCTGCACGGGCTCGGCGCGACGGTTCCGGCGATCGAGCGGCACGTCGACCAGATCACTGAACTGCCGCCGGGCGCCGCCTGGCTGGCGTCCACCGAGGACTGCCCGCACCAGGCGTTCCGGGTGGGGGAGCGGGCCTGGGGCGTCCAGTTCCACCCGGAGGCCGAGGCCGCGCGGATCGCGGTGTGGGACCCGGTTCCGCCGGCCCGGCAGGGCTTCGACCGGGACCGGCTGCACGCCGCGGCGGTGGCAGACGAGGGTGTGGCCGTCGCGGCGTGGTCGGAGGTCACACGGAGGTTCGCTCGGGTGTGCGCGACGATGCCGTGACCGGCTCGGCGGCGGGCGCCGACGGGGTGGGGCGGCGCCGTGCCACCGACGCGACGACCGTGGTGAGCACGCCCGCGAGCAGGCCCCAGAACGCGGACCCGATGCCCAGCAGTGTCACGCCGGAGGCCGTCGCGAGGAAGGTGACGACGGCCGCTTCCCTGGACCGGGGATCCGACAGCGCACCGGCCAGGGCGGACTCGATCGTGGCGAGCATGCCCACCCCGGCGACCGCCAGGACCAGCGCGTGCGGCATCGCGCCGAGCAGCGAGGCCACGGTCGCGCCGAGCAGGCCGACGCACAGGTAGAAGACACCCGCCCACACGGCCGCGAGGTAACGCCGCTTCCGGTCGGGGTGCGCCTCATCCCCGGTGCAGATAGCGGCGGTCAGCGCCGCGAGGTTGAGGCCGAAGGCGCCGAACGGGGCGAGCACCGCCTGCGCGACACCGGTCCAGGTCAGGACGGGCGAGATCGGCACCTCGTACCCGGACGTGCGCAGTACGGCGACACCCGGCAGATTCTGCGAGGCCATCGTGACCACGAACAGCGGCACACCGACGCTGACGAGCACCTTCCAGTCGAACTCGGGAGCCGTGAACACCGGCTGCGCGAGCGACAGTTGAACCCGTTCCAGGTGCCAGCCACCGGCGATCACGGAGGCCACGACGCCACCGGCGAGCGCGACCACCACGGCGTAGCGCGGCAGCAGCCGACGGGCGAGCAGATACAGCGCGAACACCGGGAACGCGATCCCGAAGTGCCCGCCCATCTGCGAGAAGAGCCCCGTCCCGAAGTTCAGGAGCACCCCCGCGAGCAGCGCGGAGGCGAGCGGCACCGGTATCCGGTCCATGAGCCGCGCGAACCACCCCGTCAGACCGCTCACCACGGTCAGTACGGCACTGAACACGAACGCGCCCACAGCCTTCTCCATGGACACCCCGCTCAGGCTCGTGGCGAGGAGCGCGGCCCCCGGCGTCGACCAGGAGGTGAGCACGGGCGCCTTGCTGCGCAGCGACAGGCCCACGGTGGTCACGGCGATGCCCACGCCGAGCGCCAGCATCCACGAGGACACCTCCCGCGCGTCCGCCCCCGCGGTCCGCGCCGCGGTGAACACGATGGCGGCCGCGCTGGTGACACCGACGGTGGTCGCGATGAGCCCCGCCACCACGGCCGAGGGTGGTGCGAGGGCGCGGATGCGGGCGAGCGAGGACATGCGGGTGTCACTTCCGTGGGCAGGGGAGGGCAGGATGGTGGGAGCGCGCTTGGCGTTCCATGAAGCGTTCCATGAAGCGTTCCATGAACGGAACGTTCTGTTTGTGGAACACTAAGGACGCGGATGGCGACACGTCAACACGCGCCGACTGGCGCGGGAGGGGGCCGGGCGATGGGGCTTGGTGACGAAGTGGGGCGCAGGCTGAAGCAACTGCGCGTGGACAGCGGCCTGTCGCTGTCCGAACTCGCGCGCCGCTCGGGCGTCGGCAAGGGCACGCTCTCCGAGCTCGAGGCCGGTCGCCGCAACCCCACCCTCGAAACCCTCTATGCCCTGACCACCGTGCTCGGCCGCCCGCTCAGCGCCGTCCTCGACGACCCGCCGCGAAGCGTGGGCGCGGGCGCCGCCGGTGTCTCCGGGAGCGCGGTCACCGCGGTGCTGATCGAACGGTACGAGGACGAGGACGCGGCCACCGATGTCTTCCGTGTCACCATCGCCGAGGGTGCGACCCAGGAGTCCGCGGCGCATGTCCCGCGCACCACGGAGAGCCTGATGGTGCTCTCGGGGACGGCCGTCGTCGGCCCGCCGGACGCACCCACGACGGCAGGGCCCGGCGGCCACGCCCACTGGGCGGCGGACGCCCCGCACATCTACGGCGCGCCGGACGGCGACGTCCAGGGGATCCTCTTCGTCCGCTACCCGAAGGGGACTTGACGGCTACGGGGGTTCAGGCGGCGTGCGGCGCCTGTGACGGCTCGGTGTTGCGCAGGTCCGAGACATCGATCGAGTCGTCCGCGGACGGTGTCTTCTTCGGGACCGCCTTGCCGTAGTCGGTCAGTGTCATCGACAAGGACTCGTCGGAACCCTTCTCGGTGGCGCGCACCAGCCGGTGCGGCTCGTCGGCGGTGACGTAGAGGGTGATGTGCTCCTTGCTGTCACCGCTGTTACTGGAGGTCAGCGGCACGACCTCGGTGCCCGCGACCTTCTTCTGGTCGCCCTTCGTGAGCTCGTCCTTGGTGGCACGGTCCGAGCCGTCCTTGAGGCGCTCGCGGAACGAGTCGAGGTCGCAGGTGCCGGACAGTCCGTCGAGCATCGGGTCGTCGGTGGTGCCGTGCACATAGCGGTCGCCGATCAGGTCGGCGGCCAACTCGCCGCTTCTTCCTGGGAGTTGGGTCTTCCAGAACGTGGCGTCCGGCTTGATCCACACCTCGTCGCCGCGCTTCACGAGGTCGACGCTGCCGCCCTTGGCCCCGCCGGTGCCCATGTGCAGCTCGCCCGTGCAGTTTCCGTCCTCGTCGAGACGCAGATCGATGAGTGCCGGGGTGCGGGCGTCGCGGTCGTCCGCGCTGTTCCGCATCGTCAGATGCAGGGACTTCGCGTCCAGGAGTTCCTTCTTCGCCGCGTCCGCGAGCTCCTGCGCGCTCTTGTCCTTGGCGTCGCTGTCGTCGGCGAGGGCGGGTCCCGCGGAGAACAGGCTCGCGCACACGAACGCCGCGGCGACGGGCGCCCGCGCGGCCCGGTGCAGCCGGGTCGGGGTCGGTCCGGCCATCACGTCACCTCGCATCCCCGGACGCACGGCACGTCCGAAATACGCATAAATTGTACGTTCTGCGGGGTGTCGGTGTCGTCCGCGAGGCGTCGCCCGTGAGGCGTCCTTCGCGAGGTGTCGTCCGCGAGGTGTCGTACGGGTCAGTCGTCCTTGCCACACACCCGCAGTCCCACCGGCGTCCCGCACGGAAGGTGACCGTGCGTCGCGACGACTCCCTTGCCCGTGCCGTTGTCGACGGCGTACGAGAGGAAACTGGAGGCCAGCGAGTCGGCCGGCGGGCGACCGTAGGTGTACGCGTACTCGATCTCGCGGTACGGATAGCCGCCCGCGTCGAGCCGGTCCGGGTCCGGGGTGTGGCCGTCGAGGGTGAGTCGGTGCAGGCCCTTCGGCGCGTCCGGCGGCGACGCGGCGCGCAGCTCGCTGTAGCCGAGGGCGCCGGGCGTATGGGCCACGGTGTCGAGGACCTGCTCCGTGGAGTCCAGCTCGCAGCGCAGCACGCGGGCGCCGGTACGGGACGTGCGGTTGACGCAGTCGTCCGAGGAGGCGGGCGGCTCGTCCGCGCCCGCGAGCACCCGCGCCGTGAGCGCGGACCGGGTGCCCGAGCCGGAGGTGCGGCTGACCAGGACGACCGGCAGATCGGGGCCGCCCAGCCGGGACCAGTTGCGGATCTCGCCCCGGTAGACGCGCCGGGCATCGGCCACGGACAGGTTCGTCAGGCGGACGCCGTCGTGCGCGACGAGCGTGAACAGGGACACCGCGATACGGCTCTCGCTGAGCCGGGTGTAACTGGCAGGGCGGGGCCCGTCGGAGAACGCTATGCGGCCCGCCGTGCTGCCCGACTCCTCGCCGGACAGGGCGAGTTCGCGCACTCCGGTGCGGCTGCCGCGCGCGGCGACCGTGATCCGCGGCTCGCCCCCGCAATGGTCGCGGTACTTCTGTGCCAGCTCCCGCATCACCGGGGCGAACGCCGTGGACCCGGTCAGCCGGAGCCTGCCCGACTCGCAGTCGTCCGGCAGTGGTGACGGTGTGAGCAGCGGCAGGGTCGCCGCCGCGATCAGGGCGACGCCGAGCGTGACCGTGGTCCAGCGGGCCCGGCTGCTGAACACCGGTGGCTTCTCGTCCGGCGTGAGGCTGTGGTTCTCGTGCAGCTTGCCGTCCTTGATGTCACCGGTGACGGTGACCTTGTCCCCTTCGCTGCCGCCCGTGAGCAGCACCAGGATCTTGTAGTACGCGCCCGGCTTCAGCGGGACCTTGGGGATGCGCAGCGTGCCGGGCGCCGCGACGACCAGGCCCGGCTCGTCCTCGAAGTGGCTCCACAGGCTGGCGTGTTCATCGGTCAGCGTGACATCGAGCGCCTGGATGCTGCGGCCGGGGAACTCGGCGGTGAGCCCGTGGTTCGCATCGATGTAGTCGGACGCCTCGACGTGCCGCGAGCCGTCGTTCTCGATACGCAGCAGCACCAGTGTCGCGTCGCGCATCCCGGGCAGGTCGTTGAAGAGCCCGAAGCGCGGATCGCCCTCGCCGGCCGGTCCGTTGTGCCCTATCGCGATGTCCATCTGCTTGCGGAACCCGACCCGCTTGCTGCGCCGCGCCCTGCGGTCGGCCGCGAACGGCGTGGCCACGGAGACCACGCCGATCAGCAGCCCAGCGGTGGTGAGGGCGATCTCGAGCCATCCCATGCGGGGACGGTACGGTCCCGCCGACCCGGGCGGCGGGCTCCGGCGCCGAGCTTCGCCCACTGTTCGTCGTCCGTTCAACGTCCCCGTCAGGAACTGGTCGTGGAACCCGGCCGGACGATCATCAGCACGGTCACCGTGGCCCACAGTAGATTGAACACGCCTGTCAGCATGGCCAGTTGGCCGGCCGTCCGGGGGAGCGCGGGAGGCTCCGGCTCCCGCACCGCGTCGAGCGCCGCCTCCTGCGCGGGCAGGATGAACACGGCCAGGACCGCGGCGGCCGCCGTCGTCAGCACGATCGAGACGATGAGCCATGGGCTGCCGAGCACCCCGAGGCTGCTCGCGGTCGCGAACCCGAAGAGCGGCACGGCGATGCCGATGCCCGCGTAGGCACGGCAGATGCGATGCAGGGTGCGCAGTGTCGCGAGCGCCTCGGCGCCCCCCGGTGAACCGAGCGCACCGCGCAGCGAGTTGGGGAACATGCTCGCGGCGACGGTGACCGGCCCTACGGTCAGCACGGCGGCGAGGACGTGCAGGATGAGCAGGAATTTCGTCATGGTCAGCGGCCCGCGCCCGCCCGCTCGGGGCGCCGACTGCCGGTCACCTTCGACGCCGGGAGCCGCCCGGCACGCGACGTACCGCTCAGGGTGTCGCCGTCGACGGCGACGGCGAAGCTCAGGTTCAGGCGCATCGGCCTGGTGACCGACTGCTTCCACGTGAGCCGGTCGTCGCCGGACAACTCCAGCTCACGCAGCGGGACGTCCTCGCCCGCGCCGTGCGCGGTGCCGGTGAGCGCCCCGTCCGCCCTGCGGAGTTCGACGACGGCGGCGATCGTGCCGATGGGGGTCGAGATGGACAGGTCCCAGGTGCCTTCGACGGTCATGCGGTGCTGCTTCCTCTCTTCATGTTTCCAAGGGTCTTCCCGTTTCCAAGGGGGCGGTTCAGAAGACCGCGGGCGCAGGGCCTTGCGCCCGCCAGACCGTGCCGCGACGCTCGTACGCGAACAACTCCTCGACGGCGTGCGCGATTTGCGGCCCCACCTCCCGCTCCAGCAGATGCAGGCCGAGATCGAGCCCGGAGGTGACCCCGGCGCCCGTGACGAGATCGCCGTCGTCCACGACGCGGGCCCGCACCGGGCGGGCGCCAGTGGCTTCGAGGAGGTCGAGTCCCAGGTGGTGGCTGGTGGCGGGGCGTCCCTCGATGAGCCCGGCAAGGGCCAGGACGAGCGAGCCGCCGCAGACGGTCGCGACCGTCGTCGTGGGGTCGGCCATGGCCGCGCCGAGCAGGGCGGGCAGCTCCGTGGCGAGCGTGCGGCCGAGCAGCACCGGGATCGTCGCCTCCGCCGCGCCCTCGTCCGGCGTCCCGCCGGGGTCCCCGACAGGACCGGACGCGCCGGGCACCACCACGATGTCCGCCCGCGCGGGATCGAGCGCGGCGGTGGCGCGCAGCGCGAGCCCGCCGGTCCCGCCGACCACCTCGCGCGGCCCTTCGGCGGAGACCAGCTCCACGTCGAAGGCGCCGCCGGACGCGGCGGCGCCGGCGTGCAGCACCTCGAAGGGGGCGACGACATCGAGTGGGTCGAAGCCGTCGAAGAGGACGATCTGGATGTGCATGGGGGAGGGGTCCTTCGCAGGTCACGCGCCCGGTCCGGCCGGGATCTCCGTCGACGCTATTCCGGTGCGGACCGGTCTCCCAGTGGCAATAGTGACGACTGTCAACGGGATACCGCCACGACCTATGACGTGGCTACCAATGGCCATCAAGCGTCCAGCCACCTGTTGGATACGGTGGCGAGATCTCGGGGCTCAGCTATATTCCCGCCATGCACACCATCGCCGTCCTCGCCCCCGACCAGGTGATCCCCTTCGACCTGGCCACGCCCATCGAGGTCTTCGGCCGCACCCGGCTGCCCGACGGCCGTCCCGGCTACCAGGTGCGGGTGTGCGCGGAGCGGGAAGAGGTCGACGCCGGTACGTTCACGATCCGCGCGCCCCGCGGTCTCGACGGGCTCAAGGGTGCGGACACGGTCATCGTGCCCGGCACCGCCGACCCCACCGCTCCGCTCGCCCCCGCCGTCCGCGACGCGCTGCGGGCGGCCGCCGCCGACGGCACCCGGATCGCCTCGATCTGCTCGGGCACCTTCCCCCTGGCCGCGACGGGCCTCCTCGACGGACTGCGCGCCACCACCCACTGGATCGGCGCCGACCTGCTCGCCGCGAGCCACCCGGAGATCGACGTCGACCCCGACGTCCTCTACGTCGACAACGGCCAGATCCTCACCTCGGCCGGCGCGGCCGCCGGGCTCGACCTGTGCCTGCACATGATCCGCCGCGACTACGGCTCCGCGGTCGCCGCCGACGCGGCACGGCTCTCCGTCATGCCGCTCGAACGCGAGGGCGGCCAGGCCCAGTTCATCGTGCACGACCACGCCCCGACGCCACAGGGCTCGACCTTCGAGCCGCTTCTCACCTGGCTTCAGGAGAACCTGGAGCGCGACCTCGGCCTCGCCGACATCGCCGCGCACGCGGGTGTCAGCACCCGCACCCTCATGCGCCGCTTCCGCGAACAGACCGGCAGCACGCCGTTGCAGTGGCTGCACCGCGCCCGGATCCGCCAGGCCCAGCATCTGCTGGAGACGACACCGCACCCCGTGGAGCGGATCGCCGCGCAGGTCGGCTTCGGCTCGCCCACCGCGTTCCGCGACCGCTTCAAGCGCACCACCGGCGTCAGCCCCCAGACGTACCGCCGCAGCTTCGCCTGACGCCGACGTCCCGTACGGCTCACCACGTTTATCCACGCCGCAGCGGGCAACGCGCACCCCGGACGGACGTCGACGAGGCAGCGCTGTCGCACGCGGACGGCGCGCGCCGGGACGGATGGGCATGAGCAGCGGATTCACCGGGTCCGACGGCTACGGACAGGACCCCTTCGGCGACTTCTTCTCGCGGTTCCTCGGCGGTGGCCGACGGCAGATCGACATCGGCAGGCTGATGAGCGGCCCCGCCCGCCACCTCGTTGCCACGGCCGCGAACTACGCCACCGAGCACGGCCGGGGCGACCTCGACACCGGGCACCTGCTGTGGGCGGCGCTCTCCCTCGAACCCACCCGCGGCCTCGTGACGCGGGCCGGCGCCGACTCCGACCGGCTGGCGGAGGAGATCGACCGGCACGCGGGCGGCGGTGAGCCGAGCCGCACGCCGCAGTCCCTCTCCGTGACCCCCGCGGTCAAGCGGGCCCTGCTCGACGCACATGTGATCGCGCGGGAGTCGGGCGTCGCCTACATCGGCCCCGACCACATCGTGTTCGCGCTCGCCGCCAACCCCGACTCGGCGGCAGGACACCTTCTCAACCAGGCCCGCTTCACCCCGGACCCAGCGCCGCAGACCCCGCCTCCCGGATCCGCCGAAACCCGGTCCGGCGGCCAGCAGGCGTGGAGCACGGCGCCCACCCCCCACCTGGACCGGTTCGGCGAGGACCTCACCGACCGGGCCCGCCAGGGCCGCCTCGACCCGGTCATCGGCCGTGACGAGGAGATCGAGCAGACCGTCGAGGTGCTCTCCCGCAGGGGCAAGAACAACCCCGTACTCATCGGTGACGCGGGCGTCGGCAAGACCGCGATCGTCGAAGGCCTCGCCCAGCGCATCGCCGACGGCGACGTACCGGAGACGCTCTGCGGGCGCCGCCTCGTCTCGCTCGACCTGTCCGGCGTCGTCGCGGGCACCCGCTACCGCGGCGACTTCGAGGAACGCCTGAACGGCATCATCGACGAGGTGCGTGCCCACCCGGACGAACTCATCGTGTTCATCGACGAGTTGCACACCGTCGTCGGTGCGGGCGCGAGCGGCGGATCCGAAGGTGGTTCGATGGACGCGGGCAACATGCTCAAACCCGCCCTGGCGCGCGGCGAGTTGCATGTCATCGGCGCCACCACCCTGGAGGAGTACCGGCGGCATATCGAGAAGGACGCCGCGCTCGCCCGCCGCTTCCAGCCGATCCTGGTGCCCGAACCGTCGACGGCGGACGCCGTGGAGATCCTGCGCGGACTGCGCGACCGCTACGAGGCGCACCATCAAGTCCGGTACTCCGACGAGGCGTTGCTCGCCGCCGTCGACCTCTCCGGCCGCTACCTCACCGACCGCTTCCTGCCGGACAAGGCCATCGACCTGATGGACCAGGCGGGCGCCCGCGTGCGGCTGCGCGACCGCACCAAGCCCACCGATGTACGCGCCCTGGAACGCCAGGTCGACGACCTCAGCCGCGACAAGGACGAGGCAGTGGCCGCCGAACAGTACGAGCGGGCCACCGAACTGCGCGACCGCATCGGCGAGTTGACCACTCGGATCGAAGGAGCCCGCGATCCCGACCCCGGCGACGGGCACATCGTCGAGGTGTCCGCGGAGGACATCGCCGAGATCGTGTCCCGGCAGACCGGCATCCCCGTCAGCAGCCTCACCAAGGAGGAGAAGGAACGCCTCCTCGGCCTCGAACAGCATCTGCACGAGCGGGTCATCGGCCAGGACGAGGCCGTCACCGCCGTCTCCGAAGCCGTCCTGCGGTCCCGCGCCGGGCTCGCCAGCCCCGACCGGCCCATCGGCAGCTTCCTCTTCCTCGGCCCCACCGGCGTCGGCAAGACCGAACTGGCCCGCGCCCTCGCCGAGGCACTCTTCGGCAGCCAGGAACGCATGGTCCGGCTCGACATGAGCGAGTTCCAGGAGCGCCACACCGTCTCCCGCCTGGTGGGCGCGCCGCCCGGATACGTCGGCCACGAGGAGGCCGGGCAGCTCACCGAGGCCGTGCGCCGGCACCCGTACTCGCTGATCCTGCTCGACGAAGTGGAGAAGGCACACCCCGACGTCTTCAACACGCTGCTCCAGGT
This sequence comes from Streptomyces sp. NBC_00483, assembly GCF_036013745.1. Lineage (NCBI taxonomy): Bacteria > Bacillati > Actinomycetota > Actinomycetes > Kitasatosporales > Streptomycetaceae > Streptomyces > Streptomyces sp. NBC_00483. The sequence goes on from NZ_CP107880.1 coordinate 9,934,569, forward strand.
CCTCGACGACGGCCGCCTCACCGACGCGCAGGGCCGCACGGTGAACTTCACCAACACGGTCATCGTGATGACCAGCAACCTCGGCTCGGAGGCCATCGCCGGACGCGGCGCCGCCCTGGGCTTCCGCGTCGACGGCTCCGAAGCCGACGAGACCGCACGCCGCGACCAGGTCCTGCGCCCGCTGCGGGAGCACTTCCGCCCGGAGTTCCTGAACCGCGTCGACGAGATCGTGATCTTCCGGCGGCTCAGCACCGAACAGCTGGCCCGCATCACCGACCTCCTCCTCGACGAGACCCGGCGCCGCCTGCACGCCCAGGACATCACCATCGAGTTCGCCCCCGAAGCCGTCGAGTGGCTGGCCCGGCGCGGCCACCAACCCGAGTACGGGGCCCGCCCGCTGCGCCGCACCATCCAGCGCGAGGTCGACAACCGGCTCTCCCGGATGCTGCTCGACGGCGAGATCGCGGCGGGCGGCCGGATCCGGGTCGAGGCGGGCGACGGGGCACTCACCGTCCGGCCGCAGGAGACGTAACCCCTGGTCGCGTACGACGTTGATGTGCGCGAAGCGCGGGCGCAGGGCTCCGCGCACCACGTCGTACGAGACACAGGGAGTCACCCATGCGGGACATCATGCGGGCCGCCTTCAAGAAGACCTTCGCCTCGGTCGCCGCGGCCGTCGCCGCGCTCGGCTGCGTCATCGCCGCCGGGCAGCCGGCCGCCGCGGACGGCAAGTGGTGCAACAACGCGGTGTGCATCGAGACCTACGACAGTGGGACGTACCTGGGCCGCGTCGAGGTGTCGGTCGTGAACACCAACCAGCCGCACCGCATCTCCGCCCGTGTGTGGACCACGAACGGCTGGAGCGCCAACACGAAGGTCGAGGACGTCGACGCCTTCCGCACCTACCGCGACCAGGCCTACCCGCAGCGGCACTTCCCGGCCGGCACCCGGCTGTGTGCCGAGGGCTTCCGAGGCGACGAGAGTGTCGGCCTGCCCTGTGTGACGATCACCGACTGACGACGGCGCCACACCGCCCGCGGGGGCTGGACCGAAACCCAGCCCCTCCGGCATGGTCAAGGCCGTGCCGCAGGGCGTAGCCACCGGTAGAGCACCACCGAACAGAGCGCGGCGCCTGCGCACCACGTGGACATGAACTCCCAGCGCCACAGCGCCGCGCACACGGCCGCGGCGACCGCCGCCAGCACACCGAGCTGGACCAGACCCCGCTCGCCCGACAGCAGCAGCGAGCCGATCGTCGCCAGCAGATAGCCCGCCAGCAGCCACCCGGAACCCGGCAGGCCGACCGCATAGCCCATGGTGTGGCCGCGGACCTCGGCGGTCACCGTGCTCGTCGCCAGGACGTACACGAGCACTCCCGCCGTCACGACGCCCGCCGCGAGCGGCACGAGCAGCCGTCGGCGGGCGCCCGGCGCCACCACGCACCACACGCCCGCCGGCACCCACAGCGGCAGCAGCGGCAGCGCGATCACCGCCCACGCGAGGACGGCGGGGCCGCTGCCACCGCCGTCGTTCCAGATCACCGCCTCGATGATCTGGTGCGCCCCGAGCAGCAGCGGCAGCGCCGCGAGCGGCAGGGCCCGCGGCCGGGTGCGCGCCGCTCGCGACACGCACCCCACGCCCACCGCGGCGATCGCGCCACCCGCCACCAGATCGGCCGTCGCACTCCAGCACATGCGACCACGCTACGTTTCCGCAGGCCGGGCGGCGCGTCGTGAGGGTCCCAGGGCCTGTCGTTCGGATCAGGCCGGGCTCGCGGGGTCCGGCCTGATCCAGACCTTAGGGTCGGACGTTGTCCTGCGCGGCCGGGTCCGGCTGGATGTTCTGGTTGCCCCGGAACACGTTGTCCGGGTCGAGGGCCGCCTTGACGCGGGCCAGTCGGGCGTAGTTGCCGCGGTAGCTCGCCCGCACCCGCTCCTGCCCCTCGTCCATCATCATGTTCACGTAGGCGCCGCCCGCCGAGTACGGGTGGAGGGCCTCGAAGTAGTCGACCGTCCAGCGACGCAGCAGATCCGCGTTGGCCGGGTCCGGGTCGACGCCCGCGAACACGCTCGCCCAGCGCGCGTCCCGGTAGCTGAACGCGGTGTCGGACGGTCCGACGTCGTGCGCGGCACCGTCGATCGGATACAGGTGCATCGTCGACTGCATGGACGGCGTGTCGGGCCCGAACTTCGCGTGCAGCTCCACGGCCTCGTCGGGGATCTCGCGGACGAAGTCGGCGCGCCAGTACCACTGGTCGCCCGGCGGGTACAGGCCGTCGAACATCGACTGCATCGTGGGGTGCGGCATCGGCGCGACCGCGTGCAGCAGCGGCGCGGGCAGTTCGCCGAGGAGCGGTGCCATGGCGCGGTCGGCCGCCTCCGGGTCCCCGGACGTGTGACACCACACGACCCCGCACACCTTCCGCATGTGCAGCTCCTCGGGGAACGGCGGCGCCGGCGGCACCGACCCGAACAGGAAGAAGCCGTTGACGTCGCGGGGTGCGGAGGGCAGGAACTCCCGGTAGGCAGCGAGGACTTCGGCGCTCTGCTCGGCCGGCCAGAACGTCGGCCCTGCCACCACCGTGCCCACCTCGTGCAGTCGGAACGTGAAGGACGTGACGACGCCGAAGTTGCCGCCGCCGCCCCGGATCGCCCAGAACAGGTCCGTGTTGGTGTCGGCGTCCGCGCGCACCGGAGTGCCGTCGGCGAGGACGACCTCCGCCGCCACGATGTTGTCGACGGTCAGTCCGTAGCCCCGGGTGAGGTGGCCGAGGCCGCCGCCGAGCGTGAGGCCGCCTACGCCGGTGGTGGAGATGATGCCGCTGGGCGTGGCCAGGCCGTGCTCGTGCGTCACCGTGTCGACCTGGCCCCAGGTGGCGCCGCCGCCGACCGTCACGGTGCGGGCGGCCGCGTCGACCTCGACGGAGTTGATGGGCGCCAGGTCGGCGACCACGCCGGCCTCGCAGGTGCCGAGTCCGGCGCCGTGGTGGCCGCCGCCGCGCACCGCGAGCGGAAGTTCGTGGCGGCGGGCGAAGGCGATCACCTTCGCCACATCGGCCGCGCTTGCGCAGCGCGCGACGAGCGCGGGACGTCGTTCGATCATCGCGTTGTAGACGGCGCGGGCCTCCTCGTACCCGGAGTCCTCGGGTCCGGTCAACGTCCCCCGGAATCCGGTCAGTTCGCGGCGCGCGGCCTGTGCGGGTGTGCTGGTCATGCGATCCCCCGTGTCGAGTGGGTGTCGTCCGCTCCGTTCTACGGGCGTTGCGCTCGGTCGGGCATGCGTGGACGACACCCACCTCGGGCCGGGTGGGTACCTACATTTCGCCGGCCGCCGTGAGCCCGATCTCCACAGCCCGCTGGGCGGCCCGGCGCCGGGTGGGCGCGTCGAGCTTCTCCAGGATCGCGCGGACATGGTTGTCGACCGTGCGGACCGAGAGGACGAGGCGCCCGGCGATCTCCGCGTTGGTCAGTCCCGCCATCAGGAGCCGCACCACCTGGAGTTGACGGTCGGTCAGGCCCGCCGGATTGCCGCGCGCCGCCGCGTACGGGCCGCGGGGGACACGGCGTACACCGAGTTCGCGGAGCTCGGCGCGGACCAGACGGGCGAGCGGCGCCGCGCCCAGCGCGTCCAGAGTGGCGAGCGTGCTCACCTTGACGGCCGGGTCGGGGCTCTGGGCGAGCGCGGCCGCCTCCTCGTACGGGCAGCCCGCCGTGTGCCACAGCTCGGCGGCCTTGTCCCACTGGCCCGCGGCCTGGAGCGCGTACGGATGGCTCGCCCCGTCGGCCGGTGCGGGCCTGCCCGCCCGCGCCAGCCAGTAGCCGAGCTCGTAGCGTTGCGGTGCGGCCAGCCGACTGGCCCGCTCGTGCACCCACTCGGCGGCGGCGAGCACGCCCGCCCGGTCGCCGCGCAGCCACGCGGCCTCCGCGCGGGCCGCCGCGACCGGGCCGAGGCGCTGCAGCTCGTCGGTGCCGACCGCGATCCGCCAGGCCTGGTCGAGCAGTTCACCGCCCCCGGGCTCGCCGCGCCGCACGCGGACGCGGGCGAGGACCGTGAGGGCGGGGCAGCGGGCGGGCGGGAAGACGTCCGCGCCGAGCCGCGCGTACCGCTCGGTCTCCGCCCAGTCGCCTGCGGCGAACTTCCGTAGTGCCAGCTCGACATGAAGGTAGGTCAGGAAACCGAGGTGCTCGGCCCGGTCGGCGAGATCGATGGCGGGGGAGAGGAGTCGGTCCGCCTCGGTGAAGCGCAGCTCGTCGAGCAGCGACCAGACGATGTTGGCGTAGGCACGGCACGCGTGCTCCACCTCGCCCGAATCGAGCGCCACCGCGAGGCTCTCCTCCAACTGCCGCTGCCCCAGCGGATCCCCGTCCCGCCAGCGCGCCGAGCCGACGTTGTTCAGCGCGTGCGCGAGAATCGCCGGGTCGCCCGCCCTGCGCGCCAGCGTGATGGCCCGCTCCCCGTACTCCACGGCCTGGGCGTACGCGTCCGACAGCATCCGCAACTGCGCCGTATTGCTGAGGGCCAGCGCCAACAACCGGTCGTCACCGGCCGGTTCGAGCACCGCAAGGGCCTCCCGTGCGGCCGTCTCCGCCGCCGTCGCGTCGCCCGCCCACCAGTGGATCCGCGACAGCCAGCGCAGATCCGCGCCGAGCGCCCGCGGCTCACCGAGCTCGCGACGCAGCTCCACCGCCTCCCGCTGCGCGGCGACGGCGGCGACCGAATCGCCGATGGTGTAGCTCTCGACCGCGTACTGCTCCAGCAGCCCTGCCAGCTCGGCGGGCCCGTAGCGCCCGCGCTGCCGCAGGACGAGGCGCAGATGCGCGGCGGCCTCCCGGTGCGCGCCCGCCCGCGCCGCGTCACGGGCGGCCCGGGGCCCATACCGCGCGACCGCGTCGAGGTCGCCTGCCGCCGCCGCGTGGTGCACGATCCGGGAGCGGTCGGCGTCCGGCGCGGCCACCAGCGCGGCCAGCACCGCGCGGTCGAGCGCGATGTGCCGGGCCGCGGGCAGCGAGTCGGCCACCGCGCGGCGGATGATCTCGTGCCGGAACGACACCCGGTCGGGCGCCACCACGAGCAGCCCGCCCTGCTCGGCCGCCGCGAGGGCGCCGTCGCCCTCCGGGACCAGCGCGTCGACCATGGCGCGGTCCACGGCCGACGGCACCACGGCCAGCTGCTCGAGCGCGTCCCGTGTGCGGTCGTCCAGTCTGCGGAGCCGGGCCAGGACCGCGTCCACCACCGTCGGCGGCACCACGCCGGTGCCGCCCGCCGCCACGACTTCGGCGACGAAGAACGGATTGCCCGACGTCACCGCGTACACCTGCGCCGCATCGAGCCCCGCCGCCGCACACAGGCTGCCGACGGCCCGGCGCGAGAGCGGAGCGAGGGGCAGGCGGTGCACGCGGGCCGCGCCCGACACCTGGCCGAGCAACTGACGCAGCGGGTGTCCGCGCCCCAGCTCGTCGTCCCGGTAGGTGAGCACGAGCACGGCGGGCAGCCGTTCGATGCGGCGCACCAGATACCGCAGCGCGTCCAGCGAGGCCTCGTCCGCCCAGTGCACGTCCTCCACGACGAGCACCGCGGGATGCGGGGCGCCGGCCAGCTCGGCGTGCAGCGCCTCGTAGATCCGGTGCCGGTCACCGGCGTCGCGCACGGCGCGGGCCAGATCGGCGCCCACGCTGCCGACGAGGTCGCGCAGCGGGCCGAGCGGGCGGCCGGTGGCCAGGTCGTCGCAGTGGCCCACGAGGAGGCGGGCGGTGGGTGGCAGCACGGTGGGCAGGGCCCGGACCAGGGACGATTTTCCGATGCCGGCCTCGCCGAGGACGAGTGTGATCGAACCGGCGCCGTTCGCGGCGTGCCTTGCGGCGTCGGCCAGTCGCCCCAGTTCGAGATCCCGCTCGAGGATCCCCCCGTCCATAGGGGGATCCTCGCACCGGGTGGGCTCCGGCGGGAGCGGGTGGCGGGGCGGATACGTCTATCGCCGGATGCGGTGCGTGCGGTCACGCGGGGTTGCGGTCGCGGGGCTCTGCCCCGGGCCCCGCGGGCTCTCGTCGGAAGAGCGGGGCTTGATTTGCCCACCCAGCCCCCGCCCATCGGTCCCGTGTAAGCCCCATGTATATTCTTTCTATATGCATCTATCCCCGGAGTCCCTCGACGCCACCGAGGCCCAGCGCATCGAAGGCGCCGCCCGAGGGCTTCTGCGGGGGATCGCCCAGCTCGGTCAGTCCCTCTTCAGGGAGGGCGAGTTCGGGCTCACGCGGAGCCAGGTTGCGCTGCTCGACGCGCTGGAGGGCGGGCCGTGCCGGGTGACCGGGCTCGCCGCCCGTACCGGCATGGCGCAGCCGCGCGTCACCGTGCTCCTCCAGAAGCTGGGGGAGGCCGGGCTCGTCGAGCGGCGGCGCTGCGAGGACGACCGGCGCGCCGTCGAGACCTCGCTGACGCCGGCGGGACGCGCCCTGCTCGAAACGGGGCGGCAGCGGATGGCCGCCGCCCTGCTGACCGCACTCGAGGGCGGCGCCGTCGACGAACCGGAGCGCGCGGTGTCCACCGCGCGGGATGCCCTGAACACCCTGTTGAACGCCATGGAAGCGGAGGCCAGTTGACCACCCCGGGCACCCTGCCGGACCAGCACACAGCCGCGAGCGACGCCCCACCAGGGGCCGACCTCGCACCCCACCGCGTGGCAGGGCCCCGCAGATGGTGGGACTGGGTCCTCGCGGCCGACCCCGGACTCGGTCAGCTGCAGACCGGCTGGCGCACCCTCGTCGCCATGGTGACCGCGCTCACCGTCGGCTACGCGATGGCCGAGGCGCTCGGTATCCCCGACATGATCGGCATGATGGTCGCCGGGATGATGGGCCTGATGAGCGCCTTCGCGGTCGCCGAGAACACCTGGGACCGCCTCGCCCGCGCCATCCTGTGGATGCCGTTCCCGTACACCGCCGCGCTGTGGCTGTGCGCGACCATGAACGGCGAGCGCGTACCGCAGATGGTGCTGATGATCGCGGCCCTCGCCGTGACCTTCCTGCTCGCCAGGTTCGGTGCGATTCCGCTGGTCACCGGCATGATGCTGTTCAACGGCATGATGGTCGGCATGCTCGCGGGCATCCCCGTCGCGCTCGTCGGCAAGGCGTTCGCGGTCGCGCTGGTGTCCGCCGCCGCCGTCCTCGTGACGCGCCTGGTGCTGTGTTACCCGATGCCCCGCGAGGACCTGCTGCGCACCCAGCGCGCCTTCGTGGTCGAGGCGCGTCGCGTCGCCGACGCCGCCGTGGACGCCGTCGACCCCGACGCCGACCAGGAGCGGGCCGTGCGCCGCATGGACCGTTCCCTGCGCCGCCTGAACATCACCACCGTGACGATCGACGGCCGCCTCGCCCAGCCCGAGGTCGCCGCCGACCCGGCCGCCGCCGAACTCCTGCACCGGCATCTCTTCGACGCCGAGCTCGCGCTGCGCGGCATCGGCCAGGCCGTCCAGGAGCTGACCCGGCTGCCCGTCCCCGAGCAGCTGCGCGAGGCTCTCGCCGTGGGCCTCGTGCTCGCCCGCGACACCCCGATACGCGAGGCCGAGGGCCTCCAGCCGGCCGCCGCCCACATCCAGGAGCGCGCCGAGGCGGTCCTGGCCGATCCTGCCGCCTCCGCCGAGGACGTGGAGGCCGCGGTGCTCGCGCGCCGTGTCGGCCATCTCCTCGACTCCCTCGCCCGCGCCCTGCACAACTGGCTCACGCTCGGCGCGAGCGCCGTCGCGGGCAAGGCCGAGGTGCCGTTCAAGCCGACCGTCGCCCTGGAGAACAACCGGCTGCCCGGCTCCGCGGGCCCCACCCGCCGCGTGCTCGCCGGGACCACCGAGTCCGGCTGGCGCCGCGCCATCCCGTACATCCGGGTCCCCGCGCACGCCGCCGTGGCCGCCGCGATCGTCGTCCCGATCTCCGACGCCATCGACCCCGGCCGCTTCTACTGGGGCCTGGTCGGCGTGATGATCACGCTGTTCGGCACCAACACCACCCATGAGCGGCTGCGGAAGTTCGGCCACCGCATGGTCGGCACCGTCATCGGCGCCGTCCTCGGCATCCTCCTCGTCCACCTCGTCGGCCGTGACCACGTCTACTGGACGCTCGCGATCATCGTCGCCGGACTCACCTTCGGCGCCTGGGGCATGGCCCGCGCCTACGCCTGCTGGGTCGTCGGCCTCGTCGTCGCCCTGTGCCAGCTGTACGCGATGACCACGCCCGAGAGCGGCATGGACCACCTGCTGGGCGAGCGGCTCCTGGACAACGGCATCGGCGTCCTCGTCGCCACCGCCTGCGCCGCGCTGATCTTCCCGCTGGCCCGCCGCACCGTCGTCCAGGAGGCCGAGCGCGGCTACGTCGACGTACTCGCCCAGGTCGTCGCGCAGGTCGAGCAGCGCTGGACGCAGCCCGACACCCCGGTGCGGCTGCGCGGCGCCGCCCGCGCCGTGGACGCCGCGCTGCTCCAGGTGCAGTCCGTCGCCAAGCCGCTCGTGCGCATGCCGGTCGGCGTCAGCGGCCCGGCGGCCGAGCACCGCGTCGCCCTGCTGACCTCGGCCACCGGCCACGCCCGCGCCCTGGCCTCGGCCGCCGACATAGACGTGGACCTGCCGCCGCGGCTCGTCGAGCGTGCCCGCCTCGTCACCGCCACGGTCACCGCGTCCCTCAAGGAACTCGACCGGTTCTTCGCGACCGGCGAGCCCGAGGGCACGTACCGCAGGGTCAGCCCGCTCCTTCGGGAGCTGCGCTCCGAGCTGGCCCCGGCCAGGTCCGGACAGCGCGCCCTGCGCCTGCACACCGCGCTGCGCGAACTCGACGCCCTGGACGAGACGTTGGCCGCGTACGCCGAGCAGTCGGGCCTGCCCGTCGCCACCGGTAACGGCACCGCACAGCGGCCCGCGTCGCCGATGCAGCGCCGCACCCGCGCGGTGATGGCGGCCTGGGGCGAACCGCGTCCGGTGCCGCAGCCGCAGCCGCAGCCGCAGCCGCAGGCGCAGCCCCGGCCGGTGCCCACGCCCAAGCCGGTCCCGGAGGCACAGGCTCCGCAGCAGCGTAGTGAAGCGGCCCCGGTGAGCCGGGCCCGCGTCACCGGCCGGGTGGAGTGCGTCGAGCACCCCGCGGGCTGCCCCGCCTGGATCACCGTGATCAGCGCCCGCGGCAAGCGGCTCGCCAAGGCCGCGGTGAACCAGGGGAGTTACACGGTGGAGGGGCTGCCCGCGGGCACCCACACCCTCGTGATCTCCGCGTCGCAGCACACACCGCGTGCCGAACTGGTCAGCGTGGAGGACACGTTGGGCGTCGTACAGCACGACATCCGACTGTCGCACTGACGGCCCGCTGCTGCATTCGAGGGAACCGGGGACGCGCGGTCGCGCGTGTCCCCGCTTCCCGCCCCGACGTCCGTTAGTCGTGGTCGTGTCCTGTCTGACAACGGCCAAGGAAGCGACTACCTGATGACGTCCCTGGAGAGCGCCGCGAGCGCCGAGGCACCGGATTCGGAGGCCGCCCACGCGCGGCAGCCCGGTGCCGTGGTGATCAAGTGGCTCACCACCACTGACCACAAGACGATCGGCTCGCTGTATCTGATCACGTCGTTCGTGTTCTTCTGCGTCGGTGGCATCATGGCGCTCTTCATGCGCGCCGAACTGGCCCGCCCCGGCCTGCAGATCCTGTCGAACGAACAGTTCAACCAGGCCTTCACGATGCACGGCCTGATCATGCTGCTGATGTTCGCGACGCCGCTGTTCTCCGGCTTCGCGAACTGGATCATGCCCCTGCAGATCGGTGCCCCCGACGTCGCGTTCCCGCGGCTGAACATGTTCGCCTACTGGCTGTACCTGTTCGGCTCGCTGATGGCGGCCGCGGCGCTGCTCACCCCGCAGGGCGCCCCCGACTTCGGCTGGTTCATGTACGCGCCGCTGTCGGACGCGATCCACACCACGAGCATCGGTGCCGACATGGGCATCATGGGGCTCGCCTTCTCGGGCTTCGGCACCATTCTCGGCTCGGTCAACTTCATCACCACCATCATCTGCATGCGGATGCCCGGCATGACGATGTTCCGCATGCCGATCTTCACGTGGAACGTGCTGCTGACCGGTGTGCTGGTCCTGCTGGCCTTCCCGGTGCTGGCCGCCGCGCTGTTCGCCCTGGAGGCGGACCGCAAGTTCGGTGCCCATGTGTTCGACGCGGCCAATGGTGGCGCGCTGCTGTGGCAGCACCTCTTCTGGTTCTTCGGCCACCCGGAGGTGTACATCATCGCCCTGCCGTTCTTCGGCATCGTCTCCGAAGTGATCCCGGTCTTCTCGCGCAAGCCGATCTTCGGCTACTCGGGCCTTGTCGGCGCCACGATCGCGATCGCCGGTCTCTCCGTGACGGTGTGGGCGCACCACATGTACGTCACCGGTGGTGTGCTGCTGCCGTTCTTCTCCTTCATGACGTTCCTGATCGCCGTGCCAACGGGCGTGAAGTTCTTCAACTGGATCGGAACGATGTGGAAGGGCTCGCTGTCCTTCGAGACACCGATGCTGTGGTCGGTCGGCTTCCTCGTGACCTTCCTGTTCGGCGGTCTGACCGGTGTCATCCTGGCCGCGCCGCCGCTGGACTTCCACATCTCGGACTCGTACTTCGTGGTGGCGCACTTCCACTACGTGGTCTTCGGCACTGTGGTCTTCGCGATGTTCGCGGGCTTCCATTTCTGGTGGCCGAAGATGACCGGCAAGATGCTCGACGAGCGCCTCGGCAAGATCACCTTCTGGACGCTGTTCGTCGGCTTCCACGGCACGTTCCTGGTGCAGCACTGGCTGGGTGTCGAGGGCATGCCGCGCCGGTACGCGGACTATCTGGCGTCGGACGGCTTCACCGCTCTGAACACGATCTCGTCGATCTCGGCGTTCCTGCTGGGCCTGTCGATGCTGCCGTTCTTCTACAACGTCTGGAAGACCGCCAAGTACGGCAAGAAGATCGAGGTCGACGACCCGTGGGGCTACGGCCGTTCGCTGGAGTGGGCGACGTCCTGCCCGCCGCCGCGGCACAACTTCACCACCCTGCCCCGCGTCCGCTCCGAGTCCCCGGCCTTCGATCTGCACCACCCCGGCGTCGCCGCCCTCGACCACGCCGAGAACCGGCACGAGGACGCGTCCGCATGAGCAGCACCGAGCACGACGTGAACGCGGGAATCCAGCAGATGGAGGGCTATCTGCTGTGGAACTCGAAGGTCACCGAGGCCCATGCGCAGGCCGAGGCGTTCACCGACCGGCTCGAATGGCTCACCGGAGCACAGCGCGAGGAGGTGCGGCGCGTCTTCGTCGAGGAGCGCCTCGTCTTCCACAGGGCCGCGCTCGGCCAGATCGTGGCGCGGGCCGCGGAGCTGCGCACCGAGTACGAGAGGCGGTACGAGCGCCTGAAGGCGCGCTGCGTCGGCCTCTGTGGCGGCGTCCTCGTCGGCCTGATGGGCCTGGCCTCGCTGGTCGCCCTCAAGTGACGTACGCGCGCGTGCTCTGTCGCCTTCAAGTGACGTACGCACACGTGCTCAGGTGAAGTACGCGGTCGGCGGCGTGCCCAGCGCCCGGCGGAACATCGCCGTGAACGCGCTGGGCGTCGCGTAGCCGACCGCGCCGGAGATCGTGGTGACGGGCACGCCCCTGGCGAGCAGCGTCACCGCGTGGATGAGCCTGGCCTGCTGGACCCAGCGGGCCAGGCTCATTCCCGTCGCGGCCGCGAACCGGCGCTGCAGACTGCGCGCGCTGAGATGCGCGTGCGCGGCCGCCTGCCCTGTCGTCCAGCGTTCGTCCGGCCGCTCCCGGATCGCCGCGCACAAAGCGTCGAGGTGCGGGTCGTTCGGCGTCGGCAGGTGCAGCGCGGGCACCGGGTGCGGAGCGAGCTCGTGCAGCAGCAGGTTCATCAGGACGCCGTCGCGGCCCTCGTGGTCGTACTCCACCGGGATCCGGGTCGCCTCGTCGATCAGCTCGCGGAGCAGCGGGGAGACCGAGACGACGGTGGGCGCGGCGGGCAGGCTCACGGCTGTGTCGGTGGCGATGTACAGGGTGCGCATGGCCACGGCCCCCGCGCAGGTCATCGCGTGGGTGAGACCGCCCGGGATCCAGGCGCCGCGGGTGGCGGGGACGACCCAGGTGCCGTGACCGGTGGTGACGGTGATGGCGCCCGTGGTGCCGTAGATCAGCTGCGCGCGGCGGTGGTGGTGCGGCGGGATGTGATGCCCGTCGACCAGGTCACGGGCCATCGCGGCCAGGGGCCGCGGCACGTCCTGGTAGTCGTCCCGATTCTCGCTCTTGCCGTACATGGCGCACTCTCGACAGATATTGGCCCGACCACGAAAGTGTGCCATCCATCGGCGCCCTAACGTCGCGGTATGTGAACGCCGCACCTCCCAGAACCCAAGCCCTGACGGTCCTCCTCGCGGTCACCTGCGCCGTGACCGCCGCGAACGTCTACCTGTGCCAGCCGATCCTCGGCTCGGTCGCCGCCTCCCTCGGCACGTCCCCCGACGCGCTGGGCGCGGTGCCGACCGCCACCCAGCTCGGCTACGCGCTCGGCATCCTGCTGGTCGTCCCGGCCGGCGACAGCCACGACAGGCGCCGGATCATCCTCGCCCTCGGCACGGCCTCCTCCGTCGCCCTCGCCGCCTGCGCCCTCGCACCCTCGGTGACCTTCCTTGCCGTGGCCGGCTTCGTCGTCGGGCTGTGCTCGCCGGTGCCGCAGCTGATCACCCCGCTCGCCGTCGCCCTGGCCGACGAAAGCGGGGCCGGGCCGGGCCGCGGGCGCACCGTCGGAGCGGTGCAGGGTGGCCTGCTCGTCGGAGTGCTCGCCTCGCGCGCGTACGCGGGCGCCCTCGCCGAGATCGCCGGATGGCGCACCGTGTACGTCGCGTCCTGCCTGCTCACGCTGGCGCTCATGGGCGTACTCGCCCGCCGGCTGCCCAGGTCGCAGGGGCGCGCCACCGCCTCGTACAAGACGGCACTGGCCTCGCTGCCCGGCCTCGCCCGGCAGCCGCTCGTGGCGCGGGTCGTGGTGTCCGGGGCGCTGGTCGGCATCGCGTTCGGCGCGTTCTGGACCACCCTGACGTTCCTGGTCACGGACACCTACGGGCTCGGGTCGACCGCCGCCGGGATGTTCGGCCTGGTCGCCGCCGTGAGCGCGCTCGCCTCGCCGTACGCGGGCCGGAGCGCGGAACGGCTCGGCAGACGCGGGGCGATCGCCCTGCTGACCGCGCTCGTGCTGGTCGGCTGGCTGGTCATGCTGCCGGCCGGGGGCGGCTCGCTCGTGGCGCTCGTCGTGGGCGTGATCGTGCTCGACGTCGGCGTGTGGGGCGGTCAGGCCGTCTGCCAGACCGTCCTGTTCACCCTCGACCCGGCCGTGCACAGCCGCCTCAACACCGTGTACTTCACGCTGCGCTTCCTGGGGATCGCGCTGGGCTCGCTGGTCGGCACCGTGGCGTGGGGCGCGGGCGGCTGGCCGGGCGTCGTGGTCACCGGCATGGTCGCGGCCGCCGCCGGGCTCGTCGTCGGGGTGCTGCCGCTGCCGGCGCGGGCGAGGGCGCCGCAGGAGGTCAGCCCACCGAGAACGAGGGGCTGAGGCCGCGCTCGCCGCCGTCGCGGCTGACGAGCTCGATCGCGTAGCCGTTGCCGTTCGGCACGTTCGGCAGGACGGTGGACGTCTCACTGCGTGGCGCCGCGGTCAGCCGCGACGCGAGCTGCACGACGCGGTGGGCGTCGCCCCGGACGAGCCACATGTCCAGCTTCTGGCCGGTGGGGTTGTTCCAGGTGACGAACATGCTGGCGCCCGAGCTGTGCACGGAGCCCGCGGCGGGCTCCGTGACGGTCAGGGCCTGGGCCTGGGCCGGCTCGGCCATGGGCGCGAAGGCCAGGAGCGGGGCGGCGGCGAAAGAGAGGAATCCGGTGCGGCGCATGCGACGACCTCGTTCCGTCGTATCGAAGGGACAGATTGCGAACAGATGCGGATGGTGAACGTGAGTCGACTGAGAGTTACGGAAGTGGACAGAGGGTTCCTTCCCGCAATCGCGGCCGGACTCAAGCATTCGGCCGCAGGCCCCACCCCACGAGGGACGGTTCTGTCCCCGAACCGGTGGTGTCGGCGCGACGGATCGGGGCCCCCGGGTGCATCCTCGCGCACGCGCGCGAGGGCCCCCGAAGCGGCCGGGCGGCGCGTACTGGTGCACGCTGGATATGTGACACGGAGCATGGAGACGAGGTGACGCGGCATGACCGAGCGCAGCGACTCGGCCATGGGCGACGAGGTGTATCAGCCCTCGGGCCCTGACGTGCGGGACGACGAGGGCATCCTCGAGATCGAGGACACCCTGAACGACCGTGGCGTCGATCCGTACGACGAGGGATGGTCGCCGCCCGAGCGCCCGCTGGCCGTCGAGCACAGCGGCAACACGGCGGCAGAGCGGCAGGCGGGCGAGACGCTCGACGAGCGCCTCGCGGAGGAGCGGCCCGACCCCGTCATCGACGCGTACGAGGCGCTGGAGTCCGGCGAGGAGGACGGCGACGACGTGGGCGATCTGCGTGACGGCGACGGCGAACCACTGGACTCAGAGGTGGGCACCGAGCGCGCCGGCCGCCTGATCGCACCGGACGAGGGCGCCCATGAGGACGCCGAGAAGGACATGTTGGCCCAGGACGCCGGCTACGGCGGGGGCGCGGCATCGGCGGAGGAGGCCGCCATGCACGTGGTCGACGACGAGACCTGAGATCCGTACGGGGCAGGGCCCCGGGTCAGTGACCGAGGGCCGTCGCCGTCAGCATCAGCGCGGCGGCGGCGAACGCCGTCACGAGTGCCAGGATGGGCGGGCCGAGGGCGACATCACCCGTCACCATCCGCCGCGCCGTGATGCCTATGCAGACCACGCCGATCCCACCAAGGATCATGGCCACGAAGATCAGCACTGTCGGCCCCTCCTCCTCACGACCCCCGCTTGTGTGTTCGGCTCACATCCTCGCCCGGCGAGCCGTGCGTCGCACGTGGGGGAGTGCCCGCCCCACACCGTCTAGCCTGGGACGTCTCGCCCGCACGCCCCAGGGGGACCGGCATGGACAGCACGACGTGGATCGTTCTCGGCACGCTCGCGGCACTCGCGATGCTGGTGGTTGTCGTGGTGCTCCTGGTCCGGGTGTTCAAAGCGCGCAAACTGCTCGTCGACGCCGGCATCCCGCTGCACAACAAGGCGCTGTTCTGGGCCGCGGTCGCCTACACGATCTCTCCGGTCGACCTGATGCCCGACCCGATCTACCTCGACGACATCGGCGTCCTGCTGCTCGCCCTGAAGATGCTGCACGCCGCCGCGCACCGCTCGGGCCTGCGCGGCGACGGGCCCGACCTGTCCGGACCGGTCTCCAACCAGGGCCGCACAAAGGAAAGTTGACCGCCGCAGCAGGGCTTCTCAGGCGGTGGCCCATGTGCTTCCATCTCTGGCATGCCACAGGCATGCCAGAGATGAGGGGCAGGTTCCATGCGATCGATGTTCCGTCAGCTCGTGTCCACGATCCGCCCGCAACTGCGGGCGGGACCCCTGATAGCCGTCCTCCTGATACCTCTCGGCGTGGCGTCGCCGGCGACCGCCGCCTCGGTCGAATCCGGGCGCGCCGTGTCCCTCGCGCCCACCGGTACGGACGCCGGGGTGTGCGCCGACACCTCGCTGCGTCTCGCCTTCGACTCGACCGTCCACCTCGGCAAGGAGGGCCGGCTGACCGTGCACCGGGCGGACGGCAGCGCCGCGGACGTCATCGACCTCGCCGACCCGGCGACCGACCAGCGGACCGTCGGCGACGCCCGGTCCGCGTACGGTGAACCGCACCGCTGGACGTACGAGCCCGTGGTCGTGGACGGGCGCGGGGCCACCGTCGTGCCGCACCACCCGCTCGATCCGGGCCAGGAGTACTACGTCACCGTCGACGCGGGCTTCTTCGTCGGGTTCGCGGGGATCACCTCACCCGACGCCTGGCGCTTCAGGACCGCGCGCGGGCCCCGCCCCGGTACGACGAAGCTGAGCGTCGACGCGCGTGGCGGCGGCGACTTCTGCACCGTGCAGGGCGCCGTCGACTTCGTGCCGCACGGCAACACCCGCAAGGTCACCGTCGATGTCGCACCCGGCACGTACCGGGAGATCGTGTACGTCGGCGAGGACCGGCGGCACCTGCGCGTGCGTGGCGCGGGAGCGGGCCGCACCGTCATCGGCTACCCCAACAACAACCTGCTCAACGGGGACAGCGCGATGGGCGACGTGCCGCCCGAGCAGAGCTACTGCCCGCGCCGTGTGCTGCCGGAGCCCGACCGGTTCAACTGCTGGCGCGCCGCGTTCGGCGTCGACGCCGACGACTTCCGCCTCAGCGACGCCACCGTGCACAACATGACGCCCGAGGGCGGGTCGCAGGCCGAGGCGTTCCGCGGCAACGGCGACCGGATCGTCCTCGACCACGTCCGTGTCGTCAGCTTCCAGGACAGCCTGCGCCTGCAGGGCCGCGCGTTCGTCACCGACAGCTATGTCGAGGGCGACGTGGACTTCGTATGGGGCACCGGCGGCGTCTTCGTCCAGAACTCCGAGCTGAAGGCGCTCGACATCGGGTACATCAGCCAGATCCGCAACGCCGCCGACGGGCCGGGCAACGTCTTCGTCAACACCCGCCTCACGCGGGCGGATTCGGTGGCCGACGGCAGTGTGCTGCTGAGCCGGATCGACAGCCGCTTCCCGGCCAGCCAGGCCGTCTTCATCGACACGGCCATGGACCGGCACATCGCGCCCGTCGGCTGGGGGCTTACCGGCTTCGACTGCGGCAGTGCGCAGGGGCTCAGGTTCTGGGAGTACGGCAGCAAGGACCTCACCGGGGCGCCCGTCGACACCAGTGCGCGCCTCGCCTGCTCACGGCAGCTCACCGCCGCCGAGGCCCGCGAGTGGCGCGACCCGGCCCGGCTCCTCGACGGCTGGGACCCGCGCACCGACTCCACACGTACTGACGGGAAGTGAGGCAGCGTCATGACAGAGACCACGCGAAGAGGTCTGCTCGCGGCGGTGGGTGCCACGGGTGCCGGTGTGCTGGTCGGGGCCGCGGCCCCCGCCGTGTCCGCCCAGGAGACGGCCGCGGCGGGGGTGGCGCGGTCACGGCCGGTGGCCCCGGTCGACCGGGAGATCGCGCGGGCCCACAGCATCGACTACAAGGCGCTGCCCGAGCAGGTCGTGGGCGTCGATGTGGAAGAGCTGATGACCGTGCACGGCGAGGACGACGTCGCGCCGCTTCGGCAGCGTCTGGTCGCCGAGGTGTGGAAGTCCGCGGACGGGAAGCTGCCCGACGCGCTGCCGAAGGTCCAACAGGGCGTCGCCGCGCCGGAGTTGCCCGCCTTCACGGGGTTGCGTCGTATCGATCGGCTCACCGCGGAGCTGCCCTACGGGCTGCTCACCCACATGTATCTGCTGCTGCCGCGCAGGGCCGCCGCGCACGGCCGGTTCGCCCTCTATCACAACGGACACGGCGAGCCGCTCGACACGATGCAGCGCACCGCCCAGGCGCTCATCGACGCCGGATACGGCGTGCTGCTGTGCGCCATGCCGCTGTACCACTGGAACCCCAAGGAGATGCGCAGCGCCACCGACCCCGACACCGTCGTCACCGTAGGGAACCACAACGAGTTCGAGCCGTGGGAGACGCCCGAGTTCTCCACCCTGCGGCTGTTCCTCGAACCGCTCGCCCTGGGGGTCAACCACCTGCGCCACACCTACGACCCGCCGTCCCTGCAGATGATCGGGCTCTCCGGCGGCGGCTGGGCGACCACCGTGTACCCGGCGCTCGACCCCCGCGTCACCCGTAGTTACCCGACTGCCGGATCCCTGCCGTTCTTCCTGCGCTCCGCCCCGCCCAAGCCGAGCCCCACCACCGGCGACTGGGAGCAGCGGCTCGACCGGCACCCGGCGTTCTACGGCATCTGCGACTGGCCGGACCTGTACGCGCTCGCCGCGGTCGGCCGGAACCGGCGGCAGCTGCAGATCCTCAACCGGTTCGACGCCTGCTGCTTCAACGGCGTCGGTCACCGCAGCTACGAGCCCGTCGTCCGCCAGCGCGTCCAGGTCATCGGCAACGGGCACTGGGAACTGCTCGAGGACGCCACGCACGAGGAGCACACCATCAGCCCCTACGCGCTCGACGTGATCCGGTGGGACCTCGACACCAACTGCGCCGGACAGCCGTGACAGCCTCGGGGCCGGGACCACGTGTTCCGGTCCCGCCGCCTGTCACGGCACGGGGTGCTCACGCCGATACCGTGACGCCTCACCCGCCGCATGCGCCGCGAACAGGTCCGCCGTCGCCGCCGGCTCGCCGTCCCGCAGCGCCTCCAGCAACTCGACGTGCAGTTCGGCCATCGCCCGCCAGTCGCCGCCGTAGCGCGGGTTGCTGACCACGTGCAGGCCCCACATGTTCGGCTCGATGATGCGCCACAGGCGCAGCAGGATGCCGTTCCCGCACGCGGCGCAGACCGTGCGGTGGAAGGCCATGTCGGCGTCCCGGAAGTCCCCGATGCTGCCGTCGTCGGCGGCGCACCGCATCGCCTCCACGCTCTGCTCCAGCCGGTGCGCGAACTCCTGGGTGAGCCGCCCCGCGGTGCGCCGTGCCGCGTACATCTCCAGGAGCACCCGGATCTCGCGCACGTCGCGGGCCTGCTCGTCGGAGACCTCGGTGACATAAGTCCCGCGATGTGGCTGGGAGTTGACCAGGCCCTCGTGCGCCAGGCGCTTGACCGCCTCACGGGCGGGGGCCTGGCTGGTGCCCACTCTGCGGGCGATGTCGGACTCCACGATCCGCTGCCCCGGCGCGAGTTCACCGCTCACGATGAGGTCGCGCAGCAACGCGTAGACATGGTCCGAGAGCAGCCGTCGGGGGAGCGTCGTTTGGCGGGGCGCCACGGGGGCGACCGGAGCCGGGACGGCCGCGGATCCGGAACCCTCGGCGCGCGCCGAGGCCGTTCCCGTCGCGGGTGCGCCATCCTTCGCCGGCGCCACAAGGAGTTCGGCGTCGGCCCGCCCCTCCTGGCCCGGAATGCGCGAACGCAACGCTGACTGTTCCTGCCAGATCCGCGCCACCGTCGACTGCGAGAGCCCCAGTTGCTCCGCCAGGACACGGGTCGAGGGAACCGGTTCGCCGCGCGCCTCCCGCTCGATCGCCGCGCCCACCAGACGTTCCGCGTCGGCCCGCACCGAGCTGCGCGGACGGCCCGAGCGCGGCGCGTCCGCCAGGCCGTCGAGCCCCCGCTCCGCGTACCGCCGCGCCCACTTGGTGACTGTCACCGCGCTCACCCCGAGATCCTGGGCGACCTCCTGCACGGAGAGGCCGTCGGCGCGTGCGAGGACGATGCGACTGCGCAGCCGCAACGTTCTCGACGGGTCCCGGGTCCACGTGCTGAGCACGGTGCGATCCGTCTCGCTCGGGGGCGTGAACTCCTGCTGCTCCCTCATGCGCTGCTCTCCTCGCAGAACGCGGACTTCTGACTCGTTCGGGCGTCGGCGCCCCGTGAGGCATCGTCAACTTTTGGGTGTGCGCACCGTCTTGACGCTGTTTCGCAAGGCACTTATGAAGTAATCGTTGCTCGATTATTGACCCAATAAACCATGCTGGTCCAGTGCGCTCCGGCGCCCCGAGCCGACCTGGAGAACCCATGCGGAACCGGCGAACGGCAACAAGTGCAAGAACCGGCACCCTGGCCCGGACGGGCCTGGCGGCGGCGCTGCTCCTGACGGTGGGCGCCTGCGGCGGCGGTGGCTTCTCGGGCGGCGGTGACGACGGCAAGGGCGGCGAGGGTGACGGCGACCGCACCGTCCGCGTCCTGGTCAACATCACCCCGAACCTGACCAAGAAGTTCTGGAACGACCTCGTCGCACCATTCGAGAAGGCCCATCCCGGCGTCGACGTCAAGATCGAGGCGCCGACCGGCAAGGGCGTCGCGGACACCCTGCAGCAGCAACTCGCCGCGGGAGACGCCCCGGACGTGGTGGAGACGCTGCTTCCGGACAAGACCCTCGCTCCCCAGATGCTCGACCTCACCGACGAGGCGTGGACCAAGAACACCCCGCTGGTGAAGGAGGCGTCCCTCGACGGCCGGGTCCACGCCGTCGGCGTCGGTGAACAGGCCCAGTCGCTCGTCTTCTACAACAAGGACGCCTTCACCAAGGCCGGAATCCGTGAACTCCCCGAGAATCTCGACGAGTTCACGGCCGCCATGGGCAAGCTGAAGAAGGCCGGATACCTGCCGCTGCAGACCTCCGGCGACTTCGCCACCGGCCTCCAGCTGCTCCAGTTCACCGACCCGGCGCTCGCCGGACGCCACCCCGACTGGTACGGGAAGGTCAACTCCGGCGATCTGACGGTCGGTTCGTCGATGCGCCCGTACCTGAAGCTCTACAAGTCGTGGATCGACCGCGGCTACATCGACAAGAACGCCCTGGGCGTCAAGTACGCGAACGGCGAGACCAACTTCCTCACCGGCAAGTCCGCCATGTACGTGATGGGCAGCTGGTTCACCGCCACCGAGGCCGCCGCGAAGAAGGACTTCGAGGTCGGTGTGTTCGCCGCGCCCGTCGAGAAGGGCCAGAGCTACCCGGGCCCGCAAGGCGCCACCCTCGCCGCCCCGTACATGATCCTCAAGAACACCGGGAGCAAGGAACTCGCCCGCGACCTCGTCGAGTTCCTCGTCACCGACAAGAAGGCGGTCACCGCCCAGCTGAAGCAGGACGGCAACTTCCGCTCCGGCGCCGAGCGGGCGCTGAGCCCGCTCGAACAGGACGTGCAGAACATCCTCGACGACGCGCCCGACAAGGTCGCGCAGGGCGAGGGATACGGCGACGACACCCTGCCCAAGGGCTTCAACACCGCCTGGAACACCGAGGTGCAGGGCCTGTACGCCGGCCGCTCGCCCGAGGACGTGGCCAAGGCCGTCGACCGCTGGGTCAAGGACCACTCCTGACCCCGGACACCCGGCCCGACCACCGTCACCGAAGGGATGCCATGCACACCGTCACCGAAGCCGGCCGGCCTCCGCGCCGCGGGCGGCGCACCGCCCGAGACCGCCGGGCGGGCCTGGCCACCGCCGTCATGGTGCTGCCCGCGACCGTGCTGTACACGGCGCTGCTCGCGGTCCCGGTGGGCCTGGCCGCCTACCTCAGCCTTACCGACTGGGACGGCTTCAGCGCGAGCCCCGCGTTCGTCGGCGGCGCCAACTACGCGGCGCTCGCGGACGATCCGGACCTGGGCCGGGCCGCCTGGGTCACCCTGCTCCTGGGCGGACTCGGCACCGTCGGCCTGAACGTCCTCGGCCTCGGCTTCGCACTCCTGCTGAACGGGAAGTCGCGCGTCAACACCTTCTTCCGCATGGTGCTGTTCTACCCGCACGTGCTGTCCGCCCTGGTCGTCGGCTTCCTCTGGAGCGCGATCCTCGGCACGACCGGCGCCGTCAACGGCCTGATCACCTCGCGCGGCGGCGACGTGCTGCCGTTCCTCGCCGACCCGCAGTGGGCGCTCGCCGTCCTCGTGTGCGTCGTCGTGTGGGCGGCGTTCGGCGTGAACGTGGTGCTGTACCTGGCCGGGCTGCAGGCGGTGCCGCGGTCGCTGACCGAGGCTGCCCGGATCGACGGGGCGAGCAGGTGGCAGATCCTGCGCCATGTCACGCTTCCGGCGCTCGGCCCGTCGATCACGATCAACATCGTGCTGTCCCTGGTGACCCTCCTGAAGACGTACGACCTGGTGGTCTCGCTCACCGGCGGCGGCCCGGCAGGGCAGACGCAGACACTCGCCTACCTCATTCTCTGGAACTCCTTCCACGACGGCCGCCTCGGCCTCGGCTCCGCCCAGTCCGTGGTGCTCATGGTGGTGACGGCCGCACTCGCCCTGGCCGTGGCCCAGTTGCGCCGCCGCGGGGAAAGCGCGGTGTACTCATGAGCCTCGACAGCCTCCCCAAGCGGCCCGCGACCGCCCCGCCGAAGCCGCCCGCCCCCGCGAAGGCGGACACACCCCGTCGGCGAGGCCCCGGCCGCACCGCACGCCTGACGTTCCTGACGGTCGTCGCGCTGTTCATGCTCGTGCCGCTGTACGTCCTCGTCGTCAACGCCTTCAAGGCGCAGCCGCAGATCCTCTCCGACCCCTTCGGCCTCCCGACCGACGGCACTCTGAAGCCCCTCCAAAAGGCCCTGCGCGGCGAGGAGTTCGACCTCGTAAGGGGCTACGCCGTCACCATCCTCTTCGTCGTCTGCGTGAACGTCCTGTCCATCGCGCTCGCCGGGCCGGTCGCCTACGTCATCGCCCGCAGCGCGCGCCGCCGCTACCGCGCCTTGATGCTGTTCTTCCTCGCCGGGACCTTCATCCCGAGCCAGGTCCTCGTCATCCCGGTCGTCTACGTCCTCAAGACGCTCGGCCTGATGGGCACGGTGCGCGGCTTCGTCCTCTTCGAGACCGTGCTCACCCTGCCGTTCTCCGTCTTCCTCTACGCCGGGTACATCACGACGATTCCGCGCGAGGTCGACGAGGCGGCGGCCCTCGACGGCTGCGGCCCGATCCGCACGTTCTGGCGGATCGTGTTCCCGCTGATGCGGCCCGTCGTCGCCACCATGGTCATTCTCAACACCTTCTCGGTGTGGAACGACTTCGTGAACCCGCAGATCATCCTCGGCCCCGGCAGCGGCCTCTACACGGTGACGACCGGCGTGTACGCGGCCGTCAGCCAGTACCAGACCGACTACACGGTCGTCTTCCCCACGCTGCTGCTCGCCGTGGCCCCACTGATCGTCTTCTTCGTCTTCATGCAACGCCACATCATCAGCGGCCTGACGGCCGGCGCGACGAGAGGCTGACCGTGACCGATCCCGACAGACCGCCCACCGTGCTGACCGCCACCGTCCCCGTCGGCACCCCGCCCGCCTGGGCGATCCTGCAGCGTCGCCTGTTCGACGTCCTCGACGACGCCTGGCGCGCCTTCGCCGCCCGCTACTGCGCACCCGACGGCAGCCTGCGCTACGCCGGTCCCGTCGCCGACCGCGACGGCGGCGACGACTTCTACGAGGCGTTCTTCAACTGGCCCGTCCTCTACCGACTCGGCGGCTCCGACGAGCTGCTCGACGCCGCGAAGCACCACTGGCGGGGCGTCACCGCCCAGCTCGCCGAACTCGGCCTGGTCGTCGACGAGTTCGAGCGCGGCTACGACTGGTTCCACCTCGGCGAGTCCATGCTGCTGTTCTACGGGATCTGCGCCGCCGACCCGGCCGACCCGGAATTCCGCGCCCGCGCCCACAAGTTCGCCGACCTGTACCTGCCCGGCTCCCCGGCCGGGAACTACGACCCCGCCGCCCGCATCATCCGCGCCCCGCACAACGGCGGTGCGGGCCCCCGCCCCGGACTGCAGAAGGAATGGGCCACGTACGGGGCGGACCTCACGGTCATGCGGCCCTTCGGCCTCCCGCTGCGCGACCTCGACGCCATCAGCGCCTGGGACGACCTCGCCGACCCGGACAACGCCCGGCGGATGGGCGAGGCCATGAACGCCCGGATCGGTCACGGCGACACCGCCGTCGACCTCGCCGCCACCAGCCTCGCCGTCAACGCCTGGCTGTACGACCACGACGACCGCTACCGCGACTGGGCCCTCGACTACCTCGGCGCTTGGCACGAACGGGCCGCGGCGCGCGGCGGCGTGCTCCCCGACAACGTCGGCCCGAGCGGGACCGTCGGTGAACTGCACGGCGGGCGCTGGTACGGCGGCCTGTACGGCTGGAGCTGGCCGCACGGCCTGTACAGCGTCGGCAACGCCGCCGCGGTCGCCTCCCTCAACGCCGCGCTGCTCGGCGGCGCCGACGAGCTGCTCGACCTCGGCCGCGCCCCGCTCGACGAGGTCCTCGCCCACGCCGTCGAGGCACCCGTCACCGGCACCGACATGAGCATCAGCGACCGCTGGCACGCCGAACTCGGCGAGGACGCCGACCGGCCCACCCTCCTCGTGCCCAACCGGTACGCGGACGACGGCTGGTTCGACCACCAGCCACCCCAACTCGCCCTGCCGCTGTGGCTCTGGCACGCCTCCGGCGCCGACGCCGACCGCGATCGCCTCGCCCGTATCCGCAAGGCCTCCGGCTACGACTGGCGCACCGTGCGCGCCTTCCGCAACAAGGAGGAGGGCGGTCACGAGGCGCCCTGGCTCGCCTACCTCGCCGGCGACAACCCCGACTACCCGGCCGAGATCCTGCGCGTCGCCCTCGGGCAGGCCGCCCGCCGCATGGAACTCATCGCCACCGACCCCACGGACCCTGCCGACCTCCACATCCACCACTGGCAGCGGGTCAACCCCGTCCTGACCGAGGCGCTCCTCCAGCTCACCACCGGCACGCCCCAAGTCCTCTACAACGGCGGCCTGTTGCCCACCCGGATCGCCTACTGGGACGAGCGGCGGGGCCGCCCCGGACTGCCGCCCGACGTCGCCGCCCTGGTCGACACCGTCACCCTCGACCGAGTGCGCCTGGAGCTCGTCCACACCGGACACACCCACCCGCGCACCGTCGTCGTACAGGCCGGAGCCTTCGGCGAGGACCGCATCGACACGGTACGCACCGAGACCGCCGAACCCGGACACCCGGGCGACCCCCGCTCCTACACCGCGCCCGACGTCACCACCCGCACCGCCGAACTCCCGGTCGACGCGGGCCACGTGACCGTCGAGCTGCCACCCGGCCGCCGCATCCGCCTCGACCTCCGCCTCACACCGCGCCACCGGCGGCCCGCACACCAGGCCGCCGTCCCCACCCGCTGACCCCCGCTTCCGCCCCACCCCCCTCAAAAGGAGACTTCGTGGCCGACGAGCCCATCTGGGACCTGCCCGAACGCGGCCCCATGCCCGCCCCCGCCGACAGCGACATGGTCAAGGCCCTGGCCACCGTGTCCTCCGCCACCGCCTGCGCCAAACTCCACGCGCAGGGCATCCGCCGCACCTTCGTCAGCGGGCCGCGCCCGCTGCGCCCCGGACAGAAGATCGCGGGCAGGGTGCGCACCCTGCAGTTCATGCCGCAGCGCGAGGACATCGCCTCGGGCCTGGGCCAGGAGTACGTCGAGCGGTACACCGCCCTGTGGGCCGTACTGGAGACCATCGAGCCCGGCGACGTCCTCGTCGTGCAGGCCTACGGCTCGCAGAGCACCGGCTGCTTCGGCGACATGCTGGTGCGCTACTTCCAGCAGAAGGGAGGCGCGGGCCTCGTCATCGACGGCTGCTTCCGTGACGCGCCACGCGTCCGGGAGACCGGCGTGCCGATCTGGTCCACGGGCGTCACCCCGCACTACGCCTCCCAGGCCGAACTCTTCCCCTGGGCCTACGACGTGCCCGTGGCCTGCGGCGGCGTCCTCGCCCTGCCCGGCGACCTGCTCGTCGCCGACGACGACGGCCCCGTCGTCGTGCCCCGGCGCACCGCCCCCGACGTCATCGCCGCCGCCCGCGACCACGAGCAGTGGGAGCGCTTCAGCCGCGCCCGCATCGAGGAGGGCGGCGCCCTGACCGACTACTACCCGCTCACCCCCGACACCCGCGCCGAGTACGAGCGCTGGCGCGCCGCCGGGAGGGGGTGAGCGACGCACCCGAGCACCGACCACGCGCGCAGACACGGACCCGTACGACCGTCCACGTGGCAAGGAGACCCCGTGACCCGCACATCCGTCACCGCCGCAGCACGTCTCAGAATCACCCGGCTCCCCAGACTCGGCCTGCTCGGCGCCGCCGGGCTGTTGCTCGCCGCGGGAGTCACACTGCCCGGCACCCTGTCGGCCGACGCCGCCGGCGACTGCAGCCCCACCAAGCTGTTCGTCGCGACCGACGGCAACGACAAGGCGAAGGGCACCGAGCAGAGCCCCTTCAAGACCGTGACCCGGGCCCGCGACGAGATCCGCGACAAGGGCCTCAACCGCCCCGGCCGCATGAAGTGCGACATCGAGGTCAACCTGCGGGCCGGCGACTACCCGGTGGACAAGACGGTCGCCCTCGACGAGCGCGACTCAGGCGCCGGCGGCCACAAGGTCGTCTACCGGAGCGCGGACGGACCGGGCAAGGCCCGGCTGACCGGCTCCGTCCCGGTGACCGACTGGGAGGCGTACAAGGACGGCGTCTACCGCGCCAAGGTCCCGGTCGACCAGCCCTTCTACACGCTGTACGACGACGGTCAGCGGGCCACCAACGCCCGCTACCCCAACCGGAAGTCGGCCGACGAGTGGGCGCCGTACTTGAAGTCCTACCTGCCCGAGCCGACCTACGAGGCGGTGCACACCTGGCTGTGGGCCAACCCCGGTGACTGGAACCCGGACTGGGACATGAGCCAGGGACGGGTGACCGTCTGGTCGGGCGGCAGCTGGTCGTGGTTCACCGACACGGTCGACATCCGCGACTACAACATGAAGAAGAGCCAGCTCACCTTCAAGTACCCGACCCGCTTCGCGCTCCACAACAGCGGCGGCGGCTCCAGGTACTTCCTGGAGAACTCGATCGACTTCCTCGACCAGGCCGGCGAGTGGTATGCCGACCGTAAGGGCGGCTACCTCTACTACAAGCCGCAGGGCGGCGACATCGCGAAGGCGGAGGTGCGCAGGCCCGTCGTGAAGACCGTGCTTGACCTGGCGGGTTCGTCACAGAGCAAGCGGCTGCACGACGTGTCCTTCGACGGGCTCGGTGTCACGCAGACCGACTTCCCCGACTGGTACCGGTACGGCTGGAACGAGTCCGGCGACTCCGGCGTGGTGCACGAGTACCCCACGTACGACCGGCAGATCGAGATGCCCCGCAATCGCTTCGGCGCGATCCGGCTCACCAACACCACCGGCATCGACCTGACCCGCATGCACATCACCGACACCGGGTTCACCGCGATCTACCTGCTCACCGCGAACGATCACGTACGCGTCGCGGACAGCCTGCTGGAACGGCTCGGCGCCGACGGCATCCGCGTCGAGGGCCCCTATCCGGGTGAGGGCGACGTCGCGCACGAGAACACCTTCACCAACCTCTTCATCGACCACGTCGGCGAGTTGGTGCCCGGCGACGCCTCCGGCATCGAACTGCAGGACACCGGACGCAACACGGTCAGTCATGTCGTCGTCAACCACAGCGCCCGCTACGGCATCAGCCTGCGCAGCCGCCCCGAGGTCGCCACCAACGGCCAGACCTACACCGACGGCAACAAGATCAGTTACGTCCGCCTGGAGAACACCGGCCTGGACAGTGGCGACATGGGCGCCTTCTACACGTACGGCCTGCAGAACGATCCAGAGGACCACCCGATCGTCAACTCCCTGAACCAGGTCGTGATCGGTGATGTCATCCCGGACGCCTCCATGCCGGACTCCGGCACCCGCGGCGTGCACATGGACGCGGGCGGCTGCGGCTGGGCCATCTCGAACGTGCAGGTCGGCAAGGTGACCGACCAGAAGTACCAGGCCTACCAGTGCAACAAGGTCACCAACGGTGACTGGGAGGACGGCTTCGACGCCTCCCGCATGGAGTACGACAAGATCGGCGTCAAGGACTCGTTCCCGTACCCGAAGCCCGGTACGGCACAGGACTGACGCGCGCGACCGGCGGGCGGGCCCGACGGCTCTCGGGGCCCGCCCGTCACCCCAGTCAACGCACCGCTCTTGTGCAGGAGTCCGTATGAATCCCACGTCGAGCAGCCCCATCGAGGCGCCGCCCACCACGACCGACGCGCTGCGCGGTGTCAGCCGGGACAAGGCGGGGACCCCGTCGCCGCTCACCGAACTCTCCCGGATCGACGCGGGACTGCCGCCGGGCTGTGAGACCGTCGGCCTGCCCGTGGTGTGGGACGCCTGGACGGCGGGCGGGCCCCCGGTCGAGCAACTCGCCGCGAACTACGACCTGTTGACGGTCGACCACGCCGACCTCGGGGACGCCGTCGCCGCCGGGTGTCTGGTGCCGGTGGACGAGCTGGTCGGCGCCGCCGCGCTGGAGCGGTGGCGGGCGGGCGCGATCGGGCCCGCGTTCGCCGCCTACCAGCGCGACAGCCGGGCGTGGGCCGTGCCCTACCACGTGAGCGCGCAGATGTCCGCCGTGCGCGCGGACCTGACGACCGCCGCGCCGCTCCCCACCACCTGGGACGACGTGGCCACGTCCGCCGTGCCGCTCACCGTGTGCCTGGGCGGAGAACACGCTCTTCTCACCTTGAGCGCCCTGTGCCTGAGTGAGGGTGAACGCCTGGGCGAGGGAGCGGAGTTCGTCTCCCGCGAGGGCGGGGTGCGCGCCCTGGAACGGCTCGCCGAGCTGGTCGCCCGCAGCGACCCGCGCCTGTGGCACCGCGGTCCGCGTACCGTTCTGGAGGCGCTGGCGCAGGGCGACGGGCCCGTGTACTGCCCGCTCGTCCCGGGGTGCGCCACCGCCACCCGCAGCGGCCGCCACCCGCTCGCCTTCGGTGCGCCGCCCGCGGCCCGCGGTGTCCTCGCCGGCACCGGGCTCGCGGTGTCTCGGCGCCGCGCACACGACCCGCTGATCCGGGAGGCGCTGCGCGACCATCTCGTGCGGCTGCTCGCCGACCCCGTCCAGTGCGGCCTCTTCCCGGTCACCGGCGCCCAGCCGGCCGCCCGCGCCGCCTGGGCCGACGCCCGCGCGGGCCGCCGCTGGGGCGGCTTCTACCGCGCCACCCTCGACACCGTGGAGACGGCGTGGATCCTCCCGAACCACCCCGGCTTCCCGGCCTTCCAGCACACCGCGTCCGAGCTGCTGCGCGCCGCACTCGTCGAACACCGCGCGCCGGCAGCCGTCGTGAACGACCTCAACAGACTTTACCGACAGGGGAGTTGCACATGAGAGACGTCAGCAGACGCGGCGTGCTCGCGGTGGCGGGCGGCACGGCCGCCGCCACCGCCCTGCCCCGCGCAGCCGCCGCGGCCACCACCACCGCTTCCGCTCCGCCGGACCCCGACAACCCGTTACGGCTGTGGTATCGCGCCCCCGCCGAGGAGTGGCTCGAGGCCCTGCCCGTCGGCAACGGCCGGATCGGCGCCATGGTGTACGGCGGCACCGACACCGAACACCTCCAGCTCAACGAGGACAGCCTGTGGGCGGGCAGCCCCCACGACTACAACCGCCCCGACGCCGTCGACCACCTCGCCGAGATTCGCCGCCTGATCCTCGCCGAGAAGTGGCACCAGGCCCAACAGCTCGTCGACGCGCACTTCATGGGCAGCCCGAGCGAACAGGCCGCCTACCAGGTCCTCGGCACCCTCGACCTCGCCCTCGCCGGAAGCGGCGACGTCACCGACTACGAGCGCGAACTCGACCTGACCTCCGCGCTGGCCCGCGTCCGCTACACCCGTGGCGGCGTGCGCCACACCCGCGAGGTCCTCGCCAGCGCCCCCGACCAGGTCATCCTCGTACGCCTCACTGCCGACACACCAGGAGTCGTCAGCTTCACGGCGTCGTTCAACACCCCGCAAGCGGCCGGGAGTTCGGCCGTCGACGCCCGGACCATCGCCCTGGACGGCGTCAGCGGACCGTGGCAAGGGCGCGACGGCACCGTCCGGTTCCGTGCCACCGTACGCGCGGTGGCCGACGGTGGCAGCGTCCGCACCGACCCGTCCGGAACCCTCACGGTGACCGGCGCCGACGCGGTCACCCTCGTCGTCTCCCTGGCCACCAGCTACCGCAACTACCTGGACGTCGACGCCGATCCGGCCGAGCGCGCCCGCCGCCACCTCGACCCGGCGGCCGGCACCCCGTACGGGAAACTGCGCGAACGTCATGTGGCCGACTACCGGCGGATGTTCGGCCGGGTCGCCCTCGACCTCGGCACATCCGAGCGGACCCTGCTGCCCACGGACGAGCGGATCGGGCAGTTCGGTGACGGCAAGGACCCGCAGTTCGCCGCGCTCTACTTCCAGTACGGCCGCTATCTGCTGATCTCCTGCTCGCGCGCGCCGGGCCAGGCCGCCAACCTGCAAGGCCTGTGGAACGACAGCATGGCCCCGGCCTGGGAGTCCAAGTACACCGTCAACATCAACTTCGAGATGAACTACTGGCCGGCCGGCCCCGCCAACCTCGCCGAGTGCTGGGAACCGGCCACCACGATGATCCACGAACTGGCCGAGAACGGCGCCCGCACCGCGAAACTGCACTACGGCGCGGGCGGCTGGGTCACCCACCACAACACCGACGCCTGGCGCGGCACCGCCCCCGTGGACTTCGCCCAGTACGGCATGTGGCCCACCGGCGGCGCGTGGCTGTCCCTGATGTTGTGGGAGCGCTACCGGTTCACCGGCGACGAGGCGGCGCTGCGCGCCGACTACCCGGTCCTCAAGGGCGCGGTGGAGTTCTTCCTCGACACCCTCACCCAGGAGTCCGAGCACGGCTGGCTGATCACCAACCCCTCGCAGTCGCCCGAGGTCACCCACCACCAGGACGAGGGCGAGTCCGTCAGCATCTGCGCCGGACCCACCATGGACATGCAGCTGCTGCGCGACCTCTTCGACGCCTACCGGCAGGCGGCCCGCGTCCTCGACACGGACTCCGGCCTGCGGGAACGGGTGGCCGAGGCGCGCGAGCGGCTCGCGCCCACCCGCATCGGGTACCTCGGCCAGATCCAGGAGTGGCTCGTCGACTGGGAGGAGGCTGCGACGGTCCGCAGCCGCCATGTCTCCCACCTGTACGGCCTGTTCCCCAGCGCGCAGATCACCCCGCGCACCACGCCCGACCTTGCCGCGGCGGCCGTCAAGAGCCTGGAGCTGCGCGGCACCGCCGGACAGGGCTGGTCCCTCGCCTGGAAGATCAACATGTGGGCGCGGCTGCTCGACCGCGAGCGTGCCTACAAGCACCTCGCCGACCTGCTCACCCCGGCGCGCACCGCGCCCAACCTGTTCGACCTGCACCCGCCGTTCCAGATCGACGGAAACTTCGGCGGTGTCTCCGGCATCACCGAGATGCTGCTGCAGAGCCACGCCGACGAGGTGGAGCTGCTGCCCACGCTGCCGAGCGCGTGGCCGACGGGCTCCTTCCGCGGGCTGCGGGCGCGCGGCGGCTTCGAGCTCGACGCGCACTGGGCGGACGGCGCCCTCACCGCCGCGAGCGTCCGCTCGCTCCAGGGCCGTGAACTGCGACTGCGCACCGACCGGCCGGTCGAGGTGGCAGGCGCCGACCGGGTCGAACGCCCTGAGGCGAACGTCGTCGTCTGTGCGACGCGCAAAAACGGCGTGTACCGGATCGTGCCGCGCAAGGCGTAGCCCCGCCGCGTACGGCGTAGCCACTCCCGTAACACCCTTCCCCCTTATCCGACTTGAGGAGTTCTGGCATGCCTGAAATGAACGGGCGCGAGGCCACCGACAGCGTGCAACGCCTCGCCACCCCCATGGGCCGCCGCGCCTTCGTCGTCGGCGCGAGTGCCCTGCTCGGCGCCGCCGCACTCAACCTGCCCTCCTCCGCCCGCGCGGCCGAGAAGCTCGCCGTGGCGGCCGAGGCCGCGGACAACGTGCTCGCCTTTCCCGGCGCCGAGGGCGGCGGCCGCTGGGCCACCGGCGGCCGAGGCAAGCCCGTCTACGAGGTCACCACGCTCGCCGACTCGGGGCCCGGCTCCCTGCGCGAGGCCGTCTCCGCCTCCGACCGCACCGTCGTCTTCCGCGTCGCGGGCAATATCGAGCTCAAGGGTGGCCTCGACATCCTCGGCTCGAACCTGACGATCGCCGGACAGACCGCGCCGGGCGACGGCATCTGCGTCGTCGGCAACGAGACGAAGATCAACGACCAGTCGAACATCATCCTGCGCCACCTGCGGTTCCGCGGCACCGACAGCCTCGGCACCCCCATCGACACCTTCGGTGTGGAGGGCTGCAAGAACGTCATCATCGACCACTGTTCCTTCAGCTGGGCGGTCGACGAGTGCTGCTCCGTGTACGGGAACGAGAACGTCACCCTGCAGTGGTGCATCGTCTCCGAGGGCCTCGCCCAGTCCGTGCATCCGAAGGGGCTGCACGGCTACGGCGGCCTGTGGGGCGGCGACAACGTCACGTACCACCACAACCTCCTGGTCCACCAAGGCGGCCGCAACCCGCGCTTCAGCTTCGTCGAGGACATCCCGAGCAATGTGGACCACCGCAACAACGTGATCTACAACTACGGCTACACGTCCTGCTACGGCGGCGAGTGGGTGGCCGGGGTCAACATGATCGGCAACTACTACAAGCCCGGTCCCGACACCCTCGCCGACATCGCCCCCGTCATCGTCTCGCCCGACCGCGGCGGCGTCTGGCACGTCAGCGGCAACACCATCGAGGGCCACGACGACATCACCGACGACAACGTGAAGGGCGTGAAGTTCCCGGTCGGCGGCGTCACCCTGCGCGAGAAGCCCCTGGAGTTCCCCGACGCGATCGACGCGCAGTCCGCCAAGGACGCCTACGACGCCGTGCTGAAGGGCGTGGGCGCGACACTGCCGCGCCGTGACGCCGTCGACGCGCGCGTCGTCCACGACGCCCGCCACGGCACCGGACGCATGATCAACTCGCAGAAGGAGGTCGGTGGCCTCGTTCCGCTCGCCGCCGCCGAGGCACCCAAGGACAGCGACCACGACGGCATCCCCGACGCGTGGGAGAAGGCCCACGGGCTCAACCCGAAGGACGCCGCGGACGGCGCCGCGATCGACTTGGCCACGGGGTACAGCAACCTGGAGCTGTACCTCCACTCCATCAGCAGAACCGGCGCGCCCAACCCCGAGGTCGCCCTCGCAGGACCCGACATCGACACCGTGTACGCGAACGCCACAGGAACCGCCGACGTCGCCCTGCGTGCCTCGGCCACCGCGCAGGGGAGCGCCTCCATCAAGACCGTCGCCTTCTACGCCGACGACGAGAAGATCGGCGAAGCCACCACCGCCCCGTACGAACTCACCTGGAAGGGCGCCACCGCCGGCACCCACCACCTCACGGCCCGCGCCACGGACTCCACCGGCACCGCCACCACGTCATCCCCCGTCCCGGTGCACGTCAACAAGAAGACGGACCTGGGGAGTTGGACGTCCGCCGACCTCGGCGACGTGCCCATCAAGGGCGCCGCCGCCCTGGACTCCGGGAAGTTCACGCTGCGCGGCTCCGGCAGGATCAAGGGCCGCAAGGACAGCTGCCACTTCGTCTACCAGAAGATCGACAGCCCCGGCGACGAGGTCGTCGAGCTGATCGCCCGCGTGGACACGCTCAGCCGCGTCTACTCGGAGGTCATCGCCGGCATCATGATCCGCGACAACCTGACGCCGGACTCGCCGTTCAACCTCATCGGCGTCTGCGTCGTCGACGGCGGCCTGAAATGCGCCGTCAAGCGCATCCACTCGCACGGCCCCGAGATGAGCGACGGCCGGTACCCGTACGAGGAGGACGAGCTGCTCGACATCAAGCCGCAGTGGCTGCGCATCACGCTGCGCGGCGACGAGTTCACCTCCGAGATCTCCCCGGACTCCCTGCAATGGACGCGCGCGGGCTACGAGCGGATCCCGATGGGCGACCAGGTGTACGCGGGCCTGTTCGTCGACGGCGACAAGCAGGACAACGACATCGCGCACTATGTGACGGCGACGTTCAGCCAGGTGAAAATCAACAAGTAGGGCCCTGGCTAAGGGTGTTGGTCCAGCGGCACCCACACCCGCATCGCGCCGTCGCCGCGGTTGTCCCACTGGAAATAGGGCACTGCGGCGGCGGACGCCGGGCGGCGGGTGCGGGGGGCGCCCGGACTGAGGTAGGGCAGGCCGTCCTGGTGCGGGGCGGCGACCGTGACCGCGTCCGTCTCGATGCGGACCGTGCGGCCGACGCCCGGCAGGTCGGCGACGTCGCGCACGCGCAGGTCCGCGTCCGCCGCGAGCGCCAGCTCGTCGACGTAGGGCTGGTCGGCCTGCTCGAAGCAGTACACGAGCGGGCCGCGTTCGAGCGCCACGCTTCCGCGCAGGGCGTCGATGCGCGGGTGGGCGGCAGTGAGGCGCGGCGTCATGTCGAGGCCCAGGACGACCGACTCGCCCGCGCGCCAGCGCCGGCGCAGCAGCACCCGGCCTTGCGCGTCGGGCGTGACGGGGGCGCCGTCGAGGAGCGTGCGGCCGCTCCACGGCGGCACGCGCAGCGCCAGCGTCCACTCGGCGTCCGGCGCCTCCTCCACGGTGACGCGCACCGCGCCCCGCCACGGGTACTCCGTCTCCACGCGCACCGCGATCCGTCCCGCCGCCCCCAGGTCGCAAGCCAGCCTCATCGGCGCGTACAGATGCAGGAACAGGGCGTCGTCCGTGGTCGTCGCCGCGTAGTGGGGGAGTGAGGCCATCAGGCGGGCCACGGAGGGCGGGCAGCACGCCGACCAGAACCACTCGTCGCGGCAGCGCGGATCGCCCACCGCGTCGGCGTGGTCGGGGCGGCGCTGCAGCGGGTTGCCCTTGTAGTACGTGCGCCCGTCCGCGGAGCGGGCCGCTGCGAACGCGTTGTACAGCGTGCGCTCCAGCAGGTCCGCGTACCGTCCCTCACCGGTGGCGAGCAGCAGCCGCCACGCCCACTGCATGCTCGCGGCCGACGCGCACGTCTCGTTGTACGCGAGGTCCGGCGGGAGTTCGTAGCGCTCGCCGAAGACCTCCCCGACCTGCCGGGACCCCAGGCCGCCGGTGATCGCGGTCCGCGCGGCCACCATGTCGGTCCAGCGCGCGGCGCTCGCGGCGAGGAGTTCCTTGTCGCCGGTCTCCACGGCCACGTCCACCGCGCCGGCCTCCAGGTACAGGGCACGTACGACGTGACCGGTGACGGCGGGGGCCTCGCGGACGGGAAGGTGGTCGAGGCGGTGGCGGGCGCCGTGCTTGTGCGGGCCCACGAGCCCGTGGCCCCGGCGTTCGACCATGCGGGCGGCGAGGGTGAGGTAGCGCTCGACGCCCGTGGCCCGGTACAGCTCCACCAGGGCCGTCTCGACCTGGGGGTGTCCGTCGAGTCCCGGGCCCTCGTCGTCGAGGAAGACCGTGCACAGGTGGTCGGCCAGGCGGCCCGCGGCCGCCAGTAACTCCTTGTCCCCTGTGGCGCGTTGGGCGGCCACCGCCGCCTGGAAGAGGTGTCCCGCGCAGTAGTGCTCGTGGCTGTCGACGAGTCGGGTGTAGCGGTCCGCCGGGTTCGTGAGCTGATAGTGGGTGTCGAGATAGCCGTCGGGTTGCTGGGCGCGGGCCAGCAGGCGGGCCGTCTCGGTGAGGAACGCGGTGAGCGCCGGGTCGGGGGAGTGCTGGAGCTGCCACGCCGCGCTCTCCAGCATCTTGTACACGTCGGAGTCGGCGTAGGCCGGTCCCCGGAAGGCGCCCGATGCGAGGCCGGCGGCCGTCCTGAGGTTGGCGAGGGCGCCGGAGTCCTCCAGGTGGTGCAGGGCGAGGGGGATGCTCGCGGTGCGGTTGACGTCCAGCCACTGGCCGAGCAGGCCTCCGGTGACCGTCAGCCGGAGGTTGCGGGGCGGGCGGTGCGGGGAGAGCGCGGCGGGGGTGGGGCGTACGGGGCCTTCCATCGGTCCTCCAGTGCCTTCCAACGGTCCTCCGGTCTCGGCTGGGGTGGTGGCAGTGGTTCCGCGGTTCCGCCTAGAGATTCGGCCGCGCCAGGAACGCGATCGTCTGATCGCGGACGCGGAGGATGTGCGCCTCCAATGCGTCCCGTGCCCGAAGCCGTTCGCCGGACTCCAACGCCTCCACGATCGCCCGGTGTTCGTCCACCGCGATGTTCAGGCGGGACGGGGTGATTGGCGCCTTCAAGCCCGCGCGGGTCACGTGGATGCTGAGGTTCAGGTCGTCGTGCAGATCGAGCAGCATCGGCAGCCCGCCCAGCTTGACGAGCTCCCGATGGAACCGGGCGTCGTTGTCCCGGAAGTCGGGGTACCGAGCCGCGTCCCGCACCGCCTCGCCCGCCAACTCCTCGCCCTGAACGACCAGTTCACGCAGCAGCGCGGGCGGCTCCCGGTCCGCGCGGTCCGCGAAAAGGCGCAGCGCATGCGACTCCAGCATCAGCCGCAGCTCGAAGAGCTCGTACACGCTGGACAGGGACGGTATCGCCACCGTGAAGCCCACCGAGGACTCGTAGGCGAGCAGTCCCCGCTCGTAGAGGCGGCCCACCGCGCTGCGCACCGGAGTGCGGCTCATGTCGAGCCGACGGGCGAACTCCCGGACCGGCACGGCCTGCCCGGGTGTCGGGTGCTCCGTCGTCAGCCACTCCACGATCGCCCGCGAGGCGCGTGCCTCCAGGCTCTCCTCGGGGGCCGCGACCTTCTTGCCCTCCGCGTCGTCCACGCCCGTGCCCTCCTCCGCGCGGGCCCGCTGTGCCGCTCGCGCTCGGATCATTGCGCCTCCCAGTGCCGCCGGTTCAACTGCGCCTCATGGTATGCCGCAGGTGAGCCGCGTGTCTCGGGGGTGGGCAAGCCGAACTATTGGGTCTGTCGCGGGGGTTGACGCTCCCGGCCCCGCTCAACAAACTCATGGCATACCACCGACATCCCTCTGAGCCTCGCCGAGGTGACCATGGCGCGACACGCGCTGCAAGGGATCATCGCTCCGACCGTGCTGCCCATGACGTCCAGCGGGCTGCTCGACCGGCCGTCCCTGGAATGCCACCTGAACGCACTGATCGACGCGGGTGTCCATGGCCTGTGGATCAACGGAACCACGGGAGAGTTCCACGCCCTGGACGAGGACACGCGGGGCTCCGCCGTGGACGTCGCGGCCAAGACCGCGGCCGGCCGGGTGCCCGTCATCGCGCACGTGGGCGACGCCGCGACCCCGCTGAGCATCCGACAGGCGCGCGCCGCCGTGGACGCGGGGGCCGACGAACTCGCCGTCATCGCCCCGTACTTCACGCCGTACGGGCGCGAGGAACTGCGCGACCACTACCGCGCCGTCGCCGACGCCGTGGGCTTCCCCGTCCTCGCCTACCACTTCCCGCAGCTGACCCCGTCGGCCCTCACCGTCGACTGCGTCCTGCAACTCGCCGAAGAGGGCGTGCTGCGCGGCCTCAAGGACAGCAGCGGCGACCTGACCTGGCTGCGCCGGGTGCTGCGCTCGGCCGCCCGCCGCGACCTCGACCTCGCCTGTTTCGCCGGAGCGAGCGGCCTGAGCGACATCGCCCTGTACGCGGGCGCCGCCGGGGCCACCAGCTCCCTCGCCAACGTCACCCCCCGCACCCTGGTCGCCCTCTACGAGGCGGCCCGCGCGGGCGACTTCACGTACGCCCGCGCGTTGCAGGAGCGCCTGGAGGACCTGCTCGAAGCGATGGCGGCAGCCCGCCACGAGCACACCCTGTCCACCACGGTCAGCACCGGCAAGTACGTCCTCGCGGCCCTCGGCCGTATCGAATCCGCTCATGCCGCACCCCCGCTGGCCCGCCTGGACGCCGAGGAGGAACGCCGCCTCGACGCCACCGTGGTGCCTCTCGTCCGCGAGCTGGAGGCGGCGGCCCTCGACGCAAAGGAGCGTGGAGATGACTCCTGACCGCACCCCTGTGCCACCCGGCCCCCGGAGCGTGGAGCGCCGCATGCTGCTGCGGGCCGGCGGCGGGGTCCTCGCCGCCGCCTCGCTCTCCGGCACGCTGACCGGCTGCGGCTTCTTCTCGACCGACGCGGAGAACGGCGATTCGGCCGGCGGCGGATCCAAGGGCAAGGAGGCGCCGTCCCTGAAGAAGCAGGCCGACGCCGGCAAGATCCCGAAGGTCGCCGAGCGCCTACCGGCCAAGCCCCTGGTGGTCGAACCCCTCCAGGAGACCGGGGCGTACGGCGGCACCTGGCACTCCGCGATGATCACGCAGGAGGACCTCGGCTGGCTGCGCTTCAGCGTGGGCTACGAGCCGCTGGTGCGCTGGGCCGCCACCTGGCAGGGCGTCACCAAGACCAAGATCCTCCCCAATGTCTGCGAGAAGTACGAGATCAACGGCGGGGGCGAGGAGTTCGTCTTCCATCTGCGCAAGGGCATGCGCTGGTCCGACGGGAAGCCGCTGACCGCCGAGGACTTCGAGTTCGCGTTCAACGACTACAACGCCGACCCCAAGGTGCACCCGGCGGGCCTCTACGCACTGTGGCTGAACAAGAACGGCAAGCCGGCCCGGTGCGAAGCCGTCGACGACCACACCGTCAAGTACGTCTTCGACGAACCGAAGGCGGGCTTCCTGGAGGAGGTCGCGGGCACCACGGGCGTCTTCATGTTCCTGCCGAAGCACTTCATGAAGAAGTACCTCCCGAAGTACAACAAGGACGCCAACAAGGACGCGAAGGCCGCGGGGGCCTCGGACTGGCTGACCCGCCTGGAGACGGTGCAGGAGGTATGGCAGAACCCGGAACTGCCCACCGTCAACGCCTGGCTGCCCAGGAACCCGGTCACCAAGGGCAGCAGCGTCGTCTGCGAGCGCAACCCGTACTACTGGAAGGTCGACCCCGACGGCAGCCAACTGCCGTACATCGACAAGGTCGTTGTCGACGTCCTGCAAGAGGTCGAGGTCGAGGTCCTCAAGATCTCCAACGGCGATCTGGACATGCAGATGTACCAGTTCGGCACGGTGCGCAACAAGCCGGTGATCTCCCGCAACCGCTCCAAGGGCGGCTACCGCATCGCCGAGGTCGAGCCGGACTCCGCCAACACAATGATCATCGGCTTCAACCAGACACACCCCGACAAGAAGAAGCGCGCCCTCTTCGCCGACAAGGACTTCCGTGTCGGACTGTCCTACGCGATCAACCGGAAGAAGATCATCGAGACGGTCTTCGCGGGCCAGGGCCGCCCCTGGCAGGCGGCCCCCGGTCCCGACAACGAGCTCCACAACGAGGAACTCGGCACGCAGTACACCGCGTACTCCGTCGCCAAGGCCAACGAGTACCTCGACAAGGCGGGCTTCACCAAGCGCAACGGCGACGGCATCCGCCTCACCAAGGACGGTGACCCGGTCGCCTTCACCGTGCTCGTCGTCTCCGACATGGCCGACCAGGTCGACGCGATGGACATGATCCGCAGCGACTGGCGCAAGGTCGGCGTCGACGCCACCGTCTCCCGCATGGCCGAGACCCTGTACTGGGAGCGCGTCGAGGCGGGCAAGTCGGAGGCCGCCACCTGGGACTGCAACAACTTCGACGTACGCACCGGTGAGGGCGGCAACCACTACTACGCGCCCACCAACCCGCGCGGCTCCTCCCGCTTCGGCGGCGAATGGGCCAAGTGGTATCTGCGCAAGGACAAGGGCACCGGCGGAGACGGCGAGGAACCGCCCGCGCGCATCAAACACCAGCTGGAGCTCTTCGACGAGATGCGGGACACCTTCGACATCGCACGCGCGACCCGCCTCGCCAAGCAGATCCTGGAGATCACGAAGGAGGAGTTCTACTACATCGGCATCTCCACGCCGCCCAAGGACTACGCCGTCATCAAGAACACCCTGCGCAACGTCCCGAAGGCATTCAGCGCGGCCGGCCTGTTCCAGGCGCCGGGCCCCACCAACCCCAGCACGTACTACTTCAAGGCCAAGGCCTGAGGGCGGACCGGGAGTTCAGGCATGCTGTCGTTCCTCGTCCGCCGCACGGGCTGGATGTTCGTCACCCTGTGGGCCATCTCGCTGGCGACCTTCTTCATCATCAGCCTCCCGCCCGGCGACTACGTCGACACGCTCCAGGCCAACGCCGAGGAGCGCGGCGAGTTCATGGGCCCGGCGGAGGTGGCCGAACTGCGCTCCCGCTACGGGCTCGGCCAGTCGTTCCTCGCCCAGTACTGGAAGTGGATCAGCAACATCGTCTTCCACGGGGACTTCGGCCAGGCCTTCGCCTGGAACATGCGCCCGGTCAGCGATCTGATCTGGGACCGTGTCGCGCTGTCCTTCTTCCTCTCCGTGGCCACCCTGCTCATCATCTGGGCGATCTCCTGGCCCATCGGCATCTACTCGGCCGTGCGCCAGTACTCGTCCGGGGACTACATCGCCACGCTCTTCGGGTTCGTGGGCATGGCGGTGCCCGAGTTCATGCTCGCCCTCGTCCTGATGTGGGTCGGCATGCGCTACTTCGGCCAGAGTCCGGGCGGACTGTTCTCGCCCGAGTACCAGGACGCCGCGTGGAACCTCGGCAAGGTCCTGGACGCGGCAAGCCATCTGTGGCTGCCGATCCTGATCATCGCCGTCGCCGGCACCGCGGGCGGCATCCGCATCATCCGGGCCAACCTCCTGGACGAGCTGTACAAGCCGTACGTGGTGGCCGCCCGCGCCAAGGGACTGCCCGAATGGAAACTGCTGCTCAAATACCCCGTCCGCACCTCCATGAGTCCGTTCATCTCCACCGTCGGATGGCTGCTGCCCGGCCTGATCAGCGGCGAGACGATCATCTCGATCGTGATGAACCTGCCGACCACAGGACCGCTGATGCTCGGCGGCGTCCTCAACCAGGACATGTACCTGGTCGGCAGCTTCATCCTGATCCTCTCCACCCTGACCGTGGTCGGCACCCTCCTCAGCGACCTCGCGCTCGCCTGGTGGGACCCGCGCATCCGGCACAGCTACGAGGGAGGGTGAGCGGACCGTGCTGACCCGAACACCGCAGCCCGAAGGGGCGTCGGACGTCGTCGACGACACACCCGTCACCGGCGGGCAGGCATCGCCGTGGCGGCTGATCTGGCGGCGCTTTCGCAAACACCGGCTCGCCCTCGTCGGCGCCGTCATCGTGCTGCTCGCCTACTTCGTCGTCGTCTTCGCCGAGATCCTGGCGCCGGCCTCACCCAGCAGCGTCGACGAGAAGCACACCTATGCCCCGCCGCAGATCGTCAAGGTCGACCTCAGCTGGGACGACGGCCTGCGCTTCTACGCCAACGGCTACACGACCAAGCGCGACCCGGAGACCTTCGAGCAGATCCACACGGTCGACCCCGACAAGCGGATTCCGCTCAAGTTCCTTGCCAAGGGCGACAGTTACCATCTGTGGGGACTCATCCCCGGCGACCGTCATCTGTTCGGGGCGGTGCACGCGGACCAGAAGGTGTACTTCCTCGGATCCGACCGCTCGGGCCGCGACATGCTGTCCCGCATCATCCACGGCGCACGTGTGTCCCTGTCCATCGGCCTGGTCGGGGTCGCCGTCAGCTTCCTGCTCGGGCTGTTCTTCGGCGGCATCTCCGGCTACTTCGGCGGCAAACCGGACCTCACCATCCAACGCATCATCGAGTTCCTGATGTCGATCCCGACACTGCCGCTGTGGCTGTCGCTGTCGGCGGCCGTGCCCGACGAATGGGGGCCGCTGGCACGGTACTTCGCCATCACCACCATCCTGTCCGTGATCGGCTGGACGGGTCTCGCGCGGGTGGTGCGCGGGCGGTTCTTCTCGCTGCGCGAGGAGGACTTCGTCACCGCCGCCCGGCTCGACGGCTGCAGCCGCCCCCGGATCATCTTCCGGCACATGGTCCCGTCGATGTCGAGCCATGTCATCGCCTCCCTGACGATGGCGGTGCCCGGCATGATCCTCGGCGAGACCGCGATGAGCTTCCTGGGCCTGGGGCTCCAGTCACCCGCCGTCAGCTGGGGTGTGCTGCTGCAGGAGGCGCAGAACATCCGCACCGTGGAGAGCGCTCCATGGCTGCTGCTCCCCGGCGTCGCGGTGTTCGTCACCGTGCTCGCCATGAACTTCGTCGGCGACGGACTGCGCGACTCCGCCGACCCGTACAAGTAGCCCGTACACGTAGGGAGAGGCGATGAAGCAGCCGGACACGCTGCTCGAGATCGAGGATCTGCACACCGGATTCGAACTCGACGACGGAATCGTACGGGCGGTGGACGGCGTCGACCTCACCATCGGCCGCGGCGAAGTCCTCGCAGTGGTGGGCGAGTCGGGGTGCGGCAAGAGCGTCATGGCCCGCTCCGTGCTGCGCCTGATCGACAAGCCGGGCCGGATCACGGGAGGACACATCCGGGTGCACGGCGACGACGGTGTCGTCGACATGGTGGACGCGCCGGGCCCGGAACTGCGCGCGGTGCGCGGCCGGAAGGTGGCCATGGTGTTCCAGGAACCCATCGCCTCCATGAGCCCCATGCACACCCTCGGCAACCAGATCGGCGAGGCGCTGATCCTGCACGGCGAGGCCACCAAGGCCGAGGCCCGCACCCGCGTCGTCGAGCTGCTGCGCCGGGTCGGGATCGCCGCACCCGAGCGCCGCGTCGACGAGTACCCGTTCCAGATGAGCGGCGGCATGCTGCAGCGCGCCATGATCGCCATGGCGCTGTCCTGCGGCCCGGACCTGCTCATCGCCGACGAACCCACCACCGCCCTCGATGTCACCACCCAGGCGCAGATCCTCGACCTGCTCCGCGAACTGCAACGGGACACCGGCATGGCGATCATGCTGATCACCCATGACCTCGGCGTCGCCGCCCAGGTCGCCGACCGCATCGCCGTCATGTACCTCGGCTCGGTCGTGGAGTCCGGCACCACGGACACCGTGCTGCGCAGCCCCCGACACCCCTACACCCGCGCCCTGCTGCGCTCGGTCCCGAAGCTGGGATCGGGCTCCCGCGAACGACTGCGCCCTGTGCGGGGCATGGTGCCGGGGCCGTACGCACGGCCGACGGGCTGTCCGTTCCACCCGCGCTGCGACGAGTTCATGGCAGGGCGCTGCGACGTGACCGTGCCCCACGCGGTCGCGGCCCCACTGCCCGACCCGGCCATCGGCAGCGACGGCACGGTC
Organism: Streptomyces sp. NBC_00483; assembly: GCF_036013745.1. Lineage (NCBI taxonomy): Bacteria > Bacillati > Actinomycetota > Actinomycetes > Kitasatosporales > Streptomycetaceae > Streptomyces > Streptomyces sp. NBC_00483. The sequence continues at coordinate 9,977,271 of NZ_CP107880.1, forward strand.
AGCTGCCTGCTGTACGACGACACCGCCGAGGAGGGGGAGCCGGCCGCATGACCGTCACCGATACCCGCACCAGGGCCGCGCTCCTGGAGACACGGGGCCTGACCAAGCACTTCCCCATCCGCCGCGGCCTGTTCGGCCGCACCGTCGGAGCGGTACGTGCCGTGGACGGCGTCGACCTGAAGGTGCCCGCCGGACGCACCCTCGCCCTCGTCGGCGAGTCCGGCTGCGGCAAGAGCACCCTCGGCCGCTGTCTGCTGCGCGTCCACGAACCGACCTCCGGAGAGATGGTCTACCGGCGCACCGACGGCGCCACCGTCGACCTCGCCGCCCTCGACGAGAAGGCCCTCAAGCCGTACCGCAGCGAGATCCGCCTCGTCTTCCAGGACCCGTTCGCCTCCCTCAACCCGCGCATGACGCTGCTCCAGATCGTCGGCGAACCGCTCCGCGTCAACCTCGGCCTGAACGCCAAGGACACCGAGGAACGCGTCGCGGAGCTGCTGCGCCGGGTGGGACTGCGCCCCGAATATCTGCGCCGCTACCCGAACGCGTTCAGCGGGGGACAGCGCCAACGCGTCGGCATCGCACGGGCGTTGGCGCTGGCGCCCCGCCTCGTCGTGGCCGACGAGGCGGTCAGCGCCCTCGACGTGTCGGTGCGCGCCCAGATCCTCAACCTGCTCAAGGACCTCCAGGACGACTCGGACCTCACGTACGTGTTCATCTCGCACGACCTGGGCGTCGTCGAGTACATGGCCGACGAGGTCGCCGTCATGTACGTGGGCCGTGTCGTCGAGACCGGTGCCACCGACGCCCTGTACGGACAGCCCCTGCACCCCTATACCGAGGCACTCCTGTCGGCCGTCCCCGACCCCGACCCGGCCGCCCGACGCCGCGAGCGCATCGTGCTGCGCGGCGAGGTCGCCGACGCCTCCGCCGTACCGCCCGGCTGCCCGTTCCATCCACGCTGCGCCTACGCACAGGACGTGTGCCGCACCGAGGTGCCCGAGCTGCGCCCCGTCGCGCCCGGCCGCGCCTCGGCCTGCCACTTCGCGGGGCAGCTCGACCTGAGGGGAGTCGACGTCTCATGAACGGCGACCCGCGCTTCGACGGGGTGCTGCGCCCGCGCCCGGACGACCCGGACGTGCGCGAGGCCCTGCTGCCCACACTGCACCCCGGCGACAGTCACGCCGCGTGCCTGCTCGAACTCGACGGGGGCGACGTGCTGTGCGCCTGGTTCAACGGCCCCGACGAGGGCGACCGCGACACGAACGTGGTCCTCGCCCGTCTCCCGGCCGCCGGCGGACACTGGACCACACCCGTCGCCCTGTCCGCCGACCCCGACCGCGCGGAGCAGAACCCGGTGCTCGCGACCGGCCCGGACGGCGCCGTGCACCTGTTCCACCCCTCCAACGAACCGCACGACCAGAAGACCGCCCACCTCGTCACCCGCGTCTCGCACGACGGCGGCCGCACCTGGGACGCCCCGCACATCGCCCACGACGGACCCGGCCTGTTCGTGCGCACCCCGGCCCTCGACCCCGGCGACGGCTCGTGGCTCCTTCCCGCCTACCGCTGCCGCCCCGAAGGCGAACACTCCACGGTCCTGATCAGCGAGGACGCCGGCGGCACCTGGAAGGAGTACGACGTCCCCGACAGCGACCACCTCGTCCAGCTGAGCGTCGTGCCCCGCTCCGACGGCTCACTGCTCGGCCTGCTGCGCAGCCGCGCCGCCGACCGCATCCACGCCACCGACTCCGTCGACGCCGGCCGTACCTGGACGACCCCTGTCCGCACGGAACTCCCCAACAACAACTCGGCAGTTCAGGCGATCAGACTGCGCAGCGGCACCTTCGCCCTGGTCTACAACCACGCGAGCCTGGAACGCGGCGAGTACCGCTGGGTCGGCAAGGGCGCGGGCCGCAGGAAGAAGGCCCTGCGCACCCCGCTCACCCTCGCCCTCTCCGACGACGAGGGCCGCACCTGGCCCCGGCGCCGCGACCTGCAAGTGGCCGACGACGAGTACCGGGACACCGAACTCGGCTACTCCTACCCCTGCCTGCTGCAGACCCGCGACGACCGCATCCACGTCGCGTACTCCTACCTGCGCAAGACCATCAAGCACGCCGTGGTGACGGAGACCTGGATCAGGGAGGGCGGTCGTTCGTGAAGATGACCGAACGCTGGGACGTCTTCGAACTGACCCTGACCGGACCCGCCACCGAAAACCCCTACCGGGACGTCGAGTTCGCCGCCGACTTCCGGCACGGCCACCGCGTCGTCCCCGTGACCGGCTTCTACGACGGGGACGGCACGTACACCGTCCGGTTCATGCCGGACCGGCAAGGACCGTGGACGTACACCACCCGCTCGACCGCCAGCGAACTGGACGGCGTGCGCGGGGAGTTCGTGTGCGTGCCGCCCGACCGCGGCAACCACGGGCCGGTACGGGTCGCGGGGCCGCGCACCTTCGCGTACGCCGACGGCACCCCGTCCCACCCCTTCGGAACCACCTGCTACCACTGGACCCACTACGAGGACGAGGAGCTGGAGGAGCGCACACTGGGCACCTTGGCACAGTCCCCGTTCAACAAGGTCCGGATGTGTCTGCTGCCCACACGTGCGATGACCCCGCCCCGACTTCCGTACCCGGGCATCGGAGAACGCCCGCCCGCACCAAGGGAGTTGGACACCACCCGCTTCGACCCGGAGTTCTTCCGCCGCTTCGAGCGCCGCGTCCGCGACCTGCGCGACCTCGGCATAGAGGCGGACATCATCCTCTTCCACCCCTACGACGAGGGGCACTGGGGCGTCGACGACATGAGCCGCGAGGACGACCTCGCCCTCGTCCGGTACGCGGTCGCCCGGCTCGCATCGCTGCGCAATGTCTGGTGGTCGATCGCCAACGAGTACGACTTCAACAAGGCCAAGACCGTCGACGACTGGAACCACATCGGCCGCCAGGTCCAACGCGCCGACCCTTACCAGCACTTGAGGTCCATCCACAACGGCACCCGCATGTACGAGTACGAGCGCATCTACGACTTCCGGACGCCGTGGACCACCCACCAGTCCATCCAGCACTGGGACGCCGCACTCGCCCCCGAGTGGCTCGACCGCGTACCGAAGCCGGTCGTCATCGACGAGATCGGCTACGAGGGGATCCTCGGCCGCCGCTGGGGCAACCTCACCGGGCAGGCACTGCTGCGCCAGTTCTGGCACGGCATGGCCGCCGGCGCGTACGTCGGGCACGGTGAGTGCTATCCGGAGCGGGATCCCGAGGGCACGGCATGGGTCTCCCGCGGTGGCCGGCTGCACGGCGAGGTGACACCGCGGCTCGCGTTCCTGCGCACGCTGTGGGAGCAGAGCCCCGACGCGGTGTTCAGCTACTTCGGCGACCGCCGCCACCGGCACCGGGAGGTGACGCTCCCGGAGGCGGGCGGCCCCTGGCGCCTCGACCTGATCGACACATGGAACATGACCGTCACGCCCTTGCCGGGCCCACCGCGCACGGGCCGGGTCCGGATTCCGCTGGACCACCGGCCGGACATGGCGCTGCGGATACGGAAGGCCTGACAGGGGAGTCCCATGCACACGAGACCGCGCAACCACACCCCGGTGCACGCCGACGGCACCCGCTTCCGGCACGCCGACGGCACGCCCTACCACCCGCTCACCACCACCGTCCCCCAGGCCGACGACGCCACCGTCCGCGCGCTGGGGCTCTCCCCGTTCAACCGGGTCCGCCTCACGGGATCCCGCACGCTTCCCCTCGGCGCACTCGACCGTCAGGTCGCCGCCCTCGCCTCCGTCGGCATCCAGGCGGAGGTCGACCTCACCGGCCGCGACATCCCGGAGACCGTGGACCGCCTGGCCCCCCACCCCAACGTGTGGTGGTGCGCCCCGCCGGACCACGAGGCCCAGACCGACATCCTGGAACACGACCACGGCCACCACCCGCTCACCGTGCACGGCCCGCCCGACACCGACTTCGGTGCCCCCTGGATCACCCACGCCTCCGTGCGCGACCCGCAGACCCGCACCGTCTCCCGCCTCGTCCACGAACTCGGCAAACCGGTCCTGCTCGACACGTGCGGCGCCGAGGGCGACGCGCCCGAAGACGCCGAACAGGCGTTGCCCGGCCAGGAGTTGATGTGCCGCGTCTGGGAGGCGGTGTGCCGCGGCGGCTACGCGGCCCACGCCGAGACATGGGGGCCCACCCCGTGGAGCCGGTGCGGCGGGAGCCCGGCCGGGACGGCGGTGGCGCGGTTCGCGTTCCTGCGCGACGTCCTCGACGCCGCGCCCTCGGGCCTGGCCCACGCCCCGGAGACGTACGACGCGTCGACGCTGGAGGCGCCGGGGGAGTATCTGCTCCAGTACCTGGGCCCGCACCGCTACCCGCGCCGCCCCTTCACCCTCGCCGAGGGCGCCTGGTCCGTCGAGGTCGTCGACACCTGGAACATGACGGTGCAGCCGCGGCCCGAGGTGTCCGGCGGCGCCCCGGTCGAGGTGTCGCTGCCCGCGCAGCCGTACCTCGCGATACGGCTGCGCAGGCGGGGTTGACGCGACTCACCAGTCCTTGCCGGAGGCCGCCTGCGCCTTGATGTACGCCGGGATGTCCACGGTCTCCGCGACCTTCAGCGCCGAGGACACCCGCAGGCCGTCCTTGAGGACGTGCTGGCGGAACACCATGTACATCGGGATGTCCCAGTACTCGGTGTTCTTGTAGTCCTTGACGACGGCGTTGTCGCCCCAGAACACCCCAGAGGTGTCGATCCCGGCCAGCTCGGGGATCGCCTTGCCGAACGCCGCCTCCACCGCGCCCGACCGCAGCGTCGGCTTCATGGCGTACCGGGACAGCTCCACCTGTGCCTCCTGCGACACCAGCCACTTCAGCACCTGCAGTGCCTCGGCCTTCTTCGTCGACTGCGGCGGCAGGAAGGCGGCCATGGTGTTGGGCTGGTAGACGGCCTTGTCGCCGCTGCCCAGCACCGGCACCGAGGTGACACCCAGCTCGATGTTCTTGGCGAGCTCACGCCACTCGGCCGCGTCGTCGGGCTCCAGGTAGAGGTCGTTGAGGGCGTACCCGCCGAGCTTGCGCAGATTGTCGACGGCCATGGCGACATGCCCGGTCAGCAGGTAGTCGTCGACCGTGGTGAAGATGTTGTGCGGCAGGAGCAGGAACCGCTCCAGGTTGGCGCCGAGCCGCTGCCAGCCCGCCGACGTGATGTCGATCTTCACGTCCTCGGGCTTCGGGTTCTCGCTCGCGCCCGGCGCGAACGGGTACAGGCCCAGCTGATTGCCCTCCAGGTACTGGTCCGGGTGCTGCAGATAGCCCTTGTACGCGACGAGGTCCTGCTCGAACGTGAGCTTCTTGGCGAGCCGGAACGCCTCGTCGTACGTCGTGCCGTTCGTCGGCGGCCGCACCCCCTTCATGTCGAAGATCTTCTTGTTGTAGTAGAGGACGTACTCGTCGATGAACAGCGGCACACCGTACACGCCGCCGTCCGACCGGGATCTGACGATCTCGACCGCGGCCGGGTTGAGGGCGCCCAGGTCGATGCCGGTCGAGCGCAGGTCGTCGGTGAGGTCGCGGACCCAGCCGCGCGGCTCCAGGTCGCGGTCGATGCGGCGGCGCGGGTCCTCCAGGACGATGTCCGGCACGACGCCGGCCTTGTCGAGGTCCTCGTAGCGGATCGGGTAGTCCCAGGCCGCCCACTTGAACTTCATGCCGGGGAACGCGGCGCGCAGCTTGTCGCCGATGACCTTCTCGAAGAAGCCCGCGTACTCGAAGGGCTTGTAGTTGGCCATGAAGATGAAGATCTCGTCGTCGCAGACCTCGAACGGCTCGTCGTACTTGTTCGGGATCGTCGTGCAGGTGGCGCCGGTGGACGACGTGCGTACGGACGTCCGGGCGGTGCTCTTGACCGCGGTGGCCTGCGCCGGAGTCGACGCGGCGAGCGTGACGCCGGTGAGCGCCGCCGCGCCCATCGTCGCTCCGGTGGTCACGACCTTGCGCCGGCTCGGGCCTGAAGGCTGCTGTTCTGGGGCGTTCGGTGTTGCGCTCATAGAGATTCTCCTGTCGATGACGCTCGGGAACTCCACTGGTATGCCACCTGGATGCCACAATGGTTCCGTCGTCCGTGGCGAGGGTCAACACCCGTGCGGGAACGGAGAGTTGAGAATGGTGCTCATAGGTGAGAAAGGCCGATTTCTGCGCCTCGACGAGGAGGGTGAGGGCCGGCTGCGCCTCACCCTCGGCACGGAGGGCGAACCGGACGCGGTCTGCGCCGCCATGGCGCTCGACGACCTGTTCGTGGTGTCCCTGGGCAGGCCGTGGACCCCGTCCAGGCCCGGGCTCGTGGCGCCGGACGTCAAGGGGGACGGCGAGGCCATCCGGGTGCGCGGCACCGTCGCGGACCACCCCGCGCTCGCTGTCGACCTGCGGCTCTGGTTCGAGAACGGCTTCCTGTACGTGGATGTGGAGTTCCGCAACGAAGGTGAATCCCCGCTGCGGGAAGCGGTGTTGGGGGTCGCCGTGCCGCTGCCCGCACGCCGCCCCGAGGCGGTGACCCTGCCCCAGGTGTACTACCGCGGCAACCCCTCGTCCGACCCGACCCGCACCGTGCCCCGCATGACCGGCGCCGACGGCTCGGGCCTGGTCGTCGAGGACCACCGGCTGCCCGTGCCCTGCGCCCACGCGGAATGGGGAGCCGGCGCGACAGCCTGGTATGCCACCCTGTATGCGGTGCGGCCGGGCGACGGCTCACTCGGGGCGCTGCCCGCCGGCCGGCGAGTGGCACTCGTCGGCGCCAGCGGCGCCACCCTGTTCGCGGGCCGCCCCGACACGGCGTACGTCCACAAGAACCGCACCGCCCCCTATGGCGGCGGCTACCTCGACCTGCCGCCCGGCGCCGCCCACCGCACCCGCCACGCCCTCGACTGGGGCCGCCCGGCACGCCGTGGGCACGGCTTCCGCGCCGCAGTCCACCGCGGCCTGGACCTCTACCGGCCGCGCGGCGCCCGCCCGTTGGACCTCGACGCGATCGTGCGGCACAAAGAGCGGGCCCTGGACCGGCGCTGGTATGACGCCGAAGGGGCGGCCGGTTACCTGAAGTTCATCAGCCCCGGCCACACGCCGGGCTTCATGTACGGCTGGACCGGCCAGGCCCTCAAGCTCGCCTGGTGCGACGCGCGCCTCGGCGTCGACCACGCGGAGCGGTGGCGCATCCAACGGGCCCGCAGCGCCGTGGACTTCTACCTCGACGGCAGCGCCGCCCCCGACGCCCCCGGCCTGCGCCTGAGCTTCTACGCCACCGAGGAACGCGCCTGGTCGGGCTTCACGCGCGACGACATCGGGCCGTTCGTCTCGGCCCGCGCCTACGGCGACACCCTGTGCGACCTCGCCGACGTGATCGAGCTGTTCCGCGCGCACGGACACGCCGTACCGCACCGCTGGGTGGCCGCGCTGCTCGACGGAGTGAACGCGACGTGCGGCGAGGGCGAGACGCCACCCCCGTACGGCTGGCGGCCCGACGGAAGCCCGCTGCCCGGCGACGGCTCGGCGGCCGGACTGCCCTGTGTCCTCGCCCTGTTGAAAGCGCACCGCGTCACCGGGGACCGCGACCTGCTGCGCCGCGCGGAGCGCCTCACGGACCTCTACCGGCGCCGCAACGCCACCGACTTCACCACCCCGTTCGCCCACGCCACCCTCGACGCCGCCTGCGAGGACAAGGAGGGCGGCATCGGCTACTTCCTGTGCGCCCTCGAACTCCTGCGGCTCACCGGCAAGAAGCGCTGGGCCACGGCCGCCCGGACAGCGGCCGACTGGCTGCTCACCTGGGTCTACCAGTGGGACCCGCCCTTCGAGAACGGATTCCGCACGACCGGCTGGCCCGGCGTCAGCGTCCAGAACCACCACGTCGACGTGTTCTTCCCCGCGTACGAACTCGCCCTCCTGGGCGACACGTTGAACGAGCCGATCTACCGCCGACTCGGCGAGACGACGCTGCACGCCTTCGGGCAGGGCATCTGCACCAGGCCGGGGGAGTGGGGTTTCCAGGGAGTGGGCGAACAGGCCGAGGGCTTCTTCCCCACCAACTGGCAGGACCGCGGCACGAGCAACACCTGGAACCCGTCGTGGGTGACGGCCCAGGTGCTGTCGCAGGCGTTGCGGATGCGGAATCGGTGAAGGTCGACCGCGGGTGAGGTGGTGCGGCGATGGGCCGGACCCGGCGCCTGTGCGGGACTGAGGGACCGGGCCTGACCGGCGCCTCAGCCCCGCACAGGCGGCAGCGGACGGTGCACACCACGCGGCCGGTACCCCAGTGCCTCCGACACACCAAGGTGCTCCGCCAGCAGCCACGTCACCGCCAGCCACATCTCCGTGCCCTGCAACCCGGGGCGGTGCGCGGGGCGTTCGCCCGGTTCCAGGGCGAACGAGAAGCCCGCGCCGTCGTGCCAGCGGTCGTCCAGGATGCGGTCCAGTTGGCTCCGCGCCCAGTCGCGGCCCTCGCCGAGCCGGTGGGTGGTCTGGCGTGCGCACAGCCACAGAGGATGGATCACGTCCAGGACGTCGCAGGCCGTGCCGCGGTCCGGGCCGAACCAGGCCGGGTCCTTGCTGTGGGTCAGGACCGTGTCGACGGTGCGCTCGGGGTACGGCAGGGGCAGGCCGAACTGTGCGTACGTGCCACGCGTCGCCCGGTAGAAGCCGTTCACCGGCTGCCGCAGGCCGTCCTCCGAGCGCCGGGCGCCCCACATGCCCTGCACCGGGTCGGCCCGGGTCAGCAGCCAGCCGAACAGCGTGTCCGTCAGCGGCGAAGGGCCCGCGGCGAAGTGCAGCGCCGTGCCCACCCCGTCCACCCAGTGCCCACTGCGCCATGCCTCGGTGCGCCAGGGCAGCGCGTCCAGGCGGCGCACCAGTTCCTCGGGCGACAGCTCCGTGACGGCGCGTACCGGGTGCGGGAAACGGGAGCCGAGCAGATCGAGGGCGTAGCCGACGGAGAGGATGTGGTACATCGCGTCGGAGTCGGACCAGGACGGCGCCGCGCGGCCGATCTCCGGGACCAGGCCCGTGGTCGGGTCCTGCAACTCCGCCAGCCGTGCGGTGAGTTGAGGGCCGCCCTCGCCCGGTGGCGGACCGTCCAGGAGCAGCGCCGCGATCTCCACCGCGTCGCACACCGCCCGCACCGTCGGCGCGGCGCCGGGGCGGTCCGTCCACGTCCCCGCGCTGTCGCGGCAGCGTTCGAGGAGCGCCGGTGCCTGCTCCCGCGCCCGCTCGGCGAATTGTTCGAGGCGGGCGTCAAGACTGCTTGACCTGCGCGGCGTCGTACCCGTGTCCCGGCGGTCGCGCAGCCGCCGCGCCGGGTTCCCCGCCGCGACCGACCAGGCGGGCAGGTCCTTGGTGACGACGGCGCCCGCCCCGATCACGCAGTGGTCGCCGATGGTGACGCCGTCCACGACGACCACGTGCGAGCCGATCCACACGTCGTCGCCGACCGTGATGCCCTGCGAGGTCAACGGCTGACGGTGCACGGGTGTGTCCGGCGCGAATCCGTGGTTGAAGCCGAGCAGCGACGTGTGCGCGCCCACCCGCACCCCGTCCCCGAACGTCACCCGGCCGCGGACCGTCGCGTACGGGTTGACGGTGCAGTCGCGGCCCGTGCGCACCTCGTCCGTGACGACGGCGTGCCCGCCGATGTACGAGCGGTCGCCCAGGTGCAGCGTGTCGGCATGGACCGCCGCCCACGGAGACACGAACACTCGCTCCCCGAACGAGGTATCCGCGATGCGCCCCAAAAGCTCCTTCTGGTGGGCGAGTTGGCGTGCCTGCTGCGTCGCGTCGCTGCGGCTCCAGAACTCCCAGGGGCAGTGGTCGAACCGTTCCGGCCGGGTCGTTTCAGTGTCCACCGGTCACCTCTTCCCGTACGAGGCCCTCCACATGCTCGACCCGATCGGCTTCGGTGAGGAAACCGAACTTGACGCCGGAAAGCCGTAGTTCACGGATCGGCGCATGGGCGTAGCCGCGGGCCAGGACGGCCCGCCGGGCACGGTCGACCGTGGTGTTGCTGACGCTGACGTCCCGCACCCGCGGCGGATAGCCACCCGTATCGCCCTCGCCGCGGTGGAAGTCGCACGTCACGAACTCCTTGGTGAGATTCGTGACCGTGAGACCGGTCAGGTGGATGTTCTCCGCGAAGCCTCCGCGCACCGAGTTCGTCTTGATGTAGAGACCGAAGTACAGGCCGGGTCCGCCGATGCGGCAGCGCCGCACGTACACGTTGCGGATGCCGCCGGTCATGTCGCTGCCCAGCGTGACGGCGCCGTAGCGATGCCGCAGCACACAGTCCTCGATCACGATGTTCTCGCTGGGCCGGTCCACCCGCCGCCCGTCCGCCTCCCGGCCCGACTTGATGGCGATGCAGTCGTCGCCGGCGGTGATGTCGCAGCGGCGGATCACCACGTCGCGGCAGGACTCGGGGTCGATGCCGTCGTTGTTGGGGCCGATGCTGTCGATGGTGACGTCCTGGATCAGGACGTTCTCGCTCAGCACCGGGTGGATCTCCCACATGGGGGAGCGGACGATCGTGACGCCCTCGACGAGCACTCCGTGGCAGCTCTGGAACTCGAGGAAGTTGGGCCGGAAGCGGTAACCGTCGGCGTAGACCCGGGACTCGACCGGGTCGCCGTCCTCCGCCTGCTGCCACAGCGCCGGCCAGTCCTCCTCCTGATGGCGTGTCCCGGGCAGCCAGCCGAACTCGGCCTGGCCCGACCACGGCCACCAGTGCGCGTCGTCGGCCTGCCCGTCGAGGACGCCCCGCCCGGTGACGGCGACGTTCCGCTCGTCGCGCGCGTACACCAGCGGCGAGTAGCCGTAGCACTCCACGCCCTGGAAGCGGGTGAGCACGGGAGGCAGATACGCGGCCGGGTCCCGGTGGAAGCGCAGGGTGGCGCCCTCCGCCAGATGCAGCTCCACATGGCTGCGCAGCCGGACGGGACCGGTGAGATAGCTGCCCGGCGGCACGGTCACCCTGCCGCCGCCCGCGGTGTGGCAAGCGGCGATCGCCCGGCGCAGCGCCGTGGAGCAGTCGGTGGCGCCGTCGCCCACCGCCCCGTACCGCGTGACGGGGAAATCCTGGTCGGGGAAGCGGGGACGGGCCACCCGCGCCACGACCGCGTCGGCCTCCCGCCACGGCGCGTCGGTGTCCATCAGACCGTCGCCTCCTCGCCGTTGATGGTGACTCGTTCGAGGACAAGGCCCTCGACATTGCGCAGTTCATTGGGGCCGGTCATGCCGTCGAAGGCGCAGTCGACGAGGCGTACGTCGCGGATCGGGTTGGCGGCGTTGCCGAACAGGGTCCAGGCGCGCGGTCCGCTCGCGGCCGTCAGGCGCCGCACCTCGATGCCGCGCACATCGGGGTAGTACGCCCCGGTGTCGATGTTCTCGTAGTTCAGCGCCACCTCGACGACGACGTCGCCGACCTGCCCCACCTCGATGTCGGTGCACAGCACGTCGCGTACGTAACCGCCGCGCACAGGATTGGACTTGATGCGGATCGCCCGGTCCAGGTCCGGACTGGACATGCGGCAGTCGCGGGCCACGATGTCGCCGACACCGCCGGTCGTCTCGCTGCCGACGGTGACACCGCCGTGTCCGTCGCGCATCTGGCAGCCCTCCACCAGGGCGTGCTCCATGGGGACGTTCACGCGCCGTCCGTCGGCGTTCTTTCCGGCCTTGAACGCGACGCAGTCGTCACCGGTGTCGAAGACGCAGTCCTTGATGTGGACGTAGGAGCAGGACTCGGGGTCGATGCCGTCGTTGTTGGGTCCGTTCGGACTGTCGACGGTGACGCCGCGCACCGTGACGCTCGTGCACAGCACCGGATGGATGTTCCACATCGGCGAGTTGCGGACCGTGACGCCCTCGATGAGCACGTCGCGGCAGCGGTAGAACTGCAGCAGATTGGGCCGCAGACGGTGGCCCTCGCCGAACACCCGCTGCTCGACCGGCACTCCGGCCTCCGCCCACGCGAGCAGCTGCTGCTTCTCCGGTGACTCGGGCGAGGGCCCGCCGTCGACGCCCTTCGTCCAGTCCCACCAGTGCGTGGCGTCGGCCTGTCCCTCCAGGATCCCGGCGCCCGTCACGGCGATGGTCCGGCAGCCGTACGCGTACACGAACGGCGAGTAGTTCATGCACTCGGTGCCCTCGTAGCGTGTGTACACGGCGGGCAGATACGCGGCCGGGTCCTGGCGGAAGCGCAGGGTGGCGCCCTTCTCCAGGTGCAGGTCGATGCGGTCGCGCAGATGCACCGCTCCGGTCAGCCAGTCGCCGGGCGGGACGACGACGCGCCCGCCGCCGGCCGCGGCGCAGGCCCTGATGGCGTCGCGGATCGCGGCGGTGCAGTCGTGTACGCCGTCGCCGACCGCGCCGTGGTCGGTGATGGACACGGTGCGGCGCGGGAACCGGGGGACGCGGATGCCCGCGAGGATGCGCCGCGCGCGCCGGTCCGCCTCTGCTCCCGAGGACGCGGCCCGTGCGACGGTGGGGGAGACCAGCAGCGCGGCGCCGGCGCCCGCGGCGGCGAGGAAGGCTCTGCGGCCGGGGGCGCTCACCAGGACCACTCCTGGTCCGGGACGTGCAGCGTGTGCTCGCGCAGCTTCGCCTGCGGCTCGATCGTGCGGGCGGTGTACATGGGGCGGGTCCTGCCTTCCGGTTCGATGCCGATGACGTCGTCGCCGCGCCAGCGCACTTCGTACGTGCGCCCGGCCGCGGTCTCCTCGGTGACCCGCTCCGGCAGCGGGAACGTGACGGTGATGAGCTCGCCCGCCCGCGGCGCCGCAAGACGCAGCATGCCGTCCGGCGCCCACAGGCCCGGCTCGGAGCCGTGCGCGGTGTGCCCGGCGCGCTCGACCCGCAGCCGTGCGTACCCGGCCCACTCGGGCACCCGCATCCGCACCTCGCCGCAGTCGGCGCGTACGTGAAGGTCCACGCGACCTTCGTGCGGCAGATGACTGTGTACGTCGACGTGGGCGCTGCCCCGGTTGAGCAGCAGGTTCACCCGGACCAGGCGCGCGTCGCCGGTGACGGCCGCCGCCCAGCCGGTGAACAGGCCGCGCACCCCGGAGCCGATGCAGCACGCCTGCACGTCGGCGGTGTGGCCGCGGCCGAGCACGGCGTCGTTGACGTAGTCGTTGGGTGCGCCGTATCCGGCGAACGCTCCGCGCACCCGCTCGCCCACCCGGTGCCGGGTGATCCAGCCGGGCTCGTCGAGCGACCGGTCGGGCGCCGAGCGCACCCAGGACACGTCGGTGAGCTGGGATGCCGTCAGATGGTTGCGCAGGAACCGCTCGACGACCGGCCAGTACGCGTGGTGTCCGGCCCGGGCCAGTGTCGTGCCGATGCCGATGAGGTCCACGAGCGAGCACGTCTCGTGCTCGAAGCGCTGCCCGGCGAGATCGCCCGGCGTCCAGCCGAACGCCGTGCACCGGCCGAGCGCCCAGTCGAACGCCCGCCGTACGAACGCGGTCAGGGCGTGGTCCCCGGTGAACAGCGCGTACTTGGCGATGCCGTCGAGGGTGCCGAGCCGGGTGTGGAAGTGGCCGCTGCGGTAGGCGAGCGCCGCGTTGAACGAGCCGTCCTCGCCGAACACCCCGCTGTGATGGGTGATCAGTCGCGTGAACCAGCCGCACAGCTCCAACGCCTGAGCATTTCCGGTGAGTTGGTGCCAGCGCAGCAGCGGCATGATGAGGCGTCCGCAGAACGACGCGGGATCGGGCGCCAGGTGCAGCTGCACCGCGTGCGCCGACGGCCAGCCGTCGCGGGTGTACTCCGAGGCCGGGTAGTACCAGACGTCGCGCTCCTTGACCGCGATCCGGTGCAGCGCCGCGACCTGCCGGTCGGCCGCCTCGGCGACGACCGGGTCCCCGTCCTCCTGGTACCAGGTGGTGAGCGCGAGCAGCGTGGCGCGCTGGTCGATCAGCCCTGCCGTCGCCTCCCAGTGGCCGCGCGGATGGGTGCGCCGCCAGGTCAGGCCGTCCGGGCCGAGCAGGTCGAGGAGTGTCTTCTTGTACGCCTTCTCGGTTGCTGCCCACCAGTCGGCGCCGGTCATCCGGCGGGCCAGTACGCAGGCGTCCGTGAGCCGGCCGTGACTGGAGCCGTAGTCCCAGTCGCCGTGCCGCAGTTCGGCCGGTTCGGCGAGCAGATCGGCCATGAAGAAGGGGATGCCGTCGAGATCCGGGTCGGCCAGCTGAACGACGGCGTTCATGGCGAGCTCGGCGCGTTCTTCCAGAAGCAGGGTTGCTGGTATGCCAGTCATCTGTGTCTCGCCGTCTCGAAGTCCGAAGGAGCGGTGCTGAGGGCGAACGCCAAGAACGCTAGGCGGGCCGGTCAGGAGCGTCAAGAGGCCGGAAAGCGCAGGACAGGGCCAAGTCGACGGCTTTGAAGGGGTGTTGACGCCGCGTGGGGGCGCGCTTACGGTTCGGGATGTCCGTCGAGGGAAGGTGGCATGCCACCTGGCACGGCGGTGCGGGTCGCGGGCCCGCGCCACCCCGCCCCGCCACGAGGGAGGCCCGACCATGACCCGGCAACCGCCGCCCCACACTCTGCGTACCGCCCACCTCACCGACCCCCTGGGCGTCGACGACCAACACCCGGACCTCGCCTGGCAGTTGGCGCGCGGTCGGCAGGCCGCCTATCAGGTGCAGGCCGCTACCACGGCCGCCCTGCTCGCCGACGGCACCTGCGACCTGTGGGACAGTGGCCGCGTTCCCGGCACGGTCCATACCGGCGTCCACTACGACGGCAAGGCGCCCGGCGCGCGGCAGCGCGTGTGGTGGCGGGTACGCGTGTGGGAGTCGCGCGCACCGGACCACGAGGAGGACGGTCCGACCGCCTGGAGCGCACCCGCGACCTGGGAGACCGGACTACCTACCGCCGCCGACTGGGCGGACGCCGAGTGGATCACCGCACCGGACCTGCGCCCCGGCGACCCCCTGCCCCTCCTCGTCCGCGACCTCGCCCTCCCCGCCACCCCCGTCCGCGCCCGCCTGTACGCCACCGCACTCGGCGTCTACGAGGCCTTCGTCAATGGCGCACACGCCGGCGACGCCCGCCTCGAACCCGGCTGCACCGCCTTCGACAAACGCCTGCTCTACGCCACGTACGACGTCACCGACACGCTGCGGGCCGGAGCCAACACGATCGGCATCGCCCTCGGCAACGGCATCGCGCGCGTCCTCGAATCCGACGGCCGCTACACCAAACTGCGCGCCGACCACGGCAGCCCCCGCGCCCTCGCGCTCCTGTACGCCGAGTACGCGGACGGCACCACGACCACCGTGGTCACCGACCCGAGCTGGCGCACGCATCCCGGCCCGGTCACCCTGTCGGCCTGGTTCGGCGGTGAGGAGTACGACGCCCGCCTCGAACCCGACGACTGGCACCGCCCCGGCGCCGACCGCGGCGGCTGGCGGCCCGCCGTCCCCGCGCCGCTGCCCACCGCCGTCGCCCTGACGGCGCGCGCCCATCCGCCGGTCGAGGTCGTCGACACCCTCACGCCCGTCTCCGTCAGCGAGCCGCGGCCCGGCGTGCACGTCTTCGACCTCGGCACGAACATCGCGGGACGGCCGTGCCTCGACGTGACCGGGCCCGCCGGCACCTCCGTGGTGATCCGGCCGGCCGAGCTCCTGGCGCCGGACGGCACCGTCAACCAGCGGTTCACCGGCACGCCCTGCTTCGACCGCTACACCCTGCGCGGCGACCCCGACGGCGAACGCTGGCGACCCGCCACCGTCTACCACGGCTTCCGCTGGCTCCAGGTCGAAGGGCTGCCCGCACCGCCCGCGCCGGACACCCTGCGTGGCGAGGTGATGCGGGTCGCCAACACCCCAGCGGGCGGCTTCCGTTGCTCGTCCGAGCTGCTCAACGGGGTCCACCGGCTGATCGACCGCGCCGTCCAGAGCAACATGTACAGCCTGCTCACCGACTGCCCGCACCGCGAGAAGCTCGGCTGGCTCGAACAGGTGCACCTCGTCTTCCCCGCCGTCGCCCACGGCTACGACGTCGCCGCGCACTACCGCAAGCTGGTGCGCGACATGGCCGACGCGCAGACCGCCTCCGGCCTCGTACCGGACATCGCCCCCGAGTACACCGTCTTCGAGGACAAGTTCCGCGACGACGCCAACTGGGGCGGCGCGCTGGTCCTCGCGCCGTGGTGGCTGCACCGCACCTACGGCGACACCGCCACGCTGCGCGCCCACTACCCGCGCATGCTCCGCTACCTCGACCATCTGCACTCCCGCTCGCCCGACGGGCTGATCCTCGAGCACGGGCTCGGCGACTGGATGGCCTTCGACACCTCCACCCCCAAGGCCGTCACCGCGACCTTCGCCCACCAGCGGATCGTCACCGCGCTCGGTGACATCGCCGAGGCGATCGGCGCGCACGGCGACGCCGCCGCCCACCGCCGCCTGGCGAGCGACATCGCCGACGCCTTCCACCGGCGGTTCCACGACGCGGACCGGCACACCTACGGCAGCGGCAGCCAGGCCTGCGACGCGCTCGCCCTCGCGGCGGGCGCCGTCCCTCCCGAAGAGACGCGAGCCGTCCTCGACCACCTCGTCGCGGGCATCCGCGCCGCGGGCGACCACGTGACCGTCGGCGAGATCGCCCTGCCGTCACTGCTGCGCGCCCTGTCCGACCACGGCCGCGACGACGTCGTATGGGACCTGCTCAGCCGCACCGACAACCCCAGCTACGGCTATCAACTCGCCCACGGTGCGACGGCGTTGACGGAACGCTGGGACGGCCCGACCCGAGGTTCCTCGCAGAACCACTACATGCTCGGCGCGGCCTCCGAGTGGCTGGTCGGCTCACTGGCCGGTCTGCGTCAGGCCCCGGACTCGGTCGCGTACGAGCACATCGTGGTACGTCCTGCCCCTGTCGGCGACCTGACCTGGGCGAGCGCCTGGTACGACACCCCGCGCGGCCGGGCCTCCGTGGCCTGGCACCGGGACGCGGACGTCTTCCGTCTGACGGTCACGCTGCCGCCCGGCGCCGACACCCGGGTGGAGCTGCCGCTGCCCAACGGCGACCGTGACGTACGCCAAGTGCCGCCAGGCAGCCATGAGTTCACGGTGCCCGGAGACTGGAGCCCCGATGTCGCCTGACGACCGGCAGGCGCACCGCATGCCCTACTGGGCCGACTTCACGCCCGGCACAGGCCTGCGCCGCCCACCCCGCATCGCCCCGCTCCCGTCCGGCGCCGCCCGCCTCGACCTGGGCGGGGCCTGGTCGTTCCGGCTCTCGCCGACCGCCCGCGCGCCACTCGACTTCCTGACCGGGCCGCCGGCCCACGGCGCGGACGCCTGGTCGCCGCTGCCCGTCCCTTCGCACTGGGTGCTGCACGGCCACGGCGTCCCCCGCTACACCAACACCGCCTACCCGTTCCCCATCGACCCGCCCCACGTCCCCGACGCCAACCCCACCGGCGATCACCACCGCACCTTCGACCTGCCCGACGGCTGGCGCATCGGCGGCAGCGTCCTGCGGTTCGACGGCGTCGACTCGGCTTGCAAAGTCTGGCTCAACGGGCAGGAGTTGGGCACGTCGAAGGGGAGCCGGCTGCCCGTCGAGTTCGACGCGGCCCACGCCCTGCGCCCAGGCCGCAACGACCTCGCCGTTCGCGTCCATCGCTGGTCGTCCGGCAGCTACCTGGAGGACCAGGACATGTGGTGGCTGCCCGGGATCTTCCGCGACGTCACCCTCCTGGAGCGCCCTCCGGGAGGCATCGACGACTGCTTCGTGCACGCGGACTACGACCATGTGCGCCGCGAAGGACGACTGGGCGTCGACACCTCGGCACCGGACGCCCGCCTCACCGTCCCCGAACTCGGCATCCATGAGCATCCCGCCGGCCGGAGCCTCACCCTGCCGGGCGTGGAACCCTGGAGCGCCGAACAACCCCGTCTCTACGACGCCGAGTTGTGTACCGACACCGAACGCGTACGGCTGCGCATCGGCTTCCGTACCGTCGCGATCGTCGACGGCCGCTTCACCGTCAACGGCGCCCCCGTACTGCTGCGCGGCGTCAACCGGCACGAGCACGACCCCGACCGGGGCCGCGCCCTCGACCTCCCCACGATGCGTCGCGACGTCGAGCTGATGAAGGCGCACAACATCAACGCCGTGCGCACCGCCCACTACCCGCCGCACCCCGCCTTCCTCGACCTCTGTGACGAACTGGGCCTGTGGGTGATCGACGAGTGCGACATCGAGACCCATGGATTCATCCACGCCGACTGGGCGGGCAATCCGATAGACGACCCGCGCTGGCGCCCGATGCTCCTGGACCGGATGCAGCGCATGGTCGAACGGGACAAGAACCACCCCAGCGTCGTCATCTGGTCCCTGGGCAACGAGAGCCACGCAGGAACCAACCTCGCCGACCTCGCGACCTGGACCCGCGACCGCGACCCCTCCCGTCCCCTGCACTACGAACGCGACCGTACCTACCGCCACTCCGACTTCTACAGCCTCATGTACGCGCCGGTGGACGACGTCGACGGCATCGGCCGCCGTGCCGAGCCGGTGCCGCCCGAGAACGCGGACCATCCCGAACTGGAGGAGCGGAGGCGCCAGTTGCCCTTCCTGCTGTGCGAGTACGCACACGCCATGGGCAACGGGCCGGGATCCCTGGAGGAGTACCAGCGCACCCTGGAGCAACACCCGCGCTGCGCCGGGGCGTTCGTGTGGGAGTGGATCGAGCACGGCTTCCGGCGCACCACCGAAGACGGCCGGGAGTTCTTCGCGTACGGAGGCGACTTCGGCGACCGGCCGCACGGCGGCACATTCTGCGTCGACGGCCTCGTCCACCCCGACCGCACTCCGTCTCCGGGCCTCGCCGCGTACAAGAAGGCCATTGAACCCGTCGGCATCACTATCGAGTCGGCTGATCCGGGGCGGATCACCGTGCGCAACCGCCACGACGTCCGCGACCTGTCGCACCTGCGCTTCACCTGGACAGCCGGGCGCGAGGGACTGCCGTGTGCCCAGGGCGAGTTGAAGGTTCCCGCCGTGGCCGCCCGTCAGTGCGTGGACGTGCCGCTGCCCACCGTGGACACCACGGGCGACGGGGAGGTGTGGCTGACCGTACGTGCCGTACTCGCCGCGGACGCACCTTGGGCACCCGCCGGGCACGAGGTCGCCTGGGCGCAGGCCCGCCTGGCCGGTCCACGCCACCGTGCGACGGCCGCGCCTTCCGTACCCGCGACGACGGCCGCCCCGCTCCTCGACGGCCCCCACCTCGACATCTGGCGCGCCCCCACCGACAACGACCGCGGCATGGGCGACAACTCCGTGCTGCGCGAGTGGCGTTCGGCCGGCCTCGACCGGCTCGTGCCCCGCACCCTGGCCGAGGGGCCCCATGGCGCCGAGGTCCGGCTCGCGCCCGAGGGGTTCCCGCACGGCCTGCGCATGCGGCACGAGTGGACCGAGGACGGCGACGCGTGGCGCCTCGCCGTCGAGATCACCCCCGAGGGGCCCTGGGGCGAGCGCACCCTCCCCAAGGCCGGCGTCCGCTTCACCCTGCCCGACCGCTTCGACCGGATCCGCTGGTACGGCAAGGGCCCGGGGGAGGCGTACCCGGACAGTGAACACGCCGCCCGTGTCGGCCTGTTCACCTCCACCGTGGCCGCCCTGCAGACCCCGTACGTCGTGCCCCAGGAGAACGGGCGGCGGGCCGACGTCCGCTGGGCCGAGCTCACCGACCCGGCCACCGGCGAAGGCCTGCGCGTCGAGGCCGCCGACCCCGACCGCCCCTTCGGCCTCACCGTCCGCCCCTGGAGCACCGAGGCCCTGGACGCCGCCGCCCACCCCTGCGACCTCACCCCCGACGGCCGCCTCCACCTGCACATCGACATCGCCCAGCACGGACTCGGCAGCGCCTCCTGCGGCCCCGGCCCGCTGCCGCAGCACCAACTGCACCCGCAGCACTGGCGGTTCGCCCTGCTGCTGCGCCGCCCGGAAGCGCCCGCACCGGGGCCGACATCAGGAGAGGCAACCGTATGAGCAGCGTCGAAGAGCTCCGCCCCGCGGAGACCGGACGTGCGCCCTTCACCCCCGACTGGGCGTCCCTGCGCCGGCACCGCGTCCCGGACTGGTTCCGCGACGCCAAGCTGGGCATCTGGTCGCACTGGGGCCCGCAGTGCGCGGCACGCCGCGGCGACTGGTACGCCCGCCACCTCTACGGCCCCTACTCCGGCACCGAGGACTTCGAGGTCGAGCGCACCGCCCGCCAGACCGCTCACCACCGCGCCCACTACGGGCACCCCTCCCGTTTCGGCCACAAGGACCTGTGCCACCAGTGGCGCGCCGAACGCTTCGACCCCGAAGCGCTGATGGACCGGTTCCGGCGCGCGGGCGCCCGCTACTTCGTCTCCCTCGCCGCCCACTGCGACAACTTCGACCTGTGGGACTCCGCGCACCAGCCGTGGAACTCCGTCAACGTCGGCCCGCGCACCGACATCGTCGCCCGCTGGGCCGTCGCTGCCCGCACCGCCGGCCTGCGCTTCGGCATCTCCATGCACGCCGGCTCCTGGACCTGGCGTTGGCTCGACGCCGCGTACGGAGCGGACGCCGAAGGCCCGTACGACGGTCACCTCACCGCCGCCGACGGGCGCGGCACCTGGTGGGAGGGGCTCGACCCGCGCGCCCTGTACGGGCCGCCGCGGAAGCCCGGCGACGTACCCACGGCCGCGTTCGTCGACGACTTCTACGCCCGGCTGCGCGACGTCACCGAACGCCACGACGCCGACCTCGTCTACCTCGACGACTCCCGGATGCCCTTCGACGAGGGCAGCGTGTGCGTCGCCGACGGGCCGAGCCGCCGCCGCGGCCCGGAGTTCCTCGCCGACTACTACAACCGCACACCGGACGGGGCCGTCAGCATCAAGACCATCGCCGACGAGGACCGCGGCGCCGTCCTCCTCGACGTCGAACGCCACCAGCTCAGCGGCATCGACCCGCACCCGTGGCAGTACGACACCAGCATCGGCGACTGGTTCTACCGCGACGGCGAGCAGTACAAGAGCGCACAGGAGCTCGTACACCTGCTCGTCGACACCGTCAGCAAGAACGGCTGCCTGCTCCTCAACGTGCCCCAGCTGCCCGACGGCACCCTCGACGACGAGGTCAGCAGCGTCCTCGACTCCCTCGGCGCCTGGATGCGGGTCTGCGGCCCGGCGCTGTACGGCACCCGTCCCTGGACCGTGTACGGCGAGGGCCCCACGAACGTGAGCGGCTCCAAGGCCCGCGAGAGCCGGCTCACCTACACCTCGCGCGACCTCCGCTTCACCCGCGCCCCCGACGAGGAGGTCGTGTACGCGTTCGTCATGTCCTGGCCCGACGACCGCAGGATCCGCATCCACAGCCTCGCCGGCGCCACCCCGCCCCGCGAGGTCACGCTGCTGGGCGCGCCGGAACAGCCCACGTGGACGGCGGGGCCCGAAGGACTCGACGTACGGCTGCCCGACCGGCCGCCCACCCCGTACGTCCAGGTCCTCCGCCTCGACTGGACCTGAGGGGGTGCGCATGGGCCGGGTCACCGCCCCCGTCTTCGAGCACCACCGCGAAGCCCTCGGTATCGGCGAGGCGGCTCCCCGCCTGAGCTGGCGGACCGAGACCGACGAACCCGACTGGACCCAACTCGCCTACCAGATAACGGTGATCGGGGACGACGGTGACCTCGTCGCCGACACCGGCCGGGTGGACAGTCCGGACTCCGTCCTCGTGGACTGGCCCGGCCCCGCGCTCACGTCCCGGCAGCGCGCCACCGCCCGGGTCCGGGTCTGGGGCGGGTCCGACGGCGCCGGCACCGACTGGTCCCCGCCCGCCACCGTCGAGGCCGGACTCCTGACCCGCGCGGACTGGCACGCCCGGCCCGTCACCCCGGACCGCGAACCGCCGGACGGGCCGCTGCCCGTCGCCCTGCTGCGCCGCGCCTTCACCGTCGACGGGCCGGTCCGCTCGGCCCGCCTCTACACCACCGCGTACGGCGTGTACGAGACCGAGATCAACGGCACCCGCGTCGGCGACGACGTCCTCGCACCCGGCTGGACCTCCTACCGCCACCGCCTGCGCTACCGCACCCACGACGTGACCGGCCTGCTGCGCCGCGGCGAGAACGCGCTCGGGGCGCTGCTCGGCGAGGGCTGGTACACCGGCCGCCTCGGCTGGGACGGCGGACGCCGCGCCCGCTACGGGCCGCACCGTGCCCTGCTCGCCCAGCTGGAGATCCGCTACGCCGACGGCCGCACGCACACCGTCGCCACCGACCCCGACTGGCACTGGACCACCGGGCCACTGCTGCGCTCCGAGCTGTACGACGGCGAGGAGTACGACGCGAGGCGCGAACGCGACGGCTGGTCGGGCCCGGGCCACGGCGACCGCGACTGGCAGCCCGTGCAGGAACTGCCCTTTCCTGCGGCCGAGTTGGTGGCGCCCAACGGGCCGCCCGTACGCCGCGTGCGCACCGTCCCCGTCCGTGCCGTGCACACCACCCCGTCGGGGCGCACCGTCGTCGACTTCGGTGAGAACGTCGTCGGCCGGCTGCGCATCCGTGTGACCGGACCCGCCGGACACACCGTCACCCTGCGGCACGCCGAGGTCCTCGACGGCGGTGAACTCGCCCGACGCCCCCTGCGCGACGCCGCCGCCACCGACACCTACGTCCTGCGCGGCACGGTCAGCCCGGAGACGTACGAACCCCGCTTCACCTGTCACGGCTTCCGGTACGCCGAGATCGACGGCTGGCCGGGGGAGTTCGACCCGGCGTGCGTGGCGGCCGTCGTCATCCGCACCGACCTGCGCCGCACCGGCTGGTTCCGCTGCAGCGACCCGCTGATCGACCGACTCCACGACAACGTCCTCGCTTCCCTGCACGGCAACTTCCTCGACCTGCCGACCGACTGCCCCCAGCGCGACGAACGCCTCGGCTGGACCGGCGACATCGCCGTCTTCGCGCCCACCGCCGCCTTCCTGTACGACTGCACCGGCATGCTCGGCGGCTGGCTGCGCGACCTCGCCGCCGAGCAGTTCGCCCGACCCGACCGATCCGTGCCGCTCGTCGTCCCCGACATCCTCGACCCGCCCATGGCGGACGGCGTGCACGCCCTGTGGGGCGACGCGGCGGTCCTGGTGCCGTGGGCGCTGTACCGGGCGAGCGGCGATATCGAGGTGCTGCGGGCCCAATACCCCTCGATGGCCGCCTGGTTGGCGCTCGGCGCCGCGCGCGCCGATGCGGGCGGCGGGGTGTGGCGCGACCCCGGACAGCTCGGCGACTGGCTCGACCCTGCCGCGCCGCCCGACGATCCGGCCGCCGCCCGCACCGACGCCGACCTCGTCGCCTGCGCCTACCTCGTGCACTCCGCGGACCTCGTCGCCGAGGCCGCCGAACTGCTCGACGAGAAGGACGACGCACACCGCCACCGCGAACTCGCGGCGCGACTGCGCACCGCCTTCGCCGCCGAGTTCGTGACGCCCGCGGGCCGCCTGTCCTCCGACTCGCAGACCGCCTACACGCTCGCCCTGAGCTTCGGTCTGCTCCCCTCCGCGGACCAGCGGCACACCGCGGCCCGCCGCCTCGCCCACCTCGTGCGCCGCTCCGGCTTCCGCATCGCCACCGGCTTCGCGGGCACCCCGCTGATCTGCGACGCGCTCTGCTCCGTCGGCGAGCACCGACTCGCCCACCGCATGCTGGCGGAGCGGCACTGCCCGTCCTGGCTGTACCCGGTGACCATGGGCGCCACAACCATTTGGGAGCGCTGGGACTCACTGCTGCCCGACGGCACGGTCAACCCCGGCCAGATGACCTCCTTCAACCACTACGCCCTCGGCTCCGTCGCCGACTGGCTGCACCGCACCGTCGCGGGTCTCGCCCCCGCCGAACCGGGCTGGCGCCGCATCCGCGTCGCGCCCAGGCCCGGCGGCACCCTCACCCACGCGTGGGCCGCGCACCTCACCCCGTACGGGAGGGCGGAGTCCGGGTGGCGGCTCGACGGCGGCACCCTCACCGTCGACGTCCGCGTGCCGCCGGGCGTCCGAGCCGAGATCGCCCTGCCGGGGGGTGACACCACGCTCGAACGCGGCGCTGGACGACATGGGTTCACGATTCCGTACGACGTCCCGCCCCGGCCGGTCACCGAGATCGGCCACCCGCTCGTGCCGCGCGAGCCCTGCGACTGCGGCACCGCCGCCCCGATGCCACCGACGCCCGCGACGACAGGGAGACCTCCTGGTGAGCCACAGCCCCACCACGCTTCGTAGCCGCACCCTCGGCCGCAGTGGCGTGCCGATCACGGAGCTGGTCCTCGGCACCGCCGCCCTCGGCCACCTCTACACCCCGGTCGAGGACGACCAGGCCCACGCCGCCGTGGACACCGCCTGGGACGTCGGCGTACGCGCCTTCGACACGGCGCCGCACTACGGGCTCGGGCTGGCCGAACGCCGCCTCGGCGCCGCGCTCGCCGACCGGCCCCGCGACACGTACGTCGTCTCGACCAAGGTCGGCCGCCTCCTCATACCCGGCGACGGAGGGCAAGAGCCGCGCCGGGTCTGGGACTTCAGCGCCGACGGTGTCCGTCGCAGCCTGGAGGAGAGCCTCACCCGGCTCGGCCTCGACCGCGTCGACATCGCCTACCTCCACGACCCCGACGGACACGAGGAGCAGGCGCTCGCCGAGGCCTACCCGGCACTGGAGAAACTGCGCGCCGAGGGCGTCGTCCGGGCCATCGGCGCCGGGATGAACCAGACCGCGATGCTCACCCGCTTCGTGCGCGACACCGACGTCGACGTCGTGCTGTGCGCGGGCCGCCACACCCTCCTCGACCCCGGTGCCCGCGCGGACCTGCTGCCCGCCGCCCAGCGGCACGGCGTCGCCGTCCTCGTCGGCGGCGTCTACAACTCGGGCCTGCTCGCGGACCCCCGCCCCGGCGCGACCTACGACTACACCGAGGCGCCCCGCGCCCTCGTCGGCCGCGCGCTGCGACTCAAGGAGGCCGCGGAACGCCACGGCACGACCCTGCGCGCCGCCGCCCTCGCCTTCGCGGCGGCCCCGGACGCCGTGACCGCCCTCGTGATGGGCGCCCGTTCGGCAGCCGAAGTGCACGATTTCGTACGGCAGTTCCGGGCGGCTCGCGACGTTCCCCCGTCACTCTGGAGCGAATTGGTCGAACGTGGACTGCTGGCCGAGACGGACGACCGGTGAGCGATCCCCGGCCGTCCCTGATCGACGCGCACCATCACCTCTGGCAACTCGACGTACGCGACCAGCCCTGGATCAAGGGGCCCCAACTCGCGTCGCTGCGGCGCGACTTCACGCTCGACGACCTGCGGCGGCAGACGATGCCGGCGCGCGTGGACGGCACGGTCGTCGTGCAGACCGTGCCCGACCCGGCGGAGACCCGTGAACTGCTCGCCCTCGCCGCGAGCGACGCGCTCGTCAGGGGCGTCGTGGGGTGGATCGACCTCACGCGCCCCGACGTCTCCGACGCACTCGCCGGGCTGCGCGAGGAACCGGGCGGTGACCGTCTGGTCGGCGTCCGCCATGCCGTGCAGGCCGAACCCGACCCGGAGTGGCTGCTCCGCGCGGACGTGCGGCGCGGACTGGGCGCGCTCGCCGACGCGGGACTCGGCTACGACGTCCTCGCCCGTCCGGCCCAACTGCCCGCCTGCACACGGGCCGCCGCCCGCCACCCCGACCTGACCTTCGTCCTCGACCACGCCGGAAACCCGCCGGACGAGGCCGGCGGGCGCGAGGTATGGGAGCGGGCGGTCCGGGCGTTCGCCGCCCTGCCGAACACGGCGTGCAAGCTGTCCGGCGCGGCCCTCGCCTGCGCCGACGCCCCAGCGACGAGCCTCGACGCGTTCGGCCCGACGCGCGTGATGTTCGGCTCGGACTGGCCCGTGAGCACCCTCACCGCCTCGTACGCCGAGGTCACGGGCCGCGTCGAGGAAGTGACCAAGGGGCTCGCCGCGGGGGAGCGGGAGGCGGTGCTGCGGGGTACGGCTCGGCGCGTCTACCGGTTCTGAACGGACCGGCGCCCGACCGCGGGGCCGGGCGCCGGTGTTCTCAGATGGCCGCCTTGCTGGCGTCGCCGAGGGGAGCGGGCACCGCGTCCCGCTCGCCCAGCTGCGCGGTCAGCACCTTCACCGTCTCGCGAGCCGTGAGACCCGCCACCACCGGCAGCACACACAGCGCCGCCGTGAACAGGGCCACCGCGCCCCAGTTGTCGCCGCCCGGGCCCGCGATCTGCGCCGCGAACGTCACGGCGAATCCGGAGATGGCGAAGCCGATCTGGGTGCCGATCGCCATACCCGAGAGTCGTACGCGGGTCGGGAACATCTCGCCGTAGAAGGCCGGCCACACGGCGTTGGCCGCGCTGTAGACGACGCCGAAGGCCAGGATGCCGAGCACGAACGTCAGCGCGTACGAGCCCGTGGAGATCGCCCACAGGTAGCCGAACATCAGCAGCGCGCTGCCCGCGGCGCCCGTGACGAAGACCGGCCGGCGGCCGATGCGGTCGGCGAGCTTCGCCCACAGCGGGATCGCGGCGAGCGCCACGAGGTTGGCGAGCGCGCCGACCCACAGCATGGCGGAGCGGTCCATGCCGACCGCGTCGCTCGTCGCGTACGACAGGGCCCACACCGTGAAGATCGTGCTCACGGAGGCGACCAGCGCGCCCCCGATCACGCGCAGGACGTCCACCCAGTGGTCGCGGAAGAGCACCGCGAGCGGCAGCTTGGCGACCTCGCCGGACTCGGCCTTGCGGGCGAACTCGGGCGTCTCGTCGAGCGAGCGCCGGATGACGTAGCCGGCGATGGCGACGCCGAGGCTCAGCCAGAACGGGATGCGCCAGCCCCAGGACAGGAGCTGGTCCTCGGGCAGCGCCGCGATCGGCAGGAAGACAATGGTGGCGAGGAGCTGCCCGGCCTGGGTCCCGTTGAGCGTGAAACTCGTGAAATACGCGCGACGATCCTCCGGCGCGTGTTCCAAGGTCATCGAACCCGCACTGGACTGCTCGCCCGCGGCCGAGATGCCCTGCATGATGCGGCAGAGCACGAGCAGCAACGGCGCGAATCCGCCGACCTGGTCACGGGTGGGCAGACAGCCGATCAGGAACGTCGACAGGCCCATCAGGACCACGGTGAACACCATGATCTTGCGGCGGCCCAGTCGGTCGCCGATATGACCGAGGAAGAACGCGCCGACGGGCCGCGCGGCGTACGCGACGCCGAACGTGGCGAGCGAGAGCAGGGTGGCGTCGGCCGGGTCGGACTCGTCGAAGAACACCTTCGGGAAGACGAGCGCGGCGGCGCTGCCGTAGATGAAGAAGTCGTAGTACTCGAGGGCACTGCCGCTCCAGGCGGCGAATGCCGCCTTGCGGGGCTGGCCCTGTGGTGCGCGCGGTGATTCTGCGGGGACGGACACGCGGGCTCCTTGAGGGCTGGGTGGATCAACCCGGTGGCCCTGAGCCGCCGGGTTAATTAACCCACTGGATAGTTAACAGCTGATGGCCAGCGATGTTGCGCCCGTGTTTCCCGCCTGTCAAGAGGTTGCGACGAGGGCGTACGAGCCGGTCAGCGCTTGTCGCCGCCCGCCGTCAGGTACGCGATCACCATGTCGCCCAGCATCGTGCGGTAGTGCTCGCGGCGGTCCTGCGCCGTCAGATCGCGGCCGAACAGGGCGCCGAACGTATGCCGGTTGGAGACCCGGAAGAAGCAGAACGAGCTGATCATCGCGTGCAGATCCACCGCGTCCACGTCCGCCGTGAAGACGCCCTCGGCCCGGCCCGACTCCAGGATCCGGCCGATCACGTCGATCGCGGGCGAGTTGAGCGAGCCGATCGTCTCGGACGCCGTGATGTGCTCGGCGTCGTGGATGTTCTCGATGCTCACGAGACGGATGAAGTCCGGGTGCTGCTCGTGGTGGTCGAAGGTCAGCTCGGCGAGCCGCCGGATCGCGGCGACCGGGTCGAGATCCTCCACGTCGGCGTCCTGCTCGGCCTCGCGGATCACCGCGTAGCTGCGCTCAAGGACGGCCGTGAACAGCTGCTCTTTTCCGCCGAAGTAGTAGTAGATCATCCGCTTCGTGGTGCGGGTGCGGGCCGCGATCTCGTCGACGCGGGCGCCCGTGTACCCGGCGCGGGCGAACTCCTCCGTGGCGACCTTGAGGATCTCGGCCTTGGTGCGGGCCGCGTCGCGGATGCGTCCCGCGCGGCGCGCCGGCTCTTCGACAGTGGTCATCCGGCGATTGTAGGAGCCGTGCCCGGGGGTGGTTCCGGTCAGTCCCTTCCCAGAAGGGCATCGGGCTTGATATGAGTAACGAACCAGTTCGTACATTAAGTGTGACGCTCGGCCAGGAGGACCCCGTGCCCCAGGACTCTTATCTCGTCGGTCTGATCGGCGAAGGGATCGGCCCCTCGCTCAGCCCCGCCCTGCACGAGCGGGAGGCCGACCGGCAGGGCCTGCGCTATCTGTACCGGCGGCTCGACATCGGTGAGATCGGTGTACGGCCCGAGGATGTGGGGGAGTTGCTGCGGGCCGCCCGCACCGTCGGTTTCGACGGCCTGAACATCACGCACCCCTGCAAGCAGCTCGCCATCGAGCACCTCGACGAGCTGTCGCCGGGGGCCGCGGCGCTCGGCGCGGTCAACACCGTGGTCTTCGACGGCGGCCGCGCCATCGGCCACAACACCGACGTGACCGGGTTCGCCGCCTCCTTCGCCCGCGGGCTGCCCGAGGCCCGCATGGAGCGCGTCGTCCAGCTCGGCGCCGGGGGAGCGGGCGCCGCCGTCGCCCACGCGGTGCTCACCCTGGGCGCCGGCCGCATCGTGCTCGTCGACGCGCTGCCGGAGCGGGCCGCCGCCCTCGCCGACTCCCTGAACCGGCACTTCGGCGAGGGCCGCGCGGTGCCCGCGGGAATGGACGAGCTCGCCGCGCACATCGCCGGGGCCGACGGCATCGTGCACGCCACCCCCACCGGCATGGCCGCCCACCCCGGCCTCCCGTTCCCCGCCGAGCTGCTGCACCCCGGCCTGTGGGTCGCCGAGGTCGTCTACCGGCCGCTGGAGACCGAACTCGTGCGCACCGCACGCAACCTGGGCTGCGCCGTCCTCGACGGCGGCGGCATGGCCGTCTTCCAGGCCGCCGATGCGTTCCGCCTCTTCACCGGGCGCGAGCCGGACGCCGCCCGGATGCTCACCCACTTCGCCGAACTGGCGGGCACGGAGGCGGCGCTGCGAGCAGCCACATCAAGCCCCGGCACCGATTGAGCAGCCGTATTGAGCCCCGCCTTTGGACGAGAGCCAGCGGGGTACGGGGCAGAGCCCCGATCTTTTCAACCCCCGCCGCCGCCCCACCCCGCAGACCCGCCCCCTCCGGAAGGAGCCCCGTGCGCACCTCCATCGCCACCGTCTCGCTCAGCGGATCGCTCACCGAGAAGCTCACCGCGGCCGCCCGCGCGGGCTTCGACGGCGTCGAGATCTTCGAGAACGACCTGCTCGCCAGCCCCCTCACCCCCGAGGAGATCCGCGACCGCTGCGCCGACCTCGGCCTGAGCATCGACCTGTACCAGCCGATGCGCGACATGGAGGCCGTGCCCGCCGACGTGTTCGCCCAGAACCTGCGGCGCGCCGAGCACAAGTTCCGGATCATGCAACGCCTCGGCACCGACACCGTCCTTGTCTGCTCCAGCGTCTCGCCGCTCTCCATCGGCGACGACGCACTCGCTGCTGGCCAGCTGCGCCAACTCGCCGAGCGGGCGAGCGACTTCGGGGTCCGTGTCGCCTACGAGGCGCTCGCGTGGGGCCGGCACGTCAACACGTACGACCATGCCTGGCGCATCGTCGAGGCCGCCGACCACCCGGCGCTCGGCACCTGTCTCGACAGCTTCCACATCCTCGCCCGCGGCACCGAGGGCAAGGACCTCGAAGGCATCGAGGACATCCCCGGCGACAAGATCTTCTTCCTGCAGCTCGCCGACGCGCCGCTGCTCGACATGGACGTCCTGAAGTGGAGCCGCCACTACCGCTGCTTCCCCGGACAGGGCGACCTCGACGTCGCGGGCCTGCTGCGGCACGTGCTGCGCGCCGGGTACCAGGGGCCGCTGTCGCTGGAGATCTTCAACGATGTGTTCCGGCAGGCCGAAGCCGGGCCCGCCGCCGTGGACGCGCTGCGCTCGCTGCTCGCCCTCCAGGAGGCGGTGGGTGTTCAGGACGTCGTGGGTCAGGGCGAATTGCCCCCGCCCGTGGTGCCGACCGGTGTCGCCTTCACGGAACTCGTCACCCCCGACGTCGCCCCGGCCGCCGACCTCCTCGCCGCCCTCGGCTTCACCCGCACGGGCCGCCACCGCGGCAAGCCGGTCGACTTGTGGGAGCAGGGCGAGGTCCGCGTGCTGCTCAACACCGGGCCCGCCGCCCGCCGCGACGGCACCGTCCTCGCCGCCGTCGGCCTGGAGTCCCCGGACCCGGCCGCCGCCGCCCGCCGCGCGGAGGCACTGCTCGCCCCGGTCCTGCCGCGCCGCCGAGGAACCGGCGACGTACTCCTCGACGCCGTCGCCGCGCCCGACGGCACGGAACTCTTCTTCTGCGCCACCGACCGTGCCGAACTCCCCAGCTGGATCCGGGACTTCGAGCCGACAGGGGAGCGGCCCGCCGAGACCGACGTCACCGGCGTCGACCACCTCCAGCTCACCCAGCCCTGGCACCAGTTCGACGAGGCCGCCCTGTTCCACCGCAGCGTGCTCGGCCTCGAACCCCGGGCGAGCGTCGACGTCGCCGATCCGTACGGACTGCTGCGCAGCCGCGCCGTCGCCACCGCCGACGGCGCCGTCCGCATCGCGCTCGGCGCGGGCCCCGGCCCGGGTGAGGACCAGGACCGCGCCCAGCACATCGCCCTCGCCACCAGCGACGTCGTCGCGGCCGCCCGCCGCTTCCGCGCGGCGGGCGGGGAACTGCTGCCGATGCCGGGCAACTACTACGACGACCTGGCGGCGCGCTTCGAGTTCGCGCCCGGCGAGCTGGAGACGTACCAGGAACTCGGCATCCTCTACGACCGCGACGCCCACGGCACCTTCCGCCACTGCTACACCCGCACCGTGGGGCGCGTCTTCTTCGAACTGGCCCAGCGCGAGGACGGCTACCAGGGATACGGGGCGCAGAACGCACCGGTGCGGCTCGCGGCGCAGCACGCGGCGAACTAGGGGCTGTTTCTCGGATCTCCTTACGTGAGTGGGGAGTTGGGGCCAGTCTGGGTGGATGGGGCGTGGGGATCTGACGAATGCGGAGTGGGACCGGCTTGAGTCGTTGCTGCCTCGTGGTGGTGCGCGCGGAGGCCGGTGGAGTGATCACCGGCGGGTGATCAACGGAGTGCTGTACCGGGTGCGGACGGGGGTGCAGTGGCGGGACCTGCCCGAGCGGTTCGGTCCGTGGGAGACCGTCTACAAGCGGCATCGGCGCTGGTCGGCGGACGGGACGTGGGTGATGCTGCTGTCTCGCGTCCAGGCCGCCGCTGATGCCGAGGGCCGCATCGACTGGGACGTCTCGGTGGACTCCACCGCAGTACGCGCTCACCAGCACGCCGCGGGCGCGAGGAAACAGTCTCCACCCGCCACGCCTCAAAGGGGCGGCAGCGGGGACGAACCGGGTCGATCCGGTGCTGCGGAAATTGGTCGTCCGGCTGGAGGAGGTGGTCAGATCGGCGAATGCCTGGGACGCTCCCGCGGCGGCTTCACCACCAAAATCCACCTCGCCGCCGACGGACGATGCCGGCCCCTCACCCTCGTCCTGACACCCGGACACTACGGTGACGGCCCTCAGCTCGAGCGGGTACTGGAGCTGATTTCGGTGCCCCGCCAAGGGGTTGGACGGCCCCGCAGCCGACCCGACAGCGTGCTGGCAGACAAGGCCTACACGTCCCGGAACAACCGCCGCTACCTGCGCCGACGCGGAATCCGACACACCATCCCCGAACGCGTCGACCAGCGAAGGCACCGGAAGAATCGCGGGTCGGGCGGCGGCCGGCCCACCGGATTCGACAGCGAGCACTACAAGAAGCGCAACACCGTCGAGCGAGCCATCAACCGCCTCAAGGGGTTCCGTGCCGTCGCCACCCGCTACGAGAAACGCGCCTACATCTACCTCGGCACCGTCACACTCGCAACCCTCATCATCTGGCTCCGCACCTGATCCGAGAAACAGTGCCTAGGGGACTAACCCTTGAAGCGTGCCGCGATCTCCTCCAGCCGGGCATGGTGCTGCTGCCACTCCAGTGGCGGCAGCCCGTCATTGCCCGGCTGGTAGCCGATCAGGCCGTCGAGGCCCTCACGGAGGATGTCGGCCTGGCCCACGTGGCGCTGCGTGTCGGAGATGACCCGGACCAGCACATGGTGGAGCGTGACCTGGTTGCGCTCCTTCGGCCACCACGAGACCGTGCCGATGGTGTCCAGGGGCAGCTCCCTGACCGAGGCGTCCGTGTGCGTCCAGGCGCGCCGGTAGCGCTCGATGATCTCCTCGCGGGACTCGTCGGCGGTCGCGAACATGTCCGCGTTCTCTTCGGCGGCCTCCTCGAGGGCGGGCAGCGGCTCGCCGTGCGCCCGACCGAAGGTGTCGCAGAGGTAGCCGAGCTCCACCCCGGCCAGATGCTTGAGCAGGCCCAGCAGGTTCGTGCCCGTCGGCGTCAGCGGGCGCCGCACGTCGTACTCGGAGAGCCCGTCGAGCTTCCACAGCAGGGCGTCGCGGGCCTCCTGGA
This sequence comes from Streptomyces sp. NBC_00483, assembly GCF_036013745.1. Classification (NCBI taxonomy): domain Bacteria; kingdom Bacillati; phylum Actinomycetota; class Actinomycetes; order Kitasatosporales; family Streptomycetaceae; genus Streptomyces; species Streptomyces sp. NBC_00483. Next base: position 10,010,065 of record NZ_CP107880.1, read on the forward strand.
GGTAGTGCAGGAGATCGTTCTTGCGGTCGGTTTCGGTCATGCGGACACTCTGCTGCCTCGGACGGGCGTGGGACAGGGGTTTTCGGGAGGCAGCGGCGCACCTCATGCGATTCGATGGACGAGATGGGACACAAGCCGGAAAAGCCCGCTCACGATCCGCTGACCGCACTCCTCGACGGCGTGCGGCTGCGGCTGCGTGATCTGAACGACGGCGAGCCCGCTTCGTACATCCCGGAACTCGGCCGCGTCGACCCGCGCCTGTTCGGGCTCAGCCTTTGCACCCTCGACGGGCAGGTCTACGGGAGCGGGGACACAGCCGTCCACTTCACCGCGCAGTCCGTGTCGAAGCCCTTCGTGTTCGCGCTCGCGCTCGCCGACCACGGCCTGGAGAACGTCCTGGCGCGGGTCGGCGCCGAGCCGAGCGGCGAGGCGTTCAACTCCATCCGCCTCGAGCCCGGCACGGGGCGGCCGCCGAACCCGATGGTCAACGCCGGGGCCATCGTGACCAGTTCGCTCGTCGCGGGCGACACCCCGAAGGCCCGCTTCGACCGCATCCTGGACGGGCTCGGCGCCTTCGCGGGGCGGCCCCTCACCGTCGACGAGGCGGTGTACGCCTCCGAGTGCGCCACCGGTGACCGCAACCGCGCCCTCGCCTACCTCATGCACAACGCGGGCTCGCTCACCGGCGACGTCGAGGCGGAGCTCGCGGTCTACTTCCGCCAGTGCTCCGTCCTCGTCACCTGCGACGACCTCGCCGTGATGCACGCGACGCTCGCGGGCGGCGGCATCAACCCGGTCACCGGCGAACGCGTCGTCGCCAGCCGGCACGCCCAGCACGTCCTCGCCGTCATGGCCACCTGCGGCATGTACGACGCGTCGGGGCAGTGGATGCTCCGCGTTGGGATGCCGGCCAAGAGCGGGGTGTCCGGTGGGATCGGGGTCGCGCTGCCGAGCCAGTTCGGGATCGGTGTCTTCAGCCCGCCGCTTGAGGAGAAGGGGAACAGCGTGCGCGGCATCGCCGCCTGCCACCTGATCACCGACCAGTTCGGCCTTCACCTGATGCGGGCCACGTCCCACGAGCGCCGGCCGCTGCCGCCCCGCTCCCTGCACGCCACCCCGCTGCGCTCCCTGCGGCACCGCACCCGCGCCCAGCGGGCCGCACTCGACACCCGCGCGGAGCGGATCCGCGTCCACGTGCTCCAGGGCGACCTCGACTTCGCCACCGCCGAGCAGACCGTGCGCGCCGCCCTCGACCTCCCGGACGCCGTCGGCTGGTTCGTCCTCGACCTCACCCGTGTCGGCCGCATCGAACCGGTCGCCGCCGACCTGCTGCGCGGACTCGCCGAGGAGCTGCGCTCGCGCGAACTGCGCATGGTGCTCGCCGACCCGGACGAGCGGCAGGCCCTGGCCCGCACCACGGACGAGTTCCCCGACCTCGGCCGGGCCCTGGAGGCCTGCGAGGACGAGCTGCTCACGGGGATCGGGCTCGACCCGGACATCCCCGTGCCGCTCGCCGACTGCGACCTGTTCGGCGCGGCCGACACCGGCCTGCGCGCCGCCCTCGCCGAGGCCTTCGACACCCTGGACCTCGCGGCGGGCGAGTCCGTCGCGCCGCCGCAGACGGCGCCGCTCGACCGGATCGTCCTCTGGTACGTCGAGTCGGGCCGGCTCGCCGTGTGCGCGGACGCCGCCGACACGGTGACGACGAGCCGCACCTGGTCGGCGGGCCCCGGCGCGGCCCTGACACCCGCCGACTTCCCACCCGGCCGCACCCGCAAGGTCCTCGCCGAACGCGACACACGCTGCCGCACCCTCACCGCCGCCGGTTTCCGGCGCCTGCGGGAGCGGGAGCCCGACGCGGTGGCGTTCCTGGAGCGGGCGCCGCTGGAGGGCGCGGAGACGGTGGACCGCGCCGACGTCACCTGACGCGAGGCACCTCGCGTCGCGTGGGAGTGTCGTGGCCTTCCGCCTCTCCGCACCGGGGCGCCGCGGTTCACGAACCGCGGCGCCGCCGCCGTGCGGCGACCGCCTGGGGGTCGATCTCCGGGTGGGACCAACGCTCGGCGAGCGCCAGGGACTCGGCCCGGCCGTCGGCGACGTGTTCGAGGGCCAGGTCGGCGGCCCGGTCCGCGTCCCCGGCCGCGATCGCCGCGTACAGCCCCTCGTGCTCCGCGCACTGCCGGGCCGGATCCCGCTGCGCGGTGAGCCGGAACAGCCAGTGCGTACGCGCGGCCAAGGGGCGCATCATGCTCGTCAGGAGCGGGTTCGCGGCCAACTCCACGATGTCCGTGTGGAATCCCGCGTTCGCGGCGGCGATCGAGGCGCGGTCCCGGTCGTGGGTCGCGGCGCGTGCGGCGTGCAAACGGGCCTCCAGGCGGGCGAGCCCCTCCCCGTCCGACCGCTCGGCCGCGAGCCGCGCCGCCAACGACTCGAGGGATTCCCGTACGTCGAACAGATCGCGGACGTCGGCCGGCGTGAACGGCGAGACCAGCGCGCCCCGGTGAGGCACCAGCAGCACAAGACCGTCCGCCTCAAGCCGGCGCAGCGCCTCGCGCAGGGGGATGCGGGAGACGTCGAGTTCCGCCGCGAGGTCACGCTCCACGAGCCGTTCGCCCGGCTGGAGTTCGGCCTCCAGGATGCGCCGCCGCAGTGCGTCGTACGCACGGTCGCGCAGCGATCCGCGTCCCGGCCCCGCCGGCTCTGCCGCTGTCACCAAGGGTTTCCTCCGCTCAGATACCGCTCTCACAGTAAGCGGGCCGGCGGCGGGGGAGCGTACTGCTAACCATCCGCTAACACGTGGGCAACACAAGGCTCCCAGACTGAGGGCGCGTAACGGTATACCACTATCGGGCTCGCGGGCCCCTCCCCTGGAGGCATCTCAGTGGCACACACCCATCCACGTCGCGCGGGCGCCGTCGCGGCCGGACTCGGTCTCGTCCTGCTCGCCGGGTGCGGCGGCGCCTCGTCCGCGCAGAGCGGCGACGGCGACGGCGGTTCCGGTTCGGGCTCAGGCTCGGGCGATCTCAAGGTCGGCGTCCTGTTCCCGGGTTCGCTCTCCGACGACGGGTTCATGGAGTCGGCGTACCGCGGCTATCGTCGCGCGGCCGAGGAGCACAAGGGCAAGGTCGCGTTCAGCAAGGTCGAGCAGGTCCAGGCCGCCGACTACGAGCAGGCCCTCGTCCGCTTCGCCACCACCTCCGACCTCGTCATCTCGCTCGGCGGCCAGACCGACGCCGACGTGCGCAAGGTCGCCGCCCGCTTCCCCAAGGTGAAGTTCGCCGAGATCGGCGGCCCGGCCGACGGCAAGCCCACGGCGAACCTCGCCCTGTACGACCCGCAGCAGGCCCAGGCGGCATTCCTGTCCGGCGCGGCGGCCGCACTGCTGACGAAGAAGGGCACGGTCGGTTTCGTCGGCGGTGCCGAACTGCCTGCCATCGTCAACGCGGCCGAGGAGTTCGAGAACGGCGCCAAGGCCGCCGAGCCGAAGGTGAAGGTCCTCACGCCGCAGTACGTGGGCGACTTCAACGACGCCGCGAAGGCCAAGCAGTCCGCCCTCGCCGACTACGGCGCGGGCGCCGACGTCCTCGGCCAGGTCCTCAACCTCGGCCACAAGGGCGTCGCCCAAGCCGCGAAGGGGCGCGGCGGCACCCTCATCGGCGGCCCCGTCGCCCACGAGTGCGGCACCGACAAGGCGTACGCCGGATACGTCGAGACCGACATCGGCGCCGAGCTCGAGTACGCCACCGACCAGCTGGTGAGGGGGAGTTGGAAGGCGGAGTCCGTGCACTTCGGGCTCACCTTCGACGAGCCGCACAACGACATCGTGCTGTGCGGGGACGCCGACCCGGCCGTGACCAAGAAGCTCGACGACCTGAAGGCGAAGATCACATCCGGGAAGATCACCACCCGATGACGGCGGCCCCCGCACTGGCGATCACCGGACTCACCAAGTCCTACGGCGGAGTACGGGCGTTGGACGACATCGACCTCGTCGTCGACGCCGGGACCGTCCACTGTGTCCTCGGCGAGAACGGCGCTGGAAAATCCACCCTGTGTCACGCCGTCGGCGGCTCGCTCACCCCGGACAGCGGCAGTCTGCGTCTGTACGGGGCGCAGTACGCGCCGCGCCGTCCCGCCGACGCGCTCGCCGCCGGGGTCGCGATGGTGCACCAGCACTTCAGCCTCGTATCGACCCTCACCGTCGGCGAGAACCTGCGCCTGCTGCGCCTGCCCGATCTGGACCGCCGTATCGCCCGGGTCCGTGACGAGTACGGACTCGACCTCGAACTCGACGACGTGGTGGGCGAGTTGCCGGTCGGCATACGTCAGCGCGTCGAGATCGTGAAGGCGCTGCTGCGCGAGCCGCGGCTCCTCGTCCTCGACGAACCGACCGGCGTCCTCGGCCCCGCCGAGACCGACGCGCTGCTCGACACGTGCCGCCGCATCGCCGACGCCGGGCACGCCGTCGTCCTCGTCACGCACAAGCTCGGCGAAGCGGCGCGGGCGGGCGACGCGGCGACCGTGCTGCGCGGCGGCCGGGTCGCGGGCGGCGGCCGCCTCGCAGAGCTGCCCGCCGAACGCCTTGTCCCGATGATGATCGGCCGCGCCGCCGGCACCCTCGACGCCTCGCTGGCCGGTGCGGTCGGGCTCGGCGCCCCGGCGCCCGCCACCCCGGACGAGCGCGCCGCACCGGCCGGCTCCGCCCTGCGCCTGCACGACATCACCGTGCGCCGCCCCGACGGCACGTACGCGCTCGAGGGCGTCTCGCTTGACATCGGGCACGGCGAGATCGTCGGTGTGGCCGGCGTCGAGGGCAACGGGCAGAGCGAGCTGATGGCCGTCCTCGGCGGCTCCCGGGCGCCGGGGCGCGGCCGGGTGGAGATCGGCGGCCGGGATCTCACTGGGGCCGGGCCCGCGGTCCGCACCCGCGCGGGTCTCGGAGTGGTGCCCGAGGACCGGCACCACGAGGGCTGCGTCCCGCAGCTGTCCGTCGCGGAGAACCTGCACCTCGGGCGCCTCGGCCGGTTCCGCAGGCTGGGCTTCCTCCTGGACCGGGGCGCCCTCGCGCGCGCCACGGCCGAGGTCCTGTCCGACCATGCCGTCCGCGCCGCCGGGCCTGACGCGCCGATGGCGTCGCTGTCCGGCGGGAACCAGCAGAAGGTCGTCCTGGCCAGGGAGTTGGCGCTCGATCCGCTGGTCTGCCTGGCCGCGGCGCAGCCCACGCGCGGCCTCGACATCGGCGCGGTGGACGCCGTGCACACCCGCATCCGCGAAGCCGCCGGACGCGGCGCGGGCGTGCTCGTCGTCTCCGCCGAACTCGACGAGTTGCTGGCGCTGTGCGACCGCGTCCTCATCGCCTACCGAGGCCGCCTCCTGGGCCCCGTCGACCCACGCGACCCCGCCGCGCGGGAGCGGATCGGGGAGCTGATGGTGGGCGCCGACGTGGGCGCGGGTACTCGGGCGGGAGTCTGACGCCACGGTCCGCGCGGCGAGGGGGCCGGTCGATTTCCGCAGCTCAGTGGATCGACGCACGGCCGCCTCGGGTCCCGCACACCGCTGACCGTCCCCCCTTCGCGCACGCGCCCCCACTTCGCCACCGCCACCGCCACCGGCCCATCCGGACCCCGACCCGCTCAAGGACCGCCATGCCCCTGCCCGTCACCGCCACGCCACCGCCCCCGGCGGCCCCGCCGCCCTCCGCCGCCCGCACCGGGCCCGGCCGTGACGCCGTCCGGCTGCGTGGCCTGGCCCGGCATCCCGTGTCCGTCGCCGCGTACGCCGGACTCTTCGCCGTCGGAGTGGGCCTCGTGCTCGTCGTGGGCGCGGGCGCCGACCCGGCCGTCGCCTGGGCCGCGCTCAACGAGGGCATGTTCGGTTCGGCGTACGCCGTCGGCAGCTCCCTCAACTCCGCCGCCGTGCTCGCCCTCATTGCCACCGGGTTCACCGTCGCCCACCGCGCAGGGCTCGTGAACGTCGGCGGGGAGGGCCAGTTGTGCGCGGGCGGCGTCGCGGCCGCCGCCACCGGGCTCGCCCTTCCCGCAGGCACACCGGGCGTCCTCGGAGTGCCGTTGATCCTCGCGGCCGGGTTCCTCGCCGGGGCCGGATGGGCGGGTATCGCCGCATGGTTCAAGGTGCGGCGCGGCACCAGCGAGGTGATCACCACGCTGCTGCTCAACTTCGTGGGCATCGGCATGGTCGCCGTCGCCGTGCACGAAGAGGCGCTGCTGCGACAGCCCGTCACCTCCTCCGAGACGCTGCCGCAGTCGGCTCCGCTGCCGGCCGGCGCCCAACTGCCCCTGATCGGCGGCGTCGAGTCACCCGCGACGGCCGTCGTCGTGATCGCCGCCGTCCTCGCCGTGGGCACGGGCCTCGTGCTGCGGCACACCGCCGTCGGACTGCGCCTGACCGCCGTCGGGCACTCGCCATCCGCGTCGGCCCGGCTCGGGCTGCCCGTGGGCCGGCTCGAAGGCGGCGGCCTCGCCTTCGCGGGCGGCCTCGCGGGCGTCGCGGGCGCCTCCCTCGTCGCCACCGCCCCGTACGTCCTCGCCGAACACTTCTCCTCCGGCTACGGCTTCTCGGGCCTCGTCGTCGGGCTGCTGGCCCGCGGCTCCTTCACCGCCGTCGCCGCCGCGAGTCTCCTCTTCGGCTTCCTCACCAGCGGCGGCATCAACCTGCAACTCGCCGCCCAGGTACCCGCGTCGACCGTACAGATCGTGCAGAGCGTGCTCGTCCTGTGCGTCGCCGCAGCCATGCTGATCACCCACCGCCGCCCCGGGAGCCCGTCATGAGCGCCGTCGTCGACGAACTCGCCTCCGGTGGCGTCCGGATGGCGCTGCCGCTGCTGCTCGCCTCCTCCGGCGAACTCCTCAGCGAACGCGCCGGAGTACTGAACCTCTCCGTCGAAGGCATGATGCTCACCGGCGCCTTCGCAGGCGCCGCCGGAGCGTACGCCTCAGGCAGCGCGGGCATCGGCGTGCTGACCGCGCTCGGCGCGGGACTCCTCTTCGCCGCGCTCCAGGCACTGCTCAGCGTCACCCTGCGCGCCGATCAGATCGTCACCGGCATCACCGCCAACGCCCTCGCGCTCGGCGCCACGACGTACGGATCCCGGCTGCTGTTCGGCGACGACGCGCGGCAGAACGCGCTGCCCGGCTTCGATCCGCTGCCCGTCCCCGGCCTGCACCGCATCCCCGTACTCGGCCCGGCCCTGTTCGAGCAGACCCTGCTCGGATACGCGGCGCTCGCCGTCACCGCCGCGCTGGCCCTCGCGTTGAGCCGTCGTACGTCATGGGGGCTCATCGTCGACGCGGTGGGCGAGGACGCCGACACCGCCGACCGCTGCGGACTTCCCGTCCGTACGGTCCGGTACGCGACCGTGCTCCTCACCGGCGTCACCGCCGCCCTCGCCGGTGCCCAGCTCGCCCTGGCCGATGTGCACGCCTTCAGCGACAACATCACCGGCGGCATCGGCTACCTCGCGGTCGTCGCCGTGATCGCGGGCCGCTGGCGCGCCTGGCCGACCCTGCTCGCCTGCCTCGTCTTCGGGCTCGCCCAGTCCCTCCAGTTCGCGGCGCCCGCGCTCGGCCTGCACCTGTCGGCGCCGCTCCTGACCACCCTGCCGTACGTGTTCGCCCTCCTCGCCGTGAGCGGACTCGTGGGCCGCAGCCGCGCCCCGTCCGGGCTCACCACCCCCTTTGTACGCGGCAGTTGACCCGCACACCCCGCCCGCACCCGTACCTCGTCGAGGAGACCCCGCACGATGACCCTGATCCTCACCCGCTCCACCATCCGCGCCCTGCTGGCCGACCGGGCCGAGGAGGTGGAGGCGGCCGTGGCGCGCGCCCACCGCGACCTCGCGCGGGGCCGGGCCGTGCTGCCTGCGCCGCCCGCCATGCGCCTCCCGGACGGCGACGGCGCGTTCGTCGCGATGGCGGCCGCCTCGGCCACCGACCGGCTCGCCACCGTGAAGCTCCTCGCCGACCTCCCCGGCAACCGTGCGGCGGGACTGCCCGTGCAGCGGTCCACCGTGCTCGCGATGGACGCCGACACCGGCGCCTGCGCGGCGCTTCTGGACGGCGCCGAACTCACCCGCGTACGCACCGCGGCCGCCACCGCCGTCGCCACCCGCGCCCTCGCCCGCATCGACGCGACGACCCTCGGCCTCATCGGCACCGGACCCCTGGCCCGTGCGCACGTTCGCGCCCTGCTCCCCGGCCGCCCCTACGAGCAGGTCGTCCTGTGGGGCCGCACCCCGGAGAGCGCCCACGCCCTCGCGGCCTGGATCACCGCCGAACTCGGGCTCCCCGCCAAGGCGTTGGACGAGCCGCGCGCCGTGACCGAGGCGGCCGACGTGCTGTGCACCCTCACCCCGTCCCGCGAACCGGTGGTCCGCGGCGCCTGGCTTCGCCCGGGGCAGCACATCAACGCGGTCGGTGCCCCGCCCAGGCCCGACCACCGCGAACTCGACACCGAGGCCGTCGTGCGCTGCCGCGTCGTCGTCGACGCCTACGACACGGCACGGGCCAAGTCCGGTGAGGTCCTCGTCCCGCTCGCCGAAGGAGCCCTGAGCGAGGACGACTTCCGCGTCGAACTCGGCGACGTCCTCACCGGCCGGGCCCCGGGCCGCACCACCGACACGGAGCTGACGCTGTTCAACTCGGTGGGCGTGGGCCTCCAGGACCTGGCCGTCGCACGGATGCTGATAGACCTGGCGGGGGAGCGGGGGACGGGTATCCCGGTCGACCTGGGATCGTGACCGGCAGTCCAGGTCACCCGCCGGGCAATAATGAGCCACATGACGGACATCACGCGCCCCAACATGCCTGCTCCGGAGCGGAGTTCGGTGGTGATCGTCGGTGCGGGCCCCGCCGGGCTCACCGTCGGGAACCTCCTGCGGGCCGCAGGCGTCGACTGCGTGGTCCTGGAGTGCGAGAGCCGTACGTTCATCGAGCGGCGGCCGCGGGCCGGCGTCATCGAGGAGTGGGCGGTGCGCGCCCTCAACCGGCGTGGCCTCGCGGCGCAGTTGCTCAAGGGCGCGGAGCGGCACACGGAGTGCGAGTTCCGCTTCGCGGGTGAGCGGCACCGCTTCGGCTACACCGAACTGACCGGGCAGCACCACTTCGTCTACCCCCAGCCGCTGCTCGTGACCGACCTGGTGCGCGAGTACGCCGACGTGCGCGGCGGCGACATCCGCTTCGGTGTCCGCGACGTACGCCTCCACGACCTGGAGGGCGAGCGCCCCTCGGTCTCGTACACCTGCGGCTACACCGGTCAACGGCGGGTGCTGCACTGCGAGTTCGTCGCCGGGTGCGACGGGGCCCGAGGAGCGACGCGCGAGGCGTTGCCCGCCGGCCGGGTCCGCGTCGCGCGGCACGACTACGGCATCGGCTGGCTGGCGCTGCTCGCTCAGGCGCCGCCGTCGACGGACCGCGTGCTGTTCGGCATGCACGAGGAGGGCTTCGCCGGGCAGATGCCGCGCAGCCCCGATCTCACCCGCTACTACCTGCAGTGCGCGCCCGGCGACGACCCGGAGAGCTGGTCGCACGAGCGGGTATGGACGCAGTTGCGCAAGCGACTCGCCGCAGAGGGCGCCGCGCCGCTCACCGAGGGCGAGTTGATCGAGAAACGCGTCCTCGACATGCACGACTACGTCACCGAACCCATGACGTACGGGCGCCTCTTCCTGGCCGGGGACGCCGCCCACCTGGTCGCCCCCATCGCGGCCAAGGGCCTCAACCTCGCCCTGCACGACGCGTTCCTCCTCGCGGACGCGATCGTGGCGCACGCGGCGGGCGACAGCAGTGGCCTCGACGGGTACGGCGAGGCCTGTCTGCGGCGCGTATGGGACTACCAGGAGTTCTCGCAGTGGCTGTCGGAGGTCTACCACGGCGCGTCGTTCGGCGACCCGTTCCGCACGGGCACGACGCTGGCCCGGCTGCGCCGCCTGTTCACGTCGCGGGCGGCGGCGACGGCGTTCGCGGAGCAGTATCTGGGGTCGGCGGAGAGGTACTGACAGGGCGCGGCGGCACCGACGACGTCTGCACGACGCGGCCTCCGCGCCCGTATGGCGCGTAGCTCTCAGCCGGCCCGCAGGGCGCGGTCGAGGAGCGGCAGCAGCCGGTCCCAGTGGCGCTTCAGCGCCTCCGCGGAGAAGGCGGAGGTGTCGGCCATCGTGAAGCCGTGGACGCTGCCGGGGTAGAGCTCGATGGAGTGCTCGACCCCGGCGGCCTCGAAGGAGCTGTTGAGCTCGGCGACGGCCTCGGGCTTCAGATCGCCCTCGGCGAGCCCCAGGTGCACACGGGCGGTGACCTTGCCGACAGCGAGGTGCGGACTGTCGGGGGCGTCGGTGACGAGCATGCCGGGGTGGAATCCGGCGACGGCGCCCACCCGGTCGGGACGGGCCGCCGCGGTGCGCAGCGCCAGGGCGGCGCCCATGCAGTAGCCGGTCGTGCCGATCGGGCCCTCGGCGACCTCGGGCTGGGCGCAGAGGTAGTCGACGAAGGCCTCGGCGTCGCTCAGGGCGCGCTCGGCGGTGTGCTCCTGGAGCAGCGGCATCAGCCGGCCGATGACCTCCGGCCGGTTCTCCTCACTGATGTGCTCGGGAATCTCGACGACGGGCGAGGCCCCGCGCCGGTAGTAGACGTTGGGCACGAGCACGTAGTAGCCGTGCCCGGCCAGCTCGCGGGCCAGCTCCTCGATCACGGGCCGCACACCGAAGGCGTCCATGTAGAGCAGTACGCCCGGGTGCCGCGCGCCGTCGTCGGGGAAGGCGACGAAGGCGTCGGCCCGGCCGTCCGCGGTGGGTATCTGCACTGTCTTGCTGGTGGCGATGGCGGATCATCCTCCCTGGAACAACTGATACCCGTGCACAGTACAGTTGTCCGCCGCGGCGGATCTTCGCGCGGGTGCCCAGGGGGCGTGGTGCTCAGTGGCTGTGCCGCTTGCTCGCCCAGAAGACGGCGCGGGCCGCCCTTATCCGCTCGGCCTGCCGGCCGGGGTCGAGGGCCGACTTGAGGGCGGTGCGCAGGAGCTCGGGGTCGACCAGCTTGCCGCTGCCGTCCGGCGGGGTGCGCCACAGGAACGAGTGGTGGCGCACGCCCGTGATGCCGTCGGCGTCCGGGGACGGCATGCAGAGGTCCTCACCCGCGGTGAGCAACCGCACGTCCTCCGTCTCCGGCCAGGCGACCGAGGCGCCCGTCGGGTCGGGGCGCGTGAGGATGTAGAACACCGGGCGCGGCTTGGCGTGCTCCTCGAGCACCGGCACGGCGTCCGCCTCCTCGCCCAGCTCCCACAACACCGTCAGACCGAGCGGCTGCTGCACGCGTAACGCGTCCCAGTCGCGGCCCGCCGGGAGCTTCGCCAGAAACGGCGACTGCTCCCATGCGGCATATGCCTCGCTCGGCTTTCGGTGACAGGAGGCCAACCACTGCGCTCCGTCCATTGGGTGACCATACGTCAACTGCCCTGTCTGGTCAGCGGATTCATCAATCCTTTGGCCTCGCTCCGTGAAGGTTTGGCCATGACTGGCGTGCCGGGGGCGGACTTCGCAGTTGGCACATGCCGGAACGCGTGTGAGGTTGCTGCGCGCGGGGATCCACGTCGAGCGCGCCCCTTGTGTGGATAATTCCGCTATGCCGGATTCTCTCGACGCAGTGGACGAACCCGTCCCCGAACGCCACGCCTCTTGGCTGGAACTGTTCTTCGATCTGATCGTCGTCGCGGGGGTGGGGCAGCTGTCCCATCTGCTGCACACCGGGCCGACCTGGGCGGCGCTGGGCGAGTACGGCCTGCTGTTCCTGGCGTTCTGGCTCACTTGGGTGATGTTCACGATGTACGGGAACGTGGCCCAGGACCGGGCGCGCACGCTCGTCGTCATCGTCGCCATGTTCGGGATGGCCGTGATGGCCGCGGCCGTGCCGGGGGTGCGGGAGTCGGACGAGAAGGCGTTCGCGTTCGCCCTCGCCTACGTGGTGGTGCGCGTCATCGCCTCCCGCGCGGCGAACCGGCCGGGACGGGTGATCGTCGATCTGCCGATCCTCCAGCTCAGCGGCGGGCTCGTGCCGTGGATCGTGTCGCTGTGGGTGGGCGGGGACGCGCGGCTCTGGCTGTGGGCGCTGGGGCTCGCCATCGACGTGTTCGTCATGGTGAGGGTCTCGCGCGACGCGATGCAGGATGCGGTCGACGAACGCTGGGACACGGCCAAGCAACGGGTGCAACGGCGCCTTGAACAGGAGGAGCGCAGGAGTGGTGCCGGGCACCCCGCCCACGACATCGGCGAGCGCGGCCGCCGCGCCCTGACGAAACCCGAACTGGTGACCGCGGACGTCACGCATCTCTCCGAGCGCCTCGGACTGTTCGTGCTGATCGTCCTTGGTGAAGGGCTCGTGCAGTCCGTTGATGCCGCAGGTGAGGCGGAGTGGAACGGCTCGGTGCGGATCGTAGCCGTCGGCGCCTTCGCCATCCTCGTCCTCGTGTGGGTGCTGGCGCTGCTCGGTGGCGCGCACGGGCTGCCGCTGCTGGTCCCGGAGGCGCTCCCCGTGCACCTGGTGCTGCCGCTGCACTGCCTGTTCGCGGGGGCCGTGGCGGCGCTCGCGGCCGTGCTCGGCAGGGCGGTGGCCGACGCGGGCGGCGCCCTGCCGGGGCCCGCGCGGATGCTGCTCGGCGCCGTCGTCGCGCTGATCCTGCTCACCGCGGCGGTGTGCGCGGCGGTCTCCGGCCGAGGGGGGCGGTGGACGGCGGGAGCCGTGCTGCCGGCCCTCGTGGTGGCCGGTCTGCTGACCGTGGGCCAGGGCCCGTCGGTGTCCGAGGGCCTCGGAACCGGGCAGGCGGTCGTGCTCGCGGTCGTCGCGGTCGCCTGGCCGGTGGTGTGGCGGGCGCGACGGGGAGCGGCCGAGCCCGCCACGGCCGGCTGAACCCGCCGCCCCATCACGCCGTCGCCGTCCACGCTCAGGCCGGTGACACCAGCCACACGGCCGTGTCCTTCGGCAGTGCGCCCGCCGTGAGGGGACCGCTGGTGAGGAGCGGAGCGCCGGTGAGGCCGAGGGCGGCGAGGGGGAGCGGGTGCTCGGCCAGGTTCACCACGCACACCAAGTTCCCGCGGCGGAAGGCGAGATGGGGTGCGCCGGGCGCGGAGAGCCACTGCGGGGGCGCCGCGGGATCCGGTGCCGGGTGGGTGCGGCGCAACCGCAGCGCCCGCCGGTACAGGGCGAGCGTCGAGCCCGGGTCCGCCTGCTGCGCGGCCACCGTGAGCGGCGCCCAGTCGTCGGGCTGGGGCAGCCAGGTCGCCGCGGGCGCCGCGGTGCTGAAGCCGTACGGCGCCGCAGTGCCGTACCAGGGCAGCGGGACGCGCGCGCCGTCACGGCCCCGCTCGGTGCGCCCGGAACGTTCCCACAGCGGGTCGAGGATGCGGGCGTCGGGCACGAACGCCTGCGGAAGACCCAGCTCCTCGCCCTGGTAGAGGTACGCGGACCCGGGCAGCGCCAGCATCAACAGCGCGGCCGCACGGGCGCGCGCCAGGGAGCCATGCCGGGTGACGGGTCGCGGCGCGTCATGGCTGGAGAGCAGCCAGGTCACCTTGGAACCGGGCACCGCGAACGAACCGTCGATCACCTCGCGCAGCTCCGCCGCGTCCCAAGAGGCCTCCAGGAAGGCGAAGTTGAAGGCCTGGTGCATCTCGTCGGGGCGGATGTAGCGCCCGAGCCGGGCGGGGTCGAAGACCGCCGACTCCGCGACCATCACCCGGTCCTCGGGCGCCACCGCACCCGGCGGCGCGGGGTGCGTGTCCAGCAGGGTCCGCCACTCGCGGTAGAGCGGATGCAGCTCCTCCTGGTCGTAATAGGGCATGAGGTGGTTGCGCAGCGGGTCGGTGTGCTGTCCCGGGCCCGCGTCGGGCAGGCCCTCCGCCTTGAACAGGGCGTGCGCCACGTCCACCCGGAACCCGTCCACACCCCGGTCGAGCCAGTGCCGCAGCACGTCGGCGAAGGCGTCGCGCACCTTCGGATTGCGCCAGTTGAGGTCCGGTTGCTCGGCCGCGTGCAGATGGCAGTACCACTCGCCGTCCGCGACCCGCGTCCAGGCGGGCCCGCCGAACGCCGACTGCCAGTCGTTGGGTGGCAGTTCACCGCCCGCGCCCCGGCCCGGCCGGAACAGATACCTCTTCCGCTCCGCCGAACCGGGCCCGGCGGCCAGCGCCTCCAGGAACCAGGGGTGCCGGTCGGAGGTGTGGTTCGGGACGAGGTCGACGATGAACTTCAGGTCCAAGGCGTGGGCCCGGGCGGTGAGTTCGTCGACGTCGGCCGTCGTCCCCAGGTCCGGGGCCACGCCCGTGTAGTCGGCGATGTCGTAGCCGCCGTCGGCCAGCGGCGACGGATAGAACGGCGTGCACCACACCGCGTCGGCGCCCAGGTCCTTGATGTGTTCGAGGCGCTGGGTCAGCCCGCGCAGGTCCCCGACACCGTCGCCGTCGGAGTCGGCGAAGGCCCGCGGATACACCTCGTAGCAGACCATGTCCTGCCACCAGCTCATGCGACGACACCTTCCGAAGCCCATGGGAACGAGGGGAGGACCGACTGTTCGCGGCCCGTCGCGGCGGCGACCGTGGCCGCCTCGGCGACCGCCACCGCGCCGAAGCCGCTGCGGGCGTCCGCCGCCGGCGGGGTGCCTTCGCGCACCGCCCGTACGAGGTCGGCCATCGCGGCGCGCACGCTCTGCGCGTACACATACGGCTTGCGGGCCTCGCCGCCGAGGTCGATGACCGCGTGGACGTGGTGCGGCGCGGTGCGCCGCTCACCGCGTCCACGGGCGGGAGTGGCCGGTCCCGCGTCGCGTTCGACGTGGACGGTGAGCTGTTCGTCGCCGTGCGGCCGGAACCCCTCGACCGTCAGCAACGGGCCGAGCTGGAGCGGCAGTTGCTCCCAGCGGCGGGCGCCCGCCTCGTCGGTCCACGCCGAGATCTCCGCGTAGGCGGGGATCCAGCCGGTGATCCGCGTCTCCTCGAACCCGTGGTCCAGGCGCATGAGTTGACGCTCGGCGCGGTGGGCGTGGGTGAAGGAGTGCAGGTGGGAGGCGAGGACGCCGCCGGGGTGCACGACATCCGCGCTCACCATGTCGACCGGCCCGTCCGGCCGCGCCACCGCCGTCGCTCGCACGCTCACCGGGTCCGTGCCGAGCAGCGCCCGCGCCGCGTCGAAGAAGTGCACGCCGTGCTCGACGAAGATGCCACCGGAGTGCGCCGGGTCCCAGAACCAGTGGTCGGGGCCCAGGTCCTCGTCGGCGGCGTCGTTCTCGAACAGGAACCGGCGGACGGGCGCGAGCAGCTTCCGCTCCGTCAGCCGCTGGACCGCCCGCAGCAGCGGGTTGTAGCGCAGCACATGGTCCACGACCAGGACACGCCCTGCGCGGCGCGCCTCGTCGGCGACGGATGCCGCGTCCTCCGTCGTGGTGGCGAGCGGCTTCTCGCAGAAGACATGGCGTCCCGCACGCAGCGCCTGGGTGGCCATCGCGGCATGGGTGGCGGGCGGCGTGGCGATCAACACCGCCGCCACGTCGTCCCGTTCGAGCAGTTCGTCGAGCGAGTCGAGTGCAGGGACACCGTGCCGCGCGGCGAGCCGTGAAGCCCGCTCGCGCGACGGGTCGGCGACCGCCACCAGGCGCAGGCCCGGCAGTCCGGCGACGGCGTCCAGGACGAACTCGGCGAAGCCGCCGCAGCCGACCAGGCCTATGCCCAGGGGAGGGGGTGTCATGCGGTGCGCTCCAGGAGGGCCACGCCGATGTGCGCGTCGGCCATGCCGTAGAAGACGTACAGCTCGCCGTCGATCTCCTCGATCGCCGTCGGGAAGACGACGTTCGGGACGGTGCCGGACATCTCCTCCTCGGTCTCCGGCGCCATCAGCGGCTGGTCGGAGCGGGCGAGGATCTTCGACGGGTCGGCCGGGTCGAGGATCATGGCACCCGCCGCGTACGACACCTTCTGGTTCTGCGCCCAGGGGTCCTCGATGGTGCCGGAGACGCCGTGGTGGATGAGCAGCCAGCCCTCGGGCACGCGGATCGGGGCCGGGCCGCCGCCGATCTTCAGGGACTCCCACTCGTACTCGGAGAGCGCGACGAGCGTGTGCTGTCGCGGGCGGACGAGGGCGCGGACGTCGGCCTCGACCTCCTTGACCGGCACGTACGAGATCCAGATGCCGGGCCGCTCGTCGGTGACACCGGCGGGCAGGTGCACGCCCTCGCCCTCGCGGAACCAGCCGAGGTCCCACATCGGGCGGTGCAGCATCGCGTACGACAGCTCGCCGTCGGGGGCCGGGACCGGCTCCGGGAAGTGGACGACGTCCTTGTTCGGGAAGAGGTTGAGGTCGGTGTCGAGGTCGGCCTGGTACGCGAACTGGATCGGGCCGAGGCGCGTCCAGTCGGTGAGGTTCTCGGAGACGGCGAGCGCGGGCTTCGGGCCGAGCGGGCCGTAGGCGACGTACGACATGACGTGCTTGCCGAGCGAGGGGACCCAGGTGATGCGGGGGTCCTCGACGCCCGCGTTGTTCTTGCCGCGCTCCCAGCCCTCGTCGGGGGCGAGGACGACGCCGCGGCGCTCGACACCGTTCGGCACGCCCTGCTCGTCGAAGGTGACCTCGGCGAGGCCGACGCGGGAGACGTTGCCCTCGGAGACGAGGCGGGGGAGGAGGTGCAGTGTGCCGTCGGGGGTGCGTCCTGCGGCCGGGTTGAGGACGCCCTCGACCTCGTTCGCCTCACCGGCGAGGGGCGACATGACCACGCCCTTGCGGACCATGCGGTAGGGGATCGTGGTGGCAGTGTCGTCGGTGGGATTGCTCATGTGCGGATTCAGCCCTTGGTAGCGGAGTCGATGTCGGTGGAGGTGAAGTGGCGCTGGAACACGAGGAACAGGACCACCGCGGGGAGAGCCAGCACGCACGCGCCGGCCAGCAGGGCGCCGGCCGGGTTGGCGACCGTGCCCTGAAGATTTGACAGGAAGCTCGCGAGGGAGACCGCGAGGGGCTGCATGTCGGCGTTCTTGGTGACGAGGAACGGCCACAGGAACTCGTTCCACGGCCCGATGAACGTCAGGAGCAGCGCGGTCAGGATGGCCGGCTTGGCCATCGGCAGCGCGATCTTCCAGAGGATCCGCAGCTCGCTCGCGCCGTCGATGCGCGCCGCTTCGAAGAGGGACTGCGGCATCTGCGAGAAGAACTGCCGGAACAGGAAGACGGCCGTGGAGTTGATCGCGAACGGCAGGATCATGCCGAAGTAGTTGTCGCCGAGCCCGTAGTCGCGGACCACGAGGACGTACAGCGGCAGCGTCAGGAGCTGGAACGGGACCATCTGCACGAGGAGCAGCGCCCCGAACACCGCGCCCTTGCCGCGGAACTTCAGCACGGCGAGCGCGTATCCGGCGAGCACACCGAAGACCAGGGTGCAGATGAGGACGCCGATCGTCATGATCCCGGAGTTGAGCAGTGAACGGCCCAGCGAGATCGTGCTGTTGATCGCCGCGTAGTTGGCGCCGGTCAGGCCGGAGGGGACGGCCGCCGACAGATCGCCGGCCGTGACCTTCCGCAGCGAGCCGACGACCATGTAGTAGAAGGGGAACAGGAAGACGACCGCGCCGAGCGACAGCAGCACGTAGCGCAGGGCCTTCCCGCCGACGCGGCGGCCGGGCGCGGGAGTGGTGGCACTCATGTCAGTTGCCCCTCTCGGTGAGCTTGCGGGCGGCGAGCGAGACGACCATGACGAAGGCGATGAGGACGACGCCGAGCGCGGCCGCGACATCGGGGTGCCCCTGCTCGATGCCCTTCTGGTACATGAGCAGCACCGGCGACGTGGACGCGTGGTCCGGGCCACCGCCCCCGGTCAGCAGGTAGGGCTCGCTGAACATGTTGGCGCCGGTGATGATCGCGTAGATGACGACCAGCGTCGTCGCGGGACGCACGCCCGGCACGGTCACCGAGAAGAACTGCCGCACCTTGCCGGCGCCGTCCATGGCGGACGCCTCGTACAGTTCCTTGCCGACGTTCTGAAGTGCGGCCAGGTACAGCATCACGAAGAAGCCGAGCTGCTTCCAGGTCACGAAGACGGCGATCATCGGCATCGCGAGATGCGTGTTGACCAGCCACGACGGGTCCGGTGCGTGCGAGCCGAGCAGATGGTTGACGAAGCCGTCCTGGCCGAAGAGGAACTGCCACACCGCGACGAGCGCGACGCTCGCGGTCACGTACGGGAGGTAGAACGCGGCGCGGAAGAACGCCCGCCCTCGCATCTTCGCGTTCAGCGCGGCGGCCAGGACCAGCGAGAGGCCCACGGTCAGCGGCACGTTGATGACCAGGAAGATCAGGATGTTGAGGAACGCCTGGCCGACCACCGGGTCGGTGAACACGTCCTTGTAGTTGGACAGGCCCACCCACGGCGCGTCCACGTCCGTGCCGGGAGCCGTGAAGTAGAAGCGGTGGAAGGACATCCACACCGTGTAGACCAGCGGGATCGCGAAGACGACGAGCAGGAACAGCACGTACGGGGAGACGAACAGGGCGCCGACGCGTGAGCGGAAGCGGTTCCTGCGCGCGGGCGACTGCTCCGTGGAGGAGGGCGCGGCGGGGCGCGACTGGAGAGTCAGGCTCATGACTGGCCTCCGTACTCGTTCAGCAGGTCGGTGATCTCGGACGAGGCGTTGCTCAGGCCCGCGCGCGTGGACTCGCGGCCGAAGACGACCGACTTCGTCCACTCGTCGCGGAAGGCCTGCCAGATGTCGACCGAACCCGGCACGTTCGGCACCTCGACGACGCGCTCCGCCTGGTCGGCGAAGGCCCTGTACGTGGGGTGCTCGGCGAAGTAGTCGGCGTAGCGCTTCGTCAGGTCCTCGCGCATCGGCATCTGGCCGGTCGTCTCGAGGAACCTGCCGTCCTGTGCACTCGACGTGGCGAACTTCAGCAGGTCCCAGGCCGTGCCCCGGTTCTTGCACGCGCTGAACATCGCCACCGACTTCTCGTCGCTGAACGAGTGCTTGCCGCTGCCGCCGTCGGAGGTGGGGACCGGCGCGACACCGATGTCCACGGCGTTCTTGTACGCGGAGACGGCCCACGGGCCGACGGTGGCCATCGCGGCCTTCCCGTCGTTGAGGGCGTCGCCCGGATACGCCTCCTGCGGCGCCAGCTTCTCCGCGTACAACTCGCGCCAGAAGGACGCTGCTTGGCGCCCTGCCGCGGAGTCGAACTGCGGTTTGCCGTCCTCGATCAGCTGCTTTCCGCCGCTCTGCGCGGCGAACGCGGGATAGAAGTCGTACCAGGGCTGGAAGAAGTCACTGGACGGCGAGGGCCAGATCGCCGCCTTCGCGGCGCCGCTGTGCACCAGCGTGCGGGAGGTCTTCAGGAACTCCTTGTACGTGGCGAGCTTCGGGTGCTCCGGATCGAGACCGGCCTTCTTGAACAGCTTCTTGTTGTAGAGGATCATCACCGGGTTGCTCTTCCAGGGCAGCTGGTAGAACTTGCCGTCCGGCGACTTGTACTGGTCGGCGAGGCCGCCGCTGCGCCCGGTGACGTACGACGTGCCGCCGGGGAAGTCGTCCAGCGGGACGAGCCCGTTCTGCTTCTGGAAGGTCGGTACCGCCGCGGGCGAGGTGTTGAAGGCCAGGCAGGCCGACGTGCCCGCGATGATCGAGGCGCTGATGGCCTCCTCGGACGTCTTGCCCGCAGGGATCTGCTGGGCGGTGACGTGCTGATCGGGATGGCGCTTGTTCCACGCGGCCACCATCTGCTTGCCCCACTGCACCTCTTGGGCGTTGTTGGACAGCCAGACCGTGATCGGCCCGCGCGCGTCGGCGGCGACGTTCGCGTCGGGGGCGGCCCGGCCGCAGGCTGTCGCCGTTCCCGCGAGCGCGAGCACGAGCAGCGAGGACGCCGTTCTCCTCAGCATGATGATCTCCGAACTGTTCACGCGCGGCCTCGTCGCCGTGCGCAATTCCCGGTCCGCGCACGGCGCGGCCGAAGTCTGTTGCTCCATCGCTTTGTCGCTCTGTCGTGCGGACTCAGTCGCGCGGGGCGGGACCGATCGACGCACGGGGAATGAACTCGGCGGGCGGCAGCGCCACGTGCGCCGCGCCCTCGTCCCCGGCGAGCACCGCGTCCAGGGCGCGGGCCGCGGCCTCGCCCCAACCACGGGCGTCCGCGCGGGCGGAGGAGAGCGGCGGATAGCTGTAGCGGGTCAGGGGCGCGTCGTCGTAGCCGACGACCGAGAGCCGCTCGGGCACCGGGACACCCAGCTCCTGGGCGACCGAGAGCCCGGCCATCGCGGCCAGGTCGTTGCCGTAGACGATCGCGGTCGGCGGAGTGTCGAGCGCGAGCAGCTCACGGGTGGCCCGCGCACCGCCCTCGGCGCTGAACCCGCCGGGCAGCACCGGGCCCTCGGGCAGGCCCAGGTCGCGCAGCGCCTGCTCCCAGGCGAGGCGGCGCCGGTGTGCGTGCCGGAACTCGTGGGGCCCCTCGACGTGCGCGATGTGCCGGTGGCCGAGGTCGGCGAGGCGGCGGACCGCGGCGGAGTAGGCGGGCTCGTCGTCCAGGCTGACCGTGGGCAGGCCGCCGCCCCACTCGGGCTGGCCCACCACCACGGCGGGCAGGCCGAGCCGGCGCATCAGCGGAGGGCGCGGGTCGTCGTGCCGGAGGTCCGTGAGGAGTACGCCGTCGACCTGGCGCTCGGCCGCGAGGCGCTCGTACACGCCCTGCTCCTTCTCCGGCGTGGTCACGTGCACCATCAGGCCGTCGCCGCGCTGCCCGATGACGGCCTCGACGCCCGCGATGAACGCCGGGAAGAAGAGGTCTGCCCCGATCTGTTCCGGTTCGCGGGTCAGGACGAGGCCGAACGCCCCTGCCTTGCCGAGCGAGAGGGCGCGGGCCTGGCGGCTCGGCGTCCATCCGAGGTCGGCGGCCGCCGCGAGCACGCGGGCCTTGGTGTCCTCCGCGATGCCGGGGCGGTCGTTGAGGGCGAAGGAGACGGTGGCGCGGGAGACCCCGGCGTGGCGTGCGACGTCCGCGATGGTGGGCTTGCGGGCCATGCGTGCGCAACTCCTTGAGGGCGGCCTCCGGATGGACGTTCAAACCGGTTTGAACGGCCGAACGACGTTGACTAAACCGGTTTGAACGTGGAGGCGTCAAGAGGTTGGCCGATGTGATCTGCGTCGCTGCGCGGTGGGTGGCGCCGGTGGTGTCGTGGCGTCGCGCAACGCCTGCCGTTCGAGCGACGGTCAAGGCCTGTCGTGCGTGCGACGGTCAACGATCGCCGTGCGAGCGGCGGTTGAGCACGGCGACCGTCGCCAGGAGGGCGAAGAGGGCCACGGCGAACCAGGTCATCGCCGAGGTCGCCGTGAGCGAGAGCGTGGCGACGCCGAGGGCGACGGCCGGGCCGCTCAACCCCAAGTAGGCGACGAGGAACAGGCCCGCGAGCGCCTCGCCGCGCCGCGCGGGAGCCGCCATCGCGACCACGGTCCCGACCGCCGCCTTGAACAGCAGCCCCGCCCCGACGCCCGCGACCGCACCACCCACCAGGAACGTGGCGAGGTCGGCGGTGTGCATCCCGACGACGAGCGTGACGAAGCCCGCGCCCTCCGCGAGCAGCCCCAGCGTCGACTTCGCCCGCGGCGCGAGGCGGTTGGTGAGGATCTGGGCGAGGGCCGCGCCCCCGAACACCAGGAACGAGATCGCCCCGGCCAGCAGGTGCGACGGGTGGTGCAGAGTGTGTGCGACGAACCCGGCGGCGATCGACGAGAACAGGCCGAACACCGCGAAGGACGCGAACGCGCCCGCCGCCGCGGCCACATACCCGGCCCGGTCGCCATGGTCGGCGCTCACCCGCTGCGGCCGGTAGCGCGGCCTGACCGGCAGCTCGCGCACGGTCTCCGGAGTGCGGGACAGGGCCACCGCCACGGCCGCGAGGAGCACGGCGAACACGAGATACGGCAGCCGCAGCGGAGCCGTCACGTACTGCGCGAGGAATCCGGAGACCAGCGGACCGAGGCCGAGTCCGCCGATGTTGGCGGCCGTCGACACCGTCTCGAACCGCCCCGGCGATGCGGCGGGACGGTGCGCGCCGTGCAGTTCGGCCAGGTGGGCGGTGGCCGTCGCGCTGAGCATGCCGATGCCGAGACCGCTCACGAACCGGGCGACGAGCAGCACCGGAAGCTCCGGACTCGACAGGAACAGCAGGGCGGCGACGAACTCGAGGCCGAGCGCCGGCAGCAGGATCTTCTTGCGCCCCACCCAGTCCGACACGTGCCCGGCCAGTAGCAGGCTGACGACGACGCCCACCGCGTACACCGCGAAGACGACGGTGACCATGAAGGTCGAGAAGCCGTCCCGCTCCTCGTACAGCGGATACAGCGGGGTGGGCACCGTCGAGAACGCCATGGACGTGAGGAAGGCGAGCGCCACGATCCAGAAGCCGATGCCGTGCCGGCGCGAACCGGTGGCGGGGCGTGCGGTGGGCCGGGCGGTGGGGGAGTGGGACGGGGTGCGGACGCGCGTCGGCGTGGCCATGCGGCAGGAGTCCGTTCGGCTGGAGGAGGTGCGGGCGGGCACGGTCCACTCTCCGTGCGCGCAGCCATCACGTCCAACGAATCTTCGCGCTGGTGACGATCGCGAAGACAGATGGTTGCTGCGATAGTCGACGAGTGGAACTACGTCATCTCGAGTACTTCGTCGCCGTGGCGGAGGAGCAGAACTTCACGCGCGCGGCGGCCCGTCTGCACATCGTGCAGTCCGCGGTCTCTGCCGCAGTCAAAACGCTGGAGCGGGAACTGGACGCGCGGCTGCTGGACCGCAACTCCAAACGGGTGCTGCTGACCGACGAAGGGCGGGCGCTGCTGCCACGTGCCCGGATCGTCCTGGAGGCCGCGCGCGACGCCGCGGACGCCGTGGCCGAGGTGCGGGGCGCGCTGCGCGGCACCCTGCGCCTGGGCACCCTCACGTCGATCCGGCTCATCGACCTGCCGGGTCTGCTGGGCGAGTTTCACCGTCGTCATCCGGGGATCCAGGTGCAGATCACCGTCGCGCCGACCGGGTCCCAGGGGCATCTCACGGCACTTGCGGAACGCCGTCTCGACCTTGCCCTCGTGTCCCTGCCGGGGGCAAGTCCTGCGGAGGTCGAGCTGACGCCGCTGGCCGGCTCGACCCTCGACCTCGTAGTGCCGGCCGACCACCCGCTCGCCGGGCGTGAAAGTGTGGCGATCCGCGAGCTGGCCGGGCTGCGGTTCATCGACTGTCCCGTGGGCTACGGGAACCGCTCCGTCGCCGACCGCGCCTTCGCCACGGCGGGCGTCCCGCGCCACGTCACCATCGAGATCACGGACCTCGCGACCAGCGCCGATTACGTCAGGGCGGGCCTGGGTGTGGCCCTGGTGCCGCGCTTCCTCGCCGACACCGCGCACGGCCTGGCCGTCCTGCCGGTGACGGACGCGGACCTCGGCTGGTCGCTCTATCTCGCGACCCCGGCGGACCGCCCGCCGAGCGCGGCTGCCCGCGCGCTCACGGACCTGCTGCGGAATTCGGCCGACACCATCGCATGACGGCGCGAACGAGGGCTTGAGGCGCCTCTGGCATGTGCCATACGTTTGGATGCGCCGAAGAGGGTTACCCTCTTCAACGCCCCTGGACCCTGGGCAGCTTGGCTGAAGACGCCACAGTCGCATCGCCGACAACGCGACTGTGGTCCTCCGTCCGAGACGCGCCTGCTGGGGCTTCCTCCCGCGGTCCCGCGGCGTCACTGGACGGAACAGGCGAGGAAGCGCGTGAAGGGGAGCCGTGCTTTCTCGTGGGTGGCCCCCGCCGATGTTCGGAAGCGATTTCCGGCGGGGGTCGCTGCTGCCTTCCCGGGCGGCCGGGCGGACGTCAGTGGCCGACCTGTGAGGCCGGGTGAATGGTCAGTGGCCGAACGCCTCCTGCAGCCACCAAGAGCCCTCGTCCCGCGTCGTCTTGGCGTCGATCACCATCGGCCGGTCCGGGGCGGCGAGCCACTCGGCAAGCGGCGACAGGTCCTCCGGCGCCGTCACCGTCAGGGCCGCGCAGCCGTGGCCGCGGGCGAGCGCCGCGATGTCGGTGTCGGGAAACGTGACCGTGGACAGGTCCGCCGCCTCGGTGGGGTGGCCGAAGTGGTGGACCTCGGCCCCGTACATGGCGTCGTTGTAGACCACCACCAGGAGCGGCAGGCCGAGGCGCACGGCTGTCTCCAACTCCGAGACGCCCATCAGGAATCCGCCGTCGCCGCAGGCCGCCACCGGGAGCCGCTCGGGCCGGGCGAGCGCCGCGCCGATCGCCGTCGACAGGCCGAGGCCGATCGACTGGAACGCCTGCGTGAAGCACAGCCCGTACTGGTCGGGCACGTCGAGGTACATGCTCGGGTAGCCCATGAAGTTGCCCGAGTCGACGGCGACCGTGCGCTCGGCCGGGAGCATGTCGTTGAGCGTGAGTGTGAGCGCCCGAGGGTCGATGCGGCCGTCACCCGTGCCGTCCTCGAACGGGACCTGGGGCCAACGGCCCTCGGCGGCAAGCCGCTTGGCGACGTCCGGCGTGCGGTATCGGCTCGCCGCGGGATCGTCCGCCAGGAGCGCGGCGACCTCGCGCGCCGTCTCCGTGACACCGCCCCACATGCCCAGGTCGATGTCGCGGGTGCGGCCGAGGGCGTCGCGGTCGACGTCCACCTGGACGACCTTGGCCGTGTCCGAGATGAGGCGCCCGTGCCGCATGGTCCACATGTTCAGGGCGCAGCCCCAGCCCACGATCAGGTCGGCGCCCGAGATGAGTTCGGCGGCCAGCGGTGTGGAGAAGCCGCCGGCCACGTCCAGACACCACTCCTCGCCCTGCCGCCCGTTGAACAGCCCGCGCGCCACCGCCGACGTGGCGAGCAGCGCTCCCGTCCGCGAGGCGAGCGCCGCGATCGCCTCGCCGGCCTCGCCGGAACGGGCGCCGCGACCGGCCACGAACACCGGGCGTTCGGCGCGGCGCAGCAGCTCGGCGAAGTCCTCGGCGTCGGCGGCGGCCGGGCGCGGCAGACCGGGGGCCGGTCGGCGCCGAGGAGCCACCGCGTCCTCGGGCAGCGCCTCGTCCTGTACGTCGATGGGGACGTTGAGGACCACCGTGCGGCGCTCCTCGGCGCACAGCCGGAACGCGCGGGTGACGTCGTCCAGCGCCGTGCGCGCGGAGCGGACCCGCGCCGACACCGCCCCGACGCCCTCGGCGATGGCCGGCTGATCGACGTAGAAGTTCGAGGTCCGCTCGGTCGCCTCCGCCGTCACGACCAGCAGCGGAGTGCGGCTCTTCGCGGCCTCGGCCACACCAGTAAGGGAGTTGGTGTAGCCGCAGCCCTGGTGCACGGAGAGGACGGTGACCTCGCCGCTGGTGCGGGCGTGCGCGTCCGCCATGACCGCCGCGCCACCCTCGTGCCGCGCCGCGACGAAGCGCGCGCCCGCGGCCACGAGCGCGCCCGTCACATGAAAGTTGCCGCTGCCCACCACGCCGAACGCGGTGCGCACACCGAGCCGGTGGAGCTCGCGGCCGATGGCTTCCCGTACGAGCATGCTCACTTGCCTTCCGAGGCGGGCGTCAGCGCCAGGACGCGCGCGGGGCTGCCGGAGCCGCCGACGATGCGCAGCGGCGCGACCACGAGCACCGCGCCGACCGGCGGAAGCTCCCCGACGCCCCGCAGCTGCGTCACGCCGTACTTCCCGTTGCCGAGCATGAAGTGGTGGACGGGGAAGGGCGGTTCGAAGCGGAACGCCTGACCCGCGTCCGTGCCCACGGTCTCCACGCCGATCCCCACGATGCCGGTCTCCTCGGCCAGGTAGCGGGCGCACTCCGGGGTGAGGCCCGGGGTGTGCGGGCCGTTGTCGTCGGCGTTGAGGAACGCGGCCTGGTCGTCGGAGCGGGTGTCCCAGCCGGTCCGGTACACCAGCCAGCCGCCCTCGGGCAGCGTGCCGTGCTCACGCTCCCACGCCTTCAACTCGTCGAGGCCGAGCAGATGGTCGGGGTCCTTGGCACACTCGGCCGACTTGTCCACGACCGCGGCGGGCCCCACGAGCCGCGTCGCCGGCACACTGCCCACGTCCTCCAGGTGGCGCCCGGACGACCAGTGCACCGGGGCGTCGAAGTGGGTGCCCACGTGCTCGCCGGTGTGGATGTGGTTCTGGAAGGAGATCTCACCGGGATCGTCCCAGTCGTTGAGCCGCTCCAGCTCGAAGTGGGGTATCGGGTGCATAGGTTCGGGCAGCGGAAGGATCGGCGTCCCGGAGGAGAGGGGCGCCGTGAGGTCGACGACGCGGACGGAGCCGGTGGCGAGCGCGGCCGCCAGATCGAGTGTCGACGCGTTCCCCACGCCGGGTGTGTTCGGTGCTGAAGTCATGGTCATCATCATCGACGCTTCCGCCGCCCGAGCCAATGGCCGGGTGAGGTCACCAACGGGGCAGCCCCGGCCGGAAGTCCGGTTGGACACGGCGCATGTAGCCGCTGTCGTCGCGATCCCGGATGCCGGACTCCAGATAGACGCGGTGCATCCGTTCCAGTGCGTCACGGTCGAGGGTGACACCGAGACCGGGCCCTGTGGGCACGCGAACCGCCCCGTTCTCCAGCTTCAGCGCGCCCGGCTCCACGATGTCGCTGTCGGCGTTCCACGGGTAATGGGTGTCGCAGGAGTGGTCCAGGCGAGGCAGTGAAGCGGCGACGTGGGTCATCGCGGCGAGGCTGATACCGAGGTGGGAATTGGAGTGCATGGAAAGGCCGAGCCCGAACGCCTCGCAAACGGCGGCGAGTTCACGGGTGCGGCGCAGTCCGCCCCAGTAGTGGTGGTCGGTGAGCAGGACCTGGACGGCGTTCTCCCGCACCGCCGGGCGCAGATGCTCCCAGGCGATCACACACATGTTGGTCGCCAGCGGCATGGGGGACCTGCGGGCCAGCTCGGCCATGCCCGCGATGGTCCTGGTCGGATCCTCCAGGTACTCGAGGGTGCCGGCGAGGCGCCGGGCCACATGGGCCGAAGTCTCCACGGTCCAGGCCGTGTTCGGGTCCAGGCGCAGCGGCGCGTCCGGGAAGGCGTCGCGCAGCGCCTCGACGGCGGCGATCTCCTCGTCGGGCGTGAAGACGCCGCCCTTGAGCTTGAAGGACTCGAAGCCGTACAGCTCCCGCATGCGCCGCGCCTGCGCGACGATGCCGTCCGGAGTGAGCGCTTCCCCCCACTCGTCCGCGATCGCCGGGCGTCCGTCGAGGGCGGGGTGCTGGGCCCATTTGTAGAAGAGATATCCGGCGAAGGGCACGCTGTCGCGCACCGCGCCGCCCAGGAGGTCGCTGACCGGACGGCCGGTGAGCTTGCCCTGCGCGTCGAGGCAGGCCACCTCGATCGCCGAGGTGGTCCAGCCGCGCTCGTGCGCGCTCGGTACGTCGGCCCTCAGTGCGTCGTCGACGGCGGAGCACAGGGCCGTGGTGTCGAAGACGTCCCGGCCCGGCAATATCTTCGCGGCCCGCTCCAGGCGGGCGAGCCGCGCGCTGCCGCCGGGTGATTCGCCCAACCCGACGGTGCCGTCCTCCAGGACGAGTTGGAGGACGCAGCGCAGCGCGAGGGGCTCGTGCACCCCGTCGGCGTTGAGCAGGGGAGGGTCCGCGAAGGCGATGGGCGTGACGATGAGTTCACGGATGCGGCTGCTGGCGTCCGGGGGAGCGGTATCCGGGTGAGCGGTGGACGACTTCATGCCTCGGGCCCTTCTGTCCGGTGGTCTGTTCGCGGGAGCGACGGACATTCAGATAAGAGCACATGATTCGTATGCATGAACAGTCCGAGCGGTCCCCGTGGGCCTGCCAGGTGGCGTGACAGGGCCTTTCACGTGCGTGAATCGCTGGTTCTGTGTGATCCATTGACGCTGTGACGGTCGGTCCGTAGGGTGCCCACGATCTTGATCAGCATTCAGAAACGCGAACCACCGTCCCCACGAGGCACCAGACTTGGGAGCCCGCATGGCCGCGCAACCGTTCAAGTGGAAGACCCGGGCCGAAAGGGCCGCGGCGGCGGCCGAACGCACCGCTGAGCAGCGTGCGATCAGGAAATTCCTGACCAGAATGCTGCCCGTGCTCGTCCTGATGCTGGTGATCAACCAGATGGACCGGACGAACGTGGGCTTCGTCCAGGACGACCTCCGTGCGGACGTCGGCGTCAGCGCCACCGCGTACGGCCTGGGTGCCGGCCTCTTCTTCATCGGCTACGCCCTGTTCGAGGTGCCCAGCAACATGCTGCTCGAGCGGCTCGGCGCACGTGTCTGGCTCACCCGGATCATGATCACGTGGGGCGCCGTGATCCTCGGGATGTGCTTCATCCACGACGTGTGGGCCTTCTACGGGCTGCGCTTCCTGCTCGGCGTCGCCGAGGCGGGATTCTTCCCCGGCGTCATGCTGTACTTCACCCAGTGGCTGCCGAACTCCCACCGGGGCAAGGCCAGCGCGATCTTCCTGGGCGGTTCGGCCACCGCGTACATCGTGACCGGGCCGATCACCGGGGCCCTCCTGGAGATGCACGGCATCGGCGGCATCGCCGGATGGCGCTGGATGTTCGCGCTCGAAGGCGGCTTCTCGATCGTGTTCGGCATCTTCGCCGGCTTCTTCCTCGTCTCTCGCATCCGTGACGCCCGCTGGCTGTCCGACGAGGAGAAGGAGGCGCTGAGTTCGGCGGTCGAGAGCGACCGGAAGGAGCGCACCCGGGCCCCCGGCACCAGCGGCATCAAGCTCCTCTTCCAGGGGCAGGTCGCCGCGCTGACGTGCGTGTTCTTCGCCATGGCACTGACCGGCTACGCCATCACCTTCTGGCTGCCGAGCCTCGTCGAAGAGATCGGCGGACTGTCTCCCTTCCAGGTCGGGCTCATCTCCGCGATCCCGTGGATCTTCGCCGTCATCGCGATGTACACCACCAACCACTTCACCGACCGGCTCCCCGACCGGCGCCCCTACTTGGCCGCGGCGCTGGTCCTGTCGGCTCTCGGCACCTTCCTGGCAACCCTCGGATCGCCCTGGTTCGGGCTGGTCGCGATCACTCTGGCCGCGGTCGGTGGCAAGGTGGCCGCGGGTGTGTTCTGGCCGATGGCCCAGCACGGCCTGGACGTGAAGATCGCCGCTCCGGGCCTGGCCCTCGTCAACTCGCTGGGCAATCTGGGCGGCTTCGTCTCACCGACCCTCTTCGGCTACCTCAAGGACACCACGGGAAGCACCAACGGCGGCCTCTACACCCTGTCCGCGGCCTCCCTTCTCGCCCTCATCGGCGTGGCCCTCATCCGCAACCACGGCCGCGGCCCCTCCGACCCGGTCCCCGCGAACGCCCCGAAGGACCGACTCGCCGCGGGAGATGCGTGAGGCCTCACGGCGCGCCCACGCGAGCGCGCCGTGAGGCTGGGGCCCGGCAGGGTGCTAGCCCATGCTCTTCGAGCCGTCCAGGGACTCGCGGATGATGTCGGCGTGGCCCGCGTGCTGCGCGGTCTCGGCGACGATGTGCATCAGGACCCGGCGGACGGACCACTGGGCGCCCGGCTCGTTCCAAGGGGCCTTCGGCAGCGGCCACTTGCGGTCCAGGTCGGGCACGGTCGCCACCAGTTCGTCGGTCGTGGCCGCGGCCTTCTCGTAGTCGGCCAGCACGCCGGCCAGCGTCTCGTCGGGCAGCAGCCGGAAGTCGTCCGCCCGGGCGGCGAAGTCCTCGTCGGTCATCGCCGAGAAGTCCGGCATGGCGGACGGGCCTTCGAGGATGAAGCCCACCCAGCCGCGCTCCACCCCGGTGACGTGCTTGATCAGACCGCCGAGACACAGCTCGCTCGCCGTGGTCCGCTGCCGGGCCTGGTCGTCCGTCAGATCCCGCGTGGTGAAGGCCAGGAAGTGCCGCTGCTTGGCCAACGACTCAAGGATGTCGGCGCGTTCGCCGGTGACGGTGGGGCCCTGGGTGGTCGGCTCGCTGGTGGTCATGGTGTCAGCCTCTCGCGTGGAATCCCGCTTGGTGTTCGGTTCCGTCACAGTAGCCAGCAAGTAGGTCTGATCGTGTCCTAGTTCGCTTCCTGCTCCGTTTGATTCTTCTCCGCTTGAATCGTCTCGGCTTGATCCATCTCCGTTTGATCCATGGCTGTTTGATTCAACCGTCCATGGCCGTGCGGCACGCCAGGTGCAGGGCCAGGCGCTCGTCCGGATCCGCGAGGTCCACGCTCAGAAGCTGCTGTACGCGGGCGATGCGCGCCGCGACCGTGTTGCGGTGCACGCCGAGGACCGCGGCGGTCTCGGCCGTGGAGGACTCCGCGTCGAGGTACGCGGTGAGGGTGTGCACCAGGTCGCCGGGCTCGCCGGACAGCGGTTCCAGCAGGGAGCGGGCCGCGGGCTGGAAGGTGTCCGTGCGGGTCCAGGCGAGGAGGAGCTGGGCGAGGCCGAGGCGGTCGACGTGGAAGAAGCGGCCGCTCGCCTCCCGGCCCTGCGCGAGCCGTGCGGCGTCGGCCGCCTCGCCGAGGCTGCGGGCGATGCCGGTGGGTCCCGGATGGGCGCGGCCCACCCCCACGTACGCGTGCAGCACCTCGGGCAGGCGGCGCTGTACGCGGCGCACGGCGGCGGCGTGCCGCTCGATGTCGCGGGTCGACGGCTCCTGGTCGGTGCTGGTCCAGGCGGACCAGCCGTCGCCCTGCTCGACGACCTGGGCGCCGAGCCGCTCCGCCGCGAACGCGTCGGTGACCTCGGCGCGCAGGCCCGCCACGTCCACATCGGGTCCGGTGCCGATGCGGATGCCCGTGTGCCAGCCGTCCAGGCGCCAGCCGAACTCGACCGCGTGCCGGCGCACCGCGTCCGGGATCTCGCCGCCCGCCGGGCGCAGCAACTCGCCGAGCAGGGAGGTGCGGTGGCGGGCGCTGCGTTCCAGGTCGAGGCGGCGCAGCGCGAGGCGTTCCCGTACGGCGCCCGACGCCACCTCCAGGGCGGCCGCCACCGCGTCGGCCTCGGGGGCGAGTCGGGCGGGCAGGCGCACGACGAGGCGGGGCGGGACGCGTTCGGTGCCGACGGGGTGGGTGAGGAGGCGGGCGCCGCTGGGGAGGTCGAGCGGGCGGGGGAGCGGCGGCCCTGTCAACTGCCGTGCCACCGTGTCCTGTTCGGCGGGCGCCACGGTCGCCGGGTCGCCCGCCAGGTGCCGGGCGTCGGCGGTGAGCAGGGCGACCGGGCGGTGCAGCAGCGCGCCCAGGTCGGTGAGGAGCGCGTCCACGGTCTCGTCCGCGCGGGCACACACCTGCGCGGTGCGCAGGGTCGACTCGGCGCGCAGCAGCCCCGGTTCGGCGGTCATCCGCTCCAGGGCGAGGTACGCGGCCAGCGGGTCGGGGGAGCCGAGGACGGGCAGCCGCAGCCGCTCGGCGAGCAGCGTCGAGGACATGCGGAGCGCCGTCACCCCCGGGACCAGCAGCGCCGCGACACCCGCGCCGTGCGCACGGCGCAGCAGCGCGTCGAGCCGCCAGTCGCCGCGGTCCGCGCCGCCGAGCAGGACGAGGAGCCTGCCGGTGGGTTCCTCGGGGAGCGGGTGTGCCAAGTCCTGTGCCGCCACGGGGTGTTGGATGCTCCGGGTGTCCTCGGGGCCCGCGAGGAGGGTGACGTCGTGCCACGTGGGGTGGGCGAGCATGGCGGAGAGGGGGATGCCGGCGGAGGAACCACTTCGGGCCGTGCTGGTCATGTCGTGGCCGCCTCGAATCCGACGACCCCCGCGTCCAGGCCGAACGCCCGGGGCGAGACGTACGGCTCCGTGTCAGGACGCCGCCAGAATTCGGGCCCTGGCAGGGTCACCGCGATGACCTCCTGGCCGGGGCGCACCCGGTCGATGGCCACGGGGAGCGCCGTGCGACGGTCCAGGAGACAGATGACGTCGGGGACGGTCGCCGCGAGCTCGCCGTCGCGCAGGGCGAGCAGGATCTCGTTCTCCGTCTCCAGGCGGACGACGGCGGCGGAGGCGGCGTCCGTGACCGTGACGCTGCCGCGCCCGAATCCGGGGCCCCCGCTGCGCGCGACCTCCCGGATCCGGCCCGCCGCGAGCACCCTGCAGCCGAGCGCGGCCTCCACGGCGTCCCTGTCCGGGCGGTGCGGGAGTTCGGTGTGCGCGCGGCCGAGGGCCAGGGCGCGGGTGAGGGAGCCGTGGACGCAGGCGTCGCGCACCGCGCTCAGCCGTACCGGGGCGAGCGCGAGTGCGGCCCAGCCGCCCGCCGCCGTGAGGAATCCGCGCACCGTGCGTTCCAGGCCGCGCGCGTCCGTTCGGTCCACCACCAGGATCTGGCCGCCCGGTTCGGCCAGCGCGCACGGGGTGACCGGGAGGCCGCGCACCGCCCAGCTGAGCTGGTCGAGGCGAGGGAGGGCGCGGCCCATCAGGTCGACGTCGACGACGGGGAGGCCGAGGTCCAGTGCGGCCAGCAGCACGGTGAGGGCGTTGGGGCCGCCCGCCTCCACGGCCATCAGGGCGTCGGGGGCGGGGCTGCCGGTCCAGCGGGTCACCGCGGCGATCGCCTCGCGGAACTCCTGGCCGTTCGGGAGCTTCTCGCTCAGTACGTTCACCGCGCCCACGACGCCGACCGGGACGATGACGGGGTCGTGGGCGCCGGCCTCGTGCCAGGTGACCGTGCCGGTCTCGCCCAGTGAGTGGCGCAGCATCGACGCGAAGGCTGCCGCGTCCCCGCCTCCGCCGCAGCCGAGTACGTTCACGCCTGTGACCAGGGCGGGGACGTCTTCGGCGGTGATGGTGTGGGGCACGCCCCTGATTCTCGCAGCGGGCACCCGTTCCTGCGTCGCGGGGCTCTGCCCCGGACCCCGCTGCTCAATCGCCGCAGGGGCTAGAAATGGGCACCCGCCGCCGAAGCTCGAAGTTTCGAACCCGCCGCAGGGGCTTGATTTGCGCACCCGCCGCTGGGGCGCGATGTCAGGCTCCGGGGCGCAGGCTCAAGAAAGCTCCAGCGTCTCCTCCACCGGACGGAATTCGTACGGGAGGCCGAAGCAGGACGGGCCGAAGACGGACAGGGCCTCCGGGGTGCGCATGATGGCCGGTGCCGCGATGCCGATCACCGTGACCCGCTGGCCGTAGCGGAGCGCCTCCGTGGTGATGGGTTCGCCCGTGTCCGCCTCCAGGACGCACACCAGGTCCGGGACCACGCAGATCGGCTCGCCGTCGCGGAGTGCCGCCAAGTGCTCGTTCTGGAAACGGAGTTCGAGATCCGAGTCGCCCTCGAACGCCGCGAACGTGGCACGGCCGCGCGCGAAGCCGCCCTCCGTGCGCCGCTCCACGTCGGTCACCTTGCCGCGGAACAGCACCCGCAGGTGACCGTAGATCGTGCCGCCCACCGCTTCGCCGAGCGCCTCCACCGGGTCCCGGTGTGCCTCGCGCGCCTCGCGGACCGCCCGGCCGAGGGACAGTGCGAGGGTCAGTGTGCGCGGCACCGCGGTGCGCTTGAGCTGTTCCCCGGTCATCGAGTACTCGGCTATCGAGGCGCCGCCACCGAGCCCGACCGTGACCCGGCGGGCCAGGTCCTCCAGGCGCTTGGTGTCCTTGCCGGTGTCGAACACGCAGGTCTCGCCGTGTTCGCCGGCCATCGCGAGCGGCGAGGCCGGGATCCCGTAGACGTGGAAGGTCTCCATCTGGAGTTCGGGGAAGGCGCGCCCCATGCCGTCCGCGTCGACGACAGGGAGGCCCGTGCGGGCCGCGACGATCAGCGGGATCAGCGAGTTGCTGCCGCCGCACTCGATGGGCATCGTCGCGTCGGCCTTGCGTCCCGTGAACGTCTCCAGGGCGCGCAGCGCGGCCACCGGCTCGTCGGCGCCGGGCAGCTTCTCGACCATCACGGTCGGCGCGCCCATGTTCGCGACCGGGATGACGAACGCGTCGTCGGCGACCTCGTCGGGGTCGAGGACGGTCACCGGGCCGTACTCGCGCATCGCCTCGCGGACGAGGAGGCGGCCGATGGTCGGGTCGCCGCCGCCTCCGGTGCCGAGGATCGCGGCGCCGCGCGCCAGGTCGTCCAGCTGCTCGAGGCCCAGGGTCCAGCTCATGTGCTCGTGCTCTCCTTACGTGGGTGGGGCGCGGGGCTCAGTCGACCTGTTGCAGGTCGCCCACGGCCTTGCAGCGGATGCGGGTGGCGTTGCCCGGCAGGTAGGGGACGGGGACCTCGTCGAACTCGACGATGCGTACCCCGGACGGGTTCGCGCCCGCGGCGACGGCTCGGTCGACCGCCTCCTGCCGCGCCTCGTCGAGCACGGTCTCGCGGCGCCCCGCGTCGATCGCGTAGACCCGGTCGACCTCGCCGCCGACCTGCGCGATGGCCGCGCCGATCGCGTTCGCGACCGCGAAGTGGTCGGGCCGGTGGACCGTTCCGGAGCCCGGCAGGGTGTCCGGGAGGAGGACGGAGCCGCCGCCGACCGCGACCACCGGCAGCGGCTCGGGCGAGGTCCGCATCGACTCCACCGCGCGGGCGATGTCGGCGGCGATCGTGTCGAGCGCCTCCTTCACCAGGCGCGCGTCGAGGTGGGCGACGGCGGAGCGGTCACCGATGTCGGTGAGCCCCGCCGCGACCGCGACATCGGTGGCGGTCAGTGTGGAACCGCCGAACACGAGCGCCTCGTCGGTGAGCCGGTAGCCGACCGAACGCGGGCCGACCGTGACCCGGCCGCCGTCCTCGACGACCAGCGAACCGCCACCGATCCCGATGCTGTGCACATCCGGCATACGGAAGTTGGTGCGCACCCCCGCCACGTCCACGGCCGTCCCCGCCTCGCGCGGGAAGCCCTGCGCCAGAACACCGACGTCGCTGGTGGTGCCGCCGACGTCGACGACCGCGCAGGTGTCGAGACCGGACAGCACCGCGGCGCCGCGCATCGAGTTGGTCGGGCCCGAGGCGAAGGTGGCGACCGGGTAGCGGCGCGCGTACTCCAGGTCCATCAGCGTGCCGTCGTTCTGGCTCAGATACAGCGGCGCGGTGATGCCGAACCCGGCGACCGCACCGGCCAGACCGTCGACGATCCCGGCGGCCAGCTCACGCAGCGCAGCGTTCACCGCCGTCGCGTTCTCCCGCTCCAGGAGGCCGATGCGGCCGATCTCGTGGGACAGCGAGAGGGCCACGTCCGGGCCCAGCTCGGCGCGCAGGATCTCCGCCGCGCGCACCTCGAACTCGTCGCTGACCGGCGAGAACACCGAGGAGATCGCCACCGACCTGATGCCGTGGGCGGCCATGTCGGCGGCGTGCCGGCGCAGCTCGTCCTCGTCCAGGTCGGCGATCTTCCGCCCGTCGAACTCGTGCCCGCCGTGCGCCAGGTACGGCCGTCCGGCGACGGCCCGCGTCAGGCGCTCCGGCCAGTCCACGAACGGGGGCAGCGCGGACGTCGCGGGCAGGCCGAGGCGGAGCGCCGCCGTCGGGGCGAGGCCGCGGGCCTCGACGAGCGCGTTGAGGAAGTGGGTGGTGCCGATCATCACGGCGCCGACCGCCGCCGGGTCGAAGGCGTGCTGCGCGCGCAGCGCCTCGAGCGCGGACACGATGCCGGACGTGACGTCCTGGCTGGTCGCGGCCTTGGTGGTGGCGAGCACCCGCGATCCTTCGAGCAGGACGGCGTCGGTGTTGGTGCCGCCGACATCGATTCCGATACGCACGGAACTCTCTCCTTAGCGGGAGGCGCCGCTGGAGGCGGCGGGGACGTGAGGGGTGGGGGAGTCGGGGGAGTCGCCGCTCGCGACGCCCGGGGTCTCATCGGACACCGGAGCACCGGCTCCCATGTCGCGGGACACACCGACGCCGCGCACGAGGCCGAGCTTGCCCAGCACGATGTAGGCGACGAACGCGAAGACGACCGAGTTGATGCTGGGCAGGCCCCAGTCGAGGAATTCACCGACGCAGAAGGCGAGCACCCACACGACGAGCGTCGCCGGGACCCAGGTCGGCGCGGTCGCGGGCAGCGTGCCCGAGGACCGCGAGGCCTCCAGGTCGCCGCGCCACCGCTTGACCACGAAGTACTCGGCGATCATCACAGCGGCGATGGGCGGGAAGGCGACGCCGAGCAGCGTCAGGAAGTCGGCGAACCGGTCGAGGATGCCGGCCGCCGCGAGCAGGCTGCCGATGACACCGAGCAGGACGGTGACGGTGGCGCGGTTGACCTTGCGGCCGAAGACCGACTCGATGAAGTTCACGACGCCGAGGCCGGAGCTGTACAGATTCCAGTCGTTGATCTTCAGCGCGCCCATGATGACGACGAGCGTGCCGACCCAGCCCACCGAGGACACGGCGATCGCGGTCACGTCGGCGGACCGGGTGGCGTGCGCGAGGAGCACTCCGGCGAGCCCGACCACGTACTCACCGAGCGAGATGCCCACCACGGTCTGCTTGACGACATCGGCGGTGGACCGGTTGAAGCGGGTCATGTCCGGCGTGATGATCGCGCCCGCGATCGCGCCACCCGCCACGAGCGTCGTGCCCTGGACGAGGGACAGCTGCGGCCCCGGCGGCGCGGAGGCGACGAGGTGCCCGATGTCGAAGCGGGCCAGCTCGTGCACCGTGGACCAGCCCACCAGCAGCAGGAACGCGGGCACCGTGACGTACGCGGCCCAGTTCATGGAGCCGAAGCCCCACAGCACGACGGCCGTCACACCGAGCCCGAACAGGACCGACCACACGGGCGCGGGGAACACCCCGACGAGCCCGGCGAGCGCGTCGGCCGATATCGCCGACTGGATGCCGAACCAGCCGATGAGGCTCAGCGCGATCGCGAGCCCGATCAGCGAGGACCCGACGCGCCCGAACCCGGTCCAGCGCGCGAGCACGGACGTCGGAAGGCCTTCCCGTACGCCGATGATCCCCACGAAGATCGAGAGCACCTCGACGATCACCGAGCCGAGGGTGAGCGCCCAGAACGCCGTCCAGAAGTCCATCCCGAAGCCCAGCGTCGCGCCGAGCACGAACTGGCTGAGCCCGGAGATCTGCCCGAACCGCTGCAGGGCTACGGACCACCAGCTGTAACGGGCGGTGGTGGGCACTCTGGTCAGGGCGTGGTCGTCCACCCCGACGGCGCGTGCGGCGGCCATCGAACCTCCAAGCGACTGCGGTTGCCCGCACGCTACGGCGGCCGCCGGAGGGGTGGGGTGGGCGCAGTGCCCGGTGGGACGGAGGTGGCTGTGCAGAGTGCACGGGGAGCAGGGTCAGGGGCGGCGCCCCGTGAAGCCCACGATGCGGTCCATCAGCGGTGCGTCGGTGGGTGTCTCGACCGGCGGCCCCCACAGCTCCGGCAGTGGCGCCGCCGTCACGAAGCCGCTGACGTGGTCGTGGCAGGCGCGCAGGGTCTCCTCGGGCAGGTCGAAGGGCTGTCCTGTGGCCTTGGCGAGGTCCCAGCCGTGCACCACCATCTCGGTGAGCGCGACCTTCCCCCACGTCTCGTTCGGCAGCGTGAACCCCGGCCCGTCCGAATCGCCCTGCCAGGCCTCGGGGTCGTCCCAGGCGTCGCCGAGCGCCCGCACGCTCTTCGCCGTGCTCTCCCGCCGGTCGCCCGGCTCCTCGGGCAGGGGCGTTTCCTTGCGGGCGAAGCCGGTGAAGGCCCGCGCCGCCTCGTCGACGTGGGCGATGAGCTCGCGCACGGAGTACTCGGAGCAGGGGGTGGGCAGGGACAGCTGCTCCTCGCTCAGGCCGGTCAGTACATCGGTCATCCGGCCGCAGGCCGGCTTCAGGTCGATCACGGTAAGTCCTCCTCGGATGGCATGCCGTGGTGATACTGGTGCAGACCGCTCCCAGGCCCCGAACTCATCGGTGCGCCCGGCGTGTTGTGTGTGAAGCTGAGGACATGGATCACACGCATGGCGAACTCCGCGACAGGCTGCAGACCGACCGCCCGCACTCCGCCCGGGTGTGGAACTACCTTCTGGGCGGCAAGGACAACTACCCCGTCGACAGCGAGGTGGGCGAGGCCATCCTCGCCACGTTCCCCGAGTTCGCCACCGTCGCGCGGCTCCAGCGGCAGTTCCTCGTGCGCGCGGTGCGGTACCTGGCGGGCGAGGCGGGCATCCGGCAGTTCCTCGACGTCGGCACCGGCCTCCCCACGGCCGACAACACGCACGAGGTGGCCCAGCGCATCGCCCCGGACAGCCGGATCGTGTACGTGGACAACGACCCGCTGGTCCTGACCCACGCGCGGGCCCTGCTCACCAGCACCCCCGAGGGGGCCTGCGCCTATCTGGACGCCGATGTGCGGGACCCGGAGCGGATCCTGGCCCAGGCGCGCGAGACCCTGGACTTCGACCGGCCGATCGGGCTGACCCTGCTCAGCATCATGGGGCAGCTGTCCGACGAGGACCGCCCCGCGGAGGTGGTGGCCACGCTGCTGGACGCGCTGCCGCCCGGCAGCTACTTGGCCCTGACCGACGGCACGAACAACAATGACGCGCTGAACACGGCGGTCGCCGGCTACAACCAGCAGTCGGTGCACACCTATCACCTGCGGTCACCGGAGCGGATCGCCGCGTTCTTCGACGGCCTCGACCTCGTCGAACCGGGAGTCGTCAACACATCGGCCTGGCGCCCGGACCCCGGCGTCCCGCGGCCCGAGGCGTCGGCGGTCGAGGCGGCGGTGTGCGGGGTCGGGCGCAAGGCGTGAGGACGCCGTGGAGGCGGGGCGCTACTTGCGCTCCACCTCCACGAAGGCCAGCGGAGCCCGGCCCGCGTTGACGACCTCGTGCTCGCTGCCCGCCGAACGCGCGTAGGAGCGGCCCGAGAACAGCTCGTTGCGCGTGACCGTGCCGTCCGGGGTGATGACATCGGTGTGGCCGTCCGTCACCGGGACCACGACGTAGTCGTACTCGTGCACGTGGCGGCCGGTGCTCTGCCCCGGCTCGAAGTCCCAGCGGGTGACCCGCGTGCGCTCGTCCTCGTGCTGCACGGTGGCGCGGGCGGTGGTGCTCATGTTCACGGCTCTTTCGTCGGGGTGGAACGGTGGCGACGAGGGATCGCCGCAGGTGGCAGGCCAGGGCCCTTCTGACGGATCTTGCTGGAGTCGCGGGGTCTGGCACGCACATCTGCGGCGTTGTCGTCGGTTGCCAACGCTCCGCGTTGACGCCCTCCTCCGCCTTGCAGCTGCACGCACCAGACCCCGCTTGTCGGCGCCGGACATTCACGGCCGCCCGCATCCAGCCTGATCCGTCAGAAGGACCCTAACCGGATCAGACCGCGAAGAGCTGCTCGAGGTCGGCGAAGGCCTTGAACTCCAGGGCGTTGCCCGCCGGGTCGAGGAAGAACATCGTCCACTGCTCGCCCGGTTCGCCCTGGAAACGCACATAGGGCTCGATCACGAAGTCCGTGCCGGCGGCGGTGAGGCGTTCGGCGAGGCGCCGGAACTCCGGCACCGGGAGCACCAGGCCGAAGTGCGGCACCGGCACCTCGTGCCCGTCGACCGGGTTGGTGCCCGCGACGGCCTCGTCCCCGCCGCGCGGTGTCCCGTCGCCGACCTGATGGGTGACCACTTGGTGGCCCCCGAAGTTCCAGTCGATCCACCGGGTGTCCGAGCGTCCCTCGGCGAAGCCGAGCACCTTGCCGTAGAAGTCGCGGGCGGCCGCGAGGTCGTCGACCGGGATGGCGAGATGGAAGGGTGCGAGCGGCATCGGAAACTCCTTGTGCGGGAGGTGGGTCGGGGCCGGGTGATCCCTGTCCCGGTGGGCGGGCCGGTATGCGTGGGAGCGGTGCGCGGGGTGTTGACCATGGGGTGGGGCGAGCCTATCTTCGCGTCCGGAGTTCCGTTCACCGTCCGAAATCGCGAACAAATAGCCGCGCGAGGAGCACGACGTGAGCCGCACCGAGAGATCCAACGGATCGTCTTCTTCGCAAGTCACCCCTGGCAGAAGGCAGTTCATCGCTGTCGCCGCCACCGGGGTCGCAGTCGCCGCGCTGCCCACCGCCCTGGGCACGGCGGCGTATGCGAGCCCGGCCTCCGGTACCGATGCCGCACCCCGAGCCGCGACGGGCGCCGTCAAGCCCTTCCCCCTCGACGCCGTCGCCCTGCTGCCCGGCGTCTTCCGCGACAACCAGGCGCGCAACACCGCCTATCTGCACTTCGTCGACATCGACCGGCTGCTGCACACCTTCAGGAAGAACGTCGGCCTGCCGTCCGACGCCGAGCCGTGCGGCGGCTGGGAGGGGCCCGACGTAGAGCTGCGCGGCCACAGCACCGGACATCTGCTGTCCGGGCTCGCGTTGACGTACGCCAACACCGGCGACACCGGCGCCCGTGACAAGGGGCGCAAGCTGGTCGCCGCGCTCGCGGAGTGTCAGGAGGCCTCGCCGAAGGCGGGCTTCGGCAAGGGGTACCTGTCCGCGTTCCCGGAGAGCTTCTTCGACCGGCTCGAAGCCGGGTCCGGGGTCTGGGCGCCGTACTACACCATCCACAAGATCATGGCGGGGCTCGTCGACCAGCACCGTCTCGCCGGGAGCGAGCAGGCCCTCGACGTGGTGCTGCGGCAGGCCGCCTGGGTGGACAAGCGGACCGGGGCGCTGAGCCACGACCAGATGCAGCGGGTGCTCCAGACCGAGTTCGGCGGCATGAACGACGTGTTCGCCGATCTGCACGAGATCACCGGTGACACCAACTGGCTGAAGGTCGCCGAACGGTTCACCCACGACGTCGTCTTCGACCCGCTCGCCAAGAACGAGGACAAGCTCGCCGGGCTGCACGCCAACACGCAGATACCCAAGATGGTGGGCGCGCTGCGGCTGTGGGAGGAGGGCCTCGACGACCGCTACCGCACCATCGCCGAGAACTTCTGGCAGATCGTCACCGACCATCACACGTACGTCATCGGCGGCAACAGCAACGGCGAGGCCTTCCACGAGCCGGACGCCATCGCCGCCCAACTCTCCAACGGCTGCTGCGAGAACTGCAACAGCTACAACATGCTGAAGCTGACCCGCCTGATGCACTTCCACGCGCCGCACCGTGTCGACCTGCTCGACTACTACGAGCGCACCCTGTTCAACCAGATGCTCGGCGAGCAGGACCCCGACTCCGCACACGGCTTCAACATCTACTACACCGGCCTCGCTCCGGGCTCGTACAAACAGCAGCCCTCCTTCATGGGCGAGGACCCCAAGGCCTACTCCACCGACTACGACAACTTCTCCTGCGACCACGGCAGCGGGATGGAGACGCACGCGAAGTTCGCCGAGACCGTCTTCTCGCACGACGACGAGCGGCTCCTGGTGAACCTGTTCGTACCGGCGGAGGTGAAGTGGAAGGCGAAGGGGGTGAGTTGGCGGCAGACGACCGGCTTCCCCGACAAGGCGTCGACCACGCTCACCGTCACGGCAGGCACCGCCGAGCACGAACTGCGGGTGCGGATCCCGTCCTGGACGAAGGGGGCGCGCGTCACGCTCAACGGCCGGGCCCTCGGCGACCGTCCCAAGGCGGGCAGCTGGTTCGCGCTGCGCCGCCGCTGGAAGGCCGGTGACCGGATCGAGGTCACCCTCCCCATGCGGCTCGCCATCGAACCGACACCCGACGACCCGGACGTACAGGCCGTGTTGTACGGGCCGGTGGTGCTCGCCGGGCAGTACGGCGACCGGGGCGCGATGCGGATGCCCCGGCTCGACCCGAAGTCGGTGAAGCAGACGGCCGCCGCGCCGATGAGATTCACGGCGCGGGCCGACGATGAGAACGTCACCCTCCTGCCCATCGCCCGCACCCACCACGTGTACTACACGGCCTACTGGTTGACAGGCGAACCGCCGCCTCCGCCACCGGAGTTCGCCGCCTGGCACCGCTTCGACGAGACCTCCGGGACGACCGCCGCCGACGCGACGGGCAACGGCAAGACCGCCCAGTTGGTGGCCGGCGCGACCTGGACGACCGGCGGGAAGACCGGCGGCGCCGTCGCCCTCGACGGTTCGGACGGGTACGTGAAGCTCGCCGACGACGTGCTGGCCGGCGCGACCGCGTACTCGGTGGCGACCTGGGTGAAGCTCGACGGGACGCCCGATGCGTGGACCCGCATCTTCGACATCGGCAGCGGGGCCTCCGCCAACCTGTTCCTGACACCACGCTCCGACGCCGACACCCTGCGGTTCGCGATCACCGCCGGCGGCGCAGGGGCGGAGGAGCGCATCGACGTCGACCAACTCCCCACCGACACCTGGGTGCACGTGGCGCTGACGTACGGGAACGGCACGGCCGTGCTGTACGTCGACGGCGAGGAGAAGGGCCGCAACGAACATGTCACCGCGCAGCCGGACATGTTCGGCAACCACATCCGCGCCGGATACCTCGGCAAGTCCCAGTACGCCGACCCGTATCTGAAGGGCGCGCTCGACGACCTCCGGGTGTACGGGAAGACGCTGACGGCCGCGGAGGTGGCCGAACTGGCCGGGGCCTGAGGACCGCGGGGCGGGTGGGGGCACGCCGATCCCCACCCGCCCCGCTCCACCGTCAGCGCAGCGCGGCCGCCTCCTCGTCCGGGGTGTCCGCGGCTCCCGGCCGGGGCGCGGGCACCGACACCAGCGGCGGCTCCGTGGCACACGGCCGGGACCGGGCGAGCGCGCTCAGGCCGAAGGTGAGCAGGGCGTTCAACACCACTGTGACGAGGCCCGCGTTGACACCTCCGAGGTCGGGCTCTACCACGTACAGCACCAGGGAGGCGGCGACACCCGCGATCATGCCGGTCGCCACCGCCCACGCCCGCACCCGGCGGAAGAACAGCAGGGCGAACCAGCCCGGGATCAGCTGGCCCAGCAGGTAGTACGTCAGGTTGAGCACGGTCAGCATCAGCGACGACGCCGTCAGTGTCAGCACGGCGGCCGCCACCAGGAACACCGCGACGGCCAGCGTCGTCCACCGCCGCTGGGCCTCCGGGCGCAGGTTCGGCGCGAGGTTGCGGGAGACGATGCCACCGATCGACAGCGCCGTCACCGCGAGGACCAGCACCCCGGAGAGGCCCGCGCCGCCCGCGACCACACCCACCAGCCAGTTCGGCAGCACATCACGCACGACCTCCATGAACACCGTGTTGGGATCGGCGACATGCTTGCCGGCCGTGTACGCGAAGTAGGCCGTGGCCACCAGGAACGGGTACATCAGCATGTACGACGGCATCCACACCGTCGAGGACTTGATGGCCCGCTCGGAGCGTGCGGTGAAGATGTAGCCCGCGGAGAAGCCCAGATAGAAGGTGACCGCCTGGAAGACGATGGTGGTCAGCGCGAACACCATCGGGCTGCCCGACATGGTGACCTGCGCGCGCGGCACGGCCGCCGGATCCGTGACCGCCTCGATGCCACCGCCCGCGACGAGCGCGGCGACACCCGCGGCCACCACACCCAGCACCATGAGCCCGTCCTTGAGGATGGACACGAACGCCGGGGACCGCACCCCGGACACGGCGACGTACAGGAACGCCATCACGC
Source organism: Streptomyces sp. NBC_00483 (assembly GCF_036013745.1). Taxonomy (NCBI): domain Bacteria; kingdom Bacillati; phylum Actinomycetota; class Actinomycetes; order Kitasatosporales; family Streptomycetaceae; genus Streptomyces; species Streptomyces sp. NBC_00483. Next base: position 10,053,470 of record NZ_CP107880.1, read on the forward strand.
CCGCGAGGATCACCGCCTGCACCGGCGTGATCGGCAGCCCGAGCGCCGTCAGCACCACCTGCATGCCGATGAACTGGTACTGGCCCCACGGCACCAGGGCCACCAACAGGGCCAGCGCCGTGATGAGTTCGAGGCCGCGGCTGCGGAAGTGGCGGCCGAACACGTCCGGGATGGTCATCGCGTCGTAGCGCACCCCGGCCCTCCAGATCAGCGGAGCCACGTAATAGCCGAGCGGATAGGCCAGCAGGATGTAGCCGAGGAACCAGACGCCGTAGCTGGCGCCCTTGGCGTAGATCCCGGCCGGGAAACCGATCATCGTGCCGATGCTGTACACCTCGCCGACCGCGAGGAAGTACAGCAGCCACGGCGGGAACGAACGGCCGCCGACCAAGTACTCGCTGATGGACACCTTGCGGATGCCGCGCCGGGCGCTGAACGCCACGAGGACCGACAGCACCATGATGACGAAGAAGACCGTGGCGATCATCGGGACACCTCCTCCGAGGAATTCGGTGTGTCCTCGGGGTAGTGCTTCCGGTCCATCCGCCACGCCAGCTTCAGACACAGGGTGGTCAGCGGGAAGCAGGCGAACACCCACAGGAACAGCAGCGGGATGCCCGCCACGTACACGTCCGTGTTCGCCAGCAGCGGCATGACCACGAGGAGCGCGAACGCGGGGACCCCGAGGCCCAGCCACAGGCTGCGGGGGAGACGGCGTGAGGGCTCCGTCGGTGGTGAACTCATCGCTTGCCTCCGGGAGTTCGTTCCCAGACGACGTCGCCGCCGATGACCGTCGCCTCGACCGTCAGATCGCGCAGGCTGCGCTCGCCGCCGGCGGTCGGGTCATCGGACAGGACCGTGACATCGGCCAGCTTGCCCGGCTCCAGGGTTCCCTTGCGGTCCTCCTCGAAGGCCAGCTTGGCCGCCTCGCTCGTGTAGGCGCGCAGCGCGGTCTCCGCGTCGACCCGCTGCTCCGGCCCCAGTTGGTGGCCGTCGCGGGTCATCCGGTCGACCGCACACCACATGCCCTCGAGCGGCGGCACCGGGACCACGGGTGTGTCCGAGTGCAGGCCGAAGGTGACGCCGTGACGGCGGGCCGAGGCCAACGGGTCGATGCGGGCCGCCCGTTCGGGGCCGAGGAAGCGGTCGCGGTGCCGGTCGCCCCAGTAGTAGACGTGCTTGACGAAGAACGAGGCGTGCACACCGGCCCTAGCCATGTCCGCGAGCTGCCGCTCACCCGCCATCTGGCAGTGCTCGATGCGGTGGCGCCGGTCCGCGGACTCCGGGTCCAGGCCCAGCTTCTGGTACGCGTCGAGGATGGCCTGGATCGCGCCGTCGCCGTTGCCGTGCACGGCGACCTGCCAGCCCGCCTCGTGCAGCGTCGCGATCCGCCGGGACAGGTCGTCCGGCGGGAAGATCAGCAGCCCGTGCTTGTCCGGGGCGCACGCGTAGCCGTCCGAGACACACCCGGTCAGGCCCTGGATCGAGCCGTCCGCCCACATCTTGACGCCGGCCACTCGGAACTCGTCGTCCCCGAGCCCCGCGACGGCCGACTCCACTGGGCTGAGGCGCCCCTGTGCCAGCTCAGGGAACAGGTCCTGCACCAGGTACGCCTGGATCCGGTTGCGCAGCCGACCGGTGAGCCGGGCCCTGCGGTAGGCGTCGAGTTCGCCGGGGCCGCCTTGGAGGCCGAGTCCCGTGTCGTGAACCGTGGTGACACCCGCCGCCAGATACGCGTCACCGGCCCGCCCGATCGCGTCGGCCAGGTCGTCCACGCCGGGCTTCGGCATGCCCGCGTACGCGGCGAACGCGGCGGTCTCCGCGAGCACACCGGTCGGCTCGCCCTTCGCGTCGCGGACGATGACACCCCCGACCGGGTCGGGGGTGTCCCGGTTGATGCCCAGGCGCCCGAGGGCCGCCGAGTTGAGCACGCAGAAGTGGCCCGAGATGTGCTGCAGACACACCGGATGGTGCGGCGAGACCGGGTCCAGATCGGCGCGCGTGGGGTGCCGGTCGTCGGCCAGGAGCGTGTCGTCGTAGCGGTAGCCGCGGATCCACTCGCCCCGCTCGGTGTGCCCGGCGGCCTGCTCGACGAGGGCCACGATGTCCGCGATCCGGTCGTTCGGCGGACTGCCCGCGTCGACCTCCGCGGCGAGGGTCAGGCCGAAGAACGTGGGGTGGTTGTGGGTCTCGATGAACCCCGGCACGGCGCACCGGCCGCTCAGATCGCGCAGCGTGGTGGCGGGACCGGCGAGGGTGAGGATGTCGGCGTCCGAACCGACGGCGAGCACCTTGCCGTCGCGGGCGGCCAGCGCCGTGCCGGTGTGCCCGGCGCGGTCCAGGGTGCGCACGGTGCCGCCGTACAGGATCGTGTCGGCGGCGTGCAGGGGATCGGCGGGGCGGGGGAGCGGACTCGGCACGGATGATCACCACCAGGGGAGAGGGATAGGGGCAGGGACGGAGGGCGGGGCGCCCGCACCGACCGCGGGCGCCCCGGACGTGCTCGTACAGCGATCGGACGTACAGCGATCAGACGTAGTCCTGGTACTTGGCGAGGTGCCTGACCGGCTTCGACAGGGCGTCGCGGCGGAACGGGTCGCCCAGCTCACGGGTCGTCATGACCTCGATGACCGTGGTGCGCCCCTCGTCCATCTGCGCCGCGACCGCCTTGCTCAGCGCCGGGCCGACGTCCTCGAGCCGGTCCACGATCACGCCGTCGGCGCCCATCGCGCGGGCGATCCCGGCGAACGACTCGCTCTCCAACTCGCCCGCGACGAACCGGCGGTCGTAGAAATCGACCTGGTTCTTCTTCTCGGCGCCCCACTGCCGGTTGTGGAAGACCACCGCGGTCACCGGGATGTCGTGCCGCACCGCTGTCATGATCTCGCCCATGCTCATGCCCCAGGCGCCGTCGCCCGCGTAGGCGACCGCCGGGCGCTCGGGCGCGGCCAGCTTGGCGCCGATGATCGTCGGCAGCGCGTAGCCGCAGTTGCCGAAGGACATCGGGGCGAAGAAGGACCGCGGCTCCTCGAAACGGAGATAGCTGTGCGCGATCGAGTTGATGTTGCCGATGTCGGTGGAGACCATCACCCGCTCCGGCAGCGCCTTCTCCAGCTCGCGCAGCACCTGACGCGGGTGCAGCCAGGAGCCGTCCTCGCCGTCCTGCTCGGCGATCATGTCGAGGCTGTACGCGTCCGTCTCGTGGATCCAGCCGTCCAGCTCCTTCTCCCAGGCGTCCTTCTCCGCGCGGATGGTCGCCGAACGCCGGGCGCGGGTCCCCTCGCAGACGAGGTCACGGCCGTCGAGCCGGTGCACGAGGGACTGCGCCGCGGCGCCCGCGTCCCCGCAGATCCCGACCTCGATCTTCTTGACGAGGCCCAGCATGCGATGGTCCGCGTCGATCTGGATGATCTTGGCGTTCTTGGGCCAGTACTCCATGCCGTACTGCGGCAGCGTGCCGAACGGGCCGAGCCGGGTGCCGAGCGCGACCACCACATCGGCCTGCGCGAGCAGCTTCATGCCCGCCTTGGAGCCCTGATAGCCGAGCGGTCCGCACCACAGCGGGTGACTCGCGGGGAACGAGTCGTTGTGCTGGTACGAGTTGACGACCGGCGCGCCGAGCCGCTCGGCCAGCGCCTTCGCCTGCTCGACCGCGTCGCCCATGACGACACCGCCACCGGAGATGATCACCGGGAACTCGGCCTCGGCGAGCAGCCGCGCCGCCTCCTCCAGGCTGCGCTCACCGCCAGGGCCCCGGTCGAGGCGGGACGGGCGCGGGATCTCGGCCTCGATGTCGCCGTAGAAGTGGTCGCGCGGGATGTTGAGCTGCGTCGGACCCATCTCGCTCATCGACCGGTCGAAGGCGCGGCCCGTCAGCTCCGCCATCCGGCGCGGATTGTTCACGTGCGCCTGGTACTTGGTGAACTCCTCGAACATCGGGAGCTGATTGGTCTCCTGGAAGCCACCGAGCCCCATGCCCATCGTGCCCGCCTCGGGCGTGACGACGACAACGGGGGAGTGTGCCCAGTAGGCCGCCGCGATCGCGGTGACGCAGTTGGAGATCCCCGGACCGTTCTGGCCGATCACCACGCCGTGCCGGCCACTGGCCCGCGCGTAGCCGTCCGCCATGTGGCCCGCGCCCTGCTCGTGCACGACCGGGATCAGCTGGATGCCGGCCGGCGCGAAGATGTCCATCGCGTCCATGAAGGCCGAGCCCATGATGCCGAAGATGTCCTTGACGCCGTGCGAGACCAGGGTCTCCACGAACGACTCGGAAGGGGTCATCCGTTGCACGCCGGCGGCCACCTGACGGCCGTCCTCGGTCGTGAACTGGGGTTGGGGCGCACTGCTGGTCATGGAGTTTCCACCCTTCGACGTGCTGTCGGTGCTGGTGCGGGGTGGCGCATGTTCAGTGGGGGCGAGCAGGTTCCGGGATCCGGTACGCGGTGTTCCCAAAAGCGGGACACGTCGAGGACCGTAGAGCGGGCGTCTCGGCAGCGTCAACCGTGCGTACCGAAATCCGGGACGTGCTGCTACGTTCGGGGGCCTGTTCAGGGGTCTGTTCAGTGGCCTGTTCGGAGAGTCGCCAACTGGCTTTCGGTGAGGGAGAGTTGAGGATGGTGCACATGGAGGACGGAACCCCGGCCCTGCGCCTGTTCGCCCTGCTGGAACACATCGCCCGCACCGACCGCCTGGTCACCCTGACCGAGCTGGTCGCCGAGACCGGCCTGCCCAAGCCCACCGTGCACCGGATGCTGCAGCAGCTGGAGGGCGCGGGGCTCCTCGACCGACAGGGCGACGGCCGCCGCTACGGTGCGGGCGGCCGGCTGCGCACCTTCGCGGAGGACCTGCTCAGCCACGGCGCCCACCACGCGGCCCGGCATGCCGTCCTTCGCCACCTCGTCGACGAGATCGGCGAGACCTGCAACCTGACCGCGCCGGCCGGGCCGGAGGTCGTCTACCTCGACCGCGTCGAGACCCCCGAGCCGCTGCGTTTCGCCCTGCGGCCCGGCTCCCGGGTCCCGGTGCACTGCAGTGCCAGCGGAAAGCTGATCCTCGCGTTCCTGCCCGCCGCCCAGCGCCGCAAGATTCTCACCGCGGCCCCGCTGAAGGCGTTCACCGCGCGCACCCGCACCGACCCCGACGCCCTGGAGGCCGAGCTCGACCAGGTGCGCAGGGACGGATTCGCCCTGGACGACGAGGAGTTCCTGCCCGGCCTCGTGTGCGCCGCCGTGCCCGTGCCCCGCGAGCCGGACGGTGACCCGGCCGGATCGCGGGTGCGTCAGTGCGTCGCCCTCCAGGCGCCCGCCGTACGGGTCAGTGTGGAGCGGGCCGTCGAACTGGTGCCGGTGCTGCGGCAGGCGGCCGAACGGATCGCCCGGGTCGAGGCGGACTGAAGGTCACTGCGCCGGCAGCAACTCCCGTACGACGTCGCCGAGGATCGCGATCCCGGGCTCGATGACGTCGGCCCGTGGCGCCGCGAAGCCGACCCGGAAGTGCCGCAGCGCATCGAGGTCCGGGCCCGCCAGGAAGAAGATGTCACCCCGCTCGATCAGCACGCCGCGCTCGCGTGCCCGCCGCACCAGCTCCCGGCAGTCGAGCCCCTCCGGCCCCGACATCCACAGGCTGACCCCGCCCGGTGCCGGTGAACTCGCCCACGGCAGCGACGCGTTCGCCGCGTCCCGCATGAGCCGCCACTTCGTTCCGAGGCGCGCCCGGCTGCGCCGTACGGCCAACTGGTAGTCACCCGACTCGATCAGCAGGCCCAGTGCCCGTTGCAGATGGCCGGAGGGGTGGCGTACCGAGTAGCGACGCAACTCCCGCAGATGTGCGACCAGTTCGGCCGACCCGACGAGATAGCCAAGCCTCAGGCCCGGCGCGAGGAACTTGGAGAACGTGCCCAGGTACACCACCTGCCCCGTGGCGTCCTGCGACTTGAGCGCGGGCGTGGGACTGCCCTCGTAGCGGAACTCGCTGTCGTAGTCGTCCTCCACGACGACCGTGCCCGCCTCCCTGGCCGCCGCGAGGAGCGCCTGCCGTCGCCCCGGCCCCAACGTCACATTGGTCGGGTGATGGTGACTGGGTGTCACATGCAGCAGGTCGACGCCGCGCAGGGTGCCCGGGGGTCGCAGTCCGTCCGCGTCGACGGGGAGGGGGTGCAGCCGGGCCCCGGCCCGCAGGAAGATGTGCCGTGCGTCCAGGTACCCGGGGTCCTCCACGGCAGCCACGGACCCGGGCCCGAGCAGCGCCCGCCCCAGCAGGTCAAGGCCCTGCTGCGAGCCGATGGTGATCAGCACCTCGGACGCCTCCACCGCCATGCCGCGTGCGGGCAGCAGGTGGGAGCGGACCATCTCCACCAGCAGCGGATCGTCGTCGGCCACGCAGTCCTGCAACGACCAGGCGGCGTGCGGCCGGTCAAGTGCCCGGTTCAGCGCGCGCACCCAGGCCCGCGCCGGGAAGGCCCGCGGATCGACCTGCCCGGCGGGGAACGGGTACGGGTAGCGCGCCCAGTCGTGATGCTTCTCGATGTGCGGAAGCCGGTCCCCTTCGCGGCCGCGCAGCCGCCCCGACCAGTCGAAGGCGTGCTCCTGCGGAGGCGCCGGCTCCGGCTCGGTACGGGGCGGCATCCGCGGATTGACGAACAGGCCCGAACGGGCCCTGCTCTCCACGAAGCCTTCCGCCACCAGCTCCTGATAGGCCGCGGTGACCGTGTTCCGTGACACGCCCAACTCCTGGGCGAGGAGCCGCGAGGACGGCAGCCGGCCGCCCGCGTCGAGCCGCCCCGACGCGATCCCGTGCTCGATGGCCTGCCGCACCTGCCGGTACAGCGGCTCCCCGCGGCCCCGCTCGATCTCGATCAACGTACGCGGCACGTACCGCCTCCGTCTCGCCGTCGGCCTGGCACCATCAGCGTGCACGCAACTGGACCTGTTGCGGTCGCCGTCTCGTTCGGCACGGTAGCCGTGGTGGCCCCGGCGCACGAGAGTGCACGGCCGACGCCTCCTTCCACGCAGGCTCTGTCCCGACGTCGCAGCCTCCACCCCAACTCGTGTCGAGCGCGCCAACCCACGCCTGTCGCACCGCGTCCGCGCCGCATTCCGGGCCGGGCCAGAGGGGAGTCGAACCGTGAGGATCGGTATTCCGCGGGAAGTGAAGAACAACGAGTTCCGCGTCGCCCTGACCCCCGCAGGGGTCCACGAACTGACCGCACACGGCCACACCGTCGCCGTCGAGTCCGGCGCGGGAACCGGCTCCGCGCTGCCCGACGCCGACTACGCAGCGGCCGGTGCCCGGGTCCTGCCGGGCGCCGACGACGTGTGGGCCGGGGCCGACCTGGTCCTGAAGGTGAAGGAGCCGGTGGCAGAGGAGTACCACCGGCTCCGCCCCGACCAGGTGCTGTTCACCTACCTCCACCTCGCCGCGTCCCGTGCCTGCACGCAAGCGCTGCTCGACGCTGGAACCACCGGTGTCGCCTACGAGACGGTACAGGCGGCGGACGGCTCGCTGCCGCTGCTCTTCCCGATGTCCGAGGTCGCGGGCCGCCTCGCGCCGCAGGTCGGGGCGTACCACCTGATGCGCGGCGGGGGCGGACGCGGCGTGCTGACCGGCGGTGTGTCCGGCACCCGCCCGGCCCGCGTCGTCGTCATCGGCGCCGGAGTGGCGGGCATGAACGCGGTCGCCGTGGCCACCGGCATGTGGGCGGACGTCGTGCTGCTCGACACCGACGTGAACAAGCTGCGCGCCGCCGACCGGATGTACCAGGGCCGCATCACCACACTCGCCTCGAACCGGCTCGCCCTCGAACAGGCCGTGCTCGAAGCCGACCTGGTGATCGGCGCGGTCCTCGTTCCCGGCGCCAAGGCACCCCGCCTCGTGAGCAACGACCTCGTCGCGCGCATGAAGCCCGGCGCCGTCCTCGTCGACATCTCCGTCGACCAGGGCGGCTGCTTCGAGGACACCCGGCCCACCACCCACGCCGACCCCGTGTACCCGGTCCACGACACCCTCTTCTACTGCGTCGCCAACATGCCCGGCGCCGTCCCGCACACCTCGACCCACGCCCTCACCAACGTGACGCTGCCCTACGTCCAGGCCATCGCCGACCACGGTCTGCGCGCGGCCGTCGCGGCGGATCCGGCGCTGAAGCGGGGGATCAACACGCTCGGCGGGCGGCTCACCTACCGACCGGTGGCCGAGGCCCACGACATGAAGCACGTGGACGTGGACCAAGCCCTGCTGTGAACACGAACGCGAACGTGACATGAACGTGAACGTGACCGCGAAGGAGCGCACCGTGCCCCAGGACCCCACCCTGCGTGCCAAGGCCCAGCGTCACCTCGGCCCGCACTTCACCCGCAAGGACAGCTGGTACGACACCCCGCCGCCGGTCTACGTCCGCGGCGACGGCTGCCACCTCTACGACGACGAGGGCAGGCGCCACCTCGACGGCCTCTCCGGGCTGTTCTGCGTGAACATCGGCCACGGCCGCGCCGATGTGGTGGCCGCGGGCGCCAAGCAGATGGAGACCCTCGCGTACTCCACCAACTGGGGCGCGGCCCACCCGCCCGCCATCGAGGCGGCGAGCCTGGTCGCCGAACTCGCGCCGGGCGACCTGGACGTGACGTACTTCGTCAACTCCGGTTCGGAGGCGGTCGAGACGGCGATCAAGTTTGCACGCCAGTACCACCGTTCGCAGGGACAGCCTGAACGTACGAAGATCATCAGCCGGTCGATGGCCTACCACGGTGTCACCCTGGGCGCCCTGTCCGTCACCGGCCTCCCCAAGATCAGGGAACCCTTCGGGCCGCTGCTCCCGGGCATCCGTCACGTCCCCAACACCCTTGGATTCACCGGCGATTGCGGACCGGCAGCGGAACTCGACTGCGTCCGCGCGATAGAGCGGGCCATCGCCGAGGAGGGCCCGGAGACGGTCGCCGCGGTCTTCGCCGAACCCGTGCAGAACGGCCGCGGCGCCCTCGTCCCACCGGACGGCTACTGGCGCGAACTGCGCCGCATCTGCGACGAGCACGGCATCCTGCTCGTCGCAGACGAGGTCATCTGCTCCTTCGGCCGGCTCGGCCACTGGTTCGGCAGCGCGGCCGAGGGTGTCGTCCCCGACCTGATCACCTTCGCCAAGGGAGCCACCTCGGGCTACGCCCCGCTCGGCGGCGCCATCGTCCGCGAGCCCCTGGTGCGCGGACTGTACGACTCACCGCTCGGCGGCACCTTCACGCACGGCGCCACCTGGGGCGGACACCCGGTGTCCACGGCCGTCGCCGTCGCCAACATCGGCGCCATGCGCGACGAGAACATCCCCGGCAACGTGCGGGACCTCGGCCCGGTCCTGCGGGCCGGACTCGACGAGATCGCGGCACGCCACCCGGTCGTCGCCGACGTCCGCGGCACCGGCTTCTTCTACGCGGTCGAATTCACGGCCGACCGGGAAAGCGGCCGGGATCTGACCGAGGAGCAGTCGACGCGAGTCCTGCGCGAGGTGCTGCCGGACGCGATGCGCCGCACCGGCGTGATCCTGCGGCCCGACGACCGCGGCGCGACGATGCTGATGGTGGCTCCGCCGCTGGTCGCGGACCGGGCGGTGCTCGGCGAACTGCTGGAAGGCGTCGACGAGATGGTGGCTTCGGTCGCCCGCGCCGTGGCCTGAGACGTCGTTCGTTTCGACCGTGTGAACGGTTCGTTGAACGCGCCCGGCGGCCCCTGGGGGGTGCCGAAACTGTCCGACGGCGCCGCCACATGATCATCATGTGCCGGCGCCGCCGGACAGGCCCACGCCAGACCGACGGAGAAGAGGCGGACGTGACGGACACCAGCGACAGATCCCTGCGGGACGACGGCACGACCGAGCCCTCCGGCGGCCCAGGTCTGCGCAGCGCCCTCAAACAGCGCCACATGACCCTGATCGCGATCGGCGGTGTCATCGGCGCCGGGCTCTTCGTCGGCAGCCGCGTCGTCATCCAGGACACCGGACCCGCCGCCGTGATCTCCTTCGCGCTCGCCGGCGGCCTGGTCATCCTCGTGATGCGGATGCTCGGCGAAATGGCGGTGGCACGCCCGGCCGTCGGCTCCTTCCACGCCTACGCCCGCCTGGCCCTCGGCCCGCTGGGCAGCTTCACGATCGGCTGGCTGTACTGGTACTTCTGGGTCAACGTGGTGGCCCTCGAAGCGGTCGCCGGCGCCGAACTCGTCCGAGCCTGGCTCCCCGGCCTCCCGCTCTGGACGATCAGCCTCGCCCTGATGCTGATCCTGACGGCGGTCAACATGCTGTCGGTGAAGACCTTCGGCGAGTTCGAGTACTGGTTCTCGTCGATCAAGGTCGCCGCGATCACGGTGTTCCTCGTCGTCGGCCTCGTCTTCGTGGTCGGCCTGTGGCCGGGAGCCCACGACGCGGGCGGCGTCGACAACCTCACCGCACACGGCGGCTTCCTTCCGATGGGCCTGGGCCCGGTCCTCACATCCATCATCCCGGCGGTCGGCTTCTTCACCGGCGCGGAGATCGCCGCGCTCGCGGCCGCCGAATCCGCCGAACCGGGCCGCAACGTCGCGCGGGCGACCCGCTCTGTCGTCCTGCGCGTCCTGCTCTTCTACGTGGGCTCAATCTTCCTGGTCGTCGCGATCGTCCCGTGGAGCTCGGACAAGCTGAACGGCGGCCCGTACATCGCGGCACTCCAGGAGATCGGCATCCCCGGCGCCGACACCATGATGCGCATCCTGATCCTGATCGCGGTCCTCTCCTCCCTCAACGCGGGCCTGTACTCGGCGTCCCGGATCGTCTTCGCCCTGACGCGGGAGGGCGAGGCACCACGCGGCCTCACAAAACTCAGCCGCAGCGGAGTCCCACGCCGAGCCATCCTCCTCGCCACGGTCCTCGGCTACGTGGCCGTGGTCTTCGCCTACGTGTCCCCGGACACGGTCTTCTCCTTCATCGTGCACTCCTACGGAGCCGTCGCCCTCTTCGTCTACCTCCTGGTCGCCCTCTCCCAACTCCGCCTGCGCAAGCGTCTGGAACGCGAGGACCCCGACTCCCTGACCCTCAAGATGTGGGGCTACCCGTACCTGAGCTGGTTCACGATCGGCGCGATGGTCGTGGTCATCGCCGCGATGGCGATCCTCCCGGCAACCCGCGCGGACTTCGCCGCAAGCCTGCTCACGGTCGTGGTTGTCCTGACCTCCTACGCCGCCCTCCGCAGACGCCGCCGTGCGCAGGAGCAGCGTGACAACGGGGTCAACCGGTCGTCGGCATGAAGGCCTTGGCGTGTGCGAGGTGTGCCTCCAGTAGGCCGGCCGCTTCCTCGCCCTTCGCCTGACGCAGCAGCGACACGATCTCCCGGTGCTCCTCGACCTGCGCCGGGAGATCGTCGCTCGTGCGGTCCGTGGTGGCCACCGCGAGCTTGATCTCCGACATGAGGTCGCGGGCGGTCGTCGTCAGACGCGGGCTGCCCAACAGCCCCACGATGGCCACGTGCACGGACAGATGGGCCTCCGTGACGACACTGGCGGTGGCCGACGAGGCGACCGCCTCCTCGAAGTCGCGCTGGGCCGCGGTGAGGGCCACGAGGTCGGCGCGGGTGGCCTGCACCACCGAGCGGGCCGCCGCCGTCTCGAGGACGCGCCGCGCCTTGAAGATGTCCTCGATCTCCTCCTCGGTGAGCCGCCGCACCTCGACCCCGCGGTTCGGCCGCCGCACCAACAGGCCCTCGGCGGTGAGGATCTGGAGCGCCTCGCGCACGGTGCTGCGGGAGACGCCGAGGCTCTCCGCGACATTGCTCTCACGCAGGGATGTGCCGCCCTCGATGGCGCCCCGGTACATCTCTTCGCGCAGCGCGTGGGCCACCCGGTCCACCGTGCTGGAGCGATCGATCTCTATGGGTCCCAGCGCCATCGCGTTCTCCCTCAAGGCGTACGTCGGATTGCCGGACGATTCTTGCCGACACCTTACTGGCAGCCGTTTACCGGGCTCAGGTGGGGAGTTGGGTACCGGAATTGATCTCTCCGACTCTTGACGGTAACCCAGCGTTGCTGAGATTGTCCGACACGCAGTCAATCCGGCGAGACCCGTCGACGGCTGCCCTGTTCTGCCCCGACTCGCCCTGCCCTGCCTCGCCCAGCTCTGCCTGCGGGCGGTCCTTCGGGCGCCCCCACCCTGCCGACCGCTGCTGTCGAGCTGCCCCTTTCCCCCAGGGAGACCGTTCATGACCGGTACCGCCGCTGCCACCACACGCCTTTGGGGCGGACGCTTCCGCAACGCCCCGGACGAAGCACTGACCACGCTGTCGCGTTCCGAGCCGAGCTACTTCGACATGGCGCCCTACGACCTCGCGGGTTCCCGCTCCCACGCCCGCGAACTGCACCGGGCAGGACTGCTCGACGACGCCGAACTGGCGACGCTGATCGAGGCCATCGACGTACTCGACGGCGAGTACGCGCGCGGGGAGGTGCGGCCGATCCCCGAGGACGAGGACGTCCACACGTTCCTGGAGCGGGTACTCAGCGAGCGGCTCGGCGCGGTCGGCGGAAAGCTGCGCGCCGGACGCTCCCGCAACGACCAGGCCGCCAACGACCTGCGGCTCTACCTCCGTGACCAGGTGCGCCACCTCGCCGACGCCGCCGCCGACCTGGAGGACGCCCTGCTCGCCCAGGCCCGGCGGCACCGCGCCACCCCGGCCCCCGGCTTCACCCACCTGCAGCCCGCCCAGCCGATCACCTTCGGCCACCAACTCCTCGCGCACACCCACGCGATCAGCCGCGACATCGACCGGCTGCGCGACTGGGACCGCCGCAGCGCACGCTCCCCGCTGGGCGCCGCGGCCCTCGCCGGATCGGCCATCGCGCTCACCCCCGAGCACGCCGCACGCGAGCTCGGATACGAGCGCACCTGCGCCAACTCCATTGACGCGGTGGCCAGTCGGGACCACGTCGCCGAGTTCCTCTTCGTCGGCTCGATGCTCGCCGTCGACGTGTCCCGGCTCGCCGAGGAGATCTGCCTCTGGGCCAGCCGCCAGTTCCGCTGGATCGCGCTCGACGACCGCTTCGCCACCGGCTCGTCGATCATGCCGCAGAAGAAGAACCCGGACATCGCCGAACTGGCCCGCGGCAAGGCCGGCCGCCTCGCCGGGAACCTGATGGGTGTCATCGGCGCGCTCAAGGGCCTCCCGCTCGCCTACAACCGGGACCTCGCGGAGGACAAGCGCGCCGCCTTCGACACCGTCGAGACCCTGCTGATGGTGCTGCCCGCGATGTCCGGGCTCGTGCGTACCTTCGTCGTCGACGAGGCCGAGCTGCGCGCGCAGGCCACCGGCGGATTCACCCTCGCCACCGAGATCGCGGACTGGCTCGCCCGCAGCGGCGTCCCGTTCAGCGAGGCCCACGAGATCACCGGCGCTGTCGTGCAGCTCTGCGAGGAGCGCGGCGTCGACCTGGAGGAGCTGAGCGACGCCGACTACGCGGGCGTCGACCCCCGCCTCACCCCCGAGGTGCGCTCCGTCCTCACCGTCGAGGCCGCGCTCGCCGCCCGCAGCGGACAGGGCGGCACCGCGCCCGCCCAGGTCGACGTGCAGATAGAGGAGTTGGAGGCGCTCATCGCCGAACAGCGCACATGGGCCGCCGCCTACCAGGGGCCCCGCGCATGAGCACGCCACCACCCCCGACCGGCACCACCGCACCCGGAGAAGAGAGTTACGTCATGTCCGAAGCAGTAGCGGAGACCTCCGCGCCCGCGGACACCGGCGACCTCGTCGCGGTGCCACGCACCCACTACGGACGCTGGATCGGCGCGCTCGTGGTCGTCGCCTTCCTGGGGTGGCTGGGCTACGCCTTCGCCCACGCGGCCATCGACTGGGGCGTCGTCAAGGAGTACCTGACGATGGGGGTGCTCCTTAAGGGGCTGCTCATCACCCTCGTCCTCACGGTCGTCGGCATGGTCCTCGGCATCGTCCTCGGTGTCCTGGTCGCCGTGATGCGCCTGTCCCGCAACCCGGTCACCTCGGGCGTCGGCTGGCTGTACGTGTGGGTGTTCCGCGGCACCCCGGTCTATCTGCAGCTGCTCGCCTGGTTCAACATCGGGCTGCTCTTCCCGTACGTGTCGCTGCCCGGCCTGGGCGGCGCCCGCACCGTCGACCTCGTCACCCCGTTCGTCGCCGCCGCGATCGGCCTCGGCCTCAACCAGGGCGCGTACACCTCCGAAGTGGTGCGCGCCGGCATCCTCTCCATCGACGAGGGACAGACCGAGGCGGCCCAGGCACTCGGCATGTCCCGTGTGCGCACCATGGGCCAGATCGTGCTGCCGCAGGCGATGCGGGTGATCCTGCCGCCGATCGGCAACGAGACCATCGGCATGCTCAAGACGACCTCGCTCGCCTCCGCCATCGGCGTCAGCGAGATCCTCTCCGAGGCGCAGCACATCTACTTCGTCAACAACCGGATCATGGAACTGCTGATCGTGTGTGCCATCTGGTACCTCGCCGCGGTCTCCGTCCTCTCGGTCGTCCAGTACTACCTGGAACGGCACTTCGCCAGGGGCAGCAGCAGCCGCGCGCTGCCCGCGACGCCCCTGCAGCGGCTGCGCAAGACCCTCCAGCAGAAGAAGGCGGTCTCCTGATGAGCGTCACCACGAGCACCGAACGCGCGCTGGTGCGGGCCGAGTCGGTGCACAAGAGCTACGGCGACCTGCAGGTCCTCAGGGGCATCGACCTGGATGTGCGGCGCGGCGAGGTGGTGTGTCTGCTCGGCCCGTCCGGATCCGGCAAGAGCACCTTCCTGCGCTGCATCAACCACCTGGAGCAGGTCAACTCGGGCCGCATCTGGGTGGGCGACGAGGTGATCGGCTACCGGCAGCAGGGCAACAAGCTGCACGAGCTGAACGAGCGCGCCATCGCCCGGCAGCGGCAGCGCATCGGCATGGTCTTCCAGCGGTTCAATCTGTTCCCGCACATGACGGCGCTGGAGAACGTGGTCGCGGCGCCCGTCGGGGTCAAGCGCGTGGCGCGCGCCGCGGCCCGTGAGCGCGCCGCCGAACTGCTGGCCCGCGTGGGCCTCAAGGACAAGGCGGACGCCTACCCGCGCCAGCTGTCCGGCGGTCAGCAGCAGCGCGTCGCCATCGCCCGCGCCCTCGCCATGGAACCCGACCTGATGCTCTTCGACGAGCCGACCTCCGCGCTCGACCCCGAGCTGGTCGGTGAGGTCCTCGAAGTGATGAAGGACCTGGCGAGCAGCGGTCTGACGATGATGGTCGTCACGCACGAGATCTCCTTCGCGCGCGAGGTCGCCGACCGCGTGGCATTCATGGACGGCGGCGAGATCCTCGAGGTCGGCCCGCCGAACGAGGTGCTCGTCGACCCGCGACACCCGCGCACGCAGTCGTTCCTGGCCCGCGTCCTGTGAGCCCCGAGTCCGCAGGAGAAGCCATGTCCCGTTCGCTCCGGGCACTCACGGCGGTCGCGGCCTGCCTCGCCGCGACGGCCGCGCTCACCGGCTGTGTCAGCACCAGCATGCCCGCGTCGGCGGCCGGCAAGGGCGGCCTGCCGCCCTCCATCACCGAGGACAAGGAGCTCAAGGTCGGCCTGTCGCCCGACTTCCCGCCGATGGAGTACCGCGACGAGAAGACCAACCGCGTGGTGGGCGTCGACGTCGACCTCGCGCGGGCGCTCGGCGCCGCGCTCGGCCTCAAGGTCACGTTCCAGGAGCAGAAGTTCGACCAGCTCATGAACTCCGTGACCACCTCCCGCGTCGACATGGTGATGTCAGGGATCTCCGACACCGTCGACCGCCAGGAGACCGTGGACTTCGTCGACTACTTCGACACCGTCGGCCGCTTCTACACACTGCCGGGCCGCGCCGACGACTTCCGTGACGGCGACGACGTGTGCGGCCGCAAGCTCGCCGTCAGCAAGACGACCGACTACTACGGCCAGGCACTCGACTACAACAAGAGGTACTGCACAGGAAAGGGCAAGCCCGCCATCCGCGTCCTGCCCACCGACTCCGGCGCCGCGGCCCGACTGCAACTGGAGCAGAAGCGCGCGGACGTCGCCATCCAGGGCGGCGAGAACCTGGCCTTCTTCGACCGCACCGAACCCGGACGGTTCAAGGCGGTCCTCGACCCGATCCCGGCGAAGCCGTTCGCCGCCGTGGTGAAGAAGGACGACAAGCCCATGGCACGGCTCGTACTCAAGGGCTTCCGGCAGATCCGGGCCGACGGCACCTACCAGCGGATCCTGAAGAAGGCCGGCATGTCCTACGGGGCAACCGCGCCCACGTTCAACCGAGTTGAGGACTGACTCATGCACACCCCTGTCGACCCGCGCCCGCCGCGCTGGCCGCACGGGCACCGCGCCGCGGTCGCCCTCGCCTTCGACCTCGACGGCCCCACCGGCGGCGCCATGCTCGACGGCTCCCTGTGGGACCGGCCCGGCTACTTCGCCCTCGGCGGCTACGGACCCCACCGGGCACTGCCCCGGCTGCTCGACCTCCTCGACGACGCCGGGGTCCCCGCCACCTTCTTCGCCCCGGCCTGGGTGGTGGAGCACTGGCCCGAGGCCTGCCGCCGCATCGTCGAGCGCGGCCACGAGGTCGCCCACCACGGCTACCGGCACGAGTGCTATTACGACCTGACCGTCGACGAACAGCACGCCGTGATCACCCGCAGCCAGCGGGTGTTCCGCGACGTCCTCGGCGTCGAGGCCACCGGCTTCCGCTCCCCGTCTGGCGACTGGCACCCCGAGACCCCGCGCGTCCTGCGCGAGCACGGCTTCCGCTACTCGAGCTCGATGCGCGGCGACGACCGCCCGTACCGGCACACCCTCGACGGCGCCACGACCGACCTCGTGGAGATACCGGCCCGCTGGGACATGGACGACTACGCCTTCCTCGCCTACCACCGCAACCCGGACTACCCCAGCGGCCAGGACCGGATCGCGAGCTACGCCCTGACCCTCGACAACTGGAAGCGCGAGTTCGACGGCTACCGGGCCGAAGGGCTCTGCCTGACGACCCTCTTCCACCCGAAGGTCTCCGGGCGGCCCGGCCGCCTGCTGATCCTGGAGGAACTCATCGCCCACATGCGCGCACACGACGACGTCTGGTTCGCGAACTGCAACGACGTGGCCGACTGGTGGATCGAGAGCGGGCAGGGAACGGAGGCGGTCGCCGCATGAACGACACCCACGGCCGGTGGCCGAACGGCGCCCGCGCCGCCGTCATGATCACCATCGACCACGATGCCGACCTCGCCCTCCTGAGCGGCTCGCCCGCCATCGCGGACCGCGGCAAGACCCTGTCCGTCGGCCGCTACGGAACCGACCGGGGCATCGACCGGCTCCTCGGACTCTTCGCCGAACTCGACGTCCCCACCACGTGGTTCGTGCCAGGACGCAACGCGGAACAGCACTCCGACGCGGTGCGCCGCATCGCGGCCGCCGGACACGAGTTGGCCTCCCACGGTGACGCGCACGAGGACTTCCAGCCCTTGACGCTCGACGAGCAGATACGCGCCGTCCACGACGGAGCCGACCGGCTGTGCCAGGTCACCGGTGCGCCCGTGCGCGGCTTCCGTACCCCTGCCGGGGAGTGGAAGCCGGGACTCGGTGCCCACTTCGCCGCATCGGGCCTCGACTGGTCCTCCTCGTCACCCGGCGACGACCTGCCCTACCTCCACCCCGGCACGGGCGGTGTCGTCGAGATCCCGGTCCAGTACGAACTGGAGGACCACCAGTACTTCTTCTTCAACCTCGAACCACCCTTCCCGACGGGCCAGTCGCGCATCGCGTCGTACGCGCACGTCCTCGGCAACTGGACGCAGGAATTCGCGGCACACCACCGCTACGGGCTGTGCTACGTGCTGCGGCTGCACCCCGAGGTGACGGGGACACCGGGCAGGATCGGGCTCGTCCGGGACCTGATCACCCACATCAAGGCCCACCCCGACGTGTGGATCACGACCGGTTCGCCGGTCGCCGACTGGTGGCGGACGAACCACCCGGACAACGACCCCGGCCACCCGGCGGACCTGTTCGCCCGGCTCCGGGCGGAACGGGAGGCCGCCGTATGACACCGAGCCCCCTTACGCGGCTCGCCAGCCTGATCACCGACACCATGTACGAGCACCTGCCGGAAGCCGCCACGCGCAAGGCGACGCTCCACCTCCTGGACACCCTCGGAGCCGGCCTCGCGGGCGCACACAGCGAGGAGACCGGGATCGCCCTCTCGGTGCTCGGCGAGGAGCGTGGCGAAGCCCCGGTGTGGGGGACGCGCGAGCGACTGACACCACGGGCGGCGGCCCTGGTGAACGGTGTCTCCAGCCACGCCTACGAGGTCGACGACACCGGTGGCTGCGACCACTCGGGCGCGGTCGTCGTGCCTGCCGCGCTGGCGGCCGCCGCCGTCGGGGCCACCCCGGTGAGCGGCGCCCGACTGCTCACCGCGATCGTCCTCGGGTACGACGTGGGCCGCCGGATGCTCGAAGCGCTCGGCGGCTATGAGGCGCACAACGGAGCCGGTTGGCACTCCACCGGAACCTGCGGCCCCTTCGGTGCGGCGGCCGCGGCAGCCCACGTCCTCGGCCTCACCGCCCGCCAGACGGAGGCGGCCCTCGGCCTGGCGTCCAGCGGCAGCGCGGGCCTTTGGGCGTTCGTCCACGACGGAGCCATGACCAAGCGGCTGCACGCGGGCCGCGCGGCAGAGAGCGGCCTGCTCGCGGCGCGGATGGCGGCGGCCGGGATGACGGGTCCTTCGGCGGTCTTCGACGACACCTGGGGCGGCGTGCTTGCCACGTACGCGGGCAAGGAGGGCGAACCGGGAGCGCTGACCGAGGAGTTGGGGCGGAACTGGAAGATCATGCGCAGTTCCCTCAAGCCGTACGCCTCGTGCCGGGGCACCCATTCATCGGTCGACGCCCTGCTCGCCATCATGGCCGACGGGAACCTGGCCGCGGACGACATCGCCACCGTCCACGTGAGCCTGAGCCCGTTCCTGCACGGCATGTGCGGTGGGCGCGAGATCGCGACGACGGCAGCGGCGCAGCTCAGCCTCCCCTGTGCGCTGGCCGCCGTCATCGCCCATGGTCATGCGGGACTTGAGGCCTACGTCGGCGACACCGTCGACCGGGCTTCATTGCTCGCCGCCATGGAGCGCGTCGAGCTCGAGGTGGACGAAGCGATGCGGGCGGAGGAGGAGCCGGTCGTCACCGTGACCAGCACCGACGGGCGACGCTGGTCGCTCCGGGTCGACGAACCCAGTGGCTCACCGGGGAACCCGCTCTCCGAAGCGGCCGTCCGGGAGAAGTTCCGTGGGCTCGCCGGCCGAGTGCTCCCTGCGGCTCGGGTCCGGGCGCTGGAGGAGGTCGTGCTCGGCCTGGCGGCGGAAGGGGATGCGCGGGCGCTGGGGGCGAACCTCGCTCCGTAGCGATCCCGCCGAACAATTCTGCGCACTCGCTGGCGCGCTGCGAAGAAGCGTGCTCAACTATGCGCACGTTCTTGCAAGTTGGTGAGCGAGTCTGCGCAGCCCGGGTGATCGCCGGGGGCCGGCGGCGCTCATGGTGGCACTTCAAGGAGGCCGGGTGAGCAGCCGCCGTGTTCTGCGGGAGACCCGCACCATCGACCCCGCGTCGATCACGGAGCAGTATCTGGACCGTGTCCTCGCCCTCCCGGAGGGCGCCGGCACGCTCCGCGTCGAGTTGGACTTCGAGAAGGTCACCGACTGCTTCCAGCTCTACGCGGCCGCCCTCGACCCCGACGGGTTCCTGCGCGGCCACGTGCAGTGCCCCGGTGATCCCGGGCCCCGCCGACTGGCCTTCGAGGTGCGGGAGGAGCGCGCCGACCTCGGGTGCCATGCAGGGCCGCTGCCCGCCGGGGAGTGGACCATCCGCATCGATCTCGACCGGTTCACGCAGGGCGGGAGCTACGAGCTGCGGGTGTATGTGGACGATGCGGATGCCGGCGCCGTCACCCCTGTAAGGCGTACGCGAGGTGAGCGGGCGGCACCGGCATCGGCTCCGCAGGCGCCCGCCACTTGGCTGCGCGGCGAGCTCCACTCGCACTCCCTGCACAGCGACGGCTCCGCCGACCCCCACGCCCTGCTGGACGCCGCCCGCGCCGCCGGGCTCGACTTCCTCGCCGTCAGCGACCACTTCACGTCCAGTCACTGGGCGGAACTCGCGCGTCTGGAGGAGCAGGGGGCCGCCGACGGGCTCGTACTCCTGCGGTCCATCGAGCTGACCTCGCACTTCGGCCACGCCAATCTGCACGGCCTGTCCCGGTGGCCCGGCACCTACGTCGACGCCGAGGGCTGGGACTTCGCCGACGCCGCCCGCGAGGTGCACGCCCAGGACGGGCTCGTGGGTGTCAACCATCCCTTCAGCGGCCGCCAGGCGTGGCGCAGGGACGACCACACCTGGGACGACGTCGACCTCCTGGAGATCGACAACTTCGGTCAGGGCGCCAACAACGACGCGGCCGTCGGGCTGTGGGACCGGCTGCTCGGCGCCGGGCACCGCATCACCGGCGTCGCCGGCACCGACTGCCACCACCCCCAGAAGCCCGAACACCGGCTCGGCCAAGTCACCACCGTCGTACGGGCGGAGCGCAGCCGCGAGGGCATCCTCGGCGCGCTGCGGGCGGGCGAGGCGTACGTGTCCCGCGGGGCCGGGCTGCGGTTGTCCGCCCGTAGCGACTCCGGCGAGTGCACGATGGGTGGGACCGTGGCCGTGTCACCGGGCGGGGCCGTCCATCTCGACGTAGAGGTCGACACGTCGCG
This sequence comes from Streptomyces sp. NBC_00483, assembly GCF_036013745.1. Classification (NCBI taxonomy): domain Bacteria; kingdom Bacillati; phylum Actinomycetota; class Actinomycetes; order Kitasatosporales; family Streptomycetaceae; genus Streptomyces; species Streptomyces sp. NBC_00483. The sequence goes on from NZ_CP107880.1 coordinate 10,074,230, forward strand.
GCCCGCCGTCCTGTTCATCCTGCGGGGCGGGCTGCTCTGGCACATGGAACCAGTGGAGGCCGGAGGGCCCGCGCGCATCCGTGTGAGCGACCCGCGCCCGCTCCCCGGCCACTACCGCGCCGAGCTGCACGCCTCCAGCGACGACCCCTACTTCTGGGCCTCGTGCAATCGCTCGCACGCCTCCTCTCTCGCCGTCTCCAACCCCGTGTGGGTCGCCGCCACGACCCGGCGGGAAGCAGAAAGGCACTCCGCATGAGATCTGTACGTGTCTGTGTCCTCGCCGTCACCGCGCTCGCCCTCACCGCATGCAGTTCCGTCGTTGGCGGGCAGAAGTCCGGTGACAGCAAGGGACTTGTCGTCTACACCTCCTCCGGGCCCGAGGTGACGGCCCCCATCGTGAAGGCCTTCGAGAAGGCCCACCCGGACATCAAGGTGACGCTCACCGCGATCTCCGGTACCGGCCCCCTGATGAGCCGTATCCAGGGCGAGAAGGCCAACCCCCTCGGTGACGTCGCGTGGGGTGGATCCATCGAGAACTACAAGGCCGTCGCGGGCAAGGGGATCTGGGCACCGGCCGAACTCGGCCAGGACAAGCACATGGTGGCCACCGACCCCAAGCACCAGTGGCACGCCACCGATCTGCTCTACCAGGCCATCGCGGTCAACACCGACCGCGTCAAGAACCCGGCCGACTACCCGAAGACGATGAAGGACCTCGCCGACCCGAAGTGGAAGAAGGAGGGCGGCATCGGCTTCGCCAACCCCCGTTCCTCCGGGACCGGTTACTCGGTTCTCGCTGCCATGGTGAGCAAGTACGGCTGGGACTACGTCGACAGGTTCCTCCCCAACGCCAAGGTCACCGACAGCAGTGACGCCATGTTCAAGGGCGTACGCAATGGCGAGTTCCCGGTGGCCTTCATCAATGAGGACCTGGGAAATGCCTGGGTGAAGGCCAAGGCGCCGCTCAAGCTGGTCTATCCGACCGACGTGGTCTCCAACCAGATCGGCGCCGCGGCCGTCATCAAGGACGCGCCCCACACCGCGAACGCGAAGACCTTCGTCGACTACCTCATGTCCGCCAAGGGACAGCAGGTCATGAGTGACGCCGTCGGGCGCCGCTCGGCCCGCACCGACCTGCCCGCCCCGTCCGGACTCGCCGAGGGCAAGAGCCTCCATCTGGCCAAGTCGCCCGAGGAGTTCGTGAGCGAACAGCCGAAGGTACTCGACACGTTCGACGCCGCGTCGGGCGCCAAGTAGCGGCGGGCCCCGGAACGTCACATGACCACGACCGACACCCCGCCCGAGGCGAAGACGGGAACCGCTGCCCGGCGGCCCCGCAGACGGCCCGGCATCTGGGTCCTCATCGCCGTCCTGCTCACCTTGCTGCTGCTCGCCATCGTCGTGCTGCCCCAACTGCGCATCGTCACAGCGGCGTTCAGTGACGGCCACGGCGGGGCGACCCTCGCGCACTTCGCGGAGTTCTTCACCACCGCCCGCTTCACCGAGGCCCTGTGGCACTCGGTGCTGGTGTCCCTCGTCGCCGGACTGCTGTCGTGCCTGGTGGGGATCCCGGCGGCGTATCTGCTCGCCCAGTACGACCTGCCGCGGCGCAGCCTCTTCCTCACCCTCGCGACGATGGCGACCGTCTCGCCACCGTTCCTCGGCGCCTACGCCTGGGTCATGCTGCTGGGGCGCGGCGGCATCCTCACCGATGTCGTCCCGCTGCCGTTCGACACCATCATCGGGCCGGGCGGCATCATCTGGGTGACCATCTGGGCCACCCAGTCGATGACGTTCCTGATCGCCTACGACACCTTCCGGTCCATCGACCCGAGCCTCGACGAGGCCGCCGCGAGCGTGGGCAGCAACCCGTGGCGCACCCGGCTGCGCATCGTCCTGCCGCTCTCCGTTCCGGCCCTCGTCACCGGCTTCTACACGGCCGCGATGAAGATCTTCGCGGACTTCGGCACCCCGCTCATCATCGGCGGCGGCTACCGCATGCTCCCGGTGCAGGTCTACAACGAGTTCCTGAGCGAGGTCAGCACCAACCCCGCCCTCGCCTCCTCCGCGAGCCTCGTCATGCTCACGGTCGCCGGAGCCACCCTCGCCGTGCAGCAGTGGGCACTGCGGCGCAGGACCTACGCGTCGGTGGGCGTGCGGACCCGGCCGCTGCAGCCGGTCGGCCGGGCCCAGAAGTACCTCATGACCGGCTGGCTCTGCCTGATCTTCTTCGTCTCCTTCGTGCCCCACCTCGTCGTCATCGGGACCAGCTTCCTGACCTGGCAGACCGGCATCCTGACCTGGACGCCCACCCTCGCCAACTACCGGCAGCTGTTCGCCGAGGACCTGGGCACCATCCTCACCAGCTTCGTCCTCGCCGGCATCGGATGCGTGCTGTGCATCCTCGTCGGCGTCCTCACCGCCTACATCACGGTGCGCCGCCGCTACCGGGTCCTCGCCCCGGCGCTCAACATCATGGTGATGATCCCGTACATCCTGCCGGGCACCGTCCTCGCCATCGGCCTCATCCTCAGCTTCAACAGCGCGCCGCTCATCCTCACCGGGACGGCGACCATCATCGTGCTCGCCTATCTGACCCGACGCCTGCCGTACTTCATGAAGTCCGTCGAGGCCGCCATGACCCAGGTGCACCCGGCCCTCGAAGAAGCCGCGATCAGTGTCGGCGCCAAGCCCCTGCGGGCGTTCCGGCAGGCGACGCTCCCCGCGATCCGGCCGGCCGTGGTCTCCGGCGGCACCGTCGCCTTCCTCCAGATGATCACCGAACTGAGCGCCACGATCATGGTCTACGCGGTCCCCTTCGTCACGATGACCGTCGTGATCTTCAACAACGCGGTGCAGCCCGGCAGCCCGTTCGGTGTCGCCTCCGCGATGACCGTCGTCCTGATGGTCAGCGTCTACGTGCCCCTGTACTTCGTCCGGCGCCGCTTCTCCGACCTCAGAACCTCGTGACGGGACTCCACCCAACATGGCCACAGACCTGCCCGCTTCCGTCGCCTCCGTGGGCGTCACCATCTCCGGTGTCCGCAAGCAGTTCCCCAAGCACCTGGCGCTGGACGGCATCGACCTGTCCGTCCCCGCCGGGTCCTTCACCACCCTGCTCGGGCCCTCCGGCTGCGGGAAGACCACGCTGCTGCGCATCCTCGCCGGGTTCGAGACGGCGACCAGCGGTACGGTGAGCTTCGGGGACCGCGACGTGGCGACCGTCCCGCCCTGGAAGCGAGACGTCGGATTCGTGTTCCAGAACTACGCGCTGTGGCCGCAGATGAGAGTGAGCGAGAATGTCGCGTACGGCCTGAAGCTCCGCAAGCTGGCCAAGGCCGAGATCGCCCGCCGCGTGCACGCGACCCTCGACCAGGTCGGCCTCGCCCAGCGCGCCGACGCCTTCCCCGGCCAGCTCTCCGGCGGCCAGCAGCAACGCGTGGCGATGGCACGGGCGTTGGCGCTGCGCCCGACCGTCCTGCTGCTCGACGAGCCGCTGTCCAACCTCGACGCGAAGATGCGCGTCGACATGCGCCACGAACTGCTCACCCTGCAACGCGAGGCCGGGATCACCGCCGTCTACGTCACCCATGACCAGGAGGAGGCGCTGGAGATGTCCGACGTCGTCGCGGTCATGAACAACGGCCGCATCGAACAGGTCGGTTCGCCCTCCGACATCTACGAGCGTCCCGCGACCTCCTTCGTGGCGTCCTTCGTCGGCCAGGTCACGCTGATCGCGGGACGGCGCACACCGACGGGCTTCGTACCCGACCTGCCGTCCGCCCGGCCGCTCGCCGAGATCGCGGAGCGCGCAGGCGGTCTCGATGACGCGCCCTGCCAACTGGCCCTGCGCCCGGAGGACCTGACCGTGGTCGAGCCCGGGCACGCCGAGTGCCACTGGGAGGGCACCCTCGAGCGCACCACGTACCACGGCAGGGGCCGCACCAGCTCGGTCCGTCTCGCCGACGGCACCCGCTGCCTGGTCGCCCATCGCGCGCCGCTGACGGCCCGCCCCGGGGACACGGTCGGAATCCGCGCGCTCGGGGGCTGCCTCGTCCCGCTCGACCGCCCCGTCAGCCCGGTTCCGGCGCAGGGCGCAGCTGCCGCAGCCACCTCTCCGTCCGGGTGAGGTGCGCGCCCGCCGCCGCTGCCGCCGCGGTGGGGTCGTGGGCGGCGAGCGCGTCGATGAGCGCCTCGTGGCCCTGGTCGCTCGCGGCACGGACCGCCGTGCCCTGCGCGGAGCCGTACACGTTGTAGTGGCGGCCCCGGGAGCGCAGGACGCCGGCGAGCGCGGCCAGGGTCTCGTTGCCGGAGGCCGCGCAGATCGTGGTGTGGAACTCGTGGTCCAGGTCGTGGAGTTCCTGCTCGTCCTCGGTCGCGCTCAGGCGCTCCTGCAGCTCCCGCAGCCGCGCGACCACCTTCCCGTCGGCGCGGGCCGCCGCCAGCGCGGCCGCCTGGCACTCCACGGCGCGCCGGGTGTCGAAGAGTTCCAGGATGCCGTCGAGGGGGAGCACGTCGACCATCGCGGCGAAGCCCGCCAGCATGTGCGCCGGACGCAGCGCGGAGACGAACGTGCCCGCGCCGTGCCGGGGTTCGAGCATCCCGAGCGCCGCGAGCGAGCGTACGGCCTCGCGCAGCGAGCCGCGTGACACCCCGAGCCGGGCGCACAGGTCGGGCTCCGGCGGCAGCTGCGCGCCCGCAGCCAGCTCACCGCTCGCGATCATCGCCCGCAGTCCCGCTGCCGCCGTGTCGGTGGCCGTCATCGTCCTGCCCCCTTTGTCCTCGCGTCTTGTCCTCGTGTCGTCCGAGGAGTCATCCGATGAATCTGGCAGGTGGTTGTGAGGAAGATTTTCAGGATTCCCAACCACCCCTGTTCAGCGGGCAATTTACCGCCTACGGTCCTGCGAGTACGACCCGACCGGACACAGTCATCGGATGACTCGCGGAGTGACATGTCTTCCCACCCCCTCGACGCCTGGGCGCTCGACCCCGACGTACGCCACCTCAACCACGGCTCCTTCGGCGCCGTGCCCCGCGTCACCCTCGACGAGCTGCGAGCACTGCGCACGGAGATGGAGACCAACCCGTGCCGCTGGTTCCGCGGACTCCCGGAGCGCGTGGCGCGGGCCCGCACCGACATCGCCCGGTATCTGCGCGTCGCCCCGGACACCCTCGCGCTCGTGCCCAACGCCAGCGCCGGGATCAGTACGGTCTTGAGCTCGCTCGAACTGCCGCCCGGCAGTGAGGTGTTGCTCACGGACCACTCCTACGGCGCCGTCACCATGGGAGTGACACGGGCCGCCGAGCGCGCGGGCGCGCGCGTACGGACCCTGCACATCCCACTCGACGCGACACCCGCGCAGATCGCCGCGCTCTTCGCCGATGCCCTCGGTGACACCGGCGCGCCGACCTCCCTCGTGGTCGTCGACCAGATCACCTCGGCCACCGCCCGCCTCTTCCCTGTCGCCGACATCGTCGCGCACGCCCACGCGGCAGGAGCCCTCGTGCTCGTCGACGGGGCGCACGCGCCGGGCATGCTCGCCGACCCCCTCGCCGACGCGGGCGAGGCCGACTTCTGGGTGGGCAACCTGCACAAGTGGCCCTGCGCGCCCCGCGGCACGGCCGCCCTCGTGTCGCGCGGCGACCGGGCGCAGCGCCTGCACCCGTTGACCGACTCCTGGGGCGCCCCCTACCCGTTCCCCGAGCGCTTCGACCAGCAGGGCACGGTGGACCTCACCCCCTGGCTCGCGGCGCCGCGCTCCCTGGACTTCATCGAGGAGCGGTTCGGCTGGGACGCCGCGCGCCGGGACATGGCCGAACTGGCGGGGGAGGCCCAGCAGTTGCTCGCGGACGCCCTGGGCGTGGACACCGGCCCGGTCGGCGGCAGCCCCGCCCCGGCCATGCGCCTCGTTCCGCTGCCCGACGGTGCGGCGTCGGACCAGGACGCCGCGCACGCGCTGGGACGCCACCTCGCCGACACGATCGGCTGCGAGACGGCCGTCACGACCTGGAACGGCCGCGGCTTCCTCCGCCTGTCCGCACACCTCTACAACGACCGCAAGGACTACGCGTACCTGGCCGACCAGCTGCCGACGGCACTGGCCGCGACCGCCTCGTAACCCACGTCCGTACCCGAAGGGCCAGTCAGCGTGCGCACCAAATCCATCGAGGCGACCCTGCGGGACGCCGAACGTCCCACGACCCGGCTCACCCGCACCCTGGGGCCGCTCCAGCTCACCATGATGGGCATCGGGGTCACGATCGGCGCGGGCATCTTCGTGCTCACCGGCACCGCGGCCGCCAACTACGCGGGTCCCGCCATCGCCCTGTCCTATCTGCTCGGCGCGCTCGCCTCCGCCCTGGTGGCGCTCTGCTACATGGAGTTCGCCTCCACCGTGCCGGTCGCGGGCAGCGCGTACACCTTCGCGTATGTCTCGCTCGGTGAGCTGGTGGCGTGGCTGATCGGCTGGGACCTGATCCTCGACATGACGATGGGTGCGGGGGCGGTGGCCAGTGGGTGGGCGCAGTACGTCGCCGACTTCCTCGCCACGTTCGGTGTGCACCTTCCGTCGTCGATCGTCGGGCCCGACGCGGTGGTCAACGTGCCGGCCGTCCTGATCATCCTCGTCCTCACCGCGATCCTGGCCTCCGGCGTCCGCACGACCGCCCGCGTGAACACGGTCATGACGCTGGTCAAACTTGTCGCGATCGTCGTGTTCCTGTGTGTCGGCGTGTTCCACATCGATGTCGCCAACTGGTCGCCCTTCATCCCCGATTCGCGCCCGCCGGGCGGTGACGGCGACTTCTGGGAGCAGCCGCTGCTGGGCTGGGCCGGCATCAGCACCAACGCCACGTTCGGCTTCGCGGGCATCCTCACCGGCGGGGCGATCGTCTTCGGCGCGTATTCCGGTTTCGACATCATGGCCAGCAACGCGGAGGAGGCCAAGCGGCCCCAACGCACGCTCCCCATCGCGCTGATGGCGACCGTGGCGGTGTGCGCCACCCTGTATGTCGCGGTGGCCCTCGTCATCACCGGCATGCGCGCGTACCCGCACCTGAACACGGGCGCCCCGGTGACGGCCGCTCTCGCCTCCGTCGGCGCGGACTGGGCGGTGCGGGTCGTCGGCATCGGCGCCATCTGCGGGCTCACCACCGTCGTCATGATCATGCTGCTCGGGCAGAGCCGGGTCTTCCTCGCGATGAGCCGCGACCGACTGCTGCCCGAGTGGTTCTCCCACGTCCACCCGGCCACGCGCAGCCCGCGCCGCATCACGTGGACGCTGGGCCTGATGGTCGCCTTCATGACGGCGGTCCTGCCCATCCAGGACCTCGCTGAACTCGGCAACATCGGCATGCTGACGTCGTTCGTGGTCGTCTGCGTCGGCGTGATGTACCTGCGCCGCACCCGCCCCGACCTGCCGCGCGGCTTCCGTACGCCGTGGGTCCCGGTCGTCCCCGTCGTGGCACTGCTCCTGTGCGTGGTCCTCGTCGGCAGCCTGCCGCTGATCACCTGGGTGCGGTTCCTGGTGTGGATGGTGGTGGGCCTGGTGATCTACGGGGTGTGGGGGCGCCGCAACAGCCGTGTCGCCTCGGGGGAGTTGTCGGACGAGGCGGTGGCGCGGTCCCCGGAGCCCGAGGAGACCCTGCGCACGTAGCCGTAGCTGTAGCTGTAGCTGTAGCCGTAGCCGTAGCTGTAGCAGCCGTCCGCCACCAGAGCCGGACATGCCGCCCGTTCCTCGCGCGCCATGTCCGGCTCTGGTGTGTCGCCGCGCGCCACCGCCGCCGACACCTCGTCACTTTGCGTGGGAACACTCACGCCATAGTTGCTGACACCCCGTCACTTTCCGCGGGAACACCACGTCACACCCCCACCCAAAGATTCGCCCTGACGCGCCCATTGACGCCCCGCTCGTGCACACGCCATGCTCCCGGCATCGCGTGTTATCGATAACACGATCTTGAGTCCGCCTGAGGGAGCCGCCCCATGACAGGCCGTCAGCCGTCCATCGGTCCAGCTCTTCCGGCCGCAAGGCCCGGCAGACGCGCCCTGCTGCGGGCGGCTGCCGCCGGTGCCGTGGCCACCGCGTCGGCGCCGCTCCTCTCGGCGTGCGGCACCGCCGCCGGGCAGCCTCCCGGCGAGGTGGCCCTGCACGGGGACAACCAGACGTGGGCGCCGCCGATCAAGGCGGCGGGGGAGGCGATGCGCAAGGTCGACGGCATCGGGCTCGTGCCCGAGGTCATCCCGTCCCTGGAGTCCTTCGAGCAGGTCGTCAAGTCCTCGCTGCGCACCAACAAGACACCGGACATGCTCAAGTACTGGTCCGGCTACCGGCTCCAGGACCTCGCCCGCACCGGCGGCATCGAGGACCTGTCGGACCACTGGGCGGGCGCCGTCCGCAAGGGCTGGGCCGACCCGGCGCTGCGGTCCGCGCTCAGTTACCGCGGCCGCGTCTACGGACTGCCGATGAACCTCGCCTACTACGTCTTCTTCTACAACCCGGAGGTCTTCCGGGCCAACGGCCTGAAGAAGCCGGAGACCTGGGACGACTTCCTGCACACCGCCGACCGCCTCAAGCGCGCGGGCATCACGCCGCTGCACGCGACGACGGCCGGCCGGTGGCCCGCGTTCATCTGGTTCCAGGAGATCCTCACCCGGCAGAACCCGCAGTTCTACGACGACCTGATGAACGGCCGCGCCCGCTACACCGACGGGCCCGCCCAACAGGCCATGCGCACCATCGCCTCCTTCGCCGACAAGGACTGGTTCACGTCACTGGACATGGACCACTCCATGGCCGCCGCGCGTGTGGTGCACGGCAAGGTCGGCATGGTGGCCTGCGGGTCCTGGCTCGGCGGGACCTTCGCCGGGGTCGGCGGCAAGCCCGGCAAGAACGTCGACGCGTTCGTGCTGCCGATGCAGAACACCCGCGTCCGCCCCGCCGTGGTCTTCGAGACCAGCGCCCTGGTGTGCACGGTCCGCGGACCCGACCGCGCGGAGGCGTTGCGGGCGGCGGGCGCGTGGACACACCCCCGGGTCATGAAGGCCTTCTCGCATGCCCTGCAGGACGGCTGCCCCAACCCGGCCGTCCCGCCCGCGAACGTGATGATCGACGGTGTCACCCGGACCGTACGCGAGACGAAGGCCCGCAAGATCAACCGCTTCTGGGAGCTGGGCCCGCCCGAACTCGTCGAGTCGACCGTCGACGACCTCGCCGCCGCCCTGATCGACCCGTCCTCGTACCGGTCGGTGCTGCGCACGATGCAGGGCCGCGCCGACGAGGCATGGCCGGTGTGGCGGGAGGCGGAGAAGGCATGACCGAGACCGTGCGTACGACCGCACCCGTCGAAGCCGCCAAGGTGACACCGCCCCGGCGCCGGATCCCCACCCGCACACCCCACCAGGCGGGTGGCGGACGGAAGGGCACGGGCCGGCTCGGTGGCCCGCTCGCCGGGGTCCCGTGGGCGCTGCCCGCCCTGCTGTTCGTGGGTGTGCTCCTCGTGTACCCGTTCCTGCGCAGCATCTACGGCAGCTTCTTCGAGGACAACGGCTTCACCAGCCACTACACCGGACTCGACAACTTCACGCGGCTCGCCGACGACCCCATCTTCGGCCGCTCGCTGCTCAACACCCTGATGTGGGTGGTGGGCACCCTGCTGCTCCCGGTCCTGGCGGGACTCGCCATCGCCGTGGCCACACACCGGATGCGCTTCGGGCTGATCGCGCAGTCCGTCATCGTGCTGCCGTACGCGGTCTCGGGCGCCGCGACCGCCGTGCTGTGGAAGTTCATCCTCACCTCGGAGGGCTCCCTCAACCAGGTCCTCGACGCCATCGGCCTCGGCTCCCTCGCCCAGCCATGGCTCCTGGAGTGGCCGCAGAACACCCTCTCCATGATCGTGGCCAGCACCTGGCAGGCCACTGGGCTCAACGTGGTCCTCTTCGCCATCGGCCTGCGCGCCATCCCGCGCGAGACCATCGAGGCGGCCGAGCTGGACGGGGCGCGGGGCTGGCGGATGTTCCGGCACATCACACTGCCCCAACTGCGGTCCGTGACCGTGGTGGTGGTCGGCATGGCCATCGTCAACAGCCTCAAGGCCTTCGACATGATCTGGGTCCTCACCCAGGGCGGCCCGGCCCGCTCCTCCGAGACCCTCGCACTGACCATGTACCGCGAGGCGTTCCGGCTCTTCCACATCGGCTACGGCTCCGCGATCGCCCTCGTCCTGTCCGTCATCGTCGTCGCCTCCTCGTGGCTGTATCTGCGCAGGCAGCTGCCCGAGACGTCCCCGCGCTGACCCGAGCCGTTCGACAAGGAGTGACACCCGTGGGAAAGACCTTCCGCAATCTCTTCGTCGCCGGCTGCGTGGTGCTCTGGCTGGTCCCTCTGTACCTGCTGGTCGTGAACGCGCTGACACCCGTCGGCTCGTACAGCGGGAACGCGGACTGGGCGCCGAACGGCTTCGCGCTGTGGGACAACCTCGTGACCGCCTGGAACGAGGCGGGCATCGGCGAGAGCTTCCTCGGCTCCCTGATGTACGCGGTGGTGTGCGGCGCGGCCGCCGTGCTCGTCGCCGCCATGGCCGCGTTCGCCGTGGTGGTGCTGCCCATTCCGAGGCCCGCGTTCTGGTTCTGGCTCATCTACTCGGGGACCCTCTTCCCCCTGCAGATGTTCCTCGCCCCGCTGTTCGGCATGTACGCCGACGGCAACCTCTACGACACCCGGCTCGGCCTCATGCTCATCTACGTGGCGTGGTCGATCCCCTTCGCCTTCTTCCTCATCCGCAACCAGATGACCACGATGCCGCCCGAGATCACCGAGGCCGCGATGATCGACGGTGCCTCGTTCCGGCGGATCTTCTGGCGCATCCATGTGCCGCTGATGGGCTCCAGCCTCGCGGCGGCGTTCATCTTCCAGTTCACCGCCGTCTGGAACGACCTGCTGTTCGGCATCACGCTCAGCCGCAGCCCCGACGTCCAGCCGGTGATGGCCGCCCTCACCAGCCTCAACAACGCCTACGCCTCGTCAGGCCCGCCCGTCATCCTGGCCGGCGCGCTGATCGTCTCCCTGCCCACCCTCGTCGTCTTCCTGACGTTCCGCGGCCTGTTCCTGCGCGGTGTCACCGCCGCCACCCGCTGAGCCGTCCGCCCCTCGATCTCCGTCCCCACCGCCAGAGTTGGAGAAGTCCGCATGACCACACGGGCCCTCGTCCGCACCACCGACTGGGACAACGACCGCATCCGGGAGAGCCTGCGAGGCTCCGTCGTGAGCGCCGAAGGCAGCCTGTCCGGCAGCCCGTTGCGGCTCACCGTCGAACCACTGATGCGCCGCGCGGAGGACGGCGGACTGCTGCAGTCGCTGCGCGTGCAGGTCGTGAACGGGGGTGCCGTCCCCGCCGAACTCACCGTGCGCACCGAGTCCGGGGCGCCGCTGCCCGCCGAGCGCATCGCCGGGCCGAACGGCTCCGTGCGCCTCCTGCTGCCCGCCGTCGACACCGCGCAGCGCGTCACGGTGGCCGGGGCGGGCGGAGACGGCATCGACGTCACCCTCACTCCGCAGCGCGAGTGGACCATCCACCTCGTCCACCACTCGCACCTCGACATCGGCTACACCGACCCGCAGGGCCGCGTCCTCGCCGAACACCTCTCGTTCCTCGACTCCTGCCTGGAGCTGACGCAGGCCACCGACGACTGGGAGCCCGAGTCCCAGTTCCGTTGGTGTGTCGAGTCGTTGCTCTCGTTCCAACAGTGGGCCGACGCCCGCCCGGCCGAGCAGGTCAAGGAGTTCGTACGCCGCGTCCAGGAGGGCCGCATCGAACTCACCGCGCTGCCGTTCAACCTGCACAGCGAGACCTGCTCCACCGACGAGCTGCACGAACTGCTGCGCCTCGCCCACCAGGTGCGGGACGAGCACGGCGTCGACTTCACCTCGGCGATGCAGACCGACGTACCCGGCCATGTCGTCGGCATGGTCGACGCGCTGAGTGCCGCAGGAGTCAAGTACCTCTCGGTGGCGCACAATTGGGCCGGACGCTCCGTGCCCCACCTGGTCGGCGGCGAGAAGCTGCCGCGCCTGTTCCGCTGGCAGGCGCCCAGCGGCAACAGCGTGCTCGTCTGGATGACCGACACCCCGCACGGCCTCGCGTACATGGAGGGGCCGCTGCTCGGCTTCGACACCGACTACTCCTCCGTCGACGACCTGCTGCCCGCCTACCTGACCTCCCTCGCCAGCAACCCCTACCCGTACCGCGGTGGCGTCTTCGGCTGGGCCATGGACGAGCGGGAGATCAAGCGCGAGCCGTACCCATGGGACGTCCTGCACCTGCGCGTCCAGGGCAAGTTCGGCGACAACGCGCCGCCGCGCCGCATCATCGCCGACACCGTGCGCCGCTGGAACGAGACCTGGGCCTACCCGCAGCTGCGCCTGTCCCGCAACGAGGACTTCTTCACCGACGCCGAGAACCGGCTCGGCGACAAGATCCAGACCTTCGAGGGCGACTGGACGGACTGGTGGGTCGACGGCGTCGGCTCCGGCGCCCACCCGCTGTCGATGGCCCGCACCGCCCAGTCCGTCGTCGCCGACGCGCAGACCCTCGGTACGTTCGCGGGCGTGCTCGGCGCGGAAGGGGCGGCCGACGACACACGTGACTCGGCGGGTGTGTACGAAGCGGTGTCCCTCTTCGACGAACACACCTGGGGCGCGGGCGACCCCTGGACCCACGGCCACGACCACAGTCACTCCGGCGAGCAGCAGTGGCACTGGAAGTACGGCCAGGCCGTGCGCGCCCGCGACGACGGTCAGTCCCTCCTCAACCGTGCGAACGCCCGCCTCGGCCAGCGCCTCGCCCGGCCCGCCGACACCCCGGCCGCGTACCACGTGGTGAACACCTGCTCCTGGCCGCGCACCGAGGTCGCCGAGCTCTTCCTGCCGGAATCCAGCGTCCCGCTCGAACAGGCCGTGACCGTCCACGACGCCCGCACCGGCGCCGAGTTGACCCACGAGGAGCGGCCGCAGGTCAACGAGGAGCACCGCGACGCGGGCCGCTTCCTCCTCGTCCGCGTCGACGACGTACCGGCCGCCGGCTCCGTCCGCGTCGACATCCGCGCCGCCGACACCGCGGGCGGCGCCGCGCAGGAGACGACCGCCGTCAAGACCGCCACCGGCTGGAACCCCACCGGTGGCAGCGAGCGCGAGAACCCGGCCGACACCGCCGCCGCGGCCCACGCCCACACCGACCCGCTGCTCCTGAAGAACGAGCACCTCACCGTCCGCGTCGACCTGGCCCGCGCCTGCATCGCCTCCGTCGTCGACAGGGCGACCGGCCGCGAGCTCGTCCGAGCCGACGCCATCACCGGCTTCAACGCCTACATCCACGACAGCTACACCACGTCCGGAGGCTTCAACCACAACTCCAGCCGCACCACCGCCTCGGACCGCCTGGAACACCTCGGCAAGCGCTCCGTCGCGCCGCCCGCCGCGCTCATCGCCCGCCGCTCCACGGCCACCGCCGAGACCCTCACGTACGAGACCCGCCCGCCGGGCGCCAACCGCGTACGCACCACGCTCACCCTGCCGCACGGCATCGGCCGCCTCGACATCGAGAACCAGGTCGACAAGGACGCCACCCTCGGCAAGGAGAGCGCCTACTTCGCGTTCCCCTTCGCCTTCGAGACACCCACCGTGCGGATGGAGGCCTCGGGCGGCGCGACCGGCACCGACCTCCCCGTGGTTCCCGGCTCCGCCCTGCACATGCGGGCCGTGCGCCGCTGGATCACGCTCCAGGAAGACGGCCTCGCCGTCGGCTGGGCGACGCAGGACGCGCCGCTCGTCCAGTTCGGCAACATCGCGCTGCCGTACGCACCGTTCCCGAAGACGATGAACCACGACGAGCCCGCCACCGTCTACTCGTGGATCCACAACAACCTGTGGGACACCAACTTCCCCAGCGAGCAGGCCTTCGAGTTCACCTTCCGGTACTCGCTCTCCTGCGCCACCGGCGCCGACGTCGCGGGACTCGGCCCGCGCACCGCCGCCGGCACCTCGCGTCCGCTGCACGCGGTGCGGGCCCGCGGGGCCGTCAGCGCGGACGCAGCCGACCGGTTGGCCTTCGCGAGCGTCGGCGACCCGCGCGTACGACTCGTCGGCGCCACCACACCGGACGCCGAAGGAGCCGTGCTGCTGCGCCTCCAGTCCTTCGCCGAGGAACCCGTGGCCTGCCCGGTGCGCGCGCTCTTCCCCGTCGCGTCGGCGCGGATCGCGGACTATCACGGCCGGGCAGGAGACGAACTCTCCCTGGAGGACGGCGAGGTCACCGTTGACGTCCCCGCCTTCGGCACCATCGCGGTGCTCTTCCGACGTTGACGGCGTTGGTGACGCCGACACGGCGCACCTCTGCGTAAAGGAGACTCTGTGTACCGGCACGACCCGCGTTACGCCCCCGCTCCCGACGCCGTCCTCGCCGCCGGCTGGGAGCAGGTGGTGGCTCAACTCCCGTCAACACCGGCGGTATTGGCGATCGACGGGCCGCCGTCCGTCGACTGGGACGCGCTCGCCGCACACCTGTCGGGCGCGACACTGCTCGACGTACGGGACCACTACGCGCCACCCGCCGAGATCCGCGCCCGCGTCGGCCACCCGGAGGGCGCGGACGACCCCTACTTCCGCAACCTCGCCGAGAACCCGCTCGACGACCTCTTCGACACGGTGCCCACACCCGAGGCCCCCGCCGAGGGACTCCTCGTCGTGTACGGGCCGGGCGCCGCCCTCGTCGCACACGACCTGCTCTGGTACGCCGACGTACCCAAGCGGCACGCGGAAGCGGCCACGGTCGCGGGCACCCCGGGCACGAACCTCGGCCTCCCGGGCGAGAAGCCGGACCCGCGGCGGCTGTTCTACACCGACTGGCCCATGCTCGACCGGCACCGCGACACCCTCGCCCCCCGCATCGACGGCTGGCTCGACCTCCAGGACCCCGGCAACCCGACCTGGCTCGACGGCCCCGGCCTGCGCGCCACCTGCGCCGCCCTGGCCCGCCAACCGGTGCGCACCCGCCCCTTTTTCAACTCGACGCCCTGGGGCGGGCATTGGGCGCAGAACGAACTCGGTTTCAACCCCGGATCCCGCAACACGGCGCTCGGCTACGAACTCATCGCACCCGAGGCGGGCATCCTCGTCGGAACCGGCCCCGAGGCGCAGGTCGAGGTGCCGTTCCAGCTGATGTGCGCACTGGAGCCGGACAGCGTCCTCGGCGAGGAGCCACACGCCCGCTTCGGCACCTCGTTCCCCATCCGCTTCGACTACCTCGACACCGTCGGGGGCGGCAACCTCTCGCTGCACTGCCACCCCCAAGAGACGTACATGCGCGAGAAGTTCGGCTGGTCCTACACCCAGCACGAGACGTACTACATGTCCATCGGCAGCCCCGACACCAAGGTCTTCCTCGGCCTGCGCGAGGACGCCGACGTCGTCGCCTTCCGCAAGCAGGTCGAGGCGGCAGCGGCCCAGGGCACACCCATGGAGGTCGAGGACCACGTCCACGCCTTCCCCGCCGAACAGGGGCAGCTGTTCCTCATCCCGGCCGGCACCCCGCACGCCAGCGGCGCCGGCAATCTGGTCCTGGAGATCAGCGCCACCCCGTACCTGTACAGCCTGCGCTTCTACGACTGGCTCAGGCCCGACGCCGACGGCAACCCCCGCCCCCTGCCGTACGAGCACGGCTTCGCCAACCTGGACACCACACGGCGCGGCGAGGCCGTCGCCCGCGACCTCGTACAGCGACCGCGCACCCTGCGCGAGGGGGACGGCTGGCGCGAGGAGGTCATCGGCGCGCTCGACGAGATGTTCTACGAGGTGAGGAGGTACGCGCTCGACGCGGGCGCCGAGGCCCAGGACGACACCGCAGGGCGCTTCCACGTACTGAACGTGGTGGACGGCGACGGTGTCACCCTGCACACCGAAGCAGGTGACACCCACGCCTTGTCCTACGCGGAGACACTCACCGTGCCCGCGGCCGTCGGCCGGTACCGGCTGCGCGCGGCCGACGGAGGTCCTGTGCGGGTCGTGAAGGCGCTCGTCCGGTGATCCCGGTCATCGAGGTCGGCGGCACCCATGTCACCGCGGGCCTCGT
Organism: Streptomyces sp. NBC_00483; assembly: GCF_036013745.1. Lineage (NCBI taxonomy): Bacteria > Bacillati > Actinomycetota > Actinomycetes > Kitasatosporales > Streptomycetaceae > Streptomyces > Streptomyces sp. NBC_00483. The sequence continues at coordinate 10,090,352 of NZ_CP107880.1, forward strand.
CGACCCGGCCGACGGCAGGGTCGAGCGGCGCACCCACCGGCCGCTCGACCCGGGCGCCCGCGCCGAGGACATCCTCGGCGCGGTGTGCCGTTGCGCCGACGCGCTGGACACCCCCGCGGGAACCACCTGGGGCGTGGCCCTGCCCGGCCCCTTCGACTACGCGCGCGGCATCGGACTCTTCGCGGACGTCGGCAAGTTCGAGGCGCTCTACGGGGTGGACGTACGGGCCGCGCTGCTCGACGGCATGGCCAAGCGGCCGGGCGGAATGGTCTTCCTCAACGACGCGCACGCGTTCCTGCTGGGGGAGTGCGCGGTGGGAGCCGCCACCGGACACGCCCGCGTCGTGGGCATCACCCTCGGCACGGGGGTCGGCTCCGCCTTTCTCGGCGACGGCCGCATCCTCGACCGGGGCCCCGGAGTTCCGCCCGAGGGCCGCATGGACCTGACGACCGTCGACGGCAGACCACTGGAGGAGTCCGTGTCCCGCCGCGCCCTGGTGGCCCGGTACGGCGAACAGGGCGTCGACGTGCGCGACATCGCCGAACGGGCCCGCGCCGGGGAGCGACTTGCCCGCCGCGTCCTGGACGAGGCGTTCGGGATACTCGGCGCCGCCCTCGGCCCGCGCCTCGCCGCGTTCGAGGCGACCGCACTCGTCGTCGGAGGGTCGATGGCACGCTCCTGGGACCTGGTCGCACCGGCGCTGCACACGGGCCTGGCCAAGGGCGGCTGGCCACCCGAGGCGGCCGACGTGAGCGGGCCGCCTGCCACGCGGCATACTCGTGCGATGCGCCCCGCCGCCCCCGCCGCCCTCGCCGGCGACGCGGCGCTGCTGGGCGCGGCGCGCGCGGTCGCCGCCCGGAACACGAACCGCACAGGGCCGGGTCGGTAGCGGCCACCAGGACCGGCAAGGGGGAGACATTGGGCACGTCCGGCGCCGGCGCCGCCAAGGACCCGCATCCGACGGTGCGGGACGTCGCGCAGCGGGCGCGGGTCAGCGCCATGACGGTCTCGCGCGTGCTGCGCGACGACCCCAAGGTGCTGCCCGCCACCGCGGAGCGGGTCCGCGCCGCGGCAGCCGAACTCGGCTACCGGCGCAACGAGATGGCGCGCAGCCTGCGCCTGGGCAGCGGCACCGGGCTCGTCGGACTCGTCGTCACCAACCTCGCCAATCCCTTCTACTCCCGGCTCGCCCTCGGCGTCGACGCCGTCGTCGGCGGGCACGGCCTGAAGACCGTCATCGGCAACACGGGACACGACCTCGACAGCGAACGCGGCCTCGTCGAGGACCTGGTCGCCCGCCGCGTCGACGGCATCATCGTCGTGCCCGCCGACGACGACCAGCGCCACCTCGCCGCCGCCGCGGCCGGTGGCGTGCCCGTCGTCGTCGCGAGCCGCCCCCCGAACGGCTTCGACGCAGACTGCGTCCTCGTCGACGACCACGGCGGAGCCCGGTCCGTCACCCGCAAACTCCTCGACGCCGGGCACCGCCGCATCGGCTTCCTCGGCTCGCCACCCGCCGTCTACACGGGAACGGAACGCCTGCGCGGCTTCACTGATGCCCTCGCCGAGGCGGGCATCGAGCGGGAGCCGGACCACGTACGCCTCGGGCAGCAGCAGACGGCCGAGGCGACACGTGCCGCCGCCGAGCTGCTGGCCCTTCCCGAGCCACCGACCGCGCTGTTCTGCTCCAACAACCGCAACACCATCGGCGCCTTCCGCGCCATCAGGGCCGCCGGAGCCCCCACCGCGCTCGCGGGTTTCGACGACTTCGAACTCGCCGACGTCCTCGGCCTGCCGCTGACCATCGCCGCGTACGACAGCGACGAACTCGGCAAGGAGGCGGGCCGGTTGCTCGTCTCGCGGCTCGGCGAGCGCGCGGCGGCGGGCGGCGGACAGGGCGCCACCCCGGCCGCCGCACGGCGCGCCGTGGTGCCCACGACCCTCGTCCACTACGGCTAGGGTCGGAAGGCCCGCAGGGGCTAAAAAGCCCGTCCCACCTCGGAGGAGCCCGCCACCGATGCCCGACACCCCGACCGCTCCCGTCATCCACGGCAACGTCCCCGGCTCCTTCGCCCGGGGCGTCCTCGTCGAGCGGCACCCCGCGCTCATCGAGAAGGTGCGTGCCGCGTTCCCGTACGGACCCGAGCAGCACCGTGCCCTCGACGCCCTCCTGCGGAACACGGCGGACGGTGTGATCGAGCCGCTGGGTGACGGGGCGCCCGACCGGGAGCGCTGGGACGCGTGGGGGAGCGAATGGTTCGGGGCGTCGTGGTTCGACGCGCCGTTCCTGTGGGCGGAGAGCTATTTTTACCGTCAACTCCTCGGCGCCGTCGGATACTTCGCGCAAGGGCCCTGGCAGGGCGTCGATCCGTTCCGGCCGTTCAAGCAGGCCGAGCTCGACACCCCCGAGACCGACGCCGAACTGGGCGCGGTCGACCGTCTGGCCGAGGTGTCCGTGGCGGAGCGGGAGCGCGGACTGCTGCTTGGGGCACTCTGGGGAAACCGCGCCGACCTCGGCTTCCGCGTCACCGCCGACGGCGACGAACCGGGCGCGGACACGCAACTCGTCGCCGACGACTCCGACGCGTTCTGGGCCGCACTGCCGCAGGGCGGTGGCGCCACGGTGAGCCTGGTGGCGGACAATGCCGGGCGCGAACTCCTCGCCGACCTGCTGCTCGTCGACCACCTGCTGCACAGCGGGCGCGCCGCACGCGTGATCGTGCAGGTCAAGCCGTACCCGTACTACGTGTCCGACGCGATGACCGCCGACGTCGTCGACTGCGTGCGGCGGCTTACCCGGGCGGGCGGCGCGGCGGCCGAGGCCGGCGGGCGGATCTGGGAGGCGATGGGGGACGGGCGGCTCGTGGTCCGCGCCCACCCCTTCTCCTGCGCGCCGCTGCCGTACGCCGACATGCCCGACGACCTGCGCGCCGAGTTCGCGGCGACGACGCTCACCGTGCTCAAGGGAGACCTCAACTACCGGCGCCTGGTGGGGGACCGACTGTGGGAGCCCACGGCGTCGTTCGCCGAACGCGTCGCGTACTGGCCCACCCCCGTCGTCGCGCTCCGCACGCTCAAGTGCGACGTGATCGTCGGCCTGGAGGCGTCCGTCCGGGGCGCACTGGACGCCGCCGAACCGCACCAGAAGTGGCGGGTCAGCGGCGCCCACGCGCTCGTACAGGCGCGCATGTGACGTGACGGGTCAGGCCGCCGCGCGCTCCAGCGTCTCCAGGGACCGGCCCGCCGTCTCCCGGACGAACACCGCCGTGAACGCGAACGCGAGGACGCAGATCCCCGCGAAGAGCGCGAAGGCGATGCCCGCCCCGGCCGTCAGCAGCACCGGGAAGACCAGCGAGACGGCGAAGTTGGCGGCCCAGTTCGTGCCCGAGCCGACACTCACGCCGACGCTGCGCACCCGCAGCGGGAACAGCTCCGGCAGCATCACCCACAGCAGCGGCGCCCAGCTCAACGAGTACGCCACCTTGAAGACGGCGAGGCTCGCGACGGCCGCGACCTGGCCGAGCGTCTGGTGCAGCAGACCGAGCGAGAACACCGCGCACAGCGTGCTCATGCTGACGACCATCAGGACGAGCCCGGTGAGCAGCAACGGCTTGCGGCCGACCCGGTCCACCAGGCGTCCGGTCACGAATGTCGTGACGATCGAGAGGACGCCGAGCCCGACGCTGTTGAGCAGCGCCGCGGAGTCCCCGAAACCGGCCGCCTTCAGGATCGTCGGCGCGTAGAAGACGATCGTGTTGGAGCCGATGATCTGCTGGATCACCGCCATCGCGACGGCGATGCACAGACCGCGCCGCACCCGGCGGTCGGCGAACAACTCCCGCAGGCGGCCCCGGCGTTCGTGCCCGCCGTGCGCGGCGGCGCGGATGTCCGCGAGCTCGGCGTCGGCCTCCTCCTCGGTGTGCAGGCGCAGCAGTACCGTGCGGGCCTCGTCCTCGCGGCCGTGCGCGACGAGCCAGCGCGGGGTCTCCGGCTGCGTCCACATCCCCGCGAACAGCACGGCGGCGGGGACGAGCGCGAGCCCGAGCATCCAGCGCCAGGCGCCCGCGTCGGACAGCAGGTAGGAGATGAGGTACGACACGAAGATGCCGACCGCGATCATCATCTGGTTGAGCGTCGACACCCGGCCGCGGATGGCGGTCGGGGCCAGCTCGGAGAGATAGCTGGGGATCACGGACGAGGACAGGCCGACGGCCACACCCGTGATGACCCGGAACGCGATGAGTGACCAGGGCCCCGTGGCCACCGCCATGCCGAGCGCACCCGCGCCGAAGACGACGGCCGTGCAGAGCATGACCGGGCGGCGCCCCCAGCGGTCGGTGGCGGGCCCCGCCGCGAAGCAGCCGGCGATGGCGCCGATCATCAGCGAGCTGACGAACGCGCCCTGCATCCAGGCGCTCAGGCCCAGGTCGCGGGTGAGGAACAGCTGGGCGCCCGCCACGATCCCCATGTCGTACCCGGACAGCAGACCGCCGAAGGCGCCGCAGAGATAGAGCAGAAGCGTGCGGCGTGAACGGACGTCCGCGCTCGGTGCGTCGGACACCGAGGTCCTGGTGACGGCAGGCATGACGAGCTCCCTTGCTGGTCGGCTCCGCATCATTAGCGTCAACACTCCGACGAAAATCAAGGGGGTTCGGACCAGCAGTTTTGATTTCTGTCGGGAGTCTTGACGTAAATGCGGGACGCGGGGGAGTATCCGACCCATGGCAGTGGTCAAACACCCCACCGGGAACCCCACCGTGCTGCGCCAGTTGCGGTACGGGAACGTGGAGCGGGTCCTCCAGGTGCTGCGCAGGCAGGGCCCCAGCAGCAGGGCCGATGTGGCCACCGCCACGGGCCTTTCACGCACCACGCTCTCCGGCATCGTCGGGCAGCTGCTCGCCGACGGTGTCGTGACCGAGGAGCCCGCGGGCCCGCCCTCCGGCCGCGGCCGCCCGGTGCACCGGCTCACGCTCAATCCGCGCTCCGCCCAGGCGGTGGGCATCGAGGTGGGCCGCGAGCGCATCACGGTCGCGATCGCCAACGCGGCGCACGAGGTCACCGCCTTCGCCGGCACCCATCACGCGCAGCGCTCCGGAGCCCGTGAACAGGCGGGCGCCGCACTGGAGTTGCTGCGCGACCTCGCCGCCCGCGAAGGCATCGACCTCGCCGGACTCGGCGGTGTCGGCATCGGCACACCGGGCCCCGGAGACACCACGGACCGGCGGCAGGCCGTCGCCGACGCCGTCTCCGAAGCGCTCGATGTGCCGGTGCTCGCCGACAACAACACACGGCTCGCGGCGCTCGGCGAGGCCATCTGGGGCGCGGCCCGCGGCGCGGGCGACGCCCTGCACCTCACGCTCTCGTACGGCATCGGCGGCGGGCTCGTCGCCGGTGGCCTGCTGTTCCGTGGCGCGCAGGGCGCGGCGGGCGAACTCGGACACATCAGCGTCGACGTCGAAGGGCCGCGCTGCTGGTGCGGCGGGCACGGCTGCCTGGAGCAGGTCGCCGCCGTGCCCGCGCTGCTGCGGGCGGCCGGGCGGCGCAGCTGGGAACGCTTCACGGAGGCGTTCGCGGCCGGAGCCGACACCGAGCGCGCGGTCGTCGATCGTGCGGCGCTCGCCGTCGGACGTGCGCTCGCCGCCGCGTCCAGCACCGCCAACCCCCGCCGCATCGTGCTCGGCGGCGAGGTCGCCGAGCTCGGCCCGGTCTTCCTCGGACGCGTCGAAGAAGCCTTCCGCCGGTACACCGCCACCCGCGTCCACCGCAGCGTGGAACTCGTCCCGGCCGCGCTCGGCGAGCGATCCGGAGCGCTCGGCGCGCTCGCCCTCGTCTTCCACGAGTCACCACTGCTCGCGGGGTACGCGACGGCGGAGGCGGTGGCACCCCGGGTGGACACCGCCACCCACGCCTCGTAGCACCTGTCCTGAACCGAACCACCCCCCTCGTACGATCCGAAAGGCACCGCCGTGCGCCACAACATGCTCTTCCTGATGACCGACCAGCACCGGGTCGACACCCTCGGTGCCTACGGCAACCCGCACGTGCGCACCCCGAACCTCGACCGGATCGCCGCCGAGGGCACCCGTTTCGACAGCTGCTACACACCCACCGCGATCTGCACCCCGGCCCGCGCCAGCCTGCTCACCGGTGCCGCCCCCTTCCGGCACAAGCTGCTCGCCAACTACGAGCGAAACGTCGGGTACTTGGAGGACCTCGCCGACGGCCAGTTCACCTTCGCCGAGCAGCTCAAGGGCGACGGCTACAACCTGGGCCTGATGGGCAAGTGGCACGGCGGCGTCAAGCGCACCGCCGCCGACTACGGCTTCGAGGGCCCGAACCTCGAGGGCTGGCACAACCCCGTCGACCACCCCGACTACCTCGACTACCTCAAGGAGCGGGGCCTGCCCGAGTACGCGATCAGCGACCGGATGCGCGGCACCACCCCCAACGGCAGCCCCGGCAACCTCCTCGCCGCCCGCCTCCACCAACCAGTCGAAGCCACCTTCGAGTACTACCTCGCCACCCGCACCATCGAGATGCTCGAACGGTTCGCGCAGGACGAGAACGGCGGCGAGGGCAACCCGTTCTTCCTCGCCACCCACTTCTTCGGCCCCCACCTGCCGTACATCCTGCCGAACGAGTACTTCGACATGTACGACCCGGAACTCGTCGAACTGCCCGCCTCCATGGCCGAGACGTTCGCGAACAAGCCGCCGGTGCAGAGCAACTACAGCCAGCTGTGGGCCTTCGACACCATGCCGCTGGAGGACAGCCGCAAGCTCATATCCGCCTACTGGGGCTACGTGACACTCATCGACGAGCAGATCGGCCGCATCATGCAGGCCGTGCGCGACCTCGGCCTCGACGAGCGCACCGCCGTCTGCTTCACCGCCGACCACGGCGAGTTCACCGGCGCCCACCGGCTGCACGACAAGGGCCCCGCCATGTACGAGGACATCTACCGGATCCCCGGACTGCTCCGCGTCCCCGGCGGCGAGTCGGGCCAGGTCCGTGACGAGTTCGTCTCCCTGACCGACTACACGGCGACGATTTTGGAGCTCGCGGGCGCCGATGCCTCGCCCGCCGTCGACAGCCGCAGCCTGCTGCCTCTGGCTCACGGCGAGCACCCCGAGTGGGACGAACACCACCTCGCCGAGTACCACGGCCACCACTTCCCGTACCCTCAGCGCATGCTGCGCACCCGCCGCTACAAGCTCGTCGTGAACCCCGAGTCCCACAACGAGCTGTACGACCTCGAAGCCGACCCTGACGAGCTGCAGAACCGCTACGGGCACCCCGAACTGCGCGAGGTGCGCACGCAGTTGATGCACCGCCTGTACCACCTGCTGCGCGACCGCGGCGACAACTTCTACCACTGGATGACACCGATGTACGACGTGCCGACCGACTACGACACGACGCTGTCCGCGTTCGAGTCGGAGGGTGTGGCGTAATGAGCGGCTGCACTCCCGACCCGGCCCCCTCCTGCTGCGCGCCCTCCCGCGAGGGCGGCCCGGAGGTCACCGGCACGGGACCGGTCACCCTCACGCTCACGCCCCGCGACGAACCGGCCTACGACACCCGCGTCGACCTGCCCGGCGGCACCTTCCGCATGGGCAGCGAGGACTCCGACGCGAACCCCGGGGATGCGGAAGGCCCGGTGCGCGAGGTACATGTGAAGGCCTTCGCGATCGACGCGTACGCCGTCACCACCGCCCGATTCGCCGCGTTCGTCGAGGCGACCGGGCACCGCACCGAGGCCGAACGCTTCGGCTGGAGCTACGTGTTCGCGAAGTTCCTGCCCGGCCACCTGCGCAAGATCTCGCCGCGCCCCGACGCCACCCCGTGGTGGTGCGGGGTGGAGGGCGCGACCTGGCGCACCCCGGAAGGCCCCGGCAGCGACCTCGAAGGCCTCTGGGACCACCCCGTCACCCACGTCGGCTGGTCCGACGCCGCCGCCTACGCGAAGTGGGCGGGTGGCCGGCTGCCCACCGAGGCCGAGTGGGAGTACGCGGCGCGCGGCGGCCTCGACCAGGCCCGCTATGCCTGGGGCGACGAGCTGACCCCGGGCGGCGAGCACATGTGCAACATCTGGCAGGGCACCTTCCCCACCAAGAACACGGAGGAGGACGGCTACGCGGGCACGGCCCCCGTCCACGCCTTCCAGCCCAACGGCTACGGCCTCCACAACGTCGCCGGCAACGTGTGGGAGTGGAACGCCGACCTGTGGGAGCAGGGCGGAGACCCGAACACCCGCGTCATGCGCGGCGGCTCGTACCTCTGCCACCACTCGTACTGCAACCGCTACCGCGTGGCCGCCCGCACCTCCAACACGGCGGACAGCACATCGGGCAACACCGGTTTCCGGGTGGCCTACTCGGCCTGAGCCCCGGCGACGTACTCCACCGTGACCTGCTCGGCGTGCGCGGCGAGCAGGTCACGCAGTTCCTCTGACGCGCCCTTCAGCAGATGTCCGTCCCGGTCCGCCCGGACGGTCTCCATGAGGAACGCGACGCGGGTCGAGTCCTCGGTGACACAGGTGCGGTGCGCGTCGCGGTGGTTCCAGTGCCGGGTCAGTACGCCGGTGGAGTCGGCGTAGATGATCTCGCCGGGCTTGGGGTTCTCGACGGTGTCGGGTTCGCCGAGCGGAGTGAACTCCTCGGTTCCGTCCGCGTAGCGGATCTCCACCACGTCACCGGTGACGTGGTCCAGGTCGAAGGCTCCGGCGGGCAGGCCGTGCCGTACGGAGACGGCGTTGTAGGTGTCGACCGCCGGGTTGATGCGCGGCAGCGCGCCCTTCTTCGCCATGCGGCGGCCGAGCGCGTCGACGCTGGGCCGGATGCGGCGCGGGTTGGTGCCGAAGGAGCGGTACGCGGTGTGCCACGCCTCGATGCGGGGGTCGGACTCGTCGGCGGGCTGCCAGGAGCCGTCGGCGAGCTCGCGCTCCAGGTCGCCGAGCGCGGTGACGGTCTCCGGCCAGGGCTCGCGCCCGCGCAGACCGGTGGCCGTGACGACGGCGATCAGGGTGTCGGGGAAGGCGTCGGCGACGGCGGGGGTGAGGTGGAAGGCGGGCATCGGAGGCTCCGTATCTGGGGGAGTGCGAGGGGTGCGACGGGTTCGGAGGGGTCAGGTGAGGGCGAGGAGGCTGACGGCGACGGCGGCCGTGCCCAGGCCGACCAGCTGCCCCCGGTGGATCCGCTCAGCCAGCACACCGCGCGCGAGCAGCACCGTACCGGCCGGGTAGAGGGCGGTGATCACGGCGACGACCGTGAGGTCCCCGCTGCGCGCGGCCAGCAGGAACAGCAGGTTGGCTATCGAGTCGAGCACACCCGCGGCCGCCGAGATTCCGTACGCGGGCTTCTCCGCGCCGAGCCGTCGGTGCAGCACCGCGGCCGCGCCGAGCGTGACGGCCGACGACACCGCCCTGCCGACGATCAGCGGCGCCACGCCACTGTCCGACGGCGCCTGGTGCAGACAGACCAGCTGCAGCGCGATGGTCGCGCCCGCACCGAAGGCGAGCAGCAGCGCCGTGCGCGAGGGACGGGACGAGCCCGCGCCGCTCCCGGCACTGACCAGGACCACGGCGACGAGCGCGAGCGGCAGCCCGACGAGCCCCGCCGCGGCGAGGTGCTCGCCCTGCAGCAGACCCACGGTGACCGGCAACGCGGCGGACACCAGTGCCGTCACAGGGGACAGCACGTTCATGGGCCCGATGGCGAGGGTCTTGTAGAGCATCGCGAACGCGGCGGCCGACGCGACACCGGAGGCCACGCCCCACCCCACGGTGGCGGAACTGAACGAGGCGCCGAGGAACGGCCACAGCAGCAGCTCGACCGCGAGGCTGGCGGGCGCCGCGACCATCACGGTGCGCAGCACATGGGCCTTCCGGGCGCCGAGACCACCGAGGAAGTCGGCGCATCCATAGGCGAGAGAGCTGCCCAGGGCCAGCAGCAGAGCGATCACGAACCTCATCCTTGCCATCTTCGTGCTTCAGCGGAACGACCAAACCGTACAATGAACCGACCGTGATGTGTCAACCGAACGACCGCGCGGTACATTCCACTGGCCAGTCGGTGGTGAAGCGGAAGGTGGTCTGGTGACCGAGACAGAGGCAGCCCTGCGCACGCTCGCGCACAACGTCAGGACGGCCCGCACCCGCGCGGGCCTCTCCCTGGACGAGCTCGGCCGCCGCGCCAAGGTCAGCAAGGGTGCCCTGGTCGGCCTGGAGAAGGCGCAGGGCAATCCGAACTTCGCCACCCTGGTCCGGCTCGCCGACACCCTCGGTGTCTCGGTGTCGGCCCTGATGGAGGGCCCGACCGAAGGGCGCGTGCGCGTCGTGTCCTCGGACCAGGTCATGCCGCTGTGGGCGGGGGAGCGGGGTGGGGAGGCCCGGCTGATGCTGACGACCACGGGCCCGGCCCCCGTCGAGGTGTGGCGCTGGCGCCTCGAACCGGGCGAGGAGTATCCCAGCCACCCCCACCAGGCCGGCGTCATCGAGACGGTGAGTGTCACCAGCGGCCGTATGACTCTCGTCGTCGACGGCACCGAACACCCCGTGGCGGCCGGCCAGACCGCCACCTTCGACGGGGACGCCGCACACACCTACCGGGGCGCGGGCGAGGAAACCTGCCGGCTGATCATGACGGTGCAGCTGCCGCCGGGGCAGGCAACGGGCTGACCTGTCGCCGAGGCAGTCAACAGGCCGCCGCCGGGGTCATAGGCGCCACCTATCCGGGGCATCGATTTTTGGTCGTGGACCTCCGCGCACGCAAACCGCTTCACTGACGCGGTAGTTGGGGCGGCGCCGGACGGGCCCGGTGCCGCAGTTCCCAGCCGTGCCCGGATGGAGGTTGCAATGACGCACGCCCCGGACGCCGCCGCAGGCGCCACCCCCGAGGTGAAGGCCAAACCGTGGTACCGGCAGCTGTATGTGCAGGTGTTGGTGGCGATCGTCGTCGGCATCGTGCTCGGCTGGCGGTGGCCCGACCTGGGCACGGCGATGGAACCGGTCGGCACCACCTTCGTCACGGCGATGAAGATGCTGATCGGCCCGATCGTCTTCCTGACCATCATCGGCGGCATCGCGGGCGTGGCCGACCTCAAGAAGGTGGGTCGCACGGGCGTCAAGGCGCTTGTCTACTTCCAGGTCGGCACGATTGTGGCGCTCGGCTTCGGGCTCCTCGCCATCAACCTGTTCCCCCTCGGCGACGGCGTGCACGCGGACGTCGGCGGCCTGCACACCTCGGGCGAGGCGAGCCAGTACGTCGAGCAGGGCGAGGCCCAGCACTGGTGGGAGTTCCTCACCCACCTCGTCCCGGACAGCTTCTTCGGCGCGTTCGTCGAAGGTGACATCCTCCAGGTCATCTTCCTCGCCGTGATCTTCGGGATCGCCCTGAAGATGGTCGGCCCGGTCGGCGAACCGATCATCGCGTCCGTCAACCGCCTCACCGAGGTGGTCTTCAAGGTCCTGTCGTTCGTGATGAAGGCGGCCCCGGTGGGCGCCTTCGGTGCGATGGCCTTCGCGATCGGCAAGTTCGGCCTGTCCACACTGGCCAGCCTCGGCTCGCTGATCCTGCTGTTCTACGTCACGTCCATCGTGTTCGTCGTCGTGGTCCTCGGCGCCGTCCTGTCCCTGTACGTGAAGCTGAACCTCTTCCAACTCCTGCGCCACTTCAAGGAAGAGCTGCTGCTCGTCCTCGGCACCTCGACGGCCGAGCCCGCGCTGCCGGGGCTGATGCGCAAGCTGCAGTTCATGGGCGTCGACCGGTCGACGGTCGGCCTGGTGGTGCCGACCGGCTACAGCTTCAACCTCGACGGCGCCGCGATCTATCTGTCCCTCGCCACGCTGTACATCGCCCAGGCCACCGACACCACGCTCTCCCTCGGCCAGCAACTCGGCCTGCTGGCCGTCATGTTGCTGACCTCGAAGGGTGCGGCCGGGGTCGCGGGCGGCGGATTCATCGCACTGACCGCGACGTTGTCGACCGTGGGACATGTGCCCGTCGCGGGCATCATGCTGATCTTCGGCATCGACAAGTTCATGTCCGAGTGCCGGGCCCTGGTCAACTTCTGCGGAAACGCCGTGGCCACCCTCGTCGTCGCCCGTTGGGAGGACGCGCTGGACCTGGAGCGGGCGCGGCGGGTCCTGACGGGCGAGGAGGTCGAGGCGCTGCCCGCGGCGCCGGCCGCGATCGCGACGGTGCCCCCGCAGAAGGCCGTCCCGGCGCCCGTCCCACCGGCCTGAGCCGCGGCCGCCCGTCCCGCCCCTCCCCGCGCAAGCGCCATGTCGACCTGTCGATAGGTTGCCCTTATGGCAGCAGGTGGAGGAGGCAGGATGGACGCGCGGCAACTGCAGTACTTTCTCGCCATCGTGGAGCACGGCGGCTTCAGCAAGGCCGCCGCCGCGCTCCACGTGGCGCAGCCGTCGTTGTCGCAGGCGATGGCCAACCTGGAGGCTGACCTCGGCGTCTCGCTCTTCCACCGGATGGGCCGCGGCGTCGTCCTGAGCGAGGCTGGCGCCGAACTCCTGGAGCCGAGCCGCCGCGTCCTGCGCGACCTCGCCGCCGTACGCGAACGGGCCGCCGCCCTGACCGGACTCGGCAGCGGCACCGTGGAAGTGGCCACCATGCCCTCACCCGGCATCGAGCCCATGGCCACGCTGATCCACCGGTTCGCCCAACTGCACCCGGACGTCACGATCAGCACCCGCGCCGCCTTCACCCCCGAGGAGACCGTCGAACTGGTCCGCAGCGGCGCCTGCGAACTGGGGCTGCTCGGCGCCGACAAGCCGGTGACCGCGCCCGGCATCGACATGCTGCCGGTGGAGGAGCAGCCGTTCGTCGTCGTGGGCGCGGCCGACGGACCCTTCGTCGACGGCGCCGTGCTGCACCCCCAGGACCTGGCCGGGCACAAGCTGATCGCTTCCCGGACCGGCAGCCTGATGCGCAGCATCGTCGACGACATCACCGCCCGCGGCGGGGACACCGAGATCGTCGCCGTCGTCGACCACCGCACGTCCATACTCCCGCTGGTGCTCACCGGCGTGGGTGTCGCCGTGCTGCCCGCGGCCTGGACCCGGCTCGCCCGCCGCTGCGGCCTCGCGGTCGCCTCACTCGTACCGACCGCGCATCTGCACGTCGCGATGATCAGCCTGCCCGCGCACCTGACACCCGGGGCGCGCGCCTTCCTGGAGCTGACCCGCTCGCTGGCGGAACGCCGCGCGCGGACCCCGTCGACGTAACACCCCCGGACCGAACACGGCACCTATCAGCCGCGCCTATGTGTCGCATCGGAAGCATGTCTTGGACGCCCCGCGAACCGGCCTGTTGACTCGGGAACACACCAACCGCCGCCCGGCCAGGCGCTCTTGAGCACTCCCTTGAGCACGGGCGTTTCCCGTACCGCTGGAGGCCCTCGTGTCCGAACTCCGCACCTTCCGCATCGCCGCCATTCCCGCCGACGGCGTCGGCACCGAGGTCGTCGCGGCGGGGCGCGCCGTCCTCGACGCCCTCGCCGCCGGCTCCGAGGAGGCCTTCGCCTTCGACTGGCAGGAGTTCGACTGGGGCTGCGAGTACTACGCCCGTACGGGCAAGATGATGGCCGACGACGGCCTCGACCGGCTCAAGGACTTCGACGCCATCTACTTCGGTGCGGTCGGCTGGCCCAGCGTCCCCGACGACGTCAGCCTGTGGGGCCTGCGCCTGAAGATCTGCCAGAACTTCGACCAGTGGGCCAACGTCCGGCCCGTGCACTTCCTGCCCGGCGTGGTCAGCCCACTGCGCAAGGCCGACGACACCGAACTCGACTGGGTCGTCGTCCGCGAGAACAGCGAGGGCGAGTACGCGGGTCTCGGCGGCCGCAACCTCTCCGGGCGCGGCCCCGGCGGCGAAGTGGCCGTCCAGTCCTCCCTGTTCACGGAGGTGGGCTGCGAGCGCATCATCCGCTTTGCCTTCGACCTGGCCCGCACCCGCAGTCGCCGCAAGGTCTCCTCGGTCACCAAGTCCAATGCCCAGCAGTACGGGATGGTGCTGTGGGACGACGTCTTCAAGCGGGTGGCCGCCGAGTACCCGGACGTGGAGACGGAGAGCGTGCTGGTCGATGCCATGTCGGCGAAGTTCGTGCTCAAGCCCGAGGACCTGTCCGTCGTCGTCGCCTCGAACCTCAACGCCGACATCCTCTCCGACCTCGGCAGCGCGCTCGCCGGCAGCCTCGGCCTCGCGGCCAGCGCCAACCTCAACCCCGAGCGGCGCTTCCCGAGCATGTTCGAGCCGGTGCACGGCTCGGCCCCCGACATCGCGGGGCAGGGCCTGGCCAACCCGATCGGCGCGGTGGGCAGCGCGGCGCTGATGCTGGAGCACTTCGGCCTGCCCGACCAGGCGGCGCGCCTGAACAAGGCGATCGAGACGGTCACCGGAGCGGGGATCCTCACCCGCGATGTCGGCGGCACGGCCTCCACCGAGGACGTCACCAAGGCGCTGATCGACGCACTGGGCAACTGACCCCCGCACGGCGTCACGATCCGTCCCCGCCGGTCCCCGCGCGGCGACGCCATCCGTCCCGGCCGGTCCTCGGGTCGCGCCGACAGGCCGGGACGGCCGCTCCGAAGCGGCCACCCATGTGCCGGGCCCCGCTCGTTGTGGGGCCCGGCACGCGCCGTTGTCTACCAGCTGACCCCGGCCGCCACCGGCCGGTGGTCGCTGCCGGTCGCGGGCAGCACCCAGGAGCTGTCCGCCGTGACGCCCCGCACCAGGATCTGGTCGATACGTACCACCGGGAAGTCCGCCGGATAGCTGAACCCGAAGCCGTCGCCCGCCTCCTCCTGGGCCGACCGCAACTGCGAGGTGAGGCCGTCGAACGCGCGGTCGTCCGTGCTGCCGTTGAGGTCACCGAGCAGCACCACCCGCTGGCTGTCCTCGGCCGCGATGGCCTTGGCGAGGGCCTGTGCATTGCGGTCCCGGCTCTCCGTCCAGAAGCCGCCGCGGGGCATGACGCGTACGGAGCCCAGGTGGGCCACGTACACCGCCACCGGACCGCGGTCCGTGGTGACCGTGGCGCGCAGCGCCCGGTTCGAGGGCAGCTTCTCGGCGGCCGACTTGGTGGCGCCCAGAGGTCCGACGTCCATCGCGGTGTCGACCGGCTCGACGTCCGACAACGGCAGCTTGCTCCACAGCCCGACCGTCCCCTGCACCGTGTGGTGCGGATACGCCTCGGCCAGCTCCTTCTCGTACGTGGTGCGGCCCTGCGCCGTGATCTCCTCGAGCGCGAGCACATCGGCGCCGGAGGCCACCAGGTCGTGGGCCGTCCCCGCCGGATCGCGGTTGTCGGCGCGGACGTTGTGGCTGACGACGGTGAGGTCACTGTCGTTCGCGTGCGCCTTGTCGCCGAGTGCGCCGCCGAAGAGGCCCGTCCACACCATGGCCGGCAGCAGCACCGCCACCACGGCGGTGGCGGAGCGCCGACACAGCGCCCCGGCCAGCAGCACCGGCACGAAGAGACCGAACCACGGCAGGAACGTGTCCACCAGACTGCCGAGGCCCCCGCGGTCCGTGACCTGCGCGTGCAGCAGCAGAAGCAGCCCGAGCAGCAACGC
Organism: Streptomyces sp. NBC_00483; assembly: GCF_036013745.1. Lineage (NCBI taxonomy): Bacteria > Bacillati > Actinomycetota > Actinomycetes > Kitasatosporales > Streptomycetaceae > Streptomyces > Streptomyces sp. NBC_00483. The sequence continues at coordinate 10,105,941 of NZ_CP107880.1, forward strand.
GAGGACCGCGATGACCCGGCCGCGCCTCCAGGGACCCGGCCGGGAGAGAGCACGGAGAAGAGCACGGGAGAGGGCCGGGATCGACCGGGTCATCCGTGCACGCTTGCTGTCGGTCACTGCTGCATCCTCGGGTCCTCGGTGGGGTCGGCGTACTGGGCCGGGCAGCCGCGATCCACGGCCTCGGTACGCAGTTCGTAGTGCCAGGGCTCGTTGCCGTAGATCTGGCAGAGCCCGTACGCGGCGCCGTGCTCGGACAGCCACGCCGTCGCCCCGGAGCGCCCGAGGTCGACCGCGTCGCCGGACACGTGCGGTGAGGTGTCGGCGGTGGCCACCCATTGGGCGGCCTCGGCCTCGGAGCCGTACTTGTCGACCGCCTCCCTGAACAGCCGGTTCTGGTACTCGGGGGAGCGCCAGCCGCTGTTCACGGAGAACGTGACGCCGTCGCCGGAGGCGTCCGTCGCCGCCTGACGGAGAGCCTTGAGCAGGTCCGGGTCGAGCCTGCCGACGGCCGGGGTCGTGTCGTCGAAGACCGTCACGCCGTCGGGGACCACGCCGTCGGCCTCGCCCACCGCGTTCTGCCCGCCGCGCTCCCGCGATTCCATGGGGGAGGGCGCCGAGGTGGACGAGGGCGTTACCCAGGCCTTCGTCGGTGGCGAGGCCGACGAGGACCTTGGCGACCGGAGGCCGAGGACCGTGGCGACCACCGCCGCGCTCACGACGAGGCCGATGACGAGGAGCAGCGGACGCGGCCGGTGGGCCGATTGGTTTCGAGTCATGCCGCCAGTCAAGGCAGCGCGATGTTGCCCAGGCGTCTGCGCTTTTCGATACGCCGACGATACGCGCCGACTCGTAACGTGAAGGGCATGCGTGTGCTGATTGTCGAGGACGAGCGGTATCTGGCGGAGGCCGTGCGCGACGGGCTGCGCCTGGAGGCGATCGCCGCCGACATCGCGGGGGACGGGGACACCGCCTGGGACCTGCTGAGCGTCAACACGTACGACATCGCCGTCCTCGACCGCGACATCCCCGGGCCCTCCGGTGACGAGATCGCGGGACGCATCGTCGCCTCCGGCAGCGGCATGCCGATCCTCATGCTGACCGCGGCCGACCGCATCGACGACAAGGCCTCCGGGTTCGAACTCGGTGCCGACGACTACCTCACCAAGCCGTTCGAGCTCCAGGAACTCGTGCTCAGGCTCCGGGCGCTCGATCGCAGGCGCGCCCACAACAGGCCGCCCGTTCGGGAGATCGCGGGTGTGCGCCTCGACCCGTTCCGCAGGGAGGTCTACCGGGACGGCCGCTTCGTCGCGCTGACCAGGAAGCAGTTCGCCGTGCTCGAAGTCCTCGTGGCCGCCGACGGCGGAGTCGTCAGCGCCGAGGAACTCCTGGAACGCGCGTGGGACGCGCACGCCGACCCGTTCACCAACGCCGTCCGCATCACCGTCTCCGCGCTGCGCAAGCGGCTCGGCGAACCCTGGATCATCGCCACGGTGCCGGGCGTCGGCTACCGCATCGAGGCGCAGCCGGAGACCGGGGGAGAGGCTCGTGGATAGCGCCGTGGACAGGGAGCGCGGGCTCAGCGTCCGGCTCAAACTCACCCTGAGCTACGCCGGGTTCCTCATGCTCGCCGGTGTCCTGATGCTCGCATCGGTGTGGTTCTTTCTGCTGAGGGACCTGCCCGACGTCAAAGCCGGCATCGGCGGACTCCAGGTCCGCAGGGAGCTCGCGCTCAACTTCGCGTCGGGGGCGGCCGTCGTCATGGCGTGCCTGCTGGTGTTCGGCCTCCTGGGAGGCTGGCTGCTCGCCGGCCGGGTGCTCGCCCCGCTGTCCCACCTCACCGACGCCACACACCGGGCCGCGAAGGGGACGCTCTCCCACCGGATCCGGCTACGGGGACGCAAGGACGAGTTCCGCGACCTCGCCGACGCCTTCGACTCGATGCTCGGTCAGCTCGAGGCGCACGTCGCCGAACAGCGCCGCTTCGCGGCCAACGCCTCCCACGAGCTGCGCACCCCGCTCGCCGTCTCCAAGTCGCTCCTCGACGTGGCCCGCGCCGATCCGCACCGCGACACCGGCGAACTCATCGACCGGCTCAGCGCCGTCAACACCCGCGCGATCGACCTCACCGAGGCGCTGCTCCTGCTCAGCCGCGCCGAACAGCGCACCTTCACCAGCGAGGACGTCGACCTCTCCCTCGTGGCGGAGGAAGCCGCCGAAACGCTCCTCCCGCTCGCGGAGAAGAGCGGCGTCACCCTCGAAACCCGCGGCGACATCACCCACGCGCCGGGATCGCAGCCGCTGCTGCTGCAACTCGCCACGAACCTCGTGCACAACGCGATCGTCCACAACCTGCCCGAGCAGGGCACCGTGTGGATCAGCACCGGCACCCGCCCCGGCTCGGCGGTGCTCACCGTCGAGAACACCGGCGAGATCCTGGCCCCGGAGCTCGTCGCCACCCTCACCGAACCCTTCCAGCGCGGCACCGAACGCATCCGCGGCGACCACGCCGGTGTCGGGCTCGGGCTCGCCATCGCGCAGTCCATCACCCGCGCCCACGACGGCACGCTCACCCTCACCCCCCGCCCCTCCGGCGGCCTCCGCGTCACCGTGGAACTTCCCGCGGCCGACATGTGACGTAGACCACCGAAGCGGCTTCGAAGGGCGGAAACCCCAGGTCACCGTGTCATCATGCGATGACATCGCTTGATGACATGAACGGGATGAACGTGCAGCCCTCCATACCGACGCCCGCCCCGACCCCTGCCCCGCTCCGCCACCCCCGCGCCCTCGTACCGGTGCTGGTCAGCCTCGGGATGCTGGTCGCCGTCGTCAGCAGCCTCGGCGCGCCGCTGATCCCCACCATCGCCGCCGAGGACCACGTCGCCGTCTCCACCGCGCAGTGGGCGCTCACGGTCACCATGCTGGTCGGCGCCATCGCGACGCCCGTCATGGGACGGCTCGGCGACGGGCCGCACCGCAAGCGCGTCATCCTCGGCGGGCTCGCCGCCGTCTTCGTCGGCAGCCTGCTCGCGGCGCTGCCGGTCGGATTCGCCTGCCTCCTGGCGGGCCGGGCGCTGCAGGGCGTCGGCATGGGCCTCGTCCCGCTGGCCATCGCCACCGCGCGCGACGCGCTGCCGCCCGAGAAGGCGCGCGGCGCCGTGACGACGCTGTCGCTGACCACCGCGGCGGGCATCGGCCTCGGCTACCCGATCACCGGGCTCTTCGCGGAGTACCTCGGCATGTACGCCGGATTCTGGTTCGCGCTCGCCACGGCGGCCGCCGCGTTCCTCGCCGCCCTCCTCGTCGTGCCCAAGCCGCCGCACCGGCCCAGCACCCCCATGGACGTGCCCGGAGCGCTGCTGCTCGCGGGAGGCATGGCGGCGCTGCTCCTCGCGCTCGCCGAGGGGGAGCGGTGGGGCTGGCTCTCCGCTCGCCTGTTGGCCCTCGCGGTCGCGGCGGTGGTCCTCCTCGGCGGATGGATCGCCCACTCGATGCGCTCCACGCACCCCCTCGTACGCGTCCGCCTCGTCAAGGACCGCGGCGTCCTCGTCGCCAACCTGACCACCATGGTCGGCGGCGTCGGCACGTACCTGCTGATCTCCCTGGTGACCCGGTACGTGCAGACCCCCGAGTCCGGCGGCTACGGCTTCGGCGCGTCGATCGTCGTCACCGGACTGCTGCTCGTGCCGTTCTCCGCCGCCAGCCTCGTCACCGGGCGCCTGGTGCGGGCGATGGGCCGGGCCGCGACGCCCGGTCGCATGCTGCCGCTCGGCTGCCTGCTCTCGTTCGGCTCGCTCGTCTGCTTCCTGCTCGCCCGCTCCAGCCTGTGGGGCATCGGTGCGATGATGGCGCTCGCCGGCCTTGGCGTGGGCGTCACCTTCGCCGTCACGCCCGGCCTCATCGTGGGCGGCGTGCCCGCGGCGGAGACCGGCAGCGCGATGAGTTTCAATCAGGTCGTGAAGTACATCGGTTACTCGACGGGCAGCGCGCTGAGCGCCGTCGTCCTGCAGGCATCCACGCCTCTCGGCGCCGTGCTCCCGACCGACGACGGCTACCGCAACGCCGGCCTCGTCGGCTGCGCCGCCTTCCTCGCCACGGGTGTCATCGCCGTCGCGCTCACCCGCGCAGGCGCCCGCCCGCGCCCCTCCGTCGTCGCGGCGGGCGCGGTCGCCGAGGCCCGCACCGAACCGAGCCGCACATGACCGGCGAGGCCCCCGACCGGCGCCGCAGCAGCGCCCGCAGCCGCGAGGCGCTGCTGCGGGCGGCGACCGAACTGTTCTCCGAGCGCGGCTACGACCGCACGACCATCCGCGAGATCGGCGAACGGGCCGGCGTCGACGCGGCCCTCATCTCCCGCTACTTCGGCAGCAAGGCGCTGCTGTACGTGGAGGTGCTGCGCGCCGAACACGGCGACACCGCCCCGGACGACCTCCTCACCGAGCCCCGCCTGCGCGAGGTCGCCGAACGCGCGGAGCGCCGCGGCCCGGTGCCGCTGCTGCGCGTCGCCGTCCAGTCCTCGAGCGACCAGGCCGCGCAGGACGCCGCCCGCGCCGCCCTCCAGGCCCGGCTCGTCGAGCCGCTGCGCGCCCGCTTCACCCGCGAGGGCCGCGACCAACCAGGACTGCGCGCCGACGTCCTGGTCGCCTCGGTCGCCGGAGTGCTCCTCGCCCGCCACTCCGGCGCCTTCGACGACCTGGCGGACGCCGACCTCGACGCGATCGTCGACGTACTCCTGGAGGCGTGGGGAGGCGCCTGACCCGGCACCTTTCACCCGAGTGGCGGTATTCAAACCGCCTCGCCCTGCGCCGAGCGCCCAGGCGCGTGAGCCTCGCAAGTAACTGACCGTACTTTCGAGGTGGTGGAGATGCAGGAGATGCAGACGAGAGCTCTCGTTTCAGAATTTCTCGGCACGTTGCTGCTGGTGTTCTTCGCCGTCGGATCAGCGGTCCTGGGAGCCCAGTTCATCGGCACCCTCGGCATCGCCCTCGCCTTCGGCTTCACCCTGCTCGCCCTGGCCTACGCCCTCGGCCCGATCTCCGGCTGCCACGTCAACCCGGCCGTGACGCTGGGCATGCTCTGTGCCCGCCGCATCGACGTCGCGACCGCCGTCCGCTACTGGATCGCCCAGTTCGTCGGCGGCATCGTCGGCGCGGCCCTGCTGTTCCTGCTCGCCAAGCAGGTGCCCGGCCTCAAGACCGACGGGGCCTTCGGCTCCAACGGCTACGGAGACCGCTCCGACGTGCACATCAACATGGGCGGCGCGTTCCTCGCCGAGGTCGTCCTGACGTTCCTCCTCGTGTTCGTGGTGCTCGCCGTGACCCACCGCGTGGCCGTGGTCGGCTTCGACGGACTGCCCATCGGTATCGCCCTCGCGGTGATCCACCTGGTCGGCATCCCGCTCACGGGTACGTCCGTCAACCCGGCGCGCAGCCTCGGCCCGGCGATCTTCGCCGGTGGCGACGCGCTCTCCCAGCTCTGGCTGTTCATCGTGGCGCCCCTGGTCGGCGGCGTGATCGCGGCCCTGGTCCACCAGCTCACCCACCCCACGGGCGAGGAGCGCACCATCGCCGACGAGGCGTCCGCGGCCTGAGCGGATGACGGGCGGCCGGGGAAGCGGGAGCAGGAGCGGCGACCCCGGCCGAAGGGAGCGATCGTGAGCGAGAAGGACCGGCTGCGAGACGACACATGACCGGCCTCCTCGACACGCTCCCGCCCGAACTGGAGAAGCGCGTCCGCGACGCGGCTCCCGGCGTGGAACTCGCGGCCTCGCCGATGCTCGCGACGCTCAGCGACCGCCGCGAGTTCGCGAAGGGCTGGATCTTCGAACGGAAGCTGGACGGAATCCGCGTCCTCGCCGTCCGGGAGAACGGCCGCACCACGATCCGCTCTCGCTCGGGCCGCCGCCTCGACGTCACGTACCCCGAGATCGTCGAGGCCCTCGACGCGCAGGACGCCGCGGACTTCACCGTCGACGGCGAGATCGTCGCGTACGAGCACGGCCGCACCGACTTCTCCCGCCTCCAGCAACGCATGGGGCTGACCAGACCCCGGGACGTCGCGGCGAGCAACGTGGCGGTGAAGTACTACGTCTTCGACCTGCTGCGGATCGACGGCGCGGACGTACGCCGCCTTCCGCTGCGCACCCGCAAGTCCCTGCTGCGCCAGGCACTCACCTTCACCGACCCCCTCCGCTTCAGCACCCACCGCAACGAGGGCGGCGCCGAACTCCTCGCCGACGCCTGCGAGCGCGGCTGGGAGGGACTCATCGCCAAGCGGGCCGACAGCACGTACCAGCCGAGCCGCTCCGGCGACTGGCTGAAACTGAAGTGCGCCCACGGGCAGGAGTTCGTGGTCGGCGGCTTCACCGAACCCACCGGCAGCAGGGAGGGCATCGGCGCGCTGCTGATCGGCTACTACGAGGGCGACCGGCTGCGCTACGCGGGCAAGGTCGGCACCGGCTTCGACCGGCGCACCCTCCGCGCCCTGCGCGCGCAACTCGACGAACTCCAGCAGCCCCGATCGCCGTTCACCGACCGCGTCGCCGAGCGCACCGCGCACTGGGCGCGGCCACGGCTCGTCGCGCAGATCGAGTTCTCCGAATGGACCCGCGACGGCATGCTGCGCCACCCCCGCTACCAGGGACTGCGGGACGACAAGGCCCCGACCGACGTCGTCAGGGAGCACACGTAACCAGGGTCGACGACAAGAAGGTGCTGTGCCTGCGGCGGGCCGTCCGAAGGCAGGGGCGGGGGCATAGATACAAGCTTGTATCTATGCCTGTTAGGGTCCAGGCATGCCCCGGACACAGCCCCAGCAGTCCCCGCCCCAGCACGCGAAACCCGCCTCGGCGGCCACCACGGTCTACGCGGTCACCAAGGAGCTGATCCTCACCGGCGAGCTCCCCGGCGGCAGCCTCATCAGCGAGGGGGAGATCGCCGAGCGCGTGCAGGTGAGCCGGACTCCCGTACGGGAGGCGTTCCTGCGCCTCGAGTCCGAGGAACTGCTGAGGCTGCATCCCAAGCGCGGCGCCGTCGTCGTGCCCGTCCCGCCGGGGGAAGCGGCGGACGTCCTGGAGATGCGGCAGGCCGTCGAGCAGTCCGCCGCCGAACGCATCGCGCGCGTCGGCCTCACCCCCGAGCACGAACAGCGACTGCGTGAACTCATCGCCCGCCAGCGGGAGTTGGCGGCAGAGGGCGACGTACGTGCCTTCGCCGTCGCCGACGAGGCCTTCCACCGCGGTGTCGTGGAGGCCTCGGGGAACGGGATCGCCGCCCGCTTCTACGAGACCCTCGGCGACCGGCAACGCCGCATGAGCGTCTCCGCGCTCGGCCACAGGCCCGAGCGGCTGCCCGGCCTCGCCGACGAGCACGAGGCGCTGCTCGACCACCTCGGCGCCCGGGACGGCGCCGCGTTCGCCGAGGCCCTGCGCGCCCACCTGGCCGCCACGCACGGCCACCAGCACTGAACAAACCCGCACCACCCACCCCTGAAAGAGCCCTGCCCTCACCATGCTCGACACGCACACCACCCAGCAGCCGGCCGAACCAGCGGCTGCTCCCGTCCGGTCCGGCCAGTGGATGACCGTCGCCGCGGCGATGTTCGTCTGCGGCTGGGGCGGCAACCAGTTCACGCCGCTCCTGCTCATGTACCGCGAACTGGGCGGCTATTCGACACTCAGCGTCGACGCCTTCCTCGGCGCCTACGTCGTCGGACTCGTCCCCGGCCTGCTGCTCGCCGGGCCGATATCCGACCGACGCGGACGACGCCCGGTGATGATCGCCGGAACCCTCGCCTCCATCCTCGCGAGCCTCGTCCTGTGCTTCGGCGAACACAGCGCCTGGCCCATCTACGTAGGCCGTCTGATGACCGGCGTCGCCGTCGGCATCGCCATGGCCGTCGGCAGCAGCTGGGTCAAGGAACTGTCGACCGGGGCGGACACCGGGGCCGCCGCGCGCCGCGCCTCCCTGTGCCAGACGGCCGGCTTCGCCCTCGGCGCGGGCGTCGCCGGCGCTCTGGCCCAGTGGGGCCCCTGGCCGATGGTGACGCCGTACGTCGTCCACATCGTGCTCACCGCCGCGGTCCCGGTGCTCCTGCTGCGCATCCCGGAGACGCGGACCGCGGTGCGCGGCGCGGCGGGCTCGCTCCGCGCGCTGCTCGGTGACCTCGCCGCCGACCTGCGCATCCCCGCCCCCGCCCGCCGCCGCTTCCGCTGGGTGGTGCTCCCGATGGCGCCGTGGGTGTTCGGCGCGGCGGGACTGGCGTACGCCGTCATGCCGCAGCTCGTCGACAACCGGGTCGGGCACTGGGGCCTCGCCTACGCGACCGCGCTCACGGTCCTGACCCTGGGCACCGGCGCCGCCGTGCAGCCACTGGCCAAGAAGCTCGACAGCCAAAAGGGCCCGCGCGGCGGACGGGCGCCGGTCGCGGCCATGTCCGTCATGCTGCTCGGCACCGTGCTGTGCGCCGTCAACTCCGCCGTGCTGTCACCGTGGCTGGCGGCGGCCGCAGCCGTCGCGCTCGGCGCCGGATACGGCATCGCCGTCGTCTCCGGGCTCCTGGAGATCCAGCGGATGGCGGGACCCGACGACCTCGCGGGCCTGACCGGCATCTACTACACGCTCGCCTACTCCGGGTTCCTGCTCCCCACCGTCCTCGCGACGCTGTCGGCGTGGCTGCCCTACTCGGTGATGCTCGGCGCGATCGCCGTCGTCGCCCTCGCCTGTCTCGTGCTGGTCACCGTCGGCGGGCGTGCCACCCGGGAGGTCACCGGCCCGGCTCGTACGTGAGCTGCTTGACCTGTCGCACGAAGAGGGCGCTCTCCACGGACTGCACGCCGGAGAGCGCCCCGATGCCCTCGCTCACGTACGTGTACAGCTCGCGGGTGTCGCGGTGCACGGTCGCGGCGAACACCCCGGCCACCCCGGTCACCGCCGCGGCGAACCGGACCTCCGGGTGCGCCGCGAGGGACTCGCCCACGGAGGCCAGCGCGGACGGGGCGACGGTCAGCCACAGCGCCGCCATCACTGAGCGGCCGAGCAGTTCGTGGGTGTGCTGTACGTCGAAGTAGAGGACGCCGCTCGACCGCAGCCGGTCCAGGCGGCGCTTGACGACCGACTCCGACTGGCCGGTGGCCGCCTGGAGTTCGGTCAGCGCCACCCGGCCGTCCCGGCGGAGCAGGGCCAGGAGGGTCTCGTCGACCTCGTCGGGCACCGGGGTCGGAGCGGACGGTTCTGCGGACGGCGCCCGCAGCGCCGCCTCCTGCTCCGCGTCGAGCGCGTTGATCTTGTTGAGCCAGCCGACCGGGCCGCCGTAGAAGGGATGCAGAACGCACTGCGCGGTCGCCGACGTGACGAGCGGCGTGCGCTGGAGACGGGCCAGGAGCAGCTCGTCCTCCTGCCCGCCGCGCGGCCTGATCGAGCACAGCACTTCCGTGCCCCCGGAGAGCAGACCCACGTACGACGTGTCGGGCCGCCGCGCAAGGGCGCCCGCCAACTGCTCCGCCCCGTCCGGCGCACAGCGCAGCCGGACCAGCCAGCTGCTGCGCCCGAGCAGCGCCTCGTCGGTGACGCCGAGGACCCGCAGGCCCACGCTCCCGCGCAGCCGCCGGAACCGGCGGGCGACGGTCTGGTCCGAGACACCGAGGACGGCCGCGATCCGGCTGAACGGGGCCCGCCCGTCGAGCTGCAGGGCCTGCAGCAACTGCAGGTCGAGTGCGTCGAGCACGTGCGGCTCCGGGGGCGTGGTCATGACTGATGGGCGTACGCGTGATCGTAAAGGAGCCGGAAGGACGGCGGGCCGCGGCACCCTCGGAAACGGACGAGCCCGGGACCGCGTGACGCGGTCCCGGGCTCGTTTGCTTCCCCTCAGCCGTGCGGGTGCGCCAGGTCCAGGTCGAGTGCCTCCACCGCGCGGCCGTTCACGGACACCGCCCGGGTCGAGGCCGGGTACCCGCTGGCGACCAGCGAGTACTCACCCGCGTCCAGATCGCCGAAGGCGTACGCGCCGTCGGAGCCGGTGGTCGAGGTGCCCACCACGTTCCCGGCCGCGTCCAGCAGCGTCACGCGTGCGTCCGACAGCGGGCGGAGCTCCGCCTTCGTACGGATCCGACCCTCCAGGCGGACGCCCGGCCGGAGCGCGATGTCCGGCTGGACGGTGGCGGACTTGGCGGCCAGCGCTGCGACGGCGGTCGGCCGGAACCCTTCGGCGGTCACGGAGATCGTGATCTCGCCCTCGGCGATGTCCCCGAAGACGTAGCCTCCCGAGGCGTCGGTGATGCCGGTCGCCAGGACGTCGCCGCGGGCGTCCGTCACGGTGACGACGGCCTGGGCGAGGGGGAGCTCGTCGTCCGCGCCGACGACCTTTCCGGTCATGCTGCCCGCGCCGGACAGCAGGATGTCGTGCTCCGTCGGACGGTCGGCGAGGACGAGGTTCGTCGCGTGCGGGTGGTGGCCGTCCGCCGTCGTGATCAGCACATGGGCGCCGGGCCCGGGAACCGGCAGGCGGTAGTGCCCGTCGGCCCCGGCGACGGCGCGCGCGAGCTGCCGGCCCGTGGGCGAGATGAGGGTGAGCACGGCACCCGCCAGGCCCGCGCCCGCCGCGTCGCGCACGGTGCCGGACAGAGCGGGCTCGGTGGCGTCCACCGCTTCGACCGGCTCAGGTGCAGGTGCGGTCCGAGGCGCCGACTTGGGCCGTCGCAGCAGCACCGCACCGACCAGCGCCGCGAGCACGGCCAGCGAACCGGCCACGATCAGGCACAGCTGCATCCCGTCGAGGAACGACTCGGACAGCGCGCCGAGCGCCCGCCCCCGGTCCGCCCCGAGGTCCAGCTGGGCGACCGCACCGAGCCCCTGCGCCTCGGCCGCACCGACGACCCGCTCCGCCACGGACCCGGTGACCCCGGCATCGGCCAGGTGCTCACCCAGCGAACCCGTGGACTTCGACGTGAGCAGCGCGCCGAGGATCGCCGGACCCAGCGCGCCGCCCACCTGCCGCAGCGCGTTGTTGCCCGCAGCGGCCATGCCCGCCAGGTGATGCGGCACGGAGGACACGGCGGTCGCCGTCATGGGCGTGACGACGAGACCCATCCCGAGCCCGAGCAGGGCAAGACGCCAGGCCATCGGGCCGAACGAGGTGTCGGCGGTCAGCGATGTCAGGGAGAACAGCGCGCCAGCCGCGCACAGCAGACCGACGCTGATCAGCACGCGCGGCGAGATCCGGTGCATCACACGCCCGGCCACCGGGCCGACGAAGAAGCACACCCCGGTCACCATCAGCAGCCGGTACCCGGCGTCGAGGGTGTCGAGCTGCTGCACCATCCCGAAGTAGAGGCTGAGCACGAAGAAGAACCCGATGAGCCCCATGAAGGTGATCATCGCGATCAGGCTCGTCGCGCTGAATCCCGCGCTGCGGAAGAGCCCCAGGTCGAGCATCGGACTGGCGCTGCGCAACTCGAAGACGACGAAAGCGATCAGGCCGACCACGGCGAGCCCCAGCGCCACCAGCACGCGGGTGTCCGTGAAGGAGCCGGCGCCACCCTCGATCACCCCGTACACGAGCGCCGTGATGGCGACGGTGGCGGTGATCTGCCCCGGCCAGTCGAGCGCCCGGGCATGCGGGGCGCGGGACTCCGTCACAAGCCGGGCGGCGACCGCCATGGCGATCAGCGCCACGGGTATGGACGGCAGATAGATCCAGCGCCACTCCTGGTGGGCCAGGATCACGCCCGAGATGAGCGGGCCGACGGCCAGCGCCGCCATCAGGGACGACGCCCACAAACCGACGAACTTGCCGCGCTCACGCGGATCGGGCACGGCCTGGCTGATCATCGCCAGCGTCGTCGGCAGCAGCGCCGCCGCGCCGATCCCGGCCAGCGCCTGACCGACCCACACCACCTCGACCGACTGCGCGCACAGCGCCGTCGCGGCGCCGATGGCGGTGAACGCCAGGCCCGCCTGGAACACCTTCTTGCGCCCGTGCACATCGCCGAACACGCCCGCCGTCAGGATGAGCGCCGCCATCGGCAGGACGAACGCGTCCGACACCCACGACAGCTCCGAGGTGGACGCGCCCAGCGCGCGCTGGATCGCCGGGAGACTCACCGACACGGAGGTCACCGGCAGATAGGCGACGAACACCCCGACACAGGCCATGACGAGGGTGACGGCCCGCCGCTCCTGTGTTCCGTTCGCCGTTGTCGCCACGTTCACGAAGCCCCTCTCCTGCGGCGCAGTGCGCCGCGCTCGACTTTCCGACCTGGTGAACCCTCCGTCCTCGGGCGGCATCGGGGCCAGCCAGGGTCGCCGAACCCCGGAAAACCGATGCCGGGGTGCCCGGATCCACGGATTTCCGACAAGCCGCAGGCCATGCGTGCGCACCTCTTCTGGACACACGAACTTCACGCGAACCTTCGGACACACGAAAGGCCCCCGGCGACAGGTCGCCAGGGGCCGTGGACGTTCTTGCGCGGTGCGGGTCAGCCCGCCACCGCGTCCGGTTCGGCCGCCACCTGCGCGGCCTCGCCCGTGAGCCGGGTGACCGCGTCCTGCATGTGCGCGTCGAGGAGCATGAGGAGGCGGTCCTCGTCCTCGTCGCGCATCGCCTCGATCAGCTCCGCGTGCTCCTCGACCAGCGCGTCCGGATCGGGGTGGTCGTCGGTGAGGACCGACAGGCACATCCGCGTCTCCACGAACAGGGTCTGCGCGATGCGCTGCAGGCGCGGGCTGCCGGACTCCTCGACGAGCACCTGGTGGAAGTCCATGTCGGCGGCGCTCAGCGCCGCCTCGTTGCCGCGCCGCGCCGCCGACTCCATCCTGCGGTGCACCTTCTCCAGGTGGTTCGCGGTGGTCTGCGGGTCCTGCTGCAGCACGAGACGGCAGGCCGCGGACTCCATGGCGGTGCGCGCCAGATAGATGTCGCGCACGTCGTCCTCGTCGAGGCGGGTCACGAAGACGCCGCGGTGCGGTGCACTGACGGCGATGCCCTGCTGCACGAGGCGTTGCAGTGCCTCGCGCAGCGGACCCCGGCTCACGCCGAGCTGGCCCGCCAGCTCGGCCTCGCCGAGCTGGGTGCCCGGCGCCAGGGTGCCGTCCATGATCGCTTCGGTGAGCCGGGCGGCGATGACGGTCGCCGCGGGTTCACGCTTGACCGGTCGCAGCGTTTTCGCAGTGGCCATATTAAGTTCGGTCCTCTGATCAGCGCGGCCGCCGCCTCAGGCGGTCGCGGGGGTCGGGGAATGGGGTGTGCGGGAGAGCCGGAACAGCGAGCCGAGGCCCTCGCGCGGCGTCTCGTCGCCCGCGAGTCGCAGGCCTTCCCAGGCGGTGACCTGGTTGGCCGTCAGGACGGGCTTGCCGACGGCCTCCTCGAGGTCGTCGAGCCAGGCGGCGCTGTGCAGCGCCGTGTCCGGCAGCAGGATCGCCTCGGCGTCCGGGTGGTCGTTGTCCCGCGCCAGTTCGATGACCTGCTCGCGGCCCAGCGTGCCGACCTCGGCGGCGGTGATGATGCCCTGCCCCGACACCGAGACGACCTCGGAGCCGTGGTGCTCAAGGAACCGGACGAAGTAGCCCGCCACGTCGTCCGGGTACGTCGCGGCGATCGCCAGGCGGCGCACCCCGAGCGCCTGGACGGCGTGCGCGAACGCGAAGGACGTGGAGGAGGCCCGCTCGACCGGAAGGCCCGCCGCCTCGGCGAGTTCGGCGACCTGCTTGCGGGCGCCCTCGGGGCCGAAGATGAAGCTGGCGCTGGTGCACGACCAGATCACCACGTCCTGCGGCTGGGCGAGCAGCTCACCGAGTGCCGCCTTGAGACGGTGCGTGGAACCCATCTCCAGGAGGTCGTCCACCCGGTGCGCGTCCACGCCGATGTCCGTGTGGACGAGCGTGAGCCGGGCTCCGCCGCCGATCATCCGCTCGAGGCGCGGGTAGTCGTCCTCTGCGGAGAATCCGGGGTACAGGAACCCGACTCGGGTGGTCTTCTCGCTCATGCTTTCGACGTCCTTTCGTGCAGGCAGTGTACCGGGAATCCGGTCAAATGTAGATTGTTGACAGTACGAAGAGCAGCAGCGCCACGGGTGTGGCGCTGCTCAGGGGCCGGGGCCCAGGGGGTCAGCCGAGGTCGAGGTCCGCGATCGGCTCGTCCGGGGGAGCGGCCGCGGTCGGCTCGGGCGCGGCGATCTGCTCCCAGTCGGCGGCCTCCCGCACGACGGCCGCCGCGGCGGCGGGCGGCGGGGGAGCGATGCCCCGACCGAGGTAGGGCGCGAGCGCCGCACGGGCCGCCGGGTCGATCAGCGACTGGTAGTCACCCGCCGCGTCGGCGCCCGCGTGCCGCAACGCGGACCACATCGTGACCTGGTTCGCGGAGATCACCGGGATCCTGAGCTCCGCCTCCAGCTGCGGGATCACGTCGTACGTGGACAGGTTGGTGCAGCTGATGAAGAGGCAGTCGGCGTTGGTCAGGTCCGCGGAGCGGGCCAGCTCGACCACGTTGCGGTAACCGACCTTCCAGATCTCCCCGGTCAGGCCCATGTACTGGCGGCCGACCACGTCCACGTCCGCCTCGCCCAAGAAGTCGGCGAGCGAGTCCGTCAGCGACGCGGTGTACGGCGTGATGACGCTGACGCGGCGCGCTCCCAGCTCGCCGAGGGCCTCGAGGAGCGCCCCGGATGTGGTGACGGAGGGGGCGCCGCCGGCCGCGCCGCTCATGGACACGCACATCGCACGTTCGTGCGCGGTGCCGCCGACGAAGCTGCCGGATGTGCAGGCGTACGCGTAGGACGCGGGCCGTACCGCGTCGAGCGCCATGACGGCGTTGTGCAGGGTCTCGTGCTCGCTGATCAAGCGAGCCATGTCCACGCTGACCTCCACGGGAACGTACGGGGTGCGGGTCAGGTGGAGGGAGATCTCCTCGGGGGTCCAGCGCCACAGCTCGCGATCGAGCGCGAAGTCGAACGGGGCGACTACGCCGATGCCGAGCTGCGGGACGGGTCCGCCGAAGGTCGTGATGTCCAATGCAGTGCCCCTTCGTGGCTGCACGCGTACGAGAAGCGGTCCGTACGCCTGAGGTGGACGTGTAATGGCAGGTGGTGCGAGGGGGAGAGGTGTTTTGCCGGACGGTCCACGGGTAGCAGAGTGGGCCCGCGGTTCGCCTGTAGATTGTTGACAACGTAAAGATCGGCTGCTTAGCGTGTCAATCCCCTACGCGGGGCGGCTCGTTCGTCGTGGTGAAAGCCTCGGTAAAGAGCCGGGGAATTCAGCCCAGGGGATGGCCCTTCCCCAGCCCTTACGGGGCTTCGTCCCTCCATGGTCAACCCTCGTACCGCACCTCGCATACCGTCCGCTCCAATCGTCGCCGCATTCGTCGGGCGACCAGAAGGACCGCCGTGCCGAAGACCGAGAAATCCCGCGTTCTGGTGCTTGCCGACCACCGGCCGAACGGCCTGGAGGAGGTGGCCGACCATGCCGAGCTCGTCTGCATCCCCGAGGACCGTCTCGCCGCGGAACTCCCGCACGCCGACGCGCTGTTGGTGTGGGAGTTCGGCACCGAGGCGCTGCCCGGCGCCTGGCCCGAACACGGCGGACCGCGCTGGGTGCACACCGCGAGCGCCGGCGTCGACCGGCTGATGTTCCCCGCCCTGCGGGACTCGGACGCGATCCTGACGAATTCGCGCGGCGTCTTCGAACAGCCCATCGCCGAGTACGTCGCGGGCCAGATCATCGCCCTCGCGAAGGACTTCGCCGGCACCTACGAGCGGCAGCGCGACCACGTCTGGCGGCACCGGGTCACCCAGCGGGTCTGGGGGACGCGCGCCGTCGTGCTCGGCGGCGGGCCCATCGGCCGCGCCGTCGTGCGCACCCTGCGCGCGCTCGGCATCGAGACCGACCTGGTCGGACGCACCCGCAGGGAGGGCGACCCCGAGGTCGGCACGGTGCACGCCTTCGACGAGCTCGACGCGCTGCTCACGCGCGCCGACTGGGTGGTCTGCGCGGCGCCGCTTACCGAGCAGACCCAGGACCTGTTCGACGCGGCCACCTTCGCCCGAATGAAGCGCGGCGCCCGCTTCGTCAACGTGGGGCGCGGCCCGATGGTCGTCGAGAAGGATCTGCTCTCCGCCCTGGAAGAGGGCCAACTGGGTGGCGCGGCGCTCGACGTGTTCCGGGAGGAGCCGCTGCCCGCGGACAACCCGCTGTGGGACGCACCCAACCTGCTGGTCTCCCCGCACATGTCGGCCGACACCGACACCTGGCTCGACGACCTCGCCGAGGTCTTCGCGGACAACTTCACGCGCTGGCGCGCGGGCCGCCCGCTGCGCAATGTCGTGGACAAGGAACTGGGCTACGTACCGGTCGCGGACGCCCCGCAGGCCGCAGCAGAGGAGGGCTCCCGATGACGAGCACGACCGACGCCACCCCCGCGACCGCCACCAGCACCCCCGCTCCCCAGGAGCCGTACGCGCTGACCGCCACCGAACTGCTCGCCGCCTACGAGAGCGGCGACCTGTCCCCGGTCGAGGCCACCGTCTCCGTGCTCGACCGCATCGAGTCCGTCGACCCCAAGCTCAACGCGTTCTGTCTGGTCGACCGCGACGAGGCGCTCGCGCAGGCGAGGGCGAGCGAGGAGCGCCGCCGGCGTGGGGAGGCCCTCGGCCTCCTCGACGGCGTGCCGACGTCCATCAAGGACCTGATGCTCACCAAGGGCCACCCCACGCTGCGCGGCTCGCTGTCCATCGCGGCCGACCGCGAGTGGGACGAGGACGCGCCGTGCGTCGCCCGGATGCGGGAACAGGGCGCCGTGTTCGTCGGCAAGACGACGACGCCGGAGTTCGGCTGGAAGGGTGTCACCGACAACCCGTTGACCGGCGTCACCCGCAATCCGTGGGACCCGTCGACCACGGCCGGCGGCTCGTCGGGCGGCAGCGCGTCGGCTGTCGCCGCGGGCATGGCCCCGCTGTCCATCGGCACGGACGGCGGCGGCTCGGTGCGGATCCCGGCGGCCTTCTGCGGCATCTTCGGCATGAAGCCCACGTACGGGCGGATCCCGCTCTACCCGGCGAGCCCGTTCGGCACCCTTGCGCACGCCGGGCCCATGAGCCGCACCGTCGAGGACGCCGCCCTCCTGATGGACGCCATCACGGGCTTCGACAGCCGCGACTGGTCGGCCCTCGACGCCCCGCACGGCAGCTACCGGGCCGCCGTCACCGAGGCCCTCACCGACGGCTCCCTGCGCGGACTGCGCATCGCCTACGCCCCGACCCTCGCGGGCGCCCCCGTGGACCCGCAGATCGCCGAGCGTGTCGCCGCCGTGGCCCGGCTCCTGGCCGACCTCGGGGCGGATGTCGAAGAGGCCGACCCGGGCTTCTCCGACCCCGTGGAGGCGTACCACACGCTGTGGTTCGCCGGCGCGGCCAAGGTCGTCGAGCACCTGGGCGCCGAGCAGTTCGCCCAACTGGACGCCGGGCTCCAGGAGGCGTGCCGCGAGGGCGCCGCGAAGAGCGCGCTCGACTACCTGGGCGCCGTCGACACGCGCATGGCGCTCGGCGTGCGCATGGGGCGCTTCCACGAGACGTACGACCTGTTGCTCACGCCCGCGGTGCCGATCCCGGCGTTCGAGGCGGGCGTCGAGGTGCCGGCCGGCAGCGGGCACAAGCGGTGGACGGGCTGGACCCCGTTCACGTACCCCTTCAACCTCACGCAGCAGCCGGCCTCCACGGTGCCCTGCGGCGTGACCGACGCGGGCCTGCCGGTGGGCGCGCAGCTGGTCGCCGCGCGCCATGGCGACGAGCTGGTGCTGCGCGCGTCGGCGGTGCTGCACGCGGCGCTGCGCGGGTCCGGGGTGGTGGACACGGCGCCGGTCGGCTGAACATCAAGCCCCCGGCGAGACCCGACACGCGCCGTCAGGACGGGGTTCCGGGCGCGCCCTTGGATTCCAGGTGGCCCAACGGGTGGGCGCCCGCGGTGAGTTCGGTCCGGGCCGCCGCCCAGTCGGCGTCGCCGAGGTCGAGCGCATGGCGCAGGTAGGCCGTCGTGACGCGCCGGACCAGGGCGACGTGCGCGGGGTTCTCGTCGGTCGTCTCCGCGGCCTCGTATCCCGAGATGCCGCCGAGGAAGTGCTCGGCCCCGAACAGGGTCAACAGGCTCTTGTCACCGGGGCCGAGCGTGTACGGGTCCGTCGTCCAGTCCGCGCCCCGGACGGTCATCGGCAGCTCGTCCTTGTCTCCCGCGACGACCAGCGCGGGAGCGCTCATCCGCGTGAAGTCGGGGTGCCGCAGCCAGGGAAGGTGCTCGGCGGCGTAGGGCGTCAGGGAGTCGCCGCCGCTCCCGGCCGTGGCAAGGAGCACGCCTGCACGCACGCGTGGATCGGACAGATCCTCCGCCACCCCGGTCACCGGATCCCCGACCCGCAGCCCGAGCAGCATGCCGGCCGTCTGCCCGCCGAAGGAATGCCCGGCCACAGCGATACGCCTCTGATCCAAGCGGCCCCGCAGACCGGGAACGGCCGCTTCGAGCACGTCCAAGTGATCGAGCACGATCCTCATGTCCTCGACGCGATACCGCCAGGTCCGGGGCCCACGCGAGTCGTCCGCCGCGAGGCCGAGCGTCCTGGAGTCGAGATGCGTGGGCTGGACGACGACGAAGCCGTGCGCGGCCCAGTGGTCGGCCAGCGGCCCGTAGCCCTCCAACGACGAGCCGAAGCCGTGCGCGAGGAGAACGACCGGCAGGCCCCGCCCGGCCACCGGCGCGGTGACGCGCACGCGCAGGCCTCCGTCGTGGTGCGGCGCAGGAAGCACCACCGGCTTGACCGAGACGATGGGCGTGGGTGCGGGTGCGGGTGCGTTGTCCCGGGATTCCGGGAGGTCCAAGGTGTCCATGCGCGTACGCTAAAACCTGACGTCTACGTCAGAGGCAAGGCCTGGCGTCGGGCCGGCCAGGGAGGCGCACGGGTGCCTATCGGAGAGCTCGCCGCCAGGACCGGCGTCAGCGTCCGGGCGCTGCGCTACTACGAAGAGCACGACCTGCTCGCCGCGGAGCGCAGCCCCAGCGGGCAACGGCTGTACGCGCAGGACGCGGTCGACCGGGTCCTGCTCATCCAGCAGCTCTACGCCGCCGGCCTGTCGAGCCGCACCATCGTCGAGCTCCTGCCGTGCGTCGTCGACGGCAACGCCACGCCCGAACTGCTCGACCGCCTGTCGACCGAGCGGGACCAGATCGACCAGAAGATCGCCGAGTTGGCCGCCACCCGCAGCCGCCTCGACTCCGTCCTCGCCGGCGCCACGAAGAACCTCCGCACCGGCCGGTCCTGCCGCGGATCGGCGCCGTAATGTGAGCCCGTGATCCTTCCCCAGATCCGCGACCCCCGCTTCATCACGCTGCGCCGCGGAGGGACGCTCACGGACGACGACCATCACCTCCTGGCCCTGTGGGCTGCCGACTGTGCCGAGCATGTACTGCCGCTGTTCGAGGCCGTGGAGCCGGCCGACCCACGGCCTCGCCAGGCCGTCGAACAGGTCCGTGCGTGGACGCGCGGCGAGATCAGGATGTCGGACTCCCGGTCGGCGGGCGGCCACGCGATGGCCGCCGCCCGGGTGCTGAGCGGGCCGGCCCGCCACGCGGCGTTCGCCGCGGGACAGGCCGCCGTGGTCGCGCACGTCGCCGCGCATGAGCTGGGCGCGGCTGCCTACGCCATCAAGGCCGTTCGCGCGGCGGCGCCCAAGGACGAGGCCGAGAAGGCGGGCCGGGACGAGTGCCGATGGCAGCGCGACCGGCTCCCGGACGCCATCCGCGCACTCGTCCTGGACGACCAACGCCTGCGCAACGACATCTGCTGGTCGGTCTTCGACTGCTGACGCCGCGTCAACAGCAGCTGTGCACCGCGTGCTCGGGCCGGTGCCACCAGTACCGTTCGAGGACGGGGCCCTGCGGCACGTCCTCGGCGGAGGCGCTGCGCAGCACCGACGACGAGGTGGCCGCACCGTCCGAATCCTCCGTGCTCTTCGCACTCTTCGCACTCTTCGCCGAGGCAGGCGCCCCGTCCGCGACCAGGTCGGACACGTCGTGCACCACGCCCCCGGCGACCACCGTGCGGACCGCCGCCGCGGCGGTGACGTCCTTCAGCGGATCGCCCTCCACCAGCACCAGGTCGGCCAACTTGCCCGGCTCGATCGTGCCCAGATGCGCCGTCGCCCCCAGAGTGCGGGCGCCCTCCGCGGTCGCCGAGCGCAGGGCGTCGGCGGGGGAGACCCCGTAGCGGACCATGGCCTGCACATTGAGGTGGTAGTAGACCGCCGGAGGCACCAAGGGGCTGTCCGTGCCGACATGGACGTGCGCCCCGCCCTCGATCAGGCGCCGTACGGTCGCCCCGTGCCGGGACACGAAACCCAGTTCGGCCGTGGGCTCCTCGGCCTGCGCGGCCCGCACGCCGTCGCGGAACTCGTCGTACGACTCCGTGGGCAGCAGCGCCTTCAGACGCGCGTCGTCCAAGGCCCACCCGGCGTACCGGTACAGCGCCGCCCGCACCGACGACAGGCCGAGTCCGGAAAGGCCGAGCGTCGGGGTGAAGGCCATGCCGGACGCGATGAGTGGAGCCGTGACGTCGTCGTAGGAGTGCCCGAGGTGGGTCTCCTTCTGGCGGCGGCCGTAGCGGCTGGTGCCGCCCACGTGTTCGGCGCCGTCGGCCCCGAGAGCCAGCGGCCCGAACAGGTAGTGCGAGGTGGCGGGCAGGCCGAGCCGGTGGGCGCCGGCGATGGCCTCCGCCTGCATGTCGTACGGCAGCCTGACGTACGTCTTCACCAGGTCGTGCCCGAGCGCCTCGTGCTTGTCCAGCTCGCGCCGCAGCTGCTCGCGGTCGGTCACGGGGCGCGCGGAGGAGTAGTACACCCGGGAGCCGTCGATCAGCTCGCCGGCCGTGAAGACCCGGGGCCCGACCCGCCGCCCGGACTCCACGGCCTCCTTCGCCTCCACCAGGTGGTAGTGGCCGCTGCCGGGCGAGCGCACCGAGGTGATGCCGAACGCCAGCCACAGCCGGGACGTCGCGTCCAGCTCCCACGGACCGTGCTCGTGCGCGGCGATCATGCCGGGTATCGCGGTCAGTTCACCCGCCTTCACCACCTTGTCCCCGGAACGGACGGCCGTCGTGCCGGCCTCTTGGACCGCGGCGATACGGTCGCCGTCGAGGACGATCTCGACGTCGCGGCGAAGCCGGGACCCGGTGCCGTCCCACAGCGCGCCGACGCGCACCACCGTGCGCCCGGTCGGCTTCGCCGGACGCCACGTCAGGTCCAGGGGGACCGCGGCGCCGTGTCCGCCGCGCGCGTCCGCGATCCGCAGCCGGCCCGCCGACAGGTACAGGAGTGAGCGTGCGTCGCCGCTGAAGGAGGGGAAGTCGGCGCTCTCGCTGTTGACGGTGCGGGCCTTGCCCGCGGGCAGCCCGGCCGCGTCCACCGGCACCACGCGCAGGGTGCCGTCCACGACGCAGGCCAGGTGCTTGCCGTCGGGGGAGTACACCGGGCCCGCGTACTCCCGATTGCCCAGCGAGGAACCAGGAACGGGATCGCTGTAACGCGCCTCGCCGGTGGCGAGTTCGACGGTGAGGACGCGGTTGTGGCCCTCCCTGAAGCGCGGGGTGACGGGCGCGAGCGCCGCCAGCGAGACGCGGCTGCCGTCGGCGGTGAAGGAGGGGCGGCCGGGCGCGTTGAGCGGTCCGACGACCTTGCGGACGGCGCCGCTCTCCACATCCAGGGTGTGCACGCTGGAGTCGGCGACGAAGGCGACGGCCGACCCGTCGTGGCTGAACGTGGGCAGCGTCGCGCCGCCCACGTCGGTCAGGCGCCGGGTCCCGCCGTCGGCAAGGGTGCACCGCCACAGTTCCTGTGTGCCGGAGCGGTCACTGACGTACACGAGGGAGTCCCCGTCGGGGGACCAGGTCGGCGACGTGTTGTGGTGTCCGTCGGAGACCACCGCCCGGGGCCGGCCGCCGCGGCGCATCACCCAGATGTCACCGAGCGCGGCGAACGCCACGCGCTTGCCGTCCGGGGCGAGTTCGGGTCCGACGATGCCGCGCACGGGCCGGGCGGCGGTGGAGTCGAAGTCCCTGGCCGTGGGGCGCTCCTCGACGGTGGGCACCTGCACGTCGGCCGTGAACGGAATGTCCTTCACCGCCTGCGTGCCGAGCGAGCGGCGCCGGATCTTCCCGTCCGCCGTGTACAGCAGCTCGTCCGCGCCGACCCAACGCACCGGCAACGGGAAGACGTCCTCGTCCGCGCCGGAGACCGCGTCGCCGTCCACGACGACGGAGGTTCCGGCGCTGGTCAGGTGCACGTAGGCGAGCCGCCCGCCGTCGGGGGAGAGGGAAGGGCCCGCGACGAAGCCGGAGTCCACCTTCGCGAGGACCTTGCGGCTGCCGTCGGCCTCGACCCGCTCGATCGTCTGCGGCGCGCTGTCCTTGCCGGAGGTGAACACGATGGACTTGCCGTCGGGGGCCCAGGCGGGCTGCGCCTCCTGTGCGCTGCCATCGGTCCAGACCCGGCGCTCGCCGCCTTCGGCGGACAGTACGTGGACGGCATAGCGGCTGCCGGTCTCGACGGCGCAGGCGATGCGCGTGCCGTCGGGGGACCAGCAGGGCTCGCGGTGATCGTCGCCACCGTCGGTGAGTTGACGCAGTCCGTGCCCATCGGCACCGACGACCCACAGATGGAAGCCACCGTCGGTGTAGGCGGAGAACACGATGTGCCGGCCGTCGGGCGAGTAGTCCGGCTCGACGGCCTCCAGCGCGCCGCCGGTCAGCCGCTCGGCGTCGCCGCCCTCGGCCGGCACCGTCCACAACGTATTGAGCAGGTCGAACACGACGGTGCCGCCGTCGGGCGACAGCGCGGCCGAGCCGTTGGTCATCCCGGTCACCGTGACCGCCGCGCGTCTCCCGGCGGCCGCCGCACCCGACGCGGACGCCACCGCGCCGCCCGACCCGACCAGCGCGGTCCCGGCGGCGACGAGGCCGCTCCGCTTGACGAAAGCACGGCGTGTGAAAGCCACAGTCGTCCAACCTCCCGAAGATCAGCAACAGTTGACGGGAGGCTATGCACACCGCGCGTCACAGCGTCCGCACGCGCGGTAGATGTGACGTGAAAGTAATGCGCTGCCGCCGCGGCTCCACGTAGCGGCGAACCCGGCCCCGAAAAGCCTTCCGTCGGGCGGAAGCCCTGGTGACCCGGCGGGATCGCTACGGCACAATACGGCGCCCATGAGCCACCGTCAGCCGGTCCCCGCGCACCTCGCCAACCTCGACCTCAACCTGTTGGTGACCCTCCGTGCGCTGCTGCGCGAGCGCAACGTCACCCGCGCCGCCCGGCAGCTGGGCGTCACCCAGCCCGCCGTCAGCGCCACGCTGTCCCGGCTGCGCCGGCACTTCGGGGACGAACTGCTCGTGCGGGTCCAGGGCTCCTACGTGCTGACGCCGCTCGCCGCGCAGTTGGCCGGGCAGGCCGAGGCGGTGTGCGCGGCGGCCGAGCGGCTCTTCGCGACCGGCCGAGCCTTCGATCCGGCCACCACGGAACGGGAGTTCACGCTCCTCATGGCCGACTACCCGGCGAGCGTCCTGGGCCCCGCGCTGTCCCGCCTTTTCGACCGGGAGGCGCCGCACGCGGCGCTGCATCTGCAACTCGTCAGGGAGACCATCGGCAGCGGCGCAGGAGAGACCATCCGGCTCGTCGACGGCATGGTCTCGCCGCCCCTCGGCCACTTCCGCACTCCGGGCGTGGCCTCCGTCCCGCTCTTCACCGACCGCTGGGTCTGCCTGGTCTCCGCGGGCAACCCGCTGTGCGAGGCCGGGGCGTTCGGCATCGAGGACCTGGCGCGGCAGCCGTGGGTCGTGCCGTACCACCGCGACGACGGCTATCCGTCGGCCGCCCCGGCGACCCGGCAGCTGACCGCCCTCGGTATCCGGCCGCGGATCGCCGTCCGCGTGGAGAGCTACCGCGCCGTGCCCGACTTCGTCGCGGGGACCCGCAGGGTGGCCCTCGTGCCCGAGCGCCTCGCCGCGCCGCTGACCTCCGTGCACGGCCTGCGCACACTGAACTGCCCGGTCCCGCTCGACCCGTTGGACGAACACCTGTGGTGGGACGCGAGCCACGACGAGGACCCCGCACACAGCTGGCTGCGCGACCTCGTGGTCCGGGCGGCAGCCGGCATCGCACCATAAACGCCGTTGATGGTGGCCAGTCGAACGCTCTATTGACCTGGGCATTCCCCCCGGCGACGGGTGCTCCCTACGGTGCGCAGGAGCGGTGGGAACCACACACACCCGCACCACACACCTGCATCGCACACCAGGCCGCACACCCGCACCCCCTCGCACCGGGAGACCTCCATGCCCCATGCCCTGACCGAGCTGAAGGTCCGCACCGTGACCAGGCCCGCGGGCGCCGCCCGACACGACCTCGACGCCGATGTCTGCGTGGTCGGGGCGGGTGTCGCCGGCGTCTCGGCCGCCGTGGAGAGCGCCAGGCTCGGCCGCGACGTCGTCCTCGTCGACAGCCTGCCCGTGCTCGGCGGGCAGATGGTCAACTCGCTGATCGGCCTGTTCTGCGGCGTGTACGGCAACGGCCCGGACTACCGGCAGCTCACCCACGGCATCTTCGACGGGATCTTCGCCGACCTGGGAGCCTCCGGCGATCTGCACCACAACCGCAGCCACACCATGACCGTCAGCTACGACGAGGTGGCCCTCGGCCGGTGGGTGGAGCGGCGCATCCGCGAACTCGGCATCCGCGTCGTGCTCGGAGCCTCGCTCACCGGCGTCGAACGCGAAGGCCGGCGCATCAACGCCGCTTCCTTCGCGACCCGTTACGGCCCCGTACGCGTCGCCGCCCCCGGCTTCGTCGACGCCAGCGGCGACGCCGCCCTCGCCTGGGAGGCCGGACTGCCCTGCCGGGTTCCGGAGCGCACGATCTACGGCTCGCAGCAGATCGTCCTGGAGCACCTCGACGAGGAACACAAGCCGGGCCGCGAGGAACTCGCCGAGCGCGTCCACGGCCAGGCCGCCGACTGGGGCCTGATCCGCCGCGACGGCCTCGCGTTCTTCTTCCCCGGCCGAGGCACCGCCGTACTGAACATGACCCACGTCCCCGCCCCGCTCGACCCGGTCGAGGCGTCGTCCGCCCAACTCGACGGGCGCGAACAGGCCGACCGCGTGGTGGAGTTCCTGCGCGCCGAGTTCCCCAAGGCGTTCGGCAGGGCGAAGGTCCGCTCGTACGGCTTCCCCGGGCGGCGCCAGACCCGCTGGATCAAGGGCGTCCACCAGCTGTCCCTCGACGAGGTCCGCGCCGGCACCCGCTTCGACGACGCCGTCGCCCGCACCGCCTGGCCCGTCGAACTGCACGACCGCGCCGACGGATACGTCTGGGAGACCTTCGGACCCGACCACGTCCACTACGTGCCGCTGCGCTCCCTGCTCTCGCCCGACTGCGACAACCTCGCCGCCGCGGGGCGCTGCGCCGACGGCGACGCCGCCGCGCTGTCCAGCGTCCGCGTCATGGGCCCCTGCGCGGCGATGGGCGCGGGCGCCGCGCACGCCCTGGACCTCGCCGGGCCCGACGGCAGCGTGCACGCCATCGACCTCTCCGCCCTGCGCACCCGCCTTGCCGCCAACGTCGACGACTGAGGGAGCCCGCTCATGACCGACCTCCGCAGCAACTACACCCCGGGAACGTCCCCGTGGGCCGTCCGCAGGGCCCAGTGGCGGGCCCTCGGCCTCACCGACGAGGACATGGCCAAGCCGAAGATCGCCATCGTCAACTCCTCGTCCCAACTCGCCACTTGCTACAGCCACCTCGACGCCGTCGCCGCTGCCGCCAAGGAGGCGATCGACGCGGCGGGCGGCATCGGCTTCGAGATCCGCACCGTCGCCCCCAGCGACTTCATCCACAGCGCGGGCGGCCGCGGCGGCTACATCCTCTTCGCCCGCGACCTGATCAGCCACGACATCGAGGCGGCCGTCGAGGGCGCCCAGCTCGACGGCATGCTCACCCTCGCCTCCTGCGACAAGACCGCCCCCGGCCAACTGATGGCGGCGGCCAGGCTCGACCTGCCGACCGTCGTCGTCGGCTGCGGCTACCAGCCCTGCGGCACCTTCGCCGGACGCCACTGCGACATCGAGGACGTCTTCCTCGGCGCGGGCCACCACGCCCAGGGCCGCATCACCCTCGACGAGCTGACCGGCATGAGCGAGAACGCCGTCGCCGGGCCCGGTGTCTGCGCCGGCATGGGCACCGCCAACTCCATGCACATCGCCTGCGAGGCCCTCGGCATGGCACTGCCGGGCTCCACTCCCGTGCTCGCCAACAGCCCGAAGATGTGGGACGACGTGCGGGCCGCGGGCAGCCGGATCGTCGACCTCGTACGGCAGGACCTGCGTCCGCGCGCCCTGCTGACCCGCGAGGCCTTCGAGAACGCGGTCACCGCCATGCTCTCCGTCAGCGCCTCCATCAACTCCGTCAAACATCTGCAGGCGGTCGCCGAGGAGGCGGGAAACGGCGTTGATGTCTACGGACTGTACGAACGCCTCGCGGACCGGGTGCCGCTCCTCGCCGCCGTGCGGCCCAACGGACCCGTATCCATCGAGGAGTTCGAGGCGGCGGGCGGCGCGGCCGGGCTGCTGTGGCAACTGCGCGACCTGCTGCACACCGACGCCCGCACCGTCACCGGACGCACCCTCGGCGAGGACCTCGACGGCCGCGGGCCCGCCGACCCCGAGGTGATCCGCCCGCTCACCCGGCCGCACGGCCGCCGCCCCACGATCGTCCTGGTCCGCGGCTCGCTCGCACCCGCCAGCGGCATCGTCAAACTCGCCGTCGACGAGGAGCGCCCGCCGTCGTTCACCGGCCCCGCCAAGGTGTACGACACCCCGCAGGACGCCCTCGACGGGCTCAAGGCCGGCGACGTGCGGCCCGGACAGGTACTGGTGCTGCGCGGCCTCGGCCCCACCGGCACACCCGGCATGGGCATGGCCTCCCGGCCCGTCTTCGCACTCGACGGCGCCGGACTCACCGGCAAGGTCGCCGTCGTCACCGACGGGCAGCTCTCCGGCCTCGTCAACAAGGGCATCGTCGTCGGCGAGGTGTCCCCGGAGGCCGCCGCGGGCGGTCCTTTGGCCCTGGTGTGCGACGGCGACACGATCTCCGTCGACCTCACCACCCGCCGCGCCGACCTGCTCGTACCGGACGAGGAACTGGCCGCCCGCACCCCCGTCACCGCGTACGCGGACGGCGGACGCGGCTGGCTGGCCGTCTACCGCCGCACGGTCCGCCCCCTGCAACAGGGCGCGGTCACGCTGGAGGAAGGAAGCACGTCCCCGTGAAGCTCAGCGACACCGACAAGGCCCTGCTCGACGGCGCCGAGGGCCCCGCCGCCGCGGCCGCCATGGACCTCCTGGTCCGCTACGGCCGCGCCCTGGACGCCGAGGAACTGTGCGACGTGCGCAACGTCGCCGGCACCATGACGCAGCCCTCGCCCGCCAAGGCCCGCCTCGTCAAGGAAGGCGGCTGGAACAAGGCGTACGCCGTCCTCAACCTCGACAGCGACGACGACTTCGCCGTCCCCGACATGAAGGTGCCGACCTGCCAGCTCCAGCAGAGCTTCGGCCCCGACGCGCAGGGCACCGCTCCCTACCCGAAGGAACTCGTCGAACTGCAGACGGACGCCGAGGCCTTCTACAGCAGCAAGGGCGTCAGCATCCTCGCCACCTGCACGCCGTACCAGGTCGGCAACATCCCCGTACGCGGCGAGCACGTGGCCTGGATGGAATCCTCCGCGGTCGTCTACGCCAACTCCGTGCTCGGCGCCCGAACCAACTGCGAGGGCGCCGCCTCCACCGGAGCCGCCTCGCTCACCGGCCGCATCCCGTGCTGGGGCAACCACCGCGCCGAGAACCGCCACGGCACCCACCACATCGATGCCCGCACGCCGATCTCCGGGGCGCTCGACTGGGGCATGCTCGGCTACTTCGCGGGCGGCCTCGTCCAGGAGGAACGACCGGTCGTCACAGGCGAGTTGGCCCACCCTGACCTGCTCGACCTCAAGCACTTCGGAGCGGCCGCCGCCTCTTCCGGCGGCGTCGAGATCTACCACCTCCCGGGCATCACCCCGGAGGCGCCCGACCTGCGGACGGCCTTCGGCGGGCGCGCCGTGCCCGAGGCCGTGCCGTACGGGGAGCGCGAGCGCCGAGCCGTCTACGAGGACCTCAACTCCCAGGGCGACAGCACCGACGTCGACTTCGTGCTCCTCGGCTGCCCGCACGCCTCCCTGGACCAGGTCCGCGACACCGCCCGGCTCCTCGAAGGGCGGCGGCTGCACTCCTCGACCCAGCTGTGGCTGATGGTGCCGCGCGCCCTGCGGACCGTCGCCGACCGCAACGGCTGGACGGCGACCATCGAGCGCGCGGGCGCCCGCGTCCTCACCGACTCCTGCCCGGCGATGTCCCGTTCGGCGCCGCCCGGCACCCGCGTCTTCGCCACCGACTCGGCGAAACAGGCCCACTACCTGCCCGCGATCCTCGGCATCGAGGCCTGGTTCGGCACCCTCGCCGACTGCGTCGACGCGGCCGTCACCGGCACCTGGAAGGGAGAGCTGCGATGAGCGCCCCGAGCGTCGTCCTGCACGGCAGGACCGTCGTCCCCGGCGTCGTGGAGGGCGAGGCACTGGTGTCGCCCGAGACGATCTCCGGCTGGGGCGGCATCGACCCGGCCCGCGGCGTCGTGATCGAACGCCGGCACGCCCTGTACGGCGTGTCGTTCGCGGGGAAGATCCTGGTCTTCCCCGGCGCCAAGGGTTCCTCCGGCTGGTCCGGCTTCTTCCAGGCCACACGGCTCGCCGGCACCGCGCCCCTCGGCATGATCTACACGACGACGACCAGCAAGGCCGCGCTCGGCGCCGTCGTCACGCGCGTCCCCACCGTGACCGATCTGGACCGCGATCCCCTCCTCGCCATCCGCACCGGCGACCGCGTCCGCATCGACGCCGAGCACGGCACCGTCACGGTCCACCCCGCCGCGCCACCGTCCCCCGAGGAGACCCCGTGAGAGCCTCATCACCCGTCGTGGAGCTGGCCCCGGTCATCGAGCGCCAGCACGCGAGCCGCCGCTGGCTGCTGATGTACGCCGTCTGCTTCGTGATCACGTTCCTCGACGGATTCGACTTCCAGATCCTGTCGTTCGCCGCCACCTATATCCGCAAGGACTTCGACCTCACCGGCACCCAACTGGGCACCCTGGGCACGGTCGGTCTCTTCGGCACCATGATCGGCGCGCTGATCATGGGCTACCTGGCGGACCGGATGGGACGGCGCCCCACCATCACCATCTCCGTCGCGGGCTTCGGCATCTTCATGATCGCCTTCGCCCTGGCGGACACGTACGGGCATCTGTTCGTGCTGCGCTTCGTCTCCGGACTTTTCCTCGGTGGCGTGCTCCCGCTGACCTGGGCGCTGGCGGCCGAGTTCGCGCCGAAGCGGTTCCGGGTGACGTCCGTCGCGATCATCATGGTCGGCTACACGCTCGGCGGGGCGGCCGGCGGCCCGGTCTCCAACTGGCTGATACCGGAACACGGTTGGCGCACGGTGTTCGTCGTCGGTGGCGTGTGCTCGCTGCTGACCCTCGCCGGGGTGCTGACGCTGGTGCCCGAGTCGGTGCGGTTCCTGGCGCTGAAGTCCCGCCCCGGCAGCGACGAGCGCATCGCACGCATCCTCGTCCGCTTCCAGCCGGGCCTGTCCTTCGAGCCCGGGACCCGCTTCACCGCCGAGACCCCGGGGCAGGCGTTCGCGGGGAAGCGGTTCACCCCCGCACAGCTCTTCCGCGGCCACCTCGCCGCCATCACGCCCCTGTTGTGGCTGGTCTACCTGCTGTCGTCCGCGCTGATCTACTTCCTGGTCTTCTGGACGCCGATGATCAACGAGCAGATGGGCTTCAGCGTCAGCGCCGCCGCCACCATCGCCGCCCTGGCCAGCGTCGCGGGCGCCGTCGGGCAGCTGTTCATCAGCCGTTTCGTCGACAAGAAGGGCGCGGGCACGATTCTGTGGATGCCGCTGGCCGCCGTCGTCTGCATGCTCGTGCTCGGCAGCGGCGTGCTCGCACCCGCCGTGTACGTCGGCTTCGTCATCGGCGCGAAGATGTTCGTCAACGGCGGGCACGGCGGTATCACCAGCATCGCGGGCACGTTCTACCCGACGGAGATCCGCGCCAACGGCGCAGGCTGGGCGTCCTCGGTCGCCAAGGCCGGCGCCATGCTGGGGCCCTGGCTCGGCGGCGTCATCCTCGATGCCGGCCTCGGGGCACAGGGCGCGTTCAGCATCTTCGCGATCTGCCCCGCCGTGATGGTCCTGGTGCTGTTCGTACTGGGCCGGGTGCAGCGCAGGATGCCGGCCGACGCCGAGGGTGCGTTGAGCGCTGCGGCGGTGGAGGCGGCGCCCGTCGCACCGGTCACCCCGTCGTCGCGGGCAGACTCGTCCCCGGCCTGAGTGCGGAGGAACGGCGAAAGGGGCGGGCCGGAGACACCGGCCCGCCCCTCATCTTCCTTGCCTAGGCACTCACTCCGCACGCTTGAACTGCAGCGACTCCCCGACAGCGCCCGTCCGCCACAGGTCCTGACACGCCTCGGCGAGCCGGTCCAGGCCCTCGACGACCGTGCCCCAGACGATGCCGGGAACCCAGCCCTGGTCACCGTTGATGAGGAGGTTGTTGCGCTCGTAGAACAGGGCGAGGTCGACGACGATGTCGCGCTCCGCGTGCGCGGCCTGGTTGCCCTGCTGCTCGGCGGCGGCCTCGTAGCCGTAGGAGGCCGTGCTCATCTGGGTGTTGGAGAACGTGAAGTAGCACAGGTCGCCGGGGATCGGCGTGATCGTCGGGTTCTCCAGCGGGGGCTCCTGCGGGGCGAACGCCGGCACCAGGGTGTAGATCTCGTTGCGCGCGTACTTCGCGTGGTAGACGTCGCTGCCCAGCGGCAGGGCGTTCCAGATCGCCTCGCAGGTGATCGGGGCGCGGTCGTCGAGCAGCTTGGCGGTGGCGGTGACGCCGCGCTTGGGCAGGGAGACCTCGATGAAACGGTCCATGGGTGTCGTCGCTCCGGTCTGATCGGTGATCAACGTAGGGGGAAGGTAAGCCGGTTGGGGCCCGCTCAGCCGAGCGGCATCGCCAGGTAGCGCGTCTCCAGGAACTCGTCGATGCCGACCCGGCCGCCCTCACGGCCGAGGCCCGAGGCCTTGACGCCGCCGAACGGGGCCGCGGGGTTGGAGACGACGCCCTTGTTGAGGCCGACCATGCCGGTCTCCAGACGCTCGGAGAGCCGGAAGGCGCGCTCCAGGTTCTCCGTGAACAGGTAGGAGACCAGGCCGTACTCGGTGTCGTTGGCCGCGGCGACGACCTCGTCCTCGTCGGTGAAGGTGAGGATCGGGGCCACGGGGCCGAAGATCTCCTGGCTCATCAGGGCGGAGTCGGGGGAGACGCCGGTGAGGACGGTCGGCGTGTAGAAGTAGCCCTCGCCCTCGGCGCGTTCGCCGCCGGTCAGGACCTTCGCGCCGCGCTCGACGGCGTCGGCGACCAGTTCCTCGACCTTGCCGCGGCCGTCCTCGTCGATCAGCGGACCGACCGTGACGCCGTCGTCGGTGCCGCGGCCGACCGCGAGCGAGGCCATCCGGGCGGAGAGCTTCTCGGCGAACTCGGCGGCGACGGACTCGTGCACGTACAGGCGGTTCGCGGCCGTGCACGCCTCGCCGATGTTGCGCATCTTGGCGGCCATCGCACCCTCTACGGCCTTGTCCAGGTCGGCGTCCTCGCACACGATGAACGGCGCGTTGCCGCCCAGCTCCAACGACACCCGCAGCACGTGCTCGGCGCTCTGCTCGATCAGGAGCCGGCCGACGGCCGTGGAGCCCGTGAAGGACAGCTTGCGGATCGTGCCGCCGCGCAGCAGCGGCTCGACGACCTCGCCGGGGCGCGACGTGGTGAGCACGTTCAGAACGCCTGCGGGCACGCCCGCGTCGGTCATGATCTCGGCGAGCTTCAGCATCGTCAGCGGCGTCTGCTCGGCCGGCTTCACGATCATCGTGCAGCCCGCCGCGATCGCCGGGCCGATCTTCCGGGTGCCCATGGCGAGCGGGAAGTTCCACGGCGTGATCAGCAGCACCGGGCCGACCGGGCGCTTCATCACGACGAAGCGGTCCTTGCCGTCGGGGGAGGCCTGGTAGCCGCCCTCGATCCGGACGGCCTCCTCGGCGAACCAGCGGAAGAACTCGGCGGCGTACGCCACCTCGCCGCGCGCCTCGGCCAGGGGCTTGCCCATTTCGAGTGTCATCAGGAGGGCGAGCTCGTCCTGGCGCTGCATGAGGAGCTCGTAGCCGCGGCGCAGGATCTCGCTGCGCTCGCGCGGCGCCGTGGCCGCCCAGGACTCCTGCGCGGCGGCCGCTGCCTCGGCGGCGGCGCGCGCGTCCTCGGCGCCCGCGTCGGCGACGGTGCGCAGCTCACGGGCGAGAGAGGGGTCCTCGACGCCGAAGGTCGCGCCGGAGGCCGCCGGGCGCCAGCTGCCGCCGATGAACAGTCCGTCGGGCACGGAGGCGACGACGGTCCGCTCGCGCTCTGTCTGCTGTTCGGTCACTGCACTCACTTCGACTCCCGTGGTTTTGAAACTCCCGGCCCGGCTCACTCGTGGACAGCCGCCGAATTGCATGCTTGCATGAGTGTAGGTTGTTGACAATCCTACGACGCGGCCTGATGTTGATCTCCGTAGAAGATCCGTGAATCACCGCGGTCACCGAGCGAGGAGCCGTCCATGAGTGCCTTGTCCCCCGTCCTCAAGCAGGCCACCCCCGTCCTGGCCGAACGCGGCGAGGGCGTCCGTCTCTACGACGAGTCGGGCCGCGCCCACCTGGACTTCACCGCCGGCATCGGCGTCACGTCCACCGGGCACTGCCACCCGAAGGTGGTGGCCGCCGCCCAGGAGCAGGTCGGCAAGCTCATCCACGGCCAGTACACGACCGTCATGCACAAGCCGCTGCAGACCCTCAGCGCGCGCCTGGGCGAGGTACTGCCGAACGGACTCGACTCGCTCTTCTTCGTCAACTCTGGTTCGGAGGCCGTCGAGGCCGCGATGCGCCTCGCCAAGCAGGCCACCGGTCGGCCCAACATCGTCGCCTTCCAGGGTGGCTTCCACGGCCGTACGCTCGCCGCCGCGTCGATGACCACGTCGGCCACCAAGTTCCGCTCCGGGTACGGGCCGCTGATGTCGGGCGTCGCGCTCGCGCCGTTCCCCAACACCTTCTACTACGGCTGGGACGAGGAGACCGCGACCAAGTTCGCGCTGCGCGAGCTGGACCAGTTGCTCGCCACCGTCACCACGCCCGCCGACACCGCCGCGTTCATCGTGGAGCCGGTCCTCGGCGAGGGCGGCTACGTTCCCGCGAACACGGCCTTCCTGCGCGGCCTGCGCGAGCGCGCCGACCGGCACGGCATCCTGCTGATCATCGACGAGGTGCAGACCGGCTTCGGGCGCACGGGCAAGTTCTGGGGCCACGACCACTTCGACGGCAAGCCCGACATCATCGTCACCGCCAAGGGTCTGGCCAGCGGCTTCCCGCTGTCCGCGATCGCCGCGTCCAAGGAGCTGATGGCGCGGGCATGGCCCGGCTCGCAGGGCGGCACGTACGGCGGCAACGCGGTGGCGTGCGCCGCCGCCATCGCCACGCTCGACGTGATCCAGGAGGAGAAGCTCGTCGAGAACGCGGCCGAGCGCGGCCAGCAGCTCTTCGCCGGACTGCGCGAGGTCGCGGAGGCCTACCCGGTCGGCGGCCAGGGCGGCATCGGCGACGTCCGCGGCCTCGGCCTCATGGCCGGCACCGAGTTCGTCACCGCCGACGGCGAGCCGGACGGCGCCACCGCCGCCCGTGTGCACGCCGCCGCGTCCGAGCGCGGTCTGCTGCTGCTCACCTGCGGGACGCAGGGCCAGGTCGTCCGGATGATCCCGCCGCTGGTCGTGAACGGCGAGGAGATCGACGAGGGCCTGGGGCTGTGGCGCGAGTCGGTCGCGGCGGTCCTCGGCTGACACCTCCGGCAGGAACCGGGGGCGGCGTCGCCCTTGAGGACCACTGTCGCCCCGGCCGGCCGCCGCCGCGCCGGGGCGACAGTGCGTTGCGCCGCCATCCCTGTGGGCTTCGGACCGCCGCCCCTGTGGGCAATCGGGCCGCCCCTGAGGGGCGGTACGGGTGGGCACAGGGGCGGCCCCCGTGCGGGCAGCACCTCGCCTCCCGGCCCCACCCCGACTCCGCCCACCCGGAACCCCCGCAATGCCCAGTTCCGCCACATCGGCGCAACGATCTTGAGACCCTCAACCCACCACCCCGCCCGCCCGCGCAGCCCACCGTCCCGCCCGAAGGAGCCACCATGTCCGCCCCCGTAGCCACGACCGGATCCGCCGCGTCCCGCCCGGACGCGCCCGACCCGGCGACGCTGCAGAAGCTGGAGCGCGCACTGCGGGAAGCCGTGCCGCACGGCGAGGTCGCTTTCGGGAAGCGGCGGCGCGCCGAGTACGCGCAGGACGCCTCCGTGTACCGGCAGGTGCCCGCGGCCGTCGTGCTGCCCGCCGACACCGACGAGTTGGCCGCGGCGCTCGCCGCCTGCCACGCCCTCGACGTCGCCGTCACCCTGCGCGGTGCGGGCACCTCCATCGCGGGGCAGGCCGTCGGCGACGGCGTCGTCATCGACACGTCGCGCAGCCTGAACCGCATCGTCGAGATCGACGCCGAGGCGCACACCGCCCGCGTCGAACCCGGTGTCGTCCTCGACCGCCTCCAGGACGCCTGCAAGCCGCACGGCCTGCGCTTCGGCCCCGACCCCTCCACGCACGCCCGCTGCACCATCGGCGGCATGATCGGCAACAACGCCTGCGGCACCCACTCGGTGGCCTGGGGACGCACCGCCGACAACGTCGTCGAACTCGAGGTCCTCACCTACGACGGCGAGCGCATTCGGCTGCGCTCCCTCGACGCCGACGAACTGCAGCACGTCATAGACGAGGGCGGCCGCACCGGTGAGATCCACGCCCGCCTGCGTGATCTGCGCGACCGGCATCTGGCCATGCTGCGCACGGAGTTCGGCCGCTTCCGCCGCCAGGTCTCCGGCTACAGCCTCGAACACCTGCTGCCGGAGAGGGGCTTCGACCTCGCGGCAGCACTGGTCGGCACCGAAGGCACCTGCGCGGTCGTCGTCTCGGCCACCGTCAAGCTCGTCGACCTCCCGGCCCGCCGCACCCTCGTGGCCCTCGGCTTCGCCGACCTCCCGGCCGCCGGCGACGCGGCACGGCACGTGCTGCGCCACGAACCCATCGCCTGTGAGGGACTGGGCGGTGACCAGGTCGCGGCGCTGCGCCGCAACGTCCCCGATGCCCGCCCCGAGGAGATGCTGCCCGAGGGTGCGGGCTGGCTGCTGTGCGAGTTCGGCCACGCGGACGCGACGCCCGACCCCGAGGCCGAACAGGCCCGCGCCGACGCCCTGTTGAAGGACACCGGCGCCGTCGACGTACGCCTCGTACAGAGCCCGGCCGAACAGGCCGCCCTGTGGCGCATCCGCGAGGACAGCTCGGGCCTCGCCACCCGCGCCCCCGACGGTTCCGAGGCGTGGCCCGGCTGGGAGGACTCCGCCGTCCCCGTCGAGCACCTCGGCGACTACCTGCGCGACCTGGCCGCGCTCCTGGAATCGCACGGCCTCCAGGGCACCCCGTACGGCCACTTCGGCGAGGGCTGCGTGCACATCCGCATCGACTTCGACCACGCGACGGCCGAAGGCGTGCGGATCTTCCGTACGTTCATGAAGGACGCCGCCGAACTCGTCGCCCGGCACGGCGGCACGCTCTCCGGCGAGCACGGAGACGGCCAGGCCCGCGCCGAATTCCTGCCGCTCGTCTACAGCGAGGAGGCGATGGAGGCGTTCGGAGAGTTCAAGGCGGTCTGGGACCCGGAGAACCGGCTCAACCCCGGCATCCTCGTCCACCCCCGCGCCGCCGACGAACGCCTGCGCATCACCGCGGGCCACCGCCCCACCCTCTCGCTCACCACCACGCTCGCCCTCGCCGAGGACGACGGCGACCTCACGAAGGCGCTGCGCCGCTGCGTCGGCATCGCCAAGTGCCGCACCGCGTCCGGCGGCGTGATGTGCCCCAGCTACCGCGCCACCGGGGACGAGAAGGACTCCACGCGCGGGCGCGCACGCGTGCTGTACGAAATGGTGCAGGGCGACGTCATCACCGACGGCTGGCAGTCGGAGGAGGCCGCCGAGGCACTCGACCTGTGCCTGTCCTGCAAGGGCTGCAAGAGCGACTGCCCCGTGGGCGTGGACATGGCCTCCTACAAGGCGGAGTTCCTGCACCACCACTACAAGGGCAAGCGCCGCCCCGCCTCCCACTACGCACTCGGCTGGCTTCCCCTGTGGTCCCACCTCGCGGGCCTCGCGCCGAGCCTCGTCAACGCGGTGACGCGCAACAAGAAGGCCGCCACACTTCTTAAGAAGGCGGGCGGCATCGCCCCGGAGCGCCCCGTCCCGCCCTTCGCCGGGCGCCGCTTCCGTACGAGCTTCAAGAAGCGCCGCAACGCGCCGGCACCCGGCAGCCGGGGCAAGGTCCTCCTCTGGCCCGACACCTTCACCGAGTTCATGTCGCCCGAGGTCGGCCGCGCCGCGGTCCTCGTCCTCGAACACGCCGGCTTCGAGGTGGTCCTGCCGCCCGACCGCCTGTGCTGCGGCCTGACCTGGCACACGACGGGCCAACTCGACATGGCCAAGAAGGTGTTGGACCGCACCCTCAAGGCGGTCGACCCCTACCTCCAGGAGGGGATGCCGCTGATCGGCCTGGAGCCCAGCTGCACGTCCTTGTTCCGCACGGACGCCACGGAGCTGTTCCCCGACGACCCCCGCGCCAAGCGCCTGGCGGAGCAGACCATGACGCTCGCCGAACTCCTCGACCAGCGCGCCCCCGACGTCGACTTCGGCCGCCTCGACGACGTCACCGCCCTGACCCAGACCCACTGCCACCAGCACGCCACGCTCGGCAGCAAGGCGGACGACCGGGTGCTCGCCCGCGTCGGCGTGGACAGCGGCCGCCTCGACTCCGGCTGCTGCGGCCTGGCCGGCAACTTCGGTTTCGAGGACGGCCATTACGACGTGTCGGTCGCGGTCGGCGAACAGGCCCTGCTGCCGGCCCTGCGCGAGGCGGCCGACGACACGGTGGTCCTCGCGGACGGCTACAGCTGCCGCACCCAGATCACCCAACTCTCCGACCGCCGCCCACGCCACCTCGCGGAACTCCTCAGGGACGCGCTGCGGGCAGCGTCGAGGTGACCGAGGAGGTGCGCGCAATGTTCGGCGAGGCCCGCAGGGACGTCAGTTGACCTGCTCTCCCTGCGGCTCGCCGAGCTCGGCCGTCGGCACCCGGAACGTCTCCCGCAGCCCCCACGCGCACAGCGCCAGGACGAGCGCGGCCGCCGCGGAGTAGAGCCCGACGCCGAT
Source organism: Streptomyces sp. NBC_00483 (assembly GCF_036013745.1). Classification (NCBI taxonomy): domain Bacteria; kingdom Bacillati; phylum Actinomycetota; class Actinomycetes; order Kitasatosporales; family Streptomycetaceae; genus Streptomyces; species Streptomyces sp. NBC_00483. The sequence continues at coordinate 10,143,457 of NZ_CP107880.1, forward strand.
GGGGTTCCCGTCGAAGGCGAGCAAGAGCACGGTCGCCGTATCGCCTGTACGGAACCGGCCGCTCCGCGCATCACGCAGGCGCATTTGAGGGAGCGGGAGTCGACGCGGCGATGAGCCGGGTGACCGATTCGCGTCCGCGACCCGCCGTATACCGATGAGTTCTGCCGCGCACGCCGGTCCATGAGTGTTGGTTGGTGCAGAGCCGACTGATGACGAGTGAAGAATCAGGGAGATCCGACATGCGCACGCTGATCAGCACGGCCTTCGTGTCCCTCGACGGAGTCATGGAGGCACCGGGCGGCGAGCCCGGGTACCGCAACTCCGGGTGGACCTTCAAGGGTGTCGACTTCGTGCCCGAGGCGTTCGAGATCAAGGGCCGGGAGCAGACCGAGGCGAGCGCGATGCTCTTCGGTCGGGTCAGCTACGAGGCGTTCAGCCCGGTGTGGCCGGGCATGGAGGAGTTCGCCGAGTACAAGCCGATGCCGAAGTACGTCGTGTCCACCACCCTCAAGTCCGGTGACCTGGTGCCCGGTTGGGGCGAGACGTCGATCCTGCGCTCGCTCGACGAGGTCGCCGCACTGAAGGAGACCGAGGGTGGCCCGATCATCATGCACGGCAGCGCCACCCTCAATCAGAACCTGTCGGACGCGGGCCTCATCGACCGCTACCACCTGCTGGTCTTCCCGCTGCTGCTCGGAGCGGGCAAGCGACTTTTCAGTGCGACGGACAAGGACACGCAAGCCCTGAAGCTCGTCGAGCACGAGGCGTACGCGAACGGGCTGCAGAAGAACGTCTTCGACGTCGTGCGCTGAGGTCCTCGCGGCGTTCCGTCACGCGTCGAAGTCGGTGGAGCGCGCGAGCTTCTCCCAGTTGGTCAACTCGGCTCGGGTTCCGTCGAGTTGGGCGGTGATCGCGTCGACCGCGTCGTTGCCGAGCGGCAGGCGCAGCGGCGGCTCGTCGGCGTCCACGGCGGTCAGGATGGCGGCAGCGGCCTTGACCGGGTCGCCGGGCTCCTGGCCGCTGCCGCCCGGCAGCCCGGAGACGACCGGGCCCACGGTGTCCTGGTAGGCGTCCATGACCGGGGCCGGGGCCACCGCCTCGGTGCCGGCGAAGCCCGTGCGGAACGCGCCGGGCTCGACGATCAGCACCTTGATGCCGAGCGGCGCGACCTCGGCGGCCAGCGCCTCGGAGAGCCCTTCCAGGGCGAACTTGGTGGCGCAGTAGGCGCCGACCCCCGCGAACGCGAACCGCCCGCCCATGCTGGTCAGTTGGACGATGGTGCCCGAGCCCCGGCGGCGCATGTGCGGCAGCACGGCCCGGGTGAGCGCGGCCGGGCCGAAGAAGTGCAGGTCCATCAGGTCCCGCAGCTCCGCGTCCGTGGCCTCCTCGACCGCCCCGACCATGCCGCGCCCGGCGTTGTTGACCAGAACGTCGATCCGGCCGTGCCGTGCGGCCACTCCGTCGACCGCGGCCTGCACGTCGCCGATGGCGGTCACGTCCAGCGCCAGCGTCTCGACCTGGTCCGGGTGGGCGGCGACCAGATCGTCGAGCGGCGCGGTGCGGCGGGCGGCGGCCACCACGACGTCCCCCGCGGCCACCGCCGCCTCGGTGATCGCCCGGCCGAACCCGCTGCTCGCTCCCGTGACCAGCCAAACCCTGTTCATGCTGTTCTCCTCGAACCGGGGGAGCCGCCGCTGTCGGTGGCCCCGCTGTGAACTACCTTGCGGTACAGACCAGTTGCCCGTCCAAGATCTGACGTGATAGCCGATGGTTATGGACGTTCATGGGCGGGACCTCAGGTACTTCACCGCGGTGGCCGAGGAGTTGCACTTCACGCGTGCGGCCGAGCGGCTGTACGTCTCGCAGCCCGCGCTGAGCAAGCAGATCAGGATGCTGGAGAAGCAGGTGGGGGCCCCGCTGTTCGAGCGTGACCGGCGCGAAGTGCGGCTGACCGAGGCGGGGGCGGCGCTGTTGCCGCACGCCCAGCGGATGGTCGCCGAGTGGGAGGCTGCGCGGGAGTCGGTCGCCAAGGTGGTGGCCGAGCGGGCGTCGGCCCTCGTGGTGGGCATGAGCACCAGTCCGGGGCGCGGGGGCGTGCTGCCGGCGATCCGCTCCCGCTTCACCGCCGAGCATCCCGACACCCGGCTCAGGGTCCGCCAGGTGTCCTGGGACGACTCGACGGCGGGGCTCGCCGACGGCACGAGCGACGTGGCGTTCGTCTGGCTGCCGCTGCCGGAACAGGAGCGCTACCGGTGGTCGCCGATAGCCGAGGAGCCCCGCCTGGTCGCCATGGCCGAGACGCATCCGCTGGCCGACCGCGAGACCGTCGACTTCGCGGAGCTCCTGAACGAGCCGTTCCTCGCGCTGCCCTACAGCGCGGGCCCGCTGCGGGACTACTGGCTCGCCACCGACGCCCGCGGCGGGAAACCCGCGGTCATCGGCGCCGAGGTGGCCAGCGCCGAGGAGACGTACGAGGCGCTCGCCGCGGAACTCGGCGTCGTCCTGCTCGCGCTCGGCAACGCGCCGCTGGTCACCCTCGGCGGCGTCGTCACCCGCCCCGTCCACGGCATCTCACCCAGCCGCTTCGTGCTGGCGTGGCGCGCCGACGACCGCCGCCCGCTGGTGGAGGCGTACGCGCGCGCCGCCGCGGCCCTCAGTGACGGAACCCGTACTCCGACCACTTCTCGACCACACGCCGCCGGACGTCCTCGGGGAACGAATTCCGGAACGAAGCGGTGATCCCCGGTGTGTCACCGGCCAGTTGAGCGGGGAGCAGGCAGCTGATGACGGCCTTGCCGCCGCGGCCCGAGCGCACCTCCTCCGCAGTGAGGTAGGGAACCATCGGGATACCGGGCGCCTCCGGGTACACGTACTCGCCGGTGCCGGGGTGGTAGCGCGTCGCCATCGCCCACACCAACTGGTCGATGTCGGTGACGTCGATGTCGTCGGCGACCAGGATCACCTTCGGGACGAGCCACCCGGTGTGCGAGCCGAACAGCACCTCGGCGACGGCGTCGGCCAGTTGGCGCTCGCTCATCCGCATCCCGGCCAGCCGCCCGATGTCGACGGAGACGGCGATCCAGCACGTCGCGGCCTCGTAGGAGCACCAGGCCATGGAGACGGGCAGCCCGCTGGAGCGCAGCAGGTCCAGGCTGGTCGCCGAGATCATCGTGCCCCAGATGGTGTGGTTCTCCTCAGGTGGCAGCCCCGCCACGCACACCGGCAGGATCGGCGCGTCCCGATGGGTGACGGTCTCCACGTGGAAGACGGGCTGCGGCTTGCTCTCGGCGAACGAATACCCGTGGTACTCGCCCATCGGCCCCTCGGGGGCGGTCTCGTCCGGGCTGATCCAACCCTCCAGCACGATCTCGGAGTTGGCGGGCACATGCAGGTCGTGCAGCTCGGTCCTGACGACGTCGACGGGGCTGCCGGCGAGGGCGCCCACGTACCCGTCCTCGTTCACCTCGGCGGGCAGTGGCATGCCGGCGGCCGCCAGCGCGGCGGGCGGCGCGCCGATGACCATCGCCCAGGGCGTGGGCTCGCCGCGCTCCCGCCACATCTGGTGGATCATGCCGAGGTGCTGCTGCGGCATGGCGGGCCCGACGAGGGTGCGCGGCCCGTGCAGCATCGTGCGGCTGACGGACCAGCTCGTCCACCGGCCGTCGGGCGTGCGCACCACATGGAAGCCGTACGTCCCGAAGTAGCGGCCGCCGTCCTCGGCGTGCAGCAGCGGGACGGGGAAGCGGGTGAGGTCGACGTCCTCGCCCGTCAGGACGTTCTCCTTGCAGGGGCCTCCGTCCACGACGCGCGGAGCGAGGGGCTCGGCGTGCATCGCCGAAATGAGACGTTCGAGGAGTTCGCGCGGCGTGGTCTCGCGGGGGAGCCCGAAGTGCGCGGCGAGCCGCCCGTACGCGCCGTCGGCGCGGCCGGTGAGGCCGGCCGGCGCGCCGAGAATGCGATGCCCGGGCGCACCCTCGGTGAGGTTGCTGAACAGGGGAGCGGGACCGCGCGTCTCGTACACACGCCGCGTGATCGCGCCGACCTCGAGGGTGGGGCTGACCGGTTGACGGATGTCGACCGCGTCGCCGGCCTCGATCAACTCCGCGACGAAGTCACGGAAGTTGAGCGCGCTGCCGCGTTGCGTCATTGCAGACCCTTTCTGCGGGCGAGGGCCGGTGGAATCGGCTCTCCCCGAAGGCATCACACACAGTTATTACGTACACGTCCTTATTTCTTCACGGTAAAGTACGTGTACGTCCTAATCAAGCGAGGGGTCCCATCCGATGTCCGGTTCGACGTCCCGTCCGCAGTCCCGAAAGGGCGCGCACGCCGAGGCCCTGGAAGCGGCGCTCGACGGGGTCGGGCCGCTCGCGCGCCAGCTGAACCAGCTGCACACACGGCTCTGGTACGAGCAGGTCCACCAGGACCTCACCGGCCCGCAGTTCACCGTCCTGAGCCTGCTCGACCTGCACGGCGACATGGACCAGGGCACGCTCGGCACCCTGGCGCATCTCGACAAGTCGACGGCAGCACCGCTCCTCGAGCGACTGCGCCGCCGGGGCCTGCTGGACCTCGAGAAGGACGAACGCGACCGTCGCCGCAAGCTGGTCCGCATCACGGAGAGCGGCCGTCACCTGGTGACCCGCCTGGCGCCCGGCGTGACGGACGTGAGCGACCAGCTGCTGGACGTGCTCTCGGCGGAGGAGCGGGAGGAGTTCCTGCGGATGCTGCGGCGAGTGACGTTGCGTCAGCAGGGCTCGTGAACCCTCACGTTGTCACTTCGAGTTCGACGAGTTCGATGAGTTCGACGAGTTCGCCGGGTTCTCCCGCTGGTCGTGCACGATCGACGACGGGATGGACGCGTCGTTCTTGAGCGCGTTCCAGACCTGGTCCGCGTCCGGGGTCTTGGGGGCGACGCGGTTGGGGTCGCTGGGGGCGGTCTCGGTCGGGAGCGTCACCTGGGTGACGTCGTCCGCGCCGATGCCGGTCAGGCTCTTGCCGAGGCCGAGGAGGGAGCTCACCGAGTCCAGGCCGGTGTCCGTGGTCAGGGACTTCGTCAGGTCGGACGCGAGGTCGTAGGCCTTCTTGGGGTGGGTGACCAGGTCGAGGTCCTTCACCTGGTCGATGACGGCGGTGGCCATCTGCTGCTCCAGGGTGATGCGGTCCAGGTCCGAGCCGTCGCCGACACCGTGCCGGGTGCGGACGAAGGCGAGGGCCTCGTCGCCGTCGAGGTGGTGGGTGCCGGCCGGCTCGTCGAAGCCGCTGTCGGGGTCGTCGATGTCCTCGGTCGTGGTGATGGTGACACCGCCGATGTCGTCGATGAAGTCCACGAAGCCGGAGAAGTCGAGCTCTACGTAGTGGTTCAGCTCGAGACCCGACATCTGCTCCACGGTCTTCACCGTGCACTCCGGGCCGCCCTCGCTGTACGCCGAGTTGAACATGGCGTCCTGCTGCGCGGGGACCGTGTCGCCGTCGCTGTCGGTGCACGCGGGGATGTCGACGAGGGTGTCCCGCGGGATCCACACGGTCTCGGCCTTGGTGTGGTCCTCGTTGATGTGCACGACGGCCGTGGTGTCCGAGCGAGAGGTGCCGCCGGTGTCGCCCCCGGCGAGGTCGCCGTTGTCACCGGACCGGGAGTCCGAGCCCATCACGAGGATGTTCATCGCGCCGGAGTCGTCGGTGTCGGTCAGCACCTTGGACAGGTCGATGCCGGACACGTTGTGGTCCAGACGCCAGTACGCGCAGCCGGCCGTGCCGAGGCAGACGACGAGGAGGAGTGCGACGACCCAGATGACCCGGCGGACGATGCGCTGCTTGCGCGTGCGTTCGTCCTTGCGCGTGCGCTCGGCCTTGCGGCTCTGCTTGTCCGGGTTCCGCTTGGGCAGGGGGAACCGTCGTCCTTCGCGCGTGGCCATCGGTGGGGAACCTTTCATGGAGGGGCCGGCCCGGACCGGCGGTGGTGCGCACAGCGGCCTGCCGGGGCTCTCGTCGTCGGTGCGGGGAGAGGCGCTCAGCCGGGCGTGACGTCGCCGGGCGGCCTTGGGTGGGCGGTCGTGCGCTGCGGTGCACACGGACACTCCACTTCCGTCCCTATTACGGTCGCCCAGGCGGCGGGGTGCAGCACAGAGGCGAAGGGCCCGACCGGCCCGGGGCTTCCGGACCCGTGTGGCCCCGGTGAGAGGATCGGGACATGGCGACGAGCACCGTGACCGGAGACTTCGACCTGACCATGGACGAGCTGCGCGCGGTCGCGCGGTTCGTCGTGGAGAGCGCCCAGCCGGTCCTCCCCGTGTTCGAGGCCGCGGCGCCGGACGACCCGCGGCCCCGCGCGGCCGTCGACGCCGCGTGGGAGTTCGTCAACGGGGCGAACCGGTCCCGGCTGCAGCGCGTCACCTCGCTCGACGCGCACCGGGCCGCCGCGGCGGCGGACACCGAAGCCGTACGGCTCGCCGCGCGCGCCGCGGGCGACGCCGCATCCGCCGCGTATCTGCACCCCATCGCGAAGGCCACGCAGGTCGGCCACATCCTGCGCGCCGCCGCGTGCGCGGCCCGTGTGGCGGAGCTGGCCGCGGGCGGTGACCCGGAGGCGGGGGAGCGGGACATCGAGCGGGCCCGGCGGCGCGCCACTCCCGTCCTCGTCGACGTGCTGAGCCGGTACCCTGCGGCGCCTCAGGGGAAGGGGCGCGTGGCGCACCTGATGAGCGCGCTCGACGCGTCGTTGCGTGGTCCGCGCCAGTAACGCGGAGGCGGCACCTTCCGGTGCTGGTGCTGGTGCTGGTGCTGGTGCTGATGTCGGTGCGGGTGCCTGGAGTCAGCCGCCGAAGCGCGGGTCCGTTTCCACGAGCCGGGCGAGGTTCTCCAGTGCCATCCGTGTGCCCGTCTCGTTCTGGTCGGCGGGCACGACGTCGGGGATCCCCTCGTGCAGCATCCGCACCTCGGTGCCGCCGCCCGCGTCGGTGAGCGTGGTGGTCATCGTCATCGTGTCGCGCAGCGCGGGATCGGCGGACTCGAAGGCGAGCACCTCGACCACCTGCTCGTCCGGCACGAGCCTGGCGAAGTGTCCGTGGTACGTGTCGGTGTGCGAGGCCGACTTTCCGTTCCCGGTCGGCGCGTCGTAGGTGAGCGAGACGCGGAACTTTCCGCCCTCGCGGGCGTCGAACTCGTGCACACGACTGGTCATGCCGTCGGGCACCCGCCAGTGCGCGATCGCGTCCGCGTCGATGAGCGCCCGGTAGACGGCGGCACGTGGGGCGTTCACGTGCTGGGTGAGCTCGGTCGAGTACATCGGCCGAGCGTAGCGTTCGGCCCTTGGGCCGACCCGGGAAGACGCGAGGACGCTTCGGCCGGTCCCGAAGCGTTGCGCGCCTAGCGTCGGTGGCATGAACCGAACCGTGCATGAGATCCCCCGTTACGAGGACGCGCGTGCGGCGCTGGCCAACCCGGACCTGGTGCCGGAGATGCCGGAGGCGCCTGAGGCGCAGCCCGCCGCCAAGGGGAAGGAGGGCGCGTCGATGGCCTGGTTGCGTGCCTCGGTGCCCCGGTTCAGTTCCGGCGAGACGCATGCGCGGCGCAGGGCGCTGGTGGAGGCCGAGCTGGCCCGCCTCGACGTGGCGCGGCTACGGAAGGCGGCCACCCGGTGGCCCGAGGCCGAGGACGCGGCCCCGTACGTGGTGAGCACCCTCGCCGAGGCCCTGGGATACCGGGAACCCCACGCCGTGGCGGGGGCGATCGGGACCGTGTCCCGTGTCTACTTCGGCGGCGAGGACCCGGAGGCCGACGCGGCGGTGGCGCGCCTGGTGGAGCTGCTGTCCCCGCCGGGGGAGCTGGTGGGCGAGAGCCTCCGGCAACCGGGCCCCGATGGCCCCCGACACCCGGACCACACCGAGCTCGCCGCCGCCCGCATCTGCCTCCTCGTGCAGGCCCGTGACGCGACCGCGGCCCTGGTGCGCCATGCCGACGCCGCTCCCGCGGCCCCCGCCGACACCACCCTCGCCCCCGGCGACGCCGCTTCCGCCGACACCCGCCCCATCGAGCAGCTCCTCCACGAAACCCTGCGCGACGACCCGCCCGTCCGTGTCCTGCGCCGCGTCGCCGCCCGCGACACCCGCGTCGTCGGCCGGGACATCGCCGCCGGGGATCTCGTCCTCCTGGATGCCACGGCGGCCGCCCCCACGGACGCCGACGCGCCGCTCGCCTTCGGGGCTCCGCCGCGCGTCTGCCCCGGCCGGGAACACGCCATGGCTTTGGCCGCGGGGGCCCTCGCGCACCGGCGGCCCTCGGTCACCCCCTTCGCCCGCCTGCACCGCAAGGACGCGCCGCTGCTGCTGCCGAACGCCTGGGACTGCGCCTCGGCCGCCGCCCTGGCCGGCGCCGGGTTCGAGGCCGTCGGCACCACCAGCCTCGGTGTGGCCGCCGCGGCCGGGCTCCCGGACGGCGCGGGTGTCACCGCTGACGCCACCCTCGACCTGGCCCGCCGACTCGGGCGCACCCCGCTGCTGTTCACTGTCGACATGGAGGGCGGATTCAGCGACGACCCGGAGGAAGTCGCCGACCTCGCCCGCCAGTTGAGCGCCGCGGGCGCCGCCGGGATCAACCTCGAGGACGGTCGCGCCGACGGCAGCATCACCCCAGTCGACCAGCACGCCGCGAAGATCGCAGCGGTCAAGGCGGCCGTCCCCGAACTGTTCGTCAACGCCCGCACGGACACGTACTGGCTGGGCCGTGACCGTGCGGACACCGAGGAGCGCCTCGCCGCGTACCAACAAGCGGGCGCCGACGGGTTGTTCGTGCCGGGCCTCGCCGAGCCCGACCGGATCCGCGACATCGCAGCCCGCTTCGAGCTCCCGCTCAACATCCTCTACTCGCCCACCGGGCCGACCCTCGACGAGCTCGCCGCGCTGGGCGTCCGCCGCGTCAGCCTCGGCTCGCTGCTCTACCGCACGGCGCTCGGCGAGGCCGTGGCCGCCGCGCGGGCCGTCCGCGAAGGACGACGGCCCACCGGCGACACCCTCTCGTACGGGGAAGTACAGGGCCTGTAGCAGGCCCATGCCCATGCCCAAGCCCAAGCCCAAGCCCAGGAACGGTCCCTGTAGCAGGCGGTCAGCGCTCCGGTGCGCGATTCGCGAGTGCCGTCGTCGTGCAGTAGCCGATCGGGCCCGCCGCGTCGTACAGCGTGCAGTGCCCGACGGCGATGCCGTCCTCGGCCGTGTGCCCCGTCGCCTCCAGGCCGATCTCGTCGCTGAGCGGGAGTCGGCTCAGGGACAGGGTGTAGTCGGCGTTGATGTAGCGCAGGCCGTGGTCGCTCGCGTGGGCGAGGGGGCTCGCGGTGTCGGCGGCCAGCGCGGCGCGAACGAGCGGGGACAGGGCCTCCCCGCCCACCAGCGGCCGGGCGTCGCGCATCCAGGACCGCCGCCGCTGATCGCCGCTCCACTCGCGCACGGGCCGGAGCTCATCGTCGAACCGCAGGAACTGGGTGCGCCCGTGCGGGGCCAGCAGCTCCTGCGCCGGCGGCGCGTCCCACGGACCGGTCGCGGGAATGTGTCCGGGTGGCGGTGTGCCGGTGCGCAGCAGTACGGCACTGGCCCGCGCCAGCGGCTTCCCGTCGCTGCCGCGCACGACCGCGTCGGCCACGCGGATCCGCCGCCCGTCGCGGACCCGCTCCGTGGTGACACCGACGGGGGCGAACGGCGCGGTGCGGAACAGATCGACGGTGAGCCGCGCGAAGTGCAGCCCCTCCTCGGCGTGTTCGCGCTCCAGCGCCCGCGCGGCGAGCCCGCCCAGGAGCCGGCCGTGCACCGTGTCGGGCGCCCACCAGCCGCGCGCGTGCGACTCGGGCACGAACGTGTCCGCGCTCCTGGTGAAGTAGGGCGCCGCGTCCTCGGTCTGTGCCACGTGTGTTCCTTTCAAGTGCCTGTTGCCTGGTGCCTGGTTGAGCGCGTGCGTCGGTGCGCGCGTCAGTGCGTACGGGGGTGAGCCGTCCGGAGCGGATCGATGTGCAGCGGATCCAGCCTGCGGATGAGCGCGAGCGTGGCGTGACAGATCGCGTCGGCGTCCCGCTTGCGCGCACACGTGCCGATCTCCCGGCCCGCCTCGCCGATGACGGAGGTGAGGACGCCGACCACCAGCCGGTCCACGGGTTCCTTGCCCGCTTCGAGCAGCACCGAGTTCTGCCGGATCCACTCGCGGCCGCGCGCCCGGCGCATCAGCTCGAAGCCGGGCGGGCCGTCGCCGTCCATCCACAGCTCGATCAGATCACGCCGCCGCCAACAGCCCTCCAGGAAGCTGCGGGTGCCGACGAGGAACAGCTCCAGCGGATCCGTCTCGCCCGCCGCCCGCGCCGCGGCCACCGCCTCGGCCGCCTCGCGTTCGCGGGAGCTCTCGTAGTCCTCCCACAGCGCGACGAACAGCTCCGTCTTGCCGCCGAAATGGTGGTAGAGGCTGCCGACGCTCGACCCCGCCCTGCGCACCACCGCGACGATCGCCGTGTCGGTGAACCCCTGCTCGCAGAAGACCTCGCGGGCGGCGTCCAGCAGGGTCCGACGGGTCTGTTCCGTGCGGCTCCACTGCCACGCGTTGTCCTTGGCCGAGATCCGCTCCGCCTTGCGTGTCATCCGGTCGTCACCCCCTCCGTACCCACTGTTGCGCACCCACTGCCGTACCGAACCGAATTTTAGAATCAGCCAATTCTCCGCGCCAGAAGCCCGGTTGAACTTGTTCCGACCTCTTGACCGACCGCCGGGCCGCGGGCAACTTGAACTCATTCCTAGATTCCCGTTCCAGGATTCCCGCATTCGGATTGAGGGGGCACTTCCATGGTCGACTTCTCGCTGTCCACCGAGGAACGTCAGATCAGGGACACCGTGCGCGCGTTCATCACCAAGGAAGTGATGCCGCTGGAGCAGGACGTCCTGCGCAACGAACGGGCAGGTCAGCCGGGTGTCGAAGCCGAGGCCGTCGCCGAACTCCGCGCCAAGGCGCGCAGGTCCGGCTTCTGGGGCGTCAACACCCCGGAGGAGTACGGCGGGATGAACCTCGGCGCCGTCATGTCGGCGATCATCGCGATGGAGATGGGCCGTACGTTCGTCCCCTTCAGCTTCGGTGGCAGCGCCGACAACATCCTCTACGCCTGCGACGACCAGCAGAAGCAGGAGTACCTGCTGCCCACCATCGAGGGCGAGCGCCGCTCCTGCTTCGCCATCACCGAACCCGGCGCCGGCTCCGACGCCCGCAACATCCGCAGCCGCGCCGTGCGCGACGGCGACGACTGGCTGATCACCGGCGAGAAGACCTTCATCACCGGGGGCAACGAGGCCGACTTCGTGATGGTGTTCGCGGTCACCGACCCGGACAAGGGCGCCGACGGCGGTGTCACCTGCTTCCTCGTCGACCGCGACATGGGCTGGAAGTCGGAACCGATCGAGACCATGGGCCAGTGGGGCCCGGCCTCGCTCGTCTTCGACGAGGTACGCGTCCCCGGCCGCAACGTCCTCGGCGAGGTCGGCAAGGGCTTCGAGCTCGCCATGCAGTGGATCGGCCAGGGCCGCTACCTCATCCCCGCCCGGGCCATCGGCTCCGCCGAGCGCATGCTCCAGATGGGCGTCGACTACGCCCGCCAGCGGCACTCCATGGGCCGGCCCATCGCCGACTACCAGGCGATCCAGTGGCACATCGCCGACTCCCAGGTGGAGATCGAGTCCGCGAAGTGGCTCACCCTGTACGCGGCCTGGCGCGTCCAGCAGGGCCTCGACGCCCGGCACGCCTCCTCCATCGCCAAACTCAACGGAGCGGTGATGGCCAACCAGGTCGTCGACCGCGTCCTGCAGATCCACGGCGGCATGGGCTACACCAAGGAACTGCCCATCGAGCGCTGGTACCGCGAGCTGCGGCTGCTGCGCATCTTCGAGGGCACCGACGAGATCCAGAAGCGCACCATCGCCCGCAACCTCATCAAGGGGCACGTACGACTCGGCGGGATCGGCGAGTGACCGGGCGGCGCCCGCGCATCCGGATCTTCCGGGTGCGCGAGCTCGACCAGTACCCGGACGCCGGACAGCGGATGCGCATCCTGTCGATGGCGGTCCTCGCGGTCCTCATCGCCTCCTACGAGGGCCAGATCGCGCCCGTGGTGCCGCTGCTCCTCGACGACCTGGACATCACGCTGACCACCTACGGCGCCGTCTCCGCGACGGCGCTCGTCGCCGGGGCCATCGCGTCGATGGTCGGCGGACGGCTCACCGACACCGTGGGCCGGGTGCGGCTCATCGTGCCGCTGCTGATGCTCACCGCGGGCTGCTGCTTCCTGATGACGACCGTCCACTCAACCGGCCAACTCCTCGCCGTGCGGGCCGTGTTGTCGGTCGTCGACGGCATGGCGATGGCGGGCACCGCGCCGCTGGTGCGGGACTTCTCGCCGCGGATGGGCCGGGCGCAGGCCTTCGGCTTCTGGACCTGGGGCCCGGTCGGGGCGAGTTTCCTGGCCGCCGCGGTCGCCAGCCTCACGCTGCCACTGTTCGACGACTCGTGGCGCTCGCAGTTCGTCATCATGGGGGCGGTGTCCCTCGTGCTCTCCGTGGTGATCGCCTTCAACATCGCGGACCTCTCACCGGAACTGCGCGCCCGCATCGTGCAGTCCGAGCGCGAGACCCTCGGCCGGGCGGATCACACCCAACCGGCCCGTTCTCGCGACCTGTTCAAGCACCGCGCCATCTGGGCCCACGTGATCGGTATCGCGTCCTGGCTCGTGCTGTACGTGACACTCGTCGTGTACGGGCAGACGATGCTCGCCGAGAGCTTCGACCTCGACGCCGCGACGGCCTCGCAGATCATGGCGGCGTTCTGGACGCTGAACATCTTCACCCTCGTCCTGTCCGGCCGGTTCTCCGACCGGCTGCAACTGCGCAAGCCCTTCTGCGTCGCAGGAACGGTGGGCAGTGTGCTGCTCACCGGGTACCTGGCGGGTCTCGTCGGACGCGACGACGTCTCGCACCTGCACATCGCGATCACCGGCGCGCTCCTCGGCGGAGTGATGGGCTGCGCCTACGGGCCGTGGATGGCGAACTTCTCGGAGAACGCCGAGGACGTCGACCCACGCCTGCAGGGCACCGCCTGGGGCGTCTTCACCTTCCTGACCAAGGCGATGGGCGTGGTGGTGCTCATCGCCGTGCCCCGCGTCGTCGAATCGCACGGCTGGCGGGCCTGGCTGATCGTCTCGCTGTGCTGCATGGCCGTGTTCGTCCCGGCGTCGCTGCTCTTCCGCGGCCCGTGGCGCCGGGCGAAGTCGGCGCCGGTGGAATCCCCGCAGGACACCCCGGCCGCCGCCCCCGCGAGCGACTGACCAGCGTCAGCCGCGGGCCACCGCGATCGCCCCGGCGAGCCTCTCCCCGGCCTCGTACACCATGTACGGCACGCCGCCCTGCGTGCCGAACGAGGGGGCGGCCGCCCGGCCGTTCTCCGGGGCCGAGGCGCCCGAGTTGTAGAAGACGCCGAGGTGCTTGCGGAGCGAGAAGTCGGCGCCGACCTCCGTGATCATGAGGTCGCCGCCGCTCTCCTTGTCCTTGTTGTAGACGACGTAGGCGGAGCCGCCGCGCGTGAGCAGGTGCGGTCCGCCCACATTGACCGCGTCGACGTCGGAGTGCCGCACGAGCGGGGTCTGGTCGAAGGTCCAGTCGCGGCCGTCCGCCGACCAACCCCAGCAGATGTCGCGGTGGTTGGTCGTGTTGTTCAGCATGAACAGCATCACGTAGTGGGCGCCGCGAGCCGGCAGCTCGTGAGCGAAGACACGGGCGTACGAGGTCTCGGTGGTGCCCGCCGGCATCATCGACGTCGACAGGACCACCTTGTCGTACGTGAAGTGGATGCCGTCCTTCGAGCGGGCGAGCCGCGTCGTGGTGTTCTCGCCGTGGAAGTACAGCCAGAACTCCCGGTGTTGGGGCATCCACTGCACATGCGGTGAGGAGACGTGGCTGACCGAGTAGTGCGGGGACCAGTCGTTCGACACGATCGGGTTGTCCGGGTACTCCGTGAACGGGCCCTCCAGCGAGTCCCCGTACGCGAGGCAGATGCCGCCGGGCGCGTCGTGCGGCGCGTAGTACAGGTAGTAGCGGCCCAGCGGCTCGGCCAGCTTGTCGAAGACGCCGCGGACCGTCGGGAAGATGATCTCGCCCGTCGGGTTGTACTTGAGGTCGGCGGGGGAGAGTAGCGTGCGGACGTAGGTGTAGTCGGGGAATCCGCCCGGCGCGGCCGAGGCCGAGGGGACCGGGATCCCGCCCAGGGCCATGGCGGATCCCGTGACGGCGGCGGCGCGCAGGAAAGTACGACGTTGCATGAGCGCTCCTGATGTCGAGGGGTGGCGGAAAGAGGTCAGAGGTAGGTCGCGGCCGTGACGCACAGACCGCCGAGCGCCACCACCCACACGTACGGCAGCGTGCGCACCATCACCTGCTGCGGCGAGACACCCGCGTACTGGGCGCTCCACACCGTCTGGGTGCTGGTCGGGTCGGCGACGCCGAAGACCTGGTTGTACGAGGTGGCCATGCCGAGGACGGCGACGGCCGGGTAGATGCCGGTGGCGATGAGGACGCCCGCGATGCCGGCGCCGAGGCCGAACACATTGAGCGGACCCCGGTACAGGCACAGCGGCACCAGCACGGTGAAGACGAGGACGAACAGCACCGCGTTCTGCGGGCTGACCGCCTTCAACAGTGGTTCGAGCGCGTCGACCGCGCCCGGCAGATTCACCGCGGCGAGCAGGATGCCGATCGCCACGAACAGTGTGATCGGCGGGGCCGCCACCTCGAAGCCGCCGTACAGGGTGCGCAGCAGGCGGCGGTTCATGTCGCGCGGCCGCGTCGTCGTCACCAGCGCGTACAGCACACCCGCCAACAGCGAGGGAATGATGGCCAGTTCGAAGCCGAGGGCCAGTACCAGCGGAACGATCGGCGTCAGGAGCGCGTACCACGGGGCGTCGCCGAGCGGCTTCCGTTCGCGCGCCCGCGGCTTGTCCTGGACCGACCGCAGCGACCATGTGTGCTCCACACCGCGTCGCCGCGACTCGATCAGCACGTAGGCGAGGGCCGCCACGAGCGCGAACGGGAACAGCTTCACCATGAAGCCGCGCACCGTCGGGATCGGCAGGTCGAGGGCGGTGGAGAAGAACTGCCACACCGGGAGCTCGAACGGGATGCCCACGGCGATCCCCATCAGGATCGTCCCGGCGGCCGTCACCTTCGGGACACCCACCGCGATCATCGCCGGGATCCCGATGAGCCCGGCGAGCATCGCCGCGGGCGCGGACCCGGTCACCGTGCCCACGAGCGCCGACACGACGAGCACTCCGAGCGCCACGAACACCGGCCGGTCACCGCCGAATTCGACGATCTTACGGACCAGGGTGCCCGCGATGCCGGTCTCCTCCAGGAGCTTGCCGAGCCACGAACCGAGCAGGATCGCGATCATCGTTGCGGCGAGCGCCGGGGCACCTTCTTGGAGGACCGTGTCCAGGACACTGTTCTTGCCGGTCAGCGGGGCGCCCGCAAGGAACGCGATCACCACGGCGAGCAGCACGAGGGCGAACGCGGTGGGGAGTTTGCGGCTCAGCATGGCGGCCACTCCGGCCGCCATGACGAGCAGGATGACGACACCCATGTCACTTCTCGCTTCTGTCGGGGTGCACGGCTCTGTCGGGGTGTACGGCTCTAGTGGGTTGTACGGTGCCGGCGTGTTGTGTCACGGCCGTGGCGAGCGCCTCCGTGAGCAGCAGCGGGCTGCGGCCCAGGCCGCAGGCGACACGCGCATAGGCGTGCGCGGCCAGCTCGTCGGCGCCCGCGACATGCGCGTACACGCGGCGCCGCCCGAGCCGCAGCGCCGTGTGGCCGAGCGCCCGCTTGAACTCGGCCCGCACGCGCGCGTGGTGGAGATGTTCGTGGGCCCGCTCGTGGGCGAGCGCCGCCGCCCGCACCGAGCCCTCGGGGAACCAGGAGCGCCAGCCCCGCTCGTCGATGAGCCGTTCGGCGCGGTCGATGGTGTCGACGTACAGCTCGATCTGCGCGGGCCTCGACCGGAAGCGGGCGAGCAGCCCCTCGGTGAGGCCGCCGTCGCGCTCGACGATCCGCGCGGTCATCGCGTCGGGGGACAGGCGCGCCCCGAACTCCTCGGCGGCGAGCGCCCATTGGCCCATCAGGAGCGGATCCCGCCCCTCGTGCGTCGGGGTGCCGGCGAGCAGCCGTACCGCCAGGTCCAGGTCGTGGTCCCGGCCGGCGCCGCCGCTCATGCGCGGGACTCCACGACCGCCACGACCGGCTCGTCGGCCGCGCGCGCCCGCAACTCGCTGCGCGCCAGGGCCAGTAGCGCCTCGGGTTCGAGCACCCCCGACAGATCGGCGATCCGGCCGCCGACGAGCAGCCGCACCGCGGGCGCCCGCGTCCCGCCGTCCCCGTACGAGGTGGCGTCCCGCACCAGCGCCGCGAGCGCCTCGCCGGCCGCGCCCACGGTCGTCGTCTCCACCCGCGCGTCCGGCGCCCCGAGCCGCACGACACCGTCCGCGTCGACCACCCGCACCGGCCGCCGCGTGCCCCGGAGCCGGCGCCGCACCTCGGTGCCGTACACGGTGTACGCGTCGGTGCCCGCCAGCACGTCGACGGCGTCCTGCTGGGTCTTGAGGCTGGTGGCGGCCGCCTTCAGCCGCTCCGTTTCGTCGGCCCGGTGCGCCCGGTCCTGCGTGCGCAGTTCGGTGGCGCCGGTGGCGACGGCCCGCACCGTGCTGGTCTGCGGGTCGACGGTCACCTCGACCTCGACACCGTCGGCCGCGGCGCCCTGCGCGACGACCGCCCGCTCGGCCTCGGCGCGCACGGCGAGGATCTGCTCCTGCGTGGCACCCGGCACGATCCGCTCGACCTGCTCGCGCACCAGCGCGAGGGCCACGCCGATCGGGCTGATCACCTCGCTGTGCCGGGCGATCCGCCCTTCCATGTCGGTGGTCGCCGCGAGATGCGGGGTCACGGACGCGGCGCCGCCGCCCCCGCCGACCAGGACCGCGGTGTCGCGGTCGAGCCGGTAGTCCTTGACCATCGCGTCCACGACCGCTTGCACCGGCGCGGCCCCCGCGTCGAGCACGGCACGCGCCGCCCCCGCCACGTCGGTGCCGAGCCGGGCGGCCAGCGGGGCCAGCGCGGCCCGCGCCACCTCCTGGTCGCAACGCGCGAAGTCACCCTCGGGCACCCGCCCGAGCGCGTTCGCCGCACACGTCATCGTGAGCGCGAACCGGCCGCCCGCCGCGTCGAGCACCACATGGTCGTCCGGGTCGCCGGTCATCGGCGTCACCGTGGCCAGCTTCGCGTCCCGCAGATCGTCGAGCGTGGCGAAACACGCGTACGGAAGCCCGGCGATGTGCGCGCTGCGCGGCCCGACGCCCGCCACCTTGTCCTGTCCAAGACGCACCATCGAGCCGCCGCCGACCCCGACCGTACGCACATCAAGGGCGTTCAGATACGAGGTCTTGCCGAGGATCGTCGCGTGCCGCACCGCGACCTTGCCGCGCCGCACCACACTGATGTCCGTCGACGTGCCACCCGTCTCCAGGAACACCCCCTCGCTGATCCGCTCCTGCATCAGCGCGCCCGCGACCCCGGCCGCCGGACCCGACAGGACCGTGAGGAGGGGCCTGCGTCGCATCTCGGCGAGCGACATGACACCGCCGTCGCAGCGCATCACCATCAGCGGCGCGTCCACCCCCGCCTTGGTGATGGAGGAGTCGACGAGTTCCGCGGTCGCCAGCATCCGCGGCAGGATCGCCGCGTTCACCACCGCCGTACGCGTCCGCTTGTGCAGCCCGTACAGCGACGTGATCTCGTGGGCGGCCGCCATCGGCAGCCCTGAGGACTGCGCCGCGTCGAGCACGGCCTGCTCCCCGTCGGGACGGTCGACCCCGAACGGCTCGGTGGCGACGAGGACTTCGGCGCCCTCCTTCTGAACGCGGGTCACGGCGGCCCGCACCGCGTCGGTGTCGAACGGGTCCGGGACGTGGGCGTATGCGAGCGGCAGTTTCTTGCCCGGTGTGAGTTCCAGCTTGCCGAGCGCGGCGAGCCGCCGGGTCAGCACCGCGCCCGCGCCCGTGCCGATGCCGATGAGCCCGACCATCGCCACGTCGCCCTCCAGGAGCGCGTTCGTGGCCTGCGTCGTGCCGTGCGCCAGGAACGTCACATCGGCCGGAGTGCGGTCGACCTGCTCCAGGAGCCGGTCGAGTGCCTGCACGATGCCGTGCGCGACACCGTCCTCATGATGATGGCTCGTGGGCACCTTCACCTGGCCCACCAGGCCGAGCGTCGCCGCGTCGACGGCCACGGCGTCCGTGAACGTGCCGCCCACGTCGATCCCGACGCGTATCCGTGTGCTCATGTCGTACGCACCTCCTTGTGCGTTGTCGGTCGGAGCGCAGGCCGGTCGGTCAGTAGCCGCGCACATCGGGCCAGTGACGTTGCACACCCGACCGGTCGAGCAGCCGCCCGAACTCGTCGAACCACTTTTCCTCCGCCTGCACCTGATGCGGCGTCACGTCCTCGGCGAGACAGTGCGCGGCCAGCGCTCCCGCGACCGCGCCGATGTTCCACTCCACCGGGTGCAGCCGGTAACAGCCGTTGGTGATGTGGGTGGTGCCGATGTTCTTGCCGGCCGGCAGCAGATTGCGCACCCGCCGGGGAACCAGCGCGCCCAGCGGGATCTCGAACGGCACCGAGCCGACGTCGATGTAGTTGTCGCCGCCGGTCGAGGGGTGCAGATCGATGCGGTAGTTGCCGACGCCCACCGAGTCCCGGTAGCGCGTCCTGCCGTACGGACCGACGACGTCGATGGCGACGTCCTGCTCCACGACCGTCGTCACCGCCTTGATGCGCCGCGACTCGCGGACGTACGGCGCCTTCGCGAGGCCGTCCGTCGTGCCGGTCACATCGGGGCGGATCCGCAGCCCGGGGAAGCCGGTGCCGCCGTCGGCGCGCGGGGCCTCGGTCTGCAGCCAGTACAGGACGGACAGCGACAACTGCCGCGCCTCGCGCAGCGCTTCGGCCTCCTGCCCGATGTACGGCTTCAACCAGTAGTCGTTCAAAGGCCAGTTGACGAGCGTGATGTCCGAGTCGAAGGCGCCCGGCTGATGCAGCTTGCGGGCGAGGATCCGCCGGAAACCCCACAGTTCCTTGTCACCCGCGTCGGCGCTCTGGTCGGCGCTCACGGCCAGCGGGTCGAGCTCCGGGTTCGGCACGAAGGTGCGGGGGACCGGTGCGAGGCTGCGCGGGTCGGGAGCCTCGAAGCCGAGCAGCGGGCCCGGCCAGAAATCCGGCCGGTAGGAGCGCCAGAAGTCGTAGTCCTCGGGACGGTCGATGGTGTGGTCCTCACCCTCGTGGTGCGAGAGCGCGAAGCACACCGTGATGCCCTGCTGATTGTCCGGCTGCGCCTCGGCGGGCGCGTGCGGCTCACCGAACTCCCCTTGCGCCTCGGCGCCGTTGGCGTGCTCGACATCCGCGAGGGCGAGCAGCGCGCCCGTCTCCGTGGCGTCGATGACATAGGGAGGAGTGAATCCGCGGACGATCCCGGTGCGCAGATCCTGCACGGAG
Organism: Streptomyces sp. NBC_00483; assembly: GCF_036013745.1. NCBI lineage: Bacteria > Bacillati > Actinomycetota > Actinomycetes > Kitasatosporales > Streptomycetaceae > Streptomyces > Streptomyces sp. NBC_00483. Next base: position 10,163,055 of record NZ_CP107880.1, read on the forward strand.
ACCGCGGTGATGACATCGTTGTCCGACTCGGCGGACACCGCCCGGTGCTCCGTCAGAACGGTCAGCAGCCCGCTCGCCCGGTACGGCGCGAGCATGCCCTCCAGGACGGCGAGCGCGATCCGCGGCTCGTGACACAACTTGCTGACCCGGCCCGCGCCCGGGTTGAACTCGGGCAGGGCGAGCGCCTCGCCGCGCAGCGGATACCACTGCCGGTAGTACGCGCGGATGCCCTCGCGCAGCGCTCGGTACGAGGCCGTCGTGCCGAACTGCTCCACCCAAGGGTGCTCGTCCGGCGGCACGGCCTGCGCGGTGAGCTGCCCGCCGATCCAGTCGGTCTCCTCGGTGAGCACGACACGGCGTCCCGCGCGGCAGGCGGCAAGCGCCGCGGCGACACCGCCGAGGCCGCCGCCGACGATGAGGATCTCCGGTTCGGGAAACACATGACTCCTTCGTGCTGTGCGTGCGCGTGTCGTTGTGTACGTGTGTCGCTATGTACGTGTGTGGGGGTGTAGCTCTGTGGGTGTGTCGCTTACGGACGGGGTGCCGGTCCGGCCGTGAGCCCGGCCCGGAACTCGCAGGCCACCAACGGCTCGTCCGCTTCCTCACAGGCCACCTGGGCGGACAGCAGCCGTACCGCCGCCGCGCCCAACTCGTGCCGTGGCACGTCGAACCCGGTCGGTACGGGACCCGCGGCCAGCTCCGGCGGCGGGCTGCCGAGCAGCGCCAGGGAGACATCCCCCGGACACGAGAGCCCGGCCTCCGCCACCGCCCCGCTCAGCGCCTGCCACGCCGCCCCGGTGTCCGTCTCCTCGGCGACGAACGCCGTCACGCCGTCCGCGACCAGCTCCCGGACCCGCTCGGCCGTCATCTCGGCCACCGGGTCCGCGCACCGCAGCACGGAGCCGGGACCACCCGCGAGCCCCGCCCCTTCGAGCCCGTCGAGGAAGCCCTGCTGACGGTCCGTGGAGGCGGGGGCGTCGTCGTCCTCGCGCACGAGCACGATGCGGCGATGCCCCAACCCGGCGAGATGCGCGACCACGTCGCGGCTCGCGCTCACGTAGTCGGCGCCCACCCAGGCGAGCCCTTCCAGCTCCTCTCTACGCCCGAGGTGTACGACCGGGAACCCGTCGGCGACGAGCCGCTTCAGTTCGGCGCGCGGCACATGCCGGCCGAGGAAGAGACAGCCGTCGGCGAGTCGCACCCGGCTGAGCGCGTCCGGACCTCCACCGCTGGACGCGGTGAAGAGGACCAGGTCGTAGCCGCGCGCGGCGGCCTCCTGCTCCACACCCACCAGGAACGGGTAATACGAGTGCTGCACATCGGTCGGGAACGCCGACGTGAAGCTGAAGACGCCGAGCAGGTTGTTGCGGGCGGCCGCGAGGCGGCGGGCCGCCGGGTCGGGAACGTAGCCGAGGTTGCGCGCGGCTTCGAGGACGCGCTGCCGGGTTTCCTCGGATATCGTCGCGCCCTTGCCGTCACGCCGGGCGTTCAGGACCAGCGAGACGGTCGCCTGCGACACACCGGCGAGCCGCGCGACCTCGGCCTGCCGGGGACGGGACTTCCGGCCCGCCGGAGCCGGGGCACGCCCCGGCTTCGCCCGCTTCCTGGGTTGCTCCACGCCTGCCGCTCCTCGGGGTGTCCGCCGTTGGTAATGCGTATTAGGTAATGCGCATTAACGGGTACTGTGCGGGCGCCTCCCGTGCGGGGTCAAGGGGTTGTACGGAGATTTCTGATGCTCAACGAGAGTGCTGCGCACACCGGTTGAGCACGCCGAGGAACCCGGCCGCGGACGGCGACCGGGTTCCTCCAGAGATGGCGATACGCAGGTCAGCGCACGGAGAGCCGAACCAGGCGCGCGTCCGTGGCCCGCTCGCCGGTCACCTTGAAGGCGACGTAGCGGGCCGTGGCCGAGCCGAGCGACAGCGCCCGGTCCGGCCGCTTCCCGTCGAGGCGGCCCGCGAGCCGGTAGTCGAGCCCGTCGGTGCTGAGTTCCACCTCGGCGGCGGGCGCGCCGCCGACCGTCCACTGCGCCTCCACGGTGCGCAGCGCGACCTCTTCGCCGAGGTCGACGACCAGGCGCCCGCCGGGCCCCGGGCGCCACGAGGTGCCGGGGTCGCCGTCCACCGCTGTCGCCGGGTCGGACATGCCCTCGGGCAGCGGGCTGGTCGGGAAGACGGTCCGGCCGAGCGCGCGGTCGTCCGACGGGAAGGCGGTGGCGCCGGGGAGGTGCAGCGTCGTCTCCCGCGTATGGGACACCGTGGCCACGGCGTGGCGGCCCTGTGCCTCCACACGGACCCGGCAGGCCGCGCCGGAGAGTCGGATGGTGGCGCCGTCGACGACCCGCACGCGCAGACCGGCAGGCAGCCGCCCGCCCGTCAGCGGAGCCAGCGTGAACCGGGGAGCGAGCAGCACCGCCTCGGCCGCGTCGAGGTCCGCGCGGTAGGTGACACCGTCGTCGGTGACGCTCTGGTCGCCCTGGAACACGGTGCGGCGGTCACCGGGCTGCGGGACGTGGGCCGTGGTGGTGACCCGCTCGCCCGACAGGTTGAACAGGCTCAAGTACCCGTCGGTGAGACCTACTTGGACCCCGTCGGCCTTTGCCGAGGGGGCGGGCCTGCGGGCGACCGTGCGCAAGGCGCTCGCCGACGAGTCGGCGAAGCCCTCGACCACGACGGGCGCCGCCGGACCGTCCGCCGCCACGATTTTGTCGCCGTACACCGCGAGCGGGTGCTTGCCGCCGCGGACGACGAGTCCTGCCCTGCCGTCGACGTCGAGCCAGCCGCCACGGCTGCTCACGTCCGGCTCCGGCCAACTGGCGAGGTCCTCCCAGGTCTTGCCGTCGGTAGAGCCCTGGATGCGGTAGGCGCGGCCCGCGGCGGCCTCCCAGCGCAGTGTCACCTGGTCGATGTCGTGCCGTGCGCCGAGGTCCACCGCGAACCAGCTGTCCGCGCGCGGACGGTCGGCCTTGGACACGGCCCACCGGGTCGCCGGGTCACCGTCGACGGCGAGCCCCGGCCCCTTGCCCGTTTCGCTCGACGACGCGGTCGCCGCCGCGCCGCGCGCGAGGTCCGCCCCGTCGGCGCCGTCGCGCACCTCCAGGGCGAACAGCGAGTACCCGTACGTCGGATCGGGCCGCACTCCGAGCATCCGGATGTGCCGCACGGCCGTGCGCGGGACATCGACCTTGTCGACGCGCGCCGCCGTGCCCGAGCCGTCCTGCGCCCGCACGGAGACACTGCCCTCCTCGAAGCGGTACGTACGCGACCCGTCGAGCCCCGCCATGCCCGGCATCGTGAGGTTGTGGATCTCCAGGTGGCCCTCGCCCGCACCGGTCCCGGTCGTCGCGTAGACGACCGAGCCGGTCGGGAGCGTCGCGAACCCCGCGTAACCGCCGTCCAGTTGGAGGACGCTCGCGCTGCCGTCGAAGCCGTCGCGCAGGGACTCGTAGAGCCGCACCGCGCGGTGCGTGACCGTGCCCTTGGAAGAGGGAAGGAACATCGGCGTCGCGCCGCTCAGCTTGAACAGCCAGTCGTCGTGCCCCGGCTGCCAGGCGAACTTCACGAAGTCGGGCTTGCTGACGGTGCCCGCCCAGGCGGCCGGTGTCTGGTGCGAGACGAGACCGGGCCCGGTGCCGAAGTCCGTGACCCCGGACGCGTGGGCGAACAACTCCTCCGCCGAGTACGGACGGACCGGGTCGCGCCCCTCCTCCGCCGCCCACACATGCAGCAGATAGCTGATGGCCAGCTCGGCACGCGCCTCCGGCTCGTACTTCGGCTCCCCGGAGAACTTGGCCAGGCGGTGCTCCGGCGGATACTTCTGGTACGCCTCGAGCCGCTCGGCCAGCGCCTGTTCGGCACGGGCCGCCGCCCGGTCGCCCACCACCTGCGCGAAGAACGCGAGCGGGATGACGTCCCGGCCGTACAGGTGCTCGCGGTCGTTCACCATCGGCATCAACGGCTCACCGGCGTCGCTCATCACACCAAGGAGCGTGCGCCACAGCGGATCCGCGTTCGGCTGCTTCGTCAGCACCTCGGGCAGCGGCCGGCCCGCCGCCAGGAAGTGCGCGGCGTTCCGTCCCGAGGTGCGCCACAACTCCTCCTGGTAGTGCGGGCCGAAGGAGCCGTGGTTCTCGACGATGAACGTGTCGTACAGGTTCCTCGCGGTGTTGCGCGAGACGCGCACGCCGTCGACGACCGCCGGATTGGCCAGGTCGGCGGGCGGAAGCCCGGCCTCGTTGCGCGACCACGTGCCGTAGCCGGACTCCCAGTCGGCGTGGCGTGGATCGTCGGGGGCCCAGGCCAGGGCGGGCGCGAGGGTCTGCGCGTACAGACCCATCTCCTCCAGCTTGGTGTCACCGACGTGGCCGCCCTTGAGGCCGTTCGGTGTCCAGTCGCCCGAGTCGGGGTCGTCGCCCGTTCCCAACGACGTGGTGTACGCGGCCTGTTCACGCGTGATGGTGTCGATCCGGTCGCGCGTCGTGTCGTCGAGCTCGTCCCACAGGAGGCGCGCGGCGAGCACGAAGTACGACTGGAAGGTGGTGTCGAAGAACAGCTTGCGGCCCCATTCGGTGCCGCCCGTGAGCCGGTTCGACGCCGCGAAGTGCCGGATGGTGGCGAGCGTGCGCGCCTTGAGGGTGTCCCGGTCGATGCCGGCCCGGTCACCGTCGTACGTGCCCTGCGTCAGCAGGACCGCGTTGCCGAGGACGACGGCGAATCCGAAGTCCTTGGCCGTGTAGTGGCCGAGCGTCGCGTCCCACTGGGTCTCGGACCAGCGGGTGTGGTCGAGCAGCACCCGGTGGTACGTGGCCGCGATGCCGTCCGGGGGAGCGGCCGAACGGCCCGCCGCCCGCGCCGGGTTCGTGCCGGCGAGGGCAGGGAGTGCTGCCATGGCGCCGGTGAGGCCGACGGCCTGCAGGAACCTGCGGCGATGGAGCTGCGGGAGGTGGTGCGGCATGGCCAGGACCTCTTTCGCGAATCACGAGACAACGTTGTCAGGTGGAAGGGGCTCAGTATTCGATCTCTGTCGGCGGGCGTCAACGGTCGGACGGGGAGGGCGTGATGGCCTGTACGTGCCCACGGACGAGATCCTGTACGTGCCCGCGGACGAGACGTCGTCCGCGGGCAGGCACAGGCCATCACCGAGGTCAGTCGCGGGTCCGGGTGAGGATCGCGCGGAGTTCGGGCACGGGGAGCTTCGGTTCGCGGTCCGCCGTCAGCAGGCCGTTGACCTCCTGCTCGGTGTCGGTGAACTGGGTGTAGCAGAAGCCGGCGAGCCCCGAGTTCACGGCGGCCCCCACCAGCGAGGACAGCCGCTCGGCGAAGTCCTTGTCGGTGGCGACGGTGTCGTAGCCGAACCACTCGGCGCCCTCGGCCGGTTCGAAGGTGGCGCCGCCGAACTCGCTGAGCACGACCGGCTGCCCCTGGTGGCGCACCCCGTCCAGCGTGAGGCGCCGGACGCCGGGCCACTGCTCGGTCAACTCACCCTGGCGCAGGGACGCATGGCCGTAGCGTTCGCGCAGCACATCGGCGCTCTGCGTGTAGTCGTGCACGCCCCACATGTCACCGGCCGAGATCTCCCAGCCGTCGTTGGAGACGGCGGGCCGCGAGGGGTCGAGGGCCTTCGTCAGGTGGTACAGGGCGTCCATGAAGTGGCGCTGCTCGGGGACGAGCGCCGGATTGGGTGCGGACCAGGATTCGTTGAGGGGAATCCAGGCGACGATCGAGGGGTGACTCAGGTCGCGCGAGACCGCCTCGGTCCACTCGGCGACCACCCGCTCGACGGTGGTCGTGGAGAACGCGTACGCCGACGGCATCTCGCCCCACAGCACGAGGCCGAGCCGGTCCGCCCAGTACAGGAAGCGCGGATCCTCGATCTTCTGGTGGATGCGCAGCCCGTTGAGGCCGATCTCCTTGGCCAGTTCGGCCTCCCGCCGCAGCTCCTCCGCCGACGCCGCGAGGTGCGAGCCCGACCAGTAGCCCTGCTGCAACGCGAGCCGCAGGAAGTACGGCTTGTGGTTGAGCAGGAAGAGTCCGTCGTCCCAGCCGATGTCACGCAGCCCGAGGTACGACGAGACATGATCGACGGCCGCGCCGTCCGCCGCATCGTCGATGTCGACCGTCGCGTCCACGAGGTGCGGGTGCTCCGGGCTCCACAGCACACCGTCCAGGTCCTGGCCGTTGCGCAGCGCGGGCACCGCGATGTCGAACGTCGTCTCCTGTCCTTCGGCGAGGGTCCGCTGGTCGGCGAGGACGCGCCCGCCCAGCGCGAGCCGCACCGACACATGCACGGGCGACGCCGGCCACCCGCTCAGGCGCACCCGGCAGCGGACGCGGGCGTTCGCGACATCGGGAGTCCAGTGCAGCGTCGTCACGTGAAGTTCGGGCACCTCCTCCAGCCACACCGGCTGCCAGATCCCCGAGGTGCGGTGGTACCAGATGACGTGCGGGTCGTGGTGCCAGTCCTGCTTGCCGCGCGGCTGCGTCACGTCGAGCGGCTGGTCCTCCGCGCGCACCACGAGGACGTGCTCGCCGTCCCCGTCGAGCACGTCCGTGACATCGCAGGAGAAGCCGGTGTGTCCGCCCTCGTGCCGGCCGACCAGGCGGCCGTCCACCCAGACCTCCGCACGGTGGTCGACCGCACCGAAGTGCAGAAGCAGGCGGCGGCCCGGGGCGGGCCGTGTCACGTCGATCGTGCGCCGGTACCAGAGCACGGGGTGGAAGCCGGCGTCCCGCGCCCCGGACGCCTCGGACTCGGGCGGGTAGGGCACGGTCACGACGCCGGTGAACGGCGCGGTGACCTCCGGGTCCATCCAGCGCTCCGCGCGGCCGCGGTCGGCGTCGTCACGGGCGAACCGCCACGGACCGCTCAGGTCGTGCCAGTCCGGGGCCCGGACGAGCTGCGGCCGGGGGTGTCCTGCGACGTCGTGGTGGGTGTGAGACAAGGAGAACTCCGGTGGTGTGGTGCGCTGTTCAGGGGACGGGTCGGGGTGTCAGGGCGCGGTGCGGACCGTGGGGGAGCGGAGGTCGACGGCCGTGGCGGCGAAGGCCAGCGGGCCGGGCAGCAGTGGGACGAGCATCGGCATCGCCCACGCGAGGAGCGCGGCCAGGACCACGGCGCCCGCGAGGAGCAGGCTGCCGCGCGGATCGGCGACCGAGCGGACGAGACTCTCACGGGCGGACAGCCGATGCGGTTCCTCCAGCGCCGTGGCGCGCAGCCCCACGACCGCGGCGCCCAGGGCGAGCAGCAACAGGGCGGGTGCCAGCACCTGCGCTCCGGGCAGGTCGGCGCCGAGCAGCCGGCTGTCGAGGAACAGGAGCAGGGCGAAGAGCGGCGGGACGAGGCCGGCCAGCAGCGTGCGCGCGCCGAGGCGTGCGCGCAGCTCACCGACGTATCCGCGGACACTGATCTGGACGCCGCTGCGTGCCGTACCGCGCAGCGTCGCCGACGCGGCCGAGAAGGCTGCGGGCGCCGTGACGACGGGCAGGCAGGCGACGCTGGTCAGCAGGCCGACGAGCAGCATGTCCGCGAAGAGCGAGAAGCCGCCGCCGAACACCTCGCCGGGCTCCCGGCGTTGCCGTCCCGTGCCTCGTGGCGCGACAGGTGTGTGAGTCATGTGTGTGTCTCAGCCCTTCAGCCCGGAGGTCGCCATGCCCTGGACGAGATAGCGCTGGAAGACGAAGAAGAACAGCACGATCGGCAGGACGGAGATCACCGACATGGCGAACATCGGCCCGTACGCGGAGGTGCTGCCCTGGTCGACGAAGCTGCGCAGGGCGAGGGTGATGGTCGACTTCTCCGGCGAGAACAGATAGATCATCTGCGTGAAGAAGTCGTTCCACGTCCAGATGAACGTGAAGATGGCCGTGGTGATCAGCGCCGGACGGCTGAGCGGCAGCGTGATCGCCCAGTAGGTGCGGAACGGGCCGCAGCCGTCGATCCGCGCCGACTCCTCGAGCTCCCGCGGAAGCCCCCGCATGAACTGCACGATGAGGAACACGAAGAACGCCTCGGTGGCAAGGAACTTCGGCAGGATCAACGGCCAGAACGTGTCCGTGAGGCCGAGCCGGTTGAAGATGATGTACTGCGGGATCAGTACGACGTGGTGCGGCAGCATCAGCGTCGCCACCATGAACCCGAACATCGGCTTGCTCATCCGGAACCGCAGCCGCGCGAAGGCGTACGCGGCCAGCGAGCAGGACAGCACATTGCCGAGAACGGCGCCGCCGGCGATCAACAGGGTGTTGCCGAGCAGCCGGCTCACCGGCACGCCCGACACCCCGTCGAGCGCGGTCGTGTAGTTGCCCCACTCCAGGTGGCTGGGCCACAGGTCGAGGCTGGCGATGACCTCGTCGGCCGGCTTCAGCGACGTGGCGAGCAGCCAGGCCAGCGGGTACAGCAGCACCAACAGGCCCACGGCGGCGATCGTGTGCGGCACCCACCGCTTCGCGGCGATGTTCATCGGCCCTCCTCGTCGGCGTAGAAGACCCAGGACCGGGACGTCCGGAAGAGGATCAGGGTGACCACGCCGATCGCGATCAGCAGCAGCCAGGCCATCGCCGAGGCGTAGCCCATGTGCGAGGCCGTGAAGCCGCGCTCGTACAGGTACAGCGTGTAGAACAGCGTGGAATCGGCGGGCCCGCCGTCGCCGCCACTGACGGCGAACGCGGGGGTGAACACCTGGAAGGAGTTGATGACTTCGAGGACCAGGTTGAAGAAGACGACCGGGGACAGCATCGGCACGGTCACCGACACGAACTGCCGCCAGCGGCCCGCCCCGTCGAGCGCCGCGGCCTCGTACAGATCGGGCGAGATCTGCTGCAGACCCGCCAGGAAGATCACCATCGGCGCGCCGAACTGCCACACCGTCAGCAGGACGATCACGTAGATCGAGAGGTCGGCGTTGCCCACCCAGCCGCCCGTGTGGATGCCGATCGAATCCAGCGCGCGGGAGATGGTCCCGCCGTCGTTGAACAGCGCACGCCACACCAGCGCGATGGACATGCTCGCACCGAGCAGCGACGGGGCGTAGAACGCGGAGCGGTAGAAGGCCCGGCCCCGGCTGAGGTTCTTCAGCAGCATGGCCGCACCGAGGGCGAGACCCAGCTTCAGCGGGACGGCCACGACGACGTACAGCATCGTGGTGCCCACCGAGCGCCAGTAGCGGGGGTCGTCCGTGAGCATGTCGGTGTAGTTGCGCAGGCCGATCCACTTCGGCGGGTCGAACAGGTTGTAGTCCGTGAACGACAGATACAGCGACACCGCCATCGGTACGAGCGTCAGCACGACCGCGCCGATGATCCACGGCGAGAGGAACACGTAGGCGGGCCACTGCTTCTCGCGCACCCGGCGGACGCGGCCGCCGGACGTCGACCGCTCGGGGTCCTGGTGTGCGGGGGCGGGCGCCTTGGTGGTGAGTGCGCTCATGACCTCAGCTCCTTGTTGGCCTCGTCGACGAGTTCGCGCGCCGCCTGGCGGGGAGTGGCCTTGCCGTACATCACGCGCTGGTACACGCGGTTGAACGTGGGCTGGATCGCCAGGTCGGCGGGCGGCGGGGCGGTCGGCGGAGCGTCGAGGCCGTACTTCTCCATCGTCTGCGCGTAGCGGTAGATCTCCAGCTCGGGGCCCTTGAGGGTCTTGCCGACGCGTGCGGCGATCGTCCGGTTGGGCGGGGTGGACCGGGAGAACCCGAGAATGTCGCCGACCCGGCGGTCGTTGAGCAGGAAGTCGACCAACTGGGCGGCCTCCTTGGGGTGCGCGGAGTGCGCGCCGATCCCGACCAGCATGCTCGGCTTGAAGTACGCGCCCTGCCTGCCGTCGGTCGTGGGCACGGACGCGTAGTGGATGTGGTCGCCGAGCAGGTCGACATAGCCGGGGAAGGGTGCGTCCCACGTGAAGTCGGAGGCGGCGAGATGGCGGCCCATCGGGGTCATCTCGGTGTTCTTGGCCTGCACGGAGTCCCGGGGCTCGGCGACCGCGCCCGCCTTGCGGAGGCGGTCGTAGAACGTCCAGAACTCGGCGAGATCGTCCTCGGTGAAGGCGAGTTCGGTCTGGCTCTTGTAGAGCTTCCCGCCGCGGCCGCGCAGCCAGTCCTCGAAGATGTCCTCGTTGCCGCCGCCGTCGTTGGAGCCGCGCAGCGTGCGGCCGTCGGGGGCCTTCAGGTCGAGGGCGGTGATTTTCTTGTTGGCCTCCGCCCACTCCTGCCAGGTCCAGTCGTTGGGAGGTGTGCCGATCCCGGCCCGCTCGAAGATCTTCGAGTCGTAGGCGAACCCGGTGATGCCGCGACCCATCGGCAGGGCGTACTGGCCACCCCGGTACGTGCCGGTGCGCAGGAAGCTGTGGTCCATGTCGGACGTGTCGATGGTCCCGCGCTTGATGGCGTCGTCCAGGGACAGCAGCGCGTCACCGCCGGCGTACTGGGACACCTGCCGGTAGTCCAGCTGCACCACGTCGGGGATACCGCCGCCCGCGGCCTGCGTGGCCAACTTCTGGAGGTACGCGCCGAATTCACCGTTCGACGTGCGGACGGTGACGCCGGGGTGCTCCTTCTCGAAGAGGCGCACCGCCTTCTCGGTGCGCGCGGCACGGTCGTCATTGCCCCACCAGGAGAACCTGAGGGTGACACCGCTCGACGTGCCGCCGCTCGCGGTGGAACAGCCGGACAACGTGCCGGTCAGCGTGGCACCGACCCCGGCGGCCGCGGTGGTCAGGACGGCCCGGCGGCTGAGGTGGGGGCGCGGGCCGCTTCGGGGCTCGGGCATGGGAGACCTCTCGTGAGGCAGGCGTGTGGGGCACCGCGACTGGCGCGCAGGGGCTGCGACGCGCTCCGACGGCGGCGGATTCCAACGTTGTAACCAGTGGGTGTCGTCGAGGTCAACCCTCTGACGTAAATGAACGCGGACCGGAACCAGGGCTGTGAATGGCGGGCGCCACGTGCATAATCAGGGGCAACAACATGAGGGGAGCCGGTCAGTGGCAGCAGTGACGCTCAAGGACGTCGCCGAGCGGGCGGGGGTGTCGATCAAAACGGTTTCCAACGTTGTAAGGGACGCGCCACGGGTCTCGGAAGCCACGCGGACCCGCGTGATGCGCGCTGTGCAGGAGCTGGGGTACCGGCCGAACCCCTCGGCCCGCAGGCTGCGGACCGGGCGCAGCGGCCTGATCGCCCTCGCCGTCCCCGACCTGGCCACGCCCTACTTCGCGGAACTCGCCCACCATGTGCGCACGGAGGCGGCGGCTCTCGGCTTCACCGTCCTCATCGAGGAGACCCTCGGCGACACCAAGGAGGAACTGCGCCTCGCGACGGGTGTGGGTGCGTCACTCCTGGACGGTGTGATCCTCTCCCCGCTGCATGTCTCGCCGCACGAACTCGCCCCCGTCACCGACCAGTTCCCCCTCGTCCTCCTCGGCGAGCGCAGCTACCAAGGCGACCGCGTGGTGGCGGACCACGTCCTCATCGACAACGTGGCGGCCGCCCGCGAGGCCACCGCACACCTCGCGAGTCTTGGCCGCACCCGCATCGCCGCGATCGGCGTCGACAAGGCGGGCTCCGCCACCAGCCGACAACGCCTGGAGGGCTTCCAGCAGGCCCTGCACGACGCGGGCCTGACCTACGACCCCCGCCTCGCACCCCAGATCAAGGACTTCGACCGCCGCAACGGCCTCCAGGCGATGCGCACCCTCACCGCCCTCCCCGAGGATCAGCGCCCGGACGCGGTCTTCTGCTTCAGCGACCTCCTGGCCGTCGGCGCACGCCGCGCCCTGCACGAAGCGGACCTGACCATCCCCGGCGACGTGGCCCTGGCCGGCGTCGACGGCTCGGAGGAGGCCCTCTACGGCACCCCGTCGCTGACCTCAGTGGTCCCCGACAAGTCGGCGATCGCCGCGCTGGCGGTGAAGTGCCTGGTCGACCGCGTCCGCGCGGAGGACCCACCGCCGTTCGAGGTGCACATGGCGCCGCATTGGCTGGAGGTGCGGGAGTCGAGCGGGGGCGAACGGAAGCCGTTGGAGCCCTGAACGCTCCTGCTCAGCCACGCCGTTCGCCCCTCGTTGGAGTCTTGAACGCTCGTGCTCAGCCCGTCCGTTCACCCCTCGTCGGAGTCCTGAACGCCCGCGCCCCGCCCCGCCGTTCACCCCTCGAAGGACGCCGCCAGAATCTCCTGCACCCGCGCCGCGTTCGACGCGATGTGATGCCGTGCCTCCCGCTGCGCGCGCTCCGCGTCGCCCGCGCGGATCGCGGACATGAGAGGTTCGTGCTCGCCGAGCAGCTTGCGCGGGTTCTCGTTCTCGCGTTCGTGGGCGGACAACGCCATGAGGTAGAAGCGCAGTTCACGGGTGAGCCCGGCGTAGAACGCGTCGAGGCGTGCGTTGCCGAGCGTCGCCACGATCGCCCCGTGGAAGGCCAGGTCCGCGGCCACGATGTCGGCACGCCGCAGTGAGCCCGTGACCGTGACGAGGTTCTCGTACGCCGCCTCCACAGCGGCGAGTTGAGCCGTGCCGAGGGGCGCCGCGAGGGCCGCCGCCTCCAAGTGCTCGCGCGCCATGTAGAGCTCGTCGACGCTCCGCGGCGTGGGGGAGATGACCACGGCCCCGCGGTTGGCCTGGAACCGGATCAGACCGCCGTGTTCCAGCAGACGGACGGCCTCGCGCACCGTGTTGCGGGCGATGCCGAGTTCGGCGGCGATGGCGCTCTCGCGCAGGCGCTCGCCCGGCCGGAAGGAGCCGGCGAGGATCCGCTCCGACAGACCGTCGGCGATCTGCTGCGCGGTCGTGGTCCGCTGGGCCACCAGCCCTTCAAGTGCCGTCATGGCGTCATCGTAGCCACCCTGTGACCCTAGGTCCCTTCTGGCGGATCCTGCTGGAGTCGCGGGGCCTGGCACGCACATCTGCTGCGTTGTCGTCGGTTGCCAACGCTCCGCGTTGACGCCCTCCTCCGCCTTGCAGCTGCACGCACCAGGCCCCGCTCGCCTGCACCGCACGTGGACGCCGTCCGCATCCAGCCTGATCCGCCAGAAGGACCCTGGTGCCGAACAGTAGAACTGTTCTACAGTTGCGCACTGCTTCGGCCGCTCACGGCCCGTCGCCTGCGTGACCCACTGAACCGATGTTGCAGGAGGGCTCTCCACAGTGCGGACAACTCGCGAGAACGACAGGATCGATCCGGGTGAGGGGGCGGCCCCCGAGCAGCAGCCCTCCGACGCACCCCGCACCCTCAGGCAGCGGCACGTCCGCATGATCGCCCTCGGCGGCATCGTCGGCGCCAGCCTTTTCGTCGGCAGCGGCGCCGTCATCCACACCGTCGGCCCGGCCAGCATCCTGTCCTACGCCCTCGGCGGCCTCCTGGTCATCCTCGTCATGCGGATGCTGGGCGAGATGGCCACCGCCTCGCCGACTCTCGGCTCGTTCATGGAGTACGCCAGGACGTCCCTCGGTGGCTGGGCCGGATACACCATCGGCTGGCTGTACTGGTACTTCTGGGTCGGTGTCGTCGCCTTCGAGGCGGTCGCGGGCGCCAAGCTGCTGATGCTCTGGATACCCGGCGTACCGCAGTGGCTCTTCTCCCTGGTCCTGATGACACTGCTGACCGCAACGAACCTGGTGTCGACCCGCTCGTTCGGGGAGACCGAGTTCTGGCTGGCCTCCATCAAGGTCGTCACGATCGTCGTGTTCCTCGTCGCGGGCACACTCTTCGCGCTGGGGCTGTGGCCGGACGCGAAGCTGTCGGTGGGCAACGTCGCCCTCGACGGATTCGCGCCCAACGGTGTCTCGGCCATCCTGCACGGCGTCGTCCTCGTGATCTTCTCCTACGTCGGCACCGAGATCGTCACCATCGCCGCCGCCGAATCCGACAACCCAGTGAAGTCCGTCGTCAAGGCGACCTCCTCCACGGTGTGGCGGGTCATCATCTTCTACGTCGGCTCGGTCACCCTGTTGGTGATGATGACTCCGTGGGACCGGATCCCGACCGAGACCAGCCCGTACGCGGCCGCCTTCGGCAAGATGGGCGTCCCCGCGGCGACGACGATCATCAACGTCGTGGTGCTCACCTCCGTCCTCTCCGTGCTCAACTCCGGTATCTACACGGCCTCCCGCATGCTCTTCGCCCTCCAGCGCAACAAGTGGGCACCCCGCTGGGTCGCCCACCGAAGCCGCAAGGGCACCCCGTGGAAGGCGATCCTGGCCTGCACGTCCGTCGGGTACGTGACCGTCGCCATGAGCTATGTCGCCCCTGACACCATCTTCAACTTCATCATCAACTCGGCAGGCGCCGTCGGCCTGTTCGTCTACGCGATCATCGCCGGCTCGCAGCTGCGCATGCGGCGGCAGCTGGAACGCGAGTCCCCGGAGCGGCTCAAGCTGCGCATGTGGGGCTACCCGTACCTGAGTTGGGCCACCCTCGCGGCCATCATCGTCGTCCTGAGCTCCATGCTCCTGGTCCCCGACGCCCGCTCGCAGCTGTATCTGAGCGTCCTGAGCCTGGCCGCGATCCTCGCCACCTACGTGCTCGTACGGTTCCGGCGACGCGGCACCACACACTGACCGCCCACCCCCACACCTCATGGAGACCTCATGGCCCAGGAGAACCCGCCCGTCCTGCCCGGCCCCGCCCTGTGGAGCGCGCAGGCCCACCTCCCGTCCGTCCTCGGACGCCAGCTGACCATCGAACGCGCCGAGGGCAGCTACCTGTTCAGCACGGACGGCCGCCGCCTCTTCGACGGCACCGCCGGCCTGTGGCACGCCAACGTCGGTCACGCACGCCCCGAACTCGCCGACGCCGCCCACGACCAGATGCGGCGCCTGGAGACGTACCACGTGTTCGGCCGCTACCTGAACGACCGCGCCGTCGCCCTCGGCGAACGCCTCGCTGCCCTGTCACCCATCGACGACCCCAAGGTCATCCTCAACAGCGGCGGCAGCGACGCCATCGACGTCGCCTGCAAGCTCGCCCGCAGGCACTGGCAGCGCGAGGGCCGCGAGGACAAGACCATGATCCTCAGCCGCGAGTTCGCCTACCACGGGCTGCACGCCTACGGCACGAGCATCGCGGGCCTCGAATTCAACCGGACCGGCTACGGCACCGAGTCCCTGGTCCCGGAGACCGCGCGCGTGTCCACGTACGACATCGACGCGGTCGAACGCACCGTGCGGGAGATCGGTCCTGAGCACATCGCGGCGATCGTCGCCGAACCCGTCCAGGGCACCGGCGGTGTGATCCCGCCCGCGGCCGGCTACCTCGAAGGCCTGCAGCGCATCTGCCGGGAGAACGACATCCTGCTGATCATCGACGAGGTCATCACCGGATTCGGGCGCACGGGCCACATGTTCGCCACCGAACGCTACGGCCTCACACCCGACCTGATCACCTTCGCCAAGGGCGTCACCTCCGGCTACGCCCCGCTCGGCGGCGTCCTCGTCGCCCCGCACATCTGGCAGCCGTTCTACCGGGACGCCGACGACACACCCATGTTCCGGCACGGTGCCACCTACTCCGGGCACGCGACCGCCTGCGCCGTGGCACTGCGCAACCTCGACATCCTCGACGAGGAGAAGCTGGTGCCCAGGGTGGCCGAGCTGGAGCAGGTACTCGCCGACGAACTGCGGGTCCTGGGCACGCGGGAGTCCGTCGTCGAGACACGTGTCGCGGGACTGCTCGGCGGTGTCGCCCTCGTCGACGACATCAGCGCGGAGGCGGTCACCGACGAGCTCGTCGAGCACGGCTTCGTCACCCGTCCGCTGCGCGGCAACACCGTGCAGATCAGCCCGCCGTTCATCACCACCGACGAGGAACTGCGCGGGCTCGTGACCGCCATCGGCACGGTGCTCGCGGCACATGAAGGCCGGTGAAGCGATGCCGATGACGCAGGGGCAGTCCGGCGGCCTGGTCGAGTCGCGGTCGATCGACGTCGTGCCGGACGAGGAACGGCACGGCACCGCGTTCAGCCAGTTCACGCTGTGGGTGGGCGCGAACCTGCAGATCACGGCCGTGGTCACGGGCGCCCTCGCGGTGGTGCTCGGCGCGACCGCCTTCTGGGCGGTCATCGGGCTCCTCGCCGGAAACCTGCTCGGCGGCTCGGTGATGGCCCTGCACTCGGCGCAGGGACCCCGGCTCGGCCTCCCACAAATGATCTCCTCGCGGGCCCAGTTCGGGGTCCGCGGCGCGGTGGTGCCGCTCGTCCTCGCGGTGTTCATGTTCATCGGCTGCACCGCGAGCGGCACCGTCCTCGCGGGCGAGGCGGTCGGCGAACTGACCCACCTGGGACCCGTCGCGGGCATCCTCATCTTCACGGTGGTCACCGCGGTGGCGGCCGCCGTCGGCTACCGCCTCATCCACTTCCTCGGCCGCCTCGCCGGAGTGGTGTGCGGCGTGGCGTTCGTCTATCTCGGCGTACGCCTCCTGCAGCACGACGACATGGGTACGGTCCTCGCCGACCACAGCTTCGCCCTGCCGGCGTTCCTGCTCGCCGTCTCGCTGTCGGCGTCCTGGCAGCTGTCGTTCGGCCCGTACGTCGCCGACTACTCGCGCTATCTGCCGCGTTCCACCTCGGCCCGCGCGACGTTCGGCTGGACGCTGGCCGGGACCGCGCTCGGGGCCCAGTGGTCGATGGCCTTCGGGGCACTGGCCGCGGCCGCCGCGGGGGAGGCGTTCGTCGGCCACGAGGTGACGTACGTGGTGTCACTCGGCGGGGCGGGCCTGATGGCGGCGGTGCTGTACTTCGTCATCGCCCTCGGCAAGCTGACCGTCACGGTCCTCAACACCTACGGCGCGTTCATGTCGACGGTGACGAGTGTGACCGGGATGCGGCGGCGGGGCGCGGTGCCCCACCGGCTCTCGCCGCGCGGGCGGGTCGGCTACATCGCCGCGATCATCGTGGCGGGCGCCGCCCTCGCCCTCGCGGGGCGGGGCGACTTCCTCAACACGTTCTCGACGTTCCTGCTCATCGTGCTGGCCTTCTTCACCCCGTGGAGCGCGGTGAACCTGGCCGACTACTACCTGGTCGCGAAGGAGCGCTACGACATCCCGGCCCTCAACGACCCCGACGGGCGCTACGGATCCTGGCGGGCGCCGGCCCTGGTGTCGTACGGAGTGGGTCTGGTGGTCCAACTCCCGTTCATGGCAACGGACCTGTTCACCGGCCCGTTCGTCGCGCCGCTGGGCGGCGCGGACATCTCGTGGATCGTGGGTCTCACGCTGCCCGGAGTCCTGTACTGGTTCCTGGCCCGCCGCGAACGGCACCGGATCCCGGACCGGATGATCTACCCGGAGGATGCGATGCCGAGTCAGGCGTCCCGGGGCGCGACGGAGGTGCCCGCCTAGCGCGGAGTCACCTGCGCGGCCCCGCTCTCGGCGATCAACGGATGGTGACGGTCACTGCGGGACGGATTCGTGCGGGGGAGCGGCGGGCACCGGCTCCTCCCGGCGGGCCGTGCGGTCGAAGAACTCCGGGGCGACACGTGCGTAGCCGAGCATCAGCAGCCAGCCCAGGAGGAGCGTGCCGACGCCGATGAGGAAGACGCCGCCGATGTGCCAGTGCGGTGCGAAGGGCAGCGTCCAGGAGGTGTAACTGTTCGCCGGGTCCCAGTCGTTGCGCAGGCTCCACAGGCCGGCGGCGACCAGTATCAGGCCACCGATCGCGGGCAGTACGACCCGCAGCCACAGATCCCCGGCGCTGCGGCGCCACTGGTCCCGGTACGCCCAGGCCGAGGTCAGCCCGGTGAGTCCGTAGTAGAACGCGATCATCAAGCCGCAGGAGGAGACCGCGTCGCCGATCACCTGCCCGTCGCTCAGGAAGTTCATGACGATGTAGCAGATCGCGCCCGCGATCCCGGTGGCGATGGTGCCGAACTGCGGGATCGCGTACCGCGGATGCACCTTTGCGAGGATCCGCGGGCCGGCGCCGCGCCGCCCCATCGCCAGCATCGTGCGCCCCAATGTCAGGACGGTCGTCTCGGTGGAGGCCGCCGCGGACGACAGCACCATAAGGACGAGCAGATGCCACAGGAAGGACCCGAGGCCGCTGTCACCGAAGACGGCGCGGCCGATGGCGGAGAACACATCACCGAAGTTGTCGGGGTTGCCGAGGCCGACCCCCGTCGTGCCGATACCGGCGAACGCCAAGGTCGCGATGGTGGCCACCAGATAGAGCCCGAGGAGCGTCAGCGTGGACCAGGCGGCGGCCCGCCCCGGCGTGCGGTGCCGGTCGGTCGTCTCCTCGTTCACGGTGAGCGCCGTCTCCCACCCCCAGTAGATGAACAGCATCAGTACGAGCCCGCTGACGAAGGCGCTCGGCGAGGGGATCTCGAAGGGATTCAGCCACGACAGCTGCGGATGGTGTGCGCCGGGGCCGGCGCTGCCGGAGTAGACACGCACGAGCGCGACCACGGAGAGCACGGCCAGCATCCCGAACTCCAGGAACAGCAGCGCGCGTTGAACGGCGGCCGCCACCTCGATGCCCCGATAGCAGACGGCGCTCATCAGGGCGATCCAGCCGAGCCCCACCAGCAGCACCCACGGGCTCGACGGGTCCGCGCCGATCCCCTCGGCGCCGAAGAGGATGAAGACGTACTGACCCGCGACCTGCGCCAGGCTCGCGAGGACCAGGACGAACGAGGTGATGATGGCCCAGCCACCCATGAAGCCCACCCGCGGGCCGAGCACCCGGCTCGCCCAGGTGAAGATCGTGCCGCAGTCCGGCTCCTGACGGTTCAACGCCGCGTAGCCGAAGGACACGAACAGGATCGGCACAAAGGCCAGCACGACGATCGACGGTGCCTGGAAACCGACGAACGCCACGATGAACGCGAGCGTCGCCGCGAGGCTGTACGCGGGAGCGGCCGACGCCACCGACAGGATCAGGCTCGTCGTCATGCCGAGCGCGTTGGCGCGCAGACCCTGCTGAGGAGGGTCACCGGAAGGCTCGTCGGTGGTGGTGCGTGGGATGACCGGCACGGTCGAACTTCCTGTCGGGGATAGGTGAATCGCAACGTTGACGCGAAGATCAATCATGCGCGCGACGCGCGGCATGTCAAGGGTGCCGGGCGCTCCCGGTCGCAACATTGACTGAATGATCAGTGTTGCGACATGCTCTCGTGCCATGTGGGAACAGAGCGAAAAGAACCTGGTCGAGACCGAGGTCGTCATCGTCGGCGGCGGCTACGCGGGTCTCGCCGCGGCGCTCCAACTGCACGACCACGGCGTCGACTTCGCGCTCCTCGAGGCGGCGGACCGGGTCGGCGGCCGCGTACACACCGAGTCCCGGAGCGGCCTGCGCCTCGACCACGGAGGCCAGTGGATCGGCCCCACCCAGACCCGGCTGCACGCCCTCGCCACCCGCTTCGGCTGCACCACCTTCCCGACCTGGGAGACCGGAAAGCACATCGAGGTGTGGCACGACGGAGCCACCGTCCCCTACCTCGGTGCGGCGCCCGCCGACGGGCCCGGAATCACCGCGTACACCCACATCACCGAAGCCCTCGACACACTCGCCCGGACCGTGGACACCACCGAACCGTGGCGCACCCCCGGCTTCGCCGAACACGACGCGCAGACCGCGCAGTCCTACTTCCGCGCGCACACCGACGACCCGGACGCGCTGCGCCGACTCGCGCTCGCCGTCCAGGGTGTGTGGTGCGCGGAGCCGTACGAGATCTCGCTGTTCCACGTGCTCTTCTACGTCGCCGCGGCCGGCGGCTGGGAGCAGCTCATGGAGACCGGCGGCTGCGCCCAGGACAGCCGCTTCGTCACCGGCGCCGCCGGACCTGCCCGAGCCGTCGCCGAACTGCTCGGCGACCGGATCCGCCTCGGCGTCGCGGTCCGCCGCATCGAGCACGACACCGACGGCGTACGCGTCCACACCGCCGACACCGTGTACGAGGCCCACAGGGCGGTCGTCGCACTCCCGCCGCCCGCGGTCCGCGCCGTTGAATTCGCCCCGGCGCTGCCGGTCAGCAGGGAGGGCTGGCTCTCGCACAGCCCGATGGGGCGCGTCGCCAAGGTCCACGCGGTGTACGACACCCCGTTCTGGCGCGAGGCGGGCCTCTCCGGCATCGCCACGCTGTACGACGACGGTCCGCTCGGCGTCGTCTTCGACAACTCGCCCGCGGACGCGGCGCAGGGTGTGCTCGTCGGTTTCGTCTACGGCGACCGGCTCTCCGAGTGGAGCCGCCTCGACGACGCTGCCCGACGCGAGGCCGCCCTCGCGAGCCTCACCAGCGTCGTCGGGGACGCGGCCGCCTACCCCCTCGACTACACCGAGAAGAACTGGTCGAAGGACCCGCACGCACGCGGCGGGTACGAGGCCTACGTGACCCCCGGCGGCTGGACCGGCTACGCACGTCACGGCTGGCGGACACCCACCGGGACGCTGCACTGGGCCGGCACGGAGACGGCTAGTGTGTGGAACGGCTACATCGACGGCGCACTCTCCTCCGGGATCCGGGCGGCCGACGAAGTCATCACGTCACTCCCGGCGCAGGCGGAAGGCTGAATCAGCATGGGCCCCGACACCGAGGGCGAGGAGACGCTCGTCGAGCGGGCCCGCCAGGTGGTCCTCTCCGCACCCATGAGTCAGCGGGAGTTCGCCGACCGCGTCGGCATGGACCCCACCGCCCTCTCCAAGGCGCTGCGCGGCAACCGCCGTCTGCGGGACGTCGAGGTCGCCGCCATCGCCCAGGTCGGCAAGGTGTCGCAGCGCTATCTGCGGACCGGCGTCGGCCGGCCACCCGTCCCGCGGCAGGGCACGAACGGTACGCAGAGCACCCGCAGGCGCGCCGACGCCGTCGACGCCGAACTCCGGCGCACGCAGATCCTGGAGGCCACGGCCCGGCTCATCGCCCGTCGCGGCTTCCACAAGGTGCGCGTCGCGGACATCGCCGAGGCCTGCGGCACCAGCACCGGCACCGTGCACTACCACTTCCCGACGAAGGACGCCGCGCTGCGCGCCGCGCTCGTCTTCTACGCGGACCGCTTCCACACCCGTCTGGAAGCCGAGTTCGAGACCGCCGACAGCACCGTCGAGAAGCTGCGCCGCCTGATCGAGGTGCAGTTGACGACCACGGAGGAGGACGCCGACGAGTGGTCGGTGTGGGTGCAGTCGTGGAACGAGGCGATCCTCGATCCGAGCCTGCGGGACGGCCAGCGCGGTGTCTACGCCGGCTGGCACGGCGTCGTCCTGGACCTGGTGCGCACCTGCCGGCGCGAGGGCATGGCCGAAGGCGTCGACGCGGAGGCCCTGGCCGCCCGCTTCACGGGACTCGTCGACGGCCTGGCCATCCAAGTCCTGGCAGGAACGGGCGACATGGACGCGGCGCGCATGCGGGAACTGCTCCTGGACGCGTTCGAGCCGTACATCAGCCTGCGAAAGGGCAGTTGAGCGCGCCGTTCGCACGTGGGTTCTGGAGTAATCTCCAAGATCTTATGCGGAGTTGATGTGGGGGCTTCCGCGCCGGATGGGTCTCAACGATAGTGATGCACCGCGGAATTGATCTTCCGTGATGCAGAATATCCGCCCATGTAGGAGTGCCCCATGGCGCACGCCAACGGAAACATCGCACGCCGCGCAGGCCGTCTCCTGCGCACCAGTCTCTTCGCTCAAGTGCTGCTCGCCCTGCTGCTCGGAGTCCTCGTCGGACGCCTGTGGCCGGACGCCGGATCGGCCCTGCAGCCCCTCGGGGACGGCTTCGTCCGGCTCATCAAGGCGATGATCGCGCCCCTGGTGTTCTGCGTCGTCGTCGCGGGCATCACCAAGGCCGGTGACCTGAAGGCCTTCGGCCGGATCGGCGTGAAGGCGCTGATCTGGTTCGAGGTCGCCACCACCGTCGCCCTCGTCATCGGGCTGCTCGCCGGCAACATCCTGGCGCCCGGCGCCGGTATGAACGTCGACCCGGCAACCCTGGACAAGGGCGCGGTCGACGAGCAGACCGGCGGCGGGCATCTCCCGTCCACCGCCCAGTTCGTGCTGGAGTCCCTGCCGGACAGCGCCGTCGGCGCATTCGCCGAGAACTCCCTGCTCCAAGTGCTCGTCCTGGCCTGCCTCGTGGGCGCCGCGCTGCTCCACCTCGGCCAGCGCAAGGTCCCGCAGATCCTGCCCTTCATCGAGCAGGCCCAGGACGTCGTGTTCACCATCGTCGGCTACATCATGAAGCTCGCCCCGCTCGCGGTCTTCGGAGCCACCGCACACCTCGTCGGCGAATACGGCGTGGGTGCGATGTCGACGTACGGAAAGCTGATCGCCGTCTGCTACGGCGTCGCCCTGCTCTTCCTGGTGCTGCTCGGCCTCGCCCTCAAGGCGGTCACCGGTCTCAGCCTGTGGAAGTTCGTCCGCTACACCCGCGAGGAACTGCTGCTCGCCCTCGGTACCGGCTCCAGCGAGACCGTGATGCCACGGATGATGCAGAAGCTGCGCGCGGCGGGCTGCCGGGACGACGCGGTCGGGCTCGTCCTGCCCACCGGGTACTCCTTCAACCTCGACGGCGCCTCCATCTACCTCTCCATCGGCACCCTCTTCATCGCCCAGGCCGTCGGCGTCGACCTCAGTCTCGGACAGCAGGTCACGGTCGTCCTCGTGCTCATGCTGACCAGCAAGGGCATGGCGGGCGTGCCCGGTTCGGCGTTCCTCGCGCTGTCCGCGACCGCCTCCGCCCTTGGTGTCATCCCGGCCGCCGCGGTGGCGCTGCTGCTCGGCGTCGACCGGATCATGGACTCGATGCGCGTCGCCACCAACCTCCTCGGCAACTGTGTCGCGGTGTTCGCGGTGTCGCGCTGGGAGGGAGCCCTGGACCGGGTCACCGCGAAGCGGGTGATGAACGGCGAGGAACCGGGTGCGGCACCCGCGGCCACGACCGAGGGCGTGACACCTGCCGAGGACGTGACGCCCGCAGGCGAGGCGGCGCCCGCCAAGGACAGCTGACGCCCGGCCATCACCACATCAACCAACTCCCTTGCCGCGCCCAACATTTGGCAAAACTAGATTCATGCCGCATGGATCTCGACCGGCAGGGCAGACGGCCGCCCAGTAGCAGATCAAGCGAGCGACCTCGAAAGAGTGGGCCGCAGATCAGGGACGGATGTGGTGATGGCCACGCTGACTGAGTCTTCGGGCAAGACCTCGGAGCAACAAACAGCGCTACGCAGAGACATGGGTCGCATCAGCCTGCTTTTCGCGGGCGTGGGATCCATCATCGGGTCCGGCTGGCTCTTCGGCGCGTTGAACGCGGCGAAGATCGCCGGGCCCGCTTCCATATTCTCGTGGGCGATAGCCGCCGTGATGATTCTCCTCATCGGGCTGTGCTTCGCCGAACTCGGAACCATGTTCCCGGTGTCCGGGGGAGTGGTGCGCTTTCCACACCTCTCCTTCGGCTCCTTCGCCAGCTACACCATGGGCTGGATCACCTGGATCGCCGCCGCGACGGTGGCACCCATCGAGGTCGAGGGCGCCCTCCAATACGCCACGAAGTGGGCGCACTTCACCGATTTCCACAAGGCGAACGGCGCCTACACCCTGACCACACTCGGCTATGCCGTCGCGGTCGTCGCCATGGCGTTCTTCGTGCTGCTGAACTACTACGGCATCCGCTGGTTCGCCCGCGTTAACAATGTCCTCGTCTGGTGGAAACTGCTGGCCATCGCCCTGGTGATCGTGGCGTTCTTCGTGACCGCATTCCACGCGCACAACCTCGGAGCCGCCGAGTACGGGGGCTTCGCCCCCGGCGGCGCCAAGGGCATCTTCACGGCCATCTCCACGGCGGGCATCACCTTCTCCTTTCTGGGCTTTCGGCAAGGCGTGGAACTCGCGGGCGAGACCGACAATCCGCGGCGCAACGTCCCGTTCGCCGTCATCGGCTCCGTACTGCTCACCGGCCTGATCTACGTACTCCTCGAAATCGCCTTCCTCGGCGCGGTCCCCAAGAGCGACCTGCAGCACTCGCACGGCTGGCTCAACCTGGCCTTCGCCAACGACTTCGGACCGCTCGCCGCCATCTCCAGCGCCATCGGCCTGGGCTGGCTGGCCTACATCCTCTACGTGGACGCGGTGATCTCACCGGCCGACACCGGCCTCATCTACACCACCGTCACGGCCCGTATCTCCTACGCCATGGCCCGCAACCGCAACGCGCCCGCAGGGCTGGCCAAGACCACGCCCAAGGGTGCGCCGTTGGTCAGCCTGGTCGTGACCTTCGTCCTCGGGCTGATCGTCTTCCTGCCCTTCCCGAGCTGGCAGGAACTGGTCGGCTTCATCACCTCGGCGACCGTCCTGTCCTTCGGGTCCGGCCCGCTCGTCCTGGCCGTGATGCGCCGTCAGATCCCGGAGCACGAGCGGCCGTACCGGATTCCAGGCGGCGACATCATCCCGTTCCTCGGCCTCTACTCGGCGAACCTGATCGTGTATTGGGCGGGCTGGAACACCAACTACAAGCTGTTCCTCACCATTTGCATCGGCTTCGTCGTCCTGGCGGTCCTCCAGGTGCTCGACAAGGGACACGCTCCGAAGATGGACTGGAAGGCGGGCGCGAGCTGGGTGCTGCCGTGGCTCATCGGCCTCGCCGTGATCAGCTGGCTCGGCGACTACGACGGCGGGCTCGGCTGGATCGGCCTCGGTTGGGGCTTCGTCGCCAACCTCGCACTCACCGCGCTCGTCTACCTGCTGGCCCTGCGCGTACGACTCCCGCGCGAGCGCGTGCTGGAGCACATCGAGGAGGCGCGCGAGGAGTCCCGTATGGAGGACGCGGAACTGGGCGCGACGCACTGACCGTGCCTGGCCGATCCCAGGCCCACGCACCGCATGTGGAGGCCCGCCCGACAGTCCGGGCGGGCCTCCACATGTGGTGCGGTACGGCTCCTCGGATTCGCCCCTCCCCGGAAAATCGCCCAGATCGCGATATCAGTGGCAATCCCTAGCGTTACGGAATCATCACATCATCACGACCATAGGGCTCCAGGTACGGGGCAGGCGAAAAGGGAGAAGTCGAGGAAAGGAAGCCACCGATGCTGATCGTGGCTCTTTTGCTCCTGCCGGCCATGGCACTGCTCTTGCTCGGCATGGACCGCATAGAGGACCGAATGGGCGGAGTGACCCGCCCGGGATCCGGACACCATCGACTGAGTCATCTGCGCCTCGTCCACGGTGACGAGCAAAGCAGCCGAGATACGGACACCACGAGAAGGTCCGACCGTGAGGCCGCCTGAAGTGTCCGGCACGCTCAGGCCGCGTGCCCGGGCCGCCACACCGCGACACCGAGCACCGAATCCGCCATGCCGTAATAGAGGAACCAGGCATCGCGGAACCGCACCAACCCCTCGGTGAACACCACGTGGTTGACCTGGCCGTCCTGCTCGTCCGCCGACGTCGGCACGAGGAACGGCCGCTCAAGCCGGGCCACCGCCTTGGTCGGGTCGGCCGGGTCGATGAGGAGCTGACCCGTGGAGTACTGGCCCTTGGTGTACCCGCCCTTGCCGTCGGAACGGGCGTTGTAGACGAGCAGGATGTGTCCGTCGTCCGTACGCAGCGGCGGCGGACCGGGCTCGATCAGGGACCCCTCCCAGGCGTGCACGGGCTTCGCCACCGGATCGTCGTTCCCGACGGTCTCCCAGTGGATCAGATCCTTCGACCGGGCCCAGAAGACGTTGGACTCACCGAAGTACATCCAGTACGTGCCGTCGATGGGTGTACTGAGGATGGCGCCCGACTTGTTCCAGGGCTTGTCACCATGGATCGGGTCGTGCAGCTCGGGGAAGAGCGGCCCGTGCTTCTCCCAGTGCACCAGGTCCTTCGACGTCGCCAGGCACAGCAGCGCGCTCGTCCCGTCGTAGCCGGTGTACGTCATGTAGAAGGTGTCACCGATGTGCACCACCCGCGGATCCTCGCACCCACCGGGCAGCTCGTACGGCTCGCTCGGCGTGAGCACCGGCTCCGCCCTGCGCCGGAACGTGATGCCGTCATCGCTCCAGGCGAGCCCGATGCTGGACCTCTTCGCCTTGTTCTGCGCCCGGTACAGCAACGCGATCCTGCCGCCGACCACGATGGCGCAGGGGTTGTACAGATACGCCGACTCCCACTCGTGTGCCGGCTCGGGACGCAGAATCGGATTCGCGTCGCTCTTGGTGAACGGCCCCATGGGGAACGTCGCGGGACCACGCGGGAACCGTTCGGGCTTGTCCGCGGCCGCGGCGCTACCCGCGCCGGCGAGCGACCCCGTGAGCGCCGCGCCGACCACGGTCGCCGAGGCCTTGAGCATGCCGCGGCGCCCGTGCGCCTGCCGGTCGTTGTGCGCCATGTCGGGTGAACCTCCTGGTCGTCGAGTTCTCGAAAGGACGGGGCCCCGCGCACACGCACGCGGGGCCCCGTCACACCTGCCGCGTACTCAGTCCCGTACGGCCGCCAAACGCACCGTCAGGATCTGGAACGGCCGCAGTCGCAGCCGCACCCCGTCGTCCGTGACCTCGCACGCGGGCTCGTCGGCAGCGCGCGGGCGCTCCAGCAGGTCCGTGGCCGTCGCCGAGGCGAGGCGGAAACCGGGGGTCAGGAGAGCCGTGGCGCGGGCGCCCCGGGACTCGTACAGGCGGACCACGACGTCGCCCGAGCGGTCGTCGGCGAGCTTGACCGCCTCGACCACCACGGCGGGGTTGTCGATGGCGACCAGCGGTGCCACCTCCGCCGAGCCGGACACCGTCCGCTCGGGCAGGTTGAGGTGGTAGCCCTCGCGGATCGCGTCGTCGACGTCCGCGCCGATCAGCAGGGCATAGCGCAGCCGGTGCGTGCCCTGGTCGGTGTCGGGGTCGGGGAAGCGCGGCGCGCGGGCCAGGGACAGCCGGACCGTCGTCGTGGTGCCGCCGTCCTCGCGGACGTCACGCGTGACGTCGTGCCCGTACGTCGAGTCGTTGACCAGGGCCGCGCCCCAGCCCCGCTCGCCGACGTGCACGAAGCGGTGCGCGCACACCTCGAACTTGGCGGCGTCCCAGCTGGTGTTGGTGTGCGTGGGCCGCTCGACGTGCCCGAAGGGCACCTGCGCCGTGGAGTGCCCGGCCCGCACGTCCAGCGGGAACGCCGCCTTGAGCAGCTTCTCCGTCTCGTGCCAGTCGAGGACCGTGTCGACGTCCAGGCGACGCGAGCCCGGCGCGAGCGCGAGGGTCTGCTCGATACGCGAGTCACCAAAGGCACGCACGACACGGACGCCGCCGTCCACGGCGGTCACCGACTCCGCTGCCGTCAGATCCGTGACGGTGTTGCGGTAGAAGGCGTCCAGGTCCCAGGCGTCCCACTGGTTCGGGAAGTCCTGGTGCAGCTGGAGCAGGTTGGCCACCGCACCCGGCGGCAGCGCCTCCCGCTCGCCCTCGATGTCGTACGCCGAGGTGACCAGGCCCCGCTCGTCGATGACGATGCGGACCAGGCCGTTGTCCAGGACGAATCCGCCGTCCTGCGGCTGCGGGTCGACCGTGACCGCCACCGGCTCGCGGCGCACCGTCGTGCCCAGGGCGGCGGCGCCCGAGCGGGCGTGCGGAGCGGCGTTGAAGACGACCCGCGAGCCGTCCCCGGCGGCCGGCCCCGCGAGAGCTTCCTGCGCCGACCTGATCAACTCGCCCAGTTCGGCCGCGACCTGACGGTACGTCTCCTCCGCCTCCCGGTGCACCCACGCGATCGACGTACCCGGCAGGATGTCGTGGAACTGGTGCAGCAGCACCGTCTTCCACAACCGGTCGATCGCCTCGTACGGGTACGCCGCCCCCGTGCGCAGCGCCGCCGTCGCCGCCCACAACTCGGCCTCCCGCAGCAGGTGTTCGCTGCGCCGGTTGCCCTGCTTGGTGGCGATCTGACTGGTGAGCGTGCCCCGGTGGAACTCCAGGTACAGCTCGCCCACCCACACCGGCGCGTCCGGGTACTCCTCCAGGGCCTTGGCGAAGAAGTCGCCCGGCTTCTCGATCTCGACGCGCGCCGAACCCTCCAGGTCCGCGAGGCGCTCGGCGCGCGCGAGCATCTCGCGGGTGGGGCCGCCACCACCGTCGCCGTAACCGAACGGGGCGAGCGAACGGTTCGCCGCGCCCTTGTCCTGGAAGTTGCGCACACTGTGCGCGACCTCCGCGCCGGACAGATCACTGTTGTACGTGTCGACCGGCGGGAAGTGGCTGAAGATACGGGTGCCGTCGATGCCCTCCCACCAGAACGTGTGGTGCGGGAACTTGTTCGTGGTGTTCCACGAGATCTTCTGCGTGAGGAACCAGCGCACCCCGGCCAGCTTCATCAGCTGTGGCATCGCCGCGTTGTAGCCGAAGGTGTCCGGCAGCCACATGTCCTCGGTCTCGACACCGAACTCGTCGAGATAGAACCGCTTGCCGTGGATGAACTGGCGGGCCAGCGCCTCACCCCCGGTGATGTTGGTGTCCGGCTCCACCCACAGGCTGCCCGTGGGCACGAACTGCCCCGTCTTCGCCTTCTCCTGGGCTCGCTCGTACACCTCGGGCCGGTGCTCCTTGAGCCAGGCCAGCTGCTGCGCCTGGGACATCACGAACCGGAACTCCGGGTACTCGTCCATCAGTTGGGTGACATTGGAGACGGTACGCGCGACCTTGCGCACCGTCTCGCGCAGCGGCCACAGCCACGCAGTGTCGATGTGGGCGTGCCCGATCGCCGAGATGCGGTGCTCGCCGGCCGCGGCCTGTGAGGCGAGGGCCGGGGCGAGGATCGCGCGGGCGGCGGCCGCGGTGCCGCCGATGTCCTGGAGGTCCACGGCGTCCAGCGCGGAGGACAGCGCCCGCAGGATCTGCCAGCGGCGCGGCGACTGCTCGGGCAGCTCCCGCATCAGCTGGTCGAGGACCTCCATGTCGTGGACGAGGTCATAGACCTCCGCGTCGAAGACGGCCAGGTCGAGGCGGCGCAGCCGGTAGATCGGCTCACCGTTCGAGGCGCCCTCCTCGTCCAGCCACGGGGCGCGACCGCCCAGCGGCGTGATGGCGAAGGTGCGGTCCTCGGGCCCCGAGTGCATGACGAGCGGGTTCGCCGCGGCCTCGACGTAGCAGACGAACTCCTCGCCCCCGACGGCCTGTTCGGCCACCGGCAGCCAGGTGTTGCGCGGGTTGAGCGCCTTCACGGCCGTGCCGTCGGGCCGGTACGCCAGGCCCTCGGCGGAGAATCCCGGCTCGGTGGTACCGAAGCCGAGGTCGACGACGGCCTCCACACGCCGGCCCGCCCACTCCTCGGGGACGCGGCCGCTGACCTTGAACCAGTTGGTCGTCCAGGCGGGGCCCCAGGGCGCGCCCACCTCGGTGGGCCGGTACTCGGCGGCCAGCCCCTCGGCCACCGGGACGGGCTCGCCCGGCACCTGCCAGATGCCGATCTCCAGGGGGACGGAGGTGGCGTGGACGGCGGGCCGGATGCGTTCGTCGAGGACGCGCCGGAGGCGGTGCTGGACGATGTCGCGGTCGGAGTGCACAGAACACCTTTCGAAGAGCGTTGAACAGGACTGCACGGGAGGGAAGTTGGGACCTCCCGGGGGTGCGGGCTCAGCCCTTGAGGGCGCCGCCGAGGGCGAACCCGCCGCCCAGCTTGCGGGTCAGCAGCAGGTACAGCATCACCACGGGCAGCGTGTACACGAGGGAGAACGCGGCCAGCTGCCCGTACTGCGTCTGGTCATGGGCACTGAGGAACGTGAACACACTCACCGACGCCGGCAGCTTCTCCGGCGACAGCAGCAGCACGAACGGCACGAAGAAGTTGCCCCACATGCTGATGAAGGTGAACACGGTGACGACGGTGACACCCGGCCACATCAGCGGCAGCACCACACGCCCCAGCGACTGCATGGCGTTCGCGCCGTCGATCCGCGCGGCTTCCTCCAGGACGATGGGCACCCCGTCCATGAAGTTCTTCATCAGCCAGATCCCGATCGGCAGCGCGGAGGCCGCCAGGAACAGCGTCGTCGCGAACATCGAATCGATCAGCTCGACCTGCACGAACATGCTGTACACGGGGATCATCACGGCGGTGATGGGCAGCCCGGTGGTGAACAGCACGGTGTACAGGAACGGGCGGCGCAGCCGCGAGCGGTAGCGCGAGAGCGGATACGCGGCCAGGATCGACGTGACCACGCACAGCAGGGTCGCCCCGCCGCACAGCAGCAGCCCGTTGAGCAGCGGCCGGAACGTCGTCTCGGTGTTCAGGATCGCGTGGAAGTTGTCCAGCGTCGGCGGCGAGGGAACGCTCAGCTCGAAGCTGGCCGTCGAGCTGAACGACGCGAACACCATCCACACCAGCGGCAGCACGAACAGCAGGCTGATCACCAGCAGGACAACATTGACGGCGATACGTCCCGGACGGATCCGGCGGCGTGCCGTGCCCGCCGCGGGAGACGGCCGGGCGCCGCCGTCGGCGCGGCCGGCCTCGGCAGCGGGCAGCAGATCGGTGGTCGCCATCAGTCCTCCTCCACCTTGAGCAGCTTCAGATACACGGCGGAGAACAGCGCGCCCACGACCAGCAGCACCAGAGCGATCGCGGTGCCGTAGCCGATCATGCTGTTCTGGAACGCCTGCTGGTACATGAACACCGGCAGGGTCTGGCTCTTGTTGCCGGGCCCGCCCCGCGTCATGGCGTAGATCAGCCCGAAGACCGAGAGCGTCTGCAGGGTGATCAGCATCAGGTTCGTCATGATGGTGCGGCGGATCACCGGCAGCGTCACGTGCCACAGCCGGTGCCACACGCCCGCGCCGTCCATCTCGGCGGCCTCGACCAGCTCGCGCGGCACCTCGTTGAGCGCGGCGGAGTACACCATCATCGAGAACGCGGTGCCGCGCCACACATTGGCGAGACACACCGCGAGGATCGGCAGGGTGTACAGCCAGTTCTGCTGCGGCAGCCCCAGGAAGCCGAGGACGTCGTTGAGCGCGCCCTGCTTGTAGAAGAACGCGTACATCAGGTACCCGGCGACCACCTCGGGCAGCACCCAGGCGGCGATCACGACACCGTTGGTGAGCGTGCGCAGCGGCTTGGTGGCCTTCTCCGCCATCACCGCGAGGCTCAGGCCGAGGGTGTTCTGCCCGATGACGGCGGAGCCGACGACGAACACCAGGGTCAGCCACAGCGCGTTGAGGAAGTTCGGATCGTCGAGCGCCCGCGTGAAGTTGTCCAGGCCGACGAAGTTCGTCTCGGCGGCACCCGTCAGCTGGGCGTCGGTGAACGCGTCGTAGACGCAGTACAGGATCGGTCCGGCCAGGAACACGGCCAGCAGGACGATCGACGGCAGCAGCGGCATGCCGCGCAGCAGTGAGCGACTCGCGGCGCTGCGGCCCGCCGCGCGCCCACCGGGGGCGGTGGAACCGGCAGTGGCGACGGCGGATTTCATCGGGCGCCCTTGACGGTGGCGTCCGGGCCGACGGCCGTGGCCAGGTCCTGGTCATAGGTCTTGGCGGCCTCGCCCACCGAGGCCTGCCCGGTGGTCACGGACTCCATGGCCTTGGTGACGGCGTTGGAGACCTGCGGGTACTTCGGCAGCGCCGGGCGGAAGTGGGTGTACTTCACGAGGTCGGTGAAGAACTTGTTGGTCGGCGTGGCGTTGAGGTACTTCGGGTCGGCGGCCACGTCGGTGCGCACGGCGGTCGTGGACTCGATGATGTTCCACTTCACCGAGTTGTCCTTGTCCTTGATCGCCTTGGTGAACTGCCAGGCCAGATCGGGGTTCTTGGCCTTCGACGGAATCGACCAGGCCCACCCGCCCGACATGCTGACCTTGCCGGGCGCCTGGCCGTGTTGAGTCGGCATGGCGGCGGACTTCATCGTCTTCGCCCAGTCGGGCCACGGGCTCGGGCCGGTCTTCAGCCAGTTGTTGGCCATCCAGGAACCGTCGATGTTGATGGCGAGCTTGCTCTTCGGCAGCAGCTTCGTACCCACCTCGGTGCCCGCGTTCGGGCCGAGCGCGGTGGACTTGTCCAGGCCCAGGTCCTCGTCGTAGACGCTGTGCACGAACTTCAGCGCGTCCTGGAAGCCCTGCGAGCCGACGATCCACTTCTTCTTCTTGGCGTCGTACAGGGAGTCACCGGCAGCATCGGTCCCGTACAGCAGCATCTCGAAGCCCTGCATGGTGGACTGCTCACCACCGGCCTGACCGGTGTAGAGATTCATCGGAATGACGCCCGGGAGCTTCTTCTTCAACGTGCGCGCGGTGTCGAGCAGCTCCTGCCAACTCTTCGGCTGCCAGGGCGTCTTGATGCCCGCCTTCTTCAACAGCTTCTGGTTGTACCAGATGCCACGGGTGTCGGTGTCGTCCGGGACGGCGTACGTCTTGCCGTCGGTGGGGGAGGAGACGGCGTCCTTGGCGGCCTTCGCGAACTTGCTCCAGTCCGACCACTTGGACACGTACTCGTCGAGCGGCTTGAGATAGCCGCTGGCGATGTCGGAGTTGATCAGCGCGGTGTCCTCGTAGACCAGGTCGGGCGCGGTCGAGGGTGACCGCATCATCAGCTGGATCTTCGTGTAGTAGTCGTTCTCGGAGGCCGTGACCGGAACGATCTGGACCTTCTTGCCCGGGTGGGCCTTCTCGAACGACTTCTTCATCGAGGCGAGGAATTTCTGCTGCTTGTGGTCGTTCTGATCCAGGTGCTGCCAGTAGACGACCTTGATCGAGTCGCCACCGGCGGAGGATCCGGAACCACCGCAAGCGGTTGCGGACAACGTTGTCGCGATGGTGACCGCGAGGGCGGCGAAAAGCTTCTTGCGCAAGGGGTTCCTCCAGGAGGTGGCGGCTCGGCACCCGAAGACGGGCGCTCAACTGCAGGCGGTACCAGAGGTGTTGCGATGCACCGGTCGGGTGGCGATGCGGAAGCCACCGACGATGCGGGCGTTGTGCGTGATGCGTTGGCGATTACCTAAATCCAATGGATGGACTAAGTCAACGCCTGCTGCATAATCTCGACGCCGAAACCCGGTGCGCCGGCCACGAGTTGGCGGGAGTGCCGGGGCGGACTTGCCCGAAGGGAGGAACGCCATGGCGCGCAGCGGCACCAACCTGCCCAGGGTCGGCGGCTACAACCAGGCCGTCGTCCTGGCCGCCATCCGCACCAAAGGGCCGGTGAGCCGCGTCGAGTTGGGCCCACTGACCGGACTCACCAACCAGACGGTGTCCAACGTCGTACGCAGACTGCTCGACGAGGGCCTGATCGCCGAGTCGGGCCACGCACCCTCCAGCGGCGGCAAACGCCGCACCCTGCTCACCCCGCGAGCCGACGGCGCCTACGCCCTCGGGGTGCACCTCGACCCGGACGCCGCCGTGATCGTCCTCGTGGACCTCGCCGGATCGATATTGCTCAGCCGCCGCTTCGCACTGCCACGCCCCAGCGATCCCGCCGAGGTGGTCGACCGGGTGGCGCGTGCGGCGCTGCGGCTGCCGGAGCGCGCCGCGATCGACCGCAGCCGGCTCCTGGGCCTGGGCATCGCGGCGCCGGGCCCCATCGACGCGGAGACGGGCGCGGTCGTGGACCCGCCCAACTTCGACGGCTGGCGGCGCGTACCCCTGCTCGACATGTTCGCGCAGACGACGGGCATGCCGGTCGCGATGGACAACGACGCGACGGCCGCGGCGATCGGCGAGCGCTGGATCGGCGGCGAGAAACGCGCGGACGGCTTCCTCTACCTGTACATGGGCGCGGGGATCGGCGCGGGCGTCATGCTGGGCGGTCATGTGCTGCGCGGTGATTCGGGCAACGCGGGCGAGATCGGCCACGCCCAGACCGAGCCGGGTGGCCGCCGCTGCGACTGCGGTAGTGACGGTTGCCTGGGCCCGTACTGCAACCCCGCCGCGCTGGTCGAGGACCTGTTCACCCGACACGGAGGTACGGCTGCACGCCGGATCGGCCTGAGTGGTGTCCCTGGTGCGGTACGCGCCGACTGGAAGCTGTTACGGCGCGCGGCGGGCGCGGGGGACGAAGCGGCGCTCGATGTGGTGCGCCTGGCGGGGCGTCGGATGGGGCAGGCGGTGCGAGGGGCGGTGGCGCTGCTCGACGTGAGCCGGGTGGTACTGGGCGGCGAGGCGCTCGTCGGGGTGGAACAGGTGCTGGGCGAGGAGATCGACAAGGCGATCAATACGACGTCGGTGGCTCGTGCGTTGGGTGGTGTGGTGGTGGAGCCGAGTCTGATTGGTGAGACAGCGGGGGCAGTAGGGGCGGCGTCGCTTGTGCTGTATGGGCGTTACGCGCCGGGGTGGGGGATGTTGACAGAGGTGTCGGGGTGAGGGGGCGCTTGTACGCGGGGGAGCGGCGCTCCGGCGCGGGATGCCGCCCACGGAACGTCCCTCGCTGCCACCGGCACCGGCACCGGCGGCGCCCGCCTCGGTCACGGGGATGGCAGTCTGCCTGTCACCGGCCGCGACCGCCTGCCTGTCATCGGCCGGCGGTCGCGGCCGGTGCCGGATAGGGGGCGCGGAAGGTGAACGCCTCGGGCCCCGGACCGTGTTGACGGATCTGCGCGACCCGCTCCATCGCCTCGGCGGCGCTCGGCCGATGGCCGGCCGGCACCCACCACAGGGCCTGGTATGCCTCGGCCATGCGTTGGAACCACTCGCGGCGGCGGCTCAGCACCCGTAGGTGGTCGCTGTGGTAGGTGAACGCGCGCAGTGCCTCGACCGACTCCCAGACGGAGCAGTTGATGATGACCATGTCGTCGTCGCTGTCGGGCCGGAGGTCGGTGGCGTCCTCCCCTTCGTCGCCGACCATGCGCCAGACGAATCCGGGGCTGCCGTCGGCGAGCGCGTTGATCTCGGGGAGCTGTGCGACGAAGTCGGCGAGCTCGGGTCCGGTCAGCGGGGCGACGAGGCGGCCGATGTTGACCTGTGCGAGGTGGAAGTCGGTCATGGGCTCAGCATGGCCGAGCCCGTTTCTATAGTCAACACTCGCTTGTTTTAGAAATTCACCCGGATTCGCGAGCGGAATCCTGCTCGGAGTTCCGGCGGAGCGCCACGCAGCAGCCGCCCGGGCGCGGATCCATCGCCGGCGACCACGCCGCGGGTGCGAGTCCCTCCAGAAGTGCGAGATTCATCCCGCAAATGAGGGCGGGGAACTCCTCGGCCAACGAGTGGAAGGGGCAGTTGCGCAGCCGCAACGTCTCCTCGTCCCAATAGGGTTGATAACCGCGCTCGCTCAGCACGTCGACCAGATCGTCGGCGGCCACGTCGGGCTGCGCCGCCCCCGCGGACCGAGCGGCCTCCTGCAACTCCCGGTCCAGGCCCGCGTTTTCCACGGTCGAGGCGAGCAGATGACTGACGGAATCGTAGGACCGGGGCGGGAGGGACACGGCGTGCTCGCCCTCCCCGCGCCGGTACACCTTCGCCGGCCGCCCCGCTCCTGGACCGGTGCGCCCGGACAGCCGCCGCGACGACGGGACGAGCAGCCCCGCCTCGACCAGCTTGTCCAAGTGGAACGCGGCAAGCGACCGCGAGACACCGACCGCCTCCGCGGCCGCGTCACGTCCTACGTCGTCCGGTTGGGCGGCGACGTAGCGGTAGAGGCGACGGCGTACGGGGTCGCTCAGCGCGCCCACTGCTGCGAATGCGGAATCGTCATTGGTCACGCGTCGAGTCTATGACCAACGAGGGCCCTCGATAGAGCGCGAGGCGCGAGGCGCGAGGCATGCGGC
This sequence comes from Streptomyces sp. NBC_00483, assembly GCF_036013745.1. Classification (NCBI taxonomy): domain Bacteria; kingdom Bacillati; phylum Actinomycetota; class Actinomycetes; order Kitasatosporales; family Streptomycetaceae; genus Streptomyces; species Streptomyces sp. NBC_00483. The sequence goes on from NZ_CP107880.1 coordinate 10,198,655, forward strand.
GCGAGGCGTGCGGCGCGCGGTCGGGTCCGCTGCGTCCTCAACACACCGCGAGGCCCGGCACCGGCTGATCGTTCTTCCCGCCGGTGAGATACACATCGCTGACGAACACCCCGGAGTTGCCGCTGTCGTCATCGGTCTTCGCCCACCACACGTTCGTCCACTCCCCGTGGGTCTCCCGCTGCGGCCGCTTGGCCTGGCAGTAGAAGTAGTTGGTGCCCGGGCGGATGGTGCCGACGGGGCGGTGCTGGGAGTCGTACGAGGTGGCGGAGCGCCACACGCGGCAGTTGGACCTGCCGCCGCCGATGTGTGTGCAGGCGGGGGAGGGGGTGGCACTCGCGGAGACGCTGGGAGCGGCGCTCGTGGAGGCGCTGGGGGTGACGGTCGCGGGAGGCGTTGCCGACGGGGTACCGGACGGCGGGTCGGAAGGCGAATGTGACGGCGGCGTCGGCGACTTGGAGCGATCTGCGGCGACGGTCCCCGCCGCACTTCCGCTCCCCTCGTCGTCGCCCTGGCTGGTCACGAGGTACGTGGCGCCGGCCCCGACGAGCAGCGCCGCGGCGACCGCGACGGCGACGGTGCCGCGTCGCCGAGTGTCGCCACGCTGCGCGCTGACGGTCTCCGCGCCGGCCGGTCCGGGGTGTCGCGGTGGAGCGGCCATGGGGGATGCCCCGGCGGCGAAGGCATGGGGACCAGGTCTGGGCACCTGCTGCTCTGCCTGTGTCTCTGTCCCTACCTCGGGCCGGCGCAGCCGCATGGTGTCGGGGGATCGGGGTGGCAGCGGCTCACCCGCGGCCGTGGCTCTCAACAACTGCGCGGCCCGCACGGCGTCGGCCCGCAGCGCCGGATCCTTGTCCAACAGCTCGGCCAGCGCGGGCGCCAGAGGCCCGGCTCGCCGCGGCTCGGGCAGCGGTTCCGTCACTATCGCCGTGATCGTCGACCACGTGGAGGTCCGCCGGAACGGCGGCGCACCCTCGACGGCCGAGTACAACGAGGCACCCAGCGCCCACACATCCGTGGCGGGCCCCACGTCGCCGCCGCGAGCCTGCTCGGGCGCGAGGTAGTCCAGCGAACCCACCAGCTCGCCACTGCGCGTGATCCGTGTGGCGGCGCCATCATCCGGCTCCTGGAGCGCGGCGATCCCGAAGTCGGTGAGCACGACCCGGCCACCGTGCTCGAGCAGAATGTTGCTGGGCTTGACGTCCCGGTGCCACACCCCGGCCCGGTGCGCGGCCGCGAGCGCGTCCGACACCTCGGCGCCGATACGAGCCGCCTCCACGGGATCGAGGGGGCCACGCCGCTGCAACAGTCCCTGGAGCGACTCGCCGTCCACCAACTCCATCACGATCACCGGACGGCCCTCGTGCTCGACGACGTCGTGCACGGCGACCACACCGTGGTGGCGTACCCGCGCGGCCGCCCGCGCCTCGCGCTCCATCCGCAACCGCTGCTCGGTAGGATCAGGCCCGTCGGCGCCGTCGAACGACCGAAGCTCCTTGACGGCGACCTCGCGCCCCAGCCGCTCGTCGACGGCCCGCCAGACGGTCCCCATCCCGCCACTGCCGAGCCGCCCGACGACGCGATAACGCCCGGCGATCACCCGTCCGTGCCCCGCGCCGCTCGCACGCTCGTCCCCCATGGCCCGCACTCCACCCGTCTCCTGTCGGCCCTTCAGGTTCCTGCCGAACCTTGAAGCCTGGGCAATCTCACCACCACCGTAGACACCACGGACCCCGATGAGTACGCCGGCCCGTATCGGCCCCGCGATTCAACCAGGAGGATGAGGGGACCGCCTCCGTCGCCTCGGCGGTGGCGGGACGTGGTTGTGGGCCGCTGGGAACGTCAGGGTGACCACTGCCCGTTGGGCTGCTTGTTCCTTCAGGTCGGTCGGTCAGGACCCGGGGCGCGGGCCACCGGCCTCATGCATCGCTGTCCGGTCGGCCGTCCTCGGCCTGAGCGGCCTGCCTTCTGGCGAGTTCGGCCTCGTAGCGGCGTACGCGCTCGGCCAGCGGCAGCGGCGCCTCGTCCAGACCGGTGGTCGACCCACTGGCCATCCGGGCGCACACGCCCCGGCACGCGAGCGTCGGTCCCTCATCGCCGCGCGAGACGACGAAGGCGTCCGCGGTCGGCGTGGTCCGGTAGTCCGTGCCGCAGATGACACAGGTCAGACCGAAGAGTGCCTCTTCGGTCGGTGTCGAGCGACCGCTGCGACGGCTGGAAATCGAGGATTGCGAATACATCGGTCTTCCGTCCTCGGGAGCCGGCGGGCTCCCCGGCTTGCCATTCCCCGAGAGCGACACCGAAAAGGGCGACGGCATGCGAGACACACCCGGTACTCGCACCGTACTCCGCCGCGTGCCGGGCCCGTGGGCAGAGCCAGATCGGGCCGAAAGTCAGAGGGCATCGAGGCGGAGCGCTTCCTTGGGAACACGTTCCGTTCAGTTCATCGGACTACATCAACCCGGTTACGGAAGTCTCGTACTGTTTTAGTGATCAAGGCCGGGGGGTTGGCGTGAAGGCCTGACGGTGATGAGGGGGCCGGATGGGCGCTGAGCGGGAGTAGTTCGGGGCGGTGCTGCGGGAATTCCGGCCGGCCGCGTCGCTGACCATGGAGGGCCTGGCGGAGGCCTCGGGCGTCAGCGTCCGCGGCATCGGTGACCTGGAGCGGGGACGGAAGGCCGCGCCGCAACGGCGTACCGTGGCCGCGCTCGCCGACAGCCTCGGACCGAGCGGGGCGGACCGGGACCGGCTCCTGGAGGTCGCCCGCGGCGATCGCGGCACCGGATACAGCCCCACGGGCGTACGGTCGTTCCCCCGCGGCATCGACGACTTCGTCGGACGCGAACAGGAACTCGCCCAGCTCACGAAACTCGCGGAGCGCGTCGCCTCGCAGGGCCTGGCCGAGGTGACCAGCGGACCGTGGAGCGCGCGGTCCCACCCGGTGGCGGTCGCGGTGTCCGGCCCACCGGGAACGGGCAAGACGACGCTCGCCCTCCACGCCGCACGGGACCTCGCGGACCGGTTCCCGGACGGGCAGCTGGTAGTGGACCTGCGCGGCATGGACGAAGCGCCGCCGGACCCCGCCGAGTTGATGCTCGGCGTCCTCAAGGCGCTCCAGGTCGCCGACCGGGACCTCGCGAAGGCCGGCCCCCAGGGACACGCCGGACTGTACCGTCGCCTGCTGGCCGACCAGCGGGTCCTGCTGGTCCTCGACAACGCCCGGGACGAGGCCCAGATGCGCCCGCTGTTGCCGGGCGCCGGAGCGGGCATGGTCGTGGTGACGAGCCGGCGCATGCTCACGGGCCTGGAGAGCGTGCACCGCATTCCGTTGGGCGAACTGAGTCCCGACGAGGCGGCCGCGTTCCTGACCACGCTCGTCGGACCGGAGCGGGCGCAGGCCGATCCGGCCGCTCTAGCCGACGTCGCCCGGTGCTGCAGGCATCTTCGGTTGGCGCTGCGCGTGGCGGCCGCCTTCCACCTGTCCTACCGTCAGCTCACCCCGGCGGGCGCCGGCCTCTTCCGCCGCTTCTCCCTCGTTCCGGGCCCGGACACCGGTGCCCCGCCCGCGGCCCGACTGACCGGACAGCACCTGTACGACGCCGAGGACACCCCCGAGGAACTGGTGGAGGCAGGGCTGCTCGGCACCGACCGGGACCGCTAGCGCCTGCACGATCTCTTGTGCCTGTTCGCTCGTGATCGTTTTGGGGTTGGTTGGAACCGGTCCACGGCGTCCCGGCTGCCGGTTGGTGCGGCGCTGTGGGCCTGTCCTCGGCCGGCAGTGCGCTGGAGTGGCTGAGGGCCGGGAGTGCCGACTGGCTGGCCGTCTTCCGTGCTGCCGTGGCGGCTGGTCGGCACGCCGCTGTGGTGGGGGTGGCTGGGGTGTTGTGCTGGTTTTTTGGTCGGTGGTTGTTCTGGGGGTGCTGGTCCGGGGTCTTTGTCAGGGTCGGGTGGGTGGTGGGTGGTGGGTGGTGGGTTTCTGGGGGTGATTCTTTTGGTTGTGTGTGTGGGAGGTTCGGGTGGGGCTGGGAATTGTGTGGTGGGGGGTCTTTTGTTGGGTTGTGTGGGTGTTGCTGGGTGTGTTGTTGTGGTTGCGGGGTGTGTGTGGTGTTTGCAGGGTGGCGGGGTGTAGTGCTCGTCAACTGCAATCGCGAAAAGGTGGGTTATGCGTTTTTCCCGGAAAGTCGGTGTCTTGGGGTCCACCGTGTTGTGTGGTGCGCTCGCGTTGGGTGTGGCCGGTCCGGCCGGTCCGGCGTTCTCGTCGGTGATGGATTCGCGGGCCGGTGGTGTGTCCGGTGCGTCGGTTGCTCCGGTTCCGGGGGCGGATGCGCTGGCGAAGCAGAATGCGGCGCTGGCGGGGGCGGGCGCGGTCCTGCAGCCGGTGACCGGCCTTGTTGCCGGTGTGCTGAAGGCGCCCGGCGGGAAGCTGTCCAAGGAGGAGGCCGCCGGGCATGCGGCCGGCGTGAAGAAGGCGCTGGACGGTCTGACGGCCGGTGCGAAGGCGGCGGCTGACAAGGCGGGTGCGCCGGGTGCCCGCGGGCAGGCCCCGGGCGCCGAGCTTGTCGCGAAGGCGGCGGCGGACCTGCAGGCCAAGGTGGACGCTTTGGTGAAGGCGTCGGCTGCGGGGGATGCGAAGGCGACGGCTGCGGCGCTGCAGGCGACGTTGACCGGGACGGTGAATGTGGTGGTTGCGATCGTGCTCGGTGGTGATCTGCCGGCGCCGGACCTGAAGGGTCTGCCGAAGCTGCCGTCGCTGCCGGGTGTGTCGCCGGCGCAGACGCTGCCGTCGTTGTAGGTGCCTGGGGCAACTCGAGGCGGGGGGAGGGGCCGGCCCGTTCGGGGCCGGCCCCTCCCTTGTGCGCGCGACCGTAAGCGGTCCGTTCACCGGTAGCCGGCAGAGCGCACCGGTATGGGTGGCTGGGCGATGCCGGTGCTGGCACACGACGTCAGGAGCGGTTGTGGCCGAGCTTCCTGTCCCGGGTCGGGGCGAGGGCGCATGCCGCTTCTGCTCGGCCGGCGGTTTGGGGCGTGAGGGCTTGCGGCCAAGGGGTTCCGTCTCGCCGGTCGCGCGCGGGGATCCTGTTCGCGTGCGTCCTGGTGCGGCCCGCGGGCGCCGAATTGCGTGGTGCCGGAGACGGGGACGGGGTGGATCCCTTTCCACCTCAACCGGGGGAAAGGTGCGCGGGCTTGGGCTGCAAGGCCACTTCCGCCACGCCGTCCCCACGGGTGGCGAAGCCGCGCCATTGCCGAAGGTTCTGTCGTCAAACTCCCGTCTGCCCGGCGGCGTCTGACACGCTCGCGGCGTTGCCGAAAGGCCTGAGTAGCTCCACGACGAGGGCTTTCCGGCGCCTTGCGGTCGCACGTTTCCCCAAGCTCTCGGCTTCGCTCGAGCAGGGGTGGCCCCATTAGGCACTGTTTCTCGGATCAGGTGCGGAGCCAGATGATGAGGGTTGCGAGTGTGACGGTGCCGAGGTAGATGTAGGCGCGTTTCTCGTAGCGGGTGGCGACGGCACGGAACCCCTTGAGGCGGTTGATGGCTCGCTCGACGGTGTTGCGCTTCTTGTAGTGCTCGCTGTCGAATCCGGTGGGCCGGCCGCCGCCCGACCCGCGATTCTTCCGGTGCCTTCGCTGGTCGACGCGTTCGGGGATGGTGTGTCGGATTCCGCGTCGGCGCAGGTAGCGGCGGTTGTTCCGGGACGTGTAGGCCTTGTCTGCCAGCACGCTGTCGGGTCGGCTGCGGGGCCGTCCAACCCCTTGGCGGGGCACCGAAATCAGCTCCAGTACCCGCTCGAGCTGAGGGCCGTCACCGTAGTGTCCGGGTGTCAGGACGAGGGTGAGGGGCCGGCATCGTCCGTCGGCGGCGAGGTGGATTTTGGTGGTGAAGCCGCCGCGGGAGCGTCCCAGGCATTCGCCGATCTGACCACCTCCTCCAGCCGGACGACCAATTTCCGCAGCACCGGATCGACCCGGTTCGTCCCCGCTGCCGCCCCCTTTTGAGGCGTGGCGGGTGGAGACTGTTTCCTCGCGCCCGCGGCGTGCTGGTGAGCGCGTACTGCGGTGGAGTCCACCGAGACGTCCCAGTCGATGCGGCCCTCGGCATCAGCGGCGGCCTGGACGCGAGACAGCAGCATCACCCACGTCCCGTCCGCCGACCAGCGCCGATGCCGCTTGTAGACGGTCTCCCACGGACCGAACCGCTCGGGCAGGTCCCGCCACTGCACCCCCGTCCGCACCCGGTACAGCACTCCGTTGATCACCCGCCGGTGATCACTCCACCGGCCTCCGCGCGCACCACCACGAGGCAGCAACGACTCAAGCCGGTCCCACTCCGCATTCGTCAGATCCCCACGCCCCATCCACCCAGACTGGCCCCAACTCCCCACTCACGTAAGGAGATCCGAGAAACAGCCCCTAGGGGCTCTCGTTTGGATCACCGTGCGGACCAGAGGAAGATTCCGGCGACGTGGAGTCCGGCCAGGTAGATCGTGGCTGTCTTCTCGTAGCGGGTCGCGATGCCGCGCCACTGCTTGAGGCGGTTGATGCACCGCTCGACGGTGTTGCGCTGCTTGTATGCCTCACGGTCGAAGGCAGGTGGCCTGCCGCCGTCACTTCCTCGCCGCATGCGATGACGGAGCTGGTCCGCCGGGGCCGGAATGACGGTGCGGATGCCGCGCCTGCGCAGGTGGTCTCGGATCGCGCGTGAGGAATAGGCCTTGTCGGCCAGGACCATGTCGGGTCTGGTGCGGGGCCGTCCCCGGTGTCGTGGAACCCGCAGACGGGCCATGACTGCTGTGAACGCGGGTGCGTCGCCGGCCTGTCCGGCGGTCAGGACGAAGGCCAGAGGCCGGCAACGGCCGTCGCAGGCCAGGTGGATCTTTGTGGTCAGTCCGCCGCGGGAGCGGCCGATGGCGTGGTCGGCCGGTTCGCCAGCCGGGGCCCCTTTTTGCGGGCCCCGGCCGCGTGCTGGTGGGCGCGCACGATCGTGGAGTCCACGGAGACGGCCCAGTTAAGGTCCTCGTCGGCGTCGGCCTGGGCCATCAGCGCGGTGAAGACGCGTTCCCAGGTGCCGTCGATGGCCCACATCCGCAGCCGGTTGTAGACGCCTCGCCAGTTGCCGTACCGCTCCGGCAAGCACATCCACGGGGTGCCGGTCTGGAACTTAAAGGCGATCGCATCGATCACCTCGCGGTGGTCTCGCCACCGGCCGCCCCGCTTCGGCGCCCGGTCGGGGAGTAACGGCTCAATCCGCGCCCACTGCACGTCAGTCAACGACACACCCGGACCAACGATCAGATGATCTGAACGAAACGGCCTAGGCCGCCGGGCCGCCCTTGGGGCGACGACGGGAGTTTGACGACAGGTCTTAAGAAGGCTGACGCGCCGCTCGATGGTGTAGTGCTGCGTGTGTGTCTCGCGCTCGGGAGCCGGTGGCCTGCTGTGCCGTGTCCGGCCGCGGGGGTGGGGCCGGCCGGGACCGGAGCGACGGTGTACCGCGTGTGGCCTGGTTCACGTCATACGGCGGCGGATGCCCGTCTGCTCGAGGGCCGGTCGGTGCGCCGGGGCGGGCGATCAAGTGCCGGCCCCGGCGTGGGGCGGTGTGGTCAGGGTCGTGGCTCGTCGAGGTACTGGTCGGCCCAGGCGCTGATGATGTGCGCGGCGCGCTGCGCCTGTCCCCGCGCGGTCAGCAGGTGGTCGGCTCCTTCGAGGGAGATGAAACTGCGGGGGTGGCGGGCTTCCTGGAAGATTTCCGCGGCGTTGTCGATGTCGACGGTGGAGTCGGTGGGGGAGTGCGCGACCAGCAGCGGAAGGTTCAGTTCGCCGATCGTCTCGCGCAGATGCGCCTTGCGGACGTCCTCGACGAAGGCACGTTTGAGGACGAGGGTGCGCCCGCCCACGAACCATTCGTGGGAGCCCTCGCTGAGTACGCGGTCCAGGACCGTGTCGTACTGGCGCTCGACGTGGCTGGGGTCGACGGGTGCGGCGATGGTGGCGAGGGCGCGCAGGCCGGGGATGTCGCGGGCGGCGGCGAGGGCGGCGGCGCCGCCCCAGGAGTGGCCGACCAGCAGATCCACGGGAGTCCCGCGCTCGGCCATGAAGGCCGCGGCTTGGATGGTGTCCTGGACCTTGACGGTGAAGGAGCCGTCTCCCCAGTCGCCGTCGGAGTCGCCGATGCCAAGGTTGTCGAAACGCATCGTTCCGATGCCCTCGCGGGCCAGCTGCTTGCTGACGCGGGAGGCGGCCGGCGAGTCCTTGCCGAGGGTGAAGCCGTGCGCGAAGAGTCCCCAGCCGCGGACCTCGCCCTCCGGCAGGTCGATCACTCCGGCCAGTTCGGGGCCGACGACGCTGGGGAATCTCACTTTTTCTTTCATCTGTGGTGCTCACCTAGGCAGGAACCGGTCGGGGGACAGGGGCGCGCGTGGCACCGGCCGGTGCCACGCGCGAGCCGGTGAGCAGCATGTCACGCGCTGATCACTCCTCTCGACAGTTCAACTGTTGACCGCTCAGGGGGGAGGGCCGGGCGGCCCCCGCCGGCGCACACGGTCCGGCGGGCACCGGGCACCGGGCACCGGGCGGCGGGCACCGGCCCGGGCGGGCACCGGGCCGGCACATACCGGGCCGGGCGGGTGCCGGTCCGGCGTATAGCGGTCCGGCGGGTGCCGGTCCGGTGGTTTCGCCGGGTGGCGGTGGCGTGGTGTGTGGAGCAGGGGTGGTGTGGCTGGGCCGAGGGGGAGTCGGGGCCGGGCCCGCCGGGTACCGCGCCCGGACGGCCCGGACGGCCCGGACGGCCCGGACAGCCCGGACAGCCCGGACGGTCCGGGCGGTCCGGGTGGCGGCAGTGGCCTGCTCGTGGGTGTCGTTGTCTGTGCCGGTCGTTAGCTGTACGGCGTTGCCGGGAAGTGCCATCACCACCGGTGCGCGGCCACAGCGCTGCACGGGCGGCCCCTGAACAGCCCGCCTTCCCCCGTTCGTACGCTTTCCGTACGGTCGATGTACGCGATGTGTGCGGTTGGTGGGGTAGGGTCTGGGTCGGGAGGTGTTCCATGTCCGAGTCCGAGTCCGGGTCCGGGTCCGGGGCTGAGTCCGGGGCTGATTTGTTTGATGCGGTCGATGCGCTGGTGGCGTCGCGTGCGTCGTTGCCGCCCGCGCAGGAGCGCAAGCGGTTGCGCGTGGCGCATGGTCTGACGCTGGATCAGGTGGCGGTGGCGTTGAAGGTGCGGCGGGCCACGGTGTCCGGCTGGGAGTCGGCGAAGAAGCCGACGGAGCCGCGTGGTCCGGAGCGGGAGGCGTATGCGCGGCTGCTGGGCCGGCTCGCGGAGCTTTATCCCGCCCCGGCGGAACCGGGCGCGCCGGTGTCCGCCGCGTTCACCGTCGCGCCCGGTCCGGCGCACGCGCGGAGTCTGTCCCCGGGCCGGGCCCCCGGGGCTGCGGCCGTGACTGCAGCCGAGACTCGCCAGCCCCAGCCCCAGCCCCAGCCCCAGCCCCAGCCCCAGCCCGCGGCCCCGGCTGCGACGGCTTCGGCCCCGGATCCCGCGGCCGCGGTCGTGTCCGGGGCTGGGACGGCTCCGGCTCCGGGCCCCGCGCGGCGTGCGGCGCGGAGCGCCGGGCCGTCGTCGACGCCGCGCCGCCCCGGTGCGAAGAAGCCGGCCCCGGCGGCGAACTCCCCGGCCCCGGCGGCCGATTCCCCGGCGCCGGCGGCGAACACCCCGGCGCGGGCGGCGGATTCCCCGGCCCCGGCGGCCGGTACCGCGGTGGCCGGTACCGCGGTGGCCGGTGCCGGTGCCGGTGCCGGTGCGCGGTTCGCGAACGGCCCGCTGGCTGTCGTCGATGTCGATGCGGAGGGGCGGGTGGTGGCGTACTGCACCGGTGGTCTGGTCCTGGACGTGCCCGCCAGGTCGATGCCGGCCCTGGTGGAGTGGACGCTGACGGAGGCGGAGCTCGGGCAGCCGAAGCTGTCCGGGCCGGGCAAGGACGCCGACCCGCTGCTCGTGCTCACCGAAGCCGCGCTGGAGCGTTACGGTCTCCCGGCCGCCCTCACGGAACAGGAACGGCTGGCCGGCCGTCTCCCGGACAGCCACCGGGCCGTCAGGCAGCTGGCCCGCGCGGACTGGAAGCTGACCAAGCGCGGCTTCGGGCCCTGGGCACGCATCTACCGGCCCGCCACGGGTACGGAGCGGGCGTGTGTGCAGCTGTGCATCCCGTCCTGGCAGGCGCTGGACACCCGGCACTGGGACACGGCCGGACAGCTCCCGCCAGCCGAACTCGCCCGCGTCCTGGGCGTGTACGCCTCGCGGGTGATGACGCCGCGCGGTTCGACGGCGGTGACCGGTCTGGAGCTGATGACCGCGCTGCACCCGCCGACGCGGGCCTCGGGTCCGGACGGCGACGGTATCCGGCACTCCGAGCACAATCCCGGCTCGCTGGGCAGGGATCCGGTCGATCCGGCGCCGTGCGAGGCCCCCGACGGCCACCCGCTGCTCAGGGACCTGCCCCGTTTCCACGTCCGCGGCCCCGGCGAGAAGCTGTTCGAGGAGGCCCTGGACTGGGCGCGGCCGATGACGGACGCCGAGTGCACGCTGCGTCATCTGGTCGGCATCGACGTCAATATGGCCTTCGCGGCCGGCGCCAACGGCCTCCATGTCGGCCTCGGCGCGCCTGCGCATGTCACGGACCCGGTCTTCGACGCGAAGCTGCCCGGCAGTTGGCTGGTGGATCTCTCCCACGTCGATCTGTCGAGGGTGAAGACCGGCAGGGACCGGTGGGTGGAGCTGGACGGTTCGCTGCTGCCCTCCCCGTTCACACCGAAGGGCGAACGGCCGACGGGGCCGGCCTGGTATGCGACCCCGACCGTCGCCTACGCGGCCGAGCTCGGCTACGAGGTCCGCCCAATCGAGGCGTGGGTGCGCTACGACAGCGGCCGCTATCTGGACGGCTGGTACCAGCGGCTGCGCGACGCCTACCTCGCCACGATGGCCGACCTCGGCGTCGCCGCGGACCTGCCGCCCGGGGACTTCCTGGCGGCGATGGACGGCTACCGGGACCGCGACCCCCAGCTGGCGATCGTCGGCTCGGCGATCAAGGCGACCGTGAAGGGTGGTCTGGGCAAGCTGCGCGAGCGTCCCCGCGGGGAGGGCTGGCGGCCGGGCGAGCCGTGGCGCGCGCTGGCCCGCCCGACCTGGCGCCCGGACATCCGCGCGGCGGTCATCGCCCGCACCCGCATCAACCTGCACCGCAAGATCGTCAAGCATGCGGCGTTCACGGGGCAGTACCCGGTTGCGGTGCTGTCCGACTGTGTCGTCTACGCCGCGGGCGGGCCGGGTCCGCTGGATTTCCTGCCCTACCGGGACGGCAAGCCGCTGCCCGGCGGTTTCCGGCTCGGCATCAACCCCGGCCTGGTCAAGCACGAGGGCACCCAGTCCGTTTTGTGGGGTGAGGAGGTCCGCGAGCGGTTTGACGCCCCGGAGCTGAACCTCGCCCGTTACATCAAGGACGGCACCGTCACCGACGCCGACACCGGTGAGCAGGGGAGGGGAGGGCGATGAGCCTGTTCGCCGATGGTCTGGACGCCGCGGTGCAGAAGGCGTTCACGCGCCCGGCACCCAAGAGGGCGGGCCCGCAGATGCGCTACCTGGTCAGACAGCTGGGCGGCACCAGGAAGGCGGCCCAATTGCTGGGCGTCTCCCAGCGCACCGTCGAGCGCTATGTGAAGGACCAGATCAAAAAGCCCCGCCCGGATCTCGCCGCGCGCCTGGAACGCGAGGTGAAGAGGCGCTGGCAGCCGCAGGTCCGCGCCAAGGCGCGGCAGAAGGCGGCCAGCACGGACGGCCTCGTCATCGACACCCGCGCCCGCATGGGCTACACCGCCCCGATCGGCACCACCGACCAGGACCGCATCCGGCACCTGACCGTCGCGCTGCCGCCCGTCCACGCCGGCCGCCTCTTCGATGCCCGGCAGGCCGGCGCCTCCGATGAGGAACTCCGCCGGATCGCGGCCGACGCGCTGCGCGAGGTGTACTTCCAGGACGGCGGCCGCCGCGCGGGCAGCCTGGAAGAGGTCCGCTTCACCGATATCGAGCACCTGGAGTTCGACCTGTAGCGGCCGTTGCTCCGAACAGCCCGCGGGGGCCTGCCGGACGGCCCCGCGGGCAGGCGCGCCGTGCCCGCGGCATCCGGCCCTGCCGGCGACGGGCGGCCACGGGCCCGTCCCCACGCGCCTGCCGCTCGCACAGCTGCTGGATGGGGGGCAGGGCGGTCTTCGCCGCCCGGCGTGCCGGAGCACCCGGGCCCGTCTGCCGGCCGGCAGGGTGTGAGCCGCCCGCGTCCGTCCGCGTCCGCTCGTGTCCGCCGTACGTACCGCCGGTCCCGGCCGTGCCGGCACGGGAACCGGCGGCGTTCCTCGGCCCGGTGCGTGAGCGGCTTCCCGAAGCCTGAAACGGCCCCTTCTGCCGGACGGTCCGGCCCCGTCGCAGACTGCGGCTGGAGCAGGGAAGACAGAGGGGGCAGCAGAGGATGATCCGGGATCGTCCCCGAAGCCGAAGCCGAAGCCGAAGCCGAAGCCGAAGCCGAAGCCGAAGCCGAAGCCGAAGCCGAAGCCGGGTTCCCGGTCCGCATCCACGTCCTCCTCTGTGCGCGCTGGAATGACGTCCTGGCCCGGCGCGCCCATTTCCTGCCTCGTCCTCCCAACCACCCGGCCACCTGGCACCGGCAGTTCCTGGAGCGAGGGCCTGGGGCCGGCCGGCAACGTGGCCGCGACGGGTACCGGCCAGGTCCTGGCCACGTGCCCGGCAGCCACAGCCCGGTGATGGACCGCGAAGTCCTGGTCCGTGGGCTCCTCGCAGCAGGCGTCAACAGGCAGGGAGGAACGGGGGAACGGGTGCCCGGATGCATGGGACGCCGCCGGGGGAGCCCTCGGGCCGCGCGCCGGCGGAACCTCGCCGCCCTCGCCGCGCCCGCCGAACGGCCCGGGAGGAGGCGGAGGCGATCGCCGGCGGTCCGGCCCGGCGGCCTCGCCTCAGGGACGGGCCCCGGCAGTGCCCATCACATCGGGCTTGCGGGCCAGGAGGCAGGCGTGCGGCCTGGTCACGTGTTGGCCGGGTTCCTGTTCCAGTCGTGCGGTGACGGCGAGGCCGGCCTGCTCCAGCAGGCCGGCCATGCGGTCCAGGGGCAGGAGGTACGACTCGTAGGACACCGGTCGGCCGTGGCCGTGGGTCGGCTGCAGCCGCTCGTTGCCGACGTAGTCTCCCCAGAGCAGGTGGCCGCCGGGCGCGAGCGTGCGGTGGAACTCGGCGAACACCGCCGGCAGCCATTGCGGGGGCGTGTGATGGGTGGAGTACCAGGCCAGGATGCCGCCGAGTTCGCCGTCCCCCGTCTCCAGCGCGGTCATCGAGCCCTCGGTGAACCGCAGCTTTGGGTAGGCGCTTCTGGCCGGCCCGACCATCTTCGGCGACAGGTCGACACCGAAGGCGGGCACCCCCGGTCCGGCCAGGTGCGCCGTCACGCGGCCGGGGCCGCACCCCAGGTCCGCGACCGGCCCCAGAGCGGCCATCCGCACGAGTTCGGCGAACCCGGCCGGCATCGCGCGGGACAGCGGGTCCATCTCGGCCGGCGACGGGACGCGTTGGACGTAGTCGGCGGCGACCGTGTCGTAGGACTCGCGGACGGCGGTCAGGTAGGAGAGCTCAGCCACGCGGGCGACCCCAGAGCAGACAACTGACAGGCCGTGCCACGCCCTTCGGCCGGCCTGCGCAACGCCCACCACTGTCGCCCCCAGCCGCCACCCCACCCCGCCCCGGTGATCGTTCCCGGCCACGGCACGGCGGCCACCGCCATGCCCTCCATCCCCTCCCCGGAAAGTCCGGCGCCGCACGGCACCCCGCCCGCTGAGAAGCTGCGCGACACACCCCCTGTCTTGCTCTTGCTGCAGATCGGGTGGTGCTTGGCCGCGGATGGCGCTCTGCTCAGCGGCACAGCGTTCCCGGACGGCGAGCCGCACCCGGCAGCATCTGGCCGGCCGGGTGCGGGCCTTGGCTTGCATCAGTGCCCGGGTGCGGCTCCAGCGGTGCCCGGCGAACCCGAACGCCCGCGTGGGGGGCCGGCACTTCACCGTCGCGCGGAGCAGCACGGGGCGGGCGGTTGCCTCAGGCGGTCGGGTCCCACAGGCCGCCGGCTTCACCGCGGGCGAGGTGTTCGGCGTAGACGCCGGTCTTCCAGGCGATGAGGGACCGGCATTCCTCCAGGGCCTGGATCTGTGCGTCGACGCGTCGGCGGTGGGTGTCCAGCAGCCGCAGACGTTGCTCCTCGTTGCCCGGTCCGTGGCGGACGAGTTCGGCGAAGTGTTTGAGGTCGGCGAGCGGCATGCCGGATGCGCGGAGCTTGACGCAGATCAGCAGCCAGTCGACATCGAGGGCGGTGTAGCGCCGGCGGCCGCCGGATGTGCGCTGGAGAGGCCCGACGAGCAGGCCCTCGCGCTCGTAGAAGCGCAGGGCGTGCACGCTCAGCCCGGTCCGTTCGGCGACCTCGCCGATGCCCAGCGACTGCATAGGAGCCCCGGTGCTGGTCATGCCGCTCACTCCCGGACTTGATCTAGACCTTGCTCTAGATCGTAGCGTCCACGGCATGTCCTTCACCGATCAGCAGCAGCCCCGCGGCTCGCCCTTCTCCGCCTCCAGCACCGCCGAAGACGTCATGGCCGGCCTCGACCTCTCCGCAAGGACGGCCGTGGTGAGCGGGGGCTACTCGGGGCTCGGCCTGGAGACCACCCGGGCGCTGGCGGCCGCCGGAGCCCGGGTCATCGTTCCCGCACGCCGCCCCGACGCTGCCCGTGCCGCGCTGAAGGAGGTGAACAACTGCGAGGTCATTGCCATGGACCTGGCCGACCTCGCCGGTGTCCGCGCAGCCTGCGCGTACATCGGCGACCGTTTCGGGCGGCTCGATCTCCTGATGGCTGTCGCCGGGGTCATGGCCACAGCGCAGCGGCGCGTCGGGCCCGGCTGGGAGGGCCAGCTCACCGCCAACCACTTCGGGCACTTCACCCTCGCCTGCGAGCTCTACCCGCTGCTGGCCGCCGCGGACGGCGCGCGCGTCGTCGTCAACAGCTCCGCCGGACACGCCCTGACCGGCATCCGCTGGCACGATCCGCACTTTCGTACCGGCTACGACAAGTGGCTGGCCTACGGCCAGGCCAAGACCGCCAACGCCCTGTTCGCGGTCCACCTCGACGCCGTCGGGCAGGGCGACGGGGTGCGGGCCTTCGCCCTGCACCCCGGCAGGATCATCACCGCTCTCCAGCGGGAGATGACACTCCGGGAGCAGATCGACCGCGGCTGGGTGGACGAGCACGGCACGGTCATCGGCGACGGTTTCAAAACCCCCTCCCAGGGGGCCGCCACCGGCCTGTGGGCCGCCACGTCCCCGCTCCTCGCCCACCGGGGCGGCCTCTACCTGGAGGACTGCGACGTCGCCCGCGTCTGCGCCCCCGGCACCCCCATGGACGACGGCGGCGTCCGCGCCCACGCCGTCGACCCCGGCGAGGCGGCCCGGCTCTGGGACCTGTCCCTCGCCGCGACCGGCGCCACGCCGATCACCTAGCCACCCGGGAGCCACCCCGGGAGCCCCGGCGGATCAGCGCCGAGGCCACGCGGCCACCGGAGCACCCCAACAACCAGGACCAGCAGCCGAGCAGACGCACCCCTGGGCCGCATCAGCAGACACACCCCTGGGCCGCATCACCGGACAGAACCCGGACCCGCAGACACGGCAGGCCCGGCAGACACGGCAGGCCCGGCCGGCGCAGAGCCGGGCGCGGCGCGGGACTCCAGGTCCTTCTCCGGCCGAGGCCAAGGTCCCGCCACAGCCGGGCAGTTACTCCCTATATGCGCACTTTCAAGGCGCTGTCACATGTCTGTGATGTTCTGTGCGGAATGCCTTGATGTGTGCCGCCTAGCTTCATGAGTACGCGGTCCACACGACGCGTTCGACTCAGCCAACTCAGCCAACTCGTTCGACTCGCTCGACTTGTTCGACTCATGGAAAGGGGCCGGCGCATGCAGACCTCTCGTATTCTCCGCACGTCTCTGGCATCCGCCGTTCTCGGCCTCGGTGCCGTGACCGCCGTCGCCGCCACCGCCGAGGCCGCTCCGGCGTCCACTGGGCCCGCGGCCGCCGCCTCCGCCGCCCAGCACACTGCCACGGCGGGCCGTACCCAGACCCTGCCGCTCAGCGACGGCAGCACCGCGCATGTCACCCGGCTGGCGAACCACACCTACCAGGCCTGGATCACGCACAAGGGTGTGCGGATCGCGGCGCTGGACTCCGCGCACAAGACCCAGCGCGTGCACGGCTACACGTATGCGCTCAACCAGGCGAACGGCTTCGTCGGCGTGGTGCACCCAGGCGGCTGGCACAGCGAGCAGAACGTGCCCCAGCACCCGGCGAAGAAGCACCACAAGAACAACGACCACCAGAACAAGCACCACAAGAACAACGACCACCAGAACAAGCACCACAAGAACCAGACCGGCAAGACCCACGACATACGGCTCGCGGACGGCGCCACCGCCCACGTCACCAAGCTGGCGAACGGCACCTACCAGGCCTGGATCACCCGGCACGGGGTGCGCATCGCCGCCCTGGACGCCGGTCACAGCACGGCCCGCGCCCACGGCCACCACTACACGCTGAACGCCCACACCGGAGCCGTCCACCTGCGCTGACACTCCCGCAGCCCCCACCCCTGCCCCCCACCCCTGCCCCCTGCCCCCTGCTCTCTGCTCTCTGCGCCCGCGGGGGAGGGCGGGGGCGGGGCCGTGACAGTCCGGACACGGTGCCCGAGCCACGCCGTTCGCGGGAGGGGGGTGCAGACACCCGTGCGCTGCGGCCGGCCCACGGCGCACGGCGCACGCAGCACCCGGTCCACGTGCCTCGAGCGCGAAGCCGCTCGCCGCGCCGAGCGGCTCGCTGAGAGAAGAGAGCAGGGGGGGGGGCGGCGCCGCGATTCCGGGGTACCACCGCTCCCGCAGCCGGGGTGTCCTGCCGGCCGAGACCTCGGCCCCTCCACTGCGGCTGCCGAGGATGGGGGCTGGCTGGGGCGGCGTTCTGCGGCTCCGCCCAGACGACTCCAACTGGCCCCATTTCACGGATGCTTGGTGCAGATCGGGCGACTTGAGATGGTCCCGGAGGGCGGGGCCGTGTGGGACCACAGCATTGTTGCCGTCCGTGGGTACGCGGGCGGGTTCGGCCGGTCTGGGAGGAGCAGCACGGCCGATGGGGCTGCGCTGACAGACTGGGGCGGACCGACAGGGGGCCACGTGGTTGTCATTGAGCGGGAGCTGACCGAGCCCTGGGAAGGTGTTCTGGTCGCTCCCGCCTGCGGCAGTGGCATCGGCGTTGTGGTGCTGGCGGGTTCCAGCGGGCGTATCGAACGGGAGAGAGCGCGCATCCTCGCCCAGCAGGGCATGACGGCCTTGTCGATCCGCTGGTTCGGCGGGCCGGGCCAGGCTCCGGGAATCTGCGAGGTCCCCCTGGAGACCTTCACCGCCGCCGTCGGCTTCCTCCGGGCGAACGGGGCGGAACGCATCGGCGTGCTGGGCAGCTCCAAGGGGGCCGAGGCGGCTCTGCTGACGGCGGTGCACGATCCGCGCGTGGACGTGGTGATCGCGCTGTCGCCCACGTCTCGCGTCTGGTGCAACGTCGGACCGGGGCGCGACGGAGCGCAGCGCCCTTATCGATCGTCCTGGACCTGGCGGGAACAGGCGCTGCCTTTCGTCCCGCTGGATGATTCCTGGACTCCCGCCAAGCCGGGCAGCGGGCCGGTCGCCATCCGCGGATGGTACGAACGCAGCGAGCTGACGTTCGCTCACCTGCTTACTCCAGCGGAGATCGCCGTGGAGCAGGCTCGGGTCGATCTCCTGCTGGTCGCAGGCGGAGACGATGCGATGTGGCCGTCCCTTCCCTTCGCCGAACAACTGGCCGGGCGCCGACGCTTGGTTGGGGCCCCCGTGCGTCTGATCGTCCGCCATGATGCCGGCCACCGGACGCGGTTTCCTGGTGAGAGTGCCGCGTCGGCATCCCCGCAATTCCTGTACGGAGGCACGCCCGAAGCCGACGCGGCCTTGGGGGCGGCTGCCTGGCCCCACATCCTCAACTCGCTCCGCGGCGGGGGCTGACCCCGTGTTGATCGTGTGCGAAGTTGGGGGGACGGTCTCTCACTTCATCCCGTTGCGCTTTTCGCTTTGGTGCGGGCCGGGCGGTAGGACTCGGTGCCGGTCTCGATCAAGGTGGCGTTGAAGGTGAGCCGGTCCACGATCGCTGCGCAGAGCCATGGGTCGGTGAAGATCGTGCTCCCACCGCTGAAGGCCGCGTTCGAGGCGATGGCGAGGCTGTTCTTCTCCTCGCACTCGGTCAGAACCTGGAAGAGCATCTCGGCGCCGCGGCGGTCGAGTTCGAGATAGCAGAGTTCATCGATTTCGAGCAGGTCGACGCGTCCGTAGCGGGTGATGGTCTTGCCGAGTGGGTCGTCGGCGGCTTCGACCAGCTCGTTGACCAGGCTGGCGGCCATGGCGGCAGCGGTGCCCAGCGCGATCAGCAGGTGGGACCTACCGGTGCTGGTAACCCTTGGTGATCCAGCCGCCCGACGCCAGACAGACCGAACAGGCTCCGTCCTCTCCGCATGGAAGACCGCACAACCGAATCACTGTCGACCGGGGATGGCGCCGTCGCGCTCTGCGCCACGGCCGACTCGAGGCCTACCACGAGGCGACCGGCGCGGGCCCCAAGGATGCCAAGGACGAACTCGCGACCGGTGGTCAGTGCCGGCGGTTGCGGCGGCGCACGAGCAGCAGTACCGCCGAGCCCGCGGCGATCAGTGCAACGGCCGTACCTCCCACGGCGGTTCGCATGGTGGACGCCCCGGTCTCCGCCAGGCGCGGGTGACTGCCGGTGCCGCCCTTCGGGGGTGTGGGCAGCGGCGCGGCCGACCGGGACGAGGTGCCGGTCGGCCGCGGGGGAAGCGTGGGGGTGTCGGTGGGAGACGCCGCGGGGGACCGCGTGGGAATGGGCTTGACCGTGGGGGGCGGGGTCGGGGTGGGGGTGGGGGATGCGGTGGCCTCGACGTTCACGGTTACCAGGTTCGCCCTGGTCTCGGCTCCGCTCGGGCTCACGCAGAAGGCGTCGAAGAGGTGCTCTCCGGGGGGTGTGTCGGCGGGGACCGTGTAGGGGCCGTAGGTGCCCTGCTTCCCGTGGGTGCTGGCGGTCACGCCGATGAGCGGGAAGTCCCGTTCGATGTCGACCACGTCGTCGGCATGGGGGCATGTGAGGCGCACGGTGTAATGGCCGCCGGCCGCGACCGGGTCCGGGTCGGTGGTCCGGAATACGAGGTCCTGGGGTGCGGCGACGGCCTGCGTGCCGCCGAGCCCTGCCAGGAGACCGGCGACTGCGGCCGCCGCACACCTTCCGAAGGCCATGAGGAAGCTCCCTGATCGACGGCGCTGCACCCCGACAGCGTGAGGCCGGCTCGTCGGACCACTGGACCAACGCGCCGCACAGGCAAAGGGAGAACCCGCACGGCGTAGGCGCGCATTGCGGCCGCGGGAGCGGGGGCGCCCGGGAACCCGCTCGTGCAGCCTGCACGCCAAGCGATCCGTTGCGGTGGCGGCAGCCGGCACGGCACGGCACGGGGCCGGGCGTGTCGACGGCCGGCCCCCTTGTGAGGACGGCGTCACGTCCCTCTCGCTCCGCGCGCCCTGTGCCGTCGCGGCCTTCCCTTGCGGACGGAGCAACGGCGGTGATGGCCGGGCTCACGCCCCGTCCGTCCTGCGCGGGCCCGCTGCTCCGGCAGCACTTAGTGCGCGCACGACAGCTGCTGGAGCGCCCACAAAGACAGAAAAGACAGAAAAGACAGAAAAGACAGAAAGGGCAGAAAGGGCAGAAAGGGCAGAAAAGGCAGAAAAGGCAGGACGGGGCGCCCACCGTTTTGGTGGGCGCCCCGTGCTGGTGCGGGCGAGGGTTAGCCGCGCACGATGTTCTCGGCCTGCGGGCCCTTCTGGCCCTGGGTGACGTCGAAGCTGACCTTTTCGCCCTCGGTGAGCTCGCGGTAGCCGTTGCCGGAGATGTTGGAGTAGTGGGCAAACACGTCGGGGCCCCCGCCGTCCTGCTCGATGAAGCCGAAGCCCTTCTCGCTGTTGAACCACTTCACGGTGCCGCTGGCCATACGTCAGTCCTTCACATCACTCGAGCCGTTCCGTGGCGGATCGGCTCGGTTTCCACGAGCGTTCCCGGGTGGGACGCTCGGACGTCATCCTGCCCCAAACACGTCGGTGCTGGCCAGGACTTCGAGCGTCGACAGGATGCACGAACACACCGCAACATCCTTGAAGGGCCCCGCGCACCGCTTCGCACGCCGCGCGGGGCCCCGCCTTTCGGCGTCGCGCCGGCGGAGCAGACCACGACGCCGCCTGCCGGGCCAGGCCGGTGGCACGGACCCACAACCCGCATCCGGCAGTCCTCCGGAGGCTCTCTGGTGCCGCACACCCGCGGCCCGCACACCGCGGCCCGCGGCCCGCGGATCTGGAGTCTCGCTCTCCGTGCCGCCCGCCGCAAGCCCGGCCACCAGCGGCCCCTCCACCAGCGGGCCCCCTTTACCGCGAACCGACCGCGAACCGACCGCGAACCGACCGCGAGTACCGGTCAGGAGGCCGGCGCGCCGGAGGTGGCGCGTTCGGTCCGCGTCGTGGCGCCTTCGGCCCTCCTTGCCGCGCCCTTCCCTTTCATAGCGTCGTGGCATGGACGAACACGTTGCCCGGAACGGGGCTTCAAGGGCGGGCCTGCGGCAGTGGGTGGGACTGAGTGTTCTGCTGCTGCCCACCGTGCTGCTCACCGCCGATCTCGGCGTGTTGTGGCTGGCCACTACCCGCAGATCATCGAAGCCGGCCGGGCCCGCGGCTGGGCCTGGCTCGCGCACGGCCGCACCAACTCCGTCCTGCAGGCCGGCATGACGCCGCAGGAGGAGCGGGAGTACCTCACCGACGTCGTCGCCACGATCGAGAAGGCCACCGGGCGCCGCCCGCGCGGCTGGATGGGCCCGGCGCTGACCGAGACCTTCCACACCCCGCGGCTGCTCGCCGAACTCGGCCTGGACTATGTGCTCGACTGGACCGCCGACGACCAGCCGTTCCTGCTGAACGAGCCCGGCATGCTGAGCGTGCCGTACTCCGTCGAACTGAACGACCTGGCACTGTTCACCCTGCACGGCATGACGGGTCCGGACTTCCTGCAGCTGGTCAAGGACCAGTTCGACCAGCTCTACGCCGATGCGGCGGACAGCGGCCGGGTGATGGCGCTGGCCCTGCACCCGTTCGTCATCGGCCAGGCGTTCAGGACCAGATACCTCGCGCAGGCGCTGGCGTACATCTGCGGGCACCGAGGCGTGTGGCTGACAGCGACGAGATCGCCGAGCACTACCGCCGTACCGTGCAGACAAGAACGTAGAGGCGACCGCCGCCACGGCACGCAGGCGCCGAAGCCGACGACGGCACCCCTATCACCCATGACCGCGGGCCGAGTTGGACCGCACGCACCGCACCGCACCGCACCGCATCCACCCGGCCGGGGCCTCCCGGCGCAATACAGCGTTGTCCCCGGCCAGGGCCTGGAATAGAGTCCGGGCGTGTCCGCATCCGGTCGGGTTCCGGCCGGAACCGTTCCCCCGCACGTGACGCGGCTGCTGCTGCGCGCGGGACAGGCGGCGGGACTGGACCGAAGCCGGCTGGCGAAGGTGGCCGGGCTGGCAAGCCTGGACGACGAGGCCGTGCGGCTGCCCTCGGCCTCGCTCGTACGGATATGGGAGGAGTGGGCGGCTCGGCTGCGCGACCTCGGCGGCGGCTCGCTGCCCTGGCGGCTGTGGCGCCCCGGCTCGCTCGGCGTGTGGGACTACCTGTTCACCAGCGCCGATACGCTCACGGAAGCATTCGAGCACGCCGACCGCCACGCGGCAGTCGTCACCGATCCGTCGGAGTCGTTCACACCGGTGCACGATGCCGCCGGACTCACCGTCACCTTCCACGGCCGGTTCGCCAGCCACCCGATCTTCCCGATCATCGCCGAGTTCGCCGTGTCGATGATCCTCACCGCGGCCGCCTCGGGCGCCGGCCGCCCGCTGACCCCGCTCCGGGTGACCCTCACCGGCCCTGCGCCGCGCCGGCACGGGCACCTGGCCGAGACGTACGGCACCCGCAACATCGCGTTCGGCGCGGAGACGCCCTCCGTCACCTTCTCGGCCGCCGACACGAACCGGCCCCTGCCGCGGGCGGATCCGGTACTGGCAGCCATCCTGCGCGACCACGCGCGCACCAGGGTGGCCACCTCCCGCGCCGTGCTGTCGTGGCTCGACCGCTTCCGCGGCGAGGTCGAACTGAGCCTCACCCACGGCGCACCCGACCTCACCCACATCGCCCACAGACTGGGGATGTCACCCCGCACGGTGCAGCGCCGCCTCCACGAAGAGGACACCACCTGGCGCACGGAGCTGGAATGCGCCCGCCGGCGGCGCGTGGAGCAGCTGCTCGCGACCTCACTGACCGTGGAGTCGATCGCGACCCGCACCGGCTACACCGACCCGCGCTCCCTGCGCCGCGCCCTCCACCGCTGGTACGGCCAGGGCCCCGCCGAACTGCGCCGCCCCCGCACCTCGCCGTAACCCCCCAGGAACCCAGCCCCCCGGGGAGCCGGCACACACTCCGACGCACCCCATGAAACACAGCGAATCGGGGAGAGCAACGGCCAACACAGGGCGCGGTGGCGCGACGAGGACGACACGGCACACCGCCGGGCCCGCTCCGGGCGCCGTGAGCGCCGCGTGGATGCGGCCATGAACACCTTCATGCCGCTGCGCCGCGGGAGCGCCGATGACGCCCGCCGGAGCGTGCCGCTCACCGGCGGCGGCACCGTACGCCTCCAGACCTCGGCCGCCCTGCGGCTGGACGAGAACGCGTTCGCCGACGTACTGACGCAGCCACGCATCGAGGAGCGGACCGGCATGACGGTCCACGCCATGGGGTCCCCGGAGCGGATGGAGCTCTTCCCGACCTGCCCTCTGCCGTCGGGACCGATCCGAATGCTGTTGCCGAAAACCGCCAGGGGCACGCTGCTCACCGAGGCCCCTGCCCTCGTCCACGGCGGCCGTGAAAGGTGCCGATCGGTCGTCTCGCCGCTTGCCGCGAGCGCCGAGGCAGGAGCCCTCCCGGGCCGCGCGGGCACACCTGGCTGAAATCTGGTGGGTGTGTGGCTGGGATCATTCGGGTGCCGGGCGGGCCAAACGGAATCTTCCAACAGGGGTGCTGGGCAGGCAGGTTGAGGCGAAACGGTCCTGATAGCATCCCGGCGGCGATCTTGATCAACTCATCCAGCGTGCCGACTTGACACGTGCCTGCGGGGTGAGAGCGGGGGTACGGGTCGCCAGTTCCTCCTACCCGTGCCACGAGAGGTGTCCATGACCCACGCACTTGTGTGGACCCTGGGTGCGATTGCGCTGATATCCGTCGCCGCGAATGTCGCACTCATTACCCGCAACCGAGCGGTGACCGCGAAGAGACGCCAGGCCGAGGCCGCGCAGAAACAGGAGCTGAGCCGCGCCACCGCGCAACTCGCGGCCCAACAGGGCGAGTTGGCTGCGGCCCGCTCCGAGCGGGAGAGCGTCATCGCCGGGGCGCGCGAGGCCGCGGAGGACAGCACGAAGAGCGTCCTCAAGGGCGCGGCGAGCTTCCTGCAGAGCCTTGCGGCCGAACAGACCGCCCTGCTGGACACCGTGCAGCGCAAGCACGGCGGCCACGAGGTGCTCAGCGACCTCCTCGACGTGGCGCACGCGAACGCCCAGATGGCACGCAAGGCACAGGGCATCGCGGTGATGTGCGGTGCGCCGCTGGGCCGCCGCAACCGGCCGGCCAGCGTGTACGACGTCGTGCAGAACGCGAAGGGCCAGATCCGCAACTTCCAGCGCGTGTCGATCATGCAGCAGAGTGGTCTCGCCCTCAAGGCGTCCGCGGTCACGCCGGTGGCGCTGGCGGTCGCCGAGCTGCTGGACAACGCGGCGAGCTTCTCGCAGCACGACGCTCCGATCGAGGTCACGTTCCAGCGTGTCCAGGGCAACCTCTGCATCGTCATCGACGACGCCGGCGTCAGCATGAACGACGAGGACCGGCAGCGGGCGACCGCCCTGCTCTCCGGCGACGAGGCGCCGCGGCTGCAGCAGCTGGGCACGCAGCCCAAGTTCGGTTTCCCCGTGATCGGCCTGATCGCCCGTCAGCACGGCTTCCGGGTGGACGTCACCGGGGTCTCCCGCTACGGCGGAGTGCGGGCCGTCGTCCGACTGCCCGAGGAGTTGTGGACCATGGAAGAGGCGACCCCCAAGGCCGCGGCGCCGGCTCCCGCTCCCGCCCCGGCCCCCCACCCTGCGACCGCCCCCGTGCGGCAGGGCCCGGGCCCGTCCGGGGTCGCTCCCCAGCGCACCGCGCACGGACTGCCCAAGCGTGCTGCCCGGCAGACGCCGACGGCCTCCCCGGCCGCGGGCCGTGCGCCCCGTCCGGTGGACGAGGCCACGCAGACCGGGCCGCGGGCATCCAGCCGGGGCCTGGGTGCGTTCCAGCGCGGCACCCTTGAAGCCCGCGCCGATGAGTCCCCCCTGGGCGAAGGGTCTGATGAGCGGTGAGCACCTCCGACCTGTCATGGATGCTCGATGACATCGTTAACAACGTGCCCGGCGCGCGCCATGCGGTCCTGCTGTCCGCCGACGGCCTGCCCCGTGCATCCACCGAGGGCCTCGGCGAGCGGGACCTGGTGACCATCTCCACGGCCATGTCCGGTATCCAGGCCCTGAGCCGGGCCACGGCGCCCTTCGTCGGAACCGCGCCGGCCGCGTCCTGGACGCAGACCATCATCGAGTTCCAGCACGGCTGGATCTTCCTGATCGGTGCCGGTCAGGGCGCCTATCTGGCGGCGGCCGCGGAACCCCATGTGGACATGCAGCAGATCAGTTACCGCATGCACCGTCTGGTGGCCCGGCTGGGACACAACATGACGTCCGCACCTCGCGTGGACGGTCCGCAGGCAGGCCGGCGCGGCAGCCCCGAGCCGGCGCCCGGTGAGGAGACGGCCGATGTGCTCAAGGAGCTCGATGTGGCGCTCGCCGACGTGCCCGGCGCCCGCCACGCGGTGCTGCTGGGCGGCGACGGCCTGCCGCGCGGCGGCACCTCGGGCCTGCCGCGCGATCTCGCCGACCGGATCTCGGCGGCCATGACCGGCATCCACGCCAACAGCCGGGCGGCCGCGCAGTTCGCGGGCGCGACCGCGGACGTGGCGTGGCAGCAGACGGCCATCGAGTTCCAGCACGGGTGGATCTTCCTCATCGCCGCCGGCGACGGGGCGCTCCTGGCGGCCTCCGCCGACCACGACTGCAACATCGAGCACCTGACGTCCCAGCTGCATGCGGCAGAGCTCAGGATCGCGGCCTCTGCCGGGGCCGGCAGGGTGCCCGGCAATGTCTGAGCCCAGCGGTCCGGACCTCGAGCTGACGTCCGACCTCGTCCCGCTCTTCGTGATCACGAACGGGCGGTCCCTGCCCCCCGAGCACGAATTCGAGCACACCGCGATGGTGACCTCTGCCGACGGGTCCGAGGCCGCCCTGCGCGCCCTGACACCCGAGGCCCGCAGGGTCATGGAAGTGGTCACCGGCGGAGTCCTGTCCGTCGCCGAGGTCGCCGGCCACACCCGGTTCCCGATCGGCGTCGTGCGCATCCTGCTGGCCCAACTCGCGGAGGCCGGCCTGCTCGACGTCCGCCAGCCGGTCCCGGCCGCCGAACTGGTGGACATCGACCTCGTCCGTGCTGTGCGCACCGGCCTGCAGAAGAAATTCGGAGTGTGACGTGTACCTGGATCCCTCTGTCAGCCAGGCCGTGAAGGTGCTCATCGTGGGCCATTTCGGCGTGGGGAAAACCACCTGCATCGGCAGTCTCTCGGAGATCAAACCGCTGCGGACCGAAGAGCAGATCACGATGGCCAGTGTGGGGCTCGACGACCTCACCAACACACCGAACAAGACGACCACCACCGTGGCCATGGACTTCGGCCGCCTCACCCTCTCCGACAGCCTGGTCCTCTACCTGTTCGGCACGCCCGGCCAGGAGCGGTTCACCGAAATGTGGGAGGACCTCTCGCGCGGCGCACTGGGCGCGCTCGTCCTGGTCGACCCCGCGCGCATCGACGAGTCCTTCGCCGTCCTCGACCTCGTCGAGTCCTTCGGTCTCACCTACACGGTCGGTGTGAACTCCTTCGCGGGCGGCACCGAGTACGCCCTCAAGGAGGTGCACGAGGCACTGAACCTCCACCCCGAGACCCCGATCGTGCGGTGCGACGTACGCGACGAGCGTTCCTCCGCCGAGGCACTGATCACCCTCGTGCAGCACCTCATGACCCAGCTCGCCGCCTAGGAGCCCCTGCATGTCCCAGCCGACCGACCCCCGCCTGATACCGCCCGGCTGCCCCGCGCACACCCAGGGCGGCAACACCCAGCTGTACGGGACCGATTTCGCGGCCAACCCCGAGGCCTACTACGCGCACCTGCGACAGGCCGGGCCCAGCGCGCCCGTCGACATCGCCCCCGGCGTCGAGGCCGAACTCGTCACCAGCTACGACGCCGCCCTGCACATCCTGCAGAACCCGGCCACCTTCCCGCGCGACGCGCGCCGCTGGAACGCGCTGAACGAGGGGCGGGTGCCGGCCGACAGCCCGGCCCTGCCGATGATGGCCTGGCGGCGCAACGCCCTGTTCGCCGACGGTGCCGACCACGCCAAGCTGCGCCAGGCCGTCACCGCTGCCCTGGCCACCGTGGACGAGCGTGCGCTGATCCGCCAGACCCAGGCCTCCGCCGACTACCTCATCAGCGGCTTCAGCTCGGACCGGCACGGCCGCGCCGAGCTCATGGCCGAGTACGCCGGCCCCCTGCCCCTGCTGGTCTTCTCCCACCTGTTCGGCTGCCCTCCCGAGATCGGCGACCGGGTCATCACCGGGATCTCCGGCATCTTCGAGGGCGCCGCCGGCGCGGACCAGATCCTCGGCCAGGCGCTCGCCGAGCTGATCGCGCTCAAGCACCGCCGGCCGGGCGACGACCTCACCACCGAGCTGATCCGCCAGCACACCCTCCTCACCAGCGACCGGGCCGAGGCCGACGAGGCCGTGCTCCAGCAGCTCGTCACGCTGCTCTCCGGCGGCACCGCGCCGCTCGCCGCGGCCATCGGCACCAGCGCCGCCCTGTACCTGGGGGAGGACTGGCCCACCGGCCTTCCGGTCGAGGACGCCGTCTCCCAGGCCCTGTGGTCCTACGCGCCGATCGCCAACTACGCCGGTCACTACCCGACGGTGGACATCGAACTCGGCGAGCGGAGGCTGCGGGCCGGCGATCCGGTGCTCATCTCGTTCGCCGCGGCCAACACGGATCCGCGGCTGACCGAGCACCGGGCCCAGCTCAACTCGAAGGCCCATCTCGCGTTCGGGGCGGGACCCCACGCGTGTCCGGCGAAGGACCCGGCGCTGCTGATCGCGGTGACGGCGGTCGAGTGCCTGCTCAACCGGCTGCCCGACCTGGAGCTCGACAGGCCCTTCTCGGCGCTCGACTGGGTGCCCTCGCCGTGGAGCCGCGCGCTGGCCGCGTTGCCCGTGCGCTTCTCCCCACGGGCCGTCTCCACCGCCTCCGCCCCGTACGAGTCCGCCGCCCCGGCGGTGTCCCGGCCCACGCCCGGCCTCCAGCCGCCCGCGGCCGAGCCGGCCGCCTCCGCTTCCACCGGAGCCGGCGTCGATGACGAGTCCGGCCAGGGCAAAAAGCGCAAGGCGGGACTGTTCAGCCGCTTCGTGGCATGGACCAGGGGCGAGTGACGCAGGCAACTCCACTTTCCTGCGGTGCCATTGGATACTCAAATGATCTTGTGGGTATCCATGGCGGCTGATGCTCGGAAAGGAGCACAGTGGGAATCGCCGTACTGCCGCAGGATCTTCGCCGCGCCACCGTCAGAGTCTTCTCGCGCCTGCGCACCCCCCAGGGGCAGGCAAATCCACTCCCTCACTACGCCGAACTCGCTGCATCAGGACCGGTCAGCCCCGCACCCTGGGGCGGCCACCTGGTCACCGGGTTCGCCGAGTGCGACCAGGTCCTGCGCGACCGGCAGTGGTGCGAACCCGACCGGCGCTGGCGCGAGCGGCAGGGCCGGGGCACCCGCTGGGCCGCGCCGTCCTCGCAGGAGATGAGCCACGCCCTGCCCAACCTCAACGGGCCGGAACACGCCCGAATACGCCGGGCGGCCGACGGTTTCGACCGCGCCGCCATCGGCCGTCTCCTCCCCGTGATCACGACAGCCACCGACCGCCTCCTCGACACATTCCACGAACAACTCCGCCACGGGGAGGCCGACTTCGCAGCCCTGGTCGGCGAGGAGCTCCCCATCGCCACGGTCGGACACTGGCTGGGTTTACCCCGCGCCGACTGGCCCCGGCTGCGCGAGCTCACCCACGACCAGGTGTTCACCCAGGAACTCCTGCCGACCGCGAGCCAGCTCGCCCGCTCCGACGCCGCAACCGTGGAACTGCGCACGTACTTCACCGACCTCGTCCGCGCTCGCCGCGCCCGCCCGGGAGACGACCCCGTCTCGCAGTGGATCCGCACCTGGGACACCCTCGAAACCGACCGCGACCAGGCCGACCACCAGGTCTACCACCTGGCCCGCTTCGTCCTGCTGGCCGCGCTGGAGACCACCGCGACCCTGCTGTCCCAAGCGGTCCTCCACCTCGTCGAACACCCCCTGCACTGGGACGCGGTCGCCGCCGACCCCGAACTCGTCCCGGGCGCCGTGGAGGAGAGCCTGCGCTACGACCCACCCACCCACGTCATCAGCCGCGTCGCCTCCCACGACATGCGCCTGGCCGGCCGCCACATCCGCGAGGGCGAGATGGCCCACCTCCTGATCGGCGCCGCCCACCACGACCCGCACCGGCACGCCGACCCCGCCACCTACAACCCGCACCGAAACCCCGGGGGCCACCTCGCCTTCAGCGGCGGCGTCCACTACTGCCTCGGCGCCCCCCTGGTCCGCCTGGAAGCACAGACCCTCATCACCCAACTCACCCGCCGCATCCCCCGCCCCACCCTCGTACGCCCGCCCACCTGGGCGCCCCGCGTCGCCTTCCGCCGCCTCCTGAACCTGGACCTCACCCTCGCATGACCGACCACCTCCAGCCCTCCGACGGCTACAAAACCCTCCACCTCGACCAGGACGGGCCCGTCCTGCACGCCCGGCTCCACGCCGGCCGCACGGACGCCGTCCTCGACGTCGCCGCCATCGACGACCTCCTGCGACTGCTCGACAGCCTCACCGAGCGCACCGACGTGAAGGTCCTGGTCCTGTCCTCGCTGGCCGACGACTTCTGCCTGGGAGCCGACCGCAGCGAGTTCGCCGACGCACGCAAGGCCGACCCGACCGGCGCGGCCCTGCGCCGCATCGTCGACAAGGGCTTCCGGCTCTGTCAGGCACTGGAGACCACCGACGCCATCACCATCGCGCGCCTCCACGGCCGGGTCACCGGTGCCGGCCTCGCCCTCGTCTCCTACTGCGACCTCCGCGTCGGCGCCGACACCAGCCGCTACCGCATGCCCGAAGTAGGCCTCGGACTGCCGCCCGCATGGGGAGGGGCCACCGGCCGCCTCATCACCGAGGTCGGAGTCTCCCGCATCCGCGAACTCATGCTGACCAGCCGCGAGTTCGACGCCGCCACCGCGCACCGGATCGACTTCCTGCACGACACCGTGCCCGAAGAGGACCTCGACCGCGCGGTCACCGCCTGGACGCGTCTCCTCGGCCGCCGCTCCCAGGAATCAATGATCGCCGCCAAACGGATACTGACCGGCTACGCCCGCGCCCGTCACACTGCCGACCTGGGCCCACTCGACGCCAATCTCCTCACCGCCCACCTGTAATTCAGGTCGGGCTCGGAGCCGGGGTGGGCGCCTGCAGGAGGGAGGCGGGCAGATAGGCAGAGGTCGTCTGCAGGTCCCAGCCGTGGACCTGCACGGCCAGCACGGACAGACCGATCGCGCCCAGGGGGAGCAGGCTCTCGGGCCCGGCCTCTTCACCGGCGGCGCTTCGGTGGGTGACGAGCCGTTCGTGCAGCGCCTGCTCGAACGCGGCCTGGTCGCCGCGGAGCAGGATGCGCAGCAGCCGCTGGTCGGGGCCCGTGGCCCCGGCCGCATCCAGCGCGAGGGCAGCGTCGAGGCGCTCGCCCATCGACGGCATCCACAGGGGAACTTCCGGCCAGTAGCGGGGCAGACGGCCGGCCGACGGCGTCAAGTAACCGCACAGGGCGTCCACCTGCGCGAGACCGGCTGCATCGGAGACCGAGCCGCGCGCTACGCGCTGAACTCACCGACGCGATGGAAGAGCGGCCTGTCGCTGCGGCGACTGCGGGTGTCGGGCGATCTTGCGGGTCTGCTGCGTCTACTCGCGATCGAGGCGCTCGGCCGGCGAACCGTGTGAGACATGCAACGAACACCCATGATCAATTTCCGCCGCGTCCGGCCCGCCGCCTAGCGTCCCCCGGACACATCGACAGCCGGGGGCTTATCGAGCGGAAAGACAGCACGTGATGACCCCGGCCCACAGCGGCAGAGGCTCCGGGAGCCTCATATCCGCCCTGCTGCCCGACGGGGCAGAGGGGCCGTTCCTGGTGCTCCTCTTCGCCGCCCTGATCGGGCCGGCCTTCTACGGCCGGTACAAGCAGCGCCGCGACGGCACGCACCTGCCGCGTGTGAACGCCGCGGTGCAGCGGGGCGCGGCCCGGGTCACCCTCTGCGGCGCCGTCCTTGCGGAAATCCTCGGCCTGATCGGGATCTTCGCCTTCAAAGCCACGTGGTGGGCAGGCGTCGCGCCGCTCGTCCTCTGCGCCTTCGGGATCGTCCTGGTCCGATGGGCACGCGCGCACGCCCGGGGACACAGGTGACGCGCTCGGACAAGTGGCTGGTCGTCGCCCTGGTCGTGCTGATCATGGCCACCATCTGCAACGTCGTCACGAGCCGCACCGGCTGGGGCCGCGTGCGCGAGCTGGCCATCGGCGTCTACGTCATCAGCTTTCTGGCCTGGCACCTCCGCAGCGACCGGCGCAAGCGGCGCGCAGGGAAGAGGAAGCCGAAGTGAAGCTCCACATGGACTGGACGGACCGGGTCCTGCTCATCGCACTGACCATCCTCGGCATTGCCAACGCCACGGACTCGGACACCTCGAACGGGTGGCGGCTGGGGGGCACCTTCATGCCCGCCGCCCTCGCCTGCAGCGTCATCCGCGCTGCCCGCCGCAAGCGGCGCAGGCAGCGTGCCGAGCGCCAGGCCCTGCTGACGCGCCTCGACCGCCTCATGCGCCGCGAGGTGAAGCGCCGATGAAGAAGCACCTGAAGAAGAACCTCCGCGCCGTGCCGGGCGGTGCTGCGGTCAGCGCGGCGGGCGGGGCGAGCGGCGCCGCCTGGGGCGGATCCGGCGGCGCCGTCGTGCCGTGGTGGCTGTGTGCCCTCGTAGGAATCGTTCTCCTCCCACTGATCGTGATCATCGTCAAGAACGTCCGTGACATGGTCCGGCTGGCGAAGGCGAACCGATGAAGTGGATCTCGCCCAGCGGGCCGCCGCGCAGCCGGAGGTTCCATGCCGTCCAGATCGGGCTCGTCGTGGGCTGCTGCCTCGCGGCCGGCGTCGAGGCCTCCGTATGGCGCTACTCGGTGCAGGCGGCCTGCACCGGCGCGCTGATTGCCTCGTCCGTCTGGAACTGGTGGCGCATGCGGCGCACATGGAAGAAGGGCCCCAAGTGATCAAGCGCCTGAAGAAGCTCGGTGCGATGCCCGCCACCACTGGCGGCGTCGCCGCTGGCGGGGTCGGCGGCAGCACCTGGAGCGGATTCGGTTCCGATGTCGCCGTGGTCATGCCGTGGTGGCTGTGGGCCCTCTTGGGGGCCGTCCTCTGCGCGCTGTTCGTGGCCACCGTCAAGAACATCCGTGACGCACTCAGTCTGGCAAAGGCGAACCGATGAAGCCGCGTGCCAAACGGCGGCTCAAGTTCGTGGGTGTGGTTGCGGACCCGCCGAAGCCGCTCACCGTCCTGGAGATCGTGGTGAACGTTGCCACGGTCGTCATGGTCTTCGGCGCCCTCGGGTTCATCACCGGCAAGTGGGACATGGCGATCGGCGCGGGCGTCAGCGGCACGGGGGTCCACCTCCTGTTCCAGTGGTGGTGGCGCCGTTCCGACCGGCCGGAGCACAACGAGGGCGAAGATGGGGAAGCCCACGAGGCTCGTCCTGTACGCCTTGGTCGTGTTCGCCGTTCTGGGCGCCATCGGAGCCGTCACGGGAAAGTGGAACGCCGTCATCAACGGCGGGTGCATTTTTCTCGGCTCCGTGGGCTGGAACTACTTCCACGCCCGGCGCATCGAGCAGCGCGGGAACGACGATGATCATTAACGTCCTGGTCCGGATCATGTACGCGCTCATCCTCGGCGGCCTTCGGTGCCATCACCGTCGCCGTCTGCGCTGTCTGGAACCTGCGCCGGGCCACGGTGTACCGCGACAAACGGCTTGGCAGCTCCGGCACCCGTATCAGCCGGTTCCTGGCCACGCGTACCGGCCTCGCCGTCATGCTCGTAGTGCTGGCGCTGGCCATGGCGCTCTTCATGCTCGGCTGGGGCAATGTCCCACGCGGGACGCCTCCGGGAAGTGCGGCATGCCCAGCCACATGAACTGGTAGCCAAGCAGGGAGCCTGGCCCCCCTGTCCGGGAATCGCGACCATTACGGCCGCTCCCGAAGTTTCTACTCCTCCTGCTTCGGTGGGTTCCGAGTGACCTGACGGAGCTGCTTCTCGACGTCGAACCGGTTGAGGTCGCTTTTGAACGCGTACATGGAGACCGCATCCTGTGCCCTCGCCGCGGCCTCGAACCAGACCTCGCGTTGCTTCTCGCGTTCATCATCATCGAGGTGCTCGAGCTTCCGGCCCTCGTCGTCGGCCGAGTGGAGGCGCGATACGGCGGCAGAGCTCCACAACCGGATCATCGTCGGCGGAGCGAGGTCGGGTCAGCTCGGATCCGTCCGCAGCTGCCCGGTGGCGGGGCCGCGGGAGCCAGGGTGACGCCATGGGCTGCTGCGAGGCGGATGACTGCATCCTCGAAGGCCGTGATGTTCTTCCCCGTCGGGCCTTCGGAGCGGGCCCTTGCAGAGGCGGCGTTCAATTCGGCCTGAGCTGCTTCCTTTCCCTCCATGCTGCGACTTTATGAGAGGAAGCTCGGCTGACCGGTGCGGGTCCGTCCGCAAGGCGAGCGAGAACCGGCGTCGTTTCCCGCCGCCTCAGAACCGACAAGTCCACCACTGGCCCTGGAGGGCGTGACCGTGCCGTTCGACCCCGACCGCCCGGCCCCGGCAAACGGGATGAAGTACCGCACCGAGTACGGCTACATCCTGGCCGGCCCGGACGAACGAGGATGCTGCGTGATCCACGAACTGTGGGTCGCACCGGAGCACCGCGGCAACGGAAAAGGACGCCTGCTCGTCGACCACGTCCGCACCTGGGCAAGAGAACACGCCCTGGCGCCGTTGATCGTCCACTGCTCGCCCCGCAATCAGCACGGTCGCGCCTTCTACGAGGCGCTCGGGATGCGGGCTGTGTCCGTGGTCTACCAAGACGATCTGGCCGAGTAGACAAAGCGTCGTGGCAGCACAACGGAGCTACCAGCAGATGACACCCCTCAGCCCCGGATGGCGTCAGCCGGTGAGGCGGATAACCCGCAGGGTTTCCTGAGAATCCAGGAAACCAAGCACCCGGCCCGCGGCCAGCGGGGCGCTCTTGCAGGCAGGTGCTCGCCGTGAACTCACCCCTCCACAACATGCGGCCGCCAGCGGAACACAGGATGTGGACCGCTCGCCGGCGCCGGAACAGCCGGGCAGCGTGGGCGTGACGGACCATCATGTACGCACCCGCGGAGTCGATGATCCCGGTCAGCTCGTCCTGGTCCACACCGCCACACAGGCGCGCCACCGCGGCGAGGCTATCCCGACAACCTTCGCCCGTCGGCCACAGCCCCGCGGCTCAAGAAGGCGTCAACGACACAGACGACGTCGGCGCGCTCGAGCCGTGCGCCTGCCACGAGCCGCCGGAAGAACAGGGGCCCGAGAAGCTGGGCGACGGCGAATTCCACGTCAGTGGCCGTCGACAGCTCTCCTCGGGCCACCGCATCCTCGATGACAGCAGCGGTCGTCCGGCTGCCCTCGCGGTACAAGTCCCTCTTCAGCGCCGCGAAGGCGGGACTGCTGTCGGCGCGCTCGATCACCACTCGCATGATCCGCTCGGTCGCCGGGTCGGTCAATTGGCCGCGGGCCAGGTCGAGTTCGGCCAGCAGATCCTCCCGCAGATCCCCCTTCGGGATGCTGTGACTGCGGGCCATCTGCCCGGCGAGCGCATCACGCAGGAGATCGGTGACGTCGGGCCAGTGACGGTACAGGGTGCTACGCCCCACACCGCTGCGCGAGGAAACGTTCACGTGCGTGATGGCCGGCAAGCCGCCTTCCTGCAGCAGCTCGCGTACCGCCGTCAACGCCGCCGATCTGCTCCGCGTAATACGCGGATCGACCCGTTGCGTTCCTGCGGTCTGCGTCGGGGGCGCCGGCATGGGACTCACACATGTCTCCCTTCTCCGCCCCCAGTCTGGCACGCGATGCCCCGCCCCTACTATGGGACAAGTTGTTTCACAGTAGGGAGGGTCGGCCGATCCCCCCCCGGCCCGAGGAGAGCCATGGCCGTCGTCAGTCCTGGACGCGTTCTGTTGTCACTGACCTCCATCAGCACCATGTGCGGCGCCTACATCGCCGACTGGAACGAAACACACATCCACAACCCCAACTGGCCGCCACACGCGAAATTCCACAACGCCCAGACCATGAGCACCGGCGCCGCGCTCGGCGCCATCGGGCTGTGGGCACTGTGGGGCCGCGGAGCCGACGCCTCCGGCGAGCGACTGAAACTGGCGACCGGTGCCGCCTCGCTGTACTGGATCACCCAGATGTCGGCCATCGCCTACCCCGGAACCGCCTTCATGGACCCGCCGAAGAAGGGCGCCCCGCAAGCAGTACTCGCCGGGGCCACACTCACCCTCAACGGCCTGGCCTTCGCCCTGGAACGCCGACGGCTGCGCCGGTGATACCCGGCCGCCGATTCCTCACCGTGCTCCGCCGCACGGGGATCACACAACTCCACCACCACGTGGAACAGGAGTCAGAGATACAGAGATCCCGCCCAACCTTCCGACCGGACGGGATCTCATCACTGATCTTCGTGTGCTCCGCTTCCCTGCATGGCCAGACCAGGAGATCGACACACCAACTACCCCTCCTTGTACGCCAACTAAAAATCCTCGTCACAACGAACACACCCACCGGGCCGAGCGCACGGGCCGCAACCCCTCCACAGGCGAGGCGATCACCACCCCCACTGCCTACAGCGTGAAGGTGACCGCGGACTCCAAGCTCAAGAAGGCCGCCAAGGACAAGCAGCCCCCTCGAAGCCGGGACGCTGGCGAGGCACGCAGACACCTCGCAGACGTGGAACCTCGAGATACCGAGAGACGGCGATGTGTACCGAACCGCAATCGGACTCACTAGCCTTACCGCACAAGCGTTACGCCCAGGTGATGCCCAACTCCCTTAGTGCGCCCAGCTGCTCGGCGTCGAGTTTGTCGCGCCGGGTCTTGGTGTTGGTGATCCATACGCCCAGTTTCACAATCACTGGCTCCGCTTCGCCGTCGACGGCGATCGGTTCGCTGTGTCCGCGCGGCACCGGCCGGTGGGCGCCTTCCCGCTCGACCCACTGCGTGAGGGCTGTCAGGCCTCGTTGGAATGCCTGCTGCGCTTTGCTCGGTCCCTTCGTCGTACGAGTGGCTGTCGGGGCGGGCTGGATGCCCAGCTTGGTCAGCCGCTCCTGCTGCTCGGGAAGGAGCCGTGCCCAGTTGCCCGGCTGCTTCTGCTGCTTCAGCCATTTGCCGATGTCGTCGCTGTCCATGAGTACGCCGGGTGCGATGTCGGGGAGCCGGCCGTCGGGTTCGTCGGCGGCGAGGTCGGCCAGGACGCGGTAGTGCCGCTGCCAGTCCAGCGGCCACGGGCAGTTCCAGTCCGGGTCGATCTCCGCTAGCTGCGCCGCACGTACGGCGGCGCGCACCGGGGCCTTGCCCAGGCCGTTCTTCTGCCCCTTCCGGCGGAGGTTGGCGATGTGCTGTCCGATGGGCACCATCGCCTCGCTCTCGCCCCATACTGCGTCCTGGCGGGGTGCGAGGTGTCCGGTGGCCCGCCGGTAGGAGCGGAGCGCGGCGAGCTTGTTCTCCCAGGCTTCCTCGCCCGGCTCCCACACCATCCCGGCTTCCGGGGCGTCCAGCAGGGTCTTGCGCCGCTCCTCCAGTTCCCCGGCCCGTAGTGCTTTGCGCTGCTGGTGCACCCACCTGCCGAGGGGGAAGTCCTTGGTCACCCCCACTTCGAGCTCCACGTCGTAGGACACGGCGTGGACGCCGGTGATCTCGTTCTCGGCCCGCCAGCACAGCAGGGCTTGGTAGCCCTCCAGCCACACCAGCGACTCGGGCCGGTAGACCCGAGTGCGCAGGAACGCGGCGATCGTGGCCGCGTCTCTGGGGGAGGAGAAGCGGAGCAGCACGGACTCGGCAGTGGCGTTGCTGTCGTCCTGCTCCTGGTCGGCGCCGTCATCTTCGCCGCCGGCCCCGACGATCCGGCCGTTCTTGTCCCGCTGGATGTGGACCGTGCGCTTTCCGCTGGTGAGGGCGCGGGAGGCGAGCTGCTCGACGAGTCGTTCATCATGCGAGCGCAGACCCTGGAGCACAGCTACGAGCGGGCGGAACGAGGCGCTGGCGATCATGTCGGTGGGGTTTTCGCCGGGCTTCAGGAACACGGGCACGATGATCCGTGCGACCTTGGTGGAGCCGTCTTTGTTGAGGCGGAGTGCGCGGCCGATGTTCTGCACGATCTCGACCTGGGAGCCACGGGTGTCGGCGAAGCAGACGGCTTCCACGCCTCGTTTGCCGGTGATGTCGACGCCTTCTCCGAGTACGCGACAGCTGGCGAGGAACGCGCGGTGCACGCGCCGGTTGTTGGCGTCGATGCCCTCTGCGAACTGGCGCAGAGCTTCCCGGCGTTCGGTGACGTGGTGGTCGCCGCACAGCCATGCCGACCAGACGCGCTCTGGTGGTACGTGGCGGCCGGCGTCGAGTTCGTAGAAGTCGGCGTCGATCGATGATGCGGGGAGCCGGTCCGCGGCCACCAGGCCGTCCTCGGAGGTGTCGTTGGCGTACAGCTCCGCGGCGGTCTCCGGCAGCTTCTCCGCGAAGGCCGCTGCTTCCTCCACCTTCTGATGGAAGGTCATCACCGTACGGAGGTTCCACTTCGCGGCGTGTTCCAGGAGTGCGGTCTGGAGCACGGCCAGGCGCCGGCCGCGCTGCGCCTCTTCGGATTCCCCGAGGACGGGGGAGGGGTCGCGGATCTCGAGGACGTCGATCTCGAATCCGGCGAGGATTTCGCGTTCGATCGCCTCCGAGAGTCCCAGCTCGGCCAGCCATGGTCCGTAGATCTCGGAGTCCTGGCCCATGGACGCGATCTCCGCCTCCTGGCCGTGCGGGCCCTTCTGCGGGCGGGGCGCGGCGAGGATGCGGGGGGTTGCGGTGAGGTAGAGCCGGTAGTCGGCGGGGACGCGGGCGTTGTCGTGGATCGCCGCCCATGGCTTGCCAAGATCGCCTGCGGTTGAGTGCGCCTCGTCGACGATGGCGAGCGAAAAACCGTCCATCCGCTGTCCGTACAGCTGCTCCCCGCCCGCGAGAGCGGCCTCCAGCGGCCCGCACACCTTCCGCTGACCCGCAGGGTCGTCGAAGTCCTCGCGGTCCACCAGCGAGGCGTACGTGGCGAACACGACGACGGGTCCGTGTCCGGCCCACAGGGCGAGCTGGATCGGGTTGGTGGTGGTGCGCACCCCCAACGCGCCCAGGACCGGGTCGTTCTCCAGCGAGCACACCGTGACCATCGGCGCGGTGTGGCCCACCAGACGCCAGGCCTCGACGGTCTGCGCGAGCAGGTCCAGGGTCGGCACCATGACCAGGATCCGACCGCCCGCGAACGACTCCAGCGCGCATGCGGCGGCCGTGATCGTCTTGCCCGAGCCGGTCGCGGACACGATCGTGCCCCGGGCACCCTGCGGGGACACAGGTGCCCTTTCAGGGAACCCCACCCACCGGCGAAACGCGGAGCGTTGAGCTACCTGATGCTCCTTGAGCCGAATCGCTGACATCTTCGTGCCCCCTCAACGCCTGAATTCATTCAGGCGAGGATCTCACCCCTAGGGTGTCCCATGTTTCTGCCAAAGGTACAGACTGCATCACTTTGATGCAGTCGAGACACCAACACCCTAAGACCTCAACCAGCCACCCACCCTTACAGCCAGCCCGGCCCGCGTCAGCGGGCCTAAGTTCCGCAGGCGAAGCCGAAGGAACGCCAGGGCAGGAGAGCGCAGCGAACCTGCCCACGAGGCTGGAGCGCAGCGGAAGCCTCCAGGTGAGCGCAGCCCGAACCAGCTCCGAGAGCGCAGCGAACGGAGCATCAATCCCCATGCGCAGCATGGGGATTGAGCAGGATGCGCAGCATCCCGCCAGCGCTCCCGCGAAGCGGGAGCGCAACAC